>NZ_JAJTWT010000001.1 GCF_021353235.1 Pelomonas caseinilytica
ACGCTCCACGCTTCCTTCCCACACTCGGTCTCCCTCATGCAGTTGCGCTTCGCTTC
Organism: Pelomonas caseinilytica; assembly: GCF_021353235.1. GTDB lineage: Bacteria > Pseudomonadota > Gammaproteobacteria > Burkholderiales > Burkholderiaceae_C > Pelomonas > Pelomonas caseinilytica. Next base: position 57 of record NZ_JAJTWT010000001.1, read on the forward strand.
GTTCGTCGTGATCAACTTACGACGGGACTTGCACCCGTAGGGGTGCGCCCATGCTGGGCGCACAACGCAAAAGGCCGGCGGATGCCGGCCTTCGGATGTGGGCTGTTCGGGCCGAGCGCCGGGCCGCCCCAAGCCGGCCCGCGCCGGCGATGTGCTTGCGGCTCGATGCCGCAAGCATCGCCGTCCCCTCGGGGGACCGACCAGACGAGCCGGCGTCCAGCCAGGCTCGACTGGGCGAGGGGCTCAGTCCTTGGCGTAGATGTCCACGTCCTTGGTCTCGCGGACGAACAGCATGCCGATGATGAAGCTCATGCCGGAAATGATGATGGGATACCAGAGGCCGTGATAGATGTTGCCGTTCTGGGCCACCATCGCGAAGGTGATGGAGGGCAGCAGGCCGCCGAACCAGCCGTTGCCGATGTGGTACGGCAGGCTCATCGAGGTGTAGCGGATGCGGGTCGGGAACATCTCCACGAGCATGGCGGCGATGGGGCCGTAGACCATGGTCACGTAGACGACGAGCACGAACAGCACGGCGATGACCATGGGCACGTTGACCTTGGCCGGATCGGCCTTGGCCGGGTAGCCGGCAGCCTTCATCGCATCGCCCAGTTCCTTCTTGAAGGCGGCGATGGCCTTGGTGCTGGCTTCGTCGAACTTGTGCTCGGTCAGCTTGCTGGCGGTCGGGACCGTGATCTCCTTGTCGCCGACGCGCACGATGGTCGGGGCGCCGGGAGCGGCCTCGACGGTCTCGGAGCTGGCGGACGACTGGGCCAGGGCGCGCTTGGCGATGTCGCAGGCGCTGGTGAAGTCCACCTCACGCGCCGTCGGGCTGCCCTGGAAGGAGCAGGTGGCGGTGCTGGTGGTCAGCGTGACCTTGGAGGTCGCCTGGGCGCGGGCCAGGTCGGGGTTGGCCGCCTCGGTCAGCGCCTTGAACAACGGGAAGTAGGTCACCACCGCGAGCAGCAGGCCAGCCATGATGATGGGCTTGCGGCCGATCTTGTCGGACAGCGTGCCGAACACGACGAAGAAGGGCGTACCCAGGACCAGCGCGATGGCGATCCAGATGTTGGCCGTCGAGGCGTCGACCTTGAGCACCGAGGTCAGAAAGAACAGCGCATAGAACTGGCCGGAGTACCAGACCACGCCCTGGCCGGCCACGAGGCCGAAGAGGGCCAGCAGCACGATCTTCAGGTTCTTCCACTGACCGAAGGATTCGGACAGCGGCGCCTTGGAGGTCTTGCCCTCGGCCTTCATCTTCTGGAAGGCGGGCGATTCGTTCATCGACAGCCGGATCCACACCGAGATGCCCAGCAGCAGGATGGAGACGATGAAGGGCACGCGCCAGCCCCATTCGCCGAAGTCCTTCTCGCCCAGCATGGTGCGGGTGCCGAGGATGACCATCAGCGACAGGAACAGGCCCAGGGTCGCGGTGGTCTGGATCCAGGACGTGTAGGCGCCGCGCTTGCCGTGCGGCGCATGCTCGGCCACGTAGGTGGCCGCGCCGCCGTACTCGCCGCCGAGGGCCAGGCCCTGCAGCAGCCGCAGGCCGATCAGGATGACGGGGGCCGCCGCGCCGATGGTCGCGTAGCCGGGGAGCACGCCGACGATGAAGGTCGACAGGCCCATGATCAGGATGGTGACCAGGAAGGTGTACTTGCGGCCGATCATGTCGCCCAGGCGGCCGAACACCAGGGCGCCGAAGGGTCGCACGATGAAGCCCGCGGCAAAGGCCAGCAGCGAGGCGATGAAGGCGGCCTGGGGGTCCAGTCCCGCGAAGAACTGCTTCGCGATGATGGCCGCCAGCGAGCCGTAGAGATAGAAGTCGTACCACTCGAACACCGTGCCCAGCGACGAGGCGAAGATGACCTTCTTCTCCTCGCGCGTCATCGGCGTCGCTGCGGATGCTGCAGTTGCCATGAAAAGTCTCCGTCTGTTGTAGGGCCGCCCGCGCAGCCCTTGCGGCGTGACTATTGCGAGGACCTCTGACCGTGTTCTGACGCCAGTCTGAATCGAGGCTGACAAACTCCGCAAGAACCCGCAGTCAGCATTTCTCAATGCGAGACCCGAGGGGCATCACGGGTAAGTCCCGAGCCCTGTTTCGACAGGGCGCCGTGGCGTGGCAGCGCGTGCGAACGCCGCGGTCAGTGGCGGCGCGCGATGCCGGGGCGCGGCCTGGCGGCGTCTTCCCAGATGCCGCTGCGGAACCACGGGTCGTTCTCCAGCGCGGCGCGCACCATGGGCAGGGCGTCCTGGCCCCAGAACAGGCGGCCGTCCAGCTCGATGGTGGGCACGCCGAACACGCCACGGGCCAGGGCCGCCTCCGTCTCGGTGCGCAGCCGCTGCTTGACGGCCTCGCTGGACGGGTCCTGCTGGGGGGCGAGCCGCACGGTCAGCTCAGTCAGGCGGCCAGGGTCGTTGGCATCGGCGCCCGCGCCGCGCCAGACGTGGTGGAAGAGCTGCTCGGCCACCCAGCGCCCCGGCGTGTCGCCCGGCTGACCCTCCGGCGCCGCACAGGCCCAGGCCAGGCGCAGCAGCGGCAGTGGGTTGAAGGGATGCTGGGCCGGCGGGTCGAGCACCACGCCCTGGCGGTGCGCCAGCCAGGCGACCTGGCGGAAGGTCCAGCGCCGCTTGGCCTCGATCTCGGCCGGCCCCTTCTGCCCCAGGGCCTGCAGCAAGGCCGCGAACAGGATGGGCCGGTAGACGACCTCGACGCTGTGTCCCGCCAGCGCCTCGGGCAGGGCCTCGAAGCCCAGGGCCGCATAGGGCGAGATGGGGTCGAAATAGAAGGTCAGCCGCTTCATGACGCGCTCTCCGAGCCGGGCGCCGGGTCGAGCCACAGGCCGCGGCGCCGCAATTCGGCCTGGCGGGCGGGCAGCTGCGCCAGGATGTGGCGCTGGCGCTCGTCGGAAGCGCCACCCCAGCCGGCGATCTCGTCCAGGGAGCGTGCGCAGCCCCGGCACCAGCCGCTGTCGGCGTCCATCCGGCAGACGTTGACGCAGGGAGATGCCGCCACGGCCGTCAACCCTGCACGACGTCGATGACCGGCGCGCCGGTGAGCCGTTCGAGTTCCGCCGGGGTCAGCTTGAACACGCCGTTCGGGTGTCCTGCCGCCGCCCAGATGACGTCGAAGCGGAACAGGTCGCGGTCGATGAAGAGCTGGGGCGATGGCCCGCCATCGACAGGCGCGAAGCCCGCGGGCGAGACGCCGCCGATGGAAAAGCCGGTACGCGCCTTGACGAAGTCCGCGTCGGCCCGGCCCAGCGGCCCGGTATGGGGCTTGAGCTTGCCCTCGTCGACGCGCCGGTCGCCCGAGGTGATGACCAGCACGGCGGAGTCGTCAGCCTTGCGGCGGAAGACGACGGACTTGGCGATCTGCCCGAGGGTGACGCCCAGCGCGTCGGCCGCCTCCTGGGCCGTGCGCGCGGCGACGTCGAGCCACAGGGGCCGGTGCGGATGGGCCAGCGCCGCCAGGGCGGCACTGACGCGTTGGAAGCCTTCGGGTCGGATCTCGGTGTCAGCCATGGCCGCGATTGTGTCGCGGCCCGGCTTATCCATGATGCTGCGCACCATACGCAGCCGACGAAACGAGGCAACTGCGGGCCGAGCGCTGGGCCGCTCCCGAGCCGGCCCGCGCTGGCGATGCTTGCGGCTTGATGCCGCAAGCATCGCCGCCCCCACGGGGGGCGGACCAGACACGCGGCGCGTTCAGCGCGCGGGGTTGGGCCGGGGGCAACTCATTTCAGTCGCGGTCGTGGCCCTTGCCGTGGCCTTTGCCGTGGCCCTTGCCCTTGCCATGGCCCTCACCATGCTCGCCGCCCGCCGGGGCCGCGTCGCCGTAGCGCTGCTGGTACCACTCCTCGCGGACGAAGTAGACCGGCACGTTGCAGGCGTTGTATTCGGCGCAGTGCTTGTCCCAGTGCTTCTGGTGGCCCGGCGGCACGCGCATGTAGACCGGGGCAACGCGCACGGGCTGGCGCTGCACCCAGACCGGCTGGGCCACCACGACCGGCGGCGGCGCGGTGTTGCCGATGTCGATGCGGCCGTAGAAGCCGGGCTGTCCGACCTGGACGGACACGCCCACGTCGGTGGCCTGGGCGGCGCCGGCCAGCAGGGTCAGGGCCGTTGCGGCCAATAGGGAAATCTTGCGGGTCATCATCCTCTCCTCCAGTTCAGCCTTGCGGCAAGTCGTAGTCGAAATCATAGAAGTGCCGGTGTCCCTCGACCCGGATGCGCATGCGCCCGGTCAGCCCGGCCAGGGCGCCGGTGCCCGAGTCCGGCACCACGCCGATGTCCAGCGACGGCTGACCACGCGTCATGAGGCCGTGGTGGACGAGGGCGAAGCTGCCCTCGCGCCCCTGCAGCCGGCCCGTCACCGTCTCGATGGCCACGTAAGCGGCCGAACCGGCCACGCTGCCGTGCGTGGCCAGCATCTGGCCGGCGCCGTGGGCGTCGAGTGCGCCTTCGTAGCGCTTGTCCAGCACCATGCGGCCGACGCCTGGGTAGCCCTCCTCCGCGGCCTGGGCCGCCATGCCGACGCTGAATTCACCGCTGACCGTCGCCATCGCCGTTCTCCTTGGGGCCGCCGCGGCCCGCGAGCACCGATTCGACCACGGGCCGCGGCAGCGCGGCCAAGGGCGTGAACAAGGGGTTGGCGACGCGCACGGGTACCACGTCCAGCTCGACGCCCAGCACCGTGTAGTCGTCGCTGCCCACGGCCTGAGCCTGCCAGCCCACCAGCCCCGGGCCGCGCCGCAGCTGGAACTCGAAGCCCAGCTCCGGCGCCGGATCGCCCGCCCGGGGGTTGGCGCGGAAGGCGAGGCCCCGGACCTCGGCGGCGGGGCCGTCCAGCAACTGCGTCATGGCGCCGAGGATGCAGCCGTCGCCGAGGATGTCGAGGAAATAGCGGTCGGACGGCAGGCCGGGCGTGAAGCCGGCGGCGGCCGGGTCGACGCGCCTGCCCTGCAGCTTGCGCTGCGAGGGTGTCGTCACGCCGCTGGCCAGGTCGTGGCGGTCGCCCGCATCGAGGTAGGACAGCCGCGCGCCGCGCAGGTTGAAGGCGGGCAGCTCGGCATCGGCGCTCGCCTCGGCCAGGTCGACGAGCACGGCGCCGCTGCCGCCGATGACTTCGAGCGCGGCCCCCTTGATGACCACCGCCGCGTTCTCGTCCACGCCCAGCCCGTGCCGGTAGCCCAGGGCGCGCATGGCCGGCAGCAGGCGGCCGATGCGCCCGCGCTTGAGAAAATGCTGGTCGACGAGCAGGTCAGGAGAGACGAAGGCCAGGCCCTGGTCGTACTCGTGGCCGGCGCGCCATTGGCCCTTGAGCACGGCGAGGTTGTCCATGGCGTCGCGGAACATCAGCCGGCTCATGACCGCCGCGCCGGCGCTGGTGCCGGCGATGACGCCGCCGGCCTCGAAGACGGCGCTTATGGCCTGGAGCATGGCCGTCGCTCGGCCTCCCGGCTGCAGGGTGTCGACGATGAGTTCCTGGGCACCGCCCGAGAAGAAGACGGCGCGGCTGGCGGCGACACGGGCGACGAGGTCCGGGTCGTGCAGGCGGGCTTGCAGGTCCACGCCTTCGAGATGGGGCGCCACCGGCACGGCCTCGGCACGGGCGCCGCAGCGGTTCAGCGCCGCCACGATGTGGGCGCCGATGCGCTCGGGGTCGTGGGCCGCCGTCGGGAAGACGGCGATGGGCGCACCTGGGCCGCCGGCTTCATCGACGATGCGCTGCCACACGGCGTCGCTGCCGGCCTGGAGGGCGCCGCCGATGAGGACGACGGTGCCGGTGGGGGCGTTGGAAATCAAGATCGGCGTGGGAGCCCGGCGGGCCGGCCGGGCGTGGGGAAATCAGGAACCTGGCATCTTGGCAGCTCGGCGCCCGCCGCGACAGCGGGTCGGTCCCGAAGAATCGCAAGCGCCCGTCAACAAACGCTGCAAGCCGTGAGCGTCAGGGCGGCGAGGAGGCCGGTGCGGACGGCGCCGAGGCCGGTGCGGCAGCCGCCCTGGGCGGCGTCCAGCCGCCGTACAAGGGCATGGGCAGGCGCACCGGGCTGATGTCCAGGTAGAGGTTGACGACGGTGAATTGCTCGCCGCCGAACTCCTCGGTGCTCCAGCCGAGGGAGTCGGACCCCTTGTAGAGGCGGAACAGGAAGCCCAGTTCGGCGAGCGGGTCGCCCTGGCGCGGCAGCACGTCGAAGGCCAGGCCCTTGACCTCCTTGCGCACGCTGTCGATCAGCCGGCTCATCGCCCCGGAGATGGTCGAGTCGCCCAGCATGTCGAGGTGGAAGACGTCGTCGGTGTAGTAGGGGCGGAAGTTGGGCGACTCGGCGTCGTGCAGATCGCCGCGCAGCTTGGGGGCCGAGGGCGTGGTGGAGCGGGCCCGCAGGTGGTAGCGGTCGCCATGCTCGAGGTAGGACAGGCGCGCGCCCTGAACGTTGAAGGCGCCGAGCGACGGATCGGACCTGGCCTCGGTCAGGTCGACGATCATGCAGCCACGGTCGCCAATGACCTCGATCTCGTCGCCGCGGATGATGGCCGCCGTGTTCTCGTCCACGCCCAGTCCGATCTTGTAGCCCTTGGCCATCATCAGCGGGATCATGCGGCCGAACCGGCCGCGTTTGAGGAAGTGCTGGTCGACGAACAGGTTGGGGCCGACGAAGCCCAGGCCGCGGTCCACCTGCTTGCCGTCGACGAAGCGCCCCTTGAGGATGTTCACGACGCTCGGCGCGTCGCGGAACATGATGGTGCTCATGATGGCCGCGCCCGCCGAGGTACCGGCCACGACGCCGCCCTTGCGGTAGACCTCCCAGATGGCCTCCAGCATGGGCGTGCTCTGGCCGCCGGGCTGCAGCACGTCGACGATGCGCTCCTGCACGCCGCCCGTGAAGAAGATGCCCTTGGCGGCCTTGACCTTGGCGATGAGGGCCGGATCGCGCACGACCTTGTTCAGGTCCACCCACAGGAAGCGCGGCGCCACCGGCAGCGCCTCGGCCACGGCGCCGCGGCGCTGCAGCAGGTCCACCACCTGCTTGGCGCTGGCTTCGGGATCCTCGCTGGCCGTGCCGAAAACGACGAAGCGTGCGCCCTTGCCGCCGGCCAGCTGCACGATGCGCTGCCAGACCTCCTCGTTGTCCGCCTTGAGGGCGCCGCCGATGGGCACGGCATAGCCGCGGATGGTCGAGTCGGGCTCGGGCAACAGGGCCCCGCCCTCGGTATGCGTGGGCCGCGGGGCGGCCGGGGCCGGCGCGGACGCGGCCGGGCGCGCCGCAGCGGAGGGTGCGGCGGCGCGCGGCTGTCGCGCCTGCGGCACGCTGGCGGCCGGCGCGACCGTCGCCGGTGCTGCCTGCGCGCCCATCGCCACAGCCATCGCGGCCATCGCCGCCCCCACGCGCCAGATCCATGCCCTCATGCCCACAACCCTCCTTGGTCCAGACCGCGCATGATGACAGAGCCGGCGTGTCGGTTTTGCCCCCAATCGGGACGACGGCCGGCGTGGCGCGCGCGAGACGATTCTTCCTGCAGGGGACAGGCGGCTGACGAAGCCATGCCTAGACTCGGGCGACCCATGAACGGAGCCCCGTCGATGAAGACACCCCGCGTTTCCCGCACCGCCCTCGCCGCCACGCTGATGCTGCTGGGCGCCGCCCAGGCGCAGGCCCAGAGCACCCTCGAACGCGTCGAGGTGACGGGTTCGGCCATCAAGCGCATCGAGGGCGAGACGGCGCTGCCGGTGCAGGTCATCACGCGGGCCGAGATCGACAAGGCCGGTGTCACGACGGCGGCGGAGCTGGTGGCCCGCGTGGCCGCGAGCGCCAACAACCTCACCGACGGCGGCAGCGTGGCCTATGGGGGCTTTCGCGACCAGATGGGCTTCAACGCGGCCAACCTGCGCGGCCTGGGCGTGTCGTCCACCCTCGTGCTGCTCAACGGGCGGCGCATGGCCAACTTCGCCTCGCCGGGAGACGCCGCGGGCGTGGACCTGAACAGCATCCCGGCCGCGGCCATCCAGCGCGTGGAGATCCTGCTGGACGGCGCGTCCTCGCTGTACGGCTCCGACGCCATCGGCGGCGTCATCAACTTCATCACGCGCAAGGACTTCTCCGGCATCGACCTCAACGTCCTGGCCGGCAACACGACCGAGGGCGGCGGCGCCAACAAGCGCTCCGCGACGCTGGCGGGCGGCGCGGGCGACTTCGGCCGCGACGGCTTCAACCTCTTCGGCGTGCTGGACGTGCAGACCACCAGCAGCCTGAACGCCTCGCGCCGCAAGTTCATCAAGGCGCTGGACATCCCGGGGCGGCTGCCGGACCTGCTGTCCAGCGCCACCTTTCCGGGCAACATCAAGCTGGACCAGAACCTGGACGGCTCCGAGCAGCGCGACCTCCTGATCGCCGAAGGCTTCAAGGCCAATGGCCGCGACGTCATCAGCAGCTACACGATCAACCCCGCGGCGGCCAACGGCTGCAACCCGCCGGCCAACCTCTATCTGCCCGACGGCATCGGGGGCGTGGACGGCTGCACCTTCGACTACATGCGCGACATCGAGCTGTACCCGAAGTCCAACAAGAGCAGCGCCTTCGGCCGCGGCATCTTCAACCTCGGCGCCGGCCACCAGTTCTTCGTCGAGGCCGCGGTTGCGCGCGCCCGCACCTACTACACGGGCACGCCCAACCGCGTCGACGCCGAGATGGACGTCTCCCTCGTGCCCGCGCTGAAGAACACCGGCCTGGCCGCGTTCGACGCCGGCGACAAGCGCCGCATCATCGTCGTGCGCACCCGACTGGCAGAGGCGGGCCTGCGCACCAGCGAACTGGTGGCCTCGACCAGCCGCTTCGTGGCGGGCACCACCGGACTGCTGGGCGGGTGGGACTACGAATGGGCGCTGAACCACAGCACCAGCAAGGTGTCCGACCGCGACCACCAGGGCTACCTGAACGAGCAGATGGTCATGGACGGCTTCGCCGCCGGCACGCTGAACGCGTTCGGGCCGTCCAGCGCCACGGGCCTGGCGCTGTACGAGCAGGCGCAGATCCGCGGCGAGGTGCGCCACGCCACCGGCACCATGGACAGCCTGGACTTCAAGGCCTCCAAGGCCATCGGCCAGCTGGCCGGCGGCGATCTGGCCCTGGCCTTCGGCGGCGAGCTGCGCCGCGAGAAGCAGGACTACCACCAATCCGACGCGCTCAAGAACGACCTCATCCTCGGCGAGACCTCGCAAGGCCCGGACTCGGACTTCGGCAAGTCGCGCAGGGTCGGCGCCGCGTTCGCCGAGATCAGCGCGCCCGTGACCAAGCAGCTCGAGCTGGACGCAGCGCTGCGCTACGAGCACTACCAGGTCAGCGGCGGCGCGGCCAGCCCCAAGCTCGGGCTGAAGTACGTGCCCATGCCGGAGCTGCTGGTGCGGGCCTCGGTCGGCCGCGGCTTCCGCGCGCCCAGCCTGTCCGACCTCTACCGCCCCGTCACGCAGGGCTCGTCGGCCACGCTGGTGGACCCGGTCTGCCTGGCCGCGGACCCGGAAAACACCGTCACCGACTGTTCCGACATCTGGACCACGCTGAACTACAGCAACGCCAAGCTCAAGCCCGAGAAGTCACGCCAGTACTCCCTGGGCATGGTCTTCGAGCCGCGGCGCGGCGTCAGCCTCAACGTCGACTACTGGAACATCCAGAAGACCAATCTCATCAGCACGCTGGGCGTGGACGTCATCCTCGGCAACCTCGCCAAGTACGGCGGCCTGGTGCACCGCCGGCCCAACGACAAGATCGACACCATCGACCTGATCAAGGAAAACCGCGGCAAGCAGAAGATCTCCGGCCTGGACCTCGGCATCGCGCTGAGCAACCTCAAGACCGGCCTCGGCCAGTTCGGCCTGCGTCTGAACGGCACGCTGACGCTCAAGTCCCAGCAGCAGACCGGCGACGGCGATCCCTTCGTCAGCAACCTGGGCGTCTTCATCAACGACGGCGTCGTGCAGCGCTGGCGCCACAACCTGGCCCTGGACTGGGACGACGGCCCCTTCTCGGCCACGCTGTCCAACAGCTACCTGTCCGCCTACGATGACCAGCACGTCATCGGCAAGACCGACCGCCGCGTGGGCTCGTACTCGCTGTGGAACCTGTCGGCCGGCTGGGAAGCCACCAAGGCGCTGACGCTGCGCGCGGGCGTGCAGAACCTCTTCGACAAGTCGCCGCCGTTCTCCCAGCAGGCCTATTTCTTCCTGTCCGGCTACGACCCCAGCTACACCGACCCGCGCGGCCGTTTCGCCTACGCGAGTATGAAATACATCTTCCACTGACGCGCCACACAAAAGGTACTACTGGCGCCATCACCGACAAACTAACGCACTAGTGTTCACTACGGTGCGCACTACGGAGTCGGCCCTGCAAAACGCCCGCAACCCGCATGAACACTGGTGATGCGGGGTGAATGCCGATGGTCAGAACTCCCAGAATCAAATTCAATGGCCATTGATTCCTGGGAGTTCTGGAGGGCAGGCGATGGCGACCGACGACTTCTTCCGTGCGCGGCTGGATGGCATGGTGGATCCCCGCCACCCGCTCGCAGTTCTCGGCCGGCGCATGCCCTGGTCGCAGATTGAAGCGTCGCTCGCCCCGTTGTTCGCACGCAAGGCTCGCATGGGCAAGTCCCGCGAGGACGCTGACATGTTTGGCCCCACGCGGGTGGTGGCTGCCGGCGGCGTCAGCCGCGCGGGTCGGCCGCGCCTGCCGATCCGGTTGATGGTCTCGCTGCTGTACCTCAAGCACGCGTTCAACGAGAGCGACGAATCGGTGGTCGAACGCTGGAGCGAGAACGTGGTGTGGCAGCTTTTCAGCGGCATGGAGTACTACCAGAGCAAGCTGCCCTGCGACGCCACGCAGCTCGGTCGCTTCCGACGCGTGCTGGGCGAAGCCGGCGTGGAGCAGTTGCTCAAGACCACCATCGAAGCGGCGGTCGTGATGAAGGCGGTCAAGCCCGTCGAACTGGAGCGCGTGACGGTCGACACCACGGTCCAGGAAAAGGCCATCGCTCACCCGACGGACAGCCGATTGCTGGAGGTTGCACGGGCCAAGATCGCCCGCCTGGCCAAGCGAGCGGGCCTGAAGCTCAAGATGACGCACGAGCGTGAGGGCCAGAGCTTGCGCCGTCGTGCCGGCGGCTACGCCCATGCCAAGCAGTTCAAGCGACTTCGCCAGGTGGTGCGCCGCCAGCGCACGATCCTGGGCGTGCTGCTGCGCGAGGTGCAGCGCAAGATGTCGATGCTGGCGCAGGCCGCACAGGACCAGCTCGAGCCCTGGCTGGAACGTGCCGAGCGCATCCGCAGCCAGCGGCCTCACGACAAGAACAAGCTCTACGCCCTGCACGCGCCCGAGGTCGAATGCATCTCCAAGGGGAAAGCGAGACGGCCATACGAGTTCGGCGTGAAGGTCAGCCTGGCCGTGGCGCACAAGAGCGGCCTCATCGTGGGCGCCCGTAGCTTCCCCGGCAACCCCTTCGACGGCCACACGCTCAGCGCACAGCTTGAGCAGACCAGCACCTTGCTGCAAGACCTCGGCGTCAAGCCCAAGGTGGCCGTCGTCGACCTGGGCTATCGCGGTGTCGATGCCGACATCGCCCCGGTGGAGCTGATCCACCGGGGCAAGTACAAGTCGCTGAATGCGCTGCAGCGGCGCTGGCTCAAGCGCCGGCAGGCCATCGAGCCGACCATCGGCCACGCCAAGCACGACCACCGGATGGACAAGTGCTGGCTCAAGGGCAGCGAAGGGGACGCGTTGCACGCGGTGCTGTGCGCGGCCGGCTTCAACATCCGCTGGCTGCTGCGGGCGCTGCGGCGCCAATTGCTGGCCGGCAGTCTGAAGCACGTTTATTCGGCCTTGATCGCCGTATGGGTGGCCGGGCTGGCAGCGGCCATGGCGGGGTTCAACGGTGTTCTCGGCGCCAATGCCGCTCAATCGCGCCAGTCGCTGCTCCGCCCGTCATGACCGCTCGCCGTGGCCGTCCCGTCAGCGAATCTCGTGGAAATTGATTTTGCAGGTCTGACTACGGAGACAGGCACTCGGCGCCGTCGTCCATACGCGTAGTAGGCATGTCAGAAACCCACACCGCGCGGCGCGCGCGATCAGATCTACGTATTCGGCTTGAATTCAAGCTTCCCAGACCCTTCCGCGTCAAGGGTCTTAAGCCAGTTAACATACTGCTCCTTGGCGCGGTAAAATTGCGGTTTTTCAGACTCACTCAGGTCAGCCAGCAAAAATTCCGTCCAATCGGTTTCACATATGCCAGAAAGAGCACACATCGTTGCCATCTTGACGCCACCGCTTGAGCAGTCGACCCCAAAGTCGCATACCGCCCCTAGCATCGCCAAGGACACAATATGGGCAGTTCGAGAATCACTTTCAACCGCAACGATCTTCACGGCAGGAAGTATTGAAGCTAACCCAATGTCCGCGACCACCGGTTCACCTGACTGAATCATCTTCAATCCGCGCCGCCCGACTTCCACCTCGTCCTTCGGCGCAGTCACAAAATCCTCCGAAAGCTGCTTTCCTCTGCCCTTGAGAGCCACAACAAGGCGCGATGTAAAAACCTTACCGGCTTGTATGAATTTTCCACATCGGCCCAACAGGGCCTCGACGGCCTTTCGGCGGCTTTCGCTGTATTGCCCCCCAAGTAACGTTTTGATGCCGGGGCCCGCCGCGAAGAGCTGAAACTGTTCCTGCATATTCAGCACGCCTTGGCATTCACTCGCCAACTGAAGTGCCGTATATACCTCGATCGGATCGCTGCTTTTTTGCGCCGCAACTGCCCTTTCCATGATGTCAACTGGACGCTTGGCGGGGTTCAGCGAGACCGCACGAGAAGGCAGCACCTGCACTTCAGTACCTTCCCGATCTGTCTGTAACGACTTTCCAGGACTGCCAGTCTTCCCTTGGATCGCGACAAGGCTTGAGTCGGCAAGCTTGGCCTCATCTCCCGCCGACGCAAAATATATACCTCCGGCAGCCAGAGACAGCACCAATGCAATCAGGTAATTTCGCTTCGTCAATTTAATCACCTTGTCGCGCGTCTTCAATTATTTAACACAATCATTTCGAAAGCCATTGGATACGGTTTGCACTCCAGTGGAAATCCAGCGCACGGTGATTGTTACCAGTGGAGCTGGGGGGCCAGAGGTCGGCCCGTCAGATTCGACCCCCCAGTATCCTGTCCGATAGTCGGTATAGGATTTCCCATTTCTACAATAATCCTTTCCACCGCCACCACTGGCGGGCTTTCTCTTTGTATCCACGGTTGGTACCGTTTTGTCAAAATCCACCGGCATCGTGCTGGGCCACCGCTTGATCTTGAAATCAGCGATTTGCCCGTCGTAGTAAACGACCCGCACATAGTCGTCGCGCAACGCCCTGTAAATCGCCACCGGCGTATTCAGCGCAGGCGCAAGATACATGTTCGCCAGCTTTTGTGCGGCCTCATACTCGTTTCCAGAATCGCTTCCTAAGGTAGTTTGCTCATAACCCGCCCCCGCCGCCGCAACAAAGAACGGCCCCCAAACCTTAGCCAAGGCCCACAAGGACACGGACAGTAAGGAAACAAAAACAATCTTGCGATTTAATGTCTTAAACCATCTCACTTTACTCTCCCAATATAGTCAAACAAACTGCCTATTTCTAGGCCAAGTGATGCTAGACCAACCCAGGCCACCCTCGCGCCCAAGAACTGGTAATTAATACCAGACCAATATCTATTGACGACGGTGACATCTCGCAGTGATTACCCGCGCCGTTAGAAATCTCGCTTGGATGGACACACTGCTTCGAAGCGTGTCCGTGGCAGCGCGCGCTCTGGTATCGACCACGCAAAGCTGCGGGGGTCACTTGCCATCGTGTACCTTGTCCAGGCCAAGCGTGCTTTGGCGCTGGGTTCGCTTGTCAGCGCCAAGTACACCTTCCGCTGATCAAGCGACGATCTCCCGCACCCAGTCCGGCAAGGCGATGGCCTTGTCGGTCGCCGCGTCGAACCACAGCGTCGTCGCGCCGCCCTCGGCGTAGATGACATCGGGCTCGTCCGTGCGCTCCAGCGTGATCCAGGTCTCGAAGCTGGTGCGGCCCGGGTCGCTGACGTAGTGCCGTGCCAGCACCTCGCCGGGCGCCTTCAGCTGGCGATAGAAGTTGCAGAAGGCGTTGACGATGACCGGCCCCTGCCCGCCCGGGTTGGGCGGCGCGCCGATGCTGGCGAGCCAGTCGACGCGCGCGATCTCCAGGTAGCGGAAGTAGAGCGTGTTGTTGATGTGGCCCATCGCATCCATGTCGCCCCAGCGCATGGGGATGCGGCACTCGTAGGTGAGCTTCTTGTCGGCAGGGACGGCGTATCTCATGGCGCCATGCCCAGTTCCGCGGCCATGCGCTCGACGAGCTGGCGCAGCGACGCCACCTCGGCCTTCAGGGCCGCCAGCTCGGCCTTGTGCAGGGCCAGCTCCTCGTCGCGCGGCACCGCCGCGGCGCTGGCCTGCTCGACGGACGACACCGGCCCGCACAGCAGGTGGGCCCAGCGCGCTTCACGCGCCCCGGGCGCCTTGGGCAGCTTGACGGCGAACGGCGGCTCGCGCTGCGCCAGCTCGTCCAGGAAGCCCTCGACCGACGACACGTCGGCGAAGCGGTGCAGGCGCTCGGTGTTCTGCCGCAGTTCGGCGGCCGTCTGCGGGCCGCGCAGCATCAGTTGCGTGAGCAGGGCCGCGGCCGCGCCCGGCACGCCGGCGGCGCGCGCGAAGTTGTGCTCGTAGCGCACCACGCGGCTGCCGCTCACCGTGTTCACCAGGCTGAGGGACTTCAGCTCCTCCACGGCCGCCAGCACCTCGGCCTCGGACACGTCCATCACCGGATCACGGGCGGTCTTCTGGTTGCAGCCGGCGGTCAGCGCATTGGCCGACAGCGGATAGCTGTCGGGCACCGTGCTTTCCTTCTCGACGAGGACGGCCAGGACGCGCGCCTCCAGCGGGGTCAGGTCTCGCTTCAGCATCGCCGGTCAGACGCCGAAGCCGTCGTCGGCCTGGATGACGGCGCCGTTGATGAAGTGGCTTTCGTTGGCACAGAGCATCAGCAGCGCGGTGTCCAGGTCCTTGGGCTGGCCGACACGCTTCCTCGGCAGCAGCTCGACGAGCTTCCTGCCCTGCTCGGTGCCCCAGTGGTGATGGTTGATCTCGGTGTCGATGTAGCCCGGGCAGATGGCGTTGACGTTGATGCCGTATTTGCCCCACTCCAGCGCCATGGCGCGCGTCATGTGGATGACGGCGGCCTTGCTCATCGCGTAGACCCCGATCTGGCCGAGCACGCGCAGCCCCGCCATCGAGGCGATGTTGACGATGCGCCCGCCGATGAAGGTGCCCGGCGCCGCGCCGCGCGCCCGCGCCAGCATGCGCTTGCCCACCTCCTGCGCGACGAAGAAGGCGCCGCGGGTGTTGGTGTCCATCACGTAGTCGTAGTCGTTCTCGGTGACGTCGGTGAGGCGCTGCGTCGTGCTGACGCCGGAGTTGTTGATCAGGATGTCCAGCGTGCCGACCTCGGTCTCCGCATGCGCGACGGCCGCCTTGATGCTCGCCACGTCGGTGACGTCCAGCTGCACGACGTGGGCATCGCCGCCCTGCCCCTCGATCTCCGCGCGCAGGTCCTTCAGGCGTTCGACGCGGCGGCCCGCCAGCACGACGCAGGCGCCGGCCTGGGCCAGGGTCTTGGCGAACTGCTCGCCCAGGCCGCTGGACGCGCCGGTGATCAGGGCCACGCGGCCCTCGAGGTTGATGGAGTAACTCATGGGACTGCCTTGTGGATGGATTGCAGCGATCCTACCGGGCTAGAGCCTGGGCACTAAAAAAGCACGATCGTTCGATTCGTGGCCCAGCCTCTCTAGAATCGCGCGCAATTCACTATGCCGGAGACCTGCATGACGCCCGAAGAAATCCTCGCCCAGTTCGGCCCCCGCGAGTCCATGGAATACGACGTGGTCATCGTCGGCGGCGGTCCGGCGGGGTTGGCCACGGCCATCCGGCTCAAGCAGCTCAGGCCCGATGCCAGCGTCGTCGTGCTCGAGAAGGGCTCGGAGCCCGGCGCCCACATCCTGTCGGGCGCCGTGATGGACCCGCGCGCCCTGACCGAGCTGCTGCCAGACTGGAAGGAACTCGGCGCGCCGCTCAACCAGCCCGTCACGGGCGACGACGTGCTCTTCCTGGGCGAAGGCGACAGCAAGCGCACGCCCGACTGGCTGGTGCCGCGCAACTTCCACAACCACGGCTGCTACGTCGTGAGCCTGTCCGACGTGGTCAAGTGGATGGCCGGCCAGGCCGAGGCCCTGGGCGTCGAGATCTTCCCGGGCTTCGCCGCGGCCGAGGTGCTCTACGACGAGCAAGGCCGCGTCAAGGGCGTGGCCACCGGCAACATGGGCCTGGGCAAGGACGGCGAGCCGACCGACCACTTCCAGCTCGGCATGGAGCTGCTCGGCAAGTACACCATCTTTGCCGAAGGTGCCCGCGGGCACCTCGGCAAGCAGCTGCTGGCCAGGTACCGCCTCGCCGAGGGCCGCGACACCCAGACCTTCGCCATCGGCGTCAAGGAACTGTGGGAGATCCCGGCGGACAAGGCCCAGCCCGGCAAGGTGGTGCACACGGCCGGCTGGCCCATGCAGGGCGACACCTTCGGCGGCGGCTTCCTCTACCACCTGGCCGACAACAAGGTGACCCTGGGCTTCGTCATCGGCCTGGACTACGACAACCCCTTCCTCAGCCCCTTCGAGGAGATGCAGCGCTGGAAGACCCACCCGGCCATCCGCGCCCACATCGAGGGCGGCAAGCGCATCGGCTACGGCGCCCGCGCCATCAACAACGGCACGCCCCAGGCCCTGCCCAAGACCGTCTTCCCGGGCGGCGCCCTCGTGGGCTGCGACGCCGGCTACCTCAACGCCGCCCGCATCAAGGGCAGCCATGCGGCCATCAAGAGCGGCATGCTCTGCGCCGAGGCCCTGGCTCCGGCGCTGGAAGCTGGCCGTGCGCAGGACGAGCTCACCGCCTACCCCGAGGCCTTCGAGAAGAGCTGGCTGAACGAGGAGCTGCAGCAGACGCGCAACTTCAAGCTCTGGTTCAAGAAGGGCAAGACCACCGGCCAGCTGATGACCGGCATCGAGCAATGGCTGCTGCCCAAGCTGGGCGTCGCCAACCCGCCGTGGACGCTGCACAACCACAAGGCCGACCACACCGCCCTGCGTCCTGCGGCCGAGTGCCAGCCCATCGCCTACCCCAAGCCCGACGGCAAGCTGAGCTTCGACCGCCTGTCCTCGGTCTTCATCTCCAATACCAACCACGAGGAGAACCAGCCCTCGCACCTGACGCTCAAGAGCGACGCGGTGCCGGTGCAGGTCAACCTCGCGAAGTACGCCGGCCCCGAGAGCCGCTACTGCCCGGCGGGCGTCTACGAATTCGTGCCGGCCGAGGGCGGCGAGCGCCTGCAGATCAACGCCCAGAACTGCGTGCACTGCAAGACCTGCGACATCAAGGACCCGACGCAGAACATCGTCTGGGTCACGCCCGAGGGTGGCGGCGGGCCGAACTACGCCGGCATGTAAGCGCGCTTGCCTCGCCATCGCACTGACCGATAGACTGGATTTCCATCCAGTCATCGGCGGAGGCACCGTGAGCGCAGGAAAGATCAGGGTCGGCATCGGCGGCTGGAACTTCGAGCCCTGGCGGGACAACTTCTATCCCAAGGGCTGGCCGCAGGCGCGCGAGCTGGAGTACGCCAGCCGGCGCCTCACGGCCATCGAGATCAACAGCACCTATTACGGCGCCCAGAAGCCCGCCACCTTCGCCAAGTGGCGGCAGGAGACGCCCGAGGGCTTCGTCTTCTCGCTCAAGGCCATCCGCTTCGCCACGCAGCGCCGCGTGCTGGCCGACGGCGCCGACTCCATCCGCCGCTTCGTCGACAGCGGCATCGCCGAGCTGGGCGACAAGCTCGGCCCCATCGTCTGGCAGCTGGCGCCGACGCACCGCTTCGACGCGGCCGACCTGCGCGCCTTCCTGGACCTGCTGCCCGCCGAGGTCGGCGGCCTGAAGCTGCGCCACGCCCTGGACGTGCGCCACGCCAGCTTCCAGTGCCCGGAGTACCTGGCCCTGGCCCGCCGCTACAAGGCCGCGACGGTGTTCACCGAATCGGACGACTACCCCGCCATCGCCGAAGCGACCGGCGACTTCGTCTACACCCGCATCATGCGCACCCACGGCGACGAGCCGCTGGGCTGCAAGCCCGAGGTCTTCCCGCAGTTGGCCGCGTCGGCCCGGGCCTGGGCCGAGGGCGGCGAACCCGAGGGCCTGCCGCGCATCGAGCCGGCACCCGCCCAGGCCAGCGGCCCGCGAGACGTCTTCGTCTACTTCATCAGCGGCGCCAAGGAGCGCGCGCCGCATGCAGCCATGGCCCTGCGGCGGGCCCTGGGCGAGACGGTGGAAGGCTGATCAGCCCTCCAGCCGGGCCATCCACTCGGCCGTGTCGCGGTCGGCGGCGCGGTCTGAGGCCGCCAGGGCCTCGCGGATGCGCTGGCGCTCCACGGCGGCGCGGTTCTGGCTCATCTTGAGCTTGAGCTCCCAGCGCGTCACGCGGATGCGAAAGCCGACGATGGCGCCGAGCAGCTTGTGCTGGTAGTCCTCCGGCAGGCCGCGCCACTGCTCGGCATAGTCAGGCTCGAAGCGGCCGATCAGGCGCTTGAGCAGCGCGTCCTTGTCGGGGCCGCCGTCGATCAGCTCGACCTCGCCGTAAGCATGCAGGGCCGCGTAGTTCCAGGTGGGCACGTTCTTCACCGAGTCGTAGTGGCTCGGGCTCACGTAGGCATCGGGCCCGCTGAAGACGGCCAGCACGCGCCGCTGGGCCGACAGCCATCCCCAGTGCGGGTTGGCGCGCGCCATGTGCCCCTCCAGCACCAGGCCCTCGCCCGGCAGGGCCACCAGCGGCACATGGGTGCCGAAGCTCTCGCCCTGGGCGTCGGGGCCGATCAGCAGTGCCAGCGGCTGCTCGGCGATCAGGCGCAGGGCGAGGTCGTAATCGACCGATTTGAAGTGGGCGGGCAGGTACACGGAGCGATCCCGGAGCAGTCCAAGTTGGGGCGCCATCATCGCCCAGCCGCCCCGAGGAGGGGCGCCGCAGCGGCGCCCGCCGTTGTCATGCCATGGCCTCATGGCTCGCGAGGTGCGGGCCAGCTCCTATCATCCGCGGCCATGTACCGCACCCCGCTTCTGCCGTGACCGAGGCCCTGCTCAAGCTGCGTCCGGTGGGCGCTGCCGCCGACGAGGAAGTCGCCGTCGAACTGCCCGTCGCGTTGACCGTCAACGGCGTGTCCCAGGCCGTCATGCTGGCGTCGCCGGCCGACCTGGAGGACTTCGCCCTCGGCTTTGCGCTGGCCGAGGGCTGGATCACGCAGCCCCACGAGCTGGTCGACCTCGAGGTCGAGGCCCGCGCCGACGGCATCGAGCTGGCCCTGACGTTGACCGCCGCCCGCGAGCAGGGCCTGAAGCTGCGCCGCCGCCAGTTGGCCGGCCGTACCGGCTGCGGACTGTGCGGCCTGGAGAGCCTGGCCGATTTTTCCGCCCTGCAGCCGCCGCCGGTGCAGGCACCCGCGCTGGCCCCGGGTGCCCTCGGCCGTGCCATGGCCGCCCTGCCGCGAGCCCAGGTCCTGAACGCCCGCTGCGGCGGCCTGCACGGCGCCGCCTGGTGCGCGCCCGACGGCACGCTGCGCCTGGCGCGCGAGGACGTCGGCCGGCATAACGCCCTGGACAAGCTCATCGGCGCCCGTGCCCGCGAGGCGGTGCGCCGCGGAGCGCATGAGCCGGGCTTCGTCGCCATGTCCAGCCGCGCGAGCCACGAGCTGGTGCACAAGTCGGCGATGGCTGGCATCGGCCTGCTGGCCTGCGTGTCGGCGCCCAGCAGCCTGGCCGTCGCCACGGCCGAGCGCCTGGGCCTGCAGCTCTGGGCCTTCGTGCGCGAGGGCCGCGCGACGCGCTACGCCTGATCAGGTCGCCCAGATGCGCGGCGCACAGGCCGGCAGGGCCCACAGCCGTTCACGCCACAAGACCCTGAGCTGGCGCAGCGCAAGGGTCACGGTCTCGATGTCGTCGCCGGCCACGCGGGCCAGCAGCAGCGCCCCGGCCGGGCTGGCGAGATGGGTCACGCCCGACATCGGCGCCAGGGCTGGCAGCGCCCGGCTGTCGGCCAGCAGCACCTCGGCGTCGGGCAGCGCCTCGGTCTGGGCATAGACCAGGGTGCCGAGCACGCGCCGGCCCGCGAGGCCGCAGGGGCCGTCGAGCAGGGCCCGGTCCGCGGCGTCGAGCCGGCCGCGGTCCAGCCACAGGCCCTCGATCTCCAGATGCTGCAGCAGCCGCCCCGCGTCGAAGGGCTGGCCCGCGGCCGGCAGGCCCAGGCCCAGCACCTCGGTGGCGAAAAGGCTGCCGCCCGGCGCCAGGCCGAGCCTCACCTCGTTGTGCGCCAGACAGCCCGGGTAGGCCAGGGTCTCCTGGGGCAGCCATTCGAGGCGGGCGCCGGTGCCCACGCGCGCACGCACGGCCTGGGTGGCCTCGCCCGCGGTGGAGCGGTAGAAGCGCGTGGCAGCCGGCGTCGTCACGAGCAGGTGGGCGCCGGGCTGCACGTCGAGATCGACGTCGAGGCGGTCGCCGCCGACGAGCCCGCCGGGGGGATGCACGAGCACGGCATGCGCGACCGCCCCGCCCTCCGGGTACAGCGTCTTGAGCAGCCGCAGCGGCCCGTCGTGGCGCGCCTGCACGCGGGTCGCGCCGCCGGCATCGCGCTCGGCCCTGAGGGCCAGCCGCGCCGGCCAGCGAATGGCGTCAGCCAACGAGCAGGCCCCGCGTCTCGATGAAGCGCACCACCTCGTCCAGGCCCTCGCGGGTCTTGAGGTTGGTCATGACCCAGGGCTTGGTCGGGCGCATGCGGGCGGTGTCGCTGCGCATCACGTCGAGGTCGGCGCCCACGTGGGGCGCCAGGTCGGTCTTGTTGATGACGAAGAGGTCGCTCTTGGTGATGCCGGGGCCGCCCTTGCGGGGGATCTTCTCGCCGGCCGCCACGTCGATGACGTAGATGGTGAGGTCCGACAGCTCGGGGCTGAAGGTGGCGGCGAGGTTGTCGCCGCCGCTCTCGACGAAGACGATGTCGGCGTCGGGGAACTTCTCCAGCATGCGGTCCACGGCCTCGAGGTTGATGGAGCAGTCCTCGCGGATGGCGGTGTGGGGGCAGCCGCCGGTCTCCACGCCCATGATGCGCTCGGGCTCGAGCGCGCCGGCCACGGTCAGCAGGCGCTGGTCTTCCTTGGTGTAGATGTCGTTGGTGACGACGACGAGGTCCCAGCGCTCGCGCATCGTCTTGCAGAGCATCTCGACGAGGGTGGTCTTGCCGGAGCCGACCGGGCCGCCGACGCCGACGCGCAGCGGGGGCAGCTTCTTGCTGCGGTGGGGGATGGCGTGCATGTTCATGAGCGGAAGAGTCGGGAGTACTGCGTTTCGTGGCGGGCGCCATGGATGCCGAGCAGGGGCGCGAAGGCCAGGGGTTCGGGCGCGGCCAGCGCCGTCGCCACGGCCTGCGGGATGGCTTGCACGAGGCGTGCCAGCAGCCGCTGCCCGGCCGTCTGGCCCAGGGGCACGCAGCGCACGGCCGCCTGCATGAGGTTCTCGGCCCAGCCGAAGGCGACGGCGGTGACGGCCGGTTCCAGCGCGGCACCGCGCGCCGCGGCGGCCGCCCCCATGGCGACGGGCCAGGCCGTCGCCGGGGCCAGGGCCTGCAGCAGCGGCAGCACGGCGGCGTCGGGCACCAGGCCTTGCATCCAGACGAGCAGGCTGCGGCCCATCTGGCGGGCTTGCTGCAGGCTTTCGCTGGTCTCGCGCGTCTGCAGCACCCAGGCGTTGAGCTCGGCAAGGCGGGGGCCGTCGAGCGCCAGGGCGGCGGCGTGGGCTGCCGCGACCACCGGCAGTTCGGCGCGGGCCTGCACGAGTTCGAGCTGGCTCAGCAGCCAGTCCCCGGCACTGGCCTCGCCGTCGACGAGGCCGGCCTCGACCGCCGCCTCCAGGCCCTCCGAGTAGCTGAAGCCGCCCACCGGCAGGGCCGGCGAGGCGAGCCAGAGCAGGTGCAGCAGGGCGGGCTCAGTGGGAATGGCCATGCCCGTGGTCGTGGCCGTGGCCGTGCGGGTGATCGTGGCCATGGTCATGGCCGCAGCCGGGGCCGTGCACGTGGACCGGGATGGCCACCGGCTTGCCGGCGGGAGGTTCGGCATGGGCGTGGCCGTGGTGATGGCCATGGCCGGCGCCTTCGCCGTAGGCACCGCCCTCGGGCTCGAAGGCGGCCCGGGTTTCGGTCACGACGAGGTGCTGCCGGCGCAGCATGTCGGCCAGCACGGGGTCGGGCTCGAACTGCAGCAGCCCGGCTTGCAACTCCAGCGGCACGTGGCGGTTGCCAAGGTGGTAGGCGGCGCGCAGCAGGTCGAAGGGCGAGCCGTGCTCGGTGCAGTGGCGCACCTGCATGACGGGCTGGGCCGACGCGACGATGCGCAGCAGCGTGCCGTCCTCGGCGACGAGCACGTCGCCGCCGCGCAGGGCGGTGCCGCGCGGCAGCACGACGCCGATCTCGCGGCCGGTGGAGTCGGTGGCGGAGAAGCGGCTCTTGCTGCGCGTGTCCCAGTCGAGTTCGAGGACGGGGGCGCGCTTGACGAGCACGGCGGCGAGGCCGGACCCGCCGACGATGCGTTTAGAGGCGTGGATCATGGCGGCAGTGTGCACGACGGCGGGGTCAGGCCGCGGCCGTGGGCTTGAAAAGCGGCTGGCGGCGCAGGGGCGAACGGCGCTCGTAGTCGGCGGCCAGGGCCAGCAACTGCGCATCGGTCCAGGCCGTGCCGAAGAAGGACAGGCCCACCGGCAGGCCACTGACCTGGCCCATGGGCACGGTCACGTGCGGATAGCCGGCCACGGCGGCCGGCGTGGTGGCCGAGGGCGTGGTGTCCTGGTCGCCCTTGACGGGGTCGATGAGCCAGGCGGGGCCCGAGGTGGGCGCGACGATGGCGTCGAGCCGGTGCTTCTTCAGCATCGCGTCGATGCCCTGGGCGCGCGCGGCCCGCTGGCCTGCGGCGAGCGACTTCAGGTACTTGGGCGCCTTGAGGCCACCTGCCTGGACCGAGGCCGCCGCGGCCTCGAACCACTCCTGGCCGAACAGGGCCAGGGTTTCGGGATGGGCCTGGTTGAAGGCAACGAGGTCGGCGATGGTCTTGAAGGGGCCGGTGGGGGCGAAGTCGCGCAGGTAGCCCGCCATGGCGGCGGCCATCTCGTGCACCAGGACGTCCAGTTCGCCCGCACCCATGGCCGGCACCTGCGGCAGCGGTTCGCGCACAAGGGTCGCGCCGGCGGCCTCGAGCGTCTGGCAGGCGGCGTCGAACAGCGCGACCGTCGCGCGGTTGTGGCCTTCCACCAGGTTGACGGCCACGCCCAGGCGCTTGGCCTTGAGCGCCCCGGCGGGCAGTTGCAGCAGCGCGTCGCGGTCGAAACGCCCCTGCTGCGAGGCCGTCACCGGGTCGGCGGGGTCGACGCCGGCCAGGGCCCAGAGCAGCAGGGCCGCGTCGGCCACCGTGCGGCACATGGGGCCGGCCGTGTCCTGCGAGAAGGCGATGGGGATGACGCCGTGGCGCGAGACCAGGCCCAGCGTCGGCTTCACGCCCACCAGGCCCTGCACGGCCGCCGGCGAGGTGATGGAGCCGTCGGTCTCGGTGCCCACGCCCAGCAGCGCGAGGTTGGCGGCCAGGGCCGCGCCGGTGCCCGACGACGAACCGCTGGGCGTGCGGTCGAGCGCATAGGGGTTGAGGGTCTGGCCGCCGCGGCTGCTCCAGCCGCTGACCGAGGCCTTGCCGCGGAAGTTGGCCCACTCCGAGAGATTGGTCTTGCCCAGCAGCACGGCACCGGCCTCGCGCAGCCGCGCCACCAGCGTGGCGTCCCGGGGCACGGGCACACCGGCCAGGGCGATGGAGCCGGCCGTCGTGGCCATGCGGTCGTGGGTGGCGATGTTGTCCTTGACCAGCACCGGCAGGCCATGCAGCGGGCCGCGCAGCTTGCCGGCGGCGCGTTCGGCATCGCGCTCGGCGGCGATGGCCTCGGCGTCCGGGTTGAGCTCGATGATGCTGTTCAGCCGCGGGCCGTCTCGGTCCACCGCGGCGATGCGGGACAGGTAGCCCTGCGTCAGCGTCAGCGCCGTGAGCCGCCCCTCGGCCATCTCGCGGCGGGCGTCGGCGGCCGTCAGCTCGGGCCAGCGGAAGTCGGGCGTGGTCATGACGGCGGTGGCGGCCGTGGCCGCCGACAAGGCCGGCGCGGCGCTCAGGAAGTTGCGGCGTTTCATGTCGGTGGGGGACGCTTGTGGTCGGGGAAGGCGAAGGTTAGTATTACAGACGTTATAACGGAGTCAATCCATGAGCGCACTGAAACTCACCCAGATCGGCAACTCGGTCGGCGTCATCCTGCCCAAGGAGGTGCTGGCGCGGCTGAAGGTGGAGAAGGGGGATGTGCTCTACCTGACCGAGGCCGCCAACGGCGTGACCCTGACGCCTTACGACCCGAGTGTCGAAGAGCAGATCGAAGCGGGCCGCGAATTCATGCGCGAATTCCGCGACACCTTTCACCAACTCGCCAAATGAGCTGGGTCTGGATTGATCGTCGAGCGCTGGAACTGCTGCACGGCGAAAGCCTGCGCGAGCATGGCGGCGCGGCGGGGCTGCGGGACGAGGGCCTGCTCGAATCCGCCCTCGCCCGCCCCGGCAACCTCGCGCATTACGGCGAGCCGGACGTGTTCGACCTCGCCGCCAGCTACGGCGTGGGCCTGGCCAAGAACCATCCTTTCGTCGACGGCAACAAGCGCGCCGCATTCCTGGCCATCGGCCTCTTCCTTTTCCTGAACGGCAGGCGCCTGACAGCGTCCCAGGCGGACGCCACCCTGACCATGCTCGCCGTCGCCGCCGGCGACACCGACGAACCCACCCTCGCGCGCTGGCTGCGCGAGCACACCTCTGCCCGCTGACCCGACCCCATGCAGCTCGACACCCTCACCGTCTCCGTCCAGGACCGCATCGCCACCGTGCGCCTGAACCGCCCCGACAAGGCCAATGCCATGAACGCCACGATGTGGCAGGACATCCGCCGCGCCTTCGACTGGGTCGACGCCCAGCCCGAGGCGCGCGTGGCCGTGCTGGAGGGCGAAGGCCGCCACTTCACGGCCGGCATCGACCTGTCGATGATGATGGGCCTGGCGCCGCAGATCCAGGACCCCTGCGACGGCCGCACCCGCGAGGCCCTGCGCCGCGTCATCCTCGACATGCAGGACACCCTCACCAGCCTGGAGCGCTGCCGCAAGCCGGTGCTCGCGGCCATCCACGGCGCCTGCGTGGGCGGCGGCATCGACCTCGTCTGCTGCGCCGACATGCGCTACTGCAGCGCCGACGCCTACTTCTCCATCAAGGAGATCGACATCGGCATGGTGGCCGACGTCGGCACGCTGCAGCGCCTGCCCAAGCTCATAGGCAGCCAGGGCCTGGTGCGCGAGCTGGCCTACACCGGCCGTCGCGTGGAGGCGGCCGAGGCGCGCGAGATCGGCCTGGTCAACCGCGTGTTCGACAGCCGCGAGGCCTTGCAGGCCGGCGTGCGCGAGGTGGCAGCGGCCATCGCCGCGAAGTCGCCGCTGTCCATCCGCGGCACCAAGGAGCAGCTGAACTACGCCCGCGACCACTCCGTGGCCGACGGCCTCAACTACATCGCCACCTGGAACGCCGCCATGCTGATGAGCGAGGACCTCACCCAGGCCATGATGGCCGGCAAGGGCGCGGCGCCGAGCTTCCGCGACTGAGCTCAGGCCGCCGCGGGCGGCGCGTCGGCGTGCCGGCCGCCCACCCGGATGAACGCCAGGGCCGCCAGCGCGCTGAGGGACAGCGCGGCTGAGCACCACAGCGCGGCGGCGCCGAAGCGCACGAGCAGCAGGCCGAACAGCCAGGGCGCCAGGGCCTGGGCCAGGCGCGCCGGCATCACCAGCAGCCCCTGGCGCTGCCCGTAGCCCGCAGCACCGAAGAGGGCCAGCGGCAGCGTGCCCTTGGCGATGGTGAGGATGCCGTTGCCGGCACCGTGCAGCAGCGCGAAGGCCGCCGCCGCTGGCGCACCCAGCAGGGCCAGCAGCGCCGCGCCCAGCGGGTGCATGAGGGCCGCCGCCCGGGCCGAGTGCAGCGGGTGCAGGCGCCGCAGCACGCCGAACTCCAGCAGCCGCCCCGCCACCTGGGCCGGCCCCACCAGCGCGCCGATGGCCACCGCCGCCCCCGGCGCGGCGCCCAAGGCGTCGAGCAGGCGCGGCAGGTGGGCGGCCATGGCGGTGCTGACGAACCAGGTCACCGCAAACACCCAGGCCAGCAGCGCGGCGGTCCGCAATGGCGGCGGTGCATCCGCCCGGGGCGGTGGCAGCTCGCTCCGGGCGGGCTCCGCGGCTGCCCCGGCGCGCGGCAGCCAGGCATTTAACGGCAGGCCCACGACGAGATGCAGCGCTGCCCAGGCCCAGCAGGCGCCGCGCCAGCCCCAGATGTGCTCGAGCGCGGCCGTCAGCGGCCAGCCCACCGTGCTGGCGAAGCCGGCGATGAGGGTGATGCCGGTGATGGCGCCGCGTGCCTCGTGGCCGTACAGGCGCACCAGCGACGCGAACGCCGCCTCGTACAGGCCGCTCCCCATGGCCGCGCCCATCACCAGCCAGGCGGCAAACAGGCTCACGGGCCCGCTGGCCAGCGCCATGGCCGCCAGGCCCAGCGCGAACAGGCAGCTCGTGGCCATCAGCACGGGCCGGCCGCCCCAGCGGTCGATGCGCCGGCCCGAGTGCGGCCCCACCAGGGCCGACACGACGAGGGCCGCCGAGAAGGCGGCGAACACCGTCGGCTCGGCCACGCCCAGCTCGCGCGCCGTCGGCCGCGCCAGCAGGGCCGGCAGGTAATACGACGAAGCCCAGGCCAGGGTCTGGGCGACGCCCAGCGAAGCGACGACGCGCATCCGGGTGGAGCCCATCACTTCAACCGCAGCAGCGCGGGGCCGCCACCACCTTCGGCAAGGCCGCGACGGCCGGTGCCGGCCCGCAGCAGCCCGAAGCCGTGCCCGCCTCGGCCGGACCGGCGGAGCACACGCCGGTCTCGGGCAGCTCCAGCTCGACGCGATCAGCCGCCGCGAGGTCGCCGGCCAGCGCCGCGACGACCGAGCGGGCCTGCTCGAAGCCGGTGGCCATCAGGAAGGTGGGCGCGCGCCCATAACTCTTCACGCCGACGGTGTAGAACCCGGGCTCTGGATGGGCCAGCTCGCGGTGGCCGTGGGGGCGTACCGTGCCGCAGCTGTGCAGGTTGGGGTCGACCAGCGGCCCCAGGGCCTCCGTCGACTCCAGCCATGGATCCAGCTTCAGGCGCAGTTCGGCGGTCAGCGACAGGTCGGGCCTCTGCCCGGTGGCGCAGACGATCTCGTCGATGTCCTCGACGGCGACCGGCTGCCCCTGCGCATCCAGGCCGCTCACGCGCAAGCGGTCGCCCATGCGCTCGACGCGATCGATGCGCAGGCCGCCGAAGAACTCCAGCGCGCCGCTGTCGCGCAGCCGCCGCAACGAGGCCCCCAGGGCGCCGCGAGCCGGCAGGGCGTCGGCGCTGCCGCCGCCGAACACGCGCTGCAGCACCGGCGAACGCACCGCCCAGGCCAGGCGCGTGCCCGGCGACGACTTCGCCAGTTCGGCCAAGGCCAGCAAGGCGTTCGCGGCCGAATGGCCGGCGCCCACGACCAGCGTGCGTTTGCCCTCGTAGCGGCTGCGCAGGGCACCGGCCACGTCCGGGATGCCGTAGAAGATGCGGTCCGCCGCTTCGGCCTCGCCGAGGGCCTTCAGGCCGTTGGCGCCGAGGGGATTGGGCTGGTTCCACGTGCCGGTGGCATCGATGACGGCGCGGGCGCGCAGTTCCTGTTCCCGGCCGTCCTGCACATAACGCACCAGGAAGGCGGCAGCTTCGCGGCCGGCGGTCTTGACCTTGTCCAGCCCCTCGCGGCTGACGGCCGTCACCCGGGCACCGAGCTTGAGCGAGGCAGCCACCTGCGGCAGGGCGGCAAAGGGCTTGAGCACGCGCTCGACGACCTCGCCGGCCCGCGGCAGCTCCGCGTCGGGCGGGGGCGACCAGCCGGTGGGCGCCAGCAGCCGCGCCATGGCGGCGTCGACGTCGAACCGCCACGGCGAGAACAGCTGCACGTGGGCGTAGTCGCTCAGGTTGGCGCCCACCTGCTCGCCGGCCTCCAGCACGACGAAGGGCAGGCCACGCTCGACCAGCTGCGCCACCGCCGCCAGGCCTACCGGGCCGGCCCCCAGCACCGCCACCGGCAGGCCGGGCTCGGCCGCCGGGGCGGACCGCAAGGGCAGCGCCATCAGCGCGGCGCAGGCGGGGCAGGCGCCCTGGAACTCCGCCGAGGCCTTGAGGGCCCGGGGCGCGTCCTCGATCTTCATGCGCTTGAAGCCGTACCGGGCGAAGTATTCCGGCGCCGTGACGGTCAGCAGGTAGATCGCCGCGAGGTCCCGCGCGCGGGCCTCCTGCAGCAGGCGCTCCACCAGCAGGCGGCCGATGCCCTGCCCGGCCAGGCCGGGGGCGACGGCCACGGAGCGCAGCAGCGCCACGCTGCCGTGGATCTCGGCGCCGGCGCAACCCACCACCTCCCAGCCGCTGACGGCCAGCAGGTAGGTGGCGAGGTGATCGCGGGCGCCCTCGGTGGGCAGCTTGTGGGCCCGCAGCAGGGCCTCGACGGCGGGCCAGTCGGACGCGCCGGCCTGACGCAACGTGATGGGTGTGTTCATGTTCGGGCCTGCTCCTTCAATGCACGGTCGACCCCCACGGCCAGGGCCGCACCCAGCAGTTCCGCGACGACGAAGGCCGGTGCGCTGGCGGGCGCGATGCCGGCGAAGCTGTCGCTGAACAGGCGGCCGAACACGGCCGCGGGGTTGGCGAAGGACGTGGAGGCGGTGAACCAGTAGGCGGCGCCGATGTAGGCCGCCACCATGGCCGACGCCCGGCCCGCGGGGGCGCGCAGGATGGCCAGCAGCAGGCCGAAGGTGGCCACGCCCTCGGCGATCCACTGGCCCGTGCCGCCACGGACCTTGGTGGAGAACTGCAGCAGGCTCATGTCGAACATGGCATGGGCCAGCCAGGCGCCGAGCATGGCGCCCAGCAGCTGAGCGGCGACGTAGCCGGGCAGCGCCGCCGCGCGCAGCTCGCCGCGCCAGGCCATGACCATGCTGACGGCCGGATTGAAATGGGCGCCGCTGACGGGGCCGAAGATTTCGATCAGCACATACAGCCCGCCCACCGTGGCGAGGGTGTTGGCCAGCAGCGCAAGCGCCACGTTGCCCCCCGCCAGGCGCTCGGCCATGACGCCCGAGCCGATGACGACGGCCAGCAGCAGCGCGGTGCCGATCGCCTCGGCCAGCAGGGGGCGCAACGGCGTCATCGCGTCAGCTCCGGGCGATGCCGGCCGCCGCCTGCTGGAGCTCGGCCTTGCCCAGGGTGTCCAGCGGCAGCTGCAGCAACTGCAGCATGCGGTAGCCGATGGCCTGCCGCGTCAGCTCGAAGGCGCGGCGCCGCCCTTCGTCACCGCCCTCGGCGTTGGAGGGATCGGGATAGCCCCAGTGCACCTTGACCGGCTCGCCGGCCGCGCCGAAGAACACGGGGCAGGCCTCGGCGGCGGCGCTGTCGCACACGGTGATGACGAGGGACAGCGGCGGCGCGCCCTCCCCGCTGAACTCGTCCCAGCTCTTGCTGCGGTAGCCGCTCGTGTCGATGCCGGCGTCGTTGAGCGCCTGCAGCGCGAAGGGGTTGACGCGTCCGCTGGGGGCGCTGCCGGCGCTGTGGGCCTGCACGTCGCAGCCGAGCTTGCGGGCCCAGTGGTTGAGCATGCCTTCGGCCAGCACGCTGCGGGCGGAGTTGTGGGTGCAGAGGATGAGGACGTGTGTGGTCATGGGGTTCAGCAGCCGCAGGCGCGGCCGGCGTCTTTCTTGACGCAGGCCGCGCCCTGGCAGCAGTTCTCGGTGAGGTAGCCCAGCAGGCCGTTCATGCGCTCGTAGTTGGCGCGGTAGATGAGGTTGCGGCTGGCGCGCTCCTGCGTCACCAGGCCGGCATTGACGAGTTCCTTCAGGTGAAAGGACAGGGTGGCGGGCGGCACGCCAAGGGCGTCGTGGATGGCGCCGGGGGTCAGTCCCGCGTCGCCGACGACGACCAGGGCCCGGAAGACCTGCAGCCGCAAGGGCTGGGCCAAGGCCGCGAGGCTGCGGATGACGTCTGTTTCTTCCATATTTCCATTTTCATCGAAATATTTGCGTTCTGCAAGCGCGTCCACAATCGCCGCGCCGCCCTCAGCTCCTGCCCACGCCCGTGCTCAGCCTCGCCCAGACCCTCGCCTTCCTCGCCACCGCCGCCGTGCTCACGGCCACGCCGGGGCCCGACAACCTGATGGTGCTGAGCATGGGCATGTCGCGCGGCCGGCGGGCGGGCATGGCCTTCGGCCTGGGATGCGCCCTGGGCTGCCTCAGCCACACGCTGCTGGCCGTGGTGGGCGTCAGCGCGCTGGTGGCGACCTCGCCGCTGGCCTTCACGCTGCTCAAGCTCTCGGGCGGGCTCTACCTGGTGTGGATGGGCGTGCAGGCCTGGCGTCATGCCGGCCGCGTGCGCATGGGCGACGCGTCGGGCGGCGCGGCGCCGCTGCGCCGGCTGTTCGCCAAGGGGCTGGCGGCCAATGCCATCAACCCCAAGGTGGTGCTCTTCTTCCTGGCCTTCCTGCCGCAGTTCGTCGTGGCGGGCCAGGGGCCGGTGCCGATGCAGCTGGGGCTGCTGGGCCTGCTCTTCACCGCCCAGGCCGCCCTGCTCTTCGGGCTGCTGGGCTGGTTCTCGGGCCGGGTCGGCGCCTGGCTCAACCGCCGCCCCGCCGTCGGCCCCTGGCTGGACCGGCTGGCCGGCACGGTCTTCATCGGCTTGGGCCTGCGGATCATGGTGTCGCGCTAACGGCGAACCGTCGTCGCCCGGCTGCCCCAGGCCGCCGCGGCCACGATCATCAGCCCGCCCAGCACGAGGGAGGTCGACAGGGCCTGGCCCGTCACCGCCAGCACGACGGCGGTGGACAGCAGCGGCGTCAGGAAGGCCAGCAGGCCGATGCGCCGGGGATCGCCGGCCTTGAGCGCGGCGTCCCACAGGAAGAAGGCGCCCCCGAGCGGCCCCAGGCCCAGCGCGGCGATCAAGGCCAAGTCGCGTGGGCTCAACTGCACGGCCGGCTCCCACGCCGCATGGCAGGCCAGCGACAGCACGCCCGACACCGCCGCGAAGCTGCCCACGGCGCTCGTCGGGAAGGCGGGCACGCGCCGCAGCGCCAGCGAATACGTGCTCCACACGAAGGCCGACCCCAGGGCCA
Source organism: Pelomonas caseinilytica (assembly GCF_021353235.1). Lineage (GTDB taxonomy): Bacteria > Pseudomonadota > Gammaproteobacteria > Burkholderiales > Burkholderiaceae_C > Pelomonas > Pelomonas caseinilytica. Next base: position 31,552 of record NZ_JAJTWT010000001.1, read on the forward strand.
GGGCATAGCCCGCATGCCAGCCGCCCGCCAGCACGCCACGGCCATTTCCCGCGCCCGTCCCCGCGCCGCCGAGGATGACCACCGCCGCGCCGGCAAAGCCCAGCAGCGCGGCCGCGAGCTGCGCCGCCTGCCAGCGCAGGCCGGGCAGCATCAGCGGCGCCAGGACCACCATGCCCAGCGGCCAGAGGTAGTTGACGAGGTTGACCTGCAGCGCCGGCGCGGTGCGCAGCGCGCTGAAGAGCAGCAGGTGAAAGCCGAAGAGGCCGTAGACGCCCAGCGCCAGGGTGGCCGGCGGCACGGCCCAGGCGCGCAGGCGAAAGCGCGACAGCGGCAGCGCCAGCAGGCTGCCGACCAGCAGGCCCAGCCCGGTCAGCAGGAAGGGCGGCACGTGGGCCAGCGTGACGCCCAGGGCGGCGAGGCTGGCCCACAGGGCGATGGCGGCAAGGGCGAGCAGGTCGGCACGGGTGGGCATGCCGGCAGTCTCGGGCCGGCCTCGTCGCGCAACGCCGGCCGACCGTCGCGCGCCGACGGTCAGCCGCCGCGCGGCCGGCCTTCGCGGCGCAGCGCGGCGGTGAGCGCCGAGGGCGAGTCGTAGCCCACGCGCTGCGCCACCAGGGCCACCGGCAGCCCGCTGGCGCGCAGCGCGCGGGCGCGCGCCAGCCGCTGGGCACGCAGCCATTGCATGGGCGTGAGCCCCGTGGCCGCGAGGCAGCGCGCGCGGAACTGGCTCTCGGCCAGGCCGGCGCGGGCCGCCAGGTCGGCCACGGTCAGCGGCGCGGCCAGCCGCGTCTGCAGCCAGCGCTGCAGGCCCGCCCAGTCGATGGCCCGGCCGCCACGCCGCATCGCGCCGGCGCCACCTGGCGCCCAGGCCTCGGCCAGCAACTGCGCACCCAGCGCCCTGGGCAGCGGCAGGCCCTGCTCCAGCGACGCGGCCAGGAAGCGGGCCAGGTGGTCCACCAGCTGCGTATGCGTTGGGCTCGGTGGGCGGTCGAGCCAGGCGGGGTCGGCCGTGTCCAGCACCAGACATCGGCTGCCCTGCGGGGCCTCGAAGTCGTGCACGGCCTGGGGAGGGATCCACAGGCCCTGCCCTGCCGCCAGCCGCTGGCCGCGGCCGTCCACCGCCAGCTCCAGCGCACCGTCCAGCGCCCACAGCACCTGGGCGTGGTCGTGCGAATGGCTGCCGCGGGAGGGGCCGTAGTGGCGCAGGCTGAGGGCGGGGGCGCCGAGGGCGCAGGCGGGAGTCGTCACGCGCCGATTTTGCGCCGGCCCGCCACGCCCGAAGGCTCAGTGGACGATGCCCTGCGCCCGCAATTGCGCGATCTGCGCCGCGCTCAGGCCCAGCTCGCGCAGCACGGCTTCCGAGTCCTGCCCGAGGCTGGGCGCATTGCGGCGGTGGCCGCCGGGCGTGGCCGAGAGCTTGGGGCAGATGCCCGGCACCGCGAGGGCGCGCCCGTCGGGCAGTTGCACTTCCTGCAGCATGCCGCGAGCCTGGTAGTGCGGGTCCGCGGCGATGTCGGCGACGGTGTAGATGCGGCCGGCCGGCACGCCGGCCCCGTCCAGCGCCCGCAGCACGGCGTCGACCGGCCGCTGCGCGGCCCAGTCGCCGATGGCGGCATCGATCTCGGCCACGCGGGCCACGCGCCCGGCGTTGTCAGCCAGGGCGGGGTCCTGGCCGAGGTCGTCGCGGCCGATCAGCGCCATCAGCCGGCGGAAGATGCTGTCGCCGTTGCCGGCGATGAGGGCATAGCCGCCGTCCTGGCAGCGGTAGGCATTGGTGGGCGCGATGCCGGGCATGGCGCTGCCCGCGGCCTCGCGCACCACGCCGAAGGCGCTGTACTCGGGCAGCAGGCTCTCCATGCAGTTGAAGACGGCCTCGTACAGGGCCACGTCGATGACCTGGCCCTGGCCGGTGGCGTGGCGGTGCTGCAGGGCCAGCAGGATGCCGATGACACCGTGCAGCGCGGCCAGCGTGTCACCGATGCTCACGCCCACGCGCACCGGCACGCGTCCCGGCTCGGCGGTGAGGTGGCGCAGCCCGCCCATGGCCTCGGCCACGACGCCGAAGCCGGGCCGGTCGCGGTAGGGGCCTGTCTGCCCGTAGCCACTCACGCGCAGCATGATGAGGCGCGGGTTGGCGGCCAGCAGCGCGTCCGGCCCCAGGCCCCAGGCCTCCATGGCGCCGGGGCGGAAGTTCTCGATCAGCACGTCGGCCTCGGCCGCGAGGCGTCGCACCACGTCCTGCCCCTCGGGGGTGCGCAGGTCCAGCGCCAGCGAGCGCTTGTTGCGCGACTGCACCTGCCACCACACCGAGGTGCCGTCCAGCAACAGCCGCCAGCGGCGCAGCGGGTCGCCGGTGCCGGGCGGCTCGATCTTGATGACGTCGGCGCCGAAGTCGGCCAGGGTCTTGGCGGCGAAGGGGCCGGCGATGAGCTGGCCGAGTTCGATGACCTTGAGGCTGGCGAGGGCGGCGGGATGCGGGGCGGCGGGTTCAGGCATGCCGCCCAGTGTGCGGCCCGGCGCGCGGGCGAGTCCATCCGCATCTGGCGCGCCCGCCCTTGGCCGGCGGCGAAGCCCCCCTCATCCCATCGGATGAGCCCTGCCGGGCATGCCGCTGCGTATGCTGGCGACCATGAAGATCCTGCTGGTCGACGACCATGTGCTGATCCGCCAGGCGACGCGGGCCCTGATCGAGCAGCTCATGCCCCGCGCGGACATCGTCGAGGCAGCCAGCCGCGAGCAGACCCTGCAGCGTTTGCGCGAGCCGCCCCTGCCGGGCTGGGTACTGATGGACCTGGGCCTGCCCGACAACCGCGACCTCGCCCTCTTCCACCTGCTGCGGCGCGAATGCCCGGAGGCGCGGGTGGCCATCCTGTCGGCCCAGGAAGACCCGGACCTCGCCCGGGCGGCGATGGACGCCGGCGCCGCGGGCTTCATCCCCAAGTCCAGCCAGGCCGAGCAGCTGGAGTCGGCCCTGAGGGTCATGCTCAGCGGCGGCAGCTACCTGCCGCCGATGCTGGCCCGGCCCCCCAGCGGCCAGGACCTGCTGCAGGCCCTCACGCCCCGCCAGCGCGACGTGCTCGGCTGCCTGCGCCAGGGCCACGGCAACAAGGACATCGCCCGCATCCTGGGCCTGTCGGAGCCCACGGTGAAGACCCACCTCGCGGCCGTCTTCAGGGCGCTGCGCGTACGCAACCGCGTCGAGGCCGTGGTGCTGCTTCAGAAGGCCGACTGAAGCGCCTCCAGCAGCCGCTGCGGCTCCACCGGCTTGTGCAGCCGGGTCACGCCCGGCAAGCCGGGCGCCACGTCGGGCGCACGCACCTCGCCCGTGATCACCAGTACCGGCAGGTCGGCGCCGAAGCGGCCCCGCAGGCTGCCCAGGAGCGGGCCCAATTCCAGGCTGCCGCCTGCCGCCACGTCGCGTGCATCCAGCTGCCCGTCGCAGACCAGGGCGTCGGGCCGTTCGGCCGCCAGCGCCTGTTCGAGCGTGGAGGCCAGATCCACCTGCGCGCCCCAGGCGCCTAGCAGGGCCTGGGTGGCGTGGCGGACGGAGGCTTCGTCGTCCAGCACCAGCACGCGCCGCCCGAGCAGCGGGAACACCCCGGCCGGCGGCGCGGCCCGGACGGCAGCCCCCACGGCCCCGCCCGCCACGCGCGGTAGCTCGACCGCGAAGCAGCTGCCCCGCCCGGCCACCGACCGCAGGGCCAGGCCCTGACCCTGCAGGCGGGCCAGCCGCTGCACGATGGACAGGCCGAGCCCCAGGCCGCGCTCGCGGTCGTGGTCGGGGTTGCCGAGCTGCACGAACTCGCCCCAGATGCGCTGCTGGTCCGCCCCGTCCAGGCCGATGCCGGTGTCCCACACCTGCACGCACACGCCGCCGGCCCTGGCGCGCGCGGCCAGCAGCACGCCGCCGCGCTCCGTGTACTTGAGGGCATTGGCCAGCAGGTTGCGCAGCATGCGCTCGAGCAGGGCGGGGTCGGCATGGACGACGAGGGGCGTCGGCCTCACCCGCAGCTGCAGCTCCCGTGCGTCGGCCACGGGCGCGAACTCCAGGCCCAGCCGGTCGAACAGCGGCTGCAGAGCCACGGGCTGGGGCCGGGCTCGGACGGCCTGCGCGTCGAGCCGGGAGATGTCGAGCAAGGCGCCGAGCAGGGACTGCAGCGACGCCACGGCGCTGGCGATGCCCGCTTCCAGCCGCGGACGCTGGGCCCCGGCGTGGGACAGGGCGCCGACCAACAGCCCGAGCGCATGCAGGGGTTGGCGCAAGTCGTGGCTGGCCATGGCCAGGAAGCGCGTCTTGGCGAGGTTGGCCTGCTCGGCCTCCTGCGTGCGGGCCTGCAGCTTCCCGAGCAGCTCCCGGTTCTCGTAGCGCAGTGCGATGGACGCCACGACCACTTGGCTGACGCGCCGGCCGAGCACACCCATGGCCAGCGTGGCGGCGACCACGAGCCAGGCCAGCTGATGCACGGCCGGGTCCGTGTGCAGCAGCAGCCGCGCCAGCACCAGGGCCTGGCAGGCGAGCACCAGGCAGGCCGCCGCCGCGAACCACGCGGCCGACTGCACCAGCACCACGAGGCAGACCACCTGCAGCGCCACCACCAGCAGCAGCTGCGCTTCGTGCGGACCCGCCGGCAGCAGCCACCACGCGGCACTGCCCCAGCACAGGCCCGTCAGCGCATGGGCGAGCAGGAAGCGCCGCCCCCAGCGCAACACGCCGTCGTCGCCCAGCCCGGCCGCGAGCCGGCGGAACCGCTGCACCTGCCACCAACGCGGCACGGCCTGAAGCAGCATCAGCGCCCACCAGCCCCCCAGCGCCGCGGCGGGCACATGCCTGGCCAGCAGCACCGCCAACCCCGTGCTGCCTACGAGCATGCCCAGCACAGCGTGCGGCGCGCCGCCGTACAGCGTGCGCACGCATTCGGCCTGCAAGGGGGTGGCGTTCATGCGGCGATTCTGCGGGAGGCCGGGGGTGCGCCGCATGCTCCCGAACTCATCCGTCTGGATGACCCCGCGGCGCGTGCGGGCCTCGAACAATGCCGGGCAGGAGATCACCGCCATGCGCCAAGCCCGCCCCGTCCCCAGCCCCTTCTGCGCACCGAAGGCCCGCCGCCTGCTGGCCGGCAGCCTGTGCCTGGCGACGCTGGCGGCGCCCCTGCCCGCCAGCGCCGACCGCTACTGGTCGAGCATGCTGTGCCACACGGCGTCGTGGTGGAACACCTGCTGGACCTCGCAGCCCAACTCGGTGGCACTCGTCGGCGCGCCGGGGCCGGCGGAATCGGCCTTCATCACGGGCAATGCCGCCTTCTCGACCACCGTCACCTTCGCCGGCCCGGACGCCACCGTGGCCGCCTTGCAGCTCGCCGGCACCAGCCGCATGCTGACCTTCGAGCAGCTGTCGGGCCGGCTGCTTGCCGACGCCGCCATCATCGCCTCGGCCGGCAACGCCACCTGGTCGGGCCGGGGCGGCGAGCTGGCGGTCAAGGGCAGCCTGACGCTGGCCGAATCGGCCGGCTCCTCGGCCACCGCCGTGTGGGGTGCCGGCTACAGCGTGACGGCCTCCACCCTCGTCGCCGGAGTGCGCGGCGAAGCCAACGTGCGCCAGCAGGGCGCCGCCGTCCGCACCGACACCCTGGTGCTCGGCCTCACCGACGCCGCCATCTCGCGCTACCAGCTGCAGTCGGGCAGCCTGACGGTGACCGGCAGCACCTCCGCCCGAGGCAACAGCCTGCTGGAGTGGGACGGCGGCAGCCTCGCGCTGGGCGCGCAGTCCTACCTGCACAGCGCCAGCTTCGGCGCCAACGGCGGGGCAGCGGTGAGCTTCGCGCAGTCGGCCGGCCAGCAGGTTGGCTTCGACGGCACGCTGACCCTGGGCGTGTTGGGCCGGGCGAGCTACACGCAGCAAGGCGGCACGCTGACCACCGGCCAGGGCCTGACGCTGGCCGAGGTGACGGGCAGCCACGGCGAGCTGACGACGGCCGGCGGGCAGGCCAACCTGACGGGCGTGGTGGTGGGCATGGGCGGCACCGGCCGATGGACGATGACGGGCGGCAAGGCCACGGTCAACCAGCCGCTGATGCTGGGCCAGCTGGGCGGCGGATCGGGCACGCTGGACCTCCAGGGCGGCGAACTCTTCGCGCCGGCCGGCATCGTGGGTGGCGCGGGCCTGTCCGAAGTGCGCATCGGCCCCTCGGCCGTCCTCAAGACGCCGAGCATCCAGCAGGTGGGCCGGCTCGTGATCAGTGGCAGCGACCCCGCCGCGTACTGGACCTTCCACGCCGGGCTCGACGCGCAGGTCGGCGACATGCTGCTGGACGGTGCCAGCCTGACGCAGTCGGGCGGCCAGGTCCGCATCACCGGTGGCCTCGGCGGCCGGCAGGCGCCGGGCGACTACCACCTGCCGGTCTACCGGCTCGCCGGGGGCACCCTCGAACTGGGGCTGATCAACAGCAGCCCGCTGGAGCTGCAGCTCGATGGCGGCAGCTTCCTCCCCCATGGCGACATGACGCTGGACACGCTTCGCGTCGCGGTGGCCGCGGGCAGCAACATGCAGCTGGTGCTCAACCAGGGGACGACCGTGAACGCCCGCGTGATGGCCGTGGGCAATCGCGGGCTGCTGTCGCTGCAGGGCGGCACCACCGTGCAGGGCCTGATCCTGCAGGCCGGCGGCCAAAGCGAGCTGAGGGTGGGCGATGCGCTCACACAGACGTACAGCGTCTCGGTGGTGGACCAGGCCCTGCTCTCGCAGTCGGCCGGCCGCATCGCCACGACGGGCGTGCTGTCGGTGGACGGCGGGCAGTTCGTGCAGGGCGGCGGCCAGGTCAGCGTGGGCACGCAGCTGATGCTCGACCACGGCGCCCACGTGCAGGCCCGCGGCGGCACGATGTACGTGAACGGCAATCTCACGCTCGGCGAGGGTGAGATGGTCGTCAACGGCGGCTCGCTGACGGTGGTGGGCTCGGTCGTCAACGGCGGCGGGCGCGGCACGCTGGACTGGCAGTCCGGCAGCCTGGCGCTCAACGGCAACGCAGTGGCGCTGGACACGCTGCGCATCGGCGCCGGGCGCAATTTCGTGCGCGGGGCCTACCAGCACCTGTCCCTGTACGAAGGCCTGGTCAACCGCGGCAGCGCCAGCTTCGCCAGTCTCGCCGAGCTCGGCGCCGTCGACAACCAGGGCCTCATCAAGCTCGACGGCGGGACCGGGGCGGCCACCACGCTGCAGCAAGGCGGCAGCCTGACGCTGGAACGCATGGGCAGCCTGCGGGTCGGTGGCGACGCGACCTTTGCCGCGGGGTCCACGACCCGCATCGACCTGGTGTCGAGCATCACCGTGGCCGGCGCGATGGTCGTCGACGCCGCGGCGCAACTGTCCGGCCCGGGCGACCTGATCGCCCAGGGCAGCTTCGCCACCGGCGCGGGGCTGGCGAAGTTCGAATTCGAAGGGCGGCTGCTCCTGGGTGCGTCGAGCCGCCTGCGCCTGGAGTTGGGCGCGAGCGGCGCGGCCGACCAACTGGCCCTGGGCAAGGAACTGCACCTGGACGGCACCCTCGAACTCGTCGGCCTGGACGGCTTCCGCCCCGCCGTGGGCCAACAGTACCGGCTCTTCACTCCCACCCTCGCCAACGGCGGCGCCATCACGGGCCGGTTCCTGGCCCTGGACAGCCACGCTGCCCCGCTGCCCGCAGGCCTGGCCTGGGACACCCGCCAGCTCGCAAGCGACGGGCTGCTGAGCGTGACCACCGTGCCGGAGATGCCGGCGGCGTGGATGTTGGCGGTGGGACTGCCGGTGATGTTGACGCGCAGGCGGTGTGCGCGGCGGTGAGGCCGTGGCGGCCCACCGATGCGCTAACGCACCGCGAACGCGGCGGCCAGCGCGAGAGCTACTGCCGCCCACAGGCAATCAAAGCCCAGCCAGGCATAGCCCGCCGCACCCAGGGCCGAGCCGGCCGCAAAGGCGAGGATGGCGGGCCAGGCGTTGGCAATGCGGGTGCGCGTCGTTGCGTCGGCACGGCCGGTGGCGCGGGCCAGCAGGTCGATGGCGATCTGGGTGACGTTGCCCGTCATCACCGTCGTCTGCACCGGGCCGGCCAGGCTGGTGCGCATCAGCGCGTTCTGCACGCCCATGGCAGCGATCAGCAGGAAGCCAATGGTCATCGTCGACGCGTCGTCGGCATGGCCCGGCGCGGGAAGGCGCCAGGCGGCCAGCGCCGCCACGCCGAGGAGGACCGCTTCCATGCCCAGCAGCCAGGCTGCCGCCGCACGGCTGCGGCGCTGCAGCCCGACCTCGGCCTGGGCCGTCAGCAGCACGCTGGCGAGGAAGACGGGCAGCGCCAGCAGCTTGGTGAGGATCGCGTCGTGCCGGCTCACGAGCTCGGCGCCGATCAGCACGAAGTTGCCGGTCACGTGGGCCGTGAAGAGGCCGAACAGGCCAATGAAGCCGCAGGTGTCCACATAGGCTGCGGCCAGGGCCAGCAGGGCGGCGCGGCGGCGCGGCGTCATCGGCCGGCCTCGCCGTGGGCGACTGCGGCCGCGAAGCCCAGCGCGCCGGCCAGGGCGATGTGCTCCCAGAAGCCATTGAAGGCCTGGACCCGCTCCGCCCCCTGCGGCAGCGCCCACCAGGTGTGCGCCAGGAAGGTGGCGATGAGCGTGAAGCCCGCCAGCGCCAGCCCGCCCAGCGGCGCCCAGCGGCCGCCCCTGAGCAGCAGCAGGCTGCCGCCCAGTTGCGTGACGACGACCGCGGCGGCCAGCATGGTGACGAGGGCGGGTGCGGCCAGGCCGCTCAGCCCGCCCACCTCGGCGCGCGCGCCGTTGAAGTCCAGCAGCTTGAGCGCGCCGCTGATGAGATAGGGCAGCAGCAGGGCCAGCAGCGCGAGGGTGCGCCAGGGGCGCAGCGTCAGGGAAGTGGTCATGGCATTCTCAGAAGGCCCAGCAGGCGCAGCCGAGCGCCCCCCAGAAGCCGGCCCCGTCGGCCGGCACCGAGGAGGCCAGCGCCTGCGCATGGCCGTGGCCATGCACGCCGCAGGGCGCGGCGCAGCAGGCGGCAGCCAGAGAGGCGCCGCCCGGCCGCGTGAACAAGCCGGCCGCCGGGTTGCGATGCCAGTGGCCGCCGAAGCGGTTGACGGGCGACCAGTCCGGCGAGGCTGGCGGCAGCGGCGGCGCCTGGTCGGCGAAGTCGCCGGCGGCGTGCACGATGCGGCCCCCCATGACGGTGAGTTCAGCGTACAGCTCGCCGATCTCGTCTTCAGGCACGGCGAAGTAGTCGCGGCTGAGCAGCGCCAGGTCGGCGAACTGGCCCGCCGCGATCTGGCCCTTGCGGCCTTCGTCGTGGCTGAACCAGGTGTTGGCCTGGGTCCACAGGCGCAGTGCGGTGTGGCGGTCCCGCAGGTTGGCCTCGCCGTACATCCGCATGCCGCCCACGGTCTTGCCGGTGACGAGCCAGGCAAGGCTCGTCCAGGGGTTGTAGCTGGCAACGCGGGTGGCGTCGGTGCCGGCGCCCACGGGCAGGCCGGCGTCCAGCATGCGGCGGATGGGCGGCGTCTGCTCGGCAGCCTGGGCGCCGTAGCGGGCGGCGAAGTACTCGCCCTGGAAGGCCATGCGGTGCTGCACGGCGATGCCGCCACCCAGGGCCTTGATGCGGTCGATGGAGCGCAGGCTCACCGTCTCGGCATGGTCGAACCACCAGTGCAGGCCGGCGAAGGGGATCTCGCGGTCCACCTTCTCGAAGACGTCCAGCGCGCGGCTGATGGTCTCCTCGTAGGTGGCATGCATGCGGAAGGGCCAGCGCTTGGTGACGAGGAGGCGCACGACGGCCTCCAGGTCGGGCTCCATGCCGGGTGGCAGGTCGGGTCGGGGCTCGCGGAAATCCTCGAAGTCGGCGCCGCTGAAGACCAGCATCTCACCCGCGCCGTTGTGGCGGTAGGTCTCGCTGCCGGCCAGCGGGGCGAGCAGGTCGGTCCAGCGCTGGAAGTCGCCCAGCTCGGCGCCCTTGTTCTGCGTGAACAGGTTGTAGGCGATGCGCACCGTCAGTTCGCCGTCGCGCGCCAGCCGGTCGATGATCCGGTAGTCGTCGGGGTAGTTCTGGAATCCGCCGCCGGCGTCGATGACGCTGGTGATGCCAAGACGGTTGAGCTCGCGCATGAAAAGCCGCGTGCTGTTGATCTGGTCGTCGGGCGAGAGCCTGGGGCCCTGGGCCAGCGCGGCGTAGAGCAGGAAGGCGTTGGGCCGGGCCAGCAGAAGTCCCGTCGGGTTCCCCGCGGCGTCGCGCTGGATCTCGCCGCCGGGTGGGTTGGGGGTGTCCTTGCCGTAGCCCACGGCGCGCAGGGCGGCTGCGTTCAGCAGGGCGCGGTCATAGAGGTGCAGGATGAAGACCGGCGTGTGCGGAGCTGCGGCGTTGAGCTCGTCCAGCGTGGGCAGGCGCTTCTCGGCGAACTGCTGCTCCGTGAAGCCGCCCACCACGCGCACCCACTGCGGCGGCGGCGTGCGGCCGACCTGCTCCTTCAGCATGGCCATGGCGTCGGCCAGCGTGGGCACGCCCTCCCAGCGCAGTTCCAGGTTGAAGTTCAGGCCACCGCGGATCAGGTGCGTGTGGCTGTCGATGAGGCCGGGGACGAGGCGCCGGCCGCGTGCGTCGATGACGCGGGTGCGGGGACCCCGGCCCGCCATCAGCCGCTCGACATCGGAGGTGACCGCGGTGAAGCGGCCGTCCTTGACGGCCACGGCGCTGGCCTCGGGCCGGCTCGGGTCCAGTGTCGTGATGCGGGCGTTGTGGATGATGAGGTCGGCAACAGCGGCGGTGGTCATGCGTCGTCCTTGCGCGAGGGCATCACGCCAGTGATCTTCGGCGTGCATTCCTGATGGAACCAGCCGAGGGTGAGCGGCTCGTCGCTGAGTGCGCGGCGCGCCAGCGGCACCACCTGCTCGCCGACCAGCATACCCAGGAGGCCCAGCAAGGCGATGACCGGCGGCGCGGGCGAGCGCACCTGCAGCAGGGCGTAGATGACGCCGACGAGGATGCCCGCCCCCAGCGACAGCAGGTAGACCTTCATGACCGTCTCCCCCCTCAGCGCGCGGCCTGGGGCGGCAGCGTGGGCCCGTGGGCCGCACGCTCGGGGCCCTTGTGGACCATGGTGACCGCGTAGTCGATGCCCATGCCGTAGGCGCCGCTGTGCTCGCGCACGATGGTGGTGGTGGCCTCGTAGGTGTCCTTGCGGGCCCAGTCGCGCTGCCACTCCAGCAGCACCTGCTGCCAGGTCACCGGCACGACGCCCGCCTGGATCATGCGCTGCATGGCGTAGTCATGTGCGTCCTTGCTGGTGCCGCCGCTGGCGTCGGCCACCATGTAGATCTCGTAGTCGGTGTCGTGCATGGCCGACAGCGCGAAGCTCAGGTTGCAGACCTCGGTCCACAGGCCCGAGACGACGACCTTCTTGCGGCCCTGTGCGGCGTGGCGGGCCAGCGCGTCGCGCACCTTCTGGTCGTCCCAGGAGTTCATGGAGGTGCGCTCCAGCAGCGGCGCCTCGGGGAAGACGGCCAGCAACTCGGGGAAGGTGGGGCCGGAGAAGCCCAGGGTCTCGACGGTGGTGATCGTCGTCGGGATGCCGAAGGCCTTGCCGGCCTTGGCCAGGGCGGCGACGTTGTTCTTCAGCGCCTGGCGGTCGATGGACTGCACGCCGAAGGCCATCTGGGGCTGCTGGTCGATGAAGATCAGCTGCGAGTTCTGCGGGGTCAGCACTTCGAGTTTGGACTTGTTCACGGGTGGCTCCGGGGAGGGGTGGGGATGCCCCGCATTCTTTGCAGGCCGCGCCGCCCCGGGTAGACGGCCAGCGGGCAACTCGGTGTCGCCGAGTTGCAGACAATGCGCCGCCATGGACCGAATCAGCCACCTCCGCCTGTTCGTCGAGGCTGCGCGCCTGGCGAGCTTCTCGGCCGCCGCCCGCAAGCTGGGCCTCACGCGCGACCAGGCCTCCAAGCAGATCGCCGCGCTGGAAGCCGAGGTCGGCTCTCCGCTGTTCGCACGCAGCACCCGCAACGTCACGCTCAGCAGCGCCGGCCAAGCCCTGCTCGGGCGGGCCGAGGCCATCGTCGCCATGGTGGACGAGGCCCTCGGCGAGGTGCGCGGCCTGAGCCAGGCGCCGCGCGGCCCGCTGCGCGTGAACGCGCCGATGAGCTTCGGCCAACGCTACCTGGCGCCGTTGATCGCGGCCTTCCACGCCGCCTACCCCGAGGTGTACCTGCGCCTGGACCTGGACGACAGCTTCGTGGACCCCGTCAGGAGCGGTGCCGACGTGACGCTGCGCATCGCCCACCTTCCCGAACAGCTGGACCTGGTGGCACGCCCGATCGCCGTCGCGCCGCGCTGGCTGGTGGCCTCGCCGGGTCATCTGGCGGCGGGGGACGAGCCCAGTGAGCCCGAACAATTGACCAGCCGCGCCTGCCTGCACTACGGTGAGGCGGCCTCCACCTCGCTCTGGCATTTCGAGCCGGCCGAGGGGGCCGAGACTCGGCCCGTCAGCGTGCCCGTGCGCGGGCCGGTGTGCTCCAACAACGGCGACCTGCTGATGCGCGCCGCCGTTGACGGCCTGGGCTTCACGGTGCTGCCCGCCTTCCTCGTCCAGGACGCGCTGGCCACGGGGCAGCTGCGCCACGTGCTGCCAGGCTGGCGCGTCACGCCGGACATCGGCGTCTTCGCGCTCTATGCCAGCAGCGCCCGTTCCTCGCCGGCAGTGCGGGCCTTCATCGACTTTGTCGGACCACGGCTCGGCGAGGCGCTCGACGCGACGACAGCAAGAGGTGGCCGACTCAGTCCACCCGCTCCTGCTTGAAGGTATACCGCGCCAGCCGGGCGCCCAGCTCCTCGCCCTTCTCGGTGGCCCGCCACCGCACCAGGATGCCGGCTCCCGGGTCCTGCACGGCCTCGCAGTTGGCCAGTTCGGCGCCGACGGCCCTGGCTTCCTCGCGCACGACGGACTCCAGTTCCCTGAGCGTCAGCGCCGGCTTGAAGATCTTGCCGATGGCCGTGGTGGGCAGCGATTCGACGACGTGGATGTGCCTGGGCCACGCGGCCCGCTCGGCCACCTGCGCCTGCGCATGCTGCATCAAGGCTGCCTCGGTCGCGGTCCGGTCCTCGCGCAGCTGCACATAGACCACGGGCACTTCGCCGGCGTGCGCGTCGGGCCGCCCCACGGCCGCCGCGAGGGCCACGGCGGGGTGCGCGTGCAGCGCCTCCTCGATGAGCTTGGGGTCGATGTTGTGGCCGCCGCGGATGATCAGTTCCTTCTTGCGGCCGGTGAGCCAGAAGTAGCCCTGCGCATCCTGCCGCCCGAGGTCGCCGGTGTTGAGCCAGCGCTGCATCTCGCCGTGCGCATCGGGCCGTTCGATCCACAGGCCCTCGTTGTGGGAGGCGTGCAGATAGCCCTCGAACAGGTTGGGGCCGCGGATGCCCAGCACGCCGACCTCGTCGCAGGCGGCGTCCCGCTGCCAGCGCCCCTGCTCGTCGAGGACGAAGGCCATCATCTGCTGCCAGGGCAGGCGAATGCCGATCGAGCCCAGCCGCACCTCGCCGTGCGGCGGGTTGATGCTGGAGACGCAGCCGCCCTCCGTCAGGCCATAGCCCTCCAGGATCTTGACGCCGGTCTCCTGCTGGAAGCGGTGGAAGAGCTCCACCGGCATGGGCGCCGCCCCGCAGACGCCGTACTTGAGCTGACTCAGGTCCTGGCCCCTGGGCGGATGCTGCAGCAGGGCCGAGTACACCGTGGGCACGCCCGAGAAGAACAGGATGCGATGGTGGGCGGCGATGTCCCAGAAGCGGGGGATCAGACCCGGTGCGCGGTAGCCCTGGGGCGTGCCCAGCACGACATGGGCGCCGACGGACCAGGGCGTCAGCCCCGTGCCGATCTGGGCGTTGACGTGGAACAGCGGCAGGCCGCAGAAGAGCGTGCGCCCGCGGCCCTCGATCTCGGGGCCGAAGGTGGCCGCCAGTTCGAGGGCATTGGCCACCTCCGTGCGGTGGGTTCGCACCGCGATCTTGGGCAGGCCGGTGGTACCGCCAGTGCAGAAGTACGACGCCCGGTCGTCCAGCGAAGGCGGCGCAAAGGCCAGGGCCTGCGCGGGCGCGGCGTCGAGCAGCGGAGCGAGGGGCCTCACCCGGGCCTGCGCCAGCCGGCGCGGCGTCTTCAGGCGCGAGATCCCGCGCAACACGGGTGCCAGTGGATGGCGGAGGTAGGAGAGCGGGCTGACCGTGAGCACGTGCCGAAGGCTGGCGACGCCGCGGGCCGCCTGCGAGGCCTTCTGCCAGACGTCGGCGCCGGGCGTTGGGGCCAGCGTGACCAGCACCTTGGGCCGCGCGGCGTTCATCAGCTCAGTCATCAAGGCAGGTTCCAGCAGCGGGTTGATGGCGAAGACGATGCCGGCCGCCTCGCCGCCCCAGATGGTCCAGTGGGTTTCGGGCAGGTTGGGCAGGATGAAGGCGATGACGTCGTCGCGCTCCACGCCCAGTTGCCGGAAGGCGTTGGCCGCCTGCGTGATGCGGGCCATCCACTCGCGGTGCGTCCAGACGAAGGGCCTGTCCTGGTCCTCCGTGCGCAGGAAGAAGCTGAGCGCCGGCGCCTCGGGGTCGAGGGCGGCGCCGCGCTGCAGCAGCTCGTAGGTGTTGCGCAGCACCCCGACGGGGTCGGGCACGTCGGCTTCGATGGCCAGCACGTCTCGCAGCTGGCGGACGCCGGCGAAGCCGTGCGGCTGGGCGGTTTGAGAAGGGGCAACTTGGGGCATCGGGGTCACCGGTCTTGAAATGCAGGACGCACGCGCATGGCGGTCACGGAATGAGCACGGCACGACCCGGCCGGCCCGCTGCGACGTGGGCGAAGGCGCTATCCGCCTGCTCCAGGCCCGTGCAGAGGCCCACGGGAAGGGAGATGCGTGTCGCGGCCACGCGCGTCGCCAGCTCGTCCAGCGCTTGGGCATCGGGCTTGAAGATTGTCCAGGCGTAGCGGGCCGTGGGGCAGCGCTGGCGAACCACAGCCTGGACCTGCTGCTTGTCATGCTGGCAGGCGAGCGCCCCTTTCAGCCAGCCGAGGCGGTCGAAGTGGCCCAGCAGCGGATGCACCGTGGTGGCCTGGCCGAGGGCCGTGGTGCCCAGGCGGGAAGCGAGTGCGATGTCCTCGTCCCAGCTCGCGAAGTTCAGGGCCACGTCGAAATCGTCGGGCAACTGGCCGAGGACGGCCGGCCCTCGTTCCAGGGCCATGCTCGCGCCGAGGGCCTGGCACTCCGCGGCCGAGCCGGCCGAGGCTACGGCCGTGACGGAGCACCCCCAGGACGACAACAGTTGCAGCGACAGGCGCCCCAGCGCCCCGGCGGCGCCGAGGACCAGCACCTTCCGGCCGGCGGCGTTGCCAGGGTGGAGGCCGGCGGCGCGCACCGCCTGCCACATCGTCGTGAAGGCATACGGCAGCACCGCCAGCGCGGCGGCAGCCATGCCGGCCGGCGCAGGCCTGAGCCAGGCTTCAGGCACGACGACGTGGGAGGCATGCGCGCCGCCCCTGCGGCCGGTGCCGACGAGGCCGAACACGCGCTCGCCCACGGCGAATCCGGTGGCGCCCGCGCCCAGGGCTTGGACATGCCCGACCAGGTCGTTGCCGAGCACCAGCGGGAAGCGGCCGGCGCCCTTGAGGGAAAGCAGCCGCTGCCCGTAGCCGCTGGCGCGCCTGGCGTCGATGGGATTGACCGAGGTGGCCTGGACCCGCACGCGCACCTCGCCGTGCCCAGGCTCGGGCAGGGGCGTCTGCCGCACCTGCAGCGCTGCGGGCACCGAGGGCCGCAGGCAGACCAGTTCGCGTCGCATCCTAGGCGCCTCGCGGGCTCAGCGAAGCGCCCTGCTCGGGCTGCCGACCGGCCTCGGGGGTGACGCGGCGCAGGGCCTCGTCGAGCATCTCCCGCACGCGCTCCACGGGCCCCTCGGCCATCACGCAGCGGTCCGGGCGCACGATGACGACCCAACCGAGCGGCACGCGACGGGGCAGCAGCGTCTCGTCCAGCGCCTCCAGGCGCTGGTCCGTGGCCGCCAGGTGCTGGGCCTGTGCGCGCTGGCACCATTGCCAGACCTTGCCGCCGGCCCGCTGCCAACTGTGCAGTTGATCGGGCCGCAGCCGGGGGGTGGGGTCCACGCCCACGCCCACGAGGGCCCAATGCAGGCCGAAGGCGTCGTCGCTCAACACCGGAGCGCCGCCGGCGGGGCGCACCCAGCCTTGCGGCAGCGTCGAGCCGGCACGCAGGCGCTCGTGGCGGCGGTCACGCCAGAACAGCCCCGTGTCGAAGGTGTTCTCCGGCTTGATCTTCAGGTCGTCGAACAGCGCCCTGCCCTTGGGCAGCAGCCGCAGGGTGCGGATCAGCCCGTGCATCAGGAAGGCGGCGGCTCGGTTGCCCGGCATCACCAGGGCGCCCAGGAAGCGCGCCAGGTTGATGATCTTGCGGGCATGCGGCCGGCGCTCGGCGTCGTAGCTGTCGAGGATGCGG
Organism: Pelomonas caseinilytica; assembly: GCF_021353235.1. Classification (GTDB taxonomy): domain Bacteria; phylum Pseudomonadota; class Gammaproteobacteria; order Burkholderiales; family Burkholderiaceae_C; genus Pelomonas; species Pelomonas caseinilytica. The sequence continues at coordinate 48,052 of NZ_JAJTWT010000001.1, forward strand.
TCGTCGGCACGCTCCTTGACCACCCAGGCCAGTTTCCAGGCCAGGTTGGCCACGTCCCGCAGCCCGGCGACAAGGCCCTGCCCGGCGAAGGGCGGGGTGATGTGCGCCGCGTCGCCGGCCAGGAAGCACCGCCCCTTGGAGAAGGCCCTGGCCTCGCGGGCGTGGAAGCGGTAGACCGCCGTGCGCTCGATGCGGACCTTGTCGACGTCGCACCAGGGGGCGAGCAGCCGGCGCACCGACTCCGGACGCTCCATCGCCTGGGCGTCTTCGCCGGGGTGGAGCATGAACTCCCAGCGCTGCCGGCCACCCGGCGCCACCATGCGGGGCGTCGGCCGCCGCGGGTCGCAGATGAATTCGATGTGATCGATCGGCTCAGGCACGTCGAGGGCGTCGACGATCAGCCAGTCCTGCGCGAAGGTGCGGCCTTCGAACTCCAGCCCGAGCAGTCGGCGCACCAGCGAGTTGGCGCCGTCGGCGCCGACGAGGAAGCGCGCCCGCGCCTGCCAGGCGCGACCGTCGGCGTCCCGCAGGCTGGCCTGCACCTGCCGCCCGTCGTCGGCCAGGCCCTCCATCTCCACGCCCAGGCGCATCTCCACGCTGGCGCTGGCCGCGAGCCTGGCGCGCAGCAGCCGCTCCAGCTCGGGCTGGTAGAAGGTCACCAGCATGGGGTGGCCGTCGATGATGCCGGCCGTGCCGACGCGGGCGAAGCGCCCGAACAGCGGCGAGTGGTATTGCACCTGCGGGATGGCCACCGTCGACAGCTCGCCGTCCTGCAGCCCCACCAGCTGCAGGATGCGCAGGGCCTCGTTGTCGAGGGCGATCGCGCGCGGCTTGGTGAAGATGTCGGTGGCCTTGTCGATGGCCAGCACGCGCACGCCATAACGGCCGAGCAGCACGGCCAGGGCCGCACCCACCGGCCCCAGGCCGACGACGATGACGTCGGTGTCGACGCTGCCCGCCGCCGAGGAGGCCGGCAGGGACGTGGATCGAAAAGACATGAGGAACCTCGGTAGGCGGAGTCAGGGGCCGGTGATGACCGTGGTCTGCTCGCCCAGGTCGATGGCGCCGTCATCGGTGCGGATCGACAGGTGCAGGCGGTCGCCGGGGCGAAGGTAGGCCGGGTTGGACAGGCCCTTGCGGATGAAGAGCTGCCACTTGCGCGCATCGCTCAGCAGGTGGCGGGCCAGGAACATGGCGGCCCGGCCGGGTGCGCGCGCGGCGCAGCCCGCCGGCGTGCCGGTGGCGATCAGGTCGCCCGCATGGACGTCGTGCAGGCCGGCCAGCTCCGTCAACGTGGCCGCCGGCGGGTGGATCATTTCGCGGCAATAGGCCTGCTGGCGCGTCTGTCCGTTGACCGCCAGGCGCATGTGCAGCTCGGGCCAGCGGCGCCACTCCTCGGGCGTCAGCAGCACCAGCCCCGGGCCGACCGGGCCGAAACCGCGGTAGCTCTTGCCCTTGTAGAACTGCCCCTGGGGCAGCTGCACGTCCCGGGCGGACAGGTCGTTGACGATGGTCACGCCGCCCAGCCACTGGCCGAGGTCGTCGGCGCTCACGCGGGCACCGGCCGGTAGGCTGCGCCGCAGCACCAGGCCGAGTTCGATCTCGTAGTCCAGCAACCGGACGTGCGCGGGCCGCACGACCGGGGCGTCAGCAGCCGTGATGCACGACGGGGCCTTGGTGAAGAGGGTGTTGAACGGGAACTGCGACAGCTGCAGCCCCGACTCCTCGACGTGGCTGCGGTAGTTGATGCCCTGGCAGATGAACTGCTGGTCCGTCGTGACCGGCGCCAGCAGGCGGACGCGGGCGCGCGGCAGGCTCGCCTGCGCGGGAGGCAGAGACCAGATCCGGTCCCAGTGGTCGGTGAGCAGGCGCCCGGTGGAAAGATCGCCCACGCCGAGGGGCGCGATGGCGCTGCCGAAGGACACGCCCCAGGCGGGCGTGGCGCTGGCGTCGTCGTTGGCGGTGTAGCGGATGAGGGTGCGTGGCATGGCGTCGTGTGGAGGAGTTCAGGCCCAGGGTCGGGCGGGGGCGTCGAGTGCCTCGCCGAGCAGCTTCAGTCGCTGCGGCGTGATGGCCTTACGGCGCAGCAGGCCGAGCACCCGCAGCAGGGTGCCGACGGTCTTCCTGGGCTTCATGGAGGCGGGTGCGTCGTCGCCCCAGGCCCAGATCCCGCCGAACTCCAGCGGCGAGTACGCCGTCTCGAAGTCGGCGGTGAACAGGTCGCCGTCGGTGTAGTGCTCGTACTCGAAGCCGTCGGGGTCGATCCAGTAGTCGAACAGCTGGCTGCCGAGGACGTGGCGGCCTATGCCCCACATGTGCCGGTGCCCTTGCGCGCGCAGCACCTGCTGCCCCTGGCCCAGGGCGTCCAGGTCGACGACTTCGTAGGCGCTGTGCTCGTATTTCTCCTCGATGCCGCCGACGATCACGACGGTGTGATGGTCGGCCGGCTGGTCGCCGAGATCGAGGCGGAAGAAGGCCAGGGCCGGGCTGCCGTCGGCCAGGTATTGCACGTCGGTGGGGATGATGGCCAGCACCCGCTGGTACCAGTCCGCCAGGCGCGGGAAGTCCACGGTCTGCATCACCACATGGCCCAGCCTGACGACCTGCGCGGGCTCGAGGGGCGCGCGGATGGTGCGATTGACCCGTGGCGCGAAGAAGGCCGTGTTCATGTCCGCGACGAGGGGCTCGCGGACGGGCAACGCGTCCACCGGGGTCTGGCCTTGCAGGAGCCAGACGCTGCGGCCCGCCGGGTCGGCCAATTCGACGCCCCTCCCGCCGCCGGGAATGCGATCGGGCGGGATGGGCCTCGCGCCCATGTCACGCACGAAGCGCTCGAGGTCGGTGCCGTCTGACATGCGAAAGGCCGGGCCGACGAAGCGGTTCACCCTCCCCTTCGTGGCGATCGAGATGCAGGCCGAGGTGCCCGTGCCCCGCGCGACCAGGGCGTCAGCCGACCGGCTCACGATGTGCAGGCCGAAGTCCCGCCAGAAGTTCTCCGTCGAGACCAGGTCGCGCTTCTCCCAGCGCAGGAAGGCCAGTTCGACGGCGCGGCCCATCGCCGGCGGCCGGGGCAGTGGCTGGATGCCTGGCGGCAGGCGGCTTTCCGGGGTCGCCTCGGCTTGGCGCAGCACCGCGCGGTGGATGGAACTCATCGGACCTCCCGATCAGAAGCGTTGTTGCCAGCCGGCCATGAACATCTGTACCTGGCTGGTGAGATTGGTACCCGTGCTGGCGCCAGTGCCGGTGAGCGTGGTGCGCGGGTTGAACTCGTAGCCCAGGCTCAGCTCGGACTTCGGGTCGAGCGCCCAGGACAGGCCCACGGTGAAGGCCTTGTCATGGATGGCGGGCACGAGCAGGTTCTGCGTGGCGCGCGAACTGTCGATCTGAGCGTGGTTGCGGCTGAAGCCGGCGCGCAAGGTAAGGCGCTCGTCGGCCTGCCAGGAGACGCCGATGCGCAGCACCGGCTGGTTGCGCCAGCCGAAGCCGTTGGGGTCCTGCATGACCTTGAGTTGTCCCCAGAGGATGCGCAGCCAGTCCGCGGCGATCGTCACGCCCGGGCTGGCCTGCCATGCGACGCCGACGCCGTATTGCTCGGGTACATCGAGCCGACCGGCGCTGTAGGCGAGCAGGTCGGCGTCGTAGCCATCCAGCTTGCCCATGCGGGTGCGGGCCTTGTAGTTGGCGCCCAACGTCACCGCTTCGACGGGCTTCCACAGGGCGCCGACGCGCCAGCCCGCGCCGGTGGAGCTCTGCGAGCCATGCCCTTGCAGCGGCAGCAGGCCGCCCGGCACCGGTGCCGGCACGATCACGCCATCGGCCTCGAATTGCTGGCGGGCCAGCGTCAGGCCGAAGCCGACGGCGAGGCCTGGAGCGGGCTTCCAGGCCAGCGTGGGGACGAACTCGGCGACACGCAGCGTGGAGCTGGCCTTGCCGGCGCCGGGCACGGGCAGCGCCGCCTGGCGGTAGTCCGACCCCGAGCCGCCGCCCGAAACGCTGAAGCCCACCGCCAGGCCGGACGACAGCTGCCAGTTCAGGCCGCCTTGAGGGCCGGCGATGGTCTGCCGGTTCTCGAGCCGGTTGCCCGGCAACACGTAGTCGGCCGTCGAGTGCCCGCGGAAGACCTGCAGGTCCAGCGTGGCCGAGGTCGGCACGAAGGCCATGCCGGCCGGATTGTTCGCCGCGGCGTTCGCATCCAGCGGCAGCGCGATGGACGCACCGCCCATCGAGGCGTTTCGGACGCCATTGCCTCCGAGCTGGGCGCCGTTGATGGCCAACGCCGCGCCCGGCAGGCACAGGGCGCCGGCCAGGACGGCAGAGATCGGGAAGGGTCGGTGGGGCATGTTGTCTCCGGTGTGTCGTGAGCTGGCATCTCTTTGGATGCCGCTTGATCCTCGTCAAAATGACGATATTGTCATCATGACATTGACGTTCGCTTTGCGTGTTCCGGGCTTACCCTAGGCCACCGCGTCTGGCACGGGGCGTCATGTCGACGAGTTGTCACGATGACGGCGGCGTCACAATGAACGGGGCCGACCCTCCGGCCCGAGACGCGAAAGGCAAGAACGATGTCCATGGAAGATCACCGCCCGCGGGTCGCCGCCGAGCGGCGGGAGCGGATGCGGATGCGGCTGCTCGGCACGGCGGTGCGCATCGGCGCCGAGAAGGGCCCGGCCGCGCTCACCATCGACGACATCGTGGTGGGCGCGGAGGTCGCCCGGGGCAGCTTCTACAAGTACTTCCCGTCCATCGATGCACTGCTCACCGAGGTGGCGACGCAGATCGCCAACGAAATCATCCGCTTGGCCGAGCCCGTGGTTCAGCAGTTCGACGACCCGGCCGAGCGCGTCGCCGGCGGCATCCGGCTGGTGTCGCGGGCCGCGGTCGAGCGGCCGGCGGTGGCGGCCTTTCTCGTGAGGCTGGGCTGGCCCGACGTGCGGGGGCCCGACATGCTGCTGGACTTCGTGCGGCGAGACCTCGCCGCCGGGATTCGCCAGCGGCGGTTCGTGCGCATGCCCATCACGCTGGCCCTGAACATCACCGCCGGCGCCGTGCTCGGCGCCTCACGCTGCATGCTCTACGACGATTGCGAGAAGGACTTCGCCGAGCAGACCGCGGCGGCGGCGCTGCGCGCTCTCGGCCTGCCTCCCGACGAAGCCAAGAGCATCTCGACGCGGCGCCTGGGCTCCATCGCCTGGCCGGAGGCTGGGTTGTTCTCCGAGTCAGCCCCCGACCCTGCCTGAACGGCGCACGAAAGGCCAAGCAGCACCACGGTCACTGCTGCAGCGTGGGCCCGCCGTGATAGACCTTGTTGGCGATCCGCCATTCGCCGTTCACCTTGAGCAGCACGAAATAGTCCGTGAACGTGGTGGGGCCATGAACCAGCGTGGCCTTGGCCGCGGCGGCATCGCCTTGGACATCGATCCAGTCAATGGTCCGTACCCGCGACGCCTCGTCCGCCGCCACGGCCCCGGTGAAGAGGCCCGCGTAGTCGTCCAGCGTCCACGACGTGAACTTGCCCTGGCGGTTGCCCTCGACGTGGGCGGTTGGCAGGAAGGCATTGCGCATCGCTGCCGCGGACGCCTGCGCATGGCCGCGCAGGTATTCCTCGATGGTTTTCCGGATCGCCTGCTGGTCCGGCGAGTCCGCCGATGCTGTGGGGTGACGGCTCATGCTGGATTGGGTTTGGGCCGGCGCTCCCGCGGTGGGGCAGCCCCGAGGCATGGATTCTTCGGCCACGGCCGGGCCCGTGGCGGCCAGGGCCAGGGTGACCATGAGGGGGATGAGGGTTTGCTGAAGCGCTCGCATCGGAGGGAGCCCGGCAGGTTGCGGTGAACGCAGTGAACCCCAACGGGCTGCGGCCGTCAAACGTCGGGGTTAGCCGGCTCCCCCCACCTTGCGAATGCGCACGCTCAGAACAAGAAATACCTCTGCGCCATTGGCAACTCCTTGGCCGGCTCGCAGGTCAGCAGCACGCCGTCGGCCCTCACCTCGTAGGTCTGGGCGTCGATGTCCATGGTCGGCAGGTAGTGGTTGTGCACCATGTCGGCCTTCCTGACCGAGCGGCAGCCCTTCACCGGCACCAGGGTCTTGGCCAGGCCCAGCTTGGCAGCAGCGCCCTGCCCCGCCTGGCTGACGAAGGTGAGCGAGCCCTGGGCCAGCGCGCCGCCGAAGGCGCCGAACATCGGGCGGTAGTGCACCGGCTGGGGCGTGGGGATGGAGGCGTTGGGGTCGCCCATGGCCGCGGCGGCGATGAAGCCGCCCTTCAGGATCAGCGCGGGCTTCACGCCGAAGAAGGCCGGCTTCCAGAGCACGAGGTCGGCCCACTTGCCCACCTCGATGCTGCCCACCTCGTGGCTGATGCCGTGGGCCAGGGCCGGATTGATGGCGAGCTTGGCGAGGTAGCGCTTGACCCGCGCGTTGTCGTTGCCGTCGCCGTCGCCGGGCAAGGCGCCACGCTGGACCTTCATCTTGTGCGCCGTCTGCCAGCAGCGCAGGGACACCTCGCCAACGCGGCCCATGGCCTGGCTGTCGGACGAGAACATGCTGATGGCGCCGAGGTCGTGCAGGATGTCCTCGGCCGCGATGGTCTCGCGGCGGATGCGGCTCTCGGCGAAGGCCAGGTCCTCGGCGATGCCGGCGTCCAGGTGGTGGCACACCATGAGCATGTCGAGGTGCTCGTCCAGCGTGTTGACGGTGAACGGGCGCGTCGGGTTGGTGGAGCTGGGCAGCACTTCTGGCAAGCCCACCACCTTCATGATGTCCGGTGCATGGCCGCCGCCCGCACCCTCGGTGTGGAAGCTGTGGATGGTGCGGCCCTTGAAGGCGGCGATCGTGTCCTCGACGAAACCGCTCTCGTTGAGGGTGTCGGTGTGGATGGCGACCTGCACGTCGGTCGCCTCGGCCACGGCCAGGCAGTTGTCGATGGCGGCCGGCGTGGTGCCCCAGTCCTCGTGCAGCTTCAGGCCGATGGCGCCGGCCTCGACCTGCTGCATCAGGCCTTCGGGCCGGCTCGCGTTGCCCTTGCCCATGAAGCCCAGGTTCATCGGGAAGGCCTCGGCGGCCTTGAGCATGGTGGCGATGTGGCTGGGCCCCGGCGTGCAGGTGGTGGCCAGCGTGCCGGTGGCGGGGCCAGTGCCACCGCCGATCATCGTCGTCACGCCGCTCATCAGCGCCTCTTCGATCTGCTGCGGGCAGATGAAGTGGATGTGGGTGTCGATGGCGCCGGGCGTCACGATGTAGCCCTCGCCCGCGATGATCTCGGTGCCGGGGCCGATGACGATGTCCACGCCCGGCTGCACGTCGGGGTTGCCGGCCTTGCCGATGGCGGCGATGCGGCAGCCGCGCAGGCCGATGTCGGCCTTGACGATGCCCCAGTGGTCGAGGATGACGGCGTTGGTGATGACGGTGTCCACCGCGTCGCCCGCGCCCGGGCCGTTGGGGCGCTGGGACTGGCCCATGCCGTCACGCACGGTCTTGCCGCCGCCGAACTTCACCTCCTCGCCGTAGCCGCCCGAACGCAGCGTCAGGTCCTGTTCGATCTCGATGACGAGGGCGGTGTCGGCCAGGCGCAGCCTGTCGCCGACGGTGGGGCCGAGCATCTCGGCATAGGCCCTGCGGGAGATCTTCATAGCTTGCCTTGGACCAAACCGCGAAAGCCGTAGACCGTGCGGTCGCCGGCCAGGTCGACGAGCTCGACGGTGCGCGTCTGCCCGGGCTCGAAGCGCACGGCCGTGCCGCTGCAGATATTCAGCCGCATGCCGCGCGCGGCCTCGCGGTCGAAGGCGAGCGCGGCGTTGGTCTCGGCGAAGTGGTAGTGGGAGCCGACCTGGATGGGCCGCGTACCGGCGTTGGCCACCTTGAGGGTGAGCGTGCGGCGGCCGGGGTTGAGCTCGATCTCGCCGTCCGCGGTGAGGAGTTCGCCGGGAATCATCACTTGCGTCCCTTCACCAGCCACCACAGGGCCAGGCCGGCCACCGCCGCCAGGGCCGAGAGGGCCGTGCCATCCCAGCCATGCAGGTGCAGGGCCGGCGCACCGTGGCCGTCGTGGGCCAGGGCGGAGGCGCAGGCGATCAGGGGCAGGAGCAGCAGCATCGTGCGCATGGCGGACCTCATGGGATCGGTTGGTGGACGGTGACGAGCTTGGTGCCGTCGGGGAAGGTGGCCTCGACCTGGATCTCCGGGATCATCTCGGGCACGCCGTCCATCACGTCGGCCCGGGCCAGGATCTCGCGGCCCTCGCTCATCAGCTGGGCGACGGTCTTGCCGTCGCGCGCGCCCTCGAGGATGGCGGCGCTGATGAAGGCCACGGCCTCGGGGTAGTTGAGCTTCAGGCCCCGCGCACGGCGGCGTTCGGCCAACAAGGCGGCGGTGAAGAGCAGCAGCTTGTCTCGTTCTCGGGGAGAGAGTTCCATGGCTTCAGGCTTTGCAAGGGGGATGCCAGTCGACCAGCACGTCAGCCGCAGCCGGCTTGCGCGAAGGGCCGGTGGGCGTGCGGGCCGGCGTGCCCAGGGCGATCCAGCCCACCAGGGTCTCGCCCGGCTCGCAGAAGGCCGCCGAGATCTGCGGGTTGCGCACCTTGGCGCCGCTGAGCATCTTGCCGCCGAAGCCCAGGGCGTGGGCCGCCGTCATGAAGCTGGCGAGGGCGCCGCCCAGGGCCGCCCATTGCTCGTGGGCCGGCACCTGCGGATGGCCCAGGTCGATGCGGGCCACGACGGCGACGGTCAGGGGCGGCTTGAGGGCCCGTTCCGCATCGAGGGCGGCGCCCTCCTCGCCCTTGCCGGCCGCGCGGGCGGCGTCGGCAAACAGGGCGGCCATGCCCTCTTTCGCCGCGCCACGCACCAGCTTGAAGCGGTAGGGCACCAGTTCGGCGTGGTCGGGCGCGCGCAGGGCGGCCTCGGCCATCAGCGCGAGCTGGGCGTCGCTCGGCCCGGGCTCGACGAGGTATTTGGGGCCGACCGAATAGCGCGTCAGCAGGGCGTCGAGGCTTGAGGGGTGCACTTCAGTTCTCCAGAGCCGCGCGGCACCCGCAGCGGATGAAACGAATGCGGAAATGCAACCACAGAGGCACAGAGCCACGGAGAGGAGTCTTCTCGGTGTTTGCTCTGTGCCTCCGTGTCTCTGTGGTTGCCTTTGATTTCACTTCAACAGGCCCGCGTTCTCGGCGGCGGCCTTGATGCCGGTGTAGTTCTCGGGCTTGGTGGGGATGAAGCGCGTGGCGCGCTGCAGGCCGAGGATCTCCTTGCCCTGGGGCGTGTTCGGGTCCAGCGCCAGGAAGGCGGCCTTGATCTTCTCGCGCAGGGCCTCGGGCATGTCGGCGTGGACGCTCCAGTTGTAGTCGTAGTAGGTGGGCGTCGTGTAGAAGACCTTGACCTGGGCCGGGTCCACCTTCTTCTCGGCCAGGAACTTCTCCCAGACCGAGATGTTGAGCGCACCGGCGTCGACCTTGCCGCTGGCCACCGCGGCGATGGTGGCGTCGTGCGCGCCGCTGAAGGCCACGCGCTTGAGGTCGGTGTCGGGGTTGATCTTGGCGGCCAGCAGGTAGCTGCGCGGCATCAGGTGGCCCGAGGTGCTGCTCTGCGAGCCGAAGGACAGGGTGCGGCCCTTGAGGTCTTCGAGCTTGTGGATGCCGCTCCTGGCCTCGGTGATGAAGACGGAGCGGAACTTCTCGTCCTCCTCGCGCTGCACGAGCGGGATGATCTTGCCGCCGGAACGCGCATTGGCCTGCACGAAGGTGAAGCCGCCGAACCAGGCCAGGTCGATCTTCTTGTTGACCACGGTCTCCACCGCAGCGGCGTAGTCGGTCACCGGCGTCCACTCGACCTTCATGCCGAGCTTGCTCTCCAGGTACTGGCCCAGCGGCGCGAACTTGCGGGCCAGCTCGGTGGGCGACTCGTCGGGGATGGCGGTCACGCGCAGCACCTGCTGCGCCTGGGCGGCACCGGCGATGGCCAGCGACAACATCACACCACGCGCCAGACTGGCGACGATTCGAGACAGGTTCATGCAGTTCTCCAAGGGTTGAGGGGTCAGCTCCAGTATCGCCACGTTGGGCGTTCAGTCGGCGTCGCGAGCGGCCTCAGGTGGGTTCGAAGCGCGCGGCCGTACTCCCGTACGGCGAGCACTGCAGGACCCAGATGTGGCCGCGCAGCAGCCGATTGAATGCCCAACGGCGGAGGGGCGTGGGAGTCGAACCCACCCAGCGATGCGTGGCATCACCCACCGGGTTTGAAGCCCGGCCGACACACCGGTGTCGTTGCCCCTCCAGGTATTCATGACGAGTTCTCGGCGAAGAGCGCGCTGTCGGCGCGCAGCCGATGTTCGTCGCCGACCCGCCGCAGCAGGCCGACACGGTCGAAGTGTTCCAGATGTTGGATGGCGCGCTTGCGGCCCAGGCCGGTCGCGTCGCGAAAAGCCGCGGCGGTGACCGTGGCGTGCTCGTCGGCGAGCCGCCGCGCGATGGCGGCCAGCAGGTTCATCGTCGCCTTGTCGCAGTAGAGGTCCTTCACGACCTGATGCAGTTCGCCCTGCCGCGCAAGCCGCGCCAGGGTGGCGCGCACCAGCGGCTCGGGCTCGCCGCAGTCCTTGGCGAGGTCGCGCGCCCAGGCGCCTTCGGCTCCGGCGGCAGCCAGGCGGGGGGCGATCTTCTGCGCGATGCGCTGCTCGACCGCGGAGAGCTGCACGCCATGCTCGGGCAGGTGGACGAAGCCGCCGCGCATCACCACCCGGCCGCCCGCGCGCGCCTCGTCCAGCAGATCGCGCCACAGCGGCTCGGCCAGGCGCGGCGCGACGAGGCGGCGCAGCCGGCCTGCTTCGGGGCCGAGTTCGTCGGGCGAACGGGCATGGAAATCGGCCAGCGTGGCCAGCAGTCGGGCCGTCAGCGCCGCGCGCGGCGCCTCGCCGAGGGCCCAGCCCTGCAGCGGCTCGGCCAAGCCCTCGGCCTGGGCAAAGCGGGCCAGGTCCAGGCCCAGCGGCGACAGCGTCAGCAGGCGCTCGCGGCGCCGGGCCAGCGTGGGCAACTGGCAGGCCGCGAGTTCGGCCAGGCGCTCGGGCGTGCGGCGGTAGCGGGCCGGCGCGAAGGGGTCGAGCACCACGCCGCCGGCGAGCGTCCGGGTGGCGCCGGCATCGCGCAGCACGAGGCGGTCGCCGCGCCAGGCGCCGACGGTTGCCTGGCAGACCATCTGCACGAGGCCGCTGCCGCCGGGCTCGATGGCGTCGCCCTCGGACAGCACGGCCACGCTGGCCATGACCGACTGCGCCCCGAGGTGGAGGTGCACGCGCGCACCCGAGCGCAGTGCGCGGGCCTCGCCCGGCCACAGGCGCAGCTGCGCGTCGAAGCGGTCGGTGGCCAGGGCCGCGGCGGGCGCCGTCAGCCACTGGCCGCGCGGGGCCTCGTCGCGGTCGATGCCAGCCAGGGCCACGGCGCAGCGCTGCCCGGCCCGGGCCCGCTCGACGGCGCGGTTCTGGGCGTGCAGGCTTTTCACTCGCGCCCGCCGGCCCTGCAGCGCGAGTTCGTCGCCGATGGCGATCTCGCCCGCGTGCAGGGTGCCGGTGACGACGGTGCCCACGCCGGCGAGGCTGAAGGCCCGGTCCACGGCCAGGCGGGCGGCCAGCCCCTCCGAGGCGCGCGGCGGCTGCTGGCGGGCGGCGGCGAACAGCAGCTCGCGCAGTTCGCGCACACCCTGCCCTGTCGGCGCCGACACGACGAGCACCGGCGCGGCCTCCAGGCCCGAGCCGGCCAGCAGCGCCCTGACCTCCTGCCTGAGCGCATCGATGCGGCCGGGCTCGGCACGGTCGGCCTTGGTGATGACGACGGCGCCCCGGGTGATGCCGAGCAGGCTGAGCACGGCCAGGTGCTCGCGCGTCTGGGGCATGACGCCGTCGTCGGCGGCCACGAGCAGCAAGGCGAAGTCGATGCCGCTAGCGCCGGCCAGCATGGTGTGGACGAGCTTCTCGTGACCCGGCACGTCGATGAAGCCGATTCGATCAAGTCCCCGGGCGGGAATACCGTCCGCCCCCCGAGGGGGCAGCGCCCCGGCTTCGGGCGGCCGGGCGCCAGGTCGCTCGTCCAGCATGGGCACGTCAAGGTAGGCATAGCCCAGCTCGATGCTGATGCCGCGGGCCTTCTCCTCGGGCAGGCGGTCGGTGTCGACGCCGGTGAGGGCGTGCACGAGCGTGGTCTTGCCGTGGTCGATGTGGCCGGCGGTACCGACGATCACGGTGCTGCCTCCAGGGGCGATGAACACGGCCACAGAGGCACAGAGGCACAGAGAGGCTGCGCTTCATCCGAGCGCCTCCGTGTCTCTGTGCCTCTGTGGCCGTGTTGAATGCGATGGCTGCTAATCACGCCAGCGCCTCCTTCAACACGCCCAGCTGTGACGTCAGCAGCGTCGGCTCTTCCAGGCAGCGCAGGTCGAGCAGCAGGCGGTCGTCCTGGATGCGGCCGATGACCGGCCGAGGCAGTTCGCGCAGCGCGGTGGCGAGCGCTTCGAGCGTGCGGCCACGCCCGTCGGCGGCGGTCAGGGCCAGGCCGGCCGAAGGCAGGCGCTCGACCGGCAGCGAGCCCGAGCCGATCTGGCTCTGCAAGGCCACGGCCTCGACGGCGAAGCGCGGCGACACGGCCGCCGCCACCTCGGGCAGCAGTTGCCGGGCAAGCGCCGCGATCTGCTCGGCAGGGCGCGTGAGCAGGCGCAGCGTCGGCAGGTCCTGCACCAGGCGCTCGGGCCGCAGGTACAGGCGCAGCGTGGCTTCCAGCGCCGCGAAGGGCAGCTTGGACAGGCGCAGCGCCCGCTTCATCGGGAACTTGCGGATGCGGCCGACGGCCTCGCGGCTGCCGACGATGAGGCCGGCCTGCGGGCCGCCCAGCAGCTTGTCGCCGCTGAAGGTCACTACGTCGCAGCCGGCCTTGAGCATGGCCTGCGGCAGAGGCTCGGGCGGCAGGCCCCACTTCGACAGGTCGACGAGGGCACCGCTGCCGAGATCGGTCATCAGCGGCAGGCCGGCGCGGTGGGCGATGGGGGCGAGCGTGGCCTCGTCCACCGAGGCCGTGAAGCCCTGCACCTGGTAGTTGCTGGTGTGCACCTTGACGACCAGGCCCGTGCGCGGTGTGATGGCCTGCTCGTAGTCGCGTGGATGGGTGCGGTTGGTGGTGCCCACTTCGACGAGGGTGGCGCCGGCCGCGGCCATCACGTCGGGCATGCGGAAGGCGCCGCCGATCTCGACCAGTTCGCCGCGCGAGACGATGGCTTCCTTGCCGCGGGCCAGGGCCGCGATGCCGAGCAGCACGGCAGCGGCGTTGTTGTTGACGACCGTGGCGGCCTCGGCGCCGGTCAGCTCGCAGAGCAGGCCTTCGATGAGCTCGTCGCGGTCGCCACGGCTGCCCGTGGCGAGGTCGAACTCGAGGTTGTTGGGCGAGCCCATCAGGGCCAGCACCTGCTGCAGGGCGGCATCGGCCAGCAGGGCGCGGCCGAGGTTGGTGTGGATGACGGTGCCGGTCAGGTTGACCACGGCGCGCATCGAGGGCTGCAGCCGGGCCGCCACCCTCGCCGCCAGGGCCGCCGGCAGCGTGGCGACTTCGGCGAGAGGGAGCTGGCCGGCGAGGGCCCGGGTGCGCAGCGCGTCGAGCAGGGCCCGGCCCTCCGCGGCCACCAGCGTGTGCCCGTGCTCGACCACCAGCGGCGCGCAGTCGCGCAACAGCCGGTCGAGGGCCGGCAGGTCTTTGGGGGCCGCCTTGTCCTGGGCCTTGGAACCGTGGACCACGGATTCGTCAGGCGCCGTCATCAGTGCTCCCGTCCGGGAGGCGGAGCCTCGTCGGGTTCGCCGAAGAGCAGCAGCAGGTTGACGCCGTGGCGCTGCAGGCCCGACTCGCTGACGAGCAGGTCGAGCGTCACGGTGGCGAGGTCGTCGGCCACGGGCTCCAGGCCGTTGTCGCGCGCCGGGTGCATGAGCTTGAGGTAGTGGCCGCATTCACCGCAGCACTCGGCCTGCACGGCGGGCTGGGTGTTGGCCACGGCCTCGTCCTGCGCCACCAGGCTTTGCAGCGAGATGCCCTTGGTGCCCTGGCAGTGCGTGCACTTGACGCGCACGTAGTGCCACTGGGCCGCGCACAGGCCGCAGGCCAGGTAGCGGGCGCCCTCCCCGCCCAGCCTCTCCACCGAGGCCACGGGCCGCGAACCACAGCAGGGGCAGAGCGTGGGATCATCGGTGCGGCCGAAGGGCGCGATGGGGCCCTGGGCGTGGGCCTTGGCCGCCTGCTGGACGAGGCGCACCCAGTGCAGTTGCAGGCCGGCGGCGATCAGCGGTGCGGCGGCCAGGTCCAGCCCCAGCATGACGCCGGACAGCAGGCGGCCGGCCTGAGTCTCGAGATGCTCGTCGCTTGCCGCTGCGAGCTGACGGGCCGTCTCCTGGGCCGGGCCGGGGGCGACGTGACGGGCGAGGTCGGCGAGCAGGCCGCGCAGGGCGTCGCGCCACACGGCGGCGCGCGGCCAGGGCGCGGGGCCGTCGGCCGGCAGCAGCGGCAGGCCGGCGCGGGCCGCGGCCTCGACGTCGTCCGGCGTGGGCAGGGGCAGGTTGACGCCGGCCGACAGGGCACGGTGCTGGGCGTCCGCCAGCTCGGCCACGAAGAGCAGGAAGTCGCGCATCGCATGCCCCTCGGCGAGGGCGCGCAGGCGCAGGGCGCGCTCGGCGAAGACGCCGGGCTCGGGCAGGTGCAGGAAGCTCAGTTGCTCGCCGGCACGGACGGCGATCTCTTCGGGGCTGAGGAGTTTCTGGGAGGGGCTCGCGGTCACTGCTTTCCTGTCATCTCGCGGTGCCAAAGAGCGTGATTCTGGCGCGCCCAGCCTTCGGTCACCGTTCCGCGCGTCATGGCCCGGACGGTGCCCTTGACCCAGATGGCCGCGTAGACGTGCATGATGACGCCGAGCACCAGGGCGAAGGCACTGGCGGCATGCACGAGCACGGCGATGCGGCGCAGCAGGATGGGGAAGGCGTTGGCGAACCAGGGCTGCCAGAACATGAAGCCGGTGACGAGCAGCAGCAGCAGGCAGACGCTCATCAGCCAGAACACGCCCTTCTGGCCGGCGTTGTACTTGCCCACCGGCGGCATGGCGGCCTTGTTGCCGCGAAGCATGTCGGCGCTGTGGGCCACCCACTCGCGGTCCACCGGGACGAGGACGTTCTGGCGCCACAGGCGGAAGAACATCACGGCGAAGGCCAGCACCATGGCCACCCCGAAGAAGGGGTGCAGGATGCGCGTCCAGACGCCGCCACCGAACAGGCCGCTGAAGAAGAACAGGCTGGGGTGGAAGAAGGCCAGCCCCGACAGGGCGGCGAGGAAGAACAGCAGGGCGATGAACCAGTGGTTCATGCGCTCGCTGTCGCTGTAGCGCTGCAGGAAACGGGTTGCCATCGTGCCCTCCTTCAGGCGTCGGCCTGGTCGGCCTCGTCGGTGGCCTTGGCGTCCGCCCCGTCCGGGTCCTCGACGGGGCCGACCTTCATGTAGTGGAAGAAGCCGGCCACCGCCGCGCCGATCATGGCCGCGACGGCCAGGGGCTTGGCGGCGCCCTTCCACAAGGACACCAGCGGGCTGATCTTGGGATCGGCCGGCAGGCCATGGTAAAGCTCGGGCTTGTCGGCATGCTGCAGCACGTAGACGACGTGGGTGCCGCCGACGCCCTGGGGGTCGTAGACGCCCGCGTTGGCATAGCCGCGCTCCTTCAGGTCGGCCACGCGGCCGGCACCGAAGTCGAGCATGTCGTCCTTGGTGCCGAAGCGGATGGCGCCCGTCGGGCAGGCCTTGGCGCAGGCCGGCTCCAGGCCGACGCCGACACGGTCGGAGCACAGGCTGCACTTGTAGGCCTTGTTGTCGACCTGGGACAGGCGCGGCACGTCGAAGGGGCAGCCGGTGACGCAGTTGCCGCAGCCGATGCAGTGCTCGGAGATGAAGTCGACGATGCCGTTCGTGTACTTCACGATGGCGCCGGGCGCCGGGCAGCTCTTGAGGCAGCCCGGGTCCTCGCAGTGCATGCAGCCGTCCTTGCGGATCAGCCACTCGAGGCGGTCCTTCTCGACCTCCACCTCCGAGAAGCGCATGACCGTCCAGCTCTGCGGCGTCAGGTCGCGCGGGTTGTCGTAGGTGCCGTGGTTCTCGCCGACCTCGTCGCGCAGGTCGTTCCACTGCATGCAGGCCACCTGGCAGGCCTTGCAGCCGATGCAGGAGGACACGTCGATGAGCTTGGCGACCTCGGCGACGTGGCGGCGCGCCTCAGGCGGCTGGGTCGTGGTCGCCGAGCGCGCGGCGATGTCGAGGGATTGAAGTGATGACATCGTCCCTCCTCAGGCTTTTTCCAGGTTCACTGTGAAGGCCTTGAACTCCGGCGTCTGGGTGTTCGCGTCGCCCACGAAGGGGGTCAGCGTATTGACCAGGTAGCCGGGCTTGGCCACACCGACGAAGCCCCAGTGGTTGGGCAGGCCCACGGTGTGCACGCGCTTGCCGTCGACGTCCAGCGAGGCGATGCGCTTGGTGACGACGGCCACGGCCTTGATGAAGCCGCGGTTGCTCGTCACCTTGACCCAGTCGCCGTTGGCCACGCCCTTCTCCTTGGCCAGCTCCTCGCCGATCTCGACGAACTGCTGCGGCTGCACGATGGCCGAGGTGCGCACGTTCTTGGTCCAGTAGTGGAAGTGCTCGGTCAGCCGGTAGCTGGTGGCCACGTAGGGGAAGTCCTTGGGCTTGCCGAAGGCCTCCATGTCGCTCTTGAAGACGCGCGCGGCCGGGTTGGACTTGGCCTTGGCGTTGTTCGGGTGCATGGGGTTGGCCGGCAGCGGCGACTCGAAGGGCTCGTAGTGCTCGGGCAGCGGGCCGTCCACCATGCCGCTCGGCGCGAAGAGGCGGGCCACGCCTTCCGAGGTCATGATGAAGGGCCGCACGGCATCGGCGTCCGTCGGGTTGGCATCGGGCCGGATGTCGGGCACGTCGGAGCCGCCCCACTTCTCGCCGTTCCAGGCCACCAGCCGGCGCTTGGCGTTCCAGGGCTTGCCAGTGGGGTCGCAGGAGGCCGCGTTGTAGAGCACGCGCCGGTTCGCCGGCCAGGCCCAGGCCCAGTTCAGCGTCTGGCCGATGCCGTAGGGGTCGGCGTTGTCGCGGCGGGCCATCTGGTTGCCGGCCTGGGTCCAGGCGCCGGAGTAGATCCAGCAGCCGCAGGACGTGGAGCCGTCGTCGCGCAACTGGCCGAAGCCGGCGAGCTGCTCGCCGGCCTTGACCAGCACCTTGGTCGGGTCCTTGGGGTCGGTGACGTCGGCCAGGGCCTTGCCGTTGTACTCCTTGGCCAGCTCCTCGGCCGAGGGGTTGGTGGGCTGCAGGTAGGGCCAGGTGAGGTTGAGGATGGGATCGGGGAAGGCGCCGCCTTCCTTGGCGTAGGCGGCCCGCATGCGGGTGAACAGCTGGGCGATGATCTCCGGGTCGCCCTTGGCCTCGCCCGGGGGCTCGGCGCCCTTCCAGTGCCACTGCAGCCAGCGGCCGGAGTTGGTGAGCGAGCCGTCCTCCTCGGCGAAGCAGGTGCTCGGGAAGCGGATGACCGTCGTCTGGATCTCCTCGCTCTTCACGTCATGGTGCTCGCCGTGGTTCTTCCAGAACTCGGCAGTCTCGGTGTTGAGCGGGTCGATGACGACGAGGAACTTCAGTTTGGACAGCCCGTCGACGACCTTCTTCTTGTTCGGGAAGCTGCCCACCGGGTTGAAGCCCTGGCAGATGTAGCCGTTGAGCTTGCCCTGGTTCATCAGCTCGAAGGTCTGCAGGACGTCGTAGCCCTTGTCCCACTTGGGCAGGTAGTGGAAGGCCCACTCGTTCTCGGCCGTCGCGGCCTTGCCCCACCAGGCCTTCTGCTGGCTCACGAAGAACTTGGGGTAGTTCTGCCAGAAGCTCATCTGCCCCGGCCGCAGGGGCTTGAGGGCGCGGGTCTTGTAGTAGGTGTCGAGGTCCTGCTCGCCGTCGCGGGCCAGGCTCATATAACCCGTCAGCGACGTGGACAGCAGGCCCAGGTCGGTCAGGCCCTGGATGTTGGAGTGGCCGCGCAGCGCGTTCATGCCGCCACCCGGAAGGCCGATGTTGCCCAGCAGCAGCTGCATGATGGCGCCGGTGCGGATCATCTGCGAGCCGTAGCTGTGCTGCGTCCAGCCCAGGGCGTACATGATGGTCATCACCTTGTCCGGCCGCGAGGTCTCCGCGATCATTTCGCACACCTTCAGGAACTTGTCCTGCGGCGTGCCGGTGATCTTGCTGACCTGCTCGGGCGTGTAGCGCGAGTAGTGCGCCTTCATCACGTTGAGCACGCAGCGCGGGTGTTCCAGCGTCGGGTCGACCTTGGCGAAGCCCTTGTCGTCGAGCTCGTAGCCCCAGCTCTTGTTGTCGTAGCGGCGCTTGGCTTCGTCGTAGCCGCTGAAGATGCCGTCCTGGAACTTGTAGTCCTCGCCGACGATGAAGCTGGCGTTGGTGTAGTTCTTGACGTACTCGGTCTGGATCTTGTTGTGCGTCAGCAGGTAGTTGATGACGCCGCCCAGGAAGGCGATGTCCGACCCCGCGCGGATGGGCGCGTAGTAGTCGCTCATGGCCGCCGAGCGCGTGAAGCGCGGGTCGACGACGAGCAGCTTGGCCTTGTTGTGCTGCTTGGCTTCGATGACCCACTTGAACCCGCAGGGGTGGGCCTCGGCGGCATTGCCGCCCATGATCAGGACAAGGTCTGCGTTCTTGATGTCCACCCAGTGGTTGGTCATCGCGCCGCGGCCGAACGTCGGGGCCAGACTGGCCACCGTCGGGCCGTGTCAGACACGTGCCTGGTTGTCGAATGCCAGCAGCCCCATCGAGCGCATCGCCTTGTGGGTGATGTAGCCCGCTTCGTTGGAGGATGCGCTCGCGCAGAGCATGCCGGTGGTGAGCCAGCGGTTGACGGTCTTGCCGTCGGCGTTGGTGGCTTGGAAGTTGGCGTCGCGGTCGGCCTTCATGAGCTTGACGACGCGGTTCAGCGCCTCGTCCCAGCTGACGCGCTTCCACTCCTTGGCGCCGGGCTCGCGGATCTCGGGGTACTTCAGGCGGTTGGGGCTGTGGACGAAGTCCAGCAGGCCGGCGCCCTTGGGGCAGAGGGTGCCGCGGTTGACCGGGTGGTCGGGGTCGCCCTCGATGTGGATGATGCTGGAGGCGACGTTCTTGGCCTTGTCGCCCAGGCTGTACATGATGATGCCGCAGCCCACCGAGCAATAGGGGCAGGTGTTGCGGGTCTCGGTCGCCCGGGAGAGCTTGAAGTTGCGCGCCTCCGCCAGGGCCGCCGTCGGCGAGAACCCTAGGGCCACCAGGCTGGACGCCGCCAGCCCCGCACCGCTCACCCGGAAGAATTGCCTCCGGTTCATGTCCATTCGGCTGTCTCCTGCGGACCCTCGCCCGCTCGTGGAAGAAAAGAAGCCTGCGACCCTCGATGGCCGCCGCCCCGCGATTTCTTCACAAAGACGCCGCCTTGTCCATTGAGGGCAATCCGGGGGACCAAACCGCTCGGACATGTGGAACCGTCAGTTCCGCGTCAGGCAGACGCGGCGTCAGGTGGACTTGGAGATGGAGATACTGGGGAACTTGGACGAATAGTCCTTGCCTTGCGCGGCGATCTTGGCGGCCACCTTGCGGGCCAGCGCCTTGTAGAGCGCAGCCACCTCGCCGTCGGGCTCGGCCGCCACGGTGGGCGTGCCGGAGTCGGCCTGGGCGCGGATGCTCATGGCCAGGGGCAGCGAGGCCAGCAGCTCGGTGCCGTACTGGGCCGCCATCTTCTGGCCGCCCTCGGCGCCGAAGATGTGCTCGACGTGGCCGCAGTTGGAGCAGATGTGCACGGCCATGTTCTCGACGATGCCGAGGATGGGCACGCCCACCTTCTCGAACATCTTCAGGCCCTTCTTGGCATCGATGAGGGCGATGTCCTGCGGCGTCGTCACGATGACGGCCCCGGTCACGGGCACGCGCTGCGACAGCGTCAGCTGGATGTCGCCGGTGCCCGGGGGCATGTCGACGATGAGGTAGTCCAGCTCCTGCCAGCGGGTCTGGCGCAGCAGTTGCTCCAGCGCCTGGGTGGCCATGGGGCCGCGCCAGATCATGGCCTGGTCGTCGTCCACCAGGAAGCCGATGGAGTTGACCTGCAGGCCGTGGGCGACGTGGGGCTCCATGGTCTGGCCGTCCAGGGTCTCCGGCCGGCCGCTGGCGCCCAGCATCAGCGGCTGGCTGGGACCGTAGACGTCGGCGTCGAGCACGCCGACGCGCGCCCCTTCGGCAGCCAGGGCCAGGGCGAGGTTGGCGGCCGTGGTGCTCTTGCCCACGCCGCCCTTGCCGGAAGCGACGGCGATGATGTTCTTCACGCCGGGCAGCAGCTGCACGCCGCGCTGCACGGCATGGGCGACGACCCGGGTGGCGATGGCGACGCTGACGTTGCCCACGCCGGGCACGCCGCGGGCCGCGGCCACCAGGGCCGCCCGCAGGGCCGGATGCAGGCTGGCGGCCGGATAGCCCAGCTCGACGTCGATGGCCACGTCGGCGCCCTCGACCTTGACCGAATTGATCGCCCTGGCCTCGCCCAGCGTTCGGCCGCTGCCGGGGTCGACGACGGCTTGCAGCAGGGGTTGAAGCTGGGCTTCGGTGATGGCGGTCATGGCAGGCAGGAGTTCACGGGGAGACGAAGCGGGCAGTCTAGCGGCCGGCTGCATGGCAGGTAGTTGAAAGGTTTGTGCGTAGAGTGCGCCGATCCACTCGCCGGAGACGCCCTGCATGCCGCGCCCTGCCCTGCTGTTCGCCACCGCCGCCCTGCTGGGCGTGGCGGCCATGGGCGCCGCCCGGGCCGGCGACGGCAAGCTGCTGCTGACCGGCGGCGTCTCCAGCATCGACGGCGCAGCCGGAGGCGGCCTGACGCCCTGGGCCCTGACCGGCAGCTACGCGACGACCGGCGAAGTCGGCGTCACGGCCTTCGCCACGCGGGTGCGGACCGGCGACTACGGGCTGACGGACCAGGGCCTGGCCGTCTCGGCCTGGGACCGCCTGGAGCTCAGCCTCGCCCGCCAGGACCTCGACACCGGCGCCAACCTGGCGCCCCTCGGCCTGGCCGGCCTGCACCTGCGCCAAGACATCGTCGGCCTCAAGCTCCGCGTCGCGGGCGAGGCCATCCTCGACAGCGACCGGTTCATGCCCCAGGTCGCCATCGGCCTGCAGCACAAGAAGACCCATGCTGGCGCGCTCGGTCCCACCCTCTTCGGCCCGCTCGGCGCCCGCGCGTCGGGCCACGACGCCTACATCAGCGCCACCAAGCTGTGGCTGGCCCAGGGCCTGCTCGCCAACCTGACGCTGCGGGTCACCCGCGCCAACCAGAACGGCCTGCTGGGTTTCGGCGGCGCCCAGGGCGGCGGACGCAGGCTCGAGCCCGAGCTGTCGCTGGCCCGGCTGCTGCGCAGGGACCTGGCCGTCGGCCTCGAATACCGCGCCAAGCCCGACAACCTCGCCGACTCCGTCCTCGGCCACGGCGCGCTGAAGGAAGACGACTGGAAGGACGTCTTCGTCGCCTGGGCGCCCAACAAGCATGTCTCGCTGACGGCCGCCTGGGTGGACCTGGGGCGCATCGCCCCGGGCGTGCAGCCCAGGCGCCAGACGGGCGGCTACCTGTCCGTGCAACTCGCGCTTTAGCGTTCCTGCGCGTGACCCGCGAAATCGTCACGCCGGTGATTGATTGGCCCCGCCCGGGTAAAGAAGATTTGCGTTGACCGACCAGCCACAGGCGGGCGCAGCGCACATGGCAAGCTGACGGCCATGCAACTCCTCCGTGTCCCTGCGGCCGCCGCGCTGGTGGCCTGCGGCGGCTTGTCCGCGTCCGCCGCCTTCGCCCAGGCCCAACCCGCGGCGCCAGATGCCGCCGCCTCCGCCCCTGCGCGCCCGGCCCGGCCGGCCGACGACCCCGCGGGCCGAGCGCGGAAGGAGCAGCTCCACCGCGTGGAGGTCGACGGCCGGGCCAGCGACGAATCCATGCGCCGCGCCTCCACCGCCAGCAAGATCGTCATCACCCGCGAGGAGATCGACCGCTACGGCGATTCCACGATCGGCGAAGTCATCAAGCGCCTGCCGGGCGTGACCACGGGCGGCCGGCCCGGCCGCGGCGGCGACATCCGCATGCGCGGCATGGGCGGCGGCTATACCCAGGTGCTCGTCAACGGCGAGCGCATGCCGCCCGGCTTCTCGCTCGACCAGCTGCCGCCCGACCAGGTCGAGCGCATCGAGGTGCTGCGCGCGCCCACCGCCGAATACGGGGCCCGCGCCATCGCCGGCACCATCAACATCGTGCTGCGTGAGGCCCTGCAAAAGCGCGTCAACGACCTGCGGCTGCAGCTGTCCGAGGAGCGCGGCAAGCTGCGGCCCAACATCGGCTGGACGCGCAACGACAAGCTCGGCCAAGCAGGGGCCTACAACATCACGCTGAACGCCACGCGCAACGCGCGCATCGACGACTTCAACAGCACCAGCACCACGCATCTGCTGGCCACCGGCCAGGACAGCACCGTCATCAACCACGGCCGCAACAACGCGTCCAACGAATCGCTGAACCTGAATGCGCGCCTTCAATGGCGCGAGCCCGATGGCGACAGCTTCTCGTTGCAGCCCTTCATCGTCGTGAGCCGCAGCTCGGGCGACAACGTCTTCGCCCAGACGCAGAGCGCCTGCAGCAGCGACCCCGCCAGCCAGATCCGCTGCCTGAACTACGACCACGCCGACACCGGCAGCCGCAACCGCTCGGCCATGGGCCGGCTGCACGGGCAGTGGCAGCACCGCCTCGGCGAGGGCACGCGGCTCGAGCTGCGCGGTGCCCTGGGCCGCATGAACGCCCACGGCCACAGCGAGCGCGAGGAGAGCATGCACGGCGCCGTCTACCGCACCCAGGACGACACGACCGACAGCCACCACGACTCCTGGAGCGCGGCGGCCAAGCTGTCCCACCAGATGGCGAGCGAGCACAGCCTGGTCGGCGGCCTGGAAGCCGAGGGCCAGGACCTCGACCAGACACGCGTGACGCTGCAGAACGGCCGGCCGCTGCCGGCCCTGCAGGACTTCGGCGACAACCTGTCCGCCTCGACGCGCCGTTATGCCTACTACGCCCAGGACGAATGGAGCGTGGGCAAGCGCTGGAGCTTCTACGCCGGGCTGCGCGGCGAGAGCATCGAGACCTCCGGCAGCAGCGCCGGCAACCCCGTGCGCAACCGCTCCTCGGTCTGGACGCCGCTGCTGCATGCGGTCTGGAAGTTCAACGAGGCCAGCCGCGACCAGATCCGCGCCAGCCTGACCCGTTCCTACCGCAGTCCCAACCTGCAGGACCTGATCGCGCGGCCCAGCATCAACTCCCAGTACGCCTGCCCTGACAACGCTCCCTGCGGCGCCAACCTCATCAACTACCCGGACCGCATGGGCAACCCCGACCTCAAGCCCGAAGTGGCCCGCGGCCTGGAGCTGGCCTACGAGAACTACCTGAGCCTGGGCGGCATCCTGAGCGTCAATGCCTTCTACCGCCGCATCCAGGACCTGATCCGCGTGGAGACCGAGCTGGAGACGGTGAGCTGGGCCAGCGTGCCGCGCTGGGTTGCCCGCCCGCGCAACATCGGCGGGGCGACGACCTATGGCGTCGAGCTGGAAGCCAAGTTCCGCCTCGACCAGTTCATGGCCGGCGCGCTGCCGGTCAACGTGCGCTCCAACCTGAGCCTGTTCCATTCCCGTGTCGACCGCATCCCCGGCCCTCACAACACGCTGGACCAGCAGCCTCGCGGCACGGCCAACCTGGGTTTCGACTACCGGCTGCGCAGCCTGCCGCTGACGCTGGGCGGCGACCTCAACTACACGCCCGCCTACCAGATCCAACAGACGGAGTTGCAACTGACCGAGCTGGACAAGAAGCGCGTCGCCGACGCGTTCGCGCTGTGGACGTTCAGCCCGACGCTGGGGGTGCGGGTGTCGGCGGCCAACCTGGCGCCGCTGGACTACTTCACCGGCAGCGTCATCACGACCGACAAGGCGGTCATCACTTCGCGCAGTGGGGGGCCGAGCTATACGCAGTGGCAGGTGCGGTGCGAGATGAAGATTTGAGATTGGGTTTTGGGCGGGCTGCTTTTGCTCAGAGCGTTTTGACTCGGTGCGTTGTGTCGTAGGGGGCTTTTGCGTCGAGCCTTTCGACTCGGTGCACCGCCGCGGGAATCCGCCCCGCGAGGGCGGGTAACTTTCTTCTGTCGGCGCCAGAAGAAAGTCACCAAAGAAGAGGCGCTTTAAAGCGAGCCCGCTCGTTCGCTGACCACTCGAACTGGGCTACAGGCGACCCGCTTCGCTCTCGCTGCTGTCCTTATGCCGAGCACCATCCATCGCACCGCATGGCCGCCTAAGGAAGGTCTGCACAAAGCACGCCCATTCGTCGTACTGACCTCGACCTGAGGTGTGGTGTTGAGGCCGATGCTCTTATCGGCGTGGGGTATTGCCTCGTTTGGCGGCATCTTTGCCGCCGTCACGGCGCATGTCGTGCTTTGCAGGCGTACTCATGCCTGCACCGCACCCAGCTGCCGACGCACCATCCACAGGTTGGACAGCGCGAACAGCGTGTGCAGCTGCGCCGTGTTCTTGTCCAGCCCGCGATAGCGAACCTTGACGTGGCCGAACTGGCGCTTGATCACCCGGAACGGGTGCTCCACCTTGGCCCGAATGCTGGCCTTCAAGCGCTCCAGCTCGTCGATCAACCGGTTCGACTCCCACGTCTTGTCCAGCGCGCGGCGCTTGCCGGGGCGCATGGCGATGTTCCAGCGCACCTCGGGCTTGGCGTCAGGGCGTTTGCCTGCGCCCTGATAGCCCGCATCGCCAAAGGCCTCGGTCTCTTCACCATGCAGCAGCGCGTTGGCCTCGGTCACGTCATTGACGCTGCCGGCCGTGCCCCGCACCGTGTGCACCAGGCCCGACTCGGCGTCCACGCCGATGTGGGCCTTCATGCCGAAGAACCATTGATTGCCCTTCTTGCTCTGCTTCATCTCGGGGTCGCGCTCGCCACTGGCGTTCTTGGTCGAACTGGGCGCGGCGATCAGCGTGGCATCCACCACCGTGCCGGCTCGCAGCATCAGCCCCTTGCCGCGCAGCAAGTCGTTGATGGTCTGCAGGATCTGCGGCGCCAGCTTGTGCTTCTCCAGCACGCGACGGAAGCGCAGGATGGTGCTCTCGTCGGGCACACGCTCATCCCAGCCGCCCAGGCCTGCGAAGTCGCGGAACAACGCCATGTCGTGCAGCGCCTCTTCCATCGCCGGGTCGCTCAGGTTGAACCACTGCTGCATGAAGTGAACCCGCAGCATCACCTCCACCGCGAATGGTGGGCGGCCGCGTCGGCCCTCGGGCATGAACGGGCTGATCAGCGCCACCAGCTCCGGCCAGGGCACCACGGCGTCCATCTCTTCCAGGAACATCCGCCGACGCGTGCGTTTGCTCGATTGGCCCAGCCCCAGACTCGTCTGCTTCATGGCCTCCATCATCTCCGCCGCTCAGCCCTCCCGGTAGCAGACTTGCCCGGGGTTTATGCAGACCTTCCCTAACGCGCGGCTGCACGCCGTGCTCACGAGTCGAAAACCAAGCAAGCCAAGCGCCGCTCGGGCGGCGCGTCGTGGGGTGTGGTGCCTTCATTGGTGAGCCCGGCGTGCAGCCGGCGTTAACCGGCATGAAGGTCCGATGCTTGGTGGTCTGGATAGGGACAGCAGCGAGAGCGAAGCGGGTCGCCTCGGGGCGTTTCTTGGCGTTCAACGCATCAAGGCGCTGGGTTTATAGCGCCTCTTCTTTGGTGACTTTCTTCTGGCGCGACAGAAGAAAGTTACCCGCCCTCGCGGGGCGGATTCCCGCGGCGGTGCAGAGAGTGGAAAAGGCTCGACGCAAAAGCAACCCAACACAAAAGCACCGAGTCGAAAGGCTCACGCCAAACGCAACCTCACCCCTTCTGACTCGCCGTCACCCACGGCCCCGTCAACCCATCCAGCTCGCAGTCCCACAAGGCCTGCGCATCCATGGCATCCACCACCCCTTCGCCGTAGACCTTGAGCGACAGGCTGCGCAGCATGATGACCATGCCGCGCACGAAGGCCGCGCGGCCGGCGTCGCTGGCCACGCCGAGCAGGACGGAGGCGTCCAACTTCACGTAGTCCAGGCCCGCCTGATAGAGCCTCTCCACATGGGCCAGGCCGGCCCCCGCATGCTCCAGCCCCAGCTTCACGCCCAGGGGCCGCAGCTGGCGGCCGAGCTCCAGCAGGCGCTCGAAGTGCTCGGTCGCCGCGATCTCGGACAAGTCGAGCAGCACCGCCTGCGCCTCTCGTGGCGAATGGCCCAGCAGCTCGCGCAGCTGCGGCAGGAAGCCGGCGTCGCCCAGCGACACCGGGGCGATGTTGATGCAACGCGCCTGGCCGTCGGCGGCGATGGCCTTCAGCGCCAGCTCGACGGCGAACAGGTCGACCTGCGCCGTCATGCGCGCCCGCGCCGCCAGGGGCAGCCAGCTGGCCGCCGGCAGGAACTCCTCGTCCAGCCGCAGCTGCAGCGGGCACTCCAGGTGAAGCAGCTGGCCGGCACGGTCCCGCACCGGGTACTCGACGAGGCGACCGCGCCGCTCGGCCACGGCCTGCTGCAGCTGGGCCCGCCACAGCGCCTCGCCCTGCTCGCGGCCCACGCCCGGGTCCGCGACGACCTCGACGGCGATGCCGCCGCGGGCCTCGCTGAGGTGCTCGGCCCTGGCCAGGGCCGCATCGGCCTCGCCGAGCCAGACATTGCCGGGCCGTTCGCGCGGCAGCTCCACGGCACCCAGCGCCACCTGCACGCCCGGACCGAAGGCCGGCAGGCTGGCGCGCAAGGCGTCGGCCAGGGCATGGGCCGTCTCGGCAGCCACGCCCTCGGCGGGCAGCCACAGCGCGAAGTCCCCGCCGTTGAGCCGGCCGACCCGGCAGCCGGGGACCGACTCGGGGTAGGCCTGAAGCGCCGTGACCACGGTCATCAACACGTCGTCGACCGCCGCACGCCCCAGGCGCGCATTCAGGCCGGCCAGATCGCGCAGCCGCACCAGGACGAGGCCGGCGATGACCGGGCCGTCATCGCGCTGCAGGGCGGCATCCAGCTCGGCCAGGAAATGGCGGCGCGTGGAAACCCCCGTCAGGGAATCGTGATGGACCTGCTCGCGCAGCACGAGCAGCTGGCCGGCCTGGGCCTCGAACAGCTCCTTCACCCGCTGCACCATGGCGTTCATCGCACGGGTCAGGCGCTGCAGCTCGGGCACGCGCGGCTCGATGACCTGGCCGTAGCGCCCCGCCAGCACGCCCTCGGCCTGGGACACGGCGGCATCCAGCGGGCGGCGGATGCGGCGCAGCCCCGCCCACGCCACCACCGCCGCGCCGATGCCGACGACCAGCAGCCAGGCGATCAGCCGCCGCGTGGCCAGCCACAGCGCGTCGTGGGCGTAGCTGGCATGGCTCTTCAACTCGACGGAGCCGATGGCATTCCAGCCGTTGGACACCTGGGCCACGCCCGGCGCCACCTCGATGGGCACGAGGGCGCGGAACCAGTCCGGCGCCTGGCCGGGCCGAGGCGCCTCGGCGCGCTCGAACAGGGTCTCGCCGCCAGCGCCGCGCCAGCGCACGAACTGGTAGGCGCCGGTGTCGAACTGGGCCGACACCAGCAGCCGGATCAACTCGCCGTCGCCCTTTTGCTGCGACAAGGCCAGGGCCAGGGCCTGGGCGTTGTCGGCGTTCTTGAGCTCCAGCTGGGTGAGCATCAGTTGGCGGGCCGACAGCGTGGACAGGCCGACCGCGCCCACCAGCGCCGCCAGCACCACCCCCAGCACCAGCCAGGCGATCTGCCGCATCAACGACATGTCAGGTTCCTCATATCAATTGCCCTATGCCACACCCATGACAGCTCGCGGACCGAGCGCCGGGCCGCTCCCAAGCCGGCCCGCTCCGGCGATGTGCTTGCCGGTCGAGCCGGGAAGCATCGCCGTCCCCTCGGGGGACCGGCCAAGGTACTCCTTGGACGAGGGGCTCACAAGAATCCTTCAGCCCTGGCCTTGGCCACCAGCTCGCGCCACAGCGACAACCGCGCCAGCGGGTCGCCCGCCGTCACCGGCCCCACGCCCTGCCACAGCCCCTCGGTATTGAAACTGAACACCGGCGTCAGGTCGGGCCGCTGCGAGGCGGGCAGCACCTCGGGGCGCAGGTTGTCCAGGATCAGCGGCTCGGCGTCCGGCTGGGCATAGTAGGCCAGCACCATGTGGGCCAGCGACTGGCCGCCCAGGCGCGCCCGCACGTAGACCATGCGCAGCCGCGCCGTCGGCACGCCCGAGGCCGCTAGGCTGAAGTACTTGGCGATGGCGTAGTCCTCGCAGTCGCCGGCGCGCTTTTCCAGGCTTTCGAGGGGCGTGGCCCAGTAGTCCGGCACGCCCCAGGTCACGCTGTCGTCCTTGAAGGCCAGGCGCCGGTTGAAGAAGTCGTTGACCTCGCGCAGCCGCTGGGGCTCGTCCAGGGCGCTGCTGCGCTCGATCTGCTGCACCAGGGCCTGGGCCTGCTCGGCCACGCGCGGGCCACGGCCAGCCGCCACCTCCAGCACCCGGGCCGCGTCGTAGGCCGCCAGCGCCAGCCAGGGCAAGGCGGCCAGCACGGCCACCAGCCACCACCCGCGCGAGCGTGCGATCCGAACGACTTGACTGGGCGAAGTGGGCAAGATTGACGGCGCTCAAGGATTCGATTCACTGTACCCGGCGCCAGCCCGCCTAAGATTTTCGGATCATGCAGAACCCGGTCTCCTCTCACGCCCAAGGCTCGCGCACGCAGCAGATCCGCGACGATCTCGACCAGTCGCGCCGCCGCGGGCCGCTGCAGCACATCCAGATCCCGCCCTGCCCCGAGCTGCTGGCCCAGCTGCAGCAGGCCATGGCGCAGCCCGAGCCGGACCTGAACGCCGTGGCGCGCATCGCCTCCGCGGACGTGGCCATGTCCGCCACGCTGCTGCGTATCGCCAACGGGCCGCTCTTCAAGCCCGTCGGCCAGCCCTGCACCAACGTCGGCCAGGCGATGAACCGCATCGGGCTGCGCGAGAGCGTGGCCGTCATGACCGGCTTCCTGGCCCGGCATGCCATCCCCGTCAACGCGCCGCAGCTGGCGCGCTTCTGGGAGCGCAGCACCAAGCGCGCCGTCGCCATGGCCACCGTCGCCCAGCAGTTGCCCGGGCTGTCGCCCGACCTGGCCCACACCTTCGGCCTGTTCCTGCACGTCGGCATGCCGGTGCTGCTGCAGAGCGTGCGCGGCTATGGGGCCACCATGGTGGAGGCCGCCGCCCGCATCGATCGCCCCTACATCGCCACCGAGAACGCCAACCACAAGACCGACCATGCCGTCGTAGGCGCCCTGGTGGTGCGGGTGTGGAACCTGCCGCCGGTGCTGATGGCGGCCATCCGCCTGCACCACGACTTTGCCGCCCTGGGCCATGCCGACATCGAACCCGAGGTCCACACCCTGGTGGCCGCCGGGCTGATCGCCGACCACCTGATGCGCCGCCACGAGGGCTTGCCCGAGGATGCCGACTGGGCCGCCCACCACCAGGCGGCCATGGACTGGCTGCACATCGGCTGGGACGAACTGGCGCACTGGGAAGAGGCCGTCATCGCGCAGTTCGAAGCGGACTGAGCCCGCCATGCGGCTGCCGCGCCTGCGCGTCCTGGTGCTGGTGGCCATGATCGTGGCCTCCCTAGCGACCGTGGGCTGGTGGATCTTCGGGCCGCCTGGCGTCTTCGTCGAGCTGACACGGCGCAGCTGGCGCATGGAGATCGTCGTGGAGCGGCTCAAGCCCGAAACCGGCTCGGACTGGTGCGACGAACTGCCGCCGGGCGCCTACGACATCAGCCGCCGCGTCGCGGCCGACCCCACCGGGCGGCGCGCCGAGCCGGCCGAGCACTGCCGCTACACCGCCCTGGTCTGGCGCCGCCAGTGGATCGCCCGCAGCGAGGGCGGCCCCGAGACGACGCCCGACTGGCCGCGGCCACCGCTGCGGGTGGCACCGCCCGGCCAGCCGGGCAGCGAACGACTGGGGCGCCGCGAGGCCTACTACGAGATCGAGCTGCGCGACCGCAAGGACCGCACCTGGACCTGCCGGG
Organism: Pelomonas caseinilytica; assembly: GCF_021353235.1. Lineage (GTDB taxonomy): Bacteria > Pseudomonadota > Gammaproteobacteria > Burkholderiales > Burkholderiaceae_C > Pelomonas > Pelomonas caseinilytica. The sequence goes on from NZ_JAJTWT010000001.1 coordinate 78,243, forward strand.
TCGACCTGGAGCGTTGGAAGCAATTGCGCCCGGGCATGCGCTTTCGCGTGCCGGTGGACCGCTTCGGCACGGCCGACTGCCCTCGCATGTATCCGTCGGACCTGTAGCGCAGCTAGCGGACGAGCTGCCAGAAGCCGACGACGACGTGGCCCCACAGCGTGATGTTGAAGCCCAGCAGCGTGAACACGCGCAGGAAGTTCCACATCTTGCGCGCCCGCTGCAGGGCCTCGTCCTCGCCGGTGAAGACGTAGATGCCCATGTAGAGCGCCGAGGGCAGCAGGGTGGCGAGCATCACCACCACCATGAACCAGTAGAAGACCGTCATGCCGGCATTGTGGCCATGACCGCGGCCGGCCAGGACTGCGGCAAGCCCGGGGTCATCCCGGCCTGGCAGCCTTCCAGCGCTTGAGCACCTCGGCCTCCTGCTCCGGCGTGAAGGCGAGCTTGGTGCGGCCCTTCTCCTCCTTGAGCTGCCCCTTGTACCAGGCGAGGGTGTCGGTGGCCGTCTGCTCGACGGGGCGGAAACGCAGGCCGGCCTGCACCGCCCGCTGGTTGCGCCAGGTGTGGAAGCCCTGGGTGTCGCCGACGTAGGGCGCCCAGATGGGGAAGTCGATGTCTTCCTGCTTGGCGACGAACTCGCCGGGCACCCAGGTGACGGTGCTCGGCGTGGCGGTGGCCTTCTGGCAGGCCGCGACGACGCGGCCCCAGCTCATGGGCTTGTCGGGCCCCACGGCGTTGAAGCGGCCGGTCGTGCGCTGCTCGACGAGCAGGACCAGCCACTCCGCGAGGTCGCGCACGTCGATGAGCTGCAAGGGGTCGGTCGGCGCGCCGGGCACCACCACCTCGCCGCCCCGGTCGAAGCGCACGGGCCAGTAGGTGAAGCGGCCGGTCGGGTCGTCGGGGCCGACGATGTAGCCCGGGCGGACCACCGTCGTGCGGCCCGGCATCGCCGCCTCGGCCGCCGCCTCGCAGGCCGCCTTGAGGCCGCCGTAGTTGGCGAAGCCCTTGCCCATCTCCTCGACCTTGGGGTCGGCCAGCACCGCCAGCGGGGCGTCCTCGTCGCCGTGCACGGGGTTGGGCTCCTTGTAGGCGCTGACGCTGGAGATGTAGATGTACTGCCTGACCCGCGGCGCCAGCAGCTGCGCCGAGGCGCCGACCATGCGTGGGTAGTAGCCCGAGTCGTCGATGACGGCATCCCACTCGCCGGTCTCGAGCGACTTCAGGCCCTCGCCCTTGAGCGGGTCGCGGTCGCCCTGGCGCTTCTCGATGTCGGGGAAGAGGCCGGGCCGCGTGCGCCCGCGGTTGAACAGAGTCAGTGTGTGGCCGCGCGCCCGGGCCGCCTCGACGATGGCCGGGCCGAGGAAGCCCGTGCCGCCGAGGATGAGGATGCGCTTGGGCTCGGCGGCCCAGGCGCAGGCGGGCAGGAGGGCCGCGCCCATCTGCAGGACGTGGCGGCGCGAGAGGCGGTGGTTCATGGGATCTCCTTCTGGCTCCATCGGGACAGGGGCGGCGCGCCATGCGGCGGCCGGTCGGCGGCGGGGGCGTGGCTGCGCTTCACGAGCTGGCCGAGCCAGCCCGCCACGGCGAGCCACGCGGCCGAGCAGCCCAGCGCCGCGAGTGTCACCGGCACGGCCAGGGCGCTGAAGAAGGCCGGCGCCCAGACGCCGAGGAAATCGCCGCCGCGGAACACGAAGGTGTCGATGAAGGCCTTGGACTTGTAGCGCTCCTCGGGCCCCAGCGGGATGTAGAGGATCTCGCGGGCCGGCCGGTCCACAGCGTAGTGCAAGCCGCGGCGCAGCACCTGCACCAGAGCCAGCACCGCGAAGCCCGGCCACAGCGCGAGCGCGCCGAAGCCAGCCGTCGTCAGCAGCGGCAGCACCAGCAGCACGCCCGACACCCCGACCGCGCCGATGAGCCGGCTCGTCAGCAGCAACTGCACGCTGAGCGTCAGCACGTTGGTCCAGAAGTCCAGCCGGGCGAAGGCCGCCGTGCGCTCGGCGCCGCTGGCGAAGCTCGTCGCCACGATGTCTCCCTGCATCAGGTACAGGAAGGTCGACGTGATCGTGAACAGCAGCATGTAGGCGCAGATCAGCTGCAGGTAGCGCGAACGCCCGATCTCGCGCAGGCCGGCCTTGAAGTCCGGCCCGGGCTCGCGCGAGCGCTGGCCCTCGCCCGACGACGACAGTCCGAAGCGGGCGGCCAGCCGCAGCATGCACAACACCGCCAGCTCCAGGCCCAGGGCGGCCAGCAGCATCAGCCCCGCGGGCTCGACCTTGATCCCCCAGCGGCCGCTGCTGACGCCCTCCGTGACCGCCGCGCCGACGACCGCTCCCAGCGAACCGCCCATCGACACCATGCCGAAGAGGCGCTTGCCCTGGTCTTCGCTGAAGACGTCGGCCATCAGGCTCCAGAACACCGAGACGACGAAGAGGTTGAAGACGCTCAGCCAGACGTAGAAGGCATAGCCCAGGCTGCTGCCGCCGTGCTCGGGCAGGGAGAAGAACAGCGCGGCAAACACCAGCAGGTTGGCGGCGAAGAAGTGCGAGACGAGCGGGATGAAGCGCCGCCGCCGCAGATGCGACACCAGCGCGGCGTAGAGCGGGTTGGCCACCAGCATGACGACCAGGGTGGTCGTCATCAGCCAGGGCAGCTTGTCCGCGCCGCGGGCGATGCCCATCGCCTCGCGCACCGGCCGCAGCAGGTAGAGCGCGAGCAGCAGGCAGAAGAAGTAGCCGGCGGCCCACAGCAGCGCCCGTCCCTCGCCGGGACGCAGCATCACCAGCCTTTGCCATCGCGAAGCGCTTGCCGCCATGCGGCCATTGGCGCACCGGCCATGCCGCCCGGCGATTCGTCACGGCGGGTAAACCCGGCGCGCCGAGGCCTGCGAATGTTTGGTTACTGGCTTGCTGCTCGCCGTCACGGCGGGCCGCCTCGTCAACCCGCCACGGCGCCGCGGCATTGTGCAGGCCTCTCCACGGCTGCGAGGTTAGCCATGTCGTTCGTGAAGTTCCGCTTACTGCCCCTGGCGGCCGGCCTGGCCGCCGCGCTGCTGGCGGGCTGTGCCCAGCCCCCGCACCATGCCGACGTGCGGGCCGAGGTCGGCTTCGATGCGCCGGTTCGTGCCTGGGTGCCGCCACCCCCGCCACCGGCCATCAGCGTCTACGTCGAGCCGCCGCTCGCGCAGCCGGAGCCGGTGCTCGTGAACGTGGCACCGCCGCCCATGCTGGTGGAAGCGCCGCCGCCGCCGCCCTGGCCCGAGGCCGTCTGGGTGGGCGGCTACTGGGGCTGGCAAGGCCAGTGGGTCTGGTGCGCGGGCCGCTGGCTGCGCCCGCCCGAACCCGGCTATCACTGGGCTCAGCCCTACTACGAGCACCGCGACGGCGCCGTGGTCTACGTGGCGGGCCACTGGGCCGCCGCCGGCATGGCGTTCGCGCCGCCGGCACCGGGCCTGCACCTGTCGCTGCAGGTGTCCATCGGAGGCGGCGAACCGCCAGTCGGCCCCCCGGGGGTGTTCATCCCGCCGCCGCCGGGATCGCGGCCGGGGCTGATCGTGCCCGCGCCCATCGGCACGCCGCCGGCCGTGGTGGTGAGCGCACCGCCGGTGGTGAAGGTGGGCATGCGGGTGACGAACAACAACGTCACCCAGATCGACAGCCACAACGTCACGACGATCAACAACATCACCAACGTGACCCGCATCACCCAGGTGACCGTCGTGGCGCCGCCCGGCGCGACCGCCAACGGCCAGGCCTACCAGCACGAGGTGCCGGCCCAGGCGCATCTGGCGGCGGCCCTGCCAGCCGTCGTGCACGCCGAGGCGCCACGCCCGGCCAGCACGGCCGCGTTGCCCACCTTCAGCCCACGCCAGGCCCGCCCGGCCCTGCCGCCGGCGCAGCCGGTGCGCCTGGAGCCGACCGCACAGGCCGCGCCTGCGGTGCTGCCGCATGCCGGCGCCCAGGACGCGCACGTGGCGCCGCCGCCGGTACGCGTCGCGGAGCCCCCGCCCCCGGCACCAGCGCGACCGCCGGCTGCGATGGCGGCCAGCTCCACGCCGCCGCCGATGCCAGCCCCGCACGCCGCGCCGCCGATGGAGCACGCCATGCTTCCGGCCGCCCGTGCCGCCATGCCCCCGCACGAGGGCGAGGCCCATCCGGCTGCAGCGAAGCAGCCGCCTCAGCAGCCGCCGCACGAAGCCCCCCACGCCCAGGCTCAACCCCAGGTCCACCCGCAGCCTGCGCAGCACGCGCCGGCGCCAGCGCGGCACGAGGGGCCCGAGACGCCTCGCAAGCCGTCGCGCCCTGACGAGGAGCGCCGCGAACACCACGGCGACGAGACCCGCTGACCCGGCCGTCATGACGACGAAGGCCCCGGCCCGGCGAACCGGGGCGGGGCCTTCTCACACGGCAGGCCGCGTCAGCGCTTGCGCGCGGGCGGCACGTCCGTGCAGGAGCCGTGCGCCACCTCGGCCGCCATGCCGAGGCTCTCGCCCAGCGTCGGGTGCGGGTGGATGGTCTTGCCGATGTCCACGGCGTCCGCGCCCATCTCGATGGCCAGGGCGATCTCGCCGATCATGTCGCCGGCATGGGTGCCGACGATGCCGCCGCCGATGATGCGGTGGCTCTCCTCGTCGAAGAGCAGCTTGGTGAAGCCCTCGTCGCGGCCGTTGGCGATGGCGCGGCCCGAGGCCGTCCAGGGGAAGAGGCCCTTGGTGACCTTGACGCCCTTGGCCTTGGCCTCGTCCTCGGTCATGCCCACCCAGGCGACCTCGGGGTCGGTGTAGGCCACGCTCGGGATCACGCGGGCGTCGAACTGGCTCCTGGTCAGCTTCTCGTCGCCCAGCAGCTCGCCCGCGCAGACTTCGGCCGCCACGTGGCCCTCGTGCACCGCCTTGTGGGCCAGCATGGGCTGGCCGACGATGTCGCCGATGGCGAAGATGCCGGCGACGTTGGTGCGCATCTGCACGTCGACCGGGATGAAGCCGCGGTCGCCGACGATGACGCCGGCGTTCTCCGCGCCGATCTTCTTGCCGTTGGGCGTGCGGCCCACGGCCTGCAGCACGAGGTCGTAGCGCTGGGGCTCCTTGGGGGCGCCCTCGCCTTCGAAGCTCACGTAGATGCCGTCGGGCCGGGCCTCGGCCGCCACCGTCTTGGTGTTCAACATGATGTTGTCGAAGCGGCCCTGGTTGAACTTCTGCCAGACCTTGACGAGGTCGCGGTCGGCGCCGGTCATCAGCGTGGGCAGCATCTCGACGACGTCGAGCCGCGCGCCCAGCGTGGAGTAAACCGTGCCCATCTCCAGGCCGATGATGCCGCCGCCGACGATGAGCATCTTCTGCGGCCTGACGCCCATTTCGAGCGCACCGGTGGAGTCGACGATGCGCGGGTCGTCCGGGAGGAAGGGCAGGCGCACGGCCTGCGAGCCGGCCGCGATGATGAGGCGCTTGAAGGCCACCGTCTGCGCGGCACCCGTCCTGGCCTGGCCGGTGCCCTCGGTGGCTTCGACCTTCAGGTGCTGGGCATCAAGCAGCGTGCCATAACCGCGCAGTACGGTGACCTTGCGCATCTTGGCCATCGCCGCCAGGCCGCCGGTCAGCTTGCCCGTCACCTTGTTCTTGTGGGCGCGCAGCTTGTCGATGTCGACCGTCGGTTCGCCGAAGGCGACGCCCAGGTCGGCCATGTGGCTGACCTCGTCCATGACGGCCGCCACGTGCAGCAGCGCCTTGGACGGGATGCAACCCACGTTGAGGCAGACGCCGCCGAGCGTGGCGTAGCGCTCGACCAGCGCCACCTTCAGGCCCAGGTCGGCGGCGCGGAAGGCGGCCGAGTAGCCGCCGGGGCCGCCGCCGAGGACGACGAGGTCGAAGGCCTGGTCGGCGCTGCCGGTGTAGGTGGCCGCGGCGGGCGCCGTTGCCGGGGCGGCTGCGGCCGGCGCAGGGGCCGGTGCCACAGGTGCCGGGGCGGGCGCGGCGGCGCCTTCGGATTCCAGGCTCAGGATCACCGAGCCCTTGCTGACCTTGTCGCCGACCTTGACCTTGAGCTCCTTGACCACGCCCGCGGCCGACGAGGGAATTTCCATCGAGGCCTTGTCGCTCTCGACGGTGATCAGGCTCTGCTCGACCTTGACGGTGTCGCCGGCCTTGACCAGCACCTCGATGACGCCGACTTCGTCGAAATCGCCGATGTCGGGAACTTGAACTTCAATGAGTGCCATGAGTTCAGCTCCCTCTTACAGCGCGATCCGACGGAAGTCCGCCAGCAGCGACGCGAAGTAGACGTTGAAGCGGGCCGCGGCGGCGCCGTCGATGACGCGGTGGTCCCACGACAGCGACAGCGGCAGGATCAGGCGGGGCACGAAAGCCTTGCCGTCCCACACCGGCTCCATCGAGCTCTTGCACACGCCCATGATGGCCACTTCGGGCGCATTGATGATGGGCGTGAAGTACTTGCCGCCGATGCCGCCGAGCGACGAGATGGAGAAGCAGCCGCCGCTCATGTCGGCCGGGCCCAGCTTGCCGTCGCGCGCCTTCTTGGCCAGTTCGGACATTTCCTGGCTGATCTGGAAGATGCCCTTCTTGTCGGCGTCCTTGATGACGGGCACGACGAGGCCGTTGGGCGTGTCGGCCGCGAAGCCGATGTGGAAGTAGTTCTTCAGCACCAGGGTGTCGCCGTCCAGCGAGCTGTTGAACTCGGGGAACTTCTTCAGCGCCGCGACCGCCGCCTTGATCATGAAGGCGAGCATGGTGACCTTGATGCCGGCCTTCTCGTTCTCCTTGTTGAGCTGGACACGGAAGGCCTCGAGCTCGGTGATGTCGGCATCGTCGTGGTTGGTGACGTGCGGGATGACGACCCAGTTGCGATGCAGGTTGGCACCCGAGATCTTCTTGATGCGGGAGAGTTCCTTGCGCTCGACCGGGCCGAACTTCTCGAAGTCCACCTTGGGCCAGGCCAGCAGGTTCAGGCCTGTACCACCGCCACCACCGGCGGCCGGCGCCGGAGCGGCGGCCTCTTGCGCGGCGGTCTGCACGCTGCCGGACATCACGGCCTTGACGAAGCCCTGCACGTCCGCCTCGGTGATGCGGCCCTTGGCGCCGCTGCCCTTGACCTCGGCCAGGGGCACGCCCAGCTCGCGCGCCAGCTTGCGGATGCTGGGCGAGGCGTGAGGCAGCTTGCCGGTCGGCGCCGTGGGCTGGTGGGGCGGCAGCGCCGCGGTCGGCGCGGGGCGGGGCTCGGCAGGCACGGCGGCCTGGGCCGGGGCGGGAGCCGCGGCTGCCGCCGTGGCGGCCGGAGCGGCCGGCGCAGCGCTGGCGGCGCCGCCGGCGGCCTTCACGCGGGCCAGGGGCGAGCCCTTGCTGACCTTGTCGCCGACCTTGACGAGCAGTTCCTCGACGACGCCGGCCGTGGACGACGGGATCTCCATCGAGGCCTTGTCGCTCTCGACGGTGACGAGGCTCTGCTCCAGCTTGACGGTGTCGCCAACCTTGACCAGCAGCTCGATGACGGCGACCTCGTCGAAATCGCCGATGTCCGGCACCTCGACGGTGACGCTGCCGCCCTGGGCCGGCGCTGCGGCTGCGGGAGCCGGCGCCGGTGCCGTCGCGGGTTGCGCGGCGGCAGCAGGGGCAGGAGCGGGAGCCGCTGCGGCCTGCGCAGCCGGCGCGGCTTCGGCGGCACCTTCGCTGTCGACCACCACGAGCACGCTGCCTTCGCTGACCTTGTCGCCCACGGCGACCTTGAGTTCCTTGACCACGCCGGCGGTGGACGACGGGATCTCCATGGACGCCTTGTCGCTCTCCACCGTCACCAGGCTCTGCTCGACCTTGATGCGATCGCCCACCTTGACGAGCACCTCGATGACGCCGACCTCGTCGAAATCGCCGATGTCGGGAACCTTGACTTCAACCAATGCCATGTTCTGTCTCCCCCGGGGCTCAGGCGTAGAGCGGGTTGATCTTGTTGGTGTCGATGCCGTACTTCGCAATGGCTTCGGCCACCTTCTCGACGGGGATCGCGCCGTCATCGGCCAGGGCCTTCAGCGCGGCCACGACGATGTAGTGGCGGTTGACCTCGAAGTGCTGGCGCAGCTTGGAGCGGAAATCGCTGCGGCCGAAGCCGTCGGTGCCCAGCACCTTGTAGGACCGGCCCTTGGGGATGAAGGCGCGGATCTGTTCCGCGTAGTTCTTCATGTAGTCGGTCGAGGCGATGACCGGACCCTGGGTGCGGCCGAGCTGCTGGGTGACGAAGGGCACGCAGGCCAGCTCGGTCGGGTGCAGCAGGTTCCAGCGCTCGGCGTTCTGGCCGTCGCGGGCCAGCTCGTTGAAGCTCGGGCAGCTCCAGACGTTGGCGCCCACGCCCCACTCCTCTTCCAGCAGCATCTTGGCGACCTGGCTCTCGCGCAGGATGGTGCCCGAGCCCAGCAGGTTGACGCTGACGGGCTTGCTCGCGTCGGCCTCTTCCAGCAGGTACATGCCCTTGAGGATCTGGTCCTCGGTGCCGGGCTTGAGGCCGGGCATGGGGTAGTTCTCGTTGAGCAGGGTGATGTAGTAGAAGACGTTCTCCTGGTCTTCCACCATGCGCTTCAGGCCGCGCTGCATGATGACGGCGACTTCATGGGCGAAGGTCGGGTCGTAGCTGACGCAGTTCGGGATGGTGCCGGCCAGGATGTGGCTGTGGCCGTCCTCGTGCTGCAGGCCCTCGCCGTTGAGCGTCGTGCGGCCGGACGTGCCGCCCAGCAGGAAGCCGCGGGCCTGCATGTCGCCGGCGGCCCAGGCCAGGTCGCCGATGCGCTGGAAGCCGAACATCGAGTAGTAGACGAAGAACGGAACCATCACGCGGTTGTTCGTCGAGTACGACGTCGCCGCGGCGATCCAGCTGGCCATGCCGCCGGCTTCGTTGATGCCTTCCTGCAGGATCTGGCCGGCCTTGTCCTCGCGGTAGTACATGACCTGGTCCTTGTCGACCGGGGTGTACTGCTGGCCCGCAGGGTTGTAGATGCCGATCTGGCGGAACAGGCCTTCCATGCCGAAGGTGCGCGCCTCGTCGACGAGGATGGGCACGGTGCGGGGGCCCAGTTCCTTGTCGCGCAGCAGCGTGGTCAGGAAGCGGACGTAGGCCTGGGTCGTCGAGATCTCGCGGCCCTCGGCGGTGGGGTCGAGCACGGCCTGGAAGGCCGAGAGCTCGGGCACCTTGAGCTGCTCGTCGGCGCGCGGGCGGCGCTTGGGCAGGTAGCCGCCCAGGGCCTGGCGGCGGGCCTGCAGGTATTGCATCTCCGGCGTGTCGTCGGCCGGCTTGTAGAAGGGCAGCTTGGGCAGGTCGGCGTCGGACACCGGGATGTTGAAGCGGTCGCGGAAGGCGCGGATGTCGTCGTCCTGCAGCTTCTTGGTCTGGTGGGCGGTGTTCTTGCCTTCGCCGATCTTGCCCATGCCGAAGCCCTTGACGGTCTTCACGAGCAGCACGCTGGGCTGGCCGACGGTGTTGACGGCCTTGTGGTAGGCCGCGTAGACCTTCTGCGGGTCGTGGCCGCCGCGCTGCAGGCGCCAGATGTCCTCGTCGCTCATGTGGGACACCATCTCCAGCAGCTTGGGATGCTTGCCGAAGAAGTGCTTGCGCACGAAGGCGCCGTCATTGGCCTTGTAGGCCTGGTAGTCGCCGTCGACGGTGTCCATCATCACCTTGCGCAGCAGCTCGTCCTTGTCGCGGGCGAGCAGCGGGTCCCAGTAGGAGCCCCAGATCAGCTTGATGACGTTCCAGCCGGCACCGCGGAACTCGCCTTCGAGCTCCTGGATGATCTTGCCGTTGCCGCGCACCGGGCCGTCCAGGCGCTGCAGGTTGCAGTTGACGACGAAGATGAGGTTGTCGAGCTTCTCGCGCGCGGCCAGGCCGATGGCGCCCAGGCTCTCGGGCTCGTCCATCTCGCCGTCACCCAGGAAGACCCAGACCTTGCGCTTGCTCGTGTCGGCGATGCCGCGGGCGTGCAGGTACTTCAGGAAGCGCGCCTGGTAGATGGCCATCAAGGGGCCCAGGCCCATCGAGACGGTCGGGAACTGCCAGAACTCCGGCATCAGCTTGGGGTGGGGGTAGCTGGACAGACCCTTGCCGTCGACTTCCTGGCGGAAGTTGAGCAGTTGCTCCTCGCTGATGCGGCCTTCCAGGAAGGCGCGGGCGTAGATGCCGGGCGCGCTGTGGCCCTGGATGTAGAGCAGGTCGCCGCCGTGCTCGCCGTCGTCGGCGTGCCAGAAGTGGTTGAAGCCGCAGCCCAGCATGGTCGCGAGCGACGCGAAGGAGCTGATGTGGCCGCCCAGGTCGCCGCCGTCCTCGGGGTTGTGCTTGTTGGCGCGCACCACCATCGCCATCGCGTTCCAGCGCATGTAGGCGCGCAGCCGCTCCTCGATGTCGATGTTGCCCGGGCAGCGGGCCTCCTGCTCGGGCGGGATGGTGTTGACGTAGGCCGTCGTGGCCGAGAACGGCACGTCGATGCCGGCCTGGCGGGCGTGGTCGATCAGGGTCTCAAGCAGGAAGTGGGCGCGGTCACCGCCCTCCTCGCCGACGACGGCCGAGAGGGCATCCAGCCACTCCCGGGTTTCCTGCGGATCGTTGTCGTTCGCGGCGGCGCCGAGAAACTCTTGCGGCTGGGCGGACATGGCCGGTCTCCTACTGATGAATTCCGCCTCTGTCGGGCGGAAGTTGGCTGTTCTAACAGGGGGCAAGACGCAGGCCCCAAGCCTGCGGGCGGGCGGAGTGTCTCACAAGGCCGGGCATTTCCCAAATGGTGCGATTCAATTTCTTAATGCGAAAAGCTGCATCGCCGAGCCCCCCGGATAATCCGTCGATGTCCCCCGATCGCCCCGCCCCCGAGCTCCGCAGCCGCGGCCAACGCCTGCTGGCGCCGCTGCGCCGCCTGATCGCGACCTGGTGGTTCCGCCAGTCGCCCTCGCGCCAGGACCGCCTGGCCACGCTGGGCCCGCTGGTGTCGGTGCTGCTCTTCCTGGCGGCCATCATTTCGGCCTTCTGGTATCTGCGCAACGAGGAGATCGAGCGCGAGACCGAATCCGTCAAGCGCGACACCGAGATCGCCCAGCAGCAGATCCGCCTGCGCCTGATCGAGAACCAGGAGCAGCTCGTGCGCATCGCCCGCGAGGTGGTCACGCGCCAGATCGACGCCCACGAGTTCTCGGCCCAGGCCCAGGCCTTCGCCCGCGAGCGGCCCGAGCTGACCCACGTCACCTGGCTTGGCCCCAAGCGCGAGCGCCGCAGCAGCGTGGGCTCTTCCGGCTTCCAGGCCGACGGGCTCATGACCGTGGAGGGCGACGACCCCTCCATGCCCATGCCCAACCAGAACAACGCCGCGGAGATCGCCTTCGAGGCCGCCAAGGAGCGCCGCCAGCCCGTCTACTCGCCGCCCTTCGCCGACGCCAACGGCACCACCGTCTTCCAGCTGCACATCCCGCTGATCGACCGCGGCGGCTTCGCCGGCGTGCTGATCGCCGAATACACCGTCGAGGCGCTGCTGCGCTACTACGTGCCCACCGAGGTGGCCACGCGCCACAGCATCGCCGTGCTGGATGCGCGCGACCAGGTGGTCAGCAGCACCGTCACGCCCATGCCCGGCCAGGTGCTGCGCCGCGCCGCCCTGTTGCACGACGTGCCGCTGGCCCCCGCCCTCAACGGCCTGGTGCTGCGCGGCCAGGGCTGGCGGACCTCCATCGGCCTGATCAACAACGCCCTGTTCTGGCTGGTGTTGGCCCTGGCCGGCATGACCGTGTGGATGCTGCTGGGCACCTGGCGTCACATGCGTCGCCGCACCCAGATCCAGAACGCGCTCACGCTGGAGACCAACTTCCGCCGCGCCATGGAGAACTCCATGCTGACCGGCATGCGCGCCATGGACATGGACACGCGCATCACCTACGTGAACCCCGCCTTCTGCGCGATGACGGGCTTCTCGGAGGCCGACCTCGTCGGGCGCACGCCGCCCTACCCCTTCTGGCCCACGGACCGGCGCGAGGAGAACGCGCGGCTGCTGCAGCAGGAACTGCAGGGCCGCAGCCCCTCGGGCGGCGTCGAGGTCAAGATTCAGCGCAAGGACGGCAGCCAGTTCGACGCCCGCGTCTACGTCTCGCCCCTGGTGGACACCAAGGGCAAGCAGACCGGCTGGATGACCTCGATGACCAACATCACCGAGGCCAAGCGCGTGCGCGACCAGCTCTCGGCCTCGCACGAGCGCTTCACCACCGTGCTGGAGGGGCTGGACGCCGCCGTGTCGGTGCTGTCGGTGCAGCCGCCCGAGCTGCTCTTCGCCAACCGCAGCTACCGGCTCTGGTTCGGCGCCGACCCTGCAGGCCACGCCCTGCTGGCGGGCGGCCAGCTCATCGGCACGACGAGCCGCCGCGGCGGCCTGGACGACGGCGCCGACGAGGTGGACGACTACTCGGGCCTGCCGGCCGAAGCCCTCACCGACATCGGCTCAGACCCGCGCGAGGTCTACGTCGAGTCGCTCGCCATGTGGTTCGACGTGCGCGCCCGCTACCTGCAATGGACCGACGGGCGCCTGGCGCAGATGCTGATCGCCACCGACATCACCATGCGCCGCCACGCCGAGGCCCAGGCCGCCCTGCAGGCCGAGAAGGCCCAGGTGACGAGCCGCCTGATGACCATGGGCGAGATGGCCTCCAGCGTCGCCCACGAACTCAACCAGCCGCTGACCGCCATCACCAACTACTGCAACGGCATGGTCAGCCGCGTGCGCAACGACAGCATCGACAAGGACGCCTTGATGGCGGCCCTGGAGAAGACGGCCAAGCAGGCCCAGCGGGCCGGACAGATCATCCACCGCATCCGCAACTTCGTGAAACGCAGCGAGCCCCAGCGCCAGCCGGCCCACGCAGCCGACATCGTCGAGGACGCGGTGGAACTCGCCGGCATCGAGCTACGCCGGCGCAGCGTGGCCATCCACACCTACGTCGCCCAGCGGCTGCCCCAGCTGATGGTCGACCCCATCCTCATCGAGCAGGTGCTGATGAACCTGCTCAAGAACGCCGCCGAGGCCATCGACAACGCCTCGCTGCCCACCTCGCGCCGCCATATCGAACTGCGTGTCGTGCCCAAGCACACCGCCGAGATGGGGGGGCAGATCGAGTTCTCGGTGACCGACATGGGCCCCGGCCTGCCCGACGAGGTGCTGTCGCGCATGTACGAGGCCTTCTTCTCGACCAAGGCCGACGGCATGGGCATCGGATTAGGGTTATGCCGGTCCATCGTCGAGTCCCACCAGGGCCGGATAAAAGCGGAGAACCTCTACAATGGCTCTCTGGTCGTAGGGTGCCGTTTCGCATTCACGATTCCGGTCACCATCACCTCAGAACACCTGCGGACCGACGCCGCCGGCAGCGCTCAGAGAACCGAACCCACCACACCATGAGCTTGATCCCGAAGAAGGGCAACGTCTATGTCGTCGATGACGACGAAGCCGTTCGCGACTCCCTGCAATGGCTGCTCGAAGGCAAGGACTACCGGGTCAAATGCTTTGACTCCGCCGAATCCTTCCTCGCCCGCTACGACCCCCGCGAGGTCGCCTGCCTCATCGCCGACATCCGCATGGAAGGCATGACGGGCCTGGAACTCCAGGACCGCCTGATCGAGCGCAAGAGCCCGCTGCCCATCGTCTTCATCACCGGCCACGGCGACGTGCCCATGGCCGTGCAGACCATGAAGAAGGGCGCGATGGACTTCATCGAGAAGCCCTTCAAGGAAGAAGAACTGCTGGCCCTGGTGGAACGCATGCTCGACCAGGCCCGCGACGCCTTCTCCAGCCACCAGGAAGCCGCCAGCCGCGACGCCCTGCTGGCCCGGCTGACGACCCGCGAAGCCCAGGTGCTGGAGCGCATCGTGGCCGGCCGCCTGAACAAGCAGATCGCCGACGACCTCGGCATCAGCATCAAGACGGTCGAGGCCCACCGCGCCAACATCATGGAAAAGCTCAACGCCAACACGGTGGCGGACCTGCTCAAGATTGCCTTGGGCGCGACCGCCAAGGCTTGATTTCCACGTTCCGCCAAAAGGCCGCTGAACCCTCAGCGGCTTTTTGCTTTCTGATCTTGGAACACAGCCACAGAGGCACAGAGACACAGAGAGATCACCACCTTCTCTGTGCCTCCGTGCCTCTGTGGCTTTGTTTCTTCAGCTTTACGGGAACCCCATCATGACCGCCCAACTGATCGACGGCCTCGTGCTTTCCAAGCAAACCCGCGCCGAAGTCGCCGCCCGCGCCGCCGCCCTCACCGCCCAGGGCCGCCAGCCCGGCCTGGCGGTCATCCTCGTCGGCGACAACCCGGCCAGCCAGGTCTACGTGCGCAACAAGGTCAAGGCCTGCGAGGAGGCCGGCATCCGCTCGGTGCTGGAGAAGTACGACGCCACCATGACCGAGGCCGAGCTGCTGGCCCGCGTCGAGGCGCTGAACAACGACCCCACCATCCACGGCATCCTCGTCCAGCTGCCCCTGCCCCGCCACATCGACGACCACAAGGTCATCGAGGCCATCTCACCCGCCAAGGACGTCGACGGCTTCCACGTCGCCAGCGCCGGCGCCCTGGTGGTGGGCGAGCCCGGCTTCAAGGCCTGCACGCCCTACGGCTGCATGAAGATGCTCGAGAGCATCGGCATGAAGGACCTCAAGGGCAAGCACGCCGTCGTCATCGGCCGCAGCAACATCGTCGGCAAGCCCATGGCCCTGATGCTGCTGGCCGCCAACGCCACCGTCACGGTCTGCCACAGCGGCACGGCCGACCTCGGCGCCATGACCCGCCAGGCCGACGTCGTCGTCGCGGCCGTCGGCAAGCGCAAGGTGCTGACCGCCGACATGGTCAAGCCCGGCGCCGTCGTCATCGACGTGGGCATGAACCGCAACGACGAGGGCAAGCTCTGCGGCGACGTCGACTTCGACGGCGTCAAGGAGGTGGCCGGCTGGATCACCCCCGTGCCCGGTGGGGTCGGGCCGATGACGATTGCCATGCTGCTCGTCAATACGCTGGAATCCGCTGAACGGGGTTGACCGCTGCCGGCCGGCATTGCACGATCCCGCCACGAATTCATTAATGGAACCGTCATGACCGTGCGAACCCAGGACGTCGTGCCCATCAGCGATGCCCGCGCCCGCTTGACCGAACTGGCCGAGGATGTCGTCGTCCGCGGCCATGAGAAGGTGCTCACCAAGAACGGCAGCAGCTACGTCGCCCTCGTCGACGCCCGCAAGCTCGACTACTACCACGAGCTGGAGGCCGAGCACGGCCATCTCGTGCTGGCCCAGGGCGTGCTGGAAGGCCTGGCCGACGCTGCGGCGGAGCGCCTGATCGACGACGCGGCCATCGATGCCGCGCTCGCCTTGCCGAAGGGCTGAGCGGCCATGGCCTTGCCGGCGCAGGCACGGCTGCAGGCCGCCCAGTCCTTCGTCCGGGACGTACGAGCCTGCGGTGAATTCATGCGCGAGCAGGATGCCCTCAGCGCCGAAGGTCGTTACGCACGGCTGCTCGCCGAGCTCGGCCAGGCACGCGAACTGCTCCGCTGGAACCCCCATGCCGGCCGCCCCGCCCGCTTCCTCCAGGCCCGCTCCTTCCAGGGCCGGGCACTTGCCGATCGCGCACAGTCGCAGGCGCGGGCCGTCGGCCTGGCCGGCCTTCGGGAACTCGTCATCAAGCCCTATGTGCTGCTCTATGCCCACAGCGACGACCGTGTCGTCCTGCTCGCGTTCAAACATCAGCGCCAGCTGAGCTTCCGCCTCTGAACACCGCCATGACCAATCCCCTGCTCTCCACCGCCGCCCTGCCTGACTTCGCGGCCATCCGCCCCGAGCACGTCCAGCCGGCCATCACCGAGCTTCTGGCCGCCGCCAAGACGGCCCTCGACGAGGCGGTGAAACCCGAGACGCCGGCCGACTACGACGCGCTCTCGCGCATCCTCGACACTGCCACCGAGCGCCTGGGCACGGCCTGGCACGCCGTCGGCCACCTCAATGCCGTGGCCGACACGCCGGCCCTGCGCGAGGCCTACAACGCCATGCTGCCGGCCGTGACCGAGTTCTACACGGCCATGGGCGCCAACGAGGCCCTGTTCGCCAAGTACAAGGCCGTCATGGCGGCCCAGGGCGAGAGCCTGAGCGCGCCGCGCCGCCAGCTGCTCAAGCACGCCATCCGCGACTTCGTGCTGTCGGGCGCCGAACTGCAGGGCGCGGCACGGGAGCGTTATGCCGCCATCCAGGAGCGCAGCGCCGAGCTGCAGCAGCAGTTCAGCGAACACGTGCTCGACGCCACCGACGGCTGGAGCCACTTCGCCACGGCGCAGGAGCTGGCCGGCGTGCCCCAGGACGTGCTCGACGCCACGCGCCAGGACGATGGCCGGCACAAGCTGACCCTGCACTTCCCGGTCTACCTGCCCGTCATGCAGTACGCCGAGAACCGCGCCCTGCGCGAGGCCCTCTACCGCGCCTACGTCACGCGCGCCAGCGAGCACGGCAAGCCCGAGTGGGACAACACCGCCGCCATGCGCGAGATCGTCGCGCTGCGGCAGGAGGAGGCCCAGCTGCTCGGCTACGCCAACTTCGCCGACGTCTCGCTCACGCCCAAGATGGCCTCCGGCCCGGCGGAAGTCACGGCCTTCCTGCGTGACCTCGCCCGCCGCGCCCGCCCCTTCGCCGAGAAGGACCTCGCCGAACTGCGCGAGTTCGCCGGCGGCGCGCCGCTGGAAGCCTGGGACGTGTCCTACTGGAGCGAGAAGCTCAAGGAAGCCCGCTACGCCTTCAGCGACCAGACCGTGAAGCAGTACTTCACCGCGCCCAGGGTCGTCGCCGGCCTCTTCTCCATCATCGAGCGCCTCTTCGACGTGTCCATCCACGAGGCCGGCGCCTCGGTCTGGCACGACACGGTGAAGTTCTACGAACTCCGGCGCGACGGCCGGCTGGTGGCGCAGTTCTACCTCGACCTCTACGCCCGCCCGGGTAAGCGCCCCGGCGCCTGGATGGACGAGGTGCGCAGCCGCTGGCTGCGGCCCACCGGCGAACACCAGACCCCGGTCGCCCTGCTGACCTGCAACTTCGCGAGCCCCGTGGGCGACAAACCCGCCCTGCTCACCCACGACGACGTCATCACCCTCTTCCACGAGTTCGGCCACGGCCTGCACCACATGCTCACCCAGGTGGACGACCTCGGCGTCTCGGGCATCTCGGGCGTCGAATGGGATGCCGTCGAACTGCCCAGCCAGTTCATGGAGAACTTCTGCTGGGAGTGGGAGGTGCTGCAGCAGCTCAGCGGCCACGTCGACGGCGGCGCGCCCCTCCCCCGCGACCTCTTCGACAAGATGACGGCGGCCAAGAACTTCCAGAGCGGGCTGATGACGCTGCGCCAGATCGAGTTCGCGCTCTTCGACATGCGGCTGCACGGCGAGCCCGGCACCGAGGCCGAGGTGCAGCGCCTGCTGGACGACGTGCGCGCCGAGGTGGCGGTGCTCATCCCGCCGGCCTTCAACCGCTTCCAGCACAGCTTCTCGCACATCTTCGCGGGCGGCTATGCGGCCGGCTACTACAGCTACAAGTGGGCGGAGCTGCTCAGCGCCGACGCCTGGAGCGCCTTCGAGGAGGAAGGCGTGTTCAACCCCGAGACCGGCCGGCGCTTCCTGCGCGAGGTGCTGGAGCAAGGCGGCGCGCGCGACGCCATCGACAACTTCAAGGCCTTCCGCGGCCGGGAGCCGACCATTGACGCCCTGCTGCGCCATCAGGGCATGACGGAATAGCCCACCCCGTACCGGCTTCGCCGGCCCCCTCGAGGGGCGCCGCCGGGTGAATCCGAGACCCGCCGATAGGTCGGCCTCCCCGTGTAGCAACGGATGCGCGACGAGGCCCCATGCCCGAGACTGCCGGCATGCGAACGCCAAGACTCATTGCCATCGTCCTGCTCGCCCTCGGCGGCGGCGCCGTTTCCGCCGAGGCCCTGCTCGTCCACAACGCACGTGGCCTGACGCTCGACGAGAGGGGCCGCGTCCTGCGCTTCGACGCCATGAGCGTCGGTTCCGACGGCCGCGTGCAGGCCATCGGCCGCATGGCCGAGGTCGCGGCCAAGGCCGGCGACGCGCGGCGCGTCGACGCGGGTGGGCAGGTGCTGATGCCCGGCCTCATCGACGCCCACGGCCACGTGCTCGCCCTGGGCGCGGCGCGGCGCAGCCTGCAGTTGCGCGACACCCCCGACCTCGCCGCGGCGCTGGCCGCCGTCAAGGCCCACGCCGCCGCCCGCCCCGATGCGGCGTGGATCACGGGCGGCGGCTGGAACCAGGCCGCGTGGAAGCTCGGCCGCTTCCCGACCGCCGCCGAACTCGACTCGGCCGAAAGCGCGCGCCCCGTCTGGCTCAGCCGCGTCGACGGCCATGCCGGCTGGGCCAACAGCCGCGCCCTGCGGCTGGCCGGCATCACGCGCGACACGCCCGACCCCGGCGGCGGTCGCATCGAGCGCGATGCGGCGGGCGAGCCCACCGGCGTGCTCGTCGACGCGGCCATGGACCTGGTCGAGCGCCTGGTGCCGGCCGAGGACGCGGCCGAGATGGCCGCCAATCTCGACACCGCCGAAGCCGAGCTGCTCGCCCTGGGCCTCACCAGCGTGCACGATGCCGGCATCTCGGCCGCCGCCGATCAACTGCTGCGCCGGCGCGTCGCGGCCGGCCAGCTCAAGATCCGCCTCTACGGCATGGCCCGCGGCAGCGATGCCGCCTTCATGGCGCGGCTGCGCGCCGAAGGCCCGCTGAAGGATGCCGCCGGGCCGGAACCCGGCCACTACAGCCTGCGCGCGGTCAAGCTGTTCGCCGACGGCGCCCTGGGCAGCCGCGGCGCCGCCCTGATCGACCCCTACAGCGACGCGCCGGCCACCCGCGGCCTGCTCTTCCACGGCGACGCCGAACTGCAGGCCCAGATGCGCGCCGCCGCTCGGGCGGGCTTCCAGGTCAACGTGCATGCCATCGGCGACGCGGCCAACCGCCAGGTGCTGGCCGGCTTCGAGGCGCTGCGCCGCGAAATGGGCGCGCGCAGCACGGAGCTGCGCCACCGCATCGAGCATGCCCAGGTGATCGCGCTGGCGGACATCCCCCGCCTGGCTCGCGACGGCGTCATCGCCTCCGTGCAGCCCACGCACGCCACCTCGGACATGAACATGGCCGAGGACCGCGTCGGCCCCCAGCGCATCCAGGGCGCCTACGCCTGGCAGCGGCTGCTCCGGAGCGGCGCGCGCCTGGCTTGCGGCTCGGACTTCCCCGTCGAGGAGCCCAGTCCCTGGGCGGGCCTGTATGCGGCCGTCACGCGCGAGGACGCCGAGGGCCGGCCGGTGGGCGGCTGGTATCGCCAGCAGGCCCTCACGCCGGTGCAGGCCCTGGACTGCTTCACCCGCGGCGCCGCCTACGCGGGCCATGCCGAGCAGGACGTCGGCTCGCTCACGCCCGGCCATCGGGCCGATTTCATCCTCGTCGACCGCGACCCGCTCACCTCCTCGCCCGCCGCCCTGCTCAAGACCCGGGTGCTGCAGACCTGGGTGGGCGGGCGCCTCGTCCACACCCGTCCCCAGGAGCCCTGACCATGCGCCTCATCGCCCTCTGGCGCGGCATCAACGTCGGCAAGGCCAAGCGCATCGCCATGGCCGACCTCAAGGCCCTGCTCGCCGAACTCGGCGCGACCAACGTGTCCACGCTGCTGAACAGCGGCAACGCCGTCTTCGACGTCGGCAGGAAGCTCTCCGCCGACAAGCTCCGCCGGGCCGTCGCCGAGCGCCTCGGCGTCGACGCCGGCGTCGTGCTCAAGACGGCCGAGGAATGGGCCGCCATCGCCGCCGAGCAGCCCGTCCCCGAGGCCGACGACCCGAGCCGCCTGCTCGTCGCGGTCGCCGCCGATGCGGCCACGCTCAAGGCCGCCGAGGGCATCGTCACGGCGGGCGGCGAGCGCTTCGTCGTCACCCCGCACGCGGCCTACCTCTGGTGCGCCCAGGGCATCCTGGAGAGCAAGGCCGGCGTGCAACTGCTCAAGAAGCTGGGCGACGGCGGCACCACGCGCAACTGGGCGACGGTCGAGAAGCTCAACGCGCTGGCGTCGAAGTGACGGCGGCGGCGGCGTCCGCGACGCTCCAGAACAGCCTCTCCTCGCGGCCCAGGCCCGCGGGAGCGCTGGCCTGCAACAAGGCGCGGACCGGCTCCTTGACGCGGGCCAGCAGCAGCCGCTGACCGCGCCCGGCCAGGCGCAGGTCCAGCTCCAGCAGACATTCGAAGGCCGTGCTGTCCAGGTCGCCACTCTCCTCCAGGCTCAGCACCAGCGTGCCGGCGCCGCTGGCGGACAGCCTTGCCGCGGCCTCGGCCACCACACGCTCGGCACTGGCGAAGAACAGCGGCTCCTGCGGGCGCAGGATGAGGGCGCCGGCCACCACCTCGGCCTCGGGATGGTCGATGCGGTTGACGAAGTTGCGCGTGCCCGGCAACGCGGCCAGCTCGTGCAGCACCGGCTGGCTGAAGCGCCTCAGCGCCTCGACGATGGACAGCGCCACCGCCGCCAGCATGCCGTGCAGCAGGCCCAGGGCCAGCACCGCCACCACGGCGCCCACGACGAGGAGGCGGTCGCGCCCCAGCCGCCACGTCGCCGCCAGCGGGCGCGGCGAGAGCGCATGCCACAGCGCCGCGATGACCGCCACGCCCAGCACCGGCCGCGGCAGCCACTGCAAGGCCGGCAAGGCCACGGCGATCGCCAGGGCGACGACCAGGCAGGCCACCAGCCCCGCACGCCGGCTCTGCGCCCCGGCGCCGTGGTTGGCGGCGCTCGCCGAGAAGCCCGCGCCCACCGGCATGCCCTGCAGCAGGCCGCTGGCCAGGTTGGCGGCACCGAGCGCGAACAGCTCGCGGTCGGCATTCAGCGCATCGCCGCGCCTGAGGGCCAGGGAGCGCATGCTGCCCCAGGACTCGGCGAACAGCAGCACCACGAGGCCGACGGACAACTCCGCCACCCGCAGCCAGGCGTCCCTCGACAGGCTGGGCAGGTGGGGCGAGAACGACGGCGGCACCACGGCACCGACGACGGCCAGGCCGCGGGCCGGCAGGTCCAGCCAGCGCGTCGCGGCGATGGCCACGGCCAGCGCAATCAGCGAGGCGGGCCAGGCGGGCCGGCGCCGCAGCAGCGCGATCAACGCGCCGCTGGCCCCGGCCACCAGCAGGCTCAGGCCCTGCCAGTCATCCGCGCGGGCAAGCACCCAGCCGAGCAGCCGCAGCGGGTCGAGGGCCGGTGGCGGCGGCAGGCCCAGCACGTCGGGCAGCTGGCGGATCACGATGGTCAGCGCCAGGGCGAAGGCGAAGCCCCGCAGCACCGGCCGCGAGACGAAGGCCGACAGCTGGCCCTGGCGCGCCGCCGCCAGCACCAGCAGCACGGCGCCGGTGGCCAGGGTCAGTGCGATCAGGGCGTCCGCATGGCCGATGCCGGCCAGGCCGGCCGCGGCCGCCGCGGCCAGGCTGGCGCTGGAGGAGGTGGGCGCCACGATGGCGTCCCGGCTGCGGCCCAGCAGCGCATAGGCGGCGAGGCCGACGAGCACGGCGGCGAAGCCGTGCGACACGGGCGCACCGGCCAGCCCGGCATAGGCCACGGCCTCGGGCAACAGCAGGCCGGCCACGCACAGTCCGGCGGCCAGGTCGGCGCGCATCATTCCTTCAGTGGCCCATGCCGCTGATGCGGCACTCAGGGCGCATGAAACACGAAGCGACGTGCGACAAGAGAACACAGCCACAGAGGCACAGAGACACAGAGAGACCTGCATCCCGCTGCCTCTGTGTCTCTGTGCCTCTGTGGCTTTGTTTGGCTTGCACTTCAGGCCGCCAGCACACCGTCATCCCAGGCCTCGTTGAACACGGCGGCGTCCTTCCGCACCTGGCCGGCCATGTCGCGCGAGGCCTGCACGAGGCGGTCGCGCCATTTGCCCGGGCCCTGGCCGCGGCGGCCGAAGTCGATCAGCGCATCGGCCGGCTCCGAACCCTGCCGCCCCGCCGAACGCAGCTGCGCCCAGGCCATCAGCCGCCCCATGGTCAGCAGGCTGTGGGCCAGGCTGCCGCCGGCGCGCCGGTCCAGCGCGCCGAGGTCCAGCCGGTCCTCGCCGGGCTGCAGGGCGCGCAGCACATAGGGCCGGCCCGCCCAGCGCACCGGCTGCAGCAAGCCCATGCTGACGGCCTGCATGCGCTGCTGCACGGCCACCTCGCGCTGGGCCTCGTCGCCCAGCGGCGGCTGGCGGCAGCCGGCGATGGGCGCCAGCGTCGAGGCCCGCGCCGGCTTGAGGTCCAGCAGATGGGCGCCGCCCGCGCCGCCGTCGCCACGCACCAGCACCACATAACGGTCCAGGCCCAGGCTGCCGGTGCCAGCCACGCGGCGGGCCGCATCCAGCACCTCGAAGAAGCCGGTTTCGTCCTGCCGAGCGGCGGCGAACTCGGCCATGAAGGCGCGCACGCTGTCCTGCTGCACGGCGCTGGCCGGCAGGGCGTGGCGGCCGTCCACGCGCAGGCGCAGCCGCCGGCCCCGGCCCTGGCAGCGGCGCTCCAGCAGGCCGGCCTGCTCGCGCGTGGCGACCTGGTCGAGCAGCAGGCGCACCGGGCCATCGGCCGTATCGCGCTCCAGCCAGTAGGCCTTGCCGCCGGCCATGGCGTCGGCATAGGCGTCCAGCGTCGCGCGGGCGAAGCCCTGGGCATCGCCCTCGTCCAGGCCCAGTTCGTCGGCCGCCAGCCACAGGCTGGTCAGCAGGTGCAGGGGGTCGGCGCTGGCCGGCGCGAGGGCGGACTCGTCGAAGTCGTTGATGTCGAAATAGGCCAGGCCGTTGGCGCCCTGATAGCTGCCGAAGTTCTCCAGGTGCATGTCGCCGCAGCACCAGGCCACGGGGGCCGGCTTGAGGGCTCCGCGCCTGAGCCGGGCATGGAAGAGATGGGCCGCCCCGCGCAGGAAGACGAAGGGGCTCCTGCGCATCTTGGCGAACTTCATGTGCAGCCGCTCGGGGTCGCGGCCGGCGTTGTAGTCCCGCAGCGCGCGGATCACGTCCATCAGGCCTGGCCCTCCAGCGTGTGCACCCGCATGCCGACGCGCTCGTGCATGGGGTCGCGCCAGGCCGCGCGCTCGAGCACGCGGCGGCCATCGCGCAGGCCCGCCGCCCAGCGCGCCCGCAGCCGGGTGTCGCTGAAGTCGATGTCGCGCCAGGAGTCCTCGCCCGGCAGGGCCTGCATGACGAGGTGGACGATGTCGATGCGCGAGTCGCAGCCCAGGGCCAGCAGGGCCTTCACGGCCGGGTCGGCGGCCGTCTTCTCATCCAGGCGGCGGCCGAGCAGGCGCACGGCGCGGCGCACGTTCTGCAGCCGCTCGTGGTCGTCCAGGTGCTCGAAGATGCGGCTGGCGTACTGGATGTCCTTGTAGCGCGTCAGCGCCTGGGCCATGGTGTGGGGCGCGCTCTCGCTGGCGTCCCAGAGATCGACCATGAAGCACAGGGTGTCCTTGCGTTCGGCGTCGTCCAGCACCACGTCCAGCGGCGTGTTGGAGTAGATGCCGCCATCCCAGTAGGCCTCGCCGCCGATGACCACGGGCGCGAAGCCGGGCGGCAGGGCGCCGCTGGCCATCACGTGCTCGGGGCCGATGCGGGTGTGGCCGTCGCGGTTGTCGAAGAGGGCCAGCGCCCCCGAGCTCACGTTGACGGCGCACAGCGTCAGCCGCGTCTGGCCGGCGGCGATGCGGTCGAAGTCGACCAACTCACGCAGCGTGTCGGCCAGCGGCGTGGTGTCGTAGAAGCCGAGTTCGCCGACGGGCGCCCGGCGGTTCATGTCCCAGGACTGCGGGCCGCGCGGCTTGAAGAAGCCCGGCACGCCGGCGGTCAGCGTCTGCCAGGTCTGCAGGCCCTGCTGCCACCAAGCGGTCCAGGGGCTGGCCGGGACTTGGGATGACCAGCTCGGCCGGGTCACGCGGCGCCAGAACTCGCGCAGGGCCGCCACGCGCTCGGCCGGCGCATTGCCGGCCATCAGCGTCGCGTTGATGGCGCCGATGGAGGTGCCGACCAGCCAGTCGGGCGGCAGCTCGGCATCCTGAAGGGCCTCGACGAAGCCGCCCTGATAGGCGCCCAGGGCCCCGCCGCCCTGGAAGACGTAGACGGTCTGGGGAGGGTGCTTGGCCATCAGCCCAGTTGCACGCCGTCGTCGCAGGGGATGGCGCGGAAGACCGGCAGGGCCTCGGTCGCCGCGGCATGGGCGACGAGCCGCGGGAAGCCGTCCGCCGCCACCACCTCGGGCAGCAGCAGCTGCGTGAAGGTCCAGGCCACGCCCACGGTGATGGCGGCCTGGCCGAGGCGGGTCTCGGACACCTCCAGCGGCCGGGCTGCCAGCTCGTCGTCCAATTCGCGGTAGGCCGCGTCGAGCTGGCCGCTGACGCGCTGGACCCAGGGCTCGTGGCGCTTCTCGGCGGGCCGCAGGCCGCGCTCGTAGACGATCTGGGCCGTCTTCTCGCAGGCCGCCAGGGCCAGGCCCATGAGGCGCAGTTCGTGCAGCAGCGCGGCCGGCTCGCTTGGCAGCAGGCTGCGGCCGGCGAGCGCCTCCACGTACTGCAGCATCAGGCTGGAGTCCATCAGCCGCGTGCCGTCGTCGCAGACCAGGGTCGGCGCCTTGACGACGGGATTGATGCGCCGGAATTCGTCGAAGCCGCGGAAGACCGAGATCGCCGCGTGCTCGAAGGGCAGGCCGAGCACGCGCATCGTGATGGCGACGCGGCGCACATAGGGCGAGTCGAGCATGCCGATGAGTTTCATGAGGTCTCCTTGGAGCTGGCCAGGCTGGCCGCCCGTGCCGAGGCTTCGTCCAGTTCGCGCTGCAGGCGCTGCGCCACTTCGTGGCCATGGCGGCGTTCGATCTCCGCGCGCATGACGCGGTTGTAGCCGTCGGCGAAGGCCTGGGCCAGGGGCGTCGCCTCGTCGGTCTTGACGACCCATTCGATGCCGTAGCGCTGCTTCCAGCGCTTGAGGCGGGCCGCCACGTCCGCGTCCTTGGGCGCCTCGGCAGCGAAGGACCGCACTTGCAGCAGGCCGGCCTCGAGGTCGGCGCGGGCCTTGGCCTCGCCCCGCTCGGCGGCGACGGCCGGGTTGCCGATGCGCAGATCCACGGTGGCGATCAGCTGCCGCTCCGCACGGCCGGGGCCGTCGACGACGCCGAAGCGGTTGAACAGGCCGAACACGCTGCCCGCGGCCACCAAGGCAGCCAGCACGGCCACCCCATGGATGGCCCGCAGCCGGCGGCGCGGCATGGCCGCGGAGCCGGCGGTCGCCAGCATGGAGGACGCCCTCTCACTCATTCCAGGTCTTTCGTCAATTCGTCGAGGCCCGATTCTCGGCCAGCGGCGCCAGGGCCGCGCCGACACGGGCTTGCCAGGCGCCCTGCTCCGCCGCCGTCCACTCGGGCCAGTGCGGGGCCGAGGCTTCCAGCTCGGCGGCCAGCGCCCGCAGCGGCGCTGCGTCCGTCAGGTCGGCGGCCAGAGTCAAACGGGCCAGCCACTCCTGGGCCAGCCGCACCCGCGGATAGGCCGCGAACAGCCAGCGCGCCACCTCCGGCCGCCCGCGCCAGTCGGCGCTGCCGAAGCGCTCGACCGCCTGCGCGGTCAGGCGCTGGCCCGCGCCGAGGCAGTCGAAGGCGACGCAGCCGGCAAAACCGAGTCCGATCAGGTCGGCATGGACGCCGCAGCGGTGGTCAGCGCAGAGGTGGCGGCAGGGCGTCTCGGCCGGCTTGTCGAAGCCGAAGCCCTGCACGGCGTCGAAGGGCGGCGTGACGCAGCACAGCGCCACGCAGGCCGAGCAGTCGGCCCGCAGGTGCGCGGGCAGGCGCGGCGCGCCGGTCACGCCGCGTCGGCCGACACGCCCACCATCCAGCCCACGCCGAAACGGTCGGTCACCATGCCGAACAGGGGCGCCCAGAAGGTCTTGCCCAGGGGCATGGTCACCTGGCCGCCCACGGACAGCGCGGCGAAGGCCTCGCGGGCGATGTCCGCGTCCGGGCAGTCCAGCGACAGCGAGAAGCCCTTGAAGGCGGTGTCGCCGCCGCACATGCCGTCGGACATCATCACCAGGGCGCCGCCGATGTGCAGCGAGGCATGCATGATCTTCTGCTCCGAGCCGGGCGGCAGCATGCCGGGGGGCGGCGGCTCGGGGCTTTCGGCGTAGCGCATCATGAACTCCACCTTGGCGCCGAGGGCCCGGCTGTAGAAGCCGATGGCCTCCTCGCAACGGCCGTCGAAGAAGAGGTAGGGCTCGATCTTCATGCGGGTCTCCTGATCGAAGGGCGATGGACGATGGACGACTCTAGCGCCGCGGCGCGTCAAGGTGTCTTGAAATCCCCTGCCGTCGAGATGACGAAGCGCCCCGGATCGATGTGCCGGCGCCAGGCGGCGTTGGCCTGCTCGACGGTGACGGCGGCGAGCTTGTCGTCACGTGCCTGGGCGGCGGCCCAGGTCTCGCCGCGCTCGGCCAGGGTGCTGAGGCCGCCGGCCAGGGCGCCGGGGTCGGCGCGGCCCTGCTTGCGGCCTTCGAGGATGTCTTTCTTGGCCCGCGCCAGCTCCGCGGCCGTCACACCCTCGGCCGACATGCGGGCCAGCTCCTCCTTGACGACGGCGATGACGCGCTCGCGCCGGTCGGGCGCATAGCTGGCCTGGATGGCGAAGTTGCCGTCGTCGCCCCAGAAGCCGGCCGACAGGCTGGCGCCGATGCCGTAGGTCAGGCCCTCCTTCTGGCGCACGCGCTCGGACAACCGGCTCTCCAGCCCGCCGCCGCCGAAGATGTGTACGGCCAGCTCCAGGGCGGGGTAGTCGGCGTCCTCGCTGTTCAGCGGCAGGGCCTCGTGCAGGCGCAGGATGGCGTTGGCCTTGTCGCGGGCGATGGCGTCGAAGCGCGCCGGCGGGATGTCGACGTGGTGGGGGATGTAGCGCACATAGGCCGGGGCCGAGGGCTTCTTCCAGTCGCCGAAGAGCTTCTCGACCTCGGCGCCCAGGCCGTCCGGCAAGGCGCCCACGACGCTGAGCTGCGCGTCGTTGGCGCTCCAGTAGTCCGCATGGAAGCGCCGCACGTCGTCGAGCGTCGTCGCCTTGAGGTTGGCGATGCGCTCGTCCACGCCCATGACGTAGTCCGGGTGGCCCAGGCTCACGCCGCGGGCGCGGTTGTAGTGGCCGCGCGTGGCCTCCTGGCGCAGCACCGACGGCTCCTGGCGCGACGCCTCGATGCCGGCGATCGCCGCCTTGATCTCGCGCTCGAAGGCGTCCTGGGGCAGCTGCGGCCGGCGCAGCGTGTCGGCCACCACGCGCAGGGCCGGCAGCAGGGTGTCGCGCTCGGCACTGAGGAAGATGGTGGCGCCCTGGTCGTAGCTGACGATGTTGAGCCCCGCCCGCAGCTTGATGAGAGCGTCCTGCAGCTGCTGCTTGTCGTAGCCCGCGCTGCCCTCGCTCATCAGTTGGCCGACCATGCCGGTGCCATTGCGGGCGAAGGTGGCGTCGCGCTCGCCCCAGCGCAGCTGCATCTGCATCACCACCGAGTTGCCGCGCGTCTGCCGGCGCAGTGTGTGCAGCGAGATGCCGCTGGGCAGGGTGGTGCGGCTCATGCGCGACTCCAGCACCGCCGGCACCGGTTCCAGCTGCTCGCCCTCCTCCACCTGCGGCGGGCCCTTCAGCCCGGCCAGCCGCTGATCCAGCGGCGGTGCGGCCGGGATGGCGACCCGCTCGACGGCGTCGGCAGGCAGGTAGCGGCCCAGCGTGCGGTTGGCGGGCCGGAAATAGGCCGCGCGCACCCGCTCCACGTCGGCCAGCGTCACCTTGGGGATGTCCTCCATCAGCTGGAAGAGCAGCCGCCAGTCGCCCGCGGCGATGAGGCCGGAGATCTGCTGGATCAGCGCCTCGGGGTTCTTCATCTGCTGGCGATAGCTGTTGACGGCGATGTCGCGCACGCGCACGAGTTCGCTCTCGTCGAAGGGCTTGGCGCCGCGGCCCTCGGCCAGGTCCAGCAGCAGGGTCTCGACCTTGGCCACGTCGGCCCCCGGTGGCAGGGCCGCGAAGGCGCTGGCGGTGCCGGGGTCGGCGCCGCCCAGGCCCCCGATGCCCGCCGCCACGGCGAGCTTGGGCTCGACCAGCTGCTTGTAGAGCTGGCCGCTGGGCTGCAGGCTCATCAAGAGGCCGTAGACCATCAGGGCCGGCGTGTCCGGGTGGGTCACGGCGGGCACGTGGTAGGCCGCCAGCAGGATGGGCTGGCCGCCGACGCGGCGCACGACGACCGTGCGCTCGCCGTCCTGCGCCGGCTCGACGGTGTAGGGCTGGGGCATGGGCTCGGCCGGCCGCGCCACGGGGCCGAAGTCCTTGGCGATCAGGTCGAGGGCCGCGGCCTTGTCGAAGGCGCCGGCGATCAGCAGCGTGGCGTTGTCGGGCCGGTAGTAGCGCTTGTAGAAGGCCTGCAGCTTCTCGATGGGCACGTTCTCGATGTCGCTCTTCGGGCCGATGGTGGCGTGGCCATAGGGATGCCAGGCAAAGGCCGCGGCGTTGACGCGCTGGGCCAGCACCGCGAAGGGCTGGTTCTCGCCGCGTTCGAACTCGTTGCGCACGACGGTCATCTCGGTGTCGAGGTCGGCCTTGGCGACGCGGCTGTTCACCATCCGGTCGGCCTCGAGGTCGAGCAGGAAGGCCAGGGTGTCGGCGTTGGCGTTGAACGAGGCGAAGTAGTTGGTGCGGTCCACCGTCGTCGAGCCGTTGAAGCGCACGCCGCGCTGCGCCATCGCGCCGGGGATGTCGGTCTGCCGCGGCGTGCCCTTGAAGAGCATGTGCTCCAGCAGATGGGCCATGCCGTATTCGCCCGGCGACTCGTGGCGGCTGCCGACGCGGTAGGTGATGTTGACGGTGGTGGTCGTCTGCGTTGAGTCGGGAAAGAGCAGCACCTGCAGGCCGTTGGGCAGCCGGTACTCCTCGATGCCGCCCAGGGCGCGGACGGCGACGGGGCGGGCGGGGGCGGCCGCCACCTGGGCCGGGCGCGGCGCGGCCTTGGTGGCGGCGCGGGCGTGGACGGTCTGCGCCTGGGCGGGCGCCAACGCGGCGGCCAGGCATACCAGGGCCAGGCCGATTCGCAAGGACTTCATTCGGGGTCTCCGCAGAGCCGGCTGCGCCGGTCGATTCGATGAGGCGCCGATTCTCACCGCTGCGCGCGACCCCGCCGCGCCTTGTGCCCGCCGACCGGGGCGTCAGGCTTCAGGGGCCCGCCCGTTGGCCGCGGGAGCCGGGCCCAAAGGCGGAAGCATCAGGCGCAGCTTGGCCGGGTCCAGGGGCTTGGTGAGCACGAAGTCCACGCCGGCGCGCTCGGCGGCCTCGTGCTGCTTGGCGTCCTGCCAGCCGGTCACGGAGATGAGCACGAGGCTGGCACCCTCGCGGGCCCGCAGCTCGCGGGCGAGCTCCACGCCATGCATGCCGGGCATCTCCAGGTCGAGCAGCACGCACATCGCCGGCTGCTCGTCGATGGCAGCCAGCGCCGATTGCGCGTCTGCGGCGCGCCGCACGCGGTAGCCGTCGGCCTCCAGCAGCAGGCCCAAAACCTCCCTCACATCGGGGTCGTCATCCACCACCAGAACGTCCACAACGTCTGCCATGCTCGCCTCCTTGCCCCCAAAGTTGATCGTGGGCCTCCATTGGGGCAAACGGCGTTCCACCCCCTAGGTTCACGCAGCCGGCAGCAAGGACCTAACGGGTTAGTCGCGTGCCTGAATGGCCACCCCTCCCCGCAAGGATCCGCTCATGGCCGATGCCGCCACCCAGGTCATCCTTCCCGTGCTTGCCGCCCACGAACCCGAAGTCCTGAAAGAGTGGCTGCAGCGCTTGCGCCCGGATGTCGGATTTTCCGGCGACCGCCTGCGCGAGGGCGAGCTGCAGGGCCAGTGCACCCGCTTCCTGAAGGAGCTGCGCGGCGCGCTGGAAGCCGGCGCGGCGACGATCGACTCCGCCGCCTTCGCCAGCCTGCGCGAGCAGCTGGAGGATCTTTCCGCCAGCCGCGCCACCCAGGGCTTCTCGCCGCGCGAGACGGCGGTGTTCGTGTTCTCGCTGAAGCAGCCCTTGTTCGACGTGCTGCAGCGCCACGCCCCGGCCGGTGGCAACGCGCTGGAGGCGGACTTGGCCATCGGCCTGCTGCTCGACAGCCTGGGCCTGTTCACGATGGAGGCCTACCAGCGCACGCGCGAAAGCCTCATCGTGCGCCAGCAGCAGGAGATCGCCGAGCTCTCCACGCCGGTCATCAAGCTCTGGGACGGCATCCTGGCCCTGCCGCTGATCGGCACGCTGGACAGCCAGCGCACCCAGGTCGTCATGGAGAGCCTGCTCGAGGCCATCGTGCAGCAGAGCGCGGCCACCGCCATCATCGACATCACCGGCGTGCCTACCGTGGACACGCTGACGGCGCAGCACCTGCTCAAGACGGTGTCGGCCGCGCGGCTGATGGGGGCGGACTGCATCATCAGCGGCATCCGCCCCCAGATCGCGCAGACCATGGTGCACCTGGGCGTGGAGCTGACCGTGGTGTCCAAGGCGACGCTCGCGGACGCCTTCGCGCTGGCCCTGTCCAAGCAGGGCCGCACCGTGACCCGCATCAAGGCGGCCGACGCCACGCCGCGGGCCTGACGCCGTGGACCGCATTCCCATCCTCAAGCTGGGCAACGCCCTGCTCGTCACCATCCAGGTCGACATGCACGACCAGCTCGCCACCGCGCTGGAAGAAGACCTCACCTCCCGCATCGTCGAATGCAACGCCCGCGGTGTGCTGATCGACATCTCGGCGCTGGAGATCGTCGACAGCTTCATGGGCCGCATGCTGGACAACATCGCGGCGGTCTCCCGCATCCTCGACGCCGACACGGTCGTCGTCGGCATGCGGCCGGCCGTGGCCATCACGCTGGTGGAACTCGGCCTGTCGCTCAACGGCGTCAAGACGGCCCTGAACGTCGACCGCGGCATGGCGCTGATCCGGCCGCAGCTGATTGCCGGCGACGACGACGGTGACTGAACAGCTCGCCATCCGGACCTCGGAAGACGTGGTGCGCGTCCGGCAGCGGGTGCGCACCCTGGCCGTCGAGGCCGGGCTGAGCCTGGTCGACCAGACCAAGATCGTCACGGCGGCCAGCGAGATCGCCCGCAACACGCTGGACTACGGCGGCGGCGGCCATGTGGTGGCGGAGCTGATGCCGCCGCCGCGTCGCGGCGTGCGCCTGACCTTCGTCGACAACGGCCCGGGCATTCCCAACATCGACGAGGCGCTGCGCGACGGCTTCACCACCGGCAACGGCCTGGGCCTGGGCGGCGCCAAGCGGCTGTCCAGCGAATTCGCCATCGACTCCGCGCCGGGCCAGGGCACGCGCATCATGATCGCGCGCTGGAAATTAACTCCATCGAAGTCCTCGTGCCCGACCCGAGCGCCGTGTCGCTCGCCCGGCGCGAGGCCGCGGCCCTGGCTGCCCGACTGGGCATGGACGAGGTCGGCGCCGGCCAGGTGGCGCTGGTGGCCTCCGAGCTGGCGTCCAACCTCGTCAAGCACGGCGGCGGCGGGAGGCTGCTGCTGTCGGCCAGCGGCAGCGGCGTCGACCTGCTGGCGCTGGACACCGGCAAAGGCATGCCCGACGTGGCGGC
The DNA here is from genome assembly GCF_021353235.1 of Pelomonas caseinilytica. Classification (GTDB taxonomy): domain Bacteria; phylum Pseudomonadota; class Gammaproteobacteria; order Burkholderiales; family Burkholderiaceae_C; genus Pelomonas; species Pelomonas caseinilytica. Next base: position 109,923 of record NZ_JAJTWT010000001.1, read on the forward strand.
CTGCATGGCCGACGGCTATTCGACGGCCGGCACGGCCGGCAACGGCCTGGGCGCGGCACGGCGCCTGTCCTCGCGCTTCGAGATCGCCAGCTGGCCTGGCCGCGGCAGCGCCGTGCAGGCCCACGTCGGCCCCGACGACGCGGCCGACGACACGACCGCCGCGGTGATGGTGACCAAGCCCGGCGAGGTCGCCTGCGGCGACGGCTGGGCCCTCCACGAAGGCGCCGCCCAGCGCACGCTGATGATGGTCGACGGCCTCGGCCACGGCACCGAGGCGGCCGTCGCGGCCCGCGAGGCCCTGGCCCTGTTCGCCAAATGGGGCGGCGAGCCACCGGCCGAGCTGGTGGCTCGCCTGCATCTGGGTCTGCGCCACACGCGCGGCGGCGCCGTCGCCGTAGCCCGCGTGCAGTGGGCCAGCCACACCATCGCCTTCGCGGGCCTGGGCAACATCGCCGCCGCCGTGGTGGCGCCGGACGGCTCGGCCCGGCGCATGGTGTCGCACAACGGCACGGCCGGCCACAACGCGCGCAAGATCCAGGCCTTCGACTACCCCTTCGGCCCGCAGTCCCTGCTCGTCATGCACACCGACGGCATGGGCGGGCACTGGAGCCTGCAAGGCTATCCCGGCCTGGCGCGCGCCCACCCAGCCCTGGTGGCCGGCGTGCTCTACCGCGACCAGGCGCGCGGGCGCGACGACACCACCGTCGTCGGCACCCGGCTGGAGCAGCCGTGAAGCGCCGGCTCGGCCAGCTGGCGGTCGCCTCGGGCGAGGACGTCGCCTCGGCGCGGCAGAAGATCATGCGCGTGGCCGAGCTGCTGGGGCTGGACAGCCAGGGGCAGACACGCATCGCCACGGCGGTGTCCGAGATCGCCCGCAACGCCTGCAACCACGCCGGCGGCGGCGAGGTACTGCTGGAGCTGGACGACGACGTCCTGCCCGGCCGCTTCGTCGTGACCGTGCAGGACCGCGGCCCCGGCATTGCCGACCTGGAGGCCGTGCTCAGCGGGCAGCGCAGCTTCGCGCCGGGCCGCGGCGCCGGCCTGGCCAGTGCGCGGCGGCTGGTCGACGAGTTCCACATCCAGTCCGCCGCCTCGGGCACGGCGGTGCGCCTGGCCCAGCGCCAGCACTGGCAAGCCTCGCCCCGCCTGCCCGCCTCGGTGGAGCAGGCCATCGCCCAGGTGCTCGACCGCGGCGGCGGCGACGCGCTGGCGGCGCTGCGCGAGCAGGACCGCGCCCTCCTCGACAACCTCGCCGAGCTGCAGGAACGCCAGCTCGAGGCCGACCGCCTCAGCCGCGAGCTGGAGGAGACCAACCGCGGCGTCGTGGCCCTTTACTCGGAGCTCGACCAAAAAGGCCGAGCAGCTGCGCGTCGTCAGCGACATGAAGTCGCGTTTCCTCTCGCACATGAGCCACGAGTTCCGCACGCCGCTGAACTCCATCCTCGCGCTGACCCGGCTGCTGCTGGACCGCGTGGACGGCGAGCTGAGCAGCGAGCAGGAACGGCATGCCCGGCATGTCGGGCCTGGAGCTCGCCCGGCGCACCTGCCACCTGCGGCCCGAGCTGCCCATCCTCTTCATCACCGCCTACGCGGACCGCGCCCTGCTGGCCTCGCAGTTCCCGCAGCACCGCGTGCTGGCCAAGCCCTTCAAGAGCGAGGACCTGTTCGCCGCCGTCGCCGAGCGCCTGCGCGCCGCCCGCGGCGACGGCGCCTGACGCGGGCGGGCGCCCCCAGCGTCAGATCTGCACGCGCGTTCCCAGCTCCACCACGGCGTTGTCCGGCAGCTTGAAGAAGCCCGCCACGCCGCTGGAGTTGCGGCTCAGGGCCGAGAACAGGCGTTCGCGCCAGTTGGCCATGCCGCCGCCCGGCGTGGGCACGACCGTCTCGCGGCTGAGGAAGTAGCTGGTCTCGAAGGGCTGGACGGCCAGGCCCTTGGGCCCGCACAGCGCCAGCGCCGCCGGCACGTCGGGCTCCTCCATGAAGCCGTAGTGGACGAGCACGCGCCAGAACCCCGGCGACAGGGCCGTGACCTCCACGCGCTCCGCCTCGTCCACCACCGGATGGTCGTGGAAGGCGACATTGAGGATGACGTTGGTCTCGTGCAGCACCTGGTTGTGCTTGAGGTTGTGCAGCAGCGCCTGGGGCACCAGCGTCGGGTCGGCCACGGCGTAGACCGCGGTGCGCCGGGCGCGGTGCGCCTCGTCGGGCGCCAGGCTCTCGATGAAGGGAAGCAGCTCCAGGCCGTCGCTGCGCAGGCTCGCCATCAGCAGCTTGCGGCCCCGCGCCCAGGTGCTCATCAGCACGAACAGCGCCAGGCCCAGGGCGAGCGGCAACCAGCCGCCATCGAAGAACTTGATGGCGCAGCCGGCCACGAGCAGGGCGTCCACCGCCAGGAAGAAGGTGGTGGCGGCCACGGCCAGAGGCGCCGGCAGACCCCAGCCGTCGCGGATGACGAAGAAGGTCAGCACCGTGGTGATCAGCATGGTCAGCGTCACCGCGATGCCGTAGGCCCCCGCCAGCGCCGACGAGCTGCCGAACACCAGCACCGCGCCGACGACGCCGGCCAGCAGCGCCCAGTTCACGGCGGGCACGTAGATCTGGCCCGATTCGCTGGCGGAGGTGTGGCGCATGCCCATGCGGGGCAGGAAGCCCAGCAGGACGGCCTGCCGGGTCATCGAGTAGGCGCCGGAGATGACGGCTTGCGACGCGATCACCGCGGCCAGCGCCGCAAGGCCCACCATGGGCAGCACCAGCGCGCCCGGGAAGAGGCGGAAGAAGGGGTTCTCGATGGCGCTCGCGTCGCCCATCAGCAGCGCCCCCTGGCCGAGATAGTTCAGGGCCAGGGCGGGAAAGACGAGGCCCGTCCAGGCCAGGCGGATGGGCCGGGCGCCGAAGTGGCCCATGTCGGCGTAGAGGGCCTCGGCGCCGGTCAGCGCTAGCACGATGGCGCCGACGGCGGCGAACAGATGCCAGCCGCGCTGGCTCAGGAAGGCCCAGGCCTCCAGCGGATTGAGCGCCGCGAGGATGCCGGGCTGCTGGGCGATGTGGGCGGCGCCGCTGGCCGCCAGCACGGCGAACCACAGCACGATGACGGGACCGAACACCTTGCCCACGGCCGCCGTCCCGAAGCGCTGCACGAGGAACAGGCCCAGCAGGATGGCCGTCGAGATGGGCAGCACATAGGGCTTGAGCGTCGGCGTCGCGACCTCCAGGCCCTCGATCGCGCCCATCACCGAGATGGCCGGCGTGATGACGCTGTCGCCGTAGAACAGCGTCGCCCCGAACAGGCCCAGCAGCAGCAGTGCGTTGCGCAGCCGGGGCCGCTGCTGCACGGCATGCGCCGCCAGCGCGGTCAGTGCCAGCGCGCCGCCTTCGCCACGGTTGTCGGCGCGCAGGATGAGGACGACGTACTTGAGCGTCACGACGAACATCAGCGCCCAGACGATCACCGAGGTCGCGCCGATGAGGTTGTGGGTGTTCAGCGCCACGCCCGTGGCCGGCAGGAACACTTCCTTGAGCGTGTACAGGGGGCTGGTGCCGATGTCGCCGTAGACGACGCCGATGGCTCCGAGCGTGAGGGCGGCCAGGCCGCTCCTTGAGGTCTCGCGGTTCATGCGGTGCTTTCCTGAGGAGGAAAGCCGCAGTGTCCGGTGGCCGTATCAAGATCGCATAAAGATGCGATGCAGCGCAGGCTCAGTCGTGCAATTTGAGCCGGTAACCCACGCCGGCCTCGGTGATCAGCCAGCGCGGGCGGTTGGGGTCGGCCTCGATCTTCTTGCGCAGATTGGCCATGTGGACCCGCACGTAGTGGAGGTCGTCGACATGGTCCGGCCCCCACACCGCCTTCAGCAGGTGCTGGTGGGTCAGCACGCGGCCGGGCGCCCCGCAGAACTCCTGCAGCAGCCGATACTCGATGGGCGTGAGGTGCAGGCGCTGGCCGCCCCGGCTGACCTCGCGCCGGGCGCGGTCCATGACGATGTCGCCGAAGCTCAGCACCGGCTCGCCGTCCTGGCTGCCGCCACGGCGGCGCAGCTGCACCCGCACCCGCGCCAGCAACTCGGCCACGCCGAAGGGCTTGACGAGGTAGTCGTCGGCACCGGCATCCAGGGCCTGCACCTTGCGGTCCTCGCCCTCCCGCGCCGACAGCACCAGGATGGGTGCGCTCGACCAGCCGCGGAACTCGCGGATGAAGTCCAGCCCGTCCCCGTCGGGCAGGCCGAGGTCGAGCACCACCAGTTCGGGCCGGCGCGTGGCCGAGTCGATCAGGCCGCGCTGCAACGTCGCCGCCTCGAAGACCTCCAGGCCCTCGCTCTGCAGCGCCATCCGCACGAAACGCCGGATCTCCGGCTCGTCCTCGACCATCAGCACACGCGCCGCACCCATGGGTGGCTCCTCCAACTACGCCGGCGGCTCGCCGAGGGGCAACTCGACCCTCACGCAAGCACCGCCATGGGCGGCATTGTGGGCGCTGATCCGCCCACCATGCGCCTCGACGATGGCCTTGCAGATGGCCAGCCCCAGCCCGACGCCAGGCGTGGCGCTCTCGCGGTCGCCGCGCTCGAACTTGTCGAACAGCCGCGCCTCGCGGCCGACGGGAAAGCCCGGCCCCGCATCGACCACGTCGATCTCGAGGTGGCGCCCCGCCACCCGGGCCTGGATGCCCACCGGCCCGCCCGGCGGGGTGTACTTGGCCGCGTTCTCCAGCAGGTTGACGAGCACGCGCTCGATCAGCACGGCGTCGATCTCCACCAGCGGCAGCTCGGCGGGCAGGTCGACCGTCACCTCGCGGCCGGCGAGCACCTCGTCGAGGCCGGCGAGCGCGCTGCCCACCACCTCCTGCAGCGGCAGCCAGTGACGGTTCAACTGCACGGCACCGGACTGCAGCCGGGCCATGTCCAGCAGATTGGCCACCAGGGCGCTCATGCGCAGGGAGGAGCGGCGCATGGCCTCGGCCACCTCGGCCTGCTGCGGGCTCAGGGCCGGCGGGGCCAGCCTGAGCGCGTCCGCCAGGCCGACCAGCGCCGCCAGCGGCGTGCGCAGGTCGTGGGAGATCGCCGTCAGCAGCGAATTGCGCAGGCGCTCGGACTCGATCTGCAGCGTGCTCTGGTGGGCCACCTCGATGTAGTGGATGCGCTCCAGCGAGATGGCCAGCAAGGCAGCGCAGGTGTCGAGCAGCTCGCGCTCGTCCGGCAGCCAGCGCCGTCCCTGGCCGTCGACGGCGAGCACGCCGCGCAGCCGCATGGGCGCCTTCAACGGCAGCATCAGGCAGGCGCTGGCCGGCAGCGTGTCCGTGCCCGAGCCGGCGGGCTGGCCGTGGTCGAAGGCCCACTGGGCGACGCCGAGGTCCGGCTCGGCGGTGGCCCCGGGCAGGACGGCCAGCACGTCCCGCCCGGCCGTGGGCACCAGCGGCGGTGCCAGCACGGCCGAGGCGATGCCGAACTCGGCACGCAGGAAGCGCGCCGCGATCTCCGCGACCTGTGCGGGCACGAGGGCCGCTCCGAGGTCGCGCGACATGGCGTACAGGCCGCGCACCCGCCGCTCGCGCTCCTGGGCCGCCCGGGCCTGGGCCTGCAGCACCGCGGCGAGCTGGCCGACGACCAGGCCCACCACCAGCAGCACGGCGAAGGTCACCAGGTACTGGGCGTCGCCGACCGCGAAGGACCAGCGCGGCTCGATGAAGAAGAAGTCGAACGCCGCCACGCCCAGCAAGGCCGTCAGCGCGGCCGGCGCGCGGCCGAACCTCAGCGCGACGCCCACCACGTTGAGCAGGTAGAGCATCGCGATGTTGGTGGGCGCCATGAAACCCAGCAGGGCATGGGCCAGCAGGGAGGTCAGGCCGACGCCCGCCAGCGAGGCCGCATAGCCGCGCAGGGCATGCGGCGCCAGCAGGCCGCGCGCCTGCAGCACCGGCGCCTCGGGCTCGCGCCGGGCCACGGGCAGGGCCACCTGCAGCACGTCCATGTCCTCGGCCTGCCGGCTCAGCGCTTCGGCCAGCGCCTGGCGGCCCGGCCAGCGCCAGGCGCTTTCGCGCCGGCCGACGACGAGGCGCGACAGGTTGTGCTCGCGCGCATAACCCACCAACGCAGGGGCGACCTCCGGTGCCGAGAGCACGGCCGTGCGCGCGCCCAGGGACTTGGCCAGCTCCAGCGTCCTTTGCACCGTCTGCCGCGCCGCCTCGCCCAGCCCGCGGGCCGTCTCGACGTGCACGGCGTGCCACTCCAGGCCGAGCTGCTGGGCCAGCCGCGCGGCGCTGCGCACCACCTTGTCGCTCGCCGCGCCCGGGCCGACACAGGCGAGCAGGGACTCGCGGTTGGGCCAGACCGCCGCCGCGCTGTGCTCACGCCGGTAGGCCTGCATCTGGTCGTCCACCCGGTCGGCCGTGCGCCGCAGGGCCAGTTCGCGCAGCGCCAGCAGATTGCCCTTGCGGAAGAAGTTGGCCGCCGCGCGCTCCGCCTGGGCGGGCAGGTAGACCTTGCCCTCCTTCAGGCGCTGCAGCAGCTCGTCGGGCGGCAGGTCGACGACGACGACCTCGTCGGCCTCGTCGAACACCCGGTCCGGCAGCGTCTCCTGCACGCGGATGCCTGTGATGCCGCCGACGACGTCGTTCAGGCTCTCGAGGTGCTGCACGTTCAGCGTGGTCCAGACCTCGATGCCGGCTTCGCGCAGCTCCTGCGCGTCCTGCCAGCGCTTGGTGTGGCGGGAGCCCGGCGCATTGCTGTGGGCCAGCTCGTCCAGCAGCAGCACGCCGCCGGGTTCGGCCTGCCCCCAGGCCAGCGCGGCGTCGAGGTCGAACTCGCGCAGGGCCCGGCCGCGGTGGGGCACTTCCCTGAGCGGCAGGCGCGCGAGGTCGCGGGCGATGGCCTCGGTGTCGGCGCGGCCGTGCGTCTCGATGACGCCGATGCGCACCGGGCGGCCCTGCTGCTTGGCCGCATGCGCCGCGGCCAGCATGGCGAAGGTCTTGCCGACGCCGGCGTTCGCGCCGAAGAAGATCTTCAGCCGGCCGCGCCGGGCTGCGGCCTCCTCCTGCTGCACCTTGGCCAGCAGGGCGTCGGGGTCGGGGCGGGTGTCAGTCACGGCGGGGTTCGATCACGGGTGGAGAAATGCAACCACAGAGGCACGGAGCCACAGAGATAAAAGCTCCGTGTTTCCTCTGTGCCTCCGTGCCTCTGTGGTTGCCTTTAAGGTTTCACTTCAAGGAGTGGATGAGTTTCGCCTGCCGGCGGCCGGCGGCGCCAAGGCGTCCAGGGCGAGGTTGAGCCGGAGCACGTTCACGCGAGGCTCGCCGATGAAGCCGAGCGCCCGGCCCTCGGTGTAGCGCTCCACGAGGGCCTGCACCTGGGCCGGCGGCAGGCCGCGCACGCGCGCGACGCGGGCCGCCTGGTAGTCGGCCGCGGCGCGGCTGATGTGCGGGTCCAGGCCGCTGGCGGAGGTGGTGACCAGGTCGACCGGCACCGGCGCCGCGTTGCCGGGGTCCGCCGCGCGCAGCGCCGCGATGCGCGCCTTCACGGCGTCGGCCAGCGCGGGCGCGGTGGGCGCGAGGTTGCTGCCTCCCGAGTTGGCGGCGTTGTAGGGCATAGGGCCGGTGGCCGACGGGCGGCTCCAGAAGTGGCCGGGGTCGGTGAAGGCCTGGCCGATCAGCGCCGAACCAACCGCCTTGCCGTCACGCACGATGAGGCTGCCGTTGGCTTGCTCGGGGAACAGCGTCTGCGCGATGCCGGTGACGGCCAGCGGATAGACCAGGCCCGTCACCAGGCTCAGCAGGGCGAAGAGGGTCAGCGCGGGGCGCCACAGCGGAACGTCCGCGGGCGCCACGGTGGCGGCGGGAACGGGAGGCGAGGTGGACATGATGGAACTCCGAGGATGGGCTGCGGCCGGGGCTTCAGGCCAGGCCAAGCGCGCCGAGGATGAGGTCGATGAGCTTGATGCCGATGAAGGGCACGACGACGCCGCCCAGGCCGTAGACGAGGAGGTTGCGGCGCAGCAGGGCCGCGGCGCCGATGGCGCGGTAGCGCACGCCCTTGAGCGCCAGCGGGATCAGCACGACGATGATCAGCGCGTTGAAGACGACGGCGGACAGGATGGCCGAGTTCGGGCTCTGCAGCCGCATCACGTTCAGCGCGGCCAGCTGCGGGTAGGTCGACACGAAGGCCGCCGGCAGCACGGCGAAGTACTTGGCCAGGTCGTTGGCGATGGAGAAGGTCGTCAACGAACCGCGCGTCATCAGCATCTGCTTGCCAGTCTCCACGACCTCGATGAGCTTGGTCGGATTGCTGTCGAGGTCAACCATGTTGCCGGCCTCCTTGGCGGCCTGGGTGCCGGTGTTCATCGCCACGGCCACGTCGGCCTGGGCGAGCGCCGGCGCGTCGTTGGTGCCGTCGCCCGTCATGGCCACGAGGCGGCCCTGGGCCTGGTGCTCGCGGATCAGCGTCAGCTTGGCCTCGGGCGTGGCCTCGGCGAGGAAGTCATCCACACCGGCCTCGGCGGCGATGGCCGCCGCCGTGAGGCGGTTGTCGCCGGTGACCATCACCGTCTTGATGCCCATGCGGCGCAGTTGCGCGAAGCGCTCCTTGATGCCCGGCTTGACGATGTCCTTCAGCTCGACGACGCCCAGCACCTGCACGCCGTCGGCCACCACCAGGGGCGTGCTGCCGCGGCGCGCGGCCTCGTCCACCGCCGCCTGCACGCTGGCCGGCCAGCGTCCGCCCAGGGCTTCCACGTGGCTGCGCACGGCGCTGCCGGCCCCCTTGCGGATCAGGCGGCTGCCCAGGTCCACCCCGCTCATGCGCGTCTGCGCCGTGAAGGGCACGAACACGCCCTGCTCTGCCGGCGCGGCCTTGCTGCCGAACTTGCGGTCGGCCAGCGCCACGATGCTGCGGCCCTCGGGCGTTTCGTCGGCCAGCGATGCCAGGCGAGCCGCGTCGGCCAGTTGGGCCTCGCTGGTGCCGTCCACGGGCCAGAAGGCGTCGGCCTGGCGGTTGCCGAGGGTGATGGTGCCGGTCTTGTCGAGCAGCAGCACGTCCACGTCGCCGGCGGCCTCCACGGCGCGGCCCGAGGTCGCGATGACGTTGGCCTGCAGCATGCGGCTCATGCCGGCCACGCCCACGGCCGACAGCAGGCCCGCGATGGTCGTCGGGATCAGGCACACCAGGAGGGCGACGAGCACCACGATGCCCACGGGTCGGCCGGAGCCCGCCACCGCCACGCTGAACTGCGAGAACGGCAGCAGCGTGGCACAGACGCCGAGGAAAACCAGCGTCAGCGCGACGAGCAGGATGGTCAGCGCGATCTCGTTGGGCGTGCGCTTGCGCTGGGCGCCCTCGACCATGGCGATCATGCGGTCGACGAAGGTCTCGCCCGGGTTGACGGCGACACGGGCGACGACCCAGTCCGACAGCACGCGGGTGCCGCCGGTCAACGCGGAGAAGTCGCCACCGCTCTCGCGGATGACGGGTGCGGACTCGCCGGTGATGGCGCTCTCGTCCACGGACGCCACGCCCTCGACGACCTCGGCATCGGCCGGCACGACGTCGTGGGCCTCGATGAAAACGACCTCGCCCTTGCGCAGGGTGCTGGCCTCGCGCGGATGCCACTTGAGCCCCTCGCGGCCCATGCCGGGCTTCCAGGCATCGACGACCTTGGCCCAGGTCTCCTTCTTGAGGCCGCGCAGCGAAGCGGCCTGGGCCTTGCTCCGGCCCTCGGCCAGGGCCTCGGCGAAGTTGGCGAACAGCACGGTGAACCACAGCCACACGGTGACGGCGATGACGAAGCCGTCGGGCCGCGCCACCGACAGCGCCGTGGTCAACAGGCTGCCGAGGTAGACGACGAACATCACCGGGTTGCGCAGCTGGGTGCGCGGGTCCAGCTTGCGGAAGGCGTCGACCAGGGCCGAGCGGGTCAGCGCCGGGTCGAACAGCGAGAAGCCCTTGCGGGACAAGGATTCGCGACTCATGCCGCCCCCCACAGGATCAGGTGCTCGACGACAGGCCCCAGGGCCAGCGCCGGCACATAGTTCAGAAGGCCGACCAGCAGCACCACGCCGATCAGCAACACGACGAAGAGCGGGCCATGCGTGGGCAGCGTGCCCTCCCCCGGCGCCAGGCGCTTCTTGGCGGCCAGAGACCCGGCCATGGCCAGCACCGGCACGATGACGCCGAAGCGGCCGATCCACATGACCAGGGCCAGCAGCAGGTTGTAGAAGGGCGTGTTGGCCGACAGGCCGGCGAAGGCGCTGCCGTTGTTGTTGCCGGCCGAGGACAGCGCGTACAGCACCTCGCTGAAGCCATGCGCGCCGGGCGCGGCGATGCCCGCCCTGCCCGGCTCCACGGCGACGGCGATGGCCGTGCCCACGAGCACCGCCAGCGGCGTCAGCAGGATGGCCAGCGACGCCATCTTCATCTCGTGGGCCTCGATCTTCTTGCCCAGGTATTCCGGCGTGCGGCCGATCATCAGGCCGGCGACGAAGACGGCGAGGACGGCGAACACCAGCATGCCGTACAGGCCCGCGCCGACGCCGCCGAAGACCACCTCGCCCAGCTGGATCATGACCAGGGGCACGGCGCCGCCCAAAGGCGTGAAGCTGTCGTGCATCGCGTTGACCGCACCGCAGCTGGCCGAGGTCGTGATGACGGCGAACAGGCTGGACGCGTTGATGCCGAAGCGAGCCTCCTTGCCCTCCATGTTGCCGCCCGGCTGGGTGGCGCTCGCCTGGTCGTCCACGCCCAGGGCGGCCAGGCGCGGGTTGCCCGCCTGCTCGGCCGCCGTGGCCACGGCGACGGCGACGGCGAACATCGCCGTCATCGCCCCCAGCAGCGCCCAGCCCTGGCGCATGTCGCCCACCTGCCGCCCCATGACGAAGCACAGCGCCGCCGGGATCAGGAAGATGGACAGCATCTGCAGCGCGTTGGTCGCCGCGGTCGGGTTCTCGAAGGGGTGGGCCGAGTTCGCGTTGAAGAAGCCGCCGCCGTTGGTGCCCAGCATCTTGATGGCGAGCTGGGAGGCGACCGGGCCCAGGGCGATGCTCTGGCTCTGGCCGCTCCTGTCCTCCACGACGGGCTGGCCGTCCGCGCCCTTGACGGGCTGGCCCTCCGCGTCCACCTTGGGCTCCTGCCAGCTCTGGGCCTCGACCGTGGTCACGTCCTGGTAGGGCTTGAACGTCTGCACGACACCCATGCCCGCAAGGACCAGGGCGAACACGAAGGACAGCGGCAGCAGCACCCACAGCGTGGCGCGGACCAAGTCCGCCCACACGTTGCCGATGGCCTGCCCCGAGTGGCGCGCGAAGCCGCGCAGCAGCGCGACGACGACGGCGATGCCGGTGGCAGCGGACAGGAAGTTCTGCACCGTCAACGCGAGCATCTGGGTCAGATAGCTCATGGTCGTCTCGCCGCCGTAGCCCTGCCAGTTCGTGTTGGTCACGAAGCTCACCGCCGTGTTGAAGGCGGAATCCGGCGCGACCGGCCCCAGGCCCTGCGGGTTCAGCGGCAGCCACTGCTGCAGGCGCTGCAGCGCATACACGGCCAGCACGCCCAGCGCATTGAAGACCAGCAGGCCCAGCGCATAACGCAGCCACCCCTGCTCGGCATCGGCATCGGCATCGACGCCGGCCCGCTTCAGCAGCCCCCGCTCGACACGACGCAGCCATCGAACACGGCCATCCATGACCGCGTGCATCCACCGCGCCAGCGGCCATGCCAGCGCCAGCAGGACGACGAGGAAGGCGACCAGTTGAATCCAGGCCGAGGCATTCACGTCAGGTCCTCCGGGAACAGCAGGGCCCAGAACAGGTAGGCCACGAGCACCCCCACCAGTCCGGCCGACACCCAATCAAAAGCACTCATGCGCGGCCTCCACTGCGTTGACCGCGAAGCCGCTCGCAGCCCCAGGCCGCCAGCGCCGTCACGAGAACCAGGGCAGCGCCCAGGCCCGGAAACACGATGTCCATGACACCTCCTTCGATGGGAGGCATTCTTGAAAACCGGGCGTCAAAACGCCGACAAGATTCGCGCCGCCCTTATCAAGAACGCATCAAGGCCCGACGCGCCATCCCGCGCACGGGCCGCGCGCCTGCCTCGCCGGAACCCTGGGGGCATGGGCTGCGCCGTGAACGGCGTGCGGCGGGCTCAGGACGCAACCCACCATGCCGGCAGGCGGCTCGGTCTTCCCTGGGGCACAAAGCCCGTTGCTCAACGATGAGCGCCTTGGCCGGACCGCCTCCGCCGCAACTCGAACGGTTGTTGGAACTTGGAGTCCGCGTTCGCAGGGAAGCCGCTCTTGGACCTGGAGCACCTGCCCACGAACATGGAGCTCTGGGGATCGGGCATGCTGCCCGACTTCTGGCGCTACCAAGTCGAGTCGAAGATTCGCGACTTTGACCTCGGTGCCGCAGGTATATCTCACGAGAACATCGCCTGCTGGCTGATGGTCGAGGTTCTTCGGCTCGGCTACCCAGGCAGCAACCAGTGCGCTCTTAAGACGGACCGCGCCATCAGCGGCGAGTTCGGGAACGGTCGCAGCCGCAAAGGGTACGCCGACCGACTCGGCAAGAAGTATTACTGGACACTGCTTCATCGACTGCTGGGCGTGCTGGCCGACAACGTGCAGCCTAAGCCTTCCTACTCGGGTCGCAAGGCCGGCCCGGCACACTTGTGGTCTGTCGATGTCCGCAAGGCCGACTTGACCGATGTCCGGGACATCACCCCGCCGCGAGACTATCCCGACGAGGTCATCCAAGGGCCAAGGTACGCCTTCCCTGACAGGACGGGCGACGTCAAACAGTGGGTGCGGACCGACGACTTCACGCCACATGGCGACTGCATCGTTCGTACCTCGAACGACGGCGCAGAGTGGGTGGCGCTGTCGCTGAGCGCCAGGGATAGCGACGAGCCACCAGGGGAAGCGACGCAATGGCCTGTTCGTCCGACGCGACGCGCTGAACGGCTATCTGGAAGCGACCCAGCGCACATTGGTCTACCGCCGATTCGCCAATCGCGGGTTGTTCTCGCAGGGCGGTCGTGATGGCTCCCAGATTGACCTCTTCACTTGGATGACCTATTTGCCATCAGGCTTGCCTCAGGTGCTGAGCGAGACAAAGCGTCCGTTCAACTGTTGATCGCGCCGTTCCGGCCGGGAGTCGGACGGCTGCAATGGGTCGGCACCGCAAGTTCAGGTCGGAGAGAAGCAGTCCTCGGAGCGGCACTGAGGGCTTGCTTGAGTCCAACGACCGCTGCACCTCGTACTGCTGACCTTCCGTGCTGTTCGCGGTCGCCGGGCCAAGCGACCGCTTGATGCCAGTCCGCGTGAGTTCGGCCTTTACGCCCGAGTGACCGACAACGCTGCAAAGCCGTCCTCCCGAGCCAGGCGTTCCGGGCTGGAGGTCCGGCGGAGGCCTGAGCACCACGGCGGCTGCTGAGCAGGCCGCATTGGCTCCCGTCCGCCGCTTCAGCCCCGGCTCTCAGGCCGGCCATCTCCGCCGGCGCCGAGTCCCCGCAAGCGCTTACTGGCTGAACGCCACACCGTTGAAGCTCGCGATGCCGATGGCAGGCGTGCTGGCGGTCGGCGTGAGGTCGCCGTAGGCGTCGATCGCGTAGGCCGCGATGTGGGCGCCATCCGCGGCGGTGTAGATCACCGCGAGCCACTTGCCGTCGGGGGAGATGGTGAGGTCGGTGGGCGCACCGGGCAGCGGTACCGACTTGTAGAAGCTGCCACCCACGCCGTCGCTGAAGAAGATCGAGATCGCCTTGGCCGGTGTGTTGCCGGAGTACCAGAGGTTGCCCGGGCCCTTGACGAGCCAGCACGGGGCGTTGCCGTTGGGGAAGGCGGGCGTCGGGCCGGCGATGGGGTAGACCATGCGGTCGCTGTTCACCAGGGCCAGGCTGTTGGGGCTGTGGGCGGGATTGAAGCCCAGCATGTCGCCCCAGAAGGCGGCGCCCAGCGGCGTGTCGTTGGCACCGGCGGGCAGGGCGACCACGGTGCCGGTACCGGCAAGGGCCCCGTGCTTGTTCAACGGCAGCTGCATGATCGAGCCCGACTTCATCGTCACGGCCGCCCAGCTGCGCCCGGCCACGACCTGCGCCGCCGACGCGTTGGGGAGCGACACCGCCGCGCCATCCAGCTTGCCCGACGGCCAGTCGTGAGCCTCGACGCAGTTGGCGCCAGCGACAAGAAGGTGGTCATGCTTCAGTGCGACGGAGACCGGCTTGGTGCAGCCTGATGCAAGGCCGATGCTGCGGCCGACGTAGACGAAGTCGCCCAGGCGCACCAGTTGGGTCACCGTGTTCGACCCGTAGTTGGCAACCGCCCCGACCCCGTCGTGGAACTGCACCAGGCCGGCATTGCCGCCGGCACCACCAGCGCCGCCGGTGGCGAGTGAGGTCACGTATTGCAGCGAGGGCGCAGCGCCGGTGTCCAGCCGGAAGACGACGATGTTGTTGGAGGTCGCGTTGTTGGTGCTCGTCACCAGCAAGGTGGCGCGGCCCAGGCCGTGATCGCGGTCGTCGTGCGCGGCGGCGAGGGAAGGGCCGGTGGCGAGTGCGGTGGCGAACAACGCGCCGACGACGGTGGAGACGAAAGACTTCTGCATGTCCATGAGAGTTCCTCGGTGAGCAATGGGCCAGGCCCGGTGGATGCGCGCGCTTTCGAGTCCTGTGGCCGAAGGCGCTGGGCTTGGTCTGCCGACGGGCCTGGTCCTTACGAGGCGCGTCGCCCCCTGAACCGGTGACGCACGTCGATGTAAGGCGCCAGCACCTCTGGCGACCACGTGGGCGCCCGTTGGGACGAGCTCGCAGGCGCGGGGCTTCCGCGCGGCCCGCGCAGGCCGCAGGTCCGGCCGCTACGGCCGCCTGCGCCTTTGCATGCCCCAGGGCCTGTTCCCACGACGGCAGGGGTCGCCGTCGTGTGAACAGGCCCTAGTCGGGGAAGGCCTCGTCATCTGCGGTCTCGCTGTGCTTGCGCCAGGCTCGTGTCGCGCGGCGCATGAGGTTCAGCTGAGAAACGAAGCGCTGGCAGGCGAAGCAGATCTTCACGTGGACTTGCAGCGCCAGGCGCTCCGCGGTCGGCAGTTCGTGGTCTTCGTCTTCGAGCAGCAGGCGCGCGGCCTCGCGACAGGTCAGGGTGTTCTTCATGAGGCGGCTGCCTCCGCCTTGTCGAACCAGCGCAGCTGCAGGCAATCCCGCAGCCTCAGGCGCGCACGATGCAGCAGCACCCACAGGTTGGCCGACGTGATGGCCAGCTCGCGGCAGATCTCATCGGACTCCAGTTCCAGCCACTCGCGCATCATGAAGACGCGGGCCTGCGTGGGCGGCAAGTGCTCGCAGCAGAGCTGCAGCACCTCGAAGAACTGCTTCTGGCAACAGGCGGCGTCGGGGTCGCCCCAGTCGCGCGGCGCCTCGCGCCAGTGGCCATCGGCTTGAAACAGGTCGTCGAAGAGGTCTTCGCCGTCCTCGCCGACGAGCACGGTCGCCTCGCGGGTGTTGCGACGCAGCTGGTCCACGAGCTTGTGCTTCAGGATGCCGATGAGCCAGGTCTTGAGCTGGGACTGGCCGCTGAAGGACTGCGGGCGCTCCAGCGCGGCGAGCAGGCATTCGGACACGGCGTCCTCGGCCCATGCATCGTTCCTCAACTGAGCCCGCGCAAACCTCATCAAGTGGGGGCGCAAGCCTTCGACCTGGCGCGCAAAGTCGGTCATGGTGTCCCATGGCAGTCGCGATGGCCCAGTTTACAAAGCGCCAGCTTGCCGGCAGCTTGCCCAGCGATCAAGCAGCAGCCGATGGCTGGCTCCAGGGGGTCACCCCGGCAGGCCCTCGTCCCAGCCGTGGTTCACCAGTGAGTCGATGACGGCCTGCTGGGCCGCACTGGTGGGCCGCTCGGCCTGGGTCAGCACGCTGACCTCCCGCACGATGGGCACGTCCGACATGGTCACATACGCCAGCCGGGCGGCCCGGGCGATGGAGATGGGCATGAAGGCCACGCCGAAATTGGCGCGCACCAGGGCCTGTATCCAGTCCTCGCGGGAGGACTGCTGCACCACCTCCAGCCGCACGCCGCGGTCGCGCAGCAGCCGCTCGATGTAGGTCGAGAACTCGCACATCACGCGCTCGCAATAGCGCTCGCGGTTGAGTTCGGCCATCTCCACGCTGGTGCGGCCGCTGAAGCGGTGGTCGTCGCCGATGGCCAGCACATAGTCTTCGCGGAACAGGGGCGTGGCGGCGAAGCGCTTGGGCATCTCGTAGGGCGAGCACATGATGCCCAGGTCGACGTCGCCCTGGTCCAGCGCATCGGTCAGCGCCTCCAGGTTGCCCTCCCGAAAGCTCAATTCCACCTCGGTGCGGCCCTCCTGGCTTTCGACAAAGCCCGGCAGGACCTGGTGGAAGTCGATGGTGCACATGACGCCCACGCGCACCACCTTGCGCTGCATGCGCATGAGGCGCCGGGCCTCTTCTCGGGCGTGGTTGGCCGTCTCGTAGATGTGGCGGAAGTTGGGCAGCATGCCCAGGCCCAGTTCGGTGAGCTGCACCGAGTTCTTGGTGCGGTCGAACAGCCGCCCGCCGATCGCCTCCTCCAGCCGCTGTATGGCTTTGGTCAGCGCGGGCTGAGACACGAAGGACCGCTCCGATGCGCGCGTGAAGTTCAGCGTGTCGGCCACGGCCAGGAAATAGCGGATCTGGTAGAGCTCCATGCGCACCTGCGTCGCGGCCGGAGGCAAAACCTTTCAGTGAAAAAGCACGCCGCCGATAACCGCCGCCGATGGCGCGATGAATTGTTGCGATTTCCGCGTTGGAGGCCCGATTCCTAAGCTTCTCCCCATTGCCGAGAAGCCCAATGAACACCTCCACCCCGCCCTCCACGCCGCCGCTGAAGACCATCGTGATCGCCGGCGGCGGCTTTGCCGGCACCACCCTGGCCCGCGCGCTGGAAGCGCCGCTGCCGCCGGGCTGGCAACTCGTGTTGCTGAGTGAGGAGAGCTACACCACCTTCAACCCCATGCTGGCCGAGGTGGTGGGCGCGGCCGTGTTCCCCGAGCACGTCATCGCCCCCATCCGCGAGATGCTGGCGGTCACGCGCTTCATCATGGGCCGGCTGGAGCGGGTCGACCACGAGGCCAGGACGCTGAGCTGCTCCACGTTGGCCGGGCCGCTCGAGATGCGCTTCGACCACCTGGTGCTGGCCTTCGGCCAACGCGCCAACCTCGACATCATCCCGGGCCTGGCAGATCACGCGCTGCCGCTGAAGCTGGTGGGCGACGCGATGCACATCCGCAACCGGCTGCTGCAACGCCTGGCCCACATCGAGCTGAGCGCCGACAAGGCGCAACGGCGCACGCTGGGTCACTTCGTCGTCATCGGCGGCGGCTTCTCCGGCGTGGAAGTGGCCGGTGCGGTCATCGACTTCATCCGCAGCGCGCACCGCTGCTACCCCCGTGTGAAGGCTCGCGAGCTGCGCGTCACGCTGCTGCACGACGGCGAGCGCCTGCTGCCCGAGTTGCCTGCGGCCCTGGGCGCCGCCGCCGCGAAGTCCCTGGCCGAGCGCGGCGTGGACGTGCGCCTGGGTGCCCGCGCCGCCCGGGTGCACGCCGACGGCGTGGACCTGGCCGACGGCACTCGCGTGGCCTCGGCCACCGTGGTCTGCACCATCGGTGCGCGCGCCAATCCGCTGGTGGAGCGCCTGGGCGTGCAGACGCTGCGAGGCCGCATCGTGACCGACCCCGATGGCCAGGTATCCGGGCGCCCCGGCCTGTGGGCCCTCGGCGACTGCGCCGCCACGCTCAATCTGGCGAGCGGCCAGCCGAGTCCGCCTACCGCGCAGTTCGCGGTGGCCCAGGCTCGGCAGCTGGCGCGCAACCTGCTGCGCCACATCGCGGGCGAATCCACCCGCCCCTTCCACCATGTGTCGCGCGGAATGATGGCCACGACCGGCCACCACCGCGGCGTGGCCCAGGTCTTCGGCATCAAGCTCGCCGGGCTGCCGGCCTGGCTGCTGTGGCGCGCCTACTACCTGATGCGCATGCCCACCTTGGGCCGCAAGGTGCGCATCTGGGTGGAGTGGACCTGGAGCCTCTTCTTTCCCGCCGACGTCACCCACCTGCGCTTCACGCGCACGACGGACGTTGAAACGCCGCCGGCCCGACCCACGCAACCCTAGGAGCACCCCACCATGTTCATCGGCAAGACCGCCCTCGTCACGGGCTCGACCTCAGGCATCGGCCTGGGCATCGCGCGCACGCTGGCCGCTCAGGGCGCCAACATCATCCTCAACGGCTTTGGCGACGCAGCCGCGATCGCACGGTTGCGCGACGAACTCGCCGAGCAATACGACGTGCAGGTGCGCTACGACGGCGCCGACATGAGCCGCCCGGAAGCCATCGAGGACATGATGGGCAAGGCCCTGTCCGAGTTCGGCTGCATCGACCTGCTCGTCAACAACGCCGGCATCCAGCACGTCGCGCCGGTGGACGAGTTCCCCGTCGACAAGTGGTACGCCATCCTGGCCATCAACCTGTCGGCGAGCTTCCACACCACGCGGCTGGCACTGCCGGCGATGAAGAAGAAGGGGTTCGGGCGCATCGTCAACATCGCCTCGGCCCACGCGCTGGTGGCCAGCCCCTACAAGTCCGCCTACGTGACGGCCAAGCACGGCGTGGCCGGCTTCACCAAGACCGTGGCGCTGGAGGTGGCCGAAGGCGGCATCACCGTCAACGCCGTCTGCCCCGGCTACGTGCTGACACCGCTGGTGGAACAGCAGATCCCCGACACCGCCAAGGCCCGCGGCATCACGCCCGACGAGGTGGTGCGCAACGTGCTGCTGGCGGCGCAGCCCACCAAGAAGTTCGTCACCGTGGAGCAGGTGGCGGCCCTCACCGCCTTCCTCTGCTCCGACGACGCCGCGTCCATCACCGGCGCCATCCTGCCCCTCGAAGGCGGCTGGACGGCGCAGTGAACCCGGGCCCAGCCCACCCACGACGGAAAAGATGATGTAAGGCCACGGCCATCATCCACGACCCTTGCCTCACCGAACCCGAACGAGACAGCCGATGAATACCACCGCCACCTCCGCTCGCAAAGCCCGCACTGCATCGCCCCCGGGCCTGCCCGGCCAGGTGGTGCTGGTGCTGCAAGGCGGCGGGGCGCTGGGCGCCTACCAGGTGGGCGTGTACGAGGCGCTGCACGACGCCGGCATCGAGCCCGACTGGGTCATCGGCACGTCCATCGGTGCCATCAACGCGGCCCTGATCGCCGGCAACCCACCCGAGCGCCGCATGGACAGGCTCAACGCCTTCTGGCGGCATGTGGAGCAGCCGGTCACCACCGCCGGCCCGCTGGACTGGCTGGGCATGGGCAACTGGGTGGCCAACATGACGACGGTGATGCGCGGCATCCCGGCCTTCTTCGAGCCCAGCATGGCGGCGCTTCGCGGCATGCGGGCCAACCTGGGCGTGGAATCCGCCGCCTACTACAGCACCGAGCCGCTGCGCGGGACACTGGCTGAACTCGTCGACTTCGAGAGCCTGCAAGACGGCCCCACGCGTCTGACCGTGGGCGCCGTCAACGCCTGCAGCGGTGCCATGCGCTACTTCGACAGCCAGTACGAGCCCCTGTGCGTGGAGCACGTGATGGCCTCGGGCGCCCTGCCGCCGGCTTTCCCGGCGGTGCGCATCGAAGGCGAGCCGTACTGGGACGGGGGCCTGTACTCCAACACACCCATCGAGGCCGTGCTGGACGACCGGCGCCGCCGCGACTCGCTGATCTTCGCCGTCAACGTGTGGCACCAGACGGCGCCCGAGCCCGAGTCCATCTGGCAGGTGCTGGGCCGGCAAAAGGACATCCAGTACGCCAGCCGCGCCGACAGCCATATCGCGCGGCAGAAGCAGATCCACCGCCTGCGCCACGTCATCCGCCAGCTCACGCAGCAGCTGCCGGCGAGCAAGCAGGCCGACCCGGCCATCAAGGAACTCGCCTCCTGGGGCTGCGGCACCACCATGCACGTGGCCCACCTGCTCGCCCCCCGCCTGGAGGGGGAAGACCACACCAAGGACATCGACTTCACGCCGGCCGGCGTCAAGGCGCGCCGCGAGGCCGGCTATGCCGACACGCTGCGCATGATCGAACGCTCGCCCTGGCGCGAACCCACCGACCCCATTGAGGGTGTCGTCGAGCACGTATGACGGCCGCCTGGTTCACCGCCCTGGTGTGTGTGGGCGCCATGGGCTACGCCATCCAGCGCGGCGGCACCTGCATGGTGGCCGCGGTGGAAGAGGTGCTCAACGCCAGACGTGCCCACCGCCTGGCCGCCATGCTGGAGGCTTCGCTGTGGGTCGCCGGTGGCCTGTCCCTGGCGCAGCTTTTCCATCTGGCGGGCAGCATGCCGCCCGGCTTCGCGGCAAGCGCATGGTCGGTGGTGGGCGGAGCCTTGCTGGGCCTGGGTGCCTGGGTCAACCAGGCCTGTGTGTTCGGTGCCATCGCCCGTCTGGGCTCGGGCGACTGGGCCTACATCGCCACGCCCATCGGCTTCTATGCCGGCTGCCTCAGCGCGCAGGCCCTGTTCGCCCGGCCGGCTGCGATGGCATTGGCCCACGCCTCGCCAGTGGAAGGTAGCGCCGCCCTGCTGGCGCCGCTGTTCGTGGCCTACGCCTGCTGGCGGCTGTGGCCGGCGCTCGCACTCCTGCGGCAGCCAGGCCGGCTGCAGGTCCTGGCGCAGAAAGTCTGGTCGCCCCATGCGGCGACCATCGTCATCGGCGCCACCTTCGTCATCACGCTGTTGTCCGCCGGCCCCTGGGCCTACACCGATGTGCTGGCCAACCTGGCAAGGGCGCAGGACCGGCCGGGATGGCTGCCACTCTTCCTTCTGGCGACGCTGTACCTTGGGGCTCTGCTCGGCGGTCTCACCGCCGGACGTTGGCGCTCGACACGGCCCGCGTCCGCAAAACTGCTGCGTTGCCTCGGGGGTGGCGTATTGATGGCCTGGGGCAGCCTGCTGATCCCCGGCTCCAACGACGGCCTCATCCTCATCGGCATTCCCACCTTGCGTCCCTATGCATGGTTGGCCTTCGTGAGCATGTTCCTCGTCATCGCCTTGGCCATGGTCATGGCGGGCGTCAGGCCGCGGTCACGCCGCCGGCCGGCTCCTGCAGGGCCGTGAGCAGCCGGGCCGACTCGTAGGGCTTGCGCAGCACCGTGAAACCCTGCGCGCGGGCATCCGCTGCCGCCGAGCTGTAGCCCGTGGCCAGCACGATGCGCAGCGACGGCAGGCGCTGGCGGGCCAGCTGCGCCAGGCCCAGGCCGTCCATGCCGCCCGGCATGACGATGTCGGACACCAGCATGTCGGGGCGCAGGCCGCCGTCGAGCAGGGCCACGGCCTGAGCCGCGCTGGCCGCCGTGCGCGCCGCGAGGCCGGCCTGCTGCAGCAGGGCCGAAGTGGCCTCCAGCACGTCCGGGTTGTCGTCCACCAGCAGCACCACGCTGCCCGGCGAGGGCGCCGTGGCGGCCGACGGCTCGTCGGGCCCGGACTCGGTGGCGACGGCATGGCGGGGGAAGCTCATGCGCACCGTCGTCCCGCGGCCCACCAGGCTGTCGATGACGATCTCGCCGCCGCTGCCGCGCACGAAGGCATAGACCTGGGACAGCCCCAGCCCGCTGCCCTTGCCCGGCTCCTTGGTGGTGAAGAAAGGCTCGAACACCCGTTCGAGGGTCGCCGCCGGGATGCCCTGGCCTTCATCCTGGATTTCCACGCACACCTGCTCGCCCCGGACGCCCTCGGCCGCCTGGTTGGCGACGCGCACCGTCACGCGCCCGCCGGGCGGCGTGGCGTCGCGGGCATTGGTGAGCAGGTTGGCCAGGGCGATGTCGAGTTCGGTCGGGTCGACAAACACCGGCCAGGCGGCGGCGGGCAGGTCCAGCCGCACCTCCAGCCGGTCTCCCAGTACGGGCTTGAAGCCTTCCAGGAAGGCCGGCAGGCTGCGCTGCAGCCAGACGGTGCGCGACTGCAGCTGGCGGCGGCCGGAGAACAGCAGCAGCTGGCGCGTCAGGTTCTCGGCCTTGCGGACGTTGCGCTGGATGACGGCCACGTCCGCCTCGACGACGTCGCCCACACGGCGGCGCATCAGCTCGGCGCGGATGCCCACGACCTGCATGAAGTTGTTGATGTCGTGGGCCAGGCCCGCCGCCAGCTGGCCCACGGCCTCGAGCTTCTGCGACTGCACCAGCATGCGCTCGGCCCGCTCGCGGTGCTGGATCTCGGCCTGCAGGGCGTCGGTGCGTTCGCTCAGCTCGACGACGGCGGTGCTCAGGCGCGACTGCAGCTCGCGGATGTGCGAGGCCAGCAGCACCAGCACGATGGCGCTGGCCAGCAGCCCCTCGGCCCGCGCGCCGTACCAGGCCACCGTGTAGCGACCGCCGCTGTAGGTGCTCAGCCAGATGCCCGCCGTCTCCGACACCAGCACCAGCATCAGCCACACGTACAGGGCCCGCCAGGTCAGGCCGTGCCGATAGATCAGGGCCAGGGTGACACCCGACACGACGGCACCCGCGTAGGCACCCGCCGAACTGAGCAGGCTGAACTGCGGGCCGAGCGGCCCGGGCACCAGAGACGGCACCTCCGCGGCCGCCAACGCCGCCAGCAGGCTGACCGCCGCCACGCCCACCGCCATCAGGGCCGGCGGCGCCTCGCGCCTGGCGGCCCCTGCCGCCGCCGATCCGGGCACGCGGATCTCGCAGCACACCGCCCAGAGGATGAAGGCGGGGAAGCCGGTGCGCCAGGCGATGAACAGCCAGCTCGCGACGTTGCCGTTGCCCAGGATCGACTCCTCCTGGAGAAGCGCGCCCGGGAAGGTCAGCACGTGCAGCACTGCCATGAGCCCCGCGTAGAGGTAGGCCGCCGCCACGACGCGCAAGGGCCGCGACGGCCGCTGCGAGGACAGCAGCAGCCAGAAGGTGGCCAGGTCGATCATGGCGGCGCTGGCACCGTAGATGCCCGCGATGTGGGGCATGGACTCCAGGCGCCGCGAGGCCACCGGCAGGGCCAGCAGCACCGACAGGCCGACACCCAGGCACAGCAGCGCCACGGTGCGCCGCTGACGTGCCGTGGCCTCCTGGTGGGCGACGTCGAAGATCATGTCTTGCCTCTCGGGGCGTGTGGCTCGGTCAGTCCGATTGTGCGGTCAGCGGCGAGTGCTGAAACGGCGGCATTGCGGGCCGCGTCCAGCGCGCGAGGCTGGGCCAGGGGCACACTCAGAGCTTACGAGCCGGCGCCTGCGCCACCAGCAGCAGCGAGGCCATCAGCCACATCGGCGCGGCCAGGGCGGTGGCGGCGGCGAGCAGGCCGAAGCCGACGGGCATGGCCATCGTCGCGCCGTTCACGAAGAGCATGCGCAGGCCTAGCGCCTGGCCGTGGCGCTCCGGCGGCGTCACGCGGTGCAGCATGGCCAGCACCATGGGCTGCACCGAACCCAGGGCCAGGCCCAGCACGGCCGAACCCGCCATCAGGCCGGCTGTGCCGGGCAGCCAGGCATAGGCCAGGAAGGTCAGCATGGCCACCACCATGGCGGCGCGCAGGGCCTTGACCTCGTGCAGGTCGTCGGCGAAGCGCACGATGGCCAGGCGCACGCAGGTCGCCGCGACGGCGAAGCTGCCGAGCACGATGCCGATGCTGGACGCCGACAGCCCGCGCGCATGGCCGACGACGGGCACGACGAAGCTGTGCGCGTCCCAGCAGGCCGACATGACGAGGTTGACCAGCATCAGCCGCCGGAAGGCCGGCATGCGAAAGAGCTGCCAGGCCGCCGGCTCGCGGAAGCTGCGCGTGACGGGCTCGGGCCGGTGGCGCGGCACCTTCAGCGCCAGCGCCCAGGCCAGCAGCGGCAACGCCGTCGCGAAGCCGAAGGCCGCACTCATGCCGACGTGGTCGATGAGCAGGCCGGCGATGACCGGGGCCAGGGCGTTGGACAGGGCCGGGCCGAGGGCCATCCAGCTGAACACGCGCTTGAGCTGGCCGGGCTCTTCGGCCATCAGCCCCGCCTCGCGCTGCATGGCCACGGCCGCCACGGCGATGGCGCCGCCGCACAGCAGGCAGCCGATGGCGATGGCCCACAGCTGCTGCACGGCCAGGGCCAGCAGCGCACCGGCACCCGCCAGCAGCACCCCCACGCCGACCGGGCGGTGGAAGCCATGCCGGTCGGCCAGCCGGCCGGCCCACAGCGACAGCACGATGGGGGCGACGGCGAAGAGGCTGAGCAGCAGCCCGACCGAGGCCTCGCCGTAGCCGCGGTTGAGCACCCACAGGCTGGCCGTGACGCGCGTGACGGCCATGCAGGCATGCACGCAGATCAGCGTGGCGATCAGCCACACGAAGGCGTGGCGCAGGTTCTGCTTGGGGGCCGGCGGGCCGTCGCTCACTCGACGTCCTCGCCCGCGCCCAGCTGCAGCATGCGCTGGGTTGCATCGTCAGGCAGGGCCTCGACGGTCTTGAGCTTGCGCGTCATGGCGCGGGTACGGACCTCGGCGGCGTCCAGCGTGTTGCCGGCCTCCTCGAGCTTCTTCTTGGCCTTGGCCAGCACGTCGCCGAACTTGCCGAACTCGGTCTTGACGGCGCCCAGCACCTCCCAGACCTCGGCCGAGCGCTTCTCCAGGGCCAGGGTGCGAAAGCCCATCTGCAGGCTGGTCAGCGTGGCCAGCAGCGTGGTCGGGCCGCAGAGCATGACCTTGAACTCGCGCTGCAGGCCCTCCACCAGCCCGGGGCGGCGCAGGGCCTCGGCGTACAGGCCCTCGGTGGGCACGAAGAGGATGCCGAAGTCGGTGGTGTGGGGCGGCGCGATGTACTTCTCGCGCAGGGTGCGCGCCTCGATGCGCAGCCGCGCCTCGATGGCCTTGCCCGAGGCCTCGGCCGCGGGCGCATCGGCGCGCTCCTGGGCGTCGAGCAGGCGCTCATAGTCCTCGCGGGGGAACTTGGCATCGATGGGCAGCCACAGCGGCTTGCCGTCGTCACGCTGGCCCGGCAGGGAGATGGCGTACTCCACCCGCTCGTTGGAGCCCGGCAGCGTGGCGACGTTGCAGGCGTACTGCTCGGGCGTGAACACCTGCTCCAGCAGGCCGGCCAGCTGCACCTCGCCGAAGACGCCGCGCGTCTTGACGTTGGTGAGCACGCGGTTGAGGGAGCCGACGTCGCGGGCGAGGTTCTGCATCTCGCCCAGGCCCTTGTGCACCTGCTCCAGCCGCTCGGCCACCTGCTTGAAGCTCTCGCCCAGCCGCTGCTCCAGCGTGGCGTGCAGCTTCTCGTCGACGGTGGCGCGCATCTGCTCGAGCTTCTTCTCGTTGTCCTGCTGGATGCTGGTCAGGCGCTGTTCGACGGTCTGGCGCATCTCGGCCAGGCGCTGCTCGTGGCTGGCCGACATGGCCTGCAGCTGCTGGCGCATGGACTCTGTCAGGCGCTGCAGGCCCTCGGCCTGGGCCTGCGCGTTGCGCAGCGCGGCGGCGTCCTGGGCCTCGCGGGCGGCCAGGGCCTGCTGGGCGAGGGACTGGTTGCTGCCCTGCAGTCCCTGCGTCAGCACCTGCTGGAACTGGGCCAGGCCCTGCACCAGTTCCTGGCGGGTGGAGCTGGCGCTGCGGCCCAACTCGTCGCGCAGTTCGCGCTCCAGCCGCTCGTTGCCCT
Organism: Pelomonas caseinilytica; assembly: GCF_021353235.1. Classification (GTDB taxonomy): domain Bacteria; phylum Pseudomonadota; class Gammaproteobacteria; order Burkholderiales; family Burkholderiaceae_C; genus Pelomonas; species Pelomonas caseinilytica. Next base: position 135,555 of record NZ_JAJTWT010000001.1, read on the forward strand.
GCTGCAGCGGCAGGAAGAGTTCGGGCGGCAGCACCGCCTGGGTTTTCTGCCGCGCCCAGATGAGGGCCAGCAGGACGAGGATGAGGGCCAGCAGGGCCAGCAGCAGGAGGTCGAACAGGGTCATGCCGGAGATTGTCCCGCGCGGGGCAATGGCCTAGGGCGCCACCAGAGACTTCACGGCCTTGGGTAGCTCGGCCTCGATGAGGGCTTCGAGGGCCTTCACGCGCTGCTCGGCCGTCGTCGCCGCCCAGGGGTTGGCCGCGGCCTCGGGCGTCACCGGCAGGCGGCCGGCGACGGCCAGGGACTGCTCGCGCTTGAGCCTGAGGTCGGCCAGGTCCACCAGCGCCACGCGGATGGACACGAAGGGCGCGAGCACCGGCAGCCCGGGTTGGCCGTCGAAGCCGATCTGCCCCGCGGGGCGCTGGTCCAGCACGAAGCCGGGGCCTTCCAGGCTGGCGAGGATGCGCGCCGGCAGGGCCGCGGCGAGCGCCGCCTCCTGCCGGCTGCGCGTGACCAGCAACAGCCGCGCCGCGCCGCTCTGGCGCACGGCCTCGCCGAGCTTGCCGGGCAGGCTGAGCTTGCCGTCGACGAAGAGGTTGGCAGGGTCGCCGAAGAGGCTGCGCGTCGACGAGGTGTAGAGCTTGATCTCGCGTCCAGTGCCGGAGGCGGTGACCGCGGCGTTCAGGGCCTGCAGCACGGCGTTGTCCAGGCCGCCGGCGGGAGAAGCCGTCCACTCGCCCGACTGGGCCGTGTCGCCGCGCGCCGGGGTCAGGTTGATGAGCTGCACGCTGTCGCCCAACACCGACAGCGCGGCGAACTTCTTCGGATCACGCGCCGTCTTGTCTTCGACCACCGGTTCGGGATCGGGCTGCACTTGCGGTGGCTTGGGGCGCTTCGGCCCCGACTGGGCCGCGGCGAGCGCGGGGAGCAGGCACAACACGGAAAGGAGGGTGAGCAGGCGGCGTTTCATGCGGACAGGACTTGGGGGTTCAACGGCGTCGGCGGCACGGCGCCGGTCAGGGCGGCGACGAGGTTGTCGGCCGCGAGCAGGGCCATGGCCTGCCGCGTGGGCAGCGTGGCGCTGGCGATGTGGGGCGTGAGCACGACGTTGGACAGGGTGAGCAGCGCCGGGTTGACGCGCGGCTCGCCCTCGAAAACGTCCAGGCCCGCCGCGGCGATGAGGCGCTTGCGCAGGGCCGCGGCCAGGGCGTCCTCGTCGACGATGCCGCCGCGGGCGATGTTGACGAGGGTGGCCGTGGGCTTCATCAGCGCGATCTCGGCCGCGCCGATGCAGTGGTGGGCCTCGGCCGAATAGGGCAGCACGAGGACGAGGTGGTCGGCCTGGCGCAGCAGCTCGTCCTTGGCCAGGTAGCGGGCGCCGAGTTCCGCCTCGGTGTCGGCCGCCAGCCGCGAGCGGTTGTGATAGACGACCTGCATGCCGAAGCCGAAGCGCCCGCGCCGGGCGATGGCCTGGCCGATGCGGCCCATGCCCAGGATGCCAAGGGTCGTGCCGTGCACCTCGGCGCCGGCGAGGAAGTCCCAGGCCCAGCTCTTCCAGCCGCCGTCGCGCAGCAGCCGCTCGCCCTCGCTCATGCGCCGGGCCGTGGCCATCAGCAGGGCGAAGCCGAAGTCGGCCGTGGTCTCGGTCAGCACGTCCGGCGTGTTGGTGACCAGCACGCCGCGCGCGGTGCAGGCGGCCAGGTCGATGTGGTTGTAGCCGACGCTCATCGTGCAGACGGCGCGCAGGTCCGGGCAGGCGTCGAGCAGCTCGGCGGTGATGCGCTCGGTGCCGGTGATGTAGGCGCCGGCCTTGCCCTGCAGCCGCGCACGCAGCTCGTCGGGCGGCAGGACGCGGTCGTCCGGCACGGCGTCGATCTCGAAATGAGCCGCCAGCCGCTCGATCACGGCGGCAGGCGCCCGCCGGGCCACCAGCACCTTCTTCTTCAACGCATCCATATCCACGCCATCACGAAAAGCAGGGGCAGCAGCACGGCGCCCGACCACGGCACATGGCCGCCGAAGCTCGGCATCCTGAGCCCGCGCTCCTCGGCAATGGCCTTGACCATGAAATTGGGCGCGTTGCCGATGTAGGTCATGGCGCCCATGAAGACGGCCCTGCCCGAAATGGCCGCCAGCACGGCGGCGCCCTCGCCCATCAGCCGCTGGGCGTCGCCGCCCGCGAGGTTGAAGAAGGCGAGGTAGGTGGGCGCGTTGTCGAGCACCGAGGACAGGCCGCCGAGCAGGCCCGCGAAGGGCGGGACCCAGGCGAGGCCGAGGTCGGAACCGGCCAAGGCCATCAGTCCTCCAGGAAGCGAGCGAACTCGCTCACCGGCGCGCGCTCGGTGACGAGGCTGTTCTCCACCGCGGCCGGGTCGGCCCAGCCGAGCGACATGCCGCAGACCAGCATCTGCTCCTCGCCCAGCTGCAGCTCCTCGGCGATGAGGCGGTGGAACTGCGTGAAGGCCGCCTGCGGGCAGGTGTGCAGGCCCCGGGCGCGGGCGGCGACCATGATGTTCTGCAGGAACATGCCGTAGTCCAGCCACGAGCCCTGCTGCATCACGCGGTCGATGGTGAAGATGAGGCCGACCGGCGCGTCGAAGAAGATGAAGTTGCGGCCATGCTGGTGCTGCATGCGGGCCTTGTCGGTCTTGGCGATGCCGAGCAGGCCGTACAGGTCCCAGCCAACCTTGCGGCGACGGTCGATGTAGGGGCTGCGCCACTCGGTGGGGTAGTAGGCGTACTCCTCCCGGTGGGCGGCGTTCTGCTCGGGATCCAGGTAGGCGGCCTGCACGCGGCTGGACAGCCGCTTGAGCGCCGCGCCCGTGAGCACGTGCACCTGCCAGGGCTGGGTGTTGGTGCCCGAGGGGGCCCAGGAGGCGACCTCGAGGATGTCCTCCAACGTCTGGCGCGGCACGGGCGTGGGCAGGAAGGCGCGCAGCGAATGCCGGCTCTTGATGGCGGCGTCGACCGCGGCGGTCTGCTCGGGCGTCGGGGTGTCGAATCGGCTCATGGGGTCAGGGTGCTCAGGACTTGGAGGTAGGCGGCGGGCAGTTCGGCCACCGGGCGGCGGCTGTCGCGGTCGACGTAGACGTGGACGAAATGACCCCGCGCCGCGCAGGTGGGCGCCCCTTCGGCGAAGAGGCCGATCTCGTAGCGCACGCTGGAGCGGCCCTGATGGGCGACGCGCACGCCGGCCTCGATGCGCTGGGGGAAGGCCAGCGACTCGAAGAAGTTGCAGTGCGTCTCGACGACCAGGCCGATGACCTCGCCCGCATGCAGGTCGAGGGCGCCAGCGTCGATCAGCAGGCTGTTCACCGCCGTGTCGAAGAGGCTGTAGTAGACGACGTTGTTGAGGTGGCCGTAGACGTCGTTGTCCATCCACCGCGTGGTCAGCGGCACGAAGCGGGGGTAGGCGTCGCGGGTGTCGGGCTGGGGGCGGGGGCTGGACATCCGGCACATTCTTTCACGCGGCCCGGCCCGGCCATGTCGCCCAGGCTTCAGCGGCGAGGTTCAGCGTGTTGACCTGGACGGCAACCGTCGTGGCCAGGTCGTGCCCGTAGCCGCCGGCCATGCTCAGCGCCACCGGGATGCGGCGCTCGCGCAGCGCGGCCAGCACGCGGCGGTCGCGCTCCGCCAGCCCCGCCTGCGACAGCTTGAGCCGGCCGAGGCGGTCGCCCTCGTGGGGGTCGGCTCCGGCCAGATAGAAGGCCAGGCCCGGCTCGAAGCGGCGCCAGATCTGCGCCAGCGCGAGGTCGAGGGCGGCGAGGTAATCGGCGTCGCCGCAGCCGTCGGGCAGGTCCACGTCCAGGTCGCTCGGCTCCTTGCGGAAGGGGAAGTTGCGGGCACCGTGCATGGAGAAGGTGAAGACGGTGTCGTCGTCGCGGAAGATGGCCGCCGTGCCGTTGCCCTGGTGCACGTCGAGGTCGATGACCACGACCTTGAGCAGGCTGCGGTGGCGCCGGCCCCATTCGGCCTGCATCAGGCGCGCGGCGACGGCCACGTCGTTGAAGACGCAGTAGCCCGAGCCCTTGTCGGCATAGGCGTGGTGGGTGCCGCCGGCCATGTTGGCCGCCACGCCCTCCTCCAGCGCCGCCCGCGCCGCGGCGATGCTGGCTCCGACAGAGCGCCGCGAGCGCTCCGCCATGGAGGGGCTCCACGGGAAGCCGATCTCGCGCTGCTGGGCTGCGCTCAGCCGGCCCAGCAGCACCGCGTCGACGTAGTCCGGCGTGTGCGCCAGGGCCAGTTCACCCTCGGTGGCGGCCGGCGCCGGGCGCATGCGCAGCCGGCCCGGCTCGCGCTCGAAATGCTCGCGCAGCAGCCGGTACTTGGACTGCGGGAAGCGATGGCCCGGCGGGAGGGCCAGGCTGTGGGCGTCGGAATGGAAGGCGAGCATCGGGCCGGCAACGATAGCGGGACCGGCTTGACTCCGCGGCCTCCCCTAATTTGTTGCAGTGCACAAAAAAGTGCTTGCAATCTGCCGGACGTCCCCTATCATTCAGGTCATGTTGCAGTGCAGCAAAACAGCACGGCAATCGGTCCCCCCCCTGAAATCGGAGTTCCACCATGCTGACCGCTGAACAAGTCCTGGCCGCCCACAAGGCCAACGTCGAAACCCTCTTCGGCCTGACCAACAAGGCTTTCGAAGGCGTCGAGAAGCTCGTCGAGCTGAACCTGCAAGTCGCCAAGACGGCGCTGAGCGAAGCCGCCGACACCACGGCTGCCGCCCTGTCCGTCAAGGACGCGCAGGAGCTGCTGTCCCTGCAGGCCGCCCTGCTGCAACCCACCGCAGAGAAGGCCGCTTCCTACAGCCGCCACCTCTACGACATCGCCTCCAGCACCGGCTCCGAAGTCGTGCGCGTTGCCGAAGGCCAGTTCGCCGAAGCCCAGCGCACGCTGAGCAGCCTGGTGGACAGCGCCGCCAAGAACGCCCCGGCCGGCACCGAGAACGCCGTCGCCCTGGTGAAGTCCGCCGTCGCCGCGGCCAACAACGCCTTCGAGTCGGTCCAGAAGGCCACCAAGCAGGCCGTCGAGGTCGCCGAAGCCAACTTCCAGGCCGCCACCTCGCAAGCCGTCAAGGCGACCCAGACGGCCACCCGCGGCGCCAAGCGCGCGGCCGCCTGATCGAGCCTCAATCCTGAAAGGCCCGGTGCACCCGCACCGGGCTTTTTTTCGTCAGCCCGCCATCGAGCAGCGAACGCCAATTTCCAGCTGACTCAATTGCGGCGGCTGTCAGGACCGCAGGTCCTGGACCTCAGGCATGTCTTCGCAGCTGGCGCAGCGGTGGGCATCACCTCTGGCGCTGCACGATCAGCACGACGCTGCGGTTCTGCGCGGAATCGACGTTGGCAGCGGTGATCACCGGCAAGTCATCCAGGCCCAGTGCTGCCACGAAGATGCGGTTGGTGGCGATGCCGCCGCTTTTCGCCAGTTCACGTGCCACCGCCTCACTGCGTTCCTTGGCCAGCTTTGCATTCCTCCGCGAGGTGCCGCGCGTATCCGTGTTCGCGCGGACCAGCACCACGGAGTCCGGCCACGTCTGGAGCTGGAGGCGAGCCCCTGAGAGGACCTTGCGCGCCGCTTCGTCCAGGTCGGATTTGTCTGAGGCAAACAGCATGGGGCCGAAACTGATCTGTCCTGCTTCAAGGGGCGGCTTCGTGGCCCCTTCGTAGACGATGACCGGGGGCTTCTCCTCGGCGCCGGCCTTGGGCGGGTTGGCCGCCCATGCGAAGGTGAGGATGGCAGCGAGCACCACCATGCCCGCAAGCACGGTCCGATTGAGCGCCTTCGACACCAGTTGCTGGAGCGTGACGAACGCTGCCCAGACGTTCAGCCCCTCGAGCATTGCCAGGTTCTTTTCGTAGCGTTCCTTGTGCTCCGGGCGAGGGTGCCCCGCGACCGGGTCCCAGTCCTGGCCAATCTGCTCGACAAGCGCATCGACGCTAGGAAGCCCGTCTGGCAGGCGCCTGGTTCGCTCATCGGCGAACACGCGTCTGAGGTCGGCGATGGCCCTACGGCGTCGCGGCTCCTTGATGCCGTCCAGATCGAGCGAGTCCAGCAGGTCCTCGAAACCCACCAACATGGGTTCGAGCGTCTTCAGCAGTCGCCAGAAGATCAGGCACAACAAACAGAAGGCCAGGCCGATCGAAAACAGTGCCACCCCAAGACGCCAGTCCACCGGCAGGCTGCCCAGTCCCGAGAACGGAGTCCCGGCAAGCAGGAGGCTGGCCACACCTGCCAGTGCCGACAGCACGAGTTTGACGTTGTCCCTCAGCGCGGTCTTCGCGGTCGCGTAGATGTCGGGAGCGTCCATGGTTCAGTCCGGTGTGAAAGGACCACCAGCCTGCGGGAAGACAAACTGCAGCTTGTCCAGCACCCGCGTTCCCTTGTCTTGAACGCTGGCGTCGATGGCCCGCACGACTTGCTGGAACTTCAAGGGATCAAGGGGCAGCGCGAGCGAGAGGCGCCCCAGAGGGCGAGGACCCCGATGGAGTGTTGCGACAATTTCCTCGGCCAATCGTTCGACGTTCAAGTTTGATTGATCGATCAGGTCAGCCAGCGCCTGGTTGCCTGGCTTGGAGAGATCCGCCGCGTCCGCCATCTCGCCGAACTCGAGTTGCACGATCGTCGTCGGTGGCCCACTGGGATCCGATGGCAACTGGCTGACAAACGCCGTGGCCCTCGGCCACGGCTTTTGCCAACCACTGACCGGGTTAGCCCCCTTGACCGGCGCGGGCGATAGCGCCGGCGTGATCGCGGAGGCTGGAGCTGGGGCGCCCGCCGGCGATGAGGCGGGCGAAGGCGCCGCCTGCGCGTCCGATTGCTTCATCTGGATCTCGACAGCCACGTCGCGGAAGGCACACCCGATGAGCTTCGCCATGCTCATGTGGGCCGCCAGAGGCCAGATCCGGGATTCGCTCCCACAGGTGATCAGCAGATCTCCTTCGCTGGTGTAGGTGATGTCGATGGCCACGGATGCCTCCCCGATGATGGATCGGCCTTCAAGGTAGCGTCATTGCGTCAAGCTGTGCTCCTCAAGGTTGGGGACGGCGGCATTCCTGTGTCGACGCGTGAATTGCCCAGGGTCTCGCGTCGTTCTTGACACGGACGTACACGAGGCTGGCTGCGTGACGGCGATGGACTTCGCGCGTTGGCCGGCGATTCAGTGCGGCATGAATCCGGACCGCCAAAATCCACCGGGCCGGTCCTGCATGACGGGCGTCGGCTACACGATAGCCCGTCGGCCTCGCGCGGCGTCGATTCGTCGGTGCGAGGCGTCGATTCGCCGCCGGGCTACAGCGTCGGGGCCGAGGTCGAGGTCTACTGCAGGCTCCAAGTTCCCGGAGCCTCCCATGCACCGCATGCGCCTTCGCCACGCGCGCCGCTTCCACCACCCCCACCACGCCGGCCGCCGCATCCTTTTCGGCCTGGGCGTCATCGGCGTGGGTGTGCTGGCGCTGCTGGACAACCTGCAGGTCTTCGGCCTGCCGCTGCTGCGCACCTTCTGGCCGCTGGCCCTGGTGCTGTTGGGACTGGCCCGCCTCATCTGGCCCCGCCATGCCGGCAGCTGGCTCTTCGGCACGGCGCTGATCGCCGTCGGCGCCCTGTTGACGGCGCAGAACCTCGGCTACACGCGGCTGGAGCTGCGCGACTGGTGGCCGGTGCTGGTGATCCTGGCGGGCCTGTCCATCCTGCTGCGCGGCCTGCTCCCGAACCGACAGCACCACGCCCTCGGCATGGCACGCGACACCTCCACGCTGGAACATGGCGAACAGGTCAGCATCGACGCGAGCTTCGCATCCATCGAGCAGCAGAACGATTCGCGCAGCTTCAAGGGCGGACGCATCGACGTGAACTTCGGCGGCGTGGAACTGGACCTGCACCGGGCAGCCATGGACGGGCCGGAGGCGACGCTGGACATCTCGGCCCGCTTCAGCGGCGTCGAGTTGCGCGTGCCGCGTGACTGGCTCGTCGTCGTGCAGATCACGGCCACGCTGGGCAGCGTCGAGGACCAGACCCTGCCACCGATGAACCCCACCCAACGCCTGGTACTGCGCGGCGACGCGACGTTCAGCGGCGTCGAGATCAAGAACTGACCCGCCGGCGTGCATCCGCTGCTGACCCACCGGCACGTCCTGGCGGCCTATCTGCTGACGGCCGCCCTGGCCGGCATGGCCCTGGCGGCTCTGCCGGCCGCCCAGGGCCTGGCGTCCTACGGCTGGGCCCTGGCCTGGGTGTTGCCGCTGGCCCTGCTGCACGCCGTGGCGGCGCTGCCGGCCTACTACGTCTGCCGGGGCCAGCCCCTGGCCGTGCGGCGCTGGCAGCGGGCGCTGGCCGCACGGGCGGCGGCGGTCGGCGTACTGTCGGGCACGGGCCTGGCGGTGGCCGCGGCCTGGAACGCGGTCGGCCTGGCCGCCGGCCGCCCGGCCGGGCTGGTGGCCATGACGCCGCCGGCCTGGGCACTGACGCTGGCGCTGGTGGCCGGCTTCTTCGTGCTGGCCGTGCTGGCCCACGACCTGCTCATCGCCGTGCAGGGCGCCCAGGCCGCGACCGCCCGCGAGGTCGAGGCGCGCCTGCTCGCCCGCGACATGGAGTTGCAGCTGCTGCGCCTGCAGATCGACCCGCACTTCCTCTTCAACAGCCTGAACTCCATCAGCGCGCTGACCCACTTCGACCCCGCCGGAGCCCGCGCCATGGCCATCGACCTGGCGGAGTTCTTCCGCCAGACCCTGGCCCTCGCCGGCCGCGGGCGCATCCGCCTCGAGGAAGAACTCGGACTGGTGCGGCATTACCTCGCCATCGAGCAGCAACGCCTGGGCGACAAGCTCGACCTCGCCATCCAGGCGCCAGACGACAGCCTGACCGCCCTGCTGCCGCCGCTGACCCTGCAGCCGCTCACGGAGAACGCCCTCAAGCACGGCCTGCGCCCGCGCGAGGACGGCGGCCGGCTCGACATCGAGGTGATGGCCCGAGACGGCTGGCTTCACCTGACGGTGCGCAACCCCGTGCCCGCCCAGGCCGCCGCGCAGAGCGGCCTGGGCCATGGCCTGCGCAACCTGCGAGAGCGGCTGGCGGCCCAGTACGGCAGCCGGGCGCGCGTGCACTGGGGGCCGACGCCCGCGGGCTTCGCCGTCGAGATCACCCTTCCCTTGGAAACCTCCGAGGCCCCACCATGACCCAGCCCTCGCCCTTGCGGGCCCTGATCGCCGACGACGAGATCCTGGCCCGCCGCCTGCTGCGCGAATACCTCGCCGCCCACGCCGACATCGAGGTCGTCGCCGAGGCCGACAACGGCCTGGAGGCCGCCCGCGCCCTTACCGAACTCAAGCCCGATCTCGTCTTCCTCGACATCCAGATGCCGCGCCTCACAGGCCTCGAAGTGCTGGAGCTGACGGGCCGGCGCGAGGGCGTCGTCTTCACCACCGCCTACGACCAGCATGCCCTGCGCGCCTTCGAGCTGCATGCCGTGGACTACCTGCTCAAGCCCTTCACCCAGGCGCGCTTCGACGCCGCGCTGGACCGCGCCCGGCGGCTGCTGGGCCAGCCGGCGCCGGGCCTGGACCACCTCGTCGCGCCGGCGCCGACCCTCGCCCGGGTGCTGGTGCGCGACGGCAGCGGCGGCATGCAAGTGCTGGCCGTGGACGCCATCGACTACATCGAGGCCCAGGCCGACAACGTCGCCTTCCACAGCGCCGGCCGCGAACACCTGAAGGCCCAACGCATCTCCGAGCTGGAGGCCGCCCTCGACCCCCGCCGCTTCGTGCGCGTGCACCGCTCCTTCATCATCAACCTGGCCGCCCTGGCCGGGCTGGAGAAGACCGACAGCGACGCCCACCTGGCGCGCATGAAGAGCGGCAAGCGCATCCCCGTCAGCCGCAGCGGCTATGAGCGGCTGCGCGCGGTGCTCTAAGCGCGCCGGGGCGGTACGGCCTGTTTCGGCGGGAAAACACGGAGCGGCGCTTCGGCGCGCGGCAGTTAGGATAGCGCTATCCAGCTTGGGCGATGCATCCCGCGCGCCTCGCCAGCCACCCTTCCCGCCCGCCCTCGCCTCCCGCTCCATGAGTCCTCTTGCGCCCGATTCCGTCGTCGTCATGGGTGTGGCCGGCAGCGGCAAGTCCACGCTGGCGGCGGCCGTGGCCGCCGACGTCGCGCGGCCCTGGGTGGATGCGGACGATTTCCACAGCGAGTCCAACCGCCGCAAGATGGCCGAGGGCCAGCCGCTGGACGACCTCGACCGCGCCGCCTGGCTCGCCAGCCTGGGCACCCAGCTGCAGCTCCACCCCGGCGGCCTGGTGCTGGCCTGCTCGGCCCTCAAGCGCGGCTACCGCGACCAGTTGCGCCGTGCCTCGCCAGGGCTGCGCTTCGCCTTCCTGGACATCGGCAAGGCCGAGGCCGCCCGCCGGGTGGCGACGCGCGGCACCCATTTCTTCAGCGCCAGCCTCATCGACAGCCAGTTCGCGACGCTGGAGTCGCCCCTCGGCGAACCGGGCGTGCTGCGCCTGGACGCCCAGCGCCCACTGCACGAGCTGCGCCAGCAGGTGAGCCAGTGGCTGCGGCAACCCCTGGGTTCGGTCCTTGGCTGAAGCCATGACGCCCGCCCGCCCTGCGCCCCTCACGCGGCGCGAGATCGTCGGCTACGGCCTGGGCGACATGGGGTTCAACTTCTACTGGACCAACATCTCCACCTTCCTGCTGATCTTCTACACCGACGTGTTCGGCATCACCGCGGCGGCGGCGGCCAGCATGCTCTTCGTCGTGAAGATCTTCAACGCCTTCACCGACCCCATGATCGGGGCCCTGGCCGACCGCACGCGCACGCGCTGGGGCAAGTTCCGGCCCTACCTGCTCGTGCTGCCGCTGCCGCTGGCCGTCGTCGGCGTGGCGGCCTACTCGACGCCGGACTTCGGCCCCACCGGCAAGCTGGCCTGGGCCGGCGTCACCTACCTGCTGCTGATGACGCTCTACACCGGCGCCAACCTCCCCTACAGCGCCTTGTCGGGCGTGCTGTCGGGCGACGCGCGCGAGCGCAACGCCATCAACGCCTCGCGCTTCGTGTGCGGCTTCGCCGGCGGCACCCTCGTCACGGCGGCATCGCCCCGCCTGGTCGCCTGGCTCGGCGGCAGCGACCCTGCCCTGGGCTGGACGCTGACCATGGCGTTCTGGGGCCTCGCGGCCGCCCTCATCTTCGCCTTCACCTTCACCAGCACCACCGAGCGCGTGCAGCCGCCACCGGCCCAGCCGTCCAGCGTGAGGCAGGACCTGGCCGACCTGCGCAACAACCGGCCGTGGATCCTGCTGTTCTTCCTGGCCCTCATCATCATGGGCGGCATCACGCTGCGCATGACCAGCGCCGCCTACTACTTCAAGTACGTCGTCAACCGCCCCGAGCTGCTGGGCAGCTTCGTGCCGGCCTATCTGCTGGCCGCCGCGGCCGGCACGGCCTTCACGCCGCTGCTCACGCGCTTCATCGACAAGCGCAGGCTGATGATCGGCCTGATGCTCGCGTCCACGGTGCTGTCGACGGCCTTCCTCTTCGTGCCGAGCGACCAGATCCTGCTGATGTACGTGCTGCAGGTCGCCCTCGGCCTGGCCCTCGGCCCGAAGTCGCCGCTGTCCTTCGCCATGCTGGCCGACACGGCCGACTACAACGAATGGCGCCACGCCCGGCGCGCCACCGGCCTGACCTTCGCGGCCAGCTCCTTCGCGCAGAAGCTCGGCACCGCCATGGCCGTGGCCGTCATCGGCGCGCTGTTCTCGGCCCTGGGCTATGTGCCCAATGCCACGCAGTCGGCGCAGTCGCAGAGCGGCATCGTCTGGCTGATGTCCGTCATTCCGGCCGCCTTCACGCTGCTGGCCGCGGTCATCATGGTCTTCTACAGCCTCGACAACCCGACCATGGCGCGCATCCAGGCCGACCTGGCCGCGCGCAAATCCTCCACCTCGACCTCCTGACACCATGTTCGGTCCCATCGACGGCGGCGAGCGCTACGAACTCGCCAGCCCCACCGCCCTGCCCCAGGCCGGCGGCTTCCTCTGGAACCGCCGGATGATGATCCAGGTGACCTGCCGCGGCTACGCCACCGCGCAGTTCATGCAGCCCGAACCGGCCAAGTACGCGCATGCGCCCAACCTGGAGGCCAAGACCTTCATGCAGCCGGAGCAGGCCTACTACGCCCACCACCCCGGCCGCTTCGTCTACGTGAAGGACGAGGACACGGGCGAGCTGTTCTCGGCCCCCTACGAGCCGGTGCGCGCACCGCTGGCGTCCTTCGCCTTCCGCGCCGGGCGGCACGACCTCGGCTGGACCGTGGAGCACCTGGGCGTGCGCGTGGAGCTGCAGCTCGGCCTGCCCACGGATGACGTCGTCGAGCTGTGGACGCTCAAGGTCACCAACCTGTCGGGCCGGCCGCGGCGCCTCAGCGTGGTGCCCTACTTCCCGATCGGCTACATGTCGTGGATGAACCAGTCCGCCGAGTGGCGCGACGACCTCGGCGGCATCGTGGCCAGCTCCGTGACGCCCTACCAGAAGGTGGCCGACTACTTCAAGAACCTGCACCTCAAGGACAAGACCTATTTCCTCTGCGAGCGCCGGCCCGATGCCTGGGAGGCCTGCCAGGCGGCCTTCGAGGGCGAGGGCGGCCTGCACCGCCCGAGCGCGCTGCAGGCCGAGCGCCTGGCCGGCGGCGACGCCCGCTACGAGACCCCCGCCGCCTGCGTGCAATACCGCCTCGCGCTCGGGGCCGGGCAGGCCGAGACCTGCCGCTTCCTGTTCGGCCCCGCGCTGGACGACGCCGAGATCGCGCGGCTGCGAACCGCCTACCTGAGCGAAGCCGGCTTCGCCCGCGCCGCCCAGGCCTATGCCGCCTACATCGACCGCGGCCGGGGCTGCCTGCGCATCCGCACACCCGACGCGGCCTTCGACAACTTCGTCAACCACTGGCTGCCGCGCCAGGTCTTCTATCACGGCGACGTCAACCGCCTCAGCACCGACCCGCAGACGCGCAACTACCTGCAGGACAGCCTCGGCATGGCCTACATCGCCCCGCAGGTGACGCGCGGCGCGCTGCTGCATGCCCTGGGCCAGCAGTCGGCCAACGGCTCCATGCCTGACGGCATCCTCCTCGTCGAGGGTGCCGAGCTGAAGTACATCAACCAGGTGCCGCACACCGACCACTGCGTCTGGCTGCCGGTCTGCCTGCAGGCCTACCTCGACGAGACCGCCGACTTCGCCCTGCTCGACCAGTCCGTGCGCGACACCGCGGGTGCCGAGCTAACGGTGGCCGAGCGCATCGACCGCGCCATGGCCTGGCTGGAGCAGGACCGCGACGCCCGCGGCCTGAGCTTCATCGCCCAGGGCGACTGGTGCGATCCGATGAACATGGTGGGCTACAAGGGCCGCGGCGTGTCGGGCTGGCTGACCGTGGCCGCGGCGCATGCGATGCGGCTGTGGGCCGGCATCTGCGACGACACGGGCCGCGCCGCCGCGTCCGCCCGCTGGCATGCGGCGGCGGCGGCCCTGAACGACGCCGCCAACCGCCACCTCTGGGACGGCCGCTGGTTCGCCCGCGGCATCACCGACGACGGCGTCGCCTTCGGCGTCGCGGCGGACGCCGAAGGCCGCATCTACCTCAACCCCCAGGCCTGGGCCATGCTCAGCGGCGCCGCCAGCGATGCCCAACGCCAGCTGATGGTGCAGGCCATCGAGGAGGAACTGGAGACGCCCCACGGCGTGGCCATGTTCGCCCCGCCCTACTCGCGCATGCGCGACGACGTCGGCCGCGTCACGCAGAAGCATCCCGGCTCGGCCGAGAACGGCGCCGTCTACAACCATGCGGCCAGCTTCTACGTCCATGCCCTGTACGAGACCGGCGACGGCGACCGCGCCTTCCGGCTGCTGCGCCAGATGATTCCCGGCCCCGACGCCGCCGATTTGCTGCAGCGCGGCCAGTTGCCGGTGTTCATCCCCAACTACTACCGCGGTGCCCACAGGCAGTACCCGCGCACGGCCGGCCGCTCCAGCCAGCTGTTCAACACCGGCACGGCGGCCTGGGCCTACCGCTGCGTCATCGAGGGCCTGTGCGGCCTGCGCGGCGATGCCGAGGGCCTGCGGGTGCAGCCGCAGTTGCCGACGGGCTGGGACGGGCTGGAGGCGGAGCGCGAGTTCCGCGGCGCGCATTTCCGGCTGCAGGTGCGGCGCACCGGCGTGCCGGCCATGCAGGTGCGGCTCGACGGCCAGCCCCTGCCTGACGGCCGGGTGCGTGGCATCGAGGCCGGGCGCGAATACCGGCTGGAGGTGGAGCTCCCCTGAACTGAAACCTCAAAGGCAACCACAGAGGCACAGAGAAGGCGGGATGACGCCCCCTCTGTGTCTCTGTGCCTCTGTGGCTGTGTTCTCTTGCACTCAGGCGCTCGCGCGCCTGACGATCTCGAAGCCCAGGTCCAGCTGGGGCCGGGCCACGGGCTGGCCGCGCATCAGTTGTATGAGCATCTGCGCGGCCTGCTCGCCGATCTCGCAGCGCGGTGTGGCCACGGTGGTCAGTGGCGGCAGCATCTGGTCGCTGCCGGGCAGGTCGTTGAAGCCGGCGATGGCCACCTGCTCGGGCACCTTCACGCCCAGGCGCAGGGCGGCCAGCAAGGCGCCCTGGGCCAGGTCGTCGTTGCAGAAGAAGACGGCATCGGCGTCCGGCGCCTCGCGCAGCAGCTGCTCCAGCATCTCGCCGCCCAGCGCCATCGACGACGGCTCGGACCGCAGCAGCTTGCGGACCTGCCCCTCCAGCCCCGCCTGCTGCATCGCCGCCTCGTAGCCTTCGCCACGCTGCAGGGTGCGGGGGTCGAGCTGGGCCGCGGCATAGACGACGTGGCGGCGCCCGGCGTCCAGCAGATGGCGGGTGATGGCGCGGCCGGCCTCGCGCTGCGAGAAGCCGACGCTGTAGCAGCCCGGGTCGTCCGCCAGCTCCATGAGATGCACGCAGGGCACGCCGCTGTTCTGGATCAGCGCCATGGCGGCGGGGCTGTGGTCCAGCCCCGTGACGATGAGCCCCGCCGGGCGGTGGGCCAGGAAGCTGCGCAGCACCGCCTCCTCCTCGGCCGGGTCGTAGTGCGTCACCCCGATCAGTGTCTGGTAGCCGGCGGCCGTCAGGCAGCGCTGCAGCGCGTCCAGCAGCTCGACGAAGAGCGTGTTGCTGAGCTTGGGGATAAGCACCGCCACGTGAGAGCTGCGGCTGGAGGCCAGGGCGCGGGCGGCGGGGTCGGGCACGTAGCCCAGAGCGGCGGCGGCGGCGTGCACGCGCTCGCACAGCTCGGCCGCCACGGCCCGCTCGCCGCGCAGGGCACGCGACACGGTGATGGGACTGACACCGGCCTCGCGGGCCACGTCGGCGAGGGTCACGCGGCCGGTGGCGCGGGGTCGACGGGCAGGCGCGGCAGCGGCTTTCGAGTTGGGCATGGCTCCATGTTATCCCCCATATCGCGGGGTTCGGCCAAGCTCTAGGATAGCGCAATCCACCCATGAAACCGGCCCACTCATCCGGGCCTCGCCGGGGTGGGGAGCGCCCTTGCCGGGGGCGGTGCCCGGGGGTGCCCTGACCCCTCTTTTTTTGGATTTTTCGGATAGCGCTATCCAATTCCAACGCCATCCGGACCGGCTTCATCGTTGACAGCAAAAAGCGGCGCAGCAGCCGCCACACCAGGAGACTTCTGATGCACCCCTCCCGTCGCCCGACCCTGATCCACCTCGCCGCCCTGGCGGCCTGCGCCGGCCTGGCCCTCGGGGCGCGCGCCCAGACGGCGGCGCCCGGACAGCCGGCCTCCGACCCGCCGCAGGAGGTCGGTTCCAACGTGCTGAGCCCGGTCGTCGTGACGGGTTCGCGCATCAACGCCCGCGGCTTCACCCAGCCGACGCCAACGACCCGCATCGATGCCGTCGACATGGAGAAGGCCGCCAAGCCCAATCTCTTCAACGCCCTGGCCGAGCTGCCCGCCCTGCAGGGCAGCACCGGCCGCACGACCAGCACCAACAGCACCAGCAGCGGCATCCAGGGCCTGAGTTCGCTGAGCCTGCGCGGCCTCACCCCCATCCGCACGCTGACGCTGATCGACGGCCAGCGCGTCATCGGCGCCAACGTCACCGGCGTCACCGACGTGAGCCAGTTCCCGCAACTGCTGATCAAGCAGGTCGACGTGGTGACCGGCGGCGCCTCGGCGTCCTATGGCTCGGACGCCGTCGGCGGCGTGGTGAACTTCGTCACCGACAAGCGCTTCACCGGCTTCAAGGCCAACGTCGAGGCCGGCGAGACCAACTACCACGACGACCGCAACCACACCTTGCAGGCGGCCTGGGGCGGCGGCTTCCTGGACGGGCGCGCCCACCTCACGGCCAGCGTCGAATACAGCCGCGAGGGCGGCGTGCCCTCGCCCCGCTTCGGCGGTGCCGGCGCCAACGGCCGCACCTGGTTCAAGAACCCGGCCTTCCAGGTCCGCCCCATCGGCCAGACCAACGACGGCAAGCCGCAGTACATCCCCATCGAGAACGCCCAGCAGTTCCAGTACGCCAAGTACGGCCTCATCACCAACGGCCCGCTGCAGGGCACGGCCTTCGGCAAGGACGGCGTGCCCTTCAAGTTCGTCTACGGCTCCAACGGCGTGCCCACGGGCACGGGCGCCGTCACGGGCTGCATCACGCCCTTCTGCGTCGGCGGCGACCTCAGCGGCACCGTGGGCGGCGGCACCACCCTCGGCATGAACATGACCCGCCAGGTGGCCTACACGCGCGGCAGCCTGGAGCTCACGCCTGACCACGAGGTCTTCTTCACCTTCAACTACGGCCGCGTCGACTCGCGCTTCACGCCCAACCCCGGCGCCTTCAAGAACGACAACCTCACCATCCAGTGCGACAACCCCTTCGTGCCGGCGTCCATCCAGGCGGCCTGCGCGACGAACGGCATCACGAGCTTCAAGTTCGGCACCTCCAACGCCAACTTCCCCAAGGACATCGAGGTCAACCCGGTGCGCACCCAGGCTCGCCTGGTGCTGGGCGCCAATGGCCGCTTCGACGCCTTCGGCAAGGACTGGACCTATGACGCCTACGCCACGCACGGCCAGAACACCATCGACATCAACGTGGCCAACATGTCGCTGAACAGCCGCTACAACGCCGCCATCGACGCCGTGCGCCTGGCCGACGGCCGCATCGTCTGCCGCAACCCGGTGGCCGCGGCCTCGGGCTGCGTGCCGCTCAACGTCATCGGCGACGTGCCGGCCGACCCCGCCGCCATGTCCTACATCGAGCCGGCGAACGGGCCGCACCAGCATTCGCGCCAGCGCCAGTCCGTCGCCAGCTTCAGCGTCAACGGCGAGCCCTTCTCGCTGTGGGCCGGCCCCGTGGCCATGGCCTTCGGCGCCGAGGCCCGTCGCGAGCAGTACTACGTCACCGGCGACCCCTACGGCAACGGCGTCTCGGCCGACAGCCCCAACACGCCCGAGTACCCGGCCGACCCGCTGCTCAACACCGCCATCGGCAACAACTGGTACGCCGGCAACTACCACAACGCCCGTGGCAGCTATCACGTGAAGGAGGGTTTCCTGGAGTTCAACGTGCCGCTGTTCAAGGGCACGCCCCTGGGCGAAGCCAACCTCAACGTCGCCGGCCGCCACACCAGCTACAGCACCTCGGGCGGCGTGGACAGCTGGAAGCTCGGCTCGACCTGGAAGACCGGCGTCGACGGCCTGCGCCTGCGCGCCGTCACCTCCAGGGACGTGCGCGCTCCCAACCTCAGCGAGCTGTACGCCGCGCCGCTGGTGGTCAACAACACGGTCAACTACCAAGGCTCCACGGTCACCATCCAGCAGCGCACCATCGGCAACACCAATCTGCGCCCCGAGACGGCCCGCAACTCCACCTTCGGCGTCGTGCTCACGCAGCCCAGCTGGGCGCCGGGCTTCAGTGCCTCGGTCGACTACTTCGACATCAAGGTCAAGGGCGTGATCTCCACGCTGACGCCCCAGCAGGAGGTGGACCTGTGCGTGGCCGGCAACCAGGAGATCTGCGCCGCCATGGACCTCACCAGCGCCACCAAGTACGTCACGGTGCAGGCCTTCAACCTCGCTTCCATGCGCAACAAGGGCTTCGACCTGGAGGGCGTCTACCGCTTCGACCTCGGCGGCGCGGGCCTGCCCGGCAAGCTGACGCTGCGCGCCCTGGCCACGCGCACGATCAGCTTCCTCATCGACTCGGGCGTGGTGGGCACCATCCCGACCGAGGCCGCGGGCGTCAACGTCGCCAACGTGCCCAACGCCGGCAGCACGCCGAGGTGGAAGGGCCAGTTCTCGCAGTCCTGGGATACCGACAAGTTCAACCTGACCCTGGCCCAGCGCTGGATCAGCGACGGCGTCTACAGCAACGAGTACATCGAGTGCCAGTCCAACTGCGCGGTGTCCACGGCCATCCACCCGACCATCGCGAACAACCAGATGAAGGGCGCCTTCTACTGGGACCTCGGCGGCTCCTACAAGTACTCGAAGAACCTGACCCTCTACTTCAAGATCGACAACCTCACCAACGTCGACCCCGTGGCCGCGCCGCAGACGGGCACGGGCTACGGCATCAACCCCTTCCTCTACGACGTGCTGGGCCGCCAGTACCGGATGGGCGCGCGGCTGTTGTTCTGACTGCCCCTCGCCCAACCTCGCATCGCTGAACGCGAGCGAGTCCGGTCGGTCCCCCGAGGGGACGACGATGCTTGCGGCATCAAGCCGCAAGCACATCGCCAGCGCGGGCCCGCTCGGGAGCGGCCCAGCGCTCGGCCCGCAATACGCCGGCCTCACGGGCTACATGGATAGCAGAGGCCAGGCCGCGCTGCCTGCCGTCCTACAGCGGCAGGCCGTGCCAACCGCCAGACTGCGTGGATGCACCGGCTGGCACCGCTTCAACCGCTGGGCCGCGTGCTGCGGCTGACGGTCGAAGGCTTCCTGGACGACCGGGGCCCGCGCATGGGCGCGGCCCTGGCCTACTACACGCTGTTCTCGCTGGCGCCGCTGCTGCTCATCGTCGTCTCGGTGGCCGGCCTGGTCTGGGGTGGCGAGGCCGTGCGCGGCGAACTCGTCGACCAGCTGCAGGCCCTGCTCGGCAGGGCCGCGGCCACCACCATCGAGCAGATGCTCAGGACGGTGTCCTGGCCGGCCGGCGGCTGGCTCAGCACCCTGCTCGGCCTGGGGCTGATGCTGGTGGGCGCGACCACCATGCTGGCCGAGCTGCAGGACGCCCTCGACACCATCTGGCGCGTGCCGGCGCGGCCGGTACAGGGCTGGTTGAACTGGCTGCGCGCCCGCATGCTGAGCTTCGGCCTCATCCTGGGCCTGAGCTTCCTGCTGCTGGTCTCGCTGCTACTGGACGCCATGCTGTCGGCCGCCCAGGCCTTCTGGCAGCCCTGGTTCGGCGACTGGCTGCAAATCGCCGGCATGGTCAACACGCTGGTGAGCCAGGGCCTGGTCGTGGCCGTCTTCGCGTTGATCTTCAAGTGGATGCCGCGCGCCCGCATCGCCTGGCGCGACGTGCTGCTGGGCGCCCTGGTCACGGCCGGCCTGTTCGCGCTGGGCCGCTACGCCATCGGCACCTACCTGCAGCGCAGCGGCGTGGTCTCGGGCTTCGGCGCCGCGGCATCGGTCGTCGCCATGCTGGTGTGGGTGTATTTCTCCGCCCAGATCCTGCTGCTCGGCGCGGAGTTCACCTGGGCCTATGCGCGGGTGCTGGGCTCGCGGCAGGACACACCCGCCGGCTCCGCCGCGGTCGGGAACTGAGCCGACGACCCCGCGCCCAGCTCTCCTACACGGGGGCATGCCGCACGCGGCCAAAGTGCGCCACAAGCGGGCGTGAATCCCGACCCGCCAGGAGTTCGCCACCATGCTGACCATCGATCTGAGCCACCCCCCGCCCCTCGACGCCAGCTGGCTGGGAGCCTTCACCGCCTGCCTGGCCCTCTTTGAACCCCAGCTCACCCTCACCCAGCGCGTGGACCACGGCATGGTCGCCTGGCGCCACACCTGGCTGCTCGACCCCGAGGAGGCGGCCACGCTGTGGGTGGCGGCGCTGCGGCGTTGCGACGGGCCCCGGGTGCGCTGAGCGTGTCAGGCGTTGCCCGCAGCATGAGTAGGCATTGGCTGACGCAGACCGGGGGCGCGGCTGGCCACACTTCTCTGCATCGATGCATGAACGCCATGCCGATGCGCCGATAGAGCCCGAGACATCCGTTCAACAACCAGGAGAAACCCATGAAAGCTTCCGCTGTGCTGCTGGCCCTCGCTTCAGCGCTCACCGTCGTGACCACCACCGGCTGCGCCGTGACCCGTGACCAGGAAAGCGTCGGCGAGTACGTCGACGACGCCACCCTCACCACCCGCGTGAAGGGCAAGTTCGCCGCCGACCCGACGGTCTCGGCCATGTCCATCAGCGTGGAGACGCTCAAGGGCGTCGTCCAGCTCTCCGGCTTCGCCAAGAGCAGCGACGAGCGCGCCATGGCCGAGAAGCTGGCGCGCAACACCTCCGGCGTGAAGGGCGTGCGCAACGACATCGCCGTTCGCCCCTAACCGCGCGTTCCGATCGGCCGTTCGAGCGCCCGCCCCGCCGGGCGCTTTTTCATGCCCGCCCCGGGAAAGCCCCGCACCACCCGGCGCCTGCGGCCAGGCGTGCCGCATCAGAATGGCGTCATGACGACGACCACCGACGACGGACTGCCCCTCCACGCCCGCTACTGGCCCGCTGCCGCATCTGCCCGAGGCCAGGTGCTGCTGGTGCACGGCCTGGGCGAGCATGTGGAGCGTTATGCCCACGTCGCCGCCGCGCTCAACGCCGCCGGCTGGGACGTTCACGGCTGGGACCACCGCGGCCATGGCCGCAGCCCCGGGCCGCGCGGCGACATCCCCGACCACGACGCCCTGCTGCGCGACACCGCCCGCGTCATCGACACCGTGCGCCGCCCGGGCGGACGCTTCGTCCTGCTGGGCCACAGCATGGGCGGCGCCGTCGCCGCGCGCTTCGCCGCCGAAGCCCTCTCGCCCCGGCCGGCCGCCTGTAGCCGGCCGCTGGACGGGCTGGTGCTGTCCTCGCCGGCACTCGATCCCGGCCTGTCGGGAGCGCAGAAGCTGGCCCTGGCCGTGGCGGAGCGGCTGGCCCCGGGCCTGGCCGTGGGCAACGGCCTGAAGCCCGAGTGGATCAGCCGCGACACGGCCGTGGTGCAGGCCTATGCCGCCGACCCGCTGGTGCACGACCGCATCACCGCGCGGCTCACCCGCTTCATCGTCGACGCCGGCCACCGCGCCATCGCCGATGCGCCGCGGTGGCAAGTGCCCACGCTGCTGATGTGGGCGGGCGCCGACCGCTGCGTGGCGCCACGCGGCAGCGAGGCCTTCGCCGCGGCGGCGCCGGCCAACGTCGTCGCCACCCGGCCCTGGGACGGGCTGTATCACGAGATCTTCAACGAGCCCGAGAAGGCCGAGGTCATCGCGACGCTGATCGCCTGGTTGAATCGTTAGGCGCCGCGACGGCGTCGGCCGGCAGGAGCTCGGCGACGCAGTCGCACAGGCGGCGCAGCGACAGCGGCTTGGCGAGGAAGTCGTCCATGCCGGCCTCCTTGGCCCGGGCCCGTTCCTCCACGGACACCCCGCCGCTCACGGCCACGATGGGCAGCGTGCCCGCCGGCCCGAGGGCGCGGATGCGGCGGGTGGCCTCCAGGCCGTCCATGACGGGCATGTGCACGTCCAGCAGCACCAGGTCGAAGGGCTGGCCGCAGCCGAAGGCCTGGCTCACGGCCTCGACCGCCTCGGCGCCGTCGCGCACCGTCGTCGGCTGGGCGCCCTGGCGGCGCAGCCATCCGTCCATGAGGGTGCGGTTGGACGCCACGTCGTCCGCCACCAGGATGCGTCGGCCCGCCATGCTGCCGCTCGCCTCGCCCTTCACCTCGCCCTTCTTCTCGCCCTTCGCCTCGCCCGGCAGGCCGTCTGCAGCCAGGGGCTCCGCGGGGCCGGCGGCGACGGCCTGGGGCAGCGGGAGGTCCACCCAGAACCGGCTGCCCCGGCCGGGCTCGCTGTACACGCCGACGTCGCCGCCCATCAGCCGCGCCAGCTCCCGGCTGATGGCCAGCCCGAGGCCCGTACCCATCGAACGCTCCGCCACGCCGCCGGCCTGCACGTAGGGGCTGAACAGCCTGGCCGTCTCCTGCGCGGACATGCCCTGCCCCGAGTCGCGCACCTCGAAGCGCCAGAGCTGGGCCTCGTCATGGCTGACGGTCAGCGTGACGTCGCCGGTGTCGGTGAACTTCAGCGCGTTGGAGAGGAAGTTGCCGAGGATCTGCCGCAGCCGGCCCGGATCGCCGCGGACCCAGCCGCAGGCCGTCGGCGTGGGCGTCAGCCGCAAGTCCAGGCCCTTCTGCCGGGCCAGCGGCAGGTGGACCGCGAACACCGAGGCCAGCAGGGCGTCGAGGTCGAAGGGAACGACATCCGCCCGCATCTTGCCGGACTCGATCTTGGAGAAGTCGAGCACCTCGGAGATGGTGTGGGACAGGAGGCGGGCGCTGGCCGACAGCATCTGCAGATGCTCGCGGCGGACGCCCTCGGGCAGGTCGGGGTCGCGAGCGAGGTCGGCCAGCCCCATGACCGCGTGCAGCGGGTTGCGGATCTCGTGGCTCATGTAGGCCAGGAAGGCCGACTTGGCCTCGCTCGCCTCCAGCGCCGCGGCCCGCTGGCGCTCCGCCTCGAGGGCCTTGGCCTGCAGCAGCTGTCGCTCCCGCATCGCGAGCTGGGTCTGGCGCAGCGCGATGGTGAGGGTGATGCAGGCCGTCACGAACACGGTCGGCATGGTCGAGAACCGCATGAACAGATAGCCGTGCTCACGCTCGACGAAAGGCATCCAGGGCAGGAAGAACATGCCGTGGAAGACCGCCGAGAAGCCGCCCGCCACCTTGACGGCCAGGCCGACGATGCGGTCGCCACGGTTGGGCACGAAGACGAGCAGGAAGGACAGCACGACCAGGAAGATGGCCGTGAGGTTGTTGAGCCGCAGCGCCAGCACCAGCTGGCCGGCAGCCAGCAGCGCCAGGTTGAGCGGCAACGCGGCCATGGCCGCGAGGAAACCGCGCTCCAGCCACTTCGGCGCGCCGATGAACTGGCAGAACTGCACGAAGACGGCCGCCGCGAAGAACACCTGGCCGAACACGCCGACGGGATGGAGCTGGTCGAGCAGGCCCTCCGCATGCGGCCACACGAAGCGTGCCGCGAGGCCGCTCTGCAAGGCGACGCTGAGCGTGGTCATCAGGTCGAAGCCCGCGAACACCAGCCAGATCCGCACGCCGGTGACCCACCACGCCACCACGGACGTGAGCAGGAGCAAGGGTACGGCGCCGATGAAGGCGGCGAACACGGCCAGCACGAGCTGCTCCTGTGCGACGAGCTGTTCGGGCTGGACCACCTCCACCGTCGCCACCGGCGTGGGCGTGCGCAGCCGGATGAAGACCGTGGCCTCGGCCTCGGGCCGCACGACCAGCGGAAAGGCCAGGCCCAGAGAGCCGATGGGCCGGTCGACGTAGGCATGGCGGCTGCCGATGGTGGTGGACTGCCACGGCCCGGCATCGCGGGCCTGGTAGAGGGTGGCCTCGTGGATGAAAGGCGGCCACAGGGACAGCTGCCAGCGCGTGCCTTCGGGCGCGGCGCGCAGCCTCACCCTCAGCCACACCGGGTGGCTCTGGTTGCCGATGAAGAGGTCCGGCTTGGCGGGCTGGAAGGCCCGGGCCTGGATCGTCTCGATGGTGGCCGCGTCGCTCTCGTCGATGAAGAGGGCGACGTCTTCCACCCGGTCCTGCGGCGCGCCGATGTCCGGCCGCGCCGGACCGGCGAAGGCACCGAGCGGTGCCAGCCACAGCAGAAGGAACAGCCACAGGCGCTGCGGCCAGGCCACCAACCGTCCGGCCACCCAGCCAGCCATCCAGCCCCTCCAACGGCCTGCGATCCCCGCCCGCCTGCCCTGCATCCGTACCCCTCCGCGCAGGGCCGGCTCGCGCGCAGCCGTGCGGCGCCGCAGGCCCTTGTCAATCTTCGGCGGCACCGTAACCTCCCTCGCCCCCCGGATCAAGGGCCGGGGAGGCACTATGCACGGTCGAGGCAGGATTCAGCCCGCCGCCCCGAGGGCGTCGAGCCGGTCCACCACCAATTCCAGCCGCAGCAGCGGGCTGTCCAGGGCCATGAGCCGCTGGCGCTGCTCGAGCGGCATGGGCAGCAGCTCGGCCCAGCGGTTGGCCAGCCAGCCGGCGTCCTCCCAGGCATAAGGCGGCTGCACGGGCAGCTCATGCGGCGCCGCCTCCCGCGCCCAGCCGGCGAGCAGGTCCTGCAGCTGGCGGGCAGCCAGGCGCAGGTCTTCGGGCACCGGCACGGCCGGGTCCTGCGCCAGGGCCTCGGCCTGCGCCAGCCACAGCCCATGGCTCAGGCAGCGCGGCTCACGCACGCGGATGCGCTCGGTGCCCGTGGCGCGCAGGTGGATGAGCCCGGGGCCGGCCTGCTCCAGTTCGTCGATGCGCGCCAGCGTGCCGATCTCGTGGAAGGCCTCGCGGCGAAAGCCCTCGCCCTCGCGCTGCCGTACCTCCTGCCCCGCCGTCAGGGCCACCACGCCGAAGGGCTGGCCTCGGGCGTGGCAGCGCTGCACCATGTCGAGGTAGCGCGGCTCGAAGACGCGTAGCGCCAGATAGCCGCCGGGGAAGAGCACCGAGCGCAGCGGGAACAGCGGGGTCTCGGCGGCGTCCATGGCCTAACGTGTCTTCTCGGCGATGCGCTGGCGCAGCAGCGGCAGCACCTGCAGCGCGGCCTCGCGGCCGGCCTGGATGGCGCGGCGGCGGGCGGTGAAGTCGGCGCTGCTGACGCCGTCCAGCCGCGGACGGATGACGACGTCCGCCTCGCGCAGCTCGAAGGTGTTGATGCTGCGGCCCATGATGGAGAAGGTCTGCATCAGCATGCGGAAGGCGTCCCCCGGCGGGTCCTTCTCGGGCGGCGAGGTGATGTCGACGGCAATGATGAACTGCGCTCCCATCTCGCGGGCGAAGCGCACGGGCACCGGCGACACCAGTCCCCCGTCCACGTATTCGCGCTGGCCGATGCGCACCGGCTGGAAGACGGCCGGCACGGCGCTGGAGGCCCGCACGGCCGTGCCGGTGTCGCCGCTGCGAAAGAGGATGGAAGAGCCGTCGGACAGGTCGGTCGCCACGATGCCCAGCGGCAGGGCCATCTGCTCGATGCCCTTGCCGCCGGTCTTGTCGCGGATGAAGCGGGCCAGGGCCTCGCCGCGGATCAGGCCGCGCAGCGGGAAAGACCAGTCGGTGATCGCGCCTTCGTCCATGCCCTCGGCCAGGGCCTGCATCTCCTTGCCGGTCTTGCCCGAGGCATAGAGCGAGGCGACGAGGCTGCCCGCCGAGGTGCCGGCGACGAGGTCGACCTTGATGCCGTTCTCCTCCAGCACCTGGATGACGCCGATGTGGGCGAAGCCGCGCGCCGCGCCGCCGCCCAGCGCCAGGCCAAGGCGAGGGGGCTTGGGTGCGGGCTTGACCAGCGGCGGCTGGACATCGGGCTGCGGCGTGGTGACGACGGGAGGCTGGGGCGTGGACGTCGGCAGCACCGAGCAGCCAGCAAGGGCCAGCACGAAGGCAAGGAAGGCAAGGCGGCGAAACATGGCGCGCATCATCTCAGTTGTCCATTCCGCGTTCGCGGCACCCGCGACGCATGAAACGGAGGTATTGCGGGCCGAGCGCTGGGCCGCTCCCGAGCCGGCCCGCCCTGGCGATGTGCTTGCGGCTCAATGCCGCAAGCATCGCCGCCCCCGCGGGGGGCGGACCAGACACGCGCCGCGTTCAGCGCGCGGGGTTGGGCCGGGGGCAGTTCCACTTCAGCCGAGCTTGTAGCTCTGCAGGTGGATGCTGGTCTCGGTGCCCGCGATGCCCTTGATGAGGCGCACCCGCTCCAGCACCTCGGCCAGTTCCTGCAGGTTGGAGCTGCGGATCTCGGCCAGCAGGTCCCAGCGGCCGTTGGTGTCGAAGAGGCCCGTGATGCCGGGCTCGCCGAGCAGCATGGACACGACCTCGCGCGTGCGGTTGCCGTCGACGGTGATGCTCATCCAGGCGGTGATCTGGTCGGGCACGGCGTCGGGCCGCAGGCGCACGGTGTAGCCCGTGATGACGCCGCCGTCCTCCAGCCGGGCGATGCGGTTGGCGACCGTGCCGCGCGAGACCTTGAGCTTGGCGGCGAGCGTGGCGACGCTGGCGCGCGCGTTGGCACGCAGCAGGGCGAGGAGTTGCTGGTCGAGGGCGTCCATTGATCAGATCGTCAATTTTCATTGCCGTTTTGTCAAACCAGCCCCCATTACTTCGCAGGTTTTGACCTTCTGTTTGGCAGCCCGCCTCGGAAGAATCGGCTGCATACCCTTCCAGGAGACATCGCATGACCACGCTCTTGACCACCCAGGACGTCGCCGCCCTCGTGCAGCGGGTGGGACTTCCCGATTTACTGCGCCGCCTCGTCGCCTACCTCGAAGCCGACTACCTGCGCTGGGCCGAATTCGACAAGACGCCCCGCGTCGCGGCCCACTCGGCCGACGGCGTCATCGAGCTGATGCCCATCGCCGACGCCCGCCTCTACAGCTTCAAGTACGTCAACGGCCACCCCAAAAACCACCGCGTCGGCCTGCCGACCGTGATGGCCTTTGGCGTGCTCGCCGACGTGGCCACGGGCGCGCCTGCCCTGTTGTCCGAGCTGACCCTGACCACCGCCATGCGCACCGCCGCGACCTCCGTCATGGTGGCCAGGCGGCTGGCCCGCCCCGACAGCCGCGTCATGGCCCTGATCGGCAACGGCGCTCAGAGCGAGTTCCAGGCCCTGGCCTTCCACCACCTGCTCGGCATCCGCGAGCTGCGCCTCTTCGACATCGACCCCGCCGCCACCGCCCGCCTGGTGCGTCATCTCGACGGCACGCCGGGCCTCTCGCTGACCGTCTGCACCTCCACCGCCGAGGCCGTGCGCGGCGCCGACATCGTCACCACCGTCACCGCGGACAAGGCCCAGGCCACCATCCTGACGCCGGACCTGATCGAGCCCGGCATGCACGTCAACGGCGTCGGCGGCGACTGCCCCGGCAAGACCGAGCTGCACCGCGGCGTGCTGGAGATGGCCCGCGTCGTCGTCGAGTACGAGCCGCAGTCGCGCGTCGAGGGCGACGTGCAGCAGATGCCGGCCGACTTCCCCGTCACCGAGTTCTGGCGCGTGCTGGCCGGCGAGGCGCCGGGGCGCGAGTCCGCCGCGCAGGTCACCGTCTTCGACTCGGTCGGCTTCGCGCTGGAGGACTTCTCCGCCCTACGCCTGCTGCACGACCTCAGCACCCAGCTGGGCCTGGGCGCCCCGCTGGACCTGGTGCCGAGCATGGCCGACCCCAAGAACCTCTTCGGAGAACTCGGCCTGACGGGCCAGTTGCACGCTGCCCTGAAGGCTGCGTGAAAGCGGCCCCAAGCAGCCCGCCATCTCACTTGTCCATGGCGCTGGGCGCCACCAGAGACGCATGAAGCGAACGCGGAAAAGTGCCACCACAGAGGCACGGAGCCACAGAGAGGAAAGCTCTGTGTTTCCTCTGTGCCTCCGTGCCTCTGTGGTTGCCTTTCAGGTTGCACTTCATGGCCTGTAGGCAGAGACCTCCGCCACGTCCACGTGGCCCGTCGGCATGAAGCGCCGCGCATAGGCCAGGCAGACGCCCGAGTCCAGGAAGAGCTGGAACAACTCCGGGTCCAGATGACCCTCGCGGGCCATGCGCTGCATCAGCTCCAGCGCCTCGGACAGGCGCTTGCCCGGCTTGTAGGGGCGGTCGTCGGCCGTCAGCGCCTCGAAGACGTCGGCGATGGCCATCATCCGGGCCTGGGGGCTCATGCGGTCGCCCGTGAGCCCGCGCGGGTAGCCGCGGCCGTCCATGCGCTCGTGGTGGCCGCCGGCGATCTCGGGCACCTCGCGCAGGTGCCGCGGGAAGGGCAGCTCGTCCAGCATCTTGATGGTCTGGACGATGTGGTCGTTGATCTTGTAGCGCTCCTCGTCCGTCAACGTGCCGCGCGACACCGCCAGGTTGTGCAGTTCGCCGCGGTTGTAGAGGTGCTCGGGCTGGCGCATGCGCAGGCCCCAGCGGTTGCCTTCGGCCAGCCGGTCGCCAAGCGGCCGGGGCACGACGTGCTCGGGCCGGTCCTGCAGCAGCGCCTCGGTGGCCGGCAGGGCCGGGCGGGGCCTGGGCTGGCGGCGCAGTTCGTCGGCCGACAGGCCCAGCGAATCGTCCAGCGTGCGCAGCCAGCGGCGCTCGCCGATGCGGCGCAGCCGCTCCACGGCGGCGGGGTCGAGATGCTCGCCGCCCAGGTTGCTCGCCGCGACGAAGGCGAATTCCTCGTCCAGCTCGGCCTGGGCCGGCGCGGCATCCTCGCGGGCACGGGCCGCCGCGGCCGCCCCGGCCTCGGCCTCGAGCCGGCTGATCAGCACGTCGCGCTTGAGCACCTCGAAGCGGGTGCGGATCTCGTGGATGCGGTTGTAGAGGGTCTCCAGCTTGGTGGCCTTGTCGACGACGTATTCGGGCGTCGTGACCTTGCCGCAGTCGTGCAACCAGGCGGCCACGTGCAGGGCCTCCCACTGGTCGGCATCCATCGTGAAGGCCGCATAGGGGCCTTCGGTGGCGTCGCAGGCGGCGCGGGCCAGCATCTTGGCCAGTTCGGGGACGCGCTGGCAGTGACTGCCGGTGTAGGGGCTCTTGGCGTCGATGGCGCCGGCCACGAGCTGGATGAAGCTCTCCAGCAGCGCCTTGCGGCCACGCAGCAGCCGCTGGTGGTCGATGGCCACGGCCGCGGTGCCGGAGAGCGCCCGCACGAAGGCCACGTGGGCCGCGCCCAGGGGCTCGGGCCGGCCCTGGTCGGGCAGCGCGAAGCTCAGCGTCAGCGTGCCGATGGCCTCGTGCTGGCGGTTCTTCAGCGGCACCGACAGCAGGCGCAGGCGCGCCACGCCGAGGCCCGAGAACAGCGGCTGGTAGGCGGCGAGGTGGCTCGGGTCCTCCCAGCCCAGCTCCAACTCGACCGCATCGTCGGCCCGCAAGGCCCGCACCGGCGCGCCCAGGCTGTCGGGCTCGGCCAGGTCCCAGGTGCGGCCAACGTCGGGCGCCAGCCGGCCCTGCAGCCGGGCCGAGGCCGGCTCCAGCGTGCGGCCGTCGTCCGCCAGCAGGTGCACGGCCCCGCCGCTGGCGCCGGTGACGGCGATGGTCTCGCGCAGGATGAGGTCGATCAGCGCGTCGAAGTCGCGCTCGGCGCTCAGCGCGCCGCTGATGTCGAGGAAGCGGCGCAGCGAATGCTTCATCGACGTCATGGCGATGGCCAGGCGGTCGACCTCGCGAATGAGGCTGCGCCGCGGGTCGGGGCCGTCGAACTCGAAACGCTCGATGGCCTCGGCCTGGCGCGCCAGCGCGCGCAAGGGATGTGACACCCGGTCGGCCACCACGTGCACCACAGGCAGCAACAGCAGCATCAGCGCCAGCGAGATGTAGAAGCCGTGGCGCCGGCTCTCGATCTGGAAGGCCTGGAGCTCGTCGCGCGGCGCCGCCATCAGCAGCACCAGCGGCGCGCCGGCCTGCACGCCGCTCTCCAGCGGCAGCGCGTGGCCGACCCATTCGCGGCCGTCGACCTCCTGCACCGGCGCGAGATGACCCGCGGCCTCGCGCCGCTGCCACAGCACCCGCATCAACGGCGACGCCGCCTCGCCGACCCGCGGCAGCGCCTGGCCGTCCTTCAGGGCCAGATCGCCCGGGCGCCTGGCCTCGGCCAGCACCTCGCCGCCCTGGGTCGCGATCAACAGCTCCGCCGAGCGGCTGATCTGCGGCCGGGCCAGCATCTCGCCGAGGGCGTGCAGGCTGACGTCGGCCCCCACGACGATGTCGTCATGGGCCTGCGCCAGCGTCACGCCGGGCTCGCCCGTAGTGAAAAAGCGGTAGGGCGCCGACTGCACGACGCGGCCGTCACGGGCCCGCCGGGCCAGCTCGAACCACGGCCGCGTGCGGGGGTCGAAGTCGTACTCGGGCCGGTCCACGCGCTGCAGCTCACGCAATGCCGCGTCGTAGAAACGGTAGCTGCCGTGCACCGCGCCGCCATCGCGGTCCACGCTCTGCAGGGCGTAGGCAGCGCCGGCGGGCGCATCCATGCGGCGCCGGGTGGGCATGTCGTCGAGCCGGCGCAGCAGCACGAAGGAGCCGTCCGCCGAGCCCACGTAGACCGCCGACACCGAGGCGTTGCCGTGCAGGGCCGCGGCGAGCTGCGGCACGGCCGCCAGCCGCTCGGCCTCGGTCGAGCCCCTGGCCGGCGCTCGCGCAGCCAGCAGGCCCACGCTGACCCGTGCCGGCCGCAGCTCCGCCTCCACCACGGCCGCCGCTTCCCGCCCGATGCGCCGGGCCGCCGCGCCGGCCTGCTGCAGCATCAGCGCATCGCTGCGCGAGCGCTCGTGCAGCAGCAGCACGCCGTAGACCAGCACCACCAGGCCGATCATCAGCAGACTCAGCGTCACGTAGAGCGTCTTGGGCTTGAGGCGCGTCATGGGTGGAGTATCTGCGGGCGCGATAACGGTGGGCACCCACAGGAGCCCCGGGCGTGAATCCTTACCTTGCCGACTGAACGGCATGTGCGTCACGGCCTTCTCGGCCACGCGCGGTCCTTGTCGTTCCTACACTCGCGCTCCATGGACTACCCGTCATTGATCAAGGAGCTGGGCCGAGGCGCCCGGGGTGCGCGCGACCTGAGCCGCGAACAGGCCGAGGCCCTGTTCGGCGCCATGCTCGACGGCCAGGTGCCCGACATGGAGCTGGGCGCCCTGCTCATCGCCCTGCGCGTCAAGGGCGAAAGCGCCGAGGAGGTGGCCGGCTTCCTGGCGGCCATGCAGGTGCGCACGGCGCCGCTGCAGGCGCCCGCGGGGCCGCGCACCGTGCTGCTGCCGAGTTTCAACGGCGCCCGCAAGCAGGCCAACCTGATGCCGCTGGTGGCCCGGCTGCTGGCCCGGGAGGGAGTGCCCGTGCTCGTCTTCGGCCGGCACGACTTCGACAGCCGCGTCAGCCCCTTCGAGCTGCTCGATGCGCTCGGACTGCCCGCCAGCCCGACGCTGGCCGACGCCGAAGGCCGCCTGCGCGACGAGCGCCTGGCCGTCCTGCCTTTGCGTTTGCTGAACCCAGGCTTGAACGATTTGATGGCCCTCAGGCCCCGCCTGGGCGTGCGCAACAGCGCCCACAGCCTGGCCAAGCTGCTCGATCCCTTCCCCCGCAGCCGTGGCGTGCGGGTCGTGGCCGTCACGCACCCGGAGTACCTCGACAGCATGGCCGAAGCCCTCCCCGCGCTCACCGCCAGTGGCGGCCGGGCGCTGCTGATGCGCGCCAGCGAGGGCGAGGCCTATGCCCACCTGCGGCGCAAGGCCCACCTGATCGGCTTCCAGGACGGCACCGCCGCGCCCCTGCACCCCGCCGACACGGCGGACCTCGACTGGCCCCTGTCCCCGGCCTGCGAACCCGCCGACAACGCGGCATGGATTCAGGCCATCCTCGACGGCCGCGAGCCCGTCCCGCCCCGCATCGCCGAGCAGGTCGCGGCCCTGAAGCTCCTCGCCACAAATTGAGGTTGCTTATTCGGTCTGAGCATATGGCCCCAAAAATTCTGTAGTTCTGCGGCACTGCAACATTCCCTAGAGTCGCGCCCTCGGGTGGCAGGGGCCACCTTTGGGAGCCGGAGTGCTGGACGGGATTGCGATTGCGAGTGGAGCGGCCGTGGGCCTGATCGTCGGGATCACCGGCGTGGGTGGCGGCTCGCTGATGACGCCGCTGCTGCTGTCCGTCTTCAAGCTCAACCCTGCCGTCGCCATCGGCACGGACCTGTGGTTCGCCTCGCTGACCAAGGTCAGCGGCTCGGTCGCCCACGCCCGCCACGGCCACGTCAACTGGGCCATCGTGCGGCGCCTGCTTTCGGGCTCGGTGCCGGCGTCCCTGGCCACCATCGCGCTGATGCATCTCAGCGGCGTCACCAAGGGCTGGGCGCAGGCGCTGACACTGTCCCTGGGCATCGCCCTGCTGCTGACCGCCGCCGTGGTGGCCTTCAAGCAGAGCTGGCAGGCCCTGGGCCTCAGGCTGGAGCGCTGGATTCCGGAGAACCGCAAGCCGGCCCTGACCGTCGCCTGCGGCGTGCTCCTGGGCGTGCTGGTGTCGCTCTCCTCCATCGGCGCGGGGGCCATCGGCGCCACGCTCATCCTGCTGATCTACCCGCGCCTGAAGGCCCGCGACATCGTCGGCACCGACATCGCCCACGCCGTGCCGCTGACCTTCGTCGCCGGCCTCGGCCACGCCAGTCTCGGCAACGTCGACTGGGCCCTGCTCCTGTCCCTGCTCATCGGCTCCCTGCCCGGCATCTGGCTGGGCGCGCAGCTCACCCGCCGCCTGCCTGACGGCGTGGTGCGCAGCCTGCTCTGCGCCTCTCTCTTGATGGCCGGCTGGAAGGTCATCCACTAACCATGTATCAGTACACCGACTTCGACCGCCGCTTCGTCCATGCCCGCGCCGCGCAATATCGCGACCAGCTGGAACGCCACCTGAACGGCCAGCTCGGCACCGACGAGTTCCGCGCCCTGCGCCTGCAGAACGGCTGGTACATCCAGCGCCACGCGCCCATGCTGCGCGTGGCCGTGCCCTATGGCGAACTCTCCAGCCGCCAGCTGCGCCAGCTGGCCCGCATCGCCCGCGAGTACGACGTGGTCTCCGAAGGCCCCTTCAAGGGCCAGGGCGGCTACGGCCACTTCACCACACGCCAGAACCTGCAATACAACTGGATCCCGCTCGACAAGAGCGCCGACGTGATGGAGCTGCTGGCCGAGGTCGACATGCACGGCATCCAGACCAGCGGCAACTGCATCCGCAACATCACGAGCGACGCCTTCGCCGGCATCGCCCCCGACGAGATCGTCGACCCGCGGCCTTACTGCGAGATCCTGCGGCAGTGGAGCACCCTGCATCCCGAGTTCGCCCACCTGCCGCGCAAGTTCAAGATCGCCGTCAGCGGCGCCACCGAAGACCGCGCCGCCATCGGCTGGCACGACATCGGCCTGCAGCTGAAGAGGAACGCCGCCGGCGAGGTGGGCTTCCAGGTGTTCGTCGGCGGTGGCATGGGCCGCACGCCCATCCCGGGCGTGGAGATCAACGCCTTCGTGCCCTGGCAGCAGATCCTCGTCTACATCGAGGCCATCGTACGCTGCTACAACCTCGCCGGCCGGCGCGACAACCTCTACAAGGCCCGCATCAAGATCCTCGTCAAGGCCGAGGGCCGCAAGTTCTTCGACGCCGTCAACGCAGAGTTCGCCCGCATCCTGGCCGACGACCCGGCCGGCCATGAGCAGATCATCCCGCAGGCCGAGCTCGACCGCGTCAAGGCCAGCTTCGTCGACCCCGAGGGCATCACCGCCCTGGCCGAACCGTCGCTGGACAGCACCGACCCGGCCTTCACCCGCTGGCTGGAGCGCAACGTGCACGGCCACCGCGTCGCCGGCCACCGCGCCGTCACGCTCAGCCTCAAGCGCGTCGGCATCCCGCCGGGCGACACCAGCGCCGACGTCATGGACACGGCCGCGGCCCTGGCCGACCGCTTCAGCCACGGCGAGCTGCGCGTCACGCACCGCCAGAACCTCGTGCTGCCCTGGGTCAAGGCCTCGGACCTGCCCGAGCTCTTCCAGGCCGCCCGCGCCGCCGGCTTCGCCACCGCCAACGCCGGCCTGCTGACCGACCAGATCGCCTGCCCCGGCGGCGACTACTGCGCCCTGGCCAACGCCCGCTCCCTGCCGCTGGCGGCCGAGATCGCCGAGCGCTACCAGGACCCCGACGAGCTGGAAGACCTCGGCGAGCTGGACCTGCACATCAGCGGCTGCATCAACTCCTGCGGCCACCACCACAGCGGCCACATCGGCATCCTTGGCGTCGACAAGGACGGTGCCGAGTGGTATCAGCTCACCCTCGGCGGCAGCGACGGCTCCACGCTCTCGGGCCCCACGGTGGCCGGCAAGGTCATCGGCCCCAGCTTCGCGGCCGACGAGATCGCCGACGCCATCGACGCCGTCATCGAGACCTACAAGCGCGAGCGCCAGGCCGGCGAGCGTTTCGTCGACGCCGTCAAGCGCCTGGGCCTCGACCCGTTCAAGACCGCCGCCAACGCCGTGCGCACGTCCACCGCCAAGGCCCAAGCATGAAGTTCATCAACGCCACCACCTGCCCCTGGAAGCACGCCATCGGCGAAGACGGCCCCAAGCCCGACCCCGATCCGGCGCCCCACCGCCTGCTCAGCCTGGAGCAGTGGCATGCCGTCCGCGCGCATTGGCCGCAGGACGTGAAGGTCGCCATCGAGTTCCCCAACGACGCCGACATCCACCAGCTGGTACCCGACCTGCACCGCATCGCGATGGTCGTGCTCGACTTCCCCAAGTGGACCGACGGCCGCGCCTACAGCCAGGCCCACCTGCTGCGCACCCGCCACAAGTTCACCGGCGCCATCCGCGCCCGCGGCGAGGTGCTGGTGGACATGATGCAACTGCTGGCCCGCACCGGCTTCGACGAAGTCGTGCTGCGCGGCGACCAGTCTCAGGCCGCGGCGCAGAAGGCGCTGGACCTGTTCGCGCCGGTGGGCTTCTACCAGGGCGACGTGGCCGAGACGCGGCCGTGGTTCCTGCGGAGCGCGGCCTGATGAAGCTCTACGTCGACCGCGAATACGCCTCGCCCTGGGCGATGGCCGTCTTCGTCGGCCTGCGCGAAAAGGGCCTGGGCTTCGATGTCGAGGTGCTCGACCTCGCCGCCGGCGACCAGCGCCAGGCCGGCTTTGCCCGCCAGTCGCTGACGCAACGCGTGCCGACGCTGGTGGATGGCGACTTCAGCCTCTCCGAGTCCACGGCCATCCTCGAATACCTCGACGACACCCAGGCCGGCCCCGACCTGCTGCCCCGCGAGCCCCGCCAACGTGCTCGCGCCCGCCAGCTGCAGGCCTGGCTGCGCAGCGACCTTGGCGCGCTGCGCGCCGAGCGCTCGACCGAGGTCGTCTTCTACCGGCCGACCGACAAGCCCCTGACCGCAGCAGGCCAGGCCGCGGCAAGCAAGCTGATCGCCGCCGCAACCCAGTTGCTTGACGGCCGCGACTATCTTTTTGGCACATGGAGCGTGGCCGACGTCGATCTGGCCGTCATGCTCAACCGCTTGATCCTGAACGGCGACCCCGTGCCTGATGCACTGAAGCAATACGCCGCCCGGCAATGGCAGCGCCCCTCGGTTCAGGCCTGGGTGCAGCTCGAAAGGCCCCCGCTATGACCACGGTCTCGACCCTGCCCTGGGCCGCCGCCCCCGCGGCAGGCAACGCCATCGGCCTCTACGCCAAGTGGACGCCCGCCCTCGACGCCAAGATCGAGGCCGCCCTGCAGCGCCTGCGCGAGGTCAGCATCGCCCATGGCGACGGCCTGGTGCAGAGCAGCAGCCTGGGCGCGGAGGACATGGTCATCACCGACCTGATCGCCCGCACCCAGCTGCCCATCGCCATCTCGACGCTGGACACCGGCAAGCTCCACCCCGAGACGCTGGCCCTGCTGCCGCGCATCGAGGAGCGCTACGGCCGCACGGTCGAGGTCTTCAAGCCCCGGTTCGACGCCGTCGTCGAGTTCGTCGCCCGCGAGGGCGAGGACGCCATGTACAAGAGCATCGAGCTGCGCAAGGCCTGCTGCGGCATCCGCAAGATGGAGCCGCTCGGCCGCATGCTGGCCGGCCGCAGCGCCTGGATCACCGGCCTGCGCCGCGAGCAGAGCGGGGCCCGCTCGGACGTGGCGTTCGACGAGGACGACGGCAACGGCCGCCGCAAGATCAGCCCCATCGCCGACTGGACCTGGGCCGAGGTGTGGGCCTACGTTCAGAAATACGACGTGCCCTACAACCCGCTTCACGACCAGTTCATGCCCAGCATCGGCTGCGCGCCCTGCACGCGCGCCATCGCCGTGGGCGAGGACTTCCGCGCCGGAAGGTGGTGGTGGGAGGAGTCCTCGAAGGAATGTGGCCTGCACGCGAAAGACTGAAGGAAATGCAACCACAGAGCCACGGAGGCACAGAGAAAAGTGCGCACTGAATTCCTCTGTGGCTCTGTGCCTCTGTGGTTGCCTTTGAAATTGATATGAACGCTGCCGTGAAACCCGAACAACTCATCGCCGACGTCGACCACGCCCATCTCGATGCGCTGGAAGAAGAAGCCATCTTCATCCTGCGCGAGGTGGCTGCCAGCTTCGAGCGCCCCGCCCTGCTCTTCTCGGGCGGCAAGGACAGCTGCGTCGTGCTGCGCCTGGCCGAGAAGGCCTTCAAGATGAAGAACGCGGCCCACCCGAGCGGCTACTCGGGCCAGCTGCCTTTCCCGCTGGTGCACATCGACACCGGCCACAACTTCCCCGAGGTCATCGCCTTCCGCGACCAGCGCGTGTCCGAGATGGGCGAACGCCTGGTCGTCGGCCACCTCGAAGACTCCATCGCCAAGGGCACCATCCGCCTGGCCCATCCGCTGGAGAGCCGCAACGGCCACCAGACCGTGACGCTGCTGGAGACCATCGAGGAGCACCGCTTCGACGCCCTCATCGGCGGCGCCCGCCGCGACGAGGAGAAGGCGCGTGCCAAGGAGCGCATCTTCAGCCACCGCGACAGCTTCGGCCAATGGCAGCCCAAGGAGCAGCGCCCCGAGCTGTGGACACTGTTCAACACGCGCATCCGCCCGGGCGAGCACTTCCGCTGCTTCCCCATCAGCAACTGGACGGAGCTGGACGTGTGGCTCTACATCGCCCGCGAGAACATCCCGCTGCCGCAGATGTACTTCGCGCACCAGCGCCAGGTCATCCGCCGCAAGGGCCTGTTGGTGCCTCTGACCGAGGTCACGCCGCCCGAGGCCGGCGAGAAGGTCGAGACCGCCACCGTGCGCTTCCGCACCGTGGGCGACATGACCTGCACCTGCCCCGTCGAGAGCCCAGCGGCCAACGCCACCGAGGTGGTCGCCGAGACGCTCACCGTCACCATCAGCGAACGCGGCGCCACGCGCATGGACGACCGCACCAGCGACGCCTCCATGGAGCGCCGCAAGAAGGAGGGCTATTTCTGATGAAAGCACTGCGATTCCTGACCGCCGGTTCGGTGGACGACGGCAAGAGCACGCTGATCGGCCGCCTGCTGTTCGACAGCAAGGCCATCCTGGCCGACCAGCTCGACACCCTGGAGCGCCGCGCCGCCGGCAGCCCCATCGACCTCTCGCTGCTGACCGACGGCCTGGAGGCCGAGCGCGAGCAGGGCATCACCATCGACGTGGCCTACCGCTACTTCGCCACCAAGACGCGCAAGTTCATCATTGCCGACGCCCCGGGCCACGAGCAGTACACGCGCAACATGGTCACGGCCGCGGCCGGCAGCGATGCCGCCGTCGTGCTGGTGGACATCACCAAGCTCGACCTGACCCAGCCCGAGGTGGCCCTGCTGCCGCAGACGCGCCGCCACTCGCTGCTGGCCCAGCTGCTGCGCGTGCCCAGCATCGTCTTCGCCATCAACAAGATCGACGCCCTTGCCGAACCGGCCCAAGGCTTCGCCAAGGTCAAGGCCGCCCTCGACAAGTTCGCCGCCGCGGCCGGCCTGGACGTGGCCGCCACCGTGCCGGTGAGCGCCCTGCGTGGCGACAACGTCACCCAGCCCCTGGCCTCGGACTGGTGGAGCGGCGAGTCCCTGCTGCAGGTGCTGGAGCGCCTGCCCACCAGCAGCGAACGCGTCGACGCCCCGCTCTCCCTGCCCGTGCAGTACGTGCAGAAAGACGCCTACCAGTCCGCCGGCACCGGCTTCCAGCCCCGCGTGCTCTGGGGCCGCATCGCCCACGGCGCCGTCAAGGCCGGCGACACCATCGAGGTGCTGCCGTCCCGCCAGACGGCCGTCGTGGCCGAGGTGCGCCGGGCCGGCGAGACCGTGCCCAGCGCCGAGGCGGGCGACTCCGCCGGCCTGGTGCTGGACCGCCAGCTCGACGTGAGCCGCGGCGACTGGATCGTCACGCCCGGCACGGCCCACTCCGCCAAGAGCTTCCACGCCACCCTGGCCTGGCTGGATACCGAGGCCGCCAAGCCCGGCCGCAAGTACTGGGTGCGCCACGGCAACCGCTGGGTGCAGGCCCGCATCCAGGCCATCGACTCCGTGCTCGACATCCACACCCTGCAACCGCAGGACGCCCACGAGCTGCCGGTCAACGCCATCGGCCGCGTGCGCATGGAGGTCCAGCACGAGCTGCCGGTGGAGCCCTTCGCGGCCAACCGCGTCGGCGGCGCGCTCATCGTCGTCGACCCCGCCAGCCACCGCACCAGCGGCGCCCTGCTCGTCGAACCCCAGCCCGCCACGGCGGACGAGGCCTGGTGATGGTCGCCGCGGGCAAGGTCGTCTTCGTCAGCGCCGGCCCCGGCGCGGCCGACCTCATCACCCTGCGCGGCGCACGCTTCCTGGCCCAGGCCGACGTCGTGCTGGCCGACGCCCTGGCCGACCCGGCCCTGCGCGAGTTGGCACCCGACGCCCGCTGGATCGACGTCGGCAAGCGCGGCTTCGAGCATTCGGCCAAGCAGACCGAGATCAACGCCCTGCTCGTCAAGGCGGCCCGTGAACACGCCCTGGTGGTGCGGCTGAAGGGCGGCGACGCCAGCATCTTCGGCCGCCTCGAGGAGGAGTTGCTGGCCCTGGCCGAGGCCGGCATCGACTGCGAGGTGGTGCCCGGCGTCACCGCGGCCCTGGCCGCCGCCGCCCAGGCCCGGCGCCCGCTGACGCGCCGCGGTCGTGGCCGCAGCGTCTCGCTCACCACCGCCATGACCGAGGCCGGCGAGCTGCGCGCCGCCCGCTCGGCCGACACCGAGGTCTTCTACATGGCCGGCCGCCAGCTGGCCGCCCTGGGCCGCCAACTGCTCGCAGCCGGCTGGGCGCCGGACACGCCCACGCTGGTGGTCAGCCGCGCCGGCTGCGCCGACGCCATCACCAGCGAGCACGCCCTGGCCGACCTGGCCCGCGCCGCCCTGCTGCACCGTGGCCGGCCTACCGTTGTCACTGTGGGGACAGGCGCAGGTCTTGTCGCAGATCAGAGCCAGGCCCTTTCGGCGCCCCATAAAATTGCCGTTTCGCCCGAAATCCCTCCGATGAAGGCGCCCCTCACCGCCAAGAGCTGCCCATGACCCACGTCGTCACCGAATCCTGCATCCGCTGCAAGTACACCGACTGCGTCGATGTCTGTCCGGTCGACTGCTTCCGCGAAGGCCCCAACTTCCTGGCCATCGACCCCGACGAGTGCATCGACTGCGCCGTCTGCATCCCCGAGTGCCCGGTCAATGCCATCCTGCCCGAGGAAGACGTTCCCGGCGATCAGGTCCACATGATCAAGATCAACGCAGACCTGGCCAAGAAGTGGCCCAGTATCACCAAGCGCAAGCCCGCGCTGCCCGACGCCGAGGAGTGGAAGGACAAGACGGGCAAGCTCAACGAACTGATCAAATAAACGGCGCCAACGGCCCACCCCCTACGCGCTTCGCGCGCCCCCTCGAGGGGGCACTCCCGGCCGCCCGGCGAAGCCGGATCGGCGGGAGTCGCTGGAGGAGGCGCGGCGCAGGGCGCGCGCCAAGACCCAACAGCGACAACGCCATGCCCAACAGCAGCCCTTCGATCATCGAGACCGACGCCGTCATCGTCGGCGCCGGCCCGGTCGGTCTCTTCCAGGTCTTCGAGCTCGGCCTCCTCGAGATCAAGGCCCACATCATCGACAGCCTGGCCTACCCCGGTGGCCAGTGCATCGAGCTCTACCCCGACAAGCCCATCTACGACATCCCGGCCGTGCCCATGTGCACCGGCAAGGAGCTGACCGACAACCTGCTCAAGCAGATCGAGCCCTTCGGCGCGACCTTCCACCTGGGCGAGGAGGTCACCACCGTGCAGAAGCAGGGCGAGGGCCCCGACGCCCGCTTCTTCGTCGAGACGAGCAAGGGCACGCAACTCCTGGCCAAGGCCGTCTTCATCGCCGGCGGCGTGGGCAGCTTCCAGGCGCGAACGCTCAAGGTCGACGGCATCGAGGCCTACGAAGGCGAGCAGGTGCACTACCGGGTGAAGGACCCCTCCCGCTTCGCCGGCAAGAACCTCATCGTCATGGGCGGTGGCGACTCGGCGCTGGACTGGGCGCTCAACTTCTGCGCCGGCAACGCCGACGGCAACCCGCACAAGGCCGAGAGCGTCATCCTCGTGCACCGCCGCGACGGCTTCCGCGCCGCGCCGGCCAGCGTGGCCAAGATGCGCGAACTCTGCGATGCGATGGAGATGCAGTTCATCGTCGGCCAGGCCACCGGCCTGGAGGAGTCGGGCGGCCGCCTCACCGGCCTCAAGATCACCGGCAGCGACGGCATCACCCGCATCGTGCCCTGCGACGAAGTGCTGGCCTTCTTCGGCCTCAGCCCCAAGCTCGGCCCCATCGCCGAATGGGGCCTGGCCCTGGAGCGCAAGCAGATCGTCGTCGACACCGAGAAGTTCGAGACCAGCGTGCCGGGCATCTTCGCCGTCGGCGACGTGAACACCTACCCGGGCAAGAAGAAGCTCATCCTCAGCGGCTTCCACGAATGCGCGCTGGCGGCCTTCGGGGCCGCACCCTACGTCTTCCCGGAGAAGCGCATCCTGCTGCAGTACACGACCACCAGCCCCAAGCTGCACAAGGTACTCGGCGTGGAATCCCCCGTTTTTGATTGACGGGTGGTGGCCCGCGAAATGGCGCCACAGCGGCGTTGCAAGGGCTTGCCGTGGCGCTGCCACTGTCTGCGCCCTTGCGCCTTGCTGTGACGCCATTGCGCAGGCCTGGCGAGGTCCGCAAAGCCAGCGCTTAGAATTCAAGCCGACGCGTCGCTTTCCGTGACGCGTTTTCGCTAGGGGTGTTGATGGCCCGCCGCCATCGACTGAGACAGTCCCTTTGAACCTGATTGAGGTAATCCTCGCGCAGGGAAGCAGCCGGAACCGCGGCCCCCTTTCGTTTCAAGTCTCCGGGGCCTGGCGTCTTCAGTGTTTGCCGACCTGCCATCGCTTTGCATTCCGATGGCACGACCTTCTCTTTCCCTCCTCGGCGCCGCCACGGCGCTGCTCGCCGTTCAGCTCGCCGCCGCCCAGACCCTCCCCCAGGTCAGCGTCAGCGGCAAGTCTGCCGAAGCCGCCCCGGGCCTGGCCGGCTTCTCCGACCCGCCCGCCCGCCTGCCCATGCAGGCCGTCAGCCTCTCGGCCGAGCGGCTGTCCGAAGCCGGCATCGAACAGCTCTCCGGCCTCACCAAGCTCGACGCCTCCGTCTCCGACAGCTACAACGCCGTCGGCTACTGGTCGCAGCTCAAGGTGCGCGGCTTCGACCTCGACAACCGCTACAACCTGCGCCGCGACGGCCTGCCCATCAACGGCGAGACGGCGCTCTCGCTGGCCAACAAGGCCGCCGTCGAGGTGCTCAAGGGCAGCTCCGGCATGCAAGCGGGCACCAGTGCCCCGGCGGGCCTCGTCAACCTCGTCGTCAAGCGCCCGCTGGCTGACGACGCCACGACGCTGACCCTGGGCGCCATCCAGGGCGGCACCGTGGAAGCCAGCGTCGACCACTCCCAGCGCTTCGGCGCCCAGCGCGAGTTCGGCCTGCGCGTGAACCTGGCCGCCGCCCACCTGGCCCCCCAACTGCACAGCAGCCGCGGCAGCGCCCACACCGCCGCCCTGGCCGGCGACTGGCGCGTCAGCCCCGACACCCTGGTCGAAGCCGAGGTCGAGTTCAGCCGCCAGAGCCAGCCCAGCCAGGACGGCTTCAGCCTGCTCGGCGACACCCTGCCCGACGCGAAGCGCATCGACCCCAGGCTCAACCTCAACAACCAGCCCTGGACCCTGCCCG
The DNA here is from genome assembly GCF_021353235.1 of Pelomonas caseinilytica. Taxonomy (GTDB): domain Bacteria; phylum Pseudomonadota; class Gammaproteobacteria; order Burkholderiales; family Burkholderiaceae_C; genus Pelomonas; species Pelomonas caseinilytica. The sequence goes on from NZ_JAJTWT010000001.1 coordinate 177,551, forward strand.
TCGTCTTCGACAACACCCACGCCTCGCTGCGCCTGCAGCAAAAGCTCGCCGGCGACTGGCGCGCCCAGGCCCACCTCGGCATCCAGCGCCTGCGCACCGACGACCGCAACGCCTTCGGCTTCGGCCTGGACTGCAACGAGACCAGCACTTTCGAGGGCGTCTACTACTGCGACCGCTACGGCCCCGACGGCCGCTTCGACCTCTACGACTACCGCAGCGAGAACGAGCACCGCGACACCACGGCGCTGGACCTGTCCGCCAGCGGCCCCGTGCAGCTCGCCGGCCTGCGCCACGACCTGACCGTGGGCGGCCTGGCCAGCCGCTTCAAGGCCCGCTTCCAGCGCCAGGCCTACAACTTCACCGGCGTGGACACCATCGACGGCAACGTCGTCACCGCCCCGCAGCCCGCCCTGACCGGCGAGAACACCAACCGCGACGAGCGCAGCCGCGAGCTCTACCTGCGCGACCGCGTGGCCCTGGGCGCCGACACCAGCGCCTGGCTGGGCCTGCGCCACACGCGCCTGCACCGCGAGAGCGTGCGCACCGACGGCAGCCGCGCGACCGACTACTCCCAGAGCGTGACCACGCCCTGGATGGCCCTGAGCCACGACATCGCGGCCGACTGGCTGGTCTACGCCAGCTGGGGTCAGGGCGTGGAGAGCGAGGTCACGCCCAACCGCCCGCGCTACGTCAACGCCGGCCAGGCCCTGCCTGCCCTCAAGAGCCGCCAGACCGAGATCGGCCTCAAGACCGGCACCCAGCGCGTGGAAGGCTCGCTCACCGTCTTCGACATCCGCCGCCCGCTGTGGCGCGACATCGGCAGCTGCGACGTGGACCTGAGCTGCGAGCACCGCACCGACGGCCATGCCCGCCACCGCGGCATCGAGGCCAGCGCCGACCTGAAGTGGAGCGGCGGCGGCCTCTTCGCCAGCGCCCAGCGCCTGCGCGCCCGCCGCGAGGGCAGCGCCGACGCCAGCCTGAACGGCCTGGTGCCGCCCAACGTGCCGCAGACCACCGTCAAGGCCCAGGTCCGGCACGACCTGCTGCCGGGCCTGCAAGCCCAGCTCGGCGTGCAATACGAAGGCCGCCGCTTCGCCACGCCCGACAACGGCATCGCCGTGCCCGCCTGGACCGTGGCCGACGCCGGCCTGCGCTACATGCAGACCACAGGCCAGCAGACCTGGATCTGGCGCGCCGCCGTGGACAACCTCACCAACCGCCGCGCCTGGCGCGAGGCGCCCTGGCAGTTCGAGCACAGCTACCTCTACCCCCTGGCGCCGAGAACTTTGCGCGCTTCCCTGGAGGTCCGCCTGTAAGCTGCTTGTGAACGGCCCGAAAAAGTCTCTATAATCGCGGGCTCTGTTCCTCGATAGCTCAGTCGGTAGAGCGCCGGACTGTTAATCCGTAGGTCCCTGGTTCGAGCCCAGGTCGGGGAGCCAAGAACTCCGAGCCGCCCGCGTCACGCGGGCGGTTCAGCAGAGAGCCCGCAGCAACCGCACTGCGGGCACCCATACCGAACAATTCCTCGATAGCTCAGTCGGTAGAGCGCCGGACTGTTAATCCGTAGGTCCCTGGTTCGAGCCCAGGTCGGGGAGCCACTCAAGAAGCCTCATTCGCGAAAGCGGGTGGGGCTTTTTCTTTGTCCGCCTCGCGGCGACGTTGCGGTGGTGGAACAGTTTCGAATCCGACCGCCCCGCTCAAACTTTATGCCCGCTTTGCGACTTGGTCCTTATATCCCAAATGTCCTCGAACCACGGAAATAGATTCAGCCCTTATCTTTCCGGCAGCCAATAGGTGCTCATACGCGCGCAACCGATTTCTGTACCCTTTCGTTAGCCGCAACTGATCTCCATGAACAAGCAGCCCATGAACTTTCAATCGCTGAGGCCAAACGGCCAATTTAATCTTCTGATTGGACAATGCCCAAGGGCCAGAGGCAAAAATCCCTAACACTTCTTCCTTCAGCGCGACTGGGAAATCATCTTGTCCTGAGAACACTATGTCGTCGGCATACCTGGTCAGCCGAGCACCGTACCTGTCAGCAATTGCCTTGAGCCGCTGGTCATAAGATGCAAAGCACATATTCGAAAGAATAGGACTCGAAGGCGCGCCTTGGGCCAATGCATTTTCAAAGCAGCAAAGCCGAGAAATTAATACCGCACCCAATTCATGGTAGCCGATGTCAAGTAGCGCTCTTGCAACCACATCGATGGGCGTTGTGGGAAAGAAGTTCTGAATATCGACACCAAACACCCAGGTAGCCCGACAGTGAATCCGCGCGGCATCTATGTGCGAACGCCCTTCAACGAAGCCGCATACATGCTCAGGCGGTAAGTAGGCTTTAGCCAACTGAAACCCAATCCATTTCTGAACAATCTTCAGGGCGACCCGTGGAGCATCTATCCTCCGAACATCTTTTCCCTTGGGAATATAGAACGTCCGGTAGTGTCTGCCTGGCCTTGCCTCAAACGACCAGATCAACCCTTCATTTATCCCCAACATCGCCGCCAAGGCTGCCCGGGACGAAATAGGCGGAAGCCCTTTGCCTGAGAGCTGCAGCATCAACTCGCGCTCTGACTCAGACAGCGCGCGCTCAGTCGCCTTCAATAGCTCCGAAAGAGATGCGTATTGAAAAAACTGAGAATTAAGGAGAGGGTGCGGGAGCCTCATTCAGCAAAGCTTAGCTTTCGTATTGCAGCCGGATAAACGACTGTGGCTTCGAAGGAGACGCGGGCGTTTATCCGGCTCCTTCTATGCAAGGTCTTGGCAAGCGGGCATGATTCATACCCTCGCCTGAGGCTCCCGCAAGACAAGCTTACCGGCCCTTTCTTGCCAACGCAAGTAGTCTTGCGATGTCTGGACTACCACGCCCCTTAATAGTTCCCAGCGCTCGTGTTGCAACCAGAGAGCAGGCGAACTTACCTTCCGCAATCCAAACAACTTTACCGGCCTTCCGCAAAGCATCCAGGCGACGTTTCATCCAGTCATCTGAAGGCACATCAAACCGACGACCAAGCATTCTCTTAACTTCGCCCTCTGTAGCAGGAGCTATTTGGCGCAAAGTTTTAAGAATAACCAAGTCGGACGGTACATTTTCGTTGGTTGTGAGTGTGAAGCCACTTAGCGTGATAGAAAGATCAGCCAAATATAGCACGGCGCGCGTCTTAATTGCGCCTAACGCAGACTCATCGAGGCGCCTCTTGGCCTCCAGCCAAACATTCGCAGAGCGCTCGTTAAGTGACAAAAAGACATTTCTGACATCAGATCCAAAGGCATGCATAAGCGTCGCCCTCAGCCCTCCTTCCATATCAATTCCGTGAGGGTCAGATAGCAAAAACTCAACAGAGTAGCCCACATTACGCAACTCTTCTTTAATTTCCGAGAGCAGTCGATTGCTGGGCCTCTGTTTATTCTCGCCATCCCGTACCACTGCAATCCGCACGAATATTACGCCTTGAGGGCCACTGTCCTTAACAATTGATCCAAGAATATCCAGCCCCCTACTCATAAGCAGAGAAAGAAGCTGCGAATAGTCACCAGACATAAACTTGTCTCCAGACCCCGGAAATCACCTGCATAAAAACCCTCGCTCGGTAAGGCCAGCTACTCGCAGAGAGTACGGCAACCGAGTTCAGTTCGAAATCTGGCGCACGGGCAAAATTTACAAGTACTTCCGGATAATAGTCGGCAGTAACGCGCACCTGCCGGCCTTCATCTAGCAGTTTCGCTAGATCCATAGCGGCCGATGCGGCACTTGCACACTGCGCAGCCAACTGATGGTCATCGGCTTTAAGAGCCTTAGCTCGCCCTTTCGTCAGTTCTTTTTTAACGGTTCCACGAAGGATTTCCGGAATCATTGCGTGCGGCATTTCCCCAGTCCACTCCGCCTTCATCTTTGATAGGCCGCTACGCACCTCCAAGTACGTGGCGTAGTAGAAACGATTGAAGGCCGTTCGACCGAAAAGGTCGGCTTCTGCTTGAGGAAGCAAGCGAACCGCCTCTTGCCTTAAATAGCTGCCCACCCGCTCCATATTCGCTTAGGCGTGTTTCCGCTGCCTTTGATCGACCTGCTCCACTTGCTGCCACCCCTGCTACGCTGCCAGTCGAATTGCTTGGTCAACATAGTCAACGCGTCTTCTTAGCAGATCGCAAACGCTAGCAACAGCGCGAGTTCCCTCGGGCGTACCACGCAGCGTCGACAGATCACTGCTCGGACTGCATGCCGAATCTGTAGGTCTGTGGTTCGAGACAGGTGGCACATGTATCAAGACACCAACATCCGCATCCGCCGCTCGACATCCTTGAGCATCTCCGACGGCGCGACGTCGAGCGCATCGCAAAGTTTGAAAAGCATCCGCACGCTGGGACTGTTGCGTCCCAGTTCGACCAGCGAGATGTAGTTGCGGTCGACGTCGGCCCGCAGTGCGAGGTCCGTCTGCGTCCATTTGCGCTTTGTACGCAGGCTGCGGAGTGCCTGTCCGAGTGCTTGATCCGGTTCCACGAGCTGGCCTTGTGAGGAACGGCAAGAGTCCCGTGACGGCCCCTGAAGTTTTCCGCATATATGCTGCAAAATGTGAGGGGAAGGCGCTCAGCCAGAGCCGCGCGGCGGCGCCCGACCAGCCCGCCCTCAGCGTCGCCAAGACCGCCCCTGCCCTGCCCTCTCGACGGGAACATGACCTTTCTTCTGCTGGACCGTCCAGACTTCCCTCGCGACAGTGGCGCTAACGCCCAGCGAGAAGCCACGCCCCTCACTGATGCCGGCCCAGACGCCCGCGTCGCCGTCCTCGTCGACTGCGACAACACCTCGCCCGAGATCGTCGAACACGCCCTCAGCGTGGCGGCGCAGTTCGGCCGGGTCGTGCTGCGCCGGGGTTACGGCAACCACGCCACGCTGGCCAACCGGTGGCAGGAGGCCCTGGTGCGCCTGGCCTTCACGCCCTGCCTGCAGTACCAGTACGCCGCCGGCAAGAACACCTCCGACATCGTCCTGGCCCTCGACGCGATGGAAGCCCTGTTCGACCGGCGCGCCGACACCTTCTGCCTCGTCACCAGCGACTCGGACTTCGCCCACCTCTGCCGCAAGCTGCGCGAGCGCGGCGCGACGGTGCACCTCGTCGGCGAGGCCAAGTCGCCGGACGCGCTGCGCAACGCCAGTGACCAGTTCTTCGAGTGGACTCCGGCCGACCCGCCGCCCGTGGCCGATGCCGCGCCATCCCAGGCCAAGCCCGCCGCCGTGCCCAAATCCAAGCCCAGGCAGCGCCCGAAGTCGGTGGTGAACGCCGTGCGCCTGCTGGCCGCCGATACCGCCGACGGGCGCGTTGCCGTCGCCGCGCTCGGCTCCTATCTGCGGCGCACCGACCCCGCGTTCTCGCCGCAGACGCATGGGCACTCCGGCCTGCTCAGCATGTTGAAGACCTACGACCTCCTCAGCCTGCGCCAGGAGGCCGGCGGGCACTGGACGGTGGCGCTGGCGGCACGCGCGGAAGGGGCCGAATCGCCCCAGCACGCCTGAGCGAAGCCGCCGCAGCCGGGCGCCCGCGGGCCGGCCCTCCCGTCCCGGGGACAATGCACCCCATGACGACGACCCTGCCTGCCTGCCCCCAATGCCAGTCCACCTACACCTACGCGGACGGCGCCCAGTTGATCTGCCCGGAATGCGGCCACGAATGGCCGGCCCAGGCCGCGGAGCCCGCGGCTGAAGAGGCGCGCGTCATCCGCGACGCCGTGGGCAATGTGCTGCAGGACGGCGACACGGTCACGGTCGTCAAGGACCTCAAGGTCAAGGGCTCGTCCCTGGTGGTCAAGGTGGGCACCAAGGTCAAGAACATCCGCCTGACCGACGGCGACCACGACATCGACTGCAAGATCGACGGCGTCGGCGCCATGGGGTTGAAGTCGGCCTTCGTGAAGAAGGTGTGAGCGCGGCACGCGCCTGAGCGGCCTGCCCCCTGGCCCTGCCCCGCGATCCTGTCCTGGGCGCGCGATCGCAGAATGGCCATCAAACAGGACAAAAATGGTTCATTTGACTAATATTATGGACAAATGAACATGCCCGACGGTACCGTGGTCCTCGAACGCCAGTTGCTGCTGCAGCTCGGCGATCGGCTCAAACGTCTGCGCAAGGCACAGGGCCTCGGCACGGTAGAGATGGCCAAGCGGGCCGGCATCTCCCGCACCACGCTGAGTTCGGTCGAATCGGGCGATCCGGGGCCGGCCATCGGGACCTACCTGCGCGTGATGTCGGTGCTGGGCATCAGCGGTGAATTGGCCTTGTTGGCCGGCGACGCATTGCAGCCCGGGCCGCCTGGAACGGCGGCGGCAAGGTCGAAGCGCGCCCGCCCGGTCGTACAGGTCACCGTCTCAACCGACGACACCCGACATCAAGCTCAAGACCTTCAAAGCCTGGCACTGCACGAGGCGGCCATCCGGCTGGCTCGCTCCGACCCTGAGCTTCTCCTCCAGGCCCAGCACACGCTGGATCGCTGGTTGGCGTCGGGCAACTCGCGCTCGATGGGCTTGTGGCATGAGTGGCAGGAGATTCTTCGCGGCGCGAAGTGGCGCAAGGTGCTGGCGCGAACACGGCGGGCGCAGGAGCTTCGCCAGGCATCGCCACTGACGGCGGTGCTCCCTGCGCAGGTTCGTCAAGGCGTGCTGGACCAGGTCGCCAAGCTGCGAACGGGCGTCGTGCTGGGTGATGCCGAACCACAGGCACGGACATGACCCGCGACGAACTCGAACACATCATCCGCGCAAGCGCCGACGTGACGGACCAGTACGAGTTCATCATCGTCGGCAGCCAGTCGATCCTGGGCCCGATTCCGAATCCGCCCGAGGTTTTCACGATGTCGGCCGAAGCGGACATCTATCCGCTGCAGGCACCCGAGCTGGCCGACAGGATCGATGGCGCCATCGGTGAAGGCTCGCAATTTCACCTGACCTACGGCTACTACGCCCAAGGCGTTGGTCCCGAAACCGCCGTACTGCCGCGGGGCTGGATCGACCGCGTCCACAGGGTGCAGAGCGCCGCGACCAACCAGCGCGTGGGCTACTGCCTCGATTTGCCTGACCTGTTCATGTCGAAGGCCGCGGCGGGGCGCGACAAGGACCGCGAGTTCTGCATGGCGATGCTCGCGCATCGCTACGTGAATCGTGGCGGCGATGCCGCTGGACGATGCCGCGCAACGTCGCTTGAAGGCGGCCATCCGCCGGTGGGCCAAAACCGTCGAGGGGCAAGACGACAACCTGCCGAATGAGTGAGCCGGGGCTTCAACGCCGCTTGAGCCGCACCACCTTGGGCGGTGGTGGAGCATGGCCCCCGCCCTTGGACTTGGCGGCCGTGAATGGCGCCAGGGCCGCCCTCAGGCGCCTGAGGCTGCTGCGGATCAACTGCACCTGCTGGGCGCCCGGGAAGGGCAGGCGCTCGATGTCCGGACTCTGCGCGATCTCGGCCAGGCGGGACCATGGAAATGCTCGCGTCATGGCGGGTCTCCTGACGTAACAACTCACCGCCATGATGGGCCGGCGCTTCGCCCCGGCTTGTAGGACACCGACCCGACCCGGCCCAGCGCCGTCAAGCTAGGGGCACCGGCCACGGCCGGCCTGACGAAGGTCACCGTCCAGTCGCGTCATTAGACTTTCCGGCTCCCTGACCCCGCCGCCCGCCGGATTTCGTCGATGCGATCGCTCGCCCACCTCTCCCGCGCCCTGGCCGCCGCCAGCCTGCTGCTGCCCTCGCTGCTGTGGGCCGCCAGGCCCGACCCCGAAGTCCTCAACGCCATCCGCGACCAGGGCTTCAACCACTCGCAGGTGATGCAGACCCTGCAGCACCTCACCGATCGCATCGGCCCGCGCCTGACCAACTCGCCGCAGATTACGGCACCCGGCTGCACCACACCCACGTGGACTCCTTCGACCACGCCCTGCCCGAGGACATGAAGCAGGCCGCCGTCGTGCTCGCCACGCTGGCCTACGACGCCGCCATCGCCGACGCCCGGCTGCCGCGCAAGCCCATGCCGGCCGAGCCGAGCGCCGAGGAGCAGGCGCAGGCCCGGCAGCAGGCCGACAAGCGCCAGCGCATCAAGGACCGCAAGGCCCTGGGCGAGCTGTCCGCACCGCCGCGCTGAGCGGCGCATGCAACCGGGGTCTTGCGGGCCGAGCGCTGGGCCGCTCCCGAGCCGGCCCGCGCTGGCGACGTGCTTGCGGCTCGATGCCGCAAGCATCGCCGCCCCCTCGGGGGGCGGACCAGACACGCGCCGCGTCCAGCGCGCGGGGTTGGGCCGGGGGTCGTTTCACCTCAGCCGGTAGAACCTGACGGCGTTGTTGTAGAGGATGTCGCGCTGCTGTTCCTTGGTCAGGAAGGCGGCGGAGCGGATGCGGTCGATGGCCAGGCCGATGGCGTCGGGCCAGAACATCTGGTCGGTGCCGAACATGATGCGCTTGCCGAAGCCGGCCTTCACCAGGGCCTGCAGGTAGTCGTTGAACGCGGCCTGGGGCAGCAGCCAGTCGATGGCCCCGGTGTCAGCGTAGACGTTGGGGTAGAGCATCAGCATGGCCAGGGTGTCGTCGAGGTAGGGCCAGCCGCAGTGCATGAGGTTCAGGCGCAGCCTGGGGTGGCGGTTCAGCGCCTCCTCGACGAGTTCCGGGTTGCCGTGCCGGGCGCGGGCGGTGCGGCAGCAGGGGTCGAAGGTCGTGCCCTCGGGCATGGTGCCGGTGTGCAGGGCCACGGGCACGTCCAGCTCCTCGGCCAGCGACAGCAGGGCGTCGTAGTGCGGGTCGCTGAGCGAGCGGCCGGCGTACTGCGCGCTCAGCTCGCCGATGACCTGCAGCCGCCCGGCGGCGTGCAGGCGGCGCAACTCGTCCAGCGGCGGCAGCGGCGTGTCCTCGGAGCCGCGCACGCCGGCGCCGACGAGGATGCGCGCCGGGTCACGCTGCTGCCAGGCGACGGCCGCGCCGAGCCGGTCGCCCGAGCCGCCGCTGACGATGCCGCGCGTCACGTTCAGCCGTTTCATCTCGGCCAGGCAGGCCGCGAGGTGCTCGGCGCCGTTGCGGATGGCCAGGGTCTGGCCGGTGATGGGGTTGCGCAGCGGCTGGTCGAGGGCCATGTCGGCCGGGTAGGCGTGCAGGTGCACGTCGATGACCGGCTCGGCCCCCTCCGCCATGGCCGGCGCGGCGAGCAGCGCCAGCGAGGTGCCCCCCAGCTTCAAGAGGTCGCGGCGTGAAGGGCGCATGGTGGGTTCTCCCGGTGTGAGCTGTGAGGCGGGACCGACCATAGGGGCGCCGGTCAGGGCGAACTGGAAGTCATGGCGCGACCGTTGAACCTGCCGTGCCTGCCGCGGGACACACGTGCCAATTCCCTCCCGAGGAGATGGCGTGCTTTCCATCCTGGTCGGCCACAGTTTTTTCCTGCGCTTCGACACCAAGCAGTTCCAGCGTGCCAAGCCCTATCCGCCGCTGGCCACGCTGCAGGTGGCGGCGCTGCTGCGCAGGCTCGGCCACGACGTCGCCCTCTTCGACGCCATGCTCGCCGAGGACACGACGCAGTTCGCCGAGCGGCTGGCCGCGACGCGGCCCCAGGTCGTCCTGCTCTATGAGGACAACTACAACTACCTGAGCAAGATGTGCCTGGCCCGGATGCGCGAGGCCGCCTGCGCCATGATCGCCATGGCCCGAGGCCATGGCGCGCGGGTCATCGTGGCCGGCTCCGACGCCAGCGACGCACCCGAGGCCTATCTCGATGCCGGCGCCGACGTCGCCCTGCGGGGCGAGGGGCTGGAGGCCCTGCCCGTGCTGCTGCGGCGCCTGTCGGCATGCCCGTCCCTGCAGGGGCCGGCCCTGGTTCAGGGGCTGGAAGACGCCGTCACGACCTTCGAGGGCCGGCGCGTGAAGGGCGAAGCGGCGGCCCCGGTCGTCCGCCTGCCGCGACCGCAGGCCGACACCGCCGACCTCGACGCCCCGACGGCCTGGGATCTCGTCGAGATCGAGCGCTACCGCAGCACCTGGATGCGGGCCCACGGCCGCTTCAGCCTCAACATGGCGGCGTCCAAGGGCTGCTCCTTCCGCTGCGCCTGGTGCGCCAAGCCGATCTGGGGCCAGCGCTACCAGCAGCGCAGCCCGACCGCCGTCGCGGTGGAGATGGCCGAACTCAAGGCGCGCTTCGCGCCGGACCACATCTGGTTCGCCGACGACATCTTCGGCTTCCGCGCCGACTGGGTGCAGCGGTTCGCCGCCGAGGTGGACCAGCGCGGCGCGCGCATTCCCTTCGCCATCCAGACCCGCGCCGACCTCGTCAGCGAGGCCATGGCTCGGGCGCTGGCCGACGCCGGCTGCGAGGAAGCCTGGCTGGGCGCCGAGAGCGGCAGCCAGCAGGTGCTCGACGCCATGAACAAGGGCACCACCGTGCCGGAGATCCTGCAGGCGCGCCGTCGGCTGCAGGCGGTGGGCATCCGCGTCGGCTTCTTCATCCAGCTCGGCTATCTCGGCGAGGCCCTGGAAGACCTGCTGCAGACCCGCCGCCTCGTCGAGGAGGCCAGGCCCGACGACATCGGCGTCAGCGTGTCCTACCCGCTGCCGGGCACGCGCTTCCATGAGCAGGTCAAGGCCCAGCTCGGCGCGAAGACGCACTGGGACGACAGCGCCGACCTGGCCATGATGTTCCGCGGCAGCTTCAGCACCGAGGTCTACCGCACCGTGCGCGATCTGCTGCACGCCCAGGTGGACCTGGGCCGGCTCGGCGCCGAGGCCCGCCACCGCGCCGCACGGGCTTTGCAGCAGCGCTGGACGGAGCTCGTCGCGAGCATCGGGCGCCCCGAGACCGTCAACCCATGAGCAAGCTGCGCAAGGCCGCGGCGCCTTCGGCTGGATGAGCACCGCGCGCGAGCACCCATCCGTGCAGCTGGCGGCAGCCCTGCACGAACGCCGGCCAGCCCGGCTGACCCATGGCATAGGCCTGGTCGCCATGCAGTCGCTCCAGCAGCTCGTCGGTGGAAAGCGCCCGCAGCAGCGCGCCGGCGCGGCCCGGCTCGGAAGAAGCGAAGACGAGGTGCCGCAAGCGCAGCGGCTGGGCCGCGAGCCGCACCCAGCCACCGCGCAGGTCCAGCTCGAACTTCTCCACCCCGCTGCGCCGGCGGATCACCGGCGACGCCTGGGCTCGCGCGCGCACCGCGGCATCGTCGATCCAGGCCAGCGCATCGAAGCGCAGGTGCAGGAAGTTGGCCACGCCCGTCGCCCGCAGCGTCCGCGGCTCGACGAAGCTGCCGTCCTCGGTCAGGAAGTCCAGCCCCTGCAGCGCGGCATGCAGGGTCAGCGTGGACTTGCCGGCGCCACTCACGCCCATCAGCAGCGCGCCTACGCCGTCGAGCCCGACGCAGCCGGCATGCAAGGCCACCAGCCCCTGGGTGCGGGCGGCCAGCTGGAAGACGGCGAACTCGATCAGCTCGTAGCGCGCGTGGTAGCCGAAGCCCAGCATCGAGCGCGACAGCTGCACCACCGCGCGGCCCGCCTCGGGCTGGACGATGACGAGGTTGCGCGCGTCCACCGTCGCCCCGACCAGGCCGGCGCCGCCCAGCATGCGGGGGCGCGGCGGCTCGGCGGTGAAGGCCGCGTCGTCCTCGGCCATTCGCAGCTCGACCCGCAGCGTCGGGCCGTCCAGTTCATGCGCGGGCAGGCCGCCGTAGGCCGCGTCCACGAGGGCCAGCAGCTCGGGGCTGTCGCTGAGGAAATCGAAGGTCGCGCCCAGCAAGCCGTAGCGGCGGCTCAGCGCCAGCGGCGCGCGCTCACCGAAGGGGTCGGCGATCCGGCGCGGATCGACGGGCCAGGTTGTCGTTGTCATGGAGAAATGAAATGAGTGAGTTGGACGAATCCCTGCCGAATGCGGCGGTGCTGCAGGCGACGCTCAAGGCCGCGACGGATCGCCTGGCTGCCGAGCTGGTCACGCCGACGGCCCAGGCGCCGCACTGGAACGACTTCGAGTGGCGGACGGCCATGGCGGTGTCGGTGATGCACGGCATCAGCGGCCTGCTGGCCGGACGGCTGCGCTGGCAAGGCCCGCCGGCCTGGCAGGCCTTCCTGGCGGAGCAGCTCGACCAGAGCCGCCGGCGCGAACGGCGCGCCCGCGAGCTGCTGGCGCAGCTCGACCGGTCGGCACGGGAGGCCGGGCTGCCCTTGCTCGCCATGAAAGGCTCGGCCTTGCTGGCGCTGGGCTTGTACGCACCGGGAGAGCGGCCGATGAGCGACGTGGACCTGCTCGCCCGGCCGGAGGATCTGCCGGCGGCCGACCGCGTGATCCAGGCCCTCGGCTACGAGCGACACACCTCGCGTCACCGCCATGACGCCTACGAGCCCAAAGGCTGGGGCAACGACCGCGCCTTCGGAGAGCACGAGGCCAACCCGACCAAGATCGAACTGCATCCCGCCGTCGAGGAGCCGCTGCCGCTGCAAGAGGTGGACATCACGGCCTCGCTGTTCCCGGCCGCGCCGCGCGCCGGGGTCAACCCCTACGCCAGCCCCGCGGCGCTGATGCGCCACCTGCTGCTCCACACCGCGGGCAACCTCTGCCACCGCAGCGTGCGCCTCATCCAGCTGCACGACATCGCCGTGCTCGGTGCCACGCTGGACGCGGGCGCCTGGCGCGAGGCGCTGGCGCCCGCCTCCGACGGTCGGCCGGCCTGGTGGGCCGTGCCGCCCCTGACGCTGGCACGCCGGCTCTTCCCCGGCCGGCTGCCGGAGGCGGTTCTGGACGAGGCCCTGGCCCCGGCCATCGAGGCCTGCCCGCACCGCCTGCGCAGCCGCGTCGCGCACGGCAGCCTGGTCGAATGGTCGCCATCCCACTTGAACCAGCCCCTGCTGCCGGGCTTCGACTGGGCGCACTCCGCGAGCGAGGCGGCGGCCTACACCTGGCGCCGGCTCGTTCCACCGCCCGAGGAACGCGCCGCCAACCGTCTGGCCGCGGTCCGAGAGCACCTCTTCGCCAGCTCCGCCTGGGCGCGCAAGCCGCGCTGGCTCAAGGCGTTGAGCTTCCTGCTCGGCTCGCCCCCCCGGGTGCAGACGATCTACAACCTGCATCGCGCCCTCGCCTACCGCCCCAGCAGCTCGGCATGAAGCCGCTCGAACTGGCCATGGCAATGGTCTGCATCCTCGGCCACCGCGCGGCGCTGGGCCTCGCGGGCCAGGCGCAGGCGCAGCTCCTCGTCGGCGTCGATCCGGGCGATGAGCCCGGCCAGCCCGGCCGCATCGCCCGGCGCCACCACCAGGGCCGCATCCGGCGCCCATTCCGCCAGATGCCCGACGGCCGTGCCCACGCTGGGCACGCCCAGCACGGCCGCCTCCAGCACGGCCAACGGGCCGGCCTCGTGGCGGGAGGTGATCACATGCAGATGGGCTCGCGCCAGCACCGGCTGCAGCTGGGCCTGGGTCATGAAGCCATGGAAGCGCACCCGCGAGGCGACGCCCAGCCGCGCCGCCAGGGCCTGCATCGCGCCGCCCAGCGTGTCTTCGCCGATGAGGTCCAGCACCGCGCCGGGGAGCCGGGCCAAGGCCTGCAGCAGGCAGGTCTGGTCCTTGACACGATTGAGACTGGCCACCTGCACGAGGCGCAGGCCTTCGCCCGGCTGTCGCGGCCGGGGCTCGCAAGGCGGCCACAGGTCCAGGTCCACCCCCAGCGGGAGGCGGCGGCCGCTGTGGCCGAGGGCGGCCAGTTGGTCGAGCACGGGCCGGCTGGCCGCCGTCAGCACATCGGCGCCGCGCAGCACCCAGGCCTCGCGCCAGCGGCCCCGCAGCCCGATGCGGCCACCGTAGCCGATGTCCCCGAGCGCCACCAGCTCACCGCCGGCCACGTGCACCGCGCAGGGCAGGCCCAGCAGCTTGGCGGCGGCGACGGCGGTGGAGCCGCAAGGGCCCGACCAGATCGCCTGCACGAGGTCGAAGCGGCCAAGGCGGTGTTCCCGCACGATCGCCGCCACGGCACGCAGCTGGGCCTGGGCCACGCGCCGGCCGCCCACGTTGTGCACGTGCGCGCCGCACAGGTGCCAGCGCCCCGGCAGCACGTCCTGACGCAGCGCGAACACATGCACCTCGTGCCGCTCCGACAGCCGCTTCAGCAAGGCCAGCAGGGCCGGCACCACCCTCACCTCGCCCGAACGGTCCACACCGCCGGGCACGACCAACGCGACCTTCAAGGCTCACCCTCCACATGAACACGCCCACCCCGCTCCAGGCCCGGCTCAACGACACCCAGGAGGCCTTCGACAGCGTGGCCGCCGACTACGACGGCCCGCGCGGCAACAACACCGCCATCCAGGACATGCGCGCCGAGATGTGGCGCTGGCTGGACGCGAGCTTCCCGCCCGGCAGCCGCCTCATCGACCTGGGCTGCGGCACCGGGCTGGACGCCGTCCACCTCGCGGCCCAGGGCCGCCGCGTGACGGCGACGGACTGGTCCGAGCGCATGGTGGCCCGCACCCGGGACCGCGCGCAGGATGCCGGGCTGGACGTCGACGCGCGCGCCATCGGCGCCCACGAGCTGCACCGCCTCGAAGGCGACGGCCTCTTCGACGGCGCCTACTCCAACCTCGGCCCGCTGAACTGCGTTCCCGACCTGCAAGCCGTCGCCACCGAATGCGCCCGGCTCGTCCGCCCCGGCGGCCGGCTGGTGTTCACCGTCATCGGCCGCTGGTGCCCCTGGGAGATCGCCCACTACGCGTGGCGCCGGCGCTGGGCGCGCATCGGGGTGCGCTTCGCGCGCGACACCGTCGCGGTGGGGATGAACGGGGGCACGATCTGGACGCGCTACTACACGCCCGCCGAGTTCCATGCCGCCTTCGCCGCCCACTTCGAGCTGGAAGTTCAGCGGGGCCTGTGCGTCTTCGTGCCGCCGCCCTACCTGACCTGGCTGGCCGAGCGCCATCCGCGCTGGCATGAGCGGTTGTGGGCGTTGGACCGGCGCGTGGCCGGCTGGCCGGGCATCAACAGGCTGGGTGATCATTTCCTGCTCGTCATGCGCCGCCGCGCCAGCTGAGCGACTTCCTCGAACAGGGGATGGCGACAGAGGCACAGCGTCCCCAACCAGGCCGGCGGCACCAGGGCGATCGGCACCAGCACCACCGCCAGCGCGGCCAGGGCGCTGCCCCTCACGGCGGCGGCAAGCGCGCGCGGCGGCTGCGCCAGGTGGCGCGCGCTCAGGGCCAGTTGCAGCGGAAGGGCCACCAGGGCGGCTGCCAGCATCGCCCAGCCGAAGGACGCCACGCTGCCGTCGAATCCCGCCAGCCCGAAGCCCATGCGCGCCGCCAGCGTCAACGCCACGGGCACCGCGGCCAGCTCGGGCCGGCCCACCGCCGACAGCGCCGCGCCGAGTTGGCTGAACATCAGGGCCAGCGCGGCGGCCAGCGCCAGCGGCGGCACGGCCGGCGCGCAGTCCAGCCAGGCCGGGCCGTAGAGCAGGCCGATCAGCGGCTCCCGGTAAGCCGCCGTCAAGGCCAGCAGCGGCCAGCCCAGGCCGGTCAGCAGCGCGGTGGCGCGCCGCAGAGCCGGCTCCAGCGCCCGGCCCTCGGCATGTTGCCGGGCCAGCACGGGCAAGGCGCCGAAGCTCAGCGCCCGGCCTGCCAGCGTCTGCAACAGGCCCACGGCGGCCTGGGCCCGGCCGAACAGGCCCAGCACGTGGGCGCCGCCCAGGCGCCCGAGCAGCAGATCGGGCAGCAGGCCGTGCAGGTTGGTCAGAGCCGCAGGCAGAGCGGCCCGGCCGGCGAAGCCCAGCACTTCGCGAGCGCCGCGCAGGGCCGGCCGCCAGCGCAGGCCCGGCGGGCGCATGCCGAGGTGGGCAAGGCCGCAGACGACCGTCGTCGCCAGTTGGGCCCAGGCCAGGCCGAGCGCTCCGGCCCCCTGCGCGCAGCAGGCCAGCGACACGCCGGCCTGCACCCACAGGCCCAGCCACGACATGCGCACGATGGGCCCCGCCGCCAGCGCACGCAGTTGCAGGGCTGCCATCACGCTGCTGAAGGCCGAGAGCGGCAGCATGGGCGCCAACACCCACAGCAGTGGCGCCAGGCGCGGCTGCCCCAGGGCTCGTGACAGCGGCTCGGCCAGCACGGCCAGGGCCAGCGTGACGGCCGCCGTGGTGGTGGCCAGCAGGCCGAGGCAGGCCGAGAAGCGCGCCTGCGTCAATGCCGGCTCGCGTTGCAGGTAGGTGGTGATGCCCAGGTCGCGCAGCAACTGGGCCACGCCATAGACGGCCATGGCCAGGGCGAACAGGCCCAGCTCGCTGGCCCGCAGCAGCCGGGCGAGCGCCAGGCCGAGCAGGAAGCGCGCGCCCGACTCGCCCACCGACGACAGCAGGTTGGCAAGCACCGCGCGCCTCAGCGCGATGCCCTCGGCGGCCAGGGGAGCGACGGTCATGGCCTCAACGCGTCCTCGTAAGTCGCCACGAGGCTTCGCCCCAGGGCCGCCAGCGAGCAGTGCGCCTCGAAACGGCTCAGCACCTGCTCCATCCTGATCTGAGCCGACCGCGGCGCGAGCCTCACCAGGGCCTCGGCCAGGGCCGGCGCATCGCCCACCGGCCACAGCGCGGCGGCATGTTGCATCGGCAGGGGGCCGAGCAGGCTGCGGAAGGAGGGGATGTCGGTCACCACCGGGCTGAGCCCGCAGGCCATGGCCTCGATGACGCTGTAGCCCGAGCCCTCGCGGTGGCTGCCCTGCACGAGGAAGTCGGCCGCGCACATGAGCTGTTCGACCTGGGCGTGCGGCACCCGGCCCAGCAGGTGCACACGGCCGGCCAGCCGCGAGTCACGCAGGCGCTGCTCGACGGCCGCCCGCAGCGGCGCTTTGCCGAAGCACATCCACAGCTGCAGCCCGGGCAGCTGCGGCGTCGCCAGCGCCACGCCGTCGAGCACGGCGAGCGGATCCTTGTTGGCGTCGAGGTGGCCGACCCAGAGCAAGACCGGATCGCCGGCCAGGCCGGTGAGGAGCCGTGCGGCCTGACGCTCCCGCGGCCGGAAGTCGCTGCTGGCCTCGGGCACCTCGTAGACGCGCGTGCGGGCCGGCACCAGGCCCCGCCTTTGGAAGGGCCGCGCCTGGGCGCTGGCACAGAAGATCAGGCCGCGGGCGCGCGCGAAGGCACGACGCCAGCGCCACCACGTCCAGGGCCGGCGAGGCGGCTGCGCGGCGTGGTCCTGCAACAGCAGCGGCACGCCGGGCGCGAGGGCCGCCAGCCAGTGCACCTCGCGCGGGAAGCCCAGGCCGTGCAGATGGATCACGTCGGGCCGCAGGCGCTGCAGCAGCCGGGCCAGGCCTGCGCTGGCGCGCCCGCGTCCATCGTCCAGCGGCAGGAAGTGGTAGTCCACGCCGTCCTGCGCCAGGTGGTCGTGGCGCACACTGGCCTGCACGACGCTGACCCTCGCACCGGCATCCTTCACCGAACGCGCACAGTGCACCAGCGTCCACCAGTCGGCCAGCAGCTGCGGTGGCGGGCGGCCCAGCATGTCGGGGAAGGGATCGATCTGCACGACGTGCACGGCGCGCCCCGGTTCAGGCGGCCACGCGCGAGGGTGCCTGCGGGAGAAGCTCCAGCCCGGGCTCTTCCACCACGCCCACCAGGTGAGGCGCCAGGGCCTTGGCGCGGCCGTCCACGCGAACGGGCACCAGGCCCAGGGCTTCGCCCAGATCGGCGTCGGCATACAGCGGCTGTCCGGCAACGACCACCAGCCGCAGGTCGGCCCGGACCGCACGGGACAGCGGCAGGCCCGGTGGCAGCGCGACGAGGTCGGCCCGCAAGCCGGGCGCGAGCCGGCCGCGGTCGCGCAGGCCCAGCAGTGCGGCGGCGCCTTCGGTGACCCAGGCCTCCAGGCGCACATCCGGCCAACCGGTCAGCTCACGCGCCAGGGCGAGCTCGGCCAGCAGGTCGCGCCCACCGCTGATGCGCGAATCGCTGCCCAACACCAGCCGGCCACGGCCGGCCAGCCAGGCCGGGTCCAGCGTGCGGCCGAACAGATGCCGGTTCGAGCCCGGGCACCAGACGAGGCCCGCACCCGCCTGAACCAGCCGCCGCTGCTGGGACGCGCTGAGGCCCAGCCCGTGGACGAGCAGCGTGCCCGGCGCGATGCAGCCCAGCGCGTCCAGCCTGTCGAACTCCAGCGCGGCGGCGGTGTCGACGCCCTCCGCGGCGTGGATGACCCAGAGCCCGCCCGGCCCCGCCGCCTGGCGCGATTCGCGCACCGCCGCTTCGCCATCCAGCGCCAGTGAGTGCGCCCAGCCGGCCGGCGCCGGCGCGTCGACCGGAAAGCCGGGCGCCTCCAGCGCAGGGTCGCGCGGGTCATGGTGCAGCACCGTCGTCACGCCGCTGAGCAGGTTCTTCAAACCACCGGCGAGCAGGCGTTGCGCCCGCGGCCGGGCACGATGGGCGAGGAGGAGCGGGTCGCTGCCGAGCCGCGGCGTGATGTCGGCGATCCACTCGGCGGCATTGCGGTAGCCATCTCGGTAGCTCAGCCGCGGCAAGGCACCGTTGAGGTGGAGGTGATCGTGCGCATTGATCAGGCCTGGCAGCACCCGGGCGCCGCCGAGGTCGACACGGCGGCCCCGCGCACACGCCGACAGCCGGCCGTGAACGAGGCCCAGGCTCAGCGGCCGGCCCTCGCGGTCGACGGCGTTGACGAGGTTCAGCTCCATCGGCTGCACCGGCACGGCCTGCTCATGCCTCGAACCACTTGGCGCAGACGCAACGCTGGCATTCGGGCCGGCTCCCGGCCCGGATGGCGGCGCGCAGGCGGCGCTGCGGCGGCGAATTCAGCACCTCGACGAGACCACCCTCGCCCAGGCCACCGGCGCCGGCGATGAAGAAGCAGGGGCGCAGGCCGCCGCCGGCCTCGATGACGACCGAGTGTTCGGGCGCATTGCAGCGCACGGGCGGAGGCTCGCCCAGGCCCAACCTCGCGCGGTAGTGGGCCTCGATGCGGCGCAGCTTGGCCGGTGTCTCGACGATGAAGCCGCTGGCAAAGTCGGCCGCATGGTCGCGCTCGAGCGCGTCGAGGCTGGCGGCCAGCACCGGCAGCTCGGAGGCGCCGAGGGCGATGCCGTCATCCGGAGCGGCCCTGCGGCCGAAGGCCTCGGCATGCGACACGTCCGCCGCCAGGAAGGAGACACCCGCCACGCCGAGCCTGTGGGCCAGCGCGACGAGATCGCCCAGCTCGCCGGCATTGCCGCGCTGCACGGTCACCCGCAGGCTGACGCGCAGGCCCTCGCTCACCGCCGCACGCACGCCGGCACAGACGGCATCGAAGGCGTCGAGACCGCGGATGCGGGCATAGGTCGCCGCCGTGGCACCGTCCAGCGACACCGTCACCTGCTCGAAGAGCCCGGCCACCTCGGCCGCATGCTTGGCGAGGGCCAGCCCCGCCGTCAGCAGCCAGAGCCTGAGGCCCTGCCCGCGCAGCAGGGCCGCGATGCCGGCCCACTGCGGATGCAGCAGCGGCTCGCCGCCGGAGACGAGCACGGTCCCGGTTCCAAGGGCGGCGAGGCCGGGCAGCAGGCGCCTGACGGTGCCAATGTCGACGTCCCGCCCGCCGTGGCGCCAGTAGTCGCAGCTCACGCAGCGCGAGTTGCAGCGCTCGGTCAGGTAGAGCGTGGCCAGCGGCAGCCGCACGAGGGCCGGTGCCGTCCCGGCCGTGCGCTCGACGATGACGTCAGAACATGGCATGCAGCTCGACAAAGGTCTGCCGCCGGTTGTCCACCGCGTTCTGCGGGATGCCACCGAACTTGCGGTAGCCCGCGCGCAGCTGCGCGAAGGCGATGGGCGTGTACTCGTAGACCAGGCTGTAGCGCACCTTGTTGTCGTGGGCCACGTGGCGGTCGGGGTCGAGGTATT
Organism: Pelomonas caseinilytica; assembly: GCF_021353235.1. Lineage (GTDB taxonomy): Bacteria > Pseudomonadota > Gammaproteobacteria > Burkholderiales > Burkholderiaceae_C > Pelomonas > Pelomonas caseinilytica. The sequence continues at coordinate 197,394 of NZ_JAJTWT010000001.1, forward strand.
CGCCGGTGAGCTTGAGGTTGTGGCCCTGGCGGACCAGCCAGTTGGCCTCCAGCAGGGTCGCGAACTGGCGGCGCTTGCCTTCGGGGTAGCCCGCGTCGCTGACGAGGTCGATCTCCCCGAGCCAGGTCACGGGCCCGGTCGTGGTGCCGGCGAAGAGGCCGTAGGCCTGGCGGTCGCCGGCCGTGGACTTCACCTGCGCCGCCGCCGCGCCCACGCGGCCCCAGGGCTGCATCCAGATCGCCTGGGCCGTGGTCTGGTGGCCGGTGGTGGTGCCCTTGTTGCCGGGGCCGTTGCTGCGCACCAGCTGGATGGACCATTCGTCGCTCTCGTGGCCCAGCTCCAGGCCCTTGTCGGGCACGGTCATGCTGACGCCGCTGAGCTGGCGCACGAAGGCCAGGCTGTCCTGCAGCCGCCAGCCGAAGGGCAGGTAGAACTGGCCGGCCTTGGCATACCAGCCCAGGCCGGGCGTCGACAGGCGGACATAGGCCTCCTGCCGCTCGGACTTGCCCGGTGCCACCTGCTGGTCGAGGTAGGCGCCGAGGTAGTCCTTGACGAGCTGCACGTCGGCATACAGCCGCGTCTGCTCGGTGCCGCCGACGCTGGTGGTGGGCCGGCCCGACACCGAGGTGCGCGTGGTGGCGGTGCGGAAGTCGCCGCCCAGGCGCAGCCGGTCGTCCAGCAGCGAGCCGGTCCAGCCCTGCAGGGCGTCGGGCAGCGCGTTGGCCGGAATGACGCTCTGCGCGAAGCTGTTGCCCACGGCATTGCGCAGGCCGCCGCCGGTGGGGTTGACGTGGCAGGCCACGCACTTCAGGCCCGCCCGGATGGCCAGGTAGGGCTCGGCCCTTGCGGCACCCGCCATCAGCAGCGCGAGGGCCAGGCCGAGGAAGAGTCGTGCGGCCTTCATTGCTGCGCTCCGTTGTCGATCCACTGGCGGATCAGGCCGATGGTGTTGGCGTCGAGGTAGGGGCCGCCGAAGGGCATGCGCGCGCCGACCGACTGGTGGCCCTCCAGCTTGTGGATGAGGTAGCTGTTGGCCGCATCGCCGGGGGCCACGCGCTTGAGCGACGGCACCTCCGCGCTCGCCGTGCCCACCAGCATGGCGTAGCTGTTGGTGGCGTCCAGCCGCAGGCCCTGGGGCGCCGCGCCGCCGGCATGGCAGGCGGTGCACACGGGCGTGAAGACGTGCGACTGGATGGAGGCGAAGCTCGCCGTCATCGGCCCGCCCGGGTCCGCGCCTTCACCGATGGGACGGCCATTGCCGTCCAGCCCCGCACCGCTGCCGCCGCCGCAGCCCGCGACCATCGCGGCTGCCGCGCACAACGCGCTCCACGCCCATCTCTTCAACTTCATCGCTGACCTTTCGGCTGTCGTTGCGGCATGAGTTCCGCACCGCATCGCCGCGGTTCAAAGCGAGGTCAAGCTAGGGAGGGTCTGGCGGGCCGGAGGGATCAGAAGGCGGTGGTGAGCTGCAGGACCACGGTGCGCCGGCGCGTGGCGTCGGTCCAGGTGTAGGGGCCGCCGCGGCTGGCGGCCACCCAGGCGAGCTGCATCTCGCTGCTGGCGCCGAGCTGCCACGCGGCGCCCGCGCGCAGGTCCGTGCGCGACGCGCCGCGCGGGTCCAGGTAGGCCGGGCGCTGCGCGCTGAAGCCGCGCAGCAGCCCGGCATGGCCCACCGCGGCGATGCCCGCAGCCAGCGGCCAGCGCAGGTTGACCTCGCCGTAGAGGCTTCGCTGGCCGACGCCGTAGTAGTCCGGCGAGGCGTAGACGCGCAGGTTCCAGCGCTCGGCGAGCAGGCCCGCATAGGCCTCGACGTAGTCGTAGCGCGACACGTTCTCGAAGCGATGCACCACCAGGCCCGCCTCGCCGTCCAGTCCCGGCTGCAGGCCCACGACCCGCCCGCCGTACAGGCGCAGCCAGGCGCCGTGGCGGTCGGCGAACCGAGCCTGCGTCAGCGAGGCGCCGCCATACCAGCCGCCGCTGCCGTCCCAGGCCAGGCCGAGCTGGGCCCCCGGCCGGTTGGCGCTGTAGCTCATGCCTCGTTCGCGCGCATCGGTCTGCACGGACAGGGTCGCGCCCACGTCGGCGCGCGCCAAGCCGGCACCGGCGAACAGCGCGGCGAGGAGCAGGAGGAGGCGGGCTGGGCACGCGGGCGGCATCAGTCGGCAGTGTGCCCGAGCCGCGTGCAGGCCGGGATGCGCCCCGGCGCCTGGCGCGCCAGCGTGGCGCAACTGTCGATGCGGCCGGGTCCGGCCGTGACCAGGGTCGTCCTGAGCAGCGTGGCGCCGCGGGACCCGCCGAGTTCACGCACCAGGGCCAGCAGGCCCGAGGCATGCGCGGCGGCAAAGGACGAGCCCGACACCAGGGCCCAGCCACCGCCCGGCGCCGTGCTGGGCACGTCCCGGCCCGGCGCGATGACGGCGCCCGCCGGCAGCGGCGGCGCCATGCCGACGACGAGCACGCCGGGATGGTTGGCCGGAAAGGGCCCGCCCGAGCTCGGCATGGCCGCCACGACGGTGGCGCCGCGCGCCTGGGCCTGGTCCAGCAGCAGGGCCAGCAGCCGGTCGTCCGGCCCGCCCAGGCTCATGTTGATGATGTCGGCACTGTGCTGGATGGCGGCGTACAGCGCCTTGGCCAGGCCGAGGCTGCTGCACAGCGTCTGCGCGTCGGCGGCCTGCCAACAGCCGCGCAGAGCCAGCAGCCGGGCCTGTGGCGCGATGCCGGCGATGCCGATGCCGTTGTCCGCGCGTGCCGCGATGATGCCGGCCACCGCCGTGCCATGGCTCTCGGCGGGCGGCGGGCGGTCGTCGACGAAGTTGGCGTTCAGCTCCAGCTGGCCGGCCAGGTCGGGGTGGCCGGCCTCCACGCCGCTGTCCACCACGGCCACGCGCACGCCGCGGCCGGTCGCCAGCTCGTGCAGCTCGGCCAGATGCCATTGCTGGGCCGCGGGCTGGGCGCCGTAGAGCGGCTCCTGAGCCGCGCCCTGGCCCTGGTAGAGGTTGACCGGCTGCGCCCAGGCGACGCGGCGGTCGGCGGCCACGGCCTCGGCCACCTGGGCGGGGGTGCGCGAGTCGGCCTCGGGCAGCCGCATGACGAAGCAGTCCACCCCGGCCAGCGGCATGGCCCACTCGCTGCGCATCTCCAGGCCGTGGCGGCGGGCCAGCTCCTGCGCCACCTGCTGGCGCGACTGCCGGCCCACGCCCTCGCCATAGGTGCCGGCATAGCTGCCGTCCGGCCGGTAGTGGGCCTTGGGCAGCTGCAGCATCACCAGCACCTGCCGCCGCGCCTCCTCCGCCTGGGCGCGGGCCGGCGCCGCGGCCAGGCCCAGACAGCAGGCCAGGGCCCAGAGCAGCCAGCGCCACCGAGCCTTCATCGCGGCGGCCCCGGCTGCAGCGGCTCGGCCATCTGCACGATGGGGGCCGCGCGCAGCGCCGCGAGGCCGCGCGCGTCCACATGCAGCAGCCAGGCCCCGGTCTCGGTCGGCCCGGCCACCACGCCGGCGCCGTGGGCGCGCAAGAGCTCGCGCAGCTGCCGCTCGCTGGTGCCGGGCTTGAACATGACGAGGGCGTCGGCCACGACGGGCGCACTGCCGGCCGCCGCCAGGCCCTGGTAGTCAGGCCCGTCCTGGCGGGCCTGCAACCACAAGGTCAGCAGGGCCGCCACCGCCAGGCCTTGCAGGCCCAGGGCCCAGGGCATCCAGCGCGCCGGCCTGGGCGCGGCCGGGTGGGGGCGCAGGCGTGGCTTCAGCCGGGCGAGGCTCGCCTCCACGTCGCCGGTATCGGCCGGGCTGGCAGCCACCTGGAGCAGGGTCTGCATCGGCTCCTCGGCCGCCAGTTCGGCACGGCAGGCGGCGCAGTTCAGCAGGTGGGCCTGCACCTCACTGGCCTGGGCCGCATCGAGCCGGCCGCGCGCATACCAGGGCAGCAGGGCCTGGACGGCCATGTGTTCGTCGTGTTCCATGGGCACCACCACACTCATGACATCTCTCCATGATGACCGGCCAGGTCATCCAGCAGCAGGCGCAGTCGCCGCCGCGCATAGAACATCCGCGTCTTGACGGTTTCGGGCGGGCAGCCGACGACCTCGGCGATCTCGCCATAGGCCATGTCCTGGAAGTAACACAGTTCGACCACGGCACGATGCTCCAGCGACAGCTCCGCCATCGCCTCTTTCAGCCGGCCGCGCAGCTGGGCCAGGCCGAGCTGCTGTTCTGGCCCCGGGCCGGGGTCGGCCGGCTCGTCGGCCTCGTCGCCGTCGACGGGCAGGTCCTGGCGGCTGATGGACTTGAGCGCCTTGCGGTAGGCGATGCCGAAGATCCAGGTCGACAAGCGGCTGCGCCCGTCGAAGCTGTCGGCGCGCTGCCAGACCACCAGCATGGCGTCGTTCAGCACCTCCTCGATGGCCTCGGGCTGGCGCATCAGGTGGGCCAGGAAGCGCCACAGCCGCGGGTGATAGAGCCGGTACAGGGCCTCGAATTCCGGCCGCCGGCCGCGCCGCACGCCATCCAGCAGCTGGAGCTCGAGCTGCTCGGTCGCGGCCGTGCCCCGCGCCGGCCGGGTGGCCGGAGGGGCGTCTTCACGCGCTTTTCTGGCATTGAGCCACTTCAACATGCCTGCGAATCCCGGGTTGCTTTGCGCGTGAGTGCCGACACGGCGGCAAAAGGTTCAAGCGATGGTAGCCAGGCCTTCGCCGCCCCCCCTTGACGGGGCGGTCGCGCGAGAGGCGCTATCGTTGCGGCATGAGCGACGCCGTGGCCCTGCCCCTGCCCGAGCCGCCCGAGTCGGCGGTCGGCGGCACGCCCGACGCCGAGCCGCGCCTGGAAGCCGGGGGCCCGCTGGAATGGCACGTCAGCGGGGACTGGACGCTGCTGGCGCTGCGCGGGCGCTACGACGAGTTCCGCCAGCGCATCGCCGCCGCCGCCGCCGGCCCCGGCCAGCCGCTGTGGGACCTGCGCGCCCTGAACCGCCTGGACACCGCCGGCGCCCTCACGCTCTGGCAGGGCTGGGGCCGCAAGCCACCGGGCCGGCTGCTGTGGCTGCCCGAGCACGTGACGCTCTTCGCCCAGTTCCTGCAGCCGGCCGCAGCCCCCCGGCGCCAGCCCGGCCTCGGGCCCTCGCTGGCCCGGGCGGGGCGCAACCTGGCCGGCTTCGCCCGCCACGGCGTGGACCTCGTCGCGCTGACCGGCCGCCTGCTGCTCGACCTGGTCCGCGTGCTGCGCCATCCGTCGCTGATCGGCTGGCGCGAGATCTCGGCCAACATCTTCCGCACCGGCGCCCAGGCCCTGCCCATCACGGCGCTGGTCGGCTTCCTGGTCGGCCTGACGCTGTCCTACCTCATCTCCCGCCAGCTCAAGACCTACGGCGCCGACATCTTCGTCATCAACATCCTCGGCCTGGCGGTGCTGCGCGAGCTGGGGCCGCTGCTGGCGGCCATCATCGTGGCCGGCCGTTCCGGCTCGGCCATGACGGCCCAGATCGGCGTCATGCGCGTCACCCAGGAGCTGGATGCGCTGTCGGTGATGGGCATCTCGCACACCGTGCGCCTGGTGCTGCCCAAGGTCGTCGCGCTGGCGGTGTCCCTGCCCCTGGTGGCGCTGTGGACGAGTGCGCTGATGCTGGTCGGCGGCATGGCCGCGGCGGCCCTGCAGCTGGGGCTGGACCCGCTGCAGTTCGCCAAGACGCTACCGCGCGTCGTCCAGCCGGCCAACCTGTGGCTGGGCTGGAGCAAGTCGGTCGTCTTCGGCGGCCTGATCGCGCTGCTGGCCTGCCACTTCGGCCTGCGGGTCAAGCCCAACACCGAGAGCCTGGGCCTGGGCGTCACGCAGTCGGTCGTCACGGCCATCACCCTGGTCATCGTCGTGGACGCGGTGTTCGCGGTCCTGTTCTCCGACGTCGGCATCTGAAGATGAACACCGAACAAAGCCACAGAGGCACAGAGGCACAGAGGCGCCGGGCTGCAGGCCTCTCTGTGCCTCTGTGCCTCTGTGGCTGTGTCTGGCGTCCGCGGCGCGCCCCTATGGGATGCATCGCATGAGCGCCCCCGAACCCATCATCGAGGTCGACGGCGTCACCACCGTGCTGGGGGGCCACGTCATCCACCGCGACCTGGACCTGACCGTCTATCGCGGGGAGGTGGTCGCCCTCATCGGCGGTTCCGGCTCGGGCAAGACCACGCTGCTGCGACTGCTGCTGGGGCTGGAGGTGCCGCAGGCGGGCAGCGTGAAGATCTTCGGCCACCCGCTGGGCCGCTGCGCCGCGCGCGACCTGGAGCGCGTGCGCTATCGCTGGGGCGTGCTGTTCCAGAACGGCGCCCTGTTCTCGGCGCTCAACGTCTTCGACAACATCGCCCTGCCGCTGCGCGAGCTCAAGAGCGTGCCGCCGGACCTCGTCAAGCCGCTGGTCATGCTCAAGCTGGCCCAGGTGGGCCTCAAGCCCGACGACGCCTTCAAGCGTCCGGCCGAACTCTCGGGCGGCATGGTCAAGCGCGTGTCCCTGGCGCGCGCCCTCATCCTCGACCCGCAGCTGCTCTTCCTCGACGAGCCCACCGCCGGCCTCGACCCCGACAGCGCCAAGCAGTTCGTCAAGCTGTTGCGCCGGTTGCGCGAGGAACTGGAGCTGACCGTGGTCATGGTCACGCACGACGTGGACACCCTTTTCGCCGTGGTCGACCGCGTCGCCGTGCTGGCCGACCAGCACATCATCGCCTGCGGCCCCCTGGCCGAGGTCGCGCGCATGCCGCATTCCTTCGTGCGCAACTTCTTCCTCGGCCACCTCGAGCGCTGCGCCGAGGAGGACGTGAAGCGCTTCCGACTCAGCCTGGACGACACCAGCGACGAGGGCGGCGTCCCGGCCGTGCTCAGAGGTGAAGCCGTTTCATAGACACCATGGAAAACAAAGCCTACGCCATCGCCGCCGGCCTCTTCGTGCTGCTGCTCGGCCTCGCCCTCGCCGCCACCGTCGCCTGGTTCCAGGGCGACCGGACGGAGCGTGTGCGCTACACCGTCGTGTCGCGCAGCGGCGTGCCGGGGCTGAACCTGAAGTCGCCGGTCAAGCTGCGGGGCGTCGAGGTGGGCTATGTCGAGAACATCGGCTTCGACCCGGCCGACCCGCGCCAGATCCTCGTCGGCATCGCCGTGGACGCGAGCGCGCCGGTCTCGGCGACGACGTATGCCCAGCTCGGGCTGCAGGGTGTCACCGGCCTGTCCTTCGTCGGCCTGGAGGAAGCCGATGCGAACGCGCCGCTCAGGCGGGCCGCGCCGGGCGCGCGCATCGCGCTGCGGCCCACGCTGCTGGACCGCCTGGCCGAGAGCGGCCCGCTGCTGCTGTCGCGCTTCGTCGAGACGGCCGACCGCCTCAACGCCCTGCTCAGCGACGACAACCGGGCCCGCCTCGGCCAGGCCCTGACACAGTTCAACGACACGGCCGCGGACACGCAGCGCCTGGTCGCCGCCCTGCAGCCGGCCGCGCGCGAGCTGCCCGCGCTGATGAAGGACGCCGACGGGACGGCCCAGCGCGCCAGCGCGGCCCTGCGCCAGATCGAGGGCCTGGCCACCGAGGGCCAGCAACTGGCCCAGGACCTGCGCGCCCGCAGCGCCGTGCTGGAGCGGCTGGACGCCGCCGCCGCCCAGGTGCAGGCCACCAGCCGCAACCTGGAGCTCGCCCTGGTGGGCGACACCGCCCCCCGCACCCGGCCCCTGGTGGCCGACCTGGCCGCCGCCAGCCGCAGCGTCGAGCGCGCCGCCGACCAGCTCGGCGACCAGCCGCAGAGCCTGCTCTTCGGCCGGCGCGGCCAGCCTCCGGGGCCGGGCGAGGCCGGCTTCGACGAACGCCTGAAGGCGGGGGCGCGATGAAAGCCCGGCTCCTTGGCTCCATCGCCCTGGCCGCCTGTCTGGGCGGCTGCTCCCTCGCGCCCACGGTGCCGAGCCGCGCGGTCTACGACCTCGGCCCGGCTCCGGCGGCTCCGGCCGCCTCGGCACCGCTGGCCTGGCGCCTGGCCGACGTGACGGCCCCGCCCTGGCTGGCCGGCGAGGGCATCGCCTACCGCCTCACCTTCCGGCAGGCCCAGCGCCTGGAGCATTACCGCGACAGCGTCTGGGCCGCCCCGCCAGCCGCCCTGCTGACCCAGCGCCTGCGCGAACAGCTCGCGTCCGCCCCGGGTTGCGAGGGCCGCCCTGCCGCCCTGCTGGCGGTGGGCCTGGACGAGTTCGAGCAGGTCTTTGCCAGCCCGTCGGACAGCCGCGTCGTGTTGCGCGCGCATGCCACGTTATGGCCGGCGGCGGTGGGGGCACCGGCGCTGCAGCAGCACTGGCGGCTGGAGCGGCCCGCGCCCACGGCCGACGCGGCCGGCGCCGTGCGCGGCCTGGCCCAGGCGGTGGACGACTGGCTGCCCCAGCTGGCCGGCTGGCTGGCGGCGTCGGCCTGCCGCTGAGGCCGCCTCAGAGATCTCAGTTGTCCATGGTGCTTAGCGCTGCCCGCGACGCATGAAACGGGGGTAATTGCGGGCCGAGCGCTGGGCTGCCAAGGGCCAGAGGCCCTTGGCCTGTCGTAGGCACAAGCAGTCCGCAGGGACTGCTTGTGTCCGACTCCAGTTCCCGAGCCGGCCCGCGCTGGCGATGCTTGCGGCTTGATGCCGCAAGCATCGCCGTCCCCTCGGGGGACCGACTGGGCTTGCCGGCGTTCAGCCGGAGCGAGACCGGACGAGGGGCTTGTTTCACTTCAGGGTTCCAGCTCGTACACCCGGGCGGCGGTCCGTTCGGCCGGCGTGTGGCTCGCCAGCGCGCGGTTCCATTCCGGCCCGGCAGCGCCCGCCGTGGCGCTGACGCCCCGGGTCAGTTGCGCGACCTCCTCGGTGCCGGCATCGAACTCCGCCACCTGCGTGCGGTCGGCCAGGAAAAGCCGCGCCACGGCGCCATCGCCGGTGGGCAGCACGACCAGGTAGCGCGTCACCTGCCGGTGGGTCTGCTGCGCGTGCCGTGGTGGCACCTCGTGTCCGAATCCGTCGTTCGCCATGATGGGTTCTCCTCAGTGAGCGGTTCAGGCTGGCCGGTCCAGGTCCGACGTTCCGGTGGCGGGCCAGTGGGGCTGGGTCGGCGCGAAATCGGCCCGCCGCTCGGCGTCCACCTTGCGGGCGACCAGGCGGGCGCACTGGCGCAGGCAGGCCAGGGCGTTGCCCTCCAGGCCGGGCTGTGCCGCGCTGCTGAAGCAGCACACCGTGCCGTAGATGCTGCCGTCGGCGAGAACGACCGGCGTGCTCAGGTGGGCGCCGACGGCGATGCCGGTCTCCGGCAGGTCGCCCCGGGCCACCAGGGGCGCGGCGTCGGTCACCAACTCCGGCATGCGCCCTTCGACGACACGCTGGCAATAGCTCTGCTCCAGCGGCGCACCGCCGCCGGCATGCAGGCCCAGGGCGTCGCCGCCGTCGACGAAGCGGAACACCCGCTGGCCGTCGACGAACTCCGAGACGAAGACCACATCCATGTGCAGCTGCCGGCGCAACATCCTCAGCACATCGGTGATGTGGCGATCGAGGTCGGGATCATGGCCGTCGGCCGTCGCGACCAGCAGTTCCGAAATGCAGACGTCGAGCGCGCCGACGTCCAGCGGGTCGATGAGAGACATGGGGCGCTCTCCGAAGCGGCAGTCCCCAATCATCGGGGCGCCCGGCCCGGACCGTCGAGTAACGGCCGGTATCCACGGCGCCTGCGTGGCGGGGTAAACCATGTGCGGGTTTTCAGCGGGTCAGGCTATCTTATTGAACCGCCGTTTCATTTTCCATCCACGTGACTGACTCTCCTTCGGCCGCCCCGGCGCAGCTCTCCATCGCCGCCCTGGGCGAATGCATGCTGGAACTGCAGGGCCCGGCCTTCGGCAACCTGCGCCAGACCTTCGGCGGCGACACCCTGAACACCGCCGTCTACCTCGCCCGCTGCGGCGGCCCGCGCCTGTCGGTGCACTACGCCACGGCCCTGGGCGACGACAGCCTCAGCGCCGGGCTGCTGGAGCGTTGGGCCGCCGAAGGCGTGCAGACCGGGCTGGTGCAGCGCCTGCCGGGCCGGCTGCCGGGGCTCTACCTCATCGAGCTGGATGCCGGCGGCGAGCGGCGCTTCCACTACTGGCGCGACCAGGCGCCGGCGCGGGCTTATTTCGACGCCGCGACGACGGCCCTGGAGGAACAGGCCGAGGCGCTGGACGCGCTCTACCTCTCGGGCATCAGCCTGGCCATCCTGCCGGACGCCGGCCGCGAGCGCGTGCTGGCGCTGATGGCCCGCATGCGCTCGCGCGGCGCCCTGGTCGCCTTCGACAACAATTACCGGCCGCGGCTCTGGGCCTCGGCCGAAGCGGCACGCCACTGGTACGAGCGCGCCTTCGCGGCAGCCAGCCTCGCCCTCGTCACGGCCGACGACCACCAGGCCCTGCATGGCCTGCCCGACCTCGATGCGGCCGTGGCGGCGGCCCAGGCGCTGCCGGTGGCCGAGATCGCCATCAAGCGCGGCCCCCTGCCCGCCCGCGTCGGCCTCGGCCAGACCTGGCAGGACGTGCCCACCGAGGCCGTGCCGCGGGTGGTCGACACCACGGCCGCGGGCGACTCCTTCGCCGCGGGCTACCTGGCCCGCCGCCTGCGTGGCGACGCGCCCGCCGAGGCCGCGGCCTTCGGCAACCGGCTGGCGGCACGCGTCATCCAGCACCCGGGCGCCCTCATCCCGCGCGAGGCCATGCAGGACCTGATGGAGGGCTGAGGCCCATGCGACCGCTCGAGGCGGCGAGGCGGTGAGGCTGGCCATGCAACGCCGCCGCGAGATCCTCGCCGGCCTGGGGCTGTGGCCGCTCGCCGCCGGCGCCGAGGGCCTGGACGCCGCCCTCGCCCGGCTGCAGTCCGCGTGGCAACCCCGCCTGGCCTGGCGTGCCGATGCCGCCTGGCGCACCGAGGCCCTGGCCACGGCCCGCCGGCTGGTGCTGCGGCCTGGCGACGACGGCAGCGCCTTCGCCACCGAGGTGCTGGGCGAACAGGCCCGCGACGGCCACACCGCCGTGGCGCTCACCTTGCGCGGCGCCATCGGCGACCGCGTGCCCGCCCTCTACCTGAGGCCTCGCGGCCCGGGCCCGCATCCGGCCGTGCTGCTGCTGCACGACCATGGCGCCCGCTTCGACCTCGGCAAGGAAAAGCTCATCCGCCCCCTGGCCGACGACACCGCGGCCGAGGCCTGGGCGCAGCGCTGGTTCGGCGGCAGCTTCGTCGGCGACACCCTCGTGGCGGCCGGCTTCGCCGTGCTCGCCATCGACGCGCCCGGCTGGGGCGAGCGCAGCCGGCCTGGCTTCGCCAAGGACGACCAGCAGGCCCTGGCCAACCACCTGATGCAGCTCGGCCACCACTGGGCCGGCTGGATCGCCAGCGACGACCTGCGCGCCCACCGCTGGCTGCGCGAGCAGCCCGGCGTCGACCCGCGCCGCGTCGCCGTGCTCGGCTTCTCGATGGGGTCGTTGCGGGCCTGGCAGCTGGCGGCCGTCTGCGAGGAGGTCTCGGCCTGCGTGGCCGCGCACTGGATGTGCACCCGCGAGGGCCTGCTGCGCGCCGGGGAGCACACGCTGCAGGGCCAGTCCGCCTTCAGCATGCTGCACCCCGGCCTCGCGGCGGAGCTGGACCACCCCGACGTGGCCGCCCTCATCGCGCTCCGGCCCCTGCTGCTCTTCGGCTCGCCCGAGGATGGTCTCTTTCCGTGGGACGGCGTGCAGGCCGCCTGGGCCCAGCTGCGGCGGGCGTGGCCGAAGGGTGGGCTGACGACGAGGTCCACGGCGGGCGGGCACCGGTTCGGGCCCGAGCAGCAGGCCGAGGCCGCCGCGTGGTTGGCACGGCAGGCTTGAAGCCTCGGCGGCTGCGTTGGCATAGTTGCGGCTTCGCCTCGACGAGACGCACCGGACCCCGCAAGCGCATGGACATGCTGGCCGTCTTCACGACCGTGGCCACCCAGGAGCAGGCCGACGCCCTGGCGCGCGCCGCCGTCGACGCGCGGCTGGCGGCCTGCGTGCAGACCGAGGCCATCCGCAGCACCTACCGCTGGCAGGGCGCCTTGGCCTGCGAGCCCGAGGTGCGCCTGCTCTTCAAGACCCGCGCCGACCGCTACGCCGCCCTGGCCGAGCTGCTGCGCAAGCGGCATCCCTACGAGCTGCCCGCCATCTTCGCGCTGCCGGTGGCCGAAGCGACGCCCGGGTACGCGGCCTGGGTCGACGAGTCCCTGGGCTGAAGCCCGGCCCCAAACTCTCCACTTGGCCTGACAGGGCACCGGGCGCATACTGGCCCGCATGGCCATCCCGCATGCCGCTCCCGGCCAAGCCATCGACATCCTGCCCGGCGCCGCCGACCCCGACGGCGCGCGGACGGTCGCCCTGTTCAAGTCACGCGACCTGGAAGTGATGCGCCTGGTGCTGCCCGCCGGCAAGGCCCTGCCGCCACACAAGGTCGCGCGCGAGATCACCATCCAGTGCCTGTCGGGCACCCTGGCGGTGAACACGCCGGCCGGGCGCCATGAACTCCAGGCCGGCCAGTTGCTCTACCTCGACCGCGAGGCCGTGCATGACGTGCAGGCCCTGGAAGACGCGATGGCCCTGGTCACCGTCGCCCTGCCCTGAGCCCGCGCGCCGGCGCGGTCAGGGGTCCAGCGTCCGGGCGGTCGCCAGTTCCGGCTTGAGCTTGAGCAGGCCGTCCATCACCAACTGCGAGAACAGGGCCGCCCCCTTGGGCCCGAGGTGGGTGCGGTCGAAGCGCGGCGGCGCCTCGGCCAGGGTGTCGGCGGCGGGCTGGCCGAGGGCGCGGACGGCCTCGCTGCTGCTGGCGTTCAGGTCCAGCACCGGCACGCCCAGCTCGGCGCCCACGCGCAGCGTCGCCTCGGCCCAGGGCCGCAGGTCGTTGTCGAGTTCCCCGCCCTTGAAGCTGCGGCGCGTCAGCGGCGTGACGAGCACCACCTCCGCCCCGGCCGCCTTCACGTCGTTCACATAGCCCGCCAGGTTGGGGCCGAACTCGGTGGCGAGGTCGGTCGAGCGGCCCGGCTTGCCGGGCTGGTCGTTGTGGCCGAACTGGATCAGCACCAGCGTCTTCTGCCTCACGTCGCCCGGGCCCCTCTCGTTCAGCAGAGTGAGCACCGTGTTCCACAGGCCCTCGGCGCGGTAGCTCCTGCTGGAGCGCCCACCGCGCGCGAGGTTGAGGCAGGCCACCTGCTGCAGGCGCGCGCACAGGGCGTTGCCGTAGCCGCTGCGCGGCGCCATCGTGGAGTCGCCCACGAGGATGAGGCGCGGCCCGGCCGGCGGCTGGCCCTGGGCGCCGGCCGGCAAGCCGGTCAGCGCGATGGCGAGGGCAGCAGCCAGGCGCTTCACGGCGCCGGCACCCAGCCGCCGGGCGCGCCGGTGGCGATGGTGGAGCGGTAGAAGATGTCGGCGCGGCTCGTGAGGCCGACCGTGCTGTCCAGCGTCTTGGCCAACTGCACGTTGGCGTTCGCGCCGCCGACCGTGACGCTGGCCAGGCCCAGGCGGGCGCCGGTGTCCAGCGCATGGCCGTCCAGGTCCAGGCTGCCCCATTCGCGCCAGCCGGCCGCGTCGGTCGCGCCGCCGCTGGCCGTGCCGGCCCAGGGCGGCGGGTTGCTGCCACAGCTGCCCTGGCCGGTGCCGGTCTTGCTGGTGCCCGTGCCCACGCACCAGCCCACCGGCAGGATGTGGGGGCCGATGCGGTTGCCGATGAAGGCGATGTTGTCGACGTAGGCGGTGCTGGCCGTGCCGCCGCTGCGGGCCAGGTAGGCGGCCGTGACGCCGGGGCCGGCCGTGAGCTGGCTGTTGAGGAAGACGAAGCCCGTGTCGCCCGCCGTCGCCCGGGCCTGCAGCACATAACCCGGCGAGCTGCTGGAGGCGTCGAGCACGCTGCGGATCTCGCAGTCCTCGAAGAGCGCGGCCATGACGTTGCCCCAGATGAAGTCGACGTTGCCGGCCACCAGCGACTTGTAGATCCACACATAGCCCTTGAGCTGCAGGGTGTCCTGCTCGCCGATGAAGTTCATCTCACGGCCGACGAAGCGGTGGGCCGCGGGCGTGGTGCTCGTGTTGAAGTAGAGGGCCTCGGCCTGGTTGTCGTAGATGGACGCGCGGCCGTGCGGGTTGACGAGGGTGAAGCCGCGCAGCTGCAGCAGGTCGCTGTTCTCGACCAGCAGCACCGAGCGCCCGCCGCCGAGCACGCGGTGGCCGACGACACGCCCGCCGGTGGTGAGGGCCGTGCCGGCCGCCGCCGCGCTGGCCCCGCTGCCGCTGTTGAGCGACTCGAAGTTGTCCACGCCCACCTGCACGCCGTCCCGGCTCTCGCCGACGAGGCTGAGGTTGGCGACGTTGCGCAGCATCAGCAGCTCGGGATAGAGGCCGTTGCGGATGGCGACGGTCTTGGGCGTGGCGGCGGTGTTGCAGCCATAACTGGACGAGCTGCCAGTGGAGCACCAGGCCATGATCCAGTTCAGCGCACCCTGCACGGTGCGGAAGTCGGCGGTCGCGCCGTCGTCGTCCACGGTCACGCTGGCCTTGCTGGCGGGCGCGCTGCGGGTGGTGAAGGTCCAGCTCAGGCCGGCGAAGGGCGAGCTGTCGATGCGGCCCGAGAAGGCCGCGGCGTCGACCGTGACGGTGTAGGCCGTGTCGAAGGCCAGGCGGTTGTTGTGCAGGCGCACGACGGCCTGGTTGCCGACGATGCTGACCGGCCGGTACCAGACGAAACGGGCACGGGCGGCGTTCTCGGGCATGGCGCCGAGGGCGATGGCGTCGATCTCGAGGTTGGTGCGCGGGATGATGGCCTGGGTGTCGGTGGCCGAGGGTGCGGTGGACAGGTCGATGCGGTCGACGACGGCGCCGTCGCTGTTGCGGCGGACCGTCACGGTGCCGCTGGTGCCGAGGGTGGGCGCGGCGTCAAAGGCGATGGCGATGGCCGTGTCGGTGTGCACGCCGACGGCGTTGCGGGCCGGCACGACGCTGCCCGGCGGCACGCCGACCGAGCCGCTGCCGCTGACGTTGGTCGTCAGCTTGCCGGCGCCGGCGCGCGCCAGGGCATTGGCCTTCACGAGGGCGGCGGGCCGCGGCGTAAAGGCATAGGGCACGCTCCAGCCGACGGCACTCGACACCGGGCAGGCGCCCAGCGGTGCGCCGTTGAGCAGCGAGCCGCTGTCGGCGAAGCTGCTGGCGGCGCCGGGATTGAGCGCCTGCACGACGGACGCGCAGCCCGGCGCGGCACCGGCGATGGCATGCACGTTGGCGTGGGAGATGACCTGGCCGCCGGTGCCGATGCCGACGCTGTAGCTGTGCGGATAGGGCGAGGCCGTCTTGCTGCCGACGTGGTAGTTGTTGAAGAGGTGGACCTGGCCGAAGCGCACGCGCGGCGAGCGCTGGGTGACGTTAGAGAAAACGTTGTTGGCGAGGGTGACCTTGAGCCGGCCGATGTCGGCGGTGTAGCTGTCGGAGTGGCCGATCAGCATGGTCTTGTCGTGCTTGTCGATGACGTTGTAGGAGACCGTCACGTAGTTGGCGCCGCGGGTGATGTCGATGGCACCGTCATGGCATTGCTTGAGCTTGCCGTTCTCGATGGGCAGCAGGTCGTCGGTGATGGGCGCGTCGGTGATGGTGTTGTGGTCGATCCAGACGCGCTCGGCGCCTTGCAGCGTGATGGCGTCGTAGGCCGAGTTCCAGTTGCCGGTGGCGCCGTCGGTCGGGTCCCAGACGGGCGCCACGTCGCAGGGCGCCATGATGGCCAGGTTGCGCACGATGACGTTGGACACGCCGATGATCTCGATGCGGCCGTTGACGAGGCCGGCGCCCGGGCCGGCGCCGATGAGGGTCGTGTTGGACGGCAGGCGCACCATGGCGCGCCGGTCCTGGTCGGCATGGCTCGTGAAGGGCTGGCCCTCGCTCATGTCGATGCTGCCGACGACCTTGACGATCTTGGGCTGGCTGCCGCCGTTGGCCAGGGCGGCGAGGAGCTGCTGGCGGTTGGTGGCGGTGTAGATCTGGGTCGCCACCGCGGCCGAGCCGCCGGCGGTGCCGCCACCGAGGGCGGCGAAGCCGTCGGGCGGCGCCGCCTCGCGGGCCGGGTCGGTTTGCGGGAAGGCGGGCAAAGGCAGGGCCAGCAGCGCGCACAGCGCTGCCGCCCATGGGCTCACGGGCAGCTTCATGACGGTCTCCTGGAGAAGGAGTTAGCGGTTGGTGCGGCGGCGCAGCGCCAGGCCCAGCAGGCCCAGGCCCACCAAGGCGGCGGTCGACGGCTCGGGCACGGCATTGACGAGCTGGGCGTCGACGCTGGCGAAGGCGCCGCCGAACTGCACGTCCTGCAGCGTGATGCGCAGCGACTGCGGCCCGAGGGTCTCGAAGCCGACCTGGCCGCCCGGCAGCACGCCGAGCAGGTGGGCCCCGCCGAGGTGCAGGCCGGCGTCGGCGAAGCTCAGTTCGACGACGCGCAGGCCATCGAGCAGGCCGGTGCCGGTGTTGTCGTAGACGCGCAGCCGGCCGTCGCTGCCGAGGTCCAGCATGAAGCTGAAATCGGCGGCGATGAACTCGATGTCGCCGTCGGTCAGCGCCGTGGTGTTGCTGCCCGGCTCGGCCTGGTAGCCGTGGTCCAGGCCGAGCAGGCCGTCGGCCGAACCGTTCAAGGTGGCGGTGACGGGCGAGCCCACCGTCAGCAGCGCGGCCGAGGCCGCGCCGGACGACAGCAGGGCTGCCGCCAGCAGGATGGTGGCTTTCATGCGGCCTCCGGTCAGAACTTGTAGCGGGCGCCGATGAGGTACTCGCGGCCGGTCACGTTGTTGACGACGACGCTGTTGCGCTGGCTGCTGATGTACTGGTCGTTGGCCTGGTTGGTCAGGTTGATGGCCTCCAGCGTCAGGTCCAGCTGGTCGTTGAACTTGTACGACATCGAGAAGTCGACGTTGGTGGTGCCGTTCTTGCCTTCGACGTCGTTGTTGTTCTGGCCGGG
Organism: Pelomonas caseinilytica; assembly: GCF_021353235.1. GTDB lineage: Bacteria > Pseudomonadota > Gammaproteobacteria > Burkholderiales > Burkholderiaceae_C > Pelomonas > Pelomonas caseinilytica. The sequence goes on from NZ_JAJTWT010000001.1 coordinate 214,368, forward strand.
CACGCGCTGCAGGTAGCGGGAGCGCTTGGCCACCGAGACGCGGGCGCTGAAGGCGCCGTCGTCGTAGTAGAGCGAGCCGTTCCACGAACGCGGCGACATGTTGACCAGGTCGGCCGTGATGGGCGTGGGGTTGGAGGCCGAGGTGAAGTAGGCGATCTTGGACGTGACGTAGGTGTAGTTCGCCACCACGCCGAAGTTCTTCAGCAGGCCGGGCAGGAAGGTGAAGGGCTGCTGGTAGTTGAGCTCCAGGCCCTTGAGCTTGCCGCCCGGGGTGTTGAAGCTGGAGGTCAGCGCGAACTGCTCCTCGCCGGTGAAGTTGGCCGGCAGCAGGCTCATCGGCAGGCCGGTGTCCTTGTACTTGACCGTCTGCACGCTCTGCTGGATGTAGGAGCCGATGTCCTTGTAGAACAGGCCCAGGCCGAGCAGCGCGTTCTTCTGGAAGTACCACTCGAAGCCGGTGTCCAGCGTCTTGGCGCGGAAAGGCTGCAGGAAGGGGTTGCCGATGGTGATGGACAGGTTGCCCGTGGTGTTGACCGTGCCGCCGGGGTTGAGGGCGGCGAGCGTCGGTCGCGTCATGACCTGGGCGGCGCTGGCGCGCACGAGGAAGTCGCGGGTCAGCTCGGCCGTCAGGTTCGCGGCGGGGAGCATGTCGTCGTAGTGGTTGCCGACGGTGACCTGGGTGCCGCCGCCAGTGGCCACGTAGCCGGTCGCCTGGATCTCGGTCTTGACGTAGCGGGTGCCGAGGTTGCCGCGGATGGGCACGCCGCCCAGGCGGGTGGCGAAGTCGGCCTGCACGTACCAGCCGCGGTCGGTCTCGACGATGGCGCGGTTGTTGCCGCGGGCATTGCCGTTGGTGATGGAGGCCAGCGTGAAGTCGCCGGGGCCGCCGGCGGGGCCGCTCTTCAGGCAGTTGCAGTAGATGTCGTAGAGGCTGGCGATGGCGTTGAGGTTGGGGATGACCCAGGAGGTCGGCGTGCCGGCGGGCAGGTCGGACTGCTTGCCGAAGCCCGTGAGCAGCGTGCTCAGGCTGGCCGCCGTGTTGCCGCTCGGCGGCGCGTACATGTTCTCGGTGGCGCGGCGGAACTCGTAGCTCTGGAAGTCGTACTTCTTGTAGCTGGTGCCGCCCTTGAGGGTGAGGCCGTCGGCAGCTTCCCAGGCGAGGTTGAGCTGCACTACGTCGTTGCGGTTGTTGGTGCCGTTGGGACGGATGCGGATCTCGCTGGAGGTGCCGTTGGTGATGGCCGTGGACTTGCCGTCCTGCGCCACGCCGACGAAGCCGAGGGCCCCGCCGGCTTGCGTGGGATCGAAGGGGTAGGTGATGGCCGGCGCGCGGTCGTTGCCGCGGAAGTCGATGGCGTAGCCGCTCACGTTGGGGGCATCCAGCGTGGTGGTCGTCTGGATGGGGTTCTTGAACTTGGAGTCGGCGCGGCCCAGCAGGCCGGTGAACTTCAGCGTGTCGGAGAACTCGTGCTCGACCGTCAGCGTGGGTTGCTTGAAGACGGTGCTGAGCTTGTCGAAGCGCGACTCGGCGCGGATGTCGACGTTGTTGTACTTGCCGTAGAGCAGCGCGCCGTTGGCGTCGTACTGCGCCTCGACGACGCTGGTCTGGGGCTTGCCGCCCTGCGACAGCGTGCGGCTGAAGGAGATGGCCTCCAGGAAGTCTTCCTGGCGGGTGGCGTCGAGCTTGGAGTAGAGCAGGTCCAGCGTCAGCAGCGTGCGGTCGGTCGGCCGCGCCTGGATGGAGGCCGTCAGGCCGATGCGCTCCTGCTCGTGGGTGAGGCGGCCGTAGCGCGGCAGGCGCGGGTGGAAGTTGGCGGCGCTGCTGGCGAGGTTGTAGGCGGCGACGTTGTCCGTCGTGTTGGCCAGGCGGGTCGCCCCCTGCGCGGCCGGGCCGCAGGTGGTGGCCGTGGAGCCGGCCGGCAGCGTCGTGCCGGGAGCCACCGTCGCGCCCTGGGGCACGCACCAGCCGCCCGACGAAGTGCCGTTGTCCCAGCGCACGGTCGAGAAGCCCTCCTCGTAGAGGTTGCGCTTGGAGTAGGCGCCCGAGACGAGCACGCCGAGCTTCCTGTCGGCGAAGGTGTCGGCCAGCAGGAAGGCCGCGCGCGGCGTGGTCTTGCCGGAGAGGTCGTTGTTGGAGCCCTTGACCGAGGCCATGGCCGTGAAGCCCTTCTTCAGGTCGAAGGGGCGGGAGGTGAGCAGGTCGACCGTGGCGCCGAGCGAGCCTTCGTCGACGTCGGCCGACTGGCTCTTGCGCACGGTGATCTGCTGGAAGAGCTCGCTGGCGAAGACGTTGAAGTCCATCGTGCGGCTGCGGTTGTTGCCGCCCGAGCTGTCGGTGCCGCCGGTGGTGGCCAGGCCCTCGATGCCGTTGATGCGGGTGCGGGTGAAGTCGCCGCCCAGGCCGCGCACGGTGATCTGCCGGCCCTCGCCCGCATCGCGGTCGATGACGACGCCGGGCACGCGCTGCAGCGACTCGGCCAGGTTGGTGTCGGGGAACTTGCCGATGTCCTCGGCCCGCACGACGTCGACGATGCCCGACTCCTCGCGCTTCTTGTTCAGCGCGCTTTCGAGCGAGGCGCGGATGCCGGTGACGGTGACGGTCTCGAGCTGCTGGGCCTTGGCGTCGGCCGCGGGCGCGGTCTGCGCCCAGGCGGCTGCCGCGGGCAACGTGGCAAGGCTGACGGCCAGGGCCGCCGGGCGGAGGCGCGAGCGGTGGGACGGACGGGATGCGGGCATGTGAGTCTCCTGGTGCAAGGCCGCCTGGGCGCGATCGCGCTGGCGGCTCTCGGGTTTTGGTCGTGCTACCCGGGCGCACGCAGGGCACCCGTCAATCTCGGAACCCGGCGACGCTGCAGTGCGTGCGCGGATCTGCGCGGCGGCTAGAGGTAGTCGTCGCGACGTGGGGAAAACTGGTCCAGCAGGGTGGCGCCGTCGTCGAGGGCGACGACACCATGCCGCGTCAGCCGCGGCGCGACGAAGGCGTCGCCGGGCTTGAGCACGCAGCGCTCGCCGCCGACCTCGCACTCGAAGCGGCCGGCGATCACGTAGGCGATCTGGTCGTGGGCGTCGTGGGCGTGGGGCGTGCCGATGGCGCCCTTGTCGAACTGCACGAGCACGGACATCAGCTCCGGCGTATGGCCGACGATCTTGCGGCGGATGCCATCGCCCAGTTCGTGCCACGGGGCGTCGTCGTTGAGGAAGAAGCTGCTCATGTTCGTGCGTTTTTGTCCGGCTTGCGAACGATGATAGGTTGAAGCACGCAAAATCGGAACATCGGTTCACTAATTAGAAACCATGATTCCGCAACACTATCCGCCTGCCTAAAGTCGTGGCATCGGGAAAAGTGGAACTGCGTTTCAGCCGATTCCCATCCACCGCGGCGGCCCCGTGCGCCGCGCAACCGGTGCCCTCGGCGCCTTGGACAAACACATGGTTCTTCAGAACTTCCATCTGGCCGGCAAGACGGCCATCGTGACCGGCTGCAACACCGGCCTGGGCCAGGGCATGGCGCTGGCGCTGGCCGAGGCGGGGGCCGACATCGTCGGCGTCAACGTTTCCGAGCCGGAGGAGACCCAGGCCGGCGTGCAGGCCCTGGGCCGGCGCTTCCTCGACCTGCGCGCCAACCTGGGCGACGTGGGCTGCATCCCCGACCTGGTGAGTCAGGCCAAGGCGCTGAACGGCGCCGTCCACATCCTTGTCAACAACGCCGGCATCATCCGCCGCGAGGACGCCATCAAGTTCTCGGAGGCGGACTGGGACGAGGTCATGGACCTGAACCTGAAATCGGTCTTCTTCCTGTCTCAGGCCGTGGCCAAGGTCTACCTGGCGCAGGGTTCGGGCGGCAAGATCATCAACATCGCCTCGATGCTGAGCTTCCAGGGCGGCATCCGCGTGCCCTCCTACACCGCCAGCAAGAGCGGCGTCATGGGCATCACGCGGCTGATGGCCAACGAATGGGCCCAGCACGGCATCAACGTCAACGCCATCGCGCCGGGCTACATGGCCACAAACAACACCGCCCAGCTGCGGGCCGACGAGCAGCGCAACAACGCCATCCTGGAGCGCATCCCGGCCGGCCGCTGGGGCAAGCCCGAGGACCTCGCCGGCCCCGTCGTCTTCCTGGCCTCGGCGGCGTCCGACTACGTCAACGGCTACACCATCGCCGTGGACGGGGGCTGGCTCGCGAGGTGACCTGAACGAGCCCGCAACAATGCGGGCCGCAACAGCCACGGAGGAGACACCGGGCGATGTACGAAAACAAAAAGCTGGGCTTCCTGTTCGTCCTGCCCTTCGTGTTGGGCGTGCTGCTGTTCAAGCTCTTCCCCTTCGTGATGAGCTTTGCGCTCAGCTTCACGCAGTACGACCTCATCGACCCGCCGGAGTGGGTGGGCCTGCGCAACTACGAGGAGATGCTCGGCGGCGACCCGCTGTTCCGCAAGTCGCTGGGCGTGACGCTCACCTTCGCGCTGCTGGCGGTGCCGCTGCGCGTGGGCTTCGCCCTCGTCGTGGCCCAGGTGCTGAACTTCCGGCTCAAGGGCATCAACGCCTTCCGCGCGGCCTTCTACATCCCGTCCATCCTGGGCGGCTCCATCGCCGTCGCGGTGCTGTGGCGCTTCCTGTTCGCCAAGAACGGGTTGGTGAACATCATCCTGTCCAAGGTCGGCCTGGCCCCCATCCCCTGGCTGGCCGACGAGCACTACTCGATGTGGACCATCGTGCTGCTCTTCACCTGGCAGTTCGGCTCGGCCTGCGTCATCTTCCTGGCCGCGCTGCAGAACGTGCCCAAGTCGCTGTACGAAGCCGCGGAGATCGACGGCGCCAGCGTCAACCAGCAGTTCTGGAAGATCACCGTGCCGCTGATCACGCCGGTCATCTTCTTCAACCTGATCATGCAGATGGTCCACGCCTTCCAGGAGTTCAACGGCCCCTACCTCATCACCGAGGGCGGCCCGCTGCACTCCACCTACGTGCTGGCCCTCTACATCTACGACCAGAGCTTCCGCTTCTTCAACCTGGGCTATGGCGCGGCCCTGAGCTGGGTGCTGTTCGCCCTCGTCGCCGGCCTGGCGGCCCTCTCCTTCTGGAGCAGCAAGTACTGGGTCTTCTACGCCGGCGAGAAGGAATCCCGGAAATGAGCGCCGCAGCCGAGATGAATGAACGCGCCGTCGGCGACGACGGCCGCACGCCCTGGCTGCGCTACCTGATGCTGGCGGCCACCGCCATCGTCATGCTCTATCCGCTGCTGTGGCTGGTGGGCGCCTCCTTCAAGAGCAACAGCGAGATCTTCACGTCCGCCGGCTTCTGGCCCAGCCACTTCTCGTTCGAGGCCTACGCCAAGGGCTGGAAGACCAGCACCGAATACACCTTCGCCACCTACTTCCTGAACAGCTTCCTCATCACCATCCCGCGCATCGTCGTCACGGTGATCTCCTGCGTGCTCGTGGCCTACGCCTTCGCGCGCTTCGAGTTCTGGGGCAGGAAGATCCTGTTCAGCATCATGGTCGGCACCATGATGCTGCCACTCATCGTGCTGCGCCTGCCGCAGTACCTGGTGTTCCGCGAGCTGGGCTGGCTGGACAGCTACCTGCCGCTGATCGTGCCCTCGGCCTTCGCCACCGACACCTTCTTCGTCTTCATGCTGGTGCAGTTCCTGCGCGGCATCCCGCGCGACATGGAGGAGGCCGCCCTCATCGACGGCTGCAACGCGCTGCAGCTGCTCTGGCACATCATCGTGCCCCTGCTCAAGCCGGCCATCATCAGCGTCGTCGTGTTCCAGTTCATCTGGACGATGAACGACTTCATGGGGCCGCTCATCTATCTCGCCTCGGTCGAGAAGTACCCGGTAAGCCTGGCGCTGAAGATGAGCATCGGTGCGACCGAGGAGGTCGAGTGGGCCAACGTCATCGCGATCTCCGTCGTCGCGCTGATCCCGTCCGTCGCGGTCTTCTTCGCGGCACAGAAACACTTCATCGAGGGCGCCACCAGCAGTGGCGTGAAAGGCTGATGGCCGCCGTTTCCCTGCGCAAGGTCGAGAAGACCTACCCCAATGGCTTCAAGGCCGTGCACGGCGTCGACCTCGACGTGCGTGACGGCGAGTTCATGGTCTTCGTCGGCCCCTCGGGCTGCGCCAAGTCCACGCTGCTGCGCATGGTGGCGGGGCTGGAGTCCATCACCGGTGGCGAGCTGCACATCGGCGGGCGCGTCGTCAACGACATCGCCCCCAAGGGCCGCGGCATCGCGATGGTGTTCCAGAACTACGCCCTCTACCCGCACATGACGGTCTACGACAACCTCGCCTTCGGCCTCAAGCTGGCCAGGACGGGCAAGGCCGAGCTGGATCAGCGCGTGCGCCACGCCGCCCAGCTGCTGGAGATGGAGCACCTGCTGGAGCGCTACCCCAAGCAGCTCAGCGGCGGCCAGGCCCAGCGCGTGGCCGTGGGCCGGGCCATCGTCAAGAAGCCCGAGGTCTTCCTCTTCGACGAGCCGCTGTCCAACCTCGACGCCAAGCTGCGCGCCGCGATGCGCGTTCGCCTGACCGAGCTGCACCGCAGCCTGCGCGACGCCGGCCAGCCCGCCACCACCATCTACGTCACGCACGACCAGACCGAGGCCATGACCATGGGCGAGCGCATCTGCGTGCTCAAGGCCGGCGTCATCCAGCAGGTGGACACGCCCACCGCCCTCTACGACCGCCCGGCCAATGCCTTCGTGGCCAGCTTCATCGGCTCGCCCGAGATGAACATCGTGCCAGCGCAGTTGCGCGAAGGCGCGGTGGAACTCGGCGGCGTACACCTGCCCCTGCCCGCCGGCCGCTTCAAGCCTCGAGCCGACGGCGCCGTGCAGTTCGGCCTGCGGCCCGAGCACATCGGCCTGAACCCCAAGGCCGGCAGCGTGCCGGTGCAGGCCACGCTGAAGTTCTGCGAGCACATGGGCTCCGAGGTCTTCACCTACTTCGACGTCGGCGGCCTGGCCTTCAGCGCCCGCGTGCCGGCCGAGGAGGGCACGGCCCTGACCGCCCTGCCCCGCGGCGCGGCCCTGTCGCTGCACTTCCAGATGGCGCATGCCCATCTCTTCGTGGCGGACGACCACGGCGCGAGCCTGCTCGCATGAACCTGAACCGCCGCCTCGTCCTCGCCAGCGGCGCTGCGCTGGCCGCGCCTTTCGTCCACGCCCAGGACAAGCCGGTGCTGCGCTTCGCCTGGTGGGGCGGCGCCAGCCGGCACCAGGCGACGCTGGCCGCGCTCAAGGTCTTCGAGCAGCGCCACGGCGTACGCGTCAAGGCCGAGTACATGGGCTTCAACGGCTACCTCGAGCGGCTCACGACCCAGATCGCCGGCCGCTCCGAGCCCGACGTCATGCAGATCAACTGGGCGTGGCTCGCCATGTTCAGCAAGCGCGGCAACGGCTTCACCGACCTGAACGGGTTGAGCCGGGAACTCGCCCTCGACCAGTTCACCGAAGACGACCTCGCCTACGGCCGCGTGCAGGGCAAGCTCAACGCCCTGCCCACCTCCTTCAGCGCCCGCGTCTTCCTGTGGAACCAGACCGCCTTCGGCCGTGCCGGCATCGCGCTGCCCAAGACCTGGGACCAGCTCTTCGCCACCGGCCCCGCTTTCCGCAGCAAGCTCGGCGACGCCCACTACCCGCTGGATGGCGAGCTCTACGACATGATCCTGCTGTCGCAGAGCTACATCCAGCAAAAGCACGGCACGCCTTTCGTCGACCCGGCCCGGCCGCGCGTGGCGATGAACGCCGCCGCGGCGCTGGAGTGGGTCCGGACCTACCAGCGCCTCGTCGACGGCCACGTGGCCACGCCGCTGCCCTTGCGCGCCAGCCTCGGCGGCGCCGAGAAGCCCACGGAACAACAGCCCGACTGGGTGGCCGGCCGCTGGGCCGGCAACTACACCTGGGACTCGGTCGTCGGCCTGCGCGCCTCCACGCTCGCCCCGGGCGAGAAGCTGGCCCTGGGCGCCTTCCCGATGCTGGAAGGCAGCCGGGACAGCGGCCTCTTCGGCCGCCCCACCGTCATGTACACCGTGGGCCGCAACTGCCGCCAGCCCGAGCTGGCGGCCCGGCTCGTGAACTTCCTGCTGGTCGACCCCGAGGCCGCGCGCATCCTGGGCCGCACCCGCGGCCTGCCCAGCGCCAAGGGCGCGCTGGCCGTGCTGCAGCAGGCTGGCGGGCTGCCCCCGCTGGAACTGGCTGCGCACGACCAGATCCAGGCCCAGCGCGACGCCGGCCGCCTCATCCGGCCCGCGCCGCTGTTCGAGCACGCCCGCTTCCAGAAGTTCATGCGCGAGGTCTTCGAGACCATCGCCTACGGCAAGACCACCGACGCCGAAGCTGCACGCCGGCTGGTGGATGAGGGGAATGCGTTGTTGTCGAGGATTCAGTGATGGCGCGGCAACTCGATGGGCGCGAGAGCACGGGTGGGCCTGATGCTTCGTGTCCCCCGGGCCGCTGCGCGCCCCTCCTCCTTTACCTTCGCATCAGGCCCACCCGCGCTCTCGCGCTGCGCCGCCGTCCTTCCACGCAGAAAACTCCTGCCGCCCGCGTCGGGATGTGGCTGGGCGCAATCGCGCAGGTAAAGGAGGAGGCCCGCGCAGCGGGCCGGGGGACACGAAGCGATTGCGCCCAGCCGCAGCCCGACGCCGCCCTGCTCTCCGCACCAGCGCCCAAGGCGCCCGCCAAACCTCAGCACGCTTAACTCAGCATGAAATCCACCGAGCGCAAGTTCAACTTCGTCACGCACGAGGACCCCGACACCGCCGCCCGCGTCACGCGGCTCACGCCGCCCGACGTCACCTGCCATCGCAACTACTTCTACCAGAAGTGCTTCACCAACGACGGCACGAAGCTGATGTTCGGTGGCGAGTTCGGCCCCGAGCCCAGCCCCAACTGGAACCTGCACCTGCTGGACCTGCCCACGCAGACGGCCATCCAGCTCACCGACGGCGCACGCGAGAACACCTTCGGCGCCTTCATGAGCCCCGACGACCGCTTCGTGTACTTCGTGCGCAGCGACCGCAACCTCATCCGGCTGGAGCTGGCCACGCTGCAGGAAGAGGTCGCCTACGTCGTGCCCGAGGGCTGGGTGGGTTACGGCACCTGGGTGGCCAACAGCGCCTGCACCAAGATGGTCGGCATCGAGATCGCCGCCGCCGACTGGTTCCCGCTGAACACCTGGCAGAAGTTCAACGAGATGTTCCACAGCAAGCCGCTGTGCCGCCTCTTCAGCGTGGACCTGCGCACCGGCCAACGCAGCGTCATCCTTGAGCAGCGCGGCTGGCTGGGCCATCCGCAGTACCGTCCCTTCGACGACCGCACCGTCGCCTACTGCCACGAAGGCCCGCACGACCTCATCGACGCGCGCATGTGGTTCATCGACGAGGACGGCGGCAACCGCCGCTGCGGCAAGGCCCACGAGCCGGGCGAGAGCTGCACCCACGAGTTCTGGGTGCCCGACGGCAGCGCCATGATCTACGTGAGCTACCGCCACGATTCGCCGGAGCGCTGGATCTGCAGCCTGGACCCGGTCACGCTGGAGAACCGCGTCGTGATGAGCATGCCGCAGTGCTCCCACCTGATGAGCAACTTCGACGGCAGCCTCATCGTCGGCGACGGCTGCGGCCAGGTCAGCAACGACAGCAGCGCCAGCAACGAGATGCTGGTGGGCGACCCCTACCTCCACCTCTTCGACCTCAAGGCCGGCCCCCAGGGCCCCGCCACCCGCCGGATCGCCCGCCATGACAGCAGCTGGGGCGTCTACAAGGACAGCCGCCAGGTCACCCACCCGCACCCCAGCTTCACGCCCGACGGCAGGCAGGTACTGTTCAGCTGCGACGCCGAACGCGCCCAGGGCGCCGAGCCGGCCCTCTACCTGGCCGAGCTCTGACCATGCGCTGGCTGGCGGCCCTGCTGCTGATGCTCGCCATGACGGCGCAGGCAAGGGCGCAGACCGCCGCCTGGCTCGGCGACTGGCGGCCACCGCCGCTGGCCGACCTCGCCGCGACGCCGCCCGACGTCGTCGTCAGCCCCGGCGACTCGCTGCAGGCCGCCATCGACGCCCTGCCCGCCGCCGGCCAGGCGCCCGCGGGCCGGCGCTGGGTCGTGCAGATCAGGCCCGGCGTCTACCGCGGTCCGCTGTGCATCCGCGACAAGGCGCCGCTCGCCCTCGTCGGCTCGCCGCTGGACGCCGCCGCCGTCGTGCTGGTCGATGGCCGCCATGCAGGCCAGTCCAAGGACCCATCGCAGGCGGCCCACCCCTGCGTGCCCGAGCTGGGCAAGCCCGGCGTCGGCACGGCCGCCAGCACGACGGTCGCCGTCTTCAGCGACGACGTGCAATTGCTGCACCTCACCATCGCCAACGACGCCATGGACGGCGTGCGCGACGGCCGGGGCTACGGCGAAGGAGCCGGCGAGAGCGGCGGCGCCCAGGCCGTGGCGCTGACCCTGTCCGGCGACCGCCTGCAGCTCGAAGGCGTGCGCCTGCTGGGGCACCAGGACACCCTGTTCGCGCGCCGCCGCACGCCCGAGGCGCCGGGGCGCCAGCTCATCCGCCACAGCCTCGTCGCCGGAGACGTGGACTTCATCTTCGGCGACGCCAGCCTCGTCATCGAGCACAGCACCGTGCTGAGCCGCGCAGGCCGGCGCACGCCCGGCTATGGCGGCATCGTGCTGGCGCCCAGCACCGCGCCGGCCGAGCCGCACGGCTTCCTCGTCACCCACAGCCGCTTCGTCGCCGAGCCCGGCCTCGCCCCCGACAGCGTGGCCCTGGGCCGCGCCTGGGATGCCGGCGTCAAGCCCGGCACCTGGCAGGCCGGCAGCAGCCCCAACGGCCAGGCCCTGGTGCGCGACTGCGAACTCGGCGCCCACATCGGCCCCTGGGCCGCCAGCACCTCGCGCCGGCCTTTCGACCCCACCGTCAACCGCCTGAGCGAACAGGACAACACCCGCCCATGAACCCCAGCCCCACGCGCCGCCAACTGCTCGCCCTCGCCGGCACCGCGCCCCTGTGGCTGAACGGCTGCGCCACGCCGGCTCCGGCGGGCGAGGCTCCGCTCGGTTGGGCCGGCATCGGTCCCACGACGGGGGGCGCGGGCGCGCGGGCCGAACACGTCTTCGACGTGCATGACCGCGCCGGCCTGGATGCTGCCCTGCGCCTGGGCGACACGCCCAAGATCATCCGCGTGCACCGCTTCATCGACCTCTGCCCCGACGGACCGGAGGCCTTCCGCGACCCGGCCTTCGACTTCGACGCCTTCGACCGCGCCTACGACCCCGCCACCTGGGGCCGCGACGACCCGCGCGGCCCGCTCGAGGAGGCCCGCCGCCGCTCGGCCCGGCGCCAGGCCGAGGCCGCCCAGCTGCGCCTGCCGTCCAACACCACCCTGGTGGGCGCCGCCCCGGGGGCCGGCTTCGAGCGCGGGGGCCTGCTGCTGGACAAGGTCGCCAACATCGTCATCCGCGACCTGCGCTTCTCCGACGCCTACGACGACTTCCCCGAATGGCAGCCGCGCGACAACGGCCACGGCGAGTGGAACTCGGAGTACGACAACGTGTCGCTGCGCGGCGCCGAGCGGGTGTGGGTGGACCACTGCCACTTCGACGACGGCCGCCGGCCGGACCGGCTGGAGCCCGTGCGCCTGGGCCAGCGCGTGCAGCACCACGACGGCCTGCTCGACATCACCAACGGCAGTGACCTGGTCACCGTGTCCTGGTGCCGCTTCCAGGCCCACGACAAGACCATGCTGATCGGCAGCGGCGACGGCAAGGCCGGCGACGAGGGCCGGCTGCGCGTGACCCTGCACCACAACCACTTCCACGGCTGCAAGGAGCGCACGCCACGGGTGCGTTATGGCCGGGTCCACGTCGTCGCCAACCTCTTCAGCGCCGAGCGCGCCGAGGACTTCGGCTACTCCCTCGGCGTGGGCTGGCATTCGCGCCTGTTCAGCGAGCACAACCGCTGGGAACTGCCGCCCTCGGTTCCGGCGGACCGCCTCATCCGCCGCCTCAAGGGCAGCGCCTTCTTCGACCGCGACAGCCGGCTCAACGGCCAGCCGGTCGACGTGCTCGCGGCCTGGCAGGCGGCCCACCCGGGCGAGGCCCTGACGGCCGACGCCGGCTGGCACCCCGACGAGGCCTACCCGGCCGCCGCGCTGCGGCCGGCCGATCCCGCTCATCTTGCTGAGCAAATCCGCGCCGGCGCGGGGCCCCGCCGGGCCTGAGTGAGAATCCACACCTGGAACAAGCGCCCGAAAGAATCGAAACGATGGACGACGACATTGGTGATTCGAAGCAGCCGGAGTCGGTCGCCGCGGTGCTCAAGGTGTTCGCCATCCTGAACGCCCTCGGCGAGCGCAGCGACATCGGCATCACCGACCTGTCCGTGCGGCTGGCCATGCCCAAGGCCACCGTCTACCGCTTCCTGCAGACCATGAAGAGCCTGGGCTATGTGCGCCAGGAGGCCGACAGCGAGCGTTACGGCCTGTCCATGCGCATGTTCGAACTGGGTGCCAAGGCCCTGCCGTCGCCCGAGCTGGTCGACCTGGCCAAGCACCACATGCAGATGCTGGCCGACGCCACCGGCGAGACCGTCCACCTCGGCAGCCTCATCGACAGCGAGATCATCTACATCCACAAGGTCGACTCGCGCCACATGCTGGGCATGTACTCGCGCATCGGCCGCCGCGCGCCGCTGCACTGCACGGCCATCGGCAAGGTGCTGATGGCCTGGGAACACCCCGAACGCCGCGACCGCATCCTCGACGGCGCCGAGTTCAAGCGCTTCCGCGACAAGACCATCACCGACCGCGCCGCCTTCCTGGCCGAGCTGGAGACCGTCAAGGCCCAGGGCTACGGCGAGGACCGCGAGGAGTTCGACGACCACATCCGCTGCCTGGGCGTGCCCATCTTCGACCGGCTGGGCCAGCCCATCGCCGGCATGAGCGTGTCCTTCCCCACCTTCCGCTTCGACGAGGCCAAGGCGCCCGAGGTCGTGCGGCTGCTGCAGGCCGCCAGCCGCGACATCTCCGAAAAGCTGGGCTGCTCCAGGTACCCCATCCCGGCCTGAGGGCGGTCCGGGCGGCCTTGTCGCCCCTGGGACGCGCAGCCGCCCGTGGCGGTGCTTCAATGTCGGCTGTTTTGTCTCCACGGACAGCCGCCATGACCACCGTCAACCACCAGATCCTCCTCGCCTCGCGCCCCCAGGGCGAGGTCACGCCCGACAACTTCCGCCTCGTCGAGGTGCCGCTGGCGCCGCTGGCCGACGGCCAGGTGCGGGTGCGCAACCACTTCCTCAGCCTCGACCCCTACATGCGCGGGCGCATGAACGAGAGCAAGAGCTACGCCGCCGCCCAGCCCCTGGGCGAGGTGATGATCGGCGGCACGGTCGGCGAAGTCGTCGAGTCGAAGAACACCCACTTCGCGGTCGGCGACAAGGTCGTCGGCATGGGCGGCTGGCAGGAGTACGTCACCGTCGACGCCAGCCAGCGCGGCGTGCTGCAGAAGGTCGACACCACCCACATCCCGCTGTCCGCCTACCTCGGCGCCGTCGGCATGCCCGGCGTGACCGCCTGGTACGGCCTCGTCAAGATCATCAATCCCAAGGCGGGCGAGACCGTCGTGGTGAGCGCCGCCAGCGGCGCCGTGGGCTCGGCCGTGGGCCAGCTCGCCAAGGCACGCGGCGCCCGGGCCGTGGGCATCGCCGGTGGCGCCGACAAATGCCGTTATGTCACCGAGGAGCTCGGCTTCGACGCCTGCATCGACTACAAGCAGCACGGCGACGTGAAGTCCCTGTCCGCCGCACTCAAGGCCGCCTGCCCGGACGGCATCGACGGCTACTTCGAGAACGTCGGCGGCTACATCCTCGACGCCGTGCTGCTGCGCGCCAACGCCTTCAGCCGCGTGGCCATGTGCGGCATGATCTCCGGCTACGACGGCCAGCCCATCCCGATGGCGGCGCCCCAGCTCATCCTGGTCAACCGCATGAAGATCGAGGGCTTCATCGTCTCCGAGCACATGGAAGTCTGGCCCGAGGCGCTGAAGGAACTCGGCACGCTGGTGGCCACCGGCAAGCTCAAGTACCGCGAGACCGTCGCCCAGGGCCTGGCCGCCGCGCCCGAGGCCTTCATGGGCCTGCTCAAGGGCCGCAATTTCGGCAAGCAGCTCGTCAAGCTGGTCTGATGCGCTGGACCTGCCTGCCCTTCGCCGAGTTGGGCGTGCAGCAGCTCTACGACGTGCTGGCCCTGCGCTCGGAGGTCTTCGTCGTCGAGCAGCAGTGCGTCTTCCTCGACATCGACGGCCTCGACCCGCAGACCTGGCATCTCCTCGGCCATGGAGCCGACGGCCGACTGCAGGCCTATGCCCGCCTCATCCCTCCCGGGCTCAAGGGGCCTGGCGCCCTCATCGGCCGCGTCGTCACGGCGCCGCTCGCCCGCGGCGGCGGCAGCGGGCGAGCGCTGATGGCCCAGGCCGTCGCGGAATGCGCCCGCCTGTGGCCGGGCCAGGCCATCACCCTGCACGCCCAGGCCCACCTCGAACGCTTCTACGCCGGCTTCGGCTTCACCCCCGTCGGCGAGCCCTACGTGGAAGACGGCATCCCCCACATCGAAATGCGCAAGGAGACATCCGCATGACCCGCAAGACCGCCGTCATCACCGGCGCCGGCTCCGGCTTCGGCCTGGAGACGGCCCGCATCGCCGCCGGCCGCGGCATGAACCTCGTCCTCGTGGACGTGCAGGCCGACGCGCTGGAAAAGGCGGCGGCGGAGTTCAAGGACGTGCAGGTCCTGTCCCGCGTCGTCGACGTGGCCAAGGCCGGCCCGATGGAGGAGCTGGCGGCAGCCGTGAAGCAACGCTTCGGCGCGCCCCACTTCGTCTTCAACAACGCCGGCGTCGGCTCCGGCGGCCTGATCTGGGAGAACGCCCTCAGCGACTGGGAATGGGTGCTGGGCGTCAACCTGATGGGCGTCGTCCACGGCGTGCGCCTGTTCACGCCCATGATGCTCGAAGCCGCCAAGGCCGACCCGGGCTACAGCGGCCACATCGTCAACACCGCCTCCATGGCCGGCATGCTCAACCCGCCCAACATGGGCGTCTACAACGTGTCCAAGCACGCGGTGGTGTCGCTGTCCGAGACCCTCTACCAGGACCTGTCCCTCGTCACCGACCAGGTCCACGCCTCGGTGCTCTGCCCCTTCTTCGTGCCAACCGGCATCAGCCAGAGCCATCGCAACCGGCCGGCCGACATGCCCATGGCCAAGCCCACCAAGAGCCAGCTCATCTCCCAGGCACAGACCGACAAGGCCGTGTCCTCGGGCAAGCTGACGGCGGCGGACGTGGCCGCACTGGTCTTCGACGCCATCGACCACGACAAGTTCTACATCTTCAGCCACCCCCAGGCCCTGGCCGGCGTGCAGACGCGGCTGGAGGATGTGATGCTGCTGCGCAACCCGACCGACCCGTTCGCCGACAAGCCGGAGATCGGCGCCGCGCTGAGGGCCAAGCTGCGGGCCGACTGACGGCAGGGACAATCGGGGCATGAGTTCCCCGATCGAAGTCGCCGTCATCGGCGGCGGCCCCGCAGGCCTGATGGCCGCCGAAGTCCTGGCCGGTGCCGGCCATGCAGTCACCGTGTTCGACGCCAAGCCCAGCGTCGGCCGCAAGTTCCTGCTGGCCGGCAAAGGCGGGCTGAACCTCACCCACTCGGAGCCCTTCGAGCCCTTCATCGGCCGCTTCGGCGAGCGTGCCGGGCAGATCGAGCCGCTGCTGCGCGGCTTCGATGCCGACGCCCTGAGGGCGTGGGCCGCCGGCCTCGGCGTGGAGACCTTCGTCGGCACCTCGGGCCGCGTCTTCCCTCGCGACCTGAAGGCCGCGCCGCTGCTGCGCGCCTGGCTGCATCGCCTGCGCGCCGGCGGCGTGAAGTTCGCGATGCGCCACCGCTGGACCGGCTGGTCAGGCGACGGGGCACTGCGCTTCGCCACGCCCGACGGTGAGCGCCTGGTCACGCCCCGGGCAACGCTGCTGGCCCTCGGCGGCGCCTCCTGGCCGCAGCTCGGCTCGGACGGCGCCTGGCCCCCCTGGCTGGCGGCGCGGGGCGTGGACGTCGCCCCGCTGCGGCCGGCCAACTGCGGCTTCGATGTCGGACCCACGGCAGCGCACCCGCAAGGCCCCGGCTGGAGCGAGCGCTTCGCCGGCGAATTCGCAGGCCAGCCGGTCAAGCCGGTTGCGCTGCAGGCCGAGGGCTTCGAGCGCCGGCCGGGCGAATTCGTCATCACGGCCACGGGCATCGAGGGCTCGCTGGTCTATGCCGCCAGCCGCGCGCTGCGCGAGGCCATCGACCGCGACGGCCACGCCACCCTCCACCTCGACCTGCTGCCCCAACTCAGCGCAGAGCGCGTGGCCGCCGAGGTGAAGCATCCACGCGGCAGCCGCTCGCTCTCCTCCCATCTCAAGAGCCGCCTCCACCTGGGCCCCCTCAAGCTCGGCCTGCTGCATGAGTTGCTGACGCGCGAGCAGATGCTCGACACGGCCACCCTGGCCGCCGCCCTCAAGCACCTGCCCCTGGTGCTGCGCGCCGCGCGGCCGGTGGAGGAGGCCATCAGCACGGCCGGCGGCGTGCGCTTCGAGGCGCTGGACGACGGCCTGATGGCGAAGGCCCTGCCCGGCGTCTTCGTCGCCGGCGAGATGCTCGACTGGGAGGCGCCGACGGGCGGCTACCTGCTGACCGCCAGCATGGCCAGCGGCCGCGCAGCGGCCCTGGGCCTGCACCGCTGGCTGGGCGACTGAGCGGCGCCGTCACAGGCTGTTGCAATCGGGCGCGGAGCTATCCCACGCCTTGGGGACGGCGGCGGGCCGGGGCGCATGGGGCCCCCTCCTAGACTGCGCGCCGGTCGAACCACCCCCTGTTCTCGAATGCCTGCACTGCGCCCCGCCTCCCTCGTCCTCGGTCTCCTCACCGCCGCCACCCTCGCCGCAGCCCCGGCCCGTGCCGACACGCCGCTGCCGCTGGGCACCCCGGGCCTGCCCAACCTCTACGGGCTGGAACTCAACCAGTGGTTCGTCTTCGCCAACCAGGCCAGCGCCGGCACCAGCATCGACGGCAAGCTGACGCAGGAGGGTGGGCTCCAGCCATTCCCGCTCGGCAGCGAGCTGAGCCGTGAGGTGCAGACCTCGCAGGCCTCCGGCAGCAAGCTGGCCTCGGCCTTCGCCCGCGTGTCGGCCACCGGCGTCGGCGCCAGCGCCTCGGCCCGCGACCCGCTCGATCCGGCCAGCACCTGGACAGGCTCGGTGGGCTACGCCATGGTGTCCTATGCCGCGGTGCTCGACCGCGACACCAGCATCCGCTTCGACCTCAAGCTCGATGGCCAGCTGCGCACGCTCGGCGAGCGCGCCACCGGGCCCGACGCGTCCGGCGCCGCCGTCGCCGCGCTCGCCTACGGCTCCCAGGCCGACATGACAGACGAGAGCCAGCGCGCGGTGTTCGCGGCGGCCGGCCTCTCGCCCGACGCCAGCGAGGAGGTCCTGCTGCAGCAGCTCAGCACGCTCAAGTCCAGCACCCAGACGCACCTGGACGCTTTCGGCGCCCAGGCCGACACCGCCCACCCCTGGACCGACGTCGACACGACCCTGCACGTCACGGCCCAGGGCACCGAGGTGAAGTGCGACGGCTCCTTCAGTTCGCCCGCTTGTGGCCGCTACTTCTACCTCTTCAACGTGCTGCTCTTCACCGGCGCGCAGAACGGCGGCCTCGCCGACTTCTCGCACAGCCTGCAGGTCAGCGCCATCTCGGTGGACGGCGGCGCGGCCCTGCCCTTCCAGGCCGTATCGGCCGTGCCCGAGCCGTCGACGGCGCTGCTGTGGGCGGCGGGCGTCTGCGGCCTGTTGGTGCGCCGCCGCTTGAGGTGATAGATCAGGGCCGCCGCCCGTCGAGCTGGGCCTCGAGCTGGCTGACGTCGCGGCCCAGCTCGGCCAGGTAGCGGTCGCGCTCCTCGCTCGTCCACTCCGCGTCAGAGAAGCCCTTGAGCGCATAACTGCCGCTGCGGTGAACCACGCCCTCGCGCCTTGGCAGCATGGCGCGGTCGGGGAAGCGGTCCTCCATCAGCAGGAAGCCCTGCAGGTCGCGCAGCTGCAGCGGCATGGCGGGGGCCGCGTCGCGCAGCAGCTTGCCGAAGACGCGCAGCCGTGCCACCTGGGCGCCGCTGCCGAGCGGCTCGTTGAAGCTGACCAGGGCGAAGGGCCGGCCGGCCGCGTCGTCGACCCGCGCGGTCACCACGTAGCGCCCTGCCTTCCTCACGTCCAGCCCGACGAGGAAGTCCAGCGAGCCCTCGGCCACGCGGTCACGGATGCTGCCCCATTCGGCCGGCACGAGAGGCTCGTAGACGACGTCGAAGTTGACGACGCCCTGATGCCCGTCCTGGCTCAGCGTGAACTGCAGCCGCAGCGTGCCGGAGAAGTCCGCGAAGGCGGTGGCCGAAGGTTGGAAGCGGGCCGTGTAGGCGCCGTCGCCGGCGGGCGTGAAATCCAGCGCCATCTGCGGGCGGCCAGCCGCGTGGCGAGGGTCGGGCAGGTCGAAGGCGACGGCGCGCACCACCGTCAGCGGCAAGGGGCGGCCAGCATCGTCCTGGGCCGACACCCCGACGCTGACGGTCTCGTCGCCGCTCATGAAGACGCGGTCCTGGCTCGTCACGATGCGCACACCCGGCACCGCCGCTTTGCTGCCGGGAAAGCGCAACGGCAGGCTCTCGCGGATGGGCACGAAGGGATGGACCTGGTCGGGGTGCTCGGCGATGGGCCGCGACTCGTGCGGGTAGCGGGTCTGCTCGCGGTAGGTGGCCAGCGTGAGCTTGGCGCGCTCCAGGCGCTGCAGCAACGACTGGCGCTGGGCCAGTCGCTCGCGCAGGGCCGCGTCGGTGAAGGGCGAGCCCAGGGCGCGCGACGCGGCGGCAGACGCCGCCGGCGCAGGCAGCTCGAGGTGGCTTCGCCCCGACGCCTCGGCGACCGTGGCCGGCGCGGGCGCCCCGCCTGGCCAGGCCCACCAGGCGACGAGGCTGGCCAGCGCGGCGCCGGCCAGCCAGGGCCAGGGCTTCACTTGGCGTAATTGACCATGTCGGCGCGCACCAGCCCCACCGTGCCCTGCCAGTTGCCGTTGGTGTAGTGGTTGTAGGCCTCGGCGTCATCGCGGAAGACCACCGAGTGGTTGGCCCACTTGGCCCTGCCGCCCTCGGTGGCCGCCGTGCCCAGGGTGAGGTCGTTGCAGAACCAGTCGCTGGGGTTGCAGTAGCTGCCGCCGCCTGAGCCCGACACGCCGCCGGCCGAGTGGTAAGCCACCGCCTCGTCGTCCTGGCCCGGCAGCACGAAGGAATAGAGCGTACCCTTGGCGCCGGCCCACATGTAGAACATCTTGGCGCGCGTGTTGTTGTGGTCGTAGAGCGCGCGGGCCGTGCCGGTCTTGAGGTCGCTGACCAGCGGCTCGGACAGCGCCCAGTCACCGGCGTTGGCCAGTTCGCTGCCGCCGCCGGCGCCGGCCGCCACGTCCACCCACTTGATGTTCCAGCCCGTCTGGGTGCTGCCGTCGCTGTTGGCGCAGGCGCCGTCCGGGCCGGGCGAAGCGTTCTTCTTGTAGCGGGTGCTGCCGCCGTACAGGGACAGCGTGTAGCCGATCATCAGGTCACCCGCGCTGTGGGCGGCCACATAGCACCAGTTCGCGCCCGTGCAATAGCAGTCCAGGGCGTTGCGGACCAGGTAGTTCTGGTCGGAGATGTGGTTGTAGCCGTCCCAGTTGACGGCCTTCTTGTTGACGCCGGCCGCCGTGCTGGCCGGCCCCCAGTAGGTGAAGTCGGCGTAGTTGCCGGCCACGCCGCCGCCGGTGCGGCCGTTGACCCACAGCGAATAGTTCGTCGCGAACGCGGCCCCGGCCGCCAGCGCGGCACCGAGAACCATCAGATACCGGCGAGAGAAAAACATCTTCCGCATCCTTGTCTCCTGTTGTTGGCTGCTACTGCGGGCGCCACTGTATTGAGGGGTCAAAAGCGGCAAACCCTGGGTAACCCGCAGAAACCGCGCGCGGGCCTGCGGATGGCCGCTTCAGGAAAACCCCTGTGGGAAACTCGCAGGCTTTTCGTCGGATTTCCAGAGCCGTGTTGGACAACAAGCTGATCGTTTCCCAGATTGCCGCCGAACTGAAGGTGCGGCCCGCCCAGGTGCAGGCCGCCGTCGAGCTGCTGGATGGCGGCGCCACCGTGCCCTTCATCGCCCGCTACCGCAAGGAAGCCACCGACGGCCTGGACGACGTCCAGCTGCGCGAACTCGACGCCCGCCTGGCCTACCTGCGCGAACTGGCGGAGCGCCGCGAGGCCGTGCTCAAGAGCATCGCCGAGCAGGGCAAGCTCACGCCCGAGCTGCAGGCCGCCATCGAGGCCGCGCCGACCAAGCAGGAGCTGGAAGACCTCTACCTGCCCTACAAGCCCAAGCGCCGCACCAAGGGCATGATCGCCCGCGAGGCCGGCCTCGAGCCGCTGGCCGACCTGCTCTTCGCCGACCCGTCGCTCGTGCCCGTGGACGAAGCGGCGCGGTTCATCAACGCCGAGGCGGGCTTCGCCGACGCCTTCGCCGTGCTGGACGGCGTGCGCGACCTGCTGTCCGAGCGCTGGGCCGAGGACGCCGTGCTGGTGGGCAAGCTGCGCGAATGGCTGTGGGCCGAAGGCCTGTTCCAGAGCAGGATCATGGACGGCAAGAGCCCGGACACGCCGGACCACGCCAAGTTCCGCGACTACTTCGACTACGCGGAGCCCATCCGCACCGTGCCCTCGCACCGGGCGCTGGCCGTCTTCCGCGGCCGCACGCTGGAGCTGCTGGACGCCAAGCTGGTGCTGGACGAAGAACCCGTGGCCGGCAAGCCCGGCCTGGCGGAGGGCCGCATCGCCACCCACCTGGGCTGGCGCCATGCCAACCGCCCGGGCGACGACCTGATCCGCAAGACCATCGCCTGGACGTGGAAGGTCAAGCTCTCGCTGAGCCTGGAGCGCGACCTGTTCGCCCGGCTGCGCGAGGCGGCCGAAGCGACGGCCATCAAGGTCTTCGCCGAGAACCTGCGCGACCTGCTGCTCGCCGCGCCGGCCGGCAAGCGCGTCGTCATGGGGCTGGACCCGGGCATCCGGACCGGGGTGAAGGTGGCCGTGGTGAGCGACACCGGCCGCGTGCTGGACACCGCCACCGTCTACCCGCACGAGCCGCGGCGCGACTGGGAGGGCAGCCTGCACACGCTGGCCAAGCTCTGCGCCACCCACGGCGTCAACCTCATCGCCATCGGCAACGGCACGGCCAGCCGCGAGACCGACAAGCTCGCCGGCGAGCTCGTCAAGAAGCTGCAGGCGCTGGACGCGAACGTCAAGATCGACCGGGTCGTCGTCAGCGAAGCCGGCGCCTCGGTCTACTCGGCCTCGGAGTTCGCCTCCAAGGAGTTGCCCGACCTGGACGTGAGCCTGCGCGGCGCCGTCTCCATCGCCCGCCGGCTGCAGGACCCGCTGGCCGAACTGGTCAAGATCGACCCCAAGAGCATCGGCGTGGGCCAGTACCAGCACGACGTCAACCAGAGCGAGATGGCGCGCGCGCTGGACGCCGTCGTCGAGGACTGCGTGAACAAGGTGGGCGTGGACCTGAACACCGCATCGAGCGCCCTGCTGGCCCGCGTGTCGGGCCTGTCGGCCTCGGTCGCGGCCAGCATCGTGCGCTGGCGCGACGCCCACGGCGCCTTCCGCAACCGCCAGCAGTTGCTGGACGTGACGGGCCTGGGGCCCAAGACCTTCGAGCAGGCGGCGGGCTTCCTGCGCATCCGCGGCGGCGACAACCCGCTGGACTTCAGCGGCGTGCACCCCGAAACCTATCCGCTGGTGGAGAAGGCCCTGGCCCTGCTGAAGCGCCCGGCCGACGAGGTCATCGGCCGCAGCGAGGTGCTGCGCAGCCTCAAGCCCGAGCTACTGGCCGACGACAAGTTCGGCCTCATCACCGTGAAGGACGTGCTGGCCGAGCTGGAAAAGCCGGGGCGCGACCCGCGGCCGGACTTCAAGGTCGCCCGCTTCAACGAGGGCGTGGAGGACGTCAAGGACCTGCAGCCGGGCATGCTGCTGGAAGGCACGGTCAGCAACGTGGCGCAGTTCGGTGCCTTCGTCGACCTGGGCGTCCACCAGGATGGGCTGATCCACGTCAGCCAGCTGTCCAACAAGTTCGTGAGCGACGCCCGGCAGGTGGTCAAGACGGGGGACATCGTCAAGGTCAAGGTGCTGGAGGTGGACCTGGCTCGCCAGCGCATCTCGCTGACCATGAAGCTGGACGCCCAGGCGCCGCGCGGCCCGAGGCAGGACAACGGCTTCCGGCCGGCGGCGCGGCACGAGCGCCAGGGCGGTGGCGCGCGCGACTCGCAGCCCGCCGGCGGCAATGCGATGGCAGCGGCTTTCGCGAAATTGCAGACGAAACGCTGAAAACGTCGCACTGACCTTAGTCACCGCTCGACTGCGCTGTCATGATCGCGGCCCGCGCCGCCTGCCGTCGATTGGCGCCGCTGAACTGGCAGCCGGTCGCAGCGCCGCTGCGCCGCCGGCCCAGCACTTTTATCGTGCGCGCCGCCTCGAACCTCCGGAGTCCCGTTTGAAAACCCCCGCCCTCGCGTCGCTGCTGCTGCTCTGCCCCGCCCTGGTCCTGGCCCAGCAGGAGGTCGACCGCGCCCAGAACGCCTCGCCCACGCCGGGCAACCAGCAGCTCGAGCGCGTCTCGGTCACGCGCCAGCAGACCGACACCGACCTGCGCCGCCGCGAGCCGGTGGCCAAGCAGCTCTACGGCCGCGAGGAGCTGGACAAGTACGGCGACACCCAGCTCTCCGACGTGCTCAAGCGCCTGCCGGGCATCAACGTCTCGGGTGGCCAGCTGCGCATGCGCGGCCTCGGCGGCGCCTACACGCAGATCCTCGTCAACGGCGAGCCGGCGCCCCCGGGCTTCAGCCTGGACAACCTCAACCCGCAGCAGGTCGAGCGCCTGGAGGTGACCAAGGCGCCCACGGCCGACCAGAGCGCCCAGGCTATCGCGGGCACGCTCAACATCATCCTCAAGGACGCGCCGCGCGTGGTGCAGAAGGACCTGCGCCTGGGCCTGGCCTATGCGAGCGAGAAGCCCGTCGTCAACGCCGGCTTCACCTATGGTGACCGCGTCGTCGGCGGCCTGGGCTTCGTGCTGCCGATCTCGGTCTACAACTGGAACTTCAAGAACGAACTCGATGGCGAGCGCCTGACCAACGCCGAGCCGCAGCCCGGGCAACTGCGCCAGCATGTGGCCAGCGAAGGCCGCGACCGCTCCCACGGCCGTGGCTTCAACGTCTCGCCGCGCCTGAACTGGAAGCTTGGCGACGACGAGACGCTGAGCCTGCAGGGCTTCTTCGTCGACAACCGCTTCCGCACCGAAGGGGACAACACCGTCACCCGGCTGGCCGACAACGACCCGGCCTACCTGCCCCGCACGCTGGACGAGACGACGCGCAACCACGGCACCTTCTCCGCCCAGCGCCTCAACCTGCAATACAACAACCGCTTCAACGAGGACCGCCGGGTGGAGCTACGCGCCGGTGCTGGCTCGGGCGGGGCCGACTTCGACTTCGATTTCGAAGGCCGCGGCGGGGCCGTGCCCATCAGCCGCACGACCACCGGCCACAACCGCAACCACCAGGCGACGCTGGGCGGCAAGTACAGCCAGTACGCTGGCGAGGCCCACACCCTCACGGCCGGCGGCGAGATCGAGCGCCGCGTGCGCGACGAGAACCGCCGCACGCTGGAAAACGGCGTCGAGCTGCTGCCGGGCATCGAGGGCCAGCCCTTCAACGCCACCATCACGCGCACGGCCGTCTACGGCCAGGACGAGTGGGAGATCAACAAGCAGTGGTCGGCCTATTTCGGCGTGCGCCACGAGCAGATCAAGACGCAGAGCGAAGGCAGCTCCGACTTCGCCGGCAGCAGCGACTTCCAGAGCACCAGCAAGGTCACCACGCCGCTGCTGCACCTGAACTACAAGCCCGATCCCAAGGGCCGCGACCTGGTGCGCGCCAGCCTGACGCGCAGCTACAAGGCGCCCGACGTTCAGCAGCTCATCAACCGGCCCTCCATCAACACGACGGAGCCGCTGACCTCGGGCAACACCCGCACGACGCCCGACCGGGTCGGCAACCCCAACCTCAAGCCCGAGCTAGCCACCGGCCTGGACATCGCCTACGAGAGCTATCTGCCCGCGGGCGGTCTGGTGTCGGTGGGTGTCTTCCACCGGCGCATCACCAACCTCATCCGCACCGACCAGCCGCAGCTGATGACCGTGCCCTGGGCGCCGACGCAGCGCTGGGTCATCACGCAGATCAACCTCAGCAAGGCCACGACGCAGGGCCTGGAGATCGAGGTCAAGGGTCGCGCCGGCGAGCTCTTCCCCAGCCTGTTCGAACCGACGACGGCGCTGAGCCTGCGTGCCTCGCTGAACCTCTATCGATCCTCGGTGGGCGACATTCCCGGCCCCAACAACCGCCTGGAAGGCCAGCAGCCCTGGCAGTTCAATTTCGGCGCCGACTACCGGATGAAGAGCCTGCCCATCACCATGGGTTTCAGCGCTCAGATCGCGCCGGACTTCGACGTGCGCCAGAGCGCGCTGCAGAGCCAGGAGACCCTCGCCTCGCGCTCGCTCGATGCCTTCGCAGCGATGCAGGTCAGCAAGCAGGACAGCGTGCGCCTGAGCGCCAACGGCCTGTTCCAGCCCAGGCAGGGCACGCGGGTGACTTTCGCCGACCTGCAGGACTTCACGCTCAGCGAACGCAAGCCGGTGGCCTGGTGGGCCGTGAACTGGGAACACAAATTCTGATCCAGGCTATCTTCCCGGCATGAGTTCCGGCGCCCTGCAGATCCTCGCCGGCCCGGCCGCCCGCGCGCGCCTGGCCGAGCGCGGCCTGCGGGCCGAGGACGTCGGCCTCGTGCCCGCCGCGGCCGGCGGCCCCAAGGGCCTGATCCTCAACGGCCTGGACCGCTTCGTCTTCGGCGACTGGCTGCCCCGCGGCCAGCAAACCGTCCATCTCGTCGGCGCCAGCATCGGCGCCTGGCGCATGGCGACGGCCGCCCTCGCCCACCGCGACGTCGCTGAGGCCTTCGACGCCATGGCCGAGGCCTACGTCACGCAGGAATACGACGTGCTGCCCGGCGAGAAGCGCCCGCGGCCCGAGGGCGTGAGCCGGCGCTTCGGCGAGATCCTGGCCGCCATCTTCGAGGGCCGGGAGGCCGACGTGCTGTCGCACCCGCGCCTGCGCCTGCACGTCGTCACCTCGCGCGGGCGGGCCGGCCTGCTGGCGCGCGAGGGGCGGCTGCGCACGCCGCTGGGCTACCTGGGCGCCTTCGCGGCCAATGCGGTGTCGCGCCCGCTGCTCGGACGCTTCCTGGAGCGTGTGGTGTTCTCCGATCCGCGCGACCGCCTGCCGCTCAGGCTCAACGACTTCACCAGCCGCGAGGTCCATCTGTCGCGCGCCAACCTGCGCGCCGCCCTGCTGGCGAGCTGCTCCATCCCGTTCTGGCTGCAGGCCCAGCACGACCTGCCCGGCGCCCCGCGCGGCGCCTACTGGGACGGTGGCATCACCGACTACCACCTCCACCTCGACTACCGCGCCTTGCAGGCCTCGGGCCACCCGCTGGTGCTCTACCCGCACTTCCAGCGCCAGGTCGTGCCCGGCTGGCTCGACAAAGCGCTCAAGCACCGCCACCGCTCGACCGCCTTCCTCGACAACGTCGTGCTGCTGTGCCCGTCGCCGCAATGGATCGCCAGCCTGCCGGGCGCCAAGTTGCCGGACCGCAACGACTTCATGGCCCTGGAGCCGCAGGAGCGCCGCCGCCGCTGGCGCGTGGCCGTGGCCGAGAGCCAGCGGCTGGCCGACGAATTCGCGGCGTTGACCGCGCGCGACACCCTCCACGCGCTGCCCCTTTAGAATGCCGGCTCCCTCCCCTCACAAGAGCGAGAAAGGCACCCTGGTTATGACACCGCGAACTACGACCACCTTCACCGGTACCTAGTCGGCCGCGGCTCGTCACGCCAGTCCCTTTCGGACTTCACCAATCAAGCGCGGCAAGTGGCCGCGCTTTTTTGTTTGTCGCTCTCGGAGCACCCCATGATTTCCATCCAACTTCCCGACGGCTCGCGCCGTGAATACCCGGCGCCGCTCACGGTGGGCGACGTCGCCGCCAGCATCGGAGCCGGCCTGGCCAAGGCGGCCCTGGGCGGCAAGGTCGACGGCAAGCTCGTCGATCTCGGCCACCGCATCGACCACGACGCCAGCCTCGCCATCGTCACCGACAAGGACGCCGACGGCCTGGACCTGATCCGCCACTCGACGGCCCACCTGCTGGCCTACGCCGTCAAGGAGCTCTATCCCGACGCCCAGGTCACCATCGGCCCGGTCATCGAGAACGGCTTCTATTACGACTTCTCCTACAAGCGCCCCTTCACGCCCGAGGACCTGGCCGCCATCGAGGCCAAGATGCACGAGCTCGCGAAGAAGGACGAGAAGGTCGAGCGGCGCGTGCTGCCGCGCGACGAGGCCGTCAGCTACTTCAAGGGCCTGGGCGAGGCCTACAAGGCCGAGATCATCGGCAGCATCCCGAGCAACGAGGACGTGAGCCTGTACCGCGAAGGCGCCTTCGAGGATCTCTGCCGCGGCCCCCACGTGCCGTCCACGGGCAAGCTCAAGCACTTCAAGCTGATGAAGGTGGCCGGCGCCTACTGGCGCGGCGACCACCGCAACGAGATGCTGCAACGCATCTACGGCACGGCCTGGGCGACCAAGGACGACCTGCAGAAGTACCTGACGATGCTGGAGGAGGCCGAGAAGCGCGACCACCGGCGGCTCGGCAAGGAACTCGACCTCTTCCACATCGACGAGCACGCTCCGGGCGTGGTCTTCTGGCATCCCAAGGGCTGGACGGTGTGGCAGGAGGTGGAGCAGTACATGCGCCGCGTCTACCGCGACAACGGCTACCAGGAGGTCAAGGGCCCGCAGCTGCTCGACAAGACGCTGTGGGAGGCCACGGGCCACTGGGACAAGTACCGCGAGAACATGTTCACGACGGAGTCGGAGAAGCGCGACTACGCGCTCAAGCCGATGAACTGCCCGGGCCACATCCTGATCTTCAAGCACGGCGTCAAGAGCTACCGCGACCTGCCGCTGCGCTACGGCGAGTTCGGCCAGTGCCACCGCAACGAGCCCACGGGCGGGCTGCACGGCATCATGCGCGTGCGCGGCTTCACGCAGGACGACGGGCACATCTTCTGCACGGAAGACCAGATCCTGCCGGAATGCGTGGCCTACACGGCCCTGCTGCAGAAGGTCTACCAGGACTTCGGCTTCACCGACATCATCTACAAGGTGGCGACGCGCCCGGACGCCCGCATCGGCTCGGACGAGATCTGGGACAAGGCCGAGCACGCCCTGATGGAAAGCCTGCGCGCCTCGGGCGTGGACTTCGAGATCGCCCCTGGCGACGGCGCCTTCTACGGCCCGAAGATCGAATACACGCTCAAGGACGCCCTCGGCCGCCAGTGGCAGTGCGGCACGATGCAGGTCGATTTCTCCATGCCGGGGCGGCTGGGCGCCGAGTTCGTCGACGAGGACGGCCAGCACAAGAACCCCGTGATGCTGCACCGGGCCATCGTCGGCAGCCTGGAGCGCTTCATCGGCATCCTCATCGAACAGCACGCCGGCGCCCTGCCCGTCTGGCTGGCGCCAACGCAGGTCGTCGTCGCCAATATCACGGACGCCCAGGCGGATTACGTGTCTGAAATTGTGAAATCGCTGCAAAAACAAGGGCTTAGGGCCCAGGCCGATTTGCGCAACGAGAAAATCACCTATAAAATCCGCCAGCATTCCATGCAAAAGCTGCCGTACATCCTCGTCGTGGGTGACAAGGAAAAGGCGAATGGCAGCGTTGCGGTCCGCGCCCGTGGCAACCAGGATCTCGGCGTGATGCCTCTGCAGGACTTCCTCGATCGGATCTCCGCGGACATCACCAACAAGGTCTGAAGGCCACCAGGGCGCGATTTGTTTTGTTTGGGCCCTCTTCGCCTGGGGCCCGCTGAAAGGTCCACACCATCGCTACGTTTGCCGACCGTCGTGCGATTCCGGAGCGCAAGCACCGGTTGAACCGCGAAATCATGGCTCCCGAAGTCCGCCTGAACGGCCCCGAGAACGAACCCATCGGGATCGTCAGCATCCAGGAGGCCCTGCGAATGGCGGGCGACCTGGACGTGGACCTGGTCGAGATCTCCGCCACCGCCAATCCACCGGTCTGCCGGCTGATGGACTACGGCAAGTTCAAGTACCAAGAGCAAAAGCGCGCCGCCGAAGCCAAGGCCAAGCAGAAGATCATCGAAATCAAGGAAGTGAAGTTCCGCCCCGGCACCGACGAGGGCGACTACCTGATCAAGATGCGCAATCTGCGCCGCTTCATCGCCGAAGACGGCGACAAGGGCAAGGTGACGCTGCGCTTCCGGGGCCGCGAGATCACCCACCAGGAAATCGGCATGCGCCTCCTGGAACGGATCCGCGACGAACTGGCCGACGTGGCGGTGGTCGAGAACATGCCGAAGCTCGAGGGCCGCCAGATGATCATGGTGCTGGCCCCCAAGAAGCGGTAAGCGTCTTTTGAAGTTAGACCGGCGGGTTTGGTCGCCGGCCGGTCCACAAGTCTCCTGAGGCCAACAAGCATGCCGGGCTCTTCCGGCATCGCCCCAGGGACACCTTAGAAGGAGCATCAACATGCCCAAAATGAAGACCAAGAGCAGCGCGAAAAAGCGTTTTCGCGTTCGTCCGGGTGGCACCGTCAAGCGCGGTCAGGCGTTCAAGCGCCACATCCTGACCAAGAAAACCACGAAGAACAAGCGTCAGCTTCGCGGCGCCGTGACCGTGCACGAGACCAACATGGGCCACATGGCCCAGATGTTGCCGTTCGCCGGCCTGTAATCCACCAAGACTAGAAGGAGAAACACATGCCTCGCGTCAAACGTGGTGTTACCGCTCGCGCCCGTCACAAGAAGGTCCTGGCCCTGGCCAAGGGCTTCCGCGGTCGTCGTAAGAACGTCTTCCGCATCGCCAAGCAGGCGGTGATGAAGGCGGGCCAATACGCCTACCGTGACCGCCGCACCAAGAAGCGCGTCTTCCGTCAGCTCTGGATTGCCCGTATCAATGCCGCCTCGCGCGGCCTGGGGCTGTCCTACAGCAAGTTCGTGGCGGGTCTGAAGAAGGCCCAGATCGAGATCGACCGCAAGGTCCTCGCCGATCTGGCCGTCAATGACCCGGCTGGTTTTGCCAGCATCTTCGCCAAGGTGAAGGCCGCGCTCGCCTGATTGCGACCCGCTCCGGCTCACACCGGAGCACGCAACTTTTGAGGGCCGGCCCACTGGGTCGGCCCTTTTTCATTCGCGAAATGCAACCACAGAGGCACGGAGGCACAGAGGAATTCAGAGGACGTGTTCTCTCTGTGTCTCCGTGCCTCTGTGGTTGCGTTTTTCTTGCCTGTCCGCATGACTGATCTCGAAAACCTGTTGCAAGCGGCCCGAGCCGACTTTGCCGCCGCCCCCACGCCCGCCGAACTGGAAAACGCCAAGGCCCGCTTCCTTGGCAAGTCCGGCCGCGTGACCGAACTGATGAAGGGCCTTTCCGCCCTCAGCATCGAGGAGAAGAAGACCCGCGGCGCCGAGATCAACCAGTGCAAGGTCGCCATCGAGGCGGCGCTGACCGCCCGCCGCGAGGCCCTGGCTGCCGCCGAGCTCGAGAAGCAGCTCAAGGCCGAGGCGCTGGACGTCACCCTGCCCGGCCGCCGGCGCGGCACCGGCGGCCTGCACCCCATCACGCGCGCCATGGAGCGCATCGAGGCCATCTTCGGCTCCATGGGCTTCGACGTGGCCGACGGCCCCGAGATCGAGACCGACTGGTACAGCTTCTCGGCGCTGAACAACCCCGAGAACCACCCGGCCCGCTCGATGCAGGACACCTTCTACGTCGACATGAAGGACGAGAACGGCGCCTGGCTCAACCTGCGCCCGCACACCAGCCCGATGCAGATCCGCTACGCGCAGGCCCACGCCAAGCGCTACGCGGGGCAGGACCACATGCCCGAGATCCGCGTCATCGCGCCGGGCCGCACTTACCGCGTGGACAGCGACGCCACGCACTCGCCCATGTTCCACCAGGTCGAAGGCCTGTGGGTGGGCGAGAACATCTCCTTCAAGGACCTGAAGGCGGTCTACCTCAACTTCATCACCGCCTTCTTCGAGACCGACCAGCTGCAGCTGCGCTTTCGCCCCAGCTACTTCCCCTTCACCGAGCCCAGCGCCGAAATCGACATCATGTTCGAGAGCGGCCCGCTCAAGGGCCGCTGGCTGGAGGTGTCCGGCTCGGGCCAGGTCCATCCGCAGGTCATCCGCAACATGGGCCTCGATCCCGAGCGCTACATCGGCTTCGCCTTCGGCTCGGGCATCGACCGCCTGGCCATGCTGCGCTACGGCGTCAACGACCTGCGCGCCTTCTTCGACGGCGACCTCCGCTTCCTCGCTCAGTTCAAGTAAACCGACCGTTATGCAATTCCCCGAGTCCTGGCTGCGCGAGTTCTGCAATCCGCCGCTCAACACCACGCAGCTCGCCGAACTGCTGACCATGTCCGGCATGGAGGTGGAGGAGCTGCGCCCCGTCGCGCCGCCCTTCCACGGCATCGTCGTCGCCGAGATCCTCGAAGCCCAGCAGCACCCCAACGCCGACAAGCTGCGCGTCTGCAAGGTCGATGCCGGTGGTGCAGAGCCGCTGCAGATCGTCTGCGGCGCGCCCAATGCCCGCGCCGGCATCAAGGTGCCGCTGGCCACCGTCGGCGCCGAGCTACCCCCGGGGGAGGACGGCAAGGCCTTCAAGATCGGCGTGGGCAAGCTGCGCGGCGTGGAGAGCTACGGCATGCTGTGCTCGGCCCGCGAACTCAAGCTCAGCGAAGACCATGGCGGCCTGCTGGAACTGGCATCCGATGCGCCCGTCGGCCAGGACATCCGCAAGCACCTGAACCTCGACGACACCCTCTTCACGCTCAAGCTCACGCCCAACCTCGGCCACTGCCTGAGCGTCTACGGCGTCGCCCGCGAGGTCGCCGCACTGACCGGCTCGCCGCTGCTCCAGGCCGGCTTCCCGCCCGTCAAGCCCACCATCGACGACAGGCTGCCCGTGCGCATCGAGGCCACCGACCTCTGCGGCCGTTTCTCGGGCCGCGTCGTCAAGGGCATCGACACCAAGGCCAGCACGCCGGCCTGGATGGTCCAGCGCCTGGAGCGCTGCGGCCAGCGGCCGGTCACGGCCCTCGTCGACATCTCCAACTACGTGATGTTCGAGTACGGCCGCCCCTCGCACATCTTCGACCTCGACAAGATCAGCGGCGAGCTGGTCGTTCGCTGGGGCCGCGCGGGTGAGCAGCTCAAGCTTCTCAACGGCAACACCATCACCGTGGACGAGAAGGTCGGCGTCATTGCCGATGCCCGCGAGGTCGAGTCCCTGGCCGGCATCATGGGCGGCGACCACACCGCCGTGTCCGACGACACCAAGAACGTCTACGTCGAGGCCGCCTTCTGGTGGCCCGAGGCCGTCATGGGCCGGGGCCGGCGCTACAACTTCTCGACCGACGCCGGCCACCGCTTCGAGCGCGGCGTCGACCCGGCGCAGACGGTGGAGCACATCGAGCGCATCACCCAGCTCATCGTCGACATCTGCGGCACGCCCGACACCCGCGTCGGCCCGATGGACGACCAGTCGCCCAACGTCCCCGTGCGCCAGCCCGTCGCGCTGCGCGTGGCACGCGCCGCCAAGGTCATCGGCATGCCCGTCACCCAGGCGGACTGCGAGCGCGTCTTCACGCGGCTGGGCCTGCCCTTCACGGCTGCTGACGGCGTGATCACGGTGACGCCGCCGAGCTGGCGCTTCGACCTGCAGATCGAGGAAGACCTGATCGAGGAAGTCATCCGCGTGATGGGCTACCCGACACTGCCGTCGACCGCGCCGCTGGCCCCCATCGTCGGCCGTGTGCGTTCGGAAAGCCGCCAGTCGGCCCACGCCCTGCGCCGCGCCGTGGCCGCCCGGGACTATTTCGAGACCATCAACTTCAGCTTCGTCGAGGAGCGCTGGGAGCGCGAACTGGCGGGCGAGGCCGATCCCATCAAGCTGCTCAACCCCATCGCCGCGCCTTTGTCGGTGATGCGCACCAGCCTGATCGGCAGCCTCGTCCAGGTGCTGCGCCACAACCAGGCCCGTCGCGCGACGCGGGTGCGCGTCTTCGAGCTGGGCCGGGTGTTCAAGCGCGACACGGCCGTGGCGAACGGCCCGCTGTCCGTCGCCGGCATCGAGCAGCCCTTGCGCCTGGGCGGCCTCGCCTGGGGCCCGGCCGACACGCAGCAGTGGAGCCAGAAAGACCGCGCGGTCGATTTCTTCGACGTGAAGGGCGACCTCGAAGCCCTGTTCGCGCCGCAGACGCTGGTCTTCGAAGCCGCCGAACACCCTGCCCTCCACCCCGGCCGCAGCGCGCGCGTGAAGCTCGACGGCCAGGCCATCGGCATCGTCGGCGAACTGCATCCCCGCTGGCGCCAGGCCTACGAGATCAGCGGCGGCGCGCCCGTCGTCTTCGAGCTGGACCTCGACGCCGCACTGGGCCGCAGCCTGCCGCACGGCCAGCCCCTGCCGCGCCAGCAGGCCGCTCAGCGCGACCTGGCCCTGGTGGTCAAGGACGGCGTCAGCCACGACGCGTTGATCGGCGTCATCCAGACCGCGGGCGGCGCCCTGCTGCGCTCGGCGCGACTGTTCGACGTCTTCAAGCCGGCCGCCGGAACCAGCACCGACCTGCAGCCCGACGAGCGCTCGCTGGCCGTGCGGCTGGAACTGCTCGACGACGAGGCCACGCTGACCGACGAACGCATCGAAGCCGCCGTGGCAGGCATCGTCGCCGCGGCGGCAAGCCAGCTCGGCGCGCGGCTGCGCGGCTGACCCCAGTCGGAGGAGGAACACAAACCATGGACGCGAACGACGTCAAGAAAGAGGCCCCGGCGGTCGTCATCGGCAGCCTGGAAACGCCCACCCTTACCAAGGCGGAACTGGCCGAGCTCCTGTTCGACAAACTCGGCCTGAACAAGCGCGAGTCCAAGGACATGGTCGAAGCCTTCTTCGACATCCTGCACGACAGCCTCGTGAAGGGCCAGGACGTGAAGCTCTCCGGCTTCGGCAACTTCAACATCCGCCGCAAGGCCCCCCGCCCGGGCCGCAATCCGCGCACCGGCGAGTCCATTCCCATCAAGGCCCGCAACGTCGTGACTTTTCACGCCAGCCACAAACTCAAGGGGTTGGTGCAGGGCGATGCGCCCACCGGCGAAGACTTCGAGTAGAGTCTGCCCTCCCCTCTCGAACTCCTTGATTCGCAATGGAAAAGGCGCTTCCCGCCATCCCCGCCAAACGCTACTTCACGATCGGTGAAGTGAGCGAGCTGTGCGGCGTGAAGCCCTACGTGCTGCGCTACTGGGAGCAGGAGTTCACCCAGCTCAAGCCCATGAAGCGGCGCGGCAACCGCCGCTACTACCAGCACCACGAGGTGCTGCTCATCCGCCGCATCCGTGACCTGCTCTACGACCAGGGCTTCACGATCAGCGGCGCGCGCAACCAGCTCAGCGAAGGCCTGCCGCCATCGGCAGTGCAGAACTTCCGCGACGAGGCGGAAGCCGCCCAGGCCCTGGATGCCATGGACAGCAGCTTCGAGGCCGACGACGACGCCGATGTTGCCGTCGAACTCGCCACCCTGCCCGTCTCCGCCCGGCCTGTGGCCTCGCACGCCCAACCGCTGAAGGCGGCCGAAGTCTCGCTGACCCTGCCGGTGCGTGTCGTCGAGCCCGTTACCTCGCTCGACCAGGTCCGCGCGGAGCTGCTGGCCATCCGCGCCAGTCTTCTTGGTTGAGCGGACGCTAAATTCGGTCCTGAGCGCCAAAAATTCGGTTATACTGCTTGGCTCAGTCGGGGCGTAGCGCAGCCTGGTAGCGCACTTGCATGGGGTGCAAGGGGTCGCGAGTTCGAATCCCGCCGTCCCGACCATTTTTATTGAAGTAGATCAACGGGTTAGCAGCTCAGGCCGCTAACCCGTTTTTCCTTTGGACGCAGGTGCGTCATCCGATGCGCCGAGCCGGCGACAAGGAAAATTGTCCGTGCCGAGTTCCGGCACGCACGTCGGGACGGGCGCACCGCCTGCCCGCCCCGTTCGATACCGTCAGAGTGGAATCATTCCCACTCGATGGTCGCAGGCGGCTTGCTCGACACGTCGTAGGTCACGCGGTTGATGCCGCGCACCTCGTTGATGATGCGGCTGGAGACCTTCTTGAGCAGGGCGTAGGGCAGTTCGGCCCAGTCGGCGGTCATGAAGTCGCTGGTCTGCACGGCGCGCAGGGCCACGACGTAGTCGTAGGTGCGGCCGTCGCCCATGACGCCGACGCTCTTGACCGGCAGGAAGACGGCGAAGGCCTGCGAGGTCAGCCCGTACCAGCTCTTGCCCGTCGCCGGATCGATGGTGTTGCGTAGTTCCTCGATGAAGATGGCGTCGGCGCGGCGCAGCAGGTCGGCGTACTCCTTGCGGATGTCGCCGAGGATGCGCACCCCCAGGCCCGGCCCCGGGAAGGGATGCCGGTAGACCATGTCGGGCGGCAGGCCGAGGGCGACGCCGAGCGCGCGGACCTCGTCCTTGAACAGCTCGCGCAGCGGCTCCAGCAGCTTCAGGCCCAGGGTCTCGGGCAGGCCGCCCACGTTATGGTGGCTCTTGATGGTGGTGGCCTTCTTGGTCTTGGTACCGCCGCTCTCCACCACGTCGGGATAGATGGTGCCCTGGGCCAGCCACTTCGCATTGGTGAGCTTCTTGGCCTCGGCCTGGAAGACCTCGACGAATTCGGCGCCGATGATCTTGCGCTTGCGCTCGGGGTCGGTCACGCCGGCCAGCTTGCCGAGGAACTGTTCGCTCGCGTCCACGTGCACCACGCGGGCGTGCAGGCGGCCGGCGAACATGTCCATCACCATCTGCGCCTCGTTCAGGCGCAGCAGGCCGTGGTCGACGAAGACGCAGGTGAGCTGGTCGCCGATGGCGCGGTGGATGAGGGCCGCGGCGACGCTGGAATCGACGCCGCCCGACAGGCCGAGGATGACCTCCTCGCTGCCCACCTGCTCGCGGATGCGGGCCACGGCCTCGTCGATGTAGCTGCCCATCTGCCAGTCGCCCTTGCAGCCGGCGATGTCGCGCACGAAGCGGCGCAGCAGCGCCTCGCCCTGCAGGGTGTGGGTCACTTCCGGATGGAACTGCACGGCATAGAAACGCCGCGACTCGTCAGCCATGCCGGCGATGGGGCAACTCGGCGTGGACGCCATCAGCTTGAAGCCCGGGGGCAGCGAGGTCACCTTGTCGCCATGGCTCATCCAGACCTTGAGCATGCCGTGCTTCTCGGGCGTCTCGAAGTCCTGGATGCCGTCCAGCAGTTGGGTGTGGCCATGGGCGCGCACCTCGGCGTAGCCGAACTCACGGTGCTCGCTGGCCTCGACCTGGCCGCCCAACTGCACGGTCATCGTGAACATGCCGTAGCAGATGCCCAGCACCGGCACGCCCAGTTCGTAGACGGCCTGGGGGGCGCGCAGCTCGTGGTCCTCGTAGGTGGAGGCATGGCTGCCGCTCAGGATGATGGCCTTGGGCGCGAAGCTGCGGACGAAGTCGTCCGACACGTCGTTCGGATGGATCTCGCAGTACACCGCCGCCTCGCGCACGCGGCGGGCGATGAGCTGGGTGACCTGGGAGCCGAAGTCGAGGATGAGGACCTTGTCGTGTTGCATGGGCGGTCTTTCAGGCGGGCTGGACGGGCTGCGGCGCGGGCGGCTGCCGGCGGAAGAAGCGCAGCGTGATGAGCATGGCCAGCGCTTGCAGCGCGGCGCAGGTGAAAAAGGGCAGGCCGATCAGGATGTCGCCGGGCGGACGGTGCGAGACCCAGCGCAGCAGCTCGAGCGCCACGACCGGCGCACAGACCGCCATCAGGCTGTTCAGCGACGAGACCGCGCCCGCCGTGCGCCCTTGCATCGTCGGGTCGGTGGCGTTGGAGATGATGCTCTGCATGGCCGCCGCCGCCACGCCACCGAGCAGGTTGGCACCGATGACGGCGTACATCATCCAGCCCTGGCTGGCCAGGCCGAAGCCGAGGTAGGCGAGCGCCCCCGAGGTCATGCCGGCGATGGCCAGCTTCTGAGGCGAGAAGCGCTTGAGCAGGGGCTTGAGCAGCAGGCCCTGGCTGATGACCGACACCACGCCCACCGCGAGCAGTGACAGGCCCACCTGGCCCGGCCCCCAGCCGAACTTGAACTTGGTGTAGAGCACCCAGCTCGTATGCAGCATGAACTGCGCGAGGGAGGCCAGCGCGAGCACGACGACCAGCGGCCCCACGCCTTTCAGACCGGCCAGGCCGCGCAGGGCGGCGACCGGGTTCATCTTGCGGAGCTCGATGGCATGGCGGCGCTCCAGCGGCAGCGACTCGGGCAGCACGAAGAAGCCGTAGCACCAGTTGACGATGGCCAGCGAGCCGGCCACGTAGAAGGGCAGGCGCACGTCGTGGTCGCCCAGCAGGCCGCCGATGACGGGGCCGAGCATGAATCCCAGGCCGAACATCGCGCCGAGCTGGCCGAAGCGCTTGGCGCGGTCCTGCGGCGCGCTGATGTCGGCGACGTAGGCGTTGGCGATGGCGATGTTGGCCTGCATGGCGCCGGAGAACAGGCGCACCACCACCAGCACCCACAGCGCCGGCGCCATGGCCGTCACGAAGAAGCTCAGCGCCAGGCCGGCGAAGCCGATGAGCAGCACCGGGCGGCGGCCATAACGGTCCGACAACGCGCCCAGCACCGGCGAGCCGAAGAAGTTGGCGATGCCGAAGGCCAGCGTCAGCATCAGGAAGCCGAGGGTCTGCTCGTCGTTGCTCTGGGTGAAGAGGCCGACGATGTGCGGCAGCACGGGCACGATGAGGCCGATGCTGATCATGTCGATCAGCACCGTCACCATGATGAAGCCCATGCCGGCGACGCGCTGGGGGGTGGGGGAGTCGGTCATGCCTGCCTTGAAAACAAAACGGGGCGACTCGCGTTCGCCCCGTTTGCGCTCGTGACGTTCACTCGCTGCGGTAGTTGGGCGCTTCCTTGGTGATCTGCACGTCGTGCACGTGGCTTTCGCGCATGCCCGCCGTCGTGATCTCGACGAACTCGGCCTTGTTCTGCATCTCGGCGATGCTGCCGCAGCCGCAGTAGTGCATGGACGCCTTCAGGCCGCCGGCCATCTGGAAGATGACTTGCACGACCGAGCCCTTGTAGGGCACCTGCCCCTCGATGCCCTCGGGCACCAGCTTGGAAGTGTTGGGGTTGTTGCCCGACTCGGCCTGAAAGTAGCGGTCCGCGCTGCCCTTGGCCATGGCGCCCATGGAGCCCATGCCGCGGTAGCTCTTGAAGGTGCGGCCCTGGTAGAGGATGGTCTCGCCCGGAGCTTCCTCGGTGCCTGCGAAGGCGCCGCCCATCATGACGCAGTCGGCACCGGCGGCGATGGCCTTGGCGACGTCGCCGGAGTAGCGGATGCCGCCGTCGGCGATAACCGGGACGCCCGTGCCCTTGAGCGCCGTCACGACGTTGTCGATGGCGGTGATCTGCGGCACGCCGACGCCTGCGACGATGCGGGTCGTGCAGATGGAACCGGGGCCGATGCCGACCTTGACGCCGTCGGCGCCCGCCTCGACGAGGGCCAGCGCCGCCGCGCCCGTGGCGATGTTGCCGCCGATGACGTCGACCTGCGGATAGGCACGCTTGACCCAGCGCACGCGCTCCAGCACGCCGGCGCTGTGGCCGTGGGCGGTGTCGACGATGATGGCGTCCACGCCGGCCTTGACCAGCAGCTCGACGCGCTGCTCGGTGTCCTCGCCGAAGCCCACCGCTGCGCCGACGCGCAGGCCGCCGTGGCTGTCGCGGGCGGCGTTGGGGAAGCTGGTCTGCTTGGTGATGTCCTTCACCGTCATCAGGCCGCGCAGCTCGAAGGCGTCGTTGATGACGACGACCCGCTCCAGCTTGTGCTTGTGCATGAGGGCCTTGGCTTCATCAAGTGACGCGCCCTCGCGCACGGTGATGAGCTTGTCGGCCGGCGTCATGATCTCGCGGACCTTGGCGTCCATGCGGGTCTCGAAGCGCAGGTCGCGGCCGGTGACGATGCCGACGACGCGCTTGCCCTCAACGACGGGAAAGCCCGAGAAGCCGTGCAGGCGCGTCAGCTCGACGGCGTCGCGCACGGAAGCGTCGGGGCCGATGGTGAGCGGCTCGCGCACGACGCCGCTCTCATAGCGCTTCACCCGGGCCACCTCGCGTGCCTGGGCTTCGGCGCTCAGGTTCTTGTGCACGATGCCGATGCCGCCTTCCTGGGCGATGGCGATCGCCAGACGCGCCTCGGTCACGGTGTCCATCGCGGCGGACACGAGCGGCAGGTTCAGGGGGATGTTGCGCGACAGGCGGGTCGCAAGGCTGGTGTCGCGGGGCAACACCTGGGAGAACGCTGGCACCAACAGAACGTCGTCGAAGGTGAGCGCTTTGCCGAGAAGGCGCATGAGGAAAGCTCCAGACGCAAAGCGGCATTATACGGAGGTCGCACGGATACACTGACCGCATGCCTCGCAAAGCCTCCCGCCAAGCCCTCGCTGCCCTGCTCTGCCTCGTCGTCGCCGGCGCTGCCCAGGCGCAGTGGAAATGGCGCGACGCCCGTGGCAACGTCCAGTACAGCGACATGCCGCCGCCGCCCGGCGTGCCCGAGAAGGACATCCTGCAACGCCCCGCGGCTGCCGCGCGCGCCATCGTGGTCGTGCCCGCCGGCCAAGCCGCCAGCGCCGCAGCCTCGGTGCCCAAGCCGGCCGCCAGTTCGCCGAGCAAGGCCGAACAGGACGCCACAGCCCGCCAGAAGCAGGACCAGGACCGCGAGGCCGCCAAACAGAAGGAAGAGGAGCGCCGCCTGGCCGAGCAGCGGCGCGAGAACTGCTCGCGCGCCCAGGCCAGCCTGCGCGACCTGCAAAGCGGCCTGCGCCTGACCCGCACCAACGACAAGGGCGAACGCGTCTTCATGGACGACGCCCAGCGCCAGGCCGAGATAGAGCGGACCCGCCAGATCGTCACCAGCGAGTGCCGCTAAGGCGTCAGCGCGTCTCGCCAATGCCGGCCTTGGGCCGGTGCCGCGACACGATGCGCTCGCCCCGCTTGGCATAGCGCTGGCGCCGCGCCTCCTTGGGGTCGACGGTCAGCGGCCGGTAGACCTCGATGCGGTCGCGTTCGCGCAGCGGCGTATCCAGCGGCCGTACCCGCCCCCAGATGCCCAGGCGCAACTCGCCGAGGGGCCGGACCTGCGTGGCCATGAATTCGGCGCAGCCGCGCAGGGCCGACTCCAGCGTGGCGCCCTCCTCCACCTCCAGCCAGCGCTGGCGCACGTCGCCCCGGGCGGGGCTCCACACCAGTTCAACGCGAGCCATACAGGGCCTCGGCGCGCTGCACGAAGCTGTCGACGAAGGTGTTGGCGATGCGGTCGAACACGGGGCTCACCACGGCTTCCAGCGCGCTGCTGCTGAAGGCATAGCTCAGGTCGAAGGCGATCTTGCAGGCCGTGGCTTCGGCCGTCGAGCCGGGCTTGTTCAGGGGCAGGAACTGCCACACGCCGTCGAGGTGCGAGAAGGGGCCGTCCACCAGCTCCATGCGCACGCCGCGGCCGTCCTCGTTGCGGTTGCGGGTGGTGAAGGCATGCCGCACGCCGGCATAGGCCAGGTGCAGACGCGCGGTCACCGTCTCGCCTTCGCGCTCCAGCACATCGACCTGACTGCACCAGGGCAGGAACTCGGGATAACGCTCCACCGCGGTGACCAGTTCGTACATCTCGCGCGGCGTGTGCCAGAGCAGCACGGACTTCTTGACCTGCTTCATAGAATCCACGGATTGTATTGAGGGGTTTCGGCCCCAACTGCCGCACCCATGTCCATCGCCGAGAACCGCCGCGCCCGTTACGACTACCACATCGAAGAGCAGTTCGAGGCCGGTGTCGTGCTCTCCGGCTGGGAGATCAAGGCCATCCGCGCCGGCCAGGTGCAGCTCACCGATGGCTACGTGCTCATCAAGAACGGCGAGCTCTTCCTCATCGGCTGTCGCATCAACGCCCTGCGCAGCGCCTCCACCCACGTCAACCCCGAGGCCGACCGGACCAAGAAGCTGCTGATGCACAAGGCCGAGATCAAGCGCCTGATCGGCAAGGTCGAGCAGCGCGGCTTCACCCTCGTGCCGCTGAACCTGCACTACAAGGGCGGCCGCGTGAAGGCCGACATCGCCCTGGCCAAGGGCAAGGCCCAGCATGACAAGCGCGAGACCGAGAAGAAGCGAGACTGGGAGAGAGAAAAGGGGCAGCTGATGCGGCACGCATCAACAGGCCGCAAGGCCTGACGAGACGCCCAGCGGCTCGTTGCCACTTTCGCCAAAAAGGGGCAATTGATGCGGCACGCATCGACAGGCCGCAAGGCCTGAGGGACGCGCAGCGGACCTCTGCAAGTTTCGCCAACGTGGCCAGTTGATGAGACACAAGGTCTCATCCAAGGGCTAGGCCAGGACGGCCAGCGCCTGCTCGATGTCGGCCTTGAGGTCGGCGCCGTCTTCCAGCCCGATCGCGAATCGCACCAGCGTGCCACCGTCGAAAGGCAGCGGCAGGTCGCGGCTGCGGCTCATGTCGTAGGGCACGGCCAGGCTCATCGGGCCGGCCCAGGAGTAGCCGATGCCGAAGAGCTGCAGGGCGTCGACGAAGGCATCGACCTGCGCCGGGCCGTACTCGGGCCGGAAGACCGCCGAGAACAGGCAGGCCGCGCCGGCCTGGCCCGGCACGGCGCCCACCTGCAGCCAGTGCTCGTGGCCCGGCGAGCCGGGCAGTGCCGGGTGGAAGACGCGCGCCACCTGCGGCCGGCCGGCCATCCAGCTGGCGAGCTCGCGGGTCACGCGGTCCTGGGCCGCGTAGCGAAGGGGCATGGTCGGCAGCCCCCGCAGCACCAGCTCGACGTCGTTCTGCCCCAGGCCATAGCCCAGGTGCTCGTGGGCGTAATTGAGGCGGTCGTGCAGCGCGCGATCGCGGGTGCAGACGGAGCCCATCAGCACGTCGGCGCCGCCGCTCGGATATTTGGTCAGGGCCTGCATGACGATGTCGGCGCCCAGGCCGGGGTGCGTGGTGGGCGCCGGCTCGAAGCCGTTGAAGGCCAGGCCCGCGCCCCAGGTGTTGTCCAGGGCTGTCGTGACCCCCGCGGCGCGGCAGGCAGCCAGCGTGCCGAGCAGGTCGGGGAACTCCAGCGTGATGGAGCCCGCAGCCTCCAGCCAGACGAGGCGGGTGTTCTCGCGCAGCTCCGGCACGGTGAGCGGGTCGTAGAACCGGTGCGTCACGCCCCACTGCGGCAGCCACGACTCGGTGAGATAGCGGTTCTGTCCGTAGACGTTGTCCGGCACCAGCACCTCGTCGCCGGGGCGCAGCATGGCCAGCGACGGCAGCGTCACGGCGGCCAGGCCGCTGGGTACGAGCAGGCAGTGCTCGGCGTGCTCCAGCGTCGCCAGGCGCGCGGCCAGGGTGTAGCTGGTGGGCGTGCCGTGCAGGCCGTAGCGGTAGGTCAGGCCGTCGCGCGGGCGCGGCCGGTGCAGGTCGGCCGTGTCCTTGAAGAGCACGGTCGAGGCCTTGGCGACCGGCACGGGGACGGCATCCCAGCCCTCCGGCGGGCGGTAGGGGTGGTGGATGAGCGTCGTGGCGGGTCCGCGCTTGGCCATCAGACGAGGCTCCCGACCAGGTCGTGCCCGTCGGCGGCCACGATGCGCACGCGGGCGAAGTCGCCGACCTTCATCGTCCGGCTGGCCTTCTCGGGCGGCAGGATCTTGACGGTGCCGTCGATCTCGGGCGCGTCGGCATAGCTGCGGCCCACGCCGCCCTTGCGGCCGAGGGCTGGCGCGGCGTCGACCAGCACCTGCATCGTCTGGCCCACACGGCTTTGCAGCTTGGCGGCCGACACCTGCTCGGCCACGGCCATGAAGCGCGCGCGGCGCTCCTCGCGCACCTCGTCGGGCAGGGCACCGGGAATGTCGTTGGCGCTGGCGCCCTCGACGGGCGAGTAGGCGAAGCAGCCGGCGCGATCGATCCTGGCCTCGGCCATGAAGTCCAGCAGGTACTGGAATTCCGCCTCGGTCTCGCCGGGGAAGCCGGCGATGAAGGTCGAGCGGATGACCAGTTCGGGGCAGGCTTCGCGCCAACGCAGGATGCGCTCCATGTTCTTCTCGCCGTTGGCCGGGCGCTTCATGCGCTTGAGCACGTCGGGATGGGCATGCTGGAAGGGCACGTCCAGATAGGGCAGCACCAGGCCTTCTCCCATCAACGGCAGCACCTCGTCGACGTGGGGATAGGGGTAGACGTAGTGCAGGCGAACCCAGGCACCGTAGGGCCTGGCAAGTTCGCCCAGTTGGGCCACCAGGTCCAGCATGCGGGTCTTGACGGGCTTGCCGTCCCAGAAACCGGTGCGGTACTTCACGTCCACCCCGTAGGCCGAGGTGTCCTGGCTGATGACGAGCAGTTCCTTCACACCGCTCTCGAACAGGGCCCGCGCCTCGTTGAGCACGTCGCCGATGGGGCGCGAGACCAGGTCGCCGCGCATGCTCGGGATGATGCAGAAGGAGCAGCGATGGTTGCAGCCCTCGCTGATCTTGAGGTAGGCGTAGTGCCTGGGCGTGAGCTTGACCCCGAAGCTGGGAACGAGGTCGACGAAGGGGTCGTGGGGCTTGGGCACGTGGGTGTGCACCGCATCCATGACCTCCTGCGTGGCGTGCGGGCCCGTCACGGCGAGAACGCTGGGGTGGATCTCGCGCACCAGGCTGCCGGCGTCGCTGCTGGCCTGGCCGGCCTTGGCACCGAGGCAGCCCGTCACGATGACCTTGCCGTTCTCGGCCAGGGCCTCGCCGATGGTGTCCAGGCTCTCCTTGACGGCGTCGTCGATGAAGCCGCAGGTGTTCACGATCACCAGGTCGGCCCCGGCGAAGGTCTTGGAGGTCTCGTAGCCCTCGGCGCGGAGCTGGGTGAGGATGAGCTCCGAATCGGTCAGCGCCTTGGGGCAGCCCAGGCTGACGAAGCCGATCTTGGGGGCGGCGGAAGTCGTTTCATTCATCGCCGCATTTTCGGCGATGTGGCCCGGCGCCTACTTCTTGGGGCCGAACGGGAAGATCACGCCGGCATTTTTCAACTGTTCCTGCCACTGGTTCATCAGCGCCTTGGACTGCTCGGCATAACCGCCCATCAGGCCGGTCCAGGCGTCGGGGCTGAAGGGCATGCCCGGCGTCTGCTCGGTGAAGCGCTGCTGCATGTCGGTGAAGGCCTGCATCTGGCGCTCGAGCAGGCCGCCCATCACGCCCTGCATGGCATGGCCGTAGAAGCGGATGATCTGGGCCAGCGACGCGGTCGAGAACATCGGCACGCCGCCGGTCTCCTCCTCCAGGATGATCTGCAGCAGGATGGAACGCGTCAGGTCCTCCTGGGTCTTGGCGTCGTGCACCTCGAAGTCGACGCCGTCCAGCACCATGCGCTTGACGTCGGCCAGCGTGATGTAGCTGCTGGTCTGCGTGTCGTAGAGCCGGCGGTTGGGGTACTTCTTGAGGATGCGTAGCCCGGGCTTGGCGTCGCTGGCCGCGGTGCCTTCGGGGGAAGCCGGCTTTTTGCGGGCAGTCGCCATGCGTGTGTCTCCTGTGCAGTGCAGCAAATTCTAGGCAGTCCCGGACCGCCGGCCCCGCGCGGGTTTACCTGGGGCTGCAACACGGCACGCCGGCGGTTCAGGACGTGGCCGGCTGGGGCTGGCGAGTGGCGAGGCCGTCGAAGGTGGTGGAGGTGACCCAGGCGACGATCTG
This sequence comes from Pelomonas caseinilytica, assembly GCF_021353235.1. Taxonomy (GTDB): domain Bacteria; phylum Pseudomonadota; class Gammaproteobacteria; order Burkholderiales; family Burkholderiaceae_C; genus Pelomonas; species Pelomonas caseinilytica. The sequence goes on from NZ_JAJTWT010000001.1 coordinate 258,408, forward strand.
CTCGTCGGTGTACTGGCCCGAGGCCTTGAGCATGGCCACGACCGGATCGCAGGCGCGGGCGAAGAGGGTGTAGAGCACGAGCTCCGGCGGCAGCGCCGCGTTCAGTTGCCCGCCTGTCTGGGCTTCGGTGATCCAGATGCTCAACCGGTTGCTGAGGGCGATGAGCCGGTCCATGTAGGCATCGTTGGACTGCAACGAGGCGCTCAGGCTGGAGTTGTGCGCGGGCAGCGAGGGCATCTCGCCGCCCAACTGGGTCTCCATGGCCCAGCGCGCCACGGCCTTGAGCTGCTCCAGGGCCGGCACCGGCTGGCCGCCCTCGGCCGCCTGCTCGGCCCGGCCACGCAGTTCGTCGACCCAGGCCAGCGCCCGGTCCAGCGCGCCCACCATGGCCGCCGCCGCCAGTTCCTCCTTGGAGGTGAAGAGCTTGTAGAGGCTGGCCTTGGCGAGGCCGGCCTCGGCCGCGACCTCGTCCACCGTCATCGCGTCGTAGCCCTTGGCAGCGAGCAGGCGGTTCACGGCGCCGACGATGGCGTCCTGGCGGACGCGCTGCATCTGGTCACGGATGGATGGTCGGGCTCCCATGGGCGGATTCTAGACCGCCGAGGCCGTTGCAAAAACGCCATGGTGCAAATTTTGAACTAATGAGTTATCGTTTGAACTCATCAGTTCAATGTTTGTCCTGAACAGTTCATGGAGGTCGTCATGCGTCGCATCGCCGTCGTCGGTTCAGGGATCGCCGGGCTCGCCGCCGCCTGGCGACTGGCCAATTCGCCAGGGGACTGGCGCGTCACGCTGCTGGAAGCGGGCAACCATTTCGGCGGGCATGCCCATACCGTGGACCTGGGCCTGGAGGGCCTCACCCACGGCGTCGACACCGGCTTCCTGGTCTTCAACCGGCGGACCTACCCCGGGCTGGTGAGCCTGTTCGCCGAACTGGGCGTCGAGTCCGCCCCCTCGGACATGTCCTTCTCGGTGCAAGTGCCCCAGCCGGACGGCCGCGGCGGCCTGGAGTGGAGCGGCACTTCGCTCAACACCGTCTTCGCCCAGCGCAGCAACCTGCTGCGGCCGGGGTTCTGGCGCATGCTGGGCGAGATCCTGCGCTTCAACCGCCTGGCCATGGCCCTGGCGGCAGACGGGCCGGCCGAAGCGCTGCAGGGCTCCATTCGAGACTTCCTGGACGAGCACCGCTTCAGCGAGGGCTTCCGGCGCCACTACCTGCTGCCCATGATCGGCTGCATCTGGTCCTGCCCCACCGATCAGATGCTGCGTTTTCCGCTCGCCACGCTGGTGCGCTTCTGCCACAACCACGGCCTCATCCAGGTCACCGACCGCCCGCAGTGGTACACGGTGCGGGGTGGTTCTCGCGAGTACGTGCGCCGCATGGTCGAGCGGCTGGCCGATGCCCGGCTGAACACGCCGGTGCTGGGCCTGCAGCGTTCGGGGCAACAGGTCCGGCTGCTGACGCGCGAGGGCGCCGAATCATTCGATGCCGTCGTGCTCGCCTGCCACAGCGACCAGGCGCTGGCCCTCCTGGGCGAGGGCGCCAGCCCCCAGGAGCGCGAGGTGCTGGGCGCCATCCGCTACCAGCCCAACCTGGCGGTACTGCACAGCGACACCACGCTGCTGCCACGCCGCCGCGCCGCCTGGGCGGCCTGGAACTATGAACGCGCCGACGACGAGGCCCAGGAGCAGGCCCGGGTCTGCCTGCACTACCTGCTCAACCGCCTGCAGCCCCTGCCCTGGCGCCAGCCGGTCATCGTGTCGCTCAACCCCGCGCGCCAGGTGGACGAAACCCTGGTGCACCGGCGCATCGAGTACAGCCACCCGGTCTTCGACCTGGCCGCCGTCAAGGCCCAGCAGCGCCTGGGCGAGCTGCAGGGCCGCAACCGCACCTGGTTCTGCGGCGCGTGGTGCGGCCACGGCTTCCACGAGGACGGCCTGCAGGCGGGCCTGGCCGCCGCCGATGGCCTGCGCGAGGCCCTGGCCGCCGTGGCGCCACAGCGCGAGGCGAGCGCAGCATGGGCTTGACCGCGGCAGCGCTGATCGGCTTCGGCCACGTGTGGCACCGGCGGATGCGGCCGGCGGCGCACGAGTTCCGCTACCCGAGCTACTTCCTGATGCTGCCGCTGCGCAGCCTGCGCCGCCAGCCCTGCGCGGCCCTGCACCGCAACCGGCGCGGCTGGCTGAGCTTCCATGACCGCGACCACGGCGAGGGCGGCGACGACGCCCTCGCCTGGTTCGAGCAACTGCTGCGCCGCGAGGGCATCGTCGATGCCGACGGCGAAGTCTGGCTGCAGACCTTCCCGCGCGTGCTGGGCTATGCGTTCAAGCCGGTGAGCTTCTGGTACGCCCACCGCGCCGACGGGTCGCTGGCCGCCGTGCTGGCCGAAGTCAACAACACCTTCGGCGAGCGCCATGCCTACCTCCTGGCTGGGCCGGACCTGGACTGGGGCGTGGAGCAGGCCGCGCGCAAGGTCTTCCACGTCTCACCCTTCTGCGGCGTGCAGGGCGAGTACCGCTTCCGCTTCGAGCAGCAAGCCCTCGCCGGCAGCCCCACCCGGCTGAGCGCACGGGTCGATCTGCACGACCACGACGGCCCACTGCTGCAGACCCACGTCGGCGGACGCCTGCAGCCGCTGACCGCCGCCAGCGCCCGCCGCGCCTTCTGGGGCCTGCCCCTCATGACCCTGGGCGTCGTGGCCCGCATCCACTGGCAGGCGCTGCGGCTGTGGGCCAAGCGCGTGCCCGTCTTCAACAAACCCCGAGCGCCCGAGCGCTTCGTCAGCCGATGAGCATGAGCATCCTCCCCGCCCTCACCCCCGCGGCCCGTCGTCCCTCGCCTCCCGCGGCGGCCCGTCGCCTGCTGCGGCTGCTGGAGCGGCTGCCCGTGGGCCAGCTGGAGCTGCGCCTGCCCGACGGCGCCTTGCTGCAACTCCCCACCGCCGCCCCGGCCGAACCGCGCGCCACGCTGCACCTGCGCAGCTGGGCGGTGTTCGAGCGAACGCTGCAGTCCGGTGACATCGGCTTCGCCGAGGCCTTCATCGACGGCGAGTGGGACAGCCCCGACCTCGCCGCCCTGCTGCGGCTGTGCCTGGCCAACCGCGACCACATCGAGAGCCTGGTCTACGGCCGCTGGTGGGGCCGCCTGGCCTACCGGCTGCGCCACCTGCTGCGGCGCAACTCGCGCGTCGGCAGCGCCCGCAACATCCACGCCCACTACGACCTCGGCAACGACTTCTACCGCCTCTGGCTGGACCCGGGCATGAGCTACAGCGCCGCGTGGTTCGAGGGCCGCGACCCTCACGACGTCGACCTGGCCTGCGCCCAGCTCGCCAAGACGCGCCGGGCCCTGCGCGAGGCGGGCGTGGCTCCGGGCAAGCGGGTCCTGGAGATCGGCTGCGGCTGGGGCTACCTCGCCGAGGTCGCGGCGCGCGACTTCGACGCGAAGGTGACGGGCATCACCCTGTCCGCCGAGCAACTGCGCTGGGGGCGCCAGCGCATCGAGGACGCCGGCCTCGACGGCCAGGTAGAGCTCCAGCACCTCGACTACCGCGACCTGCCCGCCCGCCATGCGGCAGAGCCCTTCGACGCCGTCGTCTCCATCGAGATGTTCGAAGCCGTCGGGCGCGAATACTGGGCCGGCTACTTCCGCGCCCTCGCCGCCTGCCTCAAGCCGGACGGCCGGGCGTGCATCCAGACCATCACCATCCGCGACGACCTCTTTGCCCGCTACGTGAAGTCCACCGACTTCATCCAGCAATACATCTTCCCCGGCGGCCTGCTGCCCAGCCCGTCGGCCTTCGAGGCCGAGGCGCGCCGCGCGGGCTTCGTCGTCGAGAACCGCCTGGCCTTCGGCCGCGACTACGCCGAGACGCTGCGGCGCTGGCGCACGGCCTTCGAGGCCCGTCTGAACGAAGCCCAGCGCCAGGGCTTCGACCGCCGCTTCCAGCGCATCTGGGGCTTCTATCTGGCCTACTGCGAAGCCGCCTTCGACGCCGGCAACACCGACGTCATCCAGTTCACCCTTCGCAGGCCCGGCCCATGACCGCCCGGCCCGCGGCCCGACGCCTCGTGCTGGCCCGCCTGGCGCTGGCCGCCTTCCTCACGCCCCATGCCATGACCCCAGCCCTCGCCGCCCCCGCCGTCCCGCCCACCCCCGCCGAACTGGCCACGGCCCTGCCACGGGCCCAGCTGCGGGGCACCGGCGTGCTGCGCTTCTTCGGCCTGCGCGTCTACGAGGCGCGGCTGTGGACCTCGCCCGGCTTCCAGCCCGACGACTACGCCCGCCAGCCCTTCGCGCTGGAGCTGGTCTACGACCGCCGGCTCGAAGGCGCGGCCATCGCCGAGCGCTCGGTGGCCGAGATGCGGCGCATCGGCAGCTTCGACGAGGCGCGCGCCAAGCGCTGGTTGGCGCTGATGAAGCAGGCCTTCCCCGACGTCGCCGCCACCGACCGCCTCACCGGGTTGAGCGATGGCCAGGGCGAGGTGCGCTTCTTCCACAACGGCCGGGAGACGGCCCAGACCGTCGATGCCGACTACGCACGGCTCTTCTTCGGCATCTGGCTGGCGCCCCAGACCTCGGCGCCGGCCCTGCGCCAGGCCCTGCTTGGCACGGGCGGCTGACCCGTGGCCGCAGCCGCCCTGCACGCCCCACCACAGGCCCTCGGCTGGCGCGGCGGCCTGGCCTACGGCAGCCTGGCCGCACCGCTGGCCTTCGTCTCGCTGCCGCTCTACGTCAACCTCCCCTACCACTACGCCACGGTGCTCGGCCTGCCGCTGCCGGCCCTGGGCGCCGTGATGCTCGGCGTGCGCGCCCTCGACGCCTTCATCGACCCCGCCCTCGGGCGCCTGGCCGACCGGCTGCTGCGGCGCGGCACGGGGCCGGCCTGGCGGGCCATGGCCGTCGGTTCGGCCCTGCTCGCCCTCGCGTTCGCCGCCCTGTGGCAGCCGCCCTGGCGCGAAGCTGCCCGGGCCACGGCCTGGCTGGCCGCGACCCTGCTGGCCTGCACGCTGGCCTACAGCACCGTGGGCATCCTCCATCAGAGCTGGGGCACGCGCTGGGGCGGCGGCCCGGCGCTGCGGGCACGCGTGGCCGGCTGGCGCGAAGGCGGCACGCTGGCCGGCGTGCTGCTGGCCGCCGTGCTGCCGGCCTGGCTGGGTTGGCCGGCCACCAGCCTCGCCCTGGCCGTGCTGCTGGCCCTGGGCCTGGCCGGCCTGTACCGCCTGCAAGCACCGGTCCTCACGCCCGTGCCCGCCGCCGCGGCCGAGCCCACCGGCGGCCCTTCGGCCTGGCGCCAGCCGGCCTTCCGGCGCCTGCTCGCCGTGTTCATGCTCAACGGCATCGCCAACGCCGTGCCCGCCACCCTGCTGCCCTTCTTCATCGCCGACCGCCTGGAGGCCCCCGCCTGGCAGGCGCCGCTGCTGCTGGCCTATTTCGGCGCCGCGGTCATCGGCCTGCCGGCCTGGGTGCGGGCGGCCGGCCGCTGGGGCGTGGCCCCCACCTGGCGGGCCGGCATGCTGGCCAGCGTGCTGGCCTTCGCCGCCACGCCCTGGCTGGCCGCGGGCGACGGCGCCGCCTTCGCCCTCGTCTGCCTGTGCAGCGGCCTGGCGCTGGGCGCCGACCTCGCCCTGCCCGGCGCCCTGCTGACCGGCGTCATCCACCGCGGCGGCGCCGGGGGCCGCGACGAGGGCGCCTACCTCGGCTGGTGGACCTGCGCGACCAAGCTCAACCTCGCGCTGGCCGCGGGCCTCGCCCTGCCCCTGCTGGCCGCGGCCGGCTACCGCAGCGGCACCTCCGACGCCGCCGGCCTGCAGGCCCTGGCCTGGGCCTATGGCGGCCTGCCCTGCCTGCTCAAGCTGGCCGCGGCCGCCGCGCTGTGGCGGGCCGAACGACGCCACCCCGACTGGAAGGACCGCGAATGACACCACGCCCCCTGCGCACACGCCGCGCCCTGCTGGGCACGGCCGCCGCCCTCGCCCTTGCCGGCTGCGCCGGCCCCAGCGTGCAGGACTACGCCCGCGAGCAGCCACCGTTCGATCTGCGCCGCTTCTTCGACGGCGAGCTCACGGCCAAGGGCCTGTTCACCGACCGTGCGGGCCGCGTCGTCAAGCGCTTCGTCGTGAGGATGAACGGCCACTGGAAGGGCGACGAAGGCGTGCTGGACGAGCATTTCACCTACAGCGACGGCAGCACACAGAGGCGGGTCTGGCGGCTCGAGGCCCTGGGCGACGGGCGCTACCGCGGCACGGCCGACGATGTCGTCGGCGAGGCCCTCGGCGAGAGCGCCGGCAACGCCTTCCGCTGGGCCTACACCCTCGCGCTGCCGGTGGACGGTCGCGTCTGGCACGTGACCCTGGACGACTGGATGTTCCTCGTGGACGAGGGCACCGTCCTCAACCGCTCGGCCATGAGCAAGCTGGGCCTGCACCTCGGCGACGTGACCCTGGTCATCACCCGCGGCGGGCAGGGTTGATCGCCATGCCGCTGCCGGGCGCCCCCCTGAACCCGCCGCTGCGCGACTGGCAGGGCCGCTGGGCCTGGGTGGTGGGCGCCTCCTCGGGCATTGGCCGCGCCACGGCGGCTGCGCTGCACGCCGCAGGCGCGCGCGTCATCGTCTCGGCGCGCCAGGCCGGTGCGCTCGACGCCTTTGCGCAGGAACACGCCGGCAGCATCGCCCTGCCCCTGGACGTCACCGACCTCCAGGCCGTCCACGCCGCAGCCCAGGCCGCGCGGGCGCATGCCGGCGGGGCGCCCGCCCTGGTGATGTACTGCGCCGGCCACTACCGGCCGCAGCGCGCCACCGAATTCGACCTCACCGAGATGCAGAGGCACCTGGCCGTCAACTACGGCGGCGTGCTGCATCTGCTGGACGCCGTGCTGCCCATGCTGGCCACCGCCGGCGGCGGCCACCTCAGCCTGGTGGGCAGCGTGGCGGGCTACCGTGGCCTGCCGCTGTCGCTGGCCTACGGGCCCACCAAGGCGGCGCTGAACAACCTGGCCGAGAGCCTCTACCTCGACCTCCATCCCCTCGGCGTCGGCGTGTCCATCGTCAACCCCGGCTTCGTCGAGACCCCGCTGACGGCGCACAACGCCTTCCCCATGCCGGCCCTCATCTCTCCCGAGGAGGCTGCAGGCCACATCCTGCGGGGCTGGGCGCGGGGCCGCTTCGAGATGAACTTCCCGCGGCGCTTCACGGCCTGGATGCGCCTGCTGCGCTGCCTGCCCGACGCCTGCTACTTCGCGGCCGTGCGCCGCGCCACCGGAGCCTGACCATGCCCGATGCCCGCACCACCCGCCTCGTCGACGCCTACGAACGGTTGACCCCCGAGCGCCTGCCCGAGCTGCTCGCCCTCTACGACGACACCGCCGCCTTCAAGGACCCCTTCAACGATGTGCGCGGCCGGGCGGCCATCGGCCGCATCTTCCGGCAGATGTTCGAGGAACTGCGCGAGCCGCGCTTCGCCGTGCAGGTCGCGGCCAGCGAGGGCGAGCACGCCTTCCTGACGTGGGAACTGCACTTCAAGCGCCAAGGCAGCGGCCAGGCCATGGCCATCCGCGGCGCCTCGCACATCCACTACTCGCCCGCCGGCCTCGTGCGGATGCACCGCGACTACTGGGACGCCGCCGAGGAGCTCTACGCCAAGCTGCCGCTGCTCGGCCTGCTGATGCGGGCACTCAAGCGCCGGCTGGCCACGCCGCAGCCGCGCTGACCACCCCCTAACTTGCAGCTGGCCGTGACCAGCCCGGCTGCGGGCGGCATGACGCAGCGCAAAGACCGGGATGGCAAGCGGCCAAGAATGGCTCGGCGCGGCCGTGTGGCCGCAACAGCCACGAGGAGTGTTCCATCATGGTCAACAAGCTCGCCTGCGCCGCCGTCGCGCTGGCCGCCGCGGCGCCGCTGCAGGCCCAGACCGCGCTCGACTACTTCCTGAAGATTCCCGGCGCGGCCGGCGACAGCGCCGACAGCAAGCACAAGAACGAAATCGACGTGATGTCTTGGGCCTGGGGCGTCAGCAACAACGGCGCGGGCAGCGTGTTCGAACCGTTCACGTGGGAACAGCAGATGGACTCGAGCTTCGTGCCGCTGTTCCTCGGCCTGGTCAACGACAGCCCCTTCGCCAGCGCCCTGCTCACGGTGCGCCGAAGCGGCCAGTCGCAGTTCGAGTTCTTCCGCATGACCTTGACCGACGTCCACGTCGCATCGCTCAGCAGCCACGGCACCGCCACCAACACCGTCATCGTCGACGCGGCCGTGCGCTACGGCGGCATCGCCATGCACTACTGCAGGCAGAGCTACACCGGCGGCAGCGGCACCTGCTACGACGGCAGCTTCACGCTCAGCGGCAATCACGCCGCGTTCACGGGCGACGCGACGGTGCTGGAAGGCCTCGCCCAGGCCGGCGGCACGCTCAACTTCGTGAACAGCGTGCCCGAGCCCTCGACCTGGGCCTTGTTCGCGGCCGGCCTGGCAACCCTGGCCCTGCCCGCCCGCTGGCGACGGCGCGGCGCCCCGCCCGCCTCCGGCTGAAGCGCCGTGGCTTACCGCCCCGCCGCCCTTGCCCGTGCGGCACAGGCCCGCGCCGCCTGGCGCCCCGCCGTCGAGCGGGCGATGGCCCTGCACCGTGCCGGCCTCCTCGACGAGGCTGAGGCGCTGTACGGCCAGTTGCTGAAGCTGCTGCCGGACGAACCCAACCTCGTGCACTTCCACGGCGTGCTGCTCTACCAACGCCACCGGCTCGACGAGGCGGTGGCCGCGGTGCGGCGCTCCATCGCCCTCGACGATCAGGTGGCCGCCTGGCACAACAACCTCGGCAACATGCTGCTCGACCAACGGCAGGTGGAGGCCGCCGCAGCCGCCTACCAACGCTGCCTCGCCCTCGAGCCCGGCCATGTCGAGGTGCGCAACAACCTCGCCTGCCTGCTGCGCATGACCGGCCGCCTCGCCGAGGCCGAAACCCTGCTGCGCGGACTGCTGATGCAGGCGCCCGACTTCGCCGATGCCCAGGCCCACCTGGCCCTGGTGCTCGCCGCCCAGGGGCGGGCCGCCGAAGCCTGCGAGGCCGGCGCCCGCGCCCTGGAGCTGGCGCCCGAGGTCACGCGCAACCATCGCCTGCTGGGCCTGCTGCATGCGCAGGCAGGTCGGCTCGACGTCGCCGAACAGGTCTACCGCCGCTGGCTGGCCCGCTCGCCGGGCGACCCCGAGGCCCTGCACCACCTGGCCGCGGTCACCGGCCAGGGCGTGCCCGAGCGCGCTTGCGACGCCTACGTCACCGAGGTCTTCGACCGCTTCGCGGCGAGCTTCGACGCCAAGCTGGCCCACCTGCAATACGCCGCTCCGGCGCTGTGCGCGGAGGCCCTGCGGCGGCGCGCCGCGGGCCGCCGCAGGGCTGTGCTCGACGCCGGCTGCGGCACCGGCCTGTGCGGGCCCCTGCTGCGCCCGCTGGCCACCGAACTGGTGGGGCTGGACCTCTCCGCCGCCATGCTCGACCGCGCTCGCGCCCGCGGCAGCTACGACCAGCTCGTGCAGGCCGAACTCGCCGCCTGGATGGACACCTCGCCCGGCCGCTTCGACGCCATCGTCAGCGCCGACACGCTCTGCTACTTCGGGCCCCTGCAAGCCGTGCTCACGGCGGCGCACCGCGCCATGCGACCGGGAGGTTTGCTCGTCTTCACCGTCGAGGCGCTGGAAGGCGATGCGCAGGCCTGCGTGCTGCGGCCCCATGGCCGCTACGCGCATGCGCGCGGAGCCGTCGAAGACTGGCTCGCACAGGTAGGCTGGCATGCCGTCGAAGCCGAGGGCGCGACGCTGCGCCAGGAAGCGGGGCAGCCGGTGGCGGGATGGGTGTTCAGCGCGGCAAGGGCATGACCCACGCGCCGTGCATGAGCAAGAAAAAGGCACCTGGCGTCGCCGCCAGGTGCCGTTCCATCTTCAGAATTTGGTAGGCGCGATTGGACTCGAACCAACGACCCCCACCATGTCAAGGTGGTGCTCTAACCAGCTGAGCTACGCGCCTGAAGAGCTGCGCACTATAGCATGGTTTTTCAGGGCTCCGCCAGTCCCATTGAATAGCTCATTTGCGTCGCGCCGAGCGCACGCCGGAGATGGCGCACAGCTCACGCAGCACCTTGGCCAGGCGCGACGCGTCGGACAGCTCCAGCGTGAAGCTCATCCAGGCCGTGTCGCCGCCGCCCGTCCTGGGCCTGGCGGCACCGCCCTGCAGCGACTGCGTGTTCACCGCCACGACATTCATCTTCTCCTTGGCGAAGACCTCCAGCACGTCGCGCAGCAGGCCCTGGCGGTCGCCGGCCTCCACGAGCACGTCGACCGGATAGACCGGCGCGCCCTTGCCCGACGGCTCCGCCCCGCCCCATTCGACGGCGATGACGCGTTCCGGTGATCGCCGCTTCATCTCGGCGAGGTTGCTGCAGTCGGCCCGGTGGATGGCCACGCCCTTGCCGCGCGTGACGAAGCCCTGGATGGCATCCGGCGGTGCCGGCCGGCAGCAGCGCGACAGCGTCGTCAGCAGCGAGTCAATGCCGACGACGAGCACGCCCCCGCGCCCGCCCGTGCCGCCGCTGGCACTGCGGGTGTGCTTCTGAGCGAGCAGTTCGTCCTCGTCGGCGACGGGCTCGGGCGGGCGCAGCAGCAGCTCGATGTTGCGCAGGGAGTACTCGTCCTTGCCCACCACCTCGAAGAGGGCGTCGGCGCTCTTGAAGCCCAGCCTCGCGGCCAGCTCCTCGAGCTTGAGGGCCGTGCGGCCTTCGCGCTGCAGCAGCTTCTCGACGAGGTCGCGCCCCTTGGCGATGGTCTGGGCCTGTTGCAGCGCGTTGAACCACGCCCGCACCTTGGCCCGCGAACGCTGGCTCTGCAGGTAGCCGAGTTCGGGGTTGAGCCAGTCCAGCGACGGCCCGCCCTCCTTGGCCGCGATGATCTCCACCGTCTGGCCGCTGTGCAGCGGCGTGTTCAGCGGCAGCATCTGGCCGTCGATGCGCGCGCCGCGGCAGCGGTGGCCGAGGTCGGTGTGCACGGCGTAGGCGAAATCCACCGGCGTGGCCCCGGCGGCCAACTCGACGATGGTCGCCTGCGGGGTGAAGACGTAGATGCGGTCGCTGAACCCGTCGCCGCCCGGGCCGCCCTCGCCCTGGACGGCGTCGCGCTCCCAGGCGAGCAGCTGGTTGAGCACGGCCTTGCGGGCCCGCGCCACCTGCTCCTCGAACTCCCCGACCGCGCTGACACCGGCATAGCCTCGTGCGCCGGCCTCCTTGTAGGCCCAATGCGCGGCCACGCCGTGTTCGGCGCGGTCGTGCATCTCGCGGGTGCGGATCTGCACCTCCATCGGCCGCCCGTCAGGCCCGAGGACGACGGTGTGCAGCGACTGGTAGCCGTTGGGCTTGGGCTTGGCGATGTAGTCGTCGAACTCGCCGGGCACCGGCGTGTAGACCTCGTGCAGCCGCGCCAGCGCCGCGTAGCAGTCGGCCACGCTGGCGACGATGACGCGCAGCGCACGCAGGTCGAAGACGCGGTCCAGCGACAGCTGCTTGCCCTGCATCTTGCGGTGGATGCTGTAGAGGTGCTTGGGCCGGCCCTGCACCTCCGCGGCGATGCCCTGCCCGTACAGGTCGGCCTGCACCGCCGCGCGGGCCGCCTCGACGCGCTGCTCGCGCTCGACGCGGGTCTCGTGCAGGGCCTTGGCCAGGGCCTTGTAGGCCTCGGGTTCGCGGAAGCGGAAGGCCAGGTCCTCCATCTCCCACTTGATCTGCCAGATGCCCAGCCGGTTGGCCAGCGGCGCGAACACGGCCTGCGACTCGGCCGCCAGCTCCGCCGGACAAGGCCGTTTGCTGGCCGCGTACCAGCGCAGCGTCTGCAGCCGCGAGGCCAGGCGCAGCAGCACCACGCGCAGGTCGCGCGAGAAGGCCAGCAGCATCTTGCGCACGCGCTCGGTCTGCTCCGCCCTCAGGTCGGGCTTCTTGTCGTCGCCGACCCGGGCGCCGCGGGTCGTGCGCTGCAGCTGCACGAGGCGTCGCGTGTGGGTGACGAGGCTGGCGTAGCTCTCGCCGAAGGCCTTGGCCACCACCTCCTCGGGCTTGTTGAGGAAGTCGCCGGCATAGACGAGGTAGGCCGCCGCCTGCAGCTCCTGCGCGGCACCGATGCCTTGCAGGATGGCCGCCACGCCGTCGGCATGCGACAGCGCGTTCTCGCCGGTGTCCAGCACCTCGGCCGCCAGCAGCGGCTCGGCCACGGCGCGGGCGCGCACCACCTCCGCGCCCGAGTGGGCGGCGCCCGCGTCGAGCAAGGCGACGATGGGCGAGCTGGCCGCGCCCTCTTGCAGAACGCCGGTTTTCATGAACCGAGGAAGTCCCTCACGATGGCGACCTGGTCGGCATGGATCAGCGTCGGTGCATGGCCCACGCCGGGCAGCTCGACGAGGCGGGCGCCAGGCCCGCGCTGCGTCATGGCGCGCGCGGTCTCGGCGCTGAGCAGGTCGGACTCGGCACCGCGGATGAGCAGCGTCGGGCAGCGCAGGGTGTCGTAGGCCGCCCAGAGCGCGGCCTCGCCGGCGGCGGCGATCTCGGGCGTCACCGCGCCGAAGGGCATCGCGATGGCCGGGTCGTAGCGCAGCTTCCAGGTCTTGCCGGCCGGGCCGTCCTCCTCGCGGAACAGGGGCTCGCACAGGGCCAGCCATTCCTCGTCGGTGTGCGGGCCGAAGCCTTCCGAGATGCTGCGCAGATAGCCCGCGCCTTCGGCCAGCGACGCGAACTGCGGCGCATTGCCCAGGTAGCGCCCGATGCGCTGCAGGGCCTCGTACTGGATGGCCGGCCCGACGTCGTTGAGCACCAGGCGGCGGATGGGACTGGCCACGCCCTCCGGCCGCGGCAGCGAGGCCAGGCCCAGGCCGATCAGGCCGCCCATGGAGGTGCCGACCCAGTCCACCTGGTCGACGTCCAGCCGGGCCAGCAGCGTGACCATGTCGGCCACGTAGGCCGGGATCTGGTAGCCCGCCGGCTGGCGCAGCCAGTCGGAGCGGCCCCGGCCGACCACGTCGGGGCAGATCACGCGGTAGCGGTGCTGCAGGGCACGGGCCAGCGCATCGAAGTCACGGCCCTGCCGCGACAGCCCGTGGGCGCACACCAGCACCGGCGCGTCGGGCGCCGGCCCTGCCCATTCCCAGTAGGCCATGCGGTGCAGGCCGGTGCTGTCCAGGCAATTGACGAAGCGCAGTTCCGGTTGGGTCATGATGCAATCCTTTAAAACCATCGTAGCAACCCTAAAGGACCCATCATGTTGAAAGGCAAGACCGCCCTCGTCACCGGCTCCACCAGCGGCATCGGCCTGGGCATCGCCCTCGCGCTGGCCCGCCAGGGTGCCAACCTCATCCTCAATGGCTTCGGCGACGTGGAAGGCCCCAAGGCCGAGGTGGCGGCGCTGGGCGTCAAGGTGGGTTACCACGGTGCCGACATGAGCAAGCCCTCGGACATCGCCGCCATGGTGGCCTATGCCGACGCCGAGTTCGGCGGCATCGACATCCTCGTCAACAACGCCGGCATCCAGCACGTCGCGCCGGTGCAGGACTTCCCGCCCGAGAAGTGGGACGCCATCATCGCCATCAACCTCAGCTCCGCCTTCCACACCACGCGGCTGGCCCTGCCCGGCATGCTGCAGCGCGGCTGGGGCCGCATCCTCAACATCGCCTCGGTGCACGGCCTGGTGGCCTCGGCCCAGAAGTCGGCCTACGTGGCGGCCAAGCACGGCCTCGTCGGATTCACCAAGGCCGTGGCGCTCGAGACGGCCACGTCGCCCGTCACCGTCAACGCCATCTGCCCCGGCTGGGTGCTGACGCCGCTGGTGCAGAAGCAGGTGGACGCCCTGGCCGAGCGCGAGCAGGTCTCCAACGACGAAGCCAAGCGCCGCCTGCTGGCCGAGAAGCAGCCGTCGCTCCAGTTCACCACGCCCGACGAGCTCGGCGCGCTGGCCGTGTTCCTGTGCTCGGACGCCGCCTTCAACGTGCGCGGCCAGGCCTGGTCCATGGACGGCGGCTGGACCGCCGTCTGACCGCGCCGAGGGAGGCTCAGCGCGGCGCGGCTTCGCGCGTGAGCTGCACGCTGCCGTTGACGTTGACCGTCACGGTCGCCTTGCCGGCCTCGGTCGGCAGGGCCTCGTCGGCCATGGGCGCGGCCTTGGCGCGCATCAGGGCCATCACCGGCCGGGGGCCGGGCTCGTCGCTGGAGACGTTGACCTCGCCGAGCACGTAGCCGCCGTAGCCGAACTGGCGGGCGTAATCCGCCGCCTTGGCGCGAAAGCGCCCGATGGCCTGGGCCGAGATGTCGCTCTCGGCCTTTTCACGCGCCTCGCGCGACAGGCTGTAGCCCACCCGGGCGATGGTCAGCGTGCCGATGCGCCCGGCCAACTGGGCGATGGCCGTGGCGTCTCGCCCCTCCACCATCAGCTCGGCGCTGCCCTGCCAGCCGTTGATCTTGCCGCTCTTGGGGTCGTAGCGCGGCGCGAGCGAGAAGCCGCCCGTCTGCACGTCCACCTGCCCCGGCCTGGCCACCTTGCGGGCCTCGGCCAGGGCCGCGTCCAGGGCCTGCTTCAGCGCGGACTGCACGCCGGCCGCATCGGCGCCTTCGCGGCTGGTGGAGAAGGTGACGCCGAGGATGTCGCGCGTCACCTCGGCGCTGGCGCTGGCCGCCAGGCTCAGGCGCTCGCGCGGCGGGGCATCGCTGGCGGCCTGGGCGGCGAGGCTGGCGGCAACCAAGGAGAGGGCGAGGACTGCACGCATGGAACTTCCTTTCAAGTCGGGAAGACCAGCTTAGCCGCGCGAAGTCGCAACCAGCTGTAACTGCCGCCTGCTGTCCTACAAACCGCGGTTTCAAACCTGCACACAATGCCGCTGTTACAAATTCAGGACCTGCGATGAACAGCGCCGCGAATCCCCGCCAGAACCGCATCCTCGTCGTCGACGACGACGCCCGCATCCGTGACCTGCTGCGCCGCTACCTGACGCAGGAAGGCTTCGACGTGCTGCTGGCCGAAGACAGCCGCGCGCTGAACAAGCAGCTGACCCGCGAAACGGTGGACCTCATCGTGCTGGACCTGATGCTGCCCGGCGAAGACGGCCTGACCATCTGCCGCCGCCTGCGGGCCGCCAACGACCAGACGCCCATCATCATGTTGACGGCCAAGGTCGAGGACGTGGACCGCATCGTCGGCCTGGAGGTCGGCGCCGACGACTACCTCGCCAAGCCCTTCAACCCGCGCGAGCTGCTGGCCCGCATCAACGCGGTGCTGCGCCGTCGCCCGCCGCCGGAGGCCCCGGGCGCCCCCAGCAAGGAGCCGATGACGGTCACCTTCGGCCCCTTCGAGTTCGACCTCGCGCTGCGCCGCCTGACCAAGAACGGCGAGCAGCTGCCGCTGACGACGGGCGAGTTCTCCATGCTCAAGACCCTGGTGCGCCACCCGCGCCAGCCGCTGTCGCGCGACAAGCTGGCCCAGCTCGCGCGTGGCCGCGAGTTCGAGCCCTTCGACCGCAGCCTGGACGTGCAGATCTCGCGCCTGCGCAAGATGCTGGAGGCCGACCCGGCCCAGCCGCGCTACATCCAGACGGTCTGGGGCGTCGGCTACGTGTTCGTCCCCGACGAAAACTCGTAGTACGTGAGCCCCTCGTCCAACCTTGACCCGCTGAACGCGGTCAAGCCTGGCCGGTCCCCCGTGGGGACGAAGCAGCTCGCGGCGTCGAGCCGCCAGCTGCTTCCTCCGGGCCGGCTTGGGGCGGCCCGGCGCTCGGCCCCAAGACACTGGTCCCGCTGATGGCTCGTCCGCACCTGGCGCTCAATCTCTTCTGGCGCACCTTCGCCTGGCTGGCCCTGCTGCTGGCCGGCGCGGTGCTGGCCTGGCAGCAGACCTTCAAGCTGCTGGAGGCCGAGCCGCGCGCGCTGGAGTCGGCCGA
Organism: Pelomonas caseinilytica; assembly: GCF_021353235.1. Classification (GTDB taxonomy): domain Bacteria; phylum Pseudomonadota; class Gammaproteobacteria; order Burkholderiales; family Burkholderiaceae_C; genus Pelomonas; species Pelomonas caseinilytica. The sequence goes on from NZ_JAJTWT010000001.1 coordinate 274,353, forward strand.
GCAGCTGGCCGGCCTGGTCAAGCTCAGCCGCATCGCGCTGGAGCACACCGACCCGATCAACCGCGTCGCCGTCATCACCTCGATGTCCAGCGGCGACGTCGTTCAGGTGCGCGTGGCCGAGACGCGCGACCGCTGGCTGCCCTACGACACCAGCCCCTTCGCCAAGCGCCTGGCCGCCGAACTGCGCCAGACCCTGGGCCCCGACACCGTCGTCGCCCGCAGCGTCAACGACGTGCCGGGCCTATGGGTGCGCTACATCGTCGGCGAGGACGCCTTCTGGCTCAAGACCAGCGCCACGCCGCTGTCCATCTCGCTGACGAGCAACTGGTGGTGGGTGCTCATCGCCCTGCTGGCGACCGTGGTGGGCTCGGCGCTGATCGCCCGTCTCATCAACCAGCCGCTGCGCGAGCTGGCCGAGGCCGCCGGCCGCATCCGCGAGGGCGAGTACGACTCGCGCCTGGACGAGACCACCATGACCAGCGAGATCCGCGAGGTCAACATGGGCTTCAACCGCATGGCGCGCGAACTGGCCAAGCTGGAGGAAGACCGCGCCGTCATGCTGGCCGGCATCTCCCACGACCTGCGCACGCCACTGGCCCGGCTGCGCCTGGAGACCGAGATGAGCGTGCAGGACGAGCAGGCGCGCCATTTCATGGCCCAGGACATCGACCAGCTCGACGCCATCATCAGCAAGTTCATGGACTATGCGCGGCCCAACGAGACCCAGCTGCGCGAGACCCGGCTGACCGACGTCGTCGAGCGCGAGGTGCAGGGCTTCCGCGACCCCGACCAGATCCGCTTCCGCGTGCAGGTCAGCTCAGCCCTCAAGGTCTTCGTGGACGACACGGAGCTGGGCCGCGTGCTGCTCAACCTTTTCGAGAACGCCCGGCGCTACGGCCACGGGCCCGGCGAACCCGCGCGGGTGGACGTGAGCGCCACGCGCCAGGGCTCGTGGGTGGAGCTGCGCGTGCGCGACCACGGCCCCGGCGTGCCGCCCGACCGCCTGGCCCGGCTGACCACGCCCTTCTACCGCGGCGATGCCGCGCGCACCGCCGCCAGCGGCGCGGGCCTGGGACTGGCCATCGTCGAGAAGTCGGTCCAGCGGCTGGGTGGCCAGCTGTCCATCAGCAATGCCGAGGGCGGCGGCCTGGTCACCGTACTCAAGCTCCAGGCCGGGTGACTGGAAGCCCCCGGCCCGGCCCCACGCGCTGAACGCGGCGCGGGTCCAGTCCGCCCCCCGAGGGGGCGGCGATGCTTGCGGCATCGAGCCGCAAGCACATCGCCAGCGCGGGCCGGCTTGGGAGCGGCCCAGCGCTCGGCCCGCAATACCGGCGTTTCGTGCTCTGCGTGCAGCCGACCATCAACGACTGGGAGCCTAGCCTGCCAGCAGGCAGACCGCCCGCGCCTCGATGGCGCGGCCCTCGCCCACGGGGCCCATCTTCTCGGCCGTCTTGGCCTTGACGTTGACCTGACCCACCTCCACGCCCAGCACCTCGGCCAGGCGGGCGCGCATGGCCGGGATGTGCGGCGCCATCTTGGGCGCCTGGGCGACGATGGTGGCGTCCACGTTCACGATCCGCCAGCCCACCTCGCACACGCGGCGGTAGGCCTCGGCCAGCAGCACCATGGAGTCGGCCCCCTTGAACTCGGCAGCCGTGTCCGGGAAGAGCTTGCCGATGTCGCCCAGGGCCGCGGCGCCGAGCAGGGCGTCGGTGATGGCATGGGCCAGGGCGTCGGCGTCGGAGTGGCCGAGCAGCCCGTGGCTGTGCGGGATGGTGACACCGCCGAGGACGAGGGGGCGGCCGGTGACGAGCTGGTGGGTGTCCCAGCCTTCGCCGATGCGAAGCGGTGGGAGGGAAGGCAGAGCAGGCATGGGCGGATTCTCGCGGACGCTGCTATGGTGCGCCCCGCCATGAAACGACTCGCCCTCGCCTCCCTGCTGGTGCTGTGCCAGCTCGTGTACGCCCAGCCCGCCGAACCGGGACCGCCGCAGCGGCCCAGGATAGGCCTGGTGCTCTCCGGCGGCGGCGCGCGCGGCCTGGCCCACATCGGCGTGCTGCGGGTGCTGGAGGAGCTGCGGGTACCGGTGGACCTCATCGTCGGCACCAGCATGGGCGCCGTCGTCGGCGGCGCCTACGCCTCGGGCCGCAGCGTCGACGAGCTCGAGGCCCTGGTGAAGGGCGCCAACTGGAATTCCATCCTGGCCGACCGCCCGGCCCGCGACCGTCTCTCCATCCGCCGGCGCGAAGACGACGAGCGCCTGCCCTCGCGCATCGAGTTCGGCTTCGACCTGCAGCACGGCGCCATGCTGCCCAGCGGCGCCGCCGCCAACGGCCAGCTGGAGGCGACGCTGTCCTCGCTGCTGCCGGCCCTGCGCGCCGAGGAGCCGCTGAGGAAGCTGCCCATCCCCTTCCGTGCCGTGGCGACCGACCTGCTGTCGGGGGCCATGCTCGACCAGGCCGACACGCCCCTCTTCCAGGCCCTGCGCGCCTCCATGGCCGTGCCGGGGGTGTTCGCGCCGCTGCGCGTCAACGGCCGGCCGCTCGTGGACGGCGGCCTGGTGCGCAACCTGCCGGTGGACCTGGCGCGCCAGCTCGGCGCCGACGTCATCATCGCCGTCAACGTCGGCACGCCGCTGCTCGAAGACCGCGAGATCACCAGCGCCGTGGCGGTGGCCGACCAGATGCTGCAGATCCTGACGGAGCAGAACGTGCAGCGCTCGCTGCGCGAACTGCGCCCCCAGGACATCGTCATCGACCCGGACCTGCCCGGCATGGGCTTCATGGACTTCTCGCGGGCCGACGAGGCCATGGCCACCGGCCGCCGCGCCGCCCTGGCTGCCGTCTCGCGGCTGCAGGCCCTGGCGGCGCCCGCCGCCCAGGCCGCGCTGCAGGCCCACCGCCTGGCGCCGCCCGAGTCGGCCATGCAGGCCCTGCCTCTGGCCGAGCTCACCATCGAAGGCACCCGGCGGCTCAACCCCGAGGCGCTGCGCGTCGAGCTGGCCCTCAAGCCCGGCGCTCCGGTCGGCCGCGCCGAACTCAACCGTGTGGTGGAGCAGCTCGACGGCACCGGCGACCTCGAACGCATCGAGATGGCCATCGACGACCGCGACGGCCGCCGCAGCGTGGGCCTCAAGCTCACCGAGGCCGACTGGGCCGCCAGCAAGCTACGCCTGGGCCTGGAGCTCTACAGTAACTTCGCCGACGCCAACCGCTACTCCCTGGTCGGCATGCACGTCGCCGACTGGCTCAACAGCTGGGGCGCCGAGCTGCGCTCCATCGCCCGCATCGGCTCCACGCGCGGCTTGAACACCGAGTTCTACCAACCCATCGGCCCCGGCTCGCGCTGGTTCGCCAGCGCCAAGCTGGGCTACGAGGCCGGCAGCAACGACGTCTTCAACCAGGGCCAGCGTTCGCTGCGCCTGTCCAGCAGCCTCACCGAGGCCCAGCTCGAACTCGGCCGGCGCGTCGCCGGCCTCGGCGACCTGCGCTTCGGCCTGGGCAAGCTGCGCGCGGCCGACGAGGTCATCCTGCCGGCGCCGCCGGGCGGCGGCACGCGTTCGCAGTTCTATGACCAGCAGTACTTCGAGCTCCACACCGACACCCTGGACTCGCTGGCCTTCCCCAGCCGCGGCCAATGGCTGACGGCACGCATCGAATGGCTCAAGCCGCGCCGCGAGGACCGCGTCATCAACGCCTCGCTGATCGGCCTCAGCGCCTTCCGCCTTGGCGAATGGGCCGGCCAGCTCTATGGCGAAGCGGCCCACGCCGAGCGCGGCCAGACGCGGTCGCTCGGCGGCTACCTGCGCCTGTCGGGCACGCCGGACGCCTCCCTGGTGGGCGAGAACATGACGCTGGTGCGCGTCGTGATGGCGCGGCGCATCGGCGAGATGCCGGTGGGCCTGGGCGGCGCCGTGCGCGTGGGGTTTTCGCTGGAGACCGGCGCCGTCGGCGACGGCGCGGGCCTGAAGCTGTCCAACCTGCCGCGCAACGGCTGGAAGCAGGCGGCCAGCGGCTTCCTCAGCGTGGACACCCGCTTCGGCCCCTTCTTCCTGGCCCTGGGCGCCACGCGCGGCGGCGAGACGGCGGCCTACCTGCTGCTCGGGCCCACCTGGTGATGCCCCGGGGCCGAGCCACGCCGACGCCTCGCCGCCAGCCCTGACGGCTCGTCAGGCGATCCCGACAACGAGTCAGCATCCCCTGGGGCGATCTTGCACCCTTCCCTATTGGAGGCGGTGCCGGACCTTTCTATGGTGGCGGCCGTGCAAAGACGAGCCGCCCCATCGGCCCCGCCATGCCGGTGGGCGAGTTCGTCCGATTCTGAGAAGGAGGCGACGATGAACCCACCAGCCCTCGCTGTGATGCCCCATGCCGGCAGGCCGGCCGAGCCGCCGGAAACAGGCCAGTACCTGACCTTCGCGCTGGGTACGGAGATGTTCGGGATCGGCATCCTGCACATCAAGGAAATCATCGAGTACGGCACGCCGACGGCGGTGCCGATGATGCCGGGCTTCGTGCGCGGCGTGATCAACCTGCGCGGCGCGGTGGTGCCCGTGATCGACCTGGCCAGCCGCTTCGGCGGACAGGCCTCGGCGGTCACCCGCAAGACCTGCATCGTGATCGTGGAGTTGCAGTTCGCCGACGGCCAGGCGCGCGTGCTCGGCGCCGTCGTGGACGCGGTCAGCGCCGTGCTGGAGATCGGCCGGTCGGACATCGAGCCGCCGCCCAGCTTCGGCACCCGCATCCGCACCGATTTCATCGCCGGCATGGCCAAGGTCGATGGCCGCTTCGTCATCCTGCTGGACGTCCAGCGCGTGCTGTCCATGGACGAGATGGCCACGCTGGCCGGGGCCGCGAGCGCCGCAACGCCAGAGGGGCAGAACTGATGCGACTGACCACGGGACTCAAGATCGGCACCATCACCATCGGGCTGATGCTGGCGCTGGTGTCGGTGCTGTTCGTGGCCTACGGCCGCAACCAGCGCGACGAAGCGATCGCCAGCGAAGTCGCATCCGCGCGCTCCCTCATCCTGATGAGCGAAGCCATCCGGCAGGGCATGGGCGCCAAGTGGGAGAAGGGCCTGTTCTCGGTCGAGCAACTGCGCGAGCTCGCCAAGCTGGACGACCCGACGCTGCGGCGCGAGAAGATCCTCGCCACGGTGCCGGTCGTGACGGCCTGGGAAGCCGCCAAGGCCAAGGCGGCCGAGGGCGGCTTCGAGTTCCGCACCCCCCGGGCCGGCGCGCGCAACCGCGACAACGAGCCCGATGCCCAGGAGCGGGTGGCCCTCGAATGGCTCGCCGCCAACCCCGGTTCCAGCGAGTACTCGATGGTCGACCCGCAGATCAACGCGGTGCGCTATTTCCGGCCCGTGCGCCTGGGCCAGCAATGCCTGATCTGCCACGGCGAGCCAGCCACGGCGCGAACGCTGTGGAACCGCGACGATGGCCGCGACGTGCTGGGCTACCCGATGGAGGGCAAGAAGGCCGGGGACATGCATGGCGCCTTCGAGATCATCAAGCCGCTGGCGCAGGCGGACGCCGCCGTGCGCAGCGCGCTGCTGAAGGCGGCCGGCCTGGCCCTGCCGCTGCTGGTCGCGGCCGTCGTTGCCATCCTCCTGCTGGCTCGCTCCATCACCCGGCCGCTGGGCTTTGCCGTGCATGCGGCCAACCGGCTGGCCGAAGGCGACCTGACGGTGCGCATGGAGGTGCGCTCCAACGACGAGACGGGCCAGCTGATCGAGGCCATGCAGACCATGGTGTCGCGCCTGGCGCCGGTGGTCGCCGAGGTCCGCGGCGCCGCGGACACGCTGAGTTCGGCTTCCGAGGAGGTCAGCGCCACGGCGCAGCACCTCAGCCAGGGTGCGAGCGCGCAGTCGGCCGCCGTGGAAGCCGCGGCATCGGAAATCGTGCAGATGCGGGAAGCGGCGGCGGCCAGCGCCGACAAGGCCGCGGCCAACTATGAGACCGCGAACCGGGCGGCGCTCGACGCCCGCGACGGTGGCGATGCCGTGTCGCACACCGTGCAGGCGATGAAGTCGATCGCGACCAAGATCGGCGTGGTCGACGACATCGCCTACCAGACCAACCTGCTGGCACTCAACGCCGCCATCGAGGCGGCCCGTGCCGGCGAACACGGCAAGGGCTTCGCCGTGGTGGCGGCCGAGGTTCGCAAGCTGGCCGAACACAGCCAGGCCGCGGCCCAGGAGATCAGCCAGTTGGCCAACGACTCGTTGAAGCTGGCCGATCGCGCCGGCCAGCTGATCGGCGACGTGGTGCCCCGCATCCAGGACGCTGCAGCCGTGGTCCGTGACATGGCGTCGGCGGCCCGGCAGCAGGCAGGCAGCGTCGAGCACGTCGCCACGGCCATGTCGCGGCTGGACGAGACCACCCACCACAACGCAGCGGCGTCCGAGGAACTCGCGACCACGGCGGAAGAGGTCAGCGCCCAGGCCGCGCAGTTGCAGCAGCTGATGGAGTACTTCAAGGTCGGCGAGTCGGCGATGAATCCGCCGCAACGCCAAGCCGCAACCCACGTCTGAGAGCAACCACGCCGACAGGAGCCCCGCCCATGAACCCGTTCAGCCCCGCGATCAAGGTGCTTCACGCGATGAAGTACCCCTACAAGCTCGGGCTCGTGAGCCTGTTCTTCGCCCTGCCCATCGTGGCGCTGGTGGTTCTGCTGGCGCAGGAGACGCAAGCCAGCATCGCGTTCACGCAGGCGGAGCGGGACGGCGTCGAGTACGTCCAGCCCCTGCGGGAACTGCTGGAACACATGCAGCAGCACCGCGGCATGGCCGGCGCCTACCTGGGCGGCGACGCATCGTTCGAGGGCCGGCTGGCCGAGAAGGAGCGCCAGATCGCGCAAGTGCTGGAGCGGGCGCAGGCCACGGACGCGCGCCACCCGGAGTTCAACCTGTCCGACCGCCTGCAGGCCCTTGCGCGGGAATGGGCCAACGTGGCGGCCACGGCGGCCCACACCAGCCCGGCCGAGAGCTTCGCGCTGCATACCGCCTGCATTTCCCGGTTGATGGGCCTGCTCACCGACGCGGCCGACGCCTCCAACCTGACGCTGGACCCGGACCTGGGCACTTACTACGTCATGGATGCGGTGGTCAGCCGGCTGCCGGCCATGACCGAGAGCCTGGGCCAGGCGCGGGCCCTGGGCGCGGCCGCGGCGGCCCGCCATGGCGCCACCGTCGAGGAGCGGGCGCGGCTGAGCGGCCTGCACGGCACCGTGCGCGCCACTCTGCAGGGCGCGAACCGCGGCCTGAGGATCGCGATGAACGCGAACGGCCCGCTGAAGACCCGGCTGCAGGCCGCCGCAGCCGAGCAGGACGCGTCCGTGCAGGCCTTCCTCGACCGGCTGGACAGCCAGTTGATCCGCGCGCCGGAGATCACCGTCACCGCCAGGGACTACTTCGACGCGGCGACCGCCACCATCGCCGGCATCTACCGGCTGGACGACCTGCTCGCACCCGAACTGGACCGCATGCTGGGCGAGCGCATCGACAAGCTGGCCTGGAAGCGTTCGGCCATGCTGGGCCTGGTGGCCCTGGCCCTGCTCTTCGTGGCCTACCTCTACGTGTCGTTCTACCTTTCGGTGATGCAGGTGGTGCACAGCCTGGAAGACGCCTCGCAGGGCATGGCCGCCGGCGACCTCGAGGCCCGCGCACGCGAGCTCGGCAATGACGAACTGGCCCGGGTGTCGGCCAGCTTCAACGGCATGGCTGAAAAGCTGAGGGAGATCGTCGCGCAGGTCCGCAGCGCGGCACAGGAGCTGTTGACGGCGGGCGGCGAGGTCGCCGGCATGGCGCAGTCCATCTCCCGCACCGTGTCGGAGGAGGCCGCCAGCGTCGAAGAGACCTCGGCATCGGTGGAGCAGATGAGCGCGTCGATCGCGCAGAACACCGGGAACGCCGGCGTGACGGACGAGATGGCGGCCAGGGCGGCCCGGCAGGCGGCCGAGGGCGGCGCGGCCGTGGCGCAGACGACCGGGGCGATGAAGAGCATCGCCGCCAAGGTCGGCATCATCGACGACATCGCCTACCAGACCAACCTGCTGGCCCTGAACGCGGCCATCGAAGCCGCACGCGCCGGGGAAAGCGGCAAGGGCTTCGCCGTCGTGGCGGCCGAGGTGCGCAAGCTCGCCGAGCGCAGCCAGGTGGCGGCGCTGGAGATCGGCGAGCTGGCGGGGAACTCCGTCGAGAAGGCCGAGCATGCGGGCCAGCTGCTGGGCGCGATGGTGCCCAGCATCCAGAAGACCTCGGAGCTGGTGCAGCAGATCGCTGCCGCGTCGCAGGAGCAGGCCTCGGGCGTCGGGCAGATCAACGCGGCCATGGTCCAGCTGAGCCGGACGACGCAGCACAGCGCAGGCGCCGCCGAGGAACTCGCGGCGACCGCGGAAGCGCTGAGTGCCCAGGCCACGCAGCTGCAGACGCTGATGGCCTTCTTCAGGATCGGCCGCGCACCGGTGGCCGCCGTCGCGGCACGCTGACCCGGCCGGCAGGCCCACCCTCTCGCAGCTGACCAGGAGATGCCATGCGACTGAACACGCCGGTGACCGGACAGGAATTCCTGATCGACGCCGACCGCGACCAGGTCGACCAGGCCAAGGCCAGGGCACGCAGTTGCTGGACATGATGTCCTTCTTCCGCCTCGACGGCCCGGCCGCGCCGGCGAGCGCCCAGGCCCCGCGGCGAGAGGCGTTCTACGCGAGGCAGCCAGGCTGAAGCAGGCGCCCGGCGAGGGCGAAGTCCTCCGGCCACGTCACCTTGAAGTTGGCCATCGAGGCGCGCACCAGCTGGGGCGCAAGGCCCAGGGCCTCGACGGCGCTGGCCTCGTCGGTGGCGGCGGCCCCCATGGCCGTCAAGGCGCGTTCGACGAGGCCGAGGCGGAACATCTGCGGCGTCTGGGCCGCCCATTTGTCGCGGCGGTCGATGGTGGCGGCGACGCGGCCCTGGGCATCGCCGGCCTTGAGCGTGTCGGCCACCGGCTGGGCGAGCAGGCCGCCGACCGCGTCGGGGAGGCAGGCGTCGATGAGGGCGTCCACCCACTCGGGCCGCAGCAGGCAGCGGGCGGCGTCGTGCACCAGCACCCAGTCGCCCTCGCCTACCCCGCGGCGGCGCAGTTCGGCCAGGCCGCCGAGCACGCTCTCCGCACGGCTGGCGCCGCCGACGCGCGCCAGCCAGCCCGCGTAGCCGGGCACGGCGGCCTCGAAGCGGTCGTCCTGCGGCGACAGCACCACCAGCGTCTGCGCCAGGCGCGGCACGGCAGCCAGCGCCGCCAGCGTGTGGGCCAGCATGGGACGGCCGGCGATGTCCACGTACTGCTTGGGCATGCCGGCGCCTGAGCGTTCGCCGACACCGGCGGCAGGCACGAGGGCGAAGAGTCTCGGGGGAGGCGTCATCCCGGCATTTTCGCCAGCGCATGGCGCACGGCGATGAGCACGGCCTGGGGCGCCTCGATCTGCGGGTAGTGGCCCACGCGCGGCAGCTCGACGATGTCCGCCGGGATGGCCAGTTCGCGCAGCCGCGCCACCATGTGGGCGCCGGAGACGGGGTCGGCGCTGCCGTTCACCACCGTCAGCGGCACGGGGCAGCGCTGCAGGGCCCCCACCCAGCGCTCGCGGTGTTGGCGGCGCTCGACCATGTAGCGGATCAGCCCCGGCAGCGCGGCCAGGCCGCCATCGCGGCTCATCAGGTGCCACATGGCATCCACCTCGGCGGCCGTGGGCTTGACGTCGCCCGCGATGGCGCTCAGGTTGGCGCCCAGGCGCGCGCGGCTGGAGCGGCGCGCCACCAGCGGCCCCAGCGGCGACAACAGCAGCTTCTGCATCAGCACCGGCCGGTGGGTCTCGGGAAAGAGCCCGCCGTTGAGCAGGATGACGCCGCGCAGTCGCACGGGCAGGCGGCCGTCGAGCTGGCGGGCGATCAGCTCCTGGGCCACCGTGTCGCCGAGGTCGTGGGCGAGCACGGCGCATTCCCGGGCGCCGGCCTCGGCCAGGGCGGCGAGGAAGAGATCGGCCTGCTCGGCGACGGTGTAGCGGTGCCCGCGCGGCTTGGCCGAGAAGCCCAGGCCCAGCATGTCGGCCGCGACGAGCCGGTGGTCCTGCGCCAGGCCGGGCCAGAGCTTGCACCAGTCCCAGCTCGCCGTCGGGAAGCCGTGGATGAGCAGCAGCGGCGGCGCATCGGCGGGACCGTCGGTGCGCAGGAACACCGCATGGCCGCGGAAATCGAAGTGGCGCCCCGCCGCCGCCCAGGCTTCGACGCTGGGCCAGCCGGTCACGCGTCGTGCCCCGGGTTCTGCCGCGCCAGCCGGCGCAGCAGCCCGGGCCAGGCCAGCTCGGCACCCGAGCCGCGCATGACCTTCTCGCTCTGGGCGCGGATGCCGGCGAGGATGGGCGCCGGGATGCGGATCAGCTCGCCGCCGCCGGCCTGCGCGCCGATCTGGATCTCGCAGGCCCGCTGCAGCATGAACATCTTCAGGAAGGTGTCGGCGGCGCTGTGGCCCAGGGTCAGCAGGCCGTGGTTGCGCAGGATCATCAGCGAGGCGCGGCCCAGGTCGGCGACGAGGCGGGCCTTCTCGTCGGGGTTGAGGGCCACGCCCTCGTAGTCGTGATAGCTCAGGCTGGCCAGCGGGAAGAGGCTGTGCTGCGACAGCGGCAGCAGGCCCTCGCGCTGGGCGCTGACGGCCACGCCGGCCACGGTGTGCAGGTGCATGACGAACTTCGCATCCTCGCGGGCCTCGTGCACGGCGCTGTGGATGATGAAGCCGGCCGGGTTGACGTCGTAGTCGCTCGGCGCGACCTTCTCGCCGGCACGGTCCACCTTGACGAGGCTGCTGGCCGTGATCTCCTCGAACATCATCCCGTAGGGGTTGATGAGGAAGTGGTGCTCCGGCCCCGGCACACGGGCCGAGATGTGGGTGAAGATGAGGTCGTCCCAGCCGTGCAGGGCGGCCAGCCGGTACAGCGCCGCGAGGTCGCAGCGGGCGGCCCATTCCTCGGGGCCGATGTGGGCGGGTTGGGCCATGGCGTCTCCTGTGATGCCGTGAAAGAGGGCCGGGGCAGCATAGTCCCAGCGCCGTGGGGGCTGTGTCGCCTCGGCGGCTGCGGGGACAATCGCGCCGCCATGCTGATCTCCGACCTCCACCAGCGCCTGCGCGCCCTCGGCGCCAACCCCGCCCACGAGAGCCGCGTGCTGCGCCACTGGGTGCAGGTCCTGCCGCTGGACGCCGGCAAGCAGCCGCTGCAGGGCTGGCTGCCCAAGGCCGTGATGGAGGCCCTGCCCGCCCTGATGGCCGAACTGGACGGTCTGGTGGCCTTGCGCAGCGAGCACGCAGGCGGCGACGGCCAGTCGGCGCGGCTGCTGCTGGGGCTGGCGGACGGCCAGACGGTGGAGACCGTGCTGCTGCCCCGCGAGGGCGTCTGCGTGTCCAGCCAGGTCGGCTGCGCGGTGGGCTGCGCCTTCTGCATGACCGGCACCGAGGGCCTGATCCGCCAGGTCGGCAGCGCCGAGATCGTCGCCCAGGTGGTGCTGGCCCGCCGCAAGCGGCCGGCGCTGCGCAAGGTCGTGTTCATGGGCATGGGCGAGCCCTCGCACAACCTCGCGAGCGTGCTGGACGCCATCACCCTGCTGGGCCGCGAGGGCGGCTTCGCCCACAAGCAGCTGGTGTTCTCGACCGTCGGCGACGAGCGCGCCTTCGCGGCGCTGAACGAGGCCGAGGTCAAGCCCGCGCTGGCCCTGTCCCTGCACACCACCGACGCCGCCAAACGCGCCGAGCTGCTGCCGCGGGCACCGCGCCTGGCGCCCGAGCAGCTGGTGGAGGCCGCCGACGCCTACGCCCGCGCCAGCGGCTACCCCATCCAGTACCAATGGACGCTGCTGGACGGCGTCAACGACGGCCCCGAGGAGCTGGACGGCATCGTGCGCCTGCTCCGGGGCCGCTACGGCCTGCTGAACATGATCCCGTTCAACAGCGCACCCGGCCTGCCCTTCGCGCGGCCGAGCTGGGAGCGCGCCCGGGCCATCGCCGCCGAGCTGTGCGCCCGCGGCGTGCTGACCAAGCTGCGCGACTCCGCCGGCCAGGACGTGGAGGGCGGCTGCGGCCAGCTGCGCGCCCGCGAGGCCGTGGGCCGGCCCGGCCGGGTGGTGAGGATTCACGCGTGAATACTGCTCGCTGACCCCTCCATCGGTGACAACGCTGCCAGCGCCCTTGCGCAGAATCGCCGGGGCCGCTGCGGCTGCCCGGCCGCGGCGAGAAGACACCCCTGGAGGAGACATGATTCAACTTCGAGCGCTGGCCGCCAGCGCCCGCATCGCCGCACTGGCCGCAGGCCTGGCCCTGGCCCAGCAGGCGGGAGCCGCCCCCACGGTCAACAAGTTCGAGCCCAGCGCCCAGCTCGGCGGCAGCACCCTGCAGCTCAACGGCAAGGGCACGCGCGTGCGCCTGGTGTTCAAGGCCTACGACATGGCGCTGTACACGCCCCGGCGCGTCAGCACGCCGGCCGAGCTGCTGGCCCTGCCCGGCCCCAAGCGGCTGCAGTTCACCGCCCTGCGCGAACTGCCGGGCACGGAGCTGGGCCGCCTCTTTCTGCGCGGCATGAGCGACAACACGCCGGCGGCGCAGATGACCCGCCACACGCTGGCCACCACCCGCCTCATCGAGGTCTTCTCCGGCAAGGCCAAGCTCATGCCCGGCGACAGCTTCGCGATGGACTTCGTGCCCGGCAAGGGCACGCAGTTCTACATCCAGGGCCAGCCCCAGGGCGAGCCGGTGGGCGACGACGAGTTCTTCACCCTGGTGCTGCGCATCTGGTTCGGCGACTCGCCGGCCGACGTGCACCTGCGCGACGCCCTCCTGGACGGCGGCAAAGACTGAAGCCGCCCGAGGCCCTGCCGCTCAGCCGGAGCGGTAGGCCTCCACGTCCAGCCCCAGCCGGCGGATGCGGTCGTGCAGGGTCTTGCGGGCCAGGCCGAGGCGCTCGCCGGCCTTGGCGACGTTGCCGCCGCTCTCGCTCAGGGCCTGCACGATCCACTGCCGCTCCACGGCGGCCAGCGCCTCGTCAAGCGGCGCCGCGGGCAGCGTGGTTCCTGCCGGCACGGCCGGCGCGGATGGCGGCGCCTCGGCCACCAGCCCCAGCACCCAGCGCTCCGCGAAGTTGCGCAGTTCGCGCACATTGCCGGGCCAGTCGCGCGACTGCCAGTCGGCCAGCTGGGCGGCCGTCCAGCCGGGCACGGGCCGCTGCAGCCGCTCGGCGGCCTGGGCGCAGAAGCGGCTCAGCAGCAGCGGGATGTCCTCACGCCGCTGGCGCAGCGGCGGCAGGGCGATGCTGGCCACGTCCAGGCGGTAGAACAGGTCCTCGCGGAAGCGCCCCTGCCTGGCCAGCGCCAGCAGGTCGACCTTGGTGGCGGCGACCACGCGGCAGCCCAGCGGCACCGGCGTGTTGGCGCCCAGTCGCTCGACGCTGCGCTCCTGCAGCACCCGCAGCATCTTGACCTGCAAGGCCGGCGGCATGGACTCGATCTCGTCGAGGAAGACGGTGCCGTCGCCGGCGAACTCCAGCTTGCCGATGCGGCGCTTGCTCGCCCCCGTGTAGGCCCCGGCTTCCGCGCCGAAGATCTCCGACTCGAAGACGCTCTCGGGCAGGGCTCCGCAGTTGATGGCCACGAAGGGCCCGCGTGCGCCGCTGGCCGCGTGCAGGGCCCGCGCGACGACCTCCTTGCCCGAGCCGGTCTCGCCGTGGATGAGCACGTCGACGCGCGCCGGGCCGAGGGTGCCGATGAGGGTGCGCACCTGCTCCATCGCGGCGCTGGTGCCGAGCAGGCCGTCGGCCGGGCCGGCGCCGAGCTGGGCCTTGAGGCGGCGGTTCTCCAGCACGAGGCGGCGCTGCGCCAGCGCGCGGCGCACCACCTCGACGAGATGCTCGGCCGAGAAGGGCTTTTCGATGAAGTCCCAGGCCCCGTCGCGCATGGCCTCCACCGCCATGCCCACGTCGCCATGGCCGGTGACGAGGATGACGGGCAGCTCCGGGTCCTGCTCGCGCAGCGTCTGCAGCAGCTGCAGGCCGCTGTCGCCGGGCAGCAGCACGTCGCAGACGACGACACCGGCGAATCCAGGCGTCAGCCAGGCACGCGCAGCCTCGGCGGAGTCCACGCCCTGAGCGCCCAGGCCCGCGAGCTTCAGGCTCTGCGTTGTCGCCAGGCGCACATGCTCGTCGTCCTCGACGAGCAGCACTTCGATGGATTCGGGTCGGGCCATCAGGAGATTGTCGACTTCACGAAAAGCAAACACAGCCACAGAGGCACGGAGGCACCACCATCCTCTCTGTGCCTCTGTGCCTCCGTGGCCTTGTTCTGCGGCATGGGCATTCCAGCCGTGGTCAGCTCGACGCCAGCGGCAGGCGCAAAGTGAACTGCGCCCCACCCCCCGGTCGGTTCACGCCCTGCAGCGAACCGCCCAGCGCGTTGGCGATGGAGGCCGAGATGGACAGCCCGAGGCCCAGGCCGTCGCCACGCCGCTTGGTGGTGAAGAAGGGCTCGAAGAGCCGGGCCAGCACCTCGTCGCTCAGCCCCGCGCCGGTGTCAGCCACGCGCAGCAGCGCCTCGCCGCCCTCCACCTCGGCGCTCAGCGTCACCGTGCCGCCGCCCTGCTCGGCGCTCGCGTCGATGCCGTTGCGCAGCAGGTTGACGAGCACCTGCTCGATGCGCACCTGCTGGCCCAGCACCGCCAGGCCCTCGGGCACGGGCGGGCAGTCCAGGGTCACCCGCTGTCGGCGCGCCTCGGCGCTCACCAGGGCCACCGCCGCCTGGAAGGCCGCGGCCACGGGCACCGGCTGAACGCGCAGTTCGTCGCGCCGCGCGAAACCCTTGAGCTGGGCCACGATGGCGGCGATGCGCTGGGTGAGCTGGTCGATGGCGGCGAGGTTGCCCTCGGCATCGGCCTGCATGCCGCGCTCCAGGAAGACGCGGGCGTTGTCGTTGAGCGCCCGCAGCGCCGCCAGCGGCTGGTTGATCTCGTGGGTGATGCTGGCGGCCATCTGGCCCAGCACGGCCAGCTTGCCGGCCTGCACGAGGTCGTCCTGCGTGGCGCGCAGCGTCAGTTCGGTGCGGTGCAGTTCGTCGACGCGGGCCTGCAGCTCGCGGGTGCGCTCGGCGATGCGGGCCTCGAGGCTGTCGTGCGCGGCGCGCAGCGCGCCCTGCGCGGCCAGGCGCTCGCGGGCGCGGCGGCGCCGCAGCTGCAGGTAGGCCAGGGTCAGCAGCAGCAGCGCCCAGCCCAGGGCCGCGGCCCAGGCGCGCCCGGCGGCGATCTGCTCGGCGCCGCGGATCTCGGTGAAGGACAGCAGCGTCCAGCCGCGCCCCTGCACAGGCTGCTCGGTGACCAGGGCGCGCAGCCGCGCCGAAGCGGTGCCGATGCGCTCCACGCGCAGCGCCGTCAGGCTTTGTGCCGGCTCGCGCGCCAGCGGGGCCAGGGGCAGGTCGCCGTACTGCTGGGTGTCGCGCAGCTCGGCGCGCGCGGCCTGCGGCAGCGGCGCCAGCGTGCGGTACTTCCACTCGGGCCGGCTGGCCAGAAAGACCACGCCGCGCGCGTCCGCCAGCATCAGTTCACCCGCGCTGCGCGCCCAGTTGGCCTCCATCTCGTCCAGCGACGCCTTGAGCACGACGACGCCCGTGGCCGGCCCGGCCAGCCGGTGGGCGATGAAATAACCCGGCGTGCCGGTGGTGGAGCCGCGGGCATAGAAGTGGCCGCTGCCGCCGGCCATGGCGTCACGGAAATAGGGGCGGTAGGCGTAGTTCTGGCCGACGAAAGTCTGGGCGTCGCGCCAGTTGCTGGAGGCCAGCGTCAGGCCGCGGGCATCGACGAGGAAGATGGCGGCTGCCGCGGCGTCGTGGGCCACGTCTTCGAGCAGGGCATCCACCTCGGCCCGCCGGGCCGCCGAGCCCGGGTCGGCCAGCAGCGCGGCCAGGGCCGGGTGACGGGCCAGCACCTGCGGCAGGGCCTCGTACTTGTCCAGCGCACCGGTCAGTTCGTGGGCGACGAAACGCAGGTGGCGCTGGGCGTCGTCGCGGGTCTGGGCCAGGGCGGCGTCCAGCGACAGCTTCCAGGTCGCTGCCGCCACCGCCACGCCGCCCAGCAGCGCCAGGGTCAGCAGCGCGAGGCTGCGTGGCCAACGGGGGCGCTTCACCGCTTCACGCATGAACACGAGGTTTTGCATTCGGGCCGAGCGCCGGGCCGCTCCCAAGCCGGCCCGCCGGGCGATGTGCTTGCGGCTTGATGCCGCAAGCATCGCCGTCCCCTCCGGGGGCTGAGGCCGGACAGGACAAGTCCTGTGGACTTGTCGTGCCTGCCGAAGAGCAGCCGCTCTGTCGGCTGCGCGGTCTGCAAGACCGACTGGGCTCGCCCGCGTCCAGCCGGGCGAGACCGGGCGAGGGGCTCACGTTTCAGCATCAATCCTCGAATGCCGGCGCGTGTCCCGCATCAGCAGATAGACGATCAGGGAGCAGGCGATCACCGCGGTAGCGTACCAATAGAAGCCGCTCTCCATGCCGGCCTGCTTGAACCACAGCGCCACGTACTCGGCACTGCCGCCGAAGACCGAGACCGCGATGGCATAGGGCACGCCGACGCCGGTGGCGCGGATGGAGGCGGGGAAGAGCTCGGCCTTCACCACCGCGTTGATGGAGGTGTAGCCGCTGACGATGAGCCAGGCGCAGGCGATCAGGCCGAAGGCCTCCCAGGGCCCTTGTGCGTGGCGGATGGCCGTGAGCAGCGGCACGGTGAAGATCGTGCCCAGCACGGCGAAGCCCAGCAGCAGCGGCTTGCGGCCGATGCGGTCGGACAGCGCGCCGTACAGCGGCTGCAGCAGGGCCGCGAACACCAGCGTGGCGGCGGAGACGGCCGTGGTCTGCGCGTCCGTGAGGCCCACCGACAGTTTCAGGAACTTCTGCATGTAGGTGGTGTAGACGTAGAAGGCCAGGGTGCCGCCCATGGTCAGGCCGATGACGATGAGGCATTCGCGCGGATGCTGCAGCAGCAGCTTGAAGCCGCCCATGCGGTCCTTGCCGTGCTTGTTGCGCTGGGCCTCGAAGGCCTGGGTCTCGGGCAGGTCGGAACGCATGATGAGCGCCACCACCGCCAGCAGCGCACCGATGAAGAAGGGGATGCGCCAGCCCCAGGCCTTGAGCTCGGCCGCGTCCAGCACGAAGTTCTGCAGCACCAGCAGCACGACCAGGGCCGTGAGCTGGCCGCCGATCAGGGTCACGTACTGGAAGCTGGAATAGAAGCCTCGATGCTTCGACGTGGCCATCTCGGACAGGTAGGTGGCGCTGGAGCCGTATTCACCGCCCAGGCTCAGGCCCTGCAGCAGCCGGGCCACCAGCAGGATGACCGGCGCCCAGACGCCCACCGCGGCGTAGGTGGGCGAGCAGGCGATGAGCAGCGAGCCGCCGCACATCAGCATGACCGAGGTCATCAATGCGAGGCGCCGGCCGTGGCGGTCGCCGATGTAGCCGAACAGCAGGCCACCGATGGGCCGGATGAAGAAGCCCAGCGCGAAGATGGCCGCGGTGGACAAGGACTGGGCCACCGGGTCGCTCGACGGGAAGAAGGACGAGCCGAAGTAGAGCGAGAAGGCCGCGTAGCAGTAGAAGTCGTACCACTCGACGAGGTTGCCGACGGAGCCGACGAAGATGGCTTTGATGCGCTTGAACTCGATACGGTCGGAAGCCGGCGCCGTGACGGCCGGTGCCGCCATGGATGGGGTCGCGGACATGCTGTCTCCTGGGTTGTGTGCCCCAGGGAGGAGCAGTTTGCGTGCCATCGTCGTGCAGGTCGGCCCCACCAAGAGGCGAACCTCCGCCGAGCCGCCCGTCTGGCGGCTTTCCGCCGCAGGCAACGGCGACATCCCGCCGTTGCACGGACACAATGCGGCACCCAGTCCTGGAAGCTCCCGCATGTCGACGCCATTCTTTGAGTCCGCCGCGCATCGCCCCCCTGCCCGACGCCGGATCGCCAAGGCCTACCTCGCGCTGATGTTCCTCCACATTGCCCTGTCAGTCCTGTGCCTTCTCGTGGGGCTACTGTGGATGGACCGGATGCCCTGGGAGCTCCTTGTTCTTTCAAGCCTGCCGCTTCCGGTCTTCTTCGCCATGTACCAAGGCGCTCTGAAGGAGAAGGCCTGGGCCCGGTATGGCTCCATTGCCTTGGGCGTACTCATGCTGCCAGGCGTTCCACTCTGGACGATCGCGGGCGGTTACCTGATCGTCGATTCGGCATTTAATTGGAACGCTTGAACACTAGAGCCGCAAATCGATACGCGCCATGTCGAAGCGGCTGCCCTCGCCCTCCGCCTTCACGCTGACCACGCGAAAGCTCCTGGCCGTGCCGACGCGGTACTCGTACTCGCCCGGCTTGGGAGCGCTGGCTTCGCAGCTGAGCTTGTCGGAGCCCTTGGGCGGCTTGACGCGGGCGGCCGGGTCGCGGCAGTCCAGCACCTCGCCATAACGGCCCATCGCCTTGACGTAGAAGGCCGCCACGCGCTCGGGGGCCGCGGCGGTGCGGTACTTGAGCGCATGGATCTGCAACCCGAAGCCGCCGGCCCAGGCGCCCAGGCTGACGGCGGACTTGTCGTCCTCGCTCTCGCGGTAGGGCACGGCGCCGGCGTAGACGGGCAGGCCGACGTCGGCCGGCTCGGTGCGGGCATTGCCTTGCAGGCCCAGGCTGAATTCCTTGTCGTCGCCGGCCAGGGCGGCCGAGGCGGCCAGCGTGAGGGCCAGGCCGATCAGGCCGAGGCGCTTGTGCATCGTGGTCTCCGGGAAGTGCATCCGGCCACGAGACTAGGCGGTGGCGGCGCCGGGCGCGAGGCGGGCGCGACAGGCTGCGCCCCGGCGGGCACAGGCTGCAGCGCCGCCTGATGGCCGGGTCAGGCCGGGTCAGGCCCGCTTGCGCTCGGTCACCCAGGCCAAGACCAGTTCCCGCAGCACGGGCAGCGGCACCTGGCCGGCCGTCAGCACGACGCGGTGGAAGCCCTTGACGTCGAACTTCGGGCCCAGCGCCGCCTCGGCCTCGGCGCGCAGCCGGGTGATCTCCAGCTGGCCGATCTTGTAGCCCAGGGCCTGGCCGGGCCAGACGATGTAGCGCTCGACCTCGGAGACGACGTCGCTCTCGGCCATGGAGGAGTTGTCCAGCATGTAGCGGATGGCCTGCTCGCGCGTCCAGCCCTTGGCGTGCAGGCCGGTGTCCACCACCAGGCGCATGGCGCGCAGCTGCTCGTCGGACAGCCGCCCGTACCACTGGTAGGGGTCGGTGAAGAGGCCCAGCTCCTTGCCCAGGCTCTCGGCGTACAGGGCCCAGCCTTCGACGTAGGCGGTGTAGTGGCTGCCGAAGCGGCGGAAGCTGGGCAGGGTCTGGTCTTCCTGGGCGATGGAGATCTGGAAATGGTGGCCGGGCGACGCCTCGTGCAGGGACAGGGTCTCCATGCCGAAGATGGGCTGGGCCTTGAGGTTGAAGGTGTTCACGTAGAAGACGCCGGGACGCGAGCCGTCGGCCGCCGGCTGCTCGTAGGACGCCCCCGCGGCGCTCTCGGCGCGGAAGGCCTCGACCTCGCGGACCTCGTAGTCCGCCTTGGGCTGGATGTCGAAGAGCTTGGGCGTGAGGCCGTTGATCTTCTTCTGCAGCGCCCGGTAGCCATCGAGCAGGTCCTCGGGCTTGGTGAAATAGAACTTGGGGTCGTCCTGGAGGTATTTGAAGAAGGCCTTGAGGTCGCCGTCGAAGCCGACCTGCTTTCGCACGCCCTCCATCTCGCCCAGGATGCGGGCGACCTCCTTGAGGCCGATCTCGTGGATCTCGTCCGGCGTGAGTGCCAGCGTGGTGGACTGGCGCACCCGCCACGCGTACCAGGCCTTGCCGTCGGGCAGGTCGGACCAGGCCGTCGTGCGGCGTGCCCGCGGCAGGTAGTCGTCGCGCACGAAGGCCAGCAGCCGGCCGTAGGCGGGCAGCACCCGGGTCGCGAGCAGCTGGCGCATCGCGGCCGTGAGGCGCTCGCGGTCAGCGGGGGGCACGGCGTCGGGGAAGGCCTTGAAGGGCCCCCAGAACAGGCTCTTCTCGGGGTCGGCGACGGCCAGGGACTGCAGCTGGGGCAGCACCTTTTCCATCACGGCGCGCGGCTGGGTCACGCCGGCCTTCAGGCCCTGGCGCATGTTGGCGACGGTGCCGTCCAGCACGGGCACGGCCGCTGCCAGGCGCTGGAGCCAGTCGTCGTAGTCCCGCGTCGTCTTGAAGGGCTGGATGGACTGGCCCGTGCCCATCTGGGCGAGGAAGCTCGGCAGGCCGCCGATCTGGCTGATGGGCTGCATCCAGGCCGGGAAGCGCTCGCCGGCCAGTTCCTGCTCCAGGTCGAGCTTGAGCATGCTCCAGGAGACGCGGTCCCTGGGCTCCAGCCGGGCCTTGTCGAAGCCGGCCAGGGCCTTGAGCTTCTGGCGCAGCTCGCGGCGGGCCTGGGCCCGCCAGGCCGGCGTCGTCGTGTCGACGAGGCGGCCGTTGTAGCGCGGGTCGCCCAGCGAGGTGGCCAGGATGGGGTCGCGCTGCAGGGTCAGCTCCCACTGCGCGTCGAGCCAGCGATGGAAGCGTTCGCTCTCCGTCGGGGCCGACCAGGCGGGGACCCTGGCAGCAAGGGAGGTGGCGAGCAGGCTGAGGGCGTGGCGACGGCGCATGGGGTCTCCGTGGGGAAGAGCCGTCATGCTAGCCATGCCCTGACCTCCGGCCAAAGGCCATGCCGTCCATAGAATCCGCCTCAGCCCCGTCTTGGGGCTGTTGTCGTTTGTAGGTCCGCATGACGTTGCCCTCTTTGCCGGTCATCGCACCGGGCAGGAAATTCACCCACCCCCGCCCCCTCGGTTCCGCCGACGCCCTGCTGCTCGCGCGCTTCGTGCAGCAGCAGCGCGACGCCGGCCGCCTCGCCGCCATCTTCACGGCCGAGCCGGGCGACACCCAGCGCCTGGAGGACGAGCTCAAGTTCTTCGCGCCCGAACTCAAGGTGGCCGTCTTCCCCGATTGGGAGACCCTGCCCTACGACAGCTTCAGCCCCCACCAGGACCTGATCTCCGAGCGGCTGGCCACGCTGTGGGAGCTGCTGCAGGCGAAGAAGAGCAGGAGCATCGACGTGGTGCTGATGCCCGCCTCGACCGCGCTCGTGCGGCTGGCGCCGCCGAGCTTCCTTGCCGGCACCACCTTCAACTTCAAACAGAAGCAGCGCCTGGACGAGGCTTCGCTGCGCTCGCAACTGACGCTGGCGGGATACACGAACGTGAGCCAGGTGGTGCAGCCCGGCGAGTACGCCGTGCGCGGCGGCCTGATCGACCTCTTCCCCATGGGCTCGGCCGTGCCCTACCGCGTGGACCTGTTCGGCGACGAGGTCGACTCCATCCGCACCTTCGACCCCGACAGCCAGCGCAGCCTCTACCCCGTGCCCGAGGTGCGCCTGCTGCCCGGGCGCGAGTTCCCGATGGACGAGGCGGCGCGCAAGAAGTTCCGCGAACGCTGGCGCGAGAAGATGGACGGCGACCCGACCAAGTCGCGCCTGTACCGCGACATCGGCGAGGGCATCGCCGCGGGCGGCATCGAGTACTACCTGCCCATCTTCTTCGAGCAGACGGCCACCGTCTTCGACTACCTGGGTGGCGAGGCTGGCCTGGCCCTGCACGGCGAGGTGGACGAAGCCATCCAGCGCTTCTGGACCGACACCCGCGAGCGCCACCGCTTCCTGCAGCACGACCCGGAGCGTCCGCTGCTGCCGCCCGGCGAGATCTTCCTGACCGCCGAGGACTTTTTCGGCCTGGCCCGGCCGCACGCGGTGCTGTCGGTACGCGGCGACGAGCCGGTGGACTTCGCCCGGCCCCTGCCCGACGTCAGCGTCGAGCGCGGCGCCCAGGAGCCGCTGGCCCGCCTGGAGGCCCACCTCGCGGCCACGCCCCACCGCGTGCTGCTGCTGGCCGAGAGCGAAGGCCGGCGCGAAAGCCTGCTGGAGCAGCTGCGCGACCACAAGATCGACCCGCCCTCGGTGGCCAGCCTGGCCGAATTCTGGGAGGGCGACGAGAAATACGCCATCACGGCGGCCCCGCTGGCCGCCGGCTTCTTCTGGAACGATCCGCAGCGCCCGGTCCAGCTCATCACCGAGACCGAGCTGTTCGCCACGACGCCCACCACCCGGCGGCGCCGCAAGCAGGAGCAGGCCAGCGACGTCAACGCGCTGATCAAGGACCTCTCCGAGCTGAAGGTGGGCGACCCCGTCGTGCACATCAACCACGGCATCGGGCGCTACCAGGGGCTGGTCAACATCGACCTGGGCGATGGCGAGAAAAGCGAGTTCCTGCACCTGGAATACGCCGACAAGGCCACGCTCTACGTGCCGGTGTCGCAGCTGCACCTGATCGGCCGCTACACCGGCGTCTCGCCGGAAGAAGCGCCGCTGCACAAGCTGGGCTCCGGCCAGTGGGAAAAGGCCAAGCGCAAGGCCGCCGAGCAGGTGCGCGACACCGCCGCCGAGCTGCTCAATCTCTACGCCCGCAGAGCTGCGCGAGAAGGCCACGCGTTCCGGTACTCGGGCCACGACTACGAGGCCTTCGCCGCGAGCTTCGGCTTCGAGGAGACGCCCGACCAGCGTGCCGCCATCCACGCCGTCATCCAGGACATGATCAGCCCCAAGCCCATGGACCGCCTCGTCTGCGGCGACGTGGGCTTCGGCAAGACGGAGGTGGCCCTGCGCGCCGCCTTCGTGGCGGTGATGGGCGGCAAGCAGGTGGCCATCCTCGCGCCCACCACCCTGCTGGCCGAGCAGCACTACCAGAACATCGCCGACCGCTTCGGCGCCTGGCCGGTGAAGGTGGCCGAGATGAGCCGCTTCCGCTCGGCCAAGGAGATCAAGGCCGCGATGGAGGGCATTGCCGACGGCTCCATCGACATCGTCGTGGGCACCCACAAGCTGCTGTCCAGCGACGTCAAGTTCAAGCGCCTGGGCCTGCTCGTCATCGACGAGGAGCACCGCTTCGGCGTGCGCCACAAGGAGGCCATGAAGGCCCTGCGCGCCGAGGTGGACGTGCTCACGCTCACGGCCACGCCCATCCCCCGCACCCTGGGCATGGCGCTGGAAGGCCTGCGCGACCTCTCCGTCATCGCCACCGCGCCGCAGCGGCGCCTGGCCATCAAGACCTTCGTGCGCGCGGAGAGCAGCGGCACCATCCGCGAGGCCGTGCTGCGCGAGTTGAAGCGCGGCGGCCAGGTCTATTTCCTGCACAACGAGGTGGAGACCATCGAGAACCGGCGCCAGAAGCTGGAGGAGCTGCTGCCCGAGGCACGCATCGTCGTCGCCCACGGCCAGATGCCCGAGCGCGAACTGGAGCGGGTGATGCGCGAGTTCGTGGCCGGCAAGCACAACCTGCTGCTGTGCTCCACCATCATCGAGACCGGCATCGACGTGCCCTCGGCCAACACCATCGTCATCAGCCGGGCCGACAAGTTCGGCCTCGCGCAGTTGCACCAGCTGCGTGGCCGCGTGGGCCGCAGCCACCACCAGGCCTATGCCTACCTGATGGTGCCCGACCTGCAAGGCCTGACCAAGCAGGCGACGCAGCGCCTGGACGCAATCCAGGCCATGGAGGAGCTGGGCTCGGGCTTCTACCTGGCCATGCACGACCTGGAGATCCGCGGTGCCGGCGAGGTGCTGGGCGAGAACCAAAGCGGCAACATGATGGAAGTGGGCTTCCAGCTCTACAACGACATGCTGGCCGAGGCCGTGCGCTCGCTCAAGGCCGGCCGCGAGCCCGACCTGCTCTCGCCGCTGTCGGCCACCACCGAGATCAACCTGCACGCCCCGGCCCTGCTGCCCGACGCCTACTGCGGCGACGTGCAGGTGCGGCTGAGCCTGTACAAGCGCCTGGCCACGGCCGAGAAGCCCGAGCAGATCGACGCCATGCTGGAGGAGATCACCGACCGCTTCGGCAAGCTGCCGGCGCAAGGCCAGACCCTGTTCGACACCCACCGCCTGCGCGTGCTGGCCAAGCCCTACGGCGTCATCAAGGTGGACGCCTCGCCGGCCGTCATCAACATCAACTTCCGGCCCAACCCGCCCATCGACCCCTTGCGCGTCATCGAGCTGGTGCAGAAGAACCGCAACATCAAGCTGGTCGGCAACGAGAAGTTGCGCGTTGAAAAAATGCTCAGCAACCCGCAGGACCGCGCCCAGGCGGTGCGCGAGGTGCTGAGACTGCTGGGGCAGCCGACAACGCCCCGGTAATTGAGCCAACAGGGAAGCCAAGGCATGAGCACCAAATGCACCATCTTTTATCGGGAACCAACCGACAACGAGCCGCGCATCCATATCTATGACGACGCGCTCGAAGGCCTGGGCACCGACGAGCCCGACGTCTACGTCCAGCTCGATGGCGTCCTGAACGTGCAGCTTGAAACGCTCGGCTCCGGTCGCTCCTCGCTGACGTTTCGGCTGCCGCGCAAGACGGCTGCCGCGTTGGGCCTGATTCCAGCCGCTGGCGAAGCCTCTGAGCGGAAGGCACCATGACCTCTCTCATCCTTCAGGCAGCATTGCGCCCCATGGTGTACGACCACACGAACACTCAACTTGTCACGAAAGCTGGCTCGCCAGCACTTTGAATTCCGCCATGGCCTCTCTCGTTCTCAAGGGTGCTGCCCTGCCCCCGCTCTCCCACTTCAAGCTCGCCGCCTTCGACATGGACTCGACGCTGATCAGCATCGAGTGCATCGATGAGATCGCCGCCCTGGCCGGCAAGGGCGCGGAGGTGGCCGCCATCACCGAGGCCGCCATGCGCGGCGAGATCACCGACTTCAAGGACAGCCTGCGCCGCCGCCTGGCCCTGCTGGCCGGCGTGCCCGCCACGGTGCTGGACCGCGTGCTGGCCGAGCGGCTGACGTTCAACCCCGGCGCCCGCGAGTTGTGCGCGGCGCTGAAGGCCGCCGGGTTGAAGCTGGTGCTCGTTTCCGGCGGCTTCACCTTCTTCACGCGCCATGTCGCGGCCGAGCTGGGCATGGACTTCGTGCGCAGCAATGAACTGGAGATCGAGAACGGCGCCCTCACCGGCCGCGTCGTCATGCAGGACTGGGGCGACATCTGCGACGGCGCCGAGAAGCGCCGCATGCTGCTGCAAAGCTGCGAGGCCATCGGCTGCCGGCCCGACCAGGCCATCGCCGTCGGCGACGGCGCCAACGACCTGCCCATGATGGGCGCCGCCGGCCTGTCGGTCGCCTACCACGCCAAGCCCAAGGTGCGCGAACAGGCCCGCGTGGCCATCAACGAGGGCGGCCTGGACCGGCTGCTGGAGCTCTTCGCGGGCTGAGCCTCAGGCCGGGGCCAGGACGCGCACGTCCTGGCCCGCATAACCCACCACCTGCCCGGCACGGATCTTGGCCGTCTTGCGCAGCTCGACCTGGCCGTCCACCGTCACCTCGCCGGCCGCGATGACCATGCGCGCCCGCCCGCCGCTTTCGACGAGGCCCAGGGCCTTGAGCAGCTTGTCGAGTTCGATGTAGTCGCCCCGCAGGGTCAGTTCAAGCATGGCGGGCTTTCTGAGCGGCTTCGCGGATGGCGGTGAGCGTCGTGCGCGAAGTGCTCACGTCGCTGGACAGGCGCAGGTGGATGAGCGCCGGCCGGCCCGCCGCGATGGCGGCGTCCAGCGCGGTGGCGGCCTGCGCGGTGCTCTCGGCCTTGAAGGCCGCGAAGCCGAAGGCCTCGGCCAGCTTGGCGAAGTCGGGGTTGAAGAGGTCGCTGCCCGAGACGCGGCCGGGGTACTCGCGCTCCTGGTGCATGCGGATGGTGCCGTAGGTGCCGTTGTCGACGACGACCACCAGCAGCTTTTTCGCCCCATAGCCGGTGGCCGTCGCCAGCTCCTGGCCCGTCATCAGGAAGTCGCCGTCGCCAGCGATGTTGACGACCCAGCGGTCCTGCAGGAGCGCGGCCGCCACGGCCGCCGGCACGCCATAGCCCATCGCGCCCGAGGTCGGCGCCAGCTGGTTCTTGCCGAAGCGGTGCAGGGCCGTGTAGCGGTGGAAGCGGTGCAGCCAGCCGCTGTAGTTGCCGGCGCCGTTGGTGAAGATGGTGCCTTCGGGAAGCCTGGCATCGATGAGGCGGATGACCTCGGCCATGTCCAGCGGCGCGACGGGTGTGGGCACGAGGTTGGCTTCGTAGTCAGCGCGGGCCGCCTCGGTCCAGGCCTGCCAGGGCGTTTCGGCCGGCGGCGCCAGCGAGGCCAGCGCGGGCGCGGCCTGGCTCATGCTCGCATTGATGAGCAGCTCGCCGGTGTAGACGCGGCCCAGCTCCTCGGCGCCGGCGTGGATGTGGATGAGCTGCTGCGCAGGCCGCGGCGCCTGCAGCAGGGTGTAGCCGCCGGTCGTCATCTCGCCCAGGCGCGGCCCGACGGCGAGGATGAGGTCAGCCTCCTTCACGCGCGCCGCCAGCCTGGGGTTGATGCCTATGCCCACGTCGCCGGCGTAGTTGGGATGGCCGTTGTCGAACAGGTCCTGGAAGCGGAAGGCGCAGCCGACCGGCAGCTTCCAGGCCTCGGCGAAGCGCTGCAGCGCCGCCGTTGCCTCGCTCGTCCAGCCGCCACCGCCCGCGATGACCAGGGGCCGCCTGGCCGCTGCCAGGCGATCGCGCAGTTCGGCCAGCGCGGCCGGCGTGGGCGCGGCCTCCGCGATGCGTGCGGGGGCGACGACCGGCGCGGTGATGGCCTGGGTCAGCATGTCCTCGGGCAGCACCAGCACGACCGGCCCGGGGCGGCCCTGCATGGCGGTGTGGAAGGCGCGGGCGACGTACTCGGGCAGGCGCTCCGCGTCGTGCACCTCGCCGACCCACTTGGCCATGCCCAGCGTGCCGGGGCCGAACATCTGCCGGTAGTCCACCTCCTGGAAGGCCTCGCGGTCGCGCTGGTCGCTGGCGACCTGGCCGATGAAGAGGATCATCGGCGTGCTGTCCTGGAAGGCGGTGTGCAGGCCGATGCTGGCGTTCGTCGCCCCGGGGCCGCGCGTGACGAAGCAGATGCCGGGACGGCCCGTCAGCTTGCCTTGCGCCTCCGCCATGAAGGCGGCGCCGCCCTCTTGGCGACAGGCGACGAAGCGGATCCTGTCGCGATGCTCGTGGAAGCCGTCGAGCACGGCGAGGTAGGACTCACCGGGCACGCCGAACGCGGTGTCGACGCCCTGGGCGATCAGCGCCTCGACCAGCGCATGGCCGGCCAGGCGGGGGGTGGGAGCTTGTCTAGTCATGTGGAGACTGTAGCTGGGAGGTCGGGCGAGCTTGCGTCTCCTTTCGGCCAGGAGCGATCGGCCGCCAAAGTCAGCTTTCGATGTCTGCTGGCAGCCGGATGGCAGTGGGACGCGGGGCGACGCAATTGCTACGTGTCCCCCGGGCCGCTGCGCGGCCCTCCTCCTTTACCTTCGCAATTGCGTCGCCCCGCATCCCACTGCGGCACCTTCCGGTGTTCTCGACGAAGAAGCCGGGCGCTTGTTGAGCGGGCAGTGGGGCGGGCCTGATGCGAAGGTAAAGGAGGAGGCCCGCGTAGCGGGCCGGGGGACACGAAGCATCAGGCCCGCCCCGCTGCCCGCGCCCATCCCGGCCGATGCATGGGACCATCGATCAGGTCGATGGCGGGCCGTAGCCGCCCTACAGCGTCCTCGGCATCAAGCCGTTGAGTGACTGCTTTCAGACCGCGAATTCCATGGATCGAAAGACCGCAAAGGGTCGAAAGCTCCCCATCAACCCGGCCCTCTTGGGCCGCCTCACTCCCCAGCCGCCCCGCCCTCTCCCCCATCGCGTCCCTCCCGGGCAACCGCGGGCTGAGCCTCCGCCTCCCGGGCCTCGATGAACAGGTCCCACACCGCCACGAACAAGGCCGCGATGGCCGGGCCGATGACGAAGCCGTTGATGCCGAAGACGGCCATGCCGCCGAGGGTGGAGATGAGCACCAGGTAGTCGGGCATGCGGGTGTCCTTGCCGACGAGGATGGGACGCAGCACGTTGTCCACCAGGCCGATCACCAGCACGCCGTAGGCGATCAGCGCCACGCCCTGCCAGATCGCGCCGGTGACGAGGAAGAAGAGCGCCACGGGCAGCCAGATCAGCCCGGCGCCGATGGCCGGCAGCAGCGACAGGAAGCCCATGGCCACCGCCCACAGCAGCGCGCCCTTGATGCCGAGAAACCAGAAGGCCAGGCCGCCGAGCGCGCCCTGGGCTGCGGCCACGAGGATGTTGCCCTTGACGGTGGCGCGGATGACGGTGATGAACTTCTCGGCCAGGCGGCGGCGGTGCTCCGGCGCCAGCGGCACGGCGGCGCGGATGCGCTGGCTCAGGGCCGCGCCGTCGCGCAGCAGGAAGAAGGCCAGGTAGAGCATCACGAAGAAGCTGACGACGAGGTCGAGCGCGTTCTGGCCGACGTTGTAGACCTGCCCGGCGATCCACTGGCTGCCGCGGCCAACGGCCTCCGCGATGCGGGCCTGCAGGTCCTTGAAGTCGGTCAGCCCGAAGTGTTCCAGCAGGTCGTGCAGCCAGGCCGGCGTGACCGCCACGACCTGCTCGAAGTAGCGGGCGAAGTTGGTCTCGCCCGACTGCACGCGCTGGTACAGCGCCGCCCCCTCCTTCAGCAGCATGCCGGCCAGCAGCGTCATGGGCAGCACGACGATGAGCACGACCAGGGACAGCGTGGCCAGCGCCGCCAGCGTGCGCCTGTCCTTCCAGCGGCGCAGCAGCCGCGCCTGGACGGGCGCGAAGAGGATGGCGATCACCGCCCCCCAGAAGACCGCGCCGGCGAAGGGCTGCAGGATCCACAGGAAGGCCAGGCTGACCGCGATCATCAGCGCCACGAAGGCCTTGTGCTCGAAGGCCGGCGAGGTGATGAAGGTCTTGAATTTCATGCGGCGCGTTCAGGTCACCCGGGGCGGAAGCCCATCGTAAGGCCCGCGCCGGCGGACCCCGGCGCCACGGCGCCCGACCGTCGCGTCAGGCCGCCGCCACCGCGGCCGGACGCCGCGACACGCCCAGCCCCACCATGCCCGCCGAGGCGATGCCCATCAGCAGCGCCGCCGCCGACCCCGCGAACACGCCGCGCGGCATGCCGTGGTCGAGGATGGCGCCGAACACCGGCGCCGCGATGGCGAAGCCGATGTCCAGCCCGGAATACACCGTGCCGTAGACCCGGCCCGTCGCGCCGGGGGGCGCGGCGCGCTTGATCAGCATGTCGCGCGAGGGCCCGGCCAGGCCGGTGCCGAAGCCGGCGCAGGCCGCCACGGCCGCGGCCAGGCCGCCGGGCAGCCAGCCGGTCGCCGCCAGCAGCAACAGGGCGGCAGCAAAGGCCATGGCGAAGGCGATGGTGCGCTCCAGCCGCTGCGCCCGCGCGACGAGGAAGCCGCCGCAGACCATGCCCGCCGCCCCCGCCAGCATGTAGCCGGTCACGACGTAGGCCGTCTGCGCCAGCGGCAGGCCGTAGATCTGGTGCAGCGCGGGGCTGGCGAAGCTCTGGATGGCCGACAGCGCCGCCGTGCTCCAGAAGAAGAAGGAGAAGCACAGCCACACCGAAGGCAGCTTGAGGAAGGCCATGGGGTGCTCGGGCTTGGCGCCGACAGCAGGCTTGGCATGGCCCCAACTGCCCTGCCGGTCGTCGATGGCCGCGCGCTGCAGGAACAGCAGCCCGATGACGGCCAGTGCCACCAGCGCGGTGCCGAGGTAGGCCATGCGCCAGTTGCCGGTGGCGTTGGCGATACCCATGGAGAACACCGGCGCGACCGCCCAGCCGAGGTTGCCGCTGATGCCGTGCACCGAGAAGGCGTGCCCCAGCCGCGGCGGCGAGACCCGCTTGTTCAGGATGGTGAAGTCCGCCGGGTGGAAGGGCGCGTTGCCGACGCCCGCCAGGGCCGCCGCCAGCATCAGCCCGCCGAATCCCTGCGCCAGCCCCGCCGCCACCGACGCCAGGAAGAAGCTCGCCATGGCGGCGAAGAGGACCGGCCGCGCGCCGATGCGGTCGACGACGAAGCCCGCCAGGGCCTGGCCCGCCCCCGAGATGACGAAGAAGGTCGTCACCAGCAGGCCCAGCTCCGAGTAGCTGAGCCCGAAGGCCTGGATGAAGGCCGGAAACAGCGGCGGCAGCAGCATGTGGAAGAAGTGCGACGTGCCATGGGCGATGCCGATGGTGGAGATGGTGGCGACGTCGCGCCGGCGCTGCAGGCCGGCGTCGAAGGAGGACGCGAGGGCGGTGTTCATCGGCCGCACTGTAGGTAGCCAGGCGACGGCGCAGTTACGATGGTTCGTCAAGTTCTGTCGAAAACCAGCCATGGCCTCTCGAACCAGCGTGCCCGCCTTCTCGCCCGAACGCTTTGCGCCCACGGCCGAGCGGCCCTTGCGCGCCAAGGCTCGTGCACTGGAGCACCAGACCGACATCCAGCCCCACCGCCACGACTGGGGCCAGCTCGTCTTCTCGATGACGGGCGCCGTGCGCGTCAACACCGAGGCCTCGACCTACATCGTGCCGCCGTCGCGGGCGGTGTGGATCCCGCCGGGCAAGGTCCATGCGGTGACGGCCATCGAGCAGTGCGACCTGCGCACCCTCTACCTCGGCCCCGGCCTGCTGCCGGGCGAGGCCTGGAGCGCCGGCCGCGTGCTGGAGGTGTCGCCGCTGCTGCGCGAGCTGGTGCTCGCCCTGCCCTCCACGCCCGACCCCGTGCCCGCCGAAGACGCGGAGGACGCCGAGCGCCGGCGCGGCATCGAGGGCCTGGTGCTGGCCGAACTCAGGCGCGCCCGCACGCTGGCCCTGGGCGTCACCCTGCCGCAGGACGCGCGCCTGCGGCGGCTGTGCGAGGCCATGCTGCGCGAGCCCGGCCGCCACGCCGGCCTCGAGGAATGGGCGGCCGAAGCCGGGGCCAGCCCGCGCACGCTGAGCCGGCTCTTCCGCGAGCAGCTCGGCACCAGCTTCGCGCAGTGGCGCTCGCAGCTGCTGCTGGCCCACGCCTTGACCCTCGCGGCCCGCGGCCGGCCCATGAGCCATATCGCCGCCGAACTCGGCTACGCCAGCGCCAGCGCGTTCACGGCCATGGTGACCCGCACGGTCGGCATGCCGCCGAGCCGCTTCTTCGCGGCGGCCTGACGCCCGGTTACGCGGCTCACAACTCGCAAACCTTGCGTGGTTGCGGCGGTCCGCGCGCGGCCATCGCCCGGCGTTGACGGCCTGGGGCAGGAGCGGCGGCGCCCCGTGCGAGGATGAAGCCGCCCGACATGAAGCCGCCCGACAACAAGGAGAACAACATGCAACGACGTCACTGCACCCTGGCCCTGGCCGCCCTGCTGGCCACCGCCCTGTCCCGGCCCGCGCTGGCGCGGGACGACGACGACGGCGAATTCCTCATCCTGCACGCCCGCTACGGCACGGAGGAGCGCAACGTCAACGTCACCGAGAGGCTGCGCGAGCTGGCGCGCCAGGACCGGCGCTTTCGCCTGACCAACGACGTCTTCGGCGTCGATCCCGACCCGGGCCGCACCAAGACGCTGCGCATCTTCACCCGCGACCGCCAGGGCCACGACCGCAGCTTCGACTACCGCGAGTACGACACCGTGGACGGCGCCCAGTTCATCGGCTGGGGCGGCGGGCGCTGGGGCGAGGGCGAGTGGTCGCGCGGCTGGCACGGCGGCCCGCCGCGGGACGAGGGCCGCGACAGCGGCGAGTTCACCATCCTCTACGCCACCTACGGCACCTCCCGGCGTGAAGTGGACGTGACCGACCGCCTGCGCGAGCTGGCCCGGCGCGACCAGCGCTTCCGCCTGGGCAACGAGGTCTTCGGCATGGACCCCGACCCGGGCCAGACCAAGCGGCTGCGCATCGTCGCCCGCGACCGCGGCGGCCGGGAGCGCAGCTTCGAGTACCGCGAGTACGACACCGTGGACGGCGCCCAGTTCGTCGGCTGGGGCCGCGGCGACTGGGGCCGCGGTGGCGACTACGGGCCTGGCCGGCCAGGCGACCGCCTCGTCATCGAAAGCGCGAGCTACGGCAGCGACAACCGCTGGATCGACGCGACGCAGGCCCTGCGCGCCCAGGCGCGCGGCGACCGCTTCGAGGCCGAGGTGAGCAACGAGCTGGTCGGTTATGACCCCGCACCGGGCCAGCGCAAGCTGCTCACCGTCAGCTTCCGCCTGGGCAACGGGCCGGTCAACACGGTGCGCGTGCGCGAAGGCGACCGTCTGCGCCTGCCCTGAATCCGGCGCCTCCCCGCCGGCACCGGGGCCTTGCCCGGGCGGCGGGGCGTGGCGGCCCGCGGTGCGCGACACTTGAGGCTGCAACTGCCAGCGGCCACCGGGGCCGCCGCCACGATGTCCCAGACGCTTTTCGACTACACCAGGCAGGACGCCGCGGGCGCCTGCTCCACCGCCCATGCCTGGGCCAAGGTGCCGCCCATGCTGACGCCCTCGGAGCGCAGCGCCCAGGCGGAGCGCGCCGCTGAACTGCTGCGCCAGCATGACGCCGTCCTCGTCGCCCACTACTACGTGGACGGCGCCCTGCAGGACCTCGCCCTGGCCACCGGCGGCTGCGTGGCCGATTCCCTGGAGATGGCCCGCTTCGGCCGCGACCACCCGGCCCGCACCCTGGTCGTGGCCGGTGTGCGCTTCATGGGCGAAACGGCCAAGATCCTCAGCCCCGAAAAGCGCGTGCTCATGCCCGACCTCGACGCGACCTGCTCGCTCGACCTGGGCTGCCCCGCCGACGATTTCGCCGCCTTCTGCGACGCGCATCCCGACCGCCAGGTCGTCGTCTACGCCAACACCAGCGCCGCCGTGAAGGCGCGTGCCGACTGGATGGTGACGAGTTCCTGCGCGCTGGAGATCGTGGCCGACCTGCACGCCCGGGGCCAGAAGATCCTCTGGGCGCCCGACCGGCACCTCGGCCGCTACATCCAGGAGCAGACCGGCGCCGACATGCTGATGTGGAACGGCGCCTGCATCGTCCACGACGAGTTCAAGGGCCTGGAGCTGGAGCTGCTGCGCGAGCAGCACCCGGGGGCGCTGGTGCTGGTGCACCCGGAGTCGCCCAAGTCCGTGGTCGAGCAGGCCGATGTCGTCGGCTCGACGTCGGCACTGATCAAGGCCGTCGTCGAGGGCCAGGCCCAGACCTACATCGTCGCCACCGACAACGGCATCCTGCACCGCATGCGCCAGCTCGCGCCGCACAAGACGCTGATCGAGGCGCCCACCGCCGGCAACAGCGCCACGTGCAAGAGCTGCGCCCACTGCCCGTGGATGGCCATGAACGGCCTCACCAACCTGGTGGCATGCCTGGAAAACGGCCGGCCCGAGATCCAGGTCGAGGAGGACATCCGCGTCAAGGCGCAGCGCTGCATCAACCGCATGCTGGATTTCACGGCCGCACGCAAGGCGGCGGTCACCGGAATGACGCCAGGCATCGGTGCCGCCTGATGGCGCTATAAACGCGCCACGACCACGCCACGTTCCGAGGAGGCCCCGCGATGAATGCCGACTTCAGCTCCCTCTACAACCACCACGAGCGCGAAGTCTTCGCCGCGGTGCTGGACGCCTCCAAGGACTACCCCGAGATCGCCGCCAGCAACGACCTGCTCTGCGACGTCGCCTGCGTGGCCCTGAACCGCCTGCCCCCGCGCTACATCCGCCACGAGGTGGACTTCAGCTTCTACCTGACCGAGCACGAGCGCCTCGAGATCGACAACGCCATCACCGAGGCGGTGGGCTATGCCTTCAACTTCGTGCAGGCGAGGACGGCGTTGCGGGCACGCAAGTAGCACAGCCCCGGGGCAGGGGCGCCTCCCGTGACGCCCCTTGCCAATGCGGCCTCCACCCTTTAAAGTGATATCACCTTTTAGGGAGGAGACATGCAATCCATCACTATCCGCAAGGAGACCGTCGCGCGCAGCGTGAACGGACTATCCATCATCCCCGTGGCCCTTGCCATCGCCGTCCTCGCCACTCTGGCGAGTTGGGTAGAAGCCATCGGCAAGCTATCGTTCCTGCTGTCGATCGCGCTGGGCCTCGTCGAGATGGCGGTGCTTCGCGGCTTCTATATCCTGCAGCCCAACCAGGCGATGGTGCTCACCCTCTTCGGCAAGTACACGGGCACAGACCGCAGCGAGGGGCTGCGCTGGAGCAATCCGCTGATGGTCCGCCGGCTCATCTCCCAGCGGGCACGCAATCTCAACGCGCCCCCCATCAAGGTGAACGACAAACGGGGCAACCCCGTCGAGATCAGTGCCGCGGTCGTCTGGTGCGTGGGCAATCCTGCCTGCGCCGTCTTCGACGTCGACAACTACGAGACCTTCGTCAATGTCCAGGCCGAGGCAGCAATCCGGCATCTGGCCTCGCAATACGCCTACGACGAAGGTGAGGACCTCGCCGCCGATGAGACCACGCTACGGGCCGGACAGGACGAAGTGTCGGCAAGCCTGATCCAAGAGCTCCTTGCTCGCCTGGCTCCAGCCGGCGTGGCGGTGCTCGACGCCAAGATCACCCACCTGGCCTACGCCCCCGAGATCGCCCAGGTGATGCTGCGCCGCCAGCAAGCCGAGGCCATCATCAGCGCACGCAAGAAGATCGTCCAGGGCGCGGTGACCATGGTGGAAGAGGCGCTGCGCGGCCTGTCCGAGCGCGAGATCGTCGTGCTGGACGACGAACGCAAGGCCGCCATGGTGTCCAACCTGCTCGTCGTGCTGTGCTCGGACAAGGACACCCAGCCCATCGTCAACGCCGGCACGCTCTACGCATGAGCTTCATCCGGCATGGCCAGCCCTGACAAGAAGGCCTTTGCGCTGCGGCTGGACCCGGCGCTGTGGGCCCAGATCGAGCGCCTGGCGGCGCAGGAGCTGCGTTCGGCCAACGCGCAGATCGAACTGCTGCTGCGCGAGGCGCTGGCGCGGCGCGGCATCAAGCCGGCCGCCAGCCCTACGCCGCGCCGTGGCCGGCCGCCGAACGAGGCGGCCGAGGGCGACGGCTGATCCTCAGCGCCGCCGCGTCTTGCTGATCAGCACTGTCGGGAAGCTGGCCGGCAGGGTCTGGGGATAGTCGCGGCTGAAGTGCAGGCCGCGGCTTTCGTGGCGCATCAGGGCCGAGCGCACGATGAGTTCGGCGCACTCCACCAGGTTGCGCAGTTCGAGCAGGTCGCGCGTCACGCGGAAGCTGCCGTAGTAGTCGTCGATCTCGCCACGCAGCAGCTTGATGCGGTGCAGGGCGCGTTCCAGCCGCTTGGTGGTGCGCACGATGCCGACGTAGTTCCACATCAGCAGGCGCAGCTCGTCCCAGTTGTGGGCGATGACGACCTGCTCGTCGGCGTTCTCCACCTGGCTCTCGTCCCAGGCCGGCAGCGGGGCGGCGGGCTGGGGCGTCAGCTCGAGGATGTCGCGGGCGCAGGTCTGGCCGAGCACCACGCATTCCAGCAGCGAGTTGCTGGCCAGGCGGTTGGCGCCGTGCAGGCCGGTGTAGCCCGTCTCGCCGACGGCATACAGGCCCGGCAGGTCGCAGCGGCCGTTCAGGTCGGTCACCGCGCCGCCGCAGGTGAAGTGCACGGCAGGCACCACGGGGATGGGCTGCCTGGCGATGTCGATGCCGAGCTTGAGGCAGCGCGCGTGGATGGTCGGGAAATGCTCGACCAGGAAGGCTTCGCCCAGGTGGGTGGCGTCCAGCCACACGTGGTCGAGGCCGTGCTTTTTCATCTCGAAGTCGATGGCACGGGCGACGATGTCGCGCGGCGCCAGCTCCATGCGGGCGTCGTGCGCGGCCATGAAGCGCGTGCCATCGGGCAGCTTGAGGTGGCCCCCTTCGCCGCGCAAGGCCTCGGTGATCAGGAAGCCGCGGTCCTGCGGATGGGCGTTGGGCACGTACAGGCAGGTCGGGTGGAACTGGATGAACTCCATGTTGGCCACCCGACAGCCCGCCCGCCAGGCCATGGCGATGCCGTCGCCGGTGGAGGTGTCGGGGTTGGTGGTGTAGCGGTAGACCTTGCCGGCCCCGCCCGTGGCCAGCACGACGGCCCGCGCGGCCAGGGTCTCGACGCGCTGGGCGTCGATGTCCAGCGCGTAGACGCCATAGACCCGCGACGGCTCGTCGCGCTGCACGTGGCGCGAGGTGATCAGGTCCACCGCCATCCAGCGCTCGCGCAGGCTGATGTTGGGATGCTGGCGGGCCAGCGACAGCAACTGGTCGTGGATGGCCTTGCCCGTGGCGTCGGCCGCATGGGCGATGCGCCGCACGGCATGGCCGCCCTCGCGGGTGAGGTGCAGGCCCAGCGGCCCGGTGTCGTCGGTCGTGAAGGGCACGCCCTGCCCGACGAGCCAGCCCACGGCCGCGGCGCTGCGCTCGGCGATGAAGCGGGCCGCCGCCTCGTCGACGAGGCCGGCACCGGCTTCCTGGGTGTCGCGCACATGGCTCTCAATGGAGTCGTCGCTGCCCAGCACGCCGACGATGCCGCCCTGGGCCCAGGCGGTGGCGGCTTCGTCGAGCTGGCGCTTGGCCAGCACGACCACGGGCACGGTATCGGCCAGGTGCAGGGCGACGGTGAGGCCGGCCAGGCCGGCGCCAATGATGACGACCGGGGCGTCAAGCGGGGGGGCTGCAGTCATGGCCCGGCATTGTCCTGCACGCGAGGCCGCACAATGCCGGCCCGGATTTGCCATGACGACGCCCTTCCCTCCCCGGATCGCCACCCTGGTGCTGCTGGACGCCAGTGGCCGCCTGCTCGGCGCCCTGCCGCCCTTCGAGGCCGCCACGCCGTGGTGGAACCACGTCGAGCCCCTGGTGGAGGCCGCGGCGCAGCGCCATGGCCTGCGCGTCACGGTGCTGCGCCTGCTCCGCGCCGAGCGCCACCATCCGCCTGGTGGCGCCGTCAGCTACCTGGCCGAATGCGACGGCGGCGCGCCGGACGCGCTGGCTCCGTGGGACGGCGGGCTGGACGAGCAGCCGCTGCGCATGCGCTGGGCACGGCCCGGCGGCCCGCGGGCCGATCTCGACTGGGCGGTAGCCGCCCTGCGCCGGCAAGGCCTGGCCCCGGACGGCGAGCCCCGGCAACTGCGCAGCTGGAACCTCTCCAGCGTCTGGCGGCTGCCACCGTACTGGCTCAAGGCCGTGCCGCCCTTCTTCGCCCACGAGGGCCCGCTGCTGGCCGCGCTGCAGGCCGAGGCCGTGCCCCGGCTGGTGGCCCATGACGCCGGCCGGCTGCTGCTGGCGCCCGCCGCGGGCGAGGACCGCTACGGCGCGCCGCCCGACGAGTG
The DNA here is from genome assembly GCF_021353235.1 of Pelomonas caseinilytica. Classification (GTDB taxonomy): domain Bacteria; phylum Pseudomonadota; class Gammaproteobacteria; order Burkholderiales; family Burkholderiaceae_C; genus Pelomonas; species Pelomonas caseinilytica. Next base: position 311,635 of record NZ_JAJTWT010000001.1, read on the forward strand.
CGAGGCCATGATCGACCTCCTCGTCGACCTGCAGCACCGCTGGGCGCCACGCCTGGACGAACTGCTGGCCCTGGGCCTGCCCGACTGGCGCGCCCAGGCCTTCGGCCGCGCGCTCGCCGAGCTGCTGCCGCGCATCGCCCTGCCGGCGGAAGACCGCGCAACGCTCGCCGCCTTCTCGGCGGCCCTGCCCGCCCACTTCGCGCGCCTGGCCGCCTGCGGCCTGCCCGACACCCTGCTGCATGGCGACTTCCACCCCGGCAACTTCGTCGGCGACGGCCGGCGGCTGACCCTGCTGGACTGGGGCGACGCCGGCATCGGCCATCCGCTGCTGGACCAGTCCGCCATGCTGACGCCGCAGTCCAGCGCCAGCGAACGGCGGCTGCGAGCCCATTGGGCCGCGGCCTGGCGGCGGCGCCACCCGGGGGCCGACATCGAGGCCGCCACCCGCCTGGTCGAGCCCCTGGCCGCCCTGCGCCGCGCCGTCATCTACCAGCGTTTCGTCGACGCCATCGAGCCGGCCGAACGGCCTTACCACCAGGACGACGTGCCGGACTTCCTGCGGCTGGCGGCGTTGCTGCTTCGCGCCCCCCGCTGAACGCTATGCTGCGCGCCGGGCGGGGGACACCGCCCGCAGGGAGAGACATCATGAGCACGCTCTGCGCTCGCGCAGCCGCCCTCGCCAGCCTGCTGTGGGCGCTGGCCGCCCACGCCGCACCACCGCCGGCGGAGGTTTTCTTCAAGGACGCCGCCATCGCCGACGCCGTCCTGTCGCCGTCGGGCCGCAAGCTGGCGATCAGGAGCACGTTCGGCCAGGCCCGCATCGGCCTTGCCGTCGTCGACCTCGGGCCCGGCGGCAAGCCGTCGCGCACCGCCCAGTTCCGCGACGGCGATGTGTCGCAGGTGCACTGGGTGAACGACGACCGGCTGCTCTTCAGCGTCGTCGACCTGTCCGACGGCAGCGGCCGCCCGAATGGCGCCCCGGGCCTCTTCGCCGTCGATCCAAACGGCGAGAACATGCGGCTCCTGGTGCGCCGGCAGGGCCGGCCCTTCATCACCGACGGGCGCGAGGACCGCACCCTCGACTGGAACCACCGCCTGCTGCGAGTGCCGCGGCCTCAGAGCGGCGCGGCCAACGAGGAGGTGCTGATCGCCAACGTGTCCCTCGACGAGCATCACTACCAGAGGCCGCTGTGGCTGAACACCCGCACGGGCCGCACCCGGTCGACCGGGGTCGACATCCCGCCCGACACGGTGGGCTGGCTGACCGATGGGCGCGGCGAACTGCGTGTCGCGTTGACCGCGCATGCCGGACGGCGCGGCGCCCTGTGGCGGACACCCGGCGCCCAGGCGTGGCAGCCCCTGTTCGACAGCGGCGTACTCGACCAGCCCTTCGCGGTGCACGCGGTGGACGATGCCGGCAACCTCTACGTGACCCGGACCCAGGGCCCGGCTGGCGAGCGGGTGCTGAGCCGTTATGACTTCGAGCGCAAGGCGCCCGCCGCGGAACCCCTGGTCGTCACACCGGGTTTCGACTTCCAGGGCGGGGTGCTGGCGGACGCAGCCGGCGAGGCGCTGGGCGTGCGCGCCTTCACGGACGCCGAGACCACGGTCTGGCGCCATGCCGGCATGCAGGCCCTGCAGAAGGCGGCGGACGAGCGCCTGCCCGGGCGCGTCAACCGGATCACCTGCCGGCGCTGCGGCGCGGCCGACATGGTGGCCCTGGTGCTCTCCTACAACGACCGCGAGCCGGGCGAGTTATGGCTCTACCAGGCCCAGCCCGAGGGCGAGCCGGCATGGCGCCCGGTCGGCCGCGTGCGCCCCGACGTCGTTCCGGCCGACATGGCTCGCCAGGACCTGCAGCGCATCGCCGCCCGCGATGGCCGCGACCTGCCGGTGTGGATCACCCGCGGGCCGCCGCCCGAAGGCCCCTTGCCCGCCGTCGTGCTGGTCCATGGCGGCCCCTGGGTGCGGGGCAACGTCTGGGGCTGGCATTCCATGGCGCAGTTCCTCGCCTCGCGGGGCTACGTCGTCATCGAGCCGGAATTCCGCGGCAGCACCGGCTATGGCGACGTGCATTTCCGCGCCGGCTTCAAGCAGTGGGGCCAGGCCATGCAGGACGACGTGGCCGACGCCTTGCGTTGGGCCCGGCGGCAGGGCATCGCCAGCGACAAGGCCTGCATCGCGGGCGCCAGCTACGGCGGCTACAGCACGCTGATGGGACTGGTACGCGACCCCGAGCTCTACCGCTGCGGCGTCGCCTGGCTGGCCGTCGCCGACCTGGAGCTGATGTTGGCCGGGAGTTGGTGGGTCGACGACGACACCGGCAGCTCGGCACGCAAGTACACCCTGCCCGAGATGATCGGCGACCGCGAGAAGGACGCCGACATGATCGCCGCCAACTCACCGCTGCGGCAGGCGTCGCGCATCAAGGCCCCCTTGATGCTGGCCTACGGCGAGGCCGACCGGCGCGTGCCGCTGGTGCATGGCGAGCGCCTGCGCAAGGCGCTGCGGGAGGCGGGCAACGAGCCGGACTGGGTCACCTACCCCGGCGAAGGCCATGGCTTCGGCGTGCTCAAGAACCGCATCGACTTCGCCCAGCGCATGGAGGCCTTCCTGGCCAGGCACCTGAAGGAGTGACCGCCGGGCGGGTCAACCCTTGAAGCCGTTCCCATGCCGCCGCCACTCCGGCGGCTTCCACAGGTGGGCCAGCCGCAGGCCCCAGGTCTTCTCCCGGGCCATGTCGCGGAACATGGCCCGCCATTCGTGCGCATTCAGCCAGAAGAGGTTGTGCGTCGGGAAGGGGTGCTCCAGGCCGTAGTCCACCGGCTCCTCCTCGGGCACGAACGTGCCGAAGAGGCGGTCGAAGACGATGAGCGTGCCGCCGAAGTTGCGGTCCATGTACTGCGGGTTGCGGCCGTGGTGGGCCCGATGGTGCGAGGGCGTGTTGAAGACGAACTCGAACCAGCGCGGCATGCGGTCCACCCAGGTCGTGTGGACGAAGAACTGGTAGCCGAGGTTGAGCGACAGCGCGAACAGCACCCAGCGCGGCTCGAAGCCCAGCCACACCGCCGGCAGGTAGAACAGCCAGTTGCCGGCTATTGGGTAGAACCAGCTCTGCCGCAGCGCCGTGCCGAAGTTCATCTTCTCGGAGCCGTGGTGCACGACGTGGGCGCACCAGAACCAGCGGATGCGGTGGCTGGCGCGGTGGAAGCCGTAGTACAGCAACTCCACGAACAGGAAGAGCCCAAGGAAGCGCAGCGGCGTGACCTCGATGGTGAAGAGGCGATGGTCGTAGACCCAGCCCATGGCCGGCAGCACCAGCACGATCAGCAGGACGAGGTCGGTGACCAGATAGCTGCCGCCGCTGTTGAGGCTGTCGAAGCTGTCGCGCCAGTCGAAAACGCCCTTGTGGCGCAGGCGCCAGGCTTCCATCGCCAGGAAGACGGCGAAGACGGGCGACAGCATCAGGAGGGTGAGGTCGCGCCAGTCGAAATGGCGGTGGTAGAGATCGAGCAGCAGGTCCATCGGCGACGCATCCATGGCCAAGCCGCCATGGTGCGCCGATCCGGGCCCGGCGGCTTGACGGCCGAGCCCGGGTTTTTGACAAATCACGCCAATGCTGGCGTTATTCCCGCCGCGCCGGCCCGGCGGGCTCGGGCATCATGCGCCGCCCATGGATGAGACCCGCGTCGCCGCCAGCTATGTCCAGCTGCTCTTCGAGCACATGGCCGCGCTGGGCCGTGCCGACGCGCTGGGGCCGCCGCCGGCGCCGTCCGAGGGTTTCGTCGCGCTCAGGCGCTGGCAGGCGCTGCTGCAGAAGGCCCGCGACCTCGACCCCGGCCCCAAGGCCACCTTCACGCTGCGGCTGGCGCGGGGCATCGCGCCGCGGCACTTCGGCGTGGTTGGCTTCGCGGCCCTGGCCTGCGGCACGCTGGGCGAGGCCTTGCAACGGCTGGAGCGCTACCACCGCTCGGTCTACGACGTGAACGCGGCCCACGTCCACCCCTGCGCCGAGGGCCTGTGCATCGAGTGGGGCGTGGAGCGCGGCCGGCCCGGTGCCCTCGTCGACGAGACGGCCATCGCCGCCTTCGTGCAGCTCACGCGCGAGTTCACCGGCCGGCCGGTGCGGGCGCTGGCCGTGGACTTCGTCAATCCGCGGCCGGCCGAGTTGCGCCCCTACGAGGATTTCTTCGGCGGCCCGGTGCGCTTCGGCCAGCCGAGCACGCGGGTGGTGCTGTCGCCGCGCGACCTGGCCCTGCCGCTGCGCGGCGCCGACCCCGCCCTGCTGGCCTTGCTCGACGCCCAGGCCGAACGGCTGCTGCAGGAGGCCGCGGCCGTGGCCGAGCCGGTGGGCGTCTGGCGCCAGGCCCTGGTCGGGCTGATCCGCAGCGGCCGGACCTCGCTGCCCGACCTGGCGCTGAGCCTGCAGATGAGCCCCCGCAGCCTGCAGCGCCGCCTGGCCGCGCAGGGGCATAGCTTCCAGGCCTTGCTGTCCCAGACACGCCAGCAGCTCGCCGAGGCCTATCTGCGCGACGCCAACGTCGAGCTGGCCGAGGTGGCCCTGCTGCTGGGCTATTCCGAACAGAGCGCCTTCACGCGCGCCTTCCGGCAGTGGACCGGCCAGGCACCGCGGCAATGGCGCCGCCACCGGCAAGCCTCATGACCCCTGCCCCCGACCACGTCGTCACCCAGGGCGCGCCCGCCCACGGCCGCTACGCCGGCCGCATCACCCGCATCGACTGGGGGCCACTCCGGGCGCCCCGTGGCCGGCTGTGGCGCTGGCTGCACCACAAGCGCTGGCATTACGTGGGACTGGGCAACGAGCAACTCTTCATCGGCGTGGCCATCGTCGACGTCGGCTGGACCTGCACGGCCTTCGCCTACCTCTTCGACCGCCGCCGCCGCAGCCTGCTGGCCGACTGGAGCCAGGACGGCCTGCCGCGGCTGCAGGCCGGCGTGTCGGACGAGCCGCTGGCCGGCGCCCACAGCTGGTTCCGCGGCCCCGGTGCGCGGCTGAGCCTCGTCCACAGCGCCGCGCCAGACACCCTCGCCCTGGCGGTGGCCGTGCGCGGCCTGCACCTGGAGGCCGTCCTCGACCTGGGCTCGATGGCGCCGCCCCTGCTGGCCGTCGGCCCCATCGAGGGCGGCCTGGCCCATGCCACGCAGAAGACCACGGCCCTGCCGGTGCAGGGCTGGGCCGAGGCAGGCGGCGAGCGCTTCGACCTGGGCGGCGCCTGGGCCGCCATCGACGCCTCCAACGGCCTGCTCGCCCGCAAGACCGCGTGGCGCTGGGCCAGCGCGCATGCGCCGGACATCGGCTTCAACCTGCAGCAGGGCTATTTCGGTGGCCAGGAAAACCTGCTGTGGCTGGACGGCCGACCCATCCCCCTCGGGGCGGCGAGTTTCGCCTTCGACGCGGCGCAGCCGCTGCAGCCCTGGCGAGTACAGACCGACGATGGCCTGCTGGACCTCGTCTTCACGCCGGAGGGCGCACGCGCCCAGAACCGCGACCTGGGCATCGCCGCGAGCCGCTACGTGCAGCCCATCGGCAGGTTTTCGGGCATCGTCAGGGAATCCCCGGACGCGACACCGCGCCCGGTGTGTGACTTGCTTGGCGTCACCGAGGATCACGCCTCGCGGTGGTGACTACGGCTGGGTACAGTGTCGGGCTGCGCCAATCCGGTGCATGGGATGAACCGCTGCCACCGTGCCACATGAACTCCACCTCCGAGGTTTGATCGCTGCCCTGGCGCTGAGCCTGCTGGCGATCCTGGGGTTGGAGTTCATGCCGGACCGCCAGCTGGACCTGCTGGCGCCGGGCGCTGTCCACAACCTCTTCCTCGCCTCGCCGGCCCCCGCGGGAGCCGGTTCCCCGGTGCAGTGGGTCGACGCCCGCCGCCGGCACTGGCGCTGCCACTACACGGCGCCGGCGCCCTACGAGCCCTGCGGCATCACGCTGATGCTTTCGGGCAAGGACCCGGCGCGGGGCGTCGACCTGACGCGCCTGCGCACGCTGGAGCTGGACCTGGCCTACCGCGGCAGTTCGCCGCATGTGCGCGTGGCCATCCGCAACTTCGACACGCGCTTCTCGCGCGCGGAAGACGCCAACAGCCCGCGCATCCACACCATCCACCTGCGCAGCCGCGACGTCCAGCAACCCGTGGTGCTGGACCTGGCGGAGCTGACGGTGCCGGAATGGTGGATCGCCCAGTACAACCTGCCGCGGGAGTTCAACCGCGCGCGGCTGGACAACGCCACCTCGATCACCATCGACCTGCCCTCGGAACTGGCCGGCCACGAGCAGGACCTGGAGCTGCGCCGCCTCGTGCTGCGCGGCGACTGGTTCAATCGCGACGTCGCCTACCTGGCCGTGGTCTGCGCGTGGATGCTGGGCGCCGCGGCCATCGCCGTGCATCGGGGCACCGCACTGCGCCGGCGCTACCGGAGCCAGCAGCGGGAGATCGACGCGCTGACGGCGCGCACCAGCGCACTGCGCGAGGAGCAGGACCGCCTGCGCCGGCTGGCAACCATCGACGAGCTGACCGGCGTCCTCAACCGCCGCGGCCTCGAAGCGGCCCTGGAAGACCTGGAGAGCCAACCCCAGGGCGTGGCGCTGGTGCTGCTGGACATCGACCACTTCAAGCGCATCAACGACCGCTGGGGCCACACCGCCGGCGACGAGGTGCTGCGGCGGGTCGCGGCGATCGTCGCGGCCAACCTGCGCGCCCGCGACGTGATCGGCCGCTGGGGCGGCGAGGAGTTCCTCATCGCCTGCCAGGGCCAGCATGTCGAGGACGCTGCCCACCTCGCCGAGAAGCTCCGCGAAAGCATTGAAAGCTCCTGCATCGACGCCAAGGGCCGCTTCGGCATCACCGCCAGCTTCGGCGTGGCGCTGGCGCCGCCCGGCACCTCCGCGCAACGCGCCTTCAAGCGCGCCGATGCGGCCCTCTACCGCGCCAAGTCAGCGGGCCGCAACCGGGTGGAAGTCGACACCGCCCACGACGCCGCCACCACGCTCTGAGCGCGGCGGCTGCCGCGGGTCAGTGCACCACCCGCCCGAAGCTGAACTCGCCGCCCGAGACGTTGACCGGGATCACGTCCTTGGGCCCGAACCGGCCTTCGAGGATGAGCTTGGACAGCGGGTTCTCGACGCGCTGCTGGATGGCCCGCTTGAGAGGCCGCGCGCCGAAGACCGGGTCGAAGCCGACCTTGGCGAGTTCGTCCAGCGCGGCATCGGACACGTCGAGCTTCATCTCCAGCTTGTCCAGGCGCGCCTCGAGCTGGCGCAGCTGGATCCTGGCGATGGCCTTGATGTTGTCCGCGCCCAGGGCGTGGAAGATCACGGTCTCGTCGATGCGGTTCAGGAACTCCGGCCGGAAGTGGCTCTTGACCTCGGTCCACACCGCGTCGCGGATGACGTCCTCGCCCTGCCCAGACAGCGCCATGATGTGCTGGGAGCCGAGGTTGGAGGTCATCACGATGACGGTGTTCTTGAAGTCCACGGTGCGGCCCTGGCCGTCGGTCAGGCGGCCATCGTCCAGCACCTGCAGCAGCACGTTGAACACGTCCGGGTGGGCCTTCTCGACCTCGTCGAGCAGCAGCACCGAGTAGGGCTTGCGGCGCACGGCTTCGGTCAGCGTGCCGCCCTCTTCATAGCCGACGTAGCCCGGAGGCGCGCCGATGAGGCGGCTGACCGAGTGCTTCTCCATGAACTCGCTCATGTCGATGCGCACCATGTGGTCTTCGCTGTCGAACAGGAAGCCCGCGAGCGCCTTGCACAGCTCGGTCTTGCCCACGCCCGTCGGGCCGAGGAACAGGAAGGAGCCGAGCGGGCGGTTGGGGTCGGACAGGCCGGCGCGCGAGCGGCGGATGGCGTCGGACACGGCCTGGATGGCCTCGTCCTGGCCGACGACGCGCTCGTGCAGCTTGGCTTCCATCTGCAGCAGCTTCTCGCGCTCGCCCTGCATCAGCTTGGACACCGGGATGCCCGTGGCACGCGCCACGACCTCGGCGATCTCCTCGGCGCCGACCTGGGTGCGCAGCAGCTGCGGGCGGTCGCCCGTCTTGCCCTTGGCGTTCTCCTTGTCCTGGGCTTCCTTGAGCTTCTTCTCGAGGTCGGGCAGCTTGCCGTACTGCAGCTCGGCCACCTTGTTGAAGTCGCCCTTGCGCTTCCAGTCCTCGATCTGCTGGCGGATGCGGTCGATCTCTTCCTTGACCTGGGCCGAGCCCTGGGCCTGGGCCTTCTCGGCCGTCCAGATCTCCTCCAGGTCGTCGTACTCGCGCTGCAGCTTGAGCAGTTCGTCCTCGATCAGGCCCAGGCGCTTCTGCGAGGCCTCGTCCTTCTCCTTCTTGACCGCCTCGCGCTCGATCTTGAGCTGGATCATGCGGCGGTCGAGGCGGTCCATGGCCTCGGGCTTGGAGTCGATCTCGATCTTGATCTTGGCCGCGGCCTCGTCGATGAGGTCGATGGCCTTGTCGGGCAGGAAGCGGTCGGTGATGTAGCGGTGGCTCAGCTCGGCCGCGGCGACGATGGCCGGGTCGGTGATCTCCACGCCGTGGTGGACCTCGTACTTCTCCTGCAGGCCGCGCAGGATGGCGATGGTCGCCTCCACGCTGGGTTCGTCCACCAGTACCTTCTGGAAGCGGCGCTCCAGCGCGGCGTCCTTCTCGACGTACTTGCGGTATTCGTCCAGCGTCGTCGCGCCGATGCAGTGCAGTTCGCCGCGCGCCAGCGCCGGCTTGAGCATGTTGCCCGCGTCGATGGCGCCCTCGGCCTTGCCGGCGCCCACCATGGTGTGGATCTCGTCGATGAAGAGAATGGTGCGGCCCTCGTCCTGGGCGACTTCCTTGAGCACGCCCTTCAGGCGCTCCTCGAAGTCGCCGCGGTACTTGGCGCCGGCCAGCAGCAGCGCCATGTCCAGCACCAGCACGCGCTTGTTCTTCAGGCTGTCGGGCACCTCGCCGTTGACGATGCGCTGGGCCAGGCCCTCGACGATGGCCGTCTTGCCCACACCCGGCTCGCCGATGAGCACGGGGTTGTTCTTGCTGCGGCGCTGCAGCACCTGGATGGCGCGGCGGATCTCCTCGTCGCGGCCGATGACGGGGTCGAGCTTGCCCAGGCGGGCGCGCTCGGTCAGGTCGAGCGTGTATTTCTTGAGCGCCTCGCGCTGGCCTTCGGCCTCCGCGGATTCCACCTTCTGGCCGCCGCGCACGGCCTCGATGGCCGCCTCCAGCGACTTGCGCGTCAGCCCGTGGCCGCGCACGACGCCGGCCAGGTCGGTCTTGGCGTCGGCCAGGGCCAGCAGGAACATCTCGCTGGCGATGAACTGGTCGCCGCGCTTGGTGGCCTCCTTCTCGGCGGCCTGCAGCAGGGCGACGAGGTCACGCCCGGCCTGCACCGTCTGCCCCGAGCCGCTGACCTGGGGCAGGCCGGCCATCAGGCCGTCCAGTGCCGCACGCAGGCCGCCGGCATTGACGCCCGCACGCTCCAGCAGGGCGCGGGGGCCTTCGTCCTGGGCCAGCATGGCGGCCAGCACGTGGACGGGCTCGATGTAGGGGTTGTCGCGGGCGAGGGCCAGGCTCTGGGCATCGCCCAGGGCCTCCTGGAAGCGGGTGGTGAACTTGTCGGCACGCATGGTGGTAATCCTCCGGTTGCGAGACAAGTGGGCGCCTGGCGGCGCTTTTCAAGTTGCGCTAAATCAAGGCCTGGATCAGTCGCATGCCCAGCCAGGCGGCCAGCAGGGAGCCTAGAACGTGAGCCAAGGTATGGGCAAGGGCCATGCCCAGCTCGCCATGCCGCAGCAGCGCCAGCGATTCGCCGGAAAACGCCGAAAAGGTCGTCAGTCCGCCCAGGAAGCCCGTCACCAGCAGCAACTTGAGCAGCTCGTTGGGCTGGCGGCCGAACCACTCCAGCGCCATGCCGATCAGCAAGCCACCCACCAGGTTCACCAGCAGGGTGCCGAGCGGAAAGCCTGCCCAGCGGGTGTTGAACAGCAGGCCGGCCTGCCAGCGCGTGAGGGCGCCCAGGGCGGCGCCGATGGACACGGCCAGGGCGTTCATCGGGCGTTGCTCCCGGCGATGCCCCAGCGGGCCAGGGCCTCGTCGTCGCTCGTGCGGGCATCCACCCAGTGGGCGCCGTCCGGCGTGTGCTCCTTCTTCCAGAACGGAGCCTGGGTCTTGAGGTAGTCCATCAGGAATTCGCAGGCCTGGAAGGCCTGGCCGCGGTGGGCGCTGGCCACCAGGACGAGGACGATCTGGTCCCGCGCCTCCAGGCGGCCGACGCGGTGGATGACCTTAGCGGCGCGGATGTCGAAGCGCGCGAAGGCCTCGTCCACCATGGCCTCGATGGCCGCCTCCGTCATGCCGGGGTAGTGCTCGAGCTCCATGCCGGTCACGGCCTGGCCGCCGCTGAGCTCGCGCACGGTGCCCACGAAGGCGACGACGGCGCCCACCCCGCCATCCCCAAGGCGCAGGGCGGTCGTTTCGGCATGGAGGTCGAAATCCTCCGTCTGGATGCACACTCTCGGCATGGCACGGATTGTCACCGCGGCGCGCGGTGAGATTCACCTGTTTGGGACGTCCGGCGCCCGGTCGCGGCCGGATACTGCGGCCCATTTCTTCTGACCGCATGCGGGAAACGACATGGCCCTGATGGATTTCATCAAGAAACAGTTCATCGACATCATCCAGTGGACGGAGGACGGCGACGGGACCCTGGCCTGGCGCTTCCCGATGGCCGGCATGGAAATCCAGAACGGCGGCCAGCTGGTGGTGCGCGAGTCTCAAGTGGCCGTCTTCGTCAACGAGGGCCAGGTGGCCGACGTCTTCGGCCCCGGCACCCACCGCCTGACGACCCAGACGCTGCCGGTCCTGACCTACCTGAAGAACTGGGACAAGCTCTTCGAGTCGCCCTTCAAGAGCGACGTCTACTTCTTCAGCACCCGCCAGCAGATCGACCAGCGCTGGGGCACCAGCCAGCCGGTCGCCATCCGCGACAAGGACTTCGGCGCCGTGCGCCTGCGCGCCTTCGGCAACTACGCCTACCGCATCCAGGACCCCAAGACCTTCCACAGCCAGGTCTCGGGCACCCGCGAGCGCTACACGGTACAGGACCTGGAAGGCCAGCTGCGCGGGCTGATGCTGCAGCACATCAGCGACGCCGTCGCCAGCAGCGGCACGCCCTTCCTGGACCTGGCCGCCAACCAGGTGGAGTTCGCCGCCGCCCTCAAGAACGCCACCGCGCCCGCCTTCGCCGCCCTCGGCCTGGAGCTGGTGACGGTGACGATGCAGAACGTCTCCCTGCCGGAAGAGCTGCAGAAGATCCTGGACCAGCGCATCGGCATGGGCATCATCGGCCAGAACATGGGCCAGTTCATGCAGTACCAGGCCGCCCAGGCCCTGCCGGAGATGGCCAAGGGCGTGGGCAGCGGCGGCAGCGGCATCGCGGGCGAGGCCGTCGGCCTGGGTGCCGGCGTGGCCCTGGGCCAGACGCTGGCGCAGACCCTGGGCCAGGGCCTGGCCGGCGTCGGCACCGCCGCCCCGGCCCCGGCGGCCAGCAAGCCCGACGACATCGTGGCCCTGCTGGAGAAGCTCGGCGACCTCAAGGCCAAGGGCATCCTGACCGACGAGGAATTCGCCGCCAAAAAAGCGGACCTCCTGAAGAAACTTGGCTGACCAGGCGCCAGCCGCGCAGCGCCGCTGGCGCGCCGCCTGCCCGAACTGCGGCGCGCCGGTCGAGTTCGCCAGCGCAGCGTCGACCACGGCCGTCTGCGGCTTCTGCCGCAGCACGCTGCTGCGCGACGGCGAGGCGCTGAGCCAGATCGGCCAGAGCGCCGAAATCTTCGAGGACTATTCACCCCTGCAGCTGGGCGCAACCGGCCGCTACATGGGCCGCGGCTTCGCCGTGGTCGGCCGGGTGCAGCGCGGCTCTGAACTCGGCAACTGGAACGAATGGCATCTGCTCTTCGACGCCGGCCCGGAGACGCCGCGCGTCGCCTGGCTCAGCGAGGACAACGGCCAGTTCGTCATCAGCCTGGAGGCGCCGCTCGCGGAAGCGCCCCCTGAGGCGCCCGGCGTGGGCCTGCCTATCACGGTGGCGGGCCAGCGCTGGCAGGTCGCCGCCGTCGTCGAGGCCGCCCTGCGCGCCGCCGAAGGCGAACTGCCCCGCCCGCCCAAGGCCGGCCGCGTCGTCGAGTTGCGCAACGCCCAGGGCGAGGTCGGCAGCCTCGAATACCGCGTGGGCCAGCCGCCGGTCTGGTCGATAGGGCGCAGCGTGGCCCTGGCCGACCTGGCCCTGGAAGGCCTGCGCACCACGGCCGAGGGCGAGTCCGTCGCCGAGGCGAAGTTCAAGGGCAGGGCAATCGCCTGCCCCAGTTGCGGCGCACCGCTGGAACCCAAGCTCGCGCAGTCCAAGAGCATGGTCTGCGCCCAGTGCAGCGCCGTCGCCGACCTGCCCGAGGGGGAGTCCAAGGCCCTGGGCTTCACGCCCCAGGACCGCGGCCTGCCGCCGCTGATTCCGCTGGGCCGCACCGGCACGCTGGCCGTCGACGGCAAGCCCGAAGCCTGGACCGTCGTCGGCTACCAGGAGCGCTGCGACATCCCCGAAGACGCCGACGACGAGCAGAGCTTCTGGCGCGAATACCTGCTCTACAACCGCCTGGCCGGCTTCGCCTTCCTCGTCGACACCCGCGAGGGCTGGAGCCTGGTGCGCACGCTGACCGGCGCGCCGGCGCCCGCGCGCGGCGGGGTCAGCTGGCAGGGGCGGGACTACACCCAGCGCTGGACCTACGGCGCCAAGACGACCCACGTGCTCGGCGAGTTCTACTGGCCCGTGCGCCTGGACGACCGCGTCCAGGTCACCGACTTCGCCAGCCGCGACGGCCAATACCTGCTCAGCCGCGAGCAGCAGGGGCCGGAGGTCACCTGGAGCGGCGGCGGCGTGCTGCCGGCCGAGACCGTCCGCAAGGCCTTCGGCCTGGTCGGGCCGGCCGTGCCCTTCGAGCGCGACGCCTCGGCCTTCAAGAGTGGCAACACGCTGCTGCGCAACATCGTGATCGGCCTTTTCCTCGTCGTGCTGCTCTTCGCCCTGCTGCGCGCCTGCTCCGGCGACGACTGTCAGCCCTACAAGGACAGCTTCGGCGAGAACAGCAACGAATACCGCCAATGCCGCGCCAACCTGCGCAGCGGCAGCAGCGGCTACGTCGGCAGCGGCGGTGGCAGCTACGGCGGCTACAGCAGCGGCGGCGGCGGCCACAAGTAAGCTCACTGCTCCCAAGGAGAACCCCATGACCCTCGACTGGCTCAGGCCCGAAGTGATCCTCGGCTCGACGATGTATGCCGTCATCGGCGTCGTCATCTTCTGGGTCTCGTTCGTCATCGTCGACAAGATCACCCCCTACAAGCTGTGGGAGGAACTCGTCGAGCACAAGAACGTGGCCCTGGCCATCGTCGTCGGCGCGATGTGCCTGTCCATCGGCAACATCGTCGCCGCGGCCATCCACGGCTGATGCCCCTGTCCGCCACGGGGGCAGCCAAGGTGCCGGCCCCGCCTTTCCGGTGGACACTCGCGCGTCGATGAACGACCGCACAGGCCAGCCATGACTTTTTCCGTCCGCCGCCTCGCCACGGCCCTGACCCTCCTCCTCGCCGGGGCCGCCTCGGCCGCCGACGCCCCGCCCGACATCGCCGTCTTCGTCGCCCGCCTCGACCTCGAGGCCGCCACGGTCAGCGAGGTGCGCGACATCACGCCCGGCAAGGGCAGCAGCTTCCAGCCGGCCTTCACGCCCGACGGCAAGGCCGTCGTCTACACCTCGGGCCGCACGGGCTCGAACAACGTCTACCGCTACGACCTGGCGCAGGGCACGACCACGGCCGTCACCGCGACGACCGAGAACCTGTACTCGCCCACGCCGCTGGCCGACAGCAGCGGCTTCTCGGCCATCCGCGTGGTCACGGCCGACCCGGCCTACGGCATCGAGATGAACCTGCCCTCGCTCTGGCTCTTCGGCTGGGACGGCAAACCCGCCGCGCCGGTCGTGCCGGTCAAGCGCATCGGCTACCACGCCTGGATCACGCCCGACCTCGTCGCCGCCTTCCTCGTCGACGACGTGCCCGACCGCAATGCCCACCGAGCCGTGCTCATCAGTCGCACCACCGGTCGGCAGACGCTGCTGACCGACAAGCCCGGCCGCTCGCTGGGCCGCACGGCCGACGGCAAGCGCGCCCTCTTCGTCGACCAGACCGACCCCGCGCACTGGGTCATCGCCGCCATGGGCGCGGGCGATGCCAAACCGCAAGTCCTGGTGGAGACGCCGGCCCCGGCCGCGGGCGAAAAGGAGTCTCAGCGCAGCGCCTACTTCGCCGCGCTGCCGGACGGCTCGCTGCTGATGGCGCACGGCGCCCGGCTGCTGCGCTGGGACGGCCAGCCCGGCGGGAGCTTCCGCCCCCTGGCGGACGTGCCGGGGCTGGGCGGCGCCATCCGCACCCTCGCCGTCAGCCCCGACGGCAAGCGCCTGGCCCTGTCGGTGCTGCGCCAGCCGTGACGCCCGCGCCGCCCGCCGCGCGCGTGTCCCTGGCCGAGCTGCTGCTGCTGGCCAGCGTCTTCGTCATCGCCGCCTGCGGCCTGGTCTACGAGCTGGCGGCCGGGGCGCTGGCGAGCTATCTGCTCGGCGACTCCATCCTGCAGTTCTCCACGGTCATCGGCGTCTACCTCTTCGCCATGGGCCTGGGTTCGTGGCTGTCGCGCTTCGTCGAGCGCCAGCTGGTGGGCGTCTTCCTGCAGGTGGAGCTGCTGGTGGGCGTGGTCGGCGGGCTGATGCCGGCCGGCCTCTTCGCCGTGCACAGCCTGCTGCCGCCGGGCGAGGGCGCGGCCTTCCGCACCCTGCTCTACGCCCTGGTGCTGGTGGTGGGCGCGCTGGTGGGCCTGGAGATCCCGCTGGTGATGCGCATCCTCAAGCGCCACTTCAGCGCCCGCTACGGCCTCAAGGACCTGGTCTCGCAGGTGCTCACCTTCGACTACCTCGGCGCCCTGCTGGTGGCCCTGGCCTTCCCGCTGGTGCTGGTGCCGCAGCTCGGGCTGGTGCGCACCGGCATCGCCTTCGGCCTGCTCAACGTCGGCGTGGCCGTGTGGGCGCTGTGGATCTTCCGCGCAGAGCTGCGGGCGCGGCGCAGCCAGGCCGTGGCCTGCGCGGTGTCGGCCGTGCTGCTGCTGGCCGCGCTGCTCGGCGCCGAGCAGCTCACGCGCTGGTCCGAGGAGCGCTTCTACGGCGAGCACATCATGCTGCGCCAGAGCAGCGCCTACCAGCGCATCGTCGTGACCGACGGCGGCGGCGGCACGCGGCTCTTCCTCAACGGCAACCTGCAGTTCCACTCGCGCGACGAATACCGTTATCACGAGGCCCTCGTCCACCCCGCCATGGCCGCCCACGGGGCACCCAAGCGGGTGCTGGTGCTCGGCGGTGGCGACGGCATGGCCGTGCGCGAGGTCCTGAAGTACCCGAGCGTCGAGCAGGTCACCCTCGTCGAGCTGGACCCGCTGATGACGCGCCTGTTCACCGACACGCCCAAGCTCGCCGCCCTGAACGGGCATTCGCTGTCCAACCCCAAGCTGCGCATCGTCAATGCCGACGCCTTCGGCTGGCTGGAACAGCACCCGGACGTCTTCGACGTCATCGTCATCGACTTCCCCGACCCCTCCAACTTCGCCCTCGGCAAGCTCTACACGGCGAGCTTCTACGAGCTGGTGGACCAGCATCTGAGCGCCGCGGGCTACGCCGTCGTGCAGACCACGTCGCCGCTGATCGCCCGGCGCAGCTTCTGGACGGTCGTCACGACGCTGGAGTCGGTCGGCCTCACCGCCACGCCCTACCACGCCCACGTGCCGAGCTTCGGCGAATGGGGCTTCGTGCTGGCCTCGCACCGGCCCTTCCGGGTGCCCGCCGCGCTGCCGGCCGGCCTGCGCTTCCTGAGCCCGCAAAGCCTGCCGGCGCTGCTGGACTTCCCGCCCGACATGGCGCGCGTGCCGACCGAGGTCAACCGCCTGTCCAACCAAGTGCTGGTGCAGGAGTTCGAGGCCGAGTGGGGCAAGGTGCACTGAGCCGCCCATGCAACCCGATGCCTCCCTCGCCCAGGCCGACGTGCCGACCACGCCGGCCAACACCGATGCCCACGACCTGGACAGCGTCTACCGCAACCTCGTCCACGGCGTGGGGCATGAGCACGTAACCGACGACAACGTCGAGGAACTTATCCGCCGTGCCGAGGCCGACAACCACCCGGTGCTGGCCGCCGAACTGCGCGAATGGCGTTCGCCCTGCGGCGACGACAGCGCCACGCCCAAGCGCGCCTCCTGAGCGCCGCGCGAGGGCGGCGCTGGTACGCTGCCGCCCTTGCGCCCACCTGCCTCCGCCCCCTCTCCTGCCGCCTGCGCCGCCGCCTCGCCGGTCGGCCCGAGCCGCCGCACGCTGCTGCTGGGCCTGCTGGCCAGCGGCTGCAGCCCCGACGCGCCGGCCTGGCAGGGCGGCTGGGTCGGCACCCACCCCGAGCGCGCCCATCGTCTGCGCGCCGGGGAGCTGCCGGCGGCCGGCGGGCCGCTGCGACGAGCCGGCGTGATCGTCGTCGGCAGCGGCATCGCGGGCCTGGCCTGTGCGCGCCAGCTCGCGCGGCGCGGCGTCGACGACATCGCCCTGCTCGACCTGGAAGACCAGGCTGGCGGCAACAGCCGCGGCCACGAGCTGGGCGGCGTGGCCTGCCCGCTGGGAGCCCACTACCTCCCCCTGCCGGGCCCGCAGGCCCGCGAGGTGGCGGAGCTGCTGCACGACCTGGGCCTGGCGCGCGAGGAGTCCGGTCGCACGGTTTGGGACGAGCGCCACCTCTGCCACAGCCCGCAGGAGCGCCTCTTCATCGACGGCGAATGGCGCGACGGCCTGCTGCCGCCGCCCGACGGCGCGGCGTCGCTGGCCCAGTACCGGCGCTTCGCCGACCTCGTCGCCCGGGCTCAGGGCGAGCTGGGCTTCGCCATGCCCAGCCACCGCGCGCCCTGGACGCCCGCCCATGCCGCACTGGACGCCCTGTCGTTTGCCGCCTGGCTGGACGGCCACCGCCTCTCCGACGCACGGCTGCGCTGGTACCTGGACTACTGCTGCCGCGACGACTACGGCGCCGACTCACACACTGTGTCGGCCTGGGCCGGCCTGCACTACTTCGCCAGCCGCCACGGCTTCCACGCCCCCGGCGACGAGACGGCCGAGCGCGAACCCGTGCTGACCTGGCCCGAGGGCAACGGCTGGCTGTCCCGGCGCCTGGCCGAGCCGCTGCGCGAGCGCCTGCATCTCGGCCGCACCGTGCTGCGCGTGACCGAGCAACGCAGCGGCGTGGAGCTGCTGGCCTGGAACGAGGCCGCCGGCGCCCCCGAGCGCTGGGCGGCCCGCGCTGTCGTGCTGGCCACGCCCCTCTTCGTCGCCGCCCGGCTGCTGGCCGCACCGCCCGAGGCGCTGCGGGCCCTGAAGCAGGCCCACGCCCCCTGGCTGACCGCCAACCTCGCGCTTCGCGAGCCGCTGCTGGCGCGCCCCGGCGCGCCGCCGTCCTGGGACAACGTGCGCTACGGCTCCGCGGCCCTGGGCTACGTCGACGCCCGCCACCAGGACCTCGACCCGACGCCCCGGCCGCCACGGCTGACGGCCTATCTCGCCTTGCCCCAGGCCAGCCGCGCGGAGCTGCTGGCGAAGCCCTGGCAGCACTGGGCGCAGGCCGCGACGGCCGACCTCGCCCTCACCCACCCCGACCTGCCGGACAAGCTCGAGCGCATCGACCTCTGCCGCTTCGGCCACGCGATGAGCATCCCCACGCCGGGCCTGCGCGGGTCCGCCGCGCTCGCCGCGCTCCATGCCCAGCGCGGGCGTGTCGTCTTCGCCCACAGCGACCTGGCGGGGTATTCGGTGTTCGAGGAGGCCTACACGGCCGGCATCGAGGCCGCGGCCCGGCTCAGCCTCTGAGGAGCTGCTGGCGGCGGACCTCGGTGGGCTGGAAGGAGGCAATCAACGCCTCCAGCAGCGCACGCGCCTTGTCGCTGTTGTCGCTGCCGTAGTTGCAGACGTAGACGTCCAGCGTCACGCCGCCCAGCTCGGGCCAGGTGTGGACCGCCATGTGGGACTCGGCCAGCAGCACGACGCCGGTGATGCCGGCCTGGCCATCGGCCGGGCCGAAGCGGTGCATCAGCTCGGCCACGCCGCTCAGGCCGGCGGTTCGCACGGCCTCGCGGCAGACCGCGGCCAGCCGCGCCGCGTCGGTCATCAGCGCCAGCGCCGGGTCGACGCCGCGCAGGTCGGCCGTCAGGTGCAGGCCCTGCATGGGCTCAGCCGCCGGTCACGGGCGGGAAGAAGGCCAGCTCGTCGCCCTCGGCCAGCACGGCGGTCTCGGGCGCCATCTTCTGGTTGAGCGCCGAACGCACGGCCCGGCCGCGCGCCAGCGCCTGGGCATGCCGGTCGTCCCGGGCCATCAGGGCCTCGCGCGCCGCGGCGACCGTGCTGCCCTCCGGGAGCTGCAGCGTCCCGGCCTCGCCGAGCTTCTCCCGCAGCGAGGCGAAGAACCTGAGCTTCACCGTGATCACGACAGCAGCTCCGAAAACGGGATGAAGCGCACCAGCTCGCCCTGGGCGAAGGCCTGGCCGGCGGGGTTGTCCAGCAGGCCGTCGGCCCAGAAGGCCGAGGTCAGCACGCCGCTGCTCTGGTTGCCGAACAAGGCCAGGCCGCTGGCCTCGTCCAGGCGCACGCGCAGGAACTCGCGGCGCTTGTCGGGCTTGGGCCAGTCGAAGCCGGCGGGGATGCGGTAGCCGCGCGGCGCCAGCCGGGCCGCGCCCTGCAGCTTGAGCAGGAAGGGCCGCACCAGCACGCAGAAGGTCACGAGACTGGACACCGGATTGCCAGGCAGGCCGATGAAGTGGGCCTGGCCGACTCGCCCGCAGGCGAAGGGCTTGCCGGGCTTGATGGCGATGGCCCAGAGGTCCAGGTGCCCCTCGGCCTGCACGGCGGGCTTGAGGTGGTCTTCTTCGCCGACGGACACGCCGCCCGAGGTGACGATGACGTCCGCCTTTGCGGCCGCCTCACGCAGCGCGGCTCGGGTGGCGTCCAACCGGTCGGGCACGATGCCCAGGTCGATGACCTCGCAGGAGAGGCCTTCCAGCAGGGCGCGCAAGGTGAAGCGGTTGGAGTTGTAGATGGCGCCGGGCGGCAGGGGCTCGCCGGGCATGACGAGTTCGTCGCCCGTGGAGAACAGGGCCACGCGCGGGCGGCGGGTGACGGTCAGCTCGGCGGCGCCGGCCGTGGCGGCGAGGCCGAGTGCCACGGCATCCAGCCGCGTGCCGGCGGGCAGCACGACGCCGCCGGCCTTCACGTCCTCACCGCGCAGGCGCACATGCTGGCCCGGCCTGACGGGCTGGGTCACGCGCACGCGGCCGTCCACGAGCTCGGTGTGCTCCTGCATGACGACCGCGTCGGCGCCGGGCGGCACCTGGGCGCCGGTGAAGATGCGGGCCGCCTCGCCGGCCGCGAGGGGCTGCGGCACGCTGCCGGCGGGGATGCGCTGGGTGACCGGCAGCGCCCCGCCCGCGTCCGCGGCGCGCAGGGCATAGCCGTCCATGGCCGAGTTGTCGGCGGGCGGCACGTCCACGGGGGAGACCAGGTCCGCGGCCAGCACGCGGCCACGGGCGGCCGTGGTGGGCAGGGTCTCGCGCCCGGCGAGGGGCTGGACCTGCGCCAGCAGCGTGGCCAGCGCGTCGTCCAGGGGAGTCAGGGCAGGTTTCTTCGCGGCATCAGACATGGGCGTGAATGTAGGCCTTCACGGCTTCCACATCCGCCGCCATGACTTTGACGCGCTTGGGCAGGTTCTCGATGCCTTCCAGCCCCGCCGGCCGCGGCGGCTCGATGGCCAGCGCCTCTCGGATGGTGGCCGCGAACTTGGCCGGCAGGGCCGTCTCCAGCACCAGCATCGTGACGGCGGGGTCGCGCTTCTCCAGCGCGACCTTGAGGCCGTCGGCCGTGTGGGGGTCGATGACCACGCCGTGCTCCGCATGGCAGCGGCGGATGGTCGCCACGCGGTCGGCGTGCGTGCTGCGGCCGGAGGTGAAGCCGAAGCCCGCGATGCCGGCATGCTCGCCGGCTGCCACTTCGAACTGCGGCACGGTGAAGTGCTGCTTCACCCGCGCGCCGTCGCGGCCCAGCAGGTCGAAGACGAAGCGCTCGAAGTTGCTGGCCTTGGAGATGTCCATCGACGGGCTGGAGGTCTCGTGCGTGTCGGCCGTGCCCCGCGGACGGTAGGCGCCGGTGCGGAAGAACTCGTCGAGCACGTCGTTCTCGTTGGTGGCCACCACCAGCTTGTCGATGGGCAGCCCCATCTGCCGGGCCACGTGGCCGGCACAGACGTTGCCGAAGTTGCCTGACGGCACGGTGAAGCTGACCTTCTCCGCGTTCGTCTTCGTGGCCTGGAAATAGCCTGCGAAGTAGTAGACGACCTGGGCCAGCAGCCGCGCCCAGTTGATGGAGTTGACCGTGCCGATACGGTGCTGGCGCTTGAAGGCGAGGTCGTTGGAGACGGCCTTGACGATGTCCTGGCAGTCGTCGAACACGCCTTCGATGGCGATGTTGTGGATGTTGGCGTCCTGCAGGCTGAACATCTGTGCCTGCTGGAAGGGGCTCATGCGCCCGTTCGGGCTGAGCATGAAGACGCTGACGCCCTTCTTGCCGCGCATGGCGTACTCGGCCGCGCTGCCGGTGTCACCCGAGGTGGCGCCCAGGATGTTCAGCGTCTCGCCGCGGCGGCCGAGCTCGTACTCGAACAGCGCGCCGAGCAGCTGCATGGCCATGTCCTTGAAGGCCAGCGTCGGCCCGTTGGACAGGCCCTGCAGGGCGATGCGCTCGCCCAGCCAGGTCAGCGGGGTGATTTCCTTCGTACCGAACACCTGCTCGGTGTAGACCTTGCGCGTGATCGCATGCAGGTCGTCGGCCGGGATGTCGTCGATGTAGAGGGACAGGATCTCGAAGGCCAGGTCGGCATAGGCCAGGCCGCGCCAGCGCGTGAGCGTGGCGTCGTCCACCTTGGGGTAGGCCTTGGGCAGGTAGAGGCCGCCGTCGGGGGCGAGGCCTTCGAGGAGGATGTCAGAGAAGCCGCGCTCGGTCTGGTCGCCGCGGGTGGAGATGTACTTCATGATGCTTTCACCGTGAGCAAACCGCTCGCGGCATCCAATGGATTGGTCAAGCGGCAGCCGTGGAACCGGCTTTGCCGGGCCACCGGCTGCGCCCCCTTGAGGGGGAGGCGCGAAGCGCTTCGGGGGTGGGCCATCACGCGAGTTCTTCCTTGCGGATGCGCACAATGGGCGCCAGCACCGTCGGCAGGCCCTGCATCTTGGCCAGGGCCTCGTTCATGCGGCCCTCGACGGTGTCGTGGGTCAGGATGATGAGGTCGGTCTGGCGCTCGCCTTCGGCCGACTCGCGCTGCAGCACCGCGTCGATGGAGATGTCGTGCTCGGCCAGGATGGTGGTGATGCGCGAGAGCACGCCCGGCTGGTCGGCCACCACGAGGCGCAGGTAGAAGGCGGTGTGGACCTCGGCCATCGGCAGGATGGGCGTGTCGCTGATGGCGTCGGGCTGGAAGGCCAGGTGGGGCACGCGATGGTCGGGGTCGGCCGTGGCCAGGCGGGTCACGTCCACCAGGTCGGCGACGACGGCCGAGGCCGTGGGTTCGGCGCCCGCGCCCTTGCCGTAGTACAGCGTCGTGCCGACGGCATCGGCTTGCACGACGACGGCGTTCATCGCGCCTTCGACGTTGGCGATGAGGCGGCTGGACGGGATCAGCGTCGGGTGCACGCGCAGCTCGATGCCGCCCGGGCGGCGCCGCGTGATGCCCAGCAGCTTGATGCGATAACCGAGCTGTTCGGCGTACTTGATGTCGGTGGCCTGCAGGCTGCTGATGCCCTCGACGTGGGCCTTGTCGAACTGCACCGGCACGCCGAAGGCGATGGCACTCATGAGGGTCAGCTTGTGGGCGGCGTCCACGCCCTCGATGTCGAAGGTGGGGTCGCTCTCGGCGTAGCCCAGGCGCTGGGCTTCCTTCAGCACGGTGGCGAAGTCCAGGCCCTTGCCACGCATCTCCGACAGGATGAAGTTGGTGGTGCCGTTGATGATGCCGGCGATCCACTCGATGCGGTTGGCCGTCAGGCCCTCGCGCAGCGCCTTGATGATGGGGATGCCGCCGGCCACGGCCGCCTCGAAGGCGACGACGACGCCCTTCTCGCGCGCGGCCTCGAAGATCTCGGTGCCGTGCAGGGCCAGCAGGGCCTTGTTGGCGGTGACGACGTGCTTGCCGTTGGCGATGGCCTGCAGCACCAGGCTGCGCGCGGGCTCGATGCCGCCGATGAGTTCCACGACGATGTCGATGTCGGGATTGGCCACCAGTTGCTGGGGATCGCCGACGCAGGGCACGCCGTCGCCGACGATGGCCTGGAAGGCCTTGGCACGCTCGGGGTTGCGTGCGGCCACCATGGCGATCTCGATGCCCCGGCCGGCCCGGCCGCGAATCTCGGCCTGGTTGCGCTGCAGGACGTGGAAGGTGCCGGCACCGACGGTGCCGAGGCCGATCAGGCCGACTTTGATCGCGTTCATCGCAGCTCTCTCAGGACAGGAAGGAAATTCAGGCGGAATGGCGGCGGCGGTAGCCCGCCAGGAAGCGTTCGATGCGACCGACGGCCTCGCGCAGGTCGTCCACATTGGGCAGGAAGACGAGGCGGAAGTGGTCGTGCTCGGGCCAGTTGAAGCCGGTGCCCTGGACGATGAGCACCTTCTCCTCGGCGAGCAGTTCGTAGGCGAACTGCTGGTCGTCGGCGATGGGGTAGAGCTTGGGGTCCAGGCGCGGGAACATGTAGAGCGCCGCCTTCGGCTTCACGACGCTGACGCCCGGGATCTGCGTGAGCAGCTCGTAGGCCAGGTCGCGCTGGTGGCACAGGCGGCCGGTGGGCGCGACGAGGTCCTTGATGCTCTGGTAGCCGCCCAGGGCCGTCTGGATCGCCAATTGACCCGGCGTGTTGGAGCACAGGCGCAGCGAGGCCAGCATGTTCAGGCCCTCGATGTAGTCGCGGGCATGGCGCTTCTCGCCGCTCACCACCATCCAGCCGGCACGGTAGCCGCAGGAGCGGTAGTTCTTGGACAGGCCGTTGAAGGTGATGAAAAGCACGTCGTCCGCCAGCGACGCCATGCTGGTGTGCACGTTGCCGTCGTACAGCGTCTTGTCGTAGATCTCGTCGGCGAAGACGACGAGCTGGTGGCGGCGCGCCAGCTCGATGATGCCGAGCAGCAGGTCGGTCGGGTACAGCGCCCCGGTCGGGTTGTTGGGGTTGCAGACCATGATGCCCCGGGTGCGGGGCGTGATCTTGGATTCGATGTCCGCCAGGTCGGGCAGCCAGCCGGCGCCCTCGTCGCAGCGGTAGTGCACCGGCCGGCCGCCGGAGAGGCCGACGACGGCCGTGTAGAGCGGGAAGTCGGGCGCAGGGATCAGGATCTCGTCGCCGTCGTTGACCAGGGCGTTGATCGCCATCTGGATCAGCTCGGAGGCGCCGTTGCCGAGGTAGACGTCGTCCACCGTCACGCCCTTGACGCCCTTCTCCTGCGTGTAGTGCACCACGGCCTTGCGCGGCGCGAACAGGCCCTTGCTGTCGGTGTAGCCGCCGGCGTCGCCGAGGTTGCGGATCATGTCCTGCACGATCTCGTCGGGCGGCGTCAGCCCGAACACCGCCGTGTTGCCGATGTTGAGCTTGATGATCTTCTGGCCCTCTTCCTCCATCTGGCGGGCCTTGTCCAGCACCGGGCCACGGATGTCGTAGCTGACGCTGGCGAGCTTGCTGGACTTGGCAATGGGCTTCAAGAGGGGCTCCGACGCAGGGGTTGCTGCAGTGCAATAAGGGGGATCTCGGAGTTTAAGCAAGGGGCGGGAACGCGGTCTGCCGTTCTGGGCGACACTCGCGCCCGGCCTTCCCGGCCCGCAGCCCCGTTCCCGATGAAGTTCCAGCTCGACGAGCCGCAAGGCGGCAACAGCATTTCCCGCCATGACACCCAGGGCGTCTGGGTCAACGGCCAGCCCCACAGGGCCAGCGTCCTCGTGCCCTGGAAGGGCGAGGTGGTGGCCTGGCCACCTTCGCGCTTCGAGGAACTTCAACCCGCGCATTTCGAAGCCATCAAGGCGCTGAAGCCGGAGCTGGTGATCTTCGGCAGCGGCGCGCGGCTGCGCTTCCCGAGCCCGGCGCTGTGGCGCGGGCTGGTGGAGTCGCGCATCGGATTCGAAGTCATGGACATCGCCGCCGCCTGCCGCACGTACAACGTGCTGGCCAGCGAGGGCCGCAACGTGCTGGCGGCATTGTTGATCGAGGGATGACCTTCGGGCCAGGGGCGGGGGCGCCGCGGCCTTATAATTGCTGGCTATTGCCTGCGGGCGCCCGCGTGACAAGCTGCACACCGCAGCGGGTCACGAGCCGGGGACCCCGCGAGCCCAACTTGCCGCACCCCCCAATGACGCCTGCGCTCAACAAACCCCTGCCGGAAATTGAGGCTCAAGCCACCGGCGGCGTGAAGTTCACCGGCAACGCCTTCCTGGGCAAGTCGGTCGTGCTGTATTTCTACCCGAAAGACAACACGCCCGGTTGTACCACCGAGGCGATGCAATTCCGCGACCGCCACAAGGACTTCGTGAAGGCCGGCGCCGTCGTGTTCGGCGTCTCGCGCGACAACATGGCCTCGCACGAGAAGTTCAAGCAGGCCCTGGAGCTGCCCTTCGAGCTGATCGCCGACACCGAAGAGAAGCTCTGCCACATGTTCGGCGTGGTCAAGAACAAGATCATGTACGGCAAGAAGGTCAAGGGCATCGAGCGCTCCACCTTCCTGATCGCCCCGAACGGCGTGCTGGTCGGCGAGTGGCGTGGCATCAAGGTCGCCGGCCACGTCGACGAAGTGCTGAAGGCCGTCAAGGGTCTCAAGAAGGAAGCCGCCTGAGCGTCCGCAGGACGCGTTGTTCTCCGACATCGCGGGGGCCCGCGGGGTGTGCATAATCAACCCATGCCCCGGGTCGCATCCTTGTCTCAGACTGCAAAGCCGCACTCATCCTGTGCGGCTTTTTGCTTTCTGGTGCCTGGTTCGCATGGGGTTCACTTCCTGTCGACCCGCCGTACATGCCACTGCCCAAGCCTCCTGCACAACGCGCCAGCCGCCTCGATGCCACCGCTTATTCGGCCACTCTGACCCCCAGCAAACCCGGCGCCCGCCCCGCGGCGCCGGTGCCCACCGCCACTCCAGCCGCCTCCGCCCCGAGCGCCGAGGTGCTGCGCCTTCCCACCCCCTCGTCGCCCGCCACCCCGCCCTCCGGCGCCAGGCCTGAGGCCGCGCCCCGGCAGGCCGCCAAGGCCCCGGCCCGCTCGGCCGCGCCCAAGCGCAGCCGCAAGGCCGCCGAGGCCGCCAAGCTCTTCGTGCTGGACACCAACGTCCTCATGCACGACCCGATGTCCCTGTTCCGCTTCGAGGAGCACGACATCTTCCTGCCCATGATCACGCTGGAAGAGCTGGACGGGCACAAGAAGGGCATGACCGAGGTCGCCCGCAACGTGCGCCAGGTCAGCCGCGAGCTCGACCAGCTCGCCGCCAGCCTCAAGAGCAGCAGCATCGAGGAGATGGCCAAGGGCCTGCCGCTGGCCGGCACCGGCCACCGCGAGGCCGAGGGCAAGCTCTTCTTCCAGACCGAGCTGATCGACACGCCTCTGCCCCAGGGCCTTCCCCAGGGCAAGGCCGACAACCAGATCCTCGGCGTCGTGCAGGCGCTCAAGGGCCTGCACCCGGGCCGCGAGGTCGTGCTGGTGTCCAAGGACATCAACATGCGCATCAAGGCCCGCGCCCTGGGCCTGCCGGCGGAGGACTACCGCAACGACAAGACGCTGGAGGACTCCGACCTCCTCTATACCGGCGTCCAGGCCCTGCCGGCGGACTTCTGGGAGCGCCACGGCAAGACCATGGAGAGCTGGCAGCAGGGCGGCACCACCTTCTACCGCATCAGCGGGCCGCTGGTGCCGACGCTGCTCGTCAACGAACTGGTCTACCTCGAAGCCCCCGGCGCCACGCCGTTGTACGCCAAGGTCACCGAGATCACCGGCAAGACGGCCGTGCTCAAGACGCTGAAGGACTACGGCCACCAGAAGAACGCCGTCTGGGGCGTGACGGCCCGCAACCGCGAGCAGAACTTCGCCCTCAACCTGCTGATGGACCCTGAGTGCGACTTCGTCACCCTCACGGGCACGGCCGGCACCGGCAAGACGCTGATGACCCTGGCCTCCGGCCTGTCGCAGGTGCTCGACGACCGCCGCTACAGCGAGATCATCGTCACCCGCGTGACCGTGCCCGTAGGCGAGGACATCGGCTTCCTGCCCGGCACCGAGGAAGAGAAGATGGGCCCCTGGATGGGCGCGCTCGACGACAACCTCGAGGTGCTGGCCAAGGGCGACTCCTCCGCTGGCGAGTGGGGCCGCGCCGCCACCAACGACCTGGTGCGCAGCAAGATCAAGATCAAGAGCCTGAACTTCATGCGCGGGCGCACCTTCCTGAACAAGTTCGTCATCATCGACGAGGCCCAGAACCTCACGCCCAAGCAGATGAAGACCCTCATCACCCGCGCCGGCCCCGGCACCAAGATCGTCTGCCTGGGCAACCTCGCGCAGATCGACACGCCCTACCTCACCGAGGGCAGTTCGGGCCTGACCTTCGCGGTGGACCGCTTCAAGGGCTGGGCCCACAGCGGCCACGTGACCCTGGCGCGCGGCGAGCGTTCGCGGCTGGCGGACTTCGCCTCCGAGGTCCTGTGAGGGCGCGGCGCGTGGGCACTCTGTCGCGCCGCCGGCTCATCCAGCTCGTGCCGCTGCTGGGCGCCGGGCTGGCCCGCGCCCAGTCCCAGCCGCTGCTCCAGGAAGGCGACGACGAAGCCAAGGCCGTGGACTACCACGCCGACGCCGCCAAGGTGGACCGCGCCAAGTCGCCGAAGTACGCCCCCGGCCAGACCTGCGCCAACTGCAGCCTCTACGCCCCGGACGGCGACAAGCCCAGCGGCGGCTGCGGCCTCTTCTACGGCAAGGACGTGCTGGCCAAGGGCTGGTGCAACGCCTGGGAAAAGAAGGCCTGACAAAGCCAGGGCCGGGCGAAACCCCGGCAAGCGGGATGGGAGCGCCATCAACGACAATGCGCCTCCCACTTCCCGCTGTTCGCCATGATCTACCGTCCTCTCGGCCGCACCGGCTGGAACGTCTCCGCCATCAGCTTCGGCGCCTGGGCCATCGGCGGCACCTGGGGCGACACCGACGACACGGCCGCCATTGCGGCCCTGCACCACGCCCTGGACCGCGGCGTGAACTTCTTCGACACCGCCGACGTCTACGGCGACGGCCACAGCGAGCGGCTGCTCGCCCGGCTGCGCCGTGAGCGGCCCGGCGAAGCCTTCCACGTCGCCACCAAGGCCGGCCGCCGCCTGAACCCGCATGTCGCCGAGGGCTACCGCGACCTGCGCCCCTTCGTCGAGCGCAGCCTCGCCAACCTCGAGACCGAGGCGCTGGACCTGCTGCAGCTGCACTGCCCGCCCAGCGCCGTCTACGCCATGCCCGAGGTCTTCGACGCCCTGGACGACCTCGTCCGCGAGGGCAAGCTGCGCCACTACGGCGTCAGCGTCGAGCGCATTGACGAGGCCATGGCGGCCCTCGCCTACCCTGGCGTGCAGTCCGTGCAGATCATCTTCAACCTCTTCCGCCAGCGGCCCGCCGAAGCCTTCCTGCCCGCGGCGCAGGCGGCCCGGGTCGGCGTGCTGGCCCGGCTGCCGCTGTCCAGCGGCATGCTCAGCGGCAAGTTCACGCGGCAGAGCCGCTTCAGCGACGACGACCACCGCAAGTTCAACCGCCAGGGCGAAGCCTTCGACAAGGGCGAGACCTTCTCCGGCGTCGACTACGAGCAGGGCCTGGCCGCCGTCGAGGAGCTGCGCGGCCTGCTGCCGCCCGGCGTGAGCATGGCCCGCCTGGCCCTGCGCTGGATCCTGATGCACGAGGCCGTGACCGCCGCCATCCCCGGCGGACGCACGCCCGAGCAGGTGGACGAGAACGTCAGCGCCGCCGACCTGGCCGCCCTGCCCGCGCCGCTGATGCAGGCCCTGGCCGACCTCTACCGCCGCCGCATCGCGCCGCAGGTGCACGCGCTGTGGTGACCGGGCCTGCTGCCAGGGCCTGACCCGCCTGGCCGGACAATCCCGGCCATGCCGCAGCCCGACCGCTGGATCGCCCACCTCGACATGGACGCCTTCTACGCGTCCGTCGAGCTGCTGCGTTATCCGCAGCTCAAGGGCGAGGCCGTCGTCATCGGCGGGCGGCGGGCCGATGCGCCGCGGCAGCGCGAAGACGGCTCCTGGCAGTACGCCCGGCTGCGCGACTACACCGGCCGCGGCGTCGTCACCACCTCCACCTACGCCGCCCGGGACCTCGGCGTGTTCTCGGCCATGGGCCTGATGAAGGCCGCGCTGCGCGCGCCCGACGCCATCCTGCTGCCGGCTGACTTCGACAGCTACCGCAAGTACTCGCGCCTGTTCAAAGCCGCCGTCGCGGAGGTGGCGCCCGTCATCGAGGACCGCGGCATCGACGAGATCTACATCGACCTGACGGACGTGCCCGGCGTGCGCGACGCCGTCGGCCACGACCCGCTCGGCGGCGTCAAGGCCGTGGCGCGGGAGATCAAGAACTCCGTCTGGCGGGCCACGGGCCTGACCTGCTCCATCGGCATCACGCCCAACAAGCTGCTCAGCAAGATCGCGAGCGAACTCGACAAGCCTGACGGCATCACCGTGCTGACCCTGGCGGACATTCCGGCGCGCATCTGGCCGCTGGCCGTGCGCAAGATCAACGGCATCGGCCCCAAGGCGGGGGACCGCCTCGTCAAGCTCGGCCTGCAGACGGTGGGCGACATCGCCGCCGCCGACCCGCGCTGGCTTATCGAGCAGTTCGGCGAAAGCTACGGCCACTGGCTGCACAACGCCGCGCACGGCCGCGACTCGCGCCCCATCGTCACGCACAGCGAGCCGGTCTCCATCAGCCGCGAGACCACCTTCGAGCGCGACCTGCACGCCGTGCACGACAAG
This sequence comes from Pelomonas caseinilytica, assembly GCF_021353235.1. Lineage (GTDB taxonomy): Bacteria > Pseudomonadota > Gammaproteobacteria > Burkholderiales > Burkholderiaceae_C > Pelomonas > Pelomonas caseinilytica. The sequence goes on from NZ_JAJTWT010000001.1 coordinate 340,816, forward strand.
GCCCTGCTCGGCGGCATCATGGACGAGCTCTGCGAACGCCTGGCGCAGGACCTCGCCCGCAAGCGCTACGCCGGCAAGACGGTGGGCATCAAGCTGCGCTTCGAGGGCTTCGTCACCGTCACGCGCGACCAGACGCTGAAAACGCCCATCCTCACGGCCGCCGACATCCGCCATGCCGCGGGCCTGTGCCTGAAGCGCGTCAAGTTCGACAAGCGGCTGCGGCTGATGGGCGTGCGCATCGGCAACCTCGTCCATGCCAGCGAGGTGCCGCCGGCCGTGCCGGCCGCGGAGCGCGCCAAGGCGCCCGAGCGGGAGAATCTCTCGCTGTTCTGATGACGTCGCCCGAGCCTTCTTCCTGGACCTACACCGTCTCGGTCCGCAGCCTGTGCGAGTTCACCGCCAAACGCGGCGACCTCGACCGCCGCTTCACGCCCTCGGCCACCGCCCTCGAAGGCCAGGCCGGGCAGATGGCCGTCATCGCCCGACGCTCGCCAGGCTATGAGACCGAGCTGCCGCTGCAGGGCCAGCACGGCCACCTGCGCGTGCGCGGCCGGGCCGACGGCTTCGAAGCCGACGTGAACCGGCTGGAAGAGATCAAGACCATCCGCGGCCCGGTAGAGATCATTCCGGAAAACCGCCGCGCCCTGCACTGGGCGCAGCTCGAGACCTACGGCGCCCTCATCGCCGCCGATCGTGGCCTGGCCGAGCTGGAGCTGGCCCTGGTCTACGTGGATGCCGACACCCAGCACGAGACCGTGCTGCGCGAGACCGTGGCGGCCCCGGCGCTGCAGGCCGCCTTCGAGGCCCGCTGCCGAGCCTTCGAGGCCTGGGCGGCCCAGGAGGCGGGCCACCGCGCCGCGCGCGACGAGGCGCTGGCGCAACTGCCCTTCCCGCTGGGCGAACTGCGCCCCGGCCAGCGCCTGCTGGCCGAGGCCGTCTACCGCGCCACCGCCCACGGCCGCTGCCTGCTGGCCCAGGCGCCCACGGGCATCGGCAAGACCCTGGGCACCCTCTACCCGCTGCTGCGCGCCATGCCGTCCCGGCAGCTCGACAAGATCGGCTACATGACCTGCAAGGGCACCGGCCGCATCATGGCCCTGGACGCCCTGCAGGCCCTGCGCGAAGCGACGCCGGGGCGCCACCTGCGCGCGCTCACGCTGGTCGCCAAGGAGCAGGCCTGCGAGCACCCGACCCTGGCCTGCCATGGCGACGCCTGCCCCCTGGCCCGCGGCTTCTACGACCGCCTGCCCGCCGCCCGCGAGGAGGCGGTCCGCACCGCCTGGCTGGACCCGTCCGCCCAGCGCCGCATCGCCCTGCAGCACGGCATCTGCCCCTACTACCTCGGCCAGGAGCTGCTGCGCTGGGCCGACGTGGTCGTCGGCGACGTGCACCATGCCTTCGATCCGCATGGCCAGCTCTTCAACCTCGCCCAGTCCCAGGACTGGCGCCTCGCGCTGCTGGTGGACGAGGCCCACAACCTCGTCGACCGCGCCCGCGCCATGTACAGCGCCACGCTGAGCCTGCAAAGCGTGCGCGACACCCTGCCCCAGGCGCCCAAGCCCATGCGCCCGACGCTGCGCCGGCTGGCGCGTGAACTGGCCACCCTGGCCGGCGCCCAGCCGGCCGCCTACCAGGCCTTCGCCGAGGTGCCCGAGGCCCTGGCCGACGCCCTGCAGCTCGTCAACGCCGCCCTGGGCGAGCACATGCAGAACCATCCGCTCGAGAACGGGCCGCTGATGCAGTTCTATTTCGAGACCCTGTCCCTGCAGCGGGTCCTCGACAAGTTCGGCGAGCACTCGCTGTGCGACCTGGAGCGCGGCGCCGCCACGGCGCGGGCCGCCGCACCGGCCGAGCCCCGCGCCGCCGTGCCGGTCAACCTCTCGCTGCTCGACGACGACCCGGACCACGCTGAGGACACCGGGCCCGCGCTGCCCGACGGAGCCGACGTGCTGCTCTCCATCCGCAACATCGTGCCCGGCGCCTTCCTGAGGCAGCGCTTCGAGGGCCTGCACAGCGCGACGCTCTTCTCCGCCACCCTCGGCCCGGCCGACTACCAGCGCGACCTGCTCGGCCTGCCGGAGGACACCGCCTGGATCGACGTGCCTGCGCCCTTTCCGCCCGAGCACCTGAGCGTGCGTGTGGCCGACCGCCTGTCCACGCGCTACGAGCACCGCGAGGCCTCGCTCGACGCCCTCGTGGCCGTGCTGGCGCGGCAGTTCGAAGAGCACCCGGGCAACTACCTCGCCTTCTTCAGCAGCTTCGACTACCTCGACAAGGCCGCGGCCCGCCTGGCCCGGCGCCACCCCAGCGTGCCGCAATGGAGCCAGTCCCGCGCGATGGGCGAGGCGGCGCGGCGGGCCTTCCTCGACCGCTTCGTGCCGGACGGCCGCGGCATCGGCTTCGCGGTGCTGGGCGGCGCCTTCGCCGAGGGCGTGGACCTGCCCGGCACGCGCCTGATCGGCGCCTTCATCGCCACGCTGGGCCTGCCGCCGGTGTCGCCGCTGCAGGAGCAGATCCGCGAGCGGCTGGACGGCCTCTTCGGCGCCGACCACGGCTATGCCGACCTCGTGCCCGGCATGCAGAAGGTCGTGCAGGCGGCCGGGCGCGTGCTGCGCTCGGTGGACGACCGCGGCTGGGTCTGGCTGCTGGATCGGCGCTACCGCCGGCCCGAGGTGCGCGCGCTGCTGCCGGCCTGGTGGCAGCTCTGAATGCGGCTTAAGTCACGAAGCGCCGCGGTGGCCGAGGGCAGTTGTGTGGGGATGTTGCCCGCCGTCAGCCCCGGCTGCACCCGGTAACCGGCGCCGACGGGGCCCATGCGACGCTGGCGGCATGCGCCGCTTCCCCGCCACAGCCCTCACCCGCCCGACGGCATCCCGCCTCGCGTCCACCGCCCTGCTCGCCAGCCTGACCATCCTCGCCGCCTGCGGTGGCGGCGGCGGCTCCAGCGCCACTGCGCCGGCCACGCCTTCCGCGCCGGCCTCCTCGGCTTCGCAGCCGACCAGCACCGCGGGCACCCGCATCACCTGCAACCTGCCCAACTTCGAGGCCGAGATGCTGGCGGCCGTCAACGCGCGCCGCCGCGCCGGCGCCAGCTGCGGCACGCGCGGCAGCTTCCCGGCCGCTCCCGACCTGGCCTGGAACGCCGCCATCACCCAGGCCGCCGTCGCGCACAGCGACGACATGGTCGCGCGCAACTTCTTCGACCACACCGGCAGCGACGGCAGCAGCCCCGGCGACCGCATGACGGCCGCCGGCTACCCCTGGCGCGGCTGGGGCGAGAACATCGCAGCCGGCCAGTCCAGCGTCGCCGAGGTGGTGGACGGCTGGATGAAGAGCGACGGCCACTGCGCCAACCTGATGAACGCGGCCTTCCGCGACATCGGCGTGGCCTGCGTCGCCGGCAATGCCGGCACCCCCTACCGCAGCTACTGGACGCAGGACTTCGGTACGCCTCGATAGACAGTTAGCGGCCACCGCGCCCGGCCGCGGCGATTCGTGAAATCCTCACGGTCCCGCCACACCCGGCGACGAGAGGCGCTGTGCTCGCCGGCCAGGCGGCCGGGGCGGGCCCGTCCTCCTCCGCGAGAATGCAGGAAGACGCCTTTCCCGCCCATGAAGTCCCCACACCCCGGCGCCGCCCCGGACACCGTGGCCGTCACCACCGCCGCCGTCAACCCGCTGCAGCAGGGCCTGGCCCTGTTCCAGGCCACGCCGCCCGACTACGCCCGCGCCGTGGGCTGGTTCCGCGCCGCCGCCGAGAGCGGCGACGGTGACGGCCTGGCCATGCTGGGGTTGTGCCAGCTCGAGGGCCTGGGCATGCCGGCCGACCCGGTCCAGGCCCGCGCCCTGCTGGAGCGCGCCGCGGCACGCAGCAGTGCCATCGGCCGCTTCCAGTTCGGGCGTGTGCTGATGACCGGGCGCGGCGGCCCGGCCGACGAGGCGCGCGGCCTGTCGGCCTATGTGTCCGCCGCCGCCATGGGCCATGCCGAAGCCACCTTCAACCTCGCCAACTGCCTGTACGCCGGCGTGGGCTGCCTGCCCGACCGCCTGGCGGCCAAGGCCCTCTACCTGCGCAGCCGCAACCTCGGCTGCGCCCTGCGCCCGCAAGGCGTGCTGGTGCACAAGCGCGAGCTGAAGGCCGTCCGGACGCTGGCCCACCGCTTCGCCGACCCACGCCGCCTGGCCTTCCTCATCGGCGAGCGCCAGCAGGAACTGGCCCTGGTGCAGGCCGTCGTGCAGCCCCGCATCGAGCAGCGCCGCAAGGCCGACAAGCCCCAGCCGCTGCGCCAGGCCGGCCGCCTGGCCGTGGGCGTGGTCGCCGCCGTGGCGGGCACGCTCGGCGGCTATCTGCGGCCCCCGTCCAGCGATGCCGGACCGACGACGCTCAGCTTCTGATCTCCACGCCGAGGGCCAGGCGGGTCCGGCTCCGTCATCGATGGCACATTCTGGCCTGCCATGAGCCGTGCCCGCCTTCCCTCCCTCGATGCCCTTCTCGCCTTCGAGGCCTGCGCCCGCCTGGGCAGCTTCGAGGCGGCGGGCGCCGAACTGGCCCTGACGGCCAGCGCCGTCGCCAAGCGCCTGGCCGGCCTGGAAGACCGCCTCGCCCAGCCGCTGCTGACCCGCGGACCGCGCGGCCTCGGCCTGACCGCCGCGGGGCACGAATACCTGCCCCAGGTGCGCCAGGCCCTGGCGCTGCTGCAAGCCATGCCGCTGCACCAGCGCGCCAGCCAGAGGCGCGAGCGCCTGCGCATCAGCTCCACGCCCACCTTCGCCCGGCAGTTGCTGGTGCCGGCCCTGCCCGACTTCACCGCGGCGCACCCCGAAGTGGAACTGGAGCTGACCCTTTCCGTGCCGCTGCTGGCCGAGGGCGACGCGGGTGCAGACCTAGAGATCCGCCACGGCGCGGTCCCCGACGAGATCTCCCCGGCCCAGGTCCTGCTGCGCGACCGGCTCACGCCGCTGGCGGCGCCGGCGCTGCTGGAGCGCTTCCCACCGCTGCAGCAGCCCGCCGACCTGCTCGCGCTGCCGCTGCTGCGCACGCCGCTGCAGCCCTGGGCGCCCTGGCTGGCCGCCGCCGGCCTGGCCGACGCCGCCGAGCCCGATGCGGGCCCCCGCTTCGTGGACCTCGGCCTCACGCTGGCCGCCGCCCTCGCCGGGCAGGGCGTGGTGCTGGCCCGGCTCAGCCTGGCCCGCCATGAACTGGTCGAGGGGCGGCTCTTGCAGCCCTTCGCGCTCGCCGTGCAGGCAGACCGCCACTACGGCCTCGTGCGCCACCGCCCAAGCCCCGCGGCCGAAGCCTTCGCGGCCTGGCTGCACGGCCATTGCCGCGCGCTGGAAGCGGAAAACCTTTCCGCCGCCCACTGAGGTTTTTTCCGGGGCGCGCCGGCCGCGCCGGCCCTAGCATCGCGGCCATCCTTCCGACGCCCCTGCGCCATGCCCGTCATCACCTGCATCGAAGACCTGCGCCAGCTCGCCGAAAAGCGCGTGCCGCGCATGTTCTACGACTACGCCGACTCCGGCTCCTGGACCGAAACCACCTACCGCGCCAACGAAAGCGACTTCCAGGCCATCAAGCTGCGCCAGCGCGTGGCCGTCAACATGGAGGGCCGCAGCACCGCCGTGAAGATGGTGGGCCAGGACGCCGCCATGCCCGTGGCCATCGCGCCCGTGGGCCTGACCGGCATGCAGCACGCCGACGGCGAGATCCACGCGGCCCGCGCGGCCGAGAAGTTCGGCATCCCCTTCACGCTGTCGACGATGAGCATCTGCTCCATCGAGGACATCGCCGAGCACACCAGCCAGCCCTTCTGGTTCCAGCTCTACATGATGCGGGACCGCGAGGCCATGGCGCGCATGATCGAGCGCTGCAAGGCCGCCAAGTGCTCGGCCCTGGTGCTGACGCTGGATCTGCAGGTCATCGGCCAGCGCCACAAGGACCTGAAGAACGGCCTGACCGCGCCGCCGCGGCCCACGCTGGCCAACATCCTCAACCTCATGACCAAGCCGCGCTGGTGCCTGGGCATGGCCGGCACGCGGCGCCACACCTTCCGCAACCTCGTCGGCCACGTGAAGGGCGTCAGCGACATGCGCTCGCTCTCCGCCTGGACCAACGAGCAGTTCGACCCGCGCCTGTCCTGGGCGGACATCGCCTGGGTCAAGGAGCAGTGGGGCGGCAAGCTCATCCTCAAGGGCATCATGGACGTCGAGGACGCCAAGCTGGCCGTGCAGTCCGGCGCCGACGCCCTGGTCGTCAGCAACCACGGCGGCCGTCAGCTCGACGGCGCGCCCAGCAGCATCCACGCCCTGCCGGCCATCGTGGCCGAGGTGGGCGACAAGATCGAGGTCTGGATGGACGGCGGCATCCGCTCCGGCCAGGACGTGCTCAAGGCCTGGGCCCTGGGCGCCCGCGGCACGATGATCGGCCGGGCCATGGCCTACGGCCTCGGCGCCATGGGGGAGGAAGGCGTGACCAAGGCGCTGCAGATCCTGCACAAGGAGCTGGACGTGACCATGGCCTTCTGCGGCCACACCCGGCTCACCAACGTCACCCGCGACATCCTCGTGCCCGGCACCTTCCCGACGGCCTGAGCCGCCGCGCCAGCGCCCCCCGCCGCGGTGACTTTCGCCCGCCGGCGCGGGCCGTGCGCTACTGGCCGCATGAAGCCCGCCCTCGCCTGCCTCTCCTGGCTGCTCTGCACCGCCGGCGCCTGCGCCGGGACCTGTTCACCCCCGCAAGGCCTGAAGGACGAGACCGACGCCGCGCGCATCCAGCAGCTCGCCGTCGAACTGCTGCCCTGCCTGGCCAGCCCCGATCCACACCTGCGCGACGACCTCGCCTTCAACCAGCTCTCCACCTGGGCGCGCGGCGACCGGCTCACCCCCGCCACGCTGGAGCGCCTGCGCACCGAGCTGGTCGCCGTGCTCGACGCCGCCCCCGACCCGGCCGGCGTGCACCCGCCCTTTGCGGCCCTGACGCTGGCCGAAGTCGCGCGCACCGACCGGCTCAAGCCCTGGCTGACGCCGGCGCAGCGTGCCGACCTGGTGGAGCATGCGGCGCGCTTCCTGGCCGGCGTGCGCGACTACCGCGGCTTCACGCCCGGCGAGGGCTGGCGCCATGGCGTGGCCCATGGCGCCGACCTGGCCCTGCAGCTCGGCATGAATGCCGCGCTGACCGCTCCCCAGCGCCTGCGCCTGCTCGCGGCCGTGTCCGCCCAGGTGATGGCGGACCACCGCCATGCCTATCGCTTCGGCGAAGGCGCCCGGCTGGCGCGCGCGGCGCTGCAGCTGCAGTTGCGCCTGGAGCCCGACGCCGCCGGCTGGCAGGCCTGGCTGGACAACCTGCTGCGCCCGCTCCAGGAGGCACGGCAGTGGGACGAGGCCGCGCTGACCGACCTGCACAACCTGCGGGAATTCCTGTGGCCGCTGCTGGCCGGCGTGCTGGACCTCGACGACGCCACGCGCCGCGAGGCCTGGCTGGCACCGCTGCAGAAGGCGCTGCGCCGCCTGGGCTGAGGCCGCCGGCGCCGTCAGGCGTGGCGCTCGAAATGCAGGCGGTCGTGCCAGACGCCGCCCAGCTCGAAGCTCTTGGTGGAGCGCCCGTAGACGCTGAAGCCGTTGCGCAGCAGCACCCGCACCGAGCCTTCGTTGTCCACGCGGGCGTTGGCCTCCAGCCGCCGCAGGCCGAGTTCGCCGAAGGCCTTGGCCAGCACCTGGCGCACCGCCTCGCTCGCGTGGCCCTTGCCGCAGGCGCTCTCGGCCATGCGGTAGCCGAGCTCGGCCGAATGGAAATGGGCGCGCTTGACGCCGATGAGGTTGACGCGGCCGACCAGCTCGCCGGCAGCGTCGCGCACGAGGAACTGGTAGCCCTTGTCCTCCTTCGCCTCGCGCAGGGCCAGCTCGATGGCGGCGCGCACGCCCTCGGGCGAGTAGTAGCCGGGCGGCCGGGCATTGATGCGGGCCTCGAAGAAGGCGCGGTTGTCGGTCTCGAAGCGCAGCAACTCGTCCGCGACCTCGGGCGTGGGCGGCAGCAGATGGATCACGGCGCGGGGGCGGGGTCCAGGGTGCGCACCAGGCGCACCGCCAGCTTCTCGCGCTTGGCCACGTCGCCGCGCACGTCCGCGCCGGGCTGCTCCACGGCCCAGCCCGACTGCACGACGAGGCGGTCGACCTGGCGTTGCGTGAGGCCGCGCTCGACGTTGCGATAGCTGTAGGCGTTGACCTTCTCGCTTTCGATGCGGGTGGTGCTCGTCCAGTACCAGCCGGCCGGTGCCGCGGGCGCCAGGCTTTCAGCGGACTTGCCATGGGCCAGGCGCTCGAACAGCCGCCTGAGCTCGGTGACGCGCGGGACCCGCCAGGCACGTCCCTCGGCCCCGGCGCGCGCCCGCCCCATCGCCAGGGCTTCGGCATGGGTGGCCAGCCGGGGCGTGCCGGTGCAGCGCCGGCCATCCCAGTCCATGCCCTCCACGCAGCGCGACCAGGCCAGGCCTGCCGTCGGGTCGATCAGTTCGCGGCCATCGGCGCTGGGCGTCAGGCGCGGGGCCTCGTCGGCCGCGGCGGGCAGAGCCGCCAGGGCGAGCAGGATGAGCGTTAGGGCAAGTGGTCTTCGCATGGTGTTCAACGCCCGGCGGCAGCCACGGCGGCCTCGGCTTCGCCGGGCCTGACGGGGCCGTCGCCCGGCAGCTCGACGACGATGAGATAGCCCGCCAGGTCCGGCCGGGCCTGTGCGGCGTAGGCCTGGGCCAGGCGCAGCTGGCCGCTGGCGAGCAGCCGGCCCGTGGCCGGGTCCCAGTCCTCGCTGGAGATCAGGCAGCCCTGCTGCGGCGCGCCGGGGAAGTAGCTGGCGCCGGCGTAGTAGGCCGGGTTCAAGGTGTTGCCGTGCACCAGGAGTTCGTCGCGGCCGGCACGGCCGGCGAGCCAGGCCTCCTTGAACGGCGGCCAGCCCGCCCAGGACGGCGGCAGATAGCTCTCGTACAAGGCCTGGGTCCAGTCCGCCGCGCCAGTGGCGTCGACGTGCTCGAACTCGGCTGGCGTCGCCTCGATGGGCAGCTTGCTGTGCAGGTAGGGTGTGGGCCCGATGTTGGGGTTGGTGGCCGTGCCCGCGCCGACGATGGTGAACAGGCCCTGCGGCGTGTTGCCATTGGTCAGGATGCCGGGAAGGCCGCTGCGGGCCAGCGCCAGTTGCGGCGACGCGAACAGCCGCCCCGACGCCTCGCGCACGAAGCGGCCGTCGGCGCCGCGCACCAGGGCCAGTCCCATCTGCTGGCGGCCCGGCCGCTGCAGGCTGACGATGGCCGGGAAGCCCGGCCGCAGCGGTGCGGCCAGCAGTTCGGCCAGCGGCGGCGGCGCCAGCGGCGAGGGCTGCAGGCGCTGCATCAGGGCGGTGAGCCGCGGGTCGTCGGCCCAGGCCGGGAACTGCTGCGGCACGAGGGCGAGCAGGCGCGGCGCGGCGCCGGGGGCGGCCTGCAGCAGGGTGTAGGCGGCGATGGCGAAGGGCTTGCTCGCCGTGAGCTGGGGCAGCAGCGGCCACAGCAGCGGCGCCGACTCGGCCGGATAGAGGGTGTGGGCGGCGGTCAGCAGGGCGCGCTGGAACTCGGGGTCGCGCCCGCCGAGCGTGGGCAGGGCGTCGAGCAGCAGGGGCCGGGCCGCGTCGGCCTCGGCGTTGTACTGGGCCACCGCCTCGAAGAGGGCCGGCAGGGCCGCGTCGCGCCCGGGGCCGGGCGGCAGGGCGATGCGGGCGCGGATGCCGGCCACCGCCGCCTCGCGCCGGGCGCGTTCGCCCTCCGTCGACGCGGCCGGCCAAGACAGCGCGCCGGGCTGCAGGGCCAGCAGTTCAGCGGCGGCGTAGCGCTTTTCGGCGGGAGGCTGGGGTTTGAGCGGCGCGCAGGCGGCCAGGGCGAGCGTCAGCAGGGCGAGCGGCAGGCGGAACTTCATGGCATCGGGTTCAAAGGCGGCTGTCGAAATCGCCGCGCCTGGATCGTCGTAGTGTCAGGCATCCCGATACTGCCGCCCGAACTTCCACATCCACTGACACAGGACCCCCGATGAAGCCCGCCGCCCTGCTCTGCCTCCTGCTCCTCGCCGCCGGCCTCGCCCAGGCCGCGCCGACCACCTACGACATCGACCCCACGCACACCTATCCCAGCTTCGAGGCCGACCACATGGGCGGCCTCTCGGTCTGGCGCGGCAAGCTCAACCACAGCACCGGCCGCATCGTGTACGACAAGGCCGACGGCACGGGCAAGGTCGACGTGGAGATGGACCTCGCCAGCATCGACTTCGGCCTCGACGCGCTGAACGCCTGGGCCCGCGGCGAGCAGTTCTTCGACGTGGCCAAGCACCCCAGCGCGCGCTACACGGGCCGCTTCGAGGGCGGCAGCGGCGGCGTGCCGGCCCGGGTGGTGGGCGAACTGACGCTCAACGGCCAGACCCGGCCGGTGACCCTGGCCATCCGCCAGCTCAAGTGCATCCCCCATCCCGTCTTCAAGCGCGAGCTGTGCGGCGCGGACGCGTCGGGCAGCTTCAACCGCGACGAGTTCGGCCTCGCGGCCGGCAAGGACTGGGGCTTCAAGATGGACGTGCAGTTGCGCATCCAGGTCGAGGCCATCGCCAAGGAATAGAGGCCAAAACGAAGAACGGCAGCGAAATGCTGCCGTTCTTCTCCTCCAGCGGCAGCCGTGGAACCGGCTTTGCCGGGCCACTGGCAGGCCTTGCAGGCCGCGCCGCGCCAGTGGCGCGACTCTTCGCCAGGCACAAACAGCCCTCAGGGCTGTTTGTGTCCGGGCTCAGCCCCCTTGAGGGGGCCGGCGAAGCCGGTAGGGGGTGGGCTACTTCACAGCCATTTCGTCGAGGACGCGCGTGGCCTTGTCGACGACGCTCATCTGCCAGAGCATGTAGCGGGCGTCCAGGCAGATGCTGCGCACGGTCTTGGGGTTGAAGTCCCAGTCGGAGATGACGGCGTCCAGCGTGCCGTCGAAGAGCAGGCCGACGAGCTCGCCCTTCTTGTTCAACACCGGCGAGCCGGAGTTGCCGCCGGTGGTGTCCAGCGTGGCCAGGAAGTTGACCGGCACGGAGTCCAGGCTCTTCATGTAGTAGTTGCCGAACTGGCGGGCCTTGATGGCGGCCAGCTCGTTGGCCGGCGCATTGAACTCGCCGCCGGCTTCGTCCGGCCCCTTGTGCTTGGCGACGATGCCGCGCAGCGTCGTGAAGGCCGTCCAGGTCGTGCCGTCGCTGCCCGGGTTGCGGCCCTCGACCTTGCCGAAGCTGATGCGCAGCGTGCTGTTGGCGTCGGGGTAGACCACCTCGCCGCGGCTGGCGTGGTAGTCGATGAGGGCCTGCTGCGTACCGGCATAGGCCTTCTGCAGCTTGCCGGCCAGCTCCTTGTCGCGGTTCTCACGGCGCTGGTCGTCGTCGTGCAGGGCCACGGCGGCCTTGATGAAGGCGTCGTCGCTGGCCTTGAAGGCCGCGACGTCCTTGTCCATCCAGGCCATGCGGGTGGCCGTGTCGGCGAGCTTGCTACCGGCGTAGAGCTTGTCGAGCTGGGCGCGGATGGCGGCCTCATCCATGCCCGGCTTCACGCCCAGGGCGTTGAGCCAGGCCGGGTTCAGCGTGTCCGCGGGCTGGGCGACATAACGGGCCAGGAAATGGGCGGCCAGGCGCTTGTCGGTGGGCTCGTCGTAGCGGCGGTCGAGCTGCTGCTGGGCGGCGCGCAGGCGCGGCAGGTCGCGGTCCTGGAAGCCGGTCTTACGCTCGGCGTCGGGCTTGGCGCGCTGGTCGGCGGTCTCGAGCAGCTGGCGCGCCGCGTTGAGCATGGCCGGGGCCATGAAGGGCAGCAGATGCTCGGCCTTGGCGGTGGCCTGGCGCTCGGCGATCAGGCTTTCCGTGGCGGCCATGTCGGCGCCGTAGCGGGCCTTGCGCTCGGGCGAGGCGTCGACCCAGGCCTTGAGCTTGTCGAACTCGGCCTGCTTGCGGGCGAGGATGTCGCTGCCGTCCCAGCTCTGCTGCTGGCCGCTCAGGTTCTTGAAGTAGTTCTGCAGACCCTGCATCCGGGCGGCCATCTTGATCTCGCCGTCGCGGCGGCCGGCGGTCTCGGCCTTGATGATGTCGATGGATTCGCCCATGGACTTGATGCGCGCCGGCTGCTCCCAGCCGAAGGCGAAGTCCACCTCGGTGGGCAGCCGGTGGCGGTTGGTGCGGCCGGGATAGCCGGTGACCATGACGAAGTCGCCCTCGTTGAGCGGGCTGGACGCCATCTTGAGGTGGTACTTGGGGACGTAGGGCTTGTTGTCCTTGCTGAAGTCGGCCGGCTTGCCGTCCGCGCCGACGTAGGCGCGGTAGAAGCTGTAGTCGCCGGTGTGGCGCGGCCACATCCAGTTGTCGGCGTCGCCGCCGAACAGGCCCACGCCGGTGGACGGGGCGTGCACCAGGCGCACGTCGCGGATCTCGAGCTGCTTGATCAGCTGGAACTGCAGGCCGCCGAAGAAGGAATAGACGTTGCAGCGATGGCCCTTGTCGGCCTCGCAGGCGGCGACGAGCTGCTTCTCGGTGGCCTCGATGGCGTCCGTGCGGGCCTTGCCGGCCAAAGCGCGGGTCTTGTCGTTCAGCACCTCGGCGCTGACGTCCTTCATGTCGACCGTGACGTAGATGCGGCTGCCCGGGGCGGCCGGCAGCTCATCGGCCAGCGTGGCCGCGTAGAAGCCGTTCTTCAGCAGGTCGCGCTGGGGCGTGGAGTTGAACTGCAGGCTGCCGTAGGCGCAGTGGTGGTTGGTGACCACCAGGCCCTGCGGCGAGACGAAGCTGGCCGAGCAGCCGCCCAGCGAGACGACGGCCCCCATCGGGAAGGCCGTCAGGTCCTTGAGGGCGGCGGGGTCGAGGGCCAGACCACCGGCCTTCAGGGCCTTGGAGATCTGCGGCAGCTGCTTGGGCATCCACATGCCTTCATCGGCATGCACGGACGTGGCGGCCAGGGTCGCCAGGGCGGCGGCCCCCAGCAGCGAAAGGGAATGACGTGTCATGGAGCGGTTCGGTGAAAACGCGAAACCGCAAGCGTAACCCGGGGTGGCCCGAAACCCTGGGTGAGGAAAGGCAGGCTTCGGCCTCGGGAAAGCCCCAGGCTCAGGCCCGCGGCGTCAATGCGCCAGGCCGATCCACTCGCCGGCCGACTGGTAGCCCTCGAACAGGTCCAGCGCCAGCTCGCGCAGGCCCGGATGGTCGCTGCCGAAGCCCTCGGCCAGGCGCTCGTAGGCGTAGTGGCGGTCGTAGAGCATGCGGGTCGGGTTGATGGCCAGGCCGGCATCGTTCATCAGCTGGCCGAAGCGCAGCAGTTCGCCCGTGCTGACGGCGCCGTTGGCCGCACCCGACACGGTCAAGCCGAGAGCGCGGATGTCGCCCAGGTGCACGCCCTCGGCGATCTTGAGGACGCTCGGAACATGGCCGGGCTCGCCCATGCCACGCGGCTCGTCGGCGGGGACGGGAATCAGGTGCAGGGGGATGAGCATGGCGGGCCTCGGCGGACTTCTGGCGTGTGCCGCCATGGTGCCGGGGCCTCGGCCGGGCGAAGGCCGGATAAAGCCCGAAAAGGCCGGGCTATCCGCCGTTGATGCGGCTCAAGTGCCGGATGTGAGACGGCCCCGGGTTCGACACAAACCGTTGGACAATTTGACAACATCAGAAGATCTGACCATCATCTCGGCATGAAAGCGAGGCTTGTCGCCCGGACCCGGATCGTCTACGCCGAGAACGCCTTCGCCGAACTGGTACTTTGGGCGCTTCCCTCACCGCTGGCTGGGTCGGCGCACTCGTTCAAGTACCGGCTCGCCTACGTGGTCGACGGCGTCTGCGTGGTGCGCTACGACAACGAGGCCGGCAAGGGCGATCACCGCCATGTCGGCGACAAGGAATCCGGCTACGCCTTCACCACGCCGGAAGCACTCGTTGCCGCCTTTGAACAGGACATCGCGAGGTGGAACCGTGAAAACAGTGATTCTTGAAGTACGCCAGGCGAAGGAATCCCTGGACGCCTTTGCCCAATCCTGGCGGGCGGGCAAGGCGGAGCGGACGTCCCGCATCAGCTTCGCGACGCCGGAACTGCTGTGGAAGGTCCTCACCGCCAAACGCTGGGAGCTGCTCAAGGCCTTGTGCGGCGCCGGTCCGGTTTCCATTCGTGAGGCCGCGCGGCGGGTCGAGCGGGACGTGAAGGCTGTTCACGGCGACATCACGGCACTGCTGGCGGCCGGCGTCCTCGACCGGGCCGAGGGAGGCGGCGTTGTCTTTCCCTACGACGCCGTCAAGGTCGAGTTCCTGTTGCAGGCCGCCTAGCGGCGCTGCAGGCCCGGCTCAAGCCTTCGGCAGCGTCACCCCCACCTGCCCCTGGTACTTGCCGCCGCGATCCTTGTAGCTCGTCTCGCAGACCTCGTCGCTCTCGAAGAACAGCACCTGGGCGCAGCCCTCGCCGGCGTAGATCTTGGCCGGCAGAGGCGTGGTGTTGCTGAACTCCAGCGTCACATAGCCTTCCCACTCGGGCTCGAAGGGCGTCACGTTGACGATGATGCCGCAGCGGGCGTAGGTGCTCTTGCCCAGGCACACGGTCAGCACGTTGCGCGGGATGCGGAAGTACTCCACCGTGCGCGCCAGCGCGAAGCTGTTGGGCGGGATGATGCAGACGTCCTTGTTGACGTCGACGAAGCTGTTCTCGTCGAAGTTCTTCGGGTCCACCACGGTGCTGTGGATGTTGGTGAAGACCTTGAACTCGGGCGCGCAGCGGATGTCGTAGCCGTAGCTGCTGGTGCCGTAGCTGACGATCTTGTGGCCGTCGCGCTCGCGCACCTGGCCGGGCTCGAACGGCTCGATCATGCCGTGCTGCTCCGCCATGCGGCGGATCCATTTGTCGCTCTTGATGCTCATCTCTTTTTCCTTCTACCGGGGGAGGACGCCGTCGAAATAGGTGCTGCCGTCGAGTTCCACCACGAAGCCCTTGACGCTCGCGCGGGTGGGTACGGCGAGCTGGCCGTAGGCGATGGGCGACCAGGGCATCTCCTGCATGGCCAGGCGCTGGGCCTTGACGTAGAGCGCCTTGCGATCGTCCTGCTTCAGGGCCTGGCGTGCCTGGGCCAGCAGCTTGTCGTAGGCCGGATTGCACCAGAAGCTGCCGCTGGCGGCGCCGCAGGCGAGCTGGCCCGCCGTGTTGGCGGGTTCGGGGTCGCCGTTCCAGCCCGACAGGGCCGCGTCGTGCTCGCCCGCGTCGATGCGCCGCAGATACTCGCCCCACTCGTAGGTCACGATGCGGGCGCTGACGCCGACCTTGGCCCAGTCGGCCTGGATCATCTGCGCCATCAGCTGGCCGTTGGGGTTGTAGTTGCGCACGACGGGCATGGCCCAGAGCGTGAGGTCCAGGGGCAGCACGCCCGCCTTCTGCAGCAGGGCCTTGGCGCGCGCCGGGTCGTAGGGCGTGGGCCTGAGCGTGGCATCGTGGGCCCAGTTGGCCGCCGGGATGGGGCTGCTCGCCACCACGCCCGCGCCGCCGTAGACGGTGCGCAGGATGGCCGCCTTGTCGATGGCCATGTCCAGGGCCTGGCGCACCTCGACCTTGGCCAGCGCCGGGCGCCGGGTGTTGTAGGCCAGCAGCCCGATGTTCAGGCCCGGCGCCGTCGCGAGCTTGATGGCCGGGTCCTTCTTCAGCTCGGCCAGCTCCGCCGGGCCCACGGGCGCGGCGATGTCGCACTCGTCGCGCCTGAGGCGCTGGGCGCGCACGTTGGCGTCCGGCGTGATGGCGTAGACGAGCTGGTCGGCCCGCGGCACCTCCTTGTCGCGCCACCAGCCCGGGTGGCGGGTGTAGCGGATGACGGCGTCGGGCCGGAAGCTCTTGAGCTGGAAGGGCCCCGTGCCGACGGGCATCTGGGCGATGCGCTGGGGCGTGCCGGCCTTGAGCAGTTGCTCGCCCAGCTCGGCCGACTCGATGGCCGCGAAGACGAAGGTCAGCGCGGACAGGAAGGAAGCGTCTCGCTCCGCGAGCGTGACGCGTACCTGGTGGTCGCCCAGCTTCTCGACCTTGCGGATGAGCTTCTCCCAACCGAGCGAGACCACGTAGGGCGACACGCCCGGCACGGCCTTGGCGAAGGCCCCGCCCAGGCCCTCGCCGCGGTCGAGCAGGCGGCCGAAGGTGAAGAGCACGTCGTCGGCATTGAACTCGCGCGTGGGCTTGAAGCCCTCGACCGACTGCCAGCGCACGCCGCGGCGCAGCTCGAAGGTGTAGGCCAGGCCATCGGCGCTGACGCTCCAGCTGCTGGCCAGGCCGGGCACGAGCTGGTCGCTGCCGCGCTTGACCTCGACGAGGGTGCCGAAGATGGGCAGATGGGTGACGTGGTCGATGCCGCTGTCGGTCATCGCGGGGTCGAAGGTCTTGGGGCTGCCCGCGGCGCAGAAGCGCAGCGTGGTGTCGGCCTGCCCCATCGTCGAGGCGCCCAGCAGGGGCAGGGCCAGGAAAAGGGCGGAGAAGCGGGTCATCGGATATCCGCAGCAGGAACGAAAGGCAAGATGCCCATGGATTGGTAGAGGGTGGCGGGCGAGAGGGCGTGCGCCTGGCCGTCGCGGCCCTGGATCACCAGCGCCACGCGGCGGATGGCGCGGATGTCGGCGACGGGGTCGCCGTCCACCAGCACCAGGTCGGCGCGCTTGCCGCGCTCGATGCTGCCGATCTCGGCCAGGCGGTCGCTGTACTTGGCGCCGTTCCAGGTCGCGATCTTGAGGGCCTGCGCCGCCGGGATGCCCGCCTTCACGTAGAGCTCCAGCTCGCGCTGCAGGGCGAAGCCCGCGGTGGCGTCGGTGCCGGAGACCAGGGGCACGCCGGCCGCATGCAGCCGGCGCAGCAGCTCCATCATGACCTGCCAGCTCGCTCCCCAGCGGCGCGCCTTGGCGTCGTCCATGTCCACCTCGGCGGACAGCAGGCTGCGCTGCACGACGGCGGGCAGGTTGGCGGCCACCATGTCGTAGCTGGGGTTGGGCTGGCCCTGGCGCTGGGTGTACTGGGCCTCGAAGGCGGTCATGGTCGGGTCGACGACGGTGCCGCGCTTCTTCAGCAGGGCGATGAAGTCCTGGGTGCGGCGGTCGTTGAGTTTGAGGTCGGCCGCCTTGTCGCCGACGAGGTTGAAGCGCAGCAGGGTGCGCGTGTCGTCGCCCTTGCCGACGAGGAAATTCAGCGTGACCTGGTTGATGTGGTGCAGCTCGTCGAAGCCCGCCTCCACGGCCTGGCGCGCCGTCATGAAGGCCGGCACGTGGCCGCCGGTGCGCAGGCCCAGCTCGCGGGCGTGGGCCACCATGGGCTTCACCCACTCGGGCCGGATGGAGTTGTAGAGCTTGAGCTGGCGGTAGCCGTGGGCGGCGTACCAGTCGATGGCGGCCAGCGCGTCCGGCAGGTTGTCCGGCACGAAGTCGGCTTGCGACGAGAACGGGCTCTTGCCCTCGATGAAGCCGTTCGCGGCGACGCGCGGCCCCAGCACCTCGCCGCGCTCGATGCGCCCGCGCAGCTCGGCCAGCTCCGCATTGCTGTTGCCGACGTCGCGCACCGCCGTCACGCCCGAGGCGAGGTCCAGCAGCAGGTCGCCCGCGCCGAGGTGGGCATGCATGTCGACCAGGCCGGGCAGCAGGCTGCGGCCCCGGCCGCTGATGCGCTGGGCCGGCGCTGCGTTCTTGAAGCGGCCCGGCGCCGTGATGGCGGCGATGCGGCCTTCGAAGAGGTAGACGTCGGACGGCCCCCGCATGACCGCGGCGTTCGCATCGAACCAGCGGACGCCCTCGATGACGGTCAGCCCCGGCAGCGGCCGCGGCAGCTCGCGTGCCAGGCGTTGCAGCCGGGCCAGCTCGGCCGCCTTCTGCGCCTCGCCCAGGCGGTCGGCATCGGCCTCGAAGCCCTGCAGCACCGTGCCGCCCCAGCCGGGGTCGACCTTGGCGAAGAAGGCGTGGTCGTCCTCGCGCAGCCAGACATAGCTGGGCTGCAGGTCCAGGCCTTGGATGGCATAGAGGCCGACCTCCAGGCCGCGGCCCGGCAGGGCGAGGCGGCCCACCTTGTCGACGGACAGCTGCCCCACGGGCAATGCCGGCGTGTGCGCTGCCTTGCGGGCCAGCAGGCTCTGCGCGAGCCGGCCGGCCCAGGCGGGGCTGGCCTGCACCGGCAGGAAGACGGCCTCGCGGGGCGCGTCGGGCCGCTCGCCGCGGTCCACGGGCGAGCGCCACAGCACGCGGCCGTCGGCCTGGCGCTCGAAGCTCTCGTCGATGCGCGCGCCGTAGGTCGAGACGCCTTCGGTCCGGTAGGCCGTCCAGCTGCCGTCGGCAGCGAACTCCAGCACTTCCTTCTGCTCGGGGCCGCGGCCGTTGTTGCGGTAGCGGTAGTCCACCTCCACCCGCCCCGGCGCCTCGGAGACCTTGAGCTGGCCGCATTCGGCGCGGGCGCAGAGCACCGTGTAGGTCTGGGCCTGGGCGGTCGCCGCTAACAGCGCGGCCAGCAGGAGGGGCAGCTTCAAGGACTTCTCCCTGGGTTCAGGTGGCGCGCACTTTACTGATCGAGGCCACGCCGCGGTTGGCGAGGGCGTCGGCGCGCTCGTTGCCGGGGTCGCCGGCATGGCCGCGCACCCAGCGCCATTCGACGTGGTGCAGCTTGCGTAAAGCGTCCAGCCGCTGCCAGAGGTCGGCGTTCTTCACCGGCTTGCCCTCGGCCGTTTTCCAGCCGCGGCGCTGCCAGTTGACGATCCACTCGGTGATGCCCTTGCGGACGTATTCGCTGTCGAGGTAGATGACCACGTCGCAGCTGCGCTTGAGCGAGGCGAGGGCTTCGATGGGGGCCGTCAGCTCCATGCGGTTGTTGGTGGTGCTGGCCTCGCCGCCGAAAAGCTCCTTGTCGTGGCCGCCGCTGGACAGCCAGGCGCCCCAGCCGCCGGGGCCGGGGTTGCCCTTGCAGGCACCGTCGGTGTAGATAGTGACCTGCGGGCGCTTGATGGCGGCGGGCTTGGATGGGGTGTCAGTCATTCTTTTTCTGGTGATGGTTCAAGGCGACGGCCGGAGCCTTCTTGGCCGCCAGCCGCGTGTTCCGGGCCAGGCCGATCATGCGCATGCCGTGCACGCGCTTGATGGCCTGGATGTAATAGACGGCGCCGAGCACCGGCCACCAGCGCGAGCCCACGCCCTCGATCCACTGCCAGCGCTGCAGCCAGGCCTCGCTGCGCAGCGGCGGGCGGTAGATGCCGAAGCGCGCCGCCTCGACCTCGAAGCTCAGCAGCTTGAGCCAGTCGCGCATGCGCCAGTAGCCGATGAACTCGCCATCGCGCGGCAGATAGGGCTCGCCCCGTGACTTGAGCCGCCCGAGCTTCTGGCGCAGCCCCCAGAGGCTGGCCGGGTTGAGGCCGAAGACGATGAGGCGCCCTTCCGGCCTGAGCACGCGCTCGACCTCGCGCAGCAGGGCATGGGCGTCGGAGGCCAGCTCCAGCGCGTGAGGCAGCAGCACGAGGTCGAGGCTGGCGCTCTCGAAAGGCAGGGCGTCGAAGTCGCAGAGCAGGTCGCGCCCGGCCAGCCAGCGGTGGGGCATGCGGTTGGTCTGCAGACCGTCGAGTTCGGGCAGGCCCAGCTGCAGGGCGTGGAAGCCGAAGAGGTCGGGCACGGCGGCCTCGACCTGGGCCTGTTCCCAGGCCAGCAGATAACGGCCGGGAGGCGTCTGCAACCAGGCCGCCAAACCTATACTCTGACCTTTATCTGTCATGGGTTGGCGACGCATTGACGCTCAGTTTGACGCTCACGCCTGTTCCCGCATTCGACGACAACTACCTCTGGCTGTTGGACAACGGCCGTGAGGCCCTGGTCGTCGATCCGGGCGACGCCGCGCCGGTGGCTGCGGCGCTCGATGCCCGGGACCTGACGCTGGCGGGCATTCTATTGACGCATCACCACGGCGATCACGTGGGCGGCGTCGACGCGCTGCGCCCGCGGCTGCGGGGGCCCGTCTACGGTCCCGCCCACGAGAAGATGCCCGAGCCGGTGCAGCGCCTGCACGGCGGCGACAGCATCGAGCTGCTCGGCCTCAAGTTCGCCGTCCTGGATGTGCCGGGCCACACCGCCGGCCACATCGCCTACTTTGCCGCCGAGGTTCCCGGCGACGCTCCGCTGCTCTTCTGCGGCGACACTCTGTTCAGCGCCGGCTGCGGCCGCCTCTTCGAAGGCAGCCCGGCGCAGATGCATGCCTCGCTGCAGTCGCTGGCGGCCCTGCCGCCCGAGACCCGCGTCTGCTGCGCCCACGAGTACACCCTGTCCAACCTGCGCTTCGCACGCGAGGTGGACCCGGCCAACGCCGCCCTCGCCGCCTACGCCTCCTGGTGCGAGGCCGAACGCGCCGCCGGCCGGCCGACGCTGCCGGGCCGCATCGGCACTGAGGTCCGCATCAACCCTTTCCTGCGTTGTACCGAAGCCGCTCTGCGCGACGCCGCCCGGCGCCACGCGCCCCTGAAACTCCCGGCCGAGCCCAGCCCGGTCGATGTGTTCGCGACCCTGCGCGAATGGAAGAACGGATTCCGATGACCCTGCTCCACCGCCTTTCGCCGCTGGCCGCCGCCGTGCTGCTGGCCGCCTGCGCCACCACCGCCCCGCCTGCCGAGGCACCCGCCCCGGCCCCACTTCCCTCCCCGCCGCCCGCCGCCACCGAAACCGCCCCGCCTGCCGCCCCCGTCGCACTGACGACGCCGCAGGTGCGCGAGGCCGCCTCCACGCTGCTGGAGGACAACCTGCGCCCCGGCGAGAAGGTCGACCTGGACGCCCCGGACGTGAAGCAAGACCTCTGGGCCCGCGTGCGCCAGGGCTTCCAGCTCGAAGACCTGGACGACGACTGGGTGCGCAAGGCCGAGGCCTGGTACGCCGCCCGGCCCGACTACGTCGAGCGCATGACCACGCGCGGCAGCCGCTACCTCTTTCACATCCTCGAAGAGGTCGAGAAGCGCGGCATGCCCAGCGAGCTGGCGCTGCTGCCCTTCATCGAGAGCGCCTTCGTCACGCATGCCGTCTCCACCGCCAAGGCGACCGGCATGTGGCAGTTCATGCCAGCCACGGGGCGGGACTTCGACCTCAAGCAGAACATCTTCCGCGACGACCGCCGCGACGTACTGGCCTCCACCCGCGCCGCGCTCGACTACCTCGGCCGGCTCTACAAGATGTTCGGCGACTGGCACCTGGCGCTGGCCGCCTACAACTGGGGCCCGGGCAACGTGCAGAAAGCCATCGCGCGCAACCAGAGGGCCGGCCTGCCGATCGACTACGAAAGCCTCAGGATCCCCGACGAGACGCGCTACTACGTGCCCAAGCTGCAGGCCGTGAAGAACATCGTCTTCGCGCCCGACCGCTTCGGCCTGAGCCTGCCGCCGGTGGCCAACCATCCCTACTTCCTGAGCGTGAAGATCGAGCGCGACATCGACGTCGAGCTCGCCGCACGCCTGGCCGGCCTGTCGCTGGAGACCTTCCAGCAGTTCAACCCGCAGATGAACAAGCCGGTCATCCTGGCCGCCGCGACGCCGCAGGTGCTGCTGCCCTACGACCAGGCCAGCGCCTTCGCCGAGAACCTGGCCAGCCACAACGGCCCGATGGCGAGCTGGACGGCCTGGGTCGTGCCCAAGACCATGAGCCCGGCCGAGGCCGCCCGCCGCACCGGCATGAGCGAGGCCTCGCTGCGCGACGTCAACAAGATCCCGCCCAAGATGCTGGTCAAGGCCGGCTCGACCCTGCTGGTGCCGCGTGGCGAGCACGTGCGCGACGACGTCTCCGAACGCCTGGCCGACTCCGCCAGCCTGAACCTCGCGCCCGACGCGCCGCCGCTGCGCCGCGTCAGCCTCAAGGCCGGCAAGGCCGACACCGTGGCCGCCATCGCGGCGCGCTACAAGGTGCGTGCCGAGCAGGTGGCGCAGTGGAACAAGGTCGGCAGCAGCGCACGCTTCAAGCCCGGCCAGGCCATCGTCGTCTACACCGCCTTCACGCCCAGGGCCGCGGCGCCGCAAGCCCAGGCCCCGGCCCGGACCGCGCGCTTGGCCAAGGCGGCCGCCCGGCCGGCGGCCAAGGCCAAGGGCGGCAAGGGCCGTACCGTCATCGCTGCGGCCACGCCCTGACGGCGCGGTTCAGCGCACGAAGAAGAGTGCCACGCAGGCCGCCAGCCCGGCCATCCACACCAGGGAGCGCAGCGAGGCCTTGTCGGCCACGTACAGCGCGATGAACACCAGCCGCGCGGCCACGAAACCCAGGGCCAGGGCGTCCACCGTGGCCTGGGCGGCCTGGTGCTGGTGGGCGACGACGAGGCCGGCGATGAAGACCGGCAGCGCCTCCCAGCTGTTGGCCTGGGCGGCGTTGGCGCGGGCCTGCCAGCCCTCCAGCGCCGCCAGCCACTCGCGCGGGCGGTGGTTGTCGAAGCCGCCGTCGCGGCGCCGCTTGCCGAAGCCGCGGGACTTGGCCAGGCCGGCGCAGCCGATGGGCAGCAGGCAGGCCACGAGCAGGCAGATCTGGGCGATGGTCATCGGACAAGGCCTCCTTCAGCGGCGGTCGGTCAGGGCATGGGCGATGGTGCCCAGGTCTACGTATTCGAGTTCGCTGCCCACGGGCACGCCGCGGGCCAGGCGCGTCGACGTGATGCCGCGGGCCTTCAGCGCCTCGGTCAGCACATGGGCCGTGGCCTCGCCCTCGGCGGTGAAGCTGGTGGCGAGGATGACCTCCTCCACGCCCGGCTCGGCGGCCCGGGCCAGCAGCTCGGCCACGCCGATCTGGCGCGTGCCCACGCCGTCGAGCGGGCTCAGCCGGCCGAGCAGCACGAAGTAGTAGCCCCTGTAAGAGCCGGTGCGCTCCAGCGCCGCCTGGTCGGCCGGCGTCTCGACGACGCAAAGCAGCCGGCCGTCGCGCTGCGGGTCGGCGCAGACGGCGCACAGCGGCGTCTCGCTGAAGGTGTGGCAGCGCTCGCAGTGCTTGATGCGCTCGGCCGCCGCCGTCAGCGCTTCGGCCAGCCGCGGCATGGCCAGCCGGTCATGCTGCAGCAGGTGGTAGGCCATGCGCTGGGCCGATTTCTGGCCCACGCCGGGCAGGCGCTTGAGCGTCTCGATGAGGGAATCGAGGGCGTTCAACGACATGGCCCCACTCGCCGCGTTGAACAACACGACCACAGAGGCACAGAGACACAGAGAGGCGGCACCGGGAGCAGCGCCTCTGTGCCTCTGTGCCTCTGTGGCTTTGTTCTTGTGCCGTCGATCAAGGCTTGGCGATCAGAAGGGGAATTTCATGCCAGGGGGCAGCGGCATGCCGGCGGTCAGCTTGCCCATCTTCTCGGCGCTGGTGGCCTCGGCGCGGCGGGCCGCGTCGTTGAAGGCGGCGGCCACGAGGTCCTCCAGCATGTCCTTGTCGTCGGCAAGGAGGCTGGGGTCGATGGTGACGCGGCGGACCTCGTTCTTGCAGGTCATGACGACCTTGACGAGGCCGGCGCCGCTCTGGCCCTCGACCTCGATGTTGGCGAGTTCCTCCTGCGCCTTCTTCAGGTTGTCCTGCATCGCCTGGGCTTGCTTCATCAAGCCGGCGAGTTGGCCTTTCATCATGATCGTGTCCTTGTCAGGGTGAGGGTGGCGTCAGCACGGGCTGCACGGAGCCCGGCAGGATGCGTGCCGACGGGAATTGCGAGAGCAGTGTGCGCGTCATCGGATGCTGGGCGGCCAGCTCCTCCGCGGCGCGCTGCTGGGCCTCGGCGCGGGCGATGGCGCGCAGGGCGATGGAGTCTTCGGCGATGCCGGCTTCGATGTCGAGCCGGGCGTCGAGCGCGGCCTCGAGCTTGGCCACCAGGGCCGGCGCCCGCAGCGACTCGCGCTCGACGCGCAGCGTCCAGGCCTCGCGCCCGTCCACCGTGCGGCGGGACAGGGCCTGGGCCTGGCGGGCCAGCTCACCGGTCATGCCGACGAGATTGAGCGCAGCGATGCGCTCGGCCCACTCGGCGCCCTCGGGCGTCTCGCGCAGCGCGGCGCGGCGCGGCACCTCGGGCTCACGGGCGGCGGCGGCACCGGGCGACACCGCGGGCACGTCGTCGGCGTCCATCCAGGGCGGCGGCGCATCGTCGGGCGGCGGGCCGTCGGCGAAGGCCATGTCCTCGTCATCGGCGCTGGCGTGCTCGACGGGGCGGGGGCGCAGACGGTCGCTGAAGCTGGCGGTGCCAGGCTCGGCCGGCGCGGCCCGCCGGGACACCACGGCCGGCGCCGCCACCGCCGCCTTGGGCGTGGCCACCTCCACGGGTGCCTCCACGGGTGCCACTGCAGGCGCCGCCACGGGTGCCGGGGGTGCCACCTTGGGCAGGGGCACGGCCACCACGGCCTTGGCCACGGCCGGCGGACGAACCAGGGCCGCCGCCTTCATCGGTTTGGGCTGTGTGCCCGCAGGGCGAAAGGCCAGCATGCGCAGCAGCACCATCAGCAGGCCGGCGTATTCGTCGGGCGCCAGGTGCAGCTCGGCCCGGCCGTGCAGGGCCATGCTGTACATCAGCTGCACCTCGTCGGCCGGCAGCAGGGCCGCCAGGCGGCGGATCTCCGCGGTCTCGGCATCGGCGTCGTCCAGGGCCGCCGGCGCGGCCTGGGCCAGGGCCATCTGCTGGAACAGGGTGGCGAGGTCTTCCAGCGTGCCGGCGGCCGACAGGCCGGCGCCACGCAGCGCATCCGCCTGGGCCACCACGGCCTCGCCGCTGGCCGCCGCGAGCGCGTCGACGATAGCCACGACGTGGCCGCGGTCCACGCTGCCCAGCATCTGGCGCACGCCGGCTTCGGTCAGCGAGCCGGCGCCGAAGGCGATGGCCTGGTCGGTGAGCGACAGCGCATCGCGCATGGAGCCGCGCGCGGCGCGGGACAGCAGGCGCAGCGCGCCGGGCTCGGCCGGCACGCTCTCGGCGCCCAGCACATTGCCCAGGTGCATCTGCACGTCGGCCGCCGCCATGGGGCGCAGGTTGAACTGCAGGCAGCGCGACAGCACGGTGACCGGCACCTTCTGCGGGTCGGTCGTGGCGAGCACGAACTTGAGGTAGTCGGGCGGCTCCTCCAGCGTCTTGAGCATCGCGTTGAAGGCGGTGTTCGAGAGCATGTGCACTTCGTCGATCATGTAGACCTTGAAGCGGCCGACCACCGGCTTGTAGACGGCCTGGTCCAGCAGCTGTGAGATCTCCTCCACGCCGCGGTTGGAGGCGGCGTCCAGCTCGACGTAGTCGACGAAGCGGCCGGAGTCGATGTCCCGGCAGGCCGCGCAGACGCCGCAAGGCTGGGCGGTGATGCCGCCGCTGCCGTCGGGGCCGGTGCAGTTCAGGCTCTTGGCGAGGATGCGCGACACCGTCGTCTTGCCCACGCCGCGGGTGCCGGTGAACAGGTAGGCATGGTGCAGCCGGCCCTGGGTCAGCGCGTTCGCCAGCGCCTTCACGACATGCTCCTGGCCGACGAGCTGCTCGAAACTCTGCGGGCGGTATTTGCGGGCCAGGACCTGATAGCTCATGGGCGGCGATTCTATGGGTGGGCTGCCGGGGATAATCCCGCCCCATGACCTCGCAAGCCCCCCTCACCTACGACCAGGCCGGTGTCAACTACGACCTGATCGACCCGCTCAAAGTCACCGCGCAGCGCGCCGCCGCCGCCACCGCCGCCCACCTTGCCGGCTATGGGTTCAGCGAGGTCAAGGCCTCACGCGGCGAGTCGGCCTACGTCGTCGACGTGGGGCCCTTCTACATGGCCTCCATCGTCGAATGCCTGGGCACCAAGACCCTGGTCGCTGACGAGATGGCCAAGCTGACCGGCAGGAGCTTCTTCGCCGGCATTGCGCAGGACACCATCGCGATGGCGATCAACGACCTGATCACGGTGGGCGCCACGCCCCTGGTCGTACAGGCCTACTGGGCCGCCGGCGGCAGCGACTGGTTCGGCGACGCCCAGCGCGCCCAGGCCCTGGTGGCCGGCTGGAAGGCGGCCTGCGACACCTGCCAGGTGGCCTGGGGCGGCGGCGAGACGCCGGCCCTGGCCGGCATCGTGGAAGACGGCCGCATCGACCTGGCCGCCTCCTGCACCGGCCTCGTCAATCCCAAGGAACGCCTGTCGGTGGGCGACAAGCTGGGCCCGGGCGACGCCATCGTGCTGCTGGCGTCCAGCGGCATCCACGCCAACGGCCTGAGCCTGGCCCGCAAACTGGCCGAGCGGCTGCCGCAGGGTTACCTCACCGAGATCGAGCCCGGCCTGACCTACGGCGAGGCCCTGCTCGCGCCGACGGCCCTTTACTCTCCCGTGACGGAAGCACTGTGGAAGGCGGGCATCGCACCCCACTACTGCGCCAACATCACCGGCCACGGTTGGCGCAAGCTGCTGCGCCACCCGAGCGCCCTGACCTACCGCATCCACACCGTGCCGCCCAAGACGGCGGTGCTGGCCTTCATCCAGCAGCAGGCGGGCCAGGACGACCGCGAGGCCTACTCCACGCTCAACATGGGCGCGGGCTTCGCCATCTTCGTCAAGGCCGAAGACGCCGAGCGCACCGCCCAGGTGGCCCGCGACTGCGGCGTCCAGGCCTGGGTGGCCGGCTCGGTCGAGGCCGGCGAAAAGCAGCTGCTGATCGAGCCGCTGGGCATCCGCTTCAGCGAAGACGACCTCGCATTGCGCTGATGTCACGTCTGCAATCCGCATTGCCTTCGCGGGCCGAGCGCTGGGCCGCTCCCGAGCCGGCCCGCGTTGGCGATGTGCTTGCGGCTCAATGCCGCAAGCATCGCCGTCCCCTCGGGGGACCGGCTGGGCTCGCCTGCGTTCAGCAGTGCGAGACCGGACGAGGGGCTCCATGACGTGGTTCTACACCCAGATGCTCGAGTGGCACGTGCTGCTCGCCTGGTGCAGCGTGGCCATCTTCTTCACGCGCGGCCTGATGTTCCAGTTCGGCGCCCCGCGGCTGCAGGAGATCGCCAAGGACGCTCGCCTGATGGTGCTGGTCTTCGGCATCAACGCCTGCCTCGTCGTCACCGGGCTGAGCCTGTGGGGATCGCTGGGCTACAACCCGCTGCGCGACTGGTGGCTGGGCGTCAAGCTGGTCGCCCTCGTCGGCTACGTGGCCTGCGGCCATTGGGCCATGAGCCAATCGCGCCTGCACCTGCTGGGCTATCTCACCGCCGTCGCCCTGCTTGCGCTGGCGATGGACCTGTCGATCAACCGCCAGTTCCTGCCGGGTTAGGCCCGCGGCGGGCAGGGTCTACCGCCCCGGTTAGAATCACGCTCGACGGGCCTCCCCGCATGGAAGCGCGCCCAACCGGGTCAGGTGGGGAACCAAGCAGCCCTAAGCGTTGCAACCAGTGCCGGGGTCAGGCTCGTCACCCTCCCCTCTCCCTTCTCCCTCCAGCCGGAGGCATCCATGGACCGATTCACCGGTGGCTGCCTGTGCGGTGACGTGCGCATCGTCGCCACGGGACGGCCCTATCGCGTCGGCATCTGCCACTGCCTGGATTGCCGCAAGCACCACGGCGCCCTGTTCCATGCCTCGGCCATCTTTGCGGAGGACGCCGTCACGGTCACCGGCGAGACCGGCGCCTATGCCGGGCGGCATTTCTGCCCGCGCTGCGGCTCGTCGGTGTTCGGACGAAGCGGCGATGAGGTCGAGGTGAATCTCGGCGCGCTGGACGCGCCCGACCAGTTCAAGCCCACCTACGAGCTCTGGTGCACGCGGCGCGAAGCCTGGCTCCCGGAGTTTCCGGGCACCCGGCGGTACCGGGCCGACCGGGAAGGCCCCGGCCGATTCGAGGATTAGCGTCCCGGCGACGCCGGGACATCGGTGGACCGCACGGTCAGTGAGGTGATCTGGCCGCCACCGGCAACGCTGCCGTCCGTGTGGCCGTGCTCCACACGCTGCCGGCAGAGGTCGCGGTCCTCCCCATGCTGGGCGTCGCAGCGCTTGAGGGCGTTGGCCGCCCACACCTCGGGCCGGTCGTCGCGTGAGACCAGCTTGCCCTGGCGGGCCTGGGCGTAGGCGGCAGCGGCCTCGCGCAGGCAGACGTTGCGGGGCTCGGCCGTGCGGCCGGTCAGGCAGTCGGCCTTCTCGCGCTCGTACTGCAGGCGCAGCGGGTCGACGTTGCGGGCCGCGGGGCCGACGGCCTGGGCCGCGCCGGCCAGGGCCAGCAGCCCGGCAGCCAGCCAGGCGCCGGCGGCGCGACGTCGATGGGTGCGTTGGAAGCTCATGTCGTTCTCCTCGTTCAGCTGCGGGCTCGGACCGGCTGGTTGTCGTTGGAGATGTAGACCTCCACACGGCGGTTCATGGCGCGGTCGGAGGTGCTGGCGTTGCTCGCCACCGGGTATTGCTCGCCGTAGCCGCGCGTGGCGATGCGCGTCGGATCGACACCCTGGGCGCGCAGCGCGTCGGCGACGGCCTGCGAGCGGCGCTGCGACAGCGCCAGGTTGGCGGCGTCGCTGCCCACGCTGTCCGTGAAGCCTTCGATCAGCACGCGGCGATCGGGGTGCTCATTGAGGAAGTGGGCGAGCTTGGCGATGGCGCCCTGCGCGTTGGGCTTGATCTCGGCGCGTCCGAACTCGAACAGCACGTCGCCCAGGGTCACGAGCATGCCGCGGTCCGTCTGGCGGGCCTGCATGTCGTTGAGTTCGCGCTGCAGCGCCGCGGCCTGGGCCTGGGCGCTGGCCGCATCGGCTTGCGCGACAGCGGCCTGGGCGCGAGCCGCGTTGGCGTCGGCACTGGCGTTGGCGGCCTGCGCCTGGGCGGCGTTGGCGCGTGCGGCGTTGGCGTCGGCACGCACGCGCTCGCGGTCGGCCTCGGCGGCCTTGATGGCTTCTTCGTCGCTCTGCGCCTTGGCCAGGGCCATGGCGGTCTTGGCCTGCGTCGCGGCGACGTAGGCGGCGGAGTCGATGTCGGCCGGTGATTCGCGCTTGACGCTCAGTTCATCGGCACGGCGCAAAGAGTCGGAGGCCTTCTTCAGCTCCAGCGGCGCGTATTTGACGACGGCCGGATCGGCCTCGGCGCTGCGCACAGTGGAGCGGGCCTGCTGCAGGCCGGGCGTGACGGTGGGGGCGCTGGCGCAGGCCGCGAGCAGGGCGGCAGCGGCCAGTGCGGACAGGGAGGCAGTGGTTCGCATGGCGGTCCTTTCGGCGATCACGGGCGATCAGGAACGGTTGAGCTGGGACTGCAGCTGCTGGATGCTTTCGCGCACCTCCGACAGCGCACGGCTGGAGCGCGCCGAACGCGCCGTGGCCTGGGCCAGGGCGGCGTCAGCGGCGGCCTCGTCGGCCAGCTGCCGGGCCTGCACGTAGTCCTTGCGGGCCATGGCCTGGTTGGCGCGAGCCAGCTTGTCGCGCGCGGTAGCCAGCTCGGCAGGCGCATCGGCGGCGGTGCCGGTGGCCTGGTCGACGGCGGACGTGGCGACTGCCATCTGTTCCTTCGGGGCGCCGGTCGAGGCGCAGGCCGCCAAGGCGAGTGCGGCGGCCATCGAGAGAGCGGCCCGACCCTTCAACGAATGCGGATTCATCACGGACTCCTGTGGTTTGGCTTGGCCCCGGCAGCAGCGCATGCGCCTCGCCGGAACCCGGTTGTTTTTCAGGATGCCAAACCAGTATTCGCCACGGCCGGCGGGCGGCCGGTCAGAGGCCGCAGGACCGCCCGGTCAGCGCCCGGCACCACGCGTTGTGGGATTCGCCCTACACCTTCGGTAGGCGGCCCGAGGACATCAGCCGGCGGCCTGGCGAAAGGCCATGACGGCCTGGTTGCGCAGCGTGCGCAGCAGCGAGAGCTGCTTGTCGTCGAGCTGCACGGCGCCGGCCCTGGGATGGTCCGCGTAGATGAGACCCAGGGGCGCGCCCTTGAGCATCAGCGGCAGCAGCAGGAAGCTCTGGGCCTGCAGCTCGCCCTTGAACGCGGCCGGCAGCCGGGCCGCGATGTTGGCGGCGCGGGCATCCTGGATGAGGGTGTCCGCGCCCTTGAGGCAGACGGCGGCGAAAAGGTCGGGCGGCTGCTGGGTCAGGTCCACGCGCAGCAGCGGCGCCAGGCGCTCGACGTCGTCGCCCACACCCAGGCGGCCGGTGAGGGTCTGGCCGCGGGCATCGCGCAGGCAGAAGATCACCCGGCGCAGGCCGAGGGCGCGGTAGATGGTCTCGAGGATCATGCGCAGCACGCCGTTGAGCTGGGCGTTCTGGACCATGGCGTCGGTGATCTCCTGGATGCCGGCTGCCAGGATTTCGCTGGCCTGGGCGGGGCCGGGCACGGCGCCCGCGGAGTCGGTGCGTTCCAACACCAGAGTCGGCGCGAGTTCATGGGCCGTGAGGGAGTCGCCGACCGACGGGGCCAGAGGCGCCAGCAGGCGCCGGGCGCGCGAGTGCTGGGGCAGGCGCAGCTCCAGCGCCTCGGTCATCTGCGCCAGGCGCTGGCGCGCGGTGTCGGCGGCATGCTCGAAAGCATCGGCGCTGATGCCCAGGGCGCGGGCATTCCGCTGGGCCAGGGCCCTCACCTTGGCATGGGCCCGCTCGGGCGGGGTCTGCAGGATGAGGTCGGCCATGTCGTTGGCCGCGCGGGCCAGCCAGCGCTGGCGCTCGCCGGCGTCCTCGATCAGCTTGGGCGGCGCCTCGCCCACCGGCCGGCGCATGGCTCGCTGCAGGCTCTCCGGCAGGCCCCACTGGCGGGCCACGCCCAGGCCCAGGGCCTCGTAGCTCATGCCCAGCACCTGGGCCGAGGCGGCGGCCTCGCTCAACGCGGGCGGGCCGTCGTCCGCGGGGCTGACGAGGCGGCGCACGGCCTCGGCCTCCTCGGGGAAGTAGAACTCGGTCAGGGTGCGGCCGAGGTGATGGAACATGGCGCCGAGGAAGGCCTCCTCGGCGTCGCGCGCATTCAGGCACAGCTCGCGCGCCAGCGACGCGGCCATCAGCGAGCGCAGGAAGTCCTCGCGCAGGCGCTGGGCATGGCCCTTGTTCTCCATGCGCTCCAGCAGCACCAGGGACAACGCCAGGTTGCGGATGCCGGCGAAGCCGATGACGGCCACGGCCCGCGACACGGTACTGATGCCGGCACCGCTCTGGCCGCCGCTGGCATGCCGGTAGGCGGCCGTGTTCACCAAGCGCAGCAGTTTCTGCGTGAGGGCCACGTCCTTGAGGATTTCGTTGGACAGGCTGGCCAGGCTCTCGTGCTCGGACTGCGTCAGCCGCTGGATGCGGGTGATGGCGTCGGACAGCGCCGGGAAGTCGCTCTTGTGGCGCATGCGGCGCAGCAGGAAGTCCAGCACCGGCGCGTCCTGGGCTTCGGCGTCGGGCTCGGTGACGGGGCGCAGCCAGGCGGCCAGGGCATCGTGCATCAGCGCGGCGCTGGGCCAGCGCGCTGCGGGCTCGCGCGCCAGGCCGCGTTGCACGATGGCACGCAGGGCGTCGTCCACGTCGGCCGGCAGGCCTTCGGGCAGGACGAGGTCGGTGGTCTGCACGCGCTGGATGGCCCGCCAGGGGTCGGGGTCATGGTTGAGCCGCTGGCCGGACAGCATCTCCGCCAGCATCACGGCGGCGGCGAACACGTCCATCTGCGGATGCGGCGGCGCGCCGCGCGCGGCCTCCGGCGAGATGTAGCCCGGTGTGCCGACGATGCGCGAAGGCGTGTCGGAACCGGGCACGACCCGGGCGGCGATGCCGAAGTCCATCACCCGCGGCCGGCCGCGGGCGTCGAGCAGGATGTTGCTGGGCTTGAGGTCGCGGTGCACCAGGCCGGCCGCATGGGCGGCGGTGAGCCCGTCCAGCACGCCGAGCATCAGCCGCACGGCTTCGGCGGCCGTCAGCCGGGGGCCTGCGCGCAGGCGCTGGCTCAGCGTGCCGCCGCTGACGTATTCGAAGACGAGGTAGGAGCGACCGCCCTGGGTGTCGGCCTCGAAGACGGGGACGATGTTGGGATGGGTGAGCCGGCTGACGGCCCGGGCCTCGTGCAGCCATTCGTCCACGCTGCCGGGCTCGTTGGCCGCCTTCAGCAGCTTGACGGCGACTTCACGGTCCAGGAGGGGGTCGTGGGCCAGCCAGACCGTGGCCTGCGCGCCTTCGCCCAGGCGCTGCAGCAGCCGGAAGCGGCCGAGCTGGGGGGGCAGGTCTTCGGCCATGCGTCAGCGATCAGGACGACGACGGGCCGCGGCCCGACAGCCGCTCACGCAGCGACGACGAAGCAGGCTCGGACTGGGGGGCTGGCGCGCCGCCCCCCGCTGGCCGCTGGGCGCCGGGGTTGATTGCGTCCATCACCTCGCGCAGCCCGACCCCGAGGGCCTTGGCGTAGCGCCGCGTGGCGGCCTCCACGCCGGCCCGCCGGCGGTGCTCAGGCAGGCCGAGGGCATCAACCAGTTCGTTGGCCAGGCTGCAGGTCAGCCGCAAGGTGTCGGTGTCGCTGCGCGGCGTGTGCACGGGCGCGTCCAGCGGCTGGCGGCGGATCATCTGCAGCAGTTCGTCGCCCAGGCCCCAATGCCGGGCCACGGCGGCGCCGAGGGCGTCCAGGTCGCAGCCGAGCACGGCGTAGGCCGCCGCCTGCTCGCTCATCGAGGGCGGGTTGGGCTGCTCCTCGGTGGGTTCCGGCGGCTGCATCAGCTGGCGGATCTGCTGGGCGTCGTCGGGGAAGTGGTACTGCAGCAGCAGCCGGCCGAGGTTCTGCATGATGGTGATGAGGTAGACCACCTCCTCGTCATAACCCGCCGGCCGCAGGGCCTGGGCGACACGGGCCGCCTGGGTCACGCGGGCCATCAGCTGGCGCAGCATCTCGGCGGCCACCGGCTGCAGCGGGCCGGGCCAGGGCTTGAGGGCGTTGGCCGCCTGCTGCAGCCCCTCCAGGCCAATCATCTGGACGGCCCGTTGCATGTTCAGGATGGTGCCGCCCTGGTGGCCGGCCTGCCTCAGCGCGTTGTTCACGCGGCGGACCAGTTCCAGGCTCAGGGCCATGTCCTTCAGCACCAGCTCGGACAACGCGCTCGCATGCTGGGCCTCCAGGCCCGAGCCGCCGGTGAAGCGGTGCATGCCCGTCGTCGTGGTGGGCAGGTGGCCGACGCGCTGCAGCTTGTCCAGCAGCAGCACGACGGGACCGCCGTCGTCGTAGGAGGCGGCCTGCCGCCAACCGTCCAGCGCGCGCCAGAAGCTGCGCGCGAGGTGGTAGCGCTGGCGGGTCTGGCGGTCGGTCGCGCGGTTGGAGATGGCGCGCAGCGGATCGGGAATGGGGTGGGGCGTCTCCCAGCCCAGGCGCACCATCTCGCGCCCGACCGGCTGCATCTGTTGCACCACCAGCTGCAGGTCGTTCTCTTCCAGCACGGGCCGCCCGCCGAGCAGGCGGTTGAGCAGCAGGCCGACACAGAGCACGTCCTCCTCAGCCGACTCGCGCACTGCGCGGCGCGTGACGGTGCTGTAGTCGACGTTGGCGGGGAAAACCTCCTGGGCCACTTCCAGGCCGATCAGGCGCACCTTGTCGGCGGCGTCGATGAGGACGCTGGCGGTCTGGATGTCGCGGTGCGCATGGCCGGCCTCGTGGGCGAAGGCCAGGCCCTCGAGCAGCTGGGCCACCCAGCCGGCGGCGTCGATGGGCAGGGGCGCAGGCTGGCGGGCCAGACGCTCGTCCAGGGTCTCGCCCAGGGCGCGGTCATAGGCAACGTAGGGCCAGGCTTCGACCTGGCCGACCTCGAAGACCGCGGCCAGGTTGGGATGCTGCACCCGCGCGCCGGCCTGGGCCATGCGCAGCCAGTGCTCCAGCGCGGCGGGGCTGTTGGGCTTGTCGCGCGGCATGCACAGCAGCAGCTCCTGGCCATGGCGTGCGTCGAAGACGCGCCAGATCAGGCTGCGGCTGCTCTTGGACAGCAGGGCACGCAGCTCGAAGCGGCCAAAACTCCTCAGCGGTGTGGCGGCGGGGGTGGGATCAGGCACGGCGGCGCTAACGGGGCTGTAACAGTTGTAATCCCTGCATTGGACCCCAGCCTAGCGGGGCCGAGCTTGCTGCCAAACGTCGAAATGCGACGGATTTCCAGGCCGGGGCGCTGGAAGCTCCTGCCGGCGTGCATCAACTCACGATCTGTGCCCAGACCTTGTCCAGCCGCTTCACGCTCACCGGCTGCGGCGTGCGCAGTTCCTGGGCGAAGAGGCTGACCCGCAGTTCTTCCAGCTGCCAGCGGAAATCATCGAGGCGAGCATCGCGCACGCCCTTGAGTTCCGCAAGCCGGCGCGTGTAGCGCTGCTCCAGCGGGCGGATCTCGGCCATCAGCCTGGCATCGCGCGCGGCATCGGCGCGCAGTTTGTCGAGCCGCGCCGTGATGGCCTTCAGATAGCGCGGCAGGTGCTGGAGCTGCCCCCAGGGCGTCTCAAGGGCGAAGCGCTTGGGCACGAGGCGCTGCAGCTGAGCGGCGATGTCGTCGGCGACGTCCTTGGCCGGCCGCGAGTCCTTGAGCTTGCGGGTGGCGTTGGCCAGTTCCTGCAGCACGGCGTGCACGGCGCGGGCGACCTCCTGGGCGATCAGGTTGAGCCGGCTGCGGCCTTCCTCGATGCGCTTCTTGAACGACATCGCATCGGTGGGCAGCGGGTCGGCCAGGAAGGCCCGGTCCAGGGCCACGCCGATGACCTGGTCGCGCAGTTCCTCGGCCGTGCCCAGGCCCATGAAGAGCACCGACATGCGCTGCAGGTCGGGGATGTTCTTCTCGAGGAACTTGAGCGGCTCCTTGAGCTGCAGGGCGATCAGCCGGCGCAGGCCGGCACGGTGCTTCGCCGCAGCCACCTCGGGCTCGTCGAAGACCTCGATCTCGACGTGAGCGCCCTTGTCGATGAGGGCCGGGAAGCCGATCAGCGTCTGGCCGCCCTTCCTCACCTCTAGCAGCTCGGGCAGTTCGCCGAAGGTCCAGTCGGTGTAGGCCTGGGCAGCGTCCCGCACCGGCTCTGCCTTCTTCACGACCTCGGCCCGCACGCCCTTGCCGGCCACGGGCGCGGGCGCGGCCTTGGGCGCCTCGGCGGCCGGCAGCTTGAGCGCCGCCAGCGCCTGGAAGGCCGAGCGTGCCTGACCGCCGAGCTCGGCCTTCAGCGCCGCGAGCTGGCGCCCCTGTCCGAGCTGGCGGCCATGCTCGTCGACGACGCGGAAGTTCATGAAGAGATGGGGCGCCAGTTGCTCGAGCTTGAAGTCGTTGCGCTGCACGGCGAGCTGGGTGCGGTCGCGCACGGCCTTCAGCAGCACGTCCATCAGGCTGCCCTGGGCGAAGGGGTTGAGCTCGATGAACTCGGCCACGAAGTCGGGCAGTGGCGTGAGGCGCGCCCGCGGCTTCTGGTGCAGGCTCTTGAGCAAGGCGGTCACCTTCTGGGCGAGCATGCCCGGCACCAGCCATTCGGCGCGTTCCTCGCTGACCTGGTTGAGCGCGAAGATGGGCACGGTCACCGTCAGGCCGTCGCGGGCGTCGCCGGGCTGGTGCAGGTAGTTCGCGGCGCAGTCCACGCCGCCCAGGCGGATGACCTTGGGGAAGGCCTCGCTCGTCACGCCCGCGGCCTCGTGGCGCATCAGCTCGTCCTGGCTGAGCTGCAGCAGCTTGTCGTCGGCCTTGCTCGCCTCGCGCCACCACTTCAGCAAGGTGGCGCCGGAGAACACGTGGGCGGGCAGCTTGTCGTCGTAGAAGGCGTAGATGAGCTCGTCGTCCACCAGCACGTCCTGGCGGCGCGACTTGTGTTCGAGCGACTCGACCTTGGCGATCTGGCGGCGGTTGTGGCCGATGAAGGGCAGCTGGCGCACCAGGTCTTCGGGCAGCTCGTCGTCCACCAGGCCCTCGCGGATGAAGATCTCGCGCGCGGCCTTGGGGTCGACACGGCCGAAGTTCACGCGCTTGTTGCTGTAGAGCACGATGCCGTAGAGCGTCGCGCGCTCCAGCGCGACGACCTCGGCGGCCTTCTTCTCCCAGTGGGGCTCCAGCAGCTGGGTCTTGATCAGGTGGCCGGCGATGGGCGGCAGCCACTGCGGTTCGATGTTGGCCAGGCCCCGGCCGTACAGGCGCGAGGTGTCGACGAGTTCGGCCGCGACGATCCAGCGGCCGGGCTTCTTGCTCAGGTGGGCGCCGGGGTGGCGCCAGAACTTGATGCCGCGGGCGCCGAGATACCAGTCCTCGTCGTCGCTCTTCTGGCCGATGTTGCCCAGCAGGCCGGCCAGCATAGAGAGGTGGACCTGCTCGTAGGTGGCCGGGCTGGCGTTGGGCTTCCAGCCGTGCTCGGCGACGACGGTCTGCAGCTGGGAGTGCACGTCGCGCCACTCGCGCACGCGGCGCGGGCTGACGAAGTTCTCGCGCAGCAGCTGCTCGTGCTTGCGGTGGGACAGGCGGTGCTCGGTGCCATGGCCGCCGCGGCTTTCGTCCAGCCACTTCCAGAGCTTGAGATAGCCCATGAACTCCGACTTCTCGTCGTCGAACTTCTTGTGCTTCTCGTCCGCGGCCTGGGCCTGCTCCTGCGGGCGATCGCGCACGTCCTGGCCCGACAGCGCCGAGGCGATGACCAGCACCTCGGTCAGCGCCTGGCGCTGGCGCGCCTCCAGGATCATGCGGCCCACCCGCGGGTCCAGCGGGAGCCGGGCGAGTTCCCGGCCGAGCGGTGTCAGCTCGTTGGCGTCGTCAGTGGCGCCCAGCTCGTTGAGCAGCTGGTAGCCGTCGGCGATGGCCTTGGGTCGGGGCGCCTCGATGAAAGGGAAGCGCTCCACCTCGCCCAGGTGCAGGGCCTTCATGCGCAGGATGACGCCGGCCAGCGAACTGCGCAGGATCTCGGGGTCGGTGAAGCGCGGGCGCTCGTTGAACTCCTTCTCGCTGTACAGGCGCACGCAGATGCCGTTGCTGACCCGGCCGCAGCGGCCGGCGCGCTGATTGGCCGCGGCCTGGCTGATGTTCTCGATGAGCAGCTGCTCGACCTTGTTGCGGTAGCT
Source organism: Pelomonas caseinilytica (assembly GCF_021353235.1). Taxonomy (GTDB): domain Bacteria; phylum Pseudomonadota; class Gammaproteobacteria; order Burkholderiales; family Burkholderiaceae_C; genus Pelomonas; species Pelomonas caseinilytica. Next base: position 377,716 of record NZ_JAJTWT010000001.1, read on the forward strand.
GTAGCGCTTGACGCGGGCCAGGCCCGGGTCGACGACGTAGCGGATGCCGGGCACCGTGAGCGAGGTCTCGGCCACGTTGGTGGCCAGCACGATGCGGCGCGCGCCGTGGGGCTCGAAGACCTTGTTCTGCTCCGCCTCCGACAGGCGCGAGAACAGCGGCAGGATTTCCACCCCCGGCGGGTGGTGCTTGCGCAGCGCCTCGGCCGCCTCGCGGATCTCGCGCTCGCCGGGCAGGAAGACGAGCACGTCCCCGCCGCCCTCGCGCCAGAGTTCGTCCACGGCGTCGCAGATGGCGTTGTTGAGGTCGTACTCGCGGCTTTCCTCGAAGGGCCGGTAGCGCTGCTCGACTGGGTAGAGCCGGCCGCTGACCATCAACACCGGCGCCGGCCCCTTGGCCGATTCGAAGTGCTTCGCGAACCGCTCCGCGTCGATGGTGGCCGAGGTGACGACGACCTTCAGGTCCGGCCGGCGCGGTAGCAGCTCGCGCAGGTAGCCGAGCAGGAAGTCGATGTTGAGGCTGCGCTCGTGGGCCTCGTCGATGATCAGCGTGTCGTAGGCCTTGAGCAGCGGGTCGCTCTGGGTCTCGGCCAGCAGGATGCCGTCGGTCATCAGCTTGACCGAGGCGTCACGGGAGAGGCGGTCCTGGAAGCGGACCTTGTAGCCGACGACCTCGCCCAGCGGCGTGTCCAGCTCCTCGGCGATGCGCTTGGCCACGCTGCTGGCGGCGATGCGCCGGGGCTGGGTGTGGCCGATCAGGCCGCCGCCGTTGAGCCGGCCGCGGCCCAGGGCCAGCGCGATCTTGGGAAGCTGCGTGGTCTTGCCCGAGCCGGTCTCGCCGCAGACGATGACGACCTGGTGCTCGGCCATGGCCGCCATGATCTCGTCGCGGCGGGCGGAGACCGGCAGGCTTTCGGGAAACGAAATGGAGAGAGCCGGCTGGCGCCGGCTCTCGGGATGCGAAGCTGTCATTGCGGCGGGATTGTCCCGCAAGCCTCTACTCGGTGCGCGGGAAGTAGCTGATGACCTGGATGACCGCGCCCTGGGGGTCCTGCAGCACGGCCATGCGGCCGACCGTCGGGATGTCGAAGGGGCCCGCGCAGACCGTGGCGCCCAGGCCCTTGGCCTTCTCGACGCTGGCGTCGCAGGACTCGACCGTCACGTAGGCGCCCCACATGGCCGGCCCGGGCTGCTGCTGAGTCATGACGCCACCGACTGCGGTCTCGCCGACCTTGATGACGTGGTAGTCGCCCTGGCCCATGTTCATCGTGTCGAAACTCCAGCCGAAGAGGCTGCGGTAGAAGTCGCAGGCCGCCTTGGGATCGGGGCTGGAGAGCTCGTTCCAGCTGAAGGCGCCGGGGGTCATGTAGACGTCGTTGTAGTCCTGCATCGCGGTCTCCGGGGGGTGGTGGGGCGGCCATGGTCAGCGGCCACGATGACAGCGTCAAGTGCGCCCGGTCACGGCGACAATCCGGGCATGACCGGCCTCGTCTTTCCCCACACCTTCGTGCCCTGGTTCCGCGCCGTGGCGCCCTACATCCATGCCTACCGCGGCGAGACCTTCGTCGTCGGCATGCCGGGCGAACTGATCGCGGCGGGCAAGCTCAACGCCTTCGTGCAGGACCTGGCCATCCTGCACGCCATGGGCATCAAGATCGTGCTGGTGCACGGCTTCAGGCCCCAGGTCAACGAGCAATTGGCCGCCAAGGGCCAGACGCCGCGCTTCAGCCACGGCCGGCGCATCACCGACGCCGTGGCCCTGGACTGCGCCCAGGAGGCCGCCGGCCAGCTGCGCTTCGAGATCGAGGCCGCCTTCAGCCAGGGCCTGCCCAACACGCCGATGGCCAATGCCACGGTGCGGGTCGTCTCCGGCAATTTCCTGACCGCCCGGCCGGTCGGCATCGTCGACGGCGTCGATTTCCAGCATTCGGGCCTGGTGCGCAAGGTGGACGGCGCCGCCATCCAGCGCGCCATCGACATCGGCGCCATCGTGCTGCTGTCGCCTTTCGGCTTCTCGCCCACCGGCGAGGCCTTCAACCTGGGCATGGAGGACGTGGCCACGTCGACGGCCATCGCCCTGCAGGCCGACAAGCTGCTCTTCGTCTGCGAATCGGCCGGCGTGCTGGAGAACCCCGACGACCCCGACAGCGGCATCGACACCGAACTGGCCCTGGCCGACGCCGAGCGCATGCTGGCCAAGGCCACGCCCTACCCCGCGCCCACCGACGCCGCCTTCTACCTGCGCCACTGCGCCGAGGCCTGCCGGGCCGGCGTGGAGCGCTCCCACATCATCCCGTTCGCCGTGGACGGCGCGCTGCTGCAGGAGGTCTACACCCACGACGGCATCGGCACCATGGTCGTCGACGAGAAGCTGGAGAGCCTGCGCGAGGCCAGCTCCGACGACGTGGCGGGCATCATCAAGCTGATCGAACCCTTCGAGCGCGACGGCACCCTGGTCAAGCGCAGCCGCACCGAGATCGAGCGCGACATCGAGGCCTACACCGTCATCGAGCACGACGGCGTCATCTTCGGCTGCGCGGCCCTCTACCCCTACGTCGAGGCGCGCACGGCCGAGATGGCGGCGCTGACGGTGTCGGCCGAGGTGCAGGGCCAGGGCGACGGCGACCGGCTGCTCAAGCGCATCGAGCAGCGCGCCAAGGCCATGGGGCTGGACAGCATCTTCGTGCTGACCACGCGCACCATGCACTGGTTCATCAAGCGCGGCTTCCAGCAGGTCGACCCCGAATGGCTGCCCGAGGAGCGCAAGCGCAAATACAACTGGGACCGCCGCTCGCTGGTGCTGGTCAAGAAATTCAATTGAACCTGCCGGGGAGGGTCTGCAAAACCCCTGCGGGTCGCGTTTGCGAGAGAACCGGCCCGCAAGTAGGCGTGGCGTGAAGCTGGGGCTTGCCGCCCCAGCTTTGCGACGCAACACCCTGGCGGGCCGGTTATCTCGCAAACCCGTAGGGGCGTGGCTTTGCCGGCGCTGGGCGGCGTTGCGAACCTGGACCAGGCACGAGCCTGGGCGGCGGTCCGCGCCTTGCCCAGCATCCGGCAAAGACCTCGCCGCGGCCCACAGGGGTTTTGCAGACCCTCCCTTGGCCCCACGGGCCTGTCGATACGGCCGGCGCGCTAAAGTGCCGGCTGTTTTCATTTCCCGCGTTTCCAGGAGTCCGTCATGCCCCGCATCGTCCAATGCGCCTATCTCAAGAAGGAAGCCGAAGGGCTGGACTTCCCGCCCTATCCCGTCCACACCGAACTCGGCAAGAAGGTCTGGGAAAACGTCAGCAAGGAAGCCTGGGCCGCTTGGATGAAGCACCAGACCATGCTGGTCAATGAAAACCGCCTCAACCTCGCCGACCTGCGCGCCCGCCAATACCTGATGCGTCAGGCCGAGCAATTCTTCTTCGGCGCCGGCGCCGAAACGGTGGCGGGCTATGTCCCGCCCACGGCCTGAGCGCGATCTCGGGTAAAACCCCGAGCCACGGGAACGCCGACCGAATTAACAGCGCGCCAAACGCGCATTCGGACACGAATTAGCCCAGGGCCGGGACGCCAGTCGCCGGCCCTTGCCACATGGGCGGGGCACTCTTGCCACAGGGCCGGCCAGCGGGCCAATAGTCAATTTGAGGCGGGCCGGATTGAAACTCGTCGCAACCCGCCAACGAAAACTCTTGCATCAAACCCACCGGCCGCGTTTTAATTCGGCCACGGAGATACTCGCGGGCGCGTCGCCCCTGGAGCCTCCGAGGCCGCAGCCGCCGAGCCGCGAGTCTCAACGCCCAAATCGCAAGAGGAATAGCAGCATGTCCAGTCTCAAGGAACTCCTGGCCCAACGCGCCGCGCTGGATGAACAGATCAACCAAACCAAGGAGCGCGAACGCTCCGAGGCCGTGGCCAAGGTCAAATCCCTGATGAGCGAATATGGCCTGACCGTGGCCGACCTCAGCATGCGCACGCCCAAGCCGGCCAAGGTGTCCAAGGTGGCGGCCAAGTATCGCAATCAGGCCACCGGCGAAACCTGGAGCGGCCGTGGCCTGCAGCCCAAATGGTTGAAGGCCGCGATTGCCGGCGGCGCCAAGCTGACCGATTTCGCCGTCTAAACCCGCCAGCCGCCAAATGGCGGCTGGCTGCGCGGCCTCCCCTCAAATCAGGGCCATCCCCGGGATGGCCCTTTTCTTTTATCGCCGGCTCGCCGCCTAAACTCGGCGCATGCCCGTCGCCACGCCGTCCAGCCCCCATCGCCCCGGGTTTGACCCAGGCTTGGCGCTGCCGGCCTGCCGCGAGATTCGGGGCATGTCCCCGCATCGCCGCCCCTGCCGCCCGAGCGCACGCGGGCCGGGCCTTGCGGCACGGGCCAAGCCATGGGCCTGAACACTGCGGCGACGGACGCCCTCGACGCCCGCTCCACCACCTCCGGGCTCTCCGCGGATCCGCCCCCCTCCACGACCCTGCCGCCTGGGCCGCGCCGCATCCATGACCGACGCGGCTGGCGGCGGATGCGCCGCGTCCTGCTGGCGGGGCTGACCGGCCTGGCCGGGGGTGGCGTGGCCGCCTGGGCCCTGACGGGCCCGGCGCTGCCGGCCTGGCTGCGCCTGCCGCAGCCCGCGGGCACCATCCCGGCCACGGATCTCTTCATGCCCCTGCTGCTGGCCGCCATCGGCCTGGCGGCCCTGTGGCGGCTGAGCGCCTGGGTGCTGCCGCTGGTGATGGCAGGCCTGCTGCTGGGCTGCGGCGTGCCGCTGCTGCTGGACCCCCGGGCCGACCCGCTGGACCTGCTCGCCTCGGCGCCTCTGCTGAGCACCCTGGCCCTGCCCCTGCTGGCCGCTGTGCTGAACCGCGGCCTGATGCGCCGCCTCGGGCTGCCGGGCCGCCTGGCCAGCCGCCGGGAGATCGCCGGCTTTGCGCTGCTGGCAGGCGTGGCCGCGCCTGTGCTGGCGGGCCTGCTGGCCGTGGGCGTGCTGCTGGCCTTGGGCCTGACGCGGTCCGGCGCCGTGGCTGGCGCGCTCGAACTGGCCGGCGCCTGGTCCCTGGCCCTGTTGAGCGCCGGCACCGCCCTGCAGGCCAGCACTCAGCGCCCGCGGCGCAACGGTCGCTGGGCCGCCCGGCTGATCGCCGTCGCCGCCCTCGCCACGCAGGCCGCCCTGGCGTGGCGGCCCGCCGCGGGCGACCTGCTGCTGGCACCCCATCTGCTGCTGTGCCTGCACGCTTTGCAGGCCACGCCCCGCCACAACGCGCGGCTCGGCGCCGGCCTGCTGGCGCTGTGGGCCCTGGGCGCACCGGCCGAGCCCGCTGCCGTTGGCGCCGGCGCCCTGCTGGCTCTGCTGCCGCTGGCCTTCATCGCGCTGACGCGCCACCAGGTGCGCGAGCGCGACGGCTGGCGCATCGCCCTGGAGGCCCTGGGCCTGGCGCTGGCGGAATGGCGCCTGCCCGAGGGCCGCCGCCACGCCTCGGCACGCTGGCTCGCGCTGACGACCCCCGTCGACCCGGCCGCCCGCGCCGGCAGTGCGCCGCTGGATTGGGTCCGCGTCGCCCACCCGCGCGACCGCGAGACCGTGCGCCGTGCCCTGCGCGAACTGCTCGCCCGGCCGGGGCAGGACCAGCTCGGCCTGGCACTGCGCATCGCCGCCGACGGTGGCGACTGGCGCTGGCACGAGCTGCAGGCCCACGTCCCGCAACGCGACCGCCGGGGCCGCGCGCGCAGCCTCGTCGCCACCCTGGCCGACGTCAGCTGGCGCCACATGGCCGAGGAGCGCGAGCGCATGTCGGCCACCCTCTTCCAGCAGGCCGGAGAGGGCCTGGCGGTCATCGATACGCAATGGCGCATCGTCGAGGTCAACCCGGCCTACTGCGAGATCGTGCACGCCTCGCGCGAAGCCCTGATCGGCCGCGCCGCCGCGCCGCTCAGCCTGGCCAACCTGCAGCGCAGCGGCCTCGACCCGGCCGAGCTGCAGGCCGAGCTGAATGCCGGCCAGCCGTGGAGCGGCCAGCTGCAGGTGGAGCTGGACGATGGCGGCCGGCACGTCTTCGCGGCCAAGCTCAGCCCCGTGCCCGAGCCGGACGCCGCCAGCCCGCGCTGGCGCGTGCTCAGCCTCACCGACCTCGGCGAGACCCTGCGCCAGCAGGAGCTGCTGCGCCGCCGCCTGCGCTACGACATCACCACCGGCCTGCCCAACCGGGACGAATTCATGCGCCTGATGCAGGAGGCGATGGCAGCGGCCAACCGTGACGGCTTCAAGCTCGTCGTGGGCGTCATCGACCTGGATGACTTCGGCCGCGTCAATTCGGAGCACGGCCAATTGGTGGCCGACGCCGTGCTGCAGCAGCTCAGCGGCCGGCTGCAGGCCACGCTGCGCGGCGCGCGCGGCGCCTGGCCCGACACGGCCGACCACCTCGCACGGCTGCACGGCGACGAATTCGCCGTGCTGCTGCGCGTGCAGACGCCCGAGGAAGCCCAGCGCGCCGTGGACCGCCTGCTGGGCCTGCTGTCCACGCCGGTGGCCATCCGCGAAAGCCGGATCGGCAACGGCCTGGCGCTCGAGGTCGGCGCCAGCATGGGCGCGACGCTGTATCCGCTGGACGATGCCGATCCCGAAACGCTGCTGCGCCACGCCGGCCACGCCCTCTACCGCGCCAAACATGCGGGCCGCCGGGCCGTGCAATTCCACGACCCGGCGCTGGACCAGCGCGACGAGGCCGGCCTGATCGCCGTCGCCCGGCTGCAGCGGGCCCTGGACCACGACGAGCTGCTGCTGTACTACCAGCCCCAGATCGACCTGCGCACCGGCCAGGTCGTGGGCGCCGAGGCGCTGCTGCGCTGGCAGCACCCGGATCGCGGCCTGCTGGCGCCGGCCCATTTCCTGCCGCTGATCGCCGCGACGGGCCTGACCGTCCAGATCGGCGACTGGGTCATCGAGCAGGCCCTGGTGCAGGCGGCGGTCTGGCGGCAGGAGGGGCTCAACGGTGGCCGCGGCCTGCCCATCAGCGTCAACGTGGCCGCCCGCCAGCTGAGCCGCCCGGACTTCCCGCAGCGCCTGCAGGAGCTCATCCAGCGCCAGCCGCCCGAGATCGCTCATCTGCTGCAGCTCGACGTGCTGGAGTCCGACGCCCTGGCCGAAACCCTGGCCGCGCAGGCGCTGATCCAGCGCTGCCTGGCGCTGGGCGTCGGCGTCGCACTGGACGATTTCGGCGCCGGCTACTCGCGGCTGTCCTCTCTCAAGCAGCTGCCGGTCGACACCCTCAAGCTCGACCGCAGCTACGTGCAGGGCATGCTCGGCGACGCCCAGGACCTGTCGCTGGTGGAGAGCGTCATCGGCCTGGGGCGCAACATCGGCTGCGCCGTGCTGGCCAAGGGCGTCGAGAGCCGCGCCCATGCGCGCGAACTCCTGCGCCTGGGCTGCCGGCTGGGCCAGGGCAATGGCATCGGGGCGGCGATGCCGGCCAAGGCCCTGCCCGGCTGGATCGAGTCCTTCGCCGGCAGCGACTGGGCGGAGCAGCTGAAGGCGCCGTCGCGGGTGAATCCGTAAACTCCCGGGGTGATTCCCCAAGGCTTCATCCATGACCTGCTGTCCCGCGTCGACATCGTCGACGTGGTGGGCCGCCATGTGGAGCTGAAGAAGGCGGGCATCAACCACAAGGGCCTGTGCCCCTTCCACGGCGAAAAGTCGCCGAGCTTCATCGTCAGCCCGAGCCGCCAGACCTACCACTGCTTCGGCTGCGGCGTCCACGGCAACGCCATCGGCTTCCTGATGGAGCACACCGGCGCCGGCTTCGTCGAGGCCGTGGAGGACCTGGCCCAGCAGGTCGGCATGCAGGTGCCGCAGGACGAGCGCAGCCCCGAGCAGCGCGAGCGCGCCCAGGCCGAGAAGGCCAGGCAGCAGAGCCTCACCGAGGTACTGGCCCGGGCGGCGGAGTTCTACAAGGCCCAGCTGCGCAAGTCGTCCCGCGCCGTCGCCTACCTGAAGGGCCGCGGCCTCACGGGCCAGATCGCCGCCCGCTTCGGCCTGGGCTACGCCCCGGAGGGCTGGCGGTCGCTCGCCAGCGGCTTCCCGTCCTACGACGACCCGCAGCTGGTCGAGTCGGGCCTGGTCATTGCGCCTGAGGCCGAGCCAGGTCAGGAAAGCAAACGCTACGACCGCTTCCGCGACCGGGTAATGTTTCCCATCCGCAACGTGCAGGGCGAAGTCATCGGCTTCGGCGGGCGCGTGCTCGACAAGGGCGAGCCCAAGTACCTGAACTCGCCCGAGACGCCCGTCTTCAGCAAGGGCCGCGAGCTCTATGGCCTGTACGAAGCCCGCCAGGCCCTGCGCCAGCGCGGCTACGCCCTGGTGGTGGAGGGCTACATGGACGTCGTCGCCCTGGCCCAGCACGGCTTCGGCAATGCGGTGGCCACGCTCGGCACCGCCTGCACGGCCGACCACGTGCACAAGCTCTTCCGCTTCACGGACAGCGTGGTGTTCAGCTTCGACGGCGACGCCGCCGGCCGCCGCGCCGCCGTGCGCGCGCTCGAGGCCGCCCTGCCGCACGCGACGGAGACCCACACCGTCAAGTTCCTCTTCCTGCCGCCGGAGCACGATCCCGACTCCTACGTCCGCGAGCTCGGCGCCGAGGCCTTCGAGCGCTGCGTGGAGGGCGCCGTGCCGCTGTCGCGCCAGCTCATCGCCGTCGCCGGCGAGGGCTGCGACCTCGGCACGCCGGAGGGCCGCGCCCGCATGCTCAACCAGGCCCGGCCGCTGTGGGCCCTGCTTCCGGCCGGCCTGCTGCGCCGCCAGCTGCTCGGCGAGATCGCCCGCCAGGGCCAGATGCCCGAAGGCGAGTTACAGGGCCTGTGGCTGGGCGAGGCTGCCGCGCCGGCTCCGTCCGCGGGAGCACCCGCCGCCCCCCCGCCGCCCGAGAAACCCCGCTGGCAACCCAAGGGCGAATGGAAGCCCAAGGGAGAGTGGAAGGGCAAGGGCGGATGGAAGCGCCGCGACGAGGAGGAACGCCCCGCCGGCCCGCGCGCCACGCCCGCCACCGCGGCCGACCATGCCGTGCGGCTGCTGCTGCTCCACAGCGAACTGTGGGAAGGCCTGCCCGCCGAAGACCACGCCCTCCTGCACGACCTGAGCGGCAGCCATGGAGAACTCATCCACTGGCTGGAACGCCAGCTCACCCACCACGGCGCCACGCCCTGGGCGGCCGTCGAGGCGGGCCTGGCCGCCGACGGCCTGGCCGACACGGCGGCCCGCCTGATGCGCCCTGCCCGCGACCTCGGCGGCGAAGCCGAGCCCGCCAGCGAGCTGGCCGCGGTGATGCGCCAGCTCTGGCTGGCCCAGATCGAGGCCGAAATCGCCGCCCTTCTGGCCCGGCCGTCGCTCGGCGATGCCGACCGGCAGCGTTACCGCCAACTGCGCGAACGTGCCGACGAGCTCCGGGGCCGGGGTGGCGCCAAGGCAGCCTGATCGGCTCTTTTGGGGGCCATTTTTGACCTGCCGATGAATTTGGCAGATAATTCAACGTTTTCCGCGCGCGTCAACAAGAGTGACGGCAGAGAGATGCCGGGCCCGGCCACCCAGCGACACTGGGCAACCGAACAGGTTTTGAAGGCCAAACCATCCGCCACCTCTGCACTCCAAACGATCACGCCAGCTTGTTCGCGCCACGCCCGGTCCCTCGCCCGATCATCGAGTGATACCTGGCGACGAAAGCCACCGCCCCCAGCCCCGCCGGCTTGACGCCGAGCCCGGGCCGGCAGCGGTGGCTGCTGCATTTGTGAATTGACCGCGCAAACCCCTCGAAGGACCTGCATGACCGCCAAGAAGACCGCGCCCAAGGCCGCCCCCGCTCCCGCCGAAGAGCCCAAGAAGAAGCCTGCCGCCAAGGCGTCCGCCGCCGAAGCGCCGGTCAAGGCCACCAAGGCGGCTGCGGCCAAGCCCGCGGCGAAGGCTGCCAAGCCGGCCGCCACCGAGGAAGACAAGCCCAAGCGCGGCCGCAAGCCCAAGGCCGCCACCGAGAACAAGAAGGCCGGCAAGAAGGCGACCGAAGAGGAAGAAGAGGACTTCTCCGACATCGACGCCGAGGTCGGGGGCGAGGAGCCCGAAGCCGAGGAGGTGGTCGCGGTCGAAGAGGAAGCCGTCAAGGCCAAGCCGCTGCGCATGAAGGTCAGCCGCGCCAAGGAGCGCGCGCTGATGCGCGAGTTCGGCCTGGAAGAGACCGCCCTGACCGAAGAGGAGGCCGTCAAGCGCCGCACGGAGCTCAAGACCCTCATCAAGATGGGCAAGACGCGCGGCTTCCTGACCCACCAGGAAATCAACGACCACCTGCCCGAGAAGCTGGTCAACGAGGAAATCCTCGAGGCCATCGTGTCCATGCTCAACGACATGGGCATCGCCGTCTACGAGCAGGCACCTGACGCCGCGACGCTGCTGATCCAGGGCAACACGACCACCACCTCCACCGAGGAGGAGGCCGAGGAAGCCGCCGAAGCCGCGCTGTCCACGGTGGATTCGGAATTCGGCCGCACGACCGACCCGGTTCGCATGTACATGCGCGAGATGGGCACGGTCGAGCTGCTGACGCGTGAGGGCGAGATCGAGATCGCCAAGCGCATCGAAGGTGGCCTGCAGGCCATGATGCTGGCCATCTCGGCTTCGCCCACGACCATCGCCCACATCCTGGAGATGGCCAACAAGATCCGCGCCGGCGAGATGCAGATCTCCGACGTCGTCGACGGCTTCGTGGCCGAGGACGAGGCCGACGACTACGTGGCCGAGGAAGACTTCGACGAGTTCGACGAGGAAGACGACGACGACGGCAACGGCGGCTCCAAGGCCCTGACCAAGAAGCTCGAGGAGCTCAAGACCGCGGCGCTGGAGAAGTTCGACCTCATCACCGCCAGCTTCGACAAGATGCGCAAGGCCTTCGAGAAGGAAGGCTACAAGTCGCCCGCCTACAACAAGGCCCAGCAGGCCATCAGCAGCGAGCTGATGACCATCCGCTTCACGGTCAAGACCATCGAGAAGCTCTGCGACATCCTGCGCAGCCAGGTGGACGACGTGCGCCGCTACGAGCGCGAACTGCGCAAGATCGTGGTGGACAAGTGCGGCATGCCGCAAGAGCACTTCATCAAGACCTTCCCGCCCAATGCGCTGAACCTGAAGTGGTCGGAGAAGGAAGTCGCCGCGGGCAAGCCCTACAGCGTCATCCTCAGCCGCAACCTGCCGCCCGTACAGGAGCTGCAGCAGAAGCTCATCGACATCCAGGCCAAGGCCGTCGTGCCGCTGGACGATCTCAAGGAGATCAACAAGCGCATGAACGAGGGCGAGAAGGCCTCGCGCGACGCCAAGAAGGAAATGATCGAGGCCAACCTGCGCCTCGTGATCTCCATCGCCAAGAAGTACACCAACCGCGGCCTGCAGTTCCTGGACCTGATCCAGGAAGGCAACATCGGCCTGATGAAGGCGGTCGACAAGTTCGAATACCGCCGCGGCTACAAGTTCTCGACCTATGCCACGTGGTGGATCCGTCAGGCCATCACGCGCTCCATCGCCGACCAGGCCCGCACCATCCGCATCCCGGTTCACATGATCGAGACGATCAACAAGATGAACCGCATCTCGCGCCAGCACCTGCAGGAGTTCGGCTACGAGCCCGATGCGCCCACGCTGGCCGAGAAGATGGAGATCCCCGAGGACAAGATCCGCAAGATCATGAAGATCGCCAAGGAGCCGATCTCCATGGAGACGCCGATCGGCGACGACGACGACAGCCACCTGGGCGATTTCATCGAGGACACCAACAACACGGCGCCCATCGAGGCGGCGATGCAGGCCGGCCTGCGCGACGTGGTGAAGGACATCCTCGACTCGCTGACCCCGCGCGAGGCCAAGGTGCTGCGCATGCGCTTCGGCATCGAGATGCAGAGCGACCACACGCTGGAGGAAGTCGGCAAGCAGTTCGACGTCACCCGCGAGCGCATCCGCCAGATCGAGGCCAAGGCCATCCGCAAGCTCAAGCACCCGAGCCGGAGTGACAAACTCCGCACGTACCTGGACAACCTGTAAGGTTGGCCATGAACATGGCCGCCGCAAGGCGGCGCGGGCTGCGCAGCAGCCTGCACGGAGTTTGCGCCGTGACTCGCTCAGCGAGGCACGGCACAAATTGCGCGCGAACCCACGCAAAGGCCGGCCACTCCGGCCTTTTTGACGTCCTACACTGACCCCATGACCGCGATCCGCGAGCGCACCGTCCTCTTCGCCGACCTGCGTGGCAGCACCGGGCTCTACGAGTCCCTGGGCAATGCCGAGGCGAGCGCCCTGGTGACGCAGACGGTCGGGCAGATCAGCGAGGCCGTGCTGGAGAGCGGCGGCCAGCTCATCAAGACCCTCGGCGATGGCCTGATGGCAGCCTTCGAGACGCCCCGCGACGGCGTGCGCGCCGCGCAGCGCATGCAGGAACTGCTCGAGCGCACCGTGCAGCGCGCCCGCCGCCTCAACAACCCCGCGATGCTGGCCATGCGATTGCAGGTGGCGCTGGCGCGCGGCGAGGTCGTCGAGCTCAACGGCGACTGCTTCGGCGACGCCGTCAACGTCGCCGCCCGGCTCATCGACCACGCGGGCGATGGCGAGATCCTCATCACCGCCGAGGTGCTGGCCGGCCTGCACCACGCCTCCAAGGGGCGCTTCCGCAGCCTGGACCGCATCTCGGTGCGCGGCCGCGTCGAGCCCGTGCACGTCTACCGGCTGGACGCCGCGCCGCTGATGAGCGCCGATGCGGCGGCCACGCAGTTCGGCGAACCCATGCGCTCGGTCGAGCCCGACGGCATGCGGCTGATCTGGCAGGACCTGGACCGCGTCTTCGACATCGACGCCATGCCCATCATCCTCGGCCGCAGCGTACAGGCCACCTACTGCATCACCGACGCCCGGGTCTCGCGCTCGCATGCCCGCATCGACTGGCAGGGCAGCAGCTTCGAGCTGACCGACCTCTCCTACAACGGCACCTATGTGCGCTTCGGCGATTCGGGCGAGCTGCTCAGCCTCAAGCGGGGCAGTTGCACCCTGCACGGCAGCGGCATCATCAGCCTGGGCGGCCTGCCCAGCGATGAGCAGTCGCCCATCGTGCGCTTCGAGGTGCTGCACTTCGCCGACACCGAACCCCAGCCCTTCGGCAGCCCGCGCTCGCGGCGCTAGAGATGGAGCCCCTCGTCCAAGGAGTACCTTGGCCGGCCTTGCAGGCCGCGCAGCCGACAGAGCGACTGCCCTTCGGCAGGCACGGCAAGTCCACTGGACTTGCCGTGTCCGGCCTCAGCCCCCGAGGGGACGGCGATGCCCGCGGCGTCGAGCCGCAGGCACATCGCCCGTGCGGGCCGGCTCGGGAGCGGCCCAGCGCTCAGCCCGCAAACATCAACAACTGACATGCCTTTTCTGCCCGAACCGCCGCAGCGCCACGGCGCCGCCTCCACGGCCACCGACGTGGCCGTCCTGCTGTGCAACCTCGGCACGCCCGACGCCCCCACCGCGCCGGCGCTGCGCCGCTACCTCGCCCAGTTCCTGTCGGACCCGCGCGTCGTCGAGATCCCCCGGCTCGTCTGGGCGCTCATCCTGCACGGCATCATCCTGCGCGTGCGGCCGGCCAAGTCGGCCGCCAAGTACGCCACCGTCTGGACGCCCGAGGGCTCGCCGCTCAAGGTCTGGACTGAACGCCAGGCCAAGCTGCTGCAAGGCCTGCTCGGCGAGCGCGGCCTGCGCGTGCGCGTGGCCTGCGCCATGCGCTACGGCCAGCCCGCCATCGCGGCCACGCTCGACGCCCTCAAGCGCGAAGGCGTGCGGCGCGTGCTGGTGCTGCCGGCCTATCCGCAGTACTCGGGCGCCACGACGGCCAGCGTCGTCGACGACGTGGCCCGCTGGGCCCTCAAGACCCGCCACCTGCCCGAGCTGCGCTTCGTCAACCGCTACCACGACGACGCCGGCTACATCGCCGCCCTCGCCCAGACCGTGCGCGAGCACTGGCAGCGCGACGGCCGCGGCGAGAAGCTGGTGATGAGCTTCCACGGCATGCCCGAGCGCACCCTGCACCTGGGCGACCCCTACCACTGCGAGTGCCTCAAGACCGGCCGCCTGCTGGCCGAGGCGCTGGGCCTGAAGGAGGGGGATTGGCTGGTGAGCTTCCAGAGCCGCTTCGGCCGGGCCAAGTGGCTGCAGCCCTACACCGAGCCCAGCCTGGTCGCCCTGGCCCGGGGCGGCGCCAAGTCGGTGGACGTCATCTGCCCCGGCTTCGCGGCGGACTGCCTCGAGACGCTGGAGGAGATCGCCCAGGAGGCCCGCGACGCCTTCCTCGCCGCCGGCGGCCAGCGCTTCGCCTACATCCCCTGCCTCAACGACCATCCCGCCGGCATCCGCGCCATCGCCGCCCTGGCCGAGCGCCACCTGCAGGGCTGGCCGACGGACGCGCCCCATGCCGACACCCTGGCCCTGCAACGCCAGCGCGCCCTGGCCGCCGGAGCCCGCGAATGAGCGAGGCGCCGGCCAGCATGCGCCTGGACAAATGGCTCTGGGCGGCACGCTTCTACAAGACCCGCGCCCTGGCCGTGGAGGAGATCAACCTCGGCCGGGTGCGCATCGGCGGCCAGCCGGTCAAGCCGGCGCGGGACGTGAAGGTCGGCGACCTGATCAGCGTGCGCATCGGCCCCCTGGTCCGCGAGGTCGAGGTCAAGGGACTGTCCAACCAGCGCGGCCCGGCGCCCCAGGCCCAGGCCCTCTACGCCGAGACGCCGGCCAGCATCACGGCCCGCGAAGCCGCCGCCGAGGCCCGCCGCCTGGCCCCCGAGCCGGCGGCTACCATCACCCAGGGCCGGCCCACCAAGCAGGACCGCCGCCGCCTGGCCGACTGGGACCGCTGGTCCGCCTCGGTCGACGACCTGGACGACGAACCGGGCTGAATCCCTTCATCTTTTCGAATCTCCCCTCTTGAAACCAGGGCATGGCGCCCCATGTCCGCGCGATAGCCCTTTTTTCTGCCATGACGACCGACACCCCCCTGCCCGAAGATCCGGCCGGTGCCTCCGAGCCCACGGCCGCCGACCTCAACCCGGAGATCAAGATCGCCGAACTCGAAGGCCGCCTGGCCGAGATGAGCGATGCCTACCTGCGTGCCAAGGCCGAAGTGGAGAACATCCGCCGCCGTGCCGAGGAAGACGTTGCCAAGGCCCGCAAGTTCGCCATCGAAGGCTTCGCCGAGGCCATGCTGCCGGTGATGGACAGCCTGGAGGCCGCCATCGCGACGCCCGGCGCCGCCGTCGAGACCGTGCTCGAAGGCGTGCACGCGACGCGACGCCAGCTCTCCAGCGCGCTGGAGCGCAACAAGGTCGTCGAGGTCAACCCGGCCGCCGGCACGAAGTTCGACCCCCACCAGCACCAGGCCATCTCGGTCGTGCCGGCGGAGCAGGAGCCCAACACCGTCGTCGCGGTGCTGCAAAAAGGCTTCCTCATCGCCGACCGGGTGCTGCGCCCGGCCCTCGTCACCGTCAGTGCGCCGAAGTAATTCACAGCCCGCCGCCTCTTGAAGCGCGGCGAGTTATCCACAAATCGAACAGCATCAAGCATTCATCAGGAGCACAACAATGGGAAAGATCATCGGCATTGACCTGGGCACCACGAACTCGTGCGTCGCCGTCATGGAAGGCAACACCACCCGCGTGATCGAGAACGCCGAGGGCGCACGCACCACGCCGTCCATCATTGCCTACCAGGAAGACGGCGAAATCCTCGTCGGCGCCTCGGCCAAACGCCAGGCCGTCACCAATCCCAAGAACACGCTCTACGCCGTCAAGCGCCTGATCGGCCGCAAGTTCGGCGAGAAGGAAGTCCAGAAGGACATCGACCTGATGCCCTACACCATCGCCGCCGCCGACAACGGCGACGCCTGGGTGGAGGTGCGTGGCAAGAAGCTGGCGCCCCCGCAGGTCAGCGCCGAGGTGCTGCGCAAGATGAAGAAGACCGCCGAGGACTACCTTGGCGAGGAAGTGACCGAGGCCGTCATCACGGTGCCGGCCTACTTCAACGACAGCCAGCGCCAGGCCACCAAGGACGCCGGCCGCATCGCAGGCCTGGACGTCAAGCGCATCATCAACGAGCCCACCGCCGCGGCCCTGGCCTTCGGCCTGGACAAGCACGGCAAGGGTGACCGCAAGATCGCCGTCTTCGACCTCGGCGGCGGTACCTTCGACATCTCCATCATCGAGATCGCCGACGTCGACGGCGAGAAGCAGTTCGAGGTGCTGTCCACCAACGGCGACACCTTCCTCGGCGGCGAGGACTTCGACCAGCGCATCATCGACTACATCGTCACCGAGTTCAAAAAGGAGCAGGGCGTCGACCTGACCAAGGATGTGCTGGCCCTGCAGCGCCTGAAGGAAGCTGCCGAGAAGGCCAAGATCGAGCTCTCCAACAGCTCGCAGACCGACGTCAACCTGCCCTACATCACGGCCGACGCCTCGGGCCCCAAGCACCTCAACGTCAAGCTGACCCGCGCCAAGCTGGAGTCCCTGGTTGACGAGCTGATCGAGCGCACCATGGCGCCCTGCCGCATCGCCATCAAGGATGCCGGCGTGTCGGTGGGCGACATCGACGACGTCATCCTCGTCGGCGGCATGACCCGCATGCCCAAGGTGCAGGAGAAGGTCAAGGAGTTCTTCGGCAAGGAGCCGCGCAAGGACGTCAACCCCGATGAGGCCGTGGCCGTCGGTGCCGCCATCCAGGGCCAGGTCCTGGGCGGCGAGCGCAAGGACGTGCTGCTGCTCGACGTCACCCCCCTGTCCCTGGGCATCGAGACCCTGGGCGGCGTGATGACCAAGATGATCAAGAAGAACACGACCATCCCGACCAAGTTCAGCCAGACCTTCTCGACGGCCGAGGACAACCAGCCGGCCGTGACCATCAAGGTCTACCAGGGCGAGCGCGAGCTGGCCCAGGCCAACAAGTCGCTGGGCGAGTTCAACCTCGAAGGCATCCCGCCGGCCCCGCGCGGCGTGCCCCAGATCGAGGTCAGCTTCGACATCGACGCCAACGGCATCCTGCACGTCGGCGCCAAGGACAAGGGCACCGGCAAGGAAAACAAGATCACCATCAAGGCGAACTCGGGCCTCTCCGAGGCCGAGATCGAGAAGATGGTGAAGGACGCCGAGGCCAACGCCGCCGAGGACAAGAAGAAGGTCGAGCTCGTGCAGGCCCGCAACCAGGCCGACGGCATGGTGCACAGCGTACGCAAGTCGCTCTCCGAGCATGGCGACAAGCTCGAAGCCGGCGAGAAGGAGAAGATCGAGGCCGCCGTCAAGGACCTGGAAGAAGCCATCAAGGGCGACGACCAGGCCGCGATCGAGGCCAAGACCGAGGCCCTGATGACGGCCAGCCAGAAGCTGGGCGAGAAGATCTACGCCGACCAGCAGGGGGCCCAGGCCGCTGCTGCCGCGGCGGCCGGTGCCGGCGAGCAGCCACAGGCGGCGCCGCAGGGCGACGCCAAGCGCCCGGCCGACGACAACGTCGTGGACGCGGAGTTCAAGGAAGTCAAGGACAGCAAGTAAAGCCGTCGACGTTCCGGCCCGGCGGCGCTCGTGTAGCGTCGCCGGGCCTTTGCCCTTGAAGAGAAGAGCAATGGCTTCCAAGCGTGATTACTACGAAGTCCTCGGCGTCGCCAAGAACGCGACCGAGGAGGACATCAAGAAGGCCTACCGCAAGCTGGCCATGAAATACCACCCTGACCGCAACCAGGGTGACGGGGCCAAGGCTGCCGAGGAGAAATTCAAGGAGGCCAAGGAGGCCTACGAGATGCTCACCGACGCCCAGAAGCGGGCGGCCTACGACCAGTACGGCCATGCCGGCGTCGACCCCAACATGGGCGCCGGCCGCGGCGGCCCGGGCGCGGAAGGCTTCGGCGGCTTCGCCGAGGCCTTTGGCGACATCTTCGGCGACATCTTCGGCGGCGGCGGCGGGGGTGGCCGGCGCGGCGGTGGCCAGCAGGTCTACCGCGGCAGCGACCTCAGCTACGCCATGGAGATCACGCTCGAAGAAGCCGCCCGCGGCAAGGAGACGCAGATCCGCATCCCGAGCTGGGAGAACTGCGAGACCTGCGGCGGCTCCGGCGCCAAGCCCGGCACCAGCGCCAAGACCTGCGGCTCCTGCGGCGGCTCGGGCACGGTGCACATGCGCCAGGGCTTCTTCAGCATCCAGCAGACCTGCCCGCACTGCCACGGCACCGGCAAGATCATTCCCGAGCCCTGCACCACCTGCAACGGCCAGGGCAAGGTCAAGAAGCAGAAGACGCTGGAGGTCAAGATCCCCGCCGGCATCAACGAGGGCATGCGCATCCGCTCCGCGGGCAACGGCGAGCCCGGCGTGAACGGCGGCCCGAGCGGCGATCTCTACATCGAGATCCGCATCAAGCAGCACGACATCTTCGAGCGCGACGGCGACGACCTGCACTGCACGATGCCGGTGTCCATGGTCACGGCCGCGCTGGGCGGGACCATCGAGGTGCCCACCCTCGGCGGCAAGGCCGAGATCGAACTGCCCGAGGGCACCCAGCACGGCAAGACCTTCCGCCTGCGCGGCAAGGGCATCAAGGGCGTGCGCTCCAGCTACCCGGGCGACCTGTACTGCCACATCGCCATCGAGACGCCGGTCAAGCTCACCGAGCACCAGAAGAAGCTGCTCAAGGAGCTGGACGAGTCGCTCAAGAAGGGCGGCGAACGCCACTCGCCCAACGCCAAGAGCTGGACGGACCGGGTCAAGGACCTCTTCAAGTAAGTCCCCGCTCGCACGAAGCCGCAGCGCCCGCCCGGGCCTGCGGCTTTTTCACGTCCGGCACCCGCCGGCCGCCGCAGAAGGCCGCGCGGCGGAAAGCGTCACGGATCGCCGCCCCATCGCACGTAAACCACCCCTCCCTTTCCGACTCGGAAACCCTAAAGTCCATGGACTGTCACAGCCATGCCTCATAAGTGATGCCCGAACCGCGACCTCCGCTCAATCCTGGCGCCACCGCGCCGGTGCGGGAGTTCGCATGTTCCTGATGGACGATCAGATCCAGGACGCCTCTGCGCTGATCATCGACAGCAACGCCAATTCGCGCAGCCTGATGTCGGCCCAGCTGCGTGACCTCGGAGTCGGCACCGTGCGCCAGACGCCGCGCGTCAAGGACGCGCGCGTGATGCTGGAGCACCAGGCCTTCGACATCGTGCTGTGCGACTACCACTTCGACAGCAGCGATTCCTCCGGCCAGGACCTGCTCGACGAACTGCGCCGCGAAGGCCTGCTGCCCTACTCCACCGTCTTCGTCATGGTGACCAGCGAGGCCACCTACGCCAAGGTGGCCGAGGCCGCCGAGGCGGCGCTGGACGCCTACCTCATCAAGCCTTACACCAGCGCCAACCTCGGCGAGCGCCTGGCCAGCGCCCGCCAGCGCAAGCGCATCCTCAAGGACATCTTCGAGGCCATCGAGGCCCAGGACTTCGAGACCGCCGCCAACCTGTGCCTGGCACGCTTCGAGGCCAAGGACAAATACTGGCTCTACGCCGCCCGCATCGGCGCCGAGCTGCTGCTGCGCCTGAAGCGATTCGCCGACGCCAGGCGCCTGTACGAGGCCATCATCGCCGCCAAGACCGTCCCCTGGGCACGGCTGGGCGTGGCGCGCACCGAGGTCGCCAGCGGCAACCTGCAGCAGGCCCGCCGCACGCTGGAGAACCTGATCGGCGAACTGCCCGACTACGCGGACTCGCACGACCTGATGGGCCATGTGCAGATGGAGCAAGGGGACCTCGCCGAGGCCCTCAAGACCTACCAGACCGCCGCCGCCCTGACGCCCGGCTGCCTGCTGCGCCTGCAGCGCTGCGGCACGCTCGGCTTCTACGCCGGCCAGCGCACCGAAGCCCTGCGCATGCTGGAGCGGGCCATGTCGCAGGGCCTGCGCTCCAAGCTCTTCGACATGCTCAGCCTCGTGCTCATCGGCCTGATGCGCTTCGACGCCAAGGACTACAAGGGCTTCAAGTACGCCCACGACGCGGTGGGCAGCGCGCTGGAGCGCGCCCCGCGTTCCATCCGGCTGCAACGCTTCGACCTCGTCTTCCGCGGCCTGTCCTTCCTGCTGGAGCGCCGCGTCGGCCAGGCCCTCGTCGTCGCGCGCGAGTTCACCGAGCATGCCGAGGCCGGCGACTTCGACCTGGAGGCCGCCTCGCTGCTGACGGCGCTGTGGATACGCCTGTCGAGCCAGGAGGTCGAGCTCGAGGAGATGATGCCCGTCCTGCGCAGGCAGGGCCTGCGCTTCTGCACGACCAAGGCCAGCACCGAGATCCTCGTGGCCATGGCCGAAGCGCATGCGGGCGCCGCCCAGCAGTTCCGCGACTGCCATCACCAGATCTTCAACGTCGCCGAGACCGCCATGCGCCATTCGATGCGCGGCAGCGCCCGCACCGCCGTCGAACTGCTCATCCAGCAAGGTGAAGCCACCCGCAACGCCAAGCTCATCGACATGGCCAGCCTCGTCCTGAAACGCCACGCCGAGAAGATCGAGGACGCCGAGGCGCTGGCCGGGCAGATCGAGACCCTGCACAACCGCTTCGTCAAGCCCATGGGCGGCGGACCCGCCAAGTCGCGCGAGACCGGCGGTGTCGCCCTGCGCACCGGCGCGACCCTCACCTGAACCCGCAGCCCAGCGCCGGCCGCGGTTGCCCGCGACAATGCGCGGTTGCACCGACCTTGCCCACCGTTCCGATGTCCCTGCCCAAGCGCCTGCTGACCTGGTTCCGCCCCGACACCACCCGCCCGCTCACCCAGGCCTGGCTCGCCGCCCTCTGGATGGGCTTGCTGGCGAACTGGCCGCTGTGGCGGCAGCTGTCCTCCATGCCCGATGCGGGGCCGGGGTTCGCCGTGGTCTTTGCCGGCATGGTCACCGCCGCCACCGGCGCCCTGCTCAGCCTGCTGGCCTGGCCGCGCTTCATCAAGGGCCTGCTCGTGGTGCTGCTGCTCGCGTCGGCCGCCCTGGCGCATTTCATCGGCAGCTACGGCATCGTCTTCGACCCGACCATGGTCGTGAACATGCTGCAGACCGACGTGCGCGAGACGCGCGACCTGCTCAGCTGGCGCCTCTTCGCCAGCCTGCTGCTGCTGGGCGCCCTGCCGGCCGCCTGGCTGCTGCGGCGCCCCGCCGCGCCGGCCCAGCCGCTGACGCGGCGACTGGGCGGCAACCTCGCGGCCTTCGCCCTGGCGCTGGTGGCGATGGTGGTGCTGGCGCTGAGCGTGTTCGCGACGCTGTCGTCGACCATGCGCAACTACAAGACCCTCCGCTACATGGTCACGCCGCTGAACGCCGTCTATTCGCTGGCCAGCGCCGGTGCGCGCCGCCAGGCCGCGCCGAGCGGCCCGCCCGCCGTCATCGGCGCCGACGCCCGGCTGCTGCCTCAGCCCGCCGGCGCCAAGCCGCCCCTGCTGCTCTTCGTCGTCGGCGAGACGGCACGGGCGATGAACTTCAGCCTCAACGGCTACGAGCGGCCCACCAATCCCGAACTGGCCAAACTGCCGGTGCTCAGCCTGCGCCAGGTCACGTCCTGCGGCACGGCCACCGCCGCCTCACTGCCCTGCATGTTCTCGCCCCTGGGCCGCTCGGCCTTCGGCGACCTCAAGGGCCCGCAGGAGAACCTGCTCGACGTGCTGCAGCGCGCCGGCCTGGCCGTGCTGTGGCTGGACAACCAGAGCGGCTGCAAGGGCCTGTGCGACCGCGTGCCCAACAGCTCCACCGCACGCCTGCCCGAGGGCGCCGCGCCCCTGCCGCCGGGCCTGTGCACCAAGGACGAGCTCGGCGAGGAGGAGTGCTTCGACGAGGCGCTGCTGCACGGGCTGGACAAGCGCATCGCCGCCCTCGACCCCGAGCGCGTCAAGCGCGGCGTCGTGCTCGTGATGCACCAGATGGGCAGCCACGGCCCGGCCTACTTCAAGCGCTCGCCGCCCGACCTCAAGCCCTTCCTGCCCGAGTGCCGCAGCAACGCCCTGCAGCAGTGCCCGCGCGAGCAGGTCGTCAACGGCTACGACAACACCATCGCCACGACCGACCGCCTGCTGGCCCGCTCCATCGCCTGGCTGCAGGGCCAGGCGACGCGCTTCGACCCCGGCATGCTCTACGTCTCCGACCACGGCGAGTCGCTCGGCGAGAACGGCCTCTTCCTGCACGGCATGCCCTACGCCATGGCGCCGGCCGAGCAGACCCGCGTGCCCATGATCCTGTGGGTGCCCGAGGGCGGCGGCCTGGCAGCGTCGCTCAAGCCCGGCTGCCTGGCAGCCCTGCGCGACAAGCCGGCCTCGCACGACAACCTCTTCCACACCGTGATGGGCTGGGTCGGCGCGCGGGCGGATGTCTACAAGCCCGAGTGGGACTTGCTGGCCGGCTGCCGCGCGGGCGGCTAGAACAGGCTGCCCTGGGCCGAGGGCCTGACCGGCCGCTGGAACAGGGCCAGCTGCACCGGCCGCCGCTTGTCGCGCAGCCCCAGCTTGTTGACCGCACGAACGAACCGCGCCTGCAGCAGCTCGGCCCACACGCCCTCGCCGGTGAAGCGCGTGCCGAAGCGGGGGTCGTTGTCATTGCCGCCCCGCATGTCGCGGATGCGGGCCATGACGCGGTCGGCGCGGTCCGGGAAGTGGCGCTGCAGCCAGTCCTGGAACAGCGGGTTGACCTCCCAGGGCAGGCGCACCGGGATGCTGAAGGCGCTGCTGGCGCCCGCGGCGGCGGCGGCCTCCAGGATGCGCTCCAGCTCAGGCTCGTTGATGAACGGAATGACGGGCGAGACGCTCACCCCCACCGGCACGCCGGCCTCGGCGAGCGCCTTGATCGTGCGCAGCCGCCGCGCGGGCGCCGCGGCGCGGGGCTCGAGGATGCGGGCCAGCTCGTTGTCCAGCGTCGTCACCGAGAGGTAGACCGACACCAGCCCCTGCTCGGCCATGGGCGCGATCAGGTCCAGCTCGCGCTCGACGCCGCTGGACTTGGTCACCACCGAGAAGGGGTGGCGCGTCTCGGCCAGCACCTCGACGATGCGCCGCGTGATGCCCAGCCTACGCTCGACCGGCTGGTAAGCATCCGTGGCCGTGCCCAGCACCAGCGAGCGCGGCTCGTAGCGCGGCGAGGCCAGGGTCTCGCGCAGGCGCTCGGCGGCATTCACCTTGGCAACGATGCGCGTCTCGAAATCCAGCCCTGGCGACAGGTTGAGATAGCTGTGCGTGGGCCGGGCGAAGCAGTAGATGCAGCCGTGCTCGCAGCCGCGATACGGGTTGACGGAGTAGTCGAAGCTGATGTCGGGCGACTGGTTGGTGGTGACGATCTTCTTCGCCAGCTCCTCGATGACCTGGGTGGCCGGCGGCAGGTGCTCCTCGGCCGCTTCCTGGTCGAGCGAACCCCAGCCGTCATCGACCTGCTCGCGCTGGCGCTGCTCGAAGCGGTGGGGCATGGCCGTCGCGCTGCCGCGGCCCTTGATGGAGTCGACGGGGACGAGGGCGGGCTGCGCAGCGGCGATGCGGGTGGGGGACGGCGACATACTGTGAATATATACAGTATTTTGCTAACCCACCAATCCCAATGACGCCGGCCGGGATAATCGGGCCTGCGCCCCGCCGATGACCACCGCCCTCCCCGCCTCCGCCGCGCTCCAGCTGCGCGACCAGCACGACTACCTGCGCCTGCTCGCCGCGCGCATCACCGGCGGCGCGGCCAACCAGATGCTGATGGTGGCGCTGGGCTGGCAGATGTACGACCTGACGGGCAGTGCCTGGGACCTCGGCCTCGTCGGCCTGGCCCAGTTCCTGCCCGCCCTGCTGCTGACCCTGCCGGCCGGCCACCTCGTCGACCAGCACGACCGGCGCCTGCTGCTGTGCCTGAGCCTGGCCCTGCAACTGCTGACGGCGGGCTGCCTGGGCCTGGCCAGCGGCGGCGGCTGGATCGGCGCGCCGCTGATCCTGCTGTTGTCCGTCGTGCTGGGCTGCGCCCGAGCCCTGCAGATGCCGGCCCAGCAGGCGCTGATGCCCGCCCTGGTTCCGGCCGCCCTGCTGCCGCGCGCCGTGGCCGCGGCCAGCTCCACCATGCAGGCCGCCATCATCGCGGGCCCGGCCCTGGGCGGCGCGCTCTACGCGCTAGGCCCCTGGACGGCGCGACGACTGGGCCAGGGCGATTCGGCCGGCGCCGCCGCGCATTGGGGCGCCGCCGTCGTCTACGGGGTGTCGCTGTCGATGCTGGCAGCGGCGGTCTTCGCGGTGCTGACCATCCGCCACCGGCCGGTGGCGCCACGGCGGGCCTCGCCCGGCTTCGCCCAGCTCACGGCGGGCATACGCTTCATCCGCCAGCGGCCCGTGGTGCTGGGCGCCATCTCGCTGGACCTGTTCGCCGTGCTGCTGGGCGGGGCGACGGCCCTGCTGCCCATCTTCGCCCGCGACATCCTGGGCACCGGCCCGGCGGGCCTCGGCCTGCTGCGCTCGGCGCCGGCGCTGGGCGCGGTGGGCGTCGGCCTGTGGCTGGCGCGCCGCCCCATCGCGGGCCGCGCCGGGCTGTGGCTGCTCGGCGCCGTGGCGGTGTTCGGCCTGTCGATGATCGCGTTCGCGCTGAGCCGCTCCTTCGTGCCGGCCTTCGTCGTGCTGGCCGTCAGCGGCGCGGCCGACATGGTCAGCGTCGTCATCCGCCAGTCGCTGGTGCAGTTGGAAACGCCCGACGAGATGCGTGGCCGCGTCGGCGCGGTGAACTCGGTCTTCATCGGCGCCAGCAACCAGCTGGGCGAGTTCGAATCGGGCGCCACCGCCGCCCTGCTCGGCCCCGTGGGCTCCGTGCTGCTCGGCGGCTTCGGGGTGCTGGCGGTGGTGGCTTTGTGGTTCAAGCTTTTCCCCGCGCTCGCGCAGAGAGACGCGCTGCACCCTCACGTCTCCTGAGCGCGCCAGGGGCCGCGGCAAGCCGCTACGGTTGCCCGGGGCAGCCGCCGGCGAGGCGGCAGCGCACCTGCTCGGCTCGGTCGCGTGCGCGCGTGTCCATGGCCGTGCGCGCCGCTTCGGAGAGCGACCAGCCCAGCGGCACGAGGGAGGCGTCTTCCATCTGGTCGAGCAGGCAGACGGCCGAGGCCGGGCCGCAGCCCATGCCGCCTTGCAGCGGGGCGCTGGCGGCGAGGGCGGCCAGCGCCGCGACGGGCTCGCGCCCGTGGGCACCGGTGCCGAGGTTGTTCAGCACGGTCACGGCGGGGCCGAACAGGTCGGCATACAGCTTGAGCCGCTGGGCGTCGCGAGGGGGCAGCAGCTCCCGGTCGTCGGAGTTGTTGTGGTCGAAGCAGGTTTCCGGCGGCTCGTCACCGTTCTCCTCGATGGCCTGGGGCAGGCAGCGCGTGGGCACCTGGCCGTTGCGGATGAGCACCAGCTGAACACGCCGCTCGGGGCCGGTCGCACGCAGCAGGGCCAGCACGTTGGCGACGCTGGCCGTGCCGCTGTTGTCGTGATAGCCGCCGTCCACCAGATGGGCCGCCGCCGGACCCGAAGCCTGGTGCGGGAGCGAGGCCAGCGGGTTGGTGCCGGGGAAGCGTGCCGACGTATGGGCCGCGGTGACGAGGGCCGGCGAGCGCGGGATGCGGCCCGAGGCGAGGAGGTCCTCGGCGCCGGGCAGGCCGCTGCCATCGAAGCGGTGGGTGCTCAGCACGCCGCGGTTGCCGCTTTCGACGACAGTGCTGTTGAACAGCAGGTCGGGCTCGCCGGGCCGCCGCATGCCCAGCGGCTGGGCCAGGCCCTGGAAGGCGCGCATCCACTCGCGCTCGAAGGCCATGGCCCGGCTGCGCATGCCGCAGCCGCTGTCGGGATGGCAGAGCGTGTCGGTCGGCAGCAGCCGCATCCACACGTCCTCGAACATCAGCCCGGCCAGCAGCGGCGAGAGGGGGTCGAGGTCGCGAAAGCCTTTCCTGATGCAGTCCTCCAGGCCGGGGCGCCTGCCCTGGCTGTCGAGCGCATGCGAGGGGTCGCGGGCGCAGGCGCGCCAGACGGCGATGCCCATGGACCCGCCGGAAACGCCGCTCATGGCCGCGATGCGGCCGTCCCAGCCGGGGTTGGTGCGCGCCACCTCGGCCAGCACCATGGCCGTCCAGTAGGCGGCCCGCACGCCGCCGCCCTCGCTGGCCACCAGCAGCACGGGGTCGGCACCGGGCGCCGCCAGCGCCGCCTCGCCTTCGGCTGCCGTGGCGGCAGGCTGCGGCATGGCGCTGGCCGCCCAGCGGTCGAGCCCGATCAGCCCGGCGCAGAGCAGGACCAGGCAGCCCAGGCACAGGCCGGTGCGCCAGTAGTCCGCCACGCGATGGCGGCGTTCGGGGTCGACTCGCCGGCGCAGAAGCCGCAGCAGGTCGCGCGACCGCAGCGCCAGGATCAGCCAGGCCAGGCCGCCCAGCACGGCCAGCAGCGTGAAGCCGGCGAGCGCGACGCGGGCGAGCGCCTGCAGCGTCGGCTGCACCGCGGCGAGATCGTCGATGACCAGCGCCGGCAGCGTGTGGTTGTCCGACCAGAAGCCGACCAGGCCGGCGACCAGGAGGAGCAGCAACCCCCAGGGAAAGACCGCGCGCTGCTCCGACATCGCGATCAGCCCCAGCGGCCCCAGCCACCACACGATGGACAGGGCCAGCACGGCCAGGGCGGGCGGCGCGGCCGCCGTCATGTCAGGGTCGAGCAGCATGCAGGCCCTCACCACGCCCAGCATGGCCAGCGCGAACAGGGGTTGGCGCACGGGGGCCGCCAGCACGTCGACGACCTCGCCCAGCAGGCGCACGGGATGGCGCAGCCGGGCGATGGATGCCGGGGCTGGCGCCTCGGGTGGCGGCGTGGTCTCGGCCGGCGCCTGCGCTGCGCGCCGCAGGGCCGTCGGCGGGCAGTCGGGATCGTGCAGCAGGATGCGCACGTCCTCCACGCTGTTGTAGTAGTCCTGCGGGCGCTTCAGGGCCTTCTTGCGCTTCTGGTGCAGCAGCCACAGCGCGAAGGCGACGATGAGCAGGGCGAACAGGGCCAGCTTGGCCTGGGTCCAGAGCAGGCCGCCGGGGGGCTCGTGGTCCTTGGCGGCGATGACGGCATCGCCGGCGACATTGGCGATGAGGGTGAGCGTCAGCAGCAGGGGCAGGAGCATCAGCAGCCGTGCCCAGGTCCGTGCCCACTCGCCGGCCCAGGCGGCGACGCCATCCAGGCCCGAGACGTCGTAACCGCTGCGCTTGATGCGGCCGATCAGGCGCGCCCAGCGCCAGCAGGCGTGCGACAGCATCCCCAGCGCCATCGCGCCCACGGCCATGATGAACAGCCACCACCAGCTGAACTCCGCCGTCGCCAGGGCCAGCAGCACGTCCCGGCATTGATCCAGCATCAGCGTGAAGGCCGCGAACAGGCCCAGCAGGGCCAGGACGTAACGGCTGCGTCCGATGACGCCCATCGCCACCTGGCGGCAGGCGGAGCGGATCTCGCCGGGACGGTCGGCCGCACGCGGATCGAGGTCCAGCCCGAACCACCAGGCCAGCCACAGGCCGGCCAGGGGCGCCAGGGCGGCCAGCGTGGCCCAGCGCTTGCCCTCGTGCGCCCAGCCGCCGAAAGGCCTCGGCGTGGCCGGCTGCCCCGCATCGATGTGATAGGACGCGAACCCCGCCAGCAGCAGCACCACGGTCAGCCAGGCGATGGCCACGAGGCCGCTGCCCGTCTGCGGGTCCCGGGCCCAGCGCCGCATCAGCCAGAAGGCCGTCAGGGCCGCCGCCAGGGCGGCCAGGCCCCAGCCGATGCTCACGCCCAGGCGGGTGAAGCCGCCCAGGTTCTCGATCAGGTCCAGGCCCCACAGCACCAGCAGCGCCGGCACCGCCAGGGCGTAGAGGATGTCGATGAAGCCCGCGAAGCCGCCGCCCTTGAGCGTCTGCCGCAGCTGCCGTGTCGCCCACAACAGGGCCAGGCCATACAACGGCATGAAGAGGGCCGTGTCGATCAGCAGGTAGGCGGTGGCGGCGGGGATGCGCTCATGGCCGTGGACGAGGCGCCAGGCGTCCAGCGTGCGGGCCAGCGTTGCCGGGTTCTTCCAGCCCAGCCAATCCTCGACGCCGAAGTGCGCCGGCAGCCGCAGCGACTGGGCCAGCGCGAACAACACCAGGGCCACCAGCACCGTGCCGCCCGCCAGCCAGCTCATGACCTCGGTCCCGCGGTCGTCTTCCTGCGCCATGGCGGGCCCGGTGCCCAGCATCGTCTCGACCCACGCCATGCCCGCCCCTTTCGGTCTGGTGATGGCGGCGCACTCTAGGCAGCCGGCAGGCGCCGGTCATCCCCAAAATCGCGGAACCGGCCGGCTTCAGCCTGGTTGGCCCCGTTCGGTGCCGGCGTTGGCCGGAAGGTGAGTCGACAACCAGAGCTCGACGAGAAAACCCAGTTGGTCAGGCAGCGGCCGGGGCAGCCTGAGCTGCCCGCCGTGGGCCTCGGCCACCAGCGTGGCCAGGCGCAGCCCCAGCCCGAGGCCGGAACCCACCTCCTCCGCCTTGAGCGCCTTCTGCACTTCCTGCCAGCGCGCCTCCGTCATGCCGGTGCCGTCGTCCTGCATGCGCAGGCAGACGTTATGCAAGTCGATCGAGCCGTAGAGCCGCACGTGGCGTGCGTTGAACCGCACGGCGTTGTCCAGCAGGTTGACGAGGGCGATGGTGACGAGGTTGGGGTCGGCCATGAAGTCGACGTCCGCCTCGACGGTGACGGCCAGCCCCTCGACCGGGATCTCGGCCACCAGCTCCGAGAGCCGGCACAGGCGCAGTTCCAGGCCCCAGTCCTCGCCGGCGCGGAACAGCGCGAGCAGGGACTGCACCACCCGCGTCAGCCGCGTCAGCGCGGCGCGGGTGCGTTCCAGGCGCTGCGGCACGGCGTCGGCCGGCTCGCGCTGGGCGAGCGCGAGTTGCGCATCCATGCCCGCCAGGGGCGTGCGCAGCGAGTGCGCCGCGCAGGCGGCAAAGGCCTGCTCCAACCTCACCTTGTGAGCGAGCCGGCGGCCCAGGGAGCGCACCGCCTCCGAGATGGCCGCCGTCTCCTCGCGGTGGCCCGCCGCCGGTTCGGTCGCCGGCCGCAGCGGGTCGTAGGTCTCGATCTGCCGGGTCAGCTGCACCAGCGGGCGCAGCGCGCGGTCGACGCGCTGGCGAAGCAGCGCGGCCCAGAGCAGGCTGACCGTCAGCGCGGCCAGCAGCACGGTGCTGATGGCTTCGAGGCGGTCCTTGTTGCGCTCCGCGCCGACCTGGGCCACGTAGAGCATCTGTGGCGCTTCCCCGCCCACGGACACGCCGTACACCCGCCACTGCCCGGCATGGTCGAACCAGCCCGTCCGCGTCACGTCGCTGAGGGGGGTGACCGGGGCCTTGTGTGAACGGCGGATGACCCGCCCCCGGGCGTCGACGAGCTGCCAGACGAACTTCTCGTCGTGCGGCGGGGCGGGCAGCACCTGCGGCAGCGAACTGCCGCTGTCCGCCAGCTGCGGCGCGGTCGTCAGCACGCCGTACATGACCTCGGCCGCTTCGCGCAGGGCCTCGTCCAGCAGTTCGTCCACTTCATGGCGGGCGGCCCAGGTCACGGTGAAGCCGAGCACGATGAGCCAGCCGATGGCGACGGCGGTGGTCACGCGCAGGAGTTCCCTGCGCAAGGAAGGGAAGACCCGGGGCGTGGTCATTGGGGCACCCTTCGGCCTGCGGCCTTGCCTGTCCGACGGATCGGCCAGGCGTTCGCCAGGCATGAGATGCCCTCAGGGCATCTCAAGTCCGGGCTTACTCCCGCCAGGCGGGAGCGAGCTTGCTGGGGGCGGCCCTGCGCTGCGCTCATTTCGGCACTCGGTAGCCCAGGCCGCGGACGGTCTCGATGAGGTCCCGCCCGAGCTTGCGGCGCAGGTTGGACACATGGACCTCCAGCACGTTGCTGCTGGCGTCGCCGTCGAAGCCCTGGGACAGCGACTCCAGCTCGGAGCGTGTCACGACGCGACCGGCGCGCGAGGCCAGGGCCTCCAGCAGCGACCATTCGCGCGCCGTCAGCTCGACCTGGACGTCATCCCGCCACACCGCGCGGCCCGGCAGATCGACGCTGACGCCGCCGGGCAGGCCGAGGCGGGGCGCTCCCTGGGCCAGCTGCCGCCGGCGCACCGCGCGCAGCCGCGCCACCAGCTCCTCCGGGGGAAAGGGCTTGACCAGGTAGTCGTCGGCGCCGCTGTCCAGGCCGTGGATGCGGTCCTGCAGCAGGTCGCGCGCGGTCAGCACGAAGATGGGCATGGTGCGGCCCTGCGCCCGCAGCTGGCGCACCCAGTCCACGCCGGAGCCGTCGGGCAGCTGCCAGTCGATGAGCAGCACGTCGAAGGGCTCGCCCATCACGGCCCGCGCATCGCCGAGGCGCTGGAACCAGTCCACCACATGGCCTTCCAGTCGAAGGAAGCCGCTCAGCGCCTCGCCGAGCGTGGCGTCGTCCTCTAGCAAAAGCAAACGCATGTCGTCCTCATCGCGATGGCGTCACCCGACGCCACCCCGAAGTGTCGTTCCTGCATCGGCCGCCCGCTCAGTCATGCTCGAGGTCCCACACCTGGTGGGCGTCGATCAGCAGCCGCGCCTGCGCGCGCAGCCCCTCGGCCTGGGCCTCCAGCGCCGCCGTCATGCCGAGCGCGGCCTGGCGGCGGGCCGACAGCAGGGTCTGCAGGTCGGCCTCGCCGAGGGCATAGGCGCGCTGCACCAGGCGGGCGTTCTCGCCAGCCAGCCGCGCCGTCTCGCGGCTCAGGCGCCAGCGCTCGCGGCTGCCCTCGGCATCGGCCCAGGCCTCGCGGGCCTGCAGGTCGACCTCGCGCCGCAGCTGCTCCAGCGCGGCCTCAGCCATGTCGGCCTCGCGGGCCATCCGCAGCGACTGCTGTTCGCGATGGGTGCCGCCGAGCGGCAGCGTCAGGCTCAGGCCCAGCAGCCGCTCGTTGCCGCGCGCCTCGCTGGCGGTGAAGACGCCCACGACCGGGTCCGCCACCCGGTCGGCCCGGGCGCGGGCGGCGGTCAGCCGGGCGCGGCGCAGCTCCGCCTCGCGTGCCTTGATCGCGTCGGACTCCTCCATGACGCGGGCATGCCATGCCGCCTCGGGCAGCGCCGGCTCGCCGACCTCGCCCAGGGCCGCATCGGCCGGCAACTCGGCCCCGAAGCGGGTGGACAGCGCCGCACGCGCCTTGGCCAGCACGGTGCGCGCCAGGGCCTGCTCGCGCTGCGCCTCGCCCAGGTCGGCCCGGGCCTGCTGCTCGTCCAGCAAGGCGGCGTCGCCCGCGCGGCGGCGCTTCTGCACGGCAGCGAGGTTGGCCTCGGCCAGGCCCACCTGGGCGGCGGCCAGGGCCTCGCGGCGGCGGGCGGCCAGCTCGCCGATCCACAGTTCGGCCAGGGCCCGCGCCGATTCATGCCGGGCCTCGCCGAGCAGGGCGCGGGCCAGTTCGCGCTCGGTGTCGCCGAGCTGGGTGTCCAGCGCCGCCTTGCCGTTGATGCGCAACGGCCGCTCCAGGTGCGCCTGCCATTCGCGCGACGGCGAGCCGCCGTCCTGCATCTGGCGGCGCTGGGCCTGCAGGCGCAGGGCCCACTCATGCGGGCCCGCGGACAGGGCCTGCGCCGCATGCCCTGCCGCCGCCGTGCCATGGCGTGCCAGGGCGACGCTGGCATCGCCCTCGATCCAGGCCGTCGCCTGGGCCGTGCCCGGCAGCCAGTCCGGTGTGGCGACGGGCTGGGCCTGCAGCGCCGCGGACAGCAGCAGGCCGAGGCCGGCCGTGAGGATGCGCCTCATGCCAGTTCCCCCTGGCGCTGCACCTCGGTCACCCAGTAGCGCACGCCGCTGTGGGGCAGCTCGCGGCTCAGCTCGGCCAGCAGGCCGTCGACCTCCCGTGCCGGCAGCACGAGGTGGATCAGGCTGGCGCGGCTGCGGCCGCTCACCTGCTCGGCCGCATTCAGCCGGCCGTGGGCGAAGCCGTGGGCATGGGTGGGCGCGCTGGTGAAGACGCCGGACTCGCCGAGGGCGAGCAGCAGGTCGACGACACGTTCCTCGACGGCCAGCGGGCACAGCAGGTGCAGGCAGCAGTCACTCATGGGCAATCTCCGGGGTGGCGAGGCCGGCGGGGGCCGGCTTGCCGTGGCGCAGGTAGAGCACGGGCAGCAGGACCAGCGTGAGCGCGGTCGCGGTGATGAGGCCGCCGATGACGACGATGGCGAGGGGCCGCTGGATCTCGGAGCCGGGGCCCGTGGCCAGCAGCAGCGGGATCAGGCCGAAGGCCGTGATCGAGGCCGTCATCAGCACCGGCCTGAGGCGCCGCTGGCAGCCCTGCACGACGCACTCCTGCAGCGACAGGCCTTCGGCATGCAGTTGATTGAAGTAGCTGACGAGCACGACGCCGTTCAGCACGGCGATGCCCAGCAGCGCGATGAAGCCCACCGAGGCCGGCACCGACAGGTATTCGTCCGTGACCCACAGGCCGATGACGCCACCCACCAGGGCGAACGGGATGTTGCTGAGCACCAGCAGCGACTGCCGCAACGAGCCGAAGGTGGAGAACAGGATGATGAAGATGATGCCCAGCGCCAGCGGCACGACGAGGCCGAGCCGCGCCGCCGCGCGCTGCTGGTTCTCGAACTGGCCGCCCCAGCTCAGCCGGTAGCCGGTCGGCAGCTTGACCTGCTCGCTGACCTTCTGCCGCGCGTCCTCCACGAAGCCCACCAGGTCGCGGCCTTCCACGTTGGCGATGACGACGCTGTAGCGGCTGCCGAGCTCGCGGTTGACCTGCACCGGCCCGCCGCTGCGCGACAGCGTGGCCAGGCTGCGCAGCGGCACCGAGCGCCCGTCGGGCGTGGCGATCTGCAGGGCCTCGAACTCGGCCGGCGACAGCCGCACCGACTCGGGCCCGCGCAGCAGGATGGGCGTGCGCCTCACCCCCTCGATCAACTGGCCGGCACGCTGGCCTTCGACCTGGGCGCGCAGGGCGTCCTGCACGTCTTCCACCGTCAGGCCGTGCTGGCCGGCGGCGAGCCGGTCGACGACCACGCGCAGGTATTGCACGCCGTCGTTGCGCACGGTGTAGACGTCGCGGTTGCCCGGCACGGTCTTGAGCACCGTCTCGATGCGGCCCGCCAGCTCGTTGAGCACCGTGAGATCGGGGCCGAACACCTTGACCGCGAGGTCGCCCCGCACGCCGAGGATCATCTCGGAGACGCGCATGTCGATGGGCTGGGTGAAGGCGTAGCGGATGCCGGGCATGCCGTCCAACACCTCGCGGATGCGGGCGATCAGCGCGTCCTTGTCGGCGAGCTGCCACTCGTGGCGCGGCTTGAGCACGAGGAAGGTGTCCGTCTGGTTCAGGCCCATCGGGTCCAGGCCGATCTCGTCGGCGCCCGCGCGGGCCACCATGCCCTGGATCTCCGGGATGCGGGCAAGCAGCGCCTGCTGCAGCTTGAGGTCCAGCGCGGCCGACTCCTCCAGGCCGATCGACGGCAGCTTCTCGATGCCGACGATGAGGTCGCCCTCGTCCATGGTGGGCAGGAAGGTCTTGCCCACGCGCAGGTAGACGGCCGCGGCCAGCGCCAGCAGCAGCACGGCGATCAGGTAGACCGCCTTCTCGCGCCGCAGGGCCAGGCCCAGCACCGGGGCATACAGGCGCTGCAGCTGGCGCACCAGCCAGGGCTCCCCGTGAGAGGCCTGGCGGATGAGCAGGCTCGCCACCACGGGGATGACGGTCAGCGACAGCAGCAGCGAGCCGGCCAGCGCGAAGACGATGGTCAGGGCCACCGGCACGAAGAACTTGCCTTCCAGGTTCTGCAGCGTCAGCAGCGGCAGGAAGACGGTGACGATGATGAGCACGCCGGCGGCCACCGGCGAGGCCACCTCGCGCACCGCGCGCAGCAGCACGTGCAGGCGCGGGAGGCGGCCGGCCGCGGGCTCGTGGGCCAGGTGCTGCACCACGTTCTCGACCACGACGACGGCCGCATCCACCAGCATGCCCAGCGCAATGGCCAGGCCACCGAGGCTCATCAGGTTGGCCGACATGCCCCACAGCCGCATGGCGATGAAGGTCCACAGCGCGGCCAGCGGCAGCACCAGGGCCACGGTGACGGCCGCCCGCAGGTTGCCCAGGAAGGCGCCCAGCAGCACGAGCACCAGCACGGTCGCCTCGAGCAGGGCCTTGGAGACCGTGCCCACCGCCTTGTCGACGAGCTGGGCGCGGTTGTAGAAGGGCTTGAGCGCCACGCCCTTGGGCAGGGTGGCCTGCAGCTCGGCCAGCTTGCCGGCCACGCCCTCGACGACCTTGCGCGCGTTCGCGCCCGCCAGGCCCAGCACCAGGCCCTCCACGGCCTCGCCCTTGCCGTCCTTGGTGACGACGCCGTAGCGCGTCAGGCTGCCCAGGCGCACCTCGGCGACGTCGCTGATGCGCACCGGCACGCCATTGCGCCGCGTGACCACGGTGGCCGCCACGTCGTCGGCCGTGCGCAGGTTGCCTTCGGCGCGCACCAGCAGCACCTCGTCGCCGTCGCCGAGCCGGCCGGCCCCGTCGTTGCGGTTGTTCTGCTCGATGGCCGTCTTGAGCGACGCCGTCGACAGGCCCAGGGCCGCGAGCCGGGCCAGGTCGGGCACCACCTCGAAGGCGCGGACCTTGCCGCCCAGCGCATTCACGTCGGCGACGCCGGGCACGGTGCGCAGGGCCGGGCGGATGACCCAGTCCAGCAGCGCGCGGCGCTCCTCCAGGCTCATGTCGGGCGCCTCGACGGTGAACTGGTACATCTCCCCCAGCGGCGTCGTGATCGGCGCCATGCCGCCGCTCAGTCCGGCGGGCAGCTCACCCTGGATGCCCGACAGGCGCTCGGCCACCTGCTGGCGCGCCCAGTAGATGTCGACGCCGTCCTCGAAGTCCACCGTCACGTCGACGATGCCGTACTTCGAGACCGAGCGGAGCATCTTCTGCCGGGGGATGCCGAGCATCTCCACCTCGATGGGCGCGGCGATGCGTGTCTCGACCTCCTCGGGCGTCATGCCCGGCGCCTTCAGGATGATCTTGACCTGGGTGCTGGAGACGTCGGGGAAGGCGTCGATGGGCAGGTCGCGGAAGGACCACCACCCGAAGCCGCCCAGCAACACCGCACCCAGCAGCACGAACAGGCGCTGCGACAGCGCGAATTGCACGAGACCGGCCAGCATCACTCGCCCCCGCCGTGGCCGAGCCAGGCCGACTTGAGCGCCACGACGGCGCGCACGGCCACCTCCTGGCCGGCCTTGAGATCGCCCGTGACCTGGGCGACGCCGGCCGCGCCGCCGAGCAGCTGCACCGGCGTCGCGACGAAGCCGCGCGCGCCGCGCACGAAGACATAGGCCTGGCCCTCGTGATGGACCACGGCGGCCTGGGGCAGCGCCCAGCCGCTGCCAGCCGTGCGCGACACGTTGACCTGGACGACCTCGCCCGGCCGCAGCAGCGAGGCGCCGCGGGTGACCCGGGCGCGCAGCGTCTGCGTCTGGCCTTCACCCACCAGCGGCCCCAGCGCCTGCGCCACCGCCGACACGTCGCGCCCCACCACGGCAACAGGCTGGCCCGCCGCCACCGCGGAGCCCACCGGCAGCTGCGCCTCCAGCCAGACCTCGCGCGGGTTGGCCAGGCGCGCCAGCACGTCGGCCTCGCGGACCCGCTGGCCGGGGCGCACCTCCAGCGCCGTCACCCAGCCGGCGGCGCGCGCCGGCACCGTCAGGGCATCGTCCAACGGGCCGCCGGCCACCACGCGCTTGATCGTCGCGTCGCCCACGCCGGCCAGGCGCAACGCCGCCTCCGCCTGGCGCTGGCCCGCCTCGGCGGAGCGCTGCGCGGCCTGGGCCTCCTGCACGCGCCGCTCCGGGATGATGCCTTCGTCGAACAGGCGGCGTTCGCGGTCGAGCGTCTGCCGGGCCAGCTGGAGCCGGGTGCCGGCCTCCATCAGGCGCAGCTGCATCTCGCCGAGGGCGGGGCTGGTCAGGCGCAGCAGGGGCTGGCCCGGCCTGACCGCGTCCTGCGCGCTCACCAGGACTTGCGTCACGACGCCGTCGACGGGGGCGCTGACCACGGTGTCCAGCTCGGGAGGCAGGACGACCCGGGCCGGCGACGGCGCGCCGACGGCAGTCGACGGCGCCGTCAGCTTCTGCGTGGCGACGCCGAGCGCCTGCAACTGCGCCGGGTCGACGGCGAATTCCGCTGTTGGCGCCGCGGATGCGGATGCGGCCACGCCCGCCAGGGCGGACACCAGGGCGAGCCAAATGCTGCGCCGACGAAGAGAAAACACAGGCGTACTCCAAATCAGGCCTGGATTGCCGCGTCGCGCTCGGCAGGGATGCCGGCGCCGGCCTGCCAAACGGGTCGGTCCGGTGGCATCAGGGGGTGGAAATTCGAGTGTGGAAGCCAGCCCTTAAGCACGGCTGAAGCCCCGGCGGAAGCGGCCGGGCAGGCAAGCACTCTTGTCGTTAGGTCTGCGGCCGTCTTCAGCGCCGCGCGATGAGCACGTAGCCGTAGCCGCGCACCGCGCGGATGCCCGCATCGGGCAGCTTGTGCCGCAGGCGATGGACGTGCACGTCGAGGGTGTTGCTCTCGAACTCCTGGCCCCAGGCGTGCAGCTCGGCCTCCAGCGTCTCCCGGGCCACCGCCTGGCCGGCGTGGGCCAGCAGCACCTGCAGGATGCGGCATTCCTTGGGGGTGAGCCTCACCGTCTGGCCGCGGTGGCACACCGCGCGCCTGGCGGCGTCGAGCTGCAGCGGCGCGGGCGCCAGCAGCTGCAGCAGCTGGTCCAGCAG
This sequence comes from Pelomonas caseinilytica, assembly GCF_021353235.1. GTDB lineage: Bacteria > Pseudomonadota > Gammaproteobacteria > Burkholderiales > Burkholderiaceae_C > Pelomonas > Pelomonas caseinilytica. The sequence continues at coordinate 414,504 of NZ_JAJTWT010000001.1, forward strand.
CGCAGAGGCCTCGCAGGGCCAGGGCAGGACGGCGCCGGGCACGTCGCCCGGCAGCTCCGGCAACTGCTGCGCGTCGTCGCCCGGCGGCGGCGCCAGCAGCAGCAGGCCGCGCGGGCGGCGGCGCTGGGGTGCAGCTTGCCATTGGGCGGCCATGGCCACGACCACGTCGCCGCTTTGCACGCGCGGCGCGGGCCGCTCGTCGCAACGCACGTACCAGCCGCGCGCGGCCGCCAACGCCCTCAGCAGCGCGCAGGCCTCGGCCGGCATGCCGTGCACAGCCAGCATCAGGAGGTGTCCGCCGCTCGTCCGCATGGGCCGCGAGCTTTGGCGGGGAGGCTTAAGCGGACATGAACCAAGCCGGTGCAACTTCGCGCAATCCGAAGGCTCGCAGGCTCCCGACAGCCAGCTTAAGGCGGGCTTCAGCCGGGACGGCCAACGTCCGCCCAAGATTTCAAGCGCAGCAACATTTCATTACGTACTTCATGTGGCCATAAGAGGCCACTGACACCCTTGAGGCATGGCGGAAATGACAACTACAAGCTCCCCACGCCAGTCGGGCGGAGCAACACGCGGTGGGCGCTACTCCCTGGGCGAAGGCTGGATCAGCCTTGCCATCGCCCTGCTGGTGGCCGCGGCCTGGGTGGTCGTGCGGCTGGCAAACCTGCAGGCGACCTCGGACCTGGGCTATGGCCTGGGCATCGCCGGCGGCGTGGCGATGTTGTTACTTTTTGCATATCCGCTGCGCAAACGGGTGCGCGCCCTGCAGCAGCTCGGCTCCGCCAAGCCCTGGTTCGTCGTCCACATGGTGCTGGGCGTGGCCGGGCCGCTGCTGATCCTGCTGCACTCCGGCTTTCGCATCGGCTCACTGAACGCCGGCGTGGCGCTGTGGAGCATGCTCATCGTGGCCGGCAGCGGCGTCGTCGGCCGCTTCCTCTACCTGCTGACCCACCGCGGCCTGAACGGCGAGCATGAGGAACTCGGCCGCCTGCTGCAGGGCCTGGGTGTGGCGGAGGCCCGCGGGGAATCCGTCTGGAGCGACACGCCCACGGTCACCGCGCCGCTGCACCGCTTCGCCACGTCCGCCCGGCAGCTCGCCGCACGGCCGGGGCATGACCTCGCGGGTCATTTCGAGGCCTTCGTGCTGCTGCCCTGGCGGCGGCGGGCTGAGCTGCATGCCGTCCGCAAGGCGCTGCGCCGGCTGGAGCGCCGCGGCGAGAGGACGCACAGCCTGGCCGCCATCGCCGAGGCCTATGCCGGCGCGCTGCGCGTGGCGCAGTACGGGCGCGCGACGCGGCTCTTCGAGCTCTGGCATGTGCTGCACATCCCCTTCGTGTACCTGATGGTGGTCTGCGCCGTCGTGCACATCGTGGCGGTCCACGTCTATTGAGGCCATGGCCCATGGGCAACCCCACCTCCACCAGGGACGGCGCGGATGACGCCGCGCGCGCTCGCCCGCCGCATCGGCGCCCTGGCGCGCTGGGCCGCCGCCCTGGCGCTGCTGTGGCTCGGCCAGGCGGCGCTGGCCGCGGGCTCGATGGAGTCCGCGCTGTCGCCCGGCGTGCTGACCCAGGCGCATGCGAAGTGGGACGACGCCTGCCGCAGCTGCCACACGCCCTTCGACCGCAAGGACCAGGACCGGCTCTGCGCCGACTGCCACAAGGACATCGGCCGCGACCTGTCGGCCCGGACCGGCCTGCACGGCCGCATGAAGGCCGGGCAGAGCTGCCGCTCCTGCCACACCGAGCACAAGGGGCGTGACATGAGGATCGCCCCGCTCGACACCAAGTCCTTCGACCACGCGCAGACCGACTACGCCCTGCGCGGCAAGCACCGCGACACCGACTGCGCGAAGTGCCATGCGGCCGGCCGCAAGTACAGCGCGGCACCGCAGGACTGCAACGGCTGCCACCGCAAGGACGACGTGCACAAGGCCTCGCTCGGCACCAAATGCGAGAGCTGCCACGACGAGCGCGGTTGGCGCGAGACGCGCTTCGACCACTCGACGACGCGCTTCCCGCTGCTCGGTGCCCACGACGCGGCCAAGTGCGAGGACTGCCACCGCACGCGCGAGTACAAGGACACGCCGCGCGAGTGCGTCGGCTGCCACCGCAAGGACGACAAGCACAAGGGCCAGTTCGGCGACAAGTGCGAGAGCTGCCATGGCGAGAAGCGCTGGCGCGACATCGCCTTCCGCCACGACGTGGACACCCGCTACCCCCTGCGGGACCGGCACCGCGACGTGAAGTGCACCAGCTGCCACGCCGGCAACCTCTACCGCGACAAGCTCGAGACCGCCTGCATCGCCTGCCACCGCAAGGACGACAAGCACAAGGCGACGCTCGGCACCGAATGCAGCAGCTGCCACAGCGAGCGCGGCTGGCGCGAGGTGAGGCGCTTCGACCATGACCGCACCGCCTTCCCGCTGCTGGGCCGCCACGTCAAGGCCGGCTGCAAGGACTGCCACCAGAGCCTGGTCTACCGGGAGGCCCCCGGCACCTGCATCGGCTGCCACAGGAAGGACGACAAGCACGAGGGTCATCTCGGCGAGCGCTGCGCCGACTGCCACACCGAGAACGACTGGGCGGCACGCCGCTTCTCCCACGCCCAGACCCGCTTCCCGCTGCGCGGCGCCCACGCGGCCGCCACGCTGAAGTGCGAGAGCTGCCACCGCGACCTGCGCAGCTACCGCGGCACGCCGACGGCCTGCATCGACTGCCACCGCAAGGACGACAAGCACGAGGCCCAGCTGGGCGAGCGCTGCCAGGCCTGCCATGGCGAGACGGGCTGGAAGGTCGAGAACTACGACCATCGCCGCGCCCGCTTCGCGCTGACGGGCGCCCACCAGACCACCGAGTGCAAGGCCTGCCATGCCAGCCGGCGCTTCCGCGACGCGCCGCGGGCCTGCGTCGGCTGCCACCTCAAGGACGACCGGCACAAGGCCCGCTTCGGCACGGCCTGCGAGTCCTGCCACGGCACGCGCAGCTGGAAGACCTGGCGCTTCGACCATGCCCGTGAAACCCGCTACGTGCTGGAGGGCAGGCACCTGAGTGCCGCCTGCGAAAGCTGCCACACGCAAGCGGCGCCGGCCGGCAAGCGCGCCGCGCCTCTGGACACGATCTGCGTGGCCTGCCACGCCCGCGACGACGTGCATGAGCGCAGCTTCGGCGTGCGCTGTGACCAATGCCACCAGCCCAGCGGCTGGCGTGACCTCGACACGCGCCGCAGCGCGCGCCCTGTGGGAGCCTCCTGATGCCAAGACGACACCTCGGTCTCCTGCGCCCGTGGCTCATCGCCGCGCTGCTGCTCGTGGCGCTCGCGATGGGCCTGCACGCATCCCGCGTGGCACACGCCGCGACCGGCGGCACGGAGTTCGACCACCTCAAGACCGGCTTCGCACTGACGGGCGCCCACCAGAACCAGCGCTGCGAGAGCTGCCACCAGGCCGGCGTCTTCAAGGGCACGCCGCGCGACTGCGAGTCCTGTCACACCTCGGGCGCGCGCCTGGCCAAGACCAACATCGTCAAGCCCGCCACCCACATTCCCACCAGCCAGAGCTGCGACAGCTGCCACGGCACGCGCAGCTTCACCGGCGCCAAGATGGACCACAAGGGCATCGCCGCGGGCAGCTGCGCCAGTTGCCACAACGGCGTCATGTCGACCGGCAAGCCGGCCGACCACATCGCCACCACCGCATCCTGCGACAGCTGCCACCGCACCAGCGCCTGGAAGCCGGCCTCCGGGTTCAACCACGCGGGCGTGGTGCCCGGCAGCTGCGCGAGCTGCCACAACGGCGTCAAGGCCACCGGCAAGTCCGCCAACCACACGCCCTTCACGGCCGTCGCCTCGCTGGCCAACCTCGCCTGCGACAGCTGCCACAAGGCAGGCTTCTCGTCCTGGACGCCCGCCAAGCTGCACGCCAGCGTCAACGTGACGGACAGCTGCGCGACCTGCCATGCGTCGAGCAAGCCCAACACCGCCGTGCACGCGGGCCAGACCGTCTGCGAAAGCTGCCACAAGAGCACCACCGCCTGGTCCGGCGCCAAGGTCGACCACGCCGCCTTCACCACGGCCACCAACTGCGCCAGCTGCCACAACGGCAGCGCGGCCACCGGCAAGCCCGCGGCCCACATCCCCGTGGGCGCCGCCAACTGCGCGACCTGCCACGCCACCTCGGGCTGGAAGCCGACCAAGTGGAACCACACCCAGCTGCCGGTCACCGGCCAGTGCGCCAGCTGCCACAGCGGCGCCTATCCGCCGGCCGACGGCAAGCCGGCCACGCACACGCCCTACACCAACGTCTCGGCGCTGGCCTCCCTGGGCTGCGACAGCTGCCACAAGGCCGGCTACACCGCCTGGGCACCCGCCAAGCTGCACGCCAGCGTGAACGTGACGGACAGCTGCGCGACCTGCCACGCCTCCACCAAGCCCAACACCGCCGTGCACGCGGGGCAGACGGTGTGCGAGAGCTGCCACAAGAGCACGACGAGCTGGTCCGGCGGCAAGGTGGACCACGCCAGCTTCACCACCGCCACCAACTGCGCCAGCTGCCACAACGGCAATGCCGCCACGGGCAAGCCCGGCAGCCACATCCCCGTGGGCGCCGCCAACTGCGCGGCCTGCCACGCCACCTCGGGCTGGAAGCCCACCAAGTGGAACCACACCCAGTTGCCGGTCACCGGCCAGTGCGCCAGCTGCCACAGCGGCGCCTACCCGCCGGCCGACGGCAAGCCCGCCACGCACACGCCCTACACCAGCGTCACCGCGCTGGCCTCGCTAGGCTGCGACAGCTGCCACAGGGCCGGCTACACCGCCTGGACGCCCGCCAAGCTGCACACCAGCGTGGCCGTGACCGGCAGCTGCGCGACCTGCCATGCGTCGAGCAAACCCAACACCGCCATCCACGCCGGCCAGACCGTCTGCGAGAACTGCCACAAGAGCACGACGAGCTGGAGCACGGCCAAGGTCGATCACGGCAGCTTCAACGCCGCCACCAACTGCGCCAGCTGCCACAACGGCAGCGGCGCCACGGGCAAGCCCGCGACCCACATCCCCAGCGCCGCCACCAACTGCTTCAGCTGCCACAGCACTTCGGGCTGGAAGCCCACCAAGTGGAACCACACCCAGCTGCCGGTGACCGGCCAATGCGCCAGCTGCCACAGCGGCGCCTACCCGCCGGCCGATGGCAAACCCGCCACGCACACGCCCTACCAGCTGGTGGCCACGCTGGCCTCGGCCAACTGCGACAGCTGCCACAAGGCCGGCTACACGGCCTGGGCGCCGGCCCGGCTGCATGCCAGCGTCACGGTCGTCGACAGCTGCGCGAGCTGCCACGCGTCGAGCAAGCCCAACACCGCCATCCACGCCGGCCAGACCGTCTGCGAGAGCTGCCACAAGAGCACGTCGAGCTGGAGCACGGCCAAGGTCGACCACAGCACCTTCACCGCCGCCACCAATTGCACCAGCTGCCATAACGGCAGCAGCGCCACCGGCAAGCCGGCGGCCCACATCCCCGTGGCGGCCACCAACTGCATCAGCTGCCACAGCACCTCGGGCTGGAAGCCCACCAAGTGGAACCACACGCAGCTGCCGGTGACTGGCCAGTGCGCCAGCTGCCACAGCGGTGCCTACCCGCCGGCCGACGGCAAGCCCGCCACGCACACGCCCTACCAGCTGGTGGCCACGCTGGCCTCGGCCAACTGCGACAGCTGCCACAAGGCCGGCTACACGTCCTGGACGCCGGCGCGACTGCACGCCAGCGTCACGGTCGTCGACAGCTGCGCGAGCTGCCACGCGTCGAGCAAGCCCAACACCGCCATCCATGCCGGCCAGACCGTCTGCGAGAGCTGCCACAAGAGCACGTCGAGCTGGAGCACGGCCAAGGTCGACCACAGCACCTTCACCGCGGCCACCAACTGCGCCAGCTGCCACAACGGCAGCAGCGCCACCGGCAAGCCGGCGGCCCACATCCCCGTGGCCGCCACCAACTGCATCAGCTGCCACAGCACCGCGGGCTGGAAGCCGACCAAGTGGAACCACACCCAGCTGCCCGTCACCGGCCAGTGCGCCAGCTGCCACAGCGGCGCCTACCCGCCGGCCGACGGCAAGCCGGCCACGCACACGCCTTACCAGCTCGTCGGGACGCTGGCCTCGGCCAACTGCGACAGCTGCCACAAGGCCGGCTACACGTCCTGGACGCCCGCCCGGCTGCACGCCAGCGTGACGGTGGTGAACAGCTGCGCCAGCTGCCATGCCGGCATCAAGCCCAACACGGCCATCCATGCCGGCCAGACGGTCTGCGAGAACTGCCACAAGAGCACCACGAGCTGGACGAGCGCCAAGGTGGACCACAGCACGTTCACCGTCGCCACCAACTGCGCCAGCTGCCACAACGGCAGCAGCGCCACCGGCAAGCCTTCGGCCCACATTCCCGTGGCCGCCACCAACTGCATCAGCTGCCACAACACCACGGGCTGGAAGCCCACCAAGTGGAACCACACCCAGCTGCCCGTGGCCAACCAATGCGCCAGCTGCCACAACGGCGCCTATCCGCCGGCCGACGGCAAGCCCGCCACGCACACGCCCTACCAGCTCGTCGCGACGCTGGCCTCGGCCAACTGCGACAGCTGCCACAAGGCCGGCTACACGTCCTGGACGCCCGCCCGGCTGCACGCCAGCGTGACGGTGACGACGAGCTGCTCGTCATGCCACCTCTCGGTGCGCCCAGCCACCGCGGTGCATGCGGGCCAGACGGTGTGTGAGAACTGCCACAAGAGCACGACGAGCTGGACCGGCGCCAAGGTCGACCACAGCAGCTTCACCGTCGCCACCAACTGCTCGAGCTGCCACAACGGCAGCGCGGCCACGGGCAAGGCCGCCAGCCACATGCCGGTCGGCGCCACCAACTGCATCGCCTGCCACAGCACCACGGCCTGGAAGCCCACCAAGTGGAACCACACCCAGCTGCCCGTGGCCAACCAGTGCGCCAGTTGCCACAGCGGCGCCTACCCGCCGGCCGACGGCCGTCCGGCCGGCCACATCCCCTACCAGACGCTCACCGGCGTCGTCATCACCAACTGCGACAGCTGCCACAAGGCCGGCTACGCCTCCTGGGCGGGCGGGCGCTTCCACGCCAACGTGAGCGTCACCGGCCAGTGCAAGACCTGCCACAGCGGCAGCTACACCTCGCAGGGCGCCACCGCCAAGCCGAGCAACCACATCCCCGAGGCGCAGCTGCTCAACGGCGCCGCCATGGAGTGCAACGCCTGCCACACCAGCGTGACCAGTTGGGCCCAGAAGATGAACCACAACGGCAGCCAGGGCAGCGGCGCCGGCTGGTGCAAGGCCTGTCATGCCTCGGGCACCAACTACCTCGGGTCGATGGAGCGCATGTCGCTGACCCACCGCACCAAGACGCCGGTACCGACCGACTGCTCCACCTCAGGCTGCCACCGGCCGCTCGGCAGCAAGGGATCGCCTTACACGAAATGGGACTGACAACAATGCACTTCACCGGCCGCGGCACTGCCGCCTTCCGCTCCCGCCTGCACGCCGTCGCGCTGGCCCTCCTCCTTGGCGCCACGCTGCTCCCGGCCGAGGCCCAGGTGCTGGACGACGTCGAGGCCCGGCGCGAGGGCCGCAACGCCATCGTCACCGTGCGCTTCGCGGCGCCGGTGCAACTGGTGCGGACGGTGTCGGCCCGCGACGGCAACCTCGCCCAGGTCTACTACGACGTGCTCGCCACGGGCGATGCGCTCAATCTCGTGGCCAGCGAACGCCGCGTTCCCCTGCCCCGGGGCGGCTACCTCGTGCTGCTGACCGACGAAGCCAGCGGCACCGCCGAGCGCAGCCGCAAGCTGGTGCTGCGCTTCAGCACGGCCACGGCCTTCACCGCCCGGCCCGGCCAGGGCAACCGCAGCATCGAGCTGGTGCTGGCCAACCAGGCGGAGGCCCTGTCGCCGCCGGCACCGGCCGCTGCCGCCTCGGCCGCCGCGCCCACGCCCGTGGCCCCGGAGCCCGAGGCGCGCCCGCTGACCGACGCCGAGCGCGAACGCTCCCGCGTGGCGCTCGCGGCGGCGCGCCAGCTCATCGAGCAAGGCGAGCATGGCCAGGCGCTGGAGCGGCTGGACGAAGTGCTGGCCCTGCCGCCGCACGAGGGCCGCATCGACGCACTGGAGCTGCGCGCCACGGCGCGCTGGCGCCAGGGCGACCCGGAAGGCGCGCGCGCCGACTACGAACGCTACCTGGCCCTCTACCCGCAAGGGCCGGGCGCCGCGCGGGCGCGCGAAGCCCTGCTCACGCTGGCGCCACCCGTGGTGGAAGCCGCCATCCAGGCGGGCCGCGAGCCCGGCCGCACGGCCGTCACGACCACCCTCGCCGGCTCGCTCGCGCTGATGTACTACGGCGGCCAGTCCAAGGTCCGCACCCAGGAGTTCCAGGACTCGCCGATCGGCGGCCTGCCCCAGCTCGTCAACGACGCGACCCTGTCCGGCACCGACCAGCGCCAGCTCCTCTCCAGCGTGGACGTGAACTGGCGCCGCCGCGACGCCGACAGCGACCTGCGCCTGGTGCTGCGCGACACCAAGACCAACGACCTGATGCGGCCCGAGAAGAGCCGCAACAAGCTGACCGCGCTCTACGTGGACTACAAGCTCACGACGCCGGGCGTGCAGATGCGCCTGGGCCGGCAGTCGCCCACCGGCGGCGGCGTGATGGGCCGCTTCGACGGCGTGCAGGCGGGCTACCGCTTCGCGCCGCGCTGGCGCGTCAACGCCGTGGCCGGCGCGCCCACCGACGCCCTGCTCGACACCAAGCGCCGCTTCTGGGGCGTCTCCGTCGACGCCGACGAGATCGCCAAGGGCTTCGGCGGCAGCCTGTACTGGATCCAGCAGACCCTGGACGGCCAGTCGGACCGCCGGGGCCTCGGCGCCGAGCTGCGCCTGCTGGCCGGCCAGTTCACCGCACTGGGCTCGCTCGACTACGACCCCCAGCTCAAGGGCTGGAACATCGTCTCCACGCAGAGCACCTGGCAGGGCGCGGACAACACCATCGTCAACGTCCTCTACGACCGCCGCGCCACGCCCATGCTGATGCTGGGCAACGCGCTCTTCTTCCAGAACCCCGTGGCCCAGGTGCAGGCGCGCACGCTGTACGAACTGCTGCTCACGCAGAGCCTGCCGGTGCTGCGCCAGCAGGTGCGCAGCACCACCGCCTTCAGCACCCAGGCCATGGTGAGCGTCACCCACCCCGTCACCGCCCACTGGCAGGCCGGCGCGGACCTGCGCCTGACCAACGTCGGCGCCCTGCCGCCCGTGGCCGACATCCTGCCCAACGGCCAACCCGGCACCGGCAATGTGTGGAGCATGGGGGCGCAACTGATCGGCACCAACCTGTACTCGGCCCGCGACACCCACGTCGTGCTGCTGACCCTGCTGCGCGGGCCGACCTACCACGGCGAGCTGCTCTCCTACAACAACGCCTCGGCCGTCGGCGAAGGCTGGCTGCTGGAGCCGTCGCTGCGCCTGTACCAGCAGTCGGAGGACAGCGGCCTGCGCACGCGCCGCTGGGCCCCGGGCCTGCGCGCGAGCAAGCGCTTCCTGGCCCGCTGGGTGGCCGAAAGCGAGCTCAGCATGGAGTTCAGCAAGTCGCAGAGCGCCAACCGCAACGAAAGCTCGCACCGCACCTTCTACTACGTCGGATTGCGCTATGACCTCTGAAGGCCAGGAGCTGCTGCGCGCCGAGGGCCTGGCCTGCGACCGCGGCGGGCAGCGGGTGCTGTCGCTGCGGCGGCTCACGCTGTCGCGCGGCGCGGGGCTCTGGCTCAGGGGGCGCAACGGCTCCGGCAAGACGACGCTGCTGCGGGCGCTGGCGGGCCTGCTCGAGCCGGCCGCTGGCGAAGTCTGGCGCGACGGCGCCGAGGGCCTGCTGTACGTGGGCCACACGCTGGCGGTGAAGGACGACCTCAGCGTCGCCGAGAACCTCGAATGCCTGGCCGAGCTGAGCGCCCTGGAGACGCGCCCGCGGGCCCTGCAGGGGGCGCTGGTGCGCTGGCAGCTGTGGGAGCGGCGCCACCACCCGGCGCGACGCCTGTCCCAGGGCCTGCGCCGGCGCGTCAGCCTGGCGCGGCTGGACCTGGCGGCAGCCCGCCCGCTGTGGCTGCTGGACGAACCTTTCGACGCCCTCGACGACGAGGGTCAGGCCCTGCTGGCCCAGGCCCTCACGCGCCACCGCCTGCGCCAGGGCGGCTGGGTGCTCAGCAGCCACCAGGGCCTGCCGGCACAACTGGACGGTGTCCAGGCCCTGTGGCTGGACGGCGGAGCCGCCGCATGAGCCATGCGATGGCCCGCACGCCCGCTGCCAGCGGCGACGCCGGGGCCTACCAGGCCCTGCGCGCGGCCCGGGCGATGTGGCGGCGCGACTGGCGGCTGGCCCTGCGCCGCCGCGGCGAGGCGCTGCTGCCGCTGGGCTTCTTCCTCGTCAGCGCCGCGTTGCAGCCCCTGGGGTTGAGCCCCGAGCCGGCACTGCTGCGCCAGGTGGCGCCGGGCCTGATCTGGTCGGCCGCCCTGCTGGCCGCTCTGCTGCCCCTGCCCGCGCTGTTCGCGCAGGATCAGGCCGACGGCAGCCTCGACCAGATGTGCCTCAGCCCCGCCCCGCTCTGGCTGCTGGCCACCGCCAAGGTCGCCGGCCACTGGTGCTGGGCGGGGGCGCCGCTGGTAGCGATGTCGCCGTTGCTGGGCGTGCTCTACGGGCTGGACGCCAGCGCCATCCTCACGCTGGCCCTGGGCCTGCTGCTGGGCACGCCCGTGCTCAGCCTGCTGGGCGCCGTGGGCGCGGCCCTGACCGTGGGCCTGCGCCAGGCCGCGGCCCTCATCCTGCTCATCGTGCTGCCGCTGGCCGTGCCGGTGCTCGTCTTCGGCAGCAGCGCCGTGCAGGCCACCCAGGCCGGCCAGTCGCCGCTGGCGCCGCTGGGGCTGATCGCCGCCCAGCTGCTCGTCATGGCCTGGCTGGCGCCCTTCCTGATTTCCAAGGCCCTGCGCCTTGCCTGCGAGTGACCCATGGCTGCCGCTGACATCACCCCTGCCCTCCCCGCTTCCACGCACCGCTGGCGGGCCTTCGCCCTCGCCTCCCCGGCGGCCTTCTGCCGCGTGCTGGCGCGGGCGCTGCCGGCGCTCTGGGCGTCGAGCGCCCTGCTGGCGCTGGCGGGCCTGTACGTCGGCTTCGTCGTCGCGCCGACCGATGCCACCCAGGGCGAGGCCTACCGCATCATCTACATCCACGTGCCGGCGGCCTGGCTGTCGATGGTGCTCTACCTGGCCATGGCCTTCTGGGCGGTGCTCGGCTGGGCGTGGAAGGTGCGCATGGCCTCGGTGCTGGCCCAGGCCATCGCGCCCACCGGGGCGCTGTTCACGGTGCTGGCGCTGTGGACGGGCGCCTGCTGGGGCAAGCCCACCTGGGGCACCTGGTGGGTGTGGGACGCGCGGCTGACCAGCGAACTGGTCCTGCTCTTCCTCTACGTCGGCTTCATGGCCCTGGCCGCCAGCTTCGAGGAGCCGCGCCGCGCGGACGTCGCCTCGGCCCTGCTCGCGCTGGTCGGCGTCGTCAACGTGCCCATCATCTATTTCTCGGTGCGCTGGTGGAACACCCTGCACCAGGGCGCCTCGGTCAGCCTGACCGCCGCACCCAAGATGGCCTCGACCATGCTGACGGCCATGCTGCTCATGACCCTGGCCTGCTGGGCCTACGCCTTCGCGGCGGTCTTCGCGCGCGCCATCGCCGCGGTGATCGAGCGCGATGCCGACCACCACTGGGTGGCCGAGTACCTGGATTCGGAGTCCCGCCGATGAACCCCTCCCCGCTGACCGAGCTGCTGCACCTGCACGGCTACGGCATCTACGTCTGGCCCGCCTATGCCGCCATGCTGGCCGGGATGCTGGCCGAGCCCTGGCTGATCCACCGCCGCATGGCCCGTGCGCGCGCCCTGGCCCGCCAACAGTGGCGCACCACCGAGCCCGACGACGACGGTGCCTCCGCCTGGGGCCCGACCCGAGCGCCGCAGGAGCTGCCGTGAAGCCCCGCCACTGGAAACTGGCCGCCGCCGCCGGCCTGCTGCTGACGCTGGGCGTCGTCGCCGCGCTGGTGCTGCGCGCCTTCAACAGCAACCTGGTGTTCTTCTACACGCCCAGCCAGGTGAGCGCCGGCGAGGCACCGAACGGCCGCGTCTTCCGCGTGGGAGGCCTGGTCGAGCCCGGCAGCCTGCAGCGCGACGGCGTGAAGGTGAGCTTCCGCGTCACCGACACCGCGCGGACGATGACCGTCGCCTACGAGGGCATCCTCCCCGACCTGTTCAAGGAGGGCAAAGGCGTGGTGGCGCAGGGCCGCCTGGTGGACGGCCGGTTCGTCGCCCAGGAGGTGCTCGCCAAGCACGACGAGAACTACATGCCGCCCGAAGCCGCGGCAGCCATGAAGGCGGCCTCGGCCGCCCGCGGAGGCCGCACGTGACGGCGGAACTCGGCCATCTCGCGCTGTGGCTGGCCCTGGGCGCCTGCGCGCTGCAGGCGTTCGTGCCGTTATGGGCCCTGCGCCGCCGGCAGGCCGACTGGCTGGCCCTCACGCGGCCGGTGGCCTTCGCCACCGCCGCACTCGTGGCGCTCGCCTTTGCCTGCCTGACCCTGTGCTTCGTGCAGGACGACTTCTCGGTGCTCTACGTGGCCGAGCACTCCAACACGGCGCTGCCGCTGGCCTACAAGGTGGCCGGCGTGTGGGGCGGGCACGAAGGCTCGCTGCTGCTGTGGCTGCTGATGCTGCAGGTCTGGACGGTGGCCGTCGCGCTGGCCAGCGGGCGGCTGCCCGAGGCGCTGGTGACGCGGCTGCTGACCGTGCTGGCCTGGGTGGCCCTCGGCTTCCTGCTGTTCATGCTGCTGACCTCCAACCCCTTCGAGCGGCTGTGGCCCGCGCCCCCGGACGGCCGCGACCTCAACCCGCTGCTGCAGGACCCGGGCATGGTCATCCACCCGCCCATGCTCTACATGGGCTACGTGGGCTTCTCGGTGGCCTTCGCCTTCGCCATCGCCGCGCTGCTCAGTGGCGAGCTGGACGCGCAATGGGCGCGCTGGACGCGGCCCTGGACGACGGCGGCCTGGGTCTTCCTGACGCTGGGCATCGCCCTGGGCAGCGGCTGGGCCTACTACGAGCTGGGCTGGGGCGGCTGGTGGTTCTGGGACCCGGTGGAGAACGCCTCCTTCATGCCCTGGCTGGTGGGCACGGCGCTGATGCATTCGCTGGCCGTGACGGAGAAGCGCGGCGCCTTCAAGTCGTGGACGGTGCTGATGGCCATCCTTGCCTTCTCGCTGTCGCTGCTGGGAACCTTCCTCGTGCGCTCCGGCGTGCTGAGCTCGGTCCACGCCTTCGCCTCGGACCCGAAGCGCGGCCTCTTCATCCTCGCGCTGCTGGGCATCACCGTGGGCGGCGCGCTGGGGCTGTATGCCTGGCGGGCGGCCAGGGTGGGCCTGGGGGCGCGGTTCGCCTTGCTCTCGCGCGAGACCCTGCTGCTGGTCAACAACGTCGTGCTGCTGGCCGCGGCCGGCGCGGTGCTGCTGGGCACCCTCTACCCGCTGGTGCTGGACGCGCTGGGCCTGGGCAAGATCTCCGTCGGCGTGCCCTACTTCGAGGCCGTGTTCGCGCCGTTGATGGCGCCGGTGCTCTTCCTGATGGCGCTGGGGCCGCTGGCGCGCTGGAAGCAGGCCGAGGCCGCGCCCCTGCTGCGCCGGCTGCGCTGGGCCCTGGGCGTTTCCGTCGCCACCGGCGTGCTCGCGAGCTGGGCGGCCGGCCGCATCGGCTGGGCCAGCGCTGCGGGCCTGGCGGCGGCCTGCTGGATCCTGCTGAACCTCGCGGCCGACCTGTGGCCCGCCCACGGCGGCTGGCGCCGCCTGTCCACCCACCTGGGGCAGATCGGCCGCGCCACCTGGGGCATGACGCTGGCCCATGCCGGCGTGGCCGTGTTCATCATCGGCGTGACCATGGTCAAGGGCTACGAGGTCGAGAAGGACGTGCGCGTGCATGCCGGCGAGACCGTGACGATGGCCGGCTACCAGTTCCGCTTCGATGGCACGCGCGACCTGGCCGGCCCCAACTACCAGGCCGTGCAGGCGGGGGTCAGCGTCACGCGCGACGGCGCGCCCGTGGCCTTCCTCGCGCCCGAGAAGCGCGTCTACCGCGTGCAGCAGAACCCCATGACCGAGGCCGCCATCGACCCCGGCTTCACGCGCGACCTCTACGTCGCCCTCGGCGAGCCCCTGCCCGACGGCGGCTGGACGCTGCGCGTCTACGTCAAGCCCTTCGTCGACTGGATCTGGGGCGGCTGCCTGCTGATGGCCTTGGGCGGCGCCCTGGCCGCGAGCGATGCCCGCTACCGCCGGCGGCGCCGGGCCGCGCAGCCGGCGCCCGCGGCAATGCCGCTGAAGGAGGAACTCGCATGACCGCGCGACGCCGCCGTCTCTGGCCCGTGCTGCTGCCGCTGGTGGCGTTCGGCGCCCTCGTGGCCGTGCTGGCCGTGGGCCTGAACCGCGACCCGCGCGAGGTGCCCAGCCCCCTCATCGGCAAGCCCGCGCCGCCGCTGCTGCTGCCCCGGCTGGACGACCCCGCCGCACGCGTCTCGGGCGAGGCCTTGAAGGGCAAGGTGTGGATGCTCAACGTCTGGGCGAGCTGGTGCGGCGCCTGCCGCGAGGAGCATCCGATGTTCGTGGCCTTCGCCAAGCGCCAGGCCGTGCCCATCTACGGCCTGGACTACAAGGACACCCGCTACGCCGGCCAGGACTGGCTGCGCCGCCTGGGCAACCCCTACGTGGCCTCCGCCTTCGACGAGGACGGCCGCGCGGGACTGGACTGGGGCGTCTACGGCGTGCCCGAGACCTTCATCATCGACGCGCGCGGCGTGGTGCGGCACAAGCACATCGGGCCCGTCACGCCCGAGGTGCTGAAGGACAGCATCGAACCCCTGCTCGCCCAGCTCCAGGCCGAAGCCGCCGGAGGCACGCCATGAAGGCCGCGATCACCGGCCGCCAGGCCCTGTGGCTGCGCGCCGCAGTCGTCGCGCTGCTGGCCTTGGCCAGCCTGGTGCTGCAAGCCCGGGCGCAGGCCCAGACCCAAGAGGCCCAGCCCACCGCCGACGACCCGGCGCTGGAGGCCCGCATGCTGGCCCTCACCGCCGAGCTGCGCTGCCTCGTCTGCCAGAACCAGACCGTGGCCGACTCCCACGCCGCCCTGGCCGTGGACCTGCGCAACCAGGTGCGCGAGATGCTGCGCAAGGGCGCGAGCGACGACGAGGTGATGCGCTACATGACGGACCGCTATGGCGACTTCGTCCGCTACCGCCCGCCGCTGCAGGGCCGCACGGCGCTGCTGTGGGCGGGGCCGGCGGTGCTCGCCCTCGGCGGCCTGGCCGGCCTGCTGTGGCATTTGCGCCGGCGTCAGCAATGGGCCGAGTCCGACTTCGAGCCCGATCCCGAAACCCCCGAGACTTCCGAGGACGCCCATGTCGGCTGAACTCCAACGCGTGCTCGCGCAGATCGAGCAGATCGAACAAGCCCACCGCCAGGGCGTGCTGCCCGCGGACCTCTATGCCGAGGCTCGCCAGCGCCTGGATGCCTTGCTGATGGCGGCGGTGGGGCCCGCACCGACCACGCCGGCGGCGCCACCGCCCGCACGGAGAACCCGCTGGGCGACGCGCCAGGGCGCGGTACTGGCCGCCGTGGCCCTTGCCATCGGCGGCGCCGGTTACGCCTGGAAGGGCAGCCCCCGCCTCGGCGCGGCGGCGCCCGCCGCGTGGCCGGCCCCGACGGCAGCGCCGCAGGCCGCGGCCTCCGCGCCGCATGCCCTGGGCAACGACGCCATGGCCGGCATGGTCCAGGCCCTGGCCGAGCGCTTGAAAGCCAAGCCCGACGATGCCGAAGGCTGGGCCATGCTGGCCCGCTCGTACACGACGCTGGGCGACGTGGCCGCGTCGCTGCCGGCCTATGCCCAGGCCCTCAAGCTGGCCCCCAAGGACGCCGAGCTGATGGCCGACTACGCCGACGCGCTGGCCCTGCAGCAGGGCCGCCGGCTCGCTGGCGAACCGCTGGCCTGGGTGAAGAAAGCCCTGGCCCAGGACCCGCGCCAGCCCAAGGCCCTGCTGCTGGCCGGCACCGAGGCCTTCGACCGGCAGGACATGGCCGCGGCGATCCGCTACTGGGAGCAGGTGGTGGCCGCAGGCCCGGCGGGCAGCGGCCTGGTCGAGCAGGCCCGCAACGGCCTCGACGACGCCCGCAAGGCGCAAGGCGGCGGCGCGGCCAGCCCGGTGCCGGCGGCGCCGGCCCAGGCGCAGCAGGTGGCCGCGGCCAAGGTGGGCGGCACGGTGCGCCTGTCGCCCGAGCTGGCGCGCGACGCCCGACCCGACGACACAGTCTTCGTCTTCGCCCGCGCCGCCGAGGGGCCACGCATGCCGCTCGCGCTGCTGCAACGCCGCGTGCGCGACCTGCCGCTGCGCTTCGAGCTGGACGACAGCCAGGCCATGAACCCCGCGGCCCGCCTCTCCAGCGCCCAGCGCGTGGTGGTGACGGCCCGCGTGAGCCGCTCGGGCCAGGCCCAGCCCCAGCCCGGCGACCTGGAAGGCGCCACGCAGGCCGTGGCCCTGGGCCGCAGCGACCTCGACGTGCTGATCGCCTCGCGCGTGCGCTGACGCCGCCTTCAGGCGGTGCCGTGCTTGGTGTCGAAGGCGATGCCCATGGCCTGCAGCAGCGGCGTCGGCAGCACCCCGCCGGCGCAGACGATGACGTCGTCGTTGTCCACGGTCTCGGCGGTGCCTGCCGAGCTGAGCGAGACGTGGCCGAGGTCGATGGATGCCACCTCCGTGTTCAGGTGCAACGCCACGCGCCCGCGGGCCACCGCGGCCTCCAGGGCCTGGCGGTTCTTGACCTTGACACGGTTGAACGCCGCGCTGCGATAGGCCAGGCGCACCGTCGTGCCGGGCTGCTCCGACAGCTGCACGGCGGCTTCCAGCGCGCTGTCGCCCCCGCCCACCACCAGCACGCGCCGGCCGCGGTACTGCTCGGCGTCGATCAGGCGGTAGACAACGTTGGGCAGCTCCTCGCCCGGGCAGCCCAGCTTGCGCGGGCTGCCCCGCCGGCCGATGGCCAGCAGCACCGACTGCGTGCGGTAGTCGCCCCGCGTGGCATGCACGACGAAGCCGGTGCCATCGGGCTCCACGCGCTGCATGGCGTCCTTGAAGCTGAGCTTGAGCCCGTGGCGCTCCACGACCTCCTGCCAGAAGGCCAGCAGCTTCTCCTTGGACACCTCCGACATGCGCACCTGCCCGACCAGGGGCAGCGTGACCGGCGCCGTCATCGCGATCTTGGCGCGCGGGTAGTGGTAGACGGAGCCGCCGAGCGAGTCCTCCTGCTCCAGCACCACGTAGCGCAGGCCATGCGCCTGAGCGGCCAGCGCCGCGCCAAGGCCCGCCGGGCCGGCGCCGATGATGACGACGTCGTAGCGGTCCGCCGGCGCCCGCCCCCGCCGCCGGATGCTGTCCACGGCCTGCACGCCCTGGGCCGCCGCCTTGCGGATCAGCCCCATGCCGCCGAGCTCCCCGGCGATGAAGAGGCCCGGCACGTTGGACTCGAAGTGCGGGTCCACCCGCGGGATGTCCACGCCCCGGCGCTCGGTGCCGAAGACGAGCTGGATGGCCTCCACCGGGCAGGCCGCCGCGCAGGCGCCATGGCCGATGCACGCCGCGGCGTTGATCAGTTCGGCCTTGCCAGCCACGATGCCCAGCGCGCCCTCCGGGCAGACGTGGGTGCAGCCCCCCGAGCCGATGCAGCGGATGGGGTCGACGATGGGATGCAGGGACGGGGGTTCGTTCAAGCCGGCGGCCAGCACCTCGGCCTTGACGGCGGCACCCTTGCGCTCACGGCGGTGGCGAAGGTAGAGGTGCAGGCTGACGGCGAGCGCAGCGAGCACCAGGTAGGGCAACACGTTGGACATCGGCCGGGTCAGCGTGAGGTCGGCGGCCCAGTGTCCGCACCCAGGCTGAAGCCGAGCTGAACGCCTGGCGCAGCAGCCGGCCGCCGGCTTCAATCATCGTCGTCGTGGTGGTGGTCGCGGTGATGCCCATCACGGCGTTCGCCCTGGGTCGCCGACGTGCCCTCGGTGCCGCCTTGCAGGGTCTGCCAACCCACGAAGCCCAGGTAGGCCGCGACCACCAGGCCGGCCAGCCACGCGCGGTTGGCCTTGACGAGGTCGGGACCCGCGCCGGGCGTGCGCCCCGTCAGCATCGGGGCCGCGAGGTTCCTGCGTCGCAGGACCGACAGCACGACGATCAGGGCCAGGTGAGCGACGACCAGGGCCATGGCCGAGTTGGCGAAGAACTCGTGCACCTCCTCCCAGGCGTCCTCCAGACCCAGCCATTCGATGTAGCCCGCGTAGCCGGCCAGCACCAGCGGCGCCGCGACGAGCACCAGCAGACCCATGGCCGCGCCCATGCCGAGCGTGGCCGCACGCGGCAGGTCGACCTGCCCGGCCCGGGCATTGCGCAGCCAGTCGCCCAGGCCACTGACGCGGTGCCACAGCAGGGCCAGCCTGGCCTGGCGCGGCCCGACCAGGCCGTAGACCAGCCGGAACAGCAGCAGGCCGCCGAAGGCATAACCCAGCGTCACATGGACGCCGCGCCAGCGCTCGGACTCGGCCGTGATCCAGGCGCCGGCAAAGCTCAGCGCGAACAGCCAGTGGAAGGCCCGCACCGGGGCGTCGATCGTCAGCCGCCCGGGGCGGGCGGTGGCCGCGCGGCCCGCGGCTTCGGGGACAGGGGTGGTCGTGAGGCTCATGGAGGGCTCCGTGATCGGGTTCAGTCGTCCCAGGCCGCGCGCTGGCGGGCGCTGAGGCCTTCGGGCATGCGCAGGCCGTGCTCGCTGTACCGGCCTTGGTCGGCACCGCTGTGGCAGGCCATGCAGTTCGCGGCCGAACGGACGCTGGGCAGGCGCCAGGTGGCCGCCTCGATGTGCCGGTGCTTGTGTTCGAACCGCGCTGTGCGGGTGATGCGGTCCTCGGGCACGGTGGCGCGAGCGTCGCGCCCGGCGTTGTCCTGCAGCCATTGGCCGAGGCGCTGGACGTCCTGCGGGTCCAGCGAGGCGTCGGTGCCGAAGTGCCTGTCCAGCCCGCCCATCAAACGGGCCCACGATGCGGCGGGCAGCATGCGCGGCGGGTAGGCCACGTGGCAGGCCGCGCACTCCTGCACGTAGGCCTTGGGCCAGGCGACGGCGGTGCGGCCTTCGTGATCATCGGCGTGGACCGCCGGGCTCAGCGGCAGGGCCGACAGGGCGAGCGCGGCACGGGAGAGGAAGGTGTGGAAGTTCATCGCGGCCTCCCCGGTTCAGCGCAGCGACTGCAGCCAGGCCAGCACGTCGGCCTTCTCGGCCGGGGTGCATTCGCGCTTCACCACGTCCTTGCAATTGCGGCGGAACCACTTCTCCACGCGGCGCTCGTCGGTGAAGGCCTTGGGGTTGAAGGCGGGAGCCAGCGGATCGATGGGCTTGGCCGTGACGGCATGGCGCCCGGCATCGACGGGCAGCTGGCCGTGGCATGAGGCGCAGGACCACTCGGCGCCGTGGCGGCTGATGAAGAAGGAGCGGCCACGCTCGGCCTGGGCCGGCGCGTCCGCGGCGGCTTCGTAAGCTTTTTGCAGCCGGGCAGGCGAAGTCGCCTGGGCGAGCGCCGGCAGCGCAGCGGCGGCCAGCAGAGGCAGCAGGGCAAGGGCAGGTTTCAGTCTCATGGGCAGTCCTCGAGCAGGCGCAGCCATCATCGAAAACCGCCCTTGAACGCCTGCTGAACCGGCCGTTCATGTGGCGTTCAGCGTGGCGCCGCGGGCCGGCGCGGGTCGGCCCGCTCAGCCCCGCTGGCGCTCCGCCAGCATCTCGACGAAGCGCCTCACCTTGGCCGGCCGGAAGCGAGCCGCCGGATAGACGACGTGGACGCCACCGCTCGCCAGGGTCCACTCGGGTAGCAACTGGACGAGACGGCCCTGCGCCACGTCCGCCGCCACGGCGTAGTCGGGCAGGACGGACAGGCCGGCCCCTTGGCAGACGGCTTCGCGCACCGCCAGCGTCGCGTCCAGGCGGATGGCGGCGTCGACCTTCACCCGGCACTGCTTTCCATGCGCATCGGTGAACGCCCAGTCCTCGGGCGCCCGCAAGGCCGAGTTGGCGACAAAGGGCAGCGCAGCCACCTGCTCAGGCCCACCCGAGCGGTGGAGCCGGCGGGCCCAGTCGGGCGTTGCGACCAGCAGCTGCCTGAAGCTGCCGATCTGCCGCGCCTGCAGCCCCAGGTCCGTCAGCCAGCCAACGCGGATGGCGAGCTCGGCCTCGCCGGCGTGCAGGTCGAGGAACTGGTCGCTGAGCATCATCTCCACCTTGCACTGCGGATAGGCTCGCGAGAACTCGACGACGACGCCGACCACCGTCGTCAGGCCGTAGTCCAGCGGCGCCGTCAGTCGCAGGGTGCCGGTGGGCTCCGTCGGCACGCCGGCCAGTTCGTCGAAGGCATCGCCGGCCTCCCTCAGGATGACCGCGCAGCGCTCGTAGAAGCTCCGCCCGGCCTCGGTCGGCACGACCCGGCGGGTGGTGCGGGTCAGCAACTGGGCGCCGAACTCGGCCTCCAGCCGCGCCACCTGCTGGCTGACGACGGCCTTGGTGATGCCCAGGCGCTCGGCGGCGGCCGTGAAGCCGCCGGCCTCGACGACGGCGGCGAAGTAGGCCAGCCGTTTCAGGTTGGCCAGATTGGCATGGCCGGATGGCCGCCGACTGTTTGCTGTTGGCATACAGAAAGTCTACAGAGTATGGATTTTTCTTGTGATCTCCGCTTCCTAGGATGAGGGCATCCGAGACAGGAATCGCCGTCCCATGAAACCCACCCTCCACTACGTCTTCGATCCGCTCTGCGGCTGGTGCTATGGCGCCAGCCTGGCGGTCGGGATCGTCGCCGCCACCGGCGCGGCCCAGCTCCGACTGCTGCCCAGCGGCCTGTTCCAGGGCGACGGTGCGCGCCCGATGGACGACAACTTCGCCGCCTACGCCTGGTCCAACGACCAGCGCATCCAGCACCTGACGGGCCAGCTTTTCTCGCAGCGCTACCGCGACGGCGTGCTGGCCGACCGCCGGCAGCGCTTCGACAGCGGCCCCGCGACGCTGGCGCTGAGCGCCGTCGCCCTGACGGCGCCCGAGCAGGAGGTGCAGGCGCTGGCGGCCATCCAGCGTGCCCGTTATGTCGACGGACAGGACGTCACCAGCCCAGACGTCCTGGCCGCGACCCTGGCCGCCCTGGGCCTGACCCAGGCGGCACGGCGCTTCCAGGCCGCCGACCCGGCCGTCCAGGCCACCGCCGACGCCCGCATCGCCCAGGCGCGGGCCCTGATGCAACGCCACGGTGCGCGCGGCGTGCCGACCTTCATCCGCGAAGCCGGCGGCCACGAGCGGTTGCTCGACAGCCGCAGCGCCTATGGCGACCCCGGTGCCCTCGCGGCGCAACTGATGGCGGCCTGAAAGCGGGCCCCTCCCTCCTCACCCCTGCCCACCGAAAGGATTCCCATGATGACCCGCCGAGATTTCGTCCAGACCGCCGCCGCGCTGGCCGTGACTGCTTCCACCGCCAGTCAGGCGGCAGCCCCGCTGCAGTGGCGGCACCTGCCCGCTGGCGAGCGGGGCTTCTTCCGCGCGCCCGTGCTGCTGAGCGGGGCGAAGGAGGCCGTGCTCATCGACGGTGGCTTCTCGCTGCAGGATGGTCGCGCCGCCGTGGAGGCGATCAAGGCCTCGGGCAGGACGCTGACCACCGTCTACATCAGCCAGAGCGACCCCGACTACTACTTCAGCCTCGGGCCGATCCGCGCCGCCTTCCCCGATGCCCGGGTCATCGCCGCGTCGGCCACCATTGCCGCCATCCAGGCCAACGTGGCCAAGAAGATCGCCATCTGGGGCCCGCAGCTCAAGGAGAACGGGCCGCAGAGCCTGGCCGACATCGTCATGCCCGAGCCCTTCGACGGCCCGGCCCTGCAGCTCGAAGGCCAGGCCATAGAGATCGTCCCGGCGCAAGGGTTGGAGAACCGGCGCTACCTCTGGGTGCCTTCGCTGCAGGCCGTGTTCGGCGGCGTGCTGGTGTTTTCGGGCCTGCACGTGTGGACGGCCGACACCGCGACGCCCGCGGCCCGCGCAGCCTGGGTGCGCAACCTCGAGGCCATCGCCGCCCGCCAGCCGGCGGTGGTTGTGCCGGGGCACCTCGCACCGGACGGCGCCTTGGGCGTCGCGGCCGTGAACTACACGCGCGACTATCTGCTGGCCTTCGAGCAGGAGTTGGCGAAGGCGGCAGACGCCGCCGCGCTGATCGCCGCCATGAAGCAGCGCTACCCCTCGGCAGGGCTCGCTGCAGCGCTGGAGATCGGCGCCAAGGTCGCCAAGGGCGAGATGAAATGGGGCTGAGCGCCGCGGGGCTCCGCTAGTACTCGTCCCGCTCCACACCGACATAGCCGGGCGCGAGATTCTCGAACTTGGTGTGCATGCGCTGGAAGGCCAGCTTCACCGTACCCACCGGGCCGTTACGCTGCTTGGCGATGATGATCTCGGCCACGCCCGGCTCCTTGCACTCGTCCTTGGTGTAGTACTCGTCCCGGTAGATGAACATGATGATGTCGGCATCCTGCTCGATGGCGCCGGACTCGCGCAGGTCGGACATCATGGGCCGCTTGTCGGGGCGCTGTTCCACGGAGCGGTTGAGCTGCGACAGGGCGATGACGGGGCACTTCAGCTCCTTGGCCAGGGCCTTGAGGCCGCGGGAGATCTCGCCGAGCACGGTGGCGCGGTTCTCCTCGCTGCCGCCGCCGTTGCCGGTCATGAGCTGCAGGTAGTCGATGACGATGAGACCGAGCTGACCGCAGATGCGGGCCTGGCGGCGGGCGCGGGCGCGTACCTCGGAGGGGCTGAGGCCGGGGCTCTCGTCGATGAAGATGCTGGCCTTGCCGAGCTTGTCGACGGCCTCGGACAGCCGGCCCCATTCGTCGTCGGCCAGGCGCCCGGTGCGCAGGTGGCTCTGGTCGATGCGGCCGATGGAGCCCACCATCCGCAGCGCGAGCTGGGAGGCGCCCATTTCCATCGAGTAGATGACGACGGGCAGGCCTTCATTGATGGCGACGTTCTCGGCGATGTTGACGGCGAAGGCGGTCTTGCCCATGGAGGGGCGGGCCGCCAGCACGATGAGGTCGCCAGGCTGCAGGCCGGCGGTCTGGCGGTCGAGGTCGTAGAAGCCGGTGCGTACGCCGGTCACGTCCTGGGCGCCGTTCTCGGCCAGTTCGTTGACGCGGTCGATGAGCTGCACGACGAGCTGGTCCATGCTCTGGAAGCCCTGGCGGCTGCGCGAGCCCTCTTCGCCGATGCGGAAGATCTTGCCCTCGGCCTCGTCGAGGATCTGGGTGACGGCGCGGCCCTGCGGGTTCATCGCGGCAGTGGCGATCTCGTCGCTCGTGGCGACGAGCTTGCGCAGGATGGCCCGCTCCCGGACGATCTCCGCATAACGGCGCAGGTTGGCGGCGCTCGGCACGCTCTGCGCCAAGGCGTTGAGGTAGGCCAGGCCGCCGCACTCCTCGGCGCGGCCGAGCGAGGTCAGCTCGTCGAAGACCGTGACCACGTCGGCCGGCTTGCCGGCATTGACCAGCTTGCCGATGGCCGTGTAGACGTGCTTGTGCTCGAAGCGATAGAAGTCGCTGTCGGTCAGCAGGTCGGCCGCCCGGTCCCAGGCGGAGTTGTCGATCAGCAGGCCGCCGAGCACGCTCTGCTCGGCCTCCACCGAATGCGGCGGTACGCGCAGCCGCGCGACCTCGTCGTCTTGCGGCGCGGATGAGGAGGCAGGAAAGATCGCGGACATCGCTTGTGGATAAGGCTGTGGACGGGCTGGGGGCAGCCGGTGGGCAGCAGTGGAAAACGCGGGCCTGAAAGACAGAAGGCCGAAACCCTCGGGGCCTCGGCCTTCGTTCAGCGATGTTGCGGCGCCGGACGGCGACGCACATCAGGGGAAGCGTTACTCCGCTTCGGCAACCACCTGGACCGTCACCTCGACGACGACGTCGGTGTGGGCGGCGACCTGGACCGGGAACTCGCCGACGGCCTTCAGCGGGCCGTTGGGCAGGCGCACCTGGGCCTTGGCGACCGGCGTGCCGGCCTTGGTCAGGGCTTCGGCGATGTCGGCGTTGGTCACCGAGCCGAACAGGCGGCCGTCCACACCGGCCTTCTGGGCGATGCGGACGGTCTTGCCGGAGAGGGTCTCGCCCAGCTTCTGGGCGGCGGCCAGCTTCTCGGCGGCAGCCTTTTCGAGTTCGGCGCGGCGGGCTTCGAATTCCTTGATCGCGGCCTCGGTGGCGCGGCGCGCCTGCTTGGTCGGGATCAGGAAGTTGCGGGCATAGCCGTCCTTGACCTTGACGACGTCGCCGAGGTTGCCGAGGTTGGCCACTTTTTCGAGCAGGATCACTTGCATGTCGTCAGCTCCTTAGACCTTGTGCTGGTCGCTGTACGGCAGCAGGGCCAGGAAGCGGGCGCGCTTGATGGCGACCGTCAGCTGGCGCTGGAAGAAGGCGCGCGTGCCGGTCAGGCGGGCGGGCGTGATCTTGCCGTTTTCGGCGATGAAATCGCGCAGGGTGTCGATGTCCTTGTAGTCGATCTGCTCGACACCGGCGACGGTGAAGCGGCAGAAACGCTTGCGACGGAACAGCAGCGACTGTTGGTTGCGCTTGGGCTTCTTGTCCTTGGAGAAGCGACCTTTACCACGGGGCGGGGGCATAGTGGACCTCTGTTGAATATCTATCCGGATTCAAAACATCCAGGCTCGTCAGGCAGCGGGTTCGATCAGGGTGACGTGGGCGATGAAGCCCCGGCCATTGCGCTGGTGGGTCAGGAAGCCGCGGAAGACCGCGACGCCACCGACTCCCAGCTTCTGCAGCTCCTTGGCCACCTCGCCCACCGCGACCGCCTTGATCTCCAGGGAGACCTTGCGCGGCTTGCCGGCTTCGATGACTTCGGACTCGGCCTTGAGGCTCGCGTCCAGGGCCATCAGCCCGGCGGGGGTGTAGCGGACTTGACCGAGTTGCTGGATCTGCGCCGACAGTGAAAGCTGGTTCACGCCGTCGGTGCGTTGCTGCTCGATAACCTGGTTCTAGCGATGGGCGGTGCTCAGGCCGCTTCCTGTTGCGGAGCCTTGCGGGCTTCTTCGCGCTCGACTGCCTTCATCATGACCGAGGGGGTCGTGACGGCCTTGTCCTGCACCACGGTGAGGTGGCGCAGCACGGCGTCGTTGAAGCGGAAGCCGGTCTCGAGTTCGGCAAGGATTTCCTTGCTGGCTTCGATGTTCAGGCACAGGTAGTGGGCCTTGGCGAGCTTCTGGATCTGGTAGGCCAGTTGGCGGCGGCCCCAGTCCTCGACCCGGTGCACGACACCGCCACCGGCGGTGATCAGGCCCTTGTAGCGTTCCAGCATGGCCGGAACCTGTTCGCTTTGATCCGGATGGATCAGCAGAACGATTTCGTAGTGACGCATGAGTACTCCTTGTGGATTCCAGGCCCGGGGACTCCCGGGTCTGTGGAAGCCGCTCCACGGCGTCGACACGTGGTTGCGGCAAGGGGGAACCCAGGATTCTAGCCCGGAAGCTGCAAACGGCCAAATCGGGCGGGGCTCGGTGGACTTCGGGCCCCGCCGGCAGCCGGCTTCAGCGCGGCGGGCGGCTGCGCAGCGTGTCGACGAACTCGCGTTCGCGCTGCCTGGGCGGCGCCGTCACCAGGCTGACGACCACCAGGACCAGCGCACCGGCCGGCACGCCGAAGAGGCCGGCTGCCGCCGGCTGGATGTCCCAGATCAGCATGGGCGGCCCTGGCAGGCCCACCAGCGCCCTCAGGCCGGGATGGGCCGCCGCCAGATAGGCCAGGCAGGTGGCCAGGCCGGCCAGCATGCCGGCCAGGGCGCCGGCGCGGTTGGCGCGGCGCCAGAACACGCCGGCCACCAGGGCCGGGAAAAAGGTCGAGCCGGCGATGGAGAAGGCTGCCGTCACGACGGCCAGGATGTCGGCCGGCCGGCTGGAAGCGATGGCCGCCGCCGCCAGCGCCGCGGCCAGCAGCAGCGCCTTGGACAGGGTCACGCGCCGCGTGCGCGAGGCTTCGGGGTTGATGGCCTTGTAGTAGAGGTCGTGCGACAGCGCGCTGGAGATGGCCAGCAGCAGGCCGTCGGCCGTGGACAGCGCCGCCGCCAGCCCGCCGGCGGCCACCATGCCGGAGATGACGTAGGGCAGCCCGCCAAGTTCGGGCATGACGAGCATGACGAGGTCGGGGTGCAGGCGCAGCTCGCCGAGCTGCAGCCGGCCGTCGCCATTGAGGTCCACGGCGGACAGCAGCGCCGGGTCGACCCGCTGCCATTGGCGTATCCAGCCGGGCAGTTGGTCGAAGCTGCTGCCCACCAGGCTGTTGAAGACCTCGGTCTTGACCATCACCGCCAGGGCCGGCGCCGTCAGGTAGAGCAGGCTGATGAAGACGAGCGACCAGGCCACCGACTCGCGCGCCGTGGCGACGGAGGGGGTGGTGTAGTAGCGCGTCAGCAGGTGCGGCAGGCCGGCCGTGCCGATCATCAGGCACAGCACCAGGGCGATGAAGTTGCGTCGTCCGGCGCTGGCCTGTTCGCGCTCGGCGGGGCCGCCATCGGGGTTGCCGGCGAAGGGCTGGATGTGGGGCACGAGGCCGGACAGCGGCTGGGCGAGCTGGGTCTCGCCGTCGCGCTCGCGCCGCCAGCGGTCCTCGGCCTCGGCGGGCGTGCGCGGCAGGGCGGCGCGCTGCTTCTCGGCGGCCTGGATCAGGGCCAGGGGCGCGTCGGCGGTCTTGAGAGCCGTAACGCGGGCCGCTGCCTTGGCCTGCTCGTCGGCCAGGGCACGCGGCACGTCGGCCAGGCGGGCCGCGGCGGCATCGGCCCGCTGCTGGTG
The DNA here is from genome assembly GCF_021353235.1 of Pelomonas caseinilytica. Taxonomy (GTDB): domain Bacteria; phylum Pseudomonadota; class Gammaproteobacteria; order Burkholderiales; family Burkholderiaceae_C; genus Pelomonas; species Pelomonas caseinilytica. The sequence goes on from NZ_JAJTWT010000001.1 coordinate 441,516, forward strand.
GATGCCCCGCACCTGCAGCTCGGCCGGGTCGTGGATCAGTTCCTGCTCGCGCTGGGCCAGCTGGTGCAGCTGCTGGCCGTAGACGAGCTGGGGCAGCGGCCAGCCGGTCTGCTTGACGCTGAGCCAGATCACCGGCACCAGATAGGCCAGGATCATGATGAGGTACTGGGCCACCTGGGTCCAGGTGACGGCCCGCATGCCGCCGAGGAAGGAGCAGACCAGCACGCCGCCCAGCCCAACGAAGACGCCCACCTCGAAGCCCAGGCCGGTGAGCCGGGTGGTGATCAGCCCAACGCCGTAGATCTGGGCGACCAGGTAGACGAAGGAGACCAGGATGGCCGCCGCCGCGCCGACCAGGCGCAGGGCCCGGCCGCCGAAACGCTCGGCCAGGAAGTCGGCGAGGGTGAACTGCCCGAAGCGCCGCAGGTAGGGCGCGATGCACAGGGCCACGAGGCAGAAGCCGCCCGTCCAGCCCAGCACATAGGCCAGGCCCGCGTAGCCGCTGGCGTAGAGGGTGCCCGCCAGGCCGATGAAGCTGGCGGCGCTCATCCAGTCGGCGCCCGCGGCCATGCCGTTGTAGAGCGCCGGCACGCGCCGGCCGGCCACGAAGTATTCGGCCGGGTCGGTGGTGCGGCACAGGATGCCGATGACGGCGTAGACGGCCACTGTCGTGCCGAGGAAGGTGTAGCCGATCCAGGCCTTGGGCAGGCCCTGGCGCTCGGCCAGCGCCAGGCCGATGACGAGGGCGATGAAGCTCAGCGCGAAGATCGCGTAGCGGCGATGCAGGCGACGGGGCGGAAGATGGACAGGCACAGCCGCGATCATCGGCAACAAAAAGCCCGGACTCTCCTGCGGAGAACCCGGGCCGGTCGGGCGCCGTCAGGCGCGAAGGCTTACTTGGCGGCCAGGCGCTGCCAGGTGTCGATGACGGTGTCCGGGTTCAGCGAGATCGACACGATGCCCTCCTCGGCCAGCCATTCGGCGAAGTCGGCATGGTCGCTGGGGCCCTGGCCGCAGATGCCGATGTACTTGCCGGTGGCGCGGCAGGCGCGGATGGCGCGGGAGATCAAGGCCTTGACGGCCGGGTCGCGCTCGTCGAAGTCGCCGGCCAGCTGCTCCAGGCCCGAGTCGCGGTCCAGGCCCAGGGTGAGCTGGGTCAGGTCGTTGGAGCCGATGGACATGCCGTCGAAATGCTCCAGGAACTGCTCGGCCAGGATGGCATTGCTCGGCACCTCGCACATCATGATGACGCGCAGGCCGTCCTGGCCGCGCTTGAGGCCGCGCTCGGCCAGCATCTCGACCACGCGCGAAGCCTGCTTCACCGTGCGCACGAAGGGCACCATGATCTCGACGTTGGTCAGGCCCATGTCCTTGCGCACGCGCTTGAGGGCCTCGCACTCCATCGCGAAGGCATCGGAGAAGTCGCCGCTAATGTAGCGCGACGCCCCGCGGAAGCCCAGCATGGGGTTTTCCTCGTCCGGCTCGTAGCGGGTGCCGCCGATGAGCTTGCGGTACTCGTTGGACTTGAAGTCCGACAGCCGCACGATGACCGGCCGCGGGAAGAAGGCCGCGGCAATCGTCGCGATACCCTCGGCCAGCTTGTCGATGTAGAAAGCGCGCGGCGAGGCGTGGCCCCGGGCGACCGACTCGACGGCCTTCTTGAGGTCGGCGTCGATGTTGGGATAGTCCAGGATGGCCTTGGGGTGGACGCCGATATTGTTGTTGATGATGAACTCGAGGCGGGCCAGACCCACGCCGCTGGACGGCATCTGCGCGAAGTTGAAGGCCAGCTGCGGGTTGCCGACGTTCATCATGATCTTGATCGGGCAGTAGGGCAGCTCGCCGCGGTGCACCTCGCTGATCTCGGTCTCCAGCAGGCCGTCGTAGATGTAGCCGGTGTCGCCCTCGGAGCAGGCCACGGTGACGAGCTGGCCGTCCTTGAGCTTCTCGGTGGCGTCGCCGCAGCCGACCACCGCCGGGATGCCCAGCTCGCGGGCGATGATGGCCGCGTGGCAGGTGCGGCCGCCCCGGTTGGTGACGATGGCGCTGGCGCGCTTCATGACCGGCTCCCAGTTGGGGTCGGTCATGTCGGTGACGAGGATGTCGCCGGGCTGCACCCGCTCCATCTCGGCCACGCTCTCGACCAGGCGCACGGGGCCCGTGCCGATCTTCTGGCCGATGGCACGGCCCTCGGCCAGCACGGCGCTGTGGGCCTTGAGCTTGTAATGGTGCTCGACCTGCCCGGCAGCCTGGCTCTTCACCGTCTCGGGGCGGGCCTGCAGGATGTAGAGCTTGCCGTCGACGCCGTCGCGGCCCCACTCGATGTCCATCGCGCGGCCGTAGTGCTCCTCGATGATGAGGGCGTACTTCGCCAGCTCGGTCACTTCCGCATCATTGAGCGAATAGCGGTTGCGCTGCTCGGGCGCCGTGTCGACGGTCTTGACCAGCTTGCCGCTGGCCGCCTTCTCCTCGGGCGTCGCGAACTCCATGCGGATGAGCTTGGAGCCGAGGTTGCGGCGGATGATGGCCAGCTTGCCGGCCCTGAGTGCGGGCTTGTGGACGTAGAACTCGTCGGGGTTGACGGCGCCCTGCACCACCGTCTCGCCCAGGCCGTAGCTGGAGGTGATGAAGACGGCGTCGGGGAAGCCGCTCTCGGTGTCGATGGTGAACATGACGCCGGCCGAGCCGAGGTCGCTGCGCACCATGCGCTGCACGCCGGCCGACAGGGCCACGTCGCCGTGGGCAAAGCCCTTGTGCACGCGGTAGCTGATGGCGCGGTCGTTGTACAGCGAGGCGAAGACCTCGCGCATCTTGTGCAGCACCTCGTCGATGCCGTGCACGTTCAGGAAGGTCTCCTGCTGGCCGGCGAACGAGGCGTCGGGCAGGTCCTCGGCGGTGGCGGAGGAGCGCACGGCGAAGGTGGCGTCGGGGTTGTCGGCCGTGAGCTTGGCGTAGGCGGCGCGCACCTCGGCCTCCAGGTCGGCCGGAAAGGGCTGCTGTTCGATCCAGCCGCGGATCTCCGCGCCGGCCTCGGCCAGGGCCCGGACGTCGTCGGTGTTGAGCGTGGCCAGGCGCGAGGCGATGCGCGCGTCCAGGCCCTCGTGGCGCAGGAACTGCCGGAAGGCATGCGCCGTGGTGGCGAAGCCGCCAGGCACGCGCACGCCGCTGGCGGCGAGCTGCGAGATCATTTCGCCGAGGCTGGCGTTCTTGCCGCCAACGACCTCGACGTCGGTCATCCTCAGGTTCTCAAACGGTACGACCAGGGCGGTCGCCTCGAACAGGGTGGACATGGGAAAGCTCCAGGAGGTTGAAAAACCGGGGCCATCGCGTCGTCCGTGCCCATGGAGGGTGGCGCCGAGCCAGGGGGCTCAAGGCAGGCGCGGCTCCATCCATTTCTGGATTCTTGTCGGAGGAGGGAGGCACGCATGGGCGGGTCGCGAGGATTTGGCGGCGATTCTAGGCGCTGCGTACCGGCGTGTAACTGCGCCAGCCCGTGCACTATGTCCGCCCCCGCGCCCACCACCCCCAGGCACGGGGGGCGGGCGGCGCTCGCTATCATGGCCGCGCCTCGACTCCACGGACACCGTCATGACCGCCAGAACCGTCTACTTCGTCTCTGACGGCACCGGCATCACCGCCGAAACCTTCGGCAACTCCATCCTCGCGCAGTTCGCCATCAAGCCCCGCCACGTGCGCCGGCCCTTCATCGACTCGGCCGAGAAGGCCCACGCCGTCGTCGGCGAGATCAACGAGACGGCCGTGCGCGAAGGTCAGCGGCCCATCGTCTTCGCCACCCTGGTGGACCGCGACGTGCTGCGCATCGTGCGCGAGCACTGCCAGGGCAAGGTGATGGACATGTTCGGCACCTTCATCGAGCCGCTGGAGGACGAGTTCGGCATCAAGAGCAACCACCGCGTCGGCCGCTTCTCCGACGTGGCGCAGAGCCAGGAGTACCACGACCGCATCGAGGCCATCAATTTCTCGCTGGCCCACGACGACGGGCAGTCGGCCCGCAACCTCGATGCCGCCGAGGTCATCCTGGTGGGCGTGAGCCGCTGCGGCAAGACGCCGACCTCCCTCTACCTCGCCATGCAGCACGGCATCAAGGCGGCCAACTACCCCCTCATCCCTGAAGACTTCGAGCGCCGCAAGCTGCCGGCGCCGCTGCTCACGCACAAGCGCAAGTGCTTCGGCCTGACCATCGACCCCGAGCGCCTGGCCTCCATCCGCAACGAACGCCGCCCGGGCAGCAAGTACGCCGACGCGCTGAACTGCCGCTACGAGGTCAACGAGGCCGAAGCCATGATGAAGCGCGAGGGCATCTCGTGGCTGTCGTCGACGCACAAGTCCATCGAGGAGATCGCGACGACCATCCTGCGCGACATCCGGCCGGACCGCCTCATCTACTGATGCCCGCGTCGGCCCTCGCCCTCGTCCTCGCCGCCGCCCTCCTGCACGCCGTCTGGAACCTCGCCGCCAAGAAGTGGGGCGGCGGACCGCATTTCGTCCTGGCCTGTTCGGCCGGCGTCACGGTGTTGTGGCTACCCGCGGTGCTATGGGTGGGCTTCGCCGAACTGCCTTACTGGACGGCCACCGCCTGGGCCTGCGTCGGCGCGAGCGCCCTGGTCCACCTGCTGTACTTCAACTGCCTGCTGGCCGGCTACCGGGCCAGCGACCTGACCGTCGTCCACCCCGTGGCCCGCGGCAGCGGCCCGCTGCTGTCGGCCGTGGCGGCCGTGCTGCTGCTGGGCGAGACGCTGGGCGCCGCCGGCCTGCTGGGGCTGGCGGGCGTGGTGGGCGGCATCCTGCTCATCACCATGGGCCCGCGCCTCATCGGCCGCGGCGTGGCGCATGACGCCGCCACCGCACGGCGGCGGCGCCACGGCCTGTACTGGGGCGCCGCCACCGGCACGCTGATCGCCGGCTACACGGTGCTCGACGGCTATGCCGTGAAGATGCTGGCGGTGTCTCCGCTGATGATGGACTACTTCGGCAACGTGCTGCGCGTGCCGCTGCAGCTGCCGGTGGTGCTACGGGACCCGGCCGGCTTCATGCCCGAGCTGCGCCGCTCGTGGCGGGCCGTGCTGGCCGTCGCCGGCCTCGGCCCACTCGCCTACATCCTCGTACTGCTGGCCGTGCGCGAGGCGCCGCTGTCGCGCGTGGCGCCCGCCCGCGAGGTGTCGATGCTGTTCGCCGCGCTGCTGGGCGGGCAGTTGCTGGGCGAAGGCGAACGCGGCTGGCGGCTGGCCGGCGCGGCGCTGATCGGCGCGGGCGTGATCGCTCTGGCAGCTTGAGGAGGGGTGCCGTCAGGGCACCATCAGCTGGACCCGATACGGCACGGGCGCTTCGACGCCCGCATCCGTCGCCAGGAAGACATCCGCCGTGTAGGCGCCTCGCGTCAGGCAACTGACCCTCGGCAAGTCAACGCCGCAGGCATCGGGCGAGACGAGGAACACCGTCCCCATGGAGAACGCGCCGGCCGACGCCGGCTGCAGGAAGAGCCACCGGACCGAGCCGGAGCTTGCCGAATAAGCGATGTGGCCGACCCGCGTGTATTTCGCGCCATCGGCGGCGACGACGCTCAGCCCTATGTCACCGTTCGACGAGGATTGGACCGACATGGTGGAGGGCTGATAGAGCATCCGCTGGCCGGAATCCTTGACGACGTAGTTGACGTCGACCGCGCTTTCCGCGGCGATGGAGCTGTTTCCGACGATGGACGACAGCTTCAGCTTGGCCGAGTAGTTGCCGACGGGTGCCGGCGGGAACAGCAATGCGCCCGCAACGGCCTGCCCCGGCACGATGGCGCCATATTGGAGCAAGGCGAGCCGGGCGTTCGCCTGGGCGGACGACCAGTCGGTTTCGAACGGCGGGATGCTGCCGACGCCGGCAAAGTCCGACGGAACGTTCAGCGTGACCGGCCGATTCACCGCATTTGCGCCGTACGCATCCGCCAGGACGGCGCCGAACGGCACCTCGACCGTGATGGGTGACGAGTCGGCGAGTCTCACACCTGGGGCGATCGTCAGCTTGTAGGGAATCGACAGCGGCGAGTTGCCCAGCGAGGTTTTGCAGGCGACGTCGATACAGACGTTCAGCCTCAGATTGCCCTCCAGGGTGCCGGCCTTGCCCAAGGTGGACTTCAGCTTCAACAGGATGCGGTTGTCGACTCCCGTGGGCGAAATGGTGGTGCTCGCGACCTCGAAGAGCCCCGTGCCGTCCTCGATGATCATGTAGATGGTCTGGCCGGACAGGCGGGTCAGGTCGCCCACGACATCGGCGGACAGCTCGACGCCGAAGATCGACCGCTCGGTTTCGACGGCCTGGATGTCGACGCGCTGAGGCTTCAGATTGCTCACGCGGACAGCCGCGGACAACGCCGGTGTCTCCTGCACGGGCGAGCCGCCCCCGCCGCCGCAGCCTGCAAGAGTCAAGGCAGCGCCCAGGACCCAGCCGGTCCAGATACTTTTCATTCGTTTGCTCCCTGGAAAGGGCGCGATTTTGAAGGCCCGCGCTGCTTCGTCCCGCGAGGTGGATCACCGGCTTGAGGGGTCAGGCGGTGGTCAGGCGGCAATGGCCGCGAGCGGCTCAGGGAATCCGATAGAACGGATTGGGCAGCAGGAAGGCCTTTTCGGCATAGCCGCCGGACAGGTCGCTGGGCTGATCGCCCACCGTGGCGAGGATCTGGTAGCCCTGCATCACGATGCGGGCGCGCTCGGCGGCCTTGAAGCTGGCGGCGGAATACATGCTGTGCGAGCCATCCGGGCGCAGCACGAGGCGGGCCCAGCCGTCGTAGCCCGCGGCGCGCAGGTTGGCCTCGGTGACGGCGCGTTCGGCCTCCCTGCGGCCGGTGATGAAGAACACCGCCACGCCCGCGGCACGCGCGGCCTGGTAGAGCTTGAGCGTGGCCGCGATGGCGGGGGCGCGACCCTGCTGGTCCCAGGCCAGCGCACCGCAGGCGGTGCCGGGTGCCGCCGTGCAGTCGCCGTTGATGATGTAGCCGAAGTCGTTCTGGGCCATCTGCGCCCAGTTGTCCAGCGAGGTCTCGTCGATGTCCAGCACCAGCGCCGGCTTGGCGACCTGCTTCGCGCGCGACAGCACGTAGGCGGTGGCGGCAGCGTCCGTCTCGGCCTGGTCACGCTCGTAGCCGCTCGGGCCGCCGGCGGCCGGGCGCTCGTGGTAAGCCTTGAACTGGACCTTCAGCTCGCCGAGGTTGGTGGACGGCTGCAGGCCCTTCTCGGCGCTGGGCCAGGGCGTCGTGGCCACCGGCGCGCTGCAGGACCCGGGCGCGAAGGTCTCGTTGAGCAGCCGGGCCAGGCGCAGGCCGCCCAGGGCGAGCTGCTGGTCCAGCATGGGCAGCACGGCGGCGTAGTAGGCGTCGTCGATCGTGCCGTCGGCGGGGATGAGCTGGTCGTTCCAGACCAGTTCGCCCACGGCGTGCGACTGCATGGCCCAGTCGGCGGGTTGGTCGCCGCCGCTCTTCAGGTCGAAGTCCTGCGTGGCCAGCAGCGTCTTCTCGAGGCGGTCGACGTAGGCGCCCCAGTTCCAGACGGTGCGGCGGATGAGGCCGGAGTCCCACAGCGAATGCAGGTTGCCGCTTTCCAGCGCGCAGGCGCCCTTGCAGGTCTGGCCATGCAGGCTGCCGTGCACCTTGAAGCCGTTGCCGCCCTCCAGGTCGCCGGTAGCATGCAGGGGCTGGTGCAGGTCGCCCACGAAGTGCACGACGTAGCGCAGCGCCTCGCGCCGGGCCTCCTCGGCCGGCGCACAGCGCAGGTTCTGCTGGGCGCGGCGCAGTGCGTTGACGACGCAGTCGCCCTTCTCGGACGGCGCGCAAAAGGCCTTCTCGTCGTACTCGTGCACGCCGCGCGGCATGTCGACGAAATGCAGGTTGAAATCACCCTTGCGCTCGCCGCGCACGTCGTCGGGCCAGCTCGCGACCGAGGCGAGGCTGGCGCCGCCCTGCAGCTTCGCGACCGCGGCGGCCGCGGCGGGCGTGAGCCGGCGCTGGGCGATCTCGGCCACGATGGCGTGGCCCTCCTGGCCCCAGGCGTGGCACCAGGTCGGCGCCAGGGCCAGCAGGGTCAGCGCGGCCACCGCACCAAGGCGGCGGATCGGGAGGAGTCGGGATGCGGGCATGTCGCTCTCGATGGCGGGAAGCCGTGTAGTGTCCGGCCAACCGCGGGCTCCGTTCAGACCCGGCGTCAGCCCGCCCCGCCGGGCGCCAACATGGACGCGTTGACCGCCCCGCATTCCGCGTCGTCGTCATCGAAGATGACGATGAACCAGAACGACTGCGCCGGCGAGCCGTGCACGGCCTGGAGTTCGGAGGCCGGCCTGGAGAGCTTCAGCTTGAGGTCGAGCGACAGTTCGTCGGCCCCGACGAGATCCTGGCGCGCGATGGCTTCGAGCTCCGCCGGGTCCTCTCGAAAGTCCAGCACCACGACGAGATCGTTGGTCTTGAAGCGCCGCTGGGCCGCCTGGGCGAAGTTCGTGATGCGCTCGTCGAGGATTTCCTGGATGCGGTCAGGCGTGGGCGCTGGAGTCGCAGTCATCGCGGTTCATCTCCTGGGGCGGCCAGCACGCCACGATAGACCTGCATGTAGCGGGCCGCCGCATCGTCCCAGCTGAAGTGCTGGCGCATCGCCGCCGCGCGCACGCGTGCCCAGAACTCCTGCCGGCTCCACAACGCGAAGGCGCGGCGCAGCGCTCGGCGGTAGGCCTCGGCCGTGAAGGCGTTGAAGACGAAGCCCGTCGCCGTGCCGGCGGCCAGGTCTTCAAGCGTGCAGTCCACCACCGTGTCCGCGAGGCCGCCGACGCGGTGCACCAGCGGCTGCGCACCGTAGCTCAGGCCGTAGAGCTGGGTCAGCCCGCAGGGCTCGAAACGGCTGGGCACGAGGACCACGTCGCTGCCCGCGACGATGCGGTGGGCCAGCCCTTCGTCCATGCCGGTGCGGCGCGCGACCCGGCCCGGGTGCCTGGCCGCGGCCTCGCCGAAGGCGGCTTCCAGCCGGGCGTCGCCGCTGCCGAGGACGACCAGTTGGCCGCCACCGTCGAGCAGGTCGTCCAGCGCCTCCAGCACCAAGGGCAGGCCCTTCTGCTCGGTGAGGCGGCTGACGATGCCGAAGAGGGGGGCGTCCGGCTTTGCATCGAGCCCGCATTCGCGCTGCAGCGCGGCCTTGCAGGCGGCCTTGCCGTCGGGCTGGTCAGCGTCGTAGGCGGCCGCGAGGCTCGCATCGCTGGCGGGTGACCACACGCCGTAGTCGACACCGTTCAGGATGCCGTGCAGCACGCCGGCGCGATGGCGCAGCAGGCCGTCCAGGCCGCAGCCCTGCTCGGGCGTCTGGATCTCCTTCGCATAGCTCGGGCTGACCGTGGTAATGGCATCGGCGAAATGCAGGCCGGCCTTCATGAAGCTCACCTGGCCGTAGAACTCAAGGCCCTCGACGGCGTAGAAATGCGGCGGCAGGCCGAGCTCGCAGAAGAGGTCGGCCGGAAAGAGGCCCTGGTAGGCGAGGTTGTGGATGGTGAAGACCGTCCTGGCGTCGGTGCGCCGGCGCGAGCGGCTCGCCGCGACGTGGGCGCAGGCCAGGCCCGCATGCCAGTCGTGGGCGTGGACGATGCCGGGGCGCCAGCTGCCATCCACGCCCTCGGCCAGCCGCGACGCCGCCAGGCCCAGCAGCGCGAAGCGGCGGTGGTTGTCGGCATAGGCCACACCGGCGGCGTCGGCGTAGGGGTTGCCGGGGCGGTCGAAGAGGCCGGGGGCGTCCAGCACGTAGACGGGCATCTCGAAGCCCGGCAGCCGCCCACGCAGCAGGGCCGCGCGGCCCTCGCTCCAGGGCAGGGCCACGGGCGCGACGGCGCATTCCTTCCCGAGGGCTTCGCGGATGGCCGGGAAACCCGGCACCAGCAGGCGCGGCTCGGCACCGGCCGCGGCGAGCGCGGCAGGCAGTGCACCCGCCACATCGGCCAGCCCGCCGGTCTTCAGCAGCGGGTACAGCTCCGCGCTGACCTGCAGGACGCGCGTCACAGTTTGGCCAGCATCTGCCGCGTGATCAGCACGACGCCGTTCTCGGTGCGCTCGAAGCGCGCGGCATCCAGCGCCGCGTCCTCGCCCACCACCAGGCCGTCCGGGATGACGCAGGCGCGGTCGACGATGACCTTGGTCAGCCGGCAGTGGCGGCCGATCTCGACGCCGGGCAGCAGCACGCACTGGTGGATGTTGCAGAAGGAGCGGATGCGCACGTTGTTGAACAGCACCGACTGCACCACATGCGAGCCCGACACGATGCAGCCGGCGCTGACGATGGTGTTCACCGTCATGCCATGCATGCCGTTGTGGTCGGGGATGAACTTGGCCGGCGGCAGCTGGCGCTGGTAGGTCCAGATGGGCCAGTCGGTGTCGTAGATGTCGAGCTCGGGGCTGATGGAGGCGAGGTCGAGGTTGGCGGCCCAGAAGGCATCCAGGGTGCCGACGTCGCGCCAGTAGGGCGGCGCGCCGTTGGGGTTCTGGATGCAGCTCATGCCGAAGGGGTGGGCCACGGCGCGCCCCTCGGCGACGGTCTTGGGGATGACGTCCTTGCCGAAGTCGTGGCTCGAGGCCGGGTCGGCCAGGTCTTCGTCGAGCAGGCGGTAGAGGTAGTCGGCGTTGAAGACGTAGATGCCCATGCTGGCCAGGCACACGCCCTCGCGGCCGGGGATGCAGGGCGGGTCGGCGGGCTTTTCCTTGAAGGCGGTAATGCGGCGGTCGCCGTCCACGGCCATGACGCCGAAGGCGCTGGCCTCGCCCTTGGGCACCTCGATGCAGCCGACCGTGCAGCCCGCGCCGGTGGCGACGTGGTCGACCAGCATGCTGGAGTAGTCCATCTTGTAGATGTGGTCGCCGGCCAGCACCACGATGTAGTCGGCGCCGGTGCTCTGGATGATGTCCAGGTTCTGGTAGACGGCATCGGCCGTGCCGCGGTACCAGCTTTCCTCGTCGACCCGCTGCTGGGCGGGCATGAGGTCGACGGTCTCGTTCAGCTCGGCGCGCAGGAAGCTCCAGCCGCGCTGGATGTGGCGCAGCAGCGAATGGCTCTTGTACTGGGTGACGACGCCGATGCGGCGGATGCCCGAGTTCACGCAGTTCGACAGCGCGAAATCGATGATGCGGAACTTGCCGCCGAAGTAGACGGCCGGTTTGGCGCGCGAATCGGTGAGCTGCTTGAGCCGGGAACCGCGGCCTCCAGCCAGGACGAGGGCGATGGCGCGGCGGGCGAGCTGATGGGGCGAGGCGACGGGGGGCATGACCGGACTCCGACTGGGGCCTGTGTGCAGGCTCTGGATGCCTGCAGTGTGCGTCCAGTCTCCCATCGCCCCGCTGGGGGCTTCCCCTCAGGGCTCGCGCCCGGTGGCTTCGCCGCTGGTGGCCCGCGCCAGCGCACGTTCGAAGGCACTGCGACTGGGCGTGTCGACGAAGACGCAGCGCTTGCCGTGGCGTTTGCAATGGTCCTTCACGCGCCAGTAGGCGTCGTGGCTGATGCAGCCGGTCTGGCAGATGACGAGGTCCGCCGCGGCGAGCTGGGGCTCCAGCTGCGCGGGCTTGTGCTCATCGCCGCCGTCATGGTGCAGGAACTGCGCGCCACAGCCCTCCACCGCCTGGCGGTATTGCGGCACGCTGCCGCTGCGGCCGCCCACGCAGAGCACGACGCGGTGCTCCAGCGTCACCGGTGCGGGAGCCCTCCCGTCGTCGATGACAGCAGGTGCCTGCGCCGCTTCGCCGGACGCGGCCAGCGCTGCCGGCCGCGCCGCCAGCCGGCTGACCTCCCGCTGCAGCACCCGGTTGCGCTCAAGCTGCTCGGCCAGGCGCGCGCGCAGTGCCTCGCGCTCGGGCAGGTCGGGCCGGGCGGCCTGCCACTGCTGCAGCGCCTCCTCGGCCTGGGCGAGCCGGGTGCGCAGCGCGACGACGGCGGCGCGGTGGCGTACGGTCTCCGCCTCCCAGGCCTGCTGCTCACGGGCACGCTCGGCGGTCCAGGCGGTCACGCGCTGCTGCACTTCGGCGTAGTCGCGCAGCAAGGCCTGGTGCTCCGCGGCCAGTTCGCGATGGCGGGCCATGTCCACCCGCTGCGCGGCGCCGAGCTGGTGCTGCAGCATGTGCACCTGGCCGAGCACCCGCATCTCCAGCCCCTCGTCGCAGCGGGGATGGGTGAGGGTGGCCCACAGCGCGCCCGCGATCTCGCCCTGGACGGCGCGGCCACGCCACCAGGTCGTCAGGCTGTCGCGGCATTTGGCCCGGGCCGCCTGGCGGACGTCGAGGGCGAAGCGCTGCTCGAGCTCGCGCTGGAGCGCCTCGGCCACGGCGTTGCGGCGGGCCGCGGCGGTGACGAGGCTGCAGTGCAGGGTGTAGTCGTCCTCGTCGCCCTGGAGGGCGAGGTGCTTGCGGGCCAGCTGGCGCACACGCTCCAGCGGCAGGCACACGCCGATGACGGGGCAGTGGGCGTGGCCGCCCAGTTCCCAGAGGCGGCGCCGGCGCGAACCGGCGGTGGCAGGGGATGCGGCGTGCGCCGCGCAGCAGGTCTCGGCCATGCGAAGTCTCCAGGATGGGGCATCTGGGAGCGCTGGCGGGCGACGGCTGGCTGGCGCGGGTGGAACGCGGGGCTACTTGGTCAGGATGAGCTTGCCCTGGGCCGTCTCCCGCAGCCGGTAGAGCTGCTGGCGATGGACGATGTAGACCTCGCCGCGCGTGCCGAGCAAGCGGGCGCTGTCGATGCGGCAGGCCGCCTGCGCGCCCGGCGGCGGCGCGGGCGCCGGGGCGGCCTGGAGATGGGGGTCGGGCAGGTCGTGATCGGCAGGCATGCGATCACTGTAATGAGAATCATTCTCGATTGCAACCGGCACTGACGCGGGCGACCCGGCCACGCGTCTCAACCGCGCTGGCGATGGCTCTCGTAGAGGCAGATGGCCGCCGCGGCGGCGACGTTCAGCGACTCCTCGCCACCGGGCTGCGGGATGCCGACGGTCAGGGTGCAGCGCGCCATCAGCGCTGGCGACACGCCCTGCCCCTCGTGGCCCATCACCCAGGCGCAGGGCGAAGGCAGCGTGAGCTGATGGATGCGCCGGTCGGTGTGCGAGCTGGTGGCCACCAGCGGGACGGCCAGCGCGGCGAGATCGTCCACGGCCAGGCCCTCAGCAAGCCGCAGGCCGAAGTGAGCGCCCTGCCCCGCCCGCACGACCTTGGGCGACCACAGGGCCGCCGTGCCCTTGAGGGCCAGCACCTGACGCACGCCGAAGGCCGCGGCGCTGCGCAGGATGGCGCCGACGTTGCCGGCGTCCTGCAGCCGGTCCAGCACCAGGCTGGCCGCCTGCGGGTCGATGGCCGGCGCGGGCGGCAGGGCCAGCTCGGCACCGATCTGGGCAGGCGATTCCAGGCTGCTCAGCCCCTTGAAGAGCGCCGCCGGCACAACCAGGGCGCGGGGGGCGGACTCGGCGAGGGCCGCCAGCGTGGCATCCTGCATCGCCGCCTCGGTGAGCACAACGAGGCCGGGCCGCCAGCCGCGCTGCAGGGCGGCCCGCAGCAGGTGGTCCCCCTCGATCCAGACGCTGCCGGTCTTGCGGTATCCGCCCGGCTCGGCCACGAGCTTGCGCAGGCGCACCAGGGCGGGGTTGTCGCGGGACGTGACGTGGTCGAGCTTCACGCCAGCGGGTTCACGGTGACGTCGACGCACACCTCGCGCACCGGTGCGAAGCTGCGGCGATGCCAGGGGCTGGCGCCGTGCTCGCGCAGCGCCGCCAGGTGCTCGGGCGTGGAATAGCCCTTGTGGGTGGCGAAGCCGTACTGCGGATGGCTGGCGTGCATCTGCTCGCAGAACAGGTCGCGCGCCACCTTGGCCAGGATGCTGGCGGCCGAGATGGCCTGCACGGTGGCGTCGCCCTTGACGATGGCCTCGGCGGCCATGGGCAGCACCGGCAGGCGGTTGCCGTCGACCCGCACCAGCGCAGGCTTGAGCCGCAGGCCCGTCACCGCGCGCTGCATGGCCAGCATGGTGGCCTGCAGGATGTTGATGCGGTCAATCTCCTCGTGCGTGGCATGCGCGATGCAGCAGCACAGCGCCTTGGCACGGATCTCGTCGTAGAGCCTGGCGCGCTTTTGCGGCGTCAGCACCTTGGAATCGGCCAGCCCATGGATGGGCTGCAGGTCGTCGAGGATGACGGCGGCGGCGAACACCGGGCCGGCCAGGGGCCCGCGGCCAGCCTCGTCCACGCCGGCGACGAGGCCGGTGGGCGTCCAGTCGAGCGAGCCTTGTTCAGGCCGGTAGGAGGTTCGCGATCGCATCGGCGGCGCGCTGCGCCGTGTCCTGGCGCAGCAGTTCATGGATTTGCACGAAGCGCTCCTGCACGGCCGCACGGCGCGGCGCATCGGCGAGCCAGGCCTCGGCCTCGGTCGCGAGCTTGTCGGGGGTGCAGTCCTGCTGGAGCAGTTCCGGCACGAGGAATTCTCGCGCCAGGATGTTGGGCAGGCCCACCCAGGGCAGCAGGGATTTGCCCTTGAGCCGCCACCAGTTGAGGGCATGCACCTTGTAGGCGATGACCATGGGCCGCTTGAAGAGGGCGGCCTCCAGCGTGGCGGTGCCGCTGGCCACCAGCGTCAGGTCGCAGGCCGCCAGCGCCGCGTGGGACTGGCCGTCGAGCAGCTGGATGTCCGCGCCCCCCAGCAGCGGCTCGAGCAGCGGCCTCAGCCCCGGCACGACGGGCATGACGAAGCGCCGGCCCGGCCGGGCCAGCAGGCGCGCCGCCCCGATCAGCGCCGGTGCGATGTGCTTGATCTCGCTCTTGCGGCTGCCGGGCAGCAGGGCGATGACGGTGGCGTCCGCCGGCAGCTGCAAGGCCGCGCGGGCCTGGTCGCGCGGCGGCGTCATGGGGATGGCGTCGGCCAGCGGATGGCCGACGTAGGTCGCGCCGATGCCGGCCCGGTGCAGGATCTCGGGCTCGAAAGGGAAGAGGCAGAGCACGTGGTCGGCCGCGCGGCGGATGGTGTCCAGACGCTCGGGGCGCCAGGCCCAGATCGAGGGGCAGACGAAGTGCACGGTCTTGAGCCCCGCCTCGCGCAGCCGCGTCTCCAGGCCAAAGTTGAAGTCCGGGGCGTCGATGCCGATGAAGACGTCCGGCCGGCAGGCGATCAGCCGGTCACCGAGCCGGCGGCGGCGCTGCAAGGCCTCGCGCAGGTGCATCAGCACCTCGACATAGCCGAAGAAGGCGAGGTCGTTGGGCCACCAGGCCTCAAAGCCTTGAGCCTGCATCTTGCGCCCGCCCATGCCGACGGCCGTAAGGCCCGGCCAGCGCTGGCGCAGGCCCTGCAGCAACAGGCCACCGAGCAGGTCGCCGCTGGCCTCGCAGACCGCCAGGCCCAGGCGGGGCGAATCGGTGCCCATGGGCTCAGCGGACGATGCCGCGGGTCGCCGCGCGCAGGAACCCTAGCATGGCATCGACGTCGCCGTCGGCCACGCCGTTCTCGCTGCCCCGCAGGCCCTCGATGGCCGCCTTGGCCTCGTCCAGCGTCAGGCCGCTGCGGTAGAGCAGCTTGTGCATCTGCCGGATGACGCCGATGCGCTCGGGCGTGAAGCCGCGGCGCTTGAGCCCGGTCACGTTGACCGCGCGCGCCGACAGCGGGTTGCCGTCCACCGTCATGAAGGGCGGCACGTCCTGGGCCACGTGGCCCTGGAAACCGATCATCGCGTGGGCGCCGATCTTGACGAACTGGTGCACGCCGGTCAGTCCGCCGATGGTGGCCCAGTCGCCGACGTGGACATGCCCCGCCAGCGTCGCGTTGTTGGCCAGCACGCAATGGCTGCCCAGCTGCACGTCATGGGCGACGTGCACGTAGGCCATCACCCAGTTGTCGTCGCCGATGCGGGTCACGCCGCCGTCCTGCACCGTGCCGGTGTTGAGGGTGACGAACTCGCGGAAGGTGTTGTCGCGGCCGATGACCAGCTCGGTCGGCTCGCCCCGGTACTTCATGTCCTGGGGCGCGGCACCGATGGAGCCGAACTGGAAGAAGCGGTTGTTCTCGCCGATGGTCGTGCGGCCCTCGACGACGCAATGCGGGCCGATGACGGTACCGGCCGCGATGCGCACGCCGGGACCGATCAGCGTGTAGGCGCCGACCTCGACCGACGAGTCCAGCTCGGCGGCAGGGTCGATCAGCGCGGTGGAATGGATCAAAGCCATGCCATCAGGACTCGATGCGGCGCATGGTGCACATCAGCTCGGCCTCGGCAGCCACCTGCTCGCCGACGAGGGCGCGGGCGGCGAACTTGTAGATGCCGGCCTTGGCCCGGCCCAGGGCCACTTCGAGGATGAGCTGGTCGCCCGGCTCGACGGGGCGCTTGAAGCGGGCACCGTCGATGCCGGCGAAGTACACGACCGACTTGTCGTCCAGCACGATGTCCATGGTCTCGATGGCCAGCAAGGTGGCCGCCTGCGCGAGGGCTTCCAGCACCAGCACGCCCGGCATCACCGGGCGGTGCGGGAAATGACCGAGGAAAAAGGGCTCGTTGATGGTGACGTTCTTGACGGCGCGGATGCGCTCGCCCTTGGTCAGCTCGACGACGCGATCCACCAGCAGGATGGGGTAGCGGTGCGGCAGGCGCCTGAGGATTTCGTGGATGTCCATCGTGATCGGGTCGGTCATTTTTTCTCGAGCGCGCGCACACGCTCTCGCAAGGTATGGAGCTGGCGCAGCGTGGCAGCGTTCTTGCGCCAGCTGGCATTTTCTTCGAAGGGATAGGGCCCGCCGTAGGCTCCCGGCTCGGTGATGCTGCTGGTGACGGTGGTGGCCGCCGCGAGGTGCACGCCGTCCACGATGGTGAGGTGGCCGACGATGTTGGCGGCGCCACCGATGGTGCAGTTGGCACCGATTCTCGTCGAGCCCGCCACCGCCGCGCAGCCGGCCATGGCGGTGTTGCGGCCGATGTGCACGTTATGGGCGATCTGGATGAGGTTGTCGAGCTTGACGCCGTCCTCGATGACGGTGTCGCTCAGAGCGCCGCGGTCGATGCAGGTGTTGGCACCGATCTCGACGTCGTCGCCGATGGTGACGGCTCCGAGCTGCTCGATCTTGACGTAGCCGTCCCTCGACGGGGCGAAGCCGAAGCCGTCCGCGCCGATGACGACACCGCTGTGCACGATGCCACGCGCGCCGATGCGGCAGCCATGGCCCAGCACGACGCGTGGCGCCAGCCGCGTGCCTGCGCCGACCACCGCATCGCGCTCGACGACGCAGTGGGCGCCGATGCGCGCGCCGTCACCGACGACGGCCCCGGCCTCGATGACGGCCAGCGGACCGACCTCGACGCCCCGCCCCAGCCGCGCCTCGGCCGAGACGACGGCGCTCGGATGCACGCCGGGCTGGGCGGCGGGACGGGTGCGTGCGGCCCACCACTGCGTCAGCCGCGCGAAGTACAGGTAGGGGTCCGGCGTGACGATGGCGGCGCCGCGGGCCGCGGCGGCCTCGGCCAGGGCCGGCGCGACGATGACGCAGGCGGCGCGCGTGGTGGCGAGCTGGGCCTGGTAGCGGGGGTTGGCGAGGAAGCTGATGCTGACCTCGTCCGCCTCGTCCAGCGGCGCGATGCGGGCGATGGCGATGTCGGACCCACCAAGCAAATCGCCGCCCAAGGCGGCGATCAGCTGGGGCAGCGCGACCGCTGCCGTCTGGCTGGACCCGAGCGCGACAGCTGTCGGGCTCATGGGCTGGGCCTTACTTCTGCGCGTTCAACGCGTCGATCACCTTCTTGGTGATGTCCACGCGCGGGCTGAAGTGGATGGCGTCCTGCAGGATGAGGTCGTACTTCTCGTTGTCGAAGATCTGCTTGATCACGCGGTTGGCCTTCTCGACCACCGCCGTCAGTTCCTCGTTCTTGCGCTGGGTCAGGTCTTCCTGCCACTCACGGCGCTTGCGCTGCAGGTCGCGGTCCTGCTCGACCAGGTCGCGCTGGCGACGGCCGCGCTCGGCGTCGGAGAGAGTCGGGGCGTCCTTCTCGAGCTGGGCGGCGGCGCCACGCAGCTTGGTTTCCAGAGCGGACAGATCCTTTTCCCGCTTGCCGAACTCCGCCTCGAGCTTGCTCTGGGCTGCCTTGGCGAGGTTGGCCTCCTTCAGCACCCGCTCGCTGTTCACGTAGCCGATCTTCAGTTCCTGGGCATGCACGGCCGCGGCGGCCACCATCATCGACGCGGCCAGAGCCACCGATTGCAAGAGCTTGCTCATCATCAGAATGCAGTCCCGATCTGGAATTGGAATTTCTCGATTCTATCCGTGGGTTGCTTGCGGATAGGTTTGCCGTAGCTGAGGCGCAGCGGGCCCATCGGCGAGATCCAGGACAGGCCGATACCGGCCGACACACGGATGCTGTCGAGCTTGAGTTTCTCGTGCGAACCCCAGACGTTGCCGGCGTCGACGAAACCGAAGATGCGGAAGCTCTTGTCGTTGCCGCTGCCGGGCACCGGCAGGTAGAGCTCGGCGTTGGTGTTGAAGCGCCGGTTGCCGCCGGTGTAGGAGCCGGTCACGTCGACCGGACCGAGCGAGCCGGCCTCGAACACGCGCACCGAGCCCAGGCCGCCGCCGTAGAAGTTCTTGAAGATCGGGTAGGGCTTGCCGCCCAGGCCCACGCCCCAGCCGAGTTCGCTGTTGACGCCCAGGGTGATCTTGTTCGTGATGTCGAAGTACTGCTGGTACTGCAGGTTCAGCCGGGCGAACTGGGCGTCGCCGAAGGGGCTGGCCTCGATGTTGACGCGCTGGTACTTGCCCTTGAGCGGCGAGATCACGCTGTCCCGGCTGTCGCGCTGCCAACCCACGGTCAGCGGGATGGAGTTGCTGCGCTGGCCGAACTGGTTGACGAAGAGCAGATAGCTGTTGGGCAGGCCCTTGGAGGTGGTGATGTCGGTCTGCTCGTAGCCGACGCCGAAGAAGACGGTGTCCACCTCGGAGAAGGGCACGCCGAAGCGGACCGCGCCGCCCTTGGTGACGTACTCATACTCCTCGCCGAGGGTGTTGATGGGGCGGGTCGTGCGGTAGAACAGATCGACCGCCCGCGAGACGCCGTCCACGGTGAAGTAGGGGTCGACGGTGGAGACCTGCAGTTGGCGGCCCGTGCGTGCCGTCGCGATGTCGATGCCGAGGTAGTTGCCCGAGCCGAACACGTTATCCTGGCGGATGGAGCCTGAGAACGACAGCTTGGTCTGGCTCGAGTAGCCGGCGCCCACGGTGATGGCACCGGTAGGCCGCTCGACGACGGTCAGGATGACGTCGACCTGGTCCTGCGCCCCGGGCACCTCCTGGGTGTCGATGTTGACTTCCTTGTCCTTGAAGTAGCCCAGGCGCTCGACGCGGTCGCGCGAGGCCTTGATCTTCTGGCCGTCGTACCAGGCGGATTCGAACTGGCGGAACTCGCGGCGGATGACCTCGTCGCGGGTGCGGGAGTTGCCGGAGATGATGACCTTGCGCACGTAGACGCGGCGCTGGGGCTCGGCCACGAAGGTGACGACGACCTGCCCGGTCTCGCGGTTGATCTCGGGGCGGCTGTCGACGCGGGCGAAGGCGTAGCCGTAGGTGCCGAAGAGGTCGGAGAAGGCGCGGGTCGTGGCGGCCACGGCCTCGCCCTGGTAGGCCTGGCCGGGCTTGAGGAAGACGAGGTGCTTGAAGTCCTCCTCGCGCCCAAGGTAGTCACCCTCGAGCTTGATGCCCGTCACCGTGTAGGGCTGGCCCTCGCTGACGGTGATGGCGATGCTGATGCTCTGCTTGTCCGGCGATATGGTCACCTGCGTGGAGGTGACGTTGAACTCGAGGTAGCCGCGGTTGAGGTAGTAGCTGCGCAGGGTCTCGAGGTCGGCGTTGAGCTTGGCGCGCGAGTAACGGTCGGTCTTGGTGTACCAGGTCAGCCAGCCCGAGGACGTCTGCTCCAGCAGGCCCAGCAGGGTGCTCTCGGAGAACACCTTGGTGCCCAGGATGCGGATCTCGGCGATCTTGGCGGGTTCGCCTTCCGTCACGTTGAAGCTGACGTTGACGCGGTTGCGCTCGATCGGGGTGATGGTGGTGGTGACCTCGGCGCCGTAGAGGCTGCGCGTCAGGTACTGGCGCTTGAGTTCCTGCTCGGCGCGGTCGGCCAGGGCCTTGTCGAAGGGCTTGCCTTCGCCAATGCCGACGTCCTTGAGGGACTTGGTCAGGGCTTCGGTGTCGAACTCCTTCAGGCCGACGAAGTTGACGTTGGCGATGATGGGCCGCTCGTCGATGATGACGACGACCGCGTCGCCCTCGATGCTGATGCGCACGTCCTTGAACAGGCCCGTGGCGAACAGGGCGCGCAGGGCGGCGGCGCCTTTTTCATCGTTGTAGGTGTCGCCGATGCGGAAGGGCAGCGACGCGAAGACGGTACCCGGGTCGGTACGCTGAAGGCCCTCGACGCGGATGTCCTTCAGCACGAAGGGATCGACAGCCCAGGCGGCGCCCGTCTGAAAGATCCCCGCGAGAGCCAAAGCCAGGAGTGGGGGGCGCAGCGATGCTCCCGAACGCAAAGAAAAGGACATGGGGACCGGGGAGTTTCAGTGTCAATGCCAGCCCGTCAGACGGGCGGCAATGTCGTTGGTAAAGGCCAAGGCCATCATCAGCACCAGGATCAGCGCACCAGCGCGCTGCAGTTGCCGTTGCCACCATTCGGAGACGGGGCGGCCGCTCAGACCCTCGAAAAGATGATACATGAGGTGCCCTCCATCGAGCATCGGCAGCGGCAGCAGGTTCAGCACCGCCAGGCTGAGGGAGATCCGGGCGAGGAATTCGAGATAGGGCACGAGGCCCGCGCGCGCCGACTGGCCCGCCGCGTCGGCGATCGCCAGCGGCCCGCCGAGGTTCTTGACCGAGGCCTGGCCCACCAGCATGCGCCCGAGCAGTTGCACCGTCGTCGCCGCCATGTCCCAGCTCTGCTGCGCGCCGCGCCACAGGCCATCGCCGAAGCCATGGCGGACGAAGACGCGCTCGGGCAGCGAGCCCACGCCGATCTCGAGCCGGGCGATGCGCTGACCGCCGTCCTCCACCATGCGCGGCACCGGCCGGAGTTCGACCGCCTGCCCCGCCCGTTGAACCTGCCACAGCATGGGACGCGGCTGCTCGCCGTCATGGGAGCGGCGGATAGCGTCGCGGAGGAAGCCGGCATCGGGCACGCCCTGGCCGTCGATGGACAGCACGCGGTCGCCGGCCAACAGGCCGGCCGCGGCGCCCGGGCCGCCCGGTGCAACCTGCTGGATCAGCGGCTCCTGCAGCGGCACCAGGCCGATCTCGCCGGCCAGGCGAGCGTCCGGCGCACGGCCGGCCAGGCGCTCGGTGTCCAGGCGCAGGGAACGGGCTCCATGGCCTTCGCCCTCGGTGACGGAAAGGTGCAGAGGCTCGGCGAGGGCCTGCGCGCGGGCGACGGCGGCCTGCAGGTCGGGCAGGGACTCGATCTCGTCCCACTGCTGGCCGTCGGCAGACACGGCGCGCACCCAGTCGCCGGCATGCACGCCGGCGCGCTCGGCCAGGGAGCCGGCCGGCGGCGTGCCCAGCACGGCCTTGGGCACCTCGCTGCCCAGCCAGGCGACGACGGCGAACAGGAGGATGGCGAGCACCCAGTTGGCCGCGGGGCCGGCCGCGACGATGGCGGCCCGCTGGCGCAGCGGGCGCTGGTTGAAGGCCTGCTCGCGCTCCTGCGGAGCGACGGCGCCGTCGCGCTCGTCGAGCATGCGGACATAACCACCGAGCGGCAGGGCGCCAAGCGTGAACTCCGTGCCGTCGCGGCCGATGCGGCGCCAGATCACCCGGCCGAAGCCGATGGAGAAGCGCAGCACCTTGACTCCGCAGGCGCGGGCGACGCGATAGTGGCCCCACTCATGGACCGCGATCAGCAGGGCCAGGGCGACGAGGAAGGCGACGAGGGTGGTCACAGCAGTTGGCGTGCGTGGGCGCGGGCCCGGGCGTCGAGGTCGAGCAGCGCCTCGATGCTGGCGCAGTCGCCCGGCTGAACGTCCGCCAGGCATTGCGAGTTGACGGCGTGGATGCGGTCGAAGCGCAACCGGCCGTTCAGGAAGGCGTCCACGGCGACCTCGTTGGCCGCGTTCAGCACCGTCGTGCTGCCCTCCGGCCCGCGCAGCGCGTGCCAGGACAGGTGCAGGCCCGGGAAGCGGGCGGCGTCGGCCTCCTCGAAGCTGAGGTTGGGCGTGGTCAGCAGGTCGAGGCGGCTGGCGCCCGAGACGATGCGCTCGGGAAAGGACAGCCCGTAGGCGATGGGCACGCGCATGTCCGGGGTGCCGAGCTGGGCGAGCACGGAATGGTCGCGGCAGACCACCATGGAGTGGATGATGCTCTGCGGGTGGATCAGCACCCGGATCTGCTCGGGCGCAAGGCCAAAGAGCCAGCGCGCCTCGATGACTTCCAGCGCCTTGTTCATCATCGTGGCCGAGTCGACCGAGATCTTGCGGCCCATGACCCAGTTGGGATGGGCGCAGGCCTGGTCGGGGGTCACGTCGGCCAGCGTGGCGGGGTCGCGCTGGCGGAAGGGGCCGCCGGAGGCCGTCAGCACGATGTGGTCGATGCGGTCGTGCCAGGTGGCCCGGTCCTCGGGCAGGCACTGGAAGATGGCCGAATGCTCGCTGTCGATGGGCAGCAGCGTCGCGCCGCCCTCCTCCACCGCATGCATGAAGAGGGCGCCGCCGACGACGATGGCCTCCTTGTTGGCCAGCAGCAGGCGCTTGCCGGCGCGGGCCGCGGCGATGGCCGGCGCGAGGCCCGCGGCCCCGACGATGGCGGCCATCACCGTGTCGACGTCCGGGTGGGCGGCGATCTCCGCGAGCTTGTCGGCGCCGTCCAGCACCTCGGTGCGGCTGCCCGCCTCGCGCAGGCGCTCACGCAAGCGCGCCGCGGCCTCGCGGCCGGGCATGACCGCCAGCCGCGGCTGCCACTGCAGGCACTGGGCGAGCAGTTCGTCGACACGGCTCATCGCGCTCAGGGCGACGACCTCGTAGCGTTCGGGATGCCGGGCGATGACGTCCAGCGTGTTGACGCCGATGGAGCCGGTCGAGCCGAGCACGCAGACGCGTTGGCGTTTCATAGGGAAATCAGGGCGAGGGCCAGAGGAAAGACCGGCATCAGGGCGTCGATGCGGTCGAGCACCCCGCCGTGGCCGGGCAGCAGGTTGCTGCTGTCCTTGGCGCCGGCCGCCCGCTTGACCAGGGATTCGAAGAGGTCGCCGACCACGCTCATGGCAGCCAGGAAGACCAGCGCCAGCAGCGACACCCAGCCATGGCGCTGAACCAGCAGGGTGTAGAGGCTGGGAGAGTCGACGCCGAAGCGCACGTCGATGAAATGCACCCACACGACGCCCAGTAGCAGGACGCCGAGCTGGCCCGCCCACACGCCCTCCCAGCTCTTGCCCGGGCTGATGGCCGGCGCCAGCTTGCGCTTGCCGAAGGCGCGTCCGCCGAAGTAGGCGGCGATGTCGGCCGCCCACACCAGGCAGAACACCGACAGGATGAAGTTGATGCCATGCACCTTGGCCTGCACGATGGCCAGCCAGGCTCCCCACAGCAGCAGGGCGCCGAGGGCCAGCCGGGCGCCCCGAGCCACCTGCGGCCAGCCGGCCGGACCGGCACGCAGCGCGAAGGCGCCGCCCAGCACCCACACGGCCGTCGCCAGCCACCAGACCCAGGGCGGCGGTGCGTTCATGCCGCCGATCAGCAGGGTCCAGACGCAGGCCAGGGCCAGGGCCACGCCACCCGCGACGGCGCCCGTACCGGGCAGGCCGTTGAGGCGCATCCATTCCCAGCCGGCTGCGCCCATCATGACGACGGTCACCCAGGCGAAGGGCCAGGGCGAGGGCTGGAAGAGCACCGGCAGCAGGACGGCCAGCAGCACAACGGCGGTGATGACGCGGGTCTTGAGCATGGCGGACCTCGGCCTCAGGCCGCCGCGCTGGCGGCGTCTTTCACGCCCCCGAAGCGGCGGTCGCGTTCATGGAAGGCGGCGATGGCCGCGTCGAGCTCGCGCTCGCCGAACTCGGGCCAGAGGCAGTCGGAGAAGACGAACTCGGTGTAGGCCACCTGCCAGAGCAGGAAGTTGCTGATGCGCACCTCGCCGCCCGTGCGGATGAAGAGGTCGGGGTCGGGCGCATGGGCCATGGCCATGAAGCCCGACAGCGCGGCTTCGGTCAGCTCCTCAGGCTTGAGGCCGGCGGCGATGGCCTTGCGGCAGGCCTGCACGATGTCCCAGCGACCGCCGTAGTTGAAGGCGACGTTGAGTGTGAGCTTGGAGTTGTGCGCCGTGCTCGTCTCGGCCTCGTTCCAGGCATTGCGCAGCTTGTCGGACACCGCGTCGCGGTCGCCGACGATGCGGATGCGCACGCCCATGGCGCCCATCTTGGCCAGGTAGCGGCTGACGGCGGCAAGCACCAAGCCCATCAGGCCCGAGACCTCGTCGCTCGGGCGCTTCCAGTTCTCGCTGGAAAAGGCGAAGACGGTGAGGTGCTCGATGTCGCGGTCGATGCAGGCCTGGACGATCTTGACCAAGCTGTCCACGCCGGCCTTGTGGCCGAAGAAGCGCGGCAGGAAGCGCTTCTTGGCCCAGCGGCCGTTGCCATCCATGACGATGGCGACGTGGCGCGGCGGCGCGGGACGGTCTTGCGCCACGGTGGGGAGCGCGCTCAAACCGCGAGGATCTCGGCTTCCTTGGCCGAGACGAGCTTGTCGATCTCGGCGATCACCTTGTCGGTGAGCTTCTGGAGTTCGTCGAGGCTGCGGCGCTCCTCGTCCTCGCCGATCTCCTTGTCCTTGAGCAGCTTCTTGGCCTGCTCGTTGGCGTCGCGGCGCAGGTTGCGCACGGCCACCTTGGCGTCCTCGCCGACGTTGCGCACAACCTTGGTCAGCTCCTTGCGGCGCTCCTCGGTCAGCGGCGGCATGGGCACGCGGATCAGGTCGCCCTGGGCCGAGGGATTCAGGCCGAGGTCGCTCTCGCGGATGGCCTTCTCGATCTTGGCGCCCATGCCCTTTTCCCAGGGCTGCACGGAGATGGTGCGGGCGTCGAGCAGGCTGACGTTGGCGACCTGGCTGATGGGCACCTGGGACCCGTAGTAGTCGACGTGGACCTGGTCGAGGATGCCCGGGTGGGCGCGACCCGTGCGGATCTTGTGCAGTTCGTTCTTCAGCGCCTCGACGGACTTGGCCATCTTGGCCTCGGCATTCTTCTTGATGTCAGCGGTGCTCATGATCTGTCTCTCGGAGAAAGTTGGCGTCAGACGTGGACCAGGGTGCCTTCGTCCTCGCCCTGCACGACGCGCTTGAGCGCGCCCGGCTTGAAGATGCTGAACACCTTGATCGGCAGTTTCTGGTCGCGGCACAGCGCGAAAGCGGCGCCGTCCATGACCTGCAGGTTGCGCGTGATGGCCTCGTCGAAGCTGATGCGCGAATAGCGCTTGGCCTCGGGGTCCTTCTTGGGGTCGGCGGTGTAGACGCCGTCGACCTTGGTGGCCTTGAGCACGATCTCGGCGCCGATCTCGGCGCCGCGCAGCGCGGCGGCGGTGTCGGTCGTGAAGAAGGGATTGCCGGTGCCGGCCGCGAAGACGACAACCTTGCCCTCTTCCAGGTACTGCAGCGCCTTGGGCCGCACATAGGGCTCGACGACCTGCTCGATGGCGATGGCCGACATCACGCGGGCCGTCATGCCTTCCTGGCGCATGGTGTCGGCCAGGGCGAGGGAGTTCATCACCGTGGCCAGCATGCCCATGTAGTCGGCCGTGGCGCGGTCCATGCCGACCGAGCCGCCGGCCACGCCGCGGAAGATATTGCCGCCGCCGATGACCACCGCCACCTCCACGCCCATCTGCGTCACCTCGCGGACCTCCTGCACCATGCGCACGATGGTCGCGCGGTTGATGCCGTAGGCGTCGTCGCCCATCAGGGCTTCGCCGGAGAGTTTGAGCAGGATGCGCTTGTACGCGGGCATGGGTGTCCTCGGAAATTCGGGGGGCCTTTCGTGGCCCGGAAGTTTAAAGGGCGCCAACTTGGCGCCCTTGTCATTTGCAACGGTCTTTACTGACCCTTTGCAGCCGCCACCTGGGCGGCCACCTCGGCCGCGAAGTCGTCGACCTTCTTCTCGATGCCCTCGCCCACGACGTAGAGCGTGAAGCCCTTGACGGTGGTGTTGGCCGACTTCAGGTAGGCGCCGACGGACTGCTTGCCGTCCGCGGCCTTCACGAAGACCTGGTCGAGCAGGCTGACTTCCTTCAGGAACTTCTGCACCGAGCCTTCCACCATCTTGGCGACGATGTCGGCCGGCTTGCCGGATTCGGCCGCCTTTTCTTCGGCGATCTTGCGCTCCTTGGCGACCAGTTCGGCCGGCACGTCGGCGCCCGACAGCGCAGCCGGCTTCATGGCGGCGATGTGCATGGCCACGTCCTTGGCGGCAACGGCGTCGCCGTCGAACTCCACCAGCACGCCGATGCGGGTGCCGTGCAGGTAGGCGGCCAGCTTGGTGTCGGCGTAGCGCACGAAGCGGCGGATGGTCATGTTCTCGCCGATCTTGCCGATCAGGCCCTTGCGCACGTCTTCCACCGTCGGGCCGAAGCCTTCCTGCGACAGCGGCAGGGCCGACAGGGCGGCCACGTCGGCCGGGTTGTGCTCGGCGACCAGGCCGGCCAGCGCGCCGACGAAGGCCAGGAAGGCGTCGTTCTTGGAGACGAAGTCGGTCTCGCAGTTGACTTCGATCAGGGCGCCGTTGCCGCCGACGACGGCGGACGACACCACGCCTTCGGCGGTGATGCGCGAGGCGGCCTTGCCGGCCTTGTTGCCCAGCTTGACGCGCAGGATCTCTTCCGCGCGGGTCAGGTCACCGTCGGCCTCGGTCAGGGCCTTCTTGCACTCCATCATCGGGGCGTCGGTGCGGGCGCGCAGCTCGCCCACCATGCTTGCAGTGATTGCAGCCATTTCTCTCTCCAGATTTCGGTTGGCAAAAGGGGCCATGACGGCCCCTTTCAGATGCAGGGCGGAAGGGGCTCAGGCCTCTTCGGAAACCTCGACGAACTCGTCGCCGGCGGGAGCGACGGCGGCCAGCACGTCGGCGGTGGCGTTGGCCTTGCCTTCGAGCACGGCGTCAGCCACGGCGCGGGCGTACAGGGCCACGGCCTTGGCGGAGTCGTCGTTGCCGGGGATGACGTAGTCGATGCCCTCGGGCGAGTGGTTGGTGTCGACCACGCCGATGACGGGAATGCCCAGCTTCTTGGCCTCGGCCACGGCGATCTTGTGATAGCCCACGTCGATGACGAACATGGCGTCCGGCAGGGCCGTCATGTCCTGGATGCCGCCGATGTTCTTCTCGAGCTTGGCGATCTCGCGCTGGAACAGCAGGGCTTCCTTCTTGATGGCGGGCTGGGTGCCGGCCTCGACCTGGGCCTGCATGTCCTTCAGGTTCTTCAGCGAACCCTTGACCGTCTTGAAGTTGGTCAGCATGCCGCCGAGCCAGCGCTGGTCGACGTAGGGCATGCCGGCACGCTGGGCTTCAGCGGCGATGAACTCGCGGGCCTGGCGCTTGGTGCCGATCATCAGGATGGTGCCGCGCTTGGCCGACAGCTGGCGGATGAACTTCATGGCCTCGTTGAACGCGGGCAGCGTCTTCTCGAGGTTGATGATGTGGATCTTGTTGCGATGGCCGTAGATATACGGGGCCATCTTGGGGTTCCAGAAGCGGGTTTGGTGGCCGAAATGGACGCCGGCTTCCAGCATCTCGCGCATCGTGACAGACATGGGTCTTGCTCCGAAGGTTGGGTCTAAAATCCGGCCCGAATTGCGCTGCAGCAGCTTGAAACGCCTGTTTCAACTGGCCTGCAGACCGCAACACCTTTGAGTGGCCGGTTTGCGATTCCGCTGCGACAGACAGGCGCCGAAGAGCTCAGCCCCACATCCCTCACAACGTCTTTTGCCGAAGCGATGGACCGCTCCAAAGAAGCTGACCCTCCGGCAAAACCCCTGAGTATACATAAGCCCATGGCCCATCCCAGCCGACGCTGCGCCGCCGCGCCCGCCGACTCCAGCCCCGCAACCGCCTGCCGGGTGTGTCGGTGAGCCGCAGCGTCGCGGTGGTGGGCGCCGGGCTCGCAGGCGTCGCCACGGCCTATGAACTCGCCGCCCTCGGCTGCCGCGTGCAGGTGTTCGAGCGCGGCGGGAGCGTGGCCGAAAGGGCCAGCTTCGCGAGCAGCGCCCTGCTCTGCCCCTTCCTGCCCGGGCTCGACGCCAATCCGCCGCCAGCGCCGCTGGCCTGGCGCTGGCGCCGCTGGCGCGCCGGCCGCCAGGGTGGCCAAGGCGCCTCGGCCCTGGCGGCGTTGAGCCAGTTCGGCCTGGCCCGCACGGCGGAGCTGCGTCATGCCCTCGGCCTGGACGACGAAGCCGCCGACGGCCTGCTGCTGGCCCTTGCCGACGGCAAGCGCATGGCTGCGGCGCAGGCCCGGCTCGAAGGCTGGCAGGCCCTCGGGCTGCAGGTCGAGCTGCTCGACGCCGACGAGGCGCGCCGGCGCGAGCCGGGCCTGAGCGGCGAGGCAGCGCTGGCCGGTGCCCTGGCCCTCGGCGGGGGCGGCGCCGGCAATGCGCGCCTCTTCGCCCAGCAGTTGCGCCACCAGGCCCAGCGGCTGGGCGCAGGATTCCGCTTCCACACCACGGTGAGGGCCATCACGACCGAAGGCGCCGCCGTGACCCTGCGCCACGAATACACCCCGCCGCCCGAGGCGCCGGCGCGCGACCTCGGCACAGCCGAACGCGAGGCCAGCGACACCCAGCCGCTGGCGGTGGGCGTGCAGGACGAGCGCTTCGACGCCGTCGTGCTTTGCAACGGCCTGGACGCCCCCGCCCTGCTCGGCCGCCGTCTGCCCCTGGCCGCATTGCATGAGAGTTCGGTGACGGCCCCGCTGCGCGTGCTGGAAGCCCATCCCGACCTTGGCCCCAGGGCGGGCTGGATCGACGGCGACCGCGGCCTGTCCGTCGCGCGCATCGGCCAGCGCGTGCGCGTGACCGGCGGCCTGGCCGTGACCTCGACCGGGGGCCGGACGATTCCCGACTTCGAGGCCTTGCATCGGGGCCTGCAGCATTGGTTCCCCGGCTCGGTGCTGCACCAGCAGGTGCAGCAGGGCCAGAGCCGGCGCGCCGTGACGCCTGACGGCCTGCCGGTACTCGGCGCCACCGGCCGTGCGGGCCTGTGGCTCAACCTCTCGCCGGGCGGCCGAGGCTGGGGCGTGGCGGCCGGCGCCGCGCAATGGCTCGCCCAGCAGATCACAGGGCAGCCCAATGCCCTGGATCTGACCACCCTCGGCCCTCAGCGCCTGGCCTGAAGCCGCCCACCGGGCGGCCAACAGGCCCTAAGCTCACGGGCATGCGCGCCCTGCTGCCCACGACCGCAACCCTGCCCCTCTTCGACGTGGCGGCCAGCCGGCGCATCGAAGCCCGTGCCCTCGTCCATTCGCCCGACCTGATGGAGCGCGCCGGCCTGGCGGTCGCCAAGCTGGCACTGGCCACGCGGCGTGGCGACGGTCCCGTCTGGGTGGCCTGCGGCCCCGGCAACAACGGCGGCGACGGCCGGGTGGCGGCCCGGCGCCTGGCCGAAGCGGGGGTGCCGGTCCACATCGGCAATGAAGCACCGACCCATCCGTCCTTGGCCATCGACGCCCTGCTCGGCCTCGGCCTGAACCGCGCCCCCACCGCCGCGATGCTGGCCACCTTCGCGGCCCTTCAGGCCTGCGGCGCTCCCATCCTGGCGGTCGACCTGCCCAGCGGCCTGCTGGCCGACACGGGCCAGCCCGCAGGCGCCCGCGCCGTGCGGGCCGACCACACCCTGACGCTGCTGACGCTCAAGCCCGGCCTGTTCACCGGCGAGGGCCGGACCCACTGCGGCCGGATCTGGTTCGACGACCTCGGCATCGCCCCCGACGAGCCGGCGACGGCCGACCTGCTCGGCCCCTCGCCTGCACCGGCGCGCAGCCCCACCAGCCACAAGGGCAGCCACGGGCAGGTGGTGGTCGTTGGCGGCGCCCCGGGCATGCAGGGCGCCGCGCGGCTCGCCGCGCGCGCGGCCCTGGCCAGCGGCGCCGGACGGGTCTACGCCGAGTTGCTCGGCGTGGCGGACGACGAGCCCGCCGACCCCGGCCGCCCCGAACTGATGCGTGGGCGCGCCACGGTGCTGCCGCAGGCGGTGGGCGTGGTCGGCTGCGGAGCCGGTGCGCGCATCGCCGACGCGCTGCCGCATCTGTTGAAGGCCCTGCCACGGCTGGTCATCGATGCCGACGCCTTGAACGCCATCGCCGCGGAACCGGCGCTGCACGGCCTGCTGCGCGCCCGCCCCGTCGGCTCGACGGTGCTGACGCCCCATCCGCTCGAAGCCGCGCGCCTGCTGGGCCGCGACACGGCAGCGCTGCAGGCCGATCGGCTCGGAGCTGCCCGCGAGCTGGCCGACCGGCTGGCCTGCACCGTCGTGCTCAAGGGATCGGGCAGCGTCATCGCCTCCCCCCGCGAGCGGCCGGCCTTGTGCGCGAGCGGCGGGCCGGCCCTGGCCACCGCCGGCAGCGGCGACGTGCTGGCCGGCTGGCTGGGCGGGCTCTGGGCCCAGCAGCCGGACGCCAGCGCCCATGCCATCGCCTGCGCGGGCGTGGACACCCACGCCCGTGCGGGCGAAGTGCCGGGCGTCCTGCGGGCGGGCGATCTCGTCGAGCGGCTGGCCGGCCACGCCTGACGCCACCGTCCGCCGGCGGCCTCAACGCCGCTTGCGCGGCGTGGACTTGGCAGCCGTCTTCTTGGCGGCCTTGGTGGCGGCCCGCTTGGCTGCCTGCTGCGCC
This sequence comes from Pelomonas caseinilytica, assembly GCF_021353235.1. Lineage (GTDB taxonomy): Bacteria > Pseudomonadota > Gammaproteobacteria > Burkholderiales > Burkholderiaceae_C > Pelomonas > Pelomonas caseinilytica. The sequence continues at coordinate 472,367 of NZ_JAJTWT010000001.1, forward strand.
GCCTTGACGGGATGCAGGCTGGCAACCACGGCCTTGCGGCTCTTCTTGACGTCGCGGTCCGCCTGGCGCACGTCCTCCAGCGTCTCGACCGCCGTCTTGGGCGTGCGCTTCCTGCCCGCCGACTTGGGCGCCGCCTTGCCGGGGGACCGCCCAGCCGGCGTCCGCGCCAGCAGCCGGGCCTCCTCGTCGTCGCGCACGAGGCGGAAGTCGATGCGGCGGCCGTCGAGGTCGACGCGGCTCACCTGCACCTGCACGCGCGCGCCGGTGACGTAGCGGATGCCGGTGCGCTCGCCGCGCAGCTCCTGCCGGACCTCGTCGAAGCGGAAATACTCGCCGCCCAGCTCGGTGATGTGGACCAGGCCTTCGACGTAGAGCTCGTCGAGCTGCACGAAGAGCCCGAAGCTCGTGACGGCCGACACCGTGCCGGCGAAGACCTCGCCCAGGCGGTCGCGCATGTAGCGGCACTTGAGCCAGGCCTCGACGTCGCGGCTGGCCTCGTCGGCCCGGCGCTCGTTGGCGCTGCAATGCGCGCCGACGACCTCCCAGCGTTCGCCCTCGTTGCGCGCCTCTGCGGGGTTGGGCGGTGCGGCGCGGCCGGGGCGCTTGGGCGCCTGCGGCACGTTCATCTTGCTGGCATCCAGCGTGTAGCGCTTGTTGCCGAGCAGGGCCTTGATGACGCGATGGACGAGCAGGTCCGGATAGCGCCGGATGGGGCTGGTGAAGTGGGTGTAGGCCGGGTAGGCCAGGCCGAAGTGGCCGGAGTTGGTGCCGGTGTAGATGGCCTGCTGCATGGAGCGCAGCAGCATCTGGTGGATTTGCTGGGCGTCGGCGCGGTCCTTGGTGGCTTCGGCCAGTTGCTGGAACTCGCGCGGGCTCGGGTCTTCGGACAGGCCCATGCCGATGCCCAGCGAACGCAGATAGGCCTGCAGGGTCTGGCGCTTCTCGGGCGTCGGCCCCTCGTGCACCCGGTACAGCGAGGGGTGCTTGCTGCCGAGGATGAAGTCGGCCGAGCACACGTTGGCGGCGAGCATCGCCTCCTCGATCAGGCGGTGGGCCTCGTTGCGCACCCGCGGCACGATCTTCTCGATGCGGCCGTTGTCGTCGCAGACGATCTGGGTCTCGGTGGTCTCGAAGTCGACGGCGCCGCGCCGTTGTCTCTCGGCCAGCAGCGCGCGGTAGACCTCGTGCAGGTGCAGCAGGTGGGGCACCAGCTCGCGGCGCTTGGCGGCTTCGGGCCCGTGGGTGTTGCCGAGGATGGCCGCCACCTCGGTGTAGGTGAAGCGGGCGTGCGAGCAGATCACCGCCGGATAGAACTGGTAGGCCGTGACCTCGCCGTCCGTGGACACCAGCATGTCGCAGACCATGCTGAGGCGGTCTTCGTAGGGATTGAGCGAGCACAGGCCGTTGGACAGCTTCTCCGGCAGCATCGGGATGACGCGACGCGGGAAGTAGACGGAGGTGGCGCGCTCGTAGGCATCGGCGTCCAGCGGCTCGCCGGGCTTGACGTAGTGGGAAACGTCGGCGATGGCGACGAGCAGCCGCCAGCCCTCGAAGGCCTTCTTGCCGCGCCCCTGCTTGAAGGGCTCGCAGTAGACGGCGTCGTCGAAGTCGCGGGCATCCTCGCCGTCGATGGTGACGAGGGCCACGTCCCGCAGGTCGATGCGGTGCTTGAGGTCGGCGGCGCGCAGCCGCTCGGGGAGCTTGGCGCTTTGCGCCAGCGTCTCGGGGCTGAAGCGGTGCGGCACGTCGTACTTGCGCACGGCGATCTCGATCTCCATGCCGGGGTCGTCGATCTCGCCGAGCACCTCGACGACACGGCCGACCGGCTTGGAATAGAGCGAGGGCGGCTCGGTCAGCTCGACGGCCACCACCTGCCCGGCCGTCGCGTTGGCGATGCCGTTCTTGGGAATGAGGATGTCCTGCCCCATGCGCCGGTCCTCGGGCGCGACCAGCCACACGCCGGACTCGAGCAGCAGCCGGCCGATGATGGGCCGCTTCTTGCGCTCGAGGATCTCCAGCACGCGGCCTTCGGGGCGTCCGCGCTTGTCCATGCGGACGATGCGCACACGCAGCCGGTCGCCATGCATGACGGCCTGGGTTTCCTGCGCGGGCAGGTAGATGTCGGCGGAGCCGTCGTCGGGGATGAGGAAGCCATGGCCGTCGCGATGGCCCTGCAGTGTTCCTTCGATCTCGCCGAGCAGGCCCGCGCCTTCGGCGGCGGGGGCGTTGGTTGTGTGCTTCAAGTTTTTGATGATATAGTCTCGGTTTTCCTGAAACGGCTCAGAGCTTTGATTCAAAGCTTCGAGTACCTTGCCCAGGTGGCGGAATTGGTAGACGCACTAGTTTCAGGTACTAGCGGGTAACTCCGTGGAGGTTCGAGTCCTCTCCTGGGCACCAAATCAAAGCAAAAGGCCAGCGCGAAAGCGCTGGCCTTTTGCTTTGGCGCCCAGGAGAGGACTCGAAAGACGCGTCACCGGGGACCGAGGGCAAGCCCTGCGGCTTGCCCGACGCCTCGGTGAAGGCTTCGCGCTTGCAAGCGCGAGGCCGGCCGTCGGGGTCGCGGAACGTGACCGAGTCCCCGACGACGCGCCCTCGATGGGCGCTTCGTCGAGTCGTGGCACAAACCGAGCTTTCTCCGATTCGCGCCACAAGCACTCCAATCAAACGACGAACTTCTTCGCCAGCTGCTCCGGCCCCATCCCGTCGTACTCCTCGAAGGGCTGGTGAATCCAGGGCGAGGTCTCCAGCAGCTCGACGTAGTAGTCCGGCATGTAGGCCGAGACCTTCTTCGTCCAGATGACCGCAGAGCGCAGCTCCGTGATGGCGGGCATGCCGCGCAGGCGCTCCACCACCGCCTTGAGCGTCACACCCGAGTCGGCGAGGTCGTCCACCAGCAGCACGCGGCCGGCCAGCTCGCCCTTGGGCATGGTGATGTACTTGGCCATGTCCAGCCGGCCCTGGATGGTGCCGGCTTCGGCACGGTAGGAACTGGTGGACATGATGCCCAGCGGCTTGTCGAAGACGCGCGACAGCACGTCGCCCGGGCGCATGCCGCCGCGGGCCAGGCACAGGATCTGGTCGAACTGCCAGCCCGAGGCGTGCACCTTGAGCGCCAGGCGCTCGGTGAGCAGGTGGTACTCGTCCCAGGACACGTAGAGGTGTTTGCCGTCGTCGGTCAGCATGGTGGTGGCGTCTCCGTGGATTGAGAGGTGTTCAGGCGTCAGGCGGAATAGGGGTGGCGCAGCACGATGGTGTGCTCGCGGTCAGGGCCGGTCGAAACCATGTCGATGGGCGCGCCGATGACCTCCTCGACCCGCTTGAGGTAGGCACGGGCATTGGCCGGCAGCGCGTCCCAGGAGGTGATCCCGAAGGTGGTTTCGGTCCAGCCCGGGAAGGTCTCGAAAACCGGCGTGCAGGCCTCGATCTCGTCGGCATCCAGGGGCAGGATGTCGAGCTGCCGGCCGTCCAGCTCATAGCCCACGCACATCTTGATCTCGGCCAGGCCGTCGAGCACGTCCAGCTTGGTCAGGCACAGGCCGGTGATGCCGTTGATGATGATGGAGCGCTTGAGCGCCGCGGCGTCCAGCCAGCCGCAGCGGCGGGCGCGGCCGGTGACCGTGCCGCGCTCCTGGCCGACGGTGGAGAGGTGGTAGCCGACGGTGCCGGGCACTTCCCAGTCGAGTTCGGTCGGGAAGGGGCCGGAGCCGACGCGCGTCGTGTAGGCCTTGGTGATGCCGAGCATGTAGTGCAGCATCTGCGGGCCCACGCCGGCACCGGCGGCGGCGTTGCCGGCCACGCAGTTGCTCGAGGTGACGTAGGGATAGGTGCCGTGGTCGATGTCCAGCAGCGTGCCCTGGGCGCCTTCGAACAGGATGTTCTGGCCGGCCTGGTGGGCCTTGTGGATCATGTAGCCCACGTCGGCCAGCATGGGCTTGATGGCCTCGGCCATCTTCATGGCCTGCTCGAAGATGGGCTCGAAGGCGAGCTCCTCGCCGTGCAGATAGCCCTTGAGCGCGAAGTTATGCAGCTCAAGCAGCTCGCGCAGCTTCTTGGCGAAGCGCTCGGGGTGCTTCAGGTCCTGGGCACGCAGGGCACGGCGGGCGACCTTGTCCTCGTAGGCCGGGCCGATGCCCTTGCCGGTCGTGCCGATCTTGCCGCTGCCGCTGGTCTCGCGCAGGGCCTCGCGCGCCTTGTCGACGGCGACGTGGAAGGGCAGGATCAACGGGCAGGATTCGCTGATGAACAGGCGCGAGCGCACCTCGACGCCGGCGGCCTCCAGGCGCTCGATCTCGGTCAGGAGGTGGGTCGGGTCCAGCACCACGCCGTTGCCGATGTAGCAGGCCACGCCGTCGCGCATGATGCCGCTGGGGATGAGCTGCAGCGCCGTCTTGACGCCCTTGATGACGAGGGTGTGGCCGGCGTTGTGGCCACCCTGGAAGCGCACCACGCCCTGGGCATGGTCGGTCATCCAGTCGACGACCTTGCCCTTGCCCTCGTCACCCCACTGGGTGCCGACGACGACCACATTGCGTCCGCGCGCGGTTTGGCTTTGCATTTGATGTGCCTGCTTTGCTTGGGATTTGGGAGGGGCCGCCGCGCTCACAGCGCGCGCACGACCCAGGCTGCGTGCTCGCGAACCAGTTCGCGGTCACAGTCGAATTCATCGGCCTCGTGCTCGTGCCCCGGCAGCACGCAGACCACCGTCTCGCCCTGCTCGCGCAGGGCCCGCACGGCCTGGCGCAGCGAAGCGTCCTCGCTCCAGGGCGCACGCACGGCGGCGCGCAGCGGCGTGGGAGAGACGAGGCCCACCAGGGTCTTGAGGTCGAGGCTGAAGCCCACGGCCGGCCGGCGGCGTCCGAAGGCCGCGCCGACCTCGTCGTAGCGCCCGCCGCGCAGCACGGCGTCCGAGCAGCCCTCGGCATAGGCGGCGAAGCGGATGCCGGTGTAGTAGGCGTAGCCCTGCAGGTCAGCCAGGTCGAAGCCCAGGCTGACCTCAGGATGAACGGCCGTGAGCTGGGCCGCGAGCCGGTCGAGGTCGTCCAGCGCGGCCGTGACCAGCGGGTGGGCGGGCAGGCGGCTCGCGGCCTCCGACAGCACTTCGCGGCCACCGAACAGGCTGGGCAAGGCCAGCAGAGCGTCGCGCGCGGCGGCCGGCATGCCCTCGGCCAGCGCGGCCAGCGTGCCCATGTCCTTGGCGGCCAGCGCGGCCGTCAGTGTCGCCAGCGTCTCGGCGGGCAGCTTGATGCCGTCGAGCACGCCCTGCAGCAGGCGGGCGTCGCCAAGGTCCAGCATGACGTTCTGGAGGCCGGCCCGGCGCAGGGCGTCCAGGGCGAGGTCCTGCACCTCCAGGTCGGCTTCCAGCCCGGCATGGCCGTAGATCTCGACGCCGAACTGCAGCGGCTCGCGGCTGGTGTTGAGCCCGTCGGGCAGCGTGTGGGCCACGGGGCCGCAGTAGCACAGGCGCGTCACGCCCTGGCGGTTCAGCAGGTGGGCGTCGATCCGGGCGACCTGGGGCGTGGTGTCGGCGCGCAGGCCCAGCGACCGGCCGGACAGTTGATCGACCAGCTTGAAGAGCTTGATCTCGCTGCCGGTGCCGGTGCCGGACAGCAGAGAGTCGAGGTGCTCCAGCAGCGGCGGGATGACGAGCTCGCAGCCATAGCTGCGGGCCATGTCGAGCAGCTCTCTACGCAGCTCTTCGATGCGGCGCGCCTGCGAAGGCAGGACATCGGCGATGTGCTCGGGCAGCAGCCAAGCAGAGGACATGGGCGCAGGCAGGCGGTTAAAAACGGCATTGTACCGAGGAGCCTGCCGCCCCAAGTGGGGTGAAGGGGGTCAGCGCAACAACAGCAGCCCCACCAGGCCCATCGCGATGCTGGCCAGGCCGATGAAGCGGATCTGGCCGTCGCTCATGGCGAGGATGCGGTTGAATACCTCCCGCCAGCGCTTGGGGCTGGCCAGCGGCAGCAGCCCCTCCACCACCATCATCAACGCCAGGGCCGTCAGCAGCTCGTTCACTTGCGCGCCGGAGCGGCGGCAGGGGCTGCGCCGGAGCCGCGCATGGCCTTGAAGAAGTCGCTGCTCGGGTCCACCACCATGACGTCGCTCTTGGTGCGGAAGCTGGCGCGGTAGGCCTCCAGCGAGCGGTAGAACTGGGCGAAGGCCGGGTCGCGGCCAAAGGCCTCGGCGTAGAGCGCGGAGGCCTTGGCGTCGCCCTCGCCCTTGATCTTCTGCGCGTCGCGGAAAGCCTCGGCGACGATGATCTCGCGCTGGCGGTCGGCGTCGGCCTTGATCTTCTCGCCCTCGGCAGCACCCGTGGAGCGGGCCTCAGCGGCCACACGCTGGCGCTCGGACTGCATGCGGCGGTAGACCGAGTCGGTGATGCCCGAGGCGAAGTCCACCCGCTTGATGCGCACGTCGACGACGTCGATGCCGAACTGCTTGGCCTCGTCGGCCAGGCGCTTGCGCACGTCCTGCATGACCTTCTCGCGCTCGCTCGCGAGCACGGCGATGACGGTGCGCTTGGTCACCTCCTCGTTGAAGGCCGCCTGCACGACGGGCGCGAGGCGGTTCTCCACGTTGCGCATGTCGGCGCCGCTGTTGCGGATGAACTGGCGCGGCTCGCTGATGCGCCACTTGATGAGCCAGTCGATGACCAGGCTCTTCTTCTCGGCGGTGAAGATGGGGCGCGACTCGGTGCTGTCCAGCGTCTGGACGCGGCGATCGAGCATGACGACGTTCTGCAGCGGCGGCGGCAGCTTGAACTTCAGGCCCGGCTCGGTGATGACTTCCTTGATCTCGCCCAGCGCGTAGATGACGGCGACCTGGCGTTGGTCGACGATGAAGAGCATCGACGAGAGCAGCATCAGGGCGACCAGGGCGCCAGCGAGGATGGCGGCAATACGGTTCATTCGTTGGGTCCTCGGTCAGCGGCCGTCGCGGCTGCGCTGGTTGTCGCGGCTGCGCAGGTCATCGGTCCTGGGCAGGGCCTGCGCGTCGGGCACGGCGGTCGGCTGCGGAGCGGACACCGTCACGCTGCCGCTGCTGCCGCCCTGCTGCAGCAGCTTGTCCAGCGGCAGATAGAGCAGGTTGGAGCCGGCCCGGCTGTCGATCATCACCTTGCTCACGTTGCCGTAGACCTGCTGCATGGCGTCGATGTAGAGGCGGTCGCGCGTGACCTGGGGCGCCTTCTGGTATTCGGCCAGCACGCTCTTGAAGCGCTGGGCGTCACCCTCGGCCGTGGCGACGACGCGGGCGCGGTAGCCCTCGGCCTGCTCGCGCAGCTTGGCAGCTTCGCCCTGGGCGCGCGGGATGACCTCGTTGGCGTAGGCCTGGGCCTCGTTCTTGGTCTGCTCCTTGTTCTGGCCGGCCTTGAAGGCGTCCTCGAACGCGGCCTGCACCTGCTCGGGCGGCTGCACGCTCTGCACGTTGACGTTCTTGATCTGGATGCCGGCCTTGAGCCGGTCGATCTGGGTCTGGATGGACTTGACGAGGTCGGTGGCGATGGCGTCGCGCTGCTCGTAGAGCACCGAATCCATGGTGCTGCGGCCGACGATCTCCCGCACGGCCGACTCCGCGGCCAGCAGCACGGCCTGCTCGGGGTCGCGGTTCTCGTAGAGGAAGTCGCGCGCGTCCTTGATGGTGAACTGCACCATGAAGCGGATGTCGACGATGTTCTCGTCCTGCGTGAGCATGGAGGAGTCGCGCAGGCCGGTCGCCGCCACGATGTTGTTGCGGCCGACGTCGACCTGCTGCAGCCGCGTCACCGAGACGATCTCGTGCTGCTGGAAGGGATAGGGCAGGCGCCACTGGAAGCCGGCCTCGACCGTCTTGCTGTACTTGCCGAAGGACGTGACGACGCCCTGCTGGCCTTCCTGCACGATGAAGAAGCCGCTGGCCAGCCAGCCGAGGGCCACGACGCCCGCGATGAGGCCCAGGCCGATGCCGGCGCCCTTCATGTCGGAGCCGCCGCCCCCACCGCCCGAGGCGCCGCCGGAGCGGCCGCCGAACAGGCCCGAGAGCTTGCGGTTGAAGTCGCGCCAGAGTTCGTCGAGGTCCGGCGGGCCGTCGTTGCGGCCGTTGCTCAGCAGCCGCCGGCCCAGGGCGTGGGTCACGCGGGCCACCGGGGTCAGCAGGAGCCGGCGCCAGGGCGCGCGGGGCGGGTTGTGGAGGGAGCTGCTCATGCCTGCTTGGGGTCAGTGAGATCCGGTTGGAGGGACGGCGGCGTCGCCATCGTCGTCCGCATGTGAGGCATCGGCCTCGTCATTCAAGTGCGAGGCCTGCACCGCCTGGGCAATCAGCCCGCGCAACTCGGCCAGGCCGCTGCCATCGACGGCGCTGACGAAGACCCGCGGCGTGGGCTCGCCCGCACCGGGGCGCAGCAGCGCATCGATGGCCACCCGCGGGCGTTGGTCCTCGGGCAGCAGGTCCTGCTTGTTGTAGACGAGGATCTGCGGCACGCCGCCGGCGCCGATTTCCTCGAGCACGCGCTCGACCTCCACCATCTGCTCGTCCAGCACCGGGCTGGCCGCGTCGACGACGTGCAGCAGCAGGTCGGCGTCGGCCGCCTCCTGCAGCGTCGCACGGAAGGCCTCGACGAGCTTGTGAGGCAGGTCGCGGATGAAGCCGACGGTGTCGGACAAGGACACGCTGGCGCCGGCCTGATCGAGGTAGAGCGAGCGGGTCGTGGTGTCCAGCGTGGCGAACAGCTGGTCGGCCGCGTAGGCGCGCGCCTTGACGAGGGCGTTGAACAGCGTGCTCTTGCCAGCGTTGGTGTAGCCCACCAGCGAGACCTTGAAGACGCCGTTGCGCGAGCGCGCCTTGCGCTGGGTGCCGCGCTGGCGCTGCACGCGCTTCAGGCGTTCCTTGGTCTGCTTGATGCGCTCGTCGATCATGCGGCGGTCCAGCTCGATCTGCGCCTCGCCCGGGCCGCCGCGCATGCCGATGCCGCCGCTCTGGCGCTCCAGGTGGCTCCAGCGGCGCACCAGGCGCGTGGCGAGGTATTGCAGCCGGGCGAGCTCGACCTGAAGCTTGCCCTCGTGGCTCTTGGCCCGCTGGGCGAAGATTTCGAGGATGAGGGCGGTGCGGTCGGCCACCGGCACGCCGAGGACGCGCTCGAGGTTGCGCTGCTGGGCCGGCGAGATGGCCTGGTCGAACAGCACCGTGTGGGCCTGGTGGGCCTGCACGAGGAGCTTGATCTCGTCGGCCTTGCCCGAGCCGACGAAGAGGGCCGCGTCGGGGGCGGGGCGGCGGGCGATGACCTTGGCCACCGGCGTGTCGCCGGCCGATTCGGCCAGCAGGGCCAGTTCGTCGAGGCTTTCGTCGAAGCCCTGCTTGGCGGAGTGGCGGCCGAAATCGACACCCACAAGAATGGCGCGCGCCGCCTCGGAGGGCGGCGACGCGGCGGGGGATGAAGACGCGGACAAGGGTGGGGGCGTCAGGCGTCGGGGCTGCCGTCGCCGGCGTGGAAGTTGACGGCGCGGCCGGGCACGACGGTGGAGATGGCGTGCTTGTAGACCATCTGCGTCACGGTGTTGCGCAACAGCACGACGTACTGGTCAAAGGATTCGATGTGGCCTTGCAGCTTGATGCCGTTGACCAGATAGATCGAGACCGGCACATGCTCTTTGCGCAGCAGGTTCAAAAAGGGGTCCTGCAAAAGTTGGCCTTTGTTGCTCATCGGTATGCTCCGAGTTATCGGGGGGGAGGGGATGCGGGTAAGACCTTAACACAGCGTCCCCGCGGGGCCGGCGGTCATGCCGCGATCTCCCCTAGTTCTTTTCGGCGAAGGGGTTCTTGGAGGAGCGCAGCTCGATCTTCAAGGGCGTGCCCACGAGCTTGTAGTGGGCGCGGATGCGCCCTTCGAGATAGCGCTTGTAGACCTCGGTGACGCCGTCCAGCGCATTGCCGTGGATGACGACGATGGGCGGGTTCTGCCCGCCCTGGTGGGCGTAGCGCAGCTTGGGCCGCGAGGTGCCCGAGCGCTTGGGCTGCTGGTGCTCGACCGCCTCCTGGACCAGGCGCGTCAGCACCGGCGTCGTCATCTTGCGGTAGGCCGAGGCGTAGGCGTCGGCCATGGCGTCCCACAGCGCCGCCAGGCCCTGGCGCTTGAGGGCCGAGATCTGGTGGATGGGCGCGAACTTCAGGAAGGCCAGCCGCTGCTCGATCTGGCGCTTGACGGTCTCGCGCTGGTAGCTGTCGACGGCATCCCACTTGTTGACGGCCAGCACCACGGCCCGGCCGCTGTCGAGGATGTAGCCGGCGATGTGGGCGTCCTGGTCGGTCACGCCCTGGGTGGCGTCGAGCAGCAGCAGCACGACGTGGGCGTCGGCGATGGCCTGCAGCGTCTTGACGACCGAGAATTTCTCGATCGCCTCGAAGACCTTGCCCTTGCGGCGCAGGCCGGCCGTGTCGATGAGCTTGAACTTCTGGCCGTTGCGCTCGAAGTCCACCGCGATGGCGTCGCGCGTCGTGCCCGGCATGTCGAAGGCGACGAGGCGCTCCTCGCCCAGCCAGGTGTTGATCAGGGTGCTCTTGCCCACGTTGGGGCGGCCGGCGACGGCCAGGCGGATGACGCCGTCCTGCTGCGGGCCGGCGCCGAACTCCTCGCTGGTGTCCTCGAAGGGCTCGAGCACCGCGTCCAGCAGGCTGCGGATGCCCTGGCCATGGGCCGAGGAGATGGGATGCGGCTCGCCCATGCCGAGTTCGTGGAACTCGGCCAGCAGCGGCGAGTCGGCCATGCCCTCGGCCTTGTTGACGGCCAGGTGGACGCGCTTGTTGACGCTGCGCAGGTAACGCGCGATCTCGGCGTCATGGGCCGACAGGCCCAGGCGGATGTCGACGACGAAGATGACGGCGTCCGCCTCAGCCACGGCCTGCTTGGTCTGCTTGGCCATCTCCTTGACGATGCCGGTCGTGCTGTCGGGCTCGAAGCCGCCGGTGTCGATGACGATGAACTCCCGGTCGCCCAGGCGGCCGTCGCCGTAGTGGCGGTCGCGCGTCAGGCCGGCGAAGTCGGCCACGATGGCGTCGCGCGACTTGGTCAGCCGGTTGAACAGCGTCGACTTGCCCACGTTGGGGCGGCCGACGAGGGCGATGACTGGTTTCATTCAGCCTTGATGGCGAACAAGCCACCGCTCTTGGTCGCCACCAGGGCGGTATCGCCCAGCAGGGCGATGGTGACGACCTGGGAGCCGTCGGTGGGCAGGCGCGAACGGGTCTTGCCGGTGTCGCGGTCCAGCAGGTGGACTTGGCCCTCGTAGTCGCCGATCACGATCTGCTTGCCGGTCACGACCGGGGCCGACAGCTTGCGGTGCTGGAACTGGTCGGCCGACCAGGCGAGGTCGCCGTTGGCGAGCTTCCAGGCGGACAGGCGGTCGGAGGCATCGCCTGCGACGACGACCTGGTCGTCCGCCCCGATGCCATTGGTGCCGCCGACGACACGGTTCCACAGTGCGCTGCCGCGCTCGGCGTTCACGCAGCCGACCGACGATTGAAAGGCGCGGGCGCAGATGAGGTCGCCCTGGCGCACCGCGGGCCCGACGAGATCGGCCAGGCGCTCGACCTCGTTGGTGCCGCGCGGCGTGGCCACGCTGGCCTCCCAGCGCAATTGGCCCTTGAGCGGATCGACGCCGGCCAGGCGCGGCCCCTGCCCCACCACCAGGGTGTCCTTGTAGGCCAGCAGCACGCCGGCCTTGGCCAGGGTCAGCGGCTCGCCGGGGCGCTTGAGCTCCCAGATCTTGCGGCCGTCCAGCGCATCGAAGGCGAGCACCTGGCGGTCCAGCGTCAGCGCGAAGACGCGTTCGCCCGCGACCAGAGGCGCCGCGATGACGGGCGTCGGGAGGGTCTTCTTCCAGGCCATGCGGCCGGCGTCCAGCACGATCAGCTCGTTGTCGCGGCTGACCACGGCGGCGAAGCGGCCGTCGCTGCCCACGCCTGCGGCCAGCTTGCTGCCGGCGTCGCCGCGCCACAGTTCGCGCCCATCGGTCGCGGCCAGCGCGCGCACGCTGCCGTCGCTGCTCGCCACGACGAAGCGGTCATCCGGCGTCGCGATGCTGAGCGGGAAGTTGACGTTGTCGCCCTTGGCGCTCCAGAGCACGCGCCCGCTGGCCGGGCCGCTGAGGGTTTCAAGGGGGGCGGGCTTGTTCTTGTCGTCGCCGAACCAGGAGTTCCAGACGGAACAGCCGGACAGCGAGGAGGCCAGCACGGCGGCCAGCAGCGAGGTCAGGACGGCGCGCTTCATTGCACGGCTCCGGCGTTGGGCGCGGCTTCGACGACGGTCGGGACGCCCAGCGTCGCGAGCTTGGCTTCGACGATGCGGCGGTAGTCCTGGGTCTTGTCGATGGCGGCCAGGGCCTTCTGGTACTCGGCCTTGGCGGCGTCGTGCTTGCCCTGCAGCAGCAGGGCATCGCCGCGGCGGTCGGCCACGAGGCCGGCGAACTCGGGGGACTTGACGGCGTCCAGCGTCTTGGCCGCGTCGTCGTAGGCCTTGGCGTCGAGCTGCAGGCCGGCCAGGCGCAGCCGGGCCAGGTCGCGGTAGGCCGGCTCGGAGCCCTGCTCGGCCACCCAGGCCAGGCTCTGGCGGGCCTCGTCGGCCTTGCCCTTGTCGAGTTGCAGGCGAGCCACCTCCAGGCCAGCCTGGGCCGCGTAGCCGGTGCCCGGATAGCGGGCCTTGAGGTCGCCTGCCGCGGCGGCGGCCTTGTCGGCATCCTGCGCCGTGGCGGCCCGTTGGAACTCGTCATACATGGCGCCGGCCTTGGCGGCCTGGTCGCGCTGGTACCAGTTCCAGCCCTGCCAGCCGGCATAGGCGGCCAGGGCGGCGGTCAGCACCCACGTGATGAGGTTGCCCCAGCGCTTCCAGAACGCTTTGACTTGTTCGAGTTGTTCTTGTTCTTCGAGGTCGAGATGCGATGCCATGAGGGGAATACAGCGTGTGCGGGCAGGGCCCGGGATTATGCGGTGCGGAGTTTGTCGGCCAGGGCGACGGTCGAGTACGCCGGCATGAAGACCTGTTCGCCCGCCTCGCGCAGGGGCTTGACGCCCACCTCCCCGCGGGCCAGTTCGTCGGCACCGAAGACCAGCGCGAAGCGGGCGCCCGAGGCGTCGGCCTTCTTGAACTGGGACTTGAACGAGCCGCCGCCGGCGTGCATCTGCACGGCGATACCGGCGGCGCGCAGGGCTTCCAGCACCGGCAGGATGCGCGGCAGGTCGGCCGGCTCGGGCACGACGGCATAGGCGTCAGGCGCGGCGGCGGGTTGCCGCAGGGTCAGCGTCTCCAGCAGCAGCAGCAGGCGCTCCAGGCCCATGCCGAAACCCACGGCCGGCGTGGGCTTGCCGCCCAGCTGCTCGACGAGGCCGTCGTAGCGCCCGCCGGCACAGACCGTGCCTTGCGCGCCCAGCTTGTCGGTCACCCATTCGAAGACGGTGAGGTTGTAGTAGTCCAGGCCGCGCACCAGGCGCGGGTTGATGCGGTAGGCCAGGCCCACGGCATCCAGCAGCGCCTTCACCCCGTTGAAGTGGGCCAGCGACGCTTCACCGAGGAAGTCGAGCAGCTTCGGCGCGCCTTCGGCCATGGCCTGCATCGCGGGGTTCTTGGTGTCCAGCACGCGCAGCGGGTTGCTGTACATGCGGGCCCTGGCCTCTTCGTCCAGCACGTCCCTGTGCTGCTCGAGATGGGCGACCAGCGCCTCGCGGTGGGCGCGGCGTTCATCGGGCTGGCCCAGGCAGTTGATCTCCAGCGTGACGTCCTCGCCCTCCTTCAGGCCCAGCTCGCGCCACAGCGTGCGGGCCAGCAGGATGACTTCGGCATCGACGTCGGGGCCGGCGAAGCCCAGGGCCTCGATCCCCATCTGGTGGAACTGACGGTAGCGGCCCTTCTGCGGCTTCTCGCGCCGGAACATCGGGCCGATGTAGTAAAGGCGGCGCGGGCTGTCGCGCAGGTAGCTGTGCTCGATCATGGCGCGCACCACGCCGGCCGTACCCTCGGGGCGCAACGCGAGGTGTTCGGCCTGGCCGTGCTTGTCGGCGCGGTCTTCGAAGGCGTACATCTCCTTCTCGACGATGTCCGTCACCTCGCCGATGCCGCGCACGAACAGGGCCGTCGGCTCGACGATGGGCACGCGGACATTGGCGTAGCCATAGCGCGCCAGCACGCCGCGCATGGTGGCCTCCAGGGACTCCCAGCGCGCCGACTCGGGCGGCAGGATGTCGTTCATGCCCTTCACCGCCTGCAGCGGCTGGACTTTCTTGTTGTCGGTCATGCGGAAGCAGTCGCGCCGAAGCGCTTTTCGATGTAGCTCTCGACCAGGGCGTGGAACTCCTGCGCGATGTTGTCGCCGCGCAAGGTCAGGGCCTTCTGGCCATCGATGAAGACGGGCGCCGCCGGCGCCTCGCCGGTGCCTGGCAGGCTGATGCCGATGTCGGCATGCTTGCTCTCGCCCGGGCCGTTGACGATGCAGCCCATGACGGCCACCTTCATCTCCTCGACGCCAGGGTACTTGCTGCGCCAGACCGGCATCTGCAGACGCAGGAAGTCGTCGATCTGCTTGGCCAGCTCCTGGAAGGTGGTGCTGGTGGTGCGGCCGCAGCCCGGGCAGGCGGTGACGCTCGGGTTGAAGTGCCGCAGCCCCAGGGCCTGCAGGATCTCCAGCGCCACGACCACCTCCTGCGTGCGCGGCTCGCCCGGCTGGGGCGTGAGGCTGACGCGGATGGTGTCGCCGATGCCCTCCTGGGCCAGGATGCCCAGCGCCACGCTGGAGGCCACCGTGCCCTTGGTGCCCATGCCGGCTTCGGTCAGGCCCAGGTGCAAGGCGTAGTCACTGCGGCGGGCCAGCTCGCGGTAGACCGAGATCAGGTCCTGCACGCCGCTGACCTTGCAGCTGATGATGATGTTGTCGGGGTTCATGCCCAGCTCGGTGGCGTAGGCCGCCGAGGTCAGCGCCGACTCGACGAGGGCCTGGTACATGACGGGCTTGGCGCCCCAGGGCTGGGCGCGGCGGGCGTTCTCGTCCATGAACTGGGCGAGCAGCTCCTGGTCGAGGCTGCCCCAGTTGACGCCGATGCGCACGACCTTGTCGTACTTGACGGCGGCCTCGATCATCTGCGCGAACTGGCGGTCCTTCTTCTCGCCCTTGCCGACGTTGCCGGGGTTGATGCGGTACTTGGACAGGGCTTGCGCCATGGCCGGGTGCTCGGTCAGCAGGCGGTGGCCGTTGTAGTGGAAGTCGCCCACCAGCGGCACGTCGATGCCCATGCGGTCGAGCTGCTCGCGGATGTAGGGCACGGCCTCGGCGGCCTCGGGCGTGTTGACCGTGATGCGCACCAGCTCGGAGCCGGCGATGGCCAGCTCCTTGACCTGGATGGCCGTGCCGACGGCATCGACCGTGTCGGTGTTGGTCATGGACTGCACGCGCACCGGGGCATCGCCACCGAGGGTCACGACACGGCTGCCCCAGACGACGCGGGCCTGGCGGCTGCGGCGCGGCGCGGGGGCGGCCTCGGGAATCAGGGTTGCGCTCATCAATTCAACTCCAGACGGGCGACGTTGTTGCTTGCGCGGGCGGCCAGGTCGACCGGGGTACCGCGCCATTCGATCCGCGTGCCGCTGACGTTGCCGACGCGGACCTTGTAAGGCGGCGCACCGCCGAACTCCTGCTGCTCGCCCGCACGCAGCACGCGGGACAACAGCACCTGGCCCTTGGCGTCGGCGACCTCGATCCAGGTCTCGGCCGTGGCCGTCAGGCGCAGGGCCTGGCCGGCCGGCACCGAGGCGGGCCGGGCCACGACGGGCGGCGGCGCCACGTCGCGCACCTGCAGCGGCGCGGATGCGACCGGCTCGGGCCGCGTGGCCGCCGGCGCGGGCGCGCTGGCCGGCGCTTCAGGCAAGACCGCCACGGCGGATGAAGCCGCGACAGACGCCGTCGTGGCCGGCGGCGCCGCGACGAACTGCACCGGCGGCTCGCTGGCCGCCAGCGTGACGGCGACGGCCGACGCCGCCGGGGCGGGCGGCGTGGCGGCAGTGTCGCCCCGCTCGGGCAGCCAGCCCGCCGGAATCCAGTACACGGCCGCGGCTGCCGCCAGCAGCAGCAGCGGGCCCCAGACCACCGGCCGGGCCGCCAGGGCCAGCACGTCGGCATCCATGGGGCCGCCGGCGCCGCGTTCGCGGAAGGGCTGGTTCAGGCCGGGCCGCATGTCGAACTCGCCGGCGCTCGAACGCGGCAGCAAGGCCAGCACGGGCGCCGGGTCGACCTTCAGCGCGCGGCACATGGCCGTGGCCAGTGCTCGGGCAAAGGTCGCGTCGGGCAGCTCGTCATAACGGTCGGCTTCCAGGGCCTCCAGCTTGGCCTGGGGCACCTTGAGCATGACGGCCAGGGCAGCGATGTGCAGGCCTCGCTGCTGGCGGGCGTTCCTCAGCCAGGCACCGGCGGAGGTGGCGCGGTTGTCGGAGGCTCGACCCTCGGGGATGGGTTCCATCGTCTGTTGTTGTTGTCGCCGCGGCGGCGGCCTTCAGTCGTACCGGCCGGCGTCCAGCGCCTGGGTCTCGGGCGATTGGGGGTGCTTGCGGCGCAGTTGCAGGGCCAGGTCGTCGACATTGCCGGTGTTGCCCAGGCGCCGCTCGATGCGCAGTTGCAGCCACAGGCTCTGCGCGTTGACCTGCTCGGGCTGCTCGTTGACACGCTTGATGTAGAAGCGCGCCCGCTCCAGCTCGTTGTTGCGGTAGAGCACCTCGGACAGATTCACCGCGATGGCGGGGTTGCCGGCATCGAGCTCGAAGGCGCGCGCCAGCGTCTTCTCGGCCACCAGCATGCGGCCCGAGCGGGCCTCGCAAACGCCCTTGGCCAGCAGGGTGCGGGCCGGTGCGCGGTAGGAGGGTTGGGCGATGGCCTGGTCGAACAGGGCATCGGCCGTCTGCCAACGCTGTTGCTGGCACATGAACCAGCCGTAGTTGTGCAGGGTGTCGGCGTCGTTGGGATAGACCGTCAGGGCGCGCCGGAAAGCCTCCTCGGCGAGCTGGTTGTCGCCCATGGCGGCGTAGACCAGGCCGCGCAGGTTGACGGCCTCGCGCATGTCGGGCTTGGCCTGCAGCGCGAGCTTGAGTTCGTCCAGCGCCGTGTTGAACTGGCCGCGCGAGAAATAGCCCTGCGCCAGCTCCAGGCGGATGCCGGCGCGACGGTCGGCGTCGGTCTGGTCGGACTCGGTCTTGATCTCGCGATCGGCCGGCGGGGCGGAGCCGGTCCCGGCGCAGGCGGCAAGCAGCGCGGAGACCAGGACGGGCAGCAGCAGTCGCTTCATCGAACCCTCGGAGGTGTGGATCACGTGGATTTGGCCACGTTGACGGGCGCCCTGACCATGCGGATATGCGCGCGGGTGCGGTCCTGCACTTCGCCGGCCAGCTGGCCGCAGGCGGCGTCGATGTCGTCGCCGCGGGTCTTGCGCACCGTGGTGACGATGCCGGCCTGGATCAGCACCTCGGCGAAGGCCTGCACCCGCACATTCGTGCTGCGCACCAGGCCCGAGGCCGGGAAGGGGTTGAAGGGGATCAGGTTGAGCTTGCAGGGCACCCGGTTCTTCAGCAGCTTCACCAGCTCGCGGGCCTGCTCGGGCGAGTCGTTCACCTCCTGCAGCATGCAGTACTCGAAGGTGATGAAGTCGCGCGGCGCGGCGGTGAGGTAGCGCTTGCAGGCCTCCAGCAGCTCGGCGATGGGGTACTTCTTGTTCAGCGGCACGAGCTGGTCGCGCAGCGGGTCGGTGGGTGCGTGCAGACTGACGGCCAGGGCCACGGGGCAGTCCTCGCGCAGCCGGTCGATCATGGGCACGACGCCCGAGGTCGACACGGTCACGCGGCGGCGCGACAGGCCGTAGCCGTGGTCGTCCAGCATCGTGCGCAGCGCCGGCACGAGCTGGTCGTAGTTCTGCAGCGGCTCGCCCATGCCCATCATCACGACGTTGGAGATCACGCGTTCCGTCGTGTTGAGGCGTTTGCGCAGGCTGTGCTCCGCGAACCAGAGCTGGGCGACGATCTCCGCCGTCGTCAGGTTGCGGCTGAAGCCCTGGTGGCCGGTGGAGCAGAAGCGGCAGCCCACGGCGCAGCCGGCCTGGCTGGAAACGCACAGGGTTCCCCGGTCGTCCTCGGGGATGAACACCGCCTCGACCGCATTGCCGGCGCCGACGTCGAACAGCCACTTGACGGTGCCGTCCGCCGAGACGTGCTCGGAGATGACGTCGAGGCCGCGGATGAAGGCGCGGCCGGCGAGCTTTTCGCGCAGGGATTTTGCGAGGTCGGACATCTGGTCGAAGTCCGACGCGCCTTTCTGGTGGATCCAGCGGAAGAGCTGGGTGGCCCGGAACTTCTTTTCGCCCAGTTGCTCGCAGTAGGCGGCCAAGCCTGGCAGGTCGAATCCGAGCAGGTTGACCGCGTCCATTTCAAGCTCCCGGGCCGGGGTCACCGACCCCGTTGGGGGGATCAGCGACCGGCGTAGACGTTCATGCCGGGGAAGAAGAACGCCACCTCGACGGCGGCCGTCTCGGGCGCGTCGGAGCCGTGCACGGCGTTGGCGTCGATGCTGTCCGCGAAGTCGGCGCGGATGGTGCCCTTCTCGGCCTTCTTGGGGTCGGTGGCGCCCATCAGGTCACGGTTCTTCAGGATGGCGCCTTCGCCTTCCAGCACCTGGATCATCACCGGGCCGGAAATCATGAAGTTCACCAGGTCGTTGAAGAAGGGGCGGGCCTTGTGGACGGCGTAGAACTGCTCGGCCTCGCCGCGCGACAGGTGCACCATCTTGGCCGCCACGATCTTCAGGCCGGCGCCTTCGAAACGGGCGTAGATCTGGCCGATGACGTTCTTCGCCACGGCATCGGGCTTGATGATGGACAGGGTGCGTTCGATCGCCATGGTTTTCTCCTGATGGGGTGTATTGGACAAAGCCTGCAATTGTAGCCCTCCGGGATGACCCTAGCATCATCCCGGAGGGCCCTGGCGTGCAGACTCAGCGGTGCCGGCCGCCGAAGCCGCCGCCCTTGCCCCCCTTGCCGCCACGCCCCCCCCCACCGCCGCCACCGCGGCGCAGGTAGGCGTCGCCGCCGATGTAGCCGACGGAGGTCTGCATGGGATCGGGCTCGCGCGGGCCGCCACCCTTGGGCTTGTTGCCGCCCTTGCCGCCCTGCGGACCGTGGCCGCTGCCGCCGGCGCCGAAGCCCTGCGGGAAGCCACGCTTGCCGCTGGTGGCGTGGCGGCGGTCGAAGGTCTGCTCCAGCGGGTTGACGTGGTGGGGGATGAAGTCGTCGTCGTCCTCGCCATACTCGTCGCCGCCACGGCGCTGGGCGCGCTCGTCACGCGGCGGGCGCGGCTGCTGGGGCTCCGGCGGCCGGCTGGGGCGCGGCCCGCTGCCGGCGGCGCGGTCGTCCGCCCGGCGCTTGTTGCGGTCCTTCTTGCCCTGCTGCTGGCCCTGCTGCGGCTGGCCGGTGTTGGACGTGTGGCCCGC
This sequence comes from Pelomonas caseinilytica, assembly GCF_021353235.1. GTDB lineage: Bacteria > Pseudomonadota > Gammaproteobacteria > Burkholderiales > Burkholderiaceae_C > Pelomonas > Pelomonas caseinilytica. The sequence goes on from NZ_JAJTWT010000001.1 coordinate 491,842, forward strand.
CATGCGACGGATGACGCGCACGTCGTCGTCGCCCAGTTCGACCCAGACGCCGCGCTTGAGGCCACGCGGCAGTACGACGGTGCCGTAGCGGATGCGGATCAGCCGGCTGACGACCAGGCCCACCGCCTCGAAGAGCTTGCGCACCTCGCGGTTGCGGCCTTCGGTGATGACGACGCGGTACCAGCGGTTGGCGCCTTCACCGCCGCCGTCCTCGATGCTCTTGAACGAGGCCGTCTGCCCGTCGACGTTGACGCCCTCCAGCAAGCGCGCGCGCTGCTCGTCGGACAGCGCGCCCAGCACGCGGGCGGCGTACTCGCGCTCGATGCCGAAGCGCGGGTGCATCAGTTGGTTGGCCAGTTCGCCGGAGTTGGTGAACAGCAGCAGGCCCTCGGTATTGATGTCGAGGCGACCGACCGACTGCCACTTCTGGCCCGGCACGCGCGGCAGCGTGCGGAAGACCGTCGGGCGGCCCTCGGGGTCGTTGAAGGTGGAGACTTCGCCGGTGGGTTTGTGATAGGCCAGGATGCGCGGGTTGGGCGGCGAGATGCGCACGCGCACGTCCTTGCCATTGACGCGCACCCGGTCGCCGAAGGAGATGCGCTGGCCGACGTGGGCGACCTCACCGTTCACCTCGATCTTGCCCTCGGCGATCCACTCCTCGATGTCGCGGCGCGAGCCGATGCCCGACTGGGCCAGTACCTTCTGCAGCTTGGGCGCGTCGACGTCCGGGGCCAACACGCGCTTGCCCTCGCCTTCGGCAGCCGGCTCGCTGTCGCCTTGAACGTCGCCTTCGGCCTCGGGCCTGAGCGTCGGCAGTTCGCCAACCGGCCCCTCGGACTCGGCGTCCAGGGTGCCCGACAGGACGTCGGCGAAGCGCGCCCCCGCGGCCTCGACGAGCTCCGGCGCCAGGGCCGGGCCGGCAGGCTCCGAGGCCGCCAGCCCCTGCTCCGTGGCCAGCCGCTCCGCCCTGTCCTTGCGATTGCGCCGACGGTTGCGGTTGCGACCGCCGCGCTCGCCACCCTCGCCGTCGTCACCTTCGTCGTCGCCGGCCTCGCTCCCCTCGTCCTCGTCCGCTCCTTCTCCGCGTGCCGCCACCACGGGCGCCGGCGTCTCATCGGCCAGGGTGAACAACGGCATGGGCGCGGGCGCCGGGGCCGCCACGGGGGCGGGTGCCGGGGCCTCGGCAGCCGCCTCGGCACTCGTGGCAGCCGTCTTGCGCGGCGCCCGCTTGCGGGCCGGTGCTTCGGCCGGCGCAGCCTCGGCGGCCGCCTCAGGGGCCGCCTCGGCAGCGGCAGCGCCCTCCCCCGCATCGGCCTCGGCGGCCTTGCGGCGCGTGCGCTTCACCGGCGCCGCAGCAGGCTCGGCCTCGCCAGCGACGGGCGCGGCGGCCTCGGCAGCCGGCTTGGCCGTCGTGCGGCGCCGCTTGGGCGCAGCGGGCACCTCGCCTTCGGCGGCGGTGGGCAGGGGTTTGTCTTGGTCGGCGGCGTCGTTCATGCGGATTCGGGTTGGGGTTGCGGGGGCGGGTCGTTGGGGTCGGGATCGGGGATGGGGGGCGTGCCGTCCTCGCCGAGCAGGCTCTGCGTCGGGATGGGCTGAACCGGGGCCTCGTCGGCCACAGGCTCTGCCACCGACTCGGCTGGAACCTCGGCAGCCGCGGGCTGGTCGGCCAAGGCCTCCTCCGGCGCGTCCAGCAACTGGCCTTGCAGGGCTTCGAAGGCCGGCGGTTCGCTGCCGACGTCCAGGGCCGGCAGCTGTTCGAGGCTGGCCAGGCCCAGGTCGTCGAGGAAGGCCTTGGTGGTCGCGTACAGGGCCGGGCGGCCGGGCGTCTCGCGGTGGCCGATGGCTTCGATCCAGCCGCGGTCTTCCAGTTGCTTGATGATCTGGCTGGCGACGACGACGCCACGGATGTCCTCGATGTCGCCGCGCGTGACCGGCTGCCGGTAGGCAATGATGGCCAGCGTCTCGAGCACGGCGCGCGAGTAGCGCGGCGGCTTTTCGGGGTGCAGGCGGTCCAGGTATTCGCGCAGCTCCGGCCGGCTCTGGAAACGCCAGCCCGAGGCGAGCGCCACCAGCTCCACGCCCTTGCCTTCCCAGTCACGGGTCAGTTCGTCGAGCAGATTGCGCACGCTGTCCGCGCCGAGTTCGTCGGCGAACAGGCTGCGCATCTCGCGCAACGTCAGCGGCTGCGAGGCACAGATCAGCGCGGTTTCGAGGACGCGCTTGGCATCCTGGGTATTCATGAACTCAACTTCGCACCCTCAATGGGGAGAGCTCTGGCGTTGGCCCCGGGCCGGACGCTGATCGAAGCGTTCGTCGGGCGGCGGGGCGGGTCTGGCACCGGGCGCAGCCCTGGCCTTCAATCGGCGGGGCGCACCACGAGATGGTTGGCGGCTTCCGGGGTTGGACTGCGATCCCGCGAGGGGCTGCATCCACTTCGGGCAGCAGCGCTTGGGCACGACAACCGGAGGGCATTGTAGCCACGTCAGCGCGGCAGCTCCGCCGCGCCGATGGCGGCCCATGCGGCAGCCAGGTCACCCGGCAGCGGCGCCACCAGCGACAGCGCTTCGCCGGTGGCCGGATGCCGGAACGACAGGCGGGCCGCGTGCAGGGCCTGGCGCGTCAGGCCCAGGGCCGCGGCGCCGCCGTAGAGGGCGTCGGCCACGAGGGGGTGGCCGGCATGCGCGAGGTGGACGCGGATCTGGTGGGTGCGGCCCGTGTGCAGCACGCAATGCACCGCGCTGACCGGCCGCCCGGCGGCCTCGCCCACCCCGAGGGGAAAGACGTCCGTGCGGGCCGCCTTGCCCAGGCCTGCGGGCGCCACGGCCATCTTCACGCGGGAGACCGGGTCGCGCCGCAGCGGCTGCTCGACGACGAAGGCCGCGTCGATGCGGCCGTGGGCCAGCGCCAGGTACTCGCGGTGCACCTCGCGGGCAGCGATGAGGCGGGTCAGCGCCGTCACCGCCTCCAGCGTCTTGCCGACGACCATCAGGCCGCTGGTGTCCTTGTCCAGCCGGTGCACGATGCCGGCCCGCGGCAGCGTCGCCGCCGCGGCGTGGTGGGCGAGCAGCCCGTTCATCAGCGTGCCCGACCAGTTGCCCGCCGCGGGGTGGACAACGAGGCCGGCCGGCTTGTCGACGACGAGCAGGTGTTCGTCCTCGAAGACGATGGGCAGGGCCATGGCCTCGGCGCGGAAGGCGCGGCTCTCGTCGGTGGGCAGCAGGGTGACCTCGACACGCTGGCCGGCGCGCAGCTTGTGGGCGGCCTTGGTGACGGCGCGGCCGTCGACGAGGACACAGCCCCGCTCGACCAGGGACTGCAGGTGGTTGCGCGAGAACTCCGGCGCGCGGCCCGTCAGCCAGCGGTCCAGGCGTTCGCCATGGCCGTCGGCCTCCACCCGTGCCTCGCGGCGTTCGGGTGCCTCGTCGGCCGCGGCATCGCCCGCCTCGTCTTCCGGGTCATCCAGCCCCCCCGCCCTATACTTCGCGCCCATTGTTCAGTGTGACAGGGCCGGCGCAGCCACCCCGATTCAGACATGTTTGTTGAGAAAATCCAGGCCGGCCGCGGTGTCTTCAGTGCCTTCGTCGGCGCCCTCTCGATGGCCCTCGCGCTGGGCCTGGCGGGCTGCGGCTCCACGGCCAAGGACGACCCGAACTCCCAGGCGGCCCTCGACAAATTGTATGCAGACGCCAAGGACGACCTGAACTCGGGCAGCTACGACCGGGCCATCAAGTCGCTCGAGAAGATCGAGGGCCGGGCCGCCGGCACCACCATGGGCCAGCAGGCGACGCTGGATCTCGCCTGGGCCTACTACCGCACCGCCGAACGCGCCCAGGCGGTCGCCACGCTGGACCGCTTCATCAAGCTCAACCCGTCCAGCCCGGCCATGGACTACGCCCTCTACATGAAGGGCATCGTCAACTTCAACGAAGACCTCGGCCTCTTCGGGCGCCTGGCCAACCAGGACGTCTCCGAGCGCGACCAGCAGGCCTCGCGCGAGGCGCTGCTGGCCTTCCGCCAGCTGATCGAGCAGTTCCCCGAGTCCAAGTACGCGGCCGACGCCCAGTCGCGGGTCAACTTCATCACCAACACGCTGGCCGCCTACGAGATCCACGTGGCGCGCTACTACTTCAACCGCAAGGCCTACGTGGCGGCGGCCAACCGCGCCCAGGCCGCGGTGGCGGAGTTCCAGTACGCCCCCGGCATCGAGGAGGCGCTCTACATCATGACCGAGAGCTACGACAAGCTCGGCCTCACCCAGCTGCGCGACGACGCCCGCCGCGTGCTGGACAAGAACTTCCCGAACAGCGAATACGCCACCCACGGCCTGGCCAAGAAACCCTGGTGGAAGTTCTGGTGAACGCGCGGCGCATGCCCGCGCTTCAATGAGCCGCTGACAGCTCCGTGAGCCAGGCGAGCGCCTCGGCCTCGTTGGCCACCGGCGTCATGGGCGGCAGGGCGGCGCGCAGGCGCCGGCCGTAGTTCATGCCCGCCATGCGCGGGTCGCACACCACCAGCAGGCCGCGGTCGGTCTCGGTGCGGATCAAGCGCCCGGCGCCCTGCTTCAACGCGATGGCCGCCTCGGCAACGAAATACTCCGCGAAGGCATTGCGCCCCTCGGCCTCCAGCCGCTGCACGCGCGCCTCCACCAACGGGTCGTTGGGCGGGGGGAAGGGCAGCTTGTCGATGACGACGCATTGCAGGGCATCGCCCGGCACGTCGATGCCCTCCCAGAAGCTGGCCGAGCCGACCAGGACGGACGCCGGGTTGTCGATGAAACGCTGCAGCAGCACGCGCTTGGGCGCCGCCCCCTGCTGCAGCACGGTGATGGCGTCGCCGGCCTCCTCGAAGCGCTCGCGCAGCGCATCGGCCACGGTCTGCAGGTTGCGCAGGGTGGTCGTCAGCACGAAGGTGCGCCCGCCCAGCGCCCGCGCCAGCCGCGAGGCCAGCAGTGCGACGCTGGCCGGATGCTCGGGCTCCGACGGCTTGGGAAAGCCGCGCGGCACGTACAGGCGCGCGTGAGCCGGGTAGTCGAAGGGACTGCCGACGCGCAGCACTTCGGCCTCGCTGAGGCCGGCGGGCTCGGTGAACCAGGTCAGCCGCTCGTCGTCGCCCAGCGTGGCGGACGTGAAGACCCAGGCCTTGGGCGGCCCCTCGAGCTGCTGCTGCATGGCCTCGCGGATGTCCAGCGGCGACTCGACGAGGCGGGCGGCGTGCGGCGTGAGGTCGATCCACCGCACGTCGCCGGGGTCGGGCTCGGCGGCGAACTGCCGCGCCAGGTCGCGCAGCTGCTGGGCACGTTCGCAGAGGCGGGCGAAATCGGGGGCGGCGTCGCGCACGGCGGTCAGCGCGGCCAAGGCGTTCGCACAGGCCTGCTCCACGTCGCCGAGCGCGGTGGCCAGCGCGGGCTGGCCGGCCCGCTCCTTCCAGCCCAGCTTGAGCGTGCCGCGGAGCTCCCGCCCCGCCGCCGCCAGCGGCCCGGCCGCGGCCAGGCGCAGCTCGCGCGCCGCCTTCTCGACGGCGCCTTGCAGCGCCTGCCAATCATGCACGCCGCGGGCATGGGCCAGGCCCTGGGCCAGCAGGTCGCGGCCGAAATCGCCGAGCTGGGCGGTGCCCAGCAGGGTGCCGAGGAACTGCACGCCCGCCTCGGCGAGCTGGTGGGCCTCGTCGAAGATGGCCACCTCGACGCTGGGCAGCAGCTCGGCCACGCCGGTGTCGCGCAACGTCAGGTCCGCGAAGAAGAGGTGGTGGTTGACGACGACGATGTCGGCCTCCATGGCCTCGCGCCGCGCCTTGACGACATGGCAGGCCTTCCAGTCCGGGCAATCCTGGCCCAGGCAGTTCTCGCGGCTGCTGCTGACGATGGGAATGATGGGCGAGCGCTCGTCCAACCCGTCGATCTCGGCGAAGTCGCCGGTCGCCGTCCCCAGGGCCCAGCGCTCGATGCGGGCCAGCGCCAGCGCCGTGCGCCGGTCCGGGAACTCGCCGGAGATGCGGGCTTCCTTCATGCGGTGCAGGCAGAGGTAGCTGCCGCGGCCCTTGAGCAGGGCCAGGCGCACCGGCGTCTGCAAGGCCTTGGCCAGGCGCGGCAGGTCGCGCAGGAAGAGCTGGTCCTGCAGGCTCTTGGTGGCGGTGCTGACGAGGGCCCGGCTGCCGGACAGCAGCGTCGGCACAAGGTAGGCGAAGGTCTTGCCGACGCCGGTCCCCGCCTCGACGACGAGGGCCTGGCGCCGGCTCAGGGCGCGGGCGACCGCCCGGCTCATCTGCAGCTGCGGCTCGCGGGGCTTGTAGCCGGGGTCCAGACGGGCCAGCGGGCCGGCGTCGTCGAAGGCCGCGGCGACGGCCTGCTCCAGCTCCTCCACCGGGGGCGGGGCGGGCGGCGTGGCCTGGTCCAGGGCGTCGAGCCAGTCGTCGAGATCAGGCTCGGTCATCGGGGTCCGCGGCGGCTTCGATCCGGGCCATCATGTCGCGCAGCGCCAGGCGCCGCTTCTTCAACCGCTGCAGGGCCAGTTCGTCCACGGACGCCTGTCCAACCAGCCGGTCGATCATGGCGTCGAGGTCCGCGTGCTCGATGCGCAACTCGATGAGGCGTCGCGTCAACGAGTGAAGTTGTTCATCCATCCAGCGTTTATGGGGGGTCCGCATGGGCCCCCGTCTCAGCTGACCAGTATAGTTTTCGGCATGGCCTCATCCACCGCCGTCGGATTCCGACTCAACGCCGCCACCGGCACCCATCGCGGGGACCGCGCCTACCAGCAGGATCAGGTGGCAGTGTTCGCGCACCCTCGCATCGAGGGCTGCGTGATGGGCATCGTCGCCGACGGCATGGGCGGCAAGAGCGGCGGACGCAAGGCGGCCGACCAGGTCATCCTGACGGCCCGCCAGCTCTTCGAGCGCTATTCGCCCGAGGACGAGTCTCCCGCCGAACTGCTCGGCCAGATCGCGGCCGAGGCTCACCTGATGATCAAGCTGACGGCCATCTCCGCCGAGGAGGAGCCGCACAGCACCATCGCCAGCTTCGTCGTCACCAGCGACCGCTGCGTGCACTGGATTCATTCGGGCGATTCCCGCATCTACTGGTTCCGCGGTGCCCGCCTGGTCAAGCGGTCGATGGACCACTCCTACGTGCAGCGCCTGGTGGACGAAGGCCAGCTCACCGAAGCCGAGGCCAGCTCCCATCCGCAGAGCAACCTGCTCACGGCCTGCCTGGGCACCGTCCAGGACCCGACCTCCACGGCCGAGCGCTTCGAGGGCCTGGAAGTGGGCGACACGCTGATGTGCTGCAGCGACGGGCTGTGGCACTACTTCACCGCCCAGGAACTCGGCAGCGTGCTCTACAGCCTGCCGCCGCGCGAGGCGGCCGAGCTGCTGGTCAGCAAGGCGCGCCAGCGCGCCCGCGGCGGCGGTGACAACCTGTCCATCGCCATCGCCAAGCTCGAGAGCTTGGACTGACCGGGCCGGCAGGCCCGGCCTCAGCGCCCCACGTCCGAGGCCGGCGGCAGCGGCAGCGGCGCGGCCGGCGGCTTCAGGCGCGACTTCTCGCGCGCTGCGTGCTCGGCCAAGCGTTGGTCGCGGCGCAGCTGGCGTTCCCGGGCCTTGTCACGACGCTGGGCGGCCTCGCTGGCGGCCTGTGTCTCGGCCTCGCGGCGCGCCTGCTCAGCCTGCTCGGGCGTGCGCGCCCGTACCGGGTGCGGTGCCGCGGACGCGGGCGTGGCGGGCGGCGCCGCCATGGCCTTGTCGCGGCGCTGGCCTTGGTCCGCCGTGGCGGCCTGTTCGCGGTCGCGCACGCGCTGCGCCTGGGCGGCCGCGCGGTCGCGCCTTTCCTGGGCGGCCAGCTCGTGCTCGCGCCGCACCAGCGGGGCCAGAGCGTCGTGGCGGCGGCGGCGCACGTCGTCCACGCAGGCGCTGACGGCAAAGCGTTGCTCGCAATCGGCCTGGTCGTGGGCAAAGCGCTGCTCGATCGCGGCGCGCTGGGCGGCGATGTCGGCGCGGCTCGTGGGCAGCGAGGCGGCCGGCGAGGACGCCGCGGCGGCGGCAAGCAGGGTGAGCAGCAGGGGCATCAGGTCAGCGAGGTGTCGACTTCACGGCGGGCGAGCGCAAGGTACTCCGCGGAACGCATTTCCTGCAAGCGCGACACGGTGCGCGGGAATTCGTGGGCGAGCGGCCCCTCGGTGTAGAGCCGTTCGGCCGGCACCGCGGCCGAGATGATGAGCTTGACGCGGCGGTCGTAGAGCACGTCCACCAGCCAGGTGAAGCGGCGCGCCTCGCTGGCCAGGCGCACGGGCATCTCGGGTACGTCGGAGAGGATGACGGTGTGGAACTGGCTGGCCAGCTCCAGGTAATCGTTCTGCGAGCGTGGGCCGCCGCACAGGGTCTGGAAGTCGAACCACACCACGCCGCCGGCACGCCGCCGCGCCCAGATCGCACGGTGCTCGATCATCAGCTTGCGGTCCTCGTCCTGGGCCTCCGCGAGCGACTCGAAGGCCTGCGTCAGCGCCGCCTCGGTGTCCGCGTTCAGCGGCGTCAGGTAGAGGTTCATATCCTCCAGCGTGCGGCGCCGGTAGTCGGTGCCCGCGTCGACGTTGATGACCTCCAGGCGCGACTTCAGCAGCTCGATGGCCGGCAGGATGCGGTCGCGGTGCAGACCGTTGGGGTAGAGCTCGTCGGGATGGAAGTTGGACGTCGTGACGATGGAGACGCGGTTGCGGAACAGCGCGTCCAGCAGCCGGTGCAGGATCATCGCGTCGGTCACGTCGGCCACGTGGAACTCGTCGAAGCAGATCAAGCGGAAGCGCCGCGCGATGCGCTTGCCCAGTTCCTCCAGCGGGTCGGGGATGCCCTTGAGTTCCTGCAGCTCGCGGTGCACCTCGCGCATGAACTCGTGGAAGTGCAGCCGCGTCTTGCGCGTCAGCGGCACGGCCTGGAAGAAGCAGTCCATCAGGAAGCTCTTGCCCCGGCCGACGCCGCCGTACATGTAGACGCCGCGCGGGATGGGCGGGCGCACGAGCAGCTTGGCCACCGCGTTGCCGCGGCGGGCCTTGTAGGCCGCCCATTCATCCTGGCAGCGCTGCAGGGCCTGGATGGCGCGCAGCTGCGCCTCGTCTGCCTTGAAGCCGCGTTCGGCGAGGGTCTGCTGGTAAAGGTCGGTGACGGAGGTCATTAGCCTTCAGCTCAAGAACAAAGCCACAGAGTCACAGAGGCACAGAGAAAGCCGATTTCCTCTGTGCCTCTGTGTCTCTGTGGCTGTGTTTGATGCCTTCCGATCAGAAGTTCAGCGTGCGCTTGTCGACGGCCAGCGCGGCCTCCTTGGTCGCCTCGGACAGCGACGGGTGGGCGTGGCAGATGCGGGCGATGTCCTCGGCGCTGGCCTTGAACTCCATCGCAACGACGGCTTCCGAGATCAGCTCGGAGGCGAACGGGCCGATGATGTGCACGCCCAGGATCTCGTCGGTGGTGGCGTCGGCCAGGAACTTGACGAAGCCCGTCGTATCGCCCAGCGCACGGGCGCGGCCGTTGGCCAGGAAGGGGAACTGGCCGGCCTTGTAGGCCACGCCGAGCTCTTTCAGCTGCTGCTCGGTCTTGCCCACCCAGGCGATCTCCGGGCTGGTGTAGATGACCCAGGGGATGGTGTTGAAGTTGACGTGCCCGTGCTGGCCGGCGATGCGCTCGGCCACGGCCACCCCCTCTTCCTCCGCCTTGTGCGCGAGCATCGGGCCGCGCACGACGTCGCCGACTGCCCAGACACCCGGCAGGCTGGTCCTGCACTCGTCGTCGACGACGATGGCACCGCGCTCGTCGAGCTTCAGGCCCACCGCCTCGGGGTTGAGGCCGATGGTGTTGGGCACGCGGCCGATGGAGACGATGAGCTTGTCGACCTCCAGGGTCCTGGCCTCGCCCTTGGCGTCGGTGTAGGCGACGCTGACGCCCTTCTTGCCCGACTTGACCTCGCCCACCTTGACGCCGAGCTGGATGTCCAGGCCCTGCTTCTTGAAGACCTTGGCGGCCTCCTTGGCGATGCTTTCGTCGACGGCGCCCAGGAAGGTGGGCAGCCCTTCGAGCACCGTCACTTCGGCACCCAGGCGGCGCCAGACCGAGCCCATCTCCAGGCCGATGACGCCCGAGCCGATGACGCCGAGCTTCTTGGGCACCGCACCGACGCGCAGGGCGCCGTCGTTGGACAGGATGTTCTCTTCGTCGAAGGCGGCGCCCGGCAGGGCACGGGCGTTGGAGCCGGTGGCCACGATGACCTGCTTGGCGAAGATGACCTCTTCGCCGGCCTTGATCTCATAACCACCATCCTTGGCGGCGACGAAGCTGCCGCGGCCGTGGAAGAACGTGACCTTGTTCTTCTTGAACAGGTAGACGATGCCGTCGTTGTTCTGCTTCACGACCTGGTCCTTGCGGGCCAGCATCTTGGCAACGTCCATCTTGACGTTGTCGGCCGTGATGCCGTGGTCGGCGAAGTGGTGGTTGAGGTGCTCGAAGTGCTCACTGGACTGCAGCAGGGCCTTGGACGGGATGCAGCCGACGTTGGTGCAGGTGCCGCCGAGGGCGGGGCCGCCCTTGTCGTTCTTCCACTCGTCGATGCAGGCCGTGTTCTGGCCGAGCTGGGCTGCGCGGATGGCCGCGATGTAGCCGCCGGGGCCGCCGCCGATGACGACGACGTCGAATTGCTTGGTGGTCATTCAGTTCTCCAAATCTTCGTAAGCGCCCCTGTCGGAGCGTAGCGAGCGGCTTCAGGGCAAGGCGCGGGTGCCGAGGCACCGGAACGTAGCAGCGCTACGTGAGGATGCCGAGGACGGGACCCGCAACGCCGCCATGAAGTCGCGCAGTAGCTCCGACTTAGATGTCGAACAGCAGGCGGGCCGGGTCTTCCAAGGCTTCCTTCATGGTCACCAGGCCCAGCACGGCCTCGCGGCCATCGATGATGCGGTGGTCATAGGACATGGCGAGGTAGTTGATCGGGCGCACCACGACCTGGCCGTTCTCGACGACGGCGCGGTCCTTGGTGGCGTGCACGCCCAGAATGGCCGACTGCGGCGGGTTGATGATGGGCGTGGACAGCATCGAGCCGAAGACACCGCCGTTGGAGATCGAGAAGGTACCGCCCGACAGTTCCTCGATGGACAGCTTGCCATCCTTGGCCTTCTGGCCGAACTCGGCGATCTTCTTCTCGATGTCGGCGAAGCTCATCTGGTCGACGTTGCGCAGCACCGGCACGACCAGGCCGCGCGGCGAGCCGACGGCGATGCCGATGTCGAAGTAGCCGTGGTAGACGATGTCGTTGCCGTCGACCGAGGCGTTGAGCACCGGGTACTTCTTGAGGGCAGCGACCGCGGCCTTCACGAAGAAGCTCATGAAGCCGAGCTTGACGCCGTGCTCCTTCTCGAACTTCTCCTGGAACTTCTTGCGCATCTCCATGACCGGGGCCATGTTGACCTCGTTGAAGGTGGTCAGGATGGCGTTGGTGGCCTGGGACTGCAGCAGGCGCTCGGCGATGCGGGCGCGCAGGCGGGTCATGGGCACGCGCTGCTCGGGGCGGTCGCCGAGGTTCTGCTGCACCGGCGCGGCCACGGCCGGCAGGGGCTTGGCGACGGCGGGGGTGGCGGGCACCACCAGCGGCGCGGCGGCAGCGGCGGGCTTGGCGCCGGCGGCCAGGGCATCGCCCTTGGTGACGCGGCCGTCCTTGCCGGTGCCGGCGACGTCGGTGGCCGACAGGCCCTTCTCGGCCAGGATCTTGGCGGCGGCGGGCATGGCCACGTCACCCTTGCTGGCGCCGGCAGCCGGGGCGGCGGGCGCTGCGGCGGGTGCCGCCGCAGGCGCTGCGGCGCCGGCCTTGCCTTCGGTGTCGATGCGGGCCAGGGCTTCCTGGCTGACGACGGTGCTGCCGTCGCCCTTCAGGATCTCGGCCAGCACGCCGCTGGCGGGCGCGGGCACTTCGAGCACGACCTTGTCGGTCTCGATCTCGACGAGGGTCTCGTCGACCGTGACGGCTTCGCCGGGCTTTTTCTTCCAGGTCAGCAGCGTGCCTTCGGAAACGGATTCGGAAAACTGGGGGGTCTGGACGTCAACGATGGCCATGATGGAGGCTCCGTGTCTTCTATTCGGGTGTTGGGTGGCGCAGGCGCGAGCGAGCGCAGCGCCTGTGGAGGGCGCTGCGCTTCGCGGTCTTACTTGGTGAGGATGAAGCCCTTGAGCTTGGCGAAGGCCTGGTCGAGGAGCGCCTTCTGTTGCTCCTGGTGCAGGTGGGCATAGCCGCAGGCTGGGCTGGCGCTGGCCGGGCGGCCGGCGTAGCCGAGCTTCTGGCCGTCGAGCATGTTCTCGTGCACGTAGTGCTGCACGAAGAACCAGGCGCCCTGGTTCTGCGGCTCGTCCTGGCACCAGACGATGTCGGTGGCGTTGGGGTACTTCTTGAGCTCAGCCGCGAAGGCCTTGTGCGGGAAGGGGTAGAGCTGCTCGACGCGGATGACGGCCACGTCGGTGGCCTTCTTCTCGGCCCGCGTGCGCACCAGGTCGTAATAGACCTTGCCCGAGCAGACGATGAGGCGCTTGACCTTGTCGGCGGCCACGGTGGCGTCCTGCTCGCCGATGACGGTGCGGAACTCGCCCTTGGTGAACTCGACCAGCGGCGAGGTGGCGTCCTTGGCGCGCAGCAGGCTCTTGGGCGTCATGATGACGAGCGGCTTGCGGAACATGCGCAGCATCTGGCGGCGCAGCACGTGGAAGATCTGCGAGGCCGTCGTCGGCTGCACGATCTGCATGTTGTTGTCCGCGGCCAGTTGCATGAAGCGCTCCAGGCGCGCCGAGCTGTGCTCGGGGCCCTGGCCTTCGTAGCCGTGCGGCAGCATCATCACGAGACCGTTGGCGCGGCCCCACTTCACTTCGCCGGAGGCGATGAACTGGTCGATGACGACCTGAGCGCCGTTGACGAAGTCACCGAACTGCGCTTCCCAGATGGTCAGCGTGTTGGGCTCGGCCGCGGCATAGCCGTACTCGAAGCCCAGCACCGCCTCTTCGGACAGGATGGAGTCGATGACGGTGAACGGGGCCTGGCCGTCGGCGACGTTCTGCAGCGGGATGTAGCTGCCCTCGTCCCAGTTGGTGCGGTTCTGGTCGTGCAGGACGGCGTGGCGGTGCGTGAAGGTGCCACGGCCGCTGTCCTCGCCGGACAGGCGCACCGGGTAGCCCGAGGCCACCAGGGAAGCGAAGGCCATGCTCTCGCCCATGCCCCAGTCGACGTTGACCTCGCCGCGGCCCATCGCGGCGCGGTCGGCGTAGAGCTTGGCCACCAGGTTGTGGGGCGTGAAGTCCTTGGGCAGGGTGGTCAGCTTCTCGGACAGGCGCTTCCACTCGGTGACGGGGATGGCCGTGTCGCAGTTGTCCGTCCACTTCTTGCCGAGGAAGGGCGACCAGTCGGTGGCGAACTTGCTCTTGAAGTTGGTCAGCACCGGGTCGACGGTGTGGCGGCCTTCGTCCATGGCGGCACGGTAGGTCTTGACCATCTCGTCCGGCCCTTCGGCCGTGAGCACGCCCTGGGTGACGAGCTTGTCGCCGTAGACCTTGCGGGTGCCGGGGTGGGCGCCGATCTTCTTGTACATCAGCGGCTGGGTCAGGGCCGGGGTGTCCTGCTCGTTGTGGCCCAGCTTGCGGAAGCAGACGATGTCCAGCACCACGTCCTTCTTGAACTCGGCGCGGTAGTCCATGCACAGCTGCATGGCCCAGACGACGGCCTCGGGGTCGTCGCCGTTCACGTGCAGCACCGGGGCCTCGATCATCTTGACGACGTCGGAGCAGTACCAGGTCGAGCGCAGGTCACGCGGGTCGCTGGTGGTGAAGCCGATCTGGTTGTTGATGACGATGTGGACCGTGCCGCCCGTGCGGTAGCCGCGGGTCTGGGCCATGGCCAGCGTCTCCTGCACGACGCCCTGGCCGCCGAAGGCCGCGTCGCCGTGCACCAGCACCGGCAGCACCTGCTCGCCGGCCTTGTCGCCGCGGCGGTCCTGGCGGGCGCGCACGCTGCCCTCGACCACCGGGTTGACGATCTCCAGGTGCGAGGGGTTGAAGGCCAGCGACAGGTGGACGGGGCCGCCCACGGTGGACACGTCGGAGCTGAAGCCCTGGTGGTACTTCACGTCGCCCGCGGGCAGGTCTTCGGCGGCCTTGTGCTCGAACTCGGCGAACAGGTCGGCGGGCATCTTGCCCAGGGTGTTGACCAGCACGTTCAGGCGGCCGCGGTGGGCCATGCCGATGACGATCTCCTGCACGCCGCGCTCGCCGGCGCGCTGGATGAGCTCGTCCATCGCGGCGATGAAGCTCTCGCCGCCTTCGAGCGAGAAGCGCTTCTGGCCGACGTACTTGGTATGGAGGTAACGCTCCAGGCCCTCGGCAGCGGTCAGACGATCGAGGATGTGCTTCTTCTTCTCGGCGGTGAAGCTGGGCTTGCCGCGCGCCTTCTCCAGGCGCTCCTGCCACCAGCGCTTTTCACCGGGGTCGGAGCCGTGCATGAACTCGGCGCCGATGGAGCCGCAGTAGGTCTCGCGCAGCGCCTGCACGATCTGGCGCAGCGTCATCGTCTCGCCGCCGAAATAGCTGTTGGCGGCCGAGAACGAGATGTCCATGTCGGACTCGCTCAGGTCGTAGAAAGCCGGCTCGAGTTCGGGGATCTTGGGGCGGTCGGCGCGCTTGAGGGGGTCCAGCTCGGCCCAGCGGTTGCCGAGGAAGCGGTAGGCAGCAATCAGCGACTGGACGTGGACCTGCTTGCGGGCGACGGCGAGGTCGGCGCTGCTGGCCTTGTTGGCGAAGGCATTGGCCTTGGCGCGCTGGGCGAAGGATTCGATGACGGGCGCGTGGGCCACGTCGCGGGCCTCGGTGCCGTCCACTGCAGGCACGTGCTGCAGGGCGTCGAAGTAGGCGCGCCAGTTGTCGGGCACGGAGCCCGGGTTGTCGAGGTAGGCCTCGTACATCTCCTCCACATACGGCGCGTTTCCGCCGAACAGGTAGGAGTTCGACCTGTATTGCTGCATCATCTCTCGCTCACCTCATGCCCCGGTTTCCAGGGAGTTGGCTGGTTGAAGAACCTTCCGCGACACGGCTCGACCGATTGGCGGATTGCGACCCACCTCCGCTGTCGCCAGCAAAAGGGACGGGAAGGACCAAAGAACTTCCAAGGGGCGAACTCTAGCACCAAGGGTTTGCCCGGCAAGGCCGCGTGGACGCGACAAAGTTCACTGATCCCGGTGGCTAAAAGTTGACTGATCCGTAAACTTGGCGCCGCGCCAGCCCCGCCATTGAATGGCTGCGCCACGGGACATTCAGGAGATCCCAATGCAAGTCCAGGTCGTCGACTACCGCGCGCCCGATGCCGCCGAAAAGTTCACCCGCTCCCTGCACGAGACCGGGTTCGGGGTGCTGACCAACCATCCCATCCGCCAGGCCCTGGTCGAGAAGATCTACGCCGACTGGCTGGATTTCTTCAACGGCGAGGCCAAGCACGCCTACGCGTTTTCCAAGGAGACGCAGGATGGTTATTTCTCGACCGAGATTTCCGAAACCGCGAAGGGTTTCAAGCAGAAGGACATCAAGGAGTACTTCCACATCTACCCCTGGGGCCGCATCCCCGAGTCGCTGAAGGCCGACGCCCTCGCCTACTACCGCGAGGCCAATGCCCTGGCCGAGGAGTTGCTCGGCTGGGTCGAGCGCTACACGCCGCCGGAGATCGCCGCGCGCTACCGCGAACCGCTGTCGCGCATGATCCAGGGCAGCACCAAGACCCTGCTGCGCGTGCTGCGCTACCCGCCGCTGACCGGCCAGGAGCCCGAAGGTTCCCTGCGCGCAGCCCCGCATGGCGACATCAACCTGCTGACCATCCTGCCCGCGGCCAACGAGCCGGGCCTGCAGGTGCTGGGCAAGGATGGCGCCTGGCACGACGTGCCCTGCGATTTCGGCACGCTGACCATCAACATCGGCGACATGCTGCAGGAAGCCTCCGAGGGCTATTACCCGTCGACCCAGCACCGCGTCGTCAATCCCACCGGCGAAGGCGCCAGAAAGAGCCGCGTGTCCCTGCCCCTGTTCCTGCATCCCCGCGACGACGTGGTGCTGAGCGACCGCTACACCGCGGAGAGCTACCTGAACGAGCGGCTGCGGGAATTGGGCGTGAAGACCTGAAGACCGCAGTCCACGCATCCGGGTGTCATGAGCGGGTATCGACCGCGATCCAGTTCGACTCCCACGTCATCCCCGCGTCGGCCGAGAAGGCCTGCTCGAAGCGGCAACGGTCGGCGCCCTCGGCGTCGATGACAAAGCGCACCAGGATCTGGCGCCCGTCGTATTCCTCGACGCTGTAGAAGACGCCGCGAGGACCGCCGCCGAACCCACCCACCATCGGCGTGGCCAGTTCGCCCGATGCGGCGTTGGAGAAGTTGAGCGTCCACCGCTACCGCTGCGGCTCGAAGAGCCGCAGCGAAAGGCCCTGCAGCTGGCCTTTCGGCCCGGTCACGTCGAGTTCGACCAGATTCGCTCGGCCGCTCCATACCGGGCGCACGACGGTCGTGCCCGAGTATTCGGTCCAGGCGTCCGACCCGCTCAAGGGCTTCAGGCGCCGGCGCAGTGCGGTGCGCCAACTGCCGAGTTCGAAGTCGAAGTCATGCGCCGAGCCGACCGGCGTGGCCGGCAACTGCGGGGCGCCGGCCGCCGCGCCCGAAAGCGCCATCAGGACGGCCGCACGGCGGGTCGGGTTCAGGAGCGGAAGGGGCATGGCGCGATGTGATCTGAATAGACTTGGACGGGCCGCACACCACCGCCGACAGCGGCGTGCTCCAAAGACGAATCCACTCTAGCCAGCACCATGGGCACCGCCAAGAAGGCACCTGCAGGTAACCACCCCCGCCTCGTCCGCGCGAATGCGATCCCGGGCTGCGCGCTCACGGAGGCGCTGGCGGCCATCGGCGGCCGGTGGAAGCTCTTCGTCGTGTATCGCCTGGCGGACGGCCCGCGCCACTTTGCCGCGCTGAGGCGCAGCCTGCCGGACGTGTCGGCCAAGGTGCTGGCGCAGCAGTTGCGCGAACTGCAGGCGGACGGGCTGGTCAGCCGGCAGCGCACCGGCCCGGTGCCCGCTACCGTCCATTACTCGCTCACTGCGCACGGGCTGTCGGTGCTGCCCGTGGCCGAGCAGATCCGCCGCTGGGGCCTGGCCCACCAGGCCGCCTTCGGAGGCGATGCATGTCACGACGCCGGCGCCGACCCGCGGGCCACGTGCGACGCCGCCACCGGCCTGGCCGCCCGGCCCTGATGCCGCGAGACCGTGACGCCGCGGCGGGTCATCCACATCCATCCCGAGGCGCCGCCCAAGCCGGCGCCCGGCCAGCCCTGCAACGGCTGCGGCGTCTGCTGCCTGGCCGAGCCCTGCCCCCTGGGCGTCGTGCTGAGCCGGCGCCTTCGCGGTGCGTGCGTCGCCCTGCGATGGGACGGCGCACGCTACCTGTGCGGCGCCCTGACGGCTCAACCGAGCGGCCTCTTCGGCAGATGGGGCCTCCGGCTGGTGCGGCGCTGGATCGCCGCGGGCGCCGGTTGCGATTGCTCACTCGAACCCGCGGGCAAGCCCTAGCCAAGCCCCCCGAGGCCGCGGCTACATTTTTCGGCTTCCGATGCACCGAGGAAGCCGCATGAAATCCCTTGCACGTCGACTCCTGCCCTTGCTGGCCGCTCTCGCCTTCAGCGCCACCGCCGCCCCACTGCGCTGGGCCGCCACCAACGACATCCTGACGCTGGACCCGCACTCGCAAGACCACAACACCTCCAACACCATCGGCACCCACATCTACGAGGGCCTGACGCGACTGGGCAAGGACTACCGTCCCGAACCCTCGCTGGCCACCAAGTGGACCTACCTGTCGCAGACCCAGGTGCGCTTCGACCTGCGCCGCGGCGTCAAGTTCCACGACGGCTCGCCCTTCACGGCCGACGACGTGGTGTTCAGCTTCGGCCGCATCACCCAGCCCCAGGGTACCAAGCAGACCTACGTGTCCGGCATCAAGGAGGTGAAGAAGATCGACGACCACACCGTCGACTTCATCCTCGAGGCGCCGACGCCGATGCTGCTGCAGAACATCATCGCCTTCCCCATCATGAGCAAGGCCTGGGCGGTGAAGAACAATGCCACCAACACCCAGGACTACAAGTCCAAGGAAGAGAACTTCGCCTCCCGCAACGCCAACGGCACGGGGCCTTACAAGCTGGTGAGCTGGCAGCCCGACCAGGCCGTCAAGATGGTGGCCAACAAGGACTGGTGGGACAAGAACCCGGGCAACGTCACCGAGCTGACCTACCTGCCCATCAAGTCGGCGCCGACCCGCGTGGCGGCCCTGCTGTCGGGCGACGTGGACATCGTCACCGACCTGCCGCCGCAGGACTTCTTCCGCCTCAAGGAGCAGGGCAAGGTCAAGCTGCTGGAGGGACCGGAGATCCGCACCGTCTTCTTCGTCATGGACGAGGGCAGCGACGAGCTGCGCGACTCGAGCGTCAAGGGCAAGAACCCCTTCAAGGACAAGCGCGTGCGCGAGGCGCTGAACATCGCACTGGACCGCGAGACCATCAAGCGCAGCATCATGCGCGGGCTGTCGGTGCCGGCCGCGCTGATGGTGCCGCCGGGCGTCAACGGCTACGACGCGGCGCTGGACACGCCGGCCAAGCCCGACCTCGACAAGGCCCGCAAGCTGCTGGCCGAGGCCGGCTACCCGCAGGGCTTCGAGGTGCCGCTGCATTGCCCCAACAACCGCTACGTCAACGACGAGCAGGTCTGCCAGGCCGCGGCGTCGATGTGGGCCAAGATCGGCGTGAAGGTGCGCCTCATCGCCGCGCCGTTCGCGACCCACAGCCAGACCTTCCAGCGCGGCGAGTCCCCCTTCTACATGCTGGGATGGGGCGTCTCCACCTACGACGCCCTCTACGCCATGCAGGCCTGGGGCCACACCCGCACCAACGGCGCGGACGGCAACTTCAACTTCGGCAAGGTCAGCGACGCCAAGCTCGACGAGCTCATCCAGAAGATCAAGTTCGAGCCGGACGTGCCCAAGCGCAACGCCCTCATCAAGGAGGCCCTGCTGCGCATCCGCGACGAGTCCCTCTTCATTCCCATCCACCACCAGATCCGGCCCTGGGCGATGAAGCCGGGCGTGGAAACCCTGCACCGCTCGAACGACTATTTCGAGGCCCGCTACACCACCGTGAAGTAACCGGCCCCACGGACGGTGGAATGATGCGGGCGTGAAGCCGCCCGTCCTCAATTTCTCCACCCTGCAGGCCGCCGTCGAGGTCGCGGCCACCCTCGCCTTCGCGCTGTCCGGCCTGCTGGCCGGCGCACGCAAGCAACTCGACGTCGTCGGGCTGTGCGTCGTCGCCGGCCTGTCCGCCTTCGGCGGCGGCACGCTGCGCGACGTGCTGCTGGACCGCAGACCCTTCTTCTGGGTCGAGCACGCCGACTGGCTCTGGGGCCTGATGGCCCTGTGCTTCGCCGCCATGCTGTTCCTGCGCGGGCGCCATCTCGCGCTGACCGAGCGGGCCATCCAGTGGCCCGATGCGCTGGGCCTGGGCCTGTTCACCGCCAACGGCGCGCTGCTCGCCCTGGACCTCGGCATGCCGGCCATCGTCGCCGTGCTGATGGGCGTCATCACCGCCACCTTCGGCGGCGTGCTGCGCGACATCGTCTGCAACGAGATCCCGGCCGCCTTCCACGACCACCGGCCCTACGCGCTTTGCAGCTTCGTCGGGGCCTGGGTGCTGGTGGCGGCCGTGCGCCTCGATGCGCCGCAGTGGGCCGCCATCAGCGCCGCAGCGGGAACCGCGGTGGCCTTGCGCGGCCTGGCGCTCTGGACCGGCTGGACCCTCCCCGCCTGGCGCATCGACGCCCGGCGCTGACCGCTGCGTCGCTGGCGACGCAGACTCGTCTCAGCCGAGCGCCAGACGCGCGCGCGCCGCCGCGTACTCGCGCTTCAGGCGCGCCACGAGCTCGGCCGCAGGCACCACGCCACGCACCGCACCGATGCCCTGGCCGCTGCCCCAGATGTCCTTCCAGGCCTTGGCCGCGCCACCGCCGAAGTTCATCTTGCTGGGATCGCTTTCGGGCAGGGCGTCGGGGTCCAGGCCCGCGTTGACGATGGAGCCGCGCAGGTAGTTGCCGTGAACGCCGGTGAAGAGGTTGCTGTAGACGATGTCGTCGCTGTTGCTGTCGACGATCATCTGCTTGTACTCGGCGCTGGCGCGGGCCTCCTCGGTGGCGATGAAGGCCGAGCCGATGTAGGCCAGGTCGGCGCCCATGGCCTGGGCCGCCAGGATGGCGTCGCCCGAGGCGATGGAGCCGGACAGGGCCAGCGGGCCGTCGAACCACTCGCGGATTTCCTGCACCAGGGCGAAGGGGCTTTTCACGCCGGCATGGCCGCCCGCGCCGGCTGCCACGGCGATGAGGCCGTCGGCACCCTTCTCGATGGCCTTCCTGGCGAACTTGTTGTTGATGATGTCGTGCAGCACGATGCCGCCCCAGGCGTGTACGGCCTGGTTCACGTCTTCGCGGGCGCCGAGCGACGTGATGACGATGGGCACCTTGTACTTGGCGCAGACCTGCATGTCGTGCTCGAGCCTCTCGTTGCTCTTGTGCACGATCTGGTTGATGGCGAAGGGCGCGGCGGGGCGGTCGGGATGGTCGCGATTCCAGGCCGCGAGGGTCTCGGTGATCTCGGCCAGCCATTCGTCGAGTTGCTCGGCCGGGCGGGCGTTGAGGGCCGGCATGGAGCCGACGACGCCGGCCTTGCACTGCTCGATGACGAGCTTGGGGTTGCTGATGATGAACAGCGGCGAGCCGATGACCGGCAGGGGCAGGTTCTTCAGGATGGGCGGCAGGGCCAAGTGGGGTCTCCTCAGAAGGCGTCCAGGGGCAGCGCGGTCACGCTCTCGGCGCCATCCACGATGGCGGCACGCAGCGAGGCGGTGCGCGGCAGGATGTGCTCGGCATAGAAGCGCGCCGTGGCGATCTTGGCCTGCATGAAGGGCGTGTCAGTCGCCAAGGCGTCTTCCGCCGCCAGCAGCGCGCGGGCCAGTTGCCAGCCGGCGACGAGGTTGCCCGCCAGCATCAGGTAGGGCACCGAGCCGGCATAGGCCGCATTGGGATTGCCCTTGGCCGACCCGGCGATGAAGTCGACCACGGCGAGGAAGTCCTCCCGCGAGGCCCGCAGGGCCCTCAGCACCGACGGCGCCGCGGCGCCGTCGCGCTTGGCCAGGGCCGCCTCGGTGACTTCGATCTGGCCGGCGATGCCGCGCGCCAGCTGGCCGCCGTCGCGCGAGGTCTTGCGGCCGACGAGGTCGTTGGCCTGGATGGCCGTCGTGCCTTCGTAGATGGTCAGGATCTTGGCGTCGCGGTAGTACTGGGCCGCACCGGTCTCCTCGATGAAGCCCATGCCGCCGTGCACCTGCACGCCGAGCGAAGTGACCTCCAGGCTCATCTCGGTGCTGTAGCCCTTCACGAGGGGCACCATGAACTCGTAGAAGGCCTGGTTCTGCTTGCGCGCCTCGGCGTCGGGGTGGTGATGGGCGGCGTCGAAGGCCGCGGCAGCGGTGCTCGCCATGGCGCGGCAGCCTTCGGTCAGCGCACGCATGGTCATCAGCATGCGGCGCACGTCGGGGTGGTGGATGATGGCGGCGGGGCCGGCCACCGAGCCGTCCACGGGGCGGGACTGCACGCGGTCCTTCGCATAGGCCACGGCCTTCTGGTAGGCGCGGTCGGCGATGGCGATGCCCTGCAGGCCGACGCCGTAGCGGGCCGCGTTCATCATGATGAACATGTACTCCAGGCCGCGGTTCTCCTCGCCGATGAGCTGGCCGATGGCGCCACCGTGGTCGCCGAACTGCAGCACGGCCGTCGGGCTGGCCTTGATGCCCATCTTGTGCTCGATGGACACGCAGTGGGCGTCGTTGCGCGCCCCCAGCGAGCCGTCGGCGTTCACGAGGAACTTGGGCACGAGGAAGAGGCTGATGCCCTTCACGCCCTCCGGCGCGCCGGCCACGCGGGCCAGCACGAGGTGGACGATGTTCTCGGCCATGTCGTGCTCGCCATAGGTGATGAAGATCTTGGTGCCGAAGATCTTGTAGGTGCCGTCGGGCTGCGGCTCGGCGCGGGTGCGCACGAGGGCGAGGTCGGAGCCGGCCTGCGGCTCGGTGAGGTTCATCGTGCCCGTCCAGCTGCCGTCCAGCAGCTTGGGGATGTAGACGTTGCGCTGCTCGTCGCTGCCGGCGGTCAGCAGGGCCTCGACGGCGCCATCGGTCAGCAGCGGGCACAGCGCGAAGCTCATGTTGGCCGACTGCAGCATCTCGTTGCAGGCCGCGGCGATGGTCTTGGGCGCGCCCTGTCCGCCGAACTCCTGCGGGTGTACCAGGCCTTGCCAGCCGCCTTCGGCATAGGCGCGGAAGGCCTGCTTGAAGCCGGGCGTCGTCGTGACGACGCCGTCCTTCCAGCTCGACGGGTTCTTGTCACCCTCGAAGTTCAGCGGCGCGATGACGTCCTGGGTCAGCTTGGCGCACTCCTCCAGCACGGCGGCGGCGGTGTCCAGGCCGAAGTCGGCGAATGCGGGGACTTGTTGGGTCAGCGTCTCCAGCCCGGCGAGGTGCTGGATGTTGAAAAGCATGTCCTTGACGGGAGCTTGGTAACTCATTTGTTCCTCCTGGCGGCAACAAAAAGGGCGCCGCGACAGTCGACGTCGGGCGCCCGGTGCGGTCGGCGCGGTGGCTTACAGCGCGGAGACGAGCTCGGGCACGGCCGTGAACAGGTCGGCCTCGAGCCCGTAGTCGGCCACCGAGAAGATCGGGGCCTCGGGGTCCTTGTTGATCGCCACGATGACCTTGGAGTCCTTCATGCCGGCCAGGTGCTGGATGGCGCCCGAGATGCCGGCGGCGATGTAGAGCTGCGGAGCGACGATCTTGCCCGTCTGGCCGACCTGCCAGTCATTGGGCGCGTAGCCTGCGTCCACCGCGGCGCGCGAGGCGCCCAGGGCGGCGCCGAGCTTGTCGGCCAGCGGCGTCAGCACTTCCATGAACTTCTCGTTGGAGCCCAGGGCCCGACCGCCGGAGACGATGATCTTGGCGGCGGTCAGCTCGGGGCGGTCGCTCTTCGTGACCTCGCGGCCCACGAAGCTGCTCTTGCCGACGTCGGCAGCCGCCGCGACGCTCTCCACCGCGGCCGAGCCGCCCGTGGCGGCGGCCGGGTCGAAGCCGGTGGTGCGCACGGTGATGACCTTGGTGGCATCGCCGCTCTGGACCGTGGCGATGGCGTTGCCGGCGTAGATCGGGCGCTCGAAGGTATCGGCGCTGACGACTTTGGTGATGTCGCTGACCTGGGCGACGTCCAGCAGGGCGGCGACGCGCGGGGCGACGTTCTTGCCGGCGGCCGTGGCGGGGAAAAGGATGTGGCTGTAGCCCGAGGCCAGCGCCACGACCTGCGCGGCGACGTTCTCGGCCAGGCCATCGGCCAGGGCGGCGGAGTCCGCCTGCAGCACCTTGGCCACGCCCGCGATCTGCGCGGCGGCCGCAGCGGCCGCGGCGGCGTTCTGTCCGGCGACGAGGACGTGAACCTCGCCACCCAGGGCGGCGGCGGCCGTGACGGTGTTCAGGGTCGCGCCCTTGATGGACGCGTTGTCGTGTTCGGCAATAACCAGGGCAGTCATCAGATCACCTTCGCTTCAGTCTTCAGCTTGTTCACCAGGGTGGCCACGTCGGGCACCTTCACGCCGGCACCGCGCTTGGGCGGCTCGCTCACCTTGAGCGTCTTGATGCGCGGCGCGATGTCCACGCCCAGGTCGGCCGGCTTGACCACGTCGAGCGGCTTCTTCTTGGCCTTCATGATGTTGGGCAGGGTCACGTAGCGCGGCTCGTTCAGGCGCAGGTCGGTCGTCACGACGGCCGGCAGGCTGAGGGCCACGGTCTCCAGGCCGCCGTCGACCTCGCGGGTAACGTTGAGCTTGTCGCCGGCCACCTCCAGCTTGCTCGCGAAGGTGCCTTGCGGCAGTCCGGCCAGTGCGGCCAGCATCTGGCCCGTCTGGTTGCAGTCGTCGTCGATGGCCTGCTTGCCGAGGATGACGAGCTGGGGCTGCTCCTTGTCGACCAGGGCCTTGAGCAGCTTGGCCACGGCCAGCGGCTGAAGTTCGACGTCGGCAGGCGTCTCGACCAGGATGGCGCGGTCGGCGCCGATGGCCATGGCGGTGCGCAGGGTCTCCTGGCACTGGGTGACGCCGCAGGACACGGCGATGACTTCCGTCACGACGCCCTTCTCCTTCAGGCGCACCGCCTCTTCGACGGCGATCTCGTCGAAGGGATTCATCGACATCTTCACGTTGGCGATGTCGACGCCCGTGCCATCGCTCTTCACGCGCACCTTGACGTTGTAGTCGACGACACGCTTCACCGGGACCAAGACCTTCATCGAAAACTCCAGCTCGAATTGACGTAAACGTTAATCGGATTCTACGGGGCGCTCCGGGCGGAGCCGCGCTTAAAAAAGCACGATCGTTCGATTCTAGCCAGAGCCTCGATCGCGCTGCACGAAGTCGTTATGGAGAGCCCTCTCGAAATCCTCGGGCTAGACTGCCGCGCCCATGCAGATCGACCCCACCCCGCGCCGCGAGATCGGCGTCTTCGACTCCGGCGTCGGCGGGCTGACGGTGCTGCGCGAACTGCGCACCCTGTTGCCTACGGCGCCACTGCGCTACCTCGCGGACACGGCCTATGCGCCCTACGGCAACCGCAGCCCGGAGGAGATCCGCGCCCGCTGCATGGCCATCACCGAACATTTGGTCGAGCAAGGGGCCGCGCTGGTCGTCGTGGCCTGCAACACCGCCACGGCCCACGCCATCGAAGCGCTGCGCGCCCGCTGGCCGGGGCTGCCCTTCGTCGGCACCGAGCCCGGCATCAAGCCGGCCGTCGCGGCGACGCGCAACGGCCGCATCGGGGTGCTGGCCACGCCGGCCACCGCCGCCAGCGCCCGCCTGCAGGCCTTGATCGAGCGGCATGCCCAGGGACGCGAGGTCGTCGTGAGAGGCTGCCCGGGCGTCGTCGAGCACATCGAGGCGGGCGATCTCGCCAGCCCCATGCTGCGGCAGTTGTTGGAGCAGCACTGCATGCCGCTTCGCGCCGCCGGCGTCGACACCGCCCTGCTCGGCTGCACCCACTATCCGCTGATCGAGCCGCTCTGGCAGGCGGCCCTGGGCCCCGAGGTCCAACTGCTGCGCATCGAGACGGCCGTCGCGCGCCGCGCATGCGAACTCTGGCGGCCGGCCGCCGGTGAGCAAGCCTCCCTGCACATCGAAACCAGCGGCGACCCGCAGACCCTGAGCGACTGGATCGCCACCGTCCTGGGCTGGCAGGACACGGCCGTCCAGGCCTGGCAGCCCGGCTTGACGTCGCTCACCACACCGGCCTCCTGAACGGCGCAACGGCACCCGCGGAAGGCGGGCGGGCACCGTTCATGTGCGAAATCTCATAGACGAAATCCTACCGGTGTATCGGTCTGTGAGAGTCGCGCCCGGAGGGGCCAAGCATCCCTAGACTCCGCCGCTTGCAAACGCAGGCGCCGAGGATGCAGTCGATGGTCCCAATCGTTGAAGCGAGGCGCAACCCGTCTCACACCCCCAGCCGCAGCCCGCCCCTGGAGCTGGACAGCGGCTTCGGCGGCCTCGAGGGCGAGGCCCTGGGCCTCGTCGAGCGCCGCTACGGCGACCGTGGCCTTCGTGTCTCCCGCGAGCGCTACAGCAGCCGCAGCCAGGACGGCGACGTCGTCTGCACGGCGCGCGACGGCGAGCGCATCGTCGGCACGCTGTCGGTGCGCTTCGACGGACCGGGCGGCCTGCACGCGGACCTGCTGTTCGGCAACGAACTGGACGAGTGGCGCGCCGCTGGCGTGAAGCTGTGCGAATTCGGCGGCCTGGCCGTGGACAAGCATTCGCACGACCCCAAGCGCGTCCTGGCCCAGATCTTCCACCTCGGCTACCTGCATGCCCACCGGCGTGCCGGCTGCGAACGGCTGGTCATCGAGGTGAACCCCCGCCACGTGCCCTTCTACCGACGCTGCCTGGGCCTGATTCCCTACACGCACGAGCGCCACAACCCGAGGGTTCAGGCGCCGGCCGTGCTGATGAGCATCGATTTCGCGGCGGTGCGGGAGCAGATCGCGCTGCTGGGCGGCCAGCCGGAAATGCTGGCGGCGGCACGCAGCCTCTACCCGCTGGCGTGGGACGAGGGAACTGAAGCCACGATGCTGGCCCGGCTGTCCTAACGGGTCATTTCGGCGGCAATCCGTGCCGGCCGGCTGCACTGGTGCGCGGGACGGGACTTGAACCCGTACGCCCCTTTCGAGGCGGCGGATTTTAAGTCCGCTGCGTTTACCGATTTCGCCACCCGCGCGCCGCCGGCATTATCCGGGCCGCACCAAAGAAAAACGGGAGATCCGGTGACCGAATCTCCCGTGAGGAGTGGAGCGGGATAAGAGGCTCGAACTCTCGACCTATACCTTGGCAAGGTATCGCTCTACCAACTGAGCTAATCCCGCATCGCCGGAGCGCCTTGCAGCGCACCGTGGCGTCACACTGGAGCGGGAAACGAGGCTCGAACTCGCGACCTCAACCTTGGCAAGGTTGCGCTCTACCAACTGAGCTATTCCCGCAGTGTCTTGTCTTGGAGGCGCGATCCGGAGTCGAACCGGACTGACCGGATTTGCAATCCGGGGCATAACCGCTTTGCTATCGCGCCGCCGTAAACCCAAGCCAAGGCCGTTTGGTGCGGCCTTGACGAAAAAGGGAAGCCGGGGCTTCCCTCAAGGAAAACTGGAGCGGGAAACGAGGCTCGAACTCGCGACCTCAACCTTGGCAAGGTTGCGCTCTACCAACTGAGCTATTCCCGCGTCGCTTCACCAGTCACTTGCGTGTCTAGCGAAGCTGGCATTGTAATCTGTTTTTTGGTCGGATCACAAGACCAGCCGCTTCCGCTTCAGTGCGGCACAGACTGCGCGCCAGGCACCACCGCCTCTTCCGTCTTGGCAGGCGCCACCACGGCCACCTCCTCGTCGGGCAGAGGCGCCGGTACCGCCTCGAGGGCGATCTCCAGCACCTTCTCGATCCAGCGCACCGGCACGATCTCGAGCTGGTTCTTGACGTTCTCCGGGATGTCCTGGAGGTCCTTGACGTTCTCCTCGGGGATCAGCACCGTCTTGATGCCGCCGCGGTGGGCCGCCAGGAGCTTTTCCTTGAGACCGCCGATGGCCGTGACCTCGCCGCGCAGCGTGATCTCGCCCGTCATCGCCACGTCGGCGCGCACCGGGATGCCGGTCAGTGCCGACACGAAGGCCGTCGTCATGGCCGCACCCGCGCTCGGGCCGTCCTTGGGCGTGGCGCCATCGGGCACGTGGACGTGCACGTCGCGCTTCTCGAAGACTTCGTCCTTGATGCCCAGGCGGCGGGCGCGCGAGCGCACCACAGTGCGGGCGGCCTCGACGGACTCCTTCATCACGTCGCCCAGCGAGCCGGTGCGGATGATGTTGCCTTTGCCCGGCATGGCCGTGGCCTCGATGGTCAGCAGGTCGCCGCCCACCTCGGTCCAGGCCAGGCCGACGACCTGGCCGACCTGGTTCTTCTTCTCGGCACGGCCGAAGTCGTACTTGCGCACGCCAAGAAACTCGTGGAGGTTGTCCTCGGTGACGACGACCTTGCCCTCGTAGGTCTTGAGCTGGATGCCCTTGACCACCTTGCGGCAGATCTTGGACATCTCGCGCTCGAGCGAACGCACGCCGGCTTCACGCGTGTAGTAGCGGATCACGCCACGGATGGCCGACTCGGTGACGTCGAGTTCCTCGTCCTGCACGCCGTTGTTCTTGCGCTGCTTGGGCAGCAGATAGCGCTGGGCGATGCTGACCTTCTCGTCCTCGGTGTAGCCCGACAGGCGGATGACCTCCATCCGGTCCAGCAGGGCCGGCGGGATGTTCATCGAGTTGGACGTGGCGACGAACATCACGTCGGACAGGTCGAAGTCGACCTCGATGTAGTGGTCGCCGAAGGTGTGGTTCTGCTCCGGGTCCAGCACCTCGAGCAGGGCCGAGGACGGGTCGCCGCGGAAGTCCATGCCCAGCTTGTCGATCTCGTCGAGCAGGAAGAGCGGATTGCGCGTGCCGATCTTGGACAGGCTCTGCAGCACCTTGCCCGGCATGGAGCCGATGTAGGTGCGGCGGTGGCCGCGGATCTCGGCTTCGTCACGCACGCCGCCGAGCGCCATGCGGACGAACTTGCGGCCCGTGGCGCGGGCCACACTCTGGCCGAGCGAGGTCTTGCCGACGCCCGGAGGGCCGACCAGGCACAGGATGGGCGCCTTGACCTTCTCGACGCGCTGCTGCACCGCGAGGTATTCGAGGATGCGGTCCTTGACCTTCTCGAGGCCGTAGTGGTCTTCGTTCAGCACGTCCTCGGCGTTCTTGAGGTCGTGCTTGATCTTGGTCTTCTTGCTCCAGGGCAGGCTGACCAGGGTGTCGATGTAGTTGCGCACCACGGTCGCCTCGGCGGACATGGGCGACATCAGCTTGAGCTTCTTGAGCTCCGCGTCGGCCTTCTTGCGCGCTTCCTTGGGCATGCGGGCCGCGAGGATCTTCTTCTCGAGCTCCTCCATGTCGGCGCCTTCTTCGCCGTCGCCGAGCTCCTTCTGGATGGCCTTGACCTGTTCGTTCAGGTAGTACTCGCGCTGGCTCTTCTCCATCTGGCGCTTGACGCGGCCACGGATGCGCTTTTCGACCTGCAGGATGTCGACCTCGTGCTCCAGCAGGTCGAGCAGCTTCTCCAGCCGCTTGGCCACGTCGGACAGGTCGAGCACGGCCTGCTTGGCGTCGAGCTTGAGCGGCAGGTGGGCGGCGATGGTGTCGGCCAGGCGGCCCGGGTCGTCGATGCCGCCGATGGACGTGAGGATCTCCGGCGGGATCTTCTTGTTGAGCTTGACGTACTGGTCGAACTGCTGCGTCACGGCGCGGCGCAGGGCCTCGACTTCGGGCGCATGCTCGGTCTCGGGCGGGATGGGCGTGACCTCGGCGACGAAATGCTCGCCAGGCTCGGTGATGGACAGCGTGGTGGCGCGCTGCAGGCCCTCGACCAGCACCTTCACGGTGCCATCGGGCAGCTTGAGCATCTGCAGGATGCTGGAGACGCAGCCGACCTCGAACATGTCTTCGGCCTTGGGCTCGTCCTTGCCGGCGGCCTTCTGGGCGACCAGCATGATCTGGCGACCCGCCTCCATCGCGGCTTCCAGGGCCTTGATGGACTTCGGCCGGCCCACGAACAGCGGGATGACCATGTGCGGGAACACGACCACGTCACGCAGCGGCAGCAGCGGCAGCGTGATGGGGTCGGCGGGAAGGATGGGATGTCCGGACATGTAGACCTCTCTTTCTCAGGCCGATGTGCGGCCTGAGGGGGCGAATGCAAGCAGCCGGTGGCGCCCGGGGTTCAGGCGCTGGCCTTGGCCTGCTCGCGATAGACCAGCAAGGGGCGTGCCGACGCCTCCTCGATGTTGTGTTCGTCCAGCACGACCTTCTCGACGCCGTCGAGCGCGGGGAGGTCGAACATGGTGTCGATGAGGGCCTGCTCCATGATGGAGCGCAGGCCGCGGGCGCCGGTCTTGCGGGCCAGCGCCTTGCGGGCGATGGCGGCCAGGGCCGGCTTGCGGATCTCGAGCTCAACGCCGTCCATCTCGAAGAGCTGCTGGTATTGCTTGACCAGGGCGTTCTTGGGCTCGGTGAGGATCTGGATCAGGGCGTCTTCGGTCAGTTCGCCCAGCGTTGCGACCACCGGCAGGCGGCCGACCAGTTCGGGGATGAGGCCGAACTTGATGATGTCCTCGGGCTCGACCTCGCGGAAGACCTCGCCGACCTTCTTCTCGGCCTTGCTGCGCACCGTCGCGCCGAAGCCGATGCCCGACTTCTCGCTGCGGTTCTGGATGACCTTCTCCAGGCCGTCGAAGGCGCCGCCGCAGATGAAGAGGATGTTGGTGGTGTCGATCTGCAGGAAGTCCTGGTTGGGATGCTTGCGGCCGCCCTGGGGCGGCACCGAGGCCATCGTGCCTTCGACCAGCTTCAGCAGCGCCTGCTGCACGCCTTCGCCCGAGACGTCGCGGGTGATGGACGGGTTGTCGGCCTTGCGGGAGATCTTGTCGATCTCGTCGATGTAGACGATGCCGCGCTGGGCGCGCTCGACGTCGTAATTGCAGTTCTGCAGCAGCTTCTGGATGATGTTCTCGACGTCCTCGCCGACGTAGCCGGCTTCGGTCAGCGTCGTCGCGTCGGCGATCACGAACGGCACGTTCAGCAGGCGCGCCAGCGTCTGCGCCAGCAGCGTCTTGCCGGAGCCAGTGGGGCCGATCAGCAGGATGTTGCTCTTGGACAGCTCGACCGAGTCCTTGGTCGTCGCCATGTGGCGCAAGCGCTTGTAGTGGTTGTAGACGGCCACGGCGAGGGTGCGCTTGGCCACGTCCTGGCCGATGACGTACTGATCCAGGCTCGACTTGATCTCGCTGGGCGTCGGCAGGTCCGACTTGCCCGCGCGGGCCGCCGGCGCAGGGGCCGGGATCTCATCGCGGACGATGTCGTTGCACAGCTCGATGCACTCGTCGCAGATGAAGACCGAGGGACCGGCGATCAGCTTCTTGACCTCGTGCTGGCTCTTGCCGCAGAAGGAGCAATAAAGGACTTTCTCGCTGGAGTTGCCTTTTTTATCGGCCATGAAACTGCTCGAAGAAGGAGGCGGGGGTGCCTCGAATGATGATAGTCCAAACGATCTCGGGGCCCTTGTGGGGATAAGGGCCCCGATTTCGCGGCGAATCCGTGGGCCGGTTACGGCCCCTCTCGTTTGGCAGGAGGCTCAGGGGCGGTGTTCCAGGACCTGGTCGATCAGGCCGTAGCCCTGGGCTTCGGCCGCCGACATGAAGTAGTCGCGTTCGGTGTCGGACTGGATTTTCTCCAGGCTCTGGCCGGTGCGCTCGGCCAGGATGCGGTTGAGAGCCTCGCGAGTCTTCAGGATTTCACGGGCATGGATCTCGATGTCGGTCGCCTGGCCCTGGGCGCCGCCCAGGGGCTGGTGGATCATGACCTTGGCGTTGGGCAGCGAGAAGCGCTTGCCCTTGGCGCCGGCCGCCAGCAGGAAGGCACCCATGCTGGCCGCCATGCCCATGCACAGCGTGGAGACGTCAGGCTTGATGAACTGCATGGTGTCGTAGATGGACATGCCGGCCGACACGCTGCCGCCGGGGCTGTTGATGTAGAGCGAGATCTCCTTGTCGGGGTTCTCGCTTTCCAGGAACAGCAGCTGGGCCACGACGAGGTTGGCCACGGCGTCGTTGACCGGACCGACCAGGAAGACGATGCGCTCGCGCAGCAGGCGCGAGTAGATGTCGTAGGCGCGCTCGCCGCGACCGGACGTTTCGATGACCATGGGCACGAGCCCGAGGTTGCTGGTGTCGAGAGCGCTCATTCAGATCCTTGAAAAGCAGTGACGTCAGTTATGGGGATGGATTATGGACATGCAAGAACAAAGGCGCCGGGCCTCGCGGCGCGGCGCCTTCCTCAAGGCATGGCCTCTCAGTTCGAGGCGGCCATCAACTCGTCGAAAGGCAGGGCCTTGTCGGTCACCTTGGCCTTGGCCAGCACGAATTCCGTGACATTGTTCTCGACCACGACGGCCTCCACCTCGGCCATGCGCTCGCGGTCGCTCAGGTACCAGCGCATCACTTCAGCGGGCTTCTCGTAGCTCTGCGACAGCTCTTCGATGTGGGCCTGCAGCTGGGCCGGCTTGGCCTGCAGGTTGTTGGCACGCACCAGCTCGGCGACGACCAGGCCCAGGCGCACGCGGCGCTCGGCCTGGGGCTTGAAGATGTCGGCCGGGATCTCGGCCTTGTCGGCATCCTTGACGCCGCGCTTCTTCAGGTCCTCGCGGGCCTGGCCGACCATGCGCTCGGCTTCGCCCTGCACCAGGGCGTTGGGCACGTCCAGTTCGGAGGCGGCCACCAGGGCGTCCATGACGGCGCCCTTGTTGCGGGCCAGCACGCGGAACTTCACCTCGCGCTCGAGGTTCTTCTTGATGTCGGCGCGCAAGGCCTCGACCGTGCCGTCCTTGATGCCGAGCGACTTGGCGAAGGCTTCGTTCACCTCCGGCAGGTGCTGGGCCTCGATCTTCTTGACCGTGACGAGGAAGTCGGCTTCCTTGCCGGCCACGTCCTTGCCGTGGTAGTCCTCGGGGAATTGCAGCGGGAAGGTCTTGCTCTCGCCGGCCTTCATGCCGCGCACAGCGGCATCGAACTGCTCCAGCATCTGGCCTTCGCCGATCAGGAACTGGAAGCCCTCGGCCTTGCCGCCGGCGAAGGGCTCGCCGTCGATCTTGCCTTCGAAGTCGATGGTGACGCGGTCACCGGCCTGGGCCACGTCGGCGGCGGCCCGCTGGGCGAAGCTGCGGCGCTGCTTGCGCAGGATGTCGACGGTCTTGTCGATGGCTTCCTCGGTCACCTCGCTGGTGACGCGCTCCACCTCGGCGGTGGCCAGGTCGCCGATCTTGACCTCGGGATAGACCTCGAAGGTGGCGTCGAAGGCCATCTGGCCCTCGGGCGCCTCGTTCTTCTGCTCGATGCGCGGCATGCCGGCCACGCGCAGCTGGGCTTCGTTGGCGGCGTCGTTGAAGGCCTGGCCGAGCTTGTCGTTGACGACCTCGTACTGCACCGAGTAGCCGTAGCGCTGGGCGACGACATTCATCGGCACCTTGCCGGGACGGAAGCCGTCGGCCTTGACGGTGCGGGCCAGCTTCTTGAGGCGGGCTTCGACTTCGCTGTTGATCTCAGCGGCCGCGACGTGCAGGGTGATGCGGCGTTCCAGCTTTTCGAGGGTTTCGACGGTGACGGCCATGATGGACTCGGGAACAGTTGAAGGACAGTGGTGCGCGGGGCCGGACTCGAACCGGCACGCCCGTGAAGGCGTCAGGACCTAAACCTGGTGCGTCTACCAATTTCGCCACCCGCGCAGGTGGTTGGGCCGCTTCAGAGGTAAGTCCGGGAAGCGACCCCGTAGGCGATTCGGCAAACCGGCGATTGTAGCGACGCCGCGCGGCCTGCCTGCCGCCCCGTTCCGCGGGGCGGCAAAACCCTAGGTCTCGCGACCTGTGCGCCGCCTCAGGTCGGCTCGCCGGACTCCTCGGGCAGGCGGCTGAGCATGCGGCTGTGCTCCTCGGGCCGCTGCACGCGGAACCAGGCCGCGTACATGGCCGGCAGGGCCAGCAGCGTCAGCACGGTCGCGACGATGAGGCCGCCCATGATGGCCACGGCCATCGGGCCCCAGAAGACGCTGCGCGACAGCGGGATCATCGCCAGCACCGCCGCCGCCGCCGTCAGCACGATCGGCCGGAACCGCCGCACCGCCGACTCGACGATGGCCGACCAGTCGGGCACCCCGCGGGCGCGGTCCTGCTCGATCTGGTCGATGAGGATGACGGAGTTGCGGATGATCATGCCGTTGAGGGCGATGACGCCCAGCATGGCCACGAAGCCGAAGGGCCGCCCCAGCACCAGCAGCGCTGCGGCCACGCCGGCGATGCCCAGGAAGCCGGTCAGGAAAGCCAGCAGCGAGCGCGAGAAGCTCTGCAGCTGCAGCATCAGCAGCGTGAAGGTGATGAAGAGCATCACCGGCATGCCGACGAAGATGGAGTTCTGCCCCTTGCTGCTCTCCTCCACGGCACCCGCGATCTCGATGCGGTAGCCCGTGGGCATCTGCTTTTGCAGCTCGTCGAGCTTGGGCCAGACCTGCTGGGTCACCGTCGCGCCCTGCAGCCCCTCGACGACGTCGCCCTGCACGGTGACGGCGTAATTGCGGCCCTCGCGCCACATCACGCCGGGTTCCCAGTCGAACTGCACCTTGGCCACCTGGGCCATCGGGATGGTCCGGCCGGAGGTGGTGGGCAGGTTGGCGTTGCCGAAGTCGGTGATGACGGCCCGCTCCTCCAGCGGCTGGCGCAGCACGATGTCGATGAGCTTGTCCGCTTCACGGTACTGGCCGATGACGGTGCCCGACAGCAGCGTGCGCGAGGCCTGGGCCAGCGCCTGGCTGGTGACGCCCAGGGCACGCGCCTTGTCCTGGTCGACCGTCAGGCGCAGGATCTTGACGTTCTCGTTCCAGTTGTCGTTGACGCCCCGCATGTTGGGGTTGGCGCGCAGGATGTCCTTGGCCTTGTCGGCCCATTCGCGCACGACCTTGGGGTCGACGCCGGCGACTCGGAACTGGACCGGATAGGACACCGGCGGGCCGTTGGGCAGCAGCTTGACGCGGCCACGCGCCTCCGGGAATTCCTCGGCCAGCACCGCCGGCAGGCGCTTGCGCAGCTCCTCGCGCGCCCCCAGGTCCTTGGGCAGCAGGATGGATTGCGTGACGTTGGCCTGCGGAAAGATCTGGTCCAGCGGCAGGTAGAAGCGCGGCACGCCCGAGCCGACCCAGCTCGTGACCGTGGCCACGCCGGGCTCCTTCAGCATGCGTGCCTCGAAGCGCTTGGCCAGCGCCTCGGTCTCCTGGATGGTCGAGCCCTCGGGCAGCCACAGGTCGACCATGAGCTCAGGCCGGCTCGAATCAGGGAAGAACTGCTGCTGCACGCGCCCCATGCCGAGCAGGCCGAGGACGAAGACGAGCAGGGTGATGGCCAGCGTCTTCCAGCGGTTTTCCACGCACCAGCGCACCAGGGCGCGGAAGCGGTTGTAGAAAGGCGTGTCGAAGATCTCGTGCACCTCGCCGTCGGCGGCGTGCTTGCTCTTGAGCAGCAGGGCGCCGAGGTAGGGCACGAAGTAGACGGAAACGCACCAGGAGATGACGAGCGACGCCGCCGTCACCGCGAAGATCGCGAAGGTGTATTCGCCCACCGTGGACTGGGCCAGCCCGATGGGCAGGAAGCCCACCGCCGTGATCAGCGTGCCGGTCAGCATGGGCATGGCCGTCACGTCGTAGGCGAAGGTGGCGGCGTGCATCTTGTCGTAGCCCTCTTCGAGCTTGCGCACCATCATCTCGACGGCAATGATGGCGTCGTCCACCAGCAGGCCCAGCGCGATGATGAGCGAGCCCAGCGAGATCTTGTGCAGGCCCACGCCCCAATAGAACATGGTGACGAAGGTGATGGCCAGCACGAGCGGGATGGTGATGGCGACCACCAGGCCGGGCCAGACGTCGATGCGCAGCGGCCTCGTGTGCAGGCCCAGCGAGATGAAGCTGACCGCCAGCACGATGACCACGGCCTCGATCAGCACGTGCACGAACTCGCCCACCGACGTGGCCACGGCCTTGGGCTGGTCCTGGATCTGCTCCAGGTGGATGCCCGCGGGCAGGTCGCGCTCGATGGCCTTGGTGGCCACGCCGAGCGCCTTGCCCATGGCGATGATGTCGCCGCCCTTGGCCATGGACACGCCCAGGGCGAGCACCTCCTTGCCCTGGTGGCGCACCATGGTGGTCGGCGGGTCGACGTAGTCGCGCTTGATGGTGGCGATGTCGCCCAGGCGCATCTGGCTGGCCACGCCCGTCTGCGGATTGACGGCCCGGATGGGCACGTCGGCCAGCGCCTGGGCGGAGGTGAACTGACCCTGTACCCGCACCTGGAAGTTGGCGCTGCCCGCGTTCAGCACGCCGGCACCCTCGACGGCGTTCTGCGCGCCGATCTGGTTGATCACCTGGCCGAAATCCAGGCCGAGCTGCGCCAGGCGCTTCTGCGAGACCTCGATGAAGAGCTTCTCGGGCTGCACGCCGAAGATCTCCACCTTGGCCACGTCCTTGACCTGCAGCAGCGCCTGGCGCACGCGGTCGGCGTGCTCGCGCAGCTCCTCGCGGCTGAAGCCATCGGCCGAGAGCGCGTAGATGGAGCCGTAGACGTCGCCGTACTCGTCGTTGAAGAAAGGCCCCAGCACGCCCTGCGGCAGGTTGCCGCGCATGTCGCCGACCTTCTTGCGCACCTGGTACCAGAGGTCGTTCACGTCCTTGGGCGGCGTGTTCTCCTTGACCTGGAACACCGTCACCGACTCGCCCGGCTTGGTGTAGGAGCGGATCTTGTCGGCGTGGTTGACCTCCTGCAGCGTCTTCTCGATCTTGTCGGTGACCTGGTCGGCCATCTGCTGGGCCGTGGCCCCGGGCCAGAAGGCCTGGATGACCATGGCGCGGAAGGTGAAGGGCGGGTCCTCGTCCTGGCCGAGCTGGAAGTAGGCGGCGAAGCCCATCAGCATCAGCACCACCATCAGGTAGCGCGTCAGCGCGGGATGCTCCAGCGCCCAGCGCGAGACGTTGAATCCGCCGACTTGGGCGTGCTTGGTGATTGGTGAAGTCATGCGCGGCCCCGGCTCAGCGAGAGGCTGCGGGAGCGGGAGGGGCGGCATCCGCGGGGGTCCGCGGCGGCACGTAGCGCTTGACCTTCTGGCCCGGATTGAGCACGTGCACCCCGGCAACCACCACCTCCTGCCCCGGCGCCAGGCCGCCGCCGACGACGACCTCGTTGCCCTCGGCGCCCGCCACCTGCACCGCCACGGGCTTGACCGTCATCGACGGCCCGTCCAGCACCCAGACCGAGGTCTTGCCGCCTTGCTGCAGGACGGCCGCCAGCGGCAGCTTGATGACGCCCGGTTGCTGCGGCAGGTCCAGCACCACGGTGGCGGACTGGCCGAGCTTGACGTCCAGCTTGCCGGCGTCAGCCTTGATCAGGAAGGTCCGCGTGACGGGGTCGGCCGCGGCGGCCACCTCGCGCAGGGTCAATGGGTAGGTCTTGTCGCTGGCCCACAGCCTCACCTTGAGGGCGCCGGGCTGGCTGGCCGCCGCCTTCACGCGCGAAATCTGGTCTTCAGGCACCGAGAAGACGATGTCGCGGGGGCCGTCGAGGGCGACGCGCACCACCGGCGTACCGGCCGCCAGCACCTGGCCCGGCTCCGCGTCGATGCCGGTGACGACGCCGGGGCCGTCCGCCACCAGCTGGGCATAGGCCGCCTGGTTGCCCTGCACGTCGGCCTGGGCGCGCGCCTGCTCCAACTGGGCCTGCGCCGCCTTGAAGGCGGAATCGCGCCGCTCCAGCTCGGCCGCGCTGATGAAGCCCTGGCGCTGCAGGTCGACGAAGCGCTTGTAGTCGGCGCCAGCCTGGTCTCGGTTGGTGCGCGCCGCCATCACGGCGGCACTGGCTGCGGCCTCGGCCAGCTTCAGGTCCTGGGCGTCGATGCGCGCCAGCACCTGGCCGGCCTTGACCGTGTCGCCGAGGTTGACCGCGCGGCTGAGCAGCTTGCCGCTGACGCGAAATGACAGCCGCGATTCGATGCGCGGCTTCACCTCGGCCGCGTACTCGTGGCTGGAGCTCGCCGAGCTGGCACTGAGGACCAGGGTCCGCACCGCCCGCTCGGCTTCGGGCGCCGGCGCCTGTTTGCTGCACCCCGACACCAGAGCCGAAAGCAGGGCCGCCAGCAGCAGGGACGACGCAAGACGCGGAAGATGGGGCATGCAGACCTCGGCAGGGATGGACGGCCGGCTCGAAAATTTAATGACCGGCGGGTCAGTAATGTATTCAGACCCCGTGACAACTGTCAAACCTCACTGACACTTCGG
This sequence comes from Pelomonas caseinilytica, assembly GCF_021353235.1. GTDB lineage: Bacteria > Pseudomonadota > Gammaproteobacteria > Burkholderiales > Burkholderiaceae_C > Pelomonas > Pelomonas caseinilytica. The sequence continues at coordinate 529,484 of NZ_JAJTWT010000001.1, forward strand.
ACCTTCCCGCGCCGACTTGAGGACGCAGCTTGAGCGTCGACCACTACGAGAACTTTCCCGTCGCCTCCTGGCTCTGCCCGCCGCGCCTGCGGCCGGCCGTCGTGGCCCTCTACCACTTCGCCCGCACGGCGGACGACCTGGCCGACGAAGGCGACCTGGCGACGCCTCAGCGCGTGCAGGCGCTGCGGGACTACCGCGCCGACCTCGACGCCGTCGTCGCCGGCCGGCAGCCGTCGCCACGCTGGCCCCAGGTCTTCGCGCCGCTGGCACGTGAGATGCACCGCCTGCAGCCGGCCTTGCTGCATGACCTGCTCGACGCCTTCGAGCAGGACCTGACGCCGCCGCGCTACCGCGACCGCGGCCACCTGCTCGACTACTGCCGCCGTTCCGCCAACCCCGTCGGGCGCCTGCTCCTGGGGCTGTACGGCGTGAGCGACGCCGTCTCGCTGCGCCGTTCGGACGCCATCTGCTCCAGCCTTCAGCTCATCAACTTCTGGCAGGACTTCAGCCGCGACGGCCCCCGTGGGCGGCTCTACGTGCCCGAGGCCGACCTGGAGCGCTTCGGCGTCAGCGCCGAAGACGTGCTCGCCTGCCGCGACGGGCCGGCCGCACGGGCATTGGTGCGCGACCTCTGCGACTGGGCCGGCGCGCTGATGCGGGAAGGCGCACCGCTCGCCCTCACGCTGGCCGGCCGCGCGGGCTGGGAGCTGCGCCTGGTCGTGCAAGGCGGCCTGGCCATCCTCGACAAGATCGCCACCCGCGGCCACGACAGTTTCATCCACCGCCCAGCCCTGGGAATGGCCGACGCGCCCCGCCTGGCCTGGCGCGCCCTCACAATGCGGGCCGCACCATGAGCCCCGAGCAATACGTCCAGGACAAAGCCGCCGGCAGCGGCTCGAGCTTCTACTACGCCTTTCTCTTCCTGCCACCGCCGCGGCGGGCCGCGATCACGGCCTTCTACGCCTTCTGTCGGGAGGTGGACGACGTCGTCGACGAGACGCAGGACGCCGGCGTCGCCGCCACCAAGCTGGCCTGGTGGCGCAAGGAGGCCGCCAGCGCCTTCGCCGGCCAGCCCAGCCATCCGGTGATGAAGGCCCTGATGCCCCACGTGGCCGCCTACGACATCCGCCGGGAGCACCTCGACGCCGTCATCGAGGGCTGCGAGATGGACCTGCAGCAGACCCGCTACCTCGACTTCCCCGGCCTGCAGCGTTATTGCCATCTGGTCGCGGGCGTCGTGGGCGAGGTGGCCAGCAGCATCTTCGGCCGCACGCAGCCACAGACGGTGGACTACGCCCACAAGCTCGGCCTGGCGATGCAGCTGACCAACATCATCCGCGACGTCGGCGACGACGCCCGGCGCGGGCGCATCTACCTGCCGGTGAACGAGCTGCAGCAGTTCGGCGTCAAGGCCAGCGAGATCCTGCTGCGCAGCAAACCCTGGGGCTATTCGGACCGCTTCACGGCGCTGATGAAGTTCCAGGCCGAACGCGCCCACCGCCTCTACGACGAGGCCCTGGCCCAGCTGCCCGAGGCGGACCGTGCGGCGCAAAAGCCGGGGCTGATGATGGCCAACATCTACCGCGCCTTGCTGGTGGAGATCGAGCGCGAAGGCTTCCAGGTCCTGCACCAGCGCATCGCGCTGACGCCGCTGCGCAAGCTGTGGATCGCCATGCGCACCAACTGGCGCGGCCGGTGAAGGCGGCCATCGTCGGCGGCGGCTGGGCCGGCATCGCGGCGGCCGTCAGCCTGGCCGATGCGGGTCACGACATTACCGTCTTCGAGATGGCGCCGCAGGCCGGCGGCCGGGCCCGCAGCGTCGCCGGCGACCCCGACTACGACAACGGCCAGCACATCCTCATCGGCGCCTACCGCGACAGCCTGGCGCTGATGCGGCGCCTCGACGTGAGTCCCGAGGCCGTGCTCGAGCGGCTGCCCCTGGCCCTGCCCTACCCCGGCGAGGCGGGGCTGCGCCTGCCGCCGGGGCCGCCCCTGGTGGCCTTCACGCGCGGCGTGCTGGCGCATCGGGGCTGGCCCCTGGCCGCGCGCTTGCGCCTGCTGGCCGCGGCCGGCGGCTGGCTGGCGCGCGGCTTCCGCTGCGACGCGTCGCTGAGCGTCGCCCAGCTCTGCGCCGGCCTGCCCGCGGCGGTGAAGCGCGACCTCGTCGAGCCCCTGTGCGTGGCTGCCCTGAACACGCCGGCGCCGCAGGCCAGCGCCCAGGTCTTCCTGCGCGTGCTGAAAGACGCCCTCTTCAGCGGGCCCGGCAGCGCCGACCTGCTGCTGCCACGCCGCCCGCTGTCCGAGCTGCTCGCCCGCCCCGCCGCGGCCTGGCTGGGCGAACGGCTGCGCACCGGCCGGCGCGTCCAGTGCATCGAGCCGGGTTGGCGCGTGGACGGCGAGCCCTTCGATGCCGTGGTGCTCGCCTGCACCAGCGTCGAGGCCGCGAGGTTGACGGCCGGCATCGCGCCCGGCTGGGCGGCGCTGGCCCGGGCCCTCGCCTTCCAGCCCATCGTCACGGTCTACCTGCACAGCCCCGGCAGCGCCCTGCCCCAGCCCATGCTCGCCCTCCGCGAGGGGCCGGATTCGCCCGCACAGTTCGTCTTCGACCATGGCGCCCTCGGCGGCGCGCCGGGGCGCTTCGCCTTCGTGGTCAGCGGTGCTGCCCCCTGGGTCGAACGCGGCGACTGCGCGCAGGCCGTGCTGGCCCAGGCGCGGCGCGAGCTGGCGTGGGCCACGCCGCCCGTCATCGAGCGGATGCTGACGGAAAAGCGCGCGACCTTCGCCTGCACGCCCGGGCTGGTCCGCCCGCCGGGCCGCATCGCGCCGGGCCTGTGGGCGGCCGGCGACTATGTCGAAGGGCCCTACCCCGCCACGCTCGAAGGCGCCGTCCGCGCCGGCCTCGCGGCCGCTCAGGGCGTGGGCGGCGGGAGCGGGGCGAAAGGCGCCGCAAGCGGCTCGCCCACGAACACGCCCTGCGCCGGCCAGGCGACGCTGTGCCAGTAAGCCTCCAGGGCGCTGACGCCCTGGGCATAGGCCTGGATCAGGGCCTGGGGATGCGGGAACTTCTGGAGGTGGTTGCAGGGCTCGCTGACCGAGCCATAACTCGCCGTCGCGCCGGCATCGATCCAGTCGAGGATGTTCATCTGTACGTCCGCCGGCGGTCTTTCGAGCTGGCCTCCGGCCGACGTCAGGTGGTCGGCCAGGGCGCCGGGCAGCCATTCGCCGCCCAGCGGCCCCGGCACGCGGGCCAGGCCGGTCTCGTACGCCAGGATGCGGCGCATCGGCGGCAGCGCGTCGCTGCGCACCCGGGCCACCTCCAGGCCGGCCACGCCTGGCACGGGGCCGGCCGGCGGGAACAGGCGTTCACGGACGTTGCGGTGCACGTCCGGCGTCGCGGCCAGATAGGCCATGGCCGGCTCGGCGCTGCCGGCAGCCAGCATGTGGTCGGAGGCGATCCCTCGCTCGATCATGGCCATCGCGGCCGGCACGGACCGCGCGGCCAGCTGCATGGCCGGCCTCAGGCCGATGACCAGCCAGGGCCGGGCACCGAAGTAGCTCGTGTAGGGGCTGACGCGAGTGGGCGCGCAGCTGTGCGCGCAGACGTCGGGCTGCAGGCCCTGGGCGAGTGCGCTGGTCAGCGAATTGCACTCCACGGCATAGGGCTGAACCCAGGCCAGCGCCAGGCCGTTGACCGACTCGGGAAGGCGGCTGCGAACGGCCTGGTCGAGGGCCGTGAACTCGTCGCGGCTCAGGCTGGCGCGCAGGGGCAGTTGCACGCGCAGGATGTTGGCCTCCGGGATGCCGCGGCGCCGCGCGTAGTACTCGCCGATGGTGACCGAATAGGGATCGGCCGTGTTGATGACCAGGCCCAGCTCATCGGCCGTGATCCGCCCATAGAGACGCGGCATGCGGCTCCACCGGGCCTCCGGCTGGGCAGGCGCCGAGGCCGGTCCGGCCGCCTGGGCGCCACCCGCCGCCACGGCCAGCAGCAGCGCCGCCAGGGCTTGCCATCTGCTGAACCTAGCTTTCGCCATACAAAACACGGCCAATCTCCTCCACAATGACGGCATGAAATCCAAAGAGGCGCAGCAAACCCCGGCCATCCAGGTCCTGGAGCGGATGTTCGCCCTGCTGGACGTGCTGGCCAGCCACCAGGACCCGGTCTCGCTGAAGGCCCTGTCCGAGGCGACGGGCCTGCACCCCTCGACGGCGCACCGGATTCTCAACGACCTGACCCTGGGCCGATTCGTCGACCGGCCCGAGGCGGGCAGCTACCGGCTGGGCATGCGCATGCTGGAGCTGGGCAACCTCGTCAAGGCACGGCTGGACGTGCGCGACGCCGCCCTGCCGGCCATGCGCGAACTGCACAAGTTCACGCATCAACCGGTCAACCTCTCCGTGCGCCAGGGCGACGAGATCGTCTACATCGAGCGCACCTACTCGGAACGCTCCGGCATGCAGGTCGTGCGCGCCGTGGGTGGCCGCGCGCCGCTGCACCTGACCTCGGTCGGCAAGCTCTTCCTGGCCGGCGACGACAGCTCGCGGGTGCGCGCCTACGCCACCCGCACCGGCCTGGGCGGCCACACCCGCAACAGCCTGACCGACCTCGGCGCACTGGAGCGCGAGTTGGCGACGGTGAGGCAGCGCGGCATCGCGCGGGACGACGAGGAGCTGGAACTCGGCGTGCGCTGCATGGCCGCCGGCATCTACGACGACCAGGCCAAGCTGATCGCCGGCCTGTCCATCTCCGCGCCGGCCGACCGGCTGGAGGAGAGCTGGGTGATCAGACTGAAGGAGACGGCCGCCCAGATCTCGGCGGCCCTGGGCCACCGGACTTGACGGGTCATTCCAAAAAGCAAAACGGCGCCTCGGCGCCGTTTTGCATGGGAAGGGAGTTGACCTCAGAGCTTGCTGGACGCCGTGGCGGCCGGCTCGCCGGGCAGCGTCGCCAGCCACTTGCGCATGCGCTCGGCATCGGCGATCCGCGAGGCCTTGCCGCTCGAATCGAGGAACACCATGATGAGCTGGCGCCCGGCCATGCGGGCCTGCATGACCAGGCATTTGCCGGCCTCGTTGATGAAGCCGGTCTTCTGCAGGCCGATGTCCCACAGCGGGCTGGACAGCAGGCCGTTGGTGGAGCGGAACTGCACCATGCGCTTGCCCAGGGCCACGCGGGCCTCGCGGGAGGTGGACAGGTCGCGCAGCAGCGGGATCTGGCTGGTGACGTTGACGAGGGCGGCCAGGTCCTTGGCGCTGCTCTGGTTGCGACTGGACAGGCCGGTGGGTTCGACGTAGTGGGTGTCGGCCATGCCGAGGGCCTGGGCCTTGGCATTCATGGCCGCGACGAAGGCCGTCAGGCCGCCCGGGTAGTTGCGGCCCAGTGCATGCGCGGCGCGGTTCTCGCTCGACATCAGCGCCAGGTGCAGCATTTCGCCGCGGGTCAGCGTGGTGCCGACGGCCAGGCGCGAATGGGTGAACTTCTCGGTGTCGACGTCCTCGTCGGTCACGGTGATCTTCTCGTCGAGGGACAGGCCGGCCTCGACGACGACCAGGGCCGTCATCAGCTTGGTGATGGAGGCGATGGGCAGCACGGCCTGGGGGTTCTTGGAGAAGAGCACCTCGTTGGTGTCTTGGTCGAGCACGTAGGCGACGCTGGACTTCAGCGAGAGCGGATCGTCCACCTCGTGCAGGCCGGCCACCTGGCCGAAGGTCGCCACGGGCGGCACGGCCGCGACCGTCTTGCGCAGCACGACGGACTTGACCTTGCGGGTCGGTACGGGTTTGGACTTGTTGGCGGCGGCGCAGGCCGCATCGGGCAGGCCGGCCAACAGGCTGAGACTCAGGAAAGCGGCGGCAAAAGTCTTCAACGGTGTCCCCAAACAGCAGGGCGGCAGTGTAAGTGACGCCAAAAACACTGACAAGATAAGAACTTAAGCGGGATACCTCAAGTGAACTCTTGCCCTTGTTCTAGGGAAGTCACCGTAGGTCCGCCGTCGGCTCCGGGTCGCTTCGCAGCTGGCTTCAAACGAACGCAAGTAGGCCTCGGCTGACACGGCGGCGGTATCAGGTCGGCCCCGCATGCCAAGAACGCCGGTCGACCGCCCCGCACGCTGCCCGCGGATGGCCACGACAGCGATTCTGCGGGCGCAGACCCGGGAGGCGGCCCCGAGCAGCGGGGCCTTTGCGCGCCAGATTGCACGCGGCGGCGTAACGGTCGGCCCAGGCGTGACACGGTTCACGGCCGTTACACCGGCCCGCGCGCCGGCATCAGCCTTGGGCGGCGACCCGCTCGTTCTTGCTCTGCAGCTTGTTCAGCGCGCTCAGGTAGGCCTTGGCGGAGGCGACGATGATGTCCGGGTCCGCCCCCACGCCGTTGACGACGCGGCCACTGTGCTGCAGCCGCACCGTCACCTCGCCCTGAGACTCGGTGCTGCCGCCGGTGATGGCGTTGACGGAGTACAGCACCATCTCGGCGCCGGACTGCACCACGGACTCGATGGCCCGCAGCGTCGCATCGACCGGGCCGTTGCCGTCGCTCTCGGCGCGGTGTTCCTGGTGGCCGACCGAGAAGACGATGGCGGCGTGCGGCCGCTCCCCGGTCTCGGAGCGCTGGGCCAGCGACAGCAGCCGGTAGTGCTCCTCGTCGGCGATGACCGACTCGTCCATGACGAGGGCGATGATGTCTTCGTCGAAGATTTCGTTTTTGCGGTCGGCCAGGTCCTTGAAGCGCTGGAAGGCGGCATTGACCTCGGCCTCACTGTCCAGCTCGATGCCCAGCTCCTGCAGGCGCTGCTTGAAGGCGTTGCGGCCCGACAGCTTGCCCAGCACGATCTTGTTGGCGGCCCAGCCGACGTCCTCGGCCCGCATGATCTCGTAGGTGTCGCGGGCCTTGAGCACGCCGTCCTGGTGGATGCCGGAGGCATGGGCGAATGCATTGGCGCCGACGACGGCCTTGTTGGGCTGCACGACGAAGCCCGTGGTCTGGGAGACCAGCTTGGAGGCGGGCACGATCTGCGAGGTCTCGATGCCGACGTCCAGGCCGAAGTAGTCGCGCCGCGTCTTCACGGCCATGACGACCTCCTCGAGCGAGCAATTGCCGGCGCGCTCACCCAGGCCGTTGATGGTGCACTCGATCTGCCGTGCGCCGCCCAGCTTCACGCCGGCCAGCGAATTGGCCACCGCCATGCCGAGGTCGTTGTGGCAGTGCACGCTCCAGATCGCCTTGTCGGAGTTGGGCACCTTCTCGCGCAGCCGGCGGATGAAGTCGCCGTAGAGCTCCGGGATGGCATAGCCGACGGTGTCGGGGATGTTGATGGTGCCGGCGCCCTCCTTGATGACGGCCTCGCAGACGCGGGCCAGGAAGTCGATGTCGGAGCGGTAGCCGTCCTCCGGCGAGAACTCGATGTCGCCGCAGAGGTTGCGGCCGAAGCGCACGGCCAGCGTGGCCTGCTCCAGCACCTGCTCGCGCGTCATCCGCAGCTTCTTCTCCATGTGGAGCTCGCTGGTGGCGATGAAGGTGTGGATGCGCGCGCGCTGGGCGCCGGCCAGGGCCTCGGCGGCGCGCGAGATGTCGCGGTCGTTGGCCCGGGCCAGCGAGCAGATGGTGCTGTCCCGAACCGCGGCGGCGATGGCCTTGACGGCCTCGAAGTCGCCATTGCTGGAGGCCGCGAAGCCGGCCTCGATGACGTCCACCTTCATCCGCTCCAGCTGGCGGGCGATGCGCAGCTTTTCCTCGCGCGTCATGGAGGCGCCGGGCGATTGCTCGCCGTCGCGCAAGGTGGTGTCGAAGATGATCAGCTGGTCACTCATGGGTCTGTTCCTGCTTGTGAGGCATCGCGAAAGCCGGGCTGCGGCGCAGGCCGGAGAGGATGGCCTGCATGGAAGCGCGCACGATGCTGCCATCGATGCCGACACCATGCCGGGTCTCGTCGCCGACGCGCAACTCCAGATAGGCCACGGCACGGGCGTCGGCACCGCTGCCGATGGCGTGCTCGTGATAGTCCAGCACGCGGATGGGCGTGCCGGCGCGGGCGCTGAGGGCGTTGACGAAGGCGTCGATGGGGCCATTGCCCTCGCCCTGCACGCGGCCCATCCAGCCGCCCAGCACCACTTCGGCGGCAACGCGCATCGCGCCACCGCCCACTTCGGTCATCTGCGGCTGCAGCACGGCCGTGCCGGCATCGCCGAGGGCGTATTCGCGCTCGAAGATGGCGTGGATGTCGGCTGCGCTGAGTTCCTTGCCCATGTCGTCCATGACGGCCTGCACGACCTGGCTGAACTCGATCTGCAGGCGGCGCGGCAGCTCCAGGCCGTATTCGGTCTCCAGCAGGTAGGCGATGCCGCCCTTGCCGGACTGGCTGTTCACGCGGATCACGGCGTCATAGCTGCGGCCGAGGTCTTTGGGGTCGACCGGCAGATAGGGCATGTCCCAGACGTCGCCGTCCCTGCGGGCGGCGAAGGCCTTCTTGATGGCGTCCTGGTGGGAGCCGGAGAAGGAGGTGTACACGAGATCGCCCACGTAGGGATGGCGTGGGTGGACCGGGATCTGCGTGCAGTGCTCGACGCAGCGGCGCACCTCGTCGATGTCCGAGAAGTCCAGCTGCGGGTCCACACCCTGGGTGTAGAGGTTGAGTGCGATGTTGACGAGGTCGACGTTGCCGGTGCGCTCGCCGTTGCCGAACAGGCAGCCTTCGATGCGCTCGGCGCCGGCCATCAGGGCCAGCTCGCCGGCGGCCGTGCCGGTGCCGCGGTCGTTGTGGGGGTGGACGGACAGGATGATGCTGTCACGGCGATCGAGGTGGCGGTGCATCCACTCGATCATGTCGGCGAAGACGTTGGGCGTGCTGTGCTCGACGGTGGAGGGCAGGTTGATGATGCACTTGCGGTCCGGCGTCGGCGCCCAGACCTCGGTCACCGCATCCACCACGCGCTTGCTGAAGGCCAGCTCCGTGCCGGAGAACATCTCGGGCGAATATTCGAAACGCCAGTCGGTGCCCGGACGCGCCGCGGCGAGTGCCTTGATCTGGCGGGCATGCGAGGCAGCCAGCTCGACAATGCCGTCTTCGTCGGTGCCGAGCACGACGCGGCGCATGATGGGCGCGACGGCGTTGTAGACGTGCACGACGACCCGCCGCGCGCCATCGAGGGCCTCGAAAGTGCGCTCGATCAGGTGGGCACGCGCCTGCGTCAGAACCTGGATGGTGACGTCGTCGGGAATATGGCCGCCCTCGATGAGCAGCCGGACGAAGTCGAACTCGGTCTGCGACGCGGAAGGGAAGCCGACCTCGATCTCCTTGAAGCCGATCTTCACGAGCTGCTGGAACATTCGCAGCTTGCGGGCGATGTCCATCGGCTCGATGAGGGCCTGGTTGCCGTCGCGCAGGTCGGTGCTCAGCCAGATCGGCGCACGGGTGAGCACGGCGTCGGGCCAGCGACGGTCGGGCAAGGCGATGGGCGCGAAGGCGCGGTACTTCTGCTGCGGTTGCTTCAACATGGTTTCCATCCGAAGAGGTGGCACAACCGACAGCCTTTGAAAACGCGAACGGCCCGCTGCGGTTGCATACGGGCCGTTGGGGTCAGGTGGAGCGTGTAGGCGTGACTGACTAGCGAACCCGTGGTTCCTCCAGGGCTAGTAGCAGGCTGATCGAGTGCACGCTTTGCATGGGACGCGAATCTAGCATGAATGGCTACTGATGCAAGCCGCGCTCGTCGGGCTCGTCGGTGCTCGTCGAGATGACGCTGACCGGCTTGCCCTTGGCCTTGCGCCAGCCGTAGATGGCATAGCCCGACAGGCCGTAGACGCAGAAGACGCCGAAGAGAACGCGCGAGGGATCGAGTGCCGCCAGGCCGATGCCCAGCATGATCACGACCAGCACCACGAAGGGCACGGAGCGCCGCCGGTCGAAGACTTTGAAGCTGTAGAAGGGCGCATTCGTCACCATCGAAAGCCCGGCGAACAGCGTGATGCCGTAGGCCGCCCAGGCGACCCAACTGCCCGGCTGCACGCCGGTGTAGCTGGCCTGGTCGACCACCGCCCAGATCAGGCCGATGACCAGCGCCGCCGCGGCCGGGCTGGGCAGGCCCTGGAAATAGCGCTTGTCCACCACGCCGATGTTGACGTTGAAGCGCGCCAGGCGCAGCGCCGCCCCGGCGATGTAGACGAAGGCCGGGATCCAGCCCGGCTTGCCCATGTCCTTGAGGGCCCACATGTAGACGATGAGGGCCGGCGCGGCGCCGAAGGCCACCATGTCGGACAGGCTGTCCATCTGCTCGCCGAAGGCCGACTGGGTGTTGGTCATGCGCGCGACCCGGCCGTCCAGGCTGTCGAGCACGGCGGCGGCGAAGATGGCCACGCAGGCCACCTCGAAGCGGCCGTTCATGGCCATGACGATGGCGTAGAAGGCGCTGAACAGCGCGCCCAGGGTGATGGCATTGGGCAGGGCGTAGATGCCCTTGCGGCGGGGACGGACGGCGATGCTGGGCTCGTCGTCCTCGATGGGATCGGGAGTCATGGGGCGGCAGGATAGCGCAGGGGGCCTGCTGACAGGTCCGGACGATGGCAGGCCTAGTCCACTGCGTCGGGGAAATGACACCCCCGCCGGGGCGTAAAGGCAGGCAGGCAAGGCGCGAGGAGGCCGTGGGTCGGGACCCACAACGACGAGCAACGCTGAATGCCTGCCTTTACGCCCCGGCCCGCAGGGTGAGGTCCCAAGCCGGCCCACTCGGCGTTGCTCGGCCTCGCCGGGGCCCGACCCCGGCTGCGCCTCGCGCCTTGATTGGGCCGGCTTGGGACCTCACGGGGGTGCCATTTCCCCGACGCAGTGGCCTAGGATGCGCAGCTCGCTGGAGTCCACGCATGAAGCTGATCGAAATCCGCACCTACAAGCTCAAGCCCGGCTGCGCCGAGCGTTTCGTCGCTGCCGTGCGCACGGCCCTGCCCCTCGTGCGGGCCAGCGGCATGGACGTCGTCGCCTTCGGCCGCTCCGACCACGAGCATGAGAGCTTCTACCTGATCCGTGCCTATGACAGCCGCGAGCAGCTCATCGCGCAGCAGGAAGCCTTCTACGGCTCCGCCACCTGGAAGCAGGGCCCGCGGGCCGAACTGGTCGACTGTCTGGACGACTACCTGAACACCCTGCTGTGGCTGCCGCCCGATGCCGTCGAGGCGCTGCGCGCCCACAATGGGCTCGCATGAACCCGCTCGAACGCTTCGTCCAGGCGCAGGACGGCGTGCATGAACAGGCGCTGGGAGAGTTGAAGGCCGGACGCAAGACCGGCCACTGGATGTGGTTCGTGCTACCCCAGCTGCGCGGCCTCGGCCGCAGCTCCACGGCCCAGCACTACGGCATCGCCGATCGCGCCGAAGCCGAGGCCTACCTCGCCCATCCCCTGCTGGGCGAGCGGCTGCGCGGCTGCGTGCAGGCGATGCTGGCCCACCGGGGGCGTTCGGCCGAAAGCATCCTGGGCGAGGTCGACGCGCTCAAGCTCCGGTCCTGCCTGACGCTGTTCGATGCCGTCAGCCCGTCACCGGTGAACATCTTCCGCGAGGCGCTGGACGCCTTCTACGGCGGGCAGCCCGACGCGACGACGCTGGCTCTGCTCCACTAGCGAAAAAAGGGCCGGCGCCTCACGGCACCGGCCCTCGTGGACCGTGGAGGACAGGGCCTCAGTTCTTGGCCTTGTCGACCAGCTTGTTGGCCTTGATCCAGGGCATCATCTCGCGCAGCTTCTCGCCGACCTGCTCGATGGGGTGCTCGGCCGTCAGGCGGCGGCGGCTGATCAGCGTCGGCGCGCCGGCCTTGTTCTCGAGGATGAAGGACTTGGCGTATTCGCCGGTCTGGATGTCCTTCAGGGCCTGGCGCATGGCGTTCTTGGTGGCCTCGGTCACGACCTTGGGCCCGGTCACGTACTCGCCGTACTCGGCGTTGTTCGAGATCGAGTAGTTCATGTTGGCGATGCCGCCTTCGTAGATCAGGTCCACGATGAGCTTGAGCTCGTGCAGGCACTCGAAGTAGGCCATCTCGGGGGCGTAGCCGGCTTCCGTCAGCGTCTCGAAGCCCGCCTTGATCAGCTCGACGGCGCCACCGCAGAGCACGGCCTGCTCGCCGAAGAGGTCGGTCTCGGTCTCTTCGCGGAAGGAGGTCTGGATGATGCCGGCCTTGCCGCCGCCGTTGGCCGCGGCATAGCTCAGCGCCAGGTCACGCGCCTTGCCGGTCTTGTCGGCATAGACGGCGATCAGGTGGGGCACGCCGCCGCCCTGCTTGTAGGTGTTGCGCACCGTATGGCCGGGAGCCTTGGGGGCGACCATCCAGACGTCGAGGTCCTCGCGCGGCTGGACCTGGCCGTAGTGCACGTTGAAGCCGTGGGCGAAGGCCAGCGACGCGCCCTGCTTGATGTTGGGCTCGACTTCCTTCTTGTAGACGTCGGCGATCTGCTCGTCGGGCAGCAGGATCATCACCACGTCGGCCGACTTCACGGCCTCGGCGATCTCGGCGACCTTCAGGCCCGCGCCTTCGGCCTTGCTCCAGGAGGCGCCGCCGCGGCGCAGGGCGACGGTGACCTTGCAGCCGCTGTCGTTGAGGTTCTGCGCGTGGGCATGGCCTTGTGAGCCGTAGCCGATGATGGTGACGTTCTTGCCCTTGATGAGGCTCAGATCGGCGTCTTTGTCGTAGTAAACGTTCATGGTTCGCTCCAGGGAAGAAGGTCCGGTCAGACCCGAAGAATGCGTTCGCCGCGGCCGATGCCCGAGGCACCGGTGCGCACGGTTTCGAGGATGGACGCGCGGTCGATGGCGTCGATGAAGGCGTCGAGCTTGCTGGCGTCGCCGGTCAGCTCGATGGTGTAGGTCTTCTCGGTCACGTCGATGATGCGGCCGCGGAAGATGTCGGCGGTGCGCTTGATCTCCTCGCGCTCCTTGCCGACCGCCCTCACCTTGATGAGCATCAGTTCGCGCTCGGTGTAGTTGCCCTCGGTGAGGTCGACGACCTTGACGACCTCGATGAGGCGGTTGAGGTGCTTGGTGATCTGCTCGATGACCTCGTCGCTGCCGGTCGTCACGATGGTCATGCGCGACAGCGAGGCGTCCTCGGTGGGCGCGACGGTCAGGCTCTCGATGTTGTAGCCCCGGGCCGAGAACAGGGCCACGACGCGCGACAGCGCCCCCGGCTCGTTCTCGATGAGCAAAGCGATGATGTGTCTCATGGGATGTCGTCCTTCGCGCTCTTCAGCGACCGTGGCGGTAACCACGGCACCTTGGCGGCGGGTTCGAATCGTTGAAGAAAGGGCTGCCTTCGTCGGCTGCGTCCGGCATCCGCCGCCAGCCTCGGCGAGGGAGGTAACCCTCGCCAGGACCGACGGCTTCAGCCGTTCACAGGTCTTCCGAGCCCAGCAGCATTTCCGAAATGCCCTTGCCCGCCTTGACCATGGGCCAGACGTTCTCGGTCGGATCGGTGCGGATGTCGAGGAAGACGGTGCGGTCCTTCAGGCGCATCGCTTCCTTCAGCGCGCCTTCCACGTCGCTCGGCTTCTCGACCAGCAGGCCGACGTGGCCATAGGCCTCGGCCAGCTTCACGAAGTTGGGCAGCGCGTCCATGTAGCTGTGCGAATAGCGACCCTCGTAGTCGAGCTCCTGCCACTGGCGCACCATGCCGAGGTAGCGGTTGTTCAGCGAGACGATCTTGACGGGCGTCTTGTACTGCAGGCAGGTCGACAGCTCCTGGATGCACATCTGGATGCTGCCTTCGCCCGTGATGCAGAACACGTCCGACTCGGGCCGGGCCAGCTTGATGCCCATGGCGTACGGCAGGCCCACGCCCATGGTGCCCAGGCCGCCGGAGTTGATCCAGCGGCGCGGTTCGTCGAACTTGTAGAACTGCGCGGCCCACATCTGGTGCTGGCCGACGTCGGACGTGATGTACGTGTCGCGGCCGCGGGTCAGCTTCCAGAGGGTGTCGACCACCATCTGCGGCTTGATGACCTCGTCCGAGCCCTTGTAGGCCAGGCAGTCTCGGCGGCGCCAGTCGTTGATCTGGCTCCACCAGGCGTTGACGGCGTTGGCGTCGGGCTTGGCCTGGGCCTCCTTCAGCTGGGCGATCAGCTCCTGCAGCACGTCCTTCACGTCGCCGACGATGGGGATGTCGACCCGCACCCGCTTGGAGATCGACGAGGGGTCGATGTCGACGTGGATGATCTTGCGCTCGACCTGGGCGAAGTGCTTCGGGTTGCCGATGACGCGGTCGTCGAAGCGCGCGCCGACGGCCAGCAGCACGTCGCAGTGCTGCATGGTCATGTTGGCCTCGTAGGTGCCGTGCATGCCCAGCATGCCGAGGAAGCGCGGGTCGGTGCCGGGCATGGCGCCCAGGCCCATCAGCGTGTTGGTGCAGGGGTAGCCCAGCAGGTCGACGAGTTCGCGCAGTTCCTGCGTCGCTTCGCCGAGGATGACGCCGCCGCCGGTGTAGATGTAGGGCCGCTTGGCCTGCAGCAGCAGCTGCACGGCCTTGCGGATCTGGCCGCTGTGGCCCTTGCGCACCGGGTTGTAGGAGCGCATCTCGATGCGGTCCGGATAGCTGAACGTCGTCTTGGCGAGGGACACGTCCTTGGGGATGTCCACGACCACCGGACCCGGGCGGCCGGTGCGGGCGATGTGGAAGGCCTTCTTGAGCGTCACGGCCAGGTCGCGCACGTCCTTCACCAGGAAGTTGTGCTTGACGATGGGCCGGGTGATGCCTACGGTGTCGCACTCCTGAAAGGCATCCAGGCCGATGGCCGGCGTCGGCACCTGGCCCGAGATGATCACCATCGGGATGGAGTCCATGTAGGCGGTGGCGATGCCGGTGACGGCATTCGTCACGCCCGGACCCGAAGTGACCAGCGCCACGCCGACCTCGCCGGTCGCCCGGGCGAAGCCGTCGGCTGCATGGACGGCGGCCTGCTCATGCCGCACCAGCACGTGCTGGATGCTGTCCTGCTTGTAGAGGGCGTCGTAGATGTAGAGCACCGCGCCCCCGGGATAACCCCAGAGATGGCGCACCCCTTCGGCCTGGAGGCAGCGAACGAGGATCTCGGAGCCATTGAGCTCCGCGGTGGTGGTGGAGGGGGAAGAGGAATTCGGCTGCGCCTGGGTGGCGCGTTTGATTTCCGCGGCAGACATGTCCATTTTCGAACCTCTGTGAATTTCTCTGACGAAAAACCATCGGTGCTCCTACTCGCGCCCTCGTGAGGCGGACTCGGAGCCTGCGCGGTCAGAACAGATGGGGCCCCAGTCGGGCGGCCACTGAGAGACCAGACTCTTTGTGCGAAGCCGCATTATGGCCGGTAAAACTCGTTAAGCCTTCGTATCAGGCGAATGCCATAATCCGCCTTGCTGCCCGGACCGCCTTCCGCCTTGGCCACTGACAAAGAACTCAACGATTTCCTGCGTACCGTGGACCGTCGCGCCTTCAAGCGCACGGCCTACGTGGTTCGAGACGACGATGCCGCCCTCGACATCGTGCAGGACGCCATGATCAAGCTGGCCGAAAACTATTTCGACCGCCCCGCGGCCGAGCTGCCCCTGCTCTTCCAGCGCATCCTGTCCAACGCGACGATGGACTGGTTCCGCCGGCAGAAGGTCCGCAGCGCGGTCATGACGAATATGTCGGACTTCGAGGGTGCGGACGCCGACGGCGACTTCGACCTGCTGGAGATCCTCGAGACCCAGGACGGCGCCATGGGCGCCCTGAGCGCCGCGGACGAGGTCAGCCGGGCGCAGATCTTGCAGTCCATCGATACCGAGGTGCAACAGCTGCCGACGCGTCAACGGGAAGCCTTCCTGTTGCGTTACTGGGAGGAACTGGATGTTGCAGAGACCGCCTCTGTGATGGGTTGCTCCGAAGGCAGTGTCAAAACTCACTGTTCACGAGCAGTCCATGCGCTGGCCAAGGCTCTCAAGGCCAAAGGGATCACGCTATGAATTCGCCGAAGTCTTCCCCCCTCCCCGCCGACCTGGACGCCCGCGTTGCGCGGTTCGGCCTGCGCGTCGCCGCCGGACTGACGGAACGTAGCGCTGCGATGCCTCACGACGTGTCGGAGCGCCTGCGCTTCGCGCGCGAGCAAGCGCTGGCGCGAGCGGCCCAGGCCCGCGCCGCCCAGGCAGCCGCGGCCCCCAGCCCCAGCGTGGTGCAGATGGGCTCGGTTCTGGCCTTCAGCGGCGGCCCGCGCGGCATGGGGCCGGCTGGCGGCAGCGATGGCCGAAACGGCCTGTGGGCCAAGCTGATCTCCGCCCTGCCCTTGCTTGCCTTGCTCGCCGGCCTGGTGCTGATGCAGCAGAGCCAAATCCATGAACAGGTGGTCGCCGCGGCCGAAGTGGACACCGCCCTGCTGAGCGACCACCTCCCGCCTTCGGCCTTCAGCGACCCCGGTTTTGCCGAATACCTGAGGGACAGCCAGGAATGACCGGATGCGCATGAGCCGAGTTGTCCCGACGACGCGAGCCGCCCTTCCCCGCCTGCTGATCGCCCTGCTGCTCAGCGCAGCGGGGCTTCGTGCTTTTGCGCAGCTTCCCGACGCCGCGTCCGCGCCGCTCCCCGAACCGGCTGCGAGCGTGGCTCCGGCCACCCCGGCACCGCGCCCGGCCGTGCCGGCGCCCAAGGCCCCGGCCGTGCCGGTGGCCTCCGCCCTGGCGCCGGCCCCGACCTGGGCCAGCCTGACCCCCACCCAGCGCCAGCTGCTCGCGCCGCTGGAGGCCGACTGGCCCCATCTCGGCCCCACGCAGCGCAGCAAATGGCTGAACGCCACCCCCATGCTCGCCACCCTGCCCCCGCCCGAGCTCACCCGGCTGCACGAGCGCATGCGCGACTGGGCCAAGCTGACGCCGGCCGAGCGCCGCGACGCCCGCGTCGGTTTCCAGGTGGCCAAGCAGGTCGACGCCGAGCAGCGCCAGGCCAAGTGGGAGGCCTACCAGGCCCTGTCGCCGGAGCAGCGCCAGGCGCTCGTCGACAAGGCGGCCGCCCGCCGCAAGGCCCAGCGCACGGCGGCGGGCCCGGTGGCCAAGCCCCTCGCAGCCCAGCCCAAGTCCAACATCGTTCCGGCGACGCCCCGGCTCGTCGCGCCCGTGGCCGTGACCGGCGGCCTCATCCAGGCCAAGCCCGGCGCGACCACCGTGCTCATCACCCACGCGCTGCGCCTGCCCAGCCACCAGGTGGCGGGTGAATCCAAGGTGGTGGCCGACCCCGACCTCGTCGACCCCAAGACCCTGCTGCCCAAGCCCCCGAGAGCGCCGAGCGCCTCCGCGCCGCGCCCATGACGGCGTCCGGCACCACAGGCGCCACGCCTCCGGGCCTGGCGCGACGCTTCGCGGCGTTGCTGTATGAGGGCGTGCTGCTCTTCGGCGTCGTCTTCTTCGCGGGCTTCCTGTATTCGGTGCTGACCCGGCAGCAGCACGCCCTGCAGGGACGAGTCGGCCTTGGCATCTTCATCTTCATCGTGCTGGGCCTGTACTTCGTCGGCTTCTGGACCCGCTCCGGCCAGACGCTCGCGATGAAGACCTGGCATCTGCGCGTCGTCGACACCGCGGGCCGACCGCTGAAGGCGCCTCGAGCCGTGGCGCGCTATCTGGCCAGCTGGCTGTGGTTCCTGCCGGCGCTGGTCAGCACCTGGGCGCTCGGCCTGCACGGTGGCGGCGCCATCGTCGGCAGCCTCGTCGCCGGCATGCTTGCCTACCTGCTCATTGCGCGCCTGCATCCCGGACGGCAGTTCCTGCACGATACGATCTGCGGCACGCGCGTCATCACCCAGCTCCCGCAGCGTCCATGAGCAATCCCCACAAAGGCCGCACGGGCCTGGACCGAATCATCCGCGCCGCCGGCTACTCCTGGGCCGGGCTGAAGGCCGCCTACACCGGCGAAAGCGCCTTCCGCCAGGAAACCTGGCTGCTCATCGTCGGCGCGCCGCTGGCCTTCTGGGTTGGCCGCGACTGGGTCCAGATCGCCCTGCTGCTCGGGTCGCTGCTGGCGGTGCTCATCGTCGAGCTGCTCAACTCCGCGATCGAGGCAGTCGTGGACCGGGTGTCCTTCGAGATGCACCACCTCTCCAAGCGCGCCAAGGACATCGCCAGCGCCGCCGTGATGCTGTCCCTGCTGCTGGCGGGCGGCGTCTGGGCCGCTGCCGTCTGGCAGCACCTGCGCTGACGGCGCCGTTGGTGTGACACTCGGGCCATGCGCCAGGCCCGAGGCATCCAGTTGCTGCGTTCCGGCATGCCCGGCATGCAGGTCGTCGTGGCCGATTCGGCCCACGCATTCGGCCGCCACACGCATGACCAGTTCGGCATCGGCCTGATCGAGCGCGGCGCGCAAAAGTCGGCCAGTGGTCGCGGCACGGTGGAGGCCGGCCCGGGCGACCTCATCACGGTCAACCCCGGCGAGGTGCACGACGGCCGCCCCCTGGACGCCCGCGGCCGACGCTGGCGCATGCTCTACGTCGACCCGGCTCAGGTGCTCGACGCGGCGGCCGACATGAGCGCCACCCCGGCCTTCGAGTTCCACGCCCCCGTGCTGCGCGACGCGGCCGTCGCCCTCCGTTTCCAGGCCCTGTTCGAGGCGGCGCTGTCGCCCGGCTGCTCGAGGCTGGAGGCCGAATCGGCCCTGCTCGTGCTGGTGGCCTGGCTGCTGCGGCCCGCCGAGCCCCGCCCCGTGGCCGCCACCGCGAGCATTGCCAGCGCCCGCAGCCGGCTGGACGACGATCCCGCCGCCGAGCTCCGCCTCTCCGAGCTCGCCGCCGACGCCGGCCTGAGCCGCTACCAGTTCTTGCGGGCCTTTGCCCGCCTGACCGGCCTGCCGCCCCATGCCTACCAGGTGCAGCGCCGCGTGCAGCTCGCGCGCCGCCTGGTGCTGGCTGGGCAGGGCTTGGCCGAGGCCGCGGCGGCCAGCGGCTTCGCCGACCAGAGCCACATGACGCGCTGTTTCGTGCGCTGCCTCGGGATGACGCCCGGCGCTCTCGCGCGACTCTGAAATTTCGTTCAAGACGGCCGCGGGCCGGGAAGCCAGCATGGCGCCCTCACTTCCGGAGCGCCTGCATGAATCTCGAATTCCTCACCGTCTCTTTACTCGTCGTCGCCTCGCCCGGGACGGGCGCGGCCGTCACCATCGCCACCGGCCTGTCACGCGGCGCGCGCACGGCCCTGGTCGCCGCCCTCGGCTGCACGCTGGGCATCGTGCCCCACATGCTGGCAGCCATCACCGGCCTGGCGGCCCTGCTGCACGCCAGCGCCCTGGCCTTCGAGGCCGTCAAGGTGGCGGGCGTGGCCTATCTGCTCTACATCGCCTGGATGACCTGGCGGGAACAGGGCGTCCTGCGGGTCGAGGCCGAAGGCGCCAGGCGCTCCAACGCCGAGGTCGTGCGGCACGCCGTGCTCGTCAACCTGCTCAATCCCAAGCTGTCGATGTTCTTCCTGGCCTTCCTGCCGCAATTCGTCGCGCAGGAGGACGCGGAGCCGACACTGGCGATGCTGAAACTCTCCGCCGCTTTTATGGTCATGACCTTCGCCGTGTTCGCGGCATACGGGGCTTTCGCAGCAGGCATGCGCGATCGCGTATTCGGCAGCGCAACGGCCATGGCCTGGCTGCGTCGAAGCTTCGCAGCGGCCTTCGTGGGTCTTGGCCTGAAGCTCGCCCTGACTGAGCGTTAAGGTCTCGCCCCCCGAACCGCGGCCTGAGCAAAACGGTCAACCGGCCTGCCGATGCAGCGGGCCATCTCCGTACACCGCGCCACCGTCGTGCACGCATGCCGCCGGCGACCCGGCCGGCTCTGCCCCACGATCGAGAGCCGGGATCTGCAGTAACTGCGCCACCAGGGCCGACAGCTTGCGCGGCGCCAGCGGCTTGTGGGCCACGTACACGCTCGCCTGGGCTGCCTGGCTGGCGATGGCAGCGTCCAGGTCGCCGGTGACCAGAAGCGCGGGCAGCGCGGGCGCCTGCAGTACATCGCGCAGACGCGCCACTTCCGTCAACCCGTCGCTGGCACCCAGGTGCAGGTCGGAGATGACCAGCGCAGGCGCGAGAGGGTTGCTTTCCAGCGATGCGAGTACACCTTCCACGTCGGCCGCGGCATGCACCGTATAGCCCCAGCGTTGCAACAGCGCCGCCATGGCGTCCCGTACTTCGACATCGTCCTCCAGCAGCGCCAGCACGCCGCGTCCGCCGCCGACGGCACCCGCGGCCGGGACCGGTTCGGGCAGCGGCGCCTCGGCGATCAGCGGCAGAGTGAGCGCGACGGTCGTGCCCTCGCCGGGGCTTGAGGAGAGATTCAACTTGTGGCCTAGCAGTTCGGCGGCGCGACGCACGATGGACAACCCGATACCGAGGCCTTCGGCAGCCTTGGCCGGGTCGAGCCGCACGCGATCGCGAAAGACGTCCTCGAGCCTGTGGGGCGGGATGCCTGAGCCGCTGTCCTGCACCGTCAAGCACACGGTGGGTCCCGAGTACTGCAGCCTCACTCTCACAAAGCCGGAATCGGTGTACTTGATGGCGTTGGAGACCAGGTTGAAGAGGATGCGACGAAGGAGATGCCCGTCCGACATCACGTGGCCGTCCGCTGGCGGCACGTCCAGCGACAGGCCCTTGCGCTTGGCCAGGCCACCAAAGTGCAGCATGACGTCGTGCAGCAGTTCAGCCAGCGATACGACGGCGAGCTGCGGCGTGTAGTGCCCGCCGTCCAGCCGACCAAGGTCCATCAGCTCATCAAGCATCTCGCCCAGCGACGCGGTGCTGCGCCTCACGCTCTGCAGCCAGGCGACAAAGCGCGAGGACTCGCGTTGCGCATCGGCGCCCAGTTCGGCCAGCATGCCCAGCGCGTGGGCCGGCTGGCGCAGGTCGTGGCAGGCGGCCGCCAGCAGCCGGATGCGCGACGCGCTGCGCTGCTCAAGTTCGCGATTGCGCAACGCCAGCTCCGCCGACACCTGCACCAGCCGGCGGCCTCGGCGCATAGCCACCGCGAGGGCGACCGCGGTCGCAGCCACTCCGACCGCCGCCGCTCCGAAGGCCATCATCCAGCCGCGTTGTCGCGCGGCCTGCAGCTCCGATTCGGCCTTGAGTTCGGCGTTTTCCTTGTCCTTGGCGGCGACGTTGAGCTTTTCCTGCAGTTCCACCCGGGCGGTTTCGCTGGAAATCCGCTGCAGTTCCTCGCCAGCCTTGTTGGACTCCCGCAGGGCACGCAGGGCCTCCTCGTAGCGGCCGAACCGCTCCCAGAACGAAGCCGCGCGAGATTTGAATGCCCTAACGGTTTGCGGTCCGAACGAGCGCGTGTCGGCCAGCAGGGCGTCCATCTGTTCGATCTCCCTTTGGCCGCGTGCCAGCGCATCCGGCGTGCCGAGGGCCGTGCAGGCTTCCAGAGCCACCCGGCTTCGCAAGGCCACCAGCTTCTTGCAGTTCGAGTTGAACTTCCTGGCTTCGTCGAGTAACGCGAGCGCTTCCCCGGGCCGCCCCGCGGTGACCTTGGCGCGCGCAAAGGTCACGAGATCGAAACCGGAAGGGCAGGCGCCGAGCACACCCTTGAGCGTGCCGGGCAGCGCCTGTTTCATGTGATCAAACGCCGCCACGTCATGCCGGGCGGCGAACTCCATCCGGAACGACAGGACCTGTTGGCTCAGGTAGAGCGCAGGGTACTGACTGGCCACGATGCGCGGCAGCGCATCGGCCAGCAGGGCCCGGGCCGCGTTGGACGCCGGGTTGGCCGCAAGCTCGGCCTGAGCCCGGTTGTGCAGAGAGAACACCACCTGGGGCTGCGAGATGGCGTAGTTCGGTTGTTCGGCCAGCGTCTGGATGGCATCGTTGAACCGGTTCTCCTTGAGCGTCGCAAGCGCCCGGGCACCGAGGACGAAATACATCCTCGCTGGATCGCCCAACTGGCGAGCCAGCGCCTCCAGTTCATCGGGCTGAAGGAAGCTCTTGCAGTGCTGGTCCGACAGGCTGAGGTAGGCAGCGGCAGCCACGTCGAACAACTCAACGGCGAACTCCTGGCGTCGCGACTTGGCGGCATTGATGACCGGATCGACGACCGCGCAATCGCCGGTGTTTTCGTCCATCGCCAGGAAGTAGCTGGCTGCGGCCTTGAGCTGGGCCTGCAAGTCGCCGGAGCGCTGCGCCGCGTCAAGCGCCACGCGACCTTCACGGGCCGCGCGCACGGGGTCGCGCATGGTCTGCGCGAAATCCCCGAGCACAAAGCGGTCTCGCCAGGTTTGGTCGACACCGGCCTGCGCGCCGGATGCGAAGGCTGCCGATCCCTGCAGCAACAACATCGACAACACGATCCACCGGAACCCTGAAAGAGTGCTGTGTGACATTGCCGTGGCTCCCAATGGGTCTGATGGAACGGCCGGAACGTCAAGGATGCGCTCGACCACACAGACTGGCGGCCGGTGCCGCGAATCCTGCAGCAGACAGATCAAGTCCGCCATCGGCACAAGCGCGGTATCCGGAATCACCGCCCCCTGAATCGGGCACGCCAGGACGGCACGAGACGGGGTAGGCTGGCAAACAGGCACTGCAGGCCTGCGGCAGCACAATCGCCGAGACGCTCGGCTGGAGCGAAGTGATGAACGTCCTGATCGTTGACGACCTTGGAGAAAACGTGTCGTTGCTCGTCGAGTGGTGTGGGCAGTTGGACGACGTGAGCGCAACCGGTTTCGAAAACCCGCTCCGAGCGCTCGACTGGTGCGCCGTCCACCAGCCGGACCTGGTGATCGTGGACTACCGCATGCCGGAACTGGACGGAATCAGCTTCATCCGTCGCTTGCAGCGCATGCCGAATCGGGGCAACGTGCCGGTACTGATGATCACTGCGGATTCCGAGCGGACGGTCCGCCACGAGGCGCTGAGCGCTGGGGCCAGCGACTTTCTCAACAAGCCCATCGACCGCAAGGAGTTCCTCTCCCGCGCCCGCAACATGCTCACCCTGCGTGCAGGCCAGAAGGCGCTGGAAGACCGCGCGGAATGGCTGGCGCGGGAGGTCAACAAGGCAGCCGCGACCATCGTCGAACGAGAACGGGAAACGATCTTCCGGCTGTCACGCGCCGCCGAATACCGCGACCCCGAGACCGGTGCCCACCTGATGCGCATGGCGAACTACTCGAAGCTGATCGCCGCGCAGTTGGGTGAACCGTCCTCGCTGCAGGAACTCATCCTGCACGCTGCGCCGATGCATGACATCGGCAAAGTCGGGACGCCGGACCACATCCTGCTGAAGCCCGGACGGTTGACGCCCGAGGAATTGATCGTGATGAGACATCACGCCAGCATCGGCTTCGAGATACTCAGCGACAGCACCAGCCCGGTGCTTCAACTGGCCGCCACCGTCGCACTGACGCACCATGAGAAGTTCGACGGCAACGGCTACCCGTCGGGCCTGACCGGTGACGCCATCCCTCTGGTCGGGCGCATCGTCGCCGTGGCGGACGTCTTCGACGCGCTGACCTCGGAGCGGCCCTACAAGCCGGCCTGGGCCGTCGACGAGGCGTTGGATTATCTGCAGGCGCAAAGCGGGCAGCACTTCGATCCGGCTTGCGTGCAGGCCTTCATGAACCGATTGCCCGAAGTGCTGGACATCCGGGCCCGCTACCGGGACAGCGGCGAGACGGCGCGTCCCCAGCTTTCGCGAGCCCCGATGGCGTGATCGGAGCTCGGCCCTGGCTAGACCGCCGCTTCGTCGGTCTCGCCGGTGCGGATGCGAACCACCTGTTCGACCGGCAGCACGAAGATCTTGCCGTCGCCGATCTTGCCCGTCTTGGCGGCCTTGAGGATGGCGTCGATGCAGCGCTCGACCTCCTCGTCCTTCACCACCACCTCGACCTTGACCTTGGGCAGGAAGTCGACGACGTATTCGGCGCCGCGGTAGAGCTCGGTGTGGCCCTTCTGGCGGCCGAAACCCTTGACTTCGGTGACCGTCAGCCCCGAAGCGCCCACCTCGGCCAGCGCCTCGCGGACCTCGTCGAGCTTGAAGGGTTTGATGATGGCGGTGATCTGCTTCATGGGACAAGGCTCCTGATATCGCTTGGCGCCGATTTAAGCACGTTCGTCCGGAATCCGGTCCAGATCGGCCAGCCACACGGCCGCTTCCGAATCGCTCGGCGCCCTCCAGTCGCCACGCGGCGAGAGCGACCCGCCGCTGCCCACCTTGGGCGCGTTCGGCACGCAGCTGCGCTTGAACTGGCTGCCCTTGAAGAAGCGCTGCAGAAAGATGCGCAGCACGCGCTTGATCTCGGCCGGCGCATAGGCCTCGCCCCAGGCGTGGCGGGCCAGGAAGGCGATCTTGCTCGGCGCGTAGCCGTGGCGAAGGGTGTAGAAGAGGTTGAAGTCCTGCAGCGCATAGGGGCCGACCACCGCCTCCGTGCTCTGCAGGGCGCCGGGAACGAGTTCCGGGCTGATCTCCGTGTCGAGGATGTCGTGCAGCACCTGCGTGTCGGTGCCCGCACCGAGCTGCCCGGTCTCGGCCACCCAGCGCACGAGGTGCTGGATCAGCGTCTTGGGCACGCTGGCATTGACGTTGTAGTGGGACATGTGGTCGCCCACGCCATAGGTGCACCACCCCAGCGCCAGCTCGGACAGGTCGCCCGTGCCGAGCACCATGCCGCCTGCCAGGTTGGCCAGGCGGAAGAGGTGGCTGGTCCTCTCGCCGGCCTGGACGTTCTCGAAGGTGACGTCGTAGACCGGCTGGTCTTCGCGGTGGGGATGGCCGATGTCCCGGAGCATCTGCGCGCAGCTCGGCCGGATGTCGATCTCGCGCGCCTCGCAGCCCACGGCCGCCATCAGACGCCGCGCCTGCTCGCGCGTGCGCTCGCCCGTGGCGAAACCCGGCATGGTCACGCCGATGATGTGGGTGCGCGGCAGGCCGAGTGCATCCATCGCGCGGGCGGCCACCAGCAGCGCATGGGTCGAATCCAGCCCGCCGGAGATGCCGACGACGAGCTTGCCGATGCCGCTGGAGGCCAGGCGCTGGGTCAGGCCCTGGACCTGGATGTTGTAGACCTCCTGGCAGCGCTCGTCGCGGCGGCCGAGGTCGGCGGGCACGTAGGGGAAGCGCTCGACGCGGCGGTGCAAGGCCAGCGGCCGGTCGCGATCCAGGCCCAGCTCGAACGGCACCTGACGGAAGGCACCCACCGCCGCCGCATGCAGGCGCACGGAATCGCCGAAGCTGGTCTGGCGCATGCGCTCGCGCGCCAGGCGCTCCAGGTCGACGTCGGCCGTCACGACGTGCGAGTCCCGCACGAAGCGCTCGGACTCCGCGAGCAGCTCGCCGTTCTCGCAGATGAGAGCCTGGCCGTCCCAGGCCAGGTCGGTCGTCGACTCGCCCGCGCCGGCGGACGAATAGACATAGGCTGCCAGGCAGCGCGCCGACTGCTGCGACACCAGCTGGCGCCGGTAGGCGGCCTTGCCGACGACGATGTTGGACGCCGACAGGTTGACCAGCACGGTCGCCCCGGCCAGCGCCGCGAAGGAGGACGGCGGGATCGGCGTCCAGACGTCCTCGCAGATCTCCACGTGCAGGCGCAGCAGCGGCATGTCCTCGGCCGAAAAGACCTGGCGGCTGCCGAAAGGCACCTGCTGGCCGAGCAGCGTGACGCTGTCGACCGTTGCCTCCTCGCCGGAGCCGAACTGGCGTGCTTCGTAGAACTCGCTGTAGTTGGGCAGGAAGGTCTTGGGCACCACGCCGAGGATGCGGCCGCGCAGCAGCACGACGGCACAGTTGAACAGGCGCTGCTCGACGCGCAGCGGCATGCCGACGATGGCGACGAGAGGCAGCGTTTGGGTGGCGGCCAGCACCTGGGCCAGCGCCGCCTCGCAGCCGTCCAGCAGGGCGCGCTGGTGGAAGAGGTCGTCGCAGCTGTAGGCCGACAGGCCCAGCTCCGGGAAGGCCATGACGGCCACGCCGTCGGCCGCGGCTTGCCGCAGCAAGGCAATCGTCTTCTCGGCATTGAACGCCGGATCGGCCACGCGGCACTGGGGGACGCCCACGGCGACGCGGGCGAAGTCATGGCTGTAGAGGTTGTCGAAACGCATGGCCGGCTTCATCAAAACCCCAGTCTAGCCCTGCGTTCCAGCGGTGGTTTCCAATAGCCCGCCATGCCGACACTCCGCGTCCACGACTCGCCCGCCGCCCTGACGCCAGAAGCCTGGAACCGCCTGCTCGACGCCTCCGCGCAGCCGACGCCCTTCATGCGCCACGAGTACCTGCAGGCCCTGCACGACTCCGGCTCCGCGGTGGCTGGCACGGGCTGGCAACCGAGCTTCCTCAGCGTCTGGGACGACGGGCACCTGCTGGCCGCCTGCCCCGCCTACCTCAAGGCCCACAGCTACGGCGAATACGTCTTCGACTGGGCCTGGGCCGAGGCCTACCAGCGGCACGGCCTCAACTACTACCCCAAGCTGCTCGTGGCCGTGCCCTTCACGCCGGTGCCCGGCAGCCGGCTGCTCGCCGTGGACGACGAGGCCCGCGCCGTGCTGGCGCAGGGCCTGCGGGCGCTGGCACGCGAGACCGATGCCTCGTCCCTGCACGTGCTGTTCGGCGACGAAGCCGACCAGGCGGCCCTCGCCGCGGCCGGCTGCATGGCACGCGCCGGTGTGCAGTTCCACTGGACGGCCGGCGGCGATGCCGACTTCACCGCCTTCCTGGCCCGGCTGCACCGCGACAAGCGCAAGAAGATCCAGCAGGAGCAGCGCCGCGTGCGCGAGGCGGGCGTCAGCTTCGAGGCGCGCGAGGGCCGGGCCATCACGCCCGAGGACTGGGATTACTTCTACCGCTGCTACCAGCAGACCTACCGCGAGCACCACAGCCGCCCCTACCTGACGCGCGACTTCTTCGCCCGCATGGCCAGCGAAATGCCCGGCCACTGGCTGATGTTCACGGCGATGCGGGAGGGCCGCCGCGTCGCCGCCTCGCTCATCGCCCTCGATCCCGCCCGCCGGGCGGCCTTCGGGCGCTACTGGGGAGCGACCGAGCAAATCCCCAACCTGCACTTCGACGCCTGCTACTACCAGCCCCTGGCCTGGTGCATCGCCGACGGCTACCAGCGCTTCGAAGGGGGCGCCCAGGGCGAGCACAAGATGGCGCGCGGCCTCATGCCCACGCCGACGGCCTCCAGCCACTGGCTGGCCCACCCGGCCTTCGCCGACGCCGTCAACGATTTCCTCGCCCGTGAGGGCCAGGCCATGGCCGGCTACATCGACGAGCTCCACGACCACGCGCCCTACAAGACCGCGCAAGCGGGCTCGTAAAAGCAAAAGACGCCGCGAGTGCGGCGTCTTCCTGAATGGGGCCTGAACGGGGTCAGGCCTTGCTGAAGTTGGCCATGCCTTCGGTGATCTCGCGCTTGGCGGCTTCGACGCCTTCCCAGCCCTTGACCTTGACCCACTTGCCCTTCTCCAGATCCTTGTAGTGCTCGAAGAAGTGCTGGATGGCGGCGCGGCGGGCCGGGTTCACGTCCTCGATCTGCTGCCAGTGGTCGTACATCGCCAGGATCTTGCTGGTCGGCACGGCCAGCAGCTTGGCATCGCCGCCGGCCTCGTCGTCCATCATCAGCACGCCCAGGGCGCGGCAGGTGACCACGACGCCCGGCTGCAGCGCGAAGGGCGTGATGACCAGCACGTCGACCGGGTCGCCGTCGTCGG
This sequence comes from Pelomonas caseinilytica, assembly GCF_021353235.1. GTDB lineage: Bacteria > Pseudomonadota > Gammaproteobacteria > Burkholderiales > Burkholderiaceae_C > Pelomonas > Pelomonas caseinilytica. The sequence continues at coordinate 557,116 of NZ_JAJTWT010000001.1, forward strand.
CGAGCGTCTTGGGGATGTACCCATAGTTGCAGGGGTAGTACATCGGCGTGGTGAGGAAGCGATCGACGAACAGTGCGCCGGTTTCCTTGTCGACCTCGTACTTGATGGGGTCGGCATTCATCGGGATCTCGATGATGACGTTGAACTCGTCGGGCGCCTTGGCGCCGGGGGACACGTTGTGCAGGCTCATGGTCGTCGATTTCTATGGGCTAAGGAAAACCCGCATTCTAGGTTTGCTGGTAAACGCTCAGCTGACGCCTCGGACCCCGCCCTTAAGCTCCGCCGCGCAGGCCGACGCAGCCCGCGGTGGCCGAACAGATCGCACGCTATAGAGGAGACTTTTTCATGTCGACGGAAGTGGCGCTGTATTTCGCGCTGGCCTGCGGCCTCGCAGCCGTTCTTTACGGGTTCATCCAGCGCAGCTGGATCTTGAGTCAGGACGCGGGCAACGCCCGCATGCAGGAGATCGCCACGGCGATCCAGCAAGGCGCCGCCGCCTACCTCGGCCGGCAGTACCGCACCATCGCCATCGTCGGCGTCGTGCTCGCCATCGCCATCGCGGTATCGGGGCTGGGCACGACGACGGCCGTCGGCTTCGTCATCGGCGCGGTGCTCTCGGGCATCTGCGGCTTCATCGGCATGAACATCTCGGTGCGCGCCAACGTGCGCACCGCGCAGGCGGCCACCAAGGGCATCGGCCCGGCGCTGGACGTTGCCTTCAAGGGCGGCGCCATCACCGGCATGCTGGTGGTGGGCCTGGGCCTGCTCGGGGTCGGCGGCTTCTACATGGCCATCGGCGGCGGGCATGACAGCACGGCGCTCAAGCCCATGCTGGGCCTGGCCTTCGGCTCCTCGCTGATCTCCATCTTCGCCCGCCTGGGCGGCGGCATCTTCACGAAGGGCGCCGACGTCGGCGCCGACCTCGTCGGCAAGGTCGAGGCCGGCATCCCCGAGGACGACCCGCGCAACCCGGCCGTCATCGCCGACAACGTGGGCGACAACGTCGGCGACTGCGCCGGCATGGCGGCCGACCTCTTCGAGACCTATGCCGTCACGCTGATCGCCGCCATGGCGCTGGGCGCCCTGATGGTGATGGGCGACTCGGCCCAGGCCGGCGTCATCTACCCGCTGGCCCTGGGCGGCGTGTCCATCATCGCCTCCATCGTCGGCTGCTTCTTCGTCAAGGCCAGCGAGGGCATGAAGAACGTGATGCCGGCCCTCTACAAGGGCCTCATCGTGGCCGGCCTGCTCAGCCTCGTCGCCTTCTTCTTCGTGACGCGGGCCATGTTCCCCGGCGAGGTGCAGCTCGCCGGCGGCGTGACGACCAACGCCACGGCCCTGTTCGGCGCCTGCGCCGTGGGCCTGGTGCTGACGGCGGCCATGGTCTGGATCACCGAGTACTACACCGGCACCCAGTACCACCCCGTGCAGCACGTGGCCCAGGCCTCCACCACCGGCCACGGCACCAACGTCATCGCCGGCCTGGGCGTGTCGATGAAGTCCACCGCCTGGCCGGTGCTCTTCGTCTGCGCGGCCATCTTCGCGGCCTTCAAGCTGGCGGGGCTGTACGGCATCGCCGTCGCGGCCACCAGCATGCTGAGCATGGCGGGCATCATCGTCGCGCTCGACGCCTACGGCCCCATCACCGACAACGCCGGCGGCATCGCCGAGATGGCCGAGCTGCCCGAGAGCGTGCGCAACGTCACCGACCCGCTGGACGCCGTGGGCAACACCACCAAGGCCGTCACCAAGGGCTATGCCATCGGCTCGGCAGGCCTGGCGGCGCTGGTGCTGTTCGCCGATTACACCCACGCCCTCGAATCGCGCGGCATGGACGTGGCCTTCAACCTGTCGGACTACCGCGTCATCCTCGGCCTCTTCATCGGCGGCCTCATTCCCTACCTCTTCGGTGCCATGGCAATGGAAGCCGTCGGTCGGGCGGCCGGTGCCGTCGTCGTCGAGGTGCGCAAGCAGTTCGCCGACGGCGCCATCATGGCCGGCCAGCGCAAGCCCGACTACAGCGCCGCGGTCGACATGCTGACCACCGCCGCCATCAAGGAAATGATCGTGCCCTCGCTGCTGCCGGTGGCCGCGCCCATCATCGTCGGCCTGACGCTCGGCCCGGCGGCCCTCGGTGGTCTGCTGATGGGCACCATCGTGACCGGCCTGTTCGTCGGCATCTCCATGTGCACCGGCGGTGGCGCCTGGGACAACGCCAAGAAGCTCATCGAAGAGGGCTTCACCGACGACAAGGGCGTGCTGCACAAGAAGGGCTCGGAAGCGCACAAGGCCGCCGTCACCGGCGACACCGTGGGCGACCCCTACAAGGACACCGCCGGCCCGGCCGTCAACCCGTTGATCAAGATCATCAACATCGTGGCGTTGCTGATCGTGCCCCTGCTGCCCATGACCGCGGCCACCAAGGCGCCCGAGGCCCTGCCCGCGACGGCGGCGGCGACGGCCGTCGCGCCTCTGGCGGCCAGCGACGTGCCGGCAACCGCGGCTCCCACCATGATGGAGGCGCCCGCCTCGGCGGCCTCCCAGTGACGCCCGGGTAAATATCGGTATAACGGCCCGTTCAGCGGGCCGTTTTCATTGGCGCGGCACGGCAGAATCGGGCGCCATGGCAAGCAGGGCGATCACGAGGCACGAATTGACGCGGCGGCGCGAGCAACTGCAGGACCTGCAGCGCTATCTCGCCGTGCTGGAGGCCGACCACGACGGCGCCCGCGCCAAGCTGCTCGGGTTCCGGCAGCGCTACCTCGAGGCACTGGGGCCGCTGATGCGGGAGCTCGACGAGCTCGAAGGCCAGCTCCAGCAGGCCACCACCCTGCTCTCCGAGGCCCTGAAGCGCCAGGGCGTCGACGCGCCCATGCCGGCCTTGCCGCGCGCCAAGGCCTGGCCCGAGATTCCCGCCCTCCCCGAGGCCGTACCCCTGCCGCCCGAGCCCACCGGGCCGCTGACCGACCTGCCGCCGCCCAGCCTGAAGACGCTGTACCGGCGCGCGGCCATGCGCTTTCATCCCGACCTGGCGCCCTCGGGGCCCGAACGCGAGGTCTGCGAGCAGCGGATGATGGTCGTCAACGACGCCTATGCCAACGGCGACCGCGGCCGGCTGGAAAGCCTGCTGCTGGCGGCCGGCGAATCGCCGGAGAAGGTCATCGGCGGGCCGGCCGACGCGGTGCGGGCCTGGCTCGGCCTGTGCGAGCACATGGTCCAGGGCCGCATCCGCATCGTGCAGGCCCAGACGGCCTGGCTGCACAGCCAGCAGATGCACCAGCTGCGCATCGCCATCGAGCGCGCCGAGACGGGCGGCATGCGCCCGCTGGACATCATGGCGGCGCGGCTGCGGGCCCAGATCACCGAGCGCCGCCAGGAGCTCTACATCGGGGAGCGGGTCGGCGGCGATGCACGCCTGGCGGCCGACTTCCTGCGCCAGCGCTACCGGCGCCTCACGGGCCTGGGCCTGGGCTGAGCGCGGCATGTCACAAACGGGGCGCCCGCCTCGTCTACGGCGTGAGAGCCTCCACGCGCCCCGCCATGACCGACACACCCGACCGCTCGCCCGCCGCACGCGCCCAGCGCTTCGACCAGGACCATGCCCGCCGGTTGCGCGCCCTCGCCTACCGCATGCTGGGCTCGCGGGCGGAGGCCGAGGACATCGTGCAGGAGGCGTGGCTGCGCTGGGCCGAGGTGGACGAGGCCTGGATCGACCACGCCGGCGCCTTCCTGTCGCGGCTGGTGACCAATCTCTGCCTCGACAAGCTGCGCTCGGCCGCCGCCCAGCGCGAGCACTACGTCGGCGTCTGGCTGCCCGAGCCCCTGCTGGAGGACGAGGCCCTCTTCGGCTGGACACCCGGTCCCGAGGCCCAGGCCGAGTTCGCCCAGGACGTGTCGCTGGCCTTCATGCTGGCGCTGGAGCGGCTGTCGCCTCTGGAGCGCGCGGCCTTCCTGCTGCATGACGTGTTCGACCTCGACTACGCCGAGATCGCCCGCCACCTCGACCGCAGCGAGGCCGCCTGCCGCCAGCTGATCAGCCGGGCCCGCAAGAACGTCAAGGCAGACTACGCCCGCCGCGAGGTGGCCCAGGAAGAGCGCGACCGTCTCGTCGGCGCCTTCGTGCAGGCCGTGCAGAGCCGCGACGTGTCGGCCCTCGCGCAGCTGCTCAGCGCGGACGCGGTACTGATGGCCGACGGCGGCGGGCGCGTCAATGCCGTGCCCAGGCCCCTGCACGGCGGCGCCCGTGTGGCCCGGGCCTTCATCGGCTTCGCTCGCATGCCCCGCAGCCAGGGCTGGCGCCTGCTGCCGACCCGGGTCAACGGCCTGCCCGGCTGCCTGGTCGTCGACGACCACGACGGCGGCCGGCTCGTGCAGGCCGTCGCCCTGGCGCCTGCCGACGAGGGCCGCGTGGGCGCCGTCTACGTGCAGCGCAACCCCGACAAGCTGGCCGCCATCGCCCGACAGCTGCGCGGCTGATGTCACAACGGGCGGCCCGCGCCCGTCTTGTGGATGTGGGCGGCACCGTGCCGCCCCGCGTCAACCCAAAGCCAGGAACCGACCATGACCCACCCCGCGCCCCGCCTCGACTATTCCCGCCTGTCCGCCGACCTCTTCAAGAAGTACCTCGACTTCAGCATGGCCTTCCGCATGGACGAGGACCTGGCCCTGCTGGTGGACATCCGCGCCTCGCAGCTCAACGGCTGCGCCTTCTGCCTGGACATGCACGTCAAGCAGGCCCGCATCCACGGCGAGCGCGAGCTGCGCCTGCACCACGTGGCCATCTGGCGCGAGTCGCCACTGTTCACGCCGCGCGAGCGCGCGGCCCTGGCCTGGACCGAGGCCCTGACCCGCATCGGGCCCGAAGGCGTGCCCGACGCGCTCTACGCCGAGGTACGCGAGCAGTTCCCGGAGGAGGAGCTGTCCACGCTGACCTGGCGCGTGGCCGCCATCAACGGCTGGAACCGCATGAACGTCGCCTTCCGCAACGTGCCGGGCTCCAAGGACGAGATGTACGGCCTCGACAAAGCCGGGCTGGCCTGAGCTTCAGCCGTCGTTCTGCGTCATCGGGTCGGGCGTCGGCACCAGGTTGACGACCGTCCCGTTCTCGTCGAGCTGTTCGAAGATGAGCACGGTGCCGCGCCAGGTGCCGCAGTTCACCGTGATGGCCACGGAGCCGCCGACGGCCAGCAGCAGGTTGTCGCCCTGGGGCACTGGCGAGCTGCCGTTGAGGGTGTGGGTGGCCGCGGCCCAGAAGCGCAGCTGGCTGGTGTCGCCGGTCTGCGTGAAGCGGATGCTGTCGTAGGGCGGCTCGGCCGGGGGAATGACCAGCGGCGAGTGCATGCGCAGGCCATGCGGCCCGTGGTACAGGAAGTAGGGGTTGTTGTTGCCATCGATGCCCGCGGTCACGGTCACCGGATAGGGATGGTTGGTGGTTCCAAACGAGTCAGTGGACATCAGCGATCCTTTGAAAAGCACTACGGCGCGTCATCGACATCCCTCCAGCTGGCGCCACAGCTCGGGGACAGGGCCCGCCACGCCGGCACGGGCGACGGGCTCCCAATAGGCCAGCGCCTCGCGGCAACGCTCGGCGGGCCGTTGAACCTCGGGCAGCCGGGCCAGGCGCAGCCTCTCCTGCTCCAGCGCAGCCCGGGTACGCAGCTCGCTGTAGCGCGGGCGCTGGCCGGCTGCCGCGGCGGCCGGCGGTGCGAGGGCCTCGTCGAGGCGGGCCAGCGCCGCGGCCGGCGCCTGCTGGCGAGCCTCCCACAGGGCCAGCACGTTGCGCGCGATCGCCGACGGCGTCTTCACCGACGACATGGCGCCGCGCAAGGCCTCGGCCTGCGCCCGCTGGCCCGGCGTGGGCTGAACCGACATTTGCAGGGCCGACAGCAGCGCCAGGGCCTCGCGGTCCAGCAGCAGGCGGCGCCAGCGCTGGTTGTTGGGGTCGCCCGCCACCGCCTCGCGCAGGGCGGCCAGCGCCGCGCGCTCCGCCTCGGCGGCCTCCGCGGGGCGGCCCTGCGCCTGCAGCGCCTGCGAGCGCCAGGCCAGCGCGATGGCCCGGTCGACCTGCGGCACCAGATCCTGGGGACGGGCGGCAATGCGCTGATCCTGCAGGGCCAGCAGCTCGTCGGCGATGGCCAGGGCCTCGGCCGCGCGCCCGCGGGCCACGGCCGTCTCCAGCGCCCAGACGAGATCGTCGCCCAGCTTCTTGCGGTAGTCCTCGGCCTCCGGGTGGCGGGCATGCAGGCTGCGAGATGACTCCAGGCTGGCGGCGAACTGGCGGGCCGCCTCCTCCAGGGCCAGCGAGCGCAGCGCCAGAGTGCCGAGATTGCCGCGCGCGTTCGAGAGCTCCATCAGCGGCTCGTCCGCACCGGGCGCCCGAGCCACCCACCGCTGGGCGATGTCCTGGTAGCGGGTCCAATGCCGCACGGCCTCGTCGGCCCGGCCCTGCCGCAGCGCCAGCTCGCCCATCCAGAAGGCCAGTTGGGTGCCCTGGCGCAGCACGGCATCGTCCCCGGGGGCCTGCTGCTGCGCCTGGCCGTACCAGCGCGCGGCAGAGGCCAGGGCGCTCGAGGCGACATCGAAGCGCTCCTTCTGCAGGTTGACCTCGGCCAGCATCAGCAGCGCCTTGACCCGCTTGAGCGCATCCTCCACCGCGAAGGCCGCCGCCTGCGGCTCGCCGTCGCCGAGCACCTGCAGGGCCTGCTGGCCGATGCCCTCCAGGAGCGCCAGGCGCCCCACCGGGCGCAACTGGTCCGCCATCTCGCCGAGCAGGTAGGACAGCAGATCCTCGGCCTGCTGGCGCCTGGCCTGGGCCTGGCGCTCCGCCGCCTCGGCCCGCCGCGCCTGCAGCAGGCTCACCGTCGTCAGCGCCAGCAGCGCACACACCGCCAGGCCGCCCGCGGCCACCGCCAGCCGGTGGCGCCGCACGAAGCGGCCCAGCACATAGAGCCGGCTGTCCGGCCGGGCGGCGATGGGCTCGTGGGCCAGCCAGCGGCCGAGGTCGTCGGCCAGGGCCTGGGCGTTGGCGTAGCGGTCGCCGGGCTTCTTGCGCAGGGCCTTGGCGACGATGGTGTCGAGGTCGCCCTTGAGCAGCCGGGCACCGCGGACCAGGGCCGGGTCGGCGGACTCCGCCGCCGCGCCCGACAGCCGGCGCGGCTCCAGCTCGACGACGGCCTTGAGGTGGTCCAGCCGCGACTGCGTGCCCTCGGCCGTCGGGTGGCGCCCACCCAGCAGCAGGTAGAGCAGCACGCCCAGGGCATAGACGTCGGTGGCGGTGGTCACGTCGGCCTGCTGCACCTGCTCGGGCGCGGCGAACTGGGGCGTGTAGGCGCTGGCGACGCGCTGGGTCAGCTCGGTGGCGGCCGCACCCTCGCGGGCCTGGCTCGCGTCGTCCAGCAACTTGGCGATGCCGAAGTCCAGCAGCTTGACCTCGCCATCGCCCGTCACCAGGATGTTGCTGGGCTTGAGGTCGCGATGCAGGATGAGCCGCGAATGCGCATGGGCCACGGCCGCCAGCACGTCGAGGAAAAGACGGATGCGGGCCGTGGCATCCAGTCCGTGCTGCTGGCAGTACTGGTCGATGGGCAGGCCCTGGACATACTCCAGCACCAGGTAGGGGTGCACACCCTCGTGGACGCCCGCATCCAGCAGCCGCGCGATGTGGGGATGCGACAGCCGGCCGAGGATCTGCCCTTCGCGGGCGAAGCGGCTGGCGCCACCGCTGCCCAGCAGGTCGGCCCCCAGGAACTTGATCGCCACCTGGCCGTCGAAGCGGCCGTCGGCCCGGCGTGCCAGCCAGACCATGCCCATGCCGCCGCGGCCCAGCTCTTGTTCCAGCACGTAGGGGCCGATGCGTTGGCCCGTCAGGTCGGCCGGCTCGTCGGGAGCCGCCAGCGTCTCGATGGCGGCCTGCGCCGCCGGTGAAGCCAGGAATCCCTGCACTTCCAGCTGGGCGTCATGGGCGAGCAGAGACTCCAGCCGGTCCGCAAGCTCGCCGTCGCGCTGGCGCAGCTCCTCCAGGCGCTGGCGCCGCTCGGGCTCCGCCAGGTCCAGCAGTTCGTCCAGGAGGGGGCTCAGCCGGTCCCACTGTTGCTTGTCCATGCCTTTCATGCCGACTCAGCCGCGCAGACTCTCTGACAGGAAGAGACGCGCCTTCTGCCAGTCGCGCTGCACCGTCCGCTCCGTGACGCCCAGGGCCTCGGCGATGTCGCGCTCGGCCAGGCCGGCGAAGTAGCGCATCTCCACCACCTGGGCCAGGCGGGGCTCCCAGCGCGCCAGCTCGTCCAGGGCCTCGTGCACCTGCAGCACTTCATCTCCGGCCTGGGGCGTCTGCTCGACGACGGCGGTGTTGAGGGTCAGCAGGTCCTGGCCTCCGCCGCGCCGGTCCGCCTGGCGGGCGCGCACCAGGTCGATGATCACGGTACGCATCGCCCGGCCGGCATAGGCGAAGAAGTGCCGGCGGTCCGGAAAGTCGCGGCCCTGCACGTCCGCCAGCCGCAGCCAGACCTCGTGCACCAGGGCCGTGGTGTCCAGCAGCGTCATCGCGCCGGACTGCCTCAGGTGCCGGCGGGCCTGGCGGCGCAAGTCCTCGTACAGCGCAGTCACGACGCGGTCGCCAGCCTCCCGGTCGCCCTGGGCGGCCGCTTGGAGCAACTGCGTGATGTCGTGCATGGCGCGGACTCTAGCGGCTGATTGCGTGGACCGGGCACCGGCCGCGCGACGGATGGGGCAGCTTTTTTCTGCCGCCATGTCGGGTTTGCCTTCTCGACCCCGTTTATCCAGGTTGAGGGCGCGTCGACCGTCAGCCGGGGAGGCTGGCACGGACCGGCGGCGGCGGCCGACGTGGCCCTCACCTTCCGTCCCGCCCACCGCCCTTTCGCCCGACGCCTGCCGCCATGTCCACCACGCTGGTCAACCCCCAAGACTTTCAGCAGCCTTCCCGTTCGGCACCGGCCGAGTCGTTGCAGACGGTGGCTTCGGTGGAGGCCTTCGAAGCGCTGCTCTTCCGCCATCTGGCCCGCTGCCGGCGCAAGGGCGAGCGCATGACCTTGATGTGGATCGAGTTCGAACTGCTCACGCCCGTCGACCCGGCCCTGGGCCGGGCTCCTGCCGAAGACGTGGCCCGAGCGCTCGGCGCCCGGCTGTGCCATCGGGTGCGGCGCACCGACCTGGTCTTCGAGGTGCGGTCCACCGGCTTCGCGGTGCTGCTCAACGCCGCCAAGGACGAGGCCGGCATCGTCGAGCGCCGGCTGCAGGAGCAGCTGCGCGGGCCCTACGGCATGGACGGCTGGGTGGCGCGCGTGCAGGTCAGCATCGGGCTGGGGGTGGCCTCGGAGGCGCAGAGCCAGGGCAGCACCCTGCTGCAATGCGCGATGGACGACGTGTACCTGCGTCGTCCGGTGCCCGCCGAAGCCTGAGCGGTGGCCCGGGCCGGGCCGTCAGACCTCCAGCCACTCCTTGCGGATGTAGGCGTTGGCACGCAGATCGGCCGGGCTGCCTTCGAAGACGATGCGGCCATGGCCCATCACGTAGCAGCGCTCCGAGATCTCGAGCGCGATGGCGAGCTTCTGCTCGACCAGCAGCACGCCGATGCCCCGCCGCCGGAGTTCCTTCAGGTACTCGGCCACCAGCTCGACGATCTTGGGGGCCAGGCCCTCGGTGGGTTCGTCGATCATGATGAGGTCGGGGTCGCCCATCAGGGTGCGGCACAGGGTCAGCATCTGCTGTTCGCCGCCCGACAGCACGCCGGCCTCGGTGTGCTGGCGCTCCTTGAGCCGCGGGAACATGCGGTACATGTCCTCGAAGCCCCAGCGGGCGTTCTTCGCCCCGGACTTCTGGCCCAGCATGAGGTTCTGGTGCACGGTCAGCTTGGGGAAGATGTCGCGGTTCTCGGGCACGCAGCCGACGCCGAGATGGGCGATCTCGTAGGCCTTGCGGCCCACCAGCTCGGCATCGCCGAAGCGGACCGAGCCCGTGGCGTCGACCTGGCCCATGACGGCCTTGACCGTCGTCGAGCGGCCCGCGCCATTGCGGCCCAGCAGGCTGACGATCTCGCCCGGCCTGACCTCCATGCTGACGCCGTGCAGCACATGGCTCTTGCCGTAGAAGGCGTGGACGTTGTCGAGCTTGAGAAGGCGTTCGCCGCTCATTGGTGCACCCTTCGGCCTTCGGCCTGTCCCGCCAGGCGGGAGCGCGCTTGCTTGGGGCGGCCCGGCGCGGCGCATGCCAGGGCTCCTGCGCGGCCGGCATCCTGCCGGGGGGCCGCGAACGATGTGGGCGTGGGGGTCATGCGTGTGCCGCCTGTGCCTGTGTTTCCGCCAGGACCGACCCGAGGTAGGCCTCCTGCACCCGCGCGTTCGCACGCACGGCCTCCGGCGTGTCGAAGGCGATGACCTCGCCATAGACGAGCACCGCGATCTTGTCCGCCAGCCCGAAGACGACGCCCATGTCGTGCTCCACGGTCAGCAGGGTCTTGCCCACGGTGACGTCGCGGATGAGCTGGATGAAGCGCTGGGTCTCGCTCTTGCTCATGCCGGCGGTGGGCTCGTCGAGCAGGATGACGCTGGAGCCGCCGGCGATGGTGATGCCGATCTCGAGCGCGCGCGCCTCGGCGTAGGTCAGGTTCATGGCCAGCACGTCGCGGCGCTTGTCGAGCTTGATCATCTCCAGGATCTGCTCGGTGCGGTCGTTGGCGTCGTCCAGACCGGCGAGGAACTTCCAGAAGGCGTAGCGGTGGCCCAGGCTCCACAGCACGGCGCAGCGGATGTTCTCGAACACCGACAGCCGCGTGAAGAGGTTGGAGACCTGGAAGCTGCGCGAGAGGCCCAGCCGGTTGATCTCGTAGGGCTTGCGTCCGTCGATGCGCCGGCCGTGCAGCAGGATCTCGCCCACGGTCGGCGCGAAGCGCCCGCTGATGAGGTTGAACAGCGTGCTCTTGCCTGCGCCGTTGGGCCCGATGATGGCGACGCGCTCGCCGGCCTGCACGGCCAGCTGGGCGCCGCGGATGATCTCGCTCTTGCCGAAGCTCTTGCGCACGCCGCGCAGCTCCAGGGCGTAGGCGGTGGCGGTGGCGGTGGCGGTCATAGACTCTCCCTCCGCTTGATTTCCTTCTCGATGTCTTCCTGGATCTCGCCCCATTGCCCGAGGTAGTGGCGCCGCGCCACCTCGAAGAGCACCAGGCCCACGACGAGCAGCCAGCCGGCGCCGAACCAGGCATCGACACCGGCGCTGTTGAGCGTCGCGCCCATGAAGCGCAGCTCCGGGCCCAGGGCCTCGTTGAGCTGGCGGTGGTAGACCATCTCGATCATGGCGGCCGCGCCCGTCAGGGCCGCCAGCGCCGTGCCGCCGAGGGCGAGGTAGGAGGTCCAGATGCGCCGCAGCTTGCCGAAGGCCGCCACGCGCAGGTTCATCAGGATGAGGCTGGCGATGCCGCCCGGCGCGTACATCACCATGAAGAGGAAGACGAGGCCGAGGTAGAGCAGCCAGGCCTTGGTCAGCTCGGACAGCAGCACGCCGGCGAACACCATCAGCACCGCGCCGATGATGGGCCCGAAGAAGACTGTCGCCCCGCCCAGGAAGGTGAAGAGCAGGTAGGCACCCGAGCGCGAGGCATGCAGGACCTCGCCGTTGACGATCTCGGTGTTGATGGCCCCCAAGCCACCGGCGATGCCGGCGAAGAAGCCGGAAATGGTGAAGGCGAGGAAGCGCACCCAGTGGGTGTCGTAGCCGACGAACTCGACGCGCTCGGGGTTGTCGCGCACGGCGTTGAGCATGCGGCCCAGCGGCGTGCGCGTCAGGGCGAACATGGCCGCCGTGCAGACGAAGCAATAGACGGCAACGAGGTAGTAGACCTGGATCTGCGGCCCGAAGCTGATGCCCATGAAGGGCTTGCCGATGACGCGGTTGCTGGACACCCCGCCCTCGCCGCCCGAGAACTCGGGCAGCATCAGCGCCAGGGCGAACACCAGCTCGCCGATGCCGAGCGTGATCATCGCGAAGGGCGTGCCGGCCTTCTTGGTCGAGACATAACCCAGCAGTGCGGCGCACACCAGGCCGGCCAGGCCGCCCACCAGGGGAATCAGGCTGACGGGCAGGCCGAGCGTGCCGGCGCCGGCCATGTTGAGCGCATGGATGGCCAGGAAGGCGCCCATCCCGCTGTAGACCGCGTGGCCAAAGCTCAGCATGCCGCCCTGGCCGAGCAGCATGTTGTAGGCCAGGCAGGCGATGACGCCGATGCCCATCTGCGTGAGCATGGTCTGGGCCAGGCCGCTGGTCCAGAGGCGCGGGGCGACGAAGAGGGCCAGGGCGAAGCAGCCCCAGACGATCCAGCGCCCGACGTTGAGGGGCTTGAAATGGAATTCGGTCGTCTTGGCCATCAATCTTCCCGTGTGCCGAGGAGGCCCTTGGGCCGGAAGATCAGGATCAGCACCATCAGCAGGTAGGGCAGGATCTGGGCGACGTCCTTCAGCGCCAGGCGCAGCACCGGGTAGCCGGGCGTCTCGGGCGTGACCGTGAGGCCCATGACCGTCAGCGCCGTGGCCAGCGAGCCGTCGACCGTCAGTGGCAAGGTCTGCAGCAGGCCCACGACGATGGAGCCGACGAAGGCCCCGGCCAGCGAGCCGATGCCTCCCACCACCACCACCACGAAGATGATGGCGCCGATGAAGGCCGCCATGTTGGGCTCAGTCACGAAGGTGATGCCGCCCACGACGCCGGCCAGGCCGGCCAGGGCGCAGCCGCTGCCGAACACCAGCATCAGCACCCGTGGCACGTTGTGGCCCAGGGCCTCGACCATCTCGGGGTGGGTCAGCGACGCCTGGATGACCAGGCCCACCCGCGTGCGTGTCAGCAACAGCCACAGCGCGACCAGCATCAGCAGGGCCACGGCCATCATGAAGGCCTTGGTCATGGGGAAGTTGGAGCACAGCGCCGCCGTGCACAGCTCGGGCGCCGCCTTGCCCAGCACCAGGGACAGGCCCTGGGTGGGGGACGAGATGAGGGTGAAGGCCGAGCCCTGCAGTTCAGGCGGCGGCGAGAAGGGCACCGCCGTGCGGCCCCAGACCAACTGCACCACCTCCAGCACGACGTAGGACAGGCCGAAGGTGATGAGCAGTTCGGCCACGTGGCCGAACTTGTGCACGCGACGCAGCGCCAGCCGCTCGAAGGCGGCGCCCATGGCCCCGACGATAAGAGGCGCCAGCAGCAGCGCCGGCCAGAAGCCGAGCACGCCCACGAGCGAATAGGCCACGTAGGCACCCACCATGTAGAAGCTGGCGTGCGCGAAGTTCAGCACGCCCATCATGCTGAAGATCAGCGTCAGGCCCGAGCTGAGCATGAAGAGCAGCAGGCCCGACGACAGGCCGTTCAGCAGGCTGATGAGAAATTGATCCAAAAGCGCCTCTCGAGAAACCACGCTCCCGGCTGGGCCGGATGGCGTCGCGAGCGGGCCGAGGTCGGCCTGGTGACGCACAGCCGTACACCCGTACGGCGAGCATCACAAGCCCGAGATCGGCTCGCGCAGCAGCCAGACGGCTCAGCCGGGCCGCTTCATCTGGCAGGAAGTGGGGGTCGACGAGACATAGCTCTCGAACTGCTTCACCGGCGCCAGCGTCATGCCCGTGTTCTCGGGGCTGTAGGGGTATTTGGCGTCGGCCTTCTGCCAGACCGAGATGTACAGGGCCTGCTGGAGCTGGTGGTCGGCCTTGCGCATGGTCACGTCGCCGTTGAAGCTCTTGACCGTCAGGCCCTCCATCGCCGGCGCCACCTTGACCGGGTCGGTGGACTTGGCATTGGCCATGGCCTGGCTGAGCATCAGCAGGATGTGGTCGGCGCTCAGCGTATACATGTCGTCGTTGAACTTGGCCTTGAACTCGTTGGCCAGCTTCTGCGTCTCACCGCCCATGTTGTAGTGGCTGTAGGCCACCTGGTAGACGCGGCCGGCACCGCCCTGGCCCAGGGCCGTCGGCGTGCCGGTGACGCCGGTGTAGTAGGTGAAGAACTTGCCGTTGTAGCCGGCCTCGTTGGCGGCCTTGACAAGCAGGGCCAGGTCCGAACCCCAGTTGCCGGTGATGACGGTGTCGGCGCCGCTGGCCTTGATCTTGGCCACGTAGGGGGCGAAGTCGCGCACCTGGGCCAGGGGGTGGAGATCCTCGCCGACGATCTGCACGTCGGGGCGCTTGCGGCCGAGCATCTCCTTGGCGTACTTGGCCACCTGGTGGCCGTGGGCGTAGTTCTGGTTGAGCAGGTAGACCTTCTTGACGTCGGGCTGGTCCTTCATGAAGGTGGTCAGCGCCTCCATCTTCATGGACGTGTCGGCGTCAAAGCGGAAGTGCCAGTAGCTGCACTTGCTGTTGGTCAGGTCGGGGTCCACCGCCGAGTAGTTCAGGTAGACGACTTCCTTGCCGGGGTTGCGCTCGTTGTACTTGCTGACCGCGTCGCTCAGTGCCAGGGCGACGCTGGAGCCGTTGCCCTGCATGATGTAGCGGATGCCCTGGTCGGTGGCCGCCTTCAGGAGGTTCAGCGACTCGGCGGGGCTGAGCTTGTTGTCGAAGGTGACGATCTCGAACTTGACGCCCGCCGGGTTGCTCTTGTTGAACTTCTCGGCGAGGAACTGGAAGGTCTTGACCTGGTTCTGGCCGACCGGGCCCATCAGGCCGGAGAGCGCGTCGATGTAGGCGAGCTTGACCGTCTCGCCCTTCTGGGCCTGCGCGGCGCCGGCGGCCAGCGCAAGGACCGCAGCGGCCGTCAAGGCACGCGCCGAAGGGAAGCGGGCCGTGGTGGTGTCGAACATGCTTGTCTCCTGTGTTGTGGCTCTGGATGTGAACGGAACTTAATGCAGCGGCGCCGCGGCGGCGCCCGGGCTAACCCGAGAACCTCATGCCGTGGGCAGCCGGTGGTCCTTCAGCATGTCGCGCAGCTTGAGCTTCTGCATCTTGCCGGTGGCCGTGTGCGGGATCTCCTCGACGAAGACGACGTCGTCGGGGATCTGCCACTTGGCGATGCGGCCCTCGTAGAAGGCCAGCATCTCCTCCCGCGTGAGGCTGGCGCCGGGCTTGCGCACGACGACGAGCAGCGGGCGTTCGTCCCACTTGGGGTGGCGCGCGGCGATGGCCGCCGCCTCGTGCACGGCCGGGTGGGCCATGGCGATGTTCTCGAGGTCGATGGAGCTGATCCACTCGCCGCCGGACTTGATCACGTCCTTGCTGCGGTCGGTGATCTGCATGAAGCCGTCCGGGTCGATGGTGGCCACGTCGCCCGTGGGGAACCAGCCGGGCTCGCCGTCGACGCTGACCAGCGGCGATTCGTCGTGCTTGAAGTACTGGGAGATGACCCAGTGCCCGCGCACGACGAGGTTGCCCGAGCTCTGCCCGTCCCAGGGCAGTGAGCGGCCTTCGTCGTCGATGACGGCCATGTCCACACCGTAGATGACGCGGCCCTGCTTCTCGAGCAGGCGCTGCTGAGCCTCGTGGGGCAGGCCGAGCTGGCGCGTCGTCAGCTTGGACAGCGTGCCCAGCGGCGACATCTCCGTCATGCCCCAGGCATGGATGACCTCGACGCCGAAGTCTTCCTGCAGCGACTTCATCATGGCCGGCGGGCAGGCCGAACCGCCGATGACGGTGCGCTTGAAGGTCGAGAACTTGAGGTTGTTGGCCTTGACGTGGTTGAGCAGGCCCAGCCACACCGTGGGCACGCCGGCGCTGAAGCTCACCTTCTCGGCCTCGAAGAGTTCGTACAGGCTCTTGCCGTCGAGGTGGGGGCCGGGCAGCACGAACTTGCAGCCGACGATGGCCGCGCTGTAGGGCAGGCCCCAGGCGTTGACGTGGAACATCGGCACGACGGGCAGGATGACGTCGCGGCTGGAGCAGTCCATGGCGTCGGGCAGGGCCGCGGCGTAGGCGTGCAGCACCGTCGAGCGGTGGCTGTAGACGGCGCCCTTGGGATTGCCCGTGGTGCCAGAGGTGTAGCAGATGCTGGAGGCGGTGTTCTCGTCGAAGCTCGGCCAGGTGTAGTCGCCGTCTTCGGCATCGAGCAGGTCGTCGAAGCACAGCAGGCCGGGGAT
This sequence comes from Pelomonas caseinilytica, assembly GCF_021353235.1. GTDB lineage: Bacteria > Pseudomonadota > Gammaproteobacteria > Burkholderiales > Burkholderiaceae_C > Pelomonas > Pelomonas caseinilytica. Next base: position 573,173 of record NZ_JAJTWT010000001.1, read on the forward strand.
GGCGCTGGCCGCCGGCATGTGGGCCCGCGAGGTCATCAGCACGAAGTGCTGCACGCTCTTCATCAGCGGTGCGACCTTCTCGACCAGGGGCAGGAAGGTGGCGTCGAAGCACAGCACCCGGTCCTCGGCGTCGTTGGCGATCCAGACGATCTGCTCGGGGAAGAGGCGCGGGTTGACGGTGTGGCAGACCAGGCCGGAGCCGGACGTGCCGTAGTAGATCTCGAGGTGGCGGTGGCCGTTCCAGGCCAGCGTGCCGACGCGGTCGCCCGGCTGGCAGCCCAGCCTGGCGAAGGCCTGCGCGGCCTGGCGCGATCGGCGCGCGACTTCGCGCCAGTTGCTGCGGTGCAGGTCGCCCTCGACCCGCTTGCTGACGATCTCGGTGTCGCCCGAATGCCGCTCCGCGTGCTTCAACAGCGACGAGATGAGCAGCGGCTCCGACATCATCCGGCCCATCAATGTCATGGTTGTCTCCTGCCGGTCTATCGGTCCAGTCTAGCCCGCGGTTTCAGGGGTGGAACGTCACAACGGCGACCCTTCGCCCCCGGGGAAACACCCAGGCCTGCGAGGCCATTGGGCGCCTCACTAAACTTCCGCGATGAAACCGCTCGATGGCCTGGCCTGGACCAACCGCTTCGCGGCGCTCGGGCCAGACTTCTTCACCGAACTGCCCGCCCAGGGCCTGCCCGACCCGCACTGGGTCGCGACAAGCCCGGCCTGCGCCGAACTGCTGGGCTGGCCGGCCGACTGGGCCTCGCGGCCCGAAGCCCTGGCCGTCTTCTCCGGCAACGGCGCCTGGCCGGGCATGCAGCCCCTGGCCAGCGTCTACAGCGGTCACCAGTTCGGCGTCTGGGCCGGCCAGCTCGGCGACGGCCGGGCCCTGTGGCTGGGCGAGGCCGACACCCCGTCCGGCCCGCAGGAGATGCAGCTCAAGGGCGCGGGCCGCACGCCCTACTCCCGCCGTGGCGATGGCCGCGCGGTGCTGCGCTCGTCCATCCGCGAGTTCCTCTGCTCCGAGGCCATGGCCGCCCTGGGCGTGCCCACGACACGGGCGCTGTGCATCACCGGCTCCAGGCTGCCGGTGATCCGCGAGACGGTGGAGACGGCCGCCGTCGTCACCCGCGTGGCGCCCAGCCTCATCCGCTTCGGCCACTTCGAGCACTTCGCCCATCACGGCCAGCTCCAAGCCCTGCGCCGCCTGGCCGACTTCTTCATCGCCCACCACGCGCCGGAGTGCGCCGAAGCGCCCGAGCCCGTCGTCGCCCTGCTGCGCAAGGTCGCGCTGCAGACGGCCGACCTGGTGGCCCACTGGCAGGCCATCGGCTTCTGCCATGGCGTCATGAACACCGACAACATGTCCATGCTGGGGCTGACACTGGACTACGGGCCCTTCGGCTTCATGGACGCCTTCGACCCCGGCCACGTCTGCAACCACAGCGACGACCGCGGCCGCTACGCCTATGCCCGCCAGCCGGCCGTCGCCTTCTGGAACCTGCACGCCCTGGCCCAGGCCCTGCTGCCCCTGCTGCCGGTGGGCGACGACCAGGAAGTGCAGGACTCGACCGACAGGCTGCTGGAGGCCGTCGAGGCCTTCCGCGACCGCTTCGCCGCCCAGATGCTTGCGCGCCTGCGTGCCAAGCTCGGCCTGGCCGGCGAAGACGCCGGCGACCAGGCCCTGGCCGACGACCTGCTCCGGCTGATGGCGGCCTCGCGGGCCGACTTCACCATCACCTTCCGCCGCCTGTCCCGCGCCCTGGCCGAGCCCGAGCCGCTGCGCGACCTCTTCATCGACCGCGAGGCGCTGGACGCCTGGCTGGCGCGCTGGCGGCCCCGCACCGCGCCCGATGCCCAGGCCCGCATGCTGGCCGTGAACCCGGCCGTGGTCCTGCGCAACCACCTCGCCGAGGGTGCCATCCGCGCCGCCCAGCAGGACGATTTCACGGAAATCGAACGGCTGCTGAAAGTTCTGGGCCGCCCCTTCGACGAACCCGAGAACCCCGGCGACGCGGCCCTGCCGCCCGACTGGGCCCACAGCCTCGAAGTGTCCTGTTCATCATGAGCCACGATTCCAGCAAGACCTACCCCGTCCAGAAGACCGACGCCGAGTGGCGCGAGCAGCTCGACCCCATGCAATACCAGGTCGCCCGGCACGCCGCGACGGAGCGCGCCTTCACCGGCAGGTACTGGGACCACTTCAAGCCCGGCCACTACAACTGCATCGGCTGCGGCACGCCCCTGTTCGAGGCCGACACCAAGTTCGACGCCGGCTGCGGCTGGCCGAGCTACTGGGCGCCGGTGAACGGCGAGGTCGTCGAACGCGTCGTCGACCGCAGCCACGGCATGGTGCGCATCGAGGTGCGCTGCAACCGCTGCGGCAGCCATCTCGGCCACGTCTTCCCCGACGGCCCCCAGCCGACGGGCGAGCGCTACTGCATCAATTCGGCGGCCATCGACTTCGTGGAAGACAATTCCAGCCCATGAAACTGTTGCTGGACTTCCTGCCCCTCATCCTCTTCTTCGTCGCCTTCAAGGGCGCGGAAGGCAGCCCGGAGGCGGCCGCGGCCTTCGCGACCCAGCATTTCGGCTTCCTCGTGCAGGGCGGCGTGGTGGGCCCGCAGGAGGCGCCGGTGCTGCTGGCCACCGTGGTCGTCATGGTCGCCACGCTGGCCCAGGCGGCCATCCTCAAGCTGCGCGGGCGCAAGATCGACCTCATGCTGTGGATCAGCCTGGCGCTGGTCGTCGTGCTCGGCGGCGCCACCATCTGGTTCCACAACGAGACCTTCATCAAGTGGAAGCCCACCGGCCTGTACTGGGCCATGGCCCTGGTGCTCTGGATCGCCCAGGCCGCCTTCGGCAAGAACCTCATCCAGACCATGCTGAGCGCCGAGCTGCAGCTGCCCGACGCCGTCTGGCTCAAGCTCAACCGCGCCTGGGTGCTGTTCTTTGCCGCCATGGGCGTGGCCAACCTCTACGTGGCCTATCACTTCTCCACCTCCGCCTGGGCCAACTTCAAGGTCTTCGGCGTCACCGGCCTCATCGTGCTGTTCACCCTCGCGCAGGGCCTTTACCTGAGCAAGCACCTGCCCCCGGCGGAAGAGGACGGCCAGCGATGAGCATGGCCGCCGAGATCGAGGCCCGGCTGCGCGCCGAGCTGGCGCCGCTGGCCTTCAGCCTGCGCGACGACAGCGCCCAGCACGCCGGCCACGCCGGGGCCCGCGAAGGCGGCCACTTTCATGTGGCTGTCGTGTCCGAACGCTTTACCGGCCTGCAACGACTGGCCCGCCACCGCCTCGTTTATCATTGTTTGTCCGACCTGATGCAGCGCGGCATTCACGCGCTGACGATCGACGCCCGGGCTCCGGGCGAACCCTGAAGGTCGAACGTGATCGAACCGCGCGCCCTGATCCGGGCGCGTTTTTTCAGCCAGCCCCCATTCCCACCCATGAAGAAGTTTGCGCTTGCCGCCGTCGTCGCGGCCATCGTTCCGGCTGCCGCTCTTGCGCAGAACGTCGCCACCGTCAACGGCAAGGCCGTGCCCAAGGCGCGCGTCGAGATGCTGCTCCAGCAGGTCACCAAGAGCGGCCAGCAGCAGCGTTCGCCCGAGCTCGAGGCCCAGGTGAAGGACGAAGTCGTCCGCCGCGAGATCTTCATGCAGGAGGCCGAGAAGCGCGGCATCCCGCAGAAGCAGGACTACAAGGACCAGCTGGACCTGGCCAAGCAGATGCTGCTCATCCGCGGCCTGATGGAGGACTTCCGCGCCAAGAACCCGGTCACCGACGCCGAGGCCCAGGCCGAGTACGACAAGTTCAAGGCAGCCAATTCCGGCAATGAATACCGCGCCCGCCACATCCTGGTCGAGAAGGAAGAAGACGCCAAGGCCCTGATCGCCCAGATCAAGGGCGGCGCCAGCTTCGAGGAACTGGCCAAGAAGAACTCCAAGGACACCGGCTCCGCGGCCAACGGCGGCGACCTGGACTTCGCCAACCCGAACAACTTCGTGCCCGAATTCAGCAAGGCCATGACGGCCCTGCAAAAGGGCGAGATGACCCAGGAGCCGGTCAAGAGCCAGTTCGGCTACCACATCATCAAGCTCGAAGACATCCGTCCCGCCACCTTCCCGGCCTTCGACGACGTCAAGGCCCAGATCAAGCAGCGCATCGAGCAGCAGAAGATGGCCGAGTTCCAGGACAGCCTGATCAAGAAGGCCAAGACGGACTACACCTTCACGAAATAAGCCTCCCCCGTAGGCGCTCCGCGCCTCCCCCTCGAGGGGCGCAGAGGCGGTGACGGCCTGACGGCTGCGCACCTGGCAAGAAGCCCGCTGGCTCTGACAGCGGGCTTCTTGCTTTTCAGGCGACGAGGCGCCCGGCTTCGATGCGCAACTGCCGCTCGCAGCGGGTGGCGATCTCGCGGTCGTGGGTGACCAGCACCAGCGTCGTGCCGGCCTCGCGGTTGAGTTCGAACATCAGCTCCATCACGGCGGCGCCGGTGGCGAAGTCCAGGCTGCCGGTGGGCTCGTCGGCCAGCAGCAGGGCGGGCCGTTGCACGAAGGCCCGCGCGAGCGCTACGCGCTGCTGCTCGCCCCCCGACAGCACGCGCGGGTAGTGGCCCAGGCGTTCGCCCAGGCCCACGCGGGCGAGCATCGCGCCGGCCTGCTCGCGCGCCTCGCGGATGCCGCGCAGTTCCAGCGGCAGCATGACGTTCTCCAGCGCCGTGAGGTTGGGCAGCAGCTGGAAGCTCTGGAACACGAAGCCCAGCTCGCGCGCCCGCACCGCCGCGCGCTCGTCCTCGTCCAGCGAGAAGAGGTCCTGCCCGCGCAGCCTGACACTGCCACTGCTGGGCGTGTCCAGGCCCGCGAGGATGGCCAGCAGCGTGCTCTTGCCCGAGCCCGAGGCGCCGACGATGGCGACCGATTCCCTCTCGGTCAGCTCGAAGCTGATGTCATGCAGAATCGTCAGTTCGCCGGTTGCGTCGCGCACGCGCTTGGTGATCTGGTCAACCTGGACGAGGACTTGGGGCATGTCGGGACTGCGGCGGCGAACGATGGTGGCGCACTGTAGCCTCTGGGTGATGGCCGGCTGGATGGCAGGGGCTGCACGGGCCGCGGCCGAGGCGCCGGTCCTGCTCGTCGTCGGAGACAGCCTCTCCGCCGAATACGGCCTCAAGGCGGGCGATGGCTGGGTGGCCCTGCTGCAGAAGCGCCTGGCCGAACAGAAAAAGCCCTACCGCGTCGTCAACGCCAGCATCAGCGGCGACACCACCGCCGGCGGCCGCAGCCGCCTGCCCGCCGCGCTGCGCACCCACAAGCCCGCCATCGTCATCCTCGAACTCGGCGGCAACGACGCCCTGCGCGGCCTGCCCCTGTCCAGCACGCGCGACAACCTGCTGGCCATGGCCAAGGCCGCCCAGGCAGCCGGCGCCAAGGTCGTTATCGCGGGCATGCAGGTGCCGCCCAACTATGGCGCCGCCTATGGCAAGGAGTTCTCGGGCCTGTTCGAAGACGTGGCGCGGCAGACGCGCGCCGGCCTCGTGCCCTTTCTGCTCAAGGGGGTGGCCGACCGGACGGACGCGATGGACTGGTTCCAGCCCGACCGCATCCACCCGCTGGCCAAGGCCCATCCGCTGATGCTGGACAACGTCTGGGCGGCCCTCAAGCCGCTGCTGTAGCCAGGGCCGTCAGTCAGCGGTCGTTCTGCCGCGGCTCCCCGCGCCGGTCCTGCCGCACCGGTACGCCATCCTGGCGGCCACGCTGGGGGCCGTCGTCGCGCGGCTGGGCGCGAGGTGGCACCTGGGGCTGAGGCTGGGGCGCCGGCATTTGCACGCGGGGCACCTCCACAGGGCGCTGCGGCATCTCCTCGCGGCGTCGCATGATCTCCTCGTGGCGCTGCTGCTCCTCACGGCGCTGCTGCTGTTGCTGCATCTCGCGCTGCTGTTGCAGCTCGCGCTGTTGCTGCATTTGCCGCTGCTGCTGGATCTCCCGCTGCTGCTGCAGTTCGCGCTGCTGTTGCAGCTCGCGCTGCTGCAGCTCCCGCTGCTGGGTCTCGCGCTGTTGCAGCTCGCGTTGCTGCTGCGCACGCCAGGGCATGTTGTCGACTGCGCGGCCCGGCTCGACGGCAGGCCGGGGTTGCACCTGAGGCTGCGGCTGCACCTGCTGCACCGGCGGCTGCTGGGGTTGGACGACAGCCGGCATCGCCGGCTGGGGCCCGGTGGCAGGTCGGCCTTCCGGCCGGCCGTCGGAGCCTCGGCGCACCGGCAACTGGCCGTCGCTTCGCCAGCCCAGGGCCGACTCCGGCGTGCGCGGGCTACCCGGCCGCCGGAGGTCCGGCTCGGCCGGGCGCGCCGGCGCGGCGGGCAGCACGGCGGCCAGGTCGTTGCGACCGGGCGCGGTGGGCAGCGGCCGGCCCCAGCCCGGCTCGGGCTTGCGGTCAGGGCCGCGCACCGGCAGCGGCTGGATGGCGGCACCGGGCGCCGGCAAGGTGCTGACGGCCGCCGGCACGTCGCGGTAGCGGTGCGGGCGCTGCACGGTCACCGGGTCGCGCAGGTCGCGCGGGTCGTTGATGCGGCCGACGTAGCGCGGACTGTGGTGGTAGGCCGGCACGTAGACCTCGCGCGGCGCCAGCGGATACCAGCCGAAGCGCGGCGGCGGCGGCCGGCTGCCGATGCTGATGCCCACGCTCACCGTCGGCCCGCCCACCCAGCCCACCAGGGCCGGCGCATAGACGGGGCGGTGCACGTAGGGGCCGGGGGCCCAGCACCAGCGGCCACGCCAGCTGACCCAGCGGCCATAGTGGAAGGGCGCGAAGCCCCAGGGCGCGTCGTCCACCCAGGTCCAGCCCCAGATGCGCGACCAGGCCCAGTGGCCGTAGCGGTAGGGCGCCCAGTCGGCCACCACCAGGGCGGTGGGAATCCAGACGGTGCCGTAGTCGGGCGCCGTCTCCCAGCGGCCATAACGGTCCAGGTCTTCGGCGCCAGTCATCTCCGGCGACACATAGCGGGCCACGGGCCGGTCGCCTTCGTCGCGGCTCTCGGCCAGCACCCAGTCGCCGAAGCCGTCGCTGTACAGCGGCGAGCGCTCGGCGCGCGGCCCGTCGGGCCACCAGAACTCGACCTGTTCGCCCGTGCCTATCCACACCGGGTCGGCCCCGCGGGCCCACTCGAAGCGCAACCGCCCCTGCCAGACGTAGGCCTTGCTGCCGCGGTCCAGCTGTTCGACGCGGTACAGGCCCTCGCGCTCGGGCCGGGCCGTGCCCTCGCGGGTGCGCAGCCGCGTCTCCATCGCGTTCTCGAGATTGCGCAGCCTCACGGCGACGTCGCCGCGGTCGAGCTGCAGCAGGGTCTGGCCCTCGTCGAGCTGGCTCAGCTCCAGGTCGCTGCGCTCGTCGATCCAGATGGTGGTGGAGCCCACCCGCAGGCTCAGCCGGCCGCGCTCGTCGGTGCGCACGCGGTCGCCCTCGCCCACCGTCTGATTGCGCGTCAGCCGGGTCCATTCCCGGCTCTCGTGGTCGAAGAGCCAGGCGTCGCCGATCACGTCGATGACGCGGGCCGCGCGTGTGGGTGGATCGCGGTCGCCGTCCTGAGCCTTGGCGGCGGGCACCAGCGCGATCAGCAGCGACATCGCCAGGATGCGCCAGCGGCGGCGGGTCAGGACGAGCTTGGAATCTTGGGCGGTGGTCATGAGCCGATGCTCCTTTGCTTCGGCCCAACGTTCCAGTCCCTGGTCCGGTGCACCGCGCTTACAAGTGTTTCAGTCGTCGGCCGCGGCGTCGAGCTCGGGGAAGAGGACCGAGGTGTAGCCGAAGCGGCTGAAGTCCTTCACCCGCATGGGGTAGAGGATGCCGTCGAGATGGTCGCACTCGTGCTGCACGACACGGGCGTGGAAGCCCTCGGCGATGCGGTCGATGGGCTGGCCGTCCGCATCGAAGCCGGTGTAGCGGATGCGCTCGTCCCGCTCCACCACGCCCCGCAGACCCGGCACCGACAGGCAGCCCTCCCAGCCCTCGGTCCGGCCGCCATCGAGCACCTCGATGACCGGGTTGATCAGCACCGTCGGCGGCACGGGCGGGGCGTCCGGGTAGCGGGCGTTGCGGGTGTAGCCGAAGATGACCAGGCGCAGGTCCACGCCGATCTGCGGCGCCGCCAGGCCCGCGCCCTGGGCCGCGGCCATGGTGTCGAACATGTCGGCGACGAGCGCCTTGAGCTCGGGCGTGCCGAAGGCCGTGACCGGCTTGGCGACGCGCAGCAGGCGCGGGTCGCCCATCTTCAAAATCTCGTGAACGGCCAAGTGGGCCTCCTTCGGCTATCGTCGGCCGATTCTAGAAATACCCGCCTCATGCTCGATTTCATCGAAGACCTCGGCCACGGCCTCTACGCCATCGACACCGGCTTCCAGCGCCCCCGCTTCGACGCGGCCTACCTCGTCGTCGAGAACGGCCGCGCCGCCTTCGTCGACACCGGCACCAACCACGCCGTGCCGCGCCTGCTGGCGGCGCTCAATGCCATGGGCCTGGCGCCGGAGTCGGTGGACTGGGTCATTCCCACCCACGTGCACCTCGACCACGCCGGCGGCGTCGGCCTGCTGATGGAGGCCCTGCCGCAGGCTCGCGCCCTCGTGCACCCACGCGGCCTGCGCCACATGGTCGACCCCAAGGCGCTGTGGCTGGGCGCCCTGACGGTCTACGGCGAGGCGGAGATGCAGCGCAGCTACGGCAAGCTCGTGCCCGTGCCGGCCGAGCGCGCCGAGGCCAGCCACGACGGCCAGGTGCTGATGCTGGCCGGCCGGCCCTTGCGCCTCATCGACAGCCCCGGCCACGCCCGCCACCACCACGCGATCTGGGACGAGCGGAGCCGCAGCTGGTTCGCCGGCGACACCTTCGGCCTGTCCTACCGCGCCTTCGACGTCGACGGCCGCGCCTGGATCCTGCCGACCAGCACGCCGGTGCAGTTCGACCCCGAGGCGCTCAAGGCCACGGTCGGCCGGCTGCTGGCAGCCGAGCCGGTGGCCATGCAGGTCACGCACTACGGCCGCATCGGCGGCAGCGTCGGCGAGGTGCGGCGGCTGGCGGCGCTGATGCTGGCCCAGGTGGACGAGATGGTGACCCTGGCCGAGTCCCTGCGCGACGCGCCGGACCGCCACGAGCGCCTGAAGCGCGGCCTGCTCGACGGCTACCTCGCCCGGCTGCGTGAGCACGGCCACCCGGCCGGCGCCGACGCCGCCGAATGGCTGGCCCTGGACGCCGAACTGAACGCGCAGGGGCTGGAGGTCTGGCTGGACCGACCCGCCCGCACTTGAGGCGGGCGACACGCCCCGCCGCGGTGCGATGCACCGCACCGCGCCAGTGCCGCCGGGCGCGAGCGCCCCGCCGCGCCCGGGAAGGCAGGCAGGCACGCGTCTTGCGATGACTTGATCGAGGCCACCGCCCTGCGGCCTCTTCCTTTCAAGACATCGCCAACGGCGGCGACCCAGCGCAACGGCGCGACTCCTCTCAGGCCCCGGTCGAGCAGACAGCTGCTGACGGGGCCTTCTTACTGACCGCTCCGACCAGGCCCGCTCGCGGCCCGGCGCAGCCCTGCTTCGCCACGACAGACCATGCACATCGTCCTCATCGGCCACGGAATGGTGGGCCAGAAGTTCCTCGAATGCCTCGCCGACGGCCCGGCAGCCGCCGACGTGCAGGTGACCGTGCTGTGCGAGGAGCCGCGCCCGGCCTACGACCGCGTCCACCTGTCGGAGTTCTTCTCGGGCAAGTCGGCCGAGGACCTGTCGCTGGTCGCGCCGGGCTTCTTCGAGAAGACCGGCTTCCAGCTGCGCCTGGCCACCCGGGCCGCGGCCATCGAACGCCGCAACCACACGGTGACGACGGCCGACGGCGAGGTCATTCCCTACGACAAGCTGGTGCTGGCCACCGGCTCCTACCCCTTCGTGCCGGCAGTGCCGGGCCGCGACCGGCCGCACTGCCACGTCTACCGCACCATCGAGGACCTGGAGGGCATGCAGGCCAGCGGCAAGGTCTCCAGGAGCGGCGTCGTCATCGGCGGCGGCCTGCTCGGGCTGGAGTGCGCCAAGGCCCTGCGCGACATGGGGCTGCAGACCCACGTCGTCGAATTCGCGCCGCGGCTGATGGCCGTGCAGGTGGACGAGACCGGCGGCCGCGTGCTGCGCGAGAAGATCGAGGCCCTGGGCGTGCAGGTGCACACCCAGCGCAGCACCGTCGAGATCACCGACGGCGCCGCTGCACGCCACCGCCTGGTCTTCGCCGACGGCAGCTGGCTCGAGACCGACATGATCGTGTTCTCCGCCGGCATCCGCCCGCGCGACGAGCTGGCCCGCCAGTGCGTGCTGGCCATCGGCCCGCGCGGCGGCGCCGTCATCGACGACCAATGCCGCACCAGCGACCGCAACGTCTACGCCATCGGCGAGGTGGCGTCCTGGAACGAGCAGACCTACGGCCTGGTCGCGCCGGGCTACGAGATGGCGCGGGTCGCGGCCCGGCACATCGCCGGCAATGCCGCCGCGGCCTTCCCCGGGGCCGACCTCAGCACCAAGCTCAAGCTGATGGGCGTGGACGTGGCCAGCATCGGCGACGCCCACGGCAAGACGCCCAAGTGCCGCAGCTACCAGTACGTCGACGAGCGCAAGCAGGTCTACAAGAAGATCGTCGTCAGCGAGGACGGCGAGAAGCTGCTCGGCGCCGTGCTGGTGGGCGACGCGGCCGAGTACGGCACCCTGCTGCAGATGGCGCTCAACGGCATCAAGCTGCCGGCCGAGCCCGAGTTCCTCATCCTGCCCGGCAGCGACGGCAAGGCCAGGCCCGGCCTGGGCGCCGACGCCCTGCCCGACAGCGCCCAGCTGTGCTCCTGCAACAGCGTCAGCAAGGCCCAGGTCTGCGCCGCCGTGGGCGATGGCGCCACCACCATGGCCGAACTCAAGGCCTGCACCAAGGCGGGCGCCACCTGCGGCGGCTGCGTGCCGCTGGTGACGCAGGTCATGAAGCTGGAGATGGCCAGGCGCGGCATGGCGGTGAACAACCACCTCTGCGAGCACTTCCCGCATTCGCGCCAGGAGCTCTTCCACCTCGTCCGCGTGGGCGGCATCAAGACCTTCTCCGAGCTGCTCGCCAGGCACGGGCGCGGCCTGGGCTGCGACGTCTGCAAGCCGGCCGCGGCCAGCATCTTCGCCTCCTGCTGGAACGCCTTCGTGCTCGAGCCCGAATTGGCCAGCCTGCAGGACAGCAACGACTACTACCTCGGCAACATCCAGAAGGACGGCAGCTACTCCGTCGTGCCGCGCATGCCGGGCGGCGAGGTCACGCCCGAGGGGCTGATCGCCGTCGGCCAGGTCGCCAAGAAGTACGGCCTCTACACCAAGATCACCGGTGGCCAGCGCGTCGACCTCTTCGGCGCCCGCGTGGAGCAGCTGCCGCTGATCTGGGAAGAGCTGATCGCCGCCGGCTTCGAGAGCGGCCATGCCTACGGCAAGGCCCTGCGCACCGTGAAGAGCTGCGTGGGCAGCACGTGGTGCCGTTATGGCGTGGACGACTCCGTGGGCCTGGCCGTTGAACTGGAGAACCGCTACAAGGGCCTGCGCGCGCCGCACAAGATCAAGTTCGGCGTCTCGGGCTGCACGCGCGAATGCGCCGAGGCCCAGGGCAAGGACGTGGGCGTCATCGCCACCGACAAGGGCTGGAACCTCTACGTCTGCGGCAACGGCGGCATGAAGCCGCGCCATGCCGAGCTGATCGCCAGCGACCTGAGCAAGGCCGAACTCATCCGCCTGGTCGACCGCTTCCTGATGTTCTACGTGCGCACGGCCGACCGCCTGCAGCGCACCAGCACCTGGCGCGAGAACCTCGAGGGCGGGCTGGACTACCTGAAGGACGTGCTGGTGAAGGACAGCCTGGGCCTCGCCGCCGAGCTGGAGGCGCAGATGCAGGCCGTCGTCGACAGCTACCAGTGCGAATGGAAGACCGCCGTCACCACGCCCGCCGTGCGCCAGCGCTTCCGCTCCTTCGTCAACAGCGACCAGCCGGACGAACGCATCGTCTTCGTCGAGGAGCGCGGGCAGATCCGGCCGGCGCGACCCGATGAGCGCGCGGAAGAGCACGACGAAGCCACTGCTTGAACAACCCCAAAACGCAACCACAGAGGCACAGAGACACAGAGCAAATACAGGAGTGAGCTTCTCTGTGCCTCTGCGCCTCTGTGGTTGCATTTCTTCAGCTTGCGGAGCCCCCATGACCTATACCCCCGTCTGCAGCGTCGACGACATCCTTCCCGACACCGGCGTCGCGGCCCGCGTGGGCGGACGCCACGTGGCCGTCTTCCGCGTCGGCCCCGACCGCTTCCATGCCATCGACAACATCGACCCGCGCTCCGGCGCCAGCGTGCTGGCCCGCGGCCTCGTGGGCAACCTGGGCGAACGCATCGTCGTCGCCTCGCCGCTCTACAAGAACCACTTCGACCTCGCCACCGGCGAATGCCTGGAGGCGCCCGAGCAGTCGGTGCGCGCCCATGCCGTGCAGGTGCGCGACGGCCGCGTGCTGGTCGCATTGAACTGAACAAACCCAAAGGCGAGAGGAGACAAACCATGGCCTACGTCGTCCCGACCGAGTTCGTCACCAGGATGGTGGACGCCGGCGAATCCAAGCTGCTGATGTCCACCCGCGACACGCTGATCCGTGCCTACATGGCCGGCGCCATCCTGGCGCTGGCCGCGGCCTTCGCCGTGTCGGTGAGCGTCAACACGGGCAACCCGCTGCTCGGCGCCGTGCTCTTCCCGGTGGGCTTCATCCTGCTCTACCTGATGGGCTTCGACCTGCTCACCGGCGTGTTCACCCTCGTGCCGCTGGCCGTGCTGGACAAGCGGCCCGGCGCGACCTGGGGCGGCGTGATGCGCAACTGGGGGCTGGTGTTCGCCGGCAACTTCGCCGGCGCGCTCACCGTGGCCGTCTTCATGGCCATCATCTTCACCTTCGGCTTCAGCGAGGCGCCCAATGCCATCGGCCAGAAGATCGGCACCATCGGCGAAGGCCGCACGGTGGGCTACGCGGCCCACGGCGCGGCCGGCATGCTGACGCTCTTCATCCGCGGCGTGATGTGCAACTGGATGGTGTCCACCGGCGTGGTCGCGGCCATGATGTCCACCTCGGTCTCGGGCAAGGCCATCGGCATGTGGATGCCGGTGATGGTGTTCTTCTACATGGGCTTCGAGCACAGCATCGTCAACATGTTCCTGTTCCCGTCGGGCCTGATGCTGGGCGGCAAGTTCACGCTGATGGACTATTTCATCTGGAACGAGATCCCGACCGTGCTTGGCAACCTCGTCGGCGGCCTGACCTTCGTGGGCCTGACGCTGTACTCGACCCACTACAAGACGGCCCCCAAGCGAGTGCTGAACTGATGACGCTGCGACTGGCGGTCGGCCAACACTCCGACGCCGGCCGCAAGCCGCTGAACCAGGACTTCCACGGCGTCGCGCAACCCACCGACGCGCAGCGCCGCGCCCGCGGCATCGCGCTGGCCGTCGCCGACGGCATCAGCAGCAGCCCGGTCAGCCAGGTCGCCAGCGCCGCCGCCGTGCGCGGCTTCCTGGAGGACTACTACGGCACGTCCGAAGCGTGGACGGTGCGCCGCGCCGCGCACGGCGTGCTGTCGGCCACCAACGCCTGGCTGCACGCCGAGAGCCAGCGCGGCGAGGGCCGCTTCGACAAGGACCGCGGCCACGTCTGCGCCTTCAGCGCCCTCGTCTTCAAGGGCCGCGAGGTGCACCTGCTGCACGTCGGCGACACGCGTGTCTACCGTGTCCATGCCACGGCGCTGGAGCAGTTGAGCCAGGACCACCGCGTGCGCGCCTATGGAGGCCCCACCTACCTCGGCCGCGCGCTGGGCCTCAGCGCCCATCTCGACATCGACCACGCCAGTTGGCCCACGGAGGTCGGCGAGACCTTCCTGCTGGCGACCGACGGCGCCTACGACTACCTGGACGCCGCGCTGGTGAACGACGCGCTGGCCCGCCACGGCCCCAACCTGCAGGCTGCAGCGGAGTCGCTGGTGGCCGAGGCGCTGGCGCGCGGCAGCGAGGACAACGCGACCCTCATGCTGGCACGCGTCGACGCCCTGCCCCGCGACATCGCGCCGCCCGTCGACCGAGACGGTCTGCGCCTGCCGCCGAGGCTGTCGCCGCGCCAGGCCTTCGAGGGCTACCGTGTCGTGCGCGAACTGCAGCACACGGCGCGCAGCCAGGTCGTGCTGGCCGTGGACGACGCCGGCCGTGAATGGGCGCTCAAGCTGCCGACCGCCGAGCTGGCCGGCAACGCCCGCGAACTGGACCGCTTCGCGCGGGAGGAGTGGGTGGCGCGGCGCATCGACAGCCCGCACGTCGTCAAGGCTGCGCCGGCCGAGAAGAAGCGCGAACACCTGTTCACCGCCGTCGAGTTCATCCACGGCCAGACGCTGGCGCAGTGGATGACCGACCACCCCCGGCCCGGCCTGGACGAGGTGCGCGACATCGCCGGGCAGGTCGCCCGCGGCCTGCAGGCGCTGCATCGCAAGGAGATGCTGCACCAGGACCTGCGGCCCGAGAACCTCATCATCGACCGCCACGGCACGGTCATCCTCATCGACCTGGCCTCGGCCCATGTGGCCGGCTTGAGCGAAGGCCTCGGTGACGCCCGTGCGCTGGAGCTGGCCGGGACGCTGCAGTACACGGCGCCGGAATACTTCACCGGCGACGGCGGCTCACCCGTGGCCGAGCTGTTCTCGCTGGCCGTGCTGGTCTACCAGATGCTGACCGGCGCCCTGCCCTACGGCCTGCAGGTACCGCAGGTGCGCGGCGCGCGCGACCTGCACAAGCTGCACTACGTGCCGCTGCGCACGCGCAGGCCGGACCTGCCGGAGTGGCTGGACCGCGTGCTGAGAAAGGCGCTGCAACCCCAGGCAGCGCGGCGGCAGCAGGCGCTGTCGGAGTTCGTGCACGACCTGCACGAGCCGGGGCCCGAGTTCCTGGCGCGCGACCGCACGCCGCTGGCGCAGCGCCACCCCCTGCTGTTCTGGCGCGCCGCGACGGTGGCGCTCGGCCTGGCCACGCTGGTGCTGCTGGGCTTGCGCGCGACCGGCCGTTAGCAGCACAGCCGCCGCGCGCAAGGGCTCACACGTCCAGCCCCAGCTCCTGGATCTTGCGGGTGATGGTGTTGCGCCCGATGCCGAGCTTCTGCGCGGCCTCGATGCGGCGGCCGCGGGTGATGTCCAGCGCCGTCAGGATGAGCTGGGCCTCGAAGCGCTTGGTGAGGGCGTCCCAGACCTCGGGCTCGCCGGCCAGCAGCCGGGCACGGGCATCGGCGGCCATGTCGGCCAGCCAGCCTTCGCCGCTGCTGGTGCTGACGGGCGGCGCCGGCGCCGCTGCGGGCACGGCCACGACGCCGGGCGGCGGGGCCGGCGCCGGGGAAGGCGCGGCGACGTAGCCTGGCTGGAGCTCGTCGGGCAGGTCCTTGGGCTCCACCACCTGGCTGGGCGCCATGACGCTGAGCCAGTGGCAGATGTTCTCGAGCTGGCGGACGTTGCCCGGGAAGTCGAACTGCGTCAGCACGGCCAGGGCGGCGTCGCTGAGGCGCTTGGGCTCGACGCCCAGCTCGGTCGCGCTGCGCTGCAGGAAGTGGCGGGCCAGCGAGGGAATGTCCTCGCGGCGCTCGCGCAGCGGCGGCAGGCGCAGCCGGATGACGTTGAGGCGGTGGAAGAGGTCTTCGCGGAAGGCGCCCTGGCGCACCCGCTCCTCCAGGTTCTGATGGGTGGCGGCGATGACGCGCACATTGCTGCGCAGCGGGCTGTGCCCGCCGACGCGGTAGAACTGGCCGTCCGACAGCACGCGCAACAGCCGCGTCTGCAGCTCGAAGGGCATGTCACCGATCTCGTCGAGGAAGAGGGTGCCGCCGTCGGCCTGCTCGAAGCGGCCTCGCCGCGAGGCCTGGGCGCCGGTGAAGGCGCCGCGCTCGTGGCCGAAGAGTTCGCTCTCCAGCAGGTCCTTGGGGATGGCTGCGGTGTTGATGGCGACGAAGGGGCCCTCGCCGCGCGGGCTGTGCTTGTGCAGCGCGCGGGCGACCAGCTCCTTGCCCGAGCCGCTCTCGCCGGTGATGAGCACGGTGACGTTGCTCTGCGAGAGCCGGCCGATGGCACGGAAGACGTCCTGCATGGCCGGTGCCTGACCGAGCATCTCGGGCACCTGGGCGGCGGCTTCCTGCTCGCCGGCCTCGCGCTGGCTTTCCTCTTGCGCTCGACGGATGAGTTCGACGGCGCGCGGCAGGTCGAAGGGCTTGGGCAGGTACTCGAAGGCGCCGCCCTGGAAGGCGGAGACCGCGCTGTCGAGGTCGGAGTAGGCCGTCATGATGATGACGGGCAGGGCCGGCAGCCTGGCCTTGACCTTGGCCAGCAGTTCCAGCCCCGAGCCGCCCGGCATGCGGATGTCGGAGACGAGCACCTGAGGTGAATCGTCGTCGAGGGCGGCGAGCATGTCGCGTGCGTTGCTGAAGCTGCGCACCGGCAGGCCCTCGCGGGCCAAGGCCTTCTCGAGCACGAAGCGGATCGAGTGATCGTCGTCTACAACCCAGATGGATTTCATTCGGTTCCTCAACCGCGCCGGCGGGCTCGTGACCTCAGGGCAGCGGAATCGTGATTCGGAAATTCGTCAGGCCCGGTTCGCTCTCGCAATCGATCATGCCCTGGTGTTGCTGGGCGATCGTCTGCGCGAGCGTGAGGCCGAGCCCCGAGCCGCCCTCCCGCCCCGATACCAGCGGGAAGAAGATGCGGTCCCGGATCTCGGCGGGGACGCCGGGACCGTTGTCCTCGATATGCAATTCCAGTGCCAAGCGCCAGCGTTGCTTGCCTATCGTCACCTGGCGCGCCACCCGCGTGCGCAGCACGATCTCGGCGTCGCCGGCGGCGATGCGCGAACTCAAGGCTTGAGCGGCGTTCTGGACGATGTTGAGCACCATCTGGATGAGCTGCTCGCGGTCGCCGCGGAAGTCGGGCAGCGAGGTGTCGTAGTCGCGGGGGATGCTCAGGCCCCGGGGATGCTCGATGAGCACCAGGGCGCGCACGCGCTCGCAGATCTCGTGGATGTTGACGTCGCCCACGACCTGGGCGCGGCGGTGGGGCGCCAGCAGCCGGTCGACGAGGCTTTGCAGCCGGTCCACCTCGTGGACGATGACTTGCGTGTACTCGTTCAGTTCGGCGTGGCCGTCCTGCAGTTCCAGCGCCAGCAGCTGCGCCGCGCCGCGGATGCCGCCCAGGGGGTTCTTGATCTCGTGGGCCAGGTTGCGCGTGAGCTCCTTGGTGGCCTGCACCTGGTCGAGGTTGCGCTCGTCGCGGTCCTGGCGGGCCTGCTGGGCGATCTCGATGAGCTCCACGAGGACGCGCGGCGTGCCGTCTTCGGCCGCATCCATTTGCGAGACGATGACGTGCACGGGCAGGCCGTCTTCATGAGCCCAGGCGCCGCGGCGCAGCAGGGCGTCGAAGCGGCTGCTGGAGTAGTGGTTGGCAGCCACGCCGGCGAGCGTCTCGAGCAGGCGCTGGGCGTCGTCGAACCAGTCGGCCAACTGGGCCTTTTGCACCGTGCGGCGCGACAGCCGCATGCCGTTCTCGAAGGCGGCGTTGGCGAAGAGGCATTCGCCGTCTGCGCGGGCGACCACCACCATGGTGGCCAGCAGGTCGAGGCCGGCGAACTCGGCCGGCAGCAGGGGGGTATCAGTCATGGCGCTTGGAGTCTCCCGCAGCGCCCGGCGCTTCAGGAGGGCAGTTTGGCGATCTCGCGTTTGAGGGCCTGCACGTCGGCCTCGTAGCGGGCGATGCTGTCCTTGAGCTCGGCCATGCGGTCGAGGTATTTCTGGTAGTTGCGCTCGTCGCCGCGGCGCTCGCCCTGGCCGTTGTTGAATTCCTTCTGGGCGGCGGACAGGCGCTCCTCGGCCTGGCGCAGTTCGGCCTGCAGCACGCGGCGGCGCTCGTCGTCGCGCAGGCGCTGCTGCTGGGCGTCGACACGGCTTTCAGCACCGCGGGCTCCGTCGATGCCCGCCGCCGCATTGCCGGCGCGCGGCCTGACCGACTGCACGACGGTGATGGGCGTGCCCTCGATGGTGCGGCAGCCCTTCTCGCTGGCTTCCTTGGCGGAGAGGGCATCGGTGTAGAGGACCGGCGGCCCCGGGCAGCGATAGACCGTGCCCTGCGCTTGCGCGCCCAGGCTTGCCACGACGAGCAGCGGTGCCAGCAGTCGATTCATGCAGACATTGTGGCTCAGGCCGAGCCATGAAAAAGGGGCCGCGCGGGCGGCCCCTTTCAAGGGATGACGAGGCAGCGAAGGTGCTGCCCATGGCCATCACAGCGCGTAGTACATGTCGAACTCGACCGGGTGGGTCGCCATGCGGAAGCGGGTCACTTCCTGCATCTTCAGCTCGATGTAGGCGTCGATGTAGCTGTCGGTGAACACGCCGCCCTTGGTCAGGAAGGCGCGGTCCTTGTCCAGGTACTCGAGGGCTTGGTCGAGGCTGTGGCAGACGGTCGGGATCTTCGCGTCTTCCTCGGGCGGCAGGTGGTATAGGTCCTTGGTGGCGGCTTCGCCCGGGTGGATCTTGTTCTCCACGCCGTCCAGGCCGGCCATCAGCAGGGCGCTGAAGGCGAGGTAGGGGTTGGCGGAAGGATCGGGGAAGCGCGCCTCGATGCGGCGGCCCTTGGGGTTGCCGACGTACGGAATGCGGATCGAGGCCGAGCGGTTCTTGGCCGAGTAGGCCAGCTTGACCGGGGCTTCGAAGCCGGGGACCAGGCGCTTGTAGCTGTTGGTGCCGGGGTTGGTGATGGCGTTCAGCGCACGGGCGTGCTTGATGATGCCGCCGATGTAGTACAGCGCGAACTCGGAGAGACCGGCGTAGCCGTCACCGGCGAACAGGTTCTTGCCGTCCTTCCAGACGGACTGGTGAACGTGCATGCCGGAGCCGTTGTCGCCCACCAGGGGCTTGGGCATGAAGGTGGCCGTCTTGCCGTAGGCGTGGGCGACGTTGACGATGATGTACTTCTGCAGCTGCAGCCAGTCGGCGCGCTGGACCAGCGAGCTGAACTTGGTGCCGATTTCCATCTGACCCGCGTTGGCCACTTCGTGGTGGTGCACTTCGACGGGGATGCCCATCTGTTCGAGGATCAGGCACATCTCCGAGCGCATGTCCTGGCCGCTGTCGACCGGGGGCACGGGGAAGTAGCCGCCCTTGACGGTGGGACGGTAGCCGCTGTTGCCGTGCTCGTACTCCTTGGCGGAGTTCCAGGCGCCTTCCTCGGATTCGATCTTGAAGAACGAGCCGGACATCTCGTTGCCCCAGCGCACGCTGTCGAAGATGAAGAACTCGGGCTCGGGACCGAAGTAGGCGGTGTCGCCCAGGCCGGAGGCCTTGAGATAAGCCTCGGCGCGCTTGGCCAGCGAGCGCGGATCGCGTTCATAGGCCTTGCCGTCGGCGGGGTCGACGACGTCGCAGGACAGGATCAGCGTCGGCTCTTCGAAGAAGGGGTCGATGTTGGCGGTGTTCGGGTCGGGCATGAGCAGCATGTCCGAGGCCTCGATGCCCTTCCAACCGGCGATCGAGGAGCCGTCGAAGGCGTGACCCGACGTGAACTTGTCTTCGTCAAAGGCGGACACGGGCACGGAGACGTGCTGTTCCTTGCCACGGGTATCGGTGAAGCGGAAGTCGACGAACTTGACTTCGTTCTCCTTCACCATGTTCATCACATCGGCGACGGTCTTGGCCATCAATAGCTCCTAGCGGGATCGAGGGGTGGTTTGCCGCCGCGGGCGCACGCGCGCACACGGCCAACGGGGGAAATCAAAGCAGGTTGCATGCCAGCGTGCACCGACATGGGTAGCGACCGTGCAGCGCCGAGCATTATGGTGGCGGCGGGATGACCGGGGGCTGACGTTCGCCGATGGCCGGCCACTAACGCACCAACTCAGTGCTAATCGATGCACCAAACAGGATCACGCCCCGTTTCAGAGCATCGTAGGCGTTGGCCAGGTGGTTGGGCGAGCCCTTGACGCCCAGCTCGATGCAGCGTCCCCACTGCGGGTGGTCGACGCTCGGCAGGCTGAAGACCTTGATGCCGGGGAATTCCGCCTCGACCGATTCCATCAGCGGCGTGAGGCTGGCCTCCATGGCGCCCTGCACGATGAGGGAGCGCTCGATGACGCCGACCTGGCGATGCAACTGGGGGTAGCGGTCCAGCACCCAGGCCATCATCGGGTGGGCCATGACGGGGAAGCCGGGCACGAAGTGCACATTCCCGACATGGAAGCCCGGAATCTTGTTGTACGGGTTGGGCACGATGCCGGCCCCTTCGGGGAAGACGCCCATCTCGAAGCGGCGCAGGCTGTCGGGCTCGTCGGGCGTGACGGTCTTGCCCTGGTCGGCCGCCATCTGCTGGATGCGCTGCCAGATCAGCTCGCGCGCCTCGGGGTGCAGGGCCAGGGGCCGCCCGAGCGCCGCGGCGGCGGCCTGGCGGGTGTGGTCGTCCGGCGTGGCGCCGATGCCGCCGCAGCTGACGACCAGGTCGCCGCTGGCGAAGGCGTCGCGCAACCGTGCCGTCAGCTGGGCGCGGTCGTCGCCGAGGTATTGGGCCCAGGCCAGCTGCATGCCGCGCTCGCCCAGCAGTTCGATGAACTTGGCGAGGTGCGAGTCCTGGCGCTTGCCGGACAGGATCTCGTCGCCAATGATGATCAACCCAATTTGCATCGGTATCTCAGCTTTCGATGAGGACGGCGGATTCGGCCACAGGCTCCGCCGCGCGCCGCGCCTGCAGGGCCGCCAGCCCGTAGTGCGCGAACCAGGCGGTCGAGAAGGCGAAGACGAGCGTGTACAGCCAGATGGCCAGCAGCACCACGAAGGGCGCGAAGATGATGCCGGTGATGCCCGAGATGGCCCAGATCAGCGACGGCGCCGCGCCCAGGTAGCCGCACACCACGCCCATGGCCAGCATGGGCAGGCGATGCTCGCGCAGCAGGGCATGGCGCTCCTCGGCGGAGGCATGTTCGGCGAGCACGTCGAAGCCGAAGACGCGATAGGTCAGCCAGCCCCAGATCAGCGGCGGCAGCACCATCACCAGGGGCGGCACCAGCCACAGCGGCATCGACAGGACGATGAGCACCAGGGCGACCAGCGTCGCGCCGAGCGAGGCCGCGACGCTCTGCAGCAGCGTGCCGCCGCGCTTCTTCTCCAGCAGCGGGAAGCGGCGCTCAGCCACCAGGCGGACGATGGCGGGCGTCATGCACAGGGCCACGAGCAGCAGGCTGAGCAGCACCACGACCGGCAGCACGCCCGCCAGCACGAGGATGGCGGCCAGGGCACTGCGCAGCGACTGCCAGCCCATGGCGTCCAGCCATTGCAGCAGGCTCTCCACCAGGCGCCAGCTCTCCAGCGTGGCCCGCACGCCGGCGATGGACGCCTCCCAGAAGAAATACATGAAGCCGAACACCAGCACCCCGCAAATGACGAGGGGCAGCAGCGACAGGCCGATGACCCGCGGATGCAGGCAATAGGCGACGGCGCGCCAGAAGGCGTCGATGAGGCCCTGCATCAGGCCTGTCCTCGCAACGACGCGGCCAGGCGTGTGAGGCCCAGCCACTGCTGGCGCCAGAAGCCGCGCCCATAGTCGCGGCCACCTTCCTCGGGCAACTGGTCGCGCACGCCGGTGGCATCGAAGCGGGGGGAGAAGTCGGCAGTGCGGAACAGCATGTCCCAGACGGGCAGCAGGATGCCGAAATTGTGGCCGCCCAAGGTGCCGCGGCCCAGCGACTCGTGGCCGATGCCGATGCCGTGGTGCAGGCGGTGGAAGCGCGGGCTGATCAGCAGCCGCTCGCCGACGCGGCCGAAGCTGATGCGCGCATTGGCATGCTGCAGGCTCTCGTGCAGCTGGGTGATGACGGTGATGGCGACGAACTGGCCGGGCTCAACGCCGATCAGGCGCGCCAGCAGGGCGAAGACCGTGGCGACGATGACGTCATCCAGCAGGTGGCTGCGGTTGTCGCTCCACATCGTCATCTGGCGCTGGCTGTGGTGCAGGCTGTGCAAGGCCCACCACCAGTCGAACTGGTGCTGGGCGCGGTGCAGCAGGTAGCCGACGAAGTCGAACACGACCAGGTACATCAGCAGGCTGACCCAGCCGATGTCGGTGACGCCCGGCCACAGCGCGTCGAGCTGCCAGGTCGGCAGGCCGGCCAGGCGCAACTGCCCGGCGACGGCATCCCAGGCCGGCTCGATGCTGAAGAACATCGCCAGCCGCACGAGGCCGAGCCGGTGGATGAGGGTGTAGACGACGTCGGTGCGCACGGCCGCGCGGTCGGTCACGGGCTCGACCGGCCAGCGCTTTTCCAGCAGCCGGATGCCCAGCAGCAGCACGGCGACCTGGATGAAACCGAGCAGCAGCCAGCGCGTGGCGTCGAAGGCGTCTTCCAGCAGGTTGCCGAAGCCCAGGTTGAAGACGATGGGCTGCACGACGTTCTCGTACAGCGCCAACTGGGCGGCGTCGAAGGCGTTGGCGATCCAGTCGATCACGGCTTCTTGGGTTCCGGCGTCTTGAAGAGTGGGGCGTAGCGCGGATGATCGCGCAGCGGCGCGAAGCATAGGCCCCGCTGCTCCAGGCCGGTCATCAGCGGCTCCAGCACCGCAGGCGCCCAGGGGTCTTGCCGCTCCCAGATGCCGAGGTGGGCGAGCAGGATGTCGCCCGGCTTCACGTCGCGCAGGGCCTTCTCCAGCAACTGGGCATTCGGGTGGCTCTGGCTGGGCAGCTCGTCGCCCAGGAAGCCTGCATGGCTCCAGCCGACGTGGGCGAAACCGCAGGCCTTGGCGGCATTCAGCAGGGCCGGGGAGGTGCGGCCGGCCGGCGCCCGGAAGATGGGGCCGAGCGGCTTGCCCGTCATGGCCGTGAAGCGATCGGCCACCTTCTTCAGGCTCTCGCAGTACTGCTCGGGCGTCAGCTCGCGCACCACCGGCGGGTTGACGCCGGCCTGGGTTCGAACCTTGAAGCGCACCACCTTGCCGTCGGCGTCGAGCACGTCGGCCATGAAGATGTCGTGGTCCCAGGTGTGGGCGCCGAAATCGTGGCCCTCGGCCGCGCGCTCGCGCCACCACGGCGCCCAGGTCTCGTCCAGCGTCGTGCCGCCGGCCTGCGTGGGCTCGTTGGCGAGGAAGAAGGTCGCCTTGGCGTTGTGCTTCTTCAGCGTCTCCGCGACGAGGGGCGCGACGCCCATGTGGCCGGTGTCGAAGGTGAGGTAGACCGGCTTGTCGCAGGGCGGCTGGGCTGTCGCCGTCGTCACGCCTAAAGCGATGATCAGGGCATTCCAGCGGCGGGCCGAGCGCTGGGCCGCTCCCGAGCCGGCCCGCAGGCGACGTGCTTGCGGTTTGATGCCGCAAGCATCGCCGTCCCCGCGGGGCACCGACCGGGCGCGACCGCGTTCAGCGAGGCGAGGCTGGGCGAGGGGCTTCACTGGCGCGGCTGGTGGTCCAGGGTCCAGATGCCGTGCGGCGACTTGCCGACCTTGACCTGGCGCACCACCTTGTGGGCGGCCGTGTCGATCTCCGTCAGCTTGCCGGCCCAGCGCGAGGTCACGAGCAGGGTCTTGCCGTCGCCCAGCACCTCCATGTCGTCCGGGCCCGCCGGACCGGGGAACTGGTCGACGACGGTGAAGGTGGTGTAGTCGATCTTGCTGATGGTGTTGCCGGCACGGTTGCTGACCAGCACGTGGCGCTTGTCGCCCCAGCCGCGGAAGGAGTGGCAGCCGTCGCCGGTGGGTATGCGCTTGACGAGCTGCGGCGCCTTGCCGGAGACGTCCCAGACCTCGACGAAGCGGTCGCCCGTCAGCGCGACGAGCAGGGTCTTGTCGTCGGGCGTCAGGAAGATGTCGG
Source organism: Pelomonas caseinilytica (assembly GCF_021353235.1). Taxonomy (GTDB): domain Bacteria; phylum Pseudomonadota; class Gammaproteobacteria; order Burkholderiales; family Burkholderiaceae_C; genus Pelomonas; species Pelomonas caseinilytica. Next base: position 597,085 of record NZ_JAJTWT010000001.1, read on the forward strand.
CCGGCAGCTTGCCCACCGGTTGCTTCCAGCGCACGGTCTGCGTGGCCAGGTCGATGGCCAGCAGCTCGCTGCTGTCCTGAAGGCTGGCATACACCACCGTGCTCTTGCTGTCGATGTTGAGGTGGCTGGGCGTCTTGGGCGCGGGGAACTGCTTGACCAGTTGCAACGGCTCCTTGGCCTCGCTGCCCTGCCAGCGGTACAGGCTGACGTAGTCCAGCCGGTTGGAGGCGGTGACGAACCACTTCATGTCCGGCGAGAAGCGCAGGTGGTAGGGGTCGGAGATGCCGCGCACCACGCGCTGGACCTCGGCGGTGCGCGGGTTCAGGAAGGTCAGCGAGTCGCCCAGGGCGTTGGCGACGATGAGGGATTTCTCGTCGGGCGACAGGTAGAGGTGGTGGGGTTCCTTGCCCGTCGGAATGCGCCTCACGACGGCGAAGCTGGCGGGGTCGATCACCGAGATGTCGGCGTCCAGCGAGTTCAGCACGAAGATCGGTGGCCGCGCCTGCTGGGCCTCGGCTCCGAAGGCCGCCAGGAATCCCAAGACCACCGCCCAACTGCGCAACATCCCGCTCTCCAAAGGAAAGGGCGGCCCCTTGCCGCCCTGCCCTTCGAGTTTACCCGGGGGGTCTTGCGCACCCCTGTCCCAGGTCAAGCCGGACGCGAATTACGCATGGCCGGCCAGCCCTTTACACAGGCACACAGTTCACCGCGTCACCGGGCGGTTATTCGTCGTCGCCGCCCAGGATGCTGCCCAGCAGGCCGCCACCGGCGAAGCCACCCAGGACCGAGCCCTCTTCCTTGTGCCCGCCCATCTGGGGCGCCGCCGCGAAGATGCGCGAAGCCAGTCGCGAGAACGGCAGGCTCTGCAGCCACACCTCGCCCGGGCCGGTCAGCTTGGCCAGGAAGAGGCCCTCGCCGCCGAACAGGGCCGTCTTGATCTTGCCCACGTACTGGATCTCGAAATTGACGTTGGGCGTGTAGGCCACGACGCAGCCGGTATCCACCAGCAAGGTCTGCCCCGGCTGCAGGCTGCGGCGCACGATGGTGCCGCCGGCATGGACGAAGGCCAGACCGTCGCCGTCGAGGCGCTCCATGATGAAGCCCTCGCCGCCGAAGAAGCCGGTGGAGAGCTTCTGCTGAAAGGCGATGCCCAGGGACACGCCGCGGGCCGCGCAGAGGAAGGCGTCCTTCTGGCAGATCAGCGTGCCGCCGAGCTGGCGCAGGTCCATCGCGATGATCTTGCCCGGATAGGGCGCGGCGAAGGCCACGCGCTGCTTGCCGGTGCCATGGTTGGTATAGACCGTCGTGAAGAGGGACTCGCCCGTCAGCAGCCGCTTGCCGGCGCCCAGCAGCTTGCCGAGGAAACCGCCCTGGCTGGCCGAGCCGTCGCCGAAGACGGCGTCCATGCCGATGGCCGAATCCATGAAGAACATCGAGCCCGCCTCGCCGATGGCCGCCTCGCCGGGATCGAGCTCGATCTCGACGAACTGCATCTCGGAACCCTTGATCTCGTAATCCACCACATCCATGGCCATGAAGCGCTCCCGCTCAAAAAAACGGGTCGCATGATAGCCACGGCCAAAGCCAGCCGCCTTAATTTCTGTATTGACAGAAATTTCAGTCGGAGTACGCTTGCGGCTATGGAACTCACCGACATCGCCCGCCGCTTCATCGTCCACTGGGGCGAGATGGGCTCCAACTGGGGCGTCAACCGCAGCGTCGCGCAGATCCACGCCCTGCTCTTCGTCCACGGCCGGCCCCTGCATGCCGAAGACATCGCCGAGACCCTGGCCCTGGCCCGCTCCAACGTCAGCAACAGCCTCAAGGAGCTGCTGAACTGGCGGCTCATCCGCGTGACCCACCTGCTCGGCGACCGCCGCGACTACTACGAGACCTCGGGCGACGTGTGGGAGCTGTTCCGCACCATCGTGCGCGAGCGCAAGGAGCGCGAGTTCGATCCCACCGTCGCGCTGCTGCGGGAGCTGTCCGCCGACCCGGCCCTCGACCGCGAGCCGCCCGACCTGCAGGACCGCCTGCGCAGCACGCTGGACTTCATGCAGACGCTGGGCAGCTGGACCGACGAGATGCTGCGCTTGTCCCCGGCCACGCTGGAAAAGATCCTCCGGCTCGGGGCCCAGGTGCAGCGGTTCGTGCGGCCCGGCGAGGGCACCGAGGCGGCTGCCCCGGCGCCGATCTTCCCCGTCACGCCGCCCATGCCTCCCACGGGTTGACGAGGCTCTTTCGGCCTCTTTTTTTGCCCGTTTATTTCACTTCAGACAGAAATAACCGCCATGACTGCAATAACACCTCAAGTCCATACCGTCTATTACGACGGCGCCTGCCCGCTCTGCCGCGGCGAGATCGCCATGCTCATGCAGCGCAACACCGCCGGCCTGCTGGAATTCGTCGACATCGCCGCACCCGGCTTCGACCCGGCGCCGCTCGGCGTCGGCATGCCCGCCCTGCTCAGCCTCATGCACGTGCGCCGCCCGGACGGCAGCTGGCTGGTCGGCGTTCCAGCCTTCCAGGTCATGTACGCCGCCACCGGTTTCCAACGCGTGGCGCGCTGGCTCGCCCGCCCCTGGGCGGCGCGTGTCGCGGCGCGGGCCTACCCGTGGATCGTGCGCAACCGTTACCGCCTGCCCCATGCCCTCGTGCAGGGCTTCTTCCGCTTGCAGCAGCGCTCCTGCCGCGCCGACGGCGCCTGCGACATGCGCTGACCCCTTCGCCGCCGCTTTCAACCCAGGAGACCGTCATGTCCGAACTGAATCTCGCGTTGACCCTTGGCGCCGCCATCCGCTGGGCCTGAGCCATGAAGATCCTCGTCGTCGGAGCTGGCGGCTTCATCGGCCGCCATGTCTGCCAGGCCCTGCAGGCCGTCGGGCACGAACCCGTGCCGGCCAGGCTGCGGCCGGTCACGCAATGGGACCGGCCCGCCGCCTGGGCCCCGGGCCTGAACGGCATCGACGGCGTGGTCTACGCCGCCGGCTGCCTGCGCGACAGCAGGGATGGCGTGGCGGACCTGCTGGACCTGCTGCACCACCGCGCGCCCGCCGCCCTGGCCGATGCCTGCGATGCGGCCGGCATCCGCCGCCTCGTCCACGTGTCGGCCCTGTGCGGCGGCGTGAGCGCCTACGCCCGCAGCAAGCACGCGGGCGAAGTCGCCCTCGCGGGGCGCGCCGCCGTCGTCCGGCCCAGCCTGGTGATCGGGCCGGGCGGCGTGAGCAGCCGGATGCTGGACCGCCTCGCCCGTCTGCCCTGGCTGCCGCTGCCGGCCGCGGTGGCGCGCTGCCGGGTGCAGCCCATACGCGTCGAAGACCTGGCCGAAGGCATCGTCGCCTTGCTCGCGACGCCCACGCTGGCGCCCTGGGTGGCCGTGGGGCCCGAAGCGGCCAGCATCGCCGACTGGATCGCCCGCCGCCGTGTCGCCCGCGGCCTGCCGGCGCCGCGGCGCATCCAACTGCCCGAGCCCCTCACGCGTGCCTCGGCCCGCCTGGGCGACCTGCTGCCCCTCGGCCCCTGGTGCAGCACCGCGCTGGAGTTGCTGGCCCATGACAGCACGGAGGCGTCGACGACAACGCCGGCCGCGCGGCCGCTGCGGGACGTCCTGGAAGGCGCCTGGGCATGAAGGCATCCGTCGCCCGCCTGTCGCTGGTGCTCCTCTGGTGGGGCACCGTCGTGGCCAGCCTGCATGACGGCGGCGCGGCGGGCGTCGCCCTGCTCCGCCAGGCCACCGGCATGGGCGCAGCCCCGGCCCTGGCCCTGGTGCTGGCCGGCTGCGCCTGGGACGCCGCCGTGGGCCTGCTATTGCTCGTGCGTCCCGGCGTCCTCGCCTACCGCCTGGCCATCGCGGGCGTGATCGGCATGACGGGGCTGGCCACGCTCCTGATGCCATCGCTGTGGCTGGACCCTTTCGGCGCCCTGCTCAAGAACCTGCCGGTGCTGGCGCTGCTGCACCTGCTCACCCCGGAGACGCCAGCGCGATGAACACCTACCTGATCGTCAAGTGGCTGCACGTCGTGTCGAGCGTGCTGCTCGCCGGCACGGGCTTCGGCTCGGCCTTCTACCTGTTCTTCACCAATCGCAGCCCCAGCCTGGAGGCGCGCGCCGTCGTCGCCCGGCTGGTCGTGCGGGCGGACCTGTGGTTCACGACGCCGGCCGTCATCGTGCAGCCGCTGAGCGGCATCTGGCTGGCGCACACCGCCGGCTGGCCGCTGTCCACGCCCTGGCTCGCCGCGTCCCTCGCGCTCTTCCTCTTCGCCGGGGCGTGCTGGCTGCCGGTGCTGTGGCTGCAGTTGAAGATGGCCCGCGAGGTCGAAGCAGCCCTGGCCGAGGGCCGGCCGCTGTCCGCTCGATACGACCGTTGGCAGCGCGCGTGGGAAGCCCTCGGCTACCCGGCATTCGCGGCCATGCTGATCGTCTTCTTCCTGATGGTGAACAAACCCTCGCTCTGAGAAAAAAACGGCCTCCCGCAAGGCAGGGAGGCCGTTCGAGGGCCGGGCGCCGGAAGGCGTCAGCCCATGTGCAGGCCACCGTTGCAGGAGAAATCGGCGCCGGTCGTGAAGCCGCTGTCCTCGCCCGCCAGCCAGGCGACCACCGAGCCGATCTCCTCGGGCGTGCCCAGACGCTTGACCGGGATGGTCGCGACGATCTTCTCGAGAATCTCGGGCTTGATGGCCTTGACCATGTCGGTGCCGATGTAGCCCGGGCTCACGGTGTTGACCGTCACGCCCTTGCTCGCCAGCTCCTGGGCCAGGGCCATGGTGAAGCCGTGCATGCCGGCCTTGGCGGCCGAGTAGTTGGTCTGGCCGGCCTGGCCCTTCTCGCCGTTGACCGAGCTGATCTGGATGATGCGGCCCCAGCCCTTTTCCACCATGCCCGGCACGACCTGCTTGGTCACGTTGAACATGGAGTTCAGGTTGGTGTCGATGACGGCCTTCCAGTCCTCGGGCGTCATCTTCAGGAACATGCGGTCGCGGGTGATGCCGGCGTTGTTGACCAGCACGTCGATGGCGCCATGCTCGGAGATGGCCTTCTGGAAGGCCTCGACCGTCGAGTCCCAGTCGGCGACGTTGCCGACCGAGGCGTAAAAGGTGTAGCCCAGGGCCTTCTGCTCGTCCAGCCACTTGGTGAAGTCGCGGCTCGGGCCGCAGCCCGCGATGACCTTGAAGCCTTCCTTGTGCAGGCGCTGGCAGATGGCGGTACCGATGCCGCCCATGCCGCCGGTGACGTATGCGACTTTCTGGCTCATGGTGTGTCTCCTGTTGTGGTTGGGTGAGGGTATCAGCGCTCAACGGTCAGGGCCACGCCCATGCCGCCGCCGATGCACAGCGAGGCGATGCCCTTCTTCGCATCGCGCCTGACCATCTCATGCAGCAGCGTGACCAGCACGCGGCAGCCGCTGGCGCCGATGGGGTGGCCCAGGGCGATGGCGCCGCCGTTGACGTTGACCTTGCTCGTGTCCCAGCCCATTTCGTTGTGCACGGCGCAGGCCTGGGCCGCGAAGGCCTCGTTGATCTCCAGCAGGTCGAGGTCGGCGGGCTTCCAGCCGGCGCGCTCCAGCGCCTTGCGGGCGGCGGGCACGGGGCCCATGCCCATGTAGGCCGGGTCGAGCGCGGCGCTGGCGTAGGAGGCGATGCGGGCCAGGGGCGTGAGGCCGAGCTGGGCGGCCTTGGCTGCCGTCATGACCACCACGCCCGCGGCGCCGTCGTTCAGGCCGGAGGCATTGCCAGCCGTCACGCTGCCGGCCTTGTCGAAGGCGGGGCGCAGGCCGGCAAGGGCTTCGGCATTGGTCTTGCGGTTGATGAACTCGTCGGCCGCGAAGACGACGGGGTCGCCCTTCTTCTGCGGGATGCTGAAGGGCACGATCTCGTCCTTGAAGCGGCCAGCGTCCTGGGCGGCAGCGGCCTTCTGCTGCGACGCCAGCGACAGGGCGTCCTGCTGCTCACGGGTGATGCCGTACTTCTTGGCCACGTTCTCGGCGGTGATGCCCATGTGGTACTGGTTGTACACGTCCCACAGGCCGTCGACGATCATGGTGTCCACCATCTTCCAGTCGCCCATGCGCTGGCCGTCGCGGGAGCCGTTGAGCACGTGGGGGCTCATGCTCATGCTCTCCTGGCCGCCGGCGATGACGATCTCGCTGTCGCCGTCGCGGATGGCCTGGGCGGCCAGCATCACGGCCTTCAGGCCCGAGCCGCAGACCTTGTTGATGGTCATGGCGGGCACCGCCTGCGGCAGGCCGGACTTGATGACGGCCTGGCGGGCCGGGTTCTGGCCCACGCCGGCGGTCAGCACCTGGCCGAGGATGACCTCGCCGATCTGGTCGCCCGCCAGGCCGGTGCGGCGCAGCAGGTCCTGGATGACGGCGGCGCCCAGCTCGCTGGCGGGCGTCTTGGCGAGGGTGCCCCCGAACTTGCCGATGGCGGTGCGCGCTGCGGCGACGATGACGATCTCTTGCTTGCTCATGGTTCGGTTTCCTTTCAGGCTTTGACTTTGACGTAGCGGCCAGGCGCGGGCTCGATGGCCTTGTATTTGCGGTTGCCCGGGGCCTTGGGAGCCGCCTTGGCGGCGCCGGCATGCGAGGCCAGCCAGGCCGACCAGTCCGGCCACCAGCTCCCCGGGTGCTCCGTGGTGGTCTTGAACCAGGCCTCGGGGTCCGCCGGCAGGGCGGCGCCCTTGGCGATCCAGTGGCTGCGCTTGGGCGGCTTGCCCGGCTTGGGCGGCGGGTTGATGACGCCCGCGATGTGGCCCGAGGCTCCGAGCACGAAGCGCCGCTTGCCCTTGAGCAGCTGGGTGCTGCGGTAGGCCGCATGCCAGGGCACGATGTGGTCCTCGCGCGAGCCGTAGATGTAGACGGGCGACTCGATGGCGCCGAGGTCGACCTGCTCGCCGCAGACGGTCAGCTTGCCGGGCTGCTTCAGCTCGTTCTGCAGGTAGGTGTGGCGCAGATACCAGCAGAACATCGGCCCGGGCAGGTTGGTCGAGTCGCCGTTCCAGTAGAGCAGGTCGAAGGGCGGCGGCGCCTCGCCCTTGAGGTAGTTGCCGACGACGTAGTTCCAGACCAGGTCGTTGGGCCGCAGGAAGCTGAAGGTCGTGGCCAGCTCCTGGCCGTGCAGGAGCTGCGGGCCCTGGGGCGCCTCGGCGCCGAGGGTGGCCTCGCGCAGCCGCACGCTGGCTTCGTCGATGAAGATGTCCAGCACGCCGTTGTCGGTGAAGTCCAGCAGCGTGGTGAGCAGCGTGACGCTGGCGGCCGGCTGCTCGCCTCGCGCAGCCAGCACGGCCAGGGCGGTGGCGAGGATGGTGCCGCCGACGCAGAAGCCCAGCGTGTTGATCTGGTCCTGGCCGGAGATCTCCTGCGCCACGCGGATGGCCTGGATGGCGCCGCTGTCGATGTAGTCGTCCCAGCCCAGGTGCTTGACGGACTCGTCCGGGTTGCGCCAGCTGACGACGAAGACCCGGTTCCCCTCGGCCACGGCATAACGGATCAACGAGTTATCGGGCTGCAGGTCGAGGATGTAGTACTTGTTGATGCAGGGCGGCACCATCAGCAGCGGCCGGGCCTTGACCTGCGCCGTCAGCGGCGCGTACTCGATGAGCTGGAAGAGCTCGTTCTCGAAGACGATGCTGCCGGCGGTGGTGGCCACGTTGCGACCCACCTCGAAGGCGCTCTCGTCGGTCTGCGAGACGTGGCCGCGCTGCACGTCGCCCCACAGGTGCTGCAGGCCGCGTGCAAGGGTTTCGCCATGGCTGTCGAGGGCGAGCTTCTGGGCCTCGGGGTTGAGGGCGAGGAAGTTGCTCGGCGAGGCCGCGTCGACGAACTGCTGCACGGCGAAGCGGATGCGCGCCCGCGTCTTGTCGTCGGCCTCCACGGCCGCCGCCATCTGCTGCAGCGCACGGCCGTTGAGCAGGTAGAGCTGGGCCATGAAGTGGGCCGCCGGGTTGGCTCGCCACTCGGGTGCGGCGAAGCGCCGGTCGCCGGGCGACCCCGCATCGCCCTGGCCGAGCGAGGCATTCCACAGCGCGGTGGCCTGCTTGAGATAGTCCGCCTGCAACTCGGCCAGCGTCGCAGGCGGGATCTGCGGCAGATGGGCCATCTGCTGCATCAGGTCCGCGAAGGCCTGGCCCTCGACCGGGGGCGACGTGTCGTTCTTCTTGCGATGGGCCATGGGTCTCCTCGGATCCTTCCTCCTGGGCGGGCCTGTACCGGACCGTTGCAATAAGCTTGCCACATCCGGCTGACACGGCCTTGTAACCACGGGCGCTGACGCGCCCATGACACCCCCATCATCATGTATCTCGTCGCCATCGCCTGGGCCTATGTTGCGCTGATGATGGCCGCCGCCGAGGCGCTGAGCCCCCAGGGCACGCTGTTCGGCGCCTTCGTCACCCTGATGCTCTATGGCGTGCTGCCGCTGGGCCTGCTGCTCTACATCCTCGGCACGCCGGGGCGCCGCCGGCGCCGGCGGGCGGCCGACGCCTCAGCGCAGGCTGATGCAGGCGGCCATGCGGCCACGGGGCCGGCCGAGGGTCTCGCCCCGGAACGAGAAGAAGCGTGAGTCCTCGGTCAGCGTGCACCAGCCCCCGCCGCTGATGTCGCCAACGCCAGCGGCCCGCAGGCGCTCGCGGGCCAGCGCCGGCAGGTCGGCTCGCCAGCGCGGCTCGGGGTTGGGGCGGTAGGCAAAACCCGGCTGGTCCTGCGCCAGCGGCTGCCGGCCGAAGGCGGCCACCACCTCCGGCCCCACCTCGAAGGCCTCCGGGCCGATGCAGGCGCCCAGCCAGGCCTTCACGTCGGCCGGCGCGCAGCCCGCGGCATCGCACAGCGCCGCCACCGTGTTCTCCAGCACGCCGGCCGCGAGGCCGCGCCAGCCGGCATGCGCGCCCGCCACACCGCCGGGCGCCGCGAACAACACCGGCAGGCAGTCGGCCACGAGGATGGCGACGGCCAGGTCGGGATCGGTGGACACGGCGGCATCGGCCCGGGGCGCGTTGTCGTCGTGCCAGTCGGGCCGCAGCCGCGCGACCTCGGCACCGTGCACCTGGTCGAGGAAGATGGGCCGCGCGCCCAGCAGTTCCGCCAGCCCGGCGCGGTTGGCGCGGGCCTGCTGCGGGTCGCCCGCCTTGCGCCCGAAATTGGGGCCGCGCGTCGTCATGAAGGCCGTCACGCCCGGCCACTCCGGGCTCAGCCAGTCGGGGTCAGGCCGCATCGGGGCAGACGCCGGGGTGGGTGTTGGCGAAGGCCGGCAGGGCCAGGCAGGCGGCGTTGACGCGCATGACGGTGGGATAGGCGTCCAGCGGGCACTCGAAGCGCTGGGCGTTGTAGACCTGGGGCACCAGCAGGCAATCGGCCATGCCGGGCGCGTCGCCGAAGCAGAAGGTGCCGGCCGTGTGCTGCAGGCGCTGCTCGACGATGGCCAGGCCCGTGGCGACCCAGTGGCGGTACCAGCGGTCGACCGTCTCCTGCTCCAGCGCGAGGTCGTTCTTCAGGTAGCGCAGCACGCGCAGGTTGTTGATGGGATGGATGTCGCAGCCGATGTCCTGGGCCAGGGCCCGCACCGTGGCGCGCGCGACGGGGTCGCGAGGGAGCAGCGGCGGCTCGGGGTGGGTCTCGTCCAGGTATTCCAGGATGGCCATGGACTGGCTGAGCCAGCGGCCGTCGTCCAGCACCAGGGCGGGCACGAGGTGGGAGACCTGCTGGTTGGCGAAGGGCTCGGCGAACTGCTCGTTCTTCTGGAGGTGGATGGACGCGTAGTCGTAGTCCAGGCCCTTGAGCGCCAGGCCGATGCGCACCCGCCAGGAGGCGGAGGAGCGGAAGTAGTTATAGAGCTTCATGATGGCGATTTTGACCCTCTATAAACTCGTCCGCATGCCCATCCCCAGCCGCTTCAAGCATTGCCCGGACTGTGGCGCCGCCGTGGACTACCGCGTCCCGCCGGACGACAACCGCGAACGCGCCATCTGCACGGCGTGCGACCACATCCACTATCAGAACCCGCTCAACGTCGTCGGCACGCTGCCGGTCTGGGAGGCTGACGGCCGCGTCCTGCTGTGCCGGCGCGCCATCGAGCCGCGGCACGGGCTGTGGACCCTGCCGGCCGGCTTCATGGAACTCGGCGAGACCACCGCCGAGGGCGCGCTGCGCGAGACCCACGAGGAGGCCGGCGCCGACATCGAGATGGGTGCGCTCTACACCGTGCTCAACGTCGTGCGCGTCGGCCAGATCCACCTCTTCTACCGGGCCCGGCTGCGGTCCACCGACTTCGATCCCGGCCCCGAATCCCTCGAGGCCCGGCTCTTCGGCGAGGACGAGATCCCCTGGGACGACATCGCCTTCCGAACCACGCGCGAGACCCTGCGCTGCTTCTTCGACGACCGCCGCGGCGGCAGCGGCTACCCGCTGCGGGAGATCGACATTCCTTGATCCCGGCGCGGGCCGCGCGCATCATCGACCCATCCGACGACCGGGAGCAGGGCATGCCGACACGGCGCGCGTGGTGCAGGGCGGGGTTGGGGTGGATGGCCGGCCTGGCGCTGGCCCGGCCGGCGCACGCGACGCCGCTGCGCGCCGTGGGCTCGCAATTCGCCCGCATCTTCGAAGGTGCCGAAGGCGTCGCCCCCAAGGGCCTGGCCGTGGACCTGCTGGGCCAGTTGTTCGGCGACGGCGTGCGCTGCGAATGGCTGCCCTGGTCCCGGGCGCAGCTGATGCTGGAGCAGGGCGAGGCCGACATCCTGATCGGCCCCTACCGCACGCCGGAACGCGAGACGCGCATGCTCTTCAGCGTGCGCTCCTTCTACTCCGACGCCATGGTCTGGTACGCCCGCCGCGGCGAGGAAGGCCGCTGGACCGGGGAGTTCGCGGACCTGGCGCAGACGCCGGTGGCCGCCGTGCGCGGCTGGGCCTACGGCAGCCGCTTCGAGCGCATGAAGCCCCTGCTCGGCCAGCTGACCTGGGTGCAGAACGTGGAGGCGGGCCTGCAGATGCTGGGCAAGCGTCGAGTGGAGCTCTTCGCCGCCAACGACCGCAACTGCCAGCCGGTGCTGCAGCGCCTCGGCCTGGCCGAGGCCGTCGGCCGCTGTTCGCCGCCGCTGGACGTGCTGCACGGCCACATGGCCTTCGGCCGCAGCGCCGCCGGAGAGGCCCTGGCCCAGCGCTACGACCAGGCCTTCGAGCAATGGCTGCGCACGGGCTCGGCCACCGAGCTCTACCGCCGCTGGGGGGTCGACAGGCCGGCCACGGCGCCTTAGCCTGCGCGGCTTTGCGATCGGGCGGCCGGCCCAGGCGCGGCTAACGTCCGCCCAGCACCCGCGCCGGCAGCATGACGACGGCGCGCAGCAAGGCGAAGGCACCGTCCACCGCAATGCCCAGCAGCCTGAACGGCAGCGTGAGCAGCCACACCAGCGGCCACAGCAGCAGGGCCAGCAGCGCCAGCGGCCAGCAGGCGACGAACAGGATGCACCAGAGCAGGAAGCTGAACATCGAGGCTCTCCTGCCGGCTCGCGGCCGGCAGTCTCCGTTCAATGAAGTGGTCAGACTCTAGCCAGCCTCGGTCCGCCTTCCATCCGGTTTGTGACGAAGCGGCGGATTCGCGGGACGGGCGGGTCAGGCCCGCCGATGGCCGGCGACGTAGCAGGCCGCGAGGTTGCGCTCGTCGGCCAGCGCCATCCAGGCGAAGACGCGCTCGTGCAGCGCCTTGGCCACGGCGTCGCGCGCCTCGGCTACGGGGCCGCGCGCCCAGTCCCACACGCACAGGTCGGCCGCCTGGCCCACCGACAGGCCGCCGATCTCGTCGCCCAGGCCCAGGGCCTCGGCCGCACCGCGCGTGGCCGCGTGCAGGGCCGTCCAAGCCGTCAACCGCTCGCCGCGCAGGGCCTGCACCTTGTAGGCATCGAGCATGTTGCGCGGCAGGCTGAGCGTCGTGCCGCCGCCGACGTCGGACGCGAGGCTGACGTTGAAGGCCGCGCCCGCCCAGTCGAACAGCCCGCTGCCCAGGAAGAGATTGCTCGACGGGCAGTGCGCCACCTGGGCGCCGCGGTCGGCGATGAGGATGCGGTCGTGGGCGTCGAGCCAGATACCGTGGGCCAGCACCGCGCGCTCGTGGAGCAGGCCGGCACGCTCGTAGACGTCCAGGTAGCTGCGCGCCTCGGGGAAGAGGCGCGCCACCCAGTCGACCTCGGCGCGGTTCTCGGCCACGTGGGTCTGCATGTAGAGGCTGGCATCGGCCCGGCACAGGGCGCCCGCCATGGCCAGCTGGGCCGGCGTGCTGGTCGGCGCGAAGCGCACGGTCACGGCATAGGCCAGGCGCCCCTGGCCGTGGAAGCGGTCGATGAGGTCGATGCAGTCGCGCTCGGCCTGGGCCACGTCGTCGCGCAGCCCGTCGGGCGCATGTCGGTCCATCAGCACCTTGCCGGTGACCAGGCGCATGCCGCGCGCCGCCGCGGCCTCGAACAGGGCCTCGGCCGACACCTTGTGCACGGTCGGGAAGACGACGGCCGAGGTCGTGCCGCTGGCCAGCAAGGCGTCCAGGAAGACCTCGGCACCGGCACGCGAGCGCGCCGGGTCGGCGAAGGCCGCCTCGGCCGGAAAGGTGTACCGCTCCAGCCAGTCCAGCAGTTCGGTGCCGTAGGAGGCGATGACCTCCAGCTGGGGGCAGTGCACGTGGGTGTCGATGAAGCCCGGCAGCACGAGCTGGCCGGCATGGTCCTTGCGCACCCAGGACGCGTCCGGCGCCTCGGCCTGGCGGCCGACGATGCGCCCGTCCTCGACCAGCAGCCAGTGGTCGCGGTCGAAACGCACCGCCGACGGCTCGATCTCGCCCCAGGCTGGTGCCGCGGTGAAGTCGAGCAGATCGCCCCGCAGGGCCCAACGGCGGGGTTGATCGGAGAATTTTTCCTGGTTAGTAAAACTCATATGGCAATTCTGAGGCAAGGCTCGACAATCCAGGCCAGCATGAATACCCGTCCCATCCGCTTTTTCCACCGTGGCGAGGTCGTCGAGGTGGACGGCCTGCCGCCCACGACGACGGTGCTGCGTTACCTGCGCGAGCATGCCGGCTGTACCGGCACCAAGGAAGGCTGCGCCGAGGGCGACTGCGGCGCCTGCACGGTGCTGCAGGGCGAGCTGGACGCGTCGGGGCAGTTGCAGCTGCGCAATGTCAACGCCTGCACCCAGTTCCTGCCCACGCTGGACGGCCGCGCCCTGCTGACGGTCGAGGACGTCGGCGGCCCCGAACGCCTCGGTCCCGTGCAGCAGGCCCTGGTGGACTGCCATGGCTCGCAGTGCGGCTTCTGCACCCCCGGCTTCGTCATGACGCTGACGGCTTGCTACGAGGCCCACCTGGCCGCCGGCACCCGGCCCGACCGCCAGCAGCTCGCCGACGCCCTGGCCGGCAACCTCTGCCGCTGCACCGGCTACCGGCCCATCCTCGACGCCGGCGAGCGCATGTTCGACGCACCACCCGAGCGGCTGGACCGCGAGGCCATCACCCGCGCGCTGCAGGCCCTGGCCAGCGACGGACCGCTCGACTACGACCATGCAGGCCTGCGCTTCCACGCGCCCCGCACGGTGCCGGACCTGGCGCTGCTGTGCGAGGCCTATCCCCAGGCCACGCTGCTGGCCGGCTCCACCGACGTCGGCCTGTGGGTCAACAAGCAGTTCCGCGACCTGCCCCAGCTCATCTACACCGGCCGCGTCGACGCCCTGCGCGAGATCCGCTCCGAGCCCTTCGACGGCGGGCCGGGGCTGTGGATCGGGGCCGCCGCCCCGCTGGAAGACGCCTGGGCCGCCCTGGCCGAGCTGGCCCCTTCGCTGGCCGAACTCTGGCGCCGCTTCGCCTCCCCGCCGGTGCGCCACGCCGGCACGATGGGCGGCAACATCGCCAACGGCTCGCCCATCGGCGACGGGGCGCCTGCCCTCATCGCGCTGGGCGCCGACGTGGTGCTGCGCCGCGGCACCACGCAGCGCCGTTTGCCGCTGCAGGACTTCTACCTCGACTACATGAAGAAGGACCTGCAGCCGGGCGAGTTCATCGAGGCCCTGCACCTGCCCCGGCCCGACACCAGTTGGGCCATCTCCGCCCACAAGGTGTCCAAGCGCCACGACAGCGACATCTCGGCCGTCTGCGCCGTGCTGGCCCTGCAACTGCGCAACGGCCAGGTGCGGCAGGCACGCTTCGCCTTCGGCGGCATGGCCGCCATCGTCAAGCGCGCGGCAGCCGCCGAGGCTGCCGTCGTCGGCCAGCCCTGGACGCAAGCCGCCGCCGAGGCCGCGGCCGCCGCCCTGCCGGCCGACTTCACTCCGCTGACCGACATGCGAGCCTCTCAGGCCTACCGGCTCAAGGTGGCGCAGAACCTGCTGCGCAAGCTCTGGCACGAGACCCTGGAGAGGCGCACCCTGACCATCTGGCGTGCCGGGAGGCTGGCGGCATGAGCCCCGCTCGGCCGCCCAAAGGGGCTCATTCCCGCCTGGCGGGACAGCGCGGAGCGCGAAGGGTGCCTCAATGAACAAGCCCGAAGCCCTGGTGGTGGCGGAGCCGGTCGTCGGCAGCCCGCGCCCGCACGAGTCGGCCCACCTGCACGTCAGCGGCGCGGCGCCCTACACCGACGACCTGCCGGAGCCGGCTGGCACCCTGCATGCGGCCCTGGGCCTGTCGCCGCTGGCCCACGGCCGGTTGCTGGACCTGGACGTCGAACGCATCCGCCGCATGCCCGGCGTCGTCGCGGTGCTGACGGCCGCCGACATCGCCGGCGAGAACAACTGCGGCCCGCTGCTGCACGACGACCCCATCCTCGCCGACGGCGAGCTGCGCTACGCCGGCCAGCCGGTGTTCGCCGTGATCGCCACCGGGCGCGAGCAGGCCCGCCGCGCCGCCGCGCTGGCGAGGGAAGTCGTCCGCGCCGAGCCCCTGCCCGCCGTGCTGACGGCCCTCGAGGCCCACGCCGCCGGCCAGTACGTGCTGCCGCCCATGCACCTGACGCGGGGCGAACCCGCCGCCCACCTCGCCGCCGCGCCTCACCGCCTCCAGGGTGCCTGGAGCCTGGGCGGGCAGGAGCAGTTCTACCTGGAAGGCCAGATCAGCCTGGCGGTGCCTCAGGAGGGCGGCGAGGGCATCCTCGTGCACTGCTCCACCCAGCACCCGAGCGAGATGCAGCAGCTCGTCGCCCACGCGCTCGGGTGGCCAGCCCACCGCGTGACGGTGCAATGCCGCCGCATGGGCGGAGGCTTCGGCGGCAAGGAGAGCCAGTCAGCCCTCTTCGCCTGCGTCGCCGCCGTGGCGGCGCTGAAGCTCAAGCGGGCCGTCAAGCTGAGGCTGGACCGCGACGACGATTTCCTCATCACCGGGCGCCGCCACGGCTTCGACTACCGCTGGGACGTGGGCTTCGACGACGAGGGCCGCCTCCTCGCCGCCGACGTCGAGCTGGTGTCCAACGCCGGCCACAGCGCCGACCTGTCCGCCCCCGTCATGGCGCGGGCGCTGTGCCACTTCGACAACGCCTACTGGCTGCCCCACGTGGCCATGCACGGCTACTGCGCGCGCACGCACACGCAGAGCAACACCGCCTTCCGCGGCTTCGGCGGCCCGCAGGGCGCCCTGGCCATCGAGATGATCCTGGACGGCATCGCCCGCCGGCTGGGCCTGGACCCGGCCGAGGTGAGGCGGCGCAACTTCTACGCCCCCGGCCAGGACACGACGCCCTACGGCCAGCAGGTCGAGGAGCTGCATGCCCAGGCCCTGACCGAACGTCTGCTGACCAGCAGCGACTACGCCCGGCGCCGCGCCGAGATCGACGCCTTCAACGCCGAGAACCACGTGTTCAAGAAGGGGTTGGCCTTCACGCCGGTCAAGTTCGGCATCTCCTTCAACGTCGCCCACCTGAACCAGGCCGGCGCCCTGGTGCACGTCTACACCGACGGCTCGGTGCTCGTGAACCATGGCGGCACCGAGATGGGCCAGGGGCTCAACACCAAGGTCGCCCAGGTCGTCGCCCACGAGCTTGGCCTGCCGCTGCAGGCCGTGCGCTGCTCGGCCACGGATACCAGCAAGGTGGCCAACACCTCGGCCACGGCCGCCTCCACCGGCAGCGACCTCAACGGCAAGGCTGCACAGGACGCCGCGCGCAAGGTGAAGGCGCGCCTGGCCGCCTTCGCGGCCGAACGCTTCGGTTGCGCGGCGGAGCTGGTGGCCTTCGAAGGCGGCAGCGTCAGCGGCGGAGGCCAGTCGCTGCCCTTCGCCGACCTCGTCGCCGCGGCCTACCTGCAGCGCGTGCAGCTCTGGAGCGACGGCTTCTACGCGACACCCGGCCTGCACTGGGACCGCAACCGCCTGCAAGGCCACCCCTTCTACTACTACGCCTGGGGTGGCGCCGTCTGCGAGGCCCTGGTGGACACGCTGACCGGCGAGAGCCGCATCACCCGCGCCGATCTGCTGCACGACGTCGGCGCCAGCCTCAACCCGGCGCTGGACATCGGCCAGATCGAAGGCGGCTTCATCCAGGGCATGGGCTGGCTGACGATGGAGGAGCTGGTCTGGCACCCCAAGACGGGCGTGCTGACCACGCACGCGCCCAGCACCTACAAGATCCCGACCGCCAACGACTGTCCGCCGGAGCTGAAGGTGGAGCTCTTCGGCGTGGCCAATGCCAGCGAGACCATCCACCGCAGCAAGGCCGTCGGCGAGCCGCCGCTGCTGCTGGGCTTCGCCGCCCTGCTGGCCATCAAGGACGCCTGCGCGGCCTGCGGCCCGGCGCATTGCGACCCGCCGCTGCGGGCGCCGGCCACCGCCGAGGCGGTGCTGGACGCCATCGACGCCGTCCGATGAAGGCGCTCGCCATCGCCCTGCTGCTGGCCCTGGCGGGTTGCGCCGCGGCGCCGCGGCCCGCACCGCCCGCCATCGTCGCCGTCGAGGCCTGGGGCGGCCACAGCGCGCCCTCGGCGGCGGCGCCGCAGCCCATCACGCACATCACCCTCCACCACCAGGGCGAGATCTGGCAGGCCGGCACGGACATCCAGGCCTATCTGCGGCGTCTGCAGCAGTGGTCGCGCGAGACCAAGCACTGGGCCGACATCCCCTACCACTACGTCATCGGGACCGACGGCCACATCTACGCCGCGCGGCCCCTGGCCCAGCCGGGAGACACCAACACCGAGTACGACCCGCGCGGCCACGCCCTGGTCATGCTGGTCGGCAACTTCGAGGAGCAGCAGCCCACGCCCGCGCAGCTGCAGGCCGCGGTCGAGCTGACCGCCTGGCTGGCCCGCGAGCATGGCCTGGGGCCCGACGCCATCGCCAGCCACAAGGACTACAGCCACCAGACCGTCTGTCCGGGCCGCAACCTCTACGCCTATCTCGAATCGGGCTGGTTCAAGGCCGAGGTGGCCAGACGGCTGTAGGCTGCAGCGTCAGCCGCGGACCTTCTGGGCCGCCACCACGGCCTGGGTGCGCGAGTTGACGCCCAGGGCCTTGAGCACCGCGGCGACGTGGTCCTTGACGGTGTCGACGCTGACGCCGAGTTCGCGCGCAATCAGCTTGTTCGACAAGCCCTGCGTCAGCAGGTGCAGCACGTCCTTCTGGCGCGGCGTCAGCGGCAGGCCGGCCCAGTCGGGCAGGGCCGGAATGGCGGACGCCGGCGCCTCGTCCACGCGCGGCTTCAGCGGCGGGACGTAGGTGCCGCCGGCCAGCACGAGCTGCAGGGCCTGCACGAGGGTGTCCAGGTCGCTGCGCTCAGGCACGTAACCCACGGCCCCGGCCTCCAGCGCGTGCAGGGCGTCCTCGGCCTCGTCGCTGCCCGAGATGACGACGACCGGCAGCATCAGGTGATCGCGGCGCAGCTGCTGCAGCAACTCGAAGCCCCCCTCCACCCGCAGGTCCAGCAACACCAGACGGGGCAACGACGCCGCCAGCGCGGAGCGGGCCGCATCGACGGTGTCGACGCCCTGGACCCGGGCGCCGGCGAAGTGCTGTTCGATCAGGCCGGTGAGCGCCGCACGCACCATCGGAAACGCGTCCACCAGAAGGAACCTCATCGACACCCAACCTCTATTCTTCGACGGCAGCCATGATAGTCAACGCAGGGCCGCGGCCAGCAGCGGACGCGCCCAGGCTGGCACCTCGGGCAGGGGCGCATGCGACATCACCCGCCCCTCCTGCATCTGCAGCAGCAGCACGGGCCGCGGCTTGCGGCCGGCACGCGGGTCGGCCTCGTGGCTGTTGTCGAACAGGCGCAGGCTGGCCAGGTGGGGCATCAGCCGGACGAGGTTGGCGCGGCTGGCGTCGAAGCGCTCGCGCACCTTGGCCTCGGGGATGTCGTGGCCGCCGGCCGCCACGCGCGCCTGGATGCGCCGCAGGTGCAGCTCCGGCGTGGCCAGGCCGGCGAACCAGACGTGCACGCGGGCACCGCCGCGGGCGCCGTCCAGCAGCAGCCGCGTGATGCTGGCGCCGCCCAGGGTCGTCTCGAAGGCATGGGTCAGACCCTCGGCCAGCGCCTTCTCCAGCGCCCGCCGGCCCAGCGTCCAGGCTAGGCCGTTGGCCTGCTCGGCGCTCAGGCCGGGCTGCTGGGCACGCAGCCGGGCGGCCCAGGCGTCGGGGTTGAAGAACTCCGCACCGGCAGCCTGGATGGCCGCACCGCCCAGCGAACTCTTGCCGGCCCCGTTGACGCCGGCCAGCACGTAGAGAGTGGCCGGCAAGGCTCAGGCGGCCTTGCGGCGGGCCGGACGGGCGGCCCTGACGGCCGCGGCGGCGACGGCCTCCGGCGCCATCGCGAAGGCCTCCGCCAGCGCCCCGCCCTGCCCTTGCATGCGGGCCAGCATGGCGTCGAACTCGCTACCGAGGGCGCCGAGGTCAGGCTCCGCGGCCCGCTGCAGCTCGCGATAGCGCTCGACCGACATCAGCACGAAGGCCGGCTGGTCGTGCTTGGTGATCAGCACGGCGCCATGGGCCGCCACGGCGCGGCCCACCTTCTGGATGCCGGCAACGAGCTGGGTCGCCGAGACGCTGGGCAGCGGGTCGGTCAGGGCGGCGTCGGGAAGGGCGGCCATGGGCATGTCTCCTGAGTGAGGCCCAATTTTGCCCTTTTTCCAGAAAATACAGAAAACCCCTGTCGGCGGCTCGAGGGTCAGTGGGCCTCTTCCCAGTTGGCGCCCACGCCCACCTCGGCCAGCAGCGGCACCTTCAGCGCCGCCACGCCGGCCATCAGCCGTGGCACCTCGGTCCGCATCCAGTCGATCTCCGCCTCCGGCACCTCGAAGACGAGTTCGTCGTGCACCTGCATGACGATGCGGGCCGCCTTGCCGGCCCGGTCGAGCTCGGCCTGCACGGCCAGCATGGCCAACTTGATGAGGTCGGCCGCCGTGCCCTGCATGGGCGCGTTGATGGCCTGGCGCTCGGCGCCGGCCCGGCGTGCGCCGTTGCCGCCGCGGATCTCGGGCAGGTAGATGCGGCGGCCGAACAGCGTCTCCACATAACCGCGCTCCGCTGCGGAGGCCTTGGTCTCGTCCATGTAGCGCTTCACCCCGGCGAAGCGGGTGAAGTAGCGGTCGATGTAGTCCTTGGCCGCCTTCTGCTCGATGCCCAGGGCCGAGGCCAGGCCGAAGGCCCCCATGCCGTAGATCAGGCCGAAGTTGATGGTCTTGGCATAACGCCGCTGCTCGCTGGAGACCTCGTCCAGCGGGGTACCGAAGACCTCGCTCGCCGTGGCGCGGTGCACGTCCTGGCCCTCCTGGAAGGCGCGCAGCAGGCCCGGGTCCTCGCTGATGTGGGCCATGATGCGCAGCTCGATCTGGGAGTAGTCTGCGCTGACGATGCGGCAGCCCTCGGGCGCGATGAAGGCCTCGCGCACGCGCCGGCCCTCGGCCGTGCGGATGGGGATGTTCTGCAGATTGGGCTCGTTGCTGGACAGCCGCCCGGTCACGGCCACGGCCTGCGCGTAGTTGGTGTGCACGCGCCCCGTGCGGGCGTTGACCTGCAGCGGCAGCTTGTCGGTGTAGGTGCTCTTGAGCTTGGACAGCCCGCGATGCTCCAGGATCTTGGCAGGCAGCGGGAAGTCGGCGGCCAGCTCGGTCAGCACCTCCTCGTCGGTCGAGGGCGCGCCCGTGGCGGTCTTCTTGATGACGGGCAGGCCGAGCTTGCCGAACAGCATGTCGCCGATCTGCTTGGGGCTGCCGATGTTGAAGGGCTGGCCGGCGATGTCGTAGCACTGCTGCTCCAGCAGCACGAGGCGCTGGCCGATCTCGTGGCTTTGCAGCTTGAGCTTCTCCGAGTCGATCAGCACGCCGTGGCGCTCGATGCGCGCCAGCAGCTCGGCGGTCGGGATCTCGATGTCGCGGTAGATGCGCGTCAGCCCGGCGTCGGCCTCGATGAGCGGCCACAGCACCTGATGCAGGTGCAGGCACATCTCCGAGTCCTCGCCGGAGTAGGTCGTCGCCCGCGCCACGTCCACCTGCGAGAAGGGGATCTGGTGCACGCCCTTGCCGCAGAGGTCCTCGTAGCTCAGGCCCTTGCGGCCGAGGTGGCGCTCGGCCAGGGCCTCGAGGTTGTGGGTCTTGTGGGCCTCCAGCACATAACTCTGCAGCAGGGTGTCATGCTGGACGCCCGCGAGCCGGATGCCGTGGTTGGCCAGCACATGGCGGTCGTACTTGAGGTTCTGACCGATCTTCTTGGCCGACTCATCCTCCAGCCAGGGCCTGAGGCGCGCCAGCACCTCGTCCAGCGGCAACTGCTCAGGCGCGTCAGGGCCGGCATGGGCCAGGGGCACGTAGGCGGCCTCGCCCGGCTTGTCGGCGAAGGAGATGCCGACGATGCGCGCCGCCATCGGGTCAAGGGAATCGGTCTCGGTGTCCAGCGCCACCAGCGGCGCTGCATGCAGGCGCGCCAGCCAGGCTTCCAGCTGGTCCATGCGCAGGATGGTCTCGTAACGGCCCGCCTCGCCGGCGGACGGCGCAGCCGGCGAGGCCTCGTCGAAAAGGCCAGGCCCGGCCGAGGGCGGCGCCTTGGGCTGGACGGCAAGGGCATCGCCGGTCAGCTCCTGCAGCCAGGCCTTGAAGCCGTTGCGTGCATAGAACTCGCCCAGCGCCGCCTTGTCGGGTTCGCGGAAGGCGAGTTCGTCGAGCTTGGGCCAGCCGGGGACGTGCTCGGCCAGCTCGCAGTCCACCTTCACGGTGACCAGCTTGCGGCCCATCGGCAGCCAGTCCAGCGCGGCGCGCAGGTTCTCGCCGGCCTTGCCCTTGATGGCGGAGGCCGCCGCGATGACACCGTCCAGCGACCCGTACTCGGCGATCCACTTGGCCGCCGTCTTCGGGCCGACACCGGCCACGCCCGGCACGTTGTCCACCGTGTCGCCCATCAGCGTGAGGTAGTCGACGATGCGCCCGGGCGGCACGCCGAACTTGGCCAGCACGCCGGCTTCGTCCAGGCGCTCGTTGCTCATCGTGTTGATGAGCTCCACGTCGGCGTTGACGAGCTGGGAGAGGTCCTTGTCGCCGGTCGAGACGATGATGCGGTGGCCCTCGCGCGCACCGATGCAGCACAGCGTGCCGATGACGTCGTCGGCCTCCACGCCCGGCACCACCAGCGTCGGCCAGCCCAGCAGCTGGACGACCTCGTGGATGGGCTCGATCTGGGCGCGCAGCTCCGGCGGCATGGGCGAGCGCTGGGCCTTGTACTCCGGATACCACTCGTCGCGGAAGGTCTTGCCGGGTGCATCGAACACGCAGACGGCATGCTCGGCGCCGACGTCGGTCTGCAGCTTCTTGAGCATGGCCACCATGCCGCGCACCGCGCCGGTGGGCTGGCCCTCGGGGCCGCGCAGGTCGGGCATGGCATGGAAGGCGCGGTAGAGGTAGCTGGAGCCATCGACCAGCAGCATGATGGGTTTACTCATGGCAAGGGATTGTCCAGGAGCCGGGCCGGGCCTGCCGCCTAGAATCGGCAGCATCATGCGCCGTCTTGCCGCCCCCCTGCTGTTGGCCGCCCTCTGCGGTGCCGCCCTTGCCGACCCGCCGCCCGAGCCCAAGGTCGAACGCAACGTCGCCGAGGACGACCAGGTCCGCATCGAGGAGCTGCGCGTGCGCGGCGAGACCCGCAAGGTCACGGTCAAGAACAAGAAGACCAAGGCGCCGGACTACGAGATCGTCGTCAACGACGCGGGGCGCGAGTCGGCCGGCGGCACAGGCACCGGGCTGAGCAAGAGCGGCTCGGGCACGCGGGTCTGGCGAGTCCTCAACTTCTGATCCCGCGCGGCCCTCGGGGTCGCCTTCCAGACCTTTCATGGCCGTATTCACCGAAGTCAGCCCCGCCCAGGCGCAAGCCCTGCTGGACCATCTCGAGCTGGGGCAGCTCAGTTCCCTGCGCGGCATCGGCGCCGGCATCGAGAACACCAACTACTTCGTCGACTGCACACGCGACGATCACCTGCACCGTTATGTGCTCACCCTCTTCGAGCGCCTGACGGCCGAGCAGTTGCCCTTCTACCTGCGGCTGATGCAGCACCTGGCCAGGCGCGGCGTGCCGGTGCCCGAGCCGCACGCCGACCGCAGCGGCGAGATCCTCTTCGAGGTGGCCGGCAAGCCCGCCGCCATCGTCGACCGCCTGCACGGCGGCCACCAACTGGCGCCCGACGCCTTCCACTGCCAGCAGGTCGGCGCGACGCTGGCCCGCATGCACCTGGCCGGGCGCGACTTCCCTCTGCACCAGCCCAACCTGCGCGGCCTGGCCTGGTGGCGGGAGGTGGTGCCGCAACTGCTGCCTTTCCTCGAGCCCGGGCAGGCCGAGCTGCTGCGCAGCGAGCTAGCCTACCAGGAGCAGCTGGCGGCATCGCCCCTCTATGCCGAGCTGCTGAGGGACTGCTCCGGTCCCATCCACGCCGACCTCTTCCGCGACAACGTCATGTTCGAGCCGGGCGAAGGCCCGGGGCGCGAGCGGCTCACCGGCTTCTTCGACTTCTACTTCGCCGGCGTCGACACCTGGCTGTTCGACCTGGCCGTCTGCCTGAACGACTGGTGCATCGACCTGGCGGACGGCCGCCTCGTCGAGGACAGGGCGGCGGCCTTCGTCGCCGCCTACGAGGGCGTCAGGCCGCTGACCGGCGCCGAGCATCGCCTGCTGCCGGCCCTGATGCGCGCGGCGGCGCTGCGCTTCTGGGTGTCGCGGCTGTTCGACCTGCACCTGCCGCGCGAGGCCAGCCTGCTCAAGGCCCACGACCCGCGCCACTTCGAGCGCGTGCTGCGCCAACGCATCGCCAGGCCCTGGCATGCCCTGCATGGCGGAGCGGCTGAATGAGCCGCGCCGCGCCGGCCCGCCCCAGGCAAGCGGCCATTCCCCCGGGGGATCGCGCGATGCATGCATCGCGCGAGGGTCTGGCATGACCATGCAGTTGCACCTCCAGCAGGTGCCGGCCCGTAACGGCCGGCTATGGATACGCCACGGCTTCAAGGTCTTCCAGCGCCAGCCCTGGGCCTTCTCGATGGGCATCCTCACGCTGTCGCTGTGCTCCAAGCTGCTCATCCTGGTGCTGCCGGGCCTCGGCACGGCGCTGCTGCTGGCGGTCATGCCCCTGGTCTCGCTGGGCTTCATGCTCGCCACCCACCTGACGCTGCAGCGCAAGCGGCCCGACGTCGCCACCTTCCTGAGCCCGCTGCGCCTGACGCCCGAACGCAGCCGCCGCCAGCTGCTGCTGTGCCTGCTCTACCTCGTCGGCATCTCGGCCGTCATGGGCCTGGCCTACTGGATCGACGGGGGCAGCTCCGAGCGACTGCAGGAGCTGATGGCCGCCGGCAAGGACAAGGACGCCATCGACGCCGCGGCGACCGATCCGCGCCTGGTCTGGAGCGGGCTGACCTTCGGCCTGGGCATGCTGGCCCTGTCGGTGCCCTTCTGGCATGCGCCCGCCCTCGTGCACTGGGGCGGCCAGGGCGTGGCCCAGGCGCTGTTCTCCAGCACCCTGGCCCTGTGGCGCAACAAGACGGCCTTCCTGCTCAACGGGCTGCTCTGGGGCGCCCTCATCGCCGGCTGGTTCGCCGCGATGCTGCTGCTGGCCGGCATGCTCGGCCTGGCCCTGGACCCCGCCCTGGCCCTGCAGATCACCGGGCTGATGCTGTCGCCGGTCTACTACGCGTCGCTGTACTTCACATTCGTCGACTGCTTCATGTTCGGCGCGCCGAGCGACGTGCTGAGCCGCACCGACGCCTAACGCTGCGGCGGGATGGCGTAGGTGCCCACGGCGTGGGCGACGGGCTCCTCCTCGCCTTCCGAGCTGATCCACACCTCGCCCACGGCCAGCGACTTGCCCAGCTTCATGAGCCGGCAGCGGGCGATGACGCGGCGGTCGGCCCGCGGCTTGCGCAGGAAGTTCACCGTCAGGCTGGTCGTCACCGCCAGCGGCACGATGCCCACGCGGGCCAGGATGGCGACGTAGAGGGCCACGTCGGCCAACGTCATCATCACTGGGCCCGACACCGTGCCCCCAGGCCGCAGTTCGGTCTCGCCGATCGGGTGGGCCATGACGACACCGTCGTCATCGATGGCTTCCAGCGTGCAGCGAGTCTGCGGGAACTCGGCCTTCAGGAAGGCGTCGAGCTCCGCCTGGGTGGGGCGGGGATCGGTCATGGCGAATTTGCAAGCAATTGCGAAGGCAGCGGCGGCGAGCCTAGCATCGCCCCAGAATCGGCCCATGGACCTCGACGACCGGGGCTTCACGGGCTCCGTCCCCCAGCTCTACGAGCGCTACATGGTGCCGCTGATCTTCGAACCCTATGCGGTCGACCTGGCGGCACGCGCCGCTGCGTTGCGCCCCACCCAGGTGCTGGAGATCGCCGCCGGCACCGGCATGCTGACGCGCCGCCTCGCGGCCGAGCTGCCCCCGCAGACCGATATCGTCGCCAGCGACCTCAACGCCACCATGCTCGACATGGCCGCGACGCTGGGCACCGGGCGGCCCGTGCAATGGCGGCTGGCCGACGCCATGGAGCTGCCCTTCGAGGACGCCGGCTTCGACCTCGTGGCCTGCCAGTTCGGCGCCATGTTCTTCCCCGACCGGCCGCACGCCTTCGCCGAGGTGCGGCGCGTGCTGAAGCCGGGCGGCATCTTACTGTTCAACGTCTGGGACCACATCGACAGCAACGAGCTGGCCGAGACCGTGACCCACGCCCTGGCCCAGGTCTTTCCGGACGACCCGCCGCGCTTCCTCGCCCGCACGCCGCACGGCTACCACGACGTGGACCAGCTGCGGACCGACCTCGCCGCCGCGGGCTTCGAGCACGAGGCCGACGTGGTCACCCTGCCGCTGCGCGCATGCGCCGAGTCGCCCTCGCACCCGGCGCTGGGCTATTGCCAGGGCACGCCGCTGCGGGGCGAACTCGAGGCGCGCGCGCCGGGCCGGCTGCCCGAGCTGACGGCCCATGTGGCCCAGGCCATCGGCGAGCGCTTCGGCGTCGGCGCCATCGACACGCTGATGCAGGCCCACGTCGTCATCGTGGGTCGGTAGAGCCCGCGTCCGCCGCCACGAACGATTGTGGCAAGCTGTCGGCGTGCAAACTCCGGAGGCGCCATGGACACCCACTTTGAAACGCTGGAAGCCGAGGTGCTGAAACTGCCTCCTGCGCAACGGACCAAGCTGCTGGACCGTGTGGTCGCCAGCCTTGATGCCGACGCGGCGCGGGACGCGGCATGGGATGCCGTGGCGGCCCAGCGTGAGGCGGAGTCCGTCGAGTTCGAACCGCTTGAAAAGGTCCTGGCACGCCTGCGCGACGAGAACGCGTGAGCCGCTCCATCCACCGTCTGGCTGCCGAAGAACTGGCAGCCGCTTTCCGCTTCTACCGACGGGAAGCCGGTCTCGGCATCGCCCTGCGCTTTCTCGACGAATTCGAGCGCGTCGCCCAGCTCATTGAACGCCAGCCTGAGCTGGGTACGCCAACCAACGCCGGCCGCCGCAGCTACCCGCTCCACGATTTCCCCTACACGGTGATCTACACCGGCACACCGGAAGGCCTGCGCATCCTCGTCGTGCGTCACCAGCACCGTGATCCGGCTCTCGGCGAAAGGCGACGCTGATCAATCAATCGGCGTCAGCTTGGCGACCGACAGCGCCAGCCACTTGGTGCCATGGCGGCCGAAGTTGACCTGGGCGCGCGCGTCGGCACCGCTGCCTTCCAGGGTCAGCAGCACGCCTTCGCCGAACTTGGTGTGGAAGACGCCCTTGCCGACCCTCAGGCCGCCGTGCTCGTCGGACACCTTGGGCTTCATGCTGGCCGGCACCGGCGGCTCGACCCACGCGGGCTTGTCGACCCGACCGGCGCCCACCATGCCCTTCAGGCCCGAGCCGCGCGCCCAGGCCTGCTGGTACTCGCGGGCGAAGCCCGAGCCGAAACCCTGGTTGCGCGGCGTCAGCCATTTCAGCGCCTCTTCGGGCAGCTCGTCGAAGAACCGGCTCTTGACGTGATAACGGGTCTGTCCGTGCAGCATGCGCGTCTGGCAGAAGCTCAAGGACAGCTTCTTGCGCGCCCGGGTGATGGCCACGTACATCAGCCGCCGCTCCTCCTCCAGCCCGTCGTGGTCGGACATGGAGTTCTCGTGCGGGAACAGGCCCTCCTCCAGGCCGGTGATGAAGACGGCGTCGAACTCCAGCCCCTTGGCGGAGTGGACCGTCATCAGCTGCACCGCGTCCTGCCCGGCCTGGGCCTGGTTGTCGCCGGCCTCCAGGGAGGCATGCGTCAGGAAGGCCACCAGCGGCGACATGATCTCGCCGGTCTCGGCATCGGGCACCGCCCCCGGCGTGCCGGGCTCGGCCACTTCGTCCACCGGCAGGCCCACGGCGTTCTTGCCGAAGCCCTCCTGCATGACGAAGGCCTCCGCGGCATTGACCAGTTCGTCGAGGTTTTCCAGGCGCTCGGCGCCGTCCTTGTCGGTGCGGTAGAAGTCCGCCAGGCCCGAGGTCTCCAGCACCTGCTCGATGATCTCCCGCAGCGTCAGCCCCTGGGTGAGGTTGCGCGTGGAGTCGATGAGGTTGGCGAAGGCCACCAGGTTGCTGCCGCCCTTGCCGGGCACCGCCGAGACGGTCTGGTAGAGGCTGCGGCCGCTGGCCTTGGCCAGGTCCTGCAGGGTCTCCAGCGTCTTGGCGCCGATGCCCCGGGTCGGGAAGTTCACGACGCGCAGGAAGCTGGTGTCGTCACTGGGGTTCTCCAGCAGGCGCAGGTAGGCCAGCGCATGCTTGACCTCGGCCCGCTCGAAGAAGCGCAGGCCGCCATAGACGCGGTAGGGGATGCCCGCGTTGAAGAGGGCCGACTCGATCACCCGTGACTGCGCGTTGCTGCGGTAGAGGACGGCGATCTCCTGCCGGTCCAGCCCGCCGCGGTGGAGGCTCTGCACCTCCTCGATGACCCACTGCGCCTCGGCGAAGTCGCTCGGCGCCTCGTAGACGCGGATGGGCTCGCCCAGGCCCGCATCGGTGCGCAGCGTCTTGCCCAGGCGCTGGGTGTTGCGGCTGATCAGCTCGTTCGCGGCGTCGAGGATGTGGCCGAAGCTGCGGTAGTTCTGCTCCAGCTTGATGACGCGCTTGACGCGGTACTCGCGCTCGAAGTCGGCCATGTTGCCCACGCGCGCGCCGCGGAAGGCGTAGATGCTCTGGTCGTCGTCGCCGACGGCCAGCAGGCTCTGGCCCGTGCCGGCGCCCGGCGGGGCGAACATCTTGAGCCAGGCGTACTGCAGCTTGTTGGTGTCTTGGAATTCGTCGACCAGGATGTGGCGGAAGCGCCGCTGGTAATGCTCGCGCACGGCGGGGTTGTCGCGCAGCAGCTCGTAGGTGCGCAGCATCAGCTCGGCGAAATCCACCACGCCCTCGCGCTGGCACTGGTCCTCGTAGTTGGCGTAGATCTCGACGAGCTTGCGAGTCTGCTCGTCGCGGATCTCCACGTCGCCGGGGCGCAGGCCGTCCTCCTTGCAGCCGGCGATGAACCAGCCCACCTGCTTGGGCACGAAGCGCTCCTCGTCGAGCTTCATGGCCTTGATGACGCGCTTGACGGCCGAGGTGGTGTCGCTGGCGTCCAGGATCTGGAAGGCCTGCGGCAGGTGGGCCAGCTTCCAGTGCGAGCGCAGGAAGCGGTTGCACAGGCCATGAAACGTGCCGATCCACATGCCGCGCACGTTGAAGGGCAGCATGGCCGACAGCCGCGTGAGCATCTCCTTGGCCGCCTTGTTGGTGAAGGTCACGGCCATCACGCCGGCGGGGCCTACCTGCCCCGTCTGCAGCAGCCAGGCGATGCGCGTCGTCAGTACCCGGGTCTTGCCCGAACCGGCACCGGCGAGGATGAGGGCCGGCTCGGGGGCCGCCGTCACGGCGGCGAGCTGCTCGGGGTTGAGGTTCTTGAGGAGGGGGCTGTGCAGGGCTGCAGCGTCAGCCTCGGGCGCGGGATTCATCGACGCATTTTACGGAGCCCTACCTGCGCCTGACCTTGCCCGCCCGGTCGGCCTTGGACCAGTCGTAGGCCTGGCCGTCGGGCGTGCGGCCCGCTTCCACGGCGGCCACGCCAGGCCGGCCGACGCTCTCCTCCAGCTCGGTGGAGATGCTGACGTGACGGCGACCCTCGCGGCGCTTCTCCTCGGCGCAGGCCAGGGCCTGCGTCAGCTGCAGGCCGCTGAATTCCTGACAGCTCGGTCTGGCGGCTGCCTCACCATCGTCTTCCAGCCAATACACCACGATGCCCAATGCCATTCTCCATTTAATTGCTAAAAGCAAGCATTCTGCGATGATGCCGCCATGAACACCGCTGCCCAGGCGCAGGACGTCCGCGCCTTCAACCGCTTCTACACCCGCCGCATCGGCATGCTGGCTGCCAAGCTGGGCGGCAGCGACTTCACGCTGCCCGAGGCGCGCGTGCTGTGGGAGCTGGCCCATCATGCACCGGTCAGCGCCTCGGCCCTGAGCAAAAGCCTGCAGCTCGATGCTGGCTACCTCAGCCGGCTGCTGCGCGGCCTGAAGAACCGTGGGCTGCTGGCCGCGCAGCGCCATCCCAAGGACGCGCGCCAGACCCTGCTCAAGCTCAGCGCCGCCGGCAAGCGCGCCTTCGCGCCGCTGGACCGCGCCAGCCAGGCCGAGACGGAAGCCCTGCTGGAGCCGCTGTCGGCACCGCAGCGCCAGGCCCTGGTCGGCGCCATGTCACGCATCCATGCGGTGCTGGAGCCCGAGGCTTCGGCCGAGGTGGTGCTGCGCCCGCCCGCGCCGGGCGATCTCGGCTGGCTGGTCGAGCGGCACGGCGCGATCTACGCCGCCGAGTACGGGTTGAGCGCCGGCTTCGAAGCGCTGGTCGCCCGCATCTGCGCCGACTTCGTCGACCGCTTCAAGCCCGGACGCGAAGCCTGCTGGATCGCCGCGCGCGGCGGCGAAAGGCTGGGTGCCGTCATGCTCGTGCAGGCGCGCGACGAGGCCAGCGGCCGGCTGCGGCCCGGCGTCGCGCAGCTGCGCCTTCTGCTGCTGGAGCCGCATGCGCGCGGCCTCGGCCTGGGCAAGCGGCTGGTGCGCCAATGCAGCGACTTCGCCCGGGCCGCGGGCTACAGGCGCATCGTGCTCTGGACGCAAAGCGCGCTGACCGCGGCCCGTGCCATCTACGCCGCCGAGGGTTACCGCCTCGTCAGCAGCGAAGCCGTGAACAGCTTCGGGCAGGACGTGGTCAGCGAACACTGGGAGTTGGCGCTGTGACGGCGCCCTGCCCCTGCGGCTCCGGTCACGACTACCAGGCCTGTTGCGGCACCCTGCACGCGGCCTACGCCGCCGGCCAGGGCCTGGCGGCACCCACGCCCGAGGCGCTGATGCGCTCGCGCTACTGCGCCTTCGTGCTCGACCTGAGGCCCTACCTGCTGGCGAGCTGGCATGCGAGCACGCGACCGGCAGCGATCGAGCCACCGGAGCCTGGCCTGAAGTGGCTGGGTCTCGACATCAAGCGCACCGCCCTTCAGGACGCCGACCACGGCAGCGTCGAGTTCGTGGCCCGCAGCAAACTGGGCGGTCGAGCGCACCGGCTGCACGAGACCAGCCGCTTCGTGCGCGAGGGCGGCGAGTGGTTCTACGTCGATGGCCGCTTTGGGAACGGCCCGGAAAATTGACTCTGACCCCACTTTACGAGGACGAGCACCTCGTCGCCATCGACAAGCCGCCGGGCTTGCTGGTGCATCGCACCCAGTTGGCGGCGCACGAGGAGGTGGCCGCGCTGCAGTTGCTGCGTGACCAGCTGGGGCGGCCTGTATGGCCGGTGCATCGGCTGGACCGGGGGACGTCGGGCGTGCTGCTCTTCGCGCTGTCGGCAGAGGTCGCTTCGCGGCTGGGCGCGATGTTCGAGCAGGGCCTGATGGACAAGCGCTACCTTGCCCTCGTGCGCGGCTGGCCCGCGGAGGACGCGGGCGTCGTCGACCACCCGCTGGCGCGCGACCCCGAGCGGCCTTCGGCCGGGCAGCCGCTGCTGCAGGCGCAGACCCGCTGGCGGGTGCTGGCCCGCCTGGACTGGCCCATCGCCATCGATGCGCGCTTCGCCACCACCCGCGCGGCCTTGGTGGAGGCCGAGCCGCTGCAGGGCCGGCGCCACCAGATCCGGCGCCACCTCAAGCACATTGCCCATCCCATCCTCGGCGACGCCACCCACGGCAAGGGGCCGTTGAACCGGTCCGTCGCCGCCTACCTCGGCCAGCAGCGGCTGTGGCTCCACGCGCAGCGCCTGGCCTTCGTCCACCCGCTCACCGGGGCGCCGCTGCAGGTCGAAGCGCCCCCAGGCGCCGGCTGGCCTCTGCCGCCGTGAAAGGGATGCGCGCTCAGCGCCGCGCCGGCTCCACAACCAGCACGTCCAGCCCCGAGGCCTGACCCTTCGAGCGGTAGACCTTCTGGGTCGCGACCTGGAAGTCCTCGGCCTTGGCGCTGCGCAGGGGCACGAAGCTCTGCGGGTTGCGGTCGATCAACGGGAACCAGCTGCTCTGCACCTGCACCATGATGCGGTGGCCGCGGCGGAAGCTGTGATTGACGTCCTGGAGCCGGACCTTCAGTTCCTCCACCTGACCCGGCACCATGGCCTCGGGCACCTCGAAGCTCTTGCGGAAGCGCCCCCGCAGCGGGTCGGCGCGCACCAGCTGCTGGTAGCCGCCGAGGGCCGGCTCGGGGGCTTCCACGTCCTCGGTGCGCGGGCGGCGCTTCCTGGGCGGCGCCCCCTCCTCTTCCAGGTCGGCGGGGTAGACATCGATGAGCTTGACGACCCAGTCGGCATCGGTGCCCGAGGTCGAGGCGAACAGGCGGGCGACGATGGGGCCGGCCAGGGTCACGTCCTCTTCGAGCACGTCGCTGCGGTAGGTCAGCACGTCAGGCCGCGTCGAGGCGAAGCGCTGGTCGCTGACCATGTACTCCTGCGGCACGCCCAGGGTGGCATAGCCGACGAAGGGCACCGGCTTGGCGGGGTCGCTGATCCAGGCGTCGAAGGCCGGGCCGGCTGCCTCGGGCGCGTCGAAGCTCAGCCGGCCGCCCGGCGCGAAGTAGAGGGTGCGGGCATGCGCCTCGCGGGGCGGCCAGGCGTCGTAGCGGCGCCAGGTGTTGGTACCCGTCTCGAAGACCGTGGCCTTGGCGACCTTGGGCAGCTTGGGATCGGGCGCGTCGCGCAGCTGCTGCTCGAAGAAGGGCAGCAGCACCTCCTTCTGGAACTGTTCCGACGTCGGCTGCTGGAACTGCACGCGGCCGAGCTGGCGGCCCGGCGAGCCGAGCCAGCCGCCGTGCACCCACGGGCCCATGACCAGGCGGTTGTCGGTGGCGGGGCTTTGGCGGCCGATGGCACGGTAGGTGGCCAGCGGGCCGGCCAGGTCCTCGGCATCGAACCAGCCGCCCACGGTCAGCACGGCGGCATGGATGTTCTTCAGGTGGGGCGTGATGGCCCGGCTCTTCCAGAACTCGTCGTAGCGGTCGTGGCCGAGCTGGTCGTCGAAGTAGTGGTTGGGCTTGCCGTCGCGCGCCAGGCGGGCGGCGATGGCGTCGAGGTTGGTGAACTGTAGGAAGAAGTCGTAGCTGTCCGCCGTGCCGTAGTCGAACTGCGGCCACTCCTTGGGCGGCAGCACCGGCGTCTGCTGGGGCTTGAAGAAAGTGTAGAAGCCGAAGTTGGCCGCCAGCATGAAGGCGCCGCCGTGGAAGCTGTCGTCGCCCATGAAGAGGTCGGTCACGGGTGCCTGCGGCGACGCGGCCTTGATGGCCGGGTGCGAATCGATGATGGAGGCCGACGTGTAGAAGCCCGGGTAGGAGACGCCCCAGATGCCGACGCGCCCGTTGTTGCCGGGCACGTGGTCGATCAGCCATTGCACGGTGTCGTGCGTGTCGCTGCTCTCGTCCACGTCGGCGGGCGTCTTCTTGAGCGGCCGGTGCGGCGTCATCTCGATGAAGCGGCCCTCGGACATGAAGCGGCCGCGCACGTCCTGGCAGACGAAGATGTAGCCGGCCTTGAGGAAGTCCTCGTTGGGCGCGACGTGGCCCACGCCGTCGCGGTCGACGCCGTAGGGCCCGCAGCTGTAGGGCGTGCGCACCATCAGCAGCGGGTAGCGGCGGCTCGCGTCCTTGGGCACGTAGACGGCCGTGTAGAGCTTCTTGCCGTCGCGCACCGGGATGCGGTACTCGTACTTGGTGTAGTGCTCGCGCGGCTCGTACTTGGGCTTGGCGTCGGGCGCTTCGTCGGCCCGGGCGGCGCCGAGGCAAAGCAGGGTCAGGGCCGTGAGGCCGAGGGCAAGGCGCATGGCGGGAATGGCAGGCAGAAGGGAGGTCAGGGCTTGGCGGCGGCTTGCGCCTTGGCGGGGTCGACGACGCGCAGCTCGATGCGCGACGCCTGGGCGCCGCCGCGGTAGACGGTCTGCGTCGCGACCTGGAAGTCTTCGGGCCGCGCGCTGCGGATGCGCACGAAGCTCTGCGGGTTGCGGTCGATCAGCGGGAACCAGCTGCTCTGCACCTGCACCATCAGCCGGTGGCCGCGGCGGAAGCTGTGGTTGACGTCGGGCAGCTCGAAGCGCAGGGCCTCGACCCGGCCCGGCACCAGGGCCTCGGGCTTGTCGAAGCCGTGGCGGAAGCGCGCCCGCAGCGGGTCGCCGCGCACGAGCTGCTGGTAGCCGCCGAAGTTGGGCTTGGGCGGCTCGACGTCGGCGGGTTTGTCGCGCGGCGGCTGGGCCGGCTCGGGGCCGGCGTCCTGGGGCCAGACGTCGATGAGCTTGACGACGAAGTCGGCGTCCGTGCCGGTGGAGGCGACGAAGAGTTCGACGCCGACGGGGCCGGCCACGGTCAGGTCCTCCTCCAGGGGTTCGGTCTCGTAGACCAGCACGTCGGGCCGGGTCGCGGCGAAGCGCTGGTCGGCGACCATGTAGTCCTTGGGCATGCCCAGTGCCGTGTAGCCGATGAAGGGCACGGGGCGGTTGGGGTCGCTGACGTAGCGGTCGAAGGCCTCGGCCGCGCCGGGCGCCCCGGGCGCCAGCCGGCCGCCGGCCTGCAGGTAGAAGCTGCGCCTGACGGCCTGGCGCGGCGGCCAGGCGTCGTAGCGGCGCCAGACGTTGGTGCCGGTCTCGAAGACGGTGGCCTCGGCCAGCCTGGCGTCGGCGCCGCCGCGCAGGTGCTGCTCGAAGAAGGGCAGCAGCACGTTCTTCTGGAACCACTCGCTGTGGCGGCCGTCGAAGCCGATGGCGCCGAGCTGCTGGCCGATGCCGCGCATCCAGCCGCCGTGGACCCAGGGCCCCATGACGAGACGGTTGGGCGTGCCCGGGTTCTGGCGCTCGATGGCGTGGTAGATGGCCAGCGGGCCGGCCAGGTCCTCGGCGTCGTACCAGCCGCCCACGGTCAGCACGGCGGCGTGGATGTTCTTCAGGTGCTCGGGCAGGCGGCGCGCCCTCCAGTAGTCGTCGAAGCTGTCGTGCTCGACCAGCTCGGTGAAGAAGGGGTTGGTGGCGGGCTTGTCGGGGTCGGCGCCGGCGAAGGTCGAGGCGATGGCGTCGAGGTTGCCCAGGCGCAGGAAGTAGCTGTAGGCGTCGCGGTCGCGGTAGTCGAAGGCCGTCCACTTCTTCGGCTCGACCGTCGGCGTCTGCTGCGGGCGGTAGGCCGCGTAGAAGCCGTAGTTGTGGGCCAGCATCAGGGCGCCGCCGTGGTAGCCGTCGTCGCGCTGCGAATAGTCGGCGATGGGCGCCTGGGGCGACGCGGCCTTGATGGCCGGGTGCGAGTCGACGATGGAGGCCGCCGTGTAGAAGCCCGGGTAGGAGATGCCCCAGAGGCCCACCTTGCCGTTGTTGCCGGGCAGGTGGTCGATCAGCCATTGCACGCTGTCGTGGGTGTCGCTGCTCTCGTCCACGTCCTGCACGCCGCGCTTGGCGTCCAGGTGCGGGGTCATGACCCGCCACGTGCCTTCGGACATGTAGCGCCCGCGCACGTCCTGGCAGACGAAGATGTAGCCGGCCTTCAGGAAGTCCTCGCTCGGCGCCAGGCGCCGGATGCCGTCCCGGTCCACGCCGTAGGGCCCGCAGCTGTAGGGCGTGCGCGTCATCAGCAGCGGATAGGTCTTGCCGCCCTGCCCCGCGTCCTTGGGCAGGTAGACGACGGTGAAGAGCTTTTTGCCGTCCCGCACGGGGATGCGGTACTCGTACTTGGTGTAGTGCTCGCGGGGCTCGTACTTGGGCGCTTCGGGCGCCTCGTCGGCGCGGGCAGCCGGGGCCAGGGTGAGGCCGGGCAGCAGGAGCAGGAATGCAGGCAGGCGCAGCATGCGTCGTCGTCCGGAATGCAAAGTGGCGAAGTCTGCCACCGAGGCGGGGCCTCGCGGCGTTAGGCTCTTTCCTCCCCCCCGCCGGAGCCTCGAACATGACGATCGACACTGACGCCTACCGCGTCCTTCCTGGCAGCCAGGTCAAGCTGGGCCAGTGGCCGACGGCCGTCGCGCCGCTCTATCGCGACAAGGACGACTACGAGGACCAGCTCGCCGCCCACGTCAAGCGCCTGAGCGAACTGCAGGACCTGCTGTATGCCGACAACCGGCATGCCCTGCTGCTGGTCTTCCAGGCCATGGACGCCGCAGGCAAGGACGGCGTCATCAAGCACGTGATGTCGGGCGTGAACCCGCAGGGCTGCCAGGTGTTCAGCTTCAAGCACCCCAGCGCCCTGGAGCTGGACCATGACTTCCTGTGGCGCACCACCCAGTGCCTGCCCGAGCGCGGGCGCATCGGCATCTTCAACCGCTCCTACTACGAGGAGGTGCTGATCGTGCGCGTGCACCCGGAGATCCTGAAGGCCCAGTCCCTGCCCGGCCCGGTCGCCAAGGGGCCACGGCTCTGGCAGGAACGCTTCGACTCCATCGTCAACCTGGAGCGCCACCTGCACCGCAACGGCACCCAGGTGCTCAAGTTCTTCCTGCACGTCTCCAAGGACGAGCAGCGCCGGCGCTTCCTGGCGCGCCTGGACGACCCGCGCAAGAACTGGAAGTTCACGGCCGCCGACATGCAGGAGCGCGAACTCTGGCCCCGGTACATGCACGCCTACGCCGAGGCGCTCGGCGCCACCAGCACGGAGCAGTCGCCCTGGTACGCCGTGCCGGCCGACGACAAGCGCAACGCGCGGCTCATCGTCTCGCAGGCCATCGTCGAGCGGCTGGGCGCGCTGAAGCTGCGCTACCCCGAGCCGGAACTCGGCGCGGCAGAGCTGCGCAAGGTGCGCGAGCGCCTCAGCCGAACCTGACGGCGTAGATGGGCGGCAGGTGGGCCGAGACGCACTGCCAGCTGTCGCCTTCGTCGGCGCTGGCCCACAGGCCCCCGGTCGTCGAGCCCATCATCAGCTGCTCGCCGCCGTCGTCCACCGCCAGGCCGTGGCGGTAGACGAGGTCGTAGCAGTGCCGCTGCGGCAGGCCGTGGCGCAGTACCTCGAAGCTGCGCCCGCCGTCGCGGCTGCGGGTCACGCACAGGGCGGCATCGACGGGGATGCGGCGCTCGTCCTTGACGGCGGGCACGAACCAGGCGGTGCCGGGGTCTCGGGGGTGGGCGGCGACGGCGAAGCCGAAGCTCGACGGCTGGGCCGCCACCTCGGTCCAGGTGGCGCCGTTGTCCACCGAACGGAAGATGCCGCAGTGGTGCTGGCACCAGAGCACGTCGGGCGCGGCGCGGCAGCGGGCGATGAGGTGCGGGTCCTGGGAGTTCTCGTCGCCCGCCAGCTCGGGCGGCATGAAGTCGGCCCGCATGCCCTTGGCGCGCAGATGCCAGCTGGTGCCGCCGTCGGTGGTGCGCCAGGCGCCGCCGCAGGACACGCCGACCAGCAGCTCCTGCGGGCGCTCGGGATGGGGGCAGATGGAATGCAGGGCCGGCGCGGGGTTGCCGCCGCCCATCCACTGCTCGCGCCGGGGGTCCCGCCACAGCGTCTCGTCGAGGCGCCACGACTCGCCGCCGTCGCGGCTCACGAACAGGCCGCCGGGAACGGTGCCGCACCAGATCGCATCCGCGGAGCGCTCCAGAGAGAAGACCTGCTGGAGCTTCCACTCCGGGCCCTCGGCGCCTTCGGGCTGGGGCGGGAAGGTGGGGGCGGCGACTTCGCGCCAGGTCCGCCCGGCGTCGTCACTGGCCTGGAGCTTGGCGCCGAAATGCCCGAGGTTGAGGCCGGCCAGC
The DNA here is from genome assembly GCF_021353235.1 of Pelomonas caseinilytica. Lineage (GTDB taxonomy): Bacteria > Pseudomonadota > Gammaproteobacteria > Burkholderiales > Burkholderiaceae_C > Pelomonas > Pelomonas caseinilytica. The sequence continues at coordinate 633,690 of NZ_JAJTWT010000001.1, forward strand.
ATGCGGCCCGAGGCGTCGGGCGGCAGCAGCATGGTCACGGGGTCGGCCAGGAAGCTGACGTTGTCGATCTGCCAGGCGCCGCCGCGGCGGCGCAGTTCGAACAGGCCCTTGCGGGTCGCGGCCCAGGCGCGGTCTTGGGACATGGTGTTTCAACCTCCGGAAAGGGCTTGCAGGACATGGACCCGGCTGTCGGGGCCGAGGGGGTCGGTCAGCCCGCGCAGGTCGCGCGCGCGCCGGCCGTCGATGAAGACGACCACGTTGGCCCGCAGGTGGCCCTGGTCGTCGAGGATGTAGCCGCGCAGCCTCGGGTTGATGGCGAAGGCGGCGTCCAGGCCCTGCCTCAGCAGGGTCGCCGGCGTGTCGGCGACGGGGGTGTCGACGAAGCGATGCAGCTGGGGCGTGAATTCAATGCGGGCCATGGCATGACGACGAACGGGCAGGCGCCGATTCGACGAGCCCGACCCCACGACAGCACCCGGGATTACCCTCAACGAGAATGCCGGCGATGAATTCCGGCATCTTCTTCGCCCTGGGCGCCTATCTGAGCTGGGGGCTGTTCCCGCTCTACTTCCGCCAGATCGCCACCGTCCCGGCCCTGCAGATCGTGGCCCACCGCACGATCTGGTCGCTGGCCTTCGTCGCCGTGGTGCTGCTGGCCACGGGTCATCTGAAATGGCTGCGCGACGTGGGCGCGGCGACGTGGCGGCGCTTCACGCTGTCGGCCCTGCTGATCGCGGTCAACTGGCTGACCTATGTCTGGGCCGTCGGCCACGGCCATGTGCTGGATGCCAGCCTGGGCTACTTCATCAACCCGCTGGTGAACGTGGCCCTCGGCTTCGCCGTGCTGCACGAGCGCCCACGGCCGGCCCAATGGCTGGCCGTGGGGCTGGCCGCCTTCGGCGTCGTCTGGCTCACCGTCGCGGCCGGCCGCCTGCCCTGGGTGGCCCTGGTGCTGGCGTTGAGCTTTGGCCTGTACGGCCTGATGCGCAAGACGGCGGCGCTGGGCGCCATCGAGGGGCTGACGCTGGAGACCCTCATCCTCGCGCCGCTGGCCGCGGGCGGCCTGCTGTGGTGGTCGCAGGACGGCAGCATGGCCGGCCAGACGGCCGTGGACTGGGCCTGGCTGGTCGGCACCGGCCCGGTCACGGCCGGCAGCCTGCTGCTGTTCGCGGCCGGCGCCCGGCGCATCCCGCTGGCCACGCTGGGCGTGGTGCAGTATGTGTCGCCGTCGCTGCAGTTCCTGCTCGGTGTCTTCCTGTTCCACGAGCCCATGGACGCGACGCGGCTGGTGGCCTTCGGCTTCATCTGGAGCGCCCTGGCCGTCTACAGCGCGGAAGGCCTTTGGCAGAACCGGCAGGCCCGCCGCGCCCTGGCCGTCAAGCCGCTTTAGCCGCGGGCTGGCGCATCAGGTAGTCGAAGGCGCCGAGGGCGGCCTTGGCGCCGTCGCCGGCCGCGATGATGATCTGCTTGAAGGGCACGGTCGTCACGTCGCCGGCGGCGAACACGCCGGGCACGGAGGTCGCGCCCTTGGTGTCGACGATGATCTCGCCGTGCTTGCTCAGCTCCACCGTGCCGCGCAGCCATTCGGTGTTGGGCACCAGGCCGATCTGCACGAAACAGCCGTCCACCTCCACGCGCCGGCTTTCGCCGCTGACGCGGTCGGTGTAGTTCAGTCCGTCGAGCTTGCCGTCGCGGCCGGTGAACTCGGTGGTCTGCGCGTTGGTCAGGATGGTGACGTTGGGCAGGCTCCTGAGCTTGGCCACGAGAACGGCGTCGGCGCGCAGCTCAGCACCGAACTCCAGCAACGTGACGTGCTTGACGATGCCAGCCAGGTCGATGGCCGCCTCGACGCCGGAGTTGCCGCCGCCGATGACCGCCACGGGCTTGCCCTTGAACAGCGGACCGTCGCAGTGCGGGCAGTAGGCCACGCCCTTGTTCTTGTACTCGGCCTCGCCGGGCACGCCGACGTTGCGCCAGCGGGCGCCGGTCGAGAGGATGACGGTCCGGCCCTTGAGCCGCGCGCCGTTGGCCAGCTCGACTTCCACCAGGCCGCCAGACTCGCTCGCGGGGACGAGCTTCTCGGCGCGCTGCAGGTTGTGGATGTCGACCTGGTAGTCCTTGACGTGGCCCTCCAGGGCCGCGGCGAACTTGGGGCCGTCGGTCATGGAGACGGAGATGTAGTTCTCGATGCCCAGGGTGTCGTTGACCTGGCCGCCGAAGCGCTCGGCCGCCACGCCGGTGCGGATGCCCTTGCGGGCCGCGTAGACGGCCGCCGCGGCGCCGGCCGGTCCGCCGCCGATGATGAGCATGTCGTAGGGGTCCTCGGCGTCGAGCTTCTTCGCGTCGCGGGCCGCCGCGCCGGTGTCGAGCTTGGCGACGATCTCCTCCAGGCTCATCCGGCCGGAGGCGAAGTGTTCGCCGTTGAGCCAGACGCTGGGCACGGCCATGATGTCCCGAGCCTCCACCTCGGCCTGGAAGAGGCCGCCGTCGACGACGGTGGTGCGGATGCGCGGGTTGAGCACCGACATCAGCGACAGGGCCTGCACGACGTCCGGGCAGTTGTGGCAGGTCAGGCTCATGTAGATCTCGAAGTCCAGGTCCCGGTCGAGGGCCTTGACGGCATCGATCTGGGCGGCCTCGACCTTGGGCGGATGGCCGCCCGTCCACAGCAGGGCCAGCACGAGCGACGTGAACTCGTGGCCGAGCGGAATGGCCGCGAAGCGCAGGCTCTGCTCGGTGCCGGTGCGGCGCAGCAGGAAGGACGGGGTGCGGGTGTCGACGCCGTCCGTGCGCAGCGTGATCTTGTCGTTCATGCCGGCGATCTCGGCCAGCAGCTCGCGCATCTCGTCGCTGGCGGCAGAGTTGTCCAGCGAGGCGACGATCTCGAAGGGGAGCTTGACGTGGTCCAGATAGCCCTGGAGCTGGGTCTTCAGTGCGGCGTCCAACATGGTGAGGTCCTTTCAGTAAGGCGTGGCGGGGCGGGCCACTGCTGAAAGGGTCCCCGGTGCGGAGGCCCTTTCAGCAGAGCCTGAGGGGCTCTGCGGAGGGAAGGAGCCCTCCCGGGCTCCCTGCAAAACGCATCAGATCTTGCCGACCAGATCCAGCGACGGGGCGATGGTCTTGGCGCCTTCGTTCCACTTGGCCGGGCAGACCTCGCCGGGGTGGGCGGCGGTGTACTGGGCGGCCTTGAGCTTGCGCAGCGTTTCCTTCACGTCGCGGGCGATCTCGTTGGAATGCACCTCGGCCGTCTTGATGACGCCCTCGGGGTTGATCACGAAGGTGCCGCGCAGGGCCAGGCCTTCTTCGGGGATGTGCACGCCGAAGGCGTTGGTCAGCGTGTGGGTCGGGTCGCCGACCAGCGGGAACTTGGCCTTGCCGACGGCGGGCGAGGTCTCGTGCCAGACCTTGTGCGAGAAGTGGGTGTCGGTCGTGACGATGTAGACCTCGGCGCCCAGCTTCTGGAACTCGGCGTAGTTGTCGGCGGCGTCTTCGACTTCGGTCGGGCAGTTGAAGGTGAAGGCGGCCGGCATGAAGATCAGCACGGACCACTTGCCCTTCAGGGTCTCGTCGGAGACTTCGACGAACTTGCCGTTGTGGAAGGCCTGGGTCTTGAAGGGTTGGACTTGGGTGTTGATCAGGGACATGGTTGCTCCAGTGGGGGCTGGGTTGAAGGGATAGGCAAGACTATATCGAAGATCGTTTTTCGGTTGAAAACATTTATCAAATCGCCGATATTGATTGCGCCTATGACGGCCTTCGCGGGAATGCGGTGGCAGGACGGGCGAGTGTGCGCCGCACCCACCGCGGCGTCATCGAAAGCCCGCGCGACTCGCGAGCCTTAAGCATCGCCCGGCTCGCGCCGCGAGCCACTCCCCAAAAAGGCAGGGCCGCCGCAACCCGCGGCAGGGCGGTCCTCGTCCTTCAGGCCTCCAGGGCCAGGAGTTCTTCGACGGTCTGCCGGCGACGGATCAGCCGGCTGGCCTCGCCATCCACCAGCACCTCGGCGGCCAGGGGCCGGCTGTTGTAGTTGCTGGACATGGAGGCGCCGTAGGCTCCGGCGTCGTGGATGACGAGGAGATCACCCACGCGAGCCTCGGGCAGCTCGCGCGTCAGCACCTCGCCGCCCGCGGCCTGGGTGAATACGTCGCCCGACTCGCACAGCGGCCCGGCCACCACGGTGTCCTGCAGCGGCCTGGCGACGCCGTCGCGGGGCAGCAGCGTCATCGCGTGGAAGCTGCCGTACATGGCCGGACGCATCAGCTCGTTGAAGCCGGCGTCCACCAGCACGAAGCGATTGGCGCCGGCGTTCTTCACCGCCCTCACCTCGGCCAGCAGCACCGCGCTCTCGGCGACGAGGTAGCGGCCGGGCTCCAGCTCGAGCGTGAGCGGATGGCCGACCAGGCCCTCGGCCTCGCGCCGCGCGGCATCCCAGAGGCCGAAGTAGTGGTCGACGTCGATGCGCGCATCGCCCTCGCGGTAGGGAATGGACAGCCCGCCGCCGGCCGAGATGGCGTGCAGGTCGTGGCCGGCGGCGACCGTCTCCCGCACCAGGCCCACCATGGCTTGGCCGACCTGGGCGAGGTGGCCGTAGTCCACGCCCGAGCCGATGTGCATGTGCAGGCCCACGAGGTGGAGCCCGTGTTCGCGCACGGCGGCCAACGCCGCGCCCAGGTCGGCGTGCCAGATGCCGTGCTTGCTGTGCTCGCCGCCGGTGTTGGTCTTGTGGCTGTGGCCGTGGCCGAAGCCGGGGTTGATGCGCAGCCAGACGGCGTGCCCCGGCGAGGCCTGGCCCAGTTGGTGGAGCATGTCGATGGAGCCCGCGTTGACGGGGATGCAGTGCTCGACGACGGTGGCCAGCGTGGCGTGGTCGAGCAGGTCGGCGGTGAAGACGATGTCGTCGCCCCCCGGAACATAGCCTGCCGCGAGCGCCCGCAGGATCTCACCGCGGGACACCGAGTCCACCTTCACGCCGGCCTCGCGCAGCAGCTTGAGGATGTGGATGTTGGAGCAGGCCTTCTGGGCAAAGCGCACGACGTCGAAACCCTGCAGCGAAGCAGCGCGTTCGCGGATGGTGGCGGCGTCGTAGACCCACAGCGGCGTGCCGTGGTCGACGGCCAGGGATTGCAGGCGAGCGGGGCTGAGGGCGGCGGGCAGGGGCTTGGTCATGCCGCAAGGATGCCCGCGGCGACCCATTCAATCAAATTGCAATTTGTTGGCCCACAATTCAATGCTGATATGGATATCCAGCACCGCCACATCGAGGTCTTCCGCGCCGTGATGACAGCCGGAAGCGTCACCGCCGCCGCCGCGCTGCTGCATACCTCGCAGCCCACGTTGTCGCGCGACCTGGCGCGGCTGGAGCAGCTGCTCGGCTACCCGCTCTTTGACCGCGAACGGGGCCGCCTCAAGCCCACGGCCCGGGCCCGGGCGCTGTTCGACGAGGTGGAACGCAGCTTCCAGGGGCTGGCCCGTGTCGTCGAACGGGCGCAGGCCTTGGGCCGCGACGCCGACGCCGAGCTCAGCGTCCTCAGCCTGCCGGCCCTGAGCCACGCCCTGCTGCCCAGCGCACTGGCCGCGCTATTGGGCGGCCATCCGGGCGTGCGCGTCGACATCACCCCGGCCGAGCCGCCACTGCTGGACGCGTGGATGAGCGAGCAGCGCTTCGACCTGGGCCTGGCCGAGCAGGCCACGCCGCTGCCCGGCGTACGGATCGAGCCGGTGCTGGAAGCCGACGAGGTGGCCGTGCTGCCCGCCGCCCATGTCCTCGCCTCGCGCAGCCGCCTGGCACTGCAGGATTTCGAGGCCGGCGCCTTCATCAGCCTGGCCGCCGACGACCCCTACCGCCACGAGATCGACGCGCGCTTCGAGGCGGCCGGCGTACGCAGGCGGCTCAGCGTGCAGACACACAGCGCCGTCGCGGTCTGCGAACTGGTGCGCGCCGGGCTGGGCGTGGCCATCGTGAACCCGCTGACGGCGCAGGCCTGTGCGGGGCGAGGCCTCGTCGTGCGCCCGCTGGCGGTGTCCATTCCCTACCGAGTCAGCGCATTGATCCCGCTGCACCGGCCGACACAGCCGCTGGCGGACCGGCTGCTCAGCGCACTGCGGTCGAGCGCACCACCACCGGCCTGGCGCCAAAGCGCTTGACGATGCTGGCCTCGATGCCCGCGGCGTCCAGGCCGCACAGGCTCATCAGCTTGACCGGGTCGCCGTGTTCGATGAACTCGTCGGGCAGGCCGAGCTGCAGCACCGGCACCGTCAGGCCGGCGGCATTCAGCGCCTCGGTCACGGCGCTGCCCGCGCCACCCATGATGCAGCCGTCCTCGGCGGTGACGATGGCGTCGTGGCTGCGCGCCAGCTCCACCACCAGCTCGGTGTCCAGCGGCTTGACGAAGCGCATGTTGGCCACCGTCGCATCCAGCCGCTCGGCGGCTTCGAGCGCCGGATGGAGCAAGGTGCCGAAGGCCAGGATGGCCACGCGCTGGCCGCGGCGGCGCACCTCGCCCTTGCCCCAGGGCAGGGCCGCCATGGCCTTGGCCGGCACCACGCCGACCCCAGCGCCGCGGGGGTAGCGCACCGTGGCCGGGCCGTCGTGCATGAAGCCGGTGTAGAGGGCCTGGCGGCACTCGTCCTCGTCGGACGGGGTCAGCACCGCCATGTTGGGAATGCAGCGGGTGAAGGCGATGTCGTAGTTGCCCGCGTGGGTCGCGCCGTCGGCGCCGACGAGGCCGGCCCGGTCCAGCGCGAAGAGCACGGGCAGGTTCTGGATGGCCACGTCATGGACCATCTGGTCGTAGGCGCGCTGCAGGAAGGTCGAGTAGATCGCGACCACCGGCTTCAGCCCTTCGCAGGCCAGGCCGGCCGCGAAGGTGACCGAATGCTGCTCGGCGATGCCGACGTCGTGGTAGCGCTGCGGGAAGCGCTTGTGGAAGTCCACCATGCCCGAGCCCTCGCGCATCGCCGGCGTGATGCCCACCAGGCGCGCATCGGCCTCGGCCATGTCGCACAGCCACTCGCCGAAGACCTGGGTGAAGGTCGTCTTGGGCGGCGTGGCCGGCTTGACGAAACCCACGGCCGGGTCGAACTTGCCGGAGGCGGCGTGGTACTTGACCGGGTCGGCCTCGGCCAGCTTGTAGCCGGCGCCCTTCTTGGTGACGATGTGCAGAAACTGCGGACCCTTCTTGTCGCGCAGGTTCTCCAGCGTCGGGATCAGCGAGTCGAGGTCGTGGCCGTCGATGGGGCCGACGTAGTTGAAGCCGAACTCCTCGAAGATGGTGCCCGGCACGACCATGCCCTTGGTGTGCTCCTCGAACTTGCGCGCGAACTCGTAGAGCGGCGTGTTCTTGAGCACGCTCTTGGCGCCCTCGCGGGCCGCGGCGTAGAAGCTGCCGCTCATCAGCCGCGCCAGGTACTTGTTCAGCGCGCCGACGGGCGGGCTGATGGACATGTCGTTGTCGTTGAGGATGACGAGCACGTCGCCCAGCAGGCCGCCGTGGGCGATGCCGGCGTTGTTCAGGGCCTCGAAGGCCATGCCGGCCGTCATCGAGCCGTCGCCGATGATGGCCACGGCCTTGCGGTCCTCGCCCTTGAGCTTGGCCGCGATGGCCATGCCGTGGGCTGCGGAGATGCTGGTGGAGGAATGCCCCGTGCCGAAGGTGTCGTAGACGCTCTCGTCGCGGCGCGGGAAGCCGCTGATGCCGCCGATCTGGCGCAGGCTGTCCATGCGGTCGCGCCGGCCGGTCAGCACCTTGTGCGGGTAGGTCTGGTGGCCCACGTCCCAGACCAGCCGGTCCTCCGGCGTGTTGAAGACGTAGTGCAGGGCGACGGTCAGCTCGACGGTGCCGAGGTTGGAGCCCAGGTGGCCGCCCGTCCTGGAGACGCTCTCGAGCACATAGGCCCTGAGTTCGTCGGCGACCCGCCTCAGCTCGGTGCGAGGCAGGCGGCGCAGGTCGGCCGGGCTGTCGATGCTCTTGAGCAGGGTGTACTCCATGGCGAAACCCTTCAATTGACGCGCTCGACGACGGAGTCGGCCAGCAGGCTGAGGTGGCTGACGTCGGCCAGGCCGCTGGCCGCCAGCGCCGCCTTGGCCTCGGCCCGCAGTTCCTGGGCCAGCGCACGCGCGGGCGCAAGGCCGAGCACGCTGACGTAGGTGGGCTTGTTGGCGTCCTGGTCCTTGCCGGCCGTCTTGCCCAGCACCTGGGAGTCCTGGGTGACGTCCAGGATGTCGTCCACCACCTGGAAGGCCAGCCCGAGGGCGGCGCCATAACTGGACAGTGCCTGGGCCGCCTGCGTCGACGTGGCCCCGCAGGCGGCGCCCATCATGACGCTGGCCTGCAGCAGCACGCCGGTCTTGCGGCGATGCATGTCGCGCAGCGTGGCTTCGTCGAGCCGCTTGCCGATGCTGGCCAGGTCGATGGCCTGGCCGCCGGCCATGCCGTCGTGGCCGGCCGAACGGGCCAACAGAGCGCATAGACGCGCCTGCAGGGCCGGGGCGATGCCGCTGTCGGGCGTCAGCACCTCGAAGGCCAGGGCCTGCATTGCGTCGCCCGCCAGCATGGCCTGGGCCTCGCCGAACTGCACGTGCGTGGTGGGCTTGCCGCGGCGCATGACGTCGTCGTCCATGCAGGGCATGTCGTCATGCACCAGGGAATAGGCATGGATCAGTTCGACCGCGCAGGCCGCACGCATGGCCGCAAAGCTGTCGCCGCCGACCGCCGCGCAGCTCGCCAGCACCAGCAGTGGCCGCAGGCGCTTGCCGCCGCCGAGGACCGCGTAGCGCATCGCATCGCCGAGGCCGGCCGGCGCGTTCGCCGGCACCAGGTCGTCCAGCGCCGCCTCGAAGGCGGCCAGGGACGTGTCGACCCAATGGTCAAAGTCCTTTGCATCCATGATCTCAGGAGCCCTCCCAGGCCTTCAGTTCCGCTCCGTCGAGCAGCTTCACCTGCTGCTCCACCGCCTGGAGCCGGCCCCGGCACAAGGCCAGCAGTTCGGCCCCGCGCTGGTAGCTCTGCAGCAGTTGGTCCAGCGGCAGTTGCTGCCCTTCCATCGCCGCCACCAGGCGCTCCAGCTCGTCGAGCGCCTGCTCGTAGCTGAGCTCGCTGCCGTCTGTCGCGGCGGCCTTGGTGCGGGGGGAAGTCTTGCTCATTTCAAAACGCGAAACGGGCATTGTAGTCAGGGGGGTGTGACATCCGATGTAACGCCCTGTCGGCTGTGGCCGGAATGCGACCGCCTGGGTAGAATCCCGCCCTCCCCTGGGGCCGCCACACAGCGGCCCGTTTTCTCCACCACCTAGCAACCTGGCCGCCTCGGAGTTCCCGAGATGCGCCGGAGGGACGCAGCACCCCAAATTCGCCGTTAGGCCTGAAAGACCCCCTGGATCATGTCCGACCTGAGCCTCCCCGTCTCGGCGCTTCAACGCAGCCGGACCCAGCTCCCGGTGAGCGCCTATTTCGACCCCGACCTGTTCCAGCGCGAACAGGCCACCATCTTCCAGCGAGGGCCCCGGTATGTCGGGCATGCGCTCGCCGTGCCTGAAGTCGGCGACCACTACGCCCTGCCCCAGGAAGGCGAAGGGCGGGCCCTGGTGAGGTCGGCACAGGGCGTGGAACTCATCTCCAACATCTGCCGCCACCGCCAGGCGGTGATGCTCAAGGGTCGCGGCAATACGGGTTCCAACATCGTCTGCCCGCTGCACCGCTGGACGTATTCCCACCAGGGGGAACTGATCGGGGCCCCGCATTTCGCAGAGGACCCCTGCCTCAGCCTGAACCGCTACCCGCTGCGCGAGTGGAACGGCCTGCTCTTCGAGGACAACGGCCACGACGTCGCGGCGGAGCTGGCCCGGCTCGGCCCGCGCAGCCAGCTCGACTTCACCGGCTTCGTGCTCGACAAGGTCCAGGCCCACGAGTGCAACTACAACTGGAAGACCTTCATCGAGGTCTACCTCGAGGACTACCACGTCGGCCCCTTCCACCCCGGCCTCGGCGGCTTCGTCACCTGCGACGACCTGGCCTGGGAGTTCGGCAAGCACCACTCGTTGCAGACGGTGGGCGTGCACAAGGAACTGAGCCGGCCGGGCTCGCCCGTCTACCAGCGCTGGCACGACCAGCTCCTCAAGTACCGCGAGGGCCGCCCGCCCGAGGCCGGCGCCATCTGGCTGACCTACTACCCGCACATCATGGTGGAGTGGTATCCGCACGTGCTGGTGGTCTCCACGCTGCACCCGATGGGTCCGCAGAAGACGCTCAACCTTGTCGAGTTCTACTACCCCGAGGAGATCGCCGCCTTCGAGCGCGACTTCGTCGAAGCCCACCAGGCCGCCTACATGGAGACCTGCATCGAGGACGACGAGATCGGCGAGCGCATGGATGCCGGCCGCAAGGCCCTGATGATGCGCGGCGACGACGAGGCAGGCCCCTACCAGAGCCCGATGGAAGACGGCATGCAGCACTTCCATGAATGGTTCCGGCAGCAGATGGGTGAGAACCTGGACCGCACCGCCTGATGCCGGCCCCGTTGCTCATGGTCCTGGCGACCTTCCTGTTCGCCACCATGGGCGTCTGCGTCAAGCTGGCCAGCGAGTTCTACGCGGCCAGCGAGATCGTCATGTACCGGGGCCTGGTCGGCATGGCCATGACGGCCTTCATCAGCCGCCAGCGCGGCCTCAGCCTCCGGACGGCCCTGCCCGGCATGCACCTGTGGCGCAGCATCTCCGGCGTCACCTCGCTGTGCCTGTGGTTCTATGCCATCGGCAAGCTGCCCCTGGCCACGGCCATGACGCTGAACTACATGTCGTCGGTCTGGATGGCCCTGTTCCTGCTCGGCGGCGCCGTGCTGCTGGGGGCGCAGCGGCTGGACTGGAAGCTGATGGCCTCCGTGCTGCTCGGCTTCGTCGGCGTGGCCCTCATCCTGCGCCCCACGCTGGACCAGCAGCAGCTCTGGCACGGCCTGGCGGGCCTGCTGTCGGGCATGCTGGCAGCCATGGCCTACCTGCAGGTGACGGCCCTGGGCCGCGCCGGCGAGCCGGAACTGCGCGTCGTCTTCTACTTCTCGGCGGGCGGCGCCATCGCCGGCGCCGTCGTCACGGCCGTCACCCAGGGCGGGCTGCAATGGCACTCCGCCTGGGGCGCCACGCTGCTGCTGGCCGTCGGGCTGCTGGCCACCACGGCCCAGCTGTCGCTGACCCGCGCCTACAGCACCGGCAAGCCGCTGGTGAACGCCTGCCTGCAATACCTCGGCATCGTGTTCTCCTTCGTCTACGGCATGCTGTTGTTCAAGGACGCGCTGACGCTGTCGGCCACCGTCGGCATGCTGCTCATCATCGGTGCGGGCCTCGCCGCGACGCTGCTGCGCAACAAGGCCGCCCCGCCGCCCAAGGACAGCCAGTTCAATCCCGCTGAATCCTGAACCCACCCCCTACGCGCTTCGCGCGCCCCCTCAAGGGGGCACTGCCAGCGGCCCGGCAAAGCCGGTTCCGCGGCAGTCGCTGGGCAAGTCACTACACGGAGTAGCTTCGACATGTCGTTCACGACCTTGATTTCCGCCACGGAACTGCGCGCCGTCGCCGACCCGCTCATCCTCGAGTGCAGCTTCGACCTCGCCGACACCTCGGCCGGCGAGCGGGCCTACGCCGCCGGCCACATCCCCGGCGCCTTCTACCTGCACCTCGACCGCGACCTCGCCGGCTCCAAGACCGGGCCGGATGGCGCCTTCCGCGGCCGGCACCCGCTGCCCGAGCGCGACGCCTTCGCCGCGCTGATGCGGCGCCTGGGCCTGCGCACCGGGCGCCAGGTGGTCACCTACGACCGCCAGGGCGGCATGTACGCGGCGCGTGCCTGGTGGATGCTGCGCTGGCTGGGCCACGCCGAGGCCGCCGTGCTCGATGGCGCCTGGGACGGCGAGTGGACGACCGAGGCGCCGCCCGCCGCCACGCCCACCGACTGGCAGCCCGGCGCCCCCCTCGTCGGCCAGATCGACGCCGCCACCCTGCTCGCCCGGCTGGGCCGCGTGCGCCTCATCGACGCCCGCGCGCCGGAGCGTTTCCGCGGCGAGGTCGAGCCGCTGGACAAGGCCGCCGGCCACATCCCGGGGGCCAGCAACCGACTCTTCAAGGACAACCTCGGCCCGGACGGCCGTTTCAAGCCCGCCGCTCAACTGCGCGCCGAGTTCGAACCGCTGCTGGCGCCCTTCGCGGCCGACGCCGTCGTCCACCAATGCGGCTCGGGTGTCACCGCCTGCCACAACCTGCTGGCCATGGCCCATGCCGGCCTGGGCAGCGGCCTGCTCTACCCCGGTTCCTGGAGCGAATGGTCGGCCGACCCCGCCCGGCCAATCGCCACGGCTTGACGCTCGGCAAACTCGGCGTCACGCTGGCGGCGCACACTCTGCACCATCGCAACGACTGGAGGTCCGCATGTTCAAGCGCATCCTCGTCCCCACGGACGGTTCCGACATCACCGCCCACGCCGTGGACACCGCCATCCAGCTCGCCAAGGTGCACGGCGCACAGCTGCTGACGCTCAGCGTGATGGAGCCCTTCCCCTACAGCGCCGTTTCCGAGATCCAGCCGGTGCCGCCGCAGGAGTTCCTGGACGCCCAGCGCCGCGTCGCCACCCAGCGCGTCGAGGCCGTCAGCGCCGCCGCGGCGGCCCAGGGCCTGTCCTGCCAGGCCCACACCGTCGAGGCTCTGCACGCCTGGGAAGCCATCGTCGAGCACGCCAAGCGCGAGGGCGCCGACCTCATCGTCATGGCGTCGCACGGCCGCAAGGGCCTGGCCTCGCTGCTGCTCGGCAGCGAGGCGCAGAAGGTGCTGACCCACATCGAGCTGCCGGTCCTGATCGTCAAATAGCCTCGGCGGCATCGGCGTCCAGCCGCAGAAAGGACGCCGAGAACACCACGACCTCCTCGCCGGCACGCAGCCAGGCGCCGGCGACGACGCCGAGCCGCCGCCCCGGCCGCAGCCGGTCCACGCGCGACTCCAGCCAGTCACCCGCCCTCGCGGCACCGACGAACTCCGTCCGCAGCGAGGTCGTCACCAGCACGGCCGAGGCCGGCAGCAGCGGCGCCAGCGTGTAGCCGGCCGCCACGTCCACGAGGGTGGAGAGGAAACCGCCATGGGCCAGGCCGCGGCCGTTGCAATGGTGAGGCTGCACGCGGATGCCGAAGCGCCGCGGCCGGCCCTCGTCCACCCACAGCTCGATGCGCCCGTCCAGGAAAGGCGAGCGCAACGGCAACGGCGAAAAGCCCGGTGCCGCCGCCGTCACGATTCGCCCTCGCCGAACTCGCGCCGGGCCGCCCAGGCCAGGGCATCGTCCAGCCGGTCGTCGCCCCAGAACATCTCCGCGCCCACGAAGAAGGTGGGCGCGCCGAAGATGCCCCGCCCCTGGGCCTGCTCGGTGTTGCGGCGCAGGGCCGCACGCCCCTCGGGCGAGGCCGATTGCGCCAGCACGGTGGCCGCATCGGCGCCCAGGCCGCCCAGCAGGCCGGTGCACAGCGCCTCGTCGTCCATGGCGCGGTCGTGGGCGAAGTTCTCGGCCATCACGGCTTGGCAGAAGGCCGGCATCCAGGCCTCGTCCGCATGGGCCGCGGCGATGCGCATGGGCAGCGTGGCCTTGCGCGGGAAGTCGCTCGGCCGCCGGAAGGCGATGCCGTGCTTGGCGCACTGCCTTTGCATGTCGCGCCAGACGTAGGCGCCCTTGGCCTTCTGCAGCACGAAGGGCGAGGTCGACCAGCCCAGCTCGGCAAAGATGGGCCCGAGCAGGAAGGGCAGCCAGGCCACGCCCACGCCAGCGCGGGCGGCGGCCGCCTCGATGCGCATGGAGCTCACGTAGCTGTAGTTGCTGGACATGTCGAACCAGAACTCGATGCGTCGCGTCATGGGGGCACCTCAGAACAGGACGAGGCAGCGGGCCTCGATGCTGGCGCGCAGCGGCGCATCGGGCGGGACCTCGGGCAGGTCGAAGGCGGCATGCGGCGTGAAGCGCGGCACGCCGCTGACCTGCGAGTCGTACTGCTTGAAGACCAGCACCTCGTGGCGATCCATGGCGGAGAAATAGCTCCAGCGATGGGCCGGCGAGTGCAGGCACTGGTAGATCTCGCCGCTGCGCTCGGGATAGCGGATCTCGCTGGCCACGAGATCGCCGGCCTGCACCGTGGTCGCATCGCAGACGGCCAGCGGCGTGTCGAGCACGGGGCCGTTGAGGGAACGCCAGAAGTTCAGGATGCAGTAACGGCCCACCTCCGTGCCACGAGCCGCCTCGTCCGGCATCACCAGAGCCAGCCGCCTGCGCCCCGAGGCCTCGCTGTAGTCGTTGTGCACCCGGCCGTTGCCCGAAGGCGCACGACCGTCGCCCGGGCGGCCCAAGGCCAGCGCGGGTCGCCCGGGCTCGCGCCGGCGCACGAGGTGGTCGAACACCTGCGCCCGGCGCCCGCCGGTCAGCTGCAAGGCCAGGGCGACGCACTCGGCGTGGTAGACCCGCCTGACCTCCTCCTCGTCGTCGAAGCAGGCCACCCGTGAGGGCGCGTCCCACAGCTCGAAGCCCTCGCGCGCCAGCGACGGTGGCCGCAGCGCCTGGCGCGCATCGGCGATGGCAGTCTGGCGCACGTCGGCCGGCACGCTCTCGCGCGGCACGCCGGGCGGCGGCTCGAACATGTAGTTGACGGGGCTCTCGTCGGTGGGGCTGAGGTAGCCGAGCGGGGCGTGGACCACGGCGCCGGCGTGGCCCTGGCGGTGCGGGAGGTGCATGGTGGCGGCCTCGGAGTTGCGAGGCCGCCAGTGGAGCCCAGGTTCGCGGCATCGCGACGCGAACAATTTTCATGTCCGCGGCGGGCGTGGACTACAGTGACTCGAGGAGGCTCCTATGCTGCTCGTCTGTCCCCACTGCGGCACCCGCAACCGGGTGCCTGACCAACGCCTCGGCGACGACCCCGTCTGCGGGCGCTGCGGCCAGCCGGTCGCGCCGCGCAAGCCGGTGGCCCTCGGCGATGCCGACCTGGCTGCCTATCTGCAGGGCACCGAAGCGCCCGTCCTGGTCGACTTCTGGGCCACCTGGTGCGGCCCCTGCCGCTCCTACGCGCCGCACTTCGAGCAGTTGGCCGCCGCGCGTCCCGAGCTGCGCTTCGTCAAGGTCGACAGCGACGCCGCGCCCCGCTCCAGCGCCAGCCTGAACATCCGCAGCATCCCGACGACGCTGCTTTTCGTCGGTGGCCGCGAGCTGGCCCGGCAGAGCGGCGCGATGACGGCGGCCCAGCTCCAGGCCTGGGTGGACCAGGCCCTGCGCTAGTCCACCCAGCAGGTGGCGGCGGAAGAAGTCCACCGTCGGCACGACCCACCGCGGCGTGGCGGCGGCACGGTCGAAGCCCGGCGGGTCGCAGATCAGGGCGCATTCGAGCGAGCCGAGCTGGCTGGGCGGCGGCGCGGGCGCCAGCAGGGCGCCGTGGCCGCCCTCCGGCAGGTCGGCCAGGTGCTCGCAGGAGGCACAGGCGGCCAGCACCACGTCGCTGTGGAATCGCGCTGGCAGCCAGCGGTCGCGCCCCACGGTGACCAGACCCAGAGGCACCCGTGGCCGCGCCAGGCTGCCGGGGTCGAAGTCGGCCGCCAGCGGCACGCCGGCCACCACGGCCGCGAGGCGGGGGTCGACGTGGCTGCGCGGCGCCGCGTCGGCGAAGCGGGCGTTGAGCACGCGCTGCGCCAGCCAGAGCTTGAAGCCGTCCAGCCAGCCGCCGGTCAGGCGCGTGGCCAGGCCCACGCAGGCGGCGAAGTCCTCGGCCAGATGCTGCTCGCAGTGGGCGCGGAAGCGTTCGGGCGACCAGACGCCGCCGGCCAGGCTCAGCATCGTGTGTCCGCCGGCCGACATGCCGAAGCCGCCGACGCGGTCCAGCGCCAGTCCGGCGAAGCGCGGGTCCGCCGCCACACGGTCGATGGCGCGGCTGACCTCGGCCGGCCGCAGCGTCCAGCTGTCGGGCCCCGGGTGGCCGGGGTCGCGCCAGTTGTCGCCCCGGTGCAGCGGCAGGGCGACCACGAAGCCGGCCTCCACCAGGGCCGCGGCCAGGGTGGTGTGCACCCAAGGGCCGCCTCCCGAGCCATGGGAGATGACGACCAGCCGCCCATTGCCGGGCGCCGGCGGCGCGCCGGCGGCCAGGTTCAGCTGCAGGTCACCGCGGGTTTCGGGGCGGCCGGCCGCGGCGGTGGGATAGAACAGGGTGATGGCTTCGCTGGCGTCGTCGCCGGGCAAGGTGAGGCTGCCGAGCGTGGGCGCGGCCTGGGCGGCCAGGCTCAGCAGGAGGCCGGCGAGCAGGGAGGAGGCGTGCATGACGATGAAGCGGAGTTGAAACGGCCGCAGCCTCGCCGCCCCGCCGCGCGCCGTCTGGCCGAAACCTGCGGCTTGCAGCTTTCGGCGCGATGTTTCAGGAATCGGCCAGCGAGGCGCGCTGCCTGAACTCGGTCGGCGTCAGGCCGGTCTCGGCCTTGAAGGCCCGGTTGAAGGGGCCGATCGAGCCGAAGCCGACGTCCAGGGCGATGCTGAGCACGGGCAGGGCGCGCTCGGCCGGGTCGGCGAGCCGCCGCCTGGCCTCGGCCAGCCGCAGGCCGTTCACGTAGGCGTTGAAGTTGCGATGGCCCAGGCCCCGGTTGATGACCCGGCGCAGCCGGTACTCGGGTGCGCCCAGTTGCGCCGCCAGGCCAGCCAGGGTCAGGCCCTCCTGCGCATAGCCGCGGCCCTCGCCCATGTGCCGGGCCAGGGCGTCGGCGAGGGCCCGATCCGACGCGTCCTCGACCGGTGCCGGCGGCGGCGCAGGCATGTCGGGCGCCGGAAGCGGCGGCGCTGCGGCCTCGTCCTCCCACAGGCCCTGGGCGCGCGGCGCCAGCAGCCGTCCGGCGATCAGCACCGTCAGCACCAGCAGCATGGCCACGTCGCCCAGCGCGGCGCCGCTGCCCAGGCTGCCGTCGGGCGAGCGGATGCGCAGGGCCACCATGACCAGGGCGTAGGCCGCACCGCCGCCCACCACCACGCCACGCCAGCGGCGGCGCTTTTCCACCAGGTCCACCCGCCACGGCCCCACCACCGCCGCCAGGCCGAGCAGCGCGAACACGATGGGCACCGCCCGCATCAGCACATAGCCCGGCCGCCACGGCGACCAGAGGCAGATCGACGCCCCCAACAGCACCACCCCCGCCCAGACCAGGCCGTGCCAGGCGCGCAGCCTGAAGCCGTCCTCGAAGACGGCGCGGGCGAACAGCCAGAACAGGGGGGCCGCGCCCAGCGACACGCCGATGCCCGGCGACTGGACGGCACAGCTCACCTCGTGCTCGACCCAGGGCGAAGCCGCCATCGCCTGCACGATGAGCGACACCGCCAGCGCGATGCCGACGCGAACCAGGTCGGCATGCCGCGGGTGGCGCCACTGCCGCAGCAGCACGGCCACCACCAGCACCAGCAGCGCCACCAGGGCGCCGCGCAGCGCCGCGTCAATGAGCGCCATGCAGCAGGCGCGACACCCCGAAGGCCACGCCCAGGCCGACGCCCAGCCACAGCACCTGGGCCAGAGTCTCGCGCCAGGCCAGGCGCTGCTGCAGCTGCGGCAACAGGTCGGCCACCGAGATGTAGATGAAGCTGCTGGACGCCAGCACCAGCAGGTAAGGCAGGACGCCGTCGAAACTGCCGATCAGGAAGTAGCCCACCACTCCGCCGGCCACGGCCGACATGCCCGAGAGGGCGTTGAACAGCAGCGCCTTGGCGCGGCTGAAGCCGGCGTTGAGCAGCACGATGTAGTCGCCCACCTCCTGCGGGATTTCGTGCGCCACGATGGCCACGGCGGTCGCCAGCCCCAGCCTCGCATCGGCCAGGAAGGCCGCGGCGATGATGGCGCCGTCGCAGAAGTTGTGGATGCTGTCCCCCACCAGCACCGTCAGCCCGCCGCGGCCGGCCTGCTCGGCATCGAAGTGGTGGTGATGGTGATGGCCGTCGCCCTCGTGGTGGTGGACGTGCCGGTACAGCTCCACCTTCTCCAGCAGCCAGAAGAAGAGCAGCCCGCCCAGCAGCATGGCGAAGAGGGTTTGCGGCTGCGCGGTGCGGCTCTCGAAGGCTTCGGGCAGCACGTTGAGCAGCGAGGTGCCGAGAAGGATGCCGGCCGACAGGCTGACCAGGCTCTTCACGAGCCGGGCCAGCACGGCCACGGTGAGGCTGGCCGCCACGAGCACGGAGAGCAGCCCGCCCGCGAAGGTCGCGAGCACGATGTACAGGAGAGTCATCCCCGGATTGTCCAGGAAGGCGCCGAGCCGGCAGCCGGGGCCGCCGGCGGCGTGCGCGGCGTGGTGAGGTCAGGCCACGCCGTTCTTCTTGAACCAGGACAGGCAGCGGCCCCAGGCGTCTTCGGCCGCGGCGGGGCGGTAGCTGGGCCGGTAGTCGGCGAAGAAGGCGTGCGGCGTGTCGGGGTAGACGACGAATTCGCAGGCGGCGTTGCCTGAGGACTTGAGGGCCGCCTCGAGCTGGGTCAGGGTGTCGACGGGGATGCCGCCGTCGGCCGCGCCGTACAGGCCCAGCACCGGCGCGTGGATGCTGGCGGCGAGCTCGATGACGGTCTTGTCGCCGGGGTGGTAGGCGCGCGCCACCGGCCCGTACCAGGCCACCGCCGCCTTCACCGCGGCGCTGTGCGCGGTGTAGAGCCAGGTCGTGCGCCCGCCCCAGCAGAAGCCCGTGACGCCCAGCCGCGAGGTGTCGCCGCCATGGGCCGCGGCCCAGGCGACGGTGGCATCGAGGTCGCCGTTGACCTGGCCGTCGGTGGCCTTGCTGACCACTTCGCTGATGAGCTTGGGGATGTCGGTGTAGGCGCTGGCATTGCCGTGGCGCGCGAAGAGGTCGGGCGCCACGGCGAGATAGCCCTGCTTGGCCAGGCGCCGGCACACGTCGGCGATGTGCTCGTGCACGCCGAAGATCTCGCAGGCCACCAGCACCACCGGCGGCCTCGTCTTGCCCGCCGGCATCGCGCGATAGGCCGGCATGGCGAAGTCGCCCACTGGAATGGTCACCGGGCCGGCCTCCAGGCCCTTGGCATCGGTGGCGATGGCCTGGGCCGTCACGGGCAGCACCGCGGCTGCGAAGCCGCTGCCCACCGCCGTCTGCACGAAGCCACGGCGGCTGAAGTCGCGGCCGGGGGCCAGGCTGTCGATCTCGTCCTTCAACATGGGCACTCCTTGTGCGTGGCAGGGGACCACGCGGTTACGAAAGGGCGTCAAATTTTGCCCCGACAATGCCGGCCCATGACGACGCGCCGCGACCCCAGCAGCCAGATCTGGGCCTCCATCGACATCGGCTCCAACAGCTTCAGGCTCGAACTGGCCCGCCTCGCCGGCGACCGCTACCAGCGCATCAGCTACACCAAGGAGAGCGTGCGCCTGGGTGCCGGCCTCGATGCCCAGGGCATGCTGACCGAGGCCGCCATGCAGCGCGGGCTGGCCTGCCTCAAGGGCTTCGGCGAGCAGCTCGCCGGCCTGCCGCGCGAACGCATCCGTGCCGTGGCGACGCAGACCCTGCGCGAGGCGCGCAACCGCAACGCCTTCCTGGCGCGCGCCGAGGCGGTGCTCGGCCACCCCGTCGAAGTCATCTCGGGCCGCGAGGAAGCCCGGCTCATCTACGCCGGCGTGGCGCGTCTGCAGCCCTCCGACAAGCCGCGGCTGGTCATCGACATCGGCGGGCGCTCCACCGAGATGATCCTCGGCAAGGGCCGCAAGCCGATGCTGGCGGAGTCCTTCGGCGTCGGCAGCGTCGGGCTGTCGCTGCGCTTCTTCGCCGACGGCCGCTACACCGCCGAGGCCTTCCGCGCGGCCCAGGTCGCCGCCGGCGCCGAACTCGAAGAAGCCTTGACCCTCTTCCGCCCCGAGCTGTGGCAGGAGGCCCTGGGCTCGTCGGGCACGGTGGGCGCGGTGTCGCAGATCCTCGCCGCCAGCGGCGAGACCGACGGCCGCATCACGCCGGACGCGCTGCGCTGGTGCATCGCCCGCTGCCTGGAGGCCGGATCGCAGGACAAGCTGATGCTGCCCGGCCTGAAGGAGGACCGCCGCCCCGTCGTCGCGGGCGGCCTGTGCATCCTCTACACGCTGCTGACCCAGTTCGGCATCGCCGAATTGCTGCCCACCAAGGGCGCGCTGCGCCAGGGCGTGATCTTCGACCTGGCCGAACGCCTGCGGCCCAGCGGCCCGCGCGACCCGCGGGCCGGCTCGGTGGCCGAACTGCAGCGGCGCTTCGGCGTCGACACGGCCCAGGCCGAGCGCGTGGCCGCGCAGGCCGAGCGGCTGTACCGGCAGCTCGGCGCCAGGCCGTCGCCCGAGCTGCTGCGCGAGCTGCGCTGGGCCGCAGCGCTGCACGAGATGGGCATGCTGGTGTCCCACCACGACCACCACCGCCACAGCGCCTACCTGATCGCCCACGTGGACGCCCCGGGCTTCTCGACCAACCAGCTGCAGCGCCTGGGCACCCTGGCCCTCGGCCAGCGAGGCGGCCTGCGCAAGGTGGAGTCCCAGCTGGCCGACCCCAGCCTGCTCGACCAGCTCCTCGCCCTGCGCCTGGCGGTGATCCTGTGCCATGCGCGCACGCCCTCCGTCGAGCGCGGCCCGGACCTCGTCCGCCACGGCAGGCGGCTGACCCTGCGCTGCCCCGCGAACTGGGGCGCCACCCAGGCCCGCACCCGCTTCCTGCTCAGGGAAGAGGCCGAAGCCTGGGGCCGGACCGGCCTGCTGGAACTCGCCGTCGCCTGAGCCGCGTCCTCGACCGCAAGCTCGGCCGGCGAGGCTAGCCGCGCGAGTCGGTCAGCTTGAGCGGCGCGTTCGCATACCGCTGACACAGGCACAGGCCCTTGCACTTGTCGCGGCGCTTGGCCTCGGGCACCTGGTAGCGCCAGGGCACGCCGAATTCGTTGGCGCATTCGTCCTGCTCGCGGCAGCGCACATAGGCCTGGGCCAGCCAGAACGCCGCATGGGTTGGGCGCTCGGCGGGCGGTGAGTCGGAGGCGGCGGCCGAGCGGCGGGAGCGGGCGGGTTCGGATGTCAAGATGGATCTCCGGATCGAGGGTGGGGAGGTGGCCGCTGGGCCGTTCGGGCCGGGCCATGCTCGGATTCGGGTGCGGGGCCGGACACCGGCGGCGCGGGCTCCGCCGGCCAGGCCAGCAGCCGGCTTTCGGCCTCGCGCTCGCGGGCGAGCAGCTCGAGCAGGTCCTGCCGGCGCTGCGCCACCTGGCTGGCGCTGGCCAGGCCGCGTTGGAGCAGCGCTTCGTCGCGCTCCAGGCCATTGCGGGCGAGTTGCACGCGCAGCTGCAGCAAGTCGAGCTCGGCCATCAGCGCCGGCCGCGACCTGGCCTGGAAAGCGCTGCCGGCAGCGGACGGCTGCGTCGATGGACTCCCGCACGCACCGGCCGCCAGCGGGCCGATCAGCCCCGCGCCGAACAAGGCCTGCGCAATGGCCAGGCCCACGGCCGAACCGGCCACCAGCAGCACCGCCGTCGTGCCGGTCAGGCAGCCGCCGGCCTCCGCCTCCGGAACGGAGACGGATGGCGCCGGTCCGGCGTCACGGGGGTCAGGGAGGGTCGCAGGGGAAGGCAGGGGCGCGCGCGGCATGCAACGGTCGGGTCAGGCCCACGGTCCGCAGCGCCTGCCGGGCCGATCACGCCTTCCCACGTGCCAGTCGTTATGCGCCGAACGCTATCGGCGCGCCACCGTCATGCCAGGAGCTTGACCACGAAACGCCTTGGCCGGGAACGACCGGCCCTCCAACGGCCATGAACGCTCACAGCGCGTCCGGTCCCTGCACCGCATGCAGGGTCACGTCCGGCTCGCCGTCGCGCTGCCGCCAGCGCAGCCACCACACCGCCCCCTTCTTGACGGCCCAGTCCTGCTCGGCACCGGCCAGCAGCTTCGCGGCCAGCCGGCCCAGCGTCGGCTGGTGGCCGCACAGCAGCACGGGCTCGCTGGCCTTGGGCCAGCGCGAGGCCTCGAGCAGGGCGGCGACGGTCGCATCGGGCGCGATGGCGGGCACGATGCGCATCTCCCGCCCCAGGGCCTCGGCCGTCTGCCGGCAGCGCAGGGCCGGGCTGACGATCACCCGCGTGGACGCCGGCAGGCGATGGTTGAGCCAGGCGGCCATGCGCCGGGCCTGGCGCTCGCCCTTGTGCGTCAGCGCGCGCTGCAGGTCATCCTGGCCGGCGGCGAGGGTCTCGGCTTCGGCGTGGCGCCAGAGGATCAGGTCCATGGCCCGCGATGTTCACTCGGAAAAGCGCCGCATCAAGGCCTGCTGGGCGCTGATGCCGCCCTCGCCGCCAATGCGCACGGAGCGGCCGTCCGGGCCGAGCTGCCAGGCGTCCATGGTGTCGTGCAGATAGGGCTGCAGGGCCTCGTCGATGACGCGCTGGCGCAGCTTGGGGTCCTGCACCGGCCAGGCCACCTCGATGCGGCGGAACATGTTGCGGCTCATCCAGTCGGCGCTGGACAGGAAGAGGGCCTCGCCCTCCTCGGCCTCGGCCCAGCGGAAGTAGCAGACGCGCGAATGCTCCAGGAAGCGGCCGACGACCGAGCGCACGACGATGTTGTCGCTGACCCCCGGCAGGCCCGGCGGCAGCATGCAGGCGCCGCGCACGATGAGATCGACCTTGGCCCCGGCCTGGGCCGCGCGCAGCAGGGCGTGGATGAGCTCCGCGTCGGTCAGCGCGTTGATCTTGACGACCACGCGCGCTGCCTTGTAGCCGCCGCGCGCCGCCGCCTCCACCTGGGCGAGCAGCTCCAGCATGCGGCTGTGCATGTTGAAGGGCGCCAGCAGCATGCGCCGCGGCGCCTTGAACTTGCCGAGCGACGCCAGCTGGCGGAACACGGTGTCGGCGTCGGCCGTCAGGTCGGGGTCGGCGGTGAGCAGGCCGAGGTCGGTGTAGAGCCGCGCCGTCTTGGGGTTGTAGTTGCCGGTGGAGAGGTGGGCATAACGGCGCAGCTTGCCGTTCTCGCGCCGCGTCACCATCAGCAGCTTGGCATGCGTCTTGTAGCCGACGATGCCGTACACGACCTGGGCACCCACGGCCTCCAGCCTTTCGGCCCAGTTGATGTTGGCCTCCTCGTCGAAGCGGGCCTTGAGCTCGACCACCGCCATGACCTCCTTGCCGCGCCGCGAGGCCTCGATCAGCAGGTCCATCAGCTCCGACTTGGCGCCGGTGCGGTAGATGGTCTGCTTGATGGCGAGCACGTCGGGGTCCTCGACGGCCTCGCGCAGCAGTTGCACGACGGGATCGAAACTCTCGAAGGGATGGTGCAGCAGCACGTCGCCCTTGCGCAGCATCTCGAAGATGGACCGGTGGCGCGGCAGCCGGCGCGTCGGCCATGCGGGTTCGAAGGGCTTGAAGCGCAGCTCCGGCGCGTCCGTCAGGTCGATGAGTTCGTTCAGCCGCACCAGGTTGACCGGGCCGTTGACCCGGTACAGCGCCGCCGCCGGCAGGCCGAACTGCTCGAGCAGGAACTCCGACAGCTCCGCCGGGCAGCTGTTCACCACCTCCAGGCGGACGGCGCGTCCGAAGTGACGCGTCGTCAGCCCCGAGCGCAGGGCGTGGCGCAGGTTGGCGATCTCCTCCTCGTCGACCTCGAGGTCGGAGTCCCGCGTGACGCGGAACTGCGAGAAGGCCTCGACCTTGCGGCCCGGGAAGAGCTCCTCCAGGTGGGCGCGGATGACGCTGGTCAGCAGAACGAAGGCCTGGTGGCCGTCGCTGAGGTTGGCCGGCAGCTTGATGACCCGCGGCAGCACCCGCGGCACCTTGACGATGGCGATGCGGTTGTCGCGGCCGAAGGCGTCCTTGCCCGACAGCCGCGCGATGAAATGCAGCGACTTGTTGGCCACCTGCGGGAAGGGGTGGGCCGGATCCAGGCCCACCGGCACCAGCAGCGGGCGCACCTCGCGCTCGAAGAACTTCTGCACCCAGCGCCGCTGCGGCTCGTCGCGGTCGGCGTGGTTGAGGATGACGATGCGCTGCTTGAGCAGCAACGGCGTGAGCTGCTCGTTGAAGATGAGGTACTGCTCGTCGATCAGCGTGTGCGCGGCGCGGCCGACGCGGTCCACGTCCTGATTGCTCACGGTGCCCAGCGCGTCGCGCGCGGCGTCCAGCATGTCGGCAAAGCGGACCTCGAAGAATTCGTCCAGGTTGCTCGACACGATGCAGATGTAGCGCAGCCGCTCCAGCAGGGGCACGTCCTCGCGCTGGGCCTGGGCCAGCACGCGCCGGTTGAACTCCAGGATGGCTTGTTCGCGGTTGAGCAGCTTCAGCGAGGTCGGGTCGGTCATGCCGAAAAGTGTATGAACGGTTTATGACAGCCGTGTGGGAAGGCGTCGGCGCACGCCGGGGTTTGGATAATCCCATCCATGCACCTGATGATTCCCCATGCCAGCGCCCTCGACGAGGCCGCGCGGCATGCGCTGTCCAGCCTCGCCCTGCCCAACCTGGGCGCGCTGCTGGCCCGGCTCAGCCCCGCCGAAAGCTGGGGGGGCGACGCCTACTCCCCCCACCCGCCCCACCAGTTGGCCCTGGCCGGCCTGCGCGGCCAGGCCGAGCCCAGTGCCGCCGCCTGGAGCGTGGGCGCCGGCCCCGAGCTGAGCTGGGCGATGCTGACGCCGGTGCACCTGTCCGTGGGCACCGACGGCGTCGACGTGCTGCCGCCGGCCGCGCTCAACCTGTCCGAGTCCGACGCCGCCCGCTTCGCCGCGCTGCTGCGCGAACTCTGGCCCGAGGCCGAGGGCTGGCAGTGGCGGTTGCTGGACGCGACGCGCTGGGCCATCGGCCATGCCACGGCACTGGAAGGTTTGCACGCCGCCAGCATCGAGCGGGCCGCGGGCCGGCCCATCGAGCCCTGGCTGCCCGAGAGCCGCACGCTGCGCCGCTGGCAGAACGAGGCCCAGATGCTGCTGCACGGCCATGCCCTGAACGAGGAACGCGAGGCGCGCGGCGAGCCGGTGGTCAACTCGGTATGGATCGGCGACATCGGCCGCAGCGGCGGCGCCGACGCCGGCGTGACCGTCGACGCCCGGTTGACCGAGCCGCTGCTGGCCGGCGACCTGGCCGCCTGGGCGGAGGCCTGGCAGCGCCTGGATGCCGGCCCGCTGGCCCAGCCCCTGCAGAGCCTCACCCTCGCCGGCGAACGCTTCGCCCGCCGCTTCACCGCCCGGCCGCTGCCGCTGCTCGACAGGCTCAGGCGCCGCTGGCAGGGCACCGACGTGGCCGCCGTGCTGGAGTCGCTGTGAACGCGCCGCGGCTGATCGAACGCGACGTGCCGCCGCGCACCGCCTGGGCGCTGGAACAGGCGGGTATCGCCCCCCTGCTGGCGCGGCTGCTGGCCGCGCGCGGCGTGCGCGAGGCGGCCGAGCTGGACGAGAGCCTGGCCCAGCTGCTGCCGCCCGACGGCCTCAAGGGCCTGGTCGCGGCGGCGCGGCTGCTGGCCGACGCCCTGCAGGCGGGCCAACGCCTGGTCATCGTGGCCGACTACGACTGCGACGGGGCCACCGCCTGCGCCGTCATGCTGCGCGGCCTGCGCCAGCTGGGCTTCACGCCCGCGCAGCTGGGCTACGTGGTGCCCGACCGCGCGGTGCACGGCTACGGCCTCACGCCCACCATCGTCGACCTCGCCCTCGAACAGCAGCCCGCCCTGCTCGTGACCGTCGACAACGGCATCGCCAGCCTGGCCGGCGTGGCGCATGCCCGCGCCCATGGCCTCAAGGTGCTGGTGACCGACCACCACCTGCCCGCCCAACTGGGCGGTAACGTCGTCGTCCCCGAGGCCGACGCCATCGTCAACCCCAACCAGCCCGGCTGCGGCTTCGCGAGCAAGTCACTGGCGGGCGTGGGGGTGGCCTTTTACGTGCTGCTCGGGCTGCGCGCCGAGCTGCGCGCCCGCGGGGCACTGCCCGCGCCCGAGCCGCGCCTGGACGGCCTGCTCGACCTCGTCGCCCTGGGCACGGTGGCCGACGTCGTCAAGCTCGACGCCAACAACCGCCGCCTCGTCGCCCAGGGCCTCAGGCGCATGCGCGCCGGGCGCGCCCAGCCCGGCGTCATGGCCCTGTTCAGCGCCGCCAAGCGCGATGCCAGCAAGGCCCAGGGCTTCGACCTGGGCTTCGCCCTCGGCCCTCGCATCAATGCCGCCGGCCGCCTGGCCGACATGACCCTCGGCATCGAGACGCTCACGACCGACGACCCCGAGCGCGCCCTGGCCCTGGCCACCCAGCTCGACGCCATCAACCGCGAGCGCCGCGACATCGAGGCCGGCATGCGCGAGATGGCCGAGGCGCGGCTGGAGGCCCTGGTAGAGGCGCTGCAGGGCGCCCTGCCCCCGGCCGTGGCCCTCTTCGACGCGGACTTCCATGAAGGCGTCGTCGGCATCGTCGCCTCGCGCATCAAGGACCGCGTGCACCGCCCGACCTTCGTCTTCGCCCGCGGCGCCGACGGCCAGCTCAAGGGCTCGGGCCGCTCCATCCCGGGCTTCCACCTGCGCGACGCCCTCGACCTCGTCAGCAAGCGCGAGCCCGAGCTGCTCGCCCGGTTCGGCGGCCACGCCATGGCCGCGGGCGCGACGCTGGCCCTGCCCGACGCCGCCGGCGTGCACCGCTTCGCGCTGGCCTTCGCCCGCGTCGCCGAGGAGTGGCTGAACGAGCAGGACCTCACCCGCACCCTGCGCCACGACGGCACCCTGCCCGCCGAGGCGGCGACACCCGAGACGGCGCGGCTGCTGGACGCCCAGGTCTGGGGCCAGGGCTTCGAGCCGCCGGTGTTCTGCGACCGCTTCGAGCTGGTCTCGCAGCGCCTCGTCGGCGAAAAGCACCTGAAGCTGCGCCTGCGCCAGGGCGGCCGGCTGGTGGACGGCATCTGGTTCGGCCGCACCGAGATGCTGCCCGAGCGCGTGACCCTGGCCTACCGCCTGAGCCTGGACGAATGGCAGGGCCAGGCCCGGGTGCAATACGTCGTGGAGGCGGCGCAGCCGTGACGGAGTTGGCAGGCACGCCCGGCCTGCCGCGCCAAGTCACCTGACTGTCACGGGGGCTTCGAAGAATCCGCGCGGCCAGCCGACCCGGAGCCCTCCATGCGCGACCCCGCGCCCGATCCCCTTGCCGACGCCCTCGACCGCCTCATCGAGCAGCGCAGCTTCGACCTGCACTTCCAGCCCCTCGTCGCCATCGACCGCGCCGAGATCTACGGCTACGAGGCGCTGACGCGCGCGCCGGCCGACGGGCCCCTTCATTCGCCCCTGGTGCTGTTCGAGGCCGCCGCCCGGCTGGGCCGCCTCGTCGAGCTGGAACACCTCATCGTGCGGCGCGCCATCCAGCGCTTCAAGGCCCTGGGCCTGCCCGGTCAGCTCTTTCTCAACGTCACGGCCGACACCCTGCTCGGCGCCCGCGAGCATGCGGGCGAGCTCGCCGCCGAAATGGCGGCCCTCGGCCTGCCGACCTCGCGCGTCGTCATCGAGCTGACCGAGACCCGCCCCATCGAGGACCTGGCCCAGCTCGACGACGCCCTGCAAGCCCTGCGCGAGCGGGGCTTCCGCGTCGCGCTGGACGACCTCGGCGAGGGCTTCGCCTCGCTGCGCCGCTGGATGCAGATGCGGCCCGACTTCGTCAAGATCGACCGCCACTTCATCGACGGCATCGCGCAGGAGCCGCTGAAGCAGCAGTTCGTGCGCAGCATCGTCGAGATGGCCGCGACCAGCGGCTGCGAGGTGGTCGCCGAAGGCCTGGAGCAGGAGCCTGACCTCGAAGTGCTGCGGCGCCTGGGGCTGTCCATCTGCCAGGGCTATCTCTTCGCCCGGCCGAGCGCCACGCCGCGCGCCTCCCTCAGCGCCCAATGGAGCGGGCGGCTGGCGGCCGACGCCCAGCCGCGGCTGCTGCAGAACGACCTCGCCCTGCCCCTGGCCCAGGGCGCCGTCACCAGCGCGGCCCAGCTCGCCCGCCGCGGCCTCACCGTCACGCCGGCCACCAGCTGCCGCAGCGTCGTCGACCTCTTCCACCGCGACGACCAACTGCTCGCCATCCCCGTGCTGGACGACCAGCAGCGCCCCATCGGCGTGCTGCGCTCGCTGCACGTTCTCAAGCGCAGCACCGAGCGCTATTTCATGGACATCTTCGACAAGCGCAGCTGCGTCGAGCTGATGGACGCCCACCCGCTGGTGTTCGACGTGGCCACGCCGCTGCGGGCCATGAGCGACGCGCTGTCCAACCTCGACGAGCGCCTGCTCATCGACGGCTTCATCGTCACCCGCGACGGTGCCTATTTCGGCTCCGGCCGCAGCTCGGACCTGCTCAAGGCGGTGTCGGACCTGCAGGTGCACGCCGCCCGCTACGCCAACCCGCTGACGCTGCTGCCGGGCAACGTGCCCATCGACCACCACCTGGACCGCCTCATCGAGGCGGGCGACACCTTCGCGGCCGTGGTGTGGGACATCGACCACTTCAAGCCCTTCAACGACGTCTACGGCTATCGCGTCGGCGACGACATCATCCGCCTCGCGGCGCGCGTGCTGACGCAGGCGGCCGACCCGCAGCTGGACTTCGTCGGCCACATCGGCGGCGACGACTTCGTCATGGCTCTCGCCAGCGCCGACTGGGAGGCGCGCCTGGCCCGCATCTGCGAGGCCTTCGACGCCGGCGTGCGCAGCTTCTTCTCGCCCGAGCACCTGGCGGCCGGCGGCTACATCACCCTGAACCGGCAGAACCAGCCCAGCTTCCATCCCCTGCCCACCATCTCGGCCGGCGCCGTGCTGCACCTGCCGGGTCATTTCGAGAACGCCCGCGCGCTCAGCGCCGCCCTGGCCGAGCCCAAGCGCGTGGCCAAGGGCCGGGCCGGCGGCAGCCGCTACTTCGTCGACCGCCGCCAGCCCCAGCCCCAGCGCGCCCAGCTCGCGGCCTGATCCGACACCATCCCCAGCACCTCACGCCATCGTGGGCTCGGACCGCCTGCGACAATGAGGGCGTGAACCTCGATGCCTCGCTCAATGCCGACCTGCACTGCCACTCGGTGGTCTCCGACGGCACGCTGACGCCCGAGGCCCTGGCCGAGCGCGCCAAGGCCGGCGGCGTCGACCTCTGGTCGCTGACCGACCACGACGAGATCGGCGGCCAGGCCCGGGCCCTGGCCGCGGCCCGCGCCGCAGGCCTGCCCTACCTCACGGGCACCGAAATCTCCGTCAGCTTCGCCGGCCGGGTCGTGCACATCGTCGGCCTGGGCTTCGACCACGGCGCCGAGGAGATGGCCGAGGGCCTGCGCGCCACGCGCGGCGGGCGCGAGGCCCGCGCCCGGGAGATGGCGGCCGGCCTCGCCGAGGTGGGCATCCCCGGCGCTTTCGAGGGCGCACTGAAATACGTCGGCAACCCGGAACTGATCTCGCGCACCCATTTCGCCCGCTTCCTCGTGGACGCCGGCCACTGCACGGACGTGCCCGAGGTCTTCCGCCGCTTCCTGACCGAAGGCAAGCCGGGCTTCGTGCCGCACAAGTGGGCCGCCCTCAAGGACGCGGTCGGCTGGATCACCCGCGCCGGCGGCATTGCCGTCATCGCCCACCCCGGCCGCTACGACTTCACGCCGACCGAGGAGTACGCCCTGATCACCGAGTTCATCGGCCACGGCGGCCGGGGCATCGAGGTCGTCACCGGCAGCCACACGGTCGCCGAGTACGCGAAGTACGCCGACACGGCGGTCGAGTTCGGCCTCCTCGCCTCGCGCGGTTCGGACTTCCACAGCCCCGACGAAAGCCGGGTGGACCTGGGAACGCTGCAGCCCCTGCCCGGCAAGCTGACGCCCGTCTGGGCCGAGCTGGCCGACCGTATCCACCGCTGACCCGCCCGCCATGGCCCAGCTTTTCGAAGTCCACCCCGACAACCCCCAGCTCCGATTCCTGCGCCAATGCGCCCAGATGCTGCAGGCCGGCGGCCTCGGCGCCATCCCGACGGATTCCAGCTACGCCTTCGTCTGCCACCTCAACGACAAGGCCGCCGCCGAGGCGCTGCGCCGGGTGCGCGGCGTCGACGAGAAGCACCACCTGACGCTGCTGTGCCGCGACCTGTCGGAGCTGGCCACCTACGCCATGGTCGACAACCGCCAGTACCGGTTGCTCAAGCTCGCCACGCCCGGCCCCTACACCTTCATCCTGCCGGCGACCAAGGAAGTGCCGCGGCGCCTGTCCCACCCCAGCCGCCGCACCATCGGCCTGCGGGTGCCCGACCACCGCGTGACGCAAGACCTGCTGGCCCTGTTCGGCGAGCCGCTGCTGTCGACCACCCTCATCCCGCCCGGCGAAGGCGAGCCCATGAACGACGCCGCCGACGTCTGCGCCCGGCTGGACCGGCAGCTGCAGTTCGTGCTGGATGCCGGCGCCTGCCCGGCCCAGCCCACCACCGTGCTGGACCTCAGCCAGGGCGGGGAGCCCGTGCTGGTGCGCCAGGGCCGGGGCGATCTCGCCCGGCTGGGTTTGCAGCTCGACTGAGCCGCCCATCCCGCCTTCCTGCAGTTCATCCAGCGCCGCTGGCGCTTGATCGCAGGCGCCTGGAAGGCCGCAGTCTCATTGCCGAAACTGACTCCATCGATACAGCAATACCGCTGTTCGACACCCACCGAACGGAGTCCATCATGAGCCTGCAAACCACCCTCTTCGCCGCCATCGTCCTGGCCCTGTCCACCGCCGCCCAGGCCGCCCCGCAAGCCACCATCAAGCTCGAGCGCGTCGTCGTCACCGGCAAGGCCGTGCGCGAAGTCGCCCAGCTCCCGCGCGTCGTCGTGACCGGCTATGCTCAGCGCGACGTGGCCCAGCTGCCGCGTGTCGTCGTCACCGGCTACAGCGAAGGCACGCTGCTGCGCAACACCACCCTGGCCGCCGCCAAGAGCCCGGCCAAGCGCGGCTGAAGCGGACGTGCACCGATGCGAATGACGCCCACTTCCACCACCGCCGAGCCGAGTCGCCAGCGCTGCTGAGCAGCGTTGCCGACTCGGCTTGGCCTCGTGCCTGTCACTTCAGGATCTCGCGCAGCCGCGCGCGGTCGAAGCCGATGACGCGCTGGCCGCGCACCAGCAGCGTCGGCGTGCCCGCCGCGCCCAGGGCCTGGTAGTCGGCCAGGCATTGCGCGTCGCGTTCGATGAAGCACTCGCTGAAGGGCACGCCCTGCTCCGTCATCCACCGCCGCGCCGCCAGGCAATAGGGGCAGGTCTCGGACGACAGCATGCGGATGTCGCCCGGCCGCGCATGCTGCGCGAGCCAGGTGCCGTCCTCGGCCCGCACATGGCCGCGCCAGGCCCAGGAGGCCAGGGCCACGACGGCGACGAGGACGAGCAGCGAGCGGGGCATGCGGGCATCGTAGGACTTCGACATCCGCGCAGCCGATCAGGGGCCCCGCCGGCGGCACGGGCGTCTCGCCGTGACGGCCTTCGCTCAGGCCGGCAGGCGGTAGTTCTGCGACCCGAAGAGGTCGATGCCGCACTCCAGTTGCTCCACCCAGTTGATGAATTCGCCCACGGCGGCGCCGGCCATGGGGGAGCCGTGCTGGGGCACGATCATCTTGATGTCCAGCTGCCTCACCATGGCCGCCCACAGCCTCAGCACCTTGTTGCTGACCATGTAGCGGCGGTGGAAGCCTTCCATGTACTGGAGGTGGCCGGCCAGGGACTTGACGACGTGCTCCGGGTTGAGGCCGGTGCCCAGCGAGGCGCCGAGGTCGCCGGAGAAGAGGATGCGGCTGACCGGGTCGTAGAACTGGAAATTGCCCTCCGCGTGGAGGAAGTGCGCCGGCACTGCCCACAGCTCGAAGCGGTCGTCGCCCGTGCCCAGGCGCAGGCGCTCACCGGCGTCGGGCAGGCCGACGACGCGCCCGACGGTCTTGCCGGGCTTGCAGAAGTGGGGGGCGAAGCGCTCCCACAGCCGCGAGATGTAGACGGGCGCATCGGTGGCCGTCATCCAGCGGTCCAGCGAGGCGATGATGTCGGGGTCGGCATGCGAGGCCAGGATGGCCGACAGTTTGTGCGGCGGGAAGAACGCCGACATGCCGAGGTAGAGCTCGTTGTAGGCGGTGTTGCCGCCCGGGTCCAGGATGGCGCCGGTGCCGCCGTTGACCAGCAGGAACTGGTTGGACTGCACCGCGTCGCCGCCCTCGTCTCCCAGGCGGGCGAACATGACGCAGACATGCCGCCCCTGGCGGAACAACTCGATGGACATCAACCGGCTCCAGTGTGGACTGAGTCGGCAGGCTAACGGTTGGACGCCCCGCAGGGCTTGTGGAAGATCAAGGGCCGGCGAACCAGGCCGGCCCCGGCGTGGTCAAACCGCCGCGGTGATGACGATCTCGACCTTCCACTCCGGGCGGGCCAGCCCGGCGATGACGGTGGCGCGGGTGGGCGCGTGACCCGCCGGCACCCAGGCGTCCCAGGCGGCGTTCATGCCGGGGAAGTCGGCCCGGTCGGCCAGGAAGATCTGGGCGCGCAGGATGCGGCTCTTGTCGGTGCCGGCGCGCTCCAGCAGCCGGTCGATGGCGGTCAGCACCTGGGCCGTCTGGCCGGTGATGTCGGCGCTGGCGTCCTCGGCCACCTGGCCGGCCAGGTAGGCCACGCCGTTGTGCACCGCCATCTCGGAGAGGCGGGCGCCGATGTCGAAGCGTTGGATCTCTTGCTTGCTCATGTCTTTTTCCTGGCCTTGGTGGCGTGGTGGGGTTTCGAAACGGGGGAGGCGGCGCTGCCGGCCTTGTGGCCGAGCTTGCTCTCGGTGCCGGCCAGCAGCTTCTTGATGTTGGCCTGGTGGCGCCACACCAGCAGCAGGCCCATGATGATGAGGGTCAGGGCGGTGGGGCCGGCTTCCCAGATGAGCAACTGATAGATCGGCGCGAACGCAGCCGACACGATGGCCGCCAGCGACGAATAGCGGCTGAAGGCCGCGATGATGACCCACGTGGCCAGCGTGGCCACGCCCAGCCAGGGGTTGAGGGCGAAGATGACGCCGGCCGCCGTGGCCACGCCCTTGCCGCCCTGGAAGCGGAAGAACACCGGCCAGAGATGGCCGAGGAAGGCCGCCAGGCCGACCAGGGCGGCCGTGCCTTCTTCCAGGCCATGGGGCGGGCCCCAGACGAGCACCGCCAGCACGGGCAGGTAGCCCTTGAGGGCGTCGAAGACCAGGGTCAGGATGGCCGCGGCCTTGTTGCCCGAACGCAGCACGTTGGTGGCGCCCGGGTTGCCTGAGCCGTAGGAGCGCGGGTCGGACAGGCCCATGGCGCGGCTGACGATGACGGCGAAGGACAGCGAGCCGATCAGGTAGCCCGCGAGGGCCGCAAGCAGGGAGAGAGCGGTTTGCATGGGGCGGCATTGTCGTGCAGCCCGGCGGCATATCGCCGCTCAGTCGGCGCCCTTGCGGCGGGCCAGCTTGGGCAGCACGGCGAGCACCGCCAGCGCCAGGGCCGTGCTCAGCAGGGCCGTGCTCTCGCGGCCCAGCCCGCAGGCCACCCCGATGGCGGCCGTCATCCAGATGCCGGCGGCAGTGGTCAGGCCCTCGACGTGCTCCTCGGACTTGTGCTTGACGATGGCGCCCGCGCCCAGAAAGCCCAGGCCGGTCACGATGCCCTGTATGACCCGGCTCAGGTCGGCCGACACCATGCCGTCGAGTTGCGGCACCAGCACGAACAGGGCCGCACCCATGGCCACCAGCATGTGGGTGCGCAGGCCGGCGGCCTTTCCCTGGCGCTCGCGTTCGTAGCCGAGCAGCCCGCCGAGCAGGGCGGCCAGCAGCAGCCGCGTCATGATCCGCGTGAGCCGCTCGGCATCGGGCGCGTCGGAGAACTCGGACTTCAGGGTCTCGACCACGGTGTTCCACATGGCCGCGCGCGGGCAAGCCGCATACCCGTTCAGTTCGCGCAGTTCACCGGCCTTGCGCCCAGCAGCTCGGTCAGCACCCGCGGCTCGATGCCGACGAGGTAGCCGCGGCGCCCGCCGTTGATGCAGATGCCGGGCAGCTCCAGGATGCTGGCCTCCACGAACACCGGCATGGCCTTGCGCGTGCCGAAGGGCGAGGTGCCGCCCACCTGGTAGCCGCTGTGGCGCTGGGCCACCTCGGGCTTGCAGGGCTCGACCTTCTTGCACGGGATCTGGCGTGCCAGCTCCTTGAGGCTGACCGTGCGGTCGCCGTGCATCAGCACGATCAGCGGCTCGGCCTTTTCATCCTGCATCACCAGGGTCTTGACGACGGCATGCTCGTCCACGCCGAGCTGGCGGGAGGACTCCTCCGTGCCGCCGTGCTCCACGTAGTCGTAGACGTGCTCGGTGAAGGCCACGCCGGCGCGCTTGAGCACCTGGGTGGCCGGGGTTTCGCTGACATGGGCGGTCTTCTTGCTCATGGGGTGCATTTTCACGGCGACGAAGATTCTGTACTGCGACAACGAATTATTGTTTTACAGTAAGTTTTTTCCGTTTCGCTCAGGATGCCATGCCCGACTCCTTTTCCGCCGACGGCCTCAGGCGCATCCGCCGCCTGGCCTGGATCGTGCGGCTGCTGTGCCTGATCGGCGTCGTCGTCATCGGCACCCTGCCCTTCATCTTCTGGGCCCAGCCGGACTGGGTGGCCGAGGTGGCAGCCAAGACCTGGGGCCTCACCACCATGCAGCTGGACCTCGGCGCGCGGCTGTGGGGCCTGGCGGCCCTGATGCTGCCCACGTCGGTGAGCGTCTTCGCGCTGTGGCAGATGTGGTCGCTGTTCGGCTGCTTCGCCCAGGGCGAGCTGCTGGCGCGCCGCCCGGCCCAGCACCTACGCCGCCTCGGGTTGAGCCTGTGCATCCTGGCCGCCGCGCAGCCGCTGGGCCACACCCTGGGCATCCTGGCGCTGACCTTCGGCAACCCCAAGGGGCAGCGCCAGTTGGCCTTCAGCCTCTCGTCGGACCACTACCTCGCCCTGCTCTTCGGCCTGCTGCTGCTGGCCCTGGCCCTCGTGCTGGGCGAGGCCGCCCGCGTGGCCGACGAGAACGCGGAGTTTGTGTGAGCCCCTCGTCCAGTCGCGCCGCGCTGAACGCGGGCACGCCTGGCCGGTCCCCCGCGGGGACGGCGATGCTTGCGGCATTGAGCCGCAAGCACATCGCCATGACGGGCCGGCTTGGGAGCGGCCCGGCGCTCGGCCCGAATACGTCCACTAGATGCGAGAGAGGGTGTCGCTGACATGCCCATCGTCGTGACCCTGGACGTCATGCTCGCGCGCCGCAAGATGCGCTCGCGCGAGCTGGCCGAGCGCGTGGGCATCACCGAGGCCAACCTGTCGCTGCTCAAGAGCGGCAAGGTGCGCGGCGTGCGCTTCGACACCCTCGCCCGCATCTGCGAAGTCCTGCAATGCCAGCCCGGCGAACTGCTCGCCTGGGAGCCCGGCCCCGAACCTCCCCAAGACCCCTGACCACCCCTCCATGCGACGCCTGACCTGTTCCCTGGCGCTGTGCGCCACGCTGGCCGCCCACGCCCAGACCGAAGTCCTGCCCCCGGTGAAGACCGAGCTCAAGCGCGACGGCAGCATGCTGGCCTATGGCCAGATCAACAGCCTGCTGACCCGGCTGGGGCGCCACGGCGAAGGCCTGTTCCGCATGGACTTCAAGGTGGACGCCGAGAAGACCAAGGTGCCCGTCGCCAGCGTGCGAATGGCCGTGCGCAGCGACGAGGCCGACCACCCCATCGCCATCGACGCGCAAGGCCGCTTCGACCTGCCCGTGCTGCCCGAGGCCGAGGGCAAGACCGCCGACCTCGCCACCAACGTGCCCAAGGGCCAGCTCGCGGTGAACGGCACGCTGGAGCTGACCGTCAAGCCCGAGCAGCTCGACATGGCCAAGGTGCGGCAGATCATCCGCGTCGCCCGCACGCTGCGCGAGGAGCTGCTGCCCTGGTATCTGCGCTGGCTCTTCCCGCGCATCCAGGCGGTGCGGGTCTGCAGCGCCACGCCCACCTGGGAACTCGAATGGCGCGAGAACGGCCAGCTGCTCGGCCTGCCCCTGCCCGAGGCCGTCGGCGAGCGCGACCCCGAGGCGAAGAAGGGCGAGAAGGGCCGCCCCTGCACGCTGCTGACCGGCCAGGAGAGCTGGCCCGATGCGGCCCGCCTCGTGGCGCCGCCGGACACCAAGCTCGGCGTCAAGCTCTAGGCTCCAGGCCATGGACCACCGCTGGATCGCGCGCGCCCTCGTCGCGGCCCTGCATCTGGCGCTGCTGGCGGCCCTGTGGCAGCACCGGCCACCGCCGCTCGACGAACCGACGTCGCGGCGCATCACCACCGTGCGCCTCATCGCCCCACCGCGGCCGGCGCCTCGGCCCACACCCGCCGCGCCGGCCACCCTGCCGCGCACCGAGCTGCCGGCCCCGTCGCCCCTCCCTCCGCTGCCGTTCACGACCGAGCCGCCCACCGCGGCCTCGCCGCCGCCACCTCTGCCAGCACCCGCCACCCCTGCGGCCGAACCGCCGCGCATGAGCCTGCGCCTGACCCTGCCGCCCGGCTATGCCGCCTCGGCCGCCGCCGCGCGCAACCCGGCGCTCAGCGACCCGCGCGCCAACACGCCGCGGCCCACGCTCGAAGACCGCATCGCCGACGCCACCGGCGGTGCCGGCGCCTGGGTGGAGGAAAGCACCGGCGAATACCACTCCCAGGCGGTCGGCGCCCAGGGCGACCGCCGCACGGTGCTGCGCCGCGGCAATACCTGCATCGAGGTCTTCCGATCGCGCATCGCCGACACGGACGCCTTCAACGGCAGCGTCGCGCCGCGGACCATGGCCATGGTCGGCAAGCCCTACGAGTGCAAGTGAACGGCAGCTCGCTCCGCCCGGTCAGGGCGCGCCGCCCGACGCCGCGGACGCCGCCGAGGCGGCGCGACCGTCTCCGGCGGTCGGCGGCACGCTGCCGCCATGGGTGGCGCCGCCGTCCTGGTTGGGCGTGACCGCGCCGATGGCGGGCGGCGCCTGGGGATGGTCGGAGGCGCCGCGCAGGTCGCTGCTTGGCGTAACGCTCGGCGTGGGCTCGGCCGGCGGCACGGTCGGCGTGGGCACCTCCTTGCGGCAGGCCGCCAGCAGCACGAGGCCGGCCAGCGGCAGGGACAGGGCGGCGAAATGGGCAGGCGGCATGGCGGTCTCCACGGTGAGGATGGCTCACCGGGGCAAGCCGCATGCCAGGCGACGGATTGCTTAGACTCCACGCCGCCCCTTCATCCGACGCGCCCCACCATGCCCTTGTCGACCTGGCTGCTCTTCTGCAGCGTCGCCCTGCTCGCCACCTTCTCGCCGGGCCCCGGGGTGCTGCTGGCCATCTCCAACTCGGTGGCCGTCGGTCCCCGCCACACGGTCTTCAGCTCGCTGGGCAACGGCGTCGGCCTCTTCATCGTCTCGGGCGCGGCAACCGCCGGCATGGGCGCCCTGCTGGCGGTCTCGGCGTCGGCCTTCCTGGCGGTGAAGCTGGTCGGCGCCGGCTATCTCGTCTACCTCGGCATCCGGCAGTGGCGCAGTGCCCCGATGAGGCTGGACGCCACCGTGCGCCCTGGCCAGCCGCACACGCCGGGCAAGCTCTTCCTGCAAGGCCTAGGCGTGGCGGTGACCAACCCCAAGGCCATCCTGTTCTTCACGGCGCTGTTCCCGCAGTTCCTGACGCCGGGCCCCGGCCTGCTGACGCAGACGCTGCTGCTCACCGCCACCTTCACCGCCCTGGCCCTGGTCTCGCACGCCTGCTACGTGGGCCTCTTCCGCAGCCTGCGCCGCGTGCTGACGGCGCCGCGCCACCTACGCCTGTTCAACCGCGTCTCGGGCGGCCTTTTCGTGCTGCTGGGGTTGAGCCTGTTGAAGTTGAGGAACAGGGCGCCTTGAGGTGGTTTGCCGTTCGAAGGGGTACGGCGCACGGAGCGCTGGCCGCATTTTGTGAAGCTGCGGCTGCAATAGGCTGGAAGCGGAAGTTCACCAAGGGCTGCTCCCGGCATGCGCAGTCCGCCGACTCTTAGCAGAATCGACCATTGACCAGTTGCTGACGACGCCCCTGCTTCTTGTTCGACCACAGCACCCGCCCCTTGGCGGCCGGATTACCGGGCCAGAGCTGCGCGAGCTTCGCAAGACTACCGGCCAGAACCAGTACCACGGCGCCCATATTCAGCGTGCCCAGCCCAAGTCTCGAAGTAAGAAAGCCAACGCATCTAACGCAAAGCCACCATCAGCTTCAGTCACCTGAAGGGTGCCCAGTCGCAGCTGTTCATTCGGCTTACCCCTCGGATGCAACAGCCGAATGATGTCGGCGGCGCTACGTCGAAGCGTTGATTCTGGCGGCATCTTGGCGATGACCTGTC
Organism: Pelomonas caseinilytica; assembly: GCF_021353235.1. Taxonomy (GTDB): domain Bacteria; phylum Pseudomonadota; class Gammaproteobacteria; order Burkholderiales; family Burkholderiaceae_C; genus Pelomonas; species Pelomonas caseinilytica. The sequence goes on from NZ_JAJTWT010000001.1 coordinate 671,987, forward strand.
CAAGGTCCTGTATTCGCCGGTGGAGCCAAGGATGCCCCATCTCACGGAGGCGGATGTGATCGGAGACATCACAGTTCGCTACGTCTAAGAACGGGAGCTGAACGCATTGATCCGAGGTCCATAGCGTTCCTGCCGCCTGAAGCCGCCGGCGGTCGGGTATGCGCGTGCTGAACGTTGAACGTAAGCGTCCTGGCAAGTCATGTTGATCCGCTGAGCCGTGCCTAGGATGCTCGTATCCATCAACGACTTGATGGGTACGTACGCACTATGGACCAAGCAGCGCCAGGCCGCCGGCGGCGAGTTCACAGCGCCGAGTTCAAGGCGCAGGCCGTGCAGGCCTCGCAGCAGCCAGGCGTATCAATGGCAGCTGTGGCAATGGCTCACGGCATCAACGCCAACCTGCTGCGGCGTTGGGTCCATGAACGGGTGCAGCCGCCTGCCGACACGGAGACTGTCAGCGCTAATCCCGTTGGCTTCATCGCGCTGCCGATGCCGACGCCGGCCGAGCCGCCTGCGCCGAGCGCAGAGCCCATCCGCATTGAGGTCCGCCGCGGCTCGACCGTCATCGCGGTGACCTGGCCAGCAAGCGCTGCCGATGCGTGCGCGGCCTGGATGCGCGAGCTGCTGCGTTGATCCGCATAGACGCCGTGTGGCTCGCCACGACGCCACTGGACATGCGCGCCGGAACCGAGACCGCCCTGGCCCGCGTGGTCCAGGTGTTCGGCGGCGCGAAGCCGCACCATGCCTACCTCTTTGCCAACCGGCGCGCCACGCGCATGAAGGTTCTCGTGCATGACGGCATCGGTGTGTGGCTGGCGGCGAGGCGCCTGCACCAGGGCCGCTTCGTGTGGCCTCGCGATGTCTCGCTGGAGCAGATGTCGCTGACGCAGCCGCAGCTGCACGCCCTGGTGCTCGGGCTGCCATGGCAGCGCGTGGAAGACGACGGCGCGATCCGGTTGCTATGACGCAATCGGTGCTCGCGCCGATGCGCGCGGCCCGCGCTCGCACCACACTGCCGTCATGGCAGTCGCCGCGCCCCTCAGTGCCGAAGACATCGCCTCGCTGGAGGCGGCGGGGCTCGGGCACATTGGCGCCAAGGTGCTTGCACTCCTGCAGCGGCAGTCGCACGACCAAACCGAGATCGAGTGGCGCGACGCCAAGATCGAGAAGCTAACCTTCGAGATGGCGCAGCTGCGCCGCGTGAAGTTCGGCAAGAAGAGCGAGCAGCTCGACGCTGAGCAGAGGACCCTGTTCGACGAGGCCGTGGATGCCGACCTCGCTGCCTTGGAGGCACAGCTGGCCGAGCTGATGGCCGCCAAGCGCAAGGACACCGAGCCCACGCCCGAGCGGCCGAAGCGTGCCGCGTTACCCGCACATTTGCCGCGCGTGGAGCGGCATCACGAACCGAGCGACACGACGTGTCCCTGCGGCTGCCAGATGACACGGATCGGCGAGGACGTCAGCGAGAAGCTGGACTACACGCCAGGCAGCTTCACGGTAGAGCGCCATGTGCGCGGCAAGTGGGCTTGCGCGAAGTGCCGCACGTTGACCCAGGCACCGGTGCCGGCAGAGATCATCGACAAGGGCTTGCCCACCTCGGGCCTGCTCGCTCATGTGCTGGTCGCCAAGCACTCGGACCACCTGCCGCTCTATCGCCAAGAAGCGATCTTCGAGCGCGCCGGCCTGGCCATCCCGCGCTCGACACTGGCGGCCTGGGTGGGCGTGTGCGGTGTACGGCTGCAGCCGCTGGTAGACGCAATGAAGGCCGACCTGCTGCGCCTGCCGGTGCTGCACGCCGACGAGACGCCGGTGGCCATGCTGGCGCCCGGCACCGGCAAGACCCATCGCGCCTATCTCTGGGCCTACGCCAGCGGCGCCTTCGAGACGATGCGCGCGGTTGTCTACGACTTCACCGAGAGCCGCTCCGGCCAGCATCCACGGACCTTCCTTGGTCATGGCACGGAGTGCGCCTGGAAGGGCAGCCTCGTGTGCGACGACTACTCGGGCTACAAGGCGCTGTTCCTCGACGGCGGCATCACCGAGGTGGGCTGCATGGCCCACGCGCGCCGCAAGTTCGTGGAGCTGCACTTGGCCAACAAGAGCACGCTGGCGGCCACCGCCATCGAGTTCATCGGGCAGCTCTACGGCATAGAGCGGGAAGTGAAGGACCTGCCAGCCGAGGATCGCTTGCGAGAACGACGAACTCGCGCGGCGCCGGTCGCGCAGGCGCTGCACGAGTGGTTGCTGGAGTTCCGGCCGAAGGTGCCGGATGGCTCGGCGACCGCCAAGGCCATGGACTACAGCCTCAATCGCTGGGCCGCGCTCACGCGTTACCTCGGCGACCCCGCCTTGCCCATCGACAACAATTTCGACGAGCAGCAGATCAGGCCCTGGGCCACAGGCCGGAAGAACTGGCTCTTCGCTGGGACGCTCCTCGCTGGACAGCGCGCTGCGGCCATCATGAGCCTCATCCAAACCGCGAAGTTGAACGGGCATGACCCCTACGCTTACCTGCACGATGTGCTGACGCGGCTACCGACTCAGAAGAACAAGGACCTCGACGGCCTACTTCCTCATCGGTGGAAACCCAACACAATTGAGGCTGGGTAGGCAGCGCAAGACATCTGATGGACCAACTGGAAGAACTCATCGCTTCGACGTTCGCCGCGTTCAAAGCCGAGGCGATGTCCACGCCACCGATGAGCCTGCGCGCAGGCGATGCGGTTGACGACTACACCGACCAGCCCTCCTACTCGGCGCAAGCGGATGCAATCACCGATGACTACTTGCGCGAGTTCCGTTGGGGCCTCCCTCACCTGGACAGCGCCTCTTGGCGTCACTACCTGCCCCATTTGCTCGCACATGCCGCTAAGCATCACGCCCTTGGCAGTGATGTGACCGACGCCCTCATCCAGAACCTACGGCCACCAGATCGCGGCCAGCTCTCATCGCTGAGCGCCGATCAGCAGCAGGTGGTCATCAAGGTTCTTGACCTCATCGCGTTCTGCGAAACATCGCCGCACTCGCAAGCAGCCCAGACCGCACTTGAGGAATGGTGGGCGCCTGGCGCCTTGTACCGTCCGGCGTCAATCTGACTTCGCGGGACGCATACCGTTGAACGACGGCTTGCGGGAGTCGAGTTCGCGAATTCAAAGGCGGCAAACGCTGCAAAGCACCCAGCCCAGCCGCCAGCGTGAACTCCCCGCCAGCCCGATAGCCGCTCTGCGTCCACCCGTCGCTAAACCGCCCTCGCCTGCTCCCGCAGCCTCAGCACCCTGCGCTGCACCTTGCCGGTCGTCGTCATTGGCAGGGCGTCGATGAACTCGATCTCCTTGGGATACTCGTAGGGCGCCAGCCGCGCCTTCACGTGGGCCTGCAGCGCCTCCACCAAGGCCGCGTCGCCGCGCTGGCCCTCGGCCAGCACGACGTAGGCCTTGACCAGGGCGCCGCGCTCGGGGTCGGGCTTGGGCACCACGGCGACGTTGGCCACCGCCGGGTGCTTGACCAGGCAGTTCTCGATCTCGCCCGGGCCGATGCGGTAGCCGGCGCTCTTGAAGACGTCGTCCGCCCTGCCCTCGTACCAAAGCGTGCCGTCGGCATCGCGGCGGGCGAGGTCGCCCGTGCGGCACCAGCTGTCGCCCGGCTCGCCGGTGAACTTGGCGCGCGTGGCGGCCTCGTTGTTCCAGTAGCCGAGGAAGAAGACCGGGTCGGGGTCGCCATGGCGGTCCCGTGCGTGCAGGGCCACCTCGCCGACTTCGCCGGGCGCGCACTCGCGGCCTTCGTCGTCAATGACGGCCACGCGGTGGCCCGGATAGGCGCGGCCCATGCTGCCCGGCTTGGCCGGCCACAGGGCCTGGCAGTTGCCAACGACGTAGTTCATCTCCGTCTGGCCGAACATCTCGTTCACCGGCACCCCGAGGGCGTCGCGGCACCAGGCGAAGACGGCGTCGCCGACCGCCTCGCCCGCGCTCATCAGAGCGCGCAGCTTGAGCCCGTGGCGCCTGGGCCGGGGCTCAGCCTTCATCATGGCCTTGAGCGCCGTGGGAAAGAGGAAGGCGTGGGTGACGCCGTAGGCCGCCATCAGCTCGAAGGCCTTGGCCGCCGAGAAGCGCCCCTGCCAGGCCACGATGGGCCGGCCGAAGTAGAGCGTGGGCAGCAGGGCGTCCATCAAGCCGCCGGTCCACGCCCAGTCGGCCGGGCTCCAGAAGACGGCGTCGCTCGGCCGGGCCGGGTCGAAGGGGTCGAAGCCGAACCAGTTCTGGCTGGCGACGAAGCCGCTCAGGTTGCCGATGAGCGCGCGCTGCGGGATGAGGGCGCCCTTGGGGTTGCCGGTGGTGCCGCTGGTGTAGATGAGGATGGCCGGGTCGCCCGCGCGGGTGGCCACGGGCTTGAAGCGGGCTTCCTCCGCCTGCAGGGCTTGCATCCAGGGCAGTTCGTCGCTCTCCACGGGGCAGTCGCCCACGACGAGGATGCGCCGCAGCGCCGGGCAGCGGGCCTTGACCTCGCGCAGGGCCGGCAGGGCCTCGCAGGCGGCGATGGCCAGCACCGCGCCGCTGTCCTGCAGCCGGTACTCCAGCGCCTCGGCGCCGAAGAGCATGGACAGCGGCATGGCCACGGCGCCGATCTGCTGGATGGCGATGTGGGCGACGGCCGTCTCGAAGCGCTGCGGCAGCACGATGGCCACGCGGTGGCCGCGGCGCACGCCCTGGTTCAGCAGCGCATTGGACAGGCGGTTGGCGGCGCGCTGCAGTTGGGCATAGCTGTATTGCGCGCGGCAGCCGCTCTCGCTGTCGAAGTGGATGGCCGTGGCCTTGGGCGTGTCGCGCGCCCAGCGTCCGCAGCAGGCCTCGGCGATGTTGAAGTCTTCGGGCACCTGCCAGCGGAAGGCGGCGTGCAGCGGCTCGTATCGGTCTTCCACCATGGGGCCACCCCGGTTGGGACAAGGGGGCGAATGCTAGCCAGCGCGGCCGGGGCCGGCCTCAGGGCTAGCCCGGGTTGCCGCCCCCGCCGGGCACGGCGCCGCAGAGATGGCGGTCGAGCAGCGCGGCCGTGAACTCCCAGCTCTGCTGATGCATGCCGCGCTGGTTGTAGTGGGTGCGGGTGACCACGGCGACCGCGTCCAGCGCCGGCAGCATGAGGACGTGGTTGCCGCCATTGCCCGACATCATCCAGCCGCTGAAACGGCCGCAGCTCAGGCTGTAGTCGCGGCGCCAGAAGAGTTCGCCATAGTCCAGGCCGAAGGGGGTCTGGCGACGCACGCTCAACAGGGCGTCCACCTGGGCCGGCGCCAGCAGCTCCCGGCCCTGCCAGCGGCCGTGCTGAAGCAGCAGCTGCATCAGCGCCGCCCAGTCGCGGGTGCGCAGGCGCAGGCCGCCGCCGGCCATGGTCTCGCCGCTGGGCGAGTGATGCCACTGCACGGCGGTGATGCCCAGCGGCTCGAACAGCCGCCGCCTCGCGTAGGCCTCCAGGCCACCCGGCACCCGGCGCTCCAGCAGTTGCCCGAGCAGCACCACGCCGGCGGTGCAATAGGCCCAGGGCCCCAGGCCCTCGGCGTCGCGGGCGACGGCGCGAGTCGGCAGGTCCGCGGCCCAGCGCAGCCAGTGCGCCAGCGGGTACATGTTCTCCTCGTTGCCGGGGCTGGCGTCCTGGTTGTCGTCGCAGTCGAGGGCCGACGACATCGTCAGCAAGTCCTCCACCGTGATGCCGCGCTTGGCCGGGCCGTCATGGGCGAGCGGCGCCAGGTCGTCGAAGGCGGCGAACACCGGCGTGTCGCGGCGCAGCATGCCGTCCTGCACCGCGGCGGCCACCAGCATGGCGGTGACCGATTTGCCCGCCGAGCGCGTGTCGTGCAGGGTGGCCGCGTCGGCACCGCGCGCGTAGGCCTCGACCTGCACACGGCCGCCGCGCTGCAGCAGCACGCTGGTCGCGCCAGGCAGGGCCTGCAGGGCGGCGGCATCGGGGTCGGCGGCCTCGGCACCGGCGGCCGAGGCGGCCAGCAGCAGCGGGGCGAGGAGGCGGACGGCGAGGAGGAGGCGCGGGCGGGTCATGCCCCGCATGCTCGCGGTTGGCGATGCGCCGGTCTAGAAGGTTTTGAACCCGCCCAGCCAGGCCGCCGGAGTGCAGCGGTATTCGGCGCGGAAGAGCCGGGTGAAGTGGCTCTGGTCCGCGAAGCCGAGCTGGGCGGCCACGTCGGCGATGGGCTGGCCTTCGCGCAGCCGGCAGGCCGCACGGTTGAGCAGCGCCCGGCGCTGCAGTTGGCCAGGCGAGAGCCCGTAGCGGCGGCGGAAAGCCCGCGACAGCGAGACGGGATGCACCCCTGCCGACGCCGCCAGGTCGGCCAGGCGCAGCGGCCGTTCGCAGTCGTCCACCAACTGCTCCATGCAGCGCCGCAGCCAGGCCGGCTCGCGCCGGTCGCCGATGGCGGCGGCGTCCGCCCGCGGCACGGTGGCGCTCAGCGCGCAGAGCTCGTGGCAACCCGCCTCGACCTGCAGCAGGCCGCCGAGGTCCAGGGCGCCGGCCTTGCCGGCCAGCGCCTGGGCGAAGCGCTGGGCCGCGTCCCGCAGCCGGCGCGCGCCGCCGTCCAGCAGCCCGAGCCCCGCCGCCTGGCTCGCGCCCAGGCTCAGCGCGGCAAAACGGCCGCCCGGCTCGACGAAGCTGTCGCGATGCCGCGTGCCGGGGGGATTCCACAGCACGTCGCCCGGGCCGAGCAGGCGCTCGGCGCCGCGCGCGCTGCTGCGGTAGCGGCCCGCGAGCACGACGATGAAGTGGCCGTCCGGATGCTCGTGCGGCTCCACGTCATGATCGGCCGCGCGCGCATTCAGGCGGGCGAGGCTGAAGCCGGCGACGTCGCTGCGGGCCTCGAAGCTGCCGTAGAACTGGGCGTGCAGCAGCCGCATGGTCGGGACGCGGCGCCCGGCCGGCCTGCGCTCAGATGGACAGCCAGCTCGACGGCGACCACATGCTGGGCCGGTCGCCGTCGGCATAGCGCTCGAGGGCGTCGCCCGTGAGGCGGCAGATGCGCCAGTCGGGCATGACGTCCGCGCCCAGCTTCTCGTAGAAGCGGATGGCGTCCTCGTTCCAGTCCAGCACGGTCCAGTCGAAGCGGCCGTAGCCGCGCTCGCAGGCCAGCTGGGCGAGCTGGATGATCAGCGCGCGGCCCAGGCCGCTGCGGCGGTGGGCGGGGCGCACGTAGAGGTCCTCCAGGTAGAGGCCGGGCTTGGAGAGGAAGGTCGAGAAGTTGGTGTAGTACAGGGCGAAGGCCACCACCTCGCCGCCCACCTCGCCCACCATGCACTCGGCCACGGGCCGCTCGCCGAAGAGGTGGGGCGCCAGCTTGTCGGGCGTCACCTCCAGGAGGTGGGTCAGGTTCTCGAACTCGGCAAGTTCGCCGATCAGCTGGACGATGGCGTTCAGGTCGCGCGGCTCGGCGGCGCGGATGTCATGGGGTGCAGGCATGGTGACGGCATTGTCCGCGGACTGGCGTGTCCTACAGTGCGGATATGCCCGATGTCTACACCCCCCGCCGCCTGCACGCCGGCGAATTCCTGAGCCTGCGCGGCCTGCGCCACCACCTCCTGCGCTGGGGTCAGCCCTTGCCCGGTCGCCCGCCCCTGGTGATGGTGCACGGCTGGATGGACGTCGGCGCCTCCTTCCAGTTCGTCGTCGACGCCCTGCCCGACGACCGCGAGATCGTCGCCCTGGACTGGCGCGGCTTCGGCCTGAGCGCCACGACGGGCGCCGACTGCTACTGGTTCCCCGACTACCTCGGCGACCTCGACGCCCTGCTCGATGCCATCAGCCCCGGCGCGCCGGTGGACCTGCTGGGCCACAGCATGGGCGGCAACGTGGCGATGAGCTATGCCGGCGTTCGCCCGCAGCGGGTGCGGCGCTTGATCAATCTCGAAGGCTTCGGCATGCCCGACGTGGCGCCCGCCGCCGCGCCCGAGCGCCTGGCCAAGTGGCTGGACGAGCTGAAGGACCCGCCCACGCTGCGGCCCTACGCCACGCGCGCCGAGGTGGCCGAGCGGCTGATCAAGAACAACCCCCGCCTGCCGGCCGACAAGGCCGCCTGGCTGGCCGGCCACTGGGCGCGCGAAACGCCCGCGGGCTTCGTGCTCAACGCCGACCCCGCCCACAAGCTGGCCAACCCCATGCTCTACCGCAAGGCCGAGGTGCTGGCCTGCTGGCAGCGCATTGCCGCGCCGACGCTGTGGGTGGAGGGCAGCGACGACCAGCTCAGCCGCTTCTGGGGCGGCCGCTACCCCCGCGAGGACTTCGAAGCCCGGCTGGCGCTGGTGCCCGACCTGAAGCGCGCCGTGCTGCAGGACGCCGGCCACATGCTGCACCACGACCAGCCCGAGGCGCTGGCCGCGCAGATCAGCGCATTCCTGGCGGAGTGACTTCGGGCGGGCTGGCCGCCTCGTCCAGCCGGCGCATGCGCCAGGCGTAGACGATGACGATGGCGCAAAAGCCCAGCAGCGCCCCCTGCGACGCCAGCCAGAAGCCCAGCGGCCAGCCGAAGATCTCGATGCTGAGCTCGCGGGCGAAGAACACCGGCGCGAAGGCGACGACGGCCCAGGCCAGCAGCAGCCAGGCGGTGAGGCGCCGGGTGCGGCGCCAGTAGTCGTCGCGCGAGGAGGGTGTCGTCACGCCGGCATTCTGGCCCATGTGAAAATCCGCGTTTTGCCAAGAACACGCTGGCCCGTCATGGACATCGAACACATCAACCAAATCGGCAACACCCTGGCCGACCTCTCAGCGCGCACCGACGCGCTAAGGGGGTATCTTTGACTTCGACCGCAAGGCCCTGCGCCTGAACGAAGTCAACGCCTCGCTCGAGAACCCCAACGTCTGGAACGACCCCAAGCGGGCCCAGGAACTGGGCAAGGAAAAGCGCCAGCTCGAAGCCATCGTCGACACCATCCAGCACCTGACCACCTCGCTGGCCGACAACCGCGAGCTCTTCGACATGAGCCGCGAGGAAGGCGACGAGGCCGGCATGCTGGCCATCGAGGAAGACGCCGGCAAGCTGCGCGGCAAGATCGAGGAACTCGAGTTCCGCCGCATGTTCAACAACCCGGCCGACCCGAGCAACTGCTTCATCGACATCCAGGCCGGCGCCGGCGGCACCGAGGCCTGCGACTGGGCCGGCATGCTGCTGCGGCAGTACCTGAAGTACTGCGAGCGCAAGGGCTTCAAGACGACGCTGGAAGACGAGACGCCCGGCGACGTGGCCGGCATCAAGAGCGCCACCATCAAGGTCGAGGGCGAGTACGCCTTCGGCCTGCTGCGCACCGAGACCGGCGTGCACCGCCTGGTGCGCAAGTCGCCCTTCGACTCCTCCGGCGGCCGGCACACCTCCTTCGCCTCGCTCTTCGTCTACCCGGAGATCGACGACTCCATCGAGATCGACATCAACCCGGCGGACGTGCGCACCGACACCTTCCGCGCCAGCGGCGCGGGCGGCCAGCACATCAACAAGACCGACTCGGCCGTGCGCCTGACGCACATCCCGACCGGCATCGTCGTGCAGTGCCAGGACAGCCGCAGCCAGCACAGCAACCGCGACGTCGCCTGGCGCCGCCTGCGCTCGCGCCTGTACGACCACGAGATGCGCAAGCGCATGGAAGAGCAGCAGAAGCTGGAAGACACCAAGACCGACGTCGGCTGGGGCCACCAGATCCGCAGTTATGTGCTCGACCAGAGCCGCATCAAGGACCTGCGCACCAACTACGAGACCTCGGCCACGCAGAAGGTGCTGGACGGCGACCTCGACGCCTTCATCCACGAGAGCCTGAAGCAAGGCGTGTGATGGCCCACCCCCTACCGGCTTCGCCGGCCCCCTCGAGGGGGCGCTGCCAGTGGCCCGGCAAAGCCGGTTCCACGGCAGCCGCTCGGTCGGCCGTCCGGGGCCAGCCAGCGGTGGCGTCGTCGGAGGTCGGGCCTTGAAGCCCGGCTTTGCCCTGGCCATGGCGGTCGCCATCACGGGCCAGGTGCTCTACCACTTCATGCAGAAGCAGGTCGCGCCGGGCGCCCACCCGGTGCTGGCCCTGATCGCCTTCTACCTCGGCGCTGCGGTGCTGAGCCTGCCGCTCTTCCTGCTCTTCCCGCTGCAGGCGCCGCTGGCGCAGGCCGCGGGCGGCCTGGGTGGCGCGGTCTGGGGCGTGGCCGTGGCCATCGTGCTGATCGAGCTCGGCTTCCTGCTGGCCTACCGCGCCGGCGGCAGCCTGTCGAGCGCCTTCGTGCTGTCGGCCTCGGTCGTCACCGCCGCCCTGCTGGCCATCGGGCTCGTCGTCTTCAAGGAGGCCGTGAGCCTCAAGCAAATCGCCGGCCTCGGGCTCTGCCTGGCCGGCATCTGGCTGCTGTCGGGCAACCGCAGCACGCACTGATCGAACCATCCCACAAGGAAGCCCCTCATGCGTGAAGGCACCTCCCCCCTGATCCATCGGCTGGACTACCAGCAACCCGCCTACTGGATCCGCAAGGTCGACCTGACTTTCGACCTCGACCCGGCCAAGACCCTGGTCACGAGCAAGATGCAGGTCGAGCGCAACCGCGCCGTGCCGCACGGCCCGCTGCGTCTGCACGGCGAGGAGCTGAACCTGCTGCGCGTGCTCATCGACGGCAGCAGCGTCTCCTTCCGCCAGGAGGGGCATGAGCTGGTCATCGAGGGCGCGCCGGATGCCGACTTCGCGCTCGAGATCCGCAACACCTGCTGCCCCGAGAAGAACACGGCCCTGTCCGGGCTCTACACCTCGGGCGGCAGCTTCTTCACGCAGTGCGAGGCCGAGGGCTTCCGCCGCATCACCTACTTCCTCGACCGGCCGGACGTGATGGCCGTCTACACGGTGACCCTGCGGGCCGACGCGTCCAGATACCCCATCCTGCTGTCCAACGGCAACCTGACGGACAGCGGCAGGCTCGACAACGGCCGCCACTTCGCCGTCTGGAGCGACCCCTTCCCCAAGCCCAGCTACCTCTTCGCCGTCGTCGCCGGTGACCTCGTGGCGCGTGAACAGCGCGTCCGCACCCGCGCCGGCAAGGACCATCTGCTGCAGGTCTACGTGCGCCGCGGCGACCTGGAGAAGACCGAGCATGCGATGAACAGCCTCATCGCCTCCATGGTGTGGGACGAAGCCCGCTTCGGCCTGCCGCTGGACCTGGAGCGCTTCATGGTCGTCGGCGTGTCCGACTTCAACATGGGCGCGATGGAGAACAAGGGCCTGAACATCTTCAACACCAGCGCCCTGCTCGCCTCCCCCGCCACCGCGACGGACGCCGACTTCCACCGCATCGAGTCCATCGTCGCCCACGAGTACTTCCACAACTGGACCGGCAACCGCGTCACCTGCCGCGACTGGTTCCAGCTGTCGCTGAAGGAGGGCCTGACCGTCTTCCGCGACCAGGAGTTCTCCATGGACATGGCCGGCACCCCGTCGGCCCGCGCCGTCTGCCGCATCCAGGACGTGCGCCAGCTGCGCGCCCTGCAGTTCCCCGAGGACAGCGGCGCCATGGCCCACCCCGTGCGCCCGGACAGCTACGCCGAGATCAACAACTTCTACACGACCACGGTCTACGAAAAGGGCGCCGAGGTCGTGCGCATGTACCAGACGCTGGTGGGCCGCAAGGGCTTCGAGGCGGGCATGAAGCTCTACTTCGAGCGCCACGACGGCCAGGCCGTGACCTGCGACGACTTCGCCGCCGCCATCGCCGACGCCAACCCCGGCTCGCCCCTGGCCACGCGGCTGGACACCTTCAAGCGCTGGTACTCCCAGGCCGGCACGCCGCGCCTGACCGCCCGCGGCGAGCACGACGCCGCCGCTCGCACCTACACGCTGCGCCTGGCCCAACACACACCCGCGACGCCGGGCCAGGGCGACAAACAGCCCCAGGTCATCCCCGTCGTCATGGGCCTGCTGGACCGCCACGGCGCGGCCCTGGCCCTGAATGCCGCCGGCGACACCGAGACCGTGCTGGTGCTCGACCAGGCCGAGCAGACCTTCGTCTTCGAGAACATCGACAGCGAACCCGTGCCCTCGCTGCTGCGCGACTTCTCGGCCCCGGTGGTGCTGGACGACGGCCTCTCCGACGCGGCGCTGCTGGTGCTGATGCGCCACGACAGCGACGCCTTCAACCGCTGGGAGGCCGGCCAGCGCCTGGCCCTCAACCGCATCCTGCATGCCCTGCGCGCCGGCCAGCCCCTGGTGCTGAGCCCCGCCTTCATCGAGGCCATGCGCGGCGTGCTCAACCACCCCGAGCTGGACCCGGCCTTCAAGGAGCTGGCCCTGACCCTGCCCGGCGAGAGCTACATCGCCGAGCAGCTCGACGTGGTCGACCCGCAGGCCATCCATGCCGCCGTGATGGCCGCCCAGGCGCAGCTGGCCAGTGCCCTGCGCGACGACTGGATCGCCGCCTTCGAGGCCCACCAGGTCCAGGGCGGCTACACGCCCGACCCGGCCTCCTCCGGCAAGCGGGCCCTGGCCAACCTGGCCCTGTCCATGCTCGTGCTGGACGCCCGGTCGAGCGGCGACGCCGTCTGGCCCGGCAAGGCCTACCAGCGCTTCAAGGACGCGTCCAACATGACCGACCGCCTGGGTGCCTTGGCGGCCCTGGTCAACGCCGGCGCCGAGCTGGCCGCGCCGGCGCTGGAGCGCTTCCACGCCCTCTTCAAGGACGACGCCCTCGTCATCGACAAGTGGTTCGCCCTGCAGGCCCGCGCGCCCGAGGTCGACGGCCGCGTCTTCGCCCGCGCCAAGGCGCTGACCAAGCACCCCGACTTCACGCTCAGGAACCCCAACCGCGCGCGCAGCCTGGTCGCCAGCCTGTGCATGTTCAACCCGGCGGCCTTCCACCGGACCGACGCCGCGGGCTACGTGTTCTGGGCCGACCAGGTGCTGGCCATGGACGCCATCAACCCGCAGATCGCCAGCCGCATCGCCCGCGCCATGGACCGCTGGAGCGTCCTGGCCGAGCCCTACCGCAGCGCCGCCCGCGAGGCCGTCGCGCGCGTGGCCGCCAAGCCCGACCTGTCCACCGACGTGCGCGAGATCGTCGAGCGCGCCCTCGCCTCCGGAGAAAGCCAAGCCTCATGAGCCGCCAGACCAGCCTGACCCAATACCTCATCGAGCAGCAGCGCGAGCACGGCCACATCCCGCAGGAGCTGCGGCTGCTGATCGAGATCGTCGCGCGCGCCTGCAAGCGCATCGCCATCGCCGTCAACAAGGGCGCCCTGGGCGACGTGCTCGGCACCGCCGGCAGCGAGAACGTGCAGGGCGAGGTGCAGAAGAAGCTCGACATCATCGCCAACGAGGTGCTGATCGAAGCCAACGAATGGGGCGGCCACCTCGCGGCCATGGCCAGCGAGGAGATGGACGGCATCTACGTCGTGCCCAACCGCTACCCCCAGGGCGAATACCTGCTGCTGTTCGACCCGCTCGACGGCTCCAGCAACATCGACGTCAACGTCAGCATCGGCACCATCTTCAGCGTGCTGCGCAAGGTGGGGCATTCGCGCGGCGTGGCGGAGGACGACTTCCTGCAGCCCGGCAAGCAGCAGGCCGCGGCCGGCTACTGCGTCTACGGCCCGCAGAGCACGCTGGTGCTGACGGTGGGCGACGGCGTGGCCATCTTCACGCTGGACCGCGAGACCGGCTCCTGGGTGCTGACCCAGGACCAGGTCAGGATCCCCGAGGACACGCGCGAGTTCGCGATCAACATGTCCAACATGCGCCACTGGGCCCCGCCGGTGCGCCGCTACATCGACGAATGCCTGGCCGGCGCCACCGGCCCGCGCGGCCGCGACTTCAACATGCGCTGGGTGGCCAGCATGGTGGCCGACGTGCACCGCATCCTCACCCGCGGCGGCGTCTTCCTCTACCCCTGGGACCAGCGCGAGCCCGACAAGCCCGGCAAGCTGCGCCTGATGTACGAGGCCAACCCCATGGCCTTCATCGTCGAACAGGCCGGCGGCGCGGCCACCAACTGCAGCGAGCGCATCATGGACCTCAAGCCCGGCAAGCTGCACGAGCGCGTGGCCGTGGCCCTGGGCTCGAAGAACGAGGTCGAGCGCATCACCGCCTACCACCGCGAGGCGTCCTGAGCCTCGGCGGTGCCGGCGCCCTCAGGGCACCGGCCGCTCCATCCAGCCGGTGATCAGCTGTACGGCCTCGGCTTCCATGCCGATGAAGCCGTGCCAGTGCAGGGCCTCGCAGGGCTCGCCGAGGGGCGGTCCTCCGCCGTCCACGAGCAGCAGCTTCTTCAACGGCGCCGCGGTCAGCCCGCGCAGGATTTCCCCCACCTCGCGCGGCGAGGTGACGCGGCACTCGTCGCGCGCATGGTGCAGCACCAGCACCGGCACCCGGATGGCGGCGAGGTCCTGGCGCGGCAGGCTGCCCGGCTTGTCGGGCGAGACGATGCTGGAGGTCAGCACCAGCCCCGCGATCGCGTTGCCTTCGCGGATGGCCGCCGCGGCGGCCGAAACCGTGCCCCGGCTCGTGCCCACCAGCCACACCGGCGCCGGCGAACGCGCCTTGACGAAGGCCAGTACGGCATGGATGTCCTCCAGGTGGGCCGGCGCCACGCGGTCGGCATAGCCCAGCTCGGTCTTGTCGCTGGGCTTGCCGAAGATGGCGACGTCATAGCCACGGGCGATGAAGCCGCGGGCCGAGCGCACCAGGAAGTTCCGGCTCGTCGCCTGGCCGTCCACCACCCGCCCGAAGCCGCCACCCGCGCCGGGGAAGAGCAGCACCGTGCCCTTGGCGGCCATGCCGCCCGCGCCCGGCTGCGCCCCCTCGGCCGGCGCCGACGACTCCCAGAACAGCGAGACGGCGACGCCTTCGCGCGTCGGCACCTCCAGCCGCACCCCTTCGGCCACCGCCGGCCGCGCCGCCGCCAGCAGCCCTGCCGCAAGGGCCGCAAGCCCCCATCGCCAACCACAGCCCATGAGCCACCTCCTCGCGCACGAACGACGCACACCGGGGCAGTGTGCCGCGTCTTGGCAGCCCTGCGCGATTCGGCTATGATTCAAGGCTTCGCACCCGGCGCTGCCGGGCTTTCGCGAAGCCGGCATAGCTCAGTTGGTAGAGCAGCGCATTCGTAATGCGAAGGTCGGGGGTTCGACTCCTCTTGCCGGCACCAGAATTCAAAGCCACCTTCGGGTGGCTTTTTTCTTTTGCCTTTGCATGTGCGGATTGCGCCTGAGGCATGGCCACCCAATGCGCGCGCACTCCGCCCGAGCGTCCGGTCGCGCTGCTGCGCGCGCCCGAGGGCGTCGGCGGCGAGCGCTTCTTCCTGAAGCACGCCGGCAAGGCGCCGCTGCCGGGCCTGCGCGAGCTGGACGCGCACCTGTGGCCCGGCCATGAGCCGCTGCTGGAGGCCCGCACGCGCGAGGCCCTGCTCGGGGCCGTGCAGATGAACACGCTCGAGTTCCACGCCTGGAACGCGCGGCTGCCGCGGCTGGACAAGCCCGACCGCATGATCTTCGACCTCGACCCCGGCGAGGGCGTGGACTGGCGTGCCGTCTGCGAGGGGGCCCGCCTCGTGCGCGAACGGCTCGGCCGCTAGGTCAAGACCAGCGGCGGGCGCGGCCTGCACGTCGTCGTGCCGCTGGCGGCGCGCTGGGCGGTGGACGTGGTGCGGCGCTTCTCGCAGACGGTGGCCGAGCAGCTGGCCGCGGCGGACCCTGACCGCTTCGTCGCGCGCAGCGGCGAGGCCCACCGGGTGGGCCGCATCTTCGTGGACTACCTGCGCAACGGCGAGGGTGCCACCGCCGTCGCCGCCTACTCGCTGCGCGCCAGGCCGGGCCTGGGCGTGGCCATGCCGGTCGCCTGGGAGGCGCTGGACGAGGTGGGCAGCGCGACCGAATGGAGCATCGCCAACGCGCTGGACCACCTGGCGTCGCGCCGCGCCGACCCCTGGGCCGAACTCGACGCGAGCAAGCAGTCGCTGGCCGGGCCGCTGAAGGCCCTGGGCCTTCAACCCTGAGGCGCCGCCTCCGACAGGAAGATCTCCACGCGCCGGTTGGCCGCGCGGCCGGCCTCGGTGTCGTTGCTGGCCACCGGCTCGTGCGAACCGCGGCCTGCGACCGTGACGCGGGAGGGCGCGAGGCCGCGCGAGCTGAGGTAGTCGCGCACGGACTCGGCGCGCTCGCGCGACAGCGGGTCGTTGATGGCGTCGCTGCCGGTGCTGTCGGTGTGGCCGACGATGGTCACGCGCACGTTGGGGTCGAGGTTGCGGCCGATCTCGTCGAGCACCGGGCGCATCTGCGGCTTGATGTCGGCGCGGCCGGTGTCGAAGGAGACGTCGCTCGGCACGTTGAGCTTGAGGCGGTTGTCGGCCGTGCGCTGCACCTCCACGCCCGTGCCCTGGCTGGCGCGCGCCAGCGCTTCGCGCTTTTCCTCCATGCGCTTGGACCACAGGTTGCCGGCCACCGCCCCAAGGGCGCCGCCGATGACCGCGCCGCGCCCGGCATGGCCGCCGGTGACCGAGCCCAGCACCGCGCCGGCCACGGCGCCGACGCCGGCGCCCTGGGCGGTGCCGCGCTCACGCTCGCTCATCGACGAGCAGCCGGCAGCCAGCACCAGGCTGGCCGCGAGGGTCGCCACGCCCGCGCGGCGGACGGCGGAGGAGGCACGGAAAGAGGCACTGGAAGAGGAAAGGGTGGCCATGGAAACCTCGGCTGTGTTTGTGGGAATGGGGGAATCGTCCGGCCCCGCGGCGGGCGCCCCTGTCATCGGCCGCCGCACCGCCTTGTCGGCCTCGTCCTACCGACAGGCGCGGGAAAGCCGCCGGGCCCGTCCATGGGACGAGGCCCGGCGGCCTCCTGGCATCGGCGCTGTGCAATCAGGGCTTGCGGGCGCTGTCGCGGGCGTCCTTGACGACTTCGCGGGCATCGCCCACGGCCTTCTGGGCCTTGCCCTCGACCTGGTGGGCCGCACCCTTGACCTGCTGGTCGGTACTGCCGATGGCTTCGCCCAGCTTGCGCTGCGCCTTGCCGGCCGCGTCCTTCACACTGCCCTTGATCTGGTCGGTATTCATGGCTGAACTCCTTTTCAATCGCCCGTGACGGGATGTCACCGGTTGCCTTCAGACTAACCTCCACTCTGAGCGAACGGCAGCGGTGCTCGCGCCGTCTGTCGGTGGGTGCAGTCCTACGGTGTGCCAGCCCGCGCCTCGCTGCCGGCGTTCCTACGGGTGGCACCGGCGCCGTCCGCTGCCGACCGCCGCGCCGTCCGCGCATGCTTGCCTCACCACTCGACTTCAGGAGCGCAACCATGGGTAAGTATTTCCTCGCTTGGCTGCTCGGCGTGCCGGGCATCGTGCTGCTGCTGGTCTACCTGTTCTTCCATTGACCACCGCAGGCACGCCGGCCGCCGCCACGCTCATGCGGGCGGGGCGGCGAGCTGGACCACCGCGCTGACCAGAGCGTCGGGAGCGACCGGCTTGGCGAGGTGGAGCTGGTAGCCGGTGCTGAGGGCCCGCTCGGCATCCTCGCGGCCGGCATAGGCGGTGAAGGCCGCCGCCGGGGTGCCGCCTCCCGCTTCGGGCGGCAGGGCACGCACGCGGCGGATAAGGTCGTAGCCGTCCTCGCCGGGCATGCCGATGTCGCTGAGCAGCACGTCGGGCCTGTCCTGCACCAGCCGCTGCAGGCCTTCCGCCGCCGTCGCCGCGGTGCTGACCTTGGCGCCGGCACCGGTCAGGATGCGGGCGGTGATGTCGCGCACGTCGGCCTCGTCGTCGACGAGCAGGACATGGACCTCGTCCAGCCTGGAGTCGGCGGTCGCGGCGGCACCGGCCGGCATTGTGGCCGTCGGCAGGACGGACTCCTCGGCCAGCGCCGGCAGGGTGATGATGAAGGTGGCGCCCCGCCCCGGCCCGGCGCTGTGCGCCTCGACGGAGCCCCCGTGGCGCAGCACCAGTTGCCGCACGATGGCCAGGCCGATGCCCAGGCCGCCATGGCGGCGCGTGGTGGTGGCGTCCTGCTGCTGGAAGCGGTCGAACAGCCGCGGCAGGAAGGCCGGCTCGATGCCCTGGCCGGTGTCGGCCACCGTCACCAGCAGCCGATCGCCCGAGCGCGTCAGCGACACCTCGACACGGCCGCCACGCGGCGTGAACTTCATGGCGTTGTCCAGCAGATTGCCCACCACTTGCTGCAGCCGCGCCGCGTCACCCATCACCCAGCCGGGATCGGCGCCGAAACGGGGCCGCAGCACGAGGCCGCGCGCGGTGGCCGTCGGCAGCGCGGAGTCGACGGCCACCGCGAGGACGGCGCCGAGTTCGATGCGCTGCATGTCCAGGCGCATCTGGCCGGTCTCGATGCGCGTCATGTCCAGCAGGTCCTCGATGAGCTGCACCTGCTGCCGCGCGTTGCGGGCGATGGCGTCCAGGCCGTGCTTGAGGGTGGCGGCGTCGAAGACGCCCCGGTCCAGCACGTGGGCCCAGCCGAGGATGGCCGACAACGGCGTGCGCAGTTCGTGCGACAGCGTCGCCAGGAACTCGCCCTTGGAATGGCTCGCCCGCTCGGCCTCGGCGCGGGCCAGCTGCGAGGCCCGCAGCGCCTCGGCCAGGGCCCGCTCGCCGGCGCGCCGGGCGGTGATGTCCTGCGTGAGCTTGAGAAAGCCGAGCAGCTCGCCGCGCGGCCCGCGCAGCGCCGTCAGCACCACGGCCACGTCGAAGCGGCTGCCGTCGCGGCGCACGCGCTGGCCTTCGCCCTTGTACTCGCCGTGGCGGATGGCCACCTCCAGCTCCTGCTCGGGCTGGCCGAGCGCGCAGTCCTCGGGCGTGAAGATGGCTGCGAAGGACATGCCCACGGCGTCTTCGGCGCTGTAGCCCATCATGAGCTCGGCGCCAAGGTGCCAGGAGCTGATGCGGCCCTCGGGGGTGAGGGTGTAGATGGCGTAATCGCGCACACCGTGCAGCAAGGCTTGCAGGGTGGCGGTTCGTTCATGCAGCAGGTTCTCGACCTGGCTGATGCCCGGGTCGTCGGGTGAGGGATGTCCTTGGGCCTCGCCGTCCATGTCGGGCTTCCTCGCGTTGCGGTGCTGAAACGATGGCCGCCGGGCTGGGGCCGCAGGCGCCGCGCGGCAAGCGTCGCACCCGGCCACAGGCCCCGGGTGCCCGGGGCGCGCAACGCACGCACCGGATGAGGCAGCCGGCATGCCTGGCATCCGCCTTGCCCGCGCAAAGATCGTCCCAGCCCGGGAGAACCCCATGTCCAGGATCGCCGACATCATGTCCACCGATGTGCGCACCATCCAGCCCCAGGAAAGCCTGCGGCGCGCCGCGCAATGCATGCAGCAGCTGGATGTCGGCGCCCTGCCCGTCTGCGACGGCGAGCGCCTGCTCGGCATGCTGACCGACCGCGACATCGCCATGCGCGCCGTGGCCGACGGCCTCGACCCCGACCAGGCCTGCGTGTCCGACATCATGAGCCCCGACGTGCGGACCTGCCGCGCCGACGAGGACGCCGAGGAGGCCAAGCGCCTGATGGGCGACCTGCAAGTCCGCCGCCTGCCGGTGGTGGACCAGGACCGCCGCCTCGTGGGCATCGTCTCCCTCGGCGACCTGGCGGTACGTGAGGGCGGCCACATCGACGAAGCCGTTCGCGAGATCTCCCAGCCTTCCAATAGCCACTGAAGTGACACTCCCTCCGCCCCAGTGAATACCAACACAGCCACAGAGGCACAGAGACACAGAGGGGCCTTCAGCCCGCTGCCTCTGTGCCTCCGTGTCTCTGTGGCTGTGTTCCTGGGCCTCGCCCAGCCTACGGTTTCCATGCGCCGTGGCCGCCGCGCCCCTCGAAATGGATGACTGAAATGGACAACCACCCGCCCCTTCGCCCCGCCTGGCCGGCCGCGCTGACGCTGGCCGCTGCCCTGGCCGGCTGCGGCGAGAGCGCCCGCCTGCCGCCTGGCGCCGACACGGGTCTGCACCCCACCCTGGCCGAGCCGGTCCAGACCGTGCTGCCGACCACCCACGTCGCCCCGGCCCGGCCCTGGCAGCCGGGCGAGGCGCCCACGGCGGCAGCCGGGCTGGGCGTGCAGGCCTTCGCCACCGGCCTGGACCACCCGCGCTGGCTCTGCGTGCTGCCTAACGGCGACGTGCTGGTGGCCGAGACCAACGCCCCCGCCGACCGCCCCGACGACCGCAAGGGCCTGAAGGCCTGGGTGCAGGGCAAGCTCATGGCCAAGGCCGGCGCCGGCACGCCCAGCGCCAACCGCATCACCCGGCTGCGCGACGCCGACGGCGACGGCCGCGCCGAGCTGCGCGAGGTCTTCGCCCAAGGCCTGAACTCGCCCTTCGGCATGGCCCTGGTCGGCGACCGCTTCTACGTCGCCGACGCCGACGCGGTGATGGAGTTCCCCTACGACGCCGCGCAGGGCCGCCTCGCCGGGCCGGGCCGCAAGCTCACCGAGCTGCCGGCGGGCTCCATCAACCACCACTGGACCAAGAGCCTCATCGCCAGCCCCGACGGCAGCAAGCTGTACGCGACGGTCGGCTCCAACAGCAACGCCGCCGAGAACGGCCTCGGAGCCGAGGAGGGCCGGGCGGCCATCTGGGAGATCGACCGCGCCAGCGGAGCCAAGCGCCTGTTCGCCACCGGCCTGCGCAACCCCAACGGCATGGCCTGGATGCCGGCACCGGGCGGTGGCCCGGCGGCCGTGCTCTGGACGGTGGCCAACGAGCGCGACGAACTCGGCAGCGACCTCGTCCCCGACTACCTGACCTCGGTGCGGGACGGCGGTTTTTACGGCTGGCCTTACAGCTGGTACGGCCAGCACGTGGACTCGCGGGTCAAGCCGCAGCGGCCCGACCTCGTCGGCCGCGCCCTGGTGCCCGACTACGCGCTTGGCGCCCACGTCGCCGCCCTTGGGCTGGCCGCCGCGGGCAGCAGCCCCCTGCCGGCGCTGCTGCCCGGCGGCACGCCGGGCGGCGTCTTCATCGGCCTGCACGGCTCCTGGAACCGCAAGCCCTTCGCGGGCTACAAGGTGGTCTACGTCGGCTTCGCCAACGGCCGCCCCAACGGACGACCGGTGGACGTGCTGACGGGCTTTCTGGACGGCGACGGCCAGGCCCGCGGCCGGCCGGTGGGCGTGGCCGTGGACAGTCGCGGCGCCTTGCTCGTGGCCGACGACGTCGGCAACACCGTCTGGCGCGTGGCGCCGCGCTGAGATGGAACTGCCCCCGGCCCAACCCCGCGCGCTGAACGCGGCGCGGGTCTGGTCCGCCCCCCGTGGGGGCGGCGATGCTTGCGGCATCGAGCCGCAAGCACATCGCCAGTGCGGGCCGGCTCGGGAGCGGCCCAGCGCTCGGCCCGCAAATACCCCCGTTTCATCGGCTGCGGGTGGCGCGTAGCACCATGGACAACTGAAGCGGCGCTGCGGCGGCCCTCGGCCACGATGGGCATGGCGGCTTGGCATTCGCTCGACTATGCTATTAGGGTCTGCCCCATCGTTGGCTCCTCTTCGTGCCTTGAGCCAGCAGCCGTGAAAGCCGGGCGCCCCGTATCCCCACCTTCCTCGAGAGGTGCGAGATGCCGCTCTCCCATCCCATCTTCCATGCCTGGCTCGCCACCGAACGGGCGTCCCGCGCGGCCGACCGCCGCCTGTACGAACTCTCGATCCAGTCGGCGACAGGTTCGCGCGCGCTGAAGGACCAGGCCGCATCGGCCCAGCTGCTGCGCCGGCAGGCCCACGCGCTGTTCGAGGAGGCCATGCGGGAAATGGCGCAGACGGCCCACGCTCTGCACCATCGGCGCGTCCTCGGCCTGCGTGCCGCCCTGCCGAATGGGGGCACGGCGTCCTCGGCCGCCGCCGATGGCGACGGCCGGGAGCGGACGCCCCTCGAATAGGCCGGGGCTCGCTCAGCCGGGCTGGCGCTGTGCCGGCTCGCCGCGGGCCTGCTCCCAGCGCCGCGCAAGTTCGCTGGCATCCGTCTCGCTGCGCGGGCGCACGCCCATCAGGATGCCGCCGTCGCGGATGCCGCTCTCGTAGGCCTTGACGCGCTCCTCGGGAATGTTCCAGCCGATGAGGGCGCCGACGAGGCCGCCCGCCGCGCCGCCGGCACCGGCGCCCGCGAAGGCCGCCGCCAGCGGCCCGGCGACGACCAGGCCCAGGCCGGGCAGCACGAGGCTGGTGCCCGCCGCGGCAACGGCCGCCGCGATGGCGCCCACCGCCCCGCCCACGCCCGCGCCGATGCCGGCGCCTTCGGCCGCCTTGGTGCCCAGTTCGGTCTGCGGGCTACGGGCACTGAAGTGCTGACGGCGTGTTTCATCTGACATCACGACGTCGATGTCACCCGGCCCGTAGCCTCGTTCGACGACGCCCTGGTAGGCGCGCTCGGCGCTGTCGCGGTTGGGAAAGAGGGCGGTGAGGTAAGGGGTGTCGCTGGCCATGGCCCGGGCTCCGGTTGCTGGTGATGGAGGGCCCGACGTGGCAAGCGCGGGGCCCGTGCGGGGCGTGCCGACGGGAACGCGCATTGCCGCCCGGGCGGGCAGACGCTCCCCCGCCCCGCGGGGCCGAGAGTCTGAGGACGACGGACAGCTTTTGAAAGGAACCTCCATGTCTCGACAGGACGACCAGAGCCGCCACCAGGGCGGCCAACAGGGCGGCTACGGCAGCCAACAGGGCGGTTACGGCAGCGAGCAAGGCGGCCAGCATTACCAGGGAGGCCAGCACGACCAGGGCAGCCACGGTGGTCAGCACTACCAGGGTGGTCAGGGCGGGCAGCACTCGCAAGGCGGCTACGGTGGCCAGGCCGGCTCCATGGGCGGCCAGGGCTACAGCGACAACCGCGACTACTACCAGGGCGGCACCTTCCGAGAACAGGGCAGCCAGGGCGGCATGGGCGGCGGCTACGGCCAAAGCCATGCGGGCCAGGGCGGCATGAGCGGCCAGGGCAGCTACGGCGGCCAGGGCGGCGGCCAGGGTGACTACGGTGGCGGCAGCTTCGGCGGCCACGGCGGCGGGATGGGCCAGAGCTATGGCGGCCAGGCTGGCTACGGCGGCGGCTACCCGGGCAGCAGCTTGCAGGGCGGCGGCTCGCAGCAAGGCAGCTACGGCGGCTACCAGGGCGGTTACCAAGGCGGCTATGGCCAAGGCGGCTACGGCGGCCAGGGTGGCTACGGCACCCAGGGCGGCTATGGCCACGGCGGCAGCAGCTTCCAGGGTGGCAGCCACTACGGCAACCAGGGCAGCTATGGCGGCAGCCAGGGCTCCTCGGGCTACGGCGCCCAGCAGGACAGCGACTTCGAGCCCGACTACCACCAATGGCGCAGCGAGCAGCTGCGTTCGCTGGACCAGGATTACCGCAATTGGCGCCAGGATCGGTACAAGAAGTTCTCCGACGACTTCTCCAGCTGGCGTCAGAACCAGCGGGGCTCGTCCGGCGCCTCGGGCTCCTCGGGTTCGTCGCCGAGCGGCAGCAGCGATGCCGGCAGCGGCGCCACCGGCTCGGGCGCCTCAGGCACGCACGCCTCGTCCGGTACCTCGGGCTCCAGCAGCTCCAAGAGCAAGTGACCGGCGAGTGATCGCCACCGGGCTCGCCGCCGCGCGGGCCCGCCATGACCAAGGGGCCGTCCTCTCGCGAGGGCGGCCCCTTGTCCGTGGACGGAGGCGTCAGGCCACGCGCCGGCGGCGGTCCACCGCCTCGATCTTGAGCATCTGGCGGTACTTGGTGACCGTGCGCCGCGCCACCACCAGGCCCTGCTGGGCGAGCTGGCGCGTGATCTCGGCGTCGGACAGCGGCGCCTCCGGGTTCTCGGCCTCGATGATGTCCTTGATCAGGCCGCGGATGGCCGTGCCCGAACAGGCGCTGCCGTTGGCGCTGATCATGGCGCGGCTGAAGAAGTACTTCAGCTCGAGCACGCCCATGGGCGTGGCCATGTACTTGTTGTTGGTCACGCGCGAGACCGTGCTCTCGTGGATGCCGACCTCCTCGGCGATCTCGCGCAGGCCCAGCGGCTTCATGGCCATGGGACCGTAGTCGAGGAAGGCCTGCTGGCGGCGCACGATGGCCTCGGCCACGTCGAGGATGGTGGAGAAGCGCTGCTCGACGTTGCGCAGCGTCCAGCGCGCCTCCTGCAGATGCGCCCCCAGCTCGGCATTGCCCGGCGTGCGGTGGCGCTGGAAGAGCTTGGCATAGACCTGGTTGAGCCTCACCTTGGGCACGATGGCCGGGTTGAGCTGCACCGTCCACTGGCCGCGCACCTTCTTCACGATGACGTCGGGCACGACGTAGGGCACCTGCGACGAGCCCACGCGCCAGCCCGGCCGCGGGTCCAGCCGGCGGATGCGGTCGCACACGGCCTCCACGCGGGCCGGCGGCTCGCCGAGCTGGCGCGACAGCGCGGCGACGTCGCGGGCCGCCAGCGCGGGGAGATGGTCGGACACGATGGCGTGGGCGAGGCTGCGCGTCTCGGGGCAGTCGATGGCCGGCAGCTGCAGCAGCAGGCATTCGGCGACGCTGCGCGCCCCGACGCCCGCGGGGTCCAGGGACTGCACCCGCCGCAGGGCAATCTGCATCTCCTCGAGGTCGGCGGCGGGCTCCAGGCCGGCGATGTCCGCCAGCTCCTCCAGTGGCGTGCGCAGGTAGCCGTCGTCGTCCAGCGACTCCACCACCACCCGGGCCAGCGCCAGGTCGCGCTCGGACAGGGGCAGCACGTTGAGCTGTCCGTGCAGATGCTGGGCCAGCGAGGTCTCCACGGCCATCATGTCCAGCGCGCTGAACTCGCCGTCCTCCGCGCGGCGCGCGCCCGAACTGCCGTCGGCCGACCAGAGATCGCGGTCGTCACGGTCACCGCCGACGCCTTCCTCGACGGCCGCGATTGCATCCGCCGCGGGGGTGGCGATGTCGCTACCACCATCGGCCGAGAGGGCTTCATCCAGGCCGGCCGGGCTGTCCAGCAGCGGCGCGGTGGGCGCCTCGGAGGCCTCGGCGCCTTCGCCGTCCTCCACTTCGAGGAAGGGGTTGCGCCCCAGCGTGTCCCGCAGCATGGCCGCGAAGTCGAGCGATGACATCTGCAGTAGCCGCACGGCGTGCTGGAGTCGGGGCGACAGGGTCTGGGTCTGCCGGTGTTCGGCGCGCAAGTCCATGGATGGCACGGGAGCTCCTGGTTCGAACGTCTACTCGCCCGCCGCGCCGGTGCGGTCGACGCGCAGGCAGACCCCCACCCACGCAACCTCCGTGCCGGCCGAGGCCCGTTGTCGCATCCGGAAACAAAGGCGCGGTTCTCCCCGGCAGGCAGGCGCCATCCGGCAGCTGGGCAGGTCCGGCGCAGGCGTCGACCCTGCAACTTTTACCGGGGGCGCGGGCGGCCTTCGGCGGTTGCGGCAAAGCGTGCCGTCTGTGACCGCGTGTGAGCGGCAAGCCGAGGCCGCCAACACCGCTTCTCGGCGCGCCCCGGCACCGCGATTGCCTCGGCGCCGGCAACACCCCAGGAGAAGCCGATGCCCACCCCCCGCCACCAGACCCGAGCCGCCATCACGCCCGCAGCGAGATCCTGGCCGCCCTCAAGGACGACCACAAGCGCGTGAAGAAGGCCTTCCGCGACTTCAAGAAGCTCGACGTCAACGAAGACCCCGCCCGCGCCGAAGCCCTGGTGCAGCAGGTGCTGGACGAGCTGACCGTGCACGCCGCACTGGAAGAGGAGCTGCTCTACCCCGCCGCCCGCGAGGCCCTGGACGACGAGCAGCTGCTGGACGAGGCCGAGGTGGAGCGCGAGAGCATGCACGGCTTCATCGACCAGCTGCGCGGCATGACGCCGGTCGAGGACAAGTACGCCGCCCGCTTCACCGTGCTGTGCGAATACGTGCTGCACCACGTGAAGGAGGAGGAGGGCGAGATGTTCCCCCGCCTGGATGAGGCCCGGCTCGAGTGGGAGGACCTCGCCGCGCAGATGGACGAGCGCCGCGCCGAACTCACCGGCTCGTCAGCCGAAGAGGGCGACGAAGCCGAGGCGGCCGAAGCCGCGCCCGCACCCGGCCCGAGGGGCCGCGCCGATGCCGCGCCGGCCCGCACCCGCGCGTCCTGAGCGACGCCCTCCTCCACCTCCCACCCCGGACCCACCCTGCCGCCCTCCGTCCTCATCGTCTTCTCCCACCTCCGCTGGGGCTTCGTCTACCAGCGCCCCCAGCACCTGATGTCGCGCCTGGCGGGGCGCTGGCGCGTCCTCTTCGTCGAGGAGCCCGTGCGCTGCGACGGCCCCGCCTGGCTGGAGGTGCGCGAGGTCGCGCCACAGCTGCAGGTGCTGGTGCCTCACACCCCCGTGGCGGCGCCCGGCTTCCACGACGACCAGCTCGCCGCCCTGCAGACCCTGCTCGACGCGCGCCTGCGCGCCGAGCGGCTGCATGCGGACGTGGCCTGGCTCTACACGCCCATGGCCCTGCCCCTGGTCAACAGCGTGCAGCCCGACTGCATCGTCTACGACTGCATGGACGAGCTGTCGGCCTTCAAGAATGCGCCGCGCCAGCTGCGCCAGCGCGAATCGGCGCTGCTGAAGAGCGCCGCCGTCGTGCTGACCGGCGGCCCGTCGCTCTACGAGGCGCGGCGCGACCTGCACCCCAACGTGGTCTGCCTGCCGAGCGCCGTCGACGAGGCCCACTTCGACCTGTCGCGCCGCGGCCGTAGCGCCGCGGACCTCGCCGAAGCCGCCGAGGCCGGGCGGCTGCAGGGCCATCTGCCCGGCCCGCGGCTGGGCTTCTTCGGCGTCATCGACGAGCGGTTCGACGCCTCGCTGGTGGCCGCGCTGGCCGATGCCCATCCCGAGTGGTCCATCGTCATGGTCGGGCCGGTCGTCAAGATCGACCCCGCCTCGCTGCCGCAGCGCCCCAACCTGCACTGGCTGGGCATGCAGCCCTATGAGCGCCTGCCCCATCTGCTGGCCGGCTGAGACGTGGCGCTGATGCCCTTCGCGCTGAACGAGTCGACCCGGTTCATCAGCCCGACCAAGACGCTGGAGTACATGGCCGGTGGCAAGCCGGTGGTGAGCACGCCGGTGAAGGACGTGGTCGCGCTGTACGGCAGCGCCGTGGCGATCGCCGCCGACGCGCCGGCCTTCGTCGAGGCCTGCAAGACCCTGCTGGCCGAGGGCGGCGAAGCGCGTGCGCGCCGCGCCCAGGCCATGCGCGACTGCGTGGCCCGCTTCTCCTGGGACCGCAGCGCCGACACCGTGCACCAGCATTTGCAGCAGGCGCTGCGGCAGGCCCAGCCCGAGCGCGCCGCGCCGGTCCCGGCCGACGAAGCCCCCATGCCCGTCGCCGCCGCCGGCGGTCTGCGCAGCTGAGGCGCCGATGCTGATCGACGCCCACCTGCACTGCACCGGCCAGGAGACCCGCAGCGGCGTGCTGCGCACGCTGGACGAGGCCGACGTCGACCTCGGCGTGCTGCTGGCGCCCTTCCTGTCCGAGGACTATTCGCTGGGCGACGCCGACTCGCTGCGGCGCGCCAACACCCACCTGGCCGACCTGGTCAACGGCCACTCCGACCGCCTCGTCGGCTTCGCCGTCGTCAACCCGCTGCACCCCGGCGCGGTGGACGAGCTGCAGCGGGCCATCGACGCCGGCCTGTCCGGCGTGAAGATGTTGCCCAGCGGCTGGTACCCCTACGACGAGGCCGTGCAGCCAGTGTTCGCCCGCGCCTCCGAGCTGAAGCTGCCGGTGCTCTTCCACAGCGGCATCTTCATCGACGGGCGCTCGGGGCGCTTTTGCCGGCCGGTGTTCTTCGAGGCCCTGCGCGACCATCCCGGCGTGCGCACGACGCTGGCCCACGTCGGCTGGCCGTGGACGGACGAGGCCATCGCCGTCGGCCTGATCGACCGCATCCACGGCGTGCCGGACGCGCAGGCGGCCTTCCGCTTCGACCTCTCCTTCGGCCCGCCGCCGCCCTACCGCAAGCAGGTGCTGCAGCTGGCGCTGGAGGTGCTGGGGCCGGGCCTGCTGCAGTTCGGCAGCGACTGCTTCCTGCCCTGCCCGGGCGCGCAGCTGCGCGAACGCCGCGGCTGGCTGGAAGACCTGCTCAACGAACTGCAGGTGCCGCAGGACGCGCAGGAAAAGATCTTCGCCGGCACGGCGGCAGCCTGGCTCGGCCACGAGACGGAGCAGGTGCTGCCCAGGCTCGGCTCGGGCCGCTGGTCACCCATCTGCTGCTGACGAGGACGCCAGCTCCATCAGCGACAGCGCACATGGCCACGACGATGAAATTCAGACAAAGCCACAGAGGCACAGAGGCACAGAGGCGCAGGGATGGAAGTCTCTCTGTGCCTCTGTGTCTCTGTGGCCATGTTCCATGGGCGCAGGCAGGCAGCCACCTCGACGCCACGGGGGCCCGCCGATGAACCCCGTCACCCCCCTGCCCCAGCCGCCGTCGCGCGAAGGCCGCGTGCAGGTGCTGGAGGTGCTCGGCAACGCCATCGTCGGCGGCATGGAGAGCTGGGTGCTGCGCCTGGTGCAGCGCCTGCCGCACGAGCGCTTCGCCTTCACGGCCATCTGCCCCTTCGAGAGCCCGCTGGCCGACCAACTGCGCGGCGCCGGCGTCGAGGTCGAGATCGCCCCCATGGGCGAGGACCTGCCCTGGGCGACGCTGCAGGCCACCTGCGCCCTCGTCCGCGAGCGGCACATCGAGCTGCTGCACGCCCACCTGCCCCAGGCCCACCTGCTGGCCGGCCTGGCCGGCGTGCTGACGCACACCCCGGTGCTGACCACCATCCACGCGCGCCAGATGACGACCCTGGACCTGGAGGTTCACCGCGCCACGCGCAGCCACGTCAGCACCGTGGCGCGGCAGAGCTATTTCCACGCCCTCGGCCTGGGCGTGGAGCCGGCCCTGCTGAGCTGCGAGCCCAACGGCGTGGACACCGCCACCTTCCGTCCCCGCGAACGCGCCGCCGGCGAGCCGCTGCGCGCTGCCCTGGGCCTGGCGCCGGACGTGCCTCTCATCGGCTTCGTCGGCCGGCTGTCGCCCGAGAAGGCGCCGCAGGTCTTCGTGCGCGCGGCGCTGATGCTCAAGACGCAGATGCCCGAGGCGCGGGCGGTCTTCGTCGGCGAGGGACCCATGCTCGCCGACCTCACCGCCATGGTGGAACGTTATGGGCTGCAGCAGCACGTGCACTTCGCCGGTGTGCGGCAGGACATGCCGGCGCTGTACGGCGAGCTGGACGTGCTGGTGTCCTGCTCCTACACCGAGGCCATGCCGCTGGTGCTGCTGGAGGCCATGGCCTGCGGCGTGCCGGCGGTGGCCACCGGCGTGGGCGGCGTGCCGGACATCGTCGAGCACGGCCGGACGGGCTGGCTGGCGGCGCCGGACAACTTCGACGAGATCGGCCGGCTGTGCGCTCAGCTGCTGGCCGACGCGTCGCTGCGCCGCCGTATGGGCGAACGGGCCCGCGAGCGGGCCGTGCAGCGCCTGGACCTCACGCCCAGCCTCGCGCGCGTCGGGGCGCTGCTGGAGCGGCTGGCGCGCCCGCAGGCGCCGCAGCGCGTCGGCGGCGGCACCGAGGGCCGGCCGCTTGGCATCTCGGTCGGCGGGCGCTGATACCCAGGACGTGGAACACAGCCACAGAGGCACAGAGGAATCCGCGCTTCCCTGTGTCTCCGTGCCTCTGTGGCGGAAACGGGGTATTTGCGGGCCGAGCGCTGGGCCGCTCCCGAGCCGGCCCGCGCTGGCGATGTGCTTGCGGCTCGATGCCGCAAGCATCGCAGCCCCCTCGGGGGGCTGAGGCCGGACACGACAAGTCCAGTGGACTTGTCGTGCCTGCCGAAGAGCAGCCGCGCTGCCGGCTGCGCGGTCTGCAAGACGGCCAGGATGGGCTTGTCGTGGCGGTATTGGTCCTTGATGAAGTCGGTGGCTTCGCCGCGCGCGGCCAGCGTGGCCAGGGCCGCCCCGCCGCCCGGCAGCACGGCGGCGTCCCACAGCACGGAGGGCATGGCGTCGATCGTGGCCTCCACGGTCAGCAGGCTGCCGTCGGCCGCCATCACGCTGCCCAGGCGCAGGCCCACCCAGCGCGGCACCGCGCCGGCATCGAGCAGGGCGTGGCGCTGCGACACGTAGCCGGCCAGGCCCGCCTGGTGGGGCAGCCGCCGCCCAGGGAGTTGGGCTCGTAGGCGACGCGCCCGCGGTGCACGGCCTGGCGGTGCAGGCCGTCGCGCTGGTGGTTGTGCACCTGCGCCACCGAGGCGTTGACGGGGATCTCGTGGAAGTTGGGCCCACCCAGCCGTGTCAGCTGGGTGTCGAGGTAACTGTGGATGCGGCCCTGCAACAGCGGATCGTTGCTGAAGTCGATGCCCGGCACGACGTGGGCCACGCAGAAGGCGACCTGTTCGGTCTCGGCGAAGAAGTTGTCGGGGTTGCGATCCAGCACCAGGCGGCCGACGCGGCGCAGCGGCACCAGCTCCTCGGGCACCAGCTTGGTCGGGTCCAGCACGTCGAAGCTGAAGGCCTCGGCCTGTTCGTCGGTGAAGACCTGCAGGGCCAGTTCCCACTCGGGATAGTTGCCCGACTCGATGGCCTCCCAGAGGTCGCGGCGGTGGTAGTCGGGGTCGGCGTCGGCGATCTTGACCGCCTCGTCCCAGACCAGCGAATGCGTGCCCGCCTTGGGCAGCCAGTGGAACTTGACGAAGCGCGCCCGGCCCGCCTCGTCGACGAGGCGGTAGGTGTTGACGCCGAAGCCCTGCATGGTGCGGTAGCTGCGCGGGATGCCGCGGTCGCTCATGACCCACAGCGTGTGGTGCAGGCTCTCCGGCATCAGCGAGATGAAGTCCCAGAAGGTGTCGTGGGCGCTGCTGGCCTGCGGCATCTGGTGGTGGGGTTCGGGCTTGACGGCGTGGATGACGTCGGGGAACTTCATCGCGTCCTGGATGAAGAAGACCGGGATGTTGTTGCCGACGAGGTCCCAGTTGCCCTCCTCGGTGTAGAACTTGACGGCGAAGCCGCGCGTGTCGCGCACCGTGTCGGCCGAACCGCGCTCGCCGGCCACGGTGGAGAAGCGCACGAACACCGGCGTGCGCTTGCCGGCCTCGGAGAACAGGTCGGCGCGGCAAAGCGCGCCCAGCGGCTCGTAGCACTCGAACCAACCGTGGGCGCCCGAGCCGCGGGCATGCACGACGCGCTCGGGGATGCGCTCGTGGTCGAAGTGGGTGAGCTTCTCCCGCAGGATGAAGTCTTCCATCAGCGTCGGCCCGCGCAGGCCGGCCTTCAGCGAGTTCTGGTTGTCGGCGACGGGCACGCCCTGGTTGGTGGTGATGGCGCGGTGGCGCGAGTCCACCCTCACCCGCTCCAGCGGCCCGTTGTTGGGGTTGTAGCCGGGGCGGGGCATGCCGTCGCCGAGCTTGTCGGAGTCGGCGTCCTCGCTGACGGTGCTGGCGCTGGCCTCGTCGTCGGTCAGGTCGTCGTGCGCGCCCTCCAGCGGATGCCGCGCATTCTCGGCACCATGCTCGCCGCGCTTGAGTTCGTTGAAGGGCACCGCCGCCGCCATGCCCTGCACGCCGCTCTTCCGCAGGGCCAGCTGCAGCTGCACCGGCTGCTCCAGGCCTTCGGTGTCGTCGTCGTCGGGCAGCAGCGCAGGGCCGGACACCGAGGCGGCCAGGGAGCCGGCGATGTCGCGGGCGCGCGGGCGGGCGACCGCTGCGGGCTCGGGCGGGTCGGAAGCGGGCGGTTCGGCGGTGGGTGGGCGTGCAGCCATGCGGACTCCTGTCGGCGGATCGGCAGGCCGGGCAACGTCCGTGCCACGGCGGCGGGCACGTCCCTTGCCCTGGTCGCTCGGCGAGCCCCCTTCCCTCGCCGAGGAGAGAGCATGAGAAAGATCCTGATCGCCACCCTGGTGGCCACCTCCGCCCTGGCCACCACCGGCTGCGCCGTCACCAGCGGCCAGAGCACGGTCGGCCAGTACGTCGACGACGCCACCATCGCCACGCGGGTGAAGGCACGCTTCGCCGAAGACTCGTCGGTCAGCGCGATGCGCATCCAGGTCGAGGCCCTGAAGGGCACCGTGCAGCTGGCCGGCTTCGCCACCTCGCAGGCCGAGAAGGACCGCGCCGGCCAGATCGCCAGCGGCGTGCCCGACGTGAAGGAGGTGCGCAACAACATCATTGTGCGCCCGCCGTCCAAGGACTGAGCGCCATGCCGCCCCGCCGCCCCGCCGCACGACCGCCCGCCGCCGCGGCGCGATGACGCCGCCACCGGCCGCCACCCCACCGCCCCGACCGCCGCGCAGCGCCAGGGCGCTGCGCGGGCTTTTCCTGCTGGCCCTGGTGTTCGCCGTGCGCGAGGCACGGCCCCTGCTGGCGCCGGTGATGATCGCCGTGATGCTCACCTTCACGCTCGCGCCTGCCGTGCGCTGGCTGCGGGCCAGGGGCGTGCCGGCGGGCCTGGGGGCGCTGCTGCTGGTGATGGCGCTGCTGCTGGGCACGGTGTCGCTGGCCACCAGCCTGGCCCGGCCGGCGGCGGCCTGGTGGGAGGCGGCGCCGACGACGGTGGCCCAGCTCATCGAACAGCTGGAGAAGCTGCGCGCCGCCATTCCGGGCCTGAGCCTGCCGCCCGCACCGGCTGCGCGCCCGGGCCGCACGGCCGCCGCCCCCGCCGCCCCGGCGCCGGACGCCCTCAAGGAGAGGCTGGCCAGCGAGGGCGTCGCCCTCACCGGCATGGTGCTGGCGCGCGGCTTCTCCTTCCTGCTGTCGGCGGCAGCCACGGTCATCCTGACCTACTTCCTGCTCGCGTCGGAGCACTGGCTGCTGTCGCGCGTCGTCGAGGCCATGCCGAGGCGGCGCACGCGCGCCCTGCTGCTGGGCGGCGTGCGGGCCGCCCAGCGCGAGATCAGCAGCTACCTCGCCGCGGTGGGCATCATCAACAGCGTCGTCGGCGTCATCACGGCGGTGGTGCTGTGGCTGCAGGGCCTGCCCAACCCGACGCTGTGGGGCGCCATCACGGCGCTGCTGTGCTTCGTGCCCTATCTGGGCCCCATGTCGGTGATGGTGCTGCTGCTGCTGGCCGGCATCGGCACCTTCGAGACGGGACTGGCGGTGTTCGGCCCCACGGCGGCCTTCATGGCCATCCACGCCATCGAGAGCAACATCGTCAGCCCGCTGATCGTCGGGCGGCGGCTGTCGTTGAGCACGGTGTCGGTCTTCCTGTCGGTGATGTTCTGGGGCTGGCTGTGGGGCATCGCGGGCGCCCTGATCGCCGTGCCGCTGCTGATCGCGCTGCGCAGCCTGTGCCGGCGCACGCGCGGCATGCGGCTGCTGCGCCGCTTCCTGGAGGGCGACCACCGTGAGCGGCCGCCGTCGCTGCGCTCGCTGCTGCGGCGCCCGCCCGTGGCGTCTCAGAACCGGTACACGTAGCCGAGGCTGGTGGTGTCGACCTTGCGGCGCTCGTCTTCGCCCGGGAAGCGCAGCTTGGCGCGGCTCCACTCGAGCACGACGCCATGGTGGGCGGTGAAGTCGTAGCCCAGGCCACCGCCGAAGACGGGCGCCCAGCCGCGGCGCTTGCCGGCCGTGACGTCGGACAGCGGCCCGGCGGACACCTTGGTCTCGCCATAGAGGGCGCCGCCTTTGACGAAGGCGCTGAAGGGGCCCATCGGCGCGCGCAGCAGCAGGCTGGCGGCCAGGCCTTCGGCGCGGCTGCGGCCCCCGGCGCGTTCGGCCCGGCCGCTGTTCATGTAGCCCAGTTCCACGCCCAGCCAGTCGTTGAACAGGCCGCCCGTGTAGAAGTAGCCGGAGACACGCGGGTCGTCGCAGGCGTAGCCGCCGGTGCCGCAGGCCGTGCCGAACTTGGCCTGCCCGACGTTGATGCCAAGGTAGCCCCGCGTCGTGTAGGGCAGCATGGAATAGCCCTCGTCGCCGCCGGCGACGCCGGGACCGGCGGCCGTGGGCGCACGGCTGAGGGTGGCGCCGGGGTCGGAGGCGTCCGTGGCGGCGGCGGGCGAGGAGGCCGGCGCGGCGGGCACGGCCGGCTGCTGGGCCTGGGCAAGGACACCCGCCCCGCCGAGCGCGGCGACGAACGCGGTACGGGAAAGGTGTCGGCAAACCGGACGGGGAACGAGACAAGAAGCGGGACGGCAAGAGGATCGGGATCGCGGGCGCATGGAGGAATTCCTTCGGCAAAGTCGTCTGGAGAAATGGCGCGGGAGGCCCACGCCGGAGCCCAAGCCCGGCAAGGCCGGTGCCGCCACCCAGGCACGCCGTTTGCCCCACCCCTGTTACAGATTCGCCGGAAAGCCTGGTGCGCGTGGTGGCGGGGTTATGGTTCGCCCGCCGCCGGACACCCTCTTGCGCCGGTGGCCCTCCCGCCCTCCCGACTCGCGATGCCGGTCACCATCCGTTCCCGCCTCCTGCTGCTGGTGCTGTCCGTGCTCGTGCCGGGCATGCTGGGCGTCGCCTGGCTGATCGGCAGCACCTACGAGGCCGAGCGCGACGCTCACCGGCGCGCCCTGCGCGACACGGCACGGGCGCTGTCCCTGCTGATCGACGGTGAGCTGCAGCGTCGCGCCACCATCGCCCACGTGCTGGCCCGCTCGCCCGAACTCGACGGCCCCTCGCCTCTCGACGAGGAAAGCCTCCTTGGCCTGGAGCGGCTGGCCCGGCGTGCCATGCAGGGCATGGACGGCTGGGTGGAGTTGCGCATGCCCGGACGGGTATTGATGAGCACCCGGCTGCCCGAAGGCTCGCGCGGCGAGCAGCCCGGCCCCGCGGCCCTGAGTCCCATCGCCCTGATGCAACCCCTGGCCCCGGCCACGGCCGTGGCCGGCCTGCCCGCGGAGATGGTGGCGGCCTGGGTGGAACCGGTGACACGCAACGGCGCGCTGCTCTACAACATCGTCGTCACCGTGAGGCCATCGGAGCTGCAGCGCATCGTGCAGGCCCAGGCGCCGCCGCCAGGATGGATTGGCACCGTCATGGACAGCAACGGCCTGCTCGTCGCCCGGCTGCCGGGCGGGGTGGCCTTCGTCGGCCGCCCAGGCCGGCCCGACCTGCGCGCGCGCATGGCGGGCTCGACGGAAGGTGCCTTCGAATCCGTCTCGCTGGACGGCGTTCCGGCAGCGGGTTACTTCAGCACGTCGCCGCTGGGCTGGAGCTATGTCAGCGCCATGCCGCGGGGGGAGTTCGCCGGGCGCATGCCGCAGGCGGTGCAGCGCGTCGGCGTGGGCGCCCTGGCGCTGCTGGCCCTGGCCATGGGTGGCGCCGTGTGGGTGGCGCGCCGCATCGAGCGGCCCATCCGGGCGCTGAAGACGGCGGCCCAGGACCTGCAGGCCGGCCGGCCGGTGCTGCTGCGGCCCACCGGCATCGTGGAGTGCGACGAGGTGGCCGAGGCCCTGGCGGCGGCCGGCCGCAGCATGGCCAGTGCCCGCGGCGAGCTGGAGAGGAGCGTGGCCCAGGCCATCGAACGCACGCGTCTGGTGGAGCAGCGCGGCGCGCAGAGCCAGCGGGTCGCCGCCCTCGGCCGGCTCACCGGCGGGGTGGCGCACGAGTTCAACAACCTGCTGGGCGTCATCAGCAACAGCATGCACCTGATGCAGCGCCATGCCTCGGCCGCCGAGCTGCAGGGGCCGCTCAAGGCCACCCAGCGTTCGGTCGACAAGGGCAGCCAGCTGACCCAGCACCTGCTGCGCTTCGCCGGCCGGCGCGCGGTGCGCATCCAGACACTCTCCCTGGCTCGCTACCTGCCCGAGGTGCAGGAGCTGATGCGCAGCGTGCTGGGGCGGCGCATCGAGATCAGCGTCGACGTGTCGCTCGACATCTGGCCCGTGCGCCTGGACACCAACGAGCTGGATCTCGCCCTCGTCAACCTCGCGCTCAACGCCCAGGACGCCATGCCCTCCGGCGGCGAGCTGCGCCTGCGCGCCCGCAACGCCGGGGCCGAGGACCTCGAAGGCCTGCCCGACCTCGCCCCGGGGAACTACGTGCTGCTGACGGTGGCAGACGACGGCGTCGGCCTGGCGCCCGCCATGGTCGAACACGCCTTCGAGCCCTTCTTCACGACCAAGGGCGTCGGCCAGGGCAGCGGCCTGGGCCTGAGCCAGGTGCACGGCTTCGCGACGCAGGCGGGCGGCGCCGCGCGGCTGGCCAGCACGCCGGGCCTGGGCACCAAGGTGTCGCTGCTGCTGCCTGCGGCCCAGGCCGACGGCGCCGAGGCGCCCCTGCCCTTCGCCGAGTCGGCCCCGCAGAGCATCGCCGGGGCCACGGTGCTGCTGGTGGAGGACGACGAGTCCCTCGGCGACGTCACCGCCGCACTGCTGATGGCCCACGGCGCGCGGGTGGTGCGGGCCGGCGATGCGGATGCGGCGCTGCGTTTGCTCGACGCCGGCGTCGTGCCGGAGGTGCTGCTGTCCGACATCGTCATGCCCGGCAGCATGGACGGTGTCGGGCTGGCTCGGCGGCTGCGCCAGCAGCATCCCGGGCTGCCCGTCGTGCTCATCACGGGCTTCAGCAACACCGTCATGGCGGAAGGCGAATTCCCCGTGCTGCGCAAGCCTTGCCCGCCGGCCGAGATGCTGGCCGCGCTGCAGGCCGCCATGGCCAGCCGGCGGGCCAACGGGCATCCGGCGGCACCGCAGCCGCGCTCCTGAGCCGGGCCAGGCACGCCGCGTGCCCCGGACCTCATCGAGCGCCACCCGCGGCCCGCGCCCCGGCGGCGCTTTCCCTCCTCACTGCGAAAGGAACTCCCATGAGCAACGACGACATTGTCGACACGCTGAACGACCTGATCGAAACCTCGAAGGATGGCGAGCACGGCTTCCGCGCCTCCGCGGAATACCTCAAGGACCCGGCCATTCAGCAGTCCTTCGTGCGCCGCGCCGAGGAGTGCCGCGAGGCCGCTGCCGAGCTGCAGGCCCTGGTGGTGCGCTTCGGCGGCAAGGCCGAGGACAGCGGCACGGCCGTCGGCGCCATGCACCGCGGCTGGGTCGCGGTCAAGGGCACCCTGGCCGGCTACACCGACAAGGCCATCCTCGAGGAGACCGAACGCGGCGAAGACACGGCGCTGGCGTCCTACCGCAAGGCCCTGGAGAAGCCCCTGCCGCCGGACGTCCGCAACGTCGTCGAGCGTCAGTTCGAAGGCGTCAAGCGCAACCACAGCCAGGTCCGCACCTGGCGCGACCAGGCCCGCGCGACCGCGGCCTGACGCGTCTCTCCCGGGACGGCCTGGCCCGTCCCGGTGGTTGCGTTCCTCTCTTCGCTTGAATCGAACCCACGCCGTGTAGGCCCGGCGGTTGCTGTCGGCGTCCAGCCCGAAGCCCTGGTTGGCACCGCTGGGCGCCACCGAGTTCAGCCGGTCTTGCGCGTCATAGCCCAGTGACGAGGACTGAGTCGACCCATACACCGTGTCGGTGATGCCGGCGATGGTGTCCAGGTTGGGCGTGTAGGTGAACTGCAGGCCATGCGCGGGGCCGCCGTTGAGGGGAAGGCGTTGGGCTTCGCAGCCCAACCTACCGGGCTATGCACTCTGGTTTTCAGGGATAACCTCAACATGGGCGCCCAGCCGATGACGGAGCCAAGCGCGAGGGGCGAGACCACGGCGCAAACAGGGCGGAACGAGCAACGGCAGGGTTGGCGGCACGACCTGCCACCCTCGATAGGATTGGCGTTGGAGTCAATGACCCCAACCTACCGGGCTGCAGCTTGCCTGCTGATTTTTGGGTCTGTGGCTGGTCCAGTAGTCCGCGACGCCAGCGGTCGCCGAACCAAGCCATGGCGTCAAGTCGGCGATCTCTATCCGGCGAAACGCTACCCTCTTCTGGAGTGAGAGCGGTTGAGCTTCCTCGGGGTCGCCCGCGAAGCGGGTTTCAACGTCGAGCGACACGTCAATGGTCATGGTGTCGCTGTCAACTCGTCGGGCAACGATTTTGCCGGCCACGCTGGCTCCGACGTAGCCAAATCCCTTGTCGACCCATGCGCTTCCGGCCCTCGAGAATCGCGTATTGGCCGCAGTCGCCTGTAGCACGCGGGTTTCCCCGCGGGCGATATTCGGGAGTTCAACCGTGAGCTTCCAGAACTCCTCCGAGTCCAACTCGTCGTCCTTCTTGCCCGAGAACATTCGCATTAAGACGACCGTGCCGCTTCCGCGGACAACGCGATGAATCGCGTTGAGGTCCGCAGGCGCAATTGCGCTGATCGAGGCTGGAGGCCAAGAAGCTTCCAACTTCGCAGCCTCCACGAAGAGACAGTCCATCTCGGCGGCCATCGTCCACGGCGCCACCACGAGCAGCACCAGCGCTGCAACTACTTGCCGCAGCCACATTTGCGCGCTCCCTGGAATGCCCCATTGAGCTGGTCGGCCAAACGAGCGGCTTCCGGATTTATCCAGTCATGACGGTCCTGCGCTGGATCGCCGGGCCCCGGATTCCCATGCAGAGTTTCGTGAATAACCGTGTCGAGTAGCATCTTCGCTCTGAAGTCGCTTAGCTGATCGAGAAAGCGCTCGTTGAGCCGCATCCGGTCCACACTACCGCCCGTATATGTGCCAGCCACCAGCCCATCTCTCGGCAAATCTGGGACAGGTCCATTACTCGGGAATCGAAGATTGGGCAACTGACTCCTGACCGTAGCAACAGCCGCATCAATGTCGCATTGCGTTAACCCCATCGGATCAATGCGGCTGATGGGATTCCCCCCGACATATGCGTACGTGTTGATGCCGCCCGCAAGCCCGATGAGGTCAGATTGGGTATACCTTCCCACCGTCGGATCGTAATACCGATTCCAGTTGTACCAAAGCCCGCTCTCCGCATCCCAATACTGGCCCGGGAAGCCGACGTTCAGGCCGCCGATGTTGTCCACCACCACCGCCCGGCTGAACGCATGGTTCGATGCCCGCCACACGACCTGGGCCGCAGCGTTGGTGACAACTTCAGGCCGGCCGAGATGGTCGTTGTGGCTCGCGTAGAAGGCCCCGCCGCGCATCAGGCCGATCATCTCGCCGTTCAGCCACACATAGGCCGTGCTGCCCGCGGGGCCGCGCTCGTACAGCAACTCCCCGCCCGCGCCGTAGACGTAGGTCGTCACGCCGGCCGCCGTGCTCTTCCACAGCCGCTGGTTGTTCGGCGCATAGCCATAGCTGGCCAGCACGTTGCCACCGGCATCCTTCACCTGCGCCAGGCGGTTGAAGCCGTCGTAGACGTAGGTGTGCACCGCCCCGGTGGGCGCGTTCTGGGTCATGTTGCCGACGGCGTCGTAGCTGAAGCTGCGCGTGGCGCCGCCACCGGTCACCGAGAGCAGCCGGTTCGAGGCCGGATCGGTGGTGTAGGCGTAGCTCGTGCCGTTGAGCGTGTGCGCCTGGCGGTTGCTGTCGGCGTCCAGCCCGAAGCCCTGGTTGGCACCGCTGCGCACCACCGAGTTCAGCCGGTCTTGCGCGTCATAGCCCAGTGACGACGACTGGCTCGATCCATACACCGTGTCGGTGATGCCGGCGATGGTGTCCAGGTTGGGCATGTAGGGTGAACTGCAGGCCATGCGCGGGGGCCACCGTTGGGGCCAAGGCCTTGGGCTTCGCGGCGCAGTCCGCCGGGCTGGGACGTCAGCGACTGGCCGTCGCGGTAGCTCGCGCCGTTGAGATTGCCCGCCATGTCACGTGAGATGTGCTTTAGATTTTGGACCTGACCCCGAATTCCTACAAGGTCCGCGTAGCAAATGAAATATCACCAATACGCCGCCATGCGCAGCGAGCGCAATGCCAAGAACTACCCCCAGCCGCACGGCATTGGTCAAGGAGATTAAGTCAACGTCCTTGGCAAGCCCAGAGAAAGCCAACCCCAAGGTTTGGAAAGCAGCCACTCCGAGCAGTGACAACAGCGCTGTCGACACCGCGACTTGCCGCAAAGTCATCGAGCCCGCCTCTCGGGCCAACAGCAGTATAACCAGGATGGCGGAGGCAAATAGCGGCAGCCATCGCAAACCAGAGTGATCGGGGTTCGATGCTAGAAGCATAAATCCAATCAGTCCCAAAAGTTCACACACTGGAACAATCAATAAGATCGGCCGCATGCCACTCCTCAATAGACGACAACAGGAACAATACCCGGCGCTTTTCGCAGATTCTCAAAAAGGTGGACATCACTTTCACCAACGTCAATACATCCAGCAGAACCTGGCTTCTTTCCGCCGTGCAAGAAGAAGCCATCACGGCCGAATGTCTTTGTGCCGGCGTCAGGCTTCAATGGAACTCGAAATCTGCCCCAATCGCCGAGAAGATTTCGAACAATTCCGCCTTCGCTTATTTGCCAAGGTTCAATTGTATAGGTTCCCAACGGGATCGGACCTTGACCCGATATTGACGTATCTGTCACCCCTGGTCGTCCGGTGGTGTAGTGGTACATCCCAAGCATTTGGCCATTGCTGTCGTAGTGTGTCAGGTGACCATCATGGACGATGATGGCATCCAGCCCCAAAGGGTCTACTTTGCTTAGCGGATTCCCACTCACATATGCGTAGGTATTGACGCCCCCAGTCAAGCCAATGGGATCACTTTGGGTATACCTCCCCACCGTCGGATCGTAATACCGATTCCAGTTGTACCAAAGCCCACTCTCCGCATCCCAATACTGCCCCGGGAAGCCGACGTTCAGGCCGCCGATGTTGTCCACCACCACCGCCCGGCTGAACGCATGGTTCGATGCCCGCCACACGACCTGGGCCGCAGCGTTGGTGACAACTTCAGGCCGGCCGAGATGGTCGTTGTGGCTCGCGTAGAAGGCCCCGCCGCGCATCAGGCCGATCATCTCGCCGTTCAGCCACACATAGGCCGTGCTGCCCGCGGGGCCGCGCTCGTACAGCAACTCCCCGCCCGCGCCGTAGACGTAGGTCGTCACGCCCGCCGCCGTGCTCTTCCACAGTCGCTGGTTGTTCGGCGCATAGCCATAGCTGGCCAGCACGTTGCCGCCTGCATCCTTCACCTGCGCCAGGCGGTTGAAGCCGTCGTAGACGTAGGTGTGCACCGCCCCGGTGGGCGCGTTCTGGGTCATGTTGCCCACGGCGTCGTAGCTGAAGCTGCGCGTGGCGCCGGCGCCGGTCACCGAGAGCAGCCGGTTCGAGGCCGGGTCGGTGGTGTAGGCGTAGCTTGTACCGTTGAGCGTGTGGGCCTGGCGGTTGCTGTCGGCGTCCAGCCCGAAGCCCTGGTTGGCACCACTGCGCACCACCGAGTTCAGCCGGTCTTGCGCGTCATAGCCCAGCGACGAGGACTGACTCGATCCATACACCGTGTCGGTGATGCCGGCGATGGTGTCCAGGTTGGGCGTGTAGGTGAACTGCAGGCCATGCGCGGGGCCGCCGTTGAGGGCGGTGAGCCGGCCGTCACGGTCCAGTGTGGCGATGTGGGGCAGGCCGTTGCCGAAGCGCCAGGCGTAGCGCTGGGCGGTGGCGGGTTGGTAGAGCATGCTGTCGGCCACGACGAAGCCGCCGCTGCCGGCGTTGCCCAGCACCTTGCTCAGCCGGCCGTAGGCGTCGTATTGGAAGCTCAGCCACTGGCCGTCGGGATAGGTCATGCCGGTGAGGTTGCCCGTGCTGTCGTAGGTCCAGCCCACGGTGAGGGACTGGCCCTGCGCCAGCACGGTCTGGCTGCTCAGGCGCCCCCCCACTTCGTAGGCGAACCTCACGCTGCCCCCGGTGCCGGCAGCGGTGGTCAGGCGGCCCTTGCCGTAGGCGCCTTCGTCATAGCTGAGGGTCTCGGTCTGGCTGCCGGCGGTGCGCGAGATGACGCGCCCGGCAATGTCCCTGCCCAGCATCAGCTGGCGGCCGTCTGCATAGGTGGTGGAGGCCAGATAACCCCCAGCCCCGTAGCCAAAGGTCGTCACGCCGGTGTCCGGGCTGACTTGCCGGGTGACTTGGCCGAAACCGTTGTACTGGTAGCTGGTAACCAAGCCGCGAGGGTCGGTGAAGCTCGCCAACCGGCCGGCGGTGTCGTAGCTGGAAACGCTGGTGCTGCCATCGGGCAGGCGCTGGCTGGTCAGGCGGCCCAGGGCGTCGTAGTCGAAGGTCGTGGACCGGCCGTCGGCCGTGGTGATGGACTTGAGGTTGCGCGTACCGTCGTAGGTGTAGCTGGTGCGCTGGCCGTTTTCCCCAACGACCAGAATCGGGCGCTCCGCTTCTCCGTCCACCCATGAGTTGGACCGGAAAGAACCGTATCGGCCGATCAGGTAGTCATTGCTCAAGCCAGCCACGACCATCGGCAGATACGGAGGTGGAATATTCGCCCCGTACTCCTGTATGAATGCGGCCTCCAACTCGGCCCGATCGAATGGCTTGGTGGAAACGCTGCCGTCGACATATTGCGCGGTTTCGC
The DNA here is from genome assembly GCF_021353235.1 of Pelomonas caseinilytica. Taxonomy (GTDB): domain Bacteria; phylum Pseudomonadota; class Gammaproteobacteria; order Burkholderiales; family Burkholderiaceae_C; genus Pelomonas; species Pelomonas caseinilytica. The sequence continues at coordinate 714,239 of NZ_JAJTWT010000001.1, forward strand.
GTCTCGAAAGCGTGTGCCGTTCGTTGGCCACCATACTGAACGTGATAGCGTCACCCAGCCCGTCGGTGACACTGGAAAGTTTGTCGGTGTCGGTGTACTGGTAAGAGTATCTGGCGCCTGTGGAGGAATTTGTCGAACTCAGGCGACCCGCTGGGTCGTACCCGTTGCTTGACCACCCGATGTTGGCCACCGCCTGGTAGGTCACCTGGCCTCGATGGTCGTAGCTGATGTTGACGGTCGCGCCATTGGCATCGGTAACCCAACCCGGCAGGCCGGCGCCGGTGTAAGCCCCATAGGTGGTGACATGACCCATGGGATTGGTGAGGCGAAGCAGGCGCCCCTTCTCGTCGTATTCAGCCACCGTGGTGGCCCATCCAGCAGGACCGGCGACTTGCGTGGTCAGGGTCTTGGCAAAGCCGGATGGATACAAGGCATAGGTATAGAACACCTGGCGATCCGCGCCGCCGGTGAGGGTATCCTTGTAGGTGATCGACAAGAGTCGCGGCACGGCCGCCCCACTTCCGGAGTCGTATGCGAAGCTTGTATCCTGGATCACCTGCCCGGAGGCATTGAGCGTGGTTTGGCCGGACAGGCGGGGGCCATATTCGTCGACGATATATCCGAACCTAAAGGTCTGCTGCAATGCCGTTCCCGGCGCCACCGTCTTTTGCGCCAGGGTGCCATCAGCGTTGAACTGGTAGGTAGTGACCACGCCGGCAGCGTCCGTCGAGCTTGCGATCTGACCCGCGTTGTAGGTTTGCGCAATCGTTGCGGCCGGGCATGCCGGTGGTACCCCTTGGTAATCGGTGCGCACCAGTTGCTTGCTGCCATTGGTGATGGCGTAGGTGTAGCGAGTGGTATTGCCACTCTCGTTGGTGTAATCGGTCCAGGTATCTCCATAGGCAAAGGAGTCATTGATGCTTCTGATGACGCGCCCCTGGGCGTCGTAGCTATAACTGCCGCCGGGCATGCTGTAGGTCAACAGACGCGGATCCCGGGCATCGTCGTATGCGTATGTGGCGGCCTGGACCCACGCGGAGGCCCCGGCAGGAAGAACGGACACGCTGCTCAGCATGCCGGTGGCAGCGACGTAGTCGTATTTCCACAGCGAGCCGTCGGGGGCGGTAGCCTGAGTGACATGCACGCCGTCGCCCATCACCACGTTGACGCGTTCGCCAAGGTAATTCACGACCGCCTGCAGCCGCCCCGTGGCGGCGTCCCGTTCAAAGACGTACTTCGCGATGTTGCTGTAAGTGCGGAGGATTCGGTCGATCGCATAGTAGGCAGGCTTCCCCGCGGGGCGCACGGCCGCGAAAACCAGCGTCTCCGGGCCCATGTAGACCTTGAGCTGCCCTGATACGACTTCTGCCCAGATCTGGGCGCCGCCCCGGTTTGCACCGTGCTGGCTGATCCAACTGGGCTGGAGGTAGTAAAGAACACCCGGGGCCGGCGAGGCCAAGGACAAATCCAGGGAACTGCCGTCAGGCAAATAGAGCGTGAAACGGCTCGGGTAGCCGTCAACCCACATGGTTACCCAATAGTCAAAACTTGACCGCCACTTGGGGCCGAACAGAGAGTTGGGCAGGGCCGGAACCTCTGATTGGTAAACCCTGCTCAAACCCAGGCTCAAGTTCGAGGAATGCTTGAAGTCCGAGTGGTATATCCGCTTAGCGCCGCTGGACAATACGACAGGGTGCGACGTTGTCTTGTCGGAGGCGGGAACCCCCCTTGAACGGCAGCCCTCGTCCGGACCAGTCTCGGTGACGCCATCGCCCGCAGTACTCGTATCCGGCAGCCAGGGAGGCGGCATTCCCGTTGTACTGCCGCGAAAGGAGTAACCCGGCCTATTCAGGTTTGCGAGGTCAGCGCATGCGTCCGGATCGACGTTGCAGTCGATTTTTGTATCGTGAGTGCTCTGGCCATTAACTGTTACACGATCCAGTTTTTCTACAGGTTTGCCCTGCTGCGCGCTGGCGCTTGACGGCGCCAAAACCCACGTCAACATCAACAGCGCAACCCATTTATTGAAGACTTGATGATTCATGCGGCCGAGAAATCTGCAGAGGTTGCGTAATGCCACCCTTTATCGGTAGGCATCTTGAAGGCAGGCGACGGGAATACTCGCTCTTGATCTGAGCGCCGGGCCATTGCTGTACGGCCCGCAGGCCCTGGCTACCCGAGCGCACCCAGCAATCAGGTCAGACCACTTTATCAGCTCGACATATGCAAATGACGTTAAATCTTCAGGAATGGTGAATTTTCACTAATATTTGGTCCGACCGATTTAATATGTCTTTGAGATTTGGTCCGCCACCAACGCATTTGCCGATATTGCCGGCGTCGCACACATCCTTTTAGGGAGGGTCTCACCTTGGCCTCATGCCGCTGAGCTGTGGATTGAGCCTGCCCCAACGCCTCGTAAGAGGGCCCTGCCACTGGAATTGCGCAACTTCGTTGAACGTCAACGAAGGCGCCAAGCGCAGTCAGTCCGGCCTCAGCTGCGGCCCGGTCTATGCCCCGCCGGGTCCGGCCCGCCCGGTACGGCTTCCGAGGCCTCGCCGGGCGCGGTGCCGGGCGCATCGCGGCGCGGCCGGCGCGCCGGGCCGGTGTCGTTCTCGTCGAACTCGCTCTCCTCGTCGGCCGCGTCCTGCTCCTCTTCCTCGGCGTCGGCCTCGTCGCCAGACGCCTCGTCCAACGGCGCTTCGCCCACAGCCGCGAGGGCCGCGTCGGCCTCCACCTCCAGCCCGCCGGGCGTGAAGACGCGGTCCACGCCGATGTCGGCCCCGTCGCGCACGCCACTGGCGCCGCCTTCCGATTCCGCGAGCGTCTCGCCCAGCGGCAGCGGCGCCACCTGGTCGTCGCGCAGGGCCACGTCGACGGGCAGGCCGGGGTCGGCATCGTCGTCCTGGTCGTCCAGGCCGACGAGGTCGCTGCCGCTGTCGGTGGTGTCGCTGGGCCCGAGCCGGGCCTTGCCGCGCCCTTCGGCCTCCGTGGGCGCGGGATCGATGCCGAGCAAGCTGCTGCGTGCCATGGCGGTCTCCTTGGGGTCAGCGGGACGTCCCCGCCCGCTTCATGCGGCAAGGCATGTGCCTCAGATCGGCGCGCGGCGCTCCTCGTCGCCTTCGTCGCCCGCCCCGTCCTCGGCATGCTCCTCGCGGATGACGCTGATGGCGCCGTCGGGCTCCATGCGGGCGATCTTCACGTCCGCCAGCTTGTCGATGCCGTGGGTGCGCAGGCTGGCCATCAGCTCCGGCACGGTCACGAACTCGCGGCGCATGTTGCGCCTGATCATGCGGCCACGGCGCACCAGCACCAGGGGCGGCGGCTCGACGAGCTTGCGCACGGCCTTGAAGCGGAAGCTGCCCCAGTCCAGCAGCCAGTTCCAGCCCACCAGCGTGGCCACCAGCACGCAGCCTTCGGACACGCTCTGGTAGCCGCCGGCCATGGCGTTCTGCGAGGCATCGGCGACGATGACCAGCAGCAGCAGGTCGGGGATGCCGATGGAGCCGGCATCGCGCCGCAGCACGAAGCGCAGCAGCAGGAACAGGAACCAGTACACCAGGCTGCCGCGCAGCACCAGTTCCAGCGGCGACACGTCGAAACGCATCAGCTCGCCGAGGTCGGGCCATAGCGTCATGGCCGGACGTTGAAGCGCAGCCGCCCCGCGTCGAAGCCGCGGTCGCGGGCAATCTGGGCCAGGGCCTGGCGGCGCTCGGGGTCGAGCGTCGGGCGGCGCGACAGCAGCCAGAGCTGGTCGCGCTCGGGGCTGCCGAGCAGGGCCTCGTCGTAGCCGGCGTCCACGTGCAGCAGGAAGAGGTCGTTCCAGGCCCAGGGCAGCCATTGCAGCGCCGCCGGCCAGTGGCTGACCTTGAACTGCGCGCCGTGGCTGCCGGCCACGGGCTGCAGCAGCACCTGGCGGCCCTGGGTGCCATGGCGGTCGACGCGCCGCATCAACAGGTCGAGCTGGCCGTCCTCGCGCGGCAGCAGGCCCAGCTCGGGCGGCTCGCTGGGCTCGGCCTCCAGGGCCGCCGGCAGTTCGCCGACGAGGAACCAGCGCCCGCGCAGGCGCATGGGGTCGGCCTCGGCCACGGCCTGCAGCGGCGTGGCGCGGCGCTGGCCGAGCAGGCGCTCGACGAGGGGCAGGCCCAGCGTGACCAGGCTGCTGGCCGTGGCCGGGCTGATGCGCTGGCGCCAGCGCTCGGGCAGCAGCGGCCAGCCGAGGCCGAGCAGGCGCACCCAGGGAATGTCATGCAGGCGGCTGCCGCCCGAGCCCGGCGCCGAGGCGGCCACCGTGGCCGGCTCGGGCCGCCGCCACAGCGAGCGCAGGGCCAGGGCGGCGAGCACCACGCCGCCGGCCGGGGCGAGCAGCCGCGTGGGCCGCAGCTGGCGCCGCGCCTGGCGGGCCAGGCCCGAGACCTCGCGGCGCAGCCTCTCCTCGCGGGCGATCAGCCGCTGCTCGACCCGCAGGATGCGGGTATCGAGGTCGCCCTCGCCCTCGGGCGGCTCAGCGTGCAGCGGGGTCGGGGACGGCTGGGGGTTCATCGGTCGGGGCGGTCGCGGCGGGTGGCTGGGGACGGGGGTCGGGCGAGAGCATCAGGTGCCGGCGCGTGGCCGGCAGGCGCAGTTGGGGCAGCAGCCGCTTCACGCGCATCACGGCCAGGGCCATGACGACGACGTTGAACGCAATGGCCAGCAGCAGCGCCCCGGCCAGCGGCATGCCGGCCGAGACGAGCAGCCGGATCAACGCGCCCCACAGCACCAGCCAGGCCGTCACGCCGAGGATGGCCACGGCCACCAGCAGCGCGACGATCTGGATCAGCGCCTGGACGGCCCGCTGCAGCTCCAGCGACAGCAGCTCGACGCGGTCGCTGACGAGCCCCTGCACGTCCCGCCAGAGGCCGTGCAGTTGCTGCGGCAGGCCGGGCGATGCGGGCCCGGCGGCGTGGGTGTCTGGCGTCGGTTCGGCCAAGGCGGCCTCAGCGCGCCAGGCGGCCGACCAGCACGCCGACGGCGAGGGCGGTTGCGAGGGCGGCCAGGGGATGGTCGCGCACGGTGGCGCGCAGGCTTTCGGCCCACTCCTCGCCCATCTCGCGGGCGTCGCCGGCGCGCTGGCTGATGGCATCGCTGGCGGAGCTCACGCCGTCCTGCAGCTTCTGGACGGCGGGCGCGGCGCTCTCTGCCATGCGGTCGATGGCGCTGTGCGCACCCTGCACCACGCGGTTCAGCATGTCGCCCGCGGCCTGGGCGTCATTGCCCGAGGCGGACGAGCCCTGGGACGTCGCGGGCGACTGGCCGCCGGCGCTGGAGGTCGCGGGAGAGGCGGAGGAGGTGGGGAAAGGCGTGTCGGCGTTGGTGGCCATGGAGAGGTCCTCGAAGTTGACGTGGGATGCGGAAGCGGTGGTGCCCGGACCTCCTGGCAAGCCGCATGCCGCCCACGGGACGCGGGCGGCGGGGGGGAAGACCGGCGGGCCCTCGGCGCGGCGGGCAAGCGCGCCCACGGCACACAGGCCGGCGAGCAACGGCCCGCTGGGGGTTCAGGCATCGCCGACACGTTGAAGAACTTGCCGCAGTGCTTGCCTCGCCGACGGCCGACGGGGCCGCCACGGCTTAGCCTGGATATTTCGCGAGCCAAGGTCGGCAGCCTCGTTGCCGAAGCCGTTGTCATAGGTATCTGACGCCAATGACAACCGAGGACTGCCGATGCCAAAGTGTACAAACGGGACCGTGGGGTTCGGCAAGGTCGGACGTCGGGTGGTGCAGGCGGCGTTCGACGGCGGCGACATCTGCAGCGAAGGCGGTGCGCCGCTGCTGCGACTGGTGGATGAGCGCATCGGACTGACCCGCGCGGCGGCCCGGGTGTTTGCTGACAGTCGCCGCGCGGCCAGCGTGCGCCACGACATGCGCAGCCTCCTGGCGCAGCGCGTATACGGCCTGTGCTGCGGCTGGGAGGACGTGTCCGACCACAACAGCTTGCGGCGCGACCTGGCGCTGCAGACTGCCTTGGGCAGCGATCAGGAACTGGCCTCGGCGCCCACGCTGAGCCGGCTGGAGACCTCCGCCACCACGGCCCACGCCACGGCGCTGCACGCAGTGCTGCTCGAGCAGTTCATCGCCAGCCACAAGGCGCCGCCCGACGAACTGGTGCTGGACATCGACGCCACGCACATGCCCCTGTACGGCCAGCAGGAAGGGGCGCACTTCCACGCCCACTACGACAACTACTGCTACCTGCCGCTGTACGTGTTCTGCGGCCAGGACGTGCTGGCCTGCGTGCTGCGTCCGAGCTGGCGCGACCCGGCCAGCGTGTTCAGCGCACTGATCAAGCGGATCAAGGACACGCTGCGCCAGGCCTGGCCGCGGGTGCGGCTGGTCGTGCGCGCGGACTCGGGCTTCTGCCGGCCGCGGGCGCTGCGCCGCTTCGATGCCTGGGGCATCGACTACGTCATCGGGCTGCAGAAGAACGCGACGCTCGAATGGTTCTCCGCGCTGCCCAGCCTGGCGCTGGCCGAGCAGTACCAGGCCGGCGGCGCCAAGCAGCGCCTGATCGGCGAGTTCCAGTACGCCTCGCGCAACTGGGAGCGCGAGCGTCGCGTGATTGCACGGCTGGAGCACGGCGAGCAAGGCGCCAACCCGCGCTTCGTGGTCACCAGCCTGGGCGGCGATGCGAGCGAGCTGTACGAGCGGCTGTACTGCGCGCGCGGCGAGGCGGAGAACCGCATCAAGGAAGCGCAGCTGGACCTGTTCGGGCGGCGCGCCAGTTGCCGGCGCTTCGCGTCCAACCAGTTGCGGCTGCTGCTGGCGGCGCTGGCCTACACGTTGATGATCAACCTGCGGCGCCTCGCGCTCAAGGGCACGGAGCTGGAGCGCGCCTGTGCGGCCACGATCCGCGTCAAGTTGCTCAAGATCGGCGCGGCAGTGCTGCGCAACACGCGCCGCGTGCGCCTGCTGCTGGCCTCGCAGCATCCGCTCAAGCACGTCTTCCTCACGGCCGCACGCGCGCTGGCGCCATAACTCCACCACAGTGCTGTCCCCGGCACGTTGACGAACAACGGGGGTAAGGGGGCGGTGCGTCCGCGTCGCTCCGCCGGCCCTGATCAACGCGCCAGCCGCCGCGTCAGCGCCGCCGGCGCACCTCCTCGACGCCGCAAGCCGCCGATTGCGAGTACTCGTGAAATATCCAGGTTAGGGCCTGTTCACCCTACGGCAGGGGTCGCGTTGCGACCAAAAGGCCCGCGAGCAAGGCGCGAAACGAAGCTTGGGTAGGCCCCAAGCGAGGCTTCGCAACGCCGCGCGCGGGCCTTTTGGTCACAACCCGAAGGGAAGGCCATCCCCCAGGGGCCACTCGGCGTTGCACCGCTTGCCCGCATATCAATGCGGGCGGCGCGCTGCGCCTTGATTGGCCCCTGGGGGATGGCCTTCGCGACCCCTGCCGTAGGGTGAACAGGCCCTAGATGGCGCCGACGCTGCCGGTCACCGGCAGCACGATGCCGGTGATGTAGCCCGAGCACACCGGCGAGGCCAGGAAGACATAGGCCGGCGACAGCTCCTCGGGCTGGGCGGCGCGCTTCATGTCGGTGTCCTGGCCGAACTTGGCGACCTTCTCGGCCGGCGCATCCGCCGGGTTGAGCGGCGTCCACACCGGCCCCGGCGCCACGGCGTTGACGCGGATGCCGCGCTCGACGAGGTTGCTGGCCAGCGACTTGGTCAAGGCATGGATGGCACCCTTGGTGGCCGAGTAGTCCAGCAGCTTGGCGCTGCCCTTGAGGCCGGTGACGGAGCCGGTATTGATGATGGAGGCGCCCTGCTTGAGGTGGGGCAGCGCCGCGCGCGCCATGCGCAGGTAGCCGCCGATGTTGGTGTCCAGCGTCTCGTGCATGCGCTCGTCGTCCAGTTCCTCCAGCGAGGCGGCATGCTCCTGGAAGGCGGCGTTGTTGACGAGCACGTCCAGCTTGCCGAAGCGCGCGATGACCTGTGCCACGGCGCTGTCGCACCAGGCGCGGTCCTTCACGTCGCCCTGCAGCAACAGGCACTGCCGGCCCTCGGCCTCGACGCAGCGCGCCGTCTCCTCGGCGTCTTCGGTGGAGGAGTGGAAGGCCACGGCCACGTCGGCGCCCTCGCGGGCGAACAGCACGGCCACGGCGCGGCCGATGCCGGAGTCGGCGCCGGTGATCAGCGCGACGAAATCCTGCAGCTTGCCGCTGCCCTTGTAGTCGGGCGCCATGAAGCGCGGCGCCAGCTCGAGTTCGGACTCGCGGCCGGGCTTGCGCACGTGCTGCGCGGGCAGTTTCTCGGGTTGCTCGCGGGCGCCGGCCTGCACGGCACCGCCCTCGCCCGAGGTCCCGCCCTGTTCGCCTTGCTGCCTGGCGTCGGTGTCGTCCTGCTGCTTCTGGATGCGGCGCTGGGCCTGCAGCGTGGAGTCTTTCTCGCTCATGGGGAGTCCTTTCCGGGAGGTTGGCTGAGCCTTCATGCGGCAGCCGCCATGCCAGCTCACCGCGGCGTCAGCCGCCGCCGGGCTTCCTCGCCTCGGCCGCCTCGCTCTCCTTGCCGGAGGGCGTCTGCGCGTCCAGGCCCCGGTCGGGCGACTCGGCGACCTGGGCGATGCCGCCGGGGCGCTCGATCAACTCCTCGATGATGAAGTGGCCGTAGTACTGGGCCCGCTCGGCGCCACAGGCCCGGGCCGCCTCGGCCACCTGGGCGGCCTGCTCGTCGCCGCTGGCGGCCACCACCAGCCAGTGGTAGCCGCGCTCCGCCAAGGCGCGATGGGCCAGCACGAGGTTCATCTCCTGGCCGATGGCCGCGATGGGGCTGGCACGGGCGATGTCGTCGTCGATCTGCCGCAGCATCTCCCGGTCGCTGTAGCGGCGCACGGCCTGCGGACTCAGGCCCAGTCCGGCCAGCGCCGAGGCGGCGCGGTCGGCCTGCTCGGCCTGCGGAAACGAGATGACCACGTGGCCGACGGGTTTGAAGACGCCGAAGCTGCGCGGTGCGTCGGTGGTCGTCATGGGAACTCCTTGTTGAGTGGCCCGGCCGCGCGGCAAGGTGCGTGCCCGAAAGGCGGGCATGCCGATTGCCATGAACTCCGGACCACCGCCGGAGATTCCGATGCCCAAGCCTGCCCGCCAAACCGTGCTTTACGTGGAGGACCATCCGGTCAACGTCCTGCTCATGGCCGCCGTCCTGGAGCGCCGGCCCGATCTCGACCTCGTCGTCGCCAACACGGGAGCCGAGGCGCTGCGGCTGGCCGAGGGCCTGAGCCCCGTGCTGCTGCTGCTCGACCTCGGCTTGCCCGACTGCCATGGCAGCGAGCTGCTGCCGCGCCTGCGCGCCCTGCCCGGCTGCGCCTCGGCCCCGGCGGTGGCGGTCACGGCCGACGCTGACTTCGAGATCGAGGGCACGAGCTTCTGCGAGCTGTGGCCCAAGCCCCTCGTGATCGACCAGGTGCTGCAGCGCATCGACACGCTGACCGGCAGCACCGCGGCTGCCCCGCCATCGCAGCGCAGCTTCGCGCCGCCCCCGGCCCGGCTGGCCCTGGCCTCGTTCGAGCCGGCCTGGCCCTGAGACGTAGGCGGCGCGGGGTGGAGGGTGTTCACTCCGGAGCTCGGTGGATGACGCGGTGCACGAAATGCAGCTTGCGCACGGCCGGCGCCGACAGCACGAAGGGATAGAAGTCCGCCACGCCCATGGCGCGTGAGAGTTCGTTCAGCACGCCGGTCAGCTCCATCCAGCTGTTGATGAGCTGTACGAAGCCGGCAGCGTCGGGGTCGGAGGCCTCGGCGACGACGTCGACCGTGAAGCGCTCGTAGCTGAGCTCCACGCGCTCGCCGTCCAGCCCGAAGCTGCGTGCCGTGTCCAGCGTGTCGACGAGGTGCAGGTAATGGGCCCAGGTCTCAGCCCAGTCTTCCCAGGGATGGGCGCTGGCATAGGCACTGACGAAGCGCTGGCCCCAGTCCGTAGGCGCGCCGTTGGCATAGTGGCGCTGCAGCGCTGCCGCGTAGTCCTCGCGTTCGTCGCCGAACAGCGCGCGAAAGGGCTCCAACCACGCCGAGGCTTCGACGAGGCGCTGCCAGTAGTAGTGGCCGCATTCGTGGCGCAGGTGGCCGAGCAGGGTGCGGTAAGGCTCGCCGAGCTGGTCGCGCCGCTGCTCGCGCCGGGCGTCGTCGGCCTCCGACACGTCCAGCGTGATCACGCCATCCGCATGGCCGGTGACGACGCCCGGCCCTTCGGCCGGCGGCATCAGCAGGTCGAAGGCGAGGCCGTGCGCCGGGTCCTCCGCCTTGGATGCCACGGGCAGCTTCAGGCCGATGAGGGACGACACCAGCCGGCGCTTGGCCTGCTCCACGCGGCACCACCACAGCGCTGCGCCGGGCTGGCTCAGGTCGGGCACCGTGCGGGTGAGCCGGCAACAGCGGCACAGCGTGAAGCCTGCGGCCACCTCGTCGGCCTCCAGCAGCCAGTTGCAGGCCGCGGCGCTGTCGAGGTTGGCGCAACGGACATGGCGTGGCGCCCGGCGCGCCGGCACGCCGGCCTCGCGCCAGCCGCCCTGGCCGGCGCGCGGCGGCGCCGGCTCCAGCGCCAGCAGCGTGCCGCGCGTCGCCGCATAACCCAGCGGCCGGTGGCAGGCCAGGCATTCGCTGTTGCGGAAGAAGATGGGCCGGCCGCAGGCGCAGCTGTAGGCCCGCGGCGTGCGCGGGGGCGGCACGACACGGGTCGTGACGGGGGGGCGACACCACCTCAGCCCATCCACAGCACCAGGCTGGCCGTGGCGATGCCCAGCAGGGCGCCGACGACCACGTCGCTCGGGAAGTGCAGGCCCAGCACGACGCGAGCCAGCGCGACGAGGCCGGCGAAGCTCCACAGCAGCGGCCCGAGGCCCGGATGGAAGGACGACAGCAGCAGCGCGAAGGCGAAGGCGTGCAGGGCGTGGCCGCTCGGGAAGCTGAAGGCGTCGGGCACCTTGATGCAGGCACGGATGTCATCGCAGTGCTCGAAGGGGCGGCGGCGGCGCGTGCTGCGCTTGAGGGCGTAGTAGATGACGAGGTTGAGGGCGCCGAGCTGCAGCATCAGCAGCGCATGGCGGGCACCGTCGCGCTCCACCCAGGGCAGCAGCAGCACCAGCGCCACCCACAGCGGCCCGTCGGCCAGGCGGCTGCACAGCGCCAGCAGGCGCGGCAGTCGCGGGCGGGCCGCGACCCGGTGCAGGGCCTGGGCACCGCGCAGGTCGAGTTCGGCGCTGCGCAGCCGGTGGGCGTCAAGCCACGGCGGCATAGCGCGGCACGCTGCGGCCGGCCGTGGCCAGGCGCTGCAGCTGTTGCTCGAAGCGGCGCAGCACGCCGTCCCAGTCGGCCTCGCGCGCCGTGCGGCGGGCCTCCAGGCGCAGCAGGCCGTCGGGCGCCGACGCGTCGAGGGCGCGGGTGGCCGCGTCGAGGAAGGCGTCGGCCGCGTCCAGCCCGTCGCAGGGCGGCGCCAGGCAGCCGTTGACGCCGTCGCGCACATGCAGGCCCGCCGCGCCGGTGTCGAAGGCGGCCACCGCCAGGCCGCTGGCCAGGGCCTCCAGCGTCACGTTGCCGAAGGTGTCGGTCAGGCTGGGGAAGAGGAAGACGTCGGCGCTGGCGTAGTGGCGTGCCAGCTCCAGGCCGGTCTGCATGCCGACGAAGCGCGCGCTCGGATGGGCCCGCTCGAGCCGAGCCCGCATGGGGCCGTCACCGACGACCACCATGCGCAGGCCGGGGCGGCGCGCGCTCAAGCGCTCGAAGGTCTGCAGCGCGAGGCCGGCGTTCTTCTCGGCGGCCAGCCGGCCGACGTAGAGCATGACGCGGTGCTCTTCGCCGACCCGCCATTCGCGCCGCAGCCAGGGGTCGCGCCGCTCGGGCGCGAAGCGCCGGGCGTCGACGCCGCGGCCCAGCACATGCAGCCGCTCGAAGCCGCGGGCCGAGAGCTGGCGGGCGAGTTCCGGCGTGGGGACGAAGTTGCCGCTGGCCATGGCGTGCAGGCGGCGCAGATACCCCAGCACCACCGGTTCGAACCAGCCCAGGCCGTAATGCCCGCAATAGGCGTGGAAGTTGGTGCGGAAGTCGGCGCTGGTGGGAATGCCCTCGGCGCGCGCCGCCTTCAGCGCCGCCCAGCCGAGCGGGCCGGGCGTGGTGGCGTGCACGAGGTCGGGCAGACCCTCGCGGCGCCACAGGGCGCGCAGGCCGGCGGGCGTCGCCCAGCCGAAGCGCAGCTCGGGATACATGGGAATGGGCCCGCCACCGCAACGCCATTCGTCGGCGTCGCGGCGCGGGCCTTCGTCGGGCCGGCGCGGGCGGATCAGCTGGACCGCATGCCCGCTGCCACACAGGTGACGCACGGTGCGTTCGGCCGTGAGCGACACGCCGTTGATCTCGGGCGGAAAGGTCTCGGTGACATAGGCGATGCGCACGGGCGTCACTCCGGAGTGGAATTCGGATGTGCCGGCAAGCGCAATGCCCGGGGAGGCGGGCATGCCGCTTGCCCTCGGGTCCTTCCACCCCAGCTGCTCACACCATGACGACACTGCCTCGGCGCGCCCGCGCTTCCGGAGAAACCGCGCCAACCCGCCGGCCGTCATGCTGATGCTGTTCACCTCCGGGCCCCTGCGCTGGCGCAGCACGCCGGTGCAGGACGTGGGCCCCCTGCCCGTGCGCACCCCAGCCCCGGACCGGCCGGCCGTATTCATCGGCCAGGACGGCACCCTGGTCGACGACCTGCCCTACAACACCGACCCCGCACTGCTGCGCTTCAAGCCCGACGCCGTCGACGCCCTGAAGGCGCTCTCGGCCGAGGGCTTCGCCCTGCTGGTGGTGACGCACCAGAGCGGGCTCGCGCGGGGCTACGTCACGCGCAGCCAGTTCGCGCGGCTGCAGGGGGCGCTGGAGGCGCGCCTGCGCGAGGCCGGCGTCGTGCTGCTCGACTCCCTCGTCTGCCCGCATGCGCCGGCGCCGGACGGCAGACCCTCGTGCCTGTGCCGCAAGCCGGCACCCGGCCTGCTGGTGCGCGCCGCGCGCCGCCACGGCATCGACCTGGTGCGGTCGTGGATGGTGGGCCACACCTTGGACGACATCGAAGCAGGCCACCGCGCCGGCTGCCGGACGTTGCTGCTGGGAGGCGATGCTGCCGAGTCCCCGCGCCTGACGCCACTGCGCCATCCCGACGCCCGGTGCGACGGCTGGGACGCAGTGGCCCAGCGCATCACGCCGATGCCGGCCGAGCCGCCTGCGACCTGACGGCGGAGCCCGTGGCGCGCCGGGCCGGCGGCGGCGCGGGCGCCGGGCGCCTCGTCCGCAGCAGCGCCATCAGGCGGCGCTCGGCGGCGCTGAGGCCGTCCTTGGGTGCCGGCGCCAGCACCCAAGGCTGGCTGCGCAGCGCCGCGCGCGCCGCTTCGTCGTGCAGGCTGTCGGCGAGGGCCAGGACCCGCGGGTGGATGTAAGCCTTGCGGCAAACGGCGGGGGTGTTGCCCAGGCGCTGGGCCACCGCCGCCACGAGCTGGGCCGGCCGGCAGGGTTCGGCGCCCTCGGCGCCGGCCTGCAGGGTCAGCTCCAGGGCCAGCACGCTGCCATGCCAGGTGCGGAAGTCCTTGGCCGTCACGCGCTGGCCGGCCGCCTCGGCCAGCCAGGCGTTGACGTCGGCCGAGTCGAGTGGCCGGCTCTCGCCGTCGTCGTCGACATAACGGAACAGCTCCTGGCCAGGCAGCTCGCGGCAGCGCCTGACGATGCGGGCGACGCGCCGGTCGGCCAGCTTCACCTGGTGGCGCACGCCGCTCTTGCCGACGAAGGACAGCTCGATGGCGTCGCCCTGCACGCCGGCATGGCGGTTGCGCAGGGTGGACAGGCCGAAGGAGCCGTTCTCGCGGGCGTAGGCGGCGTTGCCGATGCGCAGCCACGTGGTGTCGAGCAGCCGCACCAGGGCCGCCAACACGCGTTCGCGGGTGGGCTCGCCGGGGCCGGCCAGCGCACGCTGCACGCGCCGCCGCAACCTGGGGAGCACGGCACCAAAGCGAAGCAGGCCGTCGAACTTGGTCTGGCCGCGGCCTGCCATCCAGTCAGGGTGGTAGCGGTATTGCTTGCGCCCGCGGGCGTCGCGGCCGGTGGCCTGCAGGTGGCTGTCGGCACGCGGGCTGATCCACACCGAGGTCCAGGCCGGGGGGATGACGAGGCTGCTGATGCGCGCCAGCGTCGCCTCGTCGTGGACGCGGCGCCCCTGGGCGTCCAAGTAGTCGAAGCCGCCGCCGGTGCGCGGACGGCGCGTCAGGCCGGGGCCGCCGTCGCTGAGCCAGCGCAGGCCGGCGACGCCGGCGGGGGGTGGGGACGAGGTCGAGGACGAAGTCGGCATGCCCCGCCGCAGGCAGGCGGTGTGCCCGCAGGCACACCGTTTGCCCCGGCGCGCCAATGCACATGAAATACCACCTGCCCAGGCCGCAGGCCGAGCCGGCCCACACGCCGCCTGCGGCGGGCCCCCATCTGCTGGACGTGTCGATGTTCTGGGGCGCCACCGGCGGCGTGCGCCGCGTGCTGACGGCCAAGCACGAGCGGCTGCGCGAGCTGGGCTGGCGGCACACGGTCATCGCCCCCGGCGCCCGGGGCAGCGGCCTGATCGACTGCGGCGGCCTGCCCCTGCCCCACAGCGGCGGCTACCGCATGGTGCTGGGCCGCGGCCGGGCGATGCGGCAGATGGCGTTCGTGGCACCCGACCTGATCGAGTCCGCCGACCCCTACACGCTGGCCTGGGCGTCGCTGGCCGCCGCTGAGCGGCTGCGCGTGCCGGCCGTGGCCTTCTGCCACAGCAACCTGCCGGCCGTGATGGCGCGGCTGGCCAGCGGTGCGGGCGCGGCGGCGACCTGGCGCGGCCGCACGGCCGAGCGCTGGGCGCGGCGCTACCTCGTCAACCTGTACCGGCACTTCGACCTCGTCATGGCCCCCAGCATCGGCCTGGCCCAGAGCCTGCAGGCCTGGGGCGTGCCGCGCGTCACCGTGCAGCCGCTGGGGGTGGACTGCTCCGTCTTCACGCCCTGCGCCCAGGACGAAGCCTGGCGCCGCGAGCTCTGCCGCGAGCACGGGCTGGACGCCTCGACGCGGATCTTCATCTACACCGGCCGCTACGCGCCCGAGAAGAACCTGCAGCTGCTGGCCGACGCCGTGCGGCGCCTCGGCAAGGGCCATGTGCTGGTGGCCGTGGGCAACGGGCCGGCGCCGCCGGCAGGGCCGCAGGTGCTGAGGCTGCCGCCCGAGAACGACGGCCACCGGCTGGCCCGCATGGTGGCCAGCGCGGACGTCTACGTGCACGCCGGCGACCAGGAGACCTTCGGCCTCGGCGTTCTGGAGGCCATGGCCTGCGGCACGCCGGTGGTGGCGGCCCGGGCGGCCGGCCTGGCGGAGCTGGCCTACGGCGCCGGCCTGCTGGTGAGCCGGCCGAAGGTGGACGCCTGGGCCGAGGCGATGGAGGCCAGCCTGAGCTCCAACCACGCGGCACAGCGCCGCAACGCGCTGGCCCGTGCCCAGGCCCAGGACTGGCCGCGCGTCATGGCGCAGATGACGCAGCGCTACACCGCCCTGCTCGGCCGTGCCGCGGCCCCGGCGGAGGCCCCGCCCGCACGCGCGGGCCTGGCCCTGCCTTCGCTGGCCAGCCCGCTGGCCCGCCACCGTTGAACGCCCGTCTGGCCGGCGCGCACGAGTCGACGCTCGCCGGCGCGCTGAGCGTGGTGCTGCACGACGTGGCACCGGCCACCTGGCCCGAGTGCGTGCGACTGCTGGGCGAGCTGCGACGCTGCGCGGCGGACGCGGGTGTCGTGCTGCCGCTGACGCTGCTGGTGGTGCCGCGCATGCATGGCGACCCGGCGGCACCACCGCGCTACCTGCGCTGGCTGCACGGCATGGCCGAGGCCGGGCACGAGCTGGCCTTGCACGGCCTGACGCACCGTGACGAAGGTCCGCCGCCGCGGGGCCTGCGCGACTACCTGCTGCGCCGGCACTACACGGCCAGCGAGGGCGAGTTCGCGGCGCTGTCGCATGCCGAGGCCCTGGAGAGGCTGCAGGAGGGTCAGGACTGGGCACGTCGGCACGACCTGACGATGCCGGGCTTCGTGCCGCCGGCCTGGCTGCTGAGCACGCCCGGGCTGCAGGCCGTGGCGGACGCGGGCTTTCGCCACACCTGCACGCTGTGGCAGCTCATCTCGCTGCCACAGCGGCGGGCGCTCGCCGCGCCGGCCCTGGTCTTCAGCACGAGGGCGGCGTGGCGCCGCGCCAGCTCGCTGGTGTGGAACACGCTGCTGGCGCGGCGCGCCGCCGCCGCACCGCTGCTGCGCCTGGAGCTGCACCCTGGCGACGCCGTGCACCTGCCCATCCTGCGCTGCTGGACGCGGCTGCTGGCGCAGGCACTGCAGGCGCGCACGCCGCTGCGGCTGGGCGAGGCCGCCCTGCTCGCGCGGCAGCCGGCCTGAGGGCCTCGCAGCGAATGCCGAAATGCAGCCACAAAGGCACAGAGCCACAGAGACAAAAGCTCTGTGTTTCCTCTGTGTCTCCGTGCCTCTGTGGTTGCCTTTGAAGTTTCAGTTCAATGTGAACGGCTACTGATCATGCGCACGAGGCCGTAGATCAGCGCACCGGCGGCGACCACCATCAGCGCCGAGCGCACCGGCTGGTCGTGGACATAGCCCATCGTGCGGTCCGACATGCGGGAGACCTGGTGGCGCATGTCGTCGACGCTGTCGGCCAGCCGGTCGATGCGGCGCCGCGCGGCGGCTTCCACCTTCTCGAGGCTGGCCTTGGTGGCGTCGGAGGCTTGGGAGTAGAGGTCTGAGTGGCCCATGGCGAATCCTTCGTCGAAGTCCTGGATGCCCGCAGAGGGCAATCGACAGACCCGTGGATTCAGCGGCGGCCGGCGTGGGGTGCCCGCGTGTCCACCCGCATGAGCCCGCCGGTCTCGGCGTGCCAGCCCGGCGTGTCGAGGACAAGGGGCGGCAAGGCCGCCGTGAGAGGTGGCGACGACCTGCCGGCGCGCTCGGGCAGCAGCGGCAGGCAGCAGTGGCGTCCCTCGGGCGCGCGCAGCGCCCGGAGCAGCTCGCGATCCCACAGCAGCCGGGCGATGACCGCAGGCACGAGACCGTGGTGCGAGCCCTCGCGGGTCGCGGCCGGCCGGCCATCGTCCTGAGACGGCAGGGGCGGCGCCGAGATGGGCGGCGGGGGCGCGGGAAAGGGGCCGGGTCGGTACAAGGTCACTCCATGGCGGCCGAATGGCCACGGTCGGGGGTGGCGGCCAATGTAGGGCGCCTCGCCGGCGTCCAGACACTCCCCGTTCTGGGAGCTTCTGGCGCGATGCACATCTCGTTACGCTTGCCGGCACAGCAGGACGCGAGGGGCGCAGCCCCGATGGAGGGCCGGCCAGGCGAGCGGCCCGTCCTGCTGCGGAGGGGCATGGGGGCAACCGGCTCATGGAGGCGGTTGCCGGTGGCTGGCCATTTCGCGCCGGCGGTCTCGGGAAGCGATGCATGCAGGACGATCAGCCCACGGGTGACTGCCGTCACCGGCAAAGAAGGCTTCGCACGCGAGTCCAGGCGAGACCGATGACGAGGCTATGCACATGGATGTCCAGGACACGCGCCGCTTCTACCATCACGGGCCGCCGCCCAGCCGGCTCGGCAACCTGGCCGACTCCATGCTGGCCGCCCGCACCCTCGGCGAACTGGACGCCGCGCTGCGCCGCCTGCGCGATGCCTTCGGCCTGTCCTACTGCCGTTACGAGGCGCGCTTTCCGGGGCAGGGGCGCTCGCGGGAGATGCTGCTGGTGGCCGGCGCACCGGCCGACGAATGGCGCTTTGCCGAAGCCATGGACGAGGCGCTGGACCGTGTGCGCGAGCATTGCCGCCAGTCCATCTGCCCGCTGCTGTGGCCCGATGCCGACCTGGCCGGCGGGGCGGCCGGCATGCTGAACGTCGCCATCCCGCTGGCCAGCCGCTCGGGCGACTTCGCCCTGCTGCAGGGCTGCTGGGCCCACGACCCGCCCATGGGCGAAGCCCAGGCGCGGGAGCAACTGCCCGAACTGTCGTGGACGGCCCTGCACCTGCACCAGTCGGTGCGCCTGCTGATGCTGAAGGAGGCCGGCGCGCCGGGCGAGCGCCTCACGGCCCGGGAGATCGAATGCCTTCAATGGATCGCCCAGGGCAAGACCAGCTGGGAGGTCGCCCAGATCCTCGAGGTGACCGAGCACACGGTCATCTTCCATGCCAACAACGCGATGCGAAAGCTCGGCGTCAACGCGCGGGCCGCCGCCGTGCAACGCGCCATGAGCCTGGGTTACCTCTAGCCGCCAGGAAGGTCCTGCAAGCCATGTTCACCACACCCGCCCTGCTTCCCTACCAATACCCGGTGGCCGCGCTGCTCGTCGACGACGACCCGGGCCTGCTCAGCGGCCTGTCCGCCGGACTGTCGCGCGAGCGCAGGGTCTTCGCCGAGGCCTCCGGCGAACGCGCGCTCGACCGCTACCGCCGCGCCGCGACGCCCCGCCATTCCTTCCTGCGCCGCAGCCGCGACCAGACCGGCCTGACGGAACACCGCGTGGTGGTCGACGTGACCGGCATCGCCTCCCTGATGGACCAGGAGGAGCGGCACGCCGAGATCGGCCTGCTGGTGGTGGACTACAAGATGCCCGGCCTCAACGGCGTGGAGCTCTGCGAATGGCTCCGCCACGAGCCCTGCCGGCGCATCCTGCTCACCGGCGTGGCGGACGAGCGCGTGGCGGTGCAGGCCTTCAACAGCGGCCTCATCCACCAGTACGTCCGCAAGGACCACGACACGCTGGACCGGCTCGGCGCCCTGATGCGGCGCGAGCAGCTGCAGTACTTCCGCGCGGTCAGCCAGACGCTGTCGGAGGGCCTGCGCGACCGCCTCGGCGCCTTCGAGCACGTGCCGGCCGTCTGCGACGCCCTGCTGACGCTGGTCGCGCAGTACGACATCGTGGAGTACTACCTCGCCACCGAGCCCAATGGGCTGCTGACCTGCGACCGCGCCGGCAGGCGCCGGCGCGTGCTGGTGCAGTCCGAGCCCGAGCGGCGCTCGGCGCTGGAGATCCTCGGCGCCAGCGGCCACGAAGCCGGCTTCGAGGGCGCCATGGTCTACGCCGACGCGCCTGCCGACTCGCCGCCCCAGGCCCGCACGCTGCGCCCCCTGATGGCCGTCGCGTCGCCGCAGGGCATGTACCTGATCGCCATGGAGGACTGCTGATGCATACACGTAGCCGCCAGGCCCGCCTGGCCAGTCTTCTCGACGGGGCGCTGGACAGCGTCGAGGAAATGATCCGCAAGCGCCGGTCGGTGGCGTTGCTGGGGTTGGCGGGGCATGGGCTCTACCACTTCCTGTGGACGGCGGTCTATCCGCAGCCCTATGAGTCGGTCGAACTGCGCTCGGCGCTCGCGGCGATGTTCGTTGTGTTCCTGCTGCCTACCCGCTGGCTTCTCCGCATGGGGTCCGCATGGTCGGTCTGCTGGCATCTCACCTTCATGCTCAATCTGCCCTTCTTCTTCACCTACATGGCACTGCGCAACGACAGCTGGCAGTGGGTCATGGGACTGGAAGCCGCGCTGTTGCTGATGCACCTGCTGACCTCCGGCACATTGACGATCGTGCTCACGGCACTCGGCGTGACGCTGGGCGCGCTTTGCGCGGAACCCTTCGGCATCGAGTGGCAGAACTGCCTGGTTATGCAGGCCTGGCCCGTGCTGCTTTTCGGTCTGGTGGCCGCCGCCGTACTGAGCCGCTCGAGGCTCCAGCACAGCCGGCGCAAGACGGCGGCCTTGATGTCGTATGCGGGCTACATCGCCCACGAGATGCGTACGCCACTGGCCAGTATTGCGGCCCGCGCCTCCATGACGCGGGAAGGAACTACCGCGGCCAGTGAGGATCGCGAGCAGCATCTGGCCGAGCTGTCCCGCGAGGTGCAGAGAACCTTTGCCTTGATCGACATCCTGCTCACCAACGTCGATCCGATGCGCCACACCTCAGGACGAGGGACAGAAGACACACAGGCACGACAGGACTGGGCTCTGATCAGCGACGTGATCGCCGAGGCGCTCTTACGCTATCCCTTCCGGGACGCCGCGGAACGCGAGCGGGTGCAGGTGCGGGTGCTGGAGGATTGCCCTGTGCGCGGCTCACCGCTGCTGCTGCAGCACGTGGTGATGAACCTCGTGCGCAACGCCTTCGAGCACTGCAGCGCCGGTGGCGTGGTCGTCCTCGGCATCACCGCCCGTAGGCGTGCGCAGGACTGTGAACTCTCCATCGAAGACAACGGTCGCGGGTTTGCTGCGGCCGGCTGGGAACAGGCGGGCCTGGGACTGATGTTCTGCCATAGCGTCGCGCGGAGCATTGGCGGCAATCTGAGAGTGCTTGCCTCACCCTCTGGAGGCTGCAGCGTGAAGCTGAACTTGCCCTCAGCCTCAGCCTATTGAAGTCGCCAGGGCCTGTGGACGCGCCGGGCGTCGTCGCTTGGCCGCAAGCAAGGGCATGTCACCGTCCAACTCTTCACGAACGGCTTTCATGACGTCAGCCAGCTTCATGATGTCAGCCTGCTGCAACCGGGAATTCACCGAGAGCCTCAGGACCGACTGCTGCCACTCGGTCGCCGGATACCAGAACAGGCTGCCGAAAACGCCTCGCGACTCCAGGGCGTCGCGGAATCGGACCGCGGAACGCACGGGACCGCAGCGCAGGCCAACGATCTGCTCGCTGCCATTGCTGATGTCGTAGCCCGCCGCCTCGATGGCGCCTCGCACTTCTCGCACGTTGTGCCACAACATCTGCCGGCGCTCCTCATCGCGCATGACCACGTCCAGCGTGGCATGAAGGGGCGCCAATTCGTGAGGCAGCAAGGCAGTGCTGAAGATCGTCGGGAAGGCCGTGAAACGCAGGTACTCGGTAAGGCTTTCGTCACAGGCGATGAAGCCGGCGCGCGCCGCAAAGGCCTTGGCCAGGCTGGCGGTCACGACGTGCACGCGTTCCACCAGGCCCAGTTCATGCACCAAGCCGCGCCCCTGAGGACCATGCGTGCCAAGCGAATGCGATTCATCTACCACCAGCAGGCAGCCGAACTCCCCGGCGAGCTCGGCTACTTTCCGCAAGGGACTGCGACTGCCGCTCACCGAATAGACCGAGTCGACGACGATGACGCCCGCACCGCCCGCAATAAGCTTGTCGCGGAGATCCTCCATGTCGTTGTGTCGAACCCGCACCGGCGCGGCCTCGGCAGCATGGATGCCCTGGTACAACGAGGCGTGGGCATACTGGTCGATGTAGACGGGCATCCCTCGCGTGGCGACCGCCTGCAGCAGCCCAACATTGGCGTCATAGCCTGACTGGCAGAGGATTCCGGAGCCCGGGCCGACGAATTCACCGAGGCGCGTCTCGAAGCGGCGTTGCTCGCATCCTTCATGCCGCCCGACAAAAAAAACCTGCGACATGACGCCGCCGCCTTCGGAGGCCATCAACGCGGTTACCGCCGCATCGCGGACATACGGATGGCCAGCCAAGCCGAGATAGTCGTTGCTCTGCAGCTTCACCGAATCCGGGCCCATGTCATGGAGGCTGTACCAGAACGGATGCGCCGGCCGGTTCGGATGCTTGAAGCCGCGCCTTCGATAAAAGCGCTCCACCTGCATGGACAGGAAGGGAGGAAGGGAGGCGGTCATGTCGCGATCAGGGGTCAGAGTCCGGCGGCATGAACGGCGGAACCGGCGCCAGTGAGCGCCTGCGTCAGCCCGTCGACGCGCCAGCAGTGCCCTCTGCCGGGGCGTTCTTTCGATCATGGGGAGCGGAAATGGCTCGCCGGGCCAGGCTGCGATGAAGCGGCACTGGCCGGGAACGAATGAGGCCCTGGAAGGAACGAGTGGCTTTCGCCCGAGGTGCAGGCAATGCCACCGCCGCGTCGGCTCAGACTTTCTTGTCCGCCGCAGCCGTCAGGCAGCCGGCGCGCCTCGCTCCTCAATCCCGATGCGGTGGCCGGTCCGCCGTCGTGGCGGCGCCCTCGGCGGCGTATTCCTTCAACCGGTTGTAGAGCGTCTTCAGGCTGATGCCGAGGGCGGCGGCCGTGCGTTCCTTGTGGTGGTTGAAGTGACGCAGCGTCGCCAGCATCAAGGCGCGCTCGGCCTCGGCCACGCTGGAGCCGATGGGCAGGGTGATGAAGGGCACGGAAGGATCGGCCCCCTGCCCCTCGCTGGGGGCGCGGCGATGCTCGGCGCTGGCGGGAGCCGGCGGCTCGTGAGGAACGCTGCCCGGGCCGGCCGCTGCGCCCAGTGGCGCCCAGCCCGAAGCCATGCCGGCCTGGTCGGCGCTGGGCAGCCAGGTTTCGTCGATGAGGTCACCCTGGGCCATCACGTAGGCCCGCTGCACGGCGTTGCGCAATTCGCGCACGTTGCCGGGCCAGGGGTATTCGACGAGGGCGGCCAGCGCCGCCGGCGTGAACCGGCGCACGGCCCCTTCCTGCTCGCTGATGCGGGCCAGGAAGTGGTTGGCCAGCAGCGGGATGTCGGAGGCCCGTTCACGCAGCGCCGGCAGCTCGATGGGGAAGATGTTGAGGCGGTAGAGCAGGTCCTCGCGGAGCTTGCCCGAAGCCACGGCCTGGTAGGGCGACCGGTTGGTGGCCGCGACGATGCGGACGTCGGTCTCCTGGCTCGTCGTGCTGCCGACGCGCATGAAGCGCCCCGTCTCGAGCACGCGCAGCAGCTTGACCTGCAGTTCGAGCGGCATCTCGGTGATTTCGTCCAGGAAGAGCGTGCCGCCGCTGGCTCGTTCGAAGAATCCCTGGTGCTGGCGCTCGGCGCCGGTGAAGCTGCCCTTCTCGTGGCCGAAGATTTCGCTCTCGATGAGGTTGGGGCTGATGGCGCCGCAGTTGACGGCCAGGAAGGGCCGCTTGCGGCGCCGGCTCAGGTCGTGCACGGTCTGGGCGACGAGTTCCTTGCCGGTGCCCGACTCGCCCGTGATGAAGACGGACACGCTGGTGCCGGCCACGCGCGAGATCTGCTCGTAGATGCGCTGCATCGGCGGGCTGCGGCCCCAGAGGTGGCCGAAGTGGCCCGACTGGGCCAGGTTGGCGGTGAGGTCCTCGACCTCGGCCTGCAGTGCCGCGGGCTTCATGATGCGCGACAGCACGCCCTGGAGCTGCTTCAGGTTGACCGGCTTGACGAGATAGTCCGCCGCACCCAGCCGCAAGGCCTGGATAGAGGTTTCGAGGTTGGCATGCCCCGTGCAAAGCACGACTTCGGAGTTGGCCACGAGCTTGGGATCGGCGAGCAGGTCCATGCCGTTGCCGTCGGGCAGGCGCAGGTCGAGCAGCAGGATGTCGGGTTGCTGCAGGGCGATCTGGCGACGCGCGTCGCGCAGGTTGTGCGCGACCGCAACGGTGAACTGCTCGCCCGCGATCAATTCGCGCAGCGATGCCGCCGAATCGTGGTCGTCGTCCACCACCAGGGCGTGGGGCATGAGACTGTTTTCCTTCCTGCGCTGTTACAGAAGTTGCGGCGGCCGGGGCCGACATTTTCAACACATTGGGCGCCAGCATGGCACAAAGGCGCCGCGCCTCGGGTGTATCGGCATGTAAGGCCGCCGGGCATCCGGATTGCCGGGTCCAAGCAGCCTAAACGTGGGGTTATGCAAATGATGTTCCCGCACTTCCCTTCAACCCACATCCGTGAAGACGTGCAGTCAGGCGGCGAAGCGCCGTGGCTGCTGGACGCGCTCCTCCTGGGCGGCGTTCTGGCACTGGCCTGGCGCGCCTGCCACGCCAGGCACAGGCATCGCCGCAGGGGCAGCTCCGCGCGCGCACCGGAGGCCGTACACAGGTGGGAGGGCGAAGGCGGCCGCCCGCTGCCAGCCGAGCATGCCGCCAGCGGCGTGGCGGCACGACCGTCCTGACCGAGGCGTCCCGGCAGGATTTGCTGCAAGTTTGTCTGCGGGCGAGGCGCTGAAATCGCAGCGTCGCACCCGGGGCGGGCACCCGGCTTGCTTGCGGCGCCGCATGCACAGTTTCAAAAGCCTCTTCCCCACCGCCGCGGCCGGAGGGGCCGGCGGTTATGACACCCTCGTCGTCGGCGCCGGCTTCGCCGGCAGCGTCATCGCCGAGCGCCTCGCCAGCGAGGCCGGGCAGCGGGTGCTGGTGGTCGACAAGCGGCGGCACGTCGGCGGCAACGCCCATGACCGCTACGACGAACAGGGGCTGCTCATCCACCCCTACGGCCCGCGCATCTTCCACACCAACTCGGCGGAGGTCTTCAACTACCTCTCCCGCTTCACCGAGTGGCGGCCCTACCAGCATCGCGTGCTCGCCAGCGTGGACGGCCAGCTGCTGCCCATGCCCATCAACCTGGACACCGTCAACCGCCTGTACGGCCTGCAGCTCACCAGCTTCGAGGTCAATGACTTCTTTGCCCGCGCCGCCGAGAAGGTGGACAGCGTGCGCACGTCGGAAGACGTCGTCGTCTCCCGGGTGGGCCGCGACCTGTACGAGAAGTTCTTCCGCGGCTACACGCGCAAGCAATGGGGGCTGGACCCGTCCGAGCTGGACGCCAGCGTGACGGCCCGCGTACCGACGCGGACCAGTCGGGACGACCGCTATTTCACCGATACCTACCAGGCCATGCCCCTGCACGGCTATACCCGCATGTTCGAGCGCATGCTGGCGCACCCGAACATCCACGTGATGCTCGGCACCGACTACCGCGACATCGTGCATGTGCTGCCCTGGAAGCACATGGTCTACACCGGGGCCATCGACAGCTTCTTCGACCCCCGGCACGGGCGACTGCCCTATCGCAGCCTGCACTTCGAGCACGTCACCGTGCAGCCACCCGCCGGACAGTCCACCGTCCAGCCGGTCGGCACGGTCAACCACCCCAACGACCACCTCTACACCCGCGCGACCGAATTCAAGCACCTTACCGGGCAGCGCCACGAGGCTACCTCGCTGGTGTACGAGTACCCGCACTCCCAGGGCGACCCCTACTACCCCGTTCCGCGCCCCGAGAACTCCGCGCTATACCGGCGTTACGAATCGGATGCCGAAGAACTTTCCGACGTGACCTTCATCGGCCGCCTGGCGAGCTACGAGTACTACAACATGGACCAGGTCGTCGCCCAGGCCCTCTCCACCTTCAAGCGATTGGTACACCCATGAACGCGCCACAGCCCCACGCGCCGATGCCGCCCCTGCCGGGGCGCCGCCCCGATGACGATTCCGTCGCCGGCGAGGAGGACCCGGGCGCCAGCCTCGAAGTGCTGACGCCTCGCCCGCCGCCCTCGGCCACGGATGCTGCGGACCCGTCCAAGCCGGAAGGCGGCGGGCCTCAGCCTCGCAAGGACTGAGCCCGCCTCCCGGGCTTCACTGGCTGGCCGCCGAGGCCGGCATGTCGGGAACGGCGCTGGCCGGCGTGCTGGCGCTGTCCATCGGCGTCGTCGGCGACGGGTTCACCGGCGTGGTCGTGGGCGAGGGGCCGGTGTCGCTGGCGGGGGTGCCGTTGTTGTTGCGCTGGCAGCCGGCCAGGCCGCCCAGGGCGAACACGGCGATCAGCGCAGCGGCGATACCGCGTACGGCGCTCGGGTGGGTCTGCATGGTGGTCTTCCTTCGGTTGATGACGGTCTGCAGGAATGGCCGGCCTTGCGGCAAACCCCATTCCAGGGTTCGGGCACCCGCCGGGCACACCGCTTGCCTTGCGGTGCCCGGCATTGGCGCAAAAACATAGGCGAGAACAGCCCATGAAGCGAACACGCGCCTGGCGTCAGGGTTGGGTGTGGGCCCTGACGACCCTTCTACTCCTGGCCGGCACAGCGGCCTGCGGCAGCCTGCTGGAGCGCGACCGGCCGGTCCGGCCGCTGTCACCCGGCCTCGTCGCCCAACGCGTCACGCTGCAGGACCGCGATGGCCCCGTGCCTGCGGCGGCCGAGGCGCGTGAACTCGCCCGCGTGCGCGACGAAGGCAATGGCGCCCTGTTCGAGCGGCACCTGGGCGTCCTGGCCGCCGCCGGCGAGGCTCAGCTGCTGCGCGGCAACACGGCGCGGCTGCTGGTGGACGGCCCCGCCACGTTCGCGGCCATGAAGGCAGCCATCGTCGCGGCCCGGCACCGTCTCTTCGTCGAGTTCTACATCGTCGAGGACGAGGGCGTGGCGGCGGAAGTGGGCGAGCTGCTGCTGCGCAAGGCCGCCGAAGGCGTGCACGTGGCGCTGATGTACGACAGCCTCGGCTCGCTGGGGACGGAGCGCGCCTTCTTCGACCGCCTGCGCCAGGGCGGCATCGCCGTGTGCGCCTTCAACCCCTTGAACCCGTTGGAGCGGCCCGGCCACTGGGGCCTCGTGCAGCGCAACCACCGCAAGATGCTGGCGGCCGACAGCGACGTCGCCTTCACCGGTGGCATCAATCTCAGCAACGTCTATGCGGAGGGCTCCTTCGGCAGCGCGCGGCGCCAGCGCGCGCCGGCCGATGCCGAGCGCCGGGGCTGGCGCGACACCCAGGTCGAAGTGCGCGGCCCGGTGGTGGGCGCCCTCGCCGCCCTCTTCCGCGAGTCCTGGGAGCGACAGGGCTGCGAGGGCGAACTGCCGCCGGCCCCGCCACCGCGCGTGGCAACGCCGGGGCAACGCGTCATCAAGCTGGTGGCGGGCGATCCGGCCAACGGCGTCAACCCCAGCTATACCGCCCTGCTCCACGCCATCGACGCCTCCCAGCGCAGCGTGCAGCTGACCATGGCCTACTTCGCGCCCGGCCGCGAGTTCATCCAGGCCCTGTGCGATGCCGCGCGCCGCGGCGTCTCCGTGGCCCTGGTACTGCCCGGGCGCAGCGACGTGAAGATGGTGCTGCACGCCGCACGGGCTCGTTATGCCCAGCTGCTGGAGGCCGGCGTGCAGATCCACGAGATGTCGGGATCGGTCATGCATGCCAAGACGGCGGTGATAGACGGTGTCTATTCCAGCGTCGGCTCCAGCAACCTCGACTGGCGCAGCATCGTCGGCAACAACGAGGTCGACGTCATCGTGCTGGGCGACGACTTCGGCCAGGAGATGCAGGCCCTGTTCGCGCGGGACCTCCAGGTGTCCCGTCGCATCGACGCGGCGCAATGGTCGCAGCGCGGCCTGGGCGAGCGCCTGCTCGAAGGCTTTGCGCGGCTGGTGGAACCGCTGTTGTGACGCGCCTGGCCGTGTCGGGAGCGCCGCTTGCCCCGTCGGCAGCCATGCACCCGCGTTCGGGAGTCATCGCGATGGCCATCAAGGGTTTCCTCCTCCTCGCCGCCGCCGGCCTGCTGGCCCGGGCGCTGGCGCGTGCACGGCCTCGACGCTCCCGATGGGCCCTCCTCCCTGTCCTACCGTCCCCGCCGCCCGCGGCGGGCCGCAGCGACGACCTGCTGTCGCCGGGCTCCGGCGACGGTCCCATCCCAGCCTGAAAGCCATGGACACGACGATGAACGCTCCCGCTTCCACTCTGGCCTCGCCGGCGATGGCCGAGATGCCGGCCACCAACCGCCGCCTGGAGCGCCCCCGCCGGCCCGGCGGCAGCAAGATGGGCCGGCTGATGTGGCGCAGCCGCACCCGCACGGCGGGCATCCGCTTCGAGTGGGTGTCCCGCACCACCGGCCCGGTGCTGCGCGTCGTGGCGACGTGGACGGACTGGCAAGGCCAGCCGCGCCATACGTCGTTCTCGGTGCAGTGCAACGGCCTCGAAGGCGCTCTGGACCGCGCCATCGCCTGCCGCATCTCCTGCGGCGCGCCCATGCCGGACCGAGACGATCTGCTGAAGCGCCTGCAGCAGGAATTCGCCACCGCTCCGCACGTCCCGCCGGGCGGCGTGCCGGTGGGCGCGACCTTCGCGCCGCCTGCCGCCCGCGTGAACTGAGACCGGCGACAGCTCGGGCGCCGGCCGCAAGCCCGCGGCTGGCCGGCGCTCAGAGCCAGTTGATGATGCGCTTCAGCCAGCGCGGCAGCGGGCGGCTGGGGACGTAGTTCTGGCGGTATTGGCTGGGCATGGCGAAACCTGGCAAAAATGACAGCTGTCGATTTATACAGCTTCGTGAGGCCGCTGCCAAGCGTCTTCCCGGGGTGGCGAGCAATTTGGTAGCGATATCATTTTTGGATGAACGCTGCTCGACGCCCCCTGCTTGCCGGCCGCCCTCCCGCTCGCCTCCTGCCGCTTCTTGCCGCCGCGTTGCTGGCCGCCTGCGGCCTCTCATCGCGTGCCGGTCATGACGCTGCCTGGGTGGCCGCCTGGGGCAGCGCTCAGCTCGAGCAACCGCCCATGCCGGACTCCGAGCAGCCGGCGGCCTGGCGGCAGCCGCTGCGGGACGTGAGCTTGCGCCAGGTGGTACGCACCACCGTCGAGGGCGGCCCGGTGCGAGTTCGGTTCAGCAATCTCTTCGGCAAGGAAGTCTTGCGGCTGGATGCCGCCAGCCTGGCCATGGTCGAGCCCGGGACCGAAGACGCCCGCCCGCAATTGCAGGCCGCGAGCCTCAGGCCCTTGACCTTCGGCGGCCGACGCGCCCTGGACCTGGCGCCCGGCGACGAGGCCTGGAGCGACCCCGTCGCCCTTGACCTGCCGCGGCTGGCCGACCTGGCCGTGCAGATGCACGTGGTGAGCGCGCCTGCTGTGGCCACCGTTCATCCCGGCTCGCGCATCGCGAGTTGGGCGGTGCCGGGCAATCGGGCGGACGATGCAGCATGGCCGGAAGCCGTCGCCCGCGAGGGTTGGTGGCAGCTCGCGGCCGTGGACGTCGCGCCCCGCCGACCCCAGCCCGTGCTCGTCGCCATCGGCGACTCCATCACCGACGGCTATGGCGTGCCGTCGGGCAGCTACCAGCGCTGGACCGATGCCCTCGCCCGCCGCCTTGCCGACCAGGGGCGGGCGGCCGCCATCGTCAACACCGGCATCGGTGGCAACCGCCTCCTGCAGGACGGCCTCGGCCCTCGGCTGCTGGCGCGCTTCGACCGCGACGCGCTGTCGCGCAGCGGCGTCACGCACGTCGTGCTGCTGGCCGGCGTCAACGACCTCGGCATCAGCCACCGCCAGCGGCCCACGACGGCCGAATCGCGCGCCGCCCTCGTCGCAGCCCTCGAGCGGGGCCTGGGCGATCTCGCGGCCCAGGCCCGCCGGCGCGGCGTCTGCCTCTTCGTCTCGACCGTCATGCCCTATGCCGGCAGCGGCTACTACCAGCCCGGTCCCGAGAACGAGGCCGACCGCCAGGCCCTCAACGACTGGATCCGCCGCTCGGCCGGCTTCGACGCCGTGCTGGACTTCGACGCCCTCGCGCGCGACCCGGCCCGGCCGTCCTACCTGCGCCACGAGCTGGACAACGACGGCCTGCACCCCTCGCTCGCCGGCTACCAGGCCATGGCCGACGCCTTCCCGGTCGAGTGGCTGGATCGCCGCTGCCCGCCGCGGCCGGGACCCCAATGAAGAGAGGCTCCGCGAGGAGCCCCTGCCCTTGCCGGCGCCCGCTCAGAAGCTGGCGCGCAGCCCGACCTGGTAGGTGCGCCCCGGCTCGTAGATGGCATAGGGCGCATTGGCGAACTGGAAGTTGGTGCGCTGGCTGGCACGCGTGACGTTGAAGACGTCGAACGTGGCCTGCAGGTCCCGGCTCCAGCCCAGGATCTCGCCGATGTTCAGGCGGGAGGTGAAATCCACCTGGGCGTAGTCCATGCCGTAGAAGGCGGCCGCGGTGATGCCGTTCTGACCGGTGCCCGAGGACTGCGAACCCTTGGTGAAGTTCCTGGTCACGCGGAAGCCGCCGTACTTGCCCTCGTAATACGCCGCCAGGTTGTAGGTGTGGGGCGGCACGCCGATGGCGACGTTGGCGCCCGACTGCTTGACCTTGGTGTAGTTGGCGCTGATGCCGAATCCGGCCAGATACGAGGTCAGCACGTCGAGCGGCTGCTGCACCGTCAACTCCAGCCCCTTGATCTTCAGCGCGTCCGACGTGTTCTGCACCTGGGACAGCACGATGGGCAGGTTGTTGATGAGGGCCAGCTGGTCGGCCGGCGGCAGGGCGTCCAGGTCGGCCGGCACGGGCAGGCCGGCGGACTTGTAGAGGTTGGTGCGCTGGTCGCGGGTCAGGCCATTGGTCCAGTTGATGTTGAACTGGTTGAGGTAGCTGAAGGGTACGTTGAAGGTGCGCGTCGCCGTGAAGCCGGTGATGCTCTTCTTGAACCAGGCCAGGGCCACATAGCCTTCACGCCCCGTGTACCACTCCAGGCCCAGGTCCGTGTTCTTGGACTGGTAGGGCTTGAGGTCGGGGTTGGTCAGCGTGCCGTTCTGCGCCGAAGGGTCGCTGAAGCTGGCCGTCAGCGCCCGCAGCGAGGTCGGGTCGGCGCGCGTGATGGTCTTGGACATCGACGCCCGGGCCACCACGTCGCGGCGCAGGTTGTAGGCCAGGCTGCCCGAGGGCAGGAAGTTGCTGTAGTTCGTGGTCGTGTAGCTCTCCACCACGGGCGTCGGGTAGCGGCCGCCGTCCAGCAGCGTGGTGTTGCGCGGGTCGGCCGGCGTGCTCAACGAGGCGAAGGTCTGCTCCGTCGTCGCGTAGCGGGCGCCGGCGTTGTAGCGCAGCTTGTTGCCGAAGACAGCGGCCTCGCCGTTCACCTCCGTGAAGATGGACGTGACCCTCTCCTGGAAGAAGCCGGGGTTCACGCCGGTGTTGGTGCTGCCGATGCCGGGCACCGCGGTCTCGTGGGCGGCGGCGTAGTTGGCGTCCTTGGCGAAGCGCGCCCAGTCCAGCGCCACGAAGCCGCGCGGGTCGGGCGACAGGTAGCTCGGCACCGCCGAGTTCGGGATGGCCGAGCCGAGGTAGAGCAGCGGCGCCGTGGCACCGGCCGTGTAGCCTGTGCCATAACCGGGATAGTCGGCGGCGGCCGAGCCCGCGGCGCCGTTGCCGTTGCAGCCGTTCTTGTTGGTCGTGTTGGGCGCGGGCAGGAAGACGTTGAGGTTGCGCCCGCAGACGATGTTGGACCAGTAGTTGTCGTTGTTCAGCGACTGGATGCGGCGCGAGACGCTGTCGTAGGCACCGCCGAACTTGATGTCGACGACGTCCGCATCGATGTCGATGGCGCCGCGCAGGCCTGAGGTGCGCACCTGGCGCTTCTCCTCCTGCACGTTGACGCGCCCGCCGTTCCAGCCGAAGGCGCTCGGCGTGTTGAGGATGTCGCTGGCGCCGGTCAGCGTGTTGGTGGCCTTGAGCACGGGCGTGCCGCTGGTGTTGTCGTACTCGGTCGTGATGCCCGAGCCCAGCACCGTCTGCACCAGCACGGTGGGCGACTGGCGGTGGAAGTCGCTGCGCGTCGCGTTGGCCTGCACGTCGACGCTGATGGCATCGGTGATCTTGAGCTTCACCCCCGGGTTGAAGCTGTGGAACTTGGTGTCCTCGGTGTAGGGCCGGTACTCGAGGAAATACTGCGAGTTGGCGAAGGTGCCCTTGGTGACGACGCAGCCATTGCTGCAGTCGCTGCGGTCCACCTGCATGTTGACGGGGATGGCCGAGCCGTTGCGGCCCACCCAGTTCATGTCGCTGCGTTCGAACTCGTTCTTCTTGTGGCCGTAGATGGTGTCCAGGAAGATCTGCACCGAGCTGTTGGGCCGCACCTCGAAGGAGAGGATGCCGTTCAGGCGGTCGCGGTTGCCCTCGGCCACCATGCTGCGGCCCAGCCGCGGGATGATGGCGTTGTCGATCTGCGTGATGGTGAGGCCAGGGTTGTGTGCCAGCAGGAAGGCCTCGTCGATGGTCGCGCCGGCCGTCAGCCCGTTGCCGGCGTTGGCGGGCACGGTGGCCGGGATGGTCCAGTTGCCGCCGCCCGTGCTGTTGCGCGTCGTGCTGCTGCTCTGCGAGGCCAGCAGGTTGGCGTTGGTCCAGCCGATGGACTCGAAGCCCGTCGTCTTGACCTTGTTCGTCGACCAGGCCACGCCGCCCAGCACGCCGAAGACGTTGTCCCAGGTGTTGCTGATCAGGGCCGAGCCGCGGTTGCCCCACTTGTCCGCCTGCTGGTTCTTGGTGCCGGTGAAGGTCAGCGCCGTGCGCAGGCCCTTGCGGTCGAAGGGCCGTGCGCTGCGCATGTCGACGATGCCGGCCGCCCCGCCTTCGATCATCGACGCCGTGGGGCTCTTGATGATCCTGACGTTGCTGAACAGCTCACCCGGCAGGAAGTCCATGTCGACCTCCCGGTTGGCGCTGCCCGAGTCCACGCGGCCAGTGGAGGCCGACGCCACCGGCGCGCCATTCAGCAGGATGCGGGTGAAGTTGGTGCCTAGGCCGCGGATCTGGATCTGCAGGCCCTCGCCCGTGATCTCGCGGGTCAGCGTCACACCCGGCACGCGGGAGATGGACTCGGCGATGTTGCTGTCGGGGAACTTGCCCATGTCCTCGGCGCTGATGGCATCGATGAAGCCGACCGACTCGCGCTTGGCATTGACCGAGCTCTGCAGTGACGCCCGGATGCCGGTCACCACCACGGTTTCGAGCTTGTTGTCCTGCGCCGGCTGGCTGGCGGCGGCGGCCGGCACGGGCGCGGTCTGGGCGTAGGCCTGGGCGATCAGGCCGGCCAGCAAAGTCATGCCCAGGGTCAGCCGAGGACGGAGGCGGCCCATCGGCAGCCCGGAATTCCTGTTCATCGAGAGTCTCCGTGTGTTCTTTGGTCTGGCGCCGCGACCGGTTCCATTCACCGACCACCAGAAATTGGTAGCGCGCACATTTGCAATTTATGAGCCACCAGTTGCACCGTCAACGAGGGTGTGCACTAATGTATTAGTGGGGGTTGTCAGCCAGGAAAGCATGATTGAAGTCACGCTTGGCAAAGCATGGGTAGCGCTCACAATCAAGCGCCGGCCGAGGACTTTCCATGCACAGCCGCCAAGCCCTTGCGACGTCCGCGCTCAGCCCTTGCCCGGAAGGCTGGGCGTGCGCGGGCCGCCGTCAAGACGGCCCTAGAGGCAGAAGGGGCGCCCCGGGTGCAGCCCGCCCTTGCCGTGACGGAGCGTCGTCACTTCCCCGGCGCGGCATGCCCGCGCCGACCTGAGTCTCTGGTCGGACGCCCAGGCTGGTGGGCGTCCTGTCTCTTGCGGCGGCCCGCCTTGCGGAGCCGCCGTTTTTTTTGACCGCCACCTGAGACCGCCCGCCAGGCGGATTCCCCCTGGTGGCTACGCACTGATGCATTAGGGCGCCAGTGGCAGAATTTCGCAGCCGGACCCGACGATGAATGTCACGCTAGACCCCACGCGCCATGCGGCGCCCCAAGTCCTCGAAGCGCTGCGCGCGGCCATCATCTCCCTGGAGCTGGCCCCGGGCATCGCGCTGGATCGTGCCGACCTGGCCCAGCGCTTCGGCGTCAGCCAGACGCCGGTGCGAGACGCCCTCATCCGCCTCAGCGAGGAAGGGCTGGTCGTCGTGCGGGCCCAATACACGACCCAGGTCAGCCGCATCGACGTGCCGGCGGCCCGCGAAGCCCATTTCCTGCGGCGCTCCATCGAGATCGAGATCGCCCGGCAGCTCGCCATGGCCCACGACGAAGCCGTGATCGCCGAACTGCACACTCAGTTGGCGCGTCAGGCCGAGCTCGCCGCAAAAAAGGACTTCCTCGGTTTCATCGCCGCCGACAAGGAGTTCCACCGCCTGATGTACGTGGCCGCCGGCCTGCCGCGCCTGTGGTCCGTGGTCGTGCGCATGTCGGGCCACGTGGACCGCCTGCGCCTGCTGCACATCCCCACCGCCGGCAAGACCGAATCCATCCTCGGCGCCCACCGGGCCATCCTGCAGGCCATCGAGTCGAGCGACGCCGAGGCGGCCCAGCAGGCGGTGCGCGACCACCTCTCCGGCACGCTGGCGTCGGTGGAGGAGATCCAGCAGCGGTATCCGGAGTACCTCATCGTGTAGCGATGGCGTGCGGTCGCGTTGCGCGCCTGCGGCGGCGCGAGGCGGAACCGCGGCCCGGGGACGGCCCTCGGCCAGCGCCGGCAGGTTCAAGCGGATCGCGACGGCGGCGTCTCCGTGAATCCGCCTGACGAATCTTGTGAGTGCATGTCCGTCCAACGCCTGTCGGGTAGGCTGGCGGGACGAAACGATCTTCTCGCAATGCAGATGGAAGCCACCGTCGTCATGTACCGGCCGACCGGCCCGGAAGAACTCGCGCTCGTTCAAGCGAGCGGCTTCAAACGCTGGCCGCCGCGCCTGCCAGATCAGCCGATCTTCTATCCGGTCACCAACGAGGAGTACGCCATCCAGATCGCGCGCGATTGGACGCGGGGCGACGCAATTGCTACGTGTCCCCCGGGCCGCTACGCGTCCCTCCTCCTTTACCTTCGCAATTGCGCTCCCCCGCATCCCACTGCGGCACTGTTGGGTTTCCTCGACGAACAGGCCGGGCGTTGCGCAAGCGGGCAGTGGGGTGGGCCTGATGCGCAAGTAAAGGAGGAGGGCCGCGTAGCGGACCGGGGGACATGGAGCATCAGGCCCGCCCCGCTGCCCGCGCCCATCCCGACGGAAAGTCCGCTTCGGGTGGCATAGAGCCCGCAGCGCACGACCTGCGCCAACGTCGGGTGTTTCCAGCGTCGAACTTGGTGGAGGCGAATGTCCCAGATGGGTCGACAAGCGCCTGCAAGACCAGACCTCTTGCGAACCACATCCCTCCCACCACGGTTGCCTGAGCCGTACACCGAGAGCCTTCGGCTGGCGGATGACGATGTCCCGTTGGAGGGCTCCTCGGGTGACCGAGACCCGCGTCCGCACACCCCAGCGGCAGCCTGCTGCCCCCTCATCCAAACGGATGCCC
This sequence comes from Pelomonas caseinilytica, assembly GCF_021353235.1. Classification (GTDB taxonomy): domain Bacteria; phylum Pseudomonadota; class Gammaproteobacteria; order Burkholderiales; family Burkholderiaceae_C; genus Pelomonas; species Pelomonas caseinilytica. Next base: position 749,014 of record NZ_JAJTWT010000001.1, read on the forward strand.
CCACCCCATCCGTCTGTCGGCTGGGCAGCGCGGGGCGCGCTTCCTAGACTGCCCTGAAACGGGCGGACTGCGAGCTGGCCTAAGCCGCTGACGCGGCGGATGGGCGGCCGGCCCGGTTCCCCGGTTGGAGAGGGAGATTCCCATGCTGACTTCGAAGATCCGGCGCCTGGCGGCGCTGCTGGCGGTGCTGTGCTGCCAGCTCCCCGCGCTGGCCCATGACGACGGCGCCTACTGGCACGACACCGGCGCCACCGCGAAAAACCCGCAGTGGATGCTGACCCTGGGCGCGGCGAAGAAGCTCACTGAGCTGTCGCTGCCGGGCACGCACGACAGCGGCACCTTCCCGGGCACCGGCGGCGACATCGCGCGCACTCAGACCATGACCATCCGCGAGCAGTTGGACTCGGGCATCCGCTACCTCGACATCCGGCTCAAGTACTACGACCGCGTCGCGCTGCGCAACTGCAACGACGGCTACAAGTCGGCGAACTGCGAGATGCTGGTGTTCCACGGCGGCGTGGACATGTTCCTGCCCTTCGAGAGCGGCGTGCTCAAGCCGGTGATCTCCTTCCTAAGGGACAACCCGTCGGAGCTGGTCCTCATGCGCGTCGCCCGCGAGCCCGCGGACTGCGACTGCAACCCCGGCGAGGTGCTGGACGCGCTGCTGGAGAAGGAGGCGGTGATCAACGGCGTGGGCACCGGGCAGAAGTACGCGGACTACCTGCTGCGCAGCAGCTGCCCCGGGCCCGAGGCCCTGACGCTGGGCCCCGTGCGCCCTGCCAACGCCAAGCCCGACCCGCAATCCTGCGACGCGCGCGGCAAGCTGCTGGTGCTGGACCAGTACCTGAACTTCAAGCTGTCCGCCAACCACTACTACCGCCATAACGGCATGGTGAACTACACGGCGCCGACGTTCGAGACGCTGCGCACCAACTTCGACCTCTATGACCGGCTGTGGCTTCCGATCAAGAAGCAGCTCGCAGACGCGGCCCACAACACCGGCACGACGGATTTCTACATCAACGGCATCAGCGGCTCGGTGGGCGGCTTCCCGTACTTCTTCGCGAGCGGCCACTCCAACTCCGCGACGGGCGCCCCGCGACTGTCCACCGGCCTGGTGGACGGCGTGACCGCCGATGCGTCGACCTACCCCGACTTTCCGCGCACCAACTGCGCCCTGGGCCTGTGCACCATCTCCTTCGAGGGCATGAACACACTCGTGGCCGACTACGTGATGCGCCCGGAGTTCCACATGGCCAACAGCCGCATCGGGCTGGTGACGGCGGACTTCCCCGGCTGGCGCTTCATCATGGCCGTGGCCAGCGTGAATGCGGGCGTCAGCTTCGGCCGCCCGAGCTTCGCCTACACCCTGGCGACGTCCGATGGCCGCGCCTACGTCCCCGGCACCTGGACCAACCGCCAGGTCGTCATCACGCCGCTGTGCGACGTCGCCTGCGTCGGCAACCGCGCGACCGTGTCCGATGACTTCCCGAACGGCTTCCCCTACACGATGTCCGGCGGCGGCCACAGCGTCAGCTTCACCGCCAGCCCCGTGCGCGTGGACATGAAGCCGCCCACCATCACCGCGGCCGCGACGACGCCGCCCGGCCCGCAGGGCTGGTACACCGGCAACGTGACCGTGCACTTCAACTGCGCGGACACGGGCGGCTCCGGCATCGCGTCCTGCCCCGGCGACCTGGTGCTGAGCAAGGAAGGCGCGCAGAACTCCGGCCTGCAGTACGCCGTGGACGTGGCCGGCAACAAGAGCAACGCCGCCAACACCGTCAACGTCAAGATCGACAAGACGCCGCCCGCCGTCGTCTACAAGGGCAACCTCGGCGCCTACTCGCCGGGCCAGACCGTGGACATCAGCTGCGAAGCCATGGACAAGGAGTCCGGCGTCGCGTCCACCACTTGCGCGAACATCCACGGCCTGGCGTCGACCTTCGGCCCCGGCAGCCACCGCTACAGCGCCACGGCCACCGACGTGGCCGGCAATACCGGCACGGGCACCACCACCTTCACCGTCGTGGCGCTGCCGGGCGACGTGAACTTCGACGGCGCCATCGACTGCCGCGACCAGGTCATCGTGAAAGCCTCCTTCGGCAAGCGCGCCGGCATGGCCGGCTTCGACGCGCGGGCCGACATCAACGGCGACGGTGTGGTCGACATCCGCGACCTGGCCTTCATCGCGCAGAAGCTGCCGGCCGGCACCACCTGCCCCTGAGCCACCCCCGTCCAAGGAAATCAAGGAGAGACCCATGAAGATGACCCGACTTGCCTGCCTGTGCAGCGCGGTGCTCGCGCTGCTGGCCGAGCCCGCGGCGGCCACCACCCTGTCCTTCGCCACGCCAGCCACCGCCGTGCCGGTGGGCCAGGCCTTCACGCTGGACGTGCTCGTCACGGACGCGGCGGACCTGTACGCCTTCCAGTTCGACATCGCCTTCGACCCCACCCTCGTGCAGGCCACCGGGGTGCAGGAAGGCGGCTTCCTGTCCGCGGGCGGCGCCACCTCCTTCCTGCCCGGCAGCATCGACAACCTCGTCGGCACCGTGTCGTTCACCGCCGGCACCCTCACCGGCCCCGGGCCCGGCGCCACGGGCAACGGCGTGGTGGCGCACCTGTCGTTCCAGGCCCTGGCGCCGGGGCAAGGGGCCCTGTCGTTCGGCAACGTCGTGCTGCTGGATTCGGCGCTGGGCGAGATTCCTACCAGCACCCTCGCCGGCAGCCTCACCGTTGCCGCCGTGCCGGAGCCGGCGTCGGCGGCGCTGCTGTCGCTGGGCCTGGCCGGGCTCGCCGCAGGCCTGCGCCGGCGGCCGCGATTCGGCTGTTGACCCGCATCGGCCCTGCCGGGGGCATACGAGGCATACGGCGACACACGGCTTCCCGCCGGACCGGGGAGCGGCCGGAACGGGTCATTTGGCGGCATGATTCGCGGCCATGACTGCACCGTTGCCGGCACTGCACCTCCTCATCGTGGACGACCACCCCGTCGTGCGCCTGGGCATGGCGCAGCTGCTGCGGGCGCAGCGCGAGGGCTGCGAGGTCAGCGAGGCCGACAGCCTGCCCGCCGCACTGGCGCTGCTGGCACTGCGGCCCGACGTGGCCCTGGTGGTGCTGGACGTGCACCTGCCCGGCCTGGCCCCGCTGCAGGCCCTGCGGCAGCTGCGCGCGGACTGGCCGCTGCTGCCGGTGCTGCTGATGTCGGCCGACACCGACCCGGCGCTGGCCCTGCGAGCCCTCGACGAAGGGGCCTCCGGCTGGCTGCCCAAGAGCGCCGACGTGGGCGTGCTGCTGGGGGCGCTGGAGCTGGTGCTGGCCGGCGGCTGCTACCTGCCACCCTTCCTGCTGCAGCGCGGCGCCGAGACGCCGCCGGACGAAGCCCTCACCCAGCGCCAGGCCGAAGTGCTGGCCGAGCTGGTGAAGGGCCGCAGCAACAAGGAAATCGCGCGCGAGCTGGGCATGAGCGAACCGACGGTCAAAGGCCATCTGGTGACCATCTTCCGCGTGCTGCGCGTGCGCAACCGCGCCGAGGCCGCGCTGGCCGGGCAGGCACGCCTGGCCTCAATGCGGTTCTGACTGCGGCTCGGCATGCGGTTCTGACGGCGCGCTCAGCCAGGCACGCAGCGCGGCCGGCGGCAGCGGCTTGCGCGCCGGCTGCACGCGCAGCGCCCGCAGGGTCTTGGTGCTGAGGGGCAGGGTCTCACCGCTGATGAGCAGGGCCGGCAGCGTGGCGCCGAAGGCCTCACGCAAGGCGGCGATCGCCGTCAGGCCGTCACCCTCGCCCAGGCGCCAGTCGCTGATGAGCCGCTGCGGCCTTGCCCCAGCCTCGCGCAGCCGCGCCAGCAGCGGCGCCACCTCGGCCTCGGCCCACACTTCGCAGCCCCAGGTGCGCAGCAGTGTCACGGTCGCCTCGCGCACGGCCTCGTCATCCTCCACCAGCGCCACGCAGCGTCCCTGCAGCGGCTGGCCCTGCGGCACGGTGTGCGGCTCGGTCAGCAGGCGCGGCGCGTCCTCCGGCAGGCTCACGGCGAAGCAGCTGCCGCGGCCCAGCCGGCTGCGCAGGGCCACCGGATGGTCCAGCAGCCGCGCCAGGCGCGCGACGATGGCCAGCCCCAGGCCGTGGCCGCGACGCCGGTCGCGCCCGGGGTTTGCCAGCTGCACGAACTCCTGGAAGATGCGCTCATGGTGCTCCGGCGCGATGCCCGGGCCCGTGTCCCACACCACCACCTGCACCCGGCCGCCGCGCCGGCGCGCCGCCAGCAGCACGCCGCCCTGCGCGGTGTGCGTGAGCGCGTTGGACAACAGGTTGCGCAGCAGCCGCTCCAGCTGCTGCGCGTCGCTGCGCACCCACAGCGCCGTCGGCCGCAACCGCCACTGCAGGCCCTTGGCCTCGGCCAGCACCGCGTACTCGGTGGACAGGCGCTCGAACAGGGGCTGCAGCGGCAGCGAACGCCATTGCGGCTGCAGCGCGCCGCTGTCCAGGCGCGAGACGTCCAGCAGGCTCTCCACCAGCCCGTCCAGTGCCTGGGCCATGGCCTGAAGCTGTTCCGCCGTCTGCGCTGCGCGCCGGCCCCGCAGCTCGTGCGCCGCCTGCGCGGCCAGCAGGCCCAGCGCATGCACGGGCTGGCGCAGGTCGTGGCTGGCGGCGGCCAGGAAGCGCGTCTGCGCCTCCCGCGCCGCCTGCGTCTGCGCCAGCAAGGCCTCGCGCTCGAAGCGCAGCGCATGGCTCTCGCGCAACAGCCGCGTATGCCGCAAGGTCAGCGCCATCGCCAGGCCCGCCGCGGCCAGGGCCAGCAGCGCGTCATAGGCGCCGGCCCAGCTCCCCAGCCGCAGGAAGGACGTGACCAGCGCGACGCTCACCGGCGCGAGCAGCGTCGCGAAGGCACGCGGCTGCGGCGCCATCACGTTGATGCTGGCCACGGAGGTGATGCAGGCCAGCATGGCCGCGTACATCTGCGTGGCCACGAGCCGGGTGTCGAAGGCCATCACCACCGCCAGCGCCCACAGCACCCCGGTCGCCAGCGCCCCCAGCTCGGCGCGCCGCTCCCATGGGGCGGGGTCCGCATCCTCCGGCAGCCGCGCGACCTGGTGCTTCCACCGCGCGCGCAGCGCAATCAGCGCCGCGAAAGCCGCCGCCCAGGCCAGCAGTACCGGCCAGGCCACCCGGTCCATCTGCGTGCCCACATGCAAGGGCACCAGCAAGCCCGCCGCCACCAGGCTCACCCCGCTCTGGGCGTAGAACAGCACCAGCATCGCACGCCGCGTGCGTTCGTCCTCGGGGTGGGGCAGCATGGCCTGCATCATGCCCACGCTGGTGGGGTTTGGGGGCCATACGAACGGATAGGGCGGGACGGGAAAGGACCGCGCCATCACCCGATGCGTGGCAGCCAGTAGCCAGGGCGCCGACGATGCGGTGCGATCGCGACCACCAGAAGCTCCGCTTCGCTCGCGCGATACACGACGCTGAAGGGAAAGCCCTTCACCAGAACGCTGCGTGTTCCCATGGGCGACGGAGCGCCACCCATGGGGCGACGCGCGGCGCGCTCAAGCGCGGCCTCGACAGCAGCCTGGAAGCGAACGCCAGTTCCCGCCCGAGCGTTTGAGTAGTACCCGACTTCGTGAAGCAACTCGACTTCTGCCTGCGGCAAGAACCGAAGCCGCATCACTTCGCGATGGCGCGGGCCTTGGCGAAGACTTCTTCTGCCGACAGAGCCAGCACTTCGCCACGGTCGTATGCCGCCAGGCGGCGTTCGATCTCGGCTGCCCACGCGCCGTCCAGCTCGGTGGTGGCCGGCTCATTCAGCGATTCGAGCAACTCGTCGACGAGCCGTTCGCGCTCCTCGCGGGGAAGTTGCTTGCCTCGGAGGGCAAGCTCGGCGGCGGTGTCGGGCATGAGAACTACTCCGATAGTCGCGAGGAAGTCTACTCCCCGCGCCTGCTTCTCAAGGGCGTGCTGGGGCGGTTCGGCGTCCGTCGACGACTCGAAACGCCACCCCGCAACCCGCGTCAATGGCGATGCACGGACACGCCAGCGCCGCAGCCCTGGTCGTGTGGAATTTCAATGCCCTGCGTCCCATCCCCCGAACCGATGCACCGTCGCCGACCTGAACACCTCGCCCGGCCGCAGCACCGTGCTCGGCCAGTCGGGCCCCACGGGGCGGTTCGGTGAATCGGGGTTGTGCTGGGTCTCCACGCAGATGCCGGCGCCGCGGGTGTAGGCCGTGCCGTCGGGGCCGGTGAGTGAGCCGTCGAGCCAGGTGCCGGCATAGAACTGCAGGGCCGGTTCGGTCGTCAGCATCTCCATCCACCGGCCCGTGGCCGGGTCGTGCAGGCGGGCGGCAAGGTGAAGGCCACCGTCCAGCGGGGCGTCGAGCAGCCAGTTGTGGTCGTAGCCCACCTCGCGGCCGATCTCGCGGCCGATCCCGCGGGCCCCGCGGAAGTCGAACGGCGTGCCGTCGACCGGCTCATGCCGCAAGGGAATGCCGGTCGCATCGGGCACCGTGTAGCGGCTGGCGGTCAGCGTCAGTCGGTGGCCGAGCGCCGGGCCGGAGGCCAGGCCGCCGAGGTTGAAGTAGGCGTGGGAGGTCAGGTTGACGACGGTGGGCCGGTCGGTGCTGGCCTCGTAGTCCACGCGCCAGCTCATGTCGGGGCCGAGGGTGTAGCGCACGGCGATGCGCAGCGTGCCGGGGAAGCCCATCTCGCCGTCCGGGCTCTCGCGCTCCAGCCGCAGGCTGACGCTGCCATCGAGCGCCACCGGCTCGGGCGTCGCGCGCCAAAGGCTGGCGCCGAAGCCTTGCGGCCCGCCATGCAGGCAGTTGGGGCCGTCGTTGGCCACGAGCCGGTGGCGCTGGCCGTCGAGCTCGAAACTGGCGCCGGCGATGCGGTTGGCATAGCGGCCGGCGATGACGCCCAGGTGGGAGCCGGCGCCGCGCAGATAGGCCGCCAGGTCGGCCAACCCCAGGACAACGCTGTCACCGGGCGCGGACGTGCCCGGCAGCCACAGCCCGTTGACGATGCCGCCCCAATCCAGCGCCGTCAGCACGAGGCCGCGGCCGTTGTCCAGGCGGTATTCGGTGACGGGCCGCCCGTCGGGCAGGCGGCCGTAGTCGCGCGAGGCGATGGCGGCCGGCGCGCTCAACGGACGGCTCCGCAGGCGTTGACGTAGAGGGCGTACAGCGAATGGCTGCTGGCCATGAAGAGCCGGTTGCCCTTGGCGCCGCCGAAGCAGAGGTTGGCGCAGCGCTCGGGCAGGTGGATGTGGGCGAGCGGCCGGCCGTCGGCGGCGTAGACGCGCACGCCGTCGAGTTGTTCGGCCAGCGCGCCCGGCTGGCCGTTGCTGCCGAAACCGCACCAGACGCGGCCGGCGGTGTCCAGCGCGATGCCGTCGAAGGCACCCGGGCCTTCGGCGTCGATGAGCAGCCGCTTGTCGCCCAGGCGCGCGCCGTCGACCGCGTAGGACCAGATCAGCCGGTGCGGCTGGGCCCGGCTCTCGACGACGAGCAGGCGCCGGCCGTCGGGCGTGAAGGCCAGGCCGTTGGGGCCGGCCAGGTCGTCCAGCACGCGCTGCAGCTCGCCGGTCTGCGCGTCGATGCGGTAGACGCCGTGGGGCTGCTCCACCGGCGCGAAGGCGCCTTCCCACGGGCCGGCGATGCCGAAGTCGGGGTCGGTGAACCAGACGGAACCGTCGGGCGCACAGGTGATGTCGTTGGGCGAGTTCAGCGGCCTGCCGTCGAAACGATCGGCCAGCACGGTAATGCGGCCGTCGTGCTCGGTGCGCGTGATGCGCCGGCCCAGGTGCTCGCAGGCGAGCAGACGGCCCTGGGCGTCGCGGGCCAGGCCGTTGGCATTGCCGCTGGGCTGGCGGAACTCGCTGACCGCGCCGTTGCAGTCGTCCCAGCGCAGGATGCGGTCGTTGGGGATGTCGGACAGCAGCAGGTAGCGCCCGTCGCCGAACCACACCGGCCCTTCGGCCCATTGCAGGCCGGTGGCGAGCTGCTCGACGCAGGCCGAGAACAGCCGCAGTTCGCGGCCCTCGGGTGCGAGGATCTCGAAGGCCGCGTCGGGCAGGCGCGAGGCGGGCTGGAAGGGGATGCGCGGACCGCGCTCGAAGCCGTTCATCGTCACTCCTGGCCGGCGAAGGGGAAGGGGCCGAGCACGACGAAGCCGCCGCCCTGGCAGCGCACCTCCGGCCGGCTCGGGTCGACGTGGGGCTGGGCCGCCTCGACCTCGGCCCGCCAGGGCTCGGAGCTGTCCTCAGGCCGGTAGCCGACGTGGCTGGACGGCGTGTTGTCCCACCAGGTGGAGCGGTTGGCGCTCATGCCGTAGACGATGCTGTGGCCGACGACCGGCGCGCTCAACGCCGCGACGATGAGGCGCTCGAGGTCGTCGTAGCTCAGCCAGCTCGACAGCATGCGCCGGTCGGTGGGCACGGGCCAGCAGGAGCCGATGCGCAGCGACACCGTCTCCAGGCCATGGCGATCGAAGTAGAACTGCGCCAGGTCTTCGCCGAAGGCCTTCGACAGGCCGTAGAAGCCGTCGGGCCGCGGCGCGGCGCGCGGCGTCAGGGTCTCGCCCTGGCTGTAGAAGCCCGTCACGTGGTTGGAGCTGGCGAAGACGATGCGCTTCACGCCCTGGCGCCGCGCCGCCTCGTAGACGTTGTAGGCGCCCACGATGTTGGCCGGCAGCACGGTCTCGAAGGGCTTCTCGATGGACACGCCGCCGAAGTGCAGCACGGCGTCGACGCCGTCGAGCAGGGCCAGCATGGCGGCGGCGTCTTCGAGCGCCGCGGGCACCACTTCCTCGCCCTCGCCGGCCGGGTCCATGGGCGCGAGGTCGGACAGGCGCAGGGTCTCGCAATGGCGCTTCATGCGCGGGCGCAGCACGCGGCCGAGGTTGCCGGCGGCGCCGGTCAGCAGCAGGCGCTTGATGCGCGGGGCGGTGGGTGGGTTCATGGCGGACGGTGCAGAGGTTGCGGGCAGGCGCGCCGGGCCGGCCGCCTCGGGTGCAGGGCTCGCGGCGGCTAGGACGGGCGGCTCAGGTCGTCCTTGGCCGCGGGGCTGCGCTTGAGCGGCGGGCGCAGGCGCGGCGCGGCGTCGGACTGGCGGCGGACGAGCTCGAAGTCCATCAGCTCGTGCTCCGGCGCCAGCGGCTCGCCGCTGCGGCGGGCGCGGATGTGGCGCACCAGCAGGTCGACGGCCGCGCCGGCCATCTCCATGATGGGCTGGCGCACCGTGGTCAGCTCGGGCCAGATGGTGGTGGCCAGGGGCGCGTCGTCGAAGCCCACGACGGTGAGGTCGCTGGGCACGTCCAGGCCCATGCGGTGGGCGATGGCGACGGTGGCCGCGGCCATGTCGTCGTTGCTCGCGAAGATGGCGGTGGGCCGGCGCTCCTGCGACAGCAGCAACTCGGCGGCGTCCAGGCCCGAACGGTAGGTGAACATGCCCTGGGCGACGACCTCTTCCTCCTCGATGTTGAGGCCGGCATCGCTCATGGCCGCATGGAAGCCCGCCAGGCGCCGCGCGCTGCTGCTCTGGTAGGGGTCGCCGATGATGAAGCCCAGGCGGTGGTGGCCGAGGTTGAGCAGGTGGCGCGTCATGTCGTAGGCGGCCTGGTAGTCGTCGATGCCGACGGCGCAGACGTCCTCGGGCGGCTGGCCCGCGGAGACGACGACGACCGGCGTGTCGGTCTCGGCCACGAGCTTGAGCAGGGGCTGGGAATCGCAGAAGGGCGGCGGCAGGATGAGGCCGTCGATGCCGTTGGCGATCATTTCGGCCACGGGCTTTTCCTCGCCCTCGCGGGCCGCCTCGCCACGCTGCACGATGAGCTGCACGTGGCGCAGGCTGGCCTTGTTGAGCAGGCCGATGAGGAATTCGTTGAGGTAGCCGGCCGTCGGGTCGATGTAGAGCATGCCGATGCGGATGGGCTCGGAGCCGGCCAGGCGGCGTGCCGCCTGGTTGGGCATGTAGTTGAGCTGCGCGATGGCGGCCTGCACCTTCTCGCGCGTGCCCGGCCTCACGTTCTGCTCGCCGTTGACGACGCGCGAGACCGTCATCGGCGACACCCCCGCCAGGCTGGCCACGTCGGCGATGGTGGCCACCTTGGTGCTACGCCCCTGGCGCACGTTTGGCTTCAATCTGCACCTCGAGAGTTCATTGTTCTTTGGGGCCGGGCCGCGGCGCGGCGGAAGCTGCGATTTTGTCTCAATGGCATGGGACGGCGGCCCGACCTGTCAGCCGCCCCGCCCCGGGGCGAAGGGGAAGCGCAGGGCCTTGTAGAAGGCCAGGTCGTGCTCGGGCGGGCGCACGCCCGGCGGCAGCGGCAGGCTCGACGCGGACTGGAAATAGCCCAGGCAGGCGCCGCGCCACCAGCGCGCCTCCTTCGCCTGGACGGCCAGGTAGGCCGCCACCTCGGCGTGGCGCTCGCCGTCCACCTCGCCGCGCAGCGCGGCCCAGCGGCGGCCCATGTCGTCCACCGCCGCGACGCCGGCGTCATAACGCGCCACCAGCTCGGCCCACAGCGTGCGGCCCGAGGGCATGCGGTAGTCCCAGGGCAAGTGGTGGAACCACAACAGCAGGGCCGGCGGCGTGGTGCGTGGGTCGGCCCACAGCCGCGCCACCGGCGCGGCGTACTGCGCCACGGTGTTGCTGCCGGTGGGCGAGCGGTCGAAGCCGATGCCGTCGCGGCCGGCGCGGTGGTAGTAGACGGGGTTCCAGTCCGGCCGCTCCAGGTCGTCAACCCAGGGCGCGGGGCCGTAGTGGTGGCCGCTACCCATCAGGTGGTGCAGGCCGAGCGGCGTCATGGTGTCGGCCACCGCCTCGCGCGAGCCCATCATCAGCTCGACGATGGCGTCACGGGCGGCGCGGCGGGCGGAGAAGGTCTGGGCCGCCCATTCCTCGGCCACGGCCCTTGCCGACAGGTCCGGGTCCCAGGCCATGCGGCCGAAGGCGTACCAGTTGGCCTGGTCGAACTGCGAGCCGCACCAGTTGCGGTCGGTGCCGATGTTGGCCACGCCGGCCATGGCCGTGAGGCGCTGGCCCTGCAGCCGCCCGTCGACGACCCGGGCCACCGTGCCGCCATGGCCGGTGTCGGCGCGCAGCACCTCCTCGAAGAGCGTGCCGAGGTAGGCCAGGTGGGTCGAGAAGCCGAGGTACTCCTTGGTGATCTGCAGCTCCAGCCCCAGCGGCGTGCGGGGCATGGCGCCGAAGAGCGGGTGGAAGGGCTCGCGGGGCTGGAAGTCGATGGGGCCGTTCTTGACCTGCACGACGACGTTGGGCGCGAAGCGGCCGTCCAGCGGCTGGAACTCGGCATAGGCCTGGCCGGCGCGGTCGCCGGCGTTCTCGTGCGCATACACGAAGGCCCGCCACAGCACCACGCCGCCATGCGGCGCCAGCGCCTCGGCCAGCATGTTGGCGCCGTCGGCGTGGGTGCGGCCGTAGTCCTGCGGCCCCGGCTGGCCTTCGGAATTGGCCTTGACGAGGAAGCCGCCAAAGTCAGGCATGGCGCGGTAGACCTCGTCCGCCTTGGCCCGCCACCAGGCGCGCACGGCCGGGTCCAGCGGGTCGGCCGTCTTCAGCCCGCCGAGTTCCACCGGCGCCGAGAAGCGCGCCGACAGGAAGACCTTGAGGCCGTAGGGCCGGAACACGTCCGCCAGGGCCGCGGCCTTGGCGAGGAAGGGTGCCGTCAGGGACTCCGCCTTGGCGTTGACGTTGTTCAGCACCGTGCCGTTGATGCCGATGGAGGCGTTGGCCCGCGCGTACTCGGCGTAGCGCGGGCCGGTGATGTCGGGCAGCTTCCACCAGTCCCAGATCGACGCGCCCGCATAGCCGCGCTCGACGCTGCGGTCGAGGTTGTCCCAGTGGTTGAGCAGGCGCAGTCCCACCTTGGGCACCGAGGTCGCGTCCAGGCGCCGCAGTTCGGCGCCGGCCTGGGCTGCGCGCAGCCAGGCGAAGCTGCCGTACAGCAGGCCGAGGTCGGTGTTGGCGGCGATGACCGTCACCTCGCGCCCCTGCAGCCTCGTGCGGCGCAGCGCATAGCCTTCGCGCCCGAGATCGCGCCAGCGCAGCTGCAGACCCGCTGGTGCGAATTCGGGCGTGGCGAGCACCAGCGCTCCCGGCACCAGGCGCCGGCCCTCGGGCGGCTCCCGGCCCGCCAGGGCGGCCACCCCGCGCCGCAGTTCGGCCACCGCGGCCCGCAGCGTCGGCGACGCCGGCCCGCCGTGCACCACGGCCCGGGCGACGGCGCGCAGGCCGGCCTGGCCCGCGGCGGACAAGGGGCGATAGCGCAGCCACAGCTCATGGCCGTCCTCGGCCCGCGCCCCCAGCGGCATCGCCAGGGCCAGGGCCGTCAGCCAGAGCCAAAGCCTGCACATCCTCATCACGTCTCCTCCAACGCGCCGGCCGAGCGTAAACCACGCTTGCGCAAGGCCAAATGGTAGCGCTACATTTGCGCTCCACAGCATGCCATGAAGAAGCACCGCCGAGTGCCTCGCCACGGAGACGAAATCTTGAATCCCAGCGCGCTCCGAGCGCCCCTCCCGCAGCCGCCTTGCCAGGGGTTAACCCGCAGCATCGCCGCTAGCGCTAACAGTCGCCTTCCGCGGGCCGCCTGATGGCATCGACGCCGGCCGTCGCGGGCCGCCAGCTCATCGGCGCCCGGCTCATCCACGCCGGCTGGCCGTGCCGCCCGCCGTCCCTGACCACCCAACCCGCCTCCCGCGCCCAGCCCGGCGCCTGACCGCCCGTGACGATGATCGCCAACCCCATCCTGCCCGGCTTCCATCCGGACCCCTCCATCTGCCGCGTGCCCGGTGCCGATGGCGACGACTACTACATCGCCACCTCCACCTTCGAGTGGTGGCCCGGCGTGCGCATCCACCACTCGCGCGACCTCGTGAACTGGCGTCACCACAGCTATGCCGTCACGCGCACCAGCCAGCTCGACCTCACCGGCCACCCCGACTCCGCCGGCGTCTGGGCCCCCTGCCTCAGCTACGCGGCCGGCCGGTTCTGGCTGATCTACAGCGACGTGCGCAGCATCCTTGGCGCCTTCAAGGACGTCCACAACTACCTCGTCACCGCCCCCAGCATCGACGGCCCCTGGAGCGAGCCCATCTACCTCAACAGCTCGGGCTTCGACCCCAGCCTGTTCCACGACGATGACGGCCGCGGGACTGGAAAAACGTGGCTGGTCAACCAGCAGTGGACGCACGCACCGGGCAAGCACCACTTCAACGGCATCCTGCTGCAGCAGTACGACGCCGAGGCCCGCCGCCTCACGGGGCCGGTGAAGAACATCTACGCCGGCACGCCGCTGGGCGTCGTCGAGGGCCCCCACCTCTACCGCCGCAACGGCTGGTACTACCTGCTCACGGCCGAGGGCGGCACCTTCTACGAGCACGCCGTCACGCTGGCCCGCTCGCGCGCCATCGACGGCCCCTACGAGACCCTGCCCGGCAACCCGCTGCTGACCTCCTGGGGCAAGCGTACCGACGGCCTGCAGCGAGCCGGCCACGCCAGCCTCGTCGAGACGGCCGGCGGCGAATGGTTCATGGCCCACCTCTGCGGCCGGCCGCTGGAATGGACCGGCCCCAACGCAGCGGCCAACGACCCCGCCGCCGGCTATGCCGGCCTGCACTGCCCGCTCGGCCGCGAGACGGCTCTGCAGCGCATCCGCTGGCGCGAGGACGACTGGCCCGAGGTCGTCGGCGGCCACGGCCAGCAGCCCAGCCTGCAGGTAGAGGCCCCGCGGCTGCCGCCCCACCCCTTCCCCGCCGAGCCGGCACGCGACGACTTCGACGCCACCAGCTTCAGCGGCCACCTCAACGCGCTGCGCCGGCCCTTCGACGAGAGCTGGGTGTCGCTCACCGAACGCCCGGGCCACCTGCGGCTGAAGGGCCGCGAGTCGCTGATGAGCAGCTTCGACCAGAGCCTGGTCGCCCGCCGCCAGCAGCACTTCCACTGCCGCGCCGAGACGCGGGTCGACTTCGAGCCCGAGCACTACCAGCAGATGGCCGGCCTCGTCGCCTACTACAACACCCGCAACCACGCCTACCTGCACGTCACGCGCGACCCCGACAGCGGCGAGCGCGTCGTGGCCCTGCACGTCAACCGCGATGGCGCCTACAGCGCCAACGGCGCCGCCGTCGCCCTGGCCGCGGGCCCGGTGGACCTGGCGGTGGAGTTCAGCCACGACAGCTACCGCTTCTTCCACCGCCAGGGCGGCCAGGCCTGGCAGCCGCTGGGCGAGCCGCTGGACACCGCCATGCTGAGCGACGAGTTCGCCACCCGCTTCATCAACGGCTTCGCCAACAGCTTCGGCTTCACCGGCAACTTCATCGGGCTGGCCTGCCAGGACCTGTCCGGCACGCGCCGGCATGCCGATTTCGACCACTTCACCTACCTTGCGAAGTAAGCGGCACCAGACCGCGGCCCCCACGACAACGACACGAGACAAGCCCATGGCCACCCACCAGCCCCTGTCCTTCCTCGAGAAAGCCGGCTACAGCGCGGGCGACGCCGCCGCCAACCTGGTCTTCATGTCCATGGTGCTGTTCCAGCTGAACTTCTACACGGACGTGTTCGGCCTGTCGGCCAACACGGCCGCCGCCATCCTGCTGTGGCCGCGGCTGTGGGACGCCGTCTTCGACCCCGTCATGGGCGTGCTGGCCGACCGCACCGACACCCGCTGGGGCAAGTTCCGCCCCTGGGTGCTGTGGACGGCGGTGCCCTGGGCCGTCGTCATGGTGCTGGCCTACACGGCGCCGGACCCGGCCTGGGGCTGGAGCACGGGCATGGTGGTCGCCTACGCCGGCATCACCAACACCCTGCTGATGACGCTGTACTCGATGAACAACATGCCGTACTCGGCCCTCGGCGGCGTCATGACGGCCGACCTGAACGAACGCACCAAGCTCAACTCCTTCCGCTTCGTGTCGGTCAACGTCGCCCAGTTCATCGTCGGCGGCTTCACCCTGCCCCTGGTGGCCAAGTTCGCACAGGGGCACGACCGCGCGCACGGCTGGCAGGTGACGATGACGATCTGGGCCGTGGCCTGCCTGGTGCTCTTCCTCGTCACCTTCTTCACGACGCGCGAGCGCATCAAGCCCATCCAGGAGACCCGCGCCACGCCCAGGCAGGACTTCGCCGACCTGCTCAGGAACGGCCCCTGGATCGCCCTGGTGGCCTACACCGTCTTCAACTTCGGCATGCTGTCCCTGCGCGGCGGCGCCCACTTCAACTACTACCACCACTACGTGGACAAGGCGGCGATGTTCGACTTCGTCGCCGCCCTCGGCCTGACCACGCCCGACCCGGGTGGCACCTGCAGCCTGGCCGACGCCCTCGGCTACATCGTGCACGGCACGCGCGACCAGCTCGCCAGCTCCAACGTCGCCGACGTCTACAACAGCCTCATCAACATGGCCGGCTTTGCGACGACCATCGTCGTCATCATGGCGTCCTCGGGCCTGTCGGCGCGCTTCGGCAGGCGCGCCGTCGCCACCGCCGGCTTCGGGCTGTCGACGCTGGCGGCCTGCGCGCTGTACGCCCTGCCGCCCCCCGCCGTCTGGGGCATGCTGGCCCTGCACATGCTCGGCGCCGTGTTCTACGCGCCCACCATCGCCGTCATGTGGGCCATGTACGCCGACGCCGCCGACTACTCCGAATGGCAGACCGGCCGCCGCTTCACCGGCATGGTGTTCGCCACCATCGGCTTCTCGCTGAAGTCCGGCCTGGCGCTGGGCTCGGCCGGCCTGCTGTGGTTCCTGGCCGGCTTCTTCGGCTACGACACCCAGGCCCCGTCGGCGCCCAGCGCCATCGAGGGCTACCGCGTGGCCTCCAGCTTCGGTGTCGGCGCGCTGTTTGCCGCCTGCACCCTGTGCCTGCTGGCCAACAAGCTCGACAAGCCCACCACGCTGCGCATGGCCGACGAACTGGCCGAGCGCCGCGCCAAGGCCCAGCCCGCCACCGACGACGACGCCGGCGCCCGCGGCGTGCCGGCCGCCGCCTGACCCATCCCGCCTCTCCCCTCGATCCCGCCAGTCAAGGACATCCGCCATGAGCACCGCCTATTCCGATCTCCCCGTCGTCAGCTACGAGGGCCCCAAGTCCACCAACCCGCTGGCCTACCGCTGGTACGACGCCCAGCGCGTCGTCCTCGGCAAGACCCTGGCCGAGCACCTGCGCCCGGCCGTCTGCTACTGGCACAACTTCTGCTGGAAGGGCGAGGACGTCTTCGGCCTGGGCGCCACGGCCCACCAGCGCAACTGGTTCGCCGAGGGCGACGCCGTCAAGGCCGCGTACCTCAAGCTCGACGCCGCCTTCGACTTCTTCGGCAAGCTCGGCCTGCCCTACTGGTGCTTCCACGACCGCGACGTGGCTCCCGAGGGCGCCACGCTGGCCGAGTCCAACCGCATCCTCGACGGCCTGCTCGAAGCCGCCGCCAGGAAGATGCAGGACGGCAAGGTCGGCCTGCTCTGGGGCACGGCCAACCTGTTCTCCAACCCGCGCTACATGAGCGGTGCCGCCACCAACCCCGATCCCGAGGTCTTCGCCTACGCCGCCGCGCAGGTCAAGCACGTGCTGGAGTGGACCCACCGCCTCGGCGGCCAGAACTATGTGCTCTGGGGCGGCCGCGAAGGCTACGAGACCCTGCTCAACACCGACCTCAAGCGCGAACTGGCCCAGTACGGCCGCTTCCTGTCGGCCGTGGTCGAGCACAAGCACAAGATCGGCTTCAAGGGCACCATCCTCATCGAGCCCAAGCCGCAGGAGCCCACCAAGCACCAGTACGACTACGACAGCGCGACCGTCTACGGCTTCCTCAAGACCTACGGCCTGGAGAACGAGGTCAAGGTCAACCTCGAGGTCAACCACGCGACGCTGGCCGGCCACAGCTTCGAGCACGAGGTGGCCACGGCCTGCGCCCTGGGCATCTTCGGCTCCATCGACGCCAACCGCGGCGACGAGCAGCTCGGCTGGGACACCGACCAGTTCCCCAACAACCACGCGGCCCTGGTGCCGGCCATGCTGGAGATCATCCGCGCCGGCGGCTTCACCACCGGCGGCACCAATTTCGACGCCAAGGTGCGCCGCCAGTCCATCGACCCGACCGACCAGCTCGAAGGCCACATCGGCGGCATGGACACCATGGCCCGCGCCTTCCTGTGCGCGGCGGAGCTCTACCAGAGCGGTCAGCTGGAGAAGGCCGTCAGCGAGCGCTATGCCGGCTGGGAGGGCGAACTGGGCAGGAAGATCCACGGTGGCGCGAGCCTGGACGACCTGGCCGCCGTCGTGCACGGCCAGGGCATCTCGCCCAGCCCGCGCTCTGGCCGGCAGGAGCGTCTGGAGAACATCGTCAACGCCTTCGTCTGATCCTTCTCGCACGGCCCAGGAAACAAAGCCACAGAGGCACAGAGACACAGAGGCGCCACGTCGTCGCCCCTGTCCGAGCGTCTCTGTGCCTCCGTGTCTCTGTGGCTGTGTTGAAAGGAACGTGGGCAACCCGCACTGCCCCGACAAGCCCCCCGGAGATTTGAGATGTTCCTAGGCATCGACCTCGGCACCTCCGAGCTGAAGCTGCTGCTGCTCGACGAGCAGCACCGCATCGTCGCCACCACCGGTGTCGCCCTCACCGTGCAGCGCCCGCAGCCCTTGTGGAGCGAGCAGGACCCCGCCGCCTGGTGGGCCGCGCTCGACCAGGGCATGTCCCAGCTCAAGACGGCGCATGCCGCCGAGCTGGCCGCCGTGCGCGGCATCGGCCTGTCGGGCCAGATGCACGGCGCCGTCACGCTGGACGCGGCCGACCGCGTGCTGCGCCCGGCCATCCTGTGGAACGACGGCCGCAGCGGCGCGGAGTGCGCCGAGATGATGGCCGCCTGCCCCGAGCTGCCGGCCATCACCGGCAACCTCGCCATGCCGGGCTTCACCGCGCCCAAGCTGGCGTGGATGCGCCGCCACGAGCCCGAGCTGTTCGGTCGCGTGGCGAAGGTGCTGCTGCCCAAGGACTGGCTGCGCCTGCAGTTGAGCGGTTCGCACGTCGGCGAGATGAGCGACGCCGCCGGCACGCTGTGGCTGGACGTGGCGCGCCGCCGCTGGTCGCCCGAGGCCCTGGCCCTGACCGGCCTGGACGAAAGCCACATGCCCCGCCTCGTCGAGGGCAGCGAGCCAAGCGCCGGCCTGCGGCATGACCTCGCGGTGCGCTGGGGCCTGCACCCGGGCACCGTCATCGCCGGAGGCGGCGGGGACAACGCGGCCAGCGCCGTGGGCATGGGCGTCGTCAAGCCCGGCCAGGGCTTCCTGTCCCTGGGCACCTCGGGCGTCATCTTCCTGTGCAACGAGGCCTTCAGCCCCAACCCCGGGCGCGCCGTGCACGCCTTCTGCCACGCCCTGCCCGGCACCTGGCACCAGATGAGCGTCATGCTCAGCGCCGCCAGCGCGCTGCGCTGGGTCACCCAGACCCTGGGCGAGCCGGGCGAGGCGGCCCTGATCGACAAGGTGGCCGCGCTGACGCCTGCCCAGCGCGAGCGCGCCCCGCTCTTCCTGCCCTACCTCAGCGGCGAGCGCACGCCCCACAACAACGCCAACGCCCAGGGCGTGTTCTTCGGCCTCACGCACGAGCATGACGCTGCGGCTCTGGGTTATGCCGTGCTCGAAGGCGTGGGCTTCGGGCTGCTCGACGGCTGGCAGGCCCTGCAAGCCGGCGGCGGCGGCGCCGACTCGCTCTGGCTGGTGGGCGGCGGCGCGCGCAGCGCCTGGTGGGCCCGGCTGCTGGCCTCGATGCTCGGCACGCCCCTGGTCAACGGCGTCGGGGCGGAGGCCGGCGGCGCCCTCGGCGCGGCGCGGCTGGCCTGGCTGGCCTGCGGCGGCGCTCTCGACGAGGTCTGCCGCACGCCCGAGGTCGCCCGCGTCGCCGAACCCGACCCCGCCCTGGCCGCGGCGCTGCAACCCCGCCACGCCCGTTTCCAGCGCCTTTACGCCGCCCTGCGCAGCGAGTTCGGCTGAGCGGCCCGGCGGTTGAGCAATATGCCCTTGCCTCGGCGCGGCATGCCGCAAGAATCGCGGCTTTCACCGCCGAGGAAGCCGCGATGCCGAGGTCGAACCCCCACCGCCTGACCACCGCCCTCCTGCTGCTGGCCGCAGCCGCCACGGCCGACGCCGCGGAGATCACCCTGCCCGTGAAGGAAGCCTGGTTCGAGGGCCAGGTCGTCCACTACGTCAGCACCGACATCTCTGACGCCGCCATCGCGCGCAAGCAGGGCATCAACTACGTGCCGGCCCTGGCCGAGACCCTGCGCCCCGGCGCGCCGGTCGAACGCGCCTACAAGTTCCCGAACGAGGAGCAGGCGACCGTGCTGCCCTCCATTCCCCGGCCCGTCGGCGGCAGCAACGCCGACCCGACCTACAGCCCGCTGTGGGTGCTGGTGATGGTGCGCTGGAAGCCCGGCGTCGCGCCCCACACCCTCACCTCCGAAGAGGCCGTGCTGGCGGCCGAGGAAAAGGGCGAGGTGGAACTCACGCGCACGAAGATCGTCGCGAACTGGCCGGTCGTGCGGGCCGCCGGCGCGACGCTGCAGGGCGCGCGCTGAGCCGTCGTCCAATCCGCGTTCCCGCTCAGTAGAGGCGCACGGCCGTGTCGAAGTGCCAGCTGCGGCGGATCTCGACCACGTCGAAGTCCCGCAGCAGGGCCGGCGGGAAGGCCGGGTAGCGCTCCTGGGCCTGCACGAGGCGGCGGATGGCGTCGTCCACGGCCGGCACGCCGCTGGAGCGCACGAAGACGATGGATTCCACCGAGCCGTCGCTGCGCACGGCCACCGTGACGATGGCATCGGTCTGGGCCTGCCGGGCCGCCTCCTGCACCGTCTCGAACGCCGCGTTGAGCTGGATCTTGCGGGCCCATGCCTCGCCGTAGAGCACCAGTTCCTCGTTGGGGTCGCTGCGGCCGAAGAGACGGCCGCGCCGCGCCGGCGCCCAGTCGGGCCGGCGGCGCTCGGCGTCGCGGCGCGCGGCTTCCTCGTCGAGCTGGCGGCCGATGGCGCGCAGCCGGGCCTCGCGGGCATCCTCCTCGGCCTGGGCCGCCGCCCTCTTCGCCTCCTGACGGGCGGCCTCCTGCCGGGCCGCCTCCTGGCGCACCGCAGCCTGCCGCGCGGCCTCCTGGCGCTCGCCGGCCTGGCGTGCCGCCTCGAGCTGCCGAGCCCCCTGTATCGCCTCCAGCCGCGCCTGGTCGAGGCGGGCCAGTTCGGCACCCGGCCGCTCGGCGCTGGGACGCAGGCCTTCGGCCGCGCGGCGCAGCGGTTCCACGCCGGGACTGGACGCCGCGGACAAGGCGGCCACCGTGCTGGTGGGCAGGGTCCGCGCGTCGTCGAGGGCACCGTCGACGGCAGGGCGTCGCTCGTCACGGATGCGCAGCGAATCGGCGGCCCGCCGCAAGGGCTCGACCGTGGGGCCGGAGGCCGCCGACAGCGCGGCGACCGCGGCCGTCGGCAGGCGGGCGTCGACGGCCGGCGGCGCGGCCTGATCACGCAAGCGCAGGGCCTCACCGGCACCACGGAGGGTTTCGACCGCGGGGCTGGCGGCGCCGGACAGGGTGGCGACGGCCGCCCTCGGCACGGCCGACGCCGGGTCCACCGCCCAGGGCACGTCGGGGCGCGGCGTGGCGAGCAGGGCGCGGCCGGCATCCGGCAGCGGCGCCGGCTCTGAGGGCAGCTCGGCCGGGGCCAGCATCCGCACCGTGGTCGCTTGCTCGGGCGGCGATGCGGTGGCGGCTGCCTGCGGCTCGGCCGCAGCGGCGGGCGGCCCGGTCAACGCAGGCGGGGGCGCAGGTGCTTCCAGGGCCTGCAGGCGAACACGCAGTTCGGGCGCCTCGGCCCGACGCGTCTGCCAGGGCAGTTCCAGCCCCGGCAGGCCGAGGCCGGCCCCGAAGCTCAGGCTCAGCAGCAGCGCATGGACAAGCAGCGAACACAGCAGCGCCGCGTTCAGGCGGCGGCCGGGCATGCGGCCGGCGATGGCGGCAGCGAGCCTCAAGCCCGCACCATCGCCTGTTGCCCCGCTCGCCCGCACTCGCGCCTGCCGCTGCCCATGCGGCCTATTGTCTCCAGCCCGCCGGCCGCGCCGGCGGCCCTACTTGAAGAGATCCTTGCGCTGCATCTCGTAGATGCGGCCCTTCTGGGTGATGAAGATGACGTCGCCGTCGGCGGACGCGGCCGTGATGCTGAGCTTGAAGCCGCCCTTGCTGCGCGACTTCAGCAGCAGCAGCGCCGCCATGTCGGCGTCTTCCAGCACCAACGTGTTGACGATGCCGTTGCTGTCCTTGGATTTCACGGTCTTGCTCATGCGGCCTCCCTGGTTGGCCCGGCAACCTCACCAGTTGCCGTAACGGGCCACGATACCGCGCAGCAGCGCGTCGCGCTCGGCGCCGAGGTGGTTGCCGCTGGCGTCGCCTGCCGCATCAAGGAATCTGTCCACCGCGGAGAGCGTGGCTGCAATGGTGCGGAACGACGCACGATCACACACGGCGCGGCGCCTCCATGAGCAAGCGCCGGCCGCCCCTCACCAGGCCCTGAACCGCCCCGTCACGTGCAGCAGCGCCATGAACTGCAGCAGGCCGTCGTAGTAGCGCCACTGGCCGGCAGGCGGCTCCAGCGCCCAGAGGTCGTCGACGAAGCGGCGGGCCAGCGGCGGCTCGACGAGCAGGGCCGCGACGGCATTGCTGGCCATCAGGCCGGTCGATCGCTCGGTGTTCAGCGGCCGGCCGGCCACCGTGTAGAGATGCGGGTAGGGCTGGACGGGCTGGGCGGCGAAGAAGCCCAGCAGCCTGCGGCTCAGGGCCGCGGCGTCGGGGTTGCGGCCCCACCAGGCCTGGTCGATGCTCCAGTTCACCGCCGTGCGGAAGGCGTCGTAGCGGAAGTCCTCGTGGCCCTCGTGCGCGCGCGGGCGGCCGTCGAAGCCGGCGTAGTCGGGCGTGAGGCCGGTGGCGGGGTGGGCCGCGGCGGAGAAGTAGCCGCGGCTGATCGCGGCGATGTCGGCCCAGCGGGCGCGGTCCTCGGCCTGGCGGCCCTGCCAGCCGCGAGCCCGCCGCGCCCACAGTTCGTAGAAGGCCGGCAGGTGGTAGGAGGGGTCGGTGAAGCGGGCCGCGTCGCCGATGGGCACGAAGACGACCTGGCCGCGCTCGGGCGAGAACATGGAGCGCACGCCGTCGACGACGCCGCCGTTCATGTCCTCCTTGTGCAGCATCGTGTCGAGGATGGCGTTGGCCTGGCCTTCGTAGTCGTAAAGGCCGGTGCGGCTGCCCCAACGCGAGGCGGCCATCAGCAGGGCGGTCGCGAAGTACTCTTCGCCGTCGGACGCCGGCACGGCGTCCTGGTCGCAGCCGGCCGGCTGGCATTGCCAGCGGAAGTAGCCGGCCCGCGGCCCCGAGCGGTAGCGCATGTGGGTGGCGGCCCAGTTCCACAGCGCGTCGAACTCGGCCTGCCGGTCCATCTGCACGGCGATCATCATCCCGTAGGACATGCCTTCGCTGCGCACGTCGGCATTGCCCACGTCGAGGACGTAGGCGCTCGGGCCGTCGGGCGTCGGGGCGCCGGCGTAGACCACCCGGTGCGAGGCGTCGCCCTCGAAGAGCGAGCGCCAGTAGGTGGCCAGCTTGCGGTCGACGTCGGCCTCAGTCACTCCGGGGAGCAGCTCGCGCACGAGGTTGCGATGGCGGCCGGTCTCGGCCGCGCCGCGCGGCGCGGATGCCGGGGCCGGCTCGAGCACCAGGGCCTGCAGCACCAGGTTGTCGTCCAGCCGCCAGACGCGCACGACGTGGCGGCCCGGCGCGATGCCGCTGAAGGAGGTCGTCAGCACGGCGTCGTTGTCCTTGACCGCGCGGGCCCAGTCGCGCTCGCTGCGGCTGAGCTCGGGGCCCGGCGTCGGCTTCAGGTCCAGCTTCAGCTCCCGTGGCGGCTGCTCGTCCAGGGCCACGGCCACGCGGATGCCGCCGGCGTTGCGGGTGTCCAGCGTCGGTGCGAGGTGCAGCTGCAGCGCCACATCGCCGCCGCCCGGCAGCTCGACGTCGTAGTCCAGCCGCACGCCGTCGGCCACCGTCGTGGCGGACCGGCGCTGCGGCAGGGCCACCATCGCACCTTCGCCGGGGCCGAGGTGGGGAATGGCCGTCCACGCGAGGCCACGGCCAGGGATGGCCCGGGCGAAGCGGGTGGCCTCGATGCGCAGGCCGGCGGACGCAGGCACCGGCGACCGCCGCAGCTGGGCGAGCACCGAGGCTGCATCGGGGGCGGCTCCCGGCAGGCGCTGCACCGCCGGCATGAGGTCGCGCTCGGGCTGCTGCCAGCTCGTGTAGCCGATGTGGGTCTGCAGCATCATGCCGTTCCACTTGCCGCCGCGCAGGCCGTGGTACTGGGCGGCGATGGCGGCGTCGCGCCTGAAGGCGGCCTCGGCCGCGTCGGCAAAGGCATTGGCGCGCACGTCCCCTGCCGCGGCCAGCCGGCGGTTCCAGGCCACGGCCTCGTACAGCCGGTAGAGGTTGGCCAGCGCGAGCACCGGATGCTCGACGAGCTGGAAGAAGGCGTCGAGTTGCTCGGCCGGCAGCGCCGCCTTGACGGCGGCCACGCGCGCCTCCAGGGCCGCCCATTCGGCCACGCGGCGGCCGAAGTCGCCGCCGTCCAGCGCGCTGGCCGAGGCGGCGCCGAGGGTGAAGCTGTCGGGGTCGACGAGTTCGGGCTTGCGGCGCGCCGCGTACTGGCCGTAGCGCGTGAGGATGTCGCCGATCTCGGCGGCCAGCGCCGGGCCGAACTGGCGCGCCGCCCAGTCGCGCGGGTAGGCCGCCAGCGCCGCAGGCGTCATGCGCGACGGGGCCCAGGCCATGTCGAGGAAGAAGCTGAGCGGCAACTCCATCGGCTTGATGTCGCCGACGTTGGCGATCCACAGCGCATCGGCCCCGTGGGCACGGGCCAGGTCCATCTGCTGCCAGGTCTTCTCGATCTGGTTGGTGTTGAGCCACTTGTAGTTGCGCGGCGCGCCGACGTAGTCGAAGTGGTAGTAGATGCCGTAGCCGCCGGGCCGCCGCGCGCCGGGCGCGGGCAGGCGCCGCACCTGGCCCCAGTTGTCGTCGCAGAAGAGCAGCAACACGTCGTCGGGCACCTGCATGCCCTTGTCGAAGTAGTCCTGCACCTCCTTGTAGAGGGCCCACATCTGCGGCGTGCGCTCGGCGGGGCGGCCGGTCACGTCGGCAATGATGCGGCGCTGGTCGCGGACGATGCCTTCGAGCATGCCGATGGCCGTGCCCTCGCTCATGGGCTCGTCGCCATCGCCGCGCATGCCGAGGGTGACGAGGCTGTCGAAGGCCCCGCCGCCGGGCCGGCCCCTCATGCGCTGGATGCCGCCGCGCCAGAACTCCCGCAGCTGTCCGGCGTTCTTCGCATAGTCCCAGGCACCGCCTCCGAAGCGCCGCCACTCGTCATGCGCCCGCATCATGGGCTCGTGGTGGGAGGTGCCCATGACGACACCCATCTCGTCGGCCAGCACCATGGCCCTCGGGTCGTCGGCGGCGAAGGCGCGGGGCTGCCACATCGCCGGCCAGAGGTAGTTGCCGCGCAGGCGCAGCAGCAGTTCGAAGACGTGCCGGTAGAAGGCGGCATTGGTGCCGCCGAAGGTCTTGCGCGCCCAGCTGCCCAGGGCCGGGTCCTCGTCGTTGACGAAGAAGCCGCGGTACTTCACCTCAGGCCGGTCGGCGCGCGCGCCGGCGGTGACGAAGACGTCCGCGCGGCGCGGCACCGGCACGTCGGCCCACCAGTGCCAGGGGCTGACGCCGATGCGCTCGGACAGGTCGTAAGCCCCGAAGACCGCGCCGCGCCGGTCGGCGCCGACGATGACCAGGGCCCGGTCGACGCCTGGGAAGGGGTGCTCCACCACGGCCTGGCGGTAGGCCTCCCACCGGCCCTTCAGGTCCGCCGCCTGCAGCAGGCCGCGGGCGACCAGCCCGTCGATGGCCGCGCTGCGCCCCAGCTCGCCGATGACCACCAGCTCGCGCGGCGCGCCGGCCAGGGCCTGAAGGCGCGGGGCCGGCCTGCCGCCGACGCGTTCGAGGTCGGCCGCGAAGCCGTCGGCGGCATGGCGCAGCGCCGCATCGGCGCCAGGCTCGACCAGCACCGCCGCCGGCTGGCCGCCGCGCACGAGGCCGAAGCTGCCGCCCATGTCGCGGGCGCAGACCGAGGCGGGGGCTTCGCAGCCGGTCGGGGCGGCAGAAGCGATGGCCGAGACCAGTGCGAACGACAGGACGGCGAGCAGCTTGGATTTCATCGACAAGGCCGGCCGGCCGCATGGTTGCGCGATCAATCCAGTCTAGCGATGCCGCCTTCGCCGAGCCTCATGGTTTACGACAGGGCTCATCCTTCACTGAGGAAACCTCGGATCGCGGCACTTCTGGCAACTATGGTAGCGTTACCTACCCCCTCTCACGCCCGTCATGATCCGCAACCCCGTCCTGCCCGGATTCAACCCGGACCCCTCCATCTGCCGCGTCGGCGACGACGTCTACATCGCCACCTCCACCTTCGAGTGGTACCCGGGCGTGCAGATTCATCACTCCCGCGACCTCGTCAACTGGACGCTGGTGGCCCGGCCGCTGGCCCGCGCCAGCCAGCTGGACCTGCGCGGCAACCCCGACTCCTGCGGCGTCTGGGCGCCCTGCCTGTCGTGGTCGGACGACCTGTTCTGGCTGGTCTACACCGACGTGAAGCGCTTCGAGGGCAGCTTCAAGGATGCGCACAACTACATCGTCACGGCGCCGAGCATCGAAGGCCCGTGGAGCGAGCCGGCCTACGTCAACTCCTCGGGCTTCGATCCCTCCCTCTTCCACGACGACGACGGCCGCAAGTGGTTCCTCAACATGCTGTGGGACCACCGCGCGGCGTCGGGCCACGCCCACCCCGGCGCTACGGCCTTCGACGGCATCCTGCTGCAGGAGTGGGACCCCGAACGCCGCCGCCTCGTCGGCCCGGTCACCAAGATCTACCGCGGCACCTCGCTGGGCCTGGTCGAAGGGCCGCACCTCTTCAAGCGCGAGGGCTGGTACTACCTCATCACGGCCGAGGGGGGCACGGGCTACGAGCATGCCGTGACCCTGGCCCGTTCGCGCCAGCTGCAGGGGCCCTACGAGACGCACCCGAACCAGCACGTCCTCACCAGCGCGGGCGCGCCCGGGGCCCCGCTGCAGCGCGCCGGCCACGGGCAGGTCGTGACCCTGGCCGACGGCAGCGTCTACCTCGCCCACCTGTGCACCCGCCCCCTGCCCGGCCTGAGGCGCTCGCCCCTGGGCCGCGAGACGGCCCTGCAGCGCTGCGAGTGGCGCGAGGACGGCTGGCTCTATCTCGCCCACGGCGGCCAGGTGCCCGCGGTGGACGTGCCGGCGCCCTCGGCCGCCGAGCCGCTGCGCCGCGAAGCAGTGCGGCGCAACTTCGCCGGCGCCCGCGCCCTGCCGCCGGAGTTCCAGTGGCTGCGCACGCCCGAGCCCGAACGCCTTTTCGCGTTGACCGGCGAGGCCCTGCGACTGTTCGGCCGGGAGTCGGTGGGCAGTTGGTTCGAGCAGAGCCTCGTCGCCCGGCGCCAGGAGGACCATGCCTTCCACGCCGAGACCACGCTGCGCTTCTCGCCCGCGAGCTACCAGCAGGGCGCCGGCCTGACGCTCTACTACAACCGCCACAAGTTCCACGCCCTCGTGGTCACCTGGGACGACGCCCTGGGCCGCGTGCTGAGCCTGCTCTCCTGCCCCGGCGACTGGCCGGACGCGCCGCTGCACTTCCCCCTCGCCGAGCCGGTGCGCCTGCCCGCCGACGGGGCCGTGCAGCTGGCGGCCCGCGTCGACGGCGCCCGGCTGCAGTTCCAGGCCGACTGGGGCGAGGGCTGGCGCGACGTGGGGCCGGTGCTCGACGCCAGCGTCGTCTCCGACGAAGGCGGCCGGGGCGAGCATGCCTCCTTCACCGGCGCCTTCATCGGCATGCTGGCCTTCGACGCCAGCGGCGGGGCCTGCCCGGCCGACTTCGAGCGCTTCGACTACCTGCCGGGGCCCTCCCGCTGAGGAGCATGTCCATGCGCGACGGTGCATCGCCGGGCAAGGCGCCGCAGGACCTGCGCAGCGCGCGCTGGTTCGCCAAGGACGACTTCCGCAGCTTCGGCCACCGCAGCCGTGTGCTGCAGATGGGCTATGCGCCGCAGGACTTCATTGGCAAGCCGGTGATCGCCATCGTCAACACCTGGAGCGACGCCAACCAGTGCCACACCCACTTCAAGCAGCGGTCGGAGGACGTCAAGCGCGGCGTGCTGCAGGCCGGCGGCTGGCCGATGGAGCTGCCCGCCATCTCGCTGAGCGAGAGCCTGGTCAAGCCGACCTCCATGCTCTACCGCAACTTCCTGGCGATGGAAACCGAGGAGCTGCTGCGCAGCCATCCGGTGGACGGCGCCGTGCTGATGGGCGGCTGCGACAAGACCACCCCGGGCCTGCTGATGGGCGCGCTGAGCATGGGCCTGCCCTGCATCTACCTGCCCGCCGGCCCCATGCTGCGGGGCAACTGGCGTGGCCAGGTGCTGGGCTCGGGCAGCGACGCCTTCAAGTACTGGGACGAGCGCCGCGCCGGGCGCCTGTCGGCCCAGGCCTGGGCCGAGATGGAAGCCGGCATCGCCCGCAGCCACGGTACCTGCATGACCATGGGCACGGCGGCCACCATGATGGGCATCGCCGAGGCGCTGGGCTTCACGCTGCCCGGGGCCAGCAGCATCCCGGCGCCCGACGCCAACCACGTGCGCATGTCGGCCGAATGCGGCCGGCGCATCGTGCAGATGGTGTGGGACGACCTCACGCCCGCCAGACTGCTGAGCGCGGGCAGCTTCGCCAACGCCATCGCCGTGGCCATGGCCATGGGCTGCAGCACCAACGCCATCATCCACCTCGTCGCCATCAGCCGCCGCGCCGGGCTGCCGGTCACGCTGGACGACTTCGACGCGGCCAGCCGCCACGTGGGCGTCATCGCCAACATCCGGCCCAGCGGCGAGCGCTACCTGATGGAGGACTTCTTCTACGCCGGCGGCCTGCCGGCACTGATGAAGGTGATGGCCGCCAAGCTCGACCTCGGCGCGCTGACCGTCAACGGCCGCACCCTGGGCGAGAACATCGCCACGGCCGAGGTCTTCGACGACGACGTCATCCGCCCGCTGGACCGGGCCATCTACGCCGAAGGGGCGCTGGCCGTGCTGCGGGGCAACCTCGCGCCCGACGGCGTGGTCATCAAGCCCAGCGCCGTCGCCCCGCACCTGCTGCGCCACACCGGCCGGGCCCTGGTGTTCGACGACTATCCCTGCCTCAAGGCCGCGGTGGACGACCCCGGCCTCGACGTGACGGGCGACGACATCCTCGTGCTGCGCAACGCCGGCCCCAAGGGCGCCGGCATGCCGGAGTGGGGCATGCTGCCCATCCCGACCAAGCTGCTCAAGGCCGGCGTGACCGACATGCTGCGCCTGTCCGACGCCCGCATGAGCGGCACCAGCTACGGCGGCTGCCTGCTGCACTGCTCGCCCGAGGCCTTCATCGGCGGGCCGCTGGCCCTGGTGAAGACGGGCGACCTCATCACCGTGGACGTGCCGGCCCGACGCATCCACCTGGAGGTGGACGACGCCGAGCTGGCCGAACGCCGCGCTGCGTGGACACCGCCGCCGCCCCGCTACGAGCGCGGCTACGGCTGGATCTTCGGCCGCCACATCCTGCAGGCCCACGAGGGCTGCGACTTCGACTTCCTGGAGACCGGCTTCGGCGCATCGGTGCCCGAGCCCGTGATCTACTGAATACTGTCGACCGCCCATGCCCAAGAAACAAAGCCACAGAGACACAGAGGCACAGAGAGAACCGGACGCCTCCGTGTCTCTGTGCCTCTGTGGCTTTGTTCATTGGCGCTTTCGATTGAAGACGACATGAACCCGGACACCCGCAACAAACTCATGGGCGTGAGCACCGCCACGCTGTGCACCGCCCTCTTCAAGCGCGGGCTGCGCCACCAGTTCATCCAGGACGTGCGCCCCCTCAACCCGGGCCTGCCCAACATGGTGGGCCCGGCCTACACGCTGCGCTACATCCCGGCACGCGAGGACCTGAACGACATCGCGGTGTTCAAGGACCGGGCCCATCCCCAGCGCCGGGCGGTGGAGGAATGTCCGCCGGGCGCCGTGCTCATCATCGACAGCCGCAAGGACGCGCGCGCGGCGTCGGCCGGCGGCATCCTCGTCTCGCGGCTGATGGTGCGCGGCGTCGCCGGCGTGGTGACCGACGGCGGCCTGCGCGACAGCCCCGACATCGCCCGCATGGCCATCCCCGCCTACCACCAGCGCCCCAGCGCCCCGACCAACCTGACCCTGCACCAGGCCATCGCCATCGGCGAACCCATCGGTTGCGGTGACGCGCCGGTCTTCCCCGGCGACGTCGTCGTCGGCGACGCCGAGGGCGTGGTCGTCCTCCCCGCCGCCATGGCCGACGAGATCGCCAGCGAGGCGGTCGAGATGACCGTCTTCGAGGACTTCGTGCAGGAGCAGGTGCTGGCCGGCCGCAGCGTGCCGGGCCTGTATCCGCCCACCGATCCCGACGTCGCCGGGCTGTTCGCCGCGTGGCGCGCCGGCAAGGGTCGCTGAGCATGCTGGCCAGCATGGGAGGCGGCAGCCAGGCGCAGCTCAAACGCCGCAACCGCATGGCGCTGCTGCGCCAGCTGCGCGTGCAGCCAGGGCAGTCGCGCGTCGACCTCGCCGAGGCGCTGGGGTTGACCAAGTCCACCGTCAGCGCCCTGGCGCGCGAGCTCCTGGACGAGGGCTGGCTGGTCGAGCGCGAGGTCATCGCCACCGGTGACCTCGGCCGCCGCCCCACGCCGCTGTTCATCGATCCCACGCGGCTGCTGCTGCTGGGCGCGCAGGTGGGCATCGGCCACGTGCGTGTGGTGCTGACCTCGCTGACGGGCGAGGTCCTGGCCAGCCGCAACGCCGGCTACGACACCACGCAGCAGGTGAACGCCTGCATCCGCGTGCTGACCCGCACCCTGCTCGCCGTGGCGGCCCGGTGCGGCGAGGCGCAGCGCATCATCGGCATCGGCATGGGCCTGCCCGGCGGCGTGGACCAGGCCGGCGAACAGCTCGTCTTCGCCCCCCACCTCGACTGGCATCACCTGCCTTTCGGCGACCTCCTGCGCGCGGCGCTGCGCAGCACGCCGCTGGCCGGCGTGTCCATCTTCATGCAGAACGACGCCGACGTGGCCGCGCTCGGCGAGAGCGAGTTCACCCCCTCGCCCCTGGCCGACCCGCTGCTGCTGGTGCTCGTGGGTGAAGGCGTCGGCGCCGGCCTCGTCGTGGGCGGCCGGCTGCTGACCGGCGCGCGCGGCTTTGCCGGCGAGGTCGGCCACATGGTGCTGCAGATCGACGGCCCGCGCTGCTCGTGCGGGCGCCGCGGCTGCGCCGAGGCCCTGATCGGCGGACGCGCCCTGCTGCAGACCGGCGAGGCGCAGGACGCGCCGGCCGTGGCCCGGGCCGGCCACTACCTGGGCGTGCTGCTGCAGAACCTGGCCGCCGCCTACGACCCCGCCTGCATCGTGCTGGCCGGCCCTGCCACCGCCTTCGGCGAGGCGCTGCTGGCACCGGTTCGCGAGACGCTGCAGGACTACGCCCGCGCGGCCGGGCTGCCCGAGCCGGCCCTGCGCGTCTCGCGCTTCGATGCCGACGTCATCGCCGTCGGTGCCGCGGCACTGGCGGGTTATCGGCTGACTCAGCCGGCGCTGCCGGCCTGAGCCGGCGGCTCGGCCGGCAGGAAGCCCGCCTTCCTCACGCGTTCGTCGATGCCAGGCACGAGCTTGCGCGCCGCGTCGAGATCGCGCTCGGCGGCCTGGGCGTTGCCCTGGCGCCGGTAGGCCAGGCCGCGGCCGTAGAGCGACCAGGCCTGGTCGGCTTTAAGGGCCAGCGCCTCGTCGAAGGCCTTGACGGCCCGTGCAGGGCTGGAGAGCACCGGAGCTGACGCCTCAGGTCACCGGCGCGGGATTGAACAGCACCAGGCTGTTGTGCAGCCTCCAGCGCTCGGCCCAGGTCTTGCGGCGCCCGCTGGCCACGTCGAGCAGCAGGTGGAAGAGCTCCCAGCCGGTCTCTTCCACGGTGGCCTCGCCGTCGGCGATGCGGCCGGCGTTCACGTCCATCAGGTCGTGCCAGCGGCGGGCCAGGTCGCTGCGCGTGGCCACCTTGACGACCGGGCACTCGGCCAGGCCGTAGGGCGTGCCGCGGCCGGTGGTGAAGACGTGCAGGTTCATGCCCGCGGCCAGCTGCAGCGTGCCGCAGATGAAGTCGCTGGCCGGCGTGGCGGCGTAGACGAGGCCGCGCTGTCGGGCGCCCAGCTTCTCGCCCGGCGGCAGCACGTGCGAGATGGCCGAGCTGCCGCTCTTGACGATGGAGCCCATGGCCTTCTCGACGATGTTGGACAGGCCGCCGGCCTTGTTGCCCGGCGTGGTGTTGGCGGCGCGGTCGACGCGGCCTCGGTCCAGGTAGCGGTCGTACCAGGCCAGCTCGCGGACGATGGCCTCGGCCACCTCGGGCGTGGCGGCGCGGCCGGTGAGCTGCTCGACGGCGTCGCGCACCTCGGTGTTCTCGCTGAACATCACCGTCGCGCCGGCGCGCACCAGCAGGTCGGCCATGAAGCCCACCGCCGGGTTGGCGGTCACGCCGGAGAAGGCGTCGCTGCCGCCGCACTGCACGCCGACGACGAGTTCGCTGGCGGGCACGGTCTCGCGGCGGCGCGCGTCCAGGCGCTCCAGGTGCGGGCGGGCGCTGCGCACGATGTCGTCCAGCATCGACATGAAGCCGACGTGGGCCTCGTCCTGCAGGCAGATGGTCTCGGGGCCGTCGCCGGCTTCGCGCCCGTCGGCGATGGGGAAGGCGCCGGGCGGCAGCAGGCGGGCGGGCTGCAGCTTCTCGCAGCCCAGGCTCACCACCATCACCTCGCCGCCGAAGTTGGGGTTGAGCGAGATGTTCCTGAGCGTGCGGATGGGGATGACGGCATCCGGCGCGTCGATGGCCACGCCGCAGCCGTAGCTGTGCTCCAGGCCGACGACGTCGTCGACGTTGGGGTAGAGCGGCAGCAGCTCGGCCTTGATGCGCGCCACCGCCTGGGCGACGACGCCGGCCACGCACTGCACGGTGGTGGTGATGGCGAGGATGTTGCGCGTGCCGACCGAGCCGTCGGCGTTGCGGTAGCCCTCGAAGGTGTAGCCCGTGAGCGGCCCGGCGGCGGGCGGCTTCACGGTGGCCATCGGCAGGCCGTCGAGCGCGCGGGCCGCGGGCATGCGCAGCAGGCGCTCGTGCACCCAGCTGCCAGCGGGAATGGGCTTGAGCGCCTGGCCGATGGGCACGCCGTAGCGCAGCACGGCCTCGCCGTCGGCGATGTCGCGCAGCGCGACCTTGTGGCCCTGCGGCACCTTGTCGCGCAGCACGAGGCCGGCGCCGGGCACGCCCTCGGGCAGCCGCGTACCCTCGGGCAGGCCGCCATCGTTGGCGACGATGGCGACGTTGTCGCCGGGCTGCATGCGCAGGGTCAGCGGCGGGCGGGCGGGGTGGTCGGCGATTGAGGCGGGCATGGGGCGTTGCTACAGTGCAGGCATTGTTGTACGTCGTCTAGTTGTCGTACAACTCACCTCACTGTAGACCGCCCGACGCCATCTCAACTCCGGGAAAACCCGCGATGCACGCCCCAGTCGCCACCCGCCGCCGGCCCCGCACCCTCGCCCTCGAACTGGTCGAGTCCCTGGGCGAGCGCATTCGTGCCGGCCAGCTGCGGCCCGGCGAAAAGCTGCCCACCGAGGCGGCGATCATGGCGGCCTTCGACGTCAGCCGCACGGTCGTGCGCGAGGCCATCTCCAAGCTGCAGGCCGCCGGCCTCGTGGAGACGCGCCACGGCATCGGCACCTTCGTGCTGGGGCCGGGCGACGGGCCGGCCTTCAAGATCACGCCCGAGCAGTTCAGCACCCTGCAGGACGTCATCGCCGTGCTGGAACTGCGCATCGGGCTGGAGACCGAGGCCGCCGGCCTGGCCGCCCAGCGCCGCACCGAGGCCAACCTCGCCGCCCTGCGCCGCGCGCTGGACGCCGTCATCGCCGCCGTCGAGGCCGGGCAGGACTCGGTGGCGGCGGACTTCCAGTTCCACCTGGAGATCGCCCGGGCGACGCAGAACAGCCACTTCGCCGAGCTGATGGCCACGCTCGGGGCGCAGATCATCCCGCGCGCCCGGCTGGAGCCCGCGGCCGACCCCGGGGCTGAGCGCCTGGCCTACATGCGCCGGGTCAACGCCGAGCACGAAAGCATCTTCGACGCCATCGCCAGCCAGGATGCCGAGTCGGCGCGGGCGGCCATGCGCACCCACCTGAGCAACAGCCGCGAACGCCGCCGCAAGGCCCAGGCCCTGGCCACCTGACTGCCTGACTGCGGGTTTTCACCCATGCCTCTGCATTTGATCCTAGTTGTACGATGACCTACAACTTGACTCGGGTGGTGCACCGCCGCCCGGCACCCCGCCCCACCCCATACGGAGACCCGCCATGTCGCCCCAAGAACTCAAAGCCGTCCTGCAAGCGGGCCTGCTGTCCTTCCCGCTGACCGACTTCGATGCCGAGCTGAAGTTCGCGCCCAGGTCCTATGCCGAGCGGCTGGAATGGCTACAGCCCTACGGCGCCTCGGCCCTGTTCGCGGCGGGCGGCACGGGCGAGTTCTTCTCGCTGGAGCCCCAGGAGTACCGCGAGGTCATCCGCGTGGCGCTGGACACCTGCCGCGACCGCACGCCCATCCTCGCCGGCGCGGGCGGCGGCACCACCCTGGCCATCAAGTACGCCCAGGAGGCCGAGGCCCTGGGCGCGCAGGGCATCCTGCTGCTGCCGCACTATCTGACCGAAGCCAGCCAGGAGGGCCTGGTGGCTCACGTCGAGGCCGTGTGCAAGAGCGTCAGCTTCGGCGTCGTCGTCTACAACCGCGGCGCCTGCCGGCTCACGCCGCAGAGCCTGCAGGTGCTGGCCGACCGCTGCCCCAACCTCATCGGCTTCAAGGACGGCCTGGGCGACATCGAAAAGTTCGTCGCCATCCGCCAGACCCTGGGCGAGCGCTTCGCCTACTTGGGCGGCCTGCCCACGGCCGAGGTCTTCGCCGGCGCCTACAAGGCCATGGGCTGCCCGGTCTACTCCTCGGCCGTCTTCAACTTCATCCCGCGCACGGCCATGGAGTTCTACGAGGCCCACGCCGCCGGCGACACCGCCACGACGGACCGCCTCATCCGCGACTTCTTCCTGCCCTACATCGCCATCCGCAACCAGGGCGAGGGCTATGCCGTGTCCATCGTGAAGGCGGGCGCCACGCTGGTGGGGCACGGCGCCGGCCCGGTGCGCCCGCCGCTGTCGGACCTCAAGCCCGCCGAGGTGGACCAGCTCGGCGCCCTGATCGCCCGGCTCGGCCCGCAATAAGCCAATAAGCCCCTTCCCCCACAAGACCAGGAGACCCACGATGAAGCGACTGCTGACCTCCGCGTTGCTGGCCCTGGCCGCCGCCGTCGCGGCGACCGGCCCGGCCCTCGCCGAGACCTGGCCGGCCAAGCCGGTGACCCTGCTCGTGCCCTTCCCGCCCGGCGGATCCAGCGACTGGATCGCCCGGCTGCTCGGCACCAAGCTGCAGGAAAAGCTCGGCGGCAGCTTCGTCGTGGACAACCGCGGCGGCGCGGGCGGCACCATCGGCACGGCCGCCGTCAAGCGCGCCGCACCCGACGGCTACACGCTGCTCGTCACGTCGCTCGGCCCGCTGGTCATCGGCCCACACCTGCTGAAGAACATCGGCTACGACCCGACCCGCGACCTCGACTACATCAGCGTCGCCGTGCAGGCGCCCAACGTGCTGGTGGTGCCCGCCGCATCGCCGCTCAAGAGCATGGCCGACGTGCTCGCCCACGAGAAGGCCAAGCCCGGCCAGATGAGCTTCGCCTCGTCGGGCAACGGCTCCAGCGACCACATCACCGCCGAACTGTTCTGGCAGCAGACCGGCACCTCCGGCCTGCACATCCCCTACAAGGGCGGCGGCCCGGTGATGACCGACCTGCTGGGCAACCAGGTGGACGCCAGCTTCATGAACATCAATGCCGCCCTGCCGCAGGTCAAGGCCGGCAAGCTGCGCGCGCTGGCCATCACCTCGGCCAGGCGCTCGCCGGTGATGCCCGACGTGCCCACCACCGACGAGCTGGGCATCCCCGGCCTGCAGGTCTACTCCTGGCAGGCGGTGGCGGCGCCCAAGGGGCTGCCGGCAGACATCAAGGCCAGGCTGCACGCCGGCATCGTGGCCGCCCTCAACGCGCCGGACGTGAAACCCAAGCTGATCGAGCAGGGCTTCGAGATCGTCGCCAGCACGCCCGAGCAGTTCACCGCCTTCCAGGCCGCGGAGTTCGCGCGCTGGAAGAAGGTCATCACCGATCGCAAGATCACCGCGGACTGACGTGAAATCCAAACAAAGCCACAGAGGCACAGAGACACAGAGAGACCTTCATCCCGCTGCCTCTGTGTCTCTGTGCCTCTGTGGCTGTGTTTCATCGTTGCGATTGGCAACCCGACTCATGCGTCGTGGCTGGCGCGAACGCTGAATGGCGCACTGAAATGAATTCCACCCCGGTCATCCATCAATTGCGCGTCGTGCCCGTCGCCGGGCGCGACAGCATGCTGCTCAACCTCAGCGGCGCGCATGCGCCCTTCTTCACGCGCAACCTGCTCATCCTCACCGACAGCGCCGGCCGCACCGGCGTGGGCGAGGTGCCCGGCGGCGAGAAGATCCGCCAGACGCTGGAGGACGCGCGCGCCCTCGTCGTCGGCCAGCCCGTCGGTTCCCACCAAGGCCTGCTGCGGACCGTGCAGCAGGCCTTCGCAGACCGCGACGCCGGCGGCCGCGGCCTGCAGACCTTCGACCTGCGCACCACCATCCACGCCGTCACGGCCATCGAGTCGGCGATGCTGGACCTGCTGGGCCAGCACCTCGGCCTGCCGGTCGCGGCCCTGCTGGGCGAAGGCCAGCAGCGCGAGTCGGTCGAGATGCTGGGCTACCTCTTCTACGTGGGCGACAGGTCGAGAACCGACCTGCCCTACGCCAGCGATCCCGACGCCGACGACGCCTGGCTGCGCCTGCGCCACGAGGCGGCCCTGACGCCCCAGGCCATCGTCAGGCTGGCCGAGGCGGCCCGCGAGCGCTACGGCTTCAACGACTTCAAGCTCAAGGGCGGGGTGCTGCGCGGCGAGGACGAGGTCGAGGCCGTGCGGGCCCTGCACGAGCGCTTCCCCGAGGCCCGCGTGACCCTGGACCCCAACGGCGGCTGGCTGCTGAAGGACGCCATCCGCCTGATGCGCGACATGCGCGGCGTGCTGGCCTATGCCGAGGACCCCTGCGGCGCCGAGGACGGCTTCTCGGGCCGCGAGGTGATGGCCGAGTTCCGCCGCGCCACCGGCCTGTCCACGGCCACCAACATGGTCGCCACCGACTGGCGCCAGCTCACGCACGCCCTGTCGCTGCAGAGCGTGGACATCCCGCTGGCCGACCCGCATTTCTGGACCATGGCCGGCAGCGTGCGCGTGGCCCAGACCTGCCGCGACTGGGGCCTGACCTGGGGCTCGCACTCCAACAACCATTTCGACGTGTCGCTGGCCATGTTCACCCACGTCGGCGCCGCCGCGCCGGGCCGGGTCACGGCGATCGACACCCACTGGATCTGGCAGGATGGCCAGCACCTGACGAAGGAGCCGCTGAAGATCGTCGGCGGCCATGTGCAGGTGCCGAAGAAGCCCGGCCTGGGCGTAGAGCTGGACATGGCCGCGGTCGAGAAGGCGCATCAGCTCTACAAGCAGCATGGCCTTGGCGCCCGCGACGACGCCGTTGCGATGCAATATTTGATTCCCGGCTGGACCTTCAATCCCAAGCGGCCCGCGCTGGATCGCTGATCCACCTCACCCACGTGCATCGCCCCCAAAACACAGCCACAGAGACACAGAGGCACAGAGACGGCGGGATCGTGCCCGCAACCGAGCTTCTCTGTGTCTCTGTGCCTCTGTGGCTGTGTTCCTCGACGCACTGACCCACCGCAACACTGACATGCACAAGAACCTCATCAACGGTGAATGGCTGGACGGCCCCGCCGTCTCGCGCAACGTCAACCCGTCGGACACCCGCGACCTCATCGGCGAGTACGCCCAGGCCGACGCGCACCAGGCCGAACTGGCCATCTCGGCGGCGGCAGCCGCCTTCCCGGCCTGGAGCCTGTCCACGCCGCAGCAGCGCTTCGACATCCTCGACGCCGTCGGCACCGAGATCCTCGCCCGCCGCGCCGAGCTGGGCGACCTGCTGGCCCGCGAGGAGGGCAAGACCCTGCCCGAGGCCGTCGGCGAGGTCGTGCGCGCCGGCAACATCTTCAAGTTCTTCGCCGGCGAGGCCCTGCGCCCCGGCGGCGAGAGCCTGCCCTCCGTGCGTCCCGGCGTGGGCGTGGAAGTGACGCGCGAACCCCTCGGCGTCGTCGGCCTCATCACGCCCTGGAACTTCCCCATCGCGATCCCGGCCTGGAAGATCGCGCCCGCCCTGGCCTGGGGCAACTGCGTGGTGTTCAAGCCGGCCGACCTGGTACCCGGCTCGGCCTGGGCCCTCGCCGAGATCCTGTCGCGCTCGGGGCTGCCGGCCGGCGTGTTCAACCTCGTCATGGGCCGCGGCTCGGTCGTCGGCGAGAAGCTGCTGCACGACCCGCGCGTGGCGGCCATCAGCTTCACCGGCTCGGTCGCCACCGGCCAGAAGGTGGCCGCCGCCGCCGTGGCCCGCATGGCCAAGTTCCAGCTCGAGATGGGTGGCAAGAACCCCATGGTGGTGCTGGACGATGCCGACCTCGGCGTGGCGGTGAACGCCGCCGTCAACAGCGGCTTCTTCTCCACCGGCCAGCGCTGCACCGCCTCGTCGCGCCTGATCGTCACCGAAGGCATCCACGACCGCTTCGTCGCCGCCATGGTCGAGAAGATGAAGGCGCTGAAGGTGGACGACGCCCGCAAGGCCGGCACCGACATCGGCCCCGTGGTGGACGCCAGCCAGCTCGGCCAGGACGTGGACTACATCGGCATCGCCCGCGCCGAAGGCGGCCGCCTGGCCCAGGGCGGCGAGCGCCTGGAGCACAACGCCGACGGCGCCCCCGGCTTCTACCTCACGCCGGCCCTCATCACCGACACGACGGCCGCCATGCGCATCAACCGCGAGGAGGTCTTCGGCCCCGTCGTCAGCGTCATCCGCGCCCGCGACTACGACGAGGCCCTGCACCTGGCCAACGACACGCCCTTCGGCCTGTCGGCCGGCATCGCCACCACCTCGCTCAAGCATGCCACCCACTTCAAGCGCCACTCGCAGGCCGGCATGGTGATGGTCAACCTGCCGACGGCGGGCGTCGACTATCACGTGCCCTTCGGCGGTCGCAAGGGCAGCAGCTACGGCCCGCGCGAGCAGGGCCGGCATGCCGCCGAGTTCTACACGACGGTGAAGACCGCCTACACCCAAGCCTGATTCCCACCCCTTTCGGCACCACCGCCCGGCAGAAGGCGGAGCCGCTGCATTGCCCGGAGACAACCGATGACCACCACCGCCCCGCTGGCCCGCGCCGCCGCGAACAGCGCCACCCGCACGAAGAAGCGCTTCGCCATCCTGGCCATGCTCTTCATCGTCACCACCATCAACTACGCCGACCGCGCGACGCTGTCCATCGCCGGCCCGGCGCTGTCCAAGGAGCTGGGCATCGATGCCGTGACCATGGGCTATGTGTTCTCGGCCTTCGGCTGGTCCTACGTCA
Source organism: Pelomonas caseinilytica (assembly GCF_021353235.1). Classification (GTDB taxonomy): domain Bacteria; phylum Pseudomonadota; class Gammaproteobacteria; order Burkholderiales; family Burkholderiaceae_C; genus Pelomonas; species Pelomonas caseinilytica. Next base: position 787,891 of record NZ_JAJTWT010000001.1, read on the forward strand.
TCGCCCAGCTGCCCGGGGGCTGGCTGCTGGACCGCTTCGGCTCCAAGGCCGTCTACGCGGCCAGCATCCTGCTGTGGTCGGTGTTCACGCTGCTGCAGGGCGGCATCAGCTTCCTGACGGCCACGGCCAGCACGGCCGTCGTGGTGCTGTTCGCGCTGCGCTTCCTCGTCGGTGCGGCGGAGGCGCCCTCCTTCCCGGCCAACGGCCGCATCGTGGCGAGCTGGTTCCCGGCCGCCGAGCGCGGCACGGCCTCGGCCATCTTCAACTCGGCCCAGTACTTCGCCACCGTGCTGTTCGCGCCGCTGATGGGCTGGATCACCCATGCCTACGGCTGGCCGGCCGTCTTCGTCGTGATGGGCGCCCTGGGCATCGTCCTCGGCCTGGTTTGGCTCAAGACCGTCTACACGCCCAGCACCCACCCCGGCGTCAACCAGGCCGAGCTGGACCACATCGCCGCCGGCGGCGCGCTGGTGAACATGGACCAGCCGGGCACCCAGAGCCGCAGCTTCGCGCCCGACTCGCCCAAGCTCGGCTACATCCGGCAGCTGCTGTCCAACCGCATGCTCATGGGCGTCTACATCGGCCAGTACTGCATCACCACGCTGACCTATTTCTTCCTGACCTGGTTCCCCGTCTACCTCGTCAAGGAGCGCGGCATGTCCATCCTCAGCGCCGGCTTCGTCGCGGCGCTGCCGGCCATCTGCGGTTTCGCGGGCGGCGTGCTGGGCGGCGTCATCTCCGACGCGCTGCTGCGCCGGGGCAGCAGCCTGACGCTGGCGCGCAAGACGCCCATCGTCGTGGGCATGCTGCTGTCCACCTCCATGATCGTCTGCAACTACGTCGACAGCGCCACGCTGGTGGTGGCCATCATGTCGCTGGCCTTCTTCGGCAAGGGCCTGGGCGCCCTGGGCTGGGCCGTCGTCTCCGACACCTCGCCCAAGGAGATCTCCGGCCTGTCCGGCGCCCTCTTCAACACCTTCGGCAACACCGCCGGCATCACCACGCCCATCGTCATCGGCTACCTCGTCAAGGGCACGGGCTCGTTCAACGCGGCCCTGGTCTTCGTCGCGGCCAATGCCCTGGTCGCCGTCGCCTGCTATCTCTTCGTGGTGGGCGAGATCCGGCGTTTCGAGCTGAAGAAGGCGGCTTGAGCTTGCCGACAGCTTGGCGGCGCGCGAGCCGCTAATCTCCCGGTCCATGCGCCGCCTCGCCCTGCTCCCGCTCGTCCTCCTCGCCGCCTGCGCCGGCACGCCGCCGCCGCCGGCCGAGCCACCCGCGCCGGCCGGCCTGCAGCAGGCCTGGGTCCAGGCCGTGGCCGGACCCGGCTGGGCCGTGCGGGCCCTGACGGCCGAGGCCCGTTGCCCCGACCTCGCCTGGCCCGGCGGCAGCGCCCCCATGGCCGAGCGCGCGGCACCCGCGGACGAGCCGGCGCCGCCGGGCAACCACGAGCCCGAACGCAAGCCCAGCCGCTTCACGCTGCGCGCCTGCGAGGCGCCCTGGCCCGCGGGCGTCGCCGCCCTGCAGGTGGGCGACGTCGCGCTGAAGGCGCCGCCCCGCCACCCCCACCGCATCCTCGTGCTCGGCGACACCGGCTGCCGTCTCAAGGGCTCGACCCATGCCTACCAGGGCTGCAACGACCCGCTGGACTGGCCCTTCCCGCGCGTGCTGGCCCAGGCGGTCGCGATGAAGCCCGACCTGGTCGTCCACGTGGGCGACTTCCACTACCGCGAAAGCCCCTGCCCGGCCGGCGTGGCCGCCTGCGCCGGCAGCCCCTGGGGTTATGGCGACGACACCTGGCAGGCCGACTTCTTCCGCCCCGCCCAGGCCCTGCTGGCGTCGGCGCCCTGGGTCTTCGTGCGCGGCAACCACGAGGCCTGCAGCCGCGCCGGCCAGGGCTGGCTGCGCTATCTCGATCCGCAGGCCGGCCCCGCGCGCCGCTGCGGCGAGGGCACCACGGAGCCCGGCTTCGACGCAGGCGACTTCACCGCGCCCTTCACCGTGCCGCTGTCGCCGCGCAGCCAGCTCATCGTCTTCGACTCCTCCGAGATCGGCACCACGACGCCACCGCGCACCTCGCCGGCCTGGGCGCGCTGGCGGGCCCAGCTCGACCGCGTCGCCGAGCTGGCCCAGGATCGCGCCCAGAGCATCTTCGTCAACCACCACCCCAGCCTGGCCTTCAACCCGCACCCGCTCGGCCGGCCAGGCCTGTCGAGCTCGGGCCTGACCCCGCTGCTGCAGGACGCCACGCCCAGCCGCCTCTTCCCGGCCGGCGTGCAGTTGACCCTGCACGGCCACGTCCACATGCACCAGGCCCTGGGCTTCGCCAGCAACCACCCGGCCACCCTGGTCGTGGGCAACAGCGGCTCGGCGGCCTCGGGCCGCGTCGACGCCGAGGCCGCCCTCAAACACGAGTTGCTGCCCGGCGCGCGGCTGGAGACGGTCGAGATCCACACCGACTTCGGCTTCTCCATGCTCACCGCCACGCCCGAAGGCTGGGACCTCGACGCCTACGACGCCCTCGGCCAGCCGCTGGCCCGCTGCGTCGTCGCCGGGCAGAAGCTGCGCTGCTGAAGGACATCCCGTCACGCATGACTTCCGGTAGGGACGCCAGACGTAAAGCCCGCGCATTCCGTCACCTGACGGCGGAATTGAAGGGTTTCTGTCGGGTAAACCGGAACCGCCTTCCAAGCCCCCCGGGCTACACTGGCCTCACCTGTCAAGCTGTTTCGGCAGGATTACGTTGATCACAGGACTCGCCTCATGAGCTCCAAATTGAAAGTCGCCGGTTGGGTCGCCCTCGGTGCCGTCGCAGGTGCACTCACCACGATGCAACTCCAGGCCAATGCGCGCAGCAGCCTGTCGCCCCTGCCCCTGGAGGAAATGCAGCAGCTCGCCGCGGTTTTCGGCCTGGTCAAGAGCGAATACGTCGAACCCGTCGACGAGAAGAAGCTGATCAACGACGCGATCTCGGGCATGGTGTCCGGGCTCGACCCCCATTCCCAGTTCTTCGACAAGAAGACCTTCAAGGAATTCCGTGAAGGCACGACCGGCAAGTTCGTCGGCGTCGGCATCGAGATCGGCATGGAAGACGGCCTGGTCAAGATCGTCTCCCCCATCGAAGGCTCGCCCGCCTTCCGCGCCGGCCTGAAGAGCGGCGACCTGATCAGCCGCATCGACGACACCGCCGTGCGCGGGCTGTCCATCGACCAGGCGGTCAAGAAGATGCGCGGCGAACCGGCCACCAAGGTCAGCCTCACCATCTACCGCAAGGCCGAGAACCGCACCTTCCCCGTGACCATCGTGCGCGAGGAGATCAAGGTCCAGAGCGTGCGCGCCAAGGTGGTGGAGCCCGGCTATGCCTGGATCCGCGTGAGCCAGTTCCAGGACCGTACCGTCGACGACTTCGCCAGGAAGCTCGAGGAGATCTACAAGCAGGAACCCCACCTCAAGGGCCTGGTGCTCGACCTGCGCAACGATCCGGGCGGCCTGCTCGAAGGCGCCGTGGCCATCTCGGCCGCCTTCCTGCCGCAGGGCGTGGAAGTCGTCTCGACCAATGGCCAGGTGCCCGAATCCAAGGCCAGCTACAAGGCCACGCCGGACGACTACCGCCGCCGTGCCAGCGACGACCCGCTCAAGCGCCTGCCCGCCGCCCTCAAGACCGTGCCGCTGGTGGTGCTGGTCAACGAAGGCTCGGCCAGCGCCAGCGAGATCGTGGCCGGCGCCCTGCAGGACCACCACCGCGCCACGCTGATGGGCGCCCAGACCTTCGGCAAGGGCTCCGTGCAGACGGTGCGCCAGCTCGGCCCCGAGACGGCCCTGAAGATCACCACGGCCCGCTACTACACGCCGAGCGGCCGCTCCATCCAGGCCAAGGGCATCGTGCCCGACGTGATGCTGGACGAGACCGCCGAGGGCAACGTCTTCGCCGCCCTGCGCATGCGCGAGTCCGACCTCGAAAAGCACCTGGCCAACGGCCCCGAGGACAACGCCGAGCGCCAGAAGGCCCGCGAGGAAGCCCGCGCCAAGCTGGAGGCCGAGTACGCCAAGCGTGCCGAGCCGCCCAAGCCCCTGCCCGAGTTCGGCTCGACCGAGGACTTCCCCCTGGTCCAGGCCCTGAACCAGCTCAAGGGCCAGCCGGTCATCGCCTCCAAGACCGCGGTCGAGCGCAAGGCCGAGGCCAAGACGAACAACGAATAACGACGTAGCACACCTGATTTCAAGCACACGGGCCCTCTGGGCCCGTTTTTTTGCTCTTTGCCGGCCCGCGCGTCAGCCGCCCCGGCGTGCGACGGCCAGCGCGCCGAGCGCCGCCAAGGCGCCCAGCGCCGGCACCGCCCGCCAGCCGAAGGCAGCCAGCAGCGCCGAGCCCAGCGCCGCGCCGCTGGCCATGCCGACGAACATCGAGCTCACCAGCACCGCGTTCAGCCGGCTGCGCGAGGCCGGGTCGAGGCTGTAGATGACGCTCTGGTGGGACACCAGGGCCGCCTGCACGCCCAGGTCGAACACCACGGCCACCGCCACCAGGCCCCAGAGCGATGCCGGCGCGACGGCCTCGGCCGCGAAGGCCACGAAGACCAGCAGCGCCGCCGCCCGGATCACCGCCTGCGGACCGCGCCGGTCGGCCATGCCGCCGGCCAGGGGCGCCGCGAGGGCGCCGGCCGCACCCGCCAGGCCGAAGGCCCCCGCCACGGCGCTCCCCTGGCCGAACTCGGGCCCGGCCAGCACCAGCGCCAGCGTCGACCAGAAGGCGCTGAAGGCCACGGACAGCAGGCCCTGGGCCAGGGCGGCCCGGCGCAGCGCGGGGTAGCGCGTCCACAGGCCCGCCATCGAGGCCAGCAGGGCGCCGTAGCCGGCCTGCGTCGCCGGCACGAAGCGCGGCAGGCCGCGCCACAGCAACGGCATGACGAGGGCCACGGCGACGGCGGCCGTGCCGTACACCGCCCGCCAGCCGGCCAGGGCGGCGAGGGAGCCGGCGGCCACGCGCGACAGCAGGATGCCGAGCAACAGCCCCGTCATGACCTGGCCGACGCGCCGGCCGCGCTCGGCCTCGGGCGCGAGCGTCGCGGCGGCCGGCACCAGGTCCTGGGCCAGCGTGGCGGTCAGCCCGATGGCGATGCTCGCGACGCACAGGGCCGCGAAGCCCGGCGCCACGGCCGCGGAGGCCAGGGCCGCCACCAGCGTCGCCGCCTTGACGACGATGATGCGGCGGCGGTCATAACGGTCGCCCAGCGGGGACAGCAACAGGATGGCCGCGCCGTAGCCGAGCTGGGTCAGCGTGGGCAGCAGGCCGATGGTGGCGCTGCCGACGCCGAAATCGGCCGACAGCAGGCCGAGCAGAGGCTGCACGTAGTAGATGGAGGCCACGGCCAGGCCGGTGGCGGTGGCCAGCAGCAGCGTCAGGGCCGCACCGAGCGCCGGGGCGGCGGACGCGCCGGCCGCAAGGGTGGGAGAGGCAGGAGTGGAGTTCATGGCCGGGAGTTTCGCGAGCCGGCAATCCCCCTGCTAGACGCATAGCCTCACTGACTGACATACGCTTCATGCATGAGCACGAGTTTCGACCGCCTGCTGCTGATGCAGACCTTCGTCCGCGTGGTGGAAGCAGGCAGCCTGTCGGCGGCCGCCCGCCAGCTCGGCACGACGCAGCCGACGGTGAGCCGCCGCCTGCAGGCCCTGGAGCGCCAGCTCGGCCAGCCGCTGGTGCAGCGCTCGACGCACGCCCTGAGACTGACCGAAACCGGCGAGAGCGCCTACGAACAGGCCAAGGCCCTGGCGAGCGCCTGGGAGGGCTTCGAGGAATCGCTGCGCGCCGAGCCCGGCCTGCCGGAGGGCCTGCTGCGCGTGCAGGTGCCCCATGCCTTCGGCCAGGAGCATCTCGTGGCGCCCCTGGTGCAGGCGCTCAAGGCGGCGCCGGGGCTGCGGGTGGAATGGCTGCTGAGCGACGCGCCGCCCAACTTCGTCGAACAGGGGCTGGACTGCGCCATCCGCGTGGGCGGGCGGGCCGAAGGCGCCGTCGTGGCCATCCCGCTGGCCCGCGTGCCGCGCGTGCTGGTGGCCTCGCCCGCGCTGCTGGCGGGGCGCATGCCGGAGCGCCCCGAGGACCTCGCCGAGCTGCCCTGGGTGGCGCTGCAGACCTTCTACCGCCACGAACTGCAGCTGTGGCGCGACGACGGCGAACGCGGGCGCGTCGCCATCCGCCCCGTGCTCGCCACCGACAGCCTCTACGCCAACCGCGAGGCCGTGCGCCTGGGCCTGGGCGCGGCCCTGCTGTCCGGCTGGGCGGTGCAGCATGACATCGAGCAGGGCCGGCTGGTGCGGCTGCTGCCGCGCTGGCGCGGCGAGGCCCTGCCGGTGCACCTGCTCTACCCCAACCCGCCCGCGCCCCCCGCACGGCTGCGTTACTTCATCGAGGCGATGCGGCGCAGCATGGGGCAGCCGCTGTGGCCGGACGCCGGCCAAGGGCTATCCTGACGCCATGACCGACGACGACCTGCTGCGCTACTCCCGCCACCTGCTGCTCGACGAAATCGGCATCGACGGCCAGCAGCGCCTGCTCGACGCGTCGGCCCTGGTCATCGGCGCCGGTGGCCTCGGCTCGCCCGTGGCGCTCTATCTCGCCTCGGCCGGCGTCGGCCGCATCACCCTGGTCGACCACGACACCGTGTCGCTGACCAACCTGCAGCGCCAGATCGCCCACGACATGGCCAGCCTGGACCGCCCCAAGGTCGAGTCGGCCGCGGCGCGCATGGCGGCGCTCAACCCGGCCGTGCAGGTGCGCACCCTGGCCCGCAAGGCCGACGCCGCCCTGCTCGACGCCGAGGTACCGCGTGCTGACGTCGTCATCGACTGCAGCGACAACTTCGCCACCCGCCATCTCGTCAACGCCGCCTGCGTGCGCCACGGCCGCCCGCTGGTGTCGGGCGCGGCCATCGGCTTCGACGGGCAGGTCAGCGTCTATCGCGCCCATGGCGAGCACCCCTGCTATGCCTGCCTGTTCCCGCCCGAGTCGGGCTTCGAGGACGTGGCCTGCGCCACCATGGGCGTGTTCGCGCCGCTGGTGGGCATCATCGGCAGCCTGCAGGCGGCCGAGGCCCTCAAGCTGCTGGCCGGCGTGGGCGAGCCCCTTGCCGGCCGGCTGCTGATGCTGGACGGCCGGCGCATGCAATGGAGCGAGATCGCCGTGCAGCGTGACCCGGATTGCCCCGTCTGCGGCGCATGAAATCCCGCGGGCGCGCCGCATTGGGGCACAAAATCCGGCGCCGACCTGCCCACACTCCGCTCCCATGAAACCGACCGACGTCCCGACGCGCAACTTCCCCACCGCCCGGGAAGAGTGCCGCACCCTGCAGCCCCATCCCGATTACGACAGCCCGGGCAGCAGCTACGAACTGGCCTTCAAGGACGAAGCCTTCCTGCTGCGCCAGGACATGCGCCCCGTGCGCATGCAGCTGGAGCTGATGAAGCCCGAGGTGGTGCAGAACGAGCAGGGCGTCACCTCCACCATCGTCATCTTCGGCAGCGCGCGCATCCTGTCGGCCGATGCCGCCCAGGCGCTGGTGGCCGCCGCCGAGGCCAGCGGCGACGAGGCCAGCCTGCGCATCGCGCGCAACAAGCTCGAGATGAGCCGCTACTACGAAGAGGCGCGCCGCTTCGCCCAGATCGCCACCGCCGAATGCGCCCAGCGCGGCCGGCCCGTCGTCATCGCCACCGGCGGCGGCCCCGGCATCATGGAAGCTGGCAACCGCGGCGCCTACGAGGTGGGCGGCAAGAGCGTGGGCTTGAACATCGTGCTGCCGCACGAACAGGTGCCCAACCCCTACATCACGCCGGAGCTGTGCTTCCGCTTCCACTACTTCGGCCTGCGCAAGATGCATTTCCTGATGCGCGCGCTCGCCCTCGTCTGCTTCCCCGGCGGCTTCGGCACGCTGGACGAACTCTTCGAGACCCTGACCCTCATCCAGACCGGCAAGAGCCGCCGCCGTCCCATCCTGCTGTTCGGGCGCGAGTTCTGGACCCGGCTGATCAACGTCGAGCTGCTGCTCGAGACCGGCATGATCAGCCCCGGCGACGAGAAGCTCTTCCACTACGTCGAGACGGCCGAGGAGGCCTGGACCGTGCTGGAAGCGGAACCCGAACTCTCCAGCATCACGACACCATGACCAAGCTCAGACACGTCTCCCTCATCGGCGCCCCCACCGACGTCGGCGCCGGCGCCCGCGGCGCCAGCATGGGCCCCGAAGCCATGCGCGTGGCCGGCCTCGCCGAAGCCCTGCGCGCGCGCGGCGTGGACGTGGTCGACCGCGGCAACCTCGTCGGCCCGACCAACCCCTGGCAGCCGCCCGTGTCGGGCTACCGCCACCTCGAGGAGGTGGTCGCCTGGAACCGCACCGTGCACGAGGCCGTCTATGCCGAGCTCAGGACCGGCCGCATGCCCATCCTGCTCGGCGGCGACCACTGCCTGGGCCTGGGCTCCATCAGCGCCGTCGCGCGCCACTGCCGCGACATGGGCAAGAAGCTGCGCGTGCTCTGGCTGGACGCCCATGCCGACTTCAACACCAGCGAGCTCACCCCGAGCGGCAACATCCACGGCATGCCCGTCGCCTGCCTGTGCGGCTTCGGCCCCAAGGAGCTGATCGAGATCGGCGGCCACGTGCCCGCCATCAGCCCCAAGTGGATACGCCAGATCGGCATCCGCAGCGTCGACGAAGGCGAGCGCGCCTTCGTGCACCAGCACGACCTGGAGGTTTTCGATATGCGCTTCATCGACGAGATGGGCATGCGCCACACCATGGAGCTGGCCCTGGCGACGCTGGACGACAACACCCACCTGCACGTCAGCTTCGACGTCGACTTCCTCGACCCCGTGATGGCGCCCGGCGTGGGCACGACGGTCGGCGGCGGCCCGACCTACCGCGAAGCCCACCTGTGCATGGAGATGATCTCCGACACCGGCCGCATGGCCTCGCTGGACCTCGTCGAACTCAACCCGGCGCTGGACGAGAAGAACAAGACCGCGCTGGTCGCGGTCGACCTCATCGAGAGCCTGTTCGGCAAGTCCACTCTGATGCGCAAGTAGGCCGGCCATGGACGCCACACCCTACCTGCTCGTCCAACTCAGCGACCCCCACGTCACCCACCGGGGCCGGCGGATCGGCGGGCAGGTGGACACGGCCGCGGCGCTGCGGCATGCCGTCGAACGGGTGCTGCGCGTGCGACCGCGGCCCGTGGCCGCGCTCATCAGCGGCGACCTCGTCGACGCCGGCCACCCGGACGAATACACCCACCTGCGCGAACTGCTCCAACCCCTGCTCGATGCCGGCCTGCCCCTGGCCCTCCTGCCCGGCAACCACGACGCGCGCGGCCCGCTGCAGGCGGCCTTTGCCGGCCTGCCCGGCGTGCACTGCGGCGCACCGGGCGGACAGGCCCTGCAGTACGCCCTCGACCTGCCCGGGCCGCTGCGCCTGGTCGTGCTCGACAGCCTCGTGCCCGGCAAGCCGCACGGCGGCCTCGACGAAGCGCGGCTCGCGCAGGCCCATGGCCTGTTGGCCGAACGCCCCGACGTGCCGGCCATCGTGGCCCTGCACCACCCGCCGCATCCGACCGGACTCGCCGTCATGGACACCATGGCCCTGATACAGGGCGCGGCCGGCTTCGAGGCGCTGATCGCCGCCCACCCGCAGGTGCAGCGCATCGTCTGCGGCCATCTCCACCGCATGACCCTGGGCCGCGTCGCCCATGCCGCCGTGATCAGCGCCCCCTCCACCGCCCACCAGGTGGCCCTGGACCTCGCACCCGACGCCCCGCTGCGCATCGCGCTGGAAACGCCCGGCTGGCTCATCCACGCCTGGGGGCCGGGGCTGCCGCTGGTCACGCATCTGGCGCAGGCGGGCGAGCCGGAGGTTCTCCCGGATCTCTAGCCGGGAATACCGAACACAGCCACGGAGGCACAGAGGCACAGAGAGATCACCAGCACATCGACGCAGCCGTACCTCTCTGTGTCTCTGTGGCTGCGTTTCGAGATCGACACCGGCTGACGGGCGCCGCGGGCTCAGAACCGGTAGCTCGCCCCCACGGTGAAGTAGCGGCCCACGGCGCCCTCCTGGTGCAGCGAGGGGTTGTAGTGCGCCCCGCCCGAGGACACGCCGCCGCCCGTCGAGCCCGAGGCGAAGGCGTCGACCGGCGCGCGGCGGTCGAAGAGGTTGGCCACCGAGGCGCGCAGGCTCAGGGCCTCGCTCAGCTTCCAGGAGCCGGCCAGGTTGAAGGTCGTGAACGAGGGCACCCGGCACAGCGGCGAGCCGCCGGCCGGCAAGCCGTTCGGGAAGATGGTCGACAGGGCCGCCGCACAGTCGGGCAGGTTGTAGCTGGCGTCCTCCACCCGCATGCCGCTGACGTGGTTGAGCGTGCCGGTCAGCTCGACCGGGCCGCGAGCCCAGGTCAGGGCCAGGGCGGCGCGGTCGCGCGGCGTGCCGGTGTTGGTGGAGACGAAGCTCGGCCCGTGCGTGCCGGCCATCTCGTAGCGCTGGCCGGGGCCGCGGTCGATGGTGTAGCGGATCATGTGCGTCCACTGCAGCTGCGGCGTGAACACGCCCCAGCCACCGGCCTCCAGGCGCAGCCGCATGTCGAGGTCCACGCCGCTGGTGCGGGCGCTGCCCAGGTTGATGAAGGGATAGGTGCCGTAGAGGATGGTGTCGTCCGGGCCGGTGGGCGCGGCGTTGGGCGTCGTCGGGCTGTTGACGCGGTACAGCTGCGTGCCGTAGGCCTCGGGCGTGTCGATCTGGTACTGGCCGAAGAGGCCCACCGACACGATCTGGTTGCGGATGCGGATGTCGTAGTAGTCCAGCGTCAGGTTGAATGCGGCGTTCGGCTCGAAGACCAGGCCCAGCGTGTACGAGATCGACTTCTCCGGCCGCAGGTCCTTGCCGGGCAGCTGCAGCTGGGTGCCGCCCACGCCGATGTCGCAGGGCTGGCCGGGCTTGACGAGGTTGCACAGCGCCGTGTCCACCAGCGGCGGCAGGTAGCCGGCGCTGGAGCCGGACACGCCCGCTTCCACCGGGTTGGGCGCACGGAAGCCCCCGGCGTAGGTGCCGCGCAGCGTCAGCTCGCGCAGCGGCCGGTACTTGGCGCCGACCTTGGGCGTCACCGACGAGCCGTAGGTGTCGTAATGGTCCACCCGGGCGGCAGCGTCGACCTCGAGCTGGCGGGTCAGCGGCGCGGCCAGCTCGACGTAGGCCGCGCTGATGGTCTGCTTGCCCACGCCAAAGGCGTAGATGTTGCTCGCCTGGGCGCCGGTGGCGAAGCCGTCGGGGAAGCGTTCGTCCAGCGAGCGCTTGCTGTACTCCAGGCCCAGGCCGAGGGCCAGGGCGCCGCCGTCCAGCGGCATCAGGTCTCGGCTGGCGCGCAGCGACAGGAAGTTGAGCGTGTTGGTCGAGGTCGAGCGGCCCTCAGGCGTCAGCGTCGCGCGCACGTCGGCGGGGTTGTTGGCGCCGATGACGTAACGGCCGCTGTCCAGCGCCGACTGCAGGGCCGGCAGGCTGATGAAATGACTCGCGGTCAGCTCGGTCGCGACGCGGGTCAGGCCGAGCGTGGCCTGCAGGTCCCAGCCGGCCCAGCCGCCCGACAGCTCGGTCACGAAGCGGGTCGAGCGGGTGGAGGTGCGCGAGCGCTGGGCGGGCAGGTCGCCGAACTCCTGGTCCACCGGCAGGCCGGTCGCGGGGTCGATGACGTTGGTGCCGTTGAGTGCCGTGGGCTGCGGGCTGGGATGGTCGGGGCCGAAGGCGAAGGTGGTGATGCCGCCCGAGGGCGACACCGTGTTCAGCAGGCCCACCTGCGTGGCCTCGCTGCCGAGCACCGAGGCGGCGACCGACAGCGTCCAGTCCTTGGGCAGCAGGGCCGTGAGCTTGCCGAGCAGGCTGTAGTTGCGCGTGCGCGGCGAGACCTGCAGCTCCGGGTTGGCGACGAGGCCGAGGTCCTCGCCGCCGTAGCGCGTCCAGTCCGAGCCGCCGAGGGCCGGCCGGTCGCTCAGCAGGATGGCGTCCTGGCGCCGGGCGCTGGCGGCCACGTAGCCGGCGACGTGGTCGCGGTCGAGGTCGCCGAAGCCGCGGATGCCCGAGAGCTTGAGGCTGCGGCCGTCGCCGCGGCTGGCCTGGCCCCAGTCGGCATGCAGGGCCGTGCCGCTGTGGCTGCGCTTGAGGATGACGTTGACGACGCCGGCCATGGCGTCGGAGCCGTAGATGGCCGAGGCGCCGTCCTTGAGCACCTCGACGCGCTCGACCGCGTCGACGGGGATGGAGGCGATGTCGACGAAGTCGCGCTGGCCGTCGTCCGGCAGCGGGTAGGAGGCCATGCGGTGGCCGTCGATGAGCACCAGCGTGGCGCCCACCGTCAGCCCGCGCAGCGAGATGCCGCTGCCGCCGGCGCCGAAGGCCCCGGGCGTGGCCTGGCCGAGCGAGCCCATGTTGTTGGCCGACAGGTGCTGCAGCACCTCGCCGAGGGTGCTGTAGCCGCTGCGGGCGATGTCCGCCGCGGTGAGGTTCTGCACCGGGCTGGGCGTCTCGGCGTCGGCGCGGCGGATGTTGGAGCCGGTGACCGTTACCCGCGCCAGTGCCGCCTTGCCCGTGTCGCCCGCCGCGCCGTCGCCGCTCGCGGCCTGGGCCCACAGGGCCGGGGAGAAGCTGGTCAGCAGCGCCGCGGCGAGCGGCAGCAGGGTCGTGGCGGGCGAACGGGCGGCAGGGTTCACGGTGGGGTCACCTCTGAAGAGCGTGGAAAGGGCGCGAGATTCTCGGCGCAGCAAGAAGCGCGCCGCACACCCGCGTGCGACAGGGCGGGCATGACGTCTGTTGCGGGCAACACTCGGTTCTAGGATGGGCCACTTCCGCTCCGAGCGACTGCCATGCCCCCTCCCACCCTCTTCCAGGCCCTCGGCGGCCTCGACGGCGTGCGCCGGCTGGCCCACGCCTGGCACGAGCGCGTGCTGGCCGACGAGGTCGTGTCCCACGCCTTCAGCCACGGCTTCCATCCCGATCACACCGCGCGCCTGGCCGCCTACTGGAGCGAGGCCTGGGGCGGGCCGGCGCTGTACACGGCCCTGGGCGGCAGCGAGACGGCGGTGGTGCGCATGCACAGCGGCAATGGCGCGCACGAGGAGATGGACCGCCGCGCCATCGCCTGCTTCGCCCAGGCCCTGGACGACGCGGGCATCACCAAGCCGGCCCTGCGCGAGGCCCTGCTCGCCTACTTCAGCTGGTCCACTACCCAGCGCATGAGCGCCTACCCCGCCTCGCCCGACGACGTGCCGGCGGGGCTGCAGGTGGCGCGCTGGGGCTGGGACGGGCTGCAGCCGTAGCGCCTCGGTTGTTCATGGAACGGCGGAGTGTTGCGGGCCGAGCGCTGGGCCGCCCCGAGCCGGCCCGCGCTGGCGATGTGCTCGCGGCTCGATGCCGCGAGCATCGCCGCCCCCTTGGGGGGCGGACCGGACACGCGCCGCGTTCAGCGCGCGGGGCTGGGCCGGGGGCAGTCACGTCAAGCCGACGATCCAGCCCTCGACCGGGTCGACGCCCTCCGGCCAGGCATAGCGCGGCTGGGTCGTCGCCCAGGCCGCCTGCACCAGCGCCAGCACCGCGTCGAGGCGGTCGCCGCTGCCGTCCGCCACCAGTTCGTCGCGCTGGGCGTGGCTGAGCTTCAGGCGCAGGCCCAGCTGCGTGCGGCCCTGCTCCAGCGCCTCGACCATGTCCTTGCGGGCGATCAGGCGCTCGGGTGTCTGCGCGGCGCGGGTGTCGCTCTTGTAGGAGCGCCGGCCGATCAGCTCGCGCGCCAGCAGGCCGGGGTAGGCCTCCAGCGCCACGCGCGCCGGGTCGCCGTCGAGATGGCCGGGCAGGCTCACGCCGGCCTCGATGAGGCGGGGCACGCCGGCGTGCAGCATCCACGCGACCGGCGGGTTGACCCACTTCATGCTCGAACTCGACCCCGCCGGCCCGTCGCAGGCGCGGTGGGCGAACTTGGACCCCGCCGGCCGCGCGTCGCAGAAGGCCGCGAAGCGCTCGCGGATCTCGGCCCGCTCCAGGCCGGCGTAATGCGCCATCAGGGCGGCATAGCCGGTCGGCCAGCCCAGGTGCTCCACCAGCTCGCGCGGCAGGCCGAAGGGCAGGTCCAACCCCGCCACCCAGGGCCCCGGCCGGCGCAGCCAGGCCGAGAAGGCGTCGAGGCTGTCCAGCGCTGTCAGCCCCTGCAGCCGCACCACGGCCCCCTGCCGGCGGCCTTCCGCCACGACGATGGGCTTGCCACGGCGGGGCGCACTCGTGAAGTCGATCCCGAAAACAGTCGCATCCGTCATGGCCGGCATTCTGGGGCTGGGCAAGAATCGACAGCTTCCCATGGCCGCCCTGCTCGACCTCCCGCCCCCGCCCGCCGGCAACGGCGGTTTCGACGCCGCCGCCTTCGATCGCGCCGTGGCCGCCGAACGCCAGCGCGCCGCGGCCGGCGCCTACGAGGCCTCGTGCGAGGCGCTGGAGCAGTTGCTGAAGACCTGCCCGGCCGGTGAGCTGCAGCGGCGCGCCCGGACCCTGGCCCTGCTGGCCCACCAGTACCCGCGCCTGGGCCACCTGACGGCCAGCGCCCGCTGCGCGACCGAAGCCCTGGGCCTGGCCGAACGGCTGGGCGACGACGGCCTGCTGGCCGACGCCCTGACCTCGCAGTGCTACGTCTACGCCCAGTCACTGATGGGCCGCGAGGCCCTGGCGGCGGGCATGAAGGCCCTGGCCGCCGCCCGCCGCGCCCGCGATGCGGCCCGCGAGGCCTGGGCGCTGAACCGCGTCGGCGTCGCCTATTCCAGCCTCGAGAACCCCGCCCAGGCCTGCGCGTCCACCGAGCAGGCGCTGGAGATCGCGGCCGGCACCGAGGCCGCCGAGGTGCTGTTCTCCTGCCACAACAACCTCGCCTACTACTGGCTGCGCCGCGTGCAGGAGGCCACCGAGCTGGGAGACGCGGCGGCACGGACGGAAGCCGTCGCCCAGGCCCGGCGCACGGCCGAGCAGGCCACCGCCCTGGCGCGCCACTCGGGCAGCCCCTTCCAGGTCGCGGTCGCGGTGTCCAACCTCGTCAATGCCCTGCTGGCCGGCGGCCAGCTCGACGAGGCCCTGCCCCTGCTCAACGAGTTCGGCCACATCGCCCACGACCATGGCTACCGCACCCTCGCCATCGAAGCCGACGCCCAGCGGGCCATCTTCCTGCGGCAGAAAGGCGAGCCGGCCCAGGCTGCCCGCATCCTGGAGGCCCTGCTGCGCGCCACCGCCGAGCCTCCGCCCAAGCTGCGCCGGCTGCTGGTGCGGGCGCTGTACGAGACGCACAAGGCCTGCGGCCAGTACCGCGAGGCCCTGGGCTGGCTGGAGGAACTCGGCGGCCTGGAGCGCCAGATCCGCCGCGACAACCTGGTGCTGCAGACCGAGGTCATCCTCATCCGCGACCAGGTCGAGCAGGCCCAGGCCCGCGCCGACAGCGCGGCGGCCGACGCCCGCCGCGAGCGCGCCCGCGCGGCTCATCTCGAGAACGAGCAGCAGCGCCTGCGCGAACACGCCCGCGCCCTGGACCGCGCCGCCCACGAGGACGTGCTGACCGGCCTGCACAACCGCCGCCATGCCGAGTTCGCGCTGCCGCTGCTCGTCGAGGGCGCCCGCATGGCCGGCCAGGTCATCAGCGTCGCGACCCTGGACGTCGACCACTTCAAGCGCATCAACGACAACCACGGCCACGCCGTCGGCGACGCCGTGCTGCAGCAGCTGGCCCAGCTGCTGCGCCACCGCCTGCGCAGCGCCGACCTGCTGGCCCGCATCGGCGGCGAAGAGTTCCTGGCCGTGCTCGTCGGCATCGCGCCCCAGCAGGCCGCGGAGATCTGCGAGCGGCTACGCCTGGCCGTGGCCGAGCACGACTGGTCGGCCATCACGCCGGGCCTGGTCGTGCGCGTGAGCATCGGCATCGCCGGCGGCAGCGCACCGCTGCAGGCCGAAGCCCTGCTCAACCGCGCCGACCACGCCCTCTACGCGGCCAAGCGGAGTGGGCGGAATCGGGTGCATGTGGATTGAGCTGAGGGGGCGACGGAGTCGAAGGCTGCAATAGGACTCGCAGCGGACTTCCTCGGCTGGTCGGTGACGGGCAATTCCGGCGACAGGCCGACTTCACGCTGATCACACACGAGAACGGGACAATGGCACCCCTGTACAGCAAGCCCGGGCGCAATGAATAGCCGACTCCTCATCGCCACGCCTGTTTTCATGGCATCGCTTTGTGGAAGCTACGTCGGTCTGTTCTCGTGCGGTGGCTACGCATGGCACGAAACGGCATTCGCTTGGGCACTCTTCGCCGGCATGGCCGCGTGGCTCACCTTGCCCGCAATCCGTCAGCGGCCTGCGCGACTTCGGACTCTCGTCGTGTTGTTGGTGCCTCTTGCTTTCGGAACAGCGCAAGCGGCGGCTGCAGCGTTCTATCCTGCCAGCCCGGATTCCCTCGGCGCCTTCCTGCGGTCTTTCCTGCGCGCCATCCAGTACGGTCCTTGCTGAGTTGCGCGCCTCAGGCAGGTCGATGTAGTCAGTCGGCCCCTCACCCCCCATCCCGATCGGACCGTGGCTTAGGGCATCAGGCCACCAGCCCCTCAGCCGGGGCTTCCTGACAGCCGGAACACACTGACCACGCTGACCAGCTTGGCGGCCTGGTCACTCAGGGACTTGGAGGCGGCGGCGGCTTCTTCGACCAGTGCAGCGTTCTGCTGGGTGACGCCGTCCATCTGGTTGATGGCCTGGTTGATCTGGGATATGCCGCCGGTCTGCTCCTGGCTCGCCGTCGTGATCTGGCTGATGATGTCCGTGACCCGCTGCACGCTTGCCACCACTTCCTGCATCGTGGCACCCGCCTGGTCCACGAGCATGCTGCCCGCTTCAACACGGTCCACGGAGCTGCCGATCAGGGCCTTGATCTCCTTGGCGGCTTCGGCCGAGCGTTGGGCAAGGCCACGGACTTCTGCGGCGACGACGGCAAAGCCGCGCCCCTGCTCGCCCGCGCGTGCCGCCTCGACGGCAGCGTTGAGCGCGAGGATGTTGGTCTGGAATGCAATGGCGTCGATGACGCCGATGATCTCGCCGATCTGCTTGGCCGACGCGTTGATCATGCCCATGGTCGAAACCACCTGGGACACGACCAGCCCGCCCTTGGCTGCGACCTCCGAAGCCGAACTCGCCAGCTGGCTGGCCTGGCGTGCACTGTCGGCCGTACTCTGGACGTTCCCGGTGAGCTCCTCCATGGAGGCGGCCGTTTCCTGCAGCGAACTTGCCTGCTGCTCGGTCCGCGCGGAAAGGTCGAGGTTGCCGACCGCGATCTGCCGGGACGCCATGGCGATCGAATCCGTACCGGAGCGCACCTCGCTGACGATCTTCGCCAGGCTGGCACTCATGGCATTCAGTGCCCGCATGAGCTGACCCAATTCGTCCCGGGAGTCCACCTCGATGGCGGCCGTGAGATCCCCGTCGGCCACGCGCTGCGCCATCCCGACGGCCACGCTCATCGGGCGCGTGATGCCTCGGGTGATGGACCACGCCGTGAATACCGCCATTCCGACGGCAGCCGCTGCAAGCCCGATCATCAAGGCGCGTCCAAACGCGAAGTCGCTCAGCAGCGAGCGGGACTCTTCGTCCATCTTGCTCTTCTGGAGCTGCACCATGTCATCCAGCAACTTGACATAGGCGCCGCCGGTCTGCGCGATCTTGCCTGCGAGCAGTTGCCGAGCGCCGGCTGCATCGCCTCTGGCCACGGCGGCCACCAACTCCTTCTGCGCGTCCAGGTCGGCCGCGCGCGCTTGCATGATCGCGGTGAACAGGTCCCGCGCCTTAGGCACGTTGATGAGCTTGTCGAAGGTATCCAGCAGGTCCTTGTTGATCGCACGCAGGGCGTTCATCGCGTCGACTTCACGCTGCACGCCCGCGGCTTCGCCCTCGATCACGCCGTCGCGCATGTGCTGGTGAATCAGCGCGACGTTGTATTTGATCTCCGTGGCCAGGGCGATCTTGCGGTATCGATCGTTGAGGATGTTGTCCACCCTCTGCTGCGCCCCGTTCATGCGGCCGATGGCAACGACGATGGTCACGACCATCAGCACGATGACCACCCCAAAGCCCGCCCACAGGCGGACGCCGATCTTGAGATTCGATAGCTTCATGTTCCCTTCCCCTTTTGGCCGTACCAGGAAGTCGGGGCGCTATTCGCAAGCCACCACCTGACGCGCAGGGACTCAGCCTGCATCCCTTGCATTCGACTTCTTGTTCGCACGGCGTTGGAGCCCGCGCTGCTGTCGTTGTGTCACCAGGTCGCCAAGAAATATAGGGCGCACAGGGTCGCGCGTCTACGGATACATGAGGTAGGAACAACGCACTGCCTTTTAACGCACTGCCTTTTAACGCACTGCCTTTTAGACTGCACGGCATGAACCCCGTCCTCATCGAAGTCCTGCGCGGCAGCAGCGTCGAGTCGCGCCACGCCGGCGCCCTCGCCGTCGTCGACGCCTCGGGCGCCGTGCACACGGCCTTGGGCGACGTCGAACGGCCCGTGTTCCCGCGCTCCGCCGTCAAGCTGCTGCAGGCCCTGCCGCTGGTGGCCAGCGGCGCTGCCGAGGCGTTCGCACTGACCGATGCCGAGCTGGCCCTCGCCTGCGCCTCGCACAGCGGCGAGCCCGAGCACGTGGCCACCGCGGCCGGCGTGCTGGCCAAGCTGGGCCTCACGGTGGACGCGCTGGAATGCGGCACGCAATGGCCCAGCCGCGAGCCCGTGCTGCGCGGCATGGTGGCCCGCGGCGAGATCGCCACGCCCTTGCACAACAACTGCTCGGGCAAGCATGGCGGCTTCCTCTGCCTGGGCTGCCTGATGGCGCGCCACGCCGGCACCGAGCCGGCCGCCTTCGTGCATGGCTATGTGGCGGCCGACCATCCCGTCATGCGCGAGGTGTCGGCGGCGCTGTCGGCAGCCACGGGCGTGGACGTGGAGCGGGCGCCGCGCGGTACCGACGGCTGCTCCATCCCAACCTTCGCCCTGCCGCTGCGCTCGCTGGCACTGGCCTTCGCACGCGCGGGCACGGGCCAGGGGCTGTCGGAGGGTCATGCCCGTGCCGCTCGACGGCTGCGCCAGGCCGTGGCCGCCGCGCCCTTCATGGTGGGCGGCACGGACCGCTTCGACACGCGGCTGATGCAGGCCCTCGGCGAGCGCCTGTTCTGCAAGGTTGGCGCCGAGGGCGTGTACTGCGCCGCGCTGCCGGAACTGGGCCTGGGCGTGGCGCTCAAGGTCGACGACGGCGCCGTGCGCGCCGCCGAGGCGGCCATGGCGGCCGTGGCGGCCGCCCTGCTGCAGCGGGAAGACGACGAACTGCTGCAGGGCTACAGCCACCTGCCGCTGCGCAATTGGCGCGGCACCCTGGTCGGTGCGCTGCGGCCGGCCGAGGCGCTCACGCGGGCGCTGGCGGCACGCCGCTGAGCCACCGCCGAGGCGGCCGGCCAGCGACGCCGCCTGCCGCGTCAGTTGCGGTCGCTGCGCGGGGGCAGGCTGCGGCCGTTGTCGTAGCTGCTGCCCGTGCTGCTCGTCGTGCTGCTCGTGCTGCTGCCGTTGTTGTTGTAGCTGGTGCCGTTGCTGCCGTAGCTGCCGCCGGTGGTGTTGTTGGTGGCGTTGTTGCTACTGTTGTTGTAGCCGCTGCTGTTGTCGTTGCCGTAAGTCCCGGCGTTGCTGCTGGCGCTGTTGCCCATGCCGTTGCTCGGCGAGGTGCCGGTCGTGCCGGCGGCGGTGCTGGCCGACGAGTTGTAGCCGCTGCTGCCCGACGTGGTGGAGGGCGGGGTGGACGAACTGGTCGTGGACGGCGTCGAGGAGGTGGACGGGGTGGTCGGAGACGTCGTCCCGGCCGGAGAGCCGGGGGCGGACAGGCCGGTATCGGTCTGGCTGCTCTGGCTGGGCGAGGTGCTCGGGTAGCTCGAAGCGGACGACGACGAGCTGCCGCCCGAGGTGGAGTCGCCCATCGAGGGCGACGAAGTCGAAGAGGTCGACGAGTTCTGCATCGTCGACGAATCGCCGTTCTCGGCAACCGGCGCCTGCGAGTTCTGCGTGGACTCGCGGGACAGGCCTTCGGGCTGCTCGTTGCTGCGCGAGTTCATCGCGCAGCCGGCCGTGACGACGATGAGGCCGGCCGTCGTCGCGGCCACGGCGGCGGACAGGGGGGTGAATCTCTTGCTCATGATGAACCTTCCAGGAAGTTGACGAGGCCAGTCGCACCACCGCCGAGGCGGCGCGGCCCCCAACCTCCAGCAACCGCCGTTCCCGCATGCCGCCCTCCCGGGCGTGCCGGCTCGCTACAAAAAGCAACCGGGCGGCGCCTGCCCTCAGGCCAGCCTGAACACCGACACCGAACGGGCCAGCTCATCGGCCTGCTGCTGCAGGCTGGCCGCCGCGGCGGCGGACTCCTCCACCAGCGCGGCGTTCTTCTGCGTCAACTCGTCCAGCCCGGCGATGGCCTGGCCGATCTGGCCGATGCCGGTGCTCTGCTCGCCGCTGGAGAGGCTGATCTCCGAGACGATGTCGCTGACGCGGGCGATGGCCGCGATGGTCTCGTGCATGGTGCGGCCCGCATCGCCCACCAGGGCCGCCCCGCGCTCCACGCCCTCCCCGCTCTCGGTGATCAGGGTCTTGATCTCGCGGGCTGCCTCGGCGCTGCGCTGGGCCAGCGTGCGCACCTCGCCGGCGACGACGGCGAAGCCCCGCCCCTGCTCGCCGGCCCGCGCGGCCTCGACGGCGGCGTTCAGCGCCAGGATGTTGGTCTGGAAGGCGATGCCGTCGATGACGGTGATGATGTCGCCGATGCGGACCGACGAGGCGCTGATGCGGCCCATGGTCTGCACCAC
The DNA here is from genome assembly GCF_021353235.1 of Pelomonas caseinilytica. Taxonomy (GTDB): domain Bacteria; phylum Pseudomonadota; class Gammaproteobacteria; order Burkholderiales; family Burkholderiaceae_C; genus Pelomonas; species Pelomonas caseinilytica. Next base: position 808,800 of record NZ_JAJTWT010000001.1, read on the forward strand.
CTCGTCGACGACCGCGCCGCCACGGCGCGCCACGTCGGCGGCCTCGCCCGCGAGCCGGCTGGCCTCCCGCGCGGCCTCGGCGTTATGGGTGACGCTGGCGGTCAGCTCCTCCATGGCCGAGGCCGTCTCCTGCAGGTTGGACGCCGCCCGCTCGGTGCGGCTGGACAGGTCCTGGCTGCCGATGGCGACCTCCCGCGAGGCGTTGGCGATGCTGTCGGTGCTCTGGCGCACACCGGCGACGACTTCGACGATGGACGCCTGCATGACTCCCACCTCGCGCATCAGCGCGGCCGTCTCGTCCCGCCCGTCGGCCAGCACCGGCTGGCTCAGGTCGTGCGCGGCAATGCGCTCGGCGGTCTTCACCGCACGCGCCAGCGGCTGCAGGATGGAGCGGATGTTGACGGCCGTGTAGGCCACCAGCAGCAGCACGGCGCCGAGGAGGACGAGGCTGAGGTCCGTGCGGATGGCGCTCTGGTGCGCGTCCACGCGGGCCACCTGCTCGGCCGAATGCCGCTCGATGGCGGCGGTCATCTCGGCCAGGGAGCGGTCCATGGCCCGGACGGGGCCTTTGAGCGGCTCCATGGCGCGGTTGGCCGAGGCCGTGTCGGCGAACTCGCCGCGGCCCAGCCGTTCGAGGATGCCGCCGAAGCCGGCGCGGTAGTCCTGCAGTTCCCGCTGCAGCTCCTCGGGCATACGGCGCAGCTCGGTTGGCAGGTCCAGGCGCCCCACCACGACGAGGCTCGCCGCCACCTTGTCGAAGGTCTCGGCCCAGTCCCCGCGGTAGCGCGCGATGGCCTGGGCGTCGGCAAGGTTGATGAGCAGGTCCTTCTCGTAGCGCCGCAGGTTGCCCACGCCTGCGCGGATGCCGGCCAGCTGGGTCAGCGACTGGACGTCGTTGTCCACGTAGTGGACGAAATCGGCCCGCGACCGCGACAGGCTGCTCAATCCTTGCAGACCAACCACCAGCATGGCCAGCACCGCCAGCGCGGCGAGCGCGAACAGCCGCGCCTTGATCGAGAAGTCGCTCAGTCTCATGGCCCCTCCTTGCGCGCCCCGACGGGCGCGAGCCTCCGTCCTGCGCGCCGTCGGTGTCCGCGGCAGCCGGGCCGATGCCACGGCTGTGCAGGTGCGGCCGAAGACTAACGCTTCGCCGCGCCGGTGCCAAGCCTCAGCCGGCGGCCGAGCTGTCGGCCGGCCAGAGCTGGCGCATGGCGGCGTCGAAGGCGTCGCCCACGCGCTGCGGCGCCCGCCAGGGGCGCGCCCGGCCTGCCACCCAGACCGACTGCCAGGGCGAGCCGTTGCTGCCGAAGACGACGCCGTCCAGCAGGGCCTCGTCGGGCAGGCCGCGCAGGGCATCGGCCTCGCGGTTGAGCACCAGGGCGTCGGCCCGCGCGCCGGGCGTGAGGCCCCAGGCGGCGAAGCCGGCCGCACGGGCGCCGCCGGCCACCGCCGCATCGAAGAGGCGGGCCGCGCTGGACGGCTGGCTGCCAGGCGCTGACGCCACGTTGCGCTGGCGCCGGGCCAGGCGCTGGCCATACTCCAGCCAGCGCAGTTCCTCGACCCAGCCGCGCGTCACCTGGCTGTCCGAGCCCACGGTCAGCGGCACGCCGGCCGCCAGCCAGGCGGGCAGGTCGGCCAGGCCGTCGCCGAGGTTGGCCTCGGTGCCCGGGCAGATGACGATGCCCGCCCCGCTGCGCGCCACCGCCTCGATCTCGCCGGACTCGGCATGCGTGGCGTGGACGAGCTGCCAGCGCGGGTCGAGATGACCCGCCTCGGCCAGCCACTGCAACGGCCGCTTGCCGGTGGCCGCCAGGCAGTCGGCCACCTCGGCGGTCTGCTCGGCGACATGGATGTGGATGGGCAGGTCGGCCCCGCCGACGAGGTCGTGCAGCCGCGCGATGTCGGCCGGCGAGGCTCCCCGCAGCGAATGCAGGGCCACGCCGGCGGTGACGCGCGGCAGGCCCGCCGCCAGCACGCGCTGGCAGGCGCGCCAGGCCCAGTCGGCGTCGGCGGCGAAGCGGTGCTGGTCGGGCCGCAGGCCTGCGGCGCCGAAGCCGCTGCGCGTGTAGACCACCGGCAGCAGGGTCAGGCCGATGCCCACGTCCTCGGCGGCCTCGGCCAGGGCCCAGGCCATGGCCAGTTCGTCGTCGAAGGCCTGGCCGCCATGGGCCGGGTCCGCCGGATGGTGCAGGTAGTGGAACTCGCAGACCTGGGTGTAGCCGCCGCGCAGCAGCTCGGCGTAGAGCTGGCTGGCCACGGCGCGCAGCTGCTCGGGCGAGATGCGCAGGGCCAGGGCGTACATGCGGTCGCGCCAGCTCCAGAAGTCGTCCTGCCCCGCGTCGCGCCGTTCGGCCAGGCCGACGAAGGCGCGCTGGAAGGCGTGGCTGTGGGCGTCGACCAGGCTGGGAATGACGGGACCGGCCAGGGCCTCGGCGTCCTCGGGCCGGGGCAGGTTGACGGCGATCTCGGCCCAATGGCCGGCGGCGTCCACGGTGAGCAGCACGTCGCGCTGCCAGCGCCCGTCCACCCAGGCCAGCGGTGCATGGAGCTTCTTCAGGGCTGGCATGCGAGCATCTCCTGCAGCAGGGCGCCGATGACCGGCGCGACCTCGGCGGCGGCGGCTTCGTCGTAGGCGTGGCGGGGGTCCAGGGCTTCGTCCATGTAGCAGCGCTGGCACATCTCCAGCTGCACGGCCTGCACGCCCTCGCCGGGCCGGCCGTAGTGGCGGGTGATGTAGCCGCCCTTGAAGCGGCCGTCGACGACGTGGCTGAAGCGCTGCTGCCCGGCCAGCACGGCGGCCAGGCGGGCCGCCAGGGCCGGCGAGCAGGCGGCGCCGTCGGCCGTGCCCAGGTTGAGCGCGGGCAGCTCGCCCTCGAAGAGCCAGGGCAGCTCGGAGCGGATGCTGTGGCCGTCGAAGAGCAGGGCATGGCCATGGCGTTCGCGCAGCCGCGCCAGCTCGCCGGCCAGGGCCTCGTGGTAGGGCCGCCAGTAGGCCTCGCGCCGCGCGGCGATGGCAGCGGCATCGGGCTCGGCGCCGTCGCGGTAGAGCGGGTCGTCGGTGAAGAAGCGGGTGGGTACCAGGCCGGTGCCGCCCGAGGCGCCGGGGTACAGGGGCTGGTCGTCCGGCGGGCGGTTCAGGTCGATGACGTAGCGGCTGTGGCGCGGCACGAGGAGGCTGGCCCCCAGGGCCTCGGCCAGGGGCCGGTACAGGCGCTCCAGGTGCCAGTCGCTGTCCTCGCTGGCGAGGGCGCGCGACACCAGCTGCCCGGCGATCTCGGCCGGGATCTCCGTGCCGACGTGGGGCAGGCTGATCAGCAGCGGCACGCGGCCCTGCTGGAGTTGATAGACGCTCATGGTCCTCCCTGGACTCCTTGACTCACCCGCTCTATCAGCGGGTTATGGCCGAAGCATGCTGCCAGCTCGCGCGGGTGGCCGCCATCCCAGATGCAGAAGTCGGCCCGCTGCCCGGCCACGAGCTGGCCGCGGTCGCGCAGGCCGAGGGCGCGGGCGCCGTTCACCGTCATGCCGCGCAGGGCTTCCTCGGGCGTCAGGCCGAAGAGCACGCAGGCCATGTTGAGCATCAGCAGCGGCGACAGCGTGGGCGAGCTGCCCGGGTTGTGGTCGGTGGCGATGGCGATGGGCACGCCGGCCTCGCGCAGCGCCTCGACGGGCGGCAGGCGGGTTTCCTTGAGCGCGTAGAAGGCGCCGGGCAGCAGGACGGCCACGGTGCCGGCCTGCGCCATGGCGTGCACGCCCGCCGGGCTCAGGTATTCGAGGTGGTCGCAGGACAGGGCGCCGCAGGACGCCGCGAGCGCGGCCCCGCCCTGGTCGCTCAGCTGCTCGGCATGCAGCTTGACGGGCAGGCCCAGCCGCCGGGCAGTGTCGAAGACGCGCGCCACCTGGGCCGGGCTGAAGGCGATGTGCTCGCAGAAGGCGTCCACCGCGTCCACGAGGCCCTCGGCCTGCAGCCGCGGCAGCCAGGCGCAGACGGCGTCGATGTAGTCGTCGGCGGCGCTGAACTCGGGCGGCAGGGCATGGGCGGCCAGGCAGGTGGTGCGAACGTCCACGCCGAGCTCCGCGAGCCGGCGGGCCACCCGCAGCATCCGCGCCTCCGTCGCCAGGTCCAGGCCATAGCCGGACTTCACCTCCAGTGTCGTCACGCCTTCGTGCACCAGGGCCAGGGCCCGCTTGCGGGCCGCGGCGAGCAGCTCGGCCTCGCTGGCCGCGCGCGTGGCGGCCACGGTCGAGCGGATGCCGCCGCCGGCCTTGGCGATGTCGGCATAGCTCTCGCCGTGCAGGCGCCGCTCGAACTCGTCGGCACGGTTGCCGCCGTAGACGAGGTGGGTGTGGCAGTCGACGAGGCCGGGCGTGACCAGGGCCCCGCCCAGTTCGACGACCTCGGCGCCGGCCGCCTGCTCCGGCAACTCGGCGCTGGGCCCGACCCAGAGCAGTCGGCCGCCGTCCACCAGCAGGGCGCCGTCGTCGACGAGGCCCCAGCCGCGCTCGCCCGCGAGCGTGGCCAGCCGGCCGCCGCGCCAGAGCTTCATTCGGGGCTCCAGGTCAGCCACCAGGCCTGGCCTTCGCCGGTGAAGACGCAGCTCTGCGCCACCGGCGACTCGCACCAGGCCAGGGTCAGCGGCGCCATGGGCATGGCGCGGTGGCCATGCTCGAGCAGGCCGCCCTGGACGGTGAACAGCCCCACCCAGGGCGTGCGCGGCAGCAGCACGTGGTGGGCCGACTCGACCTCCAGGTTGCCGCGCTGCTCCATGACGTTGAAGACCTCGCAGGGCCCGTCGACGAGCTCGGCCTCGGGAGCCAGGCCGCCGTCGAAGCGCAGGGGTTCGTCGCCGACGTTCTGCGGCCAGTCGAACAGGCGCAGGCCCCGGCCGGCCACGACGGCCAGCCAGCGGTGCACGCCCGGGAAGGCCGAGAAGGGCCCGTCCCGCTCGACGCGGCCGACGCTCACGCGCAGCGCCCAGTCGTGGGCGTGCGGCCAGGCCAGCAGCTCGCGCGTCGTGCCGCCTTTGTTCTTCCAGGCCTGAGGTTGCACGTCCGCGGCGCTGACCCTGCTCCAACTCATTGTTCTACCCTCGCACTGCACTGAACCCCGACGGGCGGGGAACTGCGCATTCTCCGCAGCTCCAGGTCCCGGAACTCATGCCGAGAAGCTCCCTTGCAATTGGTAACGTGCTCCGGGGTGGGTGAGTTTCACGCTGGTCACGGCCACGCCCCGGCTGTAGGTGATGCGCTTGACCACCAGGCAGGGGTCGCGGCGGTTGATGCCGAGCAGCTTGGCCTCGACCTCGCCGGGCAGGGCCGCCTCGATCATGTAGCGCGCTTCCGACAGCGGGGCCACCTCCAGGAGGTAGTGGGTGGGCGTGATGCGCGTGAAATCCTGCGACAGGTAGTCGGGCGCGCAGGCGGGGTTGACGGCCCTTTCCTCGCACTGGATGGCCACGCCGTTCTCCAGGTGGGTGATGAGGCTGAGGAAGACCGGCGCGCCGCGCTTGAGACCCAGCTCCGCCGCCTGCTGCGGCGTGGCCTTGCCCCGCACCAGGGCGTGCACGCGCGCCTCGTGCAGCCCGCCGCGCTCGGCGATCTCCTCGTGCACGTCGCGCACGTTCAGCGTGCTGGAGATGCGGTGCAGCTGGGCGACGAAGCTGCCCACGCCCTGCACGCGCTCGATCAGCCCCTCCTGCACCAGCTCCCGCAGCGCGCGGTTCACCGTCATGCGGCTGACCTCGAACTGGGCCACCAGCGCGCCCTCGCTCGGCAGCAGGTCGCCGGCCACCCAGTGGCCGCTGGCGATGCCTTCGCGGAGATGGTTCTTGACCTTGAGGTACTGCGGCTCGGGGGTGGTGGGCGTGCGGGACATGCCTGCATGCTAGTTGACTTGACTTGTATAGACAACTAGAGTGCACCCCACTTCGAGGAGCCGCCCATGACCGCCCTGCCCCGCCCCGTCAAAGCGCCCACCGGCACCCAGCTGCACTGCAAGAGCTGGCTGACCGAGGCCGCCTACCGCATGATCCAGAACAACCTCGACCCCGCCGTGGCCGAGAACCCGGACGAGCTCGTCGTCTATGGCGGCATCGGCAAGGCGGCGCGCAACTGGGATGCCTTCGACGCCATCCTCAAGAGCCTGCGCGAGCTGGGCGACGACGAGACCCTGCTGGTGCAGTCGGGCAAGCCGGTGGGCGTGTTCCGCACCCATGCCGATGCGCCGCGCGTGCTGCTGGCCAACTCCAACCTCGTGCCGGCCTGGGCGACGTGGGAGCACTTCCACGAGCTGGACCGCAAGGGACTGATGATGTACGGCCAGATGACGGCCGGCAGCTGGATCTACATCGGCAGCCAGGGCATCGTGCAGGGCACCTACGAGACCTTCGCCGAGGCGGCGCGCCAGCACTACGGCGGCGTCGCCACCGGCCGCTGGGTGCTGACGGCGGGCCTGGGCGGCATGGGCGGCGCCCAGCCGCTGGCGGCCACCTTCGCCGGCTTCAGCTCGCTGAACGTCGAATGCCAGCAAAGCCGCATCGACTTCCGGCTCAAGACCCGCTACGTGGACGAGCAGGCCCGCGACCTCGACGACGCGCTGGAGCGCATCCAGGCCCACACGGCGGCCGGCCGTGCGGTGTCGGTCGCGCTGCTGGGCAACGCGGCCGAGGTGCTGCCGGAGCTGGCGCGGCGCGGCGTGAGGCCCGACCTCGTCACCGACCAGACCTCGGCCCACGACCTCATCCACGGCTACTGCCCGCCAGGCTGGACGGTGGAGCGGTGGAAGGCCGCCGCGGCCGACCCGGCCCGCCATGCCGAGCTCAAGGCCGCCGCCGCCGCGGGCTGCGCGACCCATGTGCGCGCCATGCTGGCCTTCAAGCGCATGGGCATCCCGACCGTGGACTACGGCAACAACATCCGCCAGGTGGCCAAGGACCAGGGCGTGGCCGACGCCTTCGACTTCCCCGGCTTCGTGCCGGCCTATGTGCGCCCCCTCTTCTGCGAGGGCAAGGGCCCCTTCCGCTGGGTGGCCCTGTCGGGCGACCCCGAAGACATCCGCAAGACCGACGCGAAGCTCAAGCAACTTTTCCCGCAGCACCGGGCACTGCACCGCTGGCTGGACATGGCCGCCGAGCGCATCGCCTTCCAGGGCCTGCCGGCGCGCATCTGCTGGCTGGGCCTGGGCGAGCGCCACCTCGCCGGCCTGGCTTTCAACGAGATGGTCAGGACGGGCGAACTCAAGGCGCCCATCGTCATCGGCCGCGACCACCTCGACAGCGGCTCGGTCGCCAGCCCCAACCGCGAGACCGAGGGCATGAAGGACGGCTCCGACGCCGTCTCCGACTGGCCCCTGCTCAACGCCCTGCTCAACACCGCCGGCGGCGCCACCTGGGTGAGCCTGCACCACGGCGGCGGCGTGGGCATGGGCTATTCGCAGCACTCGGGCGTGGTCATCGTCTGCGACGGCAGCGAGGCCGCGGACCGCCGCCTGGCCCGCGTGCTGTGGAACGATCCCGCCACCGGCGTCATGCGCCATGCGGATGCCGGCTACGAGACGGCCCTGGACTGCGCCCGCAAGAACGAACTGAACCTGCCCTCCGCATGAAGCTCACTCCCGGACACCTCAGCCTCGCCCAGCTCGCCGACGTCGCCGCCGGCCGCATCCACCTCGAACTCGACGACTGGGCGGCGGTCGACGCCAGCGCGGCGCGGGTGGCCGCCGCGGCGGCCGGCGACGCGCCCGTCTACGGCGTCAACACCGGCTTCGGCAAGCTGGCCAGCACCCGCATCGCCAAGGACCAGCTCGCGGCCCTGCAGCTCAACCTCATCCGCAGCCATGCCGTGGGCGTGGGCGCGCCGATGTCGCCGGAAGTCGTGTGCCTCATGCTCGCCACCAAGGCCGGCAGCCTGGCGCGGGGCTTCTCCGGCGTGCGCCGCGCCGTGGTGCAGGCCTTGCTGGACGCACTGAACGCCGGCTTCGTGCCCTACGTGCCGGCCCAGGGCTCGGTGGGCGCCAGCGGCGACCTGGCGCCCCTGGCCCACCTGACCCTGGCCCTGATGGGCGAGGGCGAGGCCCTGGTGGCCGGGCAGCGCGTGCCCGCGCGCGACGAACTGGCCCGGCTGGGCCTGGCGCCGCTCACGCTGGCGGCCAAGGAGGGTCTGGCCCTCATCAACGGCACCCAGGCCAGCACGGCGCTGGCCCTGCATGCGCTGCTGCGCTTCGAGGCCCTGTTCGCCACGGCCCTGGCCAGCGGCGCGATGACGCTGGACGCGGCCCGCGGCAGCGACGGCCCCTTCGATGCGCGCATCCACGCCGTTCGCGGCCAGCCCGGGCAGGTGGAGGTGGCGGGCGTCTACCGCGAGCTGCTGGCCGGCAGCGCCATCCGCGCCTCGCACCGCGAGGGCGACGAGCGCGTGCAGGACCCGTACTGCCTGCGCTGCCAGCCCCAGGTCATGGGCGCCTGCCTCGATCAAGCCCGCCACGCGGCCCAGGTGCTGGTGCGCGAGGCCAACGCGGTGACGGACAACCCGCTGGTGTTCGAGGACGTGATGATCTCCGGAGGCAATTTCCACGCCGAGCCGGTAGCCTTCGCCGCCGACAACCTGGCGCTGGCCATCGCCGAGGTGGGCGCCATCGCCGAGCGCCGCATCGCCATGCTGATCGATCCCGGCATCTCGCGCCTGCCACCCTTCCTGACGGCCGACGCGGGCCTGCACAGCGGCTTCATGATCGCCCACGTCACCGCCGCCGCCCTGGCCAGCGAGAACAAGAGCCTGGCCCACCCGGCCAGCGTCGACAGCCTGCCCACCAGCGCCAACCAGGAGGACCACGTCTCCATGGCCACCTTCGCGGCGCGCCGCCTGCACGCCATGATCGACAACACGGCCCACATCGTCGCCATCGAGCTGCTGGCCGCGGCCCAGGGCATCGACTTCCTGCGCCCACTGCGCAGCTCGGCCGCCGTCGAGGCCCTGCACACCCGGTTGCGCGCCGACTGCGCCAGCAGCCCGGCAGACCACTACCTCGCGCCCGACATCGAGCGCGCCGCCGCCCTGGTGCAGGCCGGCGTGCTGCAGGCGCCGCAGGCACCGCGGTTCGAGCCCTGACGGCGTGACTGAAGGCAGGCCTGCGCCGGCCGGATAAGGTGGACCGATGCGCCACCTCACCGCCGGCCTGCTGGCCGCCCTCCTCGCCTGTGCCGCGCCAGTCACCCGGGCCGACACGAGGCTGCATTTCGACATCGACCTGGGCGCCGAGATTGCCGCGGGCCGCTTCGACCCCGCGCGGGACCGCCTCGGCCTGCGCGGCGCCGCCGCCCCGCTCTCCTGGGACCGCCCGCGGCTGGCGTCGCCAGGCGCCGCGCCCGGCCACTACACGCTGGACCTGACGCTGCCCGACGACGCCACGGGCGGCCAGCCCCTGGCCTACAAGTTCCGCATCGAGCGCGGCGCCGGCCAGGACGGCAGCGACGGCTGGGAGCCGGGTCGCAACCACGCCGTGCTGCTCGGCGGCGGCGACGTGCGCGTCGCGCGCGAGTTCGGCGCGCCGGCCGGCGAGGTGCCGGTGTCGCGCACCGGCCGCATCGAACGCCTCGGCCTGGTCGCCTCCACGCACGTACAGGCCCGCGAGGTGCAGGTCTGGCTGCCGCCCGGCTACGAGGCGGACGGCGAGCAGCGCTACCCGGTGCTCTACCTGCACGACGGCCAGAACGTCTTCGACGCCCAGGCCGCCGGTGCCGAATGGCAGGTGGACGAGGCCGCCCAGCGCGGCGTGGCCTCGGGGCGGCTGCGGCCCTTCATCGTCGTGGCGGTATCCAGCACCGGCTCGCGCACGCTGGACTACACGCCCTCGGCCATGACCGTCCCGGCCGAGCGGCTGGGCCGCGGTGCGCCAGCGCGCGAGGGCGGCGGCATCGCCGCCTACGGGCGCTTCCTGGCCGAGGAGCTCAAGCCCCTCGTCGACGCACGCTTTCGTACCCGGCCCGGCCCGGCCGACACGGCCGTGGGCGGCTCCTCCTTCGGCGGGCTGGCGTCGCTCTGGCTGGCCCTGCACCGGCCCGAGACTTTCGGCGCGGCCCTGGTGGTCTCGCCGTCGGTGTGGTGGGACGACGGCGTCGCGCTGCGCGACGTGGCCGCCGCGCCGCGGCCCCTGCCCCGGCTGTGGGTGGACATGGGCGGCCAGGAAGGGCGGCAGGCGGTGAGGCTGGCGCGCGAGCTGGTCGAGCAGCTGCGCCGCCGCGGCTGGGCGGACGATGCCCAGCGCTTCGTCGAGGACCCGCGCGGCAGCCATGACGAGGCGAGCTGGGCGCGGCGCGTGCCGGCGATGCTGGACTTTCTCTACGGCCGGCAGGCCGGCGACGCTCAGTAGCGCCCGGCCGCCCCGGCCACGCGCAGGAAGACGTAGGCGAACCAGGCCACCACGGCGCGGTGCATCATGGCCCGCAGGCCGGTGCCGCCGCGCTCGCCCACGCGCTGCGAGACGGCGATGGCCGCGTCGATCTCGCCGGCCAGGCGGGCCGTGAAGCCGGCATCCAGCACGACGACGTTGGCCTCCAGGTTGACGAGCAGGGACAGCGGGTCGATGTTGGAACTGCCCACCGTGGCCCAGTGGTCGTCCACCACGGCCACCTTGGCATGCAGGAAGGCCGGCATGTATTCGTAGATCTCGACGCCGTGCCCGATGAGGTCGGCGTAGAGGGCCTCGGCGGCCCAGCCGGCGAGGCGGTAGTCGAGCTTGCCCTGCAACAGCAGGCGCACGCGCACGCCGCGGTCGGCGGCGCTGCGCAGGGCGTGGCGGATGCGCTGGCCGGGGTAGAAGTAAGGGCAGACGACGTCGACTCGCTCGCGCGCGCCGCGGATGGCGTCGGCATAGGCGTGCTCGATGGTGCGGCGGCGGCGCAGGTTGTCGCGCAGCACGAAGGCCGCGCAGACCGGCGGCAGGTGCGGCACCCGCTCGGGCAGACGCTGCGGGCCGCGCCAGATCTGGCTCAGCCACAGGCCGAAGCGGCGGCGCAGCGGCACGTAGTCGATCAGGGCGTCGTCGAAGTCCCGCCCCAGCCAGGCGCGCGACCAGATGGCCCGCACGCTCTGGGCGACGAGGTCGACCAGGCCGCCGCGCGCCTCGACGGCGAAGTCCAGCCGCGGCAGCTCGCTGGTGCCGTGGTGCAGGTCCAGGCGGTCGTCGATGACGTTGATGCCGCCGACGAAGGCCACGTCGCCGTCGACGACGCACAGCTTCTGGTGCAGGCGCCGCAACTGGCCGGGCTGCAGCCAGTGCCACCAGCGGTCCATGGGCCGGAACACCGCCAGGGCCACGCCGCTGGCGGCGAAGCGCTCGCGCAGCGTCGCCAGGCTGGCGTTGCTGCCGAAGCCGTCCACCACCACGCGCACCCGCACGCCGCGGCGGTGGGCGGCGATGAGGGCGTCCACGAGGGCCAGCGAGGTCGCGTCGTCGTGGAAGATGTAGGTGGCCAGCCAGACCTCGCTGTGCGCGTGGCGGATGGCGGCCTGCATGCGCGGGAAGAGCTGGTCGCCCCCGCGCAGCAGCTCGACTTCGTTGCCGCCGACGAAGCCGGCATCGGCAGCCTCGTGGCGCCGTCGGCGCCTCGAGCCCAGGCGCCTCATTCGAGGGCCAGCTCCACCACGAGGGGCAGGTGGTCGGACATGCGGGCCCAGCTCGGGCCGCGCGGCACCTGCACGGTGGTGCAGCGCAGGCCGCGCAGGTAGACGCGGTCCAACGCGAAGACCGGCAGCCGCGACGGGAAGGTGGCCGCCCGCGTCATGCCGTGCGCCGGCTGGGCGCGGCGCAGGCCGTGGCCGCGCATGGAGGCGTCCAGCCGCTCGCCCCAGTCGTTGAAGTCGCCCGCCACCAGCACCGGCGCGCCGGCCGGCACGTGCTCGCGCACGAAGGCGGCGAGCCGCTCGACCTGGCGCACGCGGCTGGCGTGGATGAGGCCGAAGTGGGCGACGACGGCATGGACGACGACGCCCTGCCAGTGCACCGGCACGTGCAGCAGGCCGCGCTGCTCGAAGGCGTGGTCGGACACGTCGTGGTGGCCGATGTCGCCGATGGGCCAGCGCGACAGCAGCGCATTGCCGTGCTCGCCGTACTTGGTCACCGCATTGGTTCGGTAGGCCACCTCGTAGCCGTCGGGCGCGAGGAACTCGGCCTGGCCCTTGTCCGGCCAGCCGAACCAGGTGCGGTCGAAGTAGGCGGCCTCGCGGTGGTGGAAGAGGCGCACCTCCTGCAGGCAGACGAGGTCGGCGTCCAGGGCTTCGACGCCCATCTGCAGGTTGTGGATCTCAAGGCGCCGCGCCGGCCCGAGACCGCGCACGCCCTTGTGGATGTTGTAGGTGGCCACGCGCAGCACGGCGCCGGGCGCATGGGGACTCGGACGGGCGACGGATCTCATGGCAGGGACGAAGCAGCGTGGAAGCGCGGCAGTTGCAGCACGGCCTCGGCATTGGATGGCGAGAAGCAGCGGTCTGCCGCCTCGTGCCAGGGCAACCAGACCCACGATAGATGCTCGCGCGGCGCCAGCGTCGGGGTCAAGGCCTCGGGCAGCTGTAGGCCGAAGACGTGTTCGGTGTTGCGGGTGACGCCCGGCGCATAACGGTGCCGCCAGTGCGGATAGATGTCGTAGACGTTGGCCAGGCCCCAGTCCCGCAGCTCGCCGCCGGCCGCGGCGATGTCGATGCCGGTCTCCTCCAGCACCTCGCGGCGCGCGGTCTCGGCCAGGGGCTCGTCGGCGGTGTCGCGCGAGCCGGTCACGCTCTGCCAGAAGCCCGGGTGGTCGGCCCGCTCGATGAGCAGCACCCGCAGGTCGGGCGTGTGGATGACGACGAGGACCGACTCGGGAATCTTGTAGGGCTTGGCCGGCTGCATGCCGGCAGCTTAGCGGGTCGTGGCGACCGCCGGCGGCAGTTCCTTGGCCTGCAGCTGGCGCACCTGGGCGACGAGCTGGTTGTGGGCGTCGAGGAAGGCCGCGGCGATGACCTTGCCTTCGTTGGAGTTGCTCCAGCCCGCGCCGGCCGCGCCGCCGAGCTTGCCCAGCACCGCGCCGCTGACGCCGAGGTCGGCCACCTCGACCGAGCCCGTGGCCGCGGCGATCTGCTCGGTGGTCTCGTTGTCGGTCAGCAGCAGCGCGGCCTGGGCCTGCTTGAGCTTGACCTGCTCGGCCGCGCCCACCAGCTTGTTCAGGTAGGGAATGGCCTGCAGGATGCCGCCGATCTGCCGGCCGGCGTCGCGCTCGCTGAAGGTCAGGCTGGGCGTGAGGCTGTATTGCGCCTCGTAGCCGCGGCCCTTGTGCACGGTGTTGCCCTGCTGGCGCAGGATGCCGGCCTCCTTGAGCTCCTGCTCGCGCACCGTGGCCTTGAGGCCGGCGGCGCGGTCGACGACTCGGAAGCACCCGCTCTGCTGGGCCAGCAGGCGCACCAGCGGCACGGGGCTGGAAGGCAGCTGGTAGCTGCTGGAATAGCTGTAGCCGCCCGGGTTCTCGATCAGGGCCAGCGTGGCGACGGGCGCGTCGCAGCGCACCAGCTCGCGGCTGGCGTGGTGGGCACCGGCCGGGCCGGCCGAGCCGCTGATGACGGAGCCGCCCTCGCCGAGCGAGGTGGAGGACTTGCCACAGCCGGCGAGCAGCAGCGCGACGGCTGCGGGGGCGAAGACGGACTGGATGCGGCGTGCAGGCATGACAAGGGTAGGGGCCGGGACGAGGCGGGAGTCTGCCTGCCGCGGGCATCGCCCCCGACCCTAGAACGTGGGATGCGGCGGCCGCCCTCCCCCGTCCGCGGGATCACTTGCCGTAGAGCACCATCTGCGTGCAGCGGAACAGGGCCATGGTCTTGCCCGTGTCCTTATTCGTGACCACGGCGTCCCAGACCTGGGTCGTGCGGCCGAGGTGGGCAGCCTTGGCCACGCAGGCGATGGTGCCTTCGCGGGCGGTGCCGAGGTGGTTGGACTTCAGCTCCACGGTCGTGAAACCCACCGCGCCCTCGGGCAGGCTGGCCATGCAGCCGTAGCCGGCGCAGGTGTCGGCCAGCGTCACGACGCTGCCCGCGTGCAGGAATCCGTTGGGCGCCATCAGCTCGGGGCGCACCGGCAGCTCGGCATGCACCTCGCCGGCGGCCACGTGGGTGACGACGATGCCCAAATGGCCGGGCAGGTGGGTGGCGCCGGCTTGGTTGTAGCGGTCGGCGTCGGGCATGGGCGTTCTCCTCGCGTCTCTCTCGAAAAACGCGCCATGGTAGTGACAAGAAAAAAGCCGGCGTTGCGGCCGGCCTCCGGAGCAGTGAAGCGACGCCTCAGCTGCGCGTGAGCGTGGCCTTGAGCATGCTGCCCAGCAGGTCCTGCAGTTCCGCCAGATGGGCCTTGGTCTCCACCGACAGCCCGGGCCGGGCCGAGGCCGTGCGCAGGTCGGCGGCCAGCTGGCTGGCGTGGTAGCGCGCCATCGAGAAGGCGTCGGCGTAGACGGTGGCGGCGTTGGTCGAGCGGTTGAGCTGGGCCTGCAGGCGGCGCAGGTATTCGCGCTGCAGGCTGCGGCGCATGCGGTCGATCTCGCCGCCGGTCTTGAGCTCGCTGAAGATGGCACCCTGCAAGGTGCCGTAGACCTCGCTGAGCGAGACCGCGCCCTTGCGCTGCGCCTCGGGCAGGTAGCTGCCCTGCTCGATGAGGCGGCGTGCCGTGTTGGGCGACATCAGCCGGTCGAGCACGCGGCCCTGCAGGGCGGCGACGGCGTCGGGGATGGACAGCGGCAGGCCGCGGTCCCAGTCGACGTAGTCCACGGGTTGCGTGGCCAGGAACTCGGGGCTGAACTTGAACGAGTTGCTGGACAGCAGGCCGCTGGCGATGAAGCGCAGGGCCTCGCGCTGCTGGGCGTTGTCCACCGGCTTGAAGGCCGGGCCGCTGCTGACGCCCGGCACCACGCGCTCGGCGTACAGGCCGCCCACGTACTTGGCGACGTTGTTGGCCGTCATGCCGAGCTGGCGGAAGCCCTCGGCGATGGAGCGGCGGTTGCGCAGCGGGTCGTCGCCCACGGAGGCCGGGCGGGTCTGCACGCGCTCCCAGAGCTCCTGGCTCAACTTGAGGCGCTTCCTGGCGTAGGCCAGCGGGTCGTCGCCCAGGTCGCGCTGGTTGGTGCGGGGGTCGAAGCCGTCGTAGGGGCCGCCCACGCCCTGGTCGATGTCGTCGCCGTAGGCGAGCTGGGGCTCGGTCGATCGCGCGGCGATACGGGCCAGCTCGGCGGCCTCCTGCTCGGGGGCGATGGGCTTGTAGGCGTACTCGATGGCCCAGTAGTCGTAGGCGCCGAGCGTGGTGTTGGTCAGGCTGGCGCGCGGCTCGCCCTTGAGCGGCAGGTTGTAGGCGTTGTAGTCCATCACCGAGTTGGAGATGCCGTGGGTCTCGGTGTAGGCCTTGTCGCGCAGCTGGGCCTGGGTGACGGTGGAGGAGGCGCGGAAGTTGTGCTTGAGGCCGAGGGTGTGGCCGACCTCGTGCATCACCACGTCCTTGACCACGGCCTGGGCCAGGGCTTCGGCTTCGGGACCGTTCATGTCCATGCCGTCGCGCAGGGCCAGCAGGTCCAGCGCGAAGCCGAGCTCATGCGCCTGGTCGGCCATGTAGCTGCACTGCTGCTCAGCCAGTTGCTGCTGGCTGCGCTCGCCCATCCAGGCGCCCAGGGCCTGGGCGGGCGGCACGTCGTCGGCGGCCAGGCGGCGCGAGCCGCGGCCGAAGACGTCGCTCATGCCGATGTCGGCGTCGAGGATCTCGCCGGTGCGCGGGTCGCGGTTGCTCGGGCCGATGGCGAAGCCCACGTCGGCGCCGGTGAACCAGCGGATGGACGCGTGCGTGGAGTCCATGTCGTCCCAGTCGGCGTCGTCGGGCTGCTGTTTGGCGACGACGGCGTCCTTGAAGCCGATCTTCTCGAAGGCCTTGTTCCACTCCAGCACGCCGGCCATGACGGCCTGGCGGTACTTGGCCGGGATGTTCTTGTCCAGCCAGTAGACGATGGGCTGCACGGGCTCGGACAGCGCCGCGGCGGGGTCCTTCTTCTCGAGGCGCCAGCGGGCGACCATGTGCACGCGCGGATTGGCCTTGAGGTCGTCGCCGAGGTTGCTGTAGTTCTCGGTGAAATGACCCAGGCGCGGGTCGGCATGGCGCACGGCGGCAGGCGTCTCGGGCAGGGCGCGCAGGCTGTAGACGAAGCTGAAGAACATCGAGCGCGGGTCGGGCGTGGCCTGCGGCGGCGAGGGCATGGGCACGGGCGTGGGCGTCAGCGGCGGCGCCGGGATGCGCGGCGTGGCGAAGTGCACGCGCGCGGTCAGCGTCGAGACCTGGGCATCGGCCCGGGTCGCCTCGATGAAGGAGTTGGAGCGGTCGGGGCCGTAGGGCAGGCGGTAGGCCATCTCCAGGCGCGTGGAGTAGCCCGGGATGTCGGCCAGCAGCAGGCCGCTGGCGTCCACCAGCACCGACTTGCGGTCGGGGTGCTCGGCACTCGCCGCCGGGCCCGCGGTGATGAGGCTGGGCGAGAAGCCCTGCTCGACGGCGAGCTTGCTGCCGCCGGCATCGGCGCGGAACTTGGTGTTCAGCGCGATGAGCTGGATGTGGTTGCCCACGCGCCGCCACTCGGCGAGTTCGTCGCCCAGCATCTGGCTGGCGTACAGGCCCCGCTCACCCACGGCGTTGGCGACGTTGACGCTGAACAGGAAGGGCTTGTTGAACTGCTCCTTGGGGATCTCGATCCAGACTTTCTCGTCCTTGCGCCAGATCGGGAAGAGGCCGGGCTGCTCCTTGGCCCCCTTGATGACCTCGGCGAAGGGCTTGGGCGCCGTCGGATCGGCCGGCGCCCGCGGAGCGGGGGCCGAGGCCGCGCCGGCCGGCGCGGAGGCGGCGCCGTTGGGTGCCGGGGGGTTCTGGGCCTGGGCGATCGTGGCCATCGCGAGCAGGGCGGCAGCGGCCAGGGCCGTGCGGGGCATCGAGATCATGGAAAAGGCGGTTAGGGATGGAGAAAAGCCCGGCACTGTGGCGGGCGGCGACACTCGCGTCAATGGGCACCGTCCCGCGTCGCCGGGCCACAAAACTTCACGTCAAAACTTCCGTCATGGAACTCACGCATCTGCTGTATTTGCACGGCTTCCGCTCCTCGCCGGCCTCGGCCAAGGCGCGGCGCATGGCGGCCTGGGCGGCGACGCGGCCGGGCCTGGCCTTCGCCTGCCCGCAGCTGCCGCCGTCGCCGCTGGAGGCCATGGCCCTGATCGGGGGCCTGGTGGCGGGCTGGCCCGCGACGGGCGCGGCCGTCATCGGCAGCTCGCTGGGCGGCTTCTACGCGACCGCCCTGGCCGAGCAACCAGCCCATCGCGCCTGGCGCGTGGCGGTGCTGAACCCGGCCGTCGACCCGGCGCGCGACCTGGCCCGCCACATCGGCGAGCAGACGGCCTGGCACGACCCCGCGCTCAAGTTCGACTTCACCGAACGCCACGTGGCCGAACTGGGGGAGCTCACGCCGCCCGCCCGGCTGACGGCGCCGTCGCGCTACTACGCCCTCATCGCCAAGGGCGACGAGCTGCTGGATTGGCGCGAGATGCTGGCCCGCTATGCCGGCTGCGACGGCGAGGTGATCGAGGGCAGCGACCACGGGCTGAGCGACTTCGAGGACCACTTGCCGGGCCTCGTCCGCCACCTGCTGGCCTGAGGCGACAATCGCCGCCCTATGTTTGCGCTGTTTGACGACGCCGGGAAATTCCTCGCCGGCCGGGTGATGAGCGAGGCCGACGCCTCGATGCAGGTGGAACTCGACTCCGGCAAGCGGGTCAAGGTCAAGGCTGCCAATGTGCTGCTGAAGTTCGAGCAGCCGGCGCCGGCCGTGCTGCTGGCCGAGGCGCGCGCCCTGGCCGACGAGATCGACCTCGACCTGGCCTGGGAGTTCGCGCCCGAGGGCGAGTTCGGCTTCGCCGACCTGGCGCGTGACTACTTCGACGCCAAGGCGGGCGTCGTCCAGCAGGCGGCGGCGCTGCTGCGCCTCTTCGACGCGCCGCACTACTTCCGGCGGGCCGGCAAGGGCCAGTTCAGGAAGGCGCCCGAGGAAACCGTCAAGGCCGCCCTGCTCGGCATCGAGCGCAAGCGCCAGCAGCAACTGCAGATCGAGGCCTGGGCCGAGGAACTGATGCAGGGCCGCTGCCCGCAACCCGTGCAGGACCAGATCTACAAGATCCTCTTCAAGCCCGACAAGAACGGCCCCGAGTACAAGGCCGTCGTCGAGGCGAGCAAGCGCAGCCAGCGCGCGCCGCTGGACCTGCTGCAGGCCGCGGGCGCCATCACCAGCGCCTACCAGTTCCACTGGAAGCGCTTCCTGTTCGAGAACTTCCCCAAGGGCACGGGCTTCCCGCAGCTGACGGCACCCGAGATCAAGGACGAGCTGCCGCTGGCCGGCGTGCGCGCCTTCTCCATCGACGACTCCCAGACGACGGAGATCGACGACGCACTGTCCGTTCAGGGCCTGGGCACGGGCACGGTGGTCTTCGGCGTGCACATCGCCGCGCCGGGCCTGGCCGTGACGCCGGACTCGGCCGTGGACAAGGTGGCGCGCGAGCGCCTGTCCACGGTCTACATGCCGGGCTGGAAGATCACCATGCTGCCCGACGAGGTGGTGCAGGCCTACACGCTGATCGAGGGCCGCGACTGCCCGGCCGTGTCCATCTACTTCACGATGGACGAGGCCAGCTTCGAGGTCAAGGCGCGTGAGACCCGGCTGGAGCGCGTGCCCATCGCGGCCAACCTGCGCCACGACAAGCTCGACGGCATCGTCACCGACGCGACGCTGGCGGGCGAGGCCGAGGCCCACTACGCCTTCGCGCCCGAGCTGGCCTTCGCCTGGCGCCTGGCCCGCCACCTCAAGGCGCAGCGCGAGGTCGTGCGCGGCAAGCCCGAGACCTTCAACCGGCCGGACTACAACTTCCGGCTGGCCGGCGAGCGCATGGAGCCGCCCAACGGTTCGGAGTCGGTCGAGATCACGGTGCGCGCCCGCGGCAGCGCCCTGGACCTGATCGTGGCCGAGGCCATGATCCTGGCCAACTCCGCCTGGGGCGGCTGGCTGGCCGAGCTGGGCCTGCCCGGCATCTACCGCAGCCAGGCCAGCCTGGCGCCGGGCATCAAGGTGCGCATGGGCGTCAAGGCCCTGCCGCATGCCGGCATGGGCGTGCCGCAGTACACCTGGGCCACCTCGCCGCTGCGGCGTTATGTGGACCTGGTCAACCAGTGGCAGATCATCGCCTGCGCCCGCCACGGCCGCACGGCGGCGCTGGCCGCGCCCTTCAAGCCCAAGGACGCCCAGCTCTTCTCCATCATCTCGGCCTTCGAGTCGGCCTACGCCGCCTACAACGGCTTCCAGAACGCCATCGAGCGCTTCTGGACGCTGCGCTGGCTGGAGCAGAACGGCACGACCGAGCTGACCGCCACCGTCATGAAGGAAGGCCTGGTGCGCGCCGACGAGCTGCCGCTGGTGTTCAAGGCCCTGGGCTGCGAGAGCCTGCCGCGCGGCAGCCAGGTGAAGGTCCGCATCACGGGGCTGGACGAGATGACGCTGGACGTGCACGCCAGCCTGGTCGAGCGCCTGGACGGCGCGGCCCAGGCCGAGGCGGATGCGGAATGCGACGACGAGGAACTGGAAGCGGCGGCGGCACCGATCGCCCTGGCCATCGACGTGAACGACAGCGCCAGCGAGGCCGAGCCGGCCACCGTCCAAAACTGAAATGCGCCGCCCGAGCACCCTGCAACTCGCGCTCGCGTTCTCGCTCGGCGTGCATGCGGCCCTGCTCAGCCTGCGCATCGCCGCACCCGAGGCCTTCAACCGCATCTTCCAGGACACGCCGCTGGAGGTGGTGCTGGTCAACACCCGCTCCAACGAGGCCCCCGCCAAGGCGGCGGCGCTGGCCCAGGCCAATCTCGCCGGCGGCGGCAACCTCGAGACCGGCCGCGCCACCTCGCCCCTGCCGCCGGCACGGCGCAGCGAGGCGGGCGACGCCGCCGAAGTGCAGCATTCGCAGATCGCCCAGCTGCAGGAACAGCAGCAGCAACTGCTGACCCAGGTGAGGCGCGAACTCGCCCTGCTGCCACCGCCCGACCCGCGCCGCGAGAAGACCGACCCCAACGAGCGCGCCCAGGCCGAGAAGCGCCGCCAGCTCGTCGACCTGCTCGCCGAGATCGAGAAGCGCGTCAACGAGGAAAGCGCGCGCCCGCGCAAGCGCTACATCAGCCCTGCGACGCGCGAGGTCGTCTATGCCCAGTACTACGATGGCCTGCGCCGGCGCATCGAGGAGCGCGGCACGCGCGACTTTCCGGAGTACCGCGGCAAGAAGCTCTACGGCGAGCTGACCATGAACATCCACATCGACCACAAGGGCCGCGTCATCGAGACGGAGATCGTGGCGCCCAGCGGCAATGCGACGCTGGACCGCCGCGCCGTCGCCATCGTGCAGGCGGCCTCGCCCTTCGGCAACTTCAGCGCGGAGATGCTGCGCGGCGCCGAGGTGCTGGTCGTCACGTCCCGCTTCCGCTTCACGCGCGACGAGGGCCTGGAGACGACTTTGACGGGACAGCCATGACAGATCGTTATGCCGTGGTGGGCAATCCGGTGGAGCACAGCCGCTCGCCCGCCATCCACGCCATGTTCGCCGAGCAGACGCAGCAGGACCTGGCCTACGAGCGCCTGCTGGCGCCGCTGGACGGATTCGAGGCCGCGCTGCGCGCCTTTGCCGCCGCCGGCGCCAAGGGCTGCAACATCACCGTGCCCTTCAAGTTCGAGGCCTTCAGGCTGGCGACCGAGCACACCGAGCGCGCCGCCCGGGCCTGCGCCGTCAACACGCTGCGCTTCGACGAGGGCGGCTGGGTGGGCGACAACACCGACGGCGCCGGCCTCGTCAACGACATCCAGCGCAACGCCCGCCGCCCGCTCGAAGGCCGGCAGGTGCTGCTCGTCGGCGCGGGCGGCGCGGCGGCCGGCGTGCTCGGCAGCCTCATCGCCGCGAGGCCCGCGATCGTCACGGTCGTGAACCGCAGCCTGGACAAGGCCCAGGCCCTGGTGGCCAGCCATGCCGACCTGGGCGTGCCACTGCGGGCCGCCACGCTGGCCGAGGCGCCGGCGGCCCAGGACGTGGTCGTGAACGCCACCAGCAGCAGCCTGGCCGGCGCCGCCTCGCCGGTGGACGCCCGCGTGCTCAAGCCCGGCACGCTGGCCCTGGACATGATGTACGGCCCCAAGGCCCAGGGATTCCTCGACTGGGCCGCCGCCCATGGCGCGGAGCCGCGCGACGGCCTGGGCATGCTGGTGGAGCAGGCGGCCGAGGCCTTCTTCTTCTGGCGCGGCCTGCGGCCCGACACGGTGCCGGTGCTCAAGGCGCTGAGGTCCGGACTGGAGGGCTCGTCGTGATGCGCCATGCCGCTCGCCTGCTCGGCGTGCTGGCGCTGGCGCTGCTGTGCCTGCAGCTGTGGTTCGCCGGCCGCATCCTGCTGATGCGCTGGGTCGCGCCGCAGTCCACCAGCTTCCAGCGCAGCGAGGCCCTGCGCCTGCTGACCGAAAAGCACCAGTTGGCGTGGGCGCAGCAGTGGGTCGACGATGCCCAGCTGCCCGCCACGCTCAAGCGTGCCGTCATCTCGAGCGAGGACGACGGCTTCGCCCAGCATGGCGGCGTCGACTGGGACGCCCTCAAGGGCGCCTGGAAGAAGAACGAGAAGGCCCAGGCGCGTGCCGAGGCCCGGGGCCGCACGACCGCCAAGGTGATCGGCGGGTCGACGATCACCCAGCAACTGGCCAAGAACCTCTTTCTCTCCGGTGAACGCACCCTGCTGCGCAAGGGCCAGGAGCTGGTCATCACGCTGATGCTCGAAGGCCTGCTCGACAAGCGCCGCATCCTGGAGATCTATCTCAACAGCGTCGAGTGGGGCGAAGGCCTGTTCGGCGCCCAGGCGGCGGCGCGCCACTACTTCCACATGGATGCCGCGCGCCTGGGGCCTTTCGAGGCCGCGCGCCTGGCGGTGATGCTGCCGGCGCCCAAGCGCTTCGAGCGCCAGCCCGGATCACCCTACGTCCTCGGCCGGGCCGGGATCATCACCGGCCGCATGGGCGGCGCCCAGATTCCATGAGCCGCCCATGAGCGACACCGAAGAAATCGCCGCCGCCGCCGCGCGCCTCATCGTCGAGGAGGGCATGGACTGGGGCCCCGCCAAGCAGCGCGCGGCCCGCGACCTGGGCCTGCCGCGTTCGGCCGGCCTGCCGGGCAACGACGAGGTCGAGGAGGCCGTGCGCGAGCACATCGCCATCTTCCACGCCGACACCCAGCCGGCGGAGCTGCGCGCGCTGCGCGAGCTGGCCGCGCAGTGGATGCGCCGGCTGGCCGAGTTCCGCCCCCACCTGACCGGGGCCGTCTGGCGAGGCACGGCCACCCGCCTGTCCAACGTCCACCTCCAGCTCTACTGCGACGACGGCAAGGCGGCCGAGATCGAGCTGCTCAACCGCGGGCTGAGCTTCGACGTGGCCGAGACCAGCGGCCCCCGCGGCCGGGCTGCCGACATGCTGGTGCTGGACGTGCCCTGCCCGGCGCTGCAGGAGCGGGTGACGCTGTGCCTGACCGTCCTGGACTTCGACGACCTGCGGGGCGCCCTCAAGCCCGACGCCCGGGGCCTGACCGAACGCGGCGACCTCGCCGCGCTGCAGAAACTGCTGGACACCTCCGAATGAAGCCCCTGACCCGCCGTCTCATCCTGGCCGGCGCCGGCGCCGGTGCCGCGGCCCTGGGCGCCGCCGTCGCCTGGCGAAAGGCCACGCCGCCGCCGGCCTCGGGCGCCGCCCAGGCCTTCTGGCAGCGCCGCTTCCCCGGGCTGGATGGCGCCGAGTTGGACGTCGCCCGCTGGCGCGGCCGGCCGCTGCTGGTCAACTTCTGGGCCACCTGGTGCGCGCCCTGCGTCAAGGAGCTTCCCGAGATCAATCAGTTCTACAACGAGGCCAAGGGCCAGGGCTGGCAGGTACTGGGACTGGCGGTCGACCAGGTCGAGCCGGTCAAGGCCTTCCTCCAGAAGACCCCGCTGGACTTCGCCGTGGCCCTGGCCGGCCCCCAGGGGCTCGGGCTGGTGCGCGAGCTGGGCAACGCAGCCGGCGGCCTGCCCTTCTCGGTCGTCTTCGACGAAACCGGCGAGATCCGCTGGCGCCGCCTGGGGGTCAGCCGGCTCGAAGAGCTGCGGGCGCTGGCGAAAAGCTGAGCCGAGGGCGGCTGACCTGAGAATTTCCCCAAGTAGCGGGAAATCGGCGCCAAAACGCGTAAAGTTCGCCCTTCCTCAATTTAGTGGTGGCTCTCTAGACCTCCGGGAACGGCAGGCCGCCACGTGTTTGATGCAAGTTCTCGTCCTGCATGGCCCCAACCTCAACCTGCTCGGCACCCGCGAGCCCGAGGTCTACGGCGCGCAGACCCTGGCAGAGATCGACGCCGAACTCGGCGCGATCGCCGCTGATGCGGGCGCCAAGCTGCTGACCTTCCAGAGCAACCACGAAGGCGCTCTCGTCGACCGCATCCAGGCGGCCAGGACCGACGGCACGGGCTTCATCGTCATCAACCCGGCCGCCTACACCCACACCAGCGTCGCCGTCCGCGACGCGCTGGCCGGGGTCGCCCTGCCCTTCATCGAAGTCCACCTGTCCAACATCCACCGCCGCGAGCCCTTCCGCCACCACAGCTATCTGAGCGACCTGGCGGTCGGCGTCATCTGCGGACTCGGCGCCAACGGCTACCGCCTGGCCCTGCATCACGCTCTCCAATCGTTGGGAGCCGCCCGCGCCTGATTGGCGGGGCCTCCTTTTGCCTACAACTACATCCCCGTCCGGAGCCAAGATGGACCTGCGCAAGCTCAAAACCCTGATCGACCTGGTCTCGGAATCGAATATTTCCGAGCTGGAAATCACCGAGGCCGACGGCAAGGTCCGCATCGTCAAGTCCGACCCGGCCGCCGCGGTGGCCATGCAGCCGGTCTACGCAGCCGCACCGGCGGCGCCCGTCGTCGCGACCGCGCCGGCCGTCGCCGCGGCCGCTGCCCCGGCCGCGCCGGCCGCCGCGCCCGCGGAGACCGGCCACGTCGTCAAGTCGCCCATGGTCGGCACCTTCTATCGCGCCTCCAGCCCGAACGCCAAGCCCTTCGCCGAGGTCGGCCAGACCGTCAAGGAAGGCGAGGCCATCTGCATCATCGAGGCGATGAAGATCATGAACGAGATCGAGGCCGACAAGAGCGGCACCATCACCAAGATCCTGGCCGAGAACGGCCAGGCCGTCGAATTCGGCCAGCCGCTGTTCGTCATCGAGTGAGGCGACTCGAGCCGAGTGACCATGTTTAAAAAGATACTTATTGCGAACCGAGGGGAGATCGCCCTTCGCATCCAGCGGGCCTGCCGCGAGCTGGGCATCAAGTCGGTCGTCGTCTATTCCGAGGCCGACCGCGACGCCAAGTACGTGCGCCTGGCCGACGAGGCCGTCTGCATCGGCCCGGCGCCCTCGGCCCAGAGCTACCTCAGCATGCCGGCCATCATCGCCACCGCCGAGGTGACGGATGCCGAGGCCATCCACCCCGGCTACGGCTTCCTCAGCGAGAACGCCGACTTCGCCGAGCGCGTGGAGCGCAGCGGCTTCACCTTCATCGGCCCGACGCCGGAGTCCATCCGCCTGATGGGCGACAAGGTCTCGGCCAAGCAGGCCATGATCCGTGCCGGCGTGCCCTGCGTGCCCGGCTCCGAGGGTGCCCTGCCGGACGATCCCAAGGAGATCATCCGCATCGCCCGCTCCATCGGCTACCCCGTCATCATCAAGGCGGCGGGCGGCGGCGGTGGGCGCGGCATGCGCGTGGTGCACACCGAGGCCGCCCTCGTGCATGCCGTGCAGACGACGCGGGCCGAAGCGGGCGCCGCCTTCGGCAACCCCGAGGTCTACATGGAGAAGTTCCTGGAGAACCCGCGCCATGTGGAGATCCAGATCCTGGCCGACACCTTCAAGAACGCCGTCTGGCTGGGCGAACGCGACTGTTCCATGCAGCGCCGCCACCAGAAGATCATCGAGGAGGCGCCCGCCCCCGGCATCCCGCGCCGCATCATCGAGAAGGTCGGCGACCGCTGCGCCGCAGCCTGCAAGAAGATGGGCTACCGCGGCGCCGGCACCTTCGAGTTCCTGTACGAGAACGGCGAGTTCTACTTCATCGAGATGAACACGCGCGTGCAGGTCGAGCATCCGGTGACGGAGATGGTGACCGGCATCGACATCGTGCAGCAGCAGATCAGGATCGCCGCCGGCGAGAAGCTGCCCTTCACCCAGCGCCAGATCGAGCTCAAGGGCCATGCCATCGAGTGCCGCATCAATGCGGAGGACCCGGTCAAGTTCACGCCCTCGCCGGGCCGCATCACGATGTGGCACGCCCCCGGCGGCCCCGGCGTGCGCGTGGACTCCCACGCCTACACGAACTACTTCGTGCCGCCCAACTACGACTCCATGATCGGCAAGATCATCGTCCACGGCGATACCCGCGAGCAGGCCCTGGCCCGCATGCGCATCGCGCTGAGCGAGACCGTGGTCGAAGGCATCCAGACCAACATCCCGCTGCACCGCGAGTTGATGGCGGACGCCAAGTTCATCGAAGGCGGCACCTCCATCCACTACCTCGAAGGCTGGATGGCCGCGCATAAACGTTGACCACCCCTACCGGCTCGCGCCGGCCCCTCAAGGGGCGCTGCTAGCGGCCTGGCAAAGCCAGTTCCGCAGCAGCTGCTGGGACAATACAGGGTATGAGCCACCTTTTTGAACTTGCGCTGGTCTGCCGCGAGGCCGACGTCGAGACCGTCAGCGACGCCCTGATGGAGATCGACGCCCTGGCCGTGTCGGTCGAGGACGCCGATGCCGACACCGAGGCCGAGCGCGCCCTGTTCGGCGAGCCCGGCATGCCGGCTCCCAAGCCAGGCTGGGAACGCTCAGTCGTGAAGGCCCTGTTCCCGAGCGAACCGGAGGCCACCGAAGCGGCGACGCTGATCCTGGCCCAGGACTGGGCCGCAGACGTGCACGTGCAGGCCATCCAGGCCGTACCCGAGCAGGACTGGGTGCGCTTGACGCAGAGCCAGTTCGCGCCCGTCGAGATCACGCCGGAGTTCTGGATCGTGCCGAGCTGGCACGAGGCACCGCCGCAGGCGCAACGCGTCATGCGCCTGGACCCGGGCCTCGCCTTCGGCACCGGCACGCACCCGACGACGCGCATGTGCCTGCGTTGGATCGCCGGCCAGCACCAGGCCTGGCCCCGCGTGCTGGACTACGGCTGCGGCTCCGGCATCCTCGCCATCGGCGCCGCCCTGCATGGGGCGCGGAGCATCGACGCGGTGGACATCGACCCCGCAGCCATCACCTCGTCGCGCGACAACGCGGCGGCCAACGGCGTGAGCCTCAACACCGGCCTGCCGGATCTGGCCCAGGGCGAATATCCGCTGGTGATCGCCAACATCCTGGCCACGCCGCTGAAGCTGCTCGCGCCGCTGCTGTGCGCCCACGTCGCGCCTGGCGGCCATCTCATCCTGGCCGGCATCCTGTCGCGGCAGGCCGACGAACTCAAGGCCGCCTACGCGCCCTGGCTGGCGCTCGAGGTCAGCGACGAAGAGGACGGCTGGATCCTCATGACGGCCCAACGCCCGGCATGAGCCTCGCCACGCGCTGCACCGCCTGCGGCACGATCTTCCGGATCGTCGAGGACCAGCTGCGAGTGTCCGACGGCTGGGTGCGCTGCGGCCGTTGCGCCGAAATCTTCGATGCGAGGGAACTGCTCTTCGACATCGAGCGCGATGCACCGCCACCATGGCCGGCCGCCTTCACGCCACCGGCCGCGGTGGAGCCCCCTCCGCCACCGCCGCCACCACCGCCGCCCCCTCCTCCACCGCCGCCGCCGGTGTTCGAGCCGACGTGGATGCCCCCACCGGAACCCGAGACCGAGCCGCAGGCCGACGCGCTGCCGACCGGATGGCCCGGCACGGAACTCGCGCGGCAGGAGCCGCGCTGGGTCGACGAAGCGCGCGCCGAACCGCTCCGTCAGCAGGAACCGCCCGCACCCGATCTGCCCGCCGCGGGCTTTGCCGCTGAACCGGCCATGCCCGGCCCCGACGTGGTGGTGCCCGACTTCATGCGGCGCGCCGAAAGCTCGGCGCGCTGGAAGCGGCCGGGCGTGCGCGTCGCGCTCGGCGTGGTCTCGGCCCTGCTGCTCCTGCTGCTGGCCCTGCAGGTGACGCTGCACTTCCGCGACGCCCTCGCGGCCCAGCATCCGCCGCTGCGCTCGGCGCTGCAGTCACTGTGCAGCGCCGTGGGCTGCGAGATCAGGCCGTGGCGGCGCATCGAGGCGTTGAGCATCGAGTCCACTTCGCTCAGTCCGGTCGGCAGCAGCGGCTACAAGCTCAACCTCTCGTTGCGCAACAAGACCAGCGTCGACGTCGCGGCCCCGTCGGTGGAACTCAGCCTGACGGACGCCAGCGGGGCGCCCTTCTCGCGCCGCGTGATCGCGCCCGAGGTCCTGAGCCCGGCCCTGAAGCAGGTCAATGCGGACACCGAGCAGGCCCTGAGCTTCAGCTTCACGACGGGCGGCCAGCGCGTCAGCGGCTACAGCGTCAACATCTTCTATCCCTGAGCGCGGTCGCGGCCCGGCCGCCGGGCGAGGCACAAATCGGCATAGGGGACCTCCATCTCAGGAGGCGCCCCTGCCACACCACCTGGCATGCGGGTCCGCACCAGGCGGTTCGAGCGCTTGAGGTCAGGAGAGTCGGGGCAGGCCCAGTCGGTCGAACCAAGCAACAG
>NZ_JAJTWT010000010.1 GCF_021353235.1 Pelomonas caseinilytica
GCCAGCCCTCCAGAACTCCCAGAAATCAATTGCCATTGAATTTGATTCTGGGAGTTCTGACCATCGGCATTCACCCCGCATCACCAGTGTTCATGCGGGTTGCGGGCGTTTTGCAGGGCCGACGAACTAGAAGAGCAAGTTTTACGCACACACAAATAGCGCAACTCGTAATCAACATCCAAAGCATGCGCATCAAACCACTTCGCAGACATACGAGGATGCAAACAAGATGTTGAACATCAATGCATAGATAACAGCAGCGCTAATATTAAAGAACTCGTTAAATCGAGCTGAATCAATGACTTAGCGAAAACAAGCGCCAACGATGCCAGCCGAGCCCGATACTCCCTTGACGCGGACCCGGCGACCGCCATACCATACTCGAACTTCACCGGTATTGCGAATTGCATCGCTTGGTGACGGCCCCTCGGCGATCCGGGGGGTGGCAGGGCGCCGCACCCCGAGAAAGGAGCGTTCGGACGGGCCCTAAACGAACAAAGCCGCCAGCTTTTCAGTGGCGGCTTGGTTCAGGTGGGTGGGGCATGCGCCTCCAACGACACCTCTCTTGGCGGAGAACCACAGTCTATGGGCTGTGGGGGTGTTGGACAAGGCGTGCCCCGTGTTTCAACGTGAACCTGGGAGATGCCATGCGCCACTGCATGTATCCGCAGGCTGTCCACGTGCGCGAGTACGTTCGCTTCCGCCTCGGGCGGATCGAGAACGTCTGCGAGCACTGCCGCAGCCACCCCGGTCAGATGGACCTGTTCCATCCGGCCAATCGCTAACCAACCCGCCCCGGCCTCGCGCCGGGGCTTCTTTTTGCCCAGCCAGGGCGACAGCTGGTGCCGCAGGCGGGTCGATGGGCCGCTGGTCGCCGCACTCCCAGCCATCAGCCAGGGCCTGCGTCTGGGAAATATGGCGTTTTCCCATAATTTGCCATCGCTCTGATCCTGCGCGGTTGCACATGCGATCGCCGCAGGATGAAGAGTTCGATTCACACCGAGAAGTACGCGCTGTTTCTGGAGGAGCTGAAGGATCTGCGGGCCCAGGCCGGTCTGAGCCAGACCGAGCTGGCAACACGGCTCGACGTCGGCCAGGACCTGATCAGCCGCAGCGAGGCCGGCAGTCGGCGGGTGGACGTGTTCGAACTCGCGCTGTGGGCCCATGCGTGCGGCACCACGCTGGAGGCCTTCGTCCAACGGCTGGACGAGCGCATCCGCAGCAACCAGTTGCCCGGCCTGCTGGGCGAGGCAGGGCAGGGCGCGGGGCACTGAAGGCGCCCACCGGCGGTCACGCGTCGGCGACCGCAGGATTCGATTTCGCTGGCTTCGGTTTCGCCTGCTCCATCAGTTCGCCGACAGCGGCAATGACCCGCAGCGCATCCTGCCGACTGGATCGGTGAGGGCGGCGTTTGGGCTTGGCCTTCGCGATGTCCAGCGGCGTGGCGGCCTGCTCGCGCAGCTCTTCATCGAGCTGGCGGACGAACCGCAAGAAGTCCACCCCCAACGCCTGCAGCCACCGGTGCAGTTCCATGACGTCCAGACGGCGCTCTCCCCGCTCCACGTTGCTGACCATCGCCTGGCTGTGGCCCAGCCGATCGGCCAGGTCTTGCTGGCGCAGGCCCCGTGCCTCGCGCAGCTCCCGCAGGCGGGAGGGCAACAGGTCGCTGTGGGGGCTGTGCAGGGTCTTGGGCATGAAGGCGCTTTCAACCTCTCACCGTACCTCAGCCGGCTGGATATACAAAAACCGAATTCGGCCGGTGCTGGCAGGCCCGCGGCCCTTCAAGGCCAGGCCGTCTTCAGCTCCAGCAATGTGCCGTTGAGGTTGCGCAGCACGAGCACGCGCGCAAACCGTGTCTTGAAGACGGCCGCGCGGACCTGGTCGGGGTCGTCGAACCAGGTGGACATCCGGTGGCCGTCGATCGCGATGACCAGCCAGGCCTCGTCGCAGCTGCGGCGGTAGGCGTCGAAGTTGCCTTCCTTTGCGTCCAGCGCGCGCTGGACGTCGCTGAGGGCCAGTGGCTGCAGCCAGGTGTGGCCGGCGCCGCCAAAGAAGCTCTCGGTCAGGCCGTCGTAGCGGGCGACGCGCACGTAGTCGACCTCGGCGGGGAAGCCCGCGACCGTGCGCCAGGTCGGCTCGACGAAGCGGACCAGCTCGCCGTCCGTCGGGATATTGGCCGCCACGATCTCCGCGATGGCGGCCGCCAGCGGCTGGACACGGTCGCGATGCATCGTCACGTCCTTGAGGTGCACCTGGCAGTCGACCGGCGGGTGGCCCGCGCGGTCATGCAGCGCCTTGGCCGCGTCGATGACGTCGTCGCGCCGCGCCTCGCGGGCCTGCAGCGGCAGGAGCTGGCCGTCTGGATCGCGGTGCAACTCGGTGATCTCGATGCCGAGCACCCGGCCGCCCAGGTCGACCAGGAAGTCGGGCTCTTCATGGGGCAGGAGGGTGCCGCCGGGGAAGCCCGGCAGCATGGCTTTGACCCGGTCCAGGTAGTGGCGTTCGAGGTCCTTCTTGGCGGTGCGGGTCATGGGGCGGGGGAGGGCGGCGATTTCGTGGCGATTTTGAGGGTCGGGACGACGTAAACAGCTAAATACAAGGTCTGGCCAAAACGGACAGACGAAAGGAGGAGATGAACATGATCATTGTTTTGCGTCATTACGGCTTGCCGTTTCTGAACAGCACTGACGCCGTGCTTGTGGCAACGGGTTCGTTGCATCACATCGTGCTGCTCAAGGTGTAAACGGCAGGGCAGTGCCATTGGCACTGCCAGCGCCGGCGGCCCAGCCGCCCGGCGCTCCATCGCCGGCTCGGCGTGCAGGCGGCGCGCGTTGGTCTGGCGCAATTGAGCCGCAGTGCTTGATGGCCGTCGTGACGGTAGCCTGACGGCATGAGATTCTTTCGCTACGCCGAAACCGCACCGGACGGGAACCCGACCGGCCGAGAAGTCGTCGTCCAGGGACGCGAGCTGGCGCCCATGGGGTTCGCCGCGCTGGCTGAGCGGACGTTGGGCCGGGCTTCGCCGCTGACGCTGACACTGCTGGGCGCCGAGGTTGTCGAAAGCTCGATGGGCGATGTGCCCAAGGGCGGCACTGGCACGTGGGATACGACGGTCAACACGGACCTCACGGTGCGGCACATTGGCTTGGTCAGGGGAGGCTGGCTGCCCGCCGGGCTGGCATTGGAGGCAGGCAGCGTCATCATGATCGACCGTTGCACGCTGACGGACTTGAAGGGCCGGTTCAAGCAGGGCGGCTGCGGCCAGACTGGCCGGGATTTCGTGGACTGGCTCAATGATCCAGATGCGCGGCTGAACCCGGTCTTGCTGGCGCTGGAAGGCAACCAGCGCGAGTTCCCGTCGAGGGCCGACATCCACGCGCAGATGGAGGAACACATCGCCCACCTGCGCCAGCTCTTGCCCAAGGCCACGGTTATCGGCGACGCCCCCGACGTGATGGAAGCCATCACCACGTTCGCGCAGGAGCAGCAGGCGCCCTCGGAGCGCACCATCCAGTTCCTGCTCGCCTCGGCGCCGCTGTTGCGTCATCAGGTCGGCCGGGACCGCTTGCCGTGGGTGCTCAGGGAGATCGCCTGCACGGCGCTGCGCTGCGGGCTGTCTCTCACCGACATGGTGGTGGTCTGCGCGATCAGCGCCGCGGCGGTGAACAAGGGGCGCAATTCAGCCAAGCATGCCTTGAAGTTCACCCAGCCCAACTACACCCGCCAGGATGCATTCAATGCCATGGCCGACCTGCGCGGGCTGAAGTCCTTTGCGAGCTTGTTGGGGCTTGTGCCCAACGAGCGCCCCATGCTTTGCACGAGCGACAAGGACCTAGCCCTGGTGTGGGTCGGGCTGAACCTGTCGCAGTTCGAGTTCGGCAGCGGTCCACCCGCTGTCAAGGCGCAGCCTGTCGAAGCGTTCCTTCCGCGCGCAGCGGGTCTCGTCTTTCAACAGCTCGTGGCCGAAATGGCACGCTAGAGGCGCTGCGGGCACGGGCCGAACTTGGCGGTCAAGGCCTGGATGGCGGCCTTGTCGGTCGAGCGCCAGATCTCGTCAAGGCCGCGCTCGGGCTTGGCGTACGTGCTTGAGAGGTGCTCGCGCCACCGGCAGGTGCAGACCGCGTCCGCCGGGCGCTCACGCAACTTGTCCCCGAAATCGGTGCTCTCGGTGCCCTTCACCCAACCCGCTGGGGTCAGGTGCCAATCGGTCCATTCATTGCTCGCAGACATGGTGCCTCCTCGGTTGAGCGGGAAGGGTAGCCAACGTCGGGTCCACCTACCTAATTGCGCCGCGGTGCAATCGCGCGGGCGCTTCCGGTGGTAGCGCCCGCGCCCCCCGGGTGGCCACTGCAGTGCGTCAGTCGAGGGGGTGCCGCGGCCCTGGCTACAGTGGCCATTCCCACACTCAACCCCTGCGCATGACCCAAGCACTGCGACCCGTTTTGCCCGTCGACATCCCGCTGGAGGAGGGCAGGCCGGCGCCCGACGGCACGGTCTTCATCACGCTCCCAACGTTGGACGCGCTGGAGCAGTTCTGGCAGCAGCACCGGGATCGGCTCCCTTTCGCGTGCGAGGGCACGCCGAACAGGGAGCCGACGTTCCTGAGGCCCTACCAGTGGATCTTCGGCCCGTCCAAGGCGGCGGTCGCCGCCGCGGCCATGCGCTGGGGCAGCTCGGGCATCGGCTGCGAGTTCTACGAGTGGGCTGCGCTCGAACCCGACGACCATGAGGCCTGGTTCGCGGGGCTTGAAGACCACCGCACCACGGCGACGGCCGCGGGCGCCTGGACCGAGGACGACGAGGCGGACTTCCAGCGCCGCACGCGACAGACCTACCGGGGCTGGTGGCGGTTTTGCAATCTGCCGAACGGGCAGGACCCGGGCGAGTGGTTTTCCCCGGGGTCAGACCATGTCGAGCTGATCGATCCGCACCTGCCGCGCGCGGCCGTCGAGGCACAGCTGCTGTGGGAGACCTTCGACAGCTGGGTCGACGCCTACCCGTCCGACATCCAAGCCCACGACGCCGCCGGCGTGGACCAGACCATCGCGTACTGGCGCGCTGAACAGGCGGCCGGGCGGGGCTACTACGGCGACGAGAACGAGCAGGCGCCGGCGCTGGACGCGAGGCACTGAGCGACATGGGCAAGGTGATCTATGCGGACTTTTCGGCGGTCCCGACGCTTGAAGGCCTGACGGTGTTGCGCGACCAGACGATCCGACGCCTCCAAAGCCTCGTCAAAGGCCTGGCGTTCACCGATCCGGCGGGCCGGCGGGTCGCGATCGAGGTCAAGGTCGACATCGCCAATCCCCAGCGTCCCGACGTGTTCTACAACGCCAGCGCCAAGCGACAGCCTTGGGGCGGCTACGAGGTCAACCTGGGCGGTGGGATGCTGCATCGCCTGGACATGATGGCGCAGACGCTGGCCGCGGACCCCACCGTGTTGCGCGGGAACCGCCGGTCCAGGCTACTGGACAGCCAGGCCAGGGCGGGGGGCCGCAGGCAGGTGATGGCCAGCTTTGCCTATTCCTTCCTGGTGGACTTCGTGTTCTGGCACGAGGTCGCGCACATCACCCGCGGCCACACGGACTGGATCTCCCGGCGCGGGCGCGGCGAAGGCCTGGCGGAGTTGCACATGACCCCGAGGGACGAGGCCGAGGCCGCGGACCTGCGCGCGCTTGAAGGCGATGCGGACCGCCAGGCCGTGGGATGGGCGGCGGCGAGCTTCGACGTGTCGATCCAGCACAACCCATACCTTCGCTACCAGTCGGCGGTCGATGCTTTCCACGACTTCGGGTATCTGACCGTGGCCTTGTTCATGCTCTTCGACGCGTTCCAGAACCATGCGTCAGAGGCGCTGCGCACCCACCCGGACAATCACCACCGCCTGGCGTTGATGGTCTCGCACGTCGACCAATACCTCAGCAAGCACCGAGGGGATGCCAGTCGCGCGCTGCACGAAGCCGCGGCAGAGGGCGGACGGCGTGCGCTGAATCAACTGCTGCATGGCAACCGACGCGAGATTGACGCGTGGGCGCTGCTGCGTTTCCTGGGCGAACTTGAGCCCACCATCCAGCGGCTGGGAGTCAGGGAGCTGCGGCTCAGCCCCGACGTCGTTCCCGGCGTCACCTCGTTCGAGCTGCCCTGGGTGGCCTGAAGCCAAGCACCTGCGCCAGGCACCTGCCGCGAGTGCCTGCTGCGGATTCCTACTTCGCGAATGCGCGGTTCAGGATGTAGGCGATGCGGGCCCCGGCCTTTGCCAGCTGCACCGGCACGGTCTCAATCGCCTTGTTCACGTAGACCGAGTTCAGGGTGAACTTCTCGGTGCCGAAGTCGTCGTTGTTGCACTGCCAGTTGGGTAGGCCGCCATCCGCAATTCAGGCGTATTCGAATTTTGTATACGGCGGCACGGGCGCTACCGTCAGGGCGTCGTTGAACCGAGGGGCAGCCTCAGCCATGACGGACTCGCAGGTGTTGGCCGCCGTGCCCTGGGTTTCGGCCCTGGGCAGTTGGCTGCTGGTGGGCTCGCTTTATACCTCTGGCCCTGTCGCGCAGGCGCTCACAGCATTGAGCCTGGTCTTGCTGCTGGCCTGCCTCGGCGCGCTGCTGACGCGCTTTCCGAGGCGATGAGTTCGAAAGAATCGGGCGCACTGCAAGCAGGTGGGGCCATCTTATTTCGCCAACCGTTCAGCGCAGTTCGTCGCCAGCAAAGGGTTTACGCCGCGGCCGAAAGGCGCAAAGTCGCTAACTAAACGGTTGACGGTAAACCGTTGCGGCCGTGCGCCTGCAGCGGGAGCGTTCGGTGGACACGAAGGAGAGTTGCTGACTGCTTGGAAAAAGCGGCCGTGCTCATCTAAATCGAAGGGTCCATCAACTCGTGAGAGGAGCGCTATGAAAAAGGCGAAGCCGAGGTCCGTCACCACACGTTCCTCGGCTTCTATTCGTACTGACTCGTCGACCGATCCGTAGCGGGATTTTTCGACTGCCTGAACAGTAGGCCGTGCGCGGTGCACTGTCAAGGCAGCGGGGCGGCTCACGCCCAAAATTTCGGTCCGACGAGTTCCTCCTGCCGATGGCAGGCATGCCTCTGACAACTCCCAAGGAGATGTCCATGAAGAACCGTCAAGCCACCGCGGCCGCAACTCCGGCCGCCCCCCAAGTCCCCACCCGGTCCGCAACGCGGACTCCACCTGCCAAGCCGAAAAAGCGGCATCCCCGCCCCGGCGTCCTCATGCGCGGCGCGCTGACCGAGGCTTATGACCTCAGAGGCAATTCGCGCGGCAAGCTCTGGCTCCAGTACAGCGCCCATGCCCGAAAGGACATGGCCTTCACCACGGAGCTGGCCTACACGCACTTCCTCTACACCGAGTCCTCATTCGACGTCACGCAGGTGAACTACGCGCCGGCCGATGAGGTCACACGCGCCGTCGGCGCTGCCTTCGTCGACTACGTCGACGTCAAGCTCGTGCTCGCCAACGGAGAGACAGTCTGGCGCCACATTGGCGCCGACGAACCCTCTCAGTCAGACCAGGACAGGCTTCGCGAACTCATGCTGGTGTTGCACACGGTCAAGATGCCCGACGGGGCGCTCACGCCGCGGCTTCAAACGATCACCCCGCGGCAGATCGTCGAGTCGGAGCATCGCATCCGCAACTGGCACCGCATCGCCAGTTGGCTGGCCGCGGCGCGCTACTGGAACCTGCATGACCACGAACTCGCGGTCGCGGCATTGCTGCGCAGGCGAGGGCGGGTCGAGTTCCAGGACGTTCTTGCTCTTGGCGAAGGCGGCGAGCACAGCGGCCTGTATGGCGCGGCGCTGTTCAAGCAGCTGCAGCGCGGGGCCTACCGCAGCAACCTGTTCGACGCGACGTTCACGCTGCGCTCGACGTTCTCCGAACTGCAGGAGGCGTCATGAGCCGCAAACGCCTCACCTTCAAAGTCATCCCAGCCGAGCATCGCGACACGTCCCGTTGGCCGAAGATCGACACCTCCGCGCTCTCGCAAGAGGACCAGCAGCGCGTGGAGCGGCTGATGCCCGCGGTGCAGAGCTATCTCGACACGGGCAGGCTGACGGCGGCGGCGGCTTCGGCCGGCATCTGCAACAGCGCCTTGCTGGAACAGGTCGGCCGCTGCCTGACGCCCTTGGCGGATGGCAGCGTGCTGGGCTGGGCCGGCCTGGTGGCCCAACTGCGCGTCAGTCCCTACCTGCGCTCCGCTGACCTGCCCGCCGGCGCCAAGGCGAGCCAGGAGGGCGCCGCAGGGGCATTCAAGCGGTTCCTGGCCGAGCATCCCAAGATCAAGGACGCGTTGGACAACGCCATCCGCAAAGGCCTGGGCAAGGGCAACGCGCGTGCGGCGCACACCCCGGCCAAGGCCGTCTGGCGCCTGTTCAAGCGCAAGGTCGAGGAGGTGATCACCGACGAGACCGAGTACCCGCGCAACCAGATCAACTGTGGTCGCCGTTCGGTCGAGCGCTACGTCAAGGACATGATCGCCAGCGACGCGCGGGCACGCCGCACGGCGGTCGGCGCGGCGACCGCCCAGGCTTTGGGCAGCGTCGGGTCGGGCGAGCATTCCTTCGACCTGGTCGGCATGGATCAGGACCTGATGGGCATCGACGCCCACCACATGGACTTCTTCGGCAGCATCGAGATCGAAGGGCCGGCAGGTCCCCAATCGATCGCCGTTGAACGCATCTGGGTCTATGTGGTGATCTGCATGAAGACCCGGGCCGTTCATGGCTACTCCGTCTCCATCCGCACCGAGCCGGTGGCCGAGCAGATCGAGCTGGCGCTGGACATGGCCAGCCGGCCGTGGGCGCCGCGCGAGATCAAGATGCGCGGGGTCAGCTACTGCGAGGGCGCAGGGTTCCCGATGGGCTGCGTCGACGGCTTGACGGTGTTCGCACCGGCGGCGCTACGCATGGACTCCGCCATGCAGAGCTTCGCCAACAACGTGCTGCAGCGTTCACGCCGGCGTCTGGGCTGCGCGGTGAGTTACAGCGCGATCGGCGCCTGGTATCACAACGACACGGTGGAGCGGCTGTTTGGCACGCTGGAGCGCCGCTGGTTCCACCAGCTGCCGACCTCGGTGGGCACCGGGCCCAAGGACCCCAAGAAAACGGACGGCGCCGCCGAAGCCGTGCGGCTGCGGGTGAGCTGGGACGAGCTGCTGGACGTCGTCGAGATCGCGATCGCCAACTACAACGCTACATCCCAGCCCGGCCTGGGCTACCGATCGCCCCTGGAGGTGCTGCGTGCCAACTACGAGGTCGAGCGACAGCGCTTTGTGCCCCGCCCCGTGATGCCGGCGACCATGCTGACGCCCCGTCTGGGCGTCGCCATCGAGCGGGCGGTGGTGCGCGGCTCCTGTCGGCCGGGACGCATGCGCCGGCCCTACATCCAGGTCGACAAGGCGACCTATGCCAATCCGCAACTCGCCGCCGCGTTCGACAAGATCGGCGAGGGCGTCATCGTGCATGTCCACATCGAGGACATGCGCACGGTGGAGGTCTACCTGGAGAACGGCACCTACCTCGGCTGGATGACCGTGCAGCACAAGGGCTGGCGCCAGACCAAACACTCGCGTGACGTGCGCAAGCAGATCAACCGCCTGCGCGATGCCCGGGAGATGGCCGACACGTCGGACGACTTCGTCGCCGATTTCCTCAACTACCTGGCGGACAAGGCGGCCGTCGAGGCGCGCGAACGACCCCAGCGGGTGTCGGAAACCGCCACGCGCCTGGCCGACACCCTGCGCAGCTCCGGCGCGCAGCTGTCAGACCTGCGCCAGCGCAAGCCGACCGAGGTTCATGTGCCGCTGCGCCCGGTGCCGGCGCTGTCGCACCTGCCCGCTCCCAACTGGGACTGAACAACGCCATTGACTGCTTTTTCATTCACCGACGGGCGACCGGCGCAGGGCGCCGGCGCCCGTCTCAAGGAGATTTTCATGACCACGACTGCCCCCACTTTCATGCCCACACCCGATGACGAATCGGGCCGCCGCCACAACCTGCGTTGCGCCGCGTTGAGCGACCCGGCCGTCCGCCAGGAGCTGTATCACCGCCACCCCGTCGTCTGCAACTCGCTGATGGTGATCACCGATCCCGTGCGCCAGGTCTATGAGGCCATCGCGCAATCGGTCGTGCATCGCACGCCCGGGTCGCCTTTCATCGGGGACTTCCGCATGGGCAAGACGCGAACCATTGGCGCCGTGCGCCGCCAGTTGCAGAAGACCTTCCCCAACGTGCCCGTGGCGCTGCTGATCGCCAAGCAGCACGACAACCCGTCTGAGCGCGCCTTCTTCGGCGACGTGCTCAACGACTTCCGCCACAGCGCGGCGTTGTCGGGGTCGGCCGCGGAGCGGCGGCTGCGCCTGCTGACCATCATCACCAGCGCGGCGATGTCGATGGGCAGCGATCGCTACGTCATCTTCATCGACGAGGGCCAGAACTGGGACCTGCAGGAGTACGTCTGGCTGCGCGACCTGACCAACGACCTGGTCGAGCGGGGCGTGGTCTGCATCGTCATCGTGTTTGGGCATTCCGAGCTGAACGCGCTGCGTGACCGAGTGATCAGCTCGGGCCGCACCGACCTGCTGGGCCGCTTTTTCCTGACGCCCCGGCCCTTCCGGGGCTTGTCCAACGTGGCTGAGCTGCGCAAGACCCTGGAAGCGTTCGACCGCCGCGAGCGTCACGAGTTCCCCGAGGGCAGTGGCGTGTGCATGGCGGAGTTCTTCATGCCGGTGGCTTTTGAGGACGGCTGGCGCATGGCGGCGGAGGCCGACGACCTGTGGGCGGCGTTCCAGCGCGTGGCCTCCCGCCGCGGCCGCACGGCCGGCAACATCGGCATGCAGTGGGTGATGTCCACCATCCGCTCGATGCTGTTCAGCGGCATGGATGCGGACGCGCCGGGCTTCAAGTTCGGCGTCGAAACGCTCGTGCAGTGCGTGGAGTCCAGCGAATACGAAAGCTCGCTGCAGTGATGGCGGCCGCCCCCAGCGGCCTGGGGGCCCTTCGGCTGGTCGATGGATGGGCTGTCGCTGACAGTTGGTTCGCACCTCAGGAGGGCCCCTTCACCATGGTCGCCAAGTTGCTGCTGGCCAACCAGACTGCGCCGCGGGCGATGCTGCGGCAGTTCGGATTGGCAGGCCAGCAGCATCCCACGGTCGGCTCGCGCAGCCTGCTGGATCCTGCGTGGCTGCAGCGCTGCACCATGGCGCCGGATCTTGCCGCGCTGATTGGGGCGCGGTCGTTTTCGGCGCTCAGCCCGCAATGGTGCCGGTCGCTGGCCGACGACCAGACGTTCCGGTACTGCCCGACTTGTCTGGGCCAGGGCTACCAGTCGGTGCTGTGCCAGATGAGCGGCCTGCAGCGTTGCCCCATCCACGACGAGCCGCTCATCGCGCACTGCCAGGCCTGCGGCGCGGCCACGCCGCCCTATGCCGTCACGGTGGAAGCCTTCGAGCAGCCGATGGTCTGCTGCGAGTGCAACGAGCACTTTGCGCCCATCTGGCGCGTCGAGCCCGGCGCCGGCTTCACCTGGAGCGCGGTGCAGGAGGAGGGCGCCTATGCCCGCCTCGCCGGGTGGGTCCAGGGCGTCGACGGCCTGCAGGTGAAATGGCCCGACCATCTCAACTGGCTCGGAGATCCGCGCGGCGGCAGGGCGCTGGTGCAGGAGCACCGTCGCAGCGCGACCGCGGCCGCCTTTGCGCATGCGGTTCGCGCGCCTCGACGGCTGGGCGACGTCGCCGTCAGGGTCTTGGACTTCATCAACCCACCGACCATTGCACCGATGAACCCGCCGACCGGCCAGCAGGAGAGGGCAGTCGAGCCTGCGCAAGGAGGGCGCCTCGCCAGGACGTCGATCTACAAGTCGATCCGGCGGCATGTCCGCCGGATCGCACGCATGCCCGGGGAGCTTCAGATTCCACGAGACCATGGCGAGCTGGTGTGGAGCAGCGACTTTGCGCTGCTGATGCCGCGCAACGCGCGCGTGAACCCGGTGCTGCACGGGTTGCAGACCTGGCGGCTTCGCTTCGAGGAACACCTGAACCTGGAGGCGCCGCTGCGCTCATTGGCGCTGCGCCCGGCGCTGCTGGACTGGCCCGTTGAATGGCAGGCCAGCGATACCGCCTGGGGGCACTTCGTGTACGAGTGCCTGCGGCTGGACATCGGCATGGCGCGAGCGCTGCACCGGGCGATCGGACCGCTGGACTATGGCCGGCCCGGCGACCGCGCCGCGTGGCTGGAGCTGATG
Organism: Pelomonas caseinilytica; assembly: GCF_021353235.1. Taxonomy (GTDB): domain Bacteria; phylum Pseudomonadota; class Gammaproteobacteria; order Burkholderiales; family Burkholderiaceae_C; genus Pelomonas; species Pelomonas caseinilytica. The sequence continues at coordinate 12,255 of NZ_JAJTWT010000010.1, forward strand.
GGCCTTTGGTATCACCGCTTCAATCCGGCCGCCCGGCTGACGCCCGACGGCTTGACCGCGTTCAGGCGCCCTGCCGGCTCTGGCGCGGACATCACCCATCTGGTCGCGGCCGAGTCGGCCGTGTGCGCTCATGACACTTGATGTGCTCGAGCCCGTGGTTTGCCAAGCCGAGCACTTCGTGGCGCCGGCGGGGCTGGACGGCGCGCGGGGGGCGCGCCGCATGGATCCACAGCAAAAGCGCACCGGTGCCAACACGGATGCCGAGGCGATCCTCGAATGGCTGTGGATCAATCCGAACAAGCGCCATTCAACGATGCAGCAGCAGCGACGGGCCGCCGAGCGGTTGTTGAACTGGGCCTGCCTCGTGCGGCGCAAGGCGCTGTCGTCGCTCGACGAAGACGATCTTGCGGCCTGCCGGCTCTTCGCGGCAAATCCGACGCCGCCGGCCGACTGGATCTGCCGCCCGGGGACCCGACGGCTGTCCCCAAAATGGCGGCCGTTCAACAGTCCGCTGGCCAGGGTCACGATAGACGGCGAACTGCTGGTGCTGCGGTCGCTGTTCGCCTGGATGGAGGCCGTGGGCTACGCGCGCATGCCGACGGTCAGCGTCGCCTACAAGTCCAGCCCCGGGCAGCTGAGTGCCGTGGCGACGTTCGTGACAGAAATGCCGGTCATGCCGTTGAGCAAGCCCGGGTGGGACTGGGTGGCCCAGGGCCTGGCGACCTTGAGCCTGCAGAGCCGGATGGCCGTGGAGTTGATGTACTTCACCAACCTCGGGAGAAGCGATGTCATGCGCCTGGGCATCGGCGATTGCATGGAGCCAGTGGAGGCTGGTCCGTGGCGGCTCGTCGTCACGGGCTGCACGGGTCAAAGACGCACCGTTGAAGTTCCAGCGCCGTTGGGTTGCACGCTGCGGGCCTTCTGTGACCAGCTCGGCGTAGCCCCTGGCCAGCTCGCCAACCACGCGCGGGAGTTCCCGGGCATCGTCCTGGCGCCGCCGTGGGTCATGCGCCTAGTCTCAGTGAGTGCCTTCCGCCTGGCTGCCGGCCTGGCCCGGCGAGCCAAGGACTTCGATGTCGCCATGGAGCTGGCCTCGGCGGGCTGCAGGAATCTGAAGGATGCATTTGCGCTGCACAGCAAAGGCACCGTGCTCCGCGACAAGTTCAAGCCCAAGCGCAAGCGCAAGCGCAAGCGTCGAACCCCAGAACAAATGCAGGAAGCTCGGCTGGCAAAACCTCAAGTGCATGCCGCGCCTAAATTGCCGGCTGCCAAAGTCGTTGAAAAGCGTGTGAGTTTGAGCGATTTGAGGCAGCAGTATTCGCCCGCGCTGGACGGTCAGCTGAGCCTGCCGTTCACGTCCAACCAGGGCCGGCGAAGCCGCCGGCTTGCATAGCTGGCGAGACCTTCTATGCTTGGTCGTCAACTCTCGCCAGCAGCCGATTGCAGCGGCGATTTGCGACACAAAACACCGACTCGGCGGTGCCACATTCCAGTCGGTATTTGTTGTCGCAGAACCCCGCCAAATCACATCGCAGTAGGTACTTGTCGTCGCAAACGACTGCGACACAAAACACCGACTGGGATGCGAATCAAGGCCAGTCGGTGTTTGTTGTCGCTAGAAGGGCTGTTCGTTAGGGCACTTGTTGTCGGACAGCTTTTTTGAGTGCCGTCGGCAGCGTGTTGCCGCATCTGTGTGATTTAACATAATGCACATTGTCGTCAAATTGACTGCCGTCCGAGCAGCCGCCTTTCCCGCGCCCCTCGCGGCCCTCATGGCTGCTGCAAGCGTCGATGGCCCAGACCACAGTCGGGCTGAGATGCGCACGCCTCTCAACGACCACCATCGATCGCTTCGCCGCATCGCGATAGCACGGCTCTGGCGCTCTAAGGCTAAGGCGGCAAACAGCCGTGACTTTGCGCTTGCGGAGTGAGGGCATCGCAGGCAATCACACGCCTCCGGTTGTCGCGTCGGCTCAATTCGCCGCGAAGCAGTACAACAAGCCCGCCCCGCCCGTGCTGACCAGCTTGGGCTGGCTGCAGCCGCGGCTGCCGTGGGCGGCGTTCCAGCTGGCATTGCCGCCGCCCGTGCGGTCGAAGTGGCCGAGTTGCACCGAACCGTCCTCGGCGCCGCTGGTGTAGTTGCGGCAGGTCTTGTCCGCGCCGTCCGGGAAGGCACGGCCGTCGGGCGTGGAGCCGGTGATGATGTCGTGCTCGTTGGGCGTGTCGCCGGCCGCCTTCGGGCGCTCGCCCTTCTCGGTCAGCGCGGTGTTGCGCGTGAGGTTGCTGCCGAGCTGGGCCTGCTCCAGTGTGTCGCCGTGCAGATGAGCCACGTCGCGGGCGATGACCTGGCCGCGCACGTTCGTCCACGGGCCCTTGCCGATTCGGTCGCGGGCATTGACGGCGTTGGGGCCTTGCGTGCTCAGGTAGGCGCGCCAGGACTTGTAGGGCGTACCGATGCTGTCGGCCAGCTTCTGGCAATGGGCGTCGGCGCCCGCGAGTCCGCCGTAGTTGGCGCCCTGCCCTGCGCCAACGCTGGTCACGAAGAAAGTGGCCGGCGGTGGCGGCGGCGCGCTGGCCGCAGCAGCCGGCGGAGTCTGGGCCTGAGCGGCCCCGGCCGCCAGCAGGGCCGCCGCGATGCATGCGTTCTTCATGGGCAGGCTCAGTTGTTCCGGTAGTCGTCGTGGCAGGCCTTGCAGGTCTTCTGCAGGGCGGCGAGTTGCGCTTTCACGGCGGCCACGTCGCCGCCCTGGGTCACGCGGGCCAGCTCGTTGGCTTCCTTGCTGAAGGCGGCCGCAGCGGCGCCCACGCCGGCGCCGTCGGTGAACAGACTGGCCTTGACCGTGGTGTCGCGCCAGCCCTTGCCGGTCTCGGTGCCGGCCGGGAAGAGCACGCCCAGGTTGCTGTTGGCCAGCGCAGCAATGACACCCGCGGCGCGGGCGGCGTCGTCCTTGTTGTAGCTGCCATCCACATTGGCCTTCACGCGGGCCGTGCTCCACGCGATGGTCTGGTAGGCGGACTGGCGCCACTTGATGAGCTGCTCGGGCTTGGGCGCCTGCTGGGCTTGGGCGGTGGCGGCCAGCGTGAGCGCGGCCAGGGCGATGAGCTTGGTTTTCATGGTCTTGGGTGGTTGACGAAAGGGACTACTTGGCACGCCCGGTGAAGCCCTGGGCCAGGGTATCGATGCGCCAGGCCGCGCCGCGGCCGACGACAAAGAGCTGATGCTTGTCCGGCCCGGCGAAGGCCAGGTTCTGTGGCTGCTTCGGCAGCGAAATGACGCCCAGGGCCTGCCCCTTGGCATCGAAGACCTCGATGCCCGCGCTGCTCGCGACGTAGAGGCGGCCTTGCGCGTCGACGGCCAATCCGTCAGCGCCGCTGCTCGGGCCGTTGGGTGCGTCGATGCGCCAGCCGGCCAGCCGGGCGAAATCGCGGCGGGGGCCCAGGCTGCCGTCGGCGCGGATCTCATAGGCCAGCACGTGCTCGCCCGCGGTGTTCGCCACGTAGAGCGTCTTCTCGTCGGGGCTCAGCTGGATGCCGTTGGGGCGGGTGATGTCGGCCGCCAGGCGCTCCAGCAGCCCCGGCTTGACCCGGTACACCGCCGGTGGTGCCACCTCGCCCACTGGCGCGGGCTGGTTGGCGTTGCGGCCCGAGTCGGTGAAGTACACGCTGCCGTCGCGCGCGACGACCAGGTCGTTCGGCCGCCCGAAGGCCTTGCCGCCCCAGCCGCTGGCCAGCGTCGCCGCCTTCGCGCCCAGTGTGCCGACGCGGGTGTCGTTGACCTGCACCGCGACGATCTCGCCCGCCGCGTTCAGCCCCAGGCCGTTGGCACCGTTGGTGTCGCGCAGGTGGGTGCTGAGCTGGCCATCGGGCGCGATGCGGGTGATGCGGGCGTCCTGCGTCTCCGTGAAGACGAGGCTGCCGTCAGGCAGCGCCAGCGGGCCCTCGGTGCCCTTGAAGCCGTCGCCCAGCACGACGATGGGCGTGCCGGCCGCCACCACGCCCGGGATGGCGCTCGTGCGCGTCGGTGCCGGCGCCAGGGCCTGAACGGCCTTCAGCGCCGCGTCCACATTGGCTTCGGGCGCCAGGCCGCCGACGGTCGCCACGACGCGGCCGTCGCGGCCGACGACGAAGCTGGTGCGCTCGGCGCGCGCATGGGTGATGTCCTGGCCCTTGGTGGTCTTGCGGCCGGCGGGTGTCTCGCTGAGCTGGATGTCGAAGCCCTTGGCGATGCGCCCGTCGGCATCGGACGCCACGGTCAGGCGGCCGGCGCAGGTCTCGGGGTCGGCCGAGAACTCGCGCAGCCGCTCGATGCCGTCACCCGACACGCCGATGATGGTGGCGCCCGCAGCCGTGAAGCGCGGCAGGTTCTCGGCGAAGGCATGGGCCTGCAGGTTGCAGCCGCCGGTGAAGGCCGCCGGGTAGAAGTAGACGACGACGGGCCCCTTGGCGAGCGCCGTCTGGAGCTGCACGTCTACCGTCTTGCCGGCCAGCGCCGCGGTGGCGCGGAAGTCGGGGGCGCTGTCGCCGGGCTTGAGCGCGGCTTGCGCGGCGCCGGCCAGCAGCAGCAGGGCGAAGGCGAAGGTCTTCATGGAAGGGCTCACGGGAAGGGTTTGTAGGGGTCGTGACACTCGTTGCAGGCCAGCGCAATGGCCCGCGCCGCCTGCGCGGCCGCTGCGGCATTGCCCTGGGCGAGGTGGGTGGGAATGGCCGCGGCCTGGCGCTCGCCGTCGCGCGAGAGGGCGACCGCATCGGCCGCCGGATAGTCGCGCTCGAAGTAGCTGGCCATGTCGGCGTAGAGCGTCTGCAGCGCCTTGGCATCGGCCACGGCCTCGGTGTGGCGGCCAGCGGCGAGGTGCTTCTGCACGCTGACGCTCTTGTTGTCGATGGCGCGCATCCACACGCTGAAGTCCAGCCGGGTGGCGGCCTGCGTGAGTGGCGCCGACAGCAGGGCCGCGGTGACGAGGAGTCGGACCTTCATTTCTTCTTGTAGACCTCGTGGCAGGTCTTGCAGCTGCGCGTGAGATCTCCCAGGCGGTCCTGCGCCGTGTCGTAGTCGCCCGTCTCGATGGCCGCGACGATGGCCGCCGCGTGCTCGCGCGACTTGCGCGAGAACTCCACGCCGCGGGCAGCGTCGGCCTTGGCGCTGAAGTGGCCTTCCACCTGCTGGAAGTAGCTGGCCAGCTCCTTGGCGTCATCCAGGGCCTTGCGGTCCTGCAGGCTGATGCGGGAGTCCAGGTTGTGCAGGGTGTCCTCGGCCTCGCGCATGTCGTCGGCGCTGAGGTCGACCGCGGCGAAGACCGTGCCGGCCACCAGCAAGGGCAGCAAGGCCGTAGCAGTCGCACGCCATATCAAGCGAGGATCTCCTTGACGACGTCGCCAAACACGGTCGTCGCCTTCTCCGCACGCCCCTGATGCGCGAACACCAGCTTCTTGTGGTTGAGGCCAAGCTGCCACAGCAGCGTGGCCTGCAGGTCATACGTGTCGACGATGCCGCTTTCGGCACGCAACCCGATCTCATCGGTCGAGCCATACGTCCCCGGCTTGATGCCACCCCCGGCGATCCACTGCGTGTAGCCCCACGGGTTGTGGTCGCGCCCGTCGCCGCTCTGGCCGTAGGGCGTGCGGCCGAACTCGGAGGCCCACACCACCAGCGTCGTGTCCAGCAGGCCGCGGGCCTTCAGGTCGGCCAGCAGCGCACCCACCGGCTGGTCCACCTGCTTGCACATCACCGCATGGTTCTTCTCCAGGCCGTTGTGGGCATCCCAGCTGTCCACGCTGTTGTCCGGCGCGCCGGAGATCACGTGCACGAAGCGCACGCCGCGCTCCACCAGCCGGCGGGCGCGCAGCAGCGCGGTGCCGTACTCGTCGGTCTCCTTGGTACCGATGCCGTAGGCCGTGCGAGTTGCGGCGGTCTCCTTGCTCAGGTCCACGGCCTCGGGCGCGGACACCTGCATGCGGTAGGCCAGGTCGTAGCTCTTGGCGCGCGCCAGCAGCTCGGTGTCGCCGGGGTAGCGGGCGGCGTGGTCGCCGTTGAGTTGGCGCAGCAGGTCGAGCTGGGCCTGCTGTTCCTTCTCGGTGATGCCTTCGGGCCGCGCGAGGTGCAGGATGGGCGAGTCGCCCTTGCGGAAGGGTGTGCCCTGCAGGGCCGCCGGCAGGAAGCCGCTGCTCCAGATCACCGCGCCTCGGCCGCCGCCGGCCGCGCCCACGCCGGTGGGCAGCACGACGAAGGCCGGCAGGTCGGGGTTGGCCGAGCCCAGGCCGTACTGCACCCAGGCGCCCAGCGCCGGGCGGCCCGGCACCAGGCCGGCGGTGTGCAGCTTCAGCGACGCGATGACGTGGGTGCTGCCCTCGGTCTTGCTGCCCTTCAGGAAGGCGATGTCGTCGACCTGCTTGGCGATGTTGGGCAGCAGGTCGGACACCCAGGCGCCGCTCTCGCCGTGCTGCTTCCAGGTGCGCTTGCTGGCGTAGAGGTTGCCGACGCCGCCGTCGGTGGCGGTCTTCAGGTCCTTGCCGAAGCTGTCGGGCAGCGGCGTGCCGGCCAGCTTGATCAGCTCGGGCTTGTAGTCGAACAGGTCCAGCGTGCTGGGCGCGCCGGCCATGTGCAGCCAGATGACGGCCTTGGCCTTGGGCGTGTGGTGCGGCTGGCGCGGGGTGGTGGGGTCAAACAGCTCGCTGGCGAAGGCGGCATTCAGGCCACCGAAGCTGCCGAAGCCGAAGGCCCCTGCGGCGGCGGCACCGGCGGCGGTGCCCAGGAAGTGACGGCGGGAATGATGGTGATGGCTCATGGCGTCAGGCTTCAGAAGCGATAGGTGAATTCATTGGTGTTGACCAGTGTGTGCACGAGGTCGACGAAGGCGGCGGCGCGGGCCTTGCTCGGTCCCTTGGTGGGAGATGCACTGGCAACCGTAGCTGGCGTGCCACCACCGTCATCGGGCGACTCGCCCGGCGCTGCGCTCTTGCGCTTGGCGGCCTGCGCATCCAGGTGGGCCAGCAGGGCCTGGCGCTCGTAGCGGTCAGGCTCGCGCTGGTAGGCCGCCTTGTAGAAACCGTCGATCTGCTTGGCGAGCTTGGGGTCCACACCCCAGCCGTCGGGCAGGTGCGCCTTCTTGACCGAGGCCAGTTGCTCCGCCTGCAGCTTCTCCTGCGCATTCAGGAAAGCCACCAGCTTCTCCTTCTCGCCGGCCGTGGGCTTGCGCGAGAACAGGATCTCGTAGGCCCGGTCGATCTGCGCGCTCTCGCTCGGGCCAGCTTCCTGGATGACGCGGCCCGCCAGCGCCTGGCTCCAGCCCAGCACGAGGTCGCTGTTGACCAGGGCGAGGGCCTGGGGCGCGGTCGTCGTCACGTCACGCTTGAAGTGCGGCGACTGCGGGTTGGCCCAGTCGAAGGTCTCCAGCAGCGGATAGGGCGAGTTGCGCAGCACGAAGACGTAGAGGCTGCGACGGTGGTGGTCGCGCGGGTCCTCGGACGTCTGCCAGCGGTTGCGCTGGCCGCCGATGTCGAAATTGGGCGGAATGGGCGGGTAGACCGCCGGGCCGCCGCGCTTTTCCTCCAGCAGGCCGGAGGCGGCCAGCAGCGAGTCGCGCAGCTGCTCGGCCTCCAGGCGCTGGCGCGGGAAGGCCCAGAGCAGCTTGTTGTCCGGGTCCTCCTTCACCTCGCGGGCCTGGCTGGCCTGGCGGTAGGTGCTGGACAGCAGGATCTGCCTGTGCAGGGTCTTCACGCTCCAGCCGTTCCTGACGAAGTCGGCCGCCAGCTTGTCGAGCAGTTCGGGGTTGACCGGCTTGGCGCCCGTCTTGCCGAAATCGGCCACCGTGTCGACGATGCCGCGGCCGAAGAACTGGCCCCATTGGCGGTTGACGAAGACTCGTGCAGTCAGGCCGTTGTCCGGGCTCACCAGCCAGTTGGCCAGCGCCGTGCGGCGGCCCGAGGACGTGGCGGTCGGCTGGATGGGCAGCGTCGTGTTGTCGGTCAGCAGCGCGGGCAGGCCCGGTTGCACCTCCTGCAGCGGCCGGTCGTAGATGCCCTTGAACAGCACCTTGGTGGGCGGCGCATCCGGCCCCAGCTCCACGATCGTCGAGATGGCACCCGGGTCCTTGGGCTTGAGGTGGTCGAACTTCTTCAGCTGCTCGCCCAGGGCCTGGTACTTGGCGTAGGCCTCCTTGTCCTTGGTCTTGAGCTGGTTCTCCGCATTGCGCGTGCGGCCCTGCATGGTCCACAGGTTGCGGTGGTAGATCCAGCGGTCGTAGGCATTGCGCTCGGAGGCCGGCTTGTTGATGGACTCGCGCGTGGCGGGCACGAAGCCGGACAGCCGGTCGCTCTCCAGCTTGTCGATGGTGGGCTTGAGGATGGCGTCGCGTTGCGCGCGGATGTCCTGGGTCGCCGCCTCCCACTTGGCGAGCTGGGCGTCGTACTCGGCCTTGTCCTTGCCGGTCAGCGGCGAGACGTCGTCCTTCCAGCTGGTGTTCGAAAAGAAGGCCTGGAACTGGTAGTACTCCTGCTGCGTGATCTTCTCGGTCTTGTGGTCGTGGCACTGGGCGCAGCCCAGCGTCGTGCCCAGGAACACGGAGGCGACCGTGTCGGTCAGGTCGTTGGCGACCTCCTGCTTCTTGAGGTTCAGGTCGCGGGCATTGATCTCGTCGGGCAGGTTGCGCAGGAAGCCGGTGGCGATCAGCGCCTCGGGCTGGCCGGGCCAGAGCTCGTCGCCGGCGATCTGCTCCTTCACGAAGCGGTCAAAGGGCTTGTCGCTGTTGAACGCGTTGACCACGTAGTCGCGGTAGCGCCAGATGTTGGGCCGCGTACCGTCGGTGTTGTAGCCGTCGCTGTCGGCGTAGCGGCTCACGTCCAGCCAGCGACGGGCTTGGCGCTCGCCGTAGCGGGGCGAGGCCAGCAGGCGGTCCACCAGCTTCTCGTGCGCCTTGGGCGACTTGTCGTTGACGAAGGCGTTCACCTCCTCGGGCGTGGGCAGGATGCCCCAGGCGTCGAGCGTGGCGCGGCGGATGTAGGCGCGGCGGTCGGCCTCGGGCGACGGGGCGATGCCCTTGGCCTCCAGCTTGGCGAGCACGAAGGCATCGAGCGGCTGACGCACCCAGGCCTTGGCCTTGACGGCGGGCGTGGGCAGGTCGGCCTTGAGCGGCGTGTACGACCACGGGCGCTCGCTGCCCTTGACGAAGCCGCCGGGGGGCGCGTAGTCCTCGGCGGGGCTGAGGGTGGCGAAGCCGGCCAGCAGCGCGGCCAGCGCGAGGGGGGCAAACCGGAAATTGAGTTGAGGCACGGGGGTCTCCGGGGAGATGAACTGATGGGGTCAGCGCAAAAAGCGCGCCAGCGAAAAGGGGCGGTTCCAGGGCAAAGGCAGCCCAGGCCTGGCCGCGGGGCAACAGCGCTGCTGCGGCGCTGTTGCCCCGGCAACAGTGGCCTTACAACTTCGCGCTGAACTGGATGCCCACGCTGCGCGGGATGGCCGGCGTGTAGCTGGTGCTGCTGATCGAGCGCACCGTGTTGTCGTCGAAGAGGTTCTTCACGAGCAGCGTCACGTTGAAGCTCTTGTTGCGCGTGCCGATGCCGATGCCCGCATCCACCGTCGTGCTCTTGGGCACGACCGAGTAGCGCGACAGGTTCACGTCGGAGTAGTAGGACGACGAGAACGCCACATTGCCGGTGTAGTTGATCTCCAGGTCACCCCAGGCCGGCTGCCGGTAGTCCAGGCCGACATTGCCCGTGTACTTGGCCGCACCCGCCAGCGGCTGGCCGCTGATGTCCACGTAGGGCGCCGAGCCGGCGAAGCCGTCTTCGACCCGCTGCGCGGCATTGGGGAAGGACTTGTACTTGGCGTCGTTGTAGGCCGCGGAGAAGCGCACGGTGAGGTTGCGGATGCCGCCGTAGACGCCGTCGATCTCCAGGCCCTTGACCTCCACCTTGGGCGCGTTGCCCGTGGCGCTGGTGTAGTAGCGGGTGCCGTCGTTGGTCTGCGTGGTCGTGTAGACGTCCACCAGGCGCACGCTCTGTTGGTAGTCCTTGATGCGGGTCAGGAAGACGTCGGCGTTCAGGATCAGCGTCTTGCTGAAGAGGGCCGACTTGACGCCCAGCTCGAACGAGTCAGTCTTCTCGGGCTTCACCGGCGACGACACACCGTTGACGAACTGCGCGATGCCGGCCTTCTCCCCGTGCTGGTAGGAGGCGTAGCCCGTGACGTCGCGGTCGAACTTGTAGCTCGGGCTCAACACGAGCGCGGGCTGGGTCTTCTTGAAGGGCTCAGCCTCGGTCGTGGGGAAGAGCACGCCGAGGTTGGCCTGGCGGATGGCCTTCGCATCGGCCACCTGGCGGCGCTGCGCGGTGGTGAGCGCGGCGTAGGTGGCGACGTTGAAGTACTTCTGGGCCGTGGCGTTGGCCAGGGCAATCTGCGCGGCACTGTTGGTCGCCAGCAGGTCGCCGGTCGCACTGGTCGCGAAGCCGCCCAGCGGCACGCCGTTAACGCTGACCGGGTTCAGCTCAGGCGCGCTGCCGTTGCTGGTGATGCGGCTGGTGCCGGTGTTGCGGCGGTCCTCGTGCGTGAAGCGTGCGCCGGTCGTCAGCGTGAGTTCGGGGCTGAAGTGCCAGTTGGCCTGGGCGAAGATGGCCGCGCTCTTGTTGCGGATGTCCTGCACGCCGGTCGGGCTGTTGTAGGAGGCCTTCACATTGGCCAGGCTGTTGCGCAGCAGGTCGCGACCGGCGCCGTCGGCGTCCAGGCGGCCGTACTGCGCGTTGCTCGCGAACCAGGCGCCGGCGTCGTTGCCCCACCAGCGGCGGTAGTCCACCTGGTTGTCCACGGCGATGAAGTAGAGCCCGGCCTGGTAGTCCACGAAGCCGCCCGGCGCCGAGGTCAGGCGCAGCTCCTGCGAGGCCTGACGGTAGTCGTTCCAGAAGCCGCCGGCATTGCGGTAGACGTCGAACGGCGTCGCGTCGTCGTTCACCGCATTGAAGTGGTAGTTCTTGAAGGCCGTGATGGAGGTGACCGTGTGGCCCGCGACCTGCCAGCTCAGGTCGGCCGTCGCGCCCGCGCTGCCGGTGACGAGGCCGCGCACGGAATCGGTCGTCAACGTGCTCTTGTAGTCGTCCAGCGTGTAGCCGGTGTTGTCCTTGAACCAGCGGCGCTGCAGGCGCTGCTCGTTGGTCAGGCTCGTGATCGGTGTGCCGTTCGAGTAGGTGGTCAGCGGGTTGGCCAGGGGCAGCGAGCGGCCGTTGGTCGTCTCTGCGGCGCGCGGCTGCAGGTCGAAGGCGAAGCGCGCCTTGAAGTCGGGCGACGGCGTCAGCAGGAACTGCACGCGGCCGGAGATGCGGTCGGTGTTGGTGTAGCTGATGTCGCGGTTGTAGGGGTTCTTGATGTCGCCCTCGCCGCGGTTGGCGCTGAAGGTGCCGCGCCAGGCCAGCAGCCCGTCGACGATCGGGCCACCGATGGCCGCCGTGGCGTACACGCCGCCGCGCTGACGGAAGGCCAGCGTGAAGTCGGCGGTGGGCGTGAAGCTCGGGCGCTTGGTCGTGAAGATGAGGTTGCCCACGCTCGCGTTCTTGCCCAGCAGCGTGCCCTGCGGGCCGCGGGTGACCTCGATGGTGTCGATGTCGACGAAGTCGAAGCTGGAGGTCAGCGCGTTGTAGGCATATGAGACGCCGTCCACGATGATGCCTACGCTCGGGTCCTGGGCCTCGGTCTGGCCGATCTTGCCGATGCCGCGGATGGAGATGGAGCTGGTGCGCTGGTTGCCCAGGTTCCAGCTGACGTTGGCGGCGCGCTTGGTGATGTCGTCGATGCCGACGGCGCCCAGGCGGTCGATCTCGGCGCCCTGGATGACCGAGATCGACAGCGGCACGTCCTGCAGCTTCTCGATGCGGTTGCGGCTGCGCACGGTCACGGCGCCGAGTTCCTGGGTCTCGGCGGGAGGCGGGGTCACCTCTTGCGCGAAGGTGCTGCCGGCAGCGAGCGTGGCGATGAGGGCGGTCAGCGGTTTGAGGCGATGGCGAGGAGTAGTCGTCATGAAATGAAGTGATCGGGGATGGGAGGGTTCGGTCACTTCTTTGCAGGGAGCGTGCCCAATGCGCAGGGCTTCTAAGCTGATTCGGTTCTCGTTGGCAGGCCTGTTTTTTGCGGGGTTTCCGAGGCTGGAACGCCCATCACGACCCCGCCGCCCCGACGGGCCGGTGGAGCGCTGTTGCCGCAGCAACAGGCAGTCAGCAACACGCTGTTGCCGGGCGCACAGCGAAGCCTCGGCAAGCGCGGTTTTCGTCGCACTTTCGCTGGCACGGAAGCTGCGCACGGGTGGGTGTCCGTCACTTCACCGCACGCCCTCATGAAGCACCTCCCCGCCCTCGCCTTCGCCACCCTGCTCGGCCTGAACACCCTGGCCCTTGCCCAGACCTCGGCCGCGCCGGCCGCAGCCGCCGAGTGGAAGTACAAGACCCAGCGCCTGAAGGCGGCCGAGGTCGACGCCCTGCTGGCCCAGCCCGAGAAGCTGCTGGTGCTGGACCTGCGCCGCCCCGACGAGCTCATCAAGTACGGCAGCTTCCCGGTCTACCTGAACATCCAGAACAACCAACTGGACAAGCAGCTCGCCTACCTGCCGAAGGACCGTGTCATCCTGACTGTGTCCAACCACGCACAGCGTGCCGGCCGCGCCGGAGACCTGCTGACCGAGAAGGGCTTCAAGGTCGTCGGCGCCACCGGCAGCGAAGACTACGAGCAGGAAGGCGGCAAGGCCGTCGCCCACATCCAGCCGCCGGCACCGCGCGCGCAATCCGCCTCCGAGGGGACGAATGTCGCAGCCCGCCAGCCCTGACGCTACCGAGATCCCCGTGTGGGACGGCCTGCTGCGAGCCTTCCACTGGGCCCTCGTCGCGCTCGTCGGCGCGGCCATCGCCACGGCCTTGGCCGGTGGCGACTGGATGGCCTGGCATGCCCGCGCGGGCCAGGCCATCGGCGCGCTGCTGGTGCTGCGGCTGAGCTGGGGCCTGTGGGGCAGCCGCTATGCGCGCTTCACGCAGTTCTGGCCCACGCCGGCGCGCCTGATCGGCTACCTGCGCGGGCGCTCGCAGGGGCTGGGGCACAACCCGCTCGGCGCGCTGTCGGTGCTGGCGGTGCTCGGCCTGCTGCTGTTCCAGGTGGGCAGCGGCCTGGTCGGCAACGACGAGATCGCCTTCACCGGGCCCTGGGCCGGCGCCATCGACGAGGACCTGAGCCTCAAGCTCACGAGCTGGCATCGCCTGGGCGCCAAGGTGCTCTACGGCTGGATCGCGCTGCACCTGGCGGCGATTGCGCTGCACGGCGTCGTCAGGCGCCACCCGCTGCTGCGCGCGATGTGGACGGGCCGCCGGCCCGGCGACCCCGCCGCCGCCGCGTCCCGCGTTCCGTTCTGGCGCGTCGGTCTGTCTGTGCTGTTGGCCGCTGCCGCCGGCGTCGTGGCGGCCTCGCCGGGGCTGCTCGGGTTCTGAAGCACAAACCGCATAAACGTCCGCGTTTTGCTTCGTTTGCTGAGAAAGGACGGGGCCCTAGCCTTGCTCGGTTTTCGCATGAGAGCCGACATGAGCAGCCCTGTTCTCGATGAACCCACTCCCCTCACCCAGGCCCGCGAGGCCGCCCACGCCGCCGGCCTGCCCTATGCCGGCTCCCTGAGCCCGCGCGACGCCTGGAACCTCGTGCAGGCCGGCCGCGCCGTGCTCGTGGACGTGCGCAGCAACGAGGAGCGCCACTTCGTGGGCCATGTGCCCGGCAGCCTGCACGTGGCCTGGGCCACCGGCACGTCCCTGAACCGCAACCCGCGCTTCGTCAAGGAGCTGGAGGCCAAGGTCGGCCCCAAGTCCGGCAACGAGCTGCCGGTGCTGCTGCTTTGCCGCAGCGGCAAGCGCTCGGCCCTGGCTGCCGAAGCCGCCGCCAAGGCGGGCCTCGCCAACGTCTTCAACATCCAGGAAGGCTTCGAGGGCGACAGCGACGACCACCGGCAGCGCGGCCACTTCAACGGCTGGCGCTTCCACGGCCTGCCCTGGGTCCAGGACTGATGGCCACGGCCGACGACTTGAGCGACATCGTCGACGGGCTGCGCGCCGCGCGCCGCCGCTGGCGCGACGCCCACCGCCGCTGGGACACCAGCGGCCGTGAGCTGCCGTCGCGCGAGCTGCTCGCAGGCGTGATGGAGCAACTGGCCGGCGCCCTCTTCCCGATGCGCCTGGGCCCGCCCGACCTGCAGCCCGAGGGCGAGGACCACTACGTCGGCCACACCCTCGGCGTGGCCCTCGCGCGGCTGCGCCAGCAGGTGCAGCTGGAGCTCGGCCACGAGGCCCGCCTGCGCGGCGCCGAGCCGCCGGCCGAAGGCACCGCCGCCGAGCTGGTGGGCCACTTCGCGCGCCGCCTGCCCGCCGTGCGCGAGCTGCTCGACAGCGACGTGACGGCCGCCTTCCAGGGCGACCCCGCCGCGCGCAGCGTGGACGAGGTGCTGCTCTGCTACCCCGGCCTGCATGCCCTCATCAGCCACCGCCTCGCGCATGAGCTCTACCGCCTGGGCGTGCCGCTGATCGCGCGCGTCATCGCGGAGCTGGCCCATGCCGACACCGGCATCGACATCCACCCCGGCGCGCAGATCGGCCCGGGCTGCTTCATCGACCACGGCACCGGCGTCGTCATCGGGGAGACGGCCGTCCTCGGGCGCGGCGTGCGGCTGTACCAGAACGTCACGTTGGGAGCCAAGAGCTTCCCGACCGACGGCGACGGTCATCTCATCAAGGGCCAGCCGCGCCACCCGGTCGTCGAGGACGAGGTCGTCATCTACGCCGGCGCCACCGTGCTCGGCCGCATCACGCTGGGCCGCGGCTCGGTCATCGGCGGCAACGTCTGGCTCACGCGCAGCGTGCCGCCGGGCAGCCGCATCTCGCAGGCCGATTCGCAAGCCCATTCCCCCGGCGACCCGCCTTCGGCCTTCCAGCCGCTGGCCGCCTGATTCACCTGACCCCTTCCCCACCACCCCGGAGCCCCTTCCCCATGGCTGACACCCAACAGCTTGCGCTCGGCGACGCCGCCGCGCGGCAGCTTGCCAACGCGACCAAGACCGTCCCGCAGCTCTCCACCATCACGCCGCGCTGGCTGACCCACCTGCTGCAATGGATCCCGGTCGAGGCCGGCATCTACCGCCTCAACAAGGTCGCCGACCCCGAGGCCGTCAAGGTCGCCTGCGCCAAGCGCGACGAGGCCGAGCTGCCCGTCACCTTCGCCGACTACGACGCCGCCCCGCGCGAGTACTTCCTGAACGCCGTGGCCACGGTGCTGGACGTGCACACCCGCGTGTCCGACCTCTACAGCAGCCCGCACGACCAGATCAAGGAACAGCTGCGCCTGGTCATCGAGACCATCAAGGAGCGCCAGGAGTCTGAGCTCATCAACAATCCCGACTACGGCCTGCTGGCCAACGTCGCGGACGAGCAGCGCATCTCCACCCTCACCGGCGCGCCCACGCCCGATGACCTGGACGACCTGCTGAGCAAGGTCTGGAAGGAGCCGGCCTTCTTCCTGACCCACCCGCTGGGCATCGCCGCCTTCGGCCGCGAGTGCACCCGCCGCGGCGTGCCGCCACCCACCATCAGCCTGTTCGGCAGCCAGTTCCTGACCTGGCGTGGCATTCCACTCATCCCGAGCGACAAGGTGCCCGTCAACGACGGCAAGACCAGCATCCTGCTGCTGCGCGTGGGCGACAAGCGCCAGGGCGTCGTCGGCCTCTATCAACCCGGCCTGCCGGGCGAACAGGGGCCGGGCCTGTCGGTGCGCTTCATGGGCATCAACCGCAACGCCATCGCGAGTTATCTCATCAGTCTGTACTGCTCGCTGGCGGTGCACAGCGACGATGCGCTGGCCGTGCTCGAAGACGTGGAAGTGGGCAAATACCATGAGTACCCTGACACCTACCGTTGACGTGGTGGAGAGCCCGTTCGACGTCGCGTCGCTCGCGCGCCTGGCCAACGAGATCTTCGGCAGCCTGAACACGGGCAGCGCCCCATCGCTGCAACCGGCGCAGTCCGCCGGCGGCCTCAACGTGCCCGCCAACCCGCTGCCCGCCGGCGTTCCCGGCGGCCCGCTGCCCCAGCCGACGACGACGCAGTTCGCCGGCCTGGGCGCCGCGGCGCCGGGCCTCAACCTCGCCCCCACCGGCCCCGACCAGGCCGCGGCCCTCGCCCGCCCGTCACCCGCCCGCGCCCCGCATGCGCAGGCCGGCAACGGCGTGCCCGACGTGCTGCTGACCAGCGTCCCCGGCCTCGACGGGCGTGCGGGCAGCCAGCTGCTCGGCGTGCCGCAGGCGATCACGCCCCCGGCGCGTGAAGCCGCGGCACCGGCGGGTTACTACTTCCTCGAGCCCGCCCCGGGTAGCGCGCCGGCGCAGACCTCGCTCTACGTGCTGGAACTGAACCGCCACCCCGGCGTGAACGGCCACCACGCCGGCGAGCTGCCGAACAAGCACCAGTTGCAGGGGCAGCGCCAGCCCTTCGACGTGAACGCCATCCGGCGCGACTTCCCCATCCTGGCGGAGCGCGTCAACGGCAAGCCCCTGGTCTGGTTCGACAACGCCGCCACCACGCAGAAGCCGCGGGCCGTCATCGACCGCCTCACGCACTTCTACGAGCACGAGAACAGCAACATCCACCGCGCCGCCCACACCCTGGCCGCGCGTGCGACGGACGCCTACGAGAACGCCCGCAAGACGGTCGCCGGCTTCGTCAACGCCCGCTCGGCCGACGAGGTGATCTTCGTGCGCGGCGCCACAGAGGCCATCAACCTCGTGGCCAACACCTGGGGCGAGCAGAACGTCGGCGCCGGGGACGAGATCGTCGTGTCGCACCTGGAGCACCACGCCAACATCGTGCCCTGGCAGCAGCTCGCGGCCCGCAAGGGCGCGCACCTGCGCGTGATCCCGGTGGACGACACCGGCCAGGTCATCCTGAGCGAGGCCCAGCGGCTCATCGGCCCGAAGACCAAGCTGCTCGCCGTCACCCAGGTCAGCAATGCGCTGGGCACCGTGGTGCCGGTGCAGGAGCTGGTGGGCATCGCCCAACGCCAGGGCGTGACGACGCTGGTGGACGGTGCCCAGTCGGTGTCGCACCTGGCGGTGGACGTGCAAGCCATCGGCTGCGACTTCTTCATCTTCAGCGGCCACAAGATCTTCGGCCCCACCGGCATCGGCGCCGTCGTCGGCCGCAAGGAGGTGCTGGACGCCATCCCGCCCTGGCAGGGCGGCGGCAACATGATTGCTGACGTGACCTTCGAGCGCACGGTGTTCCAGCCTGCGCCGGCCAAGTTCGAGGCCGGCACCGGCAACATCGCCGACGCGGCGGGCCTCGCCGCGGCGCTGGACTACGTGAGCCGCATCGGCCTGGCACCCATCGCCCGCTACGAGCACGACCTGCTGGCCTATGCCACCGAGGCGCTGCGCCCCATCCCCGGCGTGCGCCTCGTGGGCACGGCGGCCGACAAGGCCAGCGTGCTGAGCTTCGTGCTCGCGGGACACGAGACGGCCGCCGTGGGCCGGGCGCTCGCCGAAGAAGGCATCGCCGTGCGCGCCGGCCACCACTGCGCCCAGCCCATCCTGCGCCGCTTCGGCCTGGAGGCGACCGTGCGGCCGTCCTTCGCGTTCTACAACACCTGCGACGAGGTCGACCACTTCATCTCGGTCGTGCGCCGCCTCGCCCGGGCGTGAGCGCCCATCCCTGCCCTTGCCGGCCATGCCCTGCTCCTCCCCCCACCAGCCCGTCACCACCGAAAGAGTCGATGCGCTGACCGACCGCCTGCTGTCCCTGCTGCAATGGCGCAGCCGCATCTTCCACGCAGGCCAGTACTGCGGGCACTGGCAGGCCTCCACGGCGGGCCACCAGATGGCCAGCTTCCACTGGGTGCTCGAGGGCCGGTGCTGGCTGCACCGCCCCGGCCAGCCTGCGCTGCAGCTGCAAGCGGGCGACGGAGTGTGCCTGCTGCGCGACGAGCCTCACCACCTCAGCCCCTGGCCCGACGCCACGTCGACGGACAGCGGCCCGCTGCAGCCCATGCTGGCGGCCCACTGCGAGGTGGGCGAAGGCGAAGCCCGCTGCGTGCTGGTCTGCGGCTTCGTGCACTTCGACGGCCCGCAGACCGCCGTGCTGACGGCTTCCCTGCCCCCTTTGCTGCAACTGCGCGGCGGCAACGACGGCCAGTCCGCCCTGCTGCCGCTGCTGCTCGCCGAGACCCGGCGCATGCCCGACCCCGACAGTCCCGGCCCCTTGCTGCAGCGCCTGTCGGACCTGCTGCTCATGCTGGCCTTGCGCGAGCCGCTGCGCCAGGCCCTGCAACCCCGCACCAACGGCGGCGGCGCAAGGGGCCTGCTGGCCCTGGCCGGCGAGCCCTTGCTGGCGCCACTGCTGCAGGCCATCCTCGCCGATCCCGCTGCCGACTGGAGCGCGGAACGCATGGCGGGCGAGCTTCACCTCTCGCGTGCCAGCTTCTTCCGGCTCTTCACCCAGGCCATCGGCCAGCCGCCCGCGCAATTCCTGCTGGCGCTGCGCATGCAACTGGCCGCGCAGCGCCTGCGCGAAGGCCTCAGCATCGCGCGCACGGCCGAGCAGGTGGGCTACCAGAGCGAGTCGGCCTTCGCCCGCGCTTTCCAGCGGGTCAATGGTGCCCAGCCCGGTCAGTTCCGCCGCCTGCACATATCGACCCACTGAGACGCGCGGGCAGAAAGCTGAGACGCCCGGCGCTGGCGGCCGGCTGGCGACACCGACAACATCATGGCCATGACGACCCCACACCCTCGCCTGCCCCGGCTCGATGCCGCCACCGCCCCCGCCGCCGCCCAGCCCCTGGTGGCCAAGGTGATCGCCAACAACGGCTTCCTGCCCCACCTCATCGGCACGCTGGCCAACGCCCCCGCCGCGCTGGAGACCTATCTCACCGTCTCCGAGATCAACAGCCGCGCGTCGCTCGACGTGGCCGCGCGCGAGGTGGTGCAGATCACGGCGGCCCATCTCAATGGCTGCGACTTCTGCGTGGCCGGGCACTCGGCGCTGGCGCTCAAGAAGGCGCAACTGCCCGTCGAGACCGTGCAGCGCCTGCAAGCCGTGGCGCCGACCGGTGATGCCCGGCTGGATGCGCTCCAGGCCTTCACGCGGGCTGTCATCGAGCATCGCGGCGCCGTGCCCGACGCTGCCTTGCAGGCCTTTCTCGGCGCCGGCTTCGGGCCGCAGCAGGTGCTGGAGGTCGTGCTGGGCGTGAGCCTGGCCACGTTGTGCAACTACGCCAACGTGCTGGCCGGTAACGAGATCAACCCTGAGCTGAAGCCCTACGCGGCCGGCGCCCTGCAATGACGGAACTCCGGACCTGGCTGGACCGCCACGCACTGGCCCTGGATGAAGGCGATGCCGCCGCCAGCCAGGCGCTGCTCGGCCAACTGGGCCGCAGCGGGGTGCTGCGCGTCGGCGTGCCTGCCGCGCAAGGCGGTGCCGGCGGCAGCCTGGGCGATGCCGTGGACGCCATCACCGAAGTGGCACGCCGCTCGCTGACCGCCGCCTTCGTGTTCTGGGGCCAGCGCGCCTTCATCGAGTACCTGTTGCTGAGCCCGAACGCAGGGTTGCGCGAGCGTGCACTGCCCGGCCTGCTGGCGGGCCGGGAGGCCGGCGCGACCGGCCTGTCCAATGCCATGAAGTTCCTCAGCGGTCTGGAGCAGCTGAACGTGCGCGCCGACGGCAGCGGCCCGTGGACGCTGCAGGGCCGCGTGCCGTGGGCGACCAACCTGGGCGCCGGCTTTCGGGTCGCGCTGGCCGTGGCCCGCGACGACGGCGGGCCGCCGCTCATCGCTGCCGTGCCGCAGGACCGCGCCGGCGTCACCCGCAGCGGCGACCTGGACCTGATCGCGCTGCGCGGCAGCCAGACCGCGGCACTGACCCTGGCCCATGTCGGCATCGACGAGAGCGACCTCATCCACCCGCTGGCGCGCGAGTTCCTGCCGCGCGCGCGGCCGGCCTTCCTGGGCCTGCAGTGCGGCCTGTCCCTCGGTCTCGCGCAGGCGGCGCTGGACGCCGCGCGGGAGCACCTGGGGCCGGCTCGCGCGGTGCTGGGCGCGCCGCTCGCCGAAGCCGAGTCCGCACTCTCCTCGCACCGCGCCGCCGTGCTGGACGGTTTGGCCGACGGCCGCTTCTTCGGCGACGCGCCCGCCCTCTTTCGCCTGCGCATCGCGCTGGCGCAGGATGTCCAGGCGGCCCTGCAGCTGGAGCTGCTCGCCAGCGGCGGCCGGGCCTACCACCGCGACCAGCCCCTCGGCTTCGCGCGGCGCTGGCGCGAGTCCGCCTTCATTCCCATCGTCACGCCCAGCCTCAGCCAGTTGCAAAGCGAGCTAGCCCGGGCCGGGGCATGACAGCACCGGTGCTGGCGGTCCAGGGGCTGCGCGTGGGCCACGCGGGCAGCGCGCAGCCGCTCATCGACGGGTTGGACCTGCGGCTGCAGCCTGGCGAGATCGTCGCCCTGCTCGGCGCCAGCGGCTGCGGCAAGTCCAGCCTGCTGCGCGTGCTGGCCGGGCTGGAGCGCCCCTGGGCCGGCGAGATCCGCTACCAGGGCGAGCCGCTGGTGCGGCCCCACCCGCGAGCCGGCCTGCTGTTCCAGCGGCCCGGCCTGCTGCCCTGGCTGCACTGTGCAGCCAACGTCGGCTTCGGCCTCGGCTTCAAGCGCCAACCCGCCCTGACGCGCGCCGAACGCCAGGTGCGCGTGGCCCGCGCCCTGGCCCATGTGGGCCTGACCGACGCCGCCCATCGTTTCCCCGCCCAGCTGTCCGGCGGCATGGCGCAGCGGGTGGCGCTGGCGCGGGCACTGGCCCGCGAGCCGCTGCTGCTGTTGGCCGACGAACCCTTTTCCGCCCTCGACGCCATCACGCGCGAAGAGATGCAGGCCCTGCTGCGCCGCCTCGTGCATGCCTCCAACACCGCCACGCTGATCGTCACCCACGACGTGGACGAAGCCCTGGCCCTGGCCGACCGCATCCTGCTGCTGGGCCGCCCCAGCCTGACCGCGCCGGCCCGGCTGCTGCAGGCCTGGGGCCCCAAGGCCCCGGCACTGCGCGAACCCATCCTCCAGGCGCTACGGGCCGCCACCCCATCCACCGCTGGCCTTCCAGCCACAGCTCTCACATGACCATCGACGCCTCACGCCCTCCGTCCTACCGGCACCTCTGCAGCAGCCCCGGCTGCGACTGCGGCTTCACCCGCCGCGACTGGCTGCGCCTCACCGCGCTGAGCGCTGCGGCCGCGGCTCCGCTGCTGCGCACCGGCGACATCGCCGCCCAGGCGTTCAAGGGCGATGACCAGCCGGTGCGCATCGGCTACCTGCCCATCACGGACGCCACGCCGCTGCTGGTGGCGCACGGGCGAGGGCTGTTCGAGGTCGAAGGGCTCAGGGTGGAGCCGCCACGGCTCTTTCGCAGCTGGGCCCAGATCGTCGAAGCCTTCGTGGCCGGGCAGATCAACGTCATCCATCTGCTCTCTCCCGCGGCCCTGTGGGTACGCTACGGCTCCCGGTTCCCGGCCAAGATCGTCGCCTGGAACCACGTCAACGGCTCGGCGCTGACGGTCGCACCGCAGGTCAGGAATCTCGCCGATCTGGGCGGCAAGACCGTCGCCGTGCCCTTCTGGTATTCCATCCACAACATCCTGCTGCAAGGCCTGCTGCGCAAGGAAGGCCTGGTGCCCGTGACCCGCCCGCGTGAAGCGGCCTTGAAAGCCAACGAGGTCAATCTCGTCGTGCTGCCGCCGGCCGAGATGGTGTCGGCCCTGGCGTCGCGCAGCATCGCGGGCTTCATCGTGGCCGAGCCTTTCAATGCGGCGGCCGAGATCGCCGGTGTGGGCCGGGTACTCCGCTTCTCGGGCGATGTCTGGAAAGACCACGCCTGCTGCGTCACCTTCCTGGCCGAGCGCGACCTGGCACAGCGGCCCGAATGGACGCAGCGCGTGACGAACGCACTGGTCAAGGCCCAGCTCTGGACGCGCGACAACCTGCTGGAAGGCTCCAAGCTGCTGTCCAGCGGCGGCGAGCGCCGCTACACGCCGCACAGCGTGCAGGCACTGTCCAAGGTGCTGGCCACCACCGACTACGCAAGCTACGAGGCCAGTGGCGTCGTGCAGCACCGGGGCTGGACACAGCGCCGCATCGACTTCCAGCCCTACCCCTTCCCGAGCTACACCGAGCAGCTCGTCAAGCTGCTGCAGCAGACACAGGTGGAAGGGGACAAGCGCTTCCTGGAAGCCCTGGACCCGGCCTTCGTCGCCCGTGACCTGGTGGACGCACGCTTCGTGCGCAAGGCCATCGACGCCGTGGGCGGGCCGACACGCTTCGGCCTGTCGGCCACCTACCAGCGCCAGGAAGTGCTGGCGCTGTGAGCCGCCTCGCCCGCGCGGCCTGGCCGGCGGCCGGGGCTGCCCTGGCCCTGCTGGCCTGGCAGGGCGCCGTGATGCGCATGGCGGCCGACAACCCGATCGCAGCCGGCTTCGGGCCGCTGCCCGCGCTGCAGGCGCTGTGGGCGCTGCTGCCGGGTGCCGACCTCTGGATGCACCTGGCCACCAGCTTGCGCCGCATCGCGATCGGCCTGGGCGCAGCGATTGCGCTCGGCCTGCCGCTGGGCCTGCTGGCCGGCCTGTCGCCCCGCTTCGCCCAGGCCACCACGCCGCTGTTCCAGTTCCTGCGCATGATCTCGCCCCTGTCCTGGATGCCGCTGGCCGTGATGGCGCTCGGCGTGGGCGACGCACCGGTCTACTTCCTGCTCGCCTTTGCCGCCGTGTGGCCGATCGTGCTGAACACCGCGGCCGGCGTGCAGGCCCTCGACCCGCAATGGCTGCAACTGGCCCGCAGCCTGAGTGCCACGCGCACGGAGCTGCTGCTGCAGGTGGTGCTGCCCGGCAGCACCACCCACGTGCTGGCCGGCGTGCGCCTGGCCGTGGGCGTGCTGTGGATCGTGCTGGTGCCTGCCGAGATGCTGGGCGTGTCGGCCGGGCTGGGCTACCTCATCCTGGACGCTCGCGACCGCCTCGCCTACCCCGACCTCATGGCACTGATCCTGGTCATCGGCGCGCTGGGCTGGGCACTGGATGGCGCGGCGCGCGCGCTGCTGCACGCCTGGGGCCGGCAGGCTTAGGTCCCGGCGGCCTGCCCGAGTACGGGAGCCGCCTTCTGCTTCCGGCACGCTGGGGCGTGCAGCGCTGAAGCATCTGCGAAAAGCGCAGTTCACGGCGCCGTACCGACCGCCTAGCCTCGGGCTCCCTTTGACCGGAGACCCCCATGACCGAGCCCAACGTCCGCGACAGCTGGCGCTTCGAAACCCTGTCCGTGCACGGCGGCTACACGCCCGACCCGACCACCAAGTCGGTGGCGGTGCCGATCTACCAGACCGTCGCCTACGCCTTCGACAGCGCCCAACATGGCGCCGACCTCTTCGACCTGAAGGTGGCCGGCAACATCTACAGCCGCATCATGAACCCGACCAACGATGTGCTGGAGAAGCGCCTGGCCGCGCTGGAAGGCGGCATCGGCGCCCTGGCCGTGGCCTCGGGCCAGGCGGCCGTCACCTACGCCATCCTGACCCTGGCCGAGGCGGGCGACAACATCGTCGCCTCCAGCGCGCTTTACGGCGGCACCTACAACCTCTTCGCCCACACCCTGCCGCAGTACGGCATCTCGGCCAGGTTCGCCGACTACCGCCAGCCCGACAGCTTCGCCGCCCTCATCGACGGCAAGACCAAGGCCGTCTTCGTCGAGTCCCTCGGCAACCCGCAGGGCAATGTGACCGACATCGAGAAGATCGCGGCCATCGCCCATGCGCACGGCGTACCCCTCATCGTCGACAACACGGTGCCCTCGCCCTACCTCAGCCGCCCGATCCAGCATGGCGCCGACATCGTCGTGCACTCGCTGACGAAGTATCTGGGCGGACACGGCACCAGCATCGGCGGCGCCATCGT
Source organism: Pelomonas caseinilytica (assembly GCF_021353235.1). Taxonomy (GTDB): domain Bacteria; phylum Pseudomonadota; class Gammaproteobacteria; order Burkholderiales; family Burkholderiaceae_C; genus Pelomonas; species Pelomonas caseinilytica. The sequence goes on from NZ_JAJTWT010000010.1 coordinate 36,213, forward strand.
CGACTCCGGCAACTTCCCCTGGGCCCGGCACAAGGACCGCTTCAAGCGCCTGAACGAACCCGACCCCAGCTACCACGGCGTGGTCTACACCGAGGCGCTGGGCCCGGCGGCCTACATCGGCCGCGCACGCGTCGTGCCGCTGCGCAACACGGGCGCGGCGCTGTCGCCCTTCAATGCCTTCCAGATCCTGCAGGGCATCGAGACCCTGGCCCTGCGCCTGGACCGCATCAGCGACAACGCCAAGGCGATTGCCCAGCATCTCAAGACCCACCCCAAGGTCGGCTGGGTGAACTACGCCGGCCTGGAGGATCACCCCGACCATGGCCTGGTGCGCAAATACCTGTCGGGCAAGGCCTCGGGCATCGTCACCTTCGGCGTCAAGGGCGAGCCGGGCCAGGGCCGCGAGCGCGGCGCGCGGTTCCTGGACGCGCTGCAGCTGTTCACGCGCCTGGTCAACATCGGCGACGTGCGCTCCCTCGCCACCCACCCTGCCTCCACCACGCACCGCCAGCTCTCGCCGGCCGAACTGGACAAGGCCGGCGTGGGCGAAGACACGGTGCGCCTGTCCATCGGCATCGAGCACATCGACGACCTCAAGGCCGACCTGGACCAGGCATTGAGCCAGGTGGACGCATGACCGTGCGATTGAGCCCCCGCCTCATCGGCCTCACCCTGCCCGCGCTGCTGCTGCCCGGCGCGGCGACGGCGACCAACGGGTACTTCTCGCACGGCTATGGCGTGCAGTCGCTCGGCCAGGGCGGCACGGGCATCGCGCTGTCGACCGACGCCCTCGCGCCCGCCACCAACCCGGCCAACACCGGCGCGGGCGGCGACCGCGCGGACCTCGGCCTGACGCTGTTCCTGCCCCGCCGCAGCGCCGACGTCGCCGGCAACGCCTTCGGCGCCGACAGCCATCACGACGGCGATGGCCGCAAGGTCTTCGCCATCCCCGAGGCCGGCTTCTCGCAACGGCTGTCTCCGGTGCTGAGCTGGGGACTGGCTCTCTACGGCAACGGCGGGATGAACACCGAATACGCGTCCAACCCCTACGGCCGCTTCGGCGCCCAGGGGAAGGCCGGCGTCAATCTCGAGCAGCTGTTCATCACCCCTGCCCTGGCCTACCGCCCGAGCCCCGGGCAGTCGCTGGGCCTGGGGGTGAACCTCGCGCTGCAGCGCTTCTCTGCCCGGGGCATCGGGCTGTTCGACGGCTTCTCGGCTGCGCCCGGCCACGTCAGCGACCAGGGCACGGACACCAGCGTCGGCGCCGGCCTGCGCCTGGGCTGGACCGGCACGCTCGCGCCCGGCTTCACGCTCGGCGCGACGTGGTCGCAGAAGATCCGTGGCCGTTTCGACAAATACCGCGGCCTGTTCGCCGACGCCGGGCGCTTCGACGTGCCCGAGAACGCGGGCCTCGGACTGGCCTGGGCCGCCACGCCGGACGTGACGCTGCTGGCCGACGCCCAGCGCATCCGCTACAGCCGCGTCGCGGCGGTGGGCAACCCCGCCGCCAGGCTCTTCAGCGGCACGCCGCTGGGCGCGGCGGGTGGGCCGGGCTTCGGCTGGCGCGACGTCACGGTGCTGAAGCTGGGCCTGCAGTGGCGCGTGCAGGGCGACCTGACACTCCGGGCGGGCTACAGCCACACCGGCCAGCCGGTGCCGGCGTCGGAGACCTTCTTCAACATCCTCGCGCCCGGCGTCGTGCAAAGCCACCTGACCGCCGGCGCCACCTGGGCGCTGAGCCCGCACAGCGAGGTCAGCAGCTACGTGGCTCATGCGCCGGGCAAGACCGTGCAGGGCCGGCAAAGCATCCCGCCGGGATCGCCGCCGGCCGGGCTCGGCGGCGGCGAGGCCAGCGTGCGCCTGAAGGAAACGCTGCTCGGCGCGAGCTACGCATGGACCTGGTGACGCCGTTCACGCCGCTGCCCGCGGCGCTGGGCGGGGCGCTGATCGGCACCGCCGCCGTGCTGTTGCTGGGCCTGAACGGCCGGGTCGCCGGCGTCAGCGGCATCTACGGCGGCCTGCTGCCGGGCCGCGCCGGCGACATCGCCTGGCGGCTGGCCTTCCTGGCCGGCCTTCCCGCGGGCGCCGCGCTGGCGAACGGGTGGCTGGGCGGGGCACCGACGCCCCTGCCCACGAGCCCCGCGCTGCTCGTCGCCAGCGGCGCGCTGGTGGGCTATGGCACCACGCTGGCCCGCGGCTGCACCAGCGGCCACGGCGTGTGCGGCCTGGCCCGCCTGTCGGGCCGCTCCCTGGCGGCCGTGGCGACCTTCCTGGCCACCGGCGTGCTGACCGTCACGCTGATGAGGCATGCGCTGGGAGCGGCGCCATGACGCGCGCCGCCCTGCAGCGCGTGGCGGCCGCGGCGCTGGCCGGCACGGTCTTCGGTGCCGGGCTGGCCATCGCCCAGATGACCGATCCCCGCAAGGTGCTGAACTTCCTGGACCCGCTCGGTCATTGGGACGCCAGCCTAGCCTTCGTGCTGGGCGCCGCCCTGGCCGTGGCCGCCCTGGGTACGGCCAGGCTGCGAAGAGCCCCCCGCCCGCTGCTGGACAAGGCCTTCCACCTGCCACCGCAAGCCGCGGTGGACCGCGAGCTGCTGTTCGGTTCGGCCCTCTTCGGCATCGGCTGGGGCCTCGCCGGCTACTGCCCGGGGCCGGCCTTCGCCGCCCTGAGCCTCGGCCAGCCGGGCGCGTGGTGGCTCATCGCCGGCCTCACGGCCGGCACGGCGCTGGCGCGCTGGCAGCGGCGCCGGTAGCCGTCAGGCCAGCCGGCGCTCGGCGGCCCGCCCCAGCAGCGTGAGGCCGTAGCACATCGCGAAGTAGCTGCCGGCGAGCGTCAGGTAGACCTCGACCGGCTTCACCAGCACCTGGGCGTTGATTTGGTTGGCGATGTAGCTCAGCTCCGACAGGCCGATGATGGTGCCCAGCGACGTCTCCTTGATGGTGGCGACGAACTGGTTCACGAGCGACGGCAGCATGTGGCGCGTGGCCTGCGGCAGCAGCACCAGGCGCAAGGCCTGCGGGCGGGTCATGCCGAGCGACAGCGCCGCGCTGAGCTGCCCGCGCGGCAGCGCCTGCAGGCCCGCGTGGACGATCTCGGCCAGGTAGGCCGCATCGAACACCACCAGCGCGATCAGCATGGTGTTGAACTGGTCGGTCTTGTGGCCCGTCACCACGGGCAGGAAGAAATAGGCCCAGAACACCACCATCAACAGCGGCGTGCCGCGGATGACCCAGACCCAGGCGGTCACCGGCCGGCGCAGCCAAGGCCGCGGGCTGAAGCGCGCCACGCCGAGCGCCACGCCCAGCGGCAACGCCAGCACCAGGCCGAGCGAGGCCAGCAGCACCGTGAGCGCCAGGCCGCCCAAGGGGCCGTGCGGGTACTGGCCGACGAGGAAGTAGACCCAGTAGGTGTCGACCAATTCCCTCATTGAGGCACCCTTCGGCCTGCGGCCTTGCCTGGCCGACAGCGCGGCCAGGCGTTCGCCAGGCACGGGATGCCCTCAGGGCATCCCATGTACGGGCTCACTCCCGCCGAGCGGGAGCGAGCTTGCTTGGGGCGGCCCGGCGCGGCGCTCATCGCCGCGCCCCGCTCGGCGACAGCCGCGCCTGCGCCCAGTGCGCCAGCGCCGTCAGCAGCAACGACACCGACAGGTAGGCCACCGTGACGAGCGCGAACGTCTCGAACCCACGGAAGGTGGCGGACTCGACGCGCTGCGCCTGGTACATCAGCTCGGCCGTGCCGATGACGGTGGCGATGCTGGTGTTCTTCCAGAGATTGAGCGCCTGCGACAGCAGCGGCGGCAGCGTGATGCGCAGCGCCTGCGGCAGCACCACGAGCCGCATGGCCGCGAGGTAGCTGAAGCCCAGCGCCATCGCCGCGCTCAACTGCGCGCCCGGCACGGCGCGCACGCCGGAGCGGATGTCCTCCGACATGTAGGCCGCCGTGTAGAGGGTGAGCGCGGCCCAGGCGCTGACGACCTCGATCTGCCCGGCATAGATCGTTTCCTTGATGCCATCGGGCAGCAGCTCCGGCACGCCGAAATACCAGAACAGCATGTGCACCAGCAGCGGCACGCAGCGCACGGCCTCCACGTAGGCCTCGCCCACGAGCCGCAGCGGACGCAGCGGCGACAGGCGCAGCAGCGCGATGGCGATGGCCAGCGGCAGCGCCGTCAGCAGCGTGAGGCCGGTCAGCAGCAGCGACAGGCGCAGCCCGGCGAGCAGCCAGGCGAAGTAGTCGCCCTGCAGCAGCGGCGCGAAGGAAAGTTCAGGCATGGGGTCGGCGCTCCACAAGCAAGACAGCCGCCGTCCCTTGTGAGGCCGGCGGCTGCGATCGGATCAGGACGGTCGGCGGCGGATCAGCCTTCGACCTTGTCGCTGTTGATCTTGAACGTGCGCTTGGGGAACTTCAGGCGCGTCTCGGGGCCGTACCACTTCAGGAAGAGCTTGTCGGCCTCGCCGCTCTTCTCCAGGCCGGCCAGCGCCCCGTCCACCTCGGTCTTCAGGCGCTTCTCGCCCTTGCGGATGCCGATGGCCAGGGGCTCGACGCTGATGTTCTGCTCAAGGATGCGGTACTTGTCCTTGGCCGCGCCGAGCTTGGCGTGCTGGTCCAGCAGCGAGACCTCGTCGTTGACGAACGCCACGCCCTTGCCCTGCTGCAGCGCCTGGAAGGCCTGCGGCCCGGTCTCGAAGGTCACCACGTCGACCTGGGGAACCGCCTTGCGGATGTTGGGCTCCTGCGTGCCGCCCTTGATGGTGACGACCTTCTTGCCGGAGAGCTGCTGCAGGGTGTTGATGCCGCTGTCGGCCTTGACCAGCACCTTCTGGCCGGTGACGAAGGTGGTCAGCGAGAAGTCGATGACGGCCTCGCGCTCCTTGTTGTGCGTGAGCGAGGCCGCCAGCAGGTCCACGTGGCCCTGCTGCAGCTCGGGGATGCGCGCGGCCACGGCGAGCTGCTTGATCTGCAGCTTCACGCCCAGCCGGGTGGCGATGGCGTGCGCCAGGTCGACCTCGTAGCCGATGATCTCGCGCGTCTTGGCGTCGATGAAGCTGTTGGGCTCGTCCGTGCCCAGCACGCCGACGACGATCTCGCCCTTCTTCTTGATGTCGTCGAGCTGGTCGGCGTGGGCGGCCTGCAGGGCCAGGAGGCTCAGGCCGAGGGCGGCCAGGGAGTGGGTCAGACGGCGGCGGTTGCGCTGCATGTGAGGCGGGTCCTTGTGAGAGAGGGAGACATCGGCGATGTGCCGAGGACTCGAACTCTAGGAACTGCATAAGCGGTCGCCAACGACGGATTCCGCATGAGCTTGCGCGCTGGCCTCGCGCGAAATCCGCACAAGCTCATGCGCAATGCGTCGTTGGGGCGCGAGGCCTCGCTTCGTAGCCTGCGAGACCTCAAGACTCGGGCCCGCTCGCTGCGGGCCGCTTACTTTCCGCGCGCGACTGGGCATCACCGATGCGCTGGTGCGCCTGTCGGTCGGCATCGAGGACGTGGCCGACCTGCGCCGGGACCTCGCCGCCGCTCTGGCCGCCGTATGACGGACAACGGGGCCTTTCCGGCCCCGCTCTGTCCATCAAGCCTTCCTGGCCTTGGGTGACCCCTCAGCCGCCCTGCTGCAGCCGCGTGTAGCGCAGATAGGGCTTCACCACCTCGAAGCCTTGCGGGAACTTCTGCGCCAGCACCGCCGGGTCCTGGATGGACGGCAGGATGACGACGTCGTCGCCGGGCTTCCAGTTGGCGGGCGTGGCCACGCTGTGCGAATCGGTCAGCTGCAGGGAGTCGATCACGCGCAGGATCTCGTCGAAGTTGCGTCCCGTGCTGGCCGGGTAGGTGATGGTGAGGCGGATCTTCTTGGCCGGGTCGATCACGAACAGCGAGCGCACGGTGGCCGTGGTGCTGGCGTTGGGGTGGATCAGGTCGTAGAGCTCGCTGACGCGCCGGTCGGCATCCGCAAGGATGGGGAAGTCGACCTCGGTGCCCTGGGTCTCGTTGATGTCGCCGATCCAGGCGGTGTGCTTGTCCACCGGGTCGACGCTGAGCGCGATGCCCTTGACGCCGCGCCGCGCGAACTCCTCGGAGAGCTTGGCGGTGCGGCCCAGCTCGGTGGTGCAGACCGGCGTGAAGTCGGCGGGGTGGGAGAACAGCACGCCCCAGCTGTCGCCGAGCCACTCGTGAAAGCGAATGCGGCCGAGCGAGGAGTCTTGTTCGAAGTCGGGGGCGGTGTCGCCGAGGCGAAGGCTGGGCATGGTTCACTCCTGAGAGGGACGAAAACGCGGCGGCCGCGAGCCGGCCGCCGCCGTGGATGGGTCGTCGGGCTTACTTCGCGCCGGGCGTGTAGATCTTGTCGAACACGCCGCCGTCGTCGAAGTGGGCCTTCTGGGCCTGGCGCCAGCCGCCGAAGAGCTCGTCGATGGTGAAGAGCTTCACCGGCGCGAAGGTCTTGGCGTACTTGGCCGCCACCTTGGCATCACGCGGGCGGTAGTAGTTCTGTGCGGCGATCTCCTGGCCCTCGGGGCTGTAGAGGTAGTCGAGGTAGGCCTGGGCCTGCTTGCGGGTGCCGCGCCGGTCCACCACCTTGTCGACGATGGCCACCGGCGGCTCGGCCAGGATGGACAGGCTGGGCGTGACGATCTCGAACTTGTCCGGACCGAGTTCCTTCACGGCCAGGTAGGCCTCGTTCTCCCAGGCGATCAGCACGTCGCCGATGCCGCGCTCCACGAAGGTCGTCGTGGAGCCGCGAGCGCCCGAGTCCAGCACCTTGGTGTTGGCGTAGATCTTCCTGACGAAGTCCTGCGCGGTGGCCGGCGTGCCGCCGGTCTTCAGGTTGTAGCCCCAGGCCGCCAGGTAGTTCCAGCGTGCACCGCCGCTGGTCTTGGGGTTGGGCGTGATGACCTCGACGCCGGGCTTGATCAGGTCCGGCCAGTCCTTGATGCCCTTGGGGTTGCCCTTGCGCACCAGGAACACGATGGTCGAGGTGTAGGGGCTGGCGTTGTTGGGCAGCTTCTTCTGCCAGTCCAGCGGCAGCAGCTTGTGGTCGGCCAGCGCGTCGATGTCGTAGGCCAGCGCCAGCGTCACCACGTCGGCCTCCAGGCCGTCGATGACGGAGCGGGCCTGCTTGCCCGAGCCGCCGTGCGAGGCCTTGATGCTCAAGGTCTCGCCGGTCTTGGCCTTCCACTGCGCGGCGAAGGCCTTGTTGAAGTCCTGGTAGAGCTCGCGCGTCGGGTCGTAGGAGACGTTGAGGAGCGAGGTTTGGGCCAGCGCGCCGGTGGCGGCGATGGCGAGCGAAAGAGCGGTAAGCAGGCGGCGCATGGGCGTGTCGTCAGTGGATGGAGCGGTTCACTCTAGGGAGCCCGACCCGCCCCGACAAAGAACAAGTTCTCACAAGCTCATGCGCCGCGCTGTTGATCCGATGTTGATTTCCGTTCAGCGGGTGCCGCGCATATCCATCTGCGCAAAGAGGCGTTCACGCGGGGCGTGGCGCTGCCTAGAGTGCCGCCGCATGACGCGCTTGCTCACCTTCCCCGATTCGCAGCACCAGGTCCTGTCCATCCGGGCCAAGGCCCTGGTGTTCGACGACCCGGCCTCGCGCGCCCTGCTGGCCCAGGCCGAGCGTGTGGCGGCGAGCGATGCCACCGTCCTCATCATCGGCGAGACCGGCACCGGCAAGGAGCTGATCGCCCGCCACATCCACCATTGCAGCGGCCGGCGCGGTCCCTTCCTGGCCGTCAACTGCGGCGCCTTCACCGAGCAGCTCGTCGAAGCCGAGCTCTTCGGCCACGAGGCCGGTGCCTACACCGGCGCCAGCAGCGCCCGCGCAGGCTGGTTCGAGGCCGCGGCCGACGGCACGCTCTTCCTCGACGAAGTCGGCGACCTGCCGCCCGCCGTGCAGGTGAAGCTGCTGCGCGTGCTGCAGGAGCGCCAGGTCGTGCGCATCGGCTCGCGCAAGCCCATCGACGTGCGCGTGCGGCTCGTGGCCGCCACCAACGTGCGGCTGGAGCAGGCCGTGGCGGCGGGGCACTTCCGCGCCGACCTCTACTACCGCCTCAGCGTCGCCACGCTGCAGCTCGCACCGCTGGCCCAGCGGCCCGGCGACATCCTGGCCCTGGCCGAGCATTTCATCGGCGTCTACGGCCGCCGGCTCAACCTGCAGGGCATCCAGCTCTCGCCCGAGGCGCGCTCCGCGCTGCTGGCCTATGCCTGGCCCGGCAACATCCGCGAGCTGGAAAACGTCATCCACTACGCCCTCATCATCTGCCGCGACGGGCGCATCGCCCGCGAGGACCTGCAGCTGCATGCGGTGGCACGCCCAGGCCTCGCATCCACCGCCGTGGCGGCGGATCCGCTGGCCGCCAGCAGCACCGACGACGCGCTGCAGTGCGTCTTCGAGCGCCTGTTCGAGGAGCCGCCCCAGGCCCTGCAGGCGCGCGTGGAGGAGGTGCTCATCCGCAGCGCCTTCGCGCACTGCCACCACAACCAGGTGCACACCGCCGCCCTGCTCGGCATCACGCGCAACGTGCTGCGCACCCAGCTCAAGCGGCTGGGCCTGTTGACCCCGCCGCGTGCCGCCCAGCCGCAGCCCAGCACGGCATCCGCCGCCAGCAGCCACGCGGCGCTGCGGGCCGCGGCCTGAATACACCCGACCGCCTCCGTCCCCGGCGCCCCGCGCTGCGCCGCCCCATTCACATGATCCCGCCCACTGCCATGACGACCTCCCGCCTCCTCCGCCGCCACCTCGCCCCGCTGGGCCTGCTGTTGATCGCCTCCGCCGCCCAGGCCCAGGGCTCAGGCGACAACCCCTACGGCATCGCCTCCGTCTGGAGCAACAGCGACGCCGTGACCAAGGCCGTGCTTTTCACCCTCATCGCGATGAGCGCCGGCAGCTGGTACGTCATCATCACCAAGCTGCTGCAGCAGGCACGGCTGTCAGCCCAGGCCCGCTCAGCGCAGAAGGACTTCTGGAGCGCCGGCACCGTCAAGGCCGGCGCCGAGAAGCTCTCGCCCAAGAGCCCCTACCGCTACATCGCCGAGGCCAGCCTCGAGGCGACCGAGCGCCACGTGGGCCTGCGCGCCAAGGTGGACTTCGCCGACTGGGTGGACCTGTCGCTGCACCGCGCCACCGAGCGCGTGCAGCGCCAGCTCACCACGGGCCTGAGCCTGCTGGCGACGGTGGGCTCCACCTCGCCCTTCGTCGGGCTGCTGGGCACGGTCTGGGGCATCTACCACGCCCTCACCAACATCGGCATCGCCGGCCAGGCCTCCATCGACAAGGTCGCCGGCCCGGTCGGCGAGGCGCTGATCATGACGGCCATCGGCCTCTTCGTCGCCGTGCCGGCGGTGCTGGGCTACAACGCCCTGCTGCGCCGCAATGCCCTGGTGCTGGACGACGTGCGCGACTTCTCCGGCGAACTGCATTCCGTGCTGCTGGGCTCGGGCCACGACGCGCCCGCCGAGGCCGACGCGAAGCAGCAAGCCGCAGGCCTCACGCCCGCCCTCGCCTGAGGCCCACGCCATGGCCATCCAGCTTGCGCAAGGCGCCGACGAGGCCGTCTCGTCCATCAACACGACGCCGCTCGTCGACGTCATGCTGGTGCTGCTCATCATCTTCCTCATCACCATCCCGGTGGTGAACTTTTCGGTGCCCGTGGAGCTGCCCAAGCAGCGCAACGAGGTGCGCGAGAGCGAACCCAGGGACGTCGTCATCACCGTCGCGCGCGACGGCAGGCTCTACTGGTTCGACGCCCCGGTGGCCGGCAAGGACGCCCTCTTCGAGCGGCTCAAGGGCATCGCCCGGCAGCAGCCCCAGCCCGAGGTGCACGTGCGCGGCGACGCCGGCAGCGACTACGCCCCCGTGGGCCGCGTGCTGCTGGCCGCCCAGCGCGCCGGCATCGCCAAGGTGGGCTTCATCACCGAACCGCCGGCGAGGCCGCTGTGAGCGCGGGACCTTTGCGGAAGGCGGCCCGCGCCCGCCGCCAGCTCGACGCCGCGCTGCCCGTGCCCGACATCAACACCACGCCGCTGATCGACGTGATGCTGGTGCTGCTGGTGATGCTCATCATCACCATCCCCGTGCAGCTGCACAGCGTCAAGCTCAACCTGCCGATCGCGCCGCCGAGCGCGCCACCGCCCACGCCGCCTGAAGTCGTGCGCCTGGACATCCCGCCTGGCGGCACCGTGCTGTGGAACGGCGAGGCCCTGGCCGACGAGGCCACGCTGCGCGAGCGGCTGGCCGCCGCCGGCCGGCAGGCCGTGCAGCCCGAGGTCCACGTGCGGCCCCAGCCCGGCGCCAAGTACGACACCTTCGCCACCGTCATGACGGCCGTGCACCAGGCGGGCCTCGCCAAGCTCGGCGTGACCGGCAGCGAACAGTTCCTCGACGACCAGCCTTGACCCTGGAGCCCCCATGAGCGCAGTCCTGACCCCGGGCGCCCTGCCCTTAGCCGACAGCCGCCCCGCGCCCCGCCGCCTCGCCGCGCCCACGCCGCCCGCGCTGGCCGCGGCAGCCCCGCTGCGCTCGCAGCTGCAGCCGCCGGCCCCCACCAACCGCGGCACCGGCATCGCGGTCGTCGTGGGCCTGCACATCGTGCTTGGCTGGGGCCTGACCACGGGCCTGGCCACCAGGGCGGTCGAGGCCATCAAGAAGCCCATCGAGCTGGCCCTGCTGCCCGAAGTGCAGCCACCCCCGCCGCCGCCGCCCAAGGTCGTGAAGATCGAGCCGGTGCAGAAGGTGGTGCCGCCGCCGGCCTACGTGCCGCCGCCCGAGGTGGCGCCCGTGGTCACGCCGCCGCCCGCGCCCATCCAGGTCGTGCAGGCCACGCCGCCCAAGGAGCCGGTCGTCGTCGCGGCGGCCCCCGCGCCCGTCGTCGCGCCGCCTGCGCCCCCCGCGGCGCCCCCCGTCGTGAAACGCGAGATCAGCCTCGCCTGCCCCGGCTACGAGGCCGTGCTGGCCTCGGTGCTGGAGGAAGCCATCGACCGCGTCGGCATCAAGGGCACGGTGCAGACGCAGTTCAAGATCCGCGGCAACCAGGTCGTGGACGTGACCCTGCTGTCCGGCCCCAAGGAGTACCACAAGTACGTCCAGTCCGCCCTCAAGCGAATGCGCTGCACGGCGGGCGGCGCCGACGAGGTCCAGGTCTCTCTTCCCGTCATCTTTTCCTGATGTCTGCTTCGTCCCGACGCGGCCTGCTGCAAGGCCTGGGCGCCCTCGCCCTGCTCCCGTCCGCGGCCCGCGCCGCCGAGGCGCCGCCCAACATCGTCTTCATCCTGGCCGACGACATGGGCTATGCCGACCTCGGCGTCTACGGCCAGCGCGACTTCGCCACGCCCAACCTCGACAGGCTGGCGGCCCAGGGCGTCCGCTTCACGCAGGGTTATGCGAACTCGGCCGTGTGCTCGGCCACGCGCTTCGGCCTCATCACCGGCCGCTACCAGTACCGGCTGCGCGGCGGGCTGGAGGAGCCCATCGCCGGCGCCAACGACCAGATCGGCCTGCCGCCCGAGCACCCCACCCTGCCCTCGCTGCTGAAGGCGCGCGGCTACCGCACGGCCCTGTTCGGCAAATGGCACCTCGGCGCGCTCCCCAAGTTCGGCCCGCTGAAGAGCGGCTACGACGAGTTCTTCGGCAACACCGGCGGCGCCGTGGACTACTTCACCCACAAGGCCGGCGTGGGTGAGCAGCTGCCCTCGGACCTGTTCGAGGGCGAGGTGCGCGTGGACAAGGCCGGCTATTACACCGACCTCATCGCCGAGTACGGCCAGGCCTTCCTGCGCCGGCAGACGGCTGCCCAGCCCTTCCTGCTGAGCCTGCACTTCACCGCCCCGCACTGGCCCTGGGAGGGGCCCGGCGACGAGGGCGTGTCGCGCCAGCTCAAGACCCTGGGCCACACCGACGGCGGCAACCTCAGGACCTACGGCGAGATCGTCGGCGCGCTGGACGCCGCCGTCGGCCGCCTGCTGGCCACGCTGGAGGCGCAGGGCCTGGCGCAGAACACCATCGTCGTCTTCACCAGCGACAACGGCGGCGAGCGCTTTTCCAACACCTGGCCCTTCAGCGGGCAGAAGACCGAGCTGCTGGAGGGTGGCATCCGCGTGCCCACGCTGCTGCGCTGGCCCGCGCGCGTCAAGCCCGGCCAGGTGAGCGAGCAGGTGCTCATCAGCATGGACTGGCTGCCCACGCTGCTGGCCGCTGCCGGCGGCGCGCCCCACCCCGACTACCCGAGCGACGGCCGCAACCTGCTGCCGCAGATCCTCGGCCAGGCCGCGCCCGTGGAGCGCCAGCTCTTCTGGCGCTACAAGGCCAACGCCCAGCGCGCCGTGCGCCAGGGCGACTGGAAATACCTGCAGATCAACGGCAACGAATTCCTCTTCAACCTGGCGCTGGACGCCCGCGAACGCGCCAACCTCGCGGAGCTCCAGCCGGCGCGGCTGCAGCAGCTGCGCAACGACTGGTTGGCCTGGAATGCGCAGATGCTGCCGATCACGGACGAGGTGCGAACGCACAAGATCAGCGGCAAGGTGCAGGCGGACAGGCCGGGGAACTGAGGCGAGGCAGGCCGACCTGCGATTTGGCGCTTAGGTCGATCCGCCCCCTGAACCGTCGCACCTCGTCCGCAGCCGGCAGCGACGTTCGGAACCCTCGCCCACCGGCCCGCGCCCCACCACGGGGCAGCCAGTCGTGGCGCAGGACCGTGCACGATGTCGCGCCCAACCCACTGGCCGAAACGCCTGCGCCGTCCTAAAGTCGGCAAGGCCTGCATCAAGAACGTTATGTCGCGTCGACAGGCACTTCAGGGAGGAAAGCATGCGTCTGTCGGATCTGCGTGTGGGAGCCCGCCTGGGCGGAGCGTTCGGGCTGCTGTTGCTGCTGATGCTGGGCATGGGGCTGTATGCCCTGCACAAGGTCGAGCAGGTGCAGGCCAGCGTGGTGGACCTGTCGGACAACTGGCTGCCCAGCACCCAGCAGCTGGCCGCCGTGAACGAGGCGCTCAACCAGATGCGCCGTGGCGAGCTGCAGATGATGCTGGGCGGCGACGCCGCCGCCATCAAGGACGAGGGCGACCGCATCGCCAAGCAGTGGACGGTGCTGCCGCCGCTGCTCAAGGCCTATGAAGCGACGCTGGCCGCCGGCGAGGAAGCGCAGGCCTTCCAGCGGCTCACCACCGCCATCGAGCAGTACAAGGGCACCCAGCCCCGCCTCCTGGCCCTGCTGTCCGACGGACAGGCCGAGGAGGCGCGCAAATGGCTGCGGGGCGACTCGCGCAAGGCCTTCCGCGCCACGACCGAGGCGCTGGCCAAGCTGACCGAGATCAACACCCAGGGCGCCGCCGCCGCCCAGCAGCGCAGCAGCGCGAGCTATGCCGCCGTGCGCCTGGGCCAATGGCTGATGATGGGCCTGGCCCTCGTGCTGGGCGGGCTGACGGCCTGGCTGATGACACAGTCCATCACCGTGCCGCTGCGCGCCGCCGCCCGTACCGCCGACCTGGTGGCCGACGGCGATCTGAGCGAGCGGCTCGAGGTGCGCCGGCAAGACGAGTTCGGCGACCTGCAGCGCGCCCTGCAGCGCATGCAGGCCGGCCTGAACACGGCGGTGCGCGCGGTGCGCGAAGGCGCCGACGCCGTGGCCACGGCGGCGAGCGAAGTCTCCAGCGGCGGGCACGACCTCTCGGCCCGCACCGAGGAAGCGGCGGCCAGCATCGAGCAGACCTCGGCCGCCATGCAGCAGGTGGCGGAGGTGGTGCGCCAGAGCGCGGCGTCGGCCGAGCAGGCCCGCCGGCTGTCCGAAGCGGCGGCCGAAGTGGCCGGCCAGGGCGGCGAGGTGGTGGCGCGGGTGGTGAGCACGATGGAGGGTATCCAGGGCAGCTCGCGCAAGATCGGCGACATCATCGGCGTCATCGACGGCATCGCCTTCCAGACCAACATCCTGGCGCTCAACGCCGCCGTGGAAGCCGCCCGCGCCGGCGAACAGGGCCGCGGCTTCGCGGTGGTGGCCGGCGAAGTGCGCACCCTGGCCCAACGCTCGGCCCAGGCGGCGCGCGAGATCAAGACGCTGATCGCCAACTCCGTGGAACAGGTGGAAGCCGGCGGGCGCCTGGTGAGCGAGGCCGGCGCCACGATGGAACGCGTCGTGCAGTCCGTCCACGAGGTGCGCGACCTCATCGGCCACATCGACGGCGCCATCCACTCCCAGAGCGACAGCGTCGGCGAGGTCAACACCGCCATCGTGCAACTCGACGGCATGACCCAGCAGAACGCCGCACTGGTGGAGGAAAGCGCAGCGGCGGCGGAGTCACTCAAGCAGCAGGCGGGGTGGCTGCAGGGGGCGGTGGCGCATTTCAGGTTGGGGGCTGGGTGAGGCGAAGCTAGGCTCGTAAGTTGATATTGCGTGCAGCACACCTTCAAGCTTGCCGAGCCAAAATATGGGCAAATCTGATCTCGGATAAGAACTTATCACGCCATGGATTATGGTTGTTAAATAGCGATCCAGCGTATTATTTTACACACCACTGCCGGCAGACAAGTAAACATCAAACAATGTCAAAATCAATTCTCACCGTTGGCCTTAGCCTAGCCTCGCCGGATACAAAGTACGAAAACTTCCGTTCTCGGGTCTCGCTACTTGACTGGGATATTGTTCTCTTCAGGCCGCTGATTAATGAGTTCTGGGGGGCGTATGTTGATCATTACCAGGGCAAGCCCAGCCTAGACGATTCCTCGTCCTTCCAGCTGAAGGAAGCTTGCGAACACTGGCGGAGGGAGATCAAGCAGGCAATTGAAACCGGCAAGACAGTCGTTGTTTACCTTTCTGCAGTTCAAGAGGTATACATCGACACGGGTGAGCGACAGTACTCCGGCACAGGGCGCAATCAGAAAACGACTAGAATCGTTGCACCGTACACGAACTATGCCGCCATCCCAGCAGATCTAAAACCCGTCAATGCCACCGGCACTGCGATGAAGCTCGCCCCGCTCGGCGCGGAGGTGCTGGCACCGTATTGGGCAGAGTTCTCACCTTCCTCGGAGTATAAGGTCCTACTCGCTGCGACCACTATTCGCCCGTTTATCTTCACCAAGAACGGCGACAAGCCAGTGGCAACCATCTTACGGAGCAAGGGCTCTACTGGCGCACTGGTACTTCTTCCCGATATTGATTTCTATCCCGACTCCTTCTTCAAACAGCAGGCCAAGGAGCAAGTCTGGACCACTGCTGCAAAGCAGTTTGCCGCGAAGCTAGTTAGCTGCATCGTTGCGCTGGACAAAGCGCTCCATGCGGCTGCAGACGTAACCCCTGAACCGGACTGGGCGACAGACTCGATTTTCATACTGGAACCCGAGCGGAGGCTAAGATCCGAGCTGCTTGAAGCCGAAGGGCGACTCGAAGCGGCGCAGCGTGAAATGGAATCCAAGCAAACCGCACTACGCTCAGCCGGGCAACTCCGCGCCTTGCTCTATGAGAAGGGTAAGCCACTGGAATGCGCAATCGTCGAGGCGCTGATCAAACTTGGATTCTCGGCAGCACCCTATAAAGATTCGCAGTCGGAGTTTGACGTGGTGTTTCAGTCATCCGAGGGGCGGCTGTTGGGCGAGGCGGAAGGGAAAGACAGTAAGGCAATCAACGTTGACAAATTACGCCAACTCGCAATGAACATTCATGAGGATCTTCAGCGCGACGAAGTAGCGAAGCCGGCCAAGGGCGTTCTATTTGGAAATGGATTTCGACTAACCAGACCTTCGGAGCGAGAGCCTCAGTTCACCGAAAAGTGCATCAGTGCCGCCGTCTCATCCTCGACGGCGTTGGTATCCACCAGCGACTTGTTCAAGGTCGCGCAGTTTCTCGCCGAACAACCTGACGAGGCATTTGCATCGTCCTGTAGGCAAGCCATGCTCAACGGAGTTGGGCTCATCGTCTTACCAATGGTTCCGGCGCGGGAGATGCCCGCCCCGGAGGCAGTAGCGAAAGGATGATCTATTCACCGGTGCAATACAGCCAATTGCCAAATACTCATCGATTTATCTGAGAGCCTGCCGCACTATGCGGTCCACTCGAACGCGGAGCGGCATCTCCGGTGCGACGAGGGCGATGAAGCGAAAGATCGCTGTCACTGCAACGCCCCATCTCACCAAGCGGGCTCTAAGTCACACAAAAACTATCCCGGCTCGAGGGGCAACATTTGCAGCCCTGAAACCTGCATGCGGATAGCAAGCAACGACACACCTGTAAATCAATCGGGCAGCGTGCCTTTACACCCCCCGCTGCGCCAACAGCCGCCTCCGCACCGCCTCGATGTTGTTGCGCAAGGCATAAAGCTCCTCCGCATACGACAACGGCACCGCGATCCGGTGCGTCACGCGGTCCAGTTCGTCCAGCTCGTCCAGCAAGGCGTCGCGCTCGCGGGTGCCGGCTTCCAGCCTGGCTTCCACCTCGCGCAGCCGTGCGTACCAGCGGAACACGCGCGAGCGCACGCGGAAGGTGTAGAGCGGCGGCACCACGCGTGACAGCGGCAGCATCAGCACCAGCAGGCCGCCCACCACCAGCCACATGCGTTCCAGCAGGTTGCCGGCCCAGAAGGGCAGGTAGCGCGCCCAGGCCGGCGGGGTGCCGTTGATGGCGCGGTCGCCCTCGGCGCTGACGGGCAGCTCGCTGGTGCGGGTGTTGGGGAAGTCGCGCGCGCCGTTGAACCAGCCGGCCTCGCCGTGCAGGCCCAGGGCCGCCTGGGCGAACAGCTGGCGCAGCGCCGGGTGCGTCTGCTCGCGCGCCAAGAGCGCGGTCGTGGTGGCCAGCAGTGGCACGTCCTGAGGCGGCACATCGGCCGCCAGGTCCACCACGCCGCGCGGCAGCCTCACGGTCGAAAGGAACGGCAGGTGGCGCGAATAGGCCTCGTTCTGCTCGAAGGCCATGAGTGCGATGGCGGGGTCGCGTAGCAGGGCGCGGATCAGGCTGGCCTGCGGGGCGGAGATCAGCACGGCGGCATCCAGCTGGCCCTGGCGCAGGGCCGTGCCGGCGGCGTCGGGCGCCAGGTTGGACAGCCGCAGGTCGGTCGGCTTCAGCTGGTTCAGGGCCAGCAGCTTCTCCATGATCTGCGGCACACCGCTGCCGTCCTGATCGACATTGACACGCAGGCCGCGCAGCTGCGCCAGGCGCTGCAGTTCGCCGCCGGGCTGGCGGCGTGCGATGGCGAGGTCGCGGCGGTAGAAGATCCAGATCGGCTCGTAGAACAGGCTGCCCAGTGAGACGATGCCGGCCTCGGTATCGGCCGCGGGGTCGGCCATGCCACCGCGCACGAAGCCCACGTCGGCCTCGCCCGCGCGCAGCAGGGCCAGGTCGTCCTGCGCACCCTCGGTGGCCCTGAGCTGCACCTGGATGCGTTCGCGCGCCAGCGCCTTGGCATAGCCCTCGCCGAAGGCGGCGTAGGCGCTTCCCGCCGGGCCGGTGGCCAGCCTCACCTGGCGCGGGGGCTGCGGGTCCAGCCATGCATACGCTGCGACCAGCAGGCCGCCGCCGAGCAGCAGCAGCGGACCCATCGAGACCATCATGTCGCGCAGCGTCTGCAGCAGCAGGCGCAGGCGGCGGGTGGCATGCCCTGGCTGGATCGGGGTCATGGCTTGCCGTGGTGCGCGGGCAAGTTGTGGGTGTGTGGCGTGCAGAGCCGCGCGCACGCGGGCGTGCCGGTCGCAAGGGGGCGTAGGGTCGTGATGCCGAGGCGTCGCACGGGCGGGGCCTTTACCGATGGAGGACCGGTCCATCGTATGCGAGGCATGCGGTCCCCACCGTTACGGCTTCCTTCGCCCTGCCGGGCGAGCGCACCCCAGGCCCTCCGGCCCCAGCCGCGACTACGGCGCGTCGCGCAACGACCGCAAGCTCTCCCTCGCCTGCCCCGCCACCTCACTCCCCTCAGGCGCCTCCGCCAGCACCCGCGCCCAGAGCTTGCGCGCCGCCGCCGCATCCCCGCGCTCCTGCGCCGCGGCCGCCAGCAGGGCCAGCGCCGGCACGTGCCTGGGGTCCAGGGCCAGCGCGCGCTTGAGCAGCGCCTCGGGCTCGCCGGCCAGCCCCTCGCCCTTCACCAACGCCAGCGTCACTGCATGCTGGCTCCACACCTGGGCGTCATCGGGCCGCAGGCGCTCCAGTTGGGCGTAGGCGGGCAGCGCGTCCCGAGGGCGGCCGAGTTGCTCGTAGGCGCGGGCGAGCAAGGCCCAGCCGTCGGCATCGTCAGGGGTGCGCTGCAGGCGGTCAGCCAGGCGTTGCACCATCTGCTGCACGGGGTTGGGCGCCGTAGCCTCCGGCAGCGGTGGGGCGAGGGCTTCGGGGCGGCCAAGGTGGGCGTAGAGCCCGGCTGCGGCCAGGGGCAGGCCAATGGCCAGCGTGAGGGCGGTGCGCCAGGCGCGTGGCGCCGGGCCGGCAGCGAGCAGCGTGCGGGACAGGGGCAGCAGCGCGGCCAGAGCGAGCGCGGCGGCGGCCAGCAGGAAGGCGGTCATGCGGGGTCCTCCTGCCCCTGCGCCTCGCGGCGGGCCTGGCGCCAGTAGACGAGCCCGCCCAGGCCGAGCAGCACCGGTGGCCCGAACCACAGCGCCGCCGTGCCGGCATGCAGCCCGGGGCGGAAGAGCACCTGCTCTCCATAACGCTTCACCAGCTCGGCGCGCAGTTCGTTTTCGCTGCGGCCGGCGGCCAGGCCCTCGCGCAGCTCGGCCTTCATGTCCACCGCCAGCGGCGCGTTGGACTCGGCCACGCTCTGGCCTTGGCAGACGACGCAGCGCAGCTCGCGCGCGAGGCGCTCGACGCGGTCGTCCAGGTCGGCGGCGTGGGCCGCCATGCTGGCGCCCATCAGCGTGGCGACGAGCAGGCTACGCACGCTTGAGCCTTTCGATCAGCGGCAGCAGCCGCTGCTGCAGGTCCTCGGCTGTCACCGGCCCCGTGTGCCGCAGCCGCACCACGCCGCGCCTGTCGATGACGAAGGTCTCGGGCACGCCGGTCACGCCCCAGGCGAGGCTGCCGCGGCCCTGGGGGTCGAGCAGCGTCAGGGCATAAGGGTTGCCGTGGCGCTGCAGGAAGGCGGCGCCGAGGTCGGGCGTGTCTCGGTAGTCCAGCCCCACGACGCGCACGCCGCCCTGGCGGGCCAGCTCGCCCAGAAGGGGCAGCTCGGCACGGCAGGGTGCGCACCAGGAGGCGAACACGTTGAGCACCCATACCTCGCCTTGCGGCGGCGCGCCGTCACCGGCCAGGCGCTGCAGCTCGAGCGCGGGGGCGGGCTTGCCGATGAGCGGCGAGGTGGGTTCGGCCCGGGCGTCACGCTGCAGCAGGCCGCGGCCCAGCAGGCCGACCAGGGACACGGCAACGACGAGAGGCAGCGCTGCAGACAGCTTCATGGTGTGGACAAGGTGGGAACGACGGAAGCCGAAGGCTCGGTGGCCTGAGCCGCGGGCGCCCGACGGCGGCGCGCCGCCACGCCCCAGAGGCCGCCGGCGGCCATGGCCAGCACGCCGGCCCAGACCCAGCTCATGAAGGGCTTGACCTGCACGCGCAGCGCCCAGCGCCCGTCGTCACCGGCGTCGCCCAGGCTCACGTAGGCGTCGTGCCAGATGCCGCGCGAGATGGCCGCTTCGGTCATGGCCATCTGGCGGCGGCCGTAGACGCGCTTTTCGGGCGCGAGCACCAGCGGCTCGCCACCGCGGTGCCACGCGAGCGTGGCGCGGGCAGCGCGGTAGTTGGGGCCGTCCACCGCCTCCAGGCGCTGGAACTGCAGCACATGCCCGCCCACCCTCGCCTGCTCGCCGGGTGCGAGCCGCAGGTCGTGCGACTGCTCCAGGCTGCGCACCAGCGTCACGCCGAGCACGAAGACGGCCACGCCCGCGTGCGCCAACCACAGCGGCAGGCCCGAGCGCCAGGCCGCGCGCTGTTCCCAGGCCAGCGCCAGCGTGCCGCCCAGCGCCCACAGCCCGGCGGCCAGGCCCGCGGCCATCCACAGCGAGCCTTGCAGGCCCAGCGTCAGGGCGGCGCCGGCGGCAAGCGACGCCAGGGTCAGCGGCAGCAGCGGGCGCAGGGGTTGCAGCGCGGCCAGCTTCCAGCGCACGAGAGGGCCGGCGACCATCAGCACCACCAGCGGCAGCATCAGCGGCGGGAAGACGGTGTCGAAGTACGGCGCCCCCACCGACAGCTTCATGCCGCCGAGCACCTCGGCGGCCAGGGGGTAGAGCGTGCCCAGCAGCACGGTGGCCGTGGCCGTGGCCAGCAGCAGGTTGTTCAGCAGCAGCAGCGACTCGCGCGAACCGAGGGCGAAGCGCTCGACCGGCGGCGCGCGGTGCGCCCGCCAGGCATAGAGGGCCAGCGACCCGCCCACCGACGCCGCCAGCAGCGCCAGGATGAAGAGGCCGCGCGCCGGATCGCTCGCGAACGCGTGGACCGAGCTGACCACGCCCGAGCGCACGAGGAAGGTACCCAGCAGCGACAGCGAGAAGGCCAGCAGCGCCAGCAGCAGGCTCCAGCGCAGGAAGCCCGGCCGCTTCTCGGCCACGGCCAGCGAGTGGATGAGGGCCGTGCCCAGCAGCCAGGGCATGAAGGCGGCGTTCTCCACCGCGTCCCAGAACCAGAAGCCGCCCCAGCCCAGCTCGTAGTAGGCCCAGAAGCTGCCCAGGCCGATGCCCGCCGTCAGCGCGCTCCACGCCGCCAGCACCCAGGGCCGGGCCCAGCGCTTCCAACGCGGCGAGATCTCGTCCTCCAGCAGCGCCGCCACCGCGAAGGCAAAGCCCACCGCGAAGCCGACGTAGCCCATGTAGAGCAGCGGCGGATGGGCGGCCATGCCGGGGTCCTGCAGCAGGGGGTTGAGGTCGCGCCCCTCGAGCGGCGCGGGCAGCAGGCGGCCGAAGGGGTTGGACGTGAAGGCGATGAAGGCGAGGAAGCCCGCGGCCACCAGGCCCAGCACGCCCTGCACGCGGGCCGCGAAGGCCGCCGGCAGCGCCGCGCTGCGGGCCGCCACCAGCGCACCCCAGGCGGTGAGCATCCACACCCACAGCAGCAGCGAGCCCTCATGCCCGCCCCAACTGGCGGTGATGCGGTAGCCCAGCGGCAGCTCCTGGCTGGCGTTGGCGGCGACGTAGGCGATGGAGGTGTCGACCTGCACGAAGCCGGCGATGAGAGCCGCCAGCGCCACGCTGACGAGCCCGAAGCCCGCGCCCGCCAGCGGCCGGGCCAGCGCCATCCAGCGCGCATCGCCGCGGCGGGCGCCCGCGAGCGGGAGCGCGGCCTGCGCCACGGCCACGGCCAGCGCCAGCAGCAGCGCGAACTGACCCAACTCGCCGGTCATCGCGACGATGCCTGCTTCAGCGCCGCGGCGGCCTCGGGCGGCATGTAGTTCTCGTCGTGCTTGGCCAGCACCTCGTCGGCCACGAACTCCAGCCCCGCGAGCCGCCCCTGCGCGACGACGCCCTTGCCCTCGCGGAAGAGGTCGGGCAGCGGACCGTGATAGCTCACCCTCACCTGCTGGGCGCCGTCGGTCACGTCGAAGCGCAGGCCGGTGCCGGCGCGCTGCACCGAGCCCGGCGCCACCAGGCCGCCGAGCCGGAAGCGCCCGCCCGCGGGTGCCCTGCCCTGCACGATCTCGCTGGGCGTGACGAAGAAGACGAGGTTCTGCCGGAAGGCCTTGAGCACCAGGCCGCCGGCCAGCGCCAGCAGGCCGAGCATGGCCAGCAGGCCGAGCAGCCGCAGGTGGCGCGGCTTGATCACCCGGGCGTGCGGGCTCATTTCCTCAGGCTCCAGAGTTCGAGCAGGATGCCGACCGCGACTGCGGCAAGCGAGGCCCAGACGAAGGGCGCGTGGGCGCCGAACAGTTCAGTCATGCGGCACTCCCTGCACGCCCCAAGGCCTGCGGCCAGCGCGCCTCGGACTCCACCCGCCGCTGCAGCTGCTGGCCCGCACGCGTCAGCACCGCTGCGGCGGCATAGGCCCAGAAGCCGCCCGTGGACAGCAGCAGGCCCCACAACATCTCCGGCGCGATGGCGCTGCCGCGCGGGCCGATGGAGGCGCCCTGGTGCAGCGTGTTCCACCAGCTCACCGAGAAGTACAGCACCGGCAGGTTGAGGGCGCCGACGAGGGCGAGCAGCGCGCCGGCATGGTCGCCCCGGCGCGGGTCATCGGGCGTGTCCACCGCCGCGGTCAGCGCGATGAAGCCGACGTAGAGCAAGGCCAGCAGCAGCGCCGACGTGAGGCGGGCATCCCACACCCACCAGGTACCCCAGGTGGGCCGGCCCCAGAGCGAGCCGGTCACCAGCGTGAGCACCGCGAACAGCGCGCCGGTGGGCGCGAGCGCGCGCATCAGCACGAAGGCCAGCCGGGTGCGCCAGGCCAGGCCCCACAGCGCCCAGAAGGCCATGGCGCCGTAGCAGACCATGGCGATCCACGCGGCCGGCACGTGCAGGTAGAGGACGCGGTAGGCCTCGCCCTGCTGGGCGTCGGCCGGCGCGATGAAGAGGCCGAGCGCGAGGCCCGCGCCGATGCCCAGAGCGGCCAGCACCCACAGCACGGGCAGCAGCCGGCCGGTCAGCGGCAGGAAGTGGACGGGGCTGGCGTAGCGCCAGAAGGGATGGGGCGAGGTCATCAGTCGAGCATGAGTGAGAGCGAGGCGGCCGTGCCCCAGGGCGCCAGGGCCAGCAGCAGGGTCAGCCACGCGCCGAGCAGCAGCAGGGCCGTGTCCGCCTGGCTGCCGCCCTGCGCGGCGGCCGTGCCGAAAACGAGCACCGGCACCTGCAGCGGCAGCAGCAGCAAGGCCAGCAGGCCGGCACCGGCGCGGGCGTGCAGCACCAGCGCAGCGCCGAGGCCGCCGAGCAGCGTCAAGGCGGGCGTGCCGAGCAACAGGCTGAGGGCCAGCGGGCCGGCGTCATCCACGCCGAAGGCCAGAGCCAGCAAGGGTGCCAGCAGCACCAGGGGCAGGCCCGTCCAGCCCCAGTGCACCGCGAGCTTGAGCCCCACCGCCAGCGGCCGGGGCAAGGGCGAGAGCCACCACTGCTCCAGGCTGCCGTCGGCCAGGTCCGCCGCGAAGAGGCGCGGCAGCGGCAGCAGGCTGGCCAGCAGCGCGACGATCCACAGCAGGCCCGGCGCCAGCTCGCGCAACCGTGCGGGCTCAGGCCCGAGGCCAATGGGGAAAAGCGCCACCACGCTGACGACAAAGGCCAGCGGCGTCAGCCACTCGGCCGGCTGACGGAGCTGGCTCACCCACTCCCGCCGGGCCAACGCTGCGGCGGCTTGCAGGGGGGCGGACATCAGTGCTCCCCGAGCCGCAAAGAGCGCGTCGCACGGCGCAGCGGCAGCGGCTGGTGGCTGGTGAAGACCGCGCAGCCGCCTTCGTCGGCATGGCGGTCCAGGCGTTGCGCCAGGCGCTCCACCATCCGGGTGTCCAGTGCAGCCAGCGGCTCGTCCAGCACCCACAGCGGCGGCACCTGGGGCAACCACAGCTGCGCCAGCGCGGCACGGCGCCGCTGTCCTTCGGAGAGGCGCGCCTGGCGCTGCTCGGCCGCGTCGACGAGACCGACGGGCGCCAGCGCTGCGAGCGCCTCGGCCTCGCTGCAGGCCCGGCCCGCCACCGCGGCGCTGCTGCGCAGCTGCTCCAGCACCGTGAGGTGATCCTTCAAGCCGGGCTTGTGGGCGATGTAGAGCAGGCCCTGCTCCACATGCACGCGGCCTGCGGTCGGCGCGCTGAGGCCACAGATCAGCCGCAGCAGGCTGGTCTTGCCCGCGCCGTTGCGCCCCTGCACCCAGAGCAGGTCACCCGCATGCAGGGCCAGGTCCAGCCCGTCAAACAACAGCCGGCCACCGCGCGACTGAACCAACTGCTGCAACAGCAGCGCCGGTGGACGGGCGAGGTGGGGAACGACGGCAGCGAGCGACATGCCAGCACTCTAGAGACGCGACCGGCGCGAGCCAACGAAGCAAAACGCGGGAGCTTCCTTGATCTGCGTGGCGGCATCACATCGGCGGACACACCGCGAAACGGCAACGCACGTCGCTCACCCAGGCGCTTCAGGCCCAAGGGCGCAACCTGGCCCTCTCCCGGACTCCATTGCGCGCACCCACGAAATGGACCCGCCTGCCGGAAAGGGGCCCTTGGTGAACGACGGCTCACAGCCTTGAACCGTCGCCGCGTGCCGCAACGGCTATGTGGTGCCCAAGTCGCCGAAACGGCTGTAGACCGCGCTTGGCATGCCCAGAGAGTCCTATTTCGAGTTCTGCAGGACGTAAATGGCGCCAGCCACCAGGAGGACGCCGATCGCCGTATTGATGACCTGGTTGCTGATTGACTTGTCGTGCATGGCCCGGTTGACGAAGCACTCACAGTTGTTGTCCCCGAAGAGCGCTCCCCGAAAAAAACGCCCTTTGGCTACCGAGTGAACGCTCCTGCCTCTCTTTGATAAGTAGTGGCCATTCGGTCTTCCGGTGGCTAACCAGCCGCCAGGCGCGCTTCGTAGGTCCTGTGAAGCGGGAAGGTTCACCGCTTTTGGGAAACTTAGGCGCGACAGCGACTTACGAGTAGCCTTTAGTGGTCATTCCTGCCTACGGCAACCACCTTTCCCGCGCCCCTCGCGGCCCTCAGGCCCCACCCGTCGCGGGCTCCCCCCCTTACAGGCCCAGCTGCTCCGCGATGTGGGTCTGCAGCAGTTCCAGCGACACCGGCTTGGTGAGGAAGACGTTGACGCCCGCGCCCAGGCAGGCGGCGCGGTGCTCGGCAGTGGCCGAGGCCGAGACGGCGATCACCGGGACGGATGCCAGCTCGGCGTCGCGCCGCAGCTGGCGCGTCGCTTCCACGCCGTCGACCGAGGGCATGACGCTGTCCATCACGATCAGGTCGGGCCGGAAGCTGCGTGCGGCCTCCAGCATTTCGCTGCCGTCGCTGGCCTGGGCCACCTCGAAACCGGCGTTGGTCAGGAAGTCGCACAGCAAGGCCCGGTTCGCGGCCACGTCGTCGACGACCAGCACGCGCCGTGGCGGCCCCGGGTAGCGCAGCAGGCCCGAGGCCTGGCGTGGCGCCGCAGGCTCGGCTCGCGCCAGGGGCAACGGCAACTCCACCCGGAAACGGGAGCCGCGGCCGGGTTCGCTGCTCACCTGCACCTGACCGCCCATGTCGTGGACCAGTGCTCGCGTGATGGCCAGGCCCAGGCCCGTGCCGCCGCTGCGGCGCTGGGTGTCGCCCACCTGCTCGAACGGCTTGAAGATGCGCTCCACGTCTTCGGTGCGCATGCCGACGCCGGTGTCCTCGATGTCCAGCCGCAGCAGCAGCTGTTCCGCGCCCTTGGGCTCGGCCGTGGCGCGCAGCGTGACGGCGCCGGCATCGGTGAACTTGATGGCATTGCTCAGCAGGTTCAGCAGGACCTGGCGCAGGCGCCGTTCGTCGGCCATGACGGCCTCGGGCAGGTCCTGGCTCGCATCGAAGACGAAACTGAGGTGCTTTTCGTCCGCCTTCACGCGCATCAGCTCGACCACTTCCTGCAGCAGGCCGAACAACTTCACCGGCTGCGGATTCAGGTCGGCACGGCCGGCCTCGATTCGCGCGAGGTCGAGGATGTCGTTGATCAGGGACAGCAGGTGCTGGCCGCTCTGGTGGATGGTGTCCAGGCCGCGCGCCTGCCGTGGGCTGAGGCCACCCTCCATGGTCAGCAGCTGCGCATAGCCGAGGATGGCATTCAGTGGCGTGCGCAGTTCGTGGCTCATGCCGGTGAGGAACTGGCTCTTGGCGCGGTTGGCGGCCTCGGCGGCATGGCGTGCCGCGCGCTCGGCCTCGACGATGCCGCCTGGCTGGCCCTGCGCTGCCGCCGTGGCGACGTCCAGCGCATCGAGCTTGGACAGGATGCCGCGCAACTGGCCTTGGACCACGGCCTCGCTGAGCCCGAGCGCGCGGGCGATGTCGGGTGAGGCGTTGCCTTCGGCGATGAACCGCAGCACGCTGATCTCGGCCGGCGTCAGCGAATCTTCCTCGATCTGCCCGGCCAGCTCGAACGAGGCTTCCGAGGGCAGCGCGTGGCGGCCGGCATGCACGGCACGGATGGCGTCGAGCAGCTCCTTGTGCAGGGCGTTCTTCAGCAGGTAGCCGTGGGCGCCGGCCTGCAGCGCGCGCTGCGCCTGGGAATCCGCGGCATAGGTGGTGAGCACGATGATGCGCGCGTCGGGGAACTCGCTGCGGATCGCCCCGATGGCGTCGAGCCCGCTCATGCCCGGCATCTGCAGGTCCATCAGCGTGACGTCGGGGCGATGGGTGCGGAACTGCTGGATCGCATCGCGGCCGTTCTCCGCCTCGGCCACCAGCGCCATGTCCGGCTCGACGGACAGAAGGGTCGCGATGCCCTGCCGCACGATCGGGTGATCATCGACACAGAGAACGCGAATGCGGTTCGGGGCTTCGGTCATTCACCGGCCTCTCTGGATGCGGCCATCTTCTGAAGGAGGCCGGGTCGCGTGGGGGTGGATCGACTGTACGCCTGCGATCCCGGGACGTTCAACCGCACTTCCGTGCCCTTCCCGGGCTCGCTGCGCACCGACAGTTCGCCGCCGACGAGGCCGGCGCGCTCGTGCATGCCGCTCAACCCGAAATGCCCTTCCTTCCCGCCGGCACGCAGCATCTCGGGGGCGATGCCCTGGCCGTCGTCCCGCACCTGCAGGACGAGCTGCCGCGCGTCGTAGCGGATCTCGACGTCGATCCGTCTGGCATCGGCATGATGGAAGGCGTTGCGCAGGGCCTCGCCGGCGATGCGGAAGGCCTCGTCGCGTACCAGCGGATGCAGGTCCCGCGGCGTGCCGCGGACCTCGACATGCGCCGTCGCCGCCGGGCCGTTTTCGCCGGCGAGGTCGGCGGCGAGCGCGCGCAGCGCCTCGGCGAGGCTGTTGGTCTCCAGCGTCGAGATGCGCAGGCCGTGCACGGTGTCGCGCCCCTCGGTGATGGCCTCGGCGGCGCGGTCGATGGCCTTGGCCAGCACCTGCCTGGACTCGCGCGGCCGGTCCGGCAGC
Organism: Pelomonas caseinilytica; assembly: GCF_021353235.1. Classification (GTDB taxonomy): domain Bacteria; phylum Pseudomonadota; class Gammaproteobacteria; order Burkholderiales; family Burkholderiaceae_C; genus Pelomonas; species Pelomonas caseinilytica. The sequence goes on from NZ_JAJTWT010000010.1 coordinate 63,184, forward strand.
AGGTTCATCGCGGCCTGGAACTGCAGCAGCAGCCCGTGGAAATGCTGCAGCAGCGTGTCGTGCAGGTCGCGGGCGATGCGGGTGCGTTCGTCCACACGCGCCTCCAGCGTCGCCTCGAACTGCCGGTGCAGGCGCCGGATGCGCATGTGCAGCCAGAGCTGGAAGCCGCTCCAGGCCAGACCGGCCAGCAGGGCGACCACCGTCAGACCGAACCAGGTCGTCTGATAGAAGGCCGGCGCAATGGAGAAGTCGAGTTCGGCGCCCTCCTCGTTCCATACGCCGCTGTTGTTCGCCGCCTTGACGCGGAACCGGTACTGGCCCGGCGGCAGGTTGGTGTACGTGGCCTGGCGGCGCTCGACGGCCTCCTGCCAATGGTCGTCGTGCCCCTCGAGCCGGTAGCGAAAGCGCGTGCTCTTGGCGTCGACGAGGCTCAGGGCGGCGAACTCGATCGTCATGTCGCGCACCCGCGGTGGCAGGCGCAGGCCGTTCGTCACCGCATAGGACACCTGGTCGGCCACGAGCTTCTCGATGTGGACCGGCGGCGGCAGGGGGTTGGACGGAAGATGGTCGGGGTCCACCACCTGCACGTCTATGCCCGAGGCAAGCCACAGCTTGCCGTCCGGTCCCATGGCGACGGGCGGGTTGAAGTAGGCCGGCGTCAGGGCCTGCAGCGGCACCCCGTCGGCGCCGTCCCAGAGCTTGGCCGCCACCTTGTGCCGCGGGTCGGCGATCCAGGCCGCCAGGTCGTCGCCGAGTATGCGCACGAGGCCGCAGGCGGTGTACATCCACAGCGAGCCGTGGGCGTCGAGGGTCGACCAGTGGATGGTGTTGCAGGGCAGGCCGCTGCCGGCGGTCAGTGTCGTGATACGACCCTCGTGGATCCGGCTCAGGCCGCCCTCCTCCGTGGCCGCCCAGACGGCGCCGTCGGCATCCAGGCGCAGCCCGGCGACGTGGCCCGCGCCCAGGCCACTCTCGGCCGTGTAGGTCTCCTGGACCTTGCCGTCCTTGAAGTACAGCACGCCGCCGCCTTGCCAGAAGGACAGCCACAGGCCGCCGCGATCGGCGACGATGACCTTGGCCTGCTGCCAGCGGCCAAAGGCCGACCAGGGGATGTTTTCGACGAAGCGGCCACGGTTCAGCCGCGTCAGCCCCGCGTTGCCCGACAGCCAAAGGTTGCCGGCCTTGTCGCCGGTGATGGAGTAGACCTCCTTGCTGGGCACGCCGCCAATGCTGACGAAGCGGTCGCCGGCCAGGTAGGCCAGGCCGCCGCCGGTGCTGACCCAGAGCCGCCCGTCGGGATCCTGGTAGAGCGACTGAACATGCACATCGGGCAGGCCACTGTCCTGTCGATAGACGACGAGTCGGGTGTCCTTCCAGCGGGCCAGGCCATCGTTGGTCGCCACCCAGACGCTGCCGTCCGCGGTGGCCAGCACGGCCTTCGTGCTCTCGTTGGGCAGACCCTGTTGCACGGAAACGGTCGTGACCGGCAGCTTGCGGAAGCGATCCACGCCCTTGTCGCTGCCGAACCAGACATTGCCCTCGCGGTCCTCGAACAGGCTGCAGGCGATGTTGCCGGACAGCCCGTCGCTGCGGGAAAAGGCATCCGCCCTGCCCTCCTGCAGATGGACGATGCCGCGACCCTCGGAGCCGATCCACAGGCCGCCGTCGCGGTCACGCAGCAGCTTGTTGGCCTTGATGTCGCGGTCGGGGAGCGCTTCGGCCGGACGCGTCGCGCTGCGCAGCGGATAAGGCACCAGCCGGTCGCCCTCGACACGCAGCAGGCCGGCGCCGCGCACGGCCACCAGCACCTCGCCGTCGGCGCCGATGCTCAGGTCGCCCAGACGCTGGCCGGACGCCTCGAAGCGCTGCGGCGCCCCGGGCCGCCAGCGCCACAGGCCGGAGTCAGCCGCCACCCAGAGGGCGCCTGAAGGGTCTTCGGCCACGCTCCAGACGAACTGGCCGAAGCCCGCCTGCGGCGCCGTGCACTCGACCTGCGCGGCGCGCAGTGCGCACAGGCGCCCCTTGTCGCCGAGCAGGCCGGCCCAGACGGTGCCGTCGCGGCCTTCGACCAGCGAGGTGACGAAGCCGTTGCCGATCTGCGGATAGCGGGTCAGCGCCCGGCCGTTCCAGCTCGCCAGGCCGTCGAAAGTGCCGATCCAGAGCGTGCCGTCCCGCGACACCAGCAGGGAGTAGGGATTGGCCGGCAGCGACTGGCCCTGGGGCGGCTGCCAAGGCATGAAGCGCAGGCCATCGAAGCGGAACAAGCCAAATGACCCGGCGACCCAGAGGTAGCCATCGGGCGTCTGCGCCATCGCGAAGACCAGGCCCGGCACGGCGCCGTCCCGGGCCGTCCATGCGGTGTGGGCGTACTGGGCCACCTGCAGCGGGGCGTCGGCGGCGAGGGCGGTAGGCGGCAGGCAGCACAGCGTCGCCGCCAGCAGCAGGCTTGGCAGATGGCGCTTGCGTGTCGAGCCTGTCGATGAGCCCACGGCGATGTCCTTTGCCGCTTGCGAGAACGGTCGGAGCGTATCGCGAAAGGCGTTGGCGGCATCGTCCTCTAGATTGGTCATACCAAAACACCGGTCCATCCTTAAAATGGCCTACACTGGTCCGACCTATTGAGGGTGTTACCGTGAACAAATCTGCTCTGGATGGCAAGACCATCATGATCACTGCCGCGGGCCAGGGGATCGGGCGTGCCAGCGCCCTCGCCTGCCTGGCCGCGGGCGCGCGAGTCATCGCGACCGACCTCCAGCCGGAGAGCCTGGACAGCCTGGCTGCGCAGTGCCAGGGCTCGGAGCGGCTGCAGACGGCCCGGCTCGACGTGCGCGACAGCCAGGCCATCGCGGCGCTGGCGCGCGACCTGCCGCCGCTGCAGGGCCTGTTCAACTGCGCCGGCTTCGTGCACCACGGCACGGTGCTGGACTGCGACGAGGCGGCCTGGGACTTCAGCATGGACCTCAACGTCAAGAGCATGCTGCGCACCTTGCGCACCTTCCTGCCCGGCATGCTGGCCCAGGCCGAACGCAGCGGCGAGGGCGCCGCCGTGGTCAACATGGCCTCCATGGCCTCGTCGATCAAGGGCTTCCCGAACCGCTTTGTCTATGGCACCAGCAAGGCCGCCGTCATCGGCCTGACCAAGGCGGTGGCGGCCGATTTCGTCAAGCAGGGTCTGCGGTGCAACGCCCTGTGCCCGGGCACGGTCGACACGCCCTCGCTGCGCGGCCGGATCGCTGCTGCCGCGGACCCGGTGCAGGCCGAAAAGGACTTCATCGCGCGCCAGCCCATGGGCCGCCTCGCCACCGTCGACGACATCGCGCCGCTGGTGGTCTTCCTGCTGAGCGACGCCTCCCGCTTCATCACCGGCCAGGCGATCAGCGTGGACGGCGGCGTCACCATCTAACCCGATTTCCCTCCCCACCGATTGCCATGAAATTGCTTCGTTATGGCCCCGCCGGCCAGGAACGCCCCGGCCTGCTCGACGCCGCGGGCCGCGTCCGAGACCTGTCTCAGCATCTCGACGACCTCGCGGGCGACGCGCTGACGCCGGCCGGCCTCGCCCGGCTGCGCGAGATCGACCCGGCCACCCTCCCCCTGGTGCCCGGCGCACCCCAGGCCGGCTTGCGCCTGGGCCCTTGCGTCGGCCGGGTCGGCAAGTTCATCTGCATCGGCCTGAACTACGCCGACCACGCCGCCGAATCGGGCCTGCCGGTGCCGAACGAACCGGTGGTCTTTGCCAAGTGGACCAGCGCGATCAGCGGCCCGGACGATCCCGTGCAGATCCCGCGCGGGTCGGTCAAGACGGACTGGGAGGTCGAGCTTGGTGTGGTCATCGGCCAGGGCGGGCGCTACATCGAGGAGGCGGACGCGATGCAGCACGTCGCCGGCTACTGCGTCGTCAACGACGTCTCGGAGCGCGAGTGGCAGCTCGAGCGCGGCACGCAATGGGACAAGGGCAAGGGCTGCGACACCTTCGGCCCCATCGGCCCCTGGCTGGTGACAGCCGACGAGGTGCCCGACCCGCAGCAGCTCGACCTGTGGCTTGACGTCGACGGCCATCGCTACCAGAACGGCAACACACGCACCATGGTGTTCGGCGTCGCCCAGATCGTCAGCTACCTCAGCCGCTTCATGAGCCTGCAGCCGGGCGACATCATCTCCACGGGCACGCCGCCGGGCGTGGGCCTCGGCCAGAAGCCGCCGGTCTACCTCAAGCCCGGCCAGACCATGCGCCTGGGCATCGCCGGCCTCGGCATGCAGACCCAGCTCACCGTAGCCGCCTGAGCCTGCCATGACCCGCATCACCGCCCTGCGCACGGTCGACGTGCGCTTTCCCACGTCCCAGCATCTCGACGGCTCGGATGCGATGAACCCGGACCCCGATTACTCGGCGGCCTACGTCATCCTGGAGACCGACCAGCCCGGCCTCGAAGGCCACGGCCTCACCTTCACCATCGGGCGCGGCAACGACATCTGCTGCCGGGCCATCGAGGCGATGCGCCACCTCGTCGTCGGCCTGGAGCTGGACTGGATCGCGGCCGACATGGGCCGCTTCTGGCGCCATGTCACCTCGGACAGCCAACTGCGCTGGATCGGCCCGGACAAGGGCGCCATCCACCTCGCCACGGGCGCCGTCGTCAACGCGGTCTGGGACCTGTGGGCCAAGTCCGAGGGCAAGCCGGTGTGGCGGCTGGTGGCCGACATGAGCCCGCAGGAACTCGTTCGCTGCATCGACTTCCGCTACATCACCGACTGCATCACTCCCGACGAGGCGCTGGCGCTGTTGACCCGCGCGGCCGAGGGCAAGGCGGAACGCCTGGCCACGCTGCAGCGCGAGGGCTACCCCTGCTACACCACCTCGGCGGGCTGGCTCGGCTACCCCGACGACAAGCTGCGCCGCCTCTGCCAGGAGGCCGTGGACGCCGGCTTCAACCACGTCAAGCTGAAGGTGGGGCGGGACCTGCAGGACGACATCCGGCGCCTGCGCATCGCCCGCGAGGTGCTGGGGCCGGACCGCAAGCTGATGATCGACGCCAACCAGGTCTGGGACGTTCCCGTGGCCATCGACTGGCTCAAGGAGCTTGCCTTCGCCAAGCCCTGGTTCATCGAGGAGCCCACCAGCCCCGACGACGTCGAGGGCCACCGGGCCATCCGCGAGGCCGTCGCGCCCATGCAGGTGGCGACCGGCGAGATGTGCCAGAACCGCATCCTGTTCAAGCAGTTCATCATGCGCCGCGCCATTGACGTGGTGCAGATCGATAGCTGCCGTCTCGGTGGCGTCAACGAGATCCTGGCCGTGATGCTGATGGCCGCCAAGCACGGCCTGCCGGTCTGTCCGCATGCCGGCGGCGTGGGCCTGTGCGAATACGTGCAACACCTGTCGATGATCGACTACCTCTGCATCTCGGGCACGCGGGAGGGCCGCGTCATCGAGTACGTCGACCACCTGCACGAGCACTTCGAAGACCCCTGCGTCGTGCGCGGCGCGGCCTACATGCCGCCGAGCGCGCCGGGGTTTTCCATCACGATGAAGCCCGCGTCGCTGGAGCGCTATCGGCACCCCGTTTGAGGGGGGTGCCGAGTCTCTAGGTAGTTTCACTGGTAAGACCAGTTTGTGTTTTTGGCAAACTGGTAATACCACGAGATTTTTCCCGGTCTCGATGTGAAAACAATTGGAGACATACAAATGCTCAAGAACTTCAAGTTCGTCGTTGGCGCCGCCCTGGTCGCGGCCTCGCAACTGGCCGCCGCCGACACGGCGGAAGTCAAGATTTCCAACCTCTCGCTGTCGGTGTCGGGCGGCGGCTGGTGGTACTACCTCCCGACGGGGGTGGATTGGGTGCCGGTGTCGGCCGGCACCAGCGTCGGACTCAGCAACCCCAGCTTCGCCGACAGCGCGGCAGTCTGGCATGGCCAGGCGGCCAGCAGCTCGGTGGTGGACGGCGCCTCCATGGCGACGGCTTCGCTGACCGCCAAGACCCCCAACACCAACCTGGATGGCGTGAGCGCCCTCGCCAAGGTCGACGTGAGCGGCGGCCAGGCTGGCTGGTCGTTTGCCAAGGTCATCGACAACCAGATCCTCGTGGCGAATGGCGCGACCATCACCGTCAGCATGAAGGTGGACAGCCTGCTGGCTGCCGGCGCCATGTCGCAGGGCAACGCCTACATCGAGCTGTGCAGCACCGACTTCACGACGGACACCTGCCTGCCGGCCAACTACACCGAGGCCGTCGTCTTCGGCGATACGGCCTACAGCGGCCCGTCCATGCTGACCGCCAGCTGGACCAATCCCAGCACGACGGCAAACACCTGGGCCAAGATCCACATCGGCCTGACCGCATCGGCCGAGTCCGTCGCGGCAGTGCCGGAACCGTCCAGCATGGCCATGTTGCTCGCAGGGCTGGCAGGTGTCGGCATCTACCGCCGCCGCAAAGGTTGAACGACTCGCTCTCCGGGTCGACCAGGCGTCCCTGACGTCTGCTTTCCGTCGCGCGGCCCCACCGGGCTGCGCGGCGCTTTTTCATTTCAAGATGGACTCGTCCAGGCGAGCAGCTCCGATGTCCCGACCTTCCGCCTCCCTGGCCTGGCTGCTGGCCGCGTGGCTGCTGCTGGTGCTCGCCCTGCCCGCGCAGGCGGCCGGGCGCGAGCGCCTGTCCCTCGACGCCGGCTGGCTCTTCCATCGCGGCGAGGTGGCCATGCCGGCCGTCAAGGGCCATGGCATGAGCTACCAGAACGGCAAGGCCAACAATGGCTGGGGGGCCGCCGCCGCGGACTTCGACGATTCGGCCTGGCGCCGCCTCGACCTGCCCCACGACTGGGCCGTCGAGACCCCTTTCGACCGCAACGAGAACGTCTCCCAGGGCTACCGCACCCGCGGCATCGCCTGGTATCGCCGCTACCTGCAGTTGCCCCCGTCCGACCGCGGCCGCCACATCGAGCTGCAGTTCGATGCCATCGCCACGCACAGCACCGTGTGGGTCAACGGCGTCCTCGTCAACCGCAACTGGTCGGGCTACAACGGCCGCAACATCGACATCACGCCCTTCGTGCGCTATGGCGACGACGTCAACACCATCGCCGTGCGCGTCGACGCCGACGCCCAGGAGGGCTGGTGGTACGAGGGCGCGGGCATCTACCGCCACACCTGGCTGGTCAAGCGCGACGCCCTGCACATCGCCACCGACGGTCTGCACGCCAACCCGGTCAAGCAGGGCGCGCGCTGGAGCATCCCCGTGGAAGTGACGCTGCAGAGCAGCGACAAGGCCGCCCGCGAAGGCCTCGTCGAGGTGGCGCTCGTCGACCCGGCCGGCCGGGAAGTGGCCAAGGGCAGCGCGCGGGCCCGCGTCGCCGCCCTCGAATCAGCCATCGCCCGCGTCAAGCTCGACGTGCGCGAACCCAGGCTGTGGTCCCTGGCCCAGCCCAATGTCTATCGCGTGCAGGCCGTGCTGCGGGACGGCGCCCGCGAGATCGACCGCACCGAGGTGCAGACGGGTTTCCGCAGCATCCGGTTCGACGCCGACCGCGGCTTCTTCCTCAACGACGAGCCGGTCAAGATCCAGGGCGTCTGCATCCACCAGGACCATGCCGGCGTCGGCGTCGCCGTGCCCGAGTCCATCTGGGAGTTCCGCCTGCGCCGCCTGAAGGAGATGGGCACCAACGCCATCCGCTTCGCCCACAACGCGCCGGCAGCCGAGGTGCTGGACATGGCCGACCGCATGGGCTTTCTCGTCATGGACGAGAACCGCCACTTCAACCCCTCGCCCGACACCCTGCAGCAGCTGACCTGGCAGGTGCGCCGCGACCGCAACCACCCCAGCGTCATCCTCTGGTCCATCTTCAACGAGGAGCCGCTGCAGAGCACCGAGTCGGGCTACGAGATGGCGCGGCGCATGGTGTCCGAGATCAGGAAGCTGGACGCCACGCGGCCGGTGACGGGGGCCATGCACGGCGGCCTCACCACCGACCTCAACGCCGCCGATGCCATCGACGTCGTCGGACTGAACTACCAGATCTGGATCTACGACGACTATCACAAGAAGCACCCCAAGCGCCCGCTGACCAGCACCGAGGACACCTCCGCCTTCATGACGCGCGGCGAGTACGCCAGCGACAAGGAGCGCCAGGTGTTCGGCAGTTATGACGATGAGCCGTCCTCCTGGGGCAACACGCACCGCCAGGCCTGGAAGGCCATCGCCCAGCGCCCCTTCATCGCCGGCGGATTCGTCTGGACCGGCATCGACTACCGCGGCGAGCCCACGCCCTACCAGTGGCCGAGCGCCAGTTCCTTCTTCGGCGCGATGGACCTGGCCGGCTTCGCCAAGGGCGCCTTCTGGATCCACCAGGCCCAATGGGTCAAGGACAGGCCCGTCGTCAAGCTGCAGCCGCACTGGAACTGGCCGGGCCGCGAGGGCCGACCCATCCACGTGATGGTCACCAGCAACGCCCAGCGCGTGCGCGTCCTGCTCAATGGCCGCGAAGTCGGCGAGCAGGCCGTCGACCCCTACGAGATGAACCACTTCCAGGTGCCTTACGCGCCCGGCCGCATCGAGGCGGTGGCGCTGCGCGACGGCCGCGAGGTGGCGCGCGACGTCGTCGAGACCAGCGGCCCGCCGGTGCGGCTGGTGCTGACGCCCGACCGCCCTGCCCTCGCCGGCGACGGGCTGGACGCCGTGCCGGTCACCGTCAGCGCCGTCGATGCCCAGGGGCGGCCCGTGCCGCTGGCGCAGGACAAGGTCGGCTTCGCCCTCGAAGGCCCCGGCGCCATCATTGGCGTCGGCAACGGCGACCCCAATTCCCACGAGGCCGACAAGGCCAGCGAACGCAGCCTGTTCAATGGCCTGGCCCAGGTCATCGTGCAAGCCCGCCGCGAGGGCCACGGCCGGCTCAAGCTGAGGGCCAGCGCCGAGGGCCTGCAGGCGGCCGAGGTCGAGCTGGCGGTGAACGCCGCCACCGCCCCGCCGCAGGTGCCCGTCGCCGAGCCGACCACGCCGTTGCTCAGCTGGCGCGTCTCGCCGGCTACCGTGGGGCGGCCCGATCCCAACGTCGTGCTGGCCGAGAGCGACATGAACTCCTGGGGCTGGGACGAGCCGCCGATGCGCCGCGGCCCCGAGGCCGAGGCCTTCCGCCTCTACCGCAGCAACGTCAACGTGCGCGCCGACCGCAACGACGGCCGCGCCCAGCTGACCTTCGGCAGCATCGCCGGCAAGGCCGAAGTCTGGGTCGACGGCGCCAAGCTCGGCGAGAAGACCGACGCCGCGCCCGCCCCCTTCGCCGTCACCTTGCCCCGCGGCGTGTGGCGGCGCCAGGTCACCGTGCTCGTCCAGGCTGCTCCGGGCCAGCCCTCGGGCATCCTGGGCCGCGTCACGCTGGAGCGCGGCTCGCCATGAAGACGGCGGCGCGCCTGCTGGGATTGCTGCTGGGCCTGCTGCTGGCGCTGCAGGCCGAGGCGGCACGCCGCGTCGCGCCGCTGGACGACGCCTGGCGCTTCCAGCGGGCCGACGTGGCCGGCGCCCAGGCGCCGGGCTTCGACGATGCCGGCTGGTCCCTCGTCACCCTGCCGCACACCTACAACGCCGTCGACGGCGAGACCGGCGGCACGCCCTACCGCGGGCCAGCCTGGTACCGCCGCACGCTGGACGTCGAGGCCGTCGCGGGCCGGCGCCGCTTCCTCGAGTTCGACGCCGCGACGCTGGCTGCCGACGTCTGGGTCAATGGCCGCCTGGCCGGCCGCCACGAAGGCGGCTATGCGCGCTTTCGCATGGACATCACGGCGCTGCTGCGGCCCGGGCCCAACGTGCTGGCCGTGCGCGTGGACAACGGCAAGCTGCCGCAGGTGGCGCCGCTCGGCGGCGACTTCACCGTCTTCGGCGGCCTGATCCGGCCGGTGCGCCTGATCGAGACCCCCACCGCCCACATCGAGCTGCTCGACCACGGCGGCCCGGGCCTGAGCTTCGACATCGACGAGCTGGACGCCGCCCATGCACGCCTGCAGCTGCAGGTGCAACTGCGCAACGACGGCCCCCGTCCCGTCGAGCGGCGCCTGCGCCTGACCTTGCGCGACGCCCAGGGCCACCGCGTGGCGGAGCAGGTCCAGCGCCTGCACCTGCCCGCGGGCGGTACCGCGGCGCGCGCCCGGCTGGAAGTCGTGGCACCCCACCTGTGGCAAGGCGTCAAGGACCCCTATCTTTACCGGCTGAGCGCCGAGCTGCTGGAGGGCTCCGAGGTGGCCGATGCCGTGCAGCTGCCCGTCGGCCTGCGCCGCTTCGGCGTCGATCCGCAGCGCGGCTTCCTGCTCAACGGTGAGCCCTACCCTCTCTACGGCGTCAACTATTTCCATGCCGGCCGCCCCGGCCGCGGCGTGGCCGTCGGCCCGGCCGAGATCGACGAGGACCTGCGCATCCTGATGGACCTCGGCCTGACGGGCCTGCGCCTGGTGCACTACCAGCATCCGGCCTACACCTACGACCGCGCGGACGAACTCGGCCTGGTGCTGTGGACCGAGATCCCGCTGAACTCGGCCATGGACGAGAGCGAAGCCTTCCGCGACAACCTGCACGGCCAGCTGCGCGAGCTGGTGCGCCAGAACCGCCACCACGCCTCCGTGGCCGTCTGGGGCGTGGGCAACGAGGTCTACCGCAGCGACGAAGCCATCCGCGCCCTGCTGGCCGACCTGCATGCCCTGGCCAAGCAGGAAGACTCCTCCCGCCTGACCACCTACGCCCATTGCTGCGCGCCCGACGACCACCCCATGGCCCTGGCTACGGACCTGGCCTCCTACAACCGCTACTGGGGCTGGTACGACGGCCAGTTCGGCGACATCGGCCCCTGGGCCGACAAGCTGCATGCCAAGCTGCCGTCCAAGCCCATCGGCCTGGGTGAATACGGCGCCGGCGCCAGCGCCGTGCAGCAGGAGGACCCGCCGCGCCGACCCGAGCCGGGCGGCCGCTGGCACCCCGAGCAATACCAGGCGCTTTTCCACGAAGCCTATGCCGCCCAGTTGGAGAAACGCCCCTACCTGTGGGGCCGCTTCATCTGGCTGGGCTTCGACCATGCCGCCGCCAACCGCCACGAGGGCGACACCACCGGCCGCAACGACAAGGGCCTGGTGACCTACGACCGGCGCTCGCTCAAGGAGGCCTATCACCTGATGCGCGCCTGGTGGCAGAGCCGGCCCGTGCTGCACATCGCCAGTCCCCGCCTGTCCACGCGGCCCGCCGGCCCGGTGACCGTCAAGGCCTACAGCAACGCCGCCAAGGCCACGCTGCGGCTCAATGGCCGGGTCGTCGGCACCGTCGACGTCGTCGACCGCGTGGCGGTGTGGCCGGCCGTCGAGCTCACGCCCGGTCCCGCGACGCTGGAGGTCAGCGACGACCGCGGCAGCCGCGAACGTGTCGACTGGCAGGTCGAAGGCCGCGGCCCCGAGTCCTCGCGCTGAAACTCCGATCACCATGCCGCGTCCGCCGACGAAAGAATGACCATGCCTCCCCGTATCGCCCGAGCCCTGTTCGCCCTGGGCCTGACGGCCGCCCTCGCGGCGCAGGCCCAGGGCGCCGAGCCGCCCGGCCAGGCCGAGGCCCGCGCCAACTTCAACCGCAAGGTGGTCCTGGCGGCCGACGATGTCCGCGTCTTCGACAAGCCCCCGGCTGGCTTCGCCGACGCCGCCGCGGGCATCGCGCAAGGCCAGGTCGCCGAGTTCGGCTACGACTCGGCCGTCACGCACACGCGCCGCACCGCCCTGGTCTACCTGCCCCCCGGCTACTCGCCGCAGCGGCGCTATCCCGTGCTCTACCTGCTGCACGGCATCGGCGGCAACCAGCACGAGTGGCGGGGCTACGTGCGCGCCATGGCCGTCCTGGACCGGCTGCTGGCCCAGGGCCAGGCCGAGCCCATGATCGTCGTCATGCCCAACGGCCGCGCCCGGGCCGACGACGCTCCGCCGCCCGCCGAGCAAACCTTCACGCCCGAGCACATCGCGGCCTTCGGCGCTTTCGAGGCCGACCTGCTGCAGTCGCTGGTGCCGGCCGTCGATGCGAGCTACCCCACCCTCGCCGATGCCGGGCATCGCGCCATCGCCGGCCTGTCCATGGGCGGCGGCCAGGCCTTGAACTTCGGCCTGGGCCATCCCGAGGCCTTCGCCTGGGTGGGCGGCTTCTCGTCGGCGCCCAACACGCGGCCAGCCCTGGAGCTGCTGCGCGACCCGGCAGCCGCGCGGCACAGTTTCAAGCTGGTCTACCTTTCCTGCGGCAACCGGGACGGCCTCATCAACGTGTCACAGTCCATGCACCGCGAATTGCGGGATCTCGGTGTGGCGCATGTCTGGAACGTGGACGAGTACGGCCATGACCGCGACAGCTGGGCCGAGAATGTTTACCACTTCGCCCGGCGGCTGTTCCGCTGAGGCTTCACGACGACCCCCCACGGAGACAACGCATGCGTCGCACCACCTTTCTCGGGCTGAGCCTCCTGCTCGCACTCGCGCCCGCCACCGCCGCCCTCGCCCAGGGCAAGGGCACCATCGGCATCGCCATGCCGACCAAGAGCTCGCAGCGCTGGATCGCCGACGGCGAGAACATGGTCAAGGCCTTCAAGGCCCTGGGCTACAACACCGACCTGCAGTACGCCGACGACGAGATCCCGGTGCAGCTGTCCCAAGTCGAGAACATGATCACCAAGGGCGTCAAGGCCCTCGTCATCGCCTCCATCGATGGCAGCACGCTGTCCAGCACGCTGAAGAAGGCCGCCGAGAAGGGCGTCAAGGTCGTCGCCTACGACCGCCTGATCCGCGGTTCCGCGAACGTCGACTACTACGCCACCTTCGACAACTTCCAGGTCGGCGTGCTGCAGGCCAACTCCATCGTCGACAAGCTCGGGCTCAAGCAGGGCAAGGGCCCCTTCAACCTCGAGGTCTTCGCCGGCTCGCCGGACGACAACAACGCCGCCTTCTTCTACGACGGCGCCATGAGCGTGCTCAAGCCCTACCTGGACAGCGGCAAGCTGGTGGTGCGCAGCAAGCAGCTCGGCGCCATGAAGGTGGGCATCCTGCGCTGGGACGGCGCCACGGCCCAGGCGCGCATGGACAACCTGATGTCGGCGTTCTACGGCAAGGAGAAGCTGCACGCCGTGCTGTCGCCGGCCGACATCCTGTCCATCGGCATCATCTCGTCGCTCAAGGGCGTCGGCTACGGCACGCCCAGCCAGCCCATGCCCGTCATCACCGGCCAGGACGCCGACCTGCCGTCGGTCAAGGCCATCCTGCGCGGCGACCAGACCTCCACCGTCTTCAAGGACACCCGCCAACTCGCCAAGGTCACGGCCGACATGGTGGACGCCGCCGTCTCCGGCCGCAGCCCCCAAGTCAACGACACCAAGACCTACAACAACGGCGTCAAGGTGGTGCCGTCCTACCTGCTCAAGCCCGTGGCCGTGGACGCCTCCAACCTGAAGGCCGTGCTGGTCGACAGCGGCTACTACAAGGAAAGCCAACTGAAGTGATGCAGGCCACGGTGCAGCCGGGCGCGCTGCTGGAGATGCGCGCCATCGGCAAGAAATTCCACGGCGTGGTGGCGCTGCGCCAGGTCGACCTCGCGGTGCGGCATGGCGAGATCCATGCCGTCATCGGCGAGAACGGCGCCGGCAAGTCGACGCTGATGAAGGTGCTGTCGGGCGTCTATCCCCACCCCGAGTACGAGGGCGAGATCTGGTTCGATGGCGAGCTGCAGCGCTTCGCCGGCATCCGCGACAGCGAGGCGCGCGGCATCGTCATCATCCACCAGGAGCTGGCGCTGATCCCGCAGCTGTCCATCGCCGAGAACCTCTTCCTCGGCCATGAGCTGGCCCGCCACGGCGTCATCGACTGGGAGCGCACGCATGCCCGGGCCGTCGACCTGCTGCGGCAGGTCGGCCTGGAGGAGTCGCCCAACGTGCTGGTCGGCGACATCGGCGTCGGCAAGCAGCAGCTGGTCGAGATCGCCAAGGCCCTGGCCAAGGACGTGCGCCTGCTCATCCTCGACGAGCCGACCGCCAGCCTCAACGAGGACGACAGCGCCGCGTTGCTGGAGCTGCTCAAGAAGCTGCGCAGCCGCGGCGTGGCCTGCGTGCTGATCTCGCACAAGCTCAACGAGATCGCTGCCGTGGCCGACGCCATCACGGTGCTGCGCGATGGTTCGACCATCGCGACGATGGACTGCCGCGAGGCACCGCCGGCCGAGGCCGAGATCGTGCGCGCCATGGTGGGCCGCGAGATGCAGGACCGCTATCCGCGCCGCCAGCCCAATCCGGGCGAAGTGCTCTTCGAGCTCAAGGACTGGTGGGTGGAACACCCGCTGCACGTCGGCCGCGAGGCAGTCAAGGGCGTGAGCCTGAACGTGCGCCGCGGCGAGATCGTCGGCATCGCCGGCCTGATGGGCGCCGGGCGCACGGAGCTGGCGATGAGCCTCTTCGGCCGCTCCTGGGGGCGGCGCATCCGCGGCTCAGCCTGGATGCGCGGCCGGCAGGTGGACGTGTCGACCGTCAGGCGCGCCATCCAGGCCGGCCTGGCCTACGTCACCGAGGACCGCAAGGGCCTGGGGCTGGTGCTGCCGGACAGCATCGCCCGCAACACCTCCCTGAGCCGTCTGGAGGGCGTTTCGCGCCTGGGCCTCATCGACGACGCCCGCGAGCATGCCGTGGCCGACGATTTCCGCCGCCGCCTGGCCACGCGCTGCGCCAGCGTCGAGCAGCCGGTGGGCGACCTCTCCGGCGGCAACCAGCAGAAGGTGGTGCTGGCCAAGTGGCTGTTCACCGACCCGGAGCTGCTCATCCTCGACGAACCTACGCGCGGCATCGACGTCGGCGCCAAGTTCGAGATCTACAGCCTGATCGCCGAGCTGGCTGCCCAGGGCCGGGCCATCCTGATGATCTCCTCCGAACTGCCGGAACTGCTCGGCATGTGCGACCGCCTCTACCTGATGAACGAGGGCGAATTCGTCGGCGAGATGCCGGCCGCCGGCGCGACCCAGGAAACCGTCATGCACGCCCTCTTGGGCACCCACTGAAACCTCCCATGCTTCCCTCTTCGCTCCGCCGCTTCCTGGCCTCGCACCTGCGCGACTACGGCATGCTGCTGTCCCTGGTCGCCATCATGGGCTTCTTCCAGGTGCTGACCGACGGCACCCTGCTGCAGCCGCTGAACCTCACCAACATCTTCCTGCAGAACAGCTACATCGTCGTGATGGCGCTGGGCATGCTGCTCGTCATCGTGGCCGGCCACATCGACCTGTCGGTCGGCTCGGTCTGCGGCTTCGTCGGTGCCCTGGCCGCCGTGCTGATGGTGAACATGGAGTGGCCGGTCCTGCCCACCATCGCCGCCTGCCTGGTGGCGGGCGCCGTCATCGGCGCCGTGCAGGGCGCCTTCGTCGCCTGGCTCAAGATCCCCTCCTTCATCGTCACGCTGGCCGGGATGCTGGTCTTCAAGGGCCTGGCCCTGGCCCTGCTCGGCGGGCAGTCCATCGGCCCCTTCCCCGACAGCTTCCAGGTGCTGGCCAGCGGCTTCCTGCCCGAGCCGGGCGGCGCCGAGGGGCATCCGGCCTCTCTGGCCTTGGGCCTGGGCCTCGTCGTCCTGCTGGCGCTGCGCGAGCTGCTGGCGCGCCGCAAGGCCGCCGCCCTGGGTGCCGCGGCCGAGCCGCTGTTCCTGTTCCTGCTGCGCCTGGCGGCCCAGAGCGCCGCCCTGGCAGCCCTCGCCTGGCTGATGGCTTCCTACAAGGGCCTGCCCAACGTGCTGCTGCTGATGGCGGTGCTGATCGGCCTGTTCGTCTTCGTCACGCGGCGCACGACGCTGGGCCGGCGCGTCTACGCCCTGGGTGGCAACGAGCGGGCCGCGCGCCTGTCGGGCATCCCGACGGAGCGGCTGACCCTGCTGTGCTTCGTCAACATGGGCGTCATGGCCGCCCTGGCCGGCCTGGTGTTCGCCGCGCGCCTGAACACGGCCACGCCCAAGGCCGGCCTGGGCTTCGAGCTCGACGTCATCGCCGCCTGCTTCATCGGCGGCGCCTCGGCCTCGGGCGGCGTGGGCAAGGTGACGGGGGCCGTCATCGGCGCCTTCGTCATGGGCGTCATGAACAACGGCATGTCCATCCTCGGCATCGGCATCGAGTGGCAGCAGGTCATCAAGGGCGTGGTGCTGCTGGCTGCCGTGGTCTTCGACGTCTACAACCGACGCAAGGGCTGAAGCGCGCCGCGCCATGACGTCCGGCCGCGGCTCGGTCCTGCTGCTGGCGGCGTTCGCTTTCTGCGGCAGCGTGCATGCCGCCGAGGGGCCGCCGGCGCTGCGCATCGTCGCGCCCACCAACCAGTCGATGCCGGTGCTGCGCATGGCGGGCGCCCTGCCGGCGGAAGGCCTGATCAAGGACGTCGGGGAGGTCCTGGCCGAGCGCCTGGGCCTCGGGGCCGTGTTCGTTCCGCTGCCCAGCAAGCGGGCCGGACCGGCGCTGGCCACGGGAACGGCCGACCTCATCTGCTACGTCAAGCCGGGCTGGCTGGAGGACGGGTTGCTGTGGACCCGCGCCTTCCTGCCGGGCGCGGGCATCATCGCCGCGCATCCGTCGGCGCCGCCCGTGGTGGCGCTGCATGCGCTGCGCGACGAGCCGCTGGGCACCGTGCTGGGCTATCGCTACCCCGTGCTGGACCAGGCCTTCATGCGGGCGCCGCGGCGCGAGGACGTGCCGGATGCCGTCACCAACCTGCGGCGACTGGCCGCGGGCCGCGTCCGCTATGCAGTCACCGACCGCGCCGCCCTCGCCTTCTTCCTGAGGGACCACCCCGCCTCCGGCCTGCGCGAGGCCATCGAGGTGGAGCGTTACGAGCTGGGCTGCGCCCTGTCTCCCGGCAAGGCGGCCCTGCTTGAGCCGCTGAACCACGCCATCGACCGGATGCGGGTCGATGGCAGCTTGCAGGCGCTGCTCGACCGCTACCGCTGAGCCAGCGGCAGCGGTGGCAACCTCACTTCACGAAACGCGCCAGCAGGCGGATGTAGTTGGTCTGGTAGCCGTTGGAGGGCTCGCTGATCGGCCAGGAGTTCAGCGGCCAGCCGTCGTTGAAGTCGAGGTAGGACTTCTGCGGCGGCTGGCCGTAGGGCGGCGTCGGGCGCGTGGAGCCGCAGGCCGACGAGATGCCGGGGCAGCGCGAGTCCCAGTCCCATTGGCCGTAGTTCGGGCCGCCGACGAGGTAGCCAGGAGCCGGGCCGTAGGTCGAGGTGGCGGCGCTGTCCCACTGTGCGCTGCCGTCGGCGAACCAGCTGTGGAAGATCTGGTTCACCGAGTTCTCGGCGCCGAAGCTCACCATGTTGGTCAGGTAGGCCTTGCCGAGCGGGTTCACGCCGTGCAGGTAGTGCAGGTAGTCGGCCGCCGCGTTGGACACCTGGTCGGCCGTGTGGCGGCTGATGCCGTAGTAGCTTTCCTCGGTGAACAGCGTGCCGGCGTTGGCCTTCACGGCATTGCTGCCCCAGGTGTAGCTGTCGATGTAGGCGCGGTAGGGGTCCTTCTGCGCGTCGACGGCGCCCCAGCCGCCGTAGTCGCTGCGGCCCCAGAGGTCGAGGAAGCGCGCGCGGATGGCGGAGGCGATGCTGGACGTGGCGCCCGGCAGGGCCGCGTAGTACAGCAGGTTGCGGGCGTTGCCGGCGTTGAAGGCCGAGAGATACCACGAGGCGAACATCGGCGCTTCGGTGTAGTGGGCGTCGACGTAGTCGCGGTAGGTGGTGTCGCCGGTGGCGGCAAACAGCTTGATGGCGGCGATCAGGCGCAGCTCCGCGCGGCCGGTGTCGTCGGTCTCCTGCTGGCCCGCGCCCAGGCCGCTGGTGCCGCTGGCGGCATCGTTGTTGCGGAAGATGACCTTGGGATTGGCCAGGGCCCAGGTCCAGGCGCGCTGGGCGCGCGACTTCAGGTCGGCGGCGTAGCTGGTCATGGCCGAGTTGTTGAGCGCCCCGAAGACCTTGGCGCCTTCGGCGTAGGCGGCGGCAGCAGCCAGCGTGGCCGAGGTGCTGGCGTCGCCGTAGTAGCTGGGCGCCGTGGCCGCCGACGGCGGGCTGGCGCTGGCCAGTCCGACGATGGACAGCACCGAGCCGTCGCTGTTCTGCATGCGCACCAGCCAGTCGAGCCCCCACTTGGCCTCGTCGAGGATGTCGGGGATGCCGTTGTAGGACTCGGGGATGTTGAAGTCGTCGGTGAAGACCGTGGGGTTCTGGAGATAGGCCTCCATCAGGTCCTGGGCATAGGCCGCCGCCCAGCTGGTGTACTTGTTGAAGTCGCCGGCATCGAACCAGCCACCGCGCAGGTCGCGGGCCGTGTTGGCGTTGTTGGGGTCGAGGAAGCGCCGCGCCTGCGAGTCCTGGCCGGCCTTGAGGTGGCTGGCGCCGTCGGCCCAGCCGGCACCGGCGTTGCTGGCGCTCTTGGCCTGGCCGGCACGCTGGTAGAAGAACATGCGCACGGCCTGGATCAGCACGTTGCGGTAGAGGTTGTCGCCGATCTCGAAGCGTGCCGAGCGCTGGTTGGCCGTGGGGTCGACGATTTCGTAGGTGCCCGGCGTGGTGATGCTGCTGAAGTCGAAGGTCCAGACCTGGTCGCCCGAGGACGCGTCGGTCTGCAGGCCGTTCCAGTCCTGCGGCCAGGCGGTGTAGACGACCGCGCCGGTGGCGGAGTTCACCACCTGCAACTGCTGGGGCCAGTAGCTCTGGTTGCTGTCGTAGCCGACCTTGGGGAAGCGCAGCACGGCCACCTTGCGCATGGTGGGCAGGTAGCCGAACTGGTCGACCATGATGAACTTGCCGGCATTGGCAGCCATGGCCGGCCAGACCGTGAAGTTGAAGGCCTGGGTGCTCTTGGCGCCGCAGCTGTTGGTGTAGGTGGCCGTGGCCGTGCAGGTCGCCGTGAGCTTGAGCGTCTGCTCGCGCGCGCTGCCCGAGGCGCCGCAGCCGCTCCACGACCAGCTGCCGGAGATCGGCTGCGGGCCGAGCACGACGCGCGAGCCCGCGTTCAGCGACGCCGAGGCCTTGCTGGCCCAGGATGTCGTTCCGTTGATGTTGAGATAGGGCGTGATGGCCGTGGGCTGGCATGTCTGCGCCCAGGCGGGCGCTCCCAACGCGACGGCTGCAAGCAGCAGTCCATTCTTGATGTCCACTTTTGTCTCCTTGGATTTGTCGAACGGCATCGTGGTCAGACCAAAATGCCGACGCAGCTTAAGTGGCCGCCGCCATCCCGAGGGGAGAGGGTTTACGCTGGCCAGACCAAATTTGTCACAAAGCCAACAGGTCCGACCAGTTTGGTCAGTCCAATTTACCGAACGCACCAGCTCGGGTATTTACTGGTCAGACCAAAACCATTTTGTGGCAAAGTGGCATGACCGCTAACCCTGTCTGCTCCTCCGTTCGATGACCATCTCCCCTTGCGCTGACCCGGCCGTGCCGCTGTTGCGCATGCAAGGCGTCAGCAAGCGCTTCGACAACGTCGTGGCGCTGGCGGGCGTGGCGCTGGACGTGCGGCGCGGCGAGGTGCACGCCATCTGCGGCGAGAACGGCGCCGGCAAGTCCACGCTGATGAAGATCCTCAGCGGCGTCTACGCGCCCGACGAGGGCGAGATCCGCATCGACGGCACGCCGGTGAGCATCGCCGGGCTGCAGAAGGCCCAGGCCCTGGGCATCGTCATGATCCACCAGGAGCTCAACCTGGTGCCCCACCTCAGCGTGGCCGAGAACATCTGGCTGGGCCGCGAGCCGCGGCGCGGCTGGTTCGTCGACCGCGAGCGCCAGCGCGACGGCGCCCGCGCCTGCCTGCAGCGCCTGGGCGTGGACATCGACCCCGACGCCGAGGTGTCGACCCTGTCCATCGCCCAGCAGCAGATGGTGGAGATCGCCAAGGCCCTGTCCATGCAGGCCCGGCTGCTCATCATGGACGAGCCGACCTCCTCGCTCGGCGAGGCCGACGCCGCCCGCATGCTGCGGGTGGTGCAGGACCTCAAGCGCGAAGGCGTCGGCATCCTCTACATCTCGCACCGGCTGGACGAACTGGACCACATCGTCGACCGCGTCACGGTGCTGCGCGACGGCCAGTACATCGCCACCCTGGACTGGGCTGCGACCAGCATCCCCGAGATCGTCGGCCTGATGGTGGGCCGCGAACTCAACCAGCAGTTCCCTCCGCCCACGCGCCAGCCCGGCCAGGAAGTGGTGCTGAAGGTGAGCGGCCTGCGGCGCGACGGCGTCTTCGGGCCGGTCGACTTCGAGCTGCGCCGCGGCGAGATCCTGGGCTTCGCCGGCCTCGTCGGCGCGGGCCGCACGGAGGTGGCGCGCGCCCTGTTCGGGGCCGACCCCGTCGACGCCGGGCGGGTCGAACTCGCCGGCCAGGGCGTCAGCCTGCGCTCGCCGCGCGACGCCATCGCCGCCGGCATCGCCTACGTCTCGGAGGACCGCAAGGCCCACGGCCTGGCGGTGAAGATGAGCGTGGCCCACAACATCACGCTGGCCAACCTGGGCGCCGTGTCCAGCCGCCTCGGCTTCATCGACGCCACCCGCGAGCGCGAGACGGCCGAGCACTACATCCAGCGCCTGGGCATCCGCACACCGTCGCCCGCACAGGTCGCCCGGCTGCTCTCGGGCGGCAACCAGCAGAAGATCGTCATCGCCAAGTGGCTGTTCCGCCAGGCGCGGGTCATCCTCTTCGACGAGCCCACGCGCGGCATCGACGTCGGCGCCCGCTACGCCATCTACCAGTTGATGGACGAGTTGGCCGCGTCGGGCATCGGCGTCATCATGATCAGCTCCGACCTGCCGGAGATCATGGGCCTGACCGACCGCGTCGCCGTCTTCCGCCAGGGGCGGCTCGCCGCCATGCTGGAGACCCGCCACTGCAGCCAGCAGCACATCATGCACCACGCCTCGGTCGGCCCGGCCGAGGCCTCGGCGCCGCCCGCAGCGGCCCTCTCGATTCCCTCATGAACGACCGCCAGAAAGACCTCATCCAGAAGTTCGCCGCGCTGGCCGGGCTGCTCATCCTGATCCTCGTGTTCTCGATGACGAGCAGCGCCTTCTTCAGCCTCGGCAACGCCATGACCGTGGCCCTGCAGGTGACGTCCATCGTCTACCTCGGCATCGGCGCCACCTTCGTCATCCTGACCGGCGGCATCGACCTCTCGGTGGGTTCCGTGCTGGCGCTGTCGGGGGTGGTGGCGGGGCTGCTGGTCAAGGCCGGCCTGCCGGTGGCGCCGGCTTTTGTCCTGGGCATCGTCGTCGGCGGCCTGTGCGGCGCCGTCAACGGCCTGTGCGTCACCCGGCTCAAGCTGCCGCCCTTCATCGCGACGCTGGGCATGATGCTGGTGGCACGGGGCCTCGCGCTGCAGCTGACCGACGCCCGCGCCGTGTCGGGCCTGGGCGAGGCCTTCGGCACGCTCGGCAACGGTGCCCTGTGGCGCATCGAGGAGATCGACGAGCAGGGCTTCCCCAACGTCGTCTTCCCCGGCATCCCCTATCCAGTGCTGCTGATGGTGGTGCTGGCCATCGTCGCGGGCATCCTGCTGCGCCGCACGACGCTCGGCCGCCACATCCACGCCGTTGGCTCCAACGGCGAAGCCGCGCGGCTGTCGGGCGTGAACGTCAACCGCGTCTCGATGTTCGCCTACGTCACCTCCGGCGCCCTGGCCGGCCTGGCCGGCTGCGTGCTGATGTCGCGCCTGGTGACGGCCCAGCCCAACGAGGGCGTCATGTACGAACTCGACGCCATCGCCGCGGCCGTCATCGGCGGCACTTCGCTCATCGGCGGCGTGGGCACCATCTCCGGCACGCTCATCGGCGCCTTCGTCATCGGCATCCTGCGCAACGGGCTGAACATGAACGGCGTTTCGTCCTTCACCCAGCAGATCATCATCGGCGGGGTCATCCTCGTCACCGTCTGGATCGACCAACTCCGCAACCGGCGCTGAAGACCGGCTTCCCCTCAGGAGACAAGATATGCAACGTTCCCTGCGCCTCGCACTGCTGAGCGCCAGCCTGGCCCTGATCGGCTCGACGACCCAGGCCGGCGAGATCGCCGTCATCGTCAAGACCACCAACTCCACCTTCTGGCAGAACGTCAACAAGGGCGCCGAGGCCGGCATGAAGGAAGTCGCGGGCCACACCATGACCTTCTCCGGCCCGGCCAGCGAGTCCGCCATCGCCGACCAGGTCAACCTGGTCGAGAACGCCGTCAACCGCCGCGTCGCCGGCATCGTGCTCGCACCGTCCGACCCGGACGCCCTGGTTCCCGCCATCAAGAAGGCCTGGGAGGCGCGCATCCCCGTCGTGCTGATCGACTCGCAGGTGTCCGAGGCCGGCAAGGCCTACTACCAGTCCTTCCTCACGACCGACAACCGCGCCGCCGGCGAGCTCTGCGCCAAGGAGCTGATCGCCAAGGTGGGCACGACGGGCAAGGTGGCCGTCATGTCCTACGTCGCCGGCGCGGGCTCGGAGGTAGGCCGCGTGGGGGCCTTCACCAGCTACCTCAAGGCCCATTCCAAGCTGGAGATCGTCGGGCCGTTCTACTCGCAGTCGCAGATGGCGACGGCCTTGAACCAGACCACCGACGTGCTCGCTGCCCACCGCGACCTGAAGGCCATCTTCGGCGCCAACGAGCCCACTGCCGTCGGCATGGGCCGTGCCCTGGTACAGAGCGGGCGCGCCGGCAAGGTGGTGGCCATCGGCTTCGACGGCAACCAGGACCTGCAGAAGTTCGTCGACGACGGCACGCTCGCCGGCATCGCCGTGCAGGGCTCCTACCAGATGGGCTACCTGGGCGTGAAGACCGTGCAGGACGTGCTGCAGAAGAAGCCGGTGCCCAAGTTCCGCGACACGGGCGTCGTCTGGGTCACCAAGGGCAACCTGAAATCCGCCGAGGCCAAGGCGGTCCTGTACTGAATGTGTGCCAGACGACCGTCCCTCCTGCGCATGAACAAGTTCGCCAGCCGTCCCCTGGGCCGCACCGGCCTGCGCCTGAGCACCCTGGGCCTGGGTGCCGCGGCGCTGGCCGGGCTGTATGACCGCGTCGACGGCGCGACCGCCGCGGCCACGTTGCAGGCGGCCTGGGACGAGGATCTGCGCTTCATCGACACGGCGCCCTTCTACGGCTACACCCGCAGCGAACGCCGCGTCGGCGCCTTTCTCGAGGGGCGGCGCCGCGCCGCCTACCTGCTGTCCACCAAGGTTGGCCGGCTGATGGTGCACGACCACGGCGTGCAATGCGGCAGCGACGGCTGGGCCGATCCCCTGCCCTTCCGGCCGGTCTACGACTACAGCCACGCCGGCGTCATGCGCTCCTTCGAGGACAGCCTGCTGCGCCTGGGCGTGCAGCGCATCGACATCCTCCTGGTGCACGACATCGGCCGCCTGACGCATGGCGAGCAGCACGCGGTCCACTGGCGGGCCCTGACCGAGGGCGGCGGCTTTCGCGCGCTGGAGGAACTGCGCAGCCAGGGCCTGGTGCGTGCCATTGGCCTGGGCGTCAACGAATGGGAGGTCGCACAGGAGGCCCTCGCCGCCGCGCCGCTGGACTGCGTGCTGCTGGCCGGCCGCTACACCCTGCTCGAACAAGGCGCCCTGCCCTTCCTGGACCGCTGCGCCGCGGCCGGCGTGGGCGTCATCATCGGCGGCCCCTTCAACTCCGGCCTGCTCGCCGGGCAGGCCAAGTACAACTACGGCAGCGTGCCGCCCGAGGTCATGGCCCGCGCCCGCTCGCTGGCGGCGGCCTGCGCCGAGTTCGAGGTCCCGCTGGAGGCCGCGGCCCTGGCCTTCCCCCTGGCCCACCCCGCCGTCGCCAGCGTGCTGGTGGGCATGCGCTCGCCCGAGCAGGTGCGCGCCAATGCCGGCTGGGTGCGGCGCCCGCTGCCGGCCGAGCTCTGGCCGGCCCTGCGTGCCCGTGGCCTCGTCCACCCCGACGCGCCGCTGCCCACGGGCAGCTTCAAGGAGGGCTGATGAAGGTCGACGCCCACCAGCATTTCTGGCGCCTGGCTGACCGCCAGGGCCAATGGCCCCCCGCGTCGCTGGAGGCCATCCATCGCGACTTCGGCCCGGCGGACCTGGCGCCGCATCTGCGCGCCGCCGGCATCGACGCCACCGTGCTCGTGCAGTCCCTGCCCAGCGTCGCCGACACGCACTGGATGCTGTCCGTCGCCGACGCCACGCCCTGGGTGCTCGGCGTCGTCGGCTGGGTGGACTTCAAGGCGCCGGACGCCGCCGGGCAGATCGAGGCCCTGGCGCGGCATCCGCGGCTCAAGGGCCTGCGGCCCATGCTGCAGGACCTGCCGGACGACGACTGGATCGCCGACCCGGCCTGCGACGCCGCGGCCCGGGCCATGCAGCGCCACGGCCTGGTCTTCGACGCCCTGGTGCTGCCGCGCCAGTTGCGCGCCCTGGCGCGTTTCGCGCATCGCCATCCCGAGCTGTCCCTGGTCATCGACCACGGCGCCAAGCCCTTCATCGCCCGCGGTGAGATCGAGCCCTGGCTCAGCGACATGGCCGCGCTGGCCGCCATGCCCCAGGTGCACTGCAAAGTCTCGGGCCTGCTGACCGAGGCCGGCGAACGCCGCGATGCCGAGGCCCTGCTGCCCTATGTGCAGGCCCTGTGGGCGCTGTTCGGCCCGCGGCGCCTGCTCTGGGGCAGCGACTGGCCCGTGCTCGAACTGGCCGCCGACTACGCCGCCTGGTGGCGCCTGGCCCACGACCTGGCCCGCCGACTCCATCCACTTCCCCAGCCGGACGACCTACGTGCGCTCTTCGGGGGCAATGCCGCTCGCCTCTATCACCTCGCTCCATGCTGACCGTCACCTGCGAATCCCCCGGCCATCTCGTCGCCCTCGACCGGCCCCGCCCCACGCGCCTGCCCGGCGAGGTGCTGCTGCGCGTCAAGCGCGTCGGCGTCTGCGGCACCGACCTGCACATCTTCACCGGCCACCAGCCCTACCTGGCCTACCCCCGCGTGATGGGCCATGAGCTTTCCGGCCTCGTCGAGGAGGCGGACGCCGGCAGCGGCCTCCAACCCGGCGATGCGGTCTACGTCATGCCCTATCTGTCCTGCGGTGAGTGCATCGCCTGCCGCCAGGGCAAGACCAACTGCTGCACGCGCATCCAGGTGCTCGGCGTGCATCGCGACGGCGCCTTCACCGAATACCTCAGCGTGCCCCGGCGCTTCGTCGGCAGGGCCGACGGCATCACGCTGGACCAGGCGGCCATGCTCGAGTTCCTGGCCATCGGCGCCCATGCGGTGCGCCGCGGGGAGGTCCGGCCGGGCCAGCGCGTGCTCGTCGTCGGCGCCGGCCCCATCGGCCTGGGCGTCATGCTGTTCGCCAAACTGCGCGGCGCGGCGGTGACCGCCATCGACGGCCGCAAGGATCGCCTGGCCTTCGCCCGCGATCACCTCGGCGCCGACAGCATCGTGGCCCTGGGCGATGGCGACGAGGCCGAGCTGTCGCGCCAGACCGGCGGCGAGTTCTTCGACCTGGTCTTCGACGCCACCGGCAACCGCCAGGCCATGGAGCGGGGGTTTCGCTTCATCGCCCATGGCGGGCGCTACGTGCTCGTGTCCATCGTGCAGGGCGAGCTGTCCTTCTCCGACCCGGAGTTCCACAAGCGCGAGGCGACGCTGCTGGGCAGCCGCAACGCGACGATCGAGGACTTCGAGACCGTGATGCGGGCCATGCGCGAAGGCCGGGTGCCCGATGCCGCCCTGGCCACGCACCGCCTGGCCCTGGCCGACGTGCCGACCGGCTTCCCCCGCCTGCTCGACCCGGGCGCGGGCGTGATCAAAGCCCTGGTCGAATGCTGAACGGTGGACATCCCATCCTGCAGTTCGGCACCAGCCGCTTCCTGCAGGCGCACGTGGACCTCTTCGTCGACGAGGGCGAGGACGCCCTGGGCGGCATCACCGTCGTGCAGGGCACCGACAACCCGGCCAGCACGCGCCGCGCCCAGGCCCTGGCCGATGGCTACGAAGTCGTCGTCCGTGGCCTGAGCGACGGCCGCCCGGTGGAGATGCGCAAGACCTGCCGCTCGGTGCGGGAGGTCCTGCATGCCCGCCAGGACTGGGCCGCCCTGCGTGAGCGCATACGTGGCCCGGTGCAGCTCATCGTCTCCAACACGGGCGACAGCGGCTGGGTGCTCGCGCCCCAGGACGCCGCCGTGCTGCTGGCCGAGGGCACACCCGCGCCGGCTTCCTTCCCCGCACGTCTGCTCGTGCTGCTGCACGACCGCTGGCGGGCCCAGCCGGCCGCCGAGTTGACCCTGCTGCCCTGCGAGCTGGTCTCGCGCAACGGCGATGCCCTGCGCGACATCGTCACCGGCCTGGCCCGCGACTGGGGCTGTGCGCCGGCCTTTGTCGACTGGCTGAGCGGCCATGTGGTCTGGGCCAACTCCCTGGTGGACCGCATCGTCTCCGAGGCCCTGGAGCCGGCCGGCGCCGTCGCCGAGCCCTATGCGCTCTGGGCCATCGAGGTCCAGCCGGGCTTGCAACTGCCCTGCCGGCATCCGGCCATCGTGCTGACCGATGACCTGGCCAGCTACGAGCGCCTCAAGCTCTTCCTGCTCAACCTCGGCCACACGCTGCTGGCCGAGCTCTGGCTGCGCGACGGCCTGGCCGCCGACATGACGGTGTTGCAGGCCATGCAGACCCCGGCTCTGCGCGAGCCGCTGGAGCAGGCCTGGCAGCAGGAAGTGCTGCCGGTATTCGACGCGCTGGGACAGGGGGAGGCCGCGAGGGCCTACCTGGTCGAGCTGCGCGACCGCCTGCTCAACCCCTTCCTGGCCCACCGCCTGGCCGACATCGCGCAGAACCATGCGCAGAAAAAGCTGCGGCGGCTGCAGCCGGTCGTCGACCTGGCGCAAGACCGGGTGCCGACGCTGGCCCAGCCGCTGCTGCGCGCCGCGCTGGCCGCGCGCTGAACGAGGAGAACCGAATGCAACGCATGGGCATGGTCATCGGCATCGCGCCGGACCACATCGCCGAGTACAAGCGCCTGCACGCGGCCGTCTGGCCGGCGGTGCTGGAGCGCCTGGCGCAGTCCCACATCCGCAACTACAGCATCTTCCTGCGCGAGCCGGAGAACCTGCTGTTCGGCTACTGGGAATACCACGGCAGCGACTTCGAGGCCGACATGGCGGCCATCGCCGCCGACCCCGAGACGCGCCGCTGGTGGACCTTCTGCGGCCCCTGCCAGCTGCCGCTGGAAAGCCGCGCACCCGGCGAGCACTGGGCGTCCATGGAGTGCGTCTTCCATGTGGATTGAGGCCCCCGGCCTCATTCAGGGCTGGAAGTGAAGCCCAAACAAAGCCACAGAGGCACAGAGGCACAGAGGGAGCTTCATCCTGCTGCCTCTGTGTCTCTGTGCCTCTGTGGCTGCGTTCTTTTGCCCCTCCTCGGACGACTGAAATGCTTCAACAAGCACTGATCCAGCTCCACCCCCGCGACCAGGTCGCCGTGGCGCGCGTCGCGATCGCGGAGGGCGCTGCCGTGGCCCTGAGCGGCGGGACGCTGGTGGCGCTCAACGCCATCCCCGCCGGCCACAAGATCGCGCTGGCGCCCATCGCGGCAGGCGCGGTGGTACTGAAGTATGGCCAGCCCATCGGCGTGGCCAGCCGCGCCGTCGCGGCGGGCGAGCA
Organism: Pelomonas caseinilytica; assembly: GCF_021353235.1. GTDB lineage: Bacteria > Pseudomonadota > Gammaproteobacteria > Burkholderiales > Burkholderiaceae_C > Pelomonas > Pelomonas caseinilytica. The sequence continues at coordinate 90,824 of NZ_JAJTWT010000010.1, forward strand.
CGTGCATGGGCACAACCTCTCGATGGCCCAGTCGCTGCCGGCCCAGGCGCCGGATGCCGTCGACAGCGCCGGAACCACACCCGCCCAGGCCGCCACCTTCGAAGGCTTTCTGCGCGCCGATGGCCGCGTCGGCACGCGCAACTACATCGGCGTGCTGTCATCGGTGAACTGCTCGGCCACCGTCTGCAAGGCCATCGCCCGCAGCTTCGAGGGCATGGCCGTGCCGGGCGTGGACGGCGTCGTCGCCATCACCCACGGCAGCGGCTGCGGCATGAGCGACGGCGAAGGCCTGGCCCTGCTGCGCCGCACGCTGCGCGGCTATGCCGCCCACCCCAACTTCGCCGCCGTCGTCGTGATCGGCCTGGGTTGCGAGGTGAACCAGGTCGGCACCCTGCTGGAGGGCATGGAGACCGGCGGACGGGTGCACGCCCTGACCATCCAGGGCGAAGGCGGCACACGCGAGGCCATCGAGCGCGGCCAGGCCCTGGTGCGACAGCTGGCGGCCGAAGCCGGCAAGGCACGCCGGACCCCCCTGCCCGCTTCCAGGCTCGTCGTGGGCCTGCAGTGCGGGGGCTCGGACGGTTATTCCGGCATCAGCGCCAACCCGGCCCTGGGCGCCGCCGTGGACCTGCTCGTCGCCCAGGGCGGCACGGCCATCCTGTCGGAAACGCCCGAGATCTACGGCGCCGAGCACCTGCTGCTGGCCCGTGCCGCCCGGCCGGAAGTGGCCGAGCGCCTGCTCGAACGCCTGCGCTGGTGGGAGGCCTACGCGGCCCGCAACGGCGCCGAGCTGGACAACAACCCCTCGCCGGGCAACAAGGCGGGCGGCATCACCACCATCCTGGAGAAGTCCCTGGGCGCCGTCGCCAAGGGCGGCAGCAGCCCGCTGAACGCGGTGCTGGAGTACGCCCAGCCGGTGCGCGACCCGGGCCTGGTGTTCATGGACACACCGGGCTACGACCCCGTCTCGGCCACGGGCCAGGTGGCCGGCGGCGCCAACCTGATCTGCTTCACGACCGGACGCGGCTCGACCTACGGCTGCAAGCCCACGCCCTCGCTGAAGCTGGCGACGAATACCCCGCTGTTCGAGCGCATGAACCTGGACATGGACTTCAACGCCGGCACCATCGTCGATGGCCGCCAGAGCGTGGCCGAGGCGGGCGAGGCCCTGTTCCGCCTGATGCTGGACACCGCCTCCGGCCGCCCGACCCGCAGCGAGGAGCATGGCTTGGGCGACAACGAGTTCGTGCCCTGGCAACTCGGCGCCGTGATGTGAGGACGACGATGACGCCGACCGCCCACTGCCGGCGCCGCCAGCTCCTGGCCGGCATGTTGCTGGCGCCCCTGGCGCGGGCCGCCGGCGCCGCCACCTGGACGACCGGCTTCGGGCCCTACGCGGTGGCCAGCAGCTGCATGCAGGCCGAAGCGGCCACCGGGGCGCCGACGGAGCACTACCTCATCGGCCGCTGGCAGCCCCAGGGTTCGCTCTACCTGGACCAATTGATCACCGATCGCCAAGCGACGCTGGTCGTCGACGTGAAGGTGCCCGAGGACTGGCCCGGCGCAGGGCGCCTGGCCGGCCGCAGCCTGCCGGTGGTCCTGACGGTGCTCTACCCGACGCCCAGCACCAACCCGCGTCCCGACTACACCTTCCCGGAGGAGCATGGCTGGTACCGGCTGCCGCACATGCAGCGTCCCGGCGAGGTCCCTCTCTTCGCCGACGAGAAGGCGCGCTATCCGTTGGTCATCCACTCCGGTGGCCAGAACACCCACGGGCTGTGGCATCTGTGGAAGCTCCAGCACCTCGCCTCGCACGGCTATGTGGTGGTCGACGTCTACCACGGCGACGGGCGCACGCCGGGCTTCGGCGAATCGGTGGCCCTGCGCACCCTGGCCGTTCGCGCGGCGCTGGACCATGTCCTGGCCCACCCGCATTACGCCGACCACGTCGACGCCTCCCGCATCGGCGCCACCGGCAGCAGCGCCGGCGGCCTGACCGTGCTCACGCTGATGGGGGGCTCCAACCCCGCCCGACCCGGCCGCAGCCTGGCCGACGAGCGCATCAAGGCCGGGTTCGGGACGGTGCCTTTCGCCGGCTTCGGCCGGGCCGCAGCGCAGGCCATGGGGCTGCCGCCGGGTGCGACGCTGGATTTCTGGAACTTTGGCTTCGACTTCGCCGGCCTGTCATCCGTCGAGCGGCCCTGGTTCGCCGTCAGCGGCGAGCTGGACCGCAACGTGCCGGCCGCCGATGTGCTGGCCGCCGCGCGCGCCGTGGGCGGCCCCGCCTGGGTGGTGGAGATGAAGGGGCAGACCCACGGTTTCGACGAGGCGGCCAACGCCGAGACGAACGGCTGGGAAGCGGTCTTCTTCAACGCCCATCTGCGCGGCGACGCCGCGGCCCGCGCCCTGCTGCGCCCGGGCGCCAATCCGGCGGGTCCCCAGGCCCTCGGGCGCATGCGGCTGCAGCCGGCCGAGTCTTAAGTGCGGTCGCCAGGGGCGCGCCGACCCAGCTCCATGCTGGTCACGAGGACGCATTCCTCGCCGAGATAGGGCATGCGCACCGCGTTGAGCACGGCCTCGCGCAGCTCGCCCTGCACGTCCCGGATCCGCAAGGTCAGGTTGCTGACCTTCCCCTCCTTCGCGAGCATGGCGTAGAAGCGCTCGCGGTCCTCCGGCAGGATGCCGTAGGCGTGCGAGGCGGTGGTGGAGCCCAGAAGCTCGGCCCGGTCCAGGCCGTAGAGCGCGCACAAGGCCTGGTTGACCTCGATGATGCGGCGCTCCCGGATGGAGATGATGGCCATGGGCAGCGGCGCACCGAAGAAGAGTGCGCTGAAGCGGTCCCGCCCGGCGGCGATCTCCTGCTGCGCCGCCTGCTGGGCCCGCCGGGCGTCGATGTTGTCGAGCGCGAAGGACAGGTCGTCGCCGAGTTCGTCCAGCAGCGCCAGCAGCTCGCCGTCGAAGAAGCCGGGCTGGGGGGCGCACAGCATCAGCACGGCGCCCACCGCACCGGCGCGCCGCAGCGGCAGCCAGGCGATGGCCCGCACGCCCTGGGCGACGGCCTCGCTGCGCCAGCGGCCGGCGAGGGGGTCGAGCACGTAGTCATTGCTGACGAAGCGGCGTCCTTCACGCAACGCGCGGCAGGTGTAGCTGGCCTGCACCTCCGGGTGCGTCAGGTCCAGCGGGTCGGGCACGTTCTCCAGCACCTTCGCGGCCGGGCCGGCCGTCGCACCTCGCCGGGCCAGCGTGCCGTCGACGACGTAGACGCAGGCCAGAACGGCATGGCCCGTCTCGACGCAAAGCCGGCAGGCCTCGCGCCAGAGCGCGGTCTCGTCGTCGATGCGCAGCACCGCGCGGTTGGCCCGCGACAGCGTCAGCAGGAATCCGGACAGGCGCTCGGCCCGGGCGCGCGCCGCGCGGCCCAGCTGCCGCTGCCTGAGCAGCAGCCACAGCAGGCCGGCAAAGCCGCCCGCAATGACCACGGCCGCCATGGCGCCCAGCATGTTCCCTCCTCGCCAGAATGACCCGCAACACTTATGCGCATTCTGGCCCGTTATGGGAGCGATGGCGGCTCCTTACGAGGCCGCCGGCCATGCGAGGCGCAACGCTCAGCGCAACACCTGTCCCAGCAGCTGGTGGTGCAGCGGCATGCGCTCCACCGAGGCGGCGATGCCGTCGCGCCGCGCCAGCAGGGCCCGCAGCGCGCGCTCGGCCGGGATCTCGGCGAAGACGGGATCGTCGCGCTCCGGCCAGTGCTCCATGCCCGCGTGGATGGCCAGCCAGCTGGTGGCGTCGAAGCCTTCCTCGTCGTACTCGTGCAGCACGCCGTAACGCCGCCACAGCTCGATGCGGTAGGCCAGCGTCTCGGGCAGCGCCATGCTCGACACGTGGCGCCAGAGCTCGCTGTCCCGCCGCCGCGTGAGGCAGTAGTGCAGGATGATGAAGTCGCGGATGCGCGCGAAGCGCCGCGACGAGCCCTCGTTGAACAACGCGCGGGCATCCTCGTCCAGCGGGCGTCCTTCGGTCAGCATCGTCATCAGGCGGCCGATGCCATCCTGGATCAGGTAGATGCTGGTGGACTCCAGCGGCTCCAGGAAGCCCGACGACAGGCCGATGGCGATGACGTTGTTGACCCAGAAGCGCTGGCGATGCCCGGTGGTGAAGCGCAGCAGCCGCGGCTCGGCCACGGGCTTGCCGTCCAGTCGCGCCAGCAGCTGGTCGCGCGCACGGTCCACGTCGATGAAGCGGCTGGAGAACACGTGGCCATGCCCGGTGCGGCTCTGCAGCGGGATGCGCCAGGCCCAGCCGCCTTCCAGCGCCGTGGCCATCGTGTAGGGCGTGATCTCCTCGGTGCTGCGCTCGCAGGGGCAGGCCCAGGCGCCGTCGACCGGCAGCCAGTGGCTGAAGTCGACGAAGGGCTCGGCCAGCGTCTTGCCCAGCAGCAGCGAGTGAAAGCCCGAGCAGTCGATGAACAGGTCGCCCTCGATGCGCCGGCCGTCATCCAGTTGCACGGCAGCGACGCCGCCGTCGGCACGGCGGATCACGTCGACGATGCGTCCCTGGGTGTGCCGCACGCCGCGCTGTTGCGCCAACCTGCGCAGGAAGGCGGCGTACTGCACGGCGTCGAAGTGGTAGGCGTACTTGAACTGCGCCTGCTCGTTGGGCAGCGCGAAGCGGCCCTTCATCGCCATGACGGTGGGCACGCATTGGGTGCCCAGCGGCTCGGCCAGGCCCATGCGCCGGTGCTGGGCCCACAGCGTCTGCGAGCCGAACAGGTTGCCGAAGTGGCCGAAGGTGTGGAAGTAGTCCTTGCCGACCTCCAGCCAGTCGCAGAAGCGGATGCCGAGCTTGTAGGTGCCGTTGGTGGCGCGCAGGAACTCGGCCTCGTCGATGCCGATGATCTGGTTGTACTGGCGGATGGACGGGAAGGTCGCCTCGCCGACGCCGACGATGCCGATCTCCTCGGACTCGACGACCTCGATGCTGGCGCGGCCCCTGAGCCCCGTGGCCAGGGCGGCGGCCGTCATCCAGCCGGCGCTGCCGCCTCCGACGACGACGATGCGGTCGTACTTCTGCGACATGATGATTCTTTCAAACGGGAAGCTGGCCTTCAGTCGCCACGGCTTCAGATGCTGGTCATGGTTCCCTTACAGGTGAAAAGCCGGTCAGAGGGAATGCCCTCATGACCGGCTTGCCCTATGTGGGGTTCATGCCCCGCGGTGTCGATCAGAACTCGTAGCGGACATTCATGTCGTAGCTGCGACCCGGATTGAACCACTGGCGGGGCATGGGACCGGCGGTCTGCTGCTGGGTCTGGCGCTTCACCACGGCGGTCAGGTTCGTGACGTTGAACGACAACTTCAAGCCGTCACTGAAGGCGTAGTTCAAGCCGGCGTCCCACTGGCCGCCAGCTTCCATCCACACCGGCAAGCCCCAGCCCACGTCGCGGGCACCGGCGCGCGCCGGGTCGGCGCTGGTCGCATTCGTGCCCTGAGTGCTGTTGGCATTGACCGCCTGCAGGTAGCGGCTGCGCCAGTTGTAGGCCAGGCGAGCCGACAGCGGCCCCTTGTCGTACATCAGTCCGAGGTTGAAGGCGCCACGCGACAGCTCGGGCAACGGCAGATTCGTGAACGGCATGCCGTTGGTGTCGCAGCCGTAGATGAACAGGCTGGCGTTGGTCACCGCATTGCCGGCGGGGCAATACTGCAGAGCGAAGTCGCGGTACAGCTTCTGCTTGCCGTCGATGTAGGTGTAGTTCGCCTGGACGCCAAAGCCCTTGGCCCACTCAGGCAGGACGTCCTTCAGGCCGGGGATCTTGTCCAGGTAGGTCTGGCCCGCCAGTTCCACGCCCTTGATCTTGCCGCTCGCCACGTTGTCCGGTCCGGTGATCGCGAAGGTCTGCGGATTGCCACCGACGCTGTTGTAGGTCCGCGTGTAGACGCTCTTCATGATGATGTCCTTGACATCCTTGTAGAAGACGGCGCCGGTGATCGACTGGCCAGACTGCGGATACCACTCCAGCGACAGGTCGGCGTTGTTCGCCGTGATCGGCTTCAACTTGGCGTTGCCCTGGTTTTCACCCTTGTAGGTGGCGGTCTTGTTGTTCTGGTCGTAGGTTTGCGACAGCGTCACGTACTCGCGCAAGTCGCCAAAGCCCGGGCGGTAGATCGACTTGGCCAAGGCCACTCGGGCCTGCAACTGGTCGGTGAAGTTCACCTTCACGTTCAGCGACGGCAGGCCCTTGGTGTAGGAATGATCCTTGTCGATGGGCCGAGCGAACGCGTCGAAGCGCGGGAGGTCGGGTGGCGTCTGGGCGTTGTAGTCGGGCTTGAAGATCTCGTAGCCGTGCGCCACGGCCTTGGAGCGCACGACGCGCAGGCCGACGCTGCCTTCCACCGGCAGCGGCAAGTCCTCGAAGCCGAAGCGCAGCGAGCCGTAGATCGCCTGCGTGTCCTCGCTGTGGCGGCCGATGTTCTTCGGGTCGTCGTCGTAGCCCAGCGGCGTGAAGGTATGGTTGCTCTTCCAGGTGTTGGGACCGGTGGCGTCGCAGGCGGCCTTCGAGGTGCCCCAGGGCAGTTGAGAGCTGTCCACGCACTGTTGATAGGCCACCGTCTCCGACAGGGTCTTGTAGCCATTCGGGTAGTCCCGGGCGATCGCCAGCGAGGGGAAGACGACGTTCGGCAGGCCGGGGATCAGTCCGCTGTAGAAGTTGCCGAAGGTGTTCACGTCGACCGGCGCGAGGTTGCCGTACCTGGGGTCGCTCAGGTAGCCCAGGCTGGCGCGGGACTGCCAGCTCTCGGGATCGGTCGCGCTCGGCAGTTGCCCCGCCACGGAAGTCTTCCTGACCTCCCAGGGATAGGCGATGGCGTTGTAGCCGTTACCGCCCGCGTTCTGTGTCGTGGAACTGCGGCTGCTCAGGCGCACACCGAAGCGCAGCTCGCGCAGCACCGGGTTGTCCTCGAACTTGTAGCTGGCGTCGGCCTTCCACGCGTAGAGGTCGGCCTTGGCTTTGCTCTGCATCGCGAACGATGAATCCCAGTAGTAGTTGCCGGGGTCGGCGAGCCGCGAGGTCGCCAAGTCGTCGAAGGTGATCCTCACCGGGCCGCCGCCGCTGAGGTCGACGTTCATGCTGGGCACGAAGGTGTTCAGGTAGACGTTGGCCGACAGGCTGTCGTAGGTGGAATGCACCCACTGCATGTCGTTCTGCACCGCCCAGCGGTCGTTGATCTTCCACTTGAAGTTCCACGCCAGCTCGCCGGTGCGCGAGGTGCGATCGGAGAACGCGCGGTTGGTGGAGAACTTCAGCCCGCCTTCGGGGTACTTGTTGGCCCCCAGGCCGCCGATGGGCATCGACAGCGTTCCCGACTGGAAGACGCCGCGGCTGTCGAACACGCCATTCGTGACCACGTTCTTGTACGGGTCCTCGTTGGAGGAAAAGAACGCCGCCTCGGTGTCGTTCTGCTTGGAGCCGGCGGCGAAATAGGTCAGCGCCGACTGCATGTCGTTCTTCTTCCACTGCAGTGCAGCATAGACACCCAGGCGCTTGGTGTCGCCGGTGTTCGTGCGCCACGACGAGGATTCAGGCACCAGGCTGGTCATGCCTTCGCGGCCGGCCACGTCGGTGTGGGGGAAGAAGGCTCCGACCTGCAGCGACTGGTTCAGGAAGGTCGAGCGGTTGTAGGCGAGGTCGACCAGCACGCCCCACTTGCCCGAATCGGTGTCCCATTGGGTGGTGTAGAGGCCGGAAGCGCCCGGCGACCACTTGCGGCCGAGTTCGGCGTAATTGGCCTTGAGCGTGACGAAGGTCTTGGTGGTCTTGAAGTCGAAAGGCAGCCAGGTGCGCAGGTCGACCTGGCCGCTGACGCCGCCTTCGAGGCGGTCGGCCGAAGGGTTCTTGTAGACGTCGACACCGGCCATCAGTTCGGGCGGCACGTCGTCCCAGCTCAACTCGCGCCCCGGCCAGCCGGCGGAGAACATCTCGCGGCCGTTCAGATTGGACGAGCCCCAGGTCAGGCCGCGCACGGCGATGCCCGAGCCTTCGACCGAGAAGTGCTCCGGGTCGCCGCGCGAGCGGTTGCGGTTCATCGTCACGCCCACCACGCGCTGCAGCACCTCGGTGATCGATTTGTCCGGCAGCTTGCCCGCCTCTTCCGCAACGACGGAGTCGACGATCTCGTCGGCGTTCTGCTTGATCTTTTGCGCCGTCTGGAGCGCAGCGCGCTGGCCGGTCACGACCACGGTCTCCAGGTTGTCGGGCTTCTTGTCGTCGGTGGCCTGCGTCTGCGCTGCCGCGACGCCACCCGCCGTCAGTAGGAGCATGTGAACCATGCCGCGATGGACCGCAGTGGTTCGGAACTGTTTCTTCATGGTGTCTCCGTCTTCCTTTGATATGTCCTGCTGCAGCGCGCCGATCTCGGCGCTACCGCTTGCCCGGCACCCCGTGTCGGGGCCCCGGCGGTGCGCGCCCTTGTCCCGACCCATGCGGGGACCCCTCATGCGCGCGCACCGTCCGTCGCGGGCGGGGGTTACTGGATGGTGATGGCGCCCTTGATCGTCAGGTCGGAGGCGTAGATGCCGTCGGTCTTCAGCGTCGTGTTGACATCCATCAGATAGAACCTCGCCCTGACGACGTTGGAGGACTGAAGCAGCGTGGTTGCCGAGGTGCGTGCCGCCGCGAACTTGTCCAGGGCCGCCGCGAATGCCGCGGCATTGGTCGGCTGGCCGGAACCGTCGAAGGGGTTGGGCAGCGTGCGCACGTCGTTGTCCAGCGACGCCGTCGTGACGCCCGACAAGCCGCAGGAGTCGGTGACCGCGAAGTTACTCAGCGGCACGGCGTAGCTGATCAACCCGGGCGCCGGGGCCCAGATCAGGGTGCTCAGCGTCACGTTGCAGCCGTTGTTTCGCTTGCCCAGGTCCAGGTGCACGACGATGGGCTTGGCGGCCGTGTAGAGGTTGGCGTTCACGCCCAGCGTGAAGCCCAGCGCCTTCTCCGTGGTCACCTGCAGCCCGCCGGTGGTGTCGCCGGACGAATTGAAGCCCGTCACGCCCGGCGCGAAGATTTCGATGCGGTTGAAGCTGTACTGCCAGCCGCCCGGCGTCCATTTGCTGTCCGGGAGGTGCAGCGCGGAAGTCAGCGAGGAGCCGTCATCGGAGACGCTGCGATAGCACCAGTCGCCGCCCGCGTTGGCGTCGCACCATTCCCAGCCTGCATTCAGCGGGCTGCCCCAGGGATTGACGGTCACGCCGCCGCCCTGCTTGGTGCTCAGTCCGTTGGACGAGCCGCGACCGCTGCCAGGCGCAAAGCCGTCCGCCACAACGAGCGGGTCGACGGCGATGAATCGCTGCGTCGTCTGCGCAGCATAGGTGTCGTTGCCCGACTGGGCCGCCGACACGGCGCATGAGCCCTTGCCCAGCAGCTTGAGGTTGCTGCCGTCGATCGTGCACACCGTGGGCGTATCGCTCGAGAACGTGACCGGCAGCCCCGAGCTCGCCGTCGCGCTGAGCGGCACCGAAGCCGTCGCCGAACTGAGCACGTAGTCGGGCGGCGTGAAGCTCACCTCCTGCGTGTGCTTGAGCACGTTGAACAGCTGGCTCGTGTCGTCGGCCGCGGCCCATTTCACGCCGTCGGTGCCCGCGCCGCCGGCTTGGCTGGCGATGACCAGGCACTCGCCCGCGGCGACGAGGGTCAGCTGGTCGCCTGCCACGGTGCAGGTTGTGGGCGTGCCGCTGCGGAAGCTGACCGGCAGCCCCGAACTGGCCGAGGCCGACAAGGTGGTGGGGCCACTCAGCAGCATGCCGCCGCCGGGGTACTTGAAGTTGATGACCTGCAGCCGGCCTTCGGAGTTGCCGCCGCTGCCGCCCCCGCCGCCCCCGCAGGCGGCCAACATGGCACCCACTGCCAGCGCTGTCATCCTGCTTCCGTGCCGAAACACCTTTTGCGTCACGTTCTGTCTCCTGGTTTTATTGACTGGTCTGGCCAAAAAGAGGCCAAGCCACGGGCTTTGAGGGTCTGGCAAGGCGCCAGCACACCCCTGATACGCAAATCTTAGGACGGCGGTATGACCAAACAGAAGTAGGGCAAACTCCTGGTCAGACCAAAGTGGCTTGACCACAACAATTGGGGGTTTCATGGAGTTTCATCGCATGCAAAGTCACGCCCTACGCAACATCGTCATCGTCGGCGGCGGCAGCGCCGGCTGGATCACGGCGGCCCCCTTGGCTCGGATGCTCGGCGGGCGCGATGGCGCCGGCACCTGCGCCGTAACCCTGGTGGAATCGCCCGACATCGGCACGGTGGGGGTCGGCGAGGCGACGCTGCCCACCGTCCGCTTCTACAACCAGATGCTGGGCCTCGACGAGATCGACTTCGTCCGCAAGACCCAGGCGAGCTTCAAGCTCGGCATCGAGTTCCGCGACTGGGGGCGGGTCGGGCACCGCTTCTTCCACGGCTTCGGCGGCTTCGGCCCGGCCATCCACCAGCGGCCGCTGTGGTCCTACTGGCTGCGCCTGCGCGAGCTGGACCCCGCCCTACCCTCCTACGAGGAATGGTCGACGGCCACGATGATGGCGCGCAGCCAGCGGTTCATGCCGCCCCAGCCGGGCGAGCCGGCGCCGGCCAACGCCTTCGACTTCGCCTACCACTTCGACGCCACGCTGTACGCCGCCTACCTGCGCGACTACGCGGTGCGGCACGGCGCACGGCACCTGCAGGGGACGATAGACCGTGTCGAGACCGCCGAGCACAACGGCTTCGTCACGGCCCTGCATCTGAGCGACGGCCGCCGCATCGAGGGCGACCTCTTCATCGACTGCTCGGGTTTCCGGGCCCTGCTGATCGGCGGCGCGATGAATTCACCCTACGAGGACTGGAGCCACTGGCTGCCCTGCGACCGCGCCCTGGCCGTGCCCTGTGCCCGTGCAGAGCGCACGACGCCCTACACCACGTCGACGGCCCGCAGCGCCGGCTGGCAATGGCGCATCCCGCTGCAACACCGCACCGGCAACGGCCTGGTCTACAGCAGCAGCCATCTCGCCGACGACGAGGCGGCCCGGCTGCTGCTGGCCAGTCTCGATGGCCAGGCGCTGGACGAGCCCCGCCAGCAGCGCTTCGTCGCCGGGCGGCGCAAGCGGGCCTGGGTGAAGAACGTCGTGGCCATCGGCCTGTCCTCGGGCTTCCTGGAGCCGCTGGAGTCCACGAGCATCCACCTCATCATGGAGGCGGTTGGCCGCCTGACGGCCCTGCTGCCCGACCGGGATTTCGCACCCACGCTGGCCGACGAGTTCAACCGCCAGATGGCCTACCGCTACGAGTCGGTGCGCGACTTCATCATCCTGCACTACGCGCTCGGCGAGCGCCGCGACAGCGAGTTCTGGCGCTACTGCGCCACCATGAGCATTCCGGATGGCCTGGCCCACCAGATCGAGCTGTTCCGCCAGAGTGGGCGGGTGGCCATCCTGGAGCCCGAAGGCTTCGCCGAGCCCTCCTGGGTGTCGCTGCTGCTGGGCCTGGGCGTCGTGCCCCGGCGCCATGATCCCTACGCCGACCTGGTCGATGCCGAGGGCGTGAGGCGGCATCTGCTCGGCGTGCGCGAGGCCATCCAGCGGGCCGTCTCGGCCATGCCTTCGCACGACGACTTCCTGGCCCGCCTGTCCGGCGGGCCAGTCTCGACCAGGCCTTAACCGGCCGGAGCGCCGCTGGCCACGGTGTCCTCCGGCTCGCCGGCCCAGCGGCCGTGCGAGGCGAGCAGATGGCTGCTCAGCGCCGCCGCGGCGGCCTGTGGATTGCGAGCCTCCAGCGCCCGGTAGATGGCCTCGTGCTCGGCCAGCGCGACCTGCCAGTTCACGGGCGACGCTTCCACCTGGCCGCTCATGCGCGCGGCGAGCGGGCCGTGGCGGCCGTCGAAAAGCGCGCCCACCATGCTCGCCAGCATGGCGTTGCCGGTGAGCTCGGCGATGCTGAGGTGAAAGCGCCGGTCGGCGTCCACCGGCTTGACGCCGTGCGCATGGGCGTCGCGCATGGCCTGCAGCGCCTCGCCGACGCGTTGCAGGCCCTCCGGAGTGACACGCGCGGCGGCGAGGGCGATGACGGCGCCCTCCAGCACCACGCGCGCCTGCATCAGCTCGGCCGGGCTGTCGCCCAGCGCCGACGTGGCGCCTGCGCCGCCCGAGGGAGGCGCGCAGACATAGACGCCCGAGCCGCCGCGGATCTCGACGCGGCCGTCGATCTCCAGCGCGATCAAGGCCTCGCGCAGCGACGGCCGGGACAGGCCCAGCTGCTGCGCCAGGTCCCGCTCCGCGGGCAGGCGCGAGCCCGGGGTGAGACCCTCGGCGTCGATCAGCGCCCGGACCCGGTCCGCGTTCAGCTGGTACTGGCGGCGGACCTCCGGGCCGCGCGGCGACGGCATGTCGGCGGGCGCCTGGGAGGCCGACCGCCCCGATTTGGCTGGCGAACTCACGAGGCCTCGACGATCGTCTTGCCCGCCGAGTCCGCCGATTCTCCGGCCCAGCGATCGTGGGAGGCCAGCAGGTGCGTGCACATGGCCGCCGCGGCCGCCTGGGGATTGCGAGCCTCCAGCGCCCGATAGATGGCCTCGTGCTCGCCGAGGGCGGCCTGCCAGGTGTGCGTCGACTCGACCTGGCCGCTCATGCGCGCGGCGATGGGGCCGTGACGGCCGTCGAAGAGGTTGCCAACCATGTCCACCAGCACCGAGTTGCCCGCCAGCTCCGCAATGCTGAGGTGGAAACGCCGGTCCGCCTCCACCGGCTTGCGGCCGCCGGCATGTTCGTCGCGCATGGCGGCCAGCGCCTCTTCGACGCGCTGCAGCCCCGCCTTGGTGACCCGCGCCGCCGCCAGCGTGATGATGGCGCCTTCGAGCACGACGCGCGCCTGCATCAGCTCGGCAGGGCTTTCGCCCAGGGCCGAGGTGGCGGCCTCGCCGGTGCCGGCCGGGGTCGGGCAGACGTAGACCCCCGAGCCCCCGCGGATCTCGACGCGGCCGTCGATTTCCAGGGCGATCAGGGCCTCGCGCAGCGAGGGGCGCGACACGCCCAATTGCAGCGACAGTTCGCGCTCCGCGGGCAGGCGCGAGCCCGGAGCCAGCTTCTCGTCCTCGATGAGGGCGCGGATGCGGTCGGCAACCAGTTGGTATTGCCGGCGCGAGTCGCCGGTGCGGTGGGGAGTAGGAGGCATGCCGCGATCTTCTCTCGGACGAAGTGGACTGACCAGATGGTAGCGCAAACACCGGTGTGATAACCGGATTACCCATCAAACATGCCAAAACGGATATCGGGGTAATCACTGGTCAGACCGAATTCATAGAATGGCAAAGTGGCATGACCAAATTGGTTTGACCGGCAGCCATGTTTTTGACGGCATGATGACGGTACTGACAACGCTGCCATGACCGGCCCGGACGCGCCGACCATGGCGACAAGCAGGGCCGCCCAGAGCCCAAGGAGACATTGCAGTGATCGTCCAACGCCGAGCCGTCGCCGATTCCCCTCCCTGGAAGGCGCTGGCCCTCACGCCCGACGCGCAGCAACCCGGCCAGGCCGCCATCGACGCCGGCCGAAGCGACACCCCGCGGGCCTGCCGCCCCATTTGAGCTGACCTGCGCGCCCATGCCTTCGCTGGCCGCCGCCGCGCTTCCCTGCCCCACATGCCCAAGCCCCTGACCCGTTTCCTCCGCCAGGCGATCGCCGCCGCCCTCCTGTGCCCGCTGGGCACCGCCTTCGCCGCGCCCGCGCAACCTCCGCGGCTCGTGCAGGAGGGCGGTCGCCATGCCCTGCTCGTCGACGGCCGCCCCTTCACCATCCTCGGCGCCCAGGTCCACAACTCCAGCAACTACCCCAAGGCGCTCGACAAGGTCTGGCCCGCCATCGCCGACATCCACGCCAACACCGTCGAGGTGCCCATCGCCTGGGAGCAGATCGAGCCGGTCGAGGGCCGCTTCGACTTCTCCTTCGTCGATACCCTGCTCGCGCAGGCGCGCGAGCGCCAGCTGCACGTCGTGCTGCTGTGGTTCGGCACCTGGAAGAACACCAGCCCGCAGTACACGCCGGCCTGGGTCAAGTTCGACAACCGGCGCTTTCCCCGCATGGTCGATGAGGCCGGCAAGGACAGCTACTGCCTCTCGCCCTTCGGCGAGGAGACGCTCAAGGCCGACCGGCGCGCCTTCACCGCGCTGATGGCCCACCTGAAGAAGGTCGACGACGCCCAGCGCACGGTGCTGATGGTGCAGGTCGAGAACGAGGTCGGCACCTTCGGCCTGGCGCGCGATTTCGGCGCTACCGCCCAGCGGGCCTTCGAGCAGCCGGTGCCCGCCGCGGTGCTGGCGCACAAGAAGCCGGTGGCCAAGGCCACGGGCAGCTGGCGCGAGGTCTATGGTGACTACGCCGACGAGTACTTCCACGCCTGGGCCATCGCCCGCTACATCGAGGAAATCGCCAAGGCCGGCCGCGCGGTGCACGACCTGCCGATGTACGTCAACAACGCGCTGCGCGACCCGCTGGAGCAGCCGCCCAAGCCCTGGAAGAAGGACTTCGCGGCCGGCGGCCCCACCTATGACGTCATCGACATCTACAAGGCCGCGGCGCCCCACGTCGACATCGTCGGCCCCGACGTCTACCACGTCGAATCCACCAAGGTCGCCGCCCACCTGAAGCTGTTCAAGCGCGCCGACAACGCGCTGTGGGTGCCCGAGCTGGGCAATGCCTCGGCTTATGCGCGCTACCTCTACCTCATCCTGGGCGAGGGCGCGATCGGCGTCTCGCCCTTCGGCGTGGACTATTTCGACTACGCCAACTACCCGCTGGGCGCCAAGACCAACGACAAGGCCACCGTCGAACCCTTCGCCAAGGTCTATGCCGCCTTCCGCCCGATGCAGCGGCAGTGGGCCCAATGGGCCTTCGAAGGCCGCACCTGGGGCGTCGCCGAGCCCGACGACCATGCCGACCAGTTCGTCGCGATGAAGGGCTGGAAGGCCCACGTCACGTTCGGCCAGTGGCAGTTCGGCGAGCGCGAGTGGCCGGGCAACCAGAAGGAAAAGCCCGCCCACGCCGACACGCCCTCCGGCGGCGTCGCCATCGCCCAGGTGGGCGACGACGAGTTCGTCCTCGTCGGCCAGCTCGCCCGCGTGCGCATCGACGATGCCGAAGCCAGCGGCAAGGCCCTCATCGACCACGTCGAGGAAGGTCGTTATGACGCCGACGGCCGCTGGGTCATGGAGCGCCGCTGGAACGGCGACCAGGTCGACTGGGGCCTGAACTTCACCGCCAACCCGCGCGTCATCAAGGTCAAGCTGGGCCGTTACCGCTGATTCATCCCACCATTCCCATGCAGTACCGCTCCCTTTTCGCATCCGCCCTGCTCGCCGCCTGCGGCCTGGTACAGGCCCAGGACCTCGTCATCCTCCCCGCGCCCACCGAAGCCTGGAAAGTCACCGTCGGCCACTGGGAGGCCCAGGCCGAACTGAAGGGCGACGGCGTCGTCGCGCCGGCTCCCAAGGCCGACTACGCCAGAGCCAGCCACGCGGGCGCCAGCGCCCACGTCACGGCCGGCAGCCGCGACGCGCTGACCTTCGAGTGGCGCGACCTGTGGCAGTCCATGCTGCGCGTCGAAAGCCGCAGCCCGCTGGACCTGCGGCCCTTCGCCGGCGGCGCGCTGGAGTTCGACCTGCACGTCGCGGAGCTGGACAAGGGCGGCCTGAGCGTCAAGGTCGGTTGCGGCAGCGGCTGCGCTCGCGCCGTCAACCTCATCACCCCCGCCCGGGCCTCGGCCGGCAAGGGTTGGCAGCACCTGGCCCTGTCCATGAGCTGCTTCGTTCGCGAAGGGGCGGACTTCTCCGCCGTCACCCTGCCCTTCGCCCTCGAAGGCACCGGCAGCGGCCAGGTCAGCGTCGCCAACGTGCGCATTGTCCGCGACGCCCGGCCGGGCCTGGCCTGCCCCGACTACCGCACGGAGTCGGTCACGCCGGCCATGCTCAACGAATCGTGGGCCATCGATTGGTGGAAGCCCCGCCACGAACAGAAGCTGCAGGAGAAGCGCCAGCTGCTGGAAGCCGGCACGCCGCCCGAGATCGTCTTCATCGGCGACTCCATCACCCAGGGCTGGGAGAAGGGTGGCCGCGCCGTCTGGGACCGCCATTTCGCGCCCCTGCATGGGCTGGCCCTGGGCTTTGGCGGAGACCGCACCGAGAACGCCTTGTGGCGACTGCAGCACGGCGAGATCGACGGCATCGCGCCCAAGGCCGTCGTGCTGATGATTGGCACCAACAACACCGGCCACCGCGCCGAGAACCCCGAGACCACCGCCGCCGGCATCAAGCGCCTGCTCGACGAGATCCGCCAACGCCTGCCCCGGTCCCAGGTGCTGCTGCTGGCCGTCTTCCCCCGCGGCGAGAAGCCCGACGACTTCCTGCGCGGCATCAACCGGCGCGTCAACAAGATCATCGAGGGCTATGCCGACGGCCGCAACGTGCACTTCCTGGACATCGGCCCGGCGCTGTTGCAGCCCGACGGCACGCTGAGTCGCGAGGTCATGCCCGACCTGCTCCACCCCAACGAGCACGGCTACGACATCTGGCAGCGCGCCATGGCGCCGACGCTGCAGCGACTGTTGAACAAGGCGCCGTGACCATGCCGCTCGACACCTCGCGCCGCGGCTTCATCGCCGCCACCATCGCCTCCTCGCTGGCCGCCCTGCCCCGCTGGGTGCAGGCCGGGGCCGCCCACGTGGACGACAGCGCCACGACGCTCTGGTACGACCAACCCGCCGGTCCGTGGATCGAGGCGCTGCCGGTCGGCAGCGGGCGGCTGGGCGCCATGGTCTTCGGCCGCCCGGCCCAGGAGCGGCTGCAGTTCAACATCGACACGCTGTACGGCGGCGGCCCCTACGTCCAGGACAACCCGAAGTTCCGAGAGGCCCTGCCGCAGGTGCGCGCCCTCATCGACCAGCAGCGCTGGAAGGAGGCCAACGACCTCGTCTCGGATTCGCTGATGGGCCGGCCCATCAAGCAGATGCCCTTCAGCGGCGCGGGCGACCTGCTGCTGGACTTTCCCGGCCTGGAGGAGCCGCAGCGCTACAGCCGCAGCCTGGACCTGGACCGCGCCGTCGCCGTCACCAGTTTCTTCAGCGGCCGGGCGCGGCACACGCGCGAGGTCTTCTGCAGCGTGCCCGACCAGGTCACGGTCATCCGGCTCACCGCCGAAGGCGAAGGCCGCATCGACCTCGACCTCGGCTATCGCCACCCTGACTACCAGCCCTACGGCGGCTTCGGCGACACGAAATACGACGCCCACGGCGTCGTCTTCGTCGGTGCGCCGTGGGACCACCGCGAGCCGCTGTTCACCGAGAAGCGCCCCGCGGCGCTGTCGGTCCGCGCCGATGGCCGCGACGCGCTGCTGGTCGAGGGCCGCAACGTGCAGGCCTTCGGGATTCCGGGCCAGTTGCGCTATGCGCTGCGCGTGCAGGCCGTGGGCGACGGCCACATCGAGGCCGATGGCGACCGGCTGCGCGTGCGCGGCGCGCGCCGGCTGACCCTGGTCGTGGCCGGCGAGACCAGCTACGTCAACTACCAGGACGTCAGCGGCGACCCCGTGGCCGCCGTACGCCAGCGCACCGCGGCGGCGGCGCGCAAGCCCTTCGCCAGCCTGCAGGACGCCCACCTCAAGGCGCACCGCGCGCTGTTCCGGCGGCTGCAGATCGACCTGGGCGGCCACGAGGCCAATGCCCGGCCCACGGCGGCCCGCATCGCCGGCATCGCCCGCCAGCAACCCGACGCCGCCCTCGCCGCGACCTATGTGCAGTACGCGCGCTACCTGTTGCTGTCGTCCTCGCGGCCGGGCAGCCAGCCGGCCAACCTGCAGGGCGTGTGGAACGAGGTGCTGCACCCGCCCTGGGAGGGCAAGTACACCATCAACATCAACACCGAGATGAACTACTGGCCCGCCGGGCCGGCGAATCTCGGCGAGTGCGTCGAGCCATTGCTGAAGATGGTGGAGGACCTGGCCGTGACCGGCGCCCGCACGGCGCGCGACAGCTACGGCGCAGGCGGATGGGTGGCCCACCACAACACCGACCTCTGGCGGTCCACCGCCCCCATCGACGGCCCGCTGTGGGGCATGTGGCCCACTGGCGGCGCCTGGCTGTGCACGACCCTGTGGCAGTACTACCTCTACGACCCCAGCCCCGCGCTGCTGCGCCGGTTGCTGCCGCTGTTCAAGGGCGCCTCGCAGTTCTTCCTCGACACGCTGATCGAGGATCCCAAGGGCCGCGGCCTCGTCACCTCGCCGTCCATCTCGCCGGAGAACTCCCACCACCCGGACATCGCGCTGTGCGCCGGCCCGGCCATGGACCGACAGATCCTGCGCGACCTGTTCGATGCCACGCGGCAGGTGCAGGCCGCGGTGGGCGATTCCGATACGGCCTTCTCCGAGCGCTTGCGCAAGACCCGCGAGCGCCTGCCGGCCGACCGCGTCGGCGCCCAGGGCCAGCTGCAGGAGTGGCTGGAGGACTGGGATGCCGGCGCGCCCGAGCAGCAGCATCGCCACGTCTCCCACCTCTACGCGGTCTACCCGAGCGGGCAGATCAACGTGCGCGACACGCCGGAGCTGGCCGAGGCCGCGCGCGTGACGCTGAACCGCCGCGGCGATGAAAGCACCGGCTGGGCGACGGCCTGGCGGCTGGCGCTGTGGACCCGCCTGGGCGACGGCGAGCGGGCCTACAAGATCCTGCAAGGGCTGCTCGGGCCGGCGCGCACCTACCCCAACATGTTCGACGCCCACCCACCCTTCCAGATCGACGGCAACTTCGGCGGCGCCGCGGCCATCCTGGAGATGGTCGTGCAGTCCTGGGGCGGCGAGATCCACCTGCTGGCCGCCCTGCCCCGGGCCTGGCCGCGAGGCCGGCTGCACGGCGTGCGCGCCCATGGCGGCGTCGAGGTCGACATCGACTGGGCCGACGGTCGCCTCGCGCGGGTGCGGCTGCGCGGCCGTGCCGGGCAGCGCGTCGCCCTGCGCCACCTCGGCCGGCGCGTCGACGTGCAGCTCGACGCGCGCGGCCAGGGTCGCGCCGATCCGGCCGCCTTCGCGGGTGGCGATTGAACCGGACGACGCCGAGCCCAAGCCCTGAACCCATTTCTCCACAACGCCCAGGACCGGAGGAGACAACCGGCCGGGCACCTTCACCAGAAAGGTAGAACCATGAGACTGCTCTTATCGACATTGCTGCTGGCCCTGGGAGCCAGCGCCGGCACGGCCGCCCAGGCCCAGAGCTGCGGCAGCGGCGGCGGTGCCACCGTCTGCCTGGTGGCCAACGGCGCGGCCGACCAGGTCCAGCTGAACTGGACCGCCAGCGGCGCCATCAACGGGCTGGAGGTCTATCGCAACACCAGCGCAACCCCCACCGGCCGCAGCCGCATCGCCAGCCTTTCGGCCAAGGCCACCAGCTATGCCGACGCCACCGCCGCCACCGGCACGCCCTACTGGTACTGGGTCAAGTTCTCGACCGCCGCCGGCAGCTACAACTCCAGCGCGGCCACGGCCTCGCGCGGCAGCAGCTGCGCGCCGACGGCCGTGACGCCCTACATCAACGTCAGCGGCACCTGGACGCAGACCGCCTCGGCCTCCGTCCCGGCCGGTGAATCGGCCGTGCTCGGCCCGCAGCCGGCCACCGGCGGCATGTGGACCTGGAACGGCTGCGGCACGGCCGGCGGTGCGCGCGAGCAGACCATCCGCCCGACCGCCGCCTGCACGGCCACCGCCACCTACACCAATGCCTGCGGTGCCAAGAGCCTGCAGTCCTTCGCCATCGGCATCGCCGGCCCGATGCGCAACATCACCAGCCTGCAGATGTCCAAGGAGATGGTGCCCGGCTGGAACGTCGGCAACACCCTCGACGCGACGCCGACCGAGACCTCCTGGGGCAACCCCCTGATCAACCAGGCGCTGATGACCGGCATCAAGAACGCCGGCTTCAAGAGCATCCGCCTGCCCGTCACCTGGACGACCCATGTCGACGCCAACGACAACATCGATCCGGTGTGGATGGCGCGCGTCACCCAGGTCGTCAAGTACGCCCGCAACGCCGGCCTGTACGTCGTGCTCAACCTGCACCATGAAGGCGGCTGGCTGGACAACGTGCTCTACGCCAACCAGGCTGCCAACAACGCCCGCCTGGCCAAGCTGTGGACGCAGATCGCCACCAACTTCCGCGACTTCGACGACTACCTGCTCTTCGCCGGCCTCAACGAAGTCGGCAAGGAGAACGCGCCCTGGGGCGTGCCGCCGCAGAAGGAATGGCTGGACGTGCAGAACGGCTACCACCAGGTCTTCGTGAACGCCGTGCGCGCCACCGGCGGCAACAACGCCAAGCGCCACCTCGTCGTCCAGGGCTATTTCACCAACATCGACACCGCCTACGACTACGCGGTCCTGCCGACCGACACGGTGGCCAACCGCCTGTTCTTCGAGGTGCACTACTACGACCCGTACAACTTCACCATCAACGGCGACGGCACGATGTGGCAGTGGGGCGCCACCGCGACCAACCCGACCGAGACCTGGGCCGACGAACCCTATGTCGACGCGCAGTTCCAGAAGATGAAGACGCGCTTCATCGACAAGGGCGTGCCCGTCATCCTCGGCGAGTACGGCGCCTACCTGAAGCCGGCCTATCCCGGCATGGCGCCCTACCGCAAGGCCTGGGCCGAGTACGTCACCCACTCCAGCGTGCAGCACGGCCTGGTGCCGATGTGGTGGGACACCGGCGAGATGATCGACCGGACCACCGGCGCGGTGAAGCTGCCCGACATGATCAATTCCCTCGTCAACAGCGCGAAGTGACCTGCCGCGGGCCCCGGGCCCGCCCGCCGCGCGGCGCGGGAGTGCTTACGGCCTCCCGCGCCTTCCCTCTTCCAGGAATTCCCATGCCAGTCAAATCCAACCCCATCCCCTGGACCCGTCGCTCCTTCCTCAGCGCTGCGGCGGCCTCGGCCGGTGCCACCGGGCTGCCGACCGCCGCCCACGCCGCGGCGGCGCCCTTCCAGCCCAACTGGGACTCCCTCGTCGACGGCTACCGCACGCCCGAGTGGTTCCGCGACGCCAAGTTCGGCATCTGGGCCCACTGGAGCGCCCAGTGCGTGCCCGAGATGGGTGACTGGTATGCCCGCCACATGTACATCCAGGGCAACTGGCAGTACGAGCACCACCTGAAGACCTACGGCCACCCGGCCGACGTCGGCTTCATGGAGATGAACAACCGCTGGAAGGCCGAGAACTGGGACCCGGAAGCCCTGCTCGACCTGTATGCCAAGGCCGGCGCCAAGTACTTCGTCGCGCTCGCCAACCACCACGACAACTTCGACAACTACGACTCCAAGTACCACGCCTGGAACAGCGTGCGCATCGGTCCCAAGCGCGACCTGATCGGCATCTGGGCCAAGGCCGCGCGCGCCCGCGGCCTGCGCTTCGGCGTCAGCAACCACTCGGCCCACGCCTGGCACTGGTTCCAGACCGCCTACGGCTACGACGCCGAGGGCCCGCGCGCCGGCCAGCGCTACGACGCCTTCCGCCTGACCAAGGCCGACGGCAAGGGCAAGTGGTGGGAAGGCCTGGACCCGCAGGACCTCTACACCGGCCGCAACATCGTCATGCCCGAGGGCTTCCGCACCGCCCGCGCCGCCAATGCCTGGCACGACGAGAACACCCGCTACTGGGACGAGAAGCCGCCCCTGCAGAACCCGGCCTTCACCCGCCAGTGGTTCCTGCGCTGCCGCGACCTCATCGACAGCTACCGCCCCGACCTCGTCTACTTCGACAACTCCGGCCTGCCGCTGGGCCAGGCGGGGCTGGACATCACCGCCCACTACTACAACGCCAGCATGGCCTGGCATGGCGGCCGGCTGGAGGCGGTGGTCAACGCCAAGCAACTGCCCGCCGAGCGCCGGCCCGGCATCGTCGAGGACGTGGAGCGGGGCTTCCGCGAAGGCATCGAGCCCCTGCCCTGGCAGACCGACACCTGCCTGGGCGACTGGCACTACAACCGCGGCATCTTCAACAACCACGGCTACAAGCCGGCCAGCACCGTCATCCACCGCCTCTGCGACATCGTCTCCAAGAACGGCAACCTGCTGCTGTCGGTGCCGGTGCGCGGCGACGGCAGCATCGACGCCGACGAGCGCAAGATCGTCGAGGACATCGGCGCCTGGATGGCGCGCAACGGCGAGGCCATCCATGGCACCCGGCCGTGGCGGGTCTACGGCGAAGGCCCGACCCGCGTCGCCGGCGGCATGTTCAGCGAAGGCAACTCCCAGCCGCTGACGGCCGAGGACATCCGCTTCACCCGCAAGGGCGGCGCCCTCTACGCCATCGCCATGGGCTGGCCCAAGGACGGCCTGCTGCGCATCCAGACACTGGCCGAAGATTCGAACGTGGCCCCCGGCAGCATCGACCGCGTCGAGGCCGTGGGCTCGAGCGACGCCCTGCCCTTCAAGCGCACCCGCCGCGGGCTGGAGGTCAAGCTGCCCGAGGGCCTGGCCGGCGCGCCGGCCGTGACCGTCAAGATCAGCGGCGCGGGCGTGGCATGAAGACCCCGTCCCTCATCGCCGCAGCCCTGGCGCTGGCTGCCGCCGGCGCCCAGGCCGCCGACCTCGTCGTCACCTCGCCCGACGGGCGCATCGCGCTGCGCATCGCCGACGATGCCAGCAGCTTCGGCATCAGCCGGGGCGGCGAGACCGTCATCGCCCCCTCGCCCCTCGGCCTGGAACTGGACGGCCAGCCCGCCTTCGGCCTGCTGAAGCTGGAGTCGCGCCAGGACAGCAAGGTGGACCAGGTCGTCCCCCTCGTCGCCACCAAAGCGGCCAGCGCGCGCGACCACTACGTCGGCACGACGCTGGCCTTCCGCGAGGCCGGCAGCGGCCGGCGCCTTTTCATCGACGCCCGCGCCTATGACGATGGCGTCGCCTTCCGCTACCGCATGGCAAGCACTGACCCGGTCAAGCTGCGCAGCGAGCGCACGACCTTCGTGCCGGCCGGCGACCCCGCCTGCCTCGTCACGCCGGTGGACGGCGGCCACGAGGCCCAGTTCGAGCGCCAGCGCATTTCGCAGCTCAAGGCCGATGCCGCCTTCGACGTGCCGGTGGTCTGCGCCACCCCCTCGGGCCGCACCCACTACGCCATCACCCAGGCCCACCTGCAGGGCTATACCGGCGCCTCCTTCCGCCGCGAGGGCGAGGCCCTGAGGCTGCAGCTCTCCGCCGAGCCCGGGCGCCCTGGCCCGGCCTTCGTCTCGACGGGCGGGCTGACGACCGCCTGGCGCGCCGTCATGATGGCCGACCGTGCCGGCGACCTGATCGCCTCGCAGCTGGTGGGCAACCTCAACCCGGCGCCCGATCACGACAAGTTCGGCGACTTCAGCTGGGTCCAGCCCGGCAAGACCTCGTGGGACTGGTGGTCGGGTCCGCTGGAAGGCGTCAAGCCCGACCTGGCCGCCTACAAGCGCTTCATCGACTTCGCGGCCGAGTCGGGCTTCCGCTACCACCTCATCGACGCCGGCTGGTCCCATGGCGCCGGCCCCTGCTGCGAGGCCCTGCCGAGCACCGACATCGCCCGCGCCGCCGACGGCATCGACATGCCGGCCCTGGTGCGCTACGCGGCCGACAAGGGCGTGGGCCTGCTGCTGTGGGTGCACTGGCAGCACCTGGCTCCGCGCATCGACGAGGTGCTCGACACCTATGCCCGCTGGGGCATCAAGGGCATCAAGGTCGACTTCATGAATCGCGACGACCAGGACATGGTGGCCTTCTACCAGCGGGTCGCCGAGGCCACGGCCAAGCGCCATCTGCTGCTGGACTTCCACGGCGCCTACGTCCCTGCCGGCCTGCAGCGCACCTACCCCAACTTCATCACCCAGGAAGGCGTGCTCGGCGCCGAGTGGAACAAGATGGACCGGCGGGTCACGCCGCGGCACAACCTGATGCTGCCCTACACGCGCATGCTGACGGGGCCGATGGACTACACGCCCGGGGGCTTCCGCAACGCGACGCCGCAGACCTTCGAGATCCGCGCCGTCATGCCGCTGACGCAGACGACGCGTGGCCAGGCCCTGGCCATGTATGTGGTCTACGACAGCCCGCTGCAGATGGTGTCTGACGATCCCTCCAACTACCGCGGCGAGGCCGGCTTCGACTTCATCAAGCGCGTGCCCACCGCCTGGGACGAGACCCGATTCATCCAGGGTGAGCCCGGCCAGGACATCGTGCTGGCCCGCCGCAGCGGCAAGACCTGGTACCTCGGCGCGATGACCTCCGACGAAGCCCGCACCGAGAAGGTGTCGCTCGGCTTCCTGCCCCCGGGCCGCTGGAAGGCGACGGTCTGGCAGGACGGCGAAGGCGTGCGTCAGGTGCAGCGCAGCGAGCGCCGCGTGACCCGCCAGGACGTGCTCAGCCTCCCGCTCTCCGCGGCCGGCGGCGCTGCCGTCATCCTGGAGCCCGCGCCCTGAACCCATGAGAAGCAAGGTCCCGTATCGGCCGCTGTCCCGGCGCCAGGCGCTGCAGGCCGTGCTCGCCGGCGCCTCCACGCCTCTGGCCGGCACCGCCGCAACGGCCGCGCTGTCGCCCGTGGCGGAATGGGTGCTGTCCACGCCGCAGGGCAGCGTGACGGTCACCCCGCTCAGCGACCGCGCCTTGCGCGTGCGCTTACTGCCCGCGCAGGCCGCGACACAGGCGCCGTCGGCCAGCCTGGTGCTGCAGCCCGGCCTGGCCGCCCCGTCCATGAAGCAGACCCCGGGCGCCGGCCTCACCACGCTGGTACTGCCGGCCATCCGCTGCGAGGGTCCTCTACGTCAATACCAACAACGCCCCCGTCGACGTGGCCATCGACGGTGTGATGCAAGGCGTGCTCGGCGGCCAGCGCTGGGAGGGCGCACTGAGGCTGGAACCCCGCGGCGTGGAGCTGCTGGAGCGCCAGCTTCCAGCCAACCCACCGAGATGAACGAACGGCCGTCCCAGACGGGCGCGACGCGCCCGGCCACCCAAGATTCAAACCCGGTTCCCATCATGAGCAAAAGCAGTAGACGACTCCTCGCCCTTTCCATCCTCGCCGCCAGCCTCGTGGCGGGCTGCGGCGGTGGCGGCGGTGGGGGTGGCAGCGCGGGCGGCGACACGACGACCGGCAGCACCGGCGGCACGACCGGCGGCACCACGGGTGGCAGCACTGGGGGGAGCACCGGCGGCACGACCGGTGGCAGCGGCGGGACGACGACGGGAGGCTCGACGGGGGGCGGCACCACCACCGGCGGCACGACGGCTGCGGCCAGCACCTGGACCAGCGTGAAGTTCGGTGGCGGCGGCTACGTCACCGGCCTGGTCTTCCATCCGACGACCGCCAACCTGCTGTACGCGCGCACCGACATCGGCGGCGCCTACCGCTGGAACCCGACCACCTCGTCCTGGACGCCCATCACCGACGGCCTGGGCTTCGGCGCCGCCGAGGGCCGCTTCCACGGCATCGAAAGCCTGGCCGTCGACCCCAACAACGACCAGCTCGTCTACATGGCCACCGGCATGTACACCTTCGAGGGCAACGGGCGCCTCTACCTCTCCAGCGACCGCGGCGACCACTGGACCCACGTCGACCTGCCGTTCGCCCTGGGCGGCAACAACCCCGGCCGCGCCATCGGCGAGCGCCTGGTGGTCGACCCCAACAAGCCCTCCACGCTGTTCTGCGGCTCGCGCCAGGCCGGCCTGTGGAAGAGCACGGACTCCGGCCAGACCTGGTCCCAGGTCACGTCGCTGTCGTCCGTCACCATGACCGCAGACCAGGTCAAGGCCGCCGGCGGCAGCGGCATGGGCGTCGGCGTCGTCGTCTACGACACCGGCACCAAGGGAAGCGGCACGGCCACGCAGACCGTCTACGCCGCCATCAATCCCGACTACGTCAACGCGGCCGGCCTGGCCTCCAGCCTGTACCGCACGACCGACGGCGGCGCGACGTGGAAGCCGGTCACCACCCCGGTCTCGGGCTACCACATCCCCCACATGGTCCGCGCCGCCGACGGCATGTTCTACGTCGTCTTCACCAAGGACACCGGACCCGGCGCGGGCGGCCCCGGCCGGCTCTACAAGTTCGACGGCACGACCTGGACGCTGCTCAAGAGCGAGGACCCCAACGGCGGCACCAACTTCGGCCTGGGCGGCGTGTCCGTCCAGGGCAGCGGCGCCACCACGCGCATCGCGCTGGGCGTGACCAACTCCTGGGGCAACTGGAACGGCCAGCAGATCGTGCAGCTGTCTGACGACGCGGGCAAGACCTGGCGCGAGATCGAGGCCATGACGCCCGGCGAAACCGCCTCCGGCTGGGTCGACGACGTCGAGATCGACCCGTCCGACCGCGACCACATCCTGCACGTGCACGGCGGCGGCGTCATCGAGACGAAGAACGCCTCGGCGGCCACGCCGACCTGGAAGGGGACGGTCGAAGGCATCGAGGAGACGGCCACCCTGGCCCTCGTCACGCCGCCGGCCGGCGCCACCTACAAGTTCGTCAACAGCGCGGGCGACGTCGGCACCTGGGTTGACACCGACCTCACGAAGACGCCCACGCTGAGCCCCGGCCTGGGCTGGAGCAACGGCAACTCCGCCGACATGGCCTGGGCCGACCCGCTCTACATCGCCGCCACCGGCGTCATCAATTCGACCGGCGCCGCCACCGGCTACTCGTCGGGCGACGGCGGCAAGACCTGGACGACCTTCGCGACCCTGCCCGCCGGCGCCAAGGAGAACACCGGCGGCGAAGGCGGCATCGTCGTCACGTCGCGCAACAACGCGGTCTGGGCGCCGGCCAACTCGGTGCCTTCCTACACCACCAACAACGGTGCGAGCTGGACGGCCACCAACCTGCCCGCCCTGACCGTCGTCGGCCAGGGCTGGGGCCGTGGCTACCGACTGGCCGCGGACCGCAAGAACCCGAACAAGGTCTATGCCTACGACTCGGGTGGCGCTTCGTGGAGCAACCTGCCCGGCAAGGTCTACGTCTCCACGGACGGCGGCCACAGCTTCTCGCTGAGCGCCGGCTCGGTGTCGGCGAACCTGGCGCCCAACGGCTGGTGGTCCACCTCGATGGCCGTCAACCCCAATGCCGAGGGCGATCTCTGGGTGGCCGACGGCAACGCCGTCTACCACTCGACCGATTCGGGCGCGAGCTGGGCCAAGGTGGGCAACTTCGCCACCGCCAACGGCGTCGCGGGCGCCAGCCTGATCGCGCTGGGCAAGGCGGCGGCGGGCGCCGGCTACTCGGCGGCCGTCTACGTGGTGGGCGTGGTCAACGGCGTGTGGGGCGTCTACCGTTCGGACGACGCCGGCACGACCTGGACGCGCTTCAACGACGACGCCCACCAGTTCGGCGGCATCGGCGTGATGGCGGCCGACCAGAACACCTACGGGCGCATCTACGTCAGCGGCACCGGCCGCGGCCTGCTCTACAGCAACTGAAGTGAAACAAGCCCCCGGCCCAACCCCGCGCGCTGAACGCGGCGCGTGTCTGGTCCGCCCCCCGAGGGGGCGGCGATGCTTGCGGCATCGAGCCGCAAGCACATCGCCAGCGCGGGCCGGCTCGGGGGCGGCCCAGCGCTCGGCCCGCAAATAACCCGTTTCATCAGCTACCGGTCGCGCAGCGACCCGTCCGCCGCACGGCGCCCGCCTGGTGCGCTGCGGCCCCTTGAAAGCCTGACCCCGGATGACGACGTCCCTGCTTCCCCTGCGCCGTGCCTTCGCGGCCACCCTGCTCACCCTGGGCCTCTGCGCCGCCGCCCATGCCGCGCCGGCCACGGCCCGCGAAGTGACCCTGGATCGCGCCGCGGCGACCCGGCCGATGGACCGCTTCTTCGACCTCTCGGTTGGCGCCGACTACCCCGGCACCACCGGTCGACCCGAGAACATGGCGCAGCTCAAGATCGCGGTCGACGAGCTGGGCTTTCGCTACGTCCGCTTCCACGACATCTTCCACGACAAGCTGGGGACCGTGCGCCGGGTCGATGGCCGCATCAGCTACGACTTCAGCGGCATCGACAGGCTCTACGACGACCTGCTGGCCCGCGGCATCAAGCCCTTCGTCGAGCTCGGCTTCACGCCGGCGGCGATGAAGACCTCCGAGCAGACGATCTTCTACTGGAAGGGCAACACCTCGCGCCCGCAGCCAGGTCCCTGGGCTGACCTGGTCGAGGCCTTCGCGCGCCACCTGATCCAGCGTTATGGCGCCCATGAGGTGCGCCAGTGGCCCTTCGAGTTCTGGAACGAGCCCAACCTCGCCGGCTTCTTCGAAGGCGGCGAGGCCAAGGACTATTTCGAGCTCTACGCGGTGACGGCGCGCGCCCTCAAGCGCGTCGACCCGGCCCTGCTGATCGGCGGCCCTTCCACCGCCGGCGCGGCCTGGGTGCCTGAGTTCCTCGCCTACTGCAAGGCCAACGGCGTGCCCGTCGACTTCGTCACCACCCACACCTATGGCGTGACCGAAGGCTTCCTCGACGAGTTCGGCAAGCGGACCGACAAGATCCTGGCCATCGACCCCAACTCCATCGTCGGCGACGTGCGCCGCAACCGCCGCGAGATCCAGGACTCGGCCTTCCCGCACCTGCCGCTCTACGTCACCGAATGGAGCACCAGCTACAGCCCGCGCGACAAGGTCCATGACAGCTACATCAGCTCGCCGTGGATGCTGACCAAGCTGCGCGCCACGCGCGGCCACGCCCAGGCCATGAGCTACTGGACCTACAGCGACCTGTTCGAGGAACCCGGCGCGCCGGACGCGCCCTTTCACGGCGGCTTCGGGCTGATGACGCGCGAGGGCGTGCGCAAGCCCTCCTGGTTCGCCTACAAATACCTCCACGCCCTGCGCGGCAACGAGATTCCCAGCGCCGACGACCAGGTGCTGGCTGCGGTCGACGGCGACAGGACCGCCGTGCTGGCCTGGGACTGGCAGCATCCCGACCAGAAGGAGATGGGCAACGGCGTCTTCTTCGGCAAGCCCGTTCCGAACGGCCCGGCGCCGGCGCTCAAGCTCGTGCTGCGCAACCTCAAGCCCGGCAGCTACACGCTGGCCCTGCATCGCACCGGCTACAAGGCCAACGACGCCTACACCGCCTACCTCGAGATGGGCTCGCCCAGGCAGCTCGACGGCGCGCAACTCGCCAAGCTGCAGTCACTGACCCAGGACCGGCCCGAGGTGACGCGCAGCGTCCAGGTCGGCCATGACGGCCTGTTCAACTACACCGTGCCTCTGCGCAGCAACGACATCACGCTGCTGACGCTGGAACCCGCCAAGCGCTGAACCCCCATGAAAAGCTCTCAACTCCGGACGCCTGCCCTGGCTCTGGCCCTGGCCTGGGCCACCTGCGTGGCAGCCGCCCCGCTGACGCCGTCGATGCAACAGGCCCAGGCCCTGGTGGCGCAGATGACCCTGGCCGAGAAGGCCAGCCAGCTGCAGCACGAGTCGCCCGCCATCCCGCGCCTGGGCATCCCGGCCTACAACTGGTGGAGCGAAGGCCTGCACGGCGTGGCCCGTGCCGACATCGCCACCGTCTTCCCGCAGGCCATCGGCCTGGCGGCAACCTGGGACACGCCGCTCGTGAAGCGCGTGGGCGAAGTCGTCGGCACCGAGTTCCGCGCCAAGTTCCTGGCCACGGTCGGCGCCGACGGCTCGTCGACCCTGTACCGCGGCCTGACGGTGTGGTCGCCCAACGTGAACATCTTCCGCGACCCGCGCTGGGGCCGCGGCCAGGAGACCTATGGCGAGGACCCCTACCTGACCTCGCGCATGGGCGTGGCCTACATCCAGGGCCTGCAGGGGCCGGACGCGAACCAGCCGCGCGTGTCGGCGGCCGTCAAGCACTTCGCCGTGCACAGCGGCCCCGAGGCCGACCGCCACCGGGAGGACGTGAAGGTCGCGCCCCGCGACCTGGTGGACACCTACCTGCCGGCCTTCCATGCGGCGGTCACCGAAGGCCGGGCCGAGTCGGTCATGTGCGCCTACAACGCCGTGGACGGCGTGCCCGCCTGCGCCAACGAGCCGCTGCTCAAGCACACCCTGCGCGACGAGTGGAAGTTCCAGGGCCACGTCGTGTCCGACTGCGGCGCCGTGGCCGACATCCACATGGACGGCGCCCACCACTACGTCAAGACGCCCGAGGCGGCCGTGGCCGCCGCCGTGCATGCCGGCACCGACCTGATCTGCGACTTCGGCAGCAACAAGACCGCCCAGGGCGCCACCACCGTGGCGGCCGTGCAGCAGGGTCTGCTCAGCGAGGCCGAACTCGACCGTGCCCTGCACCGCCTCTTCGACGTGCGCCTGCGCCTGGGGCTGCTCGCCGCGCCCGCGCAACGGCCCTTCCCGCAGATCACCGCGCGCGACTTCGACACGCCCGCCCACCGGGCCCTCAACCTGGAGACCGCCCGGCGCTCGCTGGTGCTGCTGAAGAACGACGGCCTGCTGCCCTTGAAGGCGGCGCCCCGGCGCATCGCCGTCATCGGCCCGAATGCCGACAGCGTCGACGCCCTGGTGGGCAACTACAACGGCACGCCGTCCCGGCCGGTCACGCTGCTGGCCGGCCTGAAGGCGCGCTTCCCCGAGGCGCGCATCGACGTCGTCGAGGGCACGGGCTGGGTGGCGCCGCCGCTGGAGGACCTGCCCGCGGCCAACCTGTGCGCCGATGCCGCCTGCAGCCGGCCCGGCCTGCAGTTCGAGCGCTTCGCCAATCTCAAGCTGGAGGGCGAGCCCAGCACCAGCGCGGTGACGCCCCAGGCCGTGTTCAGGTGGGGCTGGCCCGACGCCCACGACCGCCAGGAGTCGGCACGCTGGACCGGCTTCCTGCGCGCCAGCGAAAGCGGCGAACACCTGCTGCGCCTCAGGGGCAACCGCGGCTACCGCATCTGGATCGACGGCGAGCTGGTGGTGGACCTGTGGGACATCGCCTGGCCCACCAGCACCCGCGGTGTGAAGCTGAAGGCCGGCCAGACCTACGCCCTGCGCGTGGAGGCGCTGCAGACCGGCTGGGACGGCGAGCAGCGCCTGCAGTGGAGCCGCCCCGGCGCCAGCGACGAAGCCGCGCTGGCCGCCGCCAGGGAGGCGGACGTGGTGGTCTTCGCCAGCGGCCTGACCTGGGAGCTCGAAGGCGAGGAGATGACGGTGCTGGCCCCGGGCTTCGCCGGCGGCGACCGCACCCGCATCGACCTGCCCGCGCCGCAGCTGCGCCTGCTGGAACGCCTGGCGGCCCTGGGCCAGCCGCTGGTGCTGGTGAACTTCAGCGGCAGCCCCATGGCCTTCGGCGCGGCGACGCAGCAGGCCGCGGCCATCGTGCAGGCCTGGTATCCCGGCGGCGAGGGCGGCCAGGCCGTGGCCGAGCTGCTGGCCGGCGACTTCAGCCCCTCCGCGCGGCTGCCGCTCACCTTCTACCGCTCGGTGGAGCAGCTGCCGCCCTTCAAGGACTACGGCATGCAGGGCCGCACCTACCGCTGGTTCAAGGGCGATGCGGAGTTCCCCTTCGGCCACGGCCTGGGCTATGCGCGCTTCGACTACGCCGACGCGAAGCTGGCGCGCAGCCGCCTGCGTGCCGGCGAGGGCGTGAAGCTGTCCGTGCGGCTGAAGAACGACAGCTCCCGCGAGGCGGCCGAGGTCGTGCAGGTCTATGCCCGGCGATCGAGCGCCCAGGCCCCGGAGCGAAGCCTGGTGGCCTTCCGGCGCGTGGTGCTGCGCCCGGGCGAGTCGCGCCGGCTCGACTTCGAGCTCAGCGCCGAGGCGCTCAGCACCGTCCGTGCCGATGGCCGGCGAGTGGTGGAGGCCGGACCGGCCTGGCTGTGGGTGGGCGGCGGCCAGCCGGTGGCAGCGGTGACAGGGACGAAAGCCCCGGGCCGCATGTTGAAGCTGGAGGTGGCGGGGCGCACGGACCTGCCGGCGTTCGCACCTGCCGCCAAGAACCAGGAGGCCGGCGAATGAAGCGCCGTGACCTCTTCGGTCTGATGGCCTGTGCCTCGGCGGGCGCCCTGGCCGCTCCGGCCGGCCAGGCCTCCGGGCCGGCTTCGGCCCTGGACGCCGCCGGGCAGATGAAGGCCCTGCCGGCCGAGGCGGCGGGCGAGGGCTTCGTCTGGCAGCGGGTGGCCGAGGGCCTGCAGTTCCGCGTCGGCGGGTTGACCAAGGGCGTGCTCTTCCACGGCCCGGGCCGCGTGCGCGTGACCGCCCACCTGGGCGAGGCCTACACCACCCAGCCCAGCCTGGTGGTGCAGGGCCGGCCCGCGCCGGTCGCCATCGAGGTGAGCGACGGCGGCGGCACCCTCACCGTCACCGGCCCCGGCATGCGCGTCACGGTGGACAAGCGCAGCGGCGCCCTCGCTTTCTTCGCGCCCGACGGCCGGCTGCTCATGCGCGAGCGCGAGCAGGCGCCCACGGTGCTGCAGCACGTCGAGATCAGCGGCAGCCCGAGCTACGCCCTCACCCAGACCTTCACGCTCGCACCCGACGAGTCCCTCTACGGCCTGGGGCAGTACAACGAGCCCTACATGGACTACCGTGGCCGCGAGGTGCTGATGGTGCAGACCAACATCGGCATCGTCGTGCCCTTCATGGTCTCCACGCGGCGCTGGGGCCTGCTGTGGGACGTGTACTCCAAGATGAGCTTCGCCGACGGGCCCGGCGGCGCCAGCTTCCGCGCCGAAAGCGCGCCTGCAGGGGCCGACTACTACGTCGTGGCCGGTGCCGACATGGACGGCGTCATGGCCGGCTATCGCGCCCTCACCGGCGCCGCGCCGATGTTCCCCAAGGCCGCCTTCGGCCTGTTCATGAGCAAGGAGCGCTACCACACGCAGCAGCAACTGCTGGACGTCGTGAGGCGTTTCCGCGCCGAGCACTTCCCGCTCGACTACATCGTGCAGGACTGGCAGTACTGGGGCGGCGAGAAGAACGGCGTCTGGGATGGGCAGTGGAGCGGCATGGTCTGGGACGCCGAGCGCTTCCCCAGCCCCGCGGCGATGACGCGCGAGCTGCATGACCAGCACCATGTCAAGCTGATGGCCTCCATCTGGCCGTCGATCGGCAACGACACGGCCCTGGCCCGCGAGCTCGATGCCAAGGGCCTGCGCTTCGAGCCCCTGCACTGGATCTCCAAGCGTGCCCGCATCTACGACGCCTTCAGCGCCGAGGGCCGGCGCATCTACTTCAAGCACGCCAAGAAGGGCCTGCTGGACGTGGGCGTGGATGCGCTGTGGATGGACGGCACCGAGGTGGAGGTCGGCGGCGCCGCCCACGACCCGCGCGAGGTCGAGGCCGACATCAAGCGCCTGGGCCGCAACGCCCTGGGCGACTTCACGCGCTACCTCAACGTCTACAGCCTCGTGACCACCCGGGGCGTCTATGAAGGCCAGCGCGCCGCCGGCCCTGGGGGCAGGCGCGTGCTGACCCTCACGCGCTCGGCCTGGGCCGGCCAGCAGCGCTACGCCGCCCTGCCCTGGTCGGGCGACACCACGGCCTCCTGGCCGGTGCTGCGCCAGCAGATCGCCGGGGGGCTGAACGTCGCCATGGCGGGCCTGCCCTACTGGTCGCAGGACACGGGCGGCTTCTTCGTCAACTACGCCGGCGGCGAGCGCAACCCCGCCTGGCGCGAGCTGTACGCGCGCTGGAACCAGTTCGGCATCTTCAACCCCGTCTACCGCATCCACGGCACCAGCGTCGAGCGCGAGCCCTACCTCTTCAAGTCACTGGACCCGGAGGTCTATCGCTCGCTGCTGGCCGCCGCCCGGCTGCGCTACCGGCTGCTGCCCTACGTCTACAGCCTGGCCTGGCGCAGCACGCAGGAGGGCTACATCCTGATGCGCGGCCTGGCCATGGACTTCCCCGACCAGGCCGCCCTGCGCAAGGTCGACGACACCTACATGTTCGGCCCCGCCCTGCTGGTGCAGCCGATCACGCGGGCGATGTTCCACGCCGAGCTGCCGCCGCCGGCCACCGTGCCGCCGGCCCAACTGCGCACGCCCGACGGCCAGCCCGGCCTGGTGCTGGAATACTTCTCGGGCATGGCCTTCGAGAAACCTGCCAGCCGCACCGTCGACACCGTCATCGACCACCGCTGGCCCGACCCGCCGCTGGGCAGCATCCCGCCCGGTCTGTCCAGCCTGAACCGCTTTTCGGCGCGCTGGACCGGCCAGCTCGTCGCCCCGGAGAGCGGCGAGTACGAGATCGGCGTCGAGGGCGACGATGGCTTTCGCCTGTGGCTGGACGACCAGCTCGTCGTGGACGACTGGGCCGTCGGCGGGGCGCGTTTCGGCGGCCACCGCGTGACCCTGCGCGAGGGCCAGGCGCTGAAGCTGCGCATCGACTTCTTCCAGGACGGCGGCGGACGCGTGCTGCGCCTGGCCTGGCGCACGCCCAGCCAGCTGCGCGAGCTGGCCGCCACCCAGCCCAAGCTCGACCAGAGCCAGGCCACGCGGCTGCCCGCCGGCTGCGACTGGTTCGACTTCTGGACCGGCCAGCGCCATGCCGGCGGCCAGGCCGTCACCCGCGACTACGCGCTGGACGAGTTCCCCCTGTTCGTGCGCGCCGGGGCCCTGCTGCCGCTGGGCCCGGCCGTGGAGTACACCGGCCAAAGCCCCGATGCCCCCTGGGAGATCCGCATCTACCCCGGCGCGGACGGCCGCTTCACCCTCTACGAGGACGACGGCGAGACCTACCGCTACGAGCGCGGCGAGCACGCCACCACCACCCTGCGCTGGGACGATGCCCGCCGCCAGCTGCACATCGACGCGCGCCAGGGCCGCTACCCCGGCCTGGTGGCGCGGCGCGAACTGCGCGTGCGCCTGATGGCCGCGCCGGGCCAGGCCGAGCAGGCCCGGACCGCGCACTACGAAGGCCGCTCCCTCACCCTGAATTTCGACTCATTGCCCACGAGCCCATGAAGAAGACTTCCCTTTCCCTGCTGCTGTCCCTGCTTGCCGTCACCGCCCATGCCGAAGTGCGGCTGGCCGAGGTCTTCGGCGACCACATGGTGCTGCAGCGCGACCGGCCGCTGCGCCTGTGGGGCCAGGCCACGCCCGGCAAGACGCTGACCGTCGAGTTCGCCGGCCGCCAGGCCACGGCCCGTGCCGGGGCCGATGGCCGCTGGCGCGTGCAGATGGCGCCGCTGCCAGCCGGCGGGCCTCACCGCCTGATCGTCACGGGCGACGGCACGGCCACCCTCGGCGACGTGCTCATCGGCGACGTCTGGCTGCTCGGCGGCCAGTCCAACATGGAGTGGCCGCTCGCGCAGACCGACACCGGCCCGCAGGAGGTGGCCTCGCCGCAGAACCAGCAGCTGCGCCATTTGCGCGTGCCGCTGCGCGCCAGCGTGAAGCCCGAAGCCGAGATCGCCCCCGCGCCCTGGGTCGTGGCCGAGCCCGGCAGCGTCGGCGCGTTCAGCGCCGTCGGCTACCACTTCGCCAGGCAGATCCAGGCCGTGCAGGGCGTGCCCATCGGCCTCATCAACACCGCCTGGGGCGGCTCCATGCTGGAGACCTGGATGAGCCGCGATGCGGCGCTGCGCGACCCCGACCTCGCGCCGGCCGTGCGCGCCCTGCCGGCCGACAACGCCGCCTTCGGCCAGGCCCTGGCCCAGCGCGTGCTGCCGCGCATCGTCGCCTGGCAGAAGGGCCTGCCGCTGGAGGGCGTGGACACGTCGGGCTGGTCGGCGGCCAGCGACCTCGACGCCGACTGGCCCACGCTCAAGGCCCCCGGCAACTGGGAAGGCCAGGGCCTGCCCGACGTGGATGGCGTGGTCTGGATGCGCAAGCGCGTCGAGCTGAGCGCCGCGCAGGCCGCCGGCGCGGCCGAACTGCACCTGGCCAAGGTGGACGACTGCGACGAGGTCTGGGTCAATGGCCGCAAGGTCGGCGGCCAGTGTGGCTGGGAGGCGCCGCGCCACTACGCCCTGCCCGCGGGGCTGCTGCGCGAAGGCGGCAACTGGATCGCCGTGCGCGTGACCGACACCGGCGGCGGCGGCGGCATCTATGGCGAGGCCGCCGACCTGCGCCTGGACACGGCGGCCGGCACGGTGTCCCTCGTCGGTGCCTGGAAGGCCCGCGTCGAGAAGGTGCAGATGGCGAGCGGCCCCGTCGCCAACAACGCCCCGGCCCTGGGCCACAACGGCCTCATCGCCCCGCTGCAGGGGCTGTCTGTGCGCGGCGTGCTCTGGTACCAGGGCGAGGAAAACTCCGGGCGCGCGGCGGCCTATGCCGAGGGCTTCAAGCGGCTGATCCAGGACTGGCGTGCCGAGTTCGCCGACCCCAACCTGCCCTTCTTCTTCGTGCAGCTGGCGTCGTGGTTCCCGCTGGCCGACAACCGGCCCGACGGCAACGGCTGGGCCGAGCTGCGCGCCAGCCAGGCCGCGGCCCTGGCCCTGCCCCACACCGGCATGGCCACGGCCATCGACGTGGGCGACGCGGTCGACATCCATCCCCGCAACAAGCGCACCGTCGGCCAGCGGCTGGCCGCGCTGGCCATGCACGAGCTGGGCCTGCGCGCCGCGCCGGCCACCGGGCCGAGGCTGGTCGGCCACGCGGCCAAGGGGGGCGAGTTCGAGCTGCGCTTCGACACCACGGTCGGTGGCCTGCGCACGGCACGGGCAAACGAGGCCGTCCGCGGCTTCTACCTGGCCGGCGCCGACCGCCGCTGGGTGCCGGCGCAAGCCCGCCTCGATGGCGACCGCATCGTGCTGAGCAGCCCCGCGGTGGCCGCGCCGGTCGCGGCGCGCTACGCCTGGGTCAACAACGCCAGCGAAGCCAACGTCGTCGGCGGCGACGGCCTGCCCCTGACACCGCTGCGCACCGACGACTGGCCGCTGGAATCCGCCGGCCGCCGCTACGGCCGTTGAAGCCCCTGATCGGAACCTACGAGAGACTCACCATGCATCCCCTGATCCAACGCATCGCCCACACCCTGGCCTTGGCCAGCCTGCTGGCCGCCCTGCCCGCCCACGCCCACGAGACGCTCAAGCTCGACGCGCCCAAGCCCAACATCGCGCCCACGCCGCCGATGGGCTGGAACTCCTGGAACAAGTTCGCCTGCAACGTCAGCGAAAAGCTGATCCGCGAGCAGGCCGACGCCATGGCCGCCTCCGGCATGAAGGACGCCGGCTACCGCTACATCGTCATCGACGATTGCTGGCAGAAGAGCCGCGACGCCGACGGCAACATCCAGGCCGACCCCGAGCGCTTTCCCAGCGGCATCAAGGCGCTGGCCGACTACGTGCACGGCAAGGGCCTGAAGTTCGGGCTCTACTCCGATGCCGGCTCGCTGACCTGCGGTGGCCGCCCGGGCAGCGCCGGCCACGAGTTCCAGGACGCCCGCCAGTACGCCAAATGGGGCGTGGACTACCTGAAATACGACTGGTGCAACACCGGCACCCGCAACGCCGAGGCGGCCTACACCATCATGGCCAAGGCCCTGCGCGAGTCGGGCCGCGACATCGTGCTGTCGATCTGCGAATGGGGCAACAACCAGCCCGAACGCTGGGCGGCGCCCATCGGCCACCTCTGGCGCACCACGGGCGACATCTACGACGCCTGGGAAGGCCAGAAGGACTGGTCGAGCGGCATGACCAACATCCTCGACATGCAGGTCGAGCGCTCGGCCCATGCCAGCCCCAATGCCTGGAACGACCCCGACATGCTCGAAGTGGGCAACGGCGGCATGACGACCACCGAGTACGAGTCGCACTTCTCGCTGTGGGCCATGCTGGCCGCGCCGCTGATCGCCGGCAACGACCTGTCCAGGATGGACGCCGACACCCTGCGCATCCTGACCAACAAGGACGTCATCGCCGTCGACCAGGACCCGCTGGGCAAGCAGGGCACCCGCAAGCTGAAGGAAGGCGATCTGGAGATCTGGGTGCGCCCGCTGCAGGGTGGCGAGTTCGCGGCCGTGCTGTTCAACCGCGGCAAGACGCCGGCCGACATGAAGCTGAAGTGGGACCGCCTCGGCCTGCCCGAAGACCGCAAGGCCGACGTGAAGGACCTGTGGAGCAAGAAGGTCACCAAGGGTGTCCACGGCAGCTACGGCGGCAAGGTGGCGCCGCACGGCGTGCTGATGGTCCGCGTCACGCCGACGCCGTGACGCCGCCGTCGGCGTAACGGTTCATTGCAACGGTGGAATACTTCACGGCCGACCAGATTGGTCGGACCAATTCAATAAACTCGTCTATTGGTCAGACTACGGTAGGGCATCTCCACCGACCCGCAAGGACATGAAGATGCCCAAGACCGTCCCGAACTCCACCGCCCCCGGCAGGCTTCCCGACGCGCAGCGGCGCGCCCTCTCCTTCGGCCTGGGCCTGCTGCCCCTGCTGCCCGCCTGTGGTGGCGGCCAGGGCGGGGCCGCGCCGGCCCTACCGGCGCCTGCGGGAGACACCGGCGCCAACCCCGCCGGCACCACGACACCCGGCGTGTCGTCGCCCTCGGCCGCGCCGGCTCCGGCCGTGCAAGCCGGCCCGGTGCCGGCGCCTACCGTGCAGGGCCTCGTCCACCCTGGGCTGCTCCACACCGCCGCTGACCTGCAGCGCATGCACGACAAGGTGGCCGCCGCCCAGCAGCCCTGGCTCGGCGGCTGGAACCAGCTGCTGGCCGCGCGCCGTTCCAACCTCGACGCGACGCCCTACCCGCTGGAGGTCGTCAAGCGGGGCGTGGCCGGCGACGAGAACTACAACCAGATGATCGTCGACATGATGCGCGCCTATCACCTGGCGCTGCGCTGGAAGGTCACGGCGGACGAGGCCTACGCCCGGGACGCCGTGCGCTTCCTCAACGCCTGGTCGTCGACGCTGAAGGAGCTGGGCGGCAACTCCAACCTCTTCCTCTCCTCCGGCCTGTACGGCAACCAGTGGGCCAATGCCGCGGAGCTGATGCGCACCTACCCTGGCTGGGCCAGGGAGGACGTCGCCCGCTTCCAGAAGATGCTGCTCGACGTGTTCTACACGCGCTGCCACGATTTCCTGGCCAACCACAACGGCACCGAGACCCGCAAGGTGACCCACTACTGGGCCAACTGGGACCTGGCCAACGTCTGTGGCATGTACGCCATCGGCGTGTTCTGCGACCGGCCGGACATCACGGCCGAGGCAAGCAGCTACTACCGCACGGGCCGCGGCAACGGCACCCACGACCACAGCGTCTACTACCTGCATCCCGGTTACCTCGGCCAATGGCAGGAAAGCCACCGCGACCAGGGCCACTCGACGCTGGGCATTGCCCTGGCCGGCATGCTGTGCGAGATGGCCTGGAACCAGGGCGAGGACCTCTACGGCCTCTGGAACAACCGCCTGCTGGCCGGTGCCGAATACGTCGCCAAGGCCAACGCCCTGGCCGCGCCGGCGCCCGACTACACGCCCTACCCCATGCCCTTCACGCCCTATGACGGCGTGCAGGGGCCCGGCACGGCGGTGGCGGGAGTCTTCAACCCCCGCCCCTGCTGGGAGCTGATCTACCACCACTACGTCGGCCGCAAGGGCCTGTCGGCGCCGTGGTCCCAGGCCATGGCGGAGAAGCAGCGCCCCGAGCGGGTCGACGGCGGCGACTCGCCGGGCCTGGGCACGCTGTTCTTCACGCGCGATCCGGTGCCGCCGGCCCGGCCCAGCGGCCTGAGCGCCGTGCTCAGCGGCGGCAAGGTGCTGCTGTCGTGGTGGGGCAGCGCGGACGCGACGCACTACCTCGTCCAGCGCGCCGCGTCGCCCGGCGGTCCCTTCACCGACGTCGCCCAGGTCACCGACCCGCGCACCTTCACCGATGCGCCGGCCCCGGGCAGCTGGCACTACCGCATCAGCGCCGTCACACCCCAGGGCGAGCGGCCGGGCGCCGATACCCTGCGCGTGGCGGTGCCCGGCGAGCTGTGGCTGCACCTGCCGCTGGCCGGCGACGCGCAGGACGCCAGCGGCCACGGCCGGCACGGTGCGCTGCAGGGCGGTGCCAGTTGGGGCGCCGCGGGACACGATGGCGGCGCCTGCCTGGTGCTGGACGGCAGCACCGGCCACCTGCGCCTGCCCGACGGCGCCGTGTCGGCGCTCGGCGACTTCACGGTCGCCGTCTGGGTGCACTGGGACCAGTCCGTCGTCAACACGCGCATCTTCGACTTCGGCTCCACCGACGTGGCCTACATGGCCCTGAGCCCGCGAGACGGCCTGGACAAGATCCGCTTCATGGCCTCGCGCAACCAGTTCTGGGCCGAGGAGAAGGTCTCCGCGCCGTCGGCCCTGCCCACCGGCCGCTGGGTGCACGTGGCCGTCACCCTGTCCGGCACCGTGGGCACGCTCTTCATCGACGGCGCGCCCGTCGCCAGCGCGGACGGCCTGTGGATGGCGCCCTACCAGTTCGGCCAGACCACGCGCACCTGGGTGGGCCGTTCGCAGTACGGCGGCGATCCCTTTTTCAAGGGCCGGATGCAGGACCTGCGCATCTACAGCGGCGCCCTGGGCGCAGCGGCCATCGCCGACCTGGCCCGCTGAGGCCGGCGCCCGCCTTCGAGACCCCACCGCATCGATGCACGCCCAGCAACCGGCACCGTCCCATCCGGCCGCGCCTCCCGCACCGGCCACGGCACCGCGGGCCTCCGAGCGCCTGGAAATCATCGATGCGCTGCGGGGCTCGGCGCTGTTCGGCATCCTGCTGCTGCACGCCGTCGAGCACTGGGACTTCATGCGCATGCCCGAGGGCCGCGCGCCCTGGCTGCAGCGCCTGGACGACGCCACGGTCAGCTGGGCTTTCTTCCTGTTCGGAGGCAAGGCCTACGCCGTCTTCGCCCTGCTCTTCGGCGTGAGCTTCTTCATCACGCTGCAGGCGTGGAAGCAGGACGGGCGCGGTGCCTCGGGCCGCTTCCTGTGGCGCCTGGCCGTGCTGGCGGCCATCGGCTACGTGCACGGCCTGCTCTACTGCGGCGACATCCTCATGGTCATCGCCGTCCTGGGCGTGCCGCTGGTGCTGCTGAACCGCCTGCCCTCGCGCGCCCTGGCTGCGGTGGCGGTGCTGCTGCTCCTGCAACTCCCCCAGTGGGTCGAGGTGTGGCGCGTGGCCGCCGACCCGGGCTTCCAGCCGGCGGCGCGGCGCTTCTGGAGCCTCTACGCGCAGACCGACCCGGTCTTCGCCACCGGCAGCCTGGCCGACGTCATCCACCTGAACGCCTGGACCGGCCAGTTGGCGAAGTGGTGGTGGATGGTCGAGACCTTCCGCTACCCGCAGATGCTCGGCCTGTTCGTCTGCGGCCTGTTGATGGGCCGCAGCGGCGTGTGGCATGACGCGGTGCGCCTGCGCCGCCTCGCCTGGCGCGCGCTCGCCGCCGGCGCTGCGGGCTTCAGCCTGACCTGGCTGGCGCAGCGCGGCGTGGCCACGCTGGACCTGGCCGGCATGCGCCGGCATGTCGTCGACGAGCTGATCGGCATGTACGGCAATCTCGCGCAGATGGCCATCTGGGCCGGCGGCTTCGTGCTGCTCTACCCGTCGGCCAAGGCCCGCGCGGCGCTGCGCCTGTTCGCGCCCTACGGACGCATGAGCCTGACCGGCTACACGACGCAGGCCCTGTTCGGCGTGCCCTTCTTCTATGGCTTCGGCCTGGGCATGTACCGCATCGCCGGCCCCTTCCCCGCGGTGCTCTTCGGGTTGGCCGTCTTCATCGTGCAGTGCGCCCTGGCGCATGCATGGCTGAGGCGCTTCCGCTACGGCCCGCTCGAATGGCTGTGGCGCGCCCTGACCCTCGGAACCATGGCCATCCCCATGCGCCGACGCCCCCGCTCACCCGAACCCGAAACAGCACTCACGAAATGAGAACTCTCATCTGCCTGATGACGGCCCTGTGCCTCGGCTGGCTCCCCAACACCGCCTCGGCCGCCGAGCGCAGCAGCGAGGTCATCAACCGCGACTGGACCTTCACCCTCGGCGACGCACCCGATGGCCAGGCCGTCGGGCGCGACACCCGTGGCTGGCAGCGCGTGGACCTGCCCCACTCCTTCTCCCAGCCCTATTTCCTCGGCACGGGCTTCTACGTCGGCCACGGCTGGTATCGCAAGACGCTGGAGCTGCCCGCCGCCGCCCGGGGGCGGCGCATCTCGCTGGAGTTCGACGGCGTCTTCCAGGACGCGGAAGTCTGGGTCAACGGCCAGAAGGCGGGCCGACACGTCGGCGGGTATACCGGCTTCAGCATCGACATCACGGCGCTGGTGAAGCCGGGCCGCAACCTGCTGGCCGTGCACGTGAACAACGAGTGGAAGGCCCGCGTGGCGCCGCGCGCCGGCGAGCACGTGTTCTCTGGCGGCATCTACCGCAACGTGCGCCTGGTCATGACCGACCCCGTCCACGTGGCCTGGTACGGCACCTTCGTGACGACGCCCCAGGTGTCCGACGACAAGGCCTCGGTGCGCGTGCAGACCGAAGTGCGCAACGACCGCGCCGCGCCGGCCCGGGTCGCGCTGGAGTCCGAAGTGCTGGATGCCGACGGCAGGCGCGTGGCCCGCCATCGCAGCGAGCTGACGGTGCCCGCCGCGGGCAAGTCCGACTACGACCAGGCGCTGCCCGACATCGCCTCGCCGCGCCTGTGGTCGCCCGACCAGCCTTACCTCTACAAGCTGGTGAGCCGGCTCTACGTGAACGGCCGGGCCGTCGACCGCTTCGAGACACCCTTCGGCATCCGCACCGTCAGGTTCACCGCCGACCAGGGCTTCTTCCTCAACGGCAGGCACCTCTACCTGATCGGCGCCAACGTGCACCAGGACCAGGCCGGCTGGGGCGACGGCGTGACCGACGGCGCCGCCCGGCGCGACGTGCAGATGGTCAAGGACGCCGGCTTCAACTTCATCCGCGGCTCCCACTACCCGCACTCGC
Organism: Pelomonas caseinilytica; assembly: GCF_021353235.1. Taxonomy (GTDB): domain Bacteria; phylum Pseudomonadota; class Gammaproteobacteria; order Burkholderiales; family Burkholderiaceae_C; genus Pelomonas; species Pelomonas caseinilytica. The sequence goes on from NZ_JAJTWT010000010.1 coordinate 133,684, forward strand.
CGGCCTTCACGAAGGCGACCGACGAGCTCGGCATCCTGTTCTGGTCGGAAGCGCCCTTCTGGGGCATCGGCGGCTTCGGCGCCGACGGCAGCTGGCTGTCCAGCGCCTACCCGCCCGACCCGGCGGACCGCCCCGACTTCGAGGCCAGCGTGCTGCAGCAGGTCCAGGAGATGGTGCGCATCCACCGCAACCGGCCGTCCGTCTTCGTCTGGAGCGCCAGCAACGAGCCCTTCTTCACCCAGGGCGAGGCGATGGACGCGATGCGCGACTTCCTCAAGCGCGAGGTGGCCTTCTTCCACCGCATCGACCCGACGCGGCCGGTGGCCATCGGCGGTGCCCAGCGCGGCGAGATCGACAAGCTGGGCGACGTGGCCGGCTACAACGGCGACGGCGCCACCCTCTTCCTCAACCCCGGCGTGCCGTCGGTGGTGTCGGAGTACGGCTCGACCATGGTCGACCGCCCCGGCGCCTTCGAGCCCGGCTTCGGCCTGATGCCCGAGACGCCCGACCAGCAGGCCGACCCCAAGCCCTATGCCTGGCGCTACCCCTGGCGCGCCGGCGAGGCGCTGTGGTGCGCCTTCGACCACGGCTCCATCGCCTCGATCGAGTTCGGGTCCATGGGCTTCATCGACTACTTCCGCCTGCCCAAGCGCCAGTACCACTGGTACCGCAAGACCTATCGAGGTGTCGAGCCGCCCGCCTGGCCCGTGGACGGCAAGCCCGCCCAGCTGCAGCTGACGGCCAGCCAGACCGTCATCCACGGCACCCAGGGGCTGGACGACTCGCAGCTCGTTGTCACCGTGCAGGACGAGGCCGGCCGGGCCCTGAGCAATTCGCCGGACGTGACCCTCGCCATCGTCAGCGGTCCGGGCAAGTTCCCCACCGGCCGCAGCATCCACTTCAGCCACAAGTCCCTGGTCGCCATCCGCGACGGCCAGGCCGCGATCAGCCTGCGGGCCTACGAGGCGGGAGAGACCGTGGTCGAGGCCACCTCGCCCGGGCTGAAGCCCGCGCGCCTGACCATCACGACCACCGGGCCCGACAAGTTCGTCCCCGGTCGCACGCCGCTGGCGCCCGACCTGCCCGTCGTCACCTACCCGCCCTTCACGCGCATCGCCTTCCCGGGCGACCCCATCAACGTCACCATCAACCGGCCGACGTCGACCAGCGGCGCCGTGCCCGGCCACGAGGCGCCCCTGGCCAACGACGACCAGGAGAAGACCTGGTGGCAGGCCAGCGCCAAGCAAGGCCCCGCCTTCTGGCTCGTCCACCTCGAGAACCTCTACACCCTGCACTGGCTGAGCATGGCCATGCCCGAGGACGGCGGCCCCGACTTCGTCGTCGAGATCAGCAAGGACGGCAACGACTGGCAGCCGGTCGCCGAGGGCAAGGGCGGACGCAAGCACCACGACTTCGCGCTGTTCGACAAACCCCTCACCGCGGCCTTCCTTCGCATCCGCTTCCCCGCCGTGACTGCCGCACACCCGGCCGCGCTCAGCGAAGTGAGGGTCATCGCCAAGCCGGCGCATTGAATCGTTGCTCGCCATGAAACCACTTCGATTCCTCGCCGGTCTCCTTGCGCTGGCCTTGACCCTCGGCAGTGCGACCGGGGCCACCCCACCGCGCGAGCGCACCCGCATCGACGATGGCTGGCGCTTCGCCCTCGGCCATGCCACCGATCCCGCCAAGGACTTCGACCACGGCCTGCGGCCCTTCTTCTTCGGCAAGGCGGGCTACGGCGACGGTCCGGCGGCGGCCGACTTCGAGGACCGGCCCTGGCGCCGCGTCGACTTGCCGCACGACTGGGCGGTGGAGCTGCCGTTCAGCGAGCGCGGCAGTTCGCAGCACGGCATGAAGGCCGTCGGCCGCGGCTTCCCGGAGAACAGCGTCGGCTGGTATCGGCGCGAGCTCGCCGTCCCGGCGTCGGCCCGCGGCCGGCGCTTCGTGCTGGAGTTCGACGGCGTCTTCCGCGACAGCGTCGTCTGGGTCAATGGCCACTACCTGCACCACGAGGCCAGCGGCTACTCCAGCTTCCAGGTCGACATCACCGACTACCTGAACTTCGGCGGACGCAACGTCGTCGCCGTGCGCGTCGACGCGACGACGCAGGAGGGCTGGTGGTACGAAGGCGCCGGCATCTACCGCCACGTCTGGCTGACGCAGACGGGGCCGCTGCATGTGGCGCCCTGGGGGAGCTTCGCCAGCGCCAGCGTCGATGGGGACCGCGCTGACGTGGCGGTCGGCACGACCGTCCGCAACGACGGCAAGGAGGCCGAGAGCTTCACCATGGAGCACGAGCTGAGAGATCCCGCCGGCCGCGTCGTCGCCCGCGCCAAGCTGCCGGTGCGCCAGGTTCAGGCCGACGCGAGCGTGGACATCGCCGCACGCCTGCGCGTCGACGCGCCGAAGCTGTGGTCGCTCGAGACGCCACAGCGCTACACCCTCACCACCTACGTCAGGCGCGCCGGCCAGGTCGTCGACCGCGTCGACACGCCCTTCGGCATCCGCACCATCCGCTTCGATGCCGACCGGGGCTTCTTCCTCAACGGCCGGCACGTCAAGCTGCACGGCGTCAACAACCATCAGGACCATGCCGGCCTCGGCGTCGCGCTGCCCGACGGCATGCACGAGGCACGGTTGAAGATGCTCAAGGCCATGGGCGTCAACGCGATCCGCTCGGCGCACCACCCGGCCACGCCCGAACTGCTGGACGCCTGCGACCGCCTCGGCATCCTCGTCATCGACGAACACCGCATGATGGGCACGGCGCCGCAGATCCGCGACGAGCTGGAGCGCATGGTGCGCCGCGACCGCAACCATCCGTCGGTCATCCTCTGGTCGGTAGGCAACGAGGAATGGGCCATCGAGAACAGCGAGATCGGCACCCGGCTCGCTCGCGAGATGCAGGCCATCGTGCATCGCCTGGACCCCACCCGCCCCGCCACGCTGGCCGTCTCCAGCTCCGGCTACGCCGAAGGCACCTCGGTCGGGTCCGAGGTCATCGGCTTCAACTACAGGGCCCAGCACGACATCGACGCGATGCACCGCCGCTTCCCCGGGCGGCCCCTGGTGGTCACCGAGGAAGGCGCCACCCACGCCACGCGCGGCATCTACCTCGACGATCCGGCGCAGGTGCACGTCGCGGCCTACGACAGGCGCACGGGCGGCGACTCGACCTCGTCCATCGAAGACGCCTGGCGCTTCAATGCCGAGCGTTCCTACCTCGCCGGCATGTTCGTTTGGACCGGTTTCGACTATCGCGGCGAGACCACGCCTTTCGGCTGGCCGGCCATCTCGTCGCAGTTCGGCATGCTGGACACGACCGGCGCGATGAAGGACAGCGGCTACTACCTGAAGGCCGCGTGGACGGCCGAGCCCATGGTGCACCTGCTGCCGCACTGGAACTGGCCCGGCCGCGAAGGCCAAGCCATCGAGGTGCGGGTCTACGCCAACACGGACGAGGTCGAGCTGCGGCTCAGCGGGCGCTCGCTCGGACGCAAGGCGCGCAAGCCTTACGGCCACCTGCAATGGAGCGTGCCCTACGAGGCCGGCAGCCTGGCGGCCCTGGGCTACTCCGGCGGCCAGCTCGTCGCGCAGGAGACCGTGGCCACCACCGGCGACGGCCAGGCCGTGCGCCTGACCGCCGATCGCATGCGCCTGCGGGCCGGCAGCGACGAGGTGACCCTGGTCACGGTGAACATCGTCGACCGCGAGGGCCGCGCCGTACCGACCGCCGGCCAGCGCGTCTCTTTCGAGACGAGCGGGCCGCTGCGGCTCATCGGCATGGGCAACGGCGACCCCGGCTCCCACGAGGCCGACAAGCCGGCCGAGCTGCACCGCTACGCCGCCGCCACGCATTGGCGCCACCGCGGCATCGCGCACGCCGAGGACGCGGCCGCGCTGATGGGCGACGCAGCCGGCGCCGGCTGGCGCGATCCCTTCGCCTGGGTGCCGCCCGACCAGCAACCCGCGGACCGGGCCTGGAACCTCGTGCAGGCCGACCTCCCGCCCGCGGCCGAGACCGGCGCTCGCCGGGTGCTGTTCCTCGGCGACGTCGCACCGGGAACGCGCTTCTTCCTGGACGGCCGCGCCCTCACCCCGCGCCGGGAGGCCGGCATGCTGGCCGTCGACATCGATTCGGCGGCCGGAGCCCCGGCCACGCTCACCGCCGTCTTCCCGACGCCGGCCGGCGGCACGCGCGCCTTGTTCGACGGCGCCCAGGGCGGTCGCCGCTGGGCCACGCTGCGCACAACGACGCCCGCCGCGCCCTGGCAGCGCAGCCTGTTCAGCGGCCATGCGCAATTGATCCTGCAGCCGGGCAGCGAAGCCGGCCGCGCGACGCTGCGCGCCAGCGGCCCCGGCCTCGAAGCCGCCTCGCTCGCGATCGAGGTCTTCTGAAACGCCAGGCGCTCGTCGCCGCCCGGGCTGGCTGGTCGGCCGGGCGGCTGGCCCGTCGCAAGGCCCGGGCGGGAGCCGGCGCGGCGGCGCAGAGTGCATGCACCCCACTCCCGAAAGGACGAAAGCATGGACTACCGATCCCTCGTGGCCATTCCCCTGGCCGCCCTGGCGCTGACCGCCAGCGGCGCCGACAAGCTGCGCCAGCCTGATGGCTGGATGTTCCAGGCCTCCTACGCCTGGCCTCAAGGCGCCACCCATGAAGGCGGCGTGGCCCCCGAAACCGAGAACAGCGGGCAGCGCGCGCTGACGGTCAAGTCGCTGGGGCAGCGCCAGCCGCACGAGATCGGCGGCGTCAGCCAGTACGTCTTCGGCTATGCCGGCCGGCGCATCCGCCTGACGGCCCAGGTGAAGACGGCCGGCGTCGACGGCTGGGCCGGCCTGGTGGTGAGCCCGGGCTACACGCCCCTGGCCTACCTGCCGTTCTCTCCCAACTACGCCACCACGCCCCCTCTGGGCGCGGCCGGCTGCGCCGACTGGTGCGAGGTGAGCGTGGTGGCCGACATCCCCGGCGGCGATGACCTGGGCGCCGGTGTCGCCAACGTCGGCCTCGCCCTCGTCGGCAGCGGCCAGGCCTGGGCGCGCAGCCTGCGGGTGGAAGCCGTGGGCCAGGACGTGCCGCCGACCACCGAGGTCTTCGCGGCCAAGGCGGCCGAGACGGCGCGCGCCATGACGCTGCAAGGCCAGCAGTGGCGTGCGGCCCGCAAGACGCCGCCGAACAACCTGGCGCTGCGCTGAACGCCGGCAGCCCGATCAACGAACTCCGAGGAACCTCGACATGGACTTCCGCGCCCTCCTGATCATTCCCCTTGCCGCCCTGGTGCTGAGCGCCGGCGCGGCCGGCCTGCCCATGCCCGAAGGCTGGATGGCGAGCCGGCATGCCATGCTGCTCGACGGCACGGCAGGATTCGATGGCTACGAGATCGGCATCGACACCGCCGTCGCCGGCAGCTCGCCCAGCCTCACGCTGCACGCCATCGCCGCCCAGCGCAAGGACGCGCCCAGCGTCGGCCACGCCTTCCAGACCGTGACCGGCTATGCCGGCCAGCGGGTGCGCTTCAGCGGCCAGCTGCGCGCCGAAGCCGCCGGCGGCTGGGCGGGCCTCTACCTGGGGCTTGGAGAGAACGACGTGTTGGCGCCGCTCACCCTGGGCCAGCCCGGCGTGGAGAAGAAGCTGCCCGCCGGCGTCCCCCTGCCCGCCGCGGACGGCGTGTGGCGCGAAGTCAGCGTCGTCATGGACGTGCCGGCCGACGAGCCCTTCCTCACCCTGGGCGTGGCCCAGGTGGGCGAAGGCCAGGTCTGGGTGCGCGAGCTGAAGTTCGAAGTCGTCGGGCCGGAGGTGCAGCCCACCACGACCCCGGTCGGCATCGATTGGGCCGGGGCCCGGCGCTTCCACGCAGCGGCACGCGCCAACATGGCCAAGATGCCGCCCCAGCCGCTGCGCAACGCCGCGCTGGACTGAGTCCGCACGCCATGGCCGCCGCGACATCCAACCCGGCGAGCGCAGCCCGGCGCTGGCCGCTGCGCGGCGCCCTCTGGCCCGCCCTGACGTTCTGGGCCGCCTGGGCGCTGCTGCGCTGGCAATGGCCGCATGCGCGCTGGATCGCCATCTCGGCCCAGCTGTGGCTGGCCTACAGCGCTGCCTGGTTGGTCCTGCGCTCGCGGTGGTGGGGGCTGGCGGTGCCGCTGGCGGCGGCGGCCGGCGCGCTGCTGGGTGCCGGCCTCTCGCCCGACGTGACGCTGGCCTCCTGGCTGCCGCCGCTCGGGCCCCTGCCCGTCCTGCGTGCGGCCCTGCCCGCCTTCGCCTTCGCGCTGCTGATGCATCTGCCCCTGCGCTGGTGGCATTGGCGCGAGGAGCAGAAGCTGCGCTGGCAGCTCGCGCGGGCCGAGCAGAGCGCCGCCATGGCCGAGCTGTCGCGACAAGTCAGCGTGGCCGAGCTCAAGGCCCTGCAGGCCCAGGTCGAGCCGCACTTCCTGTTCAACGCGCTGGCCAGCCTGCAGCAGCTCATCCGCAGCCAGCCCGCCACCGCCGAGCGCTTCCTCGGCGAACTGCACGACTACCTGCGCCTGGCCCTGCCGTCCATGCGCGAGCCCCTGTCCACGGTCGAGCGCGAGCTGGCGCTGGCACGGGCCTATCTCACCGTGATGGCGACGCGCCTGGGCGCCCGGCTGCGCGTGGAGGTGCGCGCCCAGCCCGGCTGCGAAGCCGCCGCCATGCCGCCGATGATGCTGCTGACGCTGGTGGAGAACGCGGTGCGCCATGGCATCGAACCCCTGCCCCAGGGCGGGCGCATCGAGGTCGAAGCGCGCCGCGAGGGCGCCCGCCTGGTGCTGGAGGTGCGCGACAGCGGCGCCGGCCTGCATGTCCCGGCGGGCGCGCCGACCGGAGCGCCGACGCAAGGCCAGGGCCTGGGCCTGGCCAATGTGCGCGACCGCCTGGCCAGCCTGTACGGCCAGGACGCGAGGCTCGCCCTGGAACAGCGCGAGGCCGGGGGCGTCAGCGCCCGCATCGAGCTGCCCCTGCCCTCGGGGGAAAACCCATGACTCGCCCCACCGCCATCCTCATCGAAGACGAGGAACTGCCTCGCCAGCGGCTGCGCGACGGCCTGGCCGAACTCTGGCCGGAGCTGCTGGTCCTGGCCGAAGCCGCGGACGGCGACCACGGCCTGGCCCTGGTGCTGGAGCAGCGCCCCGACATCGTCTTCGTCGACATCCGCCTGCCCGGGCTGGACGGCCTGCAGCTCGCCCGGCGCATCAAGGGCTTGTGCCTCGTGGTCTTCGTCACCGCCTACGACGCCCACGCGGTGAGCGCATTCGACCAGGGCGCCGTGGACTATCTGCTCAAGCCGCTGTCCACCGAACGCCTGCACGAGACCCTGATGCGGCTCAAGCAGCGCCTGCAATGGCCGCCGCAGCAGCTGGCGCGCTGGCTGGAGCACTGGGCTCCGCCGAACCTGGCCGCGGCGCCCGCGGCGGCGGCGCCCCTGCGCTGGCTCCAGGCCTCCCAGGGCGAGCGCCTGCATCTCGTCATGGTGGCCGACGTCAGCCACTTTCGCAGCGACAACAAATACACCTGCGCCATCACGGCGGAAGGCGAGTTCCTGCTGCGGCTGTCGCTTCGCGAGCTGCTCGCCCAGCTCGATCCCGAGCAGTTCTGGCAGATCCATCGCGCCGTGGTCGTCAACCTCGCCAGCGTCGCCCGGGTCGACCGCCGCCTGGGCGGCATGGACGTGGTGCTGCGGGACGGAAAGACCCGGCTCGCGGTCAGCCAGAGCTTTCAGGCCCGGTTCAAGCCGATGTGACGGGGCCGGCATCCCATTCCAAAAAGGACTGGGGCCATTACCTGCGTCGCCGGCATTCCCAGCAGGCGCCGCATTCCCGAAAAACCGGACATCCCAACCCACCTGTTCAGGGGGGTAAGAGGCTCGCCCGTTCTGGGGACGAGTGACTGAAGCCTAAACCCACCCTCGGTGGCAACATTTCTTTGCCAGGGTCACAGGCGGGCTGACGCTTTCTCGTTTGAGTAACCGTTTCCGACGTGCGCTGACACACAACGAACGACGGATACGGGGCGAGTTCATGCGAAAGCTGTTCGGGGACAAGAAGAACACGGGTGCCATTTCCAAGCCGGCGCAGGCGGCGGGAGTGCGCAAGCCGCGGCTCAAGACACTGGCCCAAGGACTGCGCCAGGCCCTGGCCGGCAACGATCTCCCGCAGGCCGCGCGGCTGCAGTTCGACTCCTTCGAGCCCCGCGTGCTGATGTCCGGCGACGGCGTGGCGCCCCAGGTGAGCGGCCGCATCGACGTGCCCGGCGAGGTCGACCGTTATGTCTTCACCCTGCCCAGCGACACCCAGCTGGTGTTCGACTCCCTGACCGCCGATGCCGACCTGAAGTGGTCGCTGCAAGGGCCGCAGGGCCAGGTGATCACGGCGCCGCGCGCGCTGGACGCCAGCGACGCCAACGCCAGGAGCGGCGACGTCGCCCTCAGCCTCAAGGCCGGCACCTACACCCTGCAGGTGGACGGCATGGGCGACCACGTCGGCGACTACAACTTCCGCATCATCGACCTGGGCCGGGCCCAGGCCATCACCCCGGGCCAGGTCGTCAAGGGCACGCTCACGCCCGGCAACCAGACCCAGGCCTACAGCTTCGGCGCCATCGCCGGCCAGACCTTCTACTTCGACGCCCTCTCCAACCCCGCGTCCACCGACTGGCGCCTGATCGGCCCCGACGGCAAGACGGTGGTGGGCCCGACCTCGGCCGGCACCGACCTCGAAAACCAGCTGCTCACCCAGACCGGCACCTACACCCTGCTGGTGGAAGGCCGCGTCGGCAACACCGCCGCCACCACCAACTACGCCTTCAACGTCCAGCCCGTGCAGGACGTGCTGGCCGACCTTCAGCTGGGCCAGGCCCTGGACGCGGGCCCGGGCTGGGTGCCCAGCCCCGAAGGCGGCGCCCTCGAGCTGGGCGGCCTGCGCTCGGTGCAGGCGCCGGCCTCGCCGGCCCTGGACCTCGGCCGCACCGTCACGATGGAGGCCTGGGTGACCGTCGACCGGTTCACCAACTCCTACATGCCGGTCGTCTACAAGGGCGGCAACGACAGCAGCTTCGGCAGCCACCGCACCTACGCCCTCTTCATCACCAGCGGCGGCGACCTGCTGCTCAGCACGGGCGACGGCGGCGAGCAAGCCCTCTACAGCTCGGGTGGGCGCATCAAGCTGGGCGAACGCACCCACGTGGCGGCGACCATCGACCGCGACGCCGGCGTGATGAAGCTCTTCGTCAACGGCGCCGAGGTGGCCAGCGGCGCCGTGCGCACCGCCGGCAACGCCTTCTCCGCCGCCACGCAGCCGCTGCTCATCGGCCGCACCGACGAGCCCTACGGCGGCTTCAGCCCCTTCGCCGGCACCATCGACGACCTGCGCATCTGGAAGAGCGCCCGCAGCGGCGCCGACATCGCGGCCGACATGGGCGCCCAGATCACCACCGCGCGGCCGGACCTGGTGCTCAACTACCGCTTCGACGCCGCCAGCGGCAGCCTCGTGGCCGACAGCGGCCCGCTCGGACTGGCGGGCAGCGTCGTCAACCCCGTGGCCGCCGTCGCGGGTGCGGTCAGCGGACGCATCGCCACGCCGGGCCAGCGCGCCATCTACAGCCTCGACCTGACCGACACCCGGCGCATCGTCTTCGATTCGCTGCGCAGCAGCCCGATGAACTGGACCCTCACCGGCCCGGGCGGCGTGCTCGTCAATGCGCGCAATCTCGACAGCAGCGACTCGCGCGACCGCGACGGCACCGACGGCGTGCTCGCAGACCCGGCCGCCACCGGCCGCGTGGTCTACGACCTCGGCCCCGGCCACTACACCCTCACCATCGACGCGCCGGGCGACACCACGGGCGAGTACGCCTTCCGGCTGCTCGACCTGGGCGCCACCGCCCTGCCGCTCACCCTCGATGCCACGACCACCCAGGTGCTGCCGGTGGGCAGCATGACCCAGGCCTGGTCCTTCGCCGTGGCGGCCGGCGACCGCCTGGCCTTCACCCACCTCGGCGCCACCAATGCCGACCTCCAATGGCGCCTCATCTCGCCCACCGGTGAGCAGGTGTGGAGCAGCTACTTCGGCACCGATCCCGGCGAGCGCACCTACACCCAGGCCGGCACCTACACCCTGCTGGTCGAGGGCCGCAACTATTCGATGACGGCCAACACCGTCAGCTTCAAGGTCGCCAAGACGGGCAACACCCTGGCCGAACGCGTCACGGGCTTCGACCAGGACTTCGCCGGCCCCGGCCTCGACCCGCTCTGGCAGGTGGGCGGCGTGCCCACCACGCTGACCTCGGCGGGCGCCCCCAGCTACAGCTTCGGCACGCTGGACGGCGCGAGCGTCATCCGCCTGAACTCGGCCATTGCCGGCCAGTCCCGCGGTGCCGGCTGGACGACGGCCACCAACGCCGTCGGCCAGGGCTTCAACTACGAGGTGCGCTTCAACACGCTGGTGCAGTCGGGCGCCACCGGCTTCGACGAGCTCATCGGCCTGTCCCTGACCGACGTGGCCGACCCCAGCCGCTGGGTCGCCACGGCCCTGCGCAGCAACACCACCGGCGGCGCCCGCTCGATGGGCGTCGACAACCGCGGCGTCGGCGGCGGCAACTACTACCAGTCGCAGGCCTTCAACTTCAGCGACAACACCTGGTACCGGCTGCGCCTGTGGGCCGCGCCCGACAGCAGCATCAAGGCGACGCTGCTCAGCGATGCCGGCGCCGAGCTGATGACGCTGGACCTGGGCGTCACGACGGATGCCTTCGCCGGCGGCGCCCGCTTCGGCATCTACCAGTCCAACACCACGACGAGCGGCACGGCCATCCACGACGTCGCCATCGACTGGGCCCGCCTGACCACCACGCCGGCGGCCCCGCAGGCCCTGACCCTCGGCCAGTTCGTCACCGGCACCCGCCCCGTGACGACGCAGCGTGACCTCTACACCTTCACGCTGGCCCAGCCCACGCTGGTGATGATGGACACGCGCGAGAACAGCGGCAACCTGCGCTGGACCCTGACCGACGAGCGCGGCACCGTCTCCACGGGCAACTGGTCCGACTGGGGCGCCACGCCCCTGAAGGCCGGCACCTACACCCTCAAGATCGACGGCAACCTGACGGGCGCCTACGGCTTCCGGCTGGTCGACCTCGGCGCCAGCCCCGCCCTGCCCATGGGGCAGGTGGTGTCGGGCACGCTGAACCCCGGCTACGGCGTGCAGTCCTGGCGGTTCGACGGCACGGCCGGCCAGCACCTGTACTTCCAGGGCCTGGCCGGCATCAATGCCGACTGGCGGCTCTTCGACCCCAACGGCCAGCAGGTGTTCTGGAATTACACCGGCAGCGACCAGGAACTCAACCTCGTCCAGTCCGGCCGCTACACGCTGACGCTCAACGGCTACAACAGCAACCCGGCGGCGCAGAACTTCGCCTTCCGCGTCGGCGACACGGGCGACCGCAGCCTCGACATCGACCTCGCCCAGGGCACCGACAGCAGCCCGGTCTGGGTGCCGGGCGCGCCGGCCCTGGGTGGCGGCGCGCTGGAGCTCGATGCGCGGCGCGAGATCGCCGTGCCCGACGGCGCCGCCACCGACCTGCGCAACGACGTCACCTTCGAAGCCTGGATCCACCCCGACCGCTTCGGCGCCACCTGGCAGCCCATCGCCGTCAAGGGCGATGCCGCCGGCCAGCGCAGTTATTCGCTCTGGCTCAACAGCAGCGGCTACCTGCGCCTGTCCACCTACGACGCCACCGGCGAGCAGGCGGTGGACAGCGCCGCCGGCTCCATCCAGGCCGGCGCGTGGAGCCACGTCGCGGCCGTCATCGACAAGACCAGCCACCAGCTGCGCCTCTACATCAACGGCGTGCTGGCCGCGCAGAAGGACAACATCCGCACGGCGCCCGCCGTCGGCACGCCGGCGCCGCTGCGCATCGGCACCACCGCCGAGTACAACGCCAGCTTCGGCTCCTTCGACGGCGCCGTCGACGAGGTCCGGCTCTGGAGCACGGCCCGCACCGGCCAGCAGATCGCCGACAACTTCAACAAGGCGCTGCCCGGCGCCCAGCCGGGCCTGGCCCTGCGCCTGGGGCTGGACGAAGGCAGTGGCACGGGCGTGGCCGACAGCGGCCCGCAGTCCCTGAGCCTGACAGTCGGCAAGCTCTTCGGCGGCATCCCGGGCGCCATCCAGGGCACGCTGGCCAACCCCGGCCAGATCGACCGTTACCGCTTCACCGTCAGCCAGCCCATGACGGTGGTCGTCGACACCCTGCTGGGCGCCAGCGGCCTGAGCTGGACACTGTCCAACGCCTCGGGCACCGTCGACAGCGCCGGCCTCAACGCCACCGACGCCAACGACGCCTTCCACCTCGTCCAGCTCCAGCCGGGCGAGTACACCCTGACGCTCAACGCCAGCAACGCCACGACGGCGCCCTATGCCCTGCGGCTGCTGGACCTGGCCGGCGCCACGCCCGTGTCCATGGGCAGCGTCGTCAGCGGCACCCTCGCCCCCGCCACCCAGACGGTCGCCTACCGCTTCCAGGGCACGGCCGGCCTCAAGCTCTACTTCGACGAACTCTCCACCGGCGGGGGCGGCGGCGTGTACCGCCTCGTCGGGCCTGACGGCCAGTCCCTGTGGACCTCGGCGCTGGACACCGACGTCGACACCTTCGCCCTGCCGCTGACCGGCACCTACACCCTGCTCGTCGAGGGCCACCGCGACGCCAGGCAGAGCAATGCCTACAGCTTCCGCCTGCTGCAGGAGCCGGACACGACCACGCAGGTCACGCTCGGTACCTCGCTGGGCAACCAGCCCCAGCTCGCGCCGGGCCGCTTCGGCAACGCCCTGCTGGGCAACGGTGTGAACTCGGTCGAGGTGCCCGACGGCCCGGCCACCGACCTGGCCGGCGACATCACGGTCGAGGCCTGGATCAACCCGACGCGCAGCACGACGACCTGGATGCCCATCGTCGCCAAGGACGACGCCAACAACCAGCGCGCCTACACGCTCTGGCTGAACGCCGACGGCTCGCTCTGGGGCGACACCCGCGACGCCAGCGGCCTGCAAAGCGCCCAGACCGTCGCCGGCCTGGTGCCGGACGGCAGCTGGAGCCACGTCGCCCTGGTCATCGACCGCAGCGCGGCCACGCCACGCATCCGCCTCTTCGTCAACGGCGTCGAGGCCGCCCTGCGCAGCGGCGGCGGCCTCAGGCCCGCTGCCGCCATCGACACGGCCGGCAGCCTGCGCGTGGGCAGCGCCTGGTTCGACAACACCGACAAGCAGCGCTTCGACGGCCTCATCGACGAGGTGCGGGTCTGGTCCGTCGCCCGCACCGCGGCGCAGCTGCAGGCCGGCATGAACGCGCCGCTGGCCGGCAACGAATCCGGCCTGGCCGTCTACCTGCCGCTGGACACCCTCGGCGCCGACGGCAGCACCGCCGCACTCGGCCTGGCCACCCAGGCCACGGTGAGGAACAGCTTCGCCGGCCTGGACGGCGTCATCGCCGGCACGCTGGCCCAGCCCGGCCAGACCGACACCTACCAGTTCACCCTGGGCCAGCGCACCCAGGTGTTGATGGACAGCCTCTACAACGCCTACGGCAAAGTGACCTGGCGCCTCACCGGCCCCGGCGGCTTCGACCTGACGCGCAACATGGCGGCGACGGACGCCAACGACGCCTTCCCGCTGCTGGACCTGCAGGCCGGCACCTACACCCTGCGCATCGACGCCAGCGGCGAGAACACCTCGGCCTACGCCCTGCGCATGGTGGCGACCTCGGCCCTGCCGGTGATGACCCCCGGCACGCAGGTGACCGGCACTCTCAACCCTGGCAGCCGCACCGCCGGCTGGCGCTTCCAGGGCACGGCGGGCAGCAGCTACTACTTCGACGCCGCCGCCTTCGGCATGACCGACGGCCGCGTGCGCCTGGTCTCGCCCTATGGCGCCGAAGTCTGGTACGCCACGCCCGGCAACGACGTCGACACCTTCACCCTGCCGGCCACGGGCGAATACCTGCTGCTCGTCGAGGGCCGCCGCGACGACACCGACCTGCCCGGCAACTACAGCTTCAACCTGCGCCCGGTCACCGACGCGCAGCAGCCCCTGGTGCTCGGCCAGGGCCAGCCCAAGGCGCCCGATTGGCAGGGCAGCGCCCTCGGTTTCGACGGCACGCAATGGCTGCAGGCAGGCGCCGACCCGGCCCTCAACCTGAGCCACAACGTCACGATGGAGGCCTGGATCAACCCGGTCCAGCCCGACACCAACTGGACCTCGCTGCTCTACAAGGGCGACGGCAACGGCAGCCAGCGCACCTTCAGCCTCTGGCTCAACCGCAACGGCTCGCTGCACGTCTCTACCGGCGACGGCAGCAACCGCACCCTCGGCACCGCCGCCGGCCTCATCCAGTGGGGCCAATGGCAGCACGTGGCCGCCGTCATCGACCGCGACAGCCACCAACTGCGCCTGCTGGTCAACGGCGTCGAGGTGGCCAAGACCACGCTCTCGGGCAACGACGCCACCGCCTCCAGCTCGCCCCTGTTCATCGGCCAGGCGCGCGCCGAGCAGAACGGCGACTTCTCGAACTACCGGGGCGCCCTGCGCGACGTGCGCGTGTGGAACCAGGCGCGCAGCAACGCCGACATCGCCGCCGGCACCCAGGCCGTGCCGACCGGCCAGGAGGCCGGCCTGGTGCTCAGCTACCTGCTGAACCAGCCCGGCGGAACCGCCGTGACCAACACCGTCGCCGGCGCACCGGCCGGCAGCCTCGTCGGCCTGTACGACGGCCTGCCCGACACCGTGCGCGGCCACATCGCCTCGCCGGGGCAGAAGTCCGTCTACACCCTGCAGGTCGACAGCCTCAAGCGCGTCGTCTTCGACAGCCTCAGCGACAGCAACTTCACCTGGACCCTGGCCGGCCCCGACGGCACCCTGGTCAATGCCCGCCAGTTCAACGCCAGCGACTCCGTCGACCGCAGCGGCAGCGACGGCCACCTGTCCAACCCCGCCGACAACAACCGCGTCGTCTACGAACTGCGCCCCGGCACCTACACCCTCAGCGTCGACGCGCCCGGCGACGCCACCGGCGACTTCGCCTTCCGCCTGCTCGACCTGGCCGCCGCGCCGCCGCTGGCCGTGGGCAGCGCCGTCAACACCACCCTGGCCGCGGGCAATTCGACCCAGGCCTACCGCTTCGACGTGACGGCGGGCGACCGCCTCTTCTTCGACTTCCTGTCCGCCAGCAACACGGACATGCGCTGGCGGCTGATCTCGCCCACCGGCGAGCAGCTCTGGACCAGCAACTTCAATGGCGACGTCGCCACCCGCACCTACCTGCAGGGCGGCAGCTACACCCTGCTGCTCGAGGGCCGGCGCAACAGCCCCAATCCCAACAACCTCGCCTTCCAGGTCGTCCGCCAGGGCAACACCCTGGCCGAACGCGTCAGCGGTTTCGACGACAGCTTCGACGGCCCGGCCCTGCCCGGTGCCGCCGGCTCCGGCTGGACGCAATCGGGCGGCAACCTCAGCGTCAGTGCCGACGCCGTCGGCGGCGCCTCGGTCGTGCGCCTGCACACCCAGCAGACCAGCTACCAGACCGGCAATGCGCTGACCACCACCGCCACCGCGGCCGGCCAGGGCCTGAGCTACGAAGTCCGCTTCAACACCCTCGTGCAGGGCGTGGCCGGCGTCAGCACCGACGAGTTCATCGGCATCAACGTGCAGAGCGCGGCCGACCCCAACCGCAACGCCTGGGTCAACCTCTTCAGCGACGCCAGCAACAACCGCCAGTGGCGCAGCGGAACGACCAACGTCGGCGGCGCGGGCTACAGCAGCACGGCATTCGCCTTCGCCGACAACACCTGGTATCGCCTGCGCATCGAGGCGCCGGCCGACGGCAACCTGCGCGCCGTCGTGCTGGCCGACGACGGCACCACCGTCCTCGCCTCGCGGGACCTGGGCGTGACGACCGACGCCTTCGCCGACGGCTTCCGCTTCGCCGTCTACCAGTACGACACCCTCGGCGGCGCCCCGCATCCCTCGGAGGTGGCGGTCGACTGGGCCCGCGTCACGACCACGCCGCCGGCCAACCAGCCCATCAGCCTGGGCCAGCTCGTCAGCGGCGACCACAAGTCCGCCACCCAGCGCGACACCTACAGCTTCACCGTCACCCAGCCCACCCAGGTCGTCATGGACCCGCGGGCCGACAACGGCAGCCTGCAATGGACGCTCAGCAGCGTCCAGGGGCAGTTCGGCAGCCTCAACTTCCAGCAGCGCAGCTCCGACTACACGGCCAACCCCGTCATGACCCTGCCGCCGGGCAGCTACACGCTGACCGTCTCCGGCAGCGGCACGGGGCTGTACGCCTTCCGGCTGCTGGACCTGGCCTCGGCCACGGCCATCACGCCGGGCACCGCCGTGACCGGCGCCCTCAACCCGGGCAACGAGACCGACCTCTACAAGTTCGACGCCACGGCCGGCCAGCGCTTCTACTTCGACATGCAGCAGGTCGGCACCGCCGACAGCAGCTGGCGCCTCATCGCCCCCAACGGCCAGCAGCGCTGGTTCAGCAACCTCAGCGACGTCGACACCCAGGTGCTGGACCAGACCGGCACCTGGACGCTGGTCGTCGAAGGCCGGCGCTACCAGGCGAGCGGCAGCAATGCCTACCAGTTCAACGTCCGGCGCCTGACCGACATCGCCGGCAGCCTGACGCTGGGCCAGCGCGTCGAGGCCACCCTCACGCAGCCCGGCCAGGAGGCGAACTACCAGTTCGCGCTGACCCAGCGCAGCCGCCTGCTGTTCGACACCCTCAACAACGCCGGCTTCCGCTGGACGCTGACCGGCCCGCAGGGCGTGGTCGTCAACGCCCGCACCCTGACCAGCTCCGACGCCCAGGACTTCTACTTCTACAACCCGCTGCTGGACCTGCCGGCCGGCAACTACACCCTCAAAATCGACGGCGTCGACGACGCCACCGGCACCTTCGCCTTCCGGCTGCTGGACCTGGCCTCCGCCCCGCCCATCACCACGGGCACGCCCTTCACCACCACGCTGCCCAGCGGCACCGAGACCCAGCTCTACAGCTTCACCGCCAACGCGGGCGACAAGTTCTTCTTCGACGTCCAGCAGTTCACCAGCAGCAACGGCGCCTGGCGCCTCTTCGGCCCGGCGGGCAACCAGGTCGCCTACGTCGGCAACTTCGCCGACCTCGACGTGCAGACCCTGGCCGACGCCGGCAGCTACGTGCTGGCCTTCGAAGGCCGCTACAACGCCGGCGCCAGCAATGCCGTGCGCATGCTGGTGCAGCCCCTGCCCGACGTGGCGCCCACGCGCATCACCGGCCTGGAGTACCAGCCCTCGCCCGACCTGATGGCGCAGGGCCTGCAAGTCACCGCCGCGGGCGGCGCCATCGAGTCCGGCAGCACCGTGACCGTGGCCTGGACCGACCACAACGGCGGCGAGCGCCCGGCCAACCTCAGCTGGCACGACCGCATCGTCGTCAGCCGCGCCGACACGGGCGAAGTGCTGGCCACCCGCGTGCTGCCCTACGACGTGGGCAGCCTCGGCCCGCTGGCCGCGGGCGCCGACGTCGCCCGCTCCGTACAGCTCAACCTGCCCGAGGGCATGCGCGGCGCCGGCCTGCTCCGCGTGGCCGTCACCGTCGACGTCGACAACGTGCTCGACGAGCGCAACACCACCGGCACCGGCGAGAGCAACAACACCACCGTCACCCAGGTCACGGCCACGCTGCCGGCCTACGCCGACCTGCTGCCCGAGCAACTGAGCGTGCAGCCGGCCGGCGGCTGGCTGCCGGGCAGCAACGTCACCGTCGGCTGGACCACCCGCAACGCCGGCACCCGCGACACCAGCGGCGCCTGGCAGGAGACCCTGGTGGTGCGCAACCTCATCACCAACCAGGTCGTCTACACCACCACCGTCGACCACGACGGCAGCGTGCTCGCCGCCGGCAACGGCACGGCCGCCCGCAGCGTGGCCATCGCCTGGCCGGCCGGCGCGAGCAGCGAGGGCCGTTTCTCCTTCACCGTCACGGTGGACGCCGGCGGCGTCGTCCCCGAAGTCAACCCGGCGGGCACCGGCGAGACCAACAACACCGCCAGCGTCACCCGCGTCTCGGCGCCCGACCTCGTTCCCGCCAGCCTCGCACTGGACCCCGGCCCCGTGCAGAGCGGCGCCACGCTCACGCTGCGCTGGACGCTGTCCAACGCCGGCAATGCACCGGTCACGACCGGCCTGGCCGAGCGCATCACCGTCTACAACGCCACCACCCACCAGACGGTGGTGACCAAGTCCGTCATCTACGACCCCGTGGCCGACGGCCCCATCGAGGCCGGCGAACAACGCCAGCGCCAGGCCAGCTTCAAGCTGCCCGACGGCGTCGCTGGCGCGGGCGACCTCGTCATCACCGTCACGGCCGACGCCAACAACAGCGTCGTCGAAGACAACGCCGGCGCCACCGCCGAGTCGAACAACGCCGCCACGCTGGCGGCCACGTCCGTCGTCGCGGCCTACCCCAACCTCAAGGTCAGCGCCCCGACGGCGCCGGCCAGCGCACGCGGCGGCGACACCGTCACCGTCAGCTGGACGGTCACCAATATCGGCAGCGCCGCCGCCACCGGCAGCTGGACCGACCACCTGGAGCTCTCGGGCAACACCCTCTACGGCGACGGCGACAACCGCGCCACCGCCGACGTCGTCCACCAGGGCCCGCTGGCGGCCGGCGCCTCCTACACCGCCACGGCCCAGGTCACGCTGCCGCTGCAATACGACGGCACGCTGAACTGGATCGTCCGCACCGACGCCGGCAACGCCGGCCCCGAACCCGACACCCGCGCCGACAACACCTCCTCCGCGACCCCCATCGACGTGACGGCGCCCTACGCCGACTTCAACGTCGAACTCGTCACCGCGCCGCCTTCGGCCGTGGCCGGCACCCAGGTCGAGATCGCCTGGCGCGTGCGCAACCTCGGCGACACGGCCGCCACCGGCAGCTGGAAGGACCGCGTCGTGCTGTCGCAGGACGGCGTGTTCGGCAACGGCGACGACATCGTGCTGGATACGGTGCTGCACAACGGCCCGCTGGCCGCGCAGGACGCCTACGGCGAGCGCCGCACCGTGACCCTGCCGCAGGACCTGCCGGGCACCTGGCGCGTGCTCGTGAAGAGCGACCTCGACGGCAGCGTCTACGAAGGCGCGCGCCTGGGCAACAACCTCGGCACCGCCGCGGCGCCCCTGGTGGTGGCACCGGCGCCCTCCGCGGACCTCGCCGTCAGCGACATCGCCGCCCCGGCCGAAGCCCTCGCGGGCAGCCAGGTCACCGTGACCTGGACGGTCGGCAACAGCGGCGAGGCCGACGCCACCGGTCCGTGGACCGACTACGTCTACTTCAGTCTCGACGGCCAGCTGGCCGGCGCCACGCTGCTCGGTACCCGCACGCGCACCGAGGCGCTCACCGTCGGCGGCCACTACGACGCCTCGCTGAAGGTGACGCTGCCGGACGGCGCGGACACCAGCACCGCGCGCATCCTCGTCGTCACCGACGCCGCCCACCAGGTCTACGAGTCGCAGCGCGAGGCCAACAACCAGGGCGCCTCGGCGGGCGCCGTCGCCCTGCGCCACGTCAACCTGCTGGCCACCAGCATCGACGCGCCCGACACCGCCACCTCCGGCGGCAGCCTGCACGTCGTGTTCAACGTCTCCCAGGCCGGCAGCGCCGTGCTCAGCGGCAGCTGGACCGACCGCCTCTACCTCTCGGCCACGCCGACGCTCGGCAGCGGCGCCCGCCTGCTCGACACCCAGGCCGTGAGCCGCACCGTCGCGGCCGGCGGCAGCTATGCCACCACCTTCGACGTCACCGTGCCGGTGGACGTGCAGGGGCCCTGGTACCTCATCGCCGTCACCGACGCGGGCGGCGGCATCAAGGAGGTCGGCGGCGAGGCCGACAACGCCGTCTCGCGCGCCATCACCGTCAACCTGGCGCCCTACGCCGACCTCGCGGTCAGCAACGTCACGGCGCCCACCCAGGTCATCGCCGACCCGGCCCGCGTGACCGTCGGCTGGACCGTCAACAACCATGGCACCGGCGCCGGCTACACCGGCAGCTGGACGGACCGCGTGGTGCTGTCCACCGACGACGTCATCGGCAACGCCGACGACCTCGTCCTCGGCAACTTCCTGCACGAAGGCGGCCTCGCCAAGGACGGCAGCTACAGCCGCACCGAGACCATCTTCGCCCCCGCCAGCTACCGACCGGACCGCTACAAGGTCTTCGTCGTCGCCGACGCCCTCGGCCAGGTCTTCGAGAACGGTTCCGAGGCCGACAACCGCGCCGCCGCCGCCGCGCCGCTGGACCTCATGCCCCAGCCCTACGCCGACCTCGTGCTGACCGACGTCAGCGCGCCGGCCACCGCCCAGTCGGGCGGCAAGCTGGCGGTGACCTGGTCGGTGAGCAACCAGGGCATCGCCGTCACCAACAGCACCAGCTGGTACGACGTCGTCATCGTCTCGGCCAACCCGGACGGCAGCAACCCCATCGTCCAGCAGGCCTTCGACCACTTCGGCGCCCTCGGCACCGGCCTGGGCTACACCCGCACGGGCGAGATCACCCTGCCCCAGGGCTTCTCCGGCCCGGTCTACGTGACCGTCAAGGCCAACGCCGGCAACCAGGTCTTCGAGTTCATCAAGAACGACGTCCACAACGTCCGCAGCACCGGCCCCGTGCAGGTGGCGCTGTCGCCGGCGCCCGACCTGCGCGTCTCGGCCATCAGCGCGCCCACGGGCGCCTTCGAAGGCGACACCGTCGACATCACCTGGACCGTCAGGAACGACGGCCAGGCCGCGGCCAATGGCAGCTGGACCGACGTGGTCTCGCTGCGCAAGGCCGGCGCCGACCCGAGCGACCCGACCAGCCCGCGGCCCATCGTGCTGGGCAGCTACACCACCAGCGGCCCGCTGGGCGCCGGCCTCACCTACACGCGTACCGAGCGCATCAAGCTGCCCGCGCGCATCGAGGGCGGCTGGCAGGTCGTCGTCGCCACCGACACCGGCAACACGGTCTTCGAGGGCAACCCGGAGATCGACAACAACACCCGCGTCAGCAGCGTCAACACCGTGCTGTCCCTGCTGCCCCGCCCGGACCTGCAGGTCGAGAACATCACCGCGCCCGACACCGTTCAGGCCGGCAGCAGCGCCTCGGTCAGCTTCGACGTGGTCAACCGCGGCACGGTGGGCACCTCCACCAAGTGGGTCGACCGCGTCTACTTCTCCTACGACGACCAGCCCGGCGCCGACGACATCCTGCTGGCCACCGTGCCCAACGGCTCGGCCCTGGACCCGCTGACCGGCCAGTACCGCAGCACCACGCCCAGCTTCGTGCTGCCCGAACGGCTGCGCGGACCCGGCTACTTCCTCGTCTACGCCGATGCCGGCGGCGCGGTGGACGAATACCCGTCCACACAGGAGAGGAACAACTGGACGGCCAAGGCCGTCACCATCACGGCCCAGCCGCTGGCCGACCTGGTCATGTCCGCCGTCGTCGCGCCGTCTCAAGGCGTCTACGGCGGCGAGGTCACGGTCACCTACACCGTCACCAACAAGGGCTCGGCGGCCACCAGCGTCTCCGGCTGGACCGACACCCTGTGGCTGACCAAGGACAAGACCCGCCCCAGCCCCGGCTCGCGCTCGGTGCTCTCCTCCGACGGCACGCCCATCGTCATTCCCGGCAACGACGCCGTGCAGCTGGGCAGCTTCGCCCACGCCGGCGTGCTGGCCGTGGGCGAGAGCTACACGCAAACGGTCAAGGTGCGCCTGCCCCAGCAGATCGCCTCGGGCACCTACTACATCACGCCCTGGGCCGACGCCTACGACGCCGTCTACGAGGACCAGCTCGCCACCAACGTCAACCCCGACGACCCCCGCGAGGCCGACAGCAGCAACTACAAGGCCCGGGCCATCGACGTCATCGGCACGCCCACGCCCCCGCTGCCCGACCTCATCGTCACCGACGTGTCGACCAACGCCAGCGCCGCCCAGCCGGGCTCGGTGGACGGCCCGCTGACCGTCACCTGGACCGTGCGCAACATCGGCGAGGGCCAGGCCGTCGGCGTCGGCGGGACCTGGTACGACTACGTCTTCGCCCACGACACGGCGGACATCTCCGCCCCCAACGCCAAGATCTGGTTCCTCGGCGCGTTCGAACGCAGCAACTCGCTGGACCCGCTGCAGAGCTACACCCAGACCAAGAGCTTCGACCTCTCGCCGGCCCTCATGGGCATGTATGTCTCGGTCATCGCCGACAACAACCCCCAGGCGCCCTTCGTCATCGAGAGCAACGAGCACAACAACACCAAGAC
Organism: Pelomonas caseinilytica; assembly: GCF_021353235.1. Lineage (GTDB taxonomy): Bacteria > Pseudomonadota > Gammaproteobacteria > Burkholderiales > Burkholderiaceae_C > Pelomonas > Pelomonas caseinilytica. The sequence goes on from NZ_JAJTWT010000010.1 coordinate 156,042, forward strand.
GGCCGAGGCGCCCGTCGTCGCCCGCCCGGCCGACCTCAAGGTCACGTCCATCACGACCCAGCCCGTCAACTACTCGGGCGAGAAAACCCAGGTCACCTGGACCGTCGTCAACGACGGCGCCGACGTCTGGAGCGGCACGCATTTCTGGACGGACCGCGTCTACCTGTCGCCCGACCCGGTCTTCGGCAACCGGGCCATCCAGGTCGGCAGCTTCGTGCACGCGGCCGGCGGCGGCCTGGCCCACGGCCAGAGCTACACCACCACCGGCGAGATCACCGTGCCGGCGGGTTGGGACGGCCCCTACTACGTCTACGTCGCCACCGACGTGGTGCACAACCCCAACGACGCCGAGGCCCAGGCGGGGCTGAACGCCGACTCGCGCGCCTTCTACGGCAGCTCGGTCTACGAGGGCGCCGCCGCCACAAACAACCTCAGCCGCGGCGAGCTCGTCGTCACCTACCGCGAGCCCGACCTCAAGATCACCCACATCGACGTGCCGGCCGGCCTGACCTCGGGCCAGTCGGTGCCGCTGAGCTTCACCGTCAGCAACCTCGGCACCCGCGACGTGCGCCAGTGGAGCTGGGCCGACCGCGTCTACCTGTCCCGCGACCCCTCGCTGGACACGACCGACTTGCAGCTGGCGAGCTTCACCCACTACGGCGGCCTGGCCAAGGACGGCAGCTACACCGTCAACACCAACCTGCAGATCCCGGCGGATGCCGACGGGCCCTTCTATCTCATCGTCGTGACCGACGCCGACGTCGTCGGCCAGGAGCCCAGCGGCGCCGCCAACGTCGGCCTCAAGCAGGTCTACCAGAACCGCGACTCGGTGCCCGAGTTCCGCGACGAGGGCAACAACGCCGTCGTCGTGCCCGTGCAGGTCACGCTCTCGCCGGCACCCGACCTGAAGGTCACGACGGTCGGTGCGCCCGACCACGCCGTGCGCGGACAGGACGTCACGGTCACCTACACCGTCGTCAACCAGGGCAGCGTGGCCACGCCGGCCAACGCCACCTGGCGCGACCAGGTCTACCTCTCGGTCGACCCCGTCTTCGACCCGCGCACCGACCGCTACCTCGGCGACGTCGAGCACAAGGGCTCGGTCGCCGCCGGCGGCCACTACGACGGCACCGGCACCTTCAAGCTGCCCGCCGGGCTGACCGGCTCTTTCTACGTCTTCGTCGTCACTGACCCCGTCATCAACGCCGGCGGCGAGCCGCGTGGCAAGGTCTACGAAGGCACCCACGAGGACAACAACGCCACCGCGCGGGGCACGCCCATGCTCATCGAGCTGCCGCCGCCGTCCGACCTCGCCGTCACCGACATCGCCGTGCCCACCACGGCCGCGACGGGCGACGACGTCAAGATCAAGTTCTGGGTGACGAACCAGGCTGGCGCCGTGGCCGAGGGCTCGTGGACGGACGCCGTCTACCTCTCGGTCGACAGCGAATGGGGCCTGCAGGACATCCTGCTCGGCAAGGTGCAGCACAACGGCAGCCTGGCCGTGGGCGATACCTACGTGTCCGAGCTGACCGCCAAGCTGCCGCCGGCCAAGGCGGGCAGCTACCGCATCATCGTCCGCACCGACATCTACAACGAGGTCAACGAAGGCGCCAGCGCCAGCATCGGCGAGCGCAACAACATCGCCTCCAGCGCCTCGGCGCTGGCCGTCACGGTGCCGACCCTGGCGCTGGGCGTGCCGCTGCAGACGACGCTCGCGCCCGGCGAGCAGCGGCTGTACCGCGTCACGGTCGGCGCCGGCGAGACCCTGCAGGTCCTGCTCGACGCCGCCAACAACCTCAATGCCAACGAGCTCTACGTCCGCTACGGCGACGCGGCCAGCCCCTCGGCCTTCGACTTCGGCGCCCAGCAGGTCCTCTCGGCCGACCCCAGCACCGTCGTCCCGACGACGCAGGCGGGGGATTACTACGTCCTCATCCAGGGCCGCTCCGGCGCCTCGACGCCGGTCACGCTGACCGCCAGGACCCTGCCCTTCAGCATCACCAACATCACGCAGGACCAGGGCGGCGACAGCAAGTGGGTCTCGGCCACCATCACCGGCGCCGGCTTCAAGCCCGGCGCCGTGGTCAAGCTCGTGCGTCCCGGCATCCTGGAGGTGACGCCCGTCCGCTACGAGGTCATCGACGCGACGACGATCAAGGCCATCTTCGACCTGACCAACGTCCCGCACGGCCTCTACGACGTGGCCGTCATCAACCCGAACGGCGCCGTCGCCACCCTGCCCTACCGCTACCTCGTCGAGACGGCCCTGCCCATCGACGTGACCATCGGCCTGGGTGGCCCGCGCGTCGTGCCCTCGGGCCAGACGGGCCTGTACAGCATCTCGCTGCAAAGCCTGACCAACGTCGACACGCCCTACGTCCACTTCAGCTTCGGCGTGACGGAGCTGGGCGACAACGCCAAGGTCTACGGCCTGCCCTACACCAGCTTCTCGTCCAACGTCGCCGGCTCGCCGGACGGCAACCGCCGCAGCGACGTGGCCTGGGCCAGCCTGGACAGCGAGGTCAACACCTTCGGCACCATGCTGGCGCCGGGTTATGCGCTGGACGTGGAGTCGGGCGGCTACGTGGGGATGAACTTCTCCGTCACGACCTACCCGGGCCTGCAGGCCATCTTCGACCGTGACTTCGAGGCCTACAAGCGCGCCGTCTACGCGGCGAGGCCCGACCTCGCCAAGGCCGACGTCCTCAAGGACGGCGTCGGCTCACTCGGCAGCGAGCTGGCCGAGTGGTTCAGCAACCCGAACGCCAAGATCGACGACTGCATCGGCCTGTTCGCGCCCTTCCTGTTCAACGTCAACGCCGCCGCCACGCCGCTGACCCGGGACGAGTTCGTGACCCTGCAGACCCAGGAAGCCGAACGCCTGCGCACGGCGGTCCTCGCCGACACCCACGCCAATGCCGCCCTGGTCAACCTCGCGGGCGACCGCGACACCTGGGTCAAGGCCTACCTCGGCGCGCTGGAGGAAAGCGGCCTGCTGCGCCCGGCCGACCAGGCGCCGCCCATCCGCACCGACGAGAAGGTCATCAGCCTGATGGCCACGCTGGCCAGCGGCATCCTCGTCGGCCCCGTCGGCCAGCAGATTTCCGGCCCGGCCACACTCAGCGCCTTCTTCGACCAACTGCACAGGTGGTACGGCGACGCGCCCGGCACCTTGACGCAGATGATCGGCAGCGACCATCGCGAGTCGCTGGAGTGCGGCGAGTACAACATCCCCGTGCCCGTGTCGGGCAACTACGCCAACTACAACCTGGGGCTGTCGCACTCGACCTACTACCAGTCGATCAACATCTTCTCGCCCTTCAGCAGCAGCTCGGCGGTCAACTCCACCGACCCGGGCTTCTCGTCACTGGCCAGCAGCAACACGCTGACGGCGCTGGACCTGCAGCGCATCTTCAACCAGATCGCGCAGAACACCGCCAACGGCGCCTCCATGGTCGGGCCCAACGGCTTCGGCAGCGAGCAATACCTGCCCGCCAACACGCCGCTGCCCTACACCATCAAGTTCGCCAACCCGGCCGGCTCCGGCAGCAGCGCCGAGCAGGTGCGCGTCTCGACCGTGCTGGACGCCAACGTCTCGCTGCGCAGCTTCCGCCTCGGCGACATCAAGGTCGGCGGCGTGACCATCCACGTGCCGCAGGACCGCGCCAACTTCCAGGGCGACTTCGACCTGCGCAACTCGCTGGGCTTCATCGTGCGCGTCAGCGCCGGCGTCGACCCCGAGACGCGCACCGCCACCTGGCTGCTGCAGGCCATCGACCCCGACACCGGCGAAGTGCTGCAGGACGCCACCCGCGGCCTGCTCCAGCCCGACGACTCCCAGGGCCGCGGCCAGGGCTTCGTCAGCTACACGGTGCAGTCCGACTTCAATGCGCAGGACGGCGCCACCGTCACCGCCCAGGCCCGTGTCGAGCTCGACAACCGCGCGCCCATGGAGACCGGCAAGGTCACCAGCACCCTGGACGTCACCCCGCCCAAGACCACCCTCACCGCCACGCCGGTGGCCGGCAGCGCCGCCGACTACAAGGTCAGCTGGCAGGCCGCCGACGGCAGCGCCGGCTCGGGCGTGCGCAGCACCACGGTCTACGTCCGCGAAGACGGCGGCGCGTGGACGATCTGGCAGCGCCAGACCACCGACAACAACGGGGTCTACACCGGCCGGGCCGGCCACAGCTACCAGTTCCTGGCCCTGTCCATCGACAACGCCGGCAACCGCGAGTTGGCGCCCAGCGGCGACCTGCCGAGCGACGGCACCGTCGTCGACGTGGGCGGCACGCCCCAGGTCGGCCGCACCACGCAGGACGTGGCGCCGCCCCCGGCGCCCAGCAACGCCACCAGCACCAACGAACTCTTCCTGAAGGCCCTGCAGAACCTGCCGGGCGCGGTGTCCTCGCGGCCGTCCAACTTCACGACCGTGCTGGCGCCCTTCAGCGGCGAAGCCTTCGGCACCGGCATCACGCAAAGCTTCTCGGGCATCGGCCCGCTGGCCATCCTCGAGCGCCCCGACGGCCGCTTCATCGTCAGCGGCGGCGGCAACCGCGGCGCCCTCTACCTGTTCGACCCGACGGGGGGCAAGGCGCTGGCGCCGGCCGTGCAGCTCGACAGCCCCGTCTACGACCTGGCCTACGACGCCAGCGGCGGCCTGTGGGCCACCAGCGGCGGTGGCCAGTTGCTGGAGCTGGACCCGCAGACGCTGGACATCATCAACCGCTACGGCGACAGCATCACCCAGAGCCTGGCCTTCGACCGCGCCAAGGGCGTGTTCTACGTGTCCTCGGGCAACGGTGTGGAAGTGTTCGACCCGGTCAAGCGCAGCTTCACCCACTTCAGCAACATCCGCGTCGACGACCTCGCCGTCGCGCCGGACGGCAGCCTCTGGGCCACCACCTGGCCCACGCGCGGCCAGGTCATCCGCTTCGACGCCCAGGGCAAGGCCCAGGCCCAGCTCGAGATCGACGCCGAGCTCGACTCCCTCGCCTTCGGCCAGGCCGGCACGGCCCTGCAGGGCCTGCTCTTCGTCTCCGCCCGCATCCCCTCGGGCAGCACGGACAAGGCCAGCCTCTACATGGTGGACCTCGCCACCATGGACTGGCTGGCGGTCGCCCAGGGCGGGCCGAGCGCCGAGCAGCTGATCGCCACCAGCGACGGCCGCCTGCTCGTCTCCAACGGCAGCCAGGTCGACGTGCTGGCGCCCCTGGTCGCGCCCTCGGTGCTGCGCACCAGCCCGGCGGCCGGCGCCATCGTGGCCCTGCCGATGAGCAGCATCACCGTCACCTTCGACCACGACATGCGCGTGGGCGAGGCGGGCGACCTGAGCTCCGTCACGAACGTCGCCAACTACCACCTCGTCGACGCCACGGGCAAGGCCGTGGCGCTCAGCGCCCTGAGCTACGACGCCGCGACCCGCACCGTCACCCTGCGCTTCGAGTCGCCCGATGGCGGCAACTACACCCTCACCGTCGACAAGCGCATCCGATCCAGCGTCGGCCTGCAGCTGACCGCGGCCTACACCGTCGCCTTCACGGCGGTGTCGGACTTCTCCTCGCTGCTGGACATCCAGTTCGTCGCCACCCGCTCGGACCGCGCCACCGGCACCCTGTCCTTCGACGTCAAGGTCACGAACAAGAGCGGCTACGACCTCAAGGTGCCGCTGCTGCTGGTGCTCGACCCCTCGCGCTACTTCCAGGGCTCGGCGGCCGGTGCCTCCGTCAACAGCGACGGCCTGTGGCTGCTCGACCTCGGCGCCGGCATCCCCGGCGGCGTGTTCGCCCGTGGCGCCTCCACCCAGTTGACCACCGTCAGGCTCAACAACCCGCTCGGCCAGCGCGTCGAGATCGGCGCGGGCGTCTACGCCCTGCCCTACCCCAACCAGACGCCCGTCTTCAGCCAGCCCCCGGTGACCCGGGCCCAGGCCGGCACACCCTACGTCTACCAGGCCAAGGCCGAGGACCCCGAGCACAGCACCCTCACCTGGGTGATGCTGCAGGGCCCGGCCGGTGCGACGCTGGACGCCGCGACCGGCCTGCTGAGCTGGACGCCCACGCCGGACAGCGCCGAGAAGACCTCGGTCGTGCTGCGCGTCTACGACACGCGCGGCGCCTACGCGACCCAGGCCTTCGTCATCGAGACGGCCGGCGCCAACCGCGCGCCGCTGCTGGACCTGCCGCCGTCGGTGCGCCTGCGCGAGGGCCAGGCCTTCACCCTGCCCGTCATCGCGAGCGATCCCGAGGGCCAGACCCTCAGCTACGCCGCCAACGGCCTGCCGCCGGGGGCGCGCTTCGACGCCCAGCACGGCGTCTTCGAATGGACGCCCGGCTACGACGCCGCGGGCGAGTACCGCAACCTCAGCTTCACCGTCAGCGACGGCATCAACACCGTCACGCAGTCCGTCACCGTCATCGTCGACCAGGTCAACGCACCGCCGGTGCTGCAGGGCATCCCCGACCGCACCGTACGCCAGGGCGACCCCGTGCAGTTCACCCTGCGCGCCACCGACGTCGACAGCCAGACGCTGACCTACTCCGCCGAGCTGCTGCCGCCCGGCGCGACGCTGGACCCCAACACCGGCGTCTTCAACTGGGTGCCGCCGCTGAACAGCGCGCCGGCCTACACGCTGCGCTTCCGTGCCTCCGACGGCGAGACCACGGTGGAGCGCGAGGTGCATTTCACGGTGCTCAACGTCAACGCCGCGCCGGTGTTCGCGCCGGTGCTCAATGCCGCGGTGCTGGAGGGCCAGACACTGACCCTGCTGCTCAACGCCATCGACCCCGACAACCCGACCTACGTGCCGCAGGTGCGCCTGGCCGACGGCACCCTCTCCGCGCCCGAGACCACCCAGCCGACCGTCACCTACAGCGTCACCGGCCTGCCCACCGGCGCCAGCTTCGACACCGCCACCGGCACCCTGCGCTGGACGCCGGGCTACACCCAGGCCGGCAGCTACCAGATCGTCGTCACGGCCACCGACACCGGCGACGGCACCGGCACGCCGCTGTCCACCAGCGTCACGGTGCCCATCCAGGTGCTCAACGCCAACCGCGCGCCCGAGGTGCCGGCCCAGACCAACCTCGAGGTGGCCAAGGGCCATCCCATCGACGTGCCGGTTACCGTGACCGACGCCGACGGCGACCCCGTGGCCGTGAACTTCACCGTCACGCTCAAGGGCCTGCCCTATGCCGTCTCGGTCAACGGCCAGCCCACGCGGGCCGACGGCGGCACGCCGCTGTTCAACTTCATCCCCACCGGCAACGGCACGGGCATCCTGCGCATCACGCCGGGAGACCGCGACCGTGGTGACTACGTCGTCAAGCTGACCGCCACGGACGACGGCGACGGTGGTGGCGCCAAGGCCGCGCTGTCGGCCTCCACCACGTTCATCGTCAAGGTCACGTCGACCTCGGAGCCGCCGCTGCTGGCGCCGATCGGGCCTAAGGTGGCCGTCATCGGCCAGCCGCTGCAGTTCACCGTCCGCGCGAGCGACCTCGACCAGGACGCCCTCGACTTCTCCATCGACCACCTGCCCGGCAACGCCACGCTGGTGTCCGGCGCCCAGTACGGCAGCGCCGTCTTCACCTGGACGCCGACCGCGGCCGAGGCCGGCACCACGTCCCTGACCTTCACCGTCAAGGACAGCGCCGGCAACACCGACACCCAGACCATCGCGGTGGTCGTGCGCGCCAGCAACGCCGCGCCGGTGCTGCAACCCATCGGTAACCGCACCATCGCCGAAGGCCAGGTGCTGGACCTGCAGTTCGCCGCCACTGACGCCGACGGCGACCCGCTGACCTACACCGTCAGCAACGCGCCGCCGGGCGCCGTGCTGGACCCGCTCACCGGCCGCCTGCAATGGGCCACGGACTTCATCTCCGCCGGCGTCTACAAGGACATCCTCGTCACCGTCTCCGACGGTGCGGGCAGCAGCAGCGAGAAGTTCAGCGTCACGGTGACCAACACCAACCAGGCCCCGCGCCTGGCGACCATTCCGCCGCTGGGCACGCAGGAGCAGCGCGTGCTGAGCTTCTCGCTGATCGGCACCGACCCTGACGGCGACGTGCTGACCTACGCGCCGCTCGCGACCCTGCCGCGCGGCGCCGAGTTCGACCGCGCCACGGGCACCTTCACCTGGCGGCCCGACTACGACCAGGCCGGCAGCTACGACCTGCAGTTCGCCGTCACCGACCCGCAGGGCCTGCAGGACACCACCACCATCCACGTCAGCGTCGCCGACGTCAACCGCGCGCCGGTGCTGAGCTTCACCAACCACCAGGTCGCCCTCGGCGACACGATGCAGTTCAAGCTGGCCGCGACCGACGCCGACACCGGCGCCCAGCTCGTCTTCAGCGCCCGCGACCTTCCCGCCGGCGCGAGCCTGGACGCGGCCACCGGCCAGATCACCTGGACGCCCACGGCCGGCCAGGTCGGCGACTACCTCGCCGTCGTCGGCGTGAGCGACGGCATCACCACCGTCGAGCACGGCCTGGCCCTGCGCGTCACGGCCCAGCCGGCCGGCCCGGTGCCCACCATCGTGCTGACCCCCAGCTTCCCGGCCGTGCCGGGCCAGCCCGTGGCCCTCAACGTGCTGGCTGACGCCTACTCCGCCATCGCCGGTCGCACGCTGGCCATCAACGGCGCGCCGCTGGCCCTGGACGCCAATGGCCATGCCGTCTTCACCGCGCCGGCCAGCGGCATCTACCAGCTGACCGCCACGGCCACCGACCTCGACGGCTACACCGCCACCAGCACCACCCTGCTGCGCGTGCGCGACCCGCTGGACCACAGCGCGCCCGTCGTGTCGCTGGACAGCGCCCTCGGCGGCGCCCGCATCACCGGCCCGCTGTCCATCACCGGCAGCGTCGCCGACAGCAACCTGGAGCGCTGGACGCTGGAGATCGCCCGCACGGGCAGCACCCACTTCACGACCCTGGCCAGCGGCACGGGGCCCCTCGCCGGCGCCCTCGCCAGCCTGGACCCGGCCCGCTACGGCCGCGGCTTCTACCAGCTGCGCCTGACCGCCACCGACATCGCCGGCCGCAGCGCCGAGGCGACGACCGCCTTCGAGCTCGACGCCGCCAGCGACGCCGGCCGCTACACCCGCAGCAACACGGACTTCAGCGTCACCCTCTCCGGCCACACGCTGGACTTCACGCGCCGCTACGACTCCTTCGCCGCCGACGAGGCCGGCAGCTTCGGCAACGGCTGGAAGCTGGCCTGGCGCGACCTCGGCGTCACCACCGACGTGCCCGACACGGGCTCGGAAGCCAGCGGCGTCTACAACCCGCTGCGCTGGGGCACGCGCGTCTTCGTGGACACCCCCGACGGCGGCCGTGTCGGCTTCACCTTCCAGCCCGTGGCCGTCGTCGGCCAGGGCTTCACCTACTACGAGCCGCGCTGGATGCCCGACGCCGGCGTGACCTGGCAGCTGCAGTCCGCCAGCCAGCCGCTGCAGCAGGCCTCCGGCAAGTTCTATTCGCTGGACGACGGCGGCGCCTACAACCCGGCCTCGCTCGCCGGCAACCGCGCCCAGTACACCCTGGTCGATGCGGCCGGCACGCGCTACGAGCTCAAGGTCGGCACCGGCGTCACCGGCATCACCTATGCCGACGGCGTGCACCTCGACGTGAACGGCAGCGGCGTGACCGGCCCCGGCGGCGACGCCGTGGTCTTCACCAACGACGCCCAGGGCCGCCTCACGCGGCTGACCACGCCCGACGGCCGTGTCCACGACTATGCCTACGACGCCGCGGGTAACCTCGTGTCTGCCCGCGACCTCTCGCAGGGCACGTCCCAGCGCTACGGCTATGCCGACCCGGCGAGCCACCTGCTGACCCTGGCCACCGTGCCCGGTGGTGCCCAGACCGGCCAGGGCGGCGAGTCCATCGGCTACGGCGCGACGGTCTCCGTCCAGCCGCTGACCGCCGACCTCGGCGCGGCGCTGAGCTACCTCGCCCACGACGTGACGGGCAGCCTGTCCGCCGGGCAGCAGGCCCTGTACTCCCTGGCCGTGCGTCCGAGCGAAGTGCAGCTGCCCCAGGGCGGCGCCTTCCTGCTCGGCGTGCGCCTGCAGGCCACCGGCGGCTCGCTGGCGCCGGCCCTGCCCGTCATCGACGGGGCCGTCCCAGTCGTCACCGGCACGGATGCCGAAGGCAGCTTCGCCATCTTCCGCATCACGGCCGACGGCCTGAAGACGCTGCGCGTCACCGGCAGCGGCGCCGGCGACTACAAGCTGCATTTCTTCGCCGCGGGCGACGTCAACGGCGACGCCCGCGTCGACGGCAGCGACGCCGCCGCCCTGATGGCCTCGCGTGGCAGCAGCGCGGGCCAGTCCGCCTTCCTCGCGGCGGCCGACATCAACCGCGACGGCGTGGTCAACGCCGCCGACGCCCAGCTGCTGTTCGCCAACCTCGGCTTCGCGCCCAACCAGGGCCCCACCGTCGGGGCCGGCTCCGGCTTCACCCACGTCGACCTGACGACGCAGGTGCCGGTCGCCTCCTTCCTGAGCGACCCCGAGGGCGACGCCCTCACCTACCGCATCGTCTCGACGGCGCACGGCGTGGCCACGCTGTCGGGCGACGGCACCCGCGTGCTGTTCAGCCCCGAGGCCGGCTTTGCCGGCGACGCCAGCTTCACCGTCATCGCCGACGACGGCTTCACCCAGTCCGCCGCGGGCACGATCACCGTCCACGTCAGCGACGCCGCGCTGCTGCACCTCGACTTCGCCCAGCGCAACCCGACGCTGGCCCTGGGTGCGCGCTACCTGCCCACGGTGATCGGCGACTTCGCCGACCAGCAGGGCGTGGTGCTGGACAGCCGCTACGTCACCCTGTCCGTCAGCAACCCCGCGACCACCCGCCTGGTCGGCAACCAGGCCGTCATCTCCACGGCCCAGGGCTTCTCGATGCTGACCGCCCAGCGCGGTGGCATCGCTGCCGCCACGGCCCTGGTGCTCGGCCAGCCCAACCCCTTCGAGAACCTGCAGGTCTTCAGCGGGCTGGACGTCTATCCCCACGCCGTCACCCTGGTGCCCGGCACCGGCTACAAGCCGCTGACCGTCAGCGTCCAGGGCGGCGACAACGTCACGGCCGCCACGGCCTACGTGGCGGGCAACAACCAGGTCGTCAGCGTCGACGCCGCCGGCGTCATCCACGGCCTGGCGGTGGGTGACACCGAGGTCACGGTGGTCTACAACGGCGCCGAGTTCCGCGTGCCGGTGCGCGTGCGCGCGCCCGACATCGGCAGCACCACGATGGGCACCCTCGGCGGCGCGGTCGCCACGGCCGACGGCATCGTCATGGCCGTGGCGCCCAATGCCATGGACACGCCCCGCACCGTCTCCATCGCCCGCGTGGAGCAGTCCGCCCTGCCCATGCAGGTGCCGCAGGACTTCAACTTCCTGAGCGCCTTCAAGATCGACATGGGCGGAGAAACCCTCGCCACGCCGGCGCAGCTCGCCATCCCCGTGCCCGAGAGCGTGCCGGTGGGCACGCGGCTCTACCTCTTCCGTGCCGCCGCCCTGCCCAACGAGCAGGGCGACATGGAGGGCAAGTGGTTCGAGGACGAGGTGGCCGTCGTCGGCGCCGACCACATCGCCCGCACCAGCTCGCCGCCGTGGCCGGGCGTCACCAACTCCGGCGTGTGGATGCTGGGCATGGCCGGCCCCGGCGTCAGCCTGGCACACGGCGTGCTGACCGTGAACGTGCCCATCGGCATGATCCCCTTCATCGCCGCGCCCGGCATCGGCGGCGTGGCCACCTACGCCCCGACGCTGGCGGTGAGTTTCAACGTCAGCCAGCTCCACATCGTCGCCATCCCGGCTCAGGGGCTGCCCATCGTCACCCAGGTGGGCGTGAGCCTCAACCCGGGCGCCGTCACCACCTTCAACGTCGCCATCAACCAGCCGACGGCGGCGGTGCCGCAGTCGCCGGTCATCCTCGGCGAGGGCTTCGAGTTCCGCAACGTCAACGGGCAGATGGCGCCGGTGATGGTGCTGACGGGCAAGCACTTTGCGAGCAGCCCCAGCGCCAGCCTGGGCTCGCAGGTCAAGGTGATGTTCCAGCTCAACGGCCAGACCGAGATCGGCCAGGTCGTCGGCAGCGTGACGACCGACGCCAATGGCCTGGAGCACGTCGCCGTGCAGGTGCCCCAGTCCGTCATCCTCGGCCTGGCCAAGATCACCGTGGCCCGCGTCGACCAGGTGCCGCAGTGGGACGAGTGCACCGGCACCATCAAGCCGCTGGAGCGTGCCTACCTCAGCGCGCCGGTGCAGATGCCGGCGCCGGGCAGCTACGTGGTCTCGGCCCTGCGCACGGCCGGCCAGGTGGCCCTCTTCACCCAGGGCGACCCGAGCGCGGCCAACCCGGCCGCAGCGCTGCAGCTGGTCTCCACCATCCCGGTGGGCTACTACCCGCGCGACACGGCGCTGACCTCCGACCACACCCGCGCCTACGTCACCGTCTCCGGCAACCCGAACGGCCGCAACGGCCTGGCCCTGGTCGACCTGGTGGCGATGCAGCAGGTCAAGATCAAGGACGCCGCCGACCCGGCCAGCAACATCATCAAGCTGCCCAGCGGCTCGCGCCCCTACTGGGTGGCGCTCGACCCGAGCAACCACTACGCCTACGTCACCGAGGAAGACCCGCAGGGCGGCGGCCCCATCGGCCACGGCCTGATCTACGTCGTCGACATCAACCCGGCGTCGCCGACCTTCAACCAGTTCGTCCGCACCATCGACGTCGGCCCCGCCCCCTTCGGCCTGCGCGAACTCGTCGTCAGCGAGGATGGCAAGCGCCTGTACGTCGCCGCGCCCAACCGCTCCGGCTACGGCCAGCCCCAGGCCGTCCCCGGTTCGGACGCCAGTGCCGTCTACGTCATCAACGTGGACGAGGCCGACAAGCCGGAGAACCCGAGCGGCCCCAACCCCAAGAAGTACTGGGAGGTGCTGGGCCTCATCCCGACCGGCCAGGAGACCTATGCCCTGCGCAACTCGGGCGACCCCGACCGCATCCTCTTCACCAACCGCTACTTCGACAACAACGACGCCGTCAGCGTCATCGACGTCAAGGACCTGAGCGGCTCGCCGCTGGGCACGGCCCACGCCCTGCTGCAGGGCAACGGCCTGACCCTGGGCAGCACAAGCGACAGCTTCGACGTCAACAACGCCAGCGACGTCATCGTCATCCCCGCCGACACCTTCAAGAGCGTGCTCGGCCACTCCCACCCCGAGTACATGCTGGTGGCCGGCTACGACCGCTACCAGCAGGGCATCCCCTCGTCCGACCCGGACTACGCCCTGACCTCGCCCGGCAGCGGCCAGCCCAGCGGCAGCAACATCGGCATCGTGCGCGACGGCCAGCTGCTGGCCGCGACCACGCCCATCCCGCTGGGCGTGCTCGACAACCTCGCCCTGGCCTCGGGCTACAACTACCTCTTCGCCGCCTACCGCGGCGTGGACGTGACCGTGGCCGACCCCAACGCCCCGGGCGGCGTGCGCCGCACCACCGGCGCCGTCATGGCCTACAACCTCGTCAACCTGATCGGCCAGGTCGAGGACATCTACAACAACAGCGCGCTCAGCCAGGCCCAGAAGGACCGCATGGCGCGCTTCCCCATCGAGCAGTTGACGACCAACGCCGAGATCCTCCCGCTGCAGGAGGATCTCCAGGGCTTCAACACCAACATGGACATCAAGGCCGACTACCGCGTCATCGGCGCGAACACGGCCCGCGGCGAATACACCTTCGGCGTGCCCTACGTGATGGACGGCTACGGCCACTACATCGACGCCCAGAACAACGTCCTGCCCTACTGGCGCGACGCCAAGGGCAACTGGTACATCGTCACCTGGGACGCCAACAACAACATCACCGCCCGGGTGCCCTACACCAATGGCGTGCCGCCGGGCGTGCAGCTCTCGCCCAACGCGCCCTTCGCCACCGGCGGCTCGGCCCAAGGCCTGTCGGCCCACCCGACCGAGGTGGCGCCCGGCCCCCGCGTGGTCAACCAGTTCGACTTCGGCCGCAGCAGCGCCCTGAACGACCGCAACGACATGGGCGTGAAGGACCTGCTCGACAAGATCGTCGGCGACCCGCAGAACTGCCCGCCCGACCAGGTCGGCTCCACGGTGCAGATGGACAGCGGCGTCGTCAACGAGACGCATGCCCTGGTGTCCTACCAGTCGCTCGGCCAGACCCAGCAGCTCACCCTCAGCTACGACTCGCTCGCCGCCGACCCGCGCCACATCCTCAACTTCAGCTTCGAGGACCTGGGGGCCGAGCTGGCGGCCTACAAGCCGCACGCCGCCCCCGAGGAACTCGCCGCCGACGGCAGCCTCATCATGGCGGTGCACGTCGTCGCCACGGGCGAGGACGGCAGCAGCATCACGACGCCAACGCAGTACTGGAAGGTCCCGGCTGGCCAGAACACCATCACGGCGGCCATGCTGGTGGACTTCAGCGGCCTGCCCGCGGGCAACGTGCAGTACCAGGTCGTTGCCCACGTGGGCGGCAAGGACCGCGTCACCGGCGGCACACGGCTCAACACCAACGGCGTGGACAGCGCCTTCGGCCGCGGCTGGAGCCTGCAAGGCCTGCAGACCCTCACGCTCGACGCCGAGGGCGGTGTCACCGTCCTCGACGGCAACGGCAACGGCCAGCACTTCAACCACGCGCGCACGCCCGAGCTGCAGACCTCGACCTGCGTGCTCGCCGCCGAGGACGTCTACATCGGCGCCGACGACAACTTCACGACGCTGAAGAAGAATGCGGCCGGCGAGTTCGAGCGCACCCTGCAGGACGGCACGGTCTACACCTACACCACGCCCACCCAGGACGCCGCCACCGGCAAGACGCAGCCCGGCCACCTCGTCAAGGTGACCGACCGCTACGGCAACGCCACCCAATACGACTACGACAGCCAGGGCAACCTGGTGAAGATCACCGATCCGGTCGGCCTGGCCACCCAGTTCGGCTACAGCGGCAAGCACGTCACCAGCATCACCGACCCCGCCGGCCGCGTGACCAAGCTGATCTACAGCGGCAACGACCTCGTCAAGGTCGTCGACCCCGACGCCTCCTTCAACAGCTACGGCTACGACGCCCAGGGCCACCTGACCACGTCCACCAGCAAGCTGGGGGCGACCGACGTGCACGTCTACGACACGGTCAGCGGCCGCCTCGTGGAGGTGGACCGCGCCGACGGCACGGTCACCCACGTCAAGCCCTGGCAGCTCAACGGCCTGACCGACCCGGCGCTGACGCTGGACAAGGCCCACACCGTGCAGGCCTCGACCGCCAGGATCGAGACCTTCAAGGCCACGCTGGAGATGCCCAACGGCAACGTGCGCACCCAGACCATGGACGAGCACGGCCGGGTGCTGAAGGAAGAGGACTCGCTCGGCGCGCGCGAGACCTTCGTCCGCGACGAGCACGGCAACGTCACCAAGACCATCGACGACGACGGCGGCGAGGTGACCTCGACCTACGACGCCCAGGGCAACCGCCTGACGATGACCGACGCCATCGGCACGACGAGCTTCACCTACGACGGCAAGTTCCACCGGGTGACCAGCACGACCGACGCCCTCGGCCACAGCACCCACTACCAGATCGACGCCAAGGGCAACAACCTCGGCACCACCAACGCCGACGGCACCCAGACCCTCTACGCCTACCTGCCGCAGGGCATGCTGCGCACCTCCACCGATGCGATGGGGCGGCAGACGGCCTACTTCTACGACAACTTCGGCCGCCTGGCCAAGGTGCGCAACCCCGACACCTCCTTCCGCACCTACGAGTACGACCTGGCCGGCAACGTGACGGCCATGACCGACGAGAACGGCCACCGCACCGAGTACAGCTACGACGCGATGAACCGCGTCGTCGCGACCAAGACGGCCGACCCCGACGGCGGCGGGCCGCTGGAAGCCGGCGAGCGCAGCAGCACCTACGACGCGGCGGGCAACATGCTCACGCAGACGGACGAGCTCGGCCAGGTCACGACGATGACCTACGACACGCTCGGCCGGCTGACCAGCACGAAGGACCGCAACGGCAACACCACCAAGCGCGAATACGACGCCAGCGGCAATCTCAAGACCCTGACCGACGGCCGCGGCAACAAGACCGAGTACGAATACGACCTGCGCAACCGCATCGTCAAGCAGACCGACGCGCTCGACGGCGAGAAGACCTACGCCTACGACGACGGCGGCAACCTGCCCAGCGACGTCACCGACGAGGCGGGCCACACCACCCACTTCGAGTACGACGCGCGCGGCCGCCTGCTCAGCCAGACCAACGCCAACGGAGAGACCACCAGCTACACCTACGACGCCGCCAACAACCGCACGAGCATCACCGACGCCAACAACCATGTGACGACGTTCACCTACGACTCGATGAACCGCGTCATCGCCGTCGAGGATGCGCTGCACGGCGTCAGCACGGTGGAGTACGACCCGGTCGGCAACGTCATCGCCCGCACGGACGCCCTGCACCACACCACCAAGACCGAGTTCGACCTGCGCGACCGCCCCGTGCGCCAGACCGACGCCCTCGGCGGCGTGACCCAGTGGGCCTACGACGACGTCGGCAACCTGATCTCGTCGACCGACGCGCTCGGCCGCGTGACGAAGTACGGCTACGACGCGCTCAACCGCCGCGTCAGCATCACCCGGCCCGATCCGGACGGCAACGGGCCGCTGCTGGCCTCCGTCACGACGATGGCCTACGACGCCGCGAACCGCCTGGTCGCGACGACGGATGCCAATGGCCACACGACGACCTATGCCTACGACGCCATGGGCCGCCTCGTCTCGACGACGGACGCGCTCAACCACACGACGACCCGCAGCTACGACGCCAACGGCAACGTCGTGAAGCTCGTCGACGCCCTGGGCGCCACGACGGTCAACGAGTACGACGAACTCAACCGCCTGGTCACGACGACGCTGCCCGACCCGGACGGCACGACCGGCGCCTCCGTGTCGCCGGTGCGGCACTTCAAGTACGACGCCGTCGGCAACCTCATCGAGGTGACTGACGCCAACAGCCACAAGACGACCTACGAGTACGACAAGGTCGGCCGCCAGGTCAAGATGACCGACGCCGAGAACGGCGTGACCCGGCGCGAGTACGACAAGGTCGGCAACCTCAAGGCCATCGTCAACCCGCTGGGCTACCGCACCGAGTACCTCTACGACGCGCTCGACCGGCGCGTCAGCGAGAAGCGGCCCGGCTCGGGCGGCTCGCCCGCCTCGGTGACCGAGACCGGCTACGACGCGGTCGGCAACGTGGTGACCATCGTCGACGCCGAGGGCCACGCCACCGGCTACGGCTATGACGCGCTGAACCGCCAGATCTCCCGCACCGATGCCCTGCACGGCGTGGCCAGCATGGCCTACGACAAGGTCGGCAACCTCATCGCCTCCACCGACGAGGAAGGCCGCACGACCCGCTACGTCTACGACGAGCAGGACCGCCGCGTCCAGGTCATCCAGCCCGACCCCAGCGGTGGCAGCGGCGACGGCCCCAAGACCCACTTCGCCTACGACGCCGGCGGCAACCTGCTGTCCGTCACCGACGCCCTCGGCCACGAGACCCGCTACACCTACGACGCCCTCAACCGCCTCACCAAGACCACCTACGCCGACGACACCAGCACGACGCAGAGCTACGACGAGGTCGGCCGCCTGCTGACGACGACCGACGAGACCGGCGCCACGACGACGCGCGCCTACGACTTCCTCGGCCGCCTGACCCGGCTCACCGAGCCCGACCCCGACGGCGGCGGCCCGCTGACCGCGCCCGTCACGCTGATGAGCTACGACGCCGAGGGCAACCTCGTCCAGGTCAAGGATGCGCGTGGCAACGTCACCAAGTTCACCTACGACGGCCTGAACCGCCGCGTCGACAAGATCGATGCGCTGAACCACACCTCCAGCCTGCACTACGACGCCGCCGGCCACGTCATCGAGACCATCGACGCCACGGGCCGCCGCACGCGCTACGACGTCGACGCCCAGGGCCGCACGCTCAAGATCACCGAGGACGACCCCGACGGCCAGGCCGGCCCGCAGGCCGCACCCGTCACCACCTACACCTACAACGCCCTGGGCCAGGTGCTGACCGTCAAGGACGCCAACGGCCACGTCACCCGGCACGAGTACGACAAGCTCAACCGCGAGGTGAAGCTGGTCGACGCGCTCAACGGCACGTCCACGCTGGAATACGACAAGGTCGGCAACATCGTGGCCTCGACCGACGCCCTGGGCCGCCGCACCGTGACGACCTACGACGCCCTCGACCGCGCCATCCGCGTCGAGCAGCCGGACCCGGACGGCAGCGGCGCCCAGCAGGCGCCCGTCTCGACGATGACCTACGACGACGTCGGCAACCTGCTGACGATGACCGACGCCGTCGGCGCCGTCACGACCTACGCCTACGACGAGCGCAACCGTGCCGTGAAGATGGTCGACGCCCTGAACGGCGTGATGAAGACGGGCTATGACGCCGCCGGCCGCGTGACCTCCGTCACCGACGCCCTCGGCCGCGTGACGACGACGGCCTACGACGCCCTCGGCCGCGTCACCAGCATCACCGCGCCCGACCCCGACGGCGCCGGCAGCCAGGCCGCGTCCGTCACGCGCTTCGACTACGACGCCATGGGCAACCTGCTGCGCCGCACCGATGCCCTCGGCCGCGTGACCCAGTACGGCTACGACGAGCTCAACCGCCGCATCGAGACCATCGACGCGGACGGCCACTCGGCCACCCTGGCCTACGACGAAGTCGGCCGCCTGACCGTCTCGACCGACGTGCTCGGCAACGCCACGCACTACGCCTACGACAGGCTCGGCCGCCTGGTGTCCACCACCCGGCCCGACCCCGACGGCGCCGGCCCGCTGGCCGCACCGGTCACGCGCTACAGCTACGACGCCGTCGGCAACCTGCTGACCGTGACCGATCCAGCCGGCGGCGTGGCCACCTTCGGCTACGACGAACTCAACCGCCGCGTCACCACCAAGGATGCGCTCAACCAGACGAGCAGCGTCGGCTACGACGCCGTGGGCAACATCGTGCGCATCACCGATGCCGCCGGCCAGACGACGCTGCGGGAGTTCGATGCGCTCGACCGCCTGGTCAGCCAGACCGGCCCCGACCCGGACGGCGCCGCCGGCCCGCTCGCCGCGCCGGTGACGCAGTACCGCTACGACGCCAATGGCCGCGAGATCGAGCGCATCGACGCCAACGGCCACGGCACGAAGACGACCTACGACAAGCTCGGCCGCACGCTCACCGTGACCGATGCGCTCGACGGCGTGTCCAGCTTCGCCTACGACGCCGTCGGCAACCTCGTCACGGCCACCGACGCCCTCGGCCGCGCCACGCACTACGCCTACGACGGCATGAACCGCCGCGTCGGCGTGCTGCAGCCCGACCCGGACGGCAACGGCCCCGATGCCGCGCCGGCCACCGCCATGGTGTACGACGCCGTCGGCAACCTGGTCGCCGTCAGCGACCCGCTCGGCCACGTGACCGAGTACGGCTACGACGCCCTCAACCGCAACGTCAGCATGAAGGACGCCCTGGGCCAGACCAGCCGGCGCGTCTACGACGCCGCGGGCAACCTGGTGGCCAGCGTCGACGCGGCCGGCCAGGCGACGACCTACGCCTACGACAACCTCTACCGCCTCACCCGCGTGACCCAGCCCGACCCGGACGGCGCGGCCGGCCCGCAGGCGGCTCCCGTCACCCGCTACGGCTACGACATCAAGGGCAACCGCACGAGCGTCACCGACGCGCTCGGTCGCACGACGCTGACCGAGTACGACGCGCTCGACCGCGTGGTCAAGGTGACCGACGCTCTCAATGGCGTCTCGACCCTCGAGCGCGACGCCTCCGGCAACATCGTCAAGGCCACGGATGCGCTCAACCGCGTCACCCGCTACGGCTACGACAACCTCAACCGCCTCACCAGCGTCACGGACCCGATGGGCTTCGTGACCCGGACCGCCTACGACGCGGTGGGCAACGTGGTGTCCAAGACCGACGCGCTGGGCAAGGAGACCCGCTACGAGCAGGATGCGCTCAACCGCACCGTCAAGGTGACCGACGCCCTCGGCGGCGTCACGCGCATGGCCTACGACGCCGTGGGCAACCTGGTGCAGACGACCGACGCCCTCGGCCACGTGCGCACCGATGCCTACGACGGCCTGAACCGCCGCGTGCAGCACACCGAGCCCGACCCCGACGGCAGCGGCCCGCAGGCGGCCGCCGTGACGCGCTGGAGCTACGACCTCGACGGCAACCTCGTCGCCACGACCGACCCGCTCGGCAAGGTGACGACCCGGACCTACGACGCGCTGAACCGACTGCTGACCAGCACCGACCCGCTCGGCGGCAAGACGCAGTACGGCTACGACGCCCTCGGCAACCTGAAGTTCCTCGTCGATGCCGACGGCTACCGCACCGACTACGCCTACGACACGCTGTCGCGCCGCGTCGCCGAGATGGACCCCTACGGCGCGGTGACGACCTTCGGCTTCGACGCCGTCGGCAACCTGCTGAGCCAGAAGGACCGCCTCGGCCGCACCACCACCTACACCTACGACGCGCTGAACCGCCAGACGCAGGAGCAGTGGCAGGACGCCCAGGGCCAGACGACGCGCACCACCACGCGTGGCTACGACGCCGCCGGCCAGCTGCTGACGGTCACCGACCCCGACGCCAGCTACGCCTACACCTACGACGACGATGGCCGCCTGGTCAGCCAGGACAACGCCGGCAGCCCCGGCCAGCCGCACGAGGTGACGCTGTACGCCTACGACAAGGCGGGCCGCCAGACCAGCGCCACCCAGCAGGTCAACGGCCAGGCCGTGCTCACCACCACGCGCAGCTACGACGCCCTCGGCCGCCTCACCGACGTGGCCCAGGCCGGCAGCGCCGCCGGCGCGGGCGCGCACGTGGCCATGGGCTACGACGCCGTAGGCCAGATACTGAGCATCGACCGCTACACCGCAGGCGGCGCCACCGCGGCCGTGACGACCCGCTACACCTGGGACGACGCCGGCCGGGTGCTGGAGATCAAGCACGCCAACGCCGGCGGCACGGTCAACGACATCGTCCACCAGTGGGACGTGGCCAGCCGCCTGGTGGCCACCACCAGCAGTGACGGCAGCACGGCCTACAGCTACGACGCCCGCGGCCAGCTGACTGGCGTGGACTTCAGCTTCCAGGCCGACGAGTCCTTCGGCTACGACGCCAACGGCAACCCGACCGGCCCGGGCACGACGACGGGCAAGGCCAACCGCGTGCTGAGCGATGCGCGCTACAGCTACACCTACGACGCGGAAGGCAACCTGCTCACGCGCACCGAGACGGCCTCCGGCACCGTCACCCGCTACACCTGGGACCAGCGCAACCGCCTCGTCGCCACGACGATCACCAATGCGCAGGGCCAGCTGACCGACAGCCAGAGCTTCAAGTACGACGCCTTCGGCCGCCGCATCGAGCAGACCGAGGATGCCGACGGCGCCGGCGCGGGGGCGGCCGTCACGCAGCACCTGCTGAACGACGGCGCCCAGATCGCCCTCGCGCTGGACGGCGCGGGCGCGGTGCAGCAATCCTTCATGTACGGCGACCGCGTCGACCAGGTGCTGATGGAGCGCCACGGCGCGAGCCAGACCTGGTCGCTGGCCGACCACCTGGGCACGGTGCGCGACGTCGTCGACGCCAGCGGCAACCTCGTCGACCACCTGCGCTACAACGCCTTCGGCCTCGTCACGGGCCAGACCCAGGCCGCCGCAGCGCCGCGCTTCAGCTACACCGGCCGCGAGTACAACGCCGCCCTCGGCCTGTACGACCTGCGCGCGCGCTGGTACGACCCCGCCTCGGGCCGCTTCATCAGCGAGGACCCGAGCGGCTTTGCCGGCGGCGACGCCAACCTCTACCGCTATGCCGCGAACGACCCCGTCACGCGCATGGACCCGTGGGGCCTGTCCAGCGAATTCTGGGACGGCGCCAAGGGCGTGGGTGGCGCCGTGGTCGACACCGTCGGACAGGGGCTGGTGGGCGGCGGCGTGGCCGTGGGCCACTTCCTGACCTCCTTCGTCACCGGCATCGCCGACCTGGCCTGGGGCGCGGCCGACGTCGCCTACTTCGGCCTCAAGGTGGTGGGCGGCGAGATCAACGCGGGCCTGTACGCCGCCACCGGCAACGAGACCTTCCGGCAGAACGCCGAGCTGCTCTACAACAACTCCATCGGCCCCATCGTCGACAAGTTCAACGACCCCTGCGGCGACTTCCTGCATTCGCTGGCCAGCATCCCCAGCATGATCTCGCCGGACAAGGGCCTGACCACGCGTCTGCACGAATGGGAGGACGGCGTCTTCGACAAGTGGTCGCCGGGCTACCGCGACGCCGCCAAGGCCTCGCGCGACGTGACCGACATCGCCAGCATCTTCCTGGACCCGCTGGCCGCCGAAGGCATCGTCAGCAAGGCCAAGGGCGTGGGCTCGCTGGGATCGAGCATCGAGAAGCTCGGCTCCGCCAGCCGCGCGGAGATGGCCGAGCTGCGCCTGCAGCGCGAGGCGTCCAAGTTCGGCCGCGCCGCGACCGAGGCCGAGCTGGCCGCCGTGCGGGCGGCCGAGCAGTCGGGCCACTCGATGAGCGAGATCGACAAGCTCAGCCACGGCCTGGTGCGCCAGACCCAGGCCGACGCGGCCCTGGGCCGCGCCGAGGCCACGGCCAACAACGCGATCCGTGCGGCCGACGAGGCGGTGCAGTCGGCCAGGCAGGCCGCCACGACGGTCTCGGCCGACCAGGCCCGTGCCCGCGCCCTCATCAACAATCTCCAGGAAACTCGCAAGGCCGCCGAGATGGAGCGGGAGGCCGCCGCGGCGCGCCGCGCAGCCGGCATCGTCGAGAAGGTCGAGAAGGGCAAGGATGACAAGACCTGGATCGACACGACCGTCGCCGCGACCAAGAAGTTCCTGAAGCAGTTCGGCTCGGTCAGCGCCGCCTCCGCCAGCGAGAAGGCCGCCATCGCGGCCGAGATCGAGCGCGCGGCCCGCGACGGCATGTCCATCGCCAACGAGGTGGGCATGGTGCAGGGCAAGCTGCGCGTGGAGGTGCGCTCGGCCGACATCCTCACGGCCGCGGGCAACCGCTTCGGTTTCCGCATGGGCCTCGAGGCCAAGCCCGAGGCGCTGAAGGCCAAGTCCTATTTCGGCCTCGTGCCGATGAAGGACAAGATCGCCAAGGAAGGCGGCTACATCAAGTCCTTCCTCGGCACCGAGGGCGGTTCGCTGGGCGAGAAGTTCCAGAACTGGATGCGCGGCAACTTCTACCGCGGCGACCAGGACATCGCCCGCGCCACGCTGACCTACGTCACGGCGGACAACCGCGTCGTCACCTACACGCTGAACAACAGCGAGATCCTGGCGATGGGCGACCGCATGAACGAGACCCTGGCCCTGCAAGGCCACACGCCCTCCTTCCTGCACGGCGCGCACACGACCATGGATCCCGTCCATGGCGGCTACGTCGACGCGGCGCTCATCACCAAGATCGACGCGCCGGGATCGGTCACGCAGTTCCGCATGGACTACGGCACCGGCGAGCTGCTGCAGCGCGAGCGCAACGCCTCGCAGTACTACCACCTCCTCGACAGCACCAACGGCGCCAGCCTCTGGGACAACACCTGGACCCTCGAGAAGGGCGTCTGGAACCCGCGCAACGAGGCGATGAAGTGGAGCAATGTCTCCTACGACGGCCGCTCGGCGCTGACCTACCGCGACGCCGTGCAGAACCCGCTGACGGCGACGCGCCTGGCCGAGATCGACCAGGTGATGGCGAACGCGGACCGCATGCAGAGCGACCGCTTCTTCAGGGCGCTCGACCGGCAGACCGCCGGCGCGGGCTCGCCCATGCTGGATCGCACGGGTGCCCATTTCTACGACCCCGGCTGGGTGCAGCAGCGCTTCCCCGAGCTGGCCGCCGCCCGCCCCGATCTCGTCACGCCCGCCATGCCGGCCGTGCCGCGCACCGAGGCCCAGATGGACGCCCTCTTCGAGGAATTCCGCCGCGCCGGCGTCGTCACCGACGAGATGATCCGCAAGGGCGTGCCGTTCGTTGGCCTGCAGGGTTCCACGACCCAGCAGTTCGCCGCGCCCGACATGGGCGCCGTGCTCAAGCTGGCCGACGTGGCCCAGTCGCTGTGGCGACTGGCCGGTGCCGGCGCGGGCATGCAGCTGCGCGTGTCGTTCGCCGACCTGCCCACCGGAGAACTGGGCGAGGCCTATGTCACCCAGCTCGACGCCAACGGCCTGCCGTCCGAGGGGCGCATCGTGCTGGACATCGACGCCGACGGCCACGGCTGGTTCGTCGACGCGACGCCGCTGGACGCCAGCGAGTTCAACGGCAGCGCGACCTCCCCGGCCGCCGGCCGCTACGACCTCGTCACGGTGCTGGCCCACGAGATCGGCCACACCCTGGGCTTCCTGCGCGGCTTCTCCGGCTTCGACCGCAGCCTCGTCGCCCAGCCCGACGGCTCCATCCGCCTGCGCACCAACACCTTCAGCGCCGCCCTCAGCGCCGACGGCGAGCACCTCGCCGGCAACGCCACCGCGGGCGACCTGATGAGCGCGGGCCTGGGCCTGGGCCAGCGCCGCCTGCCCTCGGTGCTGGACGCGCAGATCGTCGCCGCCGCCCGCAGCGGCGCCACGGCCCTGGGTTCGGTGCAGCAGGTGAGCCTCGGTGGCTCGCGCGACCTCGCCAACTCGGGCCTGCTGCCCAACGGCGACTTCGGCAACGCGGTCCCCGGCTCGGCCGGCTTCGGCTGGAGCGTCAGCGGCGCGGCCTCGGTGCAGAACGGCCAGGCCGTGCTCGCCGAGACTTCGACCATCGCCTCGCGCTTCACGCAGACCGTCTCGGCCGTGCCTGCCGGCGCCACCGTGCTGACCTTCACCGTCGTGCAGACCCACTTCGACCTGCCGGCCGGCGGCCCGCAGGACGCCTTCGAGGTGGCGCTGATCGACCCGGTCACGCACGCCTCGCTGCAGGGCGGCATCGGCCTGTCCAACACCGACGCGGCCCTCAACCTGCAGGCCGACGGCTCGGTCTACCGCGCCGCCGGCGTGCGCTTCAGCACCCTGGATGGCACCCTGCTGGCCGCGCC
Source organism: Pelomonas caseinilytica (assembly GCF_021353235.1). Lineage (GTDB taxonomy): Bacteria > Pseudomonadota > Gammaproteobacteria > Burkholderiales > Burkholderiaceae_C > Pelomonas > Pelomonas caseinilytica. Next base: position 181,233 of record NZ_JAJTWT010000010.1, read on the forward strand.
GCCGGCCAACGGCCCCTTCCAGGTCAGCATCGCCCTGGGCAATGCCGACCTGTCGCACGGCGTGTCGGTCTATTTCGACCTGCTGGGCTTCGGCGCCCAGGGCAGCCGCGTCGTCGTCGACAACGTGCGCTTCGACGACAAGATGCCGGCGAATGCCGCGCCGGTGGCCCAGGCCGACGCCGTCGTCACCGCCCAGGACACGCCGCTGACCTTCGACCCCCGCGCCAACGACAGCGACGCCAACGGCGACGCCCTCGTCATCGACATCACCGGCCAGCCGGCCCACGGCACGGTGACGCTGCTGCCCGACGGCCGCGTCACCTACACGCCGGCCGCCGGCTTCAGCGGCACCGACGTGTTCGGCTACCGCGTGGGCGACGGCCTGGCCTGGTCCGAGCCCACGACGGTCAGCATCACCGTCACGCCGGCCGGCGGCCCGGCCAACACGGCGCCGGTGGCCAACCCCGACAGCGTCACGACGGGCGCCGGCCAGCCGGTGCAATTCGACGTGCGCGCCAACGACACCGACGCCGAAGGCGACCCGCTGCAGGTGACGGTGCTGACGGCGCCCCGGCACGGCAGCGTGGCCCTGCAGCCGGACGGCACGCTGCGCTACACGCCGGCAGCCGGCTACGCCGGCAGCGACAGCTTCACCTACCAGGTCAACGACGGCCGGGCCAGCTCCCAGCCGGCCCTCGTCAGCATCACGGTGACACCCGCGGCCAACCACGCTCCGCAGGCGGCGGACGACACCGCCACGACGCTGCAGGGACAGCCGGTCGCCATCGACGTGCTGGCCAACGACAGCGACGAAGACGGCAACGCGCTGACGGCCACCGTCGCCACCGGCCCGGCCCACGGGACGGTGACGGTGGGGGCGGACGGCCGCCTGGTCTACACACCCGAGGCGGGCTTTGCCGGCAGCGACAGCTTCACCTACGTCGCCGGCGACGGCCAGGCCGCCTCGGCACCCGCGACGGTGCGCATCACCGTGACGCCCACCACCCCGGCCCCGGCGCCCGCGCCGGTGGCCGTGGACGATACCCTCACGCTGGCCGAGGACGGCAGCCTGCGTTTCGACGTGCGGGCCAACGACCAGGCCGCCCCCGGCCGCAGCCTGAGCGTGGAGGTGCTGACGCCGCCGGCCCACGGCGTGCTGGTGGCCCTGCCCGACGGCAGCTTCAGCTACACCCCGGCGGCCGACTTCTTCGGCAGCGACGGCTTCAGCTACCGCGTCAACGACGGCAGCGCCAACAGCGGCATCGCCCACGTGGCCATCACCGTCACGCCGGTGGACGATGCCCCGGTCGTGCAGCCGGTGGCCGACGTGAGCGTGCTCGAAGGCGGCCAGGTCGTCGTCGACCTGCAGGCCAGCGACATCGACTCCACCGGCCCGCTGACCTACACCCTGCGCGACGCCCCGGCCGGCGCCACCATCGACGCCAACGGCCGCATCCGCTGGCGCGCCGCCGATGGCCCGGCCGACGTGGCCTTCACCGCCGAGGTGTCGGACGCCCAGGGCGCGAAGACCCAGGCCCGCTTCGTCGTGCACGTCGGCAACGTCGTGCCGACCGTGAGCTTCGACGGGGCCGCCACCGTGCAGGCCGGCCAGGCCTACACCCTGGGCTTCACCCTGGCCGATCCCGGCCAGGACACGGTCTCCCAACTGGTGGTGGACTGGGGCGACGGCCAGCTCGAGGCCATCAGCCCGACAGCCACCCAGGCCAGCCACGTCTACCGCACGGCCCAGGCCGGCGTGCAGATCCGCCTGCTCGTCACCGACGAGGACGGCAGTTATGCCTACGCCGCGCCGCTGCTGACGGTGCTGGCCCAGCCGGCGCCCACCCCGACGCCGGCCCCGGCGCCTCAACCCCAGCCCGCCACCGGCGTGCCGGGCGGCGTGGCAGGCGGCGGCACGAGCCGGGCACAGCCGGGCAGCCTCGACGGGCTGCGCGTCGGCCTGCCGCAGGGCGGCACGGCGGCGGCGGACTTCGGCGTGACCAGCTTCGGCCAGTCGGCCCACTGGAACGTGCAGCCGCTGGCGCGGGCCTCGCAGGAGAGCCTGTCGCCGGCGCTGCAGAACCTGCCGCAGCCGCTGACGCCGGAGGCCATCGCCCAGCTGATCGAGAGCCAGCCGACCTCGGCCGGCCAGCGCCCGGCGCTTTACGTGAGCGAGCTCTTCGCCACGGCCGGCGGCATCCACCTGCGCTTCAACAAGGCGCTGGACCTGCGCGCCCTGGCGCACGGCGCCCCGCTGGCGGCCGGCCTCGCCAACCGCGACCTCGTCGTGCTGGTGAACGGCCGCCCCCTGGCCGGCCACCTCGTCGTCGACCTCGACGGCGCGGGCTTCCTCTTCGTGCCCGAGGGCGGCGTGCTGCCGGACGGCGAGTTCGAGATCCTGATCCGCACCGACGGTGGCAGCTTCGTCAGCGTGGACGGCGAGATCCTCGACGGCAACGACGACGGCCAGCCCGGCAGCCCCTTCAAGGCGCGCATGACGGTCAAGCGCCCGGCCCTGCTCGGCCAGGCCGAGGTGGCCACCGAGCCCGACGTGCTGGAGGCCGGCTGGTCCGCCACCGGCGGCCTGGGCGGCGCGGCCGTGCTGGCCTTCGGCCACTGGCGCCGCCGCGCCGAAGACGAGGAGGAAGCCGCGGCCGACGCCATCCGCGTGCGGCTGGAGCGCGGCACGGTCGGCAACGCCGGCCATGCGGCCTCCGGCTGGCTGGCCGGCTGGCTCGACCGTCCGGCCGCCGCCGTCAACCGCTGGCGCATCAAGCCATGACGCCGCTCCACCCCATTCCGACGACAAGAAATCCCGAGGACCCCACCATGTTCATTCCCGCCCTGCCCGCCGCCCGCCACCCGTCGCGCGCCTGCGCCGCCCTGCTGGCCCTGGCCAGCGCCGCGGCTGGCGCAGACACGCTCAGCGAGATCTACCTGCAGGCGCGCGCCAACGACCCCATCTTCGGCGCCGCCACGGCCACGGCCGCGGCGGGCCGCGAGAAGGAGTTCCAGGCACGCGCCGGGCTGCTGCCCACGGTGACCGCCAGCGCCACCATCCAGCGCGACCTGGAGCACTCCAACTACATCGACGGCAAGCGCCGCATCTACAGCAACCGGCCGTGGAACGTGACGCTCAACCAGCCCCTCTTCCGCCTGGCCAACATGCGCGGCTACGAGCAGGGCGTGCTGCAGTCGCAGCTGGCCGACCAGCAACTGCGCCTGGCCGAGCAGGACCTGCTGCTGCGCGTGGCCAAGGCCTATTTCGACGTGCTGCAGGCCCAGGACGCCCTGGCCGCCATGACGGCCCAGCGCGACGCCTTCGCCCAGCAGCTGGCCCAGTCCAAGCGCAGCTTCGACGTCGGCCTGTCCAGCATCACCGACCTGAACGAGGCCCAGGCCCGCAACGACCTCGGCGTGGCCCAGGAGATCGGGGCGCGCAACGACCTGGAGGTCAAGCGCCGCACGCTCGAGAAGCTCATCGGCCGCGAGCTGCCGCCTCTCGCCACCGTCGCCCCCGAGGCCGGCGTCAACGTGCTGACCGCGGAACAGGCCGAACGCCTGGTGGAGCGCGCCCCGAGCGACTCGTTGCAGGTGGCCGCGGGCGAGACCGCCGAGCAGGTCGCCAAGCTGGAAATCGACCGCCAGCACGCCTCGCGCGCGCCCACCATCGACCTCGTGCTCAACGCCAACGAGCGCAATTCGACGGCCTACGTCTCGCCCGGCAACTCGCGCAACTACACGGCGGGGCTGGAGATCCAGATCCCGGTCTTCCAGGGCGGCGCCGTCGACTCGCGCACCCGCGAAGCCGTGGCCAACCTCGAGCGCACCCGCCAGGAGCTGCTCAACGCCCGGGCGCAGGCCCGGCTCGACGCCCGCCAGGCCTACCTCGGCGTGCAGTCGGGCTCGGCCCTGTACACCTCGCTGCGCCAGGCTCTGGTCTCGGGCGAGACCCAGGTCAAGTCGACGACTCGGGGGCTGGAGGTCGGCACGCGCACGCGGGTGGACGTGCTCAATGCCGAGCAGCAGCTCTTCGCCACTCGCAAGGACCTGGCCGCCGCCCGCTACCAGACGCTGATGGCCGGCCTGCAGCTCAAGGCCGCCGCCGGCGCGCTGAGTGAAGAGGACTTCCGCGGCCTGGACGCCCTCATGGTGAACCCCAAGCCCTGACGCCTTCCTCGCGCGCCATCTCGGTTATCCAATCCGCGTTCGCGGCATTCCGCGACTCAACGAATGCGGAAATGGGTGTCACTTCCGCGCCCACCGGGCGAGCCGCTAACGTGCGGGTCGCCCTTTTGCTGATTCCATGTCCACGCTGACCTCCCCGACCGCCACCGAAGCCAGCCCCCCGGCCGGCGCGACGCTCCAGGCGCCCCCCGCGCCGGACACGCCGCTGGACGCCTGGCAGGCGCTGGCCCTCGCCCGCACCGGCGACCAGCTCGCCCAGGCCTGGCTGGGCGTGCTCTGCCATGCGCTGCTGCGGGCGCGTGCCGGCCTGGTGCTGATGGCCCAGCCCGACGGCGCCTTCGCGCCCGTGGCGGCCGTGCCGCCTGGCAAGGAGCTGGGCCACCTGGCCGAGGTCGCCACCGAGGCGCTGCGCCAGCGCGCCGGCGTGCTGCGCCACAACGCCGCCGGCGAGGCCCTGCTGGCCTACCCGCTCAGCCAGGCTGACAGCCTCTCGGGCGTGATCGTCCTCGACCTGGGTCCGGCCGACGCGGCCGACGCCGAGCGCGCCCGCCAGCTGACCCACTGGGGCGCCGGCTGGCTGCTGGACCTGATGCGCCAGCTCGACCAGGCCCGCATCCACGCCGGCGCCCGCCAGGCGCGGGTGCTGCTGGACACCGTGCTGGCCCTGCAGAACGAGCCGGGCCTGCGCGAAGCCGGCATCGCCCTCGTCCACGCCGTGGGCCGCGAGTTCGGCTGCCACCAGGTGCAGCTGGCCCTGGCCGAAGGCCGGACGCTGCGCCGCCAGGCCGTCTCGCATGCCGCCGTGTCCGACGACCGCAGCCAGCAGGCCGCGCTGGCCCTGCAGGCCATGCACGAGGCCTTCGACCAGGAGCAGCGCCTGCTCTGGCCCGAGCCGCCGCCGGCAGAAGGCGAGGTGGCCGTGCGCATCACCGCCGGCCACGCCCGCTATGCCCACGAGGCCGGCGCCAAGGCCCTGTGCAGCCTGCCCCTGGTGGCCGGGCATCAGGCCGTCGGCGTGCTGCTGCTGGAACGCGACACGCCCTTCAGCACCGGCGAGGCCGAGCTGCTCGACGCCCTCGGTCCCGCCGTGGGGCCGCTGCTGGTGCTGCAGCGCGAGGCGGGCCAGGGCGCCGTGGCGCGGCTCGGCCGCTCCCTGCGCTCGGCCCTGGGCGCAGCCACCGACGGCTCGCGGCCGGCCCTCAAGCTGGGCCTCGCCGTGGCGGCCGTCGTGCTGCTGCTGCTCGCGGTGGTGCCGGTGCCGTATCACGTCAGCGCCTCGGCCCTCGTCGAGGGGGCCCAGCAGCGCGCCGCGGTCGCGCCCTTCGAGGGCTATGTGCGCGAGGCGCCGGCCCGCGCCGGCGACGCGGTCAAGACCGGCCAGCTGCTGGCCCGGCTGGAGGACAAGGACCTGCTGCTGGAGAAGACCCGCTGGGAGTCCGAGCTGGACGTGGCCCAGCGCAAGGAGCGCGAGGCCATGGCCCGCGGCAACCGCGTCGACCAGCGCCTGGCCGCCGCCCAGGCCAACCAGGCCCGCGCCCAGCTCGACCTGGCCACGTCCAAGCTGGAGCGGGTGGCCATCACGGCGCCCTTCGACGGCATCGTGGTCAAGGGCGACCTGTCGCAGCAGCTCGGCTCGCCGGTCGAGCAGGGCAAGGTGCTGTTCGAGATCGCGCCCATGAACGCCTGGCGCGTCATCCTGAAGGTCGACGAGCGCGACATCGCCGACGTGCGGCCGGGCGCCGGCGGCAGCCTGGTGCTGGCCAGCCTGCCGGGCCAGAGCTGGCCCTTCACGGTCAAGAAGATCACGCCGGTGTCGGTGCCCGAGGAGGGGCGCAACCAGTTCCGGGTCGAGGCCGAGCTGGCCGGCGCTGCGCCCAAGCTCAGCCCCAACATGGAGGGCGTGGGCAAGATCGACGCCGGCTCGGCCAGCCTGCTGTGGGCGTGGACGCACCCGCTGCTGGACTGGCTGCGCCTGGCCTGGTGGAAGCTGCTGCCGTGAGGGCCCGCCCGTGACCGCCCGCGCCTTGCTGGCCCCGTACTGGTACCGCGTCGCGGCCCTGCGCCCGCGGCTGCGCAGCCATGTGCGCCTGCATCGCCACGAGTACCGCGGCGAGGTCTGGCATGTGTTCGAGGACCGCGCCAGCGGACGCCACCACCGCTTCAACGCCCAGGCCTGGCGCGTCATCGGCCTCTTCGACGGCCGGCGCAGCCTGGAGGAGATCTGGGCCCTGCTCTCGCACGAGGTGACGGACGAGACGCCCACGCAGGCCGACATCGTCAAGCTGCTGGGCCAGCTGCACGCGGCCGACCTGCTGCTGGCCGACGTGACGCCCGACACCGCCGAGCTGTTCGAGCGGCGCGGCAAGCACGAGCGCCGCCAGCGCCTGGGCCGCTTCGCCAACCCGATGTCGATGCGCTTCCCCCTCATCGACCCCGACCGCCTGCTGGCTCGCCTGGCCGCGGCGCTGCGCCCCGCCGGTGGCCGCTGGATGCTGCTGGCCTGGCTGGCCGTCGTGCTGCCGGCCGTGCTGATGCTGCCCTCGCATTGGCGCGAGCTGACGCACAACTTCAGCGACCAGTGGCTGGCCTCGGGCCACCTGCTGATGCTGGCGGTGCTGTTCCCGCTGGTGAAGATCGCCCACGAGCTGGGCCACGGCCTGGCCTGCAAATGGCACGGCGGAGAGGTGCACGAGGCCGGCGTGCTGATGCTGGCCTTCTACCCCGTGCCCTACGTGGACGTGAGCAACTCCTCGGCTTTCGCCGGCAAGTGGCAGCGCGCCCTGGTCGGCGCGGCGGGCATGCTGACCGAGCTCTTCATCGCCGCGCTGGCCTTCTACGCCTGGCTGGCCCTGGAGCCCGGCATGGCGCGCGGCATCGCCCACGGCGTGGCGGTGCTGGCCAGCGTGACGACGCTGTTCTTCAACGCCAACCCGCTGCTGCGCTACGACGGCTACTACATCCTCAGCGACCTGGTCGAGATCCCCAACCTCGGCCCGCGCGCCCAGAAGTACACGCTGGAGCGGCTGGAGCGACGCCTCTTCGGCGTGGTGCCCGACGACCCCATGCCCGTGACGCCCGGCGAGCGGCGCTGGTTCCTGGCCTATGCGCCGCTGGCGGCGGTGTACCGGCTGACGGTGTCGTTCGGCATCGCCCTCTTCGTGGCGCAGCGCTTCTTCTTCATCGGCATCGCCCTGGCGGTGGCCAGCCTGGCGCAGGGCCTGGCCTGGCCGTTCGCCAAGGCCCTGCACGCGCTGCTGACGGCGCCGCGCTTCGCCGCCCGCGGCGCGCGGGTGCGCGGCGTGCTGGCCGGCACGGCGGCCGCGGCCCTGCTGCTGCTCTTCGTGGTGCCCCTGCCCTACCACACCCAGGCCGAGGGCGTGCTCTGGCTGCCCGAGCGCGCCATCGTGCGCGCCTCGACGGCGGGCTTCGTGCAGGGCGTGCTGGCCCAGCCCGGCCAGGTGCTGCTGGCCGGCCAGCCGGTCGTGCAGACGGTGGAGCCGGCGCTGGACGCGCGGCTGCAGGCCCAGGCCGCCAAGGTCGAGGAGGCGCAGGCGCAGGTGGATGCGGCCTGGATGGTCTCGCAGGCCCGCGCCCAGCAGCTGCTCAAGGACCTGGAGCGCGAGCAGGCGGCCCTGTCCCGGCTGCAGGACGAGGCCGACCAGCTGACGCTGCGCGCCGGCACCGCCGGCATCCTGCTGATGGACAAGGCCGCCGACCTGCCCGGCCGCTGGCTGCGCAAGGGCGAGGTGGTGGGCTATCTGCGCACCACCGACAAGCCGCTGGTGCGCGTCGTCGTGCCGCAGTCCGACGTCGACACCGTCAAGCTGGGCCACGAGGCGGTCGAGCTGCGCCTGCCGCAGTACATGGGCGCGGTCTGGCCGGCCACGCTGGTGCGCGGCGTGCCCGCCGCCAGCCGCCAGCTGCCCAGCGCCGTGCTCGGCAGCCACGGCGGCGGTCAGCTCGTCACCGACCCGCAGGACGACCAGGGCCTGCGCACGGTGGAATCGGTGTTCGAGTTCGAGCTGCAGCTGGCCTACGACGTGCCGCACGACTTCCTCGGCAGCCGTGTCTACGTGCGCTTCGAGCACCCGGCCGAGCCCATCGGCCTGCGGGGCTGGCGGGCGCTGCGCCGGGCCTTCCTGTCGACCCTGCATGTCTAGCGCCGCCATGACCAGCCTGCACCTGGCCCGCACGCCCTTCCCCGAACGCGAGGACCGCCCGCCCTCGGCGGCTGACGCCTGGGCGCTGCGGCTGCTGAGCCGGGTGCGGCGCCGCCTCGCGCCGCCGGCCGCCCGCGAGGTGGCGCGGCTGGGCGAGCTGCTGAAGCAGCGCCAGCCCGAGCTGAAGGCGCTGGACGACGCCGGCCTGCTGGCCCACCTGCGCGCCATCGCCCGCCCGGCCGTGCGCGAGCTGCAGGCGGGGCCGCTGCGCGAGGCCCTGGTCGCCACGGCGGAACTGGCCCGCCGCGCCCTGGGCATGACGCCCTACCCGACCCAGCTCTTCGGCGCGATGACGCTGATCCGCGGCCAGCTCGCCGAGATGCAGACTGGCGAGGGCAAGACGCTGACCGCCGGCATCGCCGCCTGCCTGGCCGCCGTGGCGGGGCTGCCGGTGCACGTGGTGACCTGCAACGACTACCTCGCCGGCCGCGATGCGGAGAAGAACCGCGCCCTGTTCCGCGCCGCGGGCCTGTCGGTCGGCGTCGTGGCCCATGGCGTGGAGCGTGACGAGCGCATCCGCGCCTATGCCTGCGACATCGCCTACTGCACGAACAAGGAGCTGGTGTTCGACTACCTGCGCGACCGCGTGGCCCTGGGCGGCCGGGCCAGCGCCGCCCAGGTGCGCTCGCGCCGCCTCGTGGGCGGCCCGCAGGGCGCGCCGGCCGAGCCGGTGCTGCGCGGCCTGCACTTCGCCATCGTCGACGAGGCCGACAGCATCTTCATCGACGAGGCGCGCACGCCGCTGATCCTGGCCGTGCAGGCCGGCGACATCCCGCATGCCGAAGCCCACGTGCAGGCTCTGAGCCTGGTGGCCGGCTTCGAGCGCGACCTGCATTTCCGCATCGACGAGGCGCGCCGCGAGCTGCACCTGACCGACGCCGGCGTGAAGGCGCTGGCCGAGGCCACCGCCGGCCTCGGCGGGCCGTGGACGGCAGCCCACCAGCGCGGCCACCTCGGCACCCAGGCCCTGCGCGCCCTGCACCTCTTCCAGCGCGACGAGCAATACCTCATCGATGCCGAGGGCAAGGTGCAGATCATCGACGAGTACACCGGCCGCGTGCTGCCCGGGCGCACCTGGGAGCAGGGGCTGCACCAGATGATCGAGGCCAAGGAGGGCGTGGAGTTCAGCCCGCAGACGACGACCCAGGCCCGCATCACCTACCAGCGCTTCTTCTGCCGCTACCTGCGCCTGTCGGGCATGAGCGGTACGGCGCGGGAGATGGCCGCGGAGTTCGCCGCCGTCTTCGGCCTGGCCACCGTCACCATCCCCACCCACCGGCCCAGCGCCCGCGTCAGCCTGCCGCCCCGCCTGTGCCGCGACGAGGCGGCCAAGTGGGCGGCCGTGGCCGACTTCGTCGCCGAGCGCCACCGCGCCGGCCAGCCGGTGCTGGTGGGCACGCGCTCGGTGCTGTCCTCCGAGCGCCTCGGCGCCCTGCTGCAGGCGCGCGGGCTGGCGCACCGCGTGCTCAACGCCCGCCAGGACGCCGAGGAGGCCGCCATCGTCGGCGAGGCCGGCCGGCGCGGCGCCATCACCGTGGCCACCAACATGGCCGGCCGGGGCACCGACATCTCGCTGGGCGAAGGCGTGCACGAGCTGGGCGGGCTGTGCGTGGTGCTGACCGAATACCACGAGTCGCCCCGCATCGACCGCCAGCTCGTCGGCCGCAGCGGCCGGCAGGGCGACCCCGGCACGGCCATCGCCATCGTCGCGCTCGACGACGAACTGCTGCGCCAGCACGGCGGCCACGAGGCCCGGCTGCTCGCCTGGGCCCACGCGGCCGGCGCGCCGAGCGTGGGCCGGCTGCTGCAGCGCGCCCGCGTGGCCGCCCAGAACCGCGCCGAGCGCATGCATGAGCGCACCCGCCGCGAAACCATGCGCCAGGATCACCAACTCGACCGAATGACCGCCTTCTCAGGTCCGCAATGAAGCCCCTCGTCCAAGGCGTACCTTGGCCGGTCCCCCGCGGGGACGGCGATGCTTGCGGCATCAAGCCGCAAGCACATCGCCCGCGGGCCGGCTAGGGAGCGGCCCGTCGCTCGGCCCGCGAACCGTCTACGGCCCTGCTCCAGTCACCGAATGAACCCCATGAACGCAAAAATCTTCCTCCCGCCCCTTCTCTGCGCCGCCGCCCTGCCCGCCTCTGCCGCCGACCCCGGCTTCACCTGCCTGATCGAGCCCATGCAGCGTGTCGAGCTGCGCAGCCCCGTCGAAGGCCGCATCGACGCCATCCACGTCGAGCGCGGCATGGAGGTGCGCAAGGGCCAGGTGCTGGTGGAACTGGACACCGCCGTCGAACGCGCGGCCCTGGATGCCGCCAAGTTCCGCTCGGTGATGCAGGGCCAGATCAAGAGCGCCGACAGCCGGCTGGCCGCCGCCAAGGACAAGTTCCAGCGCCGCGACGCCCTCGTCAAGGAGCGCTACATCGCCACCCAGGACCGCGACGACTCCCTGGCCGAGATGCGCGTGGCCGAGGCCAACCTCGTCGAGGCCCAGGACAACCAGCGCCTGGCCGCGCTGGAGCAGCGCCGCCTCAACGAGACCGTGGAGCAGCGCCGCCTGCGCAGCCCCATCACCGGCGTCGTGACCGAGCGGCTGCAGGCCATCGGCGAGGTGGCCCAGGCCGGCGAGAGCGCCAAGCCCGTGCTGCGCCTGGCCCAGACCGACCCGCTGCGCGTGGAGGTGGTGCTGCCGGTGGGCATGTACGGCAAGGTCAGGCGCGGCGACAAGGCGAGCGTCGACGCCGAGGCGCCGCTCACGGGCCGCTACACCGCCACCGTCACCATCGTCGACCGCGTCGTCGACGCCGCCAGCGGCACCTTCGGCGTGCGCCTGGAGCTGCCCAACCCCAAGGGTGAGATCCCGGCGGGGATCAAGTGCCGGGCGAGGTTCTAGCCTCCTCGCTCGGCGAAGCTTCTTGACCGAGCGCAACACCCCGGCCCCGCGCCCGCACTACCCTGGCCGCCACTGTCTTCAGGAGGTTGCCATGGCGATGAACGTCGGAACTGCCGAGCGCACGCTGCGCGTGCTTGTCGGCCTCAGCCTCGTGGCTGCGGCGGTGCTCGGCTTCATCAGCCCGCTGGGCTATGTCGGCCTCGTGCCGCTGGTCACCGGCCTGGCCGGCTTCTGCCCGGTCTACCGGCTGTTCGGCCGCCGCTCCTGAGCCTCCATCCGCCATCAGGGAGCCGCCATGCCCACCATGAAAGCCGCCGTCGTCCGTGCCTACGGAGAGCCGCTCAACCTTGAGGAGGTGCCCATCCCCGAGGTGACTCCGGGGCAGATCCTCGTCAAGGTGGCCGCCTGCGGCGTCTGCCACACCGACCTCCACGCCGCCGACGGCGACTGGCCCGTCAAGCCGCCCCTGCCCTTCATCCCCGGCCACGAGGGCGTCGGCCACGTGGTGGCCGTGGGCGCCGGGGTGAAGGGCATCCGCGAGGGCGACCGCGTCGGCGTGCCCTGGCTGCACACGGCCTGCGGCCATTGCGAGCACTGCATGACCGGCTGGGAGACGCTGTGCGACAGCCAGCAGATGACGGGCTACACCGTCAACGGCGGCTTCGCCGAATACGTGCTGGCCGACCCCGGCTACGTCGGCCACCTGCCCGCCGGCACCTCCTTCGAGGCCATGGCGCCCATCCTGTGTGCCGGCGTGACGGTCTACAAGGGCCTGAAGGTGCTGGACGCCCGCCCCGGCCAGTGGGTCGCCATCGTCGGCGTGGGCGGCCTGGGCCACTTGGCGGTGCAGTACGCCCGGGCCATGGGCTTTCACGTCGCCGCGGTCGACATCGACACGGCCAAGCTGCAGCTGGCACGCCAGCTCGGTGCCGAGCTGTGCGTCAACGCGGCGGACGAGGACCCCGTGGCGGCCCTGCAGCGCGAGCTGCGCGGCGCCCACGGCGTGCTGGTGACGGCGGTGTCGCGGCAGTCCTTCAGCCAGGCCCTGGGCATGCTGCACAAGCGCGGCACGCTGTCCATGGTGGGCCTGCCGCCGGGCGACTTCGCCCTGCCCATCTTCGACGTGGTGCTCAACGCCAAGACGGTGCGCGGCTCCATCGTCGGCACCCGCCAGGACCTGAACGAAGCCCTGCAGTTCGCCGCCGACGGCTGGGTGCACGCCAGCACGACGACGCACCGGCTCGAAGCCATCAACCACATCTTCGACGAGCTGCGCCTGGGCCGCATCGAAGGCCGGGCGGTGCTGAGCTTCGAGTGACGCGCCGGCCCTGGTGCGCGCGTTGACCGCCGTCAAGCCGGGCCCGGCGGCGTGCGGTTAGCTTCGCCTTGATGACCCCACGCCGACTGCCGAATCGACCGATCCGCGCCCTCCTGCTGCTTGCCCTCGCCGCCGGCCTTGCGCCGGCCGCGCGTTGCGAAGCCCTGCCACCCCGCAAGCCGGCGACGCCGCCGGCCAGCTTCGCCCCGGCGGTGCAGCGCGGCTCCGCCTGGGCCGTGGGCATCTACATGTTCGTGCCGGGCGAGGATGAGCCGCGCGTCGGCGCCGGCTTCCTCGTCGACGACAAGGGCGCCATCGCCACCTCGGCTCACCTCGTCGACGGAGCCCGCCAGATCCTCGTCGCCCTGCCGGACAAGCGCCTCGTCGTGGCGACGCTCGAAGGCCTGGACATGGCCTCCGACGTGGCCCTGCTGCGCGTGGACCCGCCGCCGCGCGCCCATCCGGTGTTCGGCCGCCCAGGCCAGCTCCACGTGGGCGACTGGGTGATGGCCGTGGGCGAGCCCTTCGGCCTGGAGCGCTCGGTCTCCGCCGGCATCGTCAGCGGCAAGGACAGGCACTTCGGTGACGACGGCGAGGTGCTCTTCATCCAGAGCGACGTCTCGCTGAACCCCGGCAATTCCGGCGGCCCGCTGCTGGACGCCAGCGGCGCCATCGTCGGCATGAACGCACGCACCATCGTCGGCCCCGTGGGCACGCCCGGGGCCAGCCTGGCCGTGCCCATCGACATCGTGCTGCAGCTCGTGGGCGAACTTCGCAAGGACGCGACCACGCCGCCCCGCCCGCGGCTCGGAGCCCTGTTCGACGACGTGCCGCCCCTGACGGCCTGGGCCGCCGGGCGGCGCGAGGCCAGCGGCGCCATCGTGCTGTCCGTGGCGCGCGGCAGCCTGGCCGAGCAGCTGCGCCTGCGCTCCGGCGACATCGTCACCGCGATGAACGGCCGGCCCATCGCCGGCAGCGCCGACCTCGTCAACGCCCTGCTCGCCTGGCGCCGCGCCACCGACACGCGCATCGCCGTGCGACGCGGCACGGAAGACCTGGTGCTCACCCTCGACCCCGGGGCCGAGACTGCCCAAACCGCACCCGCCAGCGGCGCCGGCCGGTGAAGGTGCTTGACGAAAAGCAAGCGCCGCCGCGGCGCCTGGCCTAGAGTGCATCCATCTTCCCCGTGGAGGCCCGACATGCCGACGACCGACGCGACGCCCCGTACACCCTTCGACCTCACGGCGCCGTTCGAGCCCTGGGTCGATGCCGCCCAGACCTACAACCGCTGGCTGATCGGCCTTCTCGACGTGCAGACGCTGTGGTGGAAGGACGTCGAGCGGCGCGCGGCCGGCCTCATGCAGGGCTGGCTCGGCCCGGTGCTGCCGCCCGCCTCGGCCCAGGGGCTGGCCGGGCCCAACCTCGCCCTGGCCTGGCAGCGCGCCTGGGCGGACGGCTGGCAGGTCTGGGTCAACGCCCTGCAGCACGACGCCACCGAGGCCTGACCCCCTGTTTGCGCGACGGCGGCCGTTCTTGACGACGGTCAAGGGCGCCTTGGCGCGAATTGCCAACATGCGGAACACGGGGCGCGAAGCCCCCAAAGGAGAAACTGCATGGGCATTCGAACCATCCTCGTCCACCTCGACAGCCGCCGGCACACCCCGGCCCGGGTGGAATCCGCGGCGGCGCTGGCGCTGCAGCATGAGGCCCACCTGATCGGCATGGCATCCACCGGCTGGGTTCCCATCCCGGCCGACAGCGCAGGCGCTCTCGGCATCACCGCCTACCAGGAAGCGGCGATGAACCAGCTGCGCGACGAGGCCCAGGCCTGCGTGCAGCGCTTCGAGGAGCAAGTCCGCCGCCTCGGCGTGCTGTCCTTCGAGGGCCGCGTGGACCTGAGCTATGCCGGCGACTCCATGCCGCTGGCGGCGCGCTACTGCGACCTCACCGTCGTCACCCAGACCGACCCCGACGAGCCCCGCGAAGCGCCGTGGCCGCCCATGCAGCAGGAGGTGCTGCTGCAGTCCGGCCGCCCGCTGCTGGTGCTGCCCTATGCCGGCGAATGCATCGTGCCGCCGGCCGCGCGCGTGCTGGTCGGCTGGAACGGCAGCCGCGAAGCCGCTCGCGCCATGCATGACGCCCTGCCGCTGCTCGAGCGCGCCGCCCACGTCGAGGTGGTGGTGTTCGAGCCGCCCGAGAGCGTCGAGCAGAACCACGGCGACCTGCCCGGCGCCGACATCGGCCTGTGGCTGACGCGCCATGGCGTCAACGTGCACGTCAGTTATGTGCCCATCAAGGTCGCCACCGGCGAGGCCCTGCTCTCGCACGCGGCCGACATCGGCGCCCACCTCATCGTCGCGGGCGGCTACGGCCACTCGCGGCTGCGCGAGGCCATCCTCGGCGGCGTCACCCGCACGCTGATGCGCACCTCGCCCGTCCCAGTCCTGCTGTCCCACTGAAGTACAAACCGCCCCCGGCCCAGCCCCGCGCGCTGAACGCGACGCGTGTCTGGTCCGCCCCCCGTGGGGGCGGCGATGCTTGCGGCATCGAGCCGCAAGCACATCGCCAGCGCGGGCCGGCTCGGGAGCGGCCCAGCGCTCGGCCCGCAAATACCCCGTTTCGTCTGGTGCGGTTGCCTGCTGCCTGAGGCGTCAGCGGATCAGCAGCGCCGGCACCTTGGTGCGCGACAGCACGCGGGCCGACACCGAGCCCAGCACGGCGCCGGCGATGGCGCCGTGGCCATGCGAGCCCATCAGCAGCAGCTCGGGCCGCTCCTCGTTGACGATGTCCGCCAGCTTGTCGCCGGGGTGGCCCACCGCATGCCGTTCGCGCAGGGTCCAGCCCTGCATGCGGGCGAACTCGCGGACCGGGTGGAGCACCTTCTCGGCCTCTTCGGCGTAGTACTCGTTCAGCACGTCCTTGGGCAGGTGGCGGGCGGCATGGGGCGGCACCTCGGGCGTCACGTGGACGGCGATGAACTCGTGGCCCCCGCCCACCAGCTCGGGGTGGGCGGCGACATAACCGAGCATGTGGCGGGTATAGGCACTGCCGTCGACGGCGAAGACGATCTTCATGGGTCACCCCTGCTGAGGCCCGAAGCGGACCACGGCCGATGCTGCATGGGGGCGATGGCGGCTTCATTGCGCTGGATCAACCGGCGGGCCGCCGACGCTTCCCAGAATGCCGGCGACTCTCCAGGGGCCGCTTGATGACGACGATGCACGCCATGGTTCTCGAGCGCGCCGGCGCGCCGCTGCGACAGCAGGAGCGGCCGCTGCCCGAGCCCGCCGCCGGCGAGGTGAGGCTGCGCGTGCTGGCCTGCGCCGTCTGCCGCACCGACCTGCACGTGCTGGACGGCGACCTGCCCGAGGCCCGCTATCCCATCGTGCCCGGCCACGAGATCGTCGGCGTCGTGGACGCGCTCGGTGGCCGCGTCGGCGAGCTGCGGCTCGGCGACATGGTGGGCGTGCCCTGGCTGTGGCAGAGCTGCGGGCATTGCCGCTTCTGCCTGTCCAGCAGCGAGAACCTCTGCGACACGCCCGAGTTCACGGGCTGCACCCGCGACGGCGGCTTCGCGACCCACGTGCTGGCGCCGGCGGCCTTCTGCCTGCCGCTGACGGCTTCGCAGGCGGCCGACCCCGAGCACACCGCGCCGCTGCTGTGCGCCGGCCTCATCGGCTGGCGGTCGCTGCGCGCCGCGGGTGACCGTGCCCCGGTGCTCGGCCTGTACGGCTTCGGCGCCGCCGCTCATCTGATCTCCCAGGTCGCGGTCGCCCAGGGGCGCTCGGTGTACGCCTTCACCCGCCCGGGCGACACCGCCGCCCAGCAGTTCGCCCGTTCGCTGGGCGCGGCCTGGGCCGGCAGCTCCGAGGAGATGCCGCCCGAGCCGCTGGACGCGGCCATCCTGTTCGCGCCGGCGGGCGAGCTGGTGCCACAGGCCTTGCGCGCCGTCCGCAAGGGGGGCACGGTGGTCTGCGGCGGCATCCACATGAGCGACATCCCGTCCTTTCCCTACCGCCTGCTGTGGCAGGAGCGGCGCCTGGTGTCGGTGGCCAACCTGACGCGGCAGGACGGCCGCGAGTTCCTGCAGATCGCCAGCGCCCTGCGGCTGCGCGTGTCGACGCGCCGTTATGCGCTGGCCGACGCCAACACCGCCGTGGCCGACCTGCGCGCCGGCCGCGTGAACGGCGCGGCCGTGCTCGTCCCCTGAGCCTGCCACCATGACACAACGCCATCTCGACCGCCTGCTCCACCCCCAGTCCGTCGCCGTGTTCGGCGCCTCGGACAAGCCGGCACGCGTCGGCACCACGGTCTGGCGCAACCTGGTGGCGGGCGGCTTCAAGGGTCAGCTTGCGCCGGTGAACCCGCGCCTGGCGGAGCTCGACGGCGTGCGCTGCCACCGCGACGTGGCGGCCCTGCCCTTCACGCCCGACCTGGCCGTGCTGTGCACGCCGCCGCACACGGTGGCCGCGCTGGTGGACGAGCTGGGCCGGCGCGGCACGCGCGCTGCCGTCATCGTGACGGCCGGCCTCACGCCGCAGCAGAAGCAGGCCACCCTCGCCGCCGCCCGTCCCCACCTGCTGCGCCTGCTCGGGCCCAACTGCATCGGCGTGCTCAGCCCCCATGCCGGGCTGAACGCCAGCTTCACCCAGGCGAATGCCCTGCCCGGCGAGCTGGCGCTGGTGTCGCAGTCCGGCGCCCTGCTCACCGCCCTGCTGGATTGGGCCAACACCGAGCGCATCGGCTTCTCCCACCTCATCTCGCTGGGCGAGCACATGGACGTGGACTTCGGCGACCTGCTCGACCACCTCGCCATGGACCGCCACACCCGGGCCATCCTGCTCTACATCGAGTCGATCACCGCGCCGCGCAAGTTCATGTCGGCGGCGCGGGCGGCGGCACGGGTCAAGCCCGTCATCGTCGTGAAGGCCGGACGGGCGGCGGCGGGCATGAAGGCCGCGGCCTCGCACACCGGGGCCATGGCAGGCGAGGACATGGTCTTCGACGCCGCCATCCGCCGCGCCGGCATGCTGCGGGTGGACACGCTCAAGGAACTCTTCATCGCCGCCCAGACGCTGGCGCGCTTCCGCGACAACCGCAGCGCCGAACTGATGGTGATGACCAACGGCGGCGGGGCCGGCGTGATGGTGGCCGACGCCGCTTCGGCCCTGGGCGTGAAGCTGGCCCGGCCCGGCGACGCGCTGATGCGCCGCCTGAACGCCGTGCTGCCGGCCACCTGGTCGCACGGCAACCCCATCGACATCATCGGCGACGCTCCGGCGCAGCGTTATGTGGATACGCTGAATGCGCTGTTCGACGCGCCGGAGGCCGGCGCCATCCTGTTCGCCCACGCGCCCACCGCCATCGTGTCCAGCCGCGAGATCGCCGAGGCCTGCGCGCCGCTGATCGCCGCCCGGCCGGGGCGGGTGATGAGCTGCTGGATGGGCGGCGACACGGTGGCGCCGGCGCGGCGCTGCTTCGAGGACGCCGGCATCGCCGACTATGAAACCCCCGAAGAGGCCGTCCGCGCCTTCGCGTTGATGCAGACCTATCGCCGCAACCAGGCGGCCCTGCGCCAGACGCCCACGGCCAGCGCCAACGCCGAGCCCGACCTGGCGGGGGCGCGCCGCATCGTCGACGCGGCGCTGGCCGCCGGCCGAGAGTGGCTGGACGAGGTGGACGCCAAGGCCCTGCTCGCCGCCTTCGGCGTGCGGGTGGTCGCGACGCGGCGAGTGCCGCCCACCCCGGGCGCCGCGGTGGCGGCGGCGCGGGAGGTCGGCGGGCCGGTGGTGCTGAAGATCGTGTCGCCCGAGATCCTGCACAAGTCGGACGCCGGCGGCGTGCGGCTGGGCCTGCAGGGCGACGAGGCGGTGCGGCAGGCCGCGCAGGAGATGCTCGATCAGCTGCAGGGCCAGCGGCCCGACGCCCGCATCGAGGGCTTCACCGTCCAGGCCATGGCGCAGCGACCGCATGCGCAGGAGCTGATCGTCGGCGCCCATGTCGATGCCATCTTCGGCCCCGTGCTGCTGTTCGGCCAGGGTGGCACGGCGGTGGAGGTGGTGGGCGACCGCGCCATCGCCCTGCCGCCGCTGAACCGCGCCCTGGCCCGCGACCTCATCGACCGCACCCGCGTGGCCCGGCTGCTGGCCGGCTACCGCGGCCGTCCGCCGGCGCAACTGGACGCCGTCTGCGACGCGCTCATCGCCGTGGCCCGCATGCTGGCCGACCTGCCCGAGCTGGCCGAACTGGACATCAACCCGCTCTGGGCCGACGAGCACAGCGTGCTGGCGCTGGACGCCCGCGTGCGGCTGTCGGCCGCCAGGCCGTCGGGCGTGGCCCACTTCGCCGTGCGGCCCTATCCCAGCGAGCTGGAGCGCCACCTGGTGTGGCGGGGCCGGCGCCTGCTGCTGCGGCCCATCCGGCCCGAGGACGAGGCCCAGCACCGCGCCCTGCTCGACGCCTCCGACCCGGACGACCTGCGCATGCGCTTCTTCCAGGCGCCGCGGCGCATGACGCACGACGAGCTGGCCCGGCTGACCCAGATCGACTACGAGCGCGAGATGGCCCTCGTCGCCGTCGACGAGCACGACCCCACCGGCGTGAGCACCCTGGGCGTCGCCCGGCTGGTGCGCGACCCCGACAACGTCGAGGCCGAGTTCGCCATCCTCGTGCGCAGCGACCTCAAGCGCCTGGGCCTGGGGCGGCTGCTGATGCAGGCCCTGCTGGACTATGCGGCCGGCTGCGGCACCCAGCGCATCATCGGCTACGTGCTGCGCGAGAACCTCGCCATGCTGGCCCTGCTCCGGCAGCTCGGCTTCGACATCCGCCCGGACGAACACCAGCCCTCGGAGATCGTGCGGGTGAGCCGCGAGCTCCGACCGGCGTAGCGGGGCATCGCGGCGCCGCTATCCTCGGGGCGATCAACGCCCAAGGAGCGGCCCAACCATGACCCTCAACTGCGACGTGGCCATCATCGGCGCCGGCACCGCCGGCATGGCGGCCTACCGTGCCGCCCGCGCGCACACCGAGCGCGTGCTGCTCATCGAGGCCGCGCATTACGGCACCACCTGCGCCCGGGTCGGCTGCATGCCGAGCAAGCTGCTCATCGCCGCCGCCGACGCCGCCCAGGCGGTGCGCGAGGCCCACCGCTTCGGCGTGCAGGCCGAGGCACCGCGCATCGACGGCCGCGCCGTGATGGCCCGCGTGCGCAGCGAACGCGACCGCTTCGTGGGCTTCGTGCTCGACACCGTGCACGGCTGGCCGGAGGCGACCCGCCTGCTCGGCCGGGCGCGCTTCGTCGGCGCCCGCACGCTGGACGTGGATGGCCGGCGCATCGAGGCCCGCGCCGTGGTCGTCGCCACCGGCTCGCGCCCGCGCATCCCGCCGGGCTGGCGCGAGCGGCTGGGCGCCAGACTCATCGTCAATGACGACGTGTTCGAGTGGCAGGACCTGCCCGCTTCGCTGGCCGTCGTCGGCGCGGGCGTCATCGGCCTGGAACTGGCGCTGGCCCTGCACCGGCTCGGCGTGAGGGTGCGCCTTTTCGCGCGCGGCAGCCGCGTCGGGCCGCTGACCGACCCCGAGCTGCAGGCCCTCGGCCAGCAGCTGTTCGGCGAGGCCCTGCCACTCACCCTGCATGCCGCCGCCCTGGAGCCGGTGCTCGACGGCGACCAGGTCGTCCTCGGCGGCGAGCGCTTCGACGCCCTGCTCTGCACCACCGGCCGCGAGCCCAACCTGGACGGGCTGGGCCTTGAAGCCCTCGGCCTGCCGCGCGACGACCTGGGCCACCCGCGCCTGTCGCGCCACACCGGGCAATGGGGCGACAGCCCGGTCTTCGTCGCCGGCGACGCGACCCAGGACCGTCCGCTGCTGCACGAGGCGGCCGACGCCGGCCGCATCGCCGGCGACAACGCCGCCCGCTGGCCGCGCGTGCACCAGCGCCCACGCCGGGCGCCGCTGGCCGTCGTCTTCAGCGACCCGCAGATCGCCATCGCCGGTGCCAGCCATGCCGAACTGACGGCGGCGGGCGCGTCCTTCGACACCGGCCGCGTCAGCTTCGCCGACCAGGGCCGCAGCCGCGTCATGCTGGCCAACCGCGGGGCGCTGCACGTCTATGCCGAGCGCGGCACGGGCCGGCTGCTGGGTGCCGAGATGATCGGCCCGGCGGCGGAGCACATCGGCCACCTGCTGGCCTGGAGCGTGCAGCGCGGCGACACGGTCCAGCAGATGCTGGACAGCCCCTTCTACCACCCGGTCGTCGAGGAAGGCCTGCGCACGGCGCTGCGCCAGTTGCACAGCGACCTGCACCTGCCCGAGCCGCCGCTGGAGAATTGCATGGACTGCGACACCTCGGCCGAGGTGGGCGGCTGATCAGGCCACCTCGACGACGACCTTGCCGCGGGCAGCGCCGCTGGCAAGGTGGTCGTGGGCGGCCGCGGCGTTCTGCAGGGTGAAGCGCCGGGCATCCAGCCGCGGCTTGAGCCGGCCGGCGTCGGCCAGCGCCGCCATCTGGCCAAGGATGGCGGCGTGGCGCTCCCGCCCCTGGCCGCTGATCAGGGGCTGCAGCGTGAAGACGCCCGAGTAGGTGGCGCCGCGGAAGGACAGCGGTGCCAGGCTGTGCGTGCCCCAGCCGAGGATGCTGACGACATGGCCGCCGTCGCGCCGCACTGCCGTGAAGGAGGCATCGAGCACCGCGCCGCCCACGGTGTCGAAGACGATGTCGAAGCCGGCACCGCCGGTGTGGCGGGCGATGGCCTCTTCCAGCGGACGGCGGAAGTCGATGGGCGTCGCGCCCCAGCCAGCGACCAGGGCGGAGTCCTCGGCGGCGACGGTGGCGAACACCCGCGCCCCCCGGGCGACCGCGAGCTGCACGGCGACGTGGCCGACACCGCCCGCGCCGCCCTGCACCAGCACCGTCTGGCCGGCGTAGACACGGGCACGGTCGACCAGGCCCTCCCAGGCGGTGATGGCCGCCAGCGGCAGCGCCGCAGCCTCGCGCATCGACAGCAGGCGCGGCCGGCGGGCCAGCAGCCGCGCATCCACCGCCATCCACTCGGCCAGCGAGCCTTGCAGACCGCCGACACCTCCGGCCATGGCATAGACCTCGTCGCCGACCTGCCAGCCGGTGACGCCCGGGCCGACACGGGCGACGACGCCGGCCATGTCGATGCCGGGCACGGCCGGCAGCGGCTGGCGGGCGTGGGCGGCCTGGCCGGCGCGGATCTTGAGGTCCAGGGGGTTCACCCCGCTGGCGAGCACGCGCACCAGCACTTGGCCCTCGGCCAGGGCGGGCATGGGCAGTTCGACGGCGACGAGAGGGCCGCCGGGCTCCTCGACACGCAGGGCATTGAAACGGCTGGGAACCGGGGTGGGGGTGTTCATGAAAGCTCCATCGGGTTGATCGTGAAGCTCAGTTTTGGTCATGCAGGCATGAATGGAAATCCACGTCTTTGCACACCCGAAATGCGTTTTCGTATGCTCTGGCCATGGACTGGGATGACGTCAAGGTCTTTCTCGCCGTGGCGCGGGCAGGCTCGCTCGGCGGCGCGGCGCGCGCCCTCGGGCAGTCGCAGCCGACCATGGGCCGTCGGCTCAAGGCCTTCGAGGCCCGCCTGGGCCAGCCGCTGCTGCAGCGCGGCGCGGAGGGCTTCGTCCCCACCGACCTGGGCGAACGGGTGCTGGCCCATGCGGAGCGCATGGAGGAGGAGGCCCTCGGCTTCGAGCGCCAGCTGGCGGGCGACGGCGAGGCCCTGGAGGGGCTGGTGCGCGTGTCCTCGTCGGACTGGTTCGGCCTGCATGTGCTGGCGCCGGTGCTGGCCAGCTTTCGCCGCCTGCACCCGGGTGTCTGCGTGGAGCTGGTGACGGACGCACGCCTGTTCAACCTGTCGCGGCGCGAGGCGGACCTCGTCTTCCGCATCCGGCCGTTCGAAGGCGCGGACGTAGTCCAGCGCCGGCTGATGAGCCTGGACTACGCCCTCTACGGCCCGCCCGGCCAGCCGGCGCCGACCTGGGGCGACGGAGCCGGCCTGGACCTCGTCACCCTCGACACCGCCTTTGCCGAGATGCCCGACGTGCAATGGCTGGCCCGCGTGCTGCCGCGTGCGCAGGTGGCGATGCGCAGCAACAACCGCGAGGTGCAGGCCGCGCTGTGCGCCGCAGGCTGCGGCTGGGCCGTGCTGCCGCGGCTGCTGGGCGATCGCCACCCGGGCCTGGTGCCTGCCGAGGTGCCGGCAGGCGGCACCGTCGAGCCGCCGCCGGGGCGCGATGTCTTCGTCGGCTACCACCGCGACCTGCGCCGCCTGGGCCGGCTGCAGCGCCTGCTGGCCCACGTCGTCGAGACGCTGGCACCCGTCACAATGCCGGCCGTCACGCCGAGCCGAGAGTCCACATGAAAAAGTTCGCCACCTGGAACGTCAATTCCCTCGCCGTCCGCCTGCCGCAGGTGCTGGACTGGCTGGCCGCCCATCCGGTCGACGCCCTGGTGCTGCAGGAGACCAAGCTCGCCGACGACAAATTCCCGACGGCCGAGATCGGCGCGGCCGGCTGGCAGGTGCAGTGGTTCGGCCAGAAGACCTACAACGGCGTCGCCCTGATCAGCCGCGAGCCGGCGACCGACATCGTCAAGAACATCACCGGCTTCGCCGACGAGCAGGCCCGCGTCATCGCCGGGACGGTGGGCGGGGTGCGCGTCATCGGCGGCTACTTCCCCAATGGCCAGGCGCCGGACAGCGACAAGTTCACCTACAAGATGAACTGGCTCACCGGCCTGCGCGGCTGGCTGGCCCAGGAGCTGGCCCGGCATCCCGAGCTGGTGCTGATGGGCGACTTCAACATCGCCCCGGAGGACCGCGACGTCTACGACCCCGTGGCCTGGGCCGGGCAGATTCACTGCACGCCGCAGGAGCGCGAGCACTTCCAGCAGCTGCTGGGCCTGGGTCTGACCGATGCCTTTCGGCTCTTCGAGCAGCCGCCCAAGAGCTGGAGCTGGTGGGACTACCGCAACCTCGCCTTCCGCAAGAACCAGGGGCTGCGCATCGACCACATCCTCGTCAGCGAGGCGCTCAAGGGCCGCGTGACGGCCTGCGAGAT
The DNA here is from genome assembly GCF_021353235.1 of Pelomonas caseinilytica. Lineage (GTDB taxonomy): Bacteria > Pseudomonadota > Gammaproteobacteria > Burkholderiales > Burkholderiaceae_C > Pelomonas > Pelomonas caseinilytica. The sequence continues at coordinate 204,937 of NZ_JAJTWT010000010.1, forward strand.
CGACAAGCTGCCGCGCAAGAACGAGCGGCCGAGCGACCACGCGCCGGTCATCGTGACCCTCGACGCCTGAAGCCCGTGAACTAAGTCGCATCTGCGAGACCCCGGGACGAACAAAGGCGGCCGGCTCGGCCGCAGTTCATCGGCGGTTCAGCCAGTTTTCGCATGATGAAGTCCAAAGGACTGCCCCTGCATGCGACAACAATCCGTTACCCAACGCGAACACCCCTTTCCGGCGGGGCGCACCCTCGTCTCCACGACCGACCTCAAGGGCCGCATCCTTCATGCCAATGCGGTCTTCGTCGAGATCAGCGGCTACCGGCTGGAGGAGCTGCTCGGCCAGCCCCACAACCTGCTGCGCCATCCCGACATGCCCGAGGAGGCCTTCCGCGACCTCTGGGCCACCATTGGCTCGGGGCGCCCGTGGTCGGGCCTGGTGAAGAACCGCTGCAAGAACGGCGACCACTACTGGGTGCTGGCCAACGTGACGCCCCTGATGGACGGCGGCAAGCCGGTGGGCTACCTCTCGGTACGCACCGAGCCGGCGCGGGCCCAGGTCGAGCAGGCCGAGCGGCTGTACGCGCTGATGCGCGAGGAAAAGGAGCAAGGGGCGCTGCGCCACCGGCTGGAGGGTGGCGAACTGGTGCGGCCGGGCCTGGCCGGCCTGCGGCGGCGGCTGCATCGCCGCCTGCCCTGGCTCGGCGCGACGCTGGGGCCGCTGGCGACGGCGGGCCTGGCCGTCGCCGCCTTTGCCGGTGCCGGCCCCATGGCGGCCGCGGCCGGCGCCGTGCTCGCGGCCTTTGCCGTGGCGGCCCTGCAGCATGGCCGTCTGAACGCGGCCCTCGACGCCTCCCGCGATTTCGCCAATGCGCTGGCCGCGGGCGACCTGTCGGCGACGCCGAAGCCCGGCGGCACGGCCCTGACCCGCGGGCTGGAGTCGGCCCTGGCCCAGGTGGCCGTGAACCTGCGTGCCATGGTGACGGACACGCGCCACGAGATCGACCGCATCCGCGCCGTCAGCGACGAGATCGCGCGCGGCAACCGCGACCTCGCCCAGCGCACGGAGACCCAGGCGGCCAACCTGCAGCAGACGGCGGCCAGCATGGACGAGATCGCCACCACCGTGCGGCACACCACGGCCGACGCCGACACCGCCAGCGACGTGGCCGGCCAGCTGCACGAGGTCTCGCGCAGCAGCGCCGACGTCGTGCATTCGGTGACCGACACCATGGGCGGCATCGCCGTCGCATCGGGGCGCATCGCCGAGATCGTGCAGCTGATCGACAGCATCGCCTTCCAGACCAACATGCTGGCGCTGAACGCCGCCGTCGAGGCTGCGCGCGCCGGCGAGCATGGCAAGGGGTTCGCGGTCGTGGCCAGCGAGGTGCGCGCCCTGGCGCAGCGCAGCTCGGGCGCGGCGCGGGAGATCAAGTCGCTGATCGACGACTCCACCGAGCGGGTGCGGGCCGGCGAGGCCCAGACTCGCGCCGCCCGCGACAGCATCGATGCGACGCTGGAGCAGGTGCGCGCCTTCACCGCCCTGATCGCCAACATCGACGAAGGCGCCCGCGGCCAGATGCGCGGCGTCACCGAGGTGCACGGCGCCATCCGCCAGCTCGACGGCATCACGCAGCAGAACACGGCGCTGGTGGAGGAGCTGGCCCGCGCGGCCAGCCGCATGCTGAGCGACACCGAGCAGGTGGCCGCGGCGCTGCGGGTGTTCCGCCTCGCCGCGAACGAGACCCGCGCCCTGCCCGACGCCGTCGCCCTGCGCCGCGAGGCCAAGCGGGCCTGAGCGCGGGCCGCACGCCGGCTTCAGATCATGTCGAGATTGGCCTGCAGCCGCTCGAAGAAGCGCCCCACGTGGACGCCGTCGCACAGGGCGTGATGCACGTCCAGAGCCACCGGCATCAGCAGCCGGTCGCCCTGCTCCACGAAGCGGCCGAAGGCCAGCTTGGGCCGGTCGTCGCCCGTGCCGCGGGCATGGGTGAAGGCGGTGAAGGCCAGCCAGGGCAAGGCCGTCATGTGGACGAGGGTCTCCTCCCGCACGTCGCCCGGCTCGTCACCGGCGAAGAGGCTGCCGCTGCCCTGCCGCACGCGCTCGACGCGGGGCCTGGCATGCTCGGCGAAGGCGGCCAGCGAGGGTTCGCGCGGCAGCGTCAGGAAGCCGAAGCTGCCGTCGTCGCGCAGCACCGTGGTGCTGGCGTGGATGACGGCGAACTCGCGCACGCCGCTGCCGTCGGCCTTGAGTGTCTGGTGCATGGCAGCGATGCCGTTGGCCGCCTCCAGCGCGGCGTGGTGGTAGGCCAGCCAAGGGGTGGCGCCGTGGCGGGCGGCGCGGTCGCGCAGGCCGGTCACGTCCACCGGCACGGTGACGCTGAAGGCCGGTTGGGCCATGCGGCGGAAGTGTTCCAGCGCGGCGCGGCGCGGCCAGTGCTCGAGGGGGATGTCGCGGTCTTCGGGCATGCCGGCATGCTCGCACGAGCCGCCTGCAGCCGCGCGCCACGGACCGCCAACAAGCACCGGGCTTTGAAAGAAAAAAGCCCAGGCCGCATCGGCGCCTGGGCTTTCCGGGTTGGCGTCCGGCATCTCATTCGACCGGATCGACGTCCCTGCTCCCTGAGTCTTCCTGCTTGAGCCCGAAGGCATAGAGCGCCCTCAGCAATTCGTCCGCGTGCTGCACGCCGAAGTCGGCCACCAGCCGGTTGGCGGTGGTGCAGCGGATCTGGCCGATCTGGTTGTAGCCCATGGTCCTGGCACGGGCCAGGGTGCGGGGGTCCAGCGGCAGGTTCTCCAGCGGCGCCTGGTCGGCCAGGCTGAGCAGCCTGGCGTAGACGCTCGCCGACACGACGAGTCGGGCTTCGCCCGCGGGCGCCGGGCCGGACGCTGCACGCCGCCCCTGGCCGACAGCCAGGATGCCGGGCAGGACGTCGAGCCGCGGCGGGTCCGTCAAACGAATGGCCGCTGTTCGCATGAAACGCCTGTCAGCCCCCGAGCTTGGGAAGGCCGAGGACGTCCAAAACGAAGTCGATGATGTTCATGGGGGCTCCTGCTGTCCACGCGTTGATTCGCTAGGACGAACTGTCCCTGTTTTTACCCCCCTAGAAACCTAGCAACCCTTCCAGGTTGCGCCCCCGGCGGCGCCCTCAAAGCAGCCCGGCGGCCACGCACTTCAGCACCGCCTGGTGCTTGGAACTCACGCCGAGCTTGCGCATGGCGTTGCCAAGGTGGAAGTTCACGGTCTTCTCACTCATGCCCAGGATGACGCTGACTTCCCAGGCCGTCTTGCCCTGGGACGTCCAGCTCAGCACGTCCAGTTCTCGCCGGGTGAGCTTGGGCAGGTCCTTGTGCTCGATGTGGGGACCCAGCAGGCGGTCCGCGGCCGTCATGGCATGGGCCGCCAGCAGTTGCAGCCCGGCCACCAGTTGCATGAGCTGCGCGCCCGGCGCAGGCAGCGCCTCCTCGCGGTCGACGCCGAGCAGGAAATGCTTGTTGCCCGGCAGGTGCAGCTTGACGGCGATGCCGGTCTTGTAGCCATAGGGCGCCTGGGCCTCCCAGATGTCGCCGGCACCCGCGGCGGCGTAGGTGGCTTGGTCGTAGGTGATGGGCACGGACTGGGTCATCAGCTGTGCCATGACCGGGTCGCGCCGGGCCTCGCCCAGGTCCTTGGCGACGGCCAGGTAGCCCTCCGGCGTGTTGCCGAGCGAGGTGATGCGAACGTCGGGATCGTGCAGCAGGCCGCGCATCAGCACGCCGGAGATGATGGGGAATCCGAGGGCATCGGCCGTCGCGACGAGGCGGCGCTCGAAGCTGTCGAAGTCGTCGCTCAGGCCGACATCGATCAGTTGCTGGTAGATCATTTCGGGCTTGCCCATACCTGCCAAGTCTGCCAGCTTGTTCCATCTCCGCCGTGACCAGAGACTGCGCTCCCGTTCGAATCACACGTCCGAGAGGTGTTGTCCATGCCGAACCCGATCAAGCTGCCCGAAGGCAGCGTCTGCTGGCCCGTCGCGGCGCTGTCCACGGCGGCTCAGAACGTCCACCACGCGCAGACCTGCCTCCACCGCCCGCGTGCCGGGGACAACGTCGTCAGCGGCGTGACGCGCTGGGAACGCTCGTATGCCGACAGCTGCGCCTGGATCGAGTGGGATTGGCTGGAGATGAGCGAAGGCACGGTTGCCCAGGCCGACCCGCTCAACGTGCGCTCCAACGTGCTGCTGCTCGACGAGCGGGGCCGCCCGCTGCTGTCCTCGCGGCGCCGGGCGACGCTGGCGACGCTGGTCTACCTGCTGCCGTGGCAAGGCCCCGTGCTGGACCGCCTGCGCCTGGGCGACGTCGGGCCACGGCGGACCGCCCGGTCCGGACCGGCACGGGCGCGACAGCGCGCCCTGGCCTGATTGCGCAGAATTGGCGGCTTCTCCACTGAAGCCGCCGCCATGCCCCCCTCTGCCCCCTCCGCCGACGACCTTCTCGCCCAATGGCAAGCCGATGAGGCGGCCGTGCGGGCCCGCCAGCGGCCCGACACCGGCCTGGCCCCCCGCGCGCTGTTCGCCGGCAAGACCGGGCTGCAGCAGATGCAGGCCCTGCTCGATGGCGAAGGACCTCCTCCGCCCATCAGCGAAACGCTGGACTTCGTGCTGATCTCGGTGGCCGACGGCGAGGCTGTCTTTCAGGGGCGGCCGCAGTTCAAGCACTACAACCCGCTCGGCACCGTGCACGGCGGCTGGTTCGCCACGCTGCTGGATTCAGCCCTGGGCTGCTCGGTGCACACGACCCTGCCCGTCGGCCGCGGCTACACGACGCTGGAATTCAAGGTCAACCTCGTGCGGGCCCTGACCGACCAGGTGCCCCTGGTGCGGGCCATCGGCAAGGTGGTGCACCGCGGCCGGCAGGTGACGACGGCCGAGGCCGACCTGGTCGGCCACGACGGCAGGCTCTACGCCCACGCCTCGACCACCTGCCTGCTGTTCGACCTACCTCAGCGCTGAGGCCTCGGCCGCGAGCCGGGTGATGCGCGCCCAGTCCTTGGCGTCGACGGCCTCCTGGGGCGTCAGCCACGAGCCGCCGCAGACCTTGACGTTAGGCAGCTTCAGGAACTGCGGCGCCGTCTCCAGCGAGATGCCGCCGGTGGGGCAGAAGGCCACGTCCGGGAAGGGCCCGGCCAGCGCCTTGAGCAGGTTGACGCCACCGACCGCCACGGCCGGGAAGAGCTTGAGGAAGCCGTAGCCCGCAGCATTGGCCTGCATGACTTCGGAGGCCGTGGACACGCCGGGCAGCAGCGGCAGGCCCTGCTGCTGGCAAGCCTGGCCCATGGCCTCGGTGAAGCCGGGGCTGACGCCGAACCTGCAGCCGGCGTTGCGGGCGTTCACCACGTCCTGGGGGCTGCGCAGCGTGCCGGCGCCGACGATGGCGCCGGGCACCTTGGCCATGGCTTCCATGGCCTGCAGAGCGACCGGGGTGCGCAGGGTCACCTCCAGCACCTTGACGCCGCCGGCCACCAGGGCCTCGGCCAGGGGCACGGCGTCTTCCAGGCGCTGGATGACGATGACGGGGATGACGGGGCCGTGGCTGGCCAGGCTGAGGGTGTCGAGCATGAAGTCAGTTCCTGAATCAGTGGGTGCCAGAGCTACTCGCTTCGCTCGGGCGGTCTGGCACTCCAAGTCTTACAACCAGGTGACGGCGCCTTCCTCGGCGCTCAGCACGTTGCGGCGCAGGCCGGCGAAGAGCTCGCGGCCCAGGCCGTGTGCGTTGACCTCGGCTTCGGCCGGGTCGAGCGTGGCGGCCTCGCGGGCGGCCCATTCGGCCTCGTCGACGAGGGCCTGCAGCATGCCCGTGACGGCGCAGACACGCACGAGATCGCCGTCGCGCAGCTTGGCGATGGGGCCGCCGGCCAGGGCCTCGGGGCTCACGTGGATGGCCGCCGGCACCTTGCCGGAGGCGCCGCTCATGCGGCCGTCGGTGACGAGGGCGACGCGATAGCCCTTGCCCTGCAGCACGGCCAGCGGCGGCGTGAGCTTGTGCAGCTCGGGCATGCCGTTGGCATGCGGCCCCTGGAAGCGCACGACGACGACGACGTCGCACTCCAGTTCGCCGGCCTTGAAGGCTTCGAGCATGGCCTCCTGGGTCGTGAAGATGCGGCACGGCGCCTCGATGGTGTGCCGGTCCTCGGGCACGGCCGAGACCTTGATGACGGCGCGGCCAAGGTTGCCGGCCAGCAGCTTGAGGCCGCCGCTGGGGCTGAAGGGCGCGGCGGCGGTGCGCACGACGCCCTCGTCCACGCTCGCGGCGGGCACCGGCACGCGAACCACTTCACCGCGCTGACCGACGGCCTGGGGCACGAAGGCATAGGGCCGCAGGCTGTCGCCGGCGACGCTGAGCACGTCTTCGTGCATGAGGCCGGCGTCGAGCAGCTCGCGGATGACGAAGCCGGGACCGCCGGCCGCCTGGAACTGGTTCACGTCGGCGCTGCCGTTGGGATAGACGCGGGCCAGCAGGGGCACGACGGACGACAGCTCGGAGAAGTCGCTCCAGTCGATCAGGATGCCGGCCGAGCGCGCGACGGCGACCCAGTGGATGAGGTGGTTGGTCGAGCCGCCCGTGGCCAGCAGCGCGGCCATGGCGTTGACGATGCTGCGCTCGTCCACGAGCTGGCCGATGGGCTTGGCCGCCCTGCCCTGCACGCGGCCGCTGATGTCGAGCGCCGTGCCCACCGCCTCGCGCGTGAGTGCGGTGCGCAGCTCGGCGTGCGGGTGGACGAAGGCGCTGCCTGGCACGTGCAGGCCCATGGCCTCGAGCAGCATCTGGTTGCTGTTGGCGGTGCCGTAGAAGGTGCAGGTGCCCGCCCCGTGATAGGCCGCGGATTCGCTCCGCAGCAACTCGTCGCGGCCGACCTTGCCCTGGGCGTAGAGCTCGCGGACCTTGGCCTTGTCGCTGTTGGAGATGCCCGAGCTCATCGGGCCGGCCGGCACGAACACGCAGGGCAGATGGCCGAAGTGCAGCGCGCCGATCAGCAGGCCCGGCACGATCTTGTCGCAGATGCCCAGCAGCAGGGCCGCGTCGAAGACGTCGTGGGTCAGCGCGATGGCGGTGCCCATGGCGATGGTGTCGCGCGAGAACAGGCTGAGCTCCATGCCCGGCAGGCCCTGGGTGACGCCGTCGCACATGGCCGGCACGCCGCCCGCCACCTGGGCGGTGGCGCCCAGGCGGTGGGCCTCGGCGCGGATCAGGTCGGGGTAGTGCTCGTAGGGCTGGTGGGCCGAGAGCATGTCGTTGTAGGCCGTGACGATGCCCAGGTGGGGCGCCTTCTCGGCCACGATGCGCAGCTTGTCGTTGGACGGCAGGGCCGCCACGGCGTGGGCGACGTTGGCGCAGCCCATGCGCTCGAAGCCGCGCTGGCGGCCGCTCATCCTGGCGATGCGGGCGAGGTAGTCGCCGCGCAGCTTGGCGCTGCGCTCGCGGATGCGTTCGGTGACTTGGATCAGGGTGGCGTGCATGCGGGTCTCCGGGACTCGGTCTCGTAACCGATCCTTTGGAATTTAGGTAACCATATTACTTGGCCGCGAGCCCCTTCGGGTTACGTGCTGGGTACCGACGTGACAAGATGAGGCGATGGCGTCACCGGCAATCCACATTCCCCATGGCCCGGCGCGCAGTGCCCATCTGCTGCAGCGCACGACCGCCGAATGGCGCGAGCGGGGCGAGGATCTGCTGCTCTTCGCCTACGGCTCGCTGATCTGGCGGCCGGAGTTCGAGTATGCCGAGGCTCTGCCCGCTCGGGTACTCGGTTACCACCGCGCCCTGCGCATGCGTTCCAGCGTGAACCGCGGCTCCACCCACCAGCCCGGCCTCGTGCTGGCCCTGCTGCCGGGCGGCAGTTGCCGCGGCCTGGTCTACCGCGTCCCGCGGGCCATCGGCGAAGAGGCGCTGCCGCAGCTCTGGGCACGCGAGATGCCCAACGGCGTCTACGACCCCCGCTGGCTGCACTGCGACACGCCGTCAGGCCGGCTGCGTGCGCTGGCCTTCACCCTCTCGCGCCGCAGCCCCAACTGGACGGGGCCGCTGCACGAGCCCGAACTGCTGCACATCTTCCGCCATGCCGAAGGGCGCTACGGCACGACGCTGGACTACCTGCTGCGCACGGTCCAGGGTTTGCGTGAGCACGGCATCAGGGACATGGAACTGGAGCGACAGGCCCACCTCGCCGCACGCCACGGTCTGTGCGCGCCGCCTTGACTCAGCCGGCGAGCCGGGCGAGGTCCTCAGCGGTGTCCACGTCGATGTGCACGCCGGGGTCGTCCACCTCGATGGGCTGGGCGGCATAGCGCGCCACGATGCGGCGCGCGCCCTCGTCTCCCCGCAAGGCCATCAATTCGGAATAGAGCTCGGTCCCGAAGCCCACCGGATGGCCCTGCATGCCGCGGTACTGGGCGTAGCAGACCGGGTAGCGCTCCAGGCCTTGGGCGACCGCCAGGATGGTGGAAGGCTGCACGAGCGGCATGTCGGCGGGCAGGATGAGCCAGCCGTCTGCATCACCCGTCGCGCTGACACCGGCGACGATGGAATGCCCCATGCCGATGGGCTGGGGCCGGCCCTGGGCGTCCTGCTCGGCGAGGACGATGACGTCGCGCGCCGCCACCAGCCGGTGCACGGCCGGCGCCAGGGCCGGCGTCGTCACGACGACGACGCGCAGTTGGGTCTCGATTGCATGGCGCAGGCTGCGCGCCAGCACGGTGTCGCTGCCCTTGGCGCCACCCAGCGGCTGCTCGAGCTTGTGCCCCGAGCCACGGAATCGGGATCCGCGCCCTGCGGCCAGCACGACGACGACGGGACGTCGCTTCATCATCACAGGGGCCTGTTCACCATTTGCTGCGGTGCCGCAAGCATGCCGAGTGAAGGTGCGCTTGAGAAACTGGGACGTTCACTTAAGGGAAGGTCTGCATACTTTGGAGGTCATCGGGCTTGGCGCTGTGCCCTCGCCGGGGCGAGTTGCGGGGTGGGGCAAGGCGCATGCGAGGCGCGTGGCCATCCACGCAACGAGCTTGCAACGCCGCCCCCCTCGCAAATCGCCCCGGCCCTGCGGGTTGGGCCGGCAAGGGGGCTCATTCTTTGTTGCAACTGCTCGCGATGCGCAAGGCATCGCTGCGCGTTGCGCCTAGACTGAGCCCCCTTACCGGCCCAACGAGGGCACAGCGCCAAGCCCGATGACCTCCTGACATGAGCAAGTTGAGTGAATTCCGCAAGAGCTACGAACTAGGGGAGCTGGACGAGGCCGAGGCCGCGGACGGTCCCCTGGCCCTGTTCAACCGCTGGATGGAAGAGGCCATCGCCCACGACGTCTCGGAGCCCACCGCGATGACGGTCGCCACCGTCGGCGCCGATGGCCGCCCGTCGACGCGCGTGGTGCTGCTCAAGGGCTGCGACGCGCGCGGCATGGTGTGGTTCACCAACTACGAAAGCCGTAAAGGCGAAGAGTTAGCACATAACCCCTTCGCGGCCCTGCAGTTCCACTGGGTGGAGATGGAAAGGGTGGTCCGCATCGAGGGCCGGGTCGAGAAGACCTCGGGCGAGGAGTCGGACGCCTACTTCAAGAGCCGCCCTCTCGATTCGCGCCTGGGCGCCTGGGCCTCGCCGCAGAGCCGCGTCATCGGCTCGCGCGCGGTGCTTGTGGCCAATGCGGCCAAGGCCGCGGCCCAGCACGGCCTGAATCCGCCACGCCCGCCGCACTGGGGCGGCTACCGGCTGCTGCCTGACCGCTTCGAGTTCTGGCAGGGGCGCCGCTCGCGGCTGCACGACCGCCTGCGCTTCCGGCTCGACGGCGACCGCTGGGTGCGCGAGCGCCTGGCGCCTTGATCAGTTGACGGCGTTGCCGTCGTCGACGCGGTAGTACAGGCCGTAGGGGTCGTCGGTCAGCACGGCGAGCTGGCCTTCGACGACGACGGGCTCCAGCGTGTAGCGCACGGGCTTCTTCGTGCGCACCTCGACCAGGCCTTCGGGGCCTGCCGGCACGCAGAAGCTGCAGGTGGTGGGCACCGAGGACAGCAGGAAGTGCTGCTGCTTGTCGCCCGCTTCGAGCGGCATCATGAAGCCCTGCACCTTCACCGTCTTGCGGTCCAGGGCCTGCACCGCGGCCGGGAAGGTCGGGATGATCTTCTTCTTCTCTGCCCGGGCGGTGACCTGGGACAGCAGCTTCCAGGACACGATGTCGGCCCGCTCCTCCAGCGGCTTGAAGGGGCTGCGCGGGTCGTGGTAGCCGGGGCCCTGGCCGATGGTGGGGGCCACCTGGGCCAGCGAAGCGGTGGTGGCCAGGCAGAGGGCGAGCAGGAGCTTGAACTTCATGGTGGCGGGATTGTCGAGCTTCAGCGCGGAGCTTGGAGCAGAGTTGTGACATCCAGGCGATAGGCCCGCCAGGCGGGCCAGGCGGCGGCCAGCAGGGCGAGGCTGCCGGCCAGCAGGGGCACCAGCCATTCGGCCTCGCTCCAGCCCAGGGGACCGAGGCGCAGGGACTGCCGCTCGGCGAGCAACCGCTCCAGCAACGCGACGAGGCCATGCCCAAGCAGCAGGCCGAGCACGGCGGCGAGGCCAGCCAGCAGCAGGGCCTCCAGCGCGATCAGCGCTGCCACGCGCGAGGCCGGCGCCCCCAGCATGCGCAGCATGGCGAGGTCGCCTTGGCGGGCCCGCACCGCATGCAGCAGGGCCACCCAGACCGACAGGCCGGCGGCGGCCAGCAGCACGATGCCGAAGCCGCGCAGCACCTCGGTCCCGGCGCCCACCAGCCGCATCAGCCGGGCCGTCTCCAGCGCGGGCGCGGCGGACTGCAGGCCGTCCTGTGCGTTGACCCAGCGCGGCAGCATCACGGCCGCCAGCGGGCTGCGGTAGCGGACCAGGGCGAGGGTGATCTCACGCGGCTCATCGGCCTCGCCGTGCGCGTTGGCGGCGTGATGGTCCTCGTGCACCTCCCAGACCGAGGCGAGGTCGGTAAGCACGAGGCGGTCGAGCACGCTGCCGGATTCGGCCAGCACGCCGACGACCTCGAACTGGTGCTCGCCATGAAGGCCGCCACCTTCGGCCAGGCCATGGCTGCCGGCAAGCCGGTCGCCGACCTTCAGGCCGCTCGCGCGCGCCACCTCGGCGCCGAGCACGGCCTGCATCGAACGGGTCCAGAGGGCCCCTTGCGCCAGCCGGCCGCCGTAGAGATCGAGGTAGTCGGGCGTCGTGCCGACGATGCGGTAGCCCCGGAAGGCGTCGCCCAGCGACAGGGGCACAGCCTGGGCCACCAGGGGCTGTTTCCTGAGCTGCTCCAGCGTCGCCAGCGGAATGTTGCCGGTGGGTGCGTCGAGGTGAAAGACGCCAGCCAGCATGATCTGCATGGGGCTGCCCTTGGCGCCCACGACGAGGTCGATGCCGGCCAGGTCGCGCCGCAGGCCGGACTCGACCTGGGCGCTGGCCCGCAGCACGAAGGTCACGGCCGCGAGGCCCAGGGTGAGCAGCAGCAGGTTCAGCGCCGTCGTCAGCGGGCTGGACCAGAGATAGCGCCAGGCCAGGCGGATCACAGCACCACCTCGGCGACGTCGTCCCTGGAGCCGAGCGCCTCCACGACCCGGGCGTCATGGCTGGCAATGGCCAGGGTGCAGCCCTCGCGCTCGGCCGCGTCCAGCAGCAGGGCGAGAAGGGTGATGGTGTGGTCGTCGTCGAGATTGGCGCTGGGCTCGTCGGCCAGCAGCAAGCGCGGCCGGCGCATCAGGGCGCGGGCCAGGGCGACGCGCTGGGCCTGGCCGACGCTGAGCTGATGGGGGCGGCGGCCGGCAAGGTCTGCCACGTCCAGCGCCTCCAGCAGCTCGGCGGCACGCTCCGGGTCGGCCCCCTGCCCTGCGGCCAGCGCCGGCAGGGCCAGGTTCTCGGCCACGGTCAGGGCTTCGCTCAGGTGCAGGCGCTGGGGCACCACGCCGAGGGTCGCGCCGCGCCAGGCGTCCAGGGCGCGCGGGCTCATGCCGGCGAGCTCGGTGCCGGCGACGGCCAAACGCCCCTGCTGCACGCGCAGCAGGCCGGCCAGCAGGGCCAGCAGCGTCGATTTGCCGGACCCCGAGGCACCGCGCAGCAGCAGGTGCCGGCCCCGCGGCAGGGCGAAGTCGGCATAACGGATGGCCTGCGGGGCGCCCGCGTAGCGGTGGGACAGGCCTTCCCAGGCCAGCATCACTTGACCAGCCGCTTGAAGCTGGACAGGAATTTGTCGACCTTGCCCGCCACGACGAAGGCGCAATAGCCCTGGTCGGGGTTGCGAGCGTAGTAATGCTGGTGATAGGCCTCGGCGGGGTGGTAGTTGGTCTCGGGCTGGAGTTCGGTGACCACGCGCCCGCCATGGGCATCGTTGGCCTCGGCGATGACCTCGGCGGCGAGCTGGCGCTGTGCCTCGGTGTGCCAGTAGATGCCGGAGCGGTACTGGGTGCCGACGTCGGCGCCCTGCCGGTTTAGCGTGGTGGGGTCGTGGATGGTGAAGAAGACTTCCAGCAGTTCGCGCAGCGAGACCTCGGCCGGGTCGAAATCGACGCGAACGACTTCGGCATGGCCGGTCTGGCCGCTGCAGACCTGCTCGTAATTCGGGTGGGCCGCGTGGCCGTTGCTGTAGCCGTTCTCGACGCGGTGCACGCCGCGCACCCGCTCGTAGACGGCCTCCAGGCACCAGAAGCAGCCGCCGGCGAGGGTGATGCGTTCGAGATTCGTCGTGGACATGGCAAGACCTTCAGGACAGGCTCAGTGGGCACCGAGCGAGAGTTCGACATGGGGATGCCAGGCGGCATCGCAAGCCCCGTCGCAGAGCTTGGGCGCCGCCAGGAAGACCCGGGCGTTGGGGGCGCCACGCGCCAGCAGGGCATCGCGCACGGCCACCGCGCGGGCGACGGCGAGCTGGCGCAGGGTCTCGTCGTCGACCGCATCGTTGGCCATCAGCAGGCCGCGCATCTGGGCCGGTGGCAGCTCCTTGGCCAGGCCGAGCAGGTTGCGCGGCTTGTTGGGCAGCTTGGTCGCGGCATACAGACGCTGCAGCGCGGCCTCGGGGGACGCGGCGTTCTCGGACTTGAGCGCCTGGTTCAGGCGCAGCTCGCGCAGGGCCGGCACTTCGCTTTCGGCATCGGCCCAGCCGGTCAGCGTGAGCTGCACGCCGGGCTTGTCGACCAGCAGCTGGGCGATGCGGTCGAGCTTGTCGGTGGCAGCCAGCTCGGCACTGCCGGGCGCGAAGGCGATCTCGGCCTCCTCCGGCGCATCGCTGCCGGTGAACAGGGCAAAGGGCGAGGTCAGGGCCTTGCCGATGAGGTTGAGGATGAGCTTCCAGACGATGCCGCCGACGCTGAACTCCGGGTCGTTCAGCGAGCCGCTGACGGGCAGGTTGACGTCGATGACGCCATTGCGGTCCTTCAGCAGCGCGACGGCGAAGCGCACGGGCAGCGTCGTGGCGGTCGGGCTGTCGACCTTGTCGCCGAAGGTCAGCTGGTTGAGGATGATCTGGTTGCTGGCCACGAGCTGGCCGCCGGGCTGGACCTGGTAGCGCAGCCGAGCGGACAGCTTGCCGCGCTCGATGGCATAACCGGCGTACTTGCCGGCATAGGACGACAGCGGCGCCAGCTCGATGTCGGTGGCATTGGCCGCCACGTCCATGGCCAGGGGAGCGCCGGGCTTGAGCTGTCCTTCGATCTCCAGCAGGCCGGTGCCCGCCACCTTGCCCCGCAAGGTGAGCGGGGCCATCGCCGAGCCGGTGGACGAGAAGGCGCCGAGCGAGCCCTGCAGCTCGGTCAGCCGGGCGCTGTAGTTGGGCTTCACGAAGCGGTCGTTGAAATCGACGATGCCGCGGTTGATGCGGATGCTCTCCACGGCGAACTCGGCGGCGGAGGCCGACGCCGCCGAGTCGGGCGCGGGCGCCGCGGAGGCGGCCGAAGCCGCGGAGGCCGGTTCCGAGGCGCTGCCGGCGGGGCGGAGGTCGCGCAGGTTGAAGCGGCCCTGCTCGTTGACGATGAGGCGGGCATAGGCTTCGTCGAGCACGGCCTCGCGCACGGCGATGCGCGGCGGTGCCTGGGGCGCCACGGCCAGCTTGACGCCGTCGAGCTGCAGCAACTGCCAGCTCAGCAGGTCCTCGCCGACGATGCGCTCGCCGTCCAGGATGCGCGTCTGCAGCAGGGCCAGGGGCCCCAGGCGCAGGTCGCCATCGGCGCGGGCCGTCCAGGCGCCGGCCTTCTGCTGGGCGACGTTGACCTCGGCCTTGAGCCCGAGCTCGGCGCGCTGCAGCTGCAGGCCCCAGGCCGGGTCGAGATAGGCGTTGAAGAGCTGCAGCGGCAGCGCCTTGGCCTGCAGGCTGCCGCTGGCCGACAGCGGCGCAAGGCCGACACGGCCGTTCCACTGCAGGCTGCCGGCGCTGGCTGCCACGGGGCGGCCGTCGGCCCCCAGCGTGGCCAATTGACCCGCGACCCGCAGCGGCACCGGCGCAGCGGCCGGCCAGGCGAAGGCGCCGAGCTGCAGTTGCAGCGGCTCCGCGGCCACGGCCACCGGCGCCAGGCCCTTGGGCACCACCGCGTCGCGCCAGTGGAAGGACCCGGCCTCGATGGTGGCGCCCGCGAGCTGCAGCTTCCAGGCCGGAGTGCCGTGGGCGGCCGGAGCCGAAGCGGCAGCCTCGGGGGGGCGCAGCGGATCGATGTTCAGGCGGCCTTCAGGCCCGCGCGCCAGCCGCGCCTGGGGTGCAGAGAGCTTCAGCAGGCCCAGGCGCACCTGGCGGCTGGCGGGGTCGATCTCGGCATGGTCGAGCCGGGCCGACGAGACGGCCAGCCAGGGCGTGGCGCCGCCCGGCGGGCCCACCCGGGCATGGGCCACTTCGACGTCGTCGAGGGTCAACCGCGCCCGGTCGGCGGCGCCAGCGGCCAGCGGCTCCTTCACCTGCAGGCCGGCCTTGGCCGAGACGCCGGCCGCCACGCGTGCGCCCGCCGGCAGGGGCAGCCAGGCCGCCAGGCGTTCGAGGGCCAGGCCGTCGAGCCGGGCCGTCGCCTCCAGCGCCTCGGCCGAGAGCCGGGCATGGGCGCTGAGGGTGGCCTGCTCCAGGCGCAGGCTGGCGTCGGCCTCGGCCGGGGCCTTCAGCGGCCAGGCGGCGGGGCCGAGCTTGAGCTCGATGGCGTCGAAGCCGAGATCCCGTGCCGTGAAGCGGCCATCGCGCACGGCCAGGCCGGCAAGGCTGAACTGCCAGGGCGCGGCCTGCGATGGGGCGCCGGCCGGGGCGGCGCGGGCGGCGGACGGCGCAGGCAGCCAGCCGGCGGGCGACTCCAGCACGACCTGGCCGAAACCGAGCTGGCGGCGCAGCGGCTGCACGTCCGCCAGCGGCAGGCTCAGGCGCTTCCAGGCCAGCAGCGGCTTGCCGTCGGGCTGGTTCAGCGCCAGGTCGAGCACCTCGACGCCGCCGCTGAGCTTGACGCCGGGCGGCTGCTTGGGCCGCTCGGCGAAGTCGATGGCCAGGTCCAGGTCGAGCCGGCCCGCGCCCAGGCGCACCGGCGCGCTGGCCGGCACATAGGCCGCCAAGGGCGCGAGGTCCAGGCCGGCGAGCTTGAACGACATCCGGGCGCTGGCTTCATCCGCGAAGGGCAGCGCCTCGGCGCTGCTGTCGAAGGCCACGCCGTCAAGCTTGCCGCTCAGGTGGGGCTGCACCTGCACCTTGACGTCGGCCGGCAGCGTCGAGACGAAAGGCAGGGCCAGGCGCAGGGCCGCCAGCTCGTGCTTGCGCTGCACCGGCCGGTCGTCGAACAGCAGGCGGCCGTCGGTCAGCTCGATGTTGTAGATGGCGAATTCGGGGTCCGCGTCGTCGGCAGGCGCGGCGCCGGCGGGCTGAGCGGTGAATCGCTGGATGAGGTCGTCGACGTCGTAGCGCCCTTCGGCGATCCGCGCGAGGCGCAGTTCGGGCCGCGTCAGCGCCACGGATTCGACGACGAGGCGGCCACGCAGCAGCGAACGCAGCGACAGCGCGACATCGAGCTTGGCGAGCGTGAACAGGGGCGCGTCCTTGGCCGTGCGACCGTCGATGCGCAGTCCTTCCAGCACGACGGCCAGCCGCCAAGGTTGGAAATGGGCCTCCTCGACGGTGACCGAGCGTCCGAGGGCCTGGCTGGCCAGGGCCGTGCCGCGTCCGCTGATCCAGCCTGGCAGCGCCAGGGTCGCGATCAGCAGGACCAGGGTGACGAGGGCCGACAACGCGGCCAAGGCCCAGAGGGCGATGCGGAAGGGGGAATGGGGACGGGTCATCACGGGAGGCATTATTGATGTCGGCGATGATGCCGAGCGTGAGCCTGCACCTCGACTACTCCGGCTTCAAGACCCTGCTGCTGGCCCTCGCCCTGCCGCCCGCGCCTCTGCTGCTGCTGGCCGCGTGGGGCGGCTGGCGGCTGCGGCGCGGCCGGCGCGCGGGCGGATGGATCCTGGGCCTGGCCCTGGTGCTGACCTGGCTGTCGGCCACCGAAGCCGCGGGCGAATTGCTCAGCCGGGCGTCAGGGAGCCCGGCCGCGCTGACGCGGGCCCAGGTCGAGGCGCTGAAGGGGCGCAGCGATGGGGCCGTGCTGGTGCTGGGCGGCGGCGTGCACCGCCACCTGCCGGAGTACGACGGCGGCGCGCTCAAGCGTCCGACAGCCGAGCGGCTGGCTTACGGCGTGTGGCTGGCCCGGCGCACCGGCTGGCCGCTGGCCTTCTCCGGAGGCATCGGCTGGACGGCCACGGAGTTGCGCCAGCCCGAGGCCGAGATCGTCGCCCGGGTGGCGGCCGAGGACTACGCCCTGCCGTTGCGCTGGGTGGAGTCCCGCTCGCGGGATACGCGGGAGAACGCCGCGAACTCCCTGCCGCTCCTGGCCCAGGCCGGCGTCAAGGAGGTGTTGCTGGTGACGGACGACGGCCACATGCGGCGGGCGCTGCGGGCCTTCGAGGCTGCGGCGGCGCCGCTGGGCCTGCGCATCGTGCCGGCGCCCATCGGCCTGCGCGACGACGCCCTGGGCGGTTTCGATGACTGGTGTCCGTCCGCGGACGGCTTCTCGCGGATGCGCAACATCGTCTACGAGACCCTGGCCTGGTGGGCCGGCCGCTGAGGCGGCCGCGTGAGAACCCGGCGCCGCAAATAGAAACCCCGCCGGGCTTGCGGGCCGGGCGGGGCGGGTGGCGAGGCCACCACGGGGCTCCACGGCGATTTGCCGCAGGGCTCCTGGCGCGCAACGATTGCGCCAGAGGTTGTGCCTGAAAAGGCATGACAACAGTAGGCGAGCCGCCTCAGCCCTTCAAGAAGAGTTGCCCGAATAGCGCCTCGGCGCGCGCCTTGATCTCGGGCGGCAGGCTGATGCCGCGCCCCCACTCGCGGCTGGTCTCGCCGGGCCATTTGTTCGTGGCGTCCAGCCCCATCTTGCCGCCCAGGCCGCTGACCGGGGAGGCGAAGTCGAGGTAGTCGATGGGCGTGTTCTCGACGAGCGTGGTGTCGCGCACCGGGTCCATGCGGGTGGTGATGGCCCAGATCACTTCCTGCCAGTTGCGGGTGTCGATGTCGTCGTCGACGATGACGATGAACTTGGTGTACATGAACTGGCGCAGGAAGCTCCAGACGCCGAACATCAGCCGCTTGGCATGGCCGGGGTAGGCCTTCTTGATGGACACCACGGCCATGCGGTAGCTGCAGCCCTCGGGCGGCAGGTAGAAGTCGACGATCTCGGGAAACTGCTTCTGCAGGATGGGCACGAACACCTCGTTGAGCGCCACGCCGAGGATGGCCGGCTCGTCCGGTGGCTTGCCGGTGTAGGTGGAGTGGTAGATGGGGTTGCGGCGCTGGGTCTGGCGCACGATCTCGAAGACCGGGAACCAATCCTGTTCGTTGTAGTAGCCGGTGTGGTCGCCGAAGGGGCCCTCCAGGGCGTGCAGGTAGCCGCCCTTCTCCTTCAGCGGCACGCCGTGCGGGCTGACGCCGGTGTAGCCGGGCGCGGCCGGCGGGATGTGCCCCTCCAGCACGATCTCGGCCGAGGCCGGCGCCTGCAGCGGCGCGCCTTCGCGGCCGACCCCGGTGTTGACCAGTTCGGTCCGCGAGCCCCGCAGCAGGCCGGCGAACTGGTACTCCGACAGGCTGTCCGGCACCGGGGTGACGGCGCCCAGGATGGTCGCCGGGTCGGCGCCCAGGGCCACGGCGATGGGAAAGGGCTGGCCAGGGTGGGCGAGGGCGTGGTCGCGGAAGTCCAGCGCCCCGCCGCGATGGGCCAGCCAGCGCATGATGACCTGGCGCGGCCCGATGACCTGCTGGCGGTAGATGCCCAGGTTCTGGCGGCTGCGGGCCGGGCCCCGCGTGATGACCAGACCCCACGTGATCAGGGGGGCGGCGTCGTCCGGCCAGCAGGTCTGGATGGGCAGGCGGCCGAGGTCGACGTCGCCGCCTTCGATCACCTCCTCCTGACAGGCCGCGCGGCGCTGGACGCTGGGTTTCATGTCCCACAAGGCCCGCGCCATCTGCAGCAGCTTGGCCGTGTCCTTCAGCCCCTTGGGCGGCTCCGGCTCCTTGAGGCTGGCGAGCACCCGGCCCACGTCGCGCAATTCGCCCACGTTCTCAGCGCCCATGCCCAGGGCGACGCGCCGCGTTGTCCCGAAAAGATTGGTCAAGGCGGGGGTGGAAAACCCGGTGGGCGCCTCGAACAGCAAGGCCGGCCCGCCAGCCCTCAGGACGCGGTCGCTGAGGGCCGTCATCTCCAGCACCGGAGAGACGCTTTCGCCCACGCGCTTGAGTTCGCCCAGGCGTTCCAGCCCGGCGATGAAGTCCCGGAGGTCGGTGTATTTCATAACTGAAAGTAGTTTAGGAAAGGCCAAACAGCCTTGACGGGTTATCTTCGACCCGTAGAATCCGCCGCTTCGGGTTTGTACTGAAGCCCTCCCGGCCGGGTCCACCGAGCACTGGCGTGCCACAGACCCAGCGATTTCCGGGAAATTATCACCGTCGCCCCGCCCAGACAGCCGCACGTGGCCGCCTGTGGCGGGCTGCGACACAAGGAGTCGCATGACGACACGTCAAGACCTCATCAGCCTGGGCCGCCATGCGCGGCAGTCGGCGTCGCTGTTCGTCCAGGACATCGGCAACGGCCTGCTCGTGGTCAGCCACAACACGCTGGCCCTCGTCGGGCTGGCTGTGGTGGCGGTGCTGCTGGTGTTCTCGAGCCAGGCCGGCCTGCGCGAGCAGGTGGAGTCGGCCACCCTCGGCTGGCTCAGCGCCCGCCAAGAGGCGCGGGCCGAGGCCGAGGGCACGATGCTGCTGGCCGCGGCCGAGCCGGACGCCATCGCCCGCGCCACCGCCACCGACCCGCGCGAACTCAGCCGCCAGCAGGCCGCCGTGGCCCACTGGCTGGCGCGCCGCTACCACGTCGCCCCCGAGCCGGTCAGCCGCCTGGTGCAGGAAGCCTGGGCGGTGGGCAACCGCGCCAAGGTCGAGCCCACGCTCATCCTCGCCATCATCGCCATCGAGTCCGGCTTCAACCCCTTCGCTCAGAGCACCGTCGGCGCCCAGGGCCTGATGCAGGTCATGACCCGCGTCCACGACGACAAGTACGAGGCCTTCGGCGGCACCCTCGCCGCCTTCGACCCCGTGACCAACCTGCGCGTGGGCGTGCAGGTGCTCAAGGAATGCATCCAGCGCGCCGGCAGCCTCGAAGAGGGCCTGCGCCACTACGTGGGCGCCGCCAACCTCGCCGAGGACACCGGCTACGCCGCCCGCGTGCTGGCCGAGCACGACCTGCTCAAGTCCGTGGCCGCCGGCCGCGCCATCCCGGCGGCGGCGGTCCGGCCGCTGCGCGAGGCGGCCTCCGCCCCCGCTGGCGGCGATTCGGCCCAGGTCGCGCTGCTGCGCTGACCCGGCCGCCCTGCACTACACTGGCCGCTCACGCGACTGGCGATCAGGGTCACGAGCTGACCCGAGGTGGGCCACCACCGGGGAGCGTGAGGCGGCTGCCCAAGTCGCTTTCAGCCGTTCGCCTGGGCAGTCTCCGCTTCGCATCCGCCGTGAACGCCGGGGACCCACCGCCTGACCTTCGGAACACCTGCCATGTTTGACCGCAACACCTCCACCCTCGCCCTGGTCGACCCCGAACTCTGGACGGCCGTCCAGAACGAGAACCGCCGCCAGGAAGACCACATCGAGCTGATCGCCAGCGAGAACTACACCTCGCCGGCCGTCATGCAGGCCCAGGGCAGCCAGCTCACCAACAAGTACGCCGAGGGCTACCCCGGCAAGCGCTACTACGGTGGTTGCGAGTACGTGGACGTGGTCGAGCAGCTCGCCATCGACCGCGTCAAGCAGCTCTTCGGCGCCGAGTTCGCCAACGTGCAACCCAATTCGGGCTCCCAGGCCAACCAGGGCGTGTTCTTCGCGTTGCTGCAGCCCGGCGACACCATCATGGGCATGAGCCTGGCCGAAGGCGGCCACCTGACCCACGGCATGGCGCTGAACATGAGCGGCAAGTGGTTCAACGTCATCAGCTACGGCCTGGACGCGAGCGAGGCCATCGACTACGACGCCATGGAAGCCCTGGCGCGCGAGAAGAAGCCCAAGCTCATCATCGCAGGCGCATCGGCCTATTCGCTGCGCATCGACTTCGAGCGCTTCGGCAAGATCGCCAAGGAGATCGGCGCCTACTTCATGGTGGACATGGCCCACTACGCCGGCCTGATCGCCGCGGGCGTCTATCCCAACCCGCTGCCCCACGCCGACGTCGTCACGTCCACCACGCACAAGAGCCTGCGCGGCCCGCGCGGCGGCATCATCCTGACGAACAAGGAAGACATCGCCAAGAAGATCAACTCGGCCATCTTCCCCGGCATCCAGGGCGGCCCGCTGATGCACGTCATCGCCGGCAAGGCCGTGGCCTTCAAGGAGGCGCTGGCGCCCGAGTTCAAGGCCTACCAGGAGCAGGTCGTCAAGAACGCCAAGGTGCTGGCCGAGACCCTGATCGAGCGCGGCCTGCGCATCGTCTCGGGTGGCACCGAGAGCCACGTCATGCTCGTGGACCTGCGCCCCAAGAACCTGACCGGCAAGGAAGCCGAGGCCATCCTGGGCGCTGCCCACATGACCTGCAACAAGAACGGCATCCCCAACGATCCGCAAAAGCCCATGGTCACCAGCGGCATCCGCCTGGGCACCCCGGCCATGACGACGCGCGGCTTCAAGGAGGAGCAGGTCCGCCAGACCGCCCACCTGATCGCCGACGTGCTGGACAAGCCCCACGACGAAGCCAACCTCGCGGCCGTGCGCGAGAAGGTGGCCGCACTGACGGCCGCCTTCCCCGTGTACCGCGGCTGAGCTGACGCCCGATGCGCTGCCCGTTCTGCTCTCACACCGAGACCCAGGTCGCCGAGACCCGGGAGTCGGACGAGGGCGACGTCGTCCGGCGGCGCCGCCGCTGCCTGTCCTGCGACAAGCGCTTCACGACCTATGAACGGGCCGACATCGCCCTGCCCTCGGTCGTCAAGAAGGACGGGCGGCGCGCCGACTTCGACCTGGCCAAGCTGCGCGCCTCCATGCAGCTGGCCCTGCGCAAGCGCCCGGTGAGCGTGGAGCAGATCGACGCGGCCATCAACCGCATCGAGGAGAAGCTGCTCGCCAGCGGCGCCCGGGAGATTGCCTCCACCCGGCTGGGAGAGCTCGTCATGCGCGAGCTCAAGCGCATCGACAAGGTGGCCTATGTCCGCTTCGCCTCGGTCTATCGCAGCTTCGAGGACGTCGACGAGTTCAGGCAGCTGATCCGGGAAATCTGATCGGGGTTTTCGAGACCCCTCGATCAAGGGGTGGAGAGATTGACATCGGGATCAGCCCGCGTCAATTGGCACTAGCTGGGAAAGACGCCCCGAGCGGCGCGCCCTAGAGTTCGTTCAAAACAAAAAAGAACGATCTCAGGGAGACTTCATGAATCGCATCGCGCGCGGCGGGAGCCGCGGCGTGTCCCTCGTCGAACTTTGCGTCGGCGCGGGGGTGCTTGCCCTCCTGGCAGGGGCGGCCATTCCGGCCTTGACCCAATTCCGACGCGAGCAGGCCTTGCGCGCCGCCGCCGACGCCCTGGCCAGCGACCTTCGACTCGCCCGCAGCGAGGCCGCCCGGACGGGGGACTCCGTCTACTTTCGCGTCAGCGGCAAAGGCAGCCAGAGCTGCTACCTGCTCCACACCGGCACGGGCAACGGCTGCGACTGCAGCGCAAGCGGCCAAGCTTCATGCACGACGCCCGGCAGCGCCATCATCAAGGCCGAATGGCTGCCTCGCGCCAGCCTGCTCCTGCGCAGCAACGCCGAGACCTTCGAATTCCAGTTCCGCCAGGGCCTGGTCACGCAGACCGGCAGCATCGACCTCAGCCTCGTCAACGGCCCCGGTATCCGCCAAGTCGTCGCCATCATCGGCCGCGTGCGCAGCTGCTACATCGGAGCCAAGCTGTCCGGCCTGCCCAAATGCGCTTGAAGCGGCTCCCCCTCGTTCAGGGGAGCGGCGACCAACGGTCGCTCATCGGCGACGAGCGGCGCAAACGTAACGATTTGTCTGTACGCCGCTACCGAGAATCCAGGCCATGTCCATTGCGCCCGTCCGACGCATCCGCGGCTTCACGCTCATCGAACTGATGGTGGCCGTCGTGGTGGCAGGCATCCTGGCCGCCGTCGCCTATCCGGTCTACACCTCGGCGCTCCAGCGCAGCCGCCGCGCCGACGCCATGGCCGTGCTGACCGCCATCGTGCAGGCCCAGGAACGCTACCGCTCCAACCACAGCAGCTATGCCGAGCAGGTGGGCGACGACGGCCTGGGTATCGACGTGTCCAAGATTGCGAAGTACTACACCGTCAGCCTCGCCGGCGCGGGCAGCACGCCGAGCTTCGTGACGGGCTACGTCGTCACTGCGTCCGCCATCGCCAGCGGGCCGCAAAGCCGCGACACGCAGTGCGCCAAGCTCCGCATCCAATTGCTGGGCGCCCGCTTCTCCTACCTGTCGGCGGACGCCAACGACACCGACACCACCGAAACGGCCAGCCCGCGCTGCTGGGCTCGTTGAGCATGAAGCGCCCTCTCCTTCCATCATCGAGCCCAGGCTTCACGCTCATCGAGCTGATGGTCGGCGTGGTCATCCTCGGCGTGCTGCTTGCGGTGGCCGCGCCGTCGTTGACCGGGCTGATCGAACGTCGGCGCGTGATCGCGGCGGCGGACGAGGTGGCCGGCCTGTTCACCTATGCCCGGTCCGAAGCCAATGTGTTGACCGAGACGGTGAACCTGCACCTCGAGCCGGTGCCGTCCAGCGTGGGCGCCTTCAGCTGCGTCCGCGTCAGCGCCGCGGCGACCACCGACCTGTGCAAGTGCAGCCTCGCAGCCGACCAGGTCTGCAGATTGGGCGGAGGCAAATTGCTGCGCGAGTACCTGCTCCCTCGCAGCACCGGCGTGAAATTCGATGCCACCGGCAATTGGATCTTCGTTCCCTACGTGGTCAGCTTTCAGCGTGGCGCGTTCAATCCAGTGAACAACGTCGGGGTGACCGTGACCGGCACACACACAGGCGCCCAACTGCGCGTCGAGTACAACAACGTCGGGCGTGTGCGGATCTGCTCGCCGGACGGCGCCATCGGAGGGTACGCCCGATGCGGCTGAACGCCTTCCACCGCGGGCAACGCGGGCTGAGCATGGTGGAGCTGATGGTCGGCATCACCATCGGCATGATCGTCACGGCGGGCGCCTCCCTCGTCGCCGTCAACCAGATCAGCGAACACCGCCGGCTGATGCAGGAGACCCAGATCCAGCAGGACCTGAGGTCGGCGGCCGACCTGCTCCAGCAAGACCTGCGCCGGGCCGGATACAACGGCTCCAGCGCTTCGGGCGTCTGGGCTCCGCCTAGCGCCGTCGGTTCGCCGAGCGAACACTCGGCCCAGACGGTGGCGGCCAACGGCTACAGCGCCATCACCAAGTCGAACAACGACAGGGCGACGTCACTCAGGTATTCCTATGCCGTCGGGTCGGGTGGTGCGGCGCCGGCAAACAACGAGTTCTTCGGCGTGAAATGGGACAAGAGCGCCAAGGTCCTTTACCTTCAATTGGGGCAGACCGCCGGGGAGCCGAACTGGCAACCCATCACCGACCCGGAGAGCGTGCGGATCGTCGACTTCGACATCAACGTCGCCTCCGAGGACCTCGATATGGGCGGCTACTGCGACAAGCCTTGCAATTCCGGGCCGGGGGCCGCGGCGCCGGTATGTCCGGTGCAGCGCGTGCGCGTGGTGAGTTTCACCATCGTCGGCGAGGCATCACACGACCACAAGGTGAGACGCACGCTGACCGGCACCGAGCGAGCGCGCGCCGACGAACTCAGCGGAGCGTGCCCGGCATGAGCGCCCTGAACGTCCCCAAGGCCCGGCCCCAGCGCGGCGCCGCGACTCTCGTGGTCGTCATGGTGCTCTTCCTCGTCATGGCCTTGCTGGCGGCCTATGGCAACCGCAGCCTGCTGTTCGAGCAGCGCATCGCCAGCAGCTACCTGCGCGCCAGCCTCTCACAGGAGGCGGCCGAGGCCGGCATCGAATGGACCCTGGCTCAGCTCAACGGCGCCGCCATCAACGCCAGTTGCAAGCCGGTGAGCAGCGGCGGCCAGCGATTCGCGGACCGCTACCTCAACATCGATCCTGCCGACAGAACCATCACCTCGCGGACCGCCGTGTCCGCCTACCTCCTGGACTGCGCGCGCGACCTGACCCAGGACGGCTGGGCCTGCCGCTGCCCCGCGGCGGACGCCGCCGCCACGCCTGCCACCGCACTGCCGGCAGGTGCTGAACTGCCGTCCAGCTTCAGCGTGGACTTCGCCAAGGGCCCTCGCAACGGCACCCTGCAGCTGCTCGTGCTCGGTTGTACGGACAGCGTCATCGACAACTGCAAGAACAGCGATACCTCGGCCGTCAGCCAGGCCCAGTTGGGCAGGACGCGGCTGAAAACCACGATCGCCCTGGTCAGCGCCGTGCGCAGCCCGCCGGCGTCCCCGCTCGTGGTCAAGGGCAGCATCAGCTCGTCCGGCGCGGGCCTGGGCCTGCACAACACCGATCCGCGCTCCAACGGCCTTCTCGTGGCCATGGGGGGCTCGACCGCCTGGCCAGGCCGGGTGGACGATCGCCTGGAGAGCGTGCCCGGCACGTCGCTCGACCAGGTCGTCGGCCAGGACGCCCGGTTGGCCGACGTCAACACGACCACCGACGACCTGTTCCGGATGTATCTCGGCGCGACCGTGCAGCGCTACCCATCGCTGCCGGCCCTGAGAAAGCTGGCGTGCTCGGGCGACTGCAGCGCCGACATCCAGGCCGCCTACGACGCCGGCCAGCGCGTCCTGTGGGTGAACGGCCCGCTGACGATCAGCAGCAACCCGACGCTGGCCAGCATCACCGATCCCCTGCTGCTCATCGCCACCGGCGACGTGACGCTGACCGGCGGCCTGCAGCTCAATGGCATGCTCGTGACCCCCGGCAACCTCACCTGGACCAATGGCACCGCACTGCCTTCGCTGATCAACGGCATGGTGCTGGTCGGCGGCAATGTGCAGACCGGTGGTGCCGTCGACATCGTCTACCAGCAGACCGTGGCGGACGAACTCCGCAACCGCACGGGGGGCTTCGTCCGCGTGCCCGGCAGCTGGAACACCTTCGTCCGTTGAGGAGCCGGCGATGAAGAACTCCTCTTTCCGCCGCTCCACGGCCCGGCCATCGCGCCAGGCCGGCGTCACCCTGATCGAGGCGCTGGTGGCGCTGCTGGTGATGTCCTTCGGCATGGTGGCCCTCGTCAGCCTGCTGGGCAACCTGAGGTACAGCGGCGACGTGGCCAAGCAGCGCAGCGAGGCGATGCGCCTCGCGCAGGCCGAGCTGGAAGGACTGCGCTCCTTCGCCGTGCTCCAGCGCGCCGCGGGCGCCTCGGCGCCGCGTGACTACGAAAACGACGTCAAAACCCTGCCCGAGGTGCAGACCATCGCGGCGGCGGACAGCAACACCACCTTCACGCTGTCCCGCCAGGTCTGGCCTCTCGTCAAGGACCAGACCGAACCGCAGGGGCGCACGGTCTCGGTGACCGTCGCCTGGCAGGACCGCAGCGGCGTCGAGCAGCGCGTGAACCTGCATACCGTCATCTCGCGGACCGATCCCGTCGTCTCGTCGGCCCTCAGCATCACCCCGCCCACCACCGGCATCCGCACGCCGGATGGGCGCAATCCCGTCATTCCCGTCGGGGCCCGCAAGCTGGACGACGGCGTGAGCGTCTTCCGCCCCAGCCGGGACAGCGTCACCGTCTGGGTGTTCAACAACGCCACCGGCGTCATCACCGGCAAGTGCGAGATCGACGTAAACACCGCGCTGACCGACCTGACGCCCAGCAGCGTGGACTCCTGCAAAAACAACACCGTCGGCTACCTCGTCGCCGGCACCGTGCGCTTCTCGGCCACCAAGCCCGCCAATCCGACGACGCCCGAGGCGCCCGCGCAGTCGTTGTCGGTCTACCTGGACCTGAAGCCAAGCCAGTTCGTCAAGCCCGACGGCACCGGGCTGCTGCCCGGTGGCGAGTACCCCATCACCCCGAGCTACGAGTGCTTCAACGATGCACCGGCCAGCCCCAACCTCAACCAGGCTTTCGTCAACTACAACTGCATCGTCTACCCGAACAACCAGTCGCCACGCAACTGGTGGGGACAGGTGCTGCTGAGCGGCCTGGATCTCGGCGCGACCGCCTCGCAGTTCAGGGTCTGCCGCTACAGCGCCGACTACAACCACAACGGCTATGTCGAGCCCCCCTTCGTGTCGTCGCCCAGCGTCGTCGACCGGATCGACAACGAGGAGCACCCGGCCGTCTACCGGCATGTCAGCTACTCGCTCGCGCGCCAGAACTTCCTGGTCGTGCGCGGCGACGTGAGCTGCCCCACCGCGTCGGCGCCCGATCCGAGCCACGGCATCTTCGTCGACTACTCCACCGTCCAGATCCAGCCGTCCTGACCCCGGCTGCCAGGCCTAGACTGGGCGGATGCCCTTTCCCGACATCCCCGCCGCCCTTGGCCAGGCGCTGTACCTGGCGGCCCAGGCCATCGGCCTGAGCGACCCCAACCCGCGCGTCGGCTGCGTCATCCTCGCCCCCGACGGCCGCACGCTCGGCGCGGGCCACACCCAGGCCGCCGGCCAGGCCCACGCCGAGGTGATGGCCCTGCGCGACGCGGCAGCGCGCGGCCACAACGTGCGTGGCGCCACCGCCATCGTCACCCTCGAACCCTGCTCTCACCATGGCCGCACGCCGCCGTGCTGCGACGCCCTCATCGCCGCCGGCATCGCCCGGGTCGTCGCCGCCGTCGAAGACCCCAACCCCCAGGTCGCCGGCCAGGGCCTGGCCCGCCTGCGCGCCGCGGGCATCCAGGTGGAACTCGCCGACGCCGCGACCGCCGAGGCCGCGCGCGAACTCAACATCGGCTTCTTTTCCCGCATGCAGCGCGGCCGGCCCTTCGTGCGGCTGAAGTCGGCCGTCTCGCTGGACGGCCGCACCGCCCTGCCCGACGGCCGCAGCCAGTGGATCACCGGCGAGGCCGCGCGTGCGGACGGCCATGCCTGGCGGCGCCGCGCGGGCGCCGTGCTGACCGGCATCGGCACCGTGCTGGCCGACGACCCTCGGCTCGACGTGCGCCTCGTCCCGACCGTGAGGCAGCCGCTGCGCATCGTGCTGGACCCGCAGGGCCGCCTGTCTGCCGCCGCCCGCATCCTGCAGCCGCCGGGCGAGGCCCGCGTCATCGGCCCGGGCCGTGCCGACCTGCCGGACCTGCTCACCCGGCTCGGCGCCGAAGGCATCAACGAACTGCACGTCGAGGCGGGCCCTGTACTGTCGGGCGCCTTCCTCGACGCCGGCCTCGTGGACGAACTGCTGGTCTACCAGGCGCCCATGCTCATCGGCGCGGGCCGGCCGCTGGCCGAGCTGGCGGCGCTGCCGGAGCTGGCCGCGGCGCCGCGCTGGCGCTTCGTCGAAGCCACACCCGTGGGGGCGGATCTGCGCTTTCGCCTGCGTCCGACCTAGTGTCCTGTCCCGTTAGTTTCTGGCATTAATCCTGCATGCCATTGCGGTATCTTGGAACGGGGGATACCGCGATGAGGACAGGCCGACCGAAGGTTGAATTGCTGCTGACTGACGAGGAG
>NZ_JAJTWT010000011.1 GCF_021353235.1 Pelomonas caseinilytica
TCGCGGACAGTTGACCTACCATCCGGCCCGTCACTCAGGCACCTCACTCAGGGTGTCCGCGATCGCCTGGAACACTGTCCGCGATCAGCCTGGAATGGGTGTCCGCGATCAGTGGAATACGCACTCATGCCGGTGAGACGGCCCGCCCCGTCGTAGGTGTGCCCCACGGTAAGGGACTGGCCCTGGGCGCTGACAGTCTGGGTCGTAAGCCGCCCGCCGGCGTCGTAGCCGAAAGCGATGCTGCCACCAGTGCCTGCCTGGTTGGTCAATCGGCCTTTGCCATATGCGTTCTGATCGTAGGTGAACGTCTCACTGCTTCCTCCGGAGGTCCGTGAAGTCAGGCGGCCCAGTGCGTCATACCCGTTGGTGATCTGCTTGCCATCAGCCCTGGAGATAGAAGTCAATCGACCGCCAATATCAAATCCGTAAGAGGTACTGCCGGTGTCTGGACTCGTTTGACTTGTTAGATCACCAAAGCCGTTATATCCGTAGCTGGTACTCAGTGACCGCGGATCGGCAACTGACTTGAGAAAGCCCGAGGGGCTATAGACGCGCGTAATTTTCGCCCCATCCGGCAACGTTGATACCAACGGTCGATTCCACGGATCGTAGGTTGTTGCCGTCTGACGATTGGCGGCGTCAGTGACGCTCAAAACGTTGCCGAGCGCGTCGTACTTTATAGTTTGCGATTGACCGTTCTGGCCGGTTATCGAGGCAACCAGGCCGAGTTGGTTGTCAAAAACTTCAGTGGACGAGAATGTACCGGCGGCAGACGGACTGAACGTGGACCCATTCCATGAAGCGATATTGCGGACACTGTGGGTCACTTGCGTGTTGGTACCCGGCACAAAGTCGAAACTGACGACTTCTCCGAGCCCATTCGATTGCGAGATGAGACGTCCGTAGCTGGAGTAAGCGAAACCGGAAGCACTTCCATCTGATCGATTGATGGAGAGAACCTTGCCGTCACCCCGGTAGGATATCGATAGGGAACCCACACCCGGGGTGCTCATTGAAATGGTACGGCCACGGCTATCGTAGCCCATCGAAGTTGCAACGCCGTTCGGATCCGTAATTGTCGCGGGCAATCCCAATCCATTGAAATTGGACTGGCTAGATACATTGCCGACCGCGTCGGTCACTGCAGATAGATTGCCCGTGGTGTCGTAAGCTGCAATGGTGGTCGCGCTGCCCGCTGGCAAAACACGGCTGCTCGTGATTGTCTGAATGGCCCCGTTGCCGTATGTCACGTATGAAAAGGTTGAATTTCTTGCGGGAGCGCCTGTCAAGAGATCCGTAAACTTTGAAGTGGCAATCTCGCGACCACGCGTTGTGGAGGTGTATGTATAGTCATACTGCATCACACCTTTGCCATCGGCGCCAGTCCCGACGATCCTGGTCAAATCGAATGGATCATTGGAAGAAACGTTTGTATACGTGTACGTAGTTGTGTAGGCGGCGGAAGTTCCACTTGCGACAGTCTTGCTGAGCAATACTCCGTCAATATTGTAGGAATACGTGCTGGTGTTGTTGTTGAAATCGGTCGATTGCGAAACGAATCCGTTGGCGTCGTATGTGAGGCTGGCAGCGGCTGACGGGCAGCTATTTGTTCCCGTGGTTTGAGTGCTCGCCAGGAGCTTTTGGCCTTTGACCGTAGTGAAGTTATAGGTCGTTGATTGCCCTCGCACGTCCGTCATCGTCGTTGCGTTGGCGGTATACGAGTAGGTATCTGAAACGGTGCCGTCAGTGGACGTGACATGCGACACACGACCATCGCTCTGGTAGGAGTAGGTGGTGGCGCGAACGCCATCGACTGCATAGCCTGTTAGCCGCGTCGGTCCTGCCGGGTCTTCGTAGTAGTAAGTAAAAATGCCGTCCGACGAATTGGGCGGGGTCACCGTAGTCAAATTGCCATTGCCGTCGTAAGCATAGTTCCAGACTCGACCGTCCGGAGCGGTCACGGAGGTAACGTGCGAGCCCGTCCACCCAAATTGGACGCTGGAACCAGAAAGATTGACAATAGACGTCAATCGGCGACCCGCATCGCGATTGAAGGTATAAATCGTCTTCCCACCTCGGATAACAGAATCAATCTTGTAGGTGCCTAATGTGTTTGCGGCGCCGCCGGTCGAGAACATGTACGTCGTGCTACCTACCGCCACAGCGATGCGATTGACGCCGGCCCAAGAGGCGATGATGTGCCCCATACCTGCAGGACCTGAGTTCGGGTTATTGAGAAGCGTCCAACCGTTGGAAGTTACCCAAGGCCCCATGCCTACCGGTGGGTTGTAGTGAAAAAAGATATAGGAACTTCCGTCAGGAAGGTAGAAGACGAAGCTGTCCGGCGTGCATTGTTGCCCCCACTGCGTGCCATAGTTCCGGCACGTAAAGTTGGACACTACCAGGTCGGGATATTCGATGTTTGCGGTCCAATTGGGCCCAAACATGCTGCCATTCGTCACTTCAGAGGCATAGGTGCGAGTTAGCGGCATTCCCAATAACGACGCGTGTGGGAAATCGCTATGGGAGAGGCGCTTGGCGCCTGAAGAAAAGATCACCGGATGAGGTGACGACGGATTCGTAGCAGGGGCCTGTCCACTCTGACCGCAAGGCTGCGGGCCAGGCGAGCCGACGCCCGGGCCGATCTGACTCAACCCGCCTCCCGCTGGCATTGGCGGTTGCCCGAGGTTCGTGCCACCACTGCCCCAGCCATTGAGACTTCCGCCGCACTCACTTCCGCGGCAATGCCAGCCGCCGTCGGCATCCGTCCACGTTGGTGTCGTGATCACTTGCGGGGGACACACAGGCTTGAGGTCCGCGCCCATAGGGCATTCGTAACCACCGGCGTATGCCGATTGGGCAAGGATGAATCCGGCCGTTACGGCAACATATCGAATCCCTCGCCGTGCAAATTGCACAGCATCAGCTATTGAAGCCATGGCGTTCCCTGGTGGTAGTTGAAAGCATCGGGGCGTCAGACCGAATCAAACGCGACAGCAACGGAACAACGTCACCGCGGACGTGTCCGCGAGGCCTGAGGGCAACTGGCGTGACAAGCGAGACGGCCGAGGTTGACGCGGATCGACGCCGACAAGGCGCAGCGCATACCTCGGTTGCCTTGCGAAAGGTGCTTGCGAGCGGCGTCACGCTGTCTCCTCCCTTTTTGCCGGAAAGGATGCCGACTGAAAAGCTAGTTAGTTTTCTTATAAAACCAATCAGTCGCGACGTTAGATGACTGCGTTGTCAGCGGACAAGGGGGTGCTTTCCTGTCCCCAGAAGGCGGCTCGGGCACGCGCTGTGTACGCTCAGGAGGGGGGAGGCCTTTGGCGCGAGGCACTGATTTCGACGTACCCCATGGTTCTCCACGGCACGCCGACCGGTGGGAAGAATTTGAGGACGGCGCGCGTTGCGCCGCTCCGCCTCAAGGCGCGTCGATCTGCCTGTGCCTCGGCACCAGCAGCTTCATCAGGCACCAGGCGGCCAGGTAGGCCAGGGCGCACAGCGAGAACATGATCATGTAGCCCGTGGCCAGCTCGCCCCGAGCGCCGTAGGCATCGAAGATCGAGCCGCCGAGCTTGGAGACGACCACGCCGCCCAGGCCACCGGCCATGCCGCCGATGCCGACGACCGTGGCGACGGCATGCTTGGGGAACATGTCGGACACCGTCGTGAAGAGATTGGCCGACCACGCCTGGTGGGCCGACGCGCCGACGCCGATCAGCAGCACGGGCAGCCAGTAGCTGATGCCGCCCAACGGTTGGGCCAGCAGCACCGCCAACGGGAAGAAGGCGATGACGAGCATGGCGCGCATGCGGCCCTCGTAGGGCGCAAGGCCGCGCGCCATGAAGAAGGCCGGGAACCAGCCACCACCGATGCTGCCCACCATGGTCATGCTGTAAAGGACGGCGAGCGGCAGCGCGATCTGCGTCGTGCTCATGCCGTACTGCCCCGCCAGGTACTTGGGCAGCCAGAACAGGTAGAACCACCAGACGCCGTCGGTCATGAACTTGCCGACGACGAAGGCCCAGGTCTGGCGATGGGCGAGCAGGCGGAACCACGGCAGCCTGGCGCCGTCGACGGCCGGCGGCGGCTCGCGGTCGCTGTCGATGTGGGCCAGCTCCGCGGCGCCAAGGCGCTTCTGGCGGCTCGGCGTGTCGTAATAGACCTGCCACAGCACCATCCACAGGAAGCCGATGGCGCCGATGGCGATGAAGGCCATCTGCCAGCCCCAGTTGACAGCGATCCAAGGAACCGTCAGCGGCGCGAGGATGGCGCCGACGTTGGCGCCGGAGTTGAAGATGCCGGTGGCGAAGGAGCGCTCCTGCTTGGGGAAGTACTCGGCCGTGGCCTTGATGGCGGCGGGAAAGTTGCCCGCCTCGCCGACGGCCAGCACCAGGCGCGAGGCCATGAAGCCCGCGAGCGACGCCGGCAGCCCGATGCCCAGCGCCACCAGCACGCCGCCGACGGGCACGGCGAAGGCATGCATCAGCGCACCGAGCGACCACACCGCGACGGCGATGAGGAAGGCGCGCTTGGTGCCGATGGCGTCGATGAAGCGGCCGGCGAACAACATCGAGATCGCATAGCCGAACTGGAAGACCGCGGTGACGTTGGCGTAGTCGGAGTTGGACCAGGCGAACTCCTTGGAGAGTGCGGGCGCAAGCAGGCTCAGCACCTGACGGTCCAGGTAGTTGACCGTGGTGGCGAAGAACAGCAGCGCGCAGATCGTCCACCGGTAGTTGCCCATCGTGGCTGGAGTCATCGGGATAGCCTCGGTTCAGTTCTGCTCGACGAGC
Source organism: Pelomonas caseinilytica (assembly GCF_021353235.1). Classification (GTDB taxonomy): domain Bacteria; phylum Pseudomonadota; class Gammaproteobacteria; order Burkholderiales; family Burkholderiaceae_C; genus Pelomonas; species Pelomonas caseinilytica. Next base: position 4,797 of record NZ_JAJTWT010000011.1, read on the forward strand.
TTGTCGCCGACGAAGATGCGGTAGTGGCGGATGCGGCCGGTCACGCCTTCCGGCCCCTGACGTGGTGTGTAGCGCAGGCCGGCGATGTCCGCCGAGGCGCCGAAATCGATGATGAGCCGGGGCGGACCCAAGGGCCTGACCACATCGCTGTAGGCCGTGTGCCAGTAGTCGGCGGCCTGGCCGTTGATGGCGTTCAGCGCGCTGCCATCTTCCTTACGCGCCTCCTCGCTGCTGGCGTAGGCGATGGTCCACGCCGCCTGGTTCAGCGGCCTCCCCTGCCCGTCCAGCAGCGCCAGCTCGGCGATGGCCGCATGGGGCTTGCCGTCGAAGCTGTCGAGCGCCTCGATGCAGAGCTGGCGGCCATGGGCCGCCGCCGCGAAGCGCACGTCCTGCGTCGCCGGTCCGCTGGCGAACCTACCCTCGTGCACGGGCGCCAGCCCCGCCAGGCGCGGACGCGCGGTGTTGAACGGGCGCTTCAGGTCGCGGCCGGGTTGCAGCTGGTCGAGGATGGGCGTCGTCAGGCCGGCGATGCGGTTGGCCCGCGGGCCGGTCAGGTCGAGCACGACGACCTCGTTGCGGCCAGCCCTGAGCCACGGCCCCGGCAGATACATCGTCTGCGTGGGGCCGATGCTCCAGTAGCGGCCCAGGCAACGGCCATTGACCCAGACGATGCCCTGGCCCCAGGCCGACATGTCGAGAAAGGTGTCGGCGGAGGCCGTCGCGTCGAAACTGCCACGCCAGAAGGCCGGGCCGGACGAGCGCCGAGGCTGCCAGCGAAGGGGCGGCAGCTCGGCGTCGGCGCCGAAATCGATGGCGCGGATCTCCCAGCCGGTCAGTTCCTGCGTCTCGTCCCTGGCCGTGCGCAGCGTCACCGGGCCCTGCAAGCCCTTGCGGTCATGCACCTCCATGCCGAAGTTCACGCGGGCAATCGTGTAGAGCAGGATCTCGATCACGGTGTCGCGGGGGCATGCCGGCAGGTCCACGCCGAAGCGCCGGTAGCGCGTGTCCAGGGTGCCGACCAGGCGGCCGCCGACGAACACCCAGGCCAGGTCACGTGCGTTGGCGGCTTCCAGCCGCCGGGCCGGGCCGGCGGGCAGCGTGGCGCGGTAGGCCACCAGCCCGCGGCTGATGTCGTACTGCTCGATGTTCTCTGGCGACCGTGCATGGATGGCCCGGGACGGCAGATTGGCCAGCACCGGCGCCGTCTCGTCGAGGCTGAACTCGGGAATCGCCATCACCGGCGGGCGGGCCGGCGGATCGGGCAGGACCTCGCCCTCCTCCAGATGCCGGGCCAGGCATTCGCGGTAGGTGCGGAACTTGTCGCCCACCCAGCCTGCCTCGCCAATGGGCGCGTCGTAGTCGTAGCTCGTCGTGTCGGGGCGGAAGGGCCGGTCGCAGCCGCCCCAGAGGCCGAAGCTCGTGCCGCCATGAGCCATGTAGAGGCTGAACGATCCGTTGGCATTCAGCATCGCGTCGATGTCCTGGATGGCACGCACGTTGTCGCCGCGGCGGTGCGGTGCGCCCCAGGTGTCGAACCAGCCGGAGTAGTACTCGCCGCACATCTGCGGCCCCTTTTGCAGCTCGGCCAGCGCCTTGAAGCCGCCCGCCGGGTCGCTGCCGAAGTTGGCGACCGTGAGCAGCTCCGGGATATGCGTCCTCGCGACCGCGCCGGTCGGATTGCACTGGAACAGCGGCACGTCGAAGCCGCCGTCGAGCACGGCCTGACGCATCACCTGCATGTAGGCCTTGTCGTCGCTGAGGAAGCCGTATTCGTTCTCGACCTGCACCATCAGGATAGGGCCGCCCTGCGTGACCTGCATCGACCCCAGCACGCGCCCCACCTCCTTCAACCAACGCCGCGCCGGCTGCACGAAGGCCTCATCCCTGCTGCGCAGGAAAGCATCTCCAGGATGCTTCAACAGCCACCAAGGCAGGCCTCCCATCTCCCACTCGGCGCAGGCATAGGGGCCCGGCCGCAGGATGACCCACAGGCCCTCGGCCTGGGCCTGACGGCAGAACTCCGCGGCATCGCGCTGGTCCTCCCACTGGTAGTGGCCTTCGCTCCATTCGTGGTAGTTCCAGAACAGATAGGCGCAGACCGTGTTCATGCCCATGGCCTTGATGGCCTGCAACCGGTGCTTCCAATACTCGCGGGGCACGCGGGCGAAGTGCATTTCGCCGCAGCGGATCTGCAGGGGTTTCCCGTCGAGCAGGAAGTCCGTCTCGCCGATCGCGAAGCGCTGCTGCGCTGCGCTGGCGGTGGTTGGATGGAGCAGCAAGCTCACGCCGGAGGCAGCCGCCCCGAGCAGTCGGCGACGAGGGAGGAGAACGGTCATGACGGATGCCGGGTCGCGACCGACGCCTGACTTGGCGCGACATTCACTGTGACAGGTCAGTGCAGGCTAGCACCGCCGGCCTTCTCGTTCGTATGCCGTTTTGCGGACGTCGCATCCAAAGTTCATATAGCTGGGCGGCAGCGCCCTCCCCTCAGGCGCCCTGGCGTCTCTCCGCCGCGGCCAGCCGGTCCAGTTGGCTGGCCATCATGCCCCCCAGCATCCGGGCCACGGCCTTGGGGTCCAGCGGCTCGTCGAACAGCATCTCGATGGACGCATAGATCATCTCCACCACGAGACGGCTGGCCAGGCGCAGTTCGGAAGGCTCGGCAGCAGGAAACGCCCCGGCCAGCAAGCGGGCCTGGGACTCCGTGACGGCTGCGTGCGATGACAACCTCACCTGCTGCAGCGCTGGCACGGCGCGCAGCGCACGCATGATCCATATCCCGGCCTCCGTGCGCCGGGTCACCTCGAAAGTGTCGAGCAGCAGCCCTTCCAGGGCTCGCGCCAGGGCCGGCGCATCCTGGGTGAATACCGCCGGGCACATCCACCTCTCGACACATGCGTTCTGGCGCTCCATGAGGCGCTGCCCCAGCTCCGACAGCAAGGCATATTTGTTCGGAAAGTAGCGGTACAGCGCCGGCGGCGTCACACCGGCCCGCTTGCACACCAGGTTGGTGGAGAGCCGCTCGATGCCGACCTCGTCCAAGGTCAGCGCCGCCGCTTGCAGGATGCGCTCGAAGGTGTCGGCAGCGCGCTGCTGGGCCGGCTGAACCTTGGTGGTCAGCTCAGGTTGCGGCCGGAGCGCTCCGGGCGCGTCGGCTTTCGTCATGGTCGTTCGGGATTGCCCGGGCACACGCGCCCTCCAAATCAGTAGCCACGACCATATGATAGTCACAGCTATATTTTTTGACGGACATCATGCAACGCAAAGAGATCGATGCATCGAACCTGATGGCTGCGCTGGCCGTCGGCTCCATCGCGCTGCTCGTCCTCGGCCTGCAGCCCATCCTCCTGGGCGAATTGCTCAACGCCAGGCGGGTCAGCCTCGAAGGCGTCGGGCTCGTGGCCATGGCCGAGATCGTGGCCGTCGGGCTCGGTGTGCTGGCGGGCGACCTGGCGCAGCCGCTGTCACGCTTGCGCTCCGTTGCAGTCCTGGCCGCGTTGGCCTCGGGTGCCATCGACATCTGCACCCTGCGAATCGAAGGCGATGTCGGCTTCGCGCTGATCCGCGCTGCGGCCGGCCTTGCCGAGGGCTTGCTGGTGTGGGTCGCCACGGCGGTGATCGTGCGGTGCGCCAAGCCCGACCGCGTGGCCGGCATCTTTTTCGTGGTGCAGACGGCGGCTCAGGCCCTGCTCGGCCTGCTGCTGGCCCGTCTGGTGATACCCGCCTTCGGCTGGTCCGGCGCGTTCATGGTCCTGGCCGGCCTCATGGCGCCAGTCGTCGTGATCGCCCTTTTTCTGCCTGGGCAGTTGGCTGCACTGGTGCCGCCGGCACTGAGCGGCTTCGTCTGGTCCGCGCGCACCGCGCTGCCGCTGCTCGCGGTCTTCCTTCAGCTGGCGACATTGGGGTCGCTCTGGGCCTATGTCGAGCCCTTGGGAAAAGATGCCGGCCTGCCGGCCCAGGCCGTCGAGACCCTGATCGCCATCTGCCTGGGCGTGCAGGTGCTGGGGGGGAGCTGCGGCTCGGCGCTGGTGAGGAAACTCCGCACGCCGACCACCCTCCTCCTCGGCTCGGGCGTGCTCGGTGTCGTGGCGCTGTCCGTGGCAGGCACCGCGGCAGGGCACACGATGGAGTTCGCGGTTCTTTGCGGCGTGTTCTCCTTCACCTGGCTGTTCATCACCCCGTTCCAGATGCGCCTGGCCTTCGATGCCGACGGCAGCGGCCGAATCGCCTCGCTGGTCCCGGCGGCCCAGGTCTTCGGCATCGCCTTCGGCCCGCTGGCGGCCTCTTTCGTCGTCGAAGGCGAACAAGCCCGCTCCGTTCCTCTCGTCAGCGCCGCCTTCGCGGCGGGCGCCATGGCGACGCTGGCCCTCGGCATGGCCTGGCACCGGCGCGGCCACCCGCAAGTCGACGCGTGACGGCCCGGCCGCGCCTACGGGTTTCCGCGAGCCTTTCGTACCCCTTTAAATATAGTCATCGCTATATACTAGTCATCACTATGAATGACCGACCACACCCCTCCAGCTCCCCCAAGGCCTGATCGTGCCGACAAGCCCCGACGAACGCCTCGTCCTCGCCATCGACCTCGGCACTTCGGGCTGCAAGTGCGCCCTGGTTGCCCTGGACGGCACCGTGCAGGCGTGGGCGTTCCGGCCCGTGCCCCTGCACGTCCAGGGCGTGCAGGCCGAGCAGGATCCGGCCGACTGGTGGCAGGCCTTGCTCGGTGCGGCCGGCGAACTGCTGAACGTCGACGCGGCGCGGCGCCAGCGCGTGGTGGCTGTCTGCTGTTCGACGCAAACCGAGGTCACCGTCTGCGTGGACCGCAACGGCAGCCCCATCGGTCGCGCCATCAGCTGGCTGGACGCGCGTGGCGCGGCGGCCATCGCGCGGCGCGCCCGAGGCCGGTTCCTCAACGTCGAAGGCTATGCGCCGCTGAAGCTGTGGCAATGGCTGCGCCTGACCGGCGGTGCGCCCTCCAGCACCGGACGCGACAGCGCCGGCCACATGGCCTACCTGCGCGACGAACGCCCCGAGGTCTATGAACGCACCCACAAGTTCCTCAACGCGCTGGACTACCTGAACCTGCGCCTTTGCGGCCGGCTGTGCGCCACGCAGGACTCCATCCTCACGGCCTGGGTGACCGACAACCGGGACGCATCGAAGGTGCGCTACGACCCGCGGCTCGTGCGCCTGCTCGGCATCGATGCCGACAAGCTGCCCGAGATCGTCAGGTCGACCGACGTGATCGGCACGCTGCTGCCCGAGGTGGCCGACACGCTGGGGCTAGCGCCGGGCACCCTCGTCGTGGCCGGCGCGGTGGACAACTCGGCGGTGGCCGTCGGGGCTTCGGTGGGCGACTACGAAACCCACCTCTACCTCGGCACCTCGTCGTGGCTGGGCGCGCACGTGCCTTTCATGAAGACGGACGTGTTCCGCAAGATCGCCGCCGTGCCCTGCGCGGTGACGGGGCGTTATCTCGCGATGGCCCTGCAGTCCACGGCAGGCGCCAACCTGTCCTTCCTGCGCGACCGCATCCTCTACCACCCCGACGAACTCGCTGGCGACGAGGAGCATCCCGAGGTCTACGACGTGCTCAACCGCATCGCCGCCCGCGTGCCGCCCGGCGCGCGCGGGCTGATCTACACGCCCTGGCTGTTCGGCGAGCGCACGCCGGTCGACGACCCGCGCCTGCGGGCGGGGCTGATCAATCTCTCGCTCGAGCACTCCAGGGAGGACATCTTCCGCGCCTTCCTGGAAGGCGTGGCCTTGAATACGCGCTGGATGCTCGAACCCTTCGTCAAGCTGCTGGGACGCGAACCGGGCGCCCTCACCGCGGTGGGCGGCGGTGCGCAAAGCGAGGTGTGGTGCCAGATCATGGCCGACGTCACCGGGCAGGCCATCCGCCAGCCCATCGCCCCCATCCAGGCCAATGCCATCGGCGCGGCCTTCATCGCGGGCGTCGGCATGGGTGCGATGACCTTCTCCGACCTGGCGGCCCTGCGCCGCACGCGGCGGGTCTACGAGCCGACCTCCGACCTGCGGCAGCTCTACGCCGACAAGTTCGAGGCCTTCAAGGAAGTGCGCACGCGCCTGGCGCCGCTCTACCACCGCTTGAACGCCCCATCACCCGCCCGCCAGAGCCCATGAAACACGCCCAGCAACGCCAGCACGTCGTCGACCTCTGCATCGAACTCTCGCACCGCGGCTACTTCGCCGGCACCGGCGGCAACATCATGCTGCGCGTGGATGCCGGGCACGTCGCCGTCACGCCATCGGCCATCGACTACTTCAGCATGGCCGCGGCCGACGTGTGCATCCTGCGCCTGTCCGACCTGCGCCAGGTCGAGGGCGACCGGGCGCCCTCGGTGGAAAGCAGCCTGCACGCGGGGGTGTTGCGCGCGCGGCCGGAGGTGGGCTGCAGCATCCACACCCATCAGCCGGTGGCCAGCGCCCTGGCATTGCTGGGCGCCGAGATCCCCGTGCCACCTGAGTGGCATGCCGCGCTGGGCCCGCGCCTGCCGCTCGTGGGCTACGCCCCGTCAGGCAGCGGCTGGCTGGCCTCGAAGTTCAGACGCGCCGTGCGCCCCGACATCAACGCCTACCTGATGCGCAACCACGGCATCCTGTGTTGCGGGCACGACAGCGCCGCCGCCATGCGGGCCGTCGATGACCTGGAAACCCTCGCCCGACGCCTGCTGAGCCAACGCATCGGCGCGCGGGCCGTCGGCTCGGCGGCCGGGCTGCGCCAGGCCCTGTGGCGCATGCATGACGCCTTGAACGGACGCAGCCCTTCCTGAACTCTCCCCACACCGAGCGCACGCCATGAGCAACCTCGCCTCCATCCACGCCGCGGCCGCCAATGGCGCCGCCGACTCCGCCATCTCCGCATGGCCGGACACGACCGCCCTCTACGGCCGCCTCGCCGAACTGGTGGCCCAGCCGATGCGGCCGATCCGCCCCGACGCCATGCCCAAGGTCCTGCGCTGGTTCGAGCAGAAATGCGCCGGGTCCAAGCGGCTGGCCGAACAGGCCAAGGCCGTCATCCCGGGAGGCGTGCAGCACAACCTGGCCTTCAACCACCCCTTCCCTCTGGCCATCAGGCAGGCCGAAGGCGCCTACCTGACCGACGTGGACGGCAACCGCTACATCGACTTCCTGCAGGCCGGCGGCCCCACGCTGCTGGGCAGCAACCACCCGGCGGTGCGGCAGAAGGTGCACGAGCTCATCGACGAATGCGGCCCCGTCACCGGTCTGCTGCACGAATACGAGGTCAAGCTCGCCGAGCTGGTGTGCAGCCACATGCCGGGGGTCGAGATGCTGCGGCTGCTCGGCTCGGGCACGGAAGCGGTGATGGGGGCAGTTCGGCTGGCGCGGACCTACACCCGCAAGAAGTGGATCATCAAGGTCGGCGGCGCCTATCACGGCTGGAGCGACCAACTCGTCTACGGCATGCGGCTGCCCAACACCGGCCGCATGGAGGCCACGGGCATCCCGCGCGGCGCCACGGGCCACACGCAGGAATGCCTGCCCAACGACCTCGACGCCCTGCGCCGCAAGCTGCAGCTCAACCGGCTGCGCGGAGGCACCGCGGCCGTGCTGCTGGAGCCGCTCGGCCCGGAGAGCGGCACCCGCCCGGTGCATGCCGGCTACAACGCCGAGGTGCGCAAGCTGTGCGACGAGTTCGGCGCCTTGCTGATCTTCGACGAGGTGGTCACGGGCTTTCGCATCGGCATGGGCGGCGCGCAGGCCTATTTCGGCGTCAGGCCGGACATCACCGTGCTCGGCAAATGCCTGACCGGCGGCTACCCCATGGCCGGGGCCATCGGTGGCCGGAAGGACGTGATGATGTCCCTGGTGGGCGGCATCGGCACCACCTCGCGCCGCGCCTTCGTCGGCGGCACGCTGTCGGCCAACCCGCTGTCCTGCGTGGCCGGCTACCACGCGCTCAGGGAGGCCGAGCGCAGCAACGCGGCCGTCGTGGCTGGCCGTGCCGGCGACCGGCTGCGCCTCGGCCTCGAAGAGATCATCCGCCGCCGCGGCCTGCCCTACGTCGCCTACAACATGGGCTCCATCGTCCATCTGCAGACCTCGGGCGTGCTGCTGCTGGACACCAGCAGCCTGTGGAAGCTGTTCAAGGTCAAGGACGAGGCCAGGCGGCGCAAACACATGATGGAGGAGATGGGCGCCGCCTACACGGCGCACGGCCTCGTCACACTCGCGGGCAGCCGCATCTACACCAGCCTGGCCGACACCGACGACGTGATCGACGACGCGCTCAACCGCTTCGACGACGTGTTCGCCCTGGTCTGAAGGTGGCCGACATGGAGCAGACCCTGCGGCAGCTCTGGCTGCAATTGCGCGAGCGGCTCGTGGCCAAGCAATTGCTCGGCGGCGCGGAGCCGGCCTTGTCCCTGCGCATTCCGGGCAGCGACGCGATGTGGTTCGGCGGCGCGCAGGACGATGTGCCGCGGCGCATCGCCTGGCGCGGCACGCCGGAGGCCGGCGCGGCCTTGCACGCCGCCGTCTTCGCCGCGCGGAACGACGTCTGCGCGCTGGCCTCGGGCGGCGGCCCTTTCGGGCTCGGCCTCGCCGACTTCGGCGGCGCCCTGCCCGGCGTCTTCGACGAGCAGGTACGGCACCTGGGGCGCATGGCGCCGCCACAGGCAGGCCATGGCCTCGGCCAGGCGCTGGCCGCGGGAGGCAATGCCGTGCTGGTGCAAGGCCGGCCGCTAGTGCTCGGCATGACCGGCGCCCGCCTGGCCCTCAACGCCGAGCTGTTCGAGAAGTGCGCCAAGGCCTGCGTTCTCGCCACCGCCGCTGGCGGCAAGGTGAGGCCGCTGCCCTGGATCGTCCGGTACGTGGCCAATGGCCGCCTGATGAAGGACGAGCGCCGCGCAGCGCGGCGCGTGCGCCAGGGTCTGCTGCCCGAGGAAACCAAGGGCTACTGAGCAGCAGCGCCCTCAGGCCGAGGCCGGCAGCACCGGCCAGCTGGCGCTGATGCGAGTCCCGTCGAACACCAGCAGATCGCCGAACTGCAACAGCACGGCCTCGCTCTGCTGCGGGCGAAAGAAGACGTAGTCATCGGGCCGCAGGTCCACCCGCTGCGAAGCCACCATGACCTGCTGGTTGCTGGAGTTGCCGTAGAGGCCGCTCGGCGCGATGCCGGGCGGCGAGACCGGTTCGGCCAGCCAGTGCCCGCCGTGGATGGCGAAGCCGCGTGCCTGGTTGCGGTCCCAGGCCTGGGCGGCGCGCGAGAGCCAGGTCGCGCCCTCGGGCAACCGAAAGCGCGGCCAGCTCTTGAGCACCGGCGTGGCAATGAAGGCCGCGGGCTGGAGATCGGCCAGCAGCGGCTTCTCGAAGTCCAGCGGCAGCAGCGCCGCGGAGCCGACCGACACCTCGTTGGCCGGGCCCTTGCCGTCGTGCAGGCGAAAGGTGGGCGAGCCGGCCGTGTTGAGGGTCAGGCTCTCGCGCGGCCGGGGTCCCAACGCCGCCTCGGCGGCACTCCAGGCGGCTTGCCAGCGCCGCCGGGCCTCTTCCCAGGCTGTGGCACGCATGCCCGGCAGATCGGGCAGTGCGGCGACATGGGCGTCGTAGCCCATGAAGCCGCTCCAGCGCAGCAGCGGCGCGCCACGCAGCGAGGCCAGGGCCGGTCCCAGGCTCGCGACGTCCTCGAAACCGCCACGGTGCAGGCCGACGTCGAGCTCGAAGTTGAGCTTGAGCGCCTGGCCGCGCTGCTCGGCCAGTTGCCGGTACTGAGCCAGGCGCTCGGGCGTGTCGACCAGCCATTCGATGCGGCTGCCCACCTCCACCGGCAACTGGCCCAGCACCTGGGCGGCGGCGGCCACGGGCAGGGGCTTGCCGAGCAGGGGCTCGGCCAGCGGCCTGGCGGCCAGCAGCTGCTGCAGCTGGGCGGCGTTGAAGGCCATCACACGCGGGCTGTTCCAGGCACGGGCCACCTCGTCCATCAGCGGCAGCGAGGGCAGGCTCTTCAGCACGGCCCGCAGGGCCATGCCGGTACGGCCGCGGTGGGCGCCGATGGCGGCCAGGTTGGCACGCAGCCGCGGCAGGTCGATGACCATGCGGGCCTGCGCGACGCCGGCCTCGTGCAGCGCCCGGCCCAGGCCGGCGAAGTATGGCGAGTGGGGACCGCCCCGTTCGGACGGGCGCGCCAGCCAGGCGCCGAGCGGGGCGGCGACGGCCGCGCCGAGCATCAGCCGCCGCTTAGCCATGGGCGCCGCCGAAGAGTTGACCGAGATGGGCGTTGAGCATCTTTCCCTCGGGGTCCAGGCGGCGGCGCAGCGCCTGGAAGTCGGCGAAGCGCGGGTACAGGGCCTGCAGCTGCGCCGCGCCGAGGTCGTGCAGCTTGCCCCAGTGCGGCCGGCCGGCGTGGCGGCGGAACACCGGGCCGAGCTCGCTGACGAGGTAGTCGTAGGCCTCGCCGTGGGCGGCATGGCAGGCGACGGAACAGCTGTCGCGGCCATGGAAAGGGCTGAGCCAGGCGGTGTCGCCCTTGACGTGGCGGAACTCGATGGGGAAGAACACCTCGTTGCGCCGCTCCAGCGTCTGCACGATCTCGCGCAGGCAGGCGATGCCCTGCTCGCGCGGCAGGTGGTATTCGCTTTCGTTGAAGCGGGTGGGCCGAACGGTGCTGAGCAGCCGCCACGACCAGTCCGTCGCGTTCTCCGGCGCCGCGCGGCGGACCAGCTTGGCGGCGGCCCAGCGCCGCAGCTCGGGCCACCGGCCCAGCCAGTCCCGCAGCTTGCGCAGGTCGGCGAGCACGTCCTCGTCGGGGGCCTTGGACACGTCGGCGGCACCCGGGGCGACCTCGTCGTGCGTGACCGCGGCAGCGTAGCCGGTGAAGGGCAGCACGAACATCTCGAAATGGCGGTGCTTGCTCGCCAGCTCGGGCGCCTGCTGCAGCAGCTCGTCGGTGGGAGCCACCCACAGCCTGCGGCGCAGCATGAAGCGGGGCCGCACGGCCAGCGTGAACTCGCTGATGACCCCCAGGGCCCCGAGCGAGACCTGGGCGGCGGCCAGCAGCTCCGGGTCGCGGTCGCGGCTGATCTCCAGCACCTCGCCGGCCGGGGTCACGAGGCGCAGTCCCTGCACATGGGCGTGCAGGGCCGGCAGCTCCGCCCCGGTGCCGTGGGTGCCGGTGGCCAGCGCACCGGCGAGGCTTTGCACGTCGACGTCCGGCTGGTTGTGCAGGGCGAGGTCCTGGGCGTCGAGCAGGCGGGCGAGCTGGCCCAGGCGCGTGCCGGCCCGCACGCGCACGAGGTGGCGCGCCTTGTCCACGGACACGAGGCCGCTCACCCGATCCAGCGACAGCAGGCTGCCGGCGGTGGGCACCAGGGCAGTGAAGGAGTGGCCCGCACCGACGCAGCGCAGCGGGGCCGGGCTCTGAGGCAGCAGCCGTGCAAGCTCGCCCTCGTCGGCCGGCAGCAGCCACCGGTTGGGCTGGCACTGCGCACTGCCCGACCAGTTCTGCCACTTGCGCGGGGCGGGGGCGGCCGGCGGGCTGGGCTGAGCGTGGCCCGGCAGGCCGCTCGCCAGCCCCAGCGCCGCGGCGCCCTTGAGCACGTCGCGCCGGGCCGTCATGGCTGGCGTGGCGCCGGCGGGGCGCTCATGAAGACGATCAGCGCGCGCAGGTCCGCCTCGCTGCAGTCGGCGCACATGCCCAGGGCCGGCATGCCGCCGACGCCGTCACGCGCGCTGGCCACGAGCTGGTCGAGCCCCTTGGCCAGGCGCGGCGCCCAGGCGGCGGCGTCGCCGGTGGTGGGAGCGCCGCTGCCGGCACGGCCATGGCACAGCAGGCAGGAGCGCTCGTAGGCGGCGGCCAAGCGGGCATCCGCCGGCCGCAGCTGTTCCGCATCCTGGGTCAGCCGGGGGGCCGGCGCCGACGAGTCGCCGCAGCCGCCGAGCAGGGCGAGCAGCCCCGACAAGGCCACCGGGGTCAGGGCTGGTCGCATCAATACCCCACGTGCAGTTCGAGCGAGGCGCTGCGCCCCGGGCTGACGGTGGCATAGGCGCTGCCCAGCGGGGCGGCTTCGTACCAGAGCTTGTGGACGTAGCGGCGGTCCTGCAGGTTGGTCACGAGCAAGGCCAGGCCCCAGGCGCGGTCGGCGCGGTCCCAGCCGAGCCGGGCGTCGAGGCGGCTGCGCGGACCGCCCACACGAAAGCTCGCCGTGCTGAGGCATTGGCCCTGCACATAGGACTCCGGGTTGCAGCGCTGCGCGCTCTGGTAGGCAGCCTGCAGGTTGGCGCCGGCGCGTCCGCCGAACGCGGCGAAGCCATAGTCCACGCCGATGCTGGCTCGGCTGCGCGGCGTGCCCACGGGCAGGCCTGCCAGGTCTTCGCCGCCGCTGGCGCGGCCGTGGCGGTAGGTCTGGTCCAGCAGCTCCAGCGCGCCGTTCAGCCGCAGCCCCGCGCTGAGCTGCCAACGGGCCTCGAGGTCCAGGCCGGTGCCGCGCTGGTCGCTGACGGTGACCTGGTAGGCCGGAATGGCGCCCGGCGTGCTGGCCGGCACGAGCTGCAGCGTCTGCAGGTTGTCGAAGCGGTACTGGAACAGCGACGCGCCCCAGCTCAGCGCCTGGTCGGCCAGCTGGCCCTTGAGGCCGAGTTCGAAGTTGGTGACGCGCTCGGGCTGGTAGCTGGAGGCCACCTGCAAGGTGTTGAAGCCGCCGGCCTGGTAGCCGCGCGTCACGGAGGCGTAGACCATCAGGTCGCGGCTGTAGCGGTGGTCCAGCACCAGGCGCGGGCTGGTGTCGGTCCAGCGCTTGCGCAGGCTCAGCGGCGCCTGCGTGGCGCCTTGCGTGGCGATCAGGGAGTTCTGGCTCATGCCGCCGCGCAGCTGGTCGGCCTGGTCCTGGCTCAACGCGCCCATCGCCACCAGCCCCGGGAAGAGGCCGGCGGCGTCCAGGGCCGCGAGCTGCGCGTCCAGCGCGCCCGCCTCGCGCAGCGGATTGAACCAGCTGAAGCGCTTGTCGTCGCGCGTGAAGCGCAGGCCGGTGGTGAGGCGGGTGGCCGGGCTCAGGTGCCAGATCACGTCGCCATAGACGGCCAGGGCGCGGTTGCGCGCCACGTTGCTCATGAGCTCCTGCCACGGCAGGCCCAGCAGGTCGACACCCGTCAGGCCCGCCGCGGCCGAGAGCTGGTTGACGGTGCTGAACAGAGGCAGGCCCAGCAGGTTGCCGCTCAGGGTGTCCAGCGAGGTGGTGGTGGCATCCGCCGAGGCCGTCTGGGTGGCGCGCTCGTCGTAGAGGCTCAGGCCGGCCAGCCAGTCGGCCATGCCCTGCTTGCCGGTCAGGCGGAACTCCTGCTGGAAGCTGCGGTTGCCTTCCAGGTTGGTGGTGGACAGGTAGATGGCCGGGTTGTTGGTGCCGTCGTTGTCCTGGCGGTTGAGGCTGCTGAAGTGGCGGTAGGCGGTGGTCGAGCTGAACTCCGCCCACGGCAGGCTGTGCTCGATGCGCAAGGTGAGGCCGTCGAAGTCGCGCTTCTCGCGGTCGCCGGCCACGTCGTTGAGCAAGGGCGCATGCAGTGGGTCCAGGTACTGGGCGGGGTCGGCCGGGAAGGGCGGCGGAGTGCCGGGCGCGCCGGCCTTCACGAGGCCGATGGCGGGGCGGGCGCGCTGGTCGAGCCTTTCATGCTCGTAGGTCAGAAAAGCCTGCGTGTCTTCGCTGGGTTGCCAGCGCAGGGCCAGGCGGGCGCCCCAGCTGTGGTCGCCACCGGCGCGCTGTCCGGTAGCCGCGTCGCGCAGTTCGCCGTTCGAACTGCGGGTCACGAGGCTGGCCCGTAGCGCCAGGCCGTCCCCCAAGGGCTGGTTGACGAGGGCCTCCGCCTGGCGCAGGCCGTGCTCGCCCAGGCGTAGCAGTCCACGGCCGCTCGCGCGGAACTCGGGCTCCTGCGTCACGATGGAGATGGCGCCACCCGCGCTGTTGCGTCCGAACAGCGTGCCCTGCGGGCCCTTGAGCACTTCGATGCGCTTCACGTCGTTGAAGTTCAGCAGCGCGCCGCCCGTCTTGCCAGCGTACACGCCATCGACATACATGCCCACCGGCGAGTCCGTGCCGATGCCGAAGTCCGAAGTGCCGATGCCCCGCAAGGACATGCGCGGCTGGGTCGGCTGGTTGGCGTCGACGTCCAGGCCGGGGATGTGGGCGTCCAGGTCGCCGAGGTTGGCGGCGCCCAGCTTGCGCACCTGGTCGGCACCGAGCACCTGGATGGCGATGGGCACGCTTTGCAGTTGCTGCGTGCGCCCCTGGCCGGAGACCACCACGGTCTCGAGCTTCTGCGAGGCCTCGCCCTCCGAGGTCTGCGCCTGGGCGCACCAGGCCAGGACGGACAGGGCGATGACGCTGCGGCGCGGGCTGCGAAGGCGAGGCATGAGTGTCTCCTGGTCAAAATGTAGCGATGACTATATTGACTCGAATGGCCGTCGCGATCAGGTAAATCCCGCAGCTAGACTCGGCCCATGCCCACCCCTCTTCCCCGCAAGCCACGCGCCCGCCCCGCCACCGCCGCGCCGCCGGACGTGGCCCCCAAGAAGGCGCCGACCCAGCCGCGCGCGGTCGAGACCTACGAGCGCATCCTCGCCATGGCGGCCGAATTGCTGGGCGAGGTCGGCATCGAGCAGCTGTCCACCAACCTGATCTGCCGCCGCCTCGCCATCACGCCGCCGGCGCTCTACCAGTACTTCCCCAACAAGTACGCCATCCTTCACGAGCTGGGCCAGCGCCTCATGCAGCGCCAGAACGAATTGCTGGAGCCCTGGGCCACGCCGGCCACCATGGCCCTGCCCGAGGCGCGCTATGCCAAGAGCGTCGCCAAGCTCTTCCTGGAGACTCTGCGGCTGACCGAGCAGATGCCGGCCGGCGTCTGGGTCACGCGCGCCCTGCGTGCCGTGCCCTCGTTGAAGGACGTCCGCATCCGCTCGCATGACGCGGTGACCGATCTGCTGCTGCAGGCCTTCATGGCGGCGCATCCCAACGTCGACCCGGCGCGCGCACGGGTCAGCATCCGGCTCGCCATCGATGCGCAGTACGCGGCGCTGGAATTGCTGTTCGACGATCCCAGCCAGTCTCCCGAAGCCGTGGCCGAGGTGATGGCCGAGATGGTGGCCGGGGAGCTGGCCCGCCTGCGCCGCAAATACTGAGGCCCGCTGGCGACCAGCCCGAGTCCCGCGCGCAGCGCCTCGGCGCCCAGCCAGCCGGCGCCCGCGTTGCCGAGGTTGAGGGCCCTGCCAACCGCTACCCGCTACCGCATCAACAGTGCGGCGGCGCTGCTGGACGCGGGGCGCGACGGCGCGGTCACCCCCGCCCCAACTGCGCCCGGATGGACTGAGGAATCAGCGTCCAGTCCACCTCGTCACCGTAGACGTCGAAATAGGACCGGGGCTCCACGTCGACGTGGATGTTGATGCGGCTGCCGCGCCAGCGGACGCAGAAATTGGCCTGAATCTCGGCGCGGACGAAGTTCTTCTCCCACTTGGCCTGCGGGCGACCGCCGCCGGGCACGTGGAAGTTGCTCAACACGCCCGAGTTGGCCGTACTGCGCCACGCATCGATCGCGCCCTCCACCGTCGACAACGGCCAGACGCCACCGATGGAACCGTTCGGCGGGTTGTCGCCCTGCGCCTTGACGGCGGCCTTCCAGATGTCCTTCAGCATGCCGCTGGTGAAGTGCTGGTTGCCGTAGGCGACGGCGGCGGCATCCTCGGTGGCGGACTGGTTCATCGCCGCTTCGAGTTCGGCGCTCTCGTTGGCGAGCTTCTCCGACAGCGCATTGCGCGCCTGGAGCTCGGCGGTGACGATCTCGACGACCTGCCGGCAGGCGACGGCGGCGTTCTTGAACGCCTTGGCGATCTGGCCCGCTTCAGCCTTGGTCTTGGCTTCGCCCATCAACTTGCCGGCGTTCTGGAACGCGGCCCTGGCCTTCTTCTCGGCGGGGTCCCGCAGGTTGTACTGCTGATCGGTCCACGAGGTTTCGGCCCGCTCGTAGGCGAGCTCGGCGAGCTGCCTCTGGCGGCGCGCATTGGCCAGCGCCTGGACCGTCGTCTCGAAGGCACCCAGCGCGCTCTCGATCCTGGCGACGTCGAGCTTGGCGATCTGCTCCTCGACCGCGGTGGCGCGCGCCTTCAGCAGCGCGGTCTCGCCTTCGGTGGGCGAGCCGAGCTGGGCGGCCGCACCCTCCTGTTCCTGCTTCAGCTGCTCCTTCCAGGCGTCGCGCGCAGCGCGCTCGGCGGCGTCCAGCAGGCCGGGCAGCGCAGCAAGCAGCTTGCCGGCCTCGGCGTACTCGTCCTTGGCCGCGAACTGGGCGGCGCCACTCCAGGCGGTCATCGCCTTCTTGAACAAGGCCGCCGGCACCGCGGCCTGCGCCGTCTCGTAGCGGCCCTGCAGTTTCTTGACCAGCTGGGCATGGATGCCTTGCTGCTTGTCGCGCTCCTCCAGGCGCTTCTCGACCGCGGCCACCGCCTTGTCCACGGGATCGAGCAGCGCCTTGACGGCGACGTAGTCCTTGTCCTCCCACTCGCTGCCGATCTTGCACCGGAGCTGGGTGAGGGTGGTGCGCTCCTTCATGTCGCGAGTACGCGTCTCGGCCTCTTCCAGCCGCTCGACCAGCTTGGGATAACTCGCGGCCACCGCCTTGTGCGCCGCGTCCTGCGCCGCGTTGGCCACCGGTGCGCCTTGCACCTGGGTCTGGGCGCGGGCCCCGGCCTGGACGCCTGCGTCCAGGTCCGCCCCCTTGCCCACCACGTCCACCTCGGCTGCAATCTTGGCGATCTTCAGGGCCGTGCTGATGGCGTTGGCGCTCAGGCTGTTCTCCGGCTTGAACACCAGCTTGCGTCCGATGGCCCGGCACTTGCCGAAGCCCAGCTTGTGCGCGCCGTTGTCGGCGATCTTGCGGATGAGGGAGTTCTCGATGGACTTGGCCACGATGATGAGCTGGGCCGTCTGCTCGGAGAACGGGAAGGCCTGCCACACCATGAACTCCATGGTCTCGGTCTGGGCCTCGAGCAGCGCCGCGCGCAGGTTGCGCTGGTAGACCGCGCTGTCCTTGATGTCCTTCAATTCCCGAAATGCCATCGCTCCCTCCAGAGCCTCCTCAGTGGCGCGGGATTCTGGGGCGGCCGGCCGGTTCCGTCATGGAGCGGGAACCGGCGACGGGAATGTCCCATGTCGCAACGGCGGTGCGTTTGTCGTCCTGAACGTCCCGTCGCGCCGCTGCCGCACGACCGTTGACTTAAGATCGCCCGCCTTCAATCGTGCGCCGCACGGCCGCCGCGGCCCCGGGCAGCGCCACGGCGGTGCGTCCAAGCCTGCGGCGAAGGCACAACCTGGAATTGCAAGTTCCCCCGGCCGGCGCGGCCCGACGGCCCGCCGCGGGGAGGAAACGCGGATGCTGAAAAACAAGATCAGACGTTGGACCGGGGCGTTCGCACGCCCGGGTGATGCCTTCGCAGCGGGAGCCGGCCGGTGGGACTGAAGCTGCTCGTGGGCCTGGTGTGGCTGCTGAGCTGGCTGCCCTTTCGCGCGGTCTCGGCGCTAGGCTGGGTGGCCGGGCAGTTGATCGCCAGCCTGCCCTCCTCTCGCCGGCACATCGGCGAGGTCAACCTGCGGCTGTGCCTGCCTGACTGGACGCCGGCCCAGCGTCGCCGCCTGCTGCGGCGCCATTTCGTCGCCATGGTGCAGATGCTGCTGGAGTACGGCTACTGCTGGTTCGCCTCGCCCGAGCGGCTGCGGCGGCTGATGCGCATCCAAGGCCTGCAGCACCTGAAGGCCCTCGAAGGCCGCCCGGTCATCCTCATGATGCCGCACTTCACCGGACTGGACCTCGCCGGCCTGCGCATCTCGATGGAGACGCCGGTCGTCAGCATCTATTCGCGGCAGAAAGATGCCTGGCTGGACGAATTCTTCCGCACCCGGCGGCTGCGCCTGGGCACGGGCATCATCTTCTCGCGCCAGCAGGGCACCCGCTCGGTGATCCGGGCGCTGCGCGACGGCTACCGGCTCTACTACCTGCCCGACCAGGACTTCGGGCACCGGGACTCCGTCTTCGTGCCCTTCTTCGGCGTCAATGCCGCCACCATCACGGGCCTGTCGCGCATGGCGGCCGTGGCCAACGCCGCCGTGCTGCCCTGCTACCCGCGCCGTGAGGCGGATGGCTACACCCTCGTCATCGAGCCTGCCCTCGACGACTTCCCAACGGCCGACGCCACCGCCGATGCCGCGCGGATGAACGCCGTCATCGAAGCCCAGGCGCGCCGACAATTGCACCAATACTTCTGGCTGCACAAGCGCTTCAAGTCCCGCCTGCCGGGCGAGGCGGATTTCTACGCAAGATGACTTCCAACATTCCGTACATCAAGATCGCCATCGTGGCGGTCTTCGTCGCGAGTACCGTCTACGTGCACTACCGCGGCCGCGTGCGCCTGGGGTTCTGGCGCCAGCTGATGGACCACTCCACTTTCATGGCGCCCATCAACTGCCTGATGTACATGTTCTCGCGGCTGCCGGCCAAGCCCTATCTGCCGGTGTCGGGCTTCCCGGAGCTGAAGCTGCTGGAGGACCATTGGCAGGACATCCGCGAGGAGGCCTACAAGCTCGCGCAGGCCGGCGAGATCAAGAAGTCCGACAAGTACAACGACGCCGGCTTCAACAGCTTCTTCAAGACCGGTTGGACGCGCTTTCACCTGAAGTGGTACGGCGACGCCCACCCCTCCGCCCGCGCCCTCTGCCCGGTGACGACCGGCCTGCTGCAGCGCATCCCGACCGTGAAGGCGGCCATGTTCGCCGCCCTGCCCCCCGGCGGCCGGCTGGTGACCCACCGCGACCCTTTCGCCGGCTCGGTGCGCTACCACCTCGGCCTCGTCACGCCCAACGACGACCGCTGCTACATCTCGGTCGACGGCGAGCGCTATTCCTGGCGCGACGGCCAGGGCGTCATCTTCGACGAGACCTACCTGCACTACGCCGAGAACCAGTCGGACAAGATGCGCATCATCCTGTTCTGCGACGTCGAGCGCCCGCTGACCAACCCGCTGGCCCGGGCCTTCAACCACTTCATCAGCCACACCCTCATCCGGGCCGCCGCGGCACCCAACTCGGACACCGACCGCACCGGCGGCATCAACAAGCTGTTCGCCTACGTGCAGCAGGTGCGGCTGTTCGGCAAGCGCATCAAGGCGCGCAGCCGCTTCGCCTACTACGGGCTGCAGTGGCTGATCTTCGGCGGCCTGCTGCTGTGGTGGCTCTGGCCCTGAGCCGCTGCTAGCCGCCTGTCCACCGGCACACGCCGGCGTGACGAATGATGGGGCGACAAGCCGTCGCTAGCATCGAAGGTTTTGGTCACACCAAACCCAAGGTCATGCCCCGACTGCACGCCGCACCCGCCCTGCTCCTGGCCGCCGCCCTGGCCGCCCACGCCCAGGACGCCGCCAAGGAATCCGCCCGCGACGCGTCCAAACCCGCCGCCTGGAACGTGAACGCAGCGCCGGGTAAGGCCCGCACGGCGAACATCGACGTCAGGACCGGCACGTGGATGAGCGTGGACGTGAGCCCGGATGGCAAGACCCTGGTCTTCGACATGCTTGGCGACCTCTACACCCTGCCCATCGCGGGCGGCGAGGCCCGGCCGCTGACGCATTCCATCGCCTGGGAGCAGCAGGCCCGCTTTTCGCCGGACGGCAGGCGCATCGCCTTCCTGAGCGACGCCGGCGGCGGCGACAACCTCTGGGTGATGGACGTGGACGGCAGCCACGCACGCGCCGTCACGAAGGAGGACTTCCGGCTGCTGAACAACCCCGTCTGGCATCCGAGCGGCAAGTTCCTGCTGGCCCGCAAGCACTACACCGGCACCCGCAGCGCCGGCTCGGGCGAGATCTGGCTCTACGCCGTGGATGCCGACGCCGCCAAGAACAAGGGCGTGCAGCTCAACGACAAGCCCAACTGGCAGAAGGACCTGGGCGAACCGGCCATCTCACCGGACGGCAAGCACCTCTACTACAGCCAGGACACGACGCCCGGCCGCGTCTTCCAGTACAACAAGGACGGCAACGGCGAGATCTACAGGATCTTCCGCCAGGACCTGTCCGACGGCTCGGTCGAGCCCTTCGTGCAGGGTCCCGGCGGCGCGGTGCGCCCCACGCCGTCACCCGACGGCAAATACCTCGCCTTCGTGCGCCGCGTGCGCAACCAGAGCACCCTCTTCCTCAAGGACCTGGCCACCGGCCGCGAAACGCCCGCCTGGGGCGGCCTCTCCCGCGACCTGCAGGAGATCTGGGCCATGTGGGGCGTCTACCCCGCCTTCGCCTGGATGCCCGACAGCAAAGAGATCGTCGTCTGGGCCGAGGGGCGGATCTGGCGCGTCGCCCCCTTCAAGGGCACCGCCGCCGAGATTCCTTTCCACGTCAAGGACAGCCGCGAACTGCGCGAGCCCATGCGCTTCGTGCAGGAGGTGGCGCCGGACAAGTTCGCCGTGCACCAGTTGCGCGGCGCCCAGGTTTCGCCGGACGGCAAACGGGTGGTCTATTCAGCGTTGGGCGCGCTCTACGTCAAGGACCTGCCCGACGGCACGCCTCGCCGCCTGACCCGGCAGAACGAGGCCTTCGAGTTCGCGCCGAGCTGGGCCCGTGACGGCCGCAGCCTGGTCTACGCCACCTGGCGCGACGACACCCAGGGCAGCATCCGCCGGCTGGAGCTGGCGTCAGGCAAGGAGACGGTCCTCGTCAAGGAACCCGGCAAATACCTCGAGCCCCGGCTCTCGCCGGATGGGCGCCAGCTCGTCTACCGCAAGGTCAAGGGCGGCGGGCTGACCAGCCCCTGGCACAGCCTGGACACCGGCCTCTACCTCGTCGCCGCGGACGGTTCCGGCAAGCCCGAGCGCATCGGCAAGGAGGGCAGCGGCGCCCAGTTCGGCGCACGCAGCGACGAGGTGTTCTTCACCCGGGCCACCGACCCCAGCGAGGTGGACCAGCGCTTCTCGCTGACCCGCCTGAACCTGCGCGACCGCAGCGAGACCGAGGTGGCCCGCAGCGACTTCGCCAGCGAGTACAGCGTCTCGCCCGACGGCCTGTGGCTGGGTTTCGTGGAGCGCTCCCACGCCTACGTCATGCCCCTGCCCAACGTGCAGGGCCAGGCCGGCAAGGCCATCGTGGTGGGCGCCAAGATGGACGCCCTGCCCGCCCGGCAGCTCGACGTCGACGGCGGCCACGACCTGCACTGGAGCGGCGGCGGCGCTCGCCTGCACTTCAGCCTCGGCGACGAACTCTTCACGGCACCTGCCGACGGCCAGGACAAGGCGACCGGCCAGAAGATCGGCTTCGAGCAGGCCAGTCACCGGCCTGCCGGCAAGATCGCGCTGACCGGCGCGCGCCTCGTGACGATGAAGGGCCAAGGTGACGAAGGGGTCATCGAGGGCGGCACGGTGCTGGTGGACGGCAACCGCATCGTGGCCGTCGGCCGGGACGTCGCCATCCCGGCCGAGGCGCGGCGCATCGACGTGTCCGGCAAGACCATCGTCCCGGGCTTCATCGACGCCCACTGGCACGGCGCCATGAACGACTCGGGGCTGATCCCGCAGCAGAGCTGGGTCAACCTCGCCTCGCTGGCCTTCGGCGTGACGACGCTGCACGACCCGTCCAACCTCAACTCGGCCATCTTCACTCAGGCCGAGATGCAGCGCGCCGGCCTGGTGCTGGGCCCGCGCATCTACTCGACGGGCACCATCCTCTACGGCGCCCGCACGCCCTACACCGCCGTCGTCGACGGCCTGGACGACGCCCTGGCCCACCTGCGCCGCCAGAAGGCGGAAGGGGCCATCAGCGTCAAGAGCTACCAGCAGCCCCGCCGCGACCAGCGCCAGCAGATCCTCGAGGCCGCCCGCCAGACCGGAATGATGGTGGTGCCCGAGGGCGGCGCCCTGTTCCAGAACAACATGACCATGGTGGTCGACGGCCACACGACGGTGGAGCACGCCCTGCCCATCGCCGAGGTCTGGGACGACGTCAAGCAGTTGTGGGGCCAGCAGGCCACTGGCTACACGCCGACGCTCAACGTCGGCTACGGCGGCCTGGACGGCGAGCACTACTGGTACGCCCACACGGAGGTCTGGAAGCACCCGCTGCTGTCCCGCTACGTGCCTCGCACCGTGCTGGAGCCGCGCGCGGTGCGCCGCGAGACGGCGCCGGACGAGGACTTCAACATCCTGCGCGTGGCGCGCACCGCGACCCAGCTCTCGCGGGCCGGCGTCAACACGATGATCGGCGCCCACGGCCAGCGCGAAGGCCTGGGCACCCACTGGGAGATGTGGATGTTCGTGCTCGGCGGCATGACGCCGATGGAGGCCTTGCGCACGGCCACCATCAACCCCGCCCGCAACTTCGGCTTCGACAAGGACCTGGGCTCCATCGAGCCCGGCAAGCTGGCCGACCTCGTCGTCATCGACGGCAACCCGTTGGCCGACATCCGCCAAAGCGACCGCGTCGTCCAGGTCATGCAGAACGGCCGGCTCTTCGACGCGGCGACGATGAACCAGCTCGCCCCCGAGGCCAGGGCACGCAAGCCGCTGTTCTTCGAGGGCCCCGACGGCAAGACCATGCCCATCGACGGCGAAGCGCTGGAGGCCGGGCACTTGGGCGATTAGGGACTGCTCGCACTGCGGCAGCAGGCCGCACCGTCGTGCGAACAGGCCCTAGAATGCCGCCCGTCAGGAGAGCGCCCCGTCGATGTTGGGGGCCGCCGAAGGCGCAGGGTCCCAAGACTCGAACGCTCAGGCAAAAGGACTGACAAAACGCCGTCCGTGGCAGACACTGGCGGCGTTCCTCACTGGAGAGAGGCTGGCCCCAGGCCAGCCCACCGAAGGGGCAAGCTTGCGCGGGACAGCCACCGCCTTGTCAATCTCTCAGGTACCCGGGACAGCGAGGACATCCAAACCCGAATTCCGTCGGAGCCCTCGATGTCCTCATTGCTGAAAACACCTCTTAACGCCCTCCACGTCGAACTCGGCGCCAAGATGGTGCCCTTCGCCGGCTACGACATGCCGGTGCAATACCCCACCGGCGTCATGGCCGAGCACAAGCACACGCGTGCCGCGGCCGGCCTGTTCGACGTGTCGCACATGGGCCAGGTGCGCCTCGTGGGCCCCGATGCCGCAGCGGCGCTCGAGACCCTGGTGCCCGTCGACATCATCGACCTGGGCGTCTTCAAGCAGCGCTACGCCCTCTTCACCAACGACCAGGGCGGCCTGCTCGACGACCTGATGGTCTGCAAGCGGCCCGACGACCTCTTCGTCGTGGTCAATGCCGGCTGCAAGGAGCAGGACATCGCCCACATGCGCCAGCACATCGGCTCGCGCTGCGACGTGGTTCCCATGCCCGAGCGTGCCCTGCTCGCGCTGCAGGGCCCCGAGGCCGTGACGGTGCTGTCGCGCCTGAATGCCGACGTCGCCAAGCTGACATTCATGACCGGCGGCTTCTTCCAGCTCGACGGCATCGACACCTTCCTGACCCGCTCCGGCTACACCGGCGAAGACGGCTTCGAGATCTCCGTCCACGAGGACGACGCCGTGGCCCTGGCCCGCAAGCTGCTGGCACATGCCGAGGTCAAGCCCATCGGCCTGGGCGCCCGCGACTCCCTGCGCCTGGAGGCCGGCCTGTGCCTCTACGGCCATGACATCGACGCGACCACCACGCCCGTCGAGGCCTCCATCACCTGGGCCATCCAGAAGGTCCGTCGCGCCGGCGGTGCACGCGCCGGTGGCTACCCTGGTGCGGCCGTCATCGACGCGCAACTGGCCAACGGCCCGGCCCGCAAGCGCGTCGGCCTCGTCGGCAAGGAGCGCATGCCGGTGCGCGAAGGCGCCCGGATCGTGACGGCCGACGGCACCGAGATCGGCGTCGTCACCAGCGGCACCCTCGGCCCCACGGTCAACCAGCCCGTGGCCCTGGCCTACGTCGGCACGCCGCATGCCGCCCTTGGCACCGAAGTCTTCGCCATCGTGCGCGACAAGCGCACGCCCATGGTCGTCTCCGCCACCCCCTTCACCCCCAACCGCTACTACAGAGGCTGAATTTGGCCCACCCCCTACCGGCTTCGCCGGCCCCCTCCAGGGGGCGCACCCGATGGCCCGGCAAAGCCGGTTCCATGGGTGCCGCTGGGTTTGATACGGTTTCCGCTGAGTCCTTCATCTCTTTCACCTGAGGAGTTTCCGAATGTCCGTCAAGTACACCCCCGACCACGAATGGATCGAAGTCCACGGCGACGGCACCGCCACGGTCGGCATTACCGTGCACGCCCAGGACGCGCTGGGTGACGTGGTCTTCGTGGACCTGCCCGAAGTGGGCAAGGCCTATGCCGAGAAGGAAGTCGCCGGCGTGGTCGAGTCCGTCAAGGCCGCCGCCGACGTCTACATGCCCGTGGACGGCGAGATCACCGAGGTCAACGAGGCCCTGCGCGACGACCCGGCCCTGGCCAACTCCGACCCGCTCAAGGCCGGCTGGTTCTTCAAGGTCAAGCTGAGCAACCCCGCCCAGCTCGACGGCCTGATGGACTCCACGGCCTACGACGCGCTGTTGAAGACGCTCTGACCCGCGCCCCCTTTCCAGAAAAGGCAACCACAGAGGCACAGAGACGCAGAGCAGGCCTGGAGACCGGACTCTCCGTGCCTCTGTGGCTCTGTGGTTGCATTTGATTCTCCCCAGACACCTGCCCCGCCATGCCGACGCCGCTCTCCATCCTCGAAGACGCCACCGAATTCCAAGCCCGTCACATCGGGCCCGATGCCGTCGATGAATCCCTGATGTGCGCCGCGATCGGCGTGGCCAGCCGCACGGCCCTGATCGACGCCGTCGTGCCGGCCTCCATCCGCCGCTCGGCCGGCATGGCCCTGCCCGAGCCCATCACCGAGGCGGGCGCGCTGGCCGAGCTCAAGACCATCGCCGGCAAGAACAAGGTCTACAAGAGCTTCATCGGCCAGGGCTACCACGGCACCCACACGCCCGGCGTCATCCTGCGCAACATCCTCGAGAACCCGGCCTGGTACACCGCCTACACGCCCTACCAGGCGGAGATCTCCCAGGGCCGGATGGAAGCCCTCGTGAACTTCCAGACCATGGTGGCCGACCTGACCGGCATGGACATCGCCAACGGCTCCATGCTGGACGAGGCCACGTCGGCCGCCGAAGCCGTCACGCTGGCCAAGCGCTCGGTCAAGAGCAAGAGCAATGTCCTCATCGTCGCTGGCGACGTGCATCCGCAGACCATCGAGGTCATCCAGACCCGCTGCGCGCCGCTCGGCATCGAGGTCAAGGTCGGCATGGCGCCCGCGCTGATGGCCGAGAACGACTACTTCGCCGTCGTCTGCCAGTACCCCAGCACCACCGGCCTCATCCACGACCTGAAGGCCTTCACCGAGCAGGCCCGCGCCAAGCAGGCTGCCTTCATCGTCTGCGCCGACCTGCTGGCGCTGACGCTGCTGGTGCCCCCGGGCGAGTTCGGCGCCGACATCGTCGTCGGCAACACCCAGCGTTTCGGCATGCCCATGGGCGCCGGCGGCCCGCACGCCGCCTTCCTCGCCTGCCGCGACGAGTTCAAGCGCTCCATGCCGGGCCGCCTCGTCGGCGTCAGCAAGGACGCCCAGGGCCACCCCGCCCTGCGCCTGGCCCTGCAGACCCGCGAGCAGCACATCCGCCGCGAGAAGGCCACCTCCAACATCTGCACGGCCCAGGTGCTGCCGGCCGTCGTGGCCAGCATGTACGCCGTCTACCACGGCCCGCAGGGCCTCAAGCGCATCGCCGAGCGCGTGGCCAGCTACACGGCCATCCTGCACGCCGGCCTCACGCGCATGGGCCTCAAGGTCGTGACGCCGCACATCTTCGACACGCTGCTCGTCGAATGCGAGGCCGGCGTCGTCATGGCCAAGGCCCTGGCCGAGCACGCCAACCTGCGCCGGCACGGCGACCGGCTCGTCGGCGTCGCCCTGGACGAGACCACCACGCGGGCCGACATCGAAGCCCTGTGGCGCTGGTTCGCGCCCGCCGGCGCCACGGTACCCACGGTGGCGGAGTTCGCGGCCGGCGTCGACAGCCTGATCCCGGCCCAGCTGCGCCGCACCAGCGCCTTCCTGACCCACCCGGTCTTCAACACCCACCACAGCGAGACCGAGATGCTGCGCTACATCCGCAGCCTGTCGGACAAGGACCTCGCGCTGGACCGCAGCATGATCCCGCTGGGCTCCTGCACCATGAAGCTCAACGCCACGGCCGAGATGATCCCCATCACCTGGCCTGAGTTCGCGGGCGTGCATCCCTTCGCGCCCCAGGACCAGCTCGCCGGCTATGCCGAGCTGGACGCCCTGCTGCAGCAGTGGCTGTGCCAGGCCACCGGCTACGCCGGCATCAGCCTGCAGCCCAACGCCGGTTCCCAGGGCGAATACGCCGGCCTGCTGGCCATCAGGGCCTGGCATGCCTCGCGCGGCGACCACCAGCGCAATGTCTGCCTCATCCCCGAGAGCGCCCACGGCACCAACCCCGCTTCCGCCCAGATGTGCGGCATGCAGGTCGTCGTGACCAAGTGCGACAAGGAAGGCAACATCGACCTGGCCGACCTCAAGGCCAAGTGCGAGCAGCACGCCGACAGGCTCGCCGCCATCATGATCACCTACCCCTCCACGTATGGCGTCTTCGACACCCACGTGAAGGAGATCTGCGCCATGGTGAAGGCCCACGGCGGCCGGGTCTACGTGGACGGCGCCAACATGAACGCCCTGGTCGGCGTGGCCGCGCCGGGCGAGTTCGGCGGCGACGTGAGCCACCTGAACCTGCACAAGACCTTCTGCATCCCCCACGGCGGCGGCGGCCCGGGCGTCGGCCCGGTCTGCGTGGTGGAAGACCTCGTGCCCTTCCTGCCGTCGCACCGCACCGCAGGCCTGGGCAAGGCCAGCAACATCGGCGCCGTCAGCGCCGCCCCGCTCGGCAATGCGGCCGTGCTGCCCATCTCGTGGATGTACATCCGCATGATGGGCGCCGAGGGCCTGCGCAAGGCCACCGAAGTCGCCATCCTGAACGCCAACTACGTGGCCGCGCGCCTGAGCGAGCACTACGACATCCACTTCAGCGGCGGCATCGACGGCGTCAAGGGCGGCGGCGTGGCCCACGAATGCATCCTGGACCTGCGCCCGCTGAAGGACAGCTCCGGCATCGGCGCCGAGGACGTGGCCAAGCGCCTCATCGACTACGGGTTCCACGCGCCGACGCTGAGCTTCCCCGTTGCGGGCACGCTGATGGTCGAGCCGACCGAGAGCGAGAGCCGCGCCGAGCTGGACCGTTTCATCGACGCCATGGTCCAGATCCGCCACGAGATCGCCGACGTCGAGGCCGGCAAGCTGCCGCGCGAGGACAACCCGCTGGTGAATGCCCCGCACACCAGCATGGTCGTCAGCGCCAGCGACTGGCCGCACGCCTACGCTCGCGAGGTGGCCGCCTTCCCGCTGCCTTCGCTGCGCCGCCAGAAGTACTGGTCGCCCGTGGGCCGCGTGGACAACGTCTACGGCGACCGCAACCTGTTCTGCTCCTGCGTGCCTCTGTCCGAGTACGAGGCATAAGCCCCCAACCGGCTTCACCGGCCCCTTCGACGGGGCGCTGCCCGTGGCCTGGAAAAGCCAGGTCCACGGCAGCCGCTGGATGAGTCGGGCGGCCACAAGCCGCCCTCTGCTGAATCGAGGTTCCCATGGCCGTTTCCGTTTTCGACCTCTTCAAGATCGGCATCGGCCCGAGCAGTTCGCACACGGTCGGGCCGATGCGGGCCGCGCGCCTGTTCGGACTGCGGCTGCAGCATGACGGCCTGCTCGAGCGCACGGCGCGCGTGCAGGTCATCCTCTACGGGTCGCTGGGTGCCACCGGCAAGGGCCACGGCAGCGACAAGGCCGTGCTGCTCGGCCTGGCGGGGCACGAGCCGGACACGGTGGACGTCGAGGCCATCCCGGCGCTGCTGGAAGGCATACGCAGCGGCGACCTGAACCTCGTCGGCCAGCACAAGATCGCCTTCGACGAGGCCCGTGACCTCGTCTTCAAGCGCCGCGAGACCCTGCCCTTCCACGCCAACGGCATGCGCTGCATCGCCTTCGACGCCGAAGGCGCCGAGATCGCCAACCGCGTCTACTACTCGGTCGGCGGCGGCTTCGTCGTCAGCGACGAGGTGGCGGCGGACGGCAGCAAGCAGAAGGTCATCGCGCCCGACACCACCGTCCTGCCCTATCCATTCAAGACCGGCGACGAACTGCTCGCCCTCGCCAAGCGCCACGGCCTGCCCATCGCCGAGCTGATGCGCCGCAACGAATGCCACTGGCGCACCGAGGCCGAGATCGACGCCGGGCTGCTGAAGATCTGGGCCGTGATGCAGGCCTGCGTGCAGCGCGGCTGCCGCACCGAAGGCATCCTGCCCGGCGGCTTCAAGGTCAAGCGCCGCGCACCCGAACTCTTCCGTGCCTTGACCGCCAACCCCGAGGCCGCCCTGCGCGACCCGCTGCAGGTGATGGACTGGGTCAACCTCTACGCCCTCGCGGTGAACGAGGAGAACGCCGCGGGCGGACGCGTCGTCACGGCGCCCACCAACGGCGCCGCCGGCATCGTGCCGGCCGTGCTGCACTACTACTCCCGCTTCGTCCACGGCAGCACGCAAAAGGGCGTCATCGACTTCCTGCTCACGGCCGCGGCCATTGGCATCCTCTACAAGGAAAACGCCTCCATCAGCGGCGCCGAGGTCGGCTGCCAGGGCGAGGTGGGCGTGGCCTGCTCCATGGCGGCTGGCGCCCTGTGCGCCGTCATGGGCGGCACGCCGGAGCAGGTCGAGAACGCCGCCGAGATCGGCATGGAGCACCATCTCGGCCTGACCTGCGACCCCGTCGGCGGCCTGGTGCAGATCCCCTGCATCGAGCGCAACGCCATCGCCTCGGTCAAGGCCATCAACGCCGCGCGCATGGCGCTGCGCGGCGACGGCACCCACTTCGTCAGCCTCGACAAGGTCATCAAGACCATGCGCGACACCGGCGCCGACATGATGACCAAGTACAAGGAAACCGCCCGCGGCGGCCTGGCGGTCAACATCGTC
This sequence comes from Pelomonas caseinilytica, assembly GCF_021353235.1. Classification (GTDB taxonomy): domain Bacteria; phylum Pseudomonadota; class Gammaproteobacteria; order Burkholderiales; family Burkholderiaceae_C; genus Pelomonas; species Pelomonas caseinilytica. The sequence goes on from NZ_JAJTWT010000011.1 coordinate 33,893, forward strand.
GAATGCTGATGTGAGCGGCAAGCACATCGCCCAAGCGGGCCGGCTTGGGAGCGGCCCTGCGCTCGGCCCGCAGCTGAATCGAGCACGGAGACGGCCATGTGCCTTGCCGCCTTCGCGCTGAACGCCCACCCACGCTTCCCGCTCGTCATCGCGGCCAACCGCGACGAGTTCTTCGCGCGCCCTGCCGCGCCCATGGCCTGGTGGCAGGTTGCGGGCACCGAGGTGCTGGCCGGGCGCGACCTCTCGGCCGGCGGCACCTGGTTCGGGCTCACCCGTGCCGGCCGCCTGGCCTTGCTGACCAACATCCGCGAGCCGGGCCGCCAGCGCGCCGACGCGCCGTCGCGGGGCGCCCTCGTCGTCGACTGGCTGCGCCGGGACGACGATGCCACGCGCTTCGCAGCCTCCCTGGCGCCGGGCTACAACGGCTTCAACCTGATCACGGCGGATCTGGCGCGCCGGGACTGGCACTGGATCAGCAACCGCACGCCCTCGGCCCAGCGACTGCCCGACGGCATCCACGGCCTATCCAACGCCGCCCTCGACACTCCGTGGCCCAAGACCCTGGGCCTGAAGGCCGCGCTGGCCAGCGCCCTCGCCGCCGATCCGGCGCCTGACGTCTTGATCGAGCGCCTCTTCCAAGCCCTGGCAGACCCCACGCCCGCCCCCGACGCCGCGCTGCCGGACACCGGCGTCGGCCTGGCGCGCGAGCGCCTGCTCTCCCCGCGCTTCGTGCGCCTGCCCGACCCGGACGCCCCGGACCTCGCCGTCTACGGCACGCGCTGCTCCACCGTCCTCGTGCAGGAGGCGGACGGGCGACTGACGGTGGTGGAGCGCAGCGTCGCTGCGGACGGGCGCGGCACGGGCGAGGTGAGCCATCGGATCGAGCCCGCGGGTCATCCGTAACATCCGGCAGCCCGCCCCGGGCCACAATCCGCCCGCCGTGACCGCCGCCGTCGTCGCCCCCCGCCGCCAGCCGCCCGACCCGCGCCTGCTGCAGCGCTGCCTGCTGCTCGCGGTGCTGCTGCACATCTGGCTGGTGCTCGTCTTCGGCAACGCCACCGGCACCGCCGCCCCGGGCCAGGGCGTCTGGGGGAGCCTGACGGTCCGGCTGCTGGGCCGCAGCGGCGCGGAGCGTGAAGCGCCACCCTCCCCCGCCGACCGCAGCGGGCCGGTCGACCCGACGCCCCGCACCGAGCCCGCAGCCACGGCCACCCCGGCGCCCCCGGCCGGCGAACCCGGCACGGCCACGCTCAAGCTCCCCGAGGGCTTCCGCCCCGTCGAGCGCCAGGAGGTCTCCCGCCCCTCGGCCACCGCGCCCACGCCGCTGCAGTTGCCGACCGCCGACCTGCCCGCCGCCGTCGGGCGCCTGGACAGCCGGGCCGACGGCATCACGCCGCTGCCCTCGCCCGCCCGGCTGCGCCCCGCCGACCGGCCGCCCGAACTCGCCACCCTGCCCGCCGACCTGCCCGCGCCTGTGAACCGGCTGGACGGCCCCACCGCCCCGGCGCCCGCCACACCCCTGCCACGCGCGACGGCGCTACGGCCTCCCGCGGCCACGGCGGCCGAAAGCCTGCCTACCGCTGACCTGCCCCCGGCCGTCAGCCGCCTGGAGGCGCCGGCCGGCGCACCGGCCACGCCGGCCCTGCCCCGGCCGGCCGAGCTGCGCGCGGCCCCGGCTCCCACCCCGGCCGGCGCAGCCCTGCCCGACACCGCCCTGCCGCCCGCCGTGCAGCGCCTGGAAACGCCCGCGGCGGATGCGGGGCGCGTGGCGCCGCTACCGCGCGCCGGCGAACTCCGCACGCCCGCCGCCCCATCCACGGCGGCCGCCCTGCCCAGCGGGCAGGACCTCCCGGCCCCGGTGCAGCGGCTCGAGCCGGCCGAAGCCGCCGCCCCCGTGGCGCCACTGCCCTCGACCGCCCGGCCGGGCCGCGAACTGGCCGCGCCCGGTGCCTCGGCGCTGCCGGACCTGTCGACGGCCCTGCCCGGCCAAGTCAGCGCACCGGCAGCCCCTGCCGGGCCCGCCCGCGGCGATCCGCTCGCCAGCCCGGTTGCGCAGCCGGGCACGGCCACCGGCACGCCCGACGCCACGCCGCGGCTCGGGCCCAACGTGCCGCTGCCGCCCTCGGCCGCCGCCAGCGCGCCGCGCCCGCCGTTGAACCTCTCGCTGCCCCGGGGCGACCTGGCCGCCCGGCGCGGTCCTGGCCTCGTGGAGCTGCTGCCGCAACCGCCGGAGCACAAGTCCAAGCTGGAGCAGTCCATCGAGGACGCCGCCAACAAGGACTGCCGCAAGGCCTATGCCGGGGCCGGCCTGCTGGCCGCCGTGCCGCTGGCCATCGACGCGGTGCGGGGCAAGGGCTGCAAGTGGTGATGCCGGCGCCGGTTTCGCCTCCATAGTTCACGCCGCCCAGCCGGCGCCCCCTCCAGCCCGGCCCGCTCCGACCCGAAGATGCCTGCACAAGGAGTGTCCTCGTGCTGCGCCGCTTTGTTTCCACCGCCCTCGCCCTGCTGGCCGCCGCGCTCACGCCGACCGCCCACGCCGCCGACCTGACCCCGCTCGAGACCCGCTGGCTGCAAGGCATCCGGCCGGTGGTGGAGCAGGCGCGCCAGGCCCTGTCCCTGCCGCTCGACCTGGTCGTTCAACCCCAGGACGCGCCGGGCGCCGCGCCGCTGGCCCTGGGCTTCGTCGATGGCCGTTGCAAGCTCGTGCTGTCCATGCGCGGCAATCCCGAAGCCCTGCGGCAGATCGACGCCCTGGATGCCGCGCTGCGCGGCCCCGCGCTGGAGCTGATGGCGGCCCATGAGATCGGCCACTGCCGGCGCTATCTCGACGGTGCCTGGTACAGCGTGCCGGCCGGCTTCGTCGCCGCCAAGGTGCCTGAAGGCCTCGCGCCCGACCTGCGGCAGGCCTGGCTGGACATGCGGTCCACTCGCCGGGAGGAGGCCTATGGCGACCTCGTCGGCCTGGCCTGGACGCAGGAGCACCACCCCGAGCTCTATGCCCGGCTGCATGCCTGGCTGGTGGCCGAGCGCTCGGCCGACCTCATTCCTGGCAGCCATCACGACACGCTGGAATGGCTCGCCCTGGCCGCCGACCCGGCCCGCCTGGGCGGGGTGCCGCTCTTCGACGCCGCCGGCCGAGCCTGGCTCCAGGGGCTGAAGGAATAAAAAGTGCCCCGGCCCTTTGCAGGAGCCGGGGCCTCAACGTCGCTGACCCCATGTCATCGACGCCTGCCGAGGGACATCGGACAGGGAGCGGGTGCTCAGGCGCCATTCAAGCCGGCTCCCCGGCGGGGCGCGCGACGCTGCGACGAGTCGGCTCCTGCCGGTCATGAACGGCCTGCCCGGCGGCCTGTCTGGCGTTGACGGCCGCCTCAGGCACCCGGCGTGCCGAAACCGCCGCCGAGCACCACCTTCCCCCGCATCCGCCCGCTCTCCACGAGGGCGTGGGCGCGCCTGAGCTGGGCGGCGTCGATGGGCTGCAGGCGTTCGCTCACGGTGCTGCGCAGGCGACCTTGGTCCACCAGGGCCGCCACGCGGGCCAGCAGCCGGCCTTGGGCGGCGACGTCGGCCGTGCCGAACATCGGCCGCGTGAACATCATTTCCCAATGCAGGGACAGGGCCTTGCGCTTGAGCTGCATCACGTCGACCGGGCCGGACAGGTCGTCGATGATGCCCACGCGGCCCTGAGGCGCGGCGGCGTCGATGAGGCCGGTCCAATGCTGTTCGGTGTGGCTCAGGCTGGCCACGAACGCCACCTCGGCCACCCCGGCGGCGACGAGCTGAGGCCGCAGCGGCTGGCCGTGGTCGATGACGGCATGGGCGCCCAGCTCCCGGACCCAGGCCTGGGTCTCGGGCCGGCTGGCCGTGCCGATGACGCGCAGCTGGGTCAGCTGCCGGGCCAGTTGCACGAGGACGGAGCCGACGCCGCCCGCGGCGCCGATGACGAGCAGGCTCTGGCCCGCCCCACCGCCCTCGGGCACGCCCAGGCGATCGAACAGCAGCTCCCAGGCCGTGATGGCGGTCAGCGGCAGGCCGGCGGCCTCGGCATCCGGCAGGCTGCGCGGCGCGTGGGCGGCGATGCGGTGGTCCACCACCTGCAGCTCGGCATTGGAGCCCGGCCGGTTGATGGCGCCGGCGTAATAGACCCGGTCGCCGACCGCGAAGCCTTCGACCGCCTCGCCCAGCGCCTCGACGGTGCCGACGGCGTCCCAGCCCAGCACCTCCGGCTGGCCCGGCTGCGGCGCCCGGCTCCTGCGCACCTTGGTGTCCACCGGGTTCACGGACACGGCGCTCACGCGCACCAGCAGGTCGCGCGGGCCGGGTGCCGGCGGCGGCAGCTCCAGGTCCACCAGGGACTCGGGATGCTCGATGGGCAGGGATTGCAGGTAGCCGATGGCTTTCATGGGGCGTCCTTTCGACGTCAGTCAACGATGGCGTCATGGTCCCGGGTCCGCTTTCATTCAGAAAGCCTAGGATTGGCGAATCAGTTTCACGGTTCGCATGAAAATCGATCGCCTCGCGCCCTTGCAACTTTTCATCGCCGCCGCGGAGGCCGGCAGCTTCTCGGCCGCTGCCCGGCGCCTGGACCTCGGGGCCGTGCAGGCCAGCGCCACCATCGCGCGGCTGGAACGCGAGCTGGGCGTGCGGCTGTTCGAGCGCTCCACGCGCCGCCTGCGCCTGACCGAGGCGGGCGAACAGTGGCTGCCGCATGCCCGGCAGCTCCTGGCCGCCTGGGAGTCCGGGCAAGCCGCCCTGCGTGACGCGGCACAGGGCGAACGGCCGCTGTCGGGCCGGCTGCGGGTCAGCCTGCCCAGCGACCTCGGCCGCCAGCATCTGTGGCGCTGGATGGAGGATTTCATCGCCACCGAACCGCCGGCCCCGGGCGGCGGGGCCCTGCGGCTGGAGGTGCGGCTGAGCGACCGCGTCGCCGACCTCGTCCAGGAGCCGGTGGACTACGCGGTGCGCTACGGCGAGCCGCCCGATTCCAGCCTCGTGGCCCTGCCGCTGGTGCCGGACAACCGGCGCGTGCTGTGCGCCAGCCCCGCCTACCTGGCGCGGCACGGCCATCCCCAGGCGCCCGAGGACCTGCGGGGCCACGACTGCCTGCGCTACGTCCTCGGCGACAGCCTGCATGCCCGCTGGCGCTTCGAGGCCGCCGACGGCACGGCCACAGCCGTCGAGGTGCGCGGCAGCCGCATTGCCGACGACGGCGGCCTGGTACGCGAATGGGCGGTGGCCGGGTTGGGGCTGGCCTACAAGAGCGCGCTGGACGTGGCCGACGACCTGGCCGCAGGCCGTCTCGTGGCCCTGCTGCCGGGCTGGCGCGGCGAGGCGGCGCCGCTGCACTGGATGGCCGTCGGGCGGCACCGCATCACACCTGCGCTGCGACGCCTGGCGGCCCACCTGCGGCTGGGTTGCGAGGCGCTGGCCCGGCGAAGCTGAGCGACCGCGCCGCCGGATCAGGTCTGCAAACCCGCCGTTATTGCGGGCATGGCCGCCGCCGCAGCGCCCGCATGATGGGCCACCTCCCTCTTCGGCTCGCCACGTGGTTGCTTCCGTCAACAGCTCACTCGTCAGCCTGCTGACCTCCAAAGGCCAGGACGCCACCGGCGGCGGCACCATCGCCTCCGCAGCCAAGGCCCGCCTGAGCCCGGCGGCACTGCGCCACGCCGCCGCTTCCACCGGCGCCGCCTCGGCCGCGCAGGCGCTCGAGACCAGCCAGCGAAAGCTCGGCAGCGAGCTGCGCGCCGCTCTCGCCAAGGCGGGCGTCAAGCTCGGCGGCGCGGTCGAGTTCTCGGTGTCGGGCACCGGCGCCGTCGACATCAAGGCCACGGCGGCCGACAAGGCCGCCATGCAGGCCTTTCTCAAGGCTGACACCAGCAAGCCGAGCTTTGCCAGCCGCATCGCCACCCAGGCCCGGGATGCGCTCAAGCTGTCCGGCAGCATCCAGCAGAGCGCCGCCATCTCGCAGGCCGCCAAGGCGGGCAAGAGCGCCGCGGGCGTCATGTCCCTCTACACCTCGCTGATGCAGCAACCGGCCTCGGCCCAGGTCGTGTTCTCGCTCTCGGCCTCCGCCAGCACCCTCAGCTACCCCGGCTCGCTGACCGCCAGCGCCTGAGGCACCCCCGAGCGCGCGGAGGCTCGGGCGGCCTGGCTCGATGACCTGCGGCCACCCGCCAGCGGTTAGCCTTCGCCCATGGACTCCCTCATCTCGGCCGCCGCCCGCGCGCTGGCCCAGGGCGACTCGCTCGCGGCCCTGAAGCGCGTGGCCCTGCGCGACGACCCGCCGGCCCTGGCGCTGCGCGGCATCGCCCTGGCCCAGCTGGGCGAGCTCCCGCGTGCCCGCGAGCTGCTGCGCCAGGCGGCGCGCAGCTTCGGGCCGCGGGAGGCGCTGGCGCGGGCGCGCTGCGTGGTGGCCGAGGCCGAGGTGGCCCTGGCGCTGCGCGAACTGGCCGAGCCGCCGCGCACCCTCGACGCCGCCCGCGCCACGCTGGAGGCCCGCGGCGACCACGCCAATGCCTTGCAGGCGCGGCTCATCGGCACCCGGCGCCTGCTGTTGCTGGGCCGGCTCGATGCGGCGCGCGCCCTGCTTGCGCCCCTGGAAGGCCAGGCGCTGCCGCCCCTGCCGGGCGCCGTCGCCGCCCTCGCCGCGGCCGAACTGGCCCTGCGCGGCCTGCGGCTGGATGAGGCCCGCGCCGCCCTGGCGCGGGCCGAGGCGGCGGCGGCACGGACCGGCATCGCGGCGCTGCAGGCCGAGGTCGCCCAGGCGCGGGCGCTGCTGGAACAGCCCGCGGCCCGGCGCATCGCACAGGGCCGGGCTGAGGCCCTGCGGCTGGACGAAGTGGCCGCCTGCCTGGACTCCGGCGCCCTGGTCGTCGATGCCTGCCGCCATGGCCTGCGGGCCGGCGCCGCCTGGCTGCCGCTGGCCCGCCGGCCCATCCTCTTCACGCTGCTGCGCGTGCTGGCCCAGGCCTGGCCGGGCGAGGCCGAACGCGACGCCCTGATCGCCCAGGCCTTCCGCATCCGCCACGTCGACGAAACGCACCGTGCGCGGCTGCGTGTGGAGATCGGCCGGCTGCGCGCCCTGGCCGGCGGCCTGGCCGGCATCGAGGCGACGGCGCGTGGCTTCCGCCTCGCGCCGCTGCAGCAGCGCCCGGTGGTGCTGATCGCCCCGCCCGTGGACGGCGGCGCCGGCGAACTCACCGCCTTGCTGGCCGACGGCGCCGCCTGGTCCACCTCGGCTCTGGCCCTGGCCCTGGGCGCCAGCCAGCGCACCGTGCAGCGGTCGCTGGCCGAACTGGAGGGCCAGGGCCTCGTCCGTGCCGTCGGCCAGGGGCGCTCGCGCCGCTGGGTGGCGCCGCCGCTGACCGGATTCACGACGATCTTGTTACTCCCTGCCGCGCTGCCGATTCCCTAGAGTGCCTTCACCGCTTCACATCCCACGAGGGAATCACACGATGAACATCATTCACCGGGTCGGCATCCAGGCGCCCGTCTCCAAGGTCTATGCCGCGCTCACCACCATCGATGGCCTGTCCGGCTGGTGGACGCGCGACACCACCGGCGACGCCCGCCCCGGCGGCGCCATCGAGTTCCGCTTCCGCTCCGCGGATGGGAAGGACATCGGCGGCTTCGGCATGGACGTGCTGGAGCAGGCCCCCGGGCAACGGGTGCGCTGGCGCGTCAAGGAGGGGCCGGCGGAGTGGCTGGGCACCGAGATCGACTTCGAACTCACGCAGGAAGACGGCTTCACCATCGTGCGCTTCGGGCATCGCGGCTGGCCGGCGGACGGCGACTTCATGGCCCACTGCAGCACCAAGTGGGCGACCTTCCTGCTCAGCCTTCGCGACATGGTCGAGAGCGGCCAGGGCCGGCCCGCGCCGAACGACCTGAAGATCAGCAACTGGCATTAGGACTGCGCCATGACCGACACCTCCTGCGCCGAGATCCTCCGGGAGTACGGCCCCTTCGCCGGCGCCGGGCACATCCACGGCATCAGCTTCGACGGCAGTCACGTATGGGCGGCCACCGGGGCGCAGCTGCTCGCCATCGAGCCCGAGGGCGGCTCGGTCGCGCGAACGCTGGCCGCGGCCTGCGACGCCGGCACCGCGTTCGATGGCAGCCACCTGTGGCAGATCACCGAGTCGCGCATCGACAAGATCGACCCGCACAGCGGCGAAGTGCTGGCCTCCATTCCCGCGCCGGGGCACGGCGGCGATTCGGGGCTGGCCTGGGCCGAAGGCAGCCTCTGGGTCGGCCAGTACCGCGAACGGAAGATCCACCGCATCGACCCGGCCACGGGCGCCATCCTGCGCACCATCGAGTCGGACCGCTTCGTCACCGGCGTCACCTGGGTCGACGGCGAACTCTGGCACGGCACCTGGGAAGGCGAGGAAAGCGACCTGCGCCGCATCGACCCGCAAAGCGGCGCGGTGCGCGAGCGCCTCGCCATGCCACCGGGCATGGGCGTCAGCGGGCTGGAGTCCGACGGCGCCGACACCTTCTACTGCGGCGGCGGACCGAGCGGCAAGGTGCGTGCGGTCAAGCGCCCCGTCAGGGCGGGACGCTAGCGCTGCACCGGCCCTGGCCAGAGCAGCCGACGCAGGGCCGGCTGCCGCAGCGCCAGCCCGACCCACATCGCCACGCCGACATAGACGCCGAAGAGCACGTGCGTGGCGAGCGGCGAGCCGATGCGGTAGTGGGTCGCCACCGCGCCGCCGAGGAAGGCCGTGAGGTAGATGGCGCCCAGCAGCGCGGTGCGCGGCCAGGCGTGGAGCACGGTACCGATCGCCAGCAGCACGCCGAGCGGGAACACGGAGGCCGCAGGCCAGCCCAGCGCCTGCGTGCCACGCAGCACGGGCTCGACCTCGAGCAGCTTGCCCAGGGCGTCGAGCCCGAAGAAGAGCGTGGCCAATGCCGACAGGCCGATGCCGGCCTTGCGCGCCGCCGTCATTGCCCGGCTCCCTGGCCTTTCAGCGGCAGCCAGCCGTTGCGCTTGAACGCCTCCCACACTGCCATCGCATGGCCATGACCCAGGCCAGCGAACCCCTTGATCCAGCTGACGAACTCCGTCGCCCGGGTGTCGGGCCGCAGGACGCCGGCCTTCACCGCGTCGTCGAAGAACTCCTGCGGGCCCTTGCCCGTCTTGGCGCGGATGGTGGTCATGTAGGCTTCGAACGTCATGCAGGCATCCCGTCTGAATTGGATATAGTTCACTATAGTTAATATGGCATCACCGGGCAAGCGGAACTATCGTTCGGAGGCACGCTCCGAGGCCGCCGAGCGCACGCGGCAGCGAATCCTCGACGCGGGCAAATCGCTGTTCTCGCGCAAGGGCATCGACGCCACCACCGTCGCCCAGATCGCCGAGCGTGCCGGCGTGTCGGAGCCCACGGTCTACGCGACGGTGAAGTCCAAGGCGGGGCTGCTGGACGCGCTGATCCGCGACGCCATCTTCGGCCCGCGCTTCCAGCAGGCCCAGAGCCGGCTCGACGGCGTCGACGACCCCGTCCGCCGCATCGCGCTGACCGCCCACGTGGCGCGCGCCATCTACGAGGCGGAGAGCAAGGAACTGAGCGTGCTGATGAAGTCGTCCGCGTTCTCGCCGGAGCTGCGCAAGACCCAGCAGAGCTTCGAAACGCTGCGCCGCACGATGCAGCAGGAGCGCATCGAGGCCCTGTTCGCGGCCGGACGTGCGCGAGCCGGGCTCGACCCCGACCGCGCGGCTGCGCTCCTTTGGATGTACACGAGCCGGGAGCTGTATCAAAAGCTCGTGCGGGAGTCCGGCTGGACGCCCGACGCCTACCAGGCCTGGCTGGAGCAGACGCTGCTCGAGACGCTCACGCAGGGTTCCTGACTAGGGCCTGTTCACACTACGGCAGGGGTCGCGTCAGAGGCTGGGGCGGGGCCAGCCCGGCACTCCGGGCGCGTGGCGTTCCGAGCCCCGACGCCAGGCCTCGGCCCAGGCCTGCACCGGATGCGCGAGCAGGCCGCGCACGACACAGCCGGCGGCGGCGCCCGTCGCCGCCACGTCGGCCAGCTGCCCGGGCTCCAGCACGCCGCCGATACCCACCACCGGCACCGGCGCCATCGCCGCCCACCAGGCGAGATTGCCCAGCCCCTGCGGTCGCCAGGGCATGGCCTTGATCAGCGTCGGCCAGACGGGGCCGCAGGCCACGTAGTCGGGCGCCCAGGCGACGGCGCGGGCCAGCTCCCACAGGCTGTGAGAGCTCAGGCCCAGCCGCAGGCCGCGGCGGCGGGCCTCGGCGAGGTCGTGGCGGTCGGCCGGCGTCAGGGCCGCCAGGTCCTCCTGGCCGAGGTGGACGAAGTCGACGCCCAGCGCCAGGGCCTCGCGCCAGTGGTCGTTGACGACCAGCGTCGCCCCCGGCCGCCGGGCCGCGTCGACCTCGCCGGCCAGCCGCGCCTGCCAGGCCGCCTCTGCCTCTCCCGCCGCGCGCTTGAGCCGCAGCTGCACGGTGCGCAGGCCGGCATCGAAGAGCGCCGCCGCATGGGCGCCGCGGTCCGTGATGCCGTAGACGCCCTGCACCGCCGCCCGGCCGGCGGCGCGCTGTGGCCAGGCCTGCGGCAACTCGTCGAAGGCGGCGGGCAGCAGCGCCGGGTCGGTGACGAAGCCGGGCGACGGATGCACCGGCCCGGCGCCCGCGCCAGGGGTGGCGTGGCCGCCTCCCAGCGCCGACGTGGTCAGCATCTTGGCCAGCACGGCGGCGTCGGCCACGGTGAAGCCGCGGGCCAGGCCGGCGGCCAGGGCCGTGGCGAAGCAGCAGCCGGTGCCGTGGTGGTGGCGCGCATCGCGGCGCGGCAGGGCCAGCCAGCCGCGGCCCTGCGGGGCCTCGAGCCAGTCCAGCGCCAGCGCGCCGGCCGCGTCCCCGCCGGTGACGCAGGCGGCGCCGACGCCCAGGCGCCGCAACGCTTGGGCCTGGGCAGGCGCCTCGCCAGCGCCCGCCAGGCGGGCCGCCTCGTCGCGATTGGGTGTGACGACCGTGGCCCGCGGCAGCAGCTCCTCGCGGTAGGCTCGCAGCAGCGCCTCGCCCGCGAAACCGGCGCCGGTCGACGCGCGCAGCACCGGGTCGACGACCAGGGCCACCTCGCCGCCCTCGCGCAACCGGTCGATCCAGCGCACGACGACGCGCAGCGCCTCGACGCTGCCCAGCAACCCCGTCTTGACGGCACGCGGCGGCAGGTCGCCGGCCAGGGCAGCGAGCTGGGCCTCGATCTGGAGGGTGGGCAAGGGGAAGATGCCCTCCACCGCCACGCTGTTCTGCGCCGTCACGGCCGCCGCGACGGCGCACAGGTGCACGCCCATGGCGTCGGCAGCGCGCTGGTCGGCCGACAGGCCGGCCCCGCCGCCGCTGTCCAGGCCGGCGATGCTCCAGACGATGGGTGGGCGCGTCATGGCAGGACGAAGGGCCGGCCGCCCACGGGCGTGCTGGGCACGGCCATGTCCTGCGGGGCCATGACGCCGGCCTCGAAGCCGGCCCTTCCGCCCGCGATGGCCTGCGCGAACGCCGCCGCCATGCGCACCGGGTCGCCGGCCTGGGCCACGGCGGAGTTCAACAGCACGCCGTCCATGCCCAGCTCCATGGCCGCCGCCGCATGCGAGGGCGCGCCGATGCCGGCGTCGACGATCAGCGGCACGCCCGGCAGGCGCTCGCGCAGCACGCGCAAGGCGAAGGGGTTGAGCAGGCCCTGCCCCGAGCCTATGGGTGCGCCCCAGGGCATCAGCACCTCGCAGCCAGCGTCGAGCAGGCGCCGGCAGGTGACGAGGTCGTCGGTGCAGTAGGGGAAGACCTGGAAACCGTCGCGAGCCAACTGTGCGGCTGCGCTGACCAGCTCCCAGGGGTCGGGCTGCAGCGTGTGTTCGTCGCCGACGACCTCGAGCTTGACCCAGGGCGTGTCGTAGAGCTCGCGCGCCATGTGGGCCAGGGTGACGGCCTCCGCCGCCGTGCGGCAGCCGGCGGTGTTGGGCAGCAGGTGGCCGCCCGTGGCCTTCAGGGTCTCGCGGATGGCGGCGACGAAGCCGTTGTCGCCCGCCGCGGCCAGCGTGCGCTTGAGCCCGACGGTGAGCACCTGGGCGCCGCTGGCGATGACGGCCTGCCGCAGCACCTCGGGCGAGGGATAGCCGGCCGTGCCGAGCAGGAAGCGGCTGGCCAGCGGTCGGCCGTAGAGGGTCCAGGTCATGCGTCACCATTCCGTTCGGGGTTTTTTACAAGGATGCGAAACACGGCCACAGAGGCACAGAGACACCGAGAGGACACCAGCCTCTCTGTGTCTCTGTGCCTCTGTGGCTGTGTCCTTGAACTTGGGCAGAAAGACGCTCGTCACGTCAGCCTCCTGTGATGGGTTGGATCAGGGTCAGCTCGTCGCCGGGCTGCACGAGGGTCGCCTCGCGCCGGGCACGCGGCACGAAGGCGCCGTTGAGCGCCGTGGCGACCGACTCTGGCGGCCGGCCCTGCTCCGCGAGCACGGCGGCGATGCTCAGGCCTTCCCGCCAGGGCTGCGGTTGGTGGTTCACGGTGTAGTCAGACATGGCCGAGCGCCTTCTCCGCCAGGGCCGGCGCCAGCAGCCAGCCGTGGCGGAACAGGCCGTTGATGCGCAGCAGGCCGGGCTGGTGGTCCAGGCGCGGCCGGTGATCTGCGAAGGCGGGGCGCAGGTTGGTGTCCAGCCGCACGATGCGCGCCTCGGCGAGGCCGGGCAGCACGCTGTGGGCCGCCGCCATCAGCTCGACGGCGCTGCGCAGGCTCACGCCCGAGCGGTCCTCGCTTTCGATCTCGGAGGCGCCGACGACCACGACGTCGCCGGGCCGGGGCACGACGTAGACGCGGTGCCGCGCATGCATCAGCCGCACCGGCCGGTGCAGCGCCACGCCGGGCGCGTGCAGCCAGACCACCTCGCCGCGCACGCCGCGCAGCCCGGGCAGCTCGGCCTTGGCGCCATGGCCGCGGGTGTCGATGACGACATCGGCATCGAGGCGGCTACCGTCATCCAGCTCCAGGCGGTGGGGCTGCACCGCCACCGCGCGCCGACCCCAGAGCCACTCGACGGCCCGCGCCTCCCGTGCAAGGGCGGCCAGCATCTCGGCGGGCAGCACCTGGCCTTCGCCCGGCAGCAGCCAGGCGTGCAGGTCCGGCGCCAGCGCCGGTTCGAGGGCATGGCGCGCGGCCACGTCGAGCATCGGCGGCGGTGACGGCAGCCGGGCCAGCACGCGGCGGGCCGCGCCCAGGTCGCCGCCATGGGCCAGCAGCAGGCTGCCTTCGGTGCGCACCAGCCCGGGCTGTCCGAGGTCGGCGGCGATCAGCGGCCACAGCTGCAGCGAGCGCCAGCCCAGGGCGGCGATCTCGGGCTCGGCATGTTCCTGCTCGGCGACGGGACTGAGCATGCCGGCTGCCGTGAAGCCCGCCGCCCCGGGCGCCTCGGGCCCGGCGGCCGGGTCGATGACCTGCACGCGATGACCGATGCGGGCGAGCTGCCAGGCCAGCAGCCGACCCATCACGCCGGCCCCGGCGATGGCGATGGCGAGGGTGGCCATCAGTCCTGCCGCTGGATGGGGATGTAGAACTCGCCACCGGCGGCGCGGAACTCGGCGGACTTGCGCGCCATGCCGTCGGCTGCCACGTCGGCCGCCTCCAGCCCGTGCGAGGCCGCGTAGTCCCGCACGTCCTGGGTGATCTTCATCGAGCAGAACTTGGGCCCGCACATCGAGCAGAAGTGGGCCTCCTTGGACGAATCCTTGGGCAGGGTCTCGTCGTGGTAGCCGCGCGCGGTGTCGGGGTCGAGGCCGAGGGCGAACTGGTCGTTCCAGCGGAACTCGAAGCGCGCCTTGCTCATCGCGTCGTCGCGCGCGCGGGCGCCGGGGTGGCCCTTGGCCACGTCGGCCGCGTGGGCGGCGATCTTGTAGGCGATGAGACCCTGCTTGACGTCATCGCGGTCGGGCAGGCCCAGGTGCTCCTTGGGTGTGACGTAGCAGAGCATGGCCGTGCCCATCCAGCCGATCATGGCCGCGCCGATGGCGCTGGCGATGTGGTCGTAGCCGGGCGCGATGTCGATGGTCAGCGGACCGAGTGTGTAGAACGGCGCCTCGTGGCAGTGCTTGAGCTGCTCGGCCATGTTGGCCTGGATGAGGTGCATGGGCACGTGGCCGGGGCCTTCGACCATGGTCTGCACGTCGTGCTTCCACGCCAGCTGCGTCAGCTCGCCCAGGGTGCGCAGCTCGGCGAACTGCGCCTCGTCGTTGGCGTCGGCCGCGCTGCCGGGGCGAAGGCCGTCGCCCAGCGAGAAGGTCACGTCGTAGGCCTTCATGATTTCGCAGATCTCTTCGAAGTGCGTGTAGAGGAAGTTCTCGCGGTGGTGGGCGATGCACCACTTGGCCAGGATGGACCCGCCGCGCGAGACGATGCCGGTGCGGCGCCGGGCCGTCAGGGGCACGAAGGGCAGGCGCAGGCCGGCGTGGATGGTGAAGTAGTCGACGCCCTGCTCGGCCTGCTCGACCAGGGTGTCGCGGAAGACGGCCCAGCTCAGTTCCTCGGCCACGCCGCCGACCTTCTCCAGCGCCTGGTAGATGGGCACGGTGCCGATGGGCACGGGCGAGTTGCGAACGATCCAGTCGCGCGTGGTGTGGATGTTGCGGCCGGTGGAGAGGTCCATCACCGTGTCCGCGCCCCAGCGGATGGACCAGACCAGCTTCTCGACCTCCTCCTCGATGCTCGAGGTGACGGCCGAGTTGCCGATGTTGGCGTTGACCTTGACGAGGAAGTTGCGGCCGATGATGGTCGGCTCCAGCTCCGCGTGGTTGATGTTGGCGGGGATGACGGCCCGGCCGCGCGCCACTTCCTGGCGGACGAACTCGGGCGTGATCAGCTCCGGGATGGCGGCGCCGAGGGCATCGCCCTTGAGCCTCGCCTCGCGCCCCGCGTCGGCGAGGTAGTCGCGCATCCACTCGCGGCGGCCGTTCTCGCGCAGGGCGACGAACTCCATCTCCGGCGTGACGATGCCGCGGCGGGCGTAGTGCAGCTGCGTGACGTTGGCGCCGGCCTGGGCGCGGCGCGGCGTGCGCTGCAGGCCGGCGGCCTCGGCGCGCAGCTGCGCGAGGCGTTCGTTGCCATCCCTGCCGCCATCGTCGAGCGGCACGGCCGGGCGGCCGGCGTAGGCCTCGGTATCGGCGCGCTCGGCCACCCAGCCAGCACGCACGGGCGCCAGGCCGCGCCGCACGTCCACGTTCACGGTGGGGTCGGTGTAGGGGCCGGAGGTGTCGTGCACGACCACGGTCTCGCCGTTGGACAGGGCGATCTCGCGCACCGGCACGCGCAGGTCGGGCCGGCTGCCGGTGACGTAGACCTTGCGCGAGGCCGGGAAGGGCTCGCGCGTCAGCGACAGGCGCTCGTCGAGGGTGTGCGCGGAGGCGGAGGGTTGGGGGGCGTTCACGGCGGCGGTCTCCTGGAGCGATGGTGAAGTGCTCCGTGGCCGCCGGCGGGTGCGCAGGCGAGGCCAGGCCTCGCCGGCACGCCCTTGGGCATGCGCTCTCCTTACGCCGGTATTAGCCGGTTCAAGTTCACGGGTTCGACCGTCATCGGTCGTCTCAGCGTCTGGGCTTGGCATCGGCCAGGCCCGGGCACCCCGGAGCGGGCGCGATTGTGCGGGTCAAGCCGCCCGCTTGGCAAGGGCCAGCGCGAACAAGGCCAGGCCAGTGGCGACGGCAAAGGTGGCGCCCAGGCCTGCCGCCGCGAAGAGCGCGCCCATGGCCGAGGCGCCGGTGACCAGGCCCAGGTTGCGCGAAAGCGTGAGCAGCCCCGCGACCACACCTCGTTCATCCCCCGCCACGCCGGCCATGACGGCTGTGTTGTTGGCCGCCTGGAAGAGCGCATAACCGGGCGTCACGATGACCAGCGGACCGACGTAGGCCAGAACGCCCAGCGCGGCCGGCAGCACCCCGATGAGGGCGCAACCCGCCGCGACGGCCATGAGGCCCAGCCGCGCCATCGACTGAGGCCCGAAGCGGTCCACCAGGCGCCCGGCCGGAATGCCGCTCAAGGCCGACGTCAGCGGGCCGACCGACATCCATGCCCCCACCGCCGCCGCGCCCAGGCCAAGTTGCCGCGAGAGATGGAAGGGACCGACGACCAGGGTCGCCATCATCACCGTGGAGACCAGGGCGTTCATCGCGAGGCCGGCGCTGAGCGCCCGGTCGCGCAGCCGCTCGAGCTTGAGCAGGGGCGAGGCGGCGCGGGCTTCCACGCCGATGAAGGCCGCCAGGCCCAGCGCCGCCAGCGGGAGCAGGCCAAGGTGGCGGGTCATCGCCAAGGCGTAGACCGCGAGCGTGAGGGCCAGCAGGGCGGCGCCGGGGAGGTCGAGGCCAGCGCGGCGCGGCGCCGTCGACGCGGCAGGCAACACCCGCCAAGCGAGGCCGAGGGCCAGCAGGCCCAACGGCAGGTTGACGGCGAAGAGGGCCCGCCAGCCGAGGCCGGCGATCAGCAAGCCGCCGAGGGACGGCCCCAGGGCCGTGCCCACGGCCGACATGGTGCCCAGCAGGCCCATCGCCCGACCGGTGTGCGCCTTGGGCACGGCGTCGCCGACGAAGGCGAGGGTCAAGGCCATCATGGCCGCAGCGCCCACACCCTGGGCAGCGCGCGCGGCGATCAGCGTCGGCAGGCCGGGCGCCACGGCGCAGGCGGCCGAAGCGAGCGTGAACAGCGCGATGCCAGCCAGCAGCAGGCGCCGCCGGCCCACCAGGTCGCCGAGCCGGCCGGCCGCGACGATGAGGGCCGTGGTGGCCAGCAGGAAGGCCAGCACCACCCACTGCACGGCCCCGAAAGGCTCGCCGAAGGCCTGCGCCAGCGTCGGCAAGGCCACGTTGGCGCTGCTCACGGCCAGTGACGGCAGCAGCATGCACAAGGCCAGGCTGGGCAGCACCCAGGCGGGCGCCGGCGAGTTGGTGGAAGGGGTGTTGGCGGCGGTCGTGGTGGTCATGCCCAGACCTTAGGCGGGCGGCGGGCATGGCGGAAGACGCATGATCTGCACTCCATAACTGCACGCAACGCCATGTCAGACCCCGACCTCAACCTGCTCGCGACGCTGGATGCCCTGCTGGCCGAAGGCAGCGTCGCGGGAGCGGCCCGGCGGCTGCGGCTCAGCGCCTCGGCCATGAGCCGGGCTCTGGCCCGGCTGCGCGAGGCCACGGGCGACCCGCTGCTGGTGCGCGCCGGCCGCGGCCTGGTGCCTTCGCCGCGGGCGCTGGAGCTGCGCGAGCGCATCGGGCCCCTCGTGGAGGAAGCTCGAGCGGCACTGCGGCCGGCGGCGGCGCTGAAGCTCGACCGCCTGGAGCGGCGCTTCACGCTGCGCACGCGCGAGGGCTTCGTCGAGAACTTCGGCGCCGCCCTGCTGGCCCGCGTGGCGAGCGAGGCGCCCGGCGTGCGGCTGCGCTTCGTCCCCAAACCGGACAAGGACAGTGCCCCGCTGCGCGACGGCAGCGTGGACCTGGAAACGGGCGTCGTCGGCGCGGCGACGGGGCTCGAGCTGCGCGCGCAGGCCTTGTTCCGCGACCGCTTCGTCGGCGTCGTCCGTGCGGGGCATGCGCTGGCGGACGGCACCGTCACGGCCGGGCGTTATGCGGCGGCGGGCCACGTCGCCATGTCGCGCCGCGGGCTGGACCGCGGCCCGGTCGACGAGGCCCTGACGGCCCTGGGCCTGGCACGCGACATCGTGGCGACGGTGGCCGGCTTCTCCGAGGCCCTGGCGCTGGCGCGCGGCACCGACCTCGTCGCCACCGTCCCCGAGCGCCACACCGCCCGGCTGCGCGAGGGCCTGCACAGCTTCGCCCTGCCGCGGGAGCTGGCGCTGCAGGACTTCACCGTCTCGCTGTTGTGGCATCCGCGGATGGATGGCGACGCGGCTCACCGCTGGTTGCGGGGGTGTGTGAGGGAGGTGTGCGCCGCAGAGATCGGCGCGTGCGGCGACGCTTGATCGGGCGCGTGTGCGGGTCTCGGCCGTCGCTGCAGACCAGGCAGCCGCTCAAGCCTTGGCCAGCAGGCGCGCGCCGTCCACCTTCGAAGCCGCCTTGTCGAAGGTCCACAGTGGCAGCTCGCCGGCCTGGGCGGCCAGCGCGATGTGCAGGCAGTCGGCAAAGTCCGCGGTCCCCTGCCGATAGAGCTGCAATGCCACTTCGAGCGCGCGCTCCGATTCGATGCGGAGTTCCGCTGCCGAGAACAGCGACGACAAGGCACGCAGCACGCTGTCCTTGTCGAAGCCGAAGCTCTTGCGCAGCACCCATTCGAGTTCGAGGATGACGGTCGCCGGTACGAAAAGCTGGGCACCTTCGCTCGTGAGCCGCGTCACCAGCTCGCGTGCCGCCGCAGCCTGTGCTGCGTCGTCCTGGACCAGGTAGCGCACCAGGACGTTGGTATCGAGCGCGGGCATGCGTCAGCGCCAGGGGTTCATCTCGTCGATGCCGACACGCTTGCCTTTGGGGGCCTTGAGCATGCCCGCCATGTCGAGGATGGACTTGCTCTTGACCCGCACGATGAGCGTTCCATCGGGCATGGCGGACCACACCAGACGCGTGCCGGGCTTGGCGTCGACGAGGGCACGGATTTCCGCGGGCACGGTGGTCTGGCCCTTGGCCGTGACGGTGGACTGCATCATGTCTACTCCTTACTTCTTCTTGGATTGTAATTCGCCCTTTCCAAAAAAAGGGCCGGCCACTCGACGCAGCCGGCCCGGGCGCAGGAGCGCGCTCGAGGGAGATCAGTCCTTGTCCGCCGGCATCGCGCCGGGCATGCCGTGCAGCGGCAGCGCGGTGGCACCTTGCTCCGCCGGCCGCGCCGCGGGCTTCTTGTCGCGCACCAGGTAGCTGTAGAGCACGGGCACGACGACCAGGGTCAGCAGCGTGGAGGTGATGACGCCGCCGATGATGGCCCGGCCCATGGGCGCCTGGATCTCGCCGCCGTCATTCAGCGCGATGGCCATGGGCAGCATGCCGAAGACCATGGCGGCCGTCGTCATGATGATGGGCCGCATGCGGATGAGGCCCGCCTCGCGCAGGGCCTCGGCCACGGTGGCACCGGCCTTGCGGGCATGGTTGGCGAAGTCGACGAGCAGGATGGCGTTCTTGGTGACAAGGCCCATCAACATGACCAGGCCGATCATCGAGAACACGTTCAGCGTCGAGCGCCACAGCAGCAGGGCCAGCATCACGCCGATGAGGGCCAGCGGCAGCGAGGCCATGATGGCGATGGGCTGCAAGAAGCTGCCGAACTGGCTGGCCAGCACGATGTAGATGAAGATGACCGCCAGGCCCATGGCCGCCAGCAGGCCGTTGAAGGCCTCGGCCTGCTGCTTGCCGGCGCCGTCGAGCTTGAAGCTGGTGCCGGGGGGCAACTGGGTGGCCTTGATGAGCTTCTGCACGTCGGCGTTGACGTCGCCGCCCGGGCGCCCCTGCACGCCGGCGAACACGGCCTCGCGGCGCTGGAGGTTCTCGCGGCGGATGACCTCGGGGTTGAACACCGGCTCGATGGTGGCGACCTGGTCCAGCGTGATGGGCGCACCGTCCTTGGAGAAGGCCACCGGCAGCTTGCTCATCTGCTCGATGCGCTCGCGCTGCTCGCGCGGCAGGCGCAGCAGCACCTCGACCTGGTTGCCGTCGGGCGTCGTCCAGTAGGTGGCGACCTCGCCATTGACGTAGGCACGCAGGCTGGAGGCCACCTGCGGCGCGGTGAGGCCCAGCTCACGGATGGCCGAGTCCTTCAGGCGCACGGCGAAGGCCGGCAGGCCGGGCTTGACGGTGGTGTCCACGTCCACGGCACCGGGGATCTTCCTGATCTTCTCGACCAGGTCCTTGGCGGTCTGGTTCAGCACCTCGGGGTCGGTGCCCAGGATGGTGATCCAGATCGGGCGGTTGAAGCCCACGCTGACCTCCACGCCGGGGATCTTGGCGATGTCGGCGCGGATGGCGTCCTCGATCTCCTTCTGGCTGCGCTTGCGCTCGCTGCGGTCGACGAGGGAAATGTTGAGCGAGGCCTGGTTGCGGCCGGTGGCCAGGCCTTCGCCGGTGCTGCCGACCACGGTCGACACCGTCTTGATCTCGGGGTAGTGCTGGAGGATCTCTTCCACCTGGGCGACCTTGGCGCTGCCGCGCTCGACGCTGGAGGCGACCGGCATGCGCAGGTTGACCTGGGTGAAGCTGTTGTCCGTCTCGGGCACGAACTCGCTGCCCACCAGGGGCGCCAGCATCAGCGCCGCGACGAAGCTGGCGAAGGCGCCCCACAGTACGAGGCCGCGCGGCGTGAGGGTGGCAAAGCGCAGCACGCGCGGGGCCGTCTTGTCGCGCATGCCGTGGGCGTCGAAGGGTCGGCCGTAGGCAGGGATGGGCGGCACGAAGACGCGGTAGCGGCGCCCGGAGAAGGCCCAGTCGATGAGCCGCTCGTAGGCGTCGTGCAGGTGCTCCATGCACCAGTCGGTCGCGCGGATGGCGTGGCCGACGACGGGCAGGCGCTTGACGCGCTCGTTCACGGGGTCGTGCCAGACCGAGGACAGCATGGGGTCGAGCGTGAAGCTGACGAAGAGGCTGACCAGCACCGCCACCGCCACCGTGATGCCGAAGGGATAGAAGAACTTGCCGATGATGCCGCCCATGAAGGCCACGGGCACGAAGACGGCGCAGATGGCGAAGGTGGTGGCCATCACGGCCAGGCCGATCTCGTTGGTGCCGTCGGCCGCCGCGGTGTGGTGGTCCTTGCCCATGCCGACGTGGCGCACGATGTTCTCTCGCACGACGATGGCGTCGTCGATGAGCAGGCCGATGCACAGCGACAGCGCCATCATGGTCATGAAGTTCAGCGTGAAGCCGAAGGCATGCACGGCGATGAAGCTGGAGATGACGGCGATGGGCAGGGTCAGGCCGGTGATGATGGTCGAGCGCCAGCTGTGCAGGAACAGGAAGACGATGGCCACGGTCAGCAGCGCGCCTTCGATGAGGGTGTGCCTGAGGCCCGTTAGCGAGCCTTTGACGAAATCGCTGTTCGCATAGATGAGGCGCAGCTCCACGTCCTTGGGCAGCTGCTTGCGCAGCTCCTCCATGGCCTCCTTGATGGCGTCGCCGGTGGCGACGATGTTGGCGTCCTGCTGCTTGAAGATGTTGAAGCTCACGGCCGGCTGGCCGTTGATGCGGGCGATGCTGTCGACCTCGCGCTCGCGCTCGACCAGGGTACCGAGGTCATTGAGCGTCAGCGCCAGGCTGCCGCGGCGCGCGACGACCATGTTGCCGAAGGCCTTGGGGTCCTTGACCCGGCCTTCGACGCGCAGGATGGCGTCCGCCGTCCGGTCGGACAGCAGGCCCACGGGCTGGTCGGAGTTGGCATCGGCCAGGGCCTTGGCAATCTCGGCCGGCGTCACGCCATAGGCGCGCAGCCGCATGGGATCGAGGTCGATGCGCACCTCGCGCGTCGTCATGCCGCCCACGTCGACCTTGGCCACGCCTTCCACCCGCGCCAGGCGCTTGGAGACGATGAGGTCGGCCATCATGGACAGCTCGCGCGAGCCGCGCGTGCCACTCAGCAGCGCCATGACGACGACGGGCTGCGCGTTGTCGTTCTGGAAGCGCGACACCGACGGCGGCTTGACCTCCTTGGGAAAGGCCGCCTGGGCCGCAGCGACCCGGTCGCGCAGGTCCTGCATCGCCCGGCCCATGTCGGTGTTCAGGCCGAACTCGACGCTGGCCTGCACCCGGCCCTCGAAGCTGCGCGACTGGATGCGCTCCACGCCAGCGATGCTGTTGAGCGCTTCTTCCAGCGGCTTGGCCACCTCGCGCTCCACGGCCTCGGGCGAGGCGCCGGGATAGCGGATGTCGATGCCGGCGCCGGGGAAGTTGATGTCGGGCATCTGCTCGACCCCGAGCCTGGCGTAGGAGAACAGGCCCAGCACGCACAAGGCCACCATCACCATGGTCGCGAAGACCGGGTTCTGGATGGAAACGCGGGTCATCCACATGGCACGGCCCTCACTGCTGGGTGGTTGCCGCCGACGCGGCGGCGCTGGCCACCTTGGCGGACTTGGCGGCCACGATCACGGCCTTGTCGCCTTCGCGGAGGTTGTCGAAGCGCGCGGCCAGCACCTGGGCCTCGGGCTTCAAGCCGTTGAGGATCTCGACGCGGCCCTCGCGGGCATCGCTGCGGCCAGTCGTCACGATGCGCCGCACCAGGGCGCCGTCCTCGATCATCCAGACCTGCTCCTGACCGGAGTTGCGCGTGATGGCCGCCATGGGCACGGTCAGGCGCTGGATGTCGTCCTGGAGCACCACCTTGGCAACGGCGTACTGGCCAGCGCGGTAGAGCTCCTTGGGGTTGTCCAGCACCAGGGTCACGCCGATGGAGCGGGTGCCGGGCTCAGCCGCGGGAGCGATGCGGGCGATCTTGGCCTGGACCGGCTGGTCCACGCCCTCGACCTGCACCTGCACGGCCATGCCCGGCTGCAGCCGGCTCACCTCGTGGGTGCCGACCAGGCCGGCGAGTTCGAGCTTGCTCAGGTCGACGATGGTGAGGATCTGCTGCTCGGCGGCCAGCTTCTCGCCGGGCAGCGCGTGGCGCTTGGCGACGATGCCGCTGATGGGCGAGACGAGAGCGGCCTGGCGCATGGTCACCTGGCTGGTGTCGAGCTGGGCCTTGGCGGCGTTCCAGTTCGCCCGCGCCGCCTCATAGGCCGCACGGGAGGTATCCAGCGCGGTCTGGGCGATGAAGTTCCTGGCCGCCAGGCCCTCGTTGGCCTTGTAGGTGCGCTCGGCCTGCTCCATCTGCGCGCGCATGGCTTCGACGCTGGCATTGCGCTCGGCGATGCGGTAGCGCAGCTCCTCCAGGTCCACCTGGCCGAGGGCCTGGCCGGCCCGGACCCGGCTGCCTTCGCCAACGGCGAGATTGAGCAGAGTCCCGTTGGACTTGGCCCGCACGACCACCGTGCCCGGCGCCACCAGCGGGCCGCTGAACTCGATGACCGCCGGCATGGCGGCGAGCGTCGGCCTGGCGACTTCGCCCGACACGAACTCCAGCACGGCCTGCGGCTTGGCGTCGCCCGGCTTCTTGGGGCCATCGCCCTTGCTCGCCATCACTGCCACGCCGGCTCCGCCGATCAGCAGCACCACCGCTGCGATGCCGCCCAACTTCCAAGTCTTGCGCATGGCTCCCCCAGTGCTCTCAGATTCACAGACCTTTGCAGTCTAGAAATCGAGGCGATGGCACGCAGCCGGCGTGAGACGAAACGCGGAATGCGAGGGCTGAGCTGCACCGGCCGGCGATCGGGCCGGAGGCGGGATGGGCGGCAGGCCTACCGGTGGGCGGGGATCGGGTCTATCGGCAGGGCCACATCCCCGCACTGCGCCCTGTGACGAAGGGCATGGTCCATCAGCACCAGGGCGAGCATGGCCTCGGCGATGGGCGTGGCGCGGATGCCCACGCAGGGGTCGTGGCGGCCGAAGGTCTCGACCGTCGTCGGCTGGCCGGCGCGGTCGATGCTGGCCTTGGGGCTGCGGATGGAGCTGGTCGGCTTGATGGCGATGCTGGCCACGACGTCCTGGCCGGTGGAGATGCCGCCCAGCACGCCGCCGGCGTTGTTGCTCGCGAAGCCCTCGGGCGTGAGTTCGTCGCCATGCTCGGTGCCGCGCTGGGCGACCGACCGGAAGCCGGCGCCGATCTCGACGCCCTTGACGGCATTGATGCCCATCAGCGCGTAGGCGATGTCGGCGTCGAGCTTGTCGAACAGCGGCTCGCCCAGGCCGACCGGCACGCCGGTGGCTTCGACCCGGATGCGCGCGCCGACGGAGTCGCCGGCCTTGCGCAGGCTGTCCATGTAGTCTTCGAGTTGGGCGATCTGGCTGGCGTTGGCCGCGAAGAAGGGGTTATGGCCGACGTGCTCCCAGCCTTCGAAGGCGATGTCGATCTCGCCGAGCTGGGTCATGCAGCCGCGGAACTCGGTGCCGTAGGCTTGCCGCAGCCATTTGCGGGCCACGGCACCGGCGCCCACCATCGGCGCCGTGAGCCGTGCCGAGGAGCGCCCGCCGCCGCGCGGGTCGCGCAGGCCGTACTTGCGCCAGTAGGTGTAGTCGGCGTGGCCGGGGCGGAAGGTGTCGAGGATGTTGCCGTAGTCCTTGCTGCGCTGGTCGGTGTTGCGGATCAGCAGGCAGATGGGCGTTCCGGTCGTCAGGCCCTCGTAGACGCCGGAGAGGATCTCGACGGTGTCGGGCTCGTTGCGCTGGGTGACGTGGCGGCTGGTGCCGGGGCGGCGGCGGTCCAGCTCCGGCTGGATGTCGGCTTCGGTCAGGGCCAGGCCGGGCGGGCAGCCGTCGATGACGCAGCCGATGGCCGGGCCATGGCTTTCGCCGAAGTTGGTGACGCGGAAGAGTTCGCCGAAGGTGCTGCCTGCCATCCGGCGATTCTAAGGAGGGCACACAAGCAAAAGCGGCCCCGCAAGGCCGCCTTCATGGAGCACGAACCGAGGCGGCTCAGCCGGTCTTGGCCGGGTCTTCGGTGGGCTCCTCCACCGGCCAGTCGCGGATGTAGGCCTTGAGCATGCGGTTCTCGAAGTCCTGGCTGTCGACGACCGCCTTGGCCACGTCGTAGAACGAGATGACGCCCATCAGCGTGCGGCCGTTCATGACGGGCATGTAGCGCGCATGCCGGCCCAGCATCATGCGGCGCACCTCGTCGATCTCGGTCTCGGGCGTGCAGGTGAGCGGGTGGTCGTCCATGACGCTGCGCACGATGGTCGTGCCCACGCTGCCGCCGTTCTTGACGATGGCCTGGATGACCTCGCGGAAGGTCAGCATGCCGACCAGTTCGCCATGGTCCATGACGACCAGGGAGCCGATGTCGCGCTCGGCCATGAGGGTGAGCGAATCCTTCAAGGGCTCGTCGGGCGAAACGGTGAACAGGGTGCCGCCTTTGACACGCAGGATATCGACGACTTTCATGGCTGCCTCCACGGGAAAACGCCCAGCCAACATAGCACACAATGCCCGCGCATCCACCCCATGAAAAACACCATGCCGGGATTCGACACCCTCGCTTTGCATGCCGGCGCCGTGCCCGACCCGGCCACCGGCGCGCGCGCCACGCCGCTGCACCTGAGCACCTCCTTCGTCTTCGAGAACAGCGAGCACGCCGCGTCGCTGTTCAACATGGAGCGCTCGGGCCACGTCTACAGCCGGCTGTCCAACCCGACGACGGCGGTCTTCGAGGAGCGCATGGCGGCCCTGGACGCCGGCATCGGCGCGATCGCCACCGCCAGCGGCCAGGCCGCCCTGCACCTGGCCATCGTCACGCTGATGGGGGCCGGCGGCCACGTCGTCGCCAGCACCGCCCTGTACGGCGGCAGCCACAACCTGTTGCATTACACGCTGCGCCGTTTCGGCATCGAGACCAGCTTCGTCGACCCGCGCGACCTGGACGCCTGGCGCGCCGCCATCCGGCCCGAGACGCGGCTGCTGTTCGGCGAGTCGCTCGGCAACCCCGGGCTGGACGTGCTGGACATCCCGGCCGTGGCGGCCCTGGCCCACGAGGCCGGCCTGCCGCTGCTCGTGGACGCCACCTTCGCCACGCCCTACCTGCAGCGCCCGGCCGAGCTCGGCGCCGACCTCGTCTATCACTCCGCCACCAAGTTCCTGTGCGGCCACGGCACGGTGGTCGGCGGCGTGCTGGTGGATGCCGGCAGCTTCGACTGGGATGCCGCCCACGCCGCCAGCGGCCGGTTTGCGACGCTGGCCGAGCCGTATGACGGCTTCCACGGCATGGTCTTCAGCGAGGAGAGCACCGTGGGCGCCTTCCTGCTGCGAGCACGCCGCGAGGGCCTGCGCGACTTCGGCGCCTGCATGAGCCCGCACACCGCCTGGCTGATGCTGCAGGGCCTGGAGACGCTGCCGCTGCGCATGGCGCGGCACGTGGCCAACGCCCAGGCGGTGGCCGAGTTCCTGGCCGCCCAGCCCCTGGTGGGCCGGGTGGCCTATCCGGGGCTGGAGTCCCACCCCGACCACGCCCTCGCCCAGCGCCTGCTGCCCCGAGGCGCCGGGGCCGTCTTTTCCTTCGACCTGAAGGGCTCCCGCGAGCAGGGCCGCGCCTTCATCGAGTCGCTCAAGCTCTTCTCGCACCTGGCCAATGTCGGCGACGCCAAGTCCCTGGTCATCCATCCGGCCAGCACCACCCATTTCCGGATGGACGACGCCGCCCTGCAGCGCGCGGGCATCGGTCCCGGCACCATCCGCCTGTCCATCGGCCTGGAAGACCCGGCCGACCTGATCGACGACCTCAAGCGGGCACTCAAGCTGGCGGGCAAGGCATGAAACTCATCGTCGACCACCACGAGGCCTATGCCTACACGGGCGGCAAGCCCTTCGACGCCACCCTGCCCTGCATCGTCTTCGTCCATGGCGCCCTCAACGACCACAGCGTCTGGACCCTGCTGGCCCGCTGGTTCGCCCATCATGGGTACGCGGTGCTGGCCGTGGACCTGCCCGGCCACGGCCGCAGCGGCGGCGCGCCGCTGGCGAGCGTCGAGGCCCTGGGCGCCTGGCTGCACCGTCTGATGGACGCGGCCGGCGTGGCGCAGGCAACCCTCGTCGGCCACAGCATGGGCTCGCTGATCGCCCTGGAGGCTGCCGGGCGGGCATCGACCCTGATCATGGTGGGCACCGCCTACCCGATGAAAGTGTCGGAGGCCCTGCTCGCCACGGCGCGCGACAAGCCCGAGGCGGCCATGGCCATGGTCACCGCCTTCTCGCATTCGCTGGCCAGCGCCAAGCCCGGCTATCCGGGGCCGGGCAGTTGGCTGCGCGGAGGCTCGATGGCGCTGATGCGCCGGCTGCAGGCCCGCCAGACGGCCGTGAACCTGTTCGAGAACGACTTCCAGGTCTGTGACCGCTATGCCGGCGGCGAGGCGGCGGCGGCCCGCGTGGCCTGCCCGGTGCATTTCGTCCTCGGCGCCCTCGACCAGATGACCCTGCCCCGGCATAACGCCGTCCTCGGCGGCCTGCTCAAGCCGGCCATCCACACCGTGCCGGCCGGCCATGCCCTCATGGCCGAGGCGCCGGATGCCGTGCTGGCGGCCCTGCGCAAGGCCGTCGGCGCCTGACCCGGGATTGCGCGCTTGCCGCCGGCGCGGCGGCGCGCTTGAATCGGCCCATGGCCACCGACCGCTTCACGCGCTTCGCCGACTTCTACCCCTTCTACCTCGGCGAGCACAGCAACCCGACCTGCCGCCGCCTGCACTTCATCGGCTCGACGCTCGTGCTGGTGTGCCTGTTCAAGCTCGTCGCCACGGGCAGCCTGGCCTGGCTGCTGTACGCGCTGCTCTGCGGTTATGGCTTCGCCTGGGTCGGCCACTTCTTCTTCGAGAAGAACCGGCCGGCGACGTTCAAGTACCCGCTCTACAGCCTGATGGGCGACTGGGTGATGTACGCGGACATCTGGCGGGGCCGCGTCAAGTTCTGAGGCTTCAGTTGCGCCAGGCCAGGCCCACCGAGGCCGACGTGCCGGTGCGCCTTTCGACGAGCGGGCTGTCGGCCGCCGGGCCGAGCAGGCGGCTGGCGCCGGCCGAGCCGTAGACCAGCCAGTGCTTGGTGATGGGGCGGATGAAGCCGACGCCCATGTGCAGGTCGCGCAGGCCCGAGCCCGGCTCGTAGGCCGGCTTGCCGCTGGCCTCGACGGCCGACTCCGGCACGCCGAAATAGCTGCGCAGGTTCTGGGCATTGGCCGCGGAGATGCCGATGCCGCTGGTCCATTGCAAGGTCTCGCTGCGGTAGATGCGCCAGCCGAGGTCGGCGCTGACCGTCATGCCGCCCTTGCGGCCGAGGAGATCCTGGGACAGGGTCACGCCGAGGTTGAAGTCCTTGGTGTAGCTGTAGTTGGCGTACAGCCGGGCACGCAAGGTGCGTTTCACGTCGGGCAGGCCGCGCGTGGTGCTCGCGTCGCCGCTGCTGCGGCCGCTGTCCACCCGCAACGCAATGCCGGCGCGCAGCCTGTCGGTGTCGATGAGCTGGGTGCTGGCGCCGCCCGCCGCCTCCTCCTGGCCGAAGCCGAGCAGGCCACCCGCCCCGGAGGTGCTGATGCGCACACGCCCGAACTTCAGCGCCCACAGCGGCTTGAACTTGACCTCGCGGCGGCTGGCGCCGTCGTACTCGGGCTGGGAGACGACGGCGCCGCCGAGCAGGTAGCGGGCCGTCGGGTCTTCCACCGGCTGCCTCTGGGCGTGGGCCGGGGCCCCGGCGGCGGCGGCCAGGGCGGTGATCAGCAGGACTCTCATGGCTGAAGCCTAGCAGCCCCGTCGCGGGCCGTCTGTCATCCGACCTTCAATTCGCGCGCCAGCTCGGTCAGCATGTCGTCGACCATGGCGTCGAGGTCGTAATGCAGACGCCAGCCCCAGTCGGCCTGGGCCTCGCGGTCGTCGATGCGCCGGGGCCAGCTTGCGGCGATGGCCTGCCGGAAGTCGGGTACGCAGTCCATCGTGAAGCCGGGCAGGCGCCGGCGGATGGACGCGGCGATCTGCTCCGGCGTGAAGCTGACGCCGGCGAGGTTGTAGCTGCCGCGCTGGCGGACGGACTCGGCCGGGGCATTCATCAGCTCGAGGGTGGCCCGCAGGGCGTCGGGCATGTACATCATGGGCAGGGCCTGGCCGGCTTCGAGGAAGCAGGTGTAGCGACCCTCCTTGAGCGCGGCGTGGAAGATCTCGACGGCGTAGTCCGTCGTGCCGCCGCCGGGCGGCGTCTTCCAGCTGATGAGGCCCGGATAGCGCAGGCTGCGGACGTCCACGCCGTGCTTGGCGTGGTACCAGGCGCACCAGCGCTCGCCGGCCAGCTTGGAGATGCCGTAGACCGTGGTCGGGTCCATGACGGTGGTCTGGGGCGTGTCGACGGCCGGCGTGTTCGGGCCGAAGGCGGCGATGGAGCTGGGCCAGAAGATCTTGTCCAGCTTCTCGTGGCGGGCCAGCTCCAGCACGTTGAGCAGGCCCTTCATGTTCAGGTCCCAGGCCCACATCGGGTGCTTCTCGCCGTTGGCGGAGAGGGCCGCGGCGAGGTGGTAGATCTGCGTGATGTGATGGCGCTTGACGACCGTGGCCAGGGCGCCCGCGTCGGTGACGTCCAGCGCCTCGTGCTGCAGGGTACGGATGCGGCCCTGCGGGCTCAGGTCGCTGGTGATGACGGCGTCTTCGCCATGCTGCCGGGCCAGTTCGGCGGCCAGCTCGGTGCCGATCTGGCCGTTGGCGCCGATGATGAGGATGCGGGTCGGCCGGGTCATTTCACCAGCCCCAGCTCGCGGCCGGCCTGGGCGAAGGCGGCCACGGCCTTCTCCAGGTGCTCGCGCTCGTGCACGGCCGAGATCTGCACGCGGATGCGCGCCTGGCCCTTGGGCACCACGGGGAAGAAGAAGCCGACCGCGTAGATGCCCAGCTCCAGGATGCGCTTGGACAGTTCCTGGGCCTTGACGGCGTCGTAGACCATGATGGGCACGATGGGATGGGTGCCCGGCTTGATCTCGAAGCCGGCCGCCTGGATGGCCTGGCGGAACCAGGCGGTGTTGGCTTCCAGCTTGTCGCGCAGTTCGGTCGAGCCTTCGAGCAGGTCCAGCACGGCCAGCGACGCGCCGGCGATGGCTGGCGCCAGCGTGTTGCTGAAGAGGTAGGGCCGGGAGCGCTGGCGCAGCAGCTCGACGACCTCCCTGCGGGCCGCCGTGAAGCCGCCGCTGGCGCCGCCCAGGGCCTTGCCGAAAGTGCCGGTGATGATGTCGATCTTGCCGAACACGCCGCGGTATTCGGGCGTGCCGCGGCCGGTCTTGCCGAGGAAGCCGCTGGCATGGCATTCGTCGATGCCCAGCAGCGCGTCGTAGCGGTCGCAGAGCTCACGGATCTTGTCGAGCTGGGCGATGGTGCCGTCCATGGAGAACACGCCGTCGGTGAAGACCAGCTTGAAGCGCGCGCCCTTCTCGCTCGCTTCCTTCAGGCAGCGCTCCAGGTCGGCCAGGTCGTTGTGCTCGTAGCGCCAGCGCTGCGCCTTGCACAGGCGGATGCCGTCGATGATGGAGGCGTGGTTGAGGGCGTCGCTGATGATGGCGTCCTGCTCGCCCAGCAGGGGCTCGAAGAGGCCGCCGTTGGCGTCGAAGGCCGCGGCATAGAGGATGGCGTCCTCGCAGCCGACGAAGCGTGCGATGCGCTGCTCCAGCTCCTTGTGCAGGTCCTGCGTGCCGCAGATGAAGCGCACCGACGACAGGCCGAAGCCATGGGTGCGCAGTGCCTCGTGGGCGGCCTCGATGACCTTGGGGTGGGACGACAGGCCGAGGTAGTTGTTGGCGCACAGGTTGATGACCTCGCGGCCGTCGGTGGTGCGGACCACCGCGCCCTGCGGCGTCGTGATGATGCGTTCGGCCTTGTAGAGGCCGGCGGCGCGGATGCCGTCGAGTTCGGTTTGCAGATGTCGGTAGAAGGCTTGGCTCATGGACGAGCTCCTGAGGCACAATTCGTTAAATTGGACGAGTTCGATATATCGAACATTCGTGCAGTATCTGAAAAACGTCTATCCCGGTCAACCGTGCGATGAACAAACCCGCCGCCGAACTCGAACCGCCCCGCGTGGGCGCCTCGCTGCAGGCCCTGCGCGCCAGCCGCGGCCTGTCGCTGGACGACCTGTCCAAGCGGGCGGGCGTCAGCAAGTCGATGTTGTCGCAGATCGAACGCAACCAGGCCAACCCTACCGTCGCTGTGGTCTGGCGGCTGGCCAATGCGCTGGGCGTGGAGATGGGCGAGCTGCTGGGCGCCGAACGCACCGCAGCGCCGGCCATCGAGACGGTGCCCGCGCACGCGACGCCCGGGCTGACCAGCCCGGACGGCCTGTGCAAGCTGCGCATCCTCGGGCCCATCGAGCTGGCGGGTCAGTTCGAGTGGTACGAGCTGACGGTGCAACCCGGCGGTGTGCTGGACAGCCAGGCCCATGAGCCGGGGTCGCGCGAGCACCTGAGCGTGCTGACCGGCGGCCTCGAGGTCACGGCCGCAGGCGCGGCCACGCGGTTGAAGGCCGGCGAAACCGCCCGTTATGCCGTGGACGGCCCGCACGCCATCCGCAACCCGGGCAAGTCGGCGGCGACGGCGCTGCTGGTGGTCCTGCACCCGTAGACTTGGCGGCTCCATCCGGGAGCCCGCCAATGATCCAACGACGTTCCGCCCTGGCCGCGCTGGCCGCCCTCCCCCTGGCCGCTCGTGCGCAGGACAAGCCCATCCGCCTGCTGGTCGGATTCCCCCCGGGCGGGGGCACCGACGCCATCGCGCGGCTGCTGGCCGAGGCCCTGCAGGCGTCGCTCGGCACGACGGTGCTGGTGGAGAACAAGCCCGGCGCCGGCGGGCAGATCGCCGCCCAGGCGCTGAAGGCGGCACCGGCGGACGGCACGACCTTCTTCGTCAGCCACGACCACACCATCTCCATCCTGCCGCTGGTGCTGAAGAACCCCGGCTTCGCCCCCGCGCGGGACTTCCTGCCGGTGGCCGGCTTCGCCACCTTCGCCAATGCCTTCGCGCTGTCGGGCGGCACTCCCGCCCACAGCCTCGCCGAGTACCTCGCCTGGGTGAAGAAGCAGGGCGGCCAGGGCAGCGTCGGCGTGCCGGCGCCGGCGTCGGTGCCGGAGTTCCTCGTCAAGCTGATCGGCGAGAAGAATGGCCTGAACCTGCTCAGCGTGCCCTACCGCGGCAGCGCGCCGATGATTGCCGACATGCTGGGCAACCAGATCGGCGCCGGGGTCGGCTCGGTGCCGGACCTCATCGTCAACCACCAGCAGAAGAAGCTGCGCATCGTCGCCGTCATGGGCCTGCAGCGCCAGGCCGTGCTGCCCGAGGTGCCGACCTTCGCCGAACTCGGCATCGCCGGCTTCGAGGACCTGCCCTACTACGGCGTCTTCGCGCCGGCCGGCACCTCGCCGACCGCCGTGGAGCGCTTCTCGAACGCGCTGGCCGGCGTCATCGCCCAGCCGGGCGTGAAGATGCGGCTGACGGAGCTTGGCCTGTCGGTGGGCATGATGACAGCCGCCCAGCTCGCCGCCCGGGAGCGCGCCTACGCCGCGGCCTGGGCCCGCATCATCAAGGCCGGGGGCTTCCAGCCTCAGTGAGCAGGCTCTCCAGGGTGAGGGTGGCCCACTCGCCCTGGGTCCACAGGTTGGCCAGCAGCCCGTCGCGCCCCGCCAGGAAGGCGCGCAGCAGCGGCTCGGCCGCCACCCGCTCGGGCGCGCACAGCAGCACCAGGCGCTGGGCGCCCTCCTCTTCCAGCAGGCCGATCCAGTCCAGCGCCTGCAGCCGGTCCAGCACGGGGCTGAGCTGCAGCGGGTCGACCCGCAGCGCTCGTGCCAGGCCGAGGTGGGACAGGCCGCTGTGGCCGGCGTCGCGCGAGCGTCGCAGTTCGCGCAGCACTTCCAGCGCCAGGGCCAGCGGCTGGCCGGGGGTGTCCGGCCGCAGATGCAGGCGCCCGACGAGGCTGGGCGCGTTGGCCGCGAGGATGGCGCCGAGCAGCACGATCACCCAGCCCAGGTAGACCCAGATGAGGAAGACCGGCACGGTGGCGAAGGCGCCGTAGAGCGTCGAATAGGTCGGCACCAGCTTCAGGTACCACGCCAGCAGCGACTTCGCCAGCGAGAAGCCCAGCGACACGAAGGCGCCGCCGAGCACCGCGTGGCGCCAGCGCACGTGGGTGTTGGGCACGTAGTGGAAGAGGCCGGCGATGGCCAGGCCGAGCAGCACGATGTCGGCACCGCCCAGAAGAGCCGCCAGGTCGGCCGGCATCTTGGTGAGCAGGCCCTGGCCGACGCTGATGGCATAGCTCGTCAGCGTGAGGCTCGCGCCCAGCAGCAGCGGCCCCAGCGTCATCGCCGCCCAGTAGACGAGCACTCGCTGCGCCATGGGCCGCGGGCGCTGCACGCGCCAGATGGCGTTGAGGGTGCGGTCGATGGTCAGCATCAGCGCCAGCGCCGTGACGCCCAGGGCTACCAGGCCGACGGCGCCGAGCTTGTTGGCCTTGGCGGCGAACTGGGTGAGCGCCCCCAGCACGGGCTTGGCGATGTTGGGCGGGATCAGGCTCTTCAGGAAGTACTGCTCCAGCGCCGACTGGAAGCTGGAGAAGATGGGGAAGGCCGTGAAGACGGCCAGCATCACCGTCAGCAGCGGCACGAGTGAAATGAGCGTCGTGAACGTGAGGCTGCCGGCGGTGAGGCCGAGCTTCTCCTCGCGGAAGCGCTGGCGGAAGGTGTGCAGCGTCTGCAGCCAGGGCCAGGCCAGCAGCTCGGCGATGAAGCTGCTGGCCAGGGCAATGGGATTGCGTTCGAGGGGCGCGTCGGGGTTGTCGGACGGCGAAGGAAGGGCGGACATGGCTTCTATGATGCCGCAGTGATGCCGCCCGCCCCCGAAAGAACCGAGCCGACCGCCGCCGAGCGGCTGTCGCGCAACCTCGCCCTGACGGCCACGCTGGCCCTGTTGCTGCTGTGCCTGGCCTGGGAGCTCTGGCTGGCGCCGACCGGCCGCGGCACGCTGGCGGTGAAGGCCCTGCCCCTGCTGCCCGCGCTCACCGGCCTGTGGCGCTACCGCCTCTACACCTACCGCTGGGTGGCGCTGGGGGTGTGGCTCTACGTGCTCGAAGGCCTGGTGCGCGCCACCAGCGACGCGGGGCGCGGCCAGTGGCTGGCGATGGCCGAGGTGGTGCTCGGCATCGTCGTCTTCACGGCTTGCACGGCCCAGATCCGCCAGCGCCTGGCGGCGGCCAAGGCGGCATGAGCGCCTTCCTCGACGCCCTGCATGCGCGGCTCGGCGACGCCGGGCTGCTCGTGGGTGGCGACCTGTCGGCCTACGAGCGCGACTGGCGCAAGCGCTATCCGGGCCAGGCCCTGGCCGTGGCGAGGCCGGCGTCGACCGACGAGGTGGCCGCCGTCCTCAAGCTCTGCCACGAGCACCGCGTCGCCGTCGTGCCCCAGGGCGGCAACACCGGACTGGTCGGCGGCTCGACACCGGACGACAGCGGCCGGCAGCTGGTGCTGAGCCTGTCGCGCATGAAGCGCGTGCGCGCGGTCGACGCGGCCAACGCCAGCCTCACGGCCGAGGCCGGCTGCGTGCTGGCCGAGGCCCAGGCAGCGGCGGCCGCGGCCGGGCTGCTCTTTCCGCTCAGCCTGGCGGCCGAGGGATCGTGCACCCTGGGCGGCAACCTGGCGACCAATGCCGGCGGCACGCAGGTGCTGCGTTATGGCAATGCGCGCGAGCTCTGCCTGGGGCTGGAAGTGGTCACCGCTTCGGGCGAGGTCTGGCAGGGTTTGTCGGGCCTGCGCAAGGACAACACAGGCTACGACCTGCGCGACCTCTTCATCGGCAGCGAGGGGACGCTGGGCGTCATCACCGCGGCGACGATGAAGCTCTACCCCCAGCCCAAGGACCGCGTGACGGCGCTCGCGGCCTGCGGCTCGCTGGAGGCGGCAGTGGCGCTGCTGGGCCTCGCCCGCGAGCGCGCCGGCGACGCGCTGACCGGCTTCGAGGTCATGAACCGGGCGTCTCTCGCCCTGGTGGCTCGGGAGCTGCCCCAGTTGCCCCAGCCCCTCGGCGCCGCGGCTTGGACGGTGCTGCTGGAACTGTCCGACGCCGAGAGTGCCGAGCATGCGCGCGCCGTCTTCGAAGGCCTGCTGGAAGCAGCGGTCGAGCGCGGCAGCGTCGAGGACGCCGCCATCGCGCAAAACCTCCAGCAGGCCCAGGCCTTCTGGCATCTGCGCGAGGCCATCCCTCTGGCCCAGGCCCAGGCCGGGCTCAACATCAAGCACGACATCGCCCTGCCCGTCTCGGCCATTCCCGGCTTCGTCGCCGAGATGGACGCCGCGCTGGCGACCTGGCTGCCCGGCGCCGAGGTCATCGACTTCGGCCACCTGGGCGACGGCAACCTGCACTACAACGTGCAGGCGCCGCCGGGCGTGGCGCCTGCGGAGTTCCTGGCGGCGCACGAGGCGGCGATCAACGAACGGGTCTACGACGCGGTGCAGCGGCGCGGCGGCTCGATCTCGGCCGAGCACGGCATCGGCCGGCTCAAGCGCGAGGAACTGGCCCGGCGCAAGGACACCGTGGCGCTCGGCTTGATGCAGGCGATAAAAAAGGCCCTGGATCCCCAGGGCCTGATGAATCCGGGCCGCGTGCTCTAAGGCCTCAGTCGGTCTGCGGCTGCACCACCGGGGCGGCGCCTCCGCGGCGACCGCCGAGCCAGCGGCCGATGCCGCGCAGCAGCCGGTAGACGAAGCGGGTCAGCGTCAGGAAGGCCAGCACCTCCAGGAAGCACAGCACCCCGGCGACGAGCGCGCCCCAGCGGGCGGCACGGCGGTCGAACTTCTGGCCGAGGTGGTCCCGCATGATCTCGATGCTGTCGTAGAAGCTCGGCACCATCAGCAGCGTCAGGAAGGTGGACGTGATCGTGCCGCCGATGATGGCCACGGCCATCGGACGATAGAACTCGCCGCCCTCGCCCACGCCGATGGCCACCGGCAGCATGCCGGCGATCAGCGCGAAGGTCGTCATCAGGATGGGCCGGAAGCGCTTGCGGCCGGCATGCATCAACGCCTCTTCGCGCGGCACGCCATTGGCTTCCTCCTGGCGCGCGGCATCCAGCAGCAGGATGGCGTTCTTGGCCACGAGGCCGGCCAGCATGATGATGCCGATGAAGCTCATCAGGTTCAGCGTGCCGTGCGTGAGCAGCAGCGCGATGACGACGCCGATCAGCGACAGCGGCTGCGACAGCATGACGCCCAGCGGCGCGGTGAAGGAGTTGAACTGGATGACGAGGATCAGGTACATCAGCCCGATGCCCGAGACCAGCGCGATCCCCATGGCGCTGAACACTTCCGCCTGGTCCTTGGAGGCGCCGGCCAGCTTGATGCCGTAGCCGGGCGGGAAATTCATGCGCTGCGCGAGCTTCTGCGCATCGGCCGACACCTCGCCCGAGGAGCGGCCCTGGGCGTTGGCCGACACGGTTACCACGCGCTTGCCGTCCACGTGCTGGATGGTGGCCGGGCCCTTGCCCGTCGTGACGGTGGCGATCTGCTCCAACGGCACCATCGTGCCGGTGCCCGACACGGCGATCGGCAGGCGCTCGATGTTGGTGGAATCGACCCGGTCGGCGGGATGCAGCCGCACGGAGACGTCGCGCGTCTGGCCGGTCGGGTCGATCCAGTCGCCCACCTGGATGCCGGCGAAGGCCACGCGCAGCGCGTTGGCGGCGTCGCCCACCGAGATGCCCATGGCGTTGGCCAGGCCGCGGTGCAGTTCGATCTGCAGCTCGTCCTGCGTGTCCTGCTGCGACAGGCCCACGTCCACGGCGCCCGGCACCTTGCGCAGCTTGGCCATGAAGTCTTCGGTCATCGACATCAGCTGGCGCGTGTCGCTGCCGTAGAAGCGGATCTGCACCGGCTTCTGGCCGCCATTGTTGAGGTCGTCCAGCACGACATACTCGGCGCCGGTCAGCACCCGCAGCCGCTCGCGCAGTTCCGCCGCCACCTGCTGCGCGCTGCGCTTGCGGGTGTTGCTCTTGCCGAGGTCGACGTAGAGCTTGCCGCCGGTGGTCTGCACGAAGCTGTCGGTCGCCTTGGTCTCCGGCAACTGCTTGGCGATCTCGGCCGCCGCCGCCAGCTTGCGGCGCGAGTATTCCAGGCTGGCGCTGGGCGGCGTGCGGATGTCGACGGCGATGGTGCCGAAGTCCGAGCTCGGCAGGAAGCTGCTGCCGCCCACCGTGAACTGCAGCGCGATGGCGGCGACGAAGCTCAGGAAGGCGATGCTGGCCATCCAGCGGCGGTGGTGCAGCGCCCAGGCGATGACGTGGCCGTAGCGGTCGGCCTGGTGGTCAAACCAGACATTGAACTTCTGCAGGACCTTGGAGATGCCGGTCTTGGGCGCCTCGTGATGGCCCGGGGGGTCGCCCCAGAAGGCCGACAGCATGGGGTCCAGCGTGAAGGAGATCAGCAGGCTGACCAGCACCGAGGCCACGACGGTCAGCGCAAAGGGGCGGAACCACTCGCCGGCCACACCCGCGATGAAGGCGACCGGCACGAACACGGCCACGATGGAGAAGGTGGTGGCCGCCACGGCCAGGCCGATCTCGGCGGTGCCGCGGAAGGCCGCGGTGCGCCGGTCGGCGCCGCGCTCCATGTGGCGCACGATGTTTTCCCGCACGACGATGGCGTCGTCGATCAGCACGCCGATGGCCAGCGACAGGCCCAGCAGGCTCATGAAGTTCAGTGAGAAGCCGAACAGCCAGACGGCGATGAAGGCCGCGATGACCGAGGTGGGCAGCGAGGTGGCCGTGATCAGCGTGGAGCGCCAGGAGTTCAGGAAGGCGTAGACCACGAAGATGGTCAGGCCGGCGCCGAAGACCAGCGCGTCGATGACGTTGCTGAGGCTGTTCTGCGCGTCCTTGCCACCGTCCTGCGTGATCTCCAGCTTGGTGTTCTCCGGCAGGTTCTTGTTGCTCTCCTCGACGATCTTGCGCACTTCCTTGGCCACGCTGACCGTGGAGGCCTCGCGAGAACGCGTGATGGACAGGCCGACGTTGTTGCGGCCGTTGCGCACGCTGAGCGTGGTGCGCTCGGCGAAGCCGTCCTCGATGCTGGCGACCTGGCCCAGGCGCACCAGCTCGCCGGCCGTGCGCTTGACGACGATGCGGTCGAAGTCGGCCGGCGATGCGATGCGGCCGATCAGGCGGATGCTCTGGTCCTCGTACTCGCCGCGGACCTTGCCGACCGGCGCCGACATGTTCTGGTTGCGCAGGGCGTTGACGACGTCGGACACGGAGACGTTGAACTCGCGCAGTTTCTGACCACGCAACAGCACGGACAGCTCGCGGTTGAGAGAGCCGAAGACGTCGACCTTGCCGACGCCCGGGATGGCGCGGAACTTGTCGGCGAGCTGGTCCTCGGCGATGCGGGAGAGCTCGGCATGGCTGAGCGTCGACGACTCGAGCGACACCTGCATGATGGGCTGCGCCGACGGGTCGACCCGCTGCAGGATGGGCTCGCGCATCTCCTGCGGCAGGTTGTAGCGCACCGAGGCGATGGCGTTGCGCACGTCGTCGGCCGCCTCGATGAGGTTCTTCTTGAAGTCGAACTGCAGCACGAAGGTCGCCTGCCCTTCGCCGGCCGTGGAGCGCACCTCGGTGACGCCGGGCACCGCGAGCAGCGGCCGCTCGACGCGGTTGACGATCTCGCGCTCGCTGGTCTCGGGCGAGGCGCCCGGGTAGGGGATGCTGACGACGATGATGGGAATCTCGACGTCGGGGTTCTGGTTGACCTTGAGCTTGGTCAGCGCCAGCAGACCCAGCGCCATGATGCCGATGATGAAGACGATCGTCGCGATCGGCTTCTTGATGGCGAAGTCGGAGATGAGCACGTCAGCCTCCTGCGCTGGCCTTGGCGGCGACCGGGGCCGCCGATGCGGCGGGTGCCGGCTTCACCGCCCCCTGCTGCACGACAGTGCCTTCGACCAGCGTGCGGCTCGGGTTGCGGATGACGACGCTGCCGACGGACAAGCCGCTCTTGACGACGAATTCGCCCGTGCGGTTGTCGCGGTCCCCCAGCGTGATGGGCTGCCGGTGCAGCTTGCCGCCTTGCACGATCCAGGCGAAGGCACGGTCGCCGTCACGCTGCATGTCGGACTCGCCCAGCATCAGCGCCGCGACGGTGGTGGTGCGCACGTGCCCCTCGCCGTACAGGCCCGACACGGCGGCCTGCTTGGGGTCGACGAAGTCCACGAGCAGCGCGACCTGGCGGGTGACCGGGTCGGCGGCGACGTCGATGCGGCGGATGCGGCCCTCGATCTGCGAACTGGCGGCGCCGTTGATGCGGAGGTCCACCGCCTGGCCGATCTTGAGTTCGGCTCGCCGGTCGGCCGACACATAACCCTCGAAACGCATGCTGCTCGGGTCGATGACCTTCAGCAGCGCCTTGCCGACCTGGGCCGTGTCGCCGGGCGACACCTGGCGCTCGCTGACGACACCGTCGAACGGCGCCCGGACCTCCGTGCGCGTCACCTGCTGGCGTGCGGACACGAGCCGCGCCTCCGCGGCGACCTTCTCGCTGAGGGCCGCCGTCCGGCGGTTCTGGGCATCTTCCAGCGCCTGCTGGGAGATCATGCCCTGGGCCTGCAGAGTCTTCTGGCGCTGCCATTGCCGGTCGGACTGCTGGAAGGCCTCGTTGGCCGCCCGCGCGGCCTCTTCGGCCGAGGTGAGGCTGTCACGGATGGCGGTGGCGTCCAGCCGCACGAGCAGGTCGCCCTTGCGGACCAGTTCACCGTTTTCCTTGAACACCTGCTGCACGACGGCGGAGACCTCGGCGCGGAGGTCGGCGCGGCGCTCCGGCTGGACCGCCCCCGTGATGAGCGGGCCTGAGCTGTGCTCGCTCTCTCCCATGATGAGCCGGTCCTCGACGCTGAGCTGCAGCGGCGGTGGCGTCTTGGCCTCATCGGCACCTTCCGGCTTCTTGCAGCCGGTCACGACGAGCAAGGCGGCAAGGGCGGAGACGGTCATCAGGCCGCGCGCGGTGCGCGTCAACGGGAAGTGGCGGTGGGTCATCCTGGAAGCGACGGTTGGGATCGATGGGCGATGACGGCGTTGCGGACCGCGAGGGGCCGGCATGTGCCACCGGATGGCGGCGCCACGCGGGGCCTGCGGGCTCGCTTCCAGCCATCCGATCTGCACGTTAGCCCCAGGCGCGGAGTCACTTCTCTTCCTGGCCGGGGCGGCGTCGACCGGCAGCCGGGCGGCGCCTTCGTCGGATTGTTCGCATACAGCACGAAACAATTTGGCAAGCATACCGAGGATGGCCACCCCTGCCGGAAGTCGTGCGACGGACTGCGTAGGCGCCCGATGAGCCGTCGAACGCGTGCGACGACCTGCAACCGTGGACGACGGGCGGCGCCTCGCGACGCGGCCAGCCGCCCTGCCCTCAGCGGCTCAGGCGGCGGGCTGCCAGTTCAGCGGCCAGGCGCCCTGCTGCCAACGCTGCAGCCACAGCAGGCCGATCAGCGTCTTCGCGTCGGTGAGCTCCCCACGGGCGGCGAGCTCGTCGAGCTCCCGCGCCGAGTGCGTGACGAGTTCGAGGAACTCGCCTTCGTCGAGCTTCTGCTCGCCCTGGACGAGGCCACGGGCGAAGAAGATGTGGATGCCTTCGTCCGAATAGGCGATGGCGTTGTGCAGCACGCCGGCGTAGGCCCATTCGGCAGCGCGGTAGCCGGTTTCCTCCAGCAGTTCGCGCTGGCCGCAGGCCAGCGGATCCTCGCCGGCGTCGAGCTTGCCGGCGGGGAACTCCAGCATCACGCGGCCCATGGGGTAGCGGTACTGGCGCTCCATCAGCAGTTGTCCGTCGTCCAGCAGCGGCACCACCATGACAGCCCCCGGATGCCGGATGTATTCGCGATGCGAGATGCTGCCGTCCGGCAGCGCGACGCGGTCGCGCCGGACGTCGAGGAAGTGGCCCTGGTAGACCTGGGAGCCTTCGAGCAGGCGCTCGACGAGGGGGTCGTCAGCCACGGCCACGGCGCAGATACCTCCAGACGAAGCCGGGGAAGCCCAGCGTGATGAAGAGGCAGGTGGCTGCCGCGTAGAACTCCCAGCCCTGTTCCTGCCGCTGGCCGATGCGGGCCTCCAGCGCCGAGCCGAGCCCGAAGGTGAGCACGGCCATCAGCGCCAGCTCCAGCAGCCGCCAGCCGACGGCCTTGGGCGCGCGGCGGGGGCCGACGATGAGCAGCCGCTCGCTGAAGTAAGGCAGGTTGGCCGCGACGAGGGCCGCCGCGAGGACCAGCCAGACGGCCACGCCCTGGTCCATCGCCGCTCCGTCAGGTCGAGAGGGTCTTCATGATGGCGTGGGCGCACCACGCCATCAGGCCGCCGGGCAGCACGCCGAACACCAGCATGGCCGCGCCGTTGAGCGACATCACGATGCGCACGTCGCCCGGGGCGGCGATGGCGGCGGTGTCGGTCGGCTCGTCGAAGAACATGACCTTGACGACGCGCAGGTAGTAGAAGGCGCCCACCAGGGAGATGACGACGGCGAAGACGGCGAGGTAGAGGTAGGCCTGGACGTTGGTCGTCACCAGGGCCTGAAGCACCGCGAGCTTGGCGTAGAAGCCGACCGTCGGCGGCACGCCGGCCAGGGAGAACATGAAGAGGGTCATGACCAGCGCGAACCAGGGACTGCGCTTGGCCAGGCCGGCCAGGTCCTTGATCTCCTCGGCCTCATGGCCCTGGCGCGACAGCAGGATGACCATGCCGAAGGTGCCCAGGGTCGTCAGCACGTAGGTGATGACGTAGAACATCGCCGAGCTGTAGGCGTTGTTGCCCCACTTGGTGCTCTCGTTGACGACGCCGGCCGTCATGGCCAGCAGCATGAAGCCCATGTTGGCGATGGTCGAGTAGGCCAGCATGCGCTTGAGGTTGCTCTGGGCGATGGCGGCGAGGTTGCCGACGAGCAGCGACAGCACCGACAGCACCACCATCATCTGCTGCCAGTCCGCGGCCATGCCGATCATGCCCTCGACGAGCAGGCGCATGGTGATGGCGAAGGCCGCCAGCTTGGGCGCGCCGCCGATGAGCAGGGTGACGGCCGTGGGCGCGCCCTGGTAGACGTCGGGCACCCACATGTGGAAGGGCGCGGCGCCGAGCTTGAAGGCCAGGCCGGCGACGACGAAGACGACGCCGAAGACCAGCACCGACTTGTTGGGGATGCCCTTGGAGATGACGTCGAAGACCTCGGGGATGCTGAGGGAGCCGGTGGCGCCGTACATCATCGACAGGCCGTAGAGCAGGAAGCCGCTGGCCAGGGCGCCGAGGACGAAGTACTTCATCGCGGCCTCGGTCGAGACGGCGTGGTCGCGGCGCAGGGCCACGAGGGCGTACAGCGACAGGCTCATCAGCTCCAGGCCGAGATAGACGACCAGGAAGTTGTTGGCCGACAGCATCACGTTGATGCCCAGCAGCGCGAAGAGGCTGAGGATGAAGAGCTCGCCCTTCAGCATCTCGCGCACGCCGGCGTAGGGCCGGGCGTAGACCATGGCGATCAGCGTCGCGATGCAGGCGAAGCCCGCCAGCAGGTGGCCCATCGGGTCGGCGACGACCATGCCCTGCATCGCGTAGGTGGTGAGGCCGGCGTCGAAATAGCTGAAGTGCAGGCCGGCCACGATGAGCAGGGTCAGCTGCGTCAGCCAGTAGGTCGGGCGGCGCTGCTCGTCGGTGACCCAGAGGTCCACCAGGGCGACGACGCAGCCCATCGCCAGCAGCAGGATTTCGGGATAGATGGCGAGCCAGTTCATGTCGTTCATTGTTTTGCCTCAGCTCGCCGTCAACCCGGGATCTTGCTCTGCGCGACGTGCTGGAGCAGCGCGTCGACGGAGCTGTGCATCACGTCGGTGAAGGGCTTGGGATAGACGCCCATGTAGAGCGTCGCCACGGCCAGCAGGGCCAGCATGATGAATTCGCGCTTGTTGATGTCGGTCAGGGCGCGCACGTGGTCGTTGGCGATGGCGCCGAAGTAGACGCGCTTGATCATCCACAGCGTGTAGGCCGCGCCGAACACCAGGGCCGTGGCCGCGATGCCGCCCAGCCAGAAGTTGGCCTTGACGGTGCCGAGGATGACCATCCACTCGCCCACGAAGCCGGCCGTCGCCGGCAGGCCGCAGTTGGCCATGCCGAAGAAGACGGCGAAGGCGGCGAAGGTGGGCATGGTGTTGACGACGCCGCCGTAGGAAGCGATCTCACGCGAGTGCACACGGTCGTAGAGCACGCCGATGCACAGGAACATGGCGCCCGAGACGAAGCCGTGGGAGACCATCTGCACGATGGCGCCCGACATGCCGAGCTCGTTGAAGACGAAGAAGCCCAGCGTCACGAAGCCCATGTGGGCGATGGACGAGTAGGCCACCAGCTTCTTCATGTCCTTCTGCACCAGGGCGACGAGGCCGATGTAGACGACGGCAATCAGCGACATCGCGATGATGAGCCAGGCCCACTGGTGGGCCGCGTCGGGCGCGATGGGCAGCGAGAAGCGCAGGAAGCCGTAGCAGCCCAGCTTCAGCATGATGGCGGCCAGCACGACGGAGCCGCCCGTGGGCGCCTCGACGTGGGCGTCGGGCAGCCAGGTATGCACCGGCCACATCG
This sequence comes from Pelomonas caseinilytica, assembly GCF_021353235.1. Classification (GTDB taxonomy): domain Bacteria; phylum Pseudomonadota; class Gammaproteobacteria; order Burkholderiales; family Burkholderiaceae_C; genus Pelomonas; species Pelomonas caseinilytica. The sequence goes on from NZ_JAJTWT010000011.1 coordinate 77,059, forward strand.
GCACCTTGACCGAGAACGCCGCCAGGAAGGCGAAGAACAGCCAGGTCTGGGCCGAGCCGGCCAGCGGCAGCTTGTGCCAGGTGGGGATGTCGAAGCTGCCGCCCGACTGGTAGTACAGGTAGAGCAGCGCCACCAGCATCAGCAGCGAGCCGGCCAGCGTGTAGAGGAAGAACTTGAAGGCCGCGTAGACCCGGTTGGGGCCGCCCCACACGCCGATGATGATGTACATCGGGATCAGCGTGGCCTCGAAGAACACGTAGAACAGCATGCCGTCCACGGCCGAGAACACGCCGACCATCAGGCCCGACAGGATGAGGAAGGCGCCCATGTACTGGTTGACGCGCGTCTCGATCACTTCCCAGGCAGAGATGACGACGATGACCGTGATGAAGGCGGTCAGCGGCACGAACCACATCGAGATGCCATCCACGCCGAGGTGGTAGCGGATGTTGAAGCGCTCGATCCAGGGCTGGTTCTCGACGAACTGCAGGGCAGCCGTCGTGGTGTCGAAACCGGTGATCAGCGGCAGGGTGACGAGCAGGCTCGCCACCGCGGCCACCAGCGCCATCCAGCGCACGGCGTTGGCCTGGTCGTCACGGCCGAGCGCCAGCAGCAGGGCGCCGCAGACGATGGGCAGGAAAATCGCAAGACTCAGCATTCTTGTTCTCCGCCTCCGCTCAGAGCCCGAACAGGGCGTTGAAGTGGGGCTTGATGTAGGGCCACAGCTGCCAGGTCATCAGGCCCATGACGCCGAGGATCATGACGAGGGCGTACCAGTAGAGGTAGCCGGTCTGCACGCGGCGCACCAGGCCGGCGATGCCGCCCACCGTGCGGGCCGAGCCGTTGATGATCAGGCCGTCGATCAGGCCGGCGTCTCCGCCCTTCCAGAGGCCGACACCGATGGCGCGCGCCAGGCGCGCCAGGATGTTCTCGTTGATCCAGTCCATGTAGTACTTGTTCTCGAGGATCACGACGACCGGGCGCAGCACCTTGGCGAGCGCTGCCGGGATCGCCGGGGCCACCATGTAGAACACGTAGGCCGTCACGACGCCGCCCAGGGCCAGCCAGAAAGGCAGCGACTTCAGGCCGTGCAGGGCCATGGCGGCGGCGCCGTGGAAGTCATGGGCCAGTTCCTCCATCGCCGGGTGCAGGTGCTCGTTGACGAAGATGGCGTCCTTGAAGAAATCGCCGAACAGCATGGGCTGGATGGTCATGAAGCCGATCACGACCGAGGGGATGGCCAGCAGCACCAGGGGCACCCAGACGACGGCGGGCGATTCGTGGGGCGTGTGGTCGTGGTGGTCGTCGTGGCCGTGGGCCCCGTCGTCCTCCGGCGGGAAGGGCTTGTGGTGGAAGTGCTCCTTGCCGTGGAAGACGAGGAAGTACATCCGGAAGCTGTAGAAGGCCGTCACGAACACGCCGACGATGACGGCGAAGTAGGCGAAGCCCGCGCCCGGCAGGTGGCTGGCGTGCACGGCCTCGATGATCGAGTCCTTGGAATAGAAGCCCGAGAACAGCGGCGTGCCGATCAGCGCGAGCGAGCCCAGCAGCGAGGTGATCCAGGTGATGGGCATGTACTTGCGCAGGCCGCCCATGTTGCGGATGTCCTGGTCATGGTGCATGCCGATGATCACGGAGCCGGCACCCAGGAAGAGCAGCGCCTTGAAGAAGGCGTGCGTCATCAGGTGGAAGACGGCGACCGAGTAGGCCGAGGCGCCCAGGGCGACGGTCATGTAGCCCAGCTGGGACAGCGTGGAGTAGGCCACCACGCGCTTGATGTCGTTCTGGATGATGCCGAGGAAGCCCATGAACAGGGCCGTGATGGCACCGATGACCAGCACGAAGTTCAGCGCCGTGTCGGACAGCTCGAACAGCGGCGACATGCGCGCCACCATGAAGATGCCGGCCGTCACCATCGTCGCCGCGTGGATCAGCGCGGAGATGGGGGTCGGGCCTTCCATGGAGTCGGGCAGCCAGACGTGCAGGGGGAACTGCGCGCTCTTGCCCATGGCGCCGATGAACAGGCAGATGCAGGCGACGGTGAGCAGCGCCCAGTCGGTACCGGGGAAGGTCAGCTTGGACAGCGCGTCCGCCTTGGCGAAGGTCTCGGCGTAGTTGAGCGAGCCGCCGTAGGCCACCAGCAGGCCGATGCCCAGGATGAAGCCGAAGTCGCCCACCCGGTTCACCAGGAAGGCCTTCATGTTCGCGAAGATCGCGCTGGGCTTGGTGTACCAGAAGCCGATCAGCAGGTAGGACACCAGGCCCACGGCCTCCCAGCCGAAGAACAGCTGCAGCATGTTGTTGCTCATGACGAGCATCAGCATGCTGAAGGTGAACAGCGAGATGTAGGAGAAGAAGCGCTGGTAGCCCGGATCCTCTTCCATGTAGCCGATGGTGTAGATGTGCACCATCAGCGACACGAAGGTCACCACGCACATCATCATGGCGGTCAGGCCGTCGATGAGGAAGCCGACCTCCATCTTCAAGGGCCCGAGCACCATCCATTCGTAGACGGTGGCGTTGAAGCGCGCCCCGTCGACGGCGACGCTGTAGAGCGTCATGGCCGAAATGACGAAGGCGACGAGCACGCCGAGGATGGTGGCCATGTGGGCACCGCGCCGGCCCACGGCCTTGCCGAAGAAGCCAGCCACGACGGCACCGGCCAGCGGCGCCAGCGGCACCGTCAGCAGCAGGTTCTGGGAAAGTTGTGCAGACATCTTGTGCGTGTCCTCAGCCCTTGAGAGCGTCGAGCTCTTCGACGTTGATGCTGGCCCGGTTGCGGAACAGCACGACCAGGATGGCCAGGCCGATGGCCGACTCGGCCGCCGCGACGGTCAGGATGAAGAACACGAAGACCTGGCCGCCCATGTCGCCGAGGTAGTGCGAGAAGGCGACGAAGTTCAGGTTGACCGCCAGCAGCATCAGCTCGATGGCCATCAGCAGCACGATCAGGTTCTTGCGGTTCAGGAAGATGCCGATCACCGACAGCGCGAACAGCATCGCGCCGAGCGTCAGGAAGTGGCCCAGGGTCAGTCCAGCGGCGCCGATCATGCCTGGCCTCCTTCGGTGGGTGCGGCGGGTTGCGCAGGCGCGGCGACGGTCGGCGCCATCTTGACGATCTTCAGGCGCTGGGCCTTGGTGACCTTGACCTGCTCGGACGGGTCCATGGCGCGCGAGTCCTTGCGGCGGCGCAGCGTCAGCGCGATGGCGGCGACGATGGCGACGAGCAGCAGCACGGCCGCAATCTGCAGCGGGTAGAGGTAACTCGTGTAGATCTCGATGCCCAGCAGCTTGGTGTTGCCCTGCTGCACCTGGGCCGCGGTGGCCACGGGGGCGTCGGACAGCTGGAAGCCGCCCATCAGCACGATGCCCATCTCGAAGGCGATCAGCGCGCCGATGACGGCGGCCACGGGCAGGTGCTTCCAGAAGCCCTCACGCATGCTGTCCGTGTTGAGGTCGAGCATCATGACGACGAACAGGAAGAGCACCATGACCGCGCCGATGTAGACGAGGACCAGGGCGATGGCCAGGAACTCGGCCTTCAGCAGCATCCAGATGCAGGACGCCGTGAAGAACGACAGGATCAGGAAGAGCGCCGCATGCACGGTGCTGCGCGCCGTGATGACACGGAACGACGACACCAGCAGGATGCCGGAGAAGACGTAGAAGAGGATGGTCGTGATGTCCATGCGTATCCAGGCCAGCTGTGCTGGACCGCTGCGCACCTTGCGGCGCGCCAGCGATCAGCGGTACTTGGCGTCCGCCTCCTTTTGGGCCGCGATTTGGGGCTCGTACTTGTCACCAACGGCCAGCAGCATGTCCTTGGTGAAGTACAGGTCGCCGCGCTTCTCGCCGTGGTATTCGAAGATGCTGGTCTCGACGATGGAGTCCACCGGGCAGCTCTCCTCGCAGAAGCCGCAGAAGATGCACTTGGTCAGGTCGATGTCGTAGCGCGTCGTGCGGCGGCTGCCGTCGGCGCGCACGTCGCTCTCGATGGTGATGGCCATCGCCGGGCAGACGGCCTCGCACAGCTTGCAGGCGATGCAGCGCTCCTCGCCGTTCTCGTAACGGCGCAGCGCATGCAGACCCCGGAAGCGCGGCGACAGCGGCGTCTTCTCTTCCGGGAACTGCACCGTGATGTTGCGCGACAGGAAATGCCGGCCGGTCAGGGCCATGCCCTTGAACAGCTCGGTGAGCATGAAGCTCTTGGCGAATTGCAGGAAGCCACTCATGCTTACTTCCAGATATTGAGGGGGGTCTGCATCCACAGGCCGACGACGACCAGCCAGACCAGGGTCACGGGGATGAAGATCTTCCAGCCCAGACGCATGATCTGGTCGTAGCGGAAGCGCGGGAACGTGGCGCGCACCCACAGGAACATCGTGACGACGACGAAGGTCTTGCCGAACAGCCAGGCCCAGTTCCAGAACGCCATCGTGTGCTGGATGAAGTCCGGCGTCTGCATGCCCAGCAGATGCCAGGAGATCGGCGCGCTCCAGCCGCCCAGGAACATGACGACGGCCAGGGCCGACACCAGGATCATGTTGGCGTACTCGGCCAGGAAGAACATCGCGAAGGACATGCCCGAGTACTCGATCATGTGGCCGGCGACGATCTCGGACTCTCCTTCCACCACGTCGAAGGGGTGGCGGTTGGTTTCGGCCAAGCCCGAGATGAAGTAGACGACGAAGATGGGCAGCAGGGGCAGCCAGTTCCAGGACAGGAAGTTCAGGCCCATGCCGGCGAAGGTGCCACGCTCCTGGACCTGCACGACTTCGGTCATGTTCAGGCTACCGGTCACCATCAGCACGACGACCAGAGCGAAGCCCATGGCGATCTCGTAGCTCACCATCTGGGCCGAGGCGCGCAGCGCGCCCAGGAAGGCGTACTTCGAGTTGGAGGCCCAGCCCGCAATGATGACGCCATAGACCTCCAGCGAGGTGATGGCCATCAGGAAGAGCAGGCCGGCATTGACGTTGGCGACGGCGGCGTCCGGACCGAAGGGCACCACCGCCCAGGCGGCGAGCGCCGGCATGATGGTCATGACCGGGCCGAGGAAGAACAGGCCCTTGTTCGCGGCCGTCGGCTTGATGATCTCCTTGAAGATCAGCTTGACCGCATCGGCGATGGGCGTGAGCAGGCCGTAGGGGCCGACGCGGTTGGGGCCCGGACGGATCTGCGACCAGCCGATGGCCTTGCGCTCCCACAGCGTCAGGTAGGCGACGCAGATCATGAGCGGCGCGACGACGGCGATGATCTTGAGCAGGCTCCAGACCAGGGGCCACAGGCCGCCCAGCAGAGATGCACCGTTTTGGTAGAGGGTGTCGATCATGGTGGGTGGGGCTCCCTCAGACCTTGCTGATGCTCAGCGTGCCGAAGGCGGCGCCGAGGCTGGCGGTTTCAGGCAGGCCGGCCGGGACACGGGCCACACCCTCGGGCAGGCCGGTTTCCAGGCGGGCGGGGAGCTGGGCGGCGCCGCCGTCCTGCACGATGCGGACACTGTCGCCCGGCTGCAGGCCCAGCTGCTGCCACAGGCCGGCCGGCAGGCCGACCGTGGCGGCCTCACGGCCGTCGGCCGTCAGCTGCAGCGGGCTGGAATTGCGGACCAGGGCATCGGATGCGTAGACCGGCAAGTTGGCGAAGCGCTCGACGCCCTCCCCTCGCGCGGCGGCCTGCGGCGTGGCGGAGGTCGCGTTGCTGAGCCGGCCGGCGAAGTCGCCGCCCAGGGCCTGCTCGCGCACTTGTTCGGAGCTGTCCTGGTTGAAGCCGTCGAGGCCGAGCAGGTTGCCCAGCACGCGCAGCACCTTCCAGCCCGGCCGGGTCTCGATCAGCGGGCGGGCCACGCCGACGAAGCTCTGCAGCCGGCCCTCGGCGTTGACGAAGCTGCCCGAGGTCTCGGTGAAGGGCGAGATGGGCAGCAGGACGTCGGCGTACTCCAGGCCGCTCTTGAAGGGGCTGAAGGCGACGACCATCTCGGCGGCATCCAGCGCCTTGGCCGCGGCGCCGGCATTGGCGGCGTCGAGCACGGGGTCGGTGTTGAGCAGCAGCACCGCCTTCAGCGCAGTGCCCGACAGCATCCGGCCAGCGTCCAGGCCACCGGCTTGCGGCTGGGCCTTGACGAGCTGAGCGCCGACGCTGTTGGCGGCGGCCGTCAGGTAGCCGACGCTCGCGCCGGTCTGCTGGCCGATCCACTGCGCCAGGGCAAGCAGGCTGGCCGCCTGCGGATGCTCGGCGGCGGCGTTGCCCAGCAGCACGGCCTTGTGCTGGCCGGACAACAGGCTGGCGGCGACGGCCTTGGCCGCGTCGGTCGCGTTGCCGGCCAGGGGGGCCGTGGCACCGGTGGAGGCGCCGATGGCCGCAGCCACGTCCGCCAGGGCCTGCACCCACGCCGACGGCGCGGCGGTGATGGAGGCGGCGACGGGCATCAGCCAGTCGTCGTGGTTGACGCCGATGCGGTGTACCGCGGCACCGCGGCGCGCAGCGTGGCGCAGGCGGGCGGCGAAGAGCGGATGGTCCTTGCGCAGCACCGAGCCCACGACCAGCGCACGGTCCAGCTCCGACAGGCTGGCGATGGAGGTGCCGAGCCAGCGGGCCTGGCCGGCAGGCGCGGCGTTGCCGAAGTCGCTGTGGCGCAGGCGGTGGTCGATGTTGTCGCTGCCGAGGCCGCGCACCAACTGGGCCAGCAGGTGCAGTTCCTCGACCGTGCTGTGCGGCGAGGCCAGCGCACCGATGGCCTGGGCGCCATGGTCGGCCTTGATCGACTTCAGGCCGTTGGCGATGTATTCCAGCGCCTGCGTCCAATCGACCTGCTTCCACGCCCCGCCCTGCTTGATCATGGGCGCGGTCAGGCGGGCGTCGCTGTTCAGGCCTTCATAGCTGAAGCGGTCGCGGTCGGACAGCCAGCACTCGTTGATGGCCTCGTTCTCCAGCGGCACGACGCGCATGACCTGGTTGCCCTTGACCTGCACGATCAGGTTGGCACCGGTGGAATCGTGTGGGCTGACGCTCTTGCGGCGCGACAGCTCCCAGGTGCGGGCGCTATAGCGGAAGGGCTTGCTGGTCAACGCACCGACGGGGCAGAGGTCGATCATGTTGCCGGACAGCTCGGAGTCCACCGTGCGGCCGACGAAGGTCTGGATCTCGCTGTGCTCGCCGCGGTGGGCCATGCCCAGCTCCATCACGCCGGCGATCTCCTGGCCGAAGCGCACGCAGCGGGTGCAGTGGATGCAGCGGCTCATCTCCTCCATGGAGATCAGCGGCCCGACGTTCTTGTGGAAGACGACGCGCTTTTCTTCGGTGTAGCGGCTCTTGCCCGAGCCGTAGCCCACAGCCAGGTCCTGCAGCTGGCACTCGCCGCCCTGGTCGCAGATGGGGCAGTCCAGCGGGTGGTTGATCAGCAGGAATTCCATGACGCCCTGCTGTGCCTTGAGCGCCTTGTCGCTCTTGGTGCGGACGATCATGCCCTGGGTGACCGGGGTGGCGCAGGCCGGCATGGGCTTGGGCGCCTTCTCCACGTCCACGAGGCACATGCGGCAGTTGGCCGCGATGGACAGCTTCTTGTGGTAGCAGAAGTGCGGGATGTAGGTGCCGGCCTTCTCGGCGGCATGCATGACCATGCTGCCTTCCTGGACCGAGACCTTCTGACCGTCGAGTTCGATTTCAACCATGATGCGTTTCCCGGTGGCGCTCAAGTCGGAGCCACCAGGGGCTTCTTGTGTTCAATCAGGTGCACGAACTCGTGCTTGAAGTGCTTGAGCATGGCGCGCACCGGCATGGCGGCGGCGTCGCCCAGCGCACAGATCGTGCGGCCCTGGATGTTGTCGGCCACCGAGTTCAGCAGCTCGATGTCCTCGGGCCGGCCGTGGCCGGCGTAGATGCGCTCGAGCACGCGATGCATCCAGCCCGTGCCCTCGCGGCAGGGCGTGCACTGGCCGCAGGACTCGTGGGCGTAGAAGTAGGACAGGCGGATGAGGCTCTGCACCATGCAGCGCGAGTCGTCCATGACGATGACGGCGCCCGAGCCCAGCATGGAGCCGGCCTTGGCGATGGAGTCATAGTCCATCGTGCACTGCATCATCACCTCGGCGGGCAGCACGGGAGCCGACGAGCCGCCAGGGATGACGGCCTTGAGCTTGCGGCCCTTGCGCACGCCGCCGGCCAGCTCGAGCAGCGTCGAGAACGGCGTGCCCAGCGGGATCTCGAAGTTGCCGGGCTTCTCGACGTCGCCGCTGACCGAGAACAGCTTGGTGCCGCCGTTGTTGGGCTTGCCGATCTCGAGGTAGGCCTGGCCGCCGTTGCGGATGATCCAGGGCACGGCCGCGAAGGTCTCGGTGTTGTTGATGGTGGTGGGCTTGCCGTACAGGCCGAAGCTCGCCGGGAACGGCGGCTTGAAGCGCGGCTGGCCCTTCTTGCCTTCGAGCGACTCCAGCAGCGCGGTTTCCTCGCCGCAGATGTAGGCGCCGAAGCCGTGGTGGGCATGCAGCTGGAAGCTGAAGCCCGAGCCCATGATCTTGTCGCCGAGGTAGCCGGCGGCACGGGCTTCCTCAAGGGCGGCCTCGAAACGCTCGTAGACCTCGAAGATCTCGCCGTGGATGTAGTTGTAGCCAACGGTGATGCCCATCGCGTAGGCAGCGATGGCCATGCCTTCGATGACCTGGTGCGGGTTGTGCATCAGGATCTCGCGGTCCTTGCAGGTGCCCGGCTCGCCTTCGTCGGAGTTGCAGACGAGGTACTTCTGGCCCGGGAACTGGCGCGGCATGAAGCTCCACTTCAGGCCGGTCGGGAAGCCGGCGCCGCCACGGCCGCGCAGGGCCGAGGTCTTCACTTCCGCGATCACTTGATCAGGCGTCAGGCCTTCGCCGCCGTCCTTGCCCAGGATCTTGCGCAGGGCGGCGTAGCCGCCGCGGGCCTCGTAGTCCTTGATCGACCAGTTCTTGCCGTTCAGGTCGGCATAGATCTGCGGGCTGATATGGCGACCGTGGAAGCAGGTCTCGGCGCCCGTCGCTTGGAATTTGGAGAGGTCCAGCATCGTCATCCTCAGGCCTTGCCAGCCTCGGCACGCAGCACGTCGACCAGTTCATCCAGCCGCTCGGCCGTCATGAAGCTGCACATCTGGCGGTCGTTGACCAGCATCACCGGCGCATCGGCGCAGGCGCCCAGGCATTCGCTCTTCTGGACGGTGAAAAGGCCGTCGGCCGTGGTGCCGCCCTGCTCGATGCCGAGCTTGCCGCAGAGGTGGTCCAGCGCCTTCTGGCCGTCGCGCAGTTGGCAAGGCAGGTTGGCGCAGACGTTCAGCTTGAACTTGCCCACCGGCTGCTGGTTGTACATGTTGTAGAAGGTCGTCACCTCGTAGACCGCGATGGGCGGCATGCCGAGGTGGGCGGCGATGGCATCTTCCGCGGCGCGGGAGACGTAGCCCTCTTCCTGCTGCACGATGGCCAGGCAGGCCATCACGGCGGACTGGCGCAGTTCGTAGGGGTACTTGGCGACCTCGCGGTCGAAGCGAGCGCGGGTGGCGTCGCTCAGGGTGTAGTCGGTGCTGCTCGTCATCGCTTGCCTGTCAACGATCGATCTCGCCGAACACGATGTCCATCGTGCCGATGATGGCCACGGCGTCCGCGATCATGTGGCCCTTGCCCATTTCGTCGAGCGCCGCGAGGTGGGGGAAGCCCGGCGCGCGGATCTTGAGGCGATAAGGCTTGTTGGCCCCGTCGCTGACGAGGTAGATGCCGAATTCGCCCTTGGGATGCTCGACGGCCGCGTAGGCCTCGCCCTCGGGCACGTGGAAGCCTTCGGTGAAGAGCTTGAAGTGGTGGATCAGCTCTTCCATGTTGGACTTCATGTCCACGCGGGCCGGGGGCGCGACCTTGTGGTTGTCCGTGATGACCGGGCCGGGGTTGGCCTTGAGCCATTGCACGCACTGCTGGACGATGCGGTTGGCCTCGCGCATCTCCTGCACGCGCACCACGTAGCGGTCGTAGGTGTCGCCGTTGGTGCCCAGCGGGATGTCGAAGTCCATGCGGTCATAGACGTCGTAGGGCTGCTTCTTGCGCAGGTCCCAGGCGATGCCCGAGCCGCGCAGCATGGGGCCGCTGAAGCCGAGGTTCAGCGCGCGCTCGGGCGACACGACGCCGATACCCACCGTACGCTGCTTCCAGATGCGGTTGTCGGTCAGCAGCGTCTCGTAGTCGTCGACGTTCTTGGGGAAGCGGCGGCAGAAGTCCTCGATGAAGTCCAGCAGCGAGCCCTGGCGGTTCTCGTTGAGCTGGGCGATGGTCTTGGCGTTCTTGATCTTGCTGACCTGGTACTGCGGCATGGCGTCCGGCAGGTCGCGGTAGACACCGCCCGGACGGAAGTAGGCCGCGTGCATGCGCGCACCCGACACCGCCTCGTACATGTCGAAGATGTCTTCACGCTCGCGGAAGCAGTAGATGAGGATGTTCATCGCGCCGCAGTCCAGCCCGTGCGCGCCCAGCCACAGCAGGTGGTTGAGGATGCGGGTCAACTCCGCGAACATGACGCGGATGTACTGGGCGCGGATGGGCACCTCGATGCCCAGCATCTTCTCGATGGCCAGGCAGTAGGCGTGCTCGTTGGCCATCATCGACACGTAGTCGAGGCGGTCCATGTAGGGCAGCGACTGGATGAAGGTCTTCTGCTCGGCGAGCTTCTCGGTCGCGCGGTGCAGCAGGCCGATGTGGGGGTCGGCGCGTTGGATGACTTCGCCGTCGAGCTCCAGCACCAGGCGCAGCACGCCGTGGGCGGCCGGGTGCTGGGGGCCGAAGTTCAGCGTGTAGTTCTTGATTTCTGCCATGGCTTACAGACTCAAAGGCCGCCGTACTTGTCTTCGCGGATGATGCGCGGCGTGATCTCGCGCGGCTCGATGGTCACCGGCTGGTAGATGACGCGCTTCTGCTCGGCGTCGTAGCGCATCTCGACATGGCCCGACACCGGGAAGTCCTTGCGCATCGGGTGGCCGATGAAGCCGTAGTCCGTCAGGATGCGGCGCAAGTCGTTGTGGCCGTCGAAGATGATGCCGTACATGTCGAAGGCCTCGCGCTCGAACCAGTTGGCGGAGTTCCAGACCGGCGTGACCGAGGCGACGCAGGGAAAGTCGTCGTCCGTCGCGAAGACTTTCAGGCGCAGGCGCCAGTTCTTGGCCACCGACAGCAGGTGGCTCACCACCGCATAGCGCAGGCCTTCGTAGGCGCCGTCGCCGTAGGTGCTGTAGTCGACGCCGCAGAGGTCGATGAGCTGCTCGAGCTTGAGCTCGGGGTGGTCGCGCAGCGTCGTGGCCACGTCGAGGTAGTCGGCAGCGCGCACGGTGAGCGTCAGCTCCCCCAGGGCGTTTTTCAGTTCGACGACGCGCTCGCCGAGGACGGCCGCAATCTGCTGGGCCAGGGTGTCGAGGTTCATGCTCATGCCGGGCTCAGCGGGCGATGGTGTTTTCGCGGCGGATCTTGGCCTGCAGCTGCAGGATGCCGTAGAGAAGGGCCTCGGCCGTCGGCGGGCAGCCGGGCACGTAGACGTCCACCGGCACGATGCGGTCGCAGCCGCGCACCACCGAGTAGCTGTAGTGGTAGTAGCCGCCGCCGTTGGCGCAGGAGCCCATCGAGAGCACCCAGCGCGGCTCGGCCATCTGGTCATAGACCTTGCGCAGGGCCGGCGCCATCTTGTTGCACAGCGTGCCGGCCACGATCATCAGGTCGGACTGGCGCGGGCTCGGGCGGAACAGCATGCCGAAGCGGTCGATGTCGTAGCGGGCGGCGCCCGCGTGCATCATTTCCACCGCACAGCAGGCCAGGCCGAAGGTCATCGGCCAGAGGGAGCCCGTCTTGGACCAGTTGATGAGCTTGTCGACCGAGGTCGTGACAAAGCCCTCTTTCAGGACGCCTTCAATACCCATTTCGAATTCCCAGCGTGTTTGGCGTGGCGTTTATTCCCAATCCAGGGCGCCTTTTTTCCACTCGTAGGCGAAGCCAACGACCAGAATGCCGAGGAAGATCATCATCGCCCAGAAGCCCGTCGCGCCGATGTCCTTGAGCGCAACGGCCCACGGAAACAGGAAGGCGATTTCCAGGTCGAAAAGGATGAACAGGATGGCGACGAGGTAGTAGCGCACGTCGAATTTCATGCGCGCGTCTTCAAAGGCCTCGAAGCCGCATTCGTAGGGGGAGTTCTTGGCCTGATCCGGCCGATTGGGACCCAGCAGCGCGCCCAGCACCTGGGGAGCGATCCCGACCACCGCGCCGACCAGGATGAACAGGATGACGGGCAGGTACTGATCGAGATTCATGGGTGCCTTCTCGGGTCGACTATGGGTCTTCGTCAACGCGGCCGGGACTCTGCCGGCCACAAAAGCAAACAGGCGCGCCACCAGCGAATCGAATGATGTCGCTCGCGGATCGCGCCCGCCTGAAACCTTGCCCCGGCCATCCGCAGCAAACCCGGATGACCTTGGCGACAGGCCGCTCTGGCCGGCCTCCACATGGGTGGAAGCCTTGCCGAATGTTTGGTGCCGTCGGCGAGACTCGAACTCGCACAGCTTTCGCCACTACCCCCTCAAGATAGCGTGTCTACCAATTTCACCACGACGGCAGTAACTTCAATATGTCTGGCAACTCGGGGAGGGATTGCTTGCCAGACAGCCTCGCATTCTATACCGAAAAATGACGGTCCCCTGACTCCCGGCGAGGTTTTTGGTCAGGCTTCAGTTCGCCGCGCCCGAAGCGGCGGCCGAGGCCGGCGCCACGGGAGCCACGATGGCGCCCGGAATGGCGGCAGCACCCGAAGCGGCCGCGGACGCCGCCGGCGCTACGACCGCGGCGCGGTCCAGCGCCGTGTCCGACGTGGGAGCGCTGCTGCGGCCGTTGGACAGGAAGGCCAGGCCCAGCGTGCAGCCGAAGAACAGCGTGGCCGCGACCGCGGTGCTGCGCGACAGGAAATTGGCGCTGCCGGTGGCGCCGAACAGGCTGCCCGACGCGCCACTGCCGAAGGAGGCCCCCATGTCGGCCCCCTTGCCGTGCTGAACCAGCACCAGACCGATGATCGCCAGGGCGGACAGCAACTGGACGATCAACACCAGATTCGCAAAGAACTGCATTCCAAACACTCCATCAAAACTTGTTGGCGCCCTGCCCTGCGGCGAGGCACCCGGAAACTCAGTGGGCAGCCGCCAGGCAGATGGCGGCGAAATCGGCGGCCTTCAACGAGGCGCCGCCGATCAGCCCGCCATCGATGTCGGGCTGGCCGAAGAGCTGGGCCGCGTTGTCGGCCTTGACGCTGCCGCCGTAGAGGATGCGCATGGCCGCCGAACGGTCGGTCGCTGCATGCAGTTGGGCGCGCAGCACGGCATGCACCGCCTGGGCCTGCTCGGGCGTGGCCGTGAGGCCCGTGCCGATGGCCCAGACGGGCTCGTAGGCCACCACCATCTCGCCGCAGCAATGCCCCAACGTGTGGATGACGGCCGCGAGCTGGCGCTTGACGACGGCCTCGGTCTGGCCGGCCTCGCGCTCGGCGCGGGTCTCGCCGACGCAGACGATGGGCGTCACGCCGTGGGCCAGGGCCGCCTTGGCCTTGTCCGCAACGAGCTGGTCGCCCTCGGCGTGATAGGCACGCCGCTCGGAGTGGCCGACGATGACGTAGCGGCAGCCAATGTCGGCCAGCATGGCGCTCGATACCTCGCCGGTGTAGGCGCCCTGCTCGTGGGCCGAACAGTCCTGGGCGCCGTAGGCGATGGCCGTGCCCGTGAGGGCCAGGGCCGTTTCGGCGATGTAGGGGAAAGGCACGCAGACGGCCACGTCGGCGTTCCAGGGGCCGGCCTCCTTCAGGCCGGCGAGCAATTGGGCATTGGCAGCGCGGCTGCCATGCATCTTCCAGTTGCCCACGACGAGTTTTTTTCTCATGTCAGCTCCATCACCACGTCAGCACGATCTTGCCGATGTGCTGGTTGGATTCCATCCGCGCATGCGCCTCGGCCGCCTGCGCGGCAGGCAGTTCGCGATCGATGACCGGCCTGATGCGGCCGGCATCGATCAAGGGCCAGACCTTGTCGCGCAACGAGCGCGCCACGCCGGCCTTGAAAGCCGCGGAGCGGGGGCGCAGCGTCGAGCCGGTGATCGTCAGCCGCTTGCGAAGCACGAGGCCGGCATCGATCTCGGACTTCACGCCGCCCTGCACCGCGATGAGGGCCAGGCGACCGTCCTCGGCGAGCGCCTGGACGCCACGGCCGATGTAGTCGCCGGCCACCATGTCGAGAATGACGTCCACGCCGCGGCCGCCTGTGGCGGCCTTGGCCTCGGCGACGAAATCCTGCTCGCGGTAGTTGATCGCCAACTCGGCGCCGAGCGCCTTGCAGGCCTCGGCCTTGTCGGCGCTGCCGACCGTCACGAACACCCGCGCGCCCAGGGCCTTGGCCATCTGGGTGGCCGTCACGCCGATGCCGCTCGAACCGCCATGGATGAGCAGGGCCTCCCCCGCCTGCAGGCCGGCACGGTCGAAGACGTTGGCCCAGACGGTGAAGCAGGTCTCGGGCAGGCTGGCCGCCTGCGCCATCGACCAACCCTGCGGCACCGGCAGGCACTGGCCGACCGGGACCGCGCACAGCTCGGCGTAACCGCCGCCATTGGCCAGCGCGCAGACCGGGTCACCCAGCTTGAAGCCATGCGCGGCGAGGGCCGAGGCATCGCCGTCGACGATCACGCCAGCCACCTCCAGCCCGGGCAGGTCGCTCGCGCCCGGCGGCGGCGGGTAGGCGCCTTTGCGCTGCAGCACGTCCGGGCGGTTGATGCCCGAGGCCGCCACGCGGATCAGGCACTCACCCGGGCCCGCGACCGGATCCGGCCGCTCTGCCAGTTCCAGCACCTCGGGCCCGCCGGGGCGGGTGATCGCGATGGCTCGCATGCCGGTCGACTTACTCCGCGGCCGGAGGCGTGTCGTCGGCAGCCGGAGCGACCGGCGCGGGCGCCGGGGCGGCTTCGCGCTCGGGGCGGTCCAGCAGCGCCTTCATGGACAGCTTGATGCGGCCCTTCTCGTCGGTCTCGAGCACCTTGACCTTGACGATCTGGCCTTCCTGCAGGAAGTCCGTCACCTTCTCGACGCGCTGGTGGGCGATCTGGCTGATGTGCAGCAGGCCGTCCTTGCCAGGCAGCAGGTTCACGAGGGCACCGAAGTCCAGGATCTTGGTGACCGGCCCTTCGTAGACCTTGCCCACTTCGACCTCGGCCGTGATCTCGGCGATGCGCTTCTTGGCCATCTCGGCCTTCTCGGCGTCCGTCGAGGCGATGGTGATGGTGCCGTCCTCACCGATGTCGATGGTGGTGCCGGTCTCTTCGGTCAGCGCGCGGATGGTGGCGCCGCCCTTGCCGATCACGTCACGGATCTTCTCCGGGTTGATCTTCATCGTGTACAGGCGCGGGGCGAACTGCGACACCTCGGTGTTGGCGCTGCCCATGGCCTCGACCATCTTGCCCAGGATGTGCAGGCGGGCTTCCTTGGCCTGCGCCAGGGCGACCTGCATGATTTCCTTGGTGATGCCCTGGATCTTGATGTCCATCTGCAGGGCGGTGATGCCGGTGGAGGTACCGGCCACCTTGAAGTCCATGTCGCCGAGGTGGTCCTCGTCACCGAGGATGTCGGTCAGCACGGCGAAGCGGTTGCCGTCCTTGATCAGGCCCATGGCGATGCCGGCCACGTGGGCCTTCAGGGGCACGCCGGCGTCCATCAGCGACAGGCAGCCGCCGCAGACGGAAGCCATCGACGAAGAACCGTTGGACTCGGTGATCTCGGAGACCACGCGCAGCGAATACGGGAACTCTTCCTTGCTCGGCAGCACGGCGACCAGGGCGCGCTTGGCCAGGCGGCCGTGGCCGATCTCGCGGCGCTTGGGGCTGCCCACGCGGCCCGTCTCGCCGGTGGCGAAGGGGGGCATGTTGTAGTGCAGCATGAAGCGGTCTTCGAACTCGCCGTCCAGCGCGTCGATGCGCTGGGCGTCGCGGTCCGTGCCCAGCGTCGCGACGACCAGGGCCTGGGTCTCGCCGCGGGTGAAGAGCGCCGAGCCGTGGGTGCGCGGCAGGATGCCGTTGCGGATCTCGATGGGGCGCACGGTGCGGGTGTCGCGGCCGTCGATGCGCGGCTCGCCGGCCAGGATCTGGCTGCGCACGATGCGGGCTTCGATCTCGAACAGCAGGCCTTCCACCTCGACCTTATCGAAGGCCACGCCCTCGGCGGTCAGCGCGGCGAAAACGTTCGCGGCGGCGGTGCGGCAGGCTTGCGTGCGGGCCTGCTTGGAGCGGATCTGGTAGGCCTCGCGCAGAGGGCCTTCGGCCAGGGCGTTGACCTTGGCGATGAATGCTTCGTCCTTGGCAGGCGCGGTCCAGCTCCAGGCCGGCTTGCCGGCTTCCTTGACCAGTTCGTTGATCGCGGCGATGGCGACATTGCCCTGGTCATGGCCGTAGACGACCGCGCCCAGCATGACTTCTTCCGACAGGCCCGAGGCCTCGGACTCCACCATCAGCACGGCGGCTTGCGTGCCGGCGACGACCAGGTCCATCTGGCTGTTGACCAGCTCGGACTTGCTGGGGTTCAGCACGTACTCGCCGTTGACGTAGCCCACGCGGGCGGCGCCGATCGGGCCGTTGAAGGGGATGCCGGACACGGCCAGCGCGGCGGAGGTGCCGATCATGGCGGCGATGTCGGCCTGCACCTCGGGGTTCAGGCTGACGACGTGGATGACGACCTGGACTTCGTTGAAGAAGCCTTCGGGGAACAGCGGGCGGATCGGACGGTCGATCAGGCGGCTGGTCAGGGTCTCGTGCTCGGAGGGACGGCCCTCGCGCTTGAAGAAGCTGCCGGGGATCTTGCCGGCAGCGTAGGTCTTCTCGATGTAGTCGACCGTCAGCGGGAAGAAGTCCTGGCCGGCCTTGGCCTCGGTCTTGGCGACCACGGTGGCCAGCACCACGGTGCCTTCGATGTTGACGAGGACGGCACCGGTGGACTGGCGGGCGATCTCACCCGTTTCCAGCACGACTTGGTGGCGGCCCCATTGGAAGGACTTGGTGACCTTGTTGAACATGGACATGCTCATCTCCTGGTTGTGGAGGACGCGCTCAGGCGTCCGGTGGAACCGGGAACAAGGCTGGGTTTGGCTCGAATGCCATTCCAGGGCGGCTCAAGCTGCAACCGTCTTGGAATGACACATCCGACACCACGTCAGCTCGGTTCCTCGGTAGAAGGACAAAGAGCCTGTACTGGGCTTGTTGGACCAGACAGGCTCCTTGCGGGGTTCGACGAATTACTTGCGCAGGCCCAGCTTCTGGATCAGCGCGGTGTAGCGCTCGGCATCCTTGTTCTTCAGGTAGGCCAGCAGGCTCTTGCGCTGGTTGACCATCTTCAGCAGGCCGCGGCGGCCATGATGGTCCTTGGCGTGGGTCTTGAAGTGGGGAGTCAGCTCGTTGATGCGAGCGGTCAGCAGGGCGACTTGGACTTCGGGGCTGCCGGTGTCGTTGGCGCTGCGGGCGTTGGCCTTGACGATTTCGGCCTTGTTCAGATCGGCGACGGACATTGTCTTTTTCCAAAGGGTTTCGGAAGTCCGGCCGGGCGAAACACCATGCATGGCGCTGCCGCAGACGGTTTCCGGAGGGTTGACTTGCGGACACGGGGGAAACCGCCCCGAGCCGTGCTGGCATTTCGCACCCGAAGGCGCAAAACCGCGCGATTCTAGCCGAAAGCGGCAGAGGTGCCCAAACGGCGCGAACACCGGCGGCCCCGGGCGCGCGGAGTTGAGGCTGGGCCGGCCTCCTTCAAGGGGTTGGCGAACCGCTGCATCGTCCCGCCCCGCAAATGCGTGACATCCGTGCCGCCGAGGCCCGGGCGGGCTTGAAGCGCCCGGCCGCCGCCCAATCTCCCAGGCATCGGGAGCTGCTCCCGACCCGTGAAGCAGCGATCACCGCCAAGGAGTCCGTTCCCATGTTCTACCTGACCCATCCCCGCCACGTCGCCCGCGTCCTGCGCCAGTTCGACGCCGACACCACCCGCACGCCCGCCCTCGACCTGAGCGAGGACGACAAGGCCTACCACGTCACCGTCGACATGCCCGGCGTGGCCAAGGAGGCCGTCAAGGTGCGCATCGACGGCCGCCGCGTCCACATCGAGACCGCGAGCGAAGAGGCCGCACCGAGCGACGGCTCGCGACTGCTCTACCGCGAGCGCCGCGCCGCCCGCTATGCCCGCAGCTTCGCCCTGCCGGCCGACATCGACCAGGGCCAGTCCCAGGCCCGCTTCGAAAACGGCGTGCTGAGCCTCACCCTGGCCAAGCGCGTGGCCGACGAGAACGCCGGCCTCATCCCGGTTCTCTGAGCGACCCTCAGGCTGCGCCCAGCTCCCAGCGGGGGCGCACCTCGAAGCCGCCGTCCCGCCGCAGGGCGCCCTCCCCCGCCAGGCCGCGCTGCACGCGCAGCGCGGCGGCCATGGCGATCATGGCGCCGTTGTCGGTGCACAGCGCCAGTTCGGGGTAGTGAACGCGGACGCCACGCTTGGCGCAAGCCGCGTTCAGCGCCTCCCGCAGGCGCGCATTGGCGCCGACACCCCCCGCGACGACGAGGCGCTTCAGGCCCGTCTCCTTCAGCGCCAGCAGCGACTTCTTCACCAGCACGTCGACGATGGCGGCCTGGGTCGCGGCAGCCAGGTCGGCGCGGGTCTGCTCGCAAGGCGAATCACCGATCTTCTTCACCTGCGTCAGCACTGCCGTCTTCAATCCGGCGAAGCTGAAATCCGGCTTGCCGCTGTGCAGCAGCGGCCGCGGCAGATCGAAGGCTTCCGGGTTGCCGAACTCGGCCAGCCGCGCCAGATGCGGCCCACCCGGATACGGCAGGCCGAGCAGCTTGGCGCTCTTGTCGAAGGCTTCGCCGGCCGCGTCATCGATGGTCTCGCCGAGGATTTCGTAGGCGCCGACGTCGTCCACCCGCATCAGCTGCGTGTGGCCGCCGCTCACCAGCAGGGCCACGAAAGGAAATTCCGGCGGGTCCGCCGACAGGAAGGGCGACAGCAGATGCCCTTCGAGGTGGTGGATGGGCAGGGCCGGCAAGTCCAGCGCCGCGGCGAGCGACACCGCCACGCCAGCCCCCACCAGCAGCGCACCCGCGAGGCCCGGTCCCTGGGTGTAGGCGACGAGGTCCACGTCCCGCAAGGTCAGGCCCGCCTGCGATAGCACCTCGCGGGCCAGCGGCAGCACGCGGCGCACGTGGTCGCGCGAAGCCAGCTCGGGCACGACGCCGCCATAGGCCTGGTGCATGGCGATCTGGCTGTGCAGGGCCTGCGCCAGCAGCCGGGGCGGTGCATCGCCCGCCACCTCGACGAGGGCGACACCGGTCTCGTCGCAGGACGATTCGAAACCGAGGACGCGAGTGGGCTTCACTTGCCCTCTTTCGCGTGGTTGATCGAGTACTTGGGGATTTCGACCGTCACGTCCTGCTGGCCGAGGATGGCCTGGCAGGACAGCCGCGAGTCGGGCTCCAGACCCCAGGCGCGGTCGAGCATGTCCTCCTCGTCCTCTTCCATCTCCGACAGCGAACGGCCGCCCTGGCGGACGATGACGTGGCAGGTCGTGCAGGCGCAGACCTGGTCGCAGGCGTGCTCGATCGGGATGTCGTGGTCCAGCAGGGCTTCGCAGATCGACGTGCCCGCGGGCGCCGTCACCGTGGCGCCCTGGGGGCAGTACTCGGCGTGAGGGAGGATGGTGATGACGGGCATGGGATTCTCTTCAGAGGGCCGAGACGTCGCGGCCGGTCAGGGCGCGGGCGATGCTGCGGTTCATGCGTTCGGCGGCGAAGCCCTCGGTCGCATCGGCCAGGGCCTGGGTGGCGGCCTCAATGGCATCGGCGTCGTCGGTCATCGCAGCCAGGGCCGACAGGCGGGCCTCGATGGCCTCGCGCTCGCCGGCCGGCAGCAGGTCGCCATCGGCGGCCAGCGCGCTACGGGTGGCCAGCACCATGCGCTCGGCCTCTACGCGCGCCTCCCGCAGCTTGCGCGCCGCCATGTCGGCATCGGCGCTGGCGAAGCCGTCCTTGAGCATGCCGGCGATCTGCTCGTCCGACAGGCCGTAGCTGGGCTTGACCGTGATGGCGGCCTGCACGCCGGAGGTCAGCTCCTGGGCCGACACCGACAGCAGCCCGTCGGCGTCCACCTGGAAGCTCACGCGGATGCGCGCGGCGCCGGCCGCCATCGGCGGGATGCCGCGCAACTCGAAGCGAGCCAGCGAGCGGCATTCGGAGACGAGTTCACGCTCGCCCTGCACCACGTGCAACGCCAGCGCGGTCTGGCCGTCCTTGAAGGTGGTGAAGTCCTGCGCCTTCGCTACCGGAATGGTCGAGTTGCGCTCGATGATGCGCTCGACCAGGCCCCCCATGGTCTCCAGGCCGAGCGACAGCGGAATCACGTCGAGCAGCAGGATCTCGCCGTCGGCCGCATTGCCGGCGAGCTGGTTGGCCTGGATGGCGGCGCCCAGGGCGACGACTTCGTCGGGGTTGAGGTTGGTCAGCACCTCGCGGCCGAACAGCTCGCTCACCAAATGCCGCACCAGCGGCATGCGGGTGGAGCCGCCGACCATGACGGCGCCCTGCACGTCCGCCGGCTTCACGCGGGCGTCGCGCAGCACGCGCCTGACGGCCGAGAGCGTCTTGTCGACCAGGGGCCGTGCCAGCGCCTCGAACTCGGCGCGCGACACGGCGACGCGCAATTCGCCCGCATCGAGCGCGGCGACGAGGTCGGTCGAGTCGACGCCCGACAACGCCTCCTTGGCCGCGCGTGCCGCCACGAGGACGGCGCGCTTGTCGTGGGCCGACTCGGCCGCCCTGCCCGCCTGGGCCAGCGCCCAGTCGGCGAGGGCGCGGTCGAAGTCGTCCCCACCCAGGGCCGCGTCCCCACCGGTCGCGACGACCTCGAACACGCCGCGCGTCAGCCGCAGCAGCGAGATGTCGAAGGTGCCGCCGCCCAGGTCGTAGACGGCGTAGAGGCCCTCGCTGGCATTGTCCAGGCCGTAGGCGATGGCCGCGGCGGTCGGCTCGTTGATGAGGCGCAGCACCTTCAGGCCGGCCAGCTCGGCGGCATCCTTGGTGGCCTGGCGCTGGGCGTCGTCGAAATAGGCCGGCACGGTGATGACGGCGCCGAAGAGGTCGTCCAGGAAGCTGTCTTCGGCGCGGAAGCGCAGCGTCGCCAGGATCTCGGCGGAAACCTCGACGGGGCTCTTGACGCCGTCGCGCGTGGCGATGCCGAGCATGCCCGGCCGGTCCTCGAAGCGGTAGGGCAGCCGCTCGCGGTGGGCAATGTCGGCCAGGCCCCGGCCCATGAAGCGCTTGGCGGAGACGATGGTGTTTTCGGGGTCGTCCGCCTGGGCGGCCAGCGCCTCGGCACCGATCTGGCGGCGGCCCTCGGGCAGGTAGCGCACGGCCGAGGGCAGGATGACGCGCCCCTGGGCGTCGGGCAGGCACTCGGCCACGCCGTGGCGAACCGCGGCGACGAGGGAGTGCGTCGTGCCGAGGTCGATGCCGACGGCGATGCGGCGCTGGTGCGGGTCGGGCGAGGCGCCGGGTTCGGAGATCTGGAGAAGGGCCATGTTCTGGTCAGTCGGGGACAGGGCTGCTCACTTCGCTCGGGCGGACTGCCCAGCCATGTCTTCTTGCATCGCAAGGCGCTTGTCGATGTCGGCGCGGAAACGCTGGATGAACATCAGCGCCCGGACCTGGGCCGCGGCAGCGGTCGCGTCACCGGCGTCGTCGAGCAGGCGCCGGGCCTCCTCGAGGGCGGCGGCCTCGGCCCGCGCGGCGTCGGCGTCCAGCGCCTCGAGCGCGGCTTCCCCAGCGGCCTCGTCCAGCGCCTCGCGCCAGGCCATCTGCTGCATCAGGAAGGCCGCGGGCATCTGCGTGTTGTTCTCGGCACCCACCGGCGCGCCGCGGAGTTCGCACAGGTAGGCGGCGCGGGACAGCGGGTCGCGCAGCCGCTGGTAGGCCTCGTTGACCCGCATGGCCCACTGCATGGCCACACGCTGGGCGGCGGCGCCTTCGGCGGCGAAACGATCGGGATGCACCTCGGACTGCAGCGCCTTCCAGCGCGCGTCGATGTCGGCACGCTCCAGGGCCTGTCGCTCGGGCAGGCCGAAGAGCTGGAAGTCGTTGTCGGTCAGGCGCATGGTGTTGGAGAAAAAGCAAAAAGCGCGGCCATTGCCGCGCCCGGGCCATCGATCAGCGCAGGCTAGACACGGAATGACTCGCCGCAACCGCAGCGGTCCTTCTCGCGCGGGTTGCGGAACTTGAAGCCCTCGTTCAGGCCTTCGCGGACGAAGTCCAGCTCCGTGCCGTCCAGGTAGGGCAGGCTCTTGGGGTCGACGAGGATCTTCACGTCGTGCCCCTCGAAGACGACATCCTCGGGCGCGGCCTCGTCGGCGTACTCGAGCTTGTAGGCCAGGCCCGAGCAACCCGTCGTCTTGACGCCCAGGCGCACGCCGATGCCCTTGCCACGCTTGGCGATGTAGCGCTTGACGTGGCGAGCCGCGGCTTCGGTCAGGGTCACCGACATGTCAGTTGGCGTGCTTGGCGCGGTAGTCGTCCACCGCCGCCTTGATGGCGTCCTCGGCCAGGATGGAGCAGTGGATCTTGACCGGCGGCAGGGCGAGCTCCTCGGCGATCTGGGTGTTCTTGATCGTCAGCGCCTCGTCCAGCGTCTTGCCCTTGACCCATTCGGTCACGAGCGAGCTGGAGGCGATGGCCGAGCCGCAGCCATAGGTCTTGAACTTGGCGTCCTCGATCTTGCCGGTGGCGGGGTTGACCTTGATCTGCAGCTTCATCACGTCGCCGCAGGCCGGGGCGCCGACCATGCCGGTGCCCACGTCGTCATCGCCCTTGTCGAAATTGCCGACGTTGCGGGGGTTCTCGTAGTGGTCGACGACCTTGTCGCTGTATGCCATGGTGTTCTCCTAGTTCCTGCGATCAGTGCGCCGCCCACTGGATGGTCGAGAGGTCGACGCCGTCCTTGTACATGTCCCACAACGGGGACAGCTCGCGCAGCTTGGCCACGCGGTCGGTCAGCACGCTGATCGCGTAATCGATCTCTTCCTCGGTCGTGAAGCGGCCGATGGTCATGCGCAGCGAGCTGTGCGCCAGCTCGTCGCTGCGGCCCAGGGCGCGCAGCACGTAGCTGGGCTCGAGGCTGGCCGAGGTGCAGGCCGAGCCCGACGACACGGCCAGGCCCTTGACGCCCATGATCAGCGACTCGCCCTCGACGTAGTTGAACGAGATGTTCAGGTTGTGCGGCACCCGCTTTTCCAGGTCGCCGTTGATGAAAGTCTGCTCGATGCCCGAGAGGCCCTTGACGAGGCGGTCGTGCAGCGCGCGGATGCGCTCGTTCTCGGCCCCCATCTCCTCGCGGGCGATGCGGAAGGCCTCGCCCATGCCGACGATCTGGTGCACGGGCAGCGTGCCGGAGCGCATGCCACGCTCGTGGCCGCCGCCGTGCATCTGGGCTTCCAGGCGCACACGGGGCTTGCGGCGCACGTACAGGGCGCCGATGCCCTTGGGCCCGTAGGTCTTGTGCGAGGCCAGGCTCATCAGGTCGATGGGCAGCTGGGCCATGTCGATCTCCACCTTGCCCGTGGCCTGGGCGGCATCGACGTGGAAGATGATGCCGCGCTCACGGCAGAGGTTGCCGAGGGCGACGACGTCCTGGATCACGCCGATCTCGTTGTTCACGTACATGACCGACGCCAGGATGGTGTCCGGGCGCAGGGCGGCCTTGAAGGCCTCCAGGTCGACGAGGCCGTTCTCCAGCACGTCGAGGTAGGTCACCTCGAAGCCCTGGCGCTCGAGCTCGCGCATCGTGTCGAGCACGGCCTTGTGCTCGGTCTTGACCGTGATCAGGTGCTTGCCGCGGGTCTTGTAGAAATGGGCCGCGCCCTTGAGAGCGAGGTTGTTGGACTCGGTGGCGCCGGAGGTCCAGACGATCTCGCGCGGGTCGGCACCGATGAGCAGGGCGACCTGCTCGCGCGCCTTCTCGACCGCCTCTTCCGCCTCCCAGCCCCAGGCGTGGCTGCGAGACGCCGGGTTGCCGAAGTGCTCGCGCAACCAGG
The DNA here is from genome assembly GCF_021353235.1 of Pelomonas caseinilytica. Lineage (GTDB taxonomy): Bacteria > Pseudomonadota > Gammaproteobacteria > Burkholderiales > Burkholderiaceae_C > Pelomonas > Pelomonas caseinilytica. The sequence goes on from NZ_JAJTWT010000011.1 coordinate 101,171, forward strand.
GGATCATCGCGTCGACCACGCGGGGATCGCACGGCGTCGTGGCGCCGTAGTCGAGGTAGATCGGGAAATGCGGGGTCATGTCCATGGCGGAGGGCTAGGGCTTGCTAGGGCTTCTTATTTGCTGAACGCGCCACCCAGGGCGAACACCGAGTTGGGCGCCGTGACACGGATGGGCTTGAGCACGGGCTGGCTGGAAATGGCCCGTTTGACCGGCGCCGCCTCGACCTCGAAGCCCTTGGCCAGTTGCTCGTCGGCCAGCTTGCGCAGGGACACGGAGTCGAGGTACTCGATCATCTTGGCGTTCAGGTTGGTCCAGAGTTCATGGGTGATGCAGCGTCCGCTGTCCTCGCCCATGCAGTTTTCTTTGCCGCCGCAGCCCGTGGCGTCCAGCGCCTCGTCCACCGCGACGATGATGTCGGCCACGGTGATGTCCTCGGCCTTGCGGCCCAGCGAGTACCCGCCGCCAGGGCCGCGGGTGCTTTCCACCAGTTCATGGCGGCGCAGCTTGCCGAAGAGCTGCTCCAGGTAGGAGAGCGAAATCTGCTGCCGCTGGCTGATCGCCGCAAGGGCGACCGGACCGGTATTCTCGCGCAGCGCCAGGTCCAACATCGCGGTGACCGCAAACCGACCTTTGGTTGTGAGACGCATACAAACTCCTTTGCGAGGTTCCTGGCACTGACCAGGTCAAACGATTTCGGGTTAACCCGGGACGGCAGGGACAATAGCCGAGCGAATCATTTCCGATGATTTTACTCGACTACTGGGCTCCTCCTCAGGATGGGGGCGGATCGCCCCGCTTCCAGTAGGCTTTTTTGCTGCGCCGCAGCAGGGTCAGCGCGCCGCGCCGGGCTTGCGGGCGGTGTCCAGCGGCACGATGTTGTCGTGCACGACGGCGCCGAAGGCCTGCTCGCGCAATTGCGCCAACTGGTCGCGCAGCCGCGCCGCCTGTTCGAACTCCAGGTTGCGGGCGTGCTCGAGCATCTGCTTTTCCAGTTGGGCCATACGTTTGGACAGATCCTTCTCGGACAAGTCCTCGACCTTGGCCGCCGCCAGCAATTTCGCGTCGTCGCGGCCCGAGGCTTCGGAATAGACGCCGTCGATCAGGTCCTTGATGCGCTTTTGCACGCTGCGCGGCGTGATTCCGTTGGCCTTGTTGAAGGCGATCTGCTTGGTGCGGCGGCGCTCGGTCTCGTCGATGGCCTTGCGCATGGAGTCGGTGATCCTGTCCGCGTACAGGATGGCCTTGCCGTTCAGGTTGCGCGCCGCGCGGCCGATGGTCTGGATCAGGCTGCGCTCGGCGCGCAGGAAGCCTTCCTTGTCGGCGTCCAGGATGGCGACGAGCGAGACCTCGGGGATGTCCAGCCCCTCGCGCAGCAGGTTGATGCCCACCAGCACGTCGAAGGCCCCCAGGCGAAGGTCGCGCAGGATCTCGACGCGCTCAACGGTATCCACGTCGGAGTGCAGGTAGCGCACCTTGACGCCGTTGTCGGCGAGATAGTCGGTGAGCTGCTCGGCCATGCGCTTGGTCAGCGTGGTGATGAGCACCCGCTCGCCCGCCTCGACGCGCAGGCGGATCTCCTGCAGCACGTCGTCGACCTGGTGGGTGGCGGGGCGCACCTCGACCTCGGGGTCGACAAGGCCCGTCGGCCTCACCACCTGCTCGACCACCTGGCCGGCGTTGTCCTGCTCGTACTGGGCCGGCGTGGCCGACACGAAGACGGCCTGGCGCATCTTGCGCTCGAACTCCGCGAACTTCAGCGGCCGGTTGTCCAGCGCGGACGGCAGGCGGAAACCGTACTCCACCAGCGTCGTCTTGCGCGCCCGGTCGCCGTTGTACATGCCGCCGAACTGGCCGATCAGCACATGGCTCTCGTCGAGGAACATGAGGGCGTCGGGCGGGAGGTAGTCGACCAGCGTCGGCGGCGGCTCGCCGGGCGCCGCCCCGGAAAGGTGCCGGGTGTAGTTCTCGATGCCCTTGCAGTGGCCGACCTCCTGCAGCATCTCCAGGTCGAAGCGGGTGCGCTGCTCGATGCGCTGCGCCTCCACGAGCTTGCCTTCCTTGACGAAGAAATCGACCCGCTCGCGCAACTCCTGCTTGATGCCGTCGACGGCGGCCAGCACCCGCTCGCGCGGTGTGACGTAGTGGCTGCTCGGGTAGACCGTGAAGCGGGGGATCTTCTGCCGGACCTGGCCGGTCAGGGGGTCGAACAGGGCCAGGCCGTCGATCTCGTCGTCGAACAGCTCGATGCGCAGGGCCAGCTCGGAGTGCTCGGCGGGAAAGACGTCGATGGTGTCGCCGCGCACGCGGAAGTGGCCGCGGCTGAACTCCATCTCGTTGCGCGTGTACTGCATGCGGATGAGCTGGGCGATCACGTCGCGCTGGCCCATCTTGTCGCCCACCCGCAGCGTCATGACCATCTGGTGGTAGTCGCTCGGGTTGCCGATGCCGTAGATGGCCGAGACCGAGGCCACGATGACCACGTCGCGGCGCTCCAGCAGGCTCTTGGTGCACGACAGCCGCATCTGCTCGATGTGCTCGTTGATCGCGCTGTCCTTCTCGATGAAGAGATCGCGCTGGGGCACGTAGGCCTCGGGCTGGTAGTAGTCGTAGTAGCTGACGAAATACTCGACCGCGTTCCTCGGGAAGAAGTCCTTGAACTCGCTGTAGAGCTGGGCCGCCAGCGTCTTGTTGGGCGCGAAGACGATGGCCGGCCGGCCCAGGCGGGCGATGACGTTGGCCATCGTGAAGGTCTTGCCCGAGCCGGTGACGCCCAGCAGCGTCTGGAAGCTCAGGCCATCGTTGACGCCTTCCACGAGCTGGGCGATGGCCGTCGGCTGATCACCCGCCGGCGGGAAAGGCTGGAACAGCTGGAACGGCGAGCCTTCGAAGCTGACGAATTCGCCCTTGCGCTCCTCGGCGTCGCCTCCGGGGGCAGTCATGGCGTTCAAGGCTTCTTGCATGGGGGAATCCCTGGGTTCAAAGGCAGAATTGCTGCACTGCCAAACGCGGCAGGTTAGCGCAGACCCCGATCCCACGCCCTCCCCCTCCTGCCAACGCCCTTTCAGGAATCCGCCATGTCTTCTTTGTTCGCCGACGTCGCCCTTGCCCCCCGTGATCCCATCCTCGGCCTGAACGAGCAGTTCAACGCCGACACCCGCCCGGGCAAGGTCAACCTCGGCGTCGGCGTCTACTACGACGAGAACGGCAAGCTGCCCCTGCTGCGTTGCGTGCAGGAGGCCGAGAAAGCCATGGCCGCCGCGCCCAAGCCGCGGGGCTACCTGCCCATCGACGGCATCGCCGCCTACGACAAGGCCGTGCAGAAGTTGGTCTTCGGCAGCGAGCTCAAGCACGTCGCCACCGTGCAGGCCCTGGGCGGCACCGGCGCCCTCAAGGTCGGCGCGGACTTCCTCAAGCACCTGAGCCCGAACGCCAAGGTGCTGATCTCCGACCCCAGCTGGGAAAACCACCGCGCCCTCTTCACCCAGGCCGGTTTCGACGTCCAGACCTATCCCTACTACGACGCCGCGCGCAAGGGCGTGAACTTCGACGGCATGCTGGCGGCGCTGAACGCCGCCCCGGCCGGCACCATCGTCGTGCTGCATGCCTGCTGCCACAACCCGACGGGCTACGACATCTCGCCCGCGCAGTGGACCCAGGTCGTCGCCGCCGTCAAGGCGCGGGGCCTGACGCCCTTCCTGGACATGGCCTACCAGGGCTTCGGCTTCGGCCTGAAGGAAGACGGCGAGGCCGTGCGCCAGTTCCTGGCCGCCGGCATCGGCTTCTTCGTGTCGACCAGCTTCTCCAAGAGCTTTTCGCTGTACGGCGAGCGCGTGGGCGCCCTGAGCGTGGTCTGCACCAGCGACGACGAGGCGGCCCGCGTGCTGTCGCAGCTCAAGATCATGATCCGCACCAACTACTCCAACCCGCCAACGCATGGCGCCCAGGTCGTTGCCCAGGTGCTGGCCGACGACAAGCTGCGCGCCTTGTGGGAAGAAGAGCTGGCCGGCATGCGCATCCGCATCAAGGCCATGCGCTCGGCGCTGGTCGCCGCGCTCAAGGCCGCGGGCGTCACCCAGGACCTGTCCTTCGTGACCGAGCAACTGGGCATGTTCAGCTATTCCGGCCTGAATGCCTCCCAGATGCAGCGCCTGCGCGGCGAGTTCGGCGTCTACGGCGTCGACTCGGGCCGCATCTGCGTGGCCGCCTTGAACGAAGGCAACCTGCCCACGGTCGCCCAGGCCATGGCGGCGGTGCTGAAGGGCTGAGCGGCGGGCAGCTTTCGCGCACCTGTCGGGTGCGCAGGATTGGCGCTCGAAGGGGGTTTTGATCGGCCGGACGATGCTGCAGTGCACAACCGTGCAAGCGTTTTCTGGCAATATCCGGCCATTCCATCCCCCTAGACCAAGGCCGGCCATGCTGTATCAGCTCTTCGAAACCCAGCGCGCGCTGCTCAGCCCCTTCTCGGAATTCGCCGCCGCGTCCGCCAAGCTCTACAGCCACCCGCTGTCGCCGTTCGCGCACACGCCCATGGCCCAGCGCCTGTCGGCCGGCCTGGACCTGATGCACCGCCTGGCCAAGGACTACGAGAAGCCGGAGTTCGACATCAAGACCGTCGAGGTCGACGGCGTGGACGTGGCCGTGCAGGAGCTGGTGGCCCTCGAAAAGCCTTTCTGCCGGCTGCTGCGCTTCAAGCGCTACACCGACGACCCCACCGTGCTGGCCAAGATGAAGGACCAGCCCACCGTCCTCGTCGTCGCGCCGCTGTCCGGCCACCATGCGACGCTGCTGCGCGACACCGTCAAGCAACTGCTGAAGGATCACAAGGTCTACATCACCGACTGGACGGACGCCCGGATGGTGCCGCTGGACGCAGGCCCCTTCCACCTGGACGACTACATCCGCTACGTGCAGGAGTTCATCCGCCAGGTCGGCGGCGCCGACTGCCACGTCATCTCCGTCTGCCAGCCTACCGTGCCCGTGCTGGCCGCCATCTCCCTGATGGCCAGCGCCGGCGAGCCGACACCCCGCAGCATGACCATGATGGGCGGCCCCATCGACGCCCGCAAGAGCCCGACGGCCGTCAACAACCTCGCCATGAACCGCAGCTTCAGCTGGTTCGAGAACAACGTCATCTACCGCGTGCCGACCAATTTCCCCGGCTCCGGCCGCGAGGTCTATCCCGGCTTCCTGCAGCACACCGGCTTCGTCGCGATGAACCCGGACCGGCACCTGTCCTCGCACTACGACTACTTCCTCGACCTGGTGCGCGGCGACGATGAAGGCGCCGAGGCCCATCGCCGCTTCTACGACGAATACAACGCGGTGCTCGACATGCCCGCCGAGTACTACCTCGACACCATCAAGACCGTCTTCCAGGACTTCGCCCTCGTCAACGGCACCTGGCAGGTGGACGAGCAGTACGTGCGCCCCCAGGACATCAAGACCACCGCCCTGCTGACCGTCGAAGGCGAGCTCGACGACATTTCTGGCGCCGGCCAGACCCGTGCCGCCCACGACCTCTGCTCGGGCGTTTCCAAGGAACACCAGTTCCACTACGACGCCGTCGGCGCCGGGCACTACGGCATCTTCTCGGGCCGCCGCTGGCGCGACAACGTCTACCCCGTCGTGCGTGACTTCATCGCCAGGTACGAAGCCGCGCCACTGAAGAAGACGGCCAAGGCCGCCGCCCCGGCAGCCCGCCGCCCGGCGCCGGCTCGCAAGCGCAAAGCGTGAACCTCGCCGAACGCATCGACGCGGCCCTGCCGCAGACACAGTGCACGCGCTGCGGCTATCCGGACTGCCGCCGCTATGCCGAGGCCGTGGCGGCCGGCGAGGCCGAGATCAACCAATGCCCGCCTGGCGGTGCCGAAGGCGTCGCTCGGCTGGCCGCCGTCACCGGGCGTCCCGCATTGCCGCTGGACCCCGACAAAGGCGTCGAAGCCACCCGCGGCGTGGCGGTCATCGACGAGGCCTGGTGCATCGGCTGCACGCTGTGCATCAAGGCCTGCCCGGTGGACTGCATCGTCGGCGCCCCCAAGGCCATGCACGTCGTCGTCGCGGCGCAGTGCACCGGCTGCGAACTCTGCCTGCCCGCCTGTCCGGTGGACTGCATCGCCATGCCCGAGGTCACGACGGCCACCGGCTGGGCGGCCTGGAGCCAGCCCCAGGCCGACGAGGCGCGCGAACGCTATGCCTTCCACCAGTTCCGCCGCCACCGCGAGGTCGAAGAGAACGACGCGCGCCTGATGGCCAAGGCCGAGGTCAAGCTGGCGGACATCGCCGCTGCCTCGGTCATCACCGATCCCGCCATGCTCGACCGCAAGCGCGCGGTCATCGAGGCAGCCCTCGCCCGGGCCCGGGCTCGGCGCGCCCCGGGCGGCTGAACTCTGTGGCCCACCCCTGACCGCCCGACAATCGGGGCATGAACGCGAGCCAAGTCGAACGCTTCTTCGCCATCCTGAAGGCTGCCAACCCGGCGCCGCAGACCGAGCTGGAGTACGCCAGCGTCTTCGAGCTGCTGACGGCCGTGTTGCTGTCCGCCCAGGCCACCGACGTGGGCGTGAACAAGGCGACCCGCCGCCTGTTTGCGGTGGCCAACACGCCGGCCGCCCTCCTGGCCCTTGGCCAGGAGGGCCTGGAATCCCACATCAAGACCATCGGCCTGTACCGCAGCAAGGCCAGGCACCTGCTGCAGACCTGCCGCATCCTGCTGGACAGGCACGGCGGCGAGGTGCCGCGCAGCCGCGCCGACCTCGAAGCCCTGCCCGGCGTGGGCCGCAAGACGGCCAACGTCGTCCTCAACGTCGCCTTCGGCGAGCCAACGATGGCGGTGGACACGCACATCTTCCGCGTCAGCAACCGCACAGGCCTCGCGCCCGGCAAGACGCCGCTGGCCGTGGAACTCGGCCTGTTGGAGCGCGTGCCCGAGGCCTACCTCGTGGACGCCCACCACTGGCTCATCCTGCACGGCCGCTACGTCTGCCAGGCGCGCAAGCCGCTGTGCAAGGTCTGCGCCGTCATCCAGGAATGCGACTACGGCCGCAACCTAAAATCGTCCGTCGCTTGATTTCCCACCCTTCATGGCCAGCCTGACCGACCTGATCGACCGCGTCGAACGCCTGCTGTTGCGCCACGACGAAATCACCCGCACCAACGAGCTGCTGCGCGAGCAGGTCGCCGCCCTCACCCAGGAGCGCGACAGCCTGCGCTCGCGCCTGAATGCCGCCCGGGCCCGCGTCGACGCCCTGCTGGAGCGCCTGCCGGTCGAAGCCCCCAAGGAAGAGCAGCCATGAAGCAGATGGAAGTGACCATCATGGGCCAGAGCTACCTGCTCGGTTGCCCGGAAGGCGGCGAGGCCGCGTTGAGCGCCGCCGTCGCCCACGTCGACCGCGAGATGAGCGCCATCCGCGACGCCGGCAAGGTCAAGGCGCGCGAGCGCATCGCCGTGCTGGCGGCGCTGAACCTGGCCTACCAGCTCGTTGAGGCACCGGCCGCAGGACCGGCCTCCGCGTCCGCGCCCACCCCGGAACTCGATACCCTCGTTCGCCGCCTGGACGAGGCGCTAGGACACGACGGCCAGCTGCTGTAGGCCGTAAAATCCACCCCGTCCATCGCTTTCCTCCGGGGCTTTTATTTCCTTCATCCGATGCTCTATGAGCAAGGGCTTGGAAAATTCCGGGCGGGCGTGATCGTCTCGCGTCAGATGAACCCGAAGCCCGGCTGACCTCGCCCACCTGATTACCCCAGGGTGTTCAGGATCTCGGCTCCCAGGATCGCGGTGGACACCCCCTCCCCTTGCGCACGTCCCGCTAGCATCGGCCCATGAACTACTGGCTGATGAAGTCCGAACCCGACGAGGCGTCCATTCTTGACCTCGAGCGCGCCGGCACGCTGCCCTGGACGGGCGTGCGCAACTACCAGGCACGCAACTTCATGCGCGATGCCATGCGGCTCGGCGATGGGGTGCTGTTCTATCACTCGTCCTGCGCCGAGCCGGGCATCGCCGGCCTGGCCGAAGTCTGCAGCGCCGCCTATCCCGACGCCACGCAGTTCGATCCGGCCAGCCCGTATTTCGATCCCAAGTCCAAGCCCGAGGCACCCCGCTGGCTGCACGTGGACGTGCGCTGGCGGGAGACGACGCGGCTGCTGCCGCTGAAGGAAATGCGCGAGACACCCGAGCTGGCGTCGATGCAGGTGCTGCAGCGGGGCAACCGGCTGTCGATCACGCCGGTGACGCCGGCCGAGTGGCAGGCCGTGCTCAAGCGGCTGCACGCCGCCTGAAGGCGCCGTCAGCCGAAGGAAATCGACGCCAGCACGACCTGGTTGCCGCCCCGGCGCTGGGCCTCGTGCACGGCCGCTTCGCTGGCGGCCATCAACTCGTCCTGCTGCGAGGCGGTGTGCGGGAAGCTGGAGACGCCCATCGAGACCGACAGGCCGAGGTCCTGGCCGTTGAGCACGACGATCTGGGCGGCGCATTGCCGGCGCAGCTGTTCCATGCGGGCATGCGCCGTCGCCAGGCCCACGCCGGACAGGAGCACCGCGAAGCGCTGTGGCCCGATGCGGCAGGCCGAGTCCATCGCTCGAGTGTTGGCGCGCAGCATGCGGCCAATGCCTTCGAGAAGGCGTTGCTGGGCTTCATCGCCCAGGGCGGCGATGGCCGGCGATGCGTCCAGGGCGATGACGACCAAGGCGAACTCCCGGTGTTCGCGCGAGGACAGGTCGATCTCGCGCAGCAGCTGGTCGTCGAACTGCGCCCGCATGTAAAGGCCCGAGACTTCGTCGCGCCCCGAGCCCTGCTGCAGCTCGCGGCGGATCTGCTCGATGGAACTCTGCTGCTGCTCGATCTGCGCCATGGCGCGCTGCAACTGGGCCTCGCGGTGACGCTCTTCGGTGCGCTCATGCCAGACCGAGAGCAGGAAGTCCTGCCCCAGGGCCAGCCGCGTGACGCTGAATTCGCGCCGGCGCCCCTTGATCTCGAGCTTGTGCTCGCTGGCCACCGGATGGCGCTGGGCCATGACGGTCTGCTCGACACGCCGCAGCGCGGTGGTCTCCTCCGCCTTGAGCAGTTCGGCATCGGTGTGGCCGACGACGGCGGGGCATTCGAACATCTCGGCCAGGCCCGAGCTGGCGAAGACGTAGCGTCCGTTGGCCATCGCCTTGATCGCCGCCTGGTTGCCCAACGGTTCCACCAGCGCGACAAGGCCGGCCAGCGTGTCGCCACCCAGCTCAGGATGGCTGGCCAGCCAATGCGCCAGACTGCCGGGTTGCGGCGGCATCGCGGTCGGGTCGGCGGTCAGGTCCATGAAATCGTTTTGATGTGATCGCGCTCCGACGGCGGGAAGGCCGCGGAGCGCCTGCTGTGTCCGGGGACTGTAGTAGGCCCGGCGCGGCGCCAGCAAGGCCGGACCACCCCATGAATCAGGCCTCCCCCCCTAGAAGACCGTGTCTCTACCACGGCGCGCATCCTACCGAGTTTCACGAAGCCGAGCCGCGACAATGCCGGCCGATTCACGGGGGTGCAATGCAGAGATTCGATGCGGTGGTGGTGGGCGCTGGGGCGGCAGGCCTGTTCTGCGCGGGGCAGGCCGGGCAACGCGGGCTCAAGGTGCTCCTCATCGACCATGCCGCCAAGCTCGGAGAAAAGATCCGCATCTCCGGAGGCGGGCGTTGCAATTTCACCAATCGCGAGGCGGGCCCGGCGAATTTCCTGTCGGAGAACGCGGCGTTCTGCCGCTCGGCCCTGGCCCGCTACACACCGCAGGACTTCATCAAGCTGGTGCAGCGCCACGGCATCGCCTTCCACGAGAAGCACAAGGGCCAGCTCTTCTGCGACGACTCCAGCGAGCAGATCATTCGCATGCTGCAGGACGAATGCCAAGCCGGCGGCGTGACGCGCTGGCAGCCCTGCAGCGTCGCGGACGTGCGACCGCGGGCCGGCGGCGGCTTCGAGCTCGACACGAGCCATGGCCCGGTCCAGGCACGCCACGTCGTCGTCGCCACCGGCGGCCTGCCCGTGCCCAAGATCGGCGCCAGCGACTGGGGGCTGCGCCTGGCGGAGAAGTTCGGCCATGCCATCGTCACGCCCCGCCCTGCCCTCGTACCCTTGACCTTCGACGCCGACGCCTGGGCGCCGTTCGCGGCCCTGGCCGGCCTGTCCCTGCCGGTCGAGGTCTCGTGCGGCAGCGGCAAGGTCCGCGGCCGCTTCCTGGAAGACCTGCTCTTCACCCACCGCGGCCTCAGCGGGCCGGCCATCCTGCAGATCTCCAGCTACCGCACCGCCGACGACCAGCCCCTGCACATCGACCTGGCACCGGAAATCCGCCTGGACGAGGAACTGCTGGCCGCCAAGGCGACGTCTCGCCGCCAGCTCGGCAACGAGTTCGCCGCCCGGCTGCCGCAGCGCCTGGCCGCCACCTGGCTGGCCCGGGCGGGGCTCGATGCCGCCCGGCCTCTGCCCGAATGCCGGGATGCCGACCTCCAGCGCCTGGGCCGCAGCGTTCACGACTGGCAGCTCACGGCCTCGGGGGACGAAGGCTGGCGCAAGGCCGAGGTCATGCGCGGCGGCGTCAGCACCCGGGACCTGAGCTCGCAGACCATGGAAAGCCGGCGCGTGCCGGGGCTGTATTTCATCGGCGAGGTCGTCGACGTGACCGGCTGGCTCGGCGGCTACAACTTCCAATGGGCCTGGTCGAGCGCCGCCGCCTGCGCCCAGGCGCTGGCGCAGGCCTCAACATCGGCTTGAGCGAATCTTGGCAAGTGCTTGATTTCCCGGCTACAATCCCCGGCTTTGCTGGCAAACCCCGCGCGTCGATTCGCAAGCCTGGACCAGGCAGCAATCCGGAACCTGCTGCTGAAAACCCAGCCGCGAACACCGAGCGCAATCTGAAGGAACTACATGACCACCATCCGCGTCAAGGAAAACGAGCCGTTCGACGTCGCCCTGCGTCGCTTCAAGCGCACCATCGAAAAGCTGGGCCTGCTGACCGAACTCCGCGCCCGCGAGTTCTACGAGAAGCCCACCGCCGAGCGCAAGCGCAAGAAGGCCGCCGCCGTCAAGCGCCACTACAAGCGCGTGCGCAGCATGCAGCTGCCCAAGAAGCTGTACTGAACGTCTCTGACGCGACCCGGAGCGCCCGACGCCCCGGTTGAATCCAAGGCCCGCCACAGGACGCTGTCGCGGGCCTTCGTTTTTCTCCAAACCCCCGCCCTGCCATGAGCCTCAAAGACCGCATCACCGAAGACATGAAGGCCGCGATGCGCGCCAAGGAAGCCGATCGCCTGCTGACCATTCGCAGCCTGCTGGCCGCCGTCAAGCAGAAGGAGGTCGACGAGCGCATCACCGTCGACGACACCACCCTGGTGGCCATCGTCGACAAGCTGATCAAGCAACGCAAGGACTCCATCAGCCAGTTCGCCGCCGCCGGCCGCGACGACCTCGTCGCCAAGGAAACCGCCGAACTCCAGGTGCTGCAGGCCTACCTGCCCGAGCGGCTGAGCGCCGAGGCGGTGGCCGAAAAGGTCGCGGCCATCGTGGCCGAGCTCGGCGCCAGTGGCCCGGGCGACATGGGCAAGGTCATGGCTGCCGCCAAGGCCCAGCTCGGTGGCGTGGCCGAGATGAGCACCGTGTCCGCGGCCGTCAAGGCCGCCCTGGCCCCCAAGTAAGGAAAACCGCCATGAGCCTGCCCCTGCAAGCCCTGACGCCCGACGTCTGCGTCGCCCCGCAACTGACGCCCGAAGCCATGGCCGAGGCCGCGGCCCTGGGTTTCAAGAGCGTCGTCAACAACCGGCCCGACTTCGAGCACGGCCCCGGCCAGCCGACCTCGGCCGAGATCGAAGCCGCCGCTCGCTCGGCCGGGCTGGAATACCGCCACCTGCCCGTGGCCGGCGGCTACCAGTCGCCCGAGGAGATCGCCGCCTTCGCGCGCCTCCTGGCGGAGCTGCCGCGTCCCTTGCTGGCCTTCTGCCGCTCCGGCGCCCGCTCCACGCGCCTCTTCGTCCAGGCGCAGCAGCTCGGTCAGTGACCGAGGTAGGCGGCCTGCACCCGCGGGTCGCCCAGCAGCTCGGCGCCGCTGCCCTGCAGCACGATGCGGCCGTTCTCCAGCACATAGGCGCGCTGGGCCAGCTTGAGCGCCTGCTTCACGTTCTGCTCGACCAGGAAGAGGGTCAGCCCCTCGGCGTTGATGGTCTTGAGCGTGCGGAAGATGTCCTGCACGACGATGGGGGCCAGGCCCATGGACGGCTCGTCCAGCAGCAGCAGCCGGGGTTTCGCCATCAGCGCGCGGCCGATGGCCAGCATCTGCTGCTCGCCCCCCGAGAGGCTGCCGGCCAGTTGCGCCGCGCGCTCCGCCAGCCGTGGGAAGAGCGAAAACACATGGTCGATGTCACGGCTGCGGGCAGCGGCGCCGTCGCGACGGGTGTAGGCGCCCAGCTCCAGGTTCTCCCGCACCGTGAGCGTGGTCAGCGTCGCCCGCCCCTCGGCCACCTGCACCAGGCCGCCGGCGACGATGCGGTGCGGCGGGATGGCGGAGATGTCCTGCCCATCGAACATCACCTGGCCCGCCGCCTTCTTCACGAGGCCCGACAGGGCCATCAGCGTCGTCGACTTGCCCGCGCCGTTGGCGCCGACCAGGGTGGTGATCTCGCCCGCGGCGAGGTCGAAGTCGATGCCCCGCACCGCCTCGACGTGCCCGTAGTTGACGGCCAGGCCGCGCACGCTGAGCAGGCTCATGCAGCCACCCCCTCGTCCTCGTCGCGGCCGAGGTAGGCCTCGATGACCTGCGGGTCGTTGCGCACGGCGTCCGGCCCGCCCTCGGCAATGATGCGGCCGAAGTTGAGCACGGCGATGTGCTCGCACAGCCCCATCACGAAGCGCATGTCGTGCTCGATCATGAAGATGGTGTAGCCACGCGCCTGGATGTTGCGGATCTCGTCCATCAGCTCGGTCTTCTCGGCCCCGTTCATGCCGGCGACAGGTTCGTCCAGCAGCAACAGCCGGGGCTCGGTGGCCAGCGCGCGGGCGAGCTCCAGCTTGCGCTGCTCGCCGTAGCTGAGGTTGTCGGCGATGTCGTCGGCCTTGTGGTCCAGCTTCATCCACGACAGCAGCTCGCGGGCGCGGTCACGCGCGGCACGCTCGGCCGCGCGGAAGGCCGGCAGCCGCAGGAGCAGGCCGGCAGGGCCATAACCCAACCGCCCGTGCATGCCGACGATGACGTTCTCCAGCAGCGTCATCTCCTTGAACACGCGGATGTTCTGGAAGGTGCGGGCGATGCCGCCGGTGGTGATCTGGTGCGGCTTGCGGCCGACGAGGCTCACGCCATCGAAGAGGATGTCGCCCGAGGTGGGCGGCAACAGCCCGGTGACGAGGTTGACGACCGTGGTCTTGCCGGCGCCGTTGGGGCCGATGAGCCCGAAGATGCCGCCGGCCGGCACCTCGAAGCTCACGTCCTGCAGCACCTTGAGGCCGCCGAAATGGCGGGACACCGATTGCAGCTTCAGCATCAGGCCCTCCCCCGGCCCAGGAGGGCACGCACGCGCGCCGGGTCCCAGAGGCCACGCGGCAGGAAGAGCACGATGACCACGAGGATGAGGCCGTTCACCACGTTGCGGAAGTCGGCCAGGCTGCGCAGCAGTTCGGGCAGCAGGGTCAGGATGACGGCGCCGGAGATGGGTCCCATCAGGCCGTTGATGCCGCCGAGGATGGTCATGGTGAGGATCTCCACGCCCCGGTCGAAGCCGTACTCGCTGGGGCCGATGAAGAAGGTCAGGTGGGCGTTGAGCGCGCCGGCCAGGCCGGCCAGCATGGCGCCTAGCACGAAGGCCAGCATCTTGTGGGCGTTCACGTCGATGCCCATCAGGCCGGCCGCCGTCTCGTCGAGCTTGATGGCCTCGAAGGCGCGGCCCACCTTGGAGCGCCGCAGCAGCGCGAGCACGAAGCAGGCCAGGCCGAGCGCGAGGGCCACGTGCCACCACTCGGTCTGCGGCGGGATGCCGTTCAGGCCCAGCGCGCCGCCCGTCCAGTCCTCGGTGTTGAGGATGAAGATGCGCACCACCTCGCCGAAGGCCAGCGTCGCCATCGCGAGATAGACGCCCGACAGCCGCAGCGTCGGCCCGCCGATCGCCAGGGCCACGACGGCCGGCGCCGCCATGCCGCCGGCCAGGGCCACCGGGAAGGGCACGCCGGCGTTCATCGTCAGCAGCGCCGCCGTGTAGGCGCCGATGCCCATGAAGGCCGCGTTGGCCATGGCCAGCATGCCGCAGGACAGCGTCAGGTAGATGGAGAGGGCCAGCAGCGAGTTGGTACCCAGCGTGAGCACCAGGTTGCTGTAGACGGCCCAGAAACTCTCGAAGCTGTCGGGCATCGTCACACCTTGCGCTCGTTCACGGTGCCGAACAGGCCCTTGGGCCGCAGCAGCAGCACCGCGAACAGCAGGCCGAAGGCGACCGCGTCGCGCATCGTCGAGCCGATGTAGGCCACGGACAGCACCTCGGCGAAGCCCAGGAACAGCCCCGCCAGCATGGCGCCGCGGATGTCGCCCATGCCGCCGAGGATGATGACGGCGATGCCCTTGTGCAGGATGGGCTGGCCCATCAGCGGGAAGAGCGCGTTGGAGTACAGGCCGATCAGCACGCCGGCCACGCCGCCCAGCCCCGCCGCGGCGAAGCTGGTCAGCATGAAGAGGCCGCCGACGTTGATGCCCAGCAGCGCCGCCGCCTTGGGCGACTCCGCGATGGCCCGCAGCGCCCGGCCGAGTTGGGTGCCGCGCAGCACCAGCAGCAGCACGGCCATCAGGCCGAAGGCCAGGCCGATGATGCCCAGCTCCAGCACCGTCACGTGCAGGCCGGCCACGTTGAGCGTCTGCTGCGGCAGCACCTCGGCGGGAAAGCGCAGGTTCTCGGCACCGAAGAGGCCCTGGGCGAGGCTGTTGAGGGCGATGGCCAGGCCGATGGTGGCGATCATCGGGATGAGGTGAGGCGCATTGCGTGCCCGCAGCGGGCGCAGCACCAGCAGGTCGATGACGAGGCCCAGCAGCCCCGAGGCCCCGAAGGCCACCGCCAGCGCGCCGGCCAGCGGCAGGCCCAGCCGAGTCACGGCCTGCAGCGCTGCATAGGCCCCGACCATGAAGACCGCCCCGTGCGACAGGTTCACCACCCCCAGCACGCCGAAGACGAGGGTGAAGCCGAGGGCGAACAGCGCATAGACGCTGCCCAGGGACAGGGCGTTGAAAAGCTGCTGTTCGAGCACGTGGAAGGCGGGGTGAAAGACGAAGCCCGCGGGGCGGCCGCGGGCTGCTCTGGCCGGGCGAGGCGGCTTACTTCTGGATGGCGTAGCGGCCGTTCTTGGTCGCGCTGACGATGGCGGTCTGCTCGGCGTCGTAGCCGGCAGGCCTGCCGGCCTTGTCGACGGCGCGGCGGAAAGAGAAGGCGCCGGTGGCGCCCGTCCACTTCACGTCCGGCAGGGCGTTGCGCAGGGCCGCGCGGTCCTTGGCCAGGTCGCCGCTGAGCTTGATCTTCTTGAGCGCCTGGGCGGTGATGTACATCGCGTCGTAGGCCTGGGCCGCGAACTGGTCGGGCGCGGACTTGTGCTGCTTGGTGTAGGCGACGATGAAAGCGCCGTTCTCCTTCGTCTGGTTCTCGATGGACCAGGGGCTGCCGATCCACAGGCCGTCGGACGCGCCCTTGGCGAGGTCGAAGACCTTGACCGAATTCATGCCGTTGCCGCCGATGACCGGCACGTTCAAGCCGAGCTGGCGGGCCTGAACCATGATGGGCGCGCCTTCAGCGATGAGGGCGGACAGCACCAGGGCGTCGGGGTTGCTGGCCTTGATCTTGGTGAGCTGGGCCTTGAAGTCGACGTCGCCCTTGGCAAAGGTCTCGGTCGTCGTGACGGCGATCTTCTGCGCCTCCAGCGCCTTCTTGAAGTTGTCGTAGCCGCTCTTGGTGAAGACGTCGTCGTTGCCGTAGAGCACGGCCACCTTCTTGATGCCCAGCCTCTTGACGGCGGTGGACAGCGTGACCGGCAGCACGTCGGCCTCGGTGACCGAGTTGCGGAAGACGTGGTCGCCGATGGAGGTGATGCCGTCGGCCGTGTTGGAGGTGCCGAAGACGACGGTCTTGGACGCCTGCGCGATGGGGTCGGCCGCCTGGGCCGAGTTGGACAGCGTGGGGCCGAAGAGCATCAGCACCTTGTCCTGGAAGATCAGCTTCTTGAAGGCGTTGATCGCCTCTTCCTTCTTGCCCTGCTCGTCCTCGACGACGAGCACCAGCTTGTTGCCGTTGACGCCGCCCGCGGCGTTGATCTCGTCGGCCGCGAGCTGGAAGCCGTTGCGGATGCTCTGCCCGTACTGGGCCGCGCCACCGGACAGGGCCTCGGCCACGCCGAGCTTGATGTCGGCGGCCTGCGCCGCACCGGCGAGGACGAACAGCGCGGCGGCGAGCGGCTTGAGGGTGCGAGTGGTCATCTCCGGAGGCTCCTGTTCTTGTGGGCGGGGTCGGTTTTCGATGATAGCGGCGGCAAGCTCAGTTGCCGGCCAGCTTCATGCCCGTCACGAGCACCGAGCCCACGGTCTTGGTGCCCATGGTGTATTCGTCGGCGCCGATGCCGACGATGTTCCTGAACATGTCGCGCAGGTTGCCGGCAATGGTCACTTCATGGACCGGGTAGGCGATCTCGCCGTTCTCGACCCAGTAGCCGCTGGCGCCACGGGAGTAGTCGCCGGTCACGTAGTTGACGCCCTGCCCCATCAGCTCCGTGACGAGCAGGCCCCGGCCCATGCGGCGGATCATGGTCGCGAGGTCGTCGCCCGGTGCGGTGGCGCGGCTCGTCATGCGCAGGTTGTGCGAGCCGCCGGCATGGCCCGTCGTCTTCATGCCCAGCTTGCGCGCCGAGTAGCTGGACAGGAAGTAGCCCTGCAGCGTCCCGCCCTCCACGACGGAACGTGGCCGGGTGACGACGCCCTCGTCGTCGAAGGGCGAGCTGCCCTTGCCCTTGGCCACGTGCGGATCCTCGGCGATGTCGATGTGGGGCGCCATCACCGGCTGGCCCAGGCTGTCGAGCAGGAAGCTGGTGCGCCGGTAGAGGGCGCCGCCGCTCGTCGCCTGCACCAGGGCGCCGAGCAGTCCGATGGCCACCGTGCTCTCGAACAGAACCGGCACCTCGGCCGTGGCGGCCTTGCGGGCCTTCAGCCGGGACAGGGCGCGTTCGGCGGCATAACGGCCCACCGCCTCGGCAGTGGCGAGCTCGGCGGCGTCGCGCATGGAGGTGTACCAGGCGTCGCGCTGCATGTCCGCGCCGCGGCCGGCGATGGGCGCGACAGACAGCGAATGCCGCGAGCTGGCGTAGCCGCCTCTGAAGCCCCGCGTGTTGCCCATCCAGAAATGCGACTGCTGGGCCGACACGGCCGCGCCCTCGCTGTTGGTGATGCGCTTGTCCACGGCCAGGGCCGCGGCCTCGCAGCGCAGGGCGATGTCGGCGGCCTGCGCGGCGTCGATGGCCCAAGGGTGGAAGAGGTCCAGCTCCGGCCGGGCAGCCGGGTCGAGGGCCAGGTCGGCCTCGTCGGGCAGGCCGGCGAACTCGTCCTCGGCCGTGAAGCGGGCGATGTCGTAGGCGGCACGCACCGTGTCACGGATGGCCTGGGGCGAGAAGTCGGAGGTGCTGGCATTGCCGCGGCGCTGGCCGAGGTAGACCGAGATGCCGAGCGACTTGTCGCGGTTGCGCTCCACGTTCTCCAGCTTGCCCAGCCGCGCCGAGACCGACAGGCCGCAGCCCTCCGACACCTCGGCCCCGGCGTCGCTGGCGCCGAGCTTCTTCGCCTCGGCCAGGGCGTCCTCGATCCACTGCTGGAACTGTTCGGGGCTGTAGGCGAAACCGTCTTGGGCTTGGGACATGAAAGGCGCTGAATCGAGGTGGGCGACAATCATAGAACTCGTGCGAACGACGCCCCAGATGCAAGAAAACACCCCTGAATTCGAAGACGACGACGGCTTCGACCGCCCCAGCAAGTCGCAGATGAAGCGCGACATGACCGCGCTGCAAAAGCTCGGCGAGGACCTGCTGGCCCTGCCTGAGTCGCGCTGGGAGCCGCTGGCCCTGCCGGAGATCCTGCACGACGCACTGAAGGCCGCCAAGAAGATCACCAACTTCGAGGGCCGGCGCCGCCAGATGCAGTACATCGGCAAGCTGATGCGCAAGATCGACCCCGAGCCGGTGCGCGAGGCCGTGGCCGCGTTCAAGCTCGGCCATGCCCAGGACAGTTTGAAGCTGCACGAGTCCGAGCGCTGGCGCGAGCGCCTGCTGGCCGACGACGAGGCCCTGCAGGCCTTCATCGGCGCCCATGCCGACGTCGACATCCAGCAGCTGCGCAACCTCGTGCGCGCCGCCCGCAAGGACGCCTCCAACGCGCCCGAGAAACGCAGCGGCCGGGCCTACCGCGAGCTCTTCCAGTTCATCAAGGCCAGCCAGGCCAACGAGGCGGCTGGCGATGAGTGACACCGTCCGCATCGGCATCGTCTCGATCAGCGACCGCGCCTCCAGCGGCGTCTACGAAGACAAGGGCCTGCCCGCGCTCAAGGACTGGCTGGGCAGCGCCCTGCTCAACCCCATCGAGTTCGTGCCCCGGCTCATCCCCGACGAACAGGCCGGCATCTCGGCCGCCCTCGTCGAGCTGGTGGACACCGAAGGCTGCGACCTGGTGCTCACCACCGGCGGCACCGGCCCGGCGCCGCGCGACGTGACGCCCGAGGCGACGCTCGCCGTGGCCGACCGCGTGATGCCGGGCTTCGGCGAGCAGATGCGCCAGATCTCGCTGCACTTCGTGCCGACGGCCATCCTGTCCCGCCAGGTGGCCGTCATCCGCGGCAAGGCGCTGATCATCAACCTGCCCGGCCAGCCCAAGGCCATCGCCGAGACGCTGGCCGGCCACGAGAAGGCCAGCGGCATCTTCGCCGCCGTGCCCTATTGCATCGACCTGATCGGCGGGCCCTACCTCGAAACGCGCGACGAAGTCTGCAAGGCCTTCAGGCCCAAGAGCGCGCAGCGGCCCCGGTCCTAACCTACCACCGCATCGGGCTCGGCCGGCGACGCGATGGCGGCGGCCACTTCGTCGAGGTCGCGGTTGCTGCTGAGCCCGAACCCGCCCGCGACGCGCTGGCCGATGGCCCCGCGCCCCGAGGCCGTGTGCACGCCCACCCAGGCATTGCGGCCCGAGCGCTTGGCGGCGTAGAGGCCGAGGTCGGCCAGGTTGACGACCTGCTGCCAGCCGCGCGCCAGCGGCCGCTCCAGCTCGAAGGGCATGCAGGCAAAGCCGATGGAGCAGCTCACCGCGATCTCGCTGCCGTCCTCGAGGACGAAGGGCGAAGCCGCGATGACGGCGCGCATGCGCTCGGCCAGTTCCTCGGCCTGCAGGCGGTCGGTGTCCCGAGCCACGGCTAGGAATTCCTCACCGCCCCAGCGCACGAGGTAGTCGGACTCGCGCATCACCGAGCGCAGCCGCGCGCCGAATTGCACCAGGACCGCATCGCCGGCCGCGTGGCCATGGCGGTCGTTGATGCGCTTGAAGGCATCGACGTCCAGCAGCAGGAAGACGCTGTCGGTGTCCAGCGGCTGGCCACCGGCCGCCAGCGTCTCCTGGGCCCGGCGCAGGCTGGCAGCGAGGTCGTGATCGATGTGTTCGCTCAGGAAGCGGCGGTTGTGCAGGCCGGTCAGCGGATCGGTCACGCTGCTCATCTCGAGGAGAGCCGACTTTTCCTCCAGCCGGCGATGGACGGCCTCCAGCTCCGCGGTGCGCTGGCGGACCTTGTCCTCCAGGTCGCGCTGGCGGCGCCGCAGCAGCTGGGTGCGCGTGCGCACGGCGGCGAGCATCAGCAGGGCCAGCGCCAGCGCCACGGCAACGCGGAACCACCAGGTCTGGTGCCAGGCCGGCAGCACGCGCACGGGCAGGGCCACCTCCCGCTCGCTCCATTGGCCATCACGGTTGGAGGCGCGCAGCCGCAGCCGGTAGTCGCCCGGGGGCAGGTTGGCGTAGGCGGCCAGGCGGCGGCCCGCCTCGCTGTCCACCCAGCCGGCGTCATAGCCCTCCAGCTGGAAGGCGTAGCGGTTGCGCTCCGGCGCCGAGAAATCGGTGGACGAAAACTCCACGGCCAGGCTGTTGGCCTCAGGCTCCAGGGTCAGCGGCGCAGCGTCGGGCAAGGCCGGCACGCTCTTGCCCCCCAGCTTGACGTCGGTGACCAGCACGCCCGGGCGGTAGTTCCAGGGCTGCAGCCGCTCCGGCCTCACCACGGTCATTCCGCCCGCGCCGCCGAACAGCAGTTCGCCGCGGTCCGTGCGCGCGGCCGAGCCCGTCCAGTAGGTGGGAAAGACCACCCCCTCCGCCCTGCGCAGCGCCAGCACCGCCAGCGTCTGCGGGTCGATGCGGGCCAGGCCGTTGTCGGTGCTGGCCCAGATGCGCCCTTGAAAATCTTCCAGCAGCGCATTCACGGTGCTGTCCGGCAGGCCCTGCGCCATGCCCAGGCGCTGCGGCACGGCACCGGCCTGGCCGGGCGGCGGCAGCACGTCCACGCCGCCGCCGTAGCTGCCAACCCAGAGCCGGCCGTGCTCGTCGGTCAGCAGGGCCGTGACGAAGCCGGCCGACAAGGCGCGGTCCCCGGTCGGGCCCGGCAGCCAGCGCGTCACAGCGCGGTGGGCCAGCTCCACACGGTTCAGGCCATGGCGCGTTCCCACCCACAGCACGCCCGCTTCGCGTCGATCCCGCGCCAGCACGGTGATGCGCTGGTCGCTCAGGCCGGGCACCGCCAGGGCAAAGGCCTCGCCCCGGCCGTGCCTGAAATCCAGGCGCCACAGCCCGTCGGTCTGCCCGCCTATCCACAGGTCATCGCCATCGGCCAGCAGTGCCCAGACCGAGGCGGTCGGTTCGCGACCCGGGATCTCGACTCGCACCACGTGCTGCCCGGCCGCGTCGGCGCGGTAGAGCCCACGCTTGGTGCCGACGAAGAGGCCGCCGTCCGGCGCCGGCGCCATGGCCAGCACGATGTCGGGCGGCAGCGCGGTGGCCGGCTGGGCACCGTCCGGACGCAGGGCGCCGACGCGCACGCCGCCGGCGTCGAGGATGTCGATGCCGTTCTTGTGCGTCCCCAGCCACAGCCGGCCGTCGGGCATGGGCTGTATCCAGCTGATCTCGGTGCTGACGAAGCGGCCGTCCAGGGCGTCGCCGCCGTCGGGCGTCACGCCGAAGCGCGTCAGCACGGCCGTCTGGCGCGGGTCGCAGCGGCTCAAGCCGCGGTTGGTGGCGACCCAGACCAGGCCCGCCCGGTCGCGATAGAGGGCGCGCAAGGCGTTGTCGGCCAGGCTCATGGGCCAGGCCGGCACATGGCGGATGCGACGCGTGCGGCCCTCGGCATAGTCCACGGCCACCAGGCCCTGGGCCAGGGTCGCCACCCACATCTCGCCCGGCTGCACCTCGGCCAGGCCGGCAATCTGGCTGCCGCCGAGGAGGTCCAGGCCGTCGGGCGTCGCCTGCTCGCGCACGGGCGCGGCGGGGGCGCGGCCCTCGTCGGGCAACACGAAGACGCCGTGCTGAAGGCTGCCCACCCAGATCCGCCCGGCCGCATCCTGCGCGAGCACCTCGGGCTGCACGCCCGCGCCGGGGCGCAGCGGCACGGGCTCCAGCCGGGCGGCGCCCGGCTCGCGCCGGAACAGGCCGGCGGTGCTGCCCAGCCAGAGGGCGCCGCGGCGGTCGCGCAGCAGCACCCTCACCTCGGGTCCGGCTGCGGCGGCCCAGCCCAGGCTGGCGTGCTCGATGCGGCCACTGACGGGATTGAGCCGGTCCAGGCCGCCGTCGGTGACGATCCAGAGGCCGCCTTCGCCGTCGTCCACCACCTGCCGGACGCTGACGTGGCTGAGGCCGCGCTCGCCGCCCACCGGGTAGCGAACGAAGCGGTCGGTGGACGGATCGTGGCGCAGCAGGCCGGCCGACGTCGTCCCCACCCAGAGCCGGCCGCGGGTGTCGCCGTGGAGGGCCTGGATGTAGTTGTCCGGCAGCGCGCCCTCGCGCTGGGGATCGGCCTGGTAGACGCGGAAGCGGTAGCCGTCCCAGCGCGAGAGGCCGCCCGGGCTACCTATCCACAGGAATCCCTGGCCGTCCTCGGCCAGGGACGTCGCGATGGCGTTGGGCAGGCCTTGCTCCTGGGAGACGTGCTGGAAGGCGATGTCCGCCAGCCGCTCGTGTCGCGGCTCGGGGGCCGCCGAGGCCATGGCGTGCAGGCCCGCGGCCAGCAGCGCGCCGAAGGCCAGGCGCCAGGCGGAAAGCCGCAATCGAGACTCGCGCAGGAACACAGCAGGCCGTGGTGGCGGGCCGTCCTGGCCCGGAAGCCGCGATTCTGCTGCAGTCCGGCGGCTATTTGACGAGCCGATTCATCTCCGCGGCGTCGAAAGCCTCGTCGCGCTGGGCGTCGGCCGGCACGCAGTCGCCGACGGGCCGCCCCGTCTGGGCCGAGAGCTTGCACACCGCCGCCCACAGCAGGGCGATCTGGTGCTCGTGGCCGGAGGCGCTGTCGATGAGGCCGCGCATGGCCAGGGCCACAGGGTCGTCGCCCTGCGTCACGCCATAGGCCGAGAAGCCCATGCGCGCCGCCGCCTCCTCGCGCGCCTGTTCGCTGGCCGCCTCGATGATGCGGGCCGGGTTGCCCACCGCCGTGGCGCCGGCCGGCACCGGCTTGGTGACGACCGCGCCCGAGCCGATGCGCGCGCCTGCGCCCACCGTGAAGCCGCCCAGCACGCAGGCGTTGGCACCCACGATCACGCCCGGGCCCAGCGTCGGGTGCCGCTTGGCGCCCTTGACGAGGGAGGTGCCGCCCAGGGTGACACCCTGGTAGATGGTGCAGCCCTCGCCGACCTCGGCCATCTCGCCGATGACGATGCCCATGCCGTGGTCGATGAAGACCTTGCGGCCGATCTTGGCGCCGGGATGGATCTCGATGCCGGTCAGGAAGCGGCTCCAGTGCGAGATCCAGCGAGCCAGCCACTTCCAGCCGCGTGCCCAGAACCAGTGGGCGCGGCGGTGCATCCACAGCGCATGCAGGCCCGGGTAGCAGGTCAGCACCTCCCAGGCCGAGCGGGCGGCCGGGTCGCGTTCGAGGATCAGGGCGATGTCTTCGCGCAGGCGCTGGAACATGGTGCAAGCCGGGGGTGGACGGTTGGGCAGTCTAGCGGCGCCCCTGCTTCGGCGCTCGGGGCCGCCTAGGGAAGACCTTGTTGCCGCACGGGCGCTCTCGCTGGCCCAATGTCGATGTAAACGTTTACACGGAGACAAGCCACGTGAGCATTCCCTCCATCCAGCGCCGGGCGGGCGCCGGGTTCCGATCCGGCGCCTGGGCCTGCGTCCTGTTCCTGTTCTCCTGCATGGCCGCGGCGCAGGCTGCCTGGCCGCAGGTCAGCGCCTGGGAGATCGTCCAGGCCGGCCCGGCGCCGCAGGGCCTGGTCGGCAATGGCCGCTCCCTCGTCATCGTCCGCCCCGGCCAGCACAGCTTCCACTGGGGCGGCGACGCCAGCGGCCAGGCCCAACTCATCGTCGATGGCGTTCCGCTGGCGCCCGATGCCGGCCGCACCGAAGCCGTCTTCGTCCCGGGCGCGGTCATTCACCGGCAGCTCGCCGCCGGCCTGCGCATCCAGTGGCTGCATGGCGCCCTGCCCGACCGGCCCTATGTGCTGGCCGTTCAGGTGCAGGCGGAGCCGTCCACCCGTCATCGCATCGAGGTCGAGGTGGCCGACCGCGGCACGCCGGCGCTCGCCCCGGCCGGGCGGCGCGCCCTGGCCCTCGATGCCCAGGGGCGTGCCGAGGCCGTCTGGGCGGCCGGCGGCGCGCCGGGAGCCGAAGGCTTCGACGCCCTGCTCGCGCGCATGCAGGCGCCCTACCGCCAGGGCCTGGTGCTGCAGACGCCCGACGCGTCGCTGAACCGCGCCGTGGCCTTCAACCGCTATCTGCTCGACCTGGGCTTCGACGGCAAGCTGCACGTCTGCGAGCTGTTCCGCTGGCGCGACGTCTGGTCGCGCGACCTCGGCTCGGGCCTGGCGCCCGGGGCCTTGGCCAGCGGCCGCTTCGCCGACGCCCGCGCCACCATCGACTACGACCTCGCCCGCTACGCCTCGCACCGCCCGACCGGCCTGCGCGTCACCGAGGACCCGTCCCAGGGCGGCTCCGCCGAAGGCACGGCCTGGCTGACGCGCGCCGTCTGGCGCGACTACCTCCAAAGCGGCGACCGCGCCTTCCTGCAACGCGCCGCCGCCGTGCTGCGCCCCTGGGTGCAAGCCTGGGCGGACCGCGACGCCGACGAGCGCGGCCTGCTCATCGACACCACCGACTGGATGGACCACTCGCGCTTCTTCCTCTTCCCCGACGGCGCCCGCATCCTCTACTCCAACGCCCTGATGGCCGACCTGCTGCGCAGCTTCGCCGCCATCGAGACGGCCCTCGGCCAGCCCGAGGCGGCGGCGCGCTGGAGCCGCGTGCGCGAGCGCTTCATCGCCGGCATCAACGCGGCGCTCTGGGACGATGGCCTGGGCGCCTATGCCAACCTCTCGCTGTGGGGCCAGCGCGACCTGCGCCTGTCCTCCGACGGCAACGTGCTGGCCGTGCTGGCCGGCGTCGCTTCGCCCGAGCGCGCCGGGCGTGCGCTGGCGACCCTGCGGGAGCGCGGCTGGCGCGCGGCCGGCTCGGTCACCATCACGCCGCCGATGAGCCATGTCGACGCCGCCAACGACCACAACTACAAGGTCTGGCCCTGGTGGAACGCCGTCGAGGCGCGGGCGCGCTTCCGCCATGGCGACGTGGCCGGCGCCCTGTACCTGCTCGAGCGCAGCGCCGCCACGCTCGAGGATGCGCACGACCCCGGCCTGATCGAGGAACTGGTGTCCACCGAGGGCCTGACCGAAGGCGGCCATGCCTTCCTGACCGCCGCGGGCTCCTACCTCGACGCGGTCTGGGAAGGCCTGCTCGGCATCGATGTGCTGGAGCCCGGCGCCGCCCGGCTGCGCGTGAGCCCGAACGTGCCCGCCGCCTGGACCGACTGGCAGGCCGACGTGCCGCTGGCCCAGGGCAGCCTGCAGTTGCGCGCCCGCGCCGGACGGTTGTCGCTGACCATCAGCGACCCGCGCGTGCGCGAGGTCGAGGTGCCCGAAGGCGTGGAGGTGCATGGCGCCCGGGCGGTGGCGATCAAGCCCATCGCGCCGGCCGCCGCCGACCGCCTCGCGGCGCCGCAGCCCCTGGTGCCACCGGCTCCGCGCCCGCGGCAGGCCGCGGTGTTCCAGGAGCCGGGCCTGAGCGGCGGCGTGCTCGCCGGCCTGCCGGCCGCCCGCGTCGATGCCGAGCAGCTGCTCAGCCTCGACGCGGCCCGCACCCCGGCCCTGATCGTCGCCGGCAATGCCCTGCCCCTGAGCACCCGCAGCGGCGGCGACGTGAGGGCTGCCCTGGCCCGCTACCTCGAACGGGGCGGCGCCCTCGTCTTCTTCGGCGCCACCATGCAGGACCGCGGCGGCATGGGCGAGCACGGCGGCGTGGTCGACTGGTACCGCCCGGCCGACGGGGGCGGCTGGCAGGCCATGAACCCCTTCAACGGCCAGCCGAGCGAGCGGCCCGTGCGGCATGCGGTGGTGTCCTGGGGACCCGGGGGCGATTTCTTCAACGGCTGGGAGACGGCGCTCGGCGCCTTCGGCTTCCGCGTCGACGGCCATGGCGCCGAGTTCGCCGGCCCGCTGGCCGCCCTGCCGCCCGCCCGCACGGCCGTGCAGGAGGCCTTCACCGACTTCGCCGTCCGCAAGCCCTGGCTCTTCCAGCCGCTGGCCTACACGCAGACGGAACGCCGGCTGCTGCATCCCGCGCTGACCGAGCGCTATCCCTGCGCCGCGCGCCTGGTCAACACGGCGACGGGTGGCGAAATCATCCTGCTGCCCGCCTCGCTCACACGCGGCGCCGCCGGCCTGGCCCTGCTGGAGAGACTCGGCCTGCGCTGATCAGCCGCGCGGCCGGCCCATGGCCCGCGCGACGCCGCGCAGGATGTGGACTTCCTCGTTCGTGAGGGCGGCGCGGTTGAAGAGCTGGTTCAGCCGCGGCATCAGCTTCTTCGGCGCCGCAGGGTCGAGGTAGCCGATGTCGACGAGGGCCGTCTGCAGGTGGTCGAGCAGGCCCTGCACCGCGCGGGCGTCGGCGCGCTCGGGGTCGGGCGTGCGCGGCTGCACGGCGAAGCCGCCCAGGGCCTGGCGCAGGTCGTAGGCCAGCAGCTGCACCGCCTGGGCGAGGTTGAGCGAGCCGTAAGCCGGGTCGGTCGGGATGCTCAGCACGGCATGGCAGCGGTAGACGTCCTCGTTACTCATGCCGTAGCGCTCCGAGCCGAAGACCAGGGCCAGGCGTGGCGCCGGGTCGCGAGCGGCCAGCTCGGCGAACAGGGCCCGCGGCTCGTGCGTCGGCGGGCCGAAGTCGCGCGGCGTCATCGCGGTCGCGCAGAGGAAGTCCACGCCGTCCAGCGCCTCGGCCAGCGTCGGCACGACCCGGGCCCGCGCCAGGATGTCCGCGGCCCCGCTGGCCATGGCGACGGCCTCCTCGTGGCAGAGCACGTCGGCGAAGCGCGGTGCCACCAGCACGAGGTCGCGAAAACCCATGACCTTCATCGCCCGCGCCGTCGCGCCGACGTTGCCGGCATGGCTGGTGTTGACGAGGATGAAGCGTGTGGATTCCACGGGTAACTACCAAGCTGACGGCTAGAATCGCGCGATTATCCGGGCCGCCCACGGCCGCCCTGCCGCTCTTTCCTTCCGTCAGCCCCTTCTTCCCAGCGAGTGCACGCATGCAGCAAACGTCTCTTCATCCCATGCTCAATGTCGCCATCAAGGCGGCGCGTGCAGCCGGCGCCCTCATCAACCGCGCCTCGCTGGACCTCGAGGCCCTGCGCATCAACACCAAGAGCCCGAACGACTTCGTGACCGAGGTCGACCACGCGGCGGAAGGGGTGATCATCGAGACCCTGCTCGGCGCCTACCCCGACCACGGCATCCTGGCCGAGGAGTCGGGCCGCAGCCGCGGCGCCAAGCACTCCGAGTTCGTCTGGATCATCGACCCGCTGGACGGCACCACCAACTTCATCCACGGCCTGCCGGTGTACTGCGTGTCCATCGCGCTGGCCCACCGCGGCGTCGTGCAGCAGGCCGTCGTCTACGACCCCACCCGCAACGACCTCTTCTACGCCACCAAGGGCCGCGGCGCCTTCCTGAACGACCGCCGCCTGCGCGTGTCCAAGCGCACCCGCATGAGCGATGCCCTCATCGGCACCGGCTTCCCCTTCCGCCGCGGCGACAACTTCAAGCGCTACGTGAAGATGTTCGAGGAGGTCATGCAGCACTGCGCCGGCCTGCGCCGGCCCGGTGCCGCGGCCCTGGACCTCTGCTACGTGGCCGCGGGCTACTACGACGCCTTCTTCGAGACCGGCCTGCAGCCCTGGGACGTGGCGGCCGGCTCCCTCATCGTCTCGGAGGCCGGCGGCCTGATCGGCAACTTCACCGGCGAGGCGGACTTCCTGCACCAGCGCGAGGTCGTCGCCGGCAACCCCAAGATCTACGGCCAGCTCGTCACCATGCTGGCGCCCTACAGCCGCGTCATCAAGGAAGAAGACGTGGCCGCCGCACCGGCCGCGGCGCCGGCAGCGCCCGCCGCCGAGCCCGCTCCCGCGGCGCCCCGCAAGCGCGGCCCCGTGCGCATCAAGAAGACGGACGGCGACGACGCTCCCGTCTGAAGCGGGCCACGCCGCTCAGGCCGGCGCCGGCAGCTCCCGGGCGGCGGTCGCCAGCGGCGCCAGCTCGGCCTCCGACAGCGTTTCCTGCGCCAGCAGCCGTGCGGCGCCGTCCTCCAGCAGGGCGCGCCGGGCCTGCAGCACGGCGGTCGCCCGCCCGAAGGCCTCGTCCACCAGGGCCCGCACGGCCGCGTCGATGCGCCGTGCGGTGTCCTCCGACAGACCGCGCTCCAGGCCGGCGCCGCCCAGGCCTTCGGGCAGCTCGAGGAAGCGCGACGGCGGCCGGTCGTACACCACCTGCCCCACCTCGGCCGACATGCCGTAGCGCGCCACCATGTCGTGGGCGATGTCGGTCGCCTTGGCCAGGTCGTCGGCCGCGCCGGTCGAGATTTCGCCGATGACGAGGGCCTCGGCCGCGCGCCCGCCCAGCAGCACGGCCAGGCGGTTGCGCAGCTCCGCACGGCTGGCGAGGTAGCGGTCCTCGCCCGGCCGCTGCATCGTGTAGCCCAGGGCCCCGATGCCGCGCGGCACGATGGAGATCTTGTGCACCGGGTCGGCGCCGGGCAGGGTCATCGCCACCAGGGCATGGCCCATCTCATGCAGGGCGACGGTGCGGCGCTCGTCGGCGCCCAGCACGCGCTGGTGGCGCTCCAGGCCGGCGACGATGCGCTCGACGGCCGCCGTGAAGTCGCCCATCTGCACCGCCTCGGCGCTGCGCCGCGTCGCCAGCAGCGCCGCCTCGTTGACCAGGTTGGCCAGGTCGGCTCCGGCGAACCCCGGCGTCAGCGCCGCCACGGCATCAGCGTCGACGTCGGCCGCCAGCTTGACCTTCTTCAGGTGCACGCGCAGCACGTCGGCACGGCCGCGCCGGTCCGGGCGGTCCACCAGCACCTGGCGGTCGAAGCGGCCGGCGCGCAGCAGGGCCGGGTCGAGGATCTCGGGCCGGTTGGTGGCCGCGAGGATGACGACACCGGCGCTGGCGTCGAAGCCGTCCATCTCGGCCAGCAGCTGGTTGAGCGTCTGCTCCTTCTCGTCGTGGCCACCCGACAGCGGGCCGACGCCGCGCGCGCGGCCAAGGGCATCGAGCTCGTCGATGAAGATGATGCAGGGCGCCGAGGCCCGAGCCTGCTCGAAGAGGTCGCGCACGCGCGCCGCGCCCACGCCGACGAACATCTCCACGAACTCCGAGCCCGTGATGCTGAAGAAGGGCACGCCGGCCTCGCCGGCCATCGCGCGGGCCAGCAGAGTCTTGCCCGTGCCGGGAGGCCCGACGAGCAGGATGCCCTTGGGCATGTGGGCACCGAGCCGTCCGTAGGCCGCCGGGTTCTTCAGGAACTCCACCGACTCGCGCAGTTCGGCCTTGGCCTCGTCCACGCCGGCCACGTCGTCGAAGCTCACGCGCACGTCGGTTTCCGAATGCAGCTTCGCGCGGCTCTTGCCGACCGAGAGCAAGCCGCCCAGTCCGCCCTGCCCGGCCATGCGCTTGCCCATGAAGCTCCACAGGCCGAACAGCACCAGTGCGGGCACCACCCAGGACAGCAGGTCGCGCAGCAGCGTGTTCTCCACCACGCCCTCGAAGCGCACGTTGTAGGGCGCCAGGTCCCGGGCCAGGTCCGGGGCCACGCGCGTGGTGACGATGCGGGTGCGGCCGTCCGGCGCCGCCACCTTGAGCTGGCCCTCGATGAACTGGCTGCCGATGCGGATGGACTCCAGCTTTTCGGCCTTGAGGTACTGCAGGAACTCGCTGTAGGGGATGGGCTGGACCTGGGTCGACGTGACCCACAGGTCGCGCAGCCAGAACAGCGCCACCAGGGCCAGCAACAACGGCCAGACCTGGGCGGGCCCCCAGCGCAGCGGAGAGCGGGACGGAGGTTCGGGTATGGGGGCTTGCGGCATGGCGGCCATTAGAAGGCGGCGCGCCGGGCCGCGGGCTTGACCCAGCGCAAGCCCCGCGCCACGGCCCTGGCTACCCTGCGGTCGACACCCGCGCCACGCCACACCTCGCCGCCCTTGCCCGACATCCTCCGTCCGCCCCGACGCCCTGCCCTCGACCACCGCCGCCGCGCCTTGTGCGCCGCCGCCCTGCTGGCCCCGTTGGCGGCTCGGGCCATGCCCTCGGCGGTGCCCATCCTGGCCTACCACCGCTTCGCTCCCACGGCCGTCGACAGCATGACGGTGCGGCTGGAGCTGCTGGACGCCCAACTGAGCGTGCTCGAACGCCTCGCCTGCCACATCGTGCCGCTGGCCGACTGGGTGGCCTGGCGGCAGGGGCGGCTCGCCACCCTGCCCGAGCGGGCCGTCGTGCTGACGGCCGACGACGGCCACCGCTCGCAGTTCGAGCAACTGGCGCCACGGCTGCGCGAGCGCGGCTGGCCGGTCAGCCTCTTCATCTACCCTTCCGCCATCTCCAATGCCAGCTATGCCATGACCTGGGCCCAATTGACCGAGCTGGCGGGGCAGGAGGGCGTCGCCGTCCAGTCGCACACCCTCTGGCACCCCAACCTGCTGCGCGAGCGGCGCAGCCAGACGCCCGAGGCCTTCCAGCGCTTCGCGCTGACGCAATTGCGCCAATCCCGCGAGGTGCTGCAAAGGCGGCTCGCCCGCCCGGTCGAGCACCTGGCCTGGCCCTTCGGACTCAGCGACGCCGGGCTGCAGGCCCTGGCGGCCGAGGTCGGCTACACGGCCGCCGTCTCCCTCGGCAACCGATCGGCGACGGCCGCCGACTCCCTGTTCGACCTGCCGCGCCACCTCATCGTCGACAGCGTCAGCGCCCGCCAGCTGGAATCCCGGCTGCTCGCGGCCTTCGGCACGGGAGCGGCCTCGTGAAGCGCGCCGGCCTCGTCGCCCTGCTGCTGGCCGCCATCGGCGCGGCGGGGCCGGTCCACGCACTGGACGGCCAGGTCATCGACGCCCGCACCCGCCAGCCCATTGCCGATGCCGTCGTCCTGGCCGGCGGCGAGCTTCGCCGCAGCGACGAGCTGGGCCGCTTCGACTTCGGGCCCGACCTGCGCGCCGAGACGCTGCAGGCCCGGGCGGTCGGCTATGCCTGCCACCTCGGCGGCGTGCCGGCCGCCATGCCGGCCGTCGTCGCCTTGCAGCCCTTGCGGCCCAAGGCCCTCTACCTGTCGCCCTACGGCGTGGCCAGCCCGCTGCTGCGCGATGCGGCACTGAAGCTCATCGACCAGACCGAGCTGAACGCCCTCGTCATCGACATCAAGGGCGACCGCGGCCTGGTGCCCTACCGCAGCGCCGCGCTGGAGGCTGCCGGCCTGGCCCAGGGCCGGCCGCTGGTGGCCGACATGCCCGCCCTGCTCGCCGGCCTGCGTGAACGCGGCCTCTACCTCATCGCCCGCATCGTGACCTTCAAGGACGACCCCTTGGCCGCCCTCCATCCCGAATGGGCGGTGCGCGACGCCCAGGGCCGCGTCTGGAAGGACCGCGAGGGCCTGTCCTGGATCGACCCCTTCCGCCGCGAGGCCTGGGAACGCAACCTGGCGCTGGCGGAGGAAGCGGCGCGGCTTGGCTTCGATGAAATCCAGTTCGACTACCTGCGCTTTCCCGACGCGGTGGGCCTGGTGTTCTCCGAGGCCGACACTGAGGCCCGGCGCGTGGCGGCCATCAACGGCTTCCTCGATGCCGCCGGCCGGCGGCTGGCGCGCCACAACGTCTTCGTTGCCGCCGACGTGTTCGGTTATGTCACCTGGAACCGCGACGACACCCACATCGGCCAGCAGCTCGAAGCCCTGATGCCCCACCTGGACTATCTCTCACCCATGCTCTACCCCTCGGGCTTCAGCTTCGGCATCCCCGGCACGCGCAACCCGGTCGCCGCGCCGGACGACATCGTCAAGCGCAGCCTGGAGAAGGCCCTGGCCCGCACCGGCCTGCCGGGCCTGCGCTTTCGGCCCTGGCTGCAGGCCTTCCGCGACTACGCTTTCGACCGCCGCGCCTTCGGCGAGCAGGAGATCCGCGCCCAGATCGACGCCGCCGAAGCCGTGGGCACCGACGGCTGGATGCTGTGGAACGCGGCCAACCGCTACGGGATGGACGGCCTGGACGCCGAGCCGGCCGCGGCACCGGCGAGCGCAGCGTCCCGCTGACGGTCCACGCGTGAAGGAGTTCGCACGGTCCGCGCCGCCATCGGGCGGCCTGCGGGCGGGCGTGACATCTGCACGGCCCTCCCCCTTAACCGTGGGGGGCCGCGCCGCCAGAATCCGCCCCCGTCACGCGGTCATCGACCGCAGCGTCTTCAACCTTCCCACGCAGAGAACCGAATGTCCGCCCGCTTTGTCATTGCCCTCGCCCTGACCGCCGCAGCCTCCCTGGCCCATGCCGATGCCAAGGTCCTGAAGAAGGTGGCCCCCGAGTACCCCGGCGAGGCGATCAAGAAGAACATCACCGCCGGCAGCGTCCGCGCCAAGATCGCCATCGCCGGCGACGGCAAGGTCTCCAACGTCGAGGTGGTCGAGGCCGAACCCAAGCGCGTCTTCGACCGCGCCGCCGTCGACGCCCTGAGCCAGTGGAAGTTCGAAGGCACCGGCGCCCCGCAGACCCACGAAGTCAAGCTGGTCTTCAAGTCGGAAGACTGAAATCGGACCGAGGACAAGCGGCATCAGGCCGCTTGGCACGAGTCAGCAATCAAGGCCCGCATCGCGGGCCTTTTGCATTTCTAGGGCTTTTCGTCCCGGGCCACCGCCTCCGCCAGCCCCGTCGGGCCGACGCGGAACTGGTAGGACGCCACGCCGTCGACGGCCCGGCCCGGCGGCGCGAACAGCGCGACCAGCACGGCATCGCCTTCGCGCCAACCCACGCCGGCGCGGCCCACGACGGCCATCCACCAGCGGCCGTCGACGAAGACCGGCAGCCGCCGCGGGTCGGCGTTGGAGAAGACGGTCGACATCGGGTCCAGCGACTTCTCGTCCGCACCGAAGAGAGGGAATGGCGGGTTCACGTCTCCCACGTTGCCTGCCCCGGCCGGTGCATTCAGGGCGGCGGCGGCCACGCCGTCCGGCCGGCGCCCGCCGTTGAACGCCACAGGGTCCAGCGGCTGATTCGCGGCACGTGCGGCCTCGTAAGCCTGCGCGAGGCGCTGGGCCACCGGCTGCCCCGCGTCGCAGGCCTTGCTGCCTGGCGGGCAGAAGCGCTGCACGAAGGACATCGCCGTCCGCCGCTTCAGCGTGATGCTGCAGCGGCCGGCCCAGCCCTGGCCGTTCCACGTGGCGATGCGGTAGGCGATGTCGGGGCTGGTCATGGAGGGCGCGCCACCCACGACGAGGGCCGGCTGGCCGAGCACACGCGCGAAGCTGGCCGACTGGGTCACGCACAGCTCCAAGGGCTCGAGGTCGAAGGGCGGTTGCAATTGACGCGAAGGCTGCCCAGGCTTCGCTTCCACCAGCACCAGCACCTGGCAGTTCGCCGTGCCGCCGTATTCACTGGCCATGTAGACCGGCGAGCCGGCCAGCTGCTGTACCTCCAACGGCCGATCGTGCATGGCGCCGACGGCCTCGCGCCAGCGAGGGTCGAACTCCAGCGCCGCAGTCGTCGGCGAAGGCGGGCTCGCCTCGACGGGCTTCATCCAGGCGGA
This sequence comes from Pelomonas caseinilytica, assembly GCF_021353235.1. GTDB lineage: Bacteria > Pseudomonadota > Gammaproteobacteria > Burkholderiales > Burkholderiaceae_C > Pelomonas > Pelomonas caseinilytica. Next base: position 134,521 of record NZ_JAJTWT010000011.1, read on the forward strand.
CAGCGGATCGGCCTGGGCCCAAGAGGCTGCTGGCGCCCGGCGGGCCTCGTCCGCGAGCCTCGCACACAGCGAGGGCTCGGCGGCAGGCGCCGCCCCGCTGGCCAAGACCACCAGGCCCGGCACGGCCCACGAAAGCATCTTCATCATCTTCTCCCCTTGGCAAGGCGGCTCCACCGGGCCGCCGCGTAAACTGCCGCGCATTCTCAAGCCCTCCGCCGAGGGCTTTGCTATTCCTGACGACGCCGATGACCCAGCCCGCTGACTTCAGCGCCCACACTCCCATGATGGCCCAGTACCTGGGCCTGAAGGCCGACTTCCCGGACACCCTGCTGCTGTACCGGATGGGCGACTTCTACGAGGTCTTCTACGACGACGCTCGCAAGTGCAACGCCCTGCTGGACATCACCCTCACCACGCGCGGCCAGAGCGCCGGCCAGCCGGTCGTCATGGCCGGGGTGCCGGTGCATGCGCTGGAGAGTTATCTCGCCAAGCTGATCAAGCTCGGCGAGGCGGTGGCCATCGCCGAGCAGGTGGGCGAGGTGGGCGCCGGCAAGGGGCCGGTGGAGCGCAAGGTGGTGCGCGTGGTCACGCCCGGCACCATCACCGACACCGAGCTGCTGGCCGACAAGCAGGACGCCGTGCTGCTCGCGGTCTCGGGCCAAGGGTGGCGCCACGGCCTGGCCTGGCTCTCACTCACCCAGGGCGAGATCGGCCTGGCCGAGTGCAGCGACGCCGAGCTGCCCGGCTGGCTGGCGCGGCTGATGCCGGCCGAGGTGCTCGTCAACCGCGAGCAGCAGCCCGCAGGCGTCATGCGCGCGCGCTTCCCAGTGACGAACCGGCCGGGCTGGCAGTTCGACGGCGCCCTGGGTCAGCGCAAGCTGTGCGAGCAGCTCCGCGTGGCCAACCTGCAGGGGTTCAACGCCCATGAACTGGCACTGGCGCACGCCGCCGCGAGCGCCTTGCTGGCCTTTGCCGAACACACCCAGGGCCGGGCCCTCGCCCACGTGCGCTCGCTGCGCGTGCAGCGAGCGAGCGACCTGCTGGACCTGCCGCCCGCCACCCAGCGCAACCTGGAGCTGACGCAGACCCTGCGCGGCGAGGCCAGCCCCACGCTGTTCTCGCTGATCGACACCTGCCGGACCGGCATGGGCAGCCGCACCTTGCGCCAGTGGCTGCTGCACCCCCGGCGCGACCGCGGCGAGGCCGTCGCGCGGCACGAGGCCATCGCGGCCCTGCAGGCCGAGGGTTTCGAGCCGCTGCGCGACGCGCTGAAGGCGGTCAGCGACGTGGAGCGCATCGCCGCCCGCATCGCCTTGCGCCAGGTCCGCCCGCGCGAGCTGACCGGCCTGCGCGCGACGCTTCAGGCGCTGCCCACGCTGCGCGCCGCCACGCCGGCCGCCCTGCGCGACGCGGCGCTGACGCCGCCGGCCGACGTGCTGGAGCTGTTGGAGCGGGCCATCGCCGCGGAGCCGGCCCTGCTGCCGCGCGACGGTGGCGTCATGGCCGACGGCTTCGACGCGGAGCTGGACGAGCTGCGCGGCATCCAGCAGAACTGCGACGGCTTCCTGCTCGACCTGGAGACCCGCGAGCGCGCCCGCACGGGCATCGCCAACCTGCGCGTGCAATTCAACCGGGTGCATGGCTTCTACATCGAGGTGACCCAGGGCCAGCTCGACAAGGTGCCGCTGGACTACCAGCGCCGCCAGACGCTGAAGAACGCCGAGCGCTTCATCACCCCCGAGCTCAAGGCCTTCGAGGACAAGGCCCTGTCCGCGCAGGAACGCGCCCTGGCGCGCGAGAAGCTGCTGTACGAGCAGGTCATCGACGCCCTTATCGGCCGGCTCGAGCCGCTGACGGCCCTCGGCCGGGCGCTGGCCGCGCTGGACGCGCTGGCGGCCCTGTCCGAGCGAGCCGCCACGCTGAACTGGTGCCGGCCGGAGTTCGTGCCCCACCCCTGCCTGGAGATCGAGGCCGGCCGCCATCCCGTCGTGCAGGCGCGGCTGGCCGAGACGGGCGGGGCGGAGTTCATGCCCAACGACTGCCGGCTGGATGCCCGCACCCGCATGCTCGTCATCACCGGCCCCAACATGGGCGGCAAGAGCACCTTCATGCGCCAGGTGGCGCTGATCGCGCTGCTGGCGGCCATCGGCAGCTACGTGCCCGCCACGAGCTGCCGCCTCGGTCCCATGGACGCCATCCACACCCGCATCGGCGCGGCCGACGACCTGGCCAACGCCCAGTCCACCTTCATGCTGGAGATGACCGAGGGCGCGGCCATCCTGCATGCGGCCACCGACCAGTCTCTGGTACTGATGGACGAGATCGGCCGCGGCACGTCCACCTTCGACGGCCTGGCGCTGGCCTCGGCCATCGCCAGCCACCTGCACGACAAGACCCGCGCCTTCACGCTGTTCGCGACCCACTACTTCGAGCTGACCGAATTCCCGGCCAAGCACCCGATGGCGCAGAACTGGCACGTCTCGGCCGTGGAAAGCGGCGAGGACATCGTCTTCCTGCACGAGCTGCAGCCCGGTCCGGCCAGCCGCAGCTACGGCGTGCAGGTGGCCCGGCTGGCCGGCATGCCCGCCAGCCTGGTGCGCCAGGCCCGCGCCACGCTGGAGGCGCTGGAGGCGCGCTCCAGCGCCGCCGACGACCAGTTCGATCTCTTCGCCGCGCCACCCGCCCCCCCGGCCGCGCCCGAACCGAGCGCGCTGCTGCAGGCGCTGGAGAGGGTCGACCCCGACGCACTGTCGCCCCGCGAAGCCCTCGAGGCGCTTTACCAACTCAAGGCACTGGCCAAGGCATGACGCAGAAAACCCTGGTCTTCAGCCACGCCAACAGCTACCCCGCCGGCTGCTACCGCGTGCTCTTCGAACGCTGGCGGGCAGCGGGCTGGCGCGTCGAGGCGCTGGACCGTTTCGGCCACGACCCGCGCTTTCCGGTCACGGGCGACTGGCGCCGCCTGCGCGACCAGCTGCTGCACTTCATCGACACCGAGGTGAAGCCCGAAGGCCAGGTCGCGCTGGTGGGGCATTCGCTCGGTGGCATGGTCAGCCTGCTGGCCGCGTGCCGACGCCCGGAGCTGGTCAGCCGCCTCGTCATGCTGGATTCGCCCGTTGTCGCGGGCTGGAAGGCAGCCTTCGTCGCGGCGGCCAAGACCACGGGCCTGATCCACCGCTACGGGCCTTCCAAGATCGCCCGCGAACGCCGCCATGCCTGGCCCAGCCGCGAGGCGGTGCACGCGCATTTCGCCGCCAAGAAGGCCTTCGCCCGCTGGGACCCGCGCGTACTGGCCGACTACGTGGACGCCGGCTTCGAGAGCGCCGAGGACGGACAGGTCAGGCTGCGCTTCCGGCGCGAGGTCGAGGCCCACATCTACCGCACCCTGCCCCACCACCTGCCGCTGCTGCTGCGCCTGCGTCCGCCGCAATGCCCGGTGGCCTTCGTCGGCGGCACGCGCTCCAACGAGCTGCGACAGGCCGGGGCCGCCGCGTCGCGCAAGCTGGCCGGGGAGAACTGGCGCTGGATGGAGGGAAGCCACCTCTTCCCGTTCGAGAAGCCCGAGGAAACGGCCGACCTCGTGCTGGAGCTGCTCGGCTGAGACAGAACTCAAAGACGACCACAGAGACACAGAGGCACAGAGCCGCCACGGAGAAGACCTTTCACTCTGTGTCTCCGTGCCTCTGTGGTTGCATTTCGGGTCTTGTCTTCGGTGTCACGGTGCCGCGGACTGGCCATGTGAAGCCAAGAGCTGTTACCGACCTCGGGAACAGTTGTTGTCAGCTCTCTTACAATCGCAATTTCCCACCACAGCATGCTGTTCTGGCGTGCTGCAAGACATGACCAAATACGTCTTCGTCACCGGCGGTGTGGTGTCCTCCTTGGGCAAGGGCATCGCGTCGGCCTCCCTGGCTGCCATCCTCGAATCGCGCGGCCTCAAAGTCACCCTCATCAAGCTGGACCCGTACATCAACGTCGACCCCGGCACGATGTCGCCCTTCCAGCACGGCGAGGTCTTCGTCACCGACGACGGCGCCGAGACCGACCTGGACCTCGGCCACTACGAACGCTTCATCACGACGCGGATGAAGAAGGCCAACAACTTCACGACCGGCCAGATCTACAAGTCGGTGCTCGAGAAGGAACGCCGCGGCGACTATCTCGGCAAGACGGTGCAGGTCATCCCCCACATCACCAACGAGATCCAGGAATACATCAAGCGTGGCGCCGAGGGCGTCGACGTGGCCATCGTCGAGATCGGCGGCACGGTGGGCGACATCGAGTCCCTGCCCTTCCTGGAGGCCGTGCGCCAGATGAGCCTGCGCGCCGGTCCCACGAACACGGCGTTCGTGCACCTGACCTACGTGCCCTGGATCGCCGCCGCCGGCGAGCTCAAGACCAAACCCACGCAACACACGGTGCAGAAGCTGCGCGAGATCGGCATCCAGCCCGACGCGCTGCTGTGCCGCGCCGACCGCCGCATCCCCGACGACGAGCGCGAGAAGATCTCCCTCTTCACGAACGTGCCCGAATACGGCGTGATCTCGATGTGGGACGTCAACACCATCTACAAGGTGCCGCGCGTGCTGCACGAGCAGGGGCTGGACCAGCTCATCTGCACCAAGCTCCAGCTCAACACCAAGAGCACCGACCTCAAGCGCTGGGACAACCTCGTCTTCGAAGTCGAGAACCCCAAGGAGCAGGTCACCATCGCCATGTGCGGCAAGTACACCGACCTGTCGGACTCGTACAAGTCGCTCAACGAGGCGCTGCGCCACGCCGGCATCCACAACCATGCCGGCGTCAAGATCGAATACGTCGACAGCGAGACGCTGACGCCCGAGACCGTGGGCGAGCTCGGCAAGTTCGACGCCATCCTCGTGCCCGGCGGCTTCGGCAAGCGTGGCGTGGAAGGCAAGATCCTGGCCGCCCAGTACGCCCGCGAGCACAAGCTGCCCTACCTCGGCATCTGCCTGGGCATGCAGGTCGCCACCATCGAGTACGCGCGCCACATGGCCGGCCTCGAGAACGCCAATTCCACCGAGTTCGACCCCGCCACGCCCCACCCCGTCATCGCCCTCATCGACGAATGGCAGGACCGCGACGGCAGCATCCAGAAGCGCGACGCCAACTCCGACCTCGGCGGCACCATGCGCCTCGGGGCGCAGAGCTCCGACGTCAAGGAAGGCACGCTGGCGCGCGACATCTACGGCCCGGTCGTCACCGAGCGCCACCGCCACCGCTACGAGGCCAACGAGCACTACCTCGACCGCCTGCAGAAGGCCGGCCTCGTCATCTCGGCCATCACCCAGCGCGAGAAGCTGACCGAGATGGTCGAGCTGCCGCGCGAGGTGCACCCGTGGTTCGTCGGCGTGCAGTTCCACCCCGAGTTCAAGTCGACGCCCTGGGGCGGCCACCCGCTGTTCACGGCCTTCATCAAGGCGGCGCTGGACCATAAACACAAGGCGGCCTGACCATGCAGCTGTGCGGATTCGATGTCGGCCTCGACAAACCCTTCTTCCTGATCGCCGGCACCTGCTCCATCGAGAGCTTGCAGATGTCGCTCGACGTCGCCGGCCTTCTGAAGGAAGCCTGCACCTCGCTGGGCATCCCGCTGATCTACAAGGGCTCCTTCGACAAGGCCAACCGCTCGTCCGGCACCAGCAAGCGCGGTGTCGGCATGGAGGCGGGCCTGAAGATCCTCGAGGAGGTGCGCCGCCAGACCGGCCTGCCGGTGCTGACTGACGTGCACGACAGCTCTCAGGTCGCCGAGGTCGCCGCCGTCGTCGACGTGCTGCAGACGCCGGCCTTCCTGTGCCGCCAGACCGACTTCATCCGCGCTGTGGCGCAAAGCGGCAAGCCGGTCAACATCAAGAAGGGCCAGTTCCTCGCGCCCTGGGACATGAAGAACGTCATCGACAAGGCCCGCGCCGCCGCGCGTGAGGTGGGCCTGTCCGAAGACCGCTTCCTGGCCTGCGAACGCGGCGTCAGCTTCGGCTACAACAACCTCGTGGCCGACATGACCAGCCTGGCCGTCATGCGCGACACGGGCGCCCCCGTGGTGTTCGACGTGACCCACTCCGTGCAAAAGCCCGGCGGCCTCGGCGGCTCCAGCGGCGGCGCCCGCGAGATGGTGCCCGTGCTGGCCCGCGCCGGCGTGGGCGTCGGCGTGGCGGGCCTCTTCATGGAGACCCACCCCAACCCGGCCGAGGCCTTCAGCGACGGGCCCAACGCCGTGCCCCTGCGGCACATGCGCACGCTGCTGGAGCAGTTGGTGGCGCTGGACCGCGTCGTCAAGCAGCAGCCCCTCCTGGAGAACGACTTCTCCTGCTGACCTCACATCCCCCGACCGCCGATCACGTCATGCCCTCTGCCTACATCCTCGCCAACGTCACCGTCACCAACCCCGCGCAGTACGAGGACTACCGCAAGTTCTCCTCCATCGCCATGCAAGTGCATGGCGCCGAGGTCTGCGTGCGCGGCGGGGCCGTCACGGTGCTGGAGGGCGACTGGACGCCCGAGCGCGTGGTGCTGCTGAAGTTCCCCTCGCGCGAAGCCGCCCAGTCCTTCTACGACTCGCCCGAGTACAGCCGGGCCCGGCAGGCACGCGAAAGCGCCGCCATCATGCGCATGGTCTTGATCGACGGGGTCTGAGCCCCGGTTGATGTGACGCGGTAACGGCCGCTTGGCACACTGCCCGCCTCAAGTTTTTTCACTTCCTGGAGACACACGAATGAGCGCCATCGTTGACATCGTCGGCCGAGAAATCCTCGACAGCCGCGGCAATCCCACCGTTGAATGCGACGTCCTGCTGGAGTCGGGCGTCATGGGCCGTGCGGCCGTGCCGTCGGGTGCTTCCACCGGCTCGCGCGAGGCCATCGAGCTGCGCGACGGCGACAAGAGCCGCTACCTCGGCAAGGGCGTGCTGCGCGCCGTCGAGCACATCAACACCGAGATCAGCGAAGCCGTGCTGGGCCTGGATGCCTCCGAGCAGGCCTTCCTCGACAAGACCCTGATCGACCTGGACGGCACCGAGAACAAGAGCCGCCTGGGCGCCAACGCCATGCTGGCCGTCTCCATGGCCGTGGCCCGCGCCGCGGCCGAGGAATCCGGCCTGCCCCTGTACCGTTACTTCGGCGGCATGGGCGGCATGCAGCTGCCGGTGCCGATGATGAACGTCGTCAACGGCGGCGCCCACGCCAACAACTCGCTGGACCTGCAGGAGCTGATGATCATCCCCGTGGGCGCGCCGAGCTTCCGCGAGGCCCTGCGCTGGGGCGCCGAGGTCTTCCACGCGCTCAAGAAGATCCTGCATGACAAGGGCATCTCCACGGCCGTCGGCGACGAAGGCGGCTTCGCGCCCAGCGTCGAGAGCCACGAGGCGGCCATCCAGCTGATCCTGCAGGCCATCGAGAAGGCCGGCTACGCGGCCGGTTCGCAGATCGCCCTCGGCCTGGACTGCGCCGCCAGCGAGTTCTACAAGGACGGCAAGTACGTGCTCGAAGGCGAAGGCGGCATCCAGCTGACCTCGGCCGAATGGACCGACATGCTGGCCACCTGGGTCGACAAGTACCCCATCATCTCCATCGAGGATGGCATGGCCGAAGGCGACTGGGAGGGCTGGAAGATCCTGACCGACCGCCTCGCGGAGAAGGTGCAGCTCGTCGGCGACGACCTCTTCGTCACCAACACCAAGATCCTGAAGGAAGGCATCGAGAAGGGCATCGCCAACTCCATCCTCATCAAGATCAACCAGATCGGCACGCTGACCGAGACCTTCGCCGCCATCGAGATGGCCAAGCGCGCCGGCTACACGGCCGTCATCTCCCACCGCTCGGGCGAGACCGAGGACAACACCATCGCCGACATCGCCGTGGGCACCAACGCCGGCCAGATCAAGACTGGCTCGCTGTCGCGCTCGGACCGCATGGCCAAGTACAACCAGTTGCTGCGCATCGAGGAAGACCTGGGCGACGTCGCCACCTACCCCGGCCGCGCTGCCTTCTATAACCTGAAGTGACCACGACGGTCCCCGCCCTGCGGGCCGGGCGCCGGGCCGCTCCCAAGCCGGCCCGTGCTGGCGATGTGCTCGTGGCTCAACGCCACGAGCATCGCCGTCCCCGGGGGGGACCGGCTGGACTCGCCCGCGTTCAGCGCGGGGAGTTTGGCCGAGGGGCTCCATGAAGGTGCTTGCCGCGGTCCTGGCGCTCTTTCTGATCGCCATCCAAGCCCAGCTCTGGGTGGGCCGGGGCAGCATCCCCCATGTGACCCAGCTCCGGGAGGAGCTGCGCAAGGCCCAGGCCGACAACGACCAGGCCCGCGCCCGCAACGCCCAGCTGCAGGCCGAGCTGCGCGACCTGCGCGAGGGCCTGGAGATGGTCGAGGAGAAGGCCCGCTTCGAGCTGGGCATGATCAAGTCCGACGAGGTCTTCGTGCCCGTCGCGAGGGCCGCTGCCGCGTCGGCGGCAGCCTCGCGCTGATGCTGGCCTCCGCCTGGGCGGCGCTGCTGGCGCCGGCCTTCACCGCCTTCGGCAGCCCCATCTCCTGGCTGGAGCTGGTCGCCTTCGTGCTGGCCGTGTGGATGGTGGTGTGCAATATGCGCGTGCACCTGCTGGCCTGGCCGCTGGCCTTCATCAGCTCGCTGATGTACTTCGGCCTCTTCTGGGACGGCAGGCTCTACGGCGAGGCCGCCTTGCAGCTGCTCTTCGCCGCCCTCGCCCTGTGGGGCTGGTGGCAATGGCGCTTCGGCCGCACCCGCGAGGGCGAGGCGCTGAAGGTGCGGCGCCTGGGAGCGCGAGGCCTGATCAAGCCCGCACTGCTGACCCTGGCGGCCTGGCCGCTGCTCGGCCTCTTCCTGTCCCGGGCCACCGACAGCCCCCTGCCCTACTGGGACGCCTTCCCCACCGTCGCCAGCCTGCTCGGCCAGTGGCTGCTGGCGCGCAAGTACGAGGAGAACTGGCCCACCTGGGTGGTCGTCAACGCCGTCAGCGTCGTGCTGTTCGGCATCAAGGGTTACTGGCTGACCGTCGTCCTGTACGCCGGCTTCATCCCCATGAGCGTCGTCGGCTGGCGCGCCTGGCGGCAGGCGGCGGCCGCGGCATGACGACGCGACTGATCGCATTGCTGGGTGCCGAGTGCACCGGCAAGTCGACGCTGGCCGAGGCGCTGGCGGCGCACTTCGGTGCCGGGCTGGTGACCGAATACCTCCGCGAGTGGTGCGTCGCCCACGGCCGCACGCCCGAGCGCCACGAGCAGTCCCACATCGCCGCCGAGCAGGCCGCGCGCATCGCCGCGGCGGCCCGCCGGCACGCCCTCGTGTTCTGCGACACGACGCCGCTGATCACCGCCTTGTGCAGCCAGCATTACTTCGACGACGACTCGCTGCTGGCCGGCGCCGTCGCCTTCCAGCGCCGCTGCGACCTGACGCTGCTGTGCGCACCGGACCTGCCCTGGGAGCCCGATGGCATCCAGCGCGACGGCCCGGCCGTGCGGGCGCGCTTCGATGCCCGGCTGCGCGCCGCCCTGGGCGCCCACGCCCTGCCGTGGACGGACATCGGCGGCGACGCCGGCGAGCGCCTGCGCACGGCCCGCGAGGCGGTGGAGCGCCTCATCGCGCCTGCAACTGCGACAGCGCGTCCACTGAACGATTGACCGCGCGGTCCAGCGTCGCCGCCAGCCCGCCGCCGGGATGGTCGGCCGCGATGGCCGACAGCTTGGCCGCGAAGCCGAGGTGCAGCTCGGCCAGCCAGTTCGGATGCGGATCGGGCTCGGGGATGGGCGGCCAGCCGACGGGCAGCTTGATGCGGCGCGGCTGGGTCGGGCACCAGTCGTCGAGGTCCTGGTTCATGGTCTTCCAGTTCAGGCCGAGGCGGTCTGCCACCCAGGCCATGTGGGCGAATTCCTGGGCCAGCGCCGCGCCCAGTTGCTCAGGAGGGCCGGGCGGCAGGGGCTGTGGGTTCAGGGCCACGGCGGAGAGGCGGTCCTGCAGGCCGGCCAGGCCCTGCGGCCCGCGCGGGATGACGTCGAAGATGGCCGGCAGGCGCCGGCCGATGAGGGCGAGCAGTCGTTGATCGAGGTTCATGGTCACTCCAAGGTCCGACACGGGGAAGGCGCTGCCGGGAATCGCCTGGCGGGTCCGCCAATGCAGGCAGTGGCCGCTCCTTGAAAACCTAGTCGCTACACCGGCGAAGACCATCGTATGGACGGGGGACGCTCCGCTCCGCCGGCACGCAAGCTAGGGCTTGAAAGCCGGCCGCTCGGCGCCGTGGCCTAACGCCCCAGCAACAGGTAGTCGAACAGTTGCGAGCCACCCGCGCCGCCGAGGGGCACGAGGATGGCCTTGAGCAGCGGCTGGTCGAAGAACGGCGCGAAGGCACCGTGCTGCTCGTTCTCGACCTGGGCGATCAGCCGCTTGAAGGGCTCGACCAGGTCGGCCAGGGGCTTGCCGCTGCCGGCCAGCCAGCGCAGGTCGGCCTGCATGGACTCCAGGGCCCGGCGGCGGGTGTTCTCGGCGGCCTGCTTGAGCAGGAAGGTCAGCCCGATCAGCACCGCCACGTAGAAGCTCACGCCGACGGCGATGGCCGGGGTGAGGGACCAGTTGTCGAACAGCCGGCTGCGGGCCACGACAAGCAGGGCCAGCACGACGAAGGGACCGATGACCAGCCGCGCGACCGGCGCGCTGCGCCGCGCGACGACCTGCACGTCGATCCAGTCGTCCAGCAGCGTGTGCATGCGAAAGCCGCCCTCCTCGCCACGCGCCTCGGGGCGGGCGTTGAGGCGCTGCGCCCACAGCGCCTTCTGCTCGGCACCGAGGCCGCGGGCGAAGACCTCGATGGTCTCGTCGGGATAGAAGCTGCGTCCCACGTTGAGGTGGCGCACGAAGCGGGTCAGCAGCACCGTCGCGTCAGCCACGGCGACGATGAGCAGCGGCAGCAGCAGCATGGCGGCGTAGAGGGTGACGCTCACCAGGCTGCGGTGCTCCCGCCCGCGCACGGGCACCTCGGGGATCTGGCCGTCGTTGAGCCCGAAGAACAGCAGGCCGACGACGAAGAGCGTCAGTCCGTACCAGAAGAGGGTGCGCACCGTCCGCGGCGTGGCCTCGCCGCGTTCGCCGTATTCGATCCACAGCTGGCGGAAGTCGCAGCTGTAGCCCACACCGGGCTTCCAGAACATCACGCTGGCCGTCTCGAACCAGTGGCGCAGCAGTTGCCGCAGGCTGGGATGCTTGGGCGGGCGCGGCAGGTGCAGCCAGTCGGAGTCGCCGCGCAGCTCCTCCTGCGTATCGGCCCAGGCCCAGTCCAGGGTCCACAACAGCATGAACAGCGCCAGCAGGTGGATGAGGTGGGAGGGCCAGGCGCTGACGCCCTCCAGCCAGACGGTGGGCTCGCAGGTGCGGCAGACGCCCCCCGGCAGCCAGCCGCCCGACGGCCAGGCCAGCGCCACCCAGGTGGCGGCCAGCGCCAGCAGGGCTGCGGCCAGCAGGCCGGCCAGGCGGCGGCGCTCGCCGGCCTTCCACGCCGTCAGGCCGACGAGCAGCGCTCCGCAGCCGGCCAGGGCGGCCAGCAGCCGGGCGTGGCTGAAGTTCAACCGCCCCGGCAGCACGAACTCGATGAGGCTGGCCATGCCGTAGGACAACAGCACCGCATGCAGGGTGACGAGGACCATGGCCGTCGGCTCCATGGTCAGCCGCCTCGCGCTGCCACCCGGCGGCAGCAGCACGCGGCGCGCCTGCCGCATCGACGGCGTGGACGGCCAGGCGAACAGCATGCCGCCGAAGACGGTGGCCAGCAGCAGGGCGACGAAGATGCGCCCCGCCGACGTCTGCGGCGGCCGCTTCTCCAGCGCATAGCCGGCCAGCGGCACCATGTTGGACCGCCCGATCTCATAGACCGAGGTGTTCTTGAGCACGCTGTCGAGGGCCTCGGCCTCCCGCTGCTTGCAGAGGGCGCTACGGCAGCCGGCGCGGCGGGCGGCGGCATAGGTGCTGGTCTGGTAGATGTCGCGCAGCGGCGGCGTGCCGGCCTGCAGGTCCACGGCGCTGGACGCCTGGCCAGGCGGCACGGGGTAGAAGGCCAGGGGCAGGCTGCTGGCCACGACGAGGTTGCGCGTGAAGGCCTGCGTGCGAGGGTGCAGGTAGCGCGCGTCCATGTCCGTCGTGAAGAACATGCGGTCGGGGAAGTTCTCGTGCAGGGCCTGCAGCACCAGCAGCTTGTCGTGCACGTCGTTGGCGAAGATGCCGATGGCGCCGATGGGCAGCTCGTCCCGCGCGCTTTCGCTGAGCTTGAGCTGGGTGCCCAGGCGGCGCAGGTAGTCGAGCTGGTCGCGGCTCTCGGGCCACTCCAGCGGCGGCGCCTTGGCGGCGGCGGTGGCCAGGGCCGCGGCGGCGCTGGCCTCCTTGGTGGTCGCGCCGTCGATGCCGCGGAAGAAGTAGATGACCTGCAGCGTGTCCTTCAGCCCCGGCGGCAGGCAGTCGCGCAGCTGCTCCACCAGGGCCTGGGCATAGATGGAGTCGCGCTCCGCCACGACGACGACGCGGCGGTGCTTGCGCGGCAGGCGCAGGCGCAGCTCGGTGACGAGGTTGTCGATGAGGTCGGCATCGCTGCCCACCGTGCGCACCATGTGGACCGGCGCCGAGGCCGGCGGGGCCCCCGTCAGGCGGCTGAAATGCTGGGTCAGGAAGGCATCCAGGCTGTCGCCGAGGCCGGTCACGGTGCGCGTGTAGCGCTCCAGCTCGGGCAACATGCGCTCGGGCGCCGTCGACGAGGGGTTGTAGAACTCCGCCTGGGCGAGCAGCCGGTAGCCGGCGAGCACGTCGGGCGGCAGCCCGGCCGTCACGTCCTCGCCGCGGCGTGCGCAACGCACGGCGTCGCCGTGGGCCAGCGAACTGACCCGGATGCCCGCGGTGTTGTTCAACTCGGCTGCGCAGCGCAGGTCGCGCAGCGCCGTGCGCAGGGCGTCGGTCGACGACGGGCCGATGACGGCCAGCCGCGGCAGGGCTTCGCCATCGCCGAGCTTGAAGCGCAGCTGCGCGCGCTCGCGGGCCTGCCGGCCCATCAGCTGTTCGGTCAACCGGGCGACGGCGTCGAGCTTGCGCAGCGGCAGCGCGGTCTCGTCCACCCACAGCAACGCGATCTGGGCGTAGCGCGACGGCGGGTCGTCGGCGACGGGCCGGCGCAGCGACAGCAGCTCGTAGGGCACCATGTAGCCGCCGCTGGCGGCATCGGCGCCGCCGTCGATGAGCTTGAACTCCAGCAGGCTGAGCCGCTCGGCGTTGTCGGGCACGTAGTCCTGGGCCAGCAGGCCGGCGAGGGTCGCGTAGCGAATGCGCCGCCGCGCCTCCTCGGCGCCGACGAAATCGGCGCCCGGCATCAGCGCCAGGATGACCAGGGTGTCGTCGATGCGCTGGTTGTGGTCGGCGTCCAGCCGGGCCAGCAGGCCGTGCGGGTCGCGCAGCTTGGGCATGTCCTTGCCGCAGTCGCCGTCGGGTGCCTGCCCGGCCTTGCGCTGGCGCTCGCAGCGTTCGGAGCGCTCCAGCTCGTAACGGCGCAGCGCGGAGAAGGGGTCCTCCCAGAGCCGGGCGTTGATCTCCAGGTCCGGGTCCAGCGGCGCCTGGGCGCGCGCCTTCTCGGCAGGGCGCAGGGCGTCGAAGGCATGCGGCACGAGCTGAGTGCTCGCGACGAAGGCCATGAGCACCGCCAGGCTCGCCCACGGAAAGCTGCCGAAGACGCCGCCCTTGGAGTCCGCCATCGATCCCTCCTGCCCATGCCTTTGGAGGCCAGGGCGCGAAAGTCTCAGCTCGGCGGGCGGCCGTCAATCACTAGGGTGCCGATCATCCTCACAAGTCGGGATGCGGCCCGCCTGCGGCGCTACTGCAGCGTGGCGCCGGCGCCGCGCTGGTCGCAGCCGGTGGCGAAGAGCGAGCCCACGTCCACCGCATCGAAGCGGTAGTGCCGGCCGCAGAAGTCGCAGCCGATCTCGATCTCGCCGCGCTCGGCCAGCACGCTGTCGGCCTCCTCTCGGCCGAGGCCGCGCAGCATGTTGCCCACGCGCTCGCGCGAGCAGGTGCAGGCGAAGCGCGGCTGCTGCGGCTCGAAGCGCGTCACCCGTTCCTCCCAGAACAGGCGCCTCAGGATGGTGTCGGCGTCCAGGGTCAGCAGTTCGTCCGCGGTCAGGGTCGCGGCCAGCATGGCGATGCGGCTGTAGTCCTCGGACAGGCCGATGTCGTCTTCGTTGCGCCGCCCTTCGAGGTTGCCTTCGCCTTCGACGGGCATGCGCTGGATCAGCAGCCCCGCGGCGATGTCGCCGTTGGCCGCGAGCACCAGCCGCGTGTCCAGCTGCTCGGACTGCAGCATGTAGTGCTCCAGCACCTCCGAGAGCTTGTGCAGCGGCTCGCGCTGGTCGCCATGCAGGGGCACGACGCCCTGGTAGGGCTGCTGCCCCGGCTGGCGGTCCTTGGGGTCGAGGGTGATGGCGCAGCGCCCCTGGCCATGCAGGTTGACCATGGCCGGCAGGTCGGCGCCGGGCGCCACCTCGCCGACGCACTTGGCCGTGGCCCGGAAGCTCAGGTCGTGCTGGGCCTCGGCGACCGCGAGCTTGACCGGCCCGTCGCCGAAGACCTGCAGCACCAGGGCACCGTTGAACTTGATGTTGGACTGCATCAGCACGGCCGCGGCGCTCATCTGGCCGAGCAGGTCGCGCAGCTCGGGCGGGTAGGCCTCGCCGGGCTCGCGCCGGGCGAGCAGCTCGCGCCAGGCACCGGTCAGGCGCACCAGCATGCCGCGCACCGGCAGGCCGTCGAACAGGAATTTGTGCAGTTCGCTCATCGGATTCTTTTCAGGCCGCTCGTGTAGCGGCGGCCGTTGTTGACGTAGTGGGCGGCGCTGGCCTTGAGGCCGGCGACCTGGGCCTCGGTGAGCTGACGCACCACCTTGGCGGGCGCGCCGACGATGAGCGAGCCGTCGGGGAATTCCTTGCCCTCGGTCACCAGCGCGCCGGCGCCGACGATGCAGTTGCGGCCGATGCGGGCGCCATTCAAGACCACGGCCCCGATGCCGACGAGGCTTTCGTCACCAATCGTGCAGCCGTGCAGCATGACCTGGTGGCCCACCGTCACGTTCTCGCCCAGGACGAGGGGGAAGCCGGTGTCCGCATGCAGCACCGAGCCGTCCTGGATGTTGCTGCCGGCACCGATGGTGAGGGTGTCGCTGTCGCCGCGCAGCACGGCGTTGAACCAGACGCTGACGTTCTCACCGAGCGTCACGCGGCCGATGACCTCGGCGCTGTCGGCGACGAAGGCCGTCTCGGCCACGTCGGGGATGTGCTCGTCGAGCTGGTAGATCGCCATCGCGGCCCTCCCGTGAAAACCGCCGATTCTAAAATTCCGCCGATGTCCGACCTCCGCCTGGCCACGCTCGGCCCCCTGTTGATCGCCGACGCGCCCGCCAAGGCTGCCGCCACCCTCGCCCTCGACGCCGCGCTGCCGGTCGATGCCGCCGCCGTCATCGACGAGCCCGCCGGCATCCCCGGCCGGCCGCAGCGGCCCCGCCTCGTCGCCCACACCAGCCTCAAGCCGCCGCCGCTGAACACCCCGGCCGGCGTGGCCGCCCTGGTGCATGCCATCGCCCACATCGAGCTCAATGCCATCGACCTGGCCCTGGACATCTGCTGGCGCTTCCCCGGCATGCCCGAGGCCTTCTACCGCGACTGGCTGCGCATCGCCCAGGAGGAGGCGACCCACTTCACGCTGCTGCGCGACCACCTGCTGACGCTGGGCTTCGACTACGGCGACTTCGACGCCCACAACGCCCTGTGGGACATGGCCGAGCGCACGAAGCACGACCTGCTGGCCCGCATCGCCCTGGTGCCGCGCACGCTGGAGGCGCGCGGCCTGGACGCCTCGCCCGGCGTGCGCGCCAAGCTGGTGGGCGCGGGCGACCGTCAGGCCGGCGCCATCCTCGACGTCATCCTGCGCGACGAGATCGGCCACGTGGCCGCCGGCAACCGCTGGTACCGCTTCCTGTGCGAGCAGCGCGGGCTCGACCCCGTCGCCACCTACGCCGACCTCGCCAGGCGCCACCAGGCGCCGCGGCTGCGGGCCCCCTTCAACCTCGAAGCCCGCCGCGCCGCCGGCTTCGACGAGGCCGAGCTGGCCGCCCTGGCGAGCCAACGATGAACCGCGTCCAGGCCAACCTGCTGCTCACCGCCGTGGCCCTGATCTGGGGCTCGGCCTTCGTCGCCCAGAGCCGCGGCATGGCCGACGTCGGGCCCCTGCTCTTCACGGGCGTGCGCTTCCTCGTCGGCGCCCTGGTGGTGCTGCCGCTGGCCGTGCTGGAGTGGCGGCGCCTGCGCCGCGACGGCCGGCCGCTGGTGCGCCGCGACGGCATGCACATCCTCGGCCTGGGCCTGCTGATGACCCTGGGGGCCGTCATGCAGCAGGTCGGCATCCAGTTCACCAGCGTGACCAACGCCGGCTTCCTCACCGCGCTTTACGTGCCCCTGGTGCCCGTGCTGGGCTGGCTGCTGCTGGGCCACGTCGCCCACTGGGCGGCCTGGCCGGCGGCCCTGGGCTGCCTGGCCGGAGCCTTCCTGCTGTCAGGCGCCCACGAGCTGCGCATCGGCCTGGGCGACCTCTGGGTGGCCGGCTCGGCCATCCCCTGGGCCGTGCACGTGCTGATGGTCGGCCGCTGGGCCGACCGCATGGCCGCGCCCTTCCTCGTCGCCTGCGGCCAGTTCGCCGTCTGCGGCCTGCTGTCGCTGCTGGCCGCCGGCCTCGCCGAACCCGTGCGCTGGGCCAGCCTGCAGGCCGCCGCCTGGCCCATCGCCTACACGGGCGTGCTCTCCGTGGGCGTGGCCTTCACGGCCCAGGTGGTGGCCCAGCGCTACGCCCAGGCGGCCGACGCGGCCATCATCCTGTCGGCCGAAACCCTGTTCGCCGCGGCCTTCGGCGCCCTGCTGCTCGGCGAGCGGCTCACGCCGGCCGGCCTGCTCGGCTGCAGCCTCATGCTGGCCTGCATCCTCCTCGTGCAGCTGCTCCCTCTGGTGGGAACCCTGAGGGCCAAGCGGGCGCGCATTCTGACCAGTCAGTCAGAATCCCTCTAGACTTTGGGGCCACCGTCCCCCCGTCCCCTTTCGAGGAGCCCCGCATGAGCGCAGATGTTTCCCAGCTTGACGCCTACTGGATGCCCTTCACTGCCAACCGGCAGTTCAAGCAGGCGCCGCGCCTCCTGACCCAGGCCGACGGCATGTTCTTCCGCGACGACAAGGGCCGCGAGGTGCTGGACGGCATCGCCGGCCTGTGGTGCGTCAACGCCGGCCACAACCGGCCGCGCATCGTCAAGGCCATCCAGGAGCAGGCCGCCGAACTGGACTTCGCGCCGCCCTTCCAGATGGGCCACCCCAAGGCCTTCGAGCTGGCCGACCGCCTGGCCCGCATCACGCCTGCCGGGCTCAACCGCGTCTTCTTCACCAACTCCGGCTCCGAGTCCGTCGAGACGGCGCTGAAGATGGCCATCGCCTACCACCGCGTGCGCGGCGAGGGCGCACGCACCCGCCTCATCGGCCGCGAGCGCGGCTACCACGGCGTCAACTTCGGCGGCATCTCGGTCGGCGGCATGGTGGCCAACCGCAAGATGTTCGGCAGCCTGCTGGCCGGCGTCGACCACATCCGCCACACCCACGACCCGGCGCGCAACGCCTTCTCGGTGGGCATCCCTGCGCACGGCGCCGAGTTCGCCGACGACCTGGAGCGCCTGGTGCAGCTGCACGACGCCTCCACCATCGCCGCCGTCATCGTCGAGCCGGTGGCCGGCTCCACCGGCGTGCTGCTGCCGCCCCAGGGCTATCTGCAACGCCTACGCGAGATCTGCGACAAGCACGGCATCCTGCTGATCTTCGACGAGGTCATCACCGGCTTCGGCCGCACCGGCAGCCCCTTCGCGGCCCAGACCTTCGGCGTCACGCCCGACCTGATGACCGTGGCCAAGGGCATCACCAACGGCTGCGTGCCCATGGGCGCGGTGTTCGCCCAGCAGAAGATCCACGACGCCTTCATGACCGGGCCCGAGCACCTGATCGAGTTCTTCCACGGCTACACCTACTCGGCCCACCCGCTGGCCTGCGCCGCCGGCATCGCCACGCTGGACACCTACGCCGACGGCGAGCTGCTCACCAGCGCCGCCCGCATGGAGGACGAGTTCGCGAAGGCCCTGCACTCGCTGCGCGACGAGCCCAACGTCATCGACGTGCGCAACATCGGCCTGGTCGGCGGCATCGAGCTCAAGCCCCTGCCCGGCGAGCCGGCCAAGCGCGCCTTCAACGTCTTCCTGGACTGCTGGGACAAGGGCCTGCTCATCCGCACCACCGGCGACACCATCGCCCTGTCGCCGCCGCTGATCATCGAGAGCAGCCACATCGAGCGCATCATCGACACCCTGCGCGGCGCCCTGCGCCGGGCGGCATGAGGCAAGGCCGCACCGCTCGATGACGTCGTTCGCCCGCCGCGCCGCCCGCTCCGCGGCCCTCGTTGCCGGCCTGCTGGCCGCCCTGCCCGCCCTGGCGCAGACGCTGACCTACCTCGGTCAGCAGATCGTGCCGACGAGCGCGAGCTTCCGCGGCCGGCCCATGGGCGGCCTGTCGAGCATCGACTACGTGCCCGACACCGGCCGCTACCTGGCCATCTCCGATGACCGCAGCGACCGCGGCCCGGCCCGCTTCTACGAGCTGACGCTGGATCTCGCCAAGTTCCGCCGCAGCGCCGACCCTGGCGGGGCCGGCGTCACGGTGGTCGACATGACCACCATCCTCGACCTCGACGGGCAGCCCTTCGGCCGCAACAAGGTCGACCCCGAAAGCCTGCGGCTGGACACCCGGCGCAACCTCATCTACTGGTCCAACGAGGGCCAGCGCGTGTCGGGCGCGATGCAGAACCCCACCGTGCGCCGCATGCACCCGGACGGACGGCCGGCCGGCGAATTCCCCGTTCCCGCCTACTACCACCCCATGGGCAGCGCGGGCGGCCTGGCAGCGGGCGACATGGGCGTCTACAACAACCTCGCCTTCGAGAGCATCGCCATCACGCCCGACGGCAAGACGGTATGGACCATGTCCGAGAACGGCCTGACCCAGGACAGCCTGCCCACGGCCGTGGGACGCGGCAGCCGGGCCCGCATGCTGTCCTTCGACCTCGACACCGGCAAGGCCGGCGCCGAGTACGTCTACGAGGTCGGCGCCCTGCCCTTCGCACCGGCCCGCGCGGGTGATTTCGCCACCAACGGCGTACCCGACATGCTGGCCCTGTCGGCGCACGAGTTCATCGTCATCGAGCGCGCCTTCGCCGTCGGCGCCATGACGCCGGGCGTCGCGGCCCTCACCCGCCAGCCCACCGGCAACACCATCAAGCTCTACCGCATCGACACCCGCGGCGCCACCGACGTGTCCGGCTGGGCCAGCATCAAGGGCCGCGAGGTCGTGCCGGTGAAGCGCACCATGCTGCTCGACCTGTCCTCGCTGAAGAACGACGACGGCAGCGTGCTGGCCCTGGACAACATCGAAGGCATCAGCTTCGGCCCCATGGTCGACGGCAAGCGCACGCTCATCCTCGTCTCCGACAACAACTTCAATCCGGCCCAGTTCACGCAGTTCATCGCATTGCGGATCGATTGAGCCCTGGACCGGTCTTGCATCGTCATCCCCACGCCGTTCCCTGGCGCGCCTACCTGCTGCTCGCGGCCAGCACCAGCCTCGTGGGCAGCTACGTGGGCCTGTCCAAGCTGCTCGTCGCGGCCTTCCCGGTCTTCCTGCTGGCCGGCCTGCGCTTCGGCTTCGCGGCGGTGCTGATGCTGCCCTGGCTGAAGAAGCCGGCCGGCGAGGCGCCGCTGGATGCCCGCTCACGCGGGCTGCTCTTCCTCGAGTCCTTCCTCGGCAACTTCCTGTTCTCCATCTGCATGCTCTTCGGCCTGCGGCAGAGCTCGGCCGTCGTCGCCGGCGTCATCATGGCCGGCATCCCGGCCGCCGTCGCCCTGCTCAGCCGGGCCGTGCTGGGCGAACGCCTGAACCGGCGCACGCTGGCCGGCATCGCCTGCGCCGTGGCCGGCATCGCCCTCGTCGCCACCAGCCGCCAGGGCGGCGCCGAAACGACGCCCCTCGGTGCCCTGCTCCTCGTGGCCGCCGTGTTCTGCGAGGCCTGCTACGTCGTCATCGGCAAGAAGCTGACGGCCGGCCTTGGCCCCAAGCGCATCAGCGCGCTGATCAACCTCTGGGGGCTGGTGCTGGTGTCGCCGCTGGCCGCGTGGCAGGCCCTGAGCTTCGATTTCGCCTCGCCGCGCGCCCTCGACTGGGCCCTGCTCGCCTACTACGCCGCCACGGCCAGCGTCGTCACCGTGTGGCTGTGGATGGCCGGGCTGCGCGGCCTGCCGGCGGCCCAGGCGGGCGTCTTCATGGTCTTCCTGCCCATCAGCACGGCCTTGATCGGCCTGGCCCTGGGCGAGAGCCTGTCAGCCGCCCAGGCCCTGGCCTATGGCCTGGCCTTATCGGGCGTGCTGCTGGCGACATGGCCTGCACGCACCCGGGCTGGTTAGGATGCCCGGATGTCCCCGGAAGCCGACCTCGCCCGCTGGCGCGAGCACCTGACCCGCTTTGCCGACCTGCTCGGCCCGCCGCCCGACCGCCAGGCCCCGCCGGGCCGTGAACCGCAGCCGCAGCGCTGCCTCGTGTTCGCCCCCCACCCCGACGACGAATGCATCGTCGGCGCCCTGCCCCTGCGCCTGAAGCAGGAGGCCGGCTGGCGGGTCGCCAACGTCGCCGTGACCCTGGGCAGCAACCCCGAGCGGCGCGCGGCGCGCTGGGCCGAGCTGCGCGACGCCTGCGGCGTGCTCGGCTTCGAGTGCCTGCGGCCGGGCGCCGACGGCCTGACCGACGTGCGGCCCGACACTGCCGAGCGTGAGCCGGCGCTGTGGCGCTCGCACGTCCAGGCCATCGCCGCCCTGCTGGCCGAGCACCGCCCGGCCCTCGTGCTGGCGCCGCACGCGCGCGACGACAACCCCAGCCACATCGGCGTGCACCACCTCGTCGTCGAGGCCCTGGCCGCCGCGCGCAGCAACACGGTGCTGGCGCTGACGGAGTTCTGGTCCACCCAGGAGGCGCCCAACGCCCTGGTGCAGACCGGCATCGCCGACACGGCCCGTCTCATCGCCGCCCTGGAACGCCATGCCGGCGAGATCGAGCGCAACCCCTACCACCTGCGCCTGCCGGCCTTCCTGGCCGATGCCGTGCGCCGCGGCGGCGAGCTGGTGCTGGGCGCCGGCGAGGCGCCGCCGGATTTCGCTTTCGCCACCCTCTACCGCCTGGTCGCCTGCCACGGTGGCCGCCTCGCGGGCGACCTGCCCCGCCGCGTCTTCCCCGCCGACCAGGCGCTCACCTCCGCCCTGCTCCTGCCCTGACCCCCATGTCCAGCCAGCCGACCCACCTCCGCATCCATCAGTTCGCCGGCCTGCGGCCCGGCCCGCGCCTGCTCGTCACCGGCGCCGTGCACGGCAACGAAGTGCATGGCACGAAGGCGATGGCCGAAATCATCCGGCAGCTCGACTCGGGCGAACTGACGCTGCTGCGCGGCAGCCTGACCCTGACGCCCATCGTCAACCCGTTGGCCCACCAGCTGAACCGCCGCGAGGGCGACCGCAACCTCAACCGCAACCTGCGCCCGCCCGTCATCGCCCATGACTTCGAGGACCGCATCGCCCGCGTGCTCTGCCCGCTGATCGCCCAGCACGACGGCATCCTCGACCTGCACAGCTTCCAGGGCAACGGCCCGGCCTTCGCGATGATCGGCCCGCGCGACAACACCGGCGAGCTCGAGCCCTTCTCGCAGCAGGCCACCGAATCGGCCCTGGCCGCGCGCCTGGGCGTGGGGCGCATCGTGGAAGGCTGGCTGTCCACCTACGCCCTGGGCCTGCAGCGCCGCCAGCAGCGCGAGCACGACGGCTCGCGCCGCGCCCTGCTCATCTCCGACCCCCACTACGGCGTGGGCACGACCGAATACATGCGCTCCACCGGCGGCTGGGCGATCACGCTGGAATGCGGCCAGCACCTCGACCCGAACGGCCCCGAAGTCGCCCGGTTGGCCATCCTGCGCACCCTGGTCTTCCTCGGCATGCTGGACGAGGGCGCCGTCGAGCCCCACCGCCCCGCCCAGCCCCCCGAGGTGCTGCAGCTCTACGACGTCATCGACCGCGAGGACATGGGCGACCGCTTCGAGCGTGAATGGGCGAGCTTCGATCCCATCGAGAAGGGCCAGCGCATCGGCACCCGCGCCAGCGGCGAGGCCGTGCTGGCGCCCAGCGAAGGCCGCATCGTCTTCCCGAACGTGAAGTCCCAGCCCGGGACGGAGTGGTTCTACCTGGCCCGGCCGAGCGACCGGCAGTTGGGCTGAGCCTCGCCGGGCCGGCGGTCACCGTGCGGCAGAGCCGCCGTGGTGCCGGCGCGCCGTCGCCGCCGTGGTTGGATGGCTCGCGCTCCAGCCCTGCGGCTCCAGCTCCTGCTGCAGCGCCTCGCCGTCCACGGTGTAGTGCAGTTCGGTGTGCGCCGGCGCCTGCAGCCGAAGCAGCTCGGCACGCAGCAGCGCGAGCGCCGGCGACAGGTCCGTGACCTCGATGTCGACGCGGTGGAAGGCCGGCTCGAGGCCGCCGCTGACGGCGTCGCGCGCCAGCGAAGGGCCCCAGCCCAGCAGGGAGCCCAGCCCGGCCTGCGCCAGCGCCTGGTCGAGGGCCTGGTCCAGCGCGGCATGCACCTCGCGCTCATGCCGCCCGGCCTTGGGCGGCATGGGGATCTTCAGGTAGACGAAGTTCACCTCGACAGTGTGCCCCAGCCGCCGTGGCTCCAGGGGCCGGCGGCGGGCTCAGCGCATCGTGCCGCGGGCCTCCATGGCCTCGCGCCAGCGCCGCAGGTGCGGATGGGCCTCGCCCGGCCTGACCTTCACGACGCGCGCGAAATCGACGGCCACGACCGCGGTGATGTCGGCCACGCTGAACTGGCCCGCGGCGATGAAGTCCCGGCCTTCGAGATGGGCGTTCAGCACGGCCAGGAAGTGCTGCAGCCGCGCCAGGCCGCGCTCGGCGAGCGCCGGGATCTGGGCGTAGTCCACCGGCCCCGGCAGCGCCCGGCCCGCCATCGCCGGGCTGCCGTTGCGCAGCGCCTCGGCAACGGCCATCAGCCCCTCGAACTCCACCCGCCATTGCCAGCTGGCGATCTCCGCCCGCTCCAGCGGCGTGCGGCCCAGCAGCGGCGGCTCGGGGTAGCGCGCCTCCAGGTAGGCCGCGATGCCGGCGTTGTCGGTCAGCACTGCGCCCTCCTCCGTCACCAGCGCAGGCACGGTGCATTGCGGGTTGATGCGGCGGAAGTCCTCGCCCAGCTGCTCGCCGCTGCGCAGGTCGACGGGCACGGTCTCATGCGGCACGCCCTTCTCCGCCAGGAAGATGCGCGCGCGGCGCGGGCTGGGTGCGGTGGCGCAGTCGTAGAGGGTGATCATGGCGCGAGCTTGTCCTGGGTGCGGGTGTCGAAGTCGCTGGCCTCGTGGCGCTCGTGCAGCTGGCTGGCCGGATCGCCCCAGGTGCGGTTGACCTTGCGGCCCCGCTGCACGGCCGGGCGCTTGGCGATCTCGTCGGCCCAGCGGATGACGTGGCGGTACTCGTGCACCGACAGGAACTCACCCGCCCCGTAGAGCTGGCCCTTGGCGAGCGCGCCATACCAGGGCCAGGTGGCGATGTCGGCGACGGTGTAGTCGTCGCCGGCCATGTAGCGCCGCTCGGCCAGCAGCCGGTCGAGCACGTCCATCTGGCGCTTGACCTCCATGGCATAGCGGTTGATGGGGTATTCCAGCTTCTCGGGTGCGTAGGCGTAGAAATGGCCGAAGCCGCCGCCGAGGAAGGGCGCGCTGCCCATCTGCCAGAACAGCCAGCTCAGCGTCTCGGCACGCGCCGCGCCCGCCGCCGGCAGGAAGGCGCCGCCGAACTTCTCCGCCAGGTAGAGCAGGATGGCGCCCGACTCGAACACCCGCACCGGCTCGGGCCCGCTGCGGTCCACCAGGGCGGGGATCTTGGAGTTGGGGTTGGCGGCCACGAAGCCGCTGCCGAACTGGTCGCCCTCATGGATGCGGATCAGCCAGGCGTCGTACTCGGCGCCTGCATGGCCCAGGGCCAACAGTTCCTCCAGCATGACCGTGACCTTGATGCCGTTGGGCGTGCCGAGCGAATAGAGCTGCAGCGGGTGGCGGCCGACCGGCAGTTCACGCTCGTGCGTCGCTCCGGCGACGGGGCGGTTGATGTTGGCGAACTGGCCGCCACTGGCCTGGGTCCAGGTCCAGACGCTCGGCGGGGTGTAGGCGGAGGATTCGGTCACGGGATGGTCCGTTGAAGCTGTCGAAGCCTCGACGGTAACCGCCTCGCCAAGCCACGCACGTCACACGGGTTTCAGCTCGCCAGCGCGATCGCGAACGCCTGCTTGCCATGGCGCTTGACGTGGTACAGCGCCTCGTCGGCGGCGCGCACGAGGCCGGGCGGGTCGGCACCGTGCGTGGGCAGGCAGGCGATGCCGATGCTGACGCCGACGCTGACCTCCTGGCCCGTGGACAGGCGGACGGGTTGGGACAGGGTCGCCACCAGCTCCTGCATCACCTGCGCCAGCACGGCATCGCCCGGCCCGACGTCGCGCAGCGCGATGAGGAACTCGTCGCCACCGAGCCGGGCGACCAGGTCGGACGAGCGCCTCACCGCGGCCCGCATGCGCTCGGCGCAGGCCACCAGCACCTCGTCGCCGGCCTGGTGGCCGTGGGTGTCGTTGATCTGCTTGAAGCCGTCGAGGTCCAGGCAAGCCACCGCCAGGGGCGCGTTGCGCCCCCGCGCCTCTTTGACGAAGCGCTCCAGCGTCGCCTCGGCGGCCGCCCGGTTCTTCAGCTCGGTCAGGGCGTCGTGCTCGGCGCGGTAGCGCACGGCGTTTTCGTCGCTCTTGCGTTCGGTGATGTCGTAGATCACCCCTTCCACGGTCTGGCCATCGGCTCGCTGCACCGAGATCAGGCAATGCACCCAGCGCCGCGATTCCCCGTGCTGCACGAGCTCCAGGTCGGCCGAGACCGTCTCGCCGCGCCGTACCGCCTCGTCGATCATCTGGCGCACGAGGTCGGGCCGGTGGAAGACGCGGCTGATGAAGTCGTCCTCGCTGAGGCTGCGCAGCGCGTCCATGCTCAGGCCCACGACGCGCGAGACCGTCGGGTTGCCGTTGATGAGACGGCCGCGCTCGTCGATGACGAAGATGCCGGCGCTGCTGGAGTCGAAGATCTGGCGGTACTGCGCCTCCATGGCCTCGACCTCGGCGCGCAGGCGCCGCTCGGTCTGCAGCTGGCGCTCGTTGGCTTCGAGCAGGGTGTTGGCTCCGGCGATCAGCACGCCAATCTCGTCGTTCGCATGCGCGGCCGGGGTCTCCAGGTGGGCCCCGGTGCCAGGCGCGGTGCGCCGCATCGCGCTGGCCAGCCGCACGATGGGCCGGGACACCATGCGCGCGGCGAGCAGGTAGAGGATGAGGGCGAGCAGCGCCGCCTGGCCGGCCATGGCCGCCGCCAGCGTGTAGGCCTCGCGGTCGGCGTCGGCCTGCACCTTGGCATCGTTCAGGTGGACGCGCAGTTGGCCGAGGGATTCCCTGGCATCGAAGGGCGAGACCAGGGGCCGCGCCAGCAGCGTGCCGTGGGCGTCGCCCGGGGCGCCCGGGCGCCGTGCCTGGGCCAGCGCCCGGCCGTCGGCGGCCAGCACTTCCACGCGGTTGACCAGTTCGTTGCGGGCCAGGCCGCCGGCCACCTCCTGCAGCAGGACGGCGTCCTGCGCGTAGGCACCGATGGCCAGGGTCTTCTCGACGGCCGTGGCCAGCGCCTCCACGCTGCTGCGTCCGCTGGCGAGGGCTCGCGCCTGGGCGAGCTGGTAGGCGACGGTGGCCGCGACGACGGCGATCAGGGCGGCGCTGGCGAACACCCACAGCATGAAGCGCAGCTGCAGGCTGTGGGTGCCGCGCACGCGGGGCGTGCCGATCGACGTCATTTGGCGGGGGATTCCTTGAGGACCAGCACCACGCGCAGCCCGGGCTCGGTGGGTTCGCGGCTCAGCCAGCCGAGGGCGCTGGGATTGCGGCGCAGGATGCTCGCCATGGCCGCCTCGTCGGGCAGCGACTGCGGCGGCACGCTCTGGCCGGAGAACATCAGCCGCGACCAGTAGCTGTTGACCTGGGCCACGCTCAGGCCGGTGAGCGCCTGGTAGAAGGCGGCGCGGCGGGGGTGGTCGCGCGGGAGATCGAAGATCAGCGCGAAATCGCCATTCGCGAAGGCACGGCTGCGGCCCATGAAGAGGTCGACGGCTTCCTTCTGCGTCAGGCTGCGCTGCGGATTGGAGGTGTGCACGACGACGTAGAAGTCGGCGCGCGCCGGCAGGGCGGTGGCCAGCAGCAGCAGCGGCCAGACCACGCGAAGGAGACGGCGGAACATGGCGACCATCAGAAGATGAAGTCCACCACCGCCGTGGCGACATTGGCATGCGCCGGCCTGCCATCGGCGCCGGTCCACAGACCTGAGCCTGCCGCTTCCACGTGCACGCGGTCCCATTGCAGCTTCAACGCGGCCTGGGGATGGAAGTCCCAGCGTGCGCCCAGCGACCAGCCCGACTGCTGCTGGCGCGAGCTGTTGACGTTGGCCGCCACGGCCGTTGCGAGCGCCTGGGCCTGCCCAGCGGCAGGCAACCCGAGGACCGGGGCCAGCGCCGCCTGCCAACTCGGCACGGCCAGCGCCGGCATGGCATCGCGGGTTCGGCCGTAGCCGGCATAGGGCGTCCAGTCGCCCACGCGTCGGCCGATGGTGGCGTAGGCTGACGACAGCTTGATCATCGGCGCCGCCGAGATGCGCACGAACTCGGCGCTCCATTGCCAGTCGGCCAACTCGTGCCGCAGGCCGAGTTCGAGGAAAGTGGCCCAGAAGCCGGTAGACCCCAGGCGCTCGCCCAGCGCGCGGGCCTGCTCGGCGACGGCCGGCAGCGGCAGGGCGCGCAGCTGGGCCAGCGCGTCGAGGGCCGGCTGCGCGGCGCCGAGATCGAAGTCGATGCGCGTGCGGGCCGCGCTGGCGCGCACCAGCAGGCCGCTCTCCTCCCGCGACAGCATGCCGCCGACGACATGCCGGACGCGGCCCGGCACGGTCAGTTGCGGGGCGCCGATATGGGCGCTGCCCAGCATCAGCTTGGCCCGCCATTGCGTGTCGCCCTGAAGCCAGCTGCGTGCGGCGTCGGCGCCATCGAGGGTCGTGGGCAGCATGCCGTAGAGCTCGATCGGCGGACGCGCAGCCGTGAAGCCATAGCCCACGTTGCGGTAGTCGGCCATCAGGAAGGCATCGAGATTGACGCGGCCGGCCCGCAGCGTCCAGTCCGCGTCGGGACGGTAGGCGACATAGGCCCATTCGAGGGCGTCGAGGTCGCCGGCGTAGCGCCCGCGCTTCTTCGCGATGGCCTGGGCCACCAGCTCCACGTGGTGGCCGGCGCTGTAGTTCACCTGTGCGCCGAGCCGGCTGTCGATGTCGGCACGCCAGCGCGCATCGCTGCCGCCCTGGGTCATCTCCCGCCGATAGCCCCAGCCGGCCGGCGCCTCGACATGGCTCAGGCCGACGCTGCCGAAGCCGCTGAGCCTGAGGCTGGCGGCGGCGGGATCGCTCCCCTCCTCGCCCAGGGCCGCCGTCGACAAGACGACGGACAACAGGCCTGCGCACAGGCCGCTCAGGGGCGGACGGAATCTCTTGGAAAGGCTGTAGGACATGGCACGGAAACTGCTGCCGGACGATTATCAGGCGACGGGACTGACGCAGAACATGCGCTGGCGCAATCAACGGCAACCCCATCACGAACGCCCCGACCTTGTGCACGACGGGGTCGTTGGCTCCCCGTGAAAATCCCACGCATGCGTATCGACTTCGTCTCCGACATCGTTTGCCCCTGGTGTGCCATCGGCCTGCATTCCCTCGAAGCGGCCGCGGCGCGCATCCCTGGCCTGAGCCTGGACCTGCACTTCCACCCCTTCGAGCTCAACCCCGGCATGGGGCCCGAGGGCCAGGACATCGAGGAGCACCTGGCCGAGAAATACGGCGCCAGCCCCGCCGCCCTGGCCGGCACCCGCGAGGCCATTCGCGAGCGCGGCGCGGCCCTGGGCTTCGAGTTCCGCATGCAGGCGCGCAGCCGCATCTACAACACCCGCGACGCCCACCGCCTGCTGCATTGGGCCGGCGAGACCTACGGCCCCGCGGTACAACGCCGCCTCAAGGGCGCGTTGCTGACGGCCTATTTCACTGAAGGCCGGAACGTGTCCGACCCCGCCGCCCTGCTGGAGGTCGCCACGGCCAGCGGCCTGCCGCAGGCCGAGGCGCGCGAGCTACTGGCCGACGACCGCTATGCCGACGAAGTGCAGGCCGACGAAGCCACCATCCAGGCCCAGGGCATCCATGCGGTGCCGGCCATCGTCGTCAACCAGCGCCACCTCATCCAGGGCGGGCAGTCGGTGGACGTCTTCGAGAAGCTGCTGCGGCAGGTCATGGACGAGAAATGACCGCCCGGGCCTGAGACAATCCCCTCCTCTGTCCCAAGCCCGCCGCTGGCGGGCTTCTCGTTTGTATCGAGCCCATGTTCAAGAACCTGATCACCTACCGCATCGGCGAAGGCTGGCAGACTGACGCCGCCCAGCTCGCCGAGCAGCTCGCCAAGGAGCCCTTCCTGCCCTGCACGCCCACCCAGGCCCTGGCCGTCGGCTGGGCGCCGCCGCGCGGCGTCGAGCACGCGCCCCTCGTGGAGGTCATCGACGGCCACTGGCTGCTCAAGCTCAGGCGCGAGCAGCGCCTGCTGCCCTCGTCCGTCGTGCAGGAGCGCGTCGACGAACTGGCCGAGCAGATCGAGGAGGCCACCGGCCGCAAGCCCGGCAAGAAGGCGCGCAAGGACTTGAAGGAGCAGGCCACGCACGAGCTGCTGCCGCGCGCCTTCACCAAGTCCTCGGCCACGCGTGTCTGGATCGCCCCCCAGCAGCGCCTGCTCTTCGTGGACGCCGGCAGCAGCAGCCGCGCCGACGAAGTCGTCACCCTGCTGATCCAGGCCAGCCCCGGGCTGTCCCTGCAGCTGGTGCAGACGGCCGAAAGCCCGGCGGCCTGCATGGCGGCCTGGCTGCTGGACGGCGTGACGCCCGAGGGCTTCCAGATCGAACGCGAGTGCGAGCTCAAGGGCAGCGACGAGCAGAAGCCCGTGGTGCGCTACGCGCGGCACCCGCTGGACATCGACGAGGTCCGCGCCCACCTGACCAGCGGCAAGATGCCCACCCGGCTGGCGCTGAGCTGGAACGAGCGTGTCGCCTTCACGCTGACCGAGGGGTTCGCGATCAAGAAGATCAGCTTCCTGGACCTGGCCTTCGAGGGCCGGCCCGAGGCCAGCGGCGACGAGGCTTTCGACGCCGATGCGGCCCTGGCCACCGGCGAGCTGGGGCGACTGATCCCGGCACTCATCGAGGGCCTGGGCGGCGAGCACGACTTCGCCGCCGGCGCGGCGGCACCGGCTGCGGCGCCCGCCGCCCTCCCCGCCCCGGTCGAAGAAGCCATCAGCGAATCGCCGCCCTGGTGACGGCCGTCAAAAGCCCTGCTTGAACGTGAGCCGCACGGTGCGCGGCTCGGCGGGGTGGACGTGCCGGTCGGCCACCGGCGCGGCCTCGCCCGGCAGCTGCGACTCGTAGAAGTACTCGATGTCGTTGACGCGGCGGTCCAGCAGGTTGAAGACGTCCAGCGTCAGCTCCGCCCGCGGCCACAGCCGGCGGCTGACGCGCAGATTGGTCGTCAGCGACGCGCGCGAACGCACGCTGTCGTCCTCGACCAACGCTCCTGAACCCAGGTAGCGCCACTGCAGGCTGGCCGACCAGGGCCCCAGGTCGCGCACCGTCAGGGCGACGGAGGCGACCTTATCGACCGCGTTGGGAATTCGGTCGCCGGCCGCCGCAGCGTCGGCGAAGCGCGCATGCGTCCAGGCGAAGTCG
Organism: Pelomonas caseinilytica; assembly: GCF_021353235.1. GTDB lineage: Bacteria > Pseudomonadota > Gammaproteobacteria > Burkholderiales > Burkholderiaceae_C > Pelomonas > Pelomonas caseinilytica. The sequence goes on from NZ_JAJTWT010000011.1 coordinate 164,587, forward strand.
GCATCCAGCAGCAGCCAGGGCGCCGGCACGTAGCGGTTGTTCCATTCGACGCCGCGGCGCCGGCTCGGGCGGTTGGCCTCGGTCGCACCGGCATCGCCCACGTAGACGAGCTCGGAGTCGAAGTCCAGCTTCCACAGCGCCAGCGAGCTTTGCAGGCCCGGCCACCATTCGGTGCGGGCGCCGACCTCCAGGCCGCGCGCCGCGACGAGGCCAGGCACCTTGGCCACCGGTTCACCGGTCTTCGGGTCCACCGTCGCCGTGGTGCCGCGGGCGTCGTTGCTGTGGAAGCCACGGCCCGCGTTGAAGAAGAACTCCGTCCGCGCCCAGGGGCCAGCAATGAGGGCGAGCTTGGGCGACACGAGGTGGGCGGACGCCGTTCCGGAGTTGGCGGCCTCGGTGAGGCTGTGGACGCGGAAGCGCCCCTGGTCGGCCCGCAAGCCGGCGATGGCGCGCAGCCAGGGCGTCAGCTCCACCGAGGTCTGGCCGTAGACGCCGGCCAGCGTCTCGCGCACCTCGTCGTCACGCGTGGTGGCGGTGACGCGGCGCTCGACGGTGTCGAACAGGCCCACGCGGATGCGGTCCTGGCGCATTTGCACGCCCACTTCCGACCGGGCGGACAGCGCGCCGAGGCGGTGCTCGACGGCGTGGCTGGCGTTCAGCCCGTAGACGTCGCGGCGGTCCTGCTGCGAGAACTGGTCGCCTTGCTGCGGGCGCTCCAGGGCGTAGGTGAAGTTGGAGAAGAGCCGGAGGCGGTAGTGGATGGCATAGACCGAGGCCCGCGTGGCCTGGCCGTCGGTGGCCCGGTGCCACTCGCCCGACAGGCTGGTGCGGCCGGTCTCGCCGCCATCGCTGGGGTCGATGGCGTCGAAGCGTCCGAAGGGCCGACCGGCATAGGTGCCGGCATCGACGAGGCGCTCGGGCACCTGGTCGGTCGAACGCCAGGAGGCGTCGTAGGCCATCAACGAGGCGCTCCAGCCCTCGGCCCGGCTGCCGCCCGAAAGCGTCGCCACGCCGTTGTTCTTGCGCAGGCGCTCGGGCAGCGTCCAGGGACCGTCGTTGTGCTGCACCTCCACGGCCCCCAGCAGCTTCAGCCCGCCGCCCAGCGCGGCCGAGCCGCCGCCGACGAAGCGCTGGAACTGCCGCTGGCCCAGGGTCAGCGCGGCGAAGTTCTCGTCCAGCGTGTGGCGGTAGGCGATGTCCGCGGAGCCCGCAGCGGAAAAGTCGCCGTTGCGGGCGAAATAGGGCCCCTTGCGGTATTCGATGTGGTCGACCAGCTCGGGGATGAGGAAGTTCAGGTCCGAGTAGCCCTGGCCATGGCCGTGGCTGGGCATGTTGACCGGCAGGCCGTTGACCGTGGTGGCGAAGTCGGTGCCGTGGTCGAGGTTGAAGCCGCGCAGGAAATACTGGTTGGCCTTGCCGTCGCCGGAGTGCTGGGTGACGATGACGCCAGGCACGAACTCCAGCACCTCGCCGGGCCGCAGCGCCGGCCGGCTCTTGAGCAGCTCCGCGCGGATGGTGCCTTCGGACGCGGCGTCAGTGCTGCCGACCGCGTTGTCGTAGTGGCGGCCGTTGACCTCCACCTTCTCCAGCACGGCCGGCTCGGCGCGGGCGGCCAGCGATGAGGCCGCCAGCGCGGCGGCAAGGAATCGGAGCGCCGTCCGCGGCATCGCTAGCAGGTCCATGCGGCGCATCGTCCCTGGAAACGGTGGCCTGCGTATGAAATTCCGAACGTCGTTCCTGCGCGGCGCCGACCGGCGCAGGCGGCGTCGCGGGCGGCGATTCCGGCCCTTGGCCTCACCAGCGCGAGAAAGGCTTCACCGCCAGGTTGGCATTGACGTAGCGGGCGTCGCCGGTGACCTCCTCGCCCAGCCAGGCCGGCCGCGCGAAGGCCTGGGCCTCGGACCGCAGTTCGATCTCGGCGACGACGAGGCCGGCGTTGGCGCCGAGGAACTCGTCGACCTCCCAGACGTCGCCCTCGTGCTCGCAGAGGTGGCGGATCTTGTCCACCACCGGCCCGTCGCTCATCGCGAGGAGCTCGCGGGCCTCGGCGGCGGGCACCTCGTACTCGAACTCGGCGCGCGTGGCGCCGCGGGTGGCGCCCTTGATGGTGAGGAAGCCCCGTTCGCCGGCCAGGCGGACCCGTACCGTGCGTGCGGGGTCGCGGTTCAGGTAGCCCTGGACGAAGCGCGTCTGGCGCTCGGCCGGCTGGCGCCAGCCCTCGCCCACGACGAGGAATTTGCGTTCGATCTCCAGGCCCATCCGCTGCCCTCCATGCCATCGGGGCAGGCAGTGTGCCTCATCGGCGCGGGCCTGGCCCGGCTCAGGGCGCGGTGGCGAAGGACCAGGTCAGGTGCATGGGCTGCGAGGCCACCAGGCCGTCCAGCTCGACGCGGTAGGTGGTGCCGGGGGCCAGGGGCGCCTCGGGCACGAGGGCGGCCTCGCCGCGGCCCATCAGCAGGTTGCGGTCGTTGGCCGCCGTCACCAGCGTGGCCTGCACCGGCGTGCCCGTGGCGGCATCGGCCATGACGAAGCGGCTGATCTGGACCTCGTCCCCTGCATGCAGGGACACCGGAAAACCTTCGGTCACGCCATCGGGCAGCGGCTTGAGGTTGGAGGCGCGCATCTGCACCGGCAGCCCGGTGGCGCCATCGCGCGGCCACACGACCCAGACGCCGCTGCCCGCGCCGGCCGAGCCGGCCGTGAGCGCGGTGTCCACCACCATGGCGCGGCGCGGCCCGTCGGGCAGGGCCGAAAAGCCGATGCCCAGCTGCTGGGTGTGCGGGTCCAGCAGCAGCAGGCGCCCGTAGAGGTTGTTGAGCAGATCATTGACCATGTCCCAGGACGCCGGGTCGCCGGAGCCGGACATCACATAGGACAGCACGCTCTCGCTGCGGGAGCGCGCACCCGAGACGTCGACCGTCGCGACGCCGGCCGACGCCAGGCGGGCGGCGTAGTCCGCACCGGTGTAGCAGGGCTGGCCAGGGATCTCCTCGGAGCCGCCGCTGCCGTTGGCCGCCACGTACTGGGCATGCGCCTGGGCGGTGCCGTCCAGCGCAGACATGCGGACGAAACCTGGCAGTCCCGCCGCGGTGCGCACGACGTTCAACAGCGAGAAAGCGCTGGCGCGGACCGTGGGCGAGTCGCCCGCCGCGCAGCCGACCTGGCCGGTCGGCGAAGACGGCGCGGGCGCGGGCGTTCCCGGCGTGCCGGAAGCCGGCGGCGTGGGAGCGGGTGTGTCGACGGGCGTCGTCGTGCCCGAGGGCGCCGCGGAAGTCGGCGAGCCACCTCCTCCGCCTCCGCCGCAGCCAGCCATCACGAGAGTCAGCAGCAGCGCAGCCGCTGCGGGCTTGCGGTGAACAGGGCTCATGAAGCTTCCCAACCGGCGGGCCTGCCGCCTCGAATGACACCGGTCTGAGCGCCGGCGGATGCCATTTGATGGGCTAGTTAGGCGGCGGTCCGTCGGCGGAGGTGGAATCCGCTTGTAGGACGGCAGGCGAGGCCGTGTCGGACAGTCCTGGAACGGCTCAGAACAGCGGTTGCTGGTCGCCGGCCAGCTGGCCGGTGGCGCGCGCCTCGATGAGCAGCAGGCGGCGCTTGGTCTCGATGCCGCCGGGCGCAGAGAAGCCGGTGGGCTCGCCGCCGGCGCCCATGACGCGGTGGCAGGGGACGATGGGCGGGAATGGGTTGTCGCCTTCGGCCCGGCCGACCGCCCGCGCCGCGCCGGGCTGGCCCAGGGCGGCGGCGATCTCGCCGTAGGTGCGCGTCTGGCCGGGCGGGATGGCGCGGGTCAAGGCATGCACCTGGCGCCGGAACTCCGGGATGCCCCGCTCGTCCAGCACCACATGGCTCAGGTCTCGCGCCTCGCCGGCCAGCAGCGCGCGTATGCCCTCGACGGCGTCGGCGATGTGAGCCGGCAGCTCGACCGTGGGCCGGGCGGTCGGGTGCCGCCGCGCCAGCCGCGCCGGGCTGGCGTCCGGCAGCAGGGAGGCGACGATGCCGCGCTCGCTCCAGACCAGGCCGCAACGCCCCAGCGCCGTGTCGAAGCCATGGCTCCACAGCGGCTCGCCGGGCGGCAGGCGCGGCTCGGTGTCGGCGGGCTCGTCCATGCCTGGAAACCTCTCAGGCGGCGACCGCCAAACCCGACAGTCGGGCGGCAGTGGCGCGCTCGGCCACCTCGCGCGGCGGCAGCGTCTTCAGGCGGTGGTCGCTCCACACCTGGCGCCAGCGTCGGGCACCGGGGGTGCCGTTCCACAGGCCCAGGGCATGGCGCATGGCGTAGGCCCAGCCCTGCCCGGCCACGTGGAGGCGGTCCAGGTAGGCCAGCCATGCCTGCTCGACCTGCTCGCGGCTCTCGGCGGGGTCGGGCTGGCCGAAGAAGCGGGAGTCCCAGCGGGCCATGCTCCAAGGCTCATGATAGGCCTCGCGGCCCACCATGACGCCATCGACGACGGCAAGCTGGGCGGCGATCTCGTCGGCCGTCTTCAAACCGCCGTTGACGGCGATGGTCAGGTGCGGGAAGTCGCGCTTGAGCTGAGCCACCAGCTCGTACCGCAGCGGCGGGATCTCGCGGTTCTCTTTGGGCGACAACCCCTGCAGCCAGGCATTGCGGGCATGGACGATGAAGACCTCGCAGCCCGCCGCCGCCACCGTACCGACGAAGTCGCGCACGAAGGCGTAGCTCTCGATCCTGTCGATGCCGATGCGGTGCTTGACGGTCACGGGCAGCGTGGTGGCCTCGCGCATGGCCCTGACGCAGTCGGCCACCAGCTGCGGCTCGGCCATCAGGCAGGCCCCGAAGGCGCCGCGCTGCACCCGCTCACTGGGGCAGCCGCAGTTCAGGTTGACCTCGTCGTAGCCCCAACGCTCGGCCAGCCGCGCGCAGGCCGCCAGGTCCTCGGGCTCGCTGCCGCCGAGCTGCAGGGCCACGGGGTGCTCCTCCGCGTTGAAGTCGAGGTGGCGGCCCTGGTCGCCATGCAGCAGGGCGCCGGTCGTCACCATCTCGGTGTAGAGCAGCGTGCCGCGGGTGATGAGGCGGTGCAGGTAGCGGCAGTGGCGGTCCGTCCAGTCCATCATGGGCGCGACGGACAGGCGCCAGGGGGAGAAGCCGGCGCCCGGTGTTTGCTGTCGTTCTGTCTCGAAATCCATCCGGCGTCCATCACCACTGCTTGGCCCCGAATTGTGCCCGCAGGCCCGCGGGAGCCGGATTTGCCGGGGCACCAAACCCCAGGATCGACCGGAGGTTTTGCATGGCGAAGGCCCAAGGCGAGGTCGTGAAGCAGGAGGATCTGCCCAAGTCCAGGCGGGTGCTGCTCATGGTGGATTTCATCAACCCGCTGCAGTTCGTCGGCGCCGAGGACCTGGCGCCAGCGGCGCTGGAGGCCGCCCGGGCGACGGCGGCGCTGAAGAAGCGCCTGCAGGCCGACGGCGTGCGCGCCCTCTACGTCAACGACAACTTCGGCCAGTGGCGGTCGGACTTCCGCACCCTGGTCTCGCATTGCCGGCGCCGCGGCGGCCCGGCCTCGCGCCTGGTACGCGAGCTGGCCCCGGGCGGGGACGACCTGATGGTGCTCAAGCCGCGCCACTCGGGCTTCCACGCCACGCCGCTGGAGCTGCTGCTGGACCAGCTCGGCACGCGTGAACTGGTCATCACGGGCCTTGCCACCGACTATTGCGTCATGTGCACCGCCATGGACGCCTATGTGCGCGGCTACAAACTCTGGGTGCCGGCCGACTGCACGGCAGCGGAGTCACCGCAGATGCACGCCCAGGCCCTGGACTGGATGCGCCAGGCGCTGAAGGCCGACGTGCGGCCCTCGTCGAGCGCCGCGAGTCGCAAGCCGGGCCGAAGGGAGCACTCGTGAGCGCGCGACGCATCGTCCTCATCCGGCACGCCGAGAAGCCCAGCGGTGACGGGCGCATCGTCGGGGTGGCCCCGGGCGGGCACGAGGACGAGCATGAGCTGAGCGTGCGCGGCTGGCAGCGGGCCGGGGCGCTGGCGCGCTTCTTCGCGCCCGGCGGCGGCGACCTGGGCGTGCCGGACGCGCTGTTCGCCGCCGGCCCCTCGGCGCAGCGGCCGAGCCGCCGGCCGCTGAGCACGCTGATGCCGCTGGCGGCGCGGCTGCAAAGGCCGCTGGACTGCCGCTTCGGCAAGGGCGAGGAGCTGGCGCTGGCCGATGCCGCCTCGCGGCAGGAAGGCCTGGTGCTGGTGTCCTGGGACCACCGCGGCCTGGGCCGCATCGCCCAGGCCCTGGCGAAAGGGCCGCAGGGGGCGCCGGCGGACTGGTCGGACGACTGCTTCGACCGCTTCTGGATCTTTACCCGCCGGGACGATGGAGGCTGGGATTTCGAGTCGCGCGGCCAGCGGCTGCTGGAGGGCGACCTGCCCCACCCTGCTTCGCCCTAGCCTGCCGGCGCCCTGAAGCGCGCCGCTGCCGGACTCGCCCTCAGAAGATCCAGCAGCGGCGCCTGCAGTTGTGGCGCGAGGCTGCGTGCGAACTCTTCCGTCAGGTGGTTGCGGTCCTTGAACATCACCATGCCGTCGCGGGCCGTCCGGCAGACCGGCTCGCTGCAGATGGCGCTGGAGAGGTTGATGAAGCGCGCGTTGCGCTGCGCCAGCACGGCGGCCTCGGCCTCGGCCAGCGGTGCGATGCGCGCCTCTTCGTCGGCGGCACGGTAGGTGCAGGCACCGTCGGTCGACCAGGCCCGCCAGGCCGCCCGGGCATGACAACCCGGCACGTCGAAGCCCGGGAAGGGGATGTCCCTCACATAGCCCACCCGGGCGTCGAGGCGCTGCAGGCGCTCGACGCTGCGGTCCAGGCCGGCCTGCCAGCGGTCGGGGCGGATGTTGTAGCCCGAGGAACTGGCCATGACCACGACGTCCGGCTTCAGGCGCTCGATGCGCTGGAACATCTTCTCGCGCCAGATGCTGCACTCGCGGTAGTCGGCCAGGGTGGTGTAGACGGCGACCGGCACGTCGACCGAGGGACAGGCCGACTTGGTCAGCACGACGAGGCGGAACTGCTGCTGCCGCGCCAACTGCTCGAAGGGCACGAACCACTGCGAGGCATGCGAGTCGCCGAAGAGCACCACCGTCGCCTTGGGCTCGGCTGGGCCGAATTCACAGGGCGGCTGGTCGACGGCGTCGGCGAGGGTGAGGCAACCGGAGGCTTCGGTCGCGTCCCAGCGCGCCGCGCGCTGGAAGCGCTCCTGCTCGGGGCCGACATGGATGAAGCCGCGGCTGAACTGGGCCGCGGCGGCCACGGCCACACACAAGGCCAGGCCAGCGAAGACCACCTGCCGCGAGGGGCGCCCCGGGAAGAGCGAATGCATGAAGGGCTGCTCGACGAAGCGGTAGGACAAGGCGCCCAGGCCGATGGAGAGCAGGATGAGGCAGACGGTCAGCCAGGCATCGGGCCGAGGTACGACGAGGGCCGCGCCGATCAGCACCGGCCAATGCCACAGGTAGACGGAGTAGGAGCAGTCGCCCAGCCGACGGATGGGCCAGGACTGCAGCAGCCGGCCCACGGCCGACTGTCCGCCGTGCTGCACGACCACCAGCAGCAAGGCGGCCGCGGCCACAGGCAGCCCCGCCCAGAAGCCGGGAAAGCGCATGCGGCCGTCGAACAGCAGAGACACGGCGACGAGGATGCCGAAGGCCGCCCAGCCCATGGCGGCCACCGTGCGCGGGCTCCAGCGCGTGGCCAGCCCTGGCCAGACGGCAACCGCCATGCCGGCGCCGAACTCCCAGATGCGAAACGGCGTGAGGAAGAAGGCGTATTTGAAATTGACCAGCGAGACCACGCCGCAGGCGACGAAGCTCAAGCCGCCGAGGACGACGACGAGCACACCCGTGACCCGACGCGGCGTGGCACGGGCGAACCGCACGGCGAGCAGCATCAGCACCGGCCAGAACAGGTAGAACTGCTCCTCCACGGCGAGGGACCAGAGGTGCAGCGCGGGGTTGGCCTCGGTGTGGCCGCCGAAATAGTCGGTCGGACGGCTGGCGAACCAGAGGTTGGCGGCATACAGGGCGGCCGCCCGGGCGGAGGACAGCAATTCGTCCTGCTCCTGGGGCGCGTAGAGCAGGCGGATGCCCACGACGGTGACTGCCAGCACCAGGGCCGCCGCCGGCAGCAGGCGCCGCACCCGCCGGGCGTAGAAGGCCCACAGGTCGATGCCGCCGCTGCGCTCGTGCTCACGCAGCAGCAGGCCGCCGATCAGGTAGCCCGAGATGACGAAGAAGATGTCGACGCCGACGAAGCCGCCGTGGAAGCCGGCCACCTCCGCGTGGTTGAGCAGCACCAGCAGGATGGCCAGGCCGCGCATGCCTTGCAGGCCCGGGTTGAAGCCGCGGGCCAGGGTGCCCGCCACGCCGGCCCCGGCCGCCTGCGAGACGGAGGCCGGAACGACCGAATTCATGCGAGATCCTTGAGCGGATGCTGCTCCGGCGGCCAGGGGCTCTTGAAGAAGGCGGCCACCTCGGCGGGGTCGACCTCGGTGACGCTGGCCGGACTCCAGCGGGGCGCATGGTCCTTGTCGACGGCCAGGGCGCGGATGCCCTCGACCGTCTCGCTGCGCGCGGCACCGCGCAGGTGGAAGGCGTGGTGGACGAGGTCGCGCTCCAGGCGCAGGTCCTCGGCCAGGCTCAGCCGCCGGCCGCGCCGCACCAGCTCCAGCGTAACGGCCATCATCAGCGGCGAGCGCCTGGACAGGGTGGCCAGCGCCTCGCGGGCCCAGGCGTCGTCCCCCGCGGCGGCCAGGGAGTCGAGGATGGCGGCCAGGCTGGGCTGGCCGAAGTGGCGGTCGATGCGGTCGAGTGTGGCCTTGGGGGCCGACACGGGCGCGAGGTCGACCCGCTCCATGACGGTCGCGACGACGTGCTCGGCGCTGGGCTGGTCGCCATGGCGCAGGTCGTCCACCAACGCCGGCCACTGCTCGGCGCGCACGAAGACGTCGCCCAGGCCCCATTCGATGGCGTCGCCCGCGGCGATGGCGTGGCCGGTCAGGGCCAGCCATTCGCCGACATGACCCGGGCATTGGGCCAGGAACCAGCCGCCGCCCACGTCGGGGAAGAGGCCGATGCCCGTCTCGGGCATGGCCAGCTTGGAGCGCTCGTTGAGCACGCGCAGCTTGGCGCCCTGGCTGATGCCCATGCCGCCGCCCATGACGATGCCGTCCATCAGCGCGACATAGGGCTTGGGAAAGTGGTGGATGAGGTGGTTGAGGCGGTATTCCTCGGTGAAGAAATCGCCGAGCGCCGGGTCGCCGGCGTGGGCGGCCTGGTGGAAGAAGCGGATGTCGCCGCCGGCGCAGAAGGCGGGCGGCTTGCCTTCGCGGCCCGCGCCCAGCACGGCCACGGCCTGGACTTGGGGCGCTTGCGCCCAGTGGCGCAGCAACGCCGTCATGTCGCGGATCATGGGCAGGGACAAGGCGTTCAGCGCCTGCGGGCGGTTCAGCGTGATCAGGCCGAGGCAGCCATTGACCTCGGCCAGGATCTGGCCGTCGGACACCAGGGGCGGGATCAGGTCGGTCATGCGTTCTGGAGGGCAGGTTTGTCGTTGGAGGGGCTCATCGCTTCGTTGGCGATGAGCGCGGCGAGCACGAGGCTACCGCCAATCAAGGCGGCGCTGCCTGGGTGTTCGCCCGCAAAGAGCCAGGCCCAGAGCACGCCGAGCAGGGTTTCGGCCTGGCCGAGCAGGGCGATCTCGTGGCTGGGGAGCTGACGGGCCAGCCGCACGGCAAGCAGGCAGGGCACGGCGAGCTGAAAGACGCCCAGGAAGGCGAGCAGCCCCAGGTCGTGGGTGCCGGCCTGCAGAGGCCAGGCCAGCGGCAGCGTGGCCGACATGGACAGCAGGGCGCCGATCAGGACGGCCGGCAGCATGTCACCCCGGCTGCCCACCTTCTGCAGCAGGCACCAGTTGCTCGCCGCGGCCAACGGCACGCCCAAGGCGACGAGCACGCCGACCAGGCTGCCGCCCGAGCCGGCCTGCTGGCCGAACATCCAGGCGATGCCGATGCCGGCCACGACGATGGCGGCCCACGTCCGCCCGGGAACGTGCTGGCGCAGGAAGGCGCGCGCGAACAGCGCCGTCAGCAGCGGCCCGAGGGACATGGTCACCAGCACGTTGGCCACGGTGGTGAGGGACAGCGCCACCATGAAGGCCGTGAACATGACGGCCCAGCACAGGCCCGAGGCCCAGACGGCCACGCCGCGCAGGGCCGGCAGCAGCGCCCTGCCCCGCATGACGCCCAGGATGAGCAGCAGGGCCAGGGCGTTGAAGCCGCTGCGCCAGAACGTGATCTCGAACCCCCGCGCCGCCTCCAGATGCCGCGTGACCACGCCCGCCGAACTCCACATCAGCGTGACCAGAAGCATCAACAGGACGGCGGATCGATGACTCATGAAAGAGCGCCCCGTCAAACGGGGCGCGGGCAATCCACTGACTGGAGCCCCCTCCCGGAGGGGGCTCGGGGGAGCTCAATATCCCCGCGTCGCGCGAGCGCGCGGCCCGCGCTCAAGCGCGGGCTGCGCGCTTGCGCTCGTTTTCGGACAGATGCCGCTTGCGCAGACGCACGCTCTTGGGCGTGATCTCGACCAGTTCGTCGTCCTCGATGAACTCCACGCCGTACTCCAGCGTCAGCTCGATGGGCGGGGTGATCTTGATCGCGTCTTCCTTGCCCGAGACGCGGAAGTTGGTCAGCTGCTTGGTGCGGGTAGCGTTGACGACGAGGTCGTTGTCGCGGCTGTGGATGCCGACGATCATGCCCTCGTAGACCGGGTCGTTGGGCTTGACGAACATGCGGCCGCGGTCGTCGAGCTTGCCCAGGGCGTAGGTGAAGATCTCGCCGGCGTCCATGGAGATCAGCACGCCGTTCTTGCGGCTGGCGATCTCGCCCTTGTGGGGCTCGTAGCCGTCGAAGATGTTGCTGATCAGGCCGGAGCCACGAGTCAGGTTGAGGAATTCGTTGGAGAAGCCGATGAGGCCCCGCGCCGGGATGCGGTACTCCAGGCGCACGCGGCCACGGCCGTCCGGCTCCATGTTGACCAGCTCGCCCTTGCGCTCGCCCAAGGCCTGCATGACGCCGCCCTGGTGGGTCTCTTCCACGTCGGCCGTCACCAGCTCGATGGGCTCGCACTTCACGCCGTCGATGTCCTTGAACACCACGCGCGGCTTGGAGACGGCCAGCTCGTAGCCCTCGCGGCGCATGTTCTCGAGCAGGATGGTCAGGTGCAGTTCACCGCGGCCCATCACCTCGAAGACGCCGTCCTCGTCGGTCTCGCGCACGCGCAGGGCGACGTTGCTCTGCAGTTCCTTCTGCAGGCGGTCCCAGATCTGGCGGCTGGTGACGTACTTGCCTTCGCGGCCGGCCAGGGGGCTGGTGTTGACGCAGAAGTTCATCGTCAGCGTCGGCTCGTCGACCTTGAGCATGGGCAGCGGCTGCGGGTCGGTGGTGCTGGTGACGGTGACGCCGATGCCGATCTCGTCGATGCCGTTGATCAGCACGATGTCGCCAGGGCCGGCTTGGGTTGTCTGCATGCGGTCCAGGCCCTGGAAGGTCAGCACCTGGTTGATGCGGCCCTTGGTGGACTTGCCGTCGGGGCCTTCCATGACGAGCACGTCCATGCCGGGCTTGATGGTGCCCTGGCTAATGCGGCCCACGCCGATGCGGCCGACGAAGCTGGAGTAGTCCAGGGCCGAGATCTGCAATTGCAGCGGCGCGTTGGGGTCACCTTTCTGCGAGGGCACGTGCTTGAGGATGGTGTCGAACAGGGCCGACATGTCGGGGCCCCACTGCTCGCCCGGGGCGCCCTCTTCCAGCGAGGTCCAGCCGTTGATGCCCGAGGCGTAGACGACCGGGAAGTCGAGCTGCTCGTCGGTGGCACCGAGCTTGTCGAAGAGGTCGAAGGCGGCGTTGATGACGGCGTCGGGCTTGGCGCCCGGCTTGTCGACCTTGTTGACCACGACGATGGGCTTGAGGCCCAGGGCCAGCGCCTTCTTGGTCACGAAGCGGGTCTGCGGCATCGGGCCTTCCTGGGCGTCGATGAGCAGCACCACGCCGTCCACCATGGACAGGGCGCGCTCCACCTCGCCGCCGAAGTCCGCGTGTCCGGGGGTGTCGACGATGTTGATGTGGGTGCCCTGCCAGCTGACCGCGCAGTTCTTGGCCAGGATGGTGATGCCACGCTCGCGCTCGATGGCATTGCTGTCCATCACGGTGTCGACCACCTTCTCGTGCTCGGCGAAGGTGCCGCTCTGGCGCAGCAGCTGGTCGACCATGGTGGTCTTGCCGTGGTCGACGTGGGCGATGATGGCGATGTTGCGGATCGGGGTGGTCATGGTGATGCTTGCAGGAAATAACCGGTTCAGGCGGAGAGCAGGGCCTGGACCTCCGGTGGGGTCAACAGGCGGTCGGCGATCAGCTCGCCGGCAGTGATGTGGGCGCTGCCCAGGAAGGCGCGCGGCTCGGGGCCGTAGACGCGCACACGCTCGGCATCCGGCGCGTCGACGCGGCGGCGCAGGCCAGAGAGAAAGCGCACGGCGTCGGCCCGGTCCAGGCGCAGCTCGGGCGCGTCGGCCAGCAGGCAGTCTGGCGAGGCGAGCAGCGCGGCACGCGCTTCGTCGGGCAGGGCCTCGAGCTGGGCCAGCGTGACGCTGCCGTCGAGCGTCAGCCCGCCGGAGCCGGTGCGGCGCAGCGCCGCGAGCGAGGCTCCGCAGCCCAGGGCCGCGCCGATGTCCTCGGCCAGGGTGCGGATGTAGGTGCCTTTGGTGCAACGGACGTCGAGGGTCACGGTGCCAGGGTGCATGGCCACGATGTCGATGGCATGAATCGTCACGCGGCGGCTCTTGCGTTCGATCTCGACGCCTTCGCGGGCGTATTCGTACAGGGCCCGGCCTTCGTGCTTCAAGGCCGAATACATCGGCGGCATCTGGTCGATCTCGCCGGTGAAGGCGCGGCAGGCCGCCTCGATCTGCTCGGGCGCCAGATGGCCGACGTCGCGGCGCTCCAGCACCTCGCCTTCGGCATCGCCCGTCGTCGTGCGGATGCCCAGAGCCAGCGTGGCCAGGTAGCGCTTGTCGGCGTCCAGGCTGAGCTGGCTGAACTTGGTGGCCGCGCCGAAGCACAGCGGCAGCAAGCCGGTGGCCAGGGGGTCGAGCGTGCCGGTATGGCCGGCCTTCTCGGCGCGCAGCAGCCACTTGGCCTTCTGCAGGGCATCGTTGCTCGACAGGCCCAGCGGCTTGTCGAGCAGCAACACGCCGTGCAGGGCGCGGCGCTGGATGCGTTGGCGCGGCGGGCGAGCCGGCGGCGCGACGGCGGCCTCAGTCATTGGGCTCCTCGTCGTCCAGCGCGCGCGTGGCATTGGCCTTGCCGATGAGGGCATTCATCTCCGCGGCGCGTTCCGTCGTGCGGTCGAACTGGAAGTGCAGCGTGGGGACCGTGTGGATCTGCAGCCGCTTGAACAGGCCGTTGCGCAGATACCCCGCCGCTTCGTTCAGCGCGGCCTGGGTCTCGACGGGGTCGCCGATCAGCACCGAGAAGAACACCTTGGCGTGGGCGTAGTCGGGCGTCACCTCGACCGCGCTGATGGTGGCCATGCCGATGCGCGGGTCCTTGAGCTCGCGGATGAGTTCGGCCAGATCGCGCTGGATCTGGTCGGCCACTCGGAAGCTGCGGTTGGGGATGGCGCGTTTGTGTTTCATGGCGGATGTCCGAAATGCAACCACAGAGGCACAGAGACACAGAGAAAACCCTCACTCTCTGTGGCTCCGTGCCTCTGTGGTTGCCTTTTTCTCAGCGGCGGCGCACGCCCACCGCTGAAAGGAGCAGTCGGTCTAGAGCGTGCGAGCCACTTCCTTGATCTCGAAGAACTCGAGCTGATCACCTTCCTTGATGTCGCTGTAGTTCTTGAGCTTGATACCGCACTCGAAGCCTTCCTTGACCTCGCGCACGTCGTCCTTCTCGCGCCGCACCGACTCGACCTCGCCCGTGTAGATGACGGTGTTGTCGCGCAGCAGGCGGAAGCGGGCGCCGCGGCGGACCAGGCCGCTCGTGACCATGGAGCCGGCCACCGTGCCGATCTTGGAGGCCACGAACACGACGCGGATCTCCGCCGTGCCCAGCGCCTCTTCGCGCTGCTCGGGCGCCAGCATGCCGGACATGGCCTTGGTCACGTCGTCCACGGCGTCGTAGATGATGCTGTAGTAGCGCAGGTCGACCGCGTTGCCCTCGGCCAGCTTGCGCGCGCCGGCATCGGCCCGCACGTTGAAGCCGATGATGACGGCCTTGGAGGCGATGGCGAGGTTGACGTCGCTCTCGCTGATGCCGCCGACCGCCGCGTGGACGATCTGCACCTTGACCTCGGCATTGCTGAGCTTGAGCAGAGAAGCGGCCAGCGCCTCCTGCGAGCCCTGCACGTCGGCCTTGACGATGAGGGGCAGCACCTGCGCCTGGCCTTCGCCCATGTTGTCGAACATGTTCTCGAGCTTGGCGGCCTGCTGCTTGGCCAGCTTGACGTCGCGGTACTTGCCCTGGCGGAAGGTCGCGACCTCGCGGGCGCGGCGCTCGTCGGACAGCACCATGAACTCGTCGCCGGCCTGCGGCACTTCGGTCAGGCCCTGGATCTCGACCGGGATGGACGGGCCGGCCTCGGCGGAGGCCTTGCCGTCTTCGTCGAGCATGGCGCGCACGCGGCCATAGGTGGAGCCGGCCAGCACGACGTCGCCGCGCTTCAAGGTACCGCTCTGCACCAGGACCGTCGCGACCGGGCCGCGGCCCTTGTCCAGCTTGGCTTCGATGACCAGGCCCTTGGCCATGGACTCGACCGGCGCCTTGAGCTCCAGCACTTCGGCCTGCAGCAGCACCTGCTCCAGCAGTTCGTCGATGCCCTGGCCGGTCTTGGACGACACGCCGATGAAGGGCGAATCGCCGCCGAACTCTTCCGGCACGACCTGCTCGGCCACCAGTTCGCTCTTCACGCGCTCGGCATTGGCATCGGGCTTGTCGATCTTGGTCATCGCGACCACGATGGGCACGCCCGCCGCCTTGGCGTGGTGGATGGCTTCCTTGGTCTGGGGCATGACGCCGTCGTCGGCCGCACAGACGAGGATGACGATGTCGGTCGCCTTGGCACCACGGGCACGCATGGCCGTGAAGGCGGCGTGGCCCGGGGTGTCGAGGAAGGTGATCATGCCGCGCGGCGTCTCGACGTGGTAGGCGCCGATGTGCTGCGTGATGCCGCCCGCCTCGCCCGCGGCGACGCGGCTGCGGCGGATGTAGTCCAGCAGCGAGGTCTTGCCGTGGTCGACGTGGCCCATGACGGTGACGACCGGCGCACGCGGCAGGGCTTCGTGCTGCTGCTCTGCGGCGGTGCCTTCTTCCTCGAGGAAGGCGTCCGGGTCGTCGAGCTTGGCGGGCATGGCCTTGTGGCCCATTTCCTCGACGAGGATCATGGCCGTTTCCTGGTCCAGCTGCTGGTTGATGGTGACCATCTGGCCCAGCTTCATCAACTGCTTGATGACCTCGGCGGCCTTGACCGACATCTTGTGGGCGAGGTCGGCCACGGAAATGGTCTCGGGCACATGCACCTCGATGACCTGCTGCTCGGCCGGCGGAGTGAAGCTGGACTGGCCATCCTCACGGCCACCGCGGCCACCGCGGCCACCACGCGCCGGGGCGCGCCAGTTGCCACCGCCGCCCGGGCGATTGGCACCGGCGGGGCCGGCACCGATGGTCTTGAGACCGCGCTTCTTGGCGGCGTCGTCGGCCCAGCTGGACGACAGCTTCTCCGACTTGACGGACTTTTTGTCGCCCGGCTTGGCGCCGCCACCGGCGGGGGCCGCCGTGGCCGGCGCCGGAGCGCCCGCCTTCTTGTGGATGGTGCCCTTGATGCCAGCGCCTTCAGCGGGCTTGGGCTCTTCGGGCTTCTTAGCGACCAGCACCTTCTTGGGTGCATTCATCATCGCGCGGATCTTGGCGGCCTCGTCCTCGGCGGCCTTGCGGCGGCGGGCCAGGTCGTCCTGCTTCTGCTTCTCCTCGGCGGCGGCGTCCACGGCCTTGACGACTCGCAGGGCCGGCTTGGCCACTTCGGGCGCAGGCGGGGGCGGCGCAACCACTTCGGGCGCGGGCGGCGGCGGGGCCACCACTTCGGCGGGCTCGGGAGCCGGCGCGGACTTGGCGGCGCGCTTGGCGGCGGCGGCCTTGTTGATGGCCGCGGCCTCGGCGGCAGCGGCAGCGGCACTGCGAGCGCGGGCCTCGGCCTGCTCGTCGGCGGTCTTGGCCTCCACCTTGGCCTCGGCCTTCGCCTCAGCCTTGGCGGCGGCTTCGGCCGCTGCCGCAGCTTCGGCCGCGGCCTTGGCGGCGGCTTCGGCAGCAGCGGCCTCGGCGGCAGCCTTGGCGGCCGCGGCCTCGCGGGCGGCGCGCTCGGCCTCCTCGCGGGCCTTCACCTTGGCGGCGAGTTCCTCTTCCTGCTGGCGCAGGGCTTCGGCCTGGGCCTGGGCTTCTTCCTCGCGACGACGCAGTTCGGCGTCGTCGGGGCCGGCGGAGGCCTCCTCTGAAGAGTCGTCTCGCTTGATGAAGGTGCGCTTCTTGCGCACTTCGACCTGGATGGTGCGGGCCTTGCCACTGGCATCGGCCTGCTTGATCTCGGTGGTCGACTTCTTGACGAGGGTGATCTTCTTGCGCTCGGTGCCGGCGGTGCCGTGCGAAGAGCGCAGGTGGTCGAGCAGGCGTTCCTTGTCGGTCTCGCTCAGCGAGTCGTCGACGGAAGACTTCTTGACGCCCGCGGCTAGCAGCTGCTCCAGCAGCGTGCCCGCCGGCTTGTTCAGCTCGGCTGCGAATTGGGCGACGGTAGTCACGGCCATGTGGGGATCCTTCAAATTGCTTTCAGTGCGGCGCGGCGTTTGCTTGATCAGTCTTTGAACCAATGTTCGCGGGCCTTCATGATCAGGGCGCGTGCCGCCGCTTCGTCGAGGCCGGACAGTTCCACCAGTTCGTCCACGGCCAGGTCGGCCAGGTCATCGCGGGTGTTGATGTCGCCTGCGGCCAGCTTGGCCAGCAGCTCGGGCGTGACGCCGTCGAGGTCGCGCAGATCCTGCGAAACCTCCTCGACCTTCTCCTCGCGGGCGATTTCCATCGTCAGCAGCGCGTCCTTGGCGCGGGTGCGCAGCTCGGTGACGGTGTCTTCGTCGAAGGCCTCGATCTCGAGCATTTCCTGCATCGGGACGTAGGCGACTTCCTCGAGGCTGGTGAAGCCCTCGGAGATCAGGATGTCGGCGACCTCGGCGTCCACGTCGAGCTTCTCGACGAAGAGCTTGCGGATGCCTTCGGTCTCCTGCTCCTGCTTGGCGGCGGATTCCTCGGCCGACATGATGTTGATGCGCCAGCCCGTCAGCTCGGACGCCAGGCGCACGTTCTGGCCGCCGCGGCCGATGGCGATGGCAAGGTTCTCCTCGTCCACCACCACGTCCATGGCATGGCGTTCTTCATCGACGACGATGGACTGCACGTTGGCAGGCGCCAGGGCACCGATGACGAACTGGGCCGGGTCTTCGCTCCACAGCACGATGTCCACGCGCTCGCCGGCGAGCTCGTTGGTGACGGCGTTCACGCGCGAACCGCGCACGCCAACGCAGGTGCCGATGGGGTCGACGCGGCGGTCATGGCTGACCACGGCGATCTTGGCGCGCGAACCGCTGTCGCGGGCGCAGCTCTTGATCTCCAGCAGGCCTTGCTCGATCTCGGGCACTTCCTGGGCGAAGAGTTCCTTCATGAACTCGGGCGAGGAACGCGACAGCATGATCTGCGGGCCACGCTGGGTGGGGTCGACGCCGAGAATGACGGCACGCACGCGGTCGCCGGTGCGCAGGTTCTCCTTGGAGATCATCTCGCTGCGCTTCAGGCGTCCTTCGACGCGGCCGCTCTCGACGATGATGTCACCCTTGTCCAGGCGCTTGACGGTACCGACGAAGATCTTCTCGCCGCGGGACATGAAGTCGTTGAGCAGCTGCTCGCGCTCGGCGTCGCGGATCTTCTGCAGGATGACCTGCTTGGCGGCCTGGGCACCGATGCGGCCGATGGGCACCGACTCGACCGGCTCCTCGATGTGGTCGTCCACCTCGATGTCGGCGATCTGCTCCTGGGCTTCGAAGAGCAGGATTTCCGCGTCGGGGTTCTGCAGGCCGGCCTCGTTGGGCACGACATGCCAGCGGCGGAAGGTCTCGTATTCGCCGGACTCGCGGTCCACGCTGACGCGAATGTCGGCTTCACCGCCGTAAATCTTCTTGGTGGCCGAGGCCAGCGCCGCTTCCACCGCGCCGAACACGACATCGCGCTCCACGCTCTTCTCGCGCGAGATCGCGTCCACCAGCATCAACATTTCGCGGTTCATTGCTTGAGACCTCCGTCTACCTTGTCTTGGCCGGGCGCCGCCTGGTTGGGCTCGCCCGCTTGTTTCTTGGCCGCTGCTTTCTTCGGCTTGATGACGCCCCGCTGGCCGGGCTTGCGATCGGGTGCACGCTCGCCGCCGCGCCCCTTGAAGCTGATCACCGGCACGAGGCGCGCATCGCGCACTTCGTCCAGCGTGAAATCGAGCGCCTGCTCGGCGCTGCCGTCGTCGAACACCAAGCGCCAGGCCTGGTTGTCGGCCGCCTCCGGGCGGGCGTGGAGCACGCCGCGGTACTTTTTGCGGCCCTGGAAAGGCAGCTTCAGGGTGATGTCGATTTCCTGGCCGGTGAAGCGCGCGTAATGCGCGGCGTTCTTCAGCGGCCGGTCCAGCCCCGGCGACGAGACCTCGAGCCGGGCGTAATCGAACCCCTCGACTTCCAGCACATACTGCAGCTGGCGCGTGACCTTCTCGCAATCGTCCACCGTGACCAGCTCGCCAGCATCCGCCTGGGGCGGCAGCTTGTCGATGGTCACGCGCAGCAGACCGCCGGCACTGCGTTCGCAGTCCACGAGTTCGTAACCGAGGCCGGTCACGGTCGTCTCTACAGCGGCTTGCCAACTCATGCGGGATGTGCGTTCCTGATCGGGGCTAAAACGAAAAAGCAAAACGAAAAAGCAAAAAAAATGGGCTGGATGAATCCGCCCACCTCGTTCACCAGAATCCTGCACCGGGGGATATCGTCCGGAGCTCGTCAGAAAACCTCTGGCTGGAGGCTTCTCTAATTTCTGGTGAAGCTCGGATTGTACTGTGCAAGTCCCGTGCCGGCAAGCCGCTGGCTTGGCCGCATGCCAGAATCGCGGGCTGTTTGAGACCTCACAGGAGACACGAATGGGCTTTCTCGCCGGCAAGCGGCTGTTGATCACGGGCGTCCTGTCCAACCGCTCCATCGCCTATGGCATTGCCCGTGCCTGCCACCGCGAAGGCGCCGAGCTGGCCTTCAGCTACCAGGGCGAACGCTTCAAGGACCGCATCAGCGAGTTCGCCGCCGAGTTCGGCTCGAAGCTGGTCTACGACTGCGACGTCACGAGCGACGAGCAGATGCAGGCCCTCTTCGATCAGCTCGGCGAGGTCTGGCCGGAGTTCGATGGCCTGGTCCACTCCATCGGTTTCGCGCCTCGGGAGGCCATCGCCGGAGATTTCCTGGAAGGCATGACGCGGGAGAACTTCCGCATCGCCCACGACATCTCGTCCTACAGCTTCCCCGCCATGGCCAAGCTGGCCGCGCCGCGGCTGCGACCCGGCGCCTCCCTGCTGACGCTGAGCTACCTGGGCGCCATGCGCTACGTGCCCAACTACAACACCATGGGCCTGGCCAAGGCCAGCCTGGAGGCCAGCGTGCGCTACCTGGCCCATGCCATGGGCGCCAAGGGCGTGCGGGTCAACGGCATTTCGGCGGGCCCCATCAAGACGCTGGCCGCCTCCGGCATCAAGGATTTCGGCAAGCTGCTGAGCCAGTTCGCCGCCGCCGCGCCCATCCGCCGCAACATCACGATCGAGGACGTGGGCAATGCCGCGGCCTTCCTGCTGTCCGACCTGGCCGGCGGCGTCAGCGCCGAGATCCTCTACGTGGACGGGGGCTTCAGCCACGTCGCGCTGGCCGCGGAAGGCTGATCACCCTTCCACGACCGGGCTGCCGGTTCAGTGGCGCCGGCGGCGCGACGCCAGCCCGGCCGCCAACAGTCCGGCCAGCACGAGCCCGCTCGGCTCGGGCACCGTTCCCCGGTCCCGCACGACGATCTCGCCCGCGGCCACCTCGCCGTTGTCACCGACCTCGCCGATGTAGAGGAACAGGCCGGCCGTCGACGTCGCCGCGGTCAGGTTGAAGTCGATGACGCCGTTGTCGCCCATGCTGAGGAAGCCGAAGGCACCGGGGCCGGCGATGGATTCCGCATCGAACAAGCCCAGCGTCGCGACGGCGTTGTCCACGGCCGCTCCGGTCGCATCGGTGCCGAAGAGCTTGGGATCGGCCGGCGCGCGCTGGCTGCCCGGCGCAAACACGACGCCCGAGGCGAAGTCGAACACCGACAGCCCCACGGCCGTCTTCGCGCAGTCAGCGTCGGCGCAGTCGGTCATGGAGAGCTTGATGCCGTCGAGGTCGAACCCCGAGAACTGGCCGGTCGCACCACCGAGCAGCCCGCTGTTGTCGCGGATGCCGACGGACAGGATGGCCCCCAGTCCCACGCTCGACAGGTCGGCCTTGTAGACGGCCGTGCCGGCCACGACACCGCCGGTGAGGCCCGTCAGCTTGGTCAGGCTGACGGGAACGGCCTGCGTCGCGCCTGCCAGGGCCAGCAACGCCGCGCCGGCCACGGCTTTGGGGATCCATCTCATGGTTCGCTCCTGTCGGTGGAAGACAGCCATGGGAACGCATCGGCCATGCCAGACCATCCCCCTAGCTCACGCAAAGGGTTGAAAGCAAACGACTTTCTTCAGCCGGCAGGCGGCGCCGCACGCCAACGCCGCCCGCGGGCGGCGGCCACTGTCATGACCGCCGACACCCTAGTTCGTGGGCACTGGCTGGACGATGGGCGGCCTCAGGCCTTCACGCAGTCGACGTAGTAGTGCCCACGCCCGGTTTCCTCGTCCACCTCGTGCACGAGGCCGTGCACGTCGGTCGCGAAGCCCGGGAACTTGGCGTTGAAGCTGCGCGTGAACTTGAGGTAATCGACGATCTTCTTGTTGAAGCGCTCGCCGGGGATCAGCAGCGGGATGCCAGGGGGATACGGCGTCAGCAGCGAGGTCGTAATGCGGCCCTCAAGCTCGTCGATGCCGACACGCTCGGTCTTGCGCTGGGCGATGTGGGCGTAGGCGTCCGTCGGCGTCATGGCCGGCTGCAGGTTGGACAGGTACATGTCCGTCGTCAGCCGGGCGATGTCGCCCTCCGCGTAGGCCTGGTGGATGCTCTGGCAGAGGTCGCGCAGGCCCATGCGCTCGTACTTGGGGAACTGGGCACAGAACTCCGGCAGGATGCGCCACAGCGGCGCGTTCTTGTCGTAGTCGTCCTTGAACTGCTGCAGTGCGGTCAGCAGCGTGTTCCACCGGCCCTTGGTGATGCCGATGGTGAACATGATGAAGAAGGAGTAGAGCCCCGTCTTCTCGACGACGACGCCGTGCTCCACCAGGAACTTGGTCACCACCGACGCCGGAATGCCGGTGGCGGCGAAGCGGCCTCCCATGTCCAGCCCGGGCGTGATGATGGTGGACTTGATCGGGTCCAGCATGTTGAAGCCTTCGGCCAGGCCACCGAAGCCGTGCCAGTCCTCGTCGGCATGCAGCATCCAGTCGGCCGACACCGGCTCGCTGCCCTCCTCCGCCCGCAGGTAGTCCGGCCCCCAGACCTTGAACCACCAGTCGTCGCCATAGTCGCCCTCCACCTTGCGCATGGCGCGGCGGAAGTCCAGCGACTCCTTGATGCTCTCTTCCACCAGGGCGGTGCCGCCAGGCGGCTCCATCATCGCGGCGGCCACATCGCAACTGGCGATGATGGAGTACTGCGGGCTGGTGCTGGTGTGCATCAGGTAGGCCTCGTTGAAGAGGTGCTTGTCGAGCTTGACGCTCTGCGAGTCCTGCACGAGCACCTGCGAGGCCTGGGAGATGCCGGCCAGCAGCTTGTGGGTGGACTGGGTCGCGTAGACGACAGCCTCCTTGGGGCGCGGCCGGTTCTTGCCCATCGCATGGAACTGGCCGTAGAAGTCGTGGAACGCCGCGTGCGGCAGCCAGGCCTCGTCGAAGTGCAGCGTCGGGATGAAGCCGTCGAGCTTCTTCTTGATGGTCTCGGTGTTGTAGAGCACGCCGTCGTAGGTGCTCTGCGTCAGCGTGACGATGGCGGGCTTGACGGTGGCCGGGTCGACGTGCGCGAGCAGCGGGTTGGCGGCGATCTTGGCGCGGATGGCGTCCGGGCTGAACTCGCTCTCGGGGATGGGGCCGATGATGCCGTAGTGGTTGCGTGTCGGCGTCAGGAACACCGGAATGGCGCCGCACATGATGATGGCGTGCAGGTTGCTCTTGTGGCAGTTGCGGTCGATGACCACGACGTCGCCCGGCGCCACCGTGTGGTGCCAGACCATCTTGTTGGAGGTCGACGTGCCGTTGGTGACGAAGAAGCAGTGGTCGGCATTGAAGATGCGGGCGGCGTTCTTCTCCGAGGCGGCGACGGGGCCGGTGTGGTCCAGCAACTGGCCGAGTTCTTCCACGGCATTGCAGACGTCCGCGCGCAGCATGTTCTCGCCGAAGAACTGGTGGAACATCTGCCCGACCGGGCTCTTCAGGAAGGCCACGCCACCAGAGTGCCCCGGGCAGTGCCAGGAGTAGGAGCCGTCCTGGGCGTAGTCCATCAGGGCCTTGAAGAACGGCGGGGCCAGGCCGTCGAGGTAGCTCTTGGCCTCGCGGATGATGTGGCGCGCGACGAACTCCGGCGTGTCCTCGAACATGTGGATGAAGCCGTGCAGTTCGCGCAGCACGTCGTTGGGCAGGTGCTGGCTGGTGCGCGTCTCGCCGTAGACGTAGATCGGAATGTCCGGATTGCGGAAGCGGATCTCCTCGATGAACTTGCGCAGGTTGAGCACCGCCGGGTCGAGGTCGGGACCGGAGGTGAATTCCTCGTCGTCGATAGACAGGATGAAGGCCGAGGCGCGGCTTTGCTGCTGGGCGAACTGAGAGAGGTCGCCATAACTGGTCACCCCCAGGACTTCCATGCCCTCCTTCTGGATGGCTTCGGCCAGCGCGCGGATGCCCAGGCCCGACGTGTTTTCGGACCGGTAATCCTCGTCGATGATGACGATAGGGAAATGGAAACGGATCATCGCGGCCTCCAGCGGGCTGGCATCAGAAAACGAAGCGGCGAAGTGTAGGGCCGTCGTATGTTCCATCCATGTCGCGGCGGTCTATAAACTGGCCAGGAAGCACGGAGATTCGGGAGGAAAGATGGATTGGAGTCTGGCCACCGCCTGGTGGATTGCAGCGGGAGTGCTGATCGCCGTCGAGCTGGCGACCGGCACCTTCTATCTGCTCATGCTCGCGCTGGGCGCCTGCGCCGGCGCCCTCGCCGCCCACGCCGGCCTCGGCCCGCCGGGGCAGATGCTCTGCGCGGCGCTCGTGGGCGGTACGGCCACCTTCCTGTGGCACAGGCGCCGGGAGCGCCACCATCCGGCTCCGGCGGCCAGCAATCCCGACGTGAACCTGGACGTCGGCCAGAGCGTCCATGTGGATGCCTGGTCCGCCGACGGCCTGGCGCAGGTGCAATATCGCGGCGCCGCCTGGCGAGCCCGTTATGTCGGCAACCTGCCGGCCCAAGGCGGCCGGCACGTCATCCGCGCCGTTGATGGCAGCTGCCTGTTGCTCGACCGCTGACGCCACCTTTCACTGCAACGACGACAAACCTAATCGAGACATCGCATGGAAATCGCCCTGGTCATCCTGGTCATCGCCGCCATCTTCATCGTCCGGTCCATCAAGGTCGTGCCACAGCAGCATGCCTGGGTCGTCGAACGGCTGGGGCGCTACCACGCCACGCTCACCCCCGGCCTGAACTTCCTGGTCCCCTTCGTCGATCGACTGGCCTACAAGCATTCCTTGAAGGAAATCCCTCTGGACGTGCCCAGCCAGGTCTGCATCACCAAGGACAACACCCAGCTGACGGTCGACGGCATCCTCTACTTCCAGGTCACCGACCCGATGCGGGCCAGCTACGGGGCGAGCAACTATGTCGTCGCCATCACCCAGCTCGCGCAGACCACGCTGCGCTCCGTCATCGGCCGCATGGAACTGGACCGCACCTTCGAGGAGCGGGACGTGATCAACAGCTCGGTCGTGCAGGCGCTGGACGAGGCGGCGCTGAACTGGGGCGTCAAGGTTCTGCGCTACGAAATCAAGGACCTGACGCCCCCGCCGGCCATCCTTCACTCCATGCAGGCCCAGATCACGGCCGAGCGCGAGAAGCGTGCACTGATCGCCGCGTCCGAAGGACGTCGCCAGGAGCAGATCAACATCGCCACCGGCGAGCGCGAGGCGGCGATCGCGAAATCGGAAGGCCAGAAGCAGGCCGAGATCAACAAGGCCCAGGGCGAAGCTGCAGCCATCACGGCGGTGGCCGACGCGACGTCCGACGCCATCCGCAAGATCGCTTCGGCCATCCAGCAGCCGGGCGGCGACCAGGCCGTGCAGCTCAAGGTCGCCGAAAAGGCCGTCGAGGCCTATGCACAGCTCGCCCAGAAGAACAACACGATGATCGTGCCCGGCAACATGAGCGAGGTGGGTGGGCTGATCGGCACCGCGATGGCGCTGATCAAGAGCGGCGGCACGCGGCCCTGAAGCCGGAATCAAAAAAGCCCGCGAGGGCCCCTAACTAGGGCGGTCGCGGGCACAAGACGTTCGGGGGGCGCCGAACGAAAGCGATGGAGGTGTCGCTTTTCCTGATGATCTCCCTGAGCTTTTGATCAACCGCCCGTGAACGGGAAGCCAAGCAGTTCTGCGACAACGTCCCAAAACGACACTTTTTCCATTTGCGCCATCCATCCAGCGGTGTTGAGATGGCACGCAGTTTGTAGGACGCGGGTTTTTTCGAGAACTACAAACCCTTGTAGTGACCCGGCGTCACAGGAGCCCCAGCTCCATTGCCTTCAGCACCGCCTGACCCTTGGTCGACACATCCAACTGCTTGAAAAGCTGCTTCATGTGGTAGTTGACAGTGTTCTCGCTGATTCCCAGCAGGCTGCCCACAACCCAGGCACTCTTGCCTTCCATGGTCAGCCTCAGGATCTCCAACTGACGCGCCGGCAGCTTCGGCGCGTTCTTGGGGGTCAACAAGCGGGCCGCTGCGTCCTGCGCATGCACTGCGAGCAACTGCAGATCTGCAATCAACCGATTGAGTTGAACCGGATCCCTAGGTAGAGGATCCTCGCGGTCCATGCCCAAGAGCAGGCGCTTGTAGCCGGGCATGTGCACGCCCACGGCCACGCCTGTCCGATAGCCGAACGGGGCGATCATTTCCCACAGTTCGCCCGCCCCCGCCTCGACATAGAAGTTCTGGTCGTAGATCAGCGGCGTCGATTGCCGCATCAGTTGCTTGTGCACTGGGTCGCGTCGCGCGTACTCGGGATCACGTGACGCTTCCAGGAACTTCTCTGGCGTGTTGCCCACTGAGAAGTATTCGGCACGAGAGCCTGGGCCTCGGTGCTCCACGGCCAGCACACCAACGACCAGTCCGAAGTCCAGATCATTGGCGAAGTCGATCAGCCCCTGCCTGAAAGACGTGAGGTCTGCCGCTTGACTGACTTGTTCGTACCGCTGCAAGTTCATCGGAGACGGGGGCGCTACTAGGGTTGGTAGGAGCAACGCAGCCGCGACGCACGCACACTCCAAACCATTCAATTGACGGGAGATCCGAATGCAGTTGGCAGCTTGGCAACTGATGGCCTGCGAGACGGTCGTCAAGACTGTAAACGAGTTTCAGTTGGTGACGCCTGGGCTCAGGCAAGTCGGCAGCAGCGTGCGAGTGGACAACGCACGCTCCGGCTTGCGTTCCGGCCAGGAGGTCTGGGCGACGACCAAAGGCGAACCCATCCAGATCGCCTGGGAGTGGACGGAAATCCAGCCGGATGTCGTCGCGCTGTTCGACCCGATGAACATCCTCTGCAACGTCGCACTGATCGACCGGGACGGCCACGCCCTGGCCCGCTCGCGGCGCATGCTCCACCTCAACAACGTCGTGCACCAGCTCGACTGGCGTTCCGCGCTGGGCGCGGCACGAGGCCAGTGCATTCCCATGAGTTTGGCCGCTTGAGGCCCAGGATGCGCTATGATGGCGGGCTTGCAGGAGAGGTGGATGAGCGGTTTAAGTCGCACGCCTGGAAAGCGTGTGTGGGTTAATAGCCCACCGCGGGTTCGAATCCCGCCCTCTCCGCCAGAACACCGTTCCTCGAACGTACCAGACCGTCCCAGAGACGGTCTTTTTTTGCCCGTTTCATAGGAGAAACCGGCTGAGCGCTCCCCGCTGAACGTTCCAGATCATCCCCCACGATCCCACGGCTTCCCGCGCTTTTTTGTGGGTCAATTTGTGGGTAAGCTTTGTGGGTAGGAATTTCGAAGCCTCGAGATTTTTTGTGGGTAGACTTTTGGAGCGTTGCGATGCCCAAAAAACCCGGTGCTCACGTCATCCACCGCCTGAGCGCGTTGGTCGTCAAGAACCTGAAGAAGCCGGGTCGCTACGCCGACGGCGGCAATCTGTACTTGCAGGTCTCCACGGGCGGCGCAAAAAGCTGGCTCTTCCGGTACGACATCAAAGGTCGCTCCCGTGAGATGGGGCTGGGACCGCTCCATGCGATCGATCTGCATGCCGCCCGCTCCCTCGCAAAGACCTATCGGGGGCAGTTGCTCCAGGGCGTTGATCCCATTGACGCCAGGCTCGCAGCCCGGAGCGCGCAGCTCGCCGAGGAAGGCGCCCAGCACGCACGCAAGAAGTGGAAATGGTGCTGTGAGACCTACGTCGCCGAAGTGAAGGTCCCAGAGCTGACCAACGCCAAACATGCCGCCCAATGGCGCACCACCCTTGAGACATACACCTACCCCAAGCTCGGCGAGAAATGGGTCGACGAGATCACCCTCGATGATGTCTTCGGCGTGCTCAAGCCGATCTGGCTGGACATCAACGAAACGGCCAGCCGGGTTCGCTCGCGCATGGAGGCAGTTCTGGGCTGGGCCAAGGTGAAGGGGTACCGCACGGGCGACAACCCTGCCGTGTGGAAATCCAACCTGCAGCACCTGCTCTCGTCACCAGACAAGGTTCAGGACGAAGGGCACCACCCTTCCCTGCCCTATGAAAAACTGGGCGCCTTCATGGCCAGGCTTCACGAGATCCAGGCGACGAACGTCAAGTAGTCAGACCTGCAAAATCCATTTCGGCGCAACGCGTTGACGGGGCAAGTCCGGCGAGCAGTTCGCGTTCATGACGGGCTCGGCACGGTAGGCAGCTGCGTATTCCACTGATCGCGGACACCCATTCCAGGCTGATCGCGGACAGTGTTCCAGGCGATCGCGGACACCCTGAGTGAGGTGCCTGAGTGACGGGCCGGATGGTAGGTCAACTGTCCGCGA
>NZ_JAJTWT010000012.1 GCF_021353235.1 Pelomonas caseinilytica
CCCCTCTCGCACCGACCGCCGGCCCCATCGGGTTTGCGGTTCAGTCCAACGGGTTTATCCGCCGCCGCCATGTCACCACGTCTTCCTGCCTCGCCTGAGCGGCGGATAAACGCTATTCGTTAGCCGTCATGCAAACCGTCATGCGTTTTTTCCGTCTTGTCCGCTGCACGTGTTTCCTTATGCTTCTCGGCGGCATCAGCTGCACCTCGTTCTCAGCCGAGAGCGGCGACGACTTGTGCGGTACTGGACAGCTGTCTCATGCAGCCGAGTCGGATTGCTTGGTCAAGGAGTACAAAGGCACAGATGCACTTCTTCGCCAGAAGATTGAACAGCTGATCAAGACCGCAGAGCCCCAGGACATGCTGACAGCGCCAGTTGAAAAGGTCGCAGCAGCACGCAAGCGACTGCAGGATCAACTTCGCAGGGCCGATCAGCTCTGGCGGCAATTGCTTGAGGTGGAGTGCGACGCCTTGATCGCGGCATCCTTTGGCATGGGCAACGGCGACGATCTGGCTTCGCTCAACTGCCGCATAACCAGAACCCGAGATCGGATCACCCATCTGAGCAAGTCCGAGGAGTACTCGTGGCTATGGGGGCGATGACGGCTAACCCCTCCATCGAGCGGACGTGCCCCGGCAAGCCGGGGCACGCCGCTCATGTCGAACGTTAGCGAAGGCATGCCTTTCGTGTTCGAAGCCATGTGCTTATTCGGTGCGCTGCTGTCTCGCATCGGTCTGCGTGGGCCGTCCGTCCTTCGGCGGCCGGCGTTCCGTTTGCGGTTCTCGCCAGAGGTTCTGTTCCACCGTCGGCTTGGGCTGTCCGTCCTTCGGCGGCCAGCGAACGGTGAGCTGCCGCCCCATCAGGTTCCCATCGGCGCTCGTGCCCGCCACGAACCAAAAGAAGTCAGCGGTCTCTGCCCTGATCGGTCGCGACAAGTTGCGTTCCTATTGCGGCTTCAGCTTGCATCAGGCTTGCCCTCGCCCAAGAAGACCGCCCAGAATCTCTGCCATGGCTACCGTGCTGAAGACAATCTCTGCCATCGGTTTCCGTCCATGAATCAGGCTTCGCCAAGGCTGCCCTTTTCGTCAGCAAACAAGCATCGGCTCGCACATGCCTTTGCTTCGCTTGGCGCCCATCCATGGGGCAGTCGCGCCACTCCGCACGCTAACCCCTCCATCGAGCGGACGTGCCACGGCAGGCTTCGCCTGCCGCGTCACGCCGCTCATGTCGAACGTTAGACATCGTCAAGATGCCGCGCCATGAATCGGAACGATGTTTGCCGCCTGGAGTTCGACTACACGGGAGAGCTTGCTACCCTAGCAAGCCAGCTTGGGATGATTGAGCCTGTGTACGACCAGGAGGCTGACGAAGACGGGCTTCACGAATACGTCTATGGCGACGTCGCTGGTGAGCGAGTCGAGGCAATTCGCCAAGTGGGTGCCGTCCATACAGCCGTGTTCCGATTCGGCTCGCTTTATTTTTCGGTGGATTGCTTGCAGCACGTCCTCCGATCGCTTCGGAGCGGCAACGTTCGGGTCAACACGTACTGGACCCGAGATTCATTACAGGCCGGAGTAGCAATGCCATACGAAGTCGGAAATTTCTAACCATCTGCTGCAGCGGACGGCTTCGCCGCCCGCTGAGCGCGAACGTTGCGCCGCAAAAGGGTGGTGAGGACACGCTTACGACCCAGCGCTCTCCGCGCTGACAGCAGCGCAAAGCGTGAGGGCCCCATTCGGGGCCCTCTGCGTCACGATCGAAGTTGTAACGGCAAACCGTCTCGTCGGACGTTTTCGACAGACCTTATTCCGTCAGATCAGCGTTGACGGCTTGGCCAATCAAGTCTGCGCCACCATGGACTTTGCCAGGTTACACACCTTATCGACTTCGAAAGAGGTCAGTCGCATCAACTAACGGCCGCCGGTCGCAGAACTCTGGCGCGAGTCGCAGTTAATTCGGCGCCCTACGCCCGACAACAGGATCAAACGTCGATATTCCCCGCCCTCAACGCATTCGTCTCGATGAAGTCGCGTCGCGGCTCGACCTCATCGCCCATCAGCATCGTGAAGACCTTGTCCGCCTCGATGGCGTCCTCGATCTGCACGCGCAGCAGGCGGCGCACGGTCGGGTCCATGGTGGTTTCCCAGAGCTGCTCGGGGTTCATCTCGCCCAGGCCCTTGTAGCGCTGGCGGCCCACCGAGCCTTCGGCCTGGCCCATCAGCCAGGCCATGGCGGCACGGAAGTCGTCGACCTTGCTTTCCTTGGCCTTGTCGCCCTCGCCCTTGCGCACGACAGCGCCGGGCTTGATCAGGCCCTGGAAGCTCAGGCCGGCGTCGGCCAGCACTTCGTAGTCCGCGCCGTGCACGAAGTCCGCCGAGATGATGCTGGCGCGCACGTTGCCATGGTGGATGCGGGCGATCTTCAGGAAGAGCTTGTCGGTGCGCGGGTCGGTCTCGACGGTGACCTCGGCGTTGTGCAGCGCCGCCTTCAGCGCCGCGGCGCTGGCCTCGGCCTCCTCGCGGGTGTCGAGCTTCAGCGCCAGGCCGTTGGCCAGCACGTGCAGGGCCTCGCCGTCCATCCAGTTGGACAGGCGCTCGATGACGCTCTGCGCCGTCACGTACTTGCGGGCCAGAGCGTCGAGGCCATCGCCGGTGAGGATGGTGCCGTCGCCGGTGTCGAGGCTGGCGTCCTGCAGCGCCACCTTGAGCAGGAAACTGTCGAGCTCGGGCGCGTCCTTGAGGTATTGCTCGTGCTTGCCGACCTTGACCTTGTACAGCGGCGGCTGGGCGATGTAGATGTGGCCGCGCTCCACGAGCTCGGGCATCTGGCGATAGAAGAAGGTCAGCAGCAGGGTGCGGATGTGGGCGCCGTCCACGTCCGCGTCCGTCATGATGATGATGCGGTGGTAGCGGAGCTTGTCGGGGTTGAAATCGTCACTGCCGGCGCCGCGGCCGATGCCGGTGCCTAGCGCCGTGATCAGCGTGATGATCTCGTTGCTGGTCAGCAGCTTTTCATAACGGGCCTTCTCGACGTTCAGGATCTTGCCGCGCAGGGGCAGGATGGCCTGGAACTTGCGGTCGCGGCCCTGCTTGGCGGAGCCGCCGGCGGAGTCGCCCTCCACGATGTAGATCTCGCACAGGGCCGGGTCCTTTTCCTGGCAGTCGGCCAGCTTGCCGGGCAGGCCCAGGCCGTCGAGCACGCCCTTGCGGCGCGTCATCTCGCGGGCCTTGCGGGCGGCCTCGCGGGCGCGGGCGGCGTCGAGGATCTTGCCGCAGATGGTCTTGGCGTCGAGCGGGTTCTCGAGCAGGTAGTCGGTCAGCAGGCGGCCGACGATGTCTTCCACCGGCGCACGCACTTCGGAGCTGACGAGCTTGTCCTTGGTCTGGGAGCTGAACTTGGGCTCGGGCACCTTGACGCTGACGACGCAGGCCAGGCCTTCGCGCATGTCGTCACCGGCCACTTCGACCTTGGCCTTCTTGGCCAGCTCGTTGTCCTCGATGTACTTGTTGATGACGCGGGTCATGGCCGCGCGCAGGCCGGTGAGGTGGGTGCCGCCGTCGCGCTGGGGGATGTTGTTGGTGAAGCAGAGGACGTTCTCGTTGAAGCCGTCGTTCCACTGCATCGCCACTTCGACGCCGATGTTGGTGCCCTGGTCGGAGATCTTGTCACCCACGGCGTGGAAGATGTTGGGGTGCAGGGTCGTCTTGCCCTTGTTGATGAACTCGACGAAGCCCTTGACGCCGCCGGCGTAGGCGAAGTTGTCTTCCTTGTTGTTGCGCTCGTCGACGAGGCGGATCTTGACGCCGTTGTTGAGGAAGCTCAGCTCGCGCAGGCGCTTGGCGAGGATGTCGTAGTGGTAGTCGTTGTTCTCTTTGAAGATCTCGGTGTCGGGCAGGAAGTGGACTTCGGTGCCGCGCTTGTCGGTGTCGCCGATGATCTTCATGGGACGCACTTCGACGCCGTCGCGCACCTCCAGCTCGCCGTTCTGCGGCACGCCCTTGGCGAACTCGATGAAATGAGTCTTGCCGCCCTGGCGCACGGTCAGGCGCAGCCACTTCGAGAGGCCGTTCACGCAGCTCACGCCCACGCCGTGCAGGCCGCCGGAGACCTTGTAGCTGTTCTGGTTGAACTTGCCGCCGGCATGCAGCTCGGTCAGTGCGATCTCGGCGGCAGAGCGCTTGGGCTCGTGCTTGTCGTCCATCTTGACGCCGGTGGGGATGCCGCGGCCGTTGTCGATGACGGAGATGGAGTTGTCGGTGTGGATGGTGACGACGATGTCGTCGCAATGGCCGGCCAGGGCTTCGTCGATGGAGTTGTCCACCACTTCGAAGACGAGGTGGTGCAGGCCGGTGCCGTCGGAGGTGTCGCCGATGTACATGCCCGGGCGCTTGCGAACCGCTTCCAGGCCTTCGAGGATCTGGATGGAGTCGGCGTTGTAGGACTCACCCGCCTTGGCCTCGGCCGCCTTGGCCGCCTGCTGCTTCTCGTTCAGGCCTTCAGGATTGCTGTTCGGGGTGGCGCTATCACTCATCGGGGACTTTCAAAGGCCGCATTGCGGCCGGTACAACTCTCAAACCAGAACCCCCCGCTTGGCGGGGGGCAGGGGGGTGCGAAACGTTCACGGCATGCCATGCCGATGCGAATCGCTAGATTCGCATCGGCATGACGACGTACTTGAAGCCGGTCGTGTCGGGGATGGTGAGCAGCGCGCTGCTGGCGCTGTCATTGAGATCGATGCAGACCATGTCCTGGCTCATGTTGGACAGGGCATCCATCAGGTAGGTGACGTTGAAGCCGGTCTCGATCTTGTCGCCGGCGTAGTCGATCTCGATCTCTTCCTTGGCTTCCTCCTGCTCGGCATTGCTGGAGGCGATGGACAGCAGACCCGGCTCGAAGCTCAGGCGCACGGCCTTGAACTTCTCGCTGGTGAGGATGGCGGCGCGCTGCAGGCTGGCCAGCAGCGGGGCGCGGCCCAGCGTCAGGCGGAACTTGTGGTTCTTGGGGATGACTCGGTTGTAGTCGGGGAACTTGCCCTCGACCAGCTTGGTCACGAACTCCATGCCGCTGAAGGAGAACTTGGCTTGGTTGCCGGCGAAGCGCATCTCGATGGGCGCGTTCTCGTCGTCGCCCTTGCCGTCCTTGAGCAGACGCTGCAGCTCCAGCACGGTCTTGCGCGGCAGGATGACCTCCTGCTTGGGGATGTCGGTGTCCAGCTCGGCCTGGGCCAGGGCCAGGCGGTGGCCGTCGGTCGCCACCAGCGTGAGGTTCTTGCCCTCGGCGACGAAGAGGATGCCGTTGAGGTAGTAGCGGATGTCGTGCACCGCCATCGCGAAGTGGACCTGGTTGATCAGGCCCTTGAGCGCCTTCTGCGGCACGCTGAAGGCGGGCCCGAAGTCGGCGGCTTCCTGCACCAGGGGGAAGTCGTCGGCCGGCAGGGTCTGCAGCGTGAAACGGCTCTTGCCGCCCTGCAGGGTCATCTTGTTCTGGTTGCTCGTGAGGCTGACGGTCTGGTCGGCCGGCATGGAGCGCAGGATGTCGATGAGCTTGCGGGCGCCGACGGTGGTGGCGAGGTTGCCGGCGTCGCCGTCGAACTGCACCGTCGTGCGCACCTGGATCTCGAGGTCGCTGGTCGTGAGCTCCACCTGGTTGCCCGTCTTGCGGATCAGCACATTGGCCAGGATCGGCAGCGTGTGGCGCCGCTCGACGATGCCCGACACCGCCTGCAGCGCGGCGAGCACCTGATCCTGGGGAGCTTTCAAAACGATCATGGAGGCCTCTTGGAGATTCGACTCGGGACACGCCCAAAGCACAAAACGCGCGCGCGCGTGAAGCTGCGATTGTCGCCCGGAAACATGACCCCGCCGGGCTGGCGGGGCCTGCGGGTCAACCCGAAGCGCTGATCTGGGTCAGCCTTTGAGCGTTTGCTCCAGCACGTGCAGCTGCTGGTTGAGCTCGGTGTTCTTCTGGCGCTCGCCGCCGATCTTGCGCACCGCGTGCAGCACGGTGGTGTGGTCGCGCCCGCCG
This sequence comes from Pelomonas caseinilytica, assembly GCF_021353235.1. Lineage (GTDB taxonomy): Bacteria > Pseudomonadota > Gammaproteobacteria > Burkholderiales > Burkholderiaceae_C > Pelomonas > Pelomonas caseinilytica. Next base: position 6,025 of record NZ_JAJTWT010000012.1, read on the forward strand.
AAGAGTTCGCCGATCTCGGGCAGGCTCTTCTGGGTCAGCTCCTTGGCCAGGTACATGGCGATCTGGCGCGGCCGGGCGATGCTGGCCGGGCGCTTCTTGGAGTACATGTCGGCGACCTTGATCTTGTAGAAGTCGGCCACCGTCTTCTGGATGTTCTCCACGCCGATCTGGCGGTTCTGGATGGACAGCAGGTCCTTCAGCGCCTCGCGGGCCAGGGTGATGCTGATCTCCTTGTGCGAGAACTTGGCGTAGGCCAGCACCTTGCGCAGCGCGCCTTCGAGCTCGCGCACGTTGGCGCGAACGTTCTTGGCGATGAAGAAGGCCACGTCCTCGGGCATGGGCTGGCCCTCGGCCTCGGCCTTCTTGATCAGGATGGCGACGCGCATCTCCAACTCGGGCGGCTCGATGGCCACCGTCAGGCCGGCGTCGAATCGGGAGGTGAGGCGCTCGTCGATGTCCACCAGCCCCTTGGGGTAGGTGTCCGACGTCATGATGATGTGGGCCTTCTTGGCCAGCAGCGCCTCGAAGGCGTTGAAGAACTCCTCCTGGGTGCGGTCCTTGCCGGCGAAGAACTGCACGTCGTCGATGAGCAGCAGGTCCAGCGAGTGGTACTTGGCCTTGAGCTCGTCGAAGGTCTTGCGCTGGTAGTTCTTGACGACGTCGGAGATGAACTGCTCGGCGTGCAGGTAGAGCACGCGGGCGTCCGGCCGGTCCTTCAGCAGGGCGTTGCCCACGGCGTGGATGAGGTGGGTCTTGCCCAGGCCCACGCCGCCGTAGATGAAGAGAGGGTTGTAGGTCACGCCGGGGGCACCGGCCACGTGCAGGGCGGCCGTGCGGGCCATCTGGTTGGCGCGGCCGGGAACCAGGGTGTCGAAGGTGAGCTGCGGGTTGATGCGGTGCTTGCTGGCGGCCGGCGCCTGCGAGGGCAGGATGACGGTCGCAGCGGGCGCGGCCGGCTGGACGACCGGCTTGAGGGCCGCGCTGGGTTCGCTGGACGGGGCCGCCGCGCCCGCCGCCGGCTGAGCCGCGGACATGCCGGTGCCGGCGGCCACCACGATAGGCGTCGCCGTCGCACCAGCGGGTTCGCGGGCGGACAGGGACAGCTCCAGCCGCGTCGGGCGGCCGGCGAGTTCGGTCAGGATGGCTTCGATGCGGGCCGCGTACTGGCGGCGGATCCAGTCGCGCTTGAAGTGGTTGGGCACCTTCAGCGTGGCGACCAGGGCGCTCGCCCCTTCACCGGCCACGGTGGCCGGCGGCAGGGGGCGGATCCAGGTGTTGAACTGCTGCTCCGGCAGCTCGGTGGCCAGGCGCTCGCAGCCGCGCCGCCAGAGGTCCGAAGCCCAATCCGCCGTGTCCATGCCCGCCGTCACCTGCACCCCGTCCGCCCTGCCATGTTCTTGTAGGCTCATTGTGGAAAACTTGTTTTCGAGCGGCCGGATTGTACGGAAGCGGCGCCCGCCGAAGCGGGGGTTATCCACAGAATTTCGGAGGGGGTCAATCCCTGGCAAACCCGGCTTGATGGGGGCGACTTATTGACCGGGCCGGCGGCAACTGCTCTAATCACGGGTTTTCGCGCATGGCGATTGAAACATCGCTCGTGCGCTTTTTGCTCTTGAAGCACCTGAGCCAGGCACCAACCGCTGTGCCCGGCGCGAACATTCCCTCAAAAGAGGTTCCCCATGAAGCGTACTTACCAAGCCTCCAAGACCCGCCGCGCCCGCACCCACGGTTTCCTCGTGCGCATGAAGACCCGCGGTGGCCGTGCCGTCATCGCCGCGCGCCGCGCCAAGGGCCGCAAGCGCCTGGCCGTCTAAGCGGTCGGCATCAGCTTCGAGCGATGCCGGCGGCGCCGCGGCGCCGCCCGCCACCGGGCCTACCGATGATCGGTCGAATCCAGCGCCCGGTGGATTTCGAGCGGGTGCTTGCCCGCCCCAGCCGAGCCCGCAGCGCTCATTTCGCGCTGCACCACCTGCCGTCCAATCCGGCGCCCAGCGCCTGGGCGGCCGCAAGGTTGCGCACAGCGCAGGCCGAGTTATCAACAGGCGAACCACAGGCTGCCCACAGCGCTGTGGAACAACTGCCCGGTGGCGAGCCCGGCGCCCCGTCGGGCTGCTGGCTCGGGATGGTGGTGCCCAAGCGCCATGCCCGCCGCGCCGTCACGCGCACCCTCTTGAAGCGCCAGATCCGCGCCGCATTTGCGGCGGCAGCCGGCCTGCCGCCGGGTTTGTGGGTCGTCCGCTTGCGTTCTCCTTTCGACCGTCAGCAGTTCCCGAGTGCCGCGTCCGACGCGCTGCGCCAGGCCGCGCATGCCGAACTCGCCCAGCTGTTCGGCCGCGCACTCACCCCGAGGCCTGCGCGGCCGGGAGCGCCCGCGTGAAGCCGAGCTGGCCCGCCCGCGCGCTGATGGCCGTCGTGCGTGGCTACCGGCTGCTGCTCAGCCCTTGGCTGGGCAATGCCTGCCGCTTCGAGCCGACCTGCTCGCGCTACTCGCTGCAGGCCCTCGAAAAACACGGCGCCCTCGCCGGCAGCTACCTCACGGTGCACCGCATCCTGCGCTGCCAGCCCTGGTGCGACGGCGGCCACGATCCCGTGCCTGACAATCCGCCGCGGCTGTTCTCCCGCCTCGTCTCTTCCCCGTCCGTGCCGCGCGCCTGCGCGTCCCCTTCCTCGTCCGAGTCTTCCCATGACTGATATTCGCCGCACCGTGCTGTGGGTGGTGTTCACGATGTCCCTCGTCCTGCTCTGGGACGGCTGGCAAAAGCACAACGGGCATCCGTCGATGTTCAGCCCGGCGCCCAAGGCCGTGTCGACCTCGGCGGCGCCGGCCGCTTCCGCCTCGGGCGGCACACCCGCGGTCACGGCCACCGGCCAGGCGCCGGCCACGGCAGCCGCGCCGGGCACCGCGCCGTCCGAGAAGATCACCATCCGCACCGACGTGCTGGCCGTCACCGTCGACACCCTGGGCGGCGACATCGTGCGTGCCGAGCTGCCGCACTACCTGACCTCGCCCGACCCGACGGTGACCGACCAGCTGCTGCAGATGGTGGGCCTGCAGAAGAAGCCGGCCTTCACGCCCCAGCCCGTCGTCCTCTTCAACGAAGCCCAGCACTACCGCGCCCAGACCGGCCTGGTCGGCGCCCAGGGCCCCCTGCCGGCCCACAACACGCCGATGACGGCCGTGCCCGGCGAGCGCGAGCTCAAGGCCGGCCAGGACGAGGTCAAGCTGCGCCTGGAGTCGCCCGAGGTCGGCGGCGTCAAGCTCGTCAAGACCTTCACCTTCAAGCGCGGCGCCTACACCGTCGGTGTCACGCACGAGGTCGTCAACGTCGGCTCCGCGCCCGTCACGCCGCAGGTCTACCTGCAGCTGGTGCGCGACGGCAGTCATGTCACCGGCGGCGCCGCCTTCACGCCCAGCTTCACCGGCCCGGCCGTCTACAACGACAAGTCCAAGTTCCAGACCATCAAGTTCGAGGACATCGACAAGAACAAGGTCGACATCGACAAGCAGGCCGGCGACGGCTGGGTCGCCATGATCCAGCACTACTTCGCCAGCGCCTGGCTGGTCAACGAGCCGGGCAACCGCGAGTTCTTCGTGCGCAAGCTGCCCGGCCAGCCGGGCCAGTTCGGCGACAGCTACGCCACCGGCCTCGTCTTCACCCTGCCCACGCTCGCCCCCGGCGCCAGCACCACCCAGCAGGCCCAGCTCTTCGCCGGCCCGCAGGAAGAGAACAAGCTCTCCGCCCTGGCCCCGGGGCTGGAGCGCGTCAAGGACTACGGCAAGCTCACCATCCTGGCCGAGCCCCTGTTCTGGCTGCTGGACAAGCTGCACGGCTTCATTGGCAACTGGGGCTGGACCATCGTCGCGCTGGTCGTGCTGCTCAAGATCGCCCTCTACTGGCTCAACGCCAGCGCCTACAAGTCCATGGCCCGCATGAAGGCCGTGGCGCCACGCATCAACGAGATGAAGGAGCGCCTCAAGGACAAGCCGCAGGAAATGCAGCAGGAGATGATGAAGATCTACCGCGAGGAGAAGATCAACCCCATCGGCGGCTGCCTGCCCATCTTCCTGCAGATGCCCATCTTCATGGCCCTGTACTGGGTGCTGCTGTCCACCGTCGAGATGCGCCAAGCGCCGTGGATCCTCTGGATCACCGACCTGTCCGTGCGCGACCCCTACTTCATCCTGCCGCTGCTGATGATGGCGACCAGCCTCTTCCAGGTCTGGCTCAACCCGCCGGCTGCCGACCCCATGCAGCAGAAGATGATGTGGATCATGCCGGTGGCCTTCGGCGTCATGTTCTTCGTCTTCCCCTCGGGCCTGGTGCTGTACTGGCTGACGAACAACATCCTGTCCATCGCCCAGCAGTGGCTCATCAACAAGCGGCTGGGCGTGAATTAGCCCACCCCCTACTGGCTTCGCCAGCCCCCTCAAGGGGGCGCCACTGGCGGCCCGGCAAAGCCGGTTCCGCGGTGGCCGCTGGAGGGAGCGCGGCGCCAGGCGCGCGCAATCAACAGCTCTGCGTGAACTGAATCACGCGATGTCGGATCACCCCCAGAGCGGGGGGCTTTCTTGTGCACCGCGATAGGCGCTTCAATGGCCTCGCGGGGCAGAGAACACCGGCCCGGACGGGGCTCACGAGAGCGCCCGAACCCGGCCTCCCCCGCGCCAACATTTGAAACAGCCGCTCCATTGGGCGGCTGTTTCTTTTGGCGCCCGACAATCGCGCCATGCTCGCCCGACACACCGACCCCATCGCCGCCATCGCCACCGCCCCGGGCCGCGGCGCCGTCGGCATCGTGCGGGTGTCGTCGCCACGCGATCTCACACCGCTCATCCAGGCCGTTTGCGGCCGGCCGCTCAAGGCCCGCGAGGCCACCTACCTGCCCCTGCGCGACGCCCACGGCCAGGCCATCGACCAGGGCCTCGCCCTGCACTTCCCGGCGCCGCACTCCTACACCGGCGAGCACGTGCTCGAACTCCAGGCCCACGGCGGCGCCGTCGTCCTGCAGCTGCTGCTGGCGCGGGTCATCGAGGCCGGCGCCGACGTGCGCCTGGCCGAGCCCGGCGAATTCACGCAGCGGGCCTTCCTCAACGGCAAGCTCGACCTCGCCCAGGCCGAGGCCGTGGCCGACCTCATCGACGCCAGCACCGAGGCTGCGGCCCGCAGCGCCAGCCGGGCCCTCGGCGGCGCGCTGAGCCATGAGGTCGGCGTGCTGCGCGACCAGCTCATCCAGCTGCGCATGCTGGTGGAGGCGACGCTGGACTTCCCCGAGGAGGAGATCGACTTCCTCGAGAAGGCCGATGCCTTCGGCCGGCTCGACCGCCTGACGGCGCAACTGAGCGCCGTCCAGGCCCGCACCCGCCAGGGCGCCCTGCTGCGCGACGGCCTCAAGGTGGTGCTCGCCGGCCAGCCCAACGTCGGCAAGAGCTCGCTGCTCAACGCCCTGGCCGGCGCCGAGCTCGCCATCGTCACGCCCATCCCCGGCACCACGCGCGACAAGGTCAGCCAGACCATCCAGATCGAGGGCGTGCCCCTGCACATCACCGACACCGCCGGCCTGCGCGACGCCACGGCCGACGAGGTCGAGCGCATCGGCGTGTCGCGCAGCTGGGAGGCCATCGGCGACGCCGACGTCGTGCTCTTCCTGCACGACCTCGGCCGCGTCGGCCAGGCCGACTACGAGGCCGAGGACGAGCGCATCCGGGCGCGGCTGGCCGGTGTGGACGCCAGCCGCATCGTGCAGGTCTTCAACAAGGCCGACCTCGCCGCCGCGCCGGCCGGCGAGATCGCGCTGAGCCTGAAGACCGGCGAGGGCCTGGAGGCCCTGCGCCGGCGCCTGCTGCAGACGGCCGGCTGGCAGGCCGTCCCCGAGGGCCTTTTCATCGCCCGCGAGCGCCACGTCCAGGCCCTGGCCCGCACCGCCGAACACCTCGCCCTGGCCCGCGAGATCGCCGCCCACCGCGACGCCGCCCTGGACCTGCTCGCAGAGGAACTCCGCCTCGCCCACGACGCCCTCGGCGAGATCACCGGCGCCTTCTCCGCCGATGAGCTGCTGGGAGTGATCTTCAGCAGCTTCTGCATCGGGAAGTAGTCCGGCGTCCTCGTCTCCGACGGCGCCGGAGAGCGGTCTGCGCGGGCTGGTCAAGCGGCGGTTTGTTGATTTCGTTCGTTTCGTTTGCTTCGTTCATCGTCTAGGATAGGCATCCTCGCTTCCCGGAGAACCGCTCATGCCCGCCCCGAGCCGGCGCCCGCCCCGGCTGCCCAACGACCGCGAAATCGCTCAGGCCCGCGAGGCCAGCCGCCAGCTCGCCCGCCTGCTTCCCCCAGGTGACGACGACACCGCCGCGGAGGCGCCGGCGCTTCGCCTCGTCACCGCCGACAACCAGCACGAGATGATCGCCATCCCGCCTGGCGCATTGCGCCTGCTGGTGGACATGCTGACCCAGCTCGGGCAGGGGCGCGCCGTGACCGTGCTGCCGCAAAACGCCGAGCTCACCACCCAGGAGGTGGCGGACTACTTGAACGTCTCTCGTCCCTACGTGGTCAGTCTGATCGAACAGAACAAGCTACCCGCGCGCAAGGTGGGCACGCGCCGCCGCGTCGCCTTTGAAGACCTGCTGCGCTTCGACGAGCAGCAGCGCGCCCGCCAGCGCGCTGCGCTGGACGAGTTGGCCCGTATCGACGCCGAGCTGGGTCTTTGAACCCGCACCGGGCAAGCGAATGAGCCACTTCACCGCCCTGCTCGATGCCAACGTCCTGCACAGCCAGCCCCTGACCAGTCTGCTGCTGGAACTGGCCGAGGCGCGGCTCTACCGGCCAGCCTGGAGCGCGGACATCCACGCGGAGTGGCGCCGTTCAGTGCTCAGGGCAAGACCCGATGTCGACCCCGCGGCACTTGACCGTCGTCGCGCCGCGATGGATGCCGCCCTGCCCGATGCCTGCGTCAGCGGATATGCCCCCTTCATCGAGGCCTTGACCCTGCCCGACCCCGGCGACCGCCACGTCTTGGCTGCAGCCGTGAGGGCCAAGGCGCAGGTCATCGTCACCTTCAACGAGCGCGACTTCCCGGCCGCAACGCTGGCAGGCTTCGATCTGGTGGCCCAGCATCCCGATGTGTTCCTGCGGCACCTGGTGGACCTGCAGCCTGCCCTGGTGCGTGCACGCATCGAGCAGATGCTGCTGGCTTGGCGCCAGCCGCCCAACACACCCGACGCCTTCATCGACACCCTGGAACGCGCCGGCCTGCCTGACACCGCCGCGGCCTTGCGGGAGCTTTTTGCGGCGGGGTGACTCTGCCGGAACCCTGGCTCGGGCGCCCTGAGGGGCGAGTGCCGTCGAAACGTCAACGCCCGCTGCGCGACCGCCCCCAGGCCGCGACGCCGGCCCCCACGCCCACCGCCAACGCCACCGCGAGCAGCGTGGCGCCCAGGTCCGCGGCCGACGGCAGGCCGAAATGCAACAGCCCCCGCAGCGGCGGCCACAGCAGGGTCGCGGCGAGCGCCGCAGCCGCGGCGGCAGCGACGGCCCAGAAAGCTCGTGCGCCGGGCTCCAGCAGCGCGCGCGGCCCCAGACCGGCGGCGATGTTGGCGGCCACCAGCATCAGGTTGCCCACCGTGAGGCCAACGACGGCCAGGGCGCGGGCCTCGTCCTCGAGGCGGCCGGCGTGCAGGGCCAGGGCGTAGACGGCCAGGGTCGTGGCCAGCAGGGCGGCGCCCTGCAGCAGGCCCTCCAGCAGCAGGCCGATACCCAGCAGCCCGTCCGAGGCGCGCCGCGGCGGGCGGCGCATCACGCGCGGATCTTCCGGCGCACCCTCGAAGGCCAGGGAGCAGGCCGGATCGATGACCATCTCGGTCAGCACGACGTGGGCCGGCAGCATCAGCGGCGGCAGGCCGAAGAGCAGCGGCAGCAGGGCCAGGCCCACCACCGGCACGTGGATGGCCGTGATGTAGACCATGACCTTGCGCAGGTTGTCGAAGATGCGCCGGCCCATGCGCACGCCGGCCACGATGCGGCTGAAGTCCTCGTCCAGCAGCACCAGGCCCGCCGCCTCGCGGGCCACGTCGGTGCCGCGCCCGCCCATGGCGATGCCGACGTGGGCGGCCTTGAGGGCCGGGGCGTCGTTGACGCCGTCGCCCGTCATCGCCACCGTCTCGCCGTTGCGCTTGAAGGCCTCCACCAGCCTGAGCTTCTGCGCCGGCGACACGCGCGCGAAGACACGGACGGTGCGCACGGCCGCAGCCAGGGCAGCATCGTCCAGGGCCTCCAGCTCGGGCCCGGCCAGCACGCCCGCAGCCGTGTCCAGGCCCGCCTGCGTGGCGATGGCCGCGGCCGTGGCGGCGTGGTCGCCGGTGATCATCGCCACGGCGATGCCGGCGCTGCGCGCCTCGGCCACCGCAGCGGGCACGCTGGCGCGCAGCGGGTCCGCAAAGCCCAGCAGGCCCAGCAGGGCGAAGCCGTGTCCGTGCGGATGGTCGGGCAGGGCGGCGCCGTCGTGGTCGGCCCGGCCGTCGTGACGGCCCTCGGCCACGGCCAGCACGCGCAGGCCGTCGGCGGCCAGGCCGCGCACGCGCTCCAGCAGGGCCTCGCGGCGCGCAGGCGCCAGGTGGCAGAGGTCGAAGATGGCCTCGGGCGCGCCCTTGGCCGCCAGCCATCGGCCGCCGTCCTGCGCCGTCCAGGCCTGGGCCATGGCCAGCAGGCCGGGCGTCAGGGGGTATTCGCGCGCCAGCCGCCAGCCGGGGTGCAGGTGCTCGGTGCCGGCCAGCGCCGCGTCGCCCACGGCCAGCACGGCGCGGTCCATGGGGTCGAGGCCGTCGCGCTGCGAGGCCAGCATCGCGTACTCCGCCAGGCGGTGCACGTCCTCGGGCAGGGCCTCGCCGGGGCGCGGTTCGACGTCGGCCTCGTCGGTGACGAGGCGCCGCAGCTGCATGCGGTTCTCGGTCAGGGTGCCGGTCTTGTCCACGCACAGCACGGTCACGGCACCGAGGGCCTCGATGACGGCCGGCCGGCGCGCCAGCACCTGCAGCCGTGCCATGCGCCAGGCGCCGAGCGCCATGAAGATGGCCAGCACCATGGGGAACTCCTCGGGCAGCATGCCCATGCCCAGGGCGATGGCCGAGAGCAGGCCCTGGCGCCAGTCGCCCCGCGACAGGCCCCACCAGGCCGCGAGCAGCACGCAGCCGACGAAGGCGACGCCGCCGAACAGGCGCACCAGGCGGCCGAGCTGGCGCTGCAGCGGCGTCGCCTCGGTGGCGATGCCCGCCAGCGCCGCGCCGATGCGGCCGACCTCGGTGCGCGGCCCGGTGGCCACCGCCTCCGCCAGGCCGTGGCCGGCGACGGCCAGGGTGCTGGCAAAGACCCAGGGCGCGTCGTCGCCCCCCGGCGGGGCAGCAGGCGGCGCAGCCTCGGCAACCGGCACGGCGGTCTTGCGCACCGGCACCGATTCGCCGGTCAGCAGCGACTCGTCGACCGACAGGCCGGCCGCGTCGCGCAACAGCGCGTCGGCGGCGATGCGCTCGCCCTCGCCGACGAGGAAGAGGTCGCCCGGCACCAGGTCGCGGGCCGGCAGGCGCTGCACGCGGCCATCGCGGATGACGCGCACCTGGGGCACGGTCAGCTCGCGCAAGGCGTCCAGGGCACGCGCGCTGCGGCGCTCCTGGAAGAAGGTCAGGCCCAGCGTCACGACGGCGAAGCCGGCCAGCAGCAGGCCCTCGCCCAGGTCGCCGAAGGCGAGGTAGAGCCCCGCCGCGGCGAGCAGCAGCAGGAACATGGGTTCGCCGAGCAGCCCGCGCAACAGCGCTGCCAGGCCGGCGTCCTCGCGGCCGCGGAGTTCGTTGGGGCCGCATGCCGCCAGGCGCTGGCGGGCCTGCTCGGTGGTGAGGCCGGAGGGGAGCTTGGCGTCCGTCATGCGCCCAGTGTCGCAAAGCGACGCCGGCGCACCGTGCCGTCAGGCGTCGTTGAAGAGGGGCTCGGGCAGGGCCAGGCCCGCGCCCACCGTCACGCCGAAGAGGCTGCCCGACAGCGGCCTGGACATCAGCTCGGCGCTGCTCAGGCCCGCGCGGGCACTGGTGACGAGGAGCTGGTCGCCGTTCGGGCCACCGAGGGCCGGGCAGGTGGGGTTGCTGACGGGCACGGCATGGCGGCCGAGGAAGCGGCCATCGGGCGCGTAGCGGGCCACGGCGCCGTTGCCCCATTCGGCATTCCACAGGCAGCCCTGGGCGTCGACGATGGAGCCGTCGGGCGAGCAGCTGTCGAAGTCCTTGCGGACGAAGATGCGCGGCTCGGACACCCGGGCCGTGTCGGCGTCGTAGTCGCAGACGAGGATGCGCGGGTGCATGGTGTCGCAGTAGTACATGCGGCGCCCGTCGGGACTGAAGCAGATGCTGTTGGCGATGGCCACGCCGTCCAGCGCCAGGCGCCGCAGCCCGTGGGCGGCGGAGTACTGGTAGAAGCTGCCGATGGGCTGGCGGGGCTCGGCCTCGTCGAGCGTGCCGAAGACGAGGTTGCCGCTGCGGTCGCAGCGGCCGTCGTTGGCGCGAGTGGTGGGCAGATGGGCCTCGAGCGGCACGATCTCCTGCGGCTGCACGCTGAACTCGCCGGTGGCGCCCAGGTCGGGCAGGGTCAGCCGCGCCAGGCGCTTGGCCATGGCCAGCAGCAGGGCGCCGGAGCAGCCGTGGGCGAAGCAGCCCACGCGCTCGGGCAGGCGCAGCACCAGGGTGTCGCGGGCGCCGGGTGTCCAGGCGTGCAGGCAGCGGCCCTCGATGTCCGTCCACCACCAACGGCCGGAGCCGGCATGCCACTGCAGGCCCTCGCCGAGGGTGGCGGCCTGGGTCAGGACGGGCGTGAGGGCGGGCAGGGCGAGGTCAGGCGTCATGGCGGGTTTCCAGGGCGGCGCGGGCTTGCTTGCGGGCCAGTGCCGCGGCGTGGCGGCGGCGTTCGTCGGGGGTGAAGGGGCGCAGCGGCGGCACCGGCACGGGCTTGTTGTCGTCCCCCACGGCCACCATCGTGAAGTAGCAGCTGTTGACGTGCCGCGTCTCTTGCGTGCGGATGTTCTGCGCCACGACCTTGATGCCCACCTCCATCGACGAGGTGCCGGTGTGGTTGACGCTCGCGAGGAAGGTGACCAGCTCGCCGACGTGCACCGGCTGGCGGAAGATGACCCGGTCCACCGACAGCGTGACCACGTAGCGCCCCGCGTACCGGCTCGCACAGGCGTAGGCCACCTGGTCGAGCAGCTTGAGGATGTTGCCGCCGTGGACGTTGCCGGCGAAGTTGGCGGTGTCCGGCGTCATCAGCACCGTCATCGTCAGTTGGTGGGCAGGCAGGTCCATGGCGCTCGGGGTGGTGTCAGCTGAAGCGGTGGACTGTAGTGCTGCGCCACACCTCGCCCGGCCGCAGCACGGTGCTGGGCCAGTCCGGCCCGGCTTCGTGATGTGGCGAGTCGGGGTTGTGCTGGGTCTCCAGGCACAGGCCGTCGCCCTGGCGGTAGATGCGCCCGCCGGGGCCGACGAGGCTGCCGTCGAGGAAATTGCCGGAGTAGAACTGCAGGGCCGGCTCGGTGGTCAGCACCTGCATGCGGCGGCCGGAGGCGGGGTCTTCCAGCGTCGCGGCCAAGCGGAGGCCATCGGGGCCGGGCGGCCCGTCGAGCAGCCAGTTGTGGTCGTAGCCCTTGGCCAGCACCAGCTGCGGATGGGCCTGGCGGATGCGCGACTCGATGACCGTGGGCTCACGGAAGTCGAAGGGCGTGCCCTCGACCGCCGCATGCCGCTGCGGGATGAGGTGGGCGTCGACCTCGCTGTAGCGCGAGGCCGCCAGCGCCAGGCGGTGGCCCAGGGCGCTGCCCTCGCCCGCGAGGTTGAAGTAGCCGTGGTGGGTGAGGTTGACGACGGTGGGCCGGTCGGTCGTGGCTTCGTAGTCGATGCGCCACTCGTTGCACCGGGCGCTCAGCGCGTAGCGCGCCTGCACCTGCAGCTCGCCGGGGAAGCCCTGCTCGCCGTCCGGGCTGGTGTAGCGCAGCACCAGCACCGCCGCTTCGCCGGGGCCGGGTTCGCCGGGCTCGGCCTGCCAGAGCCGGTGGCCGAAGCCGATGGTGCCGCCGTGCAGGCAGTTGGGGCCGTTGTTGCAGGTGAGCGGGTAGGCGTGGCCGTCGAGCTCGAAGCTGGCGCCCGCGATGCGGTTGCCGTAGCGGCCGATGAGGGCGCCGAAGAAGGGGTTGCGCTGGACGTAGTCGTCCAGGTTGTCGAAACCCAGCACCACGTTGCCGCTTTCACCGCGCGCATCCGGCACGCACAGGCGGGTCACGATGCCGCCCAGGGTGATGGCCGTCAGCGTGAGCCCCAGACCGTTGCTCAACGTGTACTCATGCACCACCCGGCCATCGGGCAGCTGGCCGTAGTCGCGACATTCCATTTCTAAACCTCCAGGCTGGGTCGGCAGGGCCTCATGCCCAGCCACCGTCGACGACGAAGTCCTGGGCGGTGCACATGGCGCTGTCGTCCGCGGCCAGGAACAGGGCCATGGCCGCGATGTGCTGCGGCATCAGCGGGTCGGCGATGCACTGGCCCTTGGCGATCTCCTGCCGGGTCTCCTCGGTGACCCACAGCCGCAGCTGCTTCTCCGTCATCACCCAGCCCGGCACCAGCGTGTTGACGCGGATGCGGTGCGGGCCGAAGTCGCGCGCCAGGCAGCGCGTCAGGCCCTGCACGGCCGCCTTGCTGGCGGTGTAGGCCGGCATGCCGCCCTGCTTGAGCATCCACGAGATGGAGCCGAAGTTGACGATGGAACCAAAGCCGGCGGCCTTCATGTCCGGCAGCACGGCTTGCGCCGTGAAGAACTGGTGGCGCAGGTTGACGGCCACGCTGGCGTCCCAGAACTCGGGCGTCGTCTCCTCGACGGCGTGGCGCTTGTCGTTGGCCGCGTTGTTCAGCAGCACGGTGAAGGGGCCGGTGCGCTCGCGCAGCGCGGCGATGGCGCTGCGCAGGGACTCGGCGTTCGCGAGGTCGGCCGCGACGAACTGCGGCGCATGGCGCGACGTCGCCGCCAGACGCCCGGCCAGGGCCCGCCCTTCGTCCGCGGCCAGGTCGATGAAGCCGACGCGGGCGCCCTGGGCGGCGAAGGCCTCCACCAGCGTCTCCCCGATGCCTGTGGCCCCGCCGGTGATCAGGACGGCGCGGTCCTGGAGGCTGGGATAGCGGGTGTAGGCGGTCATTCGGGGCGTCTCCGGTCGTGTGCGAGCGGCTCTGCGGCCGGCTGATGACCGGCATTATTAGTCATACTTTTTTGTTTGCAAAGCCGCCGATTCGCGGGTTAACCCCAATCATCAAGCTTAAATAGTCATACTTTAATGCGACCCATGCCGGCACCCAGAAGCCGGCCCGGTGCCAGCGATGGCGCCCGCACACCACCCTCAGAGACAAGGGACCGCCCCATGAGCCAGCCGGCCGCCCGCCCCTACCGCGGCGTCTTTCCCGTCGTGCCCACCATCTTCAATGCCGACGGCAGCCTCGACCTGCCGGGCCAGTTGCGCTGCGTCGACTTCATGATCGACGCCGGCTCCAACGGGCTGTGCATCCTGGCGAATTTCTCGGAGCAGTTCGTGCTGTCCGACGCCGAGCGCGAGACGCTCACGCGGGCCATGCTCGAACACGTGGCCGGCCGCGTGCCCGTCATCGTCACGACCACGCACTACGCCACCCAGATCTGCATCGAGCGCAGCCGCCTCGCGCAGGAGCTGGGCGCGGCCATGGTGATGGTGATGCCGCCCTATCACGGCGCCACCTTCCGCGTGTCAGAGGGCCAGATCGAGGCCTTCTACCGCCGCCTGTCCGACGCCATCTCCATCCCCATCATGATCCAGGACGCCCCGGTGGCCGGCACGCCGCTGTCGGTGCCGCTGCTGGCGCGCATGGCCAACGAGATCGCCAACGTGAAGTACTTCAAGCTGGAGATGCCGCAGGCTGCCAGCAAGATGCGCGAGCTCATCCGCGTCGGCGGCGCGGCCATCGAAGGGCCCTGGGACGGCGAGGAGGCCATCACCCTGCTGGCCGACCTGGACGCCGGCGCCACGGGCGCCATGACGGGCGGCGCCTACCCCGACGGCATCCGCATGATCTTCGACGCCTTCCACCGCGGCGACCGCGAGGAGGCCGTGCGCCAGTACGGCCGCTGGCTGCCGCTGATCAACTACGAGAACCGCCAGGGCGGCATCCTCACCGCCAAGGCGCTGATGAAGGAAGGCGGCGTCATCCGCTGCGATGCGCCGCGCCACCCCTTCCCGGAAATGAGCCCCGAAGTGCGCGCCGGCCTGCTCGACGCCGCCCGCCGACTCGACCCCCTGGTCCTGCGCTGGGGCCACTGATGCGCGGGCCATGCGCGGCGCTGCTGGCGCTGTGTCTGAGCGCAGCCGCGCTGGCGCTGGAGCCGCAGGGCGACACGCGCGCACACGACCCCACGCTGCTGGTGCAGGGCCAGCGCTGGTTCGTCTTCACGACCGGGCCCGGCCTGCAGCGGCTGGCATCGGACGATGCCGGCCGCAGCTGGCGCCGCCTCGCGCCCGTGTTCAGCCAGGCGCCCGCCTGGTGGGCCGAGGCGGTGCCCGGCCACCGCGGGCTGGACGTCTGGGCACCCAAGCTCTTCGAACACGCCGGGCGCACCTGGGTGCTGTACTCGATCTCCACCTTCGGCAAGAACCGCTCGGCCATCGGCCTGGCCAGCGCCGCCGCACCCGACGCCGCCGACTGGCGCGACGAGGGCCTCGTCGTGCAGAGCGCGCCGGGCGACGACTTCAATGCCATCGACCCCGACCTGATGCGCGACGCCGATGGCCGGCTGTGGCTGAGTTATGGCTCCTTCTGGGGCGGCATCCGGCTGACCGAGCTCGACGCGGCGACGTTGCGCCCCACGGGCGAGACGCGCTTCATCGCCCGGCGTCGCGCCGGCATCGAGGCGCCGACGCTGGTGCGCCGCGGCGACTGGGTCTACCTCTTCGTCTCGCACGACCTGTGCTGCCGCGGCGTGCAGAGCACCTACAACATCCGCGTCGGCCGCGCCCGCGACGTGACCGGCCCCTTCGTCGACCGCGACGGCGTGCCGATGCTCGAAGGCGGCGGCACCCTCGTCGAGGCCGGCGGCCCGCGCTGGAAGGGGCCGGGCCACCAGGACGTCGTCGGCGACGTGATCGTGCGCCACGCCTACGACGCCGAGGACGGCGGGCGGCCGCACCTGCGCGTGTCGCGCCTCGCCTGGTCGGCCGACGGCTGGCCGGCGCTGGCGCGGGAAGAATGAACCGGAGACCCCTGTGGCTGGCCTGAAGCTGGAGAACGTCTGCAAGCGCTATGGCGCGGTGCAGGTTATCGAAAACCTGTCGCTGGACGTGGCCGAGGGCGAGTTCATCGTCTTCCTCGGCCCCTCGGGCTGCGGCAAGACCAGCCTGCTGCGCATGGTGGCCGGGCTGGAGGCCGTGAGCGGCGGGCGCATCCTCATCGGCGACCGCGACGTGACCCACGCCGCACCGGGGCTGCGCAACCTGGCCATGGTCTTTCAGCACTACGCCCTCTACCCGCACATGACGGTGCGCGACAACCTCGCCTTCGGGCTGAGGAACATCGGCGTCCCTGCCGACGAGATCGCGCGGCGCATCCAGGAGTCGGCCCGCATGCTGGAGCTGGACGCACTGCTGGACCGCAAGCCCGGCCAGCTCTCCGGCGGCCAGCGCCAGCGCGTGGCCATCGGCCGCGCCGTGGTCAAGGAGCCGGGTATTTTCCTGTTCGACGAGCCGCTGTCCAACCTCGACGCCGCCCTGCGCGGCCGCACGCGGCTGGAGCTGGCGCAGCTGCACCAGCGGCTGGGCGCCACCATGGTGTTCGTCACCCACGACCAGATCGAGGCGATGACGCTGGCCACGCGCATCGTCGTCATGAAGGGCGGCGCCATCGAACAGGTGGCCACGCCGGCGGAGCTGTACCGGCGCCCGGCGACGCGCTTCGTGGCCAGCTTCATCGGCACGCCGGGCATGGGCTTCGTGCCGGTGGAGCGGGCGGCGGACGCCGGCGGCTTCGCGGTGGTGGCGGTGCCGGGCGGCGCTGCGGTGACCACGCGCGTCGCGGCCGAGGGTCTGCCAGCGGCCGGGCTGGCCCTGGGTGTGAGGCCCGAGAACCTGCGCATTGCCGAGCAGGGGCCGCTGCGCGGCCGGGTGGAACTGGTGGAGTTCCTGGGCGAACGCACGCTGGCCCACCTCACGCTGGAAGGCGGCAGCCCGTTGATCGTGACGGTGCAGGGGCCGACACCCCGGATGGGAAGCCATGTCGCGGTGGAGGTCGACGTGGCGGAGGCGCACCTCTTCGATGAGGCGGGGCGAGCACACCACGCACGGGAGATGCCGACATGAGCGCCGCCCCCACCGTCGGCATCCGCGCCCCCCGCCCCGCCCACGCCCTCTTCGTCCTCCCCTTCGTCGCCATCTACGCCGTCCTGCTTCTGTGGCCGCTGGCCAAGGGCGTGTGGATCAGCTTCCACGACCACGACCTGCTGTCCAACGACAGCTTCTGGGTGGGCCTGGGCAATTACAAGGAGCTGTGGGCCGACGAAGTCTTCCACCAGGTCGTGTGGAACACCCTGCGCTTCGTCGCCATCAGCACGCCCATCTTCGTCGGCCTGTCGCTGATGCTGGCCCTGGCCCTGAACCGCCCCGGCCGCCTGGCCACGCTGCTGCGTGCCACGTTCTTCTGTGCCTCGGTGTTCTCCGTCACCCTGGTCACCCTGGTGTGGAAGCTGGCCCTCATGCCCGAGCGCGGCCTCGTCGCCCAGGCCTTCCAGGCCCTGGGCCTGCCGGAGCTGCCGCTGCTGACGAGCGACCACCTCGCCCTGCTCACCATCGCCCTGGTCACCGTCTGGTGGATCATCGGCCTGCCGATGATCCTCTTCCTGTCGGCGCTGCAGCAGATCCCCGCCGACATCTACGAGGCCGCCGCGCTGGACCACACGCCCCGCTGGCGCGTGCTGACCCACATCACCCTGCCCAGCCTCAAGCGCGCCATCGTGCTGGCCACGCTGATCGAGGTCATCCGGCAGTTCCAGGTCTTCCCGCAGATCCTGCTGATGACCAACGGCGGCCCCAACAACAGCACGCGCTCCATCGTGCAGTTCATCTACGAGCAGGCCTTCATGCAGTTGTCGCTCGGCTATGCCACCGCCGCCTCGCAGGTGCTGCTGGCCATCATGCTGATCGGCGTCTCGGCCCAGCTCTGGCTTGAACGTGACCGCGGAGGCGCCCGATGAACCCGCTGCTGCGCCGCGGCTGGTTCGACCGCTTCGTGATGGCGGCGCTGACGCTGCTGGCCCTGGCCTGGATCGCGCCGCTGCTGTGGGTGCTGGCGCTCTCGTTCAAGCCCAACGACTTTCTGCTGCGCCACACCGACGTCTTCCTCGCGCCCCCCTACACGCTCGCCAACTACCTCGACATCCTGCAGACCTCGCAGGTCTTTCGCTGGCTGGCCAACAGCGCCATCGTCGCGCTGCTGCAGACGGCCGGCGTGCTGGTGCTCTCGTCGCTCGCGGGCTACGGCTTCGCGCGCTGCGAGTTCCCCGGGCGCCGCTGGCTCTTCGCCCTCGTGATGTTCGGCCTGGCCGTGCCGGCGCAGTCCGTCTTCATCCCGCTGCACCGCCTGTTCTCGGACTGGAACCTGCAGAACACCCTCGCCGGCCTGGCCCTGCCCGGCCTGGCCGCGCCCTTCGGCGTCTACCTGATGACGCAGTACTTCAAGGCCATCCCCGCGGAGCTGGAGGAGGCGGCCCTGCTGGACAACGCCTCGCGCCTCAAGACCTTCCTGCGGGTCATCCTGCCGCTGAGCCTGCCGGCGCAGGCGACGCTGGGGATCTTCACCTTCCTGGCCTCATGGAACGACTACCTCTGGCCCCTGGTCATCGCCACCAAGCCGGAGATGTACACGCTGACCCGGGGCCTGGCGTCCACGCAGACCAACTTCGCGCAGTCCGAGGGCCTGGGCTTCCTGATGGCGCAGGCGGTGTTCGCCGGCCTGCCGGCGCTGACGATCTACCTCTTCTTCCAGCGCCACCTCGTCACCGCCGTCGCGGGCACCGGCAAGTCATGATGCTCAAGCGCCTCACCCTGCTGCTGTGCGCAGCCCTGCTCGCGGCCTGCGGCGCCGGCCGCCGCGACGACGGCAAGACCGAGATCACGCTGATGCGCTTCTTCGGCAGCTGCGAGGCGCAGTACGGCCAGGTCATGAAGGCGTCGGAGGGCGTCGGCGAATGCGGCATCGTCACCGCCCTGGTCAACGAGTTCAACGCCACCAACCCTGACGGCATCGTCGTGCGCACCCAGATCGGCGAATGGGGGCCCTACTACGACCAGCTCACCGCCCGCCTCGTGGCCAAGGACATCCCCGCCATCGCCGTCATGCACGAGTCGGCCCTGGGCGACTACGTGCGGCGCAAGCTGGTGCTGCCGCTGGACGAGGACTTCGCCCGCATCGGCGTGGACATGGGCGACTTCACCGAGCACGCCGCCCGCGGCACCCGCTTCGACGGCCACACCTACGCCCTGCCCTTCGACACCTGGGCCTGGCTCTGGCACGTCAACACGCGGCTGATGAAGCAGGCCGGCCTGCTGCAACCCGACGGCCGGCCGCGCCTGCCGCATTCCCCCGAAGAGCTGCTGGCCCAGGCGCGGCAGTTCAGGCAGAAGACGGGCAAGCCCTATTTCGCCTGGGCCGTGGCCAACGAGACGGCGGCCAACGACCGCACCTTCCTGACCCTGGTAGCCCAGCAGGACGCCCAGCTCTTCTCGGCCGACGGCAAGACCATCCGCATGCACCAGCCTGCCGTCACAAATGCGCTGACGCTGATGCAGCAGCTCTACGCCGAAGGCCATGTGCGGCCCAACCTCGACTACGCCGCCGCCAACCAGGCCTTTCTCAACGGCGAGGCGGGCGTCGTCGTCGTCGGCACCTGGACCATCGACCAGTTCCTGCGCGAGTCGCGCAAGCCCGAGTCGCCGCTGCAGGGCGGCTATGCCGTCGTGCCTTTCCCGCAGCTCTACGACAGGCCGGCGGTGTTCGCCGATGGCCACGCCTGGGCCCTGTTCAAGGGCGGCACGACGGATGCCAAGGGCCACGAGGCGGCGCTCAAGTTCCTGAAGTTCATCTGGGACCACAGCGCCGAGTGGTCGCGCACCGGCCATCTGCCCGTGCGCCGCTCGGTGGCCGAGAGCCCGGCCTTCCGCGCCCTGCCGCTGCGCGAGCCCCTGGCCGAGATCACGCACACCGGCATCGCCATGCCGGGCAACGTGCCGACCCAGCGCGCCATCGAGCTGCTGATCGGCGAGGACGTCGCCAACCTGCTGCTGTCGGCCAAGCCGGTGGCCGAGGTGCAGGCCAACGTCGAAAAGCGCGTCAACACCGCGCTGAAGAAGGCTCGCCGCTGATGTTCCAAGCCTCCCTCATCGTCGACCGCGACTACCCCCTGGCGCCGCTGGACCGGCGCGTCTTCGGCGTCTTCGTCGAGCACCTCGGGCGCTGCGTCTACGACGGCATCCACGAGCCGAGCCACCCGACGGCCGACGCCCTGGGTTTTCGCGGCGACGTGATGGCGCTGACGCGCGAACTCGGCGCCACCCTGGTGCGCTATCCGGGCGGCAACTTCCTGTCCGGCTACGACTGGGAGGACGGTGTCGGCCCCCTCGTGCAGCGCCCGCGGCGGCTGGACCTCGCCTGGGCCTCGACCGAGACCAACCAGGTCGGCACGCATGAGTTCATGCACTGGTGCCGCCAGGTCGGCGCGGAGCCGATGTTCGGCGTCAACCTCGGCACGCGCGGCGCCGACGAGGCGCGGCGCTACCTCGAATACTGCAACCACCCCGGCGGCACGGCGCTGTCGGAGCGCCGCCGCGCCGACGGCGCCGACGCGCCCTTCGGCATCCGCCTCTGGTGCCTGGGCAACGAGATGGACGGCCCGTGGCAGATCGGCCGCAAGACGCCCGACGAATACGGCCGCCTCGCCAGCGAGACCGCCAAGCTGATGCGCTGGCTGGACCCTTCGGTCGAGCTGGCCGCCTGCGGCTCCTCCGCCTACGACATGCCGAGCTACGGCGTCTGGGAAGACCGCGTGCTGGAGCACTGCTTCGACGAGGTGGACTACCTGTCGCTGCACAGCTATTTCGTCAAGCCGCCGGCCGACTCGAGCACCGAGAGCTTCCTGGCCCAGATCGAGACCAACGCGCGCTACATCGAGGACACCCTCGCCATCGCCGACGCCGTGGCCGCCCGCAAGCGCTCGCGCAAGCGGCTGATGCTGTCCTTCGACGAATGGAACGTCTGGTACCGCGCCCGCCACGGCGCGCACATGCGCCAGCCCGGCTGGCCGGAGGCTCCGCGCCTGCTGGAGGAGGTCTACACGGCCGAGGACGCCCTGCTCATCGGCGGCATGCTCACCATGTTCATGAACCACGCCGACCGGCTCAAGGTGGCCTGCCTGGCGCAGTTGTGCAACGTCATCGCGCCCATCATGACCGAGCCCGGCGGGCCGGCCTGGCGCCAAACCATCTTTCATCCCTTCGCACAGGCGGCCCGCTGGGCCCGCGGCGAGGTGCTGCGCCCCGTCATCCGCTCGCCGGGGCGCCTCCACCCCGTGCACGGCGAGCTGCCCCACCTCTGCGCCAGCGTCGTCGACGACCCCGACACCGGTCGGACGGCGGTCTTCCTCCTCAACCGCGACCTCGGCGAGGAGATGGACCTGACACTCCACCTGCGCGGGCTGGGGCCGGCCCGGCGCCTGGTGCTGGCCGAGGAGCTGCACGCGGCCGACCTGCACGCGGCCAACACCCTGGAGGCGCCGGACCGCGTCGCCCCGCGTGACCTCGTCAACCTCAGCATCGACGGAGAGCGCCTGCGCGCCCGTCTCAAGCCGGCGTCGTGGAACCTCATCGTCACCCAGGCCAACCGCACATGAGCACCACCTGGCACAACCCCCTGGTCGAACAGCGCGCCGACCCGCACCTCAGCCTCGTCGACGGCCGCTACTGGTTCACCGGCTCGCTGCCGGGTTATGACGGCATCGAGCTGCGCAGCGCCGCCACGCTGGCCGGCCTGGCCGCCGCGCCCGCCACCGTCGTCTGGCGCCGCCACGAGAGCGGCCCGATGAGCTGGCACGTCTGGGCGCCCGAGCTGCACCGCATCGATGGCCGCTGGCTGATCTACTTCGCCGCGGCCGAGCGCGACGACATCTGGAAGCTGCGCATGTACGTGCTGGAGTGCCAGGGCGCCGACCCGGTGCGCGACGCCTGGGTGGAACGCGGCCGCATCGCCACGCCGGAGGAAGGCTTCTCCCTCGACGCCACGCCCTTCGAGCACGCCGGGCGCCGCTACCTGTGCTGGGCGCAGAAGAGCCCGCCCACCGAGAGCAACCTCTACCTGGCCGAACTGGCCAATCCGTGGACCCTGGCCGGCCCGCCGGCCTGCATCAGCCGCCCCGAGCTGCCCTGGGAGCGCATCGGCTTCCACGTGAACGAAGGGCCTGCGGTGCTGGTGCGCCATGGCCGCGTCTTCATCGCCTACTCGGCCAGCGCCACCGACGCGAACTACTGCATGGGCCTGCTCTGGGCCGACGCCGGCGCCGAGCTGCTCGACCCGGCGAGCTGGCACAAGTCGCCGGTGCCGGTCTTCGCCACCGACGCCGCCGCCGGCCAGTTCGGCCCCGGCCACAACAGCTTCACGACGACGCCCGACGGCCGCGTCGACCTGCTCGTCTACCACGCGCGCGGCTACCGCAACATCGTCGGCGACCCGCTCAACGACCCCAACCGCCACGCCCGCGTGCAGCCCTTCGGCTGGCGCGCCGACGGCTTTCCCGAGTTCGGCTCCCCCCTGCCCGACGGCCCCTGCGCCGCCTGAACGCCATGCGTCTGCTGCCTTGCCTCCTCCTCGCCCTGCCCGCCCTCGCCGCCATGCTGGCGCTGGCACCAGGCGGCGGCTTCGTCGCCCGCTTTCGATAATGACCACTTTTGCCGCGAGCCCGTCGCCGATGAGATCCCGAGCGGACCACTCCACCTACAGCGCCCAACCCGAGGGCAAGAGCCAGCACGCGCGCATCGTCAGCGAGCTCGGCCTGGCCATCGTCGGCGGCAAGCTGCTGCCCGGCGACAAGCTGCCGCCCGAGGCGCAGCTGCTGGAGCGCTACGAGATCAGCCGCCCCGTGCTGCGCGAGGCCGTGCGCGTGCTCGTGGCCAAGGGCCTGGTGGTGTCGCGCCAGCGCGCCGGCGCCCTCGTGAGGCCGCGCAACGAGTGGCACATGCTGGACCCCGACGTGCTGTACTGGCTCATCCAGGCCCAGCCGCAGCGCGACTTCGTCCGCTCCCTGCTGGAGGTGCGGCGCATCTTCGAGCCGGCCGCCGCCGCCCTGGCCGCCAAGGCCGCGACCGACGAGCAACTGCGCGCCATCCAGGCCGCCTACGAACGCATGGCCGCCGCCCGCACGACGGCGGAACTGCTCGAGCCCGACCTGGCCTTCCACCGCCGCATCGCCGAGGCCACGGGCAACGACCTGCTGGCCTACATCGGCAACATGCTGTCGCTGGCGCTGCGCGAGTCCATCATCCTTTCCAGCCAGCTGCCCAATACCCACGAACTCTCGCTGCCCCGCCACAAGGCCATCCTCACCGCCCTGCAGGCGCGCGACCCCCTCGGCGCCCGGCAAGCCACGCTGGTGCAGCTGGAGGAGACGGGCGACGACATCGACACCGTGCTGGCCGCGGACGGCCGCGTGAACCTGGCTTGAGCATGACCGCCCCGACGACGCACGCCGCAGCGCATTGAAAGACCGCCATGGCCCTCGATGACGACGACAACGGCGGCGCGCTGACCGACGCCAGCCCCAACCCCAACTGGTTCCTTCGCGCACGCCTGAAGACGCGCCAGCTGCTGCTGCTCATCGCGCTGGACGACGAACGCAACATCCACCGCGCCGCCGACGTGCTGTGCATGACCCAGCCGGCCGCCTCCAAGCAGCTCAAGGACCTGGAGGACATGCTGGAGGTGAAGCTCTTCGAGCGCCACCCGCGCGGCATGGAGCCCACGCTCTACGGCGAGACCATGATCCGCCACGCCCGCATGGCGCTCACCTCGCTGTCGGCCGCGCACGATGACATCGTCGCCCTCAAGCACGGGCTCAGCGGCCAGGTGGAGGTGGGCGTCATCATGACCCCCGCCATGGGCCTGCTGCCGCGGGCCATCGCCCGCATCAAGCTGCAGGCGCCCAAGCTGCGCATCGGCGTGCACATGGAGTCGAGCAAGGTGTTGCTGGACATGCTGCAGCGCGGCCGGCTGGACTTCATGATCGGCCGCATCGTCGAGGAGGAAAGCGCGGCCGGCCTGCACTACGAGGAGCTGACGGTGGAGCCGGCCTGCGCCGTCGCCCGCGTGGGCCACCCGCTGCTGAAGGAAGACAACCTCAAGCTCGCCGACCTGGCCGACCAGCCCTGGATCCTGCCCCCGCCGGGCAGCGTGCTGCGCCACCGGTGGGAGCTGATGTTCCGCCGCGCGGCGCTGGAGCCGCCCGGCAACTGCGTCGACACCACCGCCCTGCTGCTGATCACGGCCCTGCTCCAGCAGACCGACTCCCTGCACGTCATGCCCGTGGAGGTGGCGCGTTACTACGCCTCGCTGAACGTGCTGGCCATCCTGCCGATCGAACTGCCCTGCCACATGGACGCCTTCGGCATCATCACCCGCGAGGGGCACCTGATGTCGCCGGCGGCACGGCAGCTGCTGCACGAGGTCAGGCTGGCGGCCCGGGACCTGTACTGAACGGGCGCCGCGCGCCGCGGCGCCGGCCGCACAGGGGTCCTCAAGTCGCGGGCTTGGCTGCCGATAAGCGAGGAATCGCCGTCACGCGTCCAGAGAGTCGCGGCGGCCCTTCAGGGATGGGCTCGACATGACCATGATCTCCTTGGCCGGCAGCCGGCTGCTGGACCGTATCGGCGCCAGTCGTGCAGGCCCGATCTCACCTCCACGGGTCGACGAAGCCACCCGCCGCCAGGGCGCAGCCGTCGTCCTTCCCATGGCGGGCGCGGTTGTCAGCGGGGCCAACGGAGTCTCCACCTATGCCGACCCCCGGTCTTCGTCCGCGGCCTCGCGCGGCATCGGCCATGTCTGGGCGTCCCCCGCCTTGGCCAACGATGCGATCAGCATCCGGATGGCAGCCAATCGGGCCGGGAGCATCTACAGCCTGGGCGACCAATGGCGCGGCCTGGGGGGCGCACTTTTGAAGCGCTTCGGCGAAACCGGCGAGAACTACGCCCAGACCCGCGTCGATGACAGCACCGCACCCGACGAGCTGGCCGGCCTGGCGCCCGAATTGCGGGCACAACGCGCCGCCGACATCGTGGCGGCGCAGTCGGCCGCCCTGGCCAGCGTGGCCGACAACGGCGCGGTCGCCACATTCAACGTGAGGCTGCAATCGGGGCTGTCGGTCGAGCTGGGCATCACCGTCAGCCAGGGCTTCGACGGCCTCGTGGGCACGCAGGTGTCGCTGGAGAGTTCCGGCGCCATGAGTGTCAACGACCGGAAGGCCGTGCAGAAGCTGGCCGAAGGCCTGGACCGCGCGTTGGAAGGTCTGGGGCAGGACGACGTGGCGAGCATCGACCTCTCGGGCTTGGCCGACTACGACCGCACGGCCATCGACAGCCTGGACCTCACGGTGGACACCCACCGAACCCACGAGACCCAGCGGCCATTGGAGAGCTTTGCGCTCCACCTGGGCGGCGACCGGTCCTCCGTCACGTTGGAGGGCGCGGAGGGAGAGATGCACCTGAGCGTCGGCACGCAGGCGCCGCCCGTCCAGGCGACGGCGTCCCAGCGCCAGGCCTCGCTGCGCGGCGTGCTCGACCGCATCGCCGCCGCGGGTCAGCACGGCCAGGCCAACGCGGCGTTGGTGGAACAGATGAAGTCGGCGTTCATGCAATTGCAGGCTGCGGCGGCGGCCCATGTCCCCGCCCAGTCCTCTGCCCAGGTCGCGGGCGATGCGGCGGCTAGTGGGCTGGCGGACTTCGATGCCGGCTTCGGCGGCCCGACATGGCGCCTCAACGCCGCAGGTACGGCGCGCCTGGGCGGCCAGGTGTCCTACCGGCTCAACCAGCAGACTGTGGTAACGAATCAAAGCCAGGGCGGGCAGTCAACCCGGCAGACCCTGTCCGAAGAGTTGTCCGCCGACTACCGTGAGTCGCTCGACGGGGGGATGCTCGACGTCGATACCGGCAACTACTCGTCCACCCGCGTTCGCGACGCCAGCACGGTGACGACCCTCATCGATTCCGCCGCGGGCCGGGTCAAGCGTGCACAGAGGATGGTGCAGGAGCAGCAACTCAAGACGGTCGCCGAGCTTCGCCACCATCAGGTCACGAGCGAACGGAGCTGGCCGGCACAGCGCCGCGTGCTCGAGCGGCTAGCCTGAGCCCCGGGGCGCGCGGGCCATAAGAAGCCGCGAGCGATTCAGTCGTCGTCGGGCCCGGCGAACGCCGCCTCGAAGGCCTCGACGAACTCGGCCGACGCGCTGAAGGTCAGCGTCACCGTCACCCAGCCGCCCGCCTCGTGCTGCACCAGCAGCTCGTGGTCCCAGGCGAAGCCGTCCTCAACGGGCCCCTGCCGGCCGCCGAAGCGCGCCTGCGCCCAGGCCAGCAGCGCCTGCACCTCGGCCATCACGGCCGCATGCCCAGACTCGCGCGTGGAGGCCATGGCCTCCAGCGTGGAGATGCCGTCGGAGCTTTCGGTCAGGTCGAAGGTGAGGTGGCGCATGGCTGAGGCGGGGAGGCGCTCGATTGTCCCGTGACGCCGCGGCAACGCGCGCGGGCTCCGCTGATGCAAACTCCATCGGATGCCCAACCCGAGCGACCCGGCCCCCGTCCTGTTCAAGACCGCCAAGGCCTTCGAGACCTGGCTGAAGAAGCACCACGCCAGCGCCGACGGCCTCTGGCTCAGGATCGCCAAGCGCGGAGCCGAGGAGGCCAGCGTCAGCTACCCCGAGGCGGTGGAGGTGGCGCTGTGCTGGGGCTGGATCGACGGCCAGAAGAAGGGCCTGGACGAGCACCACTTCCTGCAGCGCTTCACGCCGCGCCGGCCGCGCAGCATCTGGTCCAGGATCAACGTCGACAAGGCCGAGGCCCTCATCGCCGCGGGCCGCATGCAGCCGCCGGGCCTGGCGCAGGTCGAGGCTGCCAGGGCCGACGGCCGCTGGGCCCAGGCCTACGACGGTGCGCGCACATCGACGGTGCCCGAGGACCTGGCGGCGGCGCTGGACGCCGAGCCCAGCGCCAAGGCCTTCTTCGCCACCGTCAGCGCAGCCAATCGTTATGCCGTGCTCTGGCGCGTCCAGACCGCCGCCAAGGCCGAGACCCGCGCCCGGCGCATCGCCCAGTTGGTGGCGATGCTGGCGAGGGGCGAGACCATTCATCCTGCGAAGCCTGCGGCGCGAGTGAAGGGCGGGACAGTGGACTAGGGGGACACGAACTCAGCGAGGGGTCGTAGCATTTTTGCGCCCGGTGCCCGGCTTGTCTCATCGCGAGCGGCTGCGCCCTGGCGCCAGACCTGTCTTCGGGAGGAGTTCATGCCGACAAGAATCTTCCGTGCCGGGCTCCGCGTACTCGGCGCGGCAGCACTGGCTTCGACCGTCGCCGCGGCACATGCCGGCAACGGCCTCGCCGATCCGCTGTGGTGGTACGCGGCTGCGAACCCACAGACCGGGCAGACCGTGTTCGACGTTCAATTCGACGAGCCGCTCGGCATGCCCGGTGCCGACGGCCTGCAGTTCTGGCTGGCGGACAGCGGCAATCCCGTCGGGCGCACCTACCAGGTCCTGTTCGGAGAACGCCCGCTCACGACCGAACGGGTGATCGAGTTCCGGCGCGTGGTGGATCAGGGCCTGGCCGACATCGTGGAGATCCGGCCCATGACCTGGACGCCCGCGCCCGGCGAGCTGGCCTCCGCCGGCGGCTGGGGCCAGATCGTCGCCTCGATACCGTTCACCTTGACCGGCCAGCACTTCAAGATGTCCATGCCGACCTCGGTCACGGGCGAGAGCTTCGTCTACTACCTGCAGGTGACGCACAACGGCGCCTTCTTCGCCGGCGTCGACGGCATGTCGGGCATCGTCGGCGGCGTCCCCGAGCCGGGCACGCTGGCGAACATGCTCATCGGGCTGGGTGCGCTCGGCCTGCTCGCCGCAGGGCGAGGGAATCTGCGCCGCGGGAGCCGCTGCCCTCAGGCCAACCCCACACCGCACCACCGCCTCAACGCTGCATTCAGGCCGCACGCATTCCCCACGCCCACCCAGGCCACGTAGCCATCGGGGCGGATCAGCACGGCGGTAGGCGGCGGGACCGCGCCCAGTTCGGGAAGCAGCCAGGGCCCGTCGCAGTGCGCCCGAACGCGTTTCACCCACGGCCCGACGGGCGGCGTGGCAATGCGTGCATCGCCCAGCTCCAGCAGCACCGCCTGCGCCTCGTGCAGCAGGCTGTAGACGCGTTGCGGCCCGTCGGCGGTGACGAGGTCCAGGTCGGGCATGCGGCGGCCGAGCAGGGGGTGGCCGTCGCCGAAGTCGTAGCGGATGCCCAGGCCCGACAGCTCGCCCGCCAGGCGCTGGCGCGGCCCGTCCATGACGAGCAGGGGCGCCAGGGTGTCTCGCAGGGCCGCGGTGGCGTCGTCCGTTCTGAGCAGGGCCGCCCCGGCCTGTGCCAGCCTCAGCACCGTGGCGCCGACCGGATGGCGCTCGGCCTGGTAGCTGTCCAGCAGGCTGTCGGGCGAGATGCCCTTCACGACCTGGGCCACCTTCCAGCCCAGGTTGACCGCGTCCTGCACGCCGGTGTTTAGCCCCTGCCCGCCGACGGGCGAGTGCACGTGGGCGGCATCGCCGGCCAGCAGCACGCGTCGGTCGCGGTAGGCCGTGGCCTGGCGGGCCGCGTCGGTGAAGCGGGACAGCCAGGTCGGGCTGTGCACGCCAAAGTCGGTGCCGCAGGCGGCGACGAGGGCCGCGCGCAGTTCCGCCAGCGTGGGCTCGCCGCCGCTCGCCACACGGGCCTCGGGCACCATCACGCGGATGGGGCCGCCTTCCTTGAACACGACCTCGCCGTCGCGCACCTCGTAGTCGCGCTTGCCGAAGGAGTAGGTGCCGCGCGCCGTCTGGTGCACGCCCAGCGGCGGCGCCTCGCGCATCTCCACCTCGGCGATCAGGTGGCTGGCCGTGGCCTCGGAGCCGGCGAAGGCGATGCCGGCCAGCTTGCGCACCGTGCTGCGCCCGCCATCGCAACCGACGAGGTAGGCGGCCCGCAGCGAGGCGCCGTCTGACGTCGCCACCGTCACGCCCGCCTCGTCCTGCGTGAAGCCCGTGACCGACAGCGGGCGATGGAAGACCACTCCCAGGCCCTCGACCCAGTCGGCCAGCAGGCGCTCGATGCGGTTCTGCCAGAGCCCGAGCGAATAGGGATGGCGGGTGGGCATGTCGCCCAGGTCCAGCCTGACCTGGGCGAAGCCGCAGCGCGGCACCGTCTGCCCCGCGGCGAGGAAGGGCCCGGCAATGCCGCGCTGGTCCAGGACTTCGAGGCTGCGGGCATGCAGGCCGCCGGCGCGCGCGCCGGCCAGGTCCTGGTTCGCACGCCGCTCGACGATGGCGACGTCCACGCCGGCCAGCGCCAGCTCCCCCGCCAGCATCAGGCCCGTCGGGCCCCCGCCGGCGATCACCACGGCATGGCCCTTCATGGCCGCACCTCCGGCACAACGGCCTCGCGGCCCTTCGAACTGCTGGTCGACGACATGGGCTAACTCCTTTTTCACCGGCACCCGAAATCGGGCGGCGATTCTGGGGCGCCCCCCCGGGCCTCGTGCAAGCCCGGGGGCGGCCGATACAATGGAGGCAACGCAAGACGAAGCGTCCGCGGTGCGGCCTCCCTTGCGAACTCCCCTGCCTTTCGGGCTTGCGGGGCGCCCTTCCAAGCCGGCGCGCTAATCCTTAGACTTGGCGAATGCCCGACTACTTCAACACCTACGTCGACGAGGACCAGCTGCTCGTCTACCAGGGGGCGGACTTCGACGAGGTCTGCCTGACGGATGCCTCGGGGGAGCTCGGTGCGCAGGTCTGGTGCTGGACGCGCCGCGAGGCGGACCGGGCCAAGGCCAGCTGGCTGCGGCTCATCGTCAAGGTCGACGACAGGGATGCCGCCTCGGCCGTCGAGCGCGTCAGGGGCGCGCTCAAGCCCCAGCCGGTGGCCGACCCGAACCGCCCGCTCTGGGCGCACTGAGGCCGGCCGCCGTCAGCGTGTGCAGGCGGCCGAGGGGTTGGCCGAGGGGCCGGAGCGCGTCTGCGCGATGAAGGGGATGCTCCCGTCCGCGCCGTAGCGGAACTCCTCGATCGCCACCGACCGCCGGTACTCGCCGCCGCCGGGCAGCTCGGCGTTGTGATACGCCACGTAGCTGCGGCCGTTGAAGTCGAAGAAGGCCTGGTGGATGGTGGGCGTCTTCAGGTTGCGGGCCATGACGACGCCGCGCGGCGTCCACGGCCCGAGCGGCGTCGGCCCGGTCATGTAGGCCGTCTCCTCGGGGAAGTGCTGGGAGTAGCTGAGGTAGTAGATGCCGCCGTGCTTGTGCAGGTAGGAGGCCTCGACGAAATCGGCCACCGGCACGACGGTGATGGGCCCGTCCAGCTCGGTCATGTTGGGCTTGAGCCGGGCCACCTTGAGCACCGTGTTGCCCCAGTAGAGGTAGGCCTGGCCGTCGTCGTCGATGAAGACGGCGGGGTCGATGTCGTCCCAGGCGATGTCGGTCTCGGTGGTCATGTCGTTCGTGACCAGGGCCGAGCCGCGGGCGTCGACGAAGGGCCCGGTGGGCGAGTCCGACACCGCCACGCCGATGGCGAAGCCCGGCACCGTGGCGTGCTCGACCGTCGCATAGAACCAGTACCGGCCGTTGCGCCTGGCGATGTCGGACGCCCAGGCCCGGCCCTTGGCCCAGGCGAAGCTGCGCGCCCGGATGGGCGCGCCCTCGTCGCGCCAGTCGACCATGTTGCAGCTCGAGAACACGCGCCACTCGTGCATGACGAAGTCCTTGCCGTCAGGCGGGGCCTCGTCGCGGCCGGTGTAGAGGTAGACGCGGCCGGCGTCCACGAGCACGGCGGGATCGGCCGTGTAGAGCGGCGCGAACAGCGGATTGGGGGCGGCACACGCCGCGCCGCCGGCCAGCGCGGCGGCGGCGAGGAAGAGGGTCCTCGCCATGGCCCTCACCCTAGCGCCGGGCCTCTTCACGCGTGGGCCTTCTTCAGCGACAGCAGGCGCTGCACGGCGCAGAAGACGAAGAGCAGGCCGCCGATGACGATCTTGGTCCACCAGGAGCTGAGCGTGCCGTCGAAGGCGATCAGCGTCTGGATGAGGCCGAGCACCAGCACGCCCGACAGCGCCCCGGCGACGTAGCCATAACCTCCCGTCAAGACGGTGCCGCCGATGACGACGGCGGCGATGGCGTCCAGTTCCACGCCCTGGGCGTGCTGGCCGTAGCCGCTGAGCATGTAGAAGGCGAACAGCAGGCCGGCGAGCGATGCGCACAGGCCGCTCAGGGCATAGACGGCGACCTTGGTGCGGCCCACCGGCAGGCCCATCATCAGCGCCGAGGCCTCGTTGCCGCCGAGGGCGTAGACCGTGCGCCCGAAGGCGGTGGCGTGCGCCACCCACAGGCCCACCCCCAGCACGGCCAGGGCGATGACCGCGCCAGGCGACAGGAAGGCGCCGCCCCACAGCGGGATCTGCGTCTGCGACAGCGTGACGAACAGGGGTGCGTCGATGGTGATGGAGTCCACGCTGATCAGGAAGCACAGCCCGCGGGCGAGGAACATGCCGGCCAGCGTGACGATGAAGGGCTGCAGGCGGAAGACGTGGATGACGACGCCCTGCAGCGCGCCGAAGGCCGCGCCGCCGAGCAGCACCAGCACGATGACCGCCTCGGCCGGCCAGTGCGCGACCTGCAGCAGCCAGGCGGCCACCATGGTCGTCAGGGCCAGCACCGAGCCCACCGACAGGTCGATGCCGCCGGACAGGATGACGAAGCTCATGCCCACCGCGATGACCAGCAGGAAGGCGTTGTCGATGAGCAGGTTGAGCACCACCTGGGTGGAGGCGAAGCCGGTGTAGGCCGTCGCGCCGGCGGCGAACAGCAGGCCCATCAGGACGACGCTGACCCAGGTCGTGAACGAAGGGGCGCCGGTGATGGCGTGCCAGCGGGGCGTCATGCCTTCTTCCTCCACGTGGACCATGCGGACGACTGCGAGATGCAGACCGCGAACACCACCATCGCCTTGACCACCATGGTCACCTGCGGCGGCACGCCGAGGGCGTAGATGGTGGAGGTGAGCGTCTGGATGATGAGGGCGCCGACGAGGCTGCCCGCCAGGCTGAACTTGCCGCCGCTGAGCTGGCCGCCGCCGAGCGTCACGGCGAGGATGGCGTCCAGTTCCAGCAGCAGGCCGGCGTTGTTGGCATCGGCGCTCTTGATGTTGGAGGCGATCACCAGGCCCGCCAGGCCCGCGCCCAGGCTGCAGTAGACATAGACGAAGAAGACGATGGCCGCCGTGTGCACGCCGGCCAGCCGCGCCGCGACCGGGTTGATGCCCACCGTCTGGATGAACAGGCCCAGGGCCGTGCGCCGCATCAGCAGCGCGGTCAGCCC
The DNA here is from genome assembly GCF_021353235.1 of Pelomonas caseinilytica. Lineage (GTDB taxonomy): Bacteria > Pseudomonadota > Gammaproteobacteria > Burkholderiales > Burkholderiaceae_C > Pelomonas > Pelomonas caseinilytica. Next base: position 37,733 of record NZ_JAJTWT010000012.1, read on the forward strand.
GGCCACCACCGCCACGACGAAGAGGGACACCGGCAGGCCGAGCAGGTAGCCCCCGCCCAGCCAGAAGAAGCTGGCCGGCTCGTAGACGGTGATGATCTGGCCGTCGGTCAGCAGCTGGGCCAGGCCGCGGCCGGCGACCATGAGGATGAGGGTCGCGATGATGGGCTGCAGGCCCAGGACCGACACGAGCAGGCCATTCCACAGCCCGCACAGCAGCGCGGCGCCCAGCGCGGCGGCGACGGCCGCGGCCAGGCCCTGCGACCCGACCAGCACGCAGCCCACGGTGGCCGAGATGGCGACCACCGCGCCGACGGACACGTCGATGCCGCGCGTGGCGATGACCAGTGTCATGCCCAGGGCCGCCAGCATCAGCGGCGCGGCGCGGTGGAGGATGTCGACGAGGTTGCCGTAGAGGTGGCCGTCCTTGACCTCGAGGTGCAGGAAGCCCGGCACGCTGGCCGCGGCGAAGGCGAGCAGCAGCAGGAGGGCGGCCAGCGGCCGCACGAGGGGATGCCGCCAGGCGGGAGGGCGGGCAGGGGGTGTGGACATGGGCAGGCTGAGTGGCTTCATGCGGCCTGGGCCGCGGGCTCGGCGGCAATGACTTCGAGGACGCTGCGTTCGTCCAGCTCTCCGCGGCGGTAGACGCCCGCGGCGCGGCGGTCGCGCAGCACCAGGACGCGGTCGCTGCAATGCAGCACCTCGGGCAGCTCGGAGGAGATGAAGACGATGGCCATGCCGGGCCCGTCTTCCCGGTGGGCGAGGGCGCGCACCTGGTCCATCAGGTCTTCCTTGGCGCGCACGTCGATGCCGCGGGTGGGCTCGTCGAGGATGAGGACGGCGGGCTGCGTGGCCAGCCAGCGGGCCAGCAGGGCCTTCTGCTGGTTGCCGCCGGAGAGCTGGCCGATGGGGGTGTCGGCGCTGGCCGTCTTGATGCCCAGGCGCCGGATGTAGTCCTCGGCCAGGGCTTGCTGCTCCTCGCGGCCGAGGGCCAGGCGCAGGCCGGCGCGGGCCTGCAGGGCGAGCACGATGTTCTCGCGCACGGAGAGGTCGAGGATGGCGCCTTCGTGCTTGCGGTCTTCGGAGCAGAAGGCGATGCCGGCGGCGATGGCCTCGCGTGGCGAATGCCAGCGGCCGCGCCGGCCGCGGGTCTCCACGTGGCCGGCATCGGCCGTGTCGGCGCCGAACAGCAGGCGCGCCGCCTCGGTGCGGCCGGAGCCGAGCAGCCCGGCCAGGCCCAGCACCTCGCCCTGGCGCAGTTCGAGGTCGAGCGGCTGCAGGGCGCCGCGGCGGGCGAGGCCCTCGGCGCGCAGCACCGGCTCGCCGGTGCCGGCGCTGCGGCTGTCCAGGCGGCTGGGTTGCTGGTCCGGCGCCGCGCCGACCATCTTGTTGACCAGGGCGAGTCGGCTCAGCTCGCTGGCCAGGTACTCGCCCTCGGTCTCGCCGTTGCGCATCACGGTGATGCGGTCGGCCAGGGCGTAGGTCTGGTCGAGGAAGTGGGTGACAAAGAGGATGGCCAGGCCCTGGTCGCGCAGGCGGCGCAGCACGGTGAACAGGCGCTGCACGGCCGCCTCGTCCAGGCTGGACGTGGGCTCGTCGAGGATGAGCACGCGCGCCGAGATGCGCAGGGCGCGGGCGATCGCCACCATCTGCTGCACCGACAGCGAGTAGCGCGACAGCGGCGCGGCGACGTCGATGTCCAGGTCCATCTGCGCGAGCACGCGGCGAGCCTCGGCATGGACGGCGGCCCAGTCGATGCGGCCCCAGCGCCTCGGGAAGCGCCCGGCGCAGATGTTCTCCGCCACGCTGAGGTTGGGGCAGAGGTTGACCTCCTGGTAGACGGTGCGGATGCCGAGGTCCTGGGCGTCTTCGGTGCGCTTGGGCGCGATGGGCTGTCCGTCGAGGGTGATGGTGCCGGCGTCGGGCTGGTAGAGGCCGGTAAGGACCTTGATGAGCGTGGACTTGCCGGCGCCGTTCTGGCCCATCAGCGCGTGGACCTCGCCGGGGAAGAGGCGCAGGCTGACATTGCTGAGGGCCTTGACGCCGGGGAAGGATTTGTGGAGGCCGGAGAGGGCCAGCACGGGTTGGGTGCTCATGAGTGAGTTCTCGTTGTCGCGAGAGTGCGGTGCCGGGAGTTCGCCCCGGCGGGTGACCGGCTGGGCCCGGCCACAACCCCATTCCAACGAACCACGGTCAGTACTTCCGGTTCGGCAGCTCCTTCGCCGCCACCTCCGCCGGGAACACGCCTTCATTGACGGTGATGCGCTTTTCCACCGGCTTCTTCGCCACCACGTCCTTGGCCAGCTGCATCAGCTGCGGCCCCAGCAGCGGATTGCACTCGACGGTGACGTTGAGCTTGCCCGCCTTCATGGCCTCGAAGGCGCCGCGCACGCCGTCGATGGAGACGATGAGGATGTCCACCCCCGGCTTCAGCCCCGCTTCCTCGATGGCCTGGATGGCGCCGATGGCCATGTCGTCGTTGTGCGCGAACAGCACGTCGATCTTCTTGTCGCGCTGCTTCAGGAAGGACTCCATCACCTCCTTGCCCTTGGCGCGCGTGAACTCGCCGGACTGCGAGCGGATGATCTGCAGCTTGGGATTGGCCTTGATGACCTCCTCGAAGCCCTTCTTGCGGTCGATGGCCGGGGCCGAGCCCACCGTGCCCTGCAGCTCGACGATGTTCAGCGCCGCGTTGGGCGCCTTGGCCGCACGCTCCAGCACCCAGCGCGCCGCCTTGCGGCCTTCCTCGACGAAATCCGAGCCGATGAAGGTGACGTAGAGCGAGGGGTCGGCGACCTTCACGGAGCGGTCGGTCAGGATGACCGGGATGCCCGCGGCCTTGGCTTCCTTCAGCACCGTGTCCCAGCCGGACTCGACCACCGGCGAGAAGGCGATCACGTCGACCTTCTGCGCGATGAAGCTGCGGATGGCCTTGACCTGGTTCTCCTGCTTCTGCTGGGCGTCGGCGAACTTGAGCGTGATGCCGGCCTCCTTGGCCGCAGCCTTGATGGACGCGGTGTTGGCGGTGCGCCATTCGCTCTCGGCGCCGACCTGGGAGAAGCCCAGGACGAGGGGAGCAGCGAGGGCGCCGACGGCGGGCAGCGCGAGGGCGGCGGCCAGCAGGGTGCGGCGGGCGACGACGGAAAAGGCCATGGTGTGTCTCCTTCAGGGTGTGATGTCTAACGCAGCAGCCGCAGGCCGTAAAGCCCGCCGGCAATGGAATCCGCCCGGGCCACGAACTTGACGGTCAGCCGGCCGCCGGCCCGGGCCACCAGCTCGGCGGGGAGGGCGAAGTCGCGGGTGTAGATCTCGCCCGGCGCATCCGGGCGGGCCAGCTCGATCTCGGCGATGCGCTGGCCGTTGACGACGAGGTCGAAGCGCCGGCCCGCGTCGCCCTTGGCGAAGCTCAGGCGGAGCAGCCGGGCCTGGCCCTGCGGGTCGCTCAGCTCGTAGCTGAACCACTGGCGCGCATGCCGCCAGCGGCCGGCCGCCGCGATGCCGCTCTCGGCGCCCTCGCCCTTGAAGCCGTGGTCGGCCTCGGGCTGCTGCTCCCCGGGCGCGACCTGGTCGATGGTGATGGCATCCAGCGCCAGGCGGGCTTCCTCGGCCCTGGCGAGCTCGTCTCGCATCAGGCTCTGCTGGGCCGGCGTGCTGCGCGCCCAATAGACCATGTAGCGCGAGTCGTGCAGGCGGAAGAAGGGGATGAGCTGCAGGTCCTCGGCGCCGTGGCGGCCCTGGATCAGGCCTGGCGCGGTGAAGGTGAGGGGCTGTCCGGGCACCGGCTTGAAGCGGCGCACGACGTCGGCTTCCTTCAGGCTCGGGCTGACGAAGACGGGCGCCGCCTCCTGGGGGCAGACGGCGCCCTGCGGGACGTGGCCCATGCGCGAGCCGTCGGCCCGAAAACCGAGGCTTTCGCCGGGCTGGGGTGTCCTGGCCGCCAGCACGATGGGGCCGTGCAGCACGGCGACATAGTTCTTCAGCCCCGGCATGGGCTCGAGCCGCGTGCGCATGGGCAGCTCGACGTCGACCTGGTCGCCCGCGGCCCAGCGGCGGCGCAGCTCGACATAGCCGTCGGGCCTGGCCTTGGCGGCCACGCGCCTGCCGTTGAGCTTGAGCGTCAGCGCGCCGGACGCCACCCAGCCGGGGTGGCGGATCTTGAGCGCGAACTCACCGGCGTCCTGCACCGTCAGCCGGGTGCGCGGCTCGTCGGGGAAGTGGGTGCTCTGGGTGATGCGCACGCCCTGCTCGCGCCAGTCCAGCGTGGAGGCGATGAAGAGGTTGACGTGGAGGACGTCGCCGTCGTGGGCGTAGATGAACTCGCCGTGCCGAGCGTGGCTCTCCAGGCCGGAGCCGACGCAGCACCACATGCCCTGGTCGACCTGCGAGTAGACGCGGTAGTGCTGGGGCCGCATCGGCGTGAAGTAGACGAAGCCGCCTTCGCCGGGGTGCTGGGAGGCGAGGATGTGGTTGTAGAGGGTGCGTTCGTAGTAGTCGGCGTAGTCGGAGTAGCGGTGCGGCCCGGCGGCCGACTGCGCGAGCAGCGCGGTCAGCTTGAGCATGTTGTAGCTGTTGCAGGTCTCGGGCCCTTCCACCTCGTCGAGCATGGGGCGGAAGTCGTCGGCGGGGTGGAAGTGCTCCTTGACGCTGTTGCCGCCGATGGCGACGCTGCGCTTGCCGACGACCGTGCGCCAGAAGAACTCGGCGGCGCGCCGGCCCTCGTCCTCGCCGCTCAGTTGCGCGATTCGGGCGAAGCCGATGACCTTGGGGATCTGGGTGTTGGCGTGCAGGCCGGTGAGGCGGTCCTCGCCGGCCGCCAGGGGCTGCAGCAGGGCCTGGTGGGTGAAGCGCCGCGCCAGCGCCAGGTAGCGCAGGTCGCCCGTCATCGCCGCCACGTCGGCCAGCACCTCGGCCATGCCGCCGTGCTCGGCGCGCAGCATGTCCTGCATCTGGGCGTCGCTCAGCGGCGTGGTCAGGCGCAGGGCCCAGTCGCTGAGCTTGACCAGCATGTCGCGCGCATCGGCATTGCCGCCATCCACCCAGGCGTCGCGCAGGCCGGCGAAGAGCTTGTGCAGGTTGTACCAGGGCACCCAGCGGCCGTTGACCGAGAAGCTGTCGACCTTGAGGTCGCCGGCGCCGACTTGCGCCCAAGCCTTGGCGCCGTCGGGAATGCCGCCGATGTAGCCGGTGCCGAGCTTGTCCTGGCAGCGCTTGAGTTCGGCGACGACGTGGTCGAGGCGCTGCTTGACGGCCGGGTCGCCGGTGGAGGCCCACATCAGCGCCAGGGCCGACAGGTAGTGGCCGCCCATGTGGCCGTCCAGGCCGCTGGACTCCCAGTTGCCATAACTGGCCACCGGAACGGGCAAGCCGGCCTCGCGGCGGAAGGGCGCGAGCAGGCGCTCGGGATCGAGCGCCATCAGGTAGTGCAGGTCGGTCGCCTGCGCGTCGAGGAAGGGGCCGTCCAGCAGCCTCACGCGGTCCAGCGCGAAGGCCTGCGTCGCCGCGCCGGCCGCATGGGCACACAGCGCGAGGGCGAGAGCGGCGAGCAGGCGGCGCATCGTCAGCTGCTCAGGCGCACGGCCCACAACGAGACGCCGGTCGCCGCGGCCGTGCTGGCGGTCGACGAGATCACGCTGAAGCTCACGACGAAGGCGCTGGAGTTGGCATTCCACTGGCGGGACAGTACGCCCCTGTAGGTCACGCCACCGCTCACGAGGGTGATGCGGTTGCTGCCGTCGTGCGTCCACGTGCCGGTCATGCCGCCCGCGCCGCCGATGCTGCCGTCGTTGTTGAGCGTCACGACGATGGAGCCCTTGCTCGTCGCCGTGATGTCCTTGCCGTGGTTGACCAGCTTGTAGGTGCCGGCCGCCTGCGCCGCGCTGACGTCGGCCGTCTGCGCCGGGCTGGCCAGGCTGAGCGGCGCGTAGCGCAGCGCGGCGACGACGGGCCAGCCGTCCGCGTTGAAATGCATCTCGTGCACGCGGATCTCGTGAAGCTCGCCCGTGCCCGGGAAGCGGGTGTGGAAGATGATGAAGTACTGGCCCGTCGTCGCGTCGTAGTAGGCCGAGTTGTGGCCCGGCGACACGTAGCCCAGGGCCGTGCCGGTCTCGAACGCGGCGTTGGCGTACTGGTGGCCGCCCATCAGCTTCATCCCGAAGTTCTGGATGCTGGGGCGGTCGAAGGGGGCGCTGGCCCTGACGGTGGCCATGTCGGTGCCGAAGCCGTCCAGGTAGGGGCCGTCCGGCGCGAGCGAGCGGCAGACGCGGACGTTGTAGCCGCCGGCCGCGGCCAGGCCGCCCCACGACGTGAACATGTAGTAGTACTGGGTCGCCGGGTTGTAGATGACGTAGGCGCCCTCGATCTCGGCGTGGTTGCCGCCCAGCAGGTGCTTGCCGTAGCCCTGGCCGGGGATGGGCAGGCCCGTCGCCGGGTCCAGCTGCAGGATGTAGATGCCGCCGGAGTAGGAGCCGTAGATCATCCACAGCTTGCCCGTCGCGTCCTTGAACACGGCGGGGTCGACCACGTTGGGGTGCCGGGTCGCGTCGTAGGGGGTGCCGTCCTCGGACGTACCCACCATGCCGGACTTCAGCACGATCTGCTTGTTCGCATAGGGGCCGTCGACGCTGCCGGCGACGGCCACGCCCAGGGCCGACAGCGGCGAGCTGCCCTGGCAGGAACAGTAGTACATGTAGAACTTGCCGTCGTCGAGCCTGGCGACGTCGGGCGCCCACAGGTCCGTCACCGTCGTCCATGCGAAGGTGGCGGCGAGTTCGGTCGTGACCTTGTTGCCGAACAGCGGATTGCCGTTGTCGACACCGTCGGCCAGCTTGGTCCAGTTCATCAGGTCCGTCGTCCTGGCCGCCGCGAGGTGGGAGCCGAAAACGTAGAACGAGCCGTTGACGCGGATGACCGACGGGTCATGGACCGACGCGTTGCCGAAGCTCAGCGCGGCCTGGACGGCATTGGGGTTGGCCGGCGTGGGCGCGGGCGCGGGTGTCGAAGGCGCGGGGGCGGGCGCAGAGCTCCCACCGCCACCGCCGCCGCAGGCGGTCAGGGCGAGGGCGGCAGAGCCGGCGAGGAAGTCGCGGCGGTTGTGCAAGGCCATGGTGATGTCTCCGGGTGTGCTTGTTGTGGCCGGCGGAGCCTAGGAGGCTGCGCGGCTGTGCACCAATGACATTGCAGGCGCTGTCGATCCTGGTTTTGATATGCCGTGTGGATGCCGCGAACGCAGCGCAACGCCTGGGCGAGCAGCATGGCTGGCGCAGGCGTTGCGGTTCGCGGAACGTGCTCGTCGAGAGGGCGGGTCAGCCCTCGACGGCGACGACGACGATGGACTTGGCCGGCAGCTTCAGCGTCAGCTTGCCGCCGGCAGCCCGGGCTTCATAGGGCTGCGGCAGGACCTGCGGCGCCTTGCCGAGCTCGTTCTGTGCGTCCATCGCGCCGGCGGTCAGCAGCTGGCCCTTGACCGCCTTGGGCGCGCCGGCGCCGACCTGCAGCGTCAGCTCGGCGGGCTGGTTCGCATTCGAGTTCACGAGGCCGACGTAGAGCTTGCCGTCCTTGCCGCGCGCGGCAGTGGCGGACAGGCCCGGCATCTCGACCGCGCCGACCTTGTAGACCGGGTTGTTCTCGATCTTGGCCGGCAGGGAGGTGGCGTCCTGGAAGGGCGTGTAGAGCTTGAAGGCGTGGTAGGTCGGCGTCAGCACGAGCTTGTCCTTGCTCGTCTGGATCATGGCCTGCAGCACGTTGACCATCTGCGCGATATTGGTCATCTGCACCCGGTCGGCGTGGGCGTGGAAGACGTTGAAGTGCAGGGCCGCCAGCAGGGCGTCGCGCAGCGTGTTGCGCTGGACCAGGAAGCCGGGGTTGCTGCCGGGGTCCGGGTCGTACCAGCTGCCCCACTCGTCGAAGTAGAAGCCGATCTTCTTCGCCGGGTCGTTCTTGTCGAGGACGGCCGTGTTCCTGGTGATGATCTCGTCGATGTTCTTGACGTTGGCCAGCGTCGAGATCCACTCGCTCTCCGGGAAGCCGACGGCCGCGCCCTTGTGCTCCCACTGGCCCGTGGGTAGGGTGTAGGAGTGGTGGGAGATGGCGTTGACGCTGTGCACGCCCTTGCTGAGCACCTCGGTCCACTCCGTCTGCAGGCCGTTGCCGCCGCTGGCGATGAAGATGGGGCGGTTGTTGCCGGGCGTCTTCAGGAAGCTCGCGACCTGGCGGTACTGGTCGGCGTAGTACTCGGGGCGCATGTTGCCGCCGCAGCCCCAGGCCTCGTTGCCGACGGCGAAGTAGTGCACGCGGAAGGGCTTGTCGCGGCCGTTCTTGCGTCGTAAGTCGGTCAGCGTGGACTTGCCTTCGCCGGTCATGTACTCCAGCCACTCCGACATCTCCTGCGCGCTGCCGGTGCCGAGGTTGCCGTTCACATAGGCTTCGGCGCCGATCTGCTCGACGAGGTCGAAGAACTCGTGCGTGCCGACGGCGTTGTCCTCGGGCACGCCGCCCCAGTTGGTGTTGATCTTGATCGGGCGCTTGTCGCGCGGGCCGATGCCGTCGCGCCAGTGGTATTCATCGGCGAAGCAGCCGCCGGGCCAGCGCACCAGCGGCACCTTGAGGTCCTTGAGAGCCGCCACCACGTCCTTGCGCCAGCCGCGCACGTTGGGGATCTTGGAGTCGGGGCCGACCCACATGCCTTCGTAGATGCCGGTGCCGAGGTGTTCGGCGAACTGGCCGTAGACGTTGCGGTGGATGACGGGGCCGGGCTGGTCGGCGTTGACGACCAGCTTGGTATCCGCCGCCACGGCGCTCGCGCCGACGGCCAGCGTGGCGACGAGGGCCAACAGTTGTTTCTTCATCGACTTGTCTCCTGTGTTGTCTTTGCGTCGTTGGGTCTATGGGCGCCGCCGAGAAAACAGCCACAGAGACACAGAGGCACAGAGAAAGCGGGTAAGCGCCATCAACGGGTGTTCTGCGTTCGTGTGTCTGCTGTGTCCGGGGCTCTCTGTGTCTCTGTGCCTCTGTGGCTTTGTTGTGTTCAGTTCCGGGTCAACGCGCCATCGCGGCGGCGCCAGACGCCGCGCTCGTTGGGTTCGCGCAGCACGGGCGGCAGCAGCGCGCGCGGCAGGTTCTGGTAGCAGACCGGGCGCAGGAAGCGCTGGATGGCGGCCGTGCCGACCGAGCTGCTGCGGCCGTCGCTGGTGGCCGGGAAGGGGCCGCCGTGGACCATGGCGGTGGACACCTCCACGCCCGTCGGGAAGCCGTTGGCGAGGATGCGGCCCACCTTGCGCTCCAGCGTCGGCAGCAGGCGGCGGGCGGCGGCGAGGTCGGCCTCGTCCTCGTCCTGCAGCTGCAGCGTGGCGGTGAGCTGGCCTTCCAGGCCTTCGAGCACCGCCAGCAGTTCGTCGAGGTCGCGGCAGGCCACCAGCAGCGAGGCGGGGCCGAAGATCTCCGCCGACATCGCGTGGTTGGCCAGGAAGGCGGCACCGGTGGTGCGGAACAGGCTGGGCGCACCCTGGCAGCCGCCGGATTCGCCGCGCAGCAGGGCCTCGACGCCCGGTTGGCCGGCGAGCTGCTCTTCGCCGCGCTGGTAGGCGCCGGCGATGCCGGGCGTCAGCATGGTGCCGGCAGCCACAGGCTTGAGGGCCTCGGCCGCGGCCTGGGCGAAGCGGTCGAGATCAGGCCCGGCCAGGCCGAGCACCAGGCCGGGGTTGGTGCAGAACTGGCCCACGCCCATCGTCAACGAGGCGGCGAAGCCCGTCGCGATATCGGCCCCGCGGGCGGTGAGGGCGCCGGGCAGCAGGACGACGGGGTTGATGCTGCTCATCTCGGCATAGACGGGGATGGGCTGGGGGCGGGCCGCCGCCGCGGCCATCAGCGCCAGGCCGCCGCTGCGCGAGCCGGTGAAGCCGACAGCCTGGATGGCGGGGTGGCGCACCAGGGTGTCGCCGATGCCGTGGCCGCTGCCCGTCAGCAGCGCGAAGACGCCGGCCGGCAGGCCGCACTGGCGCACGGCCTCCACCACCGCTCGACCGACGAGTTCGGACGTGCCCGGATGGGCCGAGTGGGCCTTGACGACGACCGGGCAGCCGGCGGCGAGCGCCGCGGCGGTGTCGCCACCGGCGACCGAGAAGGCGAGCGGGAAATTGCTGGCCCCGAAGACGGCCACGGGGCCGACGCCCACGAAGCGCAGTCGCAGGTCCGGCCGCGGCGGCGTGCGCGTGGGCAGGGCGGTGTCGATGCGGGCGTCCTGCCAGCTGCCTTCGCGCAGCAGCTCGGCGAAGAGCTTGAGCTGGTTGACGGTGCGGCCACGCTCGCCTTCCAGCCGTGCGCGCGGCAGGCCGGTCTCGGCCATGGCGCGCTCGACGAGGGCATCGCCCAGGGCGAGGATCTGCGCGGCGACCTGGTCCAGGAAATCGGCGCGCTCGTGGTCGCTGGTGGCGCGGTAGGCGTCGAAGGCGGCACCGGCCAGGACGCAGGCCTCGGCGACCTGGGCCGCATCGACGGCGTGGAAATCGGGGCCGATGGCCTCGTTCCTGCCGGGATCGAAGGCCTGGAAGGGCTTGCCGTTGCCGCGGACGGGCTGGCCGCCGATCAGGGAGAGGCCTTGAATGTTGTTGCTCATGTCTGTTTTCGGGACGATGAAATACGGCCACAGAGGCACAGAGACACAGAGGCAGAGGGATGACGGTCTCTCTGTGTCTCTGTGCCTCTGTGGCTTTGTTTGGATTCCATTTCAGTGAGAGTGACGTGGCACGGCCGCGCCGCGCTTGCCGCGCAGGAAGTCGAAGTCGCAGCCCTCGTCGGCCTGCAGCACGTGCTGCACGTAGAGCTGGCGATAGCCGCTCGCGTCGGCGGGGTCGGTGGTCTGGGCGGCGGCCCAGGCTTCGAGGCGGGCCTTGAGCTCGTCCTCGGAGACGTCCAGGTGCAGGCGGCCGGCCGCGCAGTCCAGCTCGATGAAGTCGCCTTCCTTGACGACCGCCAGCGGGCCGCCCGCCCGCGCCTCCGGCGCCACGTGCAGCACCACCGTGCCGTAGGCCGTGCCGCTCATGCGCGCGTCGGAGATGCGCACCATGTCCTTCACGCCCGCGGCCAGCAGCTTGGGCGGCAGGCCCATGTTGCCGACCTCGGCCATGCCGGGATAGCCCTTGGGGCCGCAGTTCTTCATGACGAGGATGGAGCTGGCGTCGACGTCGAGGTCGGGGTCGCCGATGCGGGCCTTGTAGTCCTCGAAGTCCTCGAAGACGACGGCGCGTCCGCGGTGGGTCATCAACTCGGGCGTGGCCGCCGAAGGCTTGAGCACGGCGCCGCGCGGCGCGAGGTTGCCGCGCAGGATGCAGATGCCGCCGTCGGCGATCAGCGGGTTGTCGAGCTTGCGGATGACCTCGTCGTCGTAGATGGGCGCGTCATGGCAGTTGGCCCACAGGCTCTTGCCGTTGACGGTGAGGGCATCCTTGTGCGGTAGCAGGCCGGCCTCGCCGAGGCGGCGCAGCACGGCCGGCAGGCCGCCGGCGTAATAGAACTCCTCCATCAAGAAGCGGCCCGAGGGCAGCAGGTCCACGAGCGTCGGCGTGCCGCGGCCGATGCGGGTCCAGTCCTCCAGCTCCAGGTCGACACCGATGCGGCCGGCGATGGCCTTGAGGTGGATGACGGCGTTGGTGGAGCCGCCGATGGCGGCGTTGACGCGGATGGCGTTCTCGAAGGCCTCGCGGGTCAGCACCTTGGACAGCGTCAGCTGCTCCCAGACCATCTCGACGATGCGCATGCCGGAGAGGTGGGCCAGCACATAACGGCGCGCATCGACGGCAGGGATGGCGGCGTTGTGCGGCAGCGAGGTGCCCAGGGCCTCGGCCATGCAGGCCATGGTGGAGGCCGTGCCCATGGTGTTGCAGGTGCCGGCCGAACGCGAGTGGCCGGCCTCGGCGGCCATGAAGTCGTGCATGCTGATCTCGCCGGCCTTGACCTGCTCGTGCAGCTGCCACACGGCCGTGCCCGAGCCGATGTCCTTGCCCTTGAGCTTGCCGTTGAGCATCGGGCCGCCGGTGACGACGATGGCCGGCACGTCGCAGCTCGCCGCGCCCATCAGCAGGGCGGGCGTGGTCTTGTCGCAGCCCACCAGCAGCACGACGGCGTCCATCGGGTTGCCGCGGATGCTCTCCTCGACGTCCATGCTGGCGAGGTTGCGCGTGAGCATGGCGGTCGGGCGCAGGTTGCTCTCGCCGTTGGAGAACACCGGGAACTCGACCGGGAAGCCGCCTGCCTCCAGGATGCCGCGCTTGACGTGTTCGGCCAGCTTGCGGAAGTGGGCGTTGCAGGGCGTCAGCTCGCTCCAGGTGTTGCAGATGCCGATGATGGGCTTGCCCTGGAACTCGTGGTCGGGGATGCCCTGGTTCTTCATCCAGGAGCGGTACATGAAGCCGTTCTTGTCCTGCGTGCCGAACCACTCGGCCGAGCGCAGCCTCACCTTGCTCTTCTTGTCCTCAGTCGTCATGGGTGTCTCGCTGTTGTTCTTCGGGGCCCTGGAGCCGCTCGAGGCATGCTAGGCATGGGGGAAATTGCAATCCAATCAATTTCCTCGGTGCCTCGATACCGGAACGGGTATCAGTCCCGTCGCGAGGGCCAGCCGAACCGGGGCATGCCGTCGGCGGCCCAACGCAGCGGCTTGACGAAGCTGTGCCGGTCGGGGTTCCACAGCGGGTCGCCGACGATCTCGGTGTAGGTGCGGGCGTGGTAGACCAGCAGCACCTCGCCGGGCGTGGCGCCCTCGGTGAAGCTGTTGTGGCCGGGGCCGAAGACGCTGTCCTCGGGCGCGCTGCGCATGACGGGCTCGGGCGACTTGCGCCAGCTCGCCGGGTCGAGCAGGTCGGCATCCTCGTCGGCCCAGAGCAGGCCCATGGCGTAGTTCTCGTCGGTGGCGCTGGCCGAGTAGCTGACGAAGACGCGGCCATGGCGGACGAGCACCGACGGCCCCTCGTTGACGAGGAAGCCGCGGCACTCCCAGCCGTGCTCGGGCCGGCTGAGCCGCACGGGCGGGCCGCCGAGCTGCCAGGGCGTCGCCATCGGCGCGATGTAGAGGTTGGAATTGCCGGGGATGGCCGGGTCCTTCTGCGCCCACAGGTAGTAGAGCCGGCCGCGGTGGGTGAAGGTGGTGGCGTCCAGGCAGAAGCTGTCCAGGCCCGTGTCCACCTGCCCCAGCAGCTCCCAGCGGCCAGCGAAGGGGTCAGGCGAAGTGTTCCGCAGCGCGTACATGCGGTGCTGGAACATGCCCTGGTGGTCGAGCTCACGGGTGGGCGCGGCCGCGAAGTAGACGTACCAGGCCCCCTGGTTGAAGTGCAGCTCGGGCGCCCAGATCAGCTCGGAGCAGGGCCCCGCGTCGGGCTTGCGCCAGGCCACGAAGGCAGGCGCCTCGGCCAGGCCGGCGATCGTCGCCGCGCGGCGGATCTCGACGCGGTCGTACTGCGGCACCGAGGCGGTGAAGTAGTAGAAGCCGTCGGCGTGGCGGGAGATGTGGGGGTCGGCGCGCTGGCGGATCAGGGGCTCGAGCAGATCGGACATGGGGGACTGCGGGATGAAAAAAAGGCGTCGCCCGGGAAGGCCCGTGCGACGCCCCAACAGCAAGGAATAGTTCTGGTTTGGGTTCGCCTCAGATCTTCCAACGGAAACCGACCGAGAACGCGCGCCCAATTTGCACGGTGCCGAAGTTGGTCACCTCCGGGTTGCCGGCATCGCCGAAGTGGTAGTACTGCTGCTGCATTTCGTTGGTCAGGTTCACACCGCTGAAATCCAGCGACATCCGGTCGTTGATGTTGTAGCTGAGCTGGAAGTCCACGCTCTTTTCCGGCTGGCGCCAGATGCCGATCGGGTTGGCGAACAGCGCCGCTTCGTTGGCGGCCAGGAAGGCGGAGCGGCGGACGTAGGACAGGCGCGCGCCGATGGGACCCTTTTCGTAGGCCAGGGTGGCATTCCACGACAGCTTGGACACCCCGAAGAACGGCCCCTCGAGCTGCGAGACGATCTCGCCGGCGTTGTTGGCGGTCGGCACGTTCTGCGATGACGTGAGGCGCGTCACGCTGCCCTGGAAGCCCAGGCCGTCGAGCAGGCCCGGCAGCCCCTTCGGGAAGTAGATCGCGCCCAGCTCGAGGCCGCTGATCTTGCCGTTGGACGCATTGACCGGCGAGCTGATGACGTAGTCGTAGCCGTTGGTGTGGTCGCCCCCCGAGGTGGAGTTGCGGAATGGGTCTTCGGCCGGCGAGAGGTGGATGCGACGGCGCAGCGGCACGACCAGGCCCTCGATCCTGCGCTGGAACAGGGTGCCGTAGAGCGCGCTGTCCTTCTGGAAATACCACTCGCCGGTCAGGTCCAGGTTCTTGGAGCGTGTCGGCTCCAGGCCGGGGTTGCCGCCGCTGCCGCCGCCGTAGCCGACCTTGGAGACGTCGTCGCTGGGCTGGATGATGGGGTTGAGATCGCCGAAGTTCGGCCGGCGCAGGGTCTCGCCATAGTTGAGGCGCACCAGCACGTCCCGGACCGGCTCATAACGCAGCGTCAGGCTGGGCAGGAACTTGCGCGCCGTCTTGCGGCCGTCCGTCGGCGTCACGACCTTGGTGCTGGCATCGACCTTGTAGGCCGTCATGCGGGTGTCGACCTGCACGTAGCGCACGCCGAAATTGGCGCGCAGCGGCCGGCCGAACAGCTGGTTCTCGGTGTCCGCCATCAGGAAGAGGTTGGTGGTGTCTTCCTTGACGTCGAAGGTCTTCTGCAGGCTGAGCTTGTCGGTCGTCAGGAAGTTCGCGTCGACCGAGTGGTACATCGCGCGCCAGGCGTCGATGTTGTCGCGGATGTAGTAGGCATTGGGCTCCATCCAGGAGCGAGGAACGTCGGCGAAGTCCGTGCCGAAGTTGGAGTTGACGTGGTAGTAGTTGGAGCCCAGGGAGGCATCGGCCAGGTTGCGGCCAAGGAAACTCGACTGCGTGCGGTTCGCCTCCGAGGCCTTGCGGCTGTCGAAGCGCAGGCCGAAGTTCAGCGTCTTCAGCGGGCCCCAGTCGGCGTCGTAGGCGCCCGAGAGGCTGGCCGTGCCGGCGCTGCCCTGGTTGCGGTTGGCGTTGTCGTAGAACTGCGCCACGTTCCACTGCTTCGGGTCGACCAGCTTGGCGTCGTCGTCGAAGTGGAAGGCCATGTTCCCGCCGCCGGAATTGAAGTCGACGTTGATGGAATCGGCGACGCGGTCGATGCGGGTGGCGGTGAACTCCGAGTGGAACTTGCTGGTCTGGTAGGACACGTCGCCCTCCAGCCGCAGCCGGTCACCCAGGTTCCACTTGCCGTTCAGGGCGTAGATGTAGGAATCGGTGGCCGAGGTGGTGTAGTCGCCGCTGTTGAAGCCGTAGACCTTGCCGACCGTGCGCGTCTTGATGACGTTGGTGCCCGGGAAGGTGGTGATCGTCCCGGCCGGGTTGCTGCCCAGGGCCCCCCACCAGTCCACGAAGCTGAACAGCAGCTGGTTGAACGCCTTGTCGCGATAGCCGTTGTACATCGCCTCGAAGGTGTAGACGGCGTCCTGGTTGGGCTGCCACTGCAGCGCGACGTTGGCCGCCGGGCGCTCGCGCCGGCCCTCCACGTCGCTCTGGAAGACGGCGTCGCGCGACAGGTAGTAGGGGTAGGCCTGGCCGTTGAAATTCAGCGTCGAGCCGGCCTTCTGCGGCAGGCCGGTATAGGTTCCGGGCGTCCAGACGTTGTTGTCGAAGACGCGCTGCAGCGGGGTGTAGCCGGCCGGGTCTTCCGCGGCATTGGGGCTCACGAACGGCACCATGGCGCCGGGCGTCACGCTTTCGTTGCGATAGTTCGTCTTGACCATCGACAGGTTGACCAGCGCACCGAAATCACCGGCGCCGGTCGTCCAGCGGTTGCTGGCCAGCGCGCTCAGCTGCGGGTTGGACTTCTTCGCGGGGTCGAGATAGGTCTCGCGCGCCAGCAGCGAGAACTTCGAGCCCTTGAAATCGAAGGGCCGCAGCGACTTGACGTCGATCTGGCCGGCGATGCCGTTTTCGAGCTGGCTGGCGTCGCGCGTCTTGTAGACGTCGATCTGGCGCACCAGGGTCGACGGGATGTCCTGCAGCGCGACCTGCGTGCCGGAGGCGGTGAAGATGTTGCGGCCGTTCCAGGTCGTGGCGATGTCGGGCAGGCCGCGGATGGACAGGGTGCCCACTTCGCCACCGGCACGGTTGGTGACCTGGATGCCCGTGACGCGCTGCAGCGCTTCGACGACGTTGTTGTCGGGCAGCTTGCCGATGTCCTCGGCCACGACGGACTCCACGACCTGGTCGTTGGTGCGCTTGTTCGCCAGGCTCTTGGTCAGCGAGGCCTTGACCCCGGTGACGACGACCGTCTCCAGCGAGGTGTCGGCGGCCTTGGCCTCCTGGGCCTGGGCGGTGCTGGCCAGCATCGCGGCCGTGGCGATGGCGGTCAGGCGCAGGGCAAAAACGGGGGCAATGGCGGCCGCGCGCGGCGGCACCAGACTCGTGGTGTTCATCTTGTCTCCGGGATCGTTATTAGGGGTAACCGTCCGACCCTGAAACCTGCGTGTACCCGGCTCGAGTGGGCCGCTGGCTTCGGGTGTGAGGTCATGCTAGGGAAGCGACCGATCCGCGGCTAATCACATTTTTGGATTTCCCGATGCCGCTTCTCGCATCGCAACTCGGGGTTAGCACGGAGGCCCATCCCCGCCGCCGCCTCGAGTTTCAGCGGCGCCTCAGCCCAGGGCGGCCTCGAAGAGCGTGCATTGCGCGGTCAGCGCCTCGACCAGCTCGGGCGCCAGTGCATCCGAGAACACGAGGTGCACCTCGACGCTGACTTCGTCCAGCAGCCGCCGGCAGGCCACGCCGGCGTAGCGCTGGCGCGCCATCGCGGCCGGCATCAAGGTGCCGCCGCGGCCGGCGGCGATCTGCGCCAGCGTGGCGGTGGTGCCGGGCGCCTCGGCCTCGGTGGCGGGCTTGAAGCCGGCTGCCTCGTACTGGCGCTGGTAGTGCATCCACAGCGCCGGGTTCTGGCGCCGCGCGAAGCGCAGGAAGGCCGGCAGCGCCTCCAGGTCGCGCAGGCGCAACGCCCGCTTGCGCGCCAGCGGGCTGGCACTGGGCACCAGGGCGACGTGGCGCAGCCGGGCCACCGGCACGTGGCGCAGCCCGTGGAGTTCATGCGGCATGGCGATGAGGGCGGCGTCCAGCGTGTGGCGGCGCAGGCCGTCGAGCAGGGTGGGCCCGATGTCCATCACCGGCTCCAGCCCGGCGCGGCCCGTGGCCTCGCGCCAGGCGCCGTCGACGGCGGGGAAGGCGCTCATGTCCACCCACCAGGGCAGGCCCAGGCGCAGCGGGCGGTCGGCCGCCGGGCCGCTGGCGGCCTCGGCCAGGGCCGCGTCGAAGGCCTGCACCGCCGTGCGGAAGGCCGCCTGGGCGCGGCGCCCCGCCGGCGTCAGCCGCGTCGCCGGGCCGTCACGGTCGAGCAGGGCCACGCCGAGCGCCGCCTCCAGCGCGGCGATCTGCCGCGACAGCGGCGGCTGCGTGAGGTGCAGGCGCTCGGCCGCACGGCGGAAGTTCAGCTCCTCGGCCAGCACCAGGAAGTAGCGCAGCTGCCGGATGTCGATGCCGCGAAGGGCAGGCGGGGTCATGCCGAAAAGGTATCACCAATTCGGCACTTCACGCCGCCGCGCCGGCCCGCCAGCATGGCCGGCCTTGCCGCGCGATGGCGGCATTTGCATTCGGGAGAGGACATGGACAAGAAGGCATGCACGCGCCGCGCGGCGCTGCTGGCGGGACTGGGCTGGAGCCTGGCCGGCTGCGGAGGTGGCGGCGGCAGCCCCGGCGACGACGGGCCGGCCGTCCAGCGGCTGGACGCGGGCGAGGCCCGGGTGGGCGAGGCCGCGCAGATCACAGCCGTGTTCAGCGGTGGCCAGGGCCGCATCGAGCCCGACCTCGGCCCCGTGCAGAGCGGAGTGCCGGTGCGAACGCCGGTGCTGGCCGGCCCGCGGCGCTACACCCTGGTGGTCGAGGCCGCGGGGCGCCCCAGCGCGCGGCGCGAGCTGGAGCTGCGCCCGGCCTACCGCGACCATTACGTGGCGCTGGAGGGTGCGCCCACCGTGCAGTACCACGCGGCCGTGGCCCTGGCCGATGGCGGCGTCCTCGTCGTGGGCGGCTCGCGCGGGCTGAGCGCGCCGTCCGAGGCCATCGACCGCTTCGACCCGGCGACGCGCGGCTGGCGACGCATCGGCAGCCTCTACACCGGCCGCACCAACCACACGGCGACGCGGCTGGCCGACGGCCGCGTCCTCGTCGTGGGCGGCTCGGTGGGGCTGGCCAGCGGCGGCTTCGCCGAGCTGGTGGACCCGGCCACAGGCAGCGCCGAGCCCGCGGGTTGGACCGCCAGGCCGCGCCTGCGCCACGCCACGGTCGCCCTCACCGATGGCCGCGTCCTCGTGGTGGGCGGCCTGCAGAGCGACAGCGTCGAGCTGTGGGACCCGGCGACGCGGCGCTTCCGCCTGGTGGCCGACCGCATGGCCAACGCGCGCGAGTTCCCGACGGCGACCCTGCTGGCCGACGGCCGCGTCCTCATCGTCGGCGGCGACCACGCCGGCCCGGCGCAGCGGCTGGCCGAGGTCTTCGACCCCGCGACCGAAAGCTTCGACCGCGTGCTGTCGCCGCTGAACGAGGAGCGCCGGGCCATGCACGAGGCCCACCGGCTGCCCGATGGCCGCGTGCTGGTGCTGGGCGGCGAGCTGCGCGGCGAGGCCGGCTATGAGCCGCTGGACAGCGTGCTGGTGTTCGACCCCGCGGCGCGCACGCTGGCGCCGCAGGGCCGGCTCGACCAGGCCCGCAGCCTGGTGCGCGGCGCGATGCTGCCCGATGGCCAGGTGCGCCTCTTCGGTGGCCAGACCGGCGCGGAGGCCTCGGCGCGCTCGGCCAGCGCCTACGCGCCGGGCGGCACCGCCGCCGCCCTGGCCGCCATGCCCGCGGGCCGCGCCTGGCACACCGTGACGGCCCTGCCCGACGGACGCGTGCTCATCCTCGGCGGCGATGCCGAGGACGGCGCCGCGGTGCCGGGCGCCCTGCTCTACGAATAGCGAGGGCCCCGGCGGACGGCGCTCTCAGTCGGGGCTCGTCCTACAAAGCCTGTGCCGGCAGGCTGGCACGGCGGCGCGCCGCCGCACCGCAGCATGAGGGCCATCCATCGACCCGCCGCGGCGCCGCCACAGCCATGACCACCACCTCCCCCACCACCCCTCTGCCCCTGACCCCCAAACCGGCCCGGGCAGCGAACCGCCGGCCGGCTCTCTCCCTGCTCGCCTCGGAGCCGGCGCGCGCCACGCTGGAGGCCTGGGCGGCGCTCTGGCATTGGCGCAAGGCGCCCAAGCCGGTGGGCGCGGGCCACACCGTGGTGCTCTTCCCGGGCCTGGGCACCGACGGCCTCACGCTGTGGCCCTTGCGGCGCCATCTGGAGCGCGCCGGCTTTCGCGCCCTGGACTGGGGCCAGGGCATGAACGTCGGCCCGCGCGGCGACGTCGATGCCTGGCTGGACCGTCTGGCGGAGTCGCTGCACGAGCGCGTGGCGCCGGCGCGCGAGGTGAGCCTGGTGGGCTGGAGCCTCGGCGGCTTCTATGCCCGCGAACTGGCCAAGCGCTGGCACGACCGCGTCCACCACGTCATCACCATCGGCACGCCCTTCAACGGCAGCGCCGACGACACCAACGTCGGCTGGCTCTTCCGCCTGCTCAACGGCCGCCGCCCGCCCGACGAGGCCGCCCTGCGCGCACGCCTGGCCGAGCCGCCGCCGGTGCCCACCATCTCGCTCTACAGCCGCCGCGACGGCGTCGTGTCCTGGGAGGCCTGCACGCATGCGCGGCGCTTCCCGCTGGCGCGCGACATCGAGGTGCAGGCCAGCCACATGGGCATGGGCTGGGCGCCCGAGGTGCTGAGCCGCGTCACGGGCCTGCTGGCCTGCCGGCGCAAGGCCGCATGAGCGCTGCCGCTGCTACCGCCGCCATTGCCGCCACCGGGTCGCGCCGCATGGGTCCGCGCGAAGACTCGCCCCGCCCGGCGCCGCCGCCCGAGAAGCTGCCGCCGCGCGAACCGGTGCAGCCGGTCAAGCTGCGCGGCGCGCTCAGGCGCGTCTTCGGGCTGCGCGCGCTGCGGCCCGGCCAGGCCGAGGTCATCGAGCGCGTGATGGCCGGCCAAAGCACGCTGGCCGTCATGCCCACCGGCGCGGGCAAGTCGCTGTGCTACCAGCTGCCGGCCGTGCTGAGCGACGCGCTGACCGTCGTCATCTCGCCGCTGATCGCGCTGATGAAGGACCAGTGCGACGCCCTGCAGCGCCGCGGCGTGGCGGCGGCCCAGCTGCATTCGGCCCTGGACGCCAACCGCCGCCTGGAGGCCGAGGCCCTGCTCACGCGCGGGGCCCTGCGGCTGCTGTTCACGACGCCCGAGAGGCTGGCCGACCCCCACACTCTCGGCCTGCTGCAGGACCAGCGCGTGGGCCTGCTCGTCGTCGACGAGGCCCACTGCATCTCGCAATGGGGCCACGACTTCCGCCCCGCCTTCAGCGCCCTGCGCGACGCCCGCCGCGCCCTCGGCCGCCCGCCGGTGCTGGCCCTCACCGCCACGGCCTCGGCGCCGGTGCAGCGCGAGATCGCCGAAGCGCTCGGCATCCCGCGCGACGGCATCCTCTGCCATGGCGTCTACCGCCCCAACCTGCGCCTGGCCGTCGAGCTGCCGCAGACGGAAAAGGAAAGGCGCGAGCTGGTGCTGCGCCGCCTGCGGGAGGAAGACGGCAGCGCCGTCGTCTACTGCGCCACCGTGCGCGAGGCCACGGCCCTGCACCGCATGCTGCGCGAGGCCGGCCTGCCCGTGGGCCTGTACCACGGCAAGCGGCCAGCCGCCGAGCGAAGCGCCGGGCAGGAGGCCTTCATGGCCGGCGAGCACCGCCTGATGGTGGCCACCAACGCCTTCGGCATGGGCATCGACAAACCCGACATCCGCCTCGTGCTGCATGCCCAGATGCCGGCTTCCATCGAAGCCTACGTGCAGGAGTGCGGCCGGGCGGGGCGCGACGGCGAGCCGGCCGACTGCGTGCTGCTCTTCCGCGAGGGCGACCGCGCGCTGCAGCAGTTCTTCGCCGGCGGCCAGCTGCCGTCGCGCGAGGAGCTGGCCGCCGTCTGGCGGGCGCTGGCCAGCCACACGCCGCAGCGTGGCTGGCTGCCCGCGGCTTTGGCGGAGATGGCGCGGCTGCCGCAGCGGCGACTCGGCCAGGTGCTGGCGGCCCTGCGCTCGGTGCGCGCCCTGCGCGGCAGCGAGGCCACCGGCCTGCAGCCGGCCACGCGGCGCGACGCCGACGCCGTCATCGAGGCCGCCGAGGCGGCCCTGCACAAGCGCCGGCAGAACGACCGCGACGGCCTCACGGCCATGGTGCTCTACGCCAAGGCGGGCGGCTGCCGCTGGGCCGGCGTGCTGGCCCATTTCGGCGAGACGCTGGACGGCGGCGCGACGCGCTGCGGCCATTGCGACAGCTGCGAGCGCTTCGAGAAGCTGCTGGCGGCGGAGCGGACCTCACCGCCCACCGATGGCCCGGCGAGCCTGCCACCCATCCCGGCGCGCGCCTTCGAGCCGGGCCAGCGGGTGAGGGTGCGCCGCTTCGGCTGGGGCGCGGTGCAGGACTGCAGCGCCGAGTCGGTCACCATCGCCTTCCCCCGGCATGGGGTGCGGCAGATCCACCCGGACTTCGTGGTGGGCGTTGCGCGCAGCTAGCCCACGGCGCCGAGGTCCTGCAGCAGCCCGCCCAAGGCGCGCTGCACGGGGCTGGCCTCGGCCACGTCGGTGGCCAGGCCCTCGCGGCGCAGGCGCATCAGGGCGCGGCGCGTCATGGAGTGCATGCCGCCGGCCAGGTTGCTTGTGAACATGTAGAAGGCGCCGTTGTCGCTCATCCAGGCGAGCCGGGCCGTGGCCCAGACGCCCTGCAGGTGCAGCTTGCAGCGGCGGCCCGGGCGCAGGTCGCCGAGCCAGGCCTCCGCCGGATCGACAGCCCCCGGGCCGGCCAGGCCCATGGGGACGGTCGGCAGGCCGCCGACATGGGTGTCGCGGCCCTGCCAGTCGTTCAACGCGGGGGGCGCGGGCATGGGCGCCGGCGGCGCTGCCTTGGGTGGCGACGACGGCGGTGCTGGCGGCTCCACGGCCTGGGCGACGGGCTCCGGCCTGGCCTCGCCCGGCTCGGCGAGCAGCCGGCGATGGGTCTGCATCAGCTCGGCGAGCAGGCGGTTGCGGTGCTGCTGGGGCAGCTCGATGAGGGCCATGCCCTGCTGCACGCGGCCGATCAGGCGCGGCAGGCGGCGGCGCAGGTCGGCGCGTTGGGCAGCGGTCGCGGGCCGCTGCAGGCTGGCGAGCAGCTCGTCCACCGTTTCGACGAGGGCCTGGGCCCCGGGTGAGTCCGCCCCCTCGGTGGCCATGACCTTGGCCAGCACCTCGATCCACGGACCACGCAGGAAGGTCTGCACCATGGGGCTGACCTCGCCGGACCGGGCGAGCTGGGCCTCGACCTGGTCGCGCATCAGCGGCAGCAGCCGGCGCTCGGCCTCGCGCTGGCCGAGGGCGTCCATGACGGACATCGTCGTGTCGATCTGCTGCTGGGTCTCCTCGTCGATGAAGGATTGCAGTTCCTGCAAGGCTTGCGCATAGACCTCGGGGGTCTCGGGCCGGCCCTGGGTCAGCCGGCCGACGAGGGGCTCGACGAAGCGCTGGAAGGCCGCGCCGCGCTCGGCGTCGTGCGCGGGCAGGGAGGCGGCATGGCCGGCGATGCCGTTGATGAGGGCCCAGGCCGGATGCTGCTCGGAGGCGAGCACGCCGGGGTCGCGCGTCGCCAGCTCTCGCACCGGCGCCTCCAGCCGGGCGATGGAGTCGCGCAGGGCCGGCAGGAGCTGGGGGTCGGCCAGCAGCCGTTCGAAGAGGCGGCCGAGCAGGGCATGGCCGACCGGCAGCTCGCCACCGCCACGTGGCGGCGAAGCGGCCTGCGCCGGGCCGGCCGGCAGCACGCGCTCCAGCAGCGGCAGGCTGCGCAGCAGCGCCTGCAGCTGCTCGGGCGGCACGCCGGCCACGGCTGCCGCTCCCGCCGCCCCGGGTGCCGCGGCGGCGCCCGCCTTGAGGACGGCGGTGGACTCTGGCGCACGAATGGTGCGGTAGGCCGGCGCCTGGATGCCGGCGGCCTGAAGCTCGGCGGTCAGCGCCGCCAGCAGCGGGCGCAGCTGCGGCACCAGCGTCGGCCCGGCCAGGCGCATCCACAAGGCCTGCTGCTCGGGTTGCAGGGCCTGTTCGTAGATCGTCTGGCTGACGGCCCGGGCGAACACGGCCGGCCCGCAGGCCGTGGGGTCTTCGCCCCAGGGCAGCTCCGGCAACAGCCCGGTGGCCAAGGCCTGGAGTTCACGCAGCTCCCATTCCAGCCTCAGGTCGACGAGCTGCACGACCCGCGAGATCTCGATGTCCTTCTCGGCCTGGGCCTCGTCGACGAGGCTCAGCTCCTCGATGTCGAAGCCGCTCAGCGGCGACGTCGAGGCGCCCCGGCCCAGGGCCCGTGCCGCGCCGCCCTGGATGCCTTGCCGCAGGTGGCCGGCCAGGCACTCGGTAGAGTGCATGCGCAGCGGCTCCACGACCGCCATCAGCCCGGCGAGCTGGCGCCGGTCCAGCGCCGGGAGGCCGGCGGCGGCGGGATCGCGCATCGCCTCCAGCATGGCGTCCATCCAGGCCTGGGCGAAGGCCAGGGCCCGGGACTCCAGCGTCCTCACATGGCGGTCGAACTGCGGATGGGCGGGCATGGCCGGCGACGTGCTTCGTCCTTGGAAGCCACCGACTCTAGCTTCCAGGGCCGCCGTGCCGCGCCAGGTTCAGGCGCCTCGCGTGATGGGCATCGCGATTTTGTCGGTCGGCAGCTTCATGTGGCGCGCCACCTCCAGCTTGGCCAGGGAGTTGCGGTGCACCTCGTCGGGGCCGTCGGCCAGGCGCAGCGTGCGCTGGTGGGCGTACATCATGGCCAGCGGCGTGTCCTGCGAGACGCCCGCGCCGCCGAAGAGCTGGATGGCCCAGTCGATGACCTGCAGGGCCATGCTGGGCGCGACGATCTTGATCATCGCGATCTCGGCCTTGGCGACCTTGTTGCCCACGGTGTCCATCATGTAGGCGGCCTTGAGCGTGAGCAGCCGGGCCTGCTCGATCATGCAGCGCGCCTCGGCGATGCGCTCCTGCGTGACGGTCTGCTGCGCCAGCGTCCTGCCGAAGGCGGTCCGTGCGACGGCGCGTTCGCACATCAGCTCCAGCGCGCGCTCGGCTGCGCCGATGCTGCGCATGCAGTGGTGGATGCGCCCCGGGCCCAGCCGCCCCTGCGCGATCTCGAAGCCGCGGCCCTCGCCGAGCAGGATGTTGCTGGCCGGCACGCGCACGTTCTTCAGCTCGACCTCCATGTGGCCGTGGGGCGCGTCGTCGTAGCCGAAGACGCTGAGCGGGCGCACGACGGTGACGCCCGGCGCGTCGGCGGGCACGACGATCATGGACTGCTGCTCGTGCTTGCCCGCCTCGGGATTGGTCTTGCCCATGACGATGTAGACGGCGCAGCGCGGGTCGCCGGCGCCGGAACTCCACCACTTGCGGCCGTTGATGACGTAGTCGTCGCCGTCGCGCTCGATGCGGCACTCGATGTTGGTGGCGTCGCTGGAGGCCACGGCCGGCTCCGTCATCAGGAAGGCCG
This sequence comes from Pelomonas caseinilytica, assembly GCF_021353235.1. GTDB lineage: Bacteria > Pseudomonadota > Gammaproteobacteria > Burkholderiales > Burkholderiaceae_C > Pelomonas > Pelomonas caseinilytica. Next base: position 62,474 of record NZ_JAJTWT010000012.1, read on the forward strand.
AGCGCATCTCGCCGCGCAGCAGGGGCTCCAGCCAGCGGTCCTTCAGGGCCTCGCTGGCATAGCGCTCCAGCGTCTCCATGTTGCCGGTGTCGGGCGCCGAGCAGTTGAAGACCTCGGGCGCCCAGAAGACGCGGCCCATGATCTCGCACAGCGGCGCGTACTCGAGGTTGGACAGGCCTTCGGGCGCGCGGTCCGAGCGCGGCAGGAAGAGGTTCCACAGCCCCGCGGCGCGGGCCTTGGGCTTGAGCTCCTCGATCACCCGCGTGGCCACCCAGGGATTGCCGGCGCGGCGGTTGGCCTCGACCTCCTCCAGGTAACGCCGTTCGTTGGGGTAGATGTGCTGGTCGAAGAAGTCGATCAGCTGCTCGCGCATCTGCGCGACCTTGGGGCTGTAGTCGAAGTGCATGGCCGTGGTTCCAGGTGGGACGGAGCCAGTGTGCGCGAACACCGCCTGGAGGCCTGTCACGGACGCGGCAGCCCCCCAAGACTCCCCGTTCCTCGGTGTAAACCATGTGGAACCGGTTCCAAAGTGGCGTTAGATTGGTATCACATCAAACCGCCCAGACGTCGAGGACGCAGGGCAGACGTCGCGAGTCCATCGCGCAACCGGCCCAAGGGGTCACGAGGGGAAAACCATGGCGAAGTCGTCGTTTCGTTCGATCGCATGCGGGCAGCGGCCCGCGCAGGCCTGGCGCATGGCGCCGCTACCGCGGGCCGTCGGCGTGCTCGCCGCGCTGGCGGCCATGGCCGCTCCGCCGGCCAGCGCCCAGCAGGCGACGGAAAAGCTGGACAGCGTCGTCGTGACCGGCAGCTTCAGCCGCAGCGTGCAGAACTCCATCGACACCAAGAAGAACGCCGACGCCATCGTCGAGGTGGTGACGGCCGAGGACATCGGCAAGCTGCCCGACGTGTCCATCGCCGAGTCGCTGGCGCGGCTGCCCGGCGTGGCGGCGCAGCGGGTGGACGGCCGCGCCCAGGTGCTGTCCATCCGCGGCATGGCGCCCAAGTTCGGCGTGACGCTGCTCAATGGCCGCGAGATGGTGAGCACCGGCGACGACCGCTCCTTCGAGTACGACCAGTTCCCCTCCGAACTCGTCACCTCGGCAGCCATCTACAAGACGCCCGACGCCTCGCTCGGCACCCAGGGCCTGGCCGGCACGGTCAACATGACCACCCTGCACCCGCTGGACCACGGGTCCCGGCGCGTCAACCTCAACGCCCGGCTGGACCGCAATTCCTACGGCGAGCTCGTGCCCGGCAGCAAGGCCCAGGGCATGCGGCTGAGCGCCTCCTATGTCGACCAGTTCGCCAACCGGACGATCGGCGTGGCCCTCGGCGTCGCCCACCTGGACAGCCCCAACCAGAAGAAGTACTTCAACCCCTGGGACTTCGGCAAGGCGGGCGACATCAGCGTGGACGGCGCTGGCAATGCCTACACCTTCAACGGCCTGGAGACGGGCGTGTCGTCCACCCAGACGCGGCGCGACGGCGTGCTGGCGGTGCTGGAGTTCAAGCCCGGCAACGGCCTGCACAGCCAGCTGGACCTGTTCTCCTCGCGCTTCAGCCAGCGCATGAACGGCCGCGAACTGGTCGCCTATTGGGCCAACTGGTCCAACGGCACGACGCCGACCTTCACGCCCCTGCCCGACGCCACCCAGGGCGGCCAGGTGGGCAACCTGACGCCCTTCGTCACCGAGCGCAAGAACGACCGCGACGACCGCGTGCGCGCCCTGGGCTGGAACACCGAACTCAAGCTGGCCGACTGGACCGGCCAGCTCGACCTGAGCAGCTCCCACGCCAAGCGCGCCGAGCACATCGGCGAGGCCTATGTGACCGGCAGCACGCCCATCACGCTGGACGTGCGCATGCCGGGCGACTTCCATCACTTCGGCACCCTGTCCACCGCCTTCGACTACGGCAAGGCCTCCAACTTCATCCTCAGCACGCCGTGGTGGGGCGGCGGTGCCTATGCCTCGCAGGCCCAGGTCGCCGACGACGTGAAGTCCCTGCGCCTGTCGGCCCGGCGCAGCCTCGACTGGGGCCCCGTCAGCGGCTTCGAGGGCGGGCTCATCCACTCCCGGCGCAGCAAGACGCTGGACTACGTCGGCACCAACTACGACCTGAAGTCGGGCACCGACTACGACGGCACGACCTGCATGATCTGGCCCGTCTGCGGCGGCCCCATCCCGGCCAGCGTGGTGCAGTCGCCGGCGCAGCTGTCCTTCGTCGGCCTGCCCGGTCTGGTGAGCTTCGACGTCTTCGATGCGATCAACAGCGGCGCCTACGTCGCCTCGCCCAACGATCCCAAGAGCCCGACGTGGAACTGGGGCATCAAGGAGAAGGTCACCACCAGCTTCGCCAAGTTCAACCTCGACTTCAACGCCGGCGTGCCGGTGCGAGGCAACGTCGGCGTGCAGGCCGTGTCGGTGCGACAGACGGCCGACGGCCTCTACCAGGACAGCACCGGCGCCCTCAACCCCATCACCGACGGCACGAGCTACACCGACGTGCTGCCCAGCCTCAACCTCATCGCCGAGCTGCGGCCGAACACCCTGCTGCGCTTCGGCGCGGCCCGCACGGTGGCCCGCCCCAACATGGCCGACATGCGCGCCGGCCTGACGGCCTCGGTCAGCCAGACCGACCGCACCTGGTCGGGCGACGGCGGCAACCCCAGGCTCAAGCCCTGGCGCGCCGACGCCTTCGACCTCTCGCTGGAGCACTACTACGGCAAGGGCAGCTACATCGCCGTGGCCGCCTTCGAGAAGCGCATCCTGACCGGCATCGTGACCCAGTCGGTGGCCTACGACTTCTCCGGCATCCCCAACCCCTCGGGCATCACGCCCACCAGCAACATCGGCACGCTGACGACGCCCACCAACACGTCCGGCGGGCGCATCGGCGGCGTCGAGCTCAGCGGCGCACTGGCCGGCGCGCGCGTGAGCCCGCTGCTGGAAGGCTTCGGCCTGCTGGCGTCGTACTCGCGCACCCACAGCAACCTGCCCGGCACCGACGCCCACGGCGCAGTCACCGACACGCCGCTGGAAGGCCTGTCCGGCACGGTCTACGGCCTGACGGCCTACTACGAGCGCGCCGGCTTCGAGTTCCGCGTCGCGCAGCGCTACCGTTCGGCCTTCACGGCCGCACGCCACAACGCCTTCCGCTTCGTGATGGACTCCATCCGCCCCGAACGCATCACCGACCTGCAGCTGGGCTACAACTTCCAGGACGGCGCCCTCAAGGGCCTGGGCCTGCTGCTGCAGGTCAACAACCTGACGGACACGCCCTATGTCGTGACGCAGACGGTGGACGGCATCACGGCGCTGAAGGAGTTCCACAAGTTCGGCCGCCAGCTGCTGCTGGGCGCCAGCTACAAGTTCTGACCATGCGGGCGCTGTGGTTGACCCTTGGACTGCTGCTCGGCGCCGGGCAGGCGGCGGCCCGGCCGGCGGGCGGCGAGTTCGCCCTGCGCTGGAGCGTGGCCGGCATCGAGCAAAGCGGGAGCGAGACGCTCAGCCGCGTGCGCTTCAGCCTGCGCAACGGCAGCGGCGAAGCCCTGCCCGCCACGGGCTGGGCGATCTACTTCACCACGCTGGCGACGGCCCGGCCGCAGCAGACGGCGCAGCTCAGCGTCGAGGAGGTCGCCGGCACGCTCTACCGGCTGCGGCCCGGGCCGGCCTTCGCCGGCCTGCCGGCCGGCGCCAGCATCGACCTGGACTTCACCCAGCCCGGCGCCGTGACACGGCCCGACAAGGCGCCCCAGGGCCCCTACCTGGCCTATGACGACGCCCCCGCCCAGGCCCAGCGCCTGGGCGCCTACCGCATCGACGCCCGCCCGCCCGGCGCCCAGGCGGCCGAGGACGGCCCCGAGGCGCTCTACGCCCGCAATGCCGCACCGGCCGCCGAGGGTCCGCCCCCCGGCCGCGTGCTGCCCACCCCGCTGCTCGAACGCGAAGGCCGCGGCGAGCTGGTGCTGCAGGCGCCGCCGCGCATCGAGGCGCCCGCCGCCCTCGGCCCCGAGCAGGCGCGCCTGCGCGACCTCTTCGCGGCCCGCCTGCCGGGCCTGCGCCCCCAGGGCCGGCTGCGCCTGGCGCTGGGCCCCGTCGCCGGCCAGACCTCGCCCGAGGCCTACCGCCTGCGCATCGACCCCGCCGACGGCATCGCCATCACCGGCGTCGGCGCCGAGGGCGTGGCGCGGGGCGTGGAGTCGCTGCGCCAGCTGCTGCCTGCCGCGCCGGCCGGGCGCCTGGCCCTGCCGGCCCTGGAGATCGTCGACGCGCCGCGCTTCGCCTACCGCGGCCTGATGCTAGACGTGGCGCGCAACTTCCGCAGCCCGGCCGAGGTCTGCCGCGTGGTGGAGCTGATGGCGCAGTTCAAGCTCAACCGGCTGCACCTGCACCTCACCGACGACGAGGGCTGGCGCCTGGCCATCCCCGGCCTGCCCGAGCTCACCACCTACGGCGCCGTTCGCGGCCATGCCGCCGACGAGAGCGAGCACCTGCTGCCCGCCCACGGCTCCGGGCCGGACCCGCACGACCCGCGCGGCAGCGGCTTCTACGACGCCCGCGGCTTCATCGCCATCCTGCGCTGCGCCGCCGAGCGCCGCATCGAGGTGCTGCCCGAGATCGAGATGCCCGGCCACGCACGCGCCGCCGTCAAGGCCATGGAAGCGCGCGCGCGCCGGCTGCAGGCGGCCGGCCAGCCGGCGGAGGCCGAACGCTACCGGCTGCGCGACCCCGGCGACCGCAGCCGCTACCGCTCCGCCCAGGGCCACGACGACAACGTCATCGACCCCGGCCTGCCTTCGACCTACCGCTTCGTCCAGCGGGTGCTGGGCGAACTCAAGCACCTCTACGCCCGCGCCGGCCTGACGCTGCGGCGCGTGCACCTCGGCGGCGACGAGCTGGGCGACGGCGCCTGGGAGCAGTCGCCCGCCACGCTCGCGCTCATGAAGCGCCAGCACCTGGCCGGCACCGCCGACGCCTGGGACGCCTTCTACGGCCGCATCGCCCGCGACGCCGCCGCCCTGGGCCTGCAGCTCGCCGGCTGGGAGGAGCTGGGCGCGCGCAAGACCGGCCAGCCCGGCCGCGACCGGCTGGTGCCCAATCCGCGCTTCACGGGCCGGGGCTTCGAGCTCTTCGTCTGGAACAACCTCGACGGCTCGGAGGACCTCGCCTACCGCCTCGCCAACGCCGGCTACGGCGTGGTGCTGGCGCCGGCCACACGCCTGTACTTCGACATGGCCCCGAGCCACGACCCGCGCGAGCCCGGCGTCGACTGGGCGGCCTATGCCGACCTCCACGATGTCTGGAGCTTCGCGCCGCTGGACGCCACCCGCAGCTCGGCCACCGACCCGCGCCCGCGCGCCGGCCTGGACGCGCTCAGCAGCGACGGCCGGCGCCGCGTGCTGGGGCTGGAGGGCACGCTGTTCTCCGAGGCCATGCGCGAGCCGGCCCAGACCGACCACCTGCTGATGCCGCGCCTGCTCGGCCTGGCCGAGCGCGCCTGGGCGGCCGACCCCGCCTGGGCCCGGGTGCGCGACCCGGCCGAGGCCCGCCGCCTGCACGACGCCGACTGGTCGCGCTGGCGCCGCCTGCTCGGCGAGCGGCTGCTGCCCTGGCTGGACGCCACCTGGCCCGACCTGGCCTACCGCATGCCGCCGCCCGGCCTGCGCCGCGAGGGCGGGCGCGTGCTGGTCAACCACTTGTTCCCCGGCACGACGGTGCGCTACACCCTCGACGGCAGCGCCCCCCGCGCCGACAGCCCGGTCGTCGACGGCGCCATCGTCACCGACCGCCCCGTCACGGCCGCCGCCTTCACCCACAACGGCCGCACCAGCCTGGCCCTCACCCTGCCATGAAACTCACCGCCCCCGCCCTGTCCCTGCTGATGCTGGCCGCCCTCGCGCAGCCGGCCCTGGCCGAGCCCTCCGCCACCGACTGGCCCAACCTCGCCGCCTACCGGGACCGCAACGCGGCGCTGCTGGCCCAGCCGGCCAGCGCCCGGCGCGTCGTCTTCATGGGCGACTCCATCACCCAGGGCTGGCCGCTGGAAGCCCTGCGGCCGGGCTTCGTGAACCGCGGCATCAGCGGCCAGACGACGCCGCAGATGCTGCTGCGCTTTCGCGCCGACGTGCTGGCCCTGTCGCCGCGCGCCGTGGTCCTCCTGGCGGGCACCAACGACCTGGCCGGCAACACCGGCCCGGCCACGCCCGAGATGATCGAAGGCAACATCGCCTCCATGGCCGAGCTGGCCAAGGCCCACCACGTGCGCGTGGTGATCGGGGCCCTGCTGCCGGCCGCCGCCTACCCCTGGGCGCCGGGCGTGCAGCCCGCGCCGGCCATCGCCGAGATCAACGCCTGGCTGCGCCGCTACGCCCAGCGCGAGGGTCATGCCTTCGTCGACTTCCACACGCCCATGGCCGACGCCGGCCAGGGCCTGCGCAAGGCCTATTCCGAGGACGGCGTGCATCCCAACGCCGCGGGCTATGCGGTGATGAACGACCTGGTGCTGGCCGCGCTGGGCCGGCTGGGCGAGGCCCGGCCTTGACGCCGCGCGCCCGCGCCCTGGACGTGCTGCGCGGGCTGACGCTGGCGCTGATGATCGTCGTCAACATGTCGATCAGCGAGTCCCTCTCCTACGCGCCGCTGCTGCACGCGGCCTGGAACGGGCTCACGCCGACGGACCTCGTCTTCCCGAGCTTCCTGTTCGCCGTGGGCGCCTCGCTCGCCTTCACGCTGCCGCGCCACGCGGCCCTCGGCCACGGGGCGGTGCTGGGCTGGGCGCTGCGCCGCGCGGCCCTGCTCTTCGCCTGCGGCTTCGTGCTCAACCAGTTTCCCTTCTTCAAGCTCGACGCGGCCGGCCAGTGGCATTGGATGGACTGGAGCCATGTGCGCATCCTCGGCGTGCTGCAGCGCATCGGCCTGGCCTTCGCCATCGCCGCGCTGCTGATCCACTTCGGCCGCGGCCGGGGGCTGCTGGCCTTCAGCGTGGCCGTGCTGGTCGCCAACGCCTGGGTGCTGGCCAACTGCGGGGACGACAGCCTCACCGGCAACGCCGCCGTGCGCCTGGACCGCTGGCTGCTCGGCCCGCCCCACCTCTACGCCGGCGAGGGCCAGCCCTTCGACCCCGAAGGCCTGCTCGGCCTGCTGCCCTCGGTGGTGAACGTGCTGGGCGGCTACACCGCCGCCCGCTGGGTGCGGCAGCTGGGCGCCGGTCGGCCACTGCTGCGCCGCCTGCTGCTGGCGAGCCTCGCCCTGCTGGGCCTGGCGCTGGTGGTGCAGGGCGTGGTGCCGGTCAACAAGAAGCTCTGGAGCAGCAGCTTCGTGCTCGTGGGCCTGGGCGTGGACGCGGCACTGCTGGCGCTGCTGGTGCTGCTCGTCGACCTGTGGCGCTGGGAGCGCCCGGCAAAGTTCTTCGAGATCCTCGGCCGCAACACCCTGGCCATCTACCTGCTGTCCGAGGTGCTGCAGGCCCTGCTGTGGACCCTGCCCTGGGGCGCCGAGCCGGCCTTCATGGGCGTGTTCCGGCGTGCCTTCCAGCCCTGGGCGGGCGACAAGCCGGGCTCGCTGGCCTTCGCCCTCGTCTTCATGCTGGGCTGCTGGACGGTGGCCTGGTGGATGGACCGCCGCCGCCTTTACATCCGCGCCTGACCCTTCACGAAAGCCTGCCTTGAACGCCTCCAACTACCTCCGCTACCTGCTCTTCATCGCCGGCATGGGCGGGCTGCTCTACGGCATCGACGTGGGCATCATCGCCGGCGCCCTGCCCTACCTCGAAGCCACGGCGGCGACGAGCTGGAAGCTCTCGGCCCAGCAGATGAGCTTCATCGTCGCGGCGGTGCTGCTGGGCAGCGTGCTGTCCTCGCTCTTCGCCGGCCTGCTGGCCGAGGCGGTGGGACGCAAGTGGGCCATGCTGCTGGCGGGCGCCTGCTTCGTCGCCAGCATCCCGATGATCGCCATGGCCGAGGGCTACGGACCGCTGCTCGCGGGGCGGCTGCTGCAGGGCGTCAGCGGCGGGTTGATCGGCGTGGTCGTGCCGCTGTACCTGGCCGAGTGCCTGGACGCCGACCACCGCGGGCGCGGCACGGGGCTCTTCCAGCTGCTGCTGACCATCGGCCTGGTGGCTGCGGCCCTGATCGGGCTGGCGCAGGCACGCGGCGTCGAGGCCGTGGCCGCGAGCGGCGGCGACCTGGCGGCGGCCCGCGACCACGCCTGGCGCAGCATCTTCTGGATGTGCCTGCTGCCCGGCCTCGTGTTCACGCTGGGCGTGCTGGGCCTGAGCGAGTCGCCGCGCTGGCTGCTGCAGCGCGGGCGGACCACGGCGGCCCGCGCCGCCCTGGCGCGCAGCCGCCCCGCTGGCCGCGTCGAGGCCGAGATGGCGGACATGACATCGGCCCTGCGGCCCCGCCACGATGCCGGCCAGCCCGCCGCCGCCGGCAGCCTGCTGAGCCGCCGCTACGTGCTGCCCTTCGTGCTCACCTGCGTGATCCTGGCCTGCAACCAGGCCACGGGCATCAATTCCATCCTGGCCTATGCCGTCAACATCCTCGGCCAGGCCGGGCTGCCGGGCTCGGTGGGCAACGTCGGCGACGTGGCCATCAAGGTGCTCAACGCGCTGATGACCGTGGTGGCCGTGCTGCTGGTGGACCGCAAGGGCCGCAAGTTCCTGCTGATGCTGGGCACGGGCGGCATCGTCGTCTCGCTGGCCGCGGCGGGCCTGCTGTTCCGCGGCGCCGAGGCGCAGCAGCGCGACCTGACCGCCGCCGTGCAGGCCCGCGTGAGCGGCGACACCCTCACGCTGGCCACCGACGCGGCCGGCTTGCAGGCCCTGGGCGCCGCAGACGCAGCCGGCGGACCCCGCCAGCTCGTCGTCGCCTATGCCTACGGCGACTTCACCAACGTGCAGACCCGCCGCAGCGACGATGCCGCCCAGGCCCCGCTCACCCTCAGCCGCGCCGAGACCGTGCAGCCCGACAGCGTCATCGGCGCCTTCTTCCGCCGGCTGCACCTCAACCCCTTCCCCGACCCCGAGGCCGCGCGGCAGGCGCCGCTGCGCATCGAGTCCGTCCGCGTGGGGGAGGTGCCGCCGCAGTCGCACGGCTGGGCGGTGGCGCTGTGCATCCTCGGCTTCGTGGCCTTCTTCGCGGTCGGGCCGGGCGTGTGCGTGTGGCTGGCGCTGTCGGAGCTGATGCCCACCCGCATCCGCTCCAACGGCATGAGCATCGCCCTGCTCATCAACCAGTTCGTCTCCACCGTCATCGCCGGCATCTTCCTGCCGACGGTGGGCCGGCACGGCTACGCGTCGATGTTCTTCTTCTGGGCCGGCTGCACGGTGGTGTACTTCCTGGCCGTCGCCTTCGTGCTGCCCGAGACCAAGGGCAAGACCCTGGAGGAGATCGAGCGGCACTTCAGCCGCGGCTGAACGGCGTTCAGCTCAGCAGCTTCTGCTCGGCCAGGGCCAGGGCCGGCGGCGCGCCGGACACGACCAGGGTGTCGCCGCCGGCCAGCACCAGGGCGTCATCGGACTGGGCGACACCGCCGCTGGCGCGCCGGATGGACACCACGTGCACGCCCAGCGCAGGCAGGGCCAGCACGCCCAGGGCCTCGCCCTGCCAGGCGCTGGCCTGGGGGAGGGTGATGGTGGCCAGGCGGGCCTGGTCCATCTCCTCCGCGGTGTCGTCGTCGGCACCGTGGAAATAGCCGCGCAGCAGGCCGTAGCGCTTGTCCCGAGCATCGCGGGTGATGCGGATCACGCGGCGCATGGGCACGCCCACCAGGGCCAGGGCGTGCGAGGCCAGCATCAGGCTGCCCTCGATGGCCTCGGGCACCACCTCGGTGGCGCCGGCGGCCTTGAGCTTCTCGAGGTCGGCGTCGTCGATGGTGCGCACGATGACCGGCACCTTGGGCGCATGGGTCTGCACGAGGTTGAGGATCTTCAGCGCCGAGGGCGTGTCGTGGTAGCTCACCACCACGGCGCTCGCCCGCGCCAGGCCGGCGGCCATCAGGCTCTGCACCTTGGCCGCATCGCCGAACACCACGCTCTGGCCCGCGGCAGCGGCCTGGCGCACGCGGTCGGGGTCGAGGTCCAGGGCCATGTAGGGGATGTGCTCGCCGTCCAGCAGCCGCGCCAGGTTCTGGCCCGAGCGCCCGTAGCCGCAGATGATGATGTGGGCCTCGGCCTTGATGGACTTCTTGGCGATGGTCGTCAGCTGCACCGACTGCATCAGCCAGTCGCTGCTGGACAGCTTCATGACGATGCGGTTGCTGTACATGATGATCAGCGGCGTGGCCAGCATGGACAGCACCATGCTCGCCAGCACCGGGCTCACCCACTGCGCCGCGATGAGCTGGTGCTGGGCGCCGAGCGTCAGCAGCACGAAGCCGAACTCGCCGGCCTGGGCCAGGTACAGGCCCGTGCGCAGGGCCACGCCGGGCGGCGACCTGAAGAGCCGGGCCAGGGCGGCGATCAGCGCGAACTTGGCCAGCACCGGCAACACCGTCAGCAGGATGACCAGCCACCAGCTGTCCACCAGCGGGCGCCAGTCCAGCTTCATGCCGATGGTGATGAAGAACAGGCCCAGCAGCACGTCGTGAAAGGGCCGGATGTCGGTCTCCACCTGGTGCTTGTATTCGGTCTCGGCGATCAGCATGCCGGCGACGAAGGCGCCCAGCGCCAGGCTCAGGCCCGCGTGCTCGGTCAGCCAGGCCAGGCCCAGCGTCACCAGCAGCAGGTTGAGCATGAAGAGCTCCTCGCTCTTGCGCCGGGCCACCAGGGTCAGCCACCAGCGCATGATCCGCTGGCCGCCGAAGAGCAGCAGGCCGAGCAGGACGACCGCCTTCAACCCCGCCCAGGCCAGGGCCTCGGCCATCTGGCTGCCGCCGCTGTTGAGCGCCGGGATGAGCACCAGCAGCGGCACCACGGCCAGGTCCTGGAAGAGCAGCACGCCCATGACGAGGCGGCCGTGCGGGTTCTCCAGCTCCAGCCGCTCGGCCATCAGCTTGACGACGATGGCGGTCGAACTCATGGCCATGGCGGCGCCGAGCACGAGGGCGCCCTGCCAGCGCAGGTCCCAGGCCAGGCCGAGCAGGCCGAAGCCGGCGATGAGCAGCATGTTGCCCGCCACGGCCCCGGCGACGGTGAGCACCACCTGCGCCAGGCCCAGGCCGAACACCGCCGTCCGCAGCGCCCTGAGCTTGGGCAGGTTGAACTCCAGCCCGATGGCGAACATCAGGAACACCACCCCGAACTCCGCCAGGTACTGGACGCTGGCCGAGTCGTGCGCGAAGGCCAGGGCGTTGGGCCCGATCAGCACCCCGACCGCGAGATAACCCAGCATGGGCGGCAGCTTCAACAGGCGGCAGACGACGACGCCGAACACCGCGGCGACGAGATAGAGAAGGGCGAGGTCGAGGGAGGTCACCGGGGGATGGTATGCGCAGGCCCTACCCCTCCCGCCGCCGACCGGGCGGGGCGTGAAATCTGCCCGCCGGACCCACGCCATGCACGCCTTGCATGAGCGCATACGCACTTGGCTAGACAAGCGCTGGCAGGCCGGGCGGGCTTCGCGCTACCGTTCGCCCCACTCAAAGTTACGGAGCATTACATGCCCAACCTGTCCTTTGTCTCGCCCACGCGCAACAGCCCCTGGGGCACGTATCTGTCGCAGATCGACGCGGTCGAGCCCTACCTCGGATCGCTGCGCCGCTGGGTCGAGACACTGCGCCGCCCCAAGCGCGCCCTCATCGTCGACATCCCCATCGAGATGGACAACGGCACCATCGCCCACTATGAAGGCTTTCGCGTGCAGCACAGCCTGACGCGCGGCCCGGGCAAGGGCGGCGTGCGCTACCACCCGGACGTGACGCTGGAAGAGGTGATGGCCCTGTCGGCCTGGATGACCATCAAGAACGCCGCCGTCAACCTGCCCTACGGCGGCGCCAAGGGCGGCATCCGCCTGGACCCGGCCCTGCTGTCCATGAAGGAGCTGGAGAAGGTGACGCGCCGTTACACCAGCGAGATCGGCATCATCATCGGCCCCAACCAGGACATCCCCGCGCCCGACGTGAACACGAACGGCAAGATCATGGCCTGGATGATGGACACCTACTCGATGAACACCGGCGCCACGGCGACCGGCGTCGTCACGGGCAAGCCCATCGAGCTGGGCGGCTCGCTGGGCCGCGTGGCCGCCACCGGCCGTGGCGTCTTCGTCGTGGGGCGTGAGGCCATGCGCCGCCTCAACATCGAGCTGGACGGCGCCCGTGTGGCCGTGCAGGGCTTCGGCAACGTCGGCTCCATCGCCGCCAAGCTGTTCGCCGCCAACGGCGCCAAGATCGTCGCCGTGCAGGATCACACCGGCACCATCGTCAACGCCAACGGCTTCGACATGGCCAGCCTGCTCGAGCACGTGGCCCAGACGCGCGGCGTGGCCGGCTACAAGGGCGGCGAGGCCATCGCCAACGACGAGTTCTGGGACGTGAAGAGCGACGTGCTCATCCCCGCCGCGCTGGAGGGCCAGATCACCGCCGAGCGCGCCCAGCGCCTGCAGACCCGCCTGGTGCTCGAAGGCGCCAACGGCCCGACCACGCCCGACGGCGAGGCCGTGCTGGCCGACCGCGGCATCGTCGTCGTGCCCGACGTCATCGCCAACGCCGGCGGCGTGACGGTGTCCTACTTCGAATGGGTGCAGGACTTCTCCTCCTTCTTCTGGACCGAGGACGAGATCAACGTGCGCCTGGACAAGATCATGATCGGCGCCTTCAAGCACATCTGGGAGACGGGCGAGCAGCACAAGATCCCGCTGCGCACGGCGGCCTTCACGGTGGCCTGCACGCGCGTGCTGCAGGCGCGCGAGGAGCGCGGCCTCTATCCCTGACCGGCCCCCTCGGCCCACGCGCATCCAGGCCCGCCCCGAGACGGCCGCCCTGCGCGAAGCCCTCCTCAAGGAGCTGGGCCTGGAGATGCCTGCTTGGGCCGCGAGGCCGCCAGTGCTCCGGCAAGCTGGCACGCCTCCTGCTTTTACTTGGTAGTCAAAGTTGTCTCCTCCATCCTCCCGGATGGGTTCATGCCCCGACCTGCATCAGGTCGGGGCTTTTTTTCGCCCGGCGGGCCGGCGCGGGCCAAGGGCCGCACCAAATTGAGCCCACGGTGGCGTGCACGATGCACCTGGAGCGTGAGCGGCGGCCCCCGGCCCCCGCAGCCGATCGCGCATCTTGAGGATGCGCCCGTGCCCGCCTCGCGACAGCATGGGCGCACGACTGGACGGAGGCGAACACCATGGGCGCAGACGGCGACAAGGCGGTACCCACGAAGGGGCTGCTGGACTTCCTCGACACCAAGTTCGGCTTCTGGCTGGCCACGACGGTGCTCATCGCCGTGTGGACCTCGGGCTACACGGCCCTCGACCGCTACCTGCACAAGGAGGACGCCGAGAAGCTCCGCACCGCCGAGGCCGCCCGCCGCGACATGGACGCCGTGCTCAAGGTCGTGCCCCTGCTCTTCGCGCCCGAGAGTGGCCAGCAGGATCTGGGCGTGAAGCTGCTGCTGTCGCTGCGCGACAAGAAGGCCATCGAGGAAGACAGCCTCGCCCTCGTGAAGGCCGTGCTCGACGAGCGCGTCACGGCCGGCAGCGGCTCGGGCGCCAGCGAGAGCGAGCGCCGCCAAGCCGCCACCATCCTGAAGGCCGAAGACAGCGCCCGCGTGGCCGCCATCGCCAACCCCGCCGCTGCCTCGGCCCCGCCCACCGCCACCGCGCCGGCGCGCCAGCTCAACGACGCCGCCCTGCCGGTGCGCGTCTACCTGCAGATCGGCGATGAGGCCGACCGCGACGCCGCGCGCAAGCTGCGCCAGGCCTTGTCCGACGCCAACGTCATCGCGCCCGGCATCGAACTCGTCGACGCCCGCCGCACGCCGGCCCGCAGCGACCTGCGCTACTGCGACGGCAAGCTCGACCCCGACGCCCTCGCCCGCGTCGACCGCGCCCTGCAGCAGCTGCACCTGAGCGCCGACCACAAGCCCCTGGCCGCCAGCACCTGCGAGCGCGTGCGCTACAACCACGTGGAAGTCTGGCTGCAGCGCGGCATCGCCGCGCTGGCGGGCTGACGTGCGGTCTTCCATTCCGCGTTCGCGGCACCCGCGACGCATGAAACGGGGGTATTGCGGGCCGAGCGCTGGGCCGCTCCCGAGCCGGCCCGCGCCGGCGATGCGCTTGCGGCTCAATGCCGCAAGCATCGCCGCCCCCGCGGGGGGCGGACCAGACACGCGCCGCGTTCAGCGCGCGGGGTTGGGCCGGGGGCAGTGTGATCTCACCCCTTGAGCACGGCGCCCGTCGAATCCAGCACCCGCAGCGTCACCGTGATGGCCGACGCCACGCTCTGCGTCACGGTGCAGAAGTCCTCGAAGGTGTCCAGCACGCGCTGGATGTGGCCGAGCTCGCCTGCCGGCCTGCCCAGGTGCAGGTCCACCACCAGCTCCTGCACGCGGTTACGCCCGCGCTCATTGCGCGCCACCAGGGCCTTGACCTCGGTCCGCAGCGGCGAGGGATCGTCCTTGTACTTCTGGCAGGCGAACCACAGCGACGCCGACAGGCAGTTGCCCACCGCCGAGGCCAGCAGCTGCACCGGATCGGGCCCGAGGCCCGCGCCGATGGGCGGCGGCTCGTCGGCCAGCAGCACGGGCAGCTCGGGGGCGTAGTGGTGTTCGAACTGGTAGGCCTGGCGTTGGGTCAGGGTGACGGTGGGTTGGTCCATGAGGGGTCCGGTGCGGATGTGGCCGAGGCCGATGGGACGGCACTGTATCGAGTTGGTCGTCGGTGGCAGGATGGCGTCGACGCAAGACTCGTCGGGCCTCCCCAAGGCTGACCCTTCGCAGACCTCCATGACCCATCCGCTCTACGGCCTTCTTGCGGACCTTGAAGCCGCCAATATCCATTTCGTTCTGTCGCGTCGTCGGCCCGACAGTGTGCTGGTCTCGATGACCTTCGTCGGTGAGCGCGTCGAAGTCGACGTGTTCGACGATGGGCGCATGGACGTCAGTCGCTTCAAGGGAAGCGAGGACGTCGTGGGCGATGAAGACCTGGTCCGTCGAATCATCGCGGAGCGCGGTTAAGTTCGAAACCGGCCAGGAGCGGTCGGCTGCGAGCGTCTGCTGACGCTTCCTGCGTGCGGCCGGATGGCAGTGGGACGCGGGGGAGCGCAATTGCTACGTGTCCCCCGGGCCGCTGCGCGCCCCTCCTCCTTTACCTTCGCAATTGCGCTCCCCCGCATCCCACTGCGGCACTGTTGGGTTTCCTCGACGAATAGGCCGGGCGTTGCGCAAGCGGGCAGTGGGGTGGGCCTGATGCGCAAGTAAAGGAGGAGGGCCGCGTAGCGGACCGGGGGACATGGAGCATCAGGCCCGCCCCGCTGCCCGCGACCATCCCGCCGGAAAGTCCGCTTTGGGTGGCATCGAGCCCGCAGCGCACGACCTGCGCCAACGTCGGGTTTCCAGCGTCGAACTTGGTGGAGGCGAATGTCCCAGATGGGTCGACAGCCGTCTATCCACCCCCTCACCTCACCGCCATCACCTCAATCTCCACCAACCACCCCGGCACCACCAGCCCCGCCACCTGCATGACCGAGCGCGCCGGCAGATTGGGCTGGGCCGCGGTACCGAAAAACTCGCGGTAGGCGGCCATGAAGCCGTCGAAGTCCATGCGGCCGGCCTTGGCCGGGTCGCCGACGAGGAAGACCTGCATCTTGACCACGTCGCCCAGGCCCAGCCCCTGCGCCTGCAGCTGGCGCTCGATGGCCTTGAGCACGCCCTGGGTCTGCGTGCGCGTGTCGCCGTAGGCGGCCAGGCTGCCGCGTTCGGCCTTGTCGTCGACCACCGGGGGCACGACACCGCTGAGCAGGACGAGGGCCCGCCCGGCCGGCACCTCGACGGCGCTGGCGATGGGAAAGGTGGAGCCCGGCGGGCGGTGGCGCAGCACGGGGGCCGGGTCGGCGGCGTGGGCCAGGGGCAGCAGGGCCAGGCCGGCCAGCAGGGCGGCCACGGTCGGGGCGAGGGACGGGGTTAGCAACATGGCGGTCTCCTGGGGCGGGCGGGAGCGTGGGGGAGGGTGGGCAGTCAATGCGACGCGGCGTTCGCGGGCGGCGGAGGCGGCGGGCGCAGGGCGCGCACCTCCTCGGGCGTCACGCGGGCCGCGGCCTCGTCCAGCCCGCCGAAGCGCTGCCGCACGTGGCTGGCCACGGCGGCCACCTGCTCGTCGCTGAGCTGCCGGCCGAAGCCAGGCATGGCCTTGTTGCCGTTGACGATCATGTGCAGCAGGTAGGGCGTGGTGGCCAGCTTGGGGTTGCCCAGCAGCGCCGGGTAGGCGGCGGCCCCGCGGGCGCCGCGGCCGTCGGGCATGTGGCAGGCGGCGCAGAGGGCGCCGTAGAGCGCCGCACCGCCGTGCTGCTCGAAGCGCCAGCCGGACGAGAAGCGCGGCTCGGCCGCGGCGGGTGGCTGCGCCAGGGCCGGGGCCAGGGCGAGCAGCAGCGTCAGGGGCAGCAGGCGTTTCATGAGCGCACCGCCCCGGACGCTTGCAGGGCCGCCTCGTGCAGCTGGGCGACGGCATGCCGGGCCGAGAGCACCGCTCCTTCCTGCCAGGCCGGCAGCAGCGAGGCGTGTTCGCCGGCCAGGATGAGGCGGCCGTCCATCTTCAGCAGGGTGGGGAAGTGGCGGGCGCGCGTGTCGGGGCTCCAGGCGGCGAAGCAGCCGAGCGTCGTCGGCACGCGATGCCAGCCAACGGCCATGCCGTGCTCGAACTCGTCGCGGACTTGCGGGTGGACCTGGGCGTCGAAGTCCAGCGTGGCGCGGATGCGCTCCTCGGGCGAGAGCGCCGTGAACTCCAGCGCCTGGGTGCCGAAGGCATAGGCGCCCAGCAGCACGCCCTTGCGGCCATGGAAGCCGTGGCTGGGGTAGGCGATCAGCCGGTTGGGCAGGCTGGTGCTGCTGATGCCGCCATAGATGCCTTCGTCCTCCTCCCAGAAGCGGCGGCGGAACTGCAGGCCCACCTTGGCCGCCGGGAAGTAGGGCACGGCGTCGATGGCCTCGCGCAGCGCCGGGCTCACGCGCATCTCGGTCTGCGACAGCACCGACAGCGGCAGGGTGCACACGCACCAGTCGGCCCGCGCGACCTGGACCTGCGCCGCGCGCTCGCGCGGGGCGTAGCGCACGCTCACGCCGCGCCCGTCCTGGTCGACCGAGACCACCCGCACGCCGTGGCGGATGCGCGGGCCCACCGCGCGCGCCAGCGCCTGGGCGATGCGGTCCATGCCGCCGACGGGCTGGAACAAGGGGCTCTGGTACTCGAAGGCGGGCGCCAGTTCGATCTGCTCCAGCAGGCCGCTGCGCAGCAGCTCGGGCAGGCTGTGCGCGGGCGCCTCAGGCGCCTGCGCGAGCACACCCTGGCCGGCAAAGGGCTCGTGGCCGCGCCGTTCGGCGCTGGCGCGGTAGCGCAGCTCGCGGTCCAGCGCGCCTTGCTGGCGCAACACCTCCAGCAGGCGTTCGCGGTCGGCGGCGTCCAGGGGCTGGTCCAGCGCGGGCTGGTTCACCAGCTTGGCCAGCAGCTCGTCGACGTCGCCCTGGAAGTCGGCCACCAGCTCGCGGCGCCGCTGCGGCCGGCCGCCGAAGGCCTGGGGGTGGTGGACCCAGGCGTTGTCGTTGTGCTGGATGAAGGGCTGCAGCGCCACGCCGAGCTGGCGGCAGTAGTCCAGCACGCCGTGGTGGTGGAAGGGGATGCGCCAGGGCCCGGGGTTGAAGTACTGACCCGCGTCGAAGCGGCAGTGCTGGGTGGCGCCGCCCAGCTCGGTGAAGCGGTCGCCGCCGCGCAGCGTCCAGCAGCGGCCCCCGGCGCGGTCCTGGTACTCCAGCAGCTGAACGGCATAGCCGGCGCGCTGCAGCTCCAGCGCCGCCACGAGGCCCGCCACGCCCGCCCCCAGCACCAGCACCGACTGGCCGTGCGGCGCGGGCGACAGCCTGAAGCCCGGCCTCGCCGGCGAGGCCTCGGCCAGGCCCAGGGCGCAGAGGGCGCCGTAGGCCGCGGCGCTGCCGCCGCTGCGTGCCAGGGCCCGCAGCCAGCGGCGGCGGGTGAATTGATCCGGAGATGGAGCCATGGGCCGCGACGTTAGCAAGCGCCGCCGCCCTCGGCCAGCACCGCCTACTTCGGTGCGTCCAGCGCCAGGATCCAGCTGACCAGCTGCCGGGCGTCGGCCTCCGTGATGGCGACGGCGTTGGGCGGCATGGCCAGGCCGCTGGCCTGGCCCTTCCAGTGGCTGTTGTAGGGGTTGGAGCCGACCATGACGGTGCGGGTCAGTTGGTCCTGCGCGCCAGCCACGCCGCGGTAGCGGGCGGCCACGTCGCGCCAGGCGGGGCCGACGGGCGCGAGGCCGTCCGGCCCCTTGCCGCCGGGCTCGACGTGGTGGCAGGTCATGCAGCCGCTGGTGGTGGCGAGCTTGAGCATCGCGGCGTCGGCGGGCGAGGGCGCGGCGAGCGCCGGCCCGGCCGCCACCGACAGCGCGGCCAGGGCGAGAAGAAGGCGAGTTTTCATGGGATGTCTCTCCGTGGACGAGTGGCTTTCGAGACGAGGCTAGTGAGCGCCGCATGGCCCAACCTTGACACCCATCAAGCCCGCCGACGGAATTGCCATCGTGGAACAGCCCCATGCCGGCGCCGCAACGCCGCCGCTCCAGCGTGGAGCAGCGGCCGGGGCCTCGCTGTCACGGCCTGGAACGGCCCGGGAGCGCGGATTGCCGCAGCCGCCGACGCCCGAAATGTCGGCTGCCCGTCATCGGCGGGCGCGGTGGCTGCGTTGCAGTGGGCTGCCCGCCGCGGGCGGCCCGAAGGCTGCCAGCAACATTGCGCCACACGAGGACGGAATAATCCCGCCATGCATTGCATCCGCTTCCTAGCCATCCTGTCGGCCCTGTCCGCAACGCTGCTGGCCGGCTGCGGCGCCCTGCCGTCCCTGCCGGACCGGCCCCGCAAGGCCGTCTACCAGGGCGAGACCTTCGCCGCCGAGGAGACCTTCTCGCGCCTGTTCGACGCCAATGTGGACGACACCTGCGAGGCCGCCCGGCGCGCCCTGCTCAGCCAGGGCTACGTCATCAGCAAGGCCGGCGGCGGCCTGGTGCAGGGCGCCAAGAGCTTCCAGCCCGAGGGCGAGGTGCACGTGGAGATCGGCTTCCACGTCGTCTGCGTGAGCGACGGCCCCAAGCAGCAGGTGGCCACCGCCTACGTCAGCGCCCAGCAGGACCGCTACGCCCTCAAGAAGAACCCCCAGGCCGCCAGCCTGGGCGTGAGCGCCCTGGGCTCCATCTCGGTGCCGCTGTCGTCAACGCAGGACTCCCTCGTCAAGGTGGCCTCCGAGACCATCCCGGCCGGCGAGTTCTACGACCGCTTCTTCACGCTGATGCAGCGCATGCTGCGCGAGAACGCGGCAGAGCATTGAGTGCCCCCGGCCCAGTCCCGCGCGCTGAACGCGGCGCGTGTCTGGTCCGCCCCCCGCGGGGGCGGCGATGCTTGCGGCATCGAGCCGCAAGCACATCGCCAGCGCGGGCCGGCTCGGGAGCGGCCCAGCGCTCGGCCCGCAGTACCGCCATGGAAACTGAAGTGGAGCCGTGGCCAAGAGCCGAATAATCGCGGCCTTTCGCCCCGATGCGGCCCGGCCGCGCTGCCCATGCTCCGACACCTGCTCCCCTGGCTGGCCCTGGCGGCCGGCCACATCGCCGCCGCCGCGCCGCAGCCGGCGCTGTCCACCCTGGCCGAGCGCAGCGGCTTCGCCGAGACCGGCCGTTATGCCGAGGTCGGCGAGCTCTGCCGCGATTTCGCCCGCGCCCATCCGCGCAAGGTGCGCTGCACCGAGTTCGGCCGCACGCCCCAGGGCCGGCCGATGTGGGCCGTGGTGGCCAGCCAGTCCGGCGCCCTGACGCCCGAGGCGGCCCGCCGCGCCGGCCTGCCCGTCACGCTGGTCCAGGGCGGCATCCATGCCGGCGAGATCGAGGGCAAGGACGCCGGCTTCCTGGCCCTGCGCGAGCAGCTCGCCCGGCCCGGCGCGCTCAAGTCCCAGGTGCTCGTCTTCGTGCCGGTGTTCAACGTCGACGGCCACGAACGCTTCGGCGCGTGGAACCGGCCCAACCAGCGCGGCCCCGAGCGCATGGGCTGGCGCGTCACGGCGCAGAACCTCAACCTCAACCGCGACTACATGAAGGCCGACGCGCCGGAGATGCAAGCCATGCTCGGCCTGGTGCGCACCTGGGACCCGCTCGTGGCCGTGGACCTGCACACCACCGACGGCGCGCAGTTCGAGCATGACGTCGCCGTGATGGTGGAGCCCGTGCACGCGGGCGACGCGGCGCTGCGCGAGGCCGGCCGGGCCTGGCGCGACGGCGTCATCGACGCCCTGGCCGCCCAGGGCGCCCTGCCGCTGCCCTTCTATCCCTCCTTCGTGGAGATGGACAACCCGGCCAGCGGCTTCAAGGAGACGCTGCCGACGCCGCGCTTCTCGCACGGCTACTTCCTGCTGCGCAACCGCCTGGGCATGCTCGTCGAGACGCACTCCTGGAAGGACTACGCCACCCGCGTGCGGCTGACGCGCCAGTCCGTGGACGCCGTGCTCGACCAGGTGGCCCGCCACGGCCGCGACTGGCTGCGCGCGGCCCATGCGGCCGACGCCCGGCCACCCGCCGAGCTGGCGCTGACCTGGCGCACCACCGACGAGGCCCGCGACATCGACTTCCGCGGCTATGCCTACACGCGCTCGCCCAGCGAAGTCTCTGGCGCGTCGATGACGCGTTATGACGAGACGCGGCCCGAGGTCTGGCGCGTCCCGCTGCGCGACCACGTCGTGCCCGACCTGGTGCGCGCCGCGCCCCGCGCCGGCTACCTGGTGCCGGCCGAGCACGCGGCCTGGGTGGGCGAGAAGCTGGCCCAGCACGGCGTGCGCTTCGAGTGGCTGGCCGCGCCGCGGCCCGGCCTGGCGGTGCAGGCCTTCCGCGCCACGGCCGTCAAGCGCGATGCCGCCACCACCGAGGGCCGCCAGCGCATGGTCCTGGCCGGCGCCTGGGCCGGCGAGACCCGCGACCTGCCGGCGGGCAGCCTCTTCGTGCCCATCGCCCAGCCGCTGGCCGCCCTGGCCATGCAGTTGCTGGAACCCGACGCGCCCGACTCGCTGGCCGCCTGGGGCCGCTTCGCACCCGCCTTCGAGGCCAAGGAGTACATGGAGCCCTACGTCGCCGAGCGGGTCGCCCGCGAGCAGCTCGCCGCCAGCCCCGCCCTGCGCGAGGCCTTCGCCGCGCGGCTGCGCGACGACCCGGCCTTCGCGGCCGACGCCCGGGCGAGGCTGGACTTCTTCTACCGCCGCAGCCCGAGCTGGGACGAGCGCCTCAACCTCTACCCGGTCCTGCGCGTGGACGCGCGGCCGTGAAGCGTCAAGGCCGGGTGTTCACCTCCAGCTGCGCCGCGAAGGCGCGCTGGTAGGCCGGGCGGGCCTCGCCGCGGGCGACGTAGGCGGCCAGGCGGGGGAATTCGGCCAGCACGCCCGAGGGCCGCAGGCGCAGCAGCACCGACACCATCATCAGGTCGCCGGCGCTGAAGCCGCCGTCCAGCCACTGGGCATCGCCCAGCCGGGCGTCGAGCTGGCCGAGGCGGGCGCGCAGGCGCTCCAGCACGAGAGGCAGCCGGGCCGCGGCCCAGGGCTGGTCGGCCTCGTGGATGCGGGCGGTGACGAGGTCGAGGATGGGCGGCTCGACGGTATTGAGGGCCGCGAACATCCAGCTGACGGCACGGGCCCGCGCTCCGGCCTCGGCGGGCAGCAGGCCGGCGTGGTGCTGGGCCAGGTGCAGCACGATGGCCCCGGTCTCGAACAGCACGAGGCCGCCCTCCTCGTAGGTGGGGATCTGGCCGAAGGGGTGGAGGGCCAGGTGGGCCGGCTCCTTCATGGCGCGCAGCGACACCAGGCGCACGTCGTAGGGCTGGCCCACTTCCTCGAGGGCCCAGCGCACGCGGGTGTCGCGGGCCAGGCCCTTGCCGCCGTCGGGCGAGCGGTCGAAGGCGGTGATGGTGATGGTCATGGCAGTTTCCTGTGAAGGGTCGGCGGGTCAGCTGGCCAGGCGCCGGGCGCGGGCCAGCAGCAGCTCGCGCTGCGCTTCGTTCTCGGTCAGCTCGGCCGCGCGCTGGTAGGCCTCGCGGGCCTCGGTGAAGCGGCCCAGGCGTTCGAGCACGTCGGCCTGGGCGCCGGCGAGGAAGGGGTAGCGCTTGAGCTGGGGGTCGGCGGCCAGGGCGTCGAGCAGGGGCAGGGCGGCGGCCGGGCCGGCGGCGAAGCTGACGGCCACGGCGCGGTTGAGGGCGATGACGGGCGAGGGATTGAGGGCAAGCAGCCGGTCGTAGCCGGCGACGATGGCGGCCCAGTCGGTGTCCTCGGGCCGCGCGGCCCGCGCATGGCAGGCGGCGATGGCGGCCTGCAGGGTGTAGGGCCCCGCGCCGCCGTCGGGCGCGGCGCGCTCCAGCGCCAGCTCCAGGGCCTGCAGGCCGCGCTGGATGAGCAGGCGGTCCCAGCGGCGGCGGTCCTGGTCGGGCAGCAGCACGGGGCGGCCCTGGGCGTCGAGCCGGGCGGGCAGGCGCGAGGCCTGGATCTCCAGCAGCGCGGCCAGGCCGTGCACCTCGGCCTCGGCGGGCAGCAGGTGCTGCAGCTGGCGGGCCAGGCGCAGGGCTTCGTCGCACAGGGCGGGGCGCAGCAGCTGGGCGCCGCTGCCGGCGCTGTGGCCCTCGTTGAAGATGAGGTAGACGACGGCGAGCACGGCGGCCAGGCGCTGCTGGCGCTCGCCGGCGCCGGGCAGCTCGAAGGCCTGGCCGTTGAGGGCCTTCTTGGCGCGCACGATGCGCTGGGCCACCGTGGCCTCGGGCACGAGGAAGGCGCGGGCGATCTCGGCCGTCTCCAGGCCGCCGAGCAGTCGCAGCGTCAGGGCCACCTGGGCCTCGCGCGGCAGCACCGGATGGCAGGCGATGAAGATGAGGCGCAGCAGCTCGTCGCCGATCTCGGCCTGGTCGCGGGCGGCGTCGAGGTGGTCGACGAAGTCGGGCACGACGTGGGTCTGCGCCGCCTCGTCGTCGGCGGCCAGCGCTTCGTGCTCGCGGTCGAGCATGGCGCGCCGGCGCAGCCGGTCCAGGGCCTTGTGGCGGGTGGTGGTCATCAGCCAGGCGGCAGGGTTGTCGGGCTGGCCGTCGCGCGGCCAGGTGTCCAGGGCCGCCATGAGGGCGTCCTGGGCGCAGTCCTCGGCCTCGTCGAGGTCGCGCAGCAGCTTGGCTGCCGCGCCGACGAGGCGGCTGCGCTCGATGCGCCAGACGCCGGCCGCGAGTTCGGCATGGCTCACGATGACGTCAGCCTTGCGGGCCGAGCGCCGGGCCGCTCCCAAGCCGGCCCGCCGTGGGCGATGTGCTTGCCGGTCGAACCGGCAAGCATCGGCGTCCCCTCGGGGGCTTCGGCCGGACGTGGCGAGTCCTGTGGACTCGCCTCGCCTGCCGAAGCGCTGCGGACACTGTCTGCAGCGCGGTCCCGGCCAAGGTACTCCTTGGACGAGGGGCTCATGCGTAGGCACGCTTGAGCGCGGCGATGTCGATCTTTTCCATCGCCCAGATGGCCTGGAACACGCGCTGCACGCGGGCCGGGTCGGGGTCGCGGATCATCTCGAACCAGGCCGCGGGGATGACCTGCCAGGACAGGCCCCAGGCGTCCTCGACCCAGCCGCAGGCCTTGGGTTTGCCACCCCGCGCGGGCAGCTGCTCCCAGAGGTGGTCGACCTCGGCCTGGTCCTCGCAGGCGACCATCAGCGAGAAGGCCTCGTTGAGCTTGAAGTGCGGGCCGCCGTTGAAGGCCGTCATCTGCTGGCCGAGCAGTTCGAACTGCACGACCATGACCGTGCCGGCCGCGCCGGGCGAGTTCTCGCCCCAGCGCTGGGTGTGCAGCACCTCGCCGCTGCCGAACACCTTCAGGTAGTGCGCCACGGCATCTTCGGCGCCCTTCTCGTACCAGATGAAGGGGGTGATCTTTTGCTGAATCTTCATGTCGGTCTCCTGTTCGAAACGGTCCGGCGCTTCAGCGCCGGAAGTGGGGGTGGGTCAAGCCTGAGGAGGCATGCCGCTCATGTGGACGAGCTCCCAGTGGTGGCCGTCCAGGTCCTCGAAGCCATGGCCGTACATGAAGCCATAGTCCTGCGGTTCGCTGGGGATGTGGCCGCCGGCGGCGCGCGCCTTGGCGACGAGGGTGTCGACCTCCTCGCGGCTCTCGCAGCTCAGGCAGACCCAGCCCGTGGTGGCGGTCTTGGGATCGACGAAGGCCTTGGAGGTGAAGGTCTTGGCGAAGTCCTCGGCCAGCAGCATGGCGAAGAGGTTGTCGCCGAGGATGAGGCTGGCGCCCTTGTCGTTGGTGAACTGGGGGTTGAAGGCATAGCCCAGGGCCTCGAAGAAGGCCTTGCTGGCCGGGAGGTCCTTGCAGGGAAGGTTGACGTAGATCTGCTTGTGCATGGTGTTTCTCACTGGGGTTTGACCAGGGGTTGGACGAGGTGGATGAGGTTGCCGCAGCCGTCCTCGAACATGACGGCCTTGATCGGCCCCATGGTCTCGGGCTCGCCGCGCACGGCGACGCCGCGATCGCGCAGCGCCTGGGCCTCGGCGTCGACGTCTTCGGTGACGAAGGCGGTGCAGGGGCGGCCGGATTCGTAGAGCGTCTTCTGGAACAGCGCGGCAGCGTCGAAGCCGACGACGGATTCGAGCTGCAGCTCGACGCCGTGCACGCCCTCGGGCGACACGACGGTCAGCCAGCGGTATTGGCCCATGGCGATGTCGGCCATCTTCCTGAAGCCGAGCTTGCCGGTGTAGAAGGCCAGGGCCTTGTCCTGGTCGTCGACGAAGACGGTGGAGATCTTGATCTGCATGGCGGTGCTTTCGGTCAGGTGGGGGTCTCGGCCAGGGCCTTGAGGCGTTGCAGGGCTTGCGGCCAGGTGGTTTGCAGGAAGTCGGTGAAGCCGTCGTCCCAGCTCTGCAGCTTCACGTCCAGCCGCGTGCCGCCTGAGGGCGTGGCGCGAAAGCGGTAGCTCTCGAAGGCCGGCTCGCGGTGCAGGCGGCTGTCGGGCAGGGGGCGGCCGTCCTTGATCTCGCGGACCAGGCGCAGCGTGAGCCGCTCGTGGGGCACGTTCTCGTCCACCACCGCCTCCATGCCGAAGCCCTTGGGGTCGAGGAAGCGCAGCCGGCGGCCGGCCTCCCAACTGCCTTCGTAGTAGGAGCCCTCGGCGAAGGCGCTGGTCCAGTCGCGGTAGGCCAGGGGGTCGAACATGCAGTCCCAGACCCGCGGCACGGGCGCGGCGATGTCGATGCCGAATTCCAGGTCCTTCATGGCTGGCCTCCTTCGGCGAGCTGGCGCAGGTTGTGCAGGCCGTCCTCGAAGTCGCGGCCCACCATCTTGTCCATGTCGATGAACACGCCCATCAGCTTGCTCATGAAGTTGGCCGTGCCGTGCATGCTCCAGCGGACCTCGGTGGCGCCGTCGGCCGTGGACTGCAGGGCGAACTCCGCCTGGTTGTGCGCCTCGAAGGGCTTGACGAAGTCGAGCTTCATCTGCACGGCGCGCCCGGGCTGCACGCCGGTCACCTCCAGGCTGCCGGTGCCCACCTTGTCGCTCTCCCAGAGGTAGCGCGAGCCGATGCCGCTGGCCGCGCCGTCGTAGCGGCCCTTGATGAGGGGGTCCTTGCGCTCGTAGGGGTTCCAGCGGTTGAAGCCGCGCAGCTCGCCGACGAGGGGCCAGAGCTGCTCGGCCGTCGCACCGATGCGCAGCCGCCGCTCGACGCGGAATTCGTCGGGCCGCGTCGCGGCATAGGCCAGCAGCATGAAGACGGCCAGCCCTAGGCCGATGAAGATGATGGAGAGGTTGTTCATCGCGGCCTCCTCACTCGGTGGGCAGGGCCATGTCGCCGCCGGGGGCGAAGTCGGCGTCCTCGTACAACGGGCGCACCTCGATCTCGCAGGGCGTCCCCGGGAAGGGGTTGGGGAAGCGGCTGGCCCAGGCCCGGGCCTCCTCGGCCGAGCGCACCTGGATGAGCGTGTAGCCGGCGATCAGCTCCTTGACCTCGGCGAAGGGGCCGTCGACGACTTCGCGGCGGCCGTCGAGGTGGTAGCGCTGGCGCCAGCCGTCGCGGCTGGGCCGCAGGCCGGCGCCGTCCAGCAGCACGCCGGCACGCGCCATCTCCTCATGGAAGGCGCCCATCTCCTCGAAGAGCTTGGCGTACTCGGGGCCGGGCGGTTCGCCGCGCTCGCTCACGGCGGTGGCGCGGACCTGGATCATGAATCGCATCGTGGGTCTCCTGGTTGGCGAGGCGGCGGCTTTCGCGGCCTTCATTCCCACGACGATCCTGGCGAGCCGGAATCGACAGACTCCGGGTAACTACCGAGTCATCGCCAACATCCCGGGCCGAGCGCCGGGCCGCCCCAAGCCGGCCCGCCTGACCTTGCGGGCGGCTCGATGCCGCCCGCAGGGCCGTCCCCCAGGGGGCTGAGGCCGGACACGGCAAGTCCTGCGGACTTGCCGTGCCTGCCGAAGAGCAGCCGCTCTGTCGGCTGCGCGGTCTGCAAGACCGGCCGGGTCCGCCCGCGTCCAGCGCGGCGGACGCGGACGAGGGGCTCACAGATAGCAGGGGCCTACGCCTCGGATCTCCACGGTCGCCCACTCCGCCGCGGGGCAGCGCTCGGCCCAGGCGAGGGCCACCTCGGGGTCTTCGGTGTCGAGCAGGAAATAGCCCCCCACCATCTCCTTGGCCTCGGCGAAGGGCCCGTCCCAGACCTGGGCGCCGCCATCGCGCTTGGACAGGCGCCGGGCCGCGGAGCCAAGGGAGTTCACGCCCAGCAGCAGGCCCTCGCGCTGCAGTTCGGCGGCGAAATCGACCATGCGCTGGTAGACGACCTCGCCCGCGGCGCGCCCGCGCTCGGCGCGCTGGCCCAGGGGTTCGACGATGAGCAGCATCTGGGGCATGGCGCAGTCCGTTCGGTCCGTGGCGAGGCCGGCATTCTGGCCCGACGCGGCGGGATGCGGCACAGTTACGGAATTAGTGCCGGGCGGCCGACCCGGCCCCAACCTGCGGAGGCCGAGATGGACGACATGACCCATGTCGCGATACTGCTCGTGAAGGCCACCCCCGAGCTGCCCATCGCCGGTGCGGCCTCGGGGCGGGCCCGGGTGCTGGGCCACGACCCCGCCTCGCTCAAGGGCATGCCGCTGGCGCAGCTGTGCCCGCCGACCCAGCCCGACGGCCGCGCCTCGGACGCCGCGCTGGCCGCCGTCTTCGAGCAGCTGCAGCGCAGCGGCACGCTCAGCCTGGCCTGGACCTTCAAGACCCGCGGCGGCGAGTCGCGGCCCCACGAGCTGCACCTGACCATGACCGAGCGCGACGGCGAGCCCGTGGTGGCCGCCTACCTGGTGGATGTGAGCCGCATGCAGTCCGCCGAGCTGCTGAACCGCGCCAAGAACGAGCTGCTGGAGATGGTGGCCACCGGCCAGCCCCTGCAGCCCGTGCTGGAGCGGTTGACGGCCCTGATCGAGTCGCAGTTCGAGGGCCTGTACTGCAGCGTGCTGCTGCTGGACCTGGAGGGCCGCCACGTCAGCGCCGGGACGGGCCCGCGCATGCCCGCGGAATACATGCAGGCCCTGTACGGCCTGGAGATCGGCCCGACCGTGGGCTCCTGCGGCACGGCCATGTACGACGACCGGCTCGTCATCGTCGACGACATCGCCACCCACCCGCTGTGGGTGCGCTTCCGCGACCTCGCCCTGCCGCACGGCTTGCGGGCCTGCTGGTCGGCGCCCATCCACGCCGCCAACCGCCGCGTGGTCGGCAGCTTCGCGATGTACTACCGCGAGGTGCGCCGCCCCACCACCGCCGAGCTCGGCGCCCTGCACACGGCCAGCCACCTTGCCGGCATCGCCATCGACCAGGCGCGCCGCGACGAGGAAAGGCGCCGCGCCGCGCAATGGCTGGAGGAGCAGGTGCAGGCCCGCACGGCCGAGCTGCTCGCCACGCAGGACGAGCTCGTCAACAGCCGCAAGCTCGCAGCGCTGGGCCAGCTGCTCGCGGGCATCGCCCACGAGATGAACACGCCGCTGGGCAACGCCCTGCTGAGCGCCAGCGCCCTGCGGGCGGGCAGCGCCGGCTTCGCCAGCCGCATGGCCGACGGCGCGCCGCTGAAGCGCCAGGAGCTGGCGGACTGGGTGGAGCGCACGCGAGCCGGCGCCGAACTCGTCGAGCAGAACATCGACCGCGCGCTGCGCCTGGTCAACCGCTTCAAGCAGCTGACCGAGGGCAGCGCCCGCGCCGTGCGCTCGCGCTTCGACCTGCGCGAGGCCGTGCTGCAGGCCTGGGCGCGCGTGCAGGCCAGGCTCAGCGTCGAGCGCCTGCGCTTCGCCTGCGAGCTGCCCGAGGGCTTTCGCCTCGACGGCTACCCCGAGGTGCTGCAGCAGGTGCTGGAGCAGCTGCTGGAGAACGCCTGCCTGCACGCCTTTCGCGACGGACGCAGCGGCGAGATCCGCGTCAGCGCCCACCGCAGCGGCGATGCGCGGCTGACGCTGGAGGTGCGCGACAGCGGCGCCGGCATGCCGCAGACCGACGTGGCGCGCGCCTTCGAGCCCTTCTTCACGACCACCTTCGGCCAGGGCGGCAGCGGCCTGGGCCTGTTCGTCGCCCACAGCCTCGTGCACGGCATGCTGGGCGGCAGCCTGGAGCTGGACAGCCGCCCGGGGCAGGGCACCGTCGCGCGGCTGGAGTTGCCGCTGCAGGTGGCGGCCCCGGTGCTGTCGGGCTGACACGGCGCCGGGCCGCTGCCTCAGCGGCGGATGGGCGAGGCGCCGCGCCAGGCCGCGTCCGACCAGCGCTGGTAGGCGCCGAGCAGGGCCGGCTCCGGCGACTGCCGCTCGACGGCGAGGTTGGGCAGCGACACCACCTCGAAGCTGCGGCGGTAGCGGCCCTCGGCCCGGAACTCCCGTGCCAGCAGCATCTGCGCCCCGCCCGGCACCCAGCCGGCGAACTCCGCGACGCCCAGGCCCGGCTGGGCCGGCGCCGGCGGCATCACCTCGACGCGCCAGCCGCCGTCGCGGCCCGGCTCCTTCAGGAACACCCACAGCTCGCGCCAGCCGTCCAGCGGCTGCACGGCCAGGGCCAGGGCGCGGCCCTCGCGGTTGAGCGAGGCCGAGGCGAGCGCCACCTGGCCATAGCTGCAGCGGCGCGCGGCCAGCTTGCCGGCCTCCTTCAGCTCGACGCAGCGCTCGCCCTCGGCGCCGGCCTGCACGGCCAACTGGACGGTGCCGAAATCGCGCGCCGCCGCGCTCGTGCCCAGCCAGCGCGCCGCATTGACCCGCATGGCCGCATCGGCGTAGGCGGCCTGGTCGTCCTCGGTCAGCTCGGTGGGCACGACGGCGGCGAACTCGGCCAGCGCCGGGGCGGCTTCGCCCCCCGCCCCGCGGCGGGCCTGGGCGAAGGCGAGGCTGGCCGCCACCGAGGCGCGCCGCATCATCAGCCGGTTGCGCCAGTGCACCGGCAGCGTGGCGGCATCGACCTGGGCCAGCACCTGCTGGCGCCACTGGTCGCGCGCCTCGGCCTCGCGCGGCGTGGCCCGCGGGTTCAGGCAGTCGGGCCGCGTCAGCGCGAGGGCCGCGCGCACGCGCTGCTCGGGCGTGGCCGCCGTGACGAGCAGGCGGCGGAAGGCCTCACCGTCGTAGCAGACCTGCACGCGGCCGTCCTCGCCGGTCTCGAACTGCTCGAACTTCAGGCCGTAGCGCGCGGCCACGTCCATCTGGGCGCCGAGCTGGCCCTCGCC
Organism: Pelomonas caseinilytica; assembly: GCF_021353235.1. Lineage (GTDB taxonomy): Bacteria > Pseudomonadota > Gammaproteobacteria > Burkholderiales > Burkholderiaceae_C > Pelomonas > Pelomonas caseinilytica. The sequence goes on from NZ_JAJTWT010000012.1 coordinate 92,342, forward strand.
GGGCCGGGCGGCCGGCAGCGAGGCGCGCTCGGCGATTCGCTCGGCGAAGCTCCCCATGGCATCCAGCGCCTCGGCGCCGCCGGGGCCGGCCAGCTCCGCCGGCGTGGCGGCCTGCACATAGGCCGCGGCCAGGCCGAGGCCCAGGCCTTCGGTGCCCCACTGCTGGCGGGCCAGGCGCAGCTGCGACAGCAGCTCGGCGCTGGCCCCTTCGCCGCGCGGCATGGGCAGGACCTGGACCTTGCGCATCCAGCCACCGCGCTCGCGGCGATAGTCCCAGACCTGCCAGTGGTCACCACGCTCGGCGCGGATCTCCAGCGCCTCGCCGCGGCTCATCTGGGCCTGCAGCGAGGCGCTGTCGCGCGGCGCGCCGCGCAGCGGGGCGTCCTGCACGACAAGGCCGGCGCGCGGGAAGGCTTCGGCGGCGGGAGCGGCGTCGGCCTCTGTCATGACGAGGGCGGCCACGGCCGCGGCGACGACGATGAGGGCGATGCGGCGCATGGCGGCTTACTCCTTCTCCTGTGCACCGCCCTCGGCGGCGCCACGGGCCTGCGCCTGTGGCGCCGCGCCCGCGAGCAGGGCGCTGCCGATGAAGCCGCCCGAGCCGGGCGGGGCGATGATGACCTGCACCTTGTCCGAGAGCTTGTCGGCCATGGCCTTCTGCACCAGCAGCGGGTGGCGGGTCAGCAGCTCGCCCTCGGCGGCCATCTGGCCGGCGTTGGCCTTGCCCACCTGGGCGACGCGGTAGGCCTCGGCGTCGGCCAGCTTCTGGCGCGCGGCGGCCTCGGCGGCGACCTCGATGCGGCGCGCCTCGGCCTGACCTTCGGCCTGCTTGATGCGGGCCGCGCTCTCGGCCTGCGCTTCCAGGGCGCGCTGCTCCACCTGCTTCTGCTTGAAGGGCAGCACGTGCTTCATGGCCTCCTCCTGCGCCTTGGCGGCGATGACCTGCTCGCGGCCCGCGGCCTCGGCGGCCGTCTCGCGGCGCACCTTGTCGGCGGCGGCCTGCAGCTCGGTCTCCTTGACGCGCTTGTCGGCGATCTCCAGCGTGTAGCGCATGCGCTCGCTGGCCAGGCTGTCGGCCAGCAGGCGGTCCATGCCGCGGCGGTAGTCGGCCGGCAGGTCGACCGAGCCGATCTGCACGCCGTGCAGCAGGATGCCGTCGGTGGCGAGCCGGGCGCGCAGCTCGGCCTCCAGCGCGGCGGCGATCTCGGCCCGTTGGCTGGAGAAGATCTCGCGCACCGTGTGGCGGGCGATCTGCTTGTAGACGACGGCCTGCACCGCCGGCGCGATGACGTCGGCCTCGATGTCGTCCGGCAGCTTGCGCGAGAGCTCGCCCAGGCGGGCGGGGTCGACCGTCCAGCGCAGGTTCATGTCCAGGCCCAGGGACAGGCCCTCGACCGACTGCAGCGGCGCCGGCCCGTCGGCCTTGGCGAGGGCCGCCGGGTGGTAGCTCTGGTCGCGCAGCGGGAACAGGCGCACCTCGTGAAGGCCGGGGATGCGCAGGAAGCTGCCGTCGCGGAACTCGCTCGTGCCGCCGCTGAACTGGTTGGTTCGCACAGCGGCCTGGCCGCGCGGCACGGCCTGCACGGGCGGGTGCATGACGACGGCGTAGCCGGCCGCGGTGGCGGCCGCCAGGGCCAGCAGCGGCGGCAGGGCGCGGCGCAGCGTGCGGGCGGCGGTGGGCGCGGCATCCAGGCCGCGGCGGGCGCCGCGGCCGAAGGCCTGGCGGACGGAGGCGGCGAGGGTCTTGAGGCGGTGCAGCATGGTGACGGGCTCCTTGGGCTTGTCGGCATCGCGGGTTGGGGTGGGGCGATGCATGGCGGCCATGGTTGCCGGTCGGGGGGGAAGGGACGAGAGGTGGGGAGGGGGGATGTCTTCCGGCGAGGGGGAAGGAATCTTCCGGGGGGCGGGTTGGGTTTCGGGTTGCTTTTGCTGGGAGCCTTTTGACTCGGTGCACCGTGCGGGGATTTCGCCCCCGCGGGCGACCTACTTTCTGGTCCGCCAGAAAGTAGGCAAAGAGCTCCCCCCGACCGCGCCGCCCCGCCGCTTCGCGGCGGGGTTCCCTGCGGTACTCAAGCCTTGAGGCGCCGCGCAAAACTCCCTTCGCTACGCTCCGGTCAAACAGTGGCGCTGAGTCAGTTGTTGAAGCGTGCTGCGCACGCCGCCTCAAGGCTTTCCGTTCCTCGGCGGCGCTAAAGGGGGTAAGACGAAATACCTCAAGGGCATGGCTGGCGCGATTGGCACTCCGGCTGTTCGGCTGTTCTCGGAGTTCGAGCATCGCAGGGGACCCACCCGCTGCGCTGGTGGGCGGTTTTGCAGGGGTCGTTTCTTTGCCTACTTTCTTGTCGACACAAGAAAGTAGGTCGCCCGCCGGGGCGAATTCCCGGCACGGTGCAACGAACACAAAGGCTCCCCGCAAAAGCCTCCGATCCAAACGCCCCCCTAAGCCCCCAACCCACCTCACCCCACCCCATTGCTATCCTCACCCGCCTCACTCCAAGGGGACCCCCATGCGCCGCCACCTCATCGCCGCCGCCGGCCTGCTCGCCAGCACCCTGGCCTTCAGCGCCGAAGTCACCGTCACCCTGAACACCGCCGAGAAGCAGGGCGACGGCGCCGCGCTGGGTAGCGTGCGCATCGCCGAGACGCCCTACGGCCTGGCTTTCTATCCGCAGCTCAAGGGCCTGCCGCCCGGCCTGCACGGCTTCCACGTCCATGAAAAGCCGTCCTGCGCCCCCGCCGAGGCCAATGGCGCCGTCGTGCCGGCCGGCGGTGCGGGCGGCCACCTCGACCCGCAGGGCACCAAGAAGCACGGCGAGCCCTGGGGCGACGGCCACCTCGGCGACCTGCCGCCGCTGTACGTGGCCGCCGACGGCACGGCGACCACGCCGGTCCTCGCGCCCCGCCTCAAGCTCGCCGACGTGAAGCAACGCGCCCTGATGGTCCACGCCGGCGGCGACAACCACGCCGATCACCCCGCGCCCCTGGGCGGTGGCGGCGCCCGCGTGGCCTGCGGCGTCATCGGCGGCTGAAGCCGGCGTCCGGCTTGAGGTAGCATCGGTTTAGATGCAAACTGTCATCATTCAAGATGCTGGGAGCCGGCCTTGCGCACGACCGTGACGATTGACGATGCCCTGTACGAAAGGGCGCTCGAAGTGGCCGACCCGACGATGGACAAGGCCGACCTATTCCGCGAGGCCATCAAGACCTTCGTGCGCGTGCAGGCCGCCAAGCGGCTGGGCGCCCTGGGCGGCAGCGCCCCCCGGATGGAAGACGTGCCCCGCCGACGCGGCGATGCGGCCCAATGACGGGCGGAGTTCTCGTCGACACGTCGGTTTGGGTCCAGCACTTCCGCGATGGCATCGACGGACTGGCCGAGTTGCTGGCCGCGGATCGCGTCTTGACGCATCCCCTGGTCGTCGCCGAAATCGCCTGCGGCACGCCGCCCAACCGCCGACGCACACTCGCCGACCTGGACTGCCTTCAACCGACCCGGCAGGCCACGGTGCGCGAGCTTCTCGAATTCATCGAGCGCGAGCAGCTTTTCGGCCAGGGCTGCGGCTTCGTGGACCTGTCGCTGCTGGCCTCCACCCTGATGACCACCGGTGCGGCGCTGTGGACGCTGGACGGGCGCCTGAGCCGCCTGGCCGAGCGCTTCGGCGTGGCACACCCGTCGAACTGAACCGCCCATGCCCCGCATCGCCGTCATCGAGGACGACCCCACCACCAGCGAGCAGCTCGCCGGCTGGATACGCGCCGCCCGTCCGGAACTCACCGTCGACCAGCACTTCGACCGCGACGCCGCCGAGGCGGCCTTGCACCGCGAGCGCTACGACCTCGTCGTGCTCGACATCGAGCTGGGCCGCGAACGCAACGCCGGCGTGGCGCTGATCAACGAGATCAACAAGCAGGGCCTGGGCACGCCGGTGCTGGTCGTCTCGGCCATGCCGGCGGCCATCTACCGCAGCATCATGAAGGCGCTCGACGCCTGGGACTACCTGCAGAAGACGACCTTCGACGAGGCCGAGTTCGTCGAGACCTTCCTGGACATCCTGCGCACCGCCCGGCTGCGCGAACCGAAGGCGGCAGCAGCCCGGGCCGGCGACGACAGCCTGCTGCTCGACCCGCTCAAGCAGCGCTCGGCCCTGTGGCGCGGCCAGCGCATCAACTTGCCGCTGACGGCCCAGCGCATCCTCGCCACGCTGCACGCCCGCGCCGGCGAAGTGGTGAGTTACGAGGACCTGTTCGACGTGGTCAAGAGCGGTCGCAACCGCGACAACGTGCGCAAGCACGTCGCCACCATCCGCGACGCCTTCCGCGACGTGGACCCGGCCTTCGACGGCATCGAGAACATCCCGATGCGCGGGTTCCGGTGGACCTCCAGCCCCGGCGGCGGCGCGTGACCCCGGGCGCCGCCACCGCGTGAAGCTCGGCCGCGTCGACCTGCCCCTGCCCGACGTGCCGCGCCTGGGCGTGGCGGCGTTCCGCAACCGCATCGTCTTCCACCTCGTCTTCATCGCGCTGGCCCTGGCCACGCTGGCCCTGGCCGTCGCGCTGCTGAACGAGGAACGCCAGCGCAATGCGCAGCGCTATGAGCAGACCTTCGCCAAGTCCCTGGCCGAGATCGTGGCCCAGCTGCGGCATCCCTCGGGCCAGCTGGCGCTGATGAACCCCGAGCCCGCGCAGGTGGACGCCGGCTGGGTGGCGCCGCTGGTGCTGCCCTTCGGCGCCATCGACTTCGACGACGCCACCAAGGCCCAGCGTGCCGTGGAGATGGCCGGCTGCGCCCTGCAGTACCCCGGCGGCGCCAGCCTGTGCACAGCCGTCGGCAGCAATGCCTATGCAGGCGCCTTCGTCTACCTCGTGGCCAGCCTGGATGCGCCGCCGCTGGTCAGCCGCGAGCGCGGCGCGCGCGACCTGTCGGACGTGCACCGCGTGCACATCCGGCTGCGCAGCGGTGGCAGCGAAAGGCAGTGGCTGGCGCCGGTCGAGATGGCCGACGGCCAGCGCGGCCAGTTGCCGGGCTTCGTCGTGCCGGCGCCGGACGACGCGGCCCTGCTGCCCGCCCAGGCCCGGCCGCAGCGCGACTTCCGCGGCTGGGTCTGGCGCGAAGGCCCCTGCCTGACCACGGCCGAGCCCTGCGCACGCCGCACCATCGTCTCCATCCGGCTGCCGGTGGAGGCCTTCCGCGAGGCGCTGTTCCGCCCCGGCGGCCCGCAGTGGCCCCCGGCCGACCTGGCCCGCACCGGCCTGCGCCTGGCCCTGCTCGGGCCGGGCGGCAGCGTGCTCTTCGACAGCGCCGCGCCCGATGCCCAGCCGGCGCTGAGCCTGGCCCGGCTCACCGGCGCGCTGTCACCAGGCGAGACGCTGAAGATCACGCGCGGCGCCAACGTCGTGGCGCTGCTGCAGGGCGCCGAGGAAACCGGCGCACCGCCCTCGCCCTGGCTGACGACGCTGATCCAGCACCTGCCCGCCCCGGCCGCGCCGCGCACGCTGACGGCGCACGACGCCGTGACGACGCCGCGCGGGCGCTTCGACATCACGCTGAGCGGCGACCTCCAGGGCCTGGACCGCGCCTTGAGCGCCAGCGCCGCGCGCATGGCCTGGCCCGTGGGCGCGATGCTGGCGGCCATCGGCCTGGCCTGGCTCATCATCGAGATGGGCCTGATCCGCCGGGTGGCGGTGCTGACCCGCCGGGCCGCCGCCCTGTCCCACCAGCTGCAGGCCCCCGAGCGCTTCGAGCTGGGCACGCTGGACGTGGCCGACCTGCGCGGCCGCGACGAGCTCGGCATCCTGGCCGGCACGCTCGGCGAGCTGCTGCAGCATGCCCGCGACAGCCTGCGCCGCGAGCAGCTGCGCGCCGAGCGCGAGCACGACCAGTGGCATGCCGTGGGCCACGAGATCATGTCGCCGCTGCAGTCGCTGATGCTGCTGCACGCGGGCGACGACGACCCGAGCCGGCGCTACGTGCAGCGCATGCAGCAGGCGGTGAAGGTGCTCTACGGCCAGGCCTCGCCCAGCGAGGCCCTGGCCGCCGCCACGCTGGCCGTGGGGCGGATGGACCTGGACGCCTTCCTGCGCGGCGTGGCCGAGAACGCCGCCTACGCCGGCGTCGACGCCGTCGCCTACGCACCGGCAGGCGAGCCGGTCTGGGTGCAGGCCGACGAATATCCGCTGGAAGACGCCATCACCCACGTGCTGTCCAACGCGGCCCGCCACCGGGTGCCGGGCACGCCCATCACGCTGGCACTGCGCGTCGAAGGCGAGTCCGCCACCGTGGACATCCACAACCAGGGGCCGCCCATCGCCGAGGCGCTGCTGGGGCGGGTCTTCGACTACGGCGTCAGCGACGCCGAGCCCGAGGACGGCGCCCGCCGCGGCCAAGGCCTGTTCGTGGCCAAGACCTATCTGGCCAAGATGGGCGGCAGCATCGCCGCCCACAACGTGCCGGACGGGGTGGTGTTCGAGATCGGCCTCAGGCGCGCCTGAGCCGGGCGCGTCAGCCGCGCCGCACCCGCTCGAGCAGGCTGCGCGCGGCCAGCTCGGAATTCAGCGACAGCTCCAGCGGCGCGCGGCACAGGCCGGCGTGGGCGTACTGCAGGTTCTCGTAGATCTCGGCGCTGGAGGGGAAATGGTCGAGCAGGGCCGGCAGGGCGGGGTGGCCCTGGTGGGTGCGCAGCTCGGCACTGATCTTCTCGACCAGCAGGCGGTACTGGTGCGGATCGGCCGCGCCGCCCTGGCCATCGAGGGCCTGCAGCAGTTGGGCGAGGCGGGCGAAGGCCAGCAGTTCTGACGGGACGGTGAACCGGACGACGGAAGGCATGGCAGTCCTCATGGGGGCAATCGAAGTTCCACATGCCGTCGCCCGGCGCGGTTTCAAGACGGCCAGCTGTGACAAGCCGCACGGCCGGCTTGAAAACGCCCCGCGCGACGCCAGCTTCCCGGGCCCCACACACACTTCGCTCCCGATGAAATCATTTGGCAAGCGCGCCGCCGGCCTGCGCCTGGAACGCATGAAGGCCTCGCCGATGTGGTCGGGCGAAGGCTTCCGCAACATCCACCCCGTGCTGCCGGGCCTGCGCGAGCGCAGCGAGCGGTGAACCCGCTGGACCGCTGGCTCAAGCCCGCCGGCAGCGGCCTGCGGGCCAGCTGGCTGGGCCACTCGACGGTGCTGATCGAGATCGACGGCCTGCGCGTGCTGACCGACCCTGTGTGGGCACAGCGCGCGTCGCCCACGCAGCTGGCCGGCCCAAGCGCTTCCAGCCCGTGCGCCGCCGCCGGCGCCGCGCTAGGCCCACCGCTGCGCACACTCGCGGTGACGGCCAGGACGCTCCGGTCACGTCGCGTTGGCCTCCACGCACGGCTTCGCCCCGTGTCAATCGGCAGCTTGCATCGCGTATCGCGTCGCGATACACTGGGCACCGATGATCAAGACCTTCGCGCACAAGGGTATCGAGGCCTTTTTCCTGAAGGGCTCGAAGGCGGGCATCCAGGCGGCCCACGCGCCGCGGCTGGCTCGGCAACTGGCCCACCTCAATCAGGCCCAGTCCGCGCAGGACATGAACATCCCCGGCTGGCGGCTGCATCCATTGAGCGGCACGCTCGAAGGCCACTGGGCCGTGAGCGTGAGCGGCAATTGGCGGCTGACATTCCGGTTCGAGGATGGCGACGCGATCCTGGTGGATTACCAGGACTACCACTGAAGGAGTACCCATGGCACGGATGCACAACCCCCCTCATCCTGGCTTGACGTTGCGCGACGACGTGCTGCCGGCTCTGGGCCTGAGCGTCACCGAGGCGGCACAAGCCCTCGGTGTGTCGCGTGTGTCGCTGTCCCGCGTGCTCAATGGCGCGGCGGCGATCTCGCCGGAAATGGCGCTGAGGCTGGAGCGCTGGCTGGGCCCGGAGCGCGGCAGCCGCGCCGACTTGTGGCTGGGCCTGCAGGCGGCTTTTGACCTGGCTGCAACTGAGCAGCGGGCCAAGGCCGCGTTGCGCCAGGTCAAGGCTTTGCCGGCTGAGCTGGCGGCCGAGGTCCACTAAGGCAGCGGACCCCCGGACCTCGGCGCGCTCCGAAACGGCGCCGCTACCGCGTCACGATGGGGAAGGTGCCCGGCGCCTTGTCGATGAGGCCGAAGAAGCGGGCCAGGTCGATGCGGCTGCCGGTGACCTTGAGCTCGTCGGAGGTGAGCATGTCCTTGGCGCCGGCGGTGCCGGCCATCATGCGCAGGAAGAAGCCCTGGGTCAGCGCGAGCGTGGCGTTCGCATCGGGCGCCGGCTCGGCGCGCCGGTGGTGCAGCACGGCGTTCTCGATCCACAGCACGTAGGAGGCGCGGGTGTCGGTGAAGACGAGGTTGATCTTCAGGTCCTTGCCCTCGGCGGCCGGGCCGTCCAGGCCCGCGGCCATGGCCTCGAGGAAGCGCTCGATGGGCGTCTGGGCGAGCATGTCCAGCGCCGCGGCGCGGTCCACGCCCTGGGTCGGCGGGCCGTTGCGCAGCTCGGCGGCGGCCGTGAGGTAGCTGTTGCGCCAGGTGGCCGCCTCGGCGGCGTAGCCGAGCTGCTCGTAGGTGCGCGCCAGCAGCTCGCGCGCGGCCTGCTGGCCGCGATCGGCGAAGACCACGTGGTTGAGCAGTTCGGCGGCCCAGCGGTAGTCGCCCTGGTCGAAGGCGGCCTGTGCCGCGGCCAGGGCCTTGTCGGCGCCGCCGGCCAGGGCCACGTAGCGCTTGGCCATCTCGACCGGGGGCAGCGGATCGAGATGGGCGGGGTTGCCGTCGTAGGCGCCGAGGTAGAACTGGTAGACGGCCTTGACGTTGTGGCGCACGTCGCCGTAGTAGCCACGGGTGGCGAACTGGCCCTGCAGCGAGGCGGGCAGGCGCACCTGCTCGGCGATCTCGGCGGGCGTGAGGCCCGCGTTGATGAGGCGCACGGTCTGGTCGTGGATGTATTTGTAGGCGTCGCGCTGGCGGGTGATGAAGTCGACGATGCGCGCATGGCCCCAGACGGGCCAGTTGTGCTGGCCGACATAGACCTCGGCATCGCCGAGCTGGTCCAGCGCGTCCTGCAGGTAGCCGGCCCAGCGCAGGGCGTCGCGCACCTTGGCGCCGCGCACCGGCAGCAGGTTGTGCAGGGTCTGGGCGAGGTTCTCGGCGCCGCCGTAGACCTTGAGCGCCGGGATGGAGAAGGTCATCTCCGCCGGGGCCTCGGCGCCGGGGACGTTGTGGAAGACGAACTTCACGCCGTCGAGCACGCGCTCCTCGGTGGGCTGGGTGACGAGGTCGGTCGGCGCCAGCAGGCCGATGCGGCCGTAGCCCACGGCCTTGCCCAGGCCGGTGTCCACCAGGCCCCGGGGCGAGCGTTCGAGGTTCTTGCCGAACTGGTAGAACGAGCGGCGCGCCATCGCGGTGCCCACGAGGATGTTCTCGCTGGTGGCCTCCTCCACGAAGCCGGCCGAGGCGATGACGGGCACCTGGCGCGCCTGCTGCGGCGTGAGCACGCCCAGGGCGCCGCCGAAGTGGTCGACGTGGCTGTGGGTGTAGAGCAGGGCCGTGACCGGCCGGTCGCCGAGGTGCTTGCGCGCGAAGGCCAGGGCGGCCGAGGCCGTCTCCTGGCAGGTCAGCGGGTCGATGACGATCCAGCCGCTGCGGCCCTGGACGAGGGTCATGTTGGCGATGTCGAAGCCGCGCACCTGGTAGACGCCGTCCACCACCTTGAAGAGGCCGGCCTGGGCGTTCAGCCGCGCATGGCGCCAGAGGCTGGGGTTGACCGTGGGCGGCGCGTCGCCGGCCACGAAGCCGAAGGCGGCGAAATCGGTGATGACACGGCCGTCGGCCGCCGTGATGCGGCCTTCGGGCCGCGCAATGAGGCCGCGCTGGGCGTCCTCCAGGCCCGCCGGGTCGGCCAGCGGCAGGGCCTTGGCGAACTGGGCGTTGGCCTGCACGGTGGCGGGGCTGGCATTGCCCGCCGGGGCGGGCGGGGTGCGTCCGCAGCCGCCCAGGGCCAGGGCCGCGGCCGCCAGGGCGGCGAGCGTCGTCGTCTTCATGGGGGTCTCCTCCGGGGTGGATCGCGCGGCGTCTGCCGGCCGCGTCGCGCCCAGGATGCCGGGCGGAAGGCACCTTGTCCAACTCGGAATCCCGCGCCCCCGGCCGTGCGGGCGGCGCAGGGGGGCGTGTCGGCAGGCCCGGTCCCCCGGGGCCGACTGCCGCCCTCAGAAGCCGAAGTTCGCCGTCATCACGGCACCGCCCGCCAGCGTCAGCGGCCCGGCGGTCTTGGTCGTGCCGTTCAGGCTGGCGGCCAGCGTGTAGGGCAGGTCGATGCCGGAGTCGGGGGCGAAGTTGAAGCTGGCCGGCGGCGTCGCATAGGGCGCCACCCAGGGCGGGGTGGCCGGCAGGGTCAGCATGTAGGCCCCGGTGGTGGCGTCGGCCTGGGTCTCGGCGACGGTGATGGTCGCGCCGCTCGCGAGCTTCTGCGTCGCCGCGATGGGCGCGGTGCTGGCCACGCCGGCCGCCGTGACGCTGCCGCCGATCTGCCCCATCACCGCCGTCGGCGGCAACAGCGGCGCGGCGCTGCTGGCGATGGCCGTCACGGTGTCGGCCGTGACGGGCACGCCGGTGATCACGAGCGTCGCGCGCTTGGCGGCCCGCACCACCAGGTCGTAGTTGCCGGGCGCCACCGGCGCGAGGACGAACTTGCCGGCGGCATCGGGCGCCGTGGCCTTGAGGACGACACCGCCCTGCTGCACGCTGATGGCGGTGGCGCCGTTGGCGATGGCGGGGTCCACATAGCCGCTGACGCCCGACAGCAGGTGGGGCAGCACCGACACCACGGGCTTGAGCAGGCGCTGCCCCGAGGCGCCCGCCGTGACGACGGACTTGCAGGCATCGAAGTCGAGCACGAAGTCGGCGATCTGGTTGGCGGCGATGGTGATGTCGGCATTGAGCTTGACGCCGCTCTGCTGGCCGCTGGGCGTGGTCAGCGACGTCTCGGCGCCGCCGGTGGGCACGACGGAATTGGCCAGCGGATGGGCGGCGTCGTTGTCGGCCAGCACGAGGCGCAGCTGCGAGTAGTGGCCGGCCGGCAGGGGCAGCTGGCCGAGGCTGGCCAGCACGCCGTTGCCCAGGGCGAGGAGGTCGAAGCGCTGGGTGGGGCCGACGGTGAGGTCGGTCCAGCCGGCATCGGTGTCCGAGGCGCTGGCGCTGGCATTGACGCGCACCTTCTGCACGGTGACGTAGACGTGGTCGTAGCCGCAGGACGGCGCGTCGGTGAGGCTCAGGACCAGGGTGCCGGAATTCGACGGACTGGTGGGCGTGCCGGCGTCGCCGCCTCCGCCACCACAGGCCACGAGCAGGGAAGTTGCCAATGACAGGGCGAGAGATGACTTCGTCTTCATGATCCGCCTTCAGCGGGCAATTACGGGAATGAGAAGTGTTCGGCGCTTTCGGTGTGGCAGTTCTTTCAAGACGCGTCCATTTGTGACGTGGTGAGGGCCGCAAGAGGCGGCCTGACACTCAACCGGGAGTGCCGTCGGCGTCGCCCGCACGCTCCAGCAGTTCCTGCAGCGTCCTCATCAGTTCGGGGACGGCGTCCTGCACGACGTTCCAGACCGTCTCATGGTTCACCCGGGCGTAGCCATGGATCAGCACATTGCGGAAAGCGACGATCTGAGGCAGGCGCGGTACCTGCCGGGCCAGGTCGGCATCCAGCTTGGCAAGCTGGCCCAGGGCCTCGCCGATGATCTCCAACTTGCGCTCGACCGCGGAACGAAGCAATTCGTCGGCCGAATAACGCTGCGAATCGGCGTCGGCCACGAAGGCCCGCAGCGCCTGGGCGGCCTGCAAGGCATCCCAGAGATAGGCGCGCGGGTCACGCTGCAAACAGCAGCTCCCTGTCCCTGTCGATCTGGCGGCGCACGAACGGATTTGCCACCGCGCCCTCCTGGACGAGGTCGACAGGCCGCCCGAGCACCTGCTCCAGGTCCAGCCGGAGCGTTTCCCACTCCTGCAGGCCCACGCGCACGCCGGCCTCGAACGCAACCAGCAGGTCCGCATCGCTGTCCGGCTCGAAATCCTCGCCCCGCGCGGCGGAGCCGAAGACCTCGAGCCTGGCGATGTGGTGCCGACGGCATAGGTCGGCAAGCCGGTCCTGGGCTCGGGCGATGCTGAGATGCATGGCGCGAGTTTAGGCAACTCGCGAACGCCCGGTTGCCTGTGTTCCACTCCTGCCGTGAAGCCAGACGTTCCCGCCACCAAGCCGCCCGCGCCGGCCTTTCCCCTCCCGCAACCCCGCCATGCCGCCCGGCTCCCGGCCGACCTCGCCCCCGAGGACTGGGCCCGCATCCGCCAGGCCGCCTTCGCCCTGCCCCAGGTGCTGACGCCGTCAGACCTGGACGACGGCAGCGAGGACGCCCTGGAGCACCTGGGCGCCATCCAGATCTCCAAGGCCGCCGGCGGCGCGCGGCCCAGCCGCTGGATCCTGCCGGCCCACATCCCGGCCGCGCTGGCCCAGCTGGAGGCCACGCCGCAGGCCCCCACGCTGCGCAGCCTGATGCAGCAGCGGCTTCACCAGCTCGAAAGCCTCGGCCTGCGCCGCGAGGGCCTGGTGTTCACGCGGCTGTGCGTACACCCGCTCACCCTCGCCCACGAGGGCTGGCGCGTCGACCTCTCCCACCGCGTGCCCGTGCCCGAGGCGCCGGTGTGGGCCTTCTTCCGCGATGGCGACGCCGCCGCGCTGCGGCACGCCCTCGGCCAGCCGCCGGCCTATTCCTACACGGCCGAGCTGACCCTGCACCTCAACCACCTCGTCGCGCGCAGCGAGGCCCTGGGCGACGCCGGCCAGCTCGCCTCCCTGCTGCCGCGCCTGCAGGCCGAGTGCGGCGTGCCCATGCCCTACGAGGACCTGAAGGCCGCGCTGACCCGCGCCCAGGACCGCTGGGAGCAGCAGGTCGAGGAGCAGAGCACCCTCGCCAGCCTCGGCCGGGAGCTGGCCTTCCAGGGCTACCCGGACAGCTTCGGCACCGCCCGCAAGCTCGGGCGCAAGGTCACCCTCTACCTCGGCCCGCCCAACAGCGGCAAGACGCACGCGGCCTTCGAGCGGCTGAGCCAGGCCCTCGACGGCGCCTATCTCGCGCCGCTGCGCCTGCTGGCCCTCGAAGGCCGCGACCGGCTCGTCGGCCGCGGCGTGCCCTGCTCGCTGCTGACCGGCGAGGAGAGCGTGCCGGCCGAGAACGCGCGCGTCGTCTCCAGCACCATCGAGATGGTCAACACGCGCGACGTGGTCGACGTGGCCGTCATCGACGAAGCCCAGATGCTGTTCGACGACTCGCGCGGCTGGGCCTGGACGCAGGCCATCGTCGGCGTGCCGGCGCGCGAGCTCATCATCATCGCCTCGGCCTACGCGGCGCCGGCCATCGAGCGGCTGCTGCAGCTGTGCGGCGAGAAGCCCGACAAGCGCGTCTTCGAGCGCAAGCAGCAGGTGCAGCTGATGCCGGCGCCCGTGCCCATGTCGCACCTGCTCGCGGGCGACGCCGTCGTGGCCTTCAGCCGCCGCGACGTGCTGATGCTGCGCGACCAGATCTCCCAGGACGGCCACGCCGTCAGCGTCATCTACGGCGCCCTGCCGCCGGAGGTGCGCCGGCGCGAGGCCGAGCGCTTCGCCGTTGGCGCGAGCGACGTGCTGGTGGCGACGGACGCCATCGGCATGGGCCTGAACCTGCCGATCCGCCGCGTGCTGTTCTCGACGCTGACCAAGTTCGACGGCGTCGGTGACCGCGAACTGAGCGTCAGCGAGGTGCACCAGATTGCCGGCCGGGCCGGGCGTTATGGCATGCACGACGAGGGTTTCGTCAGCGTGCTCAAGGAGGCCGAGGCCGACGCCATGAAGATCCTGCGCCAGCTGCTGCCCAAGGAGCCCAGGGCGCCGCGCGACTTCAAGGCCCCGGTGGCGCCCAACTGGCGCCACGTGCAGACCATCTCGCAGCGCCTGGGCCTGAACAAGCTGCAGGCCGTGCTGGACATCTTCATGCAGCAGCTGCGCCTGGACGACGCCCACTTCGCGGTGGCCGAACTGGAGCAGATGCTGGAGCTGGCCGAGCGGCTGGACCGCGAGGCCCGCCAGCTCAGCCTGAAGGACCGCTTCATCTACGCCCAGGCGCCGGTGGACGCGCGGCTGCCCCAGCTGCTGGAGGAGTTCGCCTCCTGGGCCGCCCACCACGCCCACACCGGCCAGGCGGGCACGCCGCGCTTCCTGGACGAATACGACCAGCACGGCCGCCTGGACCGCATGGAGCAGGCGCTGCGCATCTGCACGCTATGGCTGTGGCTGGACCTGCGCTTCCCCGGCGTCTACGGCTACGTCGACGCCGTCGTCGATCTGCGCGGGCGGCTGAACGACGGCATCGAGCGCCACCTCAAGGGCAAGCGGCCGTTGTGGCAGCGGCGCGGGCGGTGAACCGGCCGGCGGCCGGCGACCCGCTCAGCCGAGCCGGCGCGGCCTCGTGAAGCGCGACGCGCCCGCCACCCCGAGCAGGGCCAGCAGCACCAGCGGGCCGGTGGCCGGCTCCGGCAGGAAGCCCACCGGGCCCTCGAAGTGCATGAAGAGGCTGTCCACGGGGTGGGAGAAGGTCTTCTCGAAATCGTTCTCCACCTCGAAGGCCGAGCAGTGGAAGTTGGCCTCGGTGCAATCGCTGCTCCGGAACAAGGCGCTGAAGACGTCGTTGCCCAGCAGGTCGACGATGTGCAGCTGCGCGCCATAGAGGCTGGCATACACCGAGTAGGGCGTGTAGGCCGCGGCGAAGCCGGGATAGTCGATATTGCCCGGCGCCACGGGGTGGGCGAGGACATCCTTCAGCGGCGCGACGCCCGAGCCCGGCGGGAACTCCCCCGTCGGCGCCAGCTCGTCGTTGAAGTACCAGTCGATGACATAGGTCCCGCTCTGCAGGCCGCCCTGGAACAGCTTGCCGCCGATGCGCCGGCACTTGTCCACGCAATAGGCGTCGACACCGCTCTGGATGGCGCCCACGCTGGTGACGTTGCCCTGGCCGAGCACGCCGACGCCCGAGAAGCTGGCGAACTGGAGGTTCTGGGCCGAGAACAACCCTTCCGCGTCGCCGCGGAGGATGGAGGCCAGGGACGTGGAGGCCAGCGTGCTGGCCTCGGGACCGTTACGGTCGCCGAAGCTCAGGCTGAAGTGGATGGGCGCGGCCGAGGCGGCCACGCCGGCCAGGGCCAGCATGGCGGCCACACCTGCACGCGAAACGACGCGGAATGGAAATCTCATGACCGGCTCCTTTGCAACGGGGGTTTGAGGAAGGACAAATCCGCTTCTCCGCCCTGGATGCAGCATTCATGCCGCCACCGGCCGCATCCGGCGGGCGCGACACAACGGTTGTCGCGGCCCTCCACGGGCCGCCACAAGGAGGCCCCGCATGCGTGCCACGACGGATCTGCCCCTGCTCCCATTGCGCCTGGCCTTGCGCTCGGCCGCCCGGCATGACGCCCAGGCCGGCTACCAGCACCATCTGCTGGCCGTGCTGTTGGTGGCACAGGGGCACAGCTGCCAGCAGGTGGGCGAATGGCTGGACTGCAGCCCGCGAAGCATCGAGCGCTGGGTGTGCGCCTACCGCTGCGGCGGCTGCGAGGCCCTGCGCGTGACGCGAGGCGGCGGCCGGCCCGCGAGCCTGACGCCCCCGCAGTGGGAGCAGTTGCGCGCCGACCTCGCCCTGCCGCCGCCCACCCACGGATTCGCCCAGCCGAGCTGGTGCGGCAAGCTGTTGAGCGCCCACGTGTCACGCCGCTATGGCCTGGACCTGAGCCTGCGGCAATGCCAGCGCATGCTCGGCCAGCTGCGGCCTCGCCCGGAGCCGGCCCGACAGGAGTTCCGGCGTTGCGGGCCGGCGCCCGGTCACGGCTAGGGCGGGTGGGGCGGCGCGTCGGCCACGAGTGTCAAGTCCGCCGACAGGGCGCGGCTCCGCTACGGCACCAGTCCCAGCGACCGCAGGTCCCGCGCGGTCGCCACGATGGCCTCGCGCGGCGGCCTCGGCACCCAGCCCAGCAGCTCGCGCGCGTGGCTCGGGTCCTGGTGCCTGGCGGTGCCCAGTTCGCTCGCGGCTGCCCGCACGGTCGGGCTCACCCGGGCGAGCAGCCGCACCGTCCAGTCGGGCATCTGCAGCGTCGGCACGCGGCGCGCCGCCTCGCCCAGCTCGGCGCGCAGGATGGCGGCGATCTCGCGCAGCCACAGGAAGCCGCCGCAGGCGATGAAGCGCTCGTCCGCCATGCCCGGCGCGGTCAGCGCGCGCCAGTGCAGCTCCGCCACGTCGCGCACGTCGACGATGCCGAAGCCGATGCGCGGCAGCGCCGGCACGCGGCCCTCCAGCAGGCTCTTCACGATGACGACGCTGGCGGAATGGTCGGCGCTGGCCACTGGGCCCAGCACCACCGAGGGGTTGACCGTGCAGAACTCCAGCCCGCCGCCCTCGCGCGCCACCCAGTCGCGCGCGGCGCGCTCGGCGATGGCCTTGGACTGCACGTAGGGCGGGATGCCCGGCGCCGCGAGATTCGTCCAGTCGGCCTCGGTGAAGCGGTGCTCGCCCGGCCCGTGGCCGTAGGAGATCGCCGCGACGGAGGAGGTCATGACGACACGCCGCGCCCCGGCATCGCGCGCGGCCCGGAGCACCCGCAGGGCGCCGTCGCGGGCCGGCACGATCAGCTCGTTCGCATCGCGCGGCACGCCCACCGGCAGCGGCGAGGCCACATGGGCCACGTGGCTGCAGCCGGCGGCGGCTTCGGCCCAGCCGGCATCGGCCCGCAGGTCGGCGGCGAAGCAGCGCAGCTGCTCCCGCGCCGGGCCGCGGTCGGCGCCCAGCAGCTGCCGCAGCGCCGGCTCGCGGGCGAGGTCGCGCACCGTCGCGTGGACCCGCCAACCCTGTGCCAGCAGTTGACCGATCAGCACGCCGGCGATGTAGCCGCTGCCGCCGGTGACGAGGATGCGGGGAGGAGGGGTCATGGCAGTCCTTTGGACCGCATTCTCGCGGCCCCGCCGACGCCGCCTTGCCCTAGCATGGTGCGATGCCGGACCACCCACCCCACCTCCCGCCCGCCACGCACGCCGGGGCGGACGCCGGCTGGCGGCTGCGGCTGTACACCGTCATCTTCGAAGCGGACACGCGGGCCGGCCGGCTGTTCGACCTGGTGCTCGTCGCCATGATCCTCGGCAGCGTCGCCGTGGTGGTGCTGGACAGCATGGCCGCGGTGCACGCCCGCCACGCTGGCGTCCTGGCGGCGCTGGAATGGGCCTTCACCGCCCTCTTCACCGTGGAGTACCTGGCGCGCCTGGCCTGCGTGCGCCACCCGCTGCGCTATGCCCGCAGCCCGCTGGGCGTCATCGACCTGCTGGCCGTGCTGCCCACCTACCTCGCGGTGGCCGTGCCCGGCCTGCATGTCCTCATCGACGTGCGGGTCCTTCGCCTGCTGCGGCTGTTCCGCATCCTCAAGCTCGGCGCCTACGTGGCGGAGTTCGGCATGCTGGGGCGGGCGCTGGCGGCCTCGCGCCGCAAGATCCTCGTCTTCATGGCCTTCGTGATGATGGTGGTCATGATCATGGGCACGCTGATGTACGTCGTCGAGGGGCCCGAGCACGGCTACACCAGCATCCCGGTGGGCGTGTACTGGGCCATCACCACCATGACGACGGTGGGCTTCGGCGACATCACGCCGCACACCGACCTGGGCCGGGTCATCGCCTCGGCCATGATGCTGCTGGGCTGGGGCACGCTGGCGGTGCCGACCGGCATCGTCAGCGCCGAGTTCACCGTCCAGCGCATGGGCCGCACGCCCACCACCCGCACCTGCCACGAATGCCTCAGCGAGGGCCACGCGCCCAGCGCCCGCTTCTGCCGCGACTGCGGCGCGCCCCTGCCGCCCTGGCAGCGCGACGCCGGGCCGGGCGACGCGACGCCCGGGCCATGACCCTCGGCATGCCCGGGCGACTGCGCATTGCCAGCCCGCCCGCTCCGGGGGACAGTCGCGGCTTTTCGAATCCGAACGGAACCGTCCCTTGACCACCGCCACCCTGAAAGCGGGCGCCGACGCCACGAGCGACGTGCGTTCCCGCGACGACCGCGCCTTCCTCGGCCACCCCGCCGGCCTCGGCTGGCTGTCCTTCTGCGAACTGTGGGAGCGCTTCTCCTACTACGGCATGCAGGGCCTGCTGGTGCTCTACCTGAGCAACTACCTCTTCATGCCGGGGCAGATCGGCCACGTCGCCGGCATGGACGCCCTGCGCCAGGCCATCGAGAACGTCACCGGACCGCGCTCGCCGGGGCAGCTCGCCTCGGCGGTGTTCGGCCTGTATGCCGGCTTCGTCTACCTGACGCCCATCTTCGGCGGCCTGGTGGCCGACCGCTGGCTGGGCCGCACGCGCACCATCGTCATCGGCGCCCTGCTGATGGCCACGGGCCACTTCCTGATGGCCTTCGAGACCGCCCTGCTGCCGGCGCTGGCCTGCCTGCTGCTCGGCGTGGGCTGCTTCAAGGGCAACATCGCCGCCCAGGTCGGCGACCTGTACGGGCCGGAGGACAAGCGCCGCGCCAGCGCCTTCCAGATCTTCATGCTCGCCGTGCAGATCGCCGTCATCGCCGCGCCCTTCGTCTGCGGCACCCTCGGCCAGAAGGTCGGCTGGCATTGGGGCTTCGGCGCCGCCGGCGTGGGCATGCTGATCGGCCTGGTCACCTACCTGGCCGGCCGCCGCTGGCTGCCGCCCGAGACGCCGCGCGGCGCGCGCGCGATCGAGGCCGCCGCCCGCCCGCCGGTGGGCCGCCGCGGCCTGCTGCAGGTGCTGCTGCTGGTGGCCATCCTGCCCCTGCTGATGCTGTCCATCGTCGGCAACCAGCAGTTCCAGAACGCCTACCCGCTGTGGTCGCAGCAGCACATGGACATGATGGTGGGCGGCTTCGAGGTGCCGGTGACCTGGCTGCAGGCCGTGGACGCCGTGTTCGGCACCCTGACCATCGTCGCCTCGCTGGCCTTCTGGCGCTGGTGGGCCACCCACCGCCGCGAACCCGACGAGGTCACCAAGATCGCCCTCGGCTCCTTCGTGGCCGCCTGCGCGCCGGCCCTGCTGCTCATCCCGGCCATGTCCATCGAGGCCGGCGGCGCCAAGATCAGCATCCTCTGGACCTTCGCCTACACCCTGGTCAACGACATCGGCTTCGCCAACATCATGCCGGTGGGCCTGGCTCTCTATTCGCGTACAGCGCCGCGCGGCCTGCAGGGCGTCATGATCGGCATCTACTACCTGCACCTGTTCTTCGGCAACATCTTCGTCGGTTGGCTGGCGGGGCTGCTGGAGGTGCTGTCGGGCACGAGCTTCTGGGGCCTGCACGCCGTGCTGGTCGCCGGCGCGGGGGTGGGCATGCTGCTGGTGAAGCTGCTGTTCGGCCGGCTGCTGGCACCCGAGCCCGGCGCCCCGGCACCGCAATGAAACCCTGGCACGCGACCGCATGATCACCGTCCACCACCTCAACAACTCCCGCTCCCAGCGCGTGCTGTGGATGCTGGAGGAGCTCGGCCTGCCCTACGAGATCCAGCGCTACCAGCGCGACGCCAAGACCATGCTGGCGCCGCCCGAGCTCAAGCGCGTGCATCCGCTGGGCAAGTCGCCGGTCATCACCGACGGCGGCCTGACGCTGGCCGAAAGCGGCGCCATCCTCGAATACCTGGTGGACCGCTACGGCGAGGGCCGCTTCAAGCCGGCCGACATGGCGCCGACGAGCGAGGACGCGCTGCGCTACCGCTACTTCATGCACTTCGCCGAGGGCTCGGCCATGCCGCCGCTGCTGCTCAAGCTCATCTTCACCAAGGTGGCGAACGCACCGATGCCCTTCTTCGCCAAGCCCATCGCCAAGGGCATCGCGGCCAAGGTGCTGGGCGGCGTGGTGCAGCCCAACATCGACGCCCAGCTCGCCTTCCTCGAGGCCGAGCTGGCCACGCGGCCGTGGTTCGCCGGCGCCGAGTTCTCGGCCGCCGACGTGCAGATGAGCTTCCCCCTCGAGGCGGCGGCGGCGCGCGCGGGCTCGATGGACGCCTACCCGAGGCTCAAGGACTTCCTCGCGCGCATCCATGCGCGGCCGGCCTACAAGCTGGCGCTGGAGCGCGGCGGGCCGTACGACCTGATGCGTTGACCGCTGGGGCGGAGGCGGGCGCGCTCCGCAGCCAGGGGAAGCCAAGGCGAGCAGCGCTTCAGCGAGGCGCCATGCAACGGGAATGCGGAGCGCGAGGCCGGCCTGTACTGGCCCCCTACACTCGCCGCTTCCCGTCTTGCCCCGCAGGCCTGTCGCCCGGCCGCTGCCTCCTCGCAGCGGCGCTGACCTCCCCGTGCCGCATCGCGAACATCCACGCAGGCCACCGGAGGGCGCATGCCCGGCTATGAAGTCAAAGTCCAGACGCTCGCCATCGACGGCGCCGCGGATCTCCAGGTCCGTTCGCTGCTGGACCACCAGCAATTCGCCGACCCCGCCGGTGCGGCCGAGGCCCTGGGCATCTCGTCCGCACAGTGGCCGTTGTTCGGCCAGGTCTGGCCCTCCGGGCTGCATCTGGCCGCCGCGATGGCGGTCCGGCCCCTGACCGAGGGCGAACGCATCCTGGAGATCGGCTGCGGCCTGGCCCTGGCCAGCCTGGTGTGCCACCGCCGCGGCGCCGAAGTCACGGCCAGCGACATCCACCCGCTGGCCGGCGCCTTCCTGCTGGAGAACCTGCGCCTGAACGAACTCGCGCCGATGCGCTACTGCCACGGCGACTGGAGCGAGGACGCCGCGGCCGGCGGCGGCGCACCGCGCGTGCAGGGCCGCTTCGACCTCATCATCGGCAGCGACGTGCTCTACGAACGCGACGACGGCGGCGCGCTGGCGGCCTTCATCGGCCGGCATACCCTGCCCCGCTGCGAGCTGCTCATCGTCGACCCCAACCGCGGCAACCGCGCGGCCTTCGGGCGCCGCATGGCGGCCCTGGGCTTCGCCCTCAGCGAGACGCCCCTGAGCGCCCAGGCGGGCAGCGCGGACTACCGCGGCCGCCTGATGCGCTTCGTGCGCGGCTGACCCGCCCCGGGGCGCTGCGGCCCCCGGTCAGCGCCGGTCCCGCGGCCTGGACGGGCCGTACTCCACCACCTGGCAGCCCGGGCCCTGCGGGTCCGCGCAACAGGCGGCCAGCTTTTTCAGGCTCTCGCTGAACTGCTCGTCCCATTGCGCGCGGCTGTGCAGGTTGCCGGGGCTCATCCAGTGCGACTGCGGGAAGGCCTTGGACCAGGCGTCGCCGCCCTCCTGGGGCGCGCGGCCGGTGGACTGGTCCATGGCCACGCGGCAGGAGTTCATGTTGCCCATGCGGTGGCAGGCCGTGCAGGTGTTGCCGCGCGTCGTGATGCCGAAGGCATGCAGGCTGGCCCAGGCCTTCTTGAAGTCCTCGCCGATGGCCTTGGGCTCGTAGAAGCCGAAGGGGTCGCCGGGGAGTTTCGTCGTCTGGGCGATGTAGGGGCTGTACATGAAGGGGCCGCTGTCGTGGCAGTGCACGCAGGCCGGCTGGCTGTTCGCCACCTGGGCCGGCGTGAGCCAGACTTTGTCGGCCGGCGGGCTGGCCGGCTCCGCGCCTCGCGGCACCGGCTTGAGCGTGCTCGGCGAGGGCACGCGGCGGCCGTCGATGCCGCGGTCGGCCGCCAGCGGCGACGCCGCCTTGGCGGTGAACCAGCAGGTCTTGCCGTTCTTGAGGTTGTGCGAGACGAGGTTGATCTCGTCGAACAGCGGGCTGCCGGCCGGCCGCGCCACCTGCTTGCGGCAGACGGCGCTGATCTGGGCCGTGGCGTCGTCGCGCAGCACCAGGGCGCGGCTGCCGGGCACGCACTGGCCCTGGCTGCCGGCGTCGTGCTGGGGCAGCAGCGAGGGCCGGTCGCAGGTGGCCGGCGCGGGCTGGGGCGGCACGGGCTTGCCGTCCACGGTGATGGGGATCTCCTCGCCGGCCATGCAGTCGAAGGCCGGCACCTCGGTGACCTGTTCGGCGCACTGGCGGCCGTATTCGAAGAGGGTCTCGGCCTGGGCGGAGCCGGCCAGGAGCAGCAGGAGCAGCCAGGCCTTCATGCCGTCACCAGGCCTTTCTCCGCCATCACGACGGCGCGGATGGCCTGGTGGTAGCGGGCATAGCCGGTGCAGCGGCAGACGTGCTGGCCGACGGCGTCCTCGATGGCGGCGTCGAGCTGGTCGGGGCGCACGGGCCGTGCCCGCAGTCGTTCGATCAGCATCTCGGTGGCCATGACGAAGCCGGGCGTGCAGTAGCCGCACTGGAAGGCGAAGTGGTCGAGGAAGGCCTGCTGGATGGCGCTGGGCTTTTCCATGCTGCCGGTGCCTTCCACCGTGGTGATGGACTGGCCTTGCAGCAGGGCCACGGGTGTCGAGCAGGCGAGCATGGGCTGGGCCTGGCTGGTCGGCACGCGGCGGGCGGCGACGGTGCAGGCCTTGCACACGCCGATGCCGCAGCACAGGCGGGTGCCGGACAGGCCGAGCTCTTCCTGGAGGAAGTCGAGGAGGGGGAGGTCGGTGGGGACGTCGGCTTTCACCGGGCGGCCGTTGACGTGGAACTGGACTTTGACGAGGTCGGTCATGGGGTGGCCTCTCGTTGGGTTTGATGTGTGCGGAGGGTTGCTTTTGCTCTTGCTTGCAGCGGCTTGTTGCGAAGGCCCATGCCGGGAATTCGCCCCGGCGGGCGACCTACTTTCTGGTCCGCCAGAAAGTAGGCAAAGAGCTCCCCCCGACCGCGCCGCCCCGCCGCTTCGCGGTGGGGTTCCCTGCGCTGCTCAGGCCTTGAGGGCCCGCGCGGAACTCGCTTCGCTACGCTGCGCTCAGACAACCGCGCGAAGTCAGATGTTGAAGTGCGCTTCGCGCACGCCCTCAAGGCCTTGCGCTGCTCGGCGGCGCTAAAGGGGGTAAGACGAAATACCTCAAGGGCATGGCCGGCGCGATTGGCACTCCGGCTGTTCGGCTGTTGGCTGTTTGGGCTCTCCCCTTCTAAGCCGCCGAGAAGCGCAGAAGCCCGGGGCGCGCGCGCAGCGCGCTTCAACAACTGACTCAGCGCCACTGTCTGACCGTAGCGAACGCAGTGAGCGAAGGGAGTTTGGCGCTGGCCTCGGGCTTCGAGCATCGCAGGGAACCCCGAAGCGCAGCGCAGGGGCGGTTTTGCAGGGGCGACTCTTTGCCTACTTTCTGGTCGCCCAGAAAACCGAAGGTTTCGGCGAAGCCAAAGTAGGTCGCCCGCCGGGGCGAACTCCCGGCACGGTGCAACGAACACAAAGGCTCCCCGCAAAAGCAACCCATCACCACCCGCCCTCACGCCAACACCCCCCGCACATCCTCCCCCGTGATCGGCAGCGCCCGGAACCGCTTCCCCGTCGCATGCGCCACCGCGTTCCCGATGGCCGGCGCGATGGGGCAGAGCACCGCTTCGGCGATGCCCTTGGCCGTCGGCTCCTCGCTCGGCAGCGGCGTGATGTTCATGCGCCCCAGGGGCACGTCGGCGCTCAAGGCCACGTGGTAGCGGTCCAGGTTCCAGCGCCCGCCGCCGGCCCCGCCCGCCTCCAACGGCAGCTTCTCCAGCAGCGCATAGCCGATGCCCATCGCGATGCCGCCCTGGGCCTGGCCCATCAGCAGGTCGGGCTGCAGCACGCGGCCGGCGTCCACCCACAGCTCCACCGCCACCACGCGCGGCTCCAGGCTGCGCGGGGCGATCTCGACCGCGATGACCGCCCCCGAGGGCGCGTACAGGCTGCGGCCATAGAGCTTGGCCGCCGGGTCGGGCGGGATCACGTCCTGCCGCGTCACCGGCGCCCAGGCGGTGCGGCCGGCCGTGCGCAGCGACAGCCCGTCGATGGGCAGCAGCAACGGCGCCCCACCGCCCGGCACGGCATAACTGGCCGACACCCAGGCCCCCTGGTAGAGGCCATGCACCATGGCCCCGGCCACCAGCCCGGCCTCGTGAGCACGAGCCGCCAGCGCCGGCAGAGGCAGCGGGGTCAGGCCCGGGGCGACGAGGCGGCCCGCGTCCCAGCGCGTGCGGCCGGACAGCTGCGCCACGGGCACGCCCCACAGCGCCGCCGCCGCCGGCAGCACGCCGGTCTCGAACAGCACGCGGGCGGCCTGCTCGGTCACGTGCACCTGGTGGAAGGCCGTCAGGCAGGCGCTGCTGGACATGCTGAAGCTGGCCGTCCAGCGCGGGTCGCTCCAGCTGCCCCCGGGCGTGGCGTCCAGGTCCAGCGCATTGAAGCTGCCCACGTCGCCCATGACGATGTCGTGGGCGTTGCGGCCCAGCCAGCCGGCCGTGCTGATGGCCAGCGTCGTCGCCGAGCCATTGCCCATGTCCACGCAGTTGGTGCGCACGGCCAGGCGGCCGGCCGCGTCCATGGACACCTCGGCCATGACGCCGTCCGTGCCCGTGCCGTAGGCCTGGTTGGCCAGCGCGAAGCCGACGCCGTAGCGCACGCCCTCGCGCGCCTTGCGGGCCTTGACGGCCTCGCGGTCACGCCACAACGGGTGGGCGCGGGCCAGGCGGCAGATCTCGCGCAGCCGCATGGCCTGGGCCAGCGGGGCGCCGGTGATGGTGCGGTCGCCCTCGCGCAGGGCATTGGCCTCGCGCAGCTCGATGGGGTCGCGCTTGAGCGCCACGGCCACTTCATCGACCAGGGTCTCGACGGCGAAGCTGGCCTGCGGACCGCCGAAACCGCGCATGGAGCCCGCGACCACGCCCGTGCTCGGCTGGGCCGCGGCGTCCACCCAGGCCTGGCGGATGTCGTAGCCCGACAGGCCGCAGTAGCCCGCCAGCATGGCCACGAACTGGCTGTAGTTGTTCTGCCCGCCGGCGGCCAGGGTCTGGTGGCTGCTGAAGGCCTCGAAGCGGCCGGTCTTCGGGTCCACCGCGATCTGCTGGGTGATGGCGCTGCCGAGCTGCTTCAGGCCGCTCTGGAACTGCTCGTAGCGGTCCTGGGCGATGCGCACCGGCCCGTCGGCCAGCGCGGCGGTGACGGCCAGCAGCGGCGGGAAGGTGGACACGTCGCGACCGCCGAAACCGCCGCCCGGGTAGCAGGAGTGCAGGGCCACGGTCCTGACCTGGATGGGGCAGCCGTTGCCGCCGAACATCGCCAGGCTGTCGCCCGCGTCGCCGTTGGTGGCCTGGGTGCCGAGCACCAGGCCGAGCGTGCCTTCGCCGCGCCGGTCCAGCCAGGCCAGGCCGGCCTCGGGCTCCATGAACATCGGGTCCAGCACCTGGGTGGCGTAGGTGCCGCCGAGCCGCAGCAGCGCCGGGTCGGCCAGGCGCGCGTCGATGCGCTCGCGCAAGGCCTTGGCCGTCGAGTTGTAGGGTTCGGACGGCGAGTCCGGCGCATGCGGGTCGGACTCACAGCCCACCTGCACCTGCGAGAACGGCGCGACGCCCGGCGCCTCATAACGCGTCAGGCTCGTGGTGGGCGAATAGGGCGTGGCCGGCTCGGGCGCGACCGCGTCGCCGGCCTTGACCACCCCGGGCTCGAACTGCAGGGCGCGCTTGGCGCGGCGCCAGGCGTTGGCATCGGCAAACACCAGGACGGCCACCGCCTGCCCGTAGAACTGCGGCGCCGTGCCCAGCGGCACCAGCAGCTGCTTGATGCCGTTGGCGCCGGCCATCGAGAACGGCAGGGCCAGGTTCAGCGAAGCGAGGTCGCGCTGCGGCCAGGGGTAGCCCGGCAGCGGCGCCTGGGTGATGGTGAGCATGGGCACGGCGCCGGCGGCTTCGAGGCGGGCCAGGTCCAGGCCCGCGAAGGCGAGGCCAGGGCGCGTCGCCCGCAGGATGAGGGCCATGCGCTCGGCCCTGGGCCAGCCGGGCATGTCGGCTGCGCGGAAGTCGCGGGCATAGATCTTCTGGCCGGTGACCTTGGCCAGGCCGTCGATGCGGAACCGCGCCCGGCCCGGCCCGCCGGACCAGTCGGGCGCGCCGGGCGGCGCGTGCGGCTGGGTGGGCGTGTCCACCGGCTCCGGCCTGGCGCCGGGCAGCCTGAAGCCGGGCGGCTTGCGGGCCAGGGCGAGTTCGTGCACCAGCAGCGTCACCGCGCCGGCACCGGCGCCGATGACGCGGCGCCGCGTCAGTTGAAATGGTCCGTTCGTCCGCGGGTTCTGCGACACGCTGTCCTCCCACCATGAGATGGGGGGCGAGTGTGTCACCGCGGCATCGCGGCGGTTGGCGGATCAGGCCGGATTCGGCCCGGCATTCGTGCCGGAGTTGGCACCCGGGCGGGTGCGGTAGAAGGTCATGGGCTCGGCCTTCAGGGCCTTCAGCACGTTGCGGCGCATGGCGCCCACCACGTGCATCTCGCAGGGCTTGCAGTCGAAGCGCAGCGTGAGGGTGTCGTCGCCGTGCTGCAGGGTCAGCGGCTCGGCGCGCACCGTCCCCTGCACGCCCGTCACGCCCTTGGCCTGCTTGGGGCACAGGCTCAGGCTCCAGCGCACGCAGTGCTTGGTGATCATCAGCGGCACCTCGCCCAGCTCCTCGTGGCTTTCGTAGGCGGCGCCGACCACCTTGACGCCGTGGCGGGCGTAGAACGCGGCGGCCTTGCCGTTGTAGACGTTGGCGAGGTAGGTCAGCGTGTCGTCGGGGTAGGGCGCGGGCGGCTCGACGGGCGTGGCGCGGGGCAGCTTCACGAAGGCGGCCTCGCGCGCGGCCTCCAGCGCGGCGACGGCGTCGCGGCGCAGGGCATTGAGCTTGCTCGCCGGCAGGAAGAGGGGCTCGCGCATCGCCAGGCGCACGCGGCGGGCCTCGAAGATCGTGTCGCCGAGCTTGGCGAGGTTCTCCTTGAGCTGGGCCTCGGCCTGCTTCGCATCCCGCGCCGGCTCGTGGGCCTGCGGCAGGCGCACCGCGGCCTTGGCGCCGGTCTCGTCCTTCAGGCTGAGTTCGAAGCCGCCCTCCACCTGGGCCAGCGTCAGGTCCACGGCGATGCGGCGCTCGGCGCTGGGCTTGGCCAGCAGCCGCTCCCAGGCCATGTCGCGGTTGCGGCTGAGGGCCGTGCCGGGGAAGAGATCCTTGAGGTCGCCGAAGGCCTGGCCCTTGGACAGGTTGGGCTCGATGCGCCATCGTGTGCCGCCCAAGGGCGTGGCCACGTTCACCGGCACGCCTTGCAGCTCGCCCTGGCGGTCCCACCAGGTCAGGGCATCGCCGTTGTTGACCACGCGCAGCGCGTCGCCCGTGTCGAGGTCGAAGTCGGCGGCGCCGACGCGCACGATCTCGCCCAGCGGCAGGCCGGCATGCTTGGGGCTGTCGAAGGCGCCGATGTCGGTCTTGCGGCCGTTGACGAAGTAGTCGGTGCCGCCACGGTTGAAGGCCTGCTCGGGCTCGGGCGTGAAGGTGTAGCGGCAATGGCCGTGGCTGGTGGCGGCCAGCTCGGGGCGGCGCTCCATCAGCGCGTCGAGCAGGGTGCGGTAGTGGGCCGTCACGTTCTTGACGGTGGCCATGTCCTTGTAGCGGCCCTCGATCTTGAAGCTGCGGATGCCGGCGTCGACGAGGGCCTCCAGGTTGGCGCTCTGGTCGTTGTCCTTGAGGCTGAGGACGTGCTTGTCGTGGGCGACGACGCGGCCCTGCGCGTCGGTCACCGTGTAGGGCAGGCGGCACTCCTGGCTGCAGTTGCCGCGGTTGGCGCTGCGGCCGGTGTGGGCGTGGCTGATGAAGCACTGGCCGCTGTAGGCCACGCACAGCGCGCCGTGCACGAAGAACTCCAGCGTGGCCTGCTGCACCTGCTCGCGGATGGCGCGGATCTGGCCCAGATCCAGCTCGCGGGCCAGCACCATCTGCGAGAAGCCCACGTCCTGCAGGAAGCGCGCCTTCTCGGGCGTGCGGATGTCGGTCTGGGTGCTGGCGTGCAGCTGGATGGGCGGCAGGTCCAGCTCCAGCAGGCCCATGTCCTGCACGATCAACGCGTCGACGCCGGCCTCGAACAGCTGCCAGGCGAGCTGGCGGGCGCCTTCGAGCTCGTCGTCGCGCAGGATGGTGTTCAGCGTGACGAAGACCCGTGCGTTGAAGCGGTGGGCGTGCCTGGCCAACCGCTCGATCTCGCTGACCGGGTTGGCCGCCTTGTCGCGCGCGCCGAAGCCCGGGCCGCCGATGTAGACGGCATCGGCGCCGTGGTTGACGGCCTCGATGCCGATGTCGGCGTCGCGGGCGGGGGCGAGGAGTTCGAGGGAAAGGCGTTGGGGTCGGGGGGCGGCCATGCCCGGATTCTAGAAATCCGGTTCAGCGGGTCAGGCGGTAGATCAGCACCGCGGCGCGCACGGCGCCGCGCTCGATGGAGGCGATGTCCAGCCACTCGTCCGGCGTGTGCGCGCCGCCGCCCGCCGCGCCCAGGCCGTCCAGGCTGTCGACGATGGGGGCGACGAACTGCACGTCGCCCGCGCCGCGCTGCCCCGGCGGGAAGGGCGCGATGGGTCCGAGGCCGGCATCGGCGCTGGCGCGCGAATAGGCCTCCAGCAGCTTGAGGTTGCCCGGGGTGGGCGCCATGGGTGGGTAGTTCTCGTTGAAGCTGATGCGCGAACGCGTGCCGGGCAGGGACTGCTCGACGATGGCCTGCATGCGCTCGCGGGCCTTGGCGCCCTGCTCGGCGGTCAGGTAGCGCAGGTCGCCGCGCACCTGGGTGTCGCGCGGGATGACGTTGCTCTTGCCGAAGGCCTGGCCCTGGCTCTCGGCATCGTTCCACTGGGCGCTGGTGCCACCGACGATGGTGGCCGCGTTGAAGGTCAGGTCCGGCTCGATGAGCTGCTCGCGGAAGGCGTTGACGACGCGGGCCGCCTCGTAGACGGCGCCAAAGCCGTCACGCCCGAAGACGCCGGCCGAATGGCCCGTTCGCGCCGTCACGGTCAGCTGCCAGCCGCCCGAGGCGCGGCGGCCGATGGTGGCCGCGTCGCGGCCCTGCTCGTCCTTGGTGGCGCCCTCGAAGGCCAGGGCCACGTCGCTCTGCCGGGCGGCGTCCACCAGCGCGGCGCGCGCCACCTCGATGGGCGAGCCGACGCGTTCCTCGTCGCCGGTGAAGACCACCCGAACGGTGCGGCCTTCGAGGGCGCCGGCGTCGTTCAGCGCCCGCAGGGCCAGCAGGATGATGACGTCGCCGCCCTTCATGTCGGACACGCCCTGGCCGCGCACCTTGTGACCGTCGCTCTGCCAGGGCGGCACAGGGCTGTCCTTCTCGAAGACGGTGTCGAGGTGGCCGATCAGCAGCACCCGCTTGCCCTGCGTGCCGATGCGCTCGGCGACGAGGTGGCCGGCGCGCTTCATTTCCGCCGGCATGTCCACCCAACGGGTGCGCAGGCCCACGGCCTCGAAGGCCTGGGCGTAGAGGGCGCCGACCTCGCGCACCCCCGCGGGGTTGAGCGTGCCGCTGTTGACGAGCACGCTGCGCTCCAGCAGCTGCAGCGCCTCGGGCGTGTGGCGCCTGACGTTGGCGACGATGCGCTGCTCCTGGGCGTCCAGGGCGTCGGCGCGCGCCGGCGCGGCGGCAAGCGCTGCCCACGCCGCGAAGGCGCTGAGCAGCAGGGCGGGGGAGCTGAGGGCAGGAGGCGTCTTCATGACTCCCAGTTTCCACGAACTCGATGCTTCGGTACCGAGGCCGGGAAACACAGCCACAGAGGCACAGAGGCACAGAGAAGGCGGGATGAAGGTCCCTCTGTGTCTCTGTGCCTCTGTGGCTGTGTTCTATTGCCGCACGGCACCTCGTCTTTCATGGGGCGCGGGTGCCGCGAACGCGGAAAGGACTACCGCGGTGGATTTCGAGTTTCAGCTCAAGTCGTGACGGTGTCGCCCACCGCGCCGCGAGCCACGTCCAGCCGGGTCTCGCGGCGCCAGGCCTCGGCGCCATCGGGCGCCTCGCGGGGGGACAGGCCGTTGGCGCGGATGGCGCCGACAAAACCGTCGCGCCCCTCGGCCTTGGCGGCGTAAAGGGCGGAGTCGGCCAGGGCCAGGCAGGCGCGCCAGTCCCACAGGCGCGGGTGGCGCGGGTCCAGCGGGAAGGCGCAGAAGCCGATGGACACGGTGACGTGCACGGTCTCGCCGGGACCGATCTCGAAGGGCTTGTCGCGCACCGCGGCGCAGACGCGCGCGGCCAGCTCGGGCGCGTCGCGCCTTTCGGTCTCACGGGCTAGGGCCAGCACCTCCTCGCCGCCCCAGCGCACCAGGGAGTCGGTCTCGCGGAAGACGCCGCGCAGGCGCTCGGCCAGCTGCATCAGCACAGCGTCGCCGGCCGCGTGCCCGTGCACGTCGTTGATGCGCTTGAAGTGGTCCAGGTCCAGCAGCATCAGCAGCAGGTCGGCGTCGGGGCCGGGGCCGCTGCCGTCGGGGGTCTCGAAGCGGCGCAGGCACAGGCGCAGGTCGTCGTCCAGGCGCAGCTCCATGTAGCGGCGGTTGCGCAGGCTGGTCAGGGCATCGGTGAGGCTGAGTTCGCGCAGCTCGGCGGTGCGCTCGTCCACCAGGGCGCGGAGTTCGGCCTCGCGGCGGCGCAGCAGCCGGGTGCGCCAGCGCATCCAGGCCCAGATCCCGCCCAGCGTGGCGACCACGCCACCGGTGCGGGCCCAGTCCGTCTCCCACCAGGCGGGTTGCAGTTCGATAGGCAGCTGCAGCTGCTCGAGGCCCCAGATCGACTGGTGGGCCGTGGCCCGCACCTGCAGGGTGTAGCGGCCCGGCCCGAGGGGGCCGAAGCCGGGGTTGCGCCCACTGGCGTCCACGCGGGTCCACTCGTTGTCCAGCCCCTGCAGGCGGTACTCGTAGCGCAGCCGCGCGGGGTCGGCGTAGTCGAGGGCGGCGAACTCGATGGACAGGCTGCGCTTGCCGGGCGGCAGCACCAGGCCGTCGCGCAACATGCCCGGCTGCTCCCACGGCTGGCCGTTGACGCGCAGGCCGCTGATGACCAGCGGCGGGCTGGTGCGCTGGGCGCGCCAGGCTTCGGGCTGCACGCGCAGCAGGCCGCGGCTGCCGCCGAAGAGCAGGGCGCCGCCGGGCAGTTCGGTGCTCGCGAAGAACCAGAAGCTGCCGAAGTTGGCGCCCTCGGCACCGCCGAAGCTGTCGAGCCGGTCCGCGGCGGGGTCGTAGACGTAGAGCTGGCTCCAGATGCGGCCCTGCCCGTCCTCGTGCAGGTTGCCGCCGAACACGCCCTCCATGCCGTGGCGCTCGCTGATGCGGTCGAAGCGCGCGCGGCCCTGGGCGTCCCAGCCCTTGAGGCGGTGCAGGCCGCTGACCGGCGTGTCCACCCACAGCCGGCCGTCGCGGCCCCACAGCATGCCCATGACGATGGGGCTGGCCAGGGCTTCGTCGGGCGCCTGGGGCACCGGCTCCAGGTCCCCCTTGCCCGGCTCGCGCTCCCGGTAGAGCCCCTGCTGCCCGCCCACCCAGAGCCGGCCGTCGGGGGCCGGCGCCAGGGCGTGCACGCCGCCGTGCAGGGGCAGTCCGCCCAGCAGATGCACGCGCTCCGGCGCCGCCGCCCCGGCACCGGCGAGGCGGAACAAGCCCTCCTGCATCCCGAGCCAGAGGCTGCCGTCGGGCCGCAGCAGCAGCTGCTGGGCACGGCCGCCGTCCAGCGGCCAGTCGCGCAGCAGGCGGCCGCCGGCTTCGCGGTGCTCCAGCCGGCCCGCGGCCGCCAGCCAGATGCTGCCATCGGGCGCCTCGGCCAGGCTCTCGACGACGCTGCGCCGCTCCCGCGGCCATTCGCCCAGCGTGGCCAGCTCGCGCGCCGGACGCCCGTCCAGGCGCACGACGTGGCCCGTCTGCGTGGTGGCCAGCACCTCGCCGTTGCGCAGGGCGAGCACGGCGCGCACGTCGGCCTCGGCCAGCGGGCTGGCGGGGTCGGCATCGGGACCGCGCACGGCCAGTGCCGGGTGGAAGAGGTGGCGCTGCACGCCCAGGCCATAACCGCTGACCCACATGGCGCCGCTGGCGTCGCGCAGCAGGCCGCTGATGTCGTTGCCCGCCAGGCCCATGGCGCGGCGCGGGTCCTGGCGCAGGCGCAGGTCGATGGCGCCGCTGGCCGGGTTCACCCAGAACAGGCCGTTCTTGCTGCCGACCCAGAGCCGGCCGTCGTCGCCCTCGGCCAGGGCCTGGATGGGCAGGCCCAGGGACTGCACCCAGCGCACCTGCCCCTGCTCGACGACGCCCAGGTGTCCGTCCTGCGCGCCCAGCCAGAGGCGGCCGCCGCGGTCCTCGGCCAGGGCCAGCACGGGCACGCCGTCGGGCAGGCCCGGCAGGGCCAGGTTCTCCCAGGTGCCGCCCTGGCGCCGCGCCAGGCCGCGCCAGTGGCCGGCCCAGACGCTGCCGTCACGGCCCACGCGCAGGGCCAGCACGCGCGTCTCGGGCTCGCCCCGCCAGGCCAGGGCCTGCAGCTCGAAGCGCCGCTCGCGCGGCAGGTAACGCTGCAGTCCCGCGCCCATGGTGCCGACCCAGATGGCGCCGTCGCGGTCCTCGGCCAGGGCGCGGATGGAGGCCTGCGGGCCGTCGCCGGCCTGGGCGCCACCGAACCGCTCGACGCGGTCCTGCTCGGGGTCGTAGGCCACCAGGCCCTGGAATTCCGTGCCTATCCACATGCGGCCGTCGGCCGCCGGCGCCAGCGCCCTCACCCAGCCGAGGCTGCGCCTGGCCGGGGTGTCGCCCAGCTGCTCGATGGCGCGCAGCCGGTAGCCGTCATAGCGCGTCAGGCCCTTGTTGGTGGCGATCCAGATGAAGCCCGCCCGGTCCTGGGCGATGGCCGGCACCGCGCTCTGCGGCACGCTGACGCTGCGGAACTGCACCTCCAGCGGCCCGACGCCGAGCTCGGCCCGGGCGACGGCGCCCAGGCCGGCGAGCAGCAGCAGGCCGAGCAGACCACGAACTAGGGGGTGCATGGACGGCATCCTAAAGGCGCCCCCCGCCCATGGAACGGGCCGCGGCCGTGCCCGGCGCGCGTGCGCGGGATTTAGTGCCGGTTCGGCCGCCCGGCGCAAGGGGCGGCCCGGGGCAAGGTGGTCAGGCCGGCATGGCCATGGCGTCCACCACCACCCGCCCGTCCAGCAGCCTCAGCGTGCGCGATGCCTGGGCGGCGTGCTCCAGCGAGTGGGTGACCATGACCAGCGTCGTGCCCTCGGCGTTGAGCTCGCGCAGCAGGCGCATGACCTCGGCGCCATGGGCGCTGTCGAGGTTGCCGGTGGGTTCGTCGGCCAGCAGCAGGGCGGGCCGGGCGGCGATGGCGCGGGCGAGGGCCACGCGCTGTTGCTGGCCACCGCTCAACTGGCTCGGCCGGTGGGCGGCGCGATGGGCCAGGCCCAGGCGCTCCATCACCTCGGCCACCCGCTCCCGGCGGGCCCGCGCCGGCAGGCCGCCGTACTCCAGCGCCAGGGCGATGTTCTCGGCCACCGTCAGGTCGTCGATGAGGTTGAAGCTCTGGAAGACGAAGCCGATGCGGCCCCGCCTCAGGGTGTTGAGCTGCCGCTCGTTCCAGCCGGCGACGTCCTGGCCGTCGAACCAGTACTCGCCACGCGTGGGCGCGTCGAGCAGGCCGAGGATGCCCAGCAGGGTGGACTTGCCGCAACCCGAGGGGCCGGTGATGGCGAGGTATTCACCGGCCTCGATGTCGAGGTCGATGCGGTCCAGGGCGGTGGTCTCGACGTCGCCGGCGCGGAAGGTCTTGGTGAGTTGGCGGAGCTTGAACATGGTGTGGGGCTCAATGGAGTTCGAGGGTGGAGGCGTTGGCGAAGGCGCGATAGGGCGAGACGACGACCTGCTCGCCGGGCTGCAGGCCGCCAAGCACTTCGACGACGCCGTCGGCGCGGCGGCCGAGCCGCAGCTCGCGGCGCCGGGCGTGGCGGCCATCGGCATCGAGCACGAAGGCCCAGGCGCCACCGGTGTCGGCGTAGAAGCCCGCGTCGGGCAGCAGCAGCGCGTCCTGCGCCTGGCCGAGGGTCAGCCGCAGGTCCAGGCCCTGGCCGACCTGCAGGGCCGGCGGGTCGGCGTCGAAGCTCAGCTCGACGCTGAAGCGGCCATCCTTGACCTGCGGGTCGATGCGCGCGACGTGCAGGCCATGGCGCCGGCCCTCGTGCAACAGCTCGGCGGCCAGGCCTTCGTGCACGCGGGCGAGGTGGAACTCGTCCAGCTTCAGTTCGAGCTTGAAGCGGCCCAGGCTGTCCAGCCGCGCGATGCGCGTGCCGCTGCGCACGCTCTCGCCGACCTGCAGGGTCAGCCCGGTCAGGCGCCCGGCCACCGGTGCTCGCACGGCCAGGCCTTCGCTGGCCGCGCGCATCGCCTCCAGGCGGCGGTTGAGGTCGGCCACGGCGCGCTGCATGGCCTGCACCGACTGCTCGCGCACGGCCAGCTCCTCGCGACCATCGGCCTGCAGCTGGGCATAGAGACGTTCGGCCATCGCGAGCTTGTCGACCGAGTCCTCCAGCGCCGAGGGCGACAGGAAGCCGGTGGCGGCCAGCTCGCGGTTGCGCTGGTGCAGGCGGCGCACGCGCTCCAGCTCGAAGCCGGCTTCGGTCAGGCTGCGCCGCTGCTGGGCCTGGGCCTGCATCCACGCGGCGCGCAGCGTCGAGAAGTTGGCCAGCTGCTGGGCCGCCTCGCTGGAGCGGGCCATCAGCTCCTGCGCCCGCTGCGTGCTGCTCAGCGCGACGAGCAGCTGCCCCGCCTCCACGCGCTCGCCGTCCTTCACCAGCACCTGCTCGACCCGTCCATCCTCGGTCGCGTCCAGCAGCACCGATTGCAGCGGCTGCGCCGTCGCGCGGCCGACGACGACGTCGTGGAAGGGGCCGGTCCTGGCGGGAGCGATTTCCACGTCGGCGCGCGACACGGGCACGCCGCTCGGCCAGGCGCGGGCGAGCAGCAGGGCCAGGGCGAGCAGCGCGGCGGCGCCCAGCGCCAACCGCCAGCGACGCACCGGCACCTTGACGCGCCGGTCCATGGCTGCGCCAGTCATGGGGGCCTGGGAAAGGACGCTGCTCATGCGCGAGTCCCTGGAACAAAGCCACAGAGGCACAGAGACACAGAGGCAGCGGGACGAAGGCCTCTGTGTGCCTCTGTGCCTCTGCGGTTGCCTTTGGGTTTCATCTCGATCAACCGGTCAGCGCCTGCAGGGGTCGCAGCGCCAGCGCGGCGCGCAGGTGCCGGGCCACGGCCAAGGCCGTCACGGCCACGAGCAGGGCCGTGACGGCAAGCAGCACCCACAGCGACAGCGGCCCCACCGGCGCCCGCTCCACGAAGTCGGCGAGGTAGCGCTGCGACAGCCACGCCGCCGCGGGCAGGGCCACCACGCAGGCCACGCCCAGCACGCCGGCGAACTCGCGCGCCAGCAGGCCCGCCACGGCGCCCGCACCGGCACCGTGCAGCTTGCGCAGCACGATCTCGCGCTCGCGCCGGCGCAGCGTGTAGGCCGCCAGACCGTAGATGCCCACGGCGGCCAGCCCCAGGGCGATCAGGCCGGCGATGCCCACGAGGCGGCCCAGGCGCGTGTCGTCGGCCACCTTCTGCAGCAGCATGTCGCGCATCGGCAGGGCGTTGACCTCCGCGTCCGGAAACGCCTGCCTCACCACGGCCGTCAGCCGGGCACGGGTGGCCTGCGGGTCGCGGCTGTGCACGCCGACGACGGCATAGCCACGCTCCACCACCGGGCGAAGGGCATGCGGCTGCGGCGCGCTGCGCGGGCCTTCGAGCCGGATGTCTTCGATGACGGCCAC
This sequence comes from Pelomonas caseinilytica, assembly GCF_021353235.1. Lineage (GTDB taxonomy): Bacteria > Pseudomonadota > Gammaproteobacteria > Burkholderiales > Burkholderiaceae_C > Pelomonas > Pelomonas caseinilytica. The sequence continues at coordinate 128,049 of NZ_JAJTWT010000012.1, forward strand.
CACCGTGGCCGGCTGGCCGTCGTCGATGCTGGCGGGCGTGCCGAGGGCCTGACCAACCGCCGCCTGCGGGCTGGCGAAGCCCAGCGCACGCACGGCGCTGCGGTCCAGCACGATGGCCCGCTGGGCCTGCTCGGCCACGTGGTCGGCCGACAAGCGCCCAGCGATGAGGCGCATGCCGTAGACCTGCAGGTAGCCGGGCGTGAAGTCGACGCCGGTGCGCAAGGTCACCGGGGTGCCGCCCGGACCGCGGAATTCGCCGTACCAGTTGGCGAAGTCGCGCCCGGGCAGGTCGTCGGCCGCCGCGGCGGCGATCACCTCGGGCCAGCCGCGGATGCGCTCGAGCAGGGCGCGGGTCTGCGCCGGCTGGACCTCCCAGGGCAGGTCGATGGCCACGCGGTCCCGCACCTCGAAGCCGCGCGGGATGCCGACGGCATGCTCGGCCTGCCACAGCACCGTCAGGGCCAGCGAGGCGAACACGGCGGCCGAGCCGAACTGCAGCGTCGTCATGACGCGGCGCAGCCAGCGGCTGGCCGCGCCCTCGCTGTAGCTGCGCCCCACCAGCGACTCCGCCGGGCGCACACGCAGTGCGATGGCCGTCAGCGGCATCGCACTGAGAGCGGCGATGACGGCGCAGCACAGGCACGTCAGCAGCACCATGCCGGCGCTGAGCACGGGGGCGTGGAACTGGTGCTGCATCAGCACCTCGGCCGCCGGCGTGGCCCACCAGGCCAGCAGCAGGCCCAGCCCCCCGCCGAGGCCGGCGACGACAGCCGCCTCGGCGAAGAACTGCAGGGCCAGCTGCCATGCTCCCGCGCCCAGCGACTTGCGCAGGCCGATCTCGCGCTGCCGCCTCAGCGTCCGCACGCTCCACAGGTTGACGAAGTTGATGATGGCCAGGGTGAGCACGCCGGCCGCGGCTGCGGCGAGGCTGCCCAGCTGCAGGCGCCGCAGCGGGCTGCCGGCACCGTGCAGGCCGACGTCGGCCACCGGCATGGCCCGCAGGTAGGCTGGGCTGCCGCCGCCCTTCAGGAAGTCCATCGGGAACCCGGGCGGGATGGGCTGCTGGTCGATCAGGCGTTGCGCCAGGACGCTCAGCTGCTGTGGCCGCGCTCCGGGCTGCAGGCGGGCGTAGAGGCGGCCCGTGGTTTGGTACCAGGTGTCCGAGCGCGCCAGGTAGGCCTTGGCGGCGGGCGCATTGAAGCCGCCGATGGCATCGAAACCCAGCACGCCGTTGAGGTTGGGCGTGGGCAGCACGGCCTTGACGGTCAAGGTGAAGGCGTGGGCCGGCGCGCGGCCTTCGGGGTCGGGCGGGAGGGCGATGGTGAAGTGGCGCCCGACGGCCTGCGTGGTCCCGAAAAGCCGCTCGGCGGCCTCCGCGCTCAGCGCGGTGCCCTCGGGCGTTCCGAGGGCCTCGGTCATGTCGCCGGCCAGCGGGCGCAGGCCGAGCAGGGCCGGCAGATCGGGATCACCCAACGCAATGACGATGCGGCTGTGGCGCTGCACGCCCTGGGCATCGGACGCGCTGGCAGCCAGCTGCGTGAAGAGCACGCGGCTCATCGCCTCGATCGGTGCGCCGTTGGCGCGCAGCGCGGCATACAAAGGCACGGTCGGGACGTCGCCATGCCAGTCCGTCCTGACGCCGCCCGGGCCGCGCGCCTGCCACTCGAAGGTGACGAGGCGGTCGCGCTCCGGCAAGTGGGCATCGGGCCAGAGCGTGTCCTGCAGGAAGCTCGCCGTCAGCAGCGTGAGCGCCAGGCCCAGCGCCAGGCCGGCGATGACGAGGGCGGCCGGGCCGGGCTCGGCGCGCAGCTGGCGCCAGGCGCTGCGCCAGGGGGTGGAGGTGAACGGGGTCATGGCGGCCCTTTCTGCAAGACACGGGCCAGGGCATTCGCCCCGGGAACAAGGCCGGCGCGGCCGGCGTGACCGTCCGCTTGCGGACACGGGCACTGTCCGCTTCCGGACACCGCCTTGCCGGGGCGGACGCTGGCCGCTTAGAGTCGCGCCCTCCCATGGGCCGCATCCTCATCCTCGACGACGACGCCGACGTGGCCCTGGCCGCGCGGCTGGCGCTGCGCCGGCTCGGCACGGTGGCCGTGCGGCAGTCGCCGGACGGGCTGGCCGCGGCCCTCGACGAGTTCGCACCCGACGTGCTGCTGCTGGACATGAACTTCGCGCCCGGCGCGAGCGACGGCGCGGCCGGGCTGGCCCTGCTGCGCGAGGTGGTGGCACGGCCGGCGCCGGCACCGGCGGTCGTCGTCATGACGGCCTATGCCGAGGTGGAGCTGGCCGTGCAGGCGCTCAAGGCCGGGGCGGTGGACTTCATCACCAAGCCCTGGGCCAACGAGAGGCTGGTGGCTTGCGTGCAAGCCGCGCTGGCCCGCCGCGCGCCCGCGCCTGCCGTCGGCGAGCTGCTGGGCGAGTCGGCCGCGATGCAGGGCTTGCGCGCGCAGATCGCGCAGGTGGGTGCGAGCGAGGCGAGCGTGCTCATCCTGGGCGAGAACGGCGTGGGCAAGGAGCTGGTGGCGCGCGCCCTGCACCGCGCCTCGCCACGCGCCGCCGGGCCGCTGCTGGCGGTGGACATGGGCGCCCTGCCCGAAGCCCTGGTGGAGAGCGAACTCTTCGGCCACCGCCGCGGCAGCTTCACCGACGCGCGCGAGTCGCGGCCCGGGCGCTTCGTGGCCGCCGCCGGCGGCACCCTTTTCCTCGACGAGATCGGCAACCTGCCGCTGGCCCAGCAGGCCAAGCTGCTGGCGGCCCTGGAGCGCCGCGAGGTGACGCCGCTGGGCAGCGACAAGCCCGTGCCGGTGGACGTGCGCGTCCTGGCCGCCACCAACGCGCCCGAGGCCGAGCTCTTCGACGCGCGGCGCTTCCGGCCCGACCTGCTCTACCGCCTCAACACCGTGGTGCTGCGCGTGCCGCCGCTGCGCGAGCGCGGCGCGGCCGACGTGGCCCTGCTGCTGCGCCACTACCTGGCCCATTTCGCGCAGGGCCGCCCGGCGCGCGACGTCGACACCGACGCCCTGGCCCGGCTCTGCGCCTACCGCTGGCCGGGCAATGTGCGCGAGCTGCGCCAGGCCTGCGAGCGGGCCTCGCTGCTGGCGCGCGGGCCGGTGTTCACCTTCGCGGACTTCGGCCTCGCCGAGACGGCCGCGCCGGTGCCCGCCGAAACGGGCCTGGACCTGGCGCAGCGGGAGCGGGAGGCGGTGCAGGCGGCGCTCGCCCAGGCCGAGGGCAACATCAGCCAGGCGGCCAAGCTGCTCGGCGTGAGCCGAGCGGCCCTGTACCGCAAGCTGGACAAGCATGGCCTTTGAGCGCACCCGCATCGCCCTGGCCGCGCTGGTGCTGGCGGCCAGCACGGCGGGCGCGGGCGCCTGGGCCGACTCGCCCCGCCTGCTCGTCGCCTGCGGCCTCGTCGGCTCGTTGGCCGCCGTGGCCGGCTGGGGCTCGCTGACCCGTCTTGCCCGCCTGGCACGCCCGCCCAGCCCGCCGCCGGCCGACCCGCCGCCCCCGCCGCGGCCCGACCTGGACGCCGCGCTCGAACACGCCCCGCTCGCCCTGTGGCGCCTGGCCGCGGGCAGGCCGCCGCTGGCGCTGAACGCCGCGGCACGCCGCCTGGCTGCGCCGGGGCGGGCCGCCGAGCCCGGGGCTTTGCCCGCCCTGCTCGACGCAGCCCCGGGCCGCCGCGTCGTCATGCTGCCGACCGAACACGGCCAGGAGCGCGCCGTGCTGGCCGTGTCGGCGCTGACAGTGCAGGGCGAGGCCTGGCGGCTCGCGGCGCTGGCGCCCATCGAGTCGGAGCTGGAGACCGAGGCCCTGGCCGCCTGGCGCCAGCTCGTGCAGGTGCTGACCCACGAGATCATGAACTCGCTGACCCCCATCGCCTCGCTCGCCGCCAGCGCGCCGGCCCTGCTGGAGGCCGGCGAGCACGCGGAGCTGCAGGCGGCGCTGGCGGCGCTGGCACGGCGCGCCGCCCACCTGCAGGGTTTCGTCGAGCGCTATCGCAGCGTCAGCCAGCCGCCGGCGCCCACGCTGGCCGACACGCCGCTGCTGCCGCTGCTGCAGGCGGTGCAGCGCCTCGTCACCCCGGCCTGGGAGGCGGCGGGCGGCAGCGTGGCCGTCAACGTGGAGCCGCCATCGCTGGCGCTGCGCACCGACGCCGCCCAGCTGGAGCAGGTGCTCATCAACCTGGCCCAGAACGCGCTGCAGGCCTGTGCCGGCCGGCCGGCGCCGCGGCTGCAGATCGAGGCCGGCCTGAGCCGCGGCGCACGGCTGCGGCTGACGGTGGCCGACAACGGCCCGGGCGTGGCGCCGGGGCTGGAGTCGCGCATCTTCACGCCCTTCTTCACCACGCGCGACGGCGGCAGTGGCGTGGGCCTGGCGGTGGTGCGCCAGCTGGTGCACGGCCTGGGCGGCACGGTACGCCACGCCAGGCGGCCGGGCGGCGGCGCCTGCTTCGTGCTGACCTTCTGACGGCACTGACGCGACCGTCCGCGCAAAAGACCGGCCAGTCGTGCACAGATGCCGGCTTTCCTCGATGGTGTGAGTGGGTGGTGGGTGTTAGGCTGCCCGTTGTTCGATCCCGGGGATGGAGATGTTTCACGAGTTGCAGGAGTTGCTGGGCGCCTATCTGATGCCGGTGCTGATCGCGATACCGCTGGCCATCATCGTGCTCATTGCCGCCTTCAAGCGTGACGACTACCGGCCGACGCGCGACTACAGCCCGCCGCCGCGGCCGCCCGTGCCCCACGCGCCGCGCACGGCCCAGCCGCCCGTGGCGCTGCCGCCTCTGCCCATCTCGCCCCAGGCCGGCCCCTCGATGGCCAGCGCCTTCGTCACCGCCCCGACGCCCATGCTGCCGCCGGTGGCCGCGCCCACGGTGCCCGAAGGCCCGCCCAGCGTGCTGGTGGCCGATGACTCCGCCGTCGTGCGCACCAAGCTCAAGCGGCTGCTCGAAGGCGCCGGCTTCACGGTCGTGCAGGTCAACGACGGCAACGAGGCCCTGGCCGAGCTGGACGCCAAACCCGAGATCGCCGTGCTCATCACCGACCTGGAGATGCCCAACAAGGACGGCTTCGAGCTGATCGCCGACGTGCACGGCAGCCTGGCCACCGAGGACCTGCCCGTCATCGCCATCACCGGCCACGACGAGCTGCACGGCCGGGTGGGCCAGATCGAGGGCGTCTACGGCATCTTCAAGAAGCCCTGGAACGACCGCGAACTGCTCAAGCGCGTGGAGTCCCTCGTGCACCTGCGCTCGGCGGCCTCCAGGCGCGGGCGGCGCCTGAGCGACATCCGGCCGCCGGTGGCCTGAACCGCCCCGGGTCGTTTCACTCGGCCACCGGCTGCGCCCTCGGGCTGAGGGCCGTGGCGGTGGCGACCAGCGCCAGCGCCATCAGCAGCACCGGCAGCACCTGGCGGGTGGCGGGGTCGAACAGCAGGCCGGCGCCGGCCAGGGCGGCGCTGCTCGTGAGGGCGTCGCTGAGCTGCAGGGCCGAGGTGTTGCTGCCCTGGCTCTCGGGCGGCGAGAGCTTGAGCAGCAGCACCGACAGCATCGGGAAGGACAGGCCGATGCCCAGGCCCACCGTGGCCCAGCCCGCGAACACCAGGCCCGAGGGCAGGGCGATGCCCAGCGGCGCGATGACGACGAGCAGGCCCAGCACCGTCAGCCCGAAGCCGCCGGGCAGCAGCAGGCGCCGCCGCTCGGGCCGCGTGACGCGGGCCTGCAGCGCGCTGCCGATGCTCCAGGTGACCGCGCCGGCGCTGAGCGCGATGCCGGCCTGGGTGAGGCTCCAGCCGAAATGCTGGGTGAGCAGCAGGGGCAGGAAGGCCTCGGCGCTGGCGAAGGTGGCCGCGATCAGGCCCCGCAGCAGGATGACCGTGGGCAGGCCGCGCGCGGCCCGCAGCGTACCCACCGGCAGCAACAGCCGCGCCGCGATGCCGGCGACCGCGAGGCCGATGCAGAACAGCAGCGGCGCGCCGGCGCCGGCCTGGCTGGCGGCATGCAGGGTCAGCGCGCCGAGGCTGGCCAGCACCGCCCAGCGCATGGTGCCCCAGCGCAGCGCCTCGCCCGTGCCGCTACCCACGCGCCTGAGCGCAGGCAGCATCAGCGCCGCCGCCACCGGCACGACGGCCGCCACGGCCAGGAAGACCGAGCGCCAGCCGAGGAATTGCACCAGGAAGGAAGCGAGCGCCGGCCCGACCAGGCCGGGCACCACCCAGGCCCCGGCGAACATGGCGAAGAGCTTGGGGTGCAGGGCCTGGGGCACGACCTGGCCGACGCCGACATAGAGCGTCACGCCCAGCACGCCGCTGCCCAGCCCCTGAAGGGCCCGGCCGGCCACCAGCAGCGGCATGGAGGTGGCGAAGCCCGCCAGCAGCAGCCCGGCCAGGAAGGCGGCCAGGCCGGCCATTGCCGCGATGAAGGGCCCGCGCTTGTCGCAGAGCTGGCCGGCCGCCGTCATGCCGAGCACGGAGGTGGCCAGCGTCGCCCCGAAGGCCAGCGCGTACAGCGGCAGGCCGTGCAGGGCCTCGGCCACGGCCGGCATGGCGGTGGCGACGGCGATGGACTCGAAGGCCAGCATGGAGATCAAGGCGACGGCGCCCAGGCAGGCGGCGCGGCGCCCGGGGGCGAAGAGCGCGAGCGAAGCCGCGGGCGGCGCTTCGGCGACGGGATCGGCGAGGTTCATGGCGGCAGCCTAAAAGCTCAAGCCCACTTCAAGTCAAGCGGTCTTGCAAGCCCGAGGGGACAATCGGGGCATGTCCCTGTCCGTGTTGCACTGCGCCTCGGCCGGCTTCGAGTCGGCCTGCCGCATTCCCGCCCTGCCCGCCTCCCACCGCAGCCATGGGCTGCATGGCCACAGTTACTTCGCCACCGTGCGCACGGCCCTGCCGGCCGGCTGGGCGGCCTTCCCGGGCGGCGAGGTGCAGGCCCTGGGCTCGCGCATGGCCGCCACCGTGGCGCCGCTGGACCATGCCCTGCTGAACGACCACCTCGCCGAGCCCACCGACGAGAACCTGGCCCGCTGGGTGCGCAGCCGCCTCGCGGTGGACGTGCCCGGCATCGTGCAGGTGGGCGTGCAGAGCACGGCGCACAGCGGGGTCGACCTCGACGGCGCCGGCCATGCCCACGTCTGGCGGCGTTATCGCTTCCAGGCCGCCCACCAGCTGCCCAACGTGCCGCCCGGCCACCAGTGCGGGCGCATGCACGGCCATGGCTTCGAGGTCATCCTGCATGCGAACGCCGACCTCGGCGAGCGCGACCTCGCCATCGACTACGACCGCCTCGACGAGGTGTGGGCGCCCCTGCACTTCGAACTGAACTACCGCTGCCTGAACGACATCGAGGGCCTCGCCAACCCGACCAGCGAGAACATCTCGGCCTGGCTGTGGCAGCGCCTCAAGCCGGCCTTGCCGGAGCTGTCGTGGGTGACCGTCTACGAGACCGGCTCCAGCGGCGCCAACTTCAACGGCCAGCACTACCGCATCTGGAAGGAGATGACGCTCGACAGCGCCGTTCGCCTGAAGTCCGCGCCCGCCGGCCACCCGCTGGCCGGCGTCCATGGCCACACCTTCACGCTGCGCCTGCACCTGGCCGCGCCGCTGGACCGGGTGATGGGCTGGACGGTGGATTTCGGCGACGTGAAGTCGGTGTTCACGCCCCTGTTCAAGCGGCTGGACCACCACCCGCTGTTCGAGCTGGCCGGCCTGCCCGACGGCGACGCCGCCTCGGTGGCCGCCTGGGTGCTGCGCGAGGCCGGCGCGGTGCTGCCCCAGATCGACCGCGTGGACCTCTACGAGACGCGCGGCTCGGGCGCCATCGTGAGCCGGGCGGATTCCGAGGAGCTGATCCCGGTATGACCTACAGCGTCAAGGAACTCTTCTACACGCTGCAGGGCGAGGGCGCCCAGGCCGGCCGCGCCGCGGTGTTCTGCCGCTTCGCCGGCTGCAACCTCTGGACCGGCCGCGATCAGGATCGTGCGACGGCGGTCTGCAGCTTCTGCGATACCGACTTCGTCGGCACCGACGGGCCCGGCGGCGGCAAGTTCGCCACGGCCGAGGCGCTGGCCGACGCGATCGCGCGCCAATGGCCCGGCGGCGGGCGGCCCTACGTCGTCTGCACCGGCGGCGAGCCGCTGCTGCAGCTGGACACGCCGCTGATCGAGGCCCTGCATGCGCGCGGCTTCGAGGTCGCCGTGGAGACCAACGGCACCCAGCCGGCGCCGCCGGGACTGGACTGGATCTGCGTGAGCCCCAAGGCCGACGCACCGCTGGTGCTGACGTCGGGCCACGAACTCAAGCTGGTCTACCCGCAGCCGCTGGCCCCGCCGGAGCGCTTCGCCGGGCTGGACTTCCAGCACTTCTTCCTGCAGCCCATGGACTCGGTGCTCAAGCGCGAACACACCCAGTCAGCGGTGGACTACTGCATGGCCCATCCGCAATGGCGGCTGTCGGTGCAGATGCACAAGGTCGTGGGCATCGCTTGAATCGGGATAGGGGCGGCCAGGTTACCTGGCCGAGCCCCTCCCACACCACCGGGCATGCGGGTCCGCACCCGGCGGTTCAAGAGCTTGAGGTCACGAGAGGCGAGGCAGTCCCAGCCTGTCGAAGTGGGCGATGGACAGCACAGAGTTAAGGAGTCGACGGCTGTTGCACCACCATCGTCGACCGTTGACGGCAACGCGTGTCGCCACAGGGTCCGACGCGCCGAGCGCTTTGAGCTCCCGGTAGATGGTGCGTGGATGGCGCCATTGTTTGAGTTGGATGGCTCGCATGCGATGGCGCAGCCACTCGTCCAACTCGCGCCAGACCCTTGGCGTTTGCGCCATTGCGAAGTACGCCTTCCAGCCCAGCAGGTAGGGCCGCAGCCCCTGCACCACTTGCCCCATGCTGCGCCCGCACAAGCGGCCTGTGAGTTGCCGGATGCGCGCCTT
>NZ_JAJTWT010000013.1 GCF_021353235.1 Pelomonas caseinilytica
CGAGCGGCACCGCCACGTGCGCCGCGGTTTCCTCCCTCGAGGCTTGTTCAACACCTGCCCTCTACTGGGTGTCGTTCGCACCACCGGCATGTCGCGCGGGCAGGTGTCGAACAAACCTAAACGATTGCCGCCCTTCGTCGGCGCCTTGGCTAGACGCAGCACACCCAAAGTCGAATGAATCGGATGACGTCTCTGCGGAGCAGATGCAGGAATGTCATCTGTTGCTCCCGTGGAATCCGCGCTGCCCTGTCGAGCGCTTCGACAACCTGCCTCGGACCGGCTCGACCCTCACCACACCAGCCCATGCGGCAGCTGTGCCGGCCCGAACACGAAATGCAGCACCCTGCGCCGGCTGGTGCCGCAAGCCTTGGAGGAGGCGTGCAGGGCCAGGGGACGCATGAGCAGGGCGTCGCCGCGCCGGGCTGGCACGGTGACGCCTTGCGCCCTCCCCAATTGCACCGCCCGCTCGGGGTCGACCCGGCCCAGCCGGTGTGACGCGGGGACGATCCGCAGCGGGCCGTCCTCTGGCGAGCAGGGGTCGACGTGGATGCGGACCGCGAGCAGTTGCGCGAGCACGGCGTCGGGAGGCTGGACGAACCAGGCGCCTTCCTTCTCGCTCCAGCCCGAAAGGGCCGGGTGGTCGACGCGGCCTGCGACGGGGATGCTGAGGTCCTGGTGGATGGGCACCAGCCAGTTCCTGGCGGCGGATTTCTCGAAGAAGGTGCATTGGATGGCCCGTGCGCGAGCCGGCAGCGCCTTGCCGATTTCCGGGTGAACCATGACCCTGCGTGCCAGCGCTGCGCACCAGTCCTCCTGCAGCAGGCGCCTCGAACCGACGCCCGGCGCCGCGCAGGCGTCGAGGGCTTGCGCGACCTGGCCGCACTCCGCGTCGCTCAGCAGCTTCGGAACGAGAACGAAACCGTCGGCGGCGAGCGTCATTTCCAGGCCCTGGGCATCGGCATGCCTGGAGCATAGCGAGCGGCCGCCTCCGTCCGGGTGGCCCGCGGGCCCGCCCTTCACATGAAGCCGCGCTCGATGGCCTGCACGCGCTCGCGCACCCTGGGCTGCTGGAGCTGGCCGTCCAGCGCGTCCAGCCAGGGCTGGGCCTGGGGCAGTGCCTTGCGGATGCCGAGGTGGAAGGGCACGGCTGGCGCCACGAAGGGCGCCGGCGCAGAGACGATGGCCTGGTGCAGGTTGAGCTTGCGCAGCCGCCACAGGGTCACCAGGGGCGAGAGCACCACGTGCACGTCGACATGGCCGCTCAGCACCATGCGGTAGGAGGCGTCGTGGCTGGTCACCCACTCCACGTTGGGGAAGTCCGCGAACTGCTGTTCGGCCCATTGGTTGCCGCGCTGGTCGACGAGGCGGAATGCCTTGAGGGCGTCCCGTGAGGTGAGCTGCTCCAGCTCTCGGCGCCGCGGGTGGGCGGCGCTGAAGAAGAGGTGCGGCTCCAGCGTCACCACCGGCACGCGGTTGAAGAGGGCGTAGCGCCGGCGGTCGTCGGAGGCGAAGGTGCACAGCGCGTCGGCCTGGCCCGATTCGACCCGCGACTGGGCCCGCCGCCACGGCCGCGCCGTGTGCTCCAGCCGCAGCCCGGGCAATGCCAGCCCGAAGGCCAGCTGCAGCACCTGGGGCAGCACGCCCAGCACCGCGCCTTCGGGCGCCTCGGTGTAGGAGTACGGGGCGTAGTCGTCGTTGTAGCTGACGCGCAGCAGGTCGCCGCCGGCTCGCGCTGCCAGGGGGGCGCCCATCCATGCGATGCAGGCATGGCAGGCGGAACGGCGCGAGAGCTTGACCATCGACGGGGTTCCGGCTGTGGAACTGGCGCGGATGGTATCGGCTGCGGTGCCGCGGCGCACCTTCCTCGACGGTCCAGTGGAGGCTGCCGGCGGGCGTGTCAGCGCGGCTTGTGCAGGCAGCGCCGGGCGCCGGTGCGTCGGCGGGAGCGGCGGCTTTCGCGAGCAGCGCGCATCAGCCGCAGCGCGAGGTCGCCCGCCCGGTCGAAGGCGATCAGCGGCGCCTTGGCCCAGGCCTCGGGTTGCGCGTGAACCTGGCCTGCGGGCGGAATCGCGCGGACGTCAGCGCCGAGTTCCTCGCCCTGGGCGATGCCAGCAAGCACCTGCAGCAGCTGCACGCCGGCTTGATTTATGTGCCGGTCAAGAACGTCGAACTCGGCACCGAGTTGATCTGGGGGCGTCGCGTGGCCTGCTCGGGCCCGCGGGGAACCCTGGGGCGGCTCGACCTGGTGGCGCGCTACGCCTTCTGAGCGGCGGCGTGATCCCCGTCAGCGCCGCGGCGTTGAAATGCGCTCGAACGGCCAGCCAGGCGCGCCCTCAGGCCGGCACGCGCACGGCCAGGCGGGCGGCTTCGATGGCGGCGATCAGCGCCTCTTCGGAATAGGGCTTGCCCAGCAGCTGGGTGACGCCGGCAGCGCGGGCCTCGTCCTGCTTGTCGTCGGAGGAGGTGATCATCAGCACGGGCAGCTCGGCCGTCGCGGCGGCGGCCCGCACCTGGCGGGTCAGCTCGAAGCCGTCGATGCCGGGCATCTCGACGTCGGTGATGAGTACGTGCGGACGCTCGGCCGCCATCAGCTCCAGGGCCTGCTCGCCGCTGTCCGCCAGGGCGACGCGGTAGCCCTGGCCGGCCAGCAGGCGGCTGATCTTGACGCGGACGATCTTGGAGTCGTCGGCGACCAGCACCAGGGTCTCGTCGGCGCGCAGCTCGCGGGTGGCGGCGGCGCGGGCACGGGCTTCGGCGGCCTGGCGTTCGGCCTCGGCCGCCGCCTCGGCTTCGCGGGCCGCGGCCTCCCGTGCAGCGGCTTCCCGGGCGGCTTGTTCAGCGGCCTGGCGCTCACGTTCGGCGCGCGCGGCGGCTTCGGCGGCCTCGCGGGCGCGGCGCTCGGCATCGGCGCGTTCCTGGGCGAGGCGGGCCTCGGCGGCTTCGGCCGCCTGCCGGGCGGCCTGGGCTTCCCGCTCGGCCTGCTCGGCTTCCTCTCGGGCCCGGCGTTCGGCGTCCAGGCGTTCGGCTTCCCGCCGTTCAGCCTCGGCGCGTTCCTCGGCCAGCCGGCGCGCCTCGTCGGCCACGGCCTGCTGGCGTTGGGCTTCGGCCCGGGCTTCGCGCTGGAGGGCTTCTTCCTGCTCGGCGCGGGCGCGCTCGGCTTCCAGGGCGGTTTCGGCGGCGCGCTGCTCGGCCAGGCGCTGGGCCAGGCCGGTCTCGATCTCGCGCATGTGCTCGGCCTCGGCCCGGGCCGTCTGGCGCTCCAGTTCGGTGGCCACGCGCTGGGCGCGCGAGGCATGCTCGGCCTGCTCCAGGGCCATGCGCTGGGCTTCGCGGCGCGCAGCGGCGTCGCGGGCGCGCTGCTGGCGGCGGCGGCCCAGCCACAGCAGAAGGACGACCACGCCCACGGTGAGGGCGCCGGCCAGGATCCAGGTCAAGGGCTCGTTCATCGTCGTGTAGGGCCGCGCGGCACGCGGCAATCGCGCATCATCACGCGCGGCGGTGTCAGCTTAGCGAAGACGGCAGTGTCTTCGCGCCTCAGAGGGCTTGAAGCGTGCCGGAAGTCCCGTTCCGGGCCATCCCGCCCGCCGCGGCGGGGCGCCTCGGCGCGGGCAGGGCCTGCACCTCGAAGGGCAGGCGCACCCAGCGGCCACGCCCGTCCATGGCGGTGAGGGCATGGGAGCCCTCGCGGGTCAGCGTGAGCAGCTGGCTCGCGCCGGGCTGTTCGCTGCTGCCGATGAACTGGCCGTCCAGCAGCCAGGTGACGCCCTGGCTGGCGCCCACCGCCTGCAGGCGCAGGCTGATGCTCGCCTGGCCGGGGGTGGGCCGCAGCACGCTGCCGGGCTCCAGGCCGACGATGCGCAGGCCCGCGGCGGCCGGCGTCGACGGCACGCAGCCGGGGCGCCAGGGCAGCAGCTCGACGGGGTCGCGCTCGGCGGTGTCGAGGAAGGGCTGCAGCAGCGTCGGCCAGCGGGCGACGTCGTGGCGCACGGCCTGGTCGTCGCAGTCGGGCCGCACGCGCTCGCGGCCGGCGCTGCCGTGGGTCCAGGCCGCCTCCACGAGCCCGGTCGGCCGGAGCCGGTCGGGCAGCGTGGGGGGCACGGCGCCGTCCAGCGTCCAGGCGGTGCGCCGCTTCAGGCACTGGCCGGGGGGCGTGGCGGCCTCGGCGCCGCCCAGCGGCCAGCAGATGGGCACGGCGCTCACGCTGGCGGGCTGGTGGCGCGGGCCGAGCTGTTGGCGTGCGTCGCTGGGGCCGAGGGCAGCCGCGAGGTCGCGCAGCAGCGGTGCCGCGGAGTTGGCGCCGAAGTGGCCGGGGTTGGGCGTGCCGTCGGGCCGGCCGATCCAGACGCCGAAGGTGTAGCGGTCGGTCACGCCCAGGGCCCAGGCGTCGCGGAAGCCGAAGCTGGTGCCGGTCTTCCAGGCCACGCGCTGGCTGCTCTCGCGAAAAGGGTTGCCCGGCCGGCCGCCGCTCTCCAGGATCTCGCGCACGATGAAGGCGGCGCCCTCGCTCATCAGCCGCGCCTCGGTGGCGGGCTCGGCCGGCGTAAGCCGCGGCCGACCCGCCAGCCCGCCGCGCGCCAGGGCCGTGTAGGCGCCGACCAGCTCCTCCAGCGAGGTGCTGCCGCCGCCGAGGATGAGGCTGAGGTTGGGCGCCGCGTTGGCCGGCATGCGCAGCCTCAGCCCGGCATTGCGCAGCCGGCCGGCGAAGCGCTCGGGGCCGAGGCGGTCCAGCAGGTCGACGGCGGGCACGTTGAGAGAGCGCTGCAGGGCCTCGGCCACGCTGACGGGGCCGGAGAAATCGGCCTGGAAGTTGCCGGGCGCATAGCCGCCGAAGTTCTGCGGCGCGTCGATGAGCAGGCTCTCGGAGTGGATCAGGCCTTCGTCCAGCGCCATGGCGTAGAGGAAGGGCTTGAGCGTGGAGCCGGGCGAGCGGTGGGCCTGCACCATGTCGACGTGGGCGCCGCGGCGGGCGTCGTTGAAGTCGGCCGAACCGGCATAACCGCGCACTTCAAGGGTTCGGTTGTCGACGACGAGCGCGGCCATGGAGGCGGCGTCGGGCAGGGTGTTGAGCCGGTCGGCCAGCAGTTGCTCCAGCCGCGCCTGCAGGCCGGCGTCCAGCGTCGTCTGGATGACCGCCTCGGAGCGGCCGGCGCGGCGCGCCTGCTTGCGCAGCCGCTCGGCGGCCAGCGGGGCCAGCCAGCGGGCGCGCAGCGGCGGGGCGAAGACGCGCTCCAGCTTGGCGTCGGCGACGTCGGCGGCGCTCCAGACGCCCAGGGTCTGCATGCGTGTGAGCACCTTGTCGCGGGCCGCCTGGGCCGCGGCCACGGCGCGGTCGGGCCGCAGCCGCGTGGGCGACTGGGGCAGGGCGACGAGCAGGGCCGCCTCGGCCTGCGAGAGCTCGGCCGCGCCCTTGCCGAGGTAGGCGCGGCTGGCCGTCTCCACGCCTTCCAGCGGCCCGCCCATGGGTGCGAGGTTGAGGTAGAGGGACAGGATCTCGTGCTTGCTGCAATGCAGCTCCAGCTGCAGGGCGCGGGCGATCTGGCGCAGCTTGGCGGGCACGCTGCGGCCGGCGGCCCTGTCGTCCACCAGGCGGGCAACCTGCATCGTCAGCGTGGAGCCGCCGGAGACGATGCGCCCATGCCGCGCCCACTGCCAGGCCGCGCGCGCCAGCGCCACGGGGTTGACGCCCGGATGCCAGCGGAACCAGCGGTCCTCGTAGTGCAGCAGGGCTTCGAGGTAGCGCGGCGACACGGCCTCGGGCGTCGTGGGCTGGCGCTGCGCGCCGTCGTCGCCGGCCCAGCTGCGCAGCGGCGTGCCGTCGGCGGCGAGCACCGTCAGCGTCGGCGAATCGGCCGCGGGCGTGGGCAGGGGGAAGGCGAAGTCCAGCGCGAGGACGGCCAGCAGCAGGGCGGCGAGCGTGAGCTCGAAGCGGCGCAGGCGGGAGGCGGGCAGGCGCATGGATTGAGTCTTATCGACGGCCGGGGTATTCTAGTCAGTCTGACCAGATGGAGCGGTGATGAGCACGGCAAAACGAGACCGATCGACCCGCCCGGGGCGCCCCGGGCATTGGGTGCTGCAGGACGCCAAGGCGCGCTTTAGCGAACTGGTGCGGCGCGTGCACAGCGAGGGACCCCAGCATGTCACCGTGCATGGCCGGGACGAAGTGGTGGTGATCACGCTGGACGACTTTCGCCGCCTCAAGGGCGAGCGGACGGGGCGCGACTTGATCGAGGCCATGCAGGCTTCCCCGTGGCGCGACGCCGAACTCGACGTGAGCCGGTCGCCCATGCCGGTGAGGGACGTGGAGCTGTGACGGGCTATCTGCTGGACACCAACGTCATCTCCGAGCTGCGCAAGCCCCGCCCCGAACCGCGTGTTCTGAAATTCGTGGCCGCGCAATCGCTGGAGAGCCTGCACATCAGCACGGTGACGCTGGCGGAGATCCGCTACGGCATCGAACGTCTCCCGGACGCCGGGCGCCGCGCTGAACTGACGGCCTGGCTCACCCACGAGGTGAGGCCCCTGTTCGAGCAACGCGTCCTGCCGGTGTCGGAAGACGTGATGCTGGTCTGGCGGCTGCTCGTGGATGCCGGGCGCAAGGCCGGGCATACCTTCTCGCAGCCCGACCTCATCATTGCAGCCACCGCCGCCCATCACGGGCTGACCGTGGTGACGCGGGACGTGTCGGAGTTCGAGCACGCCAAGGTGCCGGTTCTGAACCCGTGGTGATGGCGGTGGCCGCGCCAAATCAACCGGGCTGACGAGGCGCCGACGCCGCCCGAGCCGCCCTCACCTGCAGCAGCTCCGCCTTCAGCCACTGCGCGCTTTCCACCGGCGCCTTGCCGGCGCAACGCACGAGGTAGGGCTTGCCGCTCATGCTGCTGGCAGAGGCGCCGCGCTCGATGAACTGCTCGGCGGTGCTCACCATGCCCTTGCCTTCCAGATAGTCGAGCTTCTTCAGCAGGTGGGCCTTGGCTTCGGCGCCGGCATACCAGCTGCCGTTGCGGTTGAACTCGCAGCCCGAGGACTGCAGGCGGGTCAGCAGGGCGTCGACCTCCGTGCGGGCGGTGGGCGGCAGCGGCGCGGCCTGGGCGGTCAGGGCGACCAGGAGGGTGGTGAGCAGAGGGAGGCGCATGGCGAAGTTCGAGTGTGCGTGTCGGTTCATGGCCGGCCGCGCGGCTTCACTTCTTGTCCACCACCGTGATTTCCCCTTCCGCCCTGCCCACACCGCGGATCTCGGGCCGGTACATGTCCTCGGCGAAGGTGGCCGGCACGACGAAGCGGCCCGGCGTCACCACGCGCACCAGGTAGAACAGGTCGAGCTGCGAGCCGAGCTGGGCCGCGGCGACGAAGCGGTCGTCGCGGTACTCGGTGTGGACGATGCGCTCGTTGGCGTTGGCCTGGGCGACGTTGACCCCCTCCACCGTGAACTCGCCGGCCTGCGGGCCCTGGCTGAGGTTGAGGTTCTCGATCTCGAAGCCGGCCGGGATGCGGTCCACCACCAGACCGTCCTTGACCAACTGCGTGGCCTTCACGCGCAGGCGCACGATGAACATCTCGCCGGTGGTGAACTGCCGCGCCGACACGGGCTTGCCCTCGGTCGTGAACATGGCGCGCTCGACGGCGATGCGTTCGCTGCTGGGCGGCAACGGCTTGACGGGATAGCCCTGGGCCGTGACGTCGAGATAGAGCGGCGCCGTGCCCTCGTTCTTCAGCGTCACGCCGGCCTTGAGCTGGGCCAGGTCCAGGCTCTGCTGGCCGGTGCCGCTGCCGTTCCAGGCATCGCTCTTCGCGCCGATGGCCAGCGTGGTCTTCCAGGCGTCGTCCTTGCCGGCGCCGTTGGTGGCGGCCTGCATGGCGAGGAAGAGGGCCAGGCGCTCCTGCGTGGAGTAGTAGTTGCGGCGGCTGAAGTCGTCGGCGAGGTCGAAGAGCAGGTTCTCGCGGCGCTCGTGCACGACCTTGTGGCGCAGCAGCAGCGCATAGGCCAGGGCACGGTCGCGCACGCGCGAACCGTAGTCGCCCAGCCATTCGCCCCACCAATAGTTGTTCGGGTCGGGCTGCTGGTAGCCGTAGCCGCGCTTCATGGCGTCGTCCAGGGCGACCTTGGCGCGGGCTTCGTCGCCCATCAGCTTGAGCGCCAGGCTGAGGTGCACCAGGGGCAGGGGCGACAGGGCGTTGCCACGGTGCTGGTCGTGCAGGGTGCGCAGCGTGGCCAGCGGCGCCTTCTGCTCGCGCGCCAGGATGTAGCCCATGTGGGCCGCCTCGGCGAAGCGCTGGTGGGCCATGCGCAGGGCCTCGGCGTCGTGGTAGTCGGCGAGCTGGCCCTTGTCGTTGCGGCGCGGTTCCTTGGGCGGCGTCATCTGCTGGCCGGGGCTGCGCTGGAACTGCTCGGTCAGGTTGTCGAGCGACTTCTTCAGCTGGACCTCGGGCACCGCGAAGCCGGCGTCGCGGGCGTCCTGCAGGAAGCCGGTGACGTAGGCCGACAGCCAGGCCTCGTAGGGGCTGCTGGCCGCCCACAGGCCGTAGCCGCCGCGGGCCTGCTGCATGCCGGCCAGGCGGGCGAAGGCGCCTTCCAGCCGCTTGGCGCGCTCCTCGCGCGGCACGGGCGTGAGGCCCCAGCGTTTGGCGGCCTCGTCGTCGATGAAGACGAGGGGGTAGGCGCTGGAGGTCGTCTGCTCCAGGCAGCCGTAGGGGTACATCAGCAGGCCGCGCACCTGCTCGCGGATGTCGATGGGCGGCGTGTTGGAGACGCTCAGGGAGAGCGCCGCCGAGCCGGCCCAATAGGCGTCGAGCAGGGCCTTGTCGACGGCCTGGGTGGCGCCCGGCTCCAGGCGGATGCGGCGGCTCTCGCGGGTCAGCGGCGTGACGGGCTGGACCTGCAGCGCCGCCTCGCGCACCAGGCTGAGCGGCCCGGCGCTGACGGTGAGCTTGATCGGCGCCAGGCCGTAGGCGTCCAGGGCCTCGGCCTGGAAGCGCAGGATCTGGCGCTGCTTGTCGTTCAACCGCACGGCATCGGCCGCGCCGCTGATGCGCACGGGGCCGCTCGCGCTCAGCGCCACCTTCACATCCTGGGGCGCGCCGCTGAGGTTGGTCACGTCCAGGGCGATGGTGGCCTTGTCGCCAGGCGCGATGAAGCGCGGCATGGAGAGCTCGGCCACCAGCGGCGCGGCGACGACGGTGTCGGCCTGCGTCGAGCCATAACTGTCAGCGCTGCTGACCACGGCCATCAGGCGCAGGGTGCCGTTGAAGTCGGGCAGCTTGAGGCTGATGGACGCTTCGCCCTTGGCGTCCAGCGCGACGGGGCCGCTGAACAGGTCGACCAGCAGCACCTTTCGCGGCATCGACTGGGTGTCGCGCTTGCCGGCGTCGCCGCCGAAGCGCTGCTGGGCCGTGTTGCCCTCCATCTTCTCGATGAGGCGGCCGTAGAGGTCGAGGATGTCGGCGCCGTAGCGGTGCTTGCCGAAGAAGAAATCGGCCGGGTCGGGCGTCTTGTAGTTGGTGATGTTGAGGATGCCCACGTCCACCGCCGAGACGGTGACGATGGCCGCCTTGCCCGCGAGCTGCGGCACCTTGACCCTGATGGGCAGGGTGGTGGAAGGCTGGGTCTTGGCCGGGGCCTCCAGCGCCACTTTCAGCTTGCGGTCCTCGCGGTTGAGCGGCAGGTGCACCAGGCCCAGGGCACGGGCCGGTGTCACGCGGTCGCCCTCGCTGCCGGGGCGGAAGGCGGCGACGGTGACGTAGAGGTCCTGGCGCTGCCAGGCCGGGTCGGCGCTGACGGGGATGTCGAGGTCCGTGCCCGAGGCCTTCACGCCGATGCGCCTGGACCACAGCACGCGGTCGCCCTCCACCGTGACGACGGCCTCGCCGTCGTGCGGCGGCTTGATGGTGAGATGGGCGGTGTCGCCGCCCTTGAACGGCGCGCCCTTGAGCTGCAGCTGCACGCGGTCGGGGCGGTTGCCGATGTCGTCGGCGTCCTGGGCGCCGTAGCCGGCGTAGAAGGCGTAGCGCAGGGTCTCCTGGGTCTCGGGGTCTTCGATCTCCAGGCGGTAGCGTCCCCAGCGCACGGGCAGGTTGACGGTGGTCTTGGCGGCGAGCTTGAGGCTGCGCGCCTCGACGAGTTCGTCCGTCGTGTTGAAGCCCGAATGCCAGCCGCGGCCGTCGTCATAACGCCAATACCACTGGCGTTCCTCGTAGGTGAGGGTGAGCTTCAGGTCCTTGGCGGGCTTGAAGGCGCCGGTCGGGTCGACGCGGACGACCTCGAAGCCGGCCAGGCCGCCTTCGGGCGCGACGTTGCGGTCGAACAGGGGCCGCACGCCGACGAGGGCGGCAGCCGGCCACCAGGTGCGCTCCAGGCTGCGCACCACCGGCCGGCCACCGGACTCCAGCAGGCTGAAGGCGCCGCGCACGCGCATGGGCGAGCTGCGTTCGGCGAGGTTGGCGGTCAGGGCGACCTCGGCCTTGCCTTCGGCATCCAGCTCGACGTCGGCCACGTCCTGGCGCGAGCGGGCCTTGTCGTCGGCGAAGTCGCCGAAGAGGAAGCCGGGCAGCTTCTGCGCCAGCGGGTTGGCCAGGCGCTCGGTGGTGACGGTGGCCTGCAGGCGGTTGCCGGCGGCCGGCGCACCGTAGAGGTAGTCGCCTTGCACCTGCACGGGCAGGCTGACCTCGCCGGTGAGCGGCGCCTCGGGCGCCGTCAGCGTGAGCTTCATGCGCTCGGGCAGGAACTCTTCGACCTTGAAGGCCCATTGGGCATCGGGCTGCTTGGCCGCGGGGTCGACGCGGGCCTGGACGGTCCAGCCGCCGGTGGGGGCATCGGCCGGCAGGGCGATGGACTGCTGGAAGTAGCCTTGACCAAGGGCATGTTGGCCCCCAGGGCCAGGCTTGGCCTGGCCCGCCCCCCGCGGGGGCTCAAGGAGCTCGGGGCGGCCCGTCGCTCCTTGGGCGGGCTGCACCAGCTGCTCGACGAGCTTGCTGCCATCGGGCTTCTTGACGGTGAGGGTGACCGGCAGCAGCTTGGCCGGCAGGCGGCCGTCGACGTCGCGGGACAGCACCGAGACGTTGAAGCTCTCGCCGGGCCGGTAGAGGTCGCGGCCGGCGTAGACGAAGAGCTTGCTGGAGCGCGAGGGGTGCCCGGTGGCGTCGAACTCGGAGAGGTCCAGGGCGGCGTCGCGCAGGGAGAGCACCGACATCTCGCTGCCCTTGCGGGCGATGACGGCGCGGGCCTTGTCGCTGCGGCCGGTGAAGACGGCATGGCCGTCGCCATCGGTCTGCACCTGGGCCAGGGCCTTGCCGGCCTCGTCGATGAGGCTGAGCTCGATGCCGCCTTGCGCCTTGCCGGACTTGAGCGAGGTGGTGAACACGTCGATCTGCGCGGCGTGGCGGCGCAGGTGCAGGCCGATGTCGGTGACGTAGTAGTGGGTGACCTGGTAGTCCCAGCCGAAGCGGCCGGGCTGGCTCATGACGGCGACGTAGATGCCCGGCTCCTGCAGGGCCTGGATCTTCTCGACCGGCAGGAAGCTGACGTTGCGGCGGTTGGGCCGCTCGTCGGTCTTGAAGCGGGTGATGTAGACGCTGTCGGTCATGGCGCGGAGTTCGTCCAGCACCCAGCCGCCGACGGTGCCCTTGAGGCGGCGCTGGTTGTCGCCGTAGCCGCCATAGCCGCCGTCGTAGTAGTCGCCCTCTTCGTCGGCGCTGCCGCGGTTCTCGCGCTCGCGCCGGCCGCCCACCTGTTCCAGGAAGGCGGGCAGGGATTCGGGCTTGACGCGCAGGAACTGCACGTCCACCTCGGGCGTGTTGATGCTGACGACCGGCAGGCCGCCGTTCTGGCCGGCCGGCAGCACCAGGCCGCGGCTGGCGAAGTAGAAGCTCGGCGGCATGGCCTCGCTGGCGGCGTCGCAGGTCTGGGCCGTGGCCAGCTTGTTGCCGGCGTGCGAGGCCAGCTCGGCCTTCATGGCGATGCGGTAGGCGCGGTCCGGCGTGACGTAGGGCAGGTAGAGCACGCGCGGGTTGTCGCCCAGCACCCAGCGGCCGGCGACGGGCTTGAAGCTGGCCGGGTCCGGCGGGCCGGCCTTGCTGGCGGGGTCGTTCGGGTCGGCCTTGGGGCCGGGCGTGCCCTCGGCGGCGGTGAGCAGGGCGTTGAAGTCCTGCTTGCGGTCCAGGGCCTGGGTGAACATGAGCGCGATGGCCGGCGAGCCGTCGAAGAGGCGGGCCTTGCACTCGCTGAAGGCGAAGGCCGCCTCCTCGGCGCCGATCTCGGCGCTGCTCGGCTGGCTTGGCTGCTGGCTGCGCTGCCAGCCCCACCAGCCGGCCGCCGCCGCGCCCGCCACCACCACGGCCGCCAGCGCGGCCTTCACGATCCTGGATGCCATCCTGCGTCCTCCCTGGAGTGGGCCGCAGTGTAGGCAGGCGGGCGATGCGGAAAAGCCTCAGCGGGCAGGGAACATTCCCGGGCCGCTCAGCGGCGCGGCAGCACCTGAGCCGGTGCCCGGCCGATGTCGGCCTCCTCCGGTGCGATCAAGGTCAACACGAAGCCCAGCAGTGCCGCGATGACGGGCACGGTGAACTTGAAGCGGGACGAGCGGGGCATGCATCCATGCTGAGCCACAAGCCCCGGCGGCGCGCCCCCTAACTTTGCAGTGAATGCTGACGACGTCCTGGCAGCAGGCCTTCAACGGCCGGCCAGGGCGCGGCGCAACTGGCCGGGCGTGGCGCCCGTGGCGGCCTTGACGTGGCGGCTCAGGTGGCTGGCGCCGGCATAGCCGCAGGCGGCGGCCACGTCGGCCAGCGGCAGGGCCGTCTCGCGCAGCAGGGCGCGCGCCCGGTCCAGCCGGCGGGCGGCGACCCAGTCGTGCACCGTGCAGCCCATGGATACGCGGAACATGCGCGCGAAGTGGAATTCCGAGAGGTGGGCCTCGGCGGCCAGCCGAGTCAGGCCGAGGTCGCCGCCGTCGAGGTGGGCGTCGACGAAGTCCAGCACCCGCCGCCGCGCCGGGCCCGACAGGCCGCCCGCGGCCCGTTCGGCCCGCTGCCTCTGCCGGGGGCGGGCCGCCTGCAGCACGAGGTGGTCCAGCGCGGCCTGGCTGAGCGAGTCGACGCGCAGGCGCTCGGCCGGGTCCTGCCAGTCGCGGGCGGCGACCGCCTGGGCCCAGGCCGCCAGCCGGGCGTCGGCGCCGAAGATGCGCTGCTCCAGCGTGATGGCGCGCGGCTCGGCGTCCAGCAGGCGCACGATGCGGTCCGCCCAGGCGGTGTCGGACAGGTAGAGGTGGACGAAGCGCAGCGGCCCGGCCACGTTCCAGTGCGACTCGTGCTCGGCGGGCAGGATGCAATGACAACCTGGGGAACCGGTCTCGCCCGGCGTTTCGACGAGGTGAGTGCGCCGCCCGCCCTGGAGATAGACCGACAGCGTGTGGTGGCCGGGCTTCTCATAGTCCATGCGTCCGCCGTCGTTGAACCACTGCGCCAGGCGCAGGCCGTCGGCCAGGTCGACTTCGCGCTCTCGGCGCGCGCGCGAGCGGCCGAGCACGTCGAAGACGGGCTGGTGGGCGGTGTGGCCGGCGGTCAGGTCAGGCATGCCGCCATGCTAGGGCCGGGCGGCTTGCCCCTGCCGGCGCAGGGCCGTCGATGCGCAGGAATGTGCAATCGCCTGGCCAGCCGGCGCCGCATGCTGGCGGCATGAACGCCTTTCTCTATGTGCTCGTCGTGCTGATCTGGGGGACGACCTGGATCGCCCTGAAGTGGCAGCTCGGGCCCGTGCCCATCGCGCTGTCCATCGCCTACCGCTTCGGCCTGGCGGCGTTGCTGCTGTTCGCCTGGCTGCTGTGGCGGCGCCAGCTGGTGGTGCCGCGCGGGCGGGCGCGGCTGTGGGTGCTGGCGCAGGGGCTGTGCCTGTTCTGCCTGAACTTCGTCTGCTTCCTCAACGCCAGCCGCAGCGTGGCCAGCGGCCTGGTGGCGGTGGTGTTCTCCAGCGCAGCGCTGTGGAATGCGCTGCTGGCGCGGCTGGTGCACGGCCGCGCCGTGGCGCCGCAGGTGCTGGGTGGTGGTGCCCTCGGCCTGATGGGGCTGGTGCTGCTGTTCTGGCCCGAGATCGCGAGCCAGCATGCGGGCACGTCCACGCTGGCAGGGCTGGCCTGGGCCCTGGGCGGCACGCTGTGCTTCTCCACCGGCAACCTGCTGTCGGCCGCGTTGCAGGCCGAGGGCCTGAAGCCGGTGCAGACCAATGCCTGGGGCATGGCCGTGGGCACGGCCATCCTGCTCGGCTATGCGCTGCTGGCCGGCCAGCCCCTGGCCTTCGACCCTGGCCCGAGGTATGTCGGCGCCCTGCTCTACCTGGCCATCCCCGGCTCGGTGATCGGCTTCACGGCCTATCTCACGCTGGTGGGGCGGCTGGGCCCGGAGCGGGCGGCCTACAGCACGGTGCTGTTCCCCGTGGTGGCCCTGAATGTCTCTGCCTGGGCCGAGGGCTACCGCTGGACGGCACCGGCGCTGGTCGGCCTGGTGCTGGTGATGGCGGGCAATGTGCTGGTGTTCAGGCGGCGGCGCGCGGCTTTGCCGCCCGCTTCTCCCACAGCGCCATCGCCTCGCCCACGAGGCCTCGCCTGAAGGCCAGCACGCAGACGATGAAGATCAGGCCGGTGACGAGGCTGACCGACTCGCCCAGGCTGTTGAACCAGCCGATGCCGGTCAGGTCGGCCAGCAGGTTGCCCAGGTCGCCGATCTTGTTCTCGAGCGCGATGATGACCAGGGCGCCCACCATCGGGCCGACGAGGGTGCCCATGCCGCCCACCAGCGTCATCAGGATGACGAGGCCGGAGGTGGTCCAGATGGCGTCGGTCAGCGTCGCGAAGCCCAGCACCAGGGTCTTGGTGGCGCCGGCCAGGCCGGCCAGCGCCGCAGAGAGCACGAAGGCCAGCAGCTTGAAGTGGCCGGTGTCGTAGCCGAGCGAGGTGGCGCGGGCCTCGTTCTCGCGGATGGAGGTCAGCACCTGGCCGAAGGGCGAGTGGACGATGCGGTAGATCAGCCAGAAGGCGGCGATGAAGATGCCCAGCACCACGTAGAAGAGGGCCAGGTCGCTCTCCAGGTTCAAGCCCAGGAAGCTGCCGCGCGGCACCGATTGCAGCCCGTCCTCGCCGCCCGTGAAGGGCGCCTGCAGGAAGAAGAAGTACAGCATCTGCGCCAGAGCCAGCGTGATCATCGAGAAGTAGATGCCCGAGCGGCGGATGGCCAGCAGGCCGAACACCAGGCCCACGACGGCCGCCCCGCCCATGCCCAGCAGCAGGCCCAGCGGCGTGGGCAGGCCCCAGACCTTGAGCGCATGGCCGGTCACGTAGCCGGCCGTGCCGAGGAAGGCGGCATGCCCGAAGGACAGCAGGCCGGTGAAGCCCACCAGCAGGTTGAAGGCGCAGGCGAAGAGGGCGTAGCACAGCACCTTCATCACGAAGACGGGGTAGGCGCCCAGCAGCGGCAGCAGGCCGATGCCGATGAAGAGGGCGGCGTAGCCGACGAGGGTGGTCCGGGTCGAGGTGGGCATGGGTGAGCGCTATTGCTGAAGAACACAGCCACAGAGACACAGAGGCACAGAGAGGCTGCGCGTCATCGCGCATCGTTCGGCTCTCTCTGTGGCTCTGTGTCTCTGTGGCTGTGTTGGGGTCATTTCTCTTTGCCGAAGAGGCCGGCGGGGCGCACCAGCAGCACGATGGCCATGACGACGAACACGACCGTGTTGGAGGCCTCGGGGTAGATCACCTTGGTCAGGCCCTCGACGATGCCCAGCCCCAGGCCGGTGAGGATGGAGCCGAGGATGGAGCCCATGCCGCCGATGACGACGACGGCGAAGACGACGATGATGAGGTTGGTCCCCATCAGCGCCGACACCTGCAGGATGGGCGCGGCCAGCACGCCGGCGAAGGCGGCCAGGGCCACGCCGCCGGCATAGGTCAGCGTCACCATGCGCGGCACGTTGATGCCGAAGGCCTGCACGAGCTTGGGGTTCTCGGTGCCGGCGCGCAGCTTGGCGCCGAGCGAGGTCTTCTCGATCAGGGCCCACACGGCGAAGCACACCACCAGCGAGGCCGCGACCACCCAGCCGCGGTAGTTGGGCAGGATCATGAAGCCGAGGTTGGTGGCGCCGGCGAGCTGGTCGGGCACCTGGTAGGGCTGGCCCGAGACGCCGTAGACCGAGCGGAACACGCCCTCGATGACCAGGGTGATGCCGAAGGTGAGCAGCAGGCCGTAGAGGTGGTCGAGCTTGTAGAGCCACTGCAGCATGGTGCGCTCGATGACGATGCCGATGACGCCCACGGCCAGCGGCGCCAGCGCCAGCATGAACCAGTAGTTCAGCCCCAGGTACTCCAGCCCCATCCAGGCGAAGAAGGCCCCCATCATGTACAGCGCCCCGTGGGCGAAGTTGATGATGTTGAGCATGCCGAAGATGACGGCCAGTCCGAGCGACAGCATCGCGTAGAACGAGCCGTTGACCAGGCCCAGCAGCAGCTGGCCGAGCAGGGCGGGGAGGGGGATGCCGAACAGTTCTGTCATGTCACGCGCGTCTCAGGAGAGCGAATACGCCACAGAGACACAGAGGCACAGAGAGATCGAGCACCAGGGAGAGCCCAAGGGGCTTCTCTGTGTCTCTGTGCCTCTGTGGCTGTGTTCATTTCTTCACCAGCGGGCACTTGCTGTCGGCGAGCTTGGTGAACGCCTCCTCGCCCGGGATGCGCGTCACGACCTTGAAGTAGTCCCAGGGCTCGGTGGACTCCTTGGCCGACTTGACCTGCAGCAGGAACATGTCGTGCACGCCGCGGCCGTCTTCCTTGCGGATGGTGCCCTTGGTGTAGAAGTCGTTGATGGGCGTGGCCTTCATCTTGGCGAGGACCTTGTCGGCATCGTCGGTCTTGGCCGCGTCCACGGCCTTGAGGTAGTGGCTCACGGCCGAGTAGTCGGCGGCCTGCAGCGACGAGGGCATGCGCTTCATCTTCTCGAAGAAGCGGCGGCTCCAGGCGCGGGCCTCGGGCGATTGGTTCCAGTACCAGGAGTCCGTCAGGTACATGCCTTCGGTCGTCTTGAGGCCCAGGCTGTGCACGTCGTTGATGAACATCAGCAGGCCGGCGAGCTTCATGGTCTTGGTGATGCCGAACTCGTTGGCGGCCTTGACGGCGTTGATGGTGTCGCCGCCGGCGTTGGCCAGGCCGAGGATCTGCGCGCCGGAGCTCTGGGCCTGCAGCAGGAAGCTGGAGAAGTCGCTCGCGTTGAGCGGATGCTTGACGCTGCCCTTGACCGTGCCGCCGCTCTTCTGCACGACGGCCGTGGTGTCGGCCTGCAGCGCGGCGCCGAAGGCGTAGTCGGCCGTCAGGAAGAACCAGGTCTTGCCGCCGGCCTTGGTGACGGCCGCGCCCGTGCCGTTGGCCAGGGCCACGGTGTCGTAGGCGTAGTGGATGGTGTAGGGCGTGCAGTTGGCGTTGGTCAGGGCCGAGCTGCCGGCGCCGATGGAGATGAAGGGCTTCTTCTTCTCGGCCGCGACGGTGGCCATGGCGAGGTTGGCGCCGGAGTTGGTGCCGCCGACGAGCAGGTCCAGGCCCTGGGTGTCCATCCACTCGCGGGCCTTGGCGGAGGCCACGTCGGCCTTGTTCTGGTGGTCGGCGAAGATCAGCTCGACCTTCTTGCCGGCGGCCACGCCCTTCATGTCGGCGATGGCCATCTTGATGGCCTCGACGCCGCCGGCGCCGTCGATGTCGGCGTAGACGCTGGACATGTCGGTCAGGAAGCCGATCTTGATGACGTCGCCCGAGACCTGGGCCTGGGCGCTGCAGGCAAAGGCCGCGAGGGCGGCGGTGGCGAGGGTGGTGCGGATCGCGTTCATGGTTGTCTCCTTGGGGTGTCGGTTCAAACGCTGAGCAGCTCGTCGAGCTGCGCCTGTTTGGCGGGCAGCTCGGCAGCGGGGAAGGACAGCACGACCTCGCCGTGCTCGATGACGATGAAGTGGTCGGCCAGCGGGGCGGCGAAGCGGAAGTTCTGCTCCACCATGACGATGGTGAAGCCGAGCTTCTTGAGCTCGCGGATCATGCGTGCCAGGGCCTGGACGATGACGGGGGCCAGGCCTTCGGAGATTTCGTCCAGCAGCAGGATGTCGGCCCCGGTGCGCAGGATGCGCGCGACGGCCAGCATCTGCTGCTCGCCGCCCGACAGCCGCGTGCCGGGGCTGTGGCGGCGCTCGGCGAGGTTGGGGAACATGGCGTAGATCTCGCTCTCGCTCATGACCTCGCCGCGGCGGCTCTTGAGCAGGGGCGGCAGGCGCAGGTTCTCTTCGGTGGACAGGCTGGCGAAGATGCCGCGTTCCTCGGGGCAGTAGCCGATGCCGAGCTGGGCGATGCGGTGGGTGGACAGGCCGACGGTCTCTTCGCCGTGGACCTTGATGGAGCCCTTGCGCGCGCCGGTCAGGCCCATGATGGCGCGCAGGGTGGTGGTGCGGCCGGCGCCGTTGCGGCCGAGCAGGGTGATGACCTGGCCGGGCTGCACGCTCAGGCTGATGCCGTGCAGGATGTGGCTTTCGCCGTACCAGGCGTGGAGGTTCTGGATTTCGAGGGCGGGGGTGGCCATGTCAGTGCGCGCTCGGGGTTAGGGGGCTTGGCATTGGCTGGAAGCCTTTGCGGCTTGGTGCTGTTGTTGGTTGCTTTTGCAAGGAGCCTTTGCAACCCTCTGCACCGCCGCGGGAATCCGCCCCGCGAGGGCGGGTAACTTTCTTCTGTCGGCGCCAGAAGAAAGTCACCAAAGAAGAGGCGCTCCAAACCCAGCGCCTTGATGCGTTGAATGGCGAGAAGCGCCCCGAGGCGACCCGCTTCGCTCTCGCCGCTGTCCCTATCCAGACCACCAAGCATCGGACCTTCACGCCGGTTAACGCCGGCTGCACGCCGGGCTCACCAATGAAGGCACCACATGCGCCGACGCGCCGCCCCAGCGGCGCTTGGTTTTCAATTCGTGAGCACGGCGTGCAGCCGCGCGTTAGGCGGGCTGGTGGTGGATGGATGGCACTCTGGATAGGGACAGCGGCGAGAGCGAAGCGGGTCGCCTGTGGCCGAGTCCGAGCGTAAGCGCGCCGGGGTGTCGGCTTTAAAGCGCCTCTCTTTTGGTGACTTTTCTCTGGCGCCGACAGAGAAAAGTTACCCGCCCTCGCGGGGCGGATTCCCGCGGCGGTGCAGAGAGTCGAAAGGCTCTCTGCAAAAGCAACCCGACAGCCGACGCCGCGAGTTGCGAAAGCCGCCGGACCGGACCCCATCAATGCGCCCCCTGCAACTCAGTCGCCTCGGTGCCCATGTAAGCCTCCAGCACCGCCGGATGCTTCGACACCGTCGCGTAGTCCCCCTCGGCCAGCACCGCCCCTCGCGCCAGCACCGTGATCCGGTCCGCGATGCTGGAGACCACCTTCATGTTGTGCTCCACCATCAGCACCGTGCGCCCCTCGGCCACGCGCTTGATGAGGGCCGTCACGCGGTCCACGTCCTCGTGGCCCATGCCTTGCGTCGGCTCGTCCAGCAGCATCAGCTGCGGCTCCATGGCCATGGTCGTGGCGATCTCCAGCGCACGCTTGCGGCCATACGGCAGATCCGCCGCCTTCAACGACGCCATGTCGCGCAGGTCCACCAGCTCCAGCAGCGACAGCACCTTGGCGTCCAGCGTCTTCAGGCCTGTCAGGCCCTTCCAGAAATGGAAGCTCGTGCCGGTAAATCGCTGCAGGCCGATGCGCACGTTCTCCAGCACCGTGAGGTGCGGGAAGACGGCCGAGATCTGGAAGCTGCGGATCACGCCGCGCCGGGCGATCTGCGCAGACGTCTCGTTCGTGATGTCGGTGCCCGCGAAGACGATGCGCCCGCGCGTGGGCGTCAGGAACTTGGTCAGCAGGTTGAAGCAGGTGGTCTTGCCGGCACCGTTGGGGCCGAGCAGGGCGTGGATGTGGCCACGCTGCACACGCAGGTTGACGGCGTCCACGGCGGTGAAGCCTTTGAACTCCTTGGTCAGGTCCCGGGTCTCGAGGATGTATTCGCTCATGGGCTTGAGGAGGTGCTGCGCGACTCTAGGCCCTGGCACGCCGGGGTGGGTTACGGGCATTCACGGGGTCGGGTCCGCCGAGAGGAAGCGCTCGATGAGGCCGATCTGCTCGGGCGTGTTCAGGGCCGGCGCGTGGCCGCAGCCGGGGATGAGGGCCACCGCCGCCCGCGGGCCGCGCTCGCGCATGGCCTGGGCGGTCTCGGCCGTCAGCAGCGTCGAGTCCTCGCCGCGCAGGCACAGCACCGGCAGGTCGAGCTGGTCCCAGGCGTCCCACAGCAGGTAGTCGTCGGGATGGTGCTCGAACTGCGCGACCAGGGCGGGGTCGTAGTGCGTCGTCACGCGGCCATCGGGCAGGCGGCGCAGCGAGGTCTCGGTGAGGTGGCGCCACTGCGTGTCGCTGAGGCTGCCGAAGCTGGCATAGATCTCGCGGAAGTAGGCCTCCAGCTCGGTCACCGTCGTGAAGCTCGGTGGCTGGCCGGCATAGGTCTTGATGCGCTCCAGCGCCACGGGCGCCAGTTCGGGGCCGTTGTCGTTCAGCACCAGCCGGCGGATGCGCCCGCGCAGCCGGGTGGCGGCGCCCAGCGTGCCGATGGCGCCGCCCATCGACGTGCCGACCCAGTGCACCTTCTGCAGGCCGAGCTGGTCGAGCAGGGCCTCGGCCAGCTCGACGTAGAAGCTCAGGCAGTAGTCCCGCGCCGGGTCGGGCGCCCACTGCGACAGGCCGCGGCCGGGGGTGTCGGGGCAAACCACGTGCCAGCGGCCGGCCAGGGCCTCGGCGAAGTCGTCGAAGTCGCGGCTGCTGCGCGCCAGGCCGTGCCAGGCGACGACGGCAGGCGCCGCGGCGTCGCCCCATTCGGTGAAGTGGATCTCGCGACCCAGGCAGGTCACGTAGCGCGAGCGCATCATGGGTTGCTTCTCCTCCCTCGCGCCCAGGCCGCCAGGCGCAAGCGCCCCACGATGCCGCCCGGGAAGTGGTAGACGGCCAGCACGAACAGCAGGCCCAGCCAGAGCAGCCAGCGGTCCGGTGACACCAGGGTGGCCAGCACGGGCACGCCCTCCACCGCCGCGCCGGCCCACTTGAGCAGGGCCTGCAGGTAGTTCTGGGCGACGATGAAGAGCACGCTGCCGATGACGGCGCCGTAGACCGTGCCCATGCCGCCGATGACGACGATGAGCAGCAGGTCCAGCATGATCTCCATGCTCATGGCGGTCTCGGGCCCGGTGTAGCGCAGCCACAGCGCCAGCAGGGCGCCGCCGCAGCAGGCCAGCAGCGCCGCGACGACGTTGGCGCCGGTGCGGTAGACGACGGTGCGGTAGCCGATGGCCTCGGCGCGGAACTCGTTCTCGCGGATGGCCTGCAGCACCCGGCCGAAGGGCGAGTTGACGATGCGCAGCAGCAGGACCACGAGGACCGCGACGGCGGCGAAGAGGAGGTAATAGGTCAGCAGCCGGCCGTCGAGCATGACGCCGAGGACCGGCTCTTCCATGAACTCCGTCGACGGCCGCAGTACCTCGGGCAGCTGGAAGTTGAGGCCGTCCTCGCCGCCGGTGAATTCGCTCAGTTGGGAGGCCAGGGTCATGAAGGCCGAGGCCACGGCCAGCGTGATCATGGCGAAGAAGATGGCCTTCACGCGCAGGCTGGCCAGCCCCATCGCCAGCGCCAGCACGGCACTCAGCGCCAGCGCCGCCGCGAAGCCGAGGGCCAGCGATCCCCAGTCGGGGCCCAGCCGCGTCGAGGCGATGGCGATGCCGTAGGCGCCGATGCCGACGAACATGGTGTGCGCGAAGCTGACGATGCCCGTGTAGCCCAGCAACAGGTCGTAGCTGGCCACGAGCAGGATGAAGACGAGGATCTTGGCCGCCACGTTGAGTGCCTGCGTGCCCGGGAACACGAAGGGCGCGGCGAGCAGGCCGAGGAAGCAGGCGACGAGCAGCACGGCGAGGATGCGGCTGCGCGGCAGGTCGTGGGAGAGCAGGGCGCGGATCATCTGGCGCCTACCGGGTAGAGGCCCTGGGGGCGCCACAGCAGGATGGCGACCATGAGGCCGATGTTGGAGAACAGCGCTGCCTTGGGTGCGAGGAAGCCGACGTAGTTGGCCACCAGCCCCACCAGCAGGGCGCCGACCAGGCAGCCCAGCGTCGAGCCCAGGCCGCCGATGATGATGACGATGAAGAGCAGCAGGTTGACGCGCGCGCCGATCTGCGAGTCCACGCCCTGCTGCACCAGGCCCCAGAGCACGCCGCCCAGGCCGGCGAGGGCCGAGCCGGCGACGAAGACGCCGACGAAGAGCCGCCGGATGCGGTAGCCCAGGGCCTCGACCATCTCGCGGTCCTGGACGCCGGCGCGGATGAGCAGGCCGATCTTGGTGCGGTTGAGCACGAACAGCAGCACGGCGAGCACGGCCAGGCCGATGAGCATGGACAGGGCGCGGAACTTCTCGACCGCCACGTCGCCGAGCAGGAAGATGCCGCGCAGGCTCTCGGGCAGTTCCAGCGGGATGAGGGCCGGCCCCCAGGCGGCGCGGATCAGCTCCTCGCCGATGATCATGCCGCCCATGGTGATGAGGATCTGCTTGAGGTGCTGGCCGTAGACGGGCCGCACCAGCACGCGCTCGAAGACCACGCCCACGGCGGCGGCGACGGCCATGCCGGCGGTGCAGGCGGCGGCGAGGGCCGCGAGGTTGGCGGCGACGCTGGCGCTGGTGGCCCAGGGGGCGAGGGCGGCGAGGACGGTGGTGGCGGTGAAGGCGCCCAGGGCGATGAAGACGCCGTGGCCGAAGTTGAGGACGTCCATCAGGCCGAAGACCAGGGTCAGGCCGGAGGCGATGACGAAGATGATGAGGCCCATGGCGACGCCGGCCAGGGTCAGCGTGAGCCAGGTGGTGGGGCTGCCGGTGAGGGGCAGGGCCAGGAGCATGAGCGCTGCGAGGAGCGCGAGGGGTTTGGGGTCGAGCTTCATCCGCGGTCGGTCCTGCGGGTTGCTTTTGCTTTTGCGGGGAGTCTTTCGACTCGGTGGTTTGTGTTGTTGGTAGCTTTTTCATCGAGCCTTTCGACTCGTTGCACCGCCGCGGGAATCCGCCCCGCGAGGGCGGGTAACTTTCTTCTGTCGCGCCAGAAGAAAGTCACCAAAGAAGAGGCGCTCCAAATCCGGCGCCTTGATGCGTTGAACGCCAAGAAACACCGCGAGGCGACCCGCTGCGCTCTCGCTGCTGTCCCTGTCCAGGTCACCACAGATCGGACCTTCACGCCGGTTAACGCCGGCTGCACGCCGGGCTCACCAATGAAGGCACGACCCGCCACGACGCGTCGCCCGAGCGACGCTTGGTTTTTTGAATTTCGACTCGTGAGCACGGCGTGCAGCCGCGCGTTAGGCGGCCATGCGGCGCGATGGATGGCGGTCGGGAGAGGGGCAGCGGCGAGAGCGAAGCGGGTCGCCTGTAGCCCAGTTCGAGCGTTCAGCGAACGAGGGCGATCGCTTTGAAGCGCCTCTCTTTTGGTGACTTTTCTCTGGCGCCGACAGAGAAAAGTTACCCGCCCTCGCGGGGCGGATTCCCGCGGCGGTGCAACGAGTCGAAAGGCTCGACGCAAAAGCGCCCCGACCCACCGAACGCACGGAGTCGCACGACCCGATGCAAAAGCCACCGACGACAACAAACCGGCGCTCACTGATGCGCCCCCAACGACAACCCCAGCAGCCGCTGCTGCAGCCCGGCGTCCTCGATCAACTCCCGCATCGCCCCCCGATGCACGACCCGCCCGTCATCCATCACCGCCACCGAGTCGCCCAGCTCCGCAGCCACCCGGAAGTTCTGCTCCACCAGCAACACCGTCGTGTCGCCGCCCTTGAGCGAGCGCAACGCCTCGATCAGGTTGCCCACGATGGCGGGCGCCAGCCCCTTGCTCGGCTCGTCGATGACCAGCAGCTCCCGCGGCTCGATCAGCGCCCGGGCGATGGCCACCATCTGCTTCTGCCCACCCGACAGCTTGCCCGCCGGGTGCTGCCAGAAGGTCTTGAGCGCCGGGAACAGCCCGAACAGCCAGTCCAGCCGCTTGGCGTCCAGGTCCGCCAGCCGCCGCGCCGAGCGCGCCGCCAGCAGCAGGTTCTCGGCCACGCTCAGCTCGCCGAAGATGCCCATGGTCTCGGGCACGTAGGCGATGCCGCGCGCGGCGATGTCGGGCGTGGCGAGCTTGGTGATGTCCTCGCCCTTGAAGCTCACGCTGCCGGCGCTCGCCGTCCATAACCCCATCAACGTGCGCAAGGTGCTCGTCTTGCCGGCGCCGTTGCGGCCCAGCAGCATCGTCACCTGGCCGGCCGGGACTTCCAGGTCCACGCCGTGCAGGATGTGGTACGCCCCCACGTGGGTGTGGACACCCTTGAGCGTCAGCAAGGCACTCATGCGGCCACCCCGAGATAGGCTTCCTGCACCACCGGCGAGGCGATGACGGTGGCCGGGTCGCCGTCGGCCACCAGCCGGCCCTGGTGCAGCACGATGATGCGGTCGGCCAGTTCGCGCACCACGTCCATCTTGTGCTCCACCAGCAGCAGGGTGTGCTTTTTCTCGGCCTTGAGGGCGCGGATCAGGTCCAGCACCACCGGCACCTCGTCCACGCTCATGCCCGCCGTCGGCTCGTCGAAGAGATAGACCTTGGGGTCGAGGGCGATCAGCATCGCCACCTCCAGCTTGCGCTGGTCTCCATGCGGCAGGCTGGCCGCGAAGTCGGTGGCGCGGTGGTCCAGGCGCACGCGCTGGAGGATGGCCTCGGCCTCCTGCACCAGCTCGCGGTGCGAGAGCCACACCGACAGCAGCCGCAGGCCCAGGCCGCGCCGCGCCTGCACGGCCAGGCGCACGTTCTCCAGCACCGTCAGGTGGGGGAAGAGCTGGGTCAGCTGGAAGGCGCGGCCCAGGCCGCGTCGCGTGCGCACCGGCGCAGGTTGCGCGGTGAGGTTCTCGCCGTCCAGCCAGACCTCGCCGCTGGTCGCGGGCAACTGGCCGGAGATCAGGTTGAAGTAGGTCGTCTTGCCCGCGCCGTTGGGGCCGACGATGGCCGTCAGCGTGCCGGGCTTGAAGGCGCAGCTCACGCCGTCGACGGCCACGTGGCCGCCGAAGCGGATGGTGAGGTTCTTGGTTTCGAGCATCGGGCGTTGTCGGGCGAGGCCCAGGAACACAGCCACAGAGACACAGAGGCACAGAGAAATCGGGTTCTCTCGCCAGCTGTGCAGTCTCTCTGTGCCTCTGTGTCTCTGTGGCTGTCTCGATTGGGCGGTCGAGCGGCGTCAGCGCTTGTTGCGGATGGGCACCGCCATCTCTTCCGGCTTGATCTCCCGCACCAGCTCCGGCACGCCCCAGGGGAAGGCCGGGTCCACCTTGATGCGGAAGTGGTACATCGACTGCATCGCCTGGTGGTCCTCCGGGCGGAAGGTCATCTTGCCCTTGGGCGTCTCGAAGCTCATGCCCTCCATGGTCTTGATGAGCTTGTTCGTCGCCGTGTCGCCGCCGGTCTTCTTCAGCGCCTCCACCAGCGCGATGGCGGCGCTCATGCCGCCCGCCGTGAAGAAGTCGGGCGGCGCCTTGAACTGCTTGTAGTGGTTGGACACCAGCCACTCGTTGACCGGGTTCTTGGGGATGCCGAAGTAGTAGTAGGTCGCGCCTTCCATGCCGGGGAACTGCTTGTAGGCCGTCATGGCCGGCAGGATGTTGCCGCCCGAGCCCACGGCGATGCCGTAGCGCTTTTGCAGGTCCAGCGCGGCGAGCGCGGGGAAGGGTGTCGTCGCCCCCGCCCACACCACGGCGATGACCTTGGGACCGGGCTTGTCCTTGAGGGAATCGACGAGGCGCTGGATGCCGGCGGTGAAGTCGGTCGTCGCCGTCGGCAGGTACTCCTCGTGGACGATCCGGGCCTTCTTGAGCGCTTCCTTGTAGGCCTTCACGGCGTCGCGCCCGAAGGCGTAGTCCTGGGCCAGGATGCCGATGTTCAGGCCGGCGATGTCGGAGGCCACGGCGTTGCCGATGGCGTCCTGGCTGGAGTTGCGGCCGGTGCGGAAGATGTACTTGTTCCACTTGTCGCCGGTGATGGAGTCGGCCACGGCCGGCTCCACCAGCAGGATCTTCTTGTACTCCTCGGCCACCGGCAGCATGGCCAGGGCCACGCCGGAGGAGGTCGGCCCCACGGCGATGTCGGCCTTGTCGTCACCATAGGCCGCGGCCAGCAGGCTCTTGCCCACGTCGGGCTTGCCCTGGTCGTCCTTCTCGATGACGACGAGCTTCTTGCCGGCCACCGTCATGGTGCCGCCGGTGGCGTAGTCCAGGCCCATCATGAAGCCGACCGCCGTCTGCTTGCCGTAGGCCTCCAGGGCGCCGGTCTTGCTGTAGATGTGGGCGATGCGGATCTCGTTGCTGGCCGCCATGGCCAGGCCCGGGGTGGCCAGCGCGGCGGCGGCGAGCAGCAGGCGGCGCGTGAGTTGGCGCGAGGAGCGCAGGTTGGGGCGCATGGGCTTGTCTCCTGGATTCGTCGTGTCTGCTCTGTCGGCAGACGGTGTCTTCCCTTTTCGCAAGGCCCGTGCCCGGCCGGGAAGTGGCGCCGGAGGCGGTTTTCGTCCGGGTTGTCCCGAGGTTTTGCGTGACTTCCGCGCTGGAGAGTGTCCGAAATTCAGGCGCCGCCTGAAACCTGGACTTTGGCTTCGAGTTCCGGCCAGCGCGCCAG
This sequence comes from Pelomonas caseinilytica, assembly GCF_021353235.1. Lineage (GTDB taxonomy): Bacteria > Pseudomonadota > Gammaproteobacteria > Burkholderiales > Burkholderiaceae_C > Pelomonas > Pelomonas caseinilytica. The sequence goes on from NZ_JAJTWT010000013.1 coordinate 26,734, forward strand.
CCGCTCGTACAAGGAGGCACGCGAGATCTGCAGCAGCCGGGCCGCCGCCATGCGGTTGCCGCCGGTGGCCTGCAAGGCGCGGGCGATGGCGTCGCGCTCCAGGGCTTCGATGAGTTCCGGCAGCGGGGCCACGGCCTGGGCGGGGGTGATGGCGGGGGCGGCCGGTGCCGGCGTGGCCGGCGCGGCCGTCGTCGTGGCCGTCGGCAGGCCGGCGCCGCCCTCGAAATGCTGGGCCGTCAGCTGCATGTCGTCGCTCATCAGGCTGACCTGCTCCAGCGTATTGCGCAGTTCGCGGATGTTGCCCGGCCAGGGCTGGCGCATCAGCCATTCGATGGCGTCGGGGCTCAGCAGCTTCTGCGGCATGCCGCTGCGCCGGGCGATGTCCTCGCCCAGGGCCTCGGCCAGGGCCTCGATGTCTTCCAGCCGCTCGCGCAGGGCGGGCACGCGGATGGGCAGCACGTTGAGGCGGTAGTAGAGGTCGGCGCGGAAGCTGCCGGCGGCCACCATGGCGGCGAGGTCGCGGCTGGTGGCCGCGATCACGCGCACGTCCACGCGCAGCACCGTGTTGCTGCCCAGCGGCTCCACCTCCTGCTCCTGCAGCACGCGCAGCAGCTTGCTCTGCAGGGCCAGCGGCATGTCGCCGATCTCGTCGAGGAAGAGGGTGCCGCCGTCGGCCAGCTTGAACTTGCCGTCGCGGCCCTTGCGGTCGGCGCCCGTGTAGGCGCCGGGCGAGACGCCGAAGAACTCGGCCTCCAGCAGCGTTTCCGGGACTGCCGCGATGTTCACGCTGACCAGCGGCCGGTGCGCCCGCCGCGAGGCGGAATGGATGGCATGGGCCAGCAGCTCCTTGCCCGTGCCGGTCTCGCCGAGCAGCAGCACGGTCGAATCGGTCTGCGCCACGCGGCGCGCCTGGCGCTTCACCTCCAGCGCCGCAGGGCTGGCGCCGATGAAGCTGGCGATGGTGTACTTGGGCCGGCGCTGGGCGGCGAGCTGGCGCCGCGTGTCCTCCAGCTCCTGCTGCAGCCGCGCGAATTTCTGGATCAGCGGCTGCATGGTGGTCTCGGGGTGGTCCAGCAGCACCAGGCCCAGCGCGCCGATGACCTCGCCGGCGTCGTTGCGCAGCGGCAGCCGGCTGACGAGGAAGGTGCCGGCCTTGTTGGTCAGCAGGTCCACCAGCACCGGCTTGCCGCTTTCCAGCACCTGCAGCATCTGCGTGTTGGGGACGACGTCCTCCACAGGCCGGCCGACGAACTCGTGTTCGCCGGCGAAGCCCAGGGCGGGCAGGAAGCGCTTGTAGCCGTCGCTGATCCAGACGACGCGGTGGTCGCGGTCGATGACCATCATCCCTTCCGTCGACCGGGCCAGCACGTCGAACATCGACTGCGCGGCCAGCCGCAGCAGCCCGTCGACGTCCTGGGGGATGTCGTTCGGGGCGGGTGTCTGGTTTTCGGACAGGGGCATGGCCGGCGCAATGTACCGCGCCAAGCGAACCGCCGGACCAGGGTATTCGGGCCGAGCGCTGGGCCGCTCCCGAGCCGGCCCGCCTGGGCGATGTGCTTGCGGCCCGATGCCGCAAGCATCGCCGTCCCCCCGGGGGCCGAGGCCGGACACGGCAAGTCCAGTGGACTTGTCGTGACTGCCGAGGGGCAGCCGCTCTGTCGGCTGCGCGGTCTGCAAGACCGACCGGTCGCGCCCGTGTTCAGCGGGGCGCGATTGGGCGAGGGGCCTCAAAACTTGTAGGTCCCGCCGATGGTGAACGTGCGCGGCGGGCCGTAGAAGGCATCCAGCACACCGAGGGCGGCGATGTTGTAGCCATCGGTCTTGTAGGCCTTGTTCGTCAGGTTGCTGCCTTGCAGGAAGAAGCTCAGGCGCGCGTCCTTCTCCCAGATGAGGCCCGCGTTGACGAGGGTGTAGGCGTCCTGGGCCAGGGACTCGGCCAGGTCCGTCGTCGGATAGACCTTGGTGCGATAGGTCAGGCCCAGGCGCGAGCGCAGCAGGCCCACGGGCATGGGGGCGGTGTTCTCGATGTTGAGGCCGGCCTGGAACTTGGGCGTGTTGGTGAACTTCTTCTGGTCGGCCACGTTGACGCCGCGGTCGATGTACTCGTCGTACTTGGCATGCAGTGCGGCCAGGTTGCCGCTCAGGCGCCAGGCGGTCGTCGGCGTCCACAGGAACTCCACCTCGGCGCCCTGCATCGTGGCCTTGCCGGCGTTGGTGAAGTCGCCGAAGAAGTTGGGCTTGCCGGCGGCGTCGATGTAGGAGGTGAAGACCGACAGCTGCACGTTCTTGTACTTGTTGTGGAAGACGGCGGTGTTGAGCTCGAGCCGCCCGCCGTCCAGCACCATCTTGGCACCCACTTCCAGCGAGTCCAGCTTCTCGTCCTCGAAGGGCTTGGACGATGCCGGCACGGCCAGGGTGTTGGCGCGGATGTTGTAGCCGCCGCTCTTGAAGCCGCGCGAGGCCGTCGTGTAGAGCTTGACGGCGTTGCTGGCCTTGTATTCCAGCGACAGGCGCGGCGAGGTGTTGGTCACCGAGCGGCTCTTGTCGAAGTTGGCGGGCACGGCGATGGGGTTGCCGCTGAAGCTGTCGTTGGAGAAGGCCTGGTTGAGCACGACGGCGCGCTTGTCCTCGCTGGTGTAGCGCAGGCCGGTGCTGACGCTGAACTGCGGCGTCAGGCGCCAGCTCCAGTCGCCGAAGACGGCCTTGCCCTTGGTGTAGACCATGCCGTTGGTCGTGCCGAAGCTGAGGTTGAAGAAGTTGTTGCGCACCGTGCCGCCGGCGCGGCCGTCGAAGTAGTACAGGCCGACGACGCCGGAGCTGTTCTGGCCCTCGTAGGCGGCCTGCAGCTCGTGGCTCTGGGAGCTGTCGTGGTACTCGGCGCGCACGTCGGCGATCTTGTTGGGCAGGCCGTCGAAGTCGATGGCCGTGTTGGTGTCGGAGGCGCGGTGGGCCAGGATGTATTTCAGGCTCCATGCCTCGCTGACGCCCCAGTTCAGCGTCAGGGACTCGCCCTCGCTGTTGGTGGAGTTGGCGTTGGGCATGCCGCTGGCGATGTCGTAGCGGTTGGTACCGGGGGGCGTCTTGGCCGGGTCGAAGGCGCTCACCGCCAGGCGCTGGAAGCCGCGCATGTGCGAGCTGTCGCGGGTGCGGTCCACCGAGACCTGGGCATTGAAGGTCGAGCCGGTCGGGAACCAGCCGGCCGACAGGCGGCCACTGGTGGTGTTCTGGTCGGACACGGGGCTGCCGTCCGTCAGGTTGTGGCCGTAGCCGTCACGGTTCAGGCTGGCGCCGGCCAGGCGAAAGCGCACCTGGCCGTCGTCGACGGCCGTGCCCACGCCGCCCTTGGCCGTCACCTGGCCGTAGTTGCCGACGGCCAGCGTCACCGAGCCCTCGGTCCGCTGCGGCAGGGGCTTGGAGACGTACTTGACCGCGCCGCCGATGGTGTTCTTGCCGTAGAGCGTGCCCTGCGGCCCGCGCAGCACCTCCACGCGCTGCACGTCGTAGACGTCCAGCAGGGCGCCCTGCGGCCGGGCGATGTAGACGTCGTCGAAATAGATGCCGACGCCCGGGTCCACGCCCCACAGCGGGTCGGCCTGGCCGACGCCGCGGATGAAGGTGGTGATGGTGGTGTTGCTGCCGCGCGCGGCGTAGATGGTCAGGTTGGGCACCTGGCCCTGCAGGTCACCCAGGTCCTTGATGGCCAGCTTGTCGAGCTGCTCGGCCGTCAGCGCGGTGACGGCCACGGGCACGTCCTGCAGCGACTCCTCGCGCTTGCGGGCCGTGACCTTGACGGTCTCCAGCGTCGCCACCGCCGGCTCGGCCGCGGGCGCGGTCTGGGCCCAGCCGGGCGCGGCGGCACTGGCGCCGAGGGCGGCGAGGATGGCGAAATGCAGCGGCGAACGCGCCGGATGGCGTCGGGGCATGGCTTGTCTCCTGGTTGTGTGTGTGTCTGTGGAATGCCAGGCGCCAAGGCGCAAGAGGCATGCCCGCGCCACCCTGGGGCGAGTCCCGTGCAAACCCTTGCGGGTTGACCCGCGTTTTCGCCGTCCGGCAGCCCGCGGCTGTCTGGATTCCAGTCATCGACCCCGGTGCGGGCTGTCCATATCGTGGACAACGCCCTGGGGGCTGCAAGGGTGCAAGGCCGCCGCTATCCTGCGCGCCGATCCCACCACCTTCCCGGAGACCCACGATGCTCAAACGCCTGCTTCCCGCTGCCCTCGCCCTTGGCTTCAGCGCCACGACGGCCCTTGCGGCCGGCCCGCTGCTCAAGGGCCAGGCGCCGGGCTGGTACCGCCTGCAGCTTGGCGATTTCGAGGTCACGGCCCTGAACGACGGCACCCTGGACCTGCCCGTCGACCAGCTGCTGCAGCAACCCAAGCCCGACACTGTCCGCGCCCTGCAGCATGCCTACCTCGGCGTGCCGCTGGAGACCTCGGTCAACGCCTTCCTCATCAACACCGGCACCAAGCTCGTGCTGGTGGACACCGGCGCCGCCGGCCTCTTCGGCCCGACCCTGGGCAAGCTGCTGGCCAACCTGAAGGCCGCCGGCTACAGCCCCGAGCAGGTCGACGAGATCGTCATCACCCACATGCACGGCGACCACATCGGCGGCACCGCCGCCGACGGCAAGCCCAACTTCCCCAACGCCACGCTGCGCCTGGACAAGAAGGACGCCGACTTCTGGCTCTCGCCCGAGCAGATCGCCAAGGGCGGCGACGGCGCCAAGGCCATCGCCGCCAACGTCAAGGCCTATGCCGACGCCGGCCGCTTCAAACCCTTCGAGGGCAGCCCGGCGGGCGTGGAGATCGTGCCTGGCGTGAAGGCCTTCCCGGCCTATGGCCACACGCCCGGCCACAGCAACTACGTGGCCGAGAGCAAGGGCCAGAAGATCATGTTCTGGGGCGACCTGATGCACGTCGCCGCGGTGCAGTTCCCCAAGCCCTCGGTCACCATCAACTTCGACTCCGACCCCAAGGCCGCCGCCCCGGCCCGCGAGAAGGCCTATGCCGCCGCGGCCAAGGAGGGCTACTACGTCGGCGTCGCCCACGTCAGCTTCCCCGGCATCGGGCGGCTGCGCGCCGACGGCAAGGGCTACGACTGGCTGCCGGTCAATTACTCGGCGAACCGCTGACGCCGCCGCGGCGGCCGTCGCGCGCCAGGCGCGCGATGGTCGCCAGGTTCACCGCGGCCACCACCAGCTCCAGCGCCGTGCCGCCGACGGAGCCGGCGATCAGGTTGTTGGCGATCCACAGCCCCGTGCCGCCCAGCATCACCAGGCGCATGGGAATGCCCTGCAGCGTGAAGAGGGCCACCGTCCCCAGGCAGGAGGCGGCCAGCGGCAGCCAGTCGCTCGGCCGCGTGGCGATGGCCAGGCCGAAGCCGACGTTGGCCGCGACGACCGCCACCGCCACCCAGCGCGAACGCGTGCGCAGCGACAGCACCGAGCGCAGCGTCGACAGCAGCGAGCTCGCCACCGCCGTGGGATTGCCCAGCAGCGCGAAGTGCAGCACGTAGGCGATGCACTCGCCGGTCATGAAGAGCTTGAAGCGCCGGTCGTCGGTCTGCAGGAAGCAGCCGACGCCGAGCACGAAGGCGGCGTAGCCGACGATCTGGGCGGGCGAGAACCAGTCGGGAGCGGGCATGGGGTGGGCGGCGGAAGCTGCAGCCCCCGAGAACTAGGGGGCGTTGGAGTCGGGCCCGGATTGTCCGGCCGACGCCAGGGAAGCCGCCCCGCGCAGGGGCCTTGTCCACATTCCTGGCGGTTATGCGGCCCGCTCGAATTGGCAGGGCGGCCGCGGACTAACCCGATGTCGCGTGCACAGAGGTTTGCCGACCATCCGGCCCGCCTCAGCTCCGCGACGCCGTCGCCCCTGCCATGACCTCGCTCAAGAAGACGCTGTTCGCCGCCCTGGCCCTGACGGGCTTGTTGAGCGGCTTGCCGGCCCGCGCCGATCTGCTCGTCCGCGGCAACGGCACCATGGTCTACGACACCGGCGCCAACCTCACCTGGCTGCTGGATGCGGGCCTGGGCGGCCTGCGCACCCAGGCTGACGCCGCGCAGTGGGCCGCGGGCCTGGCCTTCGGCGGCTTCGACGACTGGCGGCTGCCGACCGTGGCGCCGGTCAACGGCCTGGCCCTGCAGCTCGACTACAGCGACGACGGCTCCACCGACGTCGGCATGAACAACGCCGGCCTCAACACCGAGCTCGGCCACCTGTACTACGCGAGCCTGGGCAATACCGCGGCCGGCCTGGCCCAAACCGGCCCGTTCGCGGGCCTGGCCGACCCCGCCGACCCCGTCGGGCCCGCCTTCTGGACCGGCACGCCCACCGACGCCGGCTGGGCCCTGGCCTTCTTCATGGGCATGGGCGCCCAGGACCAGCTCGCCACCGACACCCTCGCCCAGGCCTGGGCCGTGCGCACGGGCGACGTGGCCGCCGTGCCCGAGCCCGCCAGCCTGGCCCTCGCCGTGGCCGGCCTGCTGGCCCTCGCCGTCCGTCGCCGTTCCTGCTGAACCGAAAGGCCCCGCCATGAGAACACTCGCCTTGCTGGCCCTTTGCCTGGGCTTTGCCGGTGCCGCGCAGGCCGGCTACACGCCCACCCCCAACGACTGGGCCTGCACCAACAAGGTCGGCGGCAGCTGGACCCACGGCCGCGCGCCCTCGGGCTGCGACGCCTCCGCCTTCGGCCCCGACAGCTTCGTGCGCGGCAACTATGCCGGTGTCGTCTTCAGCGACGCTGCGGCCAGCCTCGTCGACGAACGCAAGCGCTACATGCAGGCCATGTACCCCGTCATCCGCGACGCCAGCGAGCGCTACCTGAAGTCGCGCAAGCCGGCGGTGTCGGCGCGCGAGCTGGAGGCCTTCCAGCGCGGCACCTACGCAACGCTGCGGCAGGAGACCTTCTGGTCGCACTACCGCGACGCCCAGCTCTCCGCCGGCCAGCCCTATCTCCTCAAGATGATGCGGGGCGACAGCGGCCACGGCCACGGGATGATGCAGGTCGACGACCGCTACCACTTCGTCGAGCTCCAGCTGGGCAAGGGCTGGAACATGATGCAGAACTTCACCTACGCCATGGACATCTACTTCGATGCCTGGGAGGCGGCGCCTGCGGCCTGCCTGGGTGGCGTGACCTCGCCGACGGGCACCGCCGCCCAGGTCGACGAGTACTGGCGCGGGCGGGCCCGCTCGGCCTGGTCGGCCTACAACGGCGGGCCCACCAAGGTCTGCCGCTGGCAGAACACGGCCGACCCCAACGCGTCCAAGGACAACGGCTACCGCGACAACTACGACAACCGCCTGTGGCTGACCGACGTGGCCGACACCGCCAAGGCTGCCGCCATCGACGTGGCCTGCCTGATGGACAACGGCCCGCAGTGCCCCGTGCCGGCGGGCGGCAGCGTCGAGCCCGGCAAGCTGCTGCAGGTGGGCAGCGCGGCCTGCGCCCTCAACGGCAGCACGCTGGAATGCGTGGACGACGTGCGCGACGCCGCTTGCCTGGCGGGCCGCGCGGCCTTCGACGAAGCCGGCGGCATCACGCCGGTCTACATCGCCCAGACGGCCGGTTATGCGCGCATCGACCACAACCGCCACCAGCTCTGCCGCGCCCAGGTGCCGGGCCTGCAGTCCCTGGGCAGCGCCATTGCGACGCTCAAGCCCCTGGAGCTGCGCTCGGCGCCCGACGGCATGGTGCTGGGCCAGGCCGCCGCCGCCAGCTACCAGGTGCTGGACTTCATGGTGAGCGGCGCCCAGCAGCAAAAGCGGCTCTACCGCATCCGCGCCGATCTCGGCGGCACGCTGACCGATGGCTGGATCGACGCGGGCGACGCCGCCAGCCACGCCGCCATCGCGGTCGGCGCCGCGCCCACCGGCCCGGGCGCCATCGCCTACGCCGGCGACTGGGTCAAGGTGGTGCCCAACCTCAACATGCGGGCCACGCCCGGCGGCACGCTGCTGGTCACCATCCCGGCCGGCTCGCCGGTGCAGGTGAAGGAGGTGTTCGGCACGGCCTCGGCCAACAACCTCTACTACCGCATCGAATATACGCACACCGACGGCGTGCTGCGCGATGGCTGGATCTTCGCCGGCAACCTCTACCCGGTCTCCACGCTGGCCAACTGGGTGGTGCCGACGACGGCGCCCTCGGCGGCGAGGCCCGCGCACTGCCCCAACGGCACGCGCTACGACGCCCACCTGCGCCAGTGCATGAGCGGCAGCCAGACCTACGGCCCCTTCACGGCCGCCACGGTGCAGGCCTGCGTGGACGGCGGCGGCGGCGCGGTCTGCACCGCCAACCGGCCCACCGTGGTCGACGGCGTGGCGCTGACCCTGCCGATCTGGAGCAAGGCCCTGGCCGCTGCCGCCACGGGCAATGGCGACTGCCCGCGCGGTGCGGCGCGATCCATGGCGCACCGCTTCCACTGCACCGAGACGGTGGTGCGCAATGGCGCGGCCGAGACCGACGTCTACGGCCCCTTCGGCACGGCCCTCGTCAACGCCTGCCTGGCGCGCTCGGGCAATGCCGCCTGGTGCCGCACCAACCGCTGGCCGGCGGCGACCTTCCTCGCCCTGCAGCCCTGAGCGATGAAGGCGGCGGCCTGGAGCCTGGGGCTGGCGTCGGCCGCGGTGGCCGCCTGGCTGGCCTGGGGGCGGCCCGGACCGGGCGAACTCCGCCCGGAGGCATCCGCGGCGCCGCCGCCCGCCCGGCCGGTCCCGGCCAGCGCGCCGCTGCCGTCCGCAGCGCTGGCCGCGGCCCCGGGCGCGTCGGCCGGCGCCGCTGGCGACCTCGCGGCCCGGCCCACGCAGCCGCCTGCCCAGGCCTTGCGTGCACTGATGCAATGCCACGCCGCCAACACCTGCCGCGTCACCAGCCACGAGGGCCTGGACGAGCACTTCGAGATCGTCGAGGCGGTCCTGCGCCAGCTCGACCGCCTGGTGGCCCAGGGCAGCCCGGCCGAGCAGGTGGCCTGGGCGCGCGAGCTGCTCGGCTTCCCCGACGGCCACGTGCAGGCCGCAGCCCTGTCCCTGGCCGCGCGGCTGCCGCCTTCGGCCGAGACGGTGGCTGCCGCCGTGAAGGCGCTCGGCCGCAGCCATGACGCGGTGCTGCTCGCCCAGGCCTACCCGGTGCTGCGGCAGTGGCAGCAGCTCGGGATGTCGGCCGGCTACGACGACATGTTCCTCGGCCTCGTCCACACCGGCGGCTGGCAGGCGGCCCAGTCCGTGGCGGAGAACATCGGCCCCTTCCTGAACGCCGGCAACGTGGGGCGCTTCGAGCAGGTGGCGCGCCAGTTGCAGCCGGGGGCGCGGCAGCAGGCCCTGCTGCGGTCGCTGCGCGACTACCAGCTGCAGCGCCAGGGCGGCTGACGCCGCCGGCGCCCGCCCACGGCATTTCGCGCCCCGCGCTGTCGATCCGTCGCAAGCGCCTCGCCCGCCGGACAGGCGCTCCGCACAGTGCGGCCATCGCAGCCACTCTCGCAGGACGCCTCCCATGAACACCCTTCCGCTCTGGCCCTTCGCCCTCCTCGCCACTCTCGTCGCCCTGGGCTACCGCCAGTCGCGCGAGCGCCTCGTCCGGCCCCGCACACTGGCCCGGCTGGCCGCGGCCATGCTCGCGCTGTCGCTCTACGGCGTCATGTCGACGTTCGGGGCCAGCCTGGTGCCGGTGCTGGCCTGGGCGGCGGGCTTCGCCGCCAGCGTCCGGCTTGGCGGGCCGGTGTTCGCGCCCCGCGGCCTGGCCCGCGAAGGCGAGGCGGTGCGCATGCCGGGCAGCTGGGTGCCCATGGGCCTGATGCTCGGCATCTTCGTGGCCCGGTTCGCCCTGGGCTTCGCCACCGGCACGCACGCCGCCGTCATGGACGAGCCGTGGTTCGTCGCGACGGCCTGCGCGGTGCTCGGCTTGCTCAGCGGCGGCTTCGCCGCCCGGGCGGCCGCGGTCCGCCGCTTCGCCGCCTGAAGTTGAATTCCATGCGTCGCGGGTGCCGCGAACGCCGGGTGGACAACCGGGGTCAGGACGGCTCGGCGACGAGGTCGTCCTCGTCCTCAGCGCGTGCCGGCGCGGGCCGGGCGGCGGCCACCGATGCCGCGGGTCCGAAGGTTCGCAACCTGGCCAGCACCGCGTCTTCGTGCAGGCCCTGGGCCAGCAACTGGGCCAGGCCCGAGGCGAAAGGGGCGAGGGCCATGCCGGAGCCCGGCTCGCGTGCCGGCGGCCCGACGGCGATGGCCTCCACCCAGGCGCTCGCCCAGCGTTTGCTGACCGAGACGGTGCAGGCCTTCAGGCCGCCCTCCATGGCGTCGCGCATCGGCGGCATGGCCGGCGGGGCCAGTGCCGGACCGGCGCAGACGTTGATGACGCCGCCACCCGGCTGCCGCCGCAGCTGTGGCAGCAGACAGCCGGTCAGGTGCCGCAACCCGAGCCGGTGGGCCTCCAGCCGCCGCGGCGTGTCGTCGTGCATCAGCAGCTGCATGCCCGGCAGGTAGCGTGCCGGAAAGGCCACCGACACGTTGACCAGCAAGTTGAGGCCGGGGCAGGCCGCGCCGGCCCCGTCGGCGAAGGCCGCGACGCTCCAGGGGTCGGCCAGGTCCAGCTCCAGGATGCGCAGGCCCGGATGGGCGTGGGCGGCGGCCTCCCGGGCCGTGCCGGGCGCTCCGAAGAGGACGACTTCGTTGCCCATGCGGCACAGCAGCTCGGCCAGGCCGCGCCCGACGCCGCCCATGCCGACCGCCAGGAGAATGGTGTTGCCCTGCATCTTCATCTGCGGCTCCCCGGTGTCCGAATCGAGGGCCGCATTCAATCGGCTGGCGCGGATTCCGGGCAGTCAAAACCGGTCAAGTGATTGCACGATCCGCCCATCGTGGCGGGTGGTGCACCCGGGCGCGGCAAGCGCTGCCGTTTGCCGCGGGCGCCGATAGCCCGAATCCGTCAAGCTCTTGCACGATTCCCCCATTGCGCGCCGGATCGTGCAGCGACCCCTTGAGCCGGCCGGCCGCAACCGCTACGGTGGCGGCATGGGGTCACTTGAAGAATTGCGGCAGCTGATCACGCGCCATGCCAGCGCGGGCGGCAAGGGTGTGTCGGAGGTCTGGGCAGCGGCAGCGTCCGCGCCGACCGAGCTGGTCCACCATGTGCTGGAGCCCACCTTCGTCGTCGTCGCCCAGGGCGCCAAGCGCGCCATGCTGGGCGACGAGATGTTCGAGTACCGGCAGGGCCAGTTCCTCGTCGTCGGCGTGGACCTGCCCATCGCCGGCTGCGTCACCCAGGCCAGCCCGGAGCTGCCTTATCTGTCCGCCGGCCTGACACTGCGCGCGGCGACCATCTCCTCGCTGCTGCTGGAGATGGACCCGGCCGACGTGGCGCCGACGGAGCCCGCCGGCATCGCCGTGAGCGACGCCTGCGAGGAGCTGCTGGAAACCGTGGTGCGCATGCTGCGGCTGAAGGATTCGCCGCGCGACGCCGCGGTGCTCGGCCCGCTGGTGGAGCGCGAGCTGGTGTGGCGGCTGCTGCACGGGCCTCAGGGCGCGATGGTGCGCCAGATCGGCCTGGCCGACAGCCGGCTGTCGCAGATCGGCCGGGCCATCCGCTTCATCCGCGCCCACCATGCCGAGCCCATCTCCATTCCCAAGCTCGCCGACATGGTGGCCATGAGCGAGTCGTCCTTCCACCGCCACTTCCGCAGCGCCACGACGATGAGCCCGCTTCAGTACCAGAAGCTGATCCGGCTGCAGGAAGCGCGGGCGCGGCTGCTGGCCGACGCCGGCGACGTGGCCGCCATCGGCTACAGCGTGGGCTACGACAGCCCTTCGCAGTTCAGCCGGGAGTACAGCCGCCTGTTCGGCGCGCCGCCCGGCCGCGACAAGCTGCGGCTCGGCAGCCGCGCCACCGGGGCGGCGGACGGCGCGGCTCAGGGCTCGACGCGCACCACGCGGCCGGCGTTTTCGAGCACCAGGTAGAGCAGCCCGTCCGGGCCCTCGCGCACGTCGCGCAGGCGGCCGGCGTCGGGGAAGAGGCGCTCCTGCTCGACCGGCCGGTTGTCGGCGTCCAGCCTGACCCGCTCCAGGTAGCCGAACTTCAGCGAGCCGATGAAGAAGCTGCCCTGCCAGCCCGGGCCGTAGCGGTCGCTCCTGAGGCGCGCCAGGCCTGACGGCGCGATCGAGGGCACCCACTTGACGAGGGGCTGCTCCATGCCGGCCTTGGCCGCGATGCCTTCGCCGATCTTGCCGCCGCCATAGTTCTCGCCGTAGGTGATGACGGGCCAGCCGTAGTTGAGTTTCGGCCGGATGAGATTGAGTTCGTCGCCGCCCTGCGGGCCGTGCTCGTGCTGCCACAGCCGCCCTTGCGCGTCGAAGACGAGGCCCTGCGAATTGCGGTGGCCGTAGCTCCAGATCTCGGGCAGGGCGCCCGGGGTGTTCACGAAGGGGTTGTCGGCGGGCACGCTGCCGTCCTTGCCGACGCGAACGATCTTGCCGAGGTGGTTGTCCAGCGTCTGCGCCCGGGCCATCTGGGTGAAGCGCTCGCCCAGGCTCAGGAAGAGCTTGCCGTCGGGCGCCTCGGCGATGCGGCAGCCGAAATGCAGCTTGCTCTCGACCTTGGGCTTCTGGCTGAAGATGACCTTGACGTCGGTGAGCCGCTTCAGGTCCTCGCTCAGCCGCGCGCGGGCCAGGGCCGTGCTGTTGGTCTTGCCGTCCTCGCCGGGTTCGGCAAAGCAGAAATAGAGGGTGCGGTTGCGGGCGAAGTCGCTGTCGGGCTGCACGTCCAGCAGCCCGCCCTGGCCGCCGACGTCGATGGCCGGCAGCCCCTGGATGGGCGCGCTCGGCTTGCCGCCCGGCTGGGCCGTTCGCATCCGGCCGTCGCGCTCCGTCACGAGCAGGGTGCCGCCGGGCAGGAAGGCAACGGCCCAGGGGGTCTTCAGCCCTTCGATGACGGTCTCCAGCCGGGGTGCGGCCTGCGCCGGCAGGACGGCAGCCAGCGCGAGTGACAAGACGGGCAGGGCGCGGTGGACGAGGCTCATCGTCAGGCTTTCGGCAGCGTGCCGGCCGGCACGGACGGCCGCATCATCTCAGTTATCCATGCCGCTTTCGCGGCATTCGTGACGCGTGAAACGAATGCGGAAATGCAACCACAGAGGCACAGAGCCTCAGAGAGAAAAGCTCCGTGTTTCCTCTGTGCCTCCGTGCCTCTGTGGTTGCCTTTTCAGTTGTCCACTTCACGGTCGCGGCAGGCATGCCCTCTGCCGCACCGCGGCGACCAGTTCGTGCGTGGCAACTACGCCAGGCGGCTGCGCTAGCCGTCCAGGCGCTGCTGGAACACCAGGCCCGCGTGCTCGCGCAGTGCGTGGAACCTGATCTTGGGCCAGTTGGCCTCGATGGCGCGCAGCTCGGGCGCGTACTCCACCAGCACCGTCGGCGCGTCGACCGCGTCGTAGGCCATGCGGTGGTCGTTGGCGTCGATGAAGCGCTTGAGTTCGGCCGGGTCGTCGCAGGTGACCCAGCGCGCCACCTGGAAGCGGCTGGGCATGATGCGCGCCTTGCAGCCGTATTCGTGCTCCAGCCGGTGGGCCACCACCTCGAACTGCAGCTGGCCCACCGCGCCCAGCAGCAGCACGCTGCCGGCGATGGGCCGGAACACCTGGATGGCGCCCTCCTCGCCGAGCTGCTGCAGGCCGGCCTTGAGCTGCTTGGTCTTGAGCGGGTCGGCCACCTCCACGGCGCGGAACATCTCCGGCGCGAAGAAGGGCAGGCCGGTGTACTGCAGGGCCTCGCCCTCGGTGATGGTGTCGCCGAGCTGCAGCACGCCGTGGTTGGGGATGCCGATGATGTCGCCGGCGAAGGCCTCGTCGAGCAGCTCGCGGCGCTGCGACAGGAAGCTCACGACGGTGTTGGGCCGCAGCTCCTTGCCCGAGCGCACGACCTTGAGCCGCATGCCGCGCTCGAAATGGCCCGAGGCCACCCGCACGAAGGCGATGCGGTCGCGGTGGGCGGGGTCCATGTTGGCCTGGATCTTGAACACCACGCCGCTGAACTTGGGCTCCTCCGGCTGCACCGTGCGCTGCATGGCCACGCGGGCGTCGGGCGAGGGGGCCAGCTCGACGAGGGCGTCCAGCACCTCCTGCACGCCGAAGTTGTTGACCGCCGAGCCGAAGAACATCGGCGTCTGGCGGCCGGCGAGGAAGTCTTCGTGGTTGAACTCGGGCGCGGCCTCCTTGACCAGCTCGATCTCGCCGGCGGCGTTCTCGTACTGCAGGCCGAAGCGCTCGGCGTAGACCGGGTTGTCCAGGCCTTCGAGCACCTCCTCCGTGCCGGCGACGCGGTCCTCGCCGGGGGCGAAGACGCGCATGCGCTGCTGGCGCAGGTCCATGACGCCGTGGAACTGCTTGCCCATGCCGACCGGCCAGGTGAAGGGCACGACGGTCATGCCCAGCTCGCGCTCGATCTCGTCCATCAGCGCCAGCGGCTCCTGCACCTCGCGGTCCATCTTGTTGACGAAGGTCAGGATGGGCGTGTTGCGCGCGCGGCAGACCTGCAGCAGGCGGCGGGTCTGGGGCTCGACGCCGTTGGCCGCGTCGATCACCATCAGCGCAGCATCCACGGCCGTCAGCACGCGGTAGGTGTCCTCGGAGAAGTCCTGGTGGCCGGGGGTGTCGAGCAGGTTGATGACGCAGTCGCGGTACTCCATCTGCATCACCGACGAGGCCACCGAGATGCCGCGCTGTTTCTCGATCTCCATCCAGTCCGACGTGGCGTGCCGCGACGCCTTGCGCGCCTTCACCGAGCCGGCGATCTGGATGGCGCCAGAGAACAGCAGCAGCTTCTCCGTCAGCGTGGTCTTGCCGGCGTCGGGGTGGCTGATGATGGCGAAGGTGCGGCGGCGGCGGACTTCCGTCGCGATGCGGCTGGGTTCGGACATTGCGGGGGCTGGAGCGGGCTAACCCGCGATTATCGGGGCCTGCTCCGCCGGGCCCGCTTCAGCCACCCTGGAAGGCCATCTTGCGGTAGTGCTCCATGCGCAGCTCCTCCAGCCGTGTCCGCAGCACGGCGGCCTGGGCCGGGTCGCCCGGCCAGGGAACCTCCTGCAGGACGATCATGAAGCTGTTGCTGACGGCGCCGGAGCACAGGCAGGGCAGCAGGTCGCACTGGCGCAGCAGGTAGAGCTCGATCAGCAGCGCCTGCATCGAGGCCGGCGTGAAGACGTGGTGGTGCAGGTAGGCGAGGTCGGTGGCCTCGCCGCGCAGCCGGGCCTGCAGGCGTTCGAAGGCCTGGCCCAGATCGCCGAGCGCCATGGGGTCGGAGGCGCCGAAGAGGTGGGTGCTACCTGGGGGCGCGATGGCGCTGCGGCTGTCGGCATCGAAGGCCAGCTGCGTGGCCTTCCAGCCCGGCGGGCCGTAGTGGGTCATCAGCACGTCGCTGGTCGTGGTCGGCGGTCGGAAGACGTCGAAGGTGCGCTGCTTGTGCGGCACCACCAGGGCCACCGCGCCGTCCTCGTCGAGCAGGGCCTGCAGGCTGCGCAGGTGCGCCAGCAGGTCGGGCTGGTGCTCGACGTTGTGGGAGCTGAAGATCAGCTCGAAGCGCTCGCCCGCCGGGACGCACTCGGCCAGCCGGCTGTCGGCGCAGACGTAGTCGATGTCGTCGAACAGGTCCGGCGGCAGGGTCTCGAGCTTGTAGGCCGATTGCAGCTGGCGGCGCAGTTCGGCGGTGTCGCAGCAGTCCGAGACCTTGAGCCGGGGAAAGTCGCGGCGGCGGAACACTGGCGCCGCGCCCGGGCCGATCTCCAGGATGCGGGACTCGGGCGCCATCGCGCCGCGGATGGCCTCCGTGAAGCTGACGCCGGGCTTGAGCTGGGCCCAGAGCCGCTCGGTGAAGGCTTGGCCCGGCACGTCGGCCGCGCTCACTCCGCCAGCAGGCTGCGCAGCATCCAGGCCGTCTGCTCGTGCACGGTGAGGCGTTGCGTCAGCAGGTCCGCGCTGGGCTCGTCGCCCGCCTTGTCCACCAGCGGGAAGAGGGCGCGCGCGGTGCGGGCCACGGCCTCGTGGCCCTGCATCAGCACCTCGACCATCTTCATGGCCTTGGGTGGCTCGGCAGGGGCATCCGGCAGGCCACTGAGCTTGGCGAACTGGGCGTAGCTGCCGGGCGCCGGGTGGCCCAGGGAGCGGATGCGCTCGGCGATGGGGTCGACGGCGTTCCACAGCTCGGTGTACTGGGTCATGAACATCGCGTGCAGGCTGTTGAACATCGGCCCGGTGACGTTCCAGTGGAAGTTGTGGGTCGTCAGGTACAGCGTGTAGGTCTCGGCCAGCAGCTTGGACAGGCCGGCCGCGATGGCGGCACGGTCCTTGTCGCCGATGCCGATGCTGATGGAGGGGGCGGTGGGCTTCTTGGCCATGGAGAAACTCCGGTTGTTTGGGTCGAGCCTAACGGATTCAGTGGGCGAGGCGGTGAACCTGCATCAAGAGGGCGAGGGCCGCGATGCTGCCGCTGGCGAAGACAAGGAGGCCCAGTCCGCGTTGCATGCGGCGGGCGACCGAAGGCGATGAAGAGTGCATGGCGGTCTCCTTGAACGAGACGCCACTTTATGGGTTGCTATCGATTCCGTGGTTTGAATAGGTCAAACCCGCCCATAGCGAAAATTTCAGCTCAGCCGCGTGACGCCGCGCAATTCGCAGGCATAGATGGCATTGCGCAGCGCCGCGATGGCCTCGTAGCGGGTGAAGCTGCGCCGCCAGGCCAGCACGACGCGGCGGGTGGGGATGGGATCGCTGAAGGGCACGAAGCGCAGGTGCGGCGTCGGTTCGAGCGGCACGGAGAGCTGGGGCACGACGGTGACTCCCATGCCCGAGGCGACCATGTGCTTGATGGTCTCCAGCGACGAGCCCTCGAAGCTGCGGCGTATGCCCTCGGCGTCGCTGGAGAAGCGGGCGAACTCGGGGCAGACCTCCAGCACGTGGTCGCGGAAGCAGTGGCCGGTGCCCAGCAGCAGCATGGTCTCGCGCTTGAGTTCCTCCGCCGAGATCGACTCGCGCCCGGCCAGGGGATGCGTGGCCGGCACGGCGACGACGAAGGGCTCGTCGTAGAGGGGCGCCGTGGCCAGGCCGGCGTCCGGGAAGGGCTCGGCCATGACGGCGCAGTCCAGCTCGCCGGTGCGCAGCATCTCCAGCAGCTTGACGGTGAAGTTCTCCTGCAGCATCAAAGGCATCTGCGGGTAGAGCTCGATGGTGTGCCTGACCAGCTCCGGCAGCAGGTAGGGGCCGATGGTGTAGATGATGCCCAGGCGCAGGGCGCCGTCCAGCGGGTCCTTGCCGCGCTTGGCGATTTCCTTGATGGCGCTCGCCTGGTCGAGCACCGACTGCGCCTGGCGCACGATCTCCTCGCCCAGCGGCGTGACGCTGACCTCGCTGCCGCCGCGCTCGAAGATCTTGACGTCCAGCTCCTCCTCGAGCTTCTTGATGGCCACGGACAGCGTCGGCTGCGACACGAAGCAGGCCTCCGCCGCGCGGCCGAAATGGCGCTCGCGGGCGACGGCGACGATGTAGCGCAGCTCGGTCAGGGTCATGGCTCGGCGGGACTCCAGGGAGGGCCGAACGCTACACTGCGCCCGCCCCCGGGGTAGCCCCAGGGTTTTCCCTGGCTGTCCTGCGGAATTTGAGTGAGAGGCCACCATGACCGACCGCAAGCCCATGACCCTGCCGCGCCTGGCACAGATGCACGCCAGCGGCGAGAAGATCGCCATGCTGACCTGCTACGACGCGGCCTTCGCGTCGCTGCTGGACGAAGCGGGTGTCGACATCCTGCTGATCGGCGACTCTCTGGGCAACGTGCTGCAGGGCCGCGGCTCCACGGCCCCGGTGAGCCTGGACGACATGCTCTACCACACCACCTGCGTGCGCCGCGGCGTGAAGTACGCGTGGGTCGTCGCCGACCTGCCCTTCGACAGTTATCACGTCAGCAAGGAAGAGGCCTGGAAGAGTGCCGCCGCCCTGGTCAAGGCTGGCGCCCACATGGTCAAGCTCGAAGGCGGCGGCTGGACGACCGAGACCGTGCGCTTCATCGCCGAGCGCGGCATCCCGGTGTGCTGCCACCTCGGCTTCACGCCGCAGACGGTCACGTCGCTGGGCGGCTTTCGCGTGCAGGGGCGCGACGAGGCCGGTGCGGCTCGCATCAAGGCCGAGTCGATGGCGCTGGTCGAGGCCGGCGCCGCCATGCTGCTCTACGAGATGGTGCCGGCGGTGCTGGCCGCCGACATCACGGCCGCCTCGCCGGTGCCCGTCATCGGCATCGGCGCGGGCGTCGGCTGCTCGGGCCAGGTGCTGGTCCTGCACGACATGCTCAACATCACCCCCGGCCGCAAGCCGCGCTTCGTCAAGGACTTCATGGCCGGCCAGGGCTCCATCCTCGCGGGGGTCAAGGCCTATGTGGACGGGGTGAAGGCCGGGACCTTCCCGGTGGACGCCGTGCACGGGTTCTGAACATGCAAGTCATCCACACCATTGCCGAACTGCGCGACGCGCTCGCCCTCCACCGCCAGCGCGGCTTCGTGCCGACCATGGGCAACCTGCACGACGGCCACCTCGCCCTCGTGAAGCAGGCCCGCGAACTGGTCGGCCCGGGGGGCGCGGTGGTCGCCAGCATCTTCGTCAACCGGCTGCAGTTCGCGCCCCACGAGGACTTCGACACCTACCCCCGCACGCTGGCGCGCGACTGCGAGCTGCTCGAGGGCGCCGGCTGCGACCTCGTCTTCGCGCCGTCCGAGGCCGAGCTCTACCCCGAGCCCCAGGGCTACAAGGTGGTGCCGCCCACGGAGCTGGCCGACATCCTCGAAGGCCATTTCCGGCCGGGCTTCTTCACCGGCGTGTGCACCGTCGTGCACAAGCTCTTCAACATCGTGCAGCCGACGCTGACCGTGTTCGGCAAGAAGGACTACCAGCAGCTCATGGTCATCCGCCGCATGGTGGCCCAGATGGCCCTGCCCATCGCCGTCCACGGCGGCGAGACGCGGCGCAGCCCGGAAGGCCTGGCGCTGTCCTCGCGCAACGGCTACCTGAGCGAGGCGGAGAAGGCCGAGGCCCTGCGCCTGTCGCGCACGCTGCGGGCCCTGATCGCCCGCTGGCAGGCCGGCGGGCGGGACCTCGACGCGATGGAGGCCGAGGCGATGCAGGCCCTGCGCGACGCCGGCTGGGTGCCCGACTACGTCACCCTGCGCCGCCAGCACGACCTCGGCGCCGCCGTCGACGGCCAGCCTCTCGTCGCCCTGGCAGCGGCGCGCCTGGGCAAGACCCGCCTCATCGACAACCTCGAAATTGCGTGAAGGCCGTGGCGCGGTAAGCGCTTGTAAGCCCCGTCAACAGGTAGCGCGCCCGGGCGTTGAGCCAGCCAACCGCCTTCGAAAGACGTCCATGCGACCGCCCTTCCTCCGCATCGCCAGCCTCCTCGCGACCCTCGGCACGGCCGCCCTGCTCAGCGCCTGCGGTGGCGGCGCCGAAGTGGAATTCGGCGGTGGCGGAGGTGGCGGAGGCGGTGGTGGCGGCACGCCCTACCCCCAGCCCAACCCCAACCCCAACCCGCCGACCCAGTCCTGCAGCGCCGCGGGCCTGGCCGCCTCGGCCGCCAGTTCCTGGGGCACGGTCTGCATGCTGACCAGCAGCGGCGAGATCGTCGTCGAGCTCTACGACACCTATGCCCCGGAGACGGTGGCCAACTTCTACAAGTACGTGTCGGCGGGCTTCTACACCCAGACGCTGATCCACCGCGTCGACCGCGACTTCGTCATCCAGGGCGGCGGCTATGCCAGCGGCATGGTGGCCAAGACGCCGCTGTACGCCCCCATCAAGCTCGAGAGCAACAACGGCCTGTCCAACCTGCGCGGCACGATCGCGATGGCCCGCCGCAGCGACGCCGACTCGGCCACCAGCCAGTTCTTCTTCAACGTGGTCGACAACACCAGCCTCGACTACCAGAGCGCCAGCAACCCCGGCTATGCCGTGTTCGGCCGCATCATCTCGGGCCTGAACACGCTGGATGCCATCAACGTCGTGCCGACCTACACCTACAGCTCGACGGACATCGAGCCGCGCACCGAGGTGCTGGTCTACTGGATGCAGCGGCTGAAGTAGCGGCCGGCGGGGGCTGCGTGCGCCCCGAGGCCCGCAAGCTGTTGCAGACTTCGGGCCATGCCATCGTCCGACCGCCGCCCCATCCGCCGCATCGCCATCACCACCGGAGGCGGCGACGCGCCCGGCCTGAACGCCGTCATCTGCGCCGTCACGCGCGCCGCCCTGCAGCGCGGCTGGGACTGCATCGGCATCCGCGATGGCTACGACGGCCTGCTGCGGCCCGAGCGCTATCCGCAGGGCGGCTGCCTGGCGCTCGGCCTCGAGCGCGTCGAGGGCATCGCCGCTCAGGGCGGCACCCTGCTGGGCTCGACGAACAAGGGCGACCCCTTCGCCTACCCGAGCGTCCAGGCGGACGGCCGCGTGGCGCTGCTGGACCGCTCCCAGGACCTGCTCGACGCCCTGCGGCGCGAAGGCATCGACGCCCTGGTGGCCGTCGGCGGCGACGGCTCCCTGGCCATCGCCCACCGGCTCGCGCAGCGAGGCCTGCAGGTCGTCGGTGTGCCCAAGACCATCGACAACGACCTGGACCGCACCGTCACCACCTTCGGCTTCGACACGGCGGTCGCCTTCGCCAGCGAATGCATCGACCGCCTGCACACCACCGCCGCCAGCCACCACCGGGTACTGGTGGTCGAGGTGATGGGCCGTTATGCCGGCTGGATCGCCCTGCATGCCGGCCTGGCCGGCGGCGCCCACGCCATCCTGCTGCCGGAGCTGCCGTTCGACCTGGCCCCCGTGGCCGAGTTGATCGCGCGGCGCGATGCACAGGGCCTGGCCTACTCCATCGTCGTCGTCGCCGAGGGCGCCTTCCCCCGTGATGGCGAGCGGGCGCTGTGCGCACCGGCCGAGGCCGGGCATGCCGAGCGGCTGGGCGGCATGGGCGAGCAGGTGGCCCAGGCGCTGGCACGGCTGACGGGCAAGGACGCCCGCGCCGTCGTCCTCGGCCACCTGCTGCGCGGCGGCAGCCCGACCGCCTTCGACCGCGTCGCCGCCCTGCGCTTCGGCGCCGCGGCCGTGCGTGCGCTGGAGGCGGGGCAGGGCGGCGTGATGGTGGCGCTGGACGGCAGCGACGTGCGGCCCGTGCCCCTGGCCGAGGTGGCCGGCCGCATGAAGGCCGTGCCGCTGGACGGCGACACCCTGGCCACCGCGCGCGACCTGGGCGTGTGCCTGGGCGAGTGAGGTGAAAACTTAAAGGCAACCACAGAGGCACTGAGGCACAGAGAAAACACAGAGCTTTCCTCTCTGTGGCTCTGTGCCTCTGTGGTTGCATTTCCGCGTTTGATGCGTCGCGGTTGCAGCGAACGCGGAAAGGACTGCGGAGCAGGGCATCACCACCGGCTGCATCCTGACCCCGCGGCATGCCGCTTCGTCGCCAACGGCGCGACGGTGAGCGGGCGGCCGGTTAGGCTCGGCGCCTTCTTTGGACTTCAGGGACCGAACCCCGCATGAACCGCCTCGCCACCCTCCTCGCCGTCTCGGCCACCACCGCCCTCCTCGGCGGCTGCGTCTTCGCCCCGCCCATCAACACGCAGACGGACGCCGCGGCCGTCACCAAGATGAGCGAGCAGGCCGTGGCCACCTGCGGCGCCGGCAACGTGCGCGAGGTGAACGCCAAGAGCTTCACCTGCAAGTGAGCGGGCCGGGGCCGCTCAGGCCTTGAGGTATTCGGCCTTGGTCCCCAGCCAGCGCCTGACCTGGGCCGCCGCGGCGGCCGGGTGGCGGTCCAGCAGCTCGGGGGCGAGGCGCCGCGCGGCGACCAGCAACGGCGCGTCCTCCTGCAGGTCGGCAAAGCGCAGCAGCTCGGCGCCGCTCTGGCGCGAGCCCATGAACTCGCCCGGGCCGCGGATGTCGAGGTCGCGCCGCGCGATCTCGAAGCCGTCGGTCGTCTCGGCCATGGCCTTGAGCCGCGCCTTGCCGGTCTCGGACAGCGGCGGCGTGTAGATCAGCACGCACACGCTGGCCTTGGCGCCGCGGCCGACGCGCCCGCGCAGCTGGTGCAGCTGCGCCAGGCCGAAGCGCTCGGCATGCTCGATCACCATCAGGCTGGCATTGGGCACGTCCACGCCCACCTCGATGACGGTCGTGGCCACCAGCACGCTCATGCGGCCGGCTGAGAACTCGGCCATCACGGCCGCCTTGTCGGCCGGCGACATGCGCCCGTGCAGCAGGCCCACGCTGGCCCCCGGCAGGGCCGCGCCCAGCTCGGCGTGCGTCTCGGTGGCGTTGCGCAGGTCCACCGCTTCCGACTCCTCCACCAGCGGGCAGACCCAGTAGACCTGGGCCCCGTCGGCCACGGCGCCGCGGATCTTGTCGATGACGTCCTCGCGCTTGGACTCGGTGAACACCTTGGTGACGATGGGGCTGCGCCCGGGGGGCAGCTCGTCGATGGTGGACACGTCCAGGTCGGCGAAATAGGTCATGGCCAGCGTGCGCGGGATGGGCGTGGCGCTCATCATGAGCATGTGGGGCTCGAGCGGGGCTGCCGGCCCCCGCGCCGCCTGCGGCTCGTGGCCCTCGGTGGCGCCGGCCTTCAGCTTGTTCCGCAGCGCGAGCCGCTGGGCGACGCCGAAGCGGTGCTGCTCGTCGATGATGGCCAGGCCCAGCCGGGCGAAACCCACCTTGTCCTCGATGACGGCATGGGTGCCGATGACGAGCTGGGCTTCGCCCGAGGCCGCCGCGTCCAGCATCTTCTGCCGCGCCTTGCCCTTCACGCTGCCGGTGATCCAGGCGATCTTCAGGCCCAGCGGCTCCAGCCAGTCGACCAGTTTGCGGAAATGCTGCTCGGCCAGGATCTCGGTGGGTGCCATCAGCGCGCATTGCCAGCCGGCGTCGATGGCCACTGCCGCCGCCAGCGCCGCGACGACGGTCTTGCCCGAGCCCACGTCGCCCTGCAGCAGGCGGTGCATGGGCTGGGGGCGGGCGAGGTCGCGGGCGATCTCCTCGGCCACGCGCTGCTGGGCGCCGGTCAGTGTGAAGGGCAGGGCGGCGAGCAGCTTCTCGTGCAGGCCGCCGGGGCCGGCGCGCAGGGCCGGCGCCGCGAGCAGGGCGCGTTCGCGCTGGGCCTGCAGCTGTGACAGCTGCTGGGCCAGCAGCTCCTCGAACTTGAGCCGCTGCCAGGCGGGGTGGCTGTGGTCCTCCAGGGCCGCGAGCGAGGCGCTGGGCGGCGGGTGGTGCAGGAAGTGCAGTGCCTCCTTCAGCGGCGGCAGGTGGCGCGGCACGGTGCCGGCCGGCAGCAGCTCGCGCAGGTCGGCCCGCGCCAGGCCCGAGGCCACCGCCTTGCGCAGATAGGCCTGGGGCAGCTGCGCCGAGGTGGGGTAGACGGGCGTCAGCGCCTGGGCCAGCGGGGTGTCGTCGTCGACCACCTTGACCACCGGGTGCACCATCTCCCGGCCGAAGAAGCCCACCCGCGCCTCGCCGCGCACGCGCAGCCGCGTCGCCGCCGACATCTGGCGCTGCTGGGCCGGGTAGAAGTGCAGGAAGCGCAGCAGCAGCGTGCCGGAATCGTCCTTGAGGCGCACGAGCAATTGGCGGCGGCTGCGCAGCTCCACCTGGCAGTCCACGACGACGCCTTCCACCTGCGCCGCCACGCCCTCGCGCAGGTCGGCGATGGGCGTCAGGCGGGTCTCGTCCTCGTAGCGCAGCGGCAGGTGCAGGGCGAGGTCGATGTCGCGCAGCAGGCCGAGCTTCTCCATCGCCTTCTGCGGGGCGGACTTGCTGGGCTTGGGGGCGGCGGCGGTCGGGGCGTCGGCCTCGGGCATGTAGGGATTGTGGCGGCGCGGCGGAATAGACGAGGCTGTCGCCGCGTCCACCGTGGCGTCCACCACACCACCCAGGAGACCGACCCATGCGCCTTTCTCTGCTCGCCCTCGTCGCCGCCGGCTTCGCCGCCGCCGCCCATGCCGCTCCGCCGGCGCAGACCGCCGACGGCACCCTCGTCGGCCCCAACGGCATGTCGCTCTACACCTTCGACAAGGACGCCGCCGGCAGTGGCAAGAGCGCCTGCAACGGCCCCTGCGCCACCAACTGGCCCCCGCTGGCCGCCGCGGCCGACGCCAAGCCCGAGGGCGACTGGACCGTCATCACCCGCGATGACGGCAGCAAGCAGTGGGCCTACAAGGGCAAGCCCGTCTACTACTGGGCCAAGGACCAGAAGCCCGGCGACCGCACCGGCGACGGCTTCAACAAGGTCTGGCAGCTCGCCCGGCCCTGAGCGGCGCGCCGGCCCTCAGCGGAAGTAGCGCCGCTTGAGGGCCTCGTAGCGCCCGTCGCGGCGCAGGGTGTCCAGGGCCGCCTGCAGGCGGCGCACGACGGCGGGGTCGGCGTCGGGCCTCAGGCCGTACCAGTAGGACTTGCCGACGTCGTGCTCCATGACGACCTGCAGCGTGGCGTAGGGCAGGTGCAGCTGGCGCAGATGCCAGGCGGCGGCCCAGTCGAGCAGGGTGATGTACTCCATGCGGCCGGCCAGCAGCTTGCGCACGTTGGTCGGGTCGTCCAGGCCCTGCTCCAGCTCGATGCCGGGCCGCAGCCCGGCGGCCTGCAGCGCCCGGTCGGTGGCCGAGTCGCGCACGACGCCGATGCGCGCGTCACCCAGTTCGGCCAGTTGAGTCAGGGCCAGGTCCGTGCGGCTGGCCAGCTTGTAGATGAGGATGCGGCGCTGGGCGATGGGCCCCACCCACTGGAACTGGGCCTCGCGCTCCGGCGAGCGCGTCAACGAGAACAGGATGCTGTCACGGCGCGACTCGGCCAGCTGCATGGCGCGCTGCCAGGGCAGGACTTCGAGGTCGAGGTCCAGGCCCGCCTCACGCGCCATCAGGCGCAGCAGCTCCACGCTGAAGCCCTGGGGGCGCTGGTCCTCCAGGTAGTTCAGGGGCGGCAGGTTCTCGGTGACGCCCAGCAGACGCCCCGGAGCCGGCGCGGCCAGCGCGGCCTGCACCGGCAGGCCGGTCAGGCCGATGAGGGCAAGGCAGTGGCGGCGCTTCACGGGCTTGGAGCAGAGGCTGGGTGGCAGGGCGGATGACGGGAACGTCCGTGCATCCGATCACTGTCGTGTGAACGGCCTCTGACGGGCACGCCGAGGAGGCCGCCCGTGTGCAAAACCGCACGCCCGTGCGGCGGTCGGCCCGGGTCAGGTGGGCGTGGGCACGCCGGCCATGCGGTCGTAGGCCGTGAAGAACTGGCGGGCCATCGCCAGCATCTGGCCCTGACTCAGCTCGGCGGCGGGGCGGTAGTCGGCGATGCGCGGCGCGAGCTGCGGCCGGTGGGTTTCGACGTAATGCTTGAACTGGCCGATGACGGGATGCGAGCCTGTGACCAGCACCTCGGCGGTATCCTGCACGGCCTGGCAGACGGCTTCGAACAGGGCGTGCTCGGCCTGCTCGTCATGGCCGTGCGGGCGGCGGTGATGCGGCTCGATGCGGGCGGCGTGCACCTGGTGGGCGTCGAAATGCAGCACCTGGGCGTGGTGGTGGTCGAGATGGACGACGGCGTGGAACACAGGGCTTCTCCGGTAGGGGTGGGGAGTCAGCGCGCGGCTTCGGCCGCGGTCTGGCAGTCGAGGCAGCGCAGGGCCTGGGGCTGGCGCTGCAGGCGGTCGAAGGGGATGGCGGCGCCGCAGTCGATGCAGCGGCCGTAGGTGGGCAGCTTCAGCCGCATCAGGGCGTCGTCGATCTCCTGCAGCTCGGCCAGCAGGTGCTCGTCGCGGGCCTGGTCGAGCTCGCGGTCGGCCTCGTGCTCGCGCAGCTCGCGCGGGTCGGCCTCGACGAGGGCGGCGGCATGGGCCAGGCGGTCACTGCCTTCGCGTTCGGCCTGCAAGGCGGCCTGCAGTCGCTGGCGCGCCAGCCGCAATTCGCTTTCCAGCAGTGCGTGTTGTCCGGGAGTCAGGTTGGTGCTCATGGAACCTCCTTGGATCCATGCTCCCACCGGGCCGGCGCAGCGACCTTGAGATGGGTCAAGGCGAGGCGATGGGAGAATGCCGCCTGTTTTGGCACGGGTCCGTCCGGCCCTCAAACGCATCCATGAGCCTGACCGCCCCGCCGGCCTACACGGTCGCCGACTTCGATTTCGACCTCCCGCCCGAGCTGATCGCCCAGCACCCGGCGCCCGAGCGCAGCGCCTCGCGGCTGCTGGACGCCACCGGCCCCGCGCCCGTGGACCGCGTCTTCCGCGACCTGCCCGGCCTGCTGTCGCCGGGCGACCTCCTCGTCTTCAACAACACCCGCGTCATCAAGGCCCGGCTCTTCGGCACCAAGTCGACGGGCGGCTCGGTGGAGGCGCTGGTCGAACGGGTGCTGCCGGGCACGCAGGAGGTGTGGATGCACCTGCGCGCCAGCAAGTCACCCAAGCCGGGCGGCCGCATCCGCTTCGCCGACGCCTTCGATGCCGAGGTGCTGGGTCGCTGCGGGCCCGACAACGGCCTCTTCCACCTGCGCCTGGCGGGCGACCCCTTCGCGCTGCTGGAGGCCCACGGCCGCGTGCCGCTGCCGCCCTACATCGCCCACGCCGACGGCGCCGAGGACGAACGCCGCTACCAGACGGTATTCGCCAAGGAGCCCGGCGCCGTCGCCGCGCCGACGGCGGCCCTGCATTTTGACGAGGCGCTGCTGGCGCGGCTGGCCGAGCGCGGCGTCGAGCAGGCCCACGTCACCCTGCACGTCGGCGCGGGCACCTTCCAGCCGGTGCGGGTGGAGCAGCTGCACGAGCACAAGATGCACAGCGAGTGGTTCGAGGTGCCGCAGGCCACGGTGGACGCCGTGGCGGCCTGTCGCGCGCGCGGCGGCCGGGTCGTCGCCGTCGGCACCACCACGCTGCGGGCGCTGGAGTCGGCGGCGCTCGGCGGCAGCCTGGCGGCGGGTGCGCGGGAGACCGACATCTTCATCACGCCGGGCTTCCGGTTCCGCGTCGTCGACCGCCTCGTCACCAATTTCCACCTGCCCCGCAGCACGCTGATGATGCTGGTCAGCGCCTTCGCCGGCCACGCCCGCATCCGCGCCGCCTACCGGCACGCCATCGCGCAGCGCTACCGCTTCTTCAGCTATGGCGATGCCATGCTGCTGCAGCGCGAGACAATCCCCGCCCAATGCTGAAGTTCGACCTGCTCAAGACCGAGGGCCGCGCCCGCCGCGGCACGCTGACCCTGAACCACGGCGTCGTGCAGACGCCCATCTTCATGCCGGTCGGCACCTACGGCACGGTCAAGGGCGTCACGCCGCGCTCGCTGCAGGAGATGGGCGCGCAGATCATCCTCGGCAACACCTTCCACCTGTGGATGCGGCCGGGCCTGGACGTCATCCGCCAGTTCGGCGGCCTGCACCGCTTCGAGAGCTGGGGCAAGCCCATCCTGACCGACTCCGGCGGTTTCCAGGTCTGGAGCCTGGGCGACATGCGCAAGATCAGCGAGGAAGGCGTCAAGTTCGCCTCTCCCGTCAACGGCGACAAGCTCTTCCTGACGCCCGAGATCAGCATGCAGATCCAGACGGTGCTGAACTCCGACATCGTCATGCAGTTCGACGAGTGCACGCCCTACGAGAGCAAGGGCAAGCTGACCACCGAGCGCGAGGCGCAGCAGTCCATGGAGATGTCGCTGCGCTGGGCCAGGCGCTGCATTGCCGAGTTCCAGCGGCTGGAGAACCCCAACGCCTTGTTCGGCATCGTCCAGGGCGGCATGTACACCCCGCTGCGCGACGCCTCCCTCGAAGGCCTGGCCGCCCTGGACCTGCCCGGTTATGCCATCGGCGGCCTGTCGGTGGGCGAGCCCAAGGCCGAGATGCAGCGCATCCTCGAGCACACCGCCCACCAGCTGCCGGCGCACAAGCCGCGCTACCTCATGGGCGTGGGCACGCCGGAGGATCTGGTCGAAGGCGTGGCCCAGGGCATCGACATGTTCGACTGCGTCATGCCCACGCGCAACGCCCGCAACGGCCACCTCTTCACCCGCTTCGGCGACCTGCGGCTGCGCAACGCCCGTTACAAGACCGACGAGAGGCCGGTGGACGAAACCTGCGGTTGCGAATGCTGCCAGGGCTTCTCGCGGGCCTACCTCCACCACCTCGACCGCTGCGGCGAGATGCTGGGCCCGATGCTGACCAGCATCCACAACCTGCACTATTACCTGAACCTCATGCGCGAGATGCGCGAGGCCCTGGACGAGGGCCGCTTCGAGGCCTGGCGGCAGCGCTTCGCCGCCGACCGCGCACGCGGGGTCTGAGGGACGGCGCTGTCCCGCCGGGAGGGCCTCCCAAGTCCTAGGGGGATGGCGTTGCTTTCGCAGGCCGCCTCCCCCTTGTTTGCAGGTGAAGAAACGTAAGCCTGTCACACGGGCGCGCCCAGAATCCCCCGGCCAATCTCCAGGGCAGGCGCGCCGTTTGCCACCTGTAACTGCATGAAACAGCGGAGTTGGCACGCCAACTTCGAGGTTTCAGACATGTCGATCAAATCCTTGCGCGCCCGTGCGGCGGCTGCCCTCCGTCGTGCCTCCAAGAACGCGTCCACGCGCGTCCCGGCCTCCGAGCGACAGAGCTGGAAGATCGAGACCCTCGAACCCAAGCTGCTGCTGTCGGCCGATGCCCTGCCGGCCGTGCACCTGCTGGCCACGCAGAGCGACGCGGCGGCGCCCAAGGTCTACGGCTTCGAGCGCGGCGAGGGCGCGGCCTGGATCGACGCGCGCCTGCCTGGCGACACGGCCAGCGGGCTGCTGCAGCTCGGCGCCGGCATCGCCCCAGCCGACTTGGCGGTGCGCCGCGTGGTGGATGACGCCAGCGGCGAGGCCACGGCGCTGGAGGTCGCGCTGACGGGCACGGCCGACCGCGTGCAGGTCCGCGGCTTCTTCACCGACGCCAACCCGATTCAGTCCCTCGCCTTCGCCGACGGCACGAGCTGGAGCGCCAAGACCCTGGCCGGGCTGGCCGATGCCGCCCCTGCGGCGGCGCTGTCGGCCCAGGCGCCTGCCGTCACCAACACCCTCACGAACGGCCCCGGCAACAACCTCTACCTTTTCGGTCGCGGTGACGGTGCGACGACCGTCCCCTCCTACTCCGACCCCAACCTCGGCAAGGTCAACACCCTGCAGTTCAAGGCCGGCGTGCTGCCGGCCGACGTGGCCGTGGCGCGGGCGGCGGACAGCCAGGCCGGCGGCAACGTGGCCCTGGCCCTGTCCATCGTCGGGACGGCCGACGTCATCACCTTCAACGGCTTCCTCTATGGCGGCACGCCGGCCAACGAGTTCAACGGCCTGCAGAAGGTGACCTTCGCGGACGGCACGGTCTGGGACGTGTCGCAGCTGCTCTTCCTGCTCGGCATGGGCACGGCCGGCAACGACAGCCTCACCGGCGGCAGCGGCGCCGACCTGCTCAACGGCGCGGCCGGCAACGACAGCCTCAGCGGCGTCGGCGGCAACGACTCGCTCTACGGCGGCGCGGGCAACGACAGCCTGGACGGCGGCGACGGCGACGACATGCTCGAAGGCGGCAGTGGCGACGACACCCTCAACGCCGGCTACGGTAGCAACACCTTCGTCTTCGGGCGCGGCGACGGCGCCGACCGCCTCTACTACAACTACAGCGGCGGCCAGGCGCGCGTCAACACGCTGCAGTTCAAGGCCGGCATCGCGCCGGCCGACGTCGTCATCCGCCAGGCCTACGACAACTACTTCGGCGGCAACCGCGCCCTGGAGCTGTCTATCGCCGGCACGGCGGACAAGATCACCGTCAACGCCTTCTTCCTGAACGACGACCCGGCCAACGCCTATGCCGGCATCCAGCGCGTGCGCTTCGCCGACGGCACGGAATGGACGGCCAACCAGATCGTCACCATGCTGCTGGCCGGCACGGCCGGCGACGACAACCTGCGCGGCACCGCCGCGGCCGACACCATCACCGGCCAGGCCGGCAACGACACGCTCAACGGCGCGGGCGGCGACGACGTCGTCTCCGGCGGTCTGGGCAACGACACCCTCTACGGCGAGGCGGGCGCCGACCAGCTCTTCGGCAACGAGGGCGACGACAGCCTCGATGGCGGCGACGGCAACGACACGCTCGAAGGCGGGGCCGGCAACGACACGCTGAACGCCGGCTACGGCAGCAACAGCTTCGTCTTCGGCCGCGGCGACGGGCAGGACCGCCTCTACTACAACTACAACGGCGGCCAGGCCCGCACCAACGTGCTGGTCTTCAAGGACGGCATCGCCCCCGGCGACATCGTCGTGCGCCAGGCCTACGACAACTACTTCGGCGGCAACCGGGCCCTGGAGCTGTCCATCGCCGGCACGGCCGACAAGGTCACCGTCAACGGCTTCTTCTACGCCGACGACCCGGCCAATGGCTATGCCGGCATCCAGCGCGTGCGCTTCGCCGACGGCACCGAGTGGGACGCCGCCACCCTCATGGGCCTGCTGCTGGCCGGCACGCCGGGCGACGACAACCTGCGCGGCACGGCCGCGGCCGACGTCATCAACGGCCTGGGTGGCAACGACACCCTCAACGGCGCGGGCGGCGACGACATCGTCTCCGGCGGGCTGGGCAACGACACCCTGTACGGCGAGGCCGGGGCCGACCAGCTCTTCGGCAACGAGGGCGACGACAGCCTGGACGGCGGCGACGGCGACGACACCCTCGACGGCGGCGCGGGCAATGACACGCTGAACGCCGGCTACGGCAGCAACACCTTCCTGTTCGGCCGCGGCGACGGCCAGGACCGGCTCTACTACAACTACAACGGCGGCCAGGCCCGCACCAACGTCCTGCAGCTCAAGGCCGGCGTGCTGCCGTCCGACGTCGTCGTCAGGCAGGCCTACGACAACTACTTCGGCGGCAACCGCGCGCTGGAGGTTTCCATCGCCGGCACGACGGACAAGATCACCGTCAACGCCTTCTTCTACGCCGACGATCCCGCCAACGCCTACAACGGCATCCAGAAGATCCGCTTCGACGACGGCACCGAGTGGAACATCGCCGCCATCCTGGCGCGCGTCTACACCGGCACCGAAGGCGACGACGTCTTCCGCGGCACCGTCGCCGACGAGACCTTCTACGGCCTGGGCGGCAACGACAGCATCGCCGGCGCCGGCGGCAACGACCTCATCGACGGCGGCGCGGGCAACGACAGCCTCGCCGGCGAGGACGGCGACGACACCCTCGTCGGCGGCACCGGCAACGACAGCCTGAGCGGCGGCGCGGGCAAGGACCTGCTGCAGGGCGGCGCCGGAGACGACAGCCTGGACGGCGGCGATGGCGACGACACCCTCGACGGCGGCGCGGGCAACGACACGCTGAACGCCGGCTACGGCAACAACACCTTCCTGTTCGGCCGCGGCGACGGCCAGGACCGGCTCTACTACAACCACAACGGCGGCAACGCGGCGCGCGTCAACACCCTGCAGTTCAAGGCCGGCGTGCTGCCGTCCGACGTCGTCGTCAGGCAGGCCTACGACAACTACTTCGGCGGCAACAACGCTGCGCTGGAGCTGTCCATCGCCGGCACGACCGACAAGGTCACCGTCAACGGCTTCTTCTACGCCGACAACCCGGCCAATGCCTACAACGGCCTGCAGAAGGTGCGCTTCGACGACGGCACCGAATGGACCATCGCCGACCTCGTGGCCAAGGTGCAGACCTTCACCGACGGCGACGACAACGTGCGCGGCACCATCGCCGACGAGGTCCTGAGCGGCGGCCTGGGCAACGACACCATCGCCGGCGCGGCCGGCAACGACGTCATCGACGGCGGCCCTGGCAACGACAGCCTCTCGGGCGACGACGGCGACGACACCGTCACCGGCGGCAGCGGCAACGACAGCCTGAGCGGCGGCAACGGCGTCGACCTGCTGCAGGGCGGCGACGGCAACGACTCGCTCAGCGGCGGCGCCGGCAACGACCAGCTCTACGGCGGCACAGGCGACGACAGCATCGACGGCGGCGACGGCGACGACCTCATCGACGGCGGCGCCGGCAACGACACCATCAACGCCGGCTACGGCAGCAACACCATGCTGTTCGGCCGCGGCGACGGCCAGGACCGGCTCTACTACAACCACAACGGCGGCAACGCGGCGCGCGTCAACACCCTGCAGTTCAAGGCCGGCGTGGTGCCGGCCGACATCGTCGTGCGCCAGGCCTACGACAACTACTTCGGCGGCAACAACACCGCGCTGGAGCTGTCCATCGCCGGCACGACCGACAAGGTCACCGTCAACGGCTTCTTCTACGGCGACAACCCCGCCAACGCCTACAACGGCCTGCAGAAGGTGCGCTTCGACGACGGCACCGAATGGAGCGTGGCCGACCTCGTCGCCAAGCTGCTGGCCGGCACGCCGGGCGACGACAACGTGGCCGGCACCTACGCCGACAACGAGATCCACGGCGGCTCGGGCAACGACACCCTGGCCGGCCGCGGCGGCAACGACGTGCTCTACGGCGAGGAGGGCAACGACGCCCTCTACGGCGAGGATGGCAACGACCGCCTGGTGGGCGGCGCGGGCAACGACTGGCTGGACGGCGGCACCGGCAACAACACCTACGTCTTCGGCCGCGGCGACGGCCAGGACACCATCGCCTACCGCTACGACACGACGGCGGGCAAGCTCAACACCGTCGAGTTCCGCGCCGACGTGCTGCCCGGCGACGTGACCGTGCGCCGCGTCTACGAAAGCCAGAGCGGCGGCATCAACGGCCTGGAGCTGGCCATCGCCGGCACCAACGACCGCATCACCGCCAACTTCTTCTTCTACGGCGACGACCCCGGCAACTACTACAACCCGCTGCAGCAGGTGAAGTTCGCCGACGGCACGGTGTGGAACATCGCCCGCCTCGTGGAGCTGATGAGCGCCGGCAGCGAGGCCAACGACAACCTGCGCGGCACGACCGGCGCCGACACCCTCTCCGGTGGCCGCGGCGACGACATCCTCAGCGGCAACGACGGCAACGACCGCCTGCTCGGCGGCGATGGCAACGACGCCCTCTACGGCGGCAACGGCAACGACACCCTGGACGGCGGCACGGGCAACGACTGGCTGGACGGCGGCACCGGCAACAACACCTACCTCTTCGGTCGCGGTGACGGGGTCGACAGCATCGCCTACGTCTACGACCCGAGCGGCGGCAAGCTCAACACCCTGCAGTTCAAGGCCGGCGTGGCGCCCGGCGACGTGGCGCTGCGCCGCCTGACGGCCGACCAGGGCAATGCCAACGAGTCCCTGGAGCTGAGCATCGCCGGCACCCACGACCGCATCTACGTCAACTGGTTCTTCCAGGGCGACAACCCGGCCGGCAGCGCCTACAACCCGGTGCAGCAGATCCGCTTCGACGACGGCACCACCTGGAGCGTCGCGGCCATCATGGCCCAGCTCGGCCAGGGCACGGCCGGCGACGACGTGCTGCGCGGCACCACCGGCGCCGACAGCCTCTCCGGCGGGCGCGGCAACGACACGCTCGACGGCGCCGACGGCAACGACACGCTCTCCGGCGGCGACGGCGGCGACGCCCTCTACGGCGGCAACGGCAGCGACACGCTCGACGGCGGCGCCGGCAACGACTGGCTGGACGGCGGCAGCGGCAACAACACCTACCTCTTCGGCCGCGGCGACGGCCAGGACACGGTGGCCTACGTCTACGACACGGCGGCGGGCAAGCTCAACACCGTGCAGCTCAAGCCCGGCGTGGCCGTGGGCGACGTGCAGCTGCGCCGCCTGACCGGCAGCCAGGGCAATGCCAACGAGTCGCTGGAAATCGCCATCGCCGGCACCGAGGACCGCCTGCTCATCAACTGGTTCTTCCAGGGCGACAACCCGTCCGGCAGCCCCTACAACCCCGTCCAGCAGATCCGCTTCGACGACGGCACGACCTGGGACGTGGCCGGCATCCTCGCCGCCCTGGGCCAGGGTACGGCCGGCGACGACTCGCTGCGCGGCACCACCGGCGCCGACAGCCTCTCCGGCGGGCGCGGCAACGACACGCTCGACGGCGCAGACGGCAACGACACCCTCTCCGGCGGCGACGGCAGCGACGCGCTCTACGGCGGCAATGGCAGCGACAGCCTGGACGGCGGCGCCGGCAACGACTGGCTGGACGGCGGTACCGGCAACAACACCTACCTCTTCGGCCGCGGTGACGGCCAGGACACGGTGGCCTACGTCTACGACACGGCGGCGGGCAAGCTCAACACCGTGCAGCTCAAGGCCGGCGTGGCCGTGGGCGACGTGATGCTCCGGCGCGTCACCGGCAGCCAGGGCAATGCCAACGAGTCCCTGGAGCTGAGCATCGCCGGCACCGAGGACCGGCTGCTCATCAACTGGTTCTTCCAGGGCGACAACCCGGGCAGCGCCTACAACCCGGTGCAGCAGATCCGCTTCGACGATGGCACCACCTGGAACATCGGCGCCATCCTCGCCGCCCTGGGCCAGGGCACGGCGGCCGACGACGTGCTGCGCGGCACGACGGCCGGCGACAGCCTGTCCGGCGGGCGCGGCAACGACTCGCTCGACGGCGCAGACGGCAACGACACGCTGAGCGGCGGCGACGGCAGCGATGCCCTCTACGGCGGCAACGGCAGCGACACGCTCGACGGCGGCGCCGGCAACGACTGGCTGGACGGCGGCACCGGCAACAACACCTACCTCTTCGGCCGCGGTGACGGCCAGGACAGCATCGCCTACGTCTACGACACGGCGGCCGGCAAGCTCAACACCGTGCAGCTCAAGGCCGGCGTGGCCGTGGGCGACGTCGTCCTGCGCCGCCTGACCGGCAGCCAGGGCAATGTCAACGAGTCGCTGGAAATCGCCATCAAGGGCACCGACGACCGCCTGCTGGTCAACTGGTTCTTCCCCGGCGGCAACCCCGCCAGCGCCTACAACCCGGTGCAGCAGATCCGCTTCGACGACGGCACGGCCTGGGAC
Source organism: Pelomonas caseinilytica (assembly GCF_021353235.1). Lineage (GTDB taxonomy): Bacteria > Pseudomonadota > Gammaproteobacteria > Burkholderiales > Burkholderiaceae_C > Pelomonas > Pelomonas caseinilytica. Next base: position 61,713 of record NZ_JAJTWT010000013.1, read on the forward strand.
ATCGCCGCCATCGTGGCGCGGCTGGACACGCCGCCCGCGACGACGACCATCAACGGCACCAACCTCGCCGAGACCCTGACCGGCACCGACGCCGACGAGACCATCAACGGCCTGGGCGGCAACGACACCCTGGCCGGCAAGGGCGGCACGGACTTCCTCTCCGGCGGCACCGGCAACAACACCTACCTCTTCGGTCGCGGTGACGGCGCCGACACCATCCTCTACAGCGGCGACACCTCCGGCACGCGGCTCAACACCGTGCAGTTCGGCGCCGGCATCGGCGTGGCCGACCTGAAGCTGCGCCGCGCCTTCGACAGCCAGACCGCGCGCTACACGGCGCTGGAGATCGGCATCGCCGGCTCGGCCGACCGCCTGGTCATCAACTACTTCCTGGAGAGCGACAACCCCGCCAACGCCTACAACCCCGTCCAGCAGCTGCGCTTCGACGACGGGACGATCTGGACGGCGGCCGAACTCTTCAACCGCCTGCAGCTCGCCACCGCGGGTGACGACACCCTCATCGGCTCCACCGGTGCCGACAGCCTGGACGGCGGCGCCGGCAACGACACGATGTCGGGCCGCGCCGGCAACGACGTGCTCACCGGCGGCCAGGGCGACGACGTGCTCTTCGGCGAGGACGGCAACGACACCCTGGATGGCGGCACGGGCAACGACTACTTCAACGTCGGCACCGGCAACAACACCGTGGTGCTGGGCCTGGGCGACGGGCAGGACCTGCTGGTCAACACCGCCTGGGACACCGGCAAGACCAACACCCTGCAGTTCAAGGCCGGCATCACCCCGGCCGACGTGACGCTGCGCCGCGTGCTCGACCAGGGCGCCCACAACTACACCGCGCTGGAGATCGCCTACGGCAACGGCGGCGACAAGCTCACCGTCAACGCCTTCTTCGAGGGCGACGACCCCAACCGCGGCTACAACCCGCTGCAGCGCATCGCCTTCGCCGACGGCACCATCTGGACGATCGCCGACATGCTGGCCCGACTGGCCAGCGGCACGCCAGGCAACGACGTGCTGACCGGTACGGCCTGGGCCGACACGCTGAACGGCAGCAACGGCAATGACACCCTCGCGGGCCGTGCCGGCAACGACGTGCTCAAGGGTGGCGCCGGCGACGACGTGCTCTACGGCGAGGACGGCAACGACAGCCTGGATGGCGGCGCCGGCAACGACTACCTCAACGTCGGCACCGGCAACAACACCCTGGTGCTGGGCCTGGGCGACGGGCAGGACCTGCTCGTGGGCACCGCCTGGGACACCGGCAAGACCAACACCCTGCAGTTCAAGGCCGGCGTCAACCCGGCCGACGTGACGCTGCGCCGCGTGCTCGACCAGGGCGCCCACAACTACACGGCGCTGGAGATCGCCTACGGCAATGGCGGCGACAAGCTCACCGTCAACGCCTTCTTCGAGGGCGACGACCCCAACCGCGGCTACAACCCGCTCCAGCGCATCGTCTTCGCCGACGGCACCACCTGGACGATTGCCGACATGCTGGCCCGACTGCAGAGCGTCGGCACCGGCAACGACGTGCTGACCGGCACGGCCTGGGCCGACACGCTGGACGGCGACGCCGGCAACGACACGCTGGCCGGGCGGGCCGGCAACGACTCGCTCACCGGCGGTGCCGGCGACGACGTGCTCTACGGCGAGGACGGCAACGACACCCTGGACGGCGGCGCCGGCAACGACTACCTCAACGTCGGCACCGGCAACAACACCGTGGTGCTGGGCCTGGGCGACGGGCAGGACCTGCTGGTCAACACCGCCTGGGACACCGGCAAGACCAACACCCTGCAGTTCAAGGCCGGCGTCAACCCGGCCGACGTGACGCTGCGCCGCGTGCTCGACCAGGGTGCCCACAACTACACCGCGCTGGAGATCGCCTACGGCAACGGCGGCGACAAGCTCACCGTCAACGCCTTCTTCGAGGGCGACGACCCCAACCGCGGCTACAACCCGCTGCAGCGCATCGTCTTCAACGACGGCACGATCTGGACGATTGCCGACATGGTGGCCCGCGTGGCCACCGGCACGCCCGGCAACGACAGCATCCTGGGCAGCGCCTGGGGTGAAACCATCGACGCCGGCGCCGGCAACGACAGCGTGCTGGCCGGCGCGGGCAACGACACCCTGCGCGGCGGCGACGGCGACGACAGCCTGGCCGGCAGCGACGGCAACGACGTCTTCGACGGCGGCGCCGGCAACGACACCCTCAACCCCGGCTACGGCAGCAACACCTACCTCTTCGGTCGCGGTGACGGCCAGGACACCCTGCTCGAAAGCCCCTACGACACCGGCAAGACCAACACGCTGCAGTTCAAGGCCGGCATCACGCCCGCCGACGTGGTGGTGCGCCGCGTCTTCGACTACCGCACCGCCCAGTACACGGCCATCAGCGTCGGCCTGGCCAACAGCGACGACAAGCTCACGGTCAGCTACTTCTTCTACAACAACGACCCGCGCAACGGCTACAACCCGCTGCAGCAGGTCAAGTTCGCCGACGGCACGACCTGGGACCTCAACGCCCTGGTCGCCGAAGTCGACAAGGCCGTCGGCATGGACCTCGTCGTCAAGGACGTGGCCGTGTCGCCCGCCGACGGCGCCGGCCAGATCCTCTCCGGCGGCCAGGTCACCGTGACGTGGACGACGGTCAACCAGGGCACCACGCCCACCATCGGCGATTTCGCCGACCGCGTCACCCTGCGCAGCGCCAGCGGCGACGTGCTGGCCGAGCTGCTGCTGCCCTATGTCGAGGCCACGTCCGGCCCGCTCGCGGGTGGTGCCAGCATCACGCGCACGGCCACCCTCAAGCTGCCCGACGGCCCGACCGGCGCCGGCAGCCTGCTCGCCGTCATCGAGAGCGACTTCGGCAACACGCAGAAGGAAGGCGGCAACCGCGAGACCAACAACCGCGGCCAGGCCGGCTTCACGAGCACGCTGGCCGAGTACGTCAACTACGTCAACCTCGTCGCCAGCAACCTCAGCATCACCCCGCCAGGAGACTGGCAGAACGGCGACACCGTCACCGTCGGCTGGACGACGACCAACGCCGGCACCATCCCGCCGGGCCGCAACTGGACCGAGCGCGTCGAGGTGCTCAACCAGACGACCGGCATCGTCATCGCCAGCCTCACCCGCACCGGCACGCCGGCCGAGGCCCAGCCCGGCGCCAGCGTCGACCGCACGGCCAGCTTCAGCTGGCCCGGCGGCGCCAACGCGGCCGGCGCCATCCGGCTGCGCGTCACGGTCGACGCGGGCAACGAGATCGCCGAGTTCAACAGCACCGGCTCGCTGGAGAACGACAACCAGCTCGAAGCCAACGTCAAGGTCGGCAGCGACCTCATCGCCCGCAACCTCGCTCTCGACTCCGCCACGCCCACCTCGGGCGACGTGCTGACCCTGAGCTGGGAGGACGTCAACCAGGGCCGCGTCGCCACCAACCTGACCTACCAGGACCGCGTCGTCATCCGCCAGCGCAACGCCGACGGCAGCGCCGGCCCGGTGCTGGTCGACACCCTGGTCAGCTTCACCGGCAATGCCGCCCTGCCGCTGGCCGCCGGCGAGGCGCGCCAGCGCAGCTACAGCTTCGCTCTGCCCGAGGGCCTCAAGGGCGCTGGCACCTTCGACGTCACCGTCAGCGTCGACCGCAGCAGCACCGGCGCCGGCATCGTCTACGAGACCAATGCCGACGGCACCGCCGAGAGCAACAACGACGCGAGCTGGAGCTTCACCGCCGCCCTGCGCACCTATGCCGACCTCGCCGTCACGGCGGTGGACGTGCCGGCCAGCGCCAACTCCGGCAGCGACATCAGCGTCTCCTGGACCGTGCGCAACAACGGCGCCGCCACGGCCAGCGCCACGGGCGGCTGGGTGGACCGCATCGTGCTCAGCCGCGACGACATCGCCGGCAATGGCGACGACATCGTGCTGGCCGAAGTGCCGCGCGGCACCGCCCTCGCCGCGGGCGCCAGCTATGGCCAGACGGCCACCGTGCGCATCCCCACGCGCCTGGACGGCAGCTACCGTATCGCCGTCATCAGCGACGCCACGGCCAAGGTCACCGAGCCCGACACCCGCGCCGACAACGCCCGCCTGTCGGCCGCCATCGCCATCAGCCAGACCTATGCCGACCTCGTGCCGGCCCTGACCGCCGTGCCGGCCGAAGTCTTCGCCGGCCGCAGCGCCCGCGTGGAGTGGTCCGTCCGCAATTCGGGCACCGTCGCCACCGACGTGAACCGCTGGGTCGACCAGGTCTACCTCAGCAGCACCGCCAGCCTGACGGCCCAGTCCGTGCTGCTCGGCTCCGTCACCCGCGTCGGCACCCTGGCCGTGGGCGAGAGCTATGCCGCGGGCCTGGACTTCACCGTGCCGCGCGACGCGGCCGGCGCCCGCTACTTCATCGTCAGGACCGACGCCTTCACGGCGGTCTACGAACTCGGCCGCACCGAGAACAACGTCGTCGTCGCCGCCGAGGCCACCACCGTCAAGGCCGAGCCCAAGCCCAACCTGCAGATCGAGGCCCTGAACGCGCCCGCCAGCTGGCGCGTCGGCCAGACCGTGCAGCTCGCCTACACGGTGCGCAATGCCGGCAACGACGCCGTCAGCGGCTTTTTCGGCGAGGAGATCCGCCTCGTCGACACCACGGGCCTCGCGCCCACGCAGGTGCTCTCCAGCACCTGGGCCTTCCAGACCCTCGCGGCCGGCGCCACGATGACGCAGACCCTGAGCCTGGCCGTCCCGGCCCTGCCGCCGGGCAACTGGCGCCTGGAGGTCGCGGCCGACAAGGGCAACTACGTCGCCGAGTCCAACGAGGCCGACAACGTCGCCACGGCTGACGTGGCCGTGGTCGCGCCCGACCTCGTCGTGGGCAACCTCGCCACGACCGGCCTGCTGCAGGGCGGCGAAGCCATCACGCTGAACTGGACGACGCGCAACATCGGCAGCGCCCCGGCGGCGGCCATCCGCGAGAAGGTCTACCTGTCGCGCGACGGCCTCGTCGATGCCGCCGACACCCTGCTCGGCGAGCGCCTCGTCGACGCCCTGGCCGCCGGCGCGTCCAGCAGCGGCTCGCTGGCCTTCACGCTGCCGGTGGACCTTTCCGGCGCCTGGCGCCTCATCGTCGTCACCGACACCGCCAACGCCAACAACGAGTCGACCCGCGAGAACAACAACCTCGATTCCCTGGCCATCAACGTTGCCCAGGACGCCTATGCGGACCTGGCCGTCATCAGCGTCGCCGCGCCCACCCAGGTCATCGACGACCCGGCCAGCATCACGGTGGAGTGGACCGTCCAGAACCTCGGCCCCGGCGCCGGCCGCACGTCGAGCTGGACCGACCGCGTTATCTACAGCACCAATGCCGTGCTGGGCGACAGCGACGACATCGTGCTCGGCAACGTCGCGCACGACGGCGCGCTGGCCAGCGGCGCGAGCTACACCGGCCACCTGGACGTCCAGTTCGGCCCGGCCTTCAGCCGCCACGGCACCATCTTCGTGAAGAGCGACGCGACGGGCGCCGTCTGGGAGAACGGCAGCGAGGCCAACAACGTCAAGGACGCCGGCCACGCGACCGACGTCATGCCCATCCCCTACGCCGACCTGCGCGTCGAGTCCGTCAGCACGCCGACCCAGGCCTACAGCGGCCGCGAGCTGACCGTGCAATGGACGGTGGCCAACCGCGGCATCGGCATCACCAACACGACGGGCTGGACCGACAGCGTCTGGCTCAGCCGCAACGCCGACGGCAGCGGCCAGCGCTTCGACCTCGGCAACGCCGGCCACCTCGGCCAGATGGCCGTGGGCGACAGCTACAACCGCAGCATCGTCGTGCGCCTGCCCGACGGCATCTCCGGCGACTGGTTCCTCAACGTCGCCACCAGCGGCCCCTACGAGTTCATCTACGGTGACAACAACGTCGGCCACTCGGTGGCCGTGCCGGTCACGCTGAGCGATTCGCCCGACCTCGTCGTCGAGAGCCTGGACGCCCCGGCCACCGCCAAGGAAGGCGCCCTCGTCGACGTGAGCTGGACGGTGCTCAACCAGGGCCTGGCCCGCGCGGCCGGCCAGTGGCAGGACACGGTGCTGCTGCTCGCGCCCAACGGCTCCACCGTCGTGCTCGGCAACTACACCTACGACCGCGGCCTGGACGCCGGCCTGCGCTACACGCGCACGGAGCAGGTCCGCCTGCCGGCCAAGATCGAGGGCGGCTACCGCCTGCGCGTGGTCACCAACAGCCTGCTCGGCAGCGGCGGCAGCCCGCAGGTCTACGAGTACGGCGACGCCCGCAACAACAACACGGCGACCGACACCGACGCCATCATCGTCAGCCTCAACGACCGGCCCGACCTGCGCGTCACCGACATCCAGGCCCCCGCCGACGTGACCGCCGGCACCAGCGCCGGCATCAAGTTCACCGTCGCCAACACCGGCAAGGAGGCCACCTCGGGCCAGTGGCAGGACTACGTCTACCTGTCGCTCGACGGCATCGTCAGCGCCGACGACGTGCTGCTGGCGCGCGTGGACAGCGGCTCGGCCCTGAGCCCCGGCGGCGACCCGTACACGACGACGGTCAACGGCATCGACATCCCCATCCGCTACCGCGGCGACGCCTACATCATCGTCGTCGCCGATGGCGGCAACCGCATCGACGAGTACCCCAACGAGGCCAACAACGCGCGCGCCCAGCGCATCCACATCAGCCCCGTGCCCTTCGCCGACCTGGTGACCAGCGACGTCGTCGCGCCCGACCAGGCCGTGCATGGCTCCACGGTCGAGGTGCGCTACAAGGTCACCAACAAGGGCTCGGCCACGACGCGCGGCGACGCCGCCACCACCAACAGCTGGACCGATACCGTCTGGCTCACCGTCGACAAGACGCGGCCCAACCCGGCCAAGGGCGACATCAAGATCGGCCAGTTCACCCACACCGGCAACCTCGCCGTGGGCGAGGACTACCTCGCCACGGTCAACGTGCAGATCCCCGACGGCATCGCCACGGCGCGCTACTACGTGACCGTCTGGAGCGACACCTACGACGCCATCCTCGAGGACACCCTCTCCAGCAACATCAACCCCGACGACCCGACCCAGATCGACAACAACAACTACAAGTCGCGGGACGCCGACGGCATCGGCCCGATGAAGGTGCTGGGCATCACGCCGCCCGACCTCGTCGTCACCAGCGTCGTCGCGCCGCCCACTGCCGCGGCGGCCGGCGGCTACAGCTTCAGCTACACGGTCAAGAACCGCGGCGACGCCTTCGACGGCGCCTGGACCGACAAGGTCTGGCTGATGGACAACCCCGACCCGACGCAGGCCAAGGTCAGCTGGCTGCTGGGCGAGTTCAAGCAGCAGCGCAGCCTGGGCAACGGCGAGACCTACAGCGTCAGCCAGACGGTCAACCTCAGCCCCGCCGTCAGCGGCGGCTGGCTCGTCGTGCAGACCGACGCCGGCTACAGCTTCCTCGGCCGCAACGACGTGGCCGAGACGGCCGAGGACAACAACGTCGCCCGCGCCGTCTCCAACGTGAGCAACGCGCCGGCCGACCTGCGCGTCACCAACGTCACCACGCTGCCGACCAACTACTCCGGCGAAGACACCACCGTCACCTGGACGGTGCAGAACTTCGGCGCCGCCGTCTGGAGCGGCACCAAGGGCTGGCTGGACCACATCTGGATCAGCCCCGACCCGACCTTCATCCCGCAGCGCGCCACGCAGATCGGCTCGGTCGTGCACAGCAACGCGACGACGCTGGGCGCGGGCGAGAGCTACACCGCCAGTGCCGTCGTCAAGCTGCCGCCGGGCACCGACGGCAAGTACTACATCTACGTGATGACGGATGGCAAGCACTATCCCGATTCGCTCGCCCCCGACTTCGGTCGCGGCGAGAGCACCAACCCCGTGCAGCAGTCGCAGGACGAGGTGCTGCAGCCGCCGGCCTACGCCGACTACAACGCCTACACCCGCGACACCTACTACACGACCTCCGCCTTCGAGGGCACGCACCGCGACAACAACCTCGGCCAGGGCCAGCTCGACGTCATCTACCGCGAGCCCGACCTGCAGATCGACTCGATCACGGTCGACAACCCCAACCCGAGCTCGGGCGACACCATCACCGCGACCTGGACGGTCACCAACCGCGGCACCCGCGAGACCCGCGTGCCGGGCTGGATGGACGGCGTCTACCTGTCGCGCGACGCGACGCTGGACCCGAGCGACTACCCCCTCGTCGACCGCGGCGGCGACATCGAGGTGCTGCTGCGCGCCCGCCAGGTCTACCTGACCGATGCGCGGGGCTTGCCGCGCTTCCTCAAGCCCGGCGAGAGCTACACGCAGACGGCCACCTTCGCCATCCCGACGTCCATCAGCGGCGCCTTCAAGCTCATCGTCAAGGCCGACACCGGCGTCTTCCGCGACCCCTACGCCTCGGTGCCCAGCACCGTGCGCACCGGGCTGCCCGTCATCGCCGAGAGCGGCACCAACGGCGTGCTGGAGTTCAAGGACGAGGCCAACAACACCGCGCAGATCGCCCTGCCCATCACGCTGGCCACGCCGCCCGACCTGCAGGTCACGGCCGTCAGCGCGCCCGAGGCCGTCATCGCCGGCCAGAGCTTCAAGGTCGACTACACGGTGCAGAACCTCGGCGGCAAGACGCCGGTCGACCAGGGCAACTGGTACGACATGGTCTACCTGTCCAAGGACCGCTTCCTCGACCTTAACAAGGACCGCTACCTCGGCTACGTCCAGCACGGCGGCGGCCTGGCCGCCGGCGCAGGCTACTCCGGCTCGCTGAACTTCACCGCGCCGCGCGACCTCGAGGGGCCTTACTACGTCTTCGTGGTGACCGATCCGGCCCGCATCTGGGGCAGCGGCGACACCGGCCAGGTGCTGGAGTTCGGCAAGGACGACAACAACAACGCCGCGGCCATCCAGCCCATGCGCATCGAGACGCCGCCGCCGGCCGACCTCGTCGTCACCAACGTCGTCGTGCCCGCCAGCGCCAAGGTGGGCGACGAGGTCGAGATCACGTTCACGATCCAGAACTCGTCCATCAACCCCGCCTACGGCCGCTGGACCGACGCCCTCTACCTGTCCGCCGACAACGCCTGGGACCTGAACGACATTGCCATCGGCAAGGTGGCCCACGTCGGCGACCTCGGCGCCAACGGTACCTACACCGCGACGCTGAAGGCCAAGCTGCCGCCGCTCAAGGACGGCAGCTGGCGCGTCATCGTGCGCCCCGACCTCTACAACGAGGTCTTCGAGGGCCGCATCACCTACACCGAGACCGGCCTGAACCTGCCGCCGGGCGAGGCCAACAACCGCACGGCCTCGGGCGCCACGCTGCGCGTGGACGTGCCCGTGCTCACCGTCGGCCAGGCCCTGGCCACGACGCTGTCCACCGACCAGACCCAGGTCTACAAGGTCACGGTCGGCGCCGGCGAGACCCTGCGCGTCCTGCTCGACTCGACGGCGGCCACGGGCGCCAACGAGGTCTACATCCGCTGGAACGACGTGCCCACCGGCAGCGCCTTCGACGTCGCCTACAGCAACCCCGTCTCGCCCGACCAGACCCTGCTCGTGCCCACCACCAAGGCGGGCGACTACTACATCCTCGTGCGCTCGCGCCAGGGCGCGGCCAGCACCCCGGTCACGCTGCGCGCCGACCTGCTGCCGCTGTCCATCACCAAGGTCACGCCCGACCAGGGTGGCGTCGGCGACGACGACCACCGCTGGGTCACCATGGACATCGAAGGCGCCCGCTTCGCGGCCGGCGCCCTCGTCAAGCTGGCCCGCCCGGGCGAGTTCGAGATCGAGCCCGAACGCTGGCAGGTGCTGGACGCCACGCACATCCGCGCCGTCTTCGACCTGCGCCACGTGCCGCTGGGCCTGTACGACGTCATCGTCACCAACCCCGACGGCCAGCGCGTCGTCGAGCCCTACCGCTACCTCGTCGAACGCATGATCGAGGTCGACGCCGCCATCGGCATCGGCGGCGCCCGCAACATCGAGCCGGGCGATTCCTCGACCTACAGCGTCAGCCTGCAAAGCCTGACCAACGTCGACACGCCCTACGTGCGCTTCGACGTCGGCGCCACCGACATGGGCAACAGCGCCGACGTGCTGGAGGGCCTGAGCCTGCCCTACGTCGTCTTCGGCAGCAACGTCGGCGGCCGCCCGGACGGCGCCATCGCAGCCGGCAACGGCAACACCCAGCAGTACGGCACCACGCCCACCACGGCGCTGCGCGCCGACGTGCCCTGGGCCGCGCTGGACGGCATGGACAACACCCAGGGCTGGAACCTCGCCCCGGGCTATGCCTTCGACCTGGCCGCCAACGGCTTCGCCGGCGCGACCTTCAAGGTCCAGACCTACCCCGGCCTGGCCGAGTGGATCAACTACGACTTCGAGGGCCTGCGCGACAAGCTCTACGCCATCCGCCCCGACTGGAAGGCCGCCGGCATCCTCGACCAAGGCGTCACCGGCCTGGACAAGATCTCGCCCGGACTGACCGCCAAGTTCCTGTCCACCGATCCCGAGGTCCACATCACCAAGGAAGAGGCGCTGGCCATGCCCTTCCGCTTCGACACCCTGGCCGCGGTGACGACGCTGACGCGCGACGAGTTCATCGCCGAGCAGACGGCCCATGCCAAGGCCCTGCGCACCGCCATCCTGGCGGATGCGACGGCGCCCGGCACCCTGGCGGTGCTGGCGGCCGACGAGGCCCAGTGGGTCAAGGGCTGGCTGGGCGCGCTGGAGACCGCCGGCCTGCTGCGCGCCGAGGGCACGGCCCCGGCCATCCGCAACGACGAGCTGGTACTCAGCCTGAACGCGACGCTGGCCACCGGCATCCTGATGGCCAAGGGCGGCGAGAGCTACCGCACCCAGGCCGACCTGCTGGGCTTCTTCGCCAAGGTGCAGCAGTGGTACGGCGACACCGCCAGGTTCGCCGGCGACGCCGCCGCGGCGCACGCACCCATCGAGTACAAGGAGATCCGCTACCTCGACGACGGCACCTACGTCGAGGTGCCCGTGCCCGTCGCGCCCAATGCGGCCGACTACGACCAGCACGCCGGCCAGGCCACGCACTTCATCAGCTTCGACGTCTTCGCCGGCAACCGGGCCGAGCTGGAGTACCTGCGCCACATCGGCGTGCTCGACGCCGAGTTCCGCCCCGTCGGCCCGCAGGCCCTCAACCTCACGCAATACCTGCAGCAGGCCGCCCAGGCCCAGGCCAATGCCGGCGCCACCCTCAGCGTGCGCGGCCCGCAGGCCCTGCCCGCGGCCAATGGCTCGACCTACGTGCCGACCGACTACGCGCTGCCCTACACGCTCACTTTCAACAACCCGACCAACGCCCCCGTGGGAGAAGTCCGTCTGGTGACGGCCATCGACCCCGACCTCGACCCGCGCAGCCTGCGCCTCGGGGACCTCAAGATCGGCGACATCAACGTCCACGTGCCGGACGGCCAGGCCGTCTTCCAGGGCGACTTCGACTTCAGCGGCGCGGCCGGCAAGGGCTATGTGCTGCGCGTCAGCGCCGGCATCGACGCCGAGGCGCGCGTGGCGACCTGGCTGATCCAGGCCATCGACCCCGACACCGGCGAGGTGCTGCACGACCCGGCCCGCGGCCTGCTGCCGGCCGACGCCAACGGCAAGCCCACCGGAGGCTTCGTCTCCTACACCATCCGTGCCGCTGACACGGCGCCCACCGGCGCCAACATCACGGCCTCGGCCCGCGTCTTCTTCGACGCCACCCCGCCCATCGTCAGCAACAGCGTCAGCCACACGCTGGACGCCGAGGCGCCCGTGACCACGCTGACCGTCGCCAGCAGCGGCAACGACGCTGGCGGCCAGCCCACCTACCGCGTCAGCTGGAAGGCCGCCGACGACGCCTCGGGCGTCAAGCACGTCACCGTCTACGTCGCCACAGACGGCGGCGACTTCCGCATCTGGCAGAAGCAGGTGGCCGGCGCCGAGAGCACGGCGCTGTTCACCGGCCAGGCCGGCCACCACTACGAATTCCTCGCCGTGGCGACCGACAACGCCGGCAACCGCGAGGCCGCCAGCGTCTCCAACGCCGTGCTGCCCGACGACGGCAGCCGCAGCGCGGCCCAGCAGGCCCTCGGCGTCACCGACACCCTGGACACGACGGCCGAACTGCCCGCCGCCACGCCCGACCGCAGCTACACCGCCAGCGACCTCTTCGCCCAGGCCGCGCAGAAGCTGCCCGGCTTCGTCGTCACGCCCGCCCTGGGCGGCCTCGGCAGCGACCTGCAGTCGGTGCTCGCGCCGCTGCAGCTGCGCGGCTTCGCCAGCGGCTTCGCGGCCAGCGAGGGCGACATCGGCGCCCTGGCCATGGTCGAGCTGGCCGATGGCTCCGTGCTGGCCAGCGCCGGCGCGTCGCGCAACGAGGTCTTCCGTTTCGGCAAGGACGGCGGCCGCTCGGTGCAGCCCCTCTTCACGACGGACGCCGCCATCCTCGACATGGCGCTGGACGCCACCGGCAACCTCTGGGTCATGACCGGCTCGGAGCTGATGATGATGGACGCCGGCACGGGCGCCGTCATCAGCCGCAGCCGCGCCCCGGCGGGCGAGCCCCTGACCCATGCCCTGGCCATCCAGCCGGGCACCGGCCTCATCTTCGTGGCCAGCGGCAACGGCGTGGAGGTCTTCGATCCCAAGGCCGAGGCCGCGCGCGCCTGGCGCCACTTCAGCAACACCCGCGTCGGCGACCTGGCCTTCGGGCCGGACGGCCGCCTGTGGGCCGTGCGCTGGACGGGCAGCGACGTGCGGGGCGCCCTGCCCGAGGCGACCACCGACATCATCAGTTTCCCGATGAGTGGCGCCACCCAGGGCCGCGCCGAGCTGGAGTACCGTGTCGCGGGTCTCGTCGACAGCATCGCCTTCGGCCAGGCCGGCACCGCTCTGGCCGGCCTGCTGCTGGCCAGCAGCAACACGGCGCAGCGCCCCGTCGCCGCCGACGGCAGCGCACCCGACGTGCACACCGCCACCGTCTGGGCCATCGAGCTCAAGAGCCGGCGCAGCCTCAAGCTGGCCGAGGGCGGCACCCGCGGCGAAAGCCTGGTCGCGACGCGCGACGGCCGCGTCCTCGTGGCCCAGACCCATCGCATCGACGAGCTGGCGCCCGTCAAGGCGCCCAAGGTCGTCTCCGCCAGCGTGGCCGACGGCGCCCTCGTGCCGCTGCCGCTGACCCAGCTGGCCATCAGCTTCGACCAGGCCATGTGGACCGGGGCCGACGGCGCCGACACCACCAGCGCCTCGTCCGTGCTCAACCCGAAGAACTACAGCCTCATCGCCACCGGCGCCAACAGCCATCTCATCCTCACGCCCGAAAGCGTGCGCTGGGATGCGGCGAGCAAGAGCGTCATCCTGACCCTGCCCAACCTGCCGGCGGGCGGCTGGCGGGTGGAGATCGTCAACACCGTGCGCAGCTCGGCCCAGGTCACGCTGGGCGAGGCCTGGGGCCTGATCTTCACGGCCGTGACGGACATCTCCAACCTCGTGCGGCTGGACTTCGCCGACACGCGCGCGGACCGTCTCACCGGCGCCATCAGCTACGACGTCAACATCACCAACATCGGCGTGGACGACCTCCGCGGCCCGCTGATGCTGCTGCTCGACCCCGGCCGCTACTTCGGCGACGCCATCGTCGGCGCCTCGCGCGGCGACGGCGCCCAGGCCGACCTGTGGGTGCTGGACCTGACGGCCGCGCTGCAGGGCCATCCGCTCAAGACCGGCGAGACCCTCTCCAACCGCACGGTCAGCGTGCGCCCGGCCTCCAGCTTCGGCACCACGCCGGGCTCGGGCCAGATCGTCAAGGCCGACCTTGGCCACGGCATCTACGCCGTGCCCTACGACAACACGCCGCCGGTGCTCGGCCAGCTCAAGGCCGACGGCAGCCTCGACCTGACGACGGCGGCCCTGCCCGCCGCCACCGCCGGCCAGGCCTGGAGCGCGGACCTCGGCGCCCAGGACAGCGACGGCCGGCTCTTCTACTGGGAGCTGGTCGGCGCGCCCGCCGGCATGACCCTCACCCAGGACCCGCGCGTGGAAAGCAGCGCCAGCGGCTACGGCAACCATGCCACGCTGCACTGGCTGCCCAAACCCACCGACCGCACGGACAACCAGGTCCTGCTGCGCGTCATCGACAGCCGCGGCGGCGTGGCCCTGCGCCGCTTCACGCTGGACGTGGCCGGGGCCAACCACGTGCCCGTCATCGACGCCGTGCAGGACCTGACGCTCGACGAAGGCGACAGCCTGCAGCTACCCCTGCTGGCCAGCGACGCCGACGGCGACACCCTCACGCTGCTGGTGCGCAACCTGCCGGCGGGCGCCTATTTCGACGCCGCCACCGGCATCCTCAGCTGGACGCCCGGCTACGACCAGGCCGGCACGTACAAGGACATCACCATCGTCGCCAGCGACGGCAAGCAGGAGGTGCAGCGCCGCTTCAACCTGACCGTCAAACAGGGCTGGCCCTCGCCCGTCTTCCCGGCGCTGGACACCCAGGTGCTGCGCGAGGGCGACCGCTTCGGCCTGCAGCTGCCCGGCGCCGTGCCGGGCGGCCTCGTCCAGGCCGATGGCAGCCGCGTCACGCTGAAGTGGAGCGCCGAGTGGCTGCCCTCGGGCGCCACCCTCGACGCCGACAGCGGCTGGTTCGCCTGGACGCCGGGTTATGCCCAGGCCGGCCAGCTGAGCCTGCCGGTCACGCTGATCGCCACCTTCACCATGCCCGACGGCAGCACCGCCGTCACGGCCGTGAAGCGCGAGCTCAAGTTCGACGTCAGGAACGCCAACGGCGCGCCCGTCTTCGACCCGGTGCAGACCTGGAGCGTGCTGGAAGGCCAGCCGCTGCGCATCAGCGTCTTCGCCTTCGACCCCGACAACCCCGGCTTCGAGCCCAAGGTCCGCCTCACCCCGGGCGGCGAAGCCAGCGGCCCGAGCGGCACGCCGGCCAGCGTGAGCTACGAGGTCACCGGCCTGCCGCCGGGCGCCAGCTTCGACGCCGAGACGCTGGAGCTGGTCTGGACGCCGGGCTATGCCCAGGCCGGCACCTACCACGTCACCGTCACGGCCACCGACGACGGCAACGGCACCGGCACGCGCCTGTCCAGCCAGATCACCCTGCCCATCGTCGTCGCCAACGCCAACCGCGCGCCCGAGGTCAAGGACCTGACCAACGCCTTCGTCGACCGCGGCGCGGTGCTGGAGATCCCCGTCGAGGCGACCGACGCCGACGGCAACCCGCTGACCCTGACCGTGCAGGGCCTGCCGCCCTTCGCGACCTACACGCAGACGTTGAACCAGGCCGGCAAGCTGACCGGCGTCATCCGCTTCGCGCCCGGCGCCAACCAGCGCGGCGACTACACCCTCACCGTCGTCGCCCAGGACGACGGCGACGGCGACGTCAACCAGGCGCAGGCCACGGCCAAGAGCTTCGTCGTCAGCGTGCGCAGCCCGAGCGAGGCGCCCGTCATCAGCATGCCCAGCCAGGTCGTCGCCGTGGCCGGCACCGAGCTGCGCGTGCCCATCCTCGTCTCCGACCTCGACCAGGACGCGCTGAGCTACGCCGCCACCAACCTGCCGGCCGGCGCCCGCATCGAGACCGACCCGCGCTACGGCCACGCCACCCTGGTGTGGACGCCGCCGGCCGGCAGCAGCGGCAACTTCGACATCAGCCTGGCCGTCACCGACTCCGGCCTGCCGCCGGCCGACTCGGGCTACGTCGTCGACCCGCTGCACCCGCCGGTGCCCAACGTCTCGGTCAAGGACCTGCGCATCGTCGTGCGCGCCAGCAATGCCGCGCCCACGCTCTTCGCCATCGCCGCCACCGGCGGCGCGGTGCAGGGCGACCCGCTGGCCGGCGCGCGCACCGTCGTCAAGGTCGACGAGGGCTCGCCCCTGGCCATCGACCTCTCCGGCCTGGACAACGACCTCGACCTGCTGAACTGGACCGTCGAAGGCCTGCCCACCGGCATGCAGCTCACCCCCAGCGCCGGCAGCGGCGGCCAGACCCGGCTGCAGCTGCGCTGGACGCCGGGCCTCTTCGCCGCCCAGGGCGACAACCTCAACGGCACGGCCCCGGGCCACTACCTGCTCAAGCTGACGGCCAGCGATGGCAGCGCCAGCTTCACCCGCGAGCTGGAGATCGTCGTCGCCAACGTCAACCAGGCACCGGTGCTGCTGCCCATGCCGCTGCAGCTCGTGCCCGAGGGCCAGACCCTGGGCTTCACGATGCGCACCACCGACGGCGACAACGACGCCGTGCAGCTCGCCCTCATCCACGACGCCGACACGCCCAGCGGCGTCGTCTTCGACGCGGCCACCGGCTATTTCGAGTGGACGCCGGGCGCCGACGTGGTCGACAACGCCCAGGGCGACACGCGCGCCTTCACCTTCAACTTCAGCGCGACCGACGGCCAGGCCACGGTCACGCGGACGGTGCAGGTGCGCGTCTTCGACGTGAACCAGGCGCCCGAGATCGCCACCGCCAGCCACGCGCTGCTGGTGGGCCAGAGCTTCTCGCTGCCCGTCGTCAAGGGCGCGACGGCGCCGGTCGGCGCCCTGCGCGTCTCCGACGCCGACGGCGCGGCCCAGACGGCCGCGCTGGCCGTCAGCTTCCAGGGCCTGCCCGAAGGCGCCGTCTACGACGCGGCACAAGGCCGGCTGAACTGGACGCCCGGCCCCGGCCAGGTCGGCGACTTCACGGTGCTGGCCACCGTCAGCGACGGCCGCAACACCACGACCAACAGCTTCGTGCTGCGCGTCGTCGCAGCGGCCGAGGCCAACGCGCCCAAGCTGCTCGTCAACCTCACGCCCAGCACGCCGGTGCTGCCGGGGCAGGTGGTGCTCGCCACGGTGCGGGCCGAGTCCTTCAGCCCCATCGCCGGCATCACGGTGCAGGCGCGCGGCGCCGGCATCGGCCAGGCCGACTGGGTGCCCGTGACGCTGGACGGCCTGGGCCGCGTGCGCATCACGCCCAGCCAACCCGGCCTCGTCGAGTTGCGCGTGACGGCCGTCGACGCCGACGGCTTCTCGGCCACGACCACCCAGACCGTCCGCGTCCGCGACCCGCTCGACAACACGGCGCCCCAGCTCGCCTTCAGCGGCGCCCTCGACACCGGCAGCCTGGCACCGGCCCTGCTGTCGGCCGCCACGCCGCTGACGGCCCGCGTCGCCGACCTTCAGCTGATGGGTTATGTGCTCGAAGCGGCGCCCTCCAACGGTGACCGGGTGGACGAGTCCGCCTGGCGCACGCTGGGCCAGGCCAGCTATGCGGCCGAAGCGGTCAACGGCGAGCTGGCCCTGGCCAGCTTCGACCCCTCGCGCTGGGCCAACGGCGTCTACGTGCTGCGCCTGCGCGGCTGGGACCTCGCCGGCCGCACCACCGAGGTCACGACCCGCGTCCTCGTCGACTCGGCGAGCAAGCAGCTCGTCCAGGCGCAGACCACCGATGCCGTCTTCCGCCTCGGCGACCACGACCTGGCCCTGACCCGCAGCCTCGACGTCCACGGCTCGGGCGACTTCGGCAACTGGACCCTGCCGCTGCTGGACACGCGCCTGACCCACGACCAGGCCGGCCGCGACGCCCTCGGGGCCTCCGCGGCCTGGCTGCTGGGTGCGCGCGTCTGGCTGCAGGTGCCGGCCAGCCTCTCGGCGGCCAACGCCTCGACGCAGTACCTGAGCTTCACCCTGGCCACCCAGGGCACGCCGCTGTCCAGCGACCCGACCTCGCCGCTGGTGCAGCGCCCCGTCTTCACCGGCAGCGTGCCGGGCTGGACGCTGGCCGCCGTCGACGCCGACCCCGGCATGCCGGTCGCCCTGCTGCCCCAGGGCCAGCGCCTGCTCGACCGCGTCACCGGCCTGCCGTGGCAGCCCACGGGCTACGAGCTGACCGGCCCCGACGGCACGCGCTACCGCCTCGACGCGCGCGGCCAGGTGCAATCGGTGCGCTTTGCCGACGGCCAGCAGTGGCTGGTGTCCGACGCGGGCGTGTCCCTCGTCGGCAGCAGCGACCCGAACGCCCGCGTCGCCTTCGAGCGTGACACCCAGGGCCGCATCGAGCGCGTTGTCGGCCGCCAGACGGCCAGCGCCGACGCCGCCATCGTCTACCGTTATGACGCCACCGGCCGCCTCGCCCTGGCGCGCAGCCTCTACGGCGACGGCCAGCTCAACGAGAGCATCGGCTACCACGCCGACGGCAGCCTCATCAGCGAGCCGGTCACGGCGCAGTTCGGCACGGCCGCCGGCTGGCTGGCCGGCGTCGCCAACCCCGCCAACAGCTGGAGCGGCAACCTCGACGCCGCCACGCCGGCGCGCTTCAGCTTCGTCGTGCGCGACAGCGAGCTGGCCAGCACGGTGAAGACGCCGGGTGCCGCCGGCGCCATCGTCTACGCCGTCGAGACGACGGCCGGCACCGGCCTGGCCGTCGAAGGCGCGGTCGTGCTCGGCCAGGTGAACAACGGCGGCAAGACCGTCACGCTGATCCGCGTGACCGAGTCCGGCCTCAAGCTGCTGACCCTGACGGGCAGCGGCGCGGCCAGCCTCAAGGTCAGCATCGCGGGTGACCTCGACCGCGACGGCCGCATCGACGGCGCCGACGCCGCGGCCTTCGCCGCCGCCGGCGTGGACCTGAACGGTGACGGCACGGCCAACGACACCGACCGCCAGATCCTCTACGCCAACTACGGCTGGCGCGCCAACCTCGCGCCGGTCAGCGTGGCCAAGGAAACGCCGGTGCTGGCCCACACCGACCTGAACAAGTGGCTGGCCCTGGACCACGTGGCCCTCGACCGCGAGGGCGACAGCGTCTTCTGGCGCGTCACCGGTTCCACGCACGGCACGGCCAAGCTGGCCGCCGACGGCCTGACCCTGCTCTTCCAGCCCGAGCCCGGCTACGCCGGCGCGGCGTCGGTCACGGTGGAAGCCGACGACGGCTGGGGCAGCAGCGGCCCCATCGTGCTGCAGTTCAACGTCAGCTCGGCCGCGCTGCTGGCCATCAATGTGCAGGACGTGGGCCCGCTGCGCTCGGGCGAGAGCCGCGTGCTGCAGGCCTACGGCGACTTCGCGGACGAGCAGGGCGTGGCGCTGACGGGGAGCTATCTGCAGTGGTCGGTGGAGAACTGGCAGGACGGCGTCGCCGCGGTCGTCACGACGCCGGGCGACACCCTGCTGAAGGGCCAGGTCTCCGGCTGGGGCTATGTGCAGGCGCGCCGCGGCGCCTTGCAGGGTGTTCGCAGCTTCGAGGTCGACGGCCCGAGCGACGAGACGCTCAGCCTGGCCCTGGGCGGGCTTGACGTCTACCCGGGCTCGGTGTCGCTCGTGACTCCCCAGGCCGATGGCACCGGCGCGGGCCAGCGCCAGATCAAGCTGACCGACGTCCTGTTCGGCGCCGATGTCGCGGACTCGTACTACACCAGCTACTTCGTGGGTGATGCGCGCATCGCCGAGGTGGATGCGAACGGCGTCATCAAGGCCAAGGCGGTCGGCACAACCAAGGTCTACGCGATCTACAAGTCGGGGCAAGTCGAGCTGACCGTGCATGTGGTCGCGCCGGCCATCGTCACGCCGCAGGCGCCCAGCATCCAGGTGGACGCGGCCGGCGCCGTGCTGCAGACCCAGAACGGCGTGCAGGTCGCCATCGCGGCCGGCGCTTTCGACGGGCCGCGCCAGGTCACGCTGACGGACCTCGATCTGGCGAACCTGCCGCTCGCAGCGCCGAGCTTCGATGGCTTCCAGGTGCTGTCCGGCTTCCACCTCGACATGGGCGGCGCGAAGAGCGCCTACCCGATCCAGCTGGCCACTTCGGCCATGGGCCTGAACCCCGACGAATACGAAGTGCTGATCCTCAGGCGGGGCACCATCACCCTGGACGACGGCACCGTCAAGGACACCTGGTGGGTGGTCGACAACGGCCACGTGGGCGCAGACGGCAAGGCCAGGACGGCCAGCCCGCCCTACCCGGGCGTCACGTCGTCAGGCGACTATCTGGTGTCCGCACGCCGCACGAGCAAGGACCCCAAGACCGGTGCGTCCACCACCAAGTTCGTCTCGCTCGACGCCAACTACCAGTACATCTACTTCAACGCCATCAACACGGCGATGATGGTGGCTGCCGGCGGCAACCTCGTGGCCTCCGGGACCGCCATCGCCCTGATGGCGATGCTGCCGACGGCCGTCTTCGGCCTCTACACCTTCACGACCACGGCCCAGTACAGCCAGACCGGCACCGCCACGGTGAAGGGCGAGGACCTGGACATCAGCGTGACGCCTCCGACCCCGGTGGCACTGGGCGACCCGACGCTGACCGGCATCACGCAGGTGGATGCCACGACCTTCAAGCTGACCGGCACGCACTTCAAGCTGGACAGCGGCGCGACGCGGCTGCGCGTGTGGATCAAGCCGGTGGGCAGCGGGTTGACCGACCGCAATTCGACGCCCGACCGCGGCCTGCTGTGGACGACGCTGGACGTCAGCGACGTGACCGCCACCTCCGCCACCGTCAAGGTGCCTGCAGGCGTGGCTCTGGGGTTGCACGAAATCTGGGTGGAGCGGGTGATCGATGCGGTCAATCCGGATGGCAGCGCGGGCGACGGCTACGGCTTCATGTCGGGCAACCCCAGCTATCCGATCGAGCTCAAGCCCCAGAACGGCACGGGCGTCGTGCTCGACCGCCTGCATGTGCAATTCACCGACGGCGTCAACGCCCAGGGGGCGGGCGGCGACGGGCTGCTGCGCGTGCTGCAGGACGTCGTCGACCTGCCGGGCTACCTGACCGGTCTGAAGACGGACGCCCTGGCCTACGGCACCAACGACCGCGTGGTGTTCGTGGCCGGCGCGGGCAAGATCTACATGATCGACATGCTCAGCCACAAGCTGGTCTACACGCTGCAGCTGCCGGGCTCGACCGCCAACATCTCCGCCCTCGCCGTGGCGGGCGACTGGATGTACGTGGCCGAAGGCGCCAGCTATGGCGATGGCTCCGGCGCGCGGCTGATGCGCGTCAACATCAACAGCAAGGATCCGCAATTCCTCACGGAGGTGCAGCAGCTCAACCTGCCGGGCAGCATCGTGGCCGGCCCGAGCGGCTTCGTCGACCTCGCCGTCAGCGCCGGCCGCTATCTCGCCGTGACCGCGCCCAAGGAACGCGCCACCCGCATCGGCTTCCGTGCCACCGAGAAGGGCGACGTCTTCGTCATCGACCTCGAAGCCATGGACAAGGCCTGGGAGAAGCAGGTCAAGGACAGCCAGGGCGCCGACCGGACGCTCCGGGTCCAGGATGCCGACGTCAAGCTGATCGACTTCGCCACCTCCGGCATGCCGCGCACGGGCCAGGTGCCTTACTACGTCAGCGCCGGCCCGGAGGCGGGCCAGTTCGTGGTCAGCACCTCCGGCGCCTACAACCAGGGTTTCGCGGCCTTCACGGCCAAGCGCGACGCCGAGAGCGGCAACTGGACCGACGCCAAGGTGAACGCGCCCTGGCTCCGGCCCAATCCCGGGGACTGGTGGAACGGCACCAAGTTCCGCCAGAACATCGAGCACGCTTCGGGCGTGGCGGTCTCGGCCGACGGCAAGTACGCCTTCGTGGCCGACTACGAACTCATCTTCGACGAGCCGGGCTTCATGGACGGGGCGCTGGCGACCAAGCAGGTCGGCGGCAAGATCGGCATCATCAAGGACCCGTTCACCAATCCCGTCTTCCTTGGCGCCACCACGCCGATCGAGGGCGCGAGCCTGGACTCCCTGTCCTTGTCGGCCGACGGCAGCACGCTGCTGGCGACCGCCATGGTCGAGGAGTACGGCGGCCCGGGGGACGCCTTCTACAGCCGCTTCTTCTCGACCGTCTTCCAATTCAACCCCGCGGGGCTCATCCAGGCGGCAGAGAAGGGCGGCGACCTGCGCAAGCCGATCGACCTCGGCAACGCCAACCTGCTGCCGCGCCGCTATGACGACCTGCCCAAGTCCTGGGTCGTCACCACCCTCGCCGCCAATGGCGATCTGGAATTGATCAGCCCCAAGGTCGACGCCGAGCAGCGCCCGGTGTTCGAGCTCAAGGCCAACCACACCATCGTCGAGCTGAACATCTACGTCAGCACCTTCGGACCGGGCGAGGGCCTGTACCCGAACGACATGCCCAGCCTGCCGACCTGGCATGCCGGCGACACCAGCGCCAGCGGCCCCGTGCACAACGAGCGCATCCTGACCGCGCTGGACGTGGGCAACGGGGTTGCCTACAAGGCTGGCGAGCTCATCCGCTTCGAGGATTTCGCCAACGATCCCAAGTTCGCCAACTTCAAGCTCACCGCGGGGCAGCGCTACTGGTGGGCTGCCGAAGCCAAGCTGGCCGACGGCACGGTGCTGACCGCCTCGCAGCCCTTCACCGTGCAGAAGGCCTACGAACAGGCCGGCTTCGGTGGGGCCTCGGTCACCATCCTGACCCACGGCTACCAGCCGCCCATCGCCTCGGGCACCGATGGACTCAGTTCCATCTACGTCAACGCCTTCGCCGGCAAGACCGACGCCTCGTCCACCGCCGCGGCAGAACTTGCACGCGACATCGTCAAGACCCAGGGCGGGTATGCCTACAGGTATTCGCGCGACACCGGCCAGTGGCTGCCGCTGGACTACGGCAGCGCCCAACCGTCGCTCAAGGATGCGGTGGCCCAGGGCAAGCCGGTCGTGCTCGTGCCCGACTGGGTCATCGAGTCGGGCTTCAGCGACTCGGGCTTTGCCGAAGCCACGGCGGACGCCATCTACGCGTCGCTGCTGCAGGCCGACCAGAGCGCGGGCGGCAAGATCCTGTCCGGCAACATCCACCTGATCGGCCACAGCCGCGGCACGGTCGTGAACTCGGAGCTCGCCCAGCGCATCCTCTGGGGAGTCGACAAGTACAAGCTCGCGCCGCCGTCCGATCTGCAGATGACGACGCTGGACCCGCACGACTTCAACCAGCCGTCGCTGATGCAGGACGAGACCATCTCGAAGCTGCTCGTGAACCTCGACCAGGGGGCGATCGGTTCCCTGCTGACGACGGGCCTGCTGCAGCTGCCGCTCGACGGCCTGGTGCAGGCCCTCAACATCGACGACCTGATGGGAATGCTCGGCGCGTCCAACGTCGGCATCGACTTCACCGCCGACCTGACCAAGATCCTCAAGGGCGTGATCACCAACGGCGCCGCCGATGCGCTCAAGGGCCTGCTCAAGGGCGCCGAGATCTTCGAGATCAACCCCAAGAAGCTGGGCCTCAAGCAGATCAACTTCGCCGACTTCTACGACCCCAACGTGGCCGCATGGAAGGGCATCAGCTACGCCGACAACTACTACCAGGTGGTGGCCGACGAGAACGCCGCGCCGAACACGACGGTGACGCCCAACGGCCGCAGCCTGGCGGGCGCGGGCATCTACGCGGATGCCGGCTTCGACTTCGACTTCAACCTCACCGGCCTCAAGGGCTTCACCAAGGACGACTACCTCATCCGCGTGGGCTCCACGGCGCAGACGCACTCGCGTCCGCACACCTGGTATGCCGGCACGCTGGACAGCAGCCTGAGCTATTTCAGCGCGGCGATGACCACGAAGGATGATCCCGTCAAGGACCGCGACTGGATCATCCGGCGCCGGGCCGACGGGGCGTTCGAGAAGGCCAGCAGTGCCATCGCCAAGCCGGCGCCCTACGGCAGCAACCAGGCGCCCTGGTACCTCGAGCGCATCGACAAACTGCTCGGCCGGGTCGCGCAAGGCTCGGTGGCTGCGGGCCAGTCGGCGCTGGACCCCCTCGTCGCGTCGCGTTCGGGCGAGACTCCGGCGGATACCTGGGAAGGCGTGGGCGCCGGCTTCTTCTTCACCAAGCTCGGCGGCGGCGCCACGGACCGCATCGTCGCCGGCAGTTCGGCGCGCGTCAGCATCGAGCAGGACAACACCGAATGGGGCGCATCGACCACCGCGGTGCCCACGGTGTTCAACGGCGACTTCCAGGCCAGCATCCGGCCCTACTTCGGCCGCTTCCTGACGACCTACCAGCTGCCCGGCTGGTCCCTGCACAACGGGGGCGCCCTGACCGGCGCGGATGCATCGCAGGCCACCCACCTGATGCTGCTGGGCACGGTCAGCGATGCGGAGATGGCCGCGCGCGGCGTGGACGTGGCCAAGTTCAAGTCGACGTTTGCCAACTATGAGGGCTTCTACGGGCCCAACATGACCTTGGCGGATCTGTCGCAGTCCGTCTGGATCAGCAACATGGCGGACTACCTCCGCGACCTGCTGATCAAGTACGCCGTGAAGATGATCTCCAACTACCCGCCGCTGGTCGCGCTCAAGGTGCCCTTCGTCGCCAAGACGGTGGAGACCTACCTCGGCAAGCTGTTCGACGCCATCGTCTACGACCAGATCCTCGGCTTCAAGGAGGACGTCGGCGCCTTCGGTACCGACCTCGAAAAGGTGGCCGACTGGGGGCTGCGCCTCGACAAGGACCTGCCGCAGCTGACGCACAACCGCATGGCGCTGGCGCAGTCGGCCCAGCAGCTGAGCATGAACGTCAGCAATGCTGGGTTCGCCGATGGCAGCGACCCCTACCTGCGCGTCAAGTTCATCGTGCAGAACGCGGACGGCTCGACCAGCGAATTCGCGGCCAGCCGGGAACTCCGGCTGCGCGACCTGCCGGCGGCCTCGATGCAGACCTTCGGCATTCCCGCCGGTGCCCACGCGCTGGCGGCGCAGTCGGTGGAGATCCGCATCGAGCTCTACAACCGCAACGGCGCGCTCGACGCCAAGGACGTGGTGACCGTCGACAACATCAAGGTCGGCGGCACGCTCACCTTGGGCGACAGCAGCGGTGCGGGCGACGACCAGACCGTCTTCTTCCGCGACAACCCGGCCCTGATGCCCAGCAGCAACGACGAGGCCCTGTCCTGGGTGGGCCCGCAGGCCTTCTACCATGCCAACGAGCACGAGCTGACGCTGACGAACTCCAGCGACGGGGACATCCGCTACGACGTGTTCGCCATGGCCAACGAGTTCCTGTACCTGGGCTCGAATGGCAGCGGCACGCCCGCCGACGTGGCCAGCGGCGAGAAGCTGCTGCTCAGCGACCAGACGCTCGCCAGGGGCGGCAGCACCAAGCTCGAGATCGGCGCCAAGCTGACGGAGGCGGCGCGCAAGAAATACGCCGACGCCTATGACGCGGCCATCCTCACCGGTGGTCTGCGATTCGACGCCAAGCAGGTGACCGCCGCCGGCGCCGTGGATGCCGGGTCGACGACCGTCAAGACGGTCTTCTTCGCCGAACTCGGAGACCTCAACGCGGTCGACGGCGTGCTCAACGCCGAAGCCCTGCAGGCAGGCGGCTGGCGCAACGTCAAGATCTACAACCCCGATGGCGTCACCGTGGAGATCGACGGCGACAGCCGCTGGACGGTCAGCACCGTCGGCGCGACGACGACGCTGACCCTGCTCACCACGGCCCAGGACCGGGGCGCGTTCCGCGGCGACCTGGTCTTCAAGCTCAACGGCCAGGTCTACGCCCGCGCCGCCGTCCAGTGCACCGTCCTGGCGACCCAGCAGCTCAACGTCGATACCGACCAGCTCGCCTCGCTGATCGCCCAGGCCGCAGCCATCGCCCATGCCGACGACGACACCCGTGCCGGGTTCAGCGCCGAGCAGGCCGCCCTGTATGCGCTGCTCGTCGGCGGCGGCGTGCAGGCGGCCCTGCCTGCCGACCTGGACGGTGGCGACCTCGCGTCGATCACCGCCGGCCTCAAGTCGGCCCTCGGCGGCGGTGACGGCACCGGACTCTTCGACGCCTTCAAGACACCGGGCTTCGTCGACATCCGCTATGGCAGCGCCGCAGGCCTGGACGACAAGACGGCGGAACGCACGACCAGCATCGACTTCGGACTGGAGATCTTCGGCAACGGCACTGAGGCCGGGCGCGCCGGTGTCGACTTCAATGCCGACAAGCTGCTGCAACTGCTGACCCAGGCCGATGGCAGCGTGCGCACCGACATCGGCAGTCGCGCCAAGGAGTACGCCTTCTCGCGCCTGATCAACACCGACATGACGGGCTCGGCCTTCGGGTCGGCGGCGGCGGTCTCGGTGCCGGCGGCGCTGCGCCAGGCCGTCGCCTGGGCCGGCACCATCGCCGACCGGGCCGCCCGCATGACCATGATCGGCCGCTATCTCGGCTGGCTGGTCGGCCACGAACTGGCCCACAACCTCGGCCTGCCCGACGAGTACAAGCTCGATGCCCTCGGCAACCGCGTGCCGCTGACCGCCGACGCGACCTTCATGGGCGTGCCCGGCAGCCAGGCCCGCAGCCTGCAGGAAACCAACGCGCTGCTGCTCGCCCTGCGCAGTGGCGACGTGCGCCTGGACGCGGAGCGGTTGGACAAGCTCATCCGCTACATGCGCGACCTGTCGGCCGACAAGGTCTTCTCCGGCGCGCCGCCGGTGGACGGCAGCGATACCGCGGGCGACGCCTTCGCCCTCGGCGGCTCGTCCGCCGCCGCGCCGGCCGCCGCCGCAACGCCCGCGCCCACGCTGGCCTTCGCCTCCGGCCTGCCCGTGCACGCCACCCTCGCCGGCGGCGACATGCTCGACGCCAGCGGCTGGAGCACGCGCGGCAACGTCGTCATCCAGGACGGGCACGCCGTGCTGGGTGAGTCGGCCACCCGCCAGGCGCAGCTGTCGCAGGTCTTCACCGTCGGCGCGGGCGACCAGCTGCTCGCCTTCACGATCGAGTCGCCGCACCTGCTGGCCAACGCCGCCGGCCCGGCCGACGCCTTCGAGGTGGCCCTGCTCGACGTCGTGACCGGCCTGCCCGTGGCCGGCACCGTGGCCCTCGCCGGCTCCGATGCCCTGCTCAACCTGCAGACCAACGGCCGCGAGCGCCTGGCCGCCTCGGTGCGCAAGCAGCTCAATGCCGACGGCAGCGCCACCTACTTCGTCGCCCTGGCGCCGGAGCTGGCGGGCAAGGCGCTGCTGCTCAGCTTCGACCTGCTGGGCTTCGCCGCCCAGGCCAGCACCATGGCCGTGCGCGACGTGAAGCTCGTCGGCCAGGCCCTGGCCGTGGGCGACGCCGTCACGCTCGACGAGGACGGCACGGCGGCCATCGACGTGCTGGCCAACGACCTGCTGCTCGGCGCCACCAGCGTCACCATCGAGCAGGTCGACGGCCCGGCCCACGGCACTCTGGTGCTGCTTGCGAACGGCCAGTTCAGCTACCAGCCGGCGGCCGACTTCCACGGCGGCGACAGCTTCAGCTACCGCTTCGTCATCGACGGCCAGGCCAGCAACACCGCCACCGTGAGCCTCACGGTCAGGCCCGTCAACGACGCGCCGACGCTCGCCGGCCGCAGCCTCTCGGCCCGTGCCGGCCAGACCCTCGCCATCGACCCGCTGGCCACCGCCTTCGACGTGGACGGCGACACCCTCACCGCGGCCATCGTCGACGCGCCGGCCCACGGCGTGCTCAGCGTGCTGGCCGACGGCAGCTTCAGCTACAAGGCCGCCAGCGGCTTCGCTGGCGCCGACAGCTTCAGCTACCTCGTCAGCGACGGGCAGGCGAACTCCGCCGTCGTCACCGTGGCCATCACCGTCACCGCCGACGACACGCCCAACCAGGCGCCGACGGCGGCCGACGGCCTGGCCGCGGGCGTCGAGGACACCGCCCTGGCGCTGGGCTGGGATCGCTTCGCCGTCGCCGACCCCGACAGCCGGCCCGACCTGCTCCAGGTCGAGATCACGGCCCTGCCGGCCGACGGCACGCTGCAGCGCCAGCAGGCCGACGGCAGCTGGGCGGCGGTCGCGGTGGGCGAACGCTTCAGCCAGGCTGACCTCGCCGTGCGTGGCCTGCGCTTCGTGCCGGCCGCCAACGCCTCCGGCGGTGCCGGCGACTTCGCCGCGGGCGAGGGCAACCGCCACGAGCACTACGCCCGCATCGGCTTCCGGGCCTTCGACGGCGAGCTCTACAGCCCGGCCGCCAGCCTGGTCGTCGACATCGCCGCCGTGGCCGACGCGCCGGCGCTCACCATCACCGGCGGCGGCACCGTCACCGGCCTGGAGGACGTGGCCCTGGCCCTGCACGCCATCGTCGCCGGCCTGGTCGACGACGACGGTTCCGAGACCCTGGTGCTGACGCTGACGGGCCTGCCGGACGGCTTCACGCTGTCCGACGGCACGCACGTCTTCACGCCCACGGCCGCGCAGCGCGTGGCCAACCTCGGCGGCTGGCAGCTCGACGCCCTGACGCTGACGCCGCCGCGCGACTTCAACGGCACGGTGGCGCTGCAGCTGCAGGCCACCGCCATCGAAGGCGCGACCGGCAGCTACGCCACGACCACGCAGCTGCTGACGGCCCAGTTCGTGGCCGTCGCCGACGCGCCGACGCTGGTGCTGAGCCCGCGCGACGTCGCCGTCAGCCGCGAGGTGCTGGCGACGAGCTGGGAGACACCGGCCAACCCGAACACCGCGGTGACCGTGGTGGCCGGGCCGGTGCTGGAGGGTTGGACGGTGCGCCCGACCACCTCGGGCAAGACGGCGGCCTTCGAGATCCAGGCGGCGGGTGACCGCGTCACCAACATCGGCGGCAACCTGGCGACGGTGCAGGCCATGGCGGGCAACGGCAGCCAGTGGCTGACGCTGCGCAACGGCCGCGCGACGCTGGCCTACCAGACCCTGGGCATTGAGCGCAGCCTCGACACCGTCGACGGCGCGGTCTACACCCTCAGCCTGGACTACGCCGGCGGGCTGGGCTTCGCGGCGGCCAACACCGCCATCGGCATCTATGTCGACGGCGTCAAGGTGGGCGGCTATGCCGGCACCAGCTCGACGACGGCGCTGAACTGGTCGTCGCTGAGCTTCCAGTTCGCCGGCAACGGCCAGGCGCGCCGCGTCGCCATCGTGCTGGAAGGCGGCGATGCCGTGGCCGGGGGCGCCGTGCCCCAGCGCAGCGCCAACATCGACGACATCCGCATCGTCGAGACCCTGCCCGTCAGCGCCGGGCTCGTCTATGGCCTGGTGGACACGGCCGTCGCCCTGCCGGCCGTCGCTGCTGCGCTGACCGATGGTTTCGGCGGTGAGACGTTGACGCTGAGCCTCACCGGCCTGCCGGCCGGTGCCGTGCTGAGCGACGGCGTGCGCAGCGCCGCAGGCGGCGGGGCCATCGACCTCGCCGGCTGGGACCTCGCCCACCTGAGCGCCACGCCGCCGGCCGGCTTCACGGGCGACCTCGCCCTCACGGTGACGGCGGCCAGCACCGAGACCAGCAACGGCGCCCGCGCGAGCGTAAGCCAGGGCTTTGTCGTTCGGGTTCTGCCCGGCAAGCCGGTGGCGACGCCGCCTGGCCTCAACCCCTTCGTCGTCACCACGGCGGCGGTGCAGACCTCGCAGTTCCTGGCCGGCAGCCAGGCCGTGGCGCCGGCCTCGGCCGCCGCCCTGGCCCTGCTGGCGGGCGACCGCGGCCAGCTCGGCAGCATCGCCGAGCCCATGCCCCTGCCCAAGACGGCGGCCGAGATCGCCCAGGCCGAGGCCGACCGCGCCCGCGCCCTCGGCGACGCCTGGCTCAAGGAGCTCGAGGAGCGGGCCAAGCAGCAGTGGCAGCAGCTGGTGGGCGGCAAATGAGGCCCGCGCTCGCCAGCCCACGTCCCGCCCGCCCCACGCTCCGGGGATGGGCGGGCTCCCGGCCTCTGCCTACGATGGCAGGAATTGCGTCAAAGTTCACAGGCACCTTCATGCTGCACCTCACCCGCTCCTGCTTGTCCGCCCTCGGGCTGGCTCTGGCCCTCGCCGCTGCGCCGGCCTCCGCCGCCACCGTCGAAGCCCGTTTCGGCGCGCTGGACGGCCTGGGCATCGGCCTGGCCAGCGGCGACAGCTTCGAGTACGGCGACCTCGTCAACCCGCAGGCCGACGGCACCGACGACTGGGTGTTCGGCGGCTTCAGCGCCCAGCTGCCCGCAAGCTGGAGCGGCCCGCTGACCGGCGCGACGCTGCAGGTCTTCGCGGGCGGTTGGGGCCTGGACGGCAATGCCGGCGTCTACCTCAACAACCAGTTCATCGGCGAGCTGACCAACGGCGACAGTGGCAGCGACCCCCTCAGCCGCGCCTATCTCGACAGCTTCGACCTCGGCGCCTTCCTCGGCCTCATCGGCATCGACAACACCGTCGAGATCCGCGCCGTGAACCCTGACGACGGCGGCAGCCTCGGCTTCTTCAAGCTCACGCTGCAGACCCAGGACGCCGGCGGCAACACCGTGCCCGAGCCCGACGGCGCGGCCCTGGCCGCCGTGGCCATCGTGTCGGCCTGGCTGGCCAGCCGGCGCCGCCGCCAGGCCTAACCCCGCACAATTGCGGCGCGCCGGCCCTTCGGCCGGCGCTTTTCCATGGCTGCCTCCGGTGCTCATCCGACTCCTCCCGCTGCTGCTGTTCGCCCTGCCGGCCGCGGCCCAGACCCTGCCTGAACTGGCCGCCCGCGCCCTCGATGCCGACCCCGCCGTGCGGGCCAGTGACGCCTCGCTGCGCGCGGCCGAGCAGCGCCTGTTCCAGGCCCGCGCGGCCTACGGCCCCACGGCCAACTTCACCGCCACGGCCAGCAACAACCACTACCGCGAGGCGCCGGCCTACGAGCCGCGGCCCTTCAAGTCCGAGCAGTACGTGGTGCAGGTCAACCAGCCGCTGTGGCGGGGTGCGCTCTACCCGGCCCTGCAGGCGGCGAACAGCCAGCTCGAGCAGGCCGAGAGCGCCTTGCAGCAGGCCCGCCTGGAGGCCCAGCAGCGCCTGGCCGAGGCGGTGCTCGAGGTCTTCAAGGCGCGCGACGTGCTGGCCCACGCCACGGCCCTGCGCGAGGCCTATGCCGAGCAGCTCGCGGCGGCGCGGCGCAGCTTCCAGGTCGGCCGCGCCGCCGCGCCCGAGGTGCGCGAGGCCGAGGCGCGCGTGGACAGCGGCCTGGCCCAGGTGCTGGCCGCCGAGGCCGACCTCGACATGCGCCGCCAGGTGCTGGCCGAGGTGGCCGCCGGCCCCACGCCCACCCTGCTCACGCGGGCCGTCGCGCCCGAGGCCCTGCCGCCGCTGCAGGCCGACGGCGTGCTGGACTGGCTCGCCCGCGCCGAGGTCGACAGCCCGCAGCTGCGCCAGGCCCGGCTCGCGCTCGAAGCCGCCGAGGCCGAGATCCGCAAGGCCTCGCTCGCCCACGCGCCCACGGTGGACCTCAACGCCAGCTACACCCGCTCCAACGACACCGGTACGGTGACCAGCATCTTCCCGCGGCGCGGCAACACCACCGCCGTCGGCGCGACGCTCACCATCCCGCTCTTCGCCAGCGGCGCGACCCAGTCCAAGGTGGTCGAGACCATGGCCCTGCGCGACAAGGCGGCCGGCGAGCTGGACCTCGCCCGCCGCACCCTGGTCATCGGCGTGCGCCAGGCCTTCGTCGCGACGCTGTCGGCGCTGTCGCAGGCCCGGGCGCTGGCCACGGCCGAGCGCTCGCAGGCGCTGTCGGTGCGCGCCAACCAGCGCGGCTACGAGGTCGGCATCAAGACCAATGCCGACGTGCTGGAGGCCCAGGGCAAGCTCTTCGAGGCCCGCCGCGACCTCTCCCGCGCCCGCCACGATGCCTGGGCGAGTTACTTCAAGCTGCGCGCCCTGGCCGGCCAATTGAACGAAGCCGACTGGCAGGCCCTGGACGCCCAGCTCGTGGAGCACCGGCCCGACGAGATCGGCCGCGCGCGGGCCCGGAGCGCCTCGTGAGCAGCGCCGGCGACCACGAGGCCGTGCTGCCGCCGCCTTCGGCGACGCCGCAGGCGGCCGAGCTGGCGCCGGCCCTGGCGCTGTGGCTGCAGCGTCTGCATGCCGCCGGACTGGGCTGCCAGGGCGTGGCCCTGCATGCGGCCGACGCCGCCTGGCGGGCACCCTTCGAGCGGGCCGACGTGGCCGACGCCTGGGCGGAGGCGCGCGCCCGCGTGACGCGCGACAGCCCGGTCGCGCTGGGCCGCGTGCCCAGCGGCGAGCTGCTGGTGGCGACCCACCTGGCCCTGCCCAGCGGCCAGCCGGGCATCGTCGGCGCCCTGCTCAGCCCGCCGCACAACGACCGCAGCCTGCAACTGCTGCTGCTGTCTCTGGGCTGGCTGCAGCTGACGCTGAGCGCCGCGAGCCTCGCCCACAACCAGCGCGCGGCCGAGCTGCTCGAACTCATGGGCCACGTGGCCTCGCAGAAGGAGGCGCGGGCGGCTGCGCAGGACTGGATCAACCGCACGGCCGCCTGGGCGCGGCGCGAGCTGCCGGCCGAGGCCGAGCTGCGGCTGGCCCTCTTCGAGGCGCGGCAGGACCGCGTCCACTGGTGGGTGGCCGCCGACGTGGCCCATGCCGAGGCTGCGAGCGCCGGCGTGCAGGCGGCGGGCGAGATCGCGCAGCGCGCCTTCGTCGAAGGCCGCGAGCTGGCGGAACGCGGCGCCTGGGCCCTGCCGCTGCTGGACCAGGGCGAGGTCGTCGCCGTCCTCATCGCCCAGGGCGACGCTAACGCCGCCGCACAGCAGGTGCTGCGCACCAGCGCCACGCTGGCCGAGCCCCTGCTGCGCCACTGGCGCACGGCCGAGCTGCCGCTGCCGGTGCTGGCCTGGCGGGCGCTGCGCCGCGTGGCCGGCCGGCTGCGCGGCCCCGGCCACTGGGCCTGGAAGGGCGGCGCCGTGGCGGCCGTCCTCACGCTGGCGGTGCTGCTGCTGGTGCCGGTGGATGACCGTGTCACGGCCCACACCGTCATCGAGGGCCGCGCCCGCCAGCTGGTCACCGCGCCCTTCGAGGGCTTCATCGCCGAGGTGCCGGTGCGGCCCGGCGACCGCGTGCAGCGCGGCCAGCTGCTGCTGCGCCTGGACGACCGCGACCTGAAGCTCGAGCAGGCCAAGCTGCGCGGCGAGCGCGACCAGGCCGCCGGCCGCCTGCGCCAGGCCATGGCCGACCGCGAGGCCGCCGGTGTGGCCCTGGCCAGCGCCGAGTTGCAGGGCGTGGAAGGGCAGCTCGCGCTGGTGGATGCCAAGCTCGCGCGGACCCGGCTGGTGGCGCCCATGGACGGCCTCATCGTCACGGGCGACTGGGTGCAGCAGCTGGGCGCGCCGGTCGAGCTGGGCAAGGAGATGTTCGAGATCGCCTCGGAGGGCTATCGCGTGGTGCTGCACGTGCCCGAGCGTGACATCGCCCGGGTGCGCACCGGCCAGCGCGGCGTGCTGCGCCTGTCGGGCCAGCCCCAGGCGGGGCACGACTTCGAGCTCAGCCGGGTGACGGCGACGGCCAGCGTGCAGGACGGCATCAACGGCTTCCGCGCCGAGGCCGCCTGGCTGGGCGAGGTGCCGCCGCTGAGCCCCGGCATGCAGGGCGTGGCCAAGGTCGTCGTGGGCAGCGCCAACCTGCTGACGATCTGGACGCGCGAATCCATCGACTGGCTGCGGCTCAAGCTGTGGCAGTACTGGATTTGAGATGAAACAGCCCCCGGCCCAACCCCGCGCGCTGAACGCGGCGCGTGTCTGGTCCGCCCCCCGCGGGGGCGGCGATGCTCGCGGCTTCGAGCCGCAAGCACATCGCCAGAGCGGGCCGGCTCGGGAGCGGCCCAGCGCTCGGCCCGCAAATACCCCGTTTCATCGGCTGCGGGTGGTGCGCAGCACCATGGGACAACTGAAGTGAAGTCAAAACAAAGCCACAGAGGCACAGAGGCACAGAGGCGGCAGTCCGTTGGCCTCTCTGTGCCTCTGTGTCTCTGTGGCTGTGTTTGAGGGCGCTGCATGCAAGCCCTGCTCTCGGAACACTGGCACGCCCTCAGGCATCTGCGCCCGCGCCTGCGCGACGGCGTGCAGCCCCTGCACCGTCGGCTGCGCGGCAGGCCGTGGGTGCTGTTGTCCGACCCGGTGAGCCAGCGCTTTCACCGCATGACGCCCGAGGTCTGGCGCGTGCTGTCGCTGTGCGACGGCCGGCGCACGCTCGACGAAGTCTGGGACGCCGCCTGCGCCGAGGCCGGCGACCATGGTGCCAGCATCTCGCAGCACGAGCTGGTGCAGCTGGTGTCGGCCCTGCACTCCAACGACCTGCTGCAGACCCAGGTCTCGCCCGACGCCGGCGAAGTCTTCGAGCGCTTCGAGCGCCAGCGCAAGGCCCGGTTCAAGCAGAACTGGCTCAACCTGATGAGCCTGCGCCTGCCGCTTTTCCACCCTGACGCCTGGTTCGAGCGGCAGGCCGGCCTGGCGCGGGCCATGTTCAGCGCGCCGGTCGCGCTGCTGTGGCTGGCCTTGGTGCTGCCGGCCGCCGTGCTCGGCGCCCAGCACTGGCAGTCGCTGACCGAGAACCTGTCAGACCGCGTGCTGTCGGCGAGCAACCTCGTGCTGCTGTGGTTCGTCTACCCCGTCGTCAAGGCGGTGCACGAATGGGCGCACGGCCTGGCCGTCAAGGCGCGCGGCGGCACGGTGCGCGAGATCGGGCTGCTCTTCGTCGTCTTCACGCCGGTGCCCTACGTGGACGCGACCTCGTCCTACGCCTTCGCGTCCAAATGGGCGCGCGCCCAGGTGGCGGCGGCCGGCATCATGGCCGAGCTGGCCCTGGGCGCTGTCGCGCTGTTCGTGTGGCTGGCCGCCGAGCCCGGCCTCGTGACGGCGGTGGCCTACAACGTCATCCTCATCGCCGGTGTCTCGACCCTGCTCGTCAACGGCAACCCGCTGATGCGCTACGACGGCTACTTCATCGCCACCGACCTGCTCGAACTGCCCAACCTGGCGCAGCGCGCCCAGGCCTGGTGGGTCTACCTGAGCGACCGCTGGCTCTTCGGCGCGCGTGACGCCGAGCCGCCGCTGGCCTCGCGCGGCGAGCGCTGGATCCTCACGCTCTACGGCGCCGCGGCGCCGGTCTACCGCTTCTTCGTCACCGTCGGCCTGATCTGGTTCGTGGCCGGCGAATACCTGCTGGTGGGCGCCATCATGGCCGTCGTGGCGGCCTGGCAGGCCCTGGCCGTGCCCGTCTGGAAGGCCTGGCGCCACCTCGAACAGGGCGGCTCGCTGGCGCGCCGCCGTCGCCCGGCCAAGCGGCGGGCGGCCCTGCTCGTCGTCGCGGCGCTGGCCCTCGTCTGCCTGGTGCCCATGCCCTTCCACTCGGTGCATCAGGGCGTGGTCTGGCTGCCCGACGAAGCCCTGGTGCGGGCCGAGGCCGCCGGCCAGATCGGCGCCGTTTCGGCCGCGCCGGGCAGCGTCGTCGCGCACGGGGCGCCGCTGCTGGCCATCGACAACCTGCCGCTGCGCGCCGAGCTGACCCAGGCCGCGGCGGCGCTGGAGCAGACGCGGGCGACGCTGCGGCGCGCCGAGGTGGCCGAGCCGGCCAAGGCCGTCGCCCTGCGCACCGAACTGGAGGCGCGCCAGGCGCGCTACGAGGAGGCGCGCGGGCGCGTCGCCGCGCTGGAGGTCAGCGCCGGCACGGCGGGTCGCTGGGTGCCTGACGCTCCGACCGAGCTGACCGGCCGCGCCGTCAAGCGGGGCGAGCTGCTGGGCTACCTGGTCGCCGGGCCGGCGGACCGCGTGCGCGTGGCCATCACCCAGGAAGACGCCGACCTCGTCAAGCACCGGACGCGGGCGGTGCAGGTCCGCCTGGCGCAATGGCCGCACGCGATGCTCGATGCGCGCGTGCGCCGCGAGGTGCCCGGCGGGGGCTTCGAGCTGGTGTCGCCGGCCCTGGGCTCGACGGCCGGCGGCGAGATCGGCGTGGACCCGGCCAAGGAGGGCGGCAAGCACAGCCTGCGCCGCGTCTTCGACCTCGAGCTGCAGCTGGACCGGCCCTCGCCCAGCGCCGTCTTCGGCGACCGGGTGTGGGTGCGCTTCGACCTCGGCGCCACGCCGCTGGCGGCGCAGTGGTTCTTGAGGCTCCGCCAGGCCTTCCTGGCTCGATTGAGTGTCTGAGGCGCGGCCCATGAATGCAGCCACAGAGACACGGAGGCACAGAGAAGGTGCGCAGCCTGCGCGAGCTGGTGGCCTCTCTGTGTCTCCGTGTCTCTGTGGTTGTGTTTTGGTGGTGGCGCCATGACGGCAGCCGCCGACCTGCGCTGGCTCAGGGCCCTGGCCGGCCCCGAATTCCGCCGCGCCGACACCTTGCGCGACGAGCGCGGCGGCGAGGCGGACGCGCCGGTCGAGCGCTGGTTGCGCGACCTGCCCGGCCGGCTGCCGGTGCGCAGCGAGTCGCCAGCCGGCATCGCGGCGCTGAACGGCGCCATCGCCGCACTGCCGCTGCGCGAGGCCGACGACGAAGAGATCGCCCAGCGGCTGCACGCGGCCATGGCCACCTTGCGTGCCGACGCCAACGACGCTGGCGCCCTCGCGCAGGCGCTGGGCAGTGTCGGCGAGGCCGCGCGGCGGCGCCTGGGCCTGTGGCCGCATCCGGTGCAGTTCGCTGGCGCGCGCACCCTCATCACCGGACGCCTGGCCGAGATGCGCACCGGCGAGGGCAAGACCCTGGTCGCGGCCCTGGCCGCCACGGTGATGGCGGCCAGCGGTGCGCGCGTCCACGTCGTCAGCACCAACGACTACCTGGCCGAACGCGACTGCGAGGAGATGCGCCCGCTGTTCGAGTTCTTCGGCCTCGGCGGCAGCTTCGTCAAGGGCGGCATGGAGCCCGACGAGCGCCGCACGGCCTATCGCCACGCCGTCTGCTACGTCAGCGGCAAGGAACTGGTGTTCGACTACCTCAAGGACCGCCTCGCCGGCCACGGCCTGCTGCCCGCCCGCGTGGCGTCGCTGCGCGGCTTCGTCGGCACGGGCGGGCCCGGGGCCGAGCCGCTCATCCCGGCCCTGCACTTCGCCATCGTCGACGAGGCGGACAGCGTGCTCATCGACGAGGCCCGCACGCCGATGATCATCTCGCAGGAGTCCGAGGGCCTGCACGAGCCGGCGCTGCTGGCCTGGGCCATCGCCGCCGCGCGCGGCCTGCGCGAGGGCACGCATTTCGCGGTGCGGCTCGCGAACCGCGAGGTCGAGCTGACCGCGGCGGCCGTCGACGCCTGCCCGCCGCTGCCCGAGGGCGTGCGGCCGGTCTGGCGGGCGCGGGCCTGGCGCGAGCAGCTGCTGCGCCAGGCGCTGACGGCCCTGCACCTCTACGAGCGCGACCAGCACTACATCCTCGCGCCGGGCGATGAGGCCGAGGACGGGCTGAAGGTGCAGATCGTCGACGAGAGCACCGGCCGTGTGATGGCCGACCGCAGCTGGGAGCAGGGCCTGCACCAGCTCATCGAGGCCAAGGAGGGCGTCAAGCTCACGGCCGGCCGCGACACCCTGGCGCGCATGACCTTCCAGCGCTTCTTCCGCCGCTACTACCTGCTGGCCGGGCTGACCGGCACCGCGGCGGAGGCCGCGACCGAGATGTGGGCCACCTACCGGCTGCGCGTGCGGCGCCTGCCGCCCAACCGCCCCATCCAGCGGCGCGAGCTGCCGGCGCGCTGCTTCGCGAACGCTGCGGCCAAGTGGCAGGCCGTGGCCGACGAGGCCATCGCCGCCGCCGCGCGCGGCCAGGCGGTGCTGGTGGGCACGCGCAGCGTCGAGGCCAGCGAAGCGGTGGCGGCGGTGTTCGCCGCGCGCGGCGTCGAGGCCACCGTGCTGAACGCGCGCCAGGACGCCGAGGAGGCCGCCATCGTCGCGGCGGCGGGCGCCTCGGGCCGCATCACCATCGCCACCAACATGGCCGGCCGCGGCACCGACATCAAGCCCGATGCCGAGGCCCTGGCCGCGGGCGGCCTGCACGTCATCCTGAGCGAATACCACGAGTCGCCGCGCGTGGACCGCCAGCTCTTCGGCCGCGCGGGCCGCCAGGGCCAGCCCGGCACGGTGCGGGCGATGGTGGCCGCCGACGACCCGCTCTTCAAGACCCTGCCGGCTCCGCTGCGCGCCCTGCTGGCCCAGGGCCGTGCCCTCGGCCTGGCCGTGCGCCTGGCCCAGCGCGACGCCGAACGCCGCGCCTGGGCCGCTCGCAGGCAGACCCTGAGGCAGGACCGCGAACTCCACCGCATCATCGGCATCGCCGGTAGCACGACATGAAACCGACCTTCCTTCTTGCCCTGCTGACCCTGCCCGCGCTGGCGCAGGACTACGACTGCATGATCGAACCCAACCAGACGGTGGAGATCCGCAGCCCCGTCGTGGGCATCCTGGAGCGCGTGCACGCCAGCCGCGGCGAGGCCATCCGCCAGGGCCAGGTGCTGGTGAGCATCGAGAGCAGCGTGGAGGCCAGCGCGGCGGAGTCGGCCAAGGCGCGCGCCGAGGCCCAGGGCCAGGCCGAACTGTCGCGTGCCAAGGTGGCGGCCCTGCGCGAGAAGGCGCGCCGGCTGCAGGACCTGCTGGCCGAGGACTTCGTCTCGGCCCAGGCGGTGGAGGACGCGCAGGCCGAACTCAAGCTGGCCGAGGCCGAGCTGCAGACGGCCACCGAGAACCACCAGATCGCCCGCCTGGACCACCGCCAGGCCGTGGACCAGCTGCGCCGCCGCCAGATCCTGGCGCCCTTCAGCGGCGTGGTCGTCGACCAGTACCTCTACCCCGGTGCGCTGATGGACAGCAGCGACACCAAGAAGCCGGTGCTCAAGATCGCGCAGACGAATCCGCTGAAGGTGCAGGCCCTGCTGCCGGTCAAGGCCTTCACCCAGGTCAGGCCCGGGCAGGTGGTGAGCGTGACGCCCGAGGCACCCTTCGCCGACCGCGTCATCAAGGCCCGCGTGCGCACCGTCGACCGCGTCGTCGACGCGGCGGCCGGCACCTTCGGCATCGTGGCCGAGATCGACAACGCGCGCGGCGAGCTGCCGGCGGGGCTGCGCTGCCGGGTGAAGCTGTAATTGCCCTCAATAATCGACCGCTGCACGGCGGGGCCAAGACCCCGCCGGCAGGCGCGAGATTCAGGGAGGAGGCGCGATGCAAGCAAGAGTGAGGACGGGTCGCCTGCGCAAGGGTGGGCGCATGGCTTCGTCCAAAGGCCGTCTGCCGCGCGACGCGGCCGTTGAAGACAAGAGGTTGATCGCCACGATCGCGCGCAAGCTGCTGTCCTATGCCGCGGACAACCCGGCCAAGACCTTGTCGCTGACGGTATTGAGCTACGGCGGCGTGCTGCTGCTCTTGTACTTCGCGCGCATCGGCTTCCTGCCCGACGTGAATCTCGAGGCACTGGCTTCGGTGTTGTACGCGGTGGCTCTGCTGGGCCTGCTGCTGGCCGGCTACACCGCGACGACGCTGGTGATGCCGGGCATGTTCCTGGGCTTGTCCAGAGATGGGAACGCAGCGATCGAGGACCACCACGTCTGGCTGGTCGCCGGAGCCGTTGCCGCAGCCTGGGGCCTTCTCATGGTGGGGATCCTGTATGACTGGAACGGATGGTTCTGGTTCCTGACCGCCAGCGCCACGGTCATCTACGCGCTCCTGCTCGCCAGGGAGGCGCGCAAGGCGGAGCGGCCGGCCGAAGCGCCGCCGGGGCTGTTCGGGGTGGCGCGGGCGCCTTGGCGTTGGATGCTGGCTGCCAGCCTGGGCTGCGGTGCCCTGATGCTGCTGCCGCTGGCCTTGCTCTCCATCCTGGGCCTGAATGGCGACATCGCGCGCGCCGACAACACCAAGACCATGCTGTCGCTCGGCATGACGGTGGTCGCCATCGCGGCCGCTGCAGGTCTGCTGGGCTCCATCGAGGAACGTTGGCGCTGGCGCGCGGCCCTGGTCATTGCGCCGGTGCTGCTGTTCTGGGTCAGCGTCTTGCTGGGCAGCTTCTCGGCGATTTCGGTGATCGCGGTAAACCGGTTCGGCCTCGGCGAATATGCCTTCGTGCGCGCCATCGTGTCCGGCAAGACCTGCAAGCAGGTCAACCAGGCCGTGGGGCAGGCGGTGTGCAACGCCGCGACCGAGGACGATGCGCCGACGGCAATCTGCCCGGTTTTGCTTCGCTCGCGGATCGGGTCGCAGGTGGTGCTTGATTTCGCCGGGCTGGCCCTCAAGCTCAAGGGCCCGTCCGGCAACCCCGCTCACCTGGTCTGGTCGACACCGGCCGGACAGATCGTGGCGCCCGAGAATGAACCGCTATTCCGCCGCGTCGTTCTACCCAAGGAGCAGTTGTTGACCTGGTCCAGCCTGCCTCAGCAGGTCTCGTCCGCCACGTCGGCTCCCGCGTCGGAAGCCTTGGCCAGTTGGTTGCCGCCCTCGATGGGCGGAGCAGCACAGCCCAAGGCACAGGCGGACGCGCTGGCCGCCATCTGTGGCCACCCGTCTGCGCCGGCCGCGGCGCCCGACAAGGCCGCCTCCGGCCCGTCGGCGGCGGCCTCAGGCCCGACCCTCATCCAGATCGACGCCAAAGGCAGCGCCTCGCACCAGACGGTCTTGAACCTGACGCTGTCCAATGCGCTGTCGCAGTCGGCCTCGTCGACGTCCGGCGCCGCGGCCAGCAGCAAGGCCCACACCAGGGCGGCCGGGGCGCCGGTCCGCTGTGCGCCCGTGCGCCGCTGCTGCGAGCCGGCCCCGGCCGAGCCGCAGCCGGCGGCCTGCGCCGCTTCTGCGGCACACTGAGACGCCCATGCTCAAGCTCCTCCTCGCCCCGCTGCGCTGGCTCTTGCGCGTCGTCCTCGCGCTGCTCATCCTCTTCGAGGAATGGGGCTGGGAGCCGCTGCGGCGGGCCTTCGCGCTGCTGGCGCGGCTGCCCGTCATCCGCCACCTGGAGACGCTGCTGCGCCGGCTGCCGCCGCGCTGGGCCTTCCTGGTGCTGGTGCTGCCCAGCCTGCTCATCCTGCCCATCAAGCTGCTGGCCGTGTGGCTGGTGGCCCAGGGCCGGGTCGTGCTGGGCGTGGGCGTCATCGTCGCGGCCAAGGTGGGTGGCACGGCCCTGCTGGCCTGGCTGTTCCAGCTCATCCAGCCGGCCCTGATGCAGCTGCCCTGGTTCGCCCGCATCTACGCGCGCTGGACGGCCTGGAAGGCCGAGCTGCTGGCCTGGGTGCGCGCCAGCGCGGTCTGGCGCACGGCGCGCGCCATCAAGCTGCGCGTGAAGCGCCTGTTCAGGCGCGGGCGATCGACACCGTCGGCATGACGGCCTGCCGCCGCTGCTCGCGCTGGGCGTCGATTTCGGCGCGGATCTGCGCGAGCTCGGCCTGGCGCTCGTCGCGGTAGAAGAGGTTGTAGGACTCGAAGGGGATGAGCCGGCCGTCGGGCCGCGCGATGTGGATGCAGCTCTTCTTCAGCGCCCGGATGTCCAGCGACTGCGCGTCCATGAACTGCACGATGAGCACGCGGAAGACGTCGCGGTAGCTCAGCCGCGGCGCGTCCACCCTGGGCAGGCAGCACAGCAGCTCGGACAGGCAGTTGCTCTGGCTCTCGGGCGAATGGTTGGTGGAGAAGAGCTTGAAGACCGACGCCTTCAAGGCCGGGTCGCCCTCGAAGACGATGGTGCTGCGGTCGCCGGAGAGCAGCGTGGTGGCGTCGAGATAGCGGGTCAGCGGCGTGAGGCTGCCGCCGGGCCCGCGCAGCGCGTAGGCCATGGCCAGGGTGTCGGGGTTGCAGGGCACGGGCAGCACGTCGGCCAGCGTGAAGACGCCGCTCTGCTCGGCGATGCGGCGGCGCAGCTCGCTCACCGTGAGCCGGTGCTTCGCCGCTTCATAGGCCTCGACCCGGCCGGCGTTCTGGACGGGCTGCAGCGTCACGCCGCGCACGCACCCGAAGGCCTGGCCGTGGCGGATGACGTCGCCGATCTCGTCGTCGTTGACGCCGCGCTTGACCGTCATCACCAGCGTGGTGGAGATGCCCAGGGCGTCCAGCCGCGCGAGGGCTTCGCCGTGCGGCCGGCGCAGGTCGGCGCCGCGCAGGTCCATCAGCGCCTCGCGCCGCAGCGAGTCGAACTGCAGGTAGACCTCCAGCCCCGGGGCATAGCCCGCCAGCCGCTCGGCGAAGGCCGCGTCCTGGGCGATGCGCAACCCGTTGGTGTTGACCATCAGGTGCTTGATGGGACGGGCTCGTGCCGCATCGAGGATGTCGAAGAACCGCGGATGCAGGGTGGGCTCGCCGCCGGAGATCTGCACGACGTCGGCCTCGCCCTCGCTGGCGACGATGGCGTCGAGCATGGCGACGACCTCGTCCATCGACCGGTGCGTCAGGCGCTCGGGGCCGGAGGCGGCGTAGCAGGTGGGGCAGCGCAGGTTGCAGTGGTCGCTGATCTCGACGATGGACAGGCAGCTGTGCTGCATGTGGTCGGGGCACAGGCCGCAGTCGTAGGGGCAGCCGTAGGCCATGGGCGTGGCGAAGCGCTGCGGCATCTCCGGCGGCTTGACGTAGACCTCGCGGCACAGGCGGTAGTAGTCGGCGTCGTCGCTGACGAGCACGCGCTCGGTGCCGTGGGCGGGGCACCACTTGTCCATGAAGACCTGGCCGTCCTTGACGAGGATCTTGGCCTCGGCCGGGCGCAGGCAGCGGGTGCAGACGGACTGCGTCGTGTCGTAGAAGAGGTAGGGGCGGACTTTGCGGGTCATGGCGTGGCGAGGGTGGGCGACCGCGCGGCGCGCACGACGAGGGGCGCGTAGACGGCCAGGGCGGCGAGGCAGGTCCACCGGATGCCCGACAGGCCGAGCGGCCAGGCCACCGGCACCGGCTTGAGGAACTCCACGCCGAAACGCCACAGCAGGTAGGCGCTCAGGAAGAGCTTGAAGGCCAGGCCCGGCGTGGCGAAGCGGGCGCGATGCAGGGCCCAGCCGAGGGGCAGCACGACGGCGATCTCGTAGAGCTGGGTGGGGTGGCGGCGGATGCCGTCGCCGAAGTCCACGCCCCAGGGCAGCGACGTCGGCAGGCCGTAGGTGTCGTCATGCAGGCCGGCGAGGAAGCAGCCGACGCGGCCGATGGCCAGGCCCACGGCGATGGGCAGCACCATCGCATCGCCGGTGCTGCGCGTCTGGCCGGTCAGCCGTTTGGCCAGTTCGACGCCGATCAACCCGCCCAGCAGGCCGCCGACGATGCTCTGGCCGGGCCAGGCCGGCCGGCCCTGCCACATCGCCAGGGCCACGTCGGGACGCTCGATGAGGAAGACGAGCTTGTTGCCCAGGGCCGCGCCGAGCAGCAGGCCGACAACCACGGCGAAGTTGCCGGGCGCAAGCACGCCGCCGCCGGTGGGCTGCCGCCTCTGCGTGGCGCGCCACATCGCCGCGCCCAGGCTCATGCCGGCCCAGGCGAAGGCGGTGTGCAGCCAGGCGGCGGCGTCCGCGTTGGCGATCAAGGCTTGCGGCGGAACAGCCGGCTCAGCGCCCGTCCGCACACGAAGGCCAGGCCCAACAGTAGGCTGGGCACGGCGATGACGAGGGCGGCGCCGGCGAAGTTCTCGGGCCCGCCCGCGAACATCGCGGGAACCGACATGACGGTGAAGGCCGCGCCGCACAGGCCTGCCGCGCCGAAGCCCAGCGTCGCGATGACGAGGACGGCGATGAGCAGCACGCGGCCGATGGAGGTGGGGGCTTCGGCGTCGCTCATGCCGCGCTCCCTGCCAGCAGGCCCTGGACGCTGGTGCGCAAGGCCTCGGGCGACACGGCAGCGGCCGGCGCCGGCGGCCCGACCGTCAGGTCCACGCGGCTCCAGACGCCGCGCCTCATCGGCTTCACCATGGCATGCCCTCCTTCGACGCGCGAGAAATAACTGCCCCACAGGTTGCCCAGGGCCATCGGGATGACGGGCACGTCGGGCAGGCCCTCGACCAGCTTCATGACGCCGCCCTTGAAGGGCTGCAGCGTGCCGTCGCGGGTGATGCCGCCCTCGGGGAAGATGCAGACCATCTCGCCGTCGGCCAGCACGGCGCGGGCGGCCGTGAAGGCGGCCTCGTAGGTGGCGGGGTCGGCCTTGGCCGGCGCGATGGGGATGGCCTTGGCCAGCTTGAACATCCAGCCCAGCACCGGCAGCTTGAAGATCTGGTGGTCCATCAGGAAGCGGATGGGCCGGGGGCTGGCGGCCATCAGCAGCACGGCGTCGACGAAGCTGACGTGGTTGCACACCAGTACGGCCGGGCCGGTGGTGGGGATGCGCTCGTCGTTGACGATGCGAAAGCGATAGACCAGCCGCGTGAGGATGAAGGCGACGAAGCGCAGCAGGTACTCCGGCACGATGAGGAAGATGTAGGCGGCCACCACCGCGTTGGCGATGCCCACGGCCAGGAAGATCTGCGGGATGCTGAGGCCCGCGCCCAGCATGGCGCCGGCGATGACGGAGCTGGCGATCATGAACAGGGCGTTGAGGATGTTGTTGGCCGCGATGATGCGCGCGCGGTGCGTGGGCTGGGCGCGCAGCTGGATGAGGGCGTACATGGGCACGCTGTAGACGCCGGCGAACAGGGCCAGCAGGGTCAGGTCGGCCAGCACGCGCCAGTGGGCCGGCACGGCCAGGAAGGCGCCGACCGTGTAGGGCTCGGCGGCGGGCAGGCCAGTGGCGGCGAAGTAGAGGTCGATGGCGAACACGCTCATGCCGATGGCGCCCAGGGGCACGAGGCCGATCTCGACGTGGCGCTTGGACAGCATCTCGCACAGCAGCGAGCCGATGCCGATGCC
The DNA here is from genome assembly GCF_021353235.1 of Pelomonas caseinilytica. Taxonomy (GTDB): domain Bacteria; phylum Pseudomonadota; class Gammaproteobacteria; order Burkholderiales; family Burkholderiaceae_C; genus Pelomonas; species Pelomonas caseinilytica. The sequence goes on from NZ_JAJTWT010000013.1 coordinate 106,285, forward strand.
CACCGAGAAGACGGCCAGCAGCAGCGAGGCCACCTGCGGGCTGCCGTGCAGCACCTCCTTGGCGAAGGCCGGGAAGTTGCTGAGGAAGACGGCGCCGAAGAACCACATCCACGAGATGCCCAGCAGGGAGCGGAACACGGCCACGCCCTCGTGGGCGAGCTTGAGGTTGCGCCAGGTCTCGGTGACGGGGTTCCAGTTGATGACGAGGTTCGGGTCGGTCGAGGGGCTGGCGGGGATCGCCTGGGCCGTCACGCGGCCGAGCACGGCCAGGGCCAGGCAGGCCCAGGCCACGTGCTGCGGGCCGACGACGGGCGTGTCCACGAGGATGCCGCCGAGCAGCTGGCCCAGCAGGATGGCGACGAAGGTGCCCATCTCGACCATGCCGTTGCCGCCGGTCAGCTCGCGTTCGCTTAGTTGCTGCGGCAGGTAGGCGTACTTGACGGGGCCGAAGAGGGTGGAGTGCAGGCCCATCAGGAAGACGCAGGCCAGCAGCGCCGGCACGTTCGCCGTGTGGAAGCCCCAGGCGGCGATGGCCATGATGGCGATCTCCAGGCTCTTCACGAGCTGCATCAGCCGGGCCTTGTCGTGCTTGTCGGCGAGCTGGCCGCTGGTGGCCGAGAACAGCACGTAGGGCAGGATGAAGAGGGCGCCGATGACCAGGCCGGCCATCTTGGCCGGCAGCCATTCCAGCTGCAGCTGGTAGGTGATCATCAGCGTGAAGGCGAACTTGAAGACGTTGTCGTTCGCCGCGCCGAGGAACTGAGTCCAGAAGAAGGGCGCGAAGCGGCGTTGGCCCAGCAGGGCGAACTGGTTGGGATGACCTTCGTGGCTCATGGCTGTGGGACCCGTTGCGGAGGTTCGGAGAGTTGGGCGCGCGGCAGCCACGCGAACATCGAGTCCACGGTGACCGTGTCGATGTGGTCGCTGAAGCGCCGGGCGCTGGGATGATCGTCGAAGGCGATGTTGGCGCGCGTGAGCCGCCCGCCCAGGCGGGTCAAGGCCGACAGGTGCAGGTCGGTGGGCTGGTAGCCCTGGCTGCGCAGCCAGTCCTGGGCGGCGCGGCGGCTGGCGATGCCGGGCGCGGCGGCGCCGGCCAGGGTCTCGAGCACCCATTGGTTGCTCTGCTGGTAGGTGGTGCCGAAGGCATAGGCCACCATGCTGTAGCGCCGTTCGTGGAAGCGCGCGACGCGGGCGTTGTCGGCCAGCACGGGCAGCAGGGCCTGCTGCAGCTCGGGCTTGAGCACCACGTAGGCGGCGTCGTAGCGGTAGGGCCGGTCGAGGAAGAACTCCCCGAGGCCCTGGCGGTACAGGCCGGCGTGGTCGCTGCCGCAGTCGTTGAGCTTGTGCATGACGCGCCAGGCGCCTGCGGCGGCGTCCTTGTAGACGAAGCCCAGGTGGGACCACTGCAGGCCGTACTTGGAGAGGTCCTGTCCCGCGCGGGCCAGGACGGCGACCTGCGCACCGCTGGCGTCGAGCTCGCGGGCGGTGGCTTCGGCCAGCGCCAGCCCCTGCTCGACCTGGCGCGGCGTGGGCGGCTTGTCGTCGCAGGGCCGGCCGGCGTGGGCGGCGGTCGCCGCGGCCAGCGCCGCCAGCACGAGGCGCCGCTTCAACGGCTCACCTGCTCGTTGTAGAGCAGGGCCTTGCCGACCTCGTTGGGGATGAAGGCGATGGCCTGGCCGGCCGCGGACAGCAAGGTGCCGGCGCCGATGACCGAGACCGTGACGGCGGTACCCGTGGACACGACCACGCCCTCGGCCAGCTTGCCCGCCGTCCGCAGGCTGATGCGGACGCCGTCCGAGGCGCGCTCCAGCACCCAGACCGTCACGCCGCCGACGACCTCGACACCGACGACGACCAGCGTCACGCCGGCGGAGAAGATGCCCACCGGCACGGCGCTGACGGCCGCGCCGGTGGCGCTGACGGCGCCGACCGAGAGCACGACGGGCGCCAGCGACAGGGCCGCGCTGGCTTCGGAGGGGCCGTCGTGGGCGTCGGCCGGCACGGCCAGTGCCAGGGACAGGGCGGTCAGGGCGAGCAGTCGTTTCATCGTGGGCTCCTGGGACGGCCGCCCGCCGGATGGGGTGGGCGATGGCGTCGGCCGCGATCTTGCGCGATGCGGCAGGCGGCGGCCTCGGGAATAGTTCCGAGGCGCATGCCGAGCGCCGGCCGGTAGCGTGATACGACACCGGCCACCCGGGCCGCACCGCTCTTGTCCGCCGGATGGTGCCGTCATGCGCTACCGTTCGCGTCCATGTCGAGCACCCAATCCCTCGTCGCCCTGATCAAGGCGGAGCTCAAGAGCCAGGGCCTGAGCTATGCCGGCCTGGCCCGCGAGCTCAGCCTGTCGGAGTCCAGCGTCAAGCGCATGCTGGCGCCGGGTGGCGAGATGCCGCTGTCACGGGTGGACGAGATCTGCCGCGTGCTCAAGCTGGAGTTCGCCGAGCTGGCCGGCCGGCTGGCGGCCCAGGCGCCCGAGCTGCGCGAGCTGAGCCTGGAGCAGGAGCGGGCCGTGGTGGCCTCGCCGGTGCTGCTGCTCGTCGCCATCTGCTGCCTCAGCCACTGGGCGCTGGAGGACGTGCTGGCGCGCTACCGCGTCGGCGAGGCGGAGGCCGTCGCGGCGCTGGTGCAGCTGGACCGCCTGGGCGTCATCGAGCTGCGGCCCCACAACCGCTACCGGCTCAAGGTGGCCAAGACCCTGCGCTGGCGGCCACAGGGGCCGGTGATGCAGTTCTTCCGCGAGCGTGTGATGGCCGACTTCTTCGCCGGCGGCTTCGATGGCGAGGGCGAGCTGCTGACGCTGGTGCATGGCGAGTTCGGCGCCGGCCATGCGCGCGAGCTGGCCGAGCGGCTGCAGCGCGCCGCCGACGACTTCGCCCGCCAGCACCTGCTGGACCAGAGGCTGCCGTCCGCCGAGAAGCGGCCCTACAGCGTGGTCATCGGGCTGAGGTCGTGGGTGTTCGAGGCGTTCAGGGACCTGGAGCGGCCGGGGCTCGGCCTCACCAGAACTCCCAACGGCCGGTCCAGATGACCCACACGCCCAGCAGGGCGTTGGTCACGGCGTGGGCGATGACGGCGGTCCACAGCTTGCCGCTGCGGCGGTAGAGCCAGGCATAGGCCAGGCCGGCGACGACGGCGGCCAGCCACAGGGTGTGGGCGAGCGTGAAGACGAAGGTCGACAGCAGCACGGCACGCAGACCCACCGTCTGCGGGTCGACGCGTTCGAAGCCGGGATGCTCGACCCAGCGCATCAGGAAGGAGCGCCAGAACAGCTCCTCCATGACGGGCACGACCAGGGCCGCGCCGGCCAGGCGCAGGGCGATCAGCGTCCAGATGGGCTGGCCGGCATCGTCCAGCGGCACGAAGCTGGCCGTGGCGCTGCCGAGCTGCATCCAGGGTGCGTCCAGCCTCACCCACACCGCGAAGACGGCAATGCCGACGACGACGGCCCGGCCCACCTCGCGCGCCTCCGGGAGGTTCTGGCGCGCCAGCTCGCCGTAGCCGCGCCAGTACCACGCCAGCAGCCCGGCGACGATGAGGGTCTGGGCCCCGTAGATCCAGCGCGTGTCGATGCCCAGGCCCGCCGGCAGATAGCCCCGCAGCGCGAGCAGCGCCATGAAGACCACGAAGGGAATGCAGCGGGCGAGGGCGGCGGGGCTGAGCGCGAGCGGGGAGGCGGGCGGAAGGGCGGGCATGTCGGCCGCCAGCTTAGCCGCGCGGGATGACTGCCCGGGGGCTGCGAGGCCCCTAGCTCCGGGGTCTCCCCCAAGCCTCAGGGGGCCTGGAGCAGGCTTTCCTTGAAGGCCACGTAGACGCCGTTGGTCCAGCCGAAGCCGTCCTGGGTCTCGTACTCGCCGCCGCCGCCGGGGCGGTCGCAGGTGACGTCGTACTTCTCCAGCAGCCGGCCGGTCTCGAGGTAGACGCGGTGCACGCTGGCGCACCATCGCTCGGCGATGTCGCGGGCCAGGGCTGCGTGGCCATAACGGGCCAGGCCCTGGGCGGCCATCCATTGCAGCGGCGCCCAGCCGTTGGGGGCGTCCCACTGCTGGCCGGTCGCCAGCGTCGTGGACAGCAGGCCGTTGGCGCCGAGCAGGTGGCGCTGCACCTGGCCGGCCATGGCCTGGGCCTGGGCCGGCGTGGCCAGGCCGAGGTAGAGGGGCACGAGGCCGGCCGCGGTCAGCGGACGCGGGTCGCCTGGGTTGCGCCAGTCCAGGTCGGCGAAGTGGCCCGCATCGGCACGCCAGAACAGGGTCTGCAGGGCCTGGCGGCGCGTGGCGGCGCGTGCCTCGAAGGCCTGCGCCGCCGCGGTGTCGCCGCGGCGGGCGGCGCCCTGGGCGATGGCCTCCTCCAGGCCGGCGATAAGGGCGTTGAGGTCGACGGGCGCGAGAGCGGTGGTCTCGATGGTGGCCATGTCGGCGGGGTCGGCGCACCAGCGGCCGGAGAAGTCCCAGCCGCTCTCGGCGCCGGCGCGCAGGTCGCGCCAGACCTCGGCCGGCGCGCGGCTCGCCGCCGTCCTTGCGGCCTCGGCGGTCAGCACGTCCTCGCGCCAGCTCTCCTCGCGCGGCGTGCAGCGGTCGTCCCAGTAGCGGTTGAGCAGCGCGCCGCTCCCGGTGCGCAGCACGCGCCGGTGGGCCTGGCCGGGCGCGACGGCGGCCTCGCCGTCCATCCAGAAGGCGTGTTCGGCGCGCAGCTCGTCCAGGTGCAGGGCGAAGCCGCCGGCCGGGTCGCTGGCATGCATGAGCTCGACCATCCTGAAGAACAGCGGCGGCTGCGAGCGGCTGAGCATGTAGCTGCGCGTCGCGTTGGGGATGAAGCCATAGGTGCGCAGCAGGTGGGACAGGTTGGCGAGCAGGTCCTCGGCGATGTCGCGCCGGCCATCGGCGAGCAGGCCGTGCATGGTGAAGTAGCTGTCCCAGTAGTACAGCTCGCGGAAGCGCCCGCCGGGCACGAGGAAGGGCCGCGGCAGGGGCAGCAGGCTGTCGCCCTCGCGGGCGGGGCCGGGCTGGCGCACGAGCAGCGGCCACAGGGCGCGGATGTGCTCGCGGATGCCCAGGCGCGGGCCGGCCGGGGCGCTGTGCTCCGGCAGCACGAAATGGGCGTGGACGAAGTCCGCCAGCGAGAAGCCGGGCTGGTGGCGCTCGGCCTCGAAGCGTTCGCGGATGGCGGCCGGGGCGCTGCGCGGGCGCGCGTCGACGAAGCTCTTGCCGTCACCGCAGACGCGGCCCATCTGCACGGCGACGAAGAGCTCGCCGTAGAGCTCGTAGGGAGTGGGATCAGGCATGGCTCAGGTCGCGGCGCAGGCGGGTCAGCGCGAAGGCGAGGGCAGCGGTGGGAACGAGGAGGAGGCCGAAGGCGGTGGTGCCGTCGAAGGCGACGAAGAGGCGGCCGGTGATGAAGCTGCCGAGCGTGCCGCCCAGCGCGGAGAAGACGACGATCAGGCCCGTCATGGCGGCGTGCTGGCGCTGCGGCAGGGCGCTGAGCATGGCCGAGTTGATGGCCGGGTAGATGGGCGCCAGCAGCAGTCCGGTAGCCGGCAGCAGATAGGCCGCCGCCGGCGCGTGGAGCCAGCCGGCGTCCTCGCCCAGCGCCGGCGCGTGGCCGGCCAGCGGCAGGGCCACGAGGATGAGGGCCGTGATGCCCACGAGGCAGGCCATGACGACGGCATACCAGCCCAGCCGCCCGATGACGGCCGCGCTCGTCAGCCGGCCCAGCGCCGTACTGGCCGGCATGATGACGGCCAGGCCCACGCTCATGGCGGTGGGCAGGTGCAGCACTTCCTTGTTGAAGCTGGGCAGCCAGGTGGAGATGCCCTGCTCGATGAGCACGTAGAGGAAGGCCGACAGCAGGAAGACGACGACCAGGCCCATGCGCAGCAGCGGCGCCATGGCGAGCAGATCCTGGCGCAGGGTGGTGCCCGGCGACTGGATGGGCGCCTCGTCCAGCGGGCTGGCCAGCAGCAGCAGGAAGGCCGCGGCGGCGGTGCCGGCAAGCACGGGGTAGGCGCCGAGCCAGTGCGTGCCCTCGGTCTGCGCGGCGCGGCTGAACAGCAGGAAGCCGCCCAGCACGCCGACCATGAAGAGGCCTTCGAGCAGGTTGGTGAAGCGGGCGTGGCCGGCGCGGCCGTCGGTGACCAGGCCGATCATGGAGTAGGCCGAGACCTTGACCAGGGCGAAGCCGGCGCCGAGGGTGAAGAAGAGCAGCTTGATGGCCCAGAAGGCCGACAGCACCGGCATGGCCAGGCAGGCGGCACCGACGGCGGCGAGGGCCAGCAGCATGGATTTCTTCAGGCCGAGTCTTGGCAGCAGCGAGGCCACCAGGAAGGACGTGACGGCGATGGGCAGGTCCTTCCACGCATCGAGCAGGGCGGCCTCCGTGCGGGGCACGCCGAGTGTCTGCACGACCAGCAGGTTCACCGCGCCGACGCTGTTGAGCAGGGCGCCGAACAGCATGTAGGTGAGGATGATGGCGAGCTTGATGCGGAGGGTGCCGGTGGTGGTGGGCATGGCGGGCGGGGCCAGAGTCGGAGGGGTCATGAAGGATGCCCTTTTAGAGCGGTGCGTTTGGCGGGTCGGGTCGTTCTTGCCAGGAGACTTTGGACTCGCCACGGCTTTGTGTTGGCTGCTTTTGCATCGAGCATTTCGACACGGTGCGGTCTTGTGTGGGTTGCCTTTGCATCGAGCCTTTCGACTCGGTGCACCGCCGCGGGAATCCGCCCCGCGAGGGCGGGTAACTTTCTTCTGTCGCGCCAGAAGAAAGTCACCAAAGAAGAGGCGCTCCAAATCCGGCGCCTTGATGCGTTGAACGCCAAGAAGCACCGAGAAGCGAGCCGCTTCGCTCTCGCTGCTGTCCCTATCCAGGCCACCACAGATCGCACCTTCACGCCGGTTAACGTCGGCTGCACGCCGGGCTCACCAGTGAAGGCACCACATGCGCCGACGCGCCGCCCCAGCGGCGCTTGTATTGCTGCATTGACTCGTGAGCACGGCGTGCAGCCGCGCGTTAGGCGGGCTGGTGGTGGATGGATGGCATTCGGGATAGGGACAGCGGCGAGAGCGAAGCGGGTCGCCTGTGGCCGAGTCCGAGCGCAAGCGCGCCGGGGTGCTCGCTTTAAAGCGCCTCTCTTTTGGTGACTTTTCTCTGGCGCCGCCGACAGAGAAAAGTTACCCGCCCTCGCGGGGCGGATTCCCGCGGCGGTGCAGAGAGTTGCAAAGGCTCTCTGCAAAAGCCACCCGACCAAAGCCAAAGCACCGAGTCGAAAGGCTCTCTGCAAAAGCCACCCGACCAAAGCCAAAGCACCGAGTCGAAAGGCTCTCAGCAAAAGCAACCCGACCAAAGCCGCACCGAGTCGAAAGGCTCTCAGCAAGAGCAACCCGACCAGCACCGCACCGCGTCCCAACACCCCCACCCCCAGCCATGTCCGCGCTTCAGAACTGGAAGCCCACGCTCAGCTCATACGCCCGCCCGAACAGCGGCCGCGCCAGGAACACCCCGTCCTGCCCCACCCCCTGCCCCGGCACCCGGAAGTTCCCTTCCGTGAGCCCGATCTTGTTGGTCAGGTTGGTGCCGGTGAGCCTCAGCTCCAGCCCGTTGTCCATGGAGAACACCGCGCCTGCATCGATGGTGCGGTAGGCCGGCAGCTTCAGCGTGTTGGTCTGGTCGGCGAAGCGCTCGCCCACGTGGCTGAGCGTCGCGAAGGCGCGCAACTGGCCGTAGCCCGTCTGCGTCGTCCAGCTCGGCGTGAGGCGGGCCTGGAACTTGGGTGCGCGCTCGACGCGGTTGCCGCTGTACTGCTGGAAGTCGTGGTACTTCGCGTCCTGGAAGTTGCCCGTCGCCGCGATCTCGAAGCCCATCCCTGGCCGCAGCGCCAACTCGAATTCCACGCCCGTGGCCTTGCTGTTGGGACGCAGCACGACGTTGCCCGCGTTGGTGAACTGCTGCGTCTGCGAGTTGGTGAGCTTGTTCTGGTAGGCCGTGAGGAAGGCGCTGTAGAGCTTGGTGGCCGTCTTCAGGCCGATCTCGTACTGGGTGATGTCCTCGACCGGGTCGCGGGCCTCGTTGGCGCCGCGTCCGCGCAGCACGTCGAAGTCGGGCATGCGGTGGCCCTTGTTCAGGCGCACGAAGGCGCTGAACTCTCGGCTGAAGGCGTAGTTGGCGCCGCCGGTGAAGGAGCTGCGGCTGAGCTTGCTGTCGATCAGCGTGTTGGTGCCGTTGAAGTAGGCGAGGTTGTTGTTGTAGAGCGTGGTCGGGTCGGCATCGAGGTCGCCGTTGCTGACGTTGGCGATGGTGCCGGTGATGCGCTGGGTCTCGCGGCGGGCGCCGAGGTCCACGCGCAGCTCCTTGTTCAGCTGCCACTCGTCCGCCACGAAGAAGGCGCGCGTGTTGCCGCTGTAGCTGGCGTCCAGGTCGAAGGAGAAGGGCGGCGTCACGTAGCCGTTGCGCGAGGCCTTGACGCCGTTGTCGAGCTGCACGTCGATCAGGCGTGCGTGCGACTGGACCGTCATGAGCTGGGCCTGGCCCAGGGTCCAGACGTCGTGCGAGCTGTAGCCGGCGAGGTAGAGGCCGACGGTAAGGTTGTTGCCCGGCGCGATCTCGCGGGACAGGCGGGTCTCGTTGCTGGTGGAGCGCAGCGCCTTGTCCACCGCCCACATGCCGTTGACGATGACGGGGGTGTTGCCGGCGACGGCGCCGCCGCCGTTGGCGAAGGTGGCGGTGCCGGTGGTGGCGGCGCGGCCGGCCGCGGCCACGACGGCGGCGTCGGCGTTGGCGGCCGTGACCTGCGAGGTGATGTAGCTGCTCAGCGTCTGCGGGTTGGCGCCGGAGAAGAGGGCGTAGGTCGGCACGTCGCCGCCGGTGTGGCTGAGCTTGTTGGTCAGCGTCCAGTCGCCGAGCTTGGTGTCGAGGTTGGCGCCGTAGGTCTGCACGTCGGCGCCTCGGCCATCGGCGAGGTCTTTGGTCACCGTGCTGCGCAGGATCTCGGGCTGGCCGCTGGGCAGGGTGCGGCCCGTGGCGCGGCCGGTCTCGAGCACGATGTTGCGCAGCTCGTTGCCGTAGAAGTAGTCCTTGTGGGCGTCGAAGCCGGGGTAGCTGGTCACGCTCTTGCCGTCGGCGCCGCCCACCACCGGGATGGCGGTGAAGAAGGCGTTACGGTCGTGCAGGGCGCGGGCGTAGAGCTGCAGGCTGCCGCCTTCGATCTTGCGGCTGAGCACGACGCTGGCCTGGCCGCCGTCGTCGGCGGGGAATTGGGTGTCGCGCACGCCGTCGCTCTGGCGCCAGAAGCCGCCGATCATGACGTTCCACTGGTCGCTGAGCTTGCCGGCGTAGACGCCATCGATGCGCTTGAGGTTGCCGGTGCCCGTGGTGACGCGCAGGCTGGCCTCGGGGTTGCGGCCGTCCTTCTGGATGAAGTTGACCGTCACGCCGGGCTGGCCGCTGCCGAAGATGGGGCTGGGGCCGCCGCGCAGCACTTCCATGCGGTCGATGGTGTCGTCCAGGCGGAAGAGCTGGGAGTGTTCGAAGAAGCTCAGCGTGGGCAGGTGGTAGAGCGGCGCGCCGTTGAGCTGGAAGGTCGAGTAGGGGCCGTCGCCCGGTGTCGGGAAGCCGCGCACGCGGATGTTGGCGCCCGCCTGGCCGCCCGAGGTCTCGACGAAGACGCCGGGCACGGTCTTGAGGATGTCGGCCGTGCTGGTGGGCGCGGCCTGTTTGATCTGCTCCTCGGTGGCGGTGGTGATCGAGAAGCCGGCCTCCAGCTTGCGCACGCCCTCGCGGCGCGCCGTGCCTGTGACGACGACGGCCTCGAGTTCCTTCACCTCGGGGGACTGCGGCGCGGCCTTGGCGGCTTCCTGCGCCTGGGCGGCGGCGCACAGGCTGGCCACGGCGAAGGCGACGAGTTGCAGGCGCAGGCGCGGACGGGCCAGGGGAGCGCCGGCTTGCGGCACGGTGGTTTGGCGGTTCATGGTGTCTCCATTGGGTTGTTCTGCGTTCCGAAAGCCGGCGCGGCCGTCGCCCACTCTCGATGGGGCGGACTTTGATGGCAAATGTTATCGATGTCATTTGGGTAAACACCAGTGTGGCGGGCTGGTGACATCGATGACATCGATTGCGATCCTCGATGCCATGAAAAACGGGCGCCGTGGGCGCCCGTTGCTGAGAGGGGTGGGTGAGACAGACCTGGGTATTGCGGGCCGAGCGCTGGGCCGCTCCCGAGCCGGCCCGCGCTGGCGATGTGCTTGCGGCTCAATGCCGCAAGCATCGCCGCCCCCTCGGGGGGCGGACCAGACACGCGCCGCGTTCAGCGCGCGGGGTTGGGCCGGGGGCTATTCAATCTCACCCCACTTCGGCCACCAGCCGCGCCTCGATGGCGGCCTTGGCTTGGAGCAGTTGTGCGGGCACCCGGGCGCCGAGCTGCTCGAAGAGGGCGGCGTGCAGCTTCATCTCGGCATGCCATTCGGCGGCGTCGATGCGCGTCACGGTGTCGAACTGGGCGGGGCTGAAGTCCAGGCCCTGCCAGTTCAGGTCGCCGTAGTCGGGCGTCATGCCGAAGACGTGCTCGCTGCCTTGGGCGCGGCCTTCGAGGCGGTCCAGCATCCACTTCAGCACGCGCATGTTTTCGCCGTAGCCGGGCCAGACGAACTTGCCGTCGGCGCCCTTGCGGAACCAGTTGACGCAGTAGATGGCCGGCAGCCGGGCGCCCGCGGCCTGCAGCTTGGCGCCAAGGTCCAGCCAGTGCTGGAAGTAGTCGGCCATGTTGTAGCCCATGAAGGGCAGCATGGCGAAGGGGTCGCGGCGCACCACGCCCTGCTGGCCGGCGGCGGCGGCCGTGGTCTCGGAGCCCATGGTGGCGGCCATGTAGACGCCCTCGACCCAGTTGCGCGCTTCGGTCACCAGCGGCACGGTGGTGGAGCGGCGTCCGCCGAAGATGAAGGCGTCGATGGGCACGCCGGCGGGGTCGTCCCAATGCGGGTCCAGCGCGGGGTTGTTGGTGGCGGCCACCGTGAAGCGCGCATTCGGGTGGGCCGCCTTGGCGCCAGTCGCCTTGGCGATCTCGGGCGTCCAGTCCTTGCCCTGCCAGTCGATGCAGTGGGCGGGCGGGGTGTCCGTCATGCCCTCCCACCAGACGTCGCCGTCGTCGGTGAGCGCGACGTTGGTGAAGATCACATCGCGCTGCAGGCTGGCCATGCAGTTGGGGTTGGTGTGGGCGTTGGTGCCCGGGGCGACGCCGAAGTAGCCGGCCTCGGGGTTGATGGCGTAGAGCCGCCCGTCGGCGTGAGGCTTGATCCAGGCGATGTCGTCGCCGATGGTGGTGATCTTCCAGCCGTCGAAGGCAGTCGGCGGGATCAGCATCGCGAAGTTGGTCTTGCCGCAGGCGCTCGGGAAGGCCGCGGCGACGTGGTACTTCTTGCCGGCCGGGCTCTGCACGCCCAGCACCAGCATGTGCTCGGCCAGCCAGCCCTGGTCGCGCCCCATGGTCGAGGCGATGCGCAGCGCGAAGCACTTCTTGCCCAGCAGGGCGTTGCCGCCATAGCCCGAGCCATAGCTCCAGATCTCGCGCGTCTCGGGGTAGTGGACGATGTACTTGGTCTTGTTGCAGGGCCAGGTGACGTCCTTCTGGCCCGGCTCCAGCGGCGCGCCCACGCTGTGCACGCAAGGCACGAACTCGCCGTCGGTGCCCAGCAGCTCCACGACGGCGCGGCCCATGCGGGTCATCATGCGCATGTTGACGGCCACGTAGGGGCTGTCGGACAGCTCCACGCCGATGTGGGCGATGGGCGAGCCCAGCGGGCCCATGCTGAAGGGCACCACGTACAGGGTGCGCCCGCGCATGCAACCCTTGAAGAGGGCCTGGTCGCCGGTCTGCAGCAGCTCGCGCATCTCAGCCGGGGCCATCCAGTTGTTGGTGGCGCCGGCGTCTTCCTGGCGGGCAGAGCAGATGAAGGTGCGGTCTTCGACGCGGGCGACGTCGCTGGGATCGGAGTTGGCCAGGTAGCTGCCAGGGCGCAACTCGGGGTTGAGTTTCTTCAAGGTACCGGCGGCGACCAGCTGGTCGCACAGCCGCTGGTACTCCTCGTCGCTGCCGTCGCACCAGTGGACGTCGGCCGCCTCGGTCAACGCCGCGACTTCGGCCACCCAGGCGATGAGCCGGGCATGTTTCACATAGGCAGGCAGGCTCAGGCGCAGGCCCTGCATGGCGGGTTGGTTCATGGTGCAAGCTCCGATCATGGGATGTGTTTGGGGCAGCCTTCGGAGCTGGCCCAAGCACACCGGGCCCGGGGCCAGGATTGTCCAATCCAATGTAATCACGCCGTAACCACCGGAGCGGGTGGGGTCATGCAAAACCGGAATAACGCCATGCGGGCGCGGCTCGGCGAACGCGTGCGACGGAGAGGTCTAGGGTTTACGTGGGGGGCGAATTGGAGTCGCCCGCTGCTCTCGGCAGCTGTCGAAGTTCATTGATTTCTGAACTTTGTTCATTCAATCCTGAACCCTCGTTCAGACTGGCAAGCTGACCAGCGCGCTGCGCCCCCCTTCGAGAGCTGGCGACATCCCATGGTGTTCAGAGGCCTCAATGTTAGCTTCCGAGGCTATATTTGCTGTTCAGCAAATGAATACACAGCAGATAGGTTAGACATTTGACCTATATTTGCTGTGCAGCTAACATGCGCCCAATGCGAGCAGCTGAACAGGTGCTGGTGCAAGAGTTTCTGGCTGCCTTCCAAGCAGCCACAGACAGCGAGCTCATCGGCCAACACGAGGAAGTACCGTTCGACGAGCGCCAGAGGCTCGACGCGCTTCTACGCGTCCGGTTTCCAAACCAAGTCGACGCTGTCGACCTTGCAGTGGAAGCTGTGGACGCTACCTATCCCCGTGACGCCCACCGCCTGGCTGAATTCCTGACGTGCTTCAATGACCAGCGCAGGCAAGATGCAGCACCAGCAGTCCCCGTTGTCGCCGCACGGCATCTCACAAGCGCCGCAAAGGATGTGCTGAGAGGCGCCGGCATCAACTACTTTGAATCCTCTTCGGGCACGCTCCTCTTCCGCTACCGCACTTGGCTCATCGACATTGAGCGCCCCTCTAAGCAGTCGCTCGACCGGAAGATAGGAAGCCTCTTCAATGGGGCGCGTGAACAGGTGGTCCATGCCCTACTCATGCACTGGCACCGAACAGGCGAACAAGGATGGGTGGCAGGCAACGAACTGGCCACCACAGCCGAAACCTCCACGTTCACCGTCTCCAAGACCCTGCAGGAACTTGAGAAGCACGACTGGGTCGAAGCGACCGGATCCGGGCCTTCGCAGCGGCGTCGCCTCAAGAATGCGGGTGGGCTGCTCGATGCCTGGAGCGACGAATGGACCCGCCGAGCTCGATCTGAGCCGCGCACCCGGCTCTACACCTATGCAGGTGGCCGAGGCGGAATCGTCGATCGCATCATCCAGAAGATGGAGGGCCGAACGGGATGGGCAATCTCCGGGGCTGCAGCGGCCAATGCAAGAGTCCCGCATCTGACGGTCGTCGACCGCGTCCTCGTCATTGTGCCTCCCGGCCTGGCGAAACCATGGGCCGAAGAGATGGAGCTCGAGCAAGCAGACAAAGGCTCGAACATCACTTTCGTAGAGCGGTCCGGGGCATCGCTGCTGTTCCTTGACGAGCACCCGGAGCGCCCCGCCTCTCGCTTCACCAGTCCCTTCATCCAGTATCTCGACTTGCTCGACGGCGTCGGACGAAACAAGGAACTGGCCCGCGAATACCGCGAACGAGTCCTGAAGCTGGGAGAGCCGGACCATGACTGAAAAGCACAAGTCGGCGGAGGCCTACAGCAAGGAGAAGACGCTGGCCTGCGAGACCGCGCTCGTCCTGCTGCTGCAGGCGTTTGGCACCCTGAAGCCCACGGTTCGCCTGATCGGTGGTCTCGTGCCGCGGTACCTGGCACCCGAAGCGCCACCCGACGTGCCGGCACACGTCGGCACCACCGACGTCGATGTGGTGCTCGATGTCGCCGTGCTCGCCGCGGGCGAGGACTACAGCTCGCTGCGCGATCAATTGAAGGCAGCTGGCTTCCAGCGGCACGTCAAGAACGGCAAGCCGAGTTCCTGGCAGTGGGCCCGCGATATCCGCGATGAGCGGATCGTTGTGGAGTTCCTGGTCAACACCGACGATCCAGCCGGCAAGGGCGTGGAGTCCCTGGACGGCGAGGAGATCTCGGCCTGCCGCATTCCCTACGCGGGGATCGCCAGCGACTGGTACCTGGAGCAGGAACTCCGCGTCGAACGGCCGGATGGCGATGGCATCTCGGTCGAGACCGTTCGACATGCCGATGTCGTTGCGTACGTCACCCTCAAAGCCCTCGCAATGGAGCACCGCTACGAGCGCAAAGACGTCGCCGACGTGATCCACGTCCTGCGCTACTACAGGGACTCGCCAGAGTCGATTGCCGCCGAATTCGCAAGCAGACTGGCCTCAGGTCAGCATGAGGTACCCCTGCGAACGGCATTGAAGATTCTGGAAGCGAAGTTCTGCACCGACGGCACGACGGCTGGCCACGAAAAAGATGGCCCCGGACGATATTCGTCATTCCACGGCCTCGAAGATCCCGACGAGCGGGCTCTCGCGCAGCGGGAAGTCAGCGGCTTGGTGACTGAGTTTATCCGGCTCGTGAACGAGAAGACTGGCTAACTGAAAGGCCCGTGTGACCTGCCCCCCTGAACCCGTACCTGTTGGCGCCGACTGAAATTTGACCCACCCATGAGGGCCCTGCCGACCCAAATTTGACCCAGGTGTTCAACCTACCCTGCCCGAGATATCCACAGCTGGGCGGGGGTGTGAGGAGTGATCACC
>NZ_JAJTWT010000014.1 GCF_021353235.1 Pelomonas caseinilytica
ACGCTCCACGCTTCCTTCCCACACTCGGTCTCCCTCATGCAGTTGCGCTTCGCTTCGTTCGTCGTGATCAACTTACGACGGGACTTGCACCCGTAGGGGTGCGCCCATGCTGGGCGCACAACGAAGAAGGGAGCCGCGCGGGCTCCCTTCGGGCATGACGGCCGAAGCCGCGGTCAGAACCGGTAGCCGATGCCGAACTTGATGGACACCGGGTCCAGCGTCGTCTCGATGGTCTGGCCCGTGGACAGGGTGCCGGTCGTCTTGATGAAGGTCTTGGTGACCGACAGGCTGGCCGACCAGTCGTGGGTGATGTTGTAGGCGGCCCCCAGCTCCACGGTGGCACCCAGTCGGCTCTTCATCTTCAGCGTCGTGGGGTTGTTCACCGTGCCGCCGGTGATGCCCGAGAGCACGGCCGTGGCACGCGGCTTGTAGAAGTAGCCATAGGTCGGGCCGGCGCCGATGAAGGGGCGCAGCACGCTGTTCGCCTCGCCGAAGCGGTACTGGGCCAGCAGGGTCATGGGCAGCGACTTGACGGTGCCCAGCTTGCCCACGCCATCGATGGCGCCCGCGCCGACGATGTCGTGCTTGAAGGGCGCGGCGATGGGCAGGTCGATGCTGATGTTGTCAGACCAGTAGTAGGTGATGCCGCCGACGAAGGAGGTGGCCTTCTTCACATCGACCTTGGTGCCGGCCAGGCTGGGCGCGGTGAGGTCGCCGCTGTCGACCTGGGGCGTGATCTGGGCCGCGCCGCCGTAGACGACGATGCTGCCGGCCGACTGCGCGAAGGCACTGCCGCTGGCGAGGAGGACGGCCAGGCCGGATGCGACACCGAGGAGGAATTTGCTTTTCATGGGAGGTCTCCGAATGGGTGAGGCCGCGGCTTAGAGCCAGCCCTTGGTGGCCAGGGACTTGCCGATCAGTTGCTGCGTCAGCTGATGGCCGTAGGGCGTCGGATGGAAGCCGTCGGAGAAGCCATAGCTCTTCCACCAGTCGGCGCCGCCCGTGGCGCCTGCGGGCGGCGCGGCGGACAGGGCCGCGGCCGTGCAGGTCGGGAAGTCGTAGGTCGGCAGCCCGTCGCTGCCCACGCCCTTGATCGGGCAGGCCGGCGTCTTGATGTTGGTCAGCCCGAACTGGGCCGGCGTGGCGACCTGGTCCTGGAAGGCCTTGAAGAAGTCGATGACGATGACGCCGTCGTTGCCGGCCAGCTTGGCGGCCAGTTCGGTGTTGTAGGCCGTCATCCAGCCCTGGAACAGGGCCTGCGAATCGCTTCGTGCCTTGGCACCGGCGGCAGCGGCGTCCGCATCCGATGCCCCCTTGGCTTTGGCTCCAGCCACCGTCGCGGCCTGGACGCCGTCCAGCACCATCTGGAAGCGCGGCGTGAAGGTGATGTCGGGGATGTTCATGACGACCACGTGGGTCGCGCCCTTGTCGAGGACGTTGGTCTTGATCTGGCCGTAGAACTTGTCGGCCAGGGCCGTCATGTAGGTCGCGCCAATCTGGGCCGTGGTGGCAGCGCCGCCCTGCAGCGCCGTGCCGATCTGGGTGGGCGTCAGCAGCGTGCCGAGCAGGGCCGAGTAGCTGGCGGCCTGGTCCTTGGGGATGCTGAGGTAGGCCCCCACCAGGTCGGCCGAGTCGTTGCCGCCGCCGTCGATGATGACGAGGTCGCTGGCCGTGTAGCTGCCCGTCGCCGCATAGGCGGCCATCTGCACGCCCACGTTGAGCGGGTTGGTCGGCAGTACCTTGGGATGCGTGATGCGGCCCCCCCCGATCGCATAGCTCGTGCATCCGGCCTTGGGGCTGTTGACGAACGTGGTCTCGCTGGTCGCAGCGTAGTAGGAGCACAGCGTCTGGCCGTAGTTGGCCGCGACGCGCTCGGCGTAGATCAGGTTGTCGGAACTCTGGACGGTGAACTTGAAACCGAAGGTGCCACTGTCCTGGATGCTGTCGCCGAAGACCTTGACGGAGCTGATCTTGACGGCCGGGGTCGTGTCCGCCGAGGCGCCGCCGCCGCCGCAGCCGGCCACCAGCAGGCCGCCGAGGAGTGCCACCGACGCGGCGGCGATCCGGGTGAGTAAGGGTTTCATGTTGTCTCCTAGGCGACACCGCGGGCGCGGCGCTTGCAAATTGGGGAGCGCAACTCTAGCCGCAGCAATTTCGTACGGTCGTTCGTTTTTCCCCTTGGATCGCGTAAAGAAAGACAGCCGAAGGCTTCGGCGACGCGGGGCAAGTCTGTGGATGGCGCTGGGACAACCGGGCGGATATCCACAGGCGGGCGGCATCCGGCCGAGTTGTTCCCAATCGGCGGCCAAGTCGTCCGGGGGTCGGCACACAGGCTTTTGCCGCGGCCAAGCGCTTGGCACGCAAGGACTTTTGGGGTTTGTCCACAGCGCGCGGCGGGCACTACTACGACGACTACCTTCAAATCTTGAATACTGTCTTGAATACATAGCCCGCTACTTCCATGGACATCTCCGCCCTGCAGCAACGCCTGCGCCGCTTCGCCGAGGAGCGCGACTGGCAGCCCTACCAGACGCCCAAGAACCTCGCCATGGCGATGACGGTGGAGGCGGCCGAGCTGCTGGAGATCTTCCAGTGGCTGACGCCCGAGCAGTCGCTGAACCTCAGCGACGACCAACGCCGCCATCTCGGAGAGGAACTGTCCGACGTGCTGCTCTACCTGGTGCAGATCGCCGATCACGGCGGCGTGGACCTCGACGCTGCAGTCGAGCGCAAGCTGGCGATGAACGCCGTCAAGCACCCACCACTGAAGAGGTCTTGAGGGGGTTGCCGCAGCCATCGGCCCGCAACATGGCGGTCCCGTCGAGCGCAGGACCTGCCAGAAAAAAGTTCTGTCAAGTGGCCGTCTGACGGACTTGGGCAATGACAATCGCGCGCTTTCGTCCCCTGCCAAAGCTCCAAGAGTTCCATGTCCGTGATCCAGGTTCGCCCCGCCACCCTGCGCGATGCCAAGGCCATCGCCGAGATCCACGTCGCCGCCAGCCAGGATGCCTACAAGGCCCTGCTGCCCGCCGCGGCGCTGGATGCGATGTCGGTGCAGAAGCGCCAGGCCTTCTGGCGCGAAGCCATCGACCTGTGCGAGCCGCAGGTCCTGGTGGCCCATCTCGACAACAAGATCATGGGCTTCGTCGGTTTCGACCGTTCGCGCGACAAGGGCACGCCGGCCACGACCGGCGAGGTCTGGGCGATGTTCGCCGACCCCGTGCACTGGGACAAAGGCGTCGGCCTGGCCCTGTGGGATGCCGCGCGCGATGGTCTCCAGGAGGAAGGCTGCACCAAGGCCACGCTGTGGTGCTACCTGCGCAATGAGCGGGCGCTGCGCTTCTTCGAGCTGGCCGGCTTCAAGCGCGAACTCGGCAGTGCGCGGACCTCGGAAGTGGGCGGTGCCCGCGTCGAGGAGATCCGCCTGCATCGCTCGCTGGTCTGAACTGAAGCGGCCATGAAAGAAGCGCCCCGAGGGGCGCTTTGCTTTGGGTCCGATTGAGCGACGGCTGCGGTACCAGCCGTGGCGCCAAGGTACTCCTTGAACGAGGGGCTTCAGCCCTTGCGGCGGCGCGCGACGAAGCCGATGGCCAGCAGGCCGGACAGCATCAGCGCATAGGTCTGCGGCTCGGGCACCGCGGTGACCGTGAAGGCCGTCGTATTGGGCACCGTGGCAGCGTAGTTGCCGTTGGTGGTGTCCACGGTCCAGTTCGCCACGTCGCCGACCAGGGCCTTGTAGGCCGCGAAGTTCGGCTGGCCGCTGCGGGCGCCGTCGTACTGGCCGAAATCCGGCGTCGCGCTGGTCGTGTTCTTGTTCAGGCGGATGGCGTTCAGGCCTTCCGTCAGGCCGGTGCCGGCGATGCTGCCATCGACTGCGAAGCTGCCGTTGGTGATGGCGCTCAGGAAGGTCGTCGGTGCGGTGGCGCTGCCGAGGTAGGCGTACAGCGTCTCATTGCTGGCGGCGAGGCCGTAGTTGGTGCTGCCGCTGACGGCCTGGCGCGAGAGCGTGCCGACCGAGGACGACAGGCTGGTGGTGTCGATCTTGCTGAAGCGGATCACCGTGCCGGCGGCGACCGTGTCTGCACCGCTGACCCAGCGGTGATAGCTCTCGCCGGTGTTGAAGCCGGTGCTGCCGTTCCACTCGTTGTCGGTGAAGTAGACGGTGGTGTTGGGTGCGATGTCGGCGAAGGCGACCATCGCCCAGCCGTCCTCGTCGGCGTTGAAGGCGCTGAAGACGAGGTCGCCGGTGGTGAGGCCGGCGGCGGTGGCGGTGTGGGAGGCCAGGGCCGCGACGGCGGCGCTGGCGAGCAGGGCGAGGGATTTGTTCATGGTGGGCTCCGGAAACAGACCGGCGCACTGTCCAGCCCGGCGGTGAAGGCCACATGACAGGTTCCGGCCGACCCTCCCCTCGACTGCGGGGTCAGGCGGCGTAGCCGCCGGTGGCCAGGGCCCAGCCGTCGGTCGCGTCGTCGTGGCGCTGGATGTGCACGGGGCTGAGCTTCCTGGCGGCGGCGCGCTCGACGAGGTTCTCGGCCTGTTCGGGCGTCAGCTGCAGGGCGAAGCGCGTCCAGCGCTTCTGGACCAGGGGCTGCGCCCAGGCGTCTTCCAGGGCCCAGCGGATCTGGTGTGGCTGCTGCAGTTCAGCCGCGCCCAGCACGCGCGGGGCCAGGGCCAGCAGGAAGCGGTTGAAGTCGGTGCGCAGGGCGTCGGTGGGCAGCAGGGCCTCGAGGCGGGCGAGGCGGGCGCTCCAGCCCGGCGTGGCGAGCTGGCGGGTGACGAGGGCCTGGAGGGCCTGAACGGGGTTGAAGAGGCGCAGGCGGTTGGGCGGCAGCACGCGCAGCGGGATGCGGGCGGCCTCCTCATGGCTGAGCGGCGTCACGAAGCTGGTCAGGACGGCCAGGCGCTCCCAGTCGGCCTCGGCCAGGCCGCCGATGCGGGTGATGGGACCGGCCGCGCAGCTGGCGGCCATGTCGGCCAGGGCCTGGTAGCCGCGACTGCCCTTGGCGCGGTTGGCGCGGCGGCTCATGACGGCCAGGTTGCCGGCCGCGTAGCCGGCATCGTCGCGGACGCGGTCGATGCTGCGGCTGTCGTCGTCGAGCAGTTCGCGGGTGACGGGGCAGTGGTCGGTGTCGAGCTGGGCGAGATGGTGGGGCGTGAGCTGGATGTCCTCGAAGCTGCGGCCACGCGCCCAGGCATAGGTACGCAGGGCCAGCCAGCGCTCGACCTGGGAGCTGGCCGGCGTGCGCACGGCCCGGCCACGGGCGGCCTGCCAGCCGCGCTGCAGCGGCGACTGCGGGTAGAGGTGGGCGATGGGCGGCGTCAGGCCGTGCAGGGCGTAGTCGCGGCCCAGCGCGAGGCCGACGCGTTCATGGGCGCTGAGGCCGGCGGGGGCTTGGTCCATGTCGAGGTCGAACTGGACGAAGGCGGGGCGGGCGGCTTGGGCGGTGGCGTCGTGGGCGTGGAAGACGGCTTGCATGGTCGGGCTCCGTGAGAAGAGGAGAGGCACGCGACACAGTCTGCGAGCGCGGTAGCTCATGAGATGATCCACCCGCTAAACCACTGTGAATATTTTCAGCTGAACCATGGACCGCACCGAACGCTTCTACAAGATCGAGCACCTGATCCGTTCGCGCGGCTGCGTGTCCTTCGCCGAGCTGATCGAGGCGCTGGAGGTGTCGCCCGCCACGCTCAAGCGCGACCTGGCCTACCTGCGCGAACGGCTGGACGCGCCCATCGAGTACGACGCCGGCGCCAACGGCTACCGCTTCGGCCAGCAGTGGCGCGGCGGCAAGCACGAACTGCCGGGCGTGTGGTTCAACGAGGCGGAGCTGCATGCCCTGCTGACCATGCAGCAGATGCTGGCGGGCCTGGACGAGCAGGGCGTCGTCGGCCGCCACCTGCAGCCCATGTTCGACAAGATCACCGGCATGCTGGGCGTGGACGCCGCCGAGGCGGACGAACTGCGCCGCCGCGTCAGGCTCATCGGCACGGCGCGCCGCCGCGTGGCCAGCGACAGCTTCGAGACCGTGGGCAGTGCGGTCGTCAAACGCCGGCGCCTGGCCATCCGCTACCGCAAGAAGCGCGACGGCGCCGCCAGCGAGCGCGAGGTCTCGCCGCAGCGCCTCGTTCACCACCGCCATGCCTGGTACCTGGACGCCTGGTGCCATGCCAGCGACGCCTACCGCCGCTTTGCGCTGGACGGCATCGAGGCCGCGACGCTGCTGGACGCCGAGGCCAAGGCCGTGCCCCTGGCCGAGCTGGAAGCCGAGCTGGACCAGGGCTATGGCATCTTCGCTGGCGGCAGGCCACAGCAGGCTGAACTCGTCTTCAGTGCGGAGTCGGCGGCCTGGGTGTCGCGGGAGGAGTGGCATCCGGCCCAGCGCAGCGAGTTCCTGCCCGACGGCCGCTGGCGCCTGCACCTGCCCTACGTGGACGACACCGAGCTGCTGATGGACCTGCTGCGCCACGCCGGCCAGGTGGAGGTCGTCGCGCCGCCGGCGCTGCGCGAGGCCTACGCCCGGCGGCTGCGCCAGGCGGTCCAGGCCTTGTAGGACAAGGACGCGTCATTTGAGTTGGGTCATTTCGAAGCGCCGCCGATGGCGTTAGGCTCGGGCCGTGTTGATTCCCACCGAGGAGCTGGCAATGAGTGACACCACCCTGGCCAAGGAAAAGCTGGCCGCCGACTTCCGCGCCGTGATGGACGACATCGACGCGCTGATGACCGCCACGACGCAGAAGGCCGACGGCGAAGTCAAGGCTTTGCGGGCGCGCATCCAGGATCGTCTCGCCGGCGCCAAGGAGAAGATCGCCGACGCTCAGCACGAGGCCGTGCAGCGCGCCAAGGACGCCGCCGCCGCCACGGACGACTACGTGCACGCCAAGCCCTGGCAGGCCATCGGCGCCGCCGCCGCCATCGGCCTTGCCTTAGGCGTCCTGATCGGCCGCCGCTGAGCCGCCGATCTTGAGCGACACCAAGGAACCCGTCTCCGCGCCGCTGCGGCGCCTGGGCACGTCGCTGCTGACGCTCGGCCGCATCCGGCTCGAGCTGCTGGCCATCGAGGCCCAGGAGGAGAAGGAGCGCATCGCCAGCCTGCTGTTGTGGGCGGTTCTGGCCGCCCTGCTCGCCGGCTTCGGGCTGCTGATGGTGTTGGTGCTGGTGACCGTGGCGTTATGGGACAGCTACCGGCTGCTGGCCCTGGGCGGCGGTACCGTCGTCCTCGTCGCGGCGGCGATCGTGGCGGTGCTCAAGGTGAAGGCCTTGATCGCCCAGCCGGCCACCCTCTTCCAGTCCAGCATCGCGGAGCTGCGCGATGACGCCGACGCGCTGAGGCGGCGGGCCGGCCCATGATGCCGCGCATCCCGGCCGACCCCGGCCAGCGTGCCGAGCGCAAGGCCAACCTGCTGCTGGCCTCTGCCGTTCTGAGGGGCCAGGCCGTGCTGGCAGTTGACGACCTCGGCGACCGGGCCGACGGCCTGGCCCGCCGCGTGTTGACGCTGCGCGAGTGGCTCTCGCATCCGGCCGTGCTGGCCGCCCTCGGCGGCGGCGCGGCCTTCTTCGCGGGGGCGGGCCCCCGGCGCCGCGGCTTGCTTTGGCGCGGGCTGCGCTGGGCCTGGTTCGCCTGGCAGACCTGGGGCCGGCGGCGCTGAAGCCGCCTCAGGCGCCGGCGGCGTCCAGGCGCTTCATGCGCTCACTCTGCCAGTAGACGTCGTCGCCGCCCAGGCCGTCGAGGTTGGCGCGGTTGAGCACGCGGGCCAGCACGAAGAGCAGGTCAGACAGGCGGTTGAGGTACTGGCGCGGCGCGGCGCGCACCGTCTCGTGGGCGGCCAGGGTGACGACGGCGCGCTCGGCCCGCCGGGCGATGGTGCGGCAGACGTGGGCGATGGCCGCGCTGCGCGTGCCGGCCGGCAGGATGAATTCCTTGAGCCTCGGCAGGGCGGCGTTGTGGTGCTCCAGCGCCTCGTCCAGGCGCAGTACGGCCGCTTCCTTCAGCAACTCGCCGCCGGGCCAGGAGAGCTCGCCGCCGAGGTTGAAGAGTTCGTGCTGGATGACGATGACCAGCTCGCGGACGTCCTCTGGCAGGGGCTCGGCCAGCAGCAGGCCGAGGTGGGAGTTCAGTTCGTCGACGTCGCCCATGGCCTGCACGCGCAGGTGGTCCTTGGGGACGCGGCTGCCGTCGGAGAGGCCGGTGGTGCCGTCGTCGCCGGTGCGGGTGGCGATCTGGGAAAGGCGGTTGCCCATGATGGCGGTCTGCTCGGATGCAAAGCCGCCATTGTGCGCAGTTGCGCTCAGTGGCGGCGTCCGCTGCGGTGGAAGGCCGGACGATGGGGCGGCGGCGCGTCGTGCGGCTTGAAACCGGTACCCGCCGACCCGCGCGGTGGCGGCGGCATGCCGTCATCGGGCGGCGAGGCCCGGCGCAGCAGCTCGCGCCATCGCAGGGCCAGCCAGTCGAAACGCACCGCTCCGGCGAGGATGAGGACGGCGACGGCGATCAGCAGCAGCCAGCTCAAGGTGGGGTCCATGCAGGTCTCCCGGGTCAGCAAAGGGTGATGCTGTCACTTCGGCCGGGGCACTGCAAGACAATCCCGCGTCGCCCGTGGAGCTGTCCGTGAACGCGCCCTCATCCTTCGTCCCCGCGCCGGCCCTGCCGGCCGCCTTCCTCGACGAGCTGCGAGCCGGTTTTGCCGAGCGCTGCTCCACGGCCCAGGCCGTTCGCGAACAGCATGGCCGCGACGAATCCGTCTTCGACGTGCCGCCGCCGCAGGCGGTGGTGTTCGCCGAAAGCGAGGCCGAGGTCGCGCGCGTCGTCTCGCTGTGCGCCGCCCATCGCGTGCCTGTCATCCCCTATGGCGCGGGTTCCTCGCTGGAGGGGCACCTGCTGGCCGTGCGTGGCGGCGTCAGCCTCGACGTCTCGCGCATGGCCCGCATCCTGCGCATCGACGCCGAGGACCTGACGGCGACCGTTCAGCCCGGCGTCACGCGCAAGCAGCTCAACGAGGCGCTCAGGCACGAGGGCCTGTTCTTCCCCATCGACCCCGGCGCGGATGCGAGCCTGGGCGGCATGGCGGCCACGCGGGCCAGCGGCACGAACGCCGTGCGCTACGGCACCATGCGCGAGAACGTGCTGGGCCTGCGCTTCGTGAACGCGAACGGCGAGGTCGTGCGCACCGGCTCGCGGGCGAAGAAGAGCAGCGCCGGCTACGACCTGACGCGCCTGCTGGTGGGCAGCGAAGGCACGCTGGGCGTCATCACCGAGCTGACCGTCAAGGTCCATCCCCTGCCCGAGGCGGTGTCGGCGGCGGTCTGCTTCTTCCCGGGCATCGATGCTGCCGTGCGCACCGCCATGCAGGTCATCCAGCTCGGGGTGCCCATCGCCCGTTGCGAGCTGCTGGACGCCAACGCCATCAAGGCCGTCAATGCGCACGACAAGCTGGGGCTCAAGGAAGCGCCCATGCTGCTGATGGAATTCCACGGCAGCGAGGCCGGGGTGGCCGAGCAGGCCGCCGCCACCGTGCAGGCCGTGGCGGACGAGCATGGCGGCGAGGCCTTCGAATGGGCCACCACGCCCGAGGCCCGCACGCGGCTGTGGACGGCGCGCCACCATGCCTACCTGTCGGGCCTGCAGATGCGCCCCGGCTGCCGCGCGGTGACGACGGACACCTGCGTGCCCATCTCGCGCCTGGCCGAGAACATCAACGCCTCCATCGACGAGGTGGAGGCCGCCGGCCTGCCCTATTTCGTCGTCGGCCACGTGGGCGACGGCAACTTCCACATGGCCTACCTGCTCGACCCGGCGCGGCCCGATGAACTGGCCACCGCCGAGCGGCTGAGCGCGCAGATGGTGGCGCGGGCGATTCGCCTGGAAGGCACCTGCACCGGCGAGCACGGCATCGGGCTGCACAAGCAGGGCTTCCTGCGCGACGAGGCCGGCGACGAGGCGGTGGCCGTGATGCGGGCGCTGAAGGCGGCGATGGACCCGCTCGGCATCCTCAACCCCGGAAAAATCTTCACCGGCCCAGGCCCCGGCGATTGACCACAATCCGGCGCTTTCCACTGCTCACGAGGAGACGACACCCATGTTCAACCACATCATGGTCGGCAGCAACGACATCGAGCGCAGCAAGCGCTTCTACGACGCGGTGCTCGGCGTGCTCGGCGCCGCAGAAGGCTTCCGCAGCCCGGCGCCGACGGGCCACCAGCGCGTGTTCTACCGCCATGCGGGCAACAGCTTCGGCGTGACCCAGCCCATCAACGGCGAGGCGGCCTGCCATGCCAACGGCGGCACCATCGGCTTCAAGTGCGAGTCGGCCGAACAGGTCAAGGCCTTCCACGACGTGGCCGTGGCCCACGGTGGCCAGTCCATCGAAGAGCCGCCGGGCCTGCGCGACGGCGCCCTCGGCCCCATGCACCTGGCCTATGTGCGCGACCCCGACGGCAACAAGCTCTGCGCGGTGTACCGGCTGCCCAAGGCGGGATGAGATTCCCGGTACAGATTTCTGTACCATTTCTCCCATGAAGACCACGCTCGACCTCAACGACCAGCTGCTGGCCGACGCCAAGGCCCTGGCCGCGCAGCAGCGCACCAGCCTGACGCGGCTCATTGAGGAAGGCCTTCAATGGCGCCTGCGCGCCCAGCCGGCCAAGCCGGCGCGGCGGGGCCGCCTGCCCGTCTTCGACGGCCACACGGGTCTGGTGGAGGGTGTGGACCCCAAGAGCAACAAGGCGCTGCTGGAAGCCTTGGGCGATGACGCCTGACGTCAACGTGCTGGTGGCCGCCTTCCGTGCGGACCACCCCCATCACCGCATCGCGCGGGACTGGCTGGAAGGCGCTCTGGACGGTGCGCAGTCGGGTGCGGTCTTCACGGTGATGCCGATGGTGCTGGCAAGCCTGCTCCGCCTGGTGACCAGCCCGAAGATCTTCGTGACACCCACGCCGATGGCCGAGGCCGTGGCGTTCGTGGACGCCCTGCTGGCCCTGCCTGGCGTGCAGCTGGGCACCCTCGGCCCGGAGTGGCCGCGGCTGACGGCCCTGTGCACGGCCAAGGCGCTCAGCGGCAACGACGTGCCCGACGCCTGGCTGGCGGCGGCGGTGGAACAGGCAGGGGAACATCTCGTCAGCTTCGACCGGGATTTCCGCAAGCTCCTCCCGCGAGGGCGGTTCACGTTGCTGGAGGCGGGGCCGCGCTGAACACCCCGTTCTGCGGCGCACCATGAAAAACGCCGCCCGAAGGCGGCGTTTGCGAGCCGGGAGCGAGGGCCTCAGAACATCGCCTTGAGCTGCACGCCGTAGGTGCGCGGCTCGTTGATGAAGCCCGTGAGGTTGTTGAAGTCGATGGCGCCGGTCACGCGGATCTGGTTGGTCAGGTTGCGCACGAAGCCGGCGGCCTCGTACTTGCCGTTGCCCCAGATGTAGCCCACGCGCAGGCCGCCTTCGGTCACGGCCTTGCCGGTGAACTCGGTGGCCTCGTACAGGAAGAAGTTGACCTTGGAGCGGTAGGCCCAGTCGGTGTAGACGTAGACCTCGTCGCCGCTGGCCAGTGGGATGCTGTAGCGGGCGGTCAGGTTGGCCGTCCACTTGGGCGCGTTGGGCAGGGCGTTGCCGTCGACCATGGCGTTGCCGTTGACGATCGGGTCCAGCACCGTCGGGTAGACCTTGGGCTGTCCGAACGGCGCCGTGTTGAGCGAACCGCCCGGGGGCACGCCCAGGGCCGCGTCCTTGATCTTGGTGTTGTTCAGCGAGCCGCCGAAGGTGACCAGGAAGTCGGGCGTGATCAGGGCCTCGAGGTTGAGCTCGGCGCCGTTGCCGGTGGCCTTCTTGGCGTTGAGCAGGCGGGTGGCGTTGCTGCTGCCGCCCACGGCCGTGAGCTGCAGGTCCTTGACGGTGTAGGTGAACAGCGAGCCCGACAGGCGCAGCGTGCGCTTGAGCAGCTCGCTCTTGAAGCCGACCTCGTAGGAGTTGACGTTCTCGGGGCCGGCCTGCGACTGGCCGGCGAAGGCCGAGGCGTTCTGCATGGACGAGGCGCGGAAGCCGTTGGCGTAGCGGGCGTAGAGGTTGGTCGTCGCGTCGAGCTTGTAGGTGGCCGACAGGTCGCCGCTCCACTTGCCGTCGTCGGTGTGGGCGGTGGTGCCGGTGGAGGTGTTGAACCCGCCGCTGCCGGCGTGGGTGGTGGACAGGTCCTTCTTGTCCTTGGTGTAGCGCAGGCCGGCGCGCAGCTTGAGGTTGGGGCTGACGGCGTAGTTCAGCGAACCGAAGGCGGCCCAGGCCTTGTTGGTCTGCGCGGTGTAGATGTGGTCGACGTCGACGTGGGTGGTCGTGTCGTAGCTGATGTTGTCGATCGTGTACTTCTCGTCGAAGGCGTACACGCCGGCCTGCCAGCTGAGCGGCCCGGCGGTGTTGGACTCCAGGCGCACCTCCTGCGTGAGCTGGCGGTGGCCGTTCATGCCGCTGCCGGTCTCGGACTGGAAGGGGATGCCGGGCGCACCGGCGACGCCGCCGTCGATGTCGCCGCGCGACAGGGGCTTGACGTGCTCGTAGCCGGTGATGGAGTAGACGTTCACGCCGGGCAGGGACCACTTCAGGCGCAGGCTGCCGCCGGTCTGCTTGAGGGTCTGCTCGTTGACGCCGTTGAAGGCGACGGTGTCGGTGCTGAAGCCGTCGGCCAGGTCGTTGGTGCCGCGCTTGATGGCGTTGGCGCGGAAGAGGCGCGGGCTGCCGTTCAGGTCGCGGAAGTGCACGTTGGCCAGGGCGCTGAACTGCTGGTGCGGCTCGTACAGCACTTGGGCGCGCACGGCGCTGTCGCGGTAGCCCTCGGTCTTGGGCGTGGCGGCGTTCGCGGCGGTGTTGTCGACCCAGTCGCTGCGGCGCTGGCTCTGGGCCGAGATGCGGGCGGCCCAGTCGCCGCTCAACGGCAGGTTGGCCGCGCCTTCGACGTTGACGGTGCCGTAGTTGCCGACCGTGAGGCTCGCATAGCCGTCCTGCTTGTGGCTGGGCTTGACGGAGTCGAACTTGACGACGCCGGCCGGCGTGTTGCGGCCGAAGAGGGTGCCCTGCGGGCCGGCGACCACTTCGACGGCGGCGGTGTCGAAGATGGGGAAGCCCTTGAGGATGGGGTTCTCCTGGACCACGTCGTCGACGATGACGCTGACCGGCTGCGAGGCGTTGAGGCGGAAGTCGGTGTTGCCGTAGCCGCGCAGGTAGAAGCGCGGGAAGGCGCGACCGAAGCTCGATTCGATGTTCAGGCTGGGCACGCGGCCTGACAGGAAGCGCAGGTCCTGGCCGCCGGAGGCCAGCACGTCGAGCTTCTCGCCGCTGATCTTGGAGACGGCGTTGGGCACGTCCTGGATGTTCTCGGCACGGCGCTCGGCCGTGATGACGACGGTGTCGAGCTGGCTGCGGTCCTTGGGCGCTTCTTGGGCCAGGACGGGCAGGGCGGTGCTCAGGGCGAGGGCCAGGAGGCTGAGGCGCGGGGCGTTCATCAAACGACGACTCCAGAAATTGAAAACGGCCCCAACAGCAGGGCCGGCGGCGGGATTGTCCCGGCCGCGGCGGGGCGCGGCGACGGTCAGGGCCCCGGTTGTTGCGCGAGTCTGACGGGTTGGTAAGTTTGGCGACGGGCCAGTTCGGTGCCCCCGCACCAGCAGCGTGCTTCAGGGCGCACGAGAATCGGCCGCCATGAGACGTCGCACGCTGATCGGCCGGCTGGCCGCCCTCCCCGCGGTCACCACCTTGCCGGCGCAGGCCGCGCCGGATTTCGCGGCGCTGGAACGCCGCGTCGATGGACGCCTGGGCTTCTTCGCCCTGGACACCGGCCGTGGCCGCACGTTGGCGCACCGTGCCGACGAGCGCTTCGCCATGGCCTCGACCTTCAAGAGCCTGCTGGCCGCGCGCGTGGCGCATGGCGTGCAATCGGGGCGTTGGCGCTGGGAGGACGAAGTCATCCTGCAACCGGGCGACCGGGTGCCGCACGCGCCCGCCTTCGACCGCCTGCTCCCCCGGGGCCGGGCGACGCTGTCGCAGCTGGTTCAGGCCATCCTCGTGCTCAGCGACAACCCTTGCGCCAACGTCCTGCTGCGCCACTGCTGCGACGGCCCCGCGGGCCTGACCGCGTGGCTGCGCGCACAAGGCGACCGGGTCACCCGCCTGGACCGCTGGGAGACCGAGCTCAACGACAACGCCCCCGGCGACCCGCGGGACACCACCACGCCGCGCGCCTTCGCCGCGTCGCTGCGGCATCTGCTGCTGGGCGCCGGGCTGGATACCGCCGGGCAGGGGCGGTTGTGGTCGGACATGCAGGCCTCGCCCACCGGCTTGAAGCGGCTGCGCGCCGGTGTGCCCGCCGGGTGGCGCGTCGTCGCCAAGACGGGGACCGGCGGTCGCGGCGCGGTCAACGACGTGGGCCTGGTGTTCCTGCCGGACGGGCGTCAGCCCTGGGTGGTCGTCGCCCTGCAGTCGGACTCCACGGCCTCCACCGACGAACTCTCGGCCACGCTGGCCGACGCCATGCGCCTGCTGGTGGCCGCCTGGGGCTGAGCCGGCGCTTCGGCGCGCCAGACCCGCTCAGGTGTGGACCCAGCCGTGGGCGTCGGCCTCGCGCGGCGAAATGCCGGTGGCGGGCGGGCGGCGCGGGGTCGACGGCGCAGCCGGCCGGGCCGTCGCCACCGCCTGGCCCGGCGCCAGCTTGAAGACCGCCACTGCCTCCACCAGCTGCTGGGCCTGCAGGTTGAGGCTGGTGGCCGCCGCCGCCATCTCTTCGACGAGGGCGGCGTTCTGCTGCGTGGTCTGGTCCATCTGCGAGACCGCCTGGCCGATCTGGGCCACGCCGGAGTTCTGCTCGGTGCTGGCGGCGCTGATCTCGCCGACGATGTCGGTGACGCGGCGGATGGAGCCCACCACCTCGGTCATCGTGCTGCCGGCCCGGTCCACCAGGGCCGTGCCCTGCTCCACGCGCTCGACACTGGCGGTGATGAGGCTCTTGATCTCCCTGGCCGCCTCGGCGGCGCGGCCGGCGAGGTTGCGCACTTCGCCCGCCACCACCGCGAAGCCGCGGCCCTGTTCGCCTGCGCGTGCGGCCTCGACGGCGGCATTGAGGGCGAGGATGTTGGTCTGGAAGGCGATGCCGTCGATGACGCCGATGATGTCGGCGATGCGCCGCGAGGACTCGTGGATGCCCTTCATCGTGTCCACCACCTGGGAGACGACGCTGCCGCCGTCCGAGGCCACCTGGCTGGCGTTCTGCGCCAGTTGATTGGCCTGGCGGGCGTTGTCGGCGTTCTGCTGGACCGTCGAGCCCAGCTCCTCCATGGAGGCGGCCGTCCGCTGCAGCGCGCTGGCCTGCTCCTCGGTGCGCTGGCTGAGGTCGTGGTTGCCCTGGGCGATCTGCGAGCTGGCTGAGGCGACCGATTCCGCACCGGCCCGCACCACGCCCACGACCTGGGCCAGCCCCGACTGCATGGCGTGGATGGCGGCCATCAGGCTGGTGGTGTCGCCGTTCCTGACGACGATCTCGCTGTCCAGGTGGCCCTGGGCCACGGCCTGAGCCAGGCGGCGCGCTTCGGCCGGCTCGCCGCCGAGGGTGCCGAGCACGTCGCGCAGGAGCGCCAACGTCAGTGCCGCTGCCATCACCATGGCCACCAGCAGCAGGCCGACCATCGTCCAGCGGCTCGCGCCGTAGGACGAAGCGGCGGCCGAGGCGGCACCCACCGAGCCGCGGTCGTTGAGGTCGACCAGCTTGCCGAGCTGGTCGACCACGCCGTTGAAGGCCTGGCGCGATTCGCCGCGGAACAGGGCGCGGGACGCGGTGGCCTGTGCCTCGCCCGCCTGCGACGAGCGCAGCAGCCGATCCTGCACGGCCAGGTAGGCGTCGGCGGCCTTGCGGTAGTCCTCGTAGAGGGCCCGTTCCTGGGGTGAGGTGATGAGAGGCTGGTAGCTGGCTTCGAGCTTGGCCAGCGATGCCTTGGCGTTGGCGATGCGTGTCTCTGCGGCACCGCGCTCGGCATCGGTCGACGACATCAGGTGGTCGGCCTCACCGCGGCGCAGCTGGTTGGCCGTGGCCCGCATGTCGCCCAGCACCTTGACGCTGGGCAGCCAGCTGGTGGCGATCTCCTCCGTGTTGGCGTTGATGCGCGCCATGTTGTAGATGCCGACGCCGCCGACGATGAGGGTCAGCAGTACCAGGGACACGAAGGCGCCGGTCAGTTTCTGGGACAGCTTCATGGACGTTCCCCCTTGCGGTTGGTGGCGCGGCCGCCTCGTCCGGCCAGGACGGCCCGCGCAGTCGAGACCTAACTGAACAATCGGGCGACACATTGTCCCGACGCCGGACGGGACGGCGGGGCAATCCATGTTCCGGGCAGGGCCTTGGCGAGGCTTCGCCGCGCGGCGAAGCGTCGGGTGGCGGCGTCGACCCACACTGGACCTCCACCGCACACGAGAGGACCGCCATGCCCCGCATCACCTGTTTCATCCGCTACGAGACCGACCCTCGGCAGCGCGAGGCCTTTCGGGCCTATGCCGCGAACTGGGGCCGCATCATTCCCCGCCTGGGCGGCCGGCTGCTGGGCTACTGGCTGCCCTGGGAGGGCACGAGCCACGAGGCCTGGGGCCTGGTGGGTTTCGATTCGCTGGCCGACTACGAGGCCTACCGCGCCCGGCTGAAGGCCGACCCCGAGGCGCGGGCCAACTTCGAGTTCGCGCAGCGGGAACGCTTCATCCTGCGCGAATGGCGGACTTTCTGTGAGGATGTGCAGCCATGATCGCCGTCATCTTCGAAGTCCAGCCCACCGCCGAGGGACGTGCCGCCTACCTCGACCATGCCGCGGCATTGAGGCCGCTGCTGGAGGGCATGGACGGCTTCCTGTCGGTCGAGCGCTTCCAGAGCCTGTCCGACCCGCAGCGGCTGCTGTCGCTGTCCTACTGGCGCGACGAGGCGGCGGTGCGGGCCTGGCGCGAGGTGGAGAGGCACCGGCAGGCCCAGGCCGCCGGTCGCGGCGGCCTGTTCGCCGACTACCGGCTGCGCGTGGCCCATGTCGTGCGCGACTACGGCCTCGACGACCGCGAGCAGGTGCCCCGGTGACCCAGGCCGAGCCGCGCCTGGCCCGCGTCGCGGCGGCCATCGCCGATCCGACCCGCGCACGGGTGCTGGCGCGGCTGCTCGATGGCCGGCTGCACACGGCCGGGGAGTTGGCGGCGCATGCCGGCGTCGGCGCGGCGACGATGTCGGCCCACCTGAAGCTGCTGGTCGACGAGGGCCTGGCCCGGGTGAGGCCGCAGGGGCGGCATCGCTATTTCGGCCTGGCCGACGGCGACGTGGCGCATGCGCTGGAAGCCTTGCTGCGCCTGGCCGACAGCCGCGATGCCGCCGAACCGGCCGCGGACCTGCGCCGCTGGCGGCAGCCCGCCATGCAGGGCCTGCGGCACGCGCGCAGCTGCTACGGCCACCTGGCGGGCGAGCTGGGCGTGCGCTGGCGCGAGACCCTGCTGGCCCGCGGCTGGGTCGTGGCGTCGCCCGAGGGGCGCTACGCGCTCGGCGACGCGGGCCGGGAGGCACTGGCGGACCTGCTGCCGGCAGCATTTGCCGCCGGATCTGCCGGTGGCGCCCGCCTGCTCTACGACTGCGTGGACTGGTCCGAGCGCCGCGACCATTTCGCCGGGCCGCTGGCGGTGGCCTGGCTGGAGGCGATGGTGGACAAGGGCTGGCTGCGCCGCGTCGAGGCGTCCCGGGAACTGCAGCTGACGCCGCCGGGCCGGCTGGCGCTGGTCTCGCGCGGCTTGTGCTGACGACTCGTTCGAGGTGACCCTGGCGGGGCCGCTTCGCCAGCGGTCTTGGGGTGTACGGCGGCGGCGCTCGGGCCGAAGATGGGCCCGCAGGCAGCCAAGCCTGCGCCAGACGTGTGTTCTTGCATGGTGATGGGAGCTTTGGTGTCCCTGACGGCGGGCTGGCGGCCGATAGTTGAAGGTCGCCTTCACCGAGCCATGCCTGTCCGCCCCTTCGTCCGCTGGTTTCGCCTCCTCTTCTCGGCCTGGTGGTTGGTCGCGGGGCTTGCCGCCGCCGCACCGGCGCCGGGCGGCGGCGTGGCTTTCCAGAACACCGTGTCCACCCTGGTGGGTGGCAGCATGTCGCTGGCGGAGGATGCGGCCGGGTTCATCTGGGTCGGCACGCAGTCGGGCCTGGTCCGCTGGGACGGATTCCTCGGGCGGTCCTATCCCGTCGACCCCGCGCGCCCCGACGCCCTGCCGGACTCCTTCATCCGGACGCTTTACGTCGACACGGCCGGCCGGCTGTGGGTGGGTACCAACGTCGGCGGCCTGGCCCGCTACGAACCGCGCACCGAGACCTTCGTGCGCATCGCCGACCCGCAAGGGCTGGTGGGCAACGAGGTCCGCACCCTGGCCGAGCGCGCACCTGGCAGCCTGTGGGTGGGTGGCAATCGCGGCCTGGCCTGGCTGGACGTGCGCAGCGGCCGGCTGCAGGGCGAGGCCGTGCCGGCCGGGCTGGGTTCGGTCCGGGCCGTGCATGCGGGCCGCGATGGCGCGCTCTGGCTGGCGGGCGACGGCGGCCTGTGGCGGCGCGGCGCCGGCCAGGCGGAATTCACCCCCATCTCGCTGCCGACGCGCGAGGGCGCGGCACCGCGGGTCACCAAGCTGCTCGAGGACAGCCAGGGCCGGCTGTGGGTGGGCACGCGGCTGAGCGGGGTCTATGCGGTCGAGGCCGGCGGCGCCGTGGGCCGGCCCGTGCGCGAGAGCGGCGGCAGCGACGCCTCCAGCGACACGGTGCGGGAGATCGTCGAGGCCCGGCCGGGCGAGATCTGGATCGGCACCTATGGCGATGGCGTCCTGGTGCTGGACGTCGCCAGCGGCCAGACCCGGCGGGAGCGTCACGAGGCGGCCCGCGCGTCCAGCCTGGTGGACGACAGCGTCGGCGCGATGCTGAGGGCGCGCAATGGCCTGATCTGGGTGGTCACCAACTTCGCGCTGTCCCGCCACGACCCGCGCCAGGACCTGACCGAGGCCTTGTACGGCGGCCCCGGCCACGCGGTGCGCTCGGCCAACGTGCCGGCCGTGCTGGGGCTGCGCGACGGGCGCATCTGGATGGCCACCGGCGAATACGGCGCGCAGATCCTCGACCGTGAGCGCGACAAGGTCACCGAGCTTCTGGCCGACCCCGCCCGTCCCGACACCGCCCTGCCCAAGGCCCGCGTCATCGCCCTGGCCCAGGGGCGTGGCGACGAGGTCTGGATCGGCACCCAGGGCGGGCTGTACCGCGCCCGCTCCGACGGCAGCCGCCTGGCCCGGGTGCGCCTGCCCGGCATGCCGCCGTCGTCAGAGATCTGGGCGCTTGTGCTGCGGCAGGACAGGCTCTGGGTGGGCGGGCAGGACGGCGTGTGGGAGGTGGACCTGTCGCGTCCGGACGCGCCGCGGGCGCTGCGCCACCTGGAGGTGCCGGGCCACGTGCAGGTCACGGCCCTGGCCTGGGCCGCCGGCGTGCTGTGGGTGGGCACGAACGAAGGGCTGGCGCGGCTGGCCGAGGATGCGTCCGAGGTGGCCATGCTGCCGGTGGAGCCGGGCGACCCATCGGCGCTGCCGGGCGGCATGGTGGCCGGCCTCGCCGTCGACCGCCAGGGCCGGCTGTGGGTGGGGACCTTCGGGCGCGGCCTGCAGGTGGCGAGCGGCCAGCGGCCGGACGGCACGCCGGCCTTTCGCCGCATCACCACCGCCGAAGGGCTGCCGCACAACGGCGTCGACGCCGTGGTCGTCGACGGCGAAGGCATGCTCTGGGCGAGCACCGACGACGGCCTGGCGCGCATCGATCCGGCGACGCTGGAGGTGCGCAGCTTCCGGGCCGCGCAGAACGTCGGAATCACGATGTTCTGGACCGGGGCCGGTTCGGCCCTGCCCAATGGCGAGCTGTTGTTCGGCGGGCAGGGCGGCCTGCTCATCGTCCATCCCGAGCGGGTCCGCGAGGCCCTGCCGCCGCCGCGGCCGGTGGTCACCGAGGCGCGCCTGGGCGGGCGCACGGTGCCGGCGGCCATGCTGCTGGAGGAGGGGGGCGCCGTCATCCCGGCGGCGTCGCGCAGCCTGATGGTGGAGTTCACCTCCCTGGCCTTCACCGACGCTGACACGCTGCGTTATGCCTACCGCCTCGCCGGTTTCGATGCCGACTGGGTGGAGACGCCGGCGCAGCGCCAGCTGGCCAGCTACACCAACCTGCCGCCGGGGCGCTATGTGCTGGAGCTGCGCGTCGCGCCGCAGCGTGGCGCCTGGTCGGCACCGCTGGCCATCCCGGTCCAGGTGGAGGCGCTGTGGTACCAGCGGCGCGGCGTGCAGGCGCTGGGCGGCCTGCTGCTGCTGTTGCTGCTCGTCGGCGCGGAGCGGCTGCGCAGCCTGATGCTGCGGCGCCGCCAGGCCAGGCTGGAGGCCCTGGTGGCGCAGCGCACCGAGGAGCTTCGCGAGAGCCAGGCGCAGCTGGAGAAGATGGCCTATTTCGACGGCTTGACGGGCCTGGCCAACCGGCGGCTGTTCAACGAGGAACTGCGCGGCCGTATCGCCGAGGTCCGGCGCGGGGGCGGCGGCTTCGCGCTGGCGCTGATCGACCTGGACCGGTTCAAGCAGATCAACGACGAATACGGCCATGCCGCCGGCGACGCCATGCTGGTGGCGGCGGCCCAGCGGCTGCGCGACGTGGTGCGCGCCGGCGACCGCGTCGCGCGGCTGGGCGGCGACGAGTTCGTGGCGCTGCTGCGCCCGATGGGCGACAGCCTGGAGGCGCTGGACGCCGTGTGCAGCCGCATCGTCGAGGAACTGGGACGGCCGCTGTCCCTGCCGGGCGGCCAGGTCGTGCAGGCCGGGGCCAGCGTCGGCGTGGCGCGCTGCCCGCAGGCGGCCGAGGATGCCGACGCCCTGCTCAAGGCGGCGGACGTCGCCCTCTACGAAGCCAAGCACGCGGGCCGCGGGCAGTGGCGGCTGTGGCAGCCGCCGACGGCGCCGGCCAGCCTCATCCCGGCCGGCTGAGCCCGCCGGGCCGCTTCAGCCCACCTGGGCCGGCACGTTCCAGCGCCGCGTCACGTCGCCGCGCGTGTTGACGCTTTCCAGGTTGACCGCGAAGCCCCACAGCCGGCCCACGTGCTTGAGCACCTCCTGGGCGCTGTCGTGCAGCGGGCGGTTGAGGTGCTGCACGTGGCGCAGCGTGAGCGAGCGGTCGCCGCGCAGGTTGACGTTCCAGACCTGGATGTTGGGCTCGCGGGTGGAGAGGTCGTACTGGCGGGACAGGGCCTGGCGCAGGTGGCGGTAGCCACCTTCGTCGTGGATGGCCGAAATCTCGTACTCGCTCTTGGTCTCGTCGTCGAGGATGGAGAAGAGGCGGAAATCGCGCATCACCTTGGGCGAGAGGTACTGGCCGATGAAGCTCTCGTCCTTGAAGTTGCGCATCGCATGGTCGAGCGTGGGCAGCCAGTCGCTGCCGGCGATGTCGGGGAACCAATCGCGGTCCTCGGCGGTCGGGGCCTCGCAGATGCGCTTGATGTCGGTGTACATCGCGAAGCCCAGCGCGTAGGGGTTGAGGTTGGAGCCGGGGTGCTGGTAGACGACGTTGGTGTGCGACTTCAGCCACTCGATCATCATGCCGTCGGAGAGATACCCGTCGTCGTACATCTGGTTGAGCAGGCGGTGGTGCCAGAAGGTGGCCCAGCCCTCGTTCATCACCTGGGTCTGGCGCTGAGGGTAGAAGTACTGGGCGATCTTGCGCACGATGCGCACGATCTCGCGCTGCCAGGGCTCCAGCAGCGGCGCGTTCTTCTCGATGAAGTACAGCAGGTTCTCCTGCGGCTCGTCGGGGAAGCGGCGGCTCTCGGCGGCCTCGTCGGGCCGGTCGGGCTTGCGCGGCAGCGTGCGCCAGAGGTCGTTGATCTGCATCTGCGCGTGATGCTCGCGGTCCTTCTGGCGCGCGCGCTCCTCGGCCAGCGACAGCTTGGCGGGCCGGCGGTAACGGTCCACGCCGTGGTTCATCAGCGCATGGCAGCTGTCGAGCAGGGCCTCGACGGCGTCCAGGCCATAACGCTCCTCGCAGTCGGCGACGTAGTTCTTGGCGTAGACGAGGTAGTCGATGATGGAGGACGCGTCCGTCCACATGCGGAACAGGTAGTTGCCCTTGAAGAAGCTGTTGTGCCCATAGCAGGCGTGGGCGATCACCAGGGCCTGCATGGCCAGGGTGTTCTCCTCCATCAGGTAGGCGATGCAGGGGTCGGAGTTGATGACGATCTCGTAGGCCAGGCCCATCTGGCCGCGCTTGTAGCTGCGCTCGGTGGCGATGAATTCCTTGCCGTAGCTCCAGTGGCGGTAGTTCACCGGCATGCCCACGCTGGCGTAGGCGTCCATCATCTGCTCGGCGGTGATGACCTCGAGCTGGTTGGCGTAGGTGTCCAAGCCGAAGCGCTCGGCCGTCTGCCGGATGACGGCGTGGTATTCCTCGATCAGCTCGAAGGTCCAGTCATTGGGCGAGGGCAGGGGCTGGCTGGGTCGCTGGGCCAGGGGCTTCATGCGCTGCAGCGGCAGGCGCTGGCGGCGGTCGGGCGTGCCCGCCGGCGGCGTGGCGGGATGGTCGTGGTGGCGGCGGTCTTCGCGTGTGCTCATGCTGGGGCCCCCTCCTTCTTGAACAGCTCGCGGAAGACCGGGTAGATCTGCGAGGCCTCCACCGCCTTGCGCATGGCGAAGTGGGGCACGTCGTCGGCGAGCTTCTGGTATTCCTCCCAGAGGTTCTGCTCGGGTTCGGCCACCTGCACGTAGGCGAAGTAGCGGCACAGGGGCAGGATCTTGTCGGCCAGCAGCTCGCGGCAGCGGCCGCTGTCGTGGTGCCAGTTGTCGCCGTCGCTGGCCTGGGCGCCGTAGATGTTCCACTCGGTCGGCGAGTAACGCTCCTTGATGATCTGCTCCATCAGGACGAGGGCGCTGGACACGACGGTGCCGCCGGTCTCGGTGGCGTGGAAGAAGTTCTGCTCGTCCACCTCCTGCGCCTGGGTGTGGTGGCGGATGAAGACGACGTCGATCTTCTCGTAGTGCCGCGTGAGGAAGAGGTAGAGCAGGATGAAGAAGCGCTTGGCCAGGTCCTTGCGCGCCTCGTCCATGGAGCCGGAGACGTCCATCAGGCAGAACATCACGGCCCGCGTCGTCGGCACCGGGATGCGCACGCGGGCGCGGAAGCGCAGGTCGATGGGATCGAGGAAGGGGATGGCCGCGAGACGCTCGCGCAGGTGCTGGATGCGCTCGCGGGTCTCCAGCAGCAGCCGCGGCGTTTCCGGGCGGTCTTCCTTCAGCAGCTCCTGCTCGCGGGCCTCGAGCTCGTGCAGCTCGCGGCGCTTGTCCATGCCCAGGGCGATGCGACGGCCCAAAGCGCCGCGCATGGAGCGCACGACGTGCAGGTTGGTGGGCGTGCCGTCGGACATGAAGCCGGCGCGCTGGCTTTTCCACTCCGGCGTGTCGGCCAGCGTCGTGCGGGCGAGGTTGGGCAGGGCCAGGTCGTCGAAGAAGACCTGCATGAACTCTTCCTTGGTGAGGTGGAAGACGAAGTCGTCCTCGCCCTCGCCCTGGTCGCTCGCCTGGCCACCGCCGCTGCCGCCACCGCCCTGCCCGCCCTTGGGCTTGGCGATGCGGTCGCCCTTGACGTACTCCTGGTTGCCCGGCCGCACGACTTCGCGGATGCCGCCGTCGCCATGGCCGAAGACGGGCTCGTTGAGGTCCTTCTTGGGGATGTGCACGTCCTCGCCGCGCTCCATGTCGCGGATGCCGCGGCCGTCCACGGCGCGCTTCACGGCCTCGCGGATCTGCTCCTTGTGCCGGCGCAGGAAGCGCTCGCGGTTGCCGATGGACTTGTTCTTGCCCGACAGCCGTCTATCGATGATTTGCTGGAGGGACATGAATGGCGTCGCTCAAGAAATGCAACCACTGAGGCACAGAGGCACAGAGAAAACTGAAAGAAGCATTTGCATTTCCTCCGTGTCTCTGTGCCTCTGTGGTTGCCTTTTGACTCAGGAACTCTTGCGCACCCGCAGGTACCACTCGCACAACAGCCGCACCTGCTTGGCCGTGTAGCCCTTGTCCACCATGCGCTGCACGAAGTTCTCGTGCTTCTTGGCGTCCTCGGCGCTGGCCTTGGCGTTGAAGCTGATGACGGGCAGCAGCTCCTCGGTGTTGGAGAACATCTTCTTCTCGATGACGGTGCGCAGCTTCTCGTAGCTGGTCCACAGCGGGTTCTTGCCCGCGTTGTTGGCGCGCGCGCGCAGCACGAAGTTGACGATCTCGTTGCGGAAGTCCTTGGGGTTGGAGATGCCCGCCGGCTTCTCGATCTTCTCCAGCTCGGCATTCAGCGCCGCGCGGTCGAAGACCTCGCCGGTGTCGGTGTCGCGGTACTCCTGGTCCTGGATCCAGTAGTCGGCATAGGTCACGTAGCGGTCGAAGATGTTCTGGCCGTACTCGGAATAACTTTCCAGGTAGGCGGTCTGGATCTCCTTGCCGATGAACTCGGCATAGCGCGGCGACAGCTGCTCCTTGATGAAGCCGACGTACTTCTCCTCCAGCTCCTTGGGAAACTGCTCGCGCTCGATCTGCTGCTCCAGCACGTACATCAGGTGCACGGGGTTGGCGGCGACCTCGGTGCTGTCGAAGTTGAAGACCTTGGACAGGATCTTGTAGGCGAAGCGCGTGCTGATGCCGCTCATGCCCTCGTCGACGCCGGCGTAGTCGCGGTACTCCTGGTAGCTCTTGGCGCGCGGGTCGGTGTCCTTGAGGTTCTCGCCGTCGTAGATCTGCATCTTGCTGAAGAGCGACGAGTTCTCGGGCTCCTTCAGGCGCGTGAGCACGGCGAACTGGCTCATCATCTTCAGCGTGCCCGGCGCGCACTTGGCCTCGGCCAGCGACGAGCTGCGGATGAGCTTCTCGTAGATCTTGATCTCCTCGCTGACGCGCAGGCAGTAGGGCACCTTGACGATGTAGACGCGGTCGAGGAAGGCCTCGTTGTTCTTGTTGTTGCGGAAGGTCTTCCACTCGCTCTCGTTGCTGTGCGCCAGCACGATGCCGTCGAAGGGGATGGCCCCGAAGCCCTCGGTGCCCTTGTAGTTGCCTTCCTGCGTGGCCGTCAGCAGCGGGTGCAGCACCTTGATGGGCGCCTTGAACATCTCGACGAACTCCAGCAGGCCCTGGTTGGCCAGGCACAGGCCGCCGCTGTAGCTGTAGGCGTCGGGGTCGTCCTGGGCATAGGTTTCGAGCTTGCGGATGTCGACCTTGCCGACCAGGCTGGAGATGTCCTGGTTGTTCTCGTCGCCCGGCTCGGTCTTGGCCACGCCCAGCTGCTTGAGCACGCTCGGGTAGCGCTTGACGACCTTGAACTTGCGGATGTCGCCGCCGAACTCGTCCAGCCGCTTGACGGCCCAGGGCGAGAGGATGCGGTTGAGGTAGCGGCGCGGGATGCCGTAGTCGCGCTCGAGCAGCGGACCGTCCTCGGTGGGGTCGAACAGGCCGAGGGGCGACTCGTTCACCGGCGAGCCGGCGATGGCGTAGAAGGGCACGTGCTCCATCAGCTGCTTGAGCCGCTCGGCGATGGAGCTCTTGCCGCCGCCCACGGGGCCGAGCAGGTAGAGGATCTGCTTCTTCTCTTCCAGGCCTTGAGCGGCATGGCGGAAGTAGCTGACGACCTGTTCGATCGCCTCCTCGAGCCCGTAGAACTCGGCGAAGGCCGGATAGATCTTGATGGTCTTGTTGGCGAAGATGCGTGACAGCCGCGGGTCGTTGCGGGTGTCGAGCATCTGTGGCTCGCCGATGGCCTGGAGCATGCGCTCGGCAGCCGTGGCGTAGGCCAGGGGGTTTCTCTTGCATTCGGCGAGGTAGTCCTCCAGGGAGAGCTCCTCGACCTTGGTGCGCTCGTAGCGCGCTGCGAAATGGCTGATGACGTCCATGCCGATCTCCTGCGGTTTGAACTCCACAGGGCACAGGCACGATCCGTGCCCGAGCTGGCTGGGGGGTTCTGATCGCGCCTCAACTGCAAGGCGTCATCAGAACTCTCCACTCGTCATGCCCGGCAGCTTGTCGCTGCGGGCCGCTCCTCGATCTCAAGAATAAGCCGCCACACGCCCACCAACAAACCAGCTCGGCTTTGCGTTGACAGGGTTTGTCGACAGGGTGCCGGTCCAGCATACGCCCGCCGCCCAGGCAAGACCCGGCACTTTTCGGGCAAACCACACGAACGCGGGGGCCTTGTCGACCGCCGCTGCCGCATGAGCGCCGACGTAGTGTTGGACGCCTCGGCGGCGCGGCTTGTCGGACGCCGCCGCATTGCGTCGGCGCGCGGCCTCAGCTGCCGCGCAGCTTGTCCAGCAGGCCCGAGAGCGCGTCCAGCGAATCGAAGTGGATGGCGAGCTCGCCGCTCTGGCCGCCGCGCTTGCCACGTTTCTTCACACGCACCTCGACGGTGGCGCCGAGGGCGTCGGCGAGTTCCTCCTCGAGGCGCAGCACGTCGCGGCTCTTGTCGCCCTTGACGCGCAGCAGCGGCGCCTGGCGCGCGGCGCCCTGGGCCTTGGCGACGAGCTTCTCGGCCTCGCGCACGCTGAGCTTCCTGGCCGCGATCTCGTTCGCGGTGGTGATCTGGGCGGCGCCGTCCAGCGGCAGCAGGGCGCGGGCGTGGCCCATGTCGAGGTCGCCGGCCATGAGCATGTTCTGCACGGGCGCGGCGAGGTTCAGCAGGCGCAGCAGGTTGCTCGCCGCGCTGCGCGAGCGGCCGACGGCCTGGGCCGCCTGCTCATGGGTCAGGCCGAACTCGTCGGTCAGGCGCTTGAGGCCTTGCGCTTCTTCCAGCGGATTGAGGTCCTCGCGCTGGATGTTCTCGATCAGGGCCATGGCCGCGGCCGACTCGTCGGGCACGGCCTTGACCAGCACCGGCACCTCGCGCAGCCCCGCCAGCTTCGCCGCACGATAGCGGCGTTCGCCGGCGATGATCTCGTAGGCCGCGCCGCCCTCGGGAGCGATGGGGCGAACAAGGATCGGCTGCATGATGCCTTGGGCCTTGATGCTCTCGGCCAGCTCGTACAGCGAGCCCTCGTCCATGCGCGTGCGCGGCTGGTACTTGCCGGCCTGCATCTGCTCGAGCTTCAGCGTGCTGGGCGTGCCGTCGCGCTCGGCCGCGGGGGCGTCGCTGACCTTGGGTCCGAGCAGGGCTTCGAGGCCGAGGCCGAGGCCTTTGGGTTTCTTGGTTGCCATGGCGTGGAATTGTCCTTCAGGCCCCGGCCAGGCCCTTGACGAGCTCGCGCCCCTCGGGCCAGTCGCCCAGGCCGGACTCGGCATTGAGGTGGCCGCGCGGGCCCGCCATGACGACGCTGCTGCCCCAGTCCTGGGCCATCTGCAGGCTGCGCTCGGCGGCGCCGTAAGGGTCGTCGCTGCTGATGACGGCCACGCTCGGGAAGGGCAGGCGGCCGCGGCGGATCGGGCGCCAGCCGTGCAGCTGCGGCGGCATGTCCTCGCGCTCGGTGTCGGGCGGCGCGACGAGCAGGGCACCCTTCACGCGGCCGGTGTGCTGCGAATGCGCCGCCCAGGCCGCCACCAGCTGGCAGCCGAGCGAATGCGCCGCCAGCACGGCGGGGGCGTCGTCCTGCAGCAGCACCTCGTCCAGCCGTGCCATCCAGTCGCCGCGTTTGGGCCAGTGCCAGTCGTGCTGCCGCACCCGCTCGTCGCCGTGCAGCCGCTCCCAGCGGCTTTGCCAATGCTCCGGCCCCGAGTCTTGCCAGCCGGGAAGAAGCAGTACGCGTGTTGGATTCATGGTTTGCCCTTATCCTGACGGGCCGATTTTCAGTGAGTGGAGCGACGGCGATGACGTACACCGTGTTTGTGGATGGCCAGGAAGGCACGACCGGCCTGCGGATTCACGAGTACCTCGCGGCGCGCGGCGACATCGAGGTGCTGAAGATCGACCCCGACAAGCGCAAGGACCCGGCCGAGCGCTCGCGCCTGCTCAACGCGGCGGACGTGGCCTTCCTGTGCCTGCCGGACGCCGCCTCGCGCGAGGCGGCCTTCATGGTCAACAACCCCAACACCTGCCTGATCGACGCGAGCACGGCCCACCGCACGGCGCCGGGCTGGGTCTTCGGCCTGCCGGAACTGGCGCGCGGCCAGCGCGGCGCCATCCAGGCCAGCAAGCGCATCGCCAACCCGGGCTGCCACGCCAGCGCCTTCATCCTCGCCGTTCGGCCGCTGGTGGACGCCGGACTGCTGCCGCACGATGCCGCCGTCAGCGCCACCTCCATCACCGGCTACTCGGGCGGCGGCAAGAGCATGATCGCCGAGTACCAGCAGCAGCCCCTGCCGGCCCACCTGGGCGCACCCCGGCCCTACGGCCTCGGCCTCAAGCACAAGCACCTGCCGGAGATGATGGCCCACACCGGCCTCACGTCGCCGCCGGTCTTCATGCCCATCGTCAGCAACTTCTACAAGGGCCTGGCGGTGAGCGTGCCGCTGCAGCTGCGCCAGCTCAAGCCTGGCACCACGCCCGAGGCGGTGCATGCGGCCCTGGCGGCCCACTACGAGGGCGAGCGCTTCATCCGCGTGATGCCGCTGCGCGACGCCGCCACGCTGGAGTCGGGATTCTTCGACGTGCAGGCCTGCAACGACACCAACCGCGTGGACCTCTTCGTCTTCGCCAGCCCCGACGACAAGGACGGCCAGGTGCTGCTGATGAGCCGCCTGGACAACCTCGGCAAGGGCGCCAGCGGCGCGGCCGTGCAGGCGATGAACGTGCATCTGGGCGTGGACGAGGCCCTGGGGCTCGCCTGACCCCAAACTTGACGTTGCGTGAGAACGCAGCGTCGCCATACTCCGGGCGTTAGTACGGAGGATGGCCTTGGGGAAGAACGGATCTCGGCCCGAGCATGAGCTGCTGCTGGAGGCGGTGCGCATTGCCTGCCCCGGCGACGCCCTGGGCATGCCGCTGGCCAGCGTGGACCTGCGCTCGCGCCAGAGCATGGCCCAGCAGGCGCTGCGCTGGACTTATGTGCTGCGCTCGCGCCAGCGCTGGGTGCGCGACGCCAAGGTGCGCGAGCAGCACCAGGCCGATGCACGCGACACGCTGAAGCTGCTGGGCCTGTCGGCCGCCCAGCTGCAGGCCCTCGGCGAGGCGTCGACGCTGGTCGTGCGCGTGCCTTACCAGCACGAGGCCCTGTGCTGGGAGGGGCGCATCTTCCCGTGGGAGTACGTGCTGGCCGCCGCCACGCGCGAGCAGCGCCGGGCCGCCGCCGAGGGCCCGCTGCCGATGACGGTCATCCGCGAGCTGCAGGTGCAGCACGAGGTGGAAGGGCGCTGGCAGCCGCAGCCCCGCGAGGCCGTCGTCTTGCCGCCGTGGCCGCAACTGCGCGTGCTCTTCGTCAATGCGCTGCCGACGGAACTCGGCGAGCGCTGGACGGTCGAGGCCGAGCTGCGGAACCTCGCGGCGGCCCTGCCGCCCGAGGTGCCGGCGCCGCGGGTACTGAACTACCCGAGCCTGGAGGAGCTGACGGCCGAGTTGCGCGCCAGGCCGCCCCACCTGCTGCACTTCGCCGGCATGGACAGCCACCAGGGCCTGCGCGAGCTGGGCACGCTGCTGGGCAAGGCGGCCCTCGTCGAGGCACCCGAGTCCGAGCAGGCCGGCGCCGCGTCGCGGGTGCAGCTCATCGACGAGCTGCTCGCCGATTCGCGCCGGCTGCTCGACGGGCTGCTGCTGCGCGGCGCGTCCGGCCGCCCGCGCCTCGTGTCGGCCCAGGCCCTGGCCTGCGCCGTGGCCGCTGCCGTGGGCGATGCGCCGGCCTACCTCACGACCCTCAACGTCTGGAACAGTGCGGCGCGCCTGGCCCCCATGCTGAT
Organism: Pelomonas caseinilytica; assembly: GCF_021353235.1. Taxonomy (GTDB): domain Bacteria; phylum Pseudomonadota; class Gammaproteobacteria; order Burkholderiales; family Burkholderiaceae_C; genus Pelomonas; species Pelomonas caseinilytica. Next base: position 29,862 of record NZ_JAJTWT010000014.1, read on the forward strand.
CGCCGAGGGCGCGACGCGGGCGGCCCTGGGCTTCCAGGACGCCTTCGACGATTCGCTGGCCGAATACGCCCTCGTGCAGCTGCTGCGCCAGCTATTCGCCACCGGCTTCGACCTGCCGGCCGCCTTCTCGAGCGTCTGGGAGGAGGTGCGCGCCCTGCCGGAGTCGGTGGATGCCACCGGCGTGACCTTGTGGCTGGACGGGCCGGTCTTCGTCGACCCGGCCACGCGTGCGGCCCACGCGGCGCGTGGCCACGAGCTGGCGCGCGCGGCGGCCGAGCCGGCGGCGCCCGCGCCGGCACCGGCCTCGGGCGAGGTGCGCTGCGCCATCGAGCCCTTCCCCGAGCTGAACTACGCCGTGCTGCACAACGCGCAGCCGCTGTTCCGCCGCTTCGTGCTGAGCTGCGAGGCGCCCGAACGGGCCGATCCGGTGGACGTCGAGGTCGCCGTGCACCTCGGCGACGAGGAGGCGCGCTTCGAGCGGCGTGTGGTGATGGCGCACGAGCGCGAGAACCTCACCCGGGACATCCACGTGCCGCTGACGGCCGACGTCGCCCGCAGCGTGCACGAGGCCATCAACACCAGCCTGCAGGTGCGGGTGCGCCAGGGCGGGCGGCTGCTCTACCACGACAGCCACCGGCTGCGCCTGCTGCCGGTGGACCAGTGGCGCGACAACCGCCGCGACGGCCAGTGGCTGCCGTCCTTCGTGCTGCCGCGGGACCCGGCCGTCGTGCGCGCCGTGTCGCAGTCACAGCGCTACAACCGCGTGCTGCGCGACGACCCGACGGCCGGCTTCGAGGGCTACCAGTGCGTGCCCGACGCCGCCCTGGCCGTCGACGGCCGCATCGACGAGGAGCTGCTGCGCGGCGTGGACCGCCAGGTCGAGTCCATCTGGGCCACGCTGCTGCACGACTGGCAGCTCGGCTACATCAACCCGCCGCCCAGCTACAGCCGCCAGCTCGATTCCCAGCGCCTGCGCATGCCGTCGACGGTGCTGGCCGAGCGCGCCGGCACCTGCATCGACCTGGCCCTGCTCTTCGCCGCCTGCCTGGAGCTGGTGGACATCTATCCCGTCGTCTTCCTGCTCGAGGGCCACGCCTTGCCGGGCTGGTGGAGGCACCCGTCCTTCCGCGAGGCCTACATGCAGATGACGGGCAACTACAGCGGCGCGGTGCGCGCCGACGCGAGCGGCAGCTCCGCCGCCAACGCCCAGACGGTGCCCTGGCACGCCGGCCGCGCGAGCTGGGACGAGGTGCGCCAGCTCATCGCAGAGCGCAAGCTGGTGCCCATCGAGACGGTGCGCCTGACCGAGCATTGCGGCTTCGTCGAGGCCATCGAATCCGGCATCGAGGCGCTCGGCGACCGCGCCGACTACGACTCCATGCTGGACATCATCACCGCCCGGCAGCGCCAGATCACGCCGCTGCCCCTGCTGCAGGACCTGCGCGACGTGGGAGGCGTGGCATGAACGCCGCCAGCCAGCTGCTGTGGGCCGGGGTGGGCGAGCAGCTCGACGTGCCGGCGCCCGAAGGCGAGGCCGGGCGCGCGCCCATCCAGCAGCGCCGCCGCCGCGGTTTCGACCCCAAGGCCGCCGACGGCCGCGCCGCCGTGCGCCTGCTGCGCGACGACGGCCTGCTGCGCTGGGTCTACGAGCCGCCGACGCGCCAGCTCGGCAGCCAGGGCCGGCGCAGCTGGCGGGCCTTCGGCCCGCAGTCGCGCGAGACGGTGCAGCGCATCGCCTTCCCCGAGCTGGGCGAGAACGCCGTGACGGCGGGGCTCGTCAGGCTCGACGTCCGCCTCAACCCCGTGCTCGGCACGCTGGACACGCCGGCCGGCGGCCTGCGCCGCTGGGACGGCCGGGCCTGGGCGCCGCTGCCCGCCGGCTTCCTCTCCGGGCTGCGGGGCCGTGTGCTGGTGCTGGTGCACGGCACCTTCAGCGCCAGCGCCATGTATGCCAAGGAGTTCGCCGCCACGGCCGACGGCGAGGCCCTGTTCGAGCGCCTGAACGACGCGAGCGGCGCCTATGCCGCCGTGCTGGCCTTCGACCACCCGACCCTGTCCGTGGCGCCCTGGCTGAACGCCCTGGCCCTGCGCGACGCGCTCGACGGCTGTGCGGCGGAGCTGGACTTCGTCGGCCACAGCCGCGGCGGCCTGGTCATCGCCTGGCTGCTGCGGCTGGCGCCGCGCCTGCGGGCGCGCCAGGCCTTGCTGGTGGGCTCGCCGCTGGGCGGCACCTCGCTGGCCGCGCCGGACAAGCTGCGCCAGGCCCTGGACACGCTGGCCAGCTTCGCCGACGCCGTGGCCGAGGCGGCCGCCCAGGCTGGCAAGATCGCGCCGCCGGGCCTGCAGCCGCTTGCCCTCGGCGTGGGCGGCCTGGCCTGCGTGCTCGGCAAGGTGCTGCAGCTCGGCGCGCACACACCGCTGGCCGATGCCGCCGTGGGCCTGGTGCCCGGGCTGCTCGCGCAGGGGCGGGTGCTCAACAACCTGGAGCTGGCCCAGCTGTGGCCCTTGTCCACCGCGACCGAGGTCCGCGCCATCGGCGGCAGCTTCGTGCCGGCCGAGGTGAACGAGCCGCTGTGGAAGTTCTGGAAGCACGTCACCCACGTCAAGGGGCAGGCGATGTACTACGGCGCCGACCTGGTCTTCGACCAGCCCAACGACCTCGTCGTCGACACCGCGGCTATGAACCACCTCGGCGACCTGGTGCTGGCCGCGCCGGCGTGGGAAGACCTCGGGCCCAGCGCCGAGACCCATCACTGCAGCTACTTCCAGGACCTGCGGGTGCTGAACTGGCTGGACCGGCGCCTGCGCTGATTCGAGGAGACCGCATGTTCGACCACGTCAAGTTCGGCGTCAGCGACTACGAGGCGAGCAAGGCCTTCTACCTGAAGGCCCTGGCGCCGCTGGGTGTCGTCGTGGGCGGAGAGGGCGAGCCCGGCTACGGCATCGAGCTCTGCGTGCCGGGGCAGGTGGCGTCGCTGTGCCTGTTCCAGACCGCCGAGAAGCCGGCCCACCTCCATCTGGCCTTCGTGGCGGCGACCCGCGCCCAGGTCGACGCCTTCCACGAGGCGGCGCTGGCGGCCGGCGCGCGGGACAATGGCGCGCCGGGCCTGCGCCCGAACTACCACCCCAACTACTACGCCGCCTTCGTCATCGGCCCGGACGGGCACAACATCGAGGCGGTCTGCCACGCCCCCGGGCCGTGAGCGCGGCAGCGCGGGCACCGCGTTTGCCGCGAACGGGCGAGCCCGGCTCCAGGAGGTCCCGATGAACCGCCCCGCACCTTATTCCAGCGACGAGCCGGCCCGCGCCGAGGTCGATGCCATGGCCGGCGACACGGTGCTGGAGTTCGGCGCCAACTGGTGCGGCATCTGCCAGGCCGCGCAGCCCGCGATCGGCGAAGCCCTGGCGGCGCATGCAGCCCGCTCGGCCCTGCGCCACCTGAAGATCGAGGATGGCCGCGGCCGTCCGCTCGGCCGCTCCTTCGGCATCAAGCTGTGGCCGACGCTGGTGATGCTCAAGGACGGGCGCGAGGTCGCGCGCGTGGTGCGGCCGGGCGGCGCGGACGAGATCGCGCAGGCGCTGTCGCGGCTCGCACCCTGACCGGAACCCACCATGAATTCCAAGACCTCCACGCCGTCGTCGGTCCTCGCCGTCGAGCCCCTGAGCTTCCCCTGGGAGACCCTCGACCCCTTCCTCTTCTGCGTCCATCACGACGACGCCTACCCGCCCGGCAACGGCCGCTACGGGCCGCCGGCGCCCTTGCTGGCGGGCCGCAACCTGGGCTCGGACTTCTCGCGCCAGGACGGCTGGAGCATGTACCACGGCCAGCAGGTGCCGGGCTTTCCGGCCCACCCGCACCGCGGCTTCGAGACGGTGACCATCGTGCGCCGCGGACGCATCGACCACGCCGACTCGCTGGGCGCCGGCGCGCGCTTCGGGGACGGCGACGTGCAGTGGCTGACGGCCGGCCAGGGCATCGTGCATGCGGAGATGTTCCCGCTGCTGCACACCGACCGGCCCAACCCGCTGGAGCTGTTCCAGATCTGGCTCAACCTGCCGGCCGAGGCCAAGATGGTCGCGCCCCATTTCACGATGTTCTGGGCCGAGGACATTCCGCTGCAGCGCTTCGTGGACGAGGCCGGCCATGCCACCGAGGTGGCCTGCATCGCCGGCCGCCTGCCGGGCTCAGCGGCCGAGCCCCTGCCGCCGCCGCCGGACTCCTGGGCCTCGCAGGCGCAGGCCGACGTGGCGATCTGGACCCTGCGGCTGGAGCCCGGCGCGCAGTGGGTGCTGCCACCGGCCGCGGGCGAGGGCACGCGGCGCAAGCTCTACTTTTTCGCCGGTGCGGAGCTGGCGGTCGACGGCCATGCGGTGCCCGCCGGCTCGGCCATCGAAGTCAGGGCGGGCTCGGCCGTCGCCCTGGCCAATGGCGATGCGGCGGCCGAGCTGCTGATGCTGCAGGGCCGCCCCATCGGCCAGCCGGTGGCGCAGTACGGGCCCTTCGTGATGAACACCGAGCAGGAGCTGCGGCAGGCCTTCGAGGACTACCGGCGCACCGGCTTCGGCGGCTGGCCCTGGAGCGACGAGGCGCCGGTGCACGGCGACGGCGATGGCCGCTTCGCCCGGCATGCCGACGGGCGCGTGGAGCGCCCGGCCACCCCGGCCGGGGAGTGAGCGAATGCCTTACTGAGCCACCAGCTCCACGCGCCGGTTCCTGGCCCGGCCCGCCTCATCGGCGTTGCCCGCCACCGGCGCCAGCGACGCCAGGCCGCGGGGCGCCAGGCGTTTGGCATCGACCTTGTAGGGCGCCGCGGTCAGCGCCGCGACGACGGCCTGGGCGCGTGCGAGGCTGAGTTTCTCGTTGGCCTCGAAGCTGCCGACGTTGTCGGTGTGGCCGACGACCCAGGCCTTGAGGGCGGGCTGGGCCTTGAGCAGCTCGGCCATGGCGTCGAGCTGGGCCTTGGACTCGGGCTTGAGTTCGGTCTTGCCGGTGTCGAAGAAGAGACCCGTGAGCGTGACGCGGCCCTCCGCCGCGAGGCCGGCCTGCAGGGCTGCGGGGTCGACCGTGACCTGGCCGGTGGCCATGGCCTTGGGTTCGACGATCTGGAGATAGGTCGCCACGAGGCCCGTCGTGGCATTGGCGGCCAGGGAGCTGTAGAGCAGCACGGTCGCTTCCTGGCCGGGCTTGCCCAGCGTCCCGACCAGCATGCGGCCCTGGTCGAAGGTCAGCGCCGAGGTCAGGCTGTAGCGGCTGCCGCTGGGCGTGTCGATGTCGCCCTTGGCCCAGGTGAAGCCTTTGGTGGGATCGAGCTGGCGGGTCCAGGCGAAGTAGAGGTCGCTGCAGTCGCGCTCGCAGGAGAAGCGCTTCTTGAAGCCGGCCTGGTTGAGGGCCTGCTCGTAGTTGCGCCAGACCTCCAGCGCCGACTTGCCGCGCGGCGCGATGTAGACCAGCCGCGTGACCTTGCCCTCCAGCTCGACGAGGTCCTTGAACTTGTACTTGTCGGCCTTCTGGAACTCGGGCGTGGCCGGCACGGCGGCGGCGTCCCAGTCGGAGACGCGCTGGCCTGCGAGCCAGGAGCCGGCGAAGCGCCGGATCATGGGATGGTCGGCAGCGCCGGGCACGTCGGCCGGCTGGGCCTGGGCGCCGAGGGCGGCGAGCAGCGCGAGCGCGGCGAAGGTGGTGTGGAGCGCCCTCACTGCAGCACCATCTCGACGCGGCGGTTCTTGGCGCGGCCGTCCTCGCTGGCGTTGGAGGCGACGGGCGAATAGTTCGCGCTGCCGTGGGCCTGCAGGCGGTTGGCGGCGATGCCGCGCTGCGTCAGCGCGGCGACCACGGCCTGGGCGCGGCCCTGGCTGAGCTTGAGGTTGGCGTCCAGGCTGCCGGCGTTGTCGGTGTGGCCGACGATGAAGACCTTGGCCGTCGGCTGGGCCTTAAGCACGGCGGCCATCTGGTCGAGCTGGGCCGCGCTCTCGGGCTTGAGCTCGGTCTTGCCGGTGTCGAACCGAACGCCGTCCAGCGCGATCTTGCCCTCGGCCTGCAGGCCCTGGCCGATGGCCTTGGCGTCCACGGTGACCTGGCCGCTGGGCATGGCCTTGGGCTCGACGATCTCGATGTAGCTGGCTGCGCGGTCGGTGTACTCGTTCTCGGCCTCGGCGGTGTAGACCATGACCTGCACCGGCGTGCCGCCGCGGTTGAGGGTGCCGGCCAGGATGCGCGCCTCGTCGGTGCCCAGGGCCATGGGCAGGCCCCAGCGCGCGCCCTTGAAGTTGTTGCCCTTGACGCCGACGAGAGCGCCCTTGGCCCAGTTCATGGTCTTGCCGCGGTCGCTGGTCTCGAGCGCGAAATAGGCGTCGGCACAGGGCTTGAGTTCGCAGCTGAAGCGCGGCTTGAAGCCGGCCGCCATCAACGCCTGCTGCTGGTTGCGGAAGATCTCCAGCGGCGTCTTGCCCAGCGGGCCGAGGTAGTACAGCCGCGTGACCTTGCCTTCGGCCTGCACGGGGTCGGCGAACTTGTGCGGGTCGGCCTTGGACATGCCGGCTGCGCCGGGCAATTCCGTCGTGGCCCAGTCCTGCTGGCCGTAGCCGACGAGCAGGCTGCCGGGGAAGCGGCTGATGAGGGGGTGGTCGGCGCTGCCGCGCACGTCGGCGGTGGGGGTGTCGTCGGCGGCCCGGGCGGCCGAGCCGGCCAGCGCCAGGGCACACAGGAGGGTCAGGGCTGGGATGCGCATTGTTGTCAGTCGGATCAGGAAGTTATTGAGCGGCCCCCCGGCCCTGGGGGCGTCGGTCGGGGCGGTGGCGCGGAGTGGCTTCATCGGGGGACGGCTGCGGAGGGAGTGGCGATGTTGCCGCAGTCAACGCGCGGGGCCGTCAGGCCGGTGGCCTGCAAACTGGGGACACGGCGCTGCCGTGCCGGACCGATTTGTGCCCAGTCGTAACGGCCGGCTGCAAGACCTGACGTCGGCCGGTCAGCGGTGGCGACGCGCCAGCTCGTAGCGCCATTCGATGCAGGGCTCGCCGCGGAATTCGGTCACGATGCGTTGGACGCAGCGGGCGCCGAGGCGCTCCAGCAGGCGGATGCAGGCCGTGTTACGGGCGTCGGTCTGCGCGTGGATGCGTTCGGCCGGCGTCTGCCCGAAGACCATGTCGATGGCGGCGAGGATCGCGGCGCTGGCGATGCCGCGGCCCTGGGCCCCACGCGCCAGGGTGAAGCCGAACTCGGCGTCTCGCCCGTCGGCGGCGAGGTTGATGCCGATGTCGCCGAGCAGGCGCCCGGTGGCTTCGTCGGCGATGCCGAGCTGGGTCCACTGGCCGGGCTGGAAGAGGGGGATGGCGGCCATCTCCTCCAGGAAGGCGAGGGCCTCGGCATCGGGCCGTGGCGTCCAGCCCTGCCAGCGCCCGACCTCGGGATCGTGGCGGTAGGCCTGGAAGTCGGCCAGGTCGGCGGCGGTCAGGCGCCTGAGCTTCACGTCAACTCGCGCTCGGGGCTGCGGTAGTGGTAGCGGTAGGCGAAGACGAAGCCCAGCCGTGCGTAGAGGCGCTGGGCGACGGCGTTGTCGCTGCCGACCTGCAGGTAGGCCTGGCGGGCGCCCTGGGCGTGGGCCGCGCTCAGCAGGGCGCGGCACAGCCGCTCGCCGTGGCCCTGGCGCGGGGCGGCGGAGACGATGTCGTAGAGGCCGACGAGGTCGCCGTCGACGACCATCTGGCCGCAGGCCAGCAGGCCGCCGTCCGGGCCGTCCAGCGCAAAGCCCTGGTAGCGCACGGGCGCGTGGGCGATGCGCTCGGCATGGGCGGCGATGGCGGTAGGGGACGAACCCCGCAATGCGCCGACGGTGGCGGCGTAGGCCGCGGCGTCCAGGAGGCGCAGGGTGGCCGGCGCGGGGTCGGGGCGCAGGCTCTCCATCACCATGACGTCGGCGGCGTCGAAGGCGCCCCAGCCCTTGGCCGCCAGGCGGGCATCGAGGTCGACGGGCTGGCTCCAGGGCGTCACGCGCACGGCCAGCGGCAGCCCGGCCGCGTCGTAGGCCTGCCGGCAGCGCGCCAGCAGCTCGTCCAGCGGCAGGCTGCCGGCGCGCAGGGCATTGATGCAGCGCGAGCGCTTGGCTTTGCCCGGCGAGAGGCGGATGAGCCAGCCGTCGATGTCGGCCTGCTGGGGCGGGGCGGAGGCGTCCAGCCCCGCCTGTTCGGCGCGCAGGGCGAGGGTGGGGTCAGGCATGGCTGGCCAAGATGGCGGGGGAGCGCCAGACGCAGCGCCACACCGGGTGCTGCTGGCCAGCGAGGGGCTCGCTCAGTTGCAGGTCGGTCACCTCGGCGCCGAGGCGTTCGTAGAAGGCGCGGGCGGCGGTGTTGGCGTCCAGCACCCAGAGGTAGAGGGAGCGGTCGGAGCCGCTGCGCTGCAGGCCTTGCGCCACGCCCTGCATCAGCCGCCGGCCGACGCCGCCACCCTTGAAGTCGGGCGCGACGTGCAGGGCGTCGACGTAGTCGCCCCAGACGGGGTCGTGGGCCGGCATGACGTAGGCGAAGCCGAGCAGCCGGCCGGCTTCACCCTCGGCCACCAGGCCCCAGTCGGCGCCGGCTGCGGAAGATTGCAGCCGGTCCCGCCAGGCCTGGCGCCGCTCGGTGTCGGCTTCCTGGTCGAGGTAGGCGTCGGTGAAGACGCCGCGGTAGGCGCTGCGCCAGCTGGCCGCGTGCAGGGCCGCGACGGCATCGGCGTCGGCGGCGGCCATGGGGCGTAGCAGGATCGGCGTCATCGCATCGTCTCGATGCGCCTGACCATCTCGCGGGCGAACTCGACGAAGGCCTGGGCGCCCTTGGACGCCGGGTCGAAGACGACGCCCGGCAGGCCGTAGCTGGGCGCCTCGGCCAGGCGCACGTTGCGCGGGATGACAGTGTCGAAGACCTTGTCGCCGAAGTGGGCCTTGAGCTGGTCGCTGACCTGCTGCTGCAGCGTGATGCGCGGATCGAACATGACGCGCAGCAGGCCGATGATCTGCAGGTCCGGGTTGAGATTGGCGTGGATCTGCTTGATGGTGTTGACCAGGTCGGTCAGGCCCTCCAGCGCGAAGTACTCGCACTGCATCGGCACGATGACGCCATGGGCGCTGCACAGGCCGTTGAGCGTCAGCATGGACAGCGACGGCGGGCAGTCGATGAGGATGAAGTCGTAGTCGGCCGACGCCGCGGCGAGGGCGCCCTTGAGGCGGGCCTCGCGCCGCTCCAACTCCACCAGCTCGACTTCGGCACCGGCCAGTTCGCGGTTGGCGCCGAGTACGTCATAGCCGGCTTTTTCGGCGTGCGACTTGGCTTCGGCGATGGTGGCCGACTCCAGCAGCACGTCGTAGACCGTGGTCTCCAGCTTGCGCTTGTCGATGCCGGAGCCCATCGTGGCGTTGCCCTGCGGGTCCAGGTCGACGACGAGGACGCGTTGGCCGATCTGCGCCAGACCGGCGGCGAGATTGACGGTGGTGGTGGTCTTGCCGACGCCGCCCTTCTGGTTGGCGATACAGAAAATCTTGGCCATCGATTATTCGTAGGGACAGCGGGGCGACGCGGGAGGATAAGGGACGCAGCCACAGAGTCACAGAGACACAGAGGGAATGGCACCGAATTTCTCTGTGTCTCCGTGCCTCTGTGGCTTTGTTTCTACTTCGGCCGCATCCAGACGAGGCAGCGTTGGGCATCCAGGCCGGGGACGGTCAGTTGTTCCACGTGAAACACGTCGACGTCGGAGGGCAGGGCGGCGATCTCGTCGGCCGGGTTCTGCCCCTTCATCGCCATCCACACGGCGCCTTCGGCGAGGTGTTGGCGGGTCAGGCTGGTGAAGTCGGCCAGCGAGGCGAAGGCACGGGAGGTGATGACGCCGAAAGCTTGGGCCTGCAAAGTCTCGACCCGGCTATGCACGCCATGCAGGTTGGGCAGTTTCAGTTCGGCGGCCACCTGCTGGATGAAGGTCGCCTTCTTGGCGACGGCGTCCACACAGGTCACGTCGGTGCCGGGGCAGCAGATGGCGATCACCACACCCGGCAGGCCGCCGCCGGCGCCCACGTCCATCAAGCGCTGCGGCGCCCCGTGGCGCAGCAGCGGCGGAATGGCCGCGAGGCTGTCCACGAGGTGGTGGCTCAGCATCTGCGCCGGGTCTCGGACGGCCGTCAGGTTGTAGACCCTGTTCCACTTCTGCAGCAGGGCGAGGTAGGCCAACAGCTGGTCGATCTGGGTCGCTGAAAGATCCAGGCCAAGTTGCTGGGTGGCTTGTTCCAGGGCGGCTCTCATCGGCGAGCCCCGAACACAGCCACAGAGACACCGAGGCACCGAGAAGGTCGTGCCGGTGCGTGGATATTTCTCTGTGCCTCTATGCCTCTGTGGCTATGTATTTGCCTCATGGGCACGCTCATGCCGCCTCCGCTTCGCTGAAGCCCTTGAACTTGCCCTTCTTCAGGTGCACCAGCAGCAGCGAGATGGCCGCCGGCGTGATGCCGGAGATACGCGACGCCTGGCCCAGGGTTTCCGGCCGGTGGGCGTTGAGCTTCTGGCGGGCCTCGAAGGAGAGGGCGTGGACCAGGCTGTAGTCCAGGTCCTCCGGCAGCCTGAGGTGCTCGAAGTGAGCCGCACGAGCGACGTCATCGACCTGCTTGTCGATGTAGCCCGCGTACTTCACGCTGATCTCCACCTGTTCGGTCACGAGGCCGGCCAAGTCCGCGCCGAGTTCGGCCGCCAGCGTTTCACGTGAAACACCCGCCTCGGGTTTGGCGATCGCGGCCACTTCGGCGATGGTGTCGAATCCGACGCCCGGCCGGCGCAGCAGGTCCGCAAGGTTGTATTCGCGCTCCAGTGCTTTTCCGAACAGCCTTTCAGCGTCGGCAGCCGGAAGGATGCCGGGGTGAACCCAGGTGCTCTTCAGCTTCTCGGTTTCACGTGAAACGGCGTCGCGCTTGCGGTTGAAGGCCGCCCAGCGCTCGTCGTCCACGAGGCCCAGGCGACGGCCGACTTCCGTCAAGCGCAGGTCCGCGTTGTCCTCGCGCAGCTGCAGCCGGTACTCCGCCCGGCTGGTGAACATGCGGTAGGGCTCGGTGACGCCCTTGGTGATGAGGTCGTCCACCAGCACGCCCAGGTAGGCCTGGTCGCGAGCGGGCGTCCAGGGGTCGTCGCCGCGAACCTGCAGCGCCGCATTCAGCCCGGCGAACAGGCCCTGCGCGGCGGCCTCCTCGTAGCCTGTCGTGCCGTTGATCTGGCCGGCGAAGAACAGGCCCTGGATGACCTTGGTCTCGAACGAGGCCTTGAGCCCGCGCGGGTCGAAGTAGTCGTACTCGATGGCGTAGCCGGGGCGCAGGATGTCGGCGTTCTCCAGCCCCGGAATGCTGCGCACGGCCGCCAGCTGGATGTCGAAGGGCAGGGAAGTGGAGATGCCGTTGGGATAGAACTCGTGCGTCGTCAGGCCCTCGGGTTCCAGGAAGATCTGGTGCGAGTCCTTGTCGGCGAAACGGTTGACCTTGTCTTCGATGCTCGGGCAGTAGCGCGGGCCGACGCCCTCGATCACGCCGGTGAACATCGGGCTGCGGTCGAAACCGCTGCGGATGATGTCGTGGGTGCGGGTGTTGGTGTGGGTGATCCAGCAGGGCACCTGCTGCGGGTGCATGGCCGTGTTCCCCATGAAGCTGAAGACCGGCACCGGATCGAGGTCGCCAGGCTGGGCCTCGCACTTCGAGAAGTCGATCGTGCGGCCGTCGATGCGCGGCGGCGTGCCGGTCTTCAGGCGCCCCTGCGGCAGCTTCAGTTCCTTCAGCCGGGCGGACAGCGACACGGCAGGCGGATCCCCGGCGCGGCCGGCGCTGTAGTTCTCCAGGCCCACGTGGATGCGGCCGTCCAGGAAGGTGCCGGCCGTCAGCACGACCGCGCGGGCGCGAAACCGGATGCCGGCCTGAGTCACGGCGCCCACCACCCGGTCGCCTTCCACCATCAGGTCGTCCACGGCCTGCTGGAAGAGCATGAGATTGGGCTGGTTCTCCAGGCGCCGGCGAATGGCCGCCTTGTAGAGGATGCGGTCGGCCTGCGCGCGCGTCGCCCGCACGGCCGGGCCCTTGGAGCCGTTCAGGATGCGGAACTGGATGCCGCCTTCGTCGGTGGCCAGGGCCATCGCGCCCCCCAGGGCATCCACCTCCTTGACGAGGTGGCCCTTGCCGATGCCGCCGATGCTGGGATTGCAGCTCATCTGGCCGAGGGTCTCGATGTTGTGGGTCAGCAGCAGGGTCTGCGCGCCCATGCGGGCGGCGGCCAGGGCCGCCTCGGTGCCGGCATGGCCGCCGCCGACGACGATGACGTCGAATTCCTTGGGATAGAGCATGTGGGGAGCCGGTGTTGCGCCACCCCGGAGTCGTGGCACGGGCAAACCTTGAATTTTACGAACCGGCTGTGGATAAGTCACCCGCCAGGGCATGGGCTGGGTCGCGTCATTTCGGTGCGTCCCGGCGGCGATTCATTCCGCCTTCGCCGCCCTTCGTTCCCTTTAGGGACGCGCCGTGACATGGGCCCCTAGCATCACCTCCGGCTCGGTAGAGCCCCTGCTTGGTACCCCTTGGCAGGCTCTCGTTGGATAGGCTGACGTGGAGTTGGGACCCCGATTCATTTCGGGGTCCTTTTTTTCGACCGGACCCGCCCTCGCGTCGCCCGGCCCCCCCGTGATGAGACACACCGAGGACGCCCTGACGGCCTTTGCCGAAGCGATCGCCCTCCTGCTCGGAGCGCCGGCTGAGGCCGTCTGGATCATCGACAACGACCACGGCACCCTGCTGCTGTCCTACAACGGCAGCCACGCCGCCGGCAGCTTCGACGAACTCTGGGCCTGGGCCAAGGCGGTGAAGCGCGCCCTCACGCCCGCGCCCACCGCTGGCAGCCTCTGAGGCCTTCGGCTGGCGACAATGTCCGGATGGACTGCCGCCCCGACTGCGGCGCATGTTGCATCGCGCCCTCCATCACCAGCCCCATCCCCGGCATGCCCCAGGGCAAGCCCGCCGGCGTGCCTTGCGTCCAGCTCTCGCCCGACCGCCGCTGCCTGATCTTCGGCCGGCCGGAGCGGCCGTCGTGCTGCTCGGGCCTGGGCCCCTCGCTGGAGATGTGCGGCGCCTCGCGTACCGAAGCCTTGTTGTGGCTGACCCGGCTGGAGGCCGCGACGGCGCCTTGAGGGCCGCGCCAGCTGAGGCAGACTGCCACGCCATGCCCGCTCCACACCTCGTCGTCACCGCCGTCCCGGTTCCACCGGCCAGCCTGCTCGGCCGCCTCGCCGCCGAGCGCAGCGCCTTCGCGGACGCCTATGCCCTCAGCCTGCCCCGGCGCATCGCGCTGGCGGATTTCGTCGAGGCCTTCTACACGACGCGGCTCTTCAAGCTGGAGCGCTGGCTGCTCGCCCGCATCGGCCGCCCTTCCACCGATGCCGACGCGCATGCCCTGGCGCAAGGCCGAGGCCAGCGCATGGCGGCCTGGACCGTGCAGGCCCGCACGGAGGACGAGCTGCTCATGCACGAGGACAGCGGCGCGACGCGGTCATGGTTCCGGCTCGAGGCGGACGAAGGCGGCGGCAGCCGGCTCTACTTCGGCTCGGCCGTGGTCCCGCGCAGCCGCGGACCCGACGGCGAGCCGCGCTTCGGGATCCTCTTCCACTCCCTGCTGGGCTTTCACCGCGCCTACTCGCGGGCCCTGCTGCGGGCGGCCGCTCGAAGACTGGGCTAGGGTCCGGTGCCCTTGCCGGAGACGGCCTCGGTCACGGGGCGCCCCGTGGCGGCGTCCTCGATCCAGGCCGCACATTCGGCCGCGGCGATGCGGCCCGCCACGCGGTAGCGGTGGCCGGCCTCCGGGGTGAAGGCCACGTCGCCCTGCACCTGGCAGGTTGGGTGGGTCATGGCGAGCAGGGGCGCGGCGTACTGCGTCACCGCCTGCAGCCGCACGCGGGCCGGGCGGGGCGGCACCTCGTTGCTCATGGCCACTGGCGTCTCCGCGAAGCCGCGGCCCCGGTTGGCGTTCAGCGTGGCCACGCTGGTGCTCAGCAGGCGCCGGCCGTCGATCTGCGTCATCTCGAACACGTGCACCAGGCCGGCGTCTATCTGCACCACCTCGTCGGCGACGTTGACGGTGGGGCCGTCGTAGCCGTCCGGCGTGGCCGGCTCGAAGCCCCTGAAGCCGGCACAGCCCGCCAGCAGCAGCAGGCCCGCGGCGGCAGCGGCCCTCATCGCGCCACCGCCGCCCGCATCGAGCGGGCGACGTAGAAGAGGGCCACCGCCGTCAGCGCGAAGCCCACGAGCATGCCGGGCAGCACCTGCGCCCAGCGCAGCGTCTCGCCCTTGAGCACCTGCAGCATCAGCGTGTTCTGGGCAAGACCTGGCACCCACAGGTACCAGGGCGCGTCGCCGCCGGGGTTGAAGAGGCTGACCATGGGCATCAGGCTCACGGCGGTGATGACGAGGGCGCTGCCGGCCTGGGCCTCCTTGAAGGTCTTGGAGCGGATGGCCAGGGCCATCAGCAGCGCCGACAGGCCGGCGGCCAGCGGGATCTGCAGCAGCCAGAAGGCCAGCATCTCGACCGGGCCGAACTGGAACATCGCCTGCAGGCTGTCGCTCTTGAGCAGCCATTGCGCCGGCACGAAGCTCGCCGACGAGAGCAGCGCCACGGCCATGCCCAGCAGCGCGACGGCACCCCATTTGCCCACGACCAGGGCTCCGTGGGGCACCGGGTTCATCACCAGCGGCTCCAGCGAGCCGCGTTCGCGCTCGCCGGCCGTGCTGTCCAGGGCCGCCGTGAGGGCGCCGTAGAGCACTGCCATGATGACGAACATCGGAATGATGCTGGTCAGCCGCGCGGCGCGGGCCTGGACGCTGGCAAGGTCGCGCTCCTCGACGTCGATGGGCTCCAGCAGCTCGGTGGACATGCCGCGCAGCGCCAGGTTGAGCATGGCGCGCTCGCGGTTGAAGCCCAGCAGCAGGCCGCGGATGGGCCCGACGCCCGCGGCGGCCCGCTGGTTGGCGCTGTCGCTGACGATCTCCACCGTCGGCGCCTCGCCGGCGAGCAGCTTGGCCTCGAAATCCTTGGGCACCACCAGCACCGGCTCCAGCAGCTTGGTGGTGCGCAGCCTGGCCTCGTAGTCGGGCGGTGCGGGCTTGATGGTGAAGGTCTGGCGCTCGATGAAGTTCTTGAGCGTGGGCGCGGCATCCAGGCCGACGACGAGGATCTCGCGCTTGTCGGCGCGCTCCTCCAGCGAGGCGATGAGGCCGGACAGCGCACTCAGCAGCAGCGGGCCCATCAGCACGGCCGGCACCAGGATGCGCAGCAGCGTGCGGCGGTCGCGCAGGGCGTCGGTCAGCTCCTTGGCGAAGACGATGAAGGCCTGTCTCATGCCGCCACCTCCTGAGGGAACGCGAGCTTGACGAAGGCGTCCTCGAAGCGGGCCTCGCCGGCCAGCTCGAGCAGCTCGGGCACGCTGCCGCAGGCGACGCTGCGGCCGTGCGAGACGATGACGACCTCGTCGCAGAGCTGCTCCACCTCTTGCATGATGTGCGTCGAGAAGACGATGCACTTGGCCCCGCCCTCGGGGCTGCGCAGCCAGCGCAGGGCCTCGCGCAGGGCGCGCGTGGCCAGCACGTCCAGGCCGTTGGTGGGCTCGTCGAGCACGATGTTGGCGGGGTCGTGCACCAGGGCCCGGGCCAGGGCCGTCTTCATGCGCTCGCCCTGGCTGAATCCGTCGGCGCGGCGGTCGAGGATGGCCTGCATGTCCAGCAGCCGCGCCAGCGTCTCGGCCCGGGCGTTGGCGGTGTCCGCGTCCATGCCTTGCAGCCGGCCGTAGTAGGCGATGTTCTCGCGCGCCGACAGCCGCGGGTAGAGGCCGTGGGCGTCGCCGAGGATGCCCATGCGGGCCAGCGCCTTCAGCGGTGCGTCCCGCACGACGATGCCGTCGCAGGCGATGTGGCCGGCGTCTGGCGGGAACAGGCCGGCCAGCATGCGCAGCGTCGTCGTCTTGCCGGCGCCGTTGGCACCCAGCAGGCCGGTGATGCGGCCGTCGGCGGCCTGCAGGCTCAGGCCCTGCACCGCATGGACGACGCGTTTGGCCCCGCGCTTGAAAAGGCCGCCGCCCGTGTGGGCGACGAACTGCTTGTGGACGTCTCGGATCTCGATCATGGCGCCGTCCCTCCCTGGACGGGCTGGAAGGCTGGCGGGCGCGGGATGCGCGTCGCGCAGGCGGCGTCCTTGAGCAGGCTTTCGGGCAGGGCCTCGGCCTCGGTCGGGGCGTCGATGAAGCGGAACAGCAGGTCGCGCACGCAGCCCACCGCCATCACGCCGTGGCCGGACTCGGGCACGACCAGGTGGCGCACCCGCCCGGGATGCCCCACCGCCAGCGCCTGGGCGACGCGCTCGCCGTGGCGCGGCGGCGTGGCGGGGTCGGCCCCGCCGCTGAGCACCAGCACGGGGCTGGGTGCGGGCGGGATCTTGTAGAAGTCGGCCGGCACCTCGCCGCGTGGCCACTTGCGGCAGGCGCGGCTGTAGAGCTCGGCGTCGACGCGGCCGTAGTCGGCGCCCGGCGCGTCGGTGGACGTGGCCAGGCGCGGTACGTCCTCGGCGCACATCACCGAGAAATGCATGCCCATGGCCAGGCGCAGCCCCGGCGCGCTGCCGAAGGCGGTGCTCAGGCCGAACAGGCCCTCGAAGCGGCCTTCGGCCGCGGCGGCGTGGATGGCCGCGGGCAGGGCGGCGGCCAGGGCGGGTTGGTACAGGGGCGGGCGCACGGCGCGCAGCAGCAGCTCGCGGTCCACCGTGAAGCGCTCGGGCACGCCGGTGAGCGGCTGGGCCACGGTCACGGTGCGAGGCGTGGAGGCCAGCAGCTTCTCCCATTCGGCGCGCAACTGCGGGTGCGTGGCGGCATGCGCGGCGAAGAGCTTGTCCAGGGCCGCCTGGGTGTCGGGCGAGAAGCTGGCCGGCAACACCATGTCGGGCGGTGCGACGCCGTCGATGACGGTGCGCCTCACCTGGCCCGGGAACTGGCGCAGGTATTCGAGGGCCGCCCGCGTGCCGTAGCTCGCGCCGATGAGGTTCCACTGCGGCACGCCCAGCGCCTGGCGCACGGCCTCCATGTCCTGCATGGCGATGGTCGTCGTGAAGAAGCGCAGGCCGCCGTCGCGGCCGTAGGGCAGGGCCTCGAGCTTGGCCCGGCACTCGTCGAGGCGGCGCATCTGGGCGTCGCCGTCGAGTTGTTCGGTCAGCGGCAGCTTGCTGTCGTCGGGGCATTCCAGCGGCGCGGAACGGCCGGTGCCGCGCTGGTCCACGAAGACGAGGTCGCGCCGGTTGTTCAGCCGCGACAGCCGCGGCAGCACCCGCGAGGCCACCTTGATGGCGCTCTGGCCGGGGCCGCCGGCCAGCAGCAGCACGGCGTCGGGCTGCTTGTTGCGGGCCATGGCCGGCACGACGAGGAAGCCGATGTCGATGGCCACGCCGTCGGGCCGGGCGGGGTCGAGCGGGCGGCGCAGGCTGCCGCATTTCAGCTCGTTGGGAATGCCGTCGATGCGGCAGGGCTTGAGCAGGCCGTCCGTCGGCGCCGCCCACGCCGGTCCGCCGAGGCCCGCCACCATCAGGAGCGCCAGCAGGCGCCCACGCCAATCACGCATGCCGAACTCGTCTCGTCGTTGCGAAGGCGCGCAGTATCCGGCGCCTCAGCTGCCTTGCCGCCTGGAACGGGACGAGTGGTCAGGAGCGCTGCATGAGTGGCAGCCGGCGCGGGCGTCTGGCGTCAGGCCTTCTTCATCAGCCCCTGGCAGGCCGACTTGGCCTTGGTGTCGCTGCCGTCCAGCTTGCCGCAGACGCCGTCGAGCTGGGCCTTGAGCCGGCCCACGGCGGCGGCCTGGGCGGGGCCGTGGTTCCAGTTGCCCAGCAGGGTCGCCACCTTCTTCAGCGAGCGTTCGCTGCGCTCGTAGAAGGCGCCGGGGTCCTTCTCGGCCTCGGCGAAGAGCTGGGCCGCCACCTTCTCGATGCGGGCCGTGTCCTCGGGCGCGAGCTCGATCAGCGCGGCGAAGTAGTTCGAGCCCCACTGCAGCCGCGTGGCCGGGCCCTCGCTCTTGTTGAAGGCTTCTTCATACCAGCGCAGCGCGTCCGCCTTCTTGCCCTGCTTCTTGGCGTTGCCGCCGAGCTGGCTCATCAGGTAGTAGGGCGAGTGGCTGCGCGCCAGGGCCGACTTCAGCAGCTCGTCGCTCTCCTTCCAGAGGCCGGCGCGGCCGAGCAGGAAGGCGGCCTCGGTGACCACGGCCTGGCGCTCGTAGCCGTCGGTGATTTCGCGGTTGGCGCGGCCGGCCTGGTCGCGCGCCTCGGCCAGCAGGGCGGGTGGGATGCCTTGCGGATGCGGGTCGTCCTTGGGGGTGTCGAGGCGGGCCAGCTCGATGCGGCCCTGCAGCGCGTTCAGGCGGTCGGCCCGGGACAGGGTGGCGTCCTCGTTGAGCCGCTTGAGTGCGGCATCGAAGGCCGCCACCAGGGCGTTACGGGCCTCGCCCGGTGCGGGGGCGAAGGCCTTGACGAGGTCGGGCGACTCGTTGGTCAGCACGTCCATCTGGGCATGGGCCTGGACCGGGTCGGCGAGGACGGCGCGCAGGCGCGGCAGCTGGGCGGCGTCGGCCGACTTGCCTTCGGCCATGGCGCCGACCGACTTCAGCCACAGCCGCGTCGTCGTCTCGGCATCCACGCCTTCGCTGGCCTTGGCGAGCTGGGCGAGGGTCGCGGCGCGCTGCTCGGCTGGCAGCAGTTGCTGCTCGTCGGTCTCCCAGCCGTAGAAGCCCAGCAGCCGCCATTCGTTGGCGGAGAGCTTCTTGCCGGCCTTGGCGTCGGCCAGCACCGCCTTGACCGGCCGGCCGCTGGACAGGCCCAGCTGCAGCACCTTCATCACCTGGGCCGCGTCGGCCCCGCCCGGCAGCCGGGTGATCTCGCTGCCGCCGGGGTTGAAGAGGATGAGCGTCGGGTAGCCGCGCACCTTGAAGCGCGTGCCGAGCTTCTGGGCGCCGGGCGCGTCGCCATCGATGCCCACGGCCACGAAGGCCTTGCTCTGCTCGATGAAATCGGCGCGATTGAAGAGGGTGGCCTTCAGCTGGTTGCAGGGCGGGCACCACTTGGCGCCCCAGTACAGCAGCACCGGCTTCTTCTCGGCCTTGGCCTGGGTGAAGTAGCGGTCGACGTCGGCATCGGCCGCGGCGGCCTGCCAGGCCACGCCCGTACCGGAGCTGGCGTGGGCGGCCGGGGTGGCGGCCAGGAGGAGGGCGGTGGCGAGGGCGGCGAAACAGGGGTTGAGCTTCATCGGGCCAGGGGTCGATCGTGTCGAAGCGGTCGATTGTCCGCCGCGCCGGGGCCGCAGAATCTGCGCATGCCGAATAAGCTTGATCGCCGCCTGGATGAAGCCCTGGCCGCCCTGCGGGAACGCGCCCGGCCGGAGCAGCTCGAGGGCATGGCCCGCTTCGGCCTCACCAGCTCGGGGCGCCTGGGCCTGGCCGTGCCGGACCTGCGCGCGCTGGCGCGCCGGTTCGGTCGCGATCACGAGCTGGCCCTGGCCCTGTGGGATACCGGCATCCCCGACGCCCAGCTGCTCGCCGGCATGGTGGCCGAACCCGCCCGGCTGACCGTGGCCGAGATGGACCGCTGGGTCGCCGGCATGCGGGCCTGGGACGTCTGCGACCAGGCCTGCCTGAACGCCTTCGTCAAAAGCCCGCTGTCCTGGGACCGCATCCCGGCCTGGGCGGCGCGCGAGGCGGAGTTCGAGAAGCGCGCCGCCTTCGCCCTGCTGGCCGTGGCGGCCGTGCACCAGAAGCAGCGGCCGGACGCGGATTTCCTGGCCCGGCTGCCGCTCATCGAAGCCGCCGCCGCGGACGACCGCAATTTCGTCAAGAAGGCAGTGAACTGGGCGCTGCGCCAGATCGGCAAGCGCAATCCCGCCTTGCGTGAGCAGGCGCTCACTGTGGCGAAAAGGTTGTGCGAGCGTAGCGAGAGGTCGGCGCGCTGGATTGGCAGCGACGCCCGGCGGGAGCTGGGCCGGGCGCCTCGCTGACCGCGCCAGGCGCGCGGCGCCGCCCGAAGAAAATCGACTCCGACCCCATTTTGTGGGTCCCTCTTTGGGGGGAGGTGGGGTTGGCCCTCCGGGGGGAGGCCCCCCGCCGAGCCGCCCTCCAGGTGATGGTCGTGGCGGGCGGTGGCGCCGATGCTGACGGTGTCGCGTCGTTCATGGCGCTGGAACCTTCAAAAGCCCCCGGAGATCGCCATGCAAACCTTCAGCGCCTCGCAGCAGCCCTGGTCGAATTCCAAGTTCAACCTCGCGGCGCAAGCCCGGCCGCGCACGGCCCCCCGCCCGGGCGCCAAGCCCGAGACCTGCGGCTGGTACGACTCCAGCTTCGACCTCGCGACCGGCCTGGAGGTCGACGAGCAGGCCGACGACACCCTCTACCAGCTCTGGCAGCTCTCCCAGCGCTGATCAGAGCCGGCAGGCCAGCGTCGTGCCCTGCAGGATGGCGCGCTTGGCATCCAGCTCCCCCGCTTCCAGCGCGCCGCCGATGAGGTGCACGCTCACGCCCGCGGCCGCCAGCGGCGCCTGCAGCTCCCGCAGCGGCTCCTGGCCCGCGCACAGCACGATGGTGTCCGCCTCGATCAACTGGGCGTCGGCCCGCTTCTCGCCATAGCTCACCCACAGGCCTTCGGGCGTGATCCGCTCGTAATTGACGCCCGACAGCATCTCCACCTGCTTCATCTTCAGCGCCGCACGGTGGATCCAGCCGGTGGTCTTGCCCAGGCCCGCGCCGGGCTTGCCGGCCTTGCGCTGCAGCAGCGTGATCTGCCGCGACGGGGCCTCGGGCGCGGGCCGCAGCAGCCCCGCACGCACCTGCTCCGGGTCGCCCACGCCCCAGTGCCGGCGCCATGCGGCCGGGTCCAGCGTCAGCGAGTGGCCGGCTTCCAGCAGGTACTCGGCCATGTCGAAGCCGATGCCGCCGGCGCCGACGATGGCGACGCGCCCGCCCACCGGCTTGCCGTCCCTCAGCACGTCGACATAGCTCAGCACCTGGCCGCGGGCCATGCCTTCGGCCTGGCCGGGAATCTTCGGGTCGCGCGCACTCACGCCGGTGGCCAGCAGCACGTCGTCGTAGCCCTTCAGATCGTCCGCCGAGACGCGGTGGCCGAGCCGCAGCTCCACGCCCGTGACCTCGATGCGCCGGCCGAAGTAGCGCAGCGTCTCGTGGAACTCCTCCTTGCCCGGGATCCGCTTGGCCATGTTGAACTGGCCGCCGATCTCCGCCGCCGCGTCGAACAGGGTCACCGCATGGCCGCGTTCGGCCAGCGTCGTGGCCGCCGCCAGGCCCGCCGGGCCGGCGCCCACGACGGCGATGCGCTTGCGGGCGTCGCCGACGGGCCGCAGCACGATCTCCTGCTCGTAGGCCGCCCGCGGGTTGACGAGGCAGGTCGAGATCTTCTGCTGGAAGGTGTGGTCCAGGCAGGCCTGGTTGCAGGCGATGCAGGTGTTGATCTCGTCGGCCCGGCCCTGCCGCGCCTTGCGCACGAACTCGGGGTCGGCGAGGAAGGGTCGGGCCATGGACACCATGTCGGCGCTGCCGTCGGCCAGCACGCTCTCGGCCACGTCGGGCATGTTGATGCGGTTGCTGGTGATCAGCGGCGTCGTGATGCCCTCGGCGCGCAGCTGCGCCCGCAGCTTGGCGGTGACCCAGGCGAAGCCCGCCCGGGGCACGCTGGTGGCGATGGTCGGGATGCGCGCCTCGTGCCAGCCGATGCCGGTGTTGATGAGGGTCGCGCCGCCACGGGCCACCCGCCGGGCCAGCTCCACCACCTCCTCCCAGCTGCTGCCGTCGGGCACCAGGTCCAGCATGGACAGGCGGTAGATGATGATGAAGTCCGGCCCCACGGCCTCGCGCATGCGCGCCAGGATTTCCAGCGGCAGGCGCATCCGGTTTTCGTAGCTGCCGCCCCAGCCGTCGGTGCGGTGGTTGGTGTGGGCGACGAGGAACTGGTTGATGAAATAACCCTCGGAGCCCATGACCTCCACGCCGTCGTAGCCGGCCTCGCGGGCGAGCTTGGCGCAGCGGATGAAGGCGCGGATCTGGCGCTCGATGCCGCGCTCGCTCAGCTCCCGCGGCGTGAACGGCGTGATCGGGCTCTGGATGCGCGACGGCGCCACGCAAAGCGGCGAATAGCCATAACGCCCGGTGTGCAGGATCTGCAGGGCGATCTTGCCGCCCTCGGCGTGCACGGCGTCGGTGATGATCTTGTGACGCCGCGCCGCGCCCGAGGTCGCCAGCGTGCCGGCGAAGGGCTTGGCCCAGCCTTCGATGTTGGGCGCGAAGCCGCCGGTGACGATGAGGCCCACCTCGCCCCGGGCCCGCTCGGCGAAGAACACCGCCATGCGCTCGAAGTGCTTGCGTCCGTCCTCCAGGCCGGTGTGCATGCTGCCCATGAGCACGCGGTTCTTCAGCGTCGTGAAGCCGAGGTCCAGCGGGGCGAGGAGGTGGGGGTAGTTCATCGGGCGATGCTAACCAGGGGCCGGCCGCGGGAATTGGAGAGTTCTCCTCAGTCGGCGGCGGCGCGCGGACGGCTGGCAGCAACAGTTCTTCACCCGCTGCTAGACGGCGGAAATCGCGACACCCCCGGCTTGGGTTCTAATCGCAAGTCCGCGAATTTGGGATTCGGCCCGGCGGTTTGGTTTTTTCGGAGAGTTCTCGATGCGATTCACCCCTTGGGCCACCCGGCTGGCCCTGACGCTGAGCCTGTCGGCGACCGCCTTCCTGACCGCCTGCGGCAGCGGTGGCGGCAGCGGCAGCAACACGCAAGTCCGTCTGCTCAACGCGACCCGCTCCTACGCTGCGCTGGACCTGACGGTCAACGACAAGACCATCAACAGCAAGATCGCCTACGCGGCGGTCGGCGACTATGGCACCGTCGACACCAACAACACGGCCACCAAGGTGCTGACCAGCGACGTCGGCACCAGCATCGCCGCCACCACGCCCACCCTGACCGGCGGCAGCAACTACACCTACATCACCTACGGCTTCGCCGGTGCTATCCGCACCACGCTGCTGCAGGAGAACCAGGACGCGCCCGACGCCAACAAGGCCAAGCTGCTGGTCCTGAACCTGGCTCCCGACGCCGGCGCGATGGACGTCTACGTGACGACCGCCGCCGACTGCTCGCTCGCCTCGGAAACCGCGCTGACGACCAACCTGCAGGGCGGCGCCGGCAGCGGCTACATCCAGATCAACTCCGGCACCTTCCGCGTCTGCGCGACGGGCTACAACCAGCGCGGCGACCTGCGGCTGGAGATCCCGGCCATCACGCTGGACTCGGCGAGCGTCAACACGCTGATCCTGACCGCCACCGACGGCGGCGTGCTGGTCAACGGCATCACCCTGGTCCAGAAGGGCGCCGTCAAGAACTTCGCCAACACGCAGGCCCGCGTGCGCACCGTCGCCGCCCTGACCAACGGCAGCACCGTGACCTCGTCGATCAACAACAAGACGATGTTCTCCGCCGCCGCGATCAGCCCGCTGATCAGCAACTACGTCACCACCACCTCCGGTGCCAGCACGCTGAGCGTCAACGTCAACGGCCTGGGCATCAGCTTCACGCCCCCGACGCTGACGGCCGGCGGCGACTACACCCTGCTGATCTGGGGCGATGCCTCCGCGCCCAAGATGTCGGTGCTGAGCGACGACAACCGCCTGCCCACCGTCAGCGGCAACGTCAAGATCCGCCTGGTGAACGCCCTGCCGACGCTGAGCTCCTCGTTGAACGTCGACTTCAGCACCATCGCTTCCAACGTCGCCCCGGGCACGGCCTCGACGCCGACCAGCATCTCGTCGACGACCAGCTCGCAGGTCGACGTGACGGTGCCGACTTCGGCCGCGTCCATCTACACCAAGTCCGACCTGGCCTTCCCGGCCAACAGCGTCTGGACCTTCTTCGCCGTGCCGACGACCTCGACGGCGTCGACGGTCACGTCGACGATGCCTGTCGCCGGCATGGGCGCCCTGCCCAAGCGCGAGCGCCCGTAAGCGTCCGCCGCTCCGGCCACCGAGCCCCCGTGCCCACCGGCCGGGGGTTTTTCGTTGTTGGCGCGAAGATGGCGCCATGCCCACTCCCACCCGACTCCAGGTCCAGCGCCTGCGCCAGCTCTGGCGCAGCGCCGGCTGGCCCTGCCAGGACCTCGTCGAGGTCGAGCTGCTTGCGGCCGGCTGGGTCGAGCGCCTGCTGGAGGCCGACGGCCGGGAGCGCCTGCGCGTCACCGATGCCGGCGTCGGCGTGCTGGCCGAATCGCTGACCCGCAACCGCGCCGCCCGCGACGCCCACGAGAGCCTCGTCGAGCGCGTGGCCACCGAAATGCAGCGCGCCGGCCGCATCGCCTGGCGGGGCCTGGCCCTGCGCGCCGGCCTGCCCCAGGACGACGGCCGCATGCTCTGGGTCAACGCCCTGCCCGACGTCTATTCCATCCGCCACAGCACCGTCGAGGACTACCTCGAGCCCGCCATCCACGAGATCAAGGTCAGCCGTGCCGACCTGCTCGGCGAACTGCGCCGGCCTGCCAAGTCGGCCGCCTACCGGGCGCTGTGCGGCCAGTGCTGGTTCGTCATCCGCGCCGGCATCGCCGAGCCCGAGGAAATCCCGCCCGAGTACGGCGTGCTCATCGGCCACGACAGCCACCTCGAACTGGCCCGGCCGGCGCCCAGGCGGGCCCACAAGCCCGACTTCGCCACCTGGATGGCGCTGGCCCGGGCCACCCCGATCGCGCCTCCGGACGATCCCCAACCCCACCTCGGTTGAAGGGTGCCGGTGCCCATAATCGGGCCAACGCAGAACGAGGGGGGCGCCGGATGGAGCGCAATCGACAAGGCGCGCACCGGCGCCAGCGGGGTCGTCATGGCCGGGCGCGCCGCGGCTGGATGCTGTCCATCCTGCAACTGCTGCTGCTCCTGCTGGCGGGGGCGCCCGGGTGGGCCGCACCGGCCGCGCCGGGTGTGCCGGACCGCGGCCTGGCCTTCGGCCCCGCGCCGGCCTGGGTCGAGCCGCAGGCGGTGCCGCTGGACGCCGTCGCGCCGGCCGAAGGCCTGAGCGGGGGCGAGCACTACCTGCTGGCCGACGAGCAGGTGCGCGTCGTCGGCACGCAGCAGACGGACTATCACCACGTGGCCGTGCGGGCCGTCAACGAGCGCGGTGTCGAAGAGGCGGCCAATGTGCAGATCCGCTTCGACCCCAGCTACCAGACCCTCACCATCCATCGCATCGAAGTCCGGCGCGCCGGCAGGACGGTGTTCAGCGTGCCGGCCGGCGGCGTCAAGCTGCTGCAGCGCGAGGCCAGCCTGGAGTCGCTGATCTTCGATGGCCGGCTCACCGCCCACGTCGCCCTGCAGAACGTGCGCGTGGGCGACGTGGTGGAGACCGTCTACAGCCGCCAGGGCCACAACCCCGTCTTCGGCGGCCGGCAGTTCGGCAGCTTCGACCTCGAATGGGGCGTGCCCGTCGCCCGGCTGCATGCCCGCCTGCTGTGGCCGCAAGGTCGGCCGCTGTACTGGAAGCTGCACAACGGCGCCCAGGCTGCGCGCGTGGCGGACAACGGCAGCGAGCTGGACCACCGCTGGCAGATGCGCGACGTGCCGGCGCGCGTCGTCGACGCCAACAGCCCCGGCTGGTTCGACCCCTACGTCTGGGTCGAGTGGGGCGAATTCCAGGGCTGGGCCGACGTGGCCCGCTGGGCGCAGCCGCTGTACCGCCTGCCCGAAGGCGCGCTGCCCGCGCTGGACCGCGAGGTGGCCCGCATCGCCGCACAGTCCGCCGACCCCGAGCAGCGCCTGCTCGCGGCGCTGCGCTTCGTGCAGGGGGAGGTGCGCTACCTCGGCATCGAGATGGGCGTGAATTCGCACGCGCCCCACGCGCCGGCCGAGGTGCTGCAGCGCCGCTTCGGCGACTGCAAGGACAAGACCCTGCTCAGCCTGGCGCTGCTGCAGCGCCTGGGCATCCCGGCGCGGCCCGCGCTGGTCAACACGCGGCTGCGTGAAGCCACGGCCGACCGGCTGCCCACGCCGTGGGCCTTCAACCACGTCATCGTGCAGGCCGACCTGGGCGACCGCCGCGTCTGGCTGGACCCGACCCGCACGCCCCAGGCCGGCAAGGGCCTGGACCAATGGGTGCAAGCCGATTTCGGCCGTGCCCTGATCGTGGACGCGGCGACCCGCGAACTCGTGCCCATGGCTGGTCCGCAGGCGCGCACCCTGCGCCGCGAACTGCGCGCCGTGCTCGACGCCAGCGCCGGCTTCGACCAGCCGGCCACGCTGACCGTCACGACGCTGGCCCATGGCGAATCCGCCGAGCAGCTGCGCGAGGCCCTCGCCACCACCGCCCGCAACGATCTCCAGAAGCAATACCTCGACTTCTACGCCGCCAGCTACCCCGGCCTGGCCGTCGACCAGCCCTACATGGTGCGCGACGACCGCAACGCCAACACCGTCGAACTCGTCGAGCACTACCGCATGCCCAGCTACTGGAAGCGCGACGAGAAGCGCTCGCGCTGGAACGGCGAGCTCGAGGTGCCCGATCTGATGGAATGGCTGCGCCGGCCGCAGGCCGTCAACCGCCAGGGGCCGCTCGCCCTGCGCCACCCGGTGGACTTCACCCTCGTCAGCGAGTTCCGCCTGCCGGGCCAGTGGGACGTCAAGCCCGATCGCATCGCCGTGGAGGACCCGGCCTTCGAGATGAGGCGCGAGGAGGCCTGGAAGGACGGCAACGTCCTCGTGCTGACCGACCACTACCGCAGCCGCAGCAACCACGTCCCTGCCGCCGAGGTGCCGCGTTATGTCGCCCAGCTCGAGAAGGCGCGGGCCGGCATCAACTACAGCCTCTACCACGCTGACGCCGCAGCCTCTCAGGCCACGGCGCCTGCCGCGCCCGCGCGCGCGCCCGGCGCCGATTCGCCGCACTGGCTGCCCCTGCTCACAGGCGTGGCGGCGCTGGGCGGCCTCGGCCTGCTGGCGCGCCGCCTCTATCGCTGGGACCCCGAGCCGGCGCCGCTGCCGCCCGGCGGCGTCGCCGCGACGGCCATCGGCGGCTGGCTCTGGCTGCCGGCGCTCGGCCTCATCGCCACGCCGTTTCACGCCGGCAAGGTGCTGATGGAAGCCCTGCCGGCCTTGACCGTGGAGGGCTGGACCCTGCTGTCGCGTCCCGGCTCGGCCGCCTATCACCCGATGCTCGCGCCGACCGTGCTGGTCGAGTCCATCCTCAACCTCGCCATCGCCTGCGGCGCCCTGCTGCTGCTGTGGCTGATGGCCAAACGGCGCAGCAGCCTGCCGCGGCTCTACATCGCCTGGTGGATGCTGGTGTTCGCTGCGCTGCTGTGCGACGCCGTCGCCTTCAACCTGATTCCCTCCCTGAAGGGCCAGTGGACGGACAAGCAGATCGGCGAGGCCGTGCGCAGCGCCGTGTTCGGTGCGATCTGGATCAGCTACTTCCTGCGTTCGGAGCGCGTGCGCCGCACCTTCGTGAACCGGCTCGAGTCCGCCGCGGTACCGCCGGCCGCGCCCGTCGCTCCGGCCGCCGATCCACAATCGGCGTCATCCCTGACCGCCTGACGCCATGGCCACCGCCCCCTTGCTCGACGCCACCTGCCCGCGCTGCGGCGGCGGCTTCGAATGCGGCGCGCAGGCGGGGCGCTGCGACTGCTTCGACATCCGCCTGACCGAGCCCCAGCGCCAGGCCCTGGCCGCCCGCTACAGCGGCTGCCTGTGCCTGGCCTGCCTGCGCGAGCTGGCGGCGGGCGAGCCCGCGCGCGGCCCGCTGCCCGCCCAACCTGACTGACGGCAGCGGACCGGCGGGCGGGCATGATGCCCGCATGTCCGCCCTCGACCGCCTCGCCCCGCCGCTGTTCATCTTCATCTGGGCCACCGGCTACATCGTCGCCAAGCTGGCCGCGCCCTATGCCGACCCGCTGACCTTCCTCAGCTGGCGCTATGCCGGCGTGCTCGTGCTGATGCTGGGCCTGGCCCTGGCCGCCCGCGCGCCATGGCCGCGGGGCCGCGCCCTGGTCCACCTGGCCGTCGCGGGCCTGGGCATCCAGGCGCTCTACCTGGGCGGTGTCTGGGTCGCCATCCGCCAGGGCCTGCCGGCAGGCACGGCGGCCCTCATCGTCAACCTGCAGCCGGTGCTCGTCGCCGCGCTGGCGCCGCTGATCGGCGAGCGCGTCGCGCCGCGCCAGTGGCTGGGCGTGGCCCTGGGGCTGGCCGGCGTCGTCCTCGTCATCTGGCACAAGCTCACCGTGGGCACTTCCTTCGGCGCGCCGCTGCTGCTGTGCGTGATGGCCCTGCTGGCCATCACGGGCGGCACGCTCTACCAGAAGCGTTTCGTGCCGCAGTTCGACCTGCGCACCGGCCAGGTCGTGCAGTTCGCCGCGGCGCTGGCGGCCACCCTGCCCGCGGCCTGGCTCACCGAGCCCATGCGCATCGAATGGAACGCCTCCGTGCTGCTGGCCATGGCCTGGAGCGTGCTGGTGCTGACGGCCGGCGGCATCAGCCTGATGTTCTACATGCTGCGGCATGGGCGCGTTACGGCCGTGTCCAGCACCATGTACCTCGTGCCCTCTGTCACCTCGGTGATGGCATGGTTGCTGTTCAACGAGACACTGGGGGCACAGGCCATCGTCGGCATGGGCGTGACGCTGCTCGGCGTCTACCTCGTCGTGGCCAGAAAACCGGAGACCCCTGCATGAGCCGTCGAGCGCACCACAGCTTCTGGCCGGCCCGCGTGCCGCACGCGATCAGCCCCCCCGAGACCGCCCTGCCGGACAACCTGCTCGTCAGCGCCCGGCGCTATCCGCAGCGTCCGGCCCTGGTCTACCTCGGGCAGACGACCACCTACGCCGAACTGGCCGCGCAGGTCGACCGCCTGGCCGCCTGGCTGGCCGAGCGCGGCATCCGCAAGGGCGACCGCGTGCTCGTCGGGCTGCAGAACTGCCCCCAGCTCGTCATCGCCCACTACGCCGTCCTGGGCCTGGGCGCCGTCGTCGTGCCCGTCAACCCGATGAACCGCGCGGCCGAGCTCAGGCACCTCATCGAGGACAGCGGCGCCGTGCTGGCCATCACCAGCGCCGACCTGACCGCCGAGTGGCTGGCCGCCGGCATGGCGGCGAAGGACCTGCTCGTCACCCGGCTGGCCGAGGTCCTGCCCGGCGGCCGTACCGACGACCCCGGCCTGCCGCCCGGCTGGGCCGACTGGCTCAATGCCGACATCGCCCTGCCTGCCGGCGCCACCGCCTGGGCCGAGGCCATGGCCTGCACGGCCGCACCGCCCGTCACGGAGGTCGGCGCCGACGACCTCGCCCTGCTGCCCTACACCAGCGGCACCACCGGCCACCCCAAGGGCTGCATGCACAAGCACCGCAGTCTGCAGCACAACGTCTTCGCCGGCATCCTCTGGGCCACCGGCAACCAGGAGGACGTGGTGCTAGGCGTGGTGCCCATGTTCCACATCACCGGCATGGTCGTTGTGCTGCACGGCACCCTCGCTTGCGGCGCGGCCCTGGTGCTGATGCCGCGCTGGCAGCGCGAATACGCCGCGCGCCTCATCGCCGAGCACCGCGTCACGCGCTGGACCAACATCCCCACCATGGTCATCGACCTGCTGGCCAGCCCGCGCGTGGACAGCTTCGACCTCAGCCACATGGTCTCCATCGGCGGCGGCGGCGCGGCCATGCCCCAGGCCGTGGCCGAGCGCCTCTGGCAGCGCTGGGGCCTGCGCTACATGGAGGGCTACGGCCTCACGGAGACGGCGGCGCCCAGCCACAGCAACCCCTACGACGCGCCCAAGCAGCAATGCCTGGGCGTGCCCTACGTCAGCTGCGACGCCCGCGTCGTCGACCCTGACACGATGCGCGAGCTGCCCGTGGGCGAAAGCGGGGAGATCATCGTCCACGGCCCCATGGTCTTCGAGGGTTACTGGGGGCGCCCCGAGGCGACCGAGGCGGCCTTCGTCGAGTTCGAGGGCAAGCGCTTCTTCCGCACCGGCGACATCGGCTACGTCGACGCCGATGGCTACTTCTTCATGACCGACCGGCTCAAGCGCATGATCAACGCCAGCGGCTTCAAGGTCTGGCCGTCGGAGGTGGAGAACCTGATGCACGCCCACCCCGGCATCGCGGAGGCCTGCATCATCTCGGCACCGGATGCCTACCGCGGCGAGACCGTCAAGGCCGTCGTCGTCAAGCGTGCCGGCCACCAGGCCCTGACCGAGGCCGAGCTGCGCGACTGGTGCCGTACCCACATGGCCGCCTACAAGGTGCCCGCAGTCGTCGAGTTCGTCGACGCCTTGCCCAAGAGCGGCGCCGGTAAGGTGATGTGGCGCTCGCTGCAGGAGCGCGAGCGCGGCAGGGGATGAGGGCTGACGTGGCGCAGCTGGCCGCCCTCGTCCGCGCCACGCCCTGGTTCATGGCCGCGCTGCGCGCCGGCCGCGACCTGGGCCTGGCGCAGTGGTGCATCGGCGCGGGCGCGCTGCGCAACCTTGTCTGGGATGCGCTGCACGGCTACGCCCAGCCCACGGCGCCGGCGGACGTGGACCTCGCCTACTTCTGCGCCGAGGACCTCGACCCCGCGCGCGACGCGGCCCTGCAGCGCCGGCTCCAGCAGCGCTGTCCCAGCCTGCCGTGGGAGGTCACCAACCAGGCCGGCGTGCACCTGTGGTTCGAGGCCCACTTCGGGCACGCGGTGGCGCCGCTGAAGTCGCTGGACGAGGCCGTCGCCACCTGGCCCGAGCCGGCCACCGCCGTGGCGGTCTGGCTGGACGGCGACGACGCACTGCACGTGATCGCCCCGCACGGCCTGGCCGACCTGTTGGGCATGCGCATCCGCCGCAACCCGGTGCGGGTCTGCGTGGAGACCTACCAGCAGCGGTGCGAGAGCAAGCGCTACGTGGAGCGTTGGCCGAGGGTGGTGGTGGAGATGGAGTAGGGGGTGTGGCGGTGGCTGCAGCGGTCGCCGTGCTCGTCCGAACGGGTGGTCTCGGCCAGGAAGCGTCGTTCACGAACGACCGGTCTCTGGTAGTCTGACAGAAGGTATCTGGGGGTCTTGACATGACTAAACCGTCGGTTGTCGCGACGTATGCCGCTATGGCAGGCCTCCTGTTGGATCTAGGGCTCTTCGCGGCGGCATCGACGTATCTGTTGCTGCCGGAGTGGCGCGGGCCGTCGGCCAAAGCATTGGTGCTTGCGCTGTACTTTGCGCAGAGCGGTCTGGGCGTCTACGGCTTGTGGCGGGCTGGGCACCTCTCAAAGTCGATCCCCGAGATCCACACAAGCATCAAGGCATGGGGCCCGCCCCGGAGGCGCCTGTTCGAAGGCCAGGCGAACCTGATTGGGGTCATTGCGGTGGGCTTCGTCTTCTGGGCTTAGTGGAGCCTCGATGCATGCTCATGATCTGGCAGCCGGGAAAGCGATCATCGGCAACTGGCCGGCGAGATTGGCCGCGTTCTGGTCGTACCACGAGCAGGTCCTTCCGGCCAGGAGCGGCTCGTGGCGAAGGTCAGCTTTCGGAGAGGCTTGGCCCAGCACATGAACATGACCCTGTTGGTGTCCATCAATCGAATCAGCCGCGAGGAGTAGCGTGAGGCGTCGCAAATGAATAACCGGCTGTACGGACTGGCCCTCGCGCTGCTATGTGGCGTGAGCCACGCGCAGGAATTCTTCTCGGGCGAGTGGGATGGTTCCGAGCACATCTACCTTCGACAAGTTGGCAACAAGGTCTGCGGCCTGTGGTCATACGTGGCCACTGGACGCGGGTATGAGGGCCGCATGCTCGGCACTGCCAAGTCCAACTACCTGAAACTAGATTGGGCCTGTGGAACTCCCGGATCACGGACGCGTACCTATTGCGATGGCGCCGCGCCAAGGGGCGAGCCGGACGTTGGGTGGAGTCCTTCGAACGAGGAGGCCCTCGTTTGCAACGGCAGGCTTTGGATCACTAGTCACGTGCCGCCGTCCTGCCCACCACCATCCAAGACCGTCATGTGGGATGACCGAGTTTCAGGAACTGTCGGGCAGTCGGATGTACGTGCTTTCGATGCCGACGAGATCGCATGGGCCAACGAATGCGCGACGACGCTGGGCAGAGATGAAGGCGCGCTTTCTGCCATGCTGAGGCAACCTCAACCGCCCGGGTTGCCGGCATCCGGCTCCAACCGAATGCGAAATGAGGATCGCCTTGTAACGGTCGACCAGTTGCCTCAGGAGTGGAAGGAGGGGTTGCAACTGCCTCGCAGCGTAATGACGTACTGCTCGACCGAAGCGAGCCATCGTTCTCTGATAGGGGGCGAGCGAAAGGCCTTCATGCTCAGTTGCTCGGGGCTTAACATTCGATCTGAGCTGGGCACGTTTTATCGGTGCCGAGCCCAGTCCATTGGTCTGGAAGGTCAGGCGTATCTTGAGACGTATAAGAGTTGCCTGCTCGCCAGTGGAGCGAGAGAAGCCATTCCATTGGGCAGATGATGGCGTCGCCCCGACTGGGATCGATCAGCAGCAGCCGGTCGCAACCGACGGCTTTCAGGTAACCTGAAACGATGATTGAACCTCGTCCTGAAGTGGCGCTGCGGCTCGCGGAGCTGAGGCAAAGCGGCGCTTACCCAGTTCGCGCGATCAAGATCATTCGCGAAGAGTTTGGCCTTTCGCTTCGCGAGGCCAAGTTTCGGTTTGCGCAGTCACCTGTTTGGGCTGCAGAGAAAGCTGCCGCCGACGCTCTCCATCAGGAGATAGTCAACACCTTACGCACAGACGATGCCGACTGAGTAAAGACTGGCCTCGGCTAGGAGCGCAAGTAGGCAATAGCCTGCTTCAGGCGATTTTTGAGTCTTGGAAACGAGCCGACTTCTTGTACTGACCGTCGAAGATGCGTTTCAGATCTCCGGCCGCGGATGTCTGCTAACGCCCGGTATGCCTGCGGGCACGAAGCTGCCATTGACACCAGGTGCTGTGGTGAGGCTGGTTCGGCCTGACGGCGATGCCTTTGACTCCGTCATCAAAGGACTAGATGCTGTGCATAACCGACGCACCGATAACCCCGAGATTCGAATCTTCATTACGCTACCGGAGTCTGTCAGCAAGTCCGAAGTGCCGCCAGGTACGGCGGTTTTCTTCCCCGGCGGCTGAAACGTTCGCCGTCCAAAGCTCGCTGAATGTCCGCTTTGAGGTAGCGAGTTCGCTGGCGGCTACTTCCGCTCAGGGTCGCAAGCCATCAGCCAAACTGCCACGGTGAAAGGCGGCAACCAGGCCGCAGCTTCCGCTCGACCATCCTCTCGAACACCGTCGACGCCCACCCAAGGACCATACGATGATTAACTACCTGATCTCCTTTCCGGCAAGTGCCATGGATGTCCCCGCCGAGGAGCTGGCCGCCGTGGGCGAGGCGGCGCGGCAGGTCGTTCGCGAGGCCAAGGCGGCGGGCGTATACGTGTTCGGCGGCGGCATCAACGCGGATGCCGCCCCGCTCATGGTCGCGTCGGACGGCTCGGCCATCCAGGCAACCTATCCGCAGACTGCGGAGTTCGACGGCGGCTTCTGCGTTCTGCGGCTTCCGTCGCGCGAAGCCGCCATCCTCTGGGCCGCCAAGATCGCCAAGGCCTGCCGATGCTCGCAGGAGCTCCGTGAGTTCGGGGATGATCCCGAGAGCTGAGGGGCGGGGTCGAGCTCGCACAATCTCCATCCCGCTCCGCAGCGGCGGGCCTGACCTCCTCATGGCGCTCACCCAACCCCGCTACGTCATCGCCGTGTCCGACCTGGCGCGCTCGGCCGCCTGGTACCGCGACGCGCTCGGCTTCGAGGTGTACGAGCTGGGCGACCCCGGCTGGCGCTGGCTGCAGCGGGACGCCTGCATCATCATGGCCGGCGAATGTGCCGATGCCCTGCCGCCGTCGCAGCTCGGCGACCACGGCTACTTCGCCCATGTGCAGGTCGACGACATCGACGCGCTGCACGCCGACGTCGCCGCCCGCGGTGCCGGGAGATCAGCAAGCCGCTGCGCGACGAGCCCTGGGGCATGCGCGAGTTCGGCGTCCGCACGGTGGACGGCCACTGCATGATGTTCGGCCAGCGGCTCGCATGAGGCTCGCCCTCGACCCGTGGCAGGCCGCCTGGCAGGCGCTGGGTGCCCGCCCTGCCGACGCCTTGCACGCCGAGCTGCTGGGGCGTTATGGCGAGACGCACCGGGCCTATCACACGCAGCAGCACCTCGCCGAATGCCTGTCCCTGTTCGACGGGGTGCGACACCTCGTCGGGCGGCCGGCCGAGGTCGAGATCGCGCTGTGGTTCCACGACGCCATCTACGACGTGCACCGCCACGATAACGAGGCCCGCAGCGCCGACTGGGCGCGGCAGGCGCTGCTCGGTGCGAAGGCGCCCGCCGAGGTGGCCGCCCGCGTGGCCGCGCTGGTGATGGCCACGCGCCACAGCGTCGCGCCGGCCACGGCAGACGAGGGGCTGCTCGTCGACGTCGATCTCGCCGTCCTCGGCGCCACGCCGGCGCGCTTCGCCGAGTACGAGGCGCAGATCCGTGCCGAGTACGCCCACGTGCCCGCGCAGGTCTTCGCCGAGAAGCGGGGCGCCATCCTGGCGGGCTTTCTGGCGCGGCCGGCGATCTACGCCTGCGGGCCGCTGCGGCATCGTTTCGAGGCGGCGGCCCGGCGCAATCTTTCGGCTGCGCTGGCCACTTGCCGGCCCTGAATCACCAGGCCGCGGTCTGCGGCGCGTCCTGGGGGTGGCCGTCCGGGGCGAGCAGCAGGTACAGCAGCGGCCCGAAGGATCCGGCGGCCAGCGTGATGAGCGCGTAGGGCCAGAGCGTGCGCCCCCGCGACCGCGCGTCGCGGTGCAGCAGGAACAGCACCACCAGGCTCATCACGACGAGGTCGGCCAGCACCTGCGCGGCGCCCCAGTTGGCCAGTCCGGCCTGCCAGATGCCGAGGTAGCCCACCTGCCACATGGCCGCGAGGGTGAAGGCGCCGAAGGCAGCGAGGACGAGGATGAGGGCGGTGCGCATGATGGTCTCCTTGCGGCGGTCAACGGAACATGGCGTCATGCTCCGCGCCGACGCGCACCGCGGCAATGACCTCCGAGGTCATGGCCGCCGTGACGGCGCCGCCCCAGAATCCACCGCATGACCGCCACCCTCGCCGCCCTGCGCAAGTCGCGCCGGCTCAGCCAGCTCGAGCTGTCGTTGCGCACCGGTGTCTCGCAACGCCATCTCAGCTGCATCGAGACCGGCCGCGCCCGCGCCGGCCGTGAGACCCTGGTCGCCCTGCTCGATGCCCTGGGCGCGACGCTGGAGGAGCGCAACCAGGCGCTGCTCGCTGCTGGCTACGCCCCGGCCCACGCCGAGCGGTCGCTCGACGCGCCGGAGATGGCGCCCGTGCGCGCCGCACTCGCGCAGCTGCTGGATGCCCACGACCCGATGCCGGCGCTGGTGCTGGATGGCGAATACAACGTCGTCATGGCCAATGCGGGCCTCGCGCGGCTGCTCGGGCTGCTCGGCCTGCCGGCGCAGGTCATGCTCAGCCAGCCGCTGAACCTGCTGCGCGCCGTCTTCGCGCCCGACGGACTTCGCAGCCTGTGCGTCAACGAGGCCGAACTCTGCGGTGAACTCTGGGCCCGGGCAAGCCGGGAAGCCGAGCACCTTCCGCGGCTGCGCGTCCTGCTGGACGAGCTGCGCCCGTCGCTGCGGCCTAGGGGAGCCGCCGAGGCAAGCGGCCTGCCCGTGCTCGCCTTGCGGCTGCGGGCGGCGGACGGGCGCACGCTGAGCTTTTTCTCCGCCTTCACGAGCTTCGGCACGCCGCTGGACATCACGCTGGCGTCGCTGAAGGTCGAACATCTGTTTCCGTCCGACGAGGCCACGCGGGCGGCGGTGGCGGACGCTGTCTGAACGGGGTCCTCCATCCGGGCCCCGCCAGCGTTTCAGTCCTCGCCCGACTCCGGCAGGTGGATCAGCCCGGTGTGGTAGTCGTACTCGAAGACCTCACCGTAGCGGGCCCATTCGATGGCCACGCGCAGCACGCGTTCGGCCTCGGCGGCTTCCATGCTTTCCTGCAGCAGCTTGAGGAAGGGCTCTTCCTTGAGTTCGCCGTCGTCCTCCTGCTCGAGGCTGTGGCGGATGAAGGTCGCCAGGGGCACGTGCTCCAGCAGCTGCTGGCCGAAGATCTCGCGGCGGAACTCGTGGCTGCCCTCGACGTAGCGGTGGCCCAGCGGCGTCATCAGCAGGTCGCCGCCGCTGAGCTGGGCCAGGCCCAGGCGGTGCAAGGCGTCGGCCAGCGGTAGCAGGTCCTCGTCGGTGAGTTCGCTTTCCTCAGCCAGCTGCGGCAGGTCGGCACGGCCCTTGAAGGGCTCCTCGGCCAGCAGCTCTAGCAGGCTCTCCATGCGGCCGACCTCGGCCTCGGGCAGGCGGTCGGACAGGTGGGGGCGCGGTGCCTCCTCGACGGCGCCGGCCTCCGGCGCGGCGCTGGTCATCAGCCGGTAGACCTCGTCGATGAGCAGGCGCACCTCGGCGCTGTCGGCGCGGCGCGGGCGCTGCAGGGTGATGGGCAGTTCGGCGCGCACGCGGCCGGGGTTGCTGGCGAAGATCAGCACCCGGTCGGCCATCAGCACGGCCTCCTCGATGTTGTGCGAGACGACGAGCATGGCCTGGGTGGGCATCTGGCCGCCGTCCCACAGCTCCAGGATCTCGTTGCGCAGCCGCTCGCCGGTCAGCACGTCCAGGGCCGAGAAGGCTTCGTCCATCAGCAGCACCGCCGGCTGCATGACCAGGGCCCGCGCCAGCCCGACGCGCTGGCGCATGCCGCCGGACAGCTCGCGGGGCAGGGCGCCCTCGAAGCCCGCGAGGCCGATCAGCTCGATGGCCGCCTCGGCGCGGCGCGTGCGTTCGGCCGCGCCGATGCCGGCCGCCTCGAGCCCGAGCTCGACGTTCTGCTGCACCGTCAGCCACGGGAACAGGGCGAAGCTCTGGAACACCATGGCGATGCCCTGGGCAGGCCCGAACAGAGGCTGGCCGCGGTAGCGCACGTCGCCCGCGTCGGCCGGGATCAGCCCGGCCATGATGCGCAGCAGCGTGCTCTTGCCGGAGCCGCTCTGGCCGAGCAGGGCGACGATCTCGCCCTTGGCGAGGGTGAAGTCCACATCCTCCAGCACGCTGCGCAGGCTGCCGTCGGCGGACTTGAAGCCCTTGGCCACGTCCTTCAGTTCGATCAGGGCATCCATCAGAAGTGCATCCTTTCCTCGGCGATGCGGTACAGCCTGCGCCAGACCCAGTGGTTCAGCGCCATCACGAACACGCACATCACGCCGATGCCCAGGGCGATGCGGGGGAAGTCGCCCGCCGTCGTCATCTGCTGGATGTAGCTGCCCAGGCCCGCGGCCTGGAGCTTGGTGTCGCCCCAGGTCACGTACTCGGCCACGATGCTGGCGTTCCAGGAGCCGCCACTGGCGGTGATGGCGCCGGTGACGAAGCTCGGGAAGATGGCCGGCAGCAGGTAGCGCTTCCAGGCCAGCCAGCCCTTGAGGCCCAGGTTCTGCGCGGCCAGGCGCAGCTCGGTCGGGATGGTCGAGGCGCCCGCCACCACGTTGAAGAGCAGGTACCACTGCGTGCCCAGGATGATGAGGGGCGACAGCCAGAGGTCGGGGTCGAGGTGATATTTGACGATCACCAGCACCGCCACCGGAAACACCAGGTTGGACGGGAAGGCCGCGAGGAACTGGGCGACGGCCTGCACCCGCCCGGCGATGCGCGGGTTCAGCCCGATCCACACGCCGATGGGCACCCAGACGAGCGACGCCACCGCGATCAGCACCAGCACGCGGGCCAGCGTCAGCAGGCCGAGCCGGAAGACGTGCGCCGCCTCGCCCCAGCCCACCTCGGTGTGGATGAAGCTCACCAGGCGCCAGATGGCGAACAGCACGAGGGCGGCGATGAGGGCGTCCCAGGCGCGGGCCCACAGCGGATTGGCCGCCTTGGGCCGGGCGCGGATGGAACGGCCGTCATAGGTCTTGCGCAGGGGCGCGAAGCTGGCGGTGATCCAGCGGCCCGGCCACTCGCCCAGGCGTGCCAGCAGCTGGGTGCGTCGCAGCCAGGTGAGCAGCCAGGACTGGGGCGCCTGTTCGCTGCCCGCCTCCTCGAAGCGGAAACGGTCGGCCCAGGCCAGCAGCGGGCGGAAGAAGAGCTGGTCGTACAGCAGGATGCCGACCAGCATGCCGAGGATGGCCCAGCCGATGGCGCCCAGGTCGCGCGCCTCGATGGCCACGGCGATGTAGGACCCCACGCCCGGCAGCTTGATGTCCTGGCCGGCCACCGAGATGGCCTCCGACGCGACGACGAAGAACCAGCCGCCCGACATGCTCATCATCATGTTCCACAGCAGGCCCGGCATGGCGAAGGGCAGCTCCAGCCGCCAGAAGCGCTGCCAGCCCGAGAGCTGGAAGATGCGCGACGCCTCCTCCAGCTCGCGCGGCACGGTGCGCAGCGACTGGTAGAGGCTGAAGGCCATGTTCCAGGCCTGGGAGGTGAAGATCGCGAAGAGGGCCGCCAGTTCGACGCCGAAGAGATTGCCCGGGAACAGGGCGATGAAGGGCGCCACCGCGATGGCCTGGAAGCCGAGGATGGGAATGGACTGCAGGATGTCCAGCAGCGGCACCAGCACCTTCTCCGCCGCCCGCACCTTGGCCGCCAGCACCGCGAAGACACAGGCGAACACCACCGAGGCGGCCAGGGCGATGAACATGCGCAGCGTCGTGCGCAGCAGGTAGTAGGGCAGCCAGGCGACGTCCAGCGTCAGCGGCAGCGGCTCGCCGAGGTGGAAGGGCCGGGCCATCTGCGACGCCGCCAGCGCCAGCAGCACCAGCACCGCCAGCACGAGCGGCAGCAAGGCCCAATCCCAGCGATTGAACGCGGCCTCGACGGCGGGGCGGGGGAAGAAGCGGCGGTCGGACATGGGCATGCGAGCTGGCGGCCCGGCAGCCTAACGGCGCCATGTCACCGGGCCGTGAAGCTTCGCTGTCGGCGCCCTTGCAAAAGTTTGACCGGCATCGATTGTGCAGGTCCCAATATGGGACTATGCTCCGGCCATGCGCGTGATCGCCGTCTCCACCCTTCGCGCGTTCTGGGCCCTGCATCCAGACGCCGAGCAGCCGCTGCGCGCCTGGTACGAGGAAGTGGCGAACGCCGCCTGGACCCAGCCGGCGGACATCAAGCAGCATTACCGCAGCGCCAGCATCCTGAAGAACCGGCGGGTCGTGTTCAACATCAAGGGCAACGAGTACCGCCTGATCGCCGCCGTCGCCTACCGGCTGCAGATCGTCTACGTGAAGTTCATCGGCACCCATGCGCAGTACGACGCGGTCGATGCCGAGACCGTCGAATTCCCTTGAGATTTGCGAGAGAGAAGGCCATGGACATCCGCCCCATTCACACCGACGCCGACTACCAGGCGACGCTGCGCGAAATCTCGGCCCTCATGGTCGATGACCCCGCGCCCGGCACGCCCGAGGGCGACCGGCTGGACATCCTGGCCACGCTGGTCCAGGCCTACGAGGCCCGGCACTTTCCCATCGAAGCGCCCGATCCGGTCGAGGCCATCAAGTTCCGCATGGAGCAACGCGGCCTGTCGGTGAAGGATTTGGAGCCCCTCATCGGCAAGAGCAACCGCGTCTACGAAGTGCTCAACCGCAAGCGTCCGCTGACCCTGGCCATGATCCGCCGCCTGCATCGCGGCCTGGGCATTCCCGCGGCTGCGCTGATTGCCAGCGATGCCGCCAGCCGCTGACGTGGACTACTCGAACAGATGCCCCAGGTCGTGGTGGCCCATGGACTCCGCCTTGGTGCGGAGGTAGCGCTCGTTCTCGGGGCCGGGCCGGGTCAGCGAGGCCTCGCGCTCGACGACCTCGATGCCGAACTCCGCCAGCGCCGCCATCTTCAGCGGGTTGTTGGTCATGAGGCGGATGCGCTGCACGCCCAGGGCGCGCAGCATGCAGGCGGCAGCGTCGTAGCGGCGGGCGTCGATGGGCAGGCCCAGGGCGGCGTTGGCCTCGATGGTGTCCTTGCCGGCGTCCTGCTCGGCGTAGGCGCGCAGCTTCTGCACGAGGCCGATGCCCCGGCCCTCGTGGCCGCGCATGTAGACGATGGCGCCGCGGCCCTGGGCGGCGATGCGCTTCATGGCGCTTTCCAGCTGCGGCCGGCAGTCGCAGCGCAGCGAGCCGAAGACCTCGCCCGTCATGCATTCGGAGTGCACGCGCACCAGGGGCGGCTCGTCGCCGGTCAGCTCGCCCAGGCTCAGCACCACGTGCTCCTGCCCGCTTTCGCCTTCCCGGAAACCGTGGATGACGAATTCGCCGTGGACGGTCGGCAGGCGGGTGGAAACGATGCGTTCGATCTTCATGGTGGGGCGTGTCGCGGCGCCATTGTCGCTGCCCGCGGGATAACCCGCGCTGCGGAGTGCAGATCGCACGACATCCGGCCGCGCACCCACCCGACAAGGGGGGTATGACTTTCGATGCCATCCCTAGAATGACAGCATTGTCAAATTTACCGGTCCCGCCATGCGCCTGCCCCTGCCCCTGCCGATCTTTGCCCTGCTTTTCTGCGGCGCGGCCCATGCAGGTTTCGCTCCGCTGAACGGCCAGCAGGTCCTGCAGCAGTTCAACCTCGTGGCCCTCAGCGGCGGCAGCAGCAGCACCCACGTGCACGGCCGCGGCTGGATCGGCGGCAACTTCGTCGGCAGCAGCGGTGCCGAGTTCGCCAACGACAGCCCCATCCCGGTGTCCAACTATGCGGCCCTGACGGTCATGGGCTCGGTCGGCAACGTGACGGTCAACAACAACGGCTCGGCGGCCGTCGGCGTCGTCGCCACGGGCAACCTGAGCAGCGCCACCGTCAACAACGGCGGCGGCGTGGTGCAGGGCTCCACCAACGGCGTGAACTTCAACGGCTCCACGGGCGGCGCCTACGTCGGCGGCTCGGCCACGGCCACCAACTTCAACAGCGGCAAGGTGACCAACCTGGCCGGCGACGCCAAGCTGCAGTCCGCCCTCAATGCGGCCTCGTCCACCGACATGCGCGCGGTGATGGGCGGCCTGTCCAGCCAGCTCGCGGCGCTGGCGGCGACCAGCTCGATCGCCATGCAGGGCAGCAAGGCGGTCTTCACCGCCGTGGCCGACGCCACCGGCCGCGCCGTCTTCAACCTCAACGGCGGCTTCGGCGCCCAGGTGCTGGGCGCCTCGGAGTTCGAGTTCAACCTCGGCAACGCCTCGACCGTCATCTTCAACAGCGACCTGACCTCGGTCGTGGTGGGCGCCAACTTCCTGGGCGGCAGCGCCAGCGGCGCGCTGGCCCATGAGGCGGTCTGGAACTTCAACAAGGCCACCAGCGTCACCATCAACAACAACTTCGGCGGCACCATCCTGGCCACCCAGGCCTCGTTCAAGAACATGGCCGACATCGAGGGCTCGGTGATCGTCGACACCCTCAACAGCAGCGGCGCCCAGGTCCACCTCTACAGCTTCACCGGCGACGTCACCATGCACAAGCTGCCCGAGCCGGCCTCGCTGCCCCTGGTGGCCGTAGCCCTGGCCGGCCTCGCCTGGGGCCGCCGCCGCGCCGGCTCGTCCGCCCGCGTCCGCTGAGCGCCATGCGCCCGACTCGCCCGCTGGCGGTCCCG
Source organism: Pelomonas caseinilytica (assembly GCF_021353235.1). Lineage (GTDB taxonomy): Bacteria > Pseudomonadota > Gammaproteobacteria > Burkholderiales > Burkholderiaceae_C > Pelomonas > Pelomonas caseinilytica. The sequence goes on from NZ_JAJTWT010000014.1 coordinate 71,568, forward strand.
GCGGTCCCGGCGGTCCCGGCGGTTCTGGCCCTGGCCCTGTGCTCGGGCCTGCTCGGCGCCGCGCCGGAGAAGCCCGCCAACAGCGAGCTGGCCTATGCCTTCCTGAGCAAGGCCGAGCAGTGCTTCGGCAAGCGTGACCTGGCCTGCGCCCTGGAGAACGTGCGCAAGGCCCTCATCACCGACAAGGGCCTGCTGCTGGCCGAGCTGCTGCTCGGCAAGGTGCTGCTGGAAGGCGGCAACGCGGCCGGCGCCCAGGCGGCGGCCGAGCGGGCGCTGGCGCACGGCGTGCCGCTGGAAGACCTGGCCGAGACCCTCGTCCGCGCCGCCCTGCTGCAGGGCCAGCACCAGCAACTGCTGGCCGACGCCCGCCTGGCGCCGGCGCGCCTGCACGGCTCGGCCCGCCGCGCCGTGCTGCTGGCGCGCGCCCAGGCCCAGTTCGAACTCGGCCAGACGCGCGCCGCCCTGACGGAGCTGGACCTGCTGCGCGCCGACGACCCCGACCACCTCGCCGCCGCCCTGGCCGAACTGCCGATGCGCCTGCAGCTCGGCCAGCTCCGTGAAGCCGCTGCCGCCGTGGAGCGCGCCGAGCGCCTGGCGCCGGCCTCGGCCGACGTGCGCCTGGCCCGCGCCCAGCTGCTGCAGGCCCAGGGCGCTGCCGCGCCGGCCCAGCTCGCCGCGCTGGCGCAGGCCCTGGAGCTCGACCCCCGCCACCTCGAAGCGCGGCTGATGCGCGCCCAGCTACTGCTGCAGGGCAACCGCTGGGACGAGCTGCGCGCCGAGCTCAAGCCCTTGGCGGACGGCCATGGCGCCGACCCGCGCGTCGCCTATCTGCAGGCCCTGGAAGCGGCCCAGCGCGGCGACCGGGCCGCGATGACCGCCGCCCTGCGCCGGGTGACGGCCCAGATCGACCCGCAGCCGCAGGCGCTGCTGCGTTTCCGCCCCCGGCTGGAGCTGCTCGCGGGCCTGGCCCACGTCGCCCTGGGCGAGGCCGACCAGGCCAAGCCCTACCTCGAGGCCTACCGCAGCAGCCAGGGCGACAGCCGCTCGGCCACGCTGCTGGCGCGCCTCTACCTCGGCCAGCACCAGACGGAAGCGGCCACCCGCACCCTGGAGGCCGCGCTCGCCGAACAGCCCGGCCGGGCCGACGCCCTCGGCCTGCTCGGCGCGGCCAAGCTCTCCGCGGGGCGGCCCGAGGAGGCGGTGGCGCTGATGCGCGAGGCCCTGCGCAGCCAGGAGTCGCCGGCCTTCTACGTCACCCTCGGCCAGGCGCTGCTGCGCCAGGGCCAGCTCGACGAAGGCCGGCGCGCCCTGCAGGCGGCGCTCCAGAAGGACCCCGACAACGCCGACGCCGCCCAGGCCCTGGCCGAAGCGGCCCTGGCCCAGGGCGAGGCCCGCGGCCTGCAGCAGGCCGCCGACGTGCTCGCCGGCCAAGTGCGCCGCCAGCCCCGCCAGCCCGCGCTGCGGCTGCAGCTGGCGCGCCTGCAGCTGGCCAGCGGCCAGGCCGCCGCCGTGCTGCCCCTGCTGGACGACGCCCTGCGGCAGGACCCCGACCTGCACGCCGCGCGGCTGCTGCAGGCCGAGGCCGAGCGCCGGCTCGGCCGCGAGGACGCGGCCCAGGCCCGCCTGGTGGCCATGGTCAAGGCCGACCAGGCCGCCGTCGACGCGGCCCTGGCCCTGGCTGCCCTGGAGGAAGCCCGCGGCCATGGCGCCGAGGCGCAGGGCTGGCTGGCGCGCGCCGTGGCCAAGGCCCGGCCGCCCGAACTGCGCCCGCAGGCGGCGCTGGTGGAGTTCCACCTGCGCCAGCGCCAGCCGGTCGAAGCCGCAGTCGCCGCCAAGGCCCTGCTGGCCCTGGCGCCGGAGCACGTCGGCGCCCTGCTGCTCGGCGCCCGCGCCGCCGTCGCCCAGGGCGACGCCGCCGGCGCCCGGCCGCTGCTGGTGCAAGCCGCGCGCCTGGCCGGCGACGACGTCGCCGCCCTGGCCCAGGCCGGCCGCCTGCAGCTCGCCGCCAGCGACCTGGCGGGCGCCCGCGCCACGCTGGACCGCGCGCTGGAGCGCCAGCCCGACCTGGCGCCGCTACAGCGCCTGCGCATCGAGGCCGCCCTGCGCAGCGGCGACGTGGCCGACGCCCAGGCGCGCGTCACGCGCCTCGTCAAGCAGCAGCCCAAGGCAGCCGTGAGCCACATGCTGCTCGGCCAGGTGGCCCTGGCCCGCCACGAGCCCGCCGAGGCCATCCAGGCCTTCGCCCAGGCCCACCGGCTGGAGCCTTCCACCGAAAGCCTGCTGCGCCTGTATGCCGCCCAGGTCGGCCAGGTCGATCCGGCGCGCAACCTCGCCCTGCTGCAGCAATGGCTGGCGCAGCGGCCCGGCGACGCCCTGGTGCGCAACGCCCTGGCCGAGAGCCTCGTCGCCCTCGGCCGCCTGGCCGATGCCCGCCGCCACTACGAGCTGCTGCTTCAGCAGACCGACGCCAACGCCGTGCGCAACAACCTCGCCGACGTGCTGCTGCGCCTCAAGGACCCGGGCGCACTCGCCCTGGCCAAGGAAGCCCTGCGCCGCGAGCCGGGCAACGCCACCATCCTCGACACCGCCGGCTGGGCCCATGTCCAGGCCGGCCAGGCCGAGCAGGCCCTGCCCCTGCTGCGCGACGCCCTGGCGCGCGACCCTGCCGCCGCCGGCACCCGCTACCACCTGGCCCAGGCCCTGGCCGCGCTGGGCCGCCGCGACGAGGCCTTGCAGGCCCTGCGCGCCGCGCTGGCCGACAACCAGGCCGCCTTCGACCGCCCGGCCGCGTTGACCTTGCTGCGGTCTCTCGAAGCCTCACGCTGAACACAACTCAAAGGCAACCACAGAGGCACGGAGGCACAGAGACAAATGCGGTCCTCTGTGTCTCTGTGCCTCTGTGGTTGCATTTCTCTCGTCGCGTCATGCGCTGCGGAGGCCGTGAACGAGCCGTGGGCAACTGACCTGCGCTAGCCTTGGCGGTTCCCATCCTCCAGGAGCCCGCATGAGCCGCAACATCCGCTTCCAGCGCCCCGACGGCGCGTCGGCCGAGGCCTATCTCGCGCAGGCCGAGCAGCCCCTCGGCGCCCTCGTCGTCATCCAGGAATGGTGGGGCCTGAACGACCAGGTCCGCGGCGTGGCGCAGCGCTTCGCGAAAGCCGGCTTCACGGCCCTGGTGCCCGACCTCTACCGCGGCAAGAGCACCGTCGAGGCCGAGGAGGCCGAGCACCTGAAGTCCGACCTCGACTTCGCCGATGCCGCCTCGCAGGACATCCGCGGCGCCCTGCTCCACCTCAAGGGCCTCAAGCTCGGCGGCGGCAAGGTCGGCATCACCGGCTTCTGCATGGGCGGCGCGCTGACGTGGCTCGCGGCCCAGCAGTCGCCCGAAGCCGATGCCGCCGTCGTCTGGTACGGCATGCCGCCGGTCCAGGCCATCGATGCCGCCCGGCTCAAGCTGCCCATCCAGGCCCACTGGGCCGAGCAGGACGAGTTCTTTCCCATCGACCAGGTCGACGCGCTTGAAGCCAGGCTGCAGGCCGCCGGCGTGCGCTACGAAGGCCACCGCTACCTCGCCCGCCACGCCTTCGCCAACGAGACGGCGCAAGGCCCCGGCCGCATCCCGCAGACGCAGTACGACGCTGCCTGGGCGCAGCAGGCCTGGGACCGCACGCTGCGCTTCCTCGGCCAGCATCTGTGCTGACGTAAAACTCAAAGGCAACCACGGAGGCACGGAGGCACAGAGGAAACACGGAGCTCTTCTCTCTGTGGCTCTGTGCCTCTGTGGTTGCATTTCTCTCCGCGGGTGACGCCAAACACCACGGGCGACCGAATTCAGCCGCTGCGCCTGACCCGCAGGCGCGGCTCGGTCAGCCAGGCGGCGTCGTCCAGGCACAGGCCTTTTGGCCGCACCCCGTCCGCGCCCACCACGCCCACGTAGCCATCGCGGCCCTGCTCCTTGGCGGCGTAGAGGGCGGCATCCGCCAGGCTCAGCGTCGCGTCCCAGTCCCAGGCCCGCGGGGCCTGCGGGTCCAGCGGGAAGACGGCGAAGCCGATGGACACCGTGACCGGCAGGGTGCGGCCGTCGGCCAGGGTGAAGGGCCGCTCGCGCACCGTGGCGCCGAAGCGCGCGGCCAGCTCGGCGGCGCCGCTGCGCGCGCCGCCGCGCGCCAGGGCGAGGAACTCCTCGCCGCCCCAGCGCACCAGCACGTCGCTCTCGCGGAAGACGGCGCGCAGCCGCTGGGCGAACTCCACCAGCACCTGGTCGCCCGCGGCGTGGCCGTGGCGGTCGTTGATGCGCTTGAAGTGGTCGATGTCCATCAGCATGACGAGCAGGTCGGCCTCGTCGTCGGGATGGCGGTCGGCGGCGCCGCGGCGCGGCTCCGTGTAGTGGCGCAGGCTGAGCTGCAGGTCGGAGGCCACGCGCGAGTCCAGGTAGCGGCGGTTGCGCAGGCCGGTCAGCGGGTCCGTCGTGCTGGCCTCGCGCAGCTCGGCGGTGCGCTGGTCCACCAGGGCCTGCAGGGCGGCTTCGCGGCGGCGCAGCTGGGCCGTGCGCCGCGCCACGCCCCAACGCAGCAGCGCCCACAGCAGCGTGAGCCCGGCCAGCACGCCGCCGGCCTGGGCCCAGCGCGTCTGCCACCAGGCGGGCAGCAGCTCGATGTCGAGCCACAGCGGGCGGTCGCTCCACATGCCGTGGTGGTTGGTGGCGTACACCTCGAGCCGGTAGTGCCCCGGCGCGAGGCCGCCGTAGGTGGCGAAGCGGGCGCTGGCGTCGGTGAAGGTCCACTCCTGGTCCCAGCCGTCCAGGCGCAGCATGTAGCGCAGCCGCGCGGGGTCGGTGTAGTCCAGGGCGGCGAACTCCACGGCGAAGCTGCGCGTGCCCGCCGGCAGCTTCAGGCCGCGGGCGAACTCCTGCTCGGGCTGGAAGGGCTGGCCGTTGCGGCGCAGGCTGCTCACGACCACCGGCGGCGCGTAGCGCGAGGGCATGAAGGCCAGCGGCTCCACCACCAGCAGGCCACGGCTGCCGCAGAAGAGCAGCCGGCCGTCGGGCAGGGCGGTGTCGGCGAAGAAGCGCGGCGTGCCCATGGGCGGACCTTCGGCGCCGCTGAGCTCGTCCAGGCGGTCGGCGGCGGGGTCGTAGACGGACTGCTGGCTCCAGATGCGGCCGTGCGCGTCCTCGTGCAGGTTGACGCCGAAGGGCCGCCCCGGTGCGCCCAGGCGCTCGCTGATGCGCTCGAAGCGCGCCCGGCCTTGGGCGTCGTAGCCCTTGAGCCGGTGCAGGCCGCTGACGGCGGTGTCGACGTAGAGGCGGCCGTCGCGCGTGTGCAGCAGGCCAAGCACGGCCGGAAAGCCGAGGGCTTCGCCCGGCGCCCCCACCACCTCCACCAGCCGCTGGCCGTCCCACCGGAACAGGCCGGCCAGGGCGCCCACCCAGAGCTGGCCGCTGCCGGGCTCGACGTGCAGCGCATGCACGCCGCCGCGCAGCGGCTCGCCGTCCGCGCGGCGCACGCGTTCCACGCGCGCGGCCTGGGGCGAGGGCAGGCGGTAGAGGCCGTCCTGCATGCCGACCCAGACCTGCCCGTCCGGCAGCGCCAGCACTCGGTGGGCGCGGCCGCCTTCCAGCGGCCAGCTGGCCAGCAGCCGGGCGCTGCGCGGCTCGCGCCGTTCGAGGCGGCCGTTGGCGGCCAGCCAGACGCTGCCGTCCGGCCCTTCGGCGAGGTTGTCCACCGGCGTGTCGGCCTCGCGCGGCCAGCGTCCGACGGTGCGCAGCTGCGCGTCCAGCAACGCCACCGGACCGCTGTGGGTGGCCACCATCAGCAGCCCGTCGCGGCGGGGCAGCAGGCCGCGCAGGTCGCTGCTGGCCAGCGGGCTGTCCGGGTCGGCGTCGGGGCCGCGAACGGCCAGGGCGGGATGCTGACGGTGGCGCTGCAGGCCGACGCCATAACCGCCCACCCACATGGCGCCGGCCTGGTCGCGCAGCAGCACGTTGACGTCGTTGCCGGCCAGGCCGCCGGGCAGGTGGGGGTTGTGCCGCAGCTGGCGCAGCAGGGCGCCGCTGCCACCGTCCAGCCAGGCGATGCCATCGGTCAGGCCGGCCCAGACCGTGCCATCCGCACCCTGGGCCAGGGCCTGGACGCTGCCCTTGAAGCGCGCCGCCAGCCAGCGCGGCTGGCCGTCCTCGCCGATGCGGCCGATGCGGCCGTCCATGCTGCCGAACCACAGCCGGCCATTGCCATCCTCCAGCAGCGTGCTGATGCCGACGGCGCCTTCGGGCAAGGCGAGCGGCGCCCAGCGCCCCTGCGTGTCGCGCCGCGCCAGGCCGCGCCAGTGGCCGGCCCACAGCGAGCCGTCGCGGGCCACGGCCAGGGCCAGCACGCGGCCCTCGGGCTCGCCGTCGACCAGCAGCGGCTCGGTGTCGAAACGACCCGCCTTGGCCTCGTAGCGCAGCAGGCCCTGGCCCAGCGTGCCCACCCAGACGCGCCCGGCGCCGTCCTCGGCCAGGGCGCGGATGGGCGTGTGGCGCTCGCCGCCGCCGCCGAGCATGCGCACGCGGTCGAAGGCGGGCTCGTAACGCGCCAGGCCGTTGACCTCGGTGCCTATCCACATGCCGCCGTCGGCCGCCGCGGCCAGGGAGCGCACCCAGCCGAGGTTGCGCTGCACGGGCGTGCCGCCCTCGCGTTCGATGGGGCGCAGCCGGTAGCCGTCGAAGCGGGCCAGGCCGTCGCTGGTGCCGATCCAGATCAGGCCCTGCCGGTCCTGGGCCAGGCTGCCCACCACGTCGCGCGGCACCGGCACGCTGGCGAACTGTGGCTCCAGGGCGCTCGGGTCGGCCTGGGCCACCGGCACCCGGGCCAGCGCGATCAGCAGAGCCAGCGTCAGGGAGGGGCGGATCATGGGCGGCGCGAACTTGAAACCCGGCATTGTCCAAGCGGCGAATGAGCTGCCCGCGCCATGTTTACCCGGCCTCGAACGAGGCGCGGCCAGCGGCGCGACGCCCTTCGAAGTGGGGATGCGCGGCCGGTCTGGTCATGACGTGCCAGCCGACGTGCGGCCAGAATCGCCGCAAGAACAGGGGGTGCTGCGATGAACGTGTTTGTCAGCGTCGGGTCCACCGCCAATCCCGCCCACGAGACCTTCGTCAAGGCCGTCGAGGACCGGCTCCGCGCCGAGGGGCTGACGCCGCTGACCGTGGGCCGCAACTACTTCACCTCGGATTCGCCCTTCATCGGCGTCAACAAGCTCATGGACGACTGCCGCGGCGTCGTCGTCATCGCGCTGGAGCGCATCCACGTCGAGAGCGCCACCGAAAAGCGCGGCAGCGCGGCGGAGGGCAAGCTGCGCGACGTCAAGCTCGCCACGCCATGGAACCAGATCGAGGCGACGCTGGCGTACAGCCGCAAGCTGCCCTTGCTCGTGCTGGTGGAGCAAGGCGTGCGGCAGGACGGCCTGCTCGAGCAAGGCTTCGACTGGTACGTGCTGAACACGCCCCTCGAGCCGGCGGCGCTGGCCACCTCGGAGTTCAACGGCGTGCTGGCGTCATGGACGAGGAAGCTCTCCAGCGCGCCGGCCGTGCGGGCGCCCGCTGCGGGTCCGGCCAGCCCTGCCGACATGACGGTCGGGCAGCTGCTGGGCGCGCTCAAGCCGGCCCAGCTGTGGTCGGTGCTGGGCGCCCTGGCGGCGGCATTCGCCGCCACCTTTGCGCTGGGCGGCAAGTTGTTCCACTGAGCCCCGCGTCAGAACGGCAGCGCGTTCGTCGACTTGACCTCTTCCATCACCGCGTAGGTGCGCGTCTCGCGCACGCCGGGCAGGCTCCAGATGACGTTGCCGATGAACTCGCGGTAGGCGCCCATGTCGCGCACCCGGGTCTTGAGCAGGTAGTCGAAACCACCGGCCACGAGGTGGCATTCGAGGATCTCGGGCCGGGCCTGGACGGCGGCCTTGAAGGTGTCCATCACGTCCTGCACGGTGCGGTCCAGGTGCACCTCGATGAAGACGAGCATGGCCGCACCCAGCTTGGCCGGGTTGAGCCGCGCCTCGTAGCCGAGGATGTAGCCGTCGCGGGTCAGGCGCTTGACGCGCTCCAGCACGGCGGTGGGCGAGAGGTGCACCGTCTCGGCCAGCTTGAGGTTGGAAATGCGCCCATCGGCCTGCAGGACGCGCAGGATGCGTTCGTCGATCTTGTCGAGCCGGCCGTTCTCATCGGTCATCTGGATTTTCGTCGGTCATCGCGGTAATCCTTGGAATTTAATCCAAGTAGCTCCTCGATAAAGTGCCTGTTCTCACCAGGAGAGCCCCATGTCCACGCCGTTCACCGCACCGCCCGAACAGCCGCGCCTGCCCGATCCCTACCGGCCCGAGGCCGGCGTGGTGCAGGCGCTGGCCGCCCGCGTGGAGGGCGCGCTCGACTGGCCCGGCGTCGTCGCCATGGCCGCGCCCTGGGTGGAACAGGTGCGGCGCAACCCGGCGCCGTTCTGGGCCATGGAATCGCTGCTGCGCGAATACCCCATCACCAGCGCCGAGGGCCTGGCCCTGATGCGCCTGGCCGAGGCCCTGCTGCGCGTGCCGGACGCGCCCACCGCCATCGCGCTGACGGCCGACCAGCTCGGCCGTGCCGACTTCGACGGGGCCAGCGCCGGCAGCCCGCACAAGATGCTGGCCGCCCTGTCGGCCTCGGCCATCTCGCTGTCCAAGCGCTTCCTGCCCGGGGCCGAGGACGAGGGCGGCCTGTTCAAGCGCCTGGGCGCGCAGACCGTGGTGGCCGCCACGGTGCGCGCCATCCAGCTGCTGGGCCGGCAGTTCGTGCTGGGCCGCAACATCGGCGAAGCCATGGCCGAGGCGGACGCCGCGCGCAGGCAGCAGGCCAATCTGCGCTTCAGCTACGACATGCTCGGCGAGGGCGCCCGCACCGAGGACGACGCCCGCCGCTACCACGCCGCCTATGTCTCGGCCATCCAGGCCATCGCCGCCGGCCGCCGCGCCGAGAGCCCCGAGGCCTCCGACGGCATCTCCATCAAGCTCAGCGCCCTGTTCAGCCGCTACGAGGTGCTGCAGCGCGAACGCGTCTTCGCCGAGCTGCTGCCCCGCGTGTGGGAGCTGATCGGCCTGGCGGCGGCGGCCAACATCAACCTCACCATCGACGCCGAGGAGGTCGACCGCCTGGAGCTGTCGCTCGACGTGCTGGACACCCTGGCCGCGCGCATCGCCCTCATCCACCCGCAGTGGCGCGGCTTCGGCCTGGCGGTGCAGGCCTACCAGACGCGGGCCCTGGCCGTCATCGACGAGGTGGCCGACATCGCCCGCCGCCACCGCCTGCGCTTCATGGTGCGGCTGGTGAAGGGCGCCTACTGGGACGGCGAGATCAAGCGCGCCCAGGAGCTGGGCCTGCCCCACTACCCGGTGTTCACGCACAAGCAGCACACCGACGTCTCCTACCTGGCCTGCGCCCGTGCCCTCATCCAGCACGCCGACGTCATCTACCCCCAGTTCGCCAGCCACAACGCCGGCACCATCGCGGCCATCGTGCAGATGGCGCGCGCGGCCGGGGCGCCGTTCGAGATGCAGCGCCTCCACGGCATGGGCGAAGGGGTGTATCGCGAGGCGCTGAAGGACGGCAGCATCCCCTGCCGCGTCTACGCCCCCGTCGGCGAGCACCGCGACCTGCTGGCCTACCTCGTGCGCCGGCTGCTGGAGAACGGCGCCAACTCCTCCTTCGTGCATCAGCTGGCCGACCCCAGCGTGCAGGTGCCCGAGCTGCTCGGCTCGCCGCTGGCCGAGGTGCGCGACGCCAGCGCCCTGCCCCTGCCGCCGGCCCTCTACCTGGACGAGCAGGGCCGCGGCCGGCTCAACTCCTCCGGCGCCGACCTCACCGCGCCGGCCCAGCGCCAGCCCCTGCAGGCGGCGCTGGAAGCCACGGCCGTGCCCGCCGTGCCCGAGGCCACGGCCGCCGACGTGGACGCCGCCATGGCGCGGCTGCACGCCGCCTTCCCGGCCTGGAACGGCACGCCCGTCGTGCGGCGCGCCGCCATCCTGCGGCGCGCGGCCGACGCCCTCGACGCCCGCCTGCCGGAGTTCTGCGCCCTGCTCGTGAAGGAAGCCTTCAAGACCCAGGCCGACTGCGTCGCCGAGGTCCGCGAGGCCGTCGACTTCCTGCGTTACTACGCCGACATCGCCGAGCAGGACCCCGCCCTCATGCAGGGCCGCGGCGTCTTCGTCTGCATCAGCCCGTGGAACTTCCCGCTGGCCATCTTCTCGGGCCAGGTGGTGGCGGCCCTGGTGGCCGGCAACACTGTAGCGGCCAAGCCGGCCGAGCAGACGCCCGCGGTTGCGCAACGCATGGTGGCCCTGCTGCACGAGGCCGGCGTGCCGCCAGCCGCGCTGGCCCTGCTCCACGGCCCGGGCGAGACCATCGGCGCGGCGCTGGTGGCCCACGGACACACGGCGGGCGTGTGCTTCACCGGCTCCACCGCGGTCGCGCAGCTCATCCACAAGGCCCTGGCCGCGAAGCCGCACCCGTCCACTGGGCCGTTCCCGAGGACGGGTGAGCCCCCTCGGGGGGCAGGAGGCGTACCCGCCGACGTGGGGGCTCCAGTTCTGCCGATCCCGCTGATCGCCGAGACCGGCGGCCTGAACGCCATGGTGGTGGACTCCACCGCCCTGCCCGAGCAGGTCATCGACGCCGTCGTGCAGAGCGCCTTCCGCTCCGCCGGCCAGCGCTGCTCGGCCCTGCGCCTGCTGTGCGTGCAGGACAGCGTCGCCGACGGCGTCATCGAGATGCTCAAGGGCGCGCTGCAGCAGTTGCACGTCGGTGATCCGGCCAACCTCGCCACCGACGTCGGCCCCGTCATCGACGACGAGGCCCATGCCCACATCGCCCGCCACGTCGAGCGCCTCAAGCGCGAGGCCCGCCTCATCGCCGAGGCGCCCGTGGCCGAGGCCCTGCCACGCCAGATCCGCCCCGTGGCCTTCGAGCTGCCCGGCGTGCAGCACCTGCGCGAGGAGATCTTCGGCCCGGTGCTGCACGTGGTGCGCTTCCAGGACTCGGTCGACGAAGTCATCCGCGACATCAACGCCCTCGGCTACGGCCTCACCCTGGGCATCCAGACCCGCATCGACAGCCGCGCCCAGCGCCTGGCCGACGAGGCCCGCATCGGCAACGTCTACGTCAACCGCAACATCATCGGCGCGGTGGTGGGCGTGCAGCCCTTCGGCGGCGAGGGCCTGTCGGGCACCGGCCCCAAGGCCGGCGGGCCCGACTATCTGCGCCGCTTCTGCGCCGAACCCGTCATCGACGCGCCCGCGCCGCCGCTGCCGCTGGACGGCGACGCCCAGCCGCTGGCCGTCGCCGCCGACGCCGGCTGGCGCGACACCCCGCTGGCTGGCCGCATCGCCACGCTGCGCCGCGCCGCCGACACCCTCGACGCGCCCACCGCACTGGCGCTGCGCAGCCTCTTCACCGCCGCGCAGACCCTGTTCGCCGACATCGCCCTGCCCGGCCCCACCGGCGAGAGCAACACGCTGCGCCACCATGCCCGCGGCGTCTTCGCCGTGCTCGGCCGCGCCGAAGCCGGCCTGGCCGCGGCGGTGAGCGCCCTGCTCGCCGGCAACAGCGTGATCTGGCTGGGCGGCTCCGAGCAGCACCGCCAGGCCCTGCTGCACGCCGGCCTGCCGGGCGATGCCCTCACCCTGCTGCCCGACGCCACCTTGCCGGGCCTGCTGGCCGCGCCGCAACTGGCCGGCATGGCCCTCGCCTCATCGGATGCCGCCGCCGCCCACCGGCTGGCCCAGGCGCTGGCCGCGCGGCCCGGCGCCATCCTGCCCCTGGTGGTCGCGGCCGGCCACGTGCGCCAGCTCTACCGCTTCGCGGCCGAGCAGACCCTCACGGTCAACACCGCCGCGGCGGGCGGCAACGCGGCGCTGCTGGCGGGAGTGCACTGAGCGCGTTCAGCAGCCCTCGATCTGGTGGGACTGCACCACCCGCGTCTTGTCGTCCACGACATAGCGCACGGTGCAGCTGAAGCGGTTGAGGCCGCTCGCCGGGTCGGTCGTCGTGCGGGTGAAGGCATAGGTCGTGCGGCCGGCATTGCCGCGCGTTACCGCGGTCGGCTTGCCCAGCTTGGCCTGCAGCTCGGTGAGCGAGGCGCCGTGCCAGCGGTTCAGCGCCGCGTCGAACTCGGCGCGGCGGGCCAGGTCGGCGGCCGAGGCCGCGGGCCGCGCCGCCGGGGCCGGGGGTGACGCCGGCGCGGGCGTCGGCGCGGGAGCCGGTACGGGCGCCGTGGCGCAGCCGGCCATCAGCAGCAGCGCCAGGGCCGGCAGGGGCAGGAGGGCCAGGAGGGCTCGGGCGTTCATGGCCGCCGAGGCTAGCGCAGGCCGGCGCACCCGCCTCGTGGCCAGATGTAAACCTCGTCAGGAACGCTTGCCGCGAGCCCGGGCCGAGGCCTCAAGGCGCGGCCTCATACCGCCGCTCGCCGGTGCGCGGGTTGTAGAGCACCTGCATGGCCTGCCCCGACTCCGGGTCGACGAAGCGCTCCCCGGTCGCCTCCCATGGCCCCTCGGCCGCGGCGGTGCGGTGGCGGTAGCGCCAGCGCTCCAGCAGCACCGCCAGGGCCATGCCGCCGCTCCAGAAGACCAGCGGCAGCAGATCGTGCCGGCCGGCGAGCGTGGCGGCGGCGCTGATGGCACAGGCCGCGAGGGACACCACGAACAGCACGGTGCGCAGCATGGCTCAGGCCGGCAGCCGCTCGACCACCACGGCCGTGCCGTAGGCGACGATCTCGCTCATGGTCTGGCCCATCTCGGACGAGTCGAAGCGCATCATCACCACGGCGTTGGCGCCCATCAGGTTGGCGTTCTTGACCATGCGGTCGATGGCGTGGCGGCGGGCCTCCTCCAACAGCTGGGTGTACTCCGTGATCTCGCCGCCGACGAGGGAGCGCAGCCCGGCCATGATGTTGCCGGCCAGGCCGCGGCTGCGCACGACGACGCCGAAGACCTGGCCCCTGACCTCGGCGACGCGGTGGCCGGCGAGGTTTTCCGTGGTGGTGATGAGCACGCTGTTCTCCTGTGGATGGGTGACACCATCCTAGGTCTGTGGGCGTTAGGAAGCCGTTAGGGACGGCGCCCGACAATTCACCGCGATGAGCGCCGACCCCAACCCTAACCCCGACCCCGACCCCATGCCCCAGCCGCCCCCGCAGCCCGACCTCGACGCCTGCTGCGGCAACGGCTGCGACCCCTGCATCTTCGACCTGTACGACCTGGCGATGGACGACTACCGGCGCGCGCTGAGGGCGTGGCGGGAGCGGCATCCCGAGGCATCCTGAAAGGCCCCCCCGCCATGTGCCGCAACATCCGCACCCTCTTCAACTTCGAGCCGCCCGCCACCGAGGTCGAGATCCGCGACGCGGCGCTTCAGTTCGTGCGCAAGCTCAGCGGATTCAACGTGCCCTCGCAGGCCAACCAGGCCGCCTTCGACCATGCGGTGGCGGCCATCGCCGAGGAGGCGCGAACGCTGATCGCGTCGCTGGTGACCACGGCCGAGCCGAAGAACCGCGAGGTCGAGGCGGCCAGGGCGAGGGCGCGCTCGATGCAACGTTTCGGGCCAGGCGGCTGAGGACGCGGGAGCCGTCTCAAGACGCCACTTCAACGCGCCGCTGGCCCCGCCTCCAGCCGCTCGGCGGCCTCGTCGAGCTGGCGGGCCGCGGCGTCGTCCAGGGGGTGCAGGGCGGCGGTGGCGTAGGCGGCCACCAGCACGATGGCGAGCACGAGGCCGGCGGCCAGCACGCGGCCATCGCGCAGGTGCTGGCGCAGGGCGCGTGCATTCAGCGCCAGATGGGTGCCGGCGGCGCCCACGAGCAGCAGGCCGAAGAGCTTGTGCACGGGGTGCAGGCGCAGCGTGAACGAGGGCTGGTCCACCACCAGCATCAGCAGGCCCGAGCTCGCCATGGCGATGAAGGAGACGAGGAGGCATAGCGCGGTGAGCTTGCGGGTCATGGCTGGGGGTTGAAGTGCAGCGTGAATTCGGCGCCGGGCAGGGCGTTGCGCACGGTGATGCGCCAGCCGTGGGCGCGGCTCACGGCTTCGCAGATGGCCAGGCCCAGGCCGGCGCCGCGGTCGCGCCGGCTGGGCGCCCGCCAGAAGCGCTTGAAGAGGTGCTCGAAGTGGGCCGGCGCGATGCCGCTGCCCTGGTCGCGCACGACCAGGGCGTCGGGCGAGATCGTCACTTCCACCGTGCCGCCGGCGGGTGAGCAGCTGATGGCGTTCTCGGTGAGGTTCTTGACGAGGGCGAACAGCGCATCCCGGTCGCCCTGCAGCCCCGGCGGCGGCGTGGCCGTGTCGGTCCACAGCAGCACGCGGTGGCGCAGCGCCAGCGGCTGCAGGAAGCGGCTCACGTCGTCCACGATGGCGGCCACGTCCAGCGGTTCGGGGTGGTAGCTGCGGGACTCGGTCACCTCGGCCAGCAGCAGCAGTTGCTGCACCTGGCGGGTCATGTGGTCGATGTCCTCCAGCAGCGCGGCGGGCTTCTCGCCCATCTCGACCTGGGCGCGCAGCAGCGCCAGCGGCGTCTTCAGCTCATGGGCCGCATCGGCCAGGAAGCGCAGCTGGCGTTCGAAGCCGAGTTCCACGCTGGCCAGGCTCTGGTTGAAGGCCAGCACGAGGGGCTGCAATTCGGAGGGCAGGCCGGCGACCTCGAGCCGGCGGCCGGGCTGGTGGACCACGTCCGCGGCCTCGCGCGACAGCCGCCGCACCGGGCGCATCAGCTGCCGCAGCACGAAGAACTGCGCCAGGCCGAGCAGTGCGATGGAGAGAACGATGGTCATCGCCACCGTGCCGCCCATGCGGACGGCGGTGCCGGAATGGATGATGGTGACGAGGCGTTCGCTCATGCCCACCTGCAGCCACACGGTGCCCCCGGGCAGATCGACGGACTGCGTCCACAGACGCAGCGGCCGGCCGCCGACGACGGCGTGCGTGGGCCCGCCCAGGGGCGATGCCGGCAGCCGCGCGGCGCTCCAGTCCGCCTCGGTGATGGGGGAACTCCACATCAGCACGCGGCCCCGGGCGTCGAACACGCGGTAGCCCATGTCCTGCGGCGCGACCTGCGTCAGCCACTGCACCCGCTCGGGGGCCGGGGCCACGGCGAGGCGGCCTTCGGCGTCCCGGGCCAGCGTGCCGGCCAGCTCCAAGGCCAGCTCGGCGCTGGAATGGTCGGCCCAGCGCGCCGGGTCGCCGCGCAGGTAGATCAGCAGGCCGCCGCCCACCAGCGCGGCCGTGCCCAGCCAGGCGGCGAGGTAGGCGGTCAGCAGCCGGGCCTGCAGGCTGGCGGGCTTACTCGGCCAGGGCATAGCCGACCCCGCGCTGGTTGAGGATGCGCACGCGCGAGCCGGCGGCTTCGAGCTTGCGGCGCAGCCGGTGCAGGGCCACATCCAGGGCGTTGGGCGTGACGGCCTCCTGCGCGCCCCAGGCGGCGGCCTCCAGCGCCTGGCGGCGCACCGGCGTGCCGGCCGCCTGCACCAGGCTCAGCAGGATCTGCAGTTCGGTGCGCGGCAGCGCCACGGCCTGGGTGCCGCAGACCAGGCGCCCATGGCCGGGCTGCACCTGCAGGTCGGCGAAGGCCGGATCGAGCGGCACCTGGGCCGGCGGGCGGCGCAGCAGGGCGCGCACGCGGGCCACCAGTTCGTCCATCGGGAAGGGCTTGGTGAGGTAGTCGTCGGCGCCGGCCTCCAGCCCGGTCACGCGGTCGTGCAGGGCGTCGCGAGCGGTCAGCAGCAGGCAGGGCAGGTGCTGCTGCTGGCCGCGCAGGCGCTGCACCAGGGCCATGCCGTCGCCGTCGGGCAGGCCGCGGTCGATGAGGGCGGCGGCGTAGGGCTGGGCCTGCAGCGCGGCCCAGGCATGGTCCAGGCGCTCGACGGTGTCGCAGCCGATGCCGGCCGCCTCGAGCGCCCGCTGCACCAGGGCTGCCAGGCGCGGATGGTCTTCGACGAGGAGCACGCGGGCCATCGGGGTGGTGCGCCGGTCAGAAGCGGTAGAGCCAGCCCAGCCGCACCTCGGGCAGGGTGCTGCGGTCCACCAGCGGGCTGCGCTTGATGGCGCTGCCGAGCGAGGTGACCCCGAGGTCGGCGAACAGCAGCTGTTGCGGCGTGAGGCGGTAGTCCAGGCGCAGGGCGAGTTCGCTGTTGATCGTGGAGCCGGGCGTGTAGGCCGCGCGGTCCGCGCGGGCTTCGTCGGCCTTCACGCCGTAATAGTAGTTGACGTACTTGCCGTCCAGCCAGGTGGCCGTGAGGCGCGGCGTGACGGCGAAGTCGCCCAGCGAGAAGCGGCGCTGGACACCCAGGCGCAGCTTCTGGCCCTTGCTGTGGCTGCTCGCGTCGCCAGACCAGTCGGCGCTGAAGGAGGCCCAGTCGGTCTGCAGGCCGAGGCGACCGCCGACCCAGGCGCTGGCCTGGCGCTTGTCCATGCCGGCGAGGAAGGGCGAGTCGCCGGCCTTGTAGCCGTCTCGGGCATAGCCCACGGTCAGGCCATAGCTCAGCGGGCCGGTGCGGCCGAGCTTGACCTCCAGCCCGGGGCCGAACACGCGCACCCAGCGGTTCTCGAAGGTGACGATGGGCCAGACCTCGGTCTTGTTGTCGAAGTCGCGGTAGGCCTTGGTCTCGGGCATGACCGCAAGGCCCAGTCCCCAGCGGGAGGCTTCGCCGTCGCCTTCATGGGCGCCGTCGGCCATGGCGGCCTGCGGGATCAGGGCCGCGAGGACGGCGGCGAGCAGGGGAGTCTTGAACATGGTGGATTTCAGGGAAGGAGGAGGGACGGCGGACAGTCTGCGGCGGGCTGTCTTACCGGAGATTTACCGGAGATGCCCTGCCGTTGACCCGGCGGAGCGGACCAAGGGGGTGGCCGGGCTCGGCGCCGTCTCGTCGCCGACGAGCAGGCTGACGCACAATCGCCGCGCCCCGGCTTCGCTCCCACCTCGCCATGCGCCTCAAGCTCGCCTTGTCCGTCGTCGCCCTGCTGCTGCTCATCACGGCCTGGCTGTTCTTCGCCTGGCACTGGAGCTATTCGGAAGGCGAGCGCGCCGGCTGGGTGCAGAAGCTCTCGCGCAAGGGCTGGATCTGCAAGACCTGGGAGGGCGAGCAGGCCCTCGTCTCCCTGCCGGGCAGCAGCACCGTCGAGAAATTCGTTTTCACCGTGCATGACGAGGCCACCGCCCAGGCCATCTACAAGGTCATGGGCCGGCGCGTGAACCTGCACTACGAAGAGAAGGTCGGCCTGCCGGGCTCCTGCTTCGGCGAGACGCGCCACTTCGTCACCGGCGTCACCGTGGTCGACGAAATCTCGTTGTCGCCCGGCGTCGTCGTGCCCGTCCCTGCCGCATCGGCCGCCAGCCGCTGAACCATGGCCATCGAACTCGACCGCGCCCAGCGCGATCAGGCCATCCAGTCGCTCACGCGCTACGTCGAGCAGGAGCTGGACCAGCGCCTGGGCAACATCGCCGCCGGCGCCCTGCTGGGCTTCTTCCTCGAGGAGATCGCGCCCCTCGTCTACAACCAGGCCGTGGCCGCCGTGCAGGAGCGGCTGTCGCAGCGCGTGGCCGAGGTGGACGTGGAAGTCCACGAGGACGAGTTCCAGTACTGGCGCCGCCGCGAGGCCAAGGCGGGCGGGCGACGGTGACCTTCGGCCCGGATAGCGCTGTCGGGCGACACTAACCTCTTTTTCGCCCACACTTCCCGGCCGCGGGCACGCGTCCTGCCCGCCGGCCCCGACCCCCGCCCCGTATGGCATCGCCGTTCCAGCCGCTGATCTCGCGCTTCGAGCGCCTCGTCGACCCCTATCCGGAGGCCCCCGGCGGCGCCCCCGTGCAGGCGCTGCCGACCCGGTTCTTCGCCTTCCTGTGGCGCTGCGCCGACGGCGTGCGCCCACAACTGGTGGCCGTCATGCTGTTGACGGCCGGCATCGCCGCGGCCGAGGCCTGGCTGTTCAGCCTCATGGCCTCGCTGGTGGACTGGCTGGCCACCCTCAAGCCGGGCGAACTGTGGACCCGGCCGCAGCCCGTCGTGCTGACGCTGGTCGGCGTGCTCGCCGTCAGCGTCGCGCTCGCGGCCGTGCAGGCGCTGACCAAGTACCAGGCCGTGTTCGGCAATTTCCCGATGCGGCTGCGCTGGATCTTCCACCGCCGCATGCTCGCGCAAAGCCTCGCCTTCTTCGGCGACGAGTTCGCCGGCCGCATCGCCACCAAGGTCATGCAGACGGCCCTGGCCGTGCGCGACACCTGGCTCATCGTCGTCGACATCCTCGTCTACGTGGCCGTCTACTTCGGCACCCTGGTGGCCATCGTCGCCGGCTTCGACGCCTGGCTGATGCTGCCCTTCGCCGGCTGGCTGGCGCTCTACCTCGTCGCGCTGCGCTTCTTCGTGCCGCGCCTGGGCCGCATCGCCCAGGCCCAGGCCGACGCCCGCAGCCTCATGACCGGCCGCATCACCGACGCCTACACCAACATCGCCACCGTCAAGCTCTTCGCCCACGGCCGGCGCGAGGCGGCCTACGCCAAGTCGGCCATGCAGGACTTCATGCTCACGGCCTACGGCCAGATGCGCCTGGTGACGGGCTTCGAGGTCGTGAACAGCCTGCTGTCGGCCCTGCTCGTCGGCTCCACCGCCCTGCTGTCGCTGTGGCTCTGGGGCGTGAGCGCCATCGGCGTGGGTGCGGTCGCCGCGGCCACGGCCATGGCCATGCGGTTGAACGGCATCTCGCACTGGGTGATGTGGGAGATGGCCTCGCTCTTCGAACACATCGGCACCGTGCAGGACGGCCTGGCGACGCTGTCCAAGCCCCAGACCGTGGTCGACGCGGCGGGCGCCAAGGCGCTGGCCGTGCCGCGCGGCGAAGTGCGCTTCGAGAACCTGCGCTTCGCCTACCCCAACGGCAAGGTCGTGGTCGACGGGCTGGACCTGACCATCCGCCCGGGCGAGAAGATCGGCCTCGTCGGCCGCAGCGGCGCGGGCAAGAGCACCCTCGTCAACCTGCTGCTGCGCTTGCACGACCTGCCGCAGGACGGTGGCCGCATCCTCATCGACGGCCAGGACATCCGCACGGTGACGCAGGACAGCCTGCGCCGCCACATCGGCATGGTCACGCAGGACACCTCGCTGCTGCACCGCTCGGTGGCCGACAACATCCTCTACGGCCGGCCCGACGCCACGCGCGAGGACCTCGAGCGCGCCGCCGAACGGGCGCATGCCGACGAGTTCATCGCCCAGCTCTCCGACCCCAAGGGCCGCGTCGGCCTGGAGGCCCATGTCGGCGAGCGCGGCGTCAAGCTCAGCGGCGGCCAGCGCCAGCGCATCGCCATCGCCCGCGTGATGCTCAAGGACGCCCCCATCCTGCTGCTCGACGAGGCCACCAGTGCCCTGGACAGCGAGGTCGAGGCGGCCATCCAGCAGTCGCTCTACACGCTGATGGAAGGCAAGACCGTGGTGGCCATCGCCCACCGCCTGTCCACCATCGCGGCCCTGGACCGCCTCGTCGTCATGGACGCCGGCCGCATCGTCGAGCAGGGCTCGCACGCCGAGCTGCTGGCCCAGGGCGGCATCTATGCGCGGCTGTGGGCCCACCAGAGCGGGGGCTTCCTGGGCTTGGAAGACTAGGGTCCGGGTTCGCCAACCTCCAGCACGGTCACGCTGCGGGGCGCCACCTCCAGCGCCTGGCCGAGGTTGAAGCGCCGGCCGCTCAGCACGTCGCGCGCCGGCTGGCCGGGCTTGACCAGGGCCTCGAACCGGCCCAGCGGCACGGCCAGCGGCTGGCTGCCCTTGTGCAGCACCACCATCACGCAGCCTGGCTTCAGCGGGTCGTGGCGGAAGTAGACGTAGGCGCCGTCCCGCGGCACGTACTGCGTCATCCGGCCTCCGTGCACCAGCGGCTGCCCCTTGCGCCAGTTCAGCAGGCGGCGCAGCCAATCCTGCATGCGCCGCGCCTCCTCGCCGAGGCCGCGTCCGCTGACGGCGTCGCCCGCGTCGCCGGGCCAGCCGCCGGGGAAGTCGGCGCGCAGCACGCCGTCCTGCCGCGGGTCGGGGCCGCGCCAGCCCAGTTCGTCGCCGTAGAAGAACTGCGGCACGCGCGGCGCGGTCGCCACGAAGGCGAAGGCCATGCGGGCCAAGGCCTCGTCGCCCTTCACCGCGGCCATCATGCGGACGGTGTCGTGGTTGTCCGGGAAGAGCATCAGCTGCGACGCGTCCGGGTAGACGAAGTCCAGCCCCAGCGCCTCGTAGAGCGAGTACCAGCCCTGCTGGTGGCCCTCGGGCGTGACGAGGGCGCGGCGCAGCGCGGCCAGCAGCGGGAAGTCCATCATCGACGGCATCGAGGAGCGGTAGCCGTCGTGGTTGGCCTGGCCGCGCTGCCAGTAGGCCACCATGGGCGCGTGGTCGCTCATCTCCTCGCCGACGAGGCCCAGGCGCGGGTACTCGGCCATCACGCGGGCCGACCAGCGCGCGAGGAAGTCCTTGTCGGCGTAGGAGTAGGTGTCCTGCCGGATGCCGGTCAGGCCGAGCTCCTCGATCCACCACAAGGTGTTCTGGATGAGGTAGGTGGCCAGCAGCGGCTGGCGGGTGTCGAGGTCGGGCATGCTGGCGTCGAACCAGCCCTGGACGAAGGCGTCGCGGTCGGCCGCCGCGGCATGCGGGTCCTGCACGCTGATGTGCGCGTGGTTGGTGCGTTCGCGGCCGGCGGCGCGGTTGATCCAGCCGCGCGTCGGCGGGTCGGCCACCCAGCGGTGGGACAGGCCGATGTGGTTGAGCACGATGTCGTGGATGAGGCCGATGCCGCGCGCGCGGGCGTCGTCGGCCAGGCGTTTGTAGTCGTCCAGCGTGCCGAAGCGCGGGTCGATGCGGTAGTGGTCGGTGATGGCATAGCCGTGGTAGGAGTAGCGCGGCTGGGCGTTCTCCGTGAGCGGCGTGGCCCAGAGCTGGGTGAAGCCCATGGCGGCGATGTAGTCCAGCCGCTGGCGGATGCCCTCGAGGTCGCCGCCGTGGCGGGCATCGGGGTCCTGCCGGTCGACGCGGTCGCTCAGGTCCAGGCGCGGGTCGGGCCGGGCCACCGCGCTGCCGCCCCGGGCGAAGCGGTCGGGCACGACGAGGTAGACGGCGTCACGCGGCCCGAAGCCCTGGCGCTGGGCCGAGCCCGGCGCCCGCTCGCGCAGTTCGTAGGCCAGGCGCTGGCGCGGCTGGCCGTCCTGGGCCAGCTCAATGGACAGCGGGCCCGGCCGCGCATCCGGCGCGATGCGCAGCTGCAGGAAGAGGTAGTTGGGGCTGTCGCCGCGTTGCGTGGACTCCAGGCTGACGCCGGGGCGGTCGATGCGGGCCTGCAGCGCGGCCACGCCCGGGCCCTCGAGGGCGAGCTGCAGCGTCGGCTCGCGCATGCCCACCCACCAGTGCGGCGGGTCCACGCGCTCGACGGCGGCGTTGGCCGTGGCGGCCTGGGCCAGCGGCAGGGCCAGGCCCAGCATCAGGGTGTTCATCCAGCGGCGAAGACGCTTCATGCGCCATGCTCCTTGCGAGTGGAAAGTTGGAAGGCCTCGGCCTGGCGCCTGAGCGCGGCGTAGCGGCGCCGCAGCGCCTCCCGGTCCAGGCCGGCGTCATGCCCGAAGAAGGCCTGGCCCGCGCGCAGCGCGCCGAAATGCCCGGCCAGGGCGGCCAGCAGCCAGTCCGCGCGTTCCAGCGTCAGCGGCGTGCAGCTCTGGCCGCGCAGGTCGTCGTCGAGGTCCAGCACGTGCGAGCGCCAGGCCTCGGCGAGGTAGAGGTCCGCGGCGTCGCCCTGCAGCGCCGTGGCCCAGCGGCCGATGAAGCCGTCGAGCCAGGCCAGCACGTGGGCCTGCGCGCCCCGGGCGGCGGCCTCGCGGCGCAGGCGGCGGTAGGCCTGCAGCGCCACGGCCTTCTCGCGGCGGAAGGCGGCCAGGGCCGCGTCGCGGCCGGCCGTGCGCTCCAGGGCCAGCAGGTGGGCGCTGAAGCAGCGCGTCTCGAAGCGTTCGGCCGGGTGGAAGAGGGGCTGGTCGTCGCCGTGGCCTGCGCTCGAGAATTGCGTCAGCGGGTCGAAGCGGTACTGGTAGCCGAAGTCGAAGAGCCGCACCTGCCGGCCGTCGTCGAGGATGTTGGCCTCGCTGAGGTCCCATTCGAAGAGGCCCTCCAGCCACAGGTCGCAGGCCAGGCGCAGCAGCTGGCCGAGCTGGCGTTCATCCCAGCCGGCCACCGGGCCGCCGTCGATCCAGGGCGACAGCAGCAGGCCGTCGCCGAAGCTGGCCCAGGCGGTGTCGGCGAGGCCGTGCCAGCGCGCGGGCTCGCGGCGCTTGAGGGCGAGGTGGTCGGCGCGGCGCTGGATCTCGTTGAGGAAAGCGGTGCGGCCGTCGGCGTTGCGCACCCGCGCCTCGGGCCAGGCGCGCTTGAGCGCCCAGCGCTGCCCGCCCGCCTGCAGGCACAGCACCTCGGCGCTCAGGCCGGTGTCGATGCGCAGCACGGCGTCGTCAGGCCCGAGGGCCGCCAGCGCCTCGCGGTCGAAAGGCGTCGCGGCGAGGTCGCCCACCACCAGCGGCGCGCCGCGGGCGATGAAGTCGAGCTGGGCGGCCTGGCGGCGGGCGTCGAGAGTGGCGGTGTCGGTCATGGCCCGAGAATTCTGGGCAGCCGCCGCGGGCGGCGCATCCACCCGGGGGGTGGATTCAGCCCGGACAGCATGCACACCCTGAGCCCCGACGATCACCATCCCTGGACCGCCCTGTTCGGCCCTTGCCGTGCCGAGCTCGGCGAGCGGCTGGGCGCTGCCGGCGCCTCGGCGCCCGCGGCGCTGCGCGCGGCCTGGCTCATCGAGGTCGAGCGGCTGCCCCATGAGGCGGACCGGCTGCTTCGCCGCGAGCCGTTGGCCGATGCCGGACTGCGCGACCTGCTTGCGGCCGCCTCGGCGCGGATGTACGACGATGCCGCCGCCACCGCCGGCCATGCGGCCCGCGCACTGGCGCGGTTTGCCGACCCGCTGCATCCGCTGCACGCCTGGGCCGCCTGCCTGCAGGGTCAGGCGCAGCTGGAACTTGGCTGGCCGGCCCGCGCCCTCGCACCGCTGCAGGCTGCCCTGCGCGGGGCCCATCGCGACGGCCTCGCGCTGCTGCAGCTGGACGCGCTGCTTGCGCTGGCCCGCGCGCATGACGAACTCGGCGACGCGGCCCAGCGCGATGCGGTGCTGGCTGACGCGGCGCCGTTGGCTGCCGCCCATGCGGCATTGCCCGCGGCCGACTCCCTGCGCCGGCTGCAGGCCCAGCTCGCCGGCCGGGCCGCCCTCGTCGGCGGCCCACCGCCGCATGCGCTCGACGGCGAAGGCCGCGGCGTGCGCCTGGCCCGGGCCTGGCAGGCCTGGCTGGAGGGCGCGGCCGACGCGCCGGGTCTCGCGGCCGAGGTCGCGGCCCTGCGCCAGCTGCAGCGCCAGCAGTATTGGCCCCTGAAATGGCAGGTCGACCTCGGCCAGCTCGAAGGCGCCCTTGCCGCCCGCGCGGGCCGGCCGGTCGAGGCGCCGGTGCTTGCGCCCGAGGCACCGCACGGCCTGGCGCGGCTGCAGGCCGCCGTGCTGGATGCCGGCCACGCGCGCCTTGCAGGCCGTCCCGCCGGCGGCGCCGGTTTCGCGGGTCTGGCCGAGGAGCTGGCTGAGCGGGGCCTGCAGCGCCTGGCCGCGCGCCTGGCCCTGGTGCGGGCGGACGATGGAGAGGCGCTGGCGCGCTGGTGGCGACTGCCAGCCCGCGACACCGTCGACGCACTGTGGCTGGCGCCGGTGCTGTGGCCGCTGTGGCCGGCCCTGCTCGCCAGCGCCGACCCCCGGCGCAGCGCCGCCTCGCAGCAGGCGCTGGCCCGGCTGGGCGAGCGCCTGCCGGGGCCGCGGCGCGAGCCGGCCGCCTCCGCCCCGGTGCCGCTCGACCTGACTCCCCGCGAGTGGCAGGTCCTGCAGCTCATCGCCGAGGACTGGAGCAATGCGCAGATCGCCGCCCGCCTCTTCGTCTCCGAGGCGACGGTCAAGACCCACATCAACCGCGTCTACGCCAAGCTCGGCCTGCGCGACCGCCGCGAGGCGATGCTGCGGGCGCGTGCGCTGGGCGCCTGATCAGCGCGCCTGCAGCAGCGCTCCGGCCGGCATGGCCGCGCCTCGCAGGCGCGCGTCGAGGAAGGCTGTGGACAGGCGCAGTGCGTCCTGCAGGTCGGCCTGGGCCGCCTCGGTGGCGCTGCCGCTGCGCGGGCCCCGAGGCGCCCCGCCGGCCGGGCGGTGGGCTCCCTGCTCGCCGCCCATGCCGCCGCGTCGGCCGCCGCCCATGCCGCCCATCGCCGCCTCGCCGCCGCGATGCTGGTCCTGCACATGCCAGCCTTCCGGCGCCAGCGTGCCGGCCAGGGCGGCATGCGAGACGCCGGGCAGGCTGAGCAGCCAGCCGGCACCGGGGCTCAGGCCGTCGAAGGCGCGCCGCCGCTCGGCCGGCCGAGTGACGAGGCCGAGGGCGTCGCCGTCGTTGTCGCCGGTAACCAGCAGGGCCGCGGCCTCGCCGGCCGGCGAGGCCATGGGCGGCGGGCTGATCGCGATGACGGCCTGGGGCCGCCAGCCGCTCGCGTCGCCGCCGAGGTCCAAGGCCGTCTGCGCGCCGGTCTCGTAGCCGGCCACGGCCATGTGCTGCCAGTCCAGCGTCGCACCCGCCACCGCGGGCTGGGCCTTCAGGGCCGCGATGAGGCTGCGCAGGGCCTGCAGACGTTGCGTTCGCAGGGCCTCGCCGTAGTGAAGTTCGCCGAGGGCGCGGAACTCGCCGGTGCGGGCCAGCGGCGAGCGCCAGGCCGCCGCGTCCTCCGCCAGCGGCTGCACGCCCAGCACCGCATAGCCCGCCTGGGCCCAGGCCGCGGCCCAGCGCTGGCCCGCGTCGCCCTCCTGGCCGATGCCGGGCAGGTAGACGACGACCGGCAGCGCGCCGGTGGCGAAGGCGCCGCGCGTGACCGTCACGCGGCGGCCCTGCAGCTCGAAGCTGGCCAGCGACAGGTGCAGCTCGCGCGCCGCCGTCTCCGCCCAGGGCTTGGTCGCGGGAGGCCCGCCGGCGCAGGCGGCAATGGACAGGACGGCGATGGACAGGGTGGCCAGGAGCAGGCCGCGGCGGACAGGGGCAGGCAGGCGCATGGCGCGACGATAGCCCGGCCATGTCGCTGCTTTGTTGCTCGCCCGGTGCGGCGGGGGCGGCGCTTAGACTCGCGGCCATGACTGAAGAACGCATCGCCTTCGTCGGCGGCGGCAACATGGCCAGCGCCATCATCGGCGGGCTGCTGCGCGCCGGGTTCGCCGCCGGCCAGCTCCTCGTCGTCGAGCCGCATGCGCCGCAGCGCCACAAGCTCATGGGCGAGTTCGGCGTGCAGGCCCTCGCCGCCGCAGACGCCGGCCTCGCGGCCGCCACGACGGTGGTCTGGGCCGTCAAGCCCCAGCTCTTCGCCGAGGCCGCCGCGCCGCTCAAGGCCTGGGTGGGCGCTGCGCTGCAACTGTCCGTCATGGCCGGCATCCGCACCGATGCCCTCGTGGCTGCGACGGGCAGCGAGCGCGTGGTACGCGCCATGCCCAACACGCCGGCCCTGATCGGCCAGGGCATCGCGGGCCTGTACGCGCGGCCCGCCGTGTCGGCCGCCGAGCGCGCTGCCGTCGAGCGCCTGCTCGCGCCCACGGGCCAGACGCTCTGGGTCGAGCGCGAGGACGACCTCGACGCCGTCACGGCGCTGTCGGGCTCGGGCCCGGCGTATTTCTTCTTCTTCGTCGAAGCCATGATGGCCGCGGCGGTGGACATGGGCCTGACGCCCGAGCAGGGGCGGCGCCTGGCGCTGGCCACCTGCGCCGGCGCGGCGGCCTTGGGCCTCGCGTCCGACGAGTCGCCCGCCACGCTGCGCGAGCGCGTCACCAGCAAGGGCGGCACCACGCATGCGGCCATCAGCTCGCTGCAGGCGGACGCGGTCGATGCCGCCGTGCGCCGTGCGGTGCTGGCGGCACAGCGGCGCGCGGCGGAGCTGGGCCGCGAGTTCGGCGGCTGAGTGGGCATCGCCAGCCGCAACAGCCTGCGCGACTGGCTGCGGGCCCCGGGGTCGTTGAGCCGGCGCCTCGCCCGGCTGGGCGAGCGCTTCGAGGTCCAGGTGTTGCGCCAGTGCGCCGCGCCACTGCGCAAGCACGAGCGCCTGGCCCTGGGCCAGCCGCACTACGGCCTCGCCCTCGTGCGCGAGGTCATCCTGCGCGTGGACGGCGAACCGCTGGTGTGGGCGCGCTCGGCCGTGCACCAGCACACCACGCGCGGACCCTGGAAGGCCCTGCGCGGCCTGGGCAGCCAGCCGCTGGCCCACATGCTCTACGACGACCCGCGCATCCGCCGCAGTGCGCTGCAGCCCAGGCGACTGTCACGTTATGGCGTGACGCGCCGCCAACTCGCCCGGCAATGGGAAGTTGCCACCGGTGATGCGCCGTCGCCACAGATGCTGTGGTCGCGCAACTCGGTTTTTAGCTGTCGGGGAGCTGACTTGCGTGTGATGGAAGTGTTTTCCACAAGTCATAAATTCGCAGTGCGCCCATAAACCCCCATAAACTAAGTCCATAACAGAGGGGCGTTAGTAGACCCGTCGCGCAACGGCGCGCAGACGGGCCGGTCATGGGGGCAGTCAATGAACACCCGAGAGGTCGTGATCTTCAGCGGGGAGCGCTTCGTCGTTCCGCAATGCATTCAACGGATCGACCATTTGTCGACACACGGCTGGCAGCTGCGCTACGGCGGCACCAAGCTTTTCTCCGACCACAGCCAGGA
Organism: Pelomonas caseinilytica; assembly: GCF_021353235.1. Lineage (GTDB taxonomy): Bacteria > Pseudomonadota > Gammaproteobacteria > Burkholderiales > Burkholderiaceae_C > Pelomonas > Pelomonas caseinilytica. Next base: position 98,377 of record NZ_JAJTWT010000014.1, read on the forward strand.
CGGCAGCGGCGCCAAGCGGGCCCTGGCCCTGGCGACCAAGGAGCTTCTCAAGCGCATCGCCACGATGCCGGCACCGTCCCGACTGCGGCGCACGCCCAGCCGCAAGAAGCAGAGCGATCTGCCGTCGGGCATCTCCGGTCCCATCGTGCGCCAGCGCGCCGGCAGCCGCGTGCGCGACTGCAGCTTTGCCGTCACGCTGCCGCGCTTTGGCGAGACGCCGCTGGCGCGCAGTGTCTACATCGGCACCGAGAACACCTACACCGTCGAGCGCTACCAGGAGGCGCTGCAGCGCGCCGTGGCCCTGCGCGAGAAGGCCGAGGCCGCCTACCAGCGCGCCGCGACCAAGGAGCGCCGGGCCCAGGCCCAGTCCCTGAAGGCGCAGATGAACGGCATCCTCGGCAAGGGCTGACGCGAGTCATCTGAAACCCGCATGAACCGGCGCGAGCGCCGGCGGCGGACACAATCGGCGGCCCTGGCCTCGTTGCCCTGCCGTCGTTCATGTCCACCGCCGCCTCCGCCGCTTCCTCGCCTAACCGTTTCGCCGCCTGGCTGAATGCGCTGCGGCCCGCGCCGCAGCCCGTCAACGCGCGCGAGCGCCTGCGCGTGGTGCTGGGCGCCGGCCTCGGCATCCTGCTCGCGGGTGCGCTCAGTCACGCCGTCATGGCGCCCAGCCTGCCCTGGCTGGTGGCGCCGCTCGGCGCCAGCGCCGTGCTGGTCTTCGGCCTGCCGGCGAGCCCGCTCGCCCAGCCCTGGGCCGTGCTGGGCGGCAACACCGTCTCGGCCCTGGTGGGCATCGCCTGCCTGCATCTGCTGCCGTGGCCGCCGCTGTGGGTGGCGGCCGTCGCCGTGGCTCTGGCCATCGGGGCGATGTTCGCCCTGCGCTGCCTGCACCCGCCCGGCGGCGCGGCCAGCCTGCTGATGGTGCTCACTGCCACGCACGACTGGCATTTCGCCTTGGCGCCGGTGGCACTGAACTCGGCCCTGTTGGTGCTGGCCGGCATGGCCTACAACAGCCTCACCGGCCGCCGCTACCCGCACACCCAGGTGGCGCCGGTGCCCATCGTCGGCGCGCAGCTGGCGCCGCCGCGCTTCGGCGACGCCGAGCTCGACGCCGTGCTGGCCCGCTACAACCAGGTGCTGGACGTGCCGCGCGACGACCTGGCCGACCTGCTGCACGAGGCCGAGCTGCTGAGCTACCGCAAGCGCCTGGCCGGACTGCGCTGTACCGACATCATGTCCACCCCCGTCATCACGGTGGAGTTCGGCACGCCGCTGGCCGAGGCCTGGGCGCTGCTGCAGCGGCACGGCATCAAGGCCCTGCCGGTGGTGGACCGCGTGCAGCGCATCGTCGGCATCGTCACGCGGGCCGACTTCATGCGCGCCGCCGAGGGCGAGCAGCGCGAGGGCCTGGCCGGCCGGCTGCAGGCGCTGCTGCGGCCTTCGCCCGCCACGCACTCCGACAAGCCCGAAGTCGTCGGCCAGATCATGAGCCGCCGGGTGCGCGTGGCCAGCGCCGACCGCGCCATCGCCGAGCTCGTGCCGCTGTTCTCGGCCACGGGCCACCACCACCTTCCCATCGTCGGCGAGCAGGCCCGGCTCGTCGGCATCCTCACCCAGTCCGACCTCGTGAAAGCGCTCAGCCATGGCCCATGAACCCACATCTTTCAACTGGGGCGTGATCGGCCCCGGCGGCATCGCCAACCGCTTCGCCGGCGCCCTTGCCGCCGTGCCCGGCGCCCGCCTCGCGGCGGTGTTCGCGCGCGACGCCGCCAAGGGCCAGGCCTACGCGGCCCAGTGGCAGCAGGCCGGCGCCCCGGCGCGCGTGACGACGGACCTGGCCGGGCTGCTGGCCGATCCGTCGGTGGACGCCGTCTACATCGCCACGCCGCACTCCAACCATGGCGAATACATCCGTGCCGCCTTGCTCGCCGGCAAGCCGGTGCTGTGCGAGAAGCCCCTCGTGACGACGCAGGCCGAGGCCCGCGAGCTGGTGGACTTGGCGCGGCGCCAGGGCGTCTTCCTGATGGAGGCGCTGTGGACGCGCTTCCTGCCCGCCTACGACCTCGCCGGCCGCTGGCTTCGCGAAGGCGCCATCGGCGAGCTGCGCGCCATGCAGTCGAGCTTCTGCTTCGCCTCGGTCTACGACCCCCAGCATCGCCAGTGGAACCCGGCCCTGGCCGGCGGCGCGCTGTGGGACATCGGCATCTACAACCTCGCCGTCACGCGCTGGGTGCTGCAGCAGATGAACGACGGCGCCTGCCCGGAGCCGGTGTCCATGGACGTCGAGGCCAAGCTCGCGCCGACCGGCGTGGACGCGGCCGTCAACGTGACCCTGCACTTCCCCGACGGCGTCACCTCGCAGTTCCGCTGCGGCTTCGACGCGGCGTCCATCAACGCCTTCGAGGCCCTGGGCAGCAAGGCCGGCCTGCGCTTCGTGCAGGACTTCTGGCAGGCCGAGTCGGTGGAGCTGGTGACGCGCAAGTCGCCGGCCCAGCGCGTGGATAGCCCCTTCGTCGCCAACGGCTTCGAGGGCGAGATCGCCGAGGCCCAGGCCTGCATCCGCGCCGGGCTGCCGGAGAGCCCGCGCATGCCGCACGCCGAGACGCTCGCCCTGCTGGGCTGGATGGACGCCATCCGGGCGCGCTTCCCGGGCGGCGTCAACAAGGCATGACCCGGTCCTAACGCGGCAACAGCAGGCGGTTGCTGCGGACCGGGTTGCGCTTGAGCGTGAGCGCCACGCCGCCCTCCCCGCTGGCCGAGGCCAGTGGCCGGGCGTTCGCCGCCGTGCCGCTCGCCAGCACCGGGCAGCTGCCCGTGTCGGCATGGCCGAGGGCCGTGGCCAGCATGGCCTCGGCGGGGTCGCCCAGGGCATGGCCGGTGTCGTCGCCCACGCTGCAGCCCTTGACGAAGCGCGTGCCGGACGTGCCCGTGATGCTCGGCTCGAAGCCGTCGGCGTAATCGCCGAAGCCCTGGGCGTTGACGCCTGCGAACTCGATGGGGAAGTAGCTGATGCCGCAGTTGTCCTTGGCGGTGAAGCCATAGGGCTTGCCGCAGGTCTTGCCGCCGACGAGGACGACGTCCACCCCCACGCCGCGCAGGCCGTTGACCACCGCCTCGCTGGCCGAGCAGGTGCCCGACTGCGCCAGCACGTAGACGCGCCCGAGGTCCAGCGTCGGCAGGGGCTGGACGTTGGTGCAGTTGCCGCCGACGAGGATGCAGGACTCGCTGTAGAAGGGCGTGATCCGGTTGTCGGCGCTGCGCAGGGCGCTGTACTTCAGCGTCTCGAAGGCCTGGTTGGCGGTGCGCGTGGTGCCGGCGATCATGGTGGCCAGCTCGCTGGCGATGTAGAGATAGCCGCCGCCGTTGTAGCGCAGGTCCAGCACCAGGTCCTGCACGCCCTGGGCCTGGAAGCCCTGGATGGCCGTGATGAGCTGGCCTTCCGCCGGCGCGACGTGGTCGTTGAAGAGCAGGTAGCCGGCGCGCCGGCCCTGGGGCGTCGTGACGACGCGGGCCACGGGCACCGGCGTCTTGGTGATGCTGGCGCTGGTGAGGTTGCGGGTGATGGTCGCGCCGCTGGCGCGCGTAAAGACGAAGCTGTGCGGCGAGTTGGCCGCATCGGGGAAGAGCGCGGCATTGAGCACGTCGACGCCGGCCTGGTCGGGCGCGTCGGCGCTGGTGCCGTCCACGCTGACGAGCTGGTCGCCGCGCAGCAGGCCGGCCAGGTCGGCCGGGCTTCCCGGCTCGACGTAGGCGATGCGGATCTGGCGCGGCGGTGTGGCGTTGGTCAGCTTCCACTCGATGCCGTAGCCGGCCTCGACGGCGTTCTCGCTGAGCGCCTTCCACTTGTCCGTCGGGTAGGTGAAGCTGAAGCGGTCGCGCAGGTGGCCGGTGTCGGTCAGCTGCGGCGTCTTCAGGGCCTGGAAGTAGGCGTCCATGGCGGCGTAGACGTCGCTGCCGCTGTAGCCGGCGCCGCTCGGATCCACGCGCGGCACTTCGTCGCGCCAGAGGTAGGCCTCGTCGAAGTAGGCGCGCAGCCATTTTTTCTCGGTGTCCAGCGTGGCGGTGCGCAGGTTGGCGGCGGCCATCGTGTTGTTGGCCGCGCATTGCTGGGCGAAGCTGGCCGAGGGGCCGGCCGGGTCGGCCGAGGCGCTGCCCGAGCCGGTGGAGCTGCCGGAGTTTCCCGAGGAGCCCGAGGAGCCGGAAGATCCCGACGTGGAGTTGCCGCCGAGCAGGGGCGTGCCGGCGCGGCCGCCTCCGCCGCCGCAGGCGGCCAGCAGGCTCAGCAGCAGTGCGGCACATGCGGCCCGGCCGCGGATCTGGTTGGACATCGACATGACTCCCTGGATGTTCGATCGAGCGGTCTCGGCCGCCCTGGCGCAATGTAGCGCGGCCTTCAGCGTCGCAAGGCCAGGTCGAGCACGGTGCCGGCGAACACCGCGAAGCCCAGCCAGTGGTTGGCCCGGAAGGCCGTGAAGCATTCGGCCCGGCTGCGCCGGCGGATCAGCGTGAAGTGCCACAGGGCCTGGACGGCTGCGGCCGCGATGCCCAGCAGGAACCAGCGGCCCATGCCCAGGCGCAGGCCCAGGCCCGCCCAGAGGGCGAGGTAGGTGGCGTAGAAGACCATGATGCCCGGCACGTCCCAGCGGCCCAGGGCGATGGCCGAGGAGCGCACGCCGATGCGCAGGTCGTCGTCGCGGTCGACCATGGCGTATTCGGTGTCGTAGGCCAGCACCCAGAAGAGGTTGCCCACCAGCAGCGCCCAGGCCGACAGCGGCACCGAGCGCAGGTTCCACTCGGTGCCGCCCAGGGCCGCGGCGAAGGCCATGGGGATGCCGAAGGAGAAGGCCACGCCCAGCACGGCCTGCGGCATGGCCAGCACCCGCTTGGCGAAGGGGTAGGCGATGGCCACGGCCAGGGCCGCGAAGCTCAGCAGGATGGCCGGCGGGTTGGTGGTCAGCACCAGGCCGAAGGAGATGAGGGACAGGGCGGCGCCGAGCAGCAGCGCCTCCTTCACCGACACCGCGCCGGTCGTCACCGGCCGCTGGGCCGTGCGCTTGACGTGGCGGTCGAAGTCGCGGTCGGCCACGTCGTTGACGCAGCAGCCGGCCGAGCGCATCAGCACCGTGCCCAGGGTGAAGACGGCCAGCAGATGCCAGCCCGGCCAGCCGTCCGCGGCGATCCACAGCGCCGACAGCGTCGGCCACAGCAGCAGCAGCCAGCCCGCGGGGCGGTCCCAGCGGATGAGCTGCAGATAGAGCGAGAGCCGCGAGGGCGGCGCTGCGGCGGGTGTGGCGGAGGTCATGCGCGGATTTTCACGCGGCGCGGCGGGGGCGGACATGCAATTCCCTGCCTCGGCAGGCGTGGGCCGGTGCGCCTAAAGTCGCCCGACCCTGGTTTACCGAACGCCGCCATGACCGACCTCAGCGCCTTCCCCATCACGAAGAAATGGCCCGCCCGGCATCCCGACCGCCTGCAGCTCTACTCGCTGAACACGCCCAACGGCGTCAAGGTGTCCATCGCCCTGGAGGAGACCGGCCTGCCCTACGAGCCCCACCTCGTGCGCTTCGACCTCAACGACCAGACCAGCCCCGAGTTCCTGTCGCTCAACCCGAACAACAAGATCCCGGCCATCATCGACCCCGACGGCCCGGGCGGAAAGCCGCTGGCCCTGTTTGAGAGCGGGGCCATCCTCGTCTACATCGCCGCCAAGACCGGCCAGCTGCTGCCCGCCGACCTGGCCCTGCGCTACGAGGCCCTGCAGTGGCTGATGTTCCAGATGGGCGGCGTCGGGCCGATGTTCGGGCAGCTGGGTTTCTTCCACAAGTTCGCCGGCAAGGACTACGAGGACAAGCGCCCGCGCGACCGCTACGTGGCCGAGTCGCGCCGGCTGCTGAAGGTGCTGGACCAGCACCTCGCCGGCCGCGACTGGCTGGTCGGCGACGACTACGGCATCGCCGACATCGCCACCTTCCCCTGGGTCAACAACCTCATCGGCTTCTACGGCGCCGGCGACCTCGTCGGCTTCGGCGACTTCAAGGAAGTGGGCCGCGTGCTGGAGGCCTTCCTCGCGCGGCCGGCCGTGCAGCGCGGTCTCAAGATCCCGTCGCGCGACTGAGTCAGCCCGGCCGACGCCCGCGCTGCCGGGCGGCCACGGCCTTGACCACCGTCTGCAGCGGCGGCGCCGACGAGAAGTCGGCCTCGTGGGGCGCCAGGGCCAGGTCGAGAAGGCGGCGCACGGCGGGTGTGTCCATGTCCTCGGGCGACGCCAGGCGGATGCTGCGCACCCTCGCGCCCTGGCCCTGCAGCAGGCCCTCGGGGTCGGGCAGGTCCCGGCCGTAGAGGAAGAACAGCGTCACCCAGCGCGGATAGGCGGCGATGGACACGAGGCTGGCCGAGGCCTTGTCGGCATAGGCGTAGCCGATGGCCAGGGCGTTGTAGTTGTCGTAGACCAGCTCGAAGCCGCGCGGCACGCGGGCGCAGAGCCGGCGCCGGCAGGCCGTGAGGGCGTCGGCGATCGCGGGCGAGTAGCGGGCGATGGCGTCGGCCACCTGGCGGGCGGTGGGGTCGCGGGCGGGGCTCATCGGGCGTGGGCGTCGCGGGCACTGTAGGCCGGCTTCGTGACAGCCGCCTTCCGGACTTGCCCGCGTCAGCTGGACAAGGGCGTCAGGCGGTCACCCGGCCGGGGCCGGCAGCCGTCGGCCAGGGGCTGGCCGTCGTCGCGGCTGAGCAGGCCCGCGGGGCCGTGGCAGAACTCCAGGCGGCGGGCCGCCGGCCAGCGCGCCCGGGCGAAGGCCTCGAGGCTGTCGGGCAGGCTGGTCTGCACCTCGCCGGCATTGAGCTGCTCGTCCGGGTGGTCGGCGAAGTGCAGCCAGGGCACGAAGCGGCCGGCCAGCATCAGCCAGGGCGAGGCATGCACCGGCACGGGGGCGTAGCCCTCGCGCCTGAGCCAGGCCTGGGCGTCCTCGCGGGTGCGCGGGCCGGCCGTCGCCGCGGCCAGCAGCTCGGCGACCCACTGGTTGCAGTTCTGGAAGGTGGTGGCGAAGGGGTAGGCGTTGGCGCTGTAGCGCGCATTCAGCAGCGCCAGCGCGAGGGCCTTGTCGCGCGCCGCGGCGGCCAGCGGCGCGGCGGCTTCGGGGGGCAGCAGCAGCACGCTGACGAAGCCGATGTCGGCATCGTCGCTGCCCGAGACGAAGCCCGCCAGGCCCTGGTCGAAGAGCCGCGGCGCGCCTTCGGCGCAGGCGTAGTAGAGCTGGCGCACGGCCCAGGGCATGCCGGGCGCGTCGTCGAAGCCGGCGGCCACGGCGATGGCCGCATGCGAGTAGCGCAGGCCGAAGCGGGAGAGGTCGGTGCCCGAGCGCGAGATCAGGGCCGCTTCGGCGCCCGAGCCGGCCAGCGCCTCCCGGACGAGGGCCGTGAAGCGCAGCAGCCGGTCCTGCTGCGTGGCGGTCAGGTCGTGGCTGCGGTCACAGCCCCGCGGCGGCGAGCCGGCCTGGGCCACGCCCGCGGCCAGCGCTAGCGCGGCGGCGGCCAGCCGCCTCAAGGCTTGACGACGCGCGCCGCCAGCTCGCGGTGCCAGCCGTCTTCCAGCACGAGGTAGAAGGCCTGGCCGGTGTCGGCATGGGCGAAGGCAACGCCGTAGGGCTGCGGCGTGGCCTGCACCTCGTCGCCGACGTTGACCGGCCGCGCCGCCAGGGCCTGCTCGGGCAGGGTCAGCTCGACCGGTTCGGCCCCGTCGCGTTGCAGCGTCAGGCGGCGCTTGCCGGGCTCGGCCTGGGCGACCTCGGTGACGCGGTAGCGCCCCTCGGCCCGGCGCTCGCCGCCGCTGCTGCTGCCGGAGGACTGCTTGAAGGAGTCCGACACGCTGCCCGACGAGGCCGAGCCCGCACCGGCGGCGGAGGAAACGAAGGAGTCGGCCTGGGCCGCGGTGGTGGCGGCCAGGGCCAGGGATGCCAGGAAAACGAGGCGCATCGTGGACTCGCGAAAAAGGATGACGACGCCCGACGATAGCGCGGATGCGTTAACCGCCCCTTGCCGTGCCACGCCAGCGCCGCAGCGTCAGGGCGTTGGTCACGACGCTCACGCTGCTGAAGGCCATGGCGGCACCGGCGATGACGGGGTTGAGCCAGCCGAAGGCGGCCAGCGGGATGCCGACGACGTTGTAGGCGAAGGCCCAGAACAGGCCCTGGCGGATCTTGGCGTAGGTGCGGCGCGAGACGTCGAGGGCGTCGGCCACGAGGCGCGGGTCGCCGCGCATCAGCGTGACGCCAGCGGCCTCGGTCGCCACGTCGGCGCCGCCCGCCATGGCGAAGCCGACCGAGGCCGCCGCCAGCGCCGGGCCGTCGTTGAGGCCGTCGCCGACGAAGGCCACCACCGCGCCGCCTTCGCGCAGCCGCTGCACGGCCGCGGCCTTGTCGCCGGGCAGCACTTCGGCATGCACCTCGGTGATGCCGAGCTGGCGCGCCACGCCGGCGGCGGCGCCCGCGCTGTCGCCGGTCAGCATGACGGTGCGGATGCCGCGGGCCTGGAGCTGGGCGACGGCCTCGGCGGCGGTGTCCTTGATGCGGTCGCCGAAGGCCAGCAGGCCCAGCGCCCGCGGGCCCTCCAGCAGCCACGAGACGGTGCGGCCTTCGGCCTCCAGGCGGCGCGCCTCATCGCCCAGCGGGCCGGGCGCCACGCCGCGCTCCTGGGCCAGGCGGGCGCTGCCCAAGGCCAGGCGGTGGCCCTGCACGACGCCTTCGACACCCCGCCCGGGCAGGGCCTGGGCCTCGTCCACCGGCAGTGGCGGCAGGGCGGCGGCCTCGGCCAGCACGGCCACGGCCAGCGGGTGGCTGCTGCTGCGCTGCAGGGCGGCGGCCAGCTGCAGCAGCTCGTCGCGCGCCAGGCCCTCGGCCGGCACGACGGCCACCAGCGACGGATGGCCCACCGTCAGCGTGCCGGTCTTGTCGAAGGCGACGACGCTGACGGCATGGGCCAGCTCCAGGGCCTCGGCGTCCTTGATCAGGATGCCCTGGCGGGCCGCGACGCCGGTGCCGGCCATCAGCGTGGTCGGCGTGGCCAAGCCCAGGGCGCAGGGGCAGGCGATGACGAGGACGGCCACGGCGTTGACCAGGGCCGCCTCGGCGCCGGCGCCGTGCAGCCACCAGCCGGCGAAGGTCAGCGCCGCCACGGCCAGCACCACCGGCACGAAGACGGCGCTGACGCGGTCGACGACGCGCTGGATGGGCGCCTTGGCCGCCTGGGCGGATTCGACCATGCGGATGATGCGCGCCAGCGTCGTCTCCGCGCCGATGGCCGTGGTGCGCACGGTCAGCGCGCCCTCGGCATTGATGGCGCCGCCGGTCACGCGCTCGCCCGGCGACTTGGCCACGGGCAGGCTCTCGCCGGTGATGAGGGACTCGTCCACATGGCTGCGGCCGGTGACGATCTCGCCGTCCACCGGAATGCGGTCGCCCGGGCGCACGGCGACCACGTCGCCCACCGCCACGGCCGACACCGGCAGCTCCACCTCGCGGCCATCCGGCCGCAGCACGCGGGCGGTGGACGGGCGCAGGGCATTGAGGGCGCGGATGGCATCGGTCGTCTGGCGCTTGGCGCGCTGCTCCAGCCATTTGCCCAGCAGCACCAGCGTGATGACGGCCGCCGACGCCTCGAAGTAGAGGTGGCCGTGGCCGGGGTGGCGCCACAGCAGGTAGACCGACAGCCCGTAGGCCGCCGAGGTGCCCAGGGCCACCAGCAGGTCCATGTTGCCGGTGCCGGCGCGCAGGGCACCCCAGCCGGCGCGGTAGAAGCGCCCGCCCAGGACGAACTGCACCGGCGTGGCCAGCAGCCACTGCAGCCAGCCCGGCAGCATCAGCGTGATGCCGAAGGGGCTGAGCAGCATGGGCAGCATCAGCGGCAACGTCAGCACCGCGCCGGCCGCGGCCCGCCACCAGCCGGGCAGGCCGGCCGCGGGCGTGGCCGCCGGGCTCCCGGGTTCGCTCACGTCGGTGGCCGGGTAGCCGGCCTTGTCCAGCGCCGCCGTCAGCGCCGCGACGGGCACGTTGGGCAGGGCCTTGATGGACGCCTTCTCGGTGGCGAGGTTGACGCTGGCGGACTGCACGCCGGGCACCGCCTGCAGCGCCTTCTCGACGCGGCGCACGCAGGATGCGCAGCTCATGCCGCTGACTTGCAGCGTCACGTCGTGGAGGGCGGAGGAGGCGTTCACGGTGTTCATGGTGCTCTCTCAGGCAGGGAGATGTCCGGCATGCTGGGGCTTGCCATCATGGCAAGGTCAAGAGGGGGTGGGCAGGCTGGGCGTCACTTGTTGGCCGGGTGGCTGCGGGTGGCAGGCAGGTGATGCGAAGACCCGGAGGTTCCCGCGTCGAGGGCTCGGAGGCGGCTTCAGTGGGACTGCCGCGGCCAGCGATGCTGATGGCTGCTTGCGACCCATCTGGGACATTCGCCTCCACCAAGTTCGACGCTGGAAACCCGACGTTGGCGCAGGTCGTGCGCTGCGGGCTCTATGCCACCCGAAGCGGACTTTCCGTCGGGATGGGCGCGGGCAGCGGGGCGGGCCTGATGCTCCATGTCCCCCGGTCCGCTACGCGGC
>NZ_JAJTWT010000015.1 GCF_021353235.1 Pelomonas caseinilytica
TTCGACAGGCTGGGACTGCCTCGCCTCTCGTGACCTCAAGCTCTTGAACCGCCGGGTGCGGACCCGCATGCCCGGTGGTGTGGGAGGGGCTCGGCCAGGTAACCTGGCCGCCCCTATCCCGATCCCGGGCCACCCCTGCTTGTCGATTGCAATCGGCCCTGCGACGATGCCGCCGATGTCCAAGCCCAAAGATCCTTCCGGCGCGCCGGCCGGCAACGCCGAGCAGCGCCGCCTGCAGATGGTCGACATCGCGCGCCTGGCCGGCGTGTCCGTTTCGACCGTGTCGCGCGCCCTCAACGGCAGCGAACTCGTCAACGCCGAGACCCGCCAGCGGGTCGCCGAACTGGCCCGCTCGCTCAACTACTCCATCAACTTCGGCGCCCGCAACCTGCGGCTGCAGGAGAACAAGACGGTGGCCGTCGTCGTGCCCTACGACGCCCGCTCGCGCCAGCACATCTCCGACCCCTTCTTCCTGTCCATCGTCGGCTCCATCGCCGACGCTCTGACCGACCGCGGCTACGACATGCTGCTGTCGCGCGTGGATGCCGAGCGCCTGGACCTCGCCTCGCACTGGTTCGACTCCGGCAAGGCCATCGGCGTCATCCTCATCGGCCAGTGGCGCCACCACGACCAGCTCAACGAAATGGCCGCGCGCAAGCTGCCTCTCGTCGTCTGGGGCGGCGAGATGCCCCAGCAGCTCTACTGCAGCGTCGGCGGAGACAACGTGCTGGGCGGCACGCTGGCCGCGCGGCACCTGCTGCAGCTCGGCCGCCGCCGCATCGCCTTCGTCGGCGACGCCCGGCTGCCTGAGGTCTGGCTGCGCCGGCAGGGCTATGCCCAGGCCTTGCGCGAGGCGGGGCTCGACGTGGACCCCGCGCTGGAACTGGCGGCGCCCTTCGAGCCCGGCGTCGCCACCGGCGTCGTGCGCGACTTCTGCGTTTCGCGCCGCGACTTTGACGCCGTGGTCTGCTGCAGCGACGTGCTGGCCCTCCTCACCATCCAGGCGCTGCGCGGCGCCGGCCGCAGCGTGCCGGATGACGTGGCCTTGGTGGGTTATGACGACATGCCCCTGGCGGCCTACTGCGACCCGCCGCTCACGACGGTGCACCAGCCGGTGGCCGAAGCCGGCGCCGAGCTCGTCGAGGCGCTGCTGGGCCAGTTGCGCGGCGAACGCCCGGGGCCGCGCACCTTGCCGGTCTACCTGAAGCTGCGCGAAAGCGCCCCGGCCGCCGCCGCCTGAGCACTGTCCAACCGTCCACCCGGGCGTCCGGCCTCGCCGGGCTGACCATCGATATCAAAAGCAGATAGCAGTTTCGAAGAGATCAAAGCTATATAGGGCTTCTACTGAAATGCAATCGATTGCAAAAGTGGCGTGACCCGCGCAGAATCCGATGCCAGACAGACGCCCAAGGCGACCTGCCCATCCGCCTCGCAGAAGGCCCCGAACAACCATTCCGGAGACAACATGCCCAGCTCCCGCCTGCGCCGCGCGCGCCCCCACCTCCAGCCCCTGGCCGCCGCGGCCCTCGCCCTCGTCGGCGTCGCTGCCCAGGCCCAGACGCAGCCCGCCGCCGGCGCGGCGGACACCTCCGACGGCCTCAAGCTCGATGCCGTCGTCGTGACCGGCAGCTCCTCGGCCAAGTCCAAGATGCGCTCCAGCGTGGCCATCTCCACCATCGAGAGCGAGGGCGTCACCGCCGTGACGGCCGCCAGCGCCACCGACGTGCTGCGCGCCGTGCCGGGCATCCGCGCCGAGGCCAGCGGCGGCGAATCCAATGCGAACGTGGCCGTGCGTGGCATCCCGGTCTCGGCCGGCGGTGCCCGCTACATCCAGTTCCAGGAGGACGGGCTGCCCGTGCTGCAGTTCGGCGACATCGCCTTCGCGACGCCCGACACCTGGATGCGGGCCGACGCCGGCTTCGACCGGCTGGAGGTCGTGCGCGGCGGCTCGGCCTCGGTGCTCGCCACCGGCGCTCCGGGCGGCATCATCAACTTCATTACCAAGACCGGCGAGGAGGAGGGCGGCAGCCTGCAGCTCACCAAGGGCCTGGGCTACGACCAGACCCGGCTCGACTACGGCTATGGCGGCCGTCTCGCGCCCAAGACGCGCTTCTTCATCGGCGGCTTCTACCGCGTCGGCGACGGCGGCCGCAAGGGCGCCGACGGCACCGAGAACGGCGGCCAGATCCGCGGCAACGTGACCTTCGAGCTGGCGGGCAAGGACTTCGTGCGCTTCAGCTTCAAGCACCTGGACGACCACACGCCCACTTTCATGCCCACGCCGGTGCGCTACGTAAACGGCAGCATCCAGGAGATTCCCGGCCTCGACCCGCGGCGCACGGCCTTCTACAACGCCGGCTGGCCGTTGGACAACACCCTCACCAACACCAACGGGCGCGCGCTGAGCAACATCCGCGACGGCCTGGCCGCCAAGGGCGACGCCTTCGGCGCCGAGCTGAGCCTCGATGCCGGCGGGGGCTTTCGCCTGCAGGACAAGTTCTCATGGAGCAAGAACAGCGGACGCTTCATCGGCGTGTTCCCGGGTGACGACGTGGCCGCCGCGCCCGCCGGCACCACCATCGCCACCGGCCCGGACGCCGGCCAGGCCTACACCGGCAACAAGTTCACCGCCGTCGTCTTCAACACCCGCATCGACGACGCCGGCCTGATGGCCAACGACCTGAAGTTCTCGCGTGACTTCGTCCTTGGCGCCGGCAACCGCGTCAGCGCCGTGGCCGGCCTCTACACCTCGGTGCAGAAGCTCGACCTGACCTGGAACTTCAACCAATATTCCCTCTCCGCCGAGCAGAGCGGCGCCCGCGTCCTCAACGTGCCCGGCGTCACCAACGGCGCGCCGGGCTTCGGCGGCTGCTGCAGCAACTTCCAGGACAGCAAGTACACGACGACGGCGCCCTACCTCGTGCTCAACCTCGATGCCGGCGCCTTCTCGGGCGACATCGGCCTGCGCCGCGACAGGAACAAGGCCAGCGGCAACTACTTCCAGTCCAACGCCGGCGTCGCCTACGACCTGACCCAGCCCAACCTGATCGACTACGACTTCGGCCGGACTTCGTATTCGCTGGGCGGCAACTACCAGCTCAGCAAGGACCTCTCGGTCTTCGCCCGCTACTCCGACGGCGCGGCCTACAACGCCGACCGCATCACCTTCTTCAACAACCCCAACCTCGTCAACGGCAAGAGCTCGACCATCCCGGTCAACAAGGTCAAGCAGACCGAGGCCGGCGTGAAGCTGCGCGGCAGCGGCTACAGCCTCTTCGCCACGCTCTTCCATGCCAGCACCGACGAGATCAACGTCGACGTGACCACCACGCCCATCGTCGCCAAGGCCAACCGCTACCGCAGCAACGGCCTGGAGCTCGAAGGCTCGGCCCGCTTCGGCGTCGTCAGCCTGCTCGGCGGCCTGACCTACACCGACGCCAAGCAGGCCGACGGCCGCGCCCCCAAGCGCCAGGCCAAGTTCGTCTACCAGCTCACGCCGACGCTGAACTTCAGCGACGAGCTGACCGCCGGCGTCGGCATCGTGGGCACCACCAAGAGCCAGGACGACGGCCCCGCCGGCCCGCTGACCATCACGCTGCCGGCCTACACCGTCGTCAACGCCTTCGTCAGTTATGCCCTGACGCCCAAGGCCACGCTCTCGCTCGCGGCGAACAACCTCTTCAACGAGATCGCCTACACCGAGAGCAACGACGGCCGCGGCGCCGCGCGCGCCTACACGGGCCGCACGGTCAAGGCCAGCCTGCGCTACAGCTTCTGACCGGCCCCGCCATGCCCCGCCAAGTGCTGGTGATCGGCGAGGCCCTCGTGGACGAGTTCCACGACGGGCCGGTGGCCGGCGGCGCGCCCTTCAACGTGGCGCGCTCGCTGGCCGCCCTCGGCGCGCCGGTGCGCTTCGTCAGCCGCATCGGCGCAGGCGACGCCGCGGGCCGCGTCGTCGAGGCCAGCGCGGCGCGCTTCGGCCTCGATCCGCAGGGCCTGCAGCGGGATGCGCAGCGCGCGACGGGCCGCGTCACCGTCCACGAGGACGCCGCCGGGCACCGCTTCGAGATCCACGCCGACGCGGCCTGGGACCATCTCGACGCCGCCGACCCCGGCGACGCCGGCCTGGTCTATTTCGGCACGCTGGCCCAGCGCCATGCCGTCTCGCGCGCGGCGGTGCGCGCCACCGTCAAGCGCGCCCACGGCGTCAAGCTGCTCGACCTCAACCTGCGGCCCGGCACCGACACGCCCGAACTCGCGGCCGAGTCGCTGATGCTGGCCGACTGGGTCAAGCTCAACGAGGACGAACTGGCCCGCCTGCTCGCCTGGTTCGAGCCCGACCTGTCGGCGCTGATGGCCCGCTTCGGCCTGCGGCGCCTGGTGCTGACGCGCGGGGCGGCCGGCTATGCCCTTCACGGCATGGGCGGCGAGCTGCTGGCGCAGGGGCAGGGCGCCGCCCAACCCGCCCTGGTCGACAGCGTCGGCGCCGGCGACGCCTTCACGGCCCTGCTGCTCGCGGGCCTGGCCCTGGGGTGCGAGCTGGGCGCGACGCTGGAGCTGGCCAACCGCTATGCCGCAATGATCTGCGGCGTGCGCGGCCCGCTGCCGGCCGACCCGGTCAAGTTGTCGCCCTGGCGTGAGGCGCTGCACGCCCTGCCGCCCGGAGGACCGACATGAAACTCGAACTCGAACAAGGCCACAGAGGCACAGAGGCACAGAGAGGCCTCCATCCCGCAGCCTCTGTGCCTCTGTGCCTCTGTGGCTGTGTTCACCTGCTGCCGGTCGAGGCTGGACGATGAACAAGCCCCACCTCTCGGCCTCGCAGATCGTGAACATGAATGTCGGCTTCCTCGGCATCCAGTTCAGCTTCGGCCTGCAGCAGGCCAACATGAGTCCGATCTACCAGATGCTCGGCGCCGAGGGCAGGGACCTGCCTTACCTCTGGCTGGCCGGACCCATCACCGGCCTGCTGGTGCAGCCCTTGATCGGCGCGATGAGCGACCGCACGATCCACCGCTGGGGGCGGCGCACGCCTTACTTCCTCATCGGTGCGCTGATCTGTTCCCTGGGCCTGCTGGCCATGCCCTTCAGCCCGGCGCTGTGGTTCGCGGCGGGGCTGCTGTGGATCCTCGACGCCGCCAACAACGTGACCATGGAGCCCTACCGCGCCTACGTCAGCGACCGGCTGCGCGAGGAGCAGCATGCCGCCGGCTTCCTGACCCAGGCCTCCTTCACCGGCCTGGCCCAGACCCTGGCCTACCTCACGCCCAGCCTGCTGGTCGCCCTGGGCATGAACAAGGACGCGCTGGGGGCCAACGGCATCCCGGTCGTCACCACGCTGGCTTTCGCCGCTGGCGCCGTGTTGTCGTTCACGACCGTGTGGTGGTCGGTGCGCAAGGTGCCCGAGTTGCCGCTGCCGGCCGCGGAGGTCGCCCGGCTGCGCGCGCTGCCGCGCGGTGTCGGGCCGGCGCTGGCCGAGATCTGGAGCGCCGTGCGCGAGATGCCGCCGACGATGCGGCGGCTGTGGTGGATGGCGCTCTTCCAGTGGTACGGAATGATGTGCTACTGGATCTACGTCGTGCCCATGCTGGCCTCGACCGTCTTCGGCACGGACGACCCGCACGGCGCAGGCTTTCGCGACGCGGCCCTGCTCAACGGCCAGGTCGGCGGTTTCTACAACGCCGTGGCTTTCGTCGCCGCCTTTGCCATGGTGCCCTTCACGCGGCGCCTCGGCGCGAAATGGGTGCACGCCTTCGCGCTGCTCGCCGCTGCCGCCGGCATGTGGGCGCTGCCCGGCATCCACGGCCAGGGCTGGCTGCTCTTCCTGCCCATGGTGGGCATCGGCCTGGCCTGGGGTTCCATCATGGGCAACCCCTACGTGCTGCTCGCCGGCAGCATCCCGCCCCAGCGCGCCGGGGTCTACATGGGCATCTTCAACATGTTCATCGTCATCCCCATGCTCATCCAGGCGGTGTCCCTGCCGCTGATCTACGACGGGCTGCTGGGCGGCCGCCCCGAGAACGTCATCCGCCTGGCCGGCGTGCTGCTGGCCCTGGCTGCCCTGTGCGTGCTGCGCGTGCGCCCCGAGAAGACACCATGAAGAACCAGGTCCAGCTCATCACCTATGTCGACCGCCTCGGCGGCCAGCGCGACGGCGCCGACCTCGCCCGCCTGACCGCGCTGCTGAGCGAACCCGGCGCCCCGCTGGCGGGCGTCTTCGGCGGCGTGCACCTGCTGCCTTTCTTCCACGCCATCGACGGCGCCGATGCCGGCTTCGACCCCATCGACCACACCCGCGTCGACCCGCGCCTGGGTAGCTGGGCCGACGTCAAGGCCCTGACCGAACGTCTGGACGTCATGGCCGACGTCATCGTCAACCACATGTCCAGCGAGTCGCCGCAGTTCCTGGACTACTCCGAGAAGGGCGAGGCCTCCGCCCATGCCGGCCTCTTCCTGACCCTGGACGCCGTGTTCCCGAACGGCGCGACCGAGCGTGACCTGCTGACCGTCTACCGCCCGCGCCCCGGCCTGCCGCTGACCTACGCCACGCTTCGGTGCGGCGAGCGCCGCATCCTCTGGACCACCTTCACCGCCGCCCAGATCGACATCGCCGTGCGCCACCCGCAGGGCCGTGCCTACCTCAGCGGCATCCTGCGCACCTTCGCTGCCAACGGCATCCGCATGGTGAGGCTGGACGCCGTCGGCTACGCCATCAAGAAGGCCGGCGAGAGCTGCTTCATGATGCCCGAGACCTTCGACTTCATCGGCGAGTTCGCCCAGGAGGCGAGGGCGCTGGGCATCGAGGTGCTGGTCGAGATCCACGCCTACCACCAGCGCCAGATCGAGATCGCTGCACGTGTCGACTGGGTCTACGACTTCGCGCTGCCGCCGCTGGTGCTGCATGCCTTCGCCTTCCGCACCGCCGCGGCCCTCAAGCGCTGGATCGCCATCCGCCCGGCGAACGCCCTGACGGTGCTCGACACCCACGACGGCATCGGCATCATCGACATCGGCGCCGACGCGACCGACCGCGCCGCCTACCCGGGCCTGGTGCCGCCCGAGGAGCTGGATGCCCTCGTCGAGCGCATCCACGAGGCCAGCGGCGGCGAAAGCCGCAAGGCCACCGGCGCGGCGGCCAGCAACCTCGATCTCTACCAGGTCAACTGCAGCTTCTTCGACGCCATGGGCCGCGACGAGACGGCCTATCTGCTGGCCCGCGCCATCCAGTTCTTCCTGCCCGGCGTGCCCCAGGTCTACTACGTCGGCCTGCTGGCCGGGCACAACGACATGGCCCTGCTGGCGCGCACCCAGGTGGGCCGCGACATCAACCGCCACTTCTACGACGCCGACGAGATCGCCCGCGAGTGCCAGCGCCCCGTCGTGCGCCGCCTCATCGAGCTGATCCGCCTGCGCAACCGCCATCCGGCCTTCGGCGGCGACTTCAGCCTGCAGCCCGGCGGCGACACCGAGCTGCACCTGCGCTGGCAGAACGGCAGCGCCTGGGCCGCCCTGCGCGTCGACTTCGCCAGCCGCGACCACGCGCTCGAGTACAGCGGCGAGGCCGGCGAGGCGCAGCGCTTCGCCTTCAGTTGAGCGTCAGCCTGCCCCTCCAGAATCTCCGGCAGTTCAAGATCACCGGAGTGTGAGCATGTGGAAGTTGATCGTCGGTTTCATCGCCTTTGCCGCCCTGGCCCTGTTCATCCTGATGAAGAGCGGCGGCAACATCGACATGAGCGGCGAGAAGCACGACGTGTCCGCCGCCCACGAAGCCAGCCCCGCTGCATCGGCCGCCATCGAAGCCGCCTCGGCCGCGCTGCCCGCGGCCTCCGCCGCCTCTCAGTGAGCGCCTGATCCCTCGCCGGCGGCGCGCTGCGGCGCCACCAGGGGCAGCCTCATCAGCATCTGCGTGCCCTGGCCGGGCGTGGACCTGACCTCGATCTGGCCGCCCAGCACGTTGGTCACGATGCTGTGCACGATGTGCATGCCCAGGCCCGAGCCGCCGGTGCCGAGCTTGGTGGTGAAGAAGGGGTCGAAGATGCGCCGCCGCACCGACTCGTCCATGCCGCGGCCGTCGTCCGTCACGCTGAGCTCGACCTCGTCGTCGCTCAGCCGCGCGCAGTGCACCTTCACGTGGCCCTGCGGCACGCCGTCGAAGCCGTGCAGCAGGGCGTTCATCAGCAGGTTGGTCAGCACCTGGCCGAGGGCGCCGGGGTAGCTGTTCATGATGAGGCCGTGGCTCAGCTCGGTGTCGATGGCGTAGGGCGTGTGCTTGAAGCTGGGCTCCACCATCACCAGCACGTCCTCGATCACCTTGGCGAGGTCGAAGTCGCGGCGCAGGTCCGCCGTCTGGTCGATGGCCACCTGCTTGAAGTCGCGCACCAGGTCGGCCGCCTTCTGCACGTTGCGCTGCAGGATGTCCTGGCCCCGCCGTGTGTCGCGCGCCAGCTCCTCCAGCGTGCTGCGGCGCAGCTGCACGCTGCCGGCCAGCATGCCTTCGAGCTGCTTGTAGCGGTCCTCCAGGGCCGAGACCACCGTCAGCGCATTGCCCAGCGGCGTGTTCAGCTCATGGGCCACGCCGGCCACCAGCCGGCCGAGCGAGGCGAGCTTCTCGGACTCGACCAGCTCGCGCTGCGCCTTCTGCAGCGTCTGCAGCGCCTCTGACAGCTCGGCATTGCTGGCCGTGAGTTCGGCAGTGCGCTGGGTCACCGTCTCCTCGAGGTTGAGGTTGTGCTGGCGCAGCGCCTCGAAGGCCGACAGCAGCGCCTGGCGCATGCGCTCCATCGCCCCCCCCACGCGGGCGATCTCGTCCGCGCCGCCCACGCGCAGCGGCTGCTCCAGCCGCCCGGCCGCGAGGGCCTCGGCCGCGCCGGTCAGTTCGGTCATGGGCCGCAGCACGTAGCGCTGCAGCACCCAGAGCATCAGCACGAGGGACAGCGTCAGCGTGAGGCCGCTGCGCCAGACGGTGCGCCAGACCTCGGCCTGCTTGGCCTGCAGCAGCGGGGCGGCGCTCATGCTGACCGTGAGCTGCGCGATCTCGCGGCCGTCGCGCTGGATGGGGCGGGTCTGGCTCAGCGTCAGTGCCGCCTCGCCGGCCTCCTGCTTGCGCTCGAAGGACAGGAAGGGCGCCGACGCCGCCGGCTCCACCACCTTGACGGCGACGAAGCGCGGGTCGTCCACCTGCGCCTTGACCATGGGCTCGGCCAGGTCGGGCGAGACCTGCCAGACCGGCTCGGCCAGCGACAGCGACATGACCTCCGTGGTCCGCGCGAGGTCGCGCCTGAGGTCTTCCATCGCCGTCGCGCGGGTCTTCTGGCCGTCGTAGAGCAGCACCGCCGTCGTTGGCAGCAGCAGGCCCAACAGCAGCGCCAGCACGACGGCGAAGGTCAGCGAATTGCGCTGCCAGCCGAAAGCCTGCAAGGGCGCGCGGGGCGGGGCGGCGGGCGGTGGTGGGGCGGGTCGTTGCGGCATGGCGGCGCGGCGTGGCGCAAGGCGGCCCGAGTGTAGGTCCGGCCAAACCGGTGCAAATGCGCATCGGCGGGCCGCGGTGCCCGGGTTTTTACCGGGGCGGCGGGGCTGCTGCGGCCCGGGGGGCTGGCCCCACAATCCGCCGCCAGATTGGCCCGTCAGCACCGGGCCCCGGAGAAAGACAGTGAAGCGTTGGGTGGCCCTCGCGGCATGGTTCGTCGCCTGTTTCGGTATGGACGCTGCGCTCGCGCAGGGCGCCTTGCGCATCGGCATGGTGGCGGGGTTCTCGGGCCCCGTCGCGAGCGTGGTGCAGGAGAGCGCCGAAGGCGCGCGCCTGTACTTCGACGCGGTCAATGCCCAGGGCGGCATCAAGGGCCAGAACATCGAGCTGGTCACCCAGGACGACAAGTACGACCCCGCCACCGCCGCGGCCGCCGCCAAGTCCCTGGCCAGCCAGGGCGTGCTCGCCCTGATGCTCAGCCGTGGCACCGGCCCCACCGAATCCATGCTGCCGGTGCTCAAGGACAACCGCCTGCCGCTGATCGCGCCGGCCACGGGCGCCATCAGCCTGTACGAGCCCATCCAGCCCTACGTCTTCCACCTGCGTGCCAGCTATCAGCGCGAGGCGGAGCGCGCCGTGCGCCACCTGGCCGGCATCGGCGTCAAGCGCATCACCATCGTGCAGGTGAACGACCCGTTCGGGAACGACGCCGGCAAGGGCGCCATCAAGGGGCTGGACGAGATGAAGCTGCGGGCGATGTCGCACCTGCGCTTCGACCGCAACCGGCCCGACCTCGCGCCGACCATGCAGGCCATCGCCAAGGCCAACATCGAGGCGGTCGTGTTCATCGGCCCGGCCTATGCGGTCGTCGAAGGCGTGAACGCCCTGCGCGCGGCCGGCTCCACGGCCCACGTGGCCACGCTGTCCAACAATGCCTCGGCCGACTTCGTGAAGGCGCTGGGCGAGAACGCCCGCGGCATCATCGTGACGCAGCTCTTCCCCTACGAGCGGTCCACCTCCAACCCGCTGGTGCGCGAAGCCCTCGCCCTGGCCAAGGCGGCCGGCCGCCACGAACTGACGCCGGCCCAGCTCGAGGGCTTCGCCGCGGCCAGACTGGTCGTCGAGGCGATCAAGCGCGCCGGCAAGGACCTGAGCCGCGAGGGCCTGCTCAAGGCGCTCGACGGCGCGCGCATCGACCTGGGCGGCCTGCAGGTGCACTACACCGAGAAGGACCACACCGGCCTGGAGTTCACCGACGTGTCCATCGTCGGCCCCGACGGCAAGTTCTGGAGGTAGCTCTCCCACCCCCTACGGCCTTACGGCGCCTTGCAGGCCGCGCCGGGCCAGAGGCCCGACCCTTCGGCAGGCACAAATGGCACGCCATCTGTGTCCGGCCTCAGCCCCCTCAAGGGGGCACTGCCAGCGGCCTGGCAAAGCCAGTTCCGCGGCAGTCGCGCGATGATGCGGCGTGCTGCGCACGGCCGCAGTCTGCTTGAGGAGTCGTTATGGATCTGGGATTGAAAGGCCGCTGGGCGCTGGTTTGCGCGGCGAGCAAGGGCTTGGGGCGGGGCTGCGCCGAGGCGCTGGCGGGGGAGGGCGCGAACGTCGTCATCACGGCCCGCGGCGAGGCCGACCTGCTCGCCACGGCCGAGGCGCTGCGGGCCGCGAACCCAACGGTCGAGGTGCGCGCGGTGGCGGGCGACATCGCCACGCCCGAGGGGCGTGCCGCGGCGCTGTCTGCCTGTCCGCAGGTGGACATCCTCGTCAACAACGCCGGCGGCCCGCCGCCCGGCGACTTCCGCGACTGGGGCCGCGAGCAATGGATGGCCGCGCTGGAGGCCAACATGCTCGCGCCCATCGAGCTGATCAAGGCCACGGTCGATGCCATGGCCGCACGTGGCTTCGGCCGCATCGTCAACATCACCTCGGGCGCGGTGAAGGCGCCCATCGACGTGCTGGGCCTGTCCAACGGCGCCCGCTCGGGCCTGACCGGCTTCGTTGCCGGCGTGGCCCGCCAGCCGCGCCTGGCCGGCGCCAACGTCACCCTCAACAACCTGCTGCCCGGCGCCTTCGACACCGACCGGCTGAAGAAGACCTTCGCCGCGGGGGCCGCCAAGGCCGGCCTCAGCGCCGAGGACATGGCGGCGCGGCGGCGCGCCGCCATCCCGGCCCAGCGCTTCGGCACGGCCGCCGAGTTCGGCGCCATCTGCGCCATGCTCTGCAGCGCCCAGGCCGGCTATCTCACCGGACAGAACCTCCTGCTCGACGGCGGCAGCTACCCGGGGACCTTCTGATGGCCTGGCTCAGACGCCTTCTCCTCGCGCTGCTGGGCCTCCTGCTGCTGGCGGCCCTGGGTTTGTGGCTGGCCCTGCGCGCGAGCCTCGCGCCGCTCGACGGCGAGCGCAGCCTGCCGGCCCTGGGCGCACCGGCGGAGATCCAGCGCGACGCCCGCGGCTACGTGACCCTCGCGGCCGAGAACCGCCTGGACGTGGCGCGCGCCCTCGGCTACGTGCATGCCCAGGAGCGCTTCTTCCAGATGGACCTGATGCGCCGCAACGCCGCGGGCGAGCTGTCGGCCCTGGTCGGCCCCAAGGCGCTGCCGCTGGACCGGCAGCGGCGGCTGCACCGCTTCCGCCACCGGGCCGAAGCGGGCCTGGCCGCCATGCCGGCCGACGAGCGCGCGCTGCTGGATGCCTATGTGAGCGGCGTCAACGCCGGGCTGGCCGCGCTGTCGGCACGCCCGCCCGAGTACCTGCTGCTGCGCCAGCAGCCCAGCCCCTGGGTGGCGGCCGACACGGTGCTGGTGGCCTATGGCATGTACCTGGACCTGCAGGCCTCGCAGGGCAAGGACGACATCGCCACCGGCCTGCTGCGCGACGCCGTGCCGGCCGACTGGTATGCCTTCCTGACCCAGCACAGCGCCGACTGGCAGGCCGCCATGGACGACAGCCGCCTGCAGGCCGTGCCCGTGCCGGTGGGGCCGCTGCCGGAGGTGCTGCGCGCCGCCAGGGTGGCCTGCACCGACTGCGGCCTGCAGGACGCGCGCGACCTCGGCAGCAACAACTTCGCCGTCGCCGCCGCCCACGGCGCGGACGGGCGCGCCATCCTGGCGGACGACATGCACCTGGGCCTGCGCTCGCCCGGCATCTGGTTCAAGGCCCGCATGCAGTGGAAGGACGGCGCGGGAAGCCACGACATCGCCGGCGTGACCCTGCCTGGCGCGCCCCTGCTCGTCGTCGGCAGCAACGGCCGGGTGGCCTGGGGCTTCACCAACACGACGTCCGACTGGGCCGACGTCGTCGCGCTGCGCCTGGATGCGGCCGGCAGCCACTACCTGTCCGGCGGCCAGCTCAAGCCTTTGAACCGCGCCGTCGAGCGTATCCAGGTGGCCGGCGCGGCGCCAGTCGAGCTGGCCGTGCTGGAGAGCGAGTGGGGGCCGCTGCTGCCGCAGAAGGCGCCGGCCGGCCAGGCCTATGCCCTGCGCTGGGTGGCCCACGACGCCGAGGGCATGAACCTGCGGCTGATGCACATGGAGACGGCCGCCGACGTCGACGAGGCCGTGCGCTGGGCCGCCGGAGCCGGCATGCCGGCCCAGAACCTGCTCGTGGCCGACAGCACCGGCCGCATCGGCTGGACCGTCGCCGGGGCGATGCCGCGCCGCGCGGGCATGGGCTCGGGCGACATGGACCATCCGCAGGACTGGAGCGACGGCCGGCAGCGCTGGCAGGGCTACCTCTCCGCGGCGGAGCAGCCGCGCCTTGTCGACCCGGCCGACGGGCGGCTGTGGACGGCCAACTCGCGCATGGTCGGCGGCGAGGCCATGCAGCGCCTGGGCAACGGCGGCTGGGACCTCGGCGCCCGCGCCATGCAGATCCGCGACGACCTGCGGGCCGCGGAGCGTTTCGACGAGGCGGGCCTGCACGCCATCCAGCTCGACCATCGCGCCCTGTTCCTGCAGCACTGGCGCCAACTGCTGCTGGAGCGCGTGCTGACGCCGGAGTTCGTCGCCGCCCAGGGCCTGGCGGACTACCGCGCCGAGGTCGAGAAGAGCGCCGACGCCGCCAGGCCCGATGCCGTGGGCTATCTGCTGGTGCGGGCCTTCCGCGAGCAGGCGCTCAAGCAGGTCTTCGCGCCGCTGGCGGGCCTTGTCGAAGCCAACGGACTGACGCTGCGGGACGTGAAGATGGTGCCCGAGACGCCCGGCTGGGCGTTGATCCAGGCGGCCCGGCCCGACACCCTGCCGGCCGCCTACAGGAGCTGGCCCGAGCTGCTGCAGCAGGCGGTGCTCGCCAGCCGCAAGGAGCTGATCGCCAAGCACGGCAGCCTGGCCGGCTCGACCTGGGGCGCGGACAACCCCACCAGCATGCGCCACCCCCTGAGCCTGGCCGTGCCGGCCCTGTCGCGCTGGCTGGACCAGGCCTCGCAAGGCATGGCCGGGGACAGCCACATGCCGCGCGTGCACAACCACGGCCACGGCCAGAGCGAGCGCATGGTGGTGTCGCCCGGACACGAGGAGAAGGGCATCCTCGTCATCCCGGGCGGGCAGAGCGGCCATCCGCTCTCGCCCTTCTACCGCAGCGACCATGCGGCCTGGCTGGCGGGCGAGCCGCTGCCCTTCCTGCCTGCCGAAACGGCCCATCGGCTGGTGTTGCGCCCCTGACGACCCTGATTGAAGCGACCGCATCCGTGTGGATGCCGGTTCGCTTCGACATGGGCAAAATCGCCCCCTTACAAGATTTACCGGGGGCACCCTTGCAATGAAGAAGACGATCTACCCGCTGCTGGTGGCCGGCCTGGCCCTGTCCGCGACGGCCCGGGCCGACGACATCGGCTCCACGGTCGAGAAGTGCAACAAGAAGCTGGGCGTGCTCGCCGTCGCCGAGCCCCAGCACGGCTGGAACTACCTGTCGCAGTACGGCCTGGGCTCGCCCGCGGCCCTGCTGCGCATGATGGTGCAGCAGTCCGGCTGCTTCGACGTCGTCGAGCGCGGCCAGGCCATGCAGAACATCCAGCAGGAGCGCGCCCTTGCTGCCGCTGGCGAGATGCGCCAGGAGTCCAACATCGGCAAGGGCCAGATGCAGGCGGCCGACTTCGTCATGACCCCCAACGTCCAGATCGGTGGCAGCACCACGGGCGGCCTGGGCGGCTTCCTCGGCGGCAAGCTCGGCATCATCGGCGCCATCGCCGGCGGGTTGAAGTTCAAGGAGGCCTCCACCAGCCTGCTGCTGGCCGACGTGCGCTCCAGCATCCAGGTGGCGGGTGCCGAGGGCAAGGCCACCAAGACCGACTTCTCCATCGGCGGCTGGGGCTTCGGCGGCGGTGCCGTCGGTGGCTTGGGCGGTTACACCAGCACGCCCGAGGGCAAGCTCATCGCGGCCAGCTTCCTCGACAACTACAACAAGATCGTCCAGACCATTCGCGACCAGGACAGCCTCGTGCGCACCGGCAGCGCCTCCGGCGACGCCAATGCGGCCGCCTCGCTGCAGGCCGCCGCGCCCGTGCCTGCCGGCCAGATGCTGATGGCCAAGATCTCCAACGTGAAGGCCTATGCCGGCCCCTCGCGCGACAGCAAGGTCGTGGCCACGCTCAACCGCAGCGACGAGCTGGTCGCCACCGGCGAGGTCAAGGACGGCTTCGTCAAGGTCGATGCCGCCAACTTCAGCGGCTGGGTGCAGCGCACCCTGGTCATGCCGGTCGGCCGCTGATGGGCGGCGCGCGCATCGCCCTCGTCACGGGCGCCGGCTCGGGCATCGGCCGCGCGGTGGCGCGGGCCCTCGCGGCCGAGGGCTGGACGCTGGCCCTGATGGGCCGGCGCGAGGCGGCGCTGCGCGAGACGCTGGACGACGCCCTCGTCCTGCCCGCCGACGTGGCCGACGAGGCCCAGGTGGACGCCGCCTTCGCCCGCCTGCGCGAACGCTTCGGCCGCCTGGACCTGCTCTTCAACAACGCCGGCATCTCGGCGCCGCCGGTGCCGGTCGACGAACTGACGGTGGCGCAGTGGCGGGCGGTGGTGGACACCAACCTCACCGGCAGCTTCCTCTGCGCCCGCGCCGCCTTTGCGCTGATGAAGGCGCAGCAGCCGCGCGGCGGACGCATCATCAACAACGGCTCCATCTCGGCCCACGTGCCGCGGCCGTTCTCGGCGCCCTACACGGCCACCAAGCACGCCATCACCGGCCTGACCAAGTCGCTCAGCCTGGACGGCCGCGCCTTCGACATCGCCTGCGGGCAGATCGACATCGGCAACGCCGCGACCGACATGACGCTGCGCATGCGCCAGGGCGTGCCCCAGGCCAACGGCCAGGTCGCCGTGGAGCCGACCATGGACGTCGAGGACGTGGCCCGCGCCGTGGTCTACATGGCCTCGCTCCCCTTGTCGGCCAACGTGCTGAGCATGACCGTGATGGCGCGTGACATGCCTTTCGTCGGCCGTGGCTGAAGCGGTCCAGAATCACGGCATGAACCTGGTTCGTGTCGTGGTCCGTCTCCTGTTCGTCATCGCCGGCGCCGTCGTCGGCCTGGCCCTCTTCCTGTTCGCGGTGCTGGCCTTCGTGGCCTTCCTGATCGTCAGCCTGCTCACGGGCCGCAAGCCCGACCTGCGCTTTCGCGTCAACCAGAACCCATGGGCGCCGCGCCGGCAGCAGGCGGCCGAGGACGTGGTGGACATCGAGGCCCGCGAGGTCGACGAGCCCTCGAGGCCGGTGCAGCGGCTGGACGGGCCGCGCTGATCACCAGCTCTTGCGCTGCAGTTCCTCGAGGATCTCGCCGTAGATGCGGTAGCGGCTCGGGCTGATCAGCCCGGCGTCGAGCGCGGCGCGCACGCCGCAGCCCGGCTCGTGGATGTGGCTGCAGTTGGCGAAGCGGCACTCGGCATGCTCGCGCAGGTCGGGCATGTAGCGCCACAGCTCCGCGGCGTTGATCTGGCGCAGGCCGAATTCCTGGAAGCCCGGCGAGTCGATCAGCGCCGTCGTGCGCGCGGCATCCGTCCAGTACCACTGCGTCGTCGTGGTCGTGTGCCGGCCGGAGTTCAGCGCCTGGGAGATTTCGCCGACCTGGGCCTGGGCGTCCTGCACCAGCAGGTTGATGAGGGTGCTCTTGCCGGTGCCGCTCGGGCCGAGGACGAAGCTGCGCTGCCCGTCCAGCCAGGGCCCGAGCGTGGCGCGCGAGCCCTCGCGGTCGGCCTTGAGGGCGACCTCGAAGACGGTCAGCCCCATGGCGCGGTAAGGCGCCAGCCGCTCGCGTGCCGCGTCGGTGCCGGCCAGGTCGATCTTGTTGAGGGCGATGGCGGCACGGATGCCGGCGGATTCCGCCGCGATGAGGGCGCGCGCCAGCTGGCTTTCGCTGAAGACCGGCTCCACGGCGACCAGCACCAGCAACTGGTCGAGGTTGGCGGCAAAGCTCTTGGTCTTCCACTCGTCCTGGCGGAACAGCAGGTTGCGCCGCGGCTCGACGGCCTCGATGACGCCCTCGTCGGCGCTGGCCTCGGCGAAGCGCACCTGGTCGCCCACGACCGCATCGCTCTTCTTGCCGCGCGGATGGCAGACGAAGCGCTTGCCGTCGGCGTCTTCCACGATGTAGTGGCGGCCGTGGCCGCGCACCACCAATCCCAGGTCCAGCGCCTGGAACTTGCCCATCAGGCGGTCGCCTCGGGCAGGGCGCTCACCTGCGCCGCGCAGATCGCGTCGTTCAGCGTCAGGCCGCCGCGCGAATGGGTCGTGAAGCTGACCGTGCAGGCGTCGTAGCCGACCAGCATCTCGGGATGGTGGTCCTGGGCATGGGCGATCTCGGCCACCGCGTTCACGAAGGCCATGACCTGGTAGAAGTTGGCGAAGCCGAAGCGCCGCCCGATCAGCTTGTTCTCGGGGTCAGGGCTCCAGCCGGGCAGGGCGGCGAGCACGCGCTGGCGGGCGTCGGCGTCCAGCAGGGGCGCCTTGGGGTCGCACTGGGCGAGCAGCAGGTTCATGGGGCGAGTGCGGCCAGCCGTTCGGCGGCCGGCGGGTGGGAGTAGTAGAAGCGGGCGTAGACCGGGTCGGGCGTCAGGGTGCCGGCGTTGTCCTCATGCAGTTTGAGCAGGGCCGAGGAGAGGGCGGCGGCGCTGGCCTGCGCGCGGGCATAGGCATCGGCCTGGAACTCGTCGCGGCGCGAGAAATGGCTGGCCAGCGGCGTGACGAAGAAGCCGAACACCGGGCCCGCGAGCAGGAAGAGGATGAGGGCCAGCGCGTCGTTGGGCGCGCTCAGCGAGGGCTGCACGCCCAGGCCCAGGTAGAAAGCCGGCTGCTGGGCCAGCCAGCCCAGCAGCGCGAAGCCGGCCAGGCTCAGCGCGAACATCAGCACGATGCGCTTGGTGATGTGGCGGTGCTTGAAGTGGCCGAGCTCGTGGGCGAGCACGGCCTCCACCTCGCCGCCGTCGAGCTTGGCCAGCAGGGTGTCGAAGAAGACCACGCGCTTGGCCGGCCCGAAGCCGCTGAAGTAGGCATTGCCGTGGGCCGAGCGGCGGCTGCCGTCCATGACGAACAGGCCCTTGGCCGAGAAGCCGCAGCGCGCCATCAGCCGCTCGACCCGATCGCGCAGCGCCGTGTCGGTCAGCGGCTCGAACTTGTTGAACAGCGGCGCGATGACGCTGGGATAGATCACCATGACCAGCAGGTTGAAGCCCATCCAGGCGCCCCAGGCCCACAGCCACCAGCGCGGGCCCGCCGCGCCCATCAGCCACAGGATGAGAGCGACGATGGGCAGGCCCAGCAGCACGCCGACGGCCAGGCCCTTGAGCATGTCGCTGAAGTACAGGGCCAGCGTCGTGCGGTTGAAGCCGAAGGCCTGCTCGATGCGGAAGGTCGACCACATCTCCCAGGGCAGGTCGAGCAGGCCGCCCAAGAGGGCGAAGGCCGCGACCAGGCCGAGCTGGTAGCCCATGGCCTGCCAGCCGGCCGGCAGGCCATGGCTGGCCTCGAGTACGGCGCGGTTGAGGGCGTCCAGGCCGCCGAGCAGCGTCCAGCCCAGCAGCACGGCGGCGCTGAAGGCCAGGGACAGCAGGCCGAAGCGGGCCCGCGCGATGGTGTAGTCGGCCGCCTTCTGGTGGGCGGCCAGGCTGACGTTGCCGGCGAAGGCCGCCGGCACCTGCCCGCGGTGGATGGCGACATGGCGGATCTGTCGTGCGGACAGCCAGAACTTCAGCAGCGTGGAGGCGGCCAGCGCGATGGCGAAGGCCAGGGACAGGGGCGTGGGGGACATGGCGCGAGTGTAGGTAACCCCGGGGCTGCGAGAATCCCGCCTCTTCCGCGTGAGCCCACCATGTCCGACACCCTTGCCCCGAGCGAAAACAACCTGATCTGGATCGATCTCGAGATGACCGGCCTCTATCCCGACCGTGACCGCATCATCGAGATCGCCGTCGTCGTGACCGATGCCCACCTCGACAAGCGCGTCGAGGGCCCCGTCTTCGCCGTGCACCAGAGCGACGCGACGCTGGATGCGATGGACGCCTGGAACAAGGGCACTCACGGCAAGAGCGGCCTGATCGACCGCGTGAAGGCCTCGACCGTCGACGAGGCCGAGGCCTCCGCCCGCACCATCGAGTTCCTGAAGGCTTACGTCCCCAAGGGCAAGAGCCCGATGTGCGGCAACAGCATCTGCCAGGACCGGCGCTTCCTCGCCAACTACATGCCGGAGCTGGAGGCCTTCTTCCACTACCGCAACCTCGACGTGTCCACGCTCAAGGAACTGGCCAAGCGCTGGAAGCCGGCGGCGCTGGAGGGCTTCAAGAAGGCCCAGGCCCACACCGCCCTGGCCGACATCCACGAGTCCATCGAGGAGCTGGCCCACTACCGCACCACTTTCCTGAACCTCGCATGACCTCGCCGCGCCTGCTCGTGGCCGCGGCGCTGCTGTGCCTCCGGCCCGACGTGGGCGACGACAAGGCCTGCGAGCCCCTGACCCAGCTCGTCCCCCTCTGAAGGCTGGCGGGTGCTGCACGCCGCTTTCGACTTTCCCCGCCACCCGCTGGCCCGCGAGGACGGCGAGCGTTTGCGCGGCTGCTGGACGGCGCCGCCCGCGCGCTGGCTGCGTGCCCTGAGCCACGGCGAGGTGGCCGCCGTCGTCGGCGAGGCCGAGGCGGCGGCGCGGGCCGGCGCCTGGGTGCTGGGCGGCCTGCGCTACGAGGCCGCCGCGGCCTTCGACAAGGCCCTGGCCAGCCATCCGGCCACGGCGCCGCTGGCCGAGTTCGCCGTCTACGACACGCCGCCCGAGCCCTGGCCCGAGTCGCCGCCGGCCTTCACCGGCCTGCTGGGCTGGCAGGACGAGGCCGCGGTCGCGGACGCCGCCATCGAGCGCATCCGCGACTACATCCGTGCCGGCGACTGCTACCAGGTCAACCTGACGACGCGCCTGCGCGCCATGGCGCCAGACCTCGACCCGGCGCAGCTCTTCCTGGCCCTGCACGCCAGCCAGCCTGGCGGTTTCAGCCTCTTCCTGCGCGAGGCCGGCGCGGCCAGCGTCTCGCCCGAGCTGTTCTTCGACTGGCGGCCCGTGCCGGGCGCCAGGGCGAGCTGGCTGCTCGCCGCCCAGCCCATGAAGGGAACGGCGCCGCGTGGGCGCGACCGGGTCGAGGACGAGGCCGCCCAGGCCCACCTGCGCACCAGCGAGAAGGAGCGCGCCGAGAACCTGATGATCGTGGACCTGCTGCGCAACGACCTGAGCCGCGTGGCGGCCCTCGGCACGGTGCGGGTGCCGCGCCTGTTCGAGCTGCATGCGCTGCCGACCGTGTGGCAGATGACGTCCACGGTCACCGCCGTCAGCCGCCCGGGGCTGACGCTGGCAGACGCCTTCGCGGCCCTCTTCCCCTGCGGTTCGGTGACGGGGGCACCCAAGATCCGCGCCATGCAGGTCATCCGCGAGCTGGAGCCGGCGGCGCGGGGCTGGTACTGCGGCGCGCTCGGCCTCGTCCAGCCCGGCGGCGTCGCCACCTTCAACGTGCCCATCCGCACCGTCGAATTCCATGCCGGTCAGCTCGCCTGCGGTGTTGGCAGCGCGATCACGCTGGACAGCGAACCCGCCGCGGAGATTGCCGAATGGCAGGCGAAGGCCCGCTTCCTGGCTCGGGCCCAGGCCCCCGTGGAGGCGCTGGAGACCTTGCTGCTGCAGGACGGCGTGGCCGTCCGCGGCGAGGCCCACCTCGCGCGCATGCAGCGCACGGCGCGGCATTTCGGCCTGCGCTTCTCGCCGGCCCAGGCGCGTGAACACCTGCGGGCCGTGGCCGAGGCCCACCCGCAAGGCGCCTGGCGGCTGCGCCTGACCTGTGACGCCTCGGGCCGGTTCGCGCACACGCTGGCGCCCTTCACGCCCACGGCCGGGCCGGTGCGGCTGGCCCTGGCCGGCCGGCCCGTCGCGACGCGCGGCCCCGGCGCCGAGTTCCTGGCCCACAAGACCACGCGGCGCGAGGCCTACGCCCTCGACAAACCGGCCGAGGCCTTCGACCTCATCCTGTGGAACGAGGCGGGCGAGCTGACCGAGTGCAGCTTCGGCAACCTGGCCGTCCAACTGGACGGACAGTGGCTGACGCCGCCGCTGGCCTGCGGCCTGCTGCCGGGCGTGCTGCGAGCCGAGCTGCTGGCGCAGGGGCGCATCCGCGAGGGGCGGCTGACCGCCGACGACCTGGCCCGGGCGCAGGGCCTGGCCTTCTTCAACAGCCTGCGCGGCTGGCTGCCCGCGGTCCTGATGGCGTAGGCCGGCCCTCGCCGCCGGCGGGCCGGGGCTCGTACCGCCCGTTCGAGCGGAGATTTGGTGAAAACCCTGAGGCATGCTACAGTCGCGGCTTCGCCTGGAGGCAACTCCAGGTGTCACACGTCTCCTCTGACCTCGTTCGATCAAACCCGTCATCCGGGAGCATCGGACTCCGAACACGGATCGGTCGGCGGCGATGAAGCCGTCGCTTTGACTGACTGTTCCCCCGCGCCGCACCCGGGCTGAAGTAACGAGCCCGAGCCGCACGACGCGAGCTGATCTATCTCCCAGCGACTTTGACGATGACTCCGAAGGGCTTGCCATGCCCCTCGGCGCTGCGCGTTTGCCCGCGCGGCGTGAAGAACGAACGAAAGAACGACAGATGAGTTTCGAGACCCTGGGCCTGAGCCCCGCCGTGCTGCAGTCCATCAAGGATTCCGGTTACGAGAACGCCACCGACGTGCAGGCGCAAGCCATTCCCGCCGCCCTCGCCAACAAGGACCTGATGGTCTCGTCGCGCACGGGCTCGGGCAAGACGGCCGCCTTCATCCTGCCGGCGCTGGAGAAGATCCTCGCCGCCCGCGGCGACAACACCAAGCGCCGCGAGAAGGGCAAGATCTACGGCCCGCGCGTGCTCGTGCTGGCCCCGACCCGCGAGCTGGCCATGCAGGTGGCCAAGGCGGCCCAGACCTACGGCCGCCACATCCCCGGCCTGAAGGTCGCGACGGTGCTGGGCGGCATGCCCTATCCGCTGCAGATCCGCCAGCTCACCGGCCCGCTGGACATCCTCATCGCCACCCCGGGCCGCCTGCTGGACCACCTGGCCAGCGGCAAGTGCGTGCTCGAGAACGTCGAGATGCTGGTGCTGGACGAAGCCGACCGCATGCTGGACATGGGCTTCATCGACGACATCCACGTCGTGGCCGGCCACACGCCGCCGACCCGTCAGACGGTGATGTTCAGCGCCACCTTCGCCGGCCACGTCGGCCGCCTCGCGCAGGAGCTGCTCAAGGAGCCGATGCGCATCGAGGTCGCCAGCCACACCGACACCCACGAGAACATCACCCAGCGCCTGCACTGGGCCGACAATCCCCACCACAAGGACCAGCTGCTCGAGGCCATCCTGGCCGTGCCGGAGCTGGACCAGGCCGTCGTCTTCACCAGCACCCAGCGCGACGCCGACTGGCTCGCCGACCGCCTGGCCGAGATCGGCCATGCCGTGGCTCCGCTGCACGGCGCCATGCCCCAGGGCAAGCGCAACCGCGTGCTGCGCGCGCTGCGCGAGCGCCAGCTCAAGGTGCTGGTCGCCACCGACGTGGCGGCCCGCGGCATCGACGTGCCGACCATCAGCCACGTCATCAACTACGGCCTGCCCATGAAGGCCGAGGACTACGTGCACCGCATCGGCCGCACCGGCCGTGCCGGCCGCTCGGGCCTGGCCATCACGCTGGGCCTGCGCGACGACGTGTCGATGATCCGCCGCATCCAGCAGTTCACGACGCAGGAGATCCCGGTCGAGCGCATCGCCGGCCTGGAGCCGCGCACGCAGGAGCCGCGCATCTTCCCGCCGCGCCCGGCGGGCCAGGGCTTCGAGCGTGGCGAGCGCTTCGGCGCGGGCCGCCCGGCCTTCGGGAACAAGAACTTCCGCCGCGAGGACGGTGGCCGGCCGCAGGGCCAGGGCCATCCCGGTGGTGGCCGCTGGGAAGAGCGCCGGCCTTTCGACAACGCCGGCCCGCGCCGTGACGAGCGCGGCTTCCAGCCGCGCGACGACCGGGGCTTCGCGCCGCGTGGCGAGGGCCAGGGCTTCCAGCCCCGCCCGGACAACCGTGGCTTCCAGCCGCGCCATGACGAGCGCGCCGACCGTGGCTTCCAGCCGCGGGGCGACCGCCCCTTCCATGGCGGCGGCAAGCCGGCTTTCGGTGGCGACCGCCCGTCCTTCGGCGGTGAACGCCGCGGCCCGGGCGGCCCTCGCAAGGGCGGCTTCGGCCGCTGAAGCCGGCGCCCCTCGCCCAGTCTTGCGGCGCTGGACGCGCGCAAGCCTGGTCGGTCCCCCGAGGGGGCGGCGATGCTTGCGGCATTGAGCCGCAAGCACATCGCCAGCGGGCCGGCTCGGGAGCGGCCCAGCGCTCGGCCCGCAAATTCCCCGTTTCATCGGATGCGGGTGGCGCGCAGCACCATGAACAACTGAAATGGAAAGCGGGCCGCGGCCCGCTTTTTTACTTGTCGCCCAGAAATGGCTCCAGCCAGCGCATCTGCGGCTTGTCGCGTCCCGTGGCCTCGGGCTCCAGCGACATGAAGTAGTCGCCCCAGCTCGGGCCGCCCGCCCACCACAGCCAGCCGGCCCAGACGTCGGCATTGGCCTGCAGGTGGCGCAGGGCGCCTTGCACGGCCTGTTCGCAAACGGGATTGGAGCCGCCGCCGATCTCGCCCAGCAGGGCGCGGCGCTTGTGCTCGCGCAGCCAGGCCGTGAAGCGGCGCAGCCGCTCCTCGCCGATGTGCGGACTCAGGCAGTCGGGCGTGGTGCCTGAGCCGTCCTTGTCGAAGTACTGGTGCACCTCGAAAAGCATGCGGTCCAGCGGATCGTGCACGCGGTCCATCACGTCGGCGTTGGCGCTGCCGTACCAGGTGGTCTCGAACCAGCTCCAGGCGCCGGTGTAGCCGTTGCCCGGCACGGTCACGAGGTTCCTGGCGCCGGTGGCGCGGATGGCGTCGATGGCGGCCTGGGCGGCCTCGGCCCAGGTCTCGGTGGGCAGGCCGTGCGGTTCGTTGACGAGGCCGAACTGCACGCGCGGGTTGTTCTTGAAGGCCAGCGCCAGGCGCCGCCAGAAGTCGGCGAAGGCAGCGACGGGCACCTCCGTCGTGCCGATGCGCACCTCCTTGTAGGCGGCGTAGTTGTGCGGGTCCAGCAGCACGTGCAGGCCGCGCGCCGTCGTGCCGTCCACGAAGCCGCGCAGCCGGGCGAGTTCGGCTTCGTCCAGCTCGCCCATCAGGCGGGGCTGCAGCCGCTCCCAGCGGAAGCCGACGCGCATCAGGTTCATGCCCCTGGCCTGGTAGTAGGCCGTGCTGTCGACGCTGGGGTAGACGAAGTCCTTGCCGTGAACGCCGGGGAAGGGCAGCTTCTCGCCCCATTCGGCGCCGGACAGGCTGATGCCTCGCCATTCGAGCGGTGCGGCCTGGGCTGCGGCGGCGCAGGCCAGCAGGGCGATGCCAAGGCGTTTCTTCATGGGGTGGCCTCCCGAGCGGGCGGTTGCAAGCCGAGGGCCGCCAGCACGTCCTGGCAGGCCCCCATCGTGTGGTAGTCGGTCTTGCCGGCGGGGCTCTTCTCGTCGGTGAGCTTGCGGTTGTCGGGCCCGAGGATGCGGTACCAGGCGC
Organism: Pelomonas caseinilytica; assembly: GCF_021353235.1. Taxonomy (GTDB): domain Bacteria; phylum Pseudomonadota; class Gammaproteobacteria; order Burkholderiales; family Burkholderiaceae_C; genus Pelomonas; species Pelomonas caseinilytica. Next base: position 24,557 of record NZ_JAJTWT010000015.1, read on the forward strand.
CGTGCTCGTGGTCGACGAAGTGCGCCCAGGCGTAGGCCCAGAGCCGGTCGTACCACTGCCAGTAGCCCTCGTCGCCGGTGCGCACGGCCAGCCAGGCCGCGGCGGCCAGGCTTTCGGCCTGCACCCAGAAGTACTTGTCGCCGTCGCAGACGCCGCCGCCTTCGCGCTCGGGCGCAAAGCCGTAGACCAGACCGCCATGGGTGGCGTCCCAGCCCTCGCGCATGGCGGTGTCGAAGAAGTGGCGCGCGGTGGGCAGCAGCCACTGCGGCGCGCCTGCGCCCAGCCGGCGCTCCAGCATCAGCAGCAGCTTGGCCCACTCGGTGAGGTGGCCGGTCTGGAAGCCCCAGGGCCGGAAGATGTTGGTGCGGTCGTGGCGGTTGTAGTCCCAGTCGGGCGTCCAGTCAGGGTGGTAGTGCTCCCAGACCAGGCCGCCGGCCAGCGCCGCCTGACGCTGGGCGATGGCGGTCGCCAGGGTCAGCGCACGGTCGAGGTAGCGGGCCTCGCCGGTGGCGGCGTGGGCGGCCAGCATGGCCTCGCAGGCGTGCATGTTGGCGTTCTGACCGCGGTAGGCAGCCACCTGCCAGTCGGGCGTGGCCTCGTCGGCGTAGAGGCCGTGGGCCGCCTCCCAGAAGCGCGCTTCCATCAGCTCGAAGGTGGCGGCGATGCCCTCGCGGGCGCCGGGCACGCCGGCCTGCGTGGCATGGGCATGGGCCAGCAGCACGAAGGCCAGGCCGTAGCAGTGGTTGGTGCCGTCGATGACCGCGGCCCGGCCCTCGTGCCAATCCAGCACCCAGGCGTAGCCGCCCTGGGGTTGGGCATGGACCCGCTGCACGAAGGCCAGCGCATGGGCGACGTCGCCCACCGGCCCGCCGAACCAGCGCCAGGCCAGCGCGTGGTTGAAGACGAAGCGGGTACTGCTGACGAGGTGGCGGGTGCGGCGGTCGAAGACGCTGCCGTCGTCCTTGAAGAACTGGAAGCAGCCGCCGCTCGGGTCGATGACCCGCGGGGCGTAGAAGGCCAGCGTGTGACGCATGTGGGCGTACAGCGCCTCGGGGCGGCGCATGTCGGGCAGGGGGGGCGTCATTTCAGTTCTCCATGGCGCCGCGCAGTACCCGCGGCGGACGAAACGAATGCAGAAATGCAACCACAGAGGCACAGAGACACAGAGAAAGGTCTTGTCTGCATTTCCTCCGGGCCTCTGTGTCTCTGTGGTTGCCTTTGGTTTTCACTTGAGTACCTCGTCTTTCAAGAAACGGACCAGCTCGTCGGCCATCAGCTCGTGCACGTCGATGCGCGGGTGGGCCCAGGCGAAGGCCTCGAAGCGGTAGAGCCAGACCTTGTCGTCGCCCTCGGATCGCAACTGCTGCACCGCCTGCTGCACGGCGTGCGGGATGGCCGGCTGCTCGCGCGGGGCCGACATGCCGCCCATCAGCAGCACCAGCCGCGCCTTGGGGTAGCGGCCACGCAGCTGGCGCACGAAGGCGAGGTAGCGGGTACCGAAGTCCGGCGCGATGGACTGGCCCTTGGAGGCCGGGAAGCCGTGGTCGTTCTGGCCCAGGTTGAGCAGGACGACGTCCGGCGCGCGCCGGTCCGGCGGCGCGACGGCGGCGTTCTTGCGCGGGGCGACACGGTCCCAGACCTCGGGCATCAGCAGGTCGTGCCAGGTGGCGGTGATGCCGATGCCGCTGACGGCGATGCCGACGTAGTCGGCCCCCAGGCGCGCGGCGGTCAGGGCGCCGTAGGCCCGCGTGCCGTCGTGGGGATAGAGGTCCTCGTACTGGTCCTCGGCCACGTCGCCGTCGCAGGCGCCGGCGGTGATGGAGTCGCCGTAGAACTCCAGCCTCAGGGGGCGCGCGGGCGGCGGGTCCAGCAGCCGGCCGTTGGCGGCCAGGCGCAGGCTGGTGAAGACGGCCTCGGCCATGGAGCCCTCGGTGCGCTTGACCAGGCGCAGCTCGTGGGGGCCGTCGGAAAGAGGCTCGCGCAGCCGCCAGTCGCCGGCGCTGCCGGCGGGCACGGCCAGCACGTGGCGGCGGCCGTCGACTTCGACGGTGAAGTAGCTGGTGGCGCCGTGCGTGGACGCCAGGCCCAGGCCCAGCTCTCGGCCGCTGAAGCGGGCGCGCAGCTCGCTGCCGCTCCAGGCCAGCAGCTTGCCCGCGGGCAGCTCGCCGATGCGGCCGACCCAGCGCAGCCGCGGATCGCTGGGGGCGATGCGGTCCCCGGAGGCGGGTTCGGGAGCGAAGTCGTCGGGGCGCAGGGCCGGCGGGTAGAGGCCGGCCGACATGACCGCCAGCAGGCTGGCCGGCCGGCCGCTGCCGGCCCATTCGTCGCGCTTCACGCGCACGTGCAGCAGGTGGGCCGTGGGTTCCAGGTCGCGCCCCACGACGGTGTAGTGCCAGCCGAGATAGCCCTGGCGCTCCGGCACCTGGCCGCGCAGCGTCACCCAGGGGCCGTCGTCCACGCGGGCCTCGAGGTTGCGGTAGCGGTCGCTCTCGGCGTGGAAGACGGCGATCTCGCTGCCGTAGGCGAGGAAGCTGGCCTCGGCGTCGTCGGCCGTCGTGACCCAGCCGGGCTGCTGGCCGGTCCACTCGGGATGCACCTCGCCGCCGCGGGCGAAGCCGTGCTGCCGGTAGGGCTTGAGGGTGTCGCCGGCCAGCATGCGCGTGAATTCGTGGGCACGCCCGAAGCGCGGTTCCGGCAGGGGTGGCGGCACAGGCTGAGGCGAGCCGGCCGGCTGGCGCGTCGCGGCATGCAGGGCTTCGGCCACGGCCAGGGCGATGCGTTGGTGGCCGATGGCGTTCGGGTGCACGGGCTCGTCGTAGAGCGTGGCCCAGCGGTCGGCGCCGGACTCGACGCGGGCCTGCATCCAGCGGCCGAAGTCCACTGCCGTGAGGCCGTAGTGCGCGGCCAGCGCGAGCTGCAGGTCGACGGCGTCGCGCGGCTGGTTGCCTTGCTGGGTCAGGCCCAGCACGACGACGGCCGGTGGGCGCGGCGCCGTCAGCAGCCGGCGCAGCAAGGCCTCGTAGCTGCTGCCGCGCACGGCTGGGTCCAGCCACTGGTCGTTGACGCCGAACTCGACGACGACGAGGTCGGGCTGCGTGTCCAGCACCTGGGACTGCAGACGCTGCACCGCGGCGGCGGAGTCGGTGCCGCTGACGCCGGCGTTGACGAGCCTGACCTTCGGGCCGAGGGACTTGGCCAGCAGGGCCGCCCAGCCGCGTTCACGCGGCGGCTGCGCGGCATAGCCGGTGGTGATCGAGCCGCCGATCGTCGCCAGCGTGATGGACTGGCCCGCGGCCAGCTTCTGCATGACGGCCTGCAGCCGCTCGTCCGCCTGGGCCAGGCCCGGCAACATCATCGACAAGGCCAACGCAAATCCTTTCAACAACTTCATCTTCATCCCTTGGTGGCTCCGGCCTGAAGGCCCGCGACGAATTGGCGTTGCAGGCGCAGGAAGAGCAGCACGGCCGGGAGCGAGGCCAGCAGCGAACCGGCCATCAGCACGGCGGCCGACTGCGGGTTGAAGCTGAGGTCGCCGGCCATCTTGCCGAGCTGCAGCGGCAGGGTCAGCATGGCCGCGTCGTTGACGACGAGCAGCGGCCACAGGAAGTTGTTCCACTCGCCCACGGCCACCGGGATGGCGATGGCCGCCAGCGCGGGGCGCAGCAGGGGCAGCACCACACGCCACCAGATGGCCAGCGTGCCGGCGCCGTCCAGCGTCGCCGCGGCCACGAGTTCGTCCGGCACGGCGCGCATGGCCTGGTGGAAGTAGAAGACGACGAAGGGCTTGGCCAGGCCCGGCACCAGCAGGGCGGCGTAGTGGTTGATCCAGCCCAGCCGCGCGACGGTGACGAAGTTGGGCACGATGGTCACCTCCCAGGGCAGCATCATCGACAGAAGCAGGGCGCGGAACAGCCAGCGGCTGCCGGGGAAGGGGCGCTTGGTCAGCACGAAGGCGACGAAGGAGGCGGCCAGCAGGCTCGCCGCCGTGACGACCAGGGTGACCAGCAGGCTGTTGGCGTAGAAGCGCAGGAAGCCATGGCCTTCGACCTGCAACTGCAGGATGCCGGCCAGGCGATCGGGGTCGGCCGTGGTGCCGGCCCAGTCGGGGTTGAAGAAGTTGCGGCCCGTGGGTGCCTGTGGCCACAGGGTGGGCGGCTGGCGCAGCAGCTCACCCACCGTCTTGAAGGCGCCGATGGCCATCCAGTAGTAGGGCAGCAGCATGGCCGGCACCAGCAGCCACAGCGGGGCGCGCAGCCAGGCTGTCCACCTCATCGTCCGCTTCATGGCCGCGCCTCCCGGCCCACCAGCCTGAGGTTGAGCCAGGTCAGGCCGAAGAGCAGCGTCGTCAGCACCCACGCGGCGGCCGAGGCCAGGCCCAGGTCGAGCTGGCGAAAGCCCCGGTCGAAGAGGTAGGTCACCAGCATCAACGCCGAGTCCAGCGGGCCCCCGAGCGTGTCCACCGCGCCGTAGAGCAGGTAAGGCTCGTAGAAGACCTGGAAGCTGGCGACCATGCCGGTGACGCTGACGTAGGCCAGCGTCGGGCGCAGCTGGGGCAGGGTCACGTGCCACAGCTGCTGCATGGGCGAGGCGCCGTCCAGCCGCGCGGCCTGGTAGAGCTCCTCGGGAATGGCGCGCAGCGCGGCGACGAAGACGACGAGGTTGTAGCCCAGCACCGACCACACCCCCACCAGCACCAGCACCGGCAGCGTCCATTGCGGGTCGCCGAGGAAGCGTGCCGGCTCGAGGCCCAGGGCGGCGCGCAGGCTGTTGAACAGGCCGTAGGGCTCGGAGTTGGCCAGCCATTTCCAGGCCGAGATGGCGCCCACGCCGCCGGCCACCGAGGGCAGGAAGAAGGCGACCCGTGTCCACCGGTGCAGCCGCGTCTCGCCGCCGAAGTTCAGCGCCAGCACCAGGCCGAGCACCACGGCGATGCTCGATACCGAGGCCATGTAGGCGGTCGTGTTGCCGAGCGCCGTCCAGAAGCGCTCGTCGGCGGCGAGTTCGGCGTAGTTGCGCAGGCCGACCCAGCGAGGGGCTTCGGTGGCGTGGTCGTCGGTGAAGCTCATCCAGGCCGAGCGCAGCACCGGCCAGAGTCCGAACAGGCCGAAGAGGGCGAAGAAGGGCGAGACGAGCAGCATGTCCCGGCCATGGCGGCGCCACGAGGTCATTGCTGGGCCTCCAGGGCGCGGTTCATGACGGCGGCGGCATGGCCCAGCTCGGTGCGGGGGTCGCCACCGGCCAGCACGACGCGCTGCACGGCGCGCGTGACGAGGTAGTCCTGGCGCATCCACGCGGGGCAGGGCGGCGGGCCTTCCGCGTCGGCGAGCTGGGCGAGCAGGGCGTCGCGGAAGGGCAGGGACAGGTGGGCGATCTGGTCCTGCCGACCCGAGGGCAGCCACATGCCGCCGTAGGCCAGGGCCGCCTCGGCCATGCGCCGGCTGACCTCGGGGCTGTAGACGGTGCGCATGAAGTCCAGGGCCAGCTCGCGCCGCGGCGAGAAATGCATGACGGCCAGCACCGTGCCGCCGAGCACGGCGGTGCGCCGGCCCGTCGGCCCGGCCGGCAGGGGCGCGGCGGCCCATTTGCCCGCCAGGCCCTTGTGCACCATGTCCATGCGGGAGAGCAGCCAGGTGCCGGACTGCATCAGCCCGTAGGCGCCGCTCTCCAGGCCGCCGTCGGCATCGGGCCAGCCGTCGGTGGGGGCCTGCAGTTCGCGGTAGAGGCGGGCGTAGTAGGCCAGGGCCTGCACGGCCTCGGGGCTGTCGATCACGGCGCGGCGGCAGCTCGCGTCGTACACCGCGCCGCCCGCCTGCCGCAGGTAGGGATAGAAGCCCAGCCAGCTCGTGTTGCCCCACTGCTGGGCGATGCCATGGCCCCGGGCCCGCAGCGCGCGGGCGGTAACGATGAAGCCGTCCCAATCGGCCGGGGCCTTGTCCAGCAGGTCGCTGCGGTAGTACTGCAGCTGCACGTGCATGTCGAAGGGCGCGCCGTAGAGCCGCCCGTCGGCGCGGCGGATGGCCTGCAGGGCACCGGGGTTGGCGTGCCGCTGCAGCTCGGCGGCGAGGTCGGGCGCCGCCTCGGCCAGGTCGACGAGGGCCCCCTTGGCGCCCAGGGCGATGGCGTAGGAGGTGCTGCCGGTGACGAGGTCCGGCCCGCGCCGGCTGGCCAGCGCGGCGGAGTACTTGGTCATCGCGTCGGCCCAGGGCACGTCGCGCACTTCGATGTCGACGTCGGGATGCCGGGCGCGGTAGGCGTCGACGGCCGGCTGCATCACGCGGGGCGTCTTGTCGTCGCCCACCATCCACACCACGAGTCGCGCCCGCTGGGCGAGCGCCGCCGACGCGGCCAGGCCCAGGGCCAGCGCCACGGCGGCGAGCCGGCGGGTGCTGGCGGTGGGAGAGGGCATCGCGTTCTGGATCTTGTTTACTAAACGATGTGGATTATGTTCGCAAGAAGAATCCATCCGCCGGTTGTATCGCCGTTCAAACATCGGGACTATCCCCGAGTGCCGGCTGAAATCGAGAGAAACAGAATGCGCAACAAATAAATGTTTAGCGCTGCTTCGAACGGCGCCGCGACGTGACTCCTGAACGACTGATCGACCTGCACGACGGCTGGCAGCTGGCCGAAGTCCCCCCGGGGCTGGACGGCCCGGCGCTGGCGGACCTGCCCGATTCCGCCTGGCTGAGTGCCAGCGTGCCCGGCTCGGCCCATGGCGCGCTGCTGGCCACGGGGCGCATTCCCGACCCCTTCTACGCCTGCAACGAAGCCGGCGTGGCCTGGGTGGCCGAGCGCCGCTGGGCCTGGCGGCTGCGCTTCGACGCCGACGAATTAGCGCCGCGCGAGGATCTCGTCTTCGAGGGCCTGGACACCTATTGCACCGTCTGGCTCAACGGCGAGCGGCTGCTGGCGTCCGACAACATGTTCGTGCCGCGCCGGGCCGACGTGCGCGAGCGGCTGCGCCCCCAGGGCAACGAGCTGCTGCTGTGCTTCGACCCGCCGCTGGCCCGCGCGCGCGCCGTGGAGGCGGTGCACGGCAAGCGGGCGCTCTGGAACGGCGACAGCGCCCGGCTGCACGCCCGCAAGGCCCAGTACCACTTCGGCTGGGACTGGGGCCCGGAGCTGCTGGTCAGCGGCCCGTGGCGTGCGGTGCGGCGGCATGGCTGGTCCGCCCGCGTGGCCGATCTCGAGGTCCGCACCCGGCTCGACGTGGCGGCGCGGCGCGCCACGCTGCAGGTCTCGGCCTGCATCGAGGGCGCGGGCGCCGGCCTGGGATGCGACTTCGAGCTGCTGGACCCCGAGGGCCGCGCCGTGGCCCGCGCCGCGGTGGCGGCCGGCGCCCGCGCCGAAGCCACGCTGACCCTGGACGATGCGCGCCTGTGGTGGCCGCGCGGCCTGGGCGACCAGCCGCTCTACACCGTGGTCGCCCGTGTCGTGGACGGTGACCGCTCCCTGGCCGAGGACCGCCGCCGCGTGGGCCTGCGCGACCTGCGCCTGGTGCAGGCCGAAGTCGCCGGGGAGGCCGGCAGCAGCTTCCACTTCGAGGTCAACGGGCGGGAGTTCTTCGCCGGCGGCGCCAACTGGATTCCCGACGACAGCCTGCTCGAACGCATCACGCCGGCGCGCTACCGCCAGCGCGTGGCCCAGGCCGCGGCGGCCAACATGAACATGCTGCGCGTCTGGGGCGGCGGCATCTACGAGCACGAGGCCTTCTACGAGGCCTGCGACGAGATGGGCCTGCTGGTCTGGCAGGACTTCATGTTCGCCTGCGGCCTGTACCCGGCCAATGATGCCTTCCTGGCCAGCGTGCGGGCCGAGGCCGAAGCCGCCGTGAAGCGCCTGCGCCACCACGCCTGCCTGGCGCTCTGGTGCGGCAACAACGAGGACTACATGCTGGCCGAGTCGGTCGGCCTGGCCGGCCCCGGCGTGCCCGCGGAGCGCTTCGAGGCGCGGGCGATCTACGAAGGCCTGCTGCCCGAGGTCTGCGCCGCGCTGGACCCGGGCCGGCCCTACTGGCCCGGCAGCCCGTTCACGCCGGGAGACGCCAAGTCCTCCGACGCGACCGTGGGCGACCGCCACAGCTGGGAGGTCTGGCACCAGCAGATGCTGCCCTACCAGCGCTACGGCGACGTGCAGGCCCGCTTCGTCAGCGAGTTCGGCATGCAGTCGCACCCGTCGCTGGCGCTGTTCGAATCGGTGCTGCCCGAGGACGAGCGCTTCCCGGGCAGCCGCACGGTGCAGTGGCACAACAAGGCCGGCTCGCCCGCCGGGCCCGACGGGCATCGCCGCCTGGCCGTCTACCTGGCCGACAACCTGCGCGTGGGCCCGACGCTGGCCGAGCATGTCTATGCGACGCAGTTCGTGCAGGCCGAGGCCATGCGCGTGGCCTACCAGGACTTCCGCCGCCGCTGGCAGCGCCCCGGCGCCCGCGCGGTGGGCGGTGCCCTGGTCTGGCAGCTCAACGACTGTTGGCCGGTCACGAGCTGGGCCCTCATCGATGCCGCCGGCACCGTCAAGCCGGCCTGGCATGCGGTGCGGCGGGCCTTGGCCCCCGTCGCCGTCGCCGTGCGCCTGGAGGCGGGTCAGGCGAGGCTGGCCGTCATGAACGGCACCACCGAGGCGCTCACGCCGACGCTGCAGCTGCGCGTCTTCGCGCTCGACGGCCGCCAGCTCGCCAGCAGCCGGCTGGCGCTGGACGTGCCGGCCTCGGCGAGCGCCGAGACGACGCAGGCGCTGCCGCTGCTGGGCGGGCCCGTCGTCGCGGAACTGTGCGCCCTCGACGCCGAGGGCCGCGAGCTGGCCCGCGACTGTGCCTGGACCGAACCCTTCCGGTTCTACCAGCTGGGCGGCGCCTGCATCGACATCGTGCGCGCGGGCTCGGCCCTGGCCCTGAGCTGCGACCGCCCGGTCAAGGGCCTGTGGCTGCAGGGCGCCGACCTCGACGACAACTTCATCGACCTGGTGCCGGGTCCGGCCCGGCGCATCGGAGTGGCCGGCGCGCTGCCGGCCACGCTGCAGGCCGTGGCCCTGGACCACGCCGGCCGCACCGTCCCCGTCCTGGACCGGGGAGGCTAGCCGCACCCGGATGCATTCCCCAACCCACGAGGGGTGACCGCCCGCCAGACGCGGCGGTACCCCGGCACAGATTCCAACAAAGACCGCAGGTCGTGGAGCGGCGGTCGCCACGCGAGGCCCGCAGAAGGCCTGTATCCAACCAAGAGGAGTAACGAGGATGAGACATCGATTCAAACGGACAACGTTGTCCGTGGCAGCGGCCCAGGCCCTGGTCGTCTGGGCGGCACCCGCCATCGCGCAGACCGCGGCCGCCCCGGCGGCCGACAAGAAGGAGTCGCAACAGCTGGAGACCGTGGTCGTGTCGGGGCGGCGCGCCGCGCTGGCGTCGGCACAGAAGATCAAGCAGGAGTCGGACGAGATCGTCGATTCGGTCAATGCCGAAGACATCGGCAAGCTGCCGGACCGCTCGGTGACCGAGGTGCTGCAACGCATGGTCGGCGTCGCCATGGACCGCACCCAGGCGCGCAGCGACCCGGTCCACTACTCGGTGGAAGGCTCGGGCGTCGTGATCCGTGGCCTCACCTACGTGGCGGCCCAGCTCAATGGCCGTGAAACCTTCAGCGCCAACCAAGGGCGCAACCTGGGCTTCGAGGACGTGCCGCCGGAACTGATGGGCGGCGTCGACGTCTACAAGAACCCGTCCGCCGAGCAGATCGAGGGCGCGATCGCCGGCCTGGTGAACCTGCGCACGGCGCTGCCGTTCGACTACGGCGGCTTCAAGGCGTCGGGCAACCTCGCCATGACCTACACGCAGCTCAACGGCAAGCGGTCGCCTCAGGGGTCCTTCCTGGTCAGCAACACCTGGCAGACGGACCTGGGCAAGTTCGGCGCGCTGATCGACGTGGCGCACTCCAAGAGCAAGCTGCGCACCGACACCACCACCGTCGACCCCTACTACCCGACGACCACCACCACCAACAGCGTCACCACGGTGAACCCCGACCACCGCTGGTACTCGCGCGACCTGGCCTGGCGCGAGCAGGACTACGACCGCACGCGCAACGGCGTGTACGCGGCGCTGCAGTGGAGGAAGGACAACGTCGAGTCCGCGCTGACCTTCTTCCGCTCGAAGTTCCGCTCCGCGATGAGCGAGTACGCCGTCAAGGCCGAGGTCGATCCCTACACCATCAACATCACCGATGCCGAGTGGGGCGACAACGGCTTGCTGCGCAAGGGCACGCTCAACAGCACCACCGGCGGCATCGAGATGGAGAACAACGCGCGGCTGTCGCAGCGCGACTCCCGCACGGACGACCTGTCGTGGAACGTGCGCTGGCGCGCCACGCCGGCCTGGACGCTCACGGCCGACGCCCAGCTGGTGAAGTCCAAGACCCAGAGCTTCGACTCCAACGTCGCGACCGGCATCCAGCTGCCCAAGCAGACGGTGGACTTCACGGGCTCGATGCCGCGCATCGTCTACGACGCCGCCGACATCGCCTTCCTCGACAAGCCCTCCAACTACTACTGGGCCACGACGATGGAGGCGCTGGACCACGGCAAGGCCCAGCAGAAGGCGCTGCGCCTGGACGCGCGCTACCAGTTCCAGGACCATCCCTTCCTGAACGACCTGCGCTTCGGCCTGCGCATCGCCGACCGCGACGCCCAGACCTACAAGGCCATGCCCTACTACAACTGGGCCGCAGTCACCAAGGCCTGGGAGACCGGCTGGTACATCCCCGACACGGCCCGGGTCACGAACTACTCGGTGCCGACCGTCGTCAAGAGCTTCAACAAGTTCATGGGTGGCAAGACCACGGTGCCGACGATGCTCTTCCCGGATGCGTCGGTGGTGCAGGGCTTCCCGAACAGCTATGTGCAGCTGCATGACCTCGTCAAGCCGCTGTGCGACGGCATGCCGGGCGGCAGCACCTGCGGCTGGCAGGGCTCCAACGTGAACCCGTACAGCTGGGCCCCCGCCAGCTATGGCGACCCGTCCGGCGTGAACGACCAGCACGAGCGCACGACGGCCGCCTTCGCCCAGCTGCGCTTCGCCTTCGACGACCTGCCGATGCCGGTGGACGGCAACGTCGGCCTGCGCGTCGTGAACACCAAGGACCGTGCCAACGGCTACACCGTCATCGACCAGGATGCGGTACCTCCCGGTGCAGGCGGGGTCGTGGTGCATCCGGTCAAGGTCGACAAGGTCGCCGGCCGCTTTGACCAGAGCTTCACCGACTACCTGCCCAGCCTGAACCTGCGCCTGAAGGCCCAGCCGGACCTGCAGTTCCGCTTCGCGCTTGCCAAGGGCCTCTCGCGTCCCAGCACCGGCGACATGCAGGCCACGTCGAAGCTGAAGCAGTCCGTCCAGATCGAACAGAACACGGGCAACGTCAAGTCGGTGAGCGCCTCGGGCACGTCGGACGGCAACCCCATGCTCAAGCCGATCAAGTCCACGCAGGCCGACGTGACGGGGGAGTGGTACTTCAGCAAGACGGGCGCCATCACCGTGGCGGCCTTCGACAAGGAGCTGAAGGACATCATCATCAACCAGACCTACACGACGCGCCTGACGGCCATCGACGGCACGCCGGTCGACTTCGTCGTCACCGGCCCGACCAACGGTGCCAAGGGCCATGCCCGCGGCGTCGAGTTCGCGTTCCGGCGCTACTTCGACATGCTGCCGGGCTGGCTGTCGGGCCTGGGTGTCGAGATGAACTGGACCTACGTCGACAGCAAGCTCAAGCGCTACAACGGCGTGCAGACCTCCTTCTGCTCGGCAGGCGCAGGCCAGGACAACCTGAACCTGTACGTCAACGGCTGCGACACCGACGGAAGCTCCTTCGGTGGCATGCCGCTGCCCAACCTGTCGCGCAACACGCTGAACTTCACGCTGATGTACGACCAGGGTCCGCTGTCCGCACGCGTGGCCTACTCGTGGCGCCAGCGCTACCTGCAGGGCGTGGCCTTGAACTCCGACAACACCGGGCCCAACCAGCAGAACGCGCTGGACACCAACCCGGCAAGCCCCACCTACGGCAAGCACACGCTGCCGCTGGGCCTGCCGCTGTGGGGTGACAGCTACGGCCAGCTGGACGTCGGCATGCAGTACAAGTTCGGCAACGGCCTGACGGTGAGCCTGGACGCGTTGAACCTGACCAACGCCACCAGCCGCCAGCTGATGCAGCAGAACATCGGCACCTTCGTGCACAACTACTTCACCTCCGGCCGCCAGTACAAGCTCGGGATGAGCTACACGTTCTGAAGCCGCTGAAGCGCATGCAAAAAGGCCGCCCCTCGGGGCGGCCTTTTTTGTGGTGCGCCCAGCATGGGCGCACTCTACGGGTGCAAGTCCCGTCGTAAGCTGATCACGGCGAACGAAGCGAAGCGCAACAGCCGGCGCTGGTGGCGCAACAGTACGGCGGGACTCAACGGCGTGCTCACCATTGCCTGGTTCGACCGGCTCGGCCTGCCCCCACTCTCCTGACCTCAAGCGCTCGAACCGCCCGGTGCAGACCCGCATGCCGGGTGGTGTGGGAGGGGCTCAGCCAACAATGGCTGACCCCAATCCTGATCGAGCCGGCGCAGTACGCGGTCTCGCGGTTAGGTGCCTGGCGTCCGGGCTCAAAGGGCGAGGGGAATCATGCGCTGCAAAGGGTATTCGTCCGGCAAAGCCGTCATCGCTAGGCGGTACTGGTCGATGGGAACCTGACGACAACGAATGTAGCGATGACAACCAACGCCGCAAGCGGAATTGCGTTCTTCACCCATGTGTGGAGACGGCGCACGGGTGGCGTGAACCGCGCAGCTCGCGTCCACTGCCTGCGGCAGATCCCCTCAGTCGCCGATCCCGGCCATGAACGGCGGGCGGGCGAGCCCGCCACCCCAGGCACTGCCGAGCAAGGCGAGCGAGCATCCCACTCTTGCGGACGCACCGCAGGTACGTGACGACGGCCTGGGTGGTGGCCGGCCTGACGCTCGGGTTGAGCGACAATCAACGGGTCATTGGGGAGTAGCCGCTCTTCGTTCGAAGAGGCTGATGTCAACACACTTGGCCCGCAGGCCATGGCGTCAGCAGTTTCTCGACCTGGCAAGACCTTTGACCACTTCGCCTCCGCATTGGCCGGGGAAGCGCTGTGGTCATTTGTTTTGGAACCGGCCGTGGAACGTTCGTGGAAGCACTCTTCGTCTCAACTGGTGTCGTCGCTCTCGCCGAGATTGGCGACAAAACTCAACTTCTCGCCTTCATCCTGGCCGCAAGGTTCAAGAAGCCGTGGCCCATCATTGCCGGCATCGTGTGCGCCACCATCGTGAATCACGGTGTCGCCGGGGCCTTGGGTGCCTGGATCACCGCGGCGGTCTCCCCTGAAATCCTCCGCTGGGTGCTGGGGGCGTCGTTCATCGGCATGGCCATCTGGACCCTGATTCCCGACAAGATCGAGGAAGAGGAGACGCAGGTCGCGAAGCGATTCGGCGTCTTCGGGGCCACGCTAATCACGTTCTTCCTCGCCGAGATGGGAGACAAGACGCAGATCGCTACCGTGGCCATGGCGGCTCACTATGCCAGCCCGATCTTGGTGGTCATCGGAACCACGATGGGGATGCTCTTGGCAGACGTGCCAGCCGTGTTCATTGGCGAAAGGCTCGCCAACAGGATTCCAATGAAGCTCGTGCACTCCATCGCTGCGGTGATCTTCGCTGTGCTTGGGGTCGCAACGCTGCTAGGCGCGGGAGCGGGACTCGGCTTCTGACGCCCCATCGCAATGGGTCGGATGTGGTTCTCCACCCAGTTGTTGTCAACCGGCAGTTCGCCACCGGCGAGGTAACGCTTCAGCGCCGCCCGGCGCTTGAGGCTCTCTAGGTTGGTTCGTCAAGCGCCAGCGAGCCGTTGCGGGGGGTGATGCTCGTCGTCCTCCATCCAGGGGCCTCAACGCGCGGCTCAACTCGAATGGCGGCGCATCCGTGAGGCCAGCAGGAGCGTCGCCACGCAAGTCACCCCCCCGACGGCGGCGACCAGGCCCCAGTCGATGAGATGCAGCGGTCGAAGGTTCATCCAGCGGCTGAGAACCGGCATCTGCACCAGCAGGCCCAGCGATGCAAGGGTGCCTGCCACCAACCACCGGGCCGTGGCCCGGCGCATGCTGGTCAGGCCGATGGTGACACCCGCGCTGGCCATGAGCAACACGCTCAGCGCCATCCCACGTGCGTGGTCGACGTTGCGGTCAATGCCCAGTGCATGGAGATAGCTCCATACCACCGCCACGCTCAGCATCGCACCGAACAGGCCGATTGCTAGCCACGCGCCGGTCGAGAAGAAGCGAGCCCGGCCCTTGCGCGAGACGGGCGACAGCGGCCCCGTGCGCGGCAGATCCTGGAAGGCCAGCATCGCCGTCGGGTGGATCACGAGTTCCAGCCACACCACGTGAATGGGCTGGAACAGCAGAGGCAGGTTCATCAAAGGGATGGCGGCCGCCCCGATCACCAGCGGAATGTGCACGAGCAGCAGGTACACGAAGGAGAGCCTGAGGTTCTCGAAGAGCTGGCGCCCCTCCGCGATGGCATCGACGATGGTTCTGAAGTTGTCGTCCAGCAGTACCACCGGCGCCACCTCGCGGGCGCTGCGCGTGCCGCGCTCGCCCATGGCGACGCCGATGTCGGCCAGGCGAAGCGCCGGCACATCGTTCACGCCGTCTCCAGTCACGGCGACGAGTTCGCCCTCGGCCTGAAGCGCCTGCACGAGAGCAAGTTTCTGGGGTGGCGTGGCGCGCGCGACCACATGGGTTCCATCGTGAGGGCCGAGAGCCCTGGCGGCATCGTCGTCGGGCGCGAGAACCACGACCCGGGGCGCCTCGCCGCCCAGGCCGATCTCACGGGCAATCGCCTCGGCGGTGGCGGGGTGGTCTCCGGTGACCATGATGACGCGTATGCCCGCGGCCATGCAGTCGCCGATGGCCTCCCGCACGCCCTCACGCACCGGATCCTCGAAGGCGAGCAGGCCTGCGAACCTGAATCCTCCATCGGGCTCGACGTCGAACGGCTCGCCTACACGCACTTCACGGTGCGCACATCCAATGACCTTGTGGCCCGACCTGGCGTACTCCTCGACACGGTCCAGCCACGCGGCGCGTTCCGCGCCCGTCAGTTCACATGTGGACAACACCGTCTCCGGGGCCCCCTTGGTGAAGGCCATCGGATCACCGTCAGCCAGGCGCCAGATCACCGTCTCGCGACGCCGGGCTTCGGTGAAAGGGAACTGGGACAAGCGCGTCGCAGGAGGCAGCCGCCCCAGCGCGGAATGCAAGGCCTGGTCGAGCGGATCGCCGCTGTCCGGTCTGGCGGCCAAGGTGGCCACCCGGAGCACCGAATCGTCATCCTCTCCGTGCGCGGGCGTGCGGTGCGCGAGAACGAGGGTGCCGGCGGTGATCGTCCCGGTCTTGTCCGACACGATGCAGGTGACGCGGCCGATGTTCTCCACCGCCACCGCGCGCCGCACCAGGGCCTTCCTGCGCGCCAGCCGAAAGACGCCAACACCGAGAAAGAATGTGTAGACGACGGGAAACTCTTCCGGCAGGGCGGCCACCGCCAGTGTCACGGCGCTGAGCAGGGCGTCGATCCAGCCGTGCCCTTGCCACAGCCGTGTCCCGGCCAGGACGATGCACATCACGATCGCCATCCCGAGCAGGGTCGCCACGAGTTGGCCGATGGCCTTTTGCAGTGGCGTGCTCGTGTGACCGCCTTCTGTGGCCGACCGCACGATCTCGCCATAGCGGGTGTCTGTGCCGATGCAGATGATGCGCAGCCTGGCTTGGCCTGTGAGCAGGCGGGTGCCCGCGGTGCCCCATTGCGCCTCGGCTGCACTCTCAGGCAGTGCTGCCTCAGGCGGTTCGAGCGCCTGCTTCGGCACGGGTAGCGACTCGCCGGTCAGGGTCGACTCGTCCGCCTGCAGCTCGCTCCCCCCCACCAGCAGGCCGTCGGCTGGGAAGTACTCGCCCGCTTTCACCTCAACCAGGTCGCCGGGGACCAACTCGCGCGACGGGATGTCCAGCCACTTGCCGTCGCGCAGCACGCGGGCCGAGCTGGCCAGCCGGCTCGCCAGCCCTGCGGACGACGCCGTCGTGCGTCGGTGCAGGTAGGCGTCCATGCCCAGCAACGGCACCATCGCCACCAGCAGGGTGAGCGACTCCGTGACCTGCCCCAGCAGCCCGAACAGGCCAGCCGTCAGTACCAGGAACCACAGCATCGGGTCGCGCGCCGTGTCGCGCGCAACCACGAACCAGCCGCTGGTGGCGTCGGCCACGATGTCATTGAAGCCATGGCGGCGCTGAGCCTCGACTTCTAAGGCGCTCAGGCCGGCATCGCCGATCCGCATGGTGGGTAGTTTGTCGAGCGGGACGCGGCGGTGGCTCATGGCTCGCAGTCTCGTCCTCTCGGTCTGTCTTCCTTTGATCGGGATCAAGCGATGGAAGGCCGGCTGGGCTGAAAGTCCTGCGGGATGTCGGCTCATCGAGAGGCGCGAAGCCGACGGCAACCGGAGAGCTCGACATGCAGGTCCTTCTCCCCATCGACGGGTCCGCTGCGTCAGCGCGAGCGGTGGAGTTCCTTTGCGCGAGCAAGCGCGGTGGCCCGGGGACCGTGATGCCCACGCTGCTCCACGTCCATCAGCCTCGGATGAAGGCGGTGCCGGACCCCGCGGCCGAGTGGCAGGAAATGTCGGACCGCGAGCAGGCCCACGCGCAGGCGCTGCTGGCGGTGCACCAGCGGACCCTGTCAGAGGCAGGGTTCACCGCGCACACGCTCGTGCGCTCCGGGGCCCCGGCCTCCACCATCCTTGAAGTGGCGGCAGAGTGTGGTGCTTCGCTGGTGGTGATGGGCACGCGCGGTGCGGGGATGCTGGGTGGCTTCGCGCTGGGGTCGGTCGCGCTGCGCGTCGCGCCGGCGGCACCGTGTCCCGTGGTTCTGGTGAAGCCCGATGCCAAGCTGCCCAGCATAAGCCGGGAGTTCACCCAGGTCGTGGCACCGCTGGACGGGTCTGCGGTTTCCGATTCGGCGGTGCAGCGGCTGGTCGCGTTGCGCGACTTCTTCGGCCCGCTGCACGTCAACCTCGTCCACTTCGAACCCGCATTGACTCTGCTCGAAAGCATCATGCCGCCACATGACGACGTGCTGCGCCGCTGGTGCGGCGAGCAAAGCCGCCGGGCCGTGGCCGCCGCGGCCCACTTGCTGACCGAAGCCGGCATCTCACACGAGGTGTCGCTCCTGGCGGGAGATGCCGCGCCCAGCGTCGCCGAGCTGGCCCTTCGCCAGGGAGCGGACCTGATCGCGATGGCGACCCACGGAACGGGGGCTCTGCATCACGCGACCTTCGGGTCGGTCGCCTTGAAGACCGTGGTCCTCGCGTCCGTTCCTGTCCTGTTGACGCATTGAGCGCATGAGTGCGGCCCAGTTGCTCGCCTGGATCTCTGTAGCGCTGCTGCTGCAATTGTCGACCGGCATCGCCTGGACGCTGTGGCGACGATCGACGGCGCGGGCTGCCGGAGAAGGTGCGATGCCGGCGCCGCACGCGCGGGCCGATGCCGCGTGGAGCGGGTGGCGCGAGTTCCGCGTCAGCAGGCGTGAATACGAGGATCCGGCGTGCACTCAATGCTCGTTCTACCTGCAGCCGGTGGACGCACAGCCGCTTCCGGCGTTCAAGCCCGGCCAGTTCCTGACCTTCTCGCTCGACCTGCCCGGCGGCCTTCGCACCATCACGCGGTGCTACTCGCTGTCCGATCGTCCCGAACCGACGCACTACAGGGTGACGATCAAGCGAGTGCCGCCGCCGACGGATCATCCCGAGTTCGAATCGGGCCTTTCGTCCAACCACTTCCATGATCGCGTGCAGGTCGGGGACCTGCTCCGCGTGAAAGCGCCATCCGGGCATTTCTTCATCGACCCGGACGCTGCGGTGCCGGCCGTGCTCATCGCAGGTGGCATCGGCGTGACACCGATGATCAGCATGCTGCGCTGGAGCCTGGTACATCAGCCGCAGCGGGTGCTGCATTTCTACTACGGCATGCGCAACGGACGCGAGCACGCCTTCAAGCCGCAACTGGAAGCCCTGGCGGCCGCCCATCCCTTGCTGCGGCTTCACGTCGCCTACAGCCGCCCCGATGCCTCCGACCGCGAGGGGCTCGACTTCCAGCACAAGGGACATGTGGACGTGGAACTGCTGCGCCGCACGCTGCCGCACGGCCGGCACCAGTTCTACGTGTGCGGCCCGCCGGCCATGATGCAGACCCTCGTGCCCGCACTCGCCGAATGGGGTGTGCCGCTCACCGACCTCCACTACGAGGCTTTCGGTCCCGCGTCGATCCGCCAGCCCGGCTCCAACGACGCGGTGGAAGCGGCTGTGGCAGTCGAGGTGCAGTTCCGACGTTCTGGCCGAACCCTGGCCTGGGATGGTCGTGATGCCTCCCTGCTCGACTTCGCCGAGCGCCACGGCATCGCCGTTGAATCCGGCTGCCGTTCAGGCGGCTGCGGCAGTTGCGAGACACGCGTGCTCGAAGGCTCGGTCCAGTATGAGCACACGCCCGACCACGACTTGGCGCCGGGGCATTGCCTGCTCTGCGTCGGGCGGCCCGCGTCCGCCTTGGTGTTGGAGGCCTGATGCCGCTCAAGGCCCGACTCTTCCGGCGCGATGTGCTGCCCTTTGTGGGGAGCCTCGCTTTGCTGGCGCTGGTGGCGCTGTCGCTCGATGGCCTGCTGCACCTGCTGAATCTCCTGTGGGTCGGGCGGTGGCTCGGCATACCGGGCATCTTGCTCATCGTCGCCTCCACCGCCGCCTACTCGCTGCGCAAGCACAAGTTGCTCCACAGCGGACGACCGGCCTTGCTGCTGCGCTGGCACGAACTGCTCGCGTGGCTGGGATCGTTGCTGGTGCTGGTACACGCCGGCGTGCACTTCAATGCGATCCTTGGGTGGCTGGCGGTGTGGGCGATGCTCCTCAACGTCGGCAGTGGACTCACCGGCAAGTTCCTGCTGGATCGCGCGCGGCGCCGTCTGGAGGAGGCCCGCCTGCGGATGCGGGCGCGCGGCCTGCCGGAGCCGGCACTCGAGGACGAGCTCTACTGGGACAGCCTGACCTTCGATGCCGTCAAGCAGTGGCGCGTGGTGCACTTCCCCATCACGTTGGCCTTCGGCGTGCTGGCCTCGGCGCACATCGTGGCGGTATTCCTGTTCTGGGGCTGGAAGTGAAGAAGCGCCCGGTCCTGCTGATCGTCATCGCGCTCAACCTGGTGGTATTGGTCGCGCTGGCGTTCGCGTACCCGCATCTCATGGTGAGCCCTGGGCCGCTGGTGAAGGGGCACGCCGAACTGGCGACCGACTGCTTCGCCTGCCACGCCGCCTGGCGTGGCGCGGCAAGCGAGCGCTGCACCGAGTGCCACGCCGTAGCCGACATCGGCCTGAAAACCACCAAAGGCGTGCCGATCCCCGCCCGCAGCGTCAAGGTCTCGTTCCACCAGGAACTGACCGAGCAGGATTGCATGGCCTGCCACAGCGACCACCAAGGCCCCAAGCTCACCAAGAGCAGCCGCAAGCCGTTTTCCCACGGGCTGCTGAAGGCCTCGGTGCAAGACCAGTGCTCGTCATGTCATCGGGCGCCCAAGGACACTGTGCACCGTGACGTCAAGCTGGAGTGCAGGCAATGCCACGGGAGCAAGGCGTGGAAGCCGGCACATTTCGATCACGAGCTACTCGCCCCGGCCGTCCTCGACCGCTGCCAGAGTTGCCACAACGCCCCCACCGACCGGCTGCATCGGCAGATCCGAGGTAGTTGCACGTCTTGCCACAAGACCGGCGCGTGGAAGCCGGCCACCTTCGACCATGCCAAGTACTTCGTGCTGGACGGTGACCACGACGCGCGCTGCGACACCTGTCACACGAACAACGACTACAGCCGGTATACCTGCTACGGCTGCCACGAGCACTCGCAGGCCAAAGTCCGTGCAGAACACCTTGAGGAGGGCATTCGGAGCTTCGAGAACTGCGTGGAATGCCATCGCGATCCGCGCGCGGAACCGGAGAAGGACGGCGAAGGTCGCGAGCGCGATTAGGGATGTTTAGGGACGTTGGGCCTTCACTTGCAGGGCGTGCGTCATGAGCAGCGAGATTCCCAGCGGAATGGCGGTGCCGGCGAGCGCGGCCACCAACACGTCCGTGGGCCAGTGCACGCCGAGCACGAGCCGCGAGATGGCCACCAACACGGTCCACAGCGAGGCGATCGTCAGCAAGGCCGTGCGAGCGGCCGGCTTCATCCCCGACAAGGCAAGGGCCATCGACATCGAGAATGCGGCCACGACAAGCGTGTGACCGCTGGGAAAGCTGGCTCCCCAGTACCGAGCCGTCTCCCACAATGCCGGCCGCTGCCGGCCGACGACCAGCTTCACGACATAGACGAGCACCGCTGCGGAAATCACTGACGTGCCGACCAGCGCTGCTTCCTGGCGCCGTCTGCTGAGCGCCAAGGCAAGGCAGGTTCCAAGCGTGAGCGGGGTCAGTACCTCGGCTGACCCGGACAACGTCACCGCTTCGAAGATCGGCTGCGCACCCGCCAGATGGGCTCGAAGGAAGATGAGCAGAGCCCGGTCGATCGTGCCAGAGTCGCCGGTCACGACGTCCTCCACGATCTTGATGGAGAGGCTGGTGAGGACCAGCAGCCAGAGGACGTGAATCCGCCGCGCCCGAAGGGTGTCGACCCACGCAGGCTGGCGATGCTGGGCGTAGAGCAACGCGACCAGGTACAGGCCGCCGACGCTCGCGATCAGCTTGACGATGTTGCCGAGAGTTTCGAGCAGGACCATGGTGCGTCTGGGCTGTGCACGGCATGAGCGCCGCCAATCGAGTGTTCAGGCGTGATGATCACGCTGATCGGCGCGCCTCTTTCTCGATCTTCAGCGGGCGATTCAACGAACTCGACGGAAATCGCGGGACGCGCCGGTTGAGTCATGTCAACGCTGAACGGTCGGGGCCATCGAGAATGAAGCGGCACTGCGCTCTTGCTGTCGATGCCGTCAAAGTCTTCTACCGCCGCCGCGACACGCCCTCCCGACTGGCACCTGCTCGAGGCGGAAGACATCGCACGCCATCACGAGGTGTCGCTCCACCACGGCCTGCACGAGGATGACGCCGCCACACGCCGCCAGCGCCACGGCAGCAATGCGATTGCCGGCACTGACAAGGTCAGCGCCTGGCGCCTGCTGCTGAGGCAGTTCACCGATTTCATGATCCTGGTGCTCATCGCTGCGGCCGGGGTGTCGGCTCTGCTGGGCGACTGGTCCGACTCGCTTGCCATCGTGGTCGTCGTCCTGTTGAACGGGTTGGTTGGCTTCGGGCAGGCGTGGAGGGCCGATCGGGCGTTAGAGGCATTGAAGAAGCTCGCGCCGCAGAAGGCGACGGTCGTCCGGCAGGGCCGGGCGCGCAAGGTGGATGCGCATGAGCTCGTGCCGGGCGATGTGGTCTTGATCGAGGCGGGAGACCAGGTGCCGGCCGACCTGCGCCTCGCGCACGTGGCGCGTCTGCAGGTCGATGAATCGGCATTGACCGGTGAATCGGTCGCCGTGGAGAAGCATGCCGATGCGCTGCGCCAGCCGGTTCCCGCACTCGGCGACCGCCGCAACATGGCCTACAAGGGGACGTTGGTGTCCAACGGAAGCGCCCGCGCCCTGGTCGTCGCCACGGGCATGAGCACAGAGCTTGGCAAGATCGCGCAGCTGATGACCGGCAGCGACGGCCAGCAGACGCCGTTGCAGCGCCGTCTGGCTGACTTCGGCAAGCGGCTCGCCCTGGCGGTGCTGGCTGTCTGCGCGGTCGTCTTCGTCGCTGGCTTGCTGCGGGGGGAGCCTGTCGTCCCGATGGTGCTCACGGCGATCAGCTTGGCGGTGGCGGCCATCCCCGAGGCCCTGCCGGCCGTGGTGACCGTGCTGCTGGCCCTTGGGGCGCGGCGGATGGCCTCGCTGAACGCGCTGGTGCGCCGGCTGCCTTCGGTCGAGACGCTGGGATCGGTGACGTTCATCTGCTCTGACAAGACCGGCACGCTGACCCAGAACCGGATGCACGTCGAAGAACTGCGGTCCGACGCGCAGGAGGGGCTGTTGCTGCTCGCGCTGGCGCTGTGCAACGACGCCGAGCCGTCCGCGACCGGCTTCTTGGGAGACCCAACGGAGACGGCGCTCCTGTCCGCCGCGCAGGCCAAGGGCCTCGACATCGACGAGGCGAGGCGCCGGCACCCACGGTTGATCGAAGTGCCCTTCGACTCGCAGCGCAAGCGCATGACGACACTGCATGCCTTCGACGCTGGCGTCGTCGCTTACACCAAGGGCGCGCCCGAAGTGGTGGTGCCTCTGTGCGTGTCGCGAGTGGCACTCGGGGGCAGCGCGCCGATCGACGTTCGCGCCGTGCTGGCCGAGGCCGAGGCCATGGCATCGCGCGGGCTGCGGGTGCTTGCGGTAGCTCGGCGCGCGCATGCCTCGATGCCGGCTGCGCAGACCGATGCGCTGGAGACCGAGCTTCAGTTCATCGGGCTGGTGGGGCTGATCGACCCGCCTCGCGCGGAGGCCGCGGAGGCGGTGCGCAGTTGCCGCTCGGCCGGCATCACCGCGGTCATGATCACCGGGGACCATCCGGGGACTGCGCTTGCCATCGCACGCCGCATCGGCATCGTTCCGGCCGAACCGGCATCGGGGGTGCGCCTCCTCACCGGCGCGGACCTCGAGGCGCTTTCCGATGAGGCGCTGCGCGAGACGGTTCGTGCGTGCAGGGTGTACGCGCGCGTGGATCCCACACAGAAGATCCGTCTCGTGCGTGCGCTGCAGGCGCAGGGCGAGTTCGTCGCCATGACGGGCGATGGGGTCAACGATGCGCCGGCTTTGAAACAGGCCGACGTGGGTGTGGCCATGGGCCGAACGGGTACCGACGTGGCAAGAGAGTCGGCCAGCCTCGTCCTGTTGGACGACAACTTCGCCACCATCGTCGGGGCGGTGCGCGAGGGACGCCGCATCTACGACAACATCCGCAAGTTCGTGCGCTACGCCATGACGGGCAATTCCGGGGAGATCTGGACGATCTTCCTGGCCCCGCTGGTGGGCTTGCCCATCCCGCTGCTGCCGATCCACATTCTCTGGGTCAACCTGGTCACCGACGGCTTGCCGGGCATTGCGCTCGCAGGTGAGGCGGCGGAGCGCGGCGTGATGCAGCGGCCACCCCGTCCGCCGCAGGAGAACTTCTTCGATGGGGGGCTGTGGCAGCACGTGCTGTTCGTCGGGCTGCTGATCGGCGGGCTCAGCCTTGCGCTGCAGGCTTGGGCGCTCAGCCATTCGCCGCAGCATGCGCAGACCATCGTCTTCACCGCCCTCACGCTGATGCAGATGGCCCATGTCCTTGGCATCCGCAGTGAGATCGACAGCCTGTGGCGCATCGGGCTTGGCTCGAACCTGCCGCTGCTTGGCGCGGTCTTCTTGACCCTTGTGCTTCAGCTCGTGATCGTATATGCGCCGTTCGCCCAGCCGTGGTTCAAAACCGTTCCCCTGACGGCATACGAGTTCGGCCTGTGCATTGCCGCCTCGCTGATCGTGCTGGTCGCTGTTGAAGGCGAGAAGGGGTGGCGCCGCGCACGGCAGACGGGCACTGAGAAGATGGCAGGAGCATGAGGGCGGCGGCCTCCCTCATGTAGGTCCTGTTCCCCATCTGCGCGGGCCTGGTGGGCCTGGCGGGTCATCGCCTCGTCAGGTCCGGCGAAGTGAGCGCGGAACAGACCCGCATGTCCCGGTCGTGATAGGCCTTGTCCTCGTGGTGACCGTCATCGCATTTCGGAACCCGTCACGGGCCTGCGTCAATCCTGACGACGAAGCCCGGCCCCGGATTGCGTCTCAGGACATCGGCGATGCGCGAGCGCTCGTCAGCTGCGCCTGACCCCACGCCCGGGCATCCGCTTCCAGAGCGCGATGGCTTGGTCATGGCGCTTGATCCGGCGCTCCTGGAGCACTCCCCGCATAGCCAACGCATGGCTTATCGAGACGACATCTTCGCAGGGTGGGCTCGCAGTCGCAGCATGATTGCCTGCTACTCCCTCAGCCGAGGTAGCGGCGCAAAAACTCGTCGTGCGGCGGCACGCGCTGCACGGTCTCGGCGATGGCGTTGCGCCGCGACTGCATGTAGTGCATCGCGAAGGACGGCGGCACCTCATCGAGCCAGGGGCTCTGGTGCTCGGGCCAGTGGTCCATGCCGGCGTGGATGGACAGCCAGCTGTTGGCGTCGAAGCCTTCATGGTCGTAGACGACCAGCATGCCGAGTTGGCGCCAGGCGCGGATCTTGTAGGCGAGGGAATCCGGCAGCTTCATCTCGGCCATGTGGCGCCACAGCGCGCTGTCGCGCCGCTGCGTGAGGCAGTAATGCAGCACGATGAAGTCGCGGATGCGCTGGTACTGGCGCAGCTGCACGTTGTTGAAGCCCTCCACCGCCGCCGGCGTGGGCGGCGTGGCGGCATCCAGCAGCGGCATCACGCGGGCCAGCGTCGCCTGGACGAGATAGATGGCGGTGGATTCCAGCGGCTCCAGGAAGCCGCCGGCCAGGCCCACGGCAGCCACGTTGTGCAGCCAGTGCGTCTGGCGATAGCCCGTGGTGAAGCGCAGCAGCCGGGGCTCGGCCAGTGGCTCGCCGTCCACCTGGGCGAGCAGCTGTTCGCGCGCGCGCTCCTCGCCGATGAAATGACTGCTGAAGACGTGGCCGTAGCCGGTGCGGTCCTGCAGCGGGATGCGCCATGACCAGCCGCCTTCGAGCGCCGTGGAGCGCGTGTAGGGCGTCAGCTCGCCGGGCATGCGCTGCACCGGCACGGCCCAGGCCCGGTCCACCGGCAGCCACTGGCTTTCGTCGACGAAGGGCACGCCCAGCGCCTTGCCGATCAGCAGCGAGGAAAAGCCCGAGCAGTCGAGGTAGAAGTCGCCCTCGACCAGGCGGCCGTCGGCCAGGCGGAGCTGGGCGACGCCGCCGTCCGGGCGCCGCAGCACCTCGACGATGCGGCCCTCCACCCGGCGGGCGCCGCGCTGCTCGGCCAGCCTGCGCAGGTAGGCGGCGTAGAGCTGGGCGTCGAAGTGGTAGGCGTAGTTGAAGGGGGCTTCCTGGCCGGGCGGGACCTGCGGCACCGCGAAGCGGCCCTGGCGGGCCATCAGCGAGGCGATGTTGAGTTCGTCGAAATGCCAGTCCACGCTCTCGCGCTGGCGCCGGTACTGGCCCCACAGCGCCATCGAGCCTTCCATCGGAAAGAAGTCGCCGAAGGTGTGGAAGTAGCTGTGCCCGGGGTGCAGCCAGTCGCGGAACTGGATGCCGAGCTTGAAGCTGCCCCGCGTGGCGCGCAGGAAGTCGGCCTCGCTGATGCGCAGCAGTTCGTTGAAGGCGCGGATCGACGGGAACGCCGCCTCGCCGACGCCGATGATGCCGATCTCCTCGGATTCGACGACGGTCACCTCGACGCCGCGCAGCGTGGTGGCCGCTGCCGCGGCGGCCATCCAGCCGGACGAACCACCGCCGACGATGACGAGACGTTTGAACGCAGCCATGGGATGTCTTTCAAGTCGCTGGAGTGCCCAGCTGCCGGTGGATGTAGGCGGCGTGCTCGGGCAGGCTGTCGGCCGAGGCGACGACGGTGGCACGCACGCGGCGCGCGTACTCGGCCAGCACGTTGGGCGGCAGGGCATCGGCCTGCGGGTCGTGGTGCGCCGGCACGGCGCCCAGGCCCATGAAGAGGGAGATCCACGAGGACTCGCGGAAGCTTTCGGGGTCGTAGATGGCGACGCGGCCGGAGCTGCGGAAGAGATCGATCTGGTGGGCCAGCGTATCCGGGATGGGCATGGCCGCGCAGTGGCGCCAGAAGGGCGTGTCGTCGCGCTGCGTCAGCTTGTAGTGCAGCACGATGAAGTCGCGGATGGACTCGTACTGCCGGTGCATACGCCGGTTGTACTCGGCCGCCAGCGCGGGCGCGAAGGAGGTGTCGGGGAAGAGCTCGATGAGCCGGCCGACGCCGTCGATGATGAGCTGGATGGCGGTGGACTCCAGCGGCTCCAGGAAGCCCGACGACAGGCCGATGGCCACCACGTTGCGCTCCCAGACGCGGTGCCGGCGGCCCGTGGTGAAGTTGATCAGCCGCGGGTCGGCGAGAGCCGGCGTGTCCAGGCCCTGCAGCAGTTCCTCGCGGGCGGCCTCCTTGCCGATGAAATCGCTTGCGAAGACCATGCCGTTGCCGATGCGGTGCTGCAGCGGGATGCGCCACTGCCAGCCCGCGCTGCGTGCCGTGGAGCGAGTGAACGGCGTCAGCTGCGCGGCGGACTCGCTGGGCACGGCCCAGGCGCCGTTGCAGGGCAGCTGGGCGCTCCAGTCCTCGTAGCCGACCCGCAGCGTCTGCCCGATCAGCAGGGCGCGTTGGCCGGAGCAATCGACGAACAGGTCGCCCTCGATGCGCCGGCCGTCCGACAGCGTGACGGCCGAGACGAAGCCGTCCGCCGGCCGCAGCGCGACCTCGGTGACGGTGCCCTCGACGCGGGTGACGCCGGCCTGCTCCGCCTGCTCGCGCAGGAAGGCGGCGTACAGCCCCGCGTCGAAGTGAAAGGCGTAGGAGTAGGCGCCCAGCGGCGAGCGGGGGTCGCTGTCCGGCGGGGCGAAGCGGTTGCGGCGCGCGACCTCGGTCGCCATGGACCAGTCCTCGTAGGAGCTGGTGTCGTCGGGCGCGCGATGGCGCAGCCAGCAGCTGAAGGCGTCGACCTGGCCCAGCGGCGGGCCGAAGTCGCCGAAGCCGTGGAAGAAGCGATGGCCCGGGCGGCGCCAGTCGCAGAACTCGATGCCCAGCTTGAAGGTCGCGCGCGTCTTGCGCAGGAACTCCACGGGGTCCAGGCCGAGCGTGGCGTTGTAGGCGCGGATGGGCGGCAACGTCGCTTCGCCGACGCCGATGGTGCCGATCTCGGCCGACTCCACCAGCGTGACCTCCAACCCCGCGCCGCCCACGGTTCGCAGCTTGGCCAGTGGCAGGGCGGCCATCCAGCCCGCCGTGCCCCCGCCGATGACGACGACCTTGCGGACAGGTCCGGCCGTCATGTCGTCGCGGGCCGGCCTTGGCGGTCTGTGTAGCCGGTCAGGCACCAGGATTTCTTCATGTTTGTCTCCTCTCGGACATGAGTCTAGGCATGCGCCGGCGCCTCGGGCATGGGCGCTATCCCGCAGCCCGCTCCCGCAGGAAATCGGCATAGGCCAGGGCGCTGCGCTTGAGCGTGCGGCGCTGGCTTTCGAAGTCCACGTGCACGAGGCCGAAGCGGCGCTCGTAGCCGAAGGCCCATTCGAAGTTGTCCAGCAGCGACCAGATGAAATAACCCCGCACGTCCACGCCATTGGCCATGGCCCGCGAGCAGGCGGCGAAGTGGGCCTTCAGGTAGGCCTGGCGCTGCACGTCGTCAACCTCGCCGCCCTGGACGCTGTCGTGGCTGGACATGCCGTTCTCGGTCACGTACAGCGGCGGCAGGTTGGGGTAGTCGCGCTTCAGGGCTTCGAAGAGGTCCTGCATGCCCTGGGGGTAGACCTCCCAGTCCATGGTGGTGCGCTCGACGTCGGGGCGGCGCACCCAGTCGATGGTGTCGGGGCCAGCCGAGCGCAGCACGGCGCGGCTGTAGAAGTTCAGGCCGAGGTAGTCGATGGGCCGGCGGATGAGGTCCATGTCGCCGTCCAGCACCAGCGGCTCGCAGCCCTTCCACAGCCGCCACAGGTCGGCCGGGTATTCGCCCTTGAGCAGCGGGTCCAGCACCCAGCGGTTCTGGAAGGTCTCGAAGAGCTGGGCGGCGTCGCGGTCCTCGGCCGTGTCGGTGTCGGCATAGCCCGGCGCCACGTTGGCGACGATGCCGTGCATGGCCTGCGGTGCGTTGGCGTGCAGGGCCGGCAGGGCCAGGCCGTGGCCCAGCAGCAGGTGGTGCATGGCCTGGGCCGCCCAGCGGTTGGACTTGAGGCCCGGGGCGTGGTGGCCGTCGCCGTAGCCGAGGTAGGCGGAGCACCAGGGCTCGTTGTGCGTGGTCCAGGCGGCCACGTCGCCGTGGCCGGCCAGCTCGCGGCTCATCAGGTCGGCGTAGTCGGCGAAGCGCCAGGCCGTCTCGCGGTTGAGCCAGCCGCCGCGGTCCTCGAGGTGCTGGGGCAGGTCCCAGTGGTAGAGGGTCACGAAGGCGCGGATGCCGCGTTCGCCCAGGCCGTCGAGCAGCCGCTTGTAGAAGTCGATGCCGCGGGGGGTGGGCCGGCCGGCCTCGTTCATCACGCGCGGCCAGGCGATGGAGAAGCGGTAGGCGTCCACGCCCAGGCGCTGCAGCAGGTCCAGGTCCTGCTGCCAGCGGTGGTAGTGGTCGCAGGCGACGGCGCCGGTCTCGCCCCGCAGCACCTTGCCTGGCGTGGCGCAGAAGCGGTCCCAGATGGATTCAAGCCGGCCGTCCTCCTGCACGGCGCCCTCGATCTGGTAGGACGAGGTGCCGGCCCCGAAGACGAAGTCGCGCCGCCGCATGGGCGAATCGGCCGGCGGGGCGACGAGGTGGGCGAGGGAGGCGGGCGAGGCGATGGGGTCCATGTCGTGAGGTCAGGAAGCGGAGGAGGGCGGCAGCGCCTGCAGGGCGTCGCGCCAGGGAGCGAGGGCTTGCGGATGGGCCGGCAGCGGCCCGCGCAGGCCGCAGATGAAGGCGGCGTAGCGGTTGGCGAGGGCGAGCGTGGCGGGCAGATCGCGGCCCAGCGCCAGACCGGCCAGCAGCAGGGCGGTGAAGGCATCGCCAGCGCCGACGGTGTCGACGAGCTGGGGCTGGGCCTGGCCCGCGCCTTCGGCCAGCACCACGCCGCCCTGGCCGTAGAGGCGCCAGCCCTCGGCGCCGCGGGTCAGCACCAGGCGCTGCAGGGCGAAGCGGTCCATCAGCGCGGCGGCCTGGGCGGCTTCGCCCTCGGCGGCATGCCCGAACCAGCCGGCCAGCCGGGCCAGTTCCTCGTCGTTGACCTTGACCCAGTCGGCCAGCATCAGGGATTCGGCCGCCAGTTCGGCCGTGTCGGTGCCGGGGCGCAGGTTGAGGTCGAGCAGGCGCGGGCCGGCGAAGCCCTTGGCGGCGGCCCGCACCGTCGCGCGCGAGACGGGATGGCGCTGGGCCAGGCTGCCGAAGTAGAGCAGGCCGGGGCGGGCCTCGGCCAGGGCCGCGCGGGTGGCGGCGGCGTCGAGATGGTCCCAGGCGGCGTCGGGATGGATGACGAAGTCGTGGCCGCCTCCGGGCCGCTCGTTCACGCTGACGCGGCCGGTGGCGCGGACCGGGTCGCGCTGCAGGCCGTGCAGGGCCAGGCCGTAGCGCTGCGCACTCTGCATCACCAGGCGGCCGTTGTAGTCGTCGGCGCCGATGCGGCTGACGAAGAGGGCAGGCACGCCGAGCGCGGCCAGCGAGCGCGCCACGTTGAAGGGGGCGCCGCCGGCCACCTGGCCGTCATGGAATTCGTCCACCAGGGCTTCGCCCAGGACGGCGATGGAAGTCGGAGTCATCGGAAGAGCAAGTCGAGTCGGAAATATTCTAGGCAACACGAAATGTTTAGTGAACAATCGATAACCAGGAGACGCCGGCCGGCCCGGGCAGGTGGGCGCCGGATGCCGGTCCAAAGCCTTGCTCCTGGGGAGAGTGCGGGCGGCAGTGCACAATCGCGACCGCATTTGCGAGCTAAACAACAGCTGGAGTCCTGGCCATGGCCGAGAAGCGGGGGGTGACGATTCGGGAACTGGCCGAGGCGGCTGGCGTGTCCATCGGGACGGTCTCGCGCGCGCTCAAGGGCCAGCCCGGCTTGTCAGAGCAGACTCGCGCCCAGGTGCTCGGCGTCGCCCAGCGGATGGGCTACGACGTGGGCAAGCTGCGCACCGGCAAGCCGCGCCGCATGCTCTTCCTCTACAACCGCAGCATCGGCTCGCTGGCGACCAATCCCTTTTACTCCTACGTGCTGCACGGCGCGGAGACGGCCTGCCGTGAAGCGGGCGTGCCGCTGAGCATGATGTCGGTGCTGGGTGGGGAGGACATCGCCGTGCAGGTGCGGCGCCACGAGGCCGAGGCCCTGCTGGGCGCCGGCTACTTCGACCCGGAGGCCATGGAGGCCATCCGCCGCTGCGAGCTGCCGCTGGTGCTGGTCGACCATTTCTACCCCGGCGTGCGCTGCGTCAATGACGACAACCAGCTCGGCGCCTGGCTGGCCACGCGCCACCTGCTGGAGGGCGGCGCCAAGCGTGTGGCGGCCATCTTCGGCCCGCTGGCCCACCATTCCGTGTCGCTGCGGGCCAAGGGCTTTCGCCGCGCCCTCTACGAGGCCGGTCGCCTGTTCGACCCCGACTACGAAGTGACGCTGGATCCCTCCCTCGAGTACCGGGACGCGGGGCGCGATGCCATGCGCCGCCTGCTGGAGCTGCCCGAGCCGCCGGACGCCGTCTTCGCCTACAACGACTCGACGGCCATCTTCGCGATGGAGGTCTGCCACGAGCACGGCCTGCGCGTGCCGCAGGACATCCGCTTCATCGGCTACGACGACATCGAGGAGGCCGCCCACAGCAAGCCGCCGCTGTCCACCGTGAAGATGGACAAGGAGGCCCTGGGCCATGTGGCCGCCCGCGCCCTCATCGAGGGCGACACGGCGCCCAACGACGCCTCGCTGCCGGTGGAACTGGTGGTGCGCGAGAGTTCCCGCGCGCCCGAGCCGCAGCAGGAGGCGGCTGCACCGCGCAAAGGCCGGCGCCAGCCAGCCGCTGCCGAGCGGTGAGGTGGACGGCCCCCGGCCCAACCCCGCGCGCTGAACGCGGCGCGTGTCTGGTCCGCCCCCCGAGGGGGCGGCGATGCTTGCGGCATCGAGCCGCAAGCACATCGCCAGCGCGGGCCGGCTCGGGGGCGGCCCAGCGCTCGGCCCGCAATACCATGGCAACTGCGGGCAGTGGCGCAGGCCGGCGGGTAGGTGTTTGCACGGCCTACCTTTCGTTCGTTCGTCGAACGAAAATCACTCTGTTTACTAAAATACAGCGTCGCCTCGTGCGGCCGAGGAGACAGACGTGCTTGCCGATGCCGATGGCGCTGCCACGCCCACGATGCCCCGCCCCGCCGCGCCGCCCGCGGCGATGGTCACCGCCGCCGCCGACCGCGTGCCCCTGCCGCAGAAGGTGGGCTTCGGCCTCGGTTCCTTCCTCGACATGTGGGGCCACTGGCTCTACCAGTCGCTGGCCTTCCACGTCTTCAACGTCTTCCTGGGCGTCGCGCCGGGGCTGATCTCCACCGCCCTGGGCCTGAAGATCTTCGTCGACGCCGTCTCCGACGCGCTGTTCGGCTGGATCTCCGACAACACCCGCTCGCGCTGGGGGCGGCGGCGCCCCTTCATCCTCGTCGGGGGCGTGCTGGCGGGCATCGGCCTGCCGCTCATGTTCGCCGTCGGCCGCGGCTGGAGCGACTCGGAGTACTTCGTCTTCATGCTGGTCTCGACCTGCCTGTATGTGCCGGTCATGAGCTGCTTCAACATGCCCTGGAGCAGCCTGGGCGCGGAGATGACGCCCGACTACCACGAGCGCACGCGGGTGATGTCGGTCAAGAACGCCATCCAGAAGATCCCCGAGCTGGCCATGTTCGTCGCGGCCCAGTTCACCACGCTGGCGATCTTCAACGACGCCTCCGGCAAGCCCGACATCCTGCGCGGCGCCCAGGTCTACACCAGCATCCTGGGCGGCATCATGGTGGTGGTGTCGGTGCTCATCTTCCTGCTGACCCGGGAGCGCTACTACGAGGCCGTCGTCAAGCGCAGCACCCAGCGCGTGCCCTTCAAGGACACCCTCTACCGCACGCTGAAGAACCGCCCCTTCCGCCAGATGCTGGGCACCATGCTGGCCTACAACATGGCCACGGCCATGGTGGGCCTGCTCGGCTATTACGCCACCGTCTACTACGTCTGCGGCGGCAATGTGGTCGAGGCCACCAAGTGGAACTCCATGATGGGCGTGGCGGGGTTGGTCTGCGGCCTGGCGGGCATCAGCTTCGCCGGCTGGGTCGCCCGGCACCAGGGCAAGCGCAACGCGCTGATGACGGTGCTGGCCCTGGGCGTCGTCGCCTTCATCGGCGACTGGTTCTTCTACAACCCGGCGCTGCCCGTGCTGCAGCTTTTCGCCAGCGGCGGCGTGGCCTTCATCGGCGCGGGCTTCTGGACCATCTACGGCTCGGCCATGGCCGACGTCATCGACCACGACGAACTCGGCAGCGGCCAGCGCCGCGAGGGCTCGTTCGCGGCCTGCGGCTCGTGGATCTCCAAGGTCGGCCTGGCGCTGGGCAACAGCGCCTCGGGTTGGGTGCTGCAGTTCACCGGCTTCGACGCCAAGCTGCCCGTGCAGGGCGAGAACGCCATCTTCCTGATCCGCATCTTCCTGTCGGGCATTCCCATCTGCGGCCTGCTCGTCGCGCTGTTCATCGTCTCGCGCTACTTCCTGACCGAGCAGCGCATGCACGAGATCCGTGCCGAGCTGGAAGCCCGCCGCGGTACTGTCTGAACTGAAACCTCAAAGGCAACCACAGAGCCACGCAGGCACAGAGGAAACGCAGAGCACTTTTCTCTGTGGCTCTGTGCCTCCGTGGTTGCATTTCCGTATTCATTTCATGCGTCGCGGGTGCTGCGAACGCCGCATGGACAACTGATATGCAGGCTCAGCCAGACCGCGCCCGGCCCGCAAGTCCCCAGCTTCAATAGCCGGCCGTGAAGCGGCCACGGCGGTGCTGCGGCCGATCCAGCTCGTCGGCGATGGCGACGGCGAGGTCGGCCACGGTGATGCGGCTCTCGCCCTGGGCGTCGAACACCGGCTGCTCGCCGCCGAGGCGGAACACGCCGGTGCGCTCGCCGGGCTCCAGGTGCATGGCGGGGGAGACGAAGGTCCAGTCCAGCGCGGTCGTGTCGGCGCGCAGGCGATTCAGGGCCTCGCGGGCCGCCAGGGCGCCCGATTTCCACTCGGCCGGGAAGGCCGGCGAGTCGACGAGTTGCTGGCCCGGCGCGATGAAGAGGCTGCCCGCCCCGCCCACCACGATGAGCCGAACGCCGGCCTCGCGCGCGGCGGCGGCGATGGCGTCGCTGCCGCGCAGGAAGTCATCGTGCAGATTGGGATTGGCCCAGCCGGCGTTGTAGGCGCTGACGACGGCATCCACGCCCTGCAGCTCGGCCGCGAAGCCGCCCGGCGCGAGCACGTCCACCGAGCGCACCTCCAGGCCGGCGCGGGGCGCGAGCTTGGCCGCGTCGCGTTGCAGCGCCCGCACCGCGTGGCCACGGGCGAGCAGTTCTTGCAGCAGGGCCTGGCCGACAAAGCCGGTGGCGCCGATCAGGGCGATGTTCATGGAAGGCTCCATCATGGAAGTTGTGTTGGAGGTCATTGTTCTTGCTTCACAATCGCCCGATAAGACGGCTTTAAACGCCAGCACTGTTTAGAAAAACTTCATGCTCGACCAACTCAAGCGCATGGCCGTCCTGGCCGCCGTCGTGCGCCACGGCAGCTTCGCGGCGGCCGCCCGGCAGTTGCGCACCAGCACGTCGGCCGTGAGCCAGCAGGTGAGGGCGCTGGAGAAGGACATGGGCGTCACCCTGCTCCACCGCAGCACGCGCAAGCTCAGCCTCACGCCGGCGGGCGAACGCTTCCACGCCGGCTGCGCCGCCATGGTGGCCGCGGCCGAGGCGGCGCAGTCCCAGCTCGCCCAGCTGCGCGACGCCCCCGAGGGCGAACTGCGCATCGCCATGACCGTGGGCTTCGGGCGCCGCATCGGCCCGGCCCTGGCGCCGCTGCTGGCGGCCCATCCGGGGCTGCAGCTGCACCTGCAGGTGGAGGACGGCTTCACCGACCTCGTCGCCCACCGCATCGACCTCGCCATCCGCTTCGGCCGCCTGCCCGACAGCACCTGGGTGGCCCGGCGCATCGGCACGCTGCACACCACCCTCTACGCCGCCCCGGCCTACCTGGCCCGGCACGGCGTGCCCGCCACGACCGAGGCCCTGCGCCAGGCCGACTGGCTGATGCTGCAGGACGGCACCGACCAGCCGCGTCGCCTGCCCGGCAGCGAGCTGACCGTGCGACCGCGCTGCACCAGCAACAACCAGTTGACGCTGCAGCAGCTGTGCGAGGCGGGCCTCGGCCTGGCGGCCCTGGGCGACGAGGATGTGGCCGAGGCCGTGGCGGCGGGCCGGCTGCTGCGGGTGGATACCGAGCTGCCGCTGCCCGAGCTGCCCGTCTGGGCGCTGACGCCGCAGCGCGACGCGCAGCCGGCCAAGGTCAGGCATGCCATCGCGGCGCTGGAAGCCCATCTCGCGGAGCCCTCGCGATGAGGGGCCGCCTCACCCAATGGGACGACGCCAAGGGCTACGGCTTCATCACGCCCGACGATGGCGGCGCCAAGCTCTTCGTGCACATCAAGGCCTTCGCCCCGCGGGCCGGCCGGCCGGCCGTCGGCGAACGGCTGAGCTACCACGAGGGGCGGGATGCTCAGGGCAAGCGCCGGGCGCAGGAGGTGAGGAGCCTGGAGCCGCGCGCCATGCCGCCCATCCCCCGGCCGCGCGACCGGGGCCGCTTGCTGCTGCTGGTGCCCGGCTTCGCGGCGGCCGTGCTCGCCACCCACCTGGCCTGGGGCGTGCCCAACGCCCTCTGGGGCGCCTACTCCGCCATGAGCATGGCCACCTTCATCGTCTATGCGCTGGACAAGCGCGCCGCCCGGCTCGGCGGCTGGCGGGTGGCCGAGGGCACGCTGCACGGCCTGGCCCTGCTTTGCGGCTGGCCGGGCGCGCTGCTGGCCCAGGAGCTGCTGCGCCACAAGAGTGCCAAGCCGGCCTTCCGGCGCCTGTTCTGGCTGACCGTGGTGCTCAACGTGCTGGGCTTCGCGCTGCTCTTCACGCCGCTGCGCGAGTGGGCGGTGCAGCAGCCCTTCCTCAGGCGCTGAATCAGAAGCTGAACTCGCCCAGCCCGGCGAAGCCGAGTCGGCCATGGGCCACGCCGCTCACCGGATGCAGGCCGCCCCAGGCCCCCGTCGTCACGACGGTGCCGGCGGCGTGTGGGCGGCCGTGGCGCGTCGCATGGGTGAGCCAGGCTGGCAGCACGGCGGCCGGGTCGGTCAGCGAATGCCCGCCGCGGCGCACCACCTCATCCTGGCCGGCCAGGGCGAGCCGCCATTCGAGCGCGGCCCAGTCCAGCGGGCGGTAGGGTTGCCAGGCACCGAGCAGCAGGCCGGCGTTGGACTGGAAATCGGCCATGCGCAGCAGCGCCGGCGCGGCCAGGCCCTCCTGCCAGCGCGAGGCCACGAGCTCGACGGCGATGCACATGGCTTCGGGCCGGCCCTGGGCGTCCACGCGCAAGGCCACCTCGGCCTCCACGCCGAGCAGCGCACCGCCGGCCGCCGGGTTCACGGGCGAGTGGCTGAACGGGCCCTGCGGGCCGGCGCCGCCGGACTTCCAGCGGTCCAGCGGCCAGCCCAGGGCCTGGGCCACGCCGTCCTGCACGGCGTAGGCGTCGGCCTCGTCGCGCACGGCGCCGGCCCAGTCGGCGGCCATGAGTTGGCCGCCTTCGCGGTGGCAGGTGGCAAGGGCTTGGATCAGGTCCTCGATCATGGGTTTCGGTCGGGGTGTGGGGGAAGGATGGGCATCGTCTTGGTCGCCTCTAAGATGGCCGCCCCGCCGGGCGGCACGAGCACCGCTGTCCGGCGGCCGCGATCCGCGCGGCGACATTTTCTTTTTCTGGAATCAATCAGCATGCCATTGAAGTTGGGCCTGGTGGGCATCGGCAAGATCGCTCGTGATCAACACATTCCGGCGCTCGCCGCCGACCCGCGTTTCGAACTGTCGGCCACGGCCAGCCGCAATGCGGCCGTGGACGGCGTGCCCAGCTTCGCCAGCGTCGAGGCCATGCTGGCCGCGATGCCCGAGCTGGACGCCATCTCCATCTGCACGCCGCCCCAGGCCCACTTCGGCGCCGCGCTGGCGGCCCTGCGCGCCGGCAAGCACGTGATGCTGGAGAAGCCACCTGCCGCGACCACGCGTGAGATCACGCTGCTGCAGGCCGAAGCGGCCCGGCACGGCCGCACGCTGTTCCAGACCTGGCACTCGCGCTTCGCCGCCGGCGTGGATGCGGCGCGGGCGTGGGTGAAGGACCGCACGCTGACCGGGGGGCGCATCGTCTGGAAGGAAGACGTGCACCACTGGCACCCCGGCCAGCAATGGATCTTCGACGCTGGCGGCCTGGGCGTCTTCGACCCCGGCATCAACGCGCTGTCCGTGCTGACCGAGGTGCTGGCCGAGGAAGTCGTCGTGCGCCAGGCGGTGCTCGAGTTCCCCGCGAACCAGCAGGCCCCCATCGCCGCCCAGCTCGACCTGCGCACCGAGGCCGGCGTGCGCGTCGAGGCCGAGTTCGACTTCCGTCAGAAGGGCGAGCAGACCTGGGACATCGAGCTGCTCACATCCACGGGCCGCCTGCGCCTGTCGCACGGCGGCGGTGCGCTGGAGATCGACGGCCAGCCCGTGGCGGCCGACGCGGCTCTGGCGGGCGAGTACCCGCGGCTGTACGCGCGCTTTGCCGAGCTGTGCGCGGCCGGGCGGTCGGAGGTGGACTGGCGGCCCTTCCAGCTCGTGGCCGACGCCTTCCTGATCGGCGAGCGGCGGACGGTGGCGGCGCATCAGGTCTGAGTCGCCCCTCCTCAACCGAACCTGAAGCTCGACGCCGTCAGGCCGCCCAGGTAGTCGGTCTCGTGGTAGCTGCAGCTCGCGGCCTCGCCTTCGGCGGCGCCGGCGGCCACCATCAGCGGCAGCAGGTGCTCCTCGCGGGCGTGGGCCTGGCGTGCGGCCGGCGCCTGGGCCCAGGCTTCGAGCCGGCCGGCACGGCCCTCGGGATCGGGCAGGGCCGCCTGCAGCCAGGCATCGAAGGCGATGGAGGGGGCCTTGCCGCGGCCGTTGAACATCAGCCCCAGGTTGTGGAAGCTGAAGCCGCTGCCGAGGATGAGCACGCCGTCGTCGCGCAGCGGCGCCAGCGCCCGGCCCACGGCCAGGTGCTCGGCCGGGTCCAGGCCGCGGCGCAGCGACAGCTGCACCACCGGGATGTCGGCCTCGGGGACCATCGGCGCCAGCGTGCAGAAGGCGCCGTGGTCGAAGCCGCGCCGGGCGTCGCGGGCCGCGGGCAGGCCGGCGGCTTCGATGAGGGCCGCCACGCGCTCGGCCAGGGCCGGGTCGCCGGGTGCCGGGTAGACCACTTCGTAGGTGTGCGGCGGGAAGCCGCCGTAGTCGTAGAGCATGCCGGGGCGCGGCGAGGTCATGACCGTGAAGGCCGCTTCCTCCCAGTGGGCCGACACCATCAGGATGGCGCGGGGCCGCTCGGGCAGGGAGGCCGGCAGCGCCCGCAGCGAGGCCTCCAGCTGCGCATGGGCCTGGCGGAACTCGCCGTCCATCCAGGGCCAGGGGCCGCCGCCGTGGGACAGGAAGAAGGTAGGTTGCTTCGTCATGCCGGCCAGCTTAGGGCGGGGAGGGCGGCCGAGGGTTCAATGCCACCGCCGCCAGCGCTCAAAGCGGCTGAACGGTGGCGACGATAATCCGCGCCCCATGTCCGAGCTCCGCCCCACGCCCGCCCCCGACGAACCGCGCCAGGTCGACGAGTTCTTCCGCGACGGCGCCGCGCCAGCCGACTCGCTGCTGTGGTGGCAGCTGGAGCGGCAGGACGCCCTCATCGCGGCCCAGCGCGCCCTGTTCGGCGGCGAGGCCGGCTGGGTGAGGCTGCGGGTGTGGGTGTTCCTGGAGCTGCTGGCCCTGCCGGCCGCGCGCCTGTCGCGCGAGGCGCTGAACCAGGCCTTCCACCAGCTCCGCGAGGATGCGCTGGAGACCGTGCTCAAGCGCCTGCGCGACGCCGAGCTGCTGCACTGGGACGGCTCCACGCAGACCTATGCCATCACGCCGCTGGCGCAGCAGCTGGCCGGCATGCTGCAACCTCTCACCGCCGAAGACGCCGGCGAGGACGCAGACCTCGCCGCGCTGCTGGCCGGCGTGGCCGGCGCCCACCAGCTGGGCGTGCTGCAGCCGCAGCAGCTGCGCCACCTGCAGGCCCAGCTGCAGCGCCTGCGCGAGGAGTTCGCCGACGCCATGGCCAGCGGCAGCGAGTTCCAGCTGCGCCGCGCGCGCACGCGCTTCGAACGCGCCCTGGCGCTGGTGGACCGGGCTGGCGAGGCACTGAAAGCCATCATCGAGCAGGCCCAGGGCGACGGCCGGCTGGAGCGCCTGGCCCGCGAACTGGGCCACG
Organism: Pelomonas caseinilytica; assembly: GCF_021353235.1. Taxonomy (GTDB): domain Bacteria; phylum Pseudomonadota; class Gammaproteobacteria; order Burkholderiales; family Burkholderiaceae_C; genus Pelomonas; species Pelomonas caseinilytica. The sequence continues at coordinate 62,892 of NZ_JAJTWT010000015.1, forward strand.
CCCAGGCCGGCCTGCTGGTCATGGCCAGCCAGTTCAACCGCGCCCTGCAGCAGGCGGACCGCCAGCGCGTGACGCTGGGGTCCACCGGCGTCACCACGACCGACGTGCGCCAGTGGCTGCAGCGGGTGCCGGAGCTGCACGCCCTGCTGGGCGACGCCCTCTCGACCGGCGTGCAGCCGGTCATGGTGGCGGCCCAGGAACTGGTGGACGGCGCCGAGGCCGAGTTCGAGCGCGACCGGCCCGCCAAGCCCGAGTCGGCCGGCCTGCCGGAGGCCCGCCCCGCGCCCGACGGCCGGCTGGAGGTGCTGAGCCTGCCGCCCGAGCTGGATGCGCTGCAGGCCCTGCTCAACCGCTGGACGACCCAGGGCGAGGGCAGCCAGCCCGTCGGTCCGGCCGTGCTCGGCGGCAGCTACGCGTCCGCGGCCTACCGCGCCCAGCTGCTGCCGCTGCTCGGCGACGTCCAGGCGCGCCACCTCAAGGGCGCCACCGGCGACATGGCCCGCCAGCCCTGGCGCGTGCGCTGGAGCGCCGAACAGGGCGCCATCGATGACGAGTTCGTCGCGTGGATGAGCCGCGGCGAGCTGTCGGCCGTGCCTGAAGAAATGCAACCACAGAGGCACGGAGACACGGAGGAAAACCCATGAACGCAAGCCCCGAGGCCTCTCCGTGCCTCTGTGTCTCTGTGGTTGCATTTGTGTTGACGAACCCATGACGCCCACCTTCGACGACGCGGCCAGCCTGGCCGCCCAACTGCTGGCGCGGCGCTGGCTGCCGCGCAGCCATCCGCTGATGAAGCGCGCCCTCATCGATGCCGAGCTGTGGGCCGAACTCGGCCGCCGCCTGGCCGGCGTGGGCCTGCGCGTGGTGGACAACGTCTATGCCGACCAGGTGAGCGTGGCCCTGCTGCGCCCCGCCGAGGCCGCCGTCTTCGGCGAGGTGGGGCTCAACGCCAACAACAACCTGGAGCTGCCGCGTGACGGCGTCTCGCTGCTGGTGGTGCTGTGGAGCCTCATCGTGCTGCCCAAGCGCCAGCGCCAGATCAACCGCAGCGATACGTCTGGCGACGAGCAGGGCGAGATGTTCGGCGGCACCAAGCCCGTGCCGACGGCGGCCAGCGTGTCGCCGACGCTGAGCTACCGCAGCCTGCTGGCCGATTTCGGCGACCAGCTCGGCAAGAAGCTGCGCATCGACGCCAACCTCAAGCTCCTGGAGCGCCACGGCTTCATCGTGCGCCGCGGCGAGGACATCGCCGAGGGCCCGCTGCTGGACCTGCTGCTGGACTACGACCAGCTCGCCCCGCGCATCCTCGACGGCGCCCTCGCCGACGTGCTGGCCCGCGCCACCGACCCCCTGGCCGCGCCGGCCATCGCCGAAATCCAGGCTGCGCGCCAGGAACCCCAAGACGAGCCGAGCGAAGACTGATGTTCCACCTCCAAACCCTGGAACTGCTGCACTGGGACTACTGCCAGCGCGTGAGCCTGCCGCTGGACGGCGCCATCATCACCATCGCCGGCCCCAACGGCTCGGGCAAGACGACGCTGCTGGACGCGCTGCGCACCCTGCTCGGCCTGGAGTGCTCGGGCGGGCGCACCTTCCGCACCTATGCCCGCCATGCCAACGCCGAGACCGCCTGGCTGCGCGCCCTGGTGGACAACCGCCCGCGCGGGCGCCAGAACAGCAGCCGCCCTTTCGCCAGCTCGCTGCTCTATGCCGACCAGGTCACGCTGGCCTGCCGCATCGAACGCCAGGGCGGCGACTGGACGCGCCGTTATGTGATGCTCGAAGGCGTGCACGAGATCGAGCAGCTGGCCGAGAAGAGCGAGCGCGAGTGGCTGGGCATCGAGGCCTGGCGCCGCCGGCTGGAAGCCGCCGGCCTGACGCGGGCCATCGGCAAGGTGCTGGCGCTGGAGCAGGGCCAGACCGACAAGCTCTGCGACCTCAACCCGCGCGAGCTGCTGCGCCTGGTCTTCGAGGTCTTCGGCGACCAGGAGGTGCTGGACCGCTACGAGCAGGCGCGCAGCCACCAGCAGCAGCTGGCCAAGGAGGTCGAGGCCGCCGAGGGCGAGCTGGCGCGCACCCAGGCCCAGCTGAGCGAACTGGCCAACCGCGTGAACAGCCACCGCCAGTGGCAGCTCAAGATCCAGGAGCGCGAGCGCCTGGCCACCGAGGTGCTGCCGGTGATGCAGTGGAGCGAGGCGCGCGAGCGCCTGGCGCGCGACGGCCGCGATCTGCACCGCGCCCGGCTCTTCGCCACGGCCGATGCGCGCGCGCTATCGGGCAAGCGGGCCCGGCTGCACGAGCTCTTCGCCGAGCACGAGGCCACCAAGGCGCGCCTGGCGGAGCTGGAAACGCAGCGCCGCGACGCCCGCACCGCCTTCGACGCGGCCCGCGAGGCCGAGAAGCCGGTGGAGCTGGCCGTCAAGCGCGAGGACGAACTCAAGGCCCTGGCCGACGTGGAGGCCGACGCCGCCGCCCTGGCCGCCCGCACCCAGGCGCTCGCGGCCGAGAAGGACAGGCTGCGCGGCGAATACACCCGTGCCGACGACAAGCTGCAGCACGTGCAGGGCCTGATCAACGAGCTCAAGGACAAGCGCCTGCCGCCGCCTCCGCCCGAGGTGGCGCCGCTGCGCCGGGCTCTCGACGAGGCCGGCATCGCCCACCACGTGGTGGCCGACAGCATCGACATCGCCGACGAGCAGTGGCGGGCCGCTGCCGAGGGCGTGCTGCGCGGCTCGCGCTGGGTCGTCGTGCTCAAGCATCGCAGCGACGAGGCCCGCGCCTTCGACATCGCCGCGCGCCAGAAGTACCGGCACTACGTCGTTTCCGATGCGGCGCCCGTCACCCAGGCGCGGCCCGGCTCGCTGCTGGCCGCCCTCAAGGTCAGCGCGCCGCTGCCGACCTGGCTGACGCGCCAGCTCGACGGCATCCGCTGCGTGGCCAGCGCCGAAGAGGGCTCGGGCGTGGGCGGTGAGTGGATCACGGCCGAGGCCTACTACCGCGACGGCCGCGGCGGACGCAGCGTCTGGGTCTCGCCGGCCGACCACCAGTTCGGCGCCAACGCCGTGGCCGCGCGCCGCAAGTCGCTGGAGGCGGAGCTGGTGAGGCTGGATGCCGAGCTGACCCGCGTCGTCAAGGCCCAGGGCGAGGTGGACCGCCAGCTCAAGGACGCCCAGCGCGCGGCCCAGGGCCACAAGGCCGCGGTGGAGCTGTCGGAGCGTGCCGACGAGTTCGCCGAGGCCCGCGCCCGGCTGCCGGCTTTGAGGCAGGCCCGCGCCGAGGCCTCCACCCGCATGCAGGCGCTGGAGACCGAGCACGACCGCCTCGTCAAGGCCTCGGCCCGCAGCGAGGACGGCTACAACCGCGCCCAGCAGGAGCTGGCCGACGGCGAAGCCCGCCAGGCCCAGACGGCCCGCGACCACGCGGCACGCCGAGCGGCGCTCAGCCAGGCCGCCCGCGACTCGCGCGAGGCCGGCGCCAGGTTCCCGTCGCGCTGGACCACGCCGGCGGCGCTGGCCGCGCTGCGCCACGAATTCGAGAACGCCCGCCAGGCGGAGATCCGCTCCCACCACGTCGACCAGGAACTGGCCACCGGCGTGTGGGAGACCGATCCCAGCGTCGTGGACCGCCACACCCGCATGGACCTGCAGGTGCGCGAGCAGGCCCACCAACTGTCCGACCGCAAGGCCAGCAATGCGCTCGCGGCCACGGCAGCGTCCAACGCCCGTGAGCGCTACATCGACGTGCTCAAGGCCACGGTGCGCCGCTACAAGAAGAACGTGGCGGAGCTGGGCGAGCTGGCCGGCGTCGTCGCCGAGGCCCAACTGCCCCACCTCGACAACGACGACACCGTGCTCGCCCAGGCCGGCCTGCACGTCAAATTCAACTTCGACGGCAAGGGCGAGGTCGGCCTGAACGACGGCGAGGCCTCCGGCGGCCAGCAGGTGCTCAAGAGCCTGATCCTGCTCGTCGGCCTGATGAAGGATGACGAGACCCCCGGCGGCTTCGTCTTCATCGACGAGCCCTTCGCCCACCTGGACGTGCGCAACATCCAGCTCGTCGGCCACTTCCTGCGCAGCACCCGCGCGCAATACCTGCTGACGACGCCGATCACGCACAACGTCGAGGTCTTCGAGCCCAGCGAGATCACGCTGGTGACCAGCAAGAAGCCGCGCGGCGAGCGCTGGGCGCCACCCATCGCGGTGCTGGCGCGTCGGCCGGAGGTCAGTGAGTACGCGTGAGCTGAGCGCCAGCCGGACGCGACGGCTCCTTGCCGCCGCCACGCCGGCCTGGCCGCCGGGCCTGCCACCGCTGGACGTGGACGAGCGCGAGCTGCTCGTCGAGTGGCTGCGCGGCAGCGCGCCGACGCGCAAATGGGAGGACAGCCTGCTCAAGGCCGCCGGACCGCAGCGCATCGAGCTGGCCCAGCGTCTGTCCGACCTGGCCTTGAAGGCCGGCCTGTGCACGCGCTGCGAGCGCTTCGACAAGGGGCGCTGGCGGCCGGTGGAATTGCGCTGGGTGGAGCTCGAGGCTTTGCAGACGGCCCTGGGCCTGGCCACCCGCAGCGACCGCGACGCACGCCGCATGGCGCTCGCCGAGCGGCTGGATGCGCTGATGGCCGACGAGCTCGTCGGCGAGGCTGCCCAGGCGCTCGCCGAGTCCCGCATGGCCGTGGGGCCCGCAGAGGCGAGGGCGGCCCTGCTGCAGGCCCTGCTGGACTGGACGGCCGAAGGCGCCGAGGGCCTGCGTCGCGACTTCGCGCTGCGCCTGGGCCACACCAAGGCCGTCGGCGATGGTGAATGGCGATGGCTGGAGCGGCACTTCGACCTGCCGGCCCTGGGCATCGGCGCCTTCGCGCCGACCCTCACGCTGGCGGGCGACCTCGGCCTCGTCTGGCCGGGCGGGCGGCGCGTCGATCTGGCTGCCCTGGGCTTCGCGAGCCTGCCGGTGCCGTCGCTGCTGACCCTGCAGCGCGTGGACGGGCCGCCCACGCGCTGGTGGCTCATCGAGAACCGCGCCAGCTTCGAGAAGCAGGCCGCGCGCCGCGAGCCGGGCGTGGCGCTGGCCTGGATCGCCGGCCGCCCCACGCGCGCCTGGCGCGAGGCCATGGCCCGGCTGATCGCCGTCGCGCCGGCCCCGGCCGCCATCAGCGCCGACGCCGATCCGGCCGGCATCGAGATCGCGCTGGCTGCCGCCCAGCCCTGGGAGGCGGCCGGCCTGCCGTGGTCGGCCGTGGCGATGGAGCCGGCGCGGCTCGACCGCCCGGGCCTTCAGCCGCTGGGCCGTTATGACCGTGCCGTGCTGGAGCGCCTGGCCGTCCAGCCCCTGCCGCCGGACCTCGCCGCGCTGCGCGACGCGATGGCCGAACGCGGCGTCAAGGCCGAACAGGAAGGCTGGCTGTGATGACCGAGGGCTGGGACCGCCCGTCGCCCTTCGTGCTGGCGCTGACGCCCGCCGCCGGGCACATCGACGGCCTGGGCCACACCAACAACGCCGTCTACGTGCAGTGGTGCGAACAGGCCGGCTGGGCGCATTCCGAGGCCCTGGGGTTGTCGCTCGCCGACTACCGCCGCCTGGACCGCGCCATGGCCATCCGCGAGGGGCATTACGACTACCTGCTGCCTTCGTTCGAAGGCGAGGCGCTGCAGCTTGGCACCTGGCTGACGGCCAGCGACGGCAGGCTGACGATGGAGCGGCGCTTCCAGCTGCGCCGCGTGAGCGACGGCGCGACGCTGGTGCGGGGCCGCTGGCTGCTGGTGTGCATCGAGATCAACAGCGGCAGGCCCAAGCGCATGCCGGCCGAGTTCCTGCAGGTCTACGAGGCGGCGCTGGTCACGGGCCCAGGCCAGCCCGGCTGAACCAGTCCTGCAGGAACTCCACGCAGACGCGCACCCGAGCCGACGCGGACAGGCGCGACGGGCATACGGCCCAGACGTCGGCCGGCTGGTGGTAGGCCGGCAGCAGCTGCACCAGCCGTCCGGCGGCGAGATCGTCCTGCACGTCCCAGGTGGAGCGCAGGATGATGCCGTGGCCGTCCAGCGCCCACTGGCGCACGACGCCGCCGTGGTTGGCCGACAGCGGCCCCGACACGCGCACCGACGCCGCGCCCTCGGGGCCGACAAGGTCCCAGCGGGCGAAGTCCTGGTCGCGTTCGCGGATGGGAATGCAGCGGTGGCCGGGCAGTTCGTCCAGCGTGTGCGGCGTGCCGTGGCGCGCCAGATAGGCGGGTGACGCGCACAGCACGCGGCGGTTGCGGGCCACGCGCCGTGCCGTCACATGGCCCTCGTGCACATGGCCCAGGCGCAGGTCGAGCTGGAAGCCTTCCTCGATCAGGTCCACAGGGCGGTCCAGCAGCTCCAGCTCGATCTGCAGCTGCGGATGGGCCTGGGCCAGCGCCGACAGCGCCGGCGCGAGGTGGCGGCTGCCGAAACCCGTGCTGCTGCACAGCCGCAGCAGGCCAGCCGGTGCGGCCCGCTCCTGCGATAGCGCCTCGCCCAGCAGGTCCACGTCCTCCGCGATGCGACGCGCCCAGCTCAGCGCCAGCTCGCCCTGAGGCGTCAGCGTCACGCTGCGTGTCGTGCGGTGGAACAGCCGCACCTGCAGCGCCGCCTCCAGCAGGCCGATGCGCTTGCTGATTAGCGCCTTGGACACGCCCAGCGTGCGCGCCGCCATCGCAAAGCTGCTGTGGCGCGCCACGCCGCAGAACAGGCGCAGGTCGTCGAGCTGGGGCAGGGGGATGGTGTTCACGCTTCGTGGTTGCGGGGTCAACGAAGCGGGTGATTGTGTGGTGAATCGTTGTCGATAAGCTGCCGCCACGATCACCACCCAGGAGCACGCCCATGACACATCGCATCGCCGTCATCGCCGGAGATGGCATCGGCCAGGAGGTCATGCCCGAAGGCCTGCGCGTGCTGCAAGCCGCGTCGCGCCGCTTCGGCCTCGACCTGCAGTTCACCCATTTCGACTGGGCCCACTGCGACTACTACCTGCAGCACGGGCGCATGATGCCGGACGACTGGTTCGAGCAGCTGCGCGGCTTCGACGCCATCTACTTCGGCGCCGTGGGCTGGCCCGACAAGGTGCCCGACCACATCTCGCTGTGGGGCTCGCTGCTGCAGTTCCGCCGCCAGTTCGACCAGTACGCCAACGTGCGCCCGGTGCGGCTGATGCCCGGCGTGCCCTGTCCGCTGGCAGGCAAGCAGGTGGGCGACATCGACTTCCTCGTCATCCGCGAGAACACCGAGGGCGAGTACTCGTCGGTGGGCGGCCGCATGTTCGAGGGCACCGAGCGCGAGACGGTGCTGCAGGAGGCCGTGTTCACGCGCCATGGCACCGACCGCATCCTGAAGTACGCCTTCGAGCTGGCCCGCTCGCGCCCCAAGCGCCACCTGACCTCGGCCACCAAGTCCAACGGCATCGCGATCTCCATGCCCTACTGGGACGAACGCGTGCAGGCCATGGCCGCGCACTACCCCGACGTGCGCTGGGACAAATCCCACATCGACATCCTGACCGCCCGCTTCGTGCTGACGCCCGAGCGCTTCGACGTGGTGGTGGCCTCCAACCTGTTCGGCGACATCCTGTCCGACCTCGGCCCGGCCTGCACCGGCACCATCGGCATCGCGCCGTCGGCCAACCTGAATCCGGAACGGCGCTTCCCGTCGCTGTTCGAGCCGGTGCACGGCTCGGCGCCGGACATCGCCGGACGCGGCATCGCCAATCCGGTGGCGATGATCTGGTCCGGCGCGCTGATGCTGGAGTTCCTGGGCCAGGGCGACGCCCGCTTCGAGGCCGCACGCGCTGCCGTCATGGCCGCCATCGAGGCCGTGCTGCAGGCCGGCCCGCGCACGCCGGACATGGGTGGCACCGCGACGACGGCCGCCGTCGGCGCCGCCGTGGCGGAGCGCCTGGCGGGCTGAGGCGCGCCGGCCGGCGTTTATATGTTTCGTATACGGATCGTATATAGTGCCGGCATGGGCATCGTCAAAATCTCCGACCCGCTGCACGAGAGCCTGCGCATTGCGTCGCAGGCCTTGTCGCGCTCCATCAATGCGCAGGCCGAGCACTGGATGCGCATCGGCCTGCTGGCCGAGCTGCATCCGCAGTTGAGCCACAGCGAGCTGTGCCAGCTGTTGATCCGCGCCGAGCAGCAGGGCGGGCTTGACCTGGCACGCCTGGCCGGCTGGGCCCAGGCTCCCAAGGCCAAGGGGGCCCGCGCATGAAGGGCATCAAGCTGCGCACGCCCGACGAGGTGGCCAAGGCGCGCAAGGCGGGTCATCTCATCGCCGAGGTGCTGGCCATGCTCAAGCCCCACGTCGTGCCCGGAGTGACGACCGAGGAGCTGGACGAGCTTTGCCGCAGCTACATCGTCGACACGCTGAAGTGCACGCCGTCCAACGTCGGCTACCACGGCTATCCCAAGACGGCCTGCATCTCGCCCAACCACGTCGTCTGCCATGGCATCCCGTCAAAGGACAAGCGGCTCAAGAAGGGCGACATCGTCAACGTCGACGTGACGCTGACCACCCCGGACGGCTGGTTCGGCGACAGCAGCCGCATGTTCATCGTCGGCGAGGCCAACGTGCTGGCGCGCCGCCTCGTCATGACCACCTACGAGGCCCTGCGTGCCGGTGTCCGCGAGGTGCGTCCCGGCGCGACGCTCGGCGATGTGGGCCATGCCATCCAGAAGGTCGCCCACGCCGCCGGCTTCAGCATCGTGCGCGAGTACGGCGGCCACGGCATCGGCGACATCTATCACGACGACCCCCACGTCAACCACTTCGGCCGGCCCGGCGAGGGCTTGAGGCTGCAGGAGGGCATGATCTTCACGATCGAGCCCATGGTGAACGCCGGCGGCGCCGGCATCCGCGAACTGAACGACGGGTGGACCGTGGTGACGCGCGACCATTCGCTGTCGGCCCAGTGGGAGCACATGGTGGCCGTGACGGCCGACGGCTTCGAGATCCTGACGCCCTGGCCAGACGGGCTGGGCGAGTACCCCGCGATCGCCTGACGCCATGCCCATCGACTTCGCACGTGAACTGACCGGCGCCGAACGCACGCAGCAGGGCAACCGCCGGCTGGGCCTGGTGCTGGCCTTCGTCGCGGGGGCGCTGAATGCCGGCGGCTTCCTGGCGGTCAAGCAGTACACCTCCCACGTCACGGGCACGGTCTCGTCCGTGGCCGACCAGGCGGTGCTCAACCGCTGGGACCTGGTCGTCGACGGCGTCGTCAGCGTGCTGGCCTTCATGCTGGGCGCCATGTGCTGCGCGCTGATGGTGAACTTCGCGCGCCGCCGGGCGCTGCGCAGCCAGTACGCCCTCGTGCTGCTGGCCGAGGCCGGCCTCATCCTGCTGTTCGGCCTGGTGGGCGGGCAGCTGCTTCACGAGGAAACGCTGTTCGTGCCGCTCACCGTCCTGCTGCTGTGCTTCATCATGGGCCTGCAGAACGCCGTCATCACCAAGCTCTCGAACGCGGTGATCCGCACCACGCACATGACCGGCATCGTGACCGACCTCGGCATCGAGCTCGGCCGGCTGGCCTACATCAACCGCCATCAGATGGAGGGCATGCAGGTCGTCGCGGACCGCACGCGGCTCAAGGTGCTGGCCGGCCAGCTGCTGACCTTCCTCGGCGGCGGCATTGCCGGGGCCTACGGCTTCGAGCGCTTCGGCTACGTGTCCACCGTGCCGCTGGCCGTGGTGCTGGCCGCGATGGCGCTGATCCCGGCCATGGACGACGTGCAGGACTGGCGCGGCTGGGGGACCCGCACATGAGCGACGACGTGGACGACGCCGCGATGGACGTGACCTCGCACTGCGTGCCCTACGTGCTGTCGACGGCCACGGACAAGTCCCTGCACTTCTCGTTCGCCGCGATCCAGAGCCGCATGGACCTGAAGCAGCCCGAGCTGCTGACGCTGGACTACACGCGCACGATGATGGGCTTCCTGCTCTTCCAGCCGCAGCCGCGGGCCATCGCCATGATCGGCCTGGGTGGCGGCTCGATGGCGCGCTTCATCCTCAAGCACCTGCCGGAGAGCTCGCTCAAGGTGGTCGAGATCAACCCCGCCGTGCTGGAGCTGCGCGAGGAGTTCCTCATCCCCGGCGATGGCGAGCGCTTTCGCGTGCGCCTGGGCGACGGAGCCGATTTCGTGCGCTCGCCGCCCCGGCTCTTCGACGTGCTGCTGGTCGACGGCTTCGACGTCGGCGGCCAGCCGCCCGAACTGGCCTCCGCCGAGTTCTATGCCGATTGCGCCGCGGCGCTGCGGCCGGATGGCGTGCTGGCGGTCAACCTCAGCCCCGGCTACATCGGCTTCGAGCGCCAGGTCGAGGACCTTGGCGCCGCTTTCGACGGCCACCTGCTGCTCATCCCCGACCGGGACTGCAGCAACACCATCGCCTTCGCATCGCGCACGCCGCTGGTGGAGCTGTTCGCTCGCCTGGGCTGGGGCGGCCCCCAGCAACTGGGCGACGGCGCGCGCCGCCACCTGATGAAGAGCTTCGTGAAGGTCGCGCGGGCACTGGCCTGAACCGCGCCTCAGTTGCGCGCGTGCGCGACGCGGTAGGCGGCCACGCCGGCCAGGCTGGGCAGCCGGCTCGCGAAGCGCGACAGCGTCTCACTGCGGTAGTTGCGCTGCGCGGTGCAGACGAAGCGCCACTCCTGGCAGTCGCCGTTGCACTCGATGTGGACGGAGCCGGGTGCGAAGTCGTAGCCGATGCCTGCCGCGAAGGCGATGAGCTCGTCCTGCTGGAAGCTGCGGCCGGGCACGCCGCGCAGGTAGACGGCGATGGCGGGGTGCGAGGGCAGGGCGGCCTCCAGCCGGGCGCCCCACATCATCAGCGAGGCGCACAGCAGCGTCAGCGAGATGGAGGCGAAATAGAAGCCCATGCCCAGCATGATCCCGATGGCCGAGGCCGCCCAGAGCGAGGCCGCCGTCGTCAGGCCGGAGATGTTCAGGCCCTCGCGCATGATGACGCCGGCGCACAGGAAGCCGATGCCGGTGACGACGCCTTGGATGACGCGGGTCGGGTCCATCAGCGGCGGCAGGACGGGGGCGCTGCTGCCGCCGAACCACTGGTGGGGCAGGCCCAGCAGCACCACCACCCCGGCCGAGGCCATGCAGACGAGGGCGTAGGTGCGCATGCCGGCGGCCCGGCCGTGATAGGCCCGTTCATAGCCGAGCACCAGGCCCAGCAGGCCGGCACCGAGCAGATGCATCAGGACGAGGATATTGGCCTGCCATTGCGGCAGCGACCAGTAGCGCAGCAACTGCTCGGTTTCGAACATGTCTTGTGTCGATGGAATGGATGGGTAGGCGGCCGGCCACCCTATCCCACTTCAGGGAGGCTCGCCAGCCGGGCGAGCCCCGCTTTTCAGGCCAGGGCCGTCATGCGCTCCACGAGCACGCAACGCACCCATTTGCGGGCCGTGATCTGGGCCGTCTGGGCGAGCAGGAATTCCTCGGCCTGCGAGTTGGGCGAGGCGAATTCGAAGCCCACCAGCTGCACCAGCTGGCTCAGCGGGCGGTTCCACACGCGCCGCACCTCGGCGCTGAACAGAGGCACGCCCTCGTCCTCGCCGAGCAGCAGGCGCAGCTCGTAGTGCTGGGCGTCCAGCGGCGGATCGGCGGCGGCCAACACCTGCAGGCCCGCCTCGCTCAGGTTGACGACCACGCCGCCACGGGCGTCGGCCAGGCCCTCGGGCTTGATGACCCAGACCGGCAACTGCTCGTGCTCGTCGGGCACGAGGAAGAACTCGACGCGGGGGAAACGGCGTTGGTCGATCGACATGGCGGCTCAGGGGCGGACGGAAGACTGGATCACAGCATTGCCGAATGACAGCCGCTTGTCAGCCCGCCGCCGTCCCATGATTTGACTTCAGTCAAACAGCGAGAAGATCGACTTCGAAGAGCAGCGTGGCATTGGGCGGGATGACACCGCCGGCACCGTGGGCGCCATAGCCGAGCTCGGGCGGCAGCACCAGCATGCGGGTGCCGCCCACCTTCATGCCCTGCACGCCTTCGTCCCAGCCCTGGATGACCTCGCCGCCACCCAGGCGGAACTTGAAGGGCTGGCCGCGGTCCTTGCTGGAGTCGAACTTCTTGCCGCGCATGCCGTCCTTGTAGAGCCAGCCGGTGTAGTGCACCGAGACGCGCTGGCCGGCCTTGGCCTCGGCGCCTTCGCCGACGACGCGGTCCTCGTACTGCAGCCCGCTGGCGGTGGTGTGCAGGTTGAGGTCGACGGGCTCGGGGCCGCCGGCCAGGCCGAGCAGCTCCACCTCGAAGCACAGCGTCGCGTTCGGCGGGATGACGCCGCCCGCGCCGCGGGCGCCATAGCCAAGCTCGGCCGGGATGATGAGGGTGCGCTTGCCGCCGATCTTCATGCCCTGCACGCCCTCGTCCCAGCCGCGGATCACCATGCCCGCGCCCAGCTCGAACTCGAAGGGGTCGTTGCGGTCCAGGCTGGAGTCGAACTTGGCGGTCTTGGCGCCGTCGACCCAGAGCCAGCCCGTGTAGTGCACCGTCACGTCATGGCCGGCCTGCGCCTGCGGGCCGTCGCCGTCGACGGTGTCGTGAAACTGCAGTCCGGTGGGCGTGGTGTTCATGGGGCAATCCTTCCGTTGTGAATCGCCCGATTGTCGCCGCGCGAGGGCGGTGCGGCCGGCATCGCCCTTTCGCAGGCGGCACCATCGGGGCGTTAGAACCGGGAGACTTCGAGCCGGCCGGGCCACAGGGCCAGCGCCGCCGCCAGCGTCTCGCCGACGCTTGCGCAGACGGGTGGCAGCGGCAGGCCCAGGGCCATGGCCGCCTCGCGCAGCCGGGCCGGCGGATCGGCCAGGTCCAGGGCCTGGGCGCCGTTCTGCTTGGACAGCTTGTGGCCGTCGGGCGCGAGCACCAGCGGCGTGTGCAGATAGCGGGGCGTGGGCAGGCCGAGGGCCCGCTGCAGGGCGATCTGGCGCGGCGTGTTGTCGGCCAAGTCCTCGCCGCGCACGACGTCGGTGATGCCCTGCGCGGCATCGTCCACGACGACGGCGAGCTGGTAGGCCCAGAGGCCGTCGGCGCGCTTGAGCACGAAGTCACCGACCTCGGTTTCGAGGTCCTGCGACTGCGGGCCGAGCCGGCGGTCCTGCCAGTCGATGCGGCCTTCGACCCGCAGGCGCCAGGCGCGCACCGGCCGCCCGCCCGTGCCGCGGCGGCAGGTGCCGGGGTAGACGAGTTCGCCGTGCCTGGGCCGGGGCCCGGCCAGGGCGGCGATCTCGGCGCGGGTGCAGGCGCAGCCATAGGCCCGGCCCGAGGCGATCAGGCGATCGAGCGCGGCCTGGTAGAGCGTGCCGCGGCGCGACTGCCAGACGGGCGCCTCGTCGGGCAGCAGGCCGAGCGCCGCCAACTGGCCGAGGATGACCTCGTCCATACCCGGTGGGCAGCGCGGTCGGTCGACGTCCTCGATGCGCACCAGCCACCGGCCGCCGTGGGCCCGGGCATCCAGCCAGCAGGCCAGGGCGGCCACCAGTGAGCCGGCGTGCAGCGGGCCGGTGGGCGAGGGCGCGAAACGGCCCCGGTAGCCCGAGGTCAAAGCAGCAGCCCCTCGTGCTGTTCCAGCAGCGCGCGGCGCGTCGTGTCGTTGCGCAGGCGGTCCAGCCACCACGCCAGCGCCTTGCCGGGCGCCTGGCCGGTGTCGCGCCAGGCGTAGTGCATGGTGCCGGCGCGCCGCCCCTCGTAGGTGGCTTTGCGCACCAGCCGGCCGGCCTCGACGTGGCGCCTCACCATGCTGACCGGCAGCGAGCCGCAGCCCAGGCCGCGCAGCATGGCTTCCAGCTTGGTGGCCATCGACGGCATCGTCAGCACGTCCTGCCCGGGGAGCAGGCCGACCGTGATGGGGGCCAGCATGCGCGCGCTGTCGGCCACGGCGATGATGCGGTGCTCGGCGATCTGCGCTGCCGTCAGCGGTTCGGGCAGGGCGGCGAGTGGGTGGTGGGGGGCGACGCAGAACGTGAACTCCAGCTCGCCGGCCGGTTCGCAGTGGATGGTGCTGCTGGCCGCCTGCGCGGGCACACCCACGGCCAGGTCGGCCTGGCCGTGCAGCAGGGCTTCCCAGGTGCCGGCCAGCACCTCCACCCGCAGCTTGAGCCGCGTGGGCGGCGGCGTGCCGTCCTCGCCGCGCTCGGCATAGAAGGCTTCCATCAGGTCGAACACCGCGCGGCGGGCCACGGCATCGTCGATCACCAGGGTCAGCTCGCTTTCCCATCCGGTGGCGATGCGGCGCACGCGGTTGGCCACGGCGTCGAGTTCCTGCAGCAGCCGCCGTCCCTCGTGCAGCAGTTCCTGGCCGGCGGAGGTGAGCACCGCCTGGCGCGAGCTGCGGTCGAAGAGCAGCACGTCCAGGGCGTCTTCGAGCTGGCGCACCGAGTAGGTGAGTGCCGACGGCACGCGGCCCATCTCCCGTGCTGCGGCGGCGAAGCTGCCGGTGCGGGCGATGGTGTCCATCATGGCCAGGGCCTCGGGGGTGAGGGCGCGGCGCTTGTCCTGGGAGTTCGGCATGCGTTCAGTCTATTTGAACGGTGTCTGCGGCGCGGCGTGATCGATGATTGTCGGGCCGGCTCCTACATTGGCTTCATCGACGACAACGAAAGGAGCCCACCATGCTGCAACTGATCAAGTCCTGCGACCGCGGCTACGCCGACCACGGCTGGCTGAAGTCCTTCCACAGCTTCTCCTTCGCCGACTACTACGACCCGGCCCGCATGGGCTTCGGCCCGCTGCGCGTCATCAACGAGGACCGCATCGCCCCGGGCACCGGCTTCGGCACGCACGGCCACCGTGACATGGAGATCATCAGCTACGTCCTCTCCGGCGAACTGGCCCACAAGGACAGCATGGGCAACGGCGAGCAAGGCGCGGCCAACTCGGGCGTCATCCGCCCCGGCGACGTGCAGCGCATGAGCGCCGGCACCGGCGTGCTGCACAGCGAGTTCAACCATGCCAAGGATCAGACGACCCACTTCCTGCAGATCTGGATCATGCCGGACTCGCGGGGCATCGCGCCCAGCTACGAGCAGAAGCATTTCGACACGGCCTCCAAGCGCGGCAGGCTGCGCCTGGTGGCGGCCAACGACGGTGCCGACGGCGCGGTGACCATCCACGCCGATGCGCGGCTCTACGCCGGCCTGTTCGACGGCAGCGAGTCCGCCGAGCTGGACCTGGCACCCGGCCGGATCGCCTACGTCCACCTGGTGCGCGGCGCGCTTACCGCAAACGGTCAAGACCTGACGGCGGGTGATGCCTTGCAGCTTCGCGAAACATCGCGCCTCGCGTTGACGGCTGGCAAGGATGCCGAAGTCCTCGTCTTCGACCTGGCCGCTTGAAGTGAAACAAGCCCCTCGCCCGGTCTTGCTCCGGCTGAACGCCGGCAAGCCCAGTCGGTCCCCCGAGGGGACGGCGATGCTTGCGGCATCGAGCCGCAAGCACATCGCCAGCGCGGGCCTGCTCGGGAGCGGCCCGTCGCTAGGCCCGAAACTACAGAGCAACCCCACTCCGAAAGGAAACCCATGAGCAAGATCGTCGTTCTCTACCACTCCGGCTACGGCCACACGAAGAAGGTCGCCGAGGCCGTCGCGGCGGCCGCGGGAGCCCAGCTGATGCCCATCGACGCCGAGGGCAACATCTCCGAGGCTGACTGGGCCGCGCTGGCCGCGGCCGACGGCATCGTCTTCGGCACGCCCACCTACATGGGCGGCCCGAGCTGGCAGTTCAAGAAGGTGGCCGACGCCAGCAGCAAGCCCTGGTACGCCCAGGTCTGGAAGGACAAGATCGCCGCCGGCTTCACCAACTCCGCCACCCTCAACGGCGACAAGCAGGGCACCCTGCAGTACCTGCACACCCTCAGCCAGCAGCACGGCATGATCTGGGTCGGCATGGGCCTGAAGGCGCCCAACCACAAGGCCGCCACGCGGGACGATGTCAACAACCTCGGCGGTTATGCCGGCCTCATCACCCAGACCCCGAGCGATGCCTCGGCCGAGGAGATGGTGCCGGGCGACCTCGCCACGGCCAAGCATTTCGGCGAGCGCGTCAAGGCAGTCGTCGACCGCTGGGTCAAGGCGGCTTAAACCAGCCCCAGGTCGCGCGCGCTGGCTCCGGGGAAGACGGTGGCCAGTTGCGCGTCGTTCAGGCCGTACATGCGCCGGAACAGGCCGGCGAACACGGCCCGGTACTCGTTGAGCACCGGGTAGTCGCGGTTCTGGAAGAGGGTGGCGGCCTTGACCTCCACCTGCTCGCCGGCGATGCGCCCGCCCTTCACGCCGCCGCCCAGCACCCAGTAGGCGCTGCCGTGGCCATGGTCGGTGCCGCGGTTGCCGTTCTCGCGGAAGGTGCGGCCGAACTCGCTGACCACGACGACGACGGTGTTGCTCCACTGCGGCCCCATCTCGTCGGCGAACAGCGCCAGGCCGCGCCCCAGCTCGCCGAGCTTGGTGGCGAGCTGGCCTGCGGCACCGCCTTCGCCCACGTGGGTGTCCCACCCGCCCACGTCGATGAAGCCCAGCGTGACCCGCTCGCGCATCAGCCGCGCCACGCGCCGCGCCTCCAGCGCGAAGCCCTTGGCCGCGATGGCGTTGCGGCTGGCCGCCTCCATCTCCCCGGCCATCTCGCGCGAGATCTCGTCCCTCACCTCGAAGCCGCCGCTGACCGTGCCGGCCAGCCGGGTGCCGGCGTACATGCCGGCGATGGCCTGGGCCTGGCTCGCGCTCAGGGCCGGCTTGCCGAGGTCGCGCAGGGCCTGGTTGGCCACGGGCAGGTTGCCGCGCAGGATGAGGGGCACCTGGTCGGTGAAGGCCATGGCCTCCAGCCGTGAGCCCGCGCCCAGCACGCCGGCCAGGCGGTTCATGAAGCCGCTGCGGAAGTCCCGCGCGCCGTCCTCGGCGAGGCCGAGTTCGATGTGGTCCTGGGTCTCGAAGTGGCTGCGGGTCGTGTCGTGCGTGCCGGCGAAGGGCACGAAGGCCGCCTGGCCCTTGAGCCACAGCGGCTGGAGGCTGTCGGCCACCGCCGGGGCCAGTCCCCAGTCGGCGTCCAGGGGCAGGGCGGCCGTGCGGGCGACGGCGATGTTGGGGCGGGCCTCGTAGTAGAAGGACGAGGACACGGGCACGAGGAAATTGGCCGCGTCGTAGGCCCCACGCAGGAAGACGACCAGCAGGCGCGGCGCGTCCGGCGAGGCGGCCCACAGCCGCGCCGGCAGGGTGGCGGCGCCCAGGCCCAGTTCGAGGAGGTGTCGGCGTTTCATCGGGTCACCTGTGCATGAATTCCGGGGAGGCGAGCAGGTAGGTGTTCCACTCCTGCGGCGAGGCGGCCTGGGCCAGCGCCTGGCGCGTGGCCTCGGCCAGCCGAGGCGCCATGCCTTCGTAATAGAGCGGGTTGGCCAACTGCGGGAAGGCCGGCCGGTCCTTCGGCTCGCCTTCCACCTTGAAAAGACCGGCACTGCCGCTGCCGATGGCGCGGGCGATCTCGAAGCGCGTGGTCATCTGGCCCGGGCCCGCCCAGGCGCTTTCGTCGAGCGGATAGCCGTCGGGCGTCTGGCGGTTGTACGGGGCCTGGCCCAGGCGGTAGAGCCAGCCGGTCATGGGCGCGGTGTTGAGCACCACGCGGTCGGCATAGGCCAGGCGCACGGCCGAGACGACGTAGTGCATCGGGTCCTTGAACTTGCGGCCGAGCGAGGCCTCGAATTCCGGCGAGGCCACCATCGCGCGCATCACCTCGGCGATGCGGCCGTCGGTCTCGCGCCATCGCTGCGCCATGCGCTCGACCAGGGTCGGCGGCGGCTCGTCGGCCACGAAGTACTGGGCCAGCTTGCGCGACACGAAGCGCGCCGTGCTGGGATGGCGGGCCAGCAGGTCCAGCACCTCGTCGATCTCGGCGAAGCCGCGGCCGTGGATGGTGGTGCCGAGCAGCGTCTTGTCGCCGAAGTCGTGGCGGGCCGGGTTGAACTCCGTCAGCCCGTCGCGGCGGTAGAGGGCTTCCTGCTGCGGCTTGAGCTTGGGCCGGTTGTCGCCCAGGTTCACGCCCAGGCCGGTCAGAACGCGGGCCAGTTCCTGGACGTCGCGCTGGCTGTAGCCGCCCCCGATGCCCAGCGTGTGCAGTTCCAGCAGCTCGCGGGCGTAGTTCTCGTTGATGCGGTGGGCGGCGTTCTGCTCGTTGTCGAGGTAGCGCAGCATGGCCGGGTGGTGGGCGGTGTAGCCCAGCAGGTCGCGGAAGCGGCCGAGCGAGCGCTCGCGCAGGCCCTGCTCGTAGTCCCCCACCATCGCGCGCAGGTTGCTCTTGTACTGGTGGACGTTGAAGTGGTTGAACCAGAACCAGGTCAGCTGCTCCTGCACCTGGCGGGGGGAATAGAGAGCGTCGAGCAGGGCGCGGGCCGAGGCCTCGCGGGCCAGCTGGGTCATGGCCTGCTGGTATTCCTTTTGCGCGGCGGCCTTGGCGGCGTCGTCGGTGAGGGCGTCGGCGGCCTTGCGCTGGGCTTCCATGCGTTGCACGAGGGCCGGCAGCGGCTGCTGGCTGATGGCGAGGGCCTGGATCTGCGACTGGGCGGCATCGGGCAGGGGCGCCGCAGCGCCCGGCCGCAACTGCGCGTCCAGCCAGGCGACGCGGCCCTGGGCTCGCACCGCGGCGAGGTCGGCGCTGCCGGCGCCCCAGGTCAGGCGGTCCAGCCAGAGGGCGTCCTGCGCGGCGCCGTGCGTGGACGGGCCGGGGCCCGGGACGGTGGCGCAGCCGGCGAGGGCGAGGACGAAGGCGGTGCTCAGCGCGAGGATTCTCATGGCGGCCTCATCATGAGGCCGCCCAACGCGGGCTGTCGAGGCCGCGTTGACCGCGGCAACAAGACTTCACATCTTGTGCGCTCGGTCGCGGCGTCAGGCCGCCTGCGACCAGGCCAGCACCGGCGAGCCCGCCGCCTCGCCCTCGGGCGCCTGGTGGCGAGCCGCGTCGACCACCTCGCGGCGCAGCGGCGAGGCGAAGGTCTGGATGAACTCGTAGACGTAGTCGCGCAGGAAGGCGCTGCGCCGCACGGCCAGGCGGGTCATGTTGTCGGCGAACAGGTGGCGGGCGTCGATGGCGCGCAGGTGGCGGTCGCGCTCCTCGTCGAAGGCGATGGCCGCGACGATGCCCACGCCGAGGCCCAGCTCGACATAGGTCTTGATGACGTCGGCGTCCATGGCGCTGAGCACGATGTGGGGCGTGAGCTGCGCGGCGGTGAAGGCCTCGTCGATGTGGGAACGTCCGGTGTAGCCGGGCTCGTAGGTGACGATGGGGAACCGCGCCAGCCGCGCCAGGGTCAGCGGGCCGTCCAGCAGCGGGTGCTCGGGCGGCACGACGACGGCATGCGTCCAGCGGTAGCAGGGCAGGGCGACCAGCTCCGGGTACTGCGCCAGCGCCTCGGTGGCAATGCCCACGTCGGCCTCGCCCTCGATCAGCAGCCTGGCGATCTGGCGGGGCGAACCTTGCTGCAGGTGCAGGCTCACGTCGGGGTGGTGGGCGCGGAAGTCGCGCACAGCCGGCGGCAGGGCATAACGCGCCTGGCTGTGGGTGGCGGCGATGCGCAGCCGGCCGCTGCCGGCGCTGGCGAAGTCGTCGGCTGCGCGCTTGAGGTTCTCGGCCTCCAGCAGCAAGCGCTCGATGACCGGCAGCACCTGCTCGCCGGGCTCGGTCAGGCCCGTGAGGCGCTTGCCGACGCGCACGAAGAGCTCGATGCCCAGTTCCTCCTCCAGTTCGCGGATCTGGCGGCTGACGCCGGGCTGCGAGGTGTGCAGGGCCTGGGCGACCTCGGTCAGGTTGAAGCCGCGGCGCTGGGCCTCGCGGACGGAGCGGAGTTGCTGGAAGTTCATGCGCAGCCTGTACGACAGAGGCGGCCGATTGTGCGGAGCGTGGGGATGGCTGTCGTCGAACGATTCGCCATATCGTTATGCGGTCCGCGCTGGAGCCTCGCCTCAGACGGCGAAGGCCCATTCGCGGAACTCCGCGTGGCGCGGTCGCTGTTCGGCAGCGGCGCGGGCGCGTGCGGCGTCGACCCAGCTCTTGGCCAGGGGGAAGGGGCCGAAGCCGGCCTCGGCGTTGATGTGGCCGACCGGGCCGAGGTTGCTGTAGCTGGCGCCCCAACGATGCGCCCAACGCGCCGCGCTGGCGGCGCTCATCCACGGGTCGGTGCTGCTGGCGACGAGGCGGCTGCGACGCGGCAGGCGGTGGTGGGGCAGGGACTCGGCGAGGCCGAACTTGTCGGGCTCGGCGGGCGCAACGAAGAGGGCCTCGCGGATGGGCGAGCCGGGCTGGTCGGCGAGGTGGCGGGCCAGGGCCAGGCAGCCGAAGCTGTGGGCGACGGCCAGCCACTCGCCGTCGCCCGCGACCTCCAGCGTGCGCTGGATGCGCTCGGCCCAGCGCTCCAGTTCGGGGCGGCTGGGGTCGCGCTGCGTGACGCGGCGGGCGTCCCGGTACTGGGCCTGCAGCCAGGTCTGCCAATGCGCCGGGCCGCTGTCGTTCAGGCCGGGGATGATGAGGAGGCGCGGGGCTCGGTAGGTCATGGCCTGGCCTGCGTCACAGCGTGGCGAGCGAGACTTCGGTGGACTTGACGAGGGCCACCACCTCGCGGCCGACCTCCAGGCCGAGGTCCTTGACCGATCGGGTCGTGATGACGGAGGTGACGATGTCGCCGCTGCGGGTCACGACGTCGACTTCGGAGACGACGGGGCCTTCGATGATCTCCTTGATGGTGCCGCGGAACTGGTTGCGGACGTTGATGGCGGTGATGGTCATGGAGCGCTCCTGGTGGCTGAGCGCCCAGTGTGGGTGGGAAGGGCGGGGTGGGGAAGGAAGGAAAGTGAGGGAGGGCATGCGCGTTCCGCCGTTTGAACGTTTGGGCGGGTGGCTCTTGCTTGGAGCCTTTCGACTCGGTGCACCGCCGCGGGAATCCTGCCTTGCCGCTTGCAAGCGGCAAGTCCTTCGCCAGGCACAAGGCAGCCCGCAGTGGGCTGCCTTGTGTCCGGGCTCAGCCCCGCGAGGGCGGGTAACTTTCTTCTGTCGGCGCCAGAAGAAAGTCACCAAAGAAGAGGCGCCTTAAAGCGAGCATCCCAGCGCGCTTGAGGCTCAGCCCGGGCAACAGGCGACCCGCTGCGCTCTCGCCGCTGTCCTTGTGACGAGCCCGATGCCTCCACCGTCCGTGCGCCTAACGTCGGCTGCACGCCGAACTCACGAGTTGAATGCAAGCGCCGCTCGGGCGGCGCGTCGGCGCATGTGGTGCGTTCATTGGTGAGCCCGGCGTGCAGCCGGCGTTAGGCGGCGTGAAGGTCCCGATGTGTGGTGCTCGGCATAGGGACAGCGGCGAGAGCGCAGCGGGTCGCCTCTCGGCGCTTCTTGGCGTTCAACGCATCAGGGCGCTGGATTTAGAGCGCCTCTTCTTTGGTGACTTTCTTCTGGCGCTGACAGAAGAAAGTTACCCGCCCTCGCGGGGCGGATTCCCGCGGCGGTGCAGAGAGTGGCAAAGGCTCGATGCAAAAGCCACCCGACCCGACCCAACAAACGCACCGAGTCGAAAGATCCCAGGCAAGAGCTACCAACCAAGCGAGAGGCCTCTCAAATCCCCGCCCCCGCCTCGAACAGGCTCAGCCGCTGGGCGCTCAGCCTGACCCGCTGGCCGCCCTGCAGGCGCAGGGCCTCGGCCTGGTCGCGGGTCAGTTCGGCCTCCAGCGGCTCCCCGTCCGGCCCGATCAGCTCGACCCGCGCGCTCGCACCGAAAGCCAGCACGCGCTCCACCGTGGCCGCCAGGCCCGGTGCCGATTCGTCGGTCGTGATCTGTAGCTCGTGCGGCCGGGCGTAGGCCAGCACCTCGCCGCTGCCCTCGGCGCCGGGCAGCTGGTGCTCGCCCATGTGCAGCACACCCCCGTGCGCGCGGCCGACGAAGCGGTTGGCCGCACCGAGGAAGCCGTAGACGAAGGGTGTGGCGGGGCGCTCGTAGACCTCCTGCGGCGTGCCGACCTGCTCGACGCGGCCATGGTCCATCAGCACGATGCGGTCGGCGACTTCGAGGGCCTCGTCCTGGTCGTGCGTGACGAAGATGCTGGTGATGTGCAGCTCGTCGTGCAGCCGGCGCAGCCAGCGGCGCAGCTCCTTGCGGACCTTGGCGTCCAGCGCACCGAAGGGTTCGTCCAGCAGCAGCACGCGCGGCTCGACGGCGAGCGCCCGGGCCAGGGCGATGCGCTGGCGCTGGCCGCCGGAGAGCTGCGGCGGGTAGCGGTCGGCCAGCCAGTCCAGCTGCACGAGCTGGAGCAGCTCCATGACGCGCTTGCGGATGTCGGCCTCGTTCGGGCGCTGCTTGCGGGGCTTCACGCGCAGGCCGAAGGCGACGTTGTCGAACACCGTCATGTGGCGGAAGAGGGCGTAGTGCTGGAAGACGAAGCCCACCTGGCGCTCGCGCACGTGGGTGCTGGAGGCGTCCTGGCCGTCGAGCAGCACGCGGCCACGGTCGGCCTGCTCCAGGCCCGCGATGATGCGCAGCAGCGTCGTCTTGCCGCAGCCCGAGGGGCCCAGCAGCGCGACCAGCTCGCCGCGCGGGAAGCCCAGCGACACGTCGCCCAGCGCCGTGAAGCCGCCGAAGCTCTTGTGGATGTTCTCGACCTTGATGCCCATCATTTGTCCTTGCTCGACTGGCCGGCACGCCACTCGACGATTTGCTTGAGCACCAGGGTCACCAGCGCCAGCAGGGCCAGCACCGAGGCCACCGCGAAGGCCGCGGCGAACTGGTACTCGTTGTAGAGGATCTCGACCTGCAGCGGCAGCGTGTTGGTCAGCCCGCGCACATGGCCGGAGACGACCGACACCGCGCCGAACTCGCCCATGGCGCGGGCGTTGCAGAGGATGACGCCGTAGAGCAGGCCCCACTTGATGTTGGGCAGGGTCACGCGGCGGAAGGTCTGCCAGCCACCGGCGCCCAGCACGGTGGCGGCCTCCTCCTCGTCGCGGCCCTGGGCCTGCATCAGCGGGATGAGCTCCCGCGCGACGAAGGGGAAGGTCACGAACACGGTCGCCAGCACGATGCCGGGCACGGCGAAGACGATCCTGACGTCGTGCTCCTGCAGCCAGGGACCCAGCCAGCCCTGGGCGCCGAAGAGCAGCACGTACATCAGGCCGGCGACGACGGGGGACACCGAGAACGGCAGATCGATGAAGGTGATGAGGATCTGTTTGCCGCGGAAGTCGTGCTTGGCGATGGCCCAGGCGGCGCTGACGCCGAACACGAGGTTCAGGGGCACGGCGATGGCCGCCGCCAGCAGCGTGAGCTTGATGGCCGAGACGGTCTCGGGGTCGGCCAGGGAGGCGAAGTACAGGTCCCAGCCCTTGCGCAGCGCTTCGGTGAACACGGCCACGAGCGGCAGCAGCAGGAAGAGGCCGAAGAATGTCAGCCCCAGGGCCAGCAGTAGCCAGCGCACGGCGCGCGACTCACGGGTGGCGGGGTTGGCCTGGTAATCGGGCCGGCTGCGCGAGACGGAAAGGGCCGTGCTCATCGCGCGCCCCTGCGGCTGCTCCAGGCCTGCAGCCCGTTGATGGCCAGCAGCAGCACAAAGCTGACCACCAGCATGACGGCCGCGATGGCCGTGGCGCCGACGTAGTCGTACTGCTCCAGCTTGGAGATGATCATCAGCGGCGTGATCTCGCTGACCAGCGGAATGTTGCCGGCGATGAAGATGACCGAACCGTACTCGCCCACCGCACGGGCGAAGGCGAGGGCGAAGCCGGTCAGCAGGGCGGGCAGCAGCGTGGGCAGCACGACGAGGCGGAAGGTCTGCCAGCGTTGGGCGCCCAGGGAGGCCGCGGCTTCTTCGAGTTCGGTCTCCATGTCCTCCAGCACCGGCTGCACGGTGCGCACGATGAAGGGCAGGCCGATGAAGATCAGCGCGAGCAGCACGCCCAGCGGCGTGAAGGCGATCTTGGCGCCGCCCTCGCCGAACAGAGGTGCCAGCGCGCCGCCCGGCGCGAACAGTGAGCCCACCCAGCCGTTGGGCGCGTAGAGCGCTGTCAGCGCGATGCCGGCGACGGCCGTGGGCAGGGCGAAGGGCAGGTCGATGAGGGCGTCGACGAGCTTGCGGCCGGGGAAGTCGTAGCGCACCAGGCACCAGGCGAGGATCAGGCCGAAGAAGAGGTTGATGAAGGCCGCGATCAGCGAGGCGCCGAAGCTCAAGCGGTAGGAGGCCATCACGCGCGGCGATGTGGCGGCAGTCCAGAAGGCGTCGAAGCCATGGCCCGAGGACTTCAGGAAGACCGCGGCCAGCGGCACCAGGACGATCAGCGACAGATAGAAGAGCGTGAAGCCCAGCGTCGGCGCAAAGCCGGGCAGCACGCGGCGGCGTGCCATTGAGAGCAGAACCATGTCAGTTTTGTTCATGTTTTGCGGGCTGAGCGCCGGGCCGCTCCCAAGCCGGCCCGCGTTGGCGATGTGCTTGCGGCTCGATGCCGCAAGCATCGCCGTCCCCTCGGGGGACCGACCAGGCGCGCCCGCGTTCAGCGAGGCGCGACTGGGCGAAGGGCACTCTTTCAGCGCTTGATGCCGGCCATGACCTGGTCGAAGGTGCCGCCGTCGGCGAAGTGGATCTTGCTGACCTTGGCCCAGCCGCCGAAGGTCTGGTCGACGGTGAAGAGCTTGATGTTGGCGAAGCGCTGGGCGTGCTTCTTGAACACGGCCGCATCGCGCGGGCGGAAGTTGTTCCTGGCGATGATCTCCTGGGCCTCGGGGGTCCAGTGGAAGTCGAGGTAGGCCTTGGCCAGGGCGGTGGTGCCGTGCTTGGCCGCGACCTTGTCGACCAGGGCCACGGGCGCTTCGGTCTCGATGGACAGATGGGGATTGACCTGCTCGAACTGGCCCTTGCCGAACTCGTTCTCGATGAGCTCGACCTCGGCCTCGAAGGTCACGAGCACGTCGCCGATGCCGCGCTGGGTGAAGGTGGTGGTGGCGCCACGGCCCCCGCCGTCCAGCACCGGCACGTTGGTGAAGATCTTGGTGACGAGTTCCCTGGCCTGCGCCTCGCTGCCGCCGGCGGCGATGACGCTGCCCCAGGCGGCCAGGTAGCCGTAGCGCCCGTTGCCCGTGACCTTGGGGTTGGGGATGATGACCTGCACGCCGGGTCGGGCCAGGTCGCTCCAGTCCTTGATGCCCTTGGGGTTGCCCTTGCGGACCAGGAAGGTCATGGTCGACGAATAGGGCGCCGCGTTGTTCGGGAAGCGGCTGCGCCAGTCGGCGGGCGTGAGGCCGCTGCTGGCGAGCTGGTCCACGTCGGTGGCCTGGTTCATCGTGACGACGTCGGCCTCCAGGCCGCCGATGACGGCGCCGATCTGCTTGCTGGAGCCACCATGGCTCTGGTTGACCGTGACGGCCTGGCCCTTGGCTTTCTGCGCGGCGACGAAGGCCGGGTTGATCTGCTTGTAGAGCTCGCGGGCCACGTCGTAGGAGACGTTGAGCAGGGCCGGATCGGCCGCCAGGGCGGGCAGGGAGGCGGAGGAGGCGATCAGCGCCAGCAGGGCGCGGCGGGTGGGCAGAAAAGAGGGCATGGCGGGGCCGTCGAATGAACGAAAGCCGAGAGGGTGCCCGAACTCGCTTATTCGCCAAACGACTGTTTGCTTATTTCCTTATTCGACATGCACCAAAGCGTGGCATGGGCCTTGCTCTCCTCATGAACATGCCGTTTGCCCAGGACACGCTCGCCAGCCCGCCGGCCGCCTCGGAAGCCGCCACGCGCCGCCTGGCGCTGCTGCTGGAAAGCACCGGCGAGGGCATTTTCGGCATCGATATGGACGGCCGCTGCACCTTCGTGAACCGCGCCGCCTGCGAGACCCTGGGGTGGCGCACCGAAGACGTGCTGGGCCGGAACATGCACGAGTTGATCCACCACTCGCGCGAAACCGGCGCCCATTACCCGGAATGCGACTGTCCCATCTTCAACGCCTTCCGCCGCGGCGAGCCCTGCCGCATCGACGACGAGGTGCTGTGGCGGGCCGACGGCAGCCCCTTCCCGGCCGAGTATTCCAGCTACCCCGTCATCGAGGGCGGGGCGGTGCAGGGGGCCGTCGTCACCTTCGTCGACATCTCCGCCCGCCGCCGCGCCGAGGCGCTGCTGCGTGCCAGCCATGACCAGCTCGAGCAGCGCGTCGCCGAGCGCACGGCCGAGTTGCGCGAGCTGGCCCACCACCTGGAGGCCATGCGCGAGACCGAGCGCAAGCGCATTGCCCGCGAGATCCACGACGAGCTCGGTTCGCTGCTGGTGGCGCTGAAGATGGACCTCGACTGGCTGGCGCGCCGCGTGGGCGACCCCGCCCTGCGCGAGCCCATGCTGGACAAATGCCAGCGCATGGGCGGCCTGGTGGACACGGCGGTGGATTCCGTCGGCCGCATCATCACGGACCTGCGCCCCAGCATCCTCGACCACCAGGGCCTGTGGGCGGCGCTGGAGTGGCAGGCCCAGGAGTTCCGGATGGCCGGCAGCGACGAGCGCCAGGTGGACTTCAAGATGCATGTCGCCGCCGACGTGGCGCCGCCGTCGGGCGGCCAGGCCATCGCGGTGTTCCGCATTTTCCAGGAGGTGCTGTCCAACATCGCCCGGCATGCACGGGCCGGCCATGTGGCCATCCGCATCGACGTGGACGCGCCGCCCGCGCCGGTGCTGTATCTGCAGGTGCGCGACGACGGCGTGGGTGCCGCGCCCGAGGCGCTGAACGACGCGCGCAGCTACGGCGTGCTGGGCATGCGCGAGCGCGCGGCGCATTTCGGCGGGCGCATCGGCATCGACAGCGCGCCGGGGCGGGGCACGACGGTCCGGCTCGCCATGCCGCTGGAATCCGCATGATCCGCGTACTCATCTGCGACGACCACCTCATCGTCCGCCAGGGCATCAAGCAGGTGCTGGCCGAGGCCGAGGACCTGTGCGTCGTCGGCGAGGCGGCCAACGGGCCGGATGCCATCCAGCAGGTGAGGGCGGGCCAGGTCGACGTGGTGCTGCTGGACATCGCCATGCCCCAGCGCGACGGGCTGGACATCCTGAAGGCGCTGAAGTCCGAATTCCCGCGCCTGCCGGTGCTGATGCTGTCCACCTACCCGGACCGTCAGTACGCCGTGCGCAGCCTCAAGCTCGGCGCGGCCGGCTACCTGAACAAGAGTGCGGACAGCGAGCAGATGATCGACGCCGTGCGCAGCGTCGCCCGCGGCAGGCTCTTCATCACGCCCAACGTCGCCGAGCAGCTCGCCGGCGCCATCGGCGCGGGCGGCCGGCCGGCGCAGGACGAGCAGCCCCTGCACGAGAAGCTGTCGCACCGTGAATATCAGGTCTTCCAGCTGCTGGCCGCCGGCCGTAGCGTCGGCGAGATCGCCGAGCAGCTGGTGCTGTCGCCCAACACGGTCTCCACCTACCGCGCCCGGGTGTTGGAGAAGATCGGCGTGCGCAACGACGTGGAGCTGGCGCTGTTCGCCGTGCGCATGGAGCAGTCGGCGGGTGCCGGTTGACAGGCCGTCAGCGGCCATCGGCGCTGCGGTCCAGTGAAAAACGCCCCGGTGCAGGCCTGCAACCGGGGCGAGCCGCCGAGGCGGTGGCCGAAGCTCAGGCTTGCTGCTTGCGACGGCGCGTGACCAGCCCGGCAGCGAACAAGGCCACCGCGGCCATCGACCAGCTCGCCGGCTCGGGGGTGGCGAACTGCTCGTAGATCTGCGCCGTGGTCAGCTCGTAGCGGGGGTTGGCCAGCACGTCGAAGTTCACGTTCCAGCCGATGGCATCGAAGGCAGCCAGGTCCAGCGCGGTGACCGAGTCCATCTTGCCGCCGCAGATGTAGGGGTTCATGACGCCGAGGAAGTCGTCGCAGGGCGTCGCCTGGTTGGGCTCCTTCCAGTGCGAGGCCTGGTTGCCGTCGCCGGTGGTCTCGCCCGTCGAGAAATAGCCGTTCCACAGGGACGTGGCGCCGCCGTCCACCGAGAAGTAGGACGGCTGGTTCGGTGCCCAGTTCAACTGGCCCGCGCCGCTGTAGCGGAACATGTCCAGGCCGTAGGCCCACCAGGCGTCATCGACCGGACCGGCGTAGCCATTGGCGTAGTCGAAGTCGTCTGCGCCGCTGACGAAGCCCAGCGCATGCCCGATCTCGTGGATGGCCACGCCGATGAAGTCGTAGCTGCCCGCCTGGATGCCATCCGTCGGGTTGAAGTCGAAGGCGAACTGGTTGGAAAACTGGATGGTGCCGTCGATGAAGCTGGGGCCGAAGTTGGCGCCCAGGGCCTTGGCGTTGGCCGTGGTCAGGGCCAGGGTGCTGTTGATGGCGTTGTCGGGCGCCAGCCGCGTGCCACCGGCGACGTCGATGCCGGTGCTCGTCGCTGGCGAGAGATAGGACGGCACCAGGGCGGACACGCCACCATTGCCATTCAGCGGCGACAGGTTGGCCACGGCCAGGCTGTCCAGCGCGCTGGTCTTGGTGGCGTTCAGTGCGTCGTAGTAGGCAGAGATCGGCACGAACTGGGCCAGGCTGGAGCCCGTCGAGCCAAGCACGCCGGTCGGCAGCCCGCCGTAGCCCACCTTCAGCTCGATCGTGGCGTTGTTGGTAAGCACCGATTCCCAATATTTCGCGGCGATCTTGAAGCCCAACTCGGCCTGCGTACCGGTCACCTGAGCGGCGCCGCCAATGTCGTGCAGCAGGATGGTGGCTGCACTGACGGGGGCAGCCAGGGAGACTGCCGCGGCCGACCCGAGGAGGATGGATTTGATTGCAGAGCTGACCATGGAACTTCTCTGTCGAAAAAATGGAAGCGCGGATGCTAGTGCCCAAGTTGCCGGTACTGGCGCGGCTGGCGCCCCTGCGAGACCCCCTGCTTGGGGGGCACTGTCGCGCGAGCGCCGCATGGCCACCGCCTCGCTCCGGGCAGGAGAGGCGCCGCCGGACTTTTCCTCGTAGGGCCAGCCCTACAAAAACTCGCCGCTCCCCACGATTCCGCGACGGCCCGCCGGTTCCTAGAGTCGCTCCCATCCCGTGATGGAGCACTCGATGACCCCCGATCCCTACGACGCCGACCGGCCCTTGCTGATGCGCTGCGCCTGCGGCCGGCATGACAGCCCCGCCGACCACGCCGCCGCCGAGCTGCGCGCCCGCAGCGAGACGGCGGACTTCGAGGCCGAGTCGGCCCGCTTCGTCGAGGCGGCCCTCGTGAAGGCGCTGTTTCCCGAGGACGCCTTGCGCCGCCGCTTCCTGAAGGCCGTGGGCCGCCGCACGGCGATGGCCGCCATCTCCAGCCTGCTGCCGGTCGCCGCGCTGCAGGCCATGGCCCAGGACAAGGGAGGGTTGGAGAAGAAGGACCTCAGGATCGGCTTCATCCCCATCACCTGCGCCACGCCGCTGATCATGGCCCACCCGCTGGGCTTCTACGCCAAGCAGGGGCTGAACGTGGAGGTCGTGAAGACGGCGGGCTGGGCCCTGATCCGCGACAAGATGATCAACAAGGAGTACGACGCGACGCACTTCCTGTCGCCGATGCCGCTGGCCATCAGCCTGGGCCTGGGCTCGGTGGCCACGCCGATGAACGTCGCGACCATCCAGAACACCAACGGCCAGGCGATCACGCTGGCCGTCAAGCACAAGGACAAGCGCGATCCCAAGGACTGGAAGGGCTTCAAGTTCGCCGTGCCCTTCGAGTACTCGATGCACAACTTCCTGCTGCGCTACTACGTGGCGGAAGCGGGGCTGGACCCGGACCGCGACATCCAGATCCGCGTCGTGCCGCCGCCGGAGATGGTGGCCAACCTGCGCGCCGGCAACATCGACGGCTTCCTCGGCCCCGACCCCTTCAACCAGCGTGCGGTGTTCGAGGAGGTGGGCTTCATCCACCTGCTGACCAAGGAGCTGTGGGACGGCCACCCCTGCTGTGCCTTCGGCACCAGCACCGAGTTCATCCAGAAGCATCCCAACACCTTCATCGCCCTGTACCGCGCCGTGCTGACCGCCGCCGCCATGGCGCGCGAGGCCAGGAACCGTGAGCTGATCGCCAAGGTCATCGCGCCGCAGGCCTACCTGAACCAGCCGGAGACCGTCGTCGCCCAGGTGCTGACCGGCAAGTTCGCCGATGGCCTCGGCAATGTGAAGGTCGTGCCCGACCGCGCCGACTTCAATCCCATTCCCTGGCAGAGCATGGCCGTCTGGATGCTGAGCCAGATGAAGCGCTGGGGCTATGTGAAGGGCGACGTGAACTACAGGCAGATCGCCGAGAAGGTCTTCCTGCTGACGGACGCCAGGAAGCAGATGAAGGCGCTGGACCTTGCGGTGCCGGACGACAAGGCTGGCGGCTATCCGAAGTTCAAGGTGATGGGCAAGGAGTTCGATCCGGCCAAGGCCGATGCCTATGTGTCGAGCTTCGCCATCAAACGGACGTGACATGAGCATTTGCTTGCCGCTACCGCCCATGAACAAAGCCACAGAGACACGGAGGCACAGAGGCGTCGAGATCGCGCCCGCACAGCCCGGTCTCTCTGTGTCTCTGTGTCTCTGTGGCTGTGTTTCCGGCCATTCGGGCAGAGGCCACTGATATGCAGAAATCACTCAACTTCCGCGCCGGCCTGCTGTCGCTGCTGCTGCTCGGCTGCCTGCTTGGCGTGTGGCATCTCGCCACGCTCGGTAGCGCGCCCGCGCCCCAGTCGGCGGTGGCGATGACGCCCGAGCAGATCGAGTACGCCAGGCTGATGGGCAAGCCCGTCGACGCGCCTGCGGCGGCGCCCGCCAAGAGCGGTTTTCCGACGCTGGCGCAGATGGGAAGCGTCGTCGTGCGCCACCTCTCTCATCCCTTCCACGACGCGGGGCCCAACGACAAGGGTATCGGCCTGCAGCTCGCCTACTCGCTGGGTCGCGTGGGCCTGGGCTATGTGCTGGCCGCGCTGGTCGCGATTCCGCTGGGCTTCGTCATCGGCATGAGCCCGCTGGCCTCCCGCGCGCTGGACCCCTTCATCCAGGTCCTGAAGCCCATCTCCCCGCTGGCCTGGATGCCGCTGGCCCTCTACACGATCAAGGACTCGGCCGCGAGCGGCATCTTCGTCATCTTCATCTGCAGCCTGTGGCCCATGCTGATCAACACGGCCTTCGGCGTGGCCGGCGTGCGGCGCGAGTGGCTGAACGTGGCGCGCACGCTGGAGGTGACGCCGCTGCGCCGCGCCTTCGAGGTCATCCTGCCGGCCGCGGCGCCCACCATCCTGACGGGCATGCGCATCAGCATGGGCATCGCCTGGCTGGTCATCGTGGCCGCCGAGATGCTGGTGGGCGGCACGGGCATCGGCTACTTCGTCTGGAACGAGTGGAACAACCTCAGCCTGCCCAACGTCATCTTCGCCATCCTCGTCATCGGCCTCGTGGGCATGGCGCTGGACCTCCTCTTTGCCCGCGCACAAAAAGCGGTGACCTATGCCGACTGATGTCCCACCCCCGAAGCGCCTGCGGCGCTCCCCCTCAAGGGGGCGCAGCCAGCGGCCCGGCAAAGCCGGTTCCGCGGCTGCCGCTGGATGTCCGGCCACCGTTGGCGAGCCGGTGAACACCGGGACTGCAACATGAGCAAGCCAGCATTGGTGACCGTTGAAGCGCTGGCCAAGCGCTACGGCGATGCGACCGTCTTCGACGGCGTCAACTTCACGCTGACCGAAGGCGAGTTCGTCTGCATCATCGGCCACAGCGGCTGCGGCAAGACGACCATCCTCAACGTGCTGGCCGGCCTGGAGCAGGCGAGCGACGGCCACGTCTTCATGGCCGGCCGCGAGGTGGTCGGGCCGGGGCTGGAGCGTGGTGTCGTGTTCCAGGGCCATGCGCTGATGCCGTGGCTGACCGTGCGCCAGAACATCGCGTTCGCAGTGAGGAGCAAATGGCCGGACTGGAAGCGTGCCGAGGTGGACGCCCAGGTGGAGAAATACGTCGCCCTTGTCGGCCTGACGCCGGCGCTCGACAAGCAGCCCGCCCAGCTCTCGGGCGGCATGAAGCAGCGCGTCGGCATCGCGCGCGCCTTCGCCATCGAGCCGCGCATGCTGCTGCTGGACGAGCCTTTCGGCGCGCTGGATGCGTTGACGCGCGGCACCATCCAGGACGAGCTGCTGAAGATCTGCGCCGCCACGCGCCAGACCGTCTTCATGATCACGCACGACGTGGACGAGGCCATCCTGCTGGCCGACCGCATCCTGCTGATGGCCAACGGCCCGCAGGCGCGCGTGGCGGAGATCGTCGTCAACACCATGCCACGGGACCGCCAGCGCGCTTCGCTGCACCACGACCCCCAGTACTACCGCATCCGCAACCACCTCGTCGACTTCCTCGTCGAGCGCAGTGCCGCGCTGTCCCACGGCCGTGCGCCCCAGCACCCGCCGGAGGTGAGGCCCGGCCTCGCGCCGAGCGCCGAAGTCATCCCTCTCGAATCCCTTCCCGCCCCACTCAGGAGCCAAGCATGAGCCGCCTCGAAGTCACCGAAAAGATCATCGCCACCAAGGTGGCCAAAGGCATCAAATGGGCCGACGTGGCCCGCGAGATCGGCCTCAGCAAGGAATGGGTCACCGCCGGCTGCCTGGGCCAGATGACCTTCAACGACGAGCAGGCCGGCAAGCTGGCCAGGCTCTTCGACCTGACCGAGGCCGAGACGCAATGGCTCAAGGTCGTGCCCTACAAGGGCAGCCTGCCGACCTCCGTGCCGACCGACCCGCTGATCTACCGCTTCTACGAGCTGATCAGCGTCTACGGCACCACCTTCAAGGAGCTGATCCACGAGGAGTTCGGCGACGGCATCATGAGCGCCATCGACTTCAAGATGGACCTGCAGCGCGAGCCCCACGCGGCCGGCGACCGCGTGAGCATCGTCATGAGCGGCAAGTTCCTCCCCTACAAGACCTACTGATGGCGACCAAACCGCCGCTGCCGCCGTTCACGCCCGAGACGGCGGCGCTGAAGGTGCGCCTCGCCGAAGACGCCTGGAACAGCCGCGACCCCGACCGGGTCGTCGGCGTCTACACGGACGACACGGTCTGGCGCAACCGTGCGGAGTTCCCGGTCGGCCGCGAGCAGGTGCACGGCTTCCTCGTGCGCAAATGGGCGAGGGAGCTGGACTACCGGCTCATCAAGGAGCTGTGGGCCTGCGCAGGCCATCGCATCGCGGTGCGCTTCGCCTACGAGTGGCGTGACGATTCGGGCCACTGGTACCGCAGCTACGGCAACGAGAACTGGGAGTTCACCGACGAGGGCCTGATGCGGCGGCGCTTCGCCAGCATCAACGACCTGCCCATCGCCGCGTCGGCGCGACTCTTCTTCTGGCCGCTGGGCCGCCGGCCGGACGACCATCCGGGCCTCGGCGAGCTGGGCCTTTAGGGCAGGCCCTAGCCGCGCACCGCCAGCATGACGGCATAGGCCTTGAACACGGCCGTCGCGGGCTGGCCGACGGCCAGGCCCAGGGCCTCGACGGCGTCGTTGGTGACGCTGGCGGTGACGGTGGAGCCGCCCGGCAGGGTCAGTACGACGAGGGAGGACACGGCGCCCCGCTGCACCCGCGACACCGTGCCCGCGAGCTGGTTGCGGGCCGAGAGGCGGTAGCCGCCGAAGTCGGTCACCAGCACCACCTCGCTGGCCTTGACCAGGGCCAGGGCGTCCTGGCCGAGATCGACACCGAGTTCCTCGGCGGCCAGGCTGGTCATGGAGGCGGTGATGTGAGTGCCGTCGTCCATGCCGATGCGCACGCTGGTGGTGACGGGGCCGGCCTGCACGTCGAGCACGCGGCCGGAGAACTGGTTGCGGGCGGTGGTCTTCATGGACATCCTCTTCAGCAGTTGTTGCAGTGCAGGCTGGCCGGCGAGCCAGGCCTCCTGTTCGCGCAGGAATCCGGCATGGCGGGCCTGCAATTCGCGCCAGGCCTGCAACAGCGCCTGGCCCTCGGCCGTCAGCCGCGTGCCGCCCCCGCCCGTGCCGCCCGTGGTCGTCTCGACGAGGGGGGCATGGGTGAGGGCGCCAGCGGCGTCCAGCACCAGCCAGGCGCCCTTGTAGCTGTAGCCGGCGGCGCGGGCGGCCTTCTGCAGCGAGCCGGTCAGGGCCAGGGCCGCGAGCAGGTCGAAGAAGCGGCCGTCGAGGCGGCCGGCCAGGCGCAGTTCACCCTGGAGCAGGGGCTGGTCGTGCGGCTTCACGGCCGGCCTTCGAGTGCGGCGCGCAGGCCGGGGTCATCGGCTCGCAGGCGCTGCCTCAACTGGCCGCCCTCGAGCAGGAAGACTTCGTCGGCCAGGGCCATGACGTCGTCGGGGTCGTGGCTGACGATGACGGCCGGGATGCCCAGCCGCCGGCGCAGCTCGCGCAGGTCGTCGCGCAGCTCGCGCCGCAGGCTGGTGTGCAGGGCCGCGAACGGTTCGTCCAGCAGCAGCAGGCTCGGGCGACGGGCCAGGGCGCGCGCGAGGGCCACGCGCTGCTGCTGGCCGCCGGACAGCGATGCGGGCCGGCTGCGCGCCATGGCCGCGAGGCCGAAGGCGTCGATCAGCTCGTCCACCCGCGCGGCATCCGCCGGCTGGAGGCGGCGGCGCCAGCTCGTCAGGCCGAAGGCGATGTTGTCGCGCACGCTGAGGTGGGGAAAGAGGGCGTACTGCTGGAAGAGGTAGCCCACGCCGCGCGATTCGGGCGGCAGGCAGACGCCCGTGGCGGTGTCCAGCAGCGTGCGGCCGTCCAGCTTCACATGACCCGCGTGCACGGGCAGCAGCCCGGCCATGGCCTGCAGCGTCAGCGACTTGCCGGCGCCCGAGGGGCCGTAGAGGGCGATGAAGGGCGCGTCGGTGGCGAAGGCGAGGTCGAGGTCGAAGCGGCGGCGCGCGTCGCTGACGGCGAGTTGAAGGCTGACGTCGATCAAGGCTTGCCGAAGCCGTAGCGGGCGAGGATGCCCTGGGCTTCGCCGCTGGCCAGGAAGGCGACGAAGTCGCGCGCCGCGGCGGGTTGCCGGCTGTCCGCCACGACGGCGGCCGGGTAGGTCACCGGCGCATGGCCGCCCACCGTCAGGACGATGCGCACCTTGTCCTTGGCGAGGGTGGCATCGGTGCGGTAGACGAGGCCGGCCTCGGCCTCGCCGCGGGAGACGTAGTCCAGCACCTGGCGCACGTTGTCGGCGAACACGAGCTTGGGCTGCAGGCCTGCCCAGAGCTGGGCGCCTTCGAGCGCCTGCCAGGCGTAGCGGCCTGCGGGCACCGAGGCGACCTTGCCGACGGCGATGCGCCTGACCTCGGGCCGCGCCAGGTCGGCGAGGGCGGCGATTGCCGGCGCGCCCTGGGCGGGGGTGACGAGGACGAGCGAGTTGCTGGCGAAGTCGCGCCGCGTGTCCGCCACCAGCAGCTTCTGCTCGACGCCGCGGTTCAGGGTCTCGGGGTCGGCGCTGGCGAAGACGTCCACCGGCGCGCCCTGGACGATCTGCTGCAGCAGCAGGCCCGAGGC
The DNA here is from genome assembly GCF_021353235.1 of Pelomonas caseinilytica. GTDB lineage: Bacteria > Pseudomonadota > Gammaproteobacteria > Burkholderiales > Burkholderiaceae_C > Pelomonas > Pelomonas caseinilytica. The sequence goes on from NZ_JAJTWT010000015.1 coordinate 98,344, forward strand.
GGCGAAGTTGAAGCGCAGCTGAATGCCCGGCCGGGCGGCCTCGAAGCGCGCGCCGATCTCCTTGAAGGCATCGGTCAGGCTGGCGGCGGCCGAGACGGTCAGCGTCTGGGCCGGCGCCAGCAGCGGCAGGGCCGCGAGGGAGAGGGTGAGCAGCAGGCGTTTCATGGCATGGGCCGTTGCAGGTAGCGGTTGGACAGCATGAGGATGGCCACCGAGACGGCGGACACGACGAGGGCGAGGGCCAGGGCCACGTCGTCACGGCCCGCCTGGACCGCGTCGTAGATGGCCATGGAGGCGGTCTGGGTCTGCCCGGGGATGGAGCCGGCCACCATCAGCGAGGCGCCGAACTCCCCCATCGCACGGGCGAAGGCCAGCAGCGTCCCGGAGAGGATGCCGGGCCAGGCCAGCGGCAGGGTCACGCGCAGGAAGCTGCTCCACGGCGACTGGCCCAGCGTGCGCGCCGCGGCTTCGAGCTGGCGGTCCACCTGGGCGAAGGCGCTGCTGGCGCCCTTGAGCACGAGGGGCAGGGCCACCAGGGCCGAGGCGACGACGGCGCCGTGCCAGCTGAAGACGATGGAGTAGTCGAAATGCTCGCGCAGCCAGCCGCCGAGGAGGCTGCGCCGCCCCATCAGCACCAGGATGCCGTAGCCCAGCACGGTGGGCGGCAGCACCAGCGGCAGCATGCAGACGGCCTCCAGCAGGCCGCGGCCCGGCAGCCGCGTGCGGGAGAAGACCCAGCCCAGCGCCGTGCCCAGCGCCAGCGCGACCAGGGTGGCGAGGCCGGCCACCCGCAGCGTCAGCATCAGCGGCGCGGCGTCGAACTGCGTCCAGAGCGGGGTCGTCATTGGCGTAATGTAATCAACTACATCGCGATGGCCCGGATGACCGCAGGGCCGGGCTGCCGACGCTATGCTGCCCGCCCAGCGCCATGGACCTGCTGACCCCGCTCTTCGCCCGCCACGGCCTCCTCGCCGTGGCCTTGGCCGTGCTGCTGGAGCAGCTGGGCGCTCCGCTGCCGTCCACGCCGGTGCTGCTGCTGGCGGGTGTCGAGTCGGCGGCGCGCGAGGGCTTCGCGCTGCGGTCCTTCGCCGCGGCTGCGCTGGCGGCCATGGCGGCCAACCTGCTGTGGTTCTGGGCCGGCCGGCGGCTGGGCCGGCGCGTGCTGGACACGCTCTGCCGCATCTCCATCTCGCCGGACAGCTGCGTGAGGCAGAACGAGGCCAGCTTCGCCCGCCGCGGCGTGCTCACCCTGGTCATCGCCAAGTTCGTGCCCGGCCTGTCCATCCTGGCGCCGCCGCTGGCCGGGGCCCTGGGCATGCGGTGGTCGCGCTTCGCGCTCTGGAACCTGCTGGGCTCGGCACTGTGGGCCGGCGTGGCCATCGGCGTGGGACGGGCCTTCCACGGCCAGATCGACACCCTGCTGCGCGCCCTCGGCCAGCTTGGCGGCGTCGCCCTCGCCCTGGCGCTGGCCGCACTGGCGCTGTACATCGGCTGGCGGCTGTGGCGCCGCCTGCGGGTGAGGCGCGAGCTGGACCGCTTCGAGCGCCTGGCCCCGGCGGAGGTGATGGCCCTGCTGGCCAGCAGCCCGCAGGACGTCGTCCTCGTCGACGTGCGGGCGACGTCGCCCGGGCTGCCGCTGGCGAGCCGCATCCCCGGCGCTCGTCACCTCGACCTGGGCGCCCTGGGCACATCCTCGCTGGAGGGCTGGCCGCCGGCCGGCCACTTCATCACCTACTGCGCCTGCCCCAACGACGCCTCCGCCGTGCGCGCCGCGCAGTGGCTGCGAGGGCAGGGCCGCCCGGCACGGGTGCTCAAGGGCGGCATCGACGCCTGGACCCAGGCGGGCCTGGCGCTGGAAAACGTTTGAAATCCGCTCGAAAGCGGTTGCAGGATGTGAGGGTTAACCCTAAAATCGGGTTTACCCTAGTGCGACATCAGGGCCACGAGCCCGCAACCATCATGAGCTTCATCCACAACCTCCTGCAGTCCATCCGCGCCGTGCTCGCCGTCGAGACCCAGAACGACGCCGACGAGCGCTTCCTCTCCGACGCCATCGACCACGCCGACCTGGAGCGCCGCATCGCCGTCCAGTCGCGCGCCTACATGACCATGGCCCCGCTGAACATCGGCCGCTGAGCCGCCGAACCGGCCCCCCGCCTTGAACGGCCCCGCGAGGGGCCGTTTGTCTTTTTGTGGCCGCGCCATACTCGCCGCCGACGCCCCACCTCCGCCGAGCCGATGAGACACGACGAAAGACACAGGACCCACCGCACCGGCTGGCTTCGGGCCGCCGTGCTCGGCGCCAACGACGGCATCGTCTCCACGGCCAGCCTCGTGCTCGGCGTGGCCGCCACGGGAGCTGGCGCCCAGGCCACCCTCGTCGCCGGCGTCGCCAGCCTCGTCGCCGGGGCCATGTCCATGGCGGCGGGCGAGTACGTGTCGGTCAGCTCGCAGGCCGACACCGAGAACGCCGACCTCGCCCGGGAAAAGACCGAACTGGCCGAGAACCCCCGGCAGGAGCATGCCGAGCTGACCGCCATCTACGTGAAGCGCGGCCTGGGCGAGAGCCTGGCGTCGGAGGTGGCCACGCAGTTGATGGCCCACGACGCCCTGGGCGCCCATGCGCGCGACGAACTCGGCATCTCCGACACCCTGGCCGCCCGGCCGGTGCAGGCCGCCCTCGCCTCGGCGGCGAGCTTCGCCGCGGGGGCCGCGCTGCCGCTGCTGGTGGTGCTGTTGCTGCCCGGTGCCGCCTTGATGTGGGGCGTGGCGGGCAATTCGCTGTTCTTCCTGGCCGCCCTCGGCCTGGTCGCCGCGCGCGCGGGCGGGGCTCCGTTGGGGGTGTCTGCCGTGCGTGTGACCTTCTGGGGCGCCCTGGCCATGGCGATCACGGCGGGCGTCGGGGCGCTCTTCGGCGTCGCAGCCTGAGCCGGCCGGAACACGGGCGGCCGAGCGGGGCTTCAGCGCTGCTGGCCCGACCAGCTCACCTCGTTGAGGAAGCTCACGTCCAGCCGCGCGGGCGATGGCCCTCGGTCGAGCAGGAAGACGCAGTCGCCGCGCGACTGCAGGATCTTGCCCATGGCCTGCGTCAGCGGCACCTCCACGACCGGCAGCCGCGGGTAGTCGGACGTGACTCGCACCAGGTTCTTGCCGATGCGCTTGACCGTCAACGTCACGCCGGTCCTGGACGACCCCTTGGAATCCGAGATCACGTCGCCGACGTAGTCGGCCCTGCAAAACGCCCGCAACCCGCATGAACACTGGTGATGCGGGGTGAATGCCGATGGTCAGAACTCCCAGAATCAAATTCAATGGCAATTGATTTCTGGGAGTTCTGGAGGGC
>NZ_JAJTWT010000016.1 GCF_021353235.1 Pelomonas caseinilytica
CCACGCTTCCTTCCCACGCTCGGTCGCCCTCACGCAGTTGCGCTTCGCTTCGCTCACTGTGACCAGCTCGCGGGAGGACTTGCACCTCCAGGATGTGCGCCCATGCTGGGCGCACACAAAAAAGAGCCCGCCAAGGCGGGCTCGAAAGTCGGGAGTTGACGTTCCCTGGATCAACCGTGCTTGGCGTCGAAGAACTGCTCGTCTTCCGTCGAGCCCTTGAGGGCGGCCGTCGAAGCCTGGGCTTCGATGGTGGTGGTGACGGCGTCGAAGTAGCCGGTGCCGACCTCGCGCTGGTGCTTGACGGCCGTGAAGCCCTTCTCGGCTGCGGCGAACTCGGCTTCCTGCAGCTCGACGAAGGCGCTCATCTGGTTGCGGGCGTAGCCGTGGGCCAGGTTGAACATCGAGTAGTTCAGGCTGTGGAAGCCGGCCAGCGTGATGAACTGGAACTTGTAGCCCATGGCGCCGAGCTCGCGCTGGAACTTGGCGATGGTGGCGTCGTCGAGGTTCTTCTTCCAGTTGAAGCTGGGCGAGCAGTTGTAGGCCAGCAGCTTGCCGGGGAACTTGGCGTGGATGGCCTCGGCGAAGGCCTTGGCGTAGGCCAGGTCGGGCTTGCCGGTCTCACACCAGATCAGGTCGGCATAGGGCGCATAGGCCAGGCCGCGGCTGACGGCCTGCTCCAGGCCGTTGCGGGTGCGGTAGAAGCCTTCGACCGTGCGCTCGCCGGTGCAGAAGGGCTTGTCGTTGTCGTCGATGTCGCTGGTGACGAGGTCGCCGGCTTCGGCATCGGTGCGAGCCACGAGGAGCGTGGGCACGCCCATGGTGTCGGCGGCCAAGCGGGCGGCGACGAGCTTGTTGACGGCTTCACGGGTGGGCACGAGCACCTTGCCGCCCATGTGGCCGCACTTCTTGGCGCTGGCGAGCTGGTCTTCGAAGTGCACACCGGCGGCGCCGGCCTCGATCATGGCCTTCATCAGTTCGAAGGCGTTGAGCACGCCGCCGAAGCCGGCTTCGGCATCGGCCACGATGGGGGCGAAGAAGTCGATGTCGCCCTTGCCTTCGCTCCACTGGATCTCGTCGGCGCGCTTGAAGGTGGCGTTGATCTTGCGGACGACCTTGGGCACCGAGTCCACCGAGTACAGGGACTGGTCGGGGTACATCTCGCCGTTGCTGTTGGCGTCACCGGCGACCTGCCAGCCCGACAGGTAGATGGCCTTGAGGCCGGCCTTGACCTGCTGCATGGCCTGGTTGCCGGTCAGGGCGCCGAGGGCGTTGACGAAGGGCTCGGTGTTGACGAGGTTCCACAGCTTCTCGGCACCGCGCTTGGCCAGGGTGTGCTCGATCTCGACGGAGCCGCGCAGGCGCACGACGTCGGCGGCGGTATAGCCGCGCTGGATGCCCTTCCAGCGGGGGTTCTCGGCCCAGTCCTTCTCGAGGGCTGCGATCTGTTGTTCACGGGTCAGGCGGCTCATGGAAATCTCCTTGCAAACATCGAAAACCGATGGCGCAAGACTAGTCCTGCCCCGGGCGCTTGTGGAGGGTCAAGTCTTATATAAGACAAAAAACTTTATCTTTAAAAAACAGTGACTTAGATTGTATTTTTCAAATCGCAAAACGTCATTCACCATAATGAGAAAAATTGCGGCGCCGCAACATCGCTGCTTTTCACGATCTGAAAGGTGACTTTCGAATCGTGAGAACGGGTCGTTTCAGAATGGCCCGCTCGCTCACACTTGCCATGCCTGTCCTGCAGCCCCCCCGCCTTCGCCTCGAGCCGCTCGACGACCGCCATTTCGAGGGTCTGCACCGCCTCAATCGCGACCCGGTCGTCATGCGCTACATCACCGGCCGGCCCGACACGCTGCAGGACACCCAGTCCATGATCGACCGTGTCAAAGCCCGCTGGGCCGAGTTCGGCTATTCATGGTGGGGATTCATACGCCGCGAGGACGGTGAGTTGATCGGCAGCGGCTGCATCCAGCACCTCAACCGCGACCCCGAGGGACCGCTCGAAACCGGCTGGCGGCTGCGCCAGGACGCCTGGGGTCAGGGCTATGCCAGCGAGGCAGCCCGCCACATGGTGGGCTGGGCCTTCGAGACGCTGAAGCCCGAGCTGGTCTGCGCGGTTTGCCAGCCGCCCAACGTGGCCTCGGCCACGGTCATGGAAAGGCTGGGCATGCGCTACGTGGGCCTGGGGCGCTGGTACGACATGGAGTGCAAGCGCTACGACATCACCGCCGATGACTGGCCAGCCTCGCCGGGCCACGCCGCCTGGTGTGCCGACCTGGCGGGCTGAGGCATAGTCCGGCGCTACCCATTCACTTGCGAGGAGGTCCCATGGCCAACACCGAACAGCGCAGCAACAAAATGGCGAAGAAGCCCAAGAAGGACGCCGCGCCCGGCAAGACCGCCGGCTCCGACCGGCCGGTCGCGCCCATGACCGCTGTCATGCCCAAGGGCAAGGAAGCCAAGAAGCAAAAATAGGCGCTCCGCCCAAAAAATGGGGTCAGAGTCGATTTTATTTAATCGACTCTGACCCCATATTTAGAGCCCGCCGACGAAATAGCGCTTCAGGCCGGCCAGCACCATCTCGACGGCGATGGCCGTCAGAACGAGGCCCATCAGCTTCTCGATCGCCGAGACGACCGAGTCGCCCAGCAGCTTGCGGATGCGGTCCGCCAGCACCAGCACGACGCCCGACACCAACATGGCAGCGCTGAGCGCACCTATCCATTCGTAGATGCGGTCGGGCTGGCGCGATGCCAGCAGCAGCACCGTCGCCATCGCCGACGGTCCGGCAAGCAGCGGCACGGCCAGCGGAAAGATCAGGGGCTCGCGGCCCGGCTCCAACCCATAGGCCGACTCGCCCGAGCCGCCGAAGATCATGCGGATGGCGATGATCATGAGGATCACGCCGCCAGCCACTTCCAGCGAGCGCTCCGACAGGTGCATGACCCGCAGGAAGCCCTCGCCCAGGAACATGAAGGCGAAGAGCACGCTGAAGGCGATGCCCACCTCGCGCATCGCCACCCGCGTGCGCCGCTCCCGCGGCACCGAACGCATGATGGGGATGAAGATGGGCAGGCTGCCGAGCGGGTCGAGCACCAGCAGCAGCAGGATCAGGGCGGAGAGGAAGCTGTGGTCCATGCCGGCATTGTCGGCGGGCGGCAAAGCCGCGCGGCGAGGCACGGCCCGGGGCACAGGGCGGCACCGCCTCCCGGCGGGCCGCCGCGGCCAGGTCAGAAGCGGTAGTGCATCCGCGCGTAGTAGGACGCGCCGTTCAGACCGAACTGCAAGCTCTCATAGTAGAAGCCGTTGTCGGTCTCGTTGGGGTCCTGCTTGGTCGGGTGGACGTTGAAGACGTTGCTGCCGCCCACGCTGAACTTGAGCGCCGGCGTGGCCTGCCAGCTCAGGCCGAGGTCCATTGACGCCTTGGGCTTGTAGACCTGGTTGGGCACCGGCGGGCCAGAGAAGGTACCCAGGGTCTGGCCGCCGAAGCGGATGATCTTGGCCTCGCCGGTCCACGCCCCCTGGCTGTACTCGAAGCCCAGGGTCTCCTTGTCGCGCGGGCCGCCCTGCTCGATGAAGAGTCGCTCGCGCTCGGACAGCAGCACGTCCTCGAAGCCCTTCAAGGAGGCCGGCGCATTGACCGCGGTCACCAGCGTATGGCTCACGTTGAGGGCCAGGAAGGTGTTCAGCATGCCGGCGCCCACCTTGGCCCGCGTTGAGGCTGTGAGGTCCAGGCCGCGCGTGCGGGTGTTGACGGAATTGACGAAGAACTGCGCCTGACCGACTCCGAGGCCCTGCAGGATCGCCCCCAGCGCCGGATAGTTGTCGGCATCGAAGCGGCCGGACAGCACGATGCGGTCCTTGATCTTGATCTGGTAAAGGTCCAGCGTGATGGCCGTGTCGGTGCTGGGCTTGGCGGTGAAGCCGACGGTGTAGTTCCTGGACTTCTCCTGCTTGAGCGCCGGCACGCCGGCGGCGTTGGCGATGGTGCTGCCGTTGGGGGCCAGCACGACGTCCAGCGGCTTGCCGCTGATGAAGTCGGTGAAGGTCGACGAGAAGTAAAGCTGCTGCAGGCTGGGCGCGCGGAAACCGGTGCTCGCCGCGCCGCGCAGCAGGAAGCCGCTGTTGACGGCATAACTGCCGGCCAGCTTGGCAGTCGTCTCGGACCCGAAGTCGCTGTAGTGCTCCGTGCGCACGGCCGCGTCGGCCGTCAGCGACGGCGTCAGGTTGGCCTCCCAGTCCACATAGAGGGCCTGGCTGCTGCGGCTGCGGCGGGTGGCGTCCGACGGCTGGAAGCCGGGAAAGCCCTGGCTGCCGGCGTTGCCGCCGAAGCCCACGCCGTCGGCATCGATGTAGGAGCCCGGCTCGCCTGCAACGATGTTGTACTTCTCGCGGCGGTATTCGGCGCCGAAGGCGACGTTGCTGCCACCCAGCAGTTCAGGGAAGAAGCGGCTGACGTCGAAGTTGGTGGTGTACTGGTCGAAGCCGAAGCCGCCCGCATTGAAGCTCGACGGGCTGACGCCCTTGCCACCGGCCAGCAGGTCCTTGTTGGCGATGGAGGCGTTCAGCGTGTGGCTGATGTCGTAGCGCAGCTTGTTGGAGCCGAAGGTCTGGGACAGGTCAGTCTCCCAGCCGGCGAAGGAGGACTTCCAGCCGACGATGAGGTAACGGTCCTCGATCTTGCCGTTGATGAAGGGCACGAAGCCGTCGGGGTACATGGCTGCCGAATTGCGGCTCGGGATGTCGTCGGAGCCGACGCCACCGCGGGCCCAGGCCGCCGAGGATGCATCGCGGTTCTGCGCACCGGCGGTCAGGTAGAGCTTGCTGTCGCCCGCGATGGGGAACTCACCGTTGAGGTAGACCGTCTTGTTCTGCACCTTGGTGTCACCAATGATGCGGGGGTAGAAGTCCTGACCACCGCGGCTCGAGCGCCCGCGATCCTGCCACTCGCCGGTGATGCCGAGCGTGCCGCCGCCGAGCTTGACGCCGCAGTAGGCCGAGGCCAGCCAGTTCTTGCCGTCGCCGGCCGAGTACTGGCCATAACCGGCCACCGCCTCGCAGCCGGCCTTCTTCTTGAGCTGGATGTTGATGACGCCGGCGATGGCGTCCGAGCCGTATTGGGCCGCGGCACCGTCGCGCAGCACCTGCACGTTGTCGATGGCCAGCAACGGCAGGGAATTCATGTCCGTCCCAGTGGAGCCCCGGTTGCGGGCGCCGAAGAGGTTGACCAGGGCCACCGTGTGGCGGCGCTTGCCGTTCACCAGCACGAGGGTCTGGTCGGAACCCAGGCCGCGCAGGGCTGCCGAGTCGATCAGGTCGGCGCCGTCCGCCCCCGTCTGGCGGGTGGAGTTGAAGGACGGCGACAGGTATTGCAGCGACTGGGCAAGGTCGAATTGCCCACCGCTCTCGGCGACCTTGCTCATCGAGTAGATGTCGACCGGCACGAGGGTGTCGGTCGAGGAGGCCGCCGGCAAGGACTTGCGCGAACCCAGGACGGTGACGCGTTCCAGGTTGTTGGCCTCCTGGGCCAGCACGGCGGACGAGCCGAAGAGGCTGAGAGCGGCCAGGGCGACCGGCAGAAGGCGGTGAACAGGCATGACGACTCCGTGAAGCTTTGTGATGGCGGCGGAGTTTGCCCCGGTCCACCGTGGCCTGGCCCCTCGGTGTTGTGGCCCGCCGACAGCTTGAAACCAACGAAACCATCGAAGCCCCGGGGCAACCCGAAGCCCTCGGCCTCGGCACGGTGCGTGCGCACCAGAGCGAGGCAAGACCGGCCCTGGCTGGTCGCCGCTAACCGCGGGGATGGTGCTGGGCGTGCAGTGCCTTCAGCCGCTCACGCGCCACATGGGTGTAGATCTGCGTCGTCGACAGGTCGGCATGCCCCAGAAGCAGCTGCACTGCGCGCAGGTCCGCCCCATGATTGAGCAGATGCGTGGCGAAAGCATGGCGCAAGGTATGCGGCGACAGCGGCACCGTGATGCCGGCGGCGAAGGCGTGCTTCTTGATCAGCGTCCAGAACATCTGCCGGGTCATGCCGGCGCCGCGCGCGGTGACGAAGAGGTCATCGCTGCTCTGCCCGGCCAGGATTTCGGCCCTGGCCTCCCTCAGGTAGCGCGCCAGCCAGTCGCGTGCATGCTCGCCGAAGGGCACGATGCGGCTCTTGGCGCCCTTGCCCGTCACGTGCAGCACCGCATCCTTGAAGGCCAGGTGGGCGCTCTTGAGGGTCACCAGTTCCGAGACCCGCAGGCCGCTGGCATACATCAGCTCGAGCATGGCGCGGTCGCGCAGGCCCAGCGGGGTGTCCACGTCCGGCGCGGCCAGCAGGGCCGTCACCTGGGTTTCGCTGAGCAGCTTGGGCACACGCAGCGGCTGGCGCGCGGTGGTCAGCTTGAGCGTGGGGTCCGCCTGGATGCGGCCCTCGCGCAGCGCCCAGCGGAAATAGCGCTTGAAGACTGACAGCCGCCGATTCGCGCTGGTCGCCTTGCCGGCCGGCCGGGCCACCGCGTATTCGAACAACTGCGCCTCGGTGCAGGCGTCCAGCGGCGTCGGTGCCAGCCAGGCGGCGAGCGCCGCCAGGTCGCGCCGGTAGGCCGCCTGCGTGTTGGCGCTCAGGCCGTCTTCCAGCCAGAGCGCCTCGACGAAGGCCTCGATGCCCGGGTCAGTCAAGTTTCAGTTTCTGCGCCGCCACGACCTTCCGGTAGACGTCGAGTTCGGCCGCGATCTGGGCCGCGAATTCCTGCGGCGTGTTGGCGATGATGAGCGAACCGGTGTCCTCGATGCGCTTCTTCACGTCGGGGAGTTCGGTCGCCTTCTTGACGGCGCCGTGCACCTTGTCGACGACTTCCTTGGGCAGGTTCTTGGGCCCGTGGATGCCGTAGTAGGCCATGCGGTTGACCGGCTCCAGCCCCACCTCCTTGAAGGTCGGCACATTGGGCAGGGCCGCCAGTCGCTGCGGCGCCGCGACGACGATGGGGATGAGGCGGCCGTCCTTGATGAAGGGCAGCGCCGAGGGCAGGTTGTCGAAGATCATCGGCACCTGACCGGCGACGGTGTCGTTCAGCGCCGGGCCGGCGCCGCGGTAGGGGATGTGCAGCACGAAGACGCCGGCGAGCGTCTTGTACAGCTCCATCTGCAGGTGGCCGATGCCGCCGGTGCCCGAGGTCGCATAGCTGTGCTTGCCGGGGTTCTTCTTGAGCTCGGCGACGAAGCCCTTGTAGTCGCGCGCGGGGAAGCTCGGATGCACGGCGATCACGTTGGGCGTGGCCGCGATGTTGATGATGGGCGTGAAGTCGGTCAGCGGGTTGTAGGCGATCCTCGGGTTGATGGCCGGGTTGGCGGCCGTCGTCGAGACGGTCGCCACGCCGAGGGTATAGCCGTCGGGAGCGGCGCGCGAGATCTCGGTGGCGCCCACCGTGCCGCCGCCGCCGGCCTTGTTGTCCACCACCATGGTCTGGCCGAGCAGGCTGGCCATGCGCTCGGAGACGATGCGGGCAATGATGTCCGTCGTGCCGCCAGGCGCGAACGGCACGATCAGGCGCACGGGCTTCGCGGGATAGCCCTCGGCCCAGGCGAGAGGGCTGAGGCCGGCCAGCGCGGCGGCTTGGAGGACGGAACGGCGTTGCATGTCATCGGTCTCCGGTGTTCTGGAGAGCCGATGCTAGCCCTAGATCAGGACGCCGGCTGTCCGAGCAGCCCGGCGCGCAGCCGGTTGTCGGTGACCTTCTCGCCGAGGAAGACCTTCAGGAAGGCGGTGTAGAAATCCTGGCCCTCGATGGGCTTGCCCCACACCTTGCCGTTCACCGTCAGCACCGTGCCGCCCTGGGCCGGCAGGTAGTCGATGCGCAGCAGGTCGCCCTTCTTCACGCGGCCGACCTCGGTGATGGCGGCATTGAACTGCCGCACGCGCTCCGCCACCGCAGCCTTCTCGGCCTCCGTGCAGTTGCGCTGCACGCCCTTGTCGACGGCCTTGACGAACTCCTGCGTGGAGACGTCCTTCACGAGCGGGATGACGATGCGCATCTCCAGGCGCTTGGGCCCGGGCTGGGCATAGACCGCGTCCGGCGTGGTCGTCTTGTGCGGCAGGTACAGGGCTGCAAGGTAGAGCGGGTAGATGGCCACCTGGCGCTTGCCGGCACCGTTGAGCTGGAGACTGGTGCCGTCGAGCTGCAGCGTGTCGGCGAAATCCTGGCCCTCATAACGCAACGCCTGGGCGGGCAGGGAGACGGCGGCGGCCAGGGCCAGGACGGCGGCGTGGCGGCGGATCGGCAGGTTCATTCGAGGGCTCCAACGGAAGGCGGTGCGGACGATAACGCGCCGGGAGGCTGCGGCGCGGACAGGGCCCAGGCGACATGCTCCGCCACCACCGGGTCGGCACCCTCCCCGGCCCGCTGAAGCGCCGCCCGCAGCGCCGCGTCGTCCACCTTGCGCAGCGCATTGCCCGCGGCCACGGCGAGGTTGCGGCGCCAGCGCACAAAACCGATGCGGCGGATCGCAGACCCTTCGGTGCGGCGCAGGAACTCGGCCTCGTCCCAGCCCAGCAGCGCGGCAATCGGCGTGCCCGCCAGGCCCGGCCGCACATCGAAATCCGCCAGCACCGCCGGCGCGGCGAACTTGTTCCACGGGCAGGCCAGCTGGCAGTCGTCGCAGCCGTAGACACGGTTGCCCATGAGCGGGCGCAGCTCCGCCGGAATGGGGCCGTCGTGCTCGATGGTGAGGTAGGAGATGCAGCGCCGCGCGTCGACCCGGTAGGGCGCCGTGATGGCCGCCGTCGGACAGACGTCCAGGCAGGCCCGGCACTCGCCGCAATGGCCGCTGATGGGCGGTGTGAGCGGCAGGGCCAGGTCGACGAAGAGTTCGCCGAGGAAGAACATCGAGCCGGCGTCGCGGTGCAGGGTCAGGGTGTGCTTGCCGCGCCAGCCCAGGCCCGAGCGGGTGGCCAGTTCGACCTCCAGCACCGGCGCCGAGTCGGTGAACACCCGATGCCCGAGCGGGCCCACCTCGCCCTGCAGCCGCTCGGCGAGCTTCTGCAGCCGCTGGCGCAGCACCTTGTGATAGTCCCGGCCACGGGCGTAGATCGAGACCTGGGCCTGGCGAGCGTCGGCCAGGCCGGCCCATTCGATGGCCTGCCAGCCCGGCGGCGTGGAGCGCGGCAGATAGTCCATGCGCGCGGTGACGACGCGCAGCGTGCCCGGAACCAGTTCGGCCGGCCGGGCGCGCTTGAGGCCGTGGGCGGCCATGTAGTGCATGTTGCCGTGATGGCCGGCGGCCAGCCAGGCCAGCAGCCCGGGTTCGGCGCTCGACAGGTCCACATCGGCCACTGCGATCTGTGAGAATCCCAGCTCATGCGCCCAGCCGCGCAAACGCTCCAACAGCGCGGCGGCATCGACAGTGGACGGGACATCCTGCATTTGGCCTTGATTCTAGAAACGCGCTTGCACTGGCCCGACGAGGCCGCCGCCGAAGCCACCGCCCAGCGCCTGGCCCGGGCCCTGCTCCCCGCCCCGAACGCCCTCATCGAACTGCACGGCCCGCTCGGCGCCGGCAAGACCACCTTCGTGCGGCTGCTGCTGCGCGCCCTCGGCGTGCAGGGCCGCATCAAGAGCCCGAGCTACGCCGTCATGGAAAGCTATGCCCTGCCCTGCGGCGCCACGGCCAGTCATTTCGACTTCTACCGCTTCGGCGACCCGCGCGAGTGGGAGGACGCGGGCTTGCGCGACGTCTTCGCGGCGCCGGGCCTCAAGCTCTGCGAATGGCCCGAGAAGGCCGCGGGCCAACTGCCCGCCCCCGACCTTCAACTCTTCATCGAACCGACATCCGGCGATGGCCGCGACGTGCGGGCCGTCGGCGCGCCGCGCCTCGTCGAGGCGCTGGCATGACGACGATGCGCCGCCGCTCCTCGCTCGGCCTCCTCGCCCTGCTGCTCAAGGCGCCGCAAACCCTGGCCGCGCCGACCCAGCCCGGCCAGGCCAGCATCGTCGCCGTGCGCGTGTGGCCGGCGCAGGAGTACACGCGGGTCACCATCGAGTCCGACCAGGCGCTGGCGGCCCGGCATTTCCTCGTCGACTCGCCGCACCGCCTCGTCATCGACATCGAGGGCCTGGCACTGAGCCCCGGGCTGCGCGAGCTGATCGGCAAGGTCAAGCCCGACGACCCCTACATCAGCGGCGTGCGCGTGGGCCAGAACACGCCCACCGTCGTGCGCATCGTGCTCGACCTGCGCCAGCCGGTGGCGCCGCAGATCTTCACGCTGACGCCGGTGGCGGCCTACAAGCACCGCCTCGTCTTCGACCTCTATCCCAAGTTCCAGGCCGACCCGCTGCTGGCCCTGGTGCAGGAGCGCGAGAAGGCGCCAGCTCCCGCGACGACGCCGGCCCAGCGGGCCGAGGCCGCGGCCAGCGCGGTCAACGACGCACTGGGCGAGCTGATCCAGAAGATCGAACGTCCGCCGGCGCCGCCCGCCTCCTCGGCCCCCTTGCCGCAGCCGCTGCCGCAGCCACCGGTGGCTGCCGCGTCCAAACCCGCGCCGCCCCCGCCGCCCGCGGCGGCGGCCGAACCCAAGATCGACCGCCTCATCATCATCGCCCTCGACCCCGGCCACGGCGGCGAGGACCCGGGCGCCGTCGGCCCGTCGGGCCTGCGCGAGAAGGACGTGGTGCTGTCGGTGGCCCACAAGCTGCGCGAGCGCCTGACGGCCAACGCCAACATCCGGGTGCTGATGACGCGCGATGCGGACTTCTTCGTGCCGCTGCACGAACGGGTTCGCAAGGCGCGGCGCGTGCAGGCCGATCTCTTCGTCTCCATCCACGCCGACGCCTTCTTCACGCCGCAGGCGCGGGGCGCCTCGGTCTTCGTGCTGAGCGACGGCGCCGCCACCAGCGCTGCCGCGCGCTGGATGGCCAACCGCGAGAACGCGGCGGACATGGTCGGCGGCGTCAACGTCGGTGCGGCCACCAACGACGCCAACGTGCTGCGTGCCCTGCTCGACATGAGCACGACGGCCCAGATCAAGGACAGCCTCAAGCTCGGCGGCGAGGTGCTGGGCCAGATCGGCAAGGTGGGGCGGCTGCACAAGGCCAAGGTGGAGCAGGCCGGCTTCGCGGTGCTGAAGGCGCCGGACATCCCGAGCATCCTGGTGGAGACGGCCTTCATTTCCAACCCGGAGGAAGAGAAGAAGCTCCGCGACCCGGACTACCAGGACCAGCTGGTGGACGCGCTGGCGACGGGGATCGCCAAGTACTTTGCGAAGAATCCGCCGATGGCGAGGCGGCGGAGTACGACGCTCTGAGTCTGGCGGGGAGCCTTTGCGACCTCGGTGCTCTGGTTTTTGTCGGGTAGCTTCTGTTGAGAGCCTTTCGGCTCGGTGCTTTGGTTTTGGTCGGGTGGCTTTTGCTGAGAGCCTTTGCCACTCTCTGCACCGCCGCGGGAATCCGCCCCGCGAGGGCGGGTAACTTTCTTCTGTCAGCGCCAGAAGAAAGTCACCAAAGAAGAGGCGCTCTAAACCCAGCGCCCTGCTGCGTTGAACGCCGAGAAGCGCCCCGAGGCGACCCGCTGCGCTCTCGCCGCTGTCCCTATCCCGAGCACCACAAATCGGACCTCCACGCCGCTTAACGCCGGCTGCACGCCGGGCTCACCAATGAAGACACCACATGCCACGACGCGCCGCCCGAGCGGCGCTTGCGTTGAACTCGTGAGTTCGGCGTGCAGCCGACGTTAGGCGCACGGACAGTGGCGGCATCGGGCTCGTCACAAGGACAGCGGCGAGAGCGAAGCGGGTCGCCTGTAGCCCGGTCCGAGCCTCAAGCGCGCTGGGATGCTCGCTTTAAAGCGCCTCTCTTTTGGTGACTTTTCTCTGGCGCCGACAGAGAAAAGTTACCCGCCCTCGCGGGGCGGATTCCCGCGGCGGTGCAGAGAGTGGAAAAGGCTCGATGCAAAGGCAACCCGACCAAAACAAGCCCCCGGGTCGGAAGGCTTTCAGCAACGGCGACCGAACCCGCCCATTCACTCCGCCACCACCACCGGCAACTCCACCACGCTACGCCGATACACCCTCTGCGTCGCCACCCGATAGTCCTGCGGCCTCGCATCGAAGATGCTCGGCACGAAAGTCTGCGGATTGCGGTCGTAGAGCGGGAACCAGCTCGACTGCACCTGCACCATGATCCGGTGCCCCGGCAGGAAGACGTGGTTGGCGTTCGGCAGCGAGAAGCTGTAGGCCAGCGGCTCGCCCGGCTTCAGCGCCTTTGGCTGCGACCACGACTCGCGGTAGCGCCCGCGGAAGATGTCGCCCGACACCATCAGCTGGTAGCCGCCCAGCGCCGGCTGGGCCGGCACTTCGTCGGGGTAGACGTCGATGAGCTTGACCACCCAGTCGCTGTCCGTGCCGCTCGTGGATGCGACCAGGCGGGCCACCGGCTCGCCGGCGATCTTGACCGCGCGGGTCAACACCTCGCTGGTGTAGACCAGCACGTCCGTGCGGCCCGAAGCCTCGCGCTGGTCGTCCACCAGCCAGCGCGGCCAGGTGAGGCCCTTGGCCTCGTCATAACCCATGGGTCGGATGGGCCGCTGGCGATAAGGCACGGGCTTGGCGGGGTCGGAGACATATTCATCGAACCCGGCGTCCCCACCGCGCGGCGCGCCGCCGAGGGTCAAGGCACCGCCGGGCTGCAGCGCGAGCGGCGTGGGCTGGATGCGGCAGCCGGCCGTGCAGCCTCGCGGCCAGCCGTCGAGCCCCAGCCAGCGCCCCGTGCCGGTCTCGTAGGCCGTCACCCGCGCCAGCGGCCGGGCCGGCTTGATGCCACGCAGATGCTCGTCCAGGAAGGGCTTGAGCACCTGCTGGCGGAACTCCCAGGCGGTGTCGCTGCGGAACTTGATCGCGCCGATGAAGCTGCCGTCACCGATGGCGCCTCCATGCACCCACGGCCCCATGGCCATGCGCACCAGCGGGGCCGAATCGGCCCGCGCCGTCAGCGCCTTGTAGACGGCCGGCGCGCCATAGATGTCCTCGGCATCCCAGAGGCTGTGCACCAGCAGGGTCGGCACGGTCAGGGGCCGGGCCGCGAGCAGCTTGTCCATGGCCTGCTGCTGCCAGAAGTCGTCATAGCCCGGATGGGCGAGCAGCTTGCGCCAGTAGCCGCTCTGGCCCAAGCCGCGGCGACGGCCGAGCTCACCGGCCGAGCCGGCCTGCAGGAAGGTGTCGTAGTCGTCGTAATGGCTGCTGAACCACTTGGCTTCGTTCTTGCGCGTCACGACCTGCTCGTAGACATAGCCCATGCCCTGCTGGCGGAAGGCGCCGTGGTGGAACCAGTCGTCGCCGCGCCAGCCGTCCACCATGGGGTTCATGGGCACGGCGGCCTTGAGCGCGGGATGCGGGTCCACCAGCGCCGCCAGCGACAGGAAGCCGTCGTAGGAGATGCCGATGATGCCGACGCGGCCGTTGCTCTCGGGCAGGTTCTTCACCAGCCAGTCGATGGTGTCCCAGGTGTCGGTGGCGTGGTCGACCGGCGTGGGATTGAGCGGGCCGCGAAAGGGGCGGGTCAGCACGTAGTCGCCCTCGGACTCGTACTTGCCGCGGATGTCCTGCACGACGCGGATGTAGCCGCCCTCGACGATGACGTCGGCGGCGTGGTCATAGCCCTGGATCAGCGCGGCGAGGTGGGAACTCTCGTTGTGGCTGGTCAGCTCGGCCGCGTTGTAAGGCGTGCGGGTCAGCAGGATGGGCGCGTCATGGGCGCCCTTGGGAATGAGGATGACGGTGCTGAGCTTGACGCCGTCGCGCATCGGGATCTGCACCACGCGCTTCTCGTAGTCGAAGCTGTCGGTCGCCGGGGTGACGGACTCCGGCGTCTCGCTCGGCAGGCCCGGGTAGGCCGGCGGGTCGGCCGCCAGGGCGGCTCCGCCGGCCAGGGCCAGCACCGTCAGCAAGGATCGCAGCATCTTCATCGTCAACGCTCCCAGGTCATCGTCGTGTGATCCTAGGGGCGTTGGCGCCGAGGGCGCCACGGGGTTGACCCGTCAGCAGCACTTGCCCTGGCGGGCCGAGTAGCGCGCCGCCTGGCGCTCGCGGAAGAAGGCCTCGTAGCTCATGGGCTCGCGGTCGGGATGGGTGGCCCGGTGATGGGCCAGGTAGGTGCCGTAGTCCGGCACGCCCACCATCAGCCGCAGGCCCTGGGTGAGATACCGCCCCGCGCGGGCGGCATCGCGGGCCAGGTCACCCAGCTCACGCATGCTGGCCCGCCGGCAGCGGCACGAAGGCGGTCTCCTGCGCCGTCGGACGGCCCTGGCGGCGCGCCGCCAGGATGCTCTTGACGCTGTACACGAGCACGCTCAGCACCACGCCCATGAAGACGGCGCACAGCGCCGCGTCGAGGCGGTCGTTGAACACCACGCGCTCCATGGCCGCCAGCGTCTTGGCCGGTGCCAGCACCTTGCCCTCGGCGACGGCCGCGGCGTACTTGCCGGCGTGCGCCAGGAAGCCCAGCTTGGGGTCGGGCGAGAAGATCTTCAGCCAGCCTGCCGTCATCGTGCAGGCGAGCAGCCAGGCCGCGGGCAGGGCCGTCACCCAGGCATAGCGGTCCTTCTTCATCTTGAAGATGACGACGGTGCCGAGCAGCAGGGCCACGGCAGCGAGCATCTGGTTGGCGATGCCGAACAGGGGCCACAGCGTGTTGATGCCGCCCAGCGGGTCGACCACGCCCTGGTAGAGGAAGTAGCCCCAGGCCGCCACGCAAAGGCCCGTGGCGACGAGGTTGGCCACCCAGCTCTCGGTGCGCTTGAGCGAGGGCACGAAGCTGCCGAGCAGGTCCTGCAGCATGAAGCGGCCCGCGCGGGTGCCGGCATCCACGGCCGTCAGGATGAACAGCGCCTCGAAGAGGATGGCGAAGTGGTACCAGAAGGCCATCATGGCCTTGCCGCCCACCACCTGGTGCAGGATCTCGGCCATGCCGACGGCCAGGGTCGGCGCCCCGCCGGCACGGGCCAGGATGGTCTTCTCGCCCACGTCGGCCGCGGCCTGGGTCAGCATGTCGGGCGTGATGACGAAGCCCCAGGTGGACAGCGTCTGCGCGACGGTGCCGGCGTCCTTGCCGACGACGGCAGCCGGGCTGTTCATCGCGAAGTACACGCCCGGCTCGATGCACGAGGCCGCGACCAGCGCCATCACCGCGACGAAGCTCTCGGCCAGCATGCCGCCATAGCCGATGTAGCGGGCGTGGGTCTCGTTCTCCAGCAGCTTGGGGCTGGTGCCCGAGGAGATCAGCGCGTGGAAGCCCGACACCGCACCGCAGGCGATGGTGATGAAGAGGAAGGGAAAGAGGCTGCCTGCCCACACCGGGCCGGTGCCGTTCGCGAACTGCGTCAGCGCGGGCATCTTCAGCGGCGGCGCCACGATGACGATACCGATGGCCAGGGCGACGATGGTGCCGATCTTCAGGAAGGTGCTGAGGTAGTCGCGCGGGGCCAGCAGCAGCCACACGGGGATGCAGGCGGCGACGAAGCCGTAGCCGATCAACGCCCACACCAGGTTCACCGGCGTGAAGGTGAACAAGGGCGCGAGCGTCGCGCTCTCGCTGACCGCCTGGCCGCCGAAGATGGCGCCCATCAGCAGCACGAAGCCGATGACCGACACCTCGCCGATGCGCCCCGGGCGGATGAAGCGCAGGTACACGCCCATGAAGAGGGCCACGGGGATGGTGGCGGCCACGGTGAAGGTGCCCCAGGGCGAATCGGCCAGCGCCTTCACGACGATCAGGGCCAGCACCGCGAGGATGATGATCATGATCATGAAGGCGCCGAACAGGGCGATCAACCCGGGCACCGTGCCCATCTCCTGCTTGACGAGGTCGCCCAGCGACCTGCCGTCACGGCGCGTGGAGATGAAGAGGACGATGAAGTCCTGCACCGCCCCGGCGAAGACCACGCCGGCCAGGATCCACAGCAGGCCCGGCAGGTAGCCCATCTGCGCCGCGAGCACCGGGCCCACCAGGGGGCCGGCACCGGCGATGGCCGCGAAGTGGTGGCCGTAGAGCACGTGCTTGTTGGTGGGCACGTAGTCCAGGCCGTCGTTGTACTTCCAGGCGGGCGTCTGGCGCTGGGCGTCCAGCCCCAGCACCTTGTCGGCGATGAACAGGCTGTAGTAGCGGTAGGCAATGAGGTAGGTGCACAGGGCGGCAGCCACGACCCACAGGGCGCTGATCGTCTCGCCGCGGCTCAGGGCCACGGTGGCGAGGGATGCGGCGCCCAGGATCGCGACACCCGCCCAGGCGAGGTGGCGGCGCAGGTTCTGCATGGGGGCTTGTCTCCGATGCGGTGCGCACGTCGAAGGGCGGCGCTACCGTCCGGGCAGTGTCGAAAAACACCAGCCGAAGGGCATCGGTCAAGCCACGCGCACCATCCACGCGGCACCACCTAAGGGTCAACCCTCAAGCCATCCGCACCACCCCTAGCGGCCCGCAGCCTTTTTCATCTTCACGTGCGCTGCAAGCGCCCACGCGTTGAGCGACTCGGCGTACTCCCGGATCAGCTGTGACTGTTTCGAGCCCGCCGCCAGCGCCTTGTCCTGAGCCTGCGCGGCCGCTTTCATCTTCGCGTTGGCTGACGCCGCCCATTTGTCCAATTCAACGGCGTAGTCGCGGAGCAATTTCGACAGCTTGGCGCCCACCGCGCTTCGCTTGCTGTCCAGCTCGGCGGCTCGCAGCATCTTTGCATTTGCCGAGCCAGCCCATGCATCCAGCTGCCTGGCGTACTCTCGTATTGCAGAACTCTCCATGGCCGCACCTCCTCATACGCCCGGCGGCTTGGGGGGCGGCGGTACATCCTTGCCGCCTGAGCCCACATACGCCTTGTATGCCGTCGTGCAGTCCTTGTACACGTCCTGCATGTCTTTGAAGCACTGCTTGCGTTCAGCGTCCGTCGCGGTGTCAGGAAGTTCCATGCATTTTTTCCACTTGGCGACGTTCGCCGCCCCTTTCAAACACGACGGCCCCTTCGTCAACAAGGTGTAGGTGTCACCCCAGGTACGTTTGTCAGCCATTTGAATCTCCCTTCATTGCGTCAATGACAGGGTAGGCGTCCGGCAAAGTCATCTTGAACGAGGGGTCGCCCACGACAAGGATGCTGTCCACGTAACGATAGGTGGACGCGATGACAAGCGACAAGAAGACGAGGCGGCGGTACAGCGAGGCGCAGAAGGCGCAGGTGCTGGCTGAGTGTGACGAGCCGGGCGCGTCGGTCGCCAAGGTCGCGATGGTCCACGGCATCAATGCCAACATCGTCCACCGCTGGAGGCAACTGTCTCGGGGCGAGGGTCTTGCCGGTCCCGCCAAGGCAAGTGGGTTCGTGGCGCTGTCGCTTCCGGCTCCTGCGGTGCCCAACGCCGTAGCGGCTGATGTCCGAGTCGAGCTCCGTCGCGGGCCCGTCGTGATCACCGTCACTTGGCCAGTCAGCGGGGCGGCTGAGCTGGCCGCGTGGATCCGCGAGCTGCTGCGGTGATTCGCATCGACGCCGTGTGGCTGGCTGTGCAGCCACTGGACATGCGACTGGGCACCGAGGCGGCGCTGGCCCGAGTCGTGAACGTGTTCGGCGCTGCCAAGCCACACCACGCCTACCTCTTCGCCAACCGCCGCGCCAACCGCATGAAGGTTCTCGTGCATGACGGCATCGGCGTGTGGCTCGCGGCCAGGCGGCTCAACGCCGGCAAGTTCTCGTGGCCGCTGGGCGGCACCAGCACGCAAAGCCTGACGCGCGTGCAGCTCGACGCGCTGGTGCTCGGCCTGCCGTGGCAGCGCCTGGGCGAGGCCGGCATCATCCGCACGATCTGAAGAGCAGTGCCCTGGCACGGGCAATTGCTGGATGTGCCGATGTGCTGAGAGCGACGCTGCGGCACGATGGCTGTCCATGATCAGCGCGCAGCAACTGGACGCCTTGGACCCGCAGATGCGGCAGGCCGTGCAGTCGCTGCTCGCCGAGGTCCAGCAGCGTGACGCCGAGATCGCCTTCAAGCAGGCGCTCATCGACAAGCTCACGCACGAGATGGCGATCCTCAAGCGGATGAAGTTCGCCGCCACCAGCGAGCGCTTCGCCAGCACCCTCTCGCCCGAGCAGCGAAGCCTGCTGGAAGAGACGCTGGACACCGACATCCATGAGCTCGACGGCGAGCTGCAGCGCCATCGCAAGAAGACCGACCATAAGGACGAGGACGAGAAGAAGGCGCCCAAGCGCGCGCCGCTTCCCGCCCACCTGCCGCGTCGCGACGTGCCGCACGAGCCTGCCGACACGACCTGCGGTTGCGGCAAGGCCATGCAGCGCATCGGCGAGGACGTGTCCGAGAAGCTGGACTACCAACCTGGCGTCTTCACGGTCGAGCGCCATGTCCGTGGCAAGTGGGTCTGCAAGTGCTGCGAGCGCCTCGTGCAGGCACCGGTTCCGGCCCACGTGATCGACAAGGGCATCCCCACGGTCGGCCTGCTGGCCCACTTGCTGGTGGCCAAGTTCATGGACCACTTGCCCCTGTACCGGCAGGAGGCGGTCTTCGCCCGCGCCGGCCATCTGATCGCCCGCTCGACGCTGGCCCAGTGGGTCGGGGAATGCGGCGCGCAGCTGCAGCCCCTGGTGCAGGCCCTGGCCGACGAGCTGCGGCGCCACATGGTGCTGCATGCCGACGAGACGCCGGTGGCGATGCTCAAGCCCGGTAACGGCAAGACCCACAAGGCCTACATCTGGTCGTATTGCACGCCCAGCACCGACCCGGTCAAGGCGGTGGTGTACGAGTTCAGCGAGACCCGCAGCGGCGAGAACGTGCGGGACTTCCTGCGGCTGGACACGTCCGATGCCTGGCAGGGCACGCTCGTCACCGACGGGTTCAGCGGCTACTCGGCCTGCGTCGACAAGGGGGTCACCTCTGCCCAATGCATGGCGCACAGCCGCAGGAAGTTCCACGAGCTGTGGGCCAACCACGGCAGCAAGGTCGGCGAGCAGGCGCTGCGCTTCTACCAAGTCCTGTTCAGCATCGAGCGCCAGGCCGAGCAGATCACCCCTGAAGAGCGACGGCGCATCCGGCAGCGCAAGTCACGACGGGTCCTCGCCGTGTTCCACCGATGGCTGCTGGGGCAACGGCAGTTGGTGCCGCCTGGCTCCGCCACCATCAAGGCCATCGACTACAGCTTGAAGCGCTGGAAGGAACTCACACACTTCGTGAATGACGGCGACGTGCCAATCTCGAACAATTGGGTCGAGAACCAAATCCGCCCAATTGCCGTCGGCAGATCGAATTGGCTCTTCGCCGGCAGCCTGCGGGCGGGCAAACGCGCCGCGGCCATCATGAGCCTGCTGCACTCGGCCCGCATCAACGGTCATGACCCGTACGCCTACTTCAAGGACGTGCTGGATCGCTTGCCGACGCACCCCGTCAACCGGATCGACGAGTTGCTGCCGCATCGCTGGTCACCGAGCTGAAGACCGTTCGCCGTTGGACGGCGATTCCCATCCCCGGTGTCAAGGGCTGGGAATCTGCACCGTGCTCCGGAGGGCAACCGTCAAGGTGTGTTTGGCGGACGCATACATGACAGGCGCTTGACGCAGGCGCCATTCGTAATCGACATAAGTACACGCTTGCGTGGTGCGTATAACCCGCTTGGCGCGAAAGCCGCTGGCCTCGTAGAACCCGCCTACGCGTTCGCGAATGCACGACAGGGACAGCCGGGTCCATCCTTGCGCCTTGGCCCAACCGAGGAGCGCGGTCCCGATGCCGCGGCGTTGCCAGGCGGGCGCCACGTGCAGCTGTGCGACATGGTTCCTGCGCAGCGCGAGGAAGCCGACCGGCACGCCACCGCTCGCAGCGACGATCACTTCGTGCAATGGCAGCAGGACACAGTCGATGTAGCGCCTCGTCGCCTCGAGATCCAACGTCTCATCGCCGTCGTCGTGGGCATCCACCTGTGTGACGTGCCAGATGCGCGCCAGCGCAGACGCCTCATCGCTGCCCTGCATCGGGCGGACGGAAAAGCCAGGCGGCTTCTCCGTGAAGCTTTGGGCACCAACCGCGGATGCACGCGGTACATCGACTTCGACCACCCGTTTCTCCCGCTTACTTTTATCGTTATGTCTCGGCGGCAAAGATACAGCTGCGCACGGGTCTTCGCAACCTTGCTGCCGTGTGAAAACGGGCTCCGTGGGCCCTTCTTTTAGGGAGGCGGTGCGCCCCGCTATCCCGCAGTTCGTACGCCGTCACAGGCCCCGGAACACACTCCCTTACGAACCCGGCCCGAGGGGCGTCAACGAGCGGCATCGGCAGACGTTGATCAGCCATCGAAAAGCCCCTCGCACGGCTTTGCAGGAGGTTCACATGCTTCGTCACATCCTCGCCACCACCCTCGCGACCGCCGCCCTCCTCGGCGCCGGCTCCGCCCATGCCGGCGGACATTGGTCGGTCGGCATCGGCATCAACCTGCCCGCACCCGGCGTCGTCGTGGCGCCCGCCCCGGTCTACGTGGAGCCGGCGCCCGTCTATTACGCCCCGCCCCCGGTCGTCTACGCGCCGCCGCCCCCACCCCGCTACGTCTACCGCGACGTCTACTACGCCCCGCCGCCGCAGATCGTCTACGAGGCGGGCTACCGCGACCGCCGCTGGGAACACCGCCACGACGACTGGCAGTGGCGCCGCGAGCACGAACGCCATGAGCGCTGGGAACGCGACCGCGACGGCTACGGCCCCTACCGCCGCTAATCAGGGCGCCGCTGATCAGGGCTCGCGCGAGCGCTCGACCGCGTAGCGGATGAGCTCGGCCTGCCCGTCGAGTTCCAGCTTGCGCTTGATGCTCTGCCGGTGGGCCTCGACGGTGCGAACCGAGAGGTCGAGCTGACGCGCGATCTGCTTGCTCGAGGCGCCCTGCCCCAGCAAGGCGAGGATCTCGCTCTCACGCGGCGTCAGCACCGGCTTCGGGCTCTGCCCGCGGAACAGCCGGCCGGAGACCGCTGCGCTCAGGAACGTGCCGCCCGCCGCCACGGCATCGATGGCCGAGACGATCTCGGTCGCCGGCGCGTCCTTGAGCACATAGCCCCGCGCTCCGGCCTGCAGCGCCCGCTGCACGTATTCGGGGTTGTCATACATGCTGAACATCAGCAGCTTGATGTCCGGCCGCGCAGCCAGCATCTCCGCGCCCAGCGCGATGCCGTTGACCTCCTTCAGCCCCACGTCCATCAGCACCACGTCCGGCGTGGTGCGCGCCAGCTGCTCCAGCGCCTCGGCGCGGTTGCCGGCCTCGCCGACGACCTCGAAGCGCAGCACCGCCTGCAGCCGCGCGACGAGGCCTTCGCGCACCATCGGGTGGTCGTCGACGAGCAGGATGCGGATGGGGGTCGAGGTCATGCGGCGGCGCGGGCGAGGTCGGCAGCCGAGAGTTTGACGGCAAGCCGGCAGCCCACCCCCGGCGCCGTGACGAGGCTGAGTCGCGCACCGAGCGCATCGGCCCGCTCGCGCATGCTGCGCAGGCCGAGGCCCCGGTCGGCCACCGCCTGGGCCGCCTCGGCGTCGAAGCCCCCGCCGTCGTCGGCCACCTCCAGAGCCAGCCCGCCGCCGCCGTCGAAACGCAGGGTCAGGCCAACCTGCGTTGCGCCGGCGTGGCGGGCGGCATTGTTCAGCGCCTCCTGGGCGATGCGGAACAGCGCCGTCTTGACGGCCTCCGGCAGCTCGGTCTCCTCGCCCTCCACCGTCGCCGTGAAGCGCGTGCCCCCGGCCGCGTCGAACTCGCCGGCCAGGTGCTGCAGCGCGGCAGGCAGGCCCAGGGTGTCCAGCAGGGCCGGCCGCAGGGCGTGGGACAGGTGGCGCACCTCGGCCAGCGTGGTGTTCAGGCGCTTGAGCGCGAGGTCCTGCAGCCGGGCGGCGCCTGCAGGCTCATGCTGGGCCGATTCGATCAACAGCTTGGTCGCAACCAGGGCCTGGCTGACGCCGTCGTGCAGCTCCCGCGCGAGGCGCGCGCGCTCGTCTTCCTGGCTCTGCACCACCTCGCGCGCCAGGGCGCGGAGCTTGGCCTCGGCGCTGCGATGCTCGCTCAGGTTGAGGGCCAGGGCGCCCGCGCTGATCAGCGCCACGCCCAGCACGGCCACGGCGCCCACCCACAGCAGCGTGGTGGTGATGTTCTGGCGCGCGCCGCGCTCCAGCTCGGCCATGGTGGCCTCGATGCCGTCGAGGTACAGGCCCGTGCCCAGCATCCATTGCCACTCGGGGACCATCACGACATAGCCCAGCTTGGGCGCGAGCAGGCTGCTCGATGGCTTGCGCCACAGGTATTCGACATAGCCGCCGCCGGCCTTGGCCTGGGCGATCAGTTGCTGGATGGTGGGCCGGCCGAGCGGGTCGCGCAGCTCCCACAGGTTGCGGCCGATCAGCTCGGGCTGGCGCGAGTGCATGAGCACGCGGCCGTCGAGCGAATAGACGAAGAAGTAGCCGTCGGTGCCATAGTCCAGCGAGGACAGCAGCTGCAGTGCCTGCTGAGGACCGCCGGGCTGGCCTTGCAGCGGTTTCAGCGTGCTGACGGCCAGGTCCACGTAGTGCTTGAGCTCGGTGCGCCGCGCGTCCATGTAGCTGGCGCGCACCAGGGCATGCTCGCGCGCGGCCAGTGAGCTTTCCTGCTGGCGCACCGCCAGCGCGATCAGCGCCAGCGAGGCCAACAGCGGCAGCAGCGCCAGCAGCAGGAGCTTGGCCCGCAGGGAGAGGCCGCGCGTCACGAAGGTGCGCAAGCGTTGGCGCAAAGATGATGCCGTGGCAGCCATCATCGCGCTCAACGCCCTCGTCGTGCTGCCGCGCTCACCGCCCCAACGTCGCTGCGGCCGGGGCCGTCCTGCGCTGGATGGGCTTCCACGCGTCCAGGCGCTTCATCACGTCGGCGATGGCGGCGTCGAGCTGGGTGTCCTCGCCGCGGTTGACGGCGGCGGGGTCGAGTTCGACGTCGAGGTCGGGGGCGACGCCCTCGTTTTCGATGCGCCATTCGCCCTCGGGCGTGAAGAAGCGGAAATAGGGCACGGTCAGGAAGCCGCCGTCGATGAGGTCGGGGTTGACCGAGATGCCGATCAGGCCGCCCCAGGTGCGCTTGCCGACGAGGGGCCCCAGGCCCACGCGCTTGAAGGCATAGGGCATGAAGTCGCCGCCGGAGCCGGCGTCCTGGTCGATGAGCATGGCCTTGGGGCCGTAGATGGCGCCGCCCGGCGTGTCGAACACCAGGCCGTCGCGGTCCTTCCAGCTGCCAAGGTAGGGCCGGGCGAGCAGCTCGGTCACGTAGTTGGCCGCCTGGCCGCCGCCGTTGCGGCGGTCGTCCACGATCAGGGCCTGCTTGTCCACCTGGGCGAAGAACATGCGGTTGAAGTGCTCGAAGCCCTGGCTTCCTGTGTCGGGCATGTAGACGTAGGCCACCTTGCCGCCCGTCTTCTGCTCAACCTTGCGGCGGTTGCCCTCGATCCAGGCCCAGCGGCGCAGCAGGGCTTCGCTGGCGATGGGCTCGACCGTGACCTCGCGCCGGCCCTTGCCCGCCGCGTCCTGCGCGACGGCGACGACGACCTGCTTGCCGACGGTGTTCTCCAGCCGCGCGTAGAGGTTGGTCTTCGCGTCCAGCTCGTGGCCGCCGATGGCGAGCACGTAGTCGCCCTCCTTCACGCCCAGGCCCGGCACAGCCAGGGGCGAGCGCAGGTTGGGGTTGAGACGGTCGCCGGCATAGAGCCGCGTGATGCGGTAGCGGCCCTGCTCGACGGTGAAGTCAGCGCCCAGCAGGCCCACGGCCACCTTGGGCTCCTCATGCACGTCGCCACCGCCCGTGCGGTTGTGGCCGACCTGCAGCTCGGCGATCATCTGCACGAGCAGGTCGTTCAGGTCCTCGCGGCGCTGCACGTGGGCAAGCTGCGGCAGGTAGCGGTCGTACACGGCCTGCCAGTCCAGGCCGTGCAAGGCGGGGTCGTAGAAGAAGTCGCGCTCCATCCACCAGGCCTCGTCGAAGATCTGCTTCCACTCGGCGCGCGGGTCGACGCGGGCACGCAGGCCCGAGGTGTCCAGCGGCTTGCTCTCGCCCTTGTCGTTGGCATCGCCCACCTCCAGCTTGTCGCCGGCCACGCGCAGCAGCAGCTTCTTGTGGTCTTCGCTGAGCGAGAAATCGGCGACGCCGCTGCGCAGCAGCTTGGGCTTGCGCTCCTCGAAGTCGAAGCGCCAGAGTTCGGCCGTCGCGCGCTTCTCGGCCTGGGGCGGCTCGACGCTGGCGCCGGGCTGCGGGCGCTGCAGGTAGAAGAGCGCGCCGTCGGCGGCCACGGCGAGGTTGTCGTAGTTGCGCTCGGCCACGGGCAGGGCGACGAGGCGATCCGCCAGCCCGGCGAGGTCGACCTTGATGGGCTTGACCGGCTCGGGCCGGGCGTCCTCCGCCTTCTTGCCGTCGGCCTTCTTGCCGTCAGCCTTCTTGTCATCAGCCTTCTTGTCATCGGCCTTCTTGTCGTCGTCCTTCTTCTCATCCTTGTCCTTCTTGCCGTCCTCGTCGCCCGCCTTGGGCGCCAGCGGCGACTTGCCGTCGGCCGCCAGCACCAGGGCATAGAGGCCGGCGCGACGCGGGCGCTCCTGGGTGGACAAGTCCAGGCCCACGGCGGCGGGGCCGGTGTTGATGGACGCCGTGAAGTAGAGGTAGTCGCCCTTGGCCGAGAAGGTGGGCGTCGCCGCATGCGCCAAGCCGTCAGTCACCGCATGGTTTCTGCCGGTGGCGATCTCGTGCAGCCAGACGCGGCCGAAGTAGTTGTCGCCCGAGCTGGTGAAGGCCAGCCAGCGGCTGTCCGGCGAGAAGGCCACGTCGACGCCGCCGCGGCGCACGTCGGTGGCGATCTTGACGAGCTGACCCCGCTGTGGCCCGGCCGCCAGGCCCATGCGGTAGAGGTTGAGGTGGTTGTCCTGCAGCACGAGGTGGTGGCCATCGGGCGACCACTCCAGCAGCGTGAAGTAACCCTCCTTGGGCAGCAGGAAGCGCTCGCGGGTACCGAGGCCCGTCTGCGCCACCAGCACGAGTTCATGCCGCATGCCGGGGGCGTCGGAGATGAAGGCGATGTGGCGGCCGTCGGCGCTCCACAGCGCGTCCTTCTCGCGCGCGCCGGAGGTCTCGGTCAGGTTGCGCACGCTGCCGTCCTTCACGGGCACCGTGAACACCTCGCCGCGGGCGCTCACCACCACGCGCTTGCCGGTCGCCGACAGGCGCGCCGAGGTGATGGACTTGCCGGCGTCCTTCCACTGCGTGCGGGCCTGCGGCGCGATGCTGTCCAGCCGGATGTCCAGCA
Organism: Pelomonas caseinilytica; assembly: GCF_021353235.1. Lineage (GTDB taxonomy): Bacteria > Pseudomonadota > Gammaproteobacteria > Burkholderiales > Burkholderiaceae_C > Pelomonas > Pelomonas caseinilytica. Next base: position 25,291 of record NZ_JAJTWT010000016.1, read on the forward strand.
CCGCCGGCGTGCCGCCGGCCAGGTCGATCTGCTTGATGCGCCCGCCGGCCTCGTACACCAGCGTCGTGCCGTAGGCGTCGACGGCGCGCACGTCCCACTGCGTTTCGCGCGTGAGCTGGCGCAGGGCCTTGGTGGCGGGGTTGTAGGCGAAGAGGTTGGCCGCGCCATCGGCCCGGTCCGAGATGAACACGACCTGTCCCCCGGCCCAGACCGGCGCCGAGTCGGTGGCGTTGACGTGGGGCACCTGCTCCCAGGCCTGGGTGGCCATGTCCATGATCCACACCGGCGGCGTCGTGCCGCCGCGGCTCAGCCGCCAGCCGCTCGCCCCCGCGTAGGCCGCGCCGTAGGGCCGGTAGGCCAGGCGCTTGCCGTCGGGCGACCAGGCGCCCTCGTAGGCCACGGCCTTCATGACCTGCTTCTCGTAGCCGCCGTCGATGCCGACCTCGTAGAGCTGGTTGCTGCGGTTGTTCAGCACCTCGCGCGGCGACGCGAACAGCACCCGCTGGCCGTCCGGGCTCCAGCCGCTGACGACGTCGGGGCTCGGGTGCCAGGTCAGCCGCCGGGGCTGGCCGCCGTCCAGACCGATGACGTAGACGTCGGTGTTGCCGTCGTAGCTGGCCGAGAAGGCGATGCTGCGGCCATCGGGCGAGAAGCGCGGCGCGAACTCGCTGGCCGCGTGGCTGGTGAGCCGGCGGGGATGCCCGCCGTCGCGGTCGGCCAGCCACAGGTCGCCAGCGTAGACGAAGGCGAGATGGTCCTTGGAAACGGCGGGCTGGCGCAGCATCAGCGTCGGCTCGCTCGCCGCGGCCGGGCCGGAGGTCATCCAGGCGCAGGCCAGCGCAAGTGCGAAACGGGACGGGGTCATCGGGATCTCCGACAGTCTCGAAAAACCCGCGACTCTAGTCCTGAAGCCCGTTCGAACTGAAAGTCAGCCCGTCTGGCGCTTGAACTTGCCGCGCAGGCTCCCGCCGATGACCACGAGGCCGGGGATGAGGATCATGGCCCAGATGATCTTGTCCAGGTGGGCCTTCACCCAGGGCACGTTGCCGAAGAGGTGGCCGATGGTGGTGACGCCGCAGACCCACAGCGCGCCGCCGGCCACGTCGTAGAGGGTGAACTTGCGGCGCGTCATCTGCGCCACGCCGGCCACGAAGGGCGCGAAGGTGCGCAGGAAGGGCATGAAGCGCGCCGCCACGATGGTGATGCCGCCGTACTTCTCGTAGAAGTCGTGGGCCTTCATGAAGGCCGCCTTGTTGAAGAAGCGCGACTGCTCCCACTGGAAGACCCGCGGCCCGAAATGCCGCCCGATGGTGTAGTTGCTCTGGTTGCCCAGGATGGCCGCCAGCGTCAGCAGGCCCATGGACAGGCCCAGGTCCATCAGGCCCACGCCGCACATGGCGCCGACGACGAAGAGCAGCGAATCGCCCGGCAGGAAGGGCATCACGACGACGCCCGTCTCCACGAAGATGATCAGGAAGAGCAGCGCATAGACCCAGGCGCCGTGGGCCTGGACGAAGTCCGCCAGGTGCTGGTCGACGTGGAGGATGAAATCGAGGAGGAAATGCAGCAGGTCCATGGGGCGGGATTATCCCGGCGGCTTCATGACGGCCACCCCGCCGCGATAATCCCGCCGATGGATGTGTCCCTCCCCGAAGTCGCCCCGCCCCGCACCATCCGCGAGCTCCCTGACGAGCTGATCAGCCAGATCGCCGCCGGCGAGGTCGTCGAGCGCCCGGCCTCGGTCGTGCGCGAGCTGGTGGACAACGCGCTGGACGCCGGGGCCCGCCACATCCAGGTCAAGCTGATGGCCGGCGGCGTGCGTGCCATCGTCGTCGAGGACGACGGCTGCGGCATCCCCGTCGCCCAGCTGCCGCTGGCCCTCAAGCGCCATGCCACGAGCAAGATCGCCAGCCTCTCGGACCTCGAATCGGTGGCGACCATGGGCTTCCGGGGCGAGGCCCTGGCCGCCATCGCCTCGGTGTCCGAGATGGCCATCGCCTCCCGCACGGCCTCCGACGCGCACGCCAACCGCCTGGACGCCCGCAGCGGCGAGCTGCAGCCGGCGGCCCGCGCCCGCGGCACCAGCGTGGAGGTGCGTGAGCTCTTCTTCGCCACGCCGGCCCGCCGCAAGTTCCTCAAGACCGACGCGACCGAACTCGCCCATTGCGTGGAGGCCGTGCGCCGCCACGCCCTGGCCCGGCCGGACGTGGGCTTCGCCATCTGGCACGAGGGCAAGCTCGTCGACCAGTGGCGCCCGGCCACGCCCGAGCAGCGCATCGCCGACGTGCTGGGCGAGGACTTCATCGCCGACAGCCGCGCCTTCTCGCACAGCGCCGGGCCGCTGGCCCTGACCGGCCGCGCCGGCCTGCCCGAGGCCGCCCGTTCGCGGGCCGACCAGCAATACGTCTGGGTCAACGGCCGCTACGTTCGCGACAAGCTCATCGCCCACGCCATCCGCTCCGCCTACGAGGACGTGCTGCACGGCCAGCGCCAGCCGAGCTATGTGCTCTTCATCGAGATCGCGCCGGAGCTGGTGGACGTGAACGTGCACCCCACCAAGATCGAGGTGCGCTTCCGCGACGGCCGCGCCATCCACCAGAGCGTGCGACGCGCCTTCATCGACGCGCTCGCCGCGTCGCGCAGCGCCGAGGCCGAAGGCGTCGATTCGGCCATGGCGCCGCTGTCCTTCGCGCCGACGACGCCGGCCACGCTCTACGTCGCCGAGCCGCGGCCGGCCTACGTGGCACCCGTGCCGCCAACGGCGGAGCAGGTGCGGCTGTCCCTCGTCCAGCACGAGACGCTGTGGGAGCCCACCCGGGCCGCCACGCCCGCCCCGGCCGCATCGTCGGCGCCGCCCTCGGTCACCCTCAAGCTGCCCGACGAGGACTGGCCCCTGGGCCGGGCCATCGCGCAGATCCAGGGCGTCTACATCCTGGCCGAGAACCGCCAGGGCCTGGTCATCGTCGACATGCACGCCGCCCACGAGCGCGTCGTCTACGAGCGCCTGAAGGCCAGGCTGGGCGCCACGCAGATCGAGAGCCAGCCGCTGCTGATCCCGGTCAGCTTCGCCGCCACGGCCGAGGAGGTGGCCGCCGCCGAGCAGCACGCCGAGACGCTCGCCAGGCTGGGCCTGGACGTAGCGCCCTTGTCCAGCCGCACCCTGGCCGTGCGCTCGCGCCCGGCGCTGCTGGCCGCGAGCGACCTGGTCGCGCTGACCCGCGAGCTGCTGGCCGAGATGGCCCAGTTCGACGCCAGTTCCGTGCTCGAACGCGCCCAGCACGAGATCCTCGCCACCATGGCCTGCCATGGCGCGGTGCGCGCCAACCGCCAGCTCACGCTGGAGGAGATGAACGCCCTGCTGCGCGACATGGAAGCCACCGAACGCGCCGACCAATGCAACCACGGCCGCCCCACCTGGCGCCAGCTCGACATGCGTGAGCTGGACGCCCTTTTCCTCCGCGGACGCTGAATTGAGATTCAAACAAAGCCACAGAGGCACAGAGGCACAGAGGCCGCGGATTGACGCCCTCTCTGTGTCTCTGTGCCTCTGTGGCTGTGTTCAATCGACCCGAGCCCGCAACGGCAAGATCGACGACTGACATGGCCACGCTCACCCTCAAGAACAAGAAACCCGCCGCCAAGACCCGCACCGCGGAGGGCGAGAAACGCGCCCCGGTGCGTGGCAAGGGCGTCTCCAAACCGCGCCCGACGCTGGCCCAGGCGCAGGCCGAGCGGGCCGAGCGCGAAGAGCAGTTCCTGCAAAGCCAGCAACGGCGCGAGCGCCCCGCGCCCCTGCGCGAAGAGCACCCGGCCCGACCCAAGGCCGGCGCCTTCAAGCCCGAACGGCCGCCGGCAGGCCACCCGCCGCGTGGCGATGCGCCACCGCGAGGCCCACGCGCCCGCCCCGACGAGCGGCCCGCACCGGGCCGCCCGCCGCGCGTCGACCAGCGCCGCGTGGCCAACCGCGGCCCGGGCCTGGAGCCGCCCCAACGCCCGCAGCAGCGCCTGAACCCGGCGCGCCAGGTCGACGCCGAGGACGGTGACCGCCTGTCCAAGCGCATGAGCGAGCTGAAGATGGCCTCGCGCCGCGAGGCCGACGAGTGGATTGCCGCCGGCTGGGTCCGCGTCAACGGCAAGGTCGCCGTGCTGGGCCAGCGTGTCGTCGGCGACGTGCAGATCGACATCGACCCCGCCGCGCGCCAGGCCCAGGCCCAACTCGTGACCGTGCTGTTGCACAAGCCGATCGGTTATGTCTCCGGCCAGGCCGAGGACGGCTACGAGCCCGCCGTCGTGCTCTTCCAGCCCGAGAACCGCTGGAAGGACGACCCCTCCGGCATCAAGCCCCATCCCAACCACCACCGCCACCTCGCCCCCGCGGGCCGGCTGGACATCGACTCCACCGGACTGCTCGTGCTGACCCAGGACGGCCGCATCGCCAAGGCCCTGATCGGCGACGACTCGCTGATCGAGAAGGAGTACCTCGTGCGGGTGGAATTCGTCGGCCACGCGGTGCCGGAGGGCACCCTGCCCAATGCGGCCCTCGCACCGGAGAAGCTCGCCCTGCTCAACCACGGCCTGGAACTCGACGGCGAGCCGCTCAAGCCCGCCAAGGTGAGCTGGCAGAACGAGCAGCAGCTCCGCTTCGTGCTGCGCGAGGGCAAGAAGCGCCAGATCCGCCGCATGTGCGAGCTGGTCGGCCTCAAGGTCGTGGGCCTCAAGCGCGTGCGCATCGGCCGCATCCCGCTCGGCCACCTGCCCGTCGGACAGTGGCGTTATCTGGCGCCGTGGGAACGGTTCTGACCGCGGTCCCGGGAAAACCGGCCACTGAGACACAGAGACACAGAGAAATCGGGGAATAGACGCGTGCAACCGAGCTTCTCTGTGCCTCTGTGTCTCTGTGGCCGTGTTCGGCTGTTTTCGGCATGATGGCGCGCCCCCCCATCTGCCTGGCCGGTCCCACCGGTTGCGGCAAAACCGCGGCAGCCCTGGCCATTGCCGAGGTGCTGCCCGTCGAGATCATCAGCGTCGACTCGGCCCTGGTCTACCGCGGCATGGACATCGGCACCGCCAAGCCGAGCGCCGCCGAGCGGGCCGCCGTGCCCCACCACCTGATCGACATCCTCGACCCGACCGGCAGCTACTCGGCCGCCGAGTTCGTGCGCGACGCCAGGCGCCTGGCCGGCGAGATCGCCGCACGCGGCCGGCTGCCGCTGCTGGTGGGCGGCACCATGCTGTATTTCAAGGCGTTGTTCGACGGCCTGTCTGCCCTGCCCCAGGCCGATGCCGAGCTGCGTGCGCAGATCGACGCCGAGGCCGCGGAGCTCGGCTGGCCGGCCCTGCATGCCGAGCTGGCGCGCCTGGACCCACCCACGGCCGAACGCCTGGCGCCCAATGACAGCCAGCGCATCCAGCGGGCCCTCGAGGTCATCCGCCTCACTGGCCAGCCGCTGAGCGCCCTGCACGCCGCCTCGCGCGACGAGGGGGTCGACTGGCCGCTCTTCTCGCTGGAGCCCGCCGACCGCGGCTGGCTACACGAGCGACTGGCGCAGCGCTTCGACGCCATGCTGGCTGCGGGCCTGGTCGAAGAAGTCCGGGCCTTGCGGGCGCGCGGCGACCTCAGCCTCGCGCTGCCGTCCATGCGCTGCGTGGGCTATCGCCAGGTCTGGGAGGCGCTGGATGCCGACGACTTCACCACGCTGCGCGAGCGCGGCATCGCCGCGACGCGCCAGCTCGCCAAGCGCCAGGTCACCTGGCTGCGCAGCATGCCGCGCCGACGCGTCATCGCCTGCGACGGCCCGCAGCCGGTGCCCGAGCTGCTGGCCGGGCTGCAAAGGTTGCTGAACGCATGACGGTGCTGTCCGCCCGAGGGCTGGCCAAGAGCTATGCCGACACGCCGGTCTTCGCCGGCATCGACCTGGACCTGCAGGCCGGCGAGATCGTCGCCTTGCTGGGCGAGTCGGGCAGCGGCAAGTCGACGCTGCTGAACTGCCTGGCCGGGCTGGACGAGGCCGATGCCGGGGCCATCACGCTGGCGGGGCAGGACCTGCGCGGTCTCGACGACGAGGGCCGCTCCGCGCTGCGGCGCCGTTCGCTGGGCTTCATCTTCCAGGCCTTCCACCTGCTGCCCCACCTGAGCGTCGCCGACAACGTGGCCCTGCCCTTGCGGTTGCTCGGACAGCGCGACGACGGCCGGGTCGCGGCCATGCTCGAGGCGGTCAACCTCGCCGCACTGTCGGCACGGATGCCGCGGCAGCTCTCGGGCGGCCAGTTGCAGCGCGTGGCGATCGCCCGGGCGCTGGTGCACCGGCCCGTGCTGGTGCTGGCCGACGAGCCGACCGGCAACCTCGACGCCCGGCATGCGGCCGAGGTGCTGGAGCTGCTGAGGCGGTGCACGCACGAGGCGGGGGCGGCGTGCCTGCTGGTGACGCATTCGGAGGTGGCGGCGCAGGCGGCGGATCGGCGGCTGCGGCTGGATGCGCGCGGGTTGCACGTCGCATGACGGTGGGGAGGTGTTGCTTGCTTTTGCGTGCGGCGCCTTGGTGGCCAGGCCCATGCCGGGAATTCGCCCCGGCGGGCGACCTACTTTCTTGGGCGCCCAAGAAAGTAGGCAAAGAAACCGCCCCCGAACCGCCCGCCCCGCCGCTGCGCGGCGGGGTTCCCTGCGCTGCTCAGGCCTTGAGGGCCCGCGCAAAACTCGCTTCGCTACGCTCCGCTCAAACAGTTGCGCGGAGTCAGTTGTTGAAGCGAGCTTCGCTCGCGCCCTCAAGGCCTTGCGCTGCTCGGCGGGCTCAAAGGGGGAGTGAAGGAACAGCCGGCGCCAGCCGGCTGGCGCGTTTGGCTGTTGGCTGTTTCGGCTGTTTGGGGCCTCCCCTTCTAAACCGCCGAGAAGCGCAGAAGCCCGAGGCGCGCGCGCAGCGCGCTTCAACAACTGACTCAGCGCCACTGTCTGACCGTAGCGAACGCAGTGAGCGAAGGGAGTTTGGCGCTGGCCTCGGGCTTCGAGCATCGCAGGGCACCCACCCGCATCGCGGGTGGGCGGTTTTGCAGGGGCCGCTCTTTGCCTACTTTCTGGCGGGCCAGAAAGTAGGTCGCCCGCCGGGGCGAACTCCCGGCACGGTGCTCCGAGTCGAAAGGCTTTCAGCAAAAGCGACCCACCAGCCGCGCCAGCAAAGCACACGCGCCCTCGTCTCATGACCCTCTGGCGCCACTTCACCTGGCCCGCCTGGCGCGACCACCCCGGCCGCGTGCTGCTGGCCATCCTCGCCGTGACCCTGGGTGTGGCCCTCGCCTTCGGCGTGCACCTCCTCAACGGCGCCGCCCTGGCCGAATTCGCGCGCGCCGCCCGCGGCGTCAACGGCCAGCCCGACCTGGTGCTGCGCGCCCGCTCCGGCCCGCTCACCGATGCCGACCTCGTCGAGCTGCTGGAGCGCCCCGCCGTGGCAGCCGCCAACCCGGTGCTCGAGGCCGTGGCCCTGTGGCCCGGCCAGGCCGGGCCCGATGGCCGGGCCCTGTCCATCCGCCTCGTCGGGCTGGACCCCCTCGCCCTGCTCGCCTCGGCCGCAGGCGCCCGGCCGCTGGCCCCCGAACTCGTGCCGCAGGTGGAAGGCGGCACCGCCGAGGCCCTGGCCGCCCGAACCGTGCATCTCAACGGCGCCGCGCGCGCCCGCCTGCCCGCGGGCGCCACCACGCTCAGGCTGCGCCTGCCACAGCCCGGCAGCGGCGCCCCGCGCGACGTGGAGCTGCAGGTCGGCGGGCGCATCGCCGCCGGCAGCACGCCGCTGGGCGTGCTCGACATCGCCGATGCCCAGCTCCTGTTCGGCCGCCTCGGCAGCCTGGACCGCATCGACATCCAGCTCGCGCCCGGCATCGACGCCGCCGCCTTCACCGCCAGCCTGCCACCGCGCTGGCGCGCCGAGCCTCCCGCCGACGAGGGGGCCCGGCTGTCCGACCTGACCCGGGCCTATCGCGTCAACCTCGGCCTGCTCGCGCTGATGGCGCTCTTCACCGGCAGCTTCCTGGTCTACGCCGTGCTGTCGCTGGCCACCGCCCAGCGCCTGCCGCAGTGGGCGCTGGTGGGCGTGCTGGGGGTGTCGGCACGCATGCGCTGGCGGCTCATCCTCATCGAAGGCCTGGTGATCGGCAGCCTGGGCACCGTGCTCGGCCTGGCCCTCGGCGTGGGCCTGGCGGCGGGTGCGTTGAAGCTGCTGGGCAGCGACCTCGGCCTGCACGCGGCCGGCGGCTCGTCGGCCGACCTGCTCTTCGCCCAACCGCTGCTGATGCCTGCCGTGGTCTACGCCGGGCTGGGCCTGGCCGCGGCGCTGGTGGCCTCGCTGGCCCCGGCGCTGACCGTGCGGCGCATCGCTCCGGCCCTGGTGCTCAAGGGCCTGGGACTGCCTGCGGGGCGTACCCTGCCTGCCTGGGCCGGCCTGGGCCTGCTGGCTCTCGGCGCGGCGCTGGCGTGGGTGCCGCCGCTGTGGGGCGACACGCCGGTGGCCGCCTACCTGGCCATGCTCTGCCTGCTGGCGGGCGGGCTGGCCCTGGTGCCGGCCCTTGTGCGCGGCATGACGGCCCTGCTGGAGAGACTGCCGGCCGGCCCGCTGCTGCTGCTGGCCCGCGAGCGCAGCCGCGACCAGGCCACCGAGGCACGGCGCTCGCTGGCCGGCGTGCTCGTCGCCCTGGCGCTGGCGGTGGCGATGACGGTCATGATCGGCAGCTTCCGCGAGTCGCTGACGCGCTGGCTGGACCAGGCCCTGCCGGCCGACCTCTACGTGCGCGCCGCCCTGCGCGGGGCGGACGGCCTGCCGGCGCCACTGCAGCCGGCCGTGCTCGACGCCCTGGGCCGCCTGCCCGAGATCGCCCGCAGCGCGCCACAGCGCACCGCTCGCCTGCGGCTGCGCCCCGAGGCCGAGCCGGTGGCGCTGACGGCACGTCAGCTGGACACCGGCGGCCTGCCCTTGGTGGAACGCTGGACGGGCGCCGCAGCGGCGGACACCCTGGCCGTGTGGGTGAACGAAGCGGCCCGCGACCGCGATGGACTGGTACCGGGACGCGTGTTTACCGCCGAGCTGGTGGACGGAGACCGCCGGCTGCGCCTGCAGGTGCGCGGCGTCTGGCGCGACTACTCGCGCCAGAGCAGCGCCCTGTGGATGGACCTGGCCGACTACCGCCGTGCCAGCGGCGACACCGGCACCAGCGAGCTGGCGCTGTGGCTGGCGCCGGGCCGCAGCCTGGACGCCGCACGGGCCGCCGTGCGCCGCGTGGCCGGCGACGACGTGGAAATGGCCGCCGCGGGCGAGCTGCGCACCTTGTCGCTGCAGATCTTCGACCGCAGCTTCGCCATCACCGTCTGGCTGCAGGCCGTGGCCCTGGCGGTGGGCCTGTTCGGCGTGATCGCCAGCCAGTCGGCCCAGGCCCTCGCCCGGCGCCGCGAGTTCGGCCTGCTGCGCCACCTCGGCCTGTCGCGGCGCGAGCTGCTGCGCCTGCTCGGGCTGGAGGCCGGCCTGCAGGCCGGCGCGGGCGCCCTGGCCGGGCTGGCCCTGGGCCTGGGCCTGAGCCTGGTGCTGGTCTATGTCGTCAACCCGCAGAGCTTTCACTGGACCATGGACCTGCACCTGCCGCTGGCGCGGTTGGCCGCCCTGGTGGGCCTGGCCTTCGCCGCGGCGGTGGGCGCTTCGCTGCTGGCCGGCCGCCGCGCCCTCGGCCCCGACGCCGTGCGCGCCGTGAGGGAGGACGCCTGATGTCCGTGCGGCCCTTGCCACTGCCGTTGCCCCGCCGCGCCCTGCTGCTGGCGGCCCTGCCCCTGCCCGTGCGGGCGGCGGCGACCGAGCTGCGCTTTCCGGCCGACTTCGGCGCCCATCCCAGGCAGGCCATCGAGTGGTGGTACCTGACCGGGCTGCTGTCGGACCTGGATGGCGGGCCGCCGCGCTTCGGCTACCAGCTGACCTTCTTCCGCATCCCCGGCCCAGCCGCGGACGACCATCCCAGCGGCCTCGCGGCCCGGCAGCTGCTGCTGGGCCACGTCGCCTTGTCGGACCTCGGCGCCCGGCGCCAGCGCCACGCGCAGCGGCTGATGCGGGGCCTGCCCGGCGCCGTTTACACCACCGTGGGCGACTGCCGGGTGAAGCTGCGCGACTGGCTCCTGCAGCGGCGCGGCACCAGCTACCGCGCCGCCTTCACCGGCCCGGGCTTCAGCCTCGACCTCGAAGTGCTCACACCCCTGCCGCCGCTGCTGCAGGGTGAGGCCGGCCTCTCGCGCAAGGGGCCGCAGCCCGAGCAGTTCAGCTTCTACTACTCCCGGCCCCAGTTGACCGGCGCGGCGACGCTGGAGGTCGACGGCCGCAAGCTCGCCCTCGGCGCCAAGGGCTGGCTGGACCATGAATGGAGCGACAACGTCCTCGGCGACGCCGTCGGCTGGGACTGGCTGGGCGTCAACCTCGACGACGGCCGGGCGCTGACCCTCTTCCAACTGCGCCATGCCGACGGCCGCCGCTCTTTCGCGGGCGGCAGCCTGCGCACGCCCGGCCAGCCCGACCGCAGCTTCGCGCCGCAGGAGGTGCAGATGACGCCCCTGCGCCACTGGACCAGCCCCGCCACCGGCGCCCGCTGGCCGGTCGAATGGCGGCTGCAAAGCCCCGCGGGCGAGATGCGCCTGGCCGCCTTCTTCGACGAACAGGAGATCGACGCCCGGCGCAGCAGCGGCCTGGTCTACTGGGAGGGCGCGGCCCGGCTGTTCGACACCTCGAACCGGCCGCTCGGCGCCGGCTACCTGGAATTGACCGGGTATGTCGGCAAGCTGCCGCTCCCGTAGCCCACAATCGCCGGCCCATGGCCCCACATCCCGCACGCCAACCCACGCGGCCCACCTTCGGCTGGGACAACCTGCGCGGCGAACGCGCCGCCGGCCTACCCGCCGTCGACGACCTGCCCCACCGGCACGCCCTCACCAGCGGCCGGGCCGCGCTGTTCGCGGCGATGCGTGCGCTGGGCGTCGGCCCCGGCGACACCGTGCTGGCGCCCAGCTACCACTGCCCGACCATGATCGCGCCGCTGCGCGCGGCCGGTGCCACCGTGCAGTTCTATCCGCTGGGCCCCGACGGCCTGCCCCGGCTGGACACCATCGCCGCGGCGCCGGGCGCCAAGGCCATCGTCGTCGCCCAGCTCTTCGGCCTGCCCCGCTCGCTCGCGGCCGTGCGGGCCTGGTGCGACGCCCACGGCCTCGCCCTCGTCGAGGACTGCGCCCACAGCTTCTTCGGCCAGGCAGGCGAGCGGCCCGTCGGCCGCTGGGGCGACCTCGCCACCGCCAGCCTGACCAAGTTCTTCCCCGTGCCCGAGGGCGGCCTGCTGGCCGCCGCCGCGCCGCTGCCGGCCCAGGCCCTGCGGCCCGCGGGCGCCAAGGCCCAGGTCAAGGCCTGGGTGGATCTGCTCGAACGCGGCAGCGAGCAGTCCCGGCTCACGGGCCTGAACACACCGCTGCGCGCCCTGTTCCGGCTGAAGAACGGGCCGCCGCGACCTGCCTCGGGCGGTGCGCCGGTGGAGCTCGACGAGGCCGGCTTCATGGCCGACTGCGACCTCGCTCGCATCGAGAGCGCGCCGACCGCCCTGGCCCGGCGCCTCTTCGCCGGCCTGCCGCGCGGGCGCATCGTGGCGCGCCGCCGCGCCCACTACGAGGCCCTGCACCGGCTGACGCAGGCCCTGCCCGGCGCGCGCCCCCTCCTCGGCCCGCTGCCCGCCCAGGCCGCGCCCTACGCGATGCCGCTGTGGCTGGACGACCCCGAACCCGCCTACGCCGCCCTGCGCGCCGCCGGCTGCGCCGTCTTCCGCTGGGACCGTGTCTGGCCCGGCGTGCCGCGTTTCGACGACGACCACGGCGCGCGTTGGCGCCACCACGTGCTGCAGTTGCTCTGCCAACAGGACCTGACCGAGCCCATGCTCGCCCGCACCGCCGAGGTGCTGACCCGAACGCTGACCCGATGAGCTCCACCTCCGACCGCCCCGCCTCCAAGCAGGCCCGCTCGCTCAGCGGCCTGCTGCCCTTCCTGCGGCCCTACCGCGTCCAGATCGGCCTGGCCCTGGTGATGCTGGTGCTCGCCGCCCTGGCGACGCTGGCCTTCCCCATCGCGCTGCGCGGCCTCATCGACGCCGGCTTCGGCGCCAGCAACCCCGGCGAGCGGCTGATGGCCCTGCGCGAGCACTTCCTCGCCATGTTCGGCGTGGGCGCGGCCCTCGGGGTGTTCTCGGCTTCGCGCTTCTACATGGTGACCTGGCTGGGCGAACGCGTGACCGCCGACCTGCGCAACGCCGTCTACACCCACGTGCTGCGGCAGAGCCCCGAGTTCTTCGAGACCACGCAGACCGGTGAGGTGCTGTCGCGTATCACGACGGACACCACCGTCGTGCAGACCGTCGTCGGCTCCAGCCTTTCCATGGGCCTGCGCAACACGGTGATGGGCGTGGGCGCCCTGGTGATGCTCGTCGTCACCAACCCCTACGTGATGGGCCAGGTGCTGGGCATCCTGGTGCTCATCGTCGCGCCGGCCCTGTACTTCGGCCGCCGCGTGCGCAAGCTCTCGCGCGCCAGCCAGGACCGCGTCGCCGACACCTCGGCCATCGCCGCCGAGGTGCTGAACGCCGTCACCGTCGTGCAGAGCTACACCCAGGAGGGCGCCGAGGCGCGGCGCTTCGCCGCCGCGAGCGAAGCCGCCTTCGACACGGCCCGCAAGCGCACCAAGGTCCGCAGCTTCCTGGTGGCCTTCATCATCACGGCCGTCTTCGGCGCCATGCTCTGGGGCCTGTACCAAGGCACCCAGGCCGTCATCGCCGGCAAGATCACCGCGGGCCACCTGGGCCAGACCGTCGTCTACGTGACCCTGTTGGTCAGCTCGGTGGCGGTGCTCGCGGAAGTGTGGGGCGACGTGCTGCGCGCCGCCGGCGCCACCGAGCGCCTCGTCGAGCTGATGGAGGCCCGCTCGCCCGTGGCCGACCCGCCGACGCCCCAGGCCCTGCCCCTGCCTTCGGGCGGCAGCCGCGTCGAGTTCGACGCCATCCGCTTCCACTACCCCTCGCGCCCGCTGACGGCGGCACTGGACGGCATCTCGCTGACCGTCGAACCCGGCGAGACCGTCGCCCTGGTGGGGCCCAGCGGCGCGGGCAAGACGACGCTCTTCCAGCTGCTTCTGCGCTTCTACGACCCGCAGAGCGGCCAGATCCGACTGAACGGCCTGCCCACGCAGAGCCTCAGCCTGGCCGACCTGCGCGCCAGCGTCGGCCTGGTGCCGCAGGACAGCGTCATCTTCTCGACGACGGCGCTGGAGAACATCCGCTACGGCCGCCCGAATGCCAGCGACGAGGAGGTCATGGCCGCCGCCCGCGCCGCCTTCGCCGACGACTTCATCCGCGCCCTGCCCGAGGGCTACCAGAGCTTCCTCGGCGAGCGCGGCGTGCGCCTGTCGGGCGGCCAGCGCCAGCGCATCAGCATCGCCCGCGCCATGCTCAAGAACCCGCCGCTGCTGCTGCTCGACGAGGCGACGAGCGCGCTGGACGCGGAAAGCGAACGCGTCGTCCAGGCGGCATTGGAGGCGGCGATGCAGCACCGCACGACGCTGGTCATTGCCCACCGCCTGGCCACCATTCAGAAGGCCGACCGCATCGTCGTGCTGGAAGCGGGCCGCATCGTCGACATCGGCCGCCACGAGGAGCTGGTGGCACGCGGCGGGCTGTATGCGAGGTTGGCGGCGATGCAGTTCGGGCTGGAGAACGAGGGCGTGACGGGCTGAGGGGCGCGACGCGCCAAGCCCTCAGAGGTTCAGGAAGGGATCGAACACCTCCATCCCCAACGCCTTGAAGTCCGCCACGTTGCGCGTGGCGACGGTCAGGCCATGCACCTGGACGGTGGCCGCAATCATGGCGTCCTCGTACAGGATGTCGGACTTCCGGTGCATCAGACGGGCCCAGGCCCGGAACGCCGAGGCGTCCATGGGCAGGACGTCCAAGGGAACGTCAAGGCAGACGGCGCAACCGCGCATTCGGTCACAGACCGCGCCTGAATAGCCGACCGCGACTGAATGGTTATTCACTTTCTCCTTGCCTTGGCTCTGTCGATAAATAGAATGAACGATCATTCACTTTTCAAAACGTTCGACGGTGCCCGCGCCTGACCGGCCGCGACGCCCGCCGGTCCACCGTCCTCCCGGAGCGCCTCATGCCCACATCGCCTGCAACCCTTCCCCCGCCTTCGGCGCCGGCCCGCTGGCCCCTCCTCGCCACCCTGGCCTTGTCGCTCACTGCCGCCGCCGTCCTGACGGCCTGCGGACCTGCCGACGCCCAGGGCGGGCCGCCGGCGCAGGGCCCGGCGCCGGTGGGTGTCGTCAAGCTCCAGCCGCAGCGCGTGGACTTGAATGCCGAACTCGCCGGCCGCACGGTGGCCACCCAGGTGGCCGAGGTGAGGCCGCAGGTCACCGGCCTCGTCAAGGCCCGCGCATTCACCGAGGGCAGCGAGGTCAAGGCCGGCCAATTGCTCTACCAGATCGACCCCGCCAGCTACCAGGCCGCGCTCGACAGCGCAAAGGCGACGCTCGCCAAGGCCGAGGCCAATGCGACGACGGCGCGCCTCAAGGCCGGCCGCTACGTGGAACTGGCCGGCATCGACGCCGTCAGCAAGCAGCTGAGCGACGACGCCCAGGCCGCGCTCAAGCAGGCGCAGGCCGACGTGGAGGCCGCCCGGGCCGCCGTGCGCACCGCCCAGATCGACCTCGACCGCACCCGCGTGACGGCGCCGGTGGCCGGCCGCATCGGCCGCTCGGCGGTCACGCCCGGCGCCCTGGTCACCGCCAACCAGGCGACCGCCCTGGCCACGGTGCAGCAGCTCGACCCCATCTACGTGGACGTGACCCAGACCAGCGCCGAGCTGCTGCGCCTGCAGCGCCAGCTGGCCGACGGCACGCTGCAACGCGACGCCGCCGGCCAGGCGCGGGTGAAGCTGCTGCTGGAGGACGGCAGCAGCTACCCGCTGGAAGGCCGGCTGCAGTTCTCCGAGGTGCAGGTGGACCCGGGCAGCGGCAGCGTCACGCTGCGCGCCCAGTTCCCCAATCCGAAGCGGCAGTTGCTGCCGGGCATGTATGTGCGCGCCCAGGTGCAGACCGGTACCCAGGCCCAGGCCCTGCTCGTGCCGCAAGCGGCCGTCTCGCGCGATGCCCGCGGCAACGCCACGGCCTTGGTGCTGAAGGACGGCAAGGTCGAAGCCCGCCTGCTGCAGACCGCCGGCGTCGTGCAGGGCCAATGGCTGGTGACCGGCGGCCTGGCCGCTGGCGAGCAGCTCATCGTCGACGGCCTGCAGCGCCTGCGCCCCGGCATGCCGGCCCAGGCCGTGCCGGCCAGCGCCGCGGCGGCCCGCTGATCGGGAAGGAGCCCACCCATGTCACGCTTCTTCATCGACCGCCCCATCTTCGCGTGGGTGCTGGCCATCGTCGTCATGCTGGCCGGCGTGCTGTCCATCCGCGCGCTGCCGGTGTCGCAGTACCCCAGCATCGCGCCGCCGCAGGTCAGCATCAACGCGCGCTACCCGGGCGCCTCGGCCAAGACGCTGGAAGACACGGTCACCCAGGTCATCGAGCAGAAGCTCAAGGGCCTGGACGGCATGACCTACATGTCCTCCACGTCGGACTCGCAGGGCAACGCCACCATCACCGTCACCTTCAACGCCGGCACCAATCCCGACATCGCCCAGGTGCAGGTGCAGAACAAGCTGCAGGCGGCCACGCCGCTGCTGCCGCAGGAGGTGCAGCGCCAGGGCGTCACGGTCACCAAGTCGACCATCAACTTCCTGCTCGTGCTGGGCTTCGTGTCGGAGGACGGCAAGCTCTCGCAGGTGGACCTGGCGGACTACGTCTCGTCCAACGTGCTGGACCCGCTCAGCCGCGTCGACGGCGTGGGCGAGGTGCAGCTCTTCGGCGCGCAGTACGCCATGCGCATCTGGCTGAACCCGACCCAGCTGGCCCAGTACGGCCTGACGCCGGACGACGTCTCCGCCGCCATCCAGGCGCAGAACGCCCAGGTCTCGGCCGGCCAGCTCGGTGCGGCGCCGGCCGCTGCCGGCCAGCAGCTCAACGCCACCGTCACGGCGCAGTCGCGGCTGCAGACGGCCGAGCAGTTCCGCGAGATCGTGCTCAAGACCCAGGCGAGCGGTGCCACCGTGCACCTGCGCGACGTGGCCCGCGTGGAGCTGGGCGCGGAGAACTACGCCACCGTCTCCCGCTACAACGGCAAGCCCGCCGCCGGCGTGGCCGTCAAGCTCGCCACCGGCGCCAACGCCCTGGCCACGGCCAAGGCCGTCGAGGCCGAGGTCAAGCGCCTGGAGGGCTTCATGCCGGCCGGCATGAAGGCGGTGCTGCCCTATGACAGCACGCCCTTCGTGCAGGTGTCCATCGAGGAGGTGGTGAAGACGCTGGCCGAGGCCGTCGTGCTGGTCTTCCTGGTGATGTACCTCTTCCTGCAGAACTTCCGCGCGACGCTGATCCCGACCATCGCCGTGCCGGTGGTGCTGCTGGGCACCTTCGGCGTCATGGCCGCGGCGGGCTTCTCCATCAACACGCTGACCATGTTCGGCCTGGTGCTGGCCATCGGCCTGCTGGTGGACGACGCCATCGTGGTGGTGGAGAACGTCGAGCGCGTGATGACCGAGGAGGGCCTGCCGCCCAAGGAGGCCACGCGCAAGTCCATGGGCCAGATCAGCGGCGCCCTCGTGGGCATCGCCCTGGTGCTGTCGGCGGTGTTCGTGCCCATGGCCTTCTTCGGCGGGTCGACGGGCGTCATCTACCGCCAGTTCTCCATCACCATCGTGTCGGCGATGGTGCTGTCGGTGCTGGTGGCCATGGTGCTGACGCCGGCCTTGTGCGCCACGCTGCTCAAGCCGGCTGGATCTGGCCATGAGGGCCCCGCCACGCACGGCTTCTTCGGCGCCTTCAACCGCCGCTTCGAGGCCCTGACCGGCGGCTACGAAGGCCTGGTGGCGCGCATGCTGCGCCGCTGGGGCCGCCAGCTCGTCGTCTACGGCCTCATCGTGGCCGGCATGGCGGTGCTCTTCCTGCGCCTGCCCACGGCCTTCCTGCCCGAGGAGGACCAGGGCATCCTGTTCTCGCAGATCCAGCTGCCCGCCGGCGCCACCCAGGGCCGCACCCTGGAGGTCGTGCAACGCGTGGAAGACCACTTCCTGAACAACGAGAAGGCGAACGTGGAGTCCGTCTTCGCCGTGACCGGCTTCAGCTTCGCCGGCCAGGGCGAGAACATGGCCATCTCCTTCGTGAAGATGAAGGACTGGTCCGAGCGCAAGGGACGCGACCAGTCCGTGCAGGCCGTCGCCGGCCGGGCCATGGGCCGCTTCATGCAGTTCCGCGACGCCATGGCCTTCGCCTTCGCTCCGCCGGCCGTGCTGGAGCTGGGCAATGCCAACGGCTTCGACGCCTACCTGCAGGACCAGGCCGGCGTGGGCCGCGAGACGCTGATGGCCGCGCGCAACCAATTCCTCGGCATGGCTTCGCAGGACCCGCGCCTGATGGCCGTTCGCCCCAACGGCCTGGAAGACGCCCCGCAGCTGCGCCTGGACATCGACACCGCCAAGGCCGGCGCCCTGGGCCTGTCGGTGACCGACATCAACAGCCTGCTCTCCACCGCCTGGGGCGGCAGTTATGTCAACGACTTCATCGACCGCGGCCGCGTGAAGAAGGTCTATCTGCAGGCTGACGCGCCCTTCCGCATGCAGCCCGCCGACCTCGACAGCTGGCGGGTGCGCAACGCCTCGGGCCAGATGGTGCCCTTCCCTGCCTTCGGCACCGCGCGATGGGAGCTGGGCTCGCCCCGCCTGGAGCGCTACAACGGCCTGCCCGCGGTGGAGCTGCTGGGCCAGCCGGCACCGGGCCTCAGTTCGGGCGCGGCCATGCAGGCCGTGCAGGAGATTGCCGCAAAGCTGCCGCCCGGCGTGGGCCTGAGCTGGACGGGCCTGAGCTACCAGGAGCGCCTCACCGGCGGCCAGGCGCCCATGCTGTATGCGCTGTCGCTGCTGGTGGTCTTCCTGTGCCTGGCGGCGCTGTACGAGAGCTGGTCGGTGCCCGTGGCGGTGATGCTCGTCGTGCCGCTCGGCGTCATCGGCGCCCTGCTGGCGGCCATGGGCCGCGGCCTGGCCAACGACGTGTATTTCCAGGTCGGCCTGCTGACCACCATCGGGCTGTCCGCCAAGAACGCCATCCTCATCGTGGAGTTCGCCAAGGCACAGATGGAGGCCGGCAAGGACGCCGTCGCCGCCACGCTGGAGGCGGTGCGCCTGCGACTGCGGCCCATCCTGATGACCTCGCTCGCCTTCGGCCTGGGCGTGCTGCCGCTGGCCCTGGCCCATGGCGCCGGCTCAGGCAGCCAGAACGCCATCGGCACCGGCGTGCTGGGCGGCGTGGTCTCCGCCACGGTGCTGGGCCTGCTGTTCGTGCCGGTCTTCTTCGTCGTCGTGCGGCGCTTCTTCCCGGGCCGCCCGGCCGCTCCCGTTGCAACCCCGCCGCAGGGCATGACGCCCGCGGCTTCCCCGGAGGGCCTCTGACATGCGCCCCACGCTGAACTTCTTCCTGCCCACGCTGCTGACCGTGAGCCTGGCCCTGGCCGGCTGCATGTCGCTGGCCCCCGCTCACGAGCGCCCTGCCGCCCCGGTGGCCACTGACTGGCATGCGCCGGCAGCCGGCAGCACCGACGCCAAGGCCGCTGCCGACCTCGGCTGGCGCGAGTTCATCACCGACGCGCGGCTGCGCGAGGTCATCGAGCTCGCCCTGACCCAGAACCGCGACCTGCGCGTGGCCCTGCTGAACGTGCAGCGCGCCCAGGCCCAGTACGGCGTGCAGCGGTCCGAGCAGCTGCCCAACGTCTCGGCCAGCGGCGGCCAGACGGCCCAGCGCGCGCCCGCCGGCCTCAGCGCCACCGGCCAGCCGGCCATCAGCCGGCAGTACACGGCCACCCTCGGCGTGAGCGCCTTCGAGCTGGACCTCTTCGGCCGCGTGAAGAGCCTGAGCGACGCGGCCCTGCAGCAGGTCCTCGCCACCGAAGAGGGGCGGCGCAGCACGCAGCTCAGCCTCGTCGCCCAGGTCGCCGCCGGCTGGCTGACCGTGGCCGCCGACCAGGAGCGCCTGCAACTGACCGAGCAGACGCTCAAGGCCCGCGAGGACAGCCTGCGCCTCACGCAGCGCCTGCAGGCGGGAGGCGTGTCCTCGACGCTGGACCTGCGCCAAGCCGAGATCGCCGTCGAGCAGGCCCGCACCGACCTGGCCACCTTGACGCGGCAACTCGCCGGTGACCGAAACGCGCTGGAGCTGCTCGTCGGCGCGCCGCTGCAGGCCCGCCACTGGCCCGTGGCAGCAAGCGCCGACGCGGCGACCCTGACGACCGAGCTGCCCGCCGGCCTGCCCTCGGAAGTGCTGCTGCAAAGGCCCGACGTGCAGCAGGCCGAACACAGCCTGCAGGCGGCCGAGGCGCAGATCGGCGCGGCGCGCGCCGCCTTCTTCCCGCGCATCAGCCTGACGGCCAGCGCCGGCAGCGCCAGCCCCGCGCTGGACGGCCTCTTCCGCAACGGAACCGGCCTGTGGAGCTTCATGCCGCAGCTCAGCCTGCCGATCTTCGACGCCGGTCGCAACCGCGCGCAGCTCAAGACGGCGCAGGTGGACCGCGACATCGCCGTGGCCCAGTACGAGAAGGCCATCCAGGGCGCCTTCCGCGAGGTGGCCGACGGCCTGGCCGAACGGGCGACGCTCGTCCAGCAGGGCCAGGCCCAGCGGCGGCTGGTCTCGCACAGCGCCGACGCGCTGCGGCTGGCGGAGGCACGCTTCCGTGCCGGCGTGGACGACCGCCTGGCCACGCTGGACGCCCAGCGCTCCCTCTACGCCGCCCAGCAGGGCCTGGTGCAGGTGCAACTGGCGCAGCAGCTCAACCGCGTGACGCTGTACAAGGCCCTCGGCGGAGGCGCACTGGCCGACGCGGATGCAGCTTCCGCACCGCGACAATCGGGAGGCTGAACTCACGCCCGCCATGACCACCGCCCCCACCGAACGCGCCCAGGCCCGCCGCCAGCAGGTGCTGGACGCCGCCTCCGATGCCTTCCGCCGCCGCGGCTTCCACGCCGCCAGCATGGCCGAGATCGCCAAGCTGGCCGGCATGAGCCCGGGCCACATCTACAACCTGTTCGAGAACAAGGACGAAATCATCGCGGCCATCGTCGAGCGCGACTGCGAGGAGATCGTGCGGCGCATCGCCGAGCTGCAGCAGGAGGGTGATGTCCTGCAGTCCATGCTGGGCCAGACGGAAGTGGCCATCGACGAGTCCACACAGATCGCCGACGCCGCCCTGGAGCTGGAGGTTCTGGCCGAGGCCAGCCGCAACCCCAGGCTGGCCGCGGTGATGCACGCCAACGAGGCGGTAGTCAACGCCAAGGCCCAGGGCCTCATCCGCCAGTCGCTGGGCGCGGCGGCGGACGAACTGCCCGCCGCGGAGATCGAGGGCCGGGCCCTGCTGCTGGCGGCGCTGTTCAACGGCCTGACCGTCATGAGCGTGCGCCAGCCCAACCTGGGCTCCCGCGCGGGCGACATCGCGCCGGTGATGCGCCGGGTGCTGCGGGTGCTGTTGGCACCCTGAGGACACGCCCGGCCGGGCGGGCGGCCAGTCGACGGAGAATGCGGGCCATGAGCACGCCTCCCCGTCAGTACGAAGACTTCATGCGCCATGTGTTCGAGCATGGCGTGCAGAAAAGCGACCGCACAGGCACCGGCACGCGCAGCGTGTTCGGCCACCAGATGCGCTTCGACCTCGCCGCCGGCTTCCCGCTGGTGACCACCAAGAAGGTCCACCTCAAGTCCATCATCCTGGAGCTGCTGTGGTTCCTGCGCGGCGACGGCAACGTCAGGTGGCTGCAGGAGCGCGGCGTGACGATCTGGGACGAGTGGGCACGGCCCGACGGCGACCTCGGCCCCGTCTACGGCGTGCAGTGGCGCAGCTGGCCCACGCCCGACGGGGGCCACATCGACCAGATCGCCGAGGTGGTCAAGCAGCTCAAGACCAACCCCGACAGCCGCCGCATCATCGTCAGCGCCTGGAACGTGGCCGACCTGCCCAGGATGGCCTTGATGCCCTGCCACGCCTTCTTCCAGTTCTACGTGGCGGACGGCAAGCTTAGCTGCCAGCTCTATCAGCGCAGTGCCGACATCTTCCTCGGCGTGCCCTTCAACATCGCCTCCTACGCCCTGTTGACGATGATGCTGGCCCAGCAGTGCGACCTGCAGCTCGGCGACTTCATCTGGACGGGCGGCGACTGCCACATCTACGACAACCACGTCGAACAGGTACAGACCCAGCTCGCCCGCGAGCCGCGGCCCTACCCGACGATGACGATCAAGCGCCGCCCCGCCAGCCTCTTCGACTACGAGTTCGAGGACTTCGAGCTGAGCGGCTACGACCCCCACCCCGCCATCAAGGCGCCGGTCGCCGTATGAGCGCAGCGCAGGGCCGCCTCAAGCAAGCTCGCTCCCGCTTGGCGGGACGGGCCGCAGGACCCAGGGTGCACCCATGAGCCAAATCACGCTGGTCGCCGCCGTCGCCCGCGACGGCGCCATCGGACGCGACAACGCCCTGCTCTGGCGCATCCCCGAGGACATGGCCCGCTTCAAGGCGCTGACGGCCGGCAAGCCCGTCGTCATGGGGCGGCGCACCTGGGATTCAATACCGGCCAGGTTCCGCCCGCTGCCCGGCCGGCGCAATCTCGTCATCAGCCGCAGCCTGCGGGAACTTCCAGGGGCCGAAGTGTTCCCAAGCCTGGACGACGCCCTGGCCGCCTGCGCGGCGGAGCCCGAGGTCTGCGTCATCGGCGGCAGCGAGATCTATGCCCTGGCCCTGCCCCGCGCCGACCGGCTGGCGCTGACGGAAGTGGATGTCGTCTGCCCCGATGCGGACCGCCATTTCCCTGCCTGGCCTCGCGACCGCTTCACCGAGGCCGCGCGCAGCGCCCATGCCAGCGCGGACGGCCAGCGCTTCGAATTTGTTGATTACCTTCGCAAGGAGTGACTTTCATGTCCGGACACGGTTTCCACGTCCACGGCCCGCACGACCACGAGCTGGAGCATGCGGCCCAGCATGAGCCCAAGGGCTTCGCCGGCCAGCTGGCCGTCATCACCGCCGTGCTGGCCACCGTTGGCGCCTTCTTCTCCTACATGGGCGGTGCGACCCAGGCCAATGCCGGCATCCTGAAGAACGACGCGGCCATCAAGAAGACCGAGGCCAGCAACCAGTGGAACTACTACCAGGCCAAGAGCAGCAAGCAGAGCCTGGCCGAGCTGGCCGTCGAGCTCGCCCCGGCAGAGGAACAGAAGGCCCGCTACCGCGACAAGGTGGCCCGCTACGAGAAGGAGAAGGCCGACATCAAGGCCCAGGCCGAAAAGCTGGAGGAAGAGGCCAAGCACTTCGACGAGCAGAGCGAAGCCCAGCTGCACATGCATCACCGCTGGGCCCAGGCGACGACCGCCCTGCAGGTCTCCATCGCCCTGGCGGCCATCGCCCTGCTGACCAAGCGCCGCTGGATGGAGTGGGCCACGGTGGGCGTCGGCGGCGTGGGCGTGGTGCTCGGCGCCCTGGCCTGGATGCACATCTGACGGCGCTGCCGCGAGCGTTCGGCCGGGCTCAGCCGGCGGGGGCGGTCGCGGCCTCGCGCGCCGCCTCCATCAGCAACACCTCGAACTCCGCCGCGGGCATGGGCTTGTAGAACAGATAGCCCTGGCCGAACTGGCAGCCCTCGTTTTCGAGGAAGGCGAACTGGGCCGGCGTCTCGATGCCCTCGGCCGTCACCAGGAAGCCCAGGCTGCGGCTCATGGAGATGATGGCGCGCACGATGGCCGCGTCGTTGGCTTCGTCGGGCAGGTCGCGGACGAAGGCGCGGTCGATCTTGAGGTGGTTCACCGGCAGGGTCTTGAGATAGGCCAGCGAGGAATAGCCGGTGCCGAAGTCGTCGATGGCGATGGACAGGCCCAGGGCCCGGATGCCGTTGAGCGTCGTGCGGGCCCGCTCTGCATCAGCCATGAAGACGCTCTCGGTCACCTCGATCTCCAGTGCCGACGGCGGCACCCTCGTATCGGCCAGGATGCCCTGCAGCTCGCTGGCGAGGTCGCCGCGCTCGATCTGCGGCGTGGCGACGTTGATGCTGAGCTTGCCGAAGGGAAGGCCCGCCGCATGCCAGCGGTCGGCGTGGGCGACGGTCTGGCGGATCACCGTGTCGCCCAGCTTGTGGATGAGGGAGGACCGCTCCGCCAACGGGATGAACTCAACGGGCGAGATGAGGCCGCGCTCGGGGTCGCGCCAGCGCACCAGGCCCTCGGCGCCGATGATGCGGCGGGTACGCATGTCGACGCGCGGCTGGAACCAGACCTCGAAGTGCCCCATGTCCAGGCCCTGGCGCATGCGCTGCTCCAGCAGCAGGCGGTCGCGCACGGCCCGCGTCATCTCCCAGCGGTAGAAGCGGTAGGTGCTGCGTCCGCCTTCCTTGGCGGCGTACATGGCGGCATCGGCATTGCGGGTGAGCAGCACCTCGTCGGCCCCGTCCTCAGGGCAGCAGGCGATGCCGATGCTGACCGAGACGTGGACGAGGATGTCGTCCACGTTGAAGGGCACCTGCAGGTCGCTGATGATGCGGGAGGCGGCTTCGACGACGGTGTCGCGGCTGTCCAGGCCGGTCAGGATGACGGCGAACTCGTCGCCGCCCAGGCGGGCGACGGTGTCGCGGGCGCGCACGCAGCCGAGCAGGCGGCTGGCAATGTCGCGAAGCAGGCGGTCGCCGACGTGGTGGCCGAAGCTGTCGTTGACGCTCTTGAAGCCGTCGATGTCGAGCAGCAGCAGCGCGCAGAAGGAGTCGCGCGTGGCGGCGCCGATGTCCTGCACGAGGCGCCTGCGGAACAGCAGCCGGTTGGGGAGGGCCGTGAGGATGTCGAAATGCGCGAGCCGGTCGAGTTCCTGCTCGGTCTGCTTGATGGCCGAGATGTCCGAACAGACGGCGACGTAGCGCTCGGCGGCGCCGTTGCCGGACGCGACGGCGTTGATGGTCACCCAGGTGGGGTAGCGCTCGCCGCTCTTGCGCAGGTTGACGATCTCGCCCCGCCACCTGCCGGCGCCGCTCAGCGAGGCGACGATGCCCTGGGCATTGCCGCCGTCGCCCTGATGCGGATCGAGAAAGGGAAGGACCGCGCCGACGACCTCGGACTCGGCGTAGCCCGAGATGTCGGTGAAGGCCGCGTTCACGGACATGACGCGGAATGCCGAGTCCATGATGACGATGGCTTCGCTGCTGCTCGAAAAGGCCGCACCGGCGATCTTGAGCCCCTCTTCCGCCGTCTTGCGCACCTGCACCTCCTCGTGCAGGGCGGCGTTCTGGCGATCGCTGCGGCGCAGCGAAGCGCCGAGCAGGGCCAGCATGCCCGCCATGAGGGCCCCGCCGAAGAGGCCGAAGTACAGGAAGGGCGAGGCCCCGAGAGAGGTGCGCGGCCAGCCGTTGGCCGGGATGGCGCCGAGCTGCCAGCTGCCGCCGGGAACCTGCACGTCGGACAGCACAGGCTCGCGCTCGAACACGCTGGCATCGCCACCGATCAGCTCGCCGGTGGGCTTGCGCAGCCCCACCTGCAGCACCGCTCCCGCGCCCACCCCCGAAGCCTGGGTGATGGAGTCGATGTGGGTGATGACGCCGAGGATGCCCCAGTAGGTGGCGTCGTCGTGGATGTAGACGGGGATGCGGAAGATGAGCGCCCGCCCGCCTTCCACGAGCTGGATGGGGCCGGCAAGGACAGGGATGCGTTGCAGCCTGGCCTTGATCACGTCATCGACCTCGTCGTAATGGTCGGCATAGCGCAGGCCGATGGCGGCCTCGTTGCCGGCCAGCGGATACACCGAGGAAATGACGTCCTGGGGCGCAAGGGTGATCGAGCGGATGTGGTGGTTCACGAGGATGGTCTTGCGGGCCAGGGTCTCGAAGACGGCCGGCTCGAACTTGCCGTCCTGCGTTTCCAGCCAGTTCGACAGCCCGACGGTCAGGCTGGACGTGGCCTCGACGATGCCCTCCAGGCGGGTGCGAACGACGGACAGCTCGGTGGCCACCTTGGCCCGTTGCTCGGCGTCCTGGCGCTTTTGCTGCAGGTCGGCGACGAGGAGGCCGGCCAGCAGGCACAGCAGGCCCGCGGGCAAGGCCATCGCGAAGGCGATGCGGTGCAGCTTCAGGGTCGGGGTCATGGATGCTCCAAAGGGGCGCCGGCGGTCAGCCATCGGTGCGGACTTCGAGCCGCGTGCCCAGTTGCAGGGCGGACCGGCTCCAGCCGCGCGGCGACGCCGCCAGCGTGGCCTGTACGCCTTCAGGCACGCCGGCCACCGTGACCTGGGCGACGGCGAAGCGGCCGGCCCCGGCCCGGTCGTCGGGCGTGATGCGGATGGAGACGTCGGCCGACGGGCTGCCTTCGAGTTCGCGCAGCACGCGGGTCAGCGCCTCGCAGAGACGGTAGAGGGCCTGCGGCGCGAGGTCGGGCACCTGGGCGTCCAGGTGCAGGGCGTCGCTGCGCCGGCCGTGCAGCCACCGGCTCAGGCGCCAGTAGCTCGACACCTGGTTCACGAGGGCGTTCTGCCCGGGCCGCCGCTGCAGTTCGTGAGAGGCCCGGAGGTAGTCGGCCA
This sequence comes from Pelomonas caseinilytica, assembly GCF_021353235.1. Taxonomy (GTDB): domain Bacteria; phylum Pseudomonadota; class Gammaproteobacteria; order Burkholderiales; family Burkholderiaceae_C; genus Pelomonas; species Pelomonas caseinilytica. The sequence goes on from NZ_JAJTWT010000016.1 coordinate 50,998, forward strand.
TCTCGGCGACGCCGTCCTGGACGTGCTCGTTGGCGTTCAGCGCCATGACGACACGATTGAGGACGTTCATGACGAGGTGCAGTTCCAGCAGCAGCCCGCTGCCCGCAACGTCGGCTGGCGCCGCCTCGGCCGCCGTGGCCGCGGGGTCGGCCGTTGCGGGGCCGCCGGCGCGGCGCCGGCCCAGCAGGGAGGCGCAGGCAAAGCCGCCGGCAAAGCTCACCAAGCCGACAGTCAAGGCCATGAGGCTGGGGTCCATTCGAATCCTCCCGGAAGTCGTTCAGTCGTGAGGGCGTCCCGCCTCGTTCAGCCGCCCGCGGCCACGAAGGCCGGGGGTGCCGGGGGCAGGGGTTGGGGGCTGCGCAGCAAGGCCAGGCGTTCGCGCAGCCGACGCACGGAGATGGGTTTGTAGGCCAGGGCCACGCCGAGTTCCTCGGCGATGGCGCCCACCTCCTCGCGCACATCCCCAGTCAGCAGCAGGACGGGAACGTCCCGCCATTCGGGGCGCCTCCTGAGCTGGCGCAGTGCCTCGGTGACCGGCCCTTTCTCGCCCAGGTTGAGGTCGGTCACGAGCACGCCGGGCACCCCGTGGCTGAAGCGCGAGGCCGGCGCCACCAGTTCCTCGATGGACGCGAAGCCTTGGGCGTCCATGCCGGCATCCAGCAGCGCGTTCATGAGAGTGATGCGGCCGAAGGCGTCGTCCTCGACGATGGCGACGGTCCGGTCGACGGTCAGGGCGTCGTCGCGCATCTCGGCCGCCGAGGGCACGAAGGCGCGCGGCAGGCTGAGGCGGTACAGCACCCCGAGCGATGGCGAGCGCTGCACGCTCAATTCGTGGCCCAGCATCTGGCAGGCCTGGCTCGCCGTGGCCAGCCCGAGGCCGAGTTCATCGGGGTCCGCGTCGGCCGCCGCCTCGGGCGGAGTCTCCTCGCTGGCGACGATCTCGATGCAGGTGTTCTGCTCCGAGGGCATGACGTGGACCTGGACGCTGCCGCGAGAGGCGTGCTTGACGACGTGCCCGACGAGGTTGACGACGATGCGCCGCAGCAGGTGGCGGTCGCTGAACACGCCGAACTGCGAAGGATGGACCGCCCAGGCCAGCCCCTTCTGTTCGGCCAGCGGACGGAACTGGCGATCGACTTCGTCGAGCAGGTCGCCAAGCTCGAAGCGCTCGGCATGCGGCACATAGGTGCCTTCCTGCAGGCGGGTCATGTCCATCAGGGCATCGAGCATGTCGGTCAGCGTGCGGCTGCTCTGGCGGACGGCCTCCATGTAGCGCTGGCGGGCCTGCGGCTCGCTCAGCGGCCCGGCCCCGGGCTCGGCCAGGTGGCTGAGGGCGTGAGCGGGCTGGCGCAGTTCCCGGCAGGCGGCCGCGAGCTGGCGGCTGCGCGCGTCGCTCAATTGCCTGAGCTGGGCATTGGCGGCGCCCAGGCTGTCCGCCAGGGATGCGATGAGGCGATGGCGCCGCCGCTGGCCGACATAGAGCGCCGCGATGGTCAGCAGCGCGACGCCCAGCAGCGCGGCCCCGACTGCCAGGGCGGTCCGGCGGGGCGCCTCCGCGGTGGCCCGCGCTTCGTGCTCGGCGGCGTCGACGCGGGCCTGGGTCAGCCGCTCCTGGGCTGCCGAGGCGGTGGCCAGGCGGATGGAGGCGGCATGGGCCAGATCCTCGAGCGCCTTGCCGGGCTCGTTCAGTACCTGCCAGGCACGCGCCGACGCCTCGTAGTAGGCGGCCAGGCCCGCCTTGTTGCCCCCCTCGAGGGACTGCGCCAGGGCGCGGCCTTCCACCAGCACCGAGCGGGCCCCGCTGTCTCCGAGGCGAGCGAGGGCCAGGGCGCGGCCGGACAGGGCATCGAGCTTGTAGGCGTTGTTCAGCGCCTCGAAGGTGACGGCGTTGAAGTCCGCCAGTGCCGCCCCGTACTCCCCGGCGGCCAGGTAGGCCTGGCCTCGGGCCACGTAGGCGCGGGCCAGCGGGGTGGCCAGGCCGGCGCGCTGGGCGGCGTTGAGCGCCCGCTGGGCCAGTTCCAACGCCTCGACCTGCCGGTCCAGCCGGCCCAGCAACTGGCTCAGGCGGATGGCAGGCGTCAGCAGGCCGGGGTATTTCTCGGGCGGCAGGGTGCGGACGACCTCGTCCAGGTAGGCGGCCGCCAGGTTCGCCGCGGAGCGGGTCGGGTTGTCGAACAAGGCCAGCGCCATGTAGACGAGCAGTTCGGCCCGCTCGATCTGGCCGGTCAGCAGGGGCAAGGCGCGCTGGAACTGGTAGAGCGCCTCACCTTCCTGCCCCGACTGGCTGGCGATGATGCCGCGCAGCTTGCGCACCAGGCCCTCGTGCAGCGGTCCGCCGATTTCGCCGGCCAGTTGCTGCAGCAGGTCCAGGCGGGCCGGCCGGGGTGCCCGCGAGAACTGCAGGACGCTGGTCGACTCGGTCATGAGGACGAGTTCGAAGGTGGCCAGCGGGTCGGCCGCCGCGCGGGCGTCGCCGATGGCGCGTTCGGCCTGGTCCAGCAGCGGCACGGCCGACTGCAGGTCGTAGGCCGCGGTGTGGTTGGCCAGCCAGGCGAGGTGGATCCATTCGGCATGGCGGTCCCCGCGCCGGCGAGCGGTCTCATAGGTCGATCGCAGCTGTGCCAGTTCGGACTTGAGGTCGCGGTAGGCCAGGTCGCGCCACTGCTGCCGCAGCGAGCGGATCTCCTCGAGCGCCTGCGCCTGGGCCGCCGAAGCGGGCGTGACCTGCGGCGGCGCCTCGGTGGCCGCCCGCAGGGGTTGGACGCAGGTGGCGAACACGGCCAAGGCGAGCAGCCCCGAGCGGGTGGCGCGGCCGAGGCGGCGCCCGGGCCATGAACACCGGTGGGCCGTCATATGACTCGCGCCTCGGCCGCGTGGAGCATTCCACCGGCATGGTCCGCGTCCAGCCTCTCCATGCCGAGGCGGACCACGGAGCCTCGGGGCGAGGAGAGCGGCACGGAGATTTCGTGGCCGAGCACCCGGCAGGCCTGGCGCACGATGGACAGGCCCATCCCCAGGCCGACGGCGCCGCCCAGGCTGACGCCGAACTCGGGGTCGGTGGCATCGCCGGTCAGCTTGTCGACCGGGATGCCCGGGCCGGTGTCGGCGATCTCGACCAGGACCCGCTGCTCCGTCACCGCCGCGTGGATCTGGACGCCGCCGTGGGTCGAGTAGCGCACCGCGTTGGACGCCAGGTTGAAGAGGATGCGCCGGAGCAGGTGACGGTCGCTGCTCACCAGGGCCGAACGGCGCTGACCTGCCAACCCAGGCCCTTGGCCTGCGCGGCCTGGCGGTATTGCAGGTCGACCTCGACGAGCAGCTCGCCGAGGTCGACGATCTCCGCGTGAGGCACGTAGGTGCCACGCTCGAGCTGCGTCATGTCCATCAGCGCGTCGAGCATGTCGGTGAGCGTGCGGCTGCACCGCTGCACCGCCTGTACGTGCGCCTCGACGTCTTCGGGCCGCTGGGGCTCGGCGGGTTGGGATTCGGTGAGCAGCCCCAGCACATGGGCCGGCTGGCGCAGGTCATGGCAGGCGGCGGCCAGGTGGCGGCTGCGTGCGGCGTTGAACTGCTCGAGCTGGGCATTGGCCGACTGGAGCTGGGTCACCAGCCGGGCGATCTGGCGGCGTTGGCGGAACTGATGGGCGTAGAAGCCTCCCGCGAGCAGGACGGCCGCCGCCAGGCCGAGCACGCCGATCACCAGCCACCGGCGATGGGCGGCTTCGACCTGGGCCTCCGCCGCCCGCGCCGCGCCGTCGACGCGCGCCTGAAGCAGCTTCTCCCGCGCGGTGTTGGCCATGGCCGAGCGGATGGCGCCGGCGCGCGCCAGGTCGTCCAGCGCGCCGGCAGCGTCGCCGAGGGTCTGGCGCACGCGGGACGAAGCCTCGTAGAACTGGGCGATGGCCAGGCTGTTGGTGTTGCTCTGGGCCTGGGCCAGCACATGGCCACGCTCCAGCAGCCCCGTGGCGCCGGGGTCGCCCAGTTGCGCCTGCGCGAGCCCCCATCCCACCAGGCAGCTCAACCGGCCGGCGACGTTGAGCGCATCCATGGAAGCCGACTTGAAGGTGGCGAGCGCCAGGGCGGGACTGCCGGCGCCGAGGTAGGCATGGCCCAGGGCCACCTGCGCCTGGGCCAGAGGCGTGGCCAGGCCGAAGCGGCGCGCCACCGAGGCCGCCCGCTGTGCCGCCGCGACGGCGTCGCTGTTGCGATCCAGCCGGCTCAGCAGCTCGCTCTGCCGGACCAGGGCCTCGACGAAGCTGGGATAGCGCTCGGGCGGCAGGGCTTCGTCCAGCTCCCGGAGATAGCCCAGCGCCTGCCGGGCCGCCGGGACCGTGGGGTTCTCGAACAAAGCCTGGGCCATGGCGAACAGCAGCTCCGCCCGGTCGAACCGGCCGGACAGCAGCGGCATGGCGCGCTGGTACTGGAACAGGGCCTCGCCGTCCTGGCCGGCCTGCGCGGCAGCCAGGCCGCGGAGTTGCCAGACCAGGCCTTCACGCAGCGGGTCGCCCAGCTTGCCGGCCATGGCCGCGGCCTGGGACAGCAGGGACTCACGCGGCAGCTCGTACTGCTGGCCCACGCGCGTGGCCTCCACCATCCACAGCAGCTCGAAAGCGGCCATGGTGTCCCCGCCCTGCCGGGCCGTCTCGATGGCCTGCTCGGCGAGGGTCAGCAGCGGCGCACTGGTGGCGTAGTCGACGGCGGCGGTCTCGCGCGCCAGCCAGGCCAGGTGCATCCATTCGGCGTGACGGTCGCCCCGGGCACGGGCGCCCTCGTACTGGGCACGCAGTTGCCCGAGCGCCCCCTGGGCGTCTCGATATCTCAGCTCGAGCAGCGCTTCGCGCCAGGCGCGCCAGTCGTCGTTGCTGCGCAGCTCGGGCGTCGCGGGGGTCGGCTGGGCCACGGCGCATAGCGGGCCGAGGCTGGTCCACAGCAACACCAGCCACAGCAGCGCGGCCAGCAGCCGCGTCGCCGCGCCGGCACCGCAGAAGCGGCGTTCGGCCCCGTCGGCGGACGATGAGACGGTTTGCGACAGCAAGGCTGACAGCCCCTTGTGTGTTGCGGTCGACAGGGAAGGCCCGCTGAACCACGCTTGCAGTATGGGGCCGCCACGCGGGCCCCGGATGGGGGTTGACGAGGGGACTCCGCTGCGCTGGCACTCCAGCGCGCCGGACGAACCCTGGTCGATCGTCACCGCGCGAGCCCGGGCTGGCCCGCGCCACCGTCGGCCAGCTTGAACGTGGTGACCATGCGCACGAGTTCCGCGGCCTGGCCGCTGAGTCCCGAGGCCGCGGCGGCCATTTCCTCGACCAGGGCGGAGTTCTGTTGCGTCACTCTGTCGAGCTGGTGGATGGCCAGGCCGAGCTGCGAGACGCCGGTGCTCTGTTCGGAGCTGGCCACGCTGATCTCGCCGACGATGTGGGCGACCCGCTGGATCTCGCCGACCACCTCGCCCATGGCCCGGCCGGCGCGGTCGGCCAGGCCGGCACCCTTCTCGACGCGCTCGACGCTGTCCTCGATGAGTCCCCTGATCTGCTTGGCGGCCTCGGCGCTGCGCGTGGCCAGGCTACGCACCTCCGCGGCGACCACGGCGAAGCCGCGCCCCTCCTCGCCAGCCCGCGCCGCCTCGACGGCCGCGTTCAACGCCAGGATGTTGGTCTGGAAGGCGATGCCGTCGATCACCCCGGTGATGTCGGCGATGCGCTGGCTGGCGCCGTGGATGTCACGCATGGTGGTGACGACCTCCGCCACGACCCGCCCGCCCTGGACGGCGACACCGGCCGCCGTCTGGGCCAGCAGGCTGGCCTCTGAGGCGTTGTCGGCGTTGTGCCTGACGGTCGAGCCCAACTGCTCCATCGAGGCGGCGGCCTGCTGCAGCGAACTGGCCTGGCTCTCGGTGCGCGCACTGAGGTCGGCGTTGCCATGGGCAATCTCGGCGCTGGCATGGGCCACCGTCTCGGACGAATTGCGCACCCGGTGCACCAGATCGGACAGGCTGTCCCGCATCTCGCCGAGCGCGCCCATCAGCTGGGCGGTTTCGTCCCGGCCCTGCGGATGGACGGCCTGGCGCAGGTCGCCGGATGCGAACGTCCTGGCCACGCGCACGGCGTCTCCCACCGGGCCGACCACGCTGCGCGTGATCAGGGCCACCAGCAGCAGGCTGGCGCCCAGCGACGCCGCGAAGATGGCGCCCATGGTCCAGGTCGCCGATTCGTTGCTCTCGCGGGCCTCGGCTTCGTCCGCCACGGCGCGCCGGTTGGCGATCTCCACCACCTGGTCGATGGCCGCGCGGTGCACCTCGTAGGCCGCTTCGAGCCGGCCCATCGCCGCCTCCGTCGCCGCCTTGTCGCCATGCTGGATGGCGGGCGCCAGATCGTCGAAGGCGGTCCGGTAGAAGGCCTCGACCGGCTGGTTGGCGGCGTCGAGCAGCAGCCCGGCCAGCGGCGCATCCAGCCGCGCCTGGGCCCAGAACTCGTGCCGCGCCAGATAGTCCTTGCGCAGCCCCTTCAGCCGTTCAACCAGTTGCGACTGCGCCGCCGGCTCCGTGGCGCGGGCCAGCTGCAGGCACACCAGGTAGGACTCGAGGATGTATTCCGGCGGCGGCAGGATGTCGGCGACGAGATCCTTGGTCTGGACGATGCGCTGGTAGAGCGCGCCGTTGACCTTGAGGCGGTCCAGGGTGTGGAAGGCCGCCGCGCCGAAGAGGGCGAAGCCGAGGAAGAAGATCACCAGCAGGGCGCTGAAGCGCGTGCCGATGCGATAGTGGCTGAACGTCACCATGGCCGGTCTCCGCGCCGCCTCAGGCGATGGAGCCGCGCAGTCGAGCCGCCAGGGCCTCGAGGGCGCGCTGCAGTTGCCGGCGCTTGTGGCAGGCCGCGAAGTGGCGCTGGATGATGTCCAGGGCCAGCACGCGGTCGACCTCCCCGGCCGCCGCCTCGGCAGCGGGGCGGCCGGCGCACAGGGCGATGACGCGCTTCAGGCGCAGCTCGCAGAGGTCGCGGTCACCCGCGAGGGCGGCGCAGATGCATTCCTGCACGGCGTCGATGGCGCGCCCGCGCTCCGCCTCACCGAGGGGTTCGCCCGCCCACGCGGAGACCGGCGAGTCGTAGGGCATCAGGTCCGGCCCGGGGGCCTTGGGTACGCCGGCACGGCCGAGGGGATGGCGGGGGCGAGACGAACGAGCCGGCACATTGAAGAGGACGACGTTCGCATCGGTGGCACGGATAGGCTGCATGTACACCTCACGATGAGTTAGTACCGCAACGATGCGCGTGCAGGCCCCACCGGCGCGAAGAAAGCGACAAGGTCGCGCTTTCCTGCCACGACACGGCGGTGACGTGGAACGAATGGCATGGGGGCTCCGGCCCCTTCGCGCTTGCGCGTTGAAAGCCTGGGCGCCGACGGCCCGGCCGGGGCCTGTTCATCGGGCGATTCATCCGGTGTCCACCACGAACATTTCGTTCCCGCCAGGAAGGGACTCGTCGGGAACTTTCCGCCCAGCCGGGCCGGCCACCTACCGTGCGCCCCGTCAAAACAGGTCCGCTTGCCGGGCCCTCACCTTCATCGCCTCTGGCGTCAACTGGACGGGACAGACATGGACAGTGCAGACATCTGGGACATCTTCTACCGGCCCGACGACCTCGCCGGCATGTGGTTCGGATTCCAACTGGCTCGCTCCTTGGGAGAGCAGCGCCAGCGCGTCCGGCTCTACTGCCACGACATCCAGACCCTGTCCGTCGCCCACGTCAACCTTGACCCGCGCGTGCTGATCCAGCACCTGGGCAGCGTCGAGATCCTCGACCAGCGCCTGGCGCGCACCATCGCCGCCGCCCCCAACCTGATCGAAATCTTCGACGGCGCGCCGCCAGCACCCTACATGGCCCGCTTCTTCAGCATGCAGTCGGGCGGCAACTGGTACTCCCTGCACGCGCCCTGGTCCAGGCGCGACGTCCCGACGGCCATCCAGTTGCGCACGCAGTCGCAGACGCATCGCCAGTTCGACGTGAACCTGGGCGATTCGTCGCAAAGCGCCGGCCTCATCCGCTCCGTCGGGCAGCCCCATGTACTGCGTACCAGCCCGCAGTCGCTGCTGGCGGCACGGGCCAGCATCCTGAGCCTGCTGGGCCTGTCGTCGGACCTGCTCGAAGCCGACCGGACTCTCTACGTGAGCGCCAGCGCCGGCATCGCCTGGCCACAGTGGCTGCGCGCCCTGATCGAGTCCGAGACCTCCCACTGCCTCTTCGTCGAGCATGGCGAGCTGCAGGAGAAGATCGCCCCCATCTTCTCCCGCGTGCCGGGCCAGCCGGGCACGAGCTCCATCGGGGCGCTGACGGTCGTCTTCCTGCCGCCTCTGCTTTGGGCACTGGTCGACGAGATCATCAACATCTGCGACCTCGTGCTGACCGACCGCGACGACGTGGCCTTCCGGGCCGCTGAACGCGGCACCCCATCGGTGCGCGCCCAGGCGGCACCCACCGACACCGACATGGCGCACTGGCTCTTTCCAGAACCCAGCTCGAACCTGGCCGAGTGCTACCGAGGCGCGGCGGCGGCCCTGGGCACGGGCCGTGGCGTGCCCGAAAACCTGGACGCCTTCATGGCCCGGCTGGAGGACTTCAAGGCCCATGCCCGGCAGGTGCAGGCCCGCGTCGGTCGCGCCTCGGACCTGGTCGCCCTGCTGCTGACCTCCAGCGAGATCAGCACCGCCTCGAACGTGGAGCGATTGTTCGCTCCGACGCAACCCAACCCGATGCTCTGAGACCCGGATCGCCATGAAGACCCCCCTGCCCCGCGTGCTGGTCGTTTCCGATTCCGCCGACCTGCGCTGGCATTTCAGCACCCTGCTGTACGAGCTGATCGTGGACGTGTACTGGCAGCTCGAGCTCAAAGGATTGGTCGAATTCGCCCACTGGTGTGAACCCCATCTCGTCATCCTGGCCATGCGCGACCTGAACGATTCGTACGCCGCCTACCAGGGCCTGGCAGGCCTGCTGAAGGACTCGGCGGCGCGAGTGGCCCTGGTGGGCGCCCCGCAGGACGGCGCACCCTACCCCAGCCGTGACCGTTTCCAGCTCGACGGCTACCTCTCCGCCCCGCCCACCCTGCACGAACTGGCCTGGCTGGTGCAGCAATGCCGCATGCCCGCGGCCAAGCTGCCGCCCAAGGCGGGCAAGCCCTTCAGCGCGCCTCGCGTCTAGGGCACACCCGCTCCGCTTCCCGCCCAACCCACCCACAGGCGCCGTCCGACGAGGTGCCCAACGAGCCGCAACATGGCAGCCGAAGACACCGAGACCCACACCGCCGAGGGCCCACCTCCGCCCGCACGTCCGCGCCTGAGGTCCGGCGCCCTGATGAACGTCATCAGCCGGCGTACCCTCACCCTGGTCGCGCTGCTGGGCGGCGCCGTCCCCGCCTACCTGCTGGCAAGCCGCCAGCCTGGCTGGGCAGTCCTCGTGGGCTGGCTCGCGCTGTACGCGCTCGTCGGCAGCTACTGGCTGCGCGACGCCATCACCGAGAGCCCGACCTTTCTCGGCCCGTCCAGGGCGGTGCGACCGCTGCTGCTGGCCGCCGTGTTCGGCGTCATCGGCGCCTCGCCCATCCTCGTCTTCGAAAACGACCACCATGCCCGGGCTTCACTGACGCTGCTGGCACTGAGCCTCTCGCTGGCGGCCTCGGCGGCGGCGCTCAAGAAACCCGCCAGCGGCATCGGCTACGCACGGGCCGTCCTGGCGGTCACGCTGGCCGGCTGGGCCGCGGCGCAGGGCGACGTGGAAGTTCTCTTCATGCTGCAGGTCGTGGCCGCATGGCTCTTCGCGGAGATCTTGTCGCGCCGGTCCGCCTACCTCAGGCGCCGGTTCAAGGCGGCAGCCGCCAGCCACGCCAACGTGGCCAACGCCCTGCGCGCCAAGACCCGCGAACTGCAGGAGTCGAACTCCTCGCGCGTCCGCATCCTGGGCACCGTCAGCCACGAAATCCGCCAGCCGGTGCATGCCCTCGGCATGATGGTCGAGCGGCTGCGCATCGATCCCCACTCCACCGAGTTCCGCGTCCAGCTCGACGAGATCGCCTCCGTGGTGCGCTCGCTCGCGCATTCACTCGCCCTGCTGCTCGACATCTCTCGCCTGGACGCCGGCACCGTCAAGGTCAAGAAGAGCATCTCGCCGGTGCAGGCTTTGCTCGAACGCATCCGCCGGGAGTTCGCCGTCGACGCCAAGCGCAAGGGCCTGAAGTTCGAGTGCGACAGCGACCTCAATGCCAAGATCGACACCGACTTCGCCCTCTTCTACGGCGCCGTGGCCAACTTCGTCAGCAATGCCATCCGCTACACCGACCGCGGCTACGTCAAGGTCTCGCTCTCGCAGCGGAACAAGGACGAACTCTGGCTGCACGTCAAGGACAGCGGCCGCGGCATCCCCGACGACAAGTTCGACGACATCTTCAACGAATACGTCCGCCTGGACCGGGAAAACCAGGCCGCGCAAGGCTTCGGGCTGGGCCTGGCCATCGTCAAGCGCACGGCGCAGCTGCTGGACCTGACCATCGAGGTCGACTCCGTGCTGGGCAAGGGCAGCGAGTTCCGCATCTCCGTGCCCTGCAGCAGCCAGACGCAGTCCATGACGCCGGGGGCAACGACCATGGCCCGCCCGTCGACCGTCAGCCGCTCGCTGGTCGGACTGCGCGTGGTGCTCGTGGACAACGACGAATCGGTGCTGCGCGGCATCGACAGCATGGTGCGCAGCTGGGGCTGCGTGCCGCTGTCCTGCCAGAGCGTGGCGGAGCTGGCCGGCAAGCTCGCCCACATGCCCGGCACGGAGTTCGACTGCGTGGTGGCCGACTTCCATCTCGGTGCCGGCGAGCCCAATGGGCTGGACGCCATCGAGCTGGTCCGCAAGAGCATGTCGCGCTTCGTCTCAGCCACACTTTTCACGGGCGACCTCAGCATCCGTTCGGCCGACCTGCCCTTGCCCGACGTGCACGTCGCCCACAAGCCCGTCGTGCCGGCGCGCATCTGCGTGATGTTCGAGGAGATGGCCGCCGAGAGCAAACGCCGCCGCCCCGAAGAGGATTCCGAGGCGGCACTCGAAGTCGAGACCCTGTCGGAATCCATGCCGCTGGCCTCGGCCTACTCCTACTCCAACCACCCCGCCATGCTGCAGCCGCACGAGGCGCAAGTCGCCGCCGAGGCGGTCCTGCAAGGGGCCGCGGAGGCCGGCATACGCCAGCCCGCCGCCAAGCCGGACTGAGACCACGCAGGGCGTCCAGGAGGCGGGCGGCAGGGTGATGCCTTCCCCGGCGATCGTGCGGCCGGCACGCCAAACGTGCTGATTTCCCTTGCGATAGGGGGGGCATATCTGAGCATCATCCAGTCATAAACGACTAGCGAGGGGCATCGCATGAACACGGAAGCGCATTCGCCGCCGGCACAGCAGGCGCGGGCGGAACCCACGGTCAAGGTCCTGGTCGCGGAGGACGACCCGGTCCAGCGGAACTCCCTGGTGGACCTGCTCGCCTCCCTCAGGCCCGATTGGGGCGTGGTGGCCTGCGTCGGCTCCGTGGACGAAGTCCAGTCGGCCGTCGACTCCCTCATTCCTGACCTTTGCCTCATCGACATCCACCTGCAGGGCAGCGACGATCCGAACTGGATCAAGAACCTCGGCTCCGACCTGGCCATCATCTACGTCACCGGCGACCCGGAATTCGCCGTGCACGCCTTCGACAGCGACGCCATCGACTACGTGCTCAAGCCCATCACGGCTCGGCGCCTGAAGACGGCCCTCGACCGTGCGAGCCGCGACCCGCGCCTTTCCGGCAGCCGGTCCACGGGCGGCGAAGGCGGCCCCGGGCGGACCTACCTGACCCGCGTCACCATTTCACGTGGTGCGGAGACCATCGTGGCCATGCCGGAAGACATCGCCTACCTGGAAGCCGACATGAAATACACCCGCGTCGTGACGACGCGGGGCGCGGGCCTCGTGCGCATGGGCATCAACGAGTTGAGCGCCCGGCTGCCTGAAGAACAGTTCCTGCGCATCCACCGCGGCTACGTCGTCAACCTGAAGTTCGTGTCTTCGGTCAAGCGCAACGAGCTGGGCTATCTCGAAGTCCATCTGAACGGGCGCCAGGAAGTGCTGCGGGTCAGCAAGTCCTACCAGCACGTCTTCCGTCCCGATTGACGCCGGCCGCGTCGCCCCCCGGCCGCACTCGTCTCCGCAGCCTTCACCGAACCGGCCCGCAATTGGTGGCGGCCGGCGCCGCACTCGTTCCGCCTCCAGGCGCCTCGTCTGAAAGCCGCAGGCCCCTCCACCGCGCCGCTTACCTTTGCCGTCGAGGGAGCGCGCAAAGGCGCAGTGGAGAAGATGAACATTCTGACGGCGGTGATCCTCGGCTGGCTGGGCCTGAACCTGGTCCTCGTCCTCCTGCTCTGGCGTGACGCAGAAATGACCCGGCGCCGGGTCGAAGCCAGGGAAGCGGCCCGCGCCAAGGCGCGGGCGGAGCGCCAGGCCGCGCTTTGGCGCCCGCGCGGCGATGCTGCGGGGCATCCGGAGGCCGGCATCGCGGCCCACGCGAGCGCCGGCTCCGACGCGCCACCAGCGCGCGAGGCCCGCCGGGTGATCGCGATGGTGAGTGGAGAGTCCGGTGACGCCCTCGCGCCCCGGCTGTCCGGTGGCGGCAGCGCCGCGCGCGTCCTGCCGGCCGTGCCCGGTGCAGACGTTCGCCATTTGATGGATCTCTACGACGAAATCCGCACCCTGCGCCTCACGGTGGCCGAACTCAGCCTCGACAAGGCCCGCCTCACGGCGATGACCCAGCCTCGCCCCCGCCCACCGCGCGCTGCGCCGCGCACCGACCGGAGCTGAGCTGCCGCGCCTGCAAGGCGGCCCGCGCAGCCGGCCGGGCCGTCGCTACGATGTCCGGCCATGCTGGACCGCATCGACGAAGAAATCACCTTCCGCAAACTGGAGATCCTGCTCGCCTTCATGGAGAGCGGGAACCTGGCGCGTGCCGCCGAGCGGCTGGGCGTCAGTGCCGTCAGCGTGCACCGCGCCCTGCGCTCCCTGGAGGCCGGAACACGCTGCAGCCTGTTCCGGCTGGAAGGCCGCAATCTCCAGCCCACCGAGGCGGCCCATGCCCTGGCCGACGTGGCGCGGGAGGTGCTTCAGGCCATGTCCCACGGCATCCGGGCGACGCGCGAGATTGCCGGCTACGCAGCCGACCGCATCCGCATCGGCTCCCTGTATTCGCTGACCAGCGTCACCGTGCCCGCCCTCATCATGGGCCTGCGGCTGCGCAAGCCCGACATCCAGACCGAGCTGGTGCTCGGCTCCAACCACGACCTGCTGCGCAAGCTGCGCGAGGGTGCGCTCGATGCTGCCGTCATGGGCTTCCCAGAAGGCGCGAGCGACGTCGAATGCCAGTTGCTCTTCGAGGACGACATCTTCTTTGCCGCGCCCGCGGGTTCACCCTATGCCGGCCAGGCCGAGATCGACCTCAGCGCCTGTGTCGACGAGCGCTTCGTGTCCTTGAACGAGGGCTATGTGACGCGCGACCGCTTCGTCGACGCCTTCCGCGTTGCCGGCTTCGAGCCCAACGTCGTCATGACCACCAACGACATCTTCTCGCTGATGAACCTGGTGGGCGGCGGCATCGGCTGCACCCTCCTGCCGGGCCGCATCCGCGGCGTGCTGCCGCGCACCGTCTGCCTGCTGCCCCTGCAGCCGCGCTACCAGATGCGGCAGAAGATCGGCGTGATGTTCCTTCGCACGCGCGAACGCGATCCCAACCTGCTGTCGTTGCTGGCCGCATGCCGCAGTCACGCCGCTGAACTCAAGGGTTAACCCACAACCTTTGCGCCGGGCGTAAACGTCGCCCGGCGAGGCTGATTGACCGGCCGGGGGCGCCGCTTCCACACTCCAGCCCCATACCGCCAGCCCAAGGCGGACTCTGGAGACAAGCCATGCACCTGACTCGACGTCAATGGATAGGCACCGCTGCGGCAGCCGCGGCCACGGCCGGATGGTCCGAGGCCTTCGCGCAGACCAGCCTCAAGATCTCGCACCAGTTTCCCGGCGGCTCGCCGACCGAGGGCGACTTCCGCGACCGGCTGTGCCGCAGCTTCGCCGCCGAGGTCGACAAGCGCACCGGCGGCGCCCTCAAGGCCTCGGTCTACCCGGGCTCGTCGCTGATGAAGACCAACGCCCAGTTCTCGGCGCTGCGCAAGGGCGCGCTGGACATGAGCCTCGTGCCGCTGTCCTATGCCGGTGGCGAGGTCGCCGAGACCAACGCCGGCCTGATGCCCGCTCTGGTACCCAGTTATGAGCAGGGCGCGGCCTGGAAGACGGCCGAGGTCGGCAGGCTGCTGTCCAAGGTGCTGGACGACAAGGGCGTCATCATCGTCAGCTGGGTCTGGCAGGCAGGCGGCGTGGCCAGCCGGGCGCGGCCCCTGGTGACGCCGGACGATGCCAAGGGCCTGAAGGTGCGCGGCGGCAGCCGCGAGATGGACATGATGCTCAAGCAGGCGGGCGCCTCCGTCATCACCCTGCCCTCCAACGAGATCTACGCCGCCATGCAGACCGGCGCGATGGACGCGGCCATGACGTCCTCCACCAGCTTCATCTCCTTCAAGCTGGAGGAGATCGCCAAGCACCTCACCTCCGGCCGCCAGCGCACCTACTGGTTCATGTTCGAACCGCTGATGATGTCCAAGGAGGTCTTCGCCCGCCTGCCCAAGGCGCAACAGGACGTGGTGATGGCCGTGGGTGCGGAGCTGGAGGTCTTCGCCCGTGATGCCGCCAAGGCCGACGACAAGGCCGCTGCGGAGATCTATGCCAAGGCGGGCGCCAAGATCTACGACATGGACGAACCCACGCTGAAGAAGTGGCAGGCCATCGCGCGTGACACCGCGTGGAAGGACTTCGGCGAGAAGAACGAGTCCTGCGCCGCCATCCTCAGAGCCGCCCAGAAGCTGCTCTGAGGCGCGCCATGAGCCACGGATTCGAGCTGAAGCCGGCCATCGCCGGCGTCGACCCCGACACACCCGCCTTGCTGCAGCCGCTGGCGCGGCTGCTGCACCTCGTCAACCAGGCCATGGTGGCGCTGGGCATGGTCGCCCTGCTGGTGGCGTCCTGCGTGCTGACTTACAGCGTGGTCTCGCGTTACGTCATGCGCGCCTCAACCGACTGGCAGGACGAGGCCGCGGTGTTCTGCCTCGTGGGCGCCACCTTCCTGTGCGGGGCCTTCGTGCAGCAGTTGCGCGGCCACGTGGGCATCGAGGCCATGGCGGGGCTGCTGCCGCGTTCGCTGAACCGGCTGCGCCTGGCGCTGGTGGACCTGATGTGCACCGCCTTCTGCAGCTTCTTCGCCTGGAAGTCCTGGACCCTCTTCCACGAGGCCTGGGCCGAGGGGCAGACGACCTCCTCGTCCTGGGCGCCGCCGCTGTGGATTCCCTACGGACTGATGGGGCTGGGCATGACCCTGCTGAGCCTGCAGCTCGCCGTGCAGCTGGCGGCCCGTCTGAACGGCCTGTTCAAGGCCGCGGCCCCCGTCGGCGCCACGGCCCACGGCACGGAGGCCCCGCGATGAGCATGCTCCTCCTCGGCTCGCTGTTCGGCGTCGTCACGCTGCTGTTCATGTTCTCGGGCGCGCCCATCGCCTTCGCGCTGGGCAGCGTGGCCGTGCTCTTCATGGCATTCTTCATGCCGGCCTCGGCCCTCGACACCGTCACGCAGAACGTCTACGAGGAGATGGCCAGCATCACCCTGCTGTCCATCCCGCTCTTCATCCTCAAGGGCGCGGCCATCGGCAAATCGCGCGCCGGTCAGGACCTCTACGCCGCCATGCATGTCTGGATGGGCCGCGTCCCGGGCGGCCTGGGCATCGCCAACGTCTTCGCCTGCGCCCTCTTCGCGGCCATGGCCGGCTCCAGCCCCGCCACCTGCTCGGCCATCGGCAGCGCCGGCATCCCCGAGATGCGCAAGCGCGGCTATTCGCCGGGCTTTGCGGCCGGCATCATCGCCGCCGGCGGCACCCTGGGCATCCTGCTGCCGCCGTCCATCACGATGATCCTGTACGCCGTGGCGGCGGAGCAGTCCCTCGGCCGGCTCTTCCTCGCAGGCATCGCGCCGGGGGTGCTGCTGGTGGCGCTGTTCACGGTCTACGCGGCGCTGCGCTACCGCAAGGAGCATGGCCTCGCCAAGGCCGAGTTCGAGCGCACCGGTGCGGCCTCGGCCCTGCTGGCCAGCGAGACCTTCACCACCCGCCAGAAGTTCGAGATGCTGCCCCGCGTGGTGCCCTTCGTGCTGCTGCTCATCGGCGTCATGGTGGCCCTCTACGGCGGCTTCGCCACGCCGTCCGAGACCGCCGGCCTCGGCGCCCTGCTGGCCCTGCTGCTCATCGCCACCATCTACGGCGTCTGGCGCCCAAAGGACGTGGCGCCCATCCTCGCGTCGACGCTGAAGGAGTCGACCATGCTGATGTTCATCATCGGCATGTCGCTGCTGTTCTCCTACGTGATGAGCTACCTGCACATCAGCCAGGCGGCGGCGGAGTGGATCGTGGGCATGCAGCTCTCCAAGTGGGTGCTGCTGGCCTCGGTGCTGCTGATGGTCATCCTGCTGGGCTTCTTCCTGCCGCCGGTCAGCATCATCCTGATGACGGCGCCCATCATCCTGCCGCCGCTCAAGGCCGCGGGCTTCGACCTGATCTGGTTCGGCATCCTGATGACCATCGTCATGGAGACCGGCCTCATCCACCCGCCGGTGGGGCTGAACATCTTCGTCATCAAGAACATTGCCCCCGACATCGAGCTGCGCGACATCATCTGGGGCGTGCTGCCCTTCGTTGTGCTGATGCTGCTGGCGGTGCTGCTGATCTGCCTTGTCCCGGCCATCGCCACGGCGCTGCCGGATGCCGTCATGGGCGCCCTGCCCACCGCCGTCCGCCCGGGGTCGCCATGAACGCCGCCACGCCCGCCTGGGGGCTGCGCGCCGCGCAGCGCGCCGAGCGCCTGGCCCGTGCCGCCCGGGCCCTGGACGGCCAGCGCCAGGGGCGGCACGTCGCCACCGGCGCTGCCGTGCAGCTGCTCGAAGCCGTGCTCGAACCGGGCGACCGCGTCTGCCTGGAAGGCAACAACCAGAAGCAGGCCGACTTCCTCGCCCGAGCCCTCACGCAGGTGAACCCGCAGCGCGTGCACGGCCTGCACATGGTGCAGTCGGTGCTGGCCCTGCCCGAGCACCTGGACCTCTTCGAGACCGGCATCGCCCGCCGCCTGGACTTCTCCTTCTCCGGCCCCCAGGGCGCGCGGCTGGCCAAACTGGTGGCAGGCGGCGGCATCGAGATCGGCGCCATCCACACCTACCTGGAGCTCTTCGCCCGCTACTTCGTCGACCTGACGCCCAAGGTCGCCCTCGTCACCGCCCAGGCGGCCGACGCCCAGGGCAACCTTTACACCGGGCCCAACACCGAGGACACGCCCGCCATCGTCGAGGCCACCGCCTTCTCGGGCGGCCTCGTCATCGCCCAGGTCAACGAGGTGCTCGACACCCTGCCCCGCATCGACATCCCCGCCGACTGGGTGGACTTCGTCATCCCCGCGCCTCGCCCGAACCTCGTCGAGCCGCTGTTCACGCGCGACCCCGCCCAGATCAGCGAGATCCAGGTGCTGATGGCCATGATGGCCATCAAGGGCATCTACGCGGAGTACGGCGTGCAGCGCCTGAACCACGGCATCGGCTTCGACACCGCGGCCATCGAGCTGCTGCTGCCGACCTATGCCGAGTCGCTGGGCCTCAAGGGCCGCATCTGCAGGCACTGGGCGCTCAACCCGCACCCGGCCCTCATCCCGGCCATCGAGGCCGGCTGGGTGGAGTCCATCCACTCCTTCGGCTCCGAGCTGGGCATGGAGGACTACATCCGCGCCCGCGCCGACGTCTTCTTCACCGGCGCCGACGGCAGCCTGCGCAGCAACCGCGCCTTCTGCCAGGCCGCCGGCCACTACGCCTGCGACCTCTTCATCGGCTCCACCCTGCAGATCGACCTGCAGGGCAACAGCTCCACCGCCACGCTCGGCCGCATCACCGGCTTCGGCGGCGCGCCCAACATGGGCGCCGACGCCCGCGGCCGGCGCCATGCCAGCCCGGCCTGGCTCAAGGCCGGCGGCGAGGCCCGCGCCGGGCGCCTCGGCGCGGCCGGCACGCCCCGCGGCCAGAAGCTGGTGGTGCAGATGGTGGAGACCTTCCGCGAGCACATGCAGCCCGCCTTCGTCGAACGGCTCGACGCGTGGACGCTGCAGGAGCAGGCCGGCATGGCCCTGCCGCCCATCATGATCTACGGCGAGGACGTGAGCCACATCCTCACCGAGGAGGGCATCGCCAACCTGCTGCTGTGCCGCAGCGACGAGGAGCGCGAGCAGGCCATCCGCGGCGTGGCCGGCTACACGGCCGTGGGCCTGGCTCGCGACGCGCGCATGGTGGAGAACCTGCGCGACCGCGGCGTCATCCGCCGCCCCGCCGACCTCGGCATCGACCCGCGCGACGCCACCCGCAACCTGCTGGCCGCGCGCAGCATGCGCGACCTCGTGCGCGCCTCCGACGGCCGGTATGCGCCGCCGCGGCGCTTTCGCAACTGGTGAGGCCGTGATGACCCAACCCGGACTCGAAACCCTGGACTACCGCTTCACCGGCACCCGCCCGGCCGGCGCGTTCGCGCCCGTGCTCGTCGGCGTCGTCGGCTCGGGCAACCTGGAGGTGTTGCTGGAGCCTGCACCCGGCGACGGCTGCAGCGTCCACGTCGAAACCTCGGCCCGCGGCTTCGGCGCCATCTGGGCCGCCGTCGTGCGCGACTTCCACACCCGCCACCAGCTCGCCGGCGTGCAGGTCTCCATCCACGACATGGGCGCCACGCCCGCCGTCGTCAGCCTGAGGCTGGATCAGGCGGCGCAGGAGCTACGGCCATGATCTCCTACGCCGAATGCTCGGCCCGCGAGCGCCTGGCCTTACTGGTGGACGAAGGCAGCTTCCACGAATGGCTGCCGCCGGCCCTCAAGCTCACCAGCCCCCACCTCGCCCAGCTCGGCGTGCCCTCGGCCTTCGACGACGGCGTGGCCATCGGCCGCGCCATGCTCACGGGCCGGCCCGTGTTCATCGCGGCCCAGGAAGGCCAGTTCATGGGCGGCGGCGTGGGCGAGGTGCATGGCGCCAAGCTCGTCGGCCTGTTCAGGCGCGCCCTGCGCGACCGCCCCCACGCCGTGCTGCTGCTGGCCGAGTCGGGCGGCGTGCGCCTGCACGAGGCCAATGCCGGCCTCATCGCCGTCTCGGAGGTGATGCGGGCCCTGCTGGACGTGCGTGCCGCCGGCATTCCCGTCATCGTGCTCATCGGCGGTACGGGCGGCTGCTTCGGAGGCATGGGCATCGTGGCGCGCTGTGCCGACCACGTCGTCATGAGCGACATCGGCCGCCTCGCCATGTCGGGCCCCGAGGTCATCGAGGCCAGCCACGGCGTCGAGGAGTTCGACTCGCGCGACCGGGCCCTGGTCTGGCGCACCACCGGCGGCAAGCACCGCTGGCTGACGGGCGACTGCGATGCCCTGGTGGAGGACGACGTGGCCGCCTTCCGCACCGCGGCCATCCGGGCGCTGGGCGCCTCCCGGCCCGTGACGCTCGAACTGCTGGAAGCCGAACACGCACGCCTGGCGGCGCGGCTGGCCTTCGAAGGCGCCGAGGCCACCGACTGGTGGGCCGCCCTCGGCGTGGCCGACGCAGCCCGCGTGCCCGATCTCGACGTGGCCGGGGTGCTGGCCCTGGGAGCCCGCTGATGGACTGGCACACCCTTGCGACCCGCCTCTTCGGCGCCGGGCACGGCATCACCCGTGACGGCGACTTCCTCCACGGCACCGTCGAGTTCGACGGCGAGCCGCTGAGCGTCATCGGCACCACCGGCCATGCGCCCATCGGCGTGGCCCTGGCCCTCGCCCAGGCGCGCGCCGTGCTCGACGTCCTCACCCACAACCCCGGCCGCGCCCTCCTGCTGCTGATCGACACCCAGGGCCAGCAACTGCGTCGGCGCGACGAGCTGCTGGGCATCAACCGCGCCATGGCCCACCTCGGCATGTGCATCGACCTGGCGCGGCGCCGCGGCCACCGTGTCCTCGGCCTGGTGTACGACCAGGCGCTCTCAGGCGGCTTCATCACCTCCGGCCTCATCGCCGACGCCTGCGACGCCTTGCCCGAAGCCGAGATCCGCGTCATGCGCCTGCCGGCAATGGCCCGCGTCACTAAGCTGCCTGAGGCCCTGCTGGCCCAGCTGTCCGAATCCAACCCGGTGTTCGCGCCGGGCGTGGCCAACTACGTCGCCATGGGCGGGGTGCGCCGGCTGTGGGACGGCGACCTGGCCCAGGCCCTGCGCGCCGCATTGGCCGATGCGCCCACCCAGGACCTCCGCGCTGAAGATGGCGCCGCCCGCGGCGGCCGGCGCCTGGCTGCCGGCATCGTGCAGCGGGTGCTGGACGCCGCCTGAGCATCCACGAGGCCATGGCCCTGCTGCACCGCCACCAGATCGCCTGGCTGTCGAGCGACGCCTGGCAGCGCCTGCTGCCCCTGGATTGGGACGACGAGGCCCGCGCCTGCCTGGGCTGCTGGGCCGACCACGGCCTTCCCGTCGTCGTCACGCGCCAGCCCGCGGGCGGCGGCGATGGCGGCATCTCGGTCGGCCTGTGCGCGCCGCGGCGTTGGGGGCATCGGCGGCTGGCCCTGCGCGTGCAGCCGGCCGAGGTGCTGTACTTCGACGAATTCCCACGCCTGGACCGGGTGCTGGCGCAACTGCCGCCGAGCGCCCGCGCCCCGGCACGCGCCCTCGCACTTGCGCTGCAAGCCAGCGGCACGGCGGCCCGCGTCTACGGCAGCCACGGCTGGCAGCAGCTCACCGGGCTCGACCACGTGCGCGAGGGCTCCGACCTCGACGTCTGGGCGGCCGTGGCCAGCCCCGGGCAGGCCGACGCCGCAGCCGCGGCGATGGAGGCCTTCGCCGCGCCGAGCCGGCGCCTGGACGGCGAGCTGGTGTTCGACGGCGACGCCGCGGTCGCCTGGCGCGAATGGCTGGCCTGGCGGCGCGGCCAGGTGAGGTCGCTGCTGGTCAAGCGCCTGCATGGCGCCAGCGTGCCGGCGCACTTCCTGCCGTCCGCGGCGATGGAGGTGACGGCATGAGGACAAGCCGCGCGCTCGCCTCGCCGGCGCCCAGCCCCCAGGAGATCGGCCGGGCCGCAACGCTGGCGCTGCACGACGAGCTGGCCCTGTCGCCCAAGCCCGGCCTCGTCACCCTCACCGACCGCGGCAGCCATGCCGACATGGACGCCCACACTTTCATGCGCAGCCTCTTCGCGTTGCGGAGCTACTTCGTGCGCATCGCCGAACTGGGGGCGGCACAGGCGCCCTTCGAGGCGCTGGAGGCCTGCGGCATCGCCGCCGAGGCGCGCATGCTGGCCGCAACCCAGGGCATCAACACCCACCGCGGCGCCATCTTCATGCTGGGCCTGCTGTGCGCCTCGGCCGGCTCGCTGGCCGCCCGCGGCCTGCGGCCGACCGTGGACGGCCTTCGCCACACGCTCACGCAGCGCTGGGGCGAGGCCCTGGCCCGGCGGGCGCTGCGGCCCTCGGCGCTGCCCGGCGGCCAAGCGGCGAGCCGCCTGGGCCTGCGCAGCGCCTCGGCCGAGGCGGCGCTCGCCTTCCCCACCCTCTTCGAGACCGCCGTGCCCGCCCTGCGCGCGGCCCGGAGCCGGGGCCTGGCCAGCGGCCCGGCGCGGCTGGACACCCTCTTCGCCACCATGGCGGTGCTGGACGACTGCAACCTCGCCCACCGCGGCGGCCTCGCGGGGCTGCGCTTCGCCCAGGGTTGCGCGCGCGACTTCATCGCCGCCGGCGGCGCGGGCCGGCCCGACGGGCTGGCAGCCGCCGCGGCGCTCGGCGCGGAGTTCGTCGCCCGCAACCTCTCCCCCGGCGGCGCCGCCGACACCCTGGCCGCCGCCTGCTGGCTGGACCGTCTGGGCTGATGGGCCTGGGCCTGCTCTTCCCCGGACAAGGCGCCCAGCACGCGCAGATGCTGCCGTGGCTGGAAGGCCAGCCCGAGGCCCGACCCGCCCTCGATGCCCTGGCCCGCCATCTCGGCGCCGACTGGCGCGACCGCCTGCGCGACCCCGCCTGGCGGCATGCGAATGCGGTCGCCCAGCCGCTGCTGACCGGCATCGGCATCGCGGCCTGGCAGGCCGTGGCGCCCGGCCTGCCACAGCCTGCGGCGGTGGCGGGCTACAGCGTCGGCGAGTTGGCCGCGTTCGCGGCGGCCGGGGTGTTCGATGCCGACACGGCCCTGAACCTCGCCGCCGCGCGCGCGCAAGCCATGGACGCTGCCGCCGCCGGCCGAGACACCGGCCTGATGGGCGTGCAGGGACCGCAGGCACGCCGCCTGGCCGAGGCCGCGGCACCCCTGTCAGTGGCCATCCGCATCCATGAGGAGCATGTCATCGTGGGCGGCGCCGGGCCGGCCCTGAGCGCCCAGGCCGAGACCTGGACCGCCCTGGGCCTGCGCTGCACGCGGCTGCCCATCGGCCTGGCCTCGCACACGCCCGCCATGGCACCGGCCGCACGGGCCTTCGCCGCTTGCCTGCAAACGGCCAGCCTGCACGGCGCGAGCCTGCCCGTGGCCTGCGACTTCAGCGGCACGGCCACCCGCAATGCCGCAGCACTCGCCGCGGCGTTGGCCGGCCAGGTCGACCACACCGTGCGCTGGGACGAATGCATGGACAGCCTCGCCGAACGCGGGCTGCGCTGCGTGCTGGAGGTTGGTCCGGGCACGGCGTTGTCCGCCATGTGGCGGCAACGCCATCCTGGCATCCCGGTTCGCGGGATCGAGGAATTCCAGGCGCCGCAGGGCGTGCGGCGCTGGGTCGAGGGGCAGCTCGGCTGAGAGGGCGCTCAGCGCAGGCCGCGTTCGCGCTTCTCGTCTTCGTGCATGTGGCGCAGGAAGTAGCGGATGAAGAACCCGCCCATGCTGAGGGTGAAGGCGATGACAGCCAGGCTGAGCAGCCCGGCATCGCTCGAGAAGAGTTCCTTGAACGCGGTCATGTGACGCTCCTTTGCGTGGACCTTTGGCAAGCTTTTGCACCTTGTGCGGCCGCCATTGCAGCCCCGCGTCCCACGCGCCGCCTTGACCTGCGGCAAGGCTTGGTCAAACGCCGCGCGATGGCGGCGTCAGCCGGGTAGGCGCCGCCGGCCCTTGCCGGCCTTGAGGAAACTGCTCCGCTGCGCCGCCGTGCGTTCCATCCGGCGGCCGATGTTGTCGCAGACGAGGTCGCACAGCGCATAGACCGATTCGTCGCCGATGCTGTAGTAGACCGACGAGCCGCGCGACTCGCGCGACACCAGTCCCTGCTGCATCAGCAAGGAGAGGTGTCGCGAGATGTTGGCCGACGTGAAGCCGCAGGCCTGCGCGATCTCGCCGACGTTGTGCTCGCCGTGGCGCAGAAGGTTGAGGATCTGCAGGCGCGTCGGCTCGGACAGCGCCTGGAAATAGGCGGCCACCTGGTGCAGGTCTTCGTCGGACAGGTCCTTCATCAGCGGGCAGGGGAATGCGTCGGGGTCTTCATCATGCCGCATCCCCCGTTGCTTCGCGCCTTGCTCATCGCTCATATTGACTATTTAACTACATAGCTAAATAATAAACAACATGAGATCCACCCGACCCTCCGCCGCCACTTCAGGAGAGCGCATGTCCCGCCCGTCATTCGGCCTGCCGCAGCTCGTCCTGGCCTTGCTGCTGGGCGCCTTGCCCGCCGCGGGCCGGGCCGCCGAACTCGCCACCTGGACGGTGGCGCCCGCGCCCGCCGCGGCCCTGAGCCGCCACGACGGCACGGTGGAGGCCGTGCGCCAGACCGTGGTGTCGGCCCAGGTGGCGGGCGCCGTCGTCGCCCTGCCGGTCAAGGCCGGCGACCGGGTGCGGGCCGGCCAGCTGCTGGCGCGGCTGGATGCGCGCGCCGCCGAACAACAGGCCGGCGCCGCCGCGGCGCAGGTGGACGCCGCCCGCGCCGCCCAGCAGGCGGCCACGCTGGAGGTCAGGCGCCAGCGCCAGCTCTTCGCCAGCCACTTCATCAGCCAGGCCGCGCTCGACCAGGCCGAGGCCCAATACCAGGCCGCCACCGCCCAGGCCAGCGCCCAGCTGGGCGCCGCCCAGGCCGCACGCACGGAGAGCGGCTACTACGCGGTCAAGGCGCCCTACGACGGCGTCGTCAGCGAGGTCAGCGTCATGCCCGGCGACATGGCCATGCCCGGCCGCCCGCTGCTGACGCTGTTCGACCCCGCCGCCCTGCGCGTGGCCGTCGCCGTGCCCGAGTCCGCCGCGCCGGGCCTGCGGGCCGCGCAGGCCGCCGCCGCCAGCGTCGAGCTGGGCGGCCAGCGCCTGGCCGCGCCGCGCTGGGAGGTGTTGCCGGCCGCCGACCCGCTGACACACACCGTCACCGTCCGCATCACCCTGCCCGCCGGCGCCGTGGCGGCGCCGGGCGGCTTCGCCCGCGCCTGGCTGCCCACCAGCGGCCTTGCCGGCGCCAGCGACAACCGCAGCCGCATCCTCATCCCCAGCCAGGCCCTGGTGCAGCGGGCCGAGCTCAAGGGCGTCTACGTCGTCGGTGCCGATGGGCGCGCCTTGCTGCGCCAGGTGCGGGTGGGGCCGAGCACGGGCGGGCAGACCGAGATCCTCGCCGGGCTGGCCCTCGGCGAGCGCATCGCCCTGGACCCCCAGGCCGCCGCGCGGAGGCCGTGATGGAGATGGGCCTGTCCGGGCGCATCGCCCGCTTCTTCCAGTCGGCCCGCATCACGCCGCTGCTGGCCATCGTCGCTCTGCTGCTCGGCCTCTTCGCGGGCGTGGTGACGCCCCGTGAGGAGGAGCCGCAGATCAACGTGACCATGGCCAACGTGATCGTGCCCTTCCCTGGCGCGGCCGTGCGCGACGTGGAGCAGATGGTGGCCACGCCCGCCGAGCAGGTGCTGTCGCAGATGGCCGGCGTGGAGCATGTCACCAGCGTCTCCCGCCCCGGCCTGGCGCTGCTGACGGTGCAGTTCAAGGTGGGCGTGCCGCGCACCGAGGCGCTGGTGCGCCTGCACGACACGGTGCAGTCCCATGCCGACTGGCTGCCGGCGGGCCTGGGCGTCGCCGCGCCCCTGGTCAAGCCCAAGGGCATCGACGACGTGCCCATCGTCGCCCTGACGCTGTACGCGCGGGACCCGCAGACCGGCGCCTTCGACCTGGAACGCATCGCCCACAGCCTGGAGGCCGACCTCAAGCGCGTGCCCGGCACCCGCGAGGTCCGCACCGTCGGCGGGCCGGGCCGCGCCATCCGCGTGGAGCTGGACCCCGCGCGCCTGGCCGCCGCCGGCCTGGGCGTGGCCGAGCTGCGCCAGGCGCTGCAGTCCGCCAACAGCGGTGCCCAAGCGGGCCAGCTCCTGTCCGGAGACCGCGCCGTCGACGTCGAGGCCGGCCCCTTCCTGCGCGACGCCCGCGAACTGGGCCAGTTGGTGGTGGGGGCCCGCAACGGGCGCCCGGTCTACCTGGGCGACGTGGCCGAGGTGGTCGACGGCCCGCTGCCCGCGCAGCGCTACGTCTGGCACGGCACGGCGGGTGCCGAGGCCGCCGAGCACGCGGCCGTGACGATTGCCATCACCAAGAAGCCCGGCGAGAACGCCATCGACGTGGCCGAGGCCGTGATGCGCCGTGTCGACGAGCTGCGCAACACCGTCATCCCCGCAGGCGTGGAGGTGGCCGAGACGCGCAACTACGGCGCCACCGCCAACGACAAGGCCACCAAGCTCATCCAGAAGCTGATGTTCGCCACCGCCTCGGTGGTGGCGCTGGTGTTCTTCGCCCTCGGGCGGCGCGAGGCCGCGATCGTCGGCAGCGCGGTGGTGCTGACGCTGACCGTCACCCTGTTCGCCTCCTGGGCCTGGGGCTTCACGCTCAACCGGGTGTCGCTGTTCGCCCTCATCTTCTCCATCGGCATCCTGGTGGACGACGCCATCGTCGTCGTCGAGAACATCCACCGCCACATGGCCCTGCACCCGGACCGCACGCTGGCCGAGCTCATCCCCGGCGCGGTGGACGAGGTGGGGGGCCCGACCATCCTGGCCACGCTGACCGTCATCGCCGCCCTGCTGCCCATGGCCTTCGTCAGCGGGTTGATGGGGCCGTACATGAGCCCCATCCCCATCAACGCCAGCATGGGCATGCTGCTGTCCCTGGCCATCGCCTTCGTCGTGACGCCCTGGCTGGCACGGCTGTGGCTCAGGCGTACCGGCCACGGCGGGGACACCGCCCACGGGCTGGCGGCCAGGCTCGGGCCGCTGTTCGAGCGCCTCTTCCGCCCGCTGCTGGACGAGGCCCGCGGCCAGCGCAACCGCCGCTGGCTGGGCGCCGGCGTGGCCGGGCTCATCGCCCTCTCGCTGGCGCTGCCGGCCCTCGGCCTCGTGGTGCTGAAGATGCTGCCCTTCGACAACAAGTCGGAGTTCCAGGTCGTCGTCGACATGCCCGCCGGCACGCCGCTGGAGCGCACCGCCGCCGTGCTGCACGAACTCGGCGCCTACGTCGCCCGCCAGCCCGAGGTCACCGACTACCAGGCCTACGCCGGCACCGCCGCCCCCATCAACTTCAACGGCCTGGTGCGGCAGTACGACCTGCGGTCCAGCGGCGAGATGGGCGACCTGCAGGTCAACCTCGTCGACAAGCACCACCGCAGCGCGCAAAGCCACGCCATCGCCACACGCATGCGGCCGGAGCTGCAGGCCATCGGCCGCCGCCACGGCGCCAACGTCAAGGTCGTGGAGGTGCCCCCCGGCCCGCCGGTGCTGTCGCCCCTGGTCGCCGAGATCTACGGCCCCGAGGCCGAGGGCCGCCGACAGGTGGCCGGTGAGGTGCGCCGCCTCTTCGAGCGCACGCCCGGCGTCGTCGACGTCGACGACTCCGGCATCGCCGCCGCGCCCAGGCAGCTGCTGCTGGTGGACCGCCGCAAGGCCGCCCTGCTCGGCATCCCGCCGTCGGCCATCGTGGCCACCCTGGCCGCAGGCCTGGGCGGCGAGGCGGCGACCTACCTGCACGACGGCAGCAAATACCCCGCGCCGGCCTGGCTGCAACTGCCGGCCGAACGCCAGGGCGACCTCGACGCCCTGCTGCAGCTCGGCGTGCGCAGCGCCGCCGGCAGCCTGGTGCCGCTGCGCGAGGTCGTCGTGGCGAGCGACAGCCTGCGCGAGCAGCCCGTCTTCCACAAGGACGGCCTGCCGGTGCACTACGTCACCGGCGACATGGCCGGCCGCGTGGACAGCCCCCTCTACGGCATGTTCGGCATGCGCGCCGAGCTGGGCAGCATCGTCACGCCGGGCGGCGGCACCCTGGCCGAAGCCTTCATCCACGCGCCGAGCGACGCCTGGCGCGGCTACACCTTGAAGTGGGACGGCGAGTGGCAGGTGACCTACGAGACCTTCCGCGACATGGGCGCGGCCTACGCCGTCGGCCTGGTGCTGATCTACCTCCTCGTCGTCGCGCAGTTCGGCTCCTACCTCACGCCGCTCATCATCATGGCGCCCATCCCGCTGACCCTCGTCGGCGTCATGCCCGGGCATGCGCTGCTGGGCGCGCAGTTCACCGCCACCAGCATGATCGGCATGATCGCCCTGGCCGGCATCATCGTGCGTAACTCCATCCTGCTGGTGGACTTCATCCGCCTGGAGGTGGCCGAGGGCCGGCCGCTGAAGCAGGCCGTCGTGCACTCGGCCGCCACCCGGGCCCAGCCCATCGTGCTGACCGGCCTGGCGGCCATGCTCGGCGCCTTCTTCATCCTCGACGACCCCATCTTCAACGGCCTGGCGATCTCGCTGATCTTCGGCATCCTCGTGAGCACCCTGCTCACCCTGGTCGTCATCCCGCTGCTGTACTTCGTGGCCCACCACCACGACGCGCCGCCCCCGTCCCCCACGCCCAACAGGAGCACCCCATGACCTCGTGGCAAATCGTGAGGCTCGCCGCCGGCAGCTTCATCCTCATCTCCCTGCTGCTCGGCGTACCCGGCAGCCCGCTCTTCGTCAGCACCTGGTGGCTGGCTTTCACGGCCTTCGTCGGCGCCAACCTGCTGCAGAGCGCCTTCACGCGCTGGTGCCCCCTGGAGATCATCCTGCGCAAGCTCGGCGTGAAGCCGGGCTGCTGATCTAGGGTTGTCACCAGCAGCCAGTAAATCAGTGATCGTTAATATAACGATCTACTGATTTCCGACCGCCACAACGGCGGCCGGAGCCCCGATGAACCCGGGCGGGCCAGCCCTGCCCCGCCTTGCTGGAGGTGTGGTGACACACGACCCCTCTCGATCCGGAAGACTGCGCAAGGCGCCGGAGAACTTCCTCTCGGCCGATGGCGTGCGCACCGTGTTCGCCGAAGCCGCCCAGGACCGGCGCGACTTCGTGCGGCGCGCCTTCGCCGCGGCCCTGGCGGGCGCCGCCGCCGGTACGGCCACGGCCCAGGCCGAGGGCGACGCGAACATCCTCACCCTGCCCGAGCACAGCAAGGGCCTGGGCCAACCGGTGGCGGCCGAGGGCTACGGCAAGCCGTCGAAGTACGAGGCCAACGTGCAGCGCCGCCCCAGCCCCGGCCTGACGCAGACGACACAGGCCTCGGTGTCCTTCGCGCCGCTGCAGTCGCTGTTCGGCATCGTCACGCCCAGCGGCCTGCACTTCGAGCGCCACCACCAGGGCTGGTGGGACATCGATCCCTCCAGGCACCGCCTGATGGTCAACGGCAGCGACGCCACGCTGCTGAAGAAGCCCCTGGTGTTCACGATGGACGAGCTGATGCGCCTGCCCAGCGTCAGCCGCTTCCACTTCATCGAGTGCGGGGCCAACACCGGCATGGAATGGGGCAACGTCGCCGTGCCCACCTGCCAGTACACCCACGGCATGCTGAGCTGCAGCGAGTTCACCGGCGTGCCGCTGAAGCTGCTGTTCGACCTCTGCGGCGTCGACTACAAGCGCGCCCGCTACGTGCTCGCCGAGGGCGCGGACGGCTCCAGCATGACGCGCACCGTGCCGATGGAGCTGGTGGAGAGCGGCGAGGTCTTCGTCGCCTACGGCCAGAACGGCGAGATGCTGCGGCCCGAGCAGGGCTACCCGCTGCGCCTGGTGGTGCCGGGCGTGCAGGGCGTGAGCTGGGTCAAGTACCTGCGCCGCCTGGAGGTGGGCGACCAGCCCTACGGCACCAAGGACGAGACCGTCCATTACATCGACCTGATGCCCGGCGGCCTGCATCGCCAGTACACCAGCACCCAGGAGTGCAAGAGCGTCGTGACGACACCGTCGGGCGGACAGGTGCTGCTGGACAAGGGCTACTACCAGATCAGCGGCCTGGCCTGGTCGGGCCGCGGCAAGGTCAAGCGCGTGGACGTGACGACCGACGGCGGCCGCAACTGGCACACCGCCCGGCTGCAGGACCCCGTGATGAGCAAGTGCCTGACCCGCTTCACGCTGGACTGGCAGTGGGACGGCAAGCCCGCCATCGTGCAGAGCCGCGCCATGGACGAGACCGGCTACGTGCAGCCCAGCACCCGCCAGCTGCGCGCCGTGCGCGGCACGCGGTCCATCTATCACAACAACGCCATCCAGTCCTGGCTGGTCGAGGAAAGCGGGGAGGTGCGCAATGTCCAGCTGTCCTGAGCGCATCGTCGCCGGCCTGCTGCTGTCGCTGGCCGCCTTGGGCGCCGCGGCGGCCGACACCGGCTATCCCGGCATCGGCCGCGAGGCCACCAAGGCCGAGGTGGCCGCCTGGGACGTCGACGTGCGGCCCGACTTCAAGGGCCTGCCCAAGGGCGCGGGCTCGGTCAACCAGGGCCAGGACGTCTGGGAGGCCCGCTGCGCCTCCTGCCACGGCATCTTCGGGGAGAGCAACGAGGTGTTCTCACCCCTCGTGGGCGGCACCACGGCCGAGGACATCAAGACGGGCCGCGTCGCCCGGCTGAACGACGCCACCTTCCCCGGCCGCACGACGCTGATGAAGGTCTCCACCGTCTCCACGCTGTGGGACTACATCAACCGCGCCATGCCCTGGAATGCGCCCAAGTCGCTCAAGACCGACGAGGTCTACGCGGTCACGGCCTACCTGCTCAACCTCGGCGGCATCGTCCCGGGCGACTTCACGCTGTCCGACGCCAACATCGCCGAGGTGCAGCAGCGCATGCCCAACCGCAACGGCATGACGACGGCCCACGCGATGTGGCCGGGCAAGGGCCTGGGCAAGCCCGGCGCCTTCGACGTCAGAGCCAGCGCCTGCATGCACGACTGCGGCACCGAGCCCAAGGTGGCCTCGCTGCTGCCGGACTTCGCCCGCAACAACAACGGCAACCTGGCCGAGCAGCAGCGCCTCGTCGGCCCGCAGCGCGGCATCGACACCACGCGCCCGTCCGGCACGCGCCAGGCTGCCACCGTGGCGGCGGCGCCGGCACCGGCCCCCGCGCCCGCCACCGGCGGCGCCGCAGCCGCCCTGGCGCTGGTCAAGCAGCACGCCTGCACCGCCTGCCATGGCCTGCAGCAAAAGCTCGTCGGCCCGGGCTTCAAGCAGGTGGCCGCCAAGTACGCCGGCCGCGCCGATGCCGAGGCCTACCTCGCGGCCAAGATCAAGTCCGGCGGCCAGGGCGTCTGGGGGCCCATCCCCATGCCGGGCCAGCCGCTGCCCGAGGCGGACCTCAAGGCGCTGGCAGCCTGGCTGGCGGCCGGTGCCGCGGCCCGCTAACCCATGGAATGCCCGCATGCACACCCGACGCCCACCCTCTAACGTGGACCACCCCAAGGAGACCTCCATGCTGAACCGACGAACCGCGCTGCTGCGCTCCGCCCAGGTGGCCGCGATGCTCGGCGGCCTGGGCCTGCTGCCCCGCACCGCCCTCGCCGCCTACCCCACCGCGGCCTTCGACGCCAAGACCATTCCCGAGCTGATGAAGGCCCTGGGCGCCGGCGCGCCGGTCGAAAGCAAGGACGTGACGGTCACGGCCCCGGACATCGCCGAGAACGGCGCCGTCGTGCCCGTCGGCGCGGCGACGACGCTGGCCGGCGCCAAGCGCCTGCTCATCCTCGTCGAGAAGAACCCGAGCGTGCTGTCCGCGGCCTTCGACGTCAGCGAGTCCGTCGAGCCCAGCTTCACGACGCGCGTGAAGATGGGCCAGTCGTCCAACGTGCTGGCCGTGGCGCTGATGGCCGATGGCCGGGTGTTGTTCGCGCAGAAGGAAGTCAAGGTCACCCTTGGTGGCTGTGGTGGGTGAGATGGAGCCCCTCGCCCAGTCTCGCCCCGCTAGACGCGGGCGAGCCTGGACGGTCCCCCGAGGGGACGGCGATACATGCGGCGTCGAGCCGCATGTACATCGCCTGCGGGCCGGCTTGGGAGCGGCCCGGCGCTCGGCCCGCAAGATCGGGTCGATGAATATCAATTGAACAGGAGACAGACATGGCAGATCCCATGCGCATCCGGGCCCAGGCGGCCGGCGACAAGACCACCGTCCGCGTGCTGATGAGCCACGAGATGGAAACCGGCCTCCGCAAGGATGCCTCCGGCAAGACCATCCCCGCCTGGTACATCCAGGAGGTGACGGCCCAGCTCAACGGCA
The DNA here is from genome assembly GCF_021353235.1 of Pelomonas caseinilytica. Taxonomy (GTDB): domain Bacteria; phylum Pseudomonadota; class Gammaproteobacteria; order Burkholderiales; family Burkholderiaceae_C; genus Pelomonas; species Pelomonas caseinilytica. The sequence goes on from NZ_JAJTWT010000016.1 coordinate 82,652, forward strand.
AGACCGTCCTCACCGCCGAGTGGGGCCCCTCGGTATCCAAGAACCCTTTCCTGCAGTTCGTCGTCAAGGGCGCCAAGGCGGGCGACAAGGTCGCCGTCACCTGGCGCGACAACCGCGGCGACGTCCGCACCGACGAAGCCACGGTCTCCTGACCGTCCCCGTCCGTCCGCCACTGCAGGAGGGCCCATGCGCTCACGACTGATTGCGTTCGCCGCCACCGCGGCTGCCGCCGCTGCCACCCTACCCCTGGTGGCCCAGACGCCACCGCCACCGAAGTCCGCCGCGGACGGCATCGCCGAATACCGCAAGATGCTGGAGGACGGCAACCCCGCCGAACTCTTCGAGGCCAAGGGCGAGGAACTCTGGAAGACGCCTCGCGGCCCCAAAAATGCGACGCTCGAGGCCTGCGACCTCGGCCTCGGCCCCGGTGTCGTCAAGGGCGCCTGGGTGCAGCTGCCGCGCTGGTTCCCGGACACGCGCAAGATGCAGGACCTGGAGTCACGCCTGCTCAGCTGCATGCAGACCCTGCAGGGCTTCGACGCCGCCGAGATTGCCGCCACGCCCTTCGACAAGGGCGAGCAGGCCACCGTCACGGCGCTGGCGGCGTGGATCTCCTCCCAGTCGCGCGGCCTGAAGATGGCCCTGCCCCAGAAGCACCCCGAGGAGAAGCGCTTCTACGAGCTGGGCAAGCGCGCCTTCTTCTACCGTGGCGGCCCGATGGACTTCTCCTGCGCCAGCTGCCACGGCGAAGACGGCAAGCGCATCCGGCTGCAGGACCTGCCCAACCTGACGCGCAACCCCGGCGACGGCATCGGCTTCGCGGCCTGGCCGGCCTACCGCGTGTCCAGCGGCGAGCTGTGGAGCATGCAGCGCCGGCTCAACGACTGCTTCCGCCAGCAGCGCTTCCCTTATCCCGGCTTCGCGTCCGACGTGACCGTGGCGCTGGGTGTCTACATGGGCGTGAACGCCCAGGGCGCCGAGTCCATCGCGCCGGCCCTCAAGCGTTGAGGAGAACGACCATGCGAATCCGCCACCTCACCGCCCTCACCGCCTTCACTCTGCTGGCCGCCGGCGCCGCCCAGGCACAGGCCACCAAGGCGCTCGACCAGCAGGCCGAGGCCATGATGAAGGCCTCCTTCCGCGACCAGGGCATCGCCACCGTCGACCGGCTCAAGCAGGACCCCGCTCAGAAGGCCTGTTCGGCCGCCAAGCCGCCCTCGGCCGCCGTCATGAAGAAGATCGAGGCCCAGCAGCTGGCCACGATCAAGTGGCCGAGCGACGGCCAGTACCTCGGCGACTGGAAGGAAGGCGAGAAGCTCGCCCAGAACGGCCGCGGCATGACCTGGACCGACGCCAGCGCCGCTCCGTCGAAGAACGGCGGCAGTTGCTACAACTGCCACCAGATCGACAAGAAGGAGATCTCCTTCGGCAACATCGGCCCCAGCCTCTGGAACTACGGCAAGCTGCGCGGCGTCGCCGACCCGGCGGACCCGATGTCGGCAGCCATGGTCAAGTACACCTGGGGCAAGCTCTGGAACAGCAAGGCCTACGCGGCCTGCTCCAACATGCCGCGCTTCGGCCATGCCGAGCTGCTGACCGAACAGCAGATCCGCGACCTGATGGCCCTGCTGCTGGACCCCAAGTCGCCCGTCAACCAGTAAGCCCCGCCGAGGACCCACGATGTCGCTGTCCAAGCGAGACTTTCTCCAGGTGCTGGGCTGCGCCGCAGCGGCCGGCCTGCCGCTGGCGCGCACCGCCCAGGCCGCGCCCGCCAAGGCCGAGGCCGAGCTCTACGAGCTGCCGCCCTTCGGCAATGTGTCCCTGCTGCACATGACCGACTGCCATGCGCAGCTCAACCCCATCCGCTTCCGCGAGCCCAGCGTCAACCTCGGCGTCGGCGGCATGCGGGGCCAGTTGCCGCACCTGGTGGGCGAACACCTGCTCAAGGCGACCGGGCTGCGGCCGGGCACGGCCACGGCCCACGCCTTCACAGCGCTGGACTTCGAGACGGCCGCGCGGCGCTACGGCAAGGTCGGCGGCTTCGCCCACCTGGCCACGCTGGTCAAGCGCCTCAGGGCCAGCCGCCCCGGCGCCCTGCTGCTCGACGGCGGCGACACCTGGCAAGGCTCGGCCACCTCGCTGTGGACGCAGGCCCAGGACATGGTCGACGCCTGCAAGCTGCTGGGCGTGGACGTGATGACCGGCCACTGGGAGTTCACCTATGGCATGGAGCGCGTCAAGCAGATCGTCGAGAAGGACTTCGCCGGCAAGGTCGACTTCGTCGCCCAGAACGTGAAGACCGCCGACTTCGGCGACCCGGTCTTCAAGCCCTACGTGCTGCGCGAGATCAACGGCGTGCCCGTGGCCATCGTCGGCCAGGCCTTCCCCTACACGCCCATCGCCAACCCGCGCTACCTGGTGGCGGACTGGGAGTTCGGCATCCAGGACGCCAACATGCAGAAGGTCGTGGACGAAGCCCGCGCGGCCGGTGCCCAGGTCGTCTGCGTGCTGTCCCACAACGGCATGGACGTCGACCTCAAGATGGCCTCGCGCGTGCGGGGCATCGACGCCATCTTCGGCGGCCACACCCACGACGGCGTGCCGGTGGCCGTGCCCGTGAAGAACGCAGGCGGCACCACCCTCGTCACCAACGCCGGCAGCAACGGCAAGTTCCTCGGCGTCATGGACTTCGACGTCAAGGGCGGCAAGGTCGTGGACTTCCGCTACCGGCTGCTGCCGGTGTTCGCCAACCAGTTGCGCCCCGACCCGGACATGCAGGCGCTGATCACCAAGATCCGCGCGCCCTACGAGAGCCGGCTGGGCGAGAAGCTCGCCGTCACCGACGGCCTGCTCTACCGCCGCGGCAATTTCAACGGCAGCTGGGACCAGCTCATCTGCGACGCGCTGATGGATGTGCAGGGCGCCGAGATCGCCTTCTCGCCGGGCTTCCGCTGGGGCACCAGCCTGCTGCCCGGCGACACCATCACGCGCGAGCTGCTGATGGACCAGCTCGCCATCACCTACCCCTATGCCACGCTGACCGAGATGACCGGCGCGACCATCAAGACGGTGCTGGAAGACGTGGCCGACAACCTCTTCAACCCCGACCCCTACTACCAGCAGGGCGGCGACATGGTGCGCGTGGGCGGCCTCGCCTACACGATGCGGCCCAACGAGGCCATGGGCAGCCGCATCGCCGACATGCGCCTCAACGGCAAACCCGTGGAGGCCGACAAGCGCTACAAGGTGGCCGGCTGGGCCCCCGTGGCCGAAGACGCGAAGAGCGCCCCGGGCGTGAAGCCCGTGTGGGAGCATGTCGAGGCCTGGCTGCGCCACCAGGGCGGGCGCGTGAAGCCGCGCACCATCAACACCCCCAGGCTCGTCGCCATGCAGGGCAACCCCGGCCTGCTGGACGCCTGACACCGGAGGCCGCCATGCGCCACCCGCTCCCGCTCCTGCCGCTGTTGCTCACCCTGGCCGCCGCGTCGACGGCAGGGGCCGCCGAGCCACCGGCGCTGTTCAGCCAGCAGCAGCTGACCCCCGAGACGGCCCTCGTCGCGGCCCGCGCGGCCCTGGCCCATTGCCGCCAGGCGGGCCACCAGGTGGCCGTCGCCGTCGTGGACCGCAGCGGCCTCGTGCAGGTGCTGCTGCGCGACCGCTTCGCCGGCGCCCACACGCTGGACATCGCGCCACGCAAGGCCTGGACGGCGGCGAGCTTTCGCATCTCCACCGCGTCCCTGGCCGCCGAGACCCAGGCCGGCAAGCCGATGAGCGGCATCCGCCAGTCGGCCCAGGTGATGGCCATCGGCGGCGGCCAGGTCATCGAAGCGGCCGGTGCCGTCGTGGGCGCCATCGGTGTGTCGGGTGCGCCCGGCGGCGAGGCTGACGACGCCTGCGCGCTGGCCGGCGTCAAGGCCGTGACCGAATTGATCGAACTGCACGACTGACCGCACCCATACCACCCGGAGCCCGCCATGCCCAAGCGCCTGCTGTTCACCCTGTTCGCCCTGCTGCTGGCTGCGCCCATGGCCTGGGCCGGCGACCTCGTCGTCTACCACTTCGACAGCGCGGCGACGCAGGGCCTCAAGGGCCTGCGCAACATCCGCAACCATCTCGACGTCGACCCCACCGCGCAGATCACCGTCGTGACCCACGCCGACGGCGTGGACATGCTGATGGAAGGCGCCAAGGCGCCCAACGGCGTCGAGTTCGGCCCGCTGGTGTCGGCGCTCAAGTCCCGCGGCGTGCGCTTCGAGGTCTGCGAGATCACGCTGAAGAACCGCGGCCTCAAGAAGGAGCAGTTCGTGCTGGATGCCGACTACACCCCCTCCGGCGTCGTGCGCCTCGTGAAGCTGCAGAAGGAAGGCTACGCCTACATCAAGCCCTAGCGCCGTGGCCCTCCCCGGCCGCCGTCCATGTTTCTCGAACCCGTCATCGACCGCCTCGGCGAACCCGGCACCCTCGCGCTCGGCGCGGCCCTGATCGGTGTGCTGTTCGGCTTCTTCACGCAGCGCTCGCGCTTCTGCCTGCGCGCCGCCGTCATCGAGTTCGCCCGCAACCAGCGCACCGGCGGGCGGCTGACGGTGTGGCTGTTCGCCTTCGCCACCGCGGTGGGCGCCACGCAGTTGCTGGCCCTGGCCGGCCAGTTCGACGCCAGCAACGCCCGCCAGATCGCCGCACGCGGCAGCCTCTCCGGCGCGGCCCTGGGCGGGGCGCTCTTCGGCATGGGCATGATCCTGGCGCGTGGCTGCTCCAGCCGCATGCTGGTGCTGGCGGCCCAGGGCAACCTGCGCGCCCTGCTGTCGGGCCTCATCTTCGCCGTGACGGCGCAGTCGGCGCTGACGGGCGCGCTGTCGCCGCTGCGCCTGGCGATCTCGGAGTGGTGGACCATCGACGGCGGCGGTGCGCGCGACATGCTGGCCCGCACCGGCATCGGCCATGGCGGCGCCCTGCTGTTCGCGGCCGTGTGGTTCGCCGCCGCTGTGTTCTGGGCACGGCGCCAGAGCGTCGGCGCCTGGGGCTGGGGCGGCGCCATCGGCGTGGGCCTCACCGTGGCGGCGGGCTGGTGGTTCACCTATGCCATCTCCCGCCTGGCCTTCGACCCGCATCCCATCCAGTCCCTGAGCTTCACCGGGCCGTCGGCCGAGGTGCTGACCCGCGTGCTCTTCGTCAGCGACAAGCCCCTGAGCTTCGACGTCGGCCTCATCCCCGGCGTCTTCCTCGGCGCCTTCCTGGCCGCGGCGCTGTCGGGCGAGCTCAAGCTCGAGGGTTTCCAGGGCGGCGCCAGCATGCGCCGCTACATCGCCGGGGCCGTCTGCATGGGCTTCGGCGGCATGCTGGCGGGGGGCTGCGCCGTGGGCGCCGGCCTGTCGGGCGCGGCGGTGTTCACGGCCACGTCCTGGGTCACGCTGGCGGGCATCTGGGCCGCCGCCGCCTTGACCGACCGGCTCGTCGACCAGGTCGATGCCCTGCCCGCCTCCACCGAGGCCGGCGCGGCGCGTTGAAGCCCGCGGGCCTGCCGGCTCAGAGTCGGTCCAGCCGCCAGGCCTGGTAGCGCAGGCCGAGCAGTGCGCCCGCCACCATGCCGGCCAGCGCGATGAAGCTGCCGATGGACAGCGTCGACACGCCGGTGATGCCCTGGCCGATGGTGCAGCCCATGGCGACGATGCCGCCCACGCCCATGCAGGTGGCGCCCGCCAGGTGCAGGCCGAGGTCTTCCACGCCGGCAAAGCCTTCCCAGCGGAAGCTGCCGTCGCGCCAGGCCATCAGCGCGGCGCCGACGACGATGCCGGCCACGGTGACGATGCCCAGGGTCAGGGTCTTGGACTGGTCGCTGAACATCAGCAGCCAGTCCAGGGCGTAGGCGACCGGCGCGATGGTGCTGATGGACTCCATGCGGCGCGAATTGGTGACGAGGTAGGCCGGCTCCAGCGTGCGCGGGTCTTCCGGCAGGAAGCCGAGGTGGCCCGACACCCACCACAGCGCCGCCACCAACGCGCCGACGCCGGCGCCGGCCAGCCAGACATCCGCGCCCCGCCCGTCGCGCCGGGACAGCACCCAGGCCACGAGGCCGCCGGCCAGCAGGGCCGCCGTCGCCAGCATCCATGACGTCTCCGTGCCCTGGAAGGCCGCGGCCAACACCCGCGGCAGGCTCTGGCCGGCGGGCAGTTCCACATAGACCTTCTCCACCGTCGCGACCCGCAGCACCGCCGTGAGGCCGCGCAGCGTCGCTCCCGCCGCCACGGCGGCCACCAGCAGGACGACGAGGGATTTGAGGTTGCCGCCGCCCAGCCGCACCAGATTGCGGCTGATGCAGCCCGAGGCCAGCACCATGCCGAAGCCGAAGACCGCGCCGCCCAGCAGGCCCGACAGCCACAGCACGCGCGGGCCGGTGTAGATGCTGCCGCCAGCGTCCAGCACGCCCAGGGCCGCCATGCCGTTGAAGGCCAGCACCGCGACGGCGATGGCCACGGCCCACATGCGGGCACGCCGCCAGTCGCCCATGGTGACGACGTCGGCAATGGCGCCCATGGTGCAGAACCGCGTACGCTGGCTGATGGCGCCAAAGAGCACGGCCAGCCCGAACGCGGCCCAGAGCACCTGGTGCATGAGGGCAGGCAGTTGGGCTTCATCCATGGTGGTCCTGGCGGCAAGTCTCGGGAAAGGCACATTCTCCATTCCCCAGTGCCGCACATCGGCGCTTGCTGATACAGTGATTTTCCCGATCCCGCCGTCCGCACCACGATGACTGAAGCCAACGAGGAAGATCGCGTCTTCGAGTCCGCCGCCGAACTCTTCGGCGTCCTGGCCACGCCGGTGCGGCTCAAGATCATCAGCGCCGTCTGCAACGGCGAGCGCAACGTCTCCGAGCTGCTCGAGCAGATCCAGACGACCCAGCCCAACATGTCCCAGCACCTGGCCACGCTCTACCGCGCCGGCATCCTGGGCCGCCGCCGCGACGGCAACCAGATCTACTACCGGCTGCAAAGCGAGAAGGTGGCGATGCTGTGCCGCGCCGTCTGCACGCAGCTGGCCGTCGAGCTCGACGGCAGCGAGCCCGTGCCGGCGCAGGAGCGCCTGCTCGTGGGCGCGGCCCGCTGACGCCGCCATGCAACATCCCGATCGCCGCGAGTGGTGCCGCAGTGCGGCTGCGCTGCTGGCCCTGGGCGCAGCATCCGCCGGCGCCCGGGCGGCCGAGCCGCTGAAGAACGTGCCGGCCATCGGCAGCCCGCTGGCCCTGCCCGACCTGCCCCTGCTCGAAGGCGGCGAGTTCAAGGCCGCCCAGGCCAAGGGGCAAGTCGTCGTCGTGTACTGGTGGGCGAGCTGGTGCCCCTTCTGCGCCCAGGTGACACCCTCGATCCAGAAGCTCTGGGCCGGCCACCGCGCCGCCGGCCTGCAGGTGCTGGGCCTGTCCATCGACCAGGACCCCGCCGCCGCCAAGGCCTACCGCGCCCGGCGCGGCTACGACTTCCCCTGCGGCTGGGTCACGCCCGCCGTCGGGGCCGTACTGCCCAAGCCGCAAGGCCTGCCGGTCACGGTGGTGCGCGGGCGCGACGGCCGCGTCGCGGCTGCCGAGGTGGGCCAGCTCTTCCCCGAGGACGTGGAGCAACTGGCGCGCTTCCTCTGAGTTCAGTCCTCGGCGCCCTTGCCGCCCTTGAGGTGCCGCTCCACCGCCTCGGCCCGGTCACCCACGCGGGACACCGCCTGGCGCAACTCCTCGGTCGCCCTAGGCCAGAACGAAACGGTCGCGCCCCAGGCGCTTGGCGGCATACAGCGCGCGGTCGCAGGCATGGATGATGGCCTCGCGCGTGGTGCCATTGCTGGGGAAGCGCGCAGCACCGATGCTGAGACTGGGCGTCAGCACCGCGGCCCCGACGTGAAACGGCTGCCGGGCGCTGTGCAGCATCCGCGTCGCCAGGTCGTCGATGCCGTCGGGCAGCCCGGCGGCCAGCACCAGGAATTCGTCTCCTCCCACCCGCGCGACCGTGTCGTAATCGCGCACGCAGGACTTGAGGCGCTGCGCGATCTCGACCAGGAACTGATCCCCCGCCGGATGGCCATAGGTGTCGTTGATGGTCTTGAAGTTGTCGACGTCGATGCCCAGCAGGTAGACCCGTTCACCCGTCCGCATCGCCCGCGCCAGGGCCTCGTCGATCCGGTCCTGCAGCAGCAGCCGGTTGGGCAGACCGGTGAGGTAGTCGTGCGTTGCCAGCCGCTCGGCCTCTTCCTTCGCGGCCTTCAGCGCCGTCTCCAGGCGCTTGATGAGCTCGACGTCGGCCACGTGGACGAAGATGCCCTGGACCTGACCGTTCACCACCCGTGGAATGTAGGTGGCCAGGCTGTGGCGCAGCCCGCTGCCGTCCGGCCGCGGGATGGCCCTTTCGAACACCTGCCGTTCCCCGCGGTAGGCGGCCTCGATGTAGGGCAGGTTCTTCTCGTAGAGCGGCCCCAGCAGGTCTTTCAGCGTCGTGCCTGCGTATTCCACTGATCGCGGACACCCATTCCAGGCTGATCGCGGACAGTGTTCCAGGCGATCGCGGACACCCTGAGTGAGGTGCCTGAGTGACGGGCCGGATGGTAGGTCAACTGTCCGCG
>NZ_JAJTWT010000017.1 GCF_021353235.1 Pelomonas caseinilytica
CGAGGCGGGCTGAGGAGGCTCACCGCTACAGTTGTCCACAGCCGGCATCAGCCGATGCCGGCCCCAAGCCCTGGGTCAAAGTTCAATCGGCAGGGTGGGTCAAATTTAGATCGGCGCCAACACGCTTGACCACCTTTGCATCGCGGTCGCTCCAATGCCATTGGCCGGGGAACGCGCCTTCCCATCGACCAGACCAGTGGACGAAGATGACGTCGAGTTGTTCCCAGTCGCATTGGCCCTTCTTCTTGGGATTCGGGCATCCGTCGGGCGTGAGGTTCTCGAGGTCCTTGTCTAGGTCGACCAGTCTCTCGTAGTCTTGGAACATTCCGCAGGTCCTGCATACGAAGGTAAGCGGTGCGGGCGTGTACTCCATGTGCGACGGTCGGCACAGGTAGAAGCGGTCTTGTCCAGGCAGCTGAAACTGCGACTTGGTCTGGTCCAGCAACGCTTGGTCGACGCACTGAGCTGGGAGCACCCGCGGCTTGCTGGCGTCACCGTCACGGGCCGCGGAGGCCGCGTCGAACCACGCACGGCCGAGCTCGCTCATGCGCTCGAAGACCAGGTCCATGGTCGAGTCGGAGAGTTGGATGTACTCGCCCGCCGTTGAGCGAGCGATGCATGCCCCCAGCCCCCCCTCGAATGTGAAAAAGCTCTCTGGCGCATAGGCGGTCGCTAGCTGGTTGCGCGACCGATTCATCGTCTTGGCTTTTGCCATGTTCTCCTCCTCAGGTGCGCGACTCGGTAGCGCCGTCGGTCGAGTCGATATCCGCCCCTGACCCGCGGCGGATGAACTTCATTGCGCGCGCCGTCATGCCGTCGCTTACCTGTCTATAGCCAGCATCGGCTTTGGACTCGTGTATCAGCCCAGGCAGGTCCACGTCGCGCAGGGAGGTCATGGGGCGTAGAAGGCTGTTGCGCACTGCGAAGAACTTGCCCAATGGCGTGCTGTTGACGAACTTGTCGATGCCGAGGTCCTGTTGATAGAGGTTCAACTGGGTCTTAACCAGCGAGCGGTAGTAGTTCTTCCCTTCAGGCGACGGCGAGAAGGAAAGCCCAAGCGCTCTCTCCATGAAGCCCTCGGCCGCCTTGAGGTTCGCAGGCACATTGAGGAAATCTCGCACCGTGACGTCGCAATGACGGATCTCAAAGTCTCGTTGAGATCAGGGAACGGTTGGTTGACGCCAACGCGCCTTTCCGCGCGGCGCACAATGTCCTGAATGTCCGCAGCGGACACCGCTCCAGAGATGAGCTCGGAGTTCAACGCCTCCTCGTCGTACCCATCGGCCTTGTGCAGCTTGTCGAACTGCACCTTCTCCGTGTCGATGACCTGGTCGCCACCCTTCTTGTTCGTGACGTAGGTCAGCGCGATGCGGTGAAGGTCCACAAGTGTTAGCAGGGTCGCGAAGTCTTCCCATCTGAGACGCAGGTCAAGCGAGGCGACCGCATCGTCGGCGGCCACAAGGAGCTGCTCGAGAAGCTCGGCCGCAACGACCCATGCCCCTGCGGATCCGGGAGGTCGTTTCAAGCGCTGCTGCCTGAGCAGCGGCTGCTTTTGACGGCGTGAACCGACATCACTACCGGCGCTGATCCCGCGCCGACCCAAACACCAGGTGGGGTGTAGCTCAATCGGAAGAGCAGCGGACTTTGACTCCGCAGGTTGCAGGTTCGAACCCTGCCGCCTCTGCCAGAGAACCTGAACCGTGCCCGTCGCAGAAAGGAGGACGTCATGCACGACGTATTGCAGTTGGACATCACCGGCCTCCCGCAGGCCTGGATCTCGGTCGAGCAGGCAGCGGTGCACGTGGCGACGCGCTCGGTGGCCTGGTCGCTCGGCGACGAGCCGCTGGCTGTGCTTCGTGGCGGCATGAATGCTGACACCGGGCGCCAGTCCGTGCTCGAAGTGCCGGCGATCCTGGCGCTGCGTGGCAGCTCGCGGCTGAACCTGTTCGACATCACGCCCTGCTTCAGCAAGGGCAAAGTGTTGCGGCGCGACCGCCGGACCTGCGCCTACTGCGGCAGCCAGCACGAGCTGCGCGACCTGACGGTCGACCACATCCTGCCGGCGTCCCGTGGCGGCCCGCTGAGCTGGATGAACACGGTCGCTGCCTGCCGCGGCTGCAACGCGCTGAAGGCCGACCGCACGCCGGAGGAAGCGCGCATGCCGCTGCTGTTCACGCCCTACGTGCCCAGCCGCTTCGAGGACTTCCTGCTCAAGGGCAGGCGCATCCGGGCGGACGTGCATGAATGGCTGGCCGCACGGCTGCCGAAGGAATCGCGCCTGAGCTGACCCTGACCGGTCAGCCCGGGCGCTTGACCACGTCCCAGGTCAGCCCGAACTTCAGCAGGTACTTGCGCAACCGGTCAGCGTCGTTGATGACGGTGCGCTGCACGCGTGACCGATCAAAGAGCCGGCGTCCCGCTTCCGACAGGGTCGAGGACGTCTGGCAGATACGCACGACCGCCTCCAGCTGAAGGCGGTCAAATAGATCGAGCGATGCCTCGACCTCTGCCGACAGCTGCGAGCTCAGCTCAACCGCGGACTCGGCCTGGCCGTTCCCCACAGGCTTCCAGAGCCACTGCAGCCGCTGAATCTCCGCGTCGACCAACGCTGTGGAGATGCGCCCGCCATCTGCCAACGTCGCCATCCGCGTCGCGCTCGCCATCAGGTCCCGGAAGTTGCCGCTCCAGAGCGCCTCCGCGGACCGCGCGAATTGCAGGTACCTGGCCTTGGCCTCCACGTTGAACCGCACCGCGCGACCGGATTCCGCCGCAAACCGTGCCAGCAAGTGGTCGATGTTGGGCTCGATGTCCTCCGGCCGTTGCGCCAGGCCCGGCAGCGTGTAAGCCCACAGGTTGATCCGCGCAAACAGATCTTCGCGAAAGCGACCCTGGGCCACGTCGACGCGCAGGTCGCGGTTGGTGCCGGCGATCAGCTGGAAGTCGCTGCTGACCTCACGGTCGCTGCCCATCGGGAAGAAGCGCTTCTCCTCCACCGCCTTGAGCAGCATGGCCTGCTCGTCGAGCCCCAACTCGCCAATCTCGTCGAGGAAGAGCACGCCCTGGTGGGCGGTGCGCAGCAGGCCAGCCCGGTCCGCCGCTGCGCCGGTGAAGGCGCCCTTCTTGTGGCCGAACAGGGTCGAGGCCGCGCTGTCGCCGCGCAGCGTTGCGCAGTTCACCTCAACGAAATCGCCTTGCACCTGGTGCCGCGACTTCTTCAGCTCGAACATGCGCCGTGCCAGATGCGACTTGCCGGCGCCCGTGGGGCCGGTCAGCAGGATGGGTGCCTGCGAACGGATGGCCACCCGCTCGATCTCCTCGATGAGCGCGTTGAAACGAGTGTTGCGCGTCGGGATGCCGCTCTTCAGGAACTCCAGCGCCTCGGCATGCGCCTGATTGAAGCGCTGGGCCAGCACGTCATAGCGGGACAGGTCAAGGTCGATGAGCGTGTAGCTGCCCGGGTTGCCCGCCTGCTGCTTCTTGGGTGGCGCCGTCTGCAGCAGCACGCCAGGGATGAAGCGCGACTCCACCATCAGGAACATGCAGATCTGTGCCACGTGGGTGCCCGTGGTGATGTGCGCCCAGTACTGCTCGTGCGCCGGGTCGAAGCGGTAGGCGCGCGCCCAGTCGTAAAGCGCGGCGTACATCTCGCCGAAGTCCCAGGGGTCGGCCACGTCCATCGGCACGAGGTTGACCTGGGTGTCCGGCGAGGCGTTCGCGATGTCACGCACCAGTTGCTGCGCCAGTGCCGTGTGCTTGGCCGAGTGCAGCAGCTCCAGGCGGTCGATCAGCGTGTCGTCATGCTGGACGAGCGAGATGGTCGGACGCCATTTCTCCCAACGGCCGGCGCCCTGGCCGGAATCAAGCTGGGAGCCGAGGAAGCCGATGACGACGGTTTTCTTGGGCATAGCGAATTGGATAGCAAGCTAGCTACAAGTCTAGCTTTGGAGGGTTGTTCCCAAGTGTCGACACCGCGGCGCATCGCAGGTAAAGCCATTTTTCCAAGGCAATTCAATTATTTGCGCGCATCCGCCTGCACCGCCGCCAGACCTGGCACACCCGTTGCAATGAAGAAGGCACAAACGAAACGTTGAATGCAAAAGAGGAGAACCTCATGGTCAACACCCAGCTCTTCCACACGATCAAAGGCGCCCTGCTGCCCGCAGCCACGGCGCGCAACGCTCACCAGGCCACGGCCTACGCCTTCGGCCCTCGCCACCAGCTGGCGCAACTGGCCGCCACCGGCTGCCTGAGCCGCACGTTCTACGCAGACGCAGAGCAGCAACTCGACCAGGTGCTGGCACTGACCCAGACCCTGGAGCCCGCTTTCATCGCCAAGACGGCGATCTACGGTCGCCAATCCGGCTACATGAAGGACATGCCGGCCCTGCTCGCTGCCAGCCTGGCGGCGCGTGATGTCGCGCTGCTGGGTCAGGTTTTCTCTCGCGTCGTCGACAACGGCAAGATGCTGCGCAACTTCGTGCAGATCCTGCGAAGCGGCGCGGTGGGGCGCAAGTCGCTGGGTTCCCGCCCGAAGAAGCTGGTCCAGCACTGGTTGCTGACCGCAACCGAGAAGCAACTGCTGAACGCTGCGGTGGGCAACACGCCGTCGCTGGCCGACGTGGTCAAGATGGTTCACCCCAAGCCTGCCGAGGCCTGGCGTGCCGCGTGGTTCGCCTGGCTGATCGGCCGGCCTTTTGATGAAGCAGCGCTGCCGCCCATCACCCAGGCGTTCGAACGCTTCAAGCGTGCGGCTGCCCAGGGTGAGGCTGCCGAGCTGCCTGACGTGCCGTTCCAGATGCTGACCGCGCTGGCGCTGACCTCCGCCCAATGGGCGCAGATCGCTCGCCAGGGCTCGTGGCAGATGGTGCGCCAGAACCTGAACACCTTCGCGCGGCATGGCGTGTTCGACCTCCCCGGCATGACCGAGGTGGTGGCCGCCAAGTTGAGCGACGCCCAGGCTGTGGCCAAGGCGCGGGTGATGCCGTACCAGCTGCTGTCCGCCTTCAAGGCGGCCGGCGAGGCGGTGCCGGCGCAGGTGCGTGACGCGCTGCAGGATGCGATGGAGCTGTCGCTGGCCAACGTGCCGGCGTTGGCCGGTCGTGTCGTGGTGTGCCCCGACGTGTCGGGCTCGATGAGCTCGGCTGTCACGGGGCACCGCGGTTCGGCGACGTCCAGCGTGCGCTGCATCGACGTCGCTGCCCTGGTGGCTGCGGCGGTGCTGCGAAAGAACCCGCAGGCCCGTGTGCTGCCGTTCGAGCAGGATGTGGTGAAGCTGCAGCTGAACGCTCGCGACTCGGTGATGACCAACGCCCAGGCGTTGGCCAAGATCGGTGGCGGCGGGACGAACTGCAGCGCGCCGTTGGCGGTGCTGAACCGCGAGCGTGCGGCGGTCGACGTGGTGATCCTGGTCTCGGACAACGAGTCCTGGGTTGACGCTAACCGGCGCGGTGCGACGCAGACCTTGCGCGAGTGGGAACTGCTGAAGCAGCGCAACCCGAAGGCGCGCCTGGTGTGCATCGACATCCAGCCGACGGCGACCACGCAGGCGGCGGAGCGGCACGACATCCTGAATGTCGGCGGCTTCTCGGATGCGGTGTTCACGATGGTGGCGAACTTCGCCACCGGCAAGATGGACGCCGAGCACTGGGTCGGTGAAATCGACAAGGTGTCGCTGGCCGCGCAGTAAGGCCGCGACACCCACTTTTGGAAGGTGTCCCGGGCGAATGCCTGCAGGAGTACAGCACCCTTTGGCCGCGTGGGCCCGCAAGCCCGCAACGGAGAACCCGTAGGCCGCTCTTGCAACTCTCGTCGCCCGGGGCACCCACCTTTCAACACAGCACGCGTCGTCGCGTGGCGAATGCAGGTGGGACTACATCCCAAGCGTGTCTCACCGCCTGTTAGTCGCCACGCGGGGGCTCCGGTTTTGCGCGAATGCTGGCAGGACTACATCGGTACGCCGGGGGTTCGACTCCTCAGCTGGGAAACCAGTGTGGCTATGTCTTGCTTCTCTAGTCGCGCTTCTTGTTTGAGATGCCTTGCTGCGAATGCAGGTGGAACTACAGCCTTCTAAGCTCGTGGTCGCGGGTTCGAGTCCCGCCGGTCCCAGATTAGGGGGACCGTAGCTCAGCGGTAGAGCACGACGTTTCACCGTTCCTTGTCGCAGCAGGGCATCACCTTTGATTTCGGGCGCGCTGGCACAGAAGGGAGCGCCACTGCCAAAAATGATTGACATGCCGGCAGCCTGGGTAGCACCAGGTGCAGCAGGCAAGTTGGTCGGCGGGTACGGTTGAGGATGCAGGTGCCGGCTCCGATGACGGGTCGTCACTGGCGCGCGTTTCCAATCGCCGACGATGCCACTGGCCTAGAAACCGTGGTTGCTGCATTGATGCGGGTTCGAATCCCGTCGCGTCCACCAATGAATAGCCATGAGAACAACATGAACTACAACATCGAACAACCCGAAGGCGGCGTCCCCATCAAGATGTGGACGCAAGGCGTTCCCGTCGAGCCCGAGGCCAAGCAGCAGCTTGCCAACGCCGCCAAGCTGCCCATCGTCTTCAAGCACATCGCGGCCATGCCGGACGTGCACCTGGGCATCGGCGCGACCGTCGGCTCCGTGATCCCGACGATCAAGGCCATCATCCCGGCCGCGGTCGGCGTGGACATCGGCTGCGGCATGATGGCCGCGAAGACCACGCTGCGTGCGGAAGACCTGCCGGACAGCTTGGCCGCCCTGCGTTCGGCGATCGAGAAGGCTGTGCCGCACGGCTCGGCGCCCAAGCACCGCGGTCGTGACCCGGGCAGCTGGGAGAACCCGCCTGAGACGGTGGACCAGGTCTGGGCCACGCTGGTGGACGAGTTCGATGCGCTGTGCGAGCTGCACCCGCGCTTGAAGAACACGAACAACCGCAAGCACCTGGGCACGCTGGGGACCGGCAACCACTTCATCGAGGTCTGTCTCGACGAAGTCGGCTTCGTCTGGTTCATGCTGCATTCGGGCTCGCGCGGCGTGGGCAATGCCATCGGCACGCACTTCATCGAGCTGGCCAAGAAGGACGCGGAGCGCAACCAGCGCAACCTGCCGGACAAGGACCTGGCCTACTTCGAGGAAGGCGCCCAGTACTTCGGCGACTACGTGCGCGGCGTGTCCTGGGCCCAGAAGTTCGCGATGAAGAACCGCGAGGTCATGATGGCCAACCTGATCGCCACCGTGCGCTCGGTCATCACGAAGCCCTTCGAGGCGCATGTGGAAGCCGTGAACTGCCACCACAACTATGTGCAGCAGGAGCGCCACTTCGGCGAGGACGTGTTCATCACCCGCAAGGGCGCCGTGAGCGCCAAGCGCGGCGAGATGGGCATCATCCCGGGCAGCATGGGTGCGCGCAGCTACATCGTTCGCGGCCTGGGCAACCCGGAAAGCTTCGAGAGCTGCAGCCACGGCGCCGGTCGCGTGATGAGCCGCACCAAGGCCAAGAAGATGTTCACCATCGAGGACCAGGTCAAGGCCACCGAGGGCGTGGAGTGCCGCAAGGACGCCGACGTCATCGACGAGATCCCGATGGCCTACAAGGACATCGACGCCGTGATGGCTGCGCAGAGCGACCTGGTGGAAGTGGTGCACACCTTGAAGCAGGTGGTGTGCGTGAAGGGATGAGCGGGTGAGGGCCTCGTGCGCTCACCTGCTCAACCAAATGAATTGAGGAGGGAGAGCATGAAAAAAGAGTCCGTGTTGAGCGCCCACCCCGTCTCGGACGAGATGCGCGCCACTGTGCTTCAGAACCTGGCGGCCCTGGAACAGCGTCACGACGTGAAGGTGCTGTTCGCCTGCGAATCCGGCAGCCGCGGCTGGGGCTTCGCGTCGCCTGACAGCGACTACGACGTGCGGTTCATCTACGTGAACCGCTTGCCTTGGTACCTGACCGTGGAGCCGGGCCGCGATGTCATCGAGCAGCCCATCAGCGGTGATCTGGACATCAACGGCTGGGACCTGCGCAAGACGCTGCAGCTGCTGAAGGAGTCCAACCCGACGCTGCTGGAGTGGCTGCGTTCGCCCATCGTCTATCAGCAGGATGCCGAGTGGGTCGCACGCCTGCGCACGCTGGCCGAGGAGGGCTTCTCGCCGGTGCGGGGCTATCACCACTATGTGTCGATGGCCAAGAAGAACCTGCGCGAGCACCTGTACGGCGAGGTCGTTCGCTACAAGAAGTACCTCTACGTGCTGCGCCCTTTGTTGGCGGCGCGGTGGATTCGCGAAGGCCGCGGCGTGCCGCCGATGCGCTTTGCCGAACTCGCCACACAGACACTGACCGACCGTGCGGTGCTCGACGAAGTGAACGCGCTGCTGGAGGTCAAGATGCGCGCCGGCGAATCGGCGACCAGCCCGCGCTGGGTCGGCATCCACGACTTCATCGAGGCGGAGCTGGCCGAGGCGATGTGCTTCACGCCGGACCAAGGGCCGAAGGCGGATGCCAGGCTGCTGGACCAGTACCTGCACGACGCCGTCCTGCACTTCGGCGCCGAGACCTAGAACCACAAGAGAACAAGACATGATCGACATCGATGGCTCCGTCGGCGAGGGCGGAGGACAAATCCTGCGGACGTCGCTGGCCCTGTCCATGTGCACGGGCCAGCCCTTCACGCTGACCAAAATCCGCGCCGGCCGCGCCAAGCCCGGCCTGATGCGACAGCACCTGACCTGCGTGAACGCAGCGGCCGAGGTGTGTGGCGCGGAAGTGCAAGGCGCCGAGCTGAACTCGCAATCCATGGTCTTCACGCCGGGCCCGGTGCGGGCGGGCGACTACGTCTTCAACGTCGGCACCGCCGGCAGCTGCACGCTGGTGCTGCAGACCGTCTGGCCCGCGTTGATGCTGGCGGATGCGCCCAGCCGCTTGAAGCTGGGCGGCGGCACCCACAACCCGATGGCACCGCCCTTCCACTTCCTGGAGCGCGCCTATGCGCCGCTGCTGGCCAAGCTTGGCGCAAAGGCCGACCTTGCGCTGCGCCGGCTGGGCTTCTACCCCGCCGGTGGCGGCGAGATCGACGCCACGATCTGGCCGGCGAAGGAAAGCCTGAAGCCCTTCGACTTGAACGACCGTGGGGCGAAGCTGGAGAGCTATGCCGAATGCTTCGCGCCAGCACTGCCTCGCTCGGTGGCTCGGCGTGAGCTGGAACAACTGGGCACAGGCCTCGGCTGGGGTGACGATCAGTTGCGGGAGGCAGCCAGCCGCCAGAACGAGGGACCCGGCAACGCGCTTCTGGCGACGCTGGCCTACGAGAACGTCTGCGAGGTCTTTACCGGATTCGGCGAGAAGGGCGTCAGCGCCGAACAGGTCGCGCGCAATGTTGTGCGCGAGGTGCGTGCCTACCAAGTCAGCGATGCCGCTCTCGGGGCCCATCTGGCCGACCAGTGGGCACTTCCGCTGGCGCTTGCCTTATGGCAGCGTGGGGGCAAGGCGTCGTACACCTGTACGGAACTGACGCCTCACGCGACAACGAACTTCGACGTGATTGAGCGGTTTCTGCCGGTGAGGTTCTCACCTGTAGCGACCGCGAGCGGCTTCGCAGTAAAGGTACAAGTTGGATAGCCGATTTCGGCAATAGGGAGGAGCGATGCAACAACCAACCGCAGTCGCTGACGCAGCTCGGCACAACCATGATGACGCTGAATACCTCGGGTTCCTGGCCCGCATTCAGGCGAGGTTCCAGTCACGCAGCCGTGATGGTGCCCGCTCGGTTTTCCTCACCGATGCGGAAGATCTGTGGTCCATCTATTTGGACAGCTTCTCCGATCCGGTGAGCCGGCGATACCGCAGCTGCTCGGCGTGTCGGAAGTTCATCGACCGCTTTGGCAGCTTGGCCATCGTCGAGGAAGACGGCTCTGTTGGCTCGGCGTTCTGGCATCCAGAGGACGCACCCGACGAGTACGCAACGGCTGTTGCGCACCTCGACAAGGCAGTGCGCCGCGCCAAGATCGTCAGCCCATTCCTCAGCCGCGACGCAGTTTTGGGCCTGCCAGAGGCGGGTGGTTGGGTGCATCTGTCTATCACGTTGCCTGAGGCAATGCGCTACACGGGTGCGGTTCTGAAGCCCGAACAGGCGATGGCCGAGAAGCGCGAAGACTTCAAGACGGTCATGCACGCGTTGAACGAGTTCACGCTGCCGATGATCGAGACGGCCATGCGGCTGCTGAAGTCCGACCATCTCTACAGCAGCGAGCGTGTGCTTGGTCAGGCTGAATGGCTGCACAAGCTGCACGTCGCCCGAGCAGCAGCAACAGGCAACGGTAAAGCCGCAGTGGTGTGGTCGGCGATTGCCAAGGCGCCGGCAGGCTTTTGCCATCCGCGCAGCTCCATGATCGGCACGCTTCTGGAGGACATCGCCGCTGGCATGGAGTTCAGCGACATCGCCAGGCGATTTGCCGACAAGATGCACCCGCTGCGCTATCAGCGCCCGCAGGCACTTCCGAGCGCTGGCAACGTTGCTCAAGCTGAAAAGCTGTTTGCCCAGTTGGGCCTAGCACCGGCTCTGGACCGGCGCATGGCGCGCATCGACGAGATCCCACTGCTCTGGTCGCCGAAAGCCGACGAGCCGCCAGTGGGCGCCGGCGGTGGCATCTTTTCTCGCCTGAAAACAAAGTCGACCTCGGCTACGTCGGGCTTGAGCATTCCTGCCATCACCATGACGGCAGAGAAGTTCCTGCGCGAAGTTGCCCCTGACGCCGACACCATCGAGCTCGACCTGCCCGCCGGCAATCACACATTCATCGGACTGACGACAGCAGTGAATGCCGATGCCCCCAAGCTGTTCCAGTGGGACCATCCAGTCTCCTGGTACGTCTGGCACGGCGGCGCGCCTGCGAGCCAGTATGGGCTAAAACCTGGCTGGCTGAATGTCAACGGCATTACTCGCTTGCCGGCACGATGGAACGACGATGGCCAGCGCTTCAAGCACCACGGTGACGGGATCATCTTGTTGCTGGCAGGAGCGCGTGAGACGCGTCAAGCAGGCGCCGCACTGTTTCCCGCGCTGCTGCGGTCGGAGCTCCACGGTGTGCGCTCAACGATCGAAGCGCATTCGCAAGGGGCTCAAATGCACGGCTTGGCCGAAGGCAGCGCCGTTGGCATCGATCTCAGAGCCGGCGGGGATTCATTCCCGACAACCGTCCGCGTCAGGTCGGCCGGACACACGCAGACCTACATGATTGACCGTTGGGACTGAAGCGTGTCGCTGTCGCGTCATGCATGGCCAGCTAGCACGGATGCCGTGCCTAGCCGTTTCATCCGGTGGCCCTGAGCGACCTTCGGAGGCGCCTTGGCCACGCACGGGCAGTGATCCATTCGGGCGATGGCGGCCGGTGATCCTGATGCGACCTCGGTTGCCTGCCAACCAGATTCAATTGAGCAATGAAAGAGATCTACATCAGCACGGACGTTGAGACTGACGGGCCCATCCCCGGCCCGCATTCCATGTTGAGCTTCGGCTCGGCGGCTTACACGGCCGACAAGCAACTCATCAGCACCTTCTCCGCTAACCTGGAGACGCTGGAAGGCGCCACAGCCCATCCGGCCACGGCCGCATGGTGGGCCACCCAGCCTGAAGCGTGGGCGGCGTGTCGCTCCGATCTGCAATCACCGGAAGTCGCGATGCGGGCCTACGTGGCGTGGATCAAGTCGCTGAATGGCAAGCCGGTGTTCGTGGCCTACCCCGCCGGCTTCGACTTCCTGTTCGTGTACTGGTACCTGATGCGGTTTGTGGGCGAGAGCCCCTTCAGTCACTCGGCGCTCGACATGAAGACGTACGCCATGGCCGTCCTCAAGACGGGCTACCGCGACAGCACGAAGCGGAACATGCCCCGCAGTTGGTTTGACAAGCTGCCTCACACCCACGTGGCGCTTGACGATGCCATCGAGCAAGGCGCACTGTTCTGCAACATGATGAGGGCGAACCAGGCGGCGTGAGTGAATGGCGGCAATCGCTGGACACCATGCGCTTCTGAACCTGGATCTCTACGGTCAGCCCGGACAGTCAAGAAAAGTTCAGAACTCGATGAACGCAAACCCGAAATGTTCAGAACTCAGCGAGCAGGACGTCCAGAATCGTTGGAGCCGAGATGCTGCAACCCATTGAATTCCCATGCACCCCGAGTTCATGATTCAGAGAACTTCGACAGCAGCGCCATGGCTACTCCGCGAAGGACTTGAGCCACTGCCTCAGGCGTTTGCGCCCGTCGCTGTTGGTGGCCCGGTAGGTCTTGAGGGCCAGCGCCAGGAACTGCTGTTCGCCGGGAGACAGCCCCGCCGGCTCTCGTTCTTCATCCAGCCAACCGGCTGGCTTGCTGCAGTGCTGCTCGATCTGGCGGGCCAGCTTGTCGCCGATCGGCCTGGCCCCGCTCTTGGCCATTGACCAGGTGGCCCCGCTCACCTCGATCCGAGCCGCCCAGGCCGCCTCCAGCCCCTTGGGCGGGTCGCCCGCCGTGATGCGTTCTTCAGCAAAGGCCTGGAAGAGCGACAGGGCGTTGAGGCGGCGAAAGGTCGAGATGCTGGACACGGCATGTGTTGTGAAAACACTTCACATCCATTCTAGGTGCTCACGCCGGGTTGACGGCGGCGTGAACACTCTTCACAATCCGCCCATTCGTTGATTCACCCCCAACCCATTCGGTCTCATCATGTCCCGCCTAGCCCTCGCCACCAACGCCAAGCGCCCCTTCTCGGGCGAGATGGCCTTGTGCGTCGCTGCGGGTCGACATGAGACCGCGCTGGCTCTCAGCCAGCCGCGCCATGACCGATACGAGGGTGACGCAACGCCACCGGGGAAAGCTCCAGCCCACTGAAGCTTTCAACCTCCAGGGATCTCGAGATCCCCAGAAGCCCGGTCTCCCGCAGGAACCGGGCTTTTTGTTTGGCTCCTGCTGTTCAGGTCGATTCCTCCGGATTGGCGCCGACGGGCGCTGGTCAGGGGCGAGTCGTACCGGATGCCATCTCGGGTGTGCCCGTGCACAAGCACCGGCCTGCCTGGTGTGCATGTGTGCCCCAGCACGTTCTGCAGACGGAGCCGGCATGCAGCGGTTCAGCCGAGCTCGCCTCGTCTGGGTCGCGTGCGGACACAGCCGAGATGACATCGCCTCGTTAGCTCAGTGGAGAAGAGCGCCGGCCTACGAAGCCGGAGGCTGAGGCCGGACACGGGATCCACCTGCGTGGAGCCTGTGCCTGCCGAAGAGTGTGAGCTCTGCGAACACGCGGCCTGCAAGGTCGGAGGTTCGACCCCTTCACGAGGCGCCAGATACAGCGAAGGTCGACTTCGCACTACGGACGCTTGGCAGAGTTGGTCGATTGCGCCTGGCTGTAAACCAGGTCCTCACGGCACGGTGGTTCGAATCCATCAGCGTCCACCACATCAACAACGTCCCGTTGGACTTCCGGTGAGGTCCTCGGCCCTTCAAGCCGAAGAGGCGGGTTCGCTCTGATCGGCACTGCCGATCAGGACGCAGCCTGCTGCGGGCCGAAGGACTGGCGCACAGCGCCAGCACTCCCGCACGGGACACCAGACCCAGAAGCCTGTCGTCGAGCTCACGCTTCGACAGGCGCAAACCGGCCGCAACGATTGGGCGGCGTCGGAACCCGTCACCGACAACCATTCAGAGCACTGAAGGATGACCCGTGTGTGGCGCAATCAGGGAGCGCTGCTGCTTTGGGAGCAGAGGGTTGCAGGTTCGAGTCCTGCCGCACGGACCAGTAGTGAAGTAGCCGCCATAGCTCAGTTGGAAGAGCGCCAGTCTGTCGAATCGGAGGCCGCGGGATCGTAGCCCGCTGGCGGCGCCAGTTTGAAGACGACGTGTGTTTGGGGTTGACCGTCGCCTAGTGGCCTAAGGCTCAAGGTCGTGACCCTTGCATCACCGGTTCGCTCGGCGCGCCGCGCCGGACGCGCCGATGGCGCGGGCCGAAGGCCGAGCGCGAAGCGCGAGCTATCCGGTCGGTCAACCCCAAGCGCATTCGCACCCCTCGTGGCGGAAATGGCAGACGCAACGGTCCCAGAAGCCGTGGCCGCAAGGCATGCCCGTTCGACCCGGGCCGAGGGGACCAACACAGCCAGGAGAACACCATGAAGAAGATCCAGAACGACCACAGCTTTCGAGGTCATGAGCAAACGCCGCAAGGGCTTCCCGTCTGAGACGCAGGTCAAGCGTGGCGGCCGCATCGTGGGCGGCCACAAGGAGCTGATGGAAAAGCTCGGCCGCAACGACCCATGCCCCTGCGGATCCGGGAGGTCGTTTCAAGCGCTGCTGCCTGAGCAGCGGCTGCTTTTGACGGCGTGAATCGGCATCACTATCAACGCTGACCCGTGCCCAGTCGCAGAAAGGAGGACGCCATGCACGACGTATTGCAGTTGGACGTCACCGGTCTCCCGCAGGCCTGGATCTCGGTCGAGCAGGCGGCGG
Organism: Pelomonas caseinilytica; assembly: GCF_021353235.1. GTDB lineage: Bacteria > Pseudomonadota > Gammaproteobacteria > Burkholderiales > Burkholderiaceae_C > Pelomonas > Pelomonas caseinilytica. The sequence continues at coordinate 14,438 of NZ_JAJTWT010000017.1, forward strand.
TGCACGTCGCGACGCGCTCGGTGGCCTGGTCGCTCGGCGACGAGCCGCTGGCCGTGCTGCGCGGTGGCATGAACGCCGGAACGGGCCAGCAGTCCGTGCTCGAAGTGCCGGCCATCCTGGCGCTGCGTGGCAGCTCGCGGCTGAACCTGTTCGACATCACGCCCTGCTACAGCAAGGGCAAGGTGTTGCGGCGCGACCGCCAGACCTGCGCCTACTGCGGCAGCCAGCACGAGCTGCGCGACCTGACGGTCGACCACATCCTGCCGGCGTCACGTGGTGGCCCGCTGAGCTGGATGAACACGGTCGCCGCCTGCCGCGCCTGCAACGCGCTGAAGGCTGACCGCACGCCGGAGGAAGCACGCATGCCGCTGCTGTTCACGCCCTACGTGCCCAGTCGCTTCGAGGACTTCCTGCTCAAGGGCAGGCGCATCCGGGCGGACGTGCATGAGTGGCTGGCCGCGCGGCTGCCGAAGGAATCGCGCCTGAGCTGACCCCCCGGGGGCGGCGCAGGCGCCAACAGATCTGCCTTGGAAGGCAAGGGCTCACAGGCTCGGGGGTACACCCCACCGGTGCGCTGCGGCCGGGTCCGTCCCGTCGCCTTGGCGCATGCCGCCCCGTCGGAAGAGGTTGATACGGTGAAACACGGTTGTCCCGCAAGGGCCCGGGTTCGACTCCCGGATTCACCACCACTGGATAGCTCAGTCGGGTAGAGCAACGGACGACTAATCCGTGTGTCGTGGGTTCGACTCCCACTCCACCAATGGCCTGAACCGCCAGTGAAACCGGTCGCTAGACCACCCCGCCGAACGTGCCGGCATGCCCTTGGGCTTGCAGGCATCAGCGCGGCCACCCGTGCTTCGGGCATGCGGGACCTGCGTTCACGGTCAGTCGAAGGTGTGCAGGGAGGGCATACACGAGACGCGCCGCGACACCCAGGCCTTGGCATCCGAGGTCCGTGTCCGTGCTGTAACGGCACCTATTTCAAAGCACGCTGAACAAGAAGGAGAACCCCATGACGATCAAGCGTGTCACTGTGAAGAAGAGCGAGCGCGGCCTGCTGCTGCGCAATGGCGACTTCGAGCGCGTGTTGCAACCCGGCACGCACTGGCTATTCGCCGGCCTGGACTCCCTCCAGATTGAAGTGTTCGAGTTGGAGGCGCCGGCCTTCGTGCACCGCCTGACCGAATATCTGCTGGCCAAGGAGCCCGAGGTGGTCGAAGCCGAGTTCTTACGCGTGGAGCTGAACGCGCACCAGGTTGGTCTGCGCAGCGAGAACGGCGTGCTGGTCGAGCTCCTGCCGCCCGAAACCCGGCGTCTGTACTGGAAGGGCTTGGTGGACGTTCAGGTCGAGGTGATCGACCTGGAGAAGTCCATCGAGCTGCCCGCGGCATTGACGGCGCGCCTGCTGCAAACCCAGCTGCGCCCGCGCAGCATCACCGGCCTCGCCGGCGTGCTGCAGGTGGTCGTGCCCGAGCACGGCGCGGGCATCCTGTGGGTGGATGGCAAGGTCGAACGCCTGCTGGGCGCCGGTTCCTTCGCGTTCTGGAGGTTCAACCGCAACGTGAGCGTGGAGCTGGTCGACCTGCGGCTGCAGGCCGTCGAGGTGACGGGCCAGGAAATCCTGACCCGCGACAAGGTGGCCCTGCGGCTCAACCTCTCGGCGACCTGGCGCTTCACCGATGTGCTGACCGCGTTCAGGGAGCTGGCCAAGCCGGCCGAGCACCTGTACCGCGAACTGCAGTTCGGTCTGCGCGCCGCGGTGGGCACGCGCTCGCTCGATGAGCTGCTTGAGAACAAGAGCGTCATTGACGAAGTCGTGACCGCCCAGGTCAAGACCAAGCTCGCGTCCTTCGGGCTTGAGCTGGCCAGCGTGGGCGTGAAGGACATCGTGCTCCCGGGCGAGATGAAGACCATCCTCGCCCAGGTCGTGGAGGCGGGTAAGTCGGCCGAAGCCAACGTGATCCGCCGCCGCGAGGAAACTGCCGCGACCCGCTCGCTGCTCAACACCGCCAAGGTGATGGAAGACAACCCCGTCGCCCTGCGCCTTAAGGAACTCGAAACCCTGGAGCGCGTGGCGGAGCGCATCGACAAGATCTCCGTGTTCGGAGGTCTGGACCAGGTGCTCAACGGGCTGGTGAAGCTGCGTTGACACCGCGCCCCATTCCGTATGGGATGGGGTGCACACCATTGGAAGAACAATTATGGAAACCCAATACATTCACGAAGACGTGCCCGGTGGCGTGCCGCTGAAGTGGACAGCCGCTTGCGCACGTCGTTGTTCGTCGATCGGTAGGTCTTGAGGGCCAGCGCCAGGAACTGCTGTTCGCCGGGAGACGGACCCCGGCTGCTGTGGAGTACTGACGGCGGGAGTCGTTTGCATCAGTCAGAAGGCCCGGTCGCCGGAGTTTCGGAACGCATCCGGCGGTCCAAGGAGGTCCTGGGGCTGCTGACCAGAAAACCCGGCTGAACGCCGCCGTGCCCGGTCAGCCGACCCGGTACAGGCCGGCGCCGTGCGGTGGCAGGGTTTGGGCGAAGCGCCCCGAGGCCGCGTCCAGCGGGCGCCGGGCCCACAGGTCGCGCACCGGGCGCCTGCCGTCCAGCCCCAGGTCGCGCAGCGCGACGGACACCTCGCGGGCTTTGTCCGTCGGGTTGAACAGCGCGACGTAGCGGCCCTTGCCATCGTCCGGCCTGGCTGACCAGATGCGCACGAAGTCCTCGACGAAATGCGGCCGGTTGTCGGAGCTGGCCTGGTCCACGGCCAGCACCTCGGGGTTGGTCAGCAAGGCCAGCGTCGGCTCGTCGAGGTGGCGCAGGTCGCCACCCATGATCAGCGGCGAGCGGGTGATGGCCCACAGGGTCATCAGCGTGCGCTGTTCGTCGGGCGTGAATCGGGTGTCGCGCTCCCCCAGAGCCAGGCGGCCCAGCGGCAGCATGTCGGGGTCGGGCCAGGCACCCGGCTGCCGCCAGGGATTCCAGTTCTCCAGGCGCGTGAACTGGGCCTCCAGCATGGGCCACTCGTCCCAGAAGTCGTCGGAGATGCGCCACATCTGCGCATGGCGGCGCACATGTTCGGCCCGGCTCACCGGAGTCTCGCCGGGCGAGAGACTCAGCACCATCGGCCGCTTGGTGTGCTGGATGGCCTGGTGGGCGGCCTCGATCTCCGGCGCATGGGCGTCGTAGGGGCGGCTCATGTCGTCCATCTTGACGAAGTCAACGCCCCAGGAGGCATAGAGGGCGAAGACGCTGTCGTAGTAGGCCTGTGCGCCGGGCTTGCGCATGTCCACGCCGAACATGTCGGGGTTCCAGGTGCAGGTGCTGGTGGTGTCGGCGATGTCGGCGGCGCGATAGGGCGTGCCCAGGATGGGCAGGTTGCGCTTCACCGCCAGACGGGGGATGCCACGCATGAGGTGGATGCCGAACTTCAGGCCCATGGCGTGCACGTCGGCCGCCAGCGGAGCGAAGCCGCGCCCCCCGGCGCTTGACGGGAAGCGGTTCACGGCCGGGATCAGGCGACCGTGGCCGTCCATCGCCGGCTCGGGGTCGGCGCTGTACGCGTAGCTCGACGCCGTGGGCTCGTACCACTGGATGTCGATGGTGAAGACGTTGTAGCCGGACGGCAGTAGCTTGTCCGCCATGATGCGGGCCGTCTCGCGGGCCTGGGCCTCGTTGATGGTGGTGGCGAAGCTGTTCCAGCTGTTCCAGCCCATCGGCGGCGTCGGGGCCAGCAGGCCCTTGGCAGGTCCGGCGGCGGCGCATGCGGCGCGGGCAGGCAGCGTGGACGCCGCGATGGCGGAGAGGCCGGTGCCGATCAGGTTCCTGCGATTCAAGGGCATGGGAGCTTGTCCTGTGTATTTTTGTGGCAGGACGGCGGTGTATGCCTTTCCTTCAAAACGATCCAATGGTGTTTTTAGCGAAACCCATGTCGTTTTGGACATGTCTCGAGGTCTTGGGCGCGAGGCACCCGTTCACGATCCAGTGAACTTCGACAGAGCCACCCGGGGAGCAGGGGACGGCCGCCGCGGTCGCCAGCTCCTTGGGATCACCTGGTCGCCTCTCCGCCCTGGAAATGCCGAACCCGTTCGCTGTCCGCAGGGTGGCTGGAGAAGGCTATGGCCAGCGGTGACTCGTCTTGTGCGCCATAAGTGTCACGGACTCGCTTGAAGAACAGCGCGATGCGACCGGCGTCCACGCCGGCGGCGAGCGTCAGGCGCCGCGCATAGTCGTCCGCCTCGCGCTCATGGTCGCGCGAGTAGGACGCGGTGAAGAGCAGGGCAGGCAGGCCGTTGATGAAGGAGGAGTAGTCCCCCAGCCACACGGCGGCCACCGCGGTGACGGCCGCCGCCCGCGCGGCCAGGCGCAGGCCGTGGCGGCCCTGCACATGGCCCACTTCGTGGGCGAGGATGGTTAGCACGGCGTCCGGTTCGTCGCGCATCAGGCCGATCAGTTCGTCGGTTACGCACAGCTTGCCGCCCGGCAGTGCGAAAGCGTTGGGGCCGAGCATGCGTCCGCCACGTCGGAAGCCCAGGTCAAGCCCTGCCGGAACCACCGCGCCCGCCTGCGCGCCGGCGCGGTGGAGCATGTCTGCGAACCGTCGGCGCCACATTGCCTGCTCCGCCTCGGTCAGCTCGGAGGGGCGCAGCCATTGTTCGTCCAGCAGTTTCATCGCTTGCTCACCGATGGGAGCTTCGGCGCTCGGCGGAATCCTGCGGACCAGCCAGTCTGCTGCCCACGGCAGGCCGCCCGTCAGGCCGACGGCAATGAGCAGGGCCGACAACATCAGCGAGGCGGTGGCCAGCCAGGCGCTGCGCTGCCAGCGGTCGATCCACCCCGGCGTTCGGCCTGCCTGCAGGGCCCAGGCGTCGAAGATCTCGGCTTGCTGGAAAGTGAGCGCCCCCCGGCCGGGCAGCTGCAGCTGACGCTGGCCCCATTGGAAGCCGTCCGGCCAGCCCAGTTCATCCAGGTGCAGGCGCTGGTCGGCGAAGCAGAGTTCCTTTCCCTCGATCCAGACCTGGACGAGCGTCGGACGGCCTTGGTGGCCATCGAACCAGCGGGCGTCGATGCTGACGGGCTTCATGGTCACAACCCCAGGTCCATGCCGAAGAAATCGCCCGCCGCCTCACCGGCGGCATCTGCATGTGCAACGCCCTTCGGCGCCAGCCAATGATCCGGCTCCGTCTCTACGGAAATGCCGATCGCCTCCAGCCGCAGCCGCAGTGTCGCCATGGTCGCCGACGGCCGATACAGCCCTGCGGTGAGCAAGATCAGCAGCCAGTTCCTGACCGTCAGATGGACCAGCGCCCAGCCGTCCAGCGAGCTCTCGAATCGCAAGCCATCGCTGCGGGTGTTGGACCACGTCAGGTTCTGCAGCCGCGTCGCCGCGTAGGGGGTCAGCACGCCGCCGTAGAACAACCCGAAGAGAAGCACCATCATGAGACTGACGTAGGTGCTTGAACCCGCCAGCCCGGCCCCATGGTTCAAGGCAAGGCCGAGCAGTGAGCCCAGCGCAAAGCCCGCCGCCATCACGACCAGGCTGGCGAAGAATCCCAGCATCGCCGACTTGAAGCCGATGAAGTAGACAGAGCGCGCCTGCAGCCTGATGCGCAGGCGCTGGTCGGCGATGCGGTAGCCGCCGTGCTGATAACGCTTGGCGAGGGTCAAGGTCCAGGGCGCCGTGAGCGAGAGGGCCAGGCCCGAGACCAATCCCCACAGCCCCGTGTTGAGCGCCGGGTCGGTGCTGGGCCCGTGGCTCGCCATGGCGCCGTCGAGCAGAGCGCTCATGGTCAGCGGCACGTAGACGGGCAGGAAGCACAGATAGGCGTCATGCAACGAACCTTCGAAGCCCATGCGCAAGCCTCGCCAGGAGGTGTTGGCCAGGCGGTACTGCATGGACGCCCGCCACAGCGCCGGCCACACGGCGTAGAGCATCAGCAGGACGGCAGCCGAAGCGGCCGGCGCGAATTCCCCAGCGCCGAGGTAGGCAACGGCCAGGACTGCGAGCATCAGGAAGCCGCGGAACATCCGCCATGGGTCGCCATGGAAGGCCAAGGCTTCGCCGTCCACCCAGGTGTTGGCGTGCACGTATCGCAGGCGACGTGCCTTGGCGAGCGGCAGGTAGAGCCCGAGCGTCAACAGCACGAGCAGGACGTTCACCGCCCAGATGCGGAAGTACTCGGTGCCAGAGCCGGTGAAGTGCACGGCGAGCTGTCGTGTCGCGGGCGCCGTTGTTGGCGCCGCCTCGATGGATGTCGGATGGCCGTCCACGTTTTTCCCTCCCTCGGCCGGTGTGCTGTGGCGGCGCACGCTAGGCCAGAGCGCAGAGAGCGGGCAGGGCGAGTCATGAAATGCCGACGCATGGCCATGAACGGCCCGGCCGGCACCACCAAAAGAAACGAGAAGGCCCGACGCGTCGGCGCCGGGCCTTCTGCCGGTCTGTCAATCGGGTGGCCTATCGGGGCAACCACACTGACTCGCGACAGGACCAATTTAGGCCGTCGCTTTCGCGTCGGCCAGCTCTCCTCGGCCGCATGCGCGCGTAGGTCGGCCCCTACAGCGGGGGATCAGCCATGCCAGCGGCGAGTGGCGCGGCGCACCACCTCGGGGAGCAACTGGTTCTCGTCCTCCACGCGGCGCAGCCAGGCGGCGTCGTTGCCCGCTCCGGCGATCTCGCGGCGCAGGTATTGCAGGGCGGCTTCGGCGTGCAGGTCGCCGGCATGACCGTCCAGGCGGCTGAGCACGGCCATCAGGTCGTCGCGCAGCACGCGGTGCTCGCCCGTCTCGGGGTCGACGAAGGTGCCGTCAAGCCCGAAGCGGCAGGCCTGGAAGCGGTTGAAGGTGTAGGGCAGGTAGTCGTCCTCGCTGAGCTTGAAGGGCTTCTCCAGCGTCAGCCAGCGGCCCAGGCACTGGATGAAGCCGGCCAGGGCCGCCGCCTTCTCGATGGTCAGCGGCGTGTCAAGCACGCGGACCTCGATGGTGCCGAACTCCGGCTTCGGGCGGATGTCCCAGTAGAAGTCCTTCATGCCCGAGACGACGCCGGTGCGGGTCATCTTGGCGAAGAAGCTCTCGAAGTCGGCCCAGGTCAGCACGAAGGGGGCGCGGCCGGAGAGCGGGAATGCGAACACCGAGTTCAGGCGGGCCGAGTCGAATCCCGTGTCCTCGCCCTGCACGAAGGGCGAGGAGGCTGCCAGCGCGATCAGGTGCGGGATGAAGCGGCTCATGCCGTGCAGCAGCACCAGGGCTTCGTCCGGCCCCGGGCAGCCGATGTGCACGTGCTGGCCGAAGACGGTGAACTGCTTGGACAGGTAACCGTACAGCGACGACAGCTCGTGGAAGCGCGGCGTCTCGAAGATGCGCCGCCGCGTCCAGTGCTGGAAGGGGTGGGTGCCGCCGCCGCACAGGCTCACGTCCAGGCGCTCGGCGCAGTCCACCAGGGCGTCGCGGATCTGGCCCAGCTCCGACAGCACCTGGCCGAAGCCGCTGCACACGCCGGTGGACAGCTCGATCATGCTGCTCGTGATCTCGGGCTTGACGTCGCCGGGGATGCTGCGCTTTTCCATCAGCCGCAGCAGGTCGCCCGAGACGGGCGCGAGGTCGTAGTCGTCGTTGTTGACGATCTGCAGCTCCAGCTCGACGCCCAGCGTCAGCGGCTGCGACTTGGCGAAGACGCCCAGGCTCATGGTGCGGCCTCCTTGCGCGGCTTGCGTTGCGGCGGGGGCGGCAGCTCGCCCGCCAGGCGCAGGGCGAACTGCACGGCGATGGGGCCGAACAGCTCCAGCACGGCGATGCTGGTCAGGATGATGGGCACGGCGCCGCGGGCAAGGTCGGGCTCCGCCCGCATCAGCTCGCTGAGCATGACCAGGGCCGTGGCGGACAGCGGCGTCATCGTGATGGACAGCGCCAGCCCCTGGCGCCAGCTGACCTTGGCCCAGGGCGCCAGCGCGATGATGGCCGCGGCCTTGACCAGGAAGCGCGTGGCCAGCAGGGCCAGGGCCGCGAAGCCGCCGGCGAAGAGGATCTGCGGCGTCCACGCCGAACCGACGATGACGAAGAGCATCAGCACCAGTGCCCCGCCCGAGGTGCCGAAGTGGCGCGGCCACACCCAGGGCCGCTCGCTGGTGTTGCGCAGCAGCAGGCCGGCCAGCAGCGGCATCAGCAGCGTCGACACGCCGATGGCCCGCGCCGCCACGAGGGCAAAGGCCACGAGACCGAACAGCAGCAGGGCCGCGCTCTCGTTGCGCAGGTCCAGGCGCCGCGCCGCGAGGTAGACGGCCCCGGCCAGCAGGGCCGACAGGCCTAGCGTCGTCAGCAGCGAGATGGACAGGCCGGCCAGGGCCTGCGTCAGGCTGCCGCCGTCGTCGGCGGCCCACCAGGTGCGCATCAGGGTCAGTGCAATCACGGCGTACAGCGTGTTCAGGGCCGTGAGCAGCAGGGCTCGTTGCGTCACCTGGCCCTCGGCGCCGAGCTCCAGGGCCACGCGGCCGGCCACGGCGGCGGGCGCCGGCATGGCGAGGATGGCGCAGGCCACGGCGGTCTGCCAGCCGACCTCGAACAGGCGCATCACGAAGGCCACGGCGACCGCGCTCAGCAGCGCCTCGGCCAGGCTGGTGGCCGCCAGGCCCGGGTTGCGGGCCAGCCAGCGCAGGTGGACGCGGCAGCCGATCTCGAACAGCAGCAGTCCGAGGGCGAGGTCGGTCACCGTCTGGGCGGCACCGGCCAGCGGCATGCCCACGCCATGGCCGAAGGCGGCTGCGGCGCAGCCGGCGAGCGTGTAGCCGACGACGCGCGGCAGCCGCGTCGTGGCGGCGATGAACTCGCCCACCAGCGCGCCTGCCAGCAGCACGCCGACGATGAACATCAGCCCGCTGGAGGGCGCGACGGCCAGCCCGGCCCAGACCCTGGCGCCGCTGTCGAGTGGGGTCATGCGGTCTCCCTTCGAAGTTTTCGCGGAAGCCTAGAGGGGCGTCGCGCCCGGCCTTGTAGGCCAACATGCCGAAATGACCGGCCCGCGGCGGGGACAATGGCCGCCATGCAGCTCCTCAGCGTCAACACCGCTCGCGCCGAGCGCTTCGTCGCGATCGACGGCCAGAGCGTCGTCTCCGCCATCCGCAAGCGTCCCCGCGACGGCCGCATCGCCGTAGGCCCTCTGGGCCTGGAGGGCGACGAGCAGGCCGACCCCAGCGTCCACGGCGGTCTGGCCAAGGCGCTGTACGCCTATCCGCAGGAACACCGCGCCTTCTGGACGACGGTGCGCGGCCAGGCCCAGGTCGCGGGCGCCCTCGGGCCGGGCGACATGGGCGAGAACCTGACCCTGGCCGGCCTGCTCGAAAGCCAGGTCTGGCTGGGCGACGTCCTGGTGTTCCCGGACTGCGAGCTCGTCGTCTCCGAGCCCCGCTATCCCTGCTTCAAGTTCAACGCCCACATGGGCTTTAACCAGGCTTCCAAGCTGATGGCGCAAAGCGGCTATTGCGGCTTTTACCTGGCCGTGCGGCGCGAAGGTTCGATCGCCGCTGGCGAGACGTTCGAGCGCATTCCCGGCCCGCGCGAGGTCGGCCTCGTCGAGCTGTTCAAGGCGCGGATGAAGAAGTGATGCCCGGCCGCCGTTCCCTGCTCGCCGCGGCGGCGCTGGCGCCGCTGGCCGCGCGGGCCGCACCGGTGCTGCAGGTGGGGCCGGGCCGCGCGGTCAAGTCCCTGGCCGCGGCCGCCAGGCAGGCCCGCGACGGCATGGTGGTGGAGGTCGATGCCGGCGACTACGTGGCCGACGCCGCGACCTGGCCCCAGCACGAACTCACGCTGCGCGCCGTGGGCGGACGGGTGCGGCTCATCGCCGCCGGGATCAACGCCCAGGGCAAGGGCCTGTTCGTGACGACGGGCCGGCGCCAGCGCATCGAGGGCTTCGACTTCATCGGCGCGGCCGTGCCCGACCGCAATGGCGCGGGCATCCGGCTCGAAGCGGGCTCGCTGACCCTCGTCGACTGCAGCTTCCGCGACAACGAGAACGGCCTGCTGACGGCCAACGACGAGGCCATCGAGCTCGACATCGTGGACTGCGACTTCGGCCCCATCCTGCCCCGCGACGGCCGCACCCACAACCTCTACGTCGGCGCCATCCGGCGGCTGGCCGTCACCGGCAGCTGGTTCCACCACGGCCTGCACGGCCATCTGCTCAAGAGCCGCGCGGCCCTCAACCACATCCTCTACAACCGCCTGTCCGACGAGATCGGCGGGCGGGCGAGCTACGAGCTGGAGTTCCCCAACGGCGGCGTCGCCGTCGTGATGGGCAACCTCATCATGCAGAGCTCCACCACCGAGAACCCGCACGTGATCTCCTTCGGCGTCGAGGGCGCCACCTGGCCGCGCCAGGCCCTCTATCTCGTCCACAACACCCTGGTGGACCAGTTGCCCAGCGGCGGCATCTGGCTGCGCGTCACGCCGCCCCAGGCCGAGGTCATGCTGGCCAACAACCTGCTCGTCGGCGCACCGCGCCTGGCCGCCGAAGGACACTGGACGCGGCGCGCCAACTTCAGCGCCGACTGGGACGAGTTCGTGCGCGCGGCGCGCGACGACTGGCGGCTCAAGCCCGGCTCCGAACTGCGCGGTCGGGCGCAGGACATGGGCGTGGCCGAAGGCCTGCGCCTCAGCCCCTCGCGGGAGTACCGGCACCCGCGCGGCAGCGTGGCCCTGGCCGGGCCGGCGCGCCACCCGGGCGCCTTCCAGTCCTGAGCGGCGTCAGGCGTAGGCCTGGCGCGCCGTGGGGTAGTCGGTGTAGCCCGTGACGCCGCCTCCGTAGAAGGTGTCCTTCTGAGGCTGGGTCAACGGCAGGTCCTCGCGCAGCCGCTCGACCAGGTCGGGGTTGGCGATGAAGGGCCGGCCGATGGAGACGGCATCCGCCCGGCCGCTCGCCACGGCGTCGAGCGCCGCCGCGCGGTCGTAGCCGTTGTTGGCGATGTAGGGACCGCCGAAGCGGCGGCGCAGCTCGGCGTAGTCGAAGGGCACGTTGTCGCGCGCGCCGCCGGTGGCGCCCTCCACCACCTCCAGGAAGGCCAGTTTCAGCGGCGCGAGCCGGTCGGCGACGTGGTTGAACAGCGCCTGCGGATCGCTGTCCTGGCCGATGTCGTTGCTCGGCGTCACGGGCGACAGGCGCAGTGCCGTGCGGCCCGGGCCGATGGCCGCGGCGATGGCGGTCATCACTTCCACCAGCAGCCGAGCGCGGTTCTCGATGGAGCCGCCGTAGGCGTCGGTGCGGTCGTTGGCGCTGTCGCGCAGGAACTGGTCGAGCAGGTAGCCGTTGGCGCCGTGGACCTCCACGCCGTCGAAGCCGGCCAGCATGGCGTTCTTCGCCGCCTGCACGTAGTCGGCGATCAGCGCCGGGATCTCGTCGGTGCGCAGGGCACGCGGCTCGTCGGTCGGCACGAGTTCGCCGTAGGCCGCGTAGGTGCGCGTCTTGGCGGCACGGGCGGTGGACGACACGGGCTGCTGGCCGCCCGGCTGCAGGCTCTTCAGCGAGATGCGGCCCACGTGCCAGAGCTGCACGACGATCTTGCCGCCGGCGGCGTGCACGGCGTCGGTCACCTGCTTCCAGGCGGCGATCTGCTCGGGGCTGTGGATGCCGGGGGTGTCGAAATAACCCTGGCCGTCGGGACGGATCTGGGTCGCCTCCGTGAGGATCAGCCCCGCCCCGGCGCGCTGCCGGTAGTACTCGACGTGCAGGGTGTTGGGCGTTTGCCGCGTGGCGCGGTTGCGCGTGAGCGGCGCCATGACGACGCGGTTGGCGAGTTCGATGTCGCCGAAGCGGGCGGGGTCGAAGAGGGTGGGCATGGTGGAAGGTGGCAGGAACTGCGAGGCGGCGAAGACTACGCACGCCGGCCCGCCCCTGCGGGCCGTGCGGTTGCCCGCGACTGTGATACATGCGCCGAGCGCGCTGTTTGCGCTGACTCAAGGCTTGGCGTCTTGCGCGCCGCGTGTTGGCGACAATCGGGCCATGCTCGCCTACCGCCACGCCTTTCATGCCGGCAACCATGCCGACGTCCTCAAGCACCTCGTGCTGACCCGCGTGCTGCGCTACATGGGCGAAAAGGACAAGCCCTACACCCTCGTCGACACGCATGCCGGCGCGGGCGGCTATTCGGTCGAGGGCCGCTACGCGCAGAAGAACGCCGAGTACGCCACCGGCATCGCGCGCCTGTACGACAGCTCCGACCTGCCCGAGCCGCTGGCCGATTACGTGAGCCTGGTGCGGGCCTTCAATCCCGACGGCCAACTCCGCCAGTACCCCGGCTCGCCGGCCATCGCCAACATGCTGCTGCGCCCGACCGACCGGCTGCGCGCCTACGAGCTGCACCCAACCGACCACCGCATCCTGGCCAGCTATCTCGAAGGCCGGCCCAGCACCCAGGTCAGCGACCGCGACGGCTTCGCTGCCATCAAGGGCGAGCTGCCCTCGCCGACGCGGCGGGCGGCGCTGTTGATGGATCCTCCCTACGAGCTCAAGACCGACTACGTGAAGGTGCTGTCGGCCCTGCGCGAGGCGCTGGAGCGCGCGCCGGACACGGTGGTCATGGTCTGGTACCCGCAGCTGCAGCGGCTCGAATCGACCCAATTGGCCACCCGGCTCAAGGCCAGCGCCGACGCCCTGGCCAAGAAGGGCTGGCTGCACGTGCGCCTGACGGTGGCTCAGGCGGACGAGCGCGGCTTCGGCATGCAGGGCAGCGGCATGTTCGTCGCCAACCCGCCTTTCACCTTGCACGATGAGCTGGCGGAGTGCCTGCCGCTGTTGGTGGAGAGGTTGGGGCATTACGACGGGGCGAGTTATGTGCTGGAGCAGAAGGTGGTGTGAGGGGGCCTTTTGCGGTTCGTTGAGTCGGTTGGTGGCGTGCTTTTGCGTGAGGCCTTTGCAACTCGGTGCTTTTTAGGTTGGTTGCTTTTGCTGAGAGCCTTTGCGACTCTCTGCACCGCCGCGGGAATCCGCCCCGCGAGGGCGGGTAACTTTTCTCTGTCGGCGCCAGAGAAAAGTCACCAAAAGAGAGGCGCTTTAAAGCGAGCCCTCTGGCGCGCTTAACGCTCAGCCCGGGCAACAGGCGACCCGCTTCGCTCTCGCCACTGTCCTTGTGACGAGCCCGATGCCTCCACCGTCCGTGCGCCTAACGTCGGCTGCACGCCGAACTCACGAGTTGAACGCAAGCGCCGCTCGGGCGGCGCGTCGTGGCGTGTGGTGCCTTCATTGGTGAGCCCGGCGTGCAGCCGGCGTTAACCGGCGTGAAGGTCCGATGCGTGGTGCTCGGCATAGGGACAGCGGCGAGAGCGCAGCGGGTCGCCTCTCGGCGCTTCTTGGCGTTCAACGCATCAGGGCGCTGGATTTAGAGCGCCTCTTCTTTGGTGACTTTCTTCTGGCGCGACAGAAGAAAGTTACCCGCCCTCGCGGGGCGGATTCCCGCGGCGGTGCACCGAGTCGAAAGGCTCGACGCAAAAGCCACCCGACCAAAGCCAATGCACCGAGTCGAAAGGCTCTCAGCAAAGCAGCCCGACCGAAACCGCACCGACCCGCAACGGCTCGTCAACCCGAGCAGTCCCAGCCCGCCCCGCTGATTTAAGCTGCGCCCCGTCCTTCACCCCAGCCCCCGCATGAGCGACAGCAGCAAACCCGTCACGATGGAGCAGATCGCCGCGCTCGCCGGCGTCTCCACCATCACGGTCTCGCGGGCGCTGCGTGACAGCCCCTCCGTGACGCCCGCCACGCGCGAGCGCATCAAGACGCTGGCCGAAGCCGCCGGCTACCGCTTCAACCACCACGCCCGCAACCTGCGCCTGCGCCGCAGCCACATGGTCGCCGTCATGCTGGAGATGCAGCCCGACGCCGACCGCCCCATGACCGATGCCTACCCGCTGCAGCTGCTCGGCGGCATCACCCAGGAGCTGACCTCGCGCGGCTACAGCGTGCTGCTGTCGGCCATGCAGAGCCCCGGCCAGGGCATGGCCGCCTCGGCCGACGGCCTCATCCTGCTCGGCCAGGGCGCCAACGGCTCGGCGGTGAAGTCGGCCGCGGCCATGGGCCTGCCCCTGGTCGTCTGGGGCGCCGAGCACGGCCGGGGTGACGCCATCGTCGTCGGCGGCGACAACGCCCACGGCGGCGCCAGCGCGGCCGAACGGCTGCTGGCCCTGGGCCGGCGCGAGCTGCTCTTCCTGGGCGACGTGCGCCACGCCGAGATCCGCGACCGCCAGCAGGGCTTCGTCAAGGCGCTCAAGCGGGCCGGCCTCAAGGCCCAGACGCTCACGCCCGCGGCCTTCACCTTCGGCGCCGGCTTCACCGCCGTGCAATCCCACCTCGCCAAGGGCGGCAGGGCCCCAGACGGTCTGTTCGCCGCCAGCGACCTGCTGGCCATGGGCGCCGTGCGCGCCTTCACCGACGCCGGCCTGGCCGTGCCCGACGCCGTCTCCGTCATCGGCTACGACGACTCCCCCGCCGCCCAGAGCTTCGCGCCGCCCCTCACCAGCGTGCGCCAGGACTGGCACCACGGCGGCGTGCTGCTGGCGCGCAAGGTGCTGGACCTCATCGCCGGCCAGGACACCGCCAGCGAGATCATGCCGACCGAACTCGTCGTTCGGTCGACCTGAGGCGGCCGCCGGGCGGACAATCGCCGCCCATGAGCACACAAGACCTCTCCGACGCCGAGTTCGCCGAACTCGACGAACTCCTCGCCGCCACGCCCGCGCCCCTGCAGCCGCTGGACGCCTCGATGCTGGACGGCTACCTGTGCGGCGTCATCGTGCAGCCCCGCCTCATCGAGATCGACGAGTGGCTGCCCAACATCTTCGACTACGACGGCGGCCGCCTGCCCGAGAGCGTCGACGCCACCTGGCTGGACCGGCTGACCCAGCTCGTCGAGCGGCGCCACGCCGCCCTCAACCGCGGCCTCGTCGAGGACGGCTGGTTCGATCCCGTCATCCTCGACATCGACGAGGCGCAGACCCCCGAACCCATGCCCGAGGACGCCACCGAGGAGGAGCGGGCCGCCCGCGAGAGCTATGACGCCCTCGGGCCCATCTCGCGCGCCCTCATGCCCTGGGTGGCCGGCTTCCAGCACGCGGCCCTGTGCTTCCCCGAGCTGGCCGACCTGCCCGACGACGCCATCGCCGCCGCCCTGGCGCGGCTGTACCGCCACCTGCCGGCCGAGACGCCCGAGGAGAAGGAGGTCGTCGCCACGCTGGATCGCGAGCACCCGCTCAAGGACCTGGACGACGCCATCGAGGAACTGGTCGTCACGGTCGCCGACCTGGCCGACCTCACCGAACAGGAGCGCTATCGCGTCGAGACCATCCGGCGCGACACGCCCAAGGTTGGCCGCAACGACCCCTGCCCCTGCGGCTCGGGGCGCAAGTACAAGCAATGCCATGGCAGCAACTGAGGCACCGAGGGCCAGGCGGCCGGCACCTGGCGCCCGGCCCGGTGCCCGACTGACTTGAAGCTGCAACTGCTGTCCGACCTGCACCTTGAGACCGAGTCCTACCCGCCCGTGCCGGCTCCGGGCGCGGAAGTGCTGGTGCTGGCGGGCGACATCGACACCACCTGGCGCAGCCTCGAGCTCTTCCGCGGCTGGCCGGTGCCGGTGCTCTTCGTGCCGGGCAACCACGAGTTCGACGGCCGCGACGTGGACGAGGCCCGCGAGGCGCTGCGCCGCCACGTGCAGGCGCTGGGCCTGCGCATGCTCGATGACGAGTCCGTCGTGCTGACCGATGCCCAGGGCCGGCGCGTGCGCTTCGTCGGCTGCACGCGCTGGTGCGACTTCGACGCCTTCGGGCCTTCGGGCCGCGAGCGGGCCATGCGGGCCGGCGGCTACTTCCAGAAGGTGATGAAAGCCACCCGGCATGGCCAGCCGTTCGACGTGGACGCCGTGCGCGCCCTGGCGCTGGAAAGCCGGGCCTGGCTGGCCATGGAGCTGGCCCGCGCCGGCGACTGGGACGCCACGGTCGCCATCACCCACTTCGCGCCCAGCCTCAAGAGCGCCGACCCCCGCTACGGCCGCCAGCCCGGCACGGCCAGCTTCTGCAACGACGACGAAGACCTGCTGCCGTGGGCGCAGCTCTGGCTGCACGGCCACCTGCACTGCCGGCACGACTACCGGCTGGGCGGCAAGCGCATCGTCAGCAACGCGCGCGGCCACGTGCGCAAGGGCGAGGCCGACGGCTTCGACGGCTTGCGCGTCACGGAGGTGTTCGCTTCGGCCTGATGCGCAACGCCCAGGCCACGCCGGCCACCAGCAGGGCCACGCCCGCCAGGGTCAGCGGCGACGGCTGGCGGCCCGTCCAGGCAAAGGCATAGGCCAAGGCGGCGAGCGTCTCGAAGACGATGAGCTGGCCCGACAGCGAGGTCGGCAGCCGCTGGCTCGCCTCGTTCCAGCACAGCGTGCCCAGCCACGACGAGCACAGCCCCACGGCCAGCATCAGGCCGACGTAGGCCAGCGGCCGGTCGCCGAGTGGGAAGGCCTGGCCGGCCTGCGTCAGCGTGCCCGGCGCGGCCAGGTGCACCAGGGTCAGCAGCAGGGCGCCCGCCAGCGCCATGGGCAGCGTCACCATGCCCTGGGCCGTGGCCCAGGCCCGCGGGCTGCGGTCCGCATGGGCGCGCAGCCAGTCGGCGTTGCGGATGGGATACCAGGTCCAGCAGGCCACCGCCAGCACGGCCAGGCCGGCCCCTTCGGCGTAGCGGCGCGGGTCGCCGGCCTGGGCCTGAAGGGCGCGCAGCTCCTCGCGGTTGACGCAGGCCAGCCCGGCGGCGATGAGGGCCAGCGAGGGCGCCAGCTTGCGCCATGGCAGGTGGCCGTCGCGCACGCGGTTGCGGTGGTTGGCGCAGACGGCGATGACGACGGGCAGCGTGCCGATGATCATGGTCGGCAGCGGCGCGCCGGCGCGCTGGATGGCGGCCGACAGGCAGAGGTAGTACAGGAAGTTGCCCACCAGGCTGAGCCGGGCGGCCTCCCACCAGTCGGCCGCCTGCAGCTCGCGCAGCGGCCGGCGGTCCAGTGCCAGGCCCAGGGGCAGGGCGATCAGCCCGAAGGCCAGGTAGCGGCCCACCGTCAGCTGGGCGGGGGCATAGCCGGGCAGCATCACGGGCGCCACGAACACCAGCCCCCACATCAGCCCGGCGGCGAGGGCGAACAACAGACCGAAGAGCATGGCCGCATCAT
Source organism: Pelomonas caseinilytica (assembly GCF_021353235.1). Classification (GTDB taxonomy): domain Bacteria; phylum Pseudomonadota; class Gammaproteobacteria; order Burkholderiales; family Burkholderiaceae_C; genus Pelomonas; species Pelomonas caseinilytica. The sequence continues at coordinate 31,609 of NZ_JAJTWT010000017.1, forward strand.
CGGGGATGGCGGCGGCCGGGGCCGGCTCAGAACCGCGCGGCCACGGCGGCGCGCTGCGCGGCGTCGTAGTGCAGGCCGAGCTTGCTGCGCCGCCACAGCACGTCCTCCGCGCTGCGCGCCCATTCGCGCTCCACCAGGTGGCGCAGTTCGGCCTCGAACAGGCCCGGCGCGACCTCGCCGCCCGGCGATGCCAGCAGGGCCGGCGCCTCGCTGCCGTAGGCGAAGGCCAGCCGCGCGACGGTGGCCGCATCCACGCGCGGATGGCGGGACTGCAGCTCCGCGGCGAAGCCGGCGATGTCCACGCCATGCCGGCCGAGGTCGCCGCCGGGCAGGCGGGCGCCGTGCGTCCAGGGCCGGCGGGCGTCGCCCAGCAGGGCGCCGAGCTGGCCGGCGCCGTCCTCGGCCAGCTTGCGGTAGGTCGTGAGCTTGCCGCCCCAGACGTTGAGCAGCGGCGCACCGCCGGCCGCGTCCGCCTCGAGCAGGTAGTCGCGCGTCACGCTCGAGGCCGAGCCGCCTTCGTCCAGCAGCGGCCGCACGCCGGCATAGCTCCACAGCACGTCCGCCGGCCGCACCGGCTCGGCGAGATAACGGCTGGCCTGCTCGCAGAGGTAGTCCACCTCGGCCGCGTCGATGGCGGCGCGCCCGGGCGGGTCCTCGTGCTCGGGCAGCTCGACGTCCGTCGTGCCGATCAGCGTGAACCGGCCCTGGTAGGGGATGGCGAAGAGGATGCGGCCGTCCGCGTTCTGGAAGATGTAGGCATGGTCGTGCGCGAAACGCGCGGCCACGACGATGTGGCTGCCCTTGACCAGGCGCAGGCCTCGCGCCGCCAGCGGCTGCCCGGCGGCACCTTGCGCGTGGTCGCGCAGGAAGCGCTCGGCCCAGGGCCCCGCGGCGTTGACCAGGGCGCGGCTGCGCAGGCGGCGCCCGCCCTGCAGCGCCAGTTCCCAGGCCTCGGCGCCGCGCACGGCGCGCGTGACGGCACAGCGCGTCAGCACCTCGGCGCCGCGGGCCCGCGCATCCTGGGCGTTGGCGACGACGAGGCGGGCGTCGTCCACCCAGCCGTCGGAGTAGGCGAAGCCGCGCGTGAACTCGGGCTTGAGCGGCGCGCCATAGACGCTGCCCCGCAAGCGCAGGCCCTGCGAGCCGGGCAGCAGCTCGCGGCGGGCCAGGTGGTCGTAGAGGAAGAGCCCGATGCGGATCATCCAGGCCGGCCGCAGGTGCGGCGCATGCGGCAGCACGAAGCGCAGCGGCTGGATGAGGTGGGGCGCGCTGCGCAGCAGCACCTCGCGCTCCTGCAGGGCCTTGCGCACCAGCGAGAACTCGTAGGTCTCCAGGTAGCGCAGGCCGCCGTGCACCAGCTTGGTCGAGGCGGAGGAGGTGTGTGCCGCCAGGTCGTCACGTTCGGCCAGCAGCACGCGCCAGCCACGGCCGGCCAGGTCCCGCGCCAGGCCGGTACCGTTGATGCCGCCTCCCACCACCACGACGTCAAAATCGTCCATGCAACCACTCTAAATGACCGCCATGGATGCTCTGCTCGCGCTGGACCAGGGAACCTCGAGTTCGCGGGCCCTGGTGTTCGACCGTTCCGGCCACCTGCTGGCGCTGGCCCAGCGTGAGCTGACCCAGCATTACCCGCACCCCGGTTGGGTCGAGCACGACGCCGAGGAGATCTGGGCCGGCCAGCTGGCCTGCGCCGAGGAGGCCCTGGCGCGCGCGGGCGTGAAGGTGGCCGCCATCGGCATCACCAACCAGCGCGAGACCACCGTGCTGTGGGACCGCCGCACCGGCCAGCCCCTGCACCGCGCCCTCGTCTGGCAGGACCGCCGCACCGCCGGCCTGTGCGAGCAGTTGAAGGGCCAGGGCCTGGAGCCGCGCGTGCGCGAGCTGACCGGCCTGGTGCTGGACCCCTACTTCTCGGCCACCAAGCTGCGCTGGCTGCTCGACCACGTCGACGGCGCCCGCGAGCGCGCCGAACGCGGCGAGCTGGCCTTCGGCACCGTGGACAGCTGGCTGCTGTGGAAGCTCACCGGCGGCGCCGTCCACGCCACCGACGTGAGCAACGCCTCGCGCACCCTGCTCTTCGACATCCACCGCGGCGACTGGAGCGACGAGCTGCTCGGCCTCTTCGGCATCCCGCGCGCCCTGCTGCCCGAGGTGCGCCCCTCGGCCGGGGGCTTCGGCCAGGCGGCGGCGTTCGGCGCCCCCATCGCCGGCATCGCGGGCGACCAGCAGGCCGCCCTCTTCGGCCAGGCGGCGCTCGCGCCGGGGCAGGCCAAGAACACCTATGGCACCGGCTGCTTCCTGCTCATGCACACCGGCGGCGAGGCGCGCGCGTCCACGCAAGGCCTGGTCACGACGCGGGCGGCCCAGGTCGGCCCGGCGCCGCAGTTCGCGCTGGAAGGCAGTGTCTTCGTCGGCGGCGCCGTCGTGCAGTGGCTGCGCGACGGCCTGCGGGCCATCGGCGGCAGTGGCGAGGTCCAGGCCCTGGCCGAGAGCGTGAGCGACGCGGGCGGCGTGATGTTCGTGCCCGCCTTCGCCGGCCTCGGCGCGCCCTACTGGCGGCCCGACGCCCGCGGCGCCCTGCTCGGCCTGACGCGCGGCACCACCCAGGGTCACATTGCCAGGGCCGCCCTGGAAAGCATCGCCTTCCAGAGCGCCGCGGTGCTCGCCGCCATGAATGCCGACGTCGGCGCGGCCGATCGCCTGACGGAACTGCGCGTGGACGGCGGCGCCAGCGCCAACGACCTGCTGATGCAGTTCCAGGCCGACCTGCTCGGCATCCCGGTGCTGCGGCCCCGCGTCATCGAGACGACGGCCCTGGGCGCGGCCCTGCTGGCGGGCCTGGGCGTCGGGCTCTACGGCTCGGTGGCGGACATCGGGGCCATCTGGCAGCTCGAGCGCGCCTTCGAGCCGCGCATGTCGCGCGACGAGGCCGGCGCCCGGCTGGCCCAGTGGGACCGGGCCGTGCGCCAGGTGCTGGCGCCCTAGACGGCTTCGGCGCCGCCGCTGCTCTCCTGGGCCAGCAGCACGAACAGGACGATCCAGCCGACCAGCGGCACCAGGGCGATCAGCTGCCACCAGCCGCTGCGGCCGGTGTCGTGCAGCCGCCGCGTGGCCGCGGCGAGGGAAGGCAGCAGGGTGCCGATGGCGAAGACGCCCGACAGGGCGTGGCTCACATAGGACAGCGCGGCCGAACCGAGCAAGATGAAGAGGAAGAACCACCAGTACTCGGAGCGACTCGCACGGCCGCTGAAGTCGGCGTATTTCTTGAAGCAGATCTGGATCGATTCCTGGAAGGTCATGTCCTCATCCCGGGAGGTGGTGATGCCGGGTGCATGCTAGGGCCAGGCGCCGCCGCCCGCACCCCCTCAAAACCCGAGGCTCTCGCCCGCGCCGGCCAGCGTCGCCACCCCGAGCAGGGCGAAGATCACGGCCGCCACCGTGTGCACCAGCTTGACCGGCAGTTTCTGCGCCAGCTTGCCGCCGATGAGCACGGCCGGCACGTTCGCGACCATCATGCCGAAGGTCGTGCCGGCGACGACGCCGAGGAAGTCGTGCGGGAAGCGCGCCGCCAGCGCCACGGTGGCGATCTGCGTCTTGTCGCCCATCTCGGCCAGGAAGAAGGCGATGACGGTGGTCAGGAAGACACCGTGGCCGGGCTTGGGCGCGTCGTCCTCGTCGAGCTTGTCGGGGATGAGCATCCAGCCGGCCATCGCGAGGAAGGACAGGCCGAGGATCCAGCGCAGCACGGTCGGCCCGATGAATCCGGTGAGCCAGGCGCCGAGGGCGCCGGCCGCGGCATGGTTGAAGACGGTCGCGACGAAGATGCCCAGCACGATGGGCACCGGCCGCCTGAAGCGGGCCGCGAGCATGAAGGCGAGGAGCTGGGTCTTGTCGCCGATCTCGGCGAGGGCCACCAGGCCGGTGGCGATCAGGAAGGCTTGCATCGAGGCATTGTCGATGGAGTCTTCGGCCACCTCCGACTGCTGACAGACGCTGACGGCTCAACCGAGCAGCATGCGGGCTTTCGGACGCTGGAGGCCCCATGGCGGCTGCCGACTTTTCCAGACCCGACCGTGCCGGACCCGCTCAGGGATGGGAGCCCGTTGGTTGCACCGGGGCGGGCCGGCTGCGCCCTGGGCGGGGGCGGCGGGGCCCCGGCGAGGGGCGCGTGCCGGTGGCGACGAAGAGCTGGCCGGGTGCGAGCGATGGCTGCGGGGCGCTGATGGCGCCCAGGGTGGCCAGGTCGAGCCCGCAGGTGCCGCGGGCATGGGAGGCGTAGAGGGCCATGGGGGTGTTCGACGTCGTTGCCGGTGACCCCTGTCTTTCGCAAGGGTCGTGCCTGCTCATCCACAATGGCCCACTATGCGCCGCGCCGACCGCCTCTTCCAGATCGTCCAGCTCATCCGCGGGCGCCGCCTCACGACGGCCGACTACCTCGCCCAGAGGCTGGAGGTGTCGATGCGCACCGTCTACCGCGACATCGCGGCGCTGGGCCAGCAGGGCGTGCCCATCGAGGGCGAGGCGGGCGTGGGCTACCGCATGCGGGCCGGTTTCGACCTGCCGCCGCTGATGTTCAGCAAGCAGGAGGCCCAGGCCCTGGTCGCGACGGTGCGCATGGCCGAGTCGCGCCTGGACGCCGCCCTGGCCCGCCAGGCCGAGAACGCGCTGTCCAAGATCCTGGCCGTGCTGCCGCTGGATGCACGCGCCGCGGCCGAGAGCCTGGCCCTGTACGCGCCGCTGCCCGCGCTGGACCCGGCCACCAGCGCCCACCTCACCGCCATGCGCGAGGCCACGGAGGCGCGGCGCAAGCTGAAGGTCGGCTACCTGGACCTGGGCGGCGTGCGCAGCGACCGCGTCGTGCGCCCGCTGGCCTGCCTGTTCTGGGGGCCGGTGTGGACGCTGGCCGCCTGGTGCGAGCTGCGCGGCGATTTCCGCAGCTTCCGCGTCGACCGCGTGGAGACGCTGGAGGTGCTGGACGAGGCTTTCCGCGACGAGCCGGGCAAGACGCTGGCGGACATGAACCGCCAGCGGGAGGCGCAGGAGTGTGGATGAGGTGGGTGTGAAGCCCCTCGTCCGGGCCCGCGGCTGAACGCCAGCGGGCCCGGCCGGTCTGGCAGACCGCGCAGCCGACGGAGCGGCTGCTCTTCGGCAGGCACGACAAGTCCTCAGGACTTGCCGTGTCCGGCCTCAGCCCCCAAGGGGACGGCGACGCTTGCGGCATTGAGCCGCAAGCACATCGCCTGCGGGCCGGCCCGGGAACTGGAGTCGGACACAAGCAGTCCCTGCGGACTGCTTGTGCCTACGACAGGCCAAGGGCCTCTGGCCCTTGGCAGCCCAGCGCTCGGCCCGCAGGGCGGATGACGCCGTCAGCCGTTCAGACCGAGGCCATCCGCCGGCAGGCCTCGGCGCAGGCGCGGCAGGCGGCGGCGCAGTCCTGGCAGTGGGTGTGGTCGTGCCGGGCGCATTCCTCGCCGCAGGCGTCGCACACCAGGGCGCACAGGGCGCAGATGCGCTTGGCGAACTCGCCCTGCCGGGCCATGCTGAACGCCGCCAGGCGGCAGATGGCGGCGCATTCCAGGTCGAGTTCGATGCAGTGCGCCATGGCCTTGACGTCGGCCTCCTGCAGGCAGGCGGTGGCGCAGCGGTCGCAGGCGTCGGCGCAGGCATGACAGGCGTCGATGCATTCGGTGTCCAGGTCTCGGGCCATGACGGTCTCCTTGGCAAAAGAGACCGAAGGCGGCAATCGGGATGCCCATCCCGCGGCCCGGCCTCCGCTCAGTCGACGATCTTGGCGCCGTGGTCGGCCAGCAGCCGCCTGAGCAGCGAGCGATGGCAGCGCGACTCGTCCTCGCAGTAGCAGCCCACCGAGAAATTCGTCTGTGCCGACAGCGTGGCCAGCAGGGCCAGGGCGTGCTGGGCCTCGGGCTGGGCCATCTCGGCCTGGTATTTCCTCGTGAAGGCCTTCCAGTCGGCATCGCTGCCGGCGGCCTGGCCGAGTTTCATGGTCTCCAGGCTCGGCGCGAGGTTGGGGAACCACACGTCGTAGAAGTCCCGCGAGGCGAACTCGGCCTTGGGCACGCCGCGCGGCGGGCGGCGCACGGTGCCGATGCGGGTGCCTTCATCCGGCGCGCGCGGGCTGCCGAGGCGGACGATGCGGATGGGCATGGGTTGTCCTTCAGGGCTGGCGCCCGAGCACGCGGATGACCTCCGCCTCGGCCACCGGCTTGGCGATGAAGCCGTTCATGCCGGCGTCGAGCGCGGCCTGGCGCTCCTGGTCGAGCACGGCGGCGGTGAAGGCGTGGATGGGCAGGCGCGCGGTCGCGGCGTCGGCGCGCAGCAGGGCCGTGGCCCTCAGCCCGTCGATCTTGGGCATGTGCAGGTCCATCAGCACGCCGTCCAGGCGCTGGGCCTGGGCGCGGGCGATGGCGACGGCCTGCTCGCCGTCCTCCGCCTCGACGACCTCGGCCCCCAGGCGCTGCAGCAGGGCCGTGATGATGAGGCGGTTGACGGGGTTGTCCTCGGCCACCAGCAGGCGCTGGCCGGCCAGGGGGTAGCGCGGCGGCGGCGGCAGGCGCAGCCGCGTGCCGGTGTCGTCGGCGGTCAGGCTGGTAGGCAGGGCCACGTCGGCCCAGAAGGTGGAGCCGTGGGCGCCGTCGCTGTCGACGCCGACGCGGCCGTCCATGCGCGCCGCGAGTTCCCGGCAGATGGACAGGCCCAGGCCGGTGCCGCCGAAGCGGCGCGTGGTGGAGTCGTCGGCCTGGGCGAAGGGGCGGAAGAGGCGGCGCTGCAGTTCGTCGGGAACGCCGATGCCGCTGTCCTCCACGGCCAGCCGCACCCGGTCGACGCCAGCCGGCGACAGCGTCAGGCGGATGTGGCCGCGCTCGGTGAACTTCAGCGCGTTGACCAGGAAGTTGGCCATGATCTGGCGCACCCGCAGCGGGTCGCCGACGACCAGGCGCGGCAGGCCGGGCGCCAGTTCGAGGCGCATCTCCAGGCCGCGCTCGCGCCCCAGTGCGGCGCAGCCCTCGAAGCTCGCCCGGGCCAGGGCGTGCAGGTCGAACTCGATGCGCTCCAGTACCAGGTGGCCGGCCTCGATCTTGGACAGGTCGAGCACGTTGGAGACGATCTCGTTGAGCGACTCGGCGGCGCCGACGAGGTGGGAGAGGTATTGCGGCCGGCGCGGGTCGTCGGGCCCGGCCTGCTGCAGCAGCCGGGCCAGGCCGAGCACGCCGTTGAGGGGCGTGCGGATCTCGTGGCTCATGGTGGCCAGGAAGGCGCTCTTGGCGTGGCTGGCCGTCTCGGCCTGCTGCTTGGCGGCCTGCAGCTCGCGCTCCTGGCGCCGCCGCTCGGTCACGTCCTCGGCCACCCAGAGCGTGGCCCGGTCGGCGTCGCCAACGCCGCCGGGGCCGGCCAGGCGCGCCGGCAGGCCGCGGGCGTTGAACTGCACGGTGATGCGCCGGCCGTCGGGGCGGATGAAGTCGCGCTCGAAGGCCAGGGCGGCCTCGGCGATGTCGTGCGCGGCGGGCAGCGGCGGGCTGCCTTCGGCCAGGCGGGGCTCGACGCCACCGAAGATCTCCTGCCAGTGGCGGTTGGTGCGCCCGAAGCGCTCGCCGCGGGTCAGGGCGATGCCGACGCTGGCATGGTCGAGGATGGCGTCGGCCTCGATGCGGGCACGCTCGCGCTCGGTGATGTCGCGGGCGATGATCATGGTGGCGGGCTCGCCGTCCCACTCCATCGTGGCCGCGGAAACCAGCAGTTCGCGCCAGTGGCCGTCGACGACGATGGCCGAGCGGAAGTCGCGCACGAGACCGGTCGCGGCCAGCTCGGCGGCCAGGCGCCGGGGTTCGGTGCTGTCGGGCCACAGGCCGAGCTCGCGGGCCGAGCGGCCCAACAGTTCCTCGCGGCTGTGGCCGGCCAGGGCGCAGAACCCCGTGTTGGCGAAGCGGATGCGGCCGTCGCCGATGTGGGCCACGCAGATGGCGTCGGGGCTGGCGCGCAGCACGCGGTCGAGCATGCTGGCGGTGCGCTGGTGCTGCTGCAGGGCCAGCCGCTCGCCGGTGATGTTATGGCTCACGCCGCGCCAGCCCGTGTGGCGGCCGGCGGCGTCGAAGACGGGCTCGCCGGAACTCAGCGTCCACAGCAGCCGGCCGTCCGGCGTGCGGAAGCCGTTGACGCGGTCGCGGTAGGCACGCTTGGCGTGGATGTCCTCAATCAGGGCCTGGAAGTCGGCGTCGCGCACCAGCACCGGTCCGTCGGGCTGGCCCATGCGCATGAACTCGTCGCGCCGGTGGCCCGACAGCGGCTCGAACTCGTCGGACAGCCAGGTGACCCGGAAGTTCTCGTCGGCCTCCCAGGCCCAGTTGTGCGAGGCCTGCACCAGCCGGGCCAGGCGGGCCTCCTCGCCCAGGGCCTTGCGCAGCGCGGTGCCGACGATGCGGTGGATGAGCAGGGCGCCGAGCAGGGCCGTCGCGGCGATCAGCGCGTGCGCGACGACGCGGTCGGCCAGGGTGATGTGCAGCGGCGCGGCCTGCCCCGGGATGGCGCCGCGCGCCTCCATCAGCGCCAGCAGGCCGACGGCGAACAGGTAGAAGCCCGTCAGCAGCCACGCGGCGCCGCTGCCGGCCAGGCCGCCGCCGAGGGTGATGGCCAGGCAGGCCGCCACCAGCGACATGGCATGCACGCCCAGGCCCACCTGCATGGCGTGGAAGGCCAGCGTCATGATGGCCACCACCAGGGTCACGACGCAGGCCGACACCGGCCGCCCGGCGCGCCGCAGCCACTGGCCCAGGCCGGCCGCCGCCAGCATGCCCAGGGCGATCATCAGCCGCTGGGCGGACAGCTCGCTGGTGCGGCCCATGGCGTACTCGAACGCGGCCAGCAGCGACATCGCCAAGCCCAGGCAGGCCAGCACGATGACGAGCACGCGCGCCGCCAGCTCGTGAGGTGACTCGCGGGTGCGCGTGGCGCGGCTCGGCGAGGCGGGCTTAGTCGGCGCTGAAGCCATTGCGTGCGTGGCTGCCGTCGCAGAAGGGCTTGGTCTGGCTGCCGCCGCAGCGGCACAGCCGCGCCTGGGCGACGCGGCAGACCATGCGGCCGGTGCCGCTGATGACCTCGACCTGGCCTCGCAACTGCAGCGGACCGTTGGGTTCGGGCTCGATGTCGACGCGGCCGTCGCGGCGGGCCGGCATGTCAGTGGGCAGGCCGAGCAGGCCCGTCTCGGGCTCGCCCGTCGCGTCGAAGCCGGCCTCGTGGTGGCTGCCGTCGCAGAAGGGCTTGTTCTTGCTCGCGCCGCAGCGGCACAGCGTCGCCCGCGTGCCGATGGCCTGGCCGCGCAGCACCAGCTCGCCGCGCAGGGCGTAGGGGCCGGCCTCGCGCACCGAGACGAGGTTGACCGGCGGCGGCCCTTCGTCGGGCTGGCCGTCCTTGCGGCGCAGCTGGATGGCGCCCGAGGGGCAGGCATGGGCGATGTCGACCAGGCGCTCGACGGGCATGGCATCGGGGTAGAGCCAGTCGCCCTTGACGTTGGCCAGGAAGACCTGCGGCGCCCCCGTCACGCAGAAGCGCGCGTGGATGCAGCGCCGCGCCTCGAAGCGCAGCTCCACCTTCTCGCCCTGCACGACCTCGACGCCGTCGACGTGCTCGGCGGGCGGCGCGGGAGGCGCCGGTGCCGGCGCGGCCGTGGGTGCGGCGGCGGGCGTGGCCGGTGCTTTCAGGTCCAGACCGCGCTCGGCCCGCTCGCGCAGGGCCTTCAGCAGGCTGGCCGCCCGGCCGGTCCGTTCGGCGCCGAGGCTGGCGTGCAGGCTGGCCGCGGCATCCGCCAGCTCGCCCAGCCGCTCCAGCACGAAGCGCCGCGCCGCCGGGCCGGGCGGCATGGCCGCGGCGTCGCGCAGCGACGTGAAGCTGGCGCCGGCATGGCAGCCCGGGTTGCTGGGGCCGGCCGGCAGCCGGGCGGCATGCTCGGCCAGCGGCGTAAAGGCGCGCATCAGGCCCAGGGCCAGGTCGACGTGCAGGCGCTTCTCGGCCGAGGGACCCGGCAGGGCATAGCTCTGTGCCAGCAGTCGCAGCATCAGGCCGTAGCTGGCGTTGGCCACGTCCACGGTCTCGCTGGCCGCCGGGTTCTCCAGCCAAACCCGCCCCTCCGGCCGCGGCGGCCGGCGCAGCACCGGGTTGGTGGCCGCGGGCCAGGCCGGCTCGAAGGCGGGGTTGGCCTCGCGCAGGGCGCGCAGCTCGGCGCGGATGGCGGCGAAGCGCTGGTAGTGCGAGGTCTCGCTGTCGCTGGGCGCGCCTTCGCCCTGCCGCACGATGGCGTCGAAGGCGGCCAGCGCCGTCCTGGAGCACAGCACCGGCTTGGCGCCGCCGAGGATGAGCTCGCTAGGGCCCAGCTGCAGCCCGCGGTCGCCGCAGAAGCTCTCGACCTCGCCATGCGCCGCGACGAAGGCGGCCAGCTCGGCGCTGAGGGTGGCGTAGAAGTGGCCGACGGTGTCGTAGTCGCGCGCCATCGGCGTGACGCGTAGCGCCGCCGTGCCGCGCTTGAAGAGGCGCTCGGCCGCGAAGCCGTCGCCGTCGGGCTCGTCGCTGCCCTCGGGGCGTTCGAGGTAGACGAAATGCTGCAGCGTGGCCTCGCTGAAGGGCGCGAGCTTGACGACCACGCGGGCCGGCAGATAGCCCGGGTCGAGCGGGAAGTTGCCGCGGCCGAAGCGCGGCGCGCCGCCCAGCGCCGCCGTGATGTTCCAGACGGCGACGAGGTGGCCCATCTCCTCGACCGCCACCGCGACGATCTCGCGCCGCCAGCGCTCGACGGCCTCGGCCTCCTGCGGCCGCAGGCCCTCGGCCTCGCCCTGCCTGAGGCTGAAGGCCGCGTAGAGGTAGGTGCACATCAGGTTGTGCTCCAGCTCGGCGGCCTCGTAGAGGCTGTGCAGCAGTTGCTCGCGGCTGGGCGCCGCGGCGGCCGGTGGGGGCGTGGTCATGAGGGCGCGTCCTGTGGGGCCATGGGCCCGCTGGCTGCGCATGACCTTAGCACGCAGTCATCTCCGCGCGGATGGCTGTTTCAAGGGACTGCGGGCCGAGCGACGGGCCGCTCCCGAGCCGGCCTGCAGGAGATGTGCTTGCGGCTGGATGCCGCAAGCATCTCCGTCCCCTCGGGGGCTGAGGCCGGACACGGCAAGTCCTGAGGACTTGTCGTGCCTGCCGAAGAGCAGCCGCTCCGTCGGCTGCGCGGTCTGCAAGACCGGCCAAGGTACCCCTTGGACGAGGGGCATGGGTTCATGCGGTGCGCAAGCCGGGCAGCCAGGCGCGCGGGTCGAAGCGCGCGGCCGGCGCCTCCACCCAGCGGTGGAAGGGCACGGCCAGGCAGTTGGCCAGCAGCCAGGTGGCGGCCAGCAGGACGAGGCCGGACGCAGGCCCGGCCTCGGGCAGGCCGGCCAGCAGGGCGTTGGTCAGCAACAGCACCGGGAAGTGCAGCAGGAAGAGGGCATAGGACGGCGTCGCGGCGCGGGCCAGCGCCGGGGCCCAGGCCGCCGGGATCAGCGGCCGGCCCGCGGCCTGGCGCGCCTCCGCCCACGACAGCCACAGCGCCGTGGCCAGCGCCAGGGCCAGGCGGTCGCGCCAGTCCAGCCACAGCGCGGCGGCCATGGCCGCGGCCACCAGCACCAGGCCGGCCCGCCGGAAGCGCCACAGCCCCAGCCAGTGCACCAGGGCGCCGAGGCCGTAGGAGACGAAGAAATAGGGCGCGAAGGCGTCCAGCCCCGGCTGGCGGTTGAAGACGAAGGCCGAGGCCAGCACGGCGCCGGCCACCAGCACCGGCCCGACGATGAGGCGGCTGGGGTGCCGCCAGCCGCGCCGCGCCAGCCACAGCAGGCCCACCAGCGCGGCGAACAGCTGCAGGTCGATGGCCACGTACCAGGCCCCCACCGTCAGTGCCTCGTAGCCGAGCACGTCGTGCAGCAGCAAGGCGTGGGCGAAGAGCTGGCCGATGCTGATGTCGGCGGGCACGAGCTCGGGCCAGGACGAGGCGACGAAGCCCGAGGTGCCCAGCGTCAGGGCCAGGGCGGCGAGGAAGGGCAGGGTCAGGCGCAGGTAGCGCCGCCACAGCAGCTCCGGCACGGCGGCCTGCAGCGAGCGCCCGCGCGGCGACAGACCGCGGGCGCTGAGGTAGCCGCCGACGACGAGGAAGACCTGCACGGCCATGCGGCCGTATTGATGCATGAAGCCCGCCAGCAGGGGCAGGGCCTCGTGGGCGGCGCGGGCGATGGGGCCGTAGCTGACCAGGTGGTGCAGCACGATGACCTGGGCCGCCAACGCCTTGAGGGCGTCGATGTGCGGCAGTCGGCGGGCGGCGTGAGACATGCGAGGTACAAAAAGAACGGGCCTGCGGTGGTCGAGCAGGCCCGTGGTATGTCGGACGCGTGAAATTCTAACGGTTCAACCCCCGGGGAAACCCCATTGGTTTCAGGTGGTCACGAAGCGGGGCGGCTCGTTTGCAAACCGCACCGTCGTGCGTCAGCCGATCCTGCGGGCCAGCCAGGCGCGCAGCCGTGCCCACCAGCCGGTCGTGGCGGGCGTCGGTGGGGGCGGCGTGGCCGCCTCGGCGACCGGCGGTGGGTGGCGCTCGACGAGGGCGGCCTTGAAGCGCGTGAAGAAGTCCTCCGCCAGCTTCTGCGCCGCCGCGTCCACGAGGCGCGAGCCGATCTGGGCCAGCTTGCCGCCGACGCTGGCGGTGACGTCGTAGTCCAGCCGGGTCTCGGTGGCCGACAGCGCCGTGAGGCTGACCGCCGCCTGGCCCTTGCCATGGCCGGCCGGGCCGCCGCTGCCCTCGAAGCCGAGCCGGTAGCTCTGCGGCGGATTCAGCTCGGACAACTGCAGCCGCCCCTTGAACCTGGCCTTGACGGGACCGACGGAGACGGCCATCAGCACGTCGAAGGCCTGCTCGCCGGCGGGCGCGATGGACTCGCAGCCGGGCAGGGCGGCCTGCAGCATGGCGGTGTCGTTGAGGGCCGCCCAGGCCTGGGCCTGGCTCACGGGCAGGGTCTGCTGGCCGGTCAGGTTCATCGGCGCATTCTGGCGCCGGACGGCCGAAAAGGCACGGCCCGCCGGCGAAGGGCGGGCCGTGGCGGCGACCGGCGCTTACTTGCCGGTGACGGTCAGCTGGTTGTCGACCGACTTCACGCCCTGGACCGACTTGGCGATGGTCTCGGCGCGATCCTTGTCGGCCTGGGTCGCGACCTTGCCGGTCAGTTGCACGTAGCCGTCAGCGTCGGTCTCGACGTGCACCCGGGCCAGGGAGGAGACCTTGCTGGCGGCCAGCTCGGCCTTGACCTTGGTGGTCACCATCGAGTCCTTGACCCAGGTGCGGGTGGCGCTGGCGGGCTTGTGGTCCTCGGCGTGGGCCAGGGGCGCCACGAGGGCGCCGACGACGAGCAGGGCGGCGAAGGGGGAGGTTTTCATGATGGGTCCTTTCATCGGAAGGCGGTAGCACCCGATGCGCACCGCTGAGCCACGAATCTAGGCAGAGGTGCTGGCCCGCCATGCCGGGCGAGGAGAGGTCGGCGTGTAGGAGAGGGCCTGGCGCGGCTTACGCGCCGGACAGCGAGGCGATGAAACGCTCGACGCTGTCCAGGTCATGCACCGGCAGATGCCGGCTCACCCGCGGCAGCAGCACGCGCACGCCGGCCGCGCGGGGCTCGAAGCCGGCATAACGCAGCAATGGGTTGAGCCAGACCAGCTCGCGGCAGGACAGGCGCAGCCGTTCGGCCTCGGCGGCCAGGCGGGCGCGGGCGGGGTCGTCGCCGCGGTCCAGCCCGTCCGTCACCAGCCACACCGTGGCCCCGCCGGGCAGGCGGCGCAGCCAGTCGCGGTTGAAGGCGCGCAGGCATTCGCCCAGGCGCGTGCCGCCCGACCAGTCGGGCACGGCGGCCGAGACGGCGGCGAGGGCGGCATCGGGGTCGCGCCCGCGCAGCAGCCGGGTGATGCGGGTCAGCCGCGTGCCGAAGACGAAGACCTCGACCGCGGGCCGCTCGCCGCTGCCGGCCGGCGGGTTCAGCAGGCCGTGGGCCAGGTGCAGCAGCACCCGCGAGTAGCGGCCCATGGAGCCCGAGATGTCGGCCAGCAGCACCAGGGGCGTGGTGCGCTGCCGCCGCTGCTCGCGTGCCGGCCGGGCCGGCTCGCCGCGGGCCTCGGCGCGCAGCGAGGCCCGCCAGTCGATGCGCCCCTGGGGCGCGGCGGCGTGGCGGCGCGTGAGCTGGCGGGCCAGGCGGGGCTGCAGCTCGGCCAGGGCGCGGCGGGCGGCGTCCCATTCGGCCGGCGTCATGGTGTCGAAGTCGCGCTTTTGCAGCAGCTCGCGATCACTGGCGGCGAGGCGGGCCTCCAGCTCCAGCTGGCCGTCGGGCGGGCGCGCCCTGGGCTCGGCGGCCGGGAACAGGGCCTCGGCCAGGCGCCGGTTCTCGGGCGGTGGTGGCGTCGCCGCGCGCGCCCGGACCTGGGGCAGCAGCAGCCGCATGATGCGGCCGAGCAGGTCGGGGTCACGCCAGAAGGCGTGGAAGGCCTGGTCGAACAGCGGCCGGTGCTCGGGGCGGTCGACGAGGCAGGCGGCCAGGGCCGCGCGGAAGTCCTCGTGGGAGCCCAGGGTGCCTGCCCCGAGGGCCTGGGCGGCGAGCAGCAGCCGGTCGGTGCCCACCGGCAGGCCGGCCGAGCGCAGCACGCGGCCGAAGTGGACGAGGTTGTCGGCCAGCCGGTCCATGGTGTCGCCGAGGTCCGCGGACGGCGCCGTCAGGCCCGCGCCGCCTCGCGCAGCTCGGCCAGCAGCCGGGCCGCCTCGCTGCCCTGCACGCGGGCGATGTCGTCCTGGTACTTCAGCAGCACGCCGAGGGTGGATTGCACGGTGGCCGGGTCGAGGCTTACGGCGTTCAGTTCCACCAGGGCGCGCGACCAGTCCAGCGTCTCGGCCAGGCCCGGCAGCTTGTAGAGGTCCAGCCGCCGCAGGCCCTGCACGAAGGCCACGACCTGGGCGGCCAGGGCCTCGGCGATGCCGGGCAGGCGGGCGCGCACGATGGCCAGCTCGCGGGCGGCGTCGGGGAAGTCCACCCAGTGGTAGAGGCAGCGGCGCTTGACCGCGTCGTGGATCTCGCGGCTGCGGTTGCTCGTCAGCACGACGATGGGCGGCTCGGCGGCCGTGATGGTGCCGAACTCGGGCACGGTGACCTGGAAGTCCGACAGGAACTCGAGCAGGAAGGCCTCGAAGGGCGCATCGGCGCGGTCCAGCTCGTCGATGAGCAGCACCGGCGCGGGCGTGGCCGTGAGGGCCTGCAGCAGCGGGCGCTCGATGAGGAAGCGGCGGGCGAAGAGGTCGTCGGCGGTGCGTTGCCGGTCCTGCGCCTGGGCGAGGCGGATCTCCAGCATCTGGCGCGCGTAATTCCATTCGTAGGCGGCCGCGGCGAGGTCCAGGCCTTCGTAGCACTGCAGGCGGATGAGCGGCCTGCCGAGGGCGGCGGCGAGGGCGGCGGCGATGGCGGTCTTGCCCGTGCCCGGGGCGCCTTCGAGGAGCAGCGGGCGCTTGAGCCGCAGCGCCAGGAAGGCGGCCGTGGCCAGCTCGCGCGAGGGCAGGTAGGCCTGGGCCTGGAGGGCGGCGGCGGTGGCGTCGATGCTGTCCGGTTCGAGCACGGCGGGCCTTTCGGGAGCGACGGTGGCTGGAGTATGCGGCGGGCTGCGACTGGTTACATCTGCGGCGGAAGGACGACGGTGGCGCCGGCGTTGTCAGCGCAAAGGGACCGGATCGGCCGGCCCGCCCGATTCGACGGAGCTTCCATGAAAACGCCCTTCCTTGTGCTTGCTGCCCTGTCTGCCGCCCTGGCCCGTGCCGACGAGGCGCCGCCCCAGCCTGTCCGGAGCAGCCTCGACCTGGCCGTGCAGCGGGACGGCCAGCATGGCCAGAGCGCCGCGGCCTCCGTCAGGCTGCCGGTGGCCGCGGGTGCCTGGGTGCAGGCCGGCGCCGGCCAGTCGCGCCGCCGGGAGGCCGACAGCGGCCTCACCTACCGGCCCGTCCAGGCGGCACTCGGGGCCGGGGTGGCGGGTGGCCGCTGGCAGGCCGGCGTCAACGCCAGCCAGCGCCGCGACGGCCGCGCGCTGCGCCAGACCGACGTGGCCGTGACGGCGGAGTGGAAGCCGACCGACGCGGTCACGGTCGGCGTGGACGCGGCCCACCGCCGCGGCCGGGCGAGCGTTGCCGCCGGCGGCGGCGGGGCCTCGCCGGTGGAGCAGCGCCTGCGCGGGCGCGGCGCCGGCGTGCACGCCGCCGTGGCGCTGACGCCGCGACTGAGCGTCTACGCCGCGACGATGCGCAGCCACTACACGGTCAGCACGACGCAGGCAGGCTCCGACGGCGGTCTGCTGGCCGGGCTGCCCCTGCTGCCCCGCCGCGTCAGCGCCGTCAACCGCGACGAAGCTGCCCTGGACCGAAGCCACCAGCTCGGCGCGACCTGGCGCGTCAACGACCGCGTGGCGCTGAACGGCGAGGCGATGAAGGACCGCCTGCACGACGGCGGCAACCTGAGCAGCCTGCAGTTGAAGGCGGCCATAGCCGCAGGAGGCGGCTGGACCGTGGCGCCCGGCATCGGCCGCAGCCGCGGCCCGCAGGGAAGCACGAACTACGGGTTGCTGGGGGCGAGCTACGCCTGGTGAGGCCCTAAGCTGGTGGCCTTGCCCAGCCAACAGCCCAAGCACAGCCATGAACTTCATCCGCATCGTCGGCATCCTCCTCATCGTCGCCGGCACCGCCAGTCTCGCCACCGGAGGCTTCAGCTACACCAAGGACAGCACCGTCGTGAAGCTCGGGCCGCTGGAGCTGACGGCCAAGCAGAAGGAGGAGGTCAACCTGCCGGTCTGGCTGGGCGTGGGCGCCATCGCCGTGGGCGGGTTGATGCTGCTGCTGGGCCGCAAGGGCTGAGCCATGGCCGGCGCCGTCCTCGACTTCTGGTTCCACGAGACCCAGCCGGCCCAGTGGTGGAAGGTCGACCCAGCCTTCGACGACCTCATCCGCCGGCGCTTCGCCGCCCTGCATGCCCAGGCCCGGCGCTGCGAGCTGTTCGCCTGGCGGGCCACGCCCGAAGGCCGGCTCGCCGAGGTCATCGTGCTGGACCAGTTCGCCCGCAACCTGCACCGCGGCACGGCGGACGCCTTCTCGGCCGACCCGCTGGCCCTGGCCCTCGCGCAGGAGGCGGTCGCCGCGGGTGCCGACCTGGCGCTGCCGCCCGAGCGGCGGGCCTTCCTCTACATGCCCTACATGCACAGCGAGTCGGCGGCCATCCATGCGGTGGGCGAGCCGCTGATGCGAGAGCGCGCGCCGCAGCACACCCACGAGTTCGAGCTCAAGCACAAGGCCATCGTCGACCGCTTCGGCCGCTATCCCCACCGCAACGCCATCCTCGGGCGCACCTCCACCGCCGAGGAGGCGGAGTTCCTGAAGCAGCCGGGGTCGAGCTTCTAGGCATGGTCCAATCGAGGCGTTGGAACCGATTCCAACCACGATGACAGCCGGGCCCGCCGGCGAGGACGAGACATGCCACGCAACAGCTTCCGAACGGCGCGTTCGCGCGCATCCACCCTCGGCGCCTCCCTGATCGCGGCTGCCGCCCTGGCCGCGCCGCCGGCACGGGCCGACGCGCCGGACTTCGGCCCCCACGTCCACGTGCTCGCCCCCGACACGCCGGGGCTGCAGCAGCGCATCCTGGACATCTACGAGGCCCAGCAGCCCAACCACTTCGGCCCGCGCCGCGACGCCATCCTGCTGATGCCCGGCACCTACCGCGACCTGCGCATCCCCGTGGGCTTCTACACCCAGGTGCTGGGGCTGGGCGCGCACCCGGACGACGTCCACGTCATCGGCGACTTGCGCTCCACCGCCCTGCTGGCCAACGACAACGCGACGCAGAACTTCTGGCGCGGCGCCGAGAACTTCTCGGTGACGCCGACGCTGGGCATCGGCGACGGCACGATGCAGTGGGCCGTGTCCCAGGCCATCCCCTTCCGGCGCATGCACGTGCGCGGCAACATGCGGCTGAACCAGAACCAGGGCTGGGCCAGCGGTGGCTGGTTCTCGGACGTGCGCGTCGACGGCCGCATCGATTCGGTGACGCAGCAGCAATGGATCTCGCGCAACAGCGAGTGGGGCGGCTGGACGGGCTCGCACTGGAACATGGTCTTCGTGGGCGTGCGCAACGCGCCCGCCGGCGACTTCCCCGAACCCGGGGCGCGCTACACCCGCGTCGAGCGCACGCCCCTCGTGCGCGAGAAGCCCTGGCTCTTCGTCGACGCGCAGGGCCGCTATGCCGTGCGCGTGCCGGCCCTGCGCCGCGACAGCGTGGGCGTGTCCTGGGGCGGTCCCGGCGAGGCACCCGGCCGGACGCTGCCGCTGTCGGCCTTCCACATCGCCCGCCCGGGCGAGACGGCCGCGGCCCTCAACGCCGAGCTGGCCGCTGGCCGGCACCTGCTGCTGACGCCGGGCGAGTACCTGCTGACGGAACCGCTGCGCGTCATGCGCCCCGGTACTGTCGTGCTGGGCCTGGGCTTCCCGACGCTGCGTTCCGACAACGGCCAGGCGCTGGTGAAGACGGCCGACGTGGACGGGCTGACGCTCGCCGGCCTCTTCCTCGACGCCGGCCGCGAGCGGGCCGACGTGCTGATGGAGGTGGGCCCGCCCGGCTCGCGCGCGCGCCATCGCGCCGACCCGACGGTGCTGCACGACGTCTTCTTCCGCATCGGCGGCGCGATGCCGGGCCGGGTGCGCACGGCGCTGCGCATCAACGCCCACGACACCCTTGTCGACCACACCTGGCTCTGGCGCGCCGACCATGGCGAGGGCGTGGGCTGGACGAGCAATCCGGCGCTGCACGGCCTGGAGGTCGACGGCGAGGACGTGACGGTCTACGGCCTCTTCGTCGAGCACTTCCAGGGCCACCAGGTGGTCTGGCGGGGCGATGGCGGGCGGGTCTACTTCTATCAGTCCGAACTGCCCTACGACCCGCCGAGCCAGGCGGTGTGGACCAGCCCGACCGGCCGCGGCTTCGCCTCGTACAAGGTGGCCGACGGCGTCACCCGGCACGAGGCCTGGGGCCTGGGCGTGTACAGCGTCTTCCTGCAGCCCGACGTGCTGCTCGACCGCGCCCTGGAGGTGCCGCGCCGCCCGGGCGTGCGCCTGCACAGCATGATCACCGTCTGCCTGGCGGACAAGGGCAGCATCGAGCGCGTCGTGAACGACGCCGGCGAGCCGGCCCGCTGCCGGGGCGGCAGCAACACCTCGACGCTGACGGCCTATCCCTGAGCACCCGCCACGGCGCGCGCCGCCAGCTCGGGGATGAGGGCCGCGCGGTACTCGGGCGTGCCGTGCAGGTCGTGGTTGAGCCCCTCGGGGCCGACGCGCACGGCACGGGCCGCGGCGGGGCTCCAGTCGCGGGACAGGGCTTCTTCCAGCGGGGTGCAGCGGAACACGCCGGGCCCCGCGCCGGTGACGGCCACGCGCACGCCGGCGTCGAAGCGGGCGACGAACACGCCCACCAGCGAGAAGCGCGAGGCCGGCTGCTTGAACTTCTGCCAGCCGGCCGCGCGCGGCACGGGGAAGCTCACCGCCGTGATGAGTTCGTCGTCCTCGAGGGCGGTGGTGAACAGGCCCTGGAAGAAGTCGTCGGCCGCGATGGCGCGGCGCTGGGTGTGCACGGTGGCGCCGAGGCCGAGAGTGGCGGCGGGATAGCAGGCGGCGGGGTCGTTGTTGGCGAGGCTGCCGCCCAGGGTGCCGACGTTGCGCACCTGGCGGTCGCCGATGCGCCCGGCCAGGTCGGCCAGGGCCGGGATGGCCCGGGCCACGTCGGCCGAGGCGGCCACGGTGGCGTGGGTGGTCGCGGCGCCGATGCGCACGGCACCGCCGCCGACGGCGATGCCCTGAAGCTCGGGCAGGCGGCGCACGTCGACGAGGCCAGCGGGCGCCGCCAGGCCGAGCTTGATGGCGCCCAGCAGGCTCTGGCCGCCGGCCAGGAAGCGCTCGTCCGGGCCCAGGGCGGCCGAGGCGGCGGAGGATGCGGCTTGGTAGTTCATGGTCTTTCCCTCCCGGCCCATCAGGCCTTGGTGGACTGCAGCGCCGTCCAAACCGCGCAGGGCGTGGCCGGCATGGGCAGGTCCTTGACGCCGAGGGCGTCGCAGATGGCGTTGATGACGGCGGCCGGCGAGCCGATGGCGCCGGCCTCGCCGCAGCCCTTCACGCCCAGCGGGTTGTGGGTGCAGGGCGTGCCCGGCGCGGCCTGCACGGTGAAGCTCGGCAGGTCGTCGGCGCGGGGCATGGCGTAGTCCATGTAGCTGCCGGTCAGCAGCTGGCCGGAGTCGGTGTCGTAGACGCCGTGCTCCAGCAGCGCCTGGCCGATGCCCTGGGCCAGGCCGCCGTGCACCTGGCCCTCGACGATCATCGGGTTGACGATGTTGCCGAAGTCGTCCACGGCGCTGAAGCGGTCGATGCGCACGACGCCGGTGGCCGGGTCCACCTCGACCTCGCAGACATAGCTGCCGGCCGGGTAGGTGAAGTTGGTGGGGTCGTAGAAGGCGTTCTCGTTGAGGCCGGGCTCCAGTGTCTCGAGCGGGTAGTTGTGGGGCACGTAGGCGGTGAGGGACACCTGGGCGAAGGGCACGGCGCGGTCGGTGCCGGCGATGCGGTACTGCCCGTCCTTGAACTCGATGTCGCCCTCGCCGGCCTCCAGCAGGTGGGCGGCGATCTTGCGCCCCTTGGCGATGACCTTGTCCACCGCCTTCAGGATGGCCGTGCCGCCCACGGCCAGCGAGCGGCTGCCGTAGGTGCCCATGCCGAAGAGCACCTTGCCGGTGTCGCCGTGCTGGATGTCGACGTCTTCCAGCGGGATGCCGAGGCGGTCGGCCACGACCTGGGCGAAGGTGGTCTCGTGGCCCTGGCCGTGCGAGTGGCTGCCGGTGAAGACGGTCACCTTGCCGGTGGGATGCACGCGCACCTCGCCCGCCTCGAACAGGCCCGCCCGTGCGCCCAGGGCGCCGGCGATGTTGGACGGGGCCAGGCCGCAGGCCTCGATGTAGGTCGAGTAGCCGAGGCCGCGCCTGAGGCCCTTGGCCGCGCTCACAGCCTTGCGGGCGGCGAAGCCGGCCACGTCGGCCAGTTGCTGGACCTGGGTGAGCGTGGCGTCGTAGTCGCCGATGTCGTAGGTCAGGCCGACCGGCGTCGCGTAGGGGAAGGTGGTGATGAAGTTGCGGCGGCGGATCTCGGCCGGGTCCATGCCCAGCTCGTGCGCGGCCGTCTCCACCAGGCGCTCGACGACATAGGTCGCCTCGGGCCGCCCGGCGCCGCGGTAGGCATCCACCGGCGCGGTGTTGGTGAACACGCCGGTGACTTCGGCGTAGATCCTGGGCGTCGTGTACTGGCCGGCCAGCAGCGTGGCGTAGAGGATGGTGGGCACGCAGGACGCGAAGGTGGACAGGTAGGCGCCGAGGTTGGCCGTGGTGTGCACCCGCATGGCGAGGAAGCGGCCGTCGGCGTCGGTGGCCAGCTCGGCCGTGGTGACGTGGTCGCGGCCATGGGCGTCGGCCAGGAAGCTCTCGCTGCGCTCGGCCGTCCACTTGATCGGCCGCCCGAGCTGCCTGCTGGCCCACACCAGCGCCGTCTCCTCGGCGTAGAGGAAGATCTTGGAGCCGAAGCCGCCGCCGACGTCGGGCGCCACGACGCGCAGCTTGTGCTCGGGGATGCCGAGGACGAAGGCACACATCAGCAGCCGCTCGACGTGGGGGTTCTGGTTGGCGACGTAGAGGGTGTAGGCGTCGTCGGCCGGGTTGTAGCTGGCATTGGCCGCGCGGGGCTCGATGGCGTTGGGGATGAGGCGGTTGTTGCGGAACTCCAGCCGCGTGACGTGCGCGGCGGTGGCGATGGCCGCATCCGTGGCGGCCTGGTCACCGCAACCCCAGGTGTAGCAGCGGTTGTCCGGCGCCTCGTCGTGCACGACGCCGGCATGGCCCAGGGCGGTCGCGGTGTCGGCGACGGCGGGCAGCTCCTCGTAGTCGACCTCCACCAGCGCCGCCGCGGCCTTGGCCTGGGCCAGCGTCTCGGCGACGACCAGGGCCAGGGCGTCGCCCACGTAGCGCACCTTGCCGTCCGCCAGGATGGGGTGCTTGGGCTCCTTCATCGGCGTGCCATCGATGCTGGTGATGAGCCAGCCGCAGGGCAGGCCGCCCACGCTGCGGAAGTGCTCGCCGGTGTAGACCGCCAGCACGCCCTCGGCCGCCTGCGCGGCGGCGGTGTCCACGCGCCTGAGTCGGGCGTGGGCATAGGCGCTGCGCACGAAGACGCCGTAGGTCTGGCGCGGCAGCACGATGTCGTCGGTGTACTGGCCGCGCCCGGTCAGTAAGCGCGCGTCCTCGCGCCGCCTGACGCTCTGGCCGATGAAACCGTCCTTGGGTGCGTTCATTTCAAGCCTCCATCGCCGTCTTGCCGGCCTGCACGGCCCGCACGATGTTCTGGTAGCCGGTGCAGCGGCAGAGGTTGCCTTCCAGCCCTTCGCGGATGGCGGCCTCGCTGGCGCAGTCGTGGTGCTGCACCAGGTCGACGGCGCTCATCACCATGCCCGGCGTGCAGAAGCCGCACTGCAGCCCATGGCATTCCTTGAAGGCGGCCTGCATGGGGTGCATGCGGCCGTCGGCGGCGGCCAGGCCCTCGATGGTGGTCACGGCGGCGCCGTCGGCCTGCACGGCCAGCACGCTGCAGGACTTGACGGCGCGGCCGTTCAGGTGGACCGTGCAGGCGCCGCACTGGGCGGTGTCGCAGCCGACGTGGGTGCCCGTCAGGGCCAGGTCTTCGCGCAGCAACTGCACCAGCAGGCGGTCGCTCTCGACCTCCCTGCTGACGGCGCGGCCGTTGACCATCAATTGGATCTTGTGGCGCATCGCATGTCTCCGTCGTTGTGAGGCGCATGCTCGGCGGCCTGCAAGGGCTTGTGATTGCCGATTACCCTAGTGGAAATTTCAGTTGGGGGAACAGGGCGATGGACAACCTCGATCTCGGCGTGCTGCGCACGGCCGCCGGCTGGCGGGCCGAGGGCCGCGGCGTCGTGCTGGGCACCATCACGCGCACCTGGGGCTCGGCGCCACGGCCGGTGGGCTCGCTGGTGGCCGTGCGCGACGACGGCCTGATCGCCGGCTCGGTCTCGGGCGGCTGCATCGAGGACGACCTCATCGCCCAGCTGCGGGCCGGCAGCCTGCGGCTGGACCGCCCGGCACCGCTGCGCTATGGCGTCGGCGCCGAGGAGGCCCGCCGCTTCGGCCTGCCCTGCGGCGGCACGCTGGAGCTCATGCTGGAGCCCGTGGGGCCGCAGTCGGCGGTGGACGAACTGCTGGCGCGGCTCGCGCGCGGCGAGCGGGTGCGCCGCACGCTGGACCTGGCCACCGGCGCGGTCACCCTGGCCCCGGCCGAGCGCGGGGCCGACACGCTCAGCCTCTCGGCCACCGAGCTCACCAGCCACCACGGTCCGCAGTGGCGGCTGCTCGTCATCGGCGCCGGCCAGATGACCGACTACCTCGCGCAGATGGCCGGTGCACTCGGTTACGGCGTCACGGTCTGCGACCCGCGTGAGGAATACGCCGACGGCTTCGCGCTGCCGGGCGTGACGCTCACGCGGGACATGCCCGACGACGTCGTGACCGCCTTCCAGGTGGACGACGCGACCGCCATCGTGGCCCTGACCCACGACCCCAAGCTCGACGACCTGGCGCTGATGGAGGCGCTGAGGAGCGAGGCCTTCTACGTCGGCGCCATCGGCTCGCGCGTCAACCAGGCCAAGCGCCGGGCCCGGCTGGCCGAGCACTTCGGGCTCACGGCCGAACAGCTCGACCGCCTGCACGGCCCGGTGGGCCTGGACATCGGCGCCCGCACGCCGCCGGAAATCGCGCTCAGCATCCTCGCGGAGATGACGGCGGTGCGGTACCGCGCGGCCGGTGCCCGCCACGAGGTCGGCTGCAGCGTTTGACGTCGCCCGTATTTCGGGCCGAGCGCCGGGCTGCCAAGGGTCAGAGCCCCTTGGCCTGTCGTAGGCACAAGCAGTCCGCAGGGACTGCTTGTGTCCGACTCCAGTTCACCAAGCCGGCCCGCCTGGCGATGTGCTCGCGGCTCAATGCCGCGAGCATCGCCGTCCCCTCGGGGGCTGAGGCCGGACACGGCAAGTCCTGTGGACTTGTCGTGCCTGCCGAAGAGCAGCCGCTCTGTCGGCTGCGCGGTCTGCAAGACCGACTGGGCTCGCCGGCGTCCAGCCGGGCGAGACCAGGCGAGGGGCATATCTACCTCATGGTGTAGCCGCGACCGTCCATGCAGGCTTCGACGGCGCGGTTGAAGACGCTGGCGTCGGCCTGGGCGTTGGGCTGGGTCGTGGCCCAGCGGTTGCAGTCGCGGCGGTCGCTTTCCAGCTGTTCGCTGGACTGGCCGTTGCGCGGATAGATGATGGGGTCGGCCTTGGGCGGCGGGGGCGGCGGGGCGGGCGCGACCTGGGCCGGTGCCGTCTCGGGCGGCGGCGCGACGACGGCATAGCCTTCGGGCACGGCGCGGTAGTACACGCCGTTGGCGTAGTAGTAGGGCAGGCCGCCGATGTTGATGGTCACGTAGGCCGGCGGCAGCAGCGGGATGACCAGGCCCACCGGCGGCAGCACGACTCGGTAGCCCGGGCCGTAGGGCCGGTACCAGACGCCGCCGTGGAACCAGTAGCGGCCCGGGCCGGCGCCGACCACGACGGCGCCATAGGGCACGTGGGGCGCGACGTAGCCGGGCGCGGGGTAGTAGTGGTCGTGGTGGTAGCGGTTGTCGAACACCATGCCGATGCTGACGCGGCCGTGCACGTCGGCCCGGGCCGGCGCGGCGCTCAGGGCGGCGCACAGGGCGAGGGCCGCGGCGCCGAAGGTGGGAAGAAGAGGCTTCATGGTCGTCTCGTGAAAAGCCGGGTGGGCAGCCAACGCCCGCAGGCTGAGGGGCGTGCACTGCGAGGGTATTTCGGCAACGTAAAGTTCGCCGCTTCCCGTCCAAGCCCGTGCCGCCTGCCGCCATGATCGAACTGCACTACTACCCGAGCAACGCCAGCTTCGCCCCGCACATCCTTCTGGAGGAGATGGGCATCCCCTTCGAGCTGCGCGAGGTGGACCGGGCCAACAACGAGCACAAGTCGCCGGCCTACTTGAAGCTCAACCCCAACGGCCTCATCCCCGTGCTCGTCGACGGCGACCTGGTGCTCTATGAGACGGCCGCCATCCTCATGCACCTGGCGGACTGCCATCCCGGCTTCGCTCCGGCGCCGGGCACGCCGCAGCGGGCGCACTACTACAAGTGGATGGTCTGGCTGACCAACACGCTGCAGGCCATGCTCATCCACTACTTCTACCCGGACCGCATGGCTTCCGACGCGGCCGAGGTCAAGGCGCGGGCCGAGGCGCAGGTCGCCCCGATGCTGGACCAGATGGATGCCGAACTG
Organism: Pelomonas caseinilytica; assembly: GCF_021353235.1. GTDB lineage: Bacteria > Pseudomonadota > Gammaproteobacteria > Burkholderiales > Burkholderiaceae_C > Pelomonas > Pelomonas caseinilytica. Next base: position 57,105 of record NZ_JAJTWT010000017.1, read on the forward strand.
GCCCGCCACGGCGGCCCGTGGTTCCTGGGCTCGCATTACTCCGCCGTGGACCCGCTGGCCTTCATGCTATGCCGCTGGACGCGCATGCAAGCCCGCCCGGCCAAAGCGCGGCCGGCCTTGGGGGCTTACCTGCAGCGGGTGCTGGAGCGGCCGGCGACGCAGCGGGTGGTGGCGAGGGAGAAGTTGGCGGAGCCGGTGTATTGAGGATGGGGGTGGGTGTTTGAGCCTTTGCGGCTCGGTGCATTTGTTGTGGGTTGCTTTTGCATCGAGCCTTTGCGACTCGGTGCACCGAGCCGGGAGTCCGCCCCGGCGGGCGGGTAACTTTCTTCTGTCGCGCCAGAAGAAAGTCACCAAAGAAGAGGCGCTCTAAATCCAGCGCCCTGATGCGCTGAACGCCAAGAAGCGCCCCGAGGCGACCCGCTTCGCTCTCGCTGCTGTCCCTATCCACAGCACCACGAATCGGACCTTCACGCCGGTTAACGCCGGCTGCACGCCGGGCTCACCAATGAAGGCACCACACGCCACGACGCGCCGCCCGAGCGGCGCTTGCGTTCGACTCGTGAGCACGGCGTGCAGCCGCGCGTTAGGCGGGATGGCGGTTGATGGATGGCGTTGTGGATAGGGACAGCGGCGAGAGCGAAGCGGTTCGCTTGTAGCCTGGTCCGAGCCTCAAGCGCGCCGGGGTGCTGGCTTTAAGGCGCCTCTTCTTTGGTGACTTTCTTCTGGCGCCGACAGAAGAAAGTTACCCGCCCTCGCGGGGCGGATTCCCGCGGCGGTGCACCGAGTCGCAAAGGCTCTTCGCAAAAGCAACCCACAACACAACGCACCGAGCCGCGGAAGGCTCTCAGCACACGCCCCGCAAACCGGCCGCGCCCCTCAAGGCACCCCGCACAAGCAGTGCACCGCCGCCGCCCTTTCCCACCGCCCCTGCCCCGCCACCCTCGCCAGATCCTTCAGCGCCGCCAGCTCCTCCATCACCGGTGCCGGCAAGGCATCCAGCCCCAGCGAACGGACCAGTGATGGCGCCATCACGTCGCCCAGCGAGGCGAGCAGCCGCTCGCTGCGGCTGAGGTCGCGCTCGACGTAGACCAGCGGCGGCCGTGCGCCCGCCTTCACGTCCAGCTTGGCGAGACGGGCCGCCGTCTGGATGGCGTCGTCCAGGCTGCCGACCCGGTCCACCAAGCCGCGCTCCCGAGCCTGGCTGCCCGTCCAGATGCGCCCCTGCGCCACGGCGTCGATCTTCTCGGGCGTGCTCTTGCGCGCCTGGGCCGCCAGCGTCGTGAAGCGGGCGTAGACGCTGTCGATGCCTGACTGCACCGCCGCCTGCATGCGCGGGTCCAGGGGGCGGCGGGGGTCGTAGCCGCCGGCCAGCCAGGTCGTGCGCACGCCGCCGGTGTGCAGCGACAGCTTGTCCATCAGCCCCTCGGCCGTGGGCAGGATGCCGAAGACGCCGATGCTGCCGGTGATGGTGCCGGCGTCCGCGATGACGGCGTCGCTGCTCATCGAGATCCAGTAGCCGCCTGAGGCCGCCACGTCGCCCATGGACACGACGACGGGCTTGCCCGCCTGCCGCGTCAGCTCCAGCTCGCGCCGCACGATCTCCGACGCGAAGGCGCTGCCGCCCGGTGAATTCACGCGCAGCACCACGGCCTTGATGGCCTCGTCCTCGCGGGCCTTGCGGATCAGCCGGGCCGTCGAGTCGCCGCCGATGCGGCCCGGGCCGGCCTCGCCGTCGATGATCTCGCCCTCGGCCACCACGATGCCCAGGCCCGGCTGCAGCTTGTTCGGCGTGCCGGCGTCCTTCACGTGGGCCAGGTATTCGCCCAGCGACACCTGGCGGAAGCTGCGGCTCTGTTCGTCCTTCGCGCCCTTGGCGATCAGCAGCTCGCGCACCTGGTCGCGCGTCTTCAGGCCGTCCACGAGCTTGGCCTGCAGGGCCAGCTGGGCGGGGTCGCCCTTCAGGGCGGCCAGGCGCTGCGGCAGCTCTTCGATGCCCCTGGCGATGCTGCCCGCCTCGAGCTTGCGGGCCGCCTCGATGGCGCCGGTGAAGCCGCTCCACAGCTCGCCGTAGACCAGGCCTTCGGCCTCGACCGTGGCGGGGCTGGGGCCAGTGGCCGTGTAGGGCTCGGCAAAGCTCTTGTAGGTGCCGACCTTGATGACGTGGGCCGTCACGCCCAGGCGGTCGAGGGCGTCCTTGTAGTAGGTGCGCCAGCGCCCGAAGCCCTCCAGCATGACCATGCCCATGGGATGCATGTAGACCTCGCTGGCCTGGGCGGCCAGGAAGTAGCCGCGCTGGCTGAAGCTGTCGCCGTAGGCGATGACGGGCTTGCCGCTCTTCTTGAAGCGCTGCAGCGCCGCGGCCACCTCGTGCAGGCCCGCCAGGCCCGCGCTGCCCAGGTCGTCCACATCCAGCAGCACGGCGCCGATGGCGTCGTCGCGGGCGGCCTGGTCGAGCACGGCCAGCACGTCGCGCAGCCGCGTCTGCTTGGCGATGCCGCGGCCTTCGGCCTGGGCCAGCAGCTGCTCGCGCGGGCTGCCGGAGAACTGCTCGACGAGGTTGCCTTCCAGCTTGAGCACCAGCGTCGTCTTGTCGGCCAGGGGCCGCGGGCCGCGCGCCAGCAGGCCGGCCACCGTCAGGACGATCAGCAGCAGGACCAGCAGGTTCATCAGGGCGCGGCGGGTGCCGTCCAGCACCCACCACGCCTTGGAGAACAGCCAGCCGATCTTGGAGAACAGGGACTTCATCGAGGGCCACCTTGCGGATTGATGCCGCCGATTGTGCAGACTCCTCGCTTAGCATCCGCCGGTCATGTCTGCGAGGAGGCCCCATGCTTGCCTGGCCCGGCTGGTTGAGACGCGTGAACGAGCACTTCCCCCTGCGCTATCTCGCGTGGATGCTCTGTGGGCTGCTGGCCCTGGTTTTCTCCCTGAGCTGGATGGCGGGCCTCACCGACCGGCTGCTGGCCCTGCTCTTCCTGGCCCTGACGCTGCTGGGCCTGCGCGACTCGCGCCAGCCGCGCCACTCCATCCTGCGCAACTACCCGGTCATCGGCCACCTGCGCTTCCTGTTCGAGTTCATCCGGCCCGAGATCCGGCAGTACTTCGTCGAGGGCGACAACGACGCCGCGCCCTTCTCGCGCGCCCAGCGCTCCATCGTCTACCAGCGCGCCAAGGGCGACCCCGACCAGCGGCCCTTCGGGACCCAGCTCGACGTGGGCGAGCGCGGCTACGAGTGGATCAACCACTCCCTGGCGCCCACCCACCTCACCAGCCACGACTTCCGCATCACCATCGGCGCCGGCCGCGCCCAGCCCTACTCGGCCAGCGTCTTCAACATCTCGGCGATGAGCTTCGGCGCCCTCTCGGCCAACGCCATCCTGGCGCTCAACAAGGGCGCGCGGATGGGCGGCTTCGCCCACGACACCGGCGAGGGCTCGATCAGCGCCCACCACCGCGTGCATGGCGGCGACCTGATCTGGGAGATCGGCTCGGGTTATTTCGGCTGCCGCAACGACGAGGGCGGCTTCAGCGCCGAGCGCTTCCAGGCCGCCGCGGCCGACCCGCAGGTGAAGATGATCGAGCTCAAGCTCAGCCAGGGCGCCAAGCCCGGCCACGGCGGCGTGCTGCCGGGGCCCAAGGTCAGCCCCGAGATCGCCGCTGCGCGCGGCGTGCCGGTGGGGGTGGACTGCATCTCGCCGGCCCGCCACGGCGCCTTCTCCACGCCGGTGGAGATGATGCAGTTCATCGAGCGGCTGCGCACCCTCTCGGGCGGCAAGCCCACGGGCTTCAAGCTCTGCATCGGCCACCCGTGGGAATGGTTCGCCGTCTGCAAGGCCATGCTCGAGACCGGCATCACGCCGGACTTCATCGTCGTCGATGGTGCCGAGGGCGGCACCGGCGCGGCGCCGCTGGAGTTCACCAACAACGTCGGCGCGCCGCTGCAGGAGGGCCTGCTGCTCGTGCATAACACCCTGGTCGGCCTGAACCTGCGCGACAAGGTCAAGATCGGCTGCGCCGGCAAGGTGACGACGGCCTTCGACATCGTGCGCCTGATGGCCCTGGGCGCCGACTGGTGCAACGCGGCGCGCGGCTTCATGTTCGCCCTCGGCTGCATCCAGGCGCAGGCCTGCCACACGGGCCACTGCCCCACCGGCGTCACCACCCAGGACCCGCACCGCCAGCGCGCCATCGTCGTGCCCGACAAGGCCCAGCGCGTCGCCAACTTCCACCAGAACACGCTCAAGGCGCTGAAGGAGCTCGTCGAGGCCGCCGGCCTGTGCCACCCGCGCGAGATCACGGCCCAGCACATCGTCCATCGCCTGGACAAGCACGAGGTCAGGCTGCTGGCCAACCTGCTGCCCTTCGTCGAGCCGGGCGCCCTGCTGCGCGGCGAGATGCCGCACAACACCTTCCGCATCTACTGGCCGCTGGCCAGCGCGCACAGCTTCGCGCCCCAGGGCGACATCGCGCGGGCGGCCTGAACGGCCCTGCCGAGTCCCCATTCAGGGGGCAACCGCCAGAACGCGGGGGATGGAGTCTGCAAGTTAGGGGGATGAAGGCCAAAACGCGCACAATCGCGCCCGGTTACATCGCCGCGACATGCCCACCGTCTATCTCCTTCGCCTCAGCGGGTCCACGCTCCAGCGCACCCGCTCGCTGCTGCTGCAGGCGCCCGGTGTGGAGCTGGCGGGCAGCAGCCCCGTCCTGGCCGATGCGCTCGAGGAACTCGTCAGGCTGGCGCCCGACATCGTCGCGAGCGACCTGCGCCTGGCGGACAGCCATGCCATGCGCGTGGCCCATGAGCTGGGCCGCCTGCCGGTGCGCCCGCAGTTGCTGCTGCTGACGCCGACGGCCGATGACCTGCAGCTCTTCGCGGCCTTGTGCGCCGGGGCCAATGCCTACCACGTGGACGACGGCAGCGGCGCCGGCCTGGTGGAGGCGCTCGCGCGGCTGCACGACCGCCGCGCCCGTCTCAGCCCCCAGATCGCCCGCCAGGCGCTGGCGGCCTTCGGCATCGAGCGCAGCCCCCTGGCCGTCGCCCGGCTGGCCCCGGCCGCGCAGGATGCGACGCCGGCCGGCCGGCAGATCGACCAGGCCAGCCGCCATCTGCTCACGCTGCTGGCCCAGGGCCTGCTGATGACGGAGATCGCGGCGCTGTGGAAGCTGGACGTCGCCGAGATCGAGCGCCGCGCCTGGCGCCTCGTGCGCCTGCTGCACGTGCGCTCGCGCGAGCTGCTGATCGCCTGAGGGCTGCATCCGCCTGCTGCGCGGCCACATGGCGGGCCTGCGCTGCTCGCCGTACGCGTGTACGGCTGTGCGGCTCGACCCGCCCTGAGGCCGCTCGCGACGGCGGCTGCAAACCCTCAGCGATCAGGCCGGAGCGGTGTCGATGAAGCTCTGGCGCTGGGAGAGCTTGTCCATGTGGCGCGCGAGGTTGGGGTGGGTCTCGCGCCAGTTGATTTCCGGGAAGCGGAACTCCAGCCAGCCCAGGGCGCAGCCGGTGGCGATGTCGGCCAGCGAGAAGTGGTTGCCCGAGCACCAGGCCTTTTCGCCCAGGCCCTGGCTCATGGCGGCCAGGGCGGCATTGACCTTGCCGAGCTGGCGGTCGATCCAGGCGGGGCTGCGCTGCTCCGCCGGGCGGTGCGCCCAGGTGCGCTCCATGCGCACCAGCACGCCGGCGTCCATGATGCCGTCGGCCAGGGCTTCCCAGGTGCGCACCTCGCAACGCTCGCGCCCGCGCTCGGGGATGAGCTTGCCCACGGGGGAGAGGGTGTCCACGTACTCGACGATGACGCGCGAGTCGAAGACGGCGCCGGTGATGGAGTCCTGGCCTTCCATGACGAGGCAGGGCACCTTGCCCAGCGGGTTCATCTTCAGGATGGCGTCGCTGCCCCAGACGTCTTCGAGCACCAGCTGGTAATCGAGCTTCTTCTCGGCCATCACGATGCGCACCTTGCGCACGTAAGGGCTGGCGAGCGAACCGATCAACTTCATCGTCATAGAGGCGTTGGACACGGGGGAACAAGTCGAAACGATTCTAGCGAGCGGCCCTGGACGGGCCGTCCGTGAATAAGCCCTGTCGGCTCGGCCCGACAGGGCTCGGGCAAGCAGGGGTTGCCAGCTCCGGCGGGAGCCGCGACAGTGCCGGCCGAACACCGCCGCAGACGGTGCCACTCATGAGGGAGATTGCATGCACGAGTTCGACGCCGCCGCCGACGCGGCCCCGCCTTCCATCGCACCGGCGCCGGCCACACCCCCCGATCCGCGTGTCCTCGAAATCCGCTTCACGGGTTCGGGCAGCGAGTACTTCCGCATCTGGTCGGTGAACCTGCTGCTCATCCTCGTCACGCTCGGGCTCTACCTGCCCTTCGCCAAGGCCCGGCGCATCCGCTACTTCTATGCCAATACCCTGGTCGACGGGCAGGCCCTGGCCTTCCACGGCGACCCCTGGAAGATGTTCCGCGGCTTCCTGCTGCTGGTGGTGCTGATGGGCACCTACAGCGCGGCGGGCCATTTCTCTCCCACGGCAGCCTTCGTCGCCTTCCTCATCCTGTGCGCCGTCTGGCCGGCGCTGTGGCGGGCCTCGCTGCAGTTCCGCCTCGGCAACACCAGCTGGCGCGGCCTGCGCCTGCGCTTCGAGGGCTCGCTGCGCGGCGCCTACCTGGCCTGCCTGCCGAGCTATCTGCCGGCCATCGCCCTCATCGGTGGCGCGCTGCTGATGCAGGCCGAAGGGACCGCCGGGCCGGTGTTCACCCCCGCCACGGCCTTGTACGCCAGTGGCGCGCTGTGCATGGCCTTGTTCGGGCCGTGGTCGCTGGCCCTGTTCAAGCGCTACCAGCACAACGGCTACCGCATCGCGGGCCAGGCCAGCCGCATCCGGCTGTCGGTCGCCAAGCTCTACCTGCTCAGCCTCAAGACCATCGGCGTTGCGGTGCTGCCGGCAGTGGCGGCCGGCGCGGTGGTGGCCTTCGTCATGGGCGCCGCCCATGCCATGGGCCTCAGCAAGGCCGTCGCCATCGTCGTCATGATCGCCGGGGTGATGCTGGGCTACCTGCTCTTCTTCGCCATCGTCATGCCCTATGGCGCGGCGCGCATGCAGGACCTGGTCTGGAACGGCACGCGCAGCGAGGCGCTCACCTTCCACAGCGCCCTCAAGTTCCGTTCACTGTTCGTGCTGACGTTGAAGAACTGGCTGCTGACCGCGTTCACCCTCGGCCTGTACCGCCCCTTCGCCGCCGTCGCCACGGCCCGCCTGCGCCTGGAGGCCGTGCGCATCGACAGCAGCGAGGACCCGGCCGACTGGGTCGCCGCGGCCAGCGCCGGGCATGCCGACGCCACCGGCGACATCGCGGGCGACTTCTTCGGCATCGACATGGGGTTGTGATGCCCCAGGCTCCGCGCCTCGTCGCCGACTGGTTCGACGGCCGCAGCGCCCGCCCGATGGCGGTGGAGGTGTGGATCGACGGCGGGCGGCTGCATTTCGGCGAGCGCAGCGCACCCCTTGCCGATCTCACCTGGCCCGAGCGCCAGCGCCATGGCCAGCGGCAGATCCTGCTGCGCGGCGAAGGCCTGCTGAGCTTTGGCGACGCGGCGGCCTTCGACGCCTGGGCCGCGGCCTCGGGCCGGGGAGACAGCCTGGTCGTGCGCTGGCAGCAGAGCTGGCGGCTGGCCGGGCTGTCGCTGGTGCTCATCGTCGCGGTCCTCGCCGCGGGCTATCGCTGGGGCCTGCCGTGGGCGGTGGACGCCACGGTGGCCGTGATGCCCGCCTCGGCCGAGCGGGCGCTGGGCGAGCAGGTGCTGCGGGGCATGGACGCCGACTGGCTCAAGCCCAGCCGCCTGAGCCCCACCCGCCAGCGCGACTGGCGCGAGCGCTGGGCCGCGGCCCTGGCCCGCGCTCGCACGGGTGGCGGGCCGGCGGTGCCGGAGCACTTCGAGATCCACTTCCGTGACGGCGGCAAGGCCCTGGGCCCGAACGCCTTCGCCCTGCCCGGCGGCGACATCGTCATCACCGACGCCCTGCTGGAGCTGCTGGACGACGAACCCGATGCCGTGACGACGGTGCTGGCCCACGAGATCGGCCACGTCCGCCACCGGCACGGCCTGCGACTGGTGCTGCGGGCCGGCGCGGTGAGCGTCGTCGCCTCGGTCATCGTGGGCGACTTCTCGGCCCTGCTCGCGGCGGCGCCCGCCGTGCTGGCCAGCAATGCCTACTCGCGCGACAACGAGCGCGAGGCCGATCGCTACGGCCGGGCCCTGGCGCGGGCGGGCGGCGCCGACACCTCGCGCATGGCGGTCTTCTTCGAGCGCCTGGCCAAGCGGCGCGAAGCCTCGGTCGACGACAGCCCCGTGGCCATCGCGTTTTCCAGCCATCCGGCGGACGACGAACGCGTGAGGTTCTTCAGCGAGCCGTGAAATCTAGAATTGCGGGTTTTCCACGACCCGCCCGGCTGCCATGACCACCTCCGCCTTCAACCCGATCAGCGCCCTGTCGCCGCTGGACGGCCGCTATGCCGCCAAGGTGGCGGCCCTGCGTCCGCTGCTGTCCGAATACGGGCTGATGCACCGGCGCGTGCAGGTCGAGGTGGAGTGGTTCATCGCCCTGTCGGACGCCGGCTTCAAGGAGTTCAAGCCGCTGTCGGGCAGCGCCCGCTCGCGGCTGCGCCGGCTGGTGAAGAAGTTCAGCGAGGCCGATGCCGAGGAGATCAAGGCCATCGAGCGCACGACCAACCACGACGTCAAGGCCGTGGAGTACTGGATCAAGCGCAGCTTCGAGGGCCAGCCCGAGCTGCTGGCGGCGTCCGAGTTCGTGCACTTCGCCTGCACCAGCGAGGACATCAACAACACCAGCCACGCGCTGATGCTCAAGGCCGCCCGCGACGAGGTCATGCTCCCGGCCCTGGACGGCATCCTCGAGACGCTGCGCAAGATGGCCCACCAGTTCGCCGCCGTGCCCATGCTCAGCCGCACCCACGGCCAGACGGCCAGCCCCACGACCGTGGGCAAGGAGATCGCCAACGTCGTGGCGCGCCTGTCGACGGCGCGCGAGCGCATCGCCGCCGTCAAGCCCCTGGCCAAGATGAACGGCGCGGTCGGCAACTTCAACGCCCACCTCTCGGCCTGGCCCAGGCACGACTGGGAGAAGTTCTCGAAGCAGGTCATCGAGAAGCAGCTCAAGCTGAGCTTCAACCCCTACACCATCCAGATCGAGCCGCACGACTACATGGCCGAGCTGTTCGATGCCTTCACCCGCGCCAACACCATCCTCATCGACTGGGCACGCGACGTCTGGGGCTACATCAGCCTGGGTTACTTCAAGCAGCGGACCAAGGCCGGCGAGATCGGCAGCTCGACCATGCCGCACAAGGTCAACCCCATCGACTTCGAGAACGCGGAAGGCAACTTCGGCCTGGCCAGCGCGGTGCTCACCCACCTGAGCCAGAAGCTGCCGGTGAGCCGCTGGCAGCGCGACCTGACGGACTCCACCGTGCTGCGCAACATGGGCGTGGGCCTGGGCTACGCACTGCTGGGTTATGACTCCCTGGCCAAGGGCCTCGGCAAGCTGGAGGTCAACGAGGCCGCGCTGGCCGCCGACCTCGACGCCGCCTGGGAGGTGCTGGCCGAACCCATCCAGACCGTCATGCGCCGCTACGGCCTGGAGAACCCCTACGAGCAGCTCAAGGAGCTGACCCGCGGCAAGGCCATCACGCGCGAGTCGCTCCAGGCCTTCATCGAGGGCCTGGACCTGCCCAAGGCCGAGAAGGCGCGGCTGCTCAAGCTCACGCCGGGCGGCTACACGGGGCTGGCGGCCGAGCTGGCCAGGCGCATCTAGCCGTCGTTTCCCAAGAGGCTTCCCAAGAGGCTGCTTACCGAAGTTTCAGCCGGAACACCCGCGAGGGCTCGTCGTAGCCCTCGAGCTGTTCCTGGCCCTGCTCCACGAAACCCAGCTTGGCCAGCAGCCCCGTGCTGCGCGGGTTGTCCACGGCCGTGATGGCCATCAGCACCGGCCAGCCGAGCCCGTCGCGCGCATGGGCCACGCAGGCGCGCGCCGCCTCCAGGGCATAGCCGCGCCCCTCGTGCTCGGCCAGCAGGGCATAGCCCAGGTCGGGTTCGGGCAGGGCCGGGCGCTTGAAGAGGCCGCACATGCCGAGCAGCGCGCCGTCCTCGCGCCGCCGCACGGCCCAGAAACCGTGACCGAGTTCTCGATAGGCCTTGAAGAGCCGGCCCTCGGCCCAGGAGAGCGCCTCTTCGGCGGTGCGCACGCCGGGGTCGTTGATGTTGCGTATCCAGCCGGGCTCGTTGACCAGGCGCAGCAGGAAGGGGGCGTCCAGCGGTGTGAATTCACGCAGCGACAGGCGTTCGGTGTCCAGGATGTGCATGAGACAAGACAATAACTGGTCATGCTCAAATCCCGCGCCGCCCGCTAGACCTGCCTGCCACTGCCCGACCGCCCATCCACCCCTGACGCCTCATGAGCCCCGCGCCCGACTCCAGCGACAACCCCGCGCTCGGCCAGGCCCTGCGCGAGCTGGACGTCATCCTGGCCAATGCCGGCGTGGGCATCGTCTTCGTCAAGGCGCGCACCCTGGTGCGCTGCAACCAGCGCTATGCCGAGATCTACGGCTTCGACAGCCCCGAGGCGGCCGTCGGCTGCAGCAGCACCGAGCTCTACGAGACCGAAGAAGCCGCCTGCGGCCTGGGCGCCCGCGCCTACCCGGTGCTCGCCGCCGGCGAGACCTTCCGGGGCGAGCAGCTCATGCGGCGCCAGAACGGCGAGGTGTTCTGGGCCCACCTGACCGGCCGCCTCATCGACGCGGACGAGCCGGCCAGCGGCTCGATCTGGATCGTCGACGACATCCACGAGCGCAAGCTGGCCGACGCGGCCCTGGCCGACCTGCACGCCGAGCAGCAGCTCATCTTCGACCACGCCATGGTCGGCATCGTCTTCCTGCGCGGGCGGCGGGTGACGCGCTGCAACCGCGCCTTCGAGCAGCTCTTCGGCTACGGGCCCGGTGAACTGGACGGTCAGCTCTCGCGGGCCTGGTACCTCAGCGACGAGGACTGGAAGGCGGCCGGCGATCTCTGCTACGAGCCGCTGGTGCGTGGCGACGCCTTCCACGCCGAGATGCTGCTCGGCCGCAAGGACGGCACGCCGGTGTGGTGCGAAGTGCGCAGCAAGGCCATCGACCGCAGCGACCTGTCGCGCGGCTCCATCTGGATCACCCAGGACATCACGGCCCGCAAGCACGCCGAGCAGGAGCTCGTGGAGGCCAAGGCCCAGCTGATGGCGATCGTCGAGCAGCGCACCCAGGAACTCAGCCGGACCGTCGCCGCCCTGGAGCTCAAGATCGCCGAGCAGCAGGCCGCCGAGGCGCGCGCCGAGCGCCTGGCCCTCTTCGACGGGCTGACCGGCCTGCCCAACCGCCACCTGCTGGCCGACCGCGCCAGCCAGGCCATCGACATCGCGCGCCGCAACGACGAGCCGCTGGCCGTGCTCTTCCTCGACCTGGACCACTTCAAGAACGTCAACGACACCCTCGGTCACCGCGTCGGCGATGCCCTGCTGACCCAGCTGGCCGCGCGGCTGCGCGGCGCGGTGCGCGAGCAGGACACGGTCGCCCGCATGGGCGGCGACGAGTTCGTCCTCGTGCTGCCGCTGACCGACGTCGCCGGCGCCGCCCACCTGGCGACCAAGCTGATGGCGCTGGCCAGCGCTCCCTTCCAGGTCGACCGCCAGGAGCTGACGGTCACGCCGTCGATGGGTATCGCCATGTTCCCCACCGATGGCGACGACTTCGACACCCTGTGCAAGTGCGCGGACGCCGCCATGTACCGGGCCAAGAAGGACGGCCGCAACGCCTACCGCTTCTTCACGAGCGAGATGCAGGCCCAGTCCGCCCGTGCCCTGATGCTGGAGAACGCCCTGCGCCGCGCGCTGGAGCGGCGCCAGCTCAGCCTGCACTACCAGCCGCAGTTCTCGCTGGACCCCGATGGCGAGGCCCGCATCGTCGGCGCCGAGGCCCTGCTGCGCTGGCAGCATCCCGAGCTAGGCTGGGTGTCGCCGGCCGAGTTCATCCCCGTGGCCGAGGCCTCGGGCCTCATCCTGCCCATCGGCGAATGGGTGCTGCGCGAGGCGGTGTCGCAGCTGCGCCGCTGGGACGACGCCGGCCTGCCCGGCCTGTCCATGGCCGTCAACCTGTCGGCGGTGCAGTTCCGCCATGCCGACCTGCCCCAGCTCGTGGAGCGCGTGCTGTCCGAGATCGGCGTACCCGCCGAGAGGCTGGAGCTGGAGCTCACCGAGGGCGCGGCCATGGACGACCCGGCCGTGGCCATCACCGTCATGAACGAGCTGCATGCCCGTGGCGTGCTCCTGTCCATCGACGACTTCGGCACCGGCTATTCGTCGCTGAGCTACCTGAAGAAGTTCCGCGTCGGCAAGCTCAAGATCGACCAGTCCTTCGTGCGCGACCTCACCGACGATGCCGAGGACCGCGCCATCGTCGACGCCGTCATCCGCATGGCCGCCGCCCTGGGCCTGCAGACCCTGGCCGAGGGCGTCGAGACCGAAGGCCAGCTCGCCTTCCTGCGCCGCCACGGCTGCCAGGCGGTGCAGGGTTATCTTTTCAGCCGCCCGCTGCCGGCGGAGGCCTTCGCCGAATTCGTCCTCGCCCGCACCGCCCCCATCTCCGCCTACTGATGAACTTCATTGCCCAGCTCCAAGCCCTGTGCCCCCAGTCCCGCCTGTGCGTCGGCCTCGACCCCGAGCCCGCCAGGCTGCCGGGCGGCTGGGTGGGCGATGCCTCGAAGATCTACGACTTCTGCGCCGCCATCGTGGATGCCACGCGCGACCTCGTCTGCGCCTTCAAGCCGCAGATCGCCTACTTCGCCGCCCACCGTGCCGAGGACCAGCTCGAGCGGCTCATCGCCCACATCCATGACGTCGCCCCCGGCGTACCCGTCATCCTGGATGCCAAGCGCGGCGACATCGGCTCCACCGCCGAGCAGTACGCCCGCGAGGCCTTCGTGCGTTACCAGGCCGATGCGGTGACCCTCTCGCCCTTCATGGGCTTCGACTCGGTCGAGCCCTACCTGGCCTACGAAGGCAAGGGCGCCATCCTGCTGTGCCGTACCTCCAACAAGGGTGGCGACGACTGGCAGATGCAGCGCCTGGCCGACGTGCCCGGCCAGCCGCGGCTGTTCGAGCACCTGGCTCGCCTGGCCGAGACGCAATGGAACCGCAACGGCCAGCTCGGGCTGGTCGTGGGCGCCACCTATCCGGGCGAGATCGCCCGCGTGCGCGAGCTGGCGCCCACCCTGCCCCTGCTCGTGCCTGGCGTGGGTGCGCAGGGTGGCGACGCCGCGGCCGTCGTGCAGGCGGCGGGCCGGACGGCGCCGCTGGTGGTCAATTCCTCGCGCGCCATCCTTTACGCCAGCCAGGGCGCCGACTTCGCCGAGCGCGCCCGCGCGGTGGCGGAAGCGACCCGTCGGTCGCTGACCTGAGCATGGCCCTGGCCGGCGAAGACCTCAGCAGCCTCGTCGGCCACGCCGCGCCGCCGGAGCAGCAGCGCGAACTCCTGCGCAGCAGCATGCGCTGGCAGGCGTCGCGGGTCTTCCTGCTGGCCTGCGCGCCGGTCTTCCTGCCGGTGGCGGGCCTGCTGTGGCTCACCCGCCAGCCGGGCGAGTGGCTGGACGGCCTCGTGCCGCCTTCGCTGGCACTGGTCATCTCGCTGCTGGCCACGCTGCGCCTGCTGGTGCTGTGGCGCGCGCCGCGGCGGCGCCAGAATCCGCTGATCGCCCTGGGCATGATGACCCTGGTGCTGCTGCTGCCGGTAGCCGTCTCGGTGTCCCGCGACCTCGGCCTGTGGTCGGTCAGCCTGCCGCTGATGAGCCTGGTGGTCGCCTTCGCGACCGGGCTGCTCGGCCTGCCTTCGGGCCTGCTGCTCACCGGCCTGGGAGCCGTGGCCCTGGGCGGGCTGGCGACGGCGGAGTTCCTCGGCTGGCCTGCTCGGCCGTTGGCTTCGTCAGGCATCGGCCTGCGCCTGGCCACGCAGTTCGCCCTGCTCGGCTCGGGCCTCATCGCCGGCCTGGGCCTGCTCAGGATGGTGAACCGCTCGCTCGCCGAGGCCGACGAGCGCACCGTGCGCTTCCGCGGCCTGCTCGCCATGGCGGTGGACTGGTACTGGGAGATGGACCGCGAGTTCCGCTTCACCCACGTCGCCGAGGAGCGACCCGGCAGCTCGGGCCTGGACCTGCAGTGCCGCATCGGCAAGACGCCGTGGGAACTCGACGGCATGGGCCTGTCGGACGACGAGCTCGACGCCCACCGTGCCGACCTGGAATCGCACCGCCCCTTCCACGGCATGGTGGCGCGCCGCACCGGCACCGACGGCAGCCCGCGCTGGGTCTCCATCAGCGGCGAGCCCCGTTTCGACGCCCAGGGCAACTTCCGCGGCTACTGGGGCGTGGGCCGCGACGTCACGCACGAGGTCGCCGCCGAGCAGACGGTGCATGCCACCGAGACGCGCTACCGCGAGCTGTTCCGCCGCTCGCCGTCGCCGCTGGTGCTGCACCGCTGGGGCCGCGTCGTCGACGCCAACCCGGCCGCCATGGCGATGTTCGGTTATGCGCAGCGCTCCAGCATGATCGGCCAGGACCTGTTCAGCCACTACGAGCCCGGCGACGACGAGACGGCCCGCCAGCAGGCCGCCCGGCTGGAAGGCCTGGCCCCCGGCGCGATGCAGCCCATGGCCGAGTACCGGCTGCGCACGCTGTCGCGCCGCCGCCGCCTCGTGCAGGCCACCAGCGTGCGCGTCGAGACCGCCAGCGGCCCGGCCACGCTCACCTTCTTCACCGACCAGACCGAGCAGAGCCGCGCCCAGGACGCGCTGCGCCGCTCCGAGGGCCTGCTGTCCCACCTCGTCGCCACCAGCCCCGACGTCATCACGCTGACCGAGGCCGAAAGCGGGCGCTACGCCATGGTCAACAAGGCCTTCGAGACGTTGAGCGGCTGGAACAGCGGCGAGATTCTCGGCCGCACGGCCGACGAGATCGGCATCTGGCACAACGCGGCCGACCGTGCCGCCGTTCGCGACGCCATCCGCCGCGACGGCATCGCCAACAACCTGGCGGTCAGCTTCCGCCGCAAGGACGGCAGCGCCATCTCCATGCTGGTCTCGGTCGCGCCCTTCGAGATGGACGGGCAGAACTACCTCGTGCTCTACGCCCGCGACGTGTCGGAGAGCGAGCGCACCCGCCTCGTGCACGGCGCCATCCTGGAGAACGCCTCCATCGGCATCGCCCTGACCCGCGACCAGCAGTTCGTGCTGGCCAACCCACGCGTGGAGGCCATGTTCGGCTGGGAGCGTGGCGCCCTGATCGGCCAGCACGGCAGCGTCGTGTGGCCGACGGTGGAGGACTGGCAGGCCGTCGGCCGCGACCTCGGGCCGCGCCTGGCCGCGGGCGAGCAGGTCGAGGCCGAGCGCACCATGCGCCGCCGCGACGGCACCACCTTCCTGGCCCGGCTGCTGGCCCAGGCCGTGGACCCGGCCCACCCCAGCCGCGGCGGCACCATCTGGATCATTGAGGACATCACCGAGCGCCGCCGCGTCGAGGACCAGCTCGCCCACGCCAAGGACGAGGCCCAGGCCGCCAGCCGCGCGAAGAGCGCCTTCCTCGCCAACACCAGCCACGAGATCCGCACGCCACTCAACGGCCTGCTCGGCCTCGGCCGCCTGGCCCAGCAGCCCGACATCTCCGAAGCCCAGCGCCGCGAGTACCTCAACCAGATGATGGACAGCGCCGAGAGCCTGTCCGGCCTCATCTCGGACATCCTGGACCTCTCCAAGATTGAGGCCGGCCGCCTCACGCTCGAGACCCAGCCCTTCTCGCTGCGCGAGCTGCTCGCCTCCATCCGACTGGCCTACCTGACCCTGGCCCAGGCGCGCGGCCTGTCCTTCGCCGTCGAGATCGACCCGGCGCTGCCGAGCTGGGTCTTCGGCGACCCGCTGCGCACCCGCCAGATCCTGTCCAACTACCTGACCAATGCGCTGAAGTTCACCGAGAAGGGCGGCATCACCGTCAGCGTCAAGGCCCTAGGCCGCAACGCCCACGGCAGCGCCGGCGAGTGGGTGCGCGTGGAGGTCACCGACACCGGCCCGGGCATCGCGCCGGAGCAGCAGCAGCGCCTCTTCCAGCCCTTCACCCAGGCCGACGAGTCGACGACGCGGCGCTTCGGCGGTACGGGCCTGGGGCTGTCCATCTGCCGCGAGCTGGCCACGTTGATGGGCGGCGAGGTCGGCGTGCGCAGCGTCTTCGGCGAGGGCTCGACCTTCTGGGCCGAGCTGCCCCTGCCGGGCGCGCCAGCCCCCATGGCCCACCAGCCGCGCGAGCCGCGCGCCGCCGGGGCCGGCCACGACGCGCTGCAGGGCCGGCGCGTGCTCATCGCCGAGGACCATCCGGTCAACATGCTCATCGCCGTGGCCCAGCTGGAGCAGTGGGGCATGGAGGTCGCCCAGGCCAGCGACGGCCGCCAGGCCATCGAGGCCGTGCTGGCCGCCGCCAGCGTCGGCAAGCCCTTCGACATCGTGCTGATGGACGTGCAGATGCCGGTCATGGGCGGGCATGATGCGACCCGCGAGCTGCGCAAGCACTTCACCGCCGAGGAACTGCCCATCGTCGCGCTGACGGCGGCGGCCCTGGTGTCGGAGCGTGACGACGCCTTCGCCGCCGGCATGAACGACTTCCTCACCAAGCCCATCGACCCGCCCCGCCTGCACCAGACGCTGATGAAGCTGACCGGCGGCCGGCGCAACGCCTGAGCGCGCCCATGAACGCAGAGCCGAAGACCTTCAAGTACTACGACCTCATCATGGCGGCCTTCGTCTGCGTGCTGCTGTGCTCCAACCTGATCGGCGCGGCCAAGGCCGCCCAGCTTACGCTGCCGGTCATCGGGACGGTGACGTTCGGGGCGGACCTGTTCTTCTTCCCCATCAGCTACATCTTTGGCGACATCCTGACCGAGGTCTATGGCTACGGCCGCGACCGGCGCGTCGTCTGGGCCGGCTTCGGGGCGCTGGTGTTCTCGGCCTTCATGGCCTTCGTCGTCGTGCAGCTGCCGCCGGCGCAGAACGAGTTCATGGCCGCCTACCAGCCCCACCTGGAGGCCGTGTTCGGCAACACCTGGCGCATCGTCGCCGGCTCGATGATCGCCTTCGCCTGCGGCAGCTTCGCCAACAGCTTCGTGCTGGCCAAGATGAAGATCGCGACCCGGGGCCGCTTCCTGTGGGCGCGCGTCGTCGGCTCCACGGTGGTCGGCCAACTCGTCGACACGGGTCTCTTCTTCCTGATCGCCTTCTCGGGCATCTGGCCGAACGAGCAGCTCGTCGCCGTCATCGTCACGCAGTACCTGTTCAAGACGATCTGGGAGGCCGTGATGTACCCCGCCACGGCCTGGGTCGTGGCCTTCCTGAAGCGTGCCGAGGGCGTGGACCACTACGACCGCGGCACCAACTTCAATCCGTTCACGATCAAGGTGTGATCGGCCGGCCGCCGCCACGGGCCGCGTGCCACGCCGCACAATCCGGCGCATGAGCCCTAACGCAAACGTCCAGGTGCCCGAGCTGCTGTTCGCCTTGCTGCCGGACAGCGGCATCGCGCCCGACGGCCCCGACACCCTGGCGCCGCTGGCCGCCGCATTGCTGGGCCAGTACCCCCGCGCCGCGACCCTGACCGTCCACCCGCCGCTGCGCGACGCGCAGGGCCGCTGCCGCTGGTGGCCGGGCGCCGAACCCAGCCCCGACGGCGTCGACGAGGCCCTGCCACCGCTGGTGGGCCGGCTGCGGCAGGAGGCGGCGCGGCTGAGCCTGCCCTGGCAGCGCGTGGCCCTCGCGGGCGTGGGCGATGGCGCCGTGCTGGCCCTGGAGGCCGTGCAGGCCGAGCCGGCGCTGGTGGGCCGCGTGCTGGCCTTCGCCGGCGGCTACCTCGCGCGGCCCGAGGCGGCGCCGCAGGACGTCTGCGTGCACCTGCTGCACGGGCTGGAAGACCGGCGCTTCCCCTACCGCCACGTCGTCGACGCGGCCCAGGCCCTGGTCGACCTCGGTGCCGACGTGACGGCCGACCTGCTGCCCCACCTCGACCACGGCCTGCATCCGGCCCTCATCGACAAGGCCATGGAGCAGCTGCGCAACTTCATCCCGGCGCGGCTGTGGCGCGAGGCGCTGATCGCGGCGCAGGAGAACGAGCGGCCGGTGGGTTGACGGCTCAGGCCAGCCCCACCAGCCGCGCCAGCATCTCGGCCGCGCTGCGTGCGCCCACCTTGCGGATGATGCGGGCCCGGTGCCCTTCCACCGTCCGCGGGCTGATGCCGAGCAGGCGGGCGATGTGCTTGGTGCTGGCGCCCGCGGCGAGCTGGCGCACGATCTCGCGCTCGCGGGCCGTGAGGTCCACCGTCACCGCGCGGCGTGCGGAGATGTCCTCGAACATCCACACCGCCTGCGCGAACGGCAGGTCGCGCCGCAGCGCGCGGCCGGCGACGTGCACCCAGAACAGGCGCCCGCTGCGGTGGCGCATGATGCGCTCGTCGCTGTATCGGCCGGTCTCGCGCATGGCGACCAGGCCCTGGGCACCGATGTGCTCGAACTCCTCGGCCGAGGGGTAGAGGTGCTGCATCGAGCGCCCGGCCAGCTCCTCGGGCGCCCAGCCGAACATCTCGCCGAAAGCCTCGTTGCAGCGCACGATGACGCGCTCGCGGGACAAGCACAGGCCCACCGGCGCATGGTCGAAGGCCAGGCCGACGGAGGCGTCATCGGGGAGCGGTTCGTGTGCGGTCATCGGGGCAGGCACTGACGTAGTCCTACGTGTTTCGCGCGCGGCGGGCGGCTCCTACAGTGCCGGCCCATCTTCAGCAGCGCGGGGCCATCATGGGTGTGTGCATTGTCGGCTGGGCTCACAGCCCGTTCGGGCGCCTGGACGCCCTCGATCTCGAAGGCCTCGTCGGCCAGGTCACCCGCGGCGCATTGGCCGATGCAGGCCTGGACGGCACGGCCGTCGACGGCGTCTGGCTGGGCCAGCTCAACGGCGGCTTCGTGCCGGAGATCTTCGCGTCCTCGCTGCCGATGCAGGCCGACGCCGGCCTGCGCTGGAAGCCCGCCACCCGTGTGGAGAACGCCTGCGCCTCGGGGGCTGCGGCGCTGTACGCGGCGGCCGACGCGATCGAGGCCGGCCGCGCCCGCATTGCCCTGGTGGTGGGCGCCGAGAAGATGACGGCCGTGTCCGGCACCGAGGTCACGCGCATCCTCGGCAACGCCTCCTACGTGCCCGAGGAGGCCGCGCAGGGGCTCACCTTCCCCGGCATCTTCGCCCGCGTGGCCCAGGCCTATTTCGAGCGCCATGGCGACCACGGCGCGACGCTGGCACGCATCGCCGCCAAGAACCACGCCAACGGCGTGCGCAACCCCTTTGCGCAGATGCGCAAGGACCTGGGCTTCGAGTTCTGCAACACGGTGTCCGAGAAGAACCCGCTGATCGCCGCGCCGCTGCGCAAGACCGACTGCTCGCTGGTGTCCGACGGCGCTGCGGCGCTGGTGCTGTGCGACGAGTCGCTGGCGGCCGACTTCCGCCGCGCCGTGCGCCTGAAGAGCCGTGCCCAGGTCAACGATTTCCTGCCGATGTCGTGCCGGGACGCGGCCGGCTTCGAAGGCCCGCGACGGGCCTGGGCGCAGGCACTCGCGGCGGCCGGCTGCACCGTGGGCGACCTGAGCTTCGCCGAGGTGCACGACTGCTTCACCATCGCCGAGCTGATGAGCTACGAGGCCATGGGCCTGGCGGCGCCGGGCCAGGGCGCGCGGCTGCTGGACGAAGGCGTGGTCATGCGCGACGGCCGCCTGCCCGTGAACGTGAGTGGCGGACTCAAGGCCAAGGGCCATCCCATCGGCGCCACGGGCGTGTCCATGCACGTGCTGTCGGCCATGCAGCTCTGCGGCGAGGCGGGCGAGATGCAGCTGCCCGCGCCGACGCTCGCGGGCGTGTTCAACATGGGCGGCTCGGCGGTGGCCAGCTACGTCAGCGTCCTGGAGCGGGCGCGATGAACCTCGCCACGTTGCTGGCACGCGCGGCGCGGCGCCACCCCGAGCGGCCTGCGCTGCTGCAAGGCAGCCAGCTGCTGTGGACCTACGGCCAGCTCGCCGATCGCGTGGCGCGGCTGGCCCGGTCGCTGCGCGAGGTGCAGGGCCTCGCGCCCGGTGACCGCGTGGTGCTCTACCTCGCCAACGAGCCGGCTTATCTCGAGCTGCTGCACGCCTGCTGGTGGGCGGGCCTGGCCGTGGTGCCGGTGAACGTGAAGCTGCATGCGCAGGAACTGGCCTTCATCGTGGCCGACAGCGGCGCCCGCCTGGCCTGCGTCGGCGCCGCCCAGCACGAGGCGGTGGCCGCCGCGCTGCCGGAGCTGCCGCTGCTCGTGACCGGCAGCCCCGAGCACGCCCAGGCGCTGCAGGCGGCGGCGCTGCCGCTGCAGGACGTGGAGGCTGACGCGCTGGCCTGGCTCTTCTACACCTCGGGCACGACGGGCCGGCCCAAGGGCGTCATCGAGACCCACCGCATGCTGATGGCGATGACGGCCTGCTACTTCTCGGACGTCGACGCCAGCCTCGGCTCGGACGACGTCATCGTCTACGCCGCGCCCATGTCGCACGGCGCCGGGCTCTACAACTTCGCCTTCATGGCGCGCGGTGCCCGCCACCTGGTGCCGGCGTCAGGCGGCTTCGAGCCGGCCGAACTTGTCGACCTGGCGCAGCGCCTGGGCCGCCTGTGCCTCTTCGCCGCGCCGACGATGGTGCGCCGCCTCGTCGACGAGGCCGAGCGCCGCGGCACCGGCGGCGCGGGCTTCAAGACCATCGTCTATGGCGGCGGGCCGATGTACGTCGAAGACATCCAGCGCGCGCTGCGCGTCATGGGCCCGTGCTTCGCGCAGATCTACGGCCAGGGCGAGTCGCCGATGACCATCACCGCGATGGACCGGCAAGCGGTCGCCACGGCCGACGCCGCGCGCCTGGCCTCCGTCGGCCGGGCGCAGCTGCTGGTCGAGGTGCGCGTGGCCGATGCCGACGGCCGCGAGCTGCCGCCAGGCGAAGTGGGCGAAGTGCTGGTGCACGGCGAGACCGTCATGCCTGGCTACTGGCGTCAGCCCGAGGCGAGCGCCAGGGCGCTGCGCGGCGGCTGGCTGTGGACGGGCGACCTGGGCGCGATGAGCGCCGACGGCCATCTCACCCTCAAGGACCGCAGCAAGGACCTCATCATCAGCGGCGGCTCCAACATCTACCCGCGCGAGGTGGAGGAAGTGCTGCTGGCCCAGCCCGGCGTGCGCGAGGTGGCCGTGGTGGGCCAGCCCGACCGCGAGTGGGGCGAGGTGGTCGTCGCCTTCGTCGTGGCCGAGCCGGGCGTGGACGCCGACGCGCTCGATGCGCTGTGCCTCGCGCACATCGCCCGCTTCAAGCGCCCCAAGCGCTACGAATTCGTCAGCACCCTGCCCAAGAACCACTACGGCAAGGTGCTCAAGACCGAGCTGAGAACTCGACTGCAACAGGAGACATGACATGAGCTTGAACGGACGCACGGCCCTGGTGACAGGTGCCTCGCAGGGCATCGGCGCGGCCATCGCGCGCCGCCTGGCCGAAGCGGGCGCCGACGTGGTGCTGCACGGCATCGAGACGCAGGCGCAGGGCGAGCCCATCGCCACAGCCCTGGCGCGCGAGACTGGCCGGCGCTGCGCCTACGTGGGTGCCAACCTGGCGGATGCGTCGGCCGCGGCCGGCCTCGTCGCCGCCGCCACCGAAGCGCTCGCCGCGCCGGACATCCTCGTCAACAACGCCGGCATCCAGCACACCTGCGGCATCGCGGAGTTCCCGCCCGAGCGCTGGGACGCCATCATCGCCATCAACCTCAGCGCCGCCTTCCACACCCTGCGCGCCGCGGTGCCCGGCATGCGAGCCCGGGGCTGGGGGCGCATCGTCAACATCGCCTCGGTGCACGGGCTGGTGGCCTCGGTCAACAAGAGCGCCTACCTGGCGGCCAAGCATGGCCTCGTGGGCATGAGCAAGGGCGTGGCGCTGGAGACGGCGGCCGAGGGCATTACGGTGAACTGCATCTGCCCGGGCTGGACCGACACCGTGCTGATCCAGCCGCAGATCGAGGCCCGCGCCGCGGCCCACGGCGGCGACCGCCAGGCCGGCATCCGCGACCTGCTGCGCGAGAAGCAGCCCAACCTCACGCTGCTGCCGCCCGAGCGCATCGGCGACGTGGCGGTGTTCCTGTGCGGCGAGGCGGCCGCCGGCATCACTGGCGTGGCCCTGCCGGTGGACGGCGGCTGGACGGCGCAGTGATGAAGCACTTCGACCGCTACTACACCAGCGACGATGGCCTGCGGCTGTACTGCCGCGACTACCCCGGCCCTACTGCCGACGCGCCCGTGCTGGTCTGCCTGCCCGGCCTCACGCGCAACAGCAAGGACTTCGCCGCGCTGGCCGAGGCGCTGAGCGAGCACTGCCGCGTGCTCTGCCCCGACATGCGAGGCCGTGGCCGCTCTGCGCGCGACCCCGACCCCTCGCGCTACCGCCCCGACCGTTACTGCGCCGACATGCTCACGCTGCTGGACCTGCTGGGCATCCCGCGCGTGGGCCTCATCGGCACCTCGCTCGGCGGCCTCATGGCCATGACGCTGGCGGCGTTGCGCCCGGCCCTCGTGGGCCCGGTGGTGCTCAACGACGTGGGCCCCGAGCTGGACCCGCGCGGCATCGACCGCATCAAGGCCTACCTCAGCCAGCCGCAGCCGCCCGCCGCGCCCGAGGTGGTGATCGCAAGGCTGGCCCGGATCAACGCCGACGTGTTCCCCGACTACGGCCCCGACGACTGGCGCGCCCTGGCCATGGCCACCTGCGTCATCGACGGCGACCTGATGACGACCGACGTCGACCCCGCCATCGCGCAGAACCTGGTGGGCGGCGCCGAGCTGCCGAATCTGTGGCCGCTGTTCGGCCTGCTGGCAGGACGGCCGGTGCTGGTGGTGCGGGGGGAGCGCTCGGACGTGCTCAGTGCGGCGGCGGTGCAGCGGATGGCCGGGCGGCTGCCGGGGATGCAGACCCTCGAAGTGCCCGGCCGCGGCCATGCGCCGACACTGGATGAGCCGCAGGTGCGGGAAGGGCTGTGGGCATTCCTGGCGCAGGCGTGGGCCGGCTGAGGGCGCGGCAACATCCGGCGCTCATCGACAAGGCGATGGAGCAACTGCGCCACTTCATCCCGGCGCGGCTGTGGCGCGAGGCGCTGATCGCCGCGCAGGAGAACGAGCGGCCGGTGGGCTGAGCGGGCGCGAAGGCCGGCTTCTCCGACGTTGCCGTGCGGCGACAGGCTCGTGTAAAGAAACGCTGCGCTGAAGCTCAGTGTTGCATCTGGAAAAGTCAGTAAATTCAACGCATTAGCTCATTTCGTCCGCGCCCCCGTGGCGCGCTTCGGACGCGAGCCTTCAGCGAGCTGTCGCCCGGCAATCGAGGCGATCCGGCGCCCTTCCTAGACTGCTCGCGCGAACCCGGCGGCAGGACGCGGTGGCACCGGCTGCCGGCAACGAAATCCATCCACTTTCGGAGTTTCTATGCTTGCTAAGAGCTTCTTACGCCTGTCTGCCGTGGCAATTGCGGTGGGACTGGCGGTGGCCGCACCGGGCGCATACGCCCAGTCCAACGCCACCGGTACTGTGTACGGCACAGTCTCAGCGACTGCTCCCGGCAGCGTCGTCGTCGTCGAGAACCTGTCCACGGGCGCCAAGCGCACCGTGACGCCGGACGGCAATGGGCGCTATCAACTCACCGCACTGCCGCCCGGCAACTACAGGGTCAGCCTCGTCAAGGGCGACAAGACGGTGGCCACGCAGGTGGTCGAGGTGCTGATCGGCCAGGGCGCCGAGGTCGCATTGGCCGAGGGCGGCTCGGCGACCCAGCTCGAAACCGTGAAGGTGGTCGGCACGCGCCGCCTGATCGACACCCAGGCCACCAACAGCGTCTCCACGTTCACGGCCACCCAGCTCGCGGCTCTGCCCATCGCCCAGGACCTGACCTCCATCATTCTGCTGGCCCCCGACACCGTGAAGGCCGACCCGCGCTACGCCGGCGGTGCCAGCATCGGCGGCGGCGCTCCGTCCGAGAACTCCTACTACATCGATGGCTTCCCGGTGACCAACGCGCTGTCGCAGTTGGGCTCCATCGAGCTGCCCTTCGGCGCGATCTCGCAGGCCAACGTGCTGACCGGCGGCTTCGGTGCCGAGTTCGGCCGCTCCACCGGCGGCGTGATGAACATCGTCACCAAGAGCGGCGGCAACAAGTGGGAAGGCGGCGCCTTCGTATCGGTCGAGCCCAGCGCGCTACGCTCCAAGTACCACAACAACTACTTCGCCACCACCGGCGTGACCGACCCGAACACCAGCAAGCCCTTCGACGGCACGCTGCAGTTCTACAACGAGAAGAACACCAAGAGCGAATACAAGTACGGTGCCTACGTGGGCGGCCCCATCGTGCCGGACAAGCTCTTCCTGTTCGTCGCCGCTGACCAGACCAGGGACAAGGACGAGGGCACCAACTCGTCCCAGTCCTCCACCTCGACCACGCTGCCGCTGAACGGCTGGCTCAAGGACACCACGACCAACAACCGCTGGCTGGCCAAGCTGGACTGGCAGATCACCGACGACCATCGCCTCACGGTGATGAACTTCGGCGACAACTACACCACCGACTCCAAGTACTACTCCTTCGACTATTCAACGCTGCAGCACGGCTCGGACGTGAAGTACTCGGGCCACTACGTCAACCAGCCCAACATCTCGCCTGCGGTCGGTGGTCAGGCGAGCCTGATCCGCTACACCGGCAACCTGACTGACAACCTGGTCATCACGGCGCTCTACGGCCAGGCCACGTCGACGCACAAGCAGAGCTATGGCGACTTCGCCCCGGGCGTCGACCTGACATTGCCCGGCGTCCTCATTTCCGGCAGCGGCGCGGCCCCGGGCATCACCTACAACAGCCCCAATCCGCTCACAGCCCTCGACATCCCGACCGGCTTCGCCAAGGACAAGACCAAGGCCGCGCGCTTCGACGTCGAATGGACGGTCGGCAACCACACGCTGCGCGCCGGCATCGACAAGGTCAAGCTCAGCTCGTTGAACGCCGGCCAGGTCGAGGCTGGCGGCGGCACCTGGAGCTATCGCAAGACGGGCACGCCCAACACGGGCCTGACCTTCGGGCCCTACAGCGGCGTCGTCATCTCCGACGGCGTGGCCGGCTCGCTCGCCTCACAGGGCTACTACGTGCGCAAGCACGTCTTCAGCGACGTCACGAACGCCACTTCAGATCAGGACGCCGAATACATCGAGGACAAGTGGCAGGTCACCAAGAAGCTCTTCGTGCAGATGGGCCTGCGCAACGAAGGCTTCTCGGGCGCCAACGGCGAAGGTGCAACCTACCTGAAGTCCAAGAACTTCATCAGCCCGCGCCTGGCCAGCACCTTCGACACCTTCGGTGACGGCAGCCTGACCCTCAAGGGCAGCATCGGCCGCTACAGCATCCAGACGCCGACCCACCTCGCCGTGCGCGGCGCCGGCATCTCGACGCTGACCTACCAGTACTTCCGCTACACCGGGGTGGATGCGAACGGCCAGCCGACTGGCATGACCGCGTTGACACCGGCGCCTTACTCGCCCGACGGCGAGACCGGCCAGCCCAAGGATGCCAACACCTACGCCGCGCGCGACCTCAAGCCCAGCTACCAGGACGAAGTGCGCCTGGGCCTGGACAAGGCCCTGACGCCCAACCTGGTCGCCGGCTTCATGATGACCTACCGCAGGCTGGGCGCGACGCTGGACGACTACTGCGGCTCGGCCTTCGACAACTATGCCGACGCGCATGGCATCGACCGCACCAACTACGCCGGCGAAGGTGGCTGCTTCCTGATCAACCCGGGACGCGACAACACCTTCCTGGTGGACTACGCGGGCACGCGCTCCAACTACACCACGGTCACGCTGAAGCCGTCAGACATCGGCTACCCGCAAAAGCCCAAGCGCACTTACCTGGCGCTGGATTTCTCGCTGGAGCATCCCTTCTCCAACGGGTGGTACGGCAAGGTCACCTACACCTGGTCGCGCAACAAGGGCAACACGGAAGGCCAGACCAAGTCCGACATCGGCCAGACCGACGTGTCGGCGACCGAGACCTGGGACTTCCCGCAGCTGATGGAGAACGCCTACGGCTACCTGCCCAACGACCGCCGGCACCAGATCCACGCCTTCGGTTACTACCAGGTGAACCCGCAGATCACGGTCGGTGCCAATCTCACGGCTCAGTCGGGCCGGCCCAAGAACTGCTTCGGCAACTATGGCGGCACCAACCCCGACGGCGATCCCGGCTATGGCTCGGCGTTCTTCTACTGCAGCGTCACCAACGCGGCCGGTGTCGTGCAGACCGACGGCAGCGGCAATGCCGTCGTTGCCGCCACGCCGCGCGCTTCGCAAGGCCGCCTGCCCTGGGACTACACGCTGGACATGAACGTCGTCTACAAGCCCGCCCGGTTCAAGGGCCTGACGTTGCGTGCCGACGTGTTCAACCTGCTGAACAAGCAGACCGTCCAGGCGATCAACGAAGTGCACGAGAACGACAGCGACCCGACCTCGCTGCTGGAGACCTACCACTCGCCGATCGCCTACACCGCGCCCCGTGCCGTCAAGCTGACCGCCCAGTACGAGTTCTGATCTCGTCACGGGGCCGAGACGTCGGCCCCGGAACCGGTTGGACGACACCACCCGCCCGGCGCAAGCCCGGCGGGTTTTTCGTGTGCGCCCAGCATGGGCGCACATCCTGGAGGTGCAAGTCCTCCCGCGAGCTGGTCACAGTGAGCGAAGCGAAGCGCAACTGCGTGAGGGCGACCGAGCGTGGGAAGGAAGCGTGG
>NZ_JAJTWT010000018.1 GCF_021353235.1 Pelomonas caseinilytica
GGTCCCACTCCTTCCCATCCCGAACAGGACAGTGAAACGAGTCAGCGCCGATGATAGTGCGGATTCCCGTGTGAAAGTAGGTCATCGTCAGGCTATTTACCCCAGCCAACCCCCATCGTGTCCTGCACGGTGGGGGTTTTGCTTTTGCGGCCCGGGATGTCGAGGTGCCGAAAATCGGCAACGCCGGGTAAGGCTGGATTGGACTTGGCTTGATAAACCATGCTGGGCCATTACCAGTCAAATCGCTCTTTGGCGTATTTGCAAGCGTTTCTCCCGAAACGAGGCCGCTGGACGGGTGCAGGCGAATTCAGGCCATAACCGGCCCCGGCTTGCGGCCCGCTTGCACTCGGCGTAAGCCCCGCTGCGGGGCGCCGCAGCCGCCGCTAAGGTGGCGCCATGATCGACGACCGCTTTCTGGCTGAAAACACCGCGCTGCAGCGTCCGCCGGTGCAGTTCTATTTCGACTTCTCCTCCCCCTACTCCTACATCGCCTCGGAGTGGATCGAAGCCGTTGCGGCCCGTCATGGCCGACGCGTGCAGTGGCATGCCATCCTTCTCGGCGCTACCTTCCAGGCCGCCGAGCTGAAGTCGCCCATTTCCCACCCCCTCAAGCGCGACTACATGCTGCGCGACTTCGAACGCTCGGCTCGTTTTGCCGGCCTGCCCTACCGGCAGCCGGGGACCTTCCCTATCCCGACGCAGAACGCCGCACGCGTGTTCTGGTGGCTGCACGACCGGGACCCGGCGCGCGCCGTCGCCTGGGCCCATGCCGGCCTGCGCGCCTACTTCACACGCGGCGTGGTGCTGAGCGATCCCGCCGCCCTCAAGCTGCTGCTTGTCGAGTCGGGCCTCGACGCCGATGCCGCGGAAGCCGCCTGGAACGACCCTGCCTGGAAGGCGCGCCTGAAGAGCGAGAACGATGCCGCCATTGCCGCTGGCGTCTTCGGCGCGCCTTACTTCATCGTCGACGGCGAGCCCTTCTGGGGCAACGACCGGCAGGCCCAGATCGACGCCTGGCTCGCCAGCGGACCCTTCAAGGGCTTGACCTAGCTCAAGGCTTCACGCGCGCGTCATGACCGGTGGGCAGCATGCCCACCATGCCGACGACGCAAGACCCACAAGCCGCGGGTGGAGCCGCCGACAAGCCCACGCTGTCGGTGCGCACCGTCTGGATCTCGGACCTGCACCTGGGCACGCCTGGCTGCCAGGCGAGAGCCCTGCTCGACTTCCTGCGCGACGTCGAGTGCGACACCCTCTACCTCGTCGGCGACATCATTGACGGCTGGCAGCTGCGCCGCTCCTGGTACTGGCCGCAGACCCACAACGACGTCGTCCAGAAGCTGCTGCGCAAGGCGCGCAAGGGCACGCGCGTCATCTTCATCCCCGGCAACCACGACGAGTTCGCGCGGAAGTACCTGGCGCACAACTTCGGCGGCGTCGACGTGGTGGAAGAGGCCATGCACGTCACCGCGGACGGCCGCAGGCTGTGGATCACCCACGGCGACCTCTACGACGGCGTCATCCAGTGCGCCCGCTGGCTCGCCATCGCCGGCGACCTCGCCTACGAGTTCACGCTCAAGGTCAACCGCTGGTTCAACCACATCCGCGCCAAGTTCGGCCTGCCGTACTGGAGCCTGTCGCGCTACCTCAAGCACAAGGTCAAGCGCGCAGTCAGCTACATCAACGAGTTCGAGAATGCCGTCGCGCGGGAGGCGCGCAAGCGCGGCGCCCACGGCGTCGTCTGCGGCCACATCCACCACGCCGAGATCCGCGAGATTGAAGGCATCCTCTACTGCAACGACGGCGACTGGGTCGAGAGCCTCACGGCCCTGGTCGAGCACCACGATGGCCGCCTGGAGATCCTCGACCGCGGCGACCAGGCGGCGCTTCCCGGCATGCTGCCAGCCGCGCGACCTGTGGCGCCCGCGGCCCTGCCCGTGCCCGTGCCCGTGGCGGCCGCCGCCAAGGCCGTCGCACCCGACACCGTCGCCTGACGGCTCGGCTCAGCGCAGTTTCAACAGCGCCTGGCCCGCGCGCACCTGCACGCCCTGCGCGATGCCTTCGGCCAGTTCGAACCCCGGCGGTACGAACACGATGATGGTCGAGCCGTGCTCGAACCAGCCCATCTCCTGGCCTTTGACGTGCGGCGCCCTGCAGGGCATCTCGTTCGCGCCCCGGCGGCCCAGGTGCAGCAGCACGTCCAGGAAGTGCAGGCGGATGCTGGCGACGAGGATGGCGGCCACCGGCACCAGCGCAACCGGGTGACCGCTGGCCAGCCGCATGCGCACGACGGCGCGCTCGTTGCGGCAGAACAGCCTCTCCACGCGCGCGAGCGCCACCGGATTGACGTTCCAGGTGTCTCCGCTCAGGTAGGTGACGTGCTCCACCGTGCCGTCGGCCGGCGCATGGAAGCGGTGGTACATCGCCGAGGTCAGCCGCAGCGTCACATAACGCCCGCCCTCGAAGACGCTCGCGTCCTGCGTGGGGCCGAAGAGCTCCTCGGTCGAATATGGAAAGCCCTTGGCCTGGTAGACCTGGCCGCGCTCCACCACGCCCGTGGCCCCGACGATGCCGTCGCTCGGGCTGGCGAACACCTCGGGCCGCGCGTCGAACGGGCGGGCGCCGTCCTTGAGCTCGCGGGTGAAGCAGTCCTTCAGCGAACGGAAGCGCGTGTGCCTGGCCTCGCTCAGGTCCAGCGGCGTGAACATGCGCCAGATGCCGATCGACAGCCGCGTCAGCAGCGGGCTCTCGATGCGGGCGAAGCGCCCCATGAGGCGGGTCAGCGCGATGCGCGGCACCCGGTTGGTCAGCAGGAAGTTCAGGTCCTCCTGCGCCACCAGGCGCTTGAGCCAACCGGGGCCCGCCGTTGCGCTGCGGCCGTCCAGAGGCGGTGCTGCATGCCGTTCGTCCATCGGTAACCAGCCCTTAGAACTTGCGACTCAGCATTTCGCGGAACACGCTGCGGCGTATGGCCCGGGTGGTCAGCTCAGGCGCCGTCCACCACCAGCCGTCGGCTCGCATCTCGTCGCAGGCCGCGACGAAGCGGTCCAGCACGTCCTCGAACTCGGCGTCGCCGTAGTTCAGGCTGAAGATCAGCCGGCCCGTGCCGACCCAGCTCAGCGCCAGGCCGTGCTTGCGCAGGTAGAACTGCAGCATCCAGTGGTAACGACCGGGCTGGGTGTAGAGCACCGTCCAGATGGTCGAGAGGTTGGCCACGCGCACCGGCACGCCGGCCTGTTGCAGCCTCGCGTTGAGCCGCTCGGCGCGGGCGTTCCAACGTGGCTCGAGGCCGTCGTACAAGGCCTTCACCTCGGGCCGGTCGAGCCGCTTCAGGAAGGCCGCCATCGCCGCGATCACGTAGGGGTGGGCGTTGAAGGTGCCGCGCGCAAAGCAGATGTCCGCCGGCCGGTCCTCGCGGTAGCGCGTCATCAGCGCGCGGCTGCCGCAGACCACGCCGACCGGCAGGCCGCCGCCCAGCGTCTTGCCGTAGGTGACCAGGTCGGCCTTCACGCCGAAGTACGCCTGCGCCCCGCCGGGCGCGAGCCGGAAGCCCACGAAGACCTCGTCGAAGATCAACACGATGCCTCGGGCCGTGCACACCTCGCGCAGCCGCCTCAACCACGTCGTGTAGGCCTCGCGGTCGAAACCGGCGCGGCGGCTGCCGTCGACGAGGGCGGAATCGCCCGGGGCGTTCGCGTTGGGGTGCAGGGCCTGCAGCGGATTGACCAGCACGCAGGCGATGTCGCGGCGCGTGGCCAGCACCCGCAGCGAGCGCTCGGACATGTCCTGCAGCGTGAAGGTCTCCCGCGGCGGCAGCGGGTTGCCAGGCCCGGGTTGCACGTCCTCCCACCAGCCGTGGTAGGCCCCGGCGAAGCGCACCAGGCGCTTCCTGCGGGTGTGATAACGCGCCAGCCGCACGGCCTGCATCACGGCCTCGGTGCCCGACATGTGGAAGCTCACCTCCTCCTGGCCGGAGATGGCCTTCAGGCGGGACAGCACCTCCAGCACGCAGGGGTGGTAGGCGCCCAGCACGGGGCCGAGGTCCCGCGCCGTCGCCACGGCCTCGTCGATGCACGCCTTGTAGGCGTCATAGCCCAGCAGGTTGACGCCGTAGGAGCCGGTGAGGTCGTAGAGGCGGTTGCCGTCCAGGTCCTCCACCTGCACGCCCTCGCTGGCCTGAAGAAAGGCCCCCATCTTCAGGTGCTCGCGCAACACGGGGCTGAACTGGAAGGGCACGCGGTAGCGTGCCGTGAAGCGCAGGTCGGGAATGGCCTCGCGCGCCGTGGCGGTCGCGGCCAGCGTCTTCGCGAAGCGCGTGTCGAACTCGGCGCCCAGGCGGCCCAGGGCCGCGCGGCGGGCTGCCGCCACGTTGGCCGGTGCGCCGTCGGCCGCGAAGAACTGCGTCTCGTCGTAGGCATAGCCCGGCACCCAGCGCGCCAGCCGCTTGGCCATGCGCGAGTGGCCGGCCAGGGAACGGTGCTTGGCCCGCGACAGCTCCAGGCGCCGTTTGGCCGCGGGCAGCAGGGCCAACACGCCCAGGGCCAACGCCGAGAGGGTCAATGTTTCGTCCATCAATGCGCCTGCTGGCCGACGTGCTCCATCGGGTCGATGAGCTGGCCGCGCAGCAGGTACAGCGGCGCCTTGCGGTACAGCATCACGTCGTGGAAAGGGTCGGTCAGGATCTTGGTCATCCAGGCCAGGCCCTGCATCGGGCCCTGCGTGACCCAGAGCTGGCCCACGCGGAAGAGCAGGCCGACGACGCCCAGGCAGAACCACGCCATGCCGACATCCTCGAGATAGCCCGTCAGGCCGACCGCCGGCTGGATCAGGCCGCCCAGGGACGGCGCCAGCCACAGCACGGCCGGCAGCGCCACCCAGACGGACATCAGCACGATCTTGCGGCGGATGTTGTAGCCCACCTTGATGGCTTCCTTGTAGTCGTCGGTGGCCTGGTTGATCTCGTCGTAGCCGCGGGGCTCGAAGAAGAAATGCCCGGCCTGCCGGGTCGTCATCGACACGCACCAGGCCAGCAGCGCGGCCCAGGCGGGGTTGACGAAGACCAGCGCGTAGGCAGCGAGGAAGCTCAGCGCGCTGACGAGGTGCAGGCTCTGGTTGATGCGGCTGTGGTGGTAGTAGCGGTGGTCGTCCCAGCGCTGGGTCTTCAGGGTTTGGAAGAACTCGTTCACGTCCCGTCCTTGCTCAGTGGGTGTCAGGCGGGGCGCATGGTGGAGGGCTTGCGTGAAATCGGCGTGACGACGCCACGCCTGCGCCGTTGTCATCGTGCTGTTGCACAGGCGGCTGACCATGACCGCATGAAGACCGCCACCGCCACGGCTGCCGAGGCCGACGACATCCTGGTCGATGACCTGCCCGCGCCGCGCCACTCGCGCCGGCTCGCGGTGGTGACGGAGACCTATCCGCCCGAGGTCAACGGCGTCGCCATGTCGATGGCGCGCGTCATCGACGGGCTGAACCGCCGCAACCACGACGTGCAGCTGATCCGGCCACGCCAGCCGTCCCGGCTGACGCCGCCGTCCAGCGGCAGGCCCGCCGTCGACGAGGTGCTGACCAAGGGCCTGGCCGTGCCGCTGTACCCCAACCTGCGCATGGGCGTGCCGAGCAAGCGCAGCCTGGTCAAGCTGTGGTCGCTGCGGCGGCCGGACGTCGTGCACATCGCCACCGAAGGACCGCTGGGCTGGTCGGCCCTGCAGGCGGCCCAGCATCTCGCGCTGCCCGTCACGTCCGACTACCGCACCAACTTCCACGCCTACGGCCGCCACTACCGGCTCGGCCTGCTGGCCAAGCCCATCATGGGCTATCTGCGCAAGTTCCATAACCGTTGCGATGCCACCATGGTGCCCACCGAGGCCATGCGCGTGCAGCTCGTCGAGCGCGGCTTCGAGCGCCTGTCCGTGGTGGGCCGTGGCGTCGACGCCCAGCGCTTCGACCCCACCCGCCGCAGCGAGGCCATGCGCATGGCCTGGGGCGCCGGCGCCGACGACCTCGTCCTCGGCTATGTCGGTCGCCTGGCGCCCGAGAAGAACCTCGGCGTCGTGCTCGCCGCCTTCGAGGCCGTGAAGGCCCTGCAGCCGCGCGCCCGCCTCGTCTTCGTCGGCGACGGCCCCATGCGCGCGGAGCTGGCCGCGCGGGCGCCTGACGCCGTGTTCGCCGGCCAGCGCAGCGGCGACGACCTCGCGGCCCATTACGCCGGGCTGGACCTCTTCCTCTTTCCCAGCCTCACCGAGACCTTCGGCAACGTCACCACCGAAGCCATGGCCAGCGGCTGCGCCGTCGTGGCCTTCGACAGCGCCGCGGCGGGCGAGCTGATCCGCAGCGGCGTCAACGGCTGGCTGGCCGGCGCCGGCCAGGAGGCCGATTTCATTGCCGCCACCCGCGCCGCGGCCCTGGACCCGTCGGCGCGCCGGGCGGTGGCCGAGGCCGCGCGCACGACGGCGCGCCGCCTCGACTGGAGCGACATCACGGCCCGCTTCGAGGCGGTGCTGGAAGGAGCGATCGCACGCGCCGAGCCGGTGATCGGGCTGCGCGGCCTGCAGCCCGTCGTCTGACGCCCGGACGCGCCGTCAGCGTCGCTGTCGCCGATCGACTGCGATCAGCGCCAGGATGGCCACGGCCACCAGCGCGCCCAGGCCGCTGAGCGTCGCGGTGATGGGCACCCCGGCCGCCTCGCAGCCCGCGTAGGCCGCCAGCATCGCCAGCACGCTCAGGTTCTCGTTGAAGCCTTGCACCGCGATCGAGCGGCCCGCGCTCAGCAGGGCCGCACCGCGGTGCTGCAACAGGGCATTCAAGGGCACGACCATGGCGCCGCCCACCGCGCCGACGACGGCGAGCACCACGGCCGCCAGGGCCACCTCGCTCACCTGGGCCACCACCGGCATCAGCAGGCCCAGCGCCACGCCGGCCCACAAGCCGTGGCGGGCCTGGTGCAGGGCCAGCCATCGCCCCGCCGCCGCGGCGCCGGCGATCACGCCCACGGCCACGGCAGCTTGCAGATAGGCCGCCTGGCTCAAGGGCAGGGCCAGGACCGTGCCGGCCCATCGCAGCACCGCGAACTGCAGCGTCGCCCCGACGCCCCAGAACAGCGTCGTCGCGGCGAGCGACAGGCCGCCCTCGCGATCGCGCCAGAGCAGGCGGTTGGCGGCGCGGAACTCGCGCAGCAGCGCCGCCGCGCCATGCGACTCGCTGCGCTGGCGGCAGCCGCTGTCGGGGATGCCGGCGTTGAGCGCGCTGGACAGGGCGTAGATCAGCAGCAGGGCCGCAAGCGAGCCGGTCAGCTTGTCGGCCGGCAGGTCCAGCCCGTCGCAGAAGTCCGCCAGCCCCGAGCCCAGCCAGGCCGGACTCACCAGCGCGCCGCCCAGCACCGCGCCCAGCAGCGCAGCCGACACGACGCTGATCTCGATCCAGCCATTGGCCTTCACCAGCGCCTCGGGCGCGGCCAGCTCGGTGACGAGGCCGTATTTCGCCGGTGCGTAGGCCGCGGCGCCCAGACCCACGACCGCCAGCGCCGCCACGGGATGCAGGCCCCAGGCCAGCAGGGCGAGGCCCGCCATCTTGACGAGGTTCATCGCTGCCATCACGCGGCCCTTGGCGAAGGCGTCGGCCAGCGGCCCCACCCACGGCGCCAGCACCACATAGGCCGCCATGAAGCCGACCTTGAGCAGCGGTGCCCACCAGGGCGCGAAGCCCTGCTGAGCCAGCAGCGCGATGGCGACCACCAGCAAGGCGTTGTCCGCCAGCGCCGAGGCGAACTGCGCCCCGATGACCCGGCCGAAGCCGGCCGGCAGACGGGCGCGGCCGGCCAGCGCGACGGCGGGGAGGAGGTTGGGCGTGGCGGTGGGCACGGGCGCCGCACTGTGGGCGAACTGCATGAAATCCCGATGAAGCGCGGGCCGGGCATGCCGAATGCCGGTCCGTCGCCGTTGCCACTTCACCCGCACAGGACGCTCCATGGCCAAGACTCCCACGACTCCGGCGGCAAAGAAGTCCGCCAAGACTTCCGCGCCGGCCAAGAAGGCGAGCGCCGCCAAGGCCGCGGCGCGCAACACGGACAGCGGCGCCTCGCGGCCCGAGCCTGCCCGCGATGCTGACCTCGCAGCCCAGCGCATGGAAGACGTGCAGGCCACGGCTGCCGCCATGCCCTTCAATGCCACGAAGGCGGCCGAGCACGGCGCGGCCCAGGGCCTGGAGCCAGCGATCGGCCAGTTGGTGACGCCGCCGTCGCGGCTGGCGACGGGCAGCACGCTGTCCGAGTCGCAGGCCGGCGCCAAGGTCGGCACCCAGGCGCCCGAGGGGCGCAACGCGACCATCGCGCCGCTGGACCGCGTGCGCGTGGATTCGTCCGGCCAGCCGCTCACCACCAACCAGGGCGTTCGCATCGCCGACAACCAGAACTCCCTCAAGGCCGGCACGCGCGGCCCGGTGTTGCTCGAGGACTTCGTCCTCCGCGACAAGATCACCCACTTCGACCATGAGCGCATCCCCGAGCGCATCGTCCACGCGCGAGGCTCCGCGGCCCACGGCTATTTCGAGAGCTATGAGGCGCTGGACGAGCTGACCATGGCCGCCCCCTTCAAGGCCGCGGGCAAGCGCACGCCGGTGTTCGTGCGCTTCTCGACCGTGGCGGGCGAACGCGGCAGCAAGGACACGGCCCGCGACGTGCGCGGCTTCGCGGTCAAGTTCTACACGGACGAGGGCAACTGGGACCTGGTCGGCAACAACATCCCGGTGTTCTTCATCCAGGACGCGATGAAGTTCCCCGACCTCGTGCACGCCGTCAAGCCCGAGCCCCACCACCAGATGCCGCAGGCGGCCAGCGCCCACGACACCTTCTGGGACTTCGTCTCGCTGATGCCCGAATCGACCCACATGCTGATGTGGGTCATGAGCGACCGCGCCATCCCGCGCAGCTACGCGACGATGCAGGGCTTTGGCGTGCACAGCTACCGCATGGTCAACGCGCAGGGCGAGTCCGTCTTCGTCAAGTTCCACTGGAACCCGAAGTTCGGCACGCACTCGCTGACCTGGGACGAGGCCGTGAAGATCTCCGGCGCGGACCCCGACTACCACCGCCGGGACCTGTGGGAGCGCATCGAGTCCGGCGCCTTCCCCGAATACGAGCTGGGCGTCCAGGTGTTCACGGAGGAGGAGGCGGCGCGCTTCAGCTTCGACATCCTCGACGCCACCAAGATCGTGCCGGAAGAGCTCGTGCCGGTGCGGCCCATCGGCCGCATGGTGCTCGACCGCAACCCCGACAACTTCTTCGCCGAGACCGAGCAGGTCGCCTTCTGCACGGCCAACATCATCCCGGGCCTGGACTTCTCCAACGATCCGCTGCTGGCCGGCCGCATCCATTCCTACGTCGACACGCAGATCTCGCGCCTGGGCGGCCCCAACTTCCACGAGATTCCCATCAACTCGCCCATCGCGCCGGTGCACAACAACCAGCGCGACGGCATGCACCGGCAGGCCATCCACCGCGGGCGCGTGGCCTATGAACCCAACTCACTGGCAGGGGGCTGCCCCTTCCAGGCCGGCGCGGCCGAGCAGGGCTTCACGTCCGTGGCGGCGCGGCTGCGGGCGCGGGAAGACCAGGCCAAGGTGCGTGCCAAGCCCGAGCTCTTCGCCGAGCACTACAACCAGGCGCGGCTGTTCTACGAGAGCCAGACGCCGGCCGAGCAGGCCCACATCGCCGCGGCCTTCCGCTTCGAGCTCAGCAAGGTGACCGTGCCGGCCGTGCGCGAGCGCATGGTCGCCTCGTTGCGCAACGCCTCGCAGGAGCTGGCCACGCGGGTCGCCGCGGGGCTCAACATGCCGCTGCCCGAGCCCATGCCGCTGGCCATCGCGCGCGTGCCCAAGCCGGAGGTCAAGCGCTCTCTGGCGCTGTCGCTCATGGCCCGGCCCGGCGACGGCTCCGTCGCCGGCCGCAAGGTCGTGCTCCTCGCGGCGGACGGCGTGCTCGGCGAGCCGCTGATGGCCGTGCACCAGGCCCTGTTCGAGCAGGGCGCCGTGCCGCGCATCGCCGCGCCCCGCATCGGGCCTGTGCAGACGGCCGACGGCGTGGACCTGCAGGCCGACGTATCGCTGGAGAACGAGCCCGGCTTCCTGTTCGATGGCCTCGTCCTGCCCGATGGCGAGGCCGGTGTCGACATGCTGGGCCGCGACGGCCACGCCTTCGAATTCGTGCGTGACCAGTACCGGCACTGCAAGCCCATCCTGGCCCTCGGGGCGGGCGAAGGGCTGCTGCGGGCCGCGGGCGTCAGCGCCTCGCTGCCCTCGGGCGCGGCCGACCCGGGCATCGTCATCGACAAGGATGCCGACTCGGGCGTCGAGGCCTTCATCTCCGCGCTGGCCCGCCACCGCCACTTCGAGCGCGAGACCGACCCGCCCCGCGTGTAGGAGAGGCTGGGGTGCGTGCCGTAGATGCCGGCGCCGCCCTAGCGCAGCTGCGCCTCGAACAGCAGGGCCAACTGGCTGGCGATGAGCAGCTCCTGCCGCGTCCAGGCGCGGGTGGCGTGGCCGTCCACCAGCCAGAGGGCGCCGGCCAGCCGGTCGCCAGCGTACAGCGGCACCTCGATGCGGGCCTCGGCCGAGCCCGCCAGGCCGGACAGCTCGGCATGGCAGGGGTGCAGGGCGGCGTCGGGCAGGGCCAGGGGCGCGCCATGGCGGCCCAGGAGGTCCAGATAACGGGGATGTCGGCCGGCATCCAGGCCGCCCTCGCCGAGGCGCCAGTGCACCACCCGATCGAGGCCCAGGATGCGCGTGGCCGCCGCCTTCAGCTCGGCCAGCGCCTCTGACGGCGGCGCGCCGGCCAGCCGCTGCCGTTGGCCGCACAGGTGCAGCAGCAGCTCCTCGGGCGTCACGGGAGCGCCCGCGTCGTCGGCCGGCGGCGCCGCCAGCGTGGCGCGAGCCGGCAGGCTCAGCTTTTCAATTTCGGACTGCAGGGCCAGGTGTTGCCAGAGGTGCTCCAGCGCCCCGGCCGCATCGCCCTCGGCCTGCAGCAGTTGCGCCAGCTGCAGGTGGGCCTGGCGCGCCTGGGCCCGGGCCTGGATGCGCTGGGCCAGGGCCAGCGCATGGCGGGTGGAGCGCACGGCGGCAGCGTTGTCGCCACGGGCCAGGGCGATCTCGGTCCAGGTGCGGCTGGCAGCCGCCTCCAGCCAGGGGTAGCCCTGGCGGGCGGCGATGTCCAGGGCCAGCCGGCAGTCGGCCACTGCCCAGTCCATGCGCTGGCGGGCGAGGGCGGCCCGGGCCAGATGCCAGTGCGCCTCGGCCTCGAAGACGCGATGGGCGCCACGCCGCGCTGCCGCCAGCCCATGGCTGAAATGCCGCTCCGCCGCCGGCAGGTCGCCGGTCTCGAAGCTGCCGACGCCGATGTTGAGCGCCAGCTTGGCGGCCAGGTAGCTGTCGTCGATGCCGGCGATCTTGAGCTGCTCGCCGGCATCGCGCATCTGTCGCAGCCCGCGCGCCCAGTCGGCCTGCGCGTAATGGATCTGGCCCAGGCCGATGCGTGCGGCCACGCCGGTCTGCCCATGGCCGCTGACCTCCGCGAGGTCGAGGGCGCGGGACCACTGCTCACTCGCGAGCTGGTACTCGCCTTGCTGGTAGGCGATGCGGCCCAAGGCCTCGCACACGCGCGCAGCCTGGATGGGGAAATGCCCGGCCACGGCCAGCGCGCCGCCCTGCTCCAGGGCCGGCAGCAGCTCCAGCGCCCGCCCGCGCGGTTCCAGCAGGCCGAAGCGTGCGTAAAGCGCATCCACCGCGGAAGCGGTGTCGCCCGCGGCGAAAGCCTGGGCGCTGAGGGCGTCCAGCAAGCGCTCCGCGAGGCCGGCATGGCGGCGCGCGACCCGGCCGATGCGTTCGAGCAGCTCGGCCAGGGCATCGCTGGCCGCGGGGTGAAGGGTAAACAAGGCGCTGTCGGGTTGGTTTCTGACTGGTATTCTTGTCCATTCCGGCGCTGCGCTGTCCTGCCTAGGGGACAGTCCGTAGCTCGCACCGGTGGCCGTGGACCAGTTTAAAACCAATTGACCACCTTGGGTTTTGGTATTAGAGTGGTATCGATGTTGCCGCCATCAGCCATGCCGCTCGTTCTCGACCCCTCCCTCGTGACCTCCCGCGACTCCGGGAGGGCCGTGCGCTGGTGGGTCGGGATCGATGGTGGCGGTACCAGCACTCGCGCGGTGGTCGCGGACGCCGCCGGGCGCGTGCTGGGGCGCGGTGAATCCGGAGCCTCTGCTCTCGGCCAGGGTGCAGAGCAGGCATGGCGGCACATCGCCGACGCCGTCGCCCGGGCTGGCGTGAGCGGTGTGGCGTTGGAGGACTGCGCCCTCGGCCTCGGCCTGTCCGGCACCGGCGTGCCGGCGCAGCTCGAGGCCTTCGTCGCGGCCGATCCCGGCGTGGCGCGCTTCGGCCTGGTCACCGACGGCCTCGCCGCCCTGCTGGGCGCCCATGGCGGTCGGCCCGGGGCGCTGCTGATTTCCGGCACCGGTTCCGTGGCCGAGGCCCTGTTGCCGGATGGCAGCCGCCGCCTCGTCGGTGGCTGGGGCTGGCAGATCGGCGACGAAGGCAGCGGCGCCTGGCTCGGCCAGCAGGCCATGAAGCTCGCCCAGGCGGCCTACGACGACCGCGCGCCGGCCGGGCCGCTGGCGCAGGCGGTGTGGCGGGAGGTGGGCGCCACGCGCGAGGCCCTGCTGGCCTTTTGCGCCCGGGCCGGCCAGGCCGGCTACGCCAGCCTCGCGCCACTGGTGTTCGAGCACGAGGCCGCGGACGCCGCCGCCGCGAGCCTGCTCGATGCCGCCGCGCGCGCCTTGGAAGCCCTGGCCGTGGCCGTCCATCCCACCCTGCCGCTGGCCCTGGCCGGCAGCATCGCGCTGCGCCTGGGGCCCCGCTTCGGACCGGCCGTGCAGGCGCGGCGAATCGAGCCCCAGGGCGATGCCGCCGTCGGCGCCCTGCGGCTGATCCAACCACGAGAAAACCCAAACGCATGAGCGCTGTCTTCGACTTCAAGCCGGACCCGAATGCCGCGTCGCCGCTGTACATGCAGCTGGCGCAGAGCCTGGCCCAGGCCATCCGCGACGGCATCTTCCACACCGACGAGGCGCTGCCCAGCGAGCGCGTGCTGGCCGAGCAGCTGGAGCTGTCGCGCGTGACGGCCCGCAAGGCCATCGACCGCCTCGTCGAGCAAGGCCTCATCATCCGCAAGCGCGGCTCGGGCAACTACATCGCCCCCAAGCTGGAGCAGCCGCTGACCCGCCTGACCAGCTTCTCCGAAGAGCTGCACCAGCGCGGCTTCGTGCCCAGTTCGCGCTGGCTGCTGCGCGGCTTCACGCCCGCGGCGCCGGACGAGCAGCTGTCCCTGGAGCTCAAGAGCGGCGAACGCGTGGCCCGGCTGGAGCGGCTGCGGCTGGCCGATGCCGTCGTCATGGCCTACGAGGTGTCGGTGCTGCCCCAGTCCGTGCTGCCCGACCCCCAGAAGGTCGAGGCCTCGCTCTACACCCACCTGGGCGAGCGGGCGCCGGTGCGCGCGCTGCAGCACATCCGCGCCCTCAATGCGGACGCCAAGCTCGCCGGGCTGCTGGAAGTGCCCCTGGGCGCCGCGGTCCTCTTCATCACCCGCGTGGGCTATCTGGCGTCTGGCCAGGCGGTCGAGCTGACCCACTCCTACTGCCGCAGCGACTACTACGACTTCGTCGCCGAAATGCGCAGGGATTGATGGCGCCCTCCGGACACGCTCCAGTCACCCTCGAGGGCGACCTGGTCACACCGCAAGGCTGCCTGCAGGGCCGCCTCGAGATCGAGCATGGGCGCATCGTGGCGTTGGCGGGCGAGCCCATCGACCCCGCGCGTGCCGGCGAAGGCGGCCGGCCCATCCTGCTGCCGGGCTTCGTGGACACCCACGTGCACGGTGGGGGTGGGCGGGACACCATGGAGGGCGGCGATGCCATCCAGGCCATCGCAAGGCGACACGCCCGGCACGGCACGACCGCCCTGCTCGCCACGACGATGACGGCGCCCGTCGAGCAGATCGAGCAGGCGCTGCGGGCCATCGGGCCGGTGTGCCGCGAACGCGGCACCCAGGCGGCGCGGGTCGTCGGCGTGCATCTCGAAGGGCCCTACATCAACCCCGACCGCCTCGGCGCCCAGCCGGCCCATGCGGCCCTGGCCACGCTCGGCGAAGTGCTGCGTCTGCATGCCCTCGCGCCCATCAAGGTGCTGACCCTGGCACCCGAAGTGCCCGGCCACCTGGCCCTCATCGGTCCGCTGCGGGAGGCCGGCATCCGCGTGCAGGTCGGCCACAGCAATGGCAGCTACGACGACGGCGTGGCGGCCCTGCGGGCTGGCGCGGCCGGTTTCACCCACCTCTTCAACGCCATGAGCGCGCTGCACCACCGCGAGCCCGGCATGGTGGGCGCGGCCCTGGCCCATGCGCAGCATGCCGAGCTCATCCCCGACCTGCTGCACGTGCATGCCGGCGCCATCCGCGCCGCGTTGCGCTGCATCCCGGGGCTGTTCTGCGTGACCGACTCGACCGCCGCGGCCGGCATGCCCGACGGTGAATACCGCCTGGGCGAGCACCGGGTGCAGAAGTGCCTGGGCGGCGTGCGCCTGCCCGACGGCACGCTGGCCGGCAGCGCCCTGACCATGGACCGGGCCCTGCGCAATCTCGTGCAGCGCCTGGGCCTGCCCCTGCACGAGGCCGCGCGCCGCGTGTCCACGGTGGCGGCGCAATACCTGGGCCTGGCAGACCGTGGGCGCCTCGCCCCGGGCGCCTGGGCCGACGTGGTGGTGATGGACGCCGGGCTTCAGCTGCGGCGCGTGTTTGTGGAAGGTGAAGAGATCGATGTCGTCGCTGATGCTTGAGGAGGCGCTGAGCGCGCCGGACGCGGTGGCCCGCCAATTGGCGGCCGACCCGCTGAGTTACGCCCGCCTGGGCCAGGCCCTGCAGGAGAGGCCGCCGACGAGCGTGCTCACCATCGCGCGTGGCAGCTCCGACCACGCCGCCCACTACCTGGCCTACCTCGTCATGGCACGGCTGGGCCGTCTGGTCACGTCGCTGCCGATGTCGCTGATCACCCTCTACCAGAGCCGCATCCACTGCGAGGGCCTGTTGTCCCTGGCCTTCTCTCAATCGGGGCAGAGCCCCGACCTGATCGAGCCGACGCGGTTTTTCCGCGAAGGCGGCGCCCGCACCGTGGCCTTCGTCAACGCCAGCGGCTCGCCGCTGGCCGCCGCGGCCGAGCACGTGTTCGAGCTGCACGCCGGGCCCGAGAAGAGCGTGGCCGCCACCAAGAGCTACATCGCCCAGCTCGTGGCGGGGGCCCGCGTCGTGGCGGCCTGGCAGCGGGACGACGCGCTGCGGGCCGCGCTGAACGTGCTGCCGATGGCGCTCGAACAGGCGGCCAGGCTGGACTGGAGCGCCGCCCTGCCCGTGCTGCAGGGAGCGGACCGCCTCTTCGTGCTGGGTCGCGGCACGGGCCTGGCCGTGGCCATGGAGGCGGCCCTCAAGCTCAAGGAGACCTGCGGCATCCAGGCCGAGGCCTTCTCGGGCGCCGAGGTCAAGCACGGCCCCATGGCGCTGGTGCGGGACGGCTATCCGCTGCTGGTGTTCGCGCCGCGCGGGCCGGCCCAGGCCGGGCTGCTCGCCATCGCCGAGGAGATGCGCTCGCGCGGCGGCCGCGTGCTGCTGGCCGCGCCCCTCGGGACGCCTGGCGTCGAGCTGCCGCTGGTGACCACCGGCAACGAGGACCTCGATCCCATCGCCCTGGTGCAGAGCTTCTATCCCATGGTCGAGGCCCTGGCCCGCGCCCGCGGCTTCGACCCGGACGTGCCGCCGAATCTCGCCAAGGTCACCAAAAC
Organism: Pelomonas caseinilytica; assembly: GCF_021353235.1. GTDB lineage: Bacteria > Pseudomonadota > Gammaproteobacteria > Burkholderiales > Burkholderiaceae_C > Pelomonas > Pelomonas caseinilytica. Next base: position 15,868 of record NZ_JAJTWT010000018.1, read on the forward strand.
CCATTGAGGCTGTCATGAGCACAATGAAACTTCGAGCCGAGCGCCGGGCCGCCACAAGCCGGCCCGCCATGGCGATGTGCTCGCGGCTGGATGCCGCGAGCATCGCCATCCCCTCGGGGGCTGAGGCTGGACATGGCCAGGCCGGTGGCCTGGCCTTGCCTGCCGAAGGGGCGCGGCAGGAGCCGCGTCGCGGCCTGCAAGGCCGATCGATGTACTCATCGAGCGAGGGGCATCATGTTTGAACCAGGCCGCCTCGTGATGGTCGACATTCCCGGCACGTCGCTGGACACCGAGACGGCCGCCTTCCTGCGCGAGCAGAAGATCCGCTCGGTCTGCCTGTTCCGCAAGAACCTCGGCACCGAGGAAGAGGTGAGGGCGCTGGTGCGCGACCTCGCCGCGGTGCTCGGCCCCGAGGCCTTGATCGGCATCGACCAGGAGGGCGGCGCCGTCGTGCGTGCCACCTTCCTGCCCCAGCCTCCCTCGGCCATGGCGCTCGGCGCTGGCGGCGATGCCGCTCGCGCCGAGGCGGTGGGCGCGGCGGTCGCTCGCGGCCTCAAGTCCCTGGGCATCAACTGGAACTTCGCGCCGGTGCTGGACGTCAACAACAACCCGGCCAACCCGGTCATCGGCGAGCGCAGCTTCTCGAACGACCCCATCGAGGTGACCCGGCTGGCCGGCGCGTGGATGCGCGGCTCCCTCGGCGAGGGCGTGGCCTGCTGCGTCAAGCACTTCCCCGGCCACGGCGACACCCACGTCGACTCCCACCATGCCCTGCCCACGGTGGACAAGTCGCGCGCCGAGCTCGACGCGCTGGAGCTCGTGCCCTTCAAGGCCCTGGCGGCCCAGGCGCCGGCCATGATGACGGCCCACATCGTCTATCCGCAGATCGACCCCGACCGACCCGCCACGCTGTCGCCGCAGCTGCTGCGCGGCATCCTGCGCGACGACTGGGGCTACGACGGCGTCGTCATCACCGACGCGTTGATGATGAAGGCCGTGGCCGACCGCTTCGGCTACGCGCGCTCCGCCGTCATGGCCATCGAGGCCGGCGCCGACATGGTGCTGGCCCAGGGTTCGAAAGCCGAGCAGCTCGTCGCCATCGACGCCCTGCGCGAAGCCTTCGCCGATGGCCGGCTGACCCGCGCCCAGGGCGAGGCGGCCGATGCGCGCCTGGACCGCCTGGCCGCCGCCTACCCGGCCCGTGCCGTGGACGATGGCGCGGCCCGCGCCGCCGACCATGCGCTGATGGCCGAGGCCTGGGCGGCGGGCCTCACGGCGCTGCGAGGCGCACGGCCGCCGGCCCTGGGCCAGCCCATCCGCGTCATCGTGCAGGGCGACGTGCCGACCGACATGGTGTCCGAAGCCGGCCCCACCGGCCGCCAGGCCGTGGCCCTGTTCGCCGCCTTCACGGACGCGCAGGTCCAGATGGTCGACGACATCGCTCAGCTCGACTGGGCCAGCGTGCCGCGCGACGGCCGCCTCAACGTCCTGGTGTCCACGCGCCGGGCCCGTTATGGCCTCGCCGCCGCCGGCTGGCGGCCCGACCTCCACCTCGCGCTGTGGAACCCCTTCCAGGCCCTGGACGTGGCCGGCCCGACCGTGCTGACCTGGGGCTTCGCGCCGGGGGCACTGGCGGGGCTCAAGGCCTGGCTGGAGGGCCGCGCCGAGGCCGGCGGCCGCGCGCCGCAAGGGTTGCAGTGATGCAGGCCCGCACGCCGATGCGGTGGGTGCCGACCCTGTACTTCGTGCAGGGCATGCAGTTCTTCGTCGTCATGCTCATCGCGGGCCTGATGTTCAAGAACCTGGGCGTGGCCAACGACCAGATCGCCCGCTGGACGGCCGTGCTCGGCCTGGCCTGGGCCATCAAGCCGCTGTGGAGCCCCTTCCTGGAGCTGGCCCGCAGCAAGAAGCTCATCGTCGTGGCGACGCAATACGTGGGCGCCGCGGGCCTGGGCCTGATGGCCCTGGCCCTGCACCTGCCGCACTGGTTCGGCGCGGCCATCGTGGTGCTCTTCCTGATCGCCTACGCCTCGGCCACCCACGACATCGCCTGCGACGGCCTCTACATGGCCTCGCTGGACGACAAGCGCCAGGCGGCCTACGCCGGTTGGCAGGGCGCCTTCTTCAACGGCGCGCGCTTCTTCATCACCGGCGTGGTGCTCAAGCTGGCGGGCTACCTGGAGGGGCAGGTGGGCGTGTTCAACGCCTGGTCCGGCGTGTTCCTCATGCTGGCCGTGCTGGTGGCCGTGCTGGCGACCTACAACGCGCGCTTCCTGCCCGGCGCCTTGAGCGCCGCCCCGAGCGCCGGCACTGCGGCCGGCGTGGCGGCCATGCTCAGGGACGTCGTCGTCGACTTCTTCCGCAAGCCGGGCATCTGGCGCGCCGTGCTCTTCATCGTCATGTTCCGCTTCGCCGAAGGGCAGGTGCAGACCATCGGGCCGCTCTTCCTGCTGGAGGCGCGCGACAAGGGCGGGCTGGGGCTCACGACCGGCCAGGTGGCCGATGTCTACGGCTGGGTGGGCACGGGCGCCTTCCTCGTGGGCTCGGTGCTCGGCGGCTGGGTGACGAGCCGGCTGAGCCTGCGGCGCGCGATGCCCCTGCTCGTCGTGGCCATGGGCGTGCCCAACGCCACCTTCTATTACCTGGCCGCGGCGCTGCCCCAGGACATGCTGCACATCGGCGTCGCCGTCGGCGTGGAGATGTTCGGCTACGGCTTCGGCTTCGTCGGCATGATCCTCTACATCATGCAGGCCGTCGCGCCCGGCCGCTTCCAGACGGCCCACTATGCGCTCGGTTCGGGCGTCATGCAGCTGGGCTTCGTCTTCAGCAAGTCCATCAGCGGCGACGTCCAGCTCGCCATGGGCTACCGGCATTTCTTCGCCTGGACCATTGCCTGCGGGCTGCCGGCGCTGCTGCTGCTGTTGTGGGTGCCGATGCCGCGGGCGCGCGGCGGCGCCGAGGCGGTGCCGGCATGAAGCCGCTGCCGCTGCTGCTGGCGCTGGCCGCCCTGCCAGCCTGGGCAGGCGGCGAATTCTTCGACGACTTTTCGCAGAAGGACCTCGACGGCCTGCGCGCCGATGGCTGGGTGCTGCGCGAGGGCAGCGGCCACCCCGGCCTGCCGGGCGCGCGCTTCGCGCCGGGGCAGCTGTCATTGGAGGGCGGGCTGCTGAGCTTGCGGCTCAGCACTGACGGCCGGCCCGAGCACACCACGCTCGCCCAGCTCTGCGGGCCGCGCAAGTTCCTCGTCGGCACCACGGCAGCCCGCGTGCGGCTGCGCGACACGCCCGGCTCGCGCGATCCCGTCATCCAGAGCTTCTTCCTCGCCGGCCCGCTGCGACACGACTACGACCCCGATTTCAGCGAGGTCGACTTCGAATACCTGCCCCACGGCGGCTGGGGCGAGCCCGAGACGCGGCTGTACGGCGTCAGCTGGCACACGGTGCGGCTGGACCCTTGGGAGTCCTTCAACCAGGCGTCCATCGTGCAGGGATCCTTCGACGGCTGGCAGTTGCTGACGGTGCAGGTCGAGGCGACGCGCACGCGCCACTATGTCAACGGCCGGCTGATCGGCGAGCACACGGGGCGCAACGTGCCGAGCCAGCCCATGGCCATCGCCTTCAACCACTGGCTCTCTGCCGGCGCCGCCGAGGGCGAGCCGCGCAGCCACGAATTCGAGGTCGACTGGGTGCTGCACGAGGCCGGCAGGACGCTCACGCCCGCCGCCATGCAAGCCCGCGCCGACCAACTGAAGCGTCAGGGCCGGGCCCGCGTCGACACCGTGCCCGATTCAGGGCTGACCAGTGAATGCAACTTGTGAGGCAGGGATGAAGGCTAGCGAACACGGCCACGGAGGCACGGAGGCACAGAGGCAGCGAAAGCCCTTTCTCTCTGCGGCTTTGTGCCTCGGTGGCTTTGTTTTGTCTTTGTGGGCGGGGCCGAGCGAGGCCGAGGTGGCGCGCCCCGTCGTCGGCACCTACGTCCTGGCCGAGCGTGGCGTCGACGTCGTCGACCGATTGCCGCCGGGGCGGGTGACCCATCTGCTCTATGCCTTCCTGCTGGTCTGCGGCGAAGGCCAGCGCGCGTCGGAGGCCGAGGCCTGCCGCGGCCAGCCGAACTTCGGCATTGCGCCGCATCCCGACCAGGCGAGGTTCACCGCGGCCTTCGAGCGGCTGAAGGCGCGTGATCCGCAGGTGAAGGTGCTGGCCTCGGTGGGCGGCTGGGGCGGTTCGGACCCCTTCTTCCACCTGGCGGCCACGGCCGAGGGGCGGGCCGCCTTCGTGGGCGCCGCCATGCGCTGGCTGCGCGAGCACCCGGTCTTCGACGGCCTCGACATCGACTGGGAGCACCCGGGCTCCAACGGCGCCGTCAACGGCGTGGCGCTGGGCAGCCCGGCGGATGCCGGCAACTACGTGCGGCTGATGCAGGACCTGCGTGCGGGGCTGGATGCGCTCGGCCGCGAGATGGCTCCGAATGGGGGCAGGCGCTATGCGCTGACCACGGCGATCGCGACCACGCGCGAGCAGCTCGCCCGCATGGACATGGGCCGCGCGGCGGCGTCGCTGGACCTGGTGTTCATGATGACCTACGACTTCGCCGGGCCGTGGACGAAGCAGGCGGCCCACCACACGCCGCTGCGCAGCGCGCGCCCCGGCGAGGACGGCAGCCTCGAGGCGTCGGTGGCCAACCTGCTGCGAGACGGCGTGCCGGCGGACAAGCTCGTGGCCGGCGTGGCGATGTACGCGCGCGGCTTCGACGGCGTGCAGGCCGACCGAAGCTATGCCCGCCCCTGGCCCAACGAGGACGGCTCGCTGGCCTTCAAGGACATCGGCGGCCTCGTCGGCATGAAGCCGCGGTTCGACAAGGCCACGCAATCCTGGGCGCTGGTCGGCGGCGGGCGCTTCGTGGGCTACGACGACCCGAGGGCGGTGCGCGCCAAGCTGGCCTTCGCCAGGCGCCAGGGCCTGGCCGGCGTCTTCGCCTGGGAGCTCAGCCAGGACAACGGCGAGATCCTGGACGCGATGAACGGCATTCGTCCGGCCGCGAGATGACGCCGGCCCCCGTGCCCGAGGTTTTGCGCGGCGCGCCCGCCCGGCGGTGTTGAAGGAGGATGGCATGCAGGCGATGCGGGAATTGGCCGGCGTCACGTGCGAGCGCTTCGAGCGCGAGGTGCTGCCCGCTTACGAGCCGGTGGTGATGCGCGGCCTGGTGGCCGGCTGGCCCCTGGTCGCCCAGGGCCGTGCGGGCCTGGAGCCCTGCCTGCGCTACCTGATGGGCTTCGACCTCGGCCGGCCGGTGGATGCCCTGCTCGCGCGGCCCGACCCCTCGCGCGCCTTCGGCTTCGCGCCGGGCCTGGACGGCTTCAACTTCGCCCGCGACAAGCGCCCCTACGCGGCCCTGTTCGAACAGCTTTGGCGCTACAGCCACTTTCCCGAACCGCCCAGTCTGGCGGCGCAGAGCGCGCTGGTGGCGGAGGCCCTGCCGGGCCTGGAACAGGCCAACGCCTGCCCGCTGCTGGACGCGACCGTCGCGCCGCGCATCTGGATCGGCAACCGCGCCACGGTGCCGGCGCATTTCGACGACTCCCACAACGTCGCCTGCGTGGCCGCCGGCCGGCGCCGCTTCACGCTGCTGCCGCCGCAGTGCGCGCCACGGCTCTACCTGGCCGCGCCCGACCATGCGCCCACCCCCGCGCCCATGTCGGTGGTGCCCGATCTGCTCCAGGCCGACCCGGCGCGCTTTCCCCTGCTGGCCGAGGCGCTGCCGCAGGCCCGCGTGGCCGAGCTGGAGCCGGGCGACGCGATCTACATCCCGCCGCTGTGGTTCCACCAGGTCGAGGCGCTGGCGCCCCACCTGAACGTGCTGATGAACTACTGGTGGCGGCCCGAGGCCGCATCGGGCCGGCGCGACGACCTGCATCTCGCCGCTCTGCGCCTGGCGATGCTGGCCCTGCGCCACCTGCCCGACGGCGAACGCGAGGGCTGGCGGGCCCTGTTCGACCACTACGTGTTCGGCGCGCGCGGCGAGGCGCTGGCGCATATCCCCGAGGGGCAGCGCCACCTGTTCGGCGAACTCGACGTGGAGCGGGACGCAGCCTTGCGCAAGGACATCGCCGCGCGGCTCGGCGCCGGCGGCTGAGGCTCACCAGAGGTAAAGCTGCAGGGGCGAGGACCGACAGGTCCCCGTGCTGTTGGCCTGGATGTCAGGGCGTGTACGTCAGTGTCCAGACCGGCCGGCCGTTTTGGTTGGTCGAGGTTCCTCCTCAGGCAAACAAAGGAAGCGCCGCAGCGCTTCCTTCAATTGATTGCCGAACCGCGCCAGGGCAGAGTGCCCGGCGGATTCATTGATCAGAACTTCAGACGTGCGGTCAGGTAGAACTGACGGCCGTTGCGGTAGATGCCGCGCGGCTGGACCTCCGACGCGTAGTACTTCAGCTTCGGGTCGTTGAGGTTTTGCGCATCCAGGCTCAGCGCGAAGTTGCTGTTGAACTTGTAGCCGAGCGACGCGGACAGCACGCCGTTCCCCTTCTGGTAGTAGTCGGTGCCGCGGTCGGTGCCGATGAAGATGTCGTCGGTGTAGCTGTAGTTCACGCGCGCCGAGAACTGGTCGTTCTCGAAGAATCCGCCCAGGGTGAAGGAGTTCTTCACGTCACCGCGCAGCACGTGGCCATCGGCATCGTGGCCGTCGGCGTAGGTGTAGTTGGCGTTGACGCCGAAGTTGTTCGCGATCGGCGTCTCGAATGCGAACTCCAGGCCGGTGACGGCGGCCTTCTTGTTGGTCAGGCCCGTGATCGTGAATTGACGGTTGACCACCTGCTGGGTGGAGCCGCCGCCGGTGTTGCCGAGCAGGACCGGGTAGGTGGCGCTGAACGTGCCATTGGTGATGTAGCTGGCCATCTCCATGTGGAAGGCGCCCATGGACACGAAGGCGCGCGGGGCGAAGTACCACTCGATGTTGGCGTCGAAGTTGGTGGAGCGGATGGGCTTGAGGTCGGCATTCCCTGCCGTACCGCCGCCGCTGGCGTTGTTGTCCAGGAACATGCCGGTCGTGTTCAGCGACGTGAAGGCGGACAGGGCCGTGTAGTCTGCGCGCGTGACCGTGCGGCTCAGGGCCAGTCGGCCGACCACGTTGCGGGTCACGTCGATGCGGACGCTGGCGCTCGGCAGCAGGTCGGTGTAGCTCCGGTCGGCCGTCGTGGCGGTGAAGTCGCCGAACGCGGACGACACATCCGGCTTCTCGCCCGGGAAACTGGGCCGGAAGGCGCCGGAAGACTGTTTGGTGTGCACGGCCCGCACGCCGATGTTGCCGCTCCAGCCGTCGCCCTCGAGATTGCCTTGCAGGTAGGCTGCCGTGGTCGTTTCCTTGACGCTGTATTCCCCACCGTCGAAAGGCGAACGGCGGGCGATGGGGTCGCGGTTGGTGACGCGGCTGTTGTATTCGGCCAGCGCGTTGGCCGGGATGTAGGCGATGCCGGTCGGGAAGCCGCCGCCCAGGCCGCTGCCGAAGTTGCCGGGATAGGCTCCGCTGAATGCGGGCAGGGTGTAGGGAGAGTTCTGCGGGGCGTCGTTGCCATTGGCGTCGGCGCAGGCGCTCGGCAGGCTCCAGGTAAAGGGTGTCACGCGGTAAGGCGTGCCGCTCGCGCAGCCGGGGCCCTGGTTGAGCGTCGCATCCGTGTATCGCTTGTGCTCGGCGCCGCGCACGCCGAACTTCAGGCTCTTGAGAGCCCCCATGTCCAGGGTGTACTCGCCGTCGACCTGGGCCCAGGTCTCCTTGTCGTGCACGATGACGTGCTCCGTGCCGAAGATCCAGTCGAAGCCCTGGGTCGGCGTGGTGAAGCCGAAGGCCGGCGCCGTGTCATTGCCTTGAAGGGCATAGCTGGCCCGGGTGGTGGAAATGTGGGTCTCCACCACGTCTTGGGCGAGCGTCTGGCCCTTGCCCTTGGACGTGCCGGCGTTCGCGGAGAGCGTCAGCGCGTTGTTGACCTTCCAGGAGCCATCCAGGCTGAAGAAGTTGCTTTGCGCGGAGGCCTTGCGCGAGATCTGGTCGAAGTAGCCGGCCGTCGAGGGGGCCGCCCAGTTGAACGTCGCCTTGCTCAGCGTCTTCACGCCCTTGCTGTCGGTGACGATCTGGTAGTCCGAGATGGTGGAGCTGTTGATCAGGCCGGCACGCGGCGCAATCATGTAATTGCGGTTGTAGTTGTCCGCGTCCATCTTGGACGAGAAGCCGGTGAGCGTCAGGTCCACGTCCTGCGTCGGCTTGAATTCGGCGCGAATCAGGCCGCCCTTGCGTTCACGCTCCTGCGTGAAGTAGGCGGCGCCGATCAGGTCCGGGGTGTAGACGCCTTCCAGGTCGCCGTGAGCCTTGATCAGGTCGGCGGCGTTGTCCTTGGTGAGCTGATTGATGAAGCCCAGCGTTTCGACGCCGTCGCGGCGCAGGTGGCGCTTTTCGGAGAACGCCTGCACGAGCACGCCGAAGGTCTTGCTGTCGTCGCGCCAATTGAGCAGCGCGCTCAGTTGAGGGTCGGTCTTCTTCGGCAGGTTGGCATAGACGGCGCCCACGCCGGCTTCGAAAGTCAGCGCCTTGGAGAACTCCAGGGGCTTGCGGGTGATGATGTTGACCGAGCCGGCCGTGCCGCCTTCCACCAGCGACGCCTCCGCGCTCTTGCGCACCTCCACGCGGTTGACCAGCTCGGAAGGTAGCAGCGAGTAGCTGACGCTGCGGCCGACGCCGGCGCCGGTCTGGTCCAGCACGAACCAGTCGCCGTTGGCGATGCCGTGGCCGTCCAGCAGGGTCTGCGTCAGGCTCGGGTTGGTTCCGCGCAGCCCGACCCGGTCGCGCTCGTCGAAGCCACCGGAGCCTCCGGCGGGGCTGTTCAGGATGGTCACGCCAGGCACCCGCGCCAGGGAGTCGGCGACGTTCTTGTCGGGCATCTTGCCGATGTCTTCGGCCGAGATGACGTCGATGTGGGTGTCGGCATTGCGCTTGACGTTCAGGGACTTTTCCTGCGCAGCGCGGATGCCGGTCACCACGACCGTCTCCAGCTGTTGCTGCTGCGCCGGTGTCTGCTGGGTCTGCTGGGCAATGGCGGCACCGCTGGTGGCGCCAAGCAGGGCGATGAGAACCGCCTGCGAGATGGGGGTCTGCTTGACCTTCATGGAATGTTCCTCGTTATGGCCGATGAAATCGTGGGCAGGCGGTGGCTGCTTTCGCTTCAGTTGCATACCACCTTCAGTCCGGTGCGCGGAGCGGAGCCTTCTCGGTGCTTCCGCGTCCAGTGCCATGCCACTTTAACGATTGATAAAGCCACTTTGCTACCAGTTTCGAACGAGGGGTTTCCCCAGTGTCCTCAGGGAGTGGCTCGGTTCGGGGCTTCCTCTTCTGTGGAGCTGACGTTTGCGGCCGTAAATTGGTATTAGATTGGTTTTGTGGCCTGTTGTGCCGTAGCGACGCCGGGGTTCTCGGGGTGTGTGCGGCGCGGCGGCGGGCGCTGGTGTCGCAGTGGTCGCTGCGGATGGCCGCATCGGCTGGGCGGCGAGTGGCCGGCCGAAAGTGCAGGGGCTCTGTTGCGCAGCGCAAGCCCTGTGCTATAGTTGCGGGCTTGCCTCAGGAGGGGTGGCCGAGTGGTTAAAGGCAGCAGACTGTAAATCTGCCCGCATTGCGTACGCTGGTTCGAATCCAGCCTCCTCCACCAAGACCTGCAGCGTGCTGGGGTCGAGGAAGGGCAGTTGCAAGGCTCCCAGGGCGGGAGTAGTTCAATGGTAGAACCTTAGCCTTCCAAGCTAATGACACGGGTTCGATTCCCGTTTCCCGCTCCACCGGCGAGCGGCTTGGTCGGCCAGCGTCGATACCGGTTTGCCAGCCAGTCCTCTGGCGTCAAACCCGTGCCGATGCCCATGTGGCTCAGTGGTAGAGCACTCCCTTGGTAAGGGAGAGGTCACGCGTTCGATCCGCGTCATGGGCACCACACCTTTCTTTTTCTACTCGTCTCAACGGGTTCGCCTCAGGAGCGCAAGATGGCAAAAGGCAAGTTTGAACGGACCAAGCCGCACGTGAACGTGGGCACGATTGGTCACGTGGACCACGGCAAGACCACGCTGACGGCGGCGATCGCCACGGTGCTGGCGAGCAAGTTCGGCGGCGAGGCCAAGGCCTACGACCAGATCGACGCGGCTCCGGAAGAAAAGGCCCGCGGCATCACGATCAACACCGCGCACGTCGAGTACGAGACGGCCAACCGCCACTACGCGCACGTCGACTGCCCCGGACACGCCGACTACGTCAAGAACATGATCACGGGTGCCGCCCAGATGGACGGCGCCATCCTGGTGTGCTCGGCCGCTGACGGCCCGATGCCCCAGACCCGCGAGCACATCCTGCTGGCCCGCCAGGTCGGCGTGAAGTACATCATCGTCTTCCTGAACAAGTGCGACATGGTCGACGACGCCGAGCTGCTGGAGCTCGTCGAGATGGAAGTCCGCGAACTGCTCTCCAAGTACGACTTCCCCGGCGACGACACCCCCATCATCAAGGGCTCGGCCAAGCTGGCGCTGGAAGGCGACAAGGGTGACCTGGGCGAACAAGCCATCATGCGCCTGGCCGACGCGCTGGACAGCTACATCCCGACGCCCGAGCGCGCCGTGGACGGCGCCTTCCTGCTGCCGGTGGAAGACGTGTTCTCCATCTCGGGCCGTGGCACGGTGGTGACCGGTCGCGTGGAGCGCGGCATCGTCAAGGTCGGTGAAGAAGTCGAGATCGTGGGCATCCGCGACCTGCAAAAGACCACCGTCACGGGCGTGGAAATGTTCCGCAAGCTGCTGGACCAGGGCCAGGCGGGCGACAACGTCGGCATCCTGCTGCGCGGCACCAAGCGCGAAGAAGTCGAGCGCGGCCAAGTGCTGGCCAAGCCCGGCTCGATCAAGCCGCACACGCACTTCACGGCCGAGGTCTACGTGCTGAGCAAGGAAGAAGGCGGCCGCCACACGCCGTTCTTCAACAACTACCGTCCCCAGTTCTACTTCCGCACGACGGACGTGACCGGCGCGGTGGAGCTGCCCAAGGACAAGGAAATGGTCATGCCCGGCGACAACGTCGGCATCACCGTGAAGCTGATCGCCCCGATCGCCATGGAAACCGGCCTGCGCTTCGCCATCCGTGAAGGTGGCCGCACCGTCGGCTCCGGCGTCGTCGCCACGATCATCGAGTAAGTTGTAAAGGCCGCAGGGGCATAGCTCAATTGGCAGAGCGTCGGTCTCCAAAACCGAAGGTTGGGGGTTCGAGACCCTCTGCCCCTGCCAACAGTCGCTGATCACGACGGTTGGTTTCCCGGCAACAAGGCATCGGCCCGCGAGAGTGATCTCGGCGGGCCTTGCTGCTGATGGCGACAGCCGCCGCAGCGTTTGAAAAAGCCGTCAAGGACGCAGGTCCGGCGCGGCACGTGAAAGACAAGAGATGGCGAATCCCCCCCAAGTCGAGACCGTGACCAGCGGCGCCGACAAGGCCAAGCTGGCCGTCGCGGTGCTGTTGCTGATCGGCGCGCTGGCGGCCTATTACGGCCTGGCCAAGCAAGGCGCGTTGGCCCAGTGGGCCTCGCTGCTGGTGCTGCTGGCGGCCGGCGTGGCGGCTTTCTTCACCTCCGAGCACGGCAGGGCCCTCATCGCCTACGGCCGCGACTCGTCGCGCGAGGTCAAGAAGGTCGTCTGGCCGACTCGCAAGGAGGCCACCCAGATGACGGGTTATGTGTTCGCCTTCGTCGTCGTGATGGCGCTCTTCCTGTGGCTGACCGACAAGACGCTGGAATGGGTCCTGTACGACCTGATCCTGGGCTGGAAGCGCTGATCGCAAGGAATTTCGATGTCTGAAGAACAAGTCGTCACGCCCGAGGCTTCGGCTGGCCTGCCCAAGCGCTGGTACGTCGTCCATGCCTATTCGGGCATGGAGAAGGCCGTCGAGCGCAATCTGCGCGAGCGCATCGATCGCGCCGGCATGCAGGACAAGTTCGGCCGCATCCTGGTGCCGACGGAAGAAGTCGTCGAGCTGAAGAACGGCAAGAAGGCCGTCACCGAGCGCCGTTTCTTCCCCGGCTATGTGCTGGTCGAAATGTTCATGGACGACGAGTCATGGCACCTGGTGAAGCACACTTCCAAGGTGACGGGCTTCGTCGGCGGCGCCAAGAACCGTCCTGCTCCGATCTCGGAAGCCGAGGTCATGAAGATCGTCAACCAGATGCAGGAAGGCGTGGAAAAGCCTCGCCCGAAGGTCGAGTGGACGGTCGGCGAGATCGTCCGCGTGAAGGAAGGCCCCTTCACCGACTTCAACGGCTCGGTCGAGGAAGTCAACTACGACAAGTCCAAGGTCCGGGTGTCCGTCACGATCTTTGGCCGTGCCACGCCAGTCGAGCTGGACTTCGCGCAGGTCGAGAAGGTTTGACGAAGCAGCCGCTTCGTTAAACCCCGCAGCGGGGCCTAAGGCAAGGTTGGCGGCTAGAATGCTGGGTTCGGTCGGCGTCCCCTAAAACGTCGACCCGTGACCAGTCTGCAACGAGAGGCGGACAAGAGGAGCAAAGGTAAGGGCCTGGCCCGAGTCCGATGCGTTAGCACTCAGGCGATCCCGCAGGCCGCGGGCTCGCTGGATTGGAGAAAACATGGCCAAGAAGATTGTCGGCTTCATCAAGCTGCAAATTCCGGCCGGCAAGGCAAATCCTTCGCCGCCGGTGGGTCCCGCGCTGGGTCAGCGTGGCCTGAACATCATGGAGTTCTGCAAGGCGTTCAACGCCCAGACGTCCGGCGCCGGCTTCGAGCCCGGCATGAAGCTGCCGGTGGTCATCACCGCCTTCGCCGACAAGAGCTTCACCTTCGTGATCAAGTCGCCCCCGGCGACCGTGCTGATCAAGAAGGCCGCCAAGATCGAGAAGGGCTCGCAGCGTCCCCACCTGGACAAGGTCGGCAAGCTGACCCGCGCCCAGCTCGAAGAGATCGCCAAGATCAAGACCAAGGACCTGACGGCCGCCAACCTGGACGCCGCGGTCAAGACCATCGCCGGCTCCGCCCGCTCGATGGGCATCATCGTGGAGGGTGTCTGACATGGCCAAGCTCACCAAGAAGCAAAAGGCGCTGGCTGGCAAGGTCGAGTCGACCAAGCTCTACGCGCTGTCGGAAGCCCTGGATCTCGTCAAGAGCCTGGCGACCGCCAAGTTCGATGAGTCCATCGACGTCGCCGTGCAACTCGGCATCGATGCCAAGAAGTCGGACCAGGTCGTCCGTGGCGCTGTCGTGATGCCCAACGGCACCGGCAAGACCAAGCGCGTCGCCGTCTTCGCCCAGGGCGCCAAGGCTGAAGAAGCCAAGGCCGCCGGTGCCGACGTCGTCGGCATGGAAGACCTGGCCGAGCGCGTCAAGGCGGGCGACATGCCCTTCGACGTGGTCATCGCTTCCCCCGACACGATGCGTGTCGTCGGTACGCTGGGTCAGATCCTCGGCCCGCGCGGCCTGATGCCGAACCCCAAGGTCGGCACCGTGACCCCCGACGTCGCCACCGCCGTCAAGAACGCCAAGGCTGGCCAGGTCCAGTTCCGCGTCGACAAGGCCGGCATCATCCACGGCACCATCGGCCGTCGCTCGTTCGACACCGACAAGCTGGAAGGCAACCTGCGCGCGCTGATCGAGGCCCTGAACAAGGCCAAGCCGGCGTCCAGCAAGGGCATCTACCTGCGCAAGGTCGCCGTGTCCTCGACCATGGGTGTTGGCGCCCGCGTCGAAATCGCGTCGATCAACGCGCAATCCGCCGCGGCTTGAACGGCAGCCAGGCCGCAAGGCCTGGGGTACTGAATCTGCCCGGGGCGAGTCTGGCTCCGGACAACAAGATTGGTGGGGCGCCGACCGGGCAACCGGGCGGCGCGTCATCCAAGACCGCTGGTGGAGACCCCTTAAATCCTGGTGCAAGCCGGGAACCAGCGCAGATGGCGGTCCCGCTGAAGGGTTTTCTGCTCCGAGTGATCGGGGTGAGTTCCTGACAGATGGTCGCTGAATCCCTGGCGCTCCAAGGCTGCAAGGCCTGAAGAGCAAATGTGAGGAGTAGACCTTGAGTCTCAATCGCAACGAGAAAGCAGCCGTCGTGACCGACGTGGCAGCGCAAGCCGCCAAGTCGCAAACGCTTGCGCTGGCCGAGTACCGTGGCCTCACCGTGGAAGCCTTGAACAAGCTGCGCGTCGACGCGCGGTCCAAGGGTGTCTATCTTCACGTGCTGAAGAACACCCTGGCCCGTCGCGCCGTCGCCGGCACCCCGTTCGAAGCTGCTGCGGAGAGCATGGTCGGCCCGCTGATCTACGGCTTTTCGGAAGACGCTGTCGCTGCGGCCAAAGTCATCGCTGACTTCGCCAAGACCAACGACAAACTCGTCATCAAGGGCGGTGCCTACGGCGGCAAGGCTCTGGACGTCAACGGCGTGAAGGCGCTGGCGGCTGTCCCGAGCAAGGAAGTGCTGCTGTCGCAAATCGCCGGCCTGCTCAAGTCGCCGGTGCAGCGCACCGCGGCCGTGCTGGCTGCCCTGGCCCAACAGCGTGGTGGTGGCGCCGAAGCCGCTCCCGCCGCTGAAGCAGCCGCGGCCTGATCGACGAATCACGCGTTATTCGCAAACACACTCTGTATTTAGGAATTCATCATGGCATTCGATAAAGACGCTTTCCTGACCGCCCTGGACAGCATGACCGTCCTGGAACTCAACGACCTGGTCAAGGCGATTGAAGAGAAGTTCGGCGTGTCCGCCGCTTCGATGGCCGCTCCGGCCGCCGGTGGCGCTGCTGGCGGCGCCGCTGCCGCCGCTGAAGAGAAGACCGAGTTCAACGTCGTCCTGACCGACGCCGGCGCCAACAAGGTGTCCGTCATCAAGGCCGTCCGCGAAATCACCGGCCTGGGCCTGAAGGAAGCCAAGGACCTGGTCGACGGCGCTCCGAAGCCCGTCAAGGAAGGCATTGCCAAGGCCGACGCCGAAGCCGCTCTGAAGAAGCTGGTCGACGCCGGCGCCAAGGCCGAACTCAAGTAATTCGATCGGCGCTCGGCTACTGCGCCGGCCGGTCTCGGGCCTTCGATGCTCACCGCACGTCAGTGCGGTTCCGCGTCTCAAGCCCGACCTCGACCGGCTCGCTACGCCGCTCGCCGACCGAATCTCGTGCTTCGGCCGAGGTTCAAGAAAGGGGTTGCCTCAGGGCTTCCCCTTTTTCGTCTTTGCGGGTTAATCCCCGTTGAGAACAGCTGAAAGCGTTGCGCAGCGTATGATGCGCAGTTCTTTCACGTGTTCTCTGATCCGACTGCAGAGAGCCAGTTTGGTCGGACTTTGGTGCAATG
Source organism: Pelomonas caseinilytica (assembly GCF_021353235.1). Taxonomy (GTDB): domain Bacteria; phylum Pseudomonadota; class Gammaproteobacteria; order Burkholderiales; family Burkholderiaceae_C; genus Pelomonas; species Pelomonas caseinilytica. The sequence continues at coordinate 31,203 of NZ_JAJTWT010000018.1, forward strand.
CCAGAGTTGTCCGCCAGCGGTTGGTAGTGGCCAACCACCAAGCGAGGCAGCCGCCTGTTCTGGGCGGATGAGCCAGCCAGTCGCCGACGCGGTGCGTCCCACGGCCGGGGATGCACTCGATACGGAGTGTTTATGGCGCAAGCAACCCCCTACAGCTACACCGAGCGCAAGCGGATCCGCAAGAGCTTCGGCAAGCGCGAGAGTGTCCTCAACGTCCCCTATCTGCTGACGATGCAGAAGGACAGCTACGTAGCCTTCCTGCAGAAGGACGTGGCCCCCGTCAAGCGCAAGCCCGAGGGCTTGCAGGCCGCCTTCCTGTCGGCGTTCCCGATTGTTTCGCACAACGGTTTCGTCGAGATGAAGTTCCTCGAGTACAACATCGCCAAGCCGCCGTTCGACACCCGTGAGTGCCAGCAGCGGGGGTTGACCTACGCCGCCGCCGTGCGTGCGCGCCTGCAGATGATCATCTACGACCGCGAGTCGCCCCAGGCGAAGACGGTCAAGGAGATCAAGGAGCAGGAGGTCTACATGGGCGAAGTGCCGCTCATGACCGACTACGGCTCCTTCATCGTGAACGGCACCGAGCGCGTCATCGTCTCGCAGCTGCACCGTTCGCCGGGCGTGTTCTTCGAGCACGACAAGGGCAAGACGCACTCGTCGGGCAAGCTGCTGTTCAGCGCCCGCATCATTCCCTACCGCGGCTCCTGGCTGGACTTCGAGTTCGACCCGAAGGACATCCTCTACTTCCGCGTCGACCGCCGCCGCAAGATGCCGGTCACCATCCTGCTCAAGGCCATCGGCCTGAACCCCGAGCAGATCCTGGCCCACTTCTTCGTGTTCGACAACTTCCGCCTGATGGACGTCGGCGCGCAGCTCGAATTCGTGGCCGACCGCCTCAAGGGTGAAGTCGCCCGCTTCGACATCGTCGACAAGTCCGGCGCCGTCATCGTCGAGAAGGACAAGCGCATCACGGCCCGCCACGTGCGCCAGCTGGAGCAGTCCGGCACCCAGCACATCTCGGTGCCCGAAGACTTCCTGGTCGGTCGCGTGCTGGCCAAGAACATGATCGACGCCGACACCGGCGAGATCATTGCCAAGGCCAACGACGAGCTGACCGAGTCGCTGCTGAAGAAGCTGCGCGCTGCCGGCGTCAAGGAAATCCAGTGCCTGTACACCAACGAGCTGGATGAAGGCGCCTACATCAGCCAGACGCTGGCCTCCGACGAGACGGCCGACCAGCTCGCCGCCCGCGTGGCCATCTACCGCATGATGCGCCCCGGCGAGCCGCCGACGGAAGATGCCGTTGAGGCCCTGTTCAACCGCCTCTTCTACAGCACCGACACCTACGACCTCAGCCGCGTCGGCCGCATGAAGTTCAACGCGCGTGTCGGCCGTGACACGCCGGAAGGCACGATGAACCTGTCCAACGAGGACATCCTTGACGTCGTCAAGATCCTCGTCGAGCTGCGCAATGGCCGTGGCGAAGTGGACGACATCGACCACCTGGGCAATCGCCGCGTGCGCTGCGTGGGCGAGCTGGCCGAAAACCAATACCGTAGCGGCCTCGCCCGCATCGAGAAGGCCGTCAAGGAGCGTCTGGGCCAGGCCGAGACCGAAGCCCTGATGCCGCACGACCTGATCAACTCCAAGCCGATCTCCGCGGCGCTGAAGGAGTTCTTCGGTGCGTCGCAGCTGTCGCAGTTCATGGACCAGACCAACCCGCTGTCTGAGATCACGCACAAGCGTCGCGTCTCGGCCCTGGGCCCGGGCGGTCTGACCCGCGAGCGCGCCGGCTTCGAGGTGCGCGACGTGCACCCGACCCACTACGGCCGCGTCTGCCCGATCGAAACGCCTGAAGGTCCGAACATCGGCCTGATCAACTCGCTGGCCCTGTACGCCCAACTGAACGAATACGGCTTCCTCGAGACGCCGTACCGCCGCGTGGTGGACGGCAAGGTCACCGACCAGATCGACTACCTGTCCGCCATCGAGGAAGGCAAGTACGTCATCGCCCAGGCCAACGCGACGCTGAACGCCGGCGGCGAGCTGACCGACGAGTTGGTTTCCGCCCGTGAGAACGGCGAATCGGTGCTGACCAGCCCCGAGCGCATCCAGTACATGGACGTGGCCCCGACGCAGATCGTGTCGGTCGCCGCATCCCTCGTGCCGTTCCTCGAGCACGACGACGCGAACCGCGCACTGATGGGCGCCAACATGCAGCGTCAGGCCGTGCCGGTGCTGCGTCCCGAGAAGGCCTTCGTGGGCACGGGCGTCGAGCGCGTGGCTGCCAAGGACTCCGGTACGGTCGTGGCCGCCCGCCGCGGCGGCGTGGTCGACTATGTCGACACCAACCGCATCGTGATCCGCGTGAACGATGACGAGACGGTGGCTGGCGAAGTCGGCGTCGACATCTACAACCTGATCAAGTACCAGCGTTCCAACCAGAACACCAACATCCACCAGCGTCCCATCGTCAAGCGCGGCGACAAGGTGGCGGCCGAGGACATCATTGCCGACGGCGCCTCCACCGACATCGGCGAGCTGGCCCTGGGCCAGAACATGCTGGTCGCGTTCATGCCCTGGAACGGCTACAACTTCGAGGACTCCATCCTCATCAGCGAACGCGTCATCGCCGAAGACCGTTACACCTCGATCCACATCGAGGAGCTGGTGGTCAATGCGCGTGACACCAAGCTGGGCGCCGAGGAAATCACCCGCGACATCCCCAACCTGTCCGAGCAGCAACTGGGCCGCCTGGACGAGTCGGGCATCGTCTACATCGGTGCCGAGGTGAACCCGGGCGACGTGCTGGTGGGCAAGGTCACGCCCAAGGGCGAGACCACGCTGACGCCGGAAGAAAAGCTGCTGCGCGCCATCTTCGGCGAGAAGGCATCGGACGTGAAGGACACGTCGCTGCGTGTCGACCAGGGCACGAGCGGCACCGTCATCGACGTGCAGGTCTTCACCCGCGAAGGTATCCAGCGCGACAAGCGTGCCCAGCAGATCATCGACGACGAGCTCAAGCGCTTCCGCCTGGACCTGAACGACCAGCTGCGCATCGTCGAGGCGGACGCCTTCGACCGTATCGAGAAGCTGCTCGTGGGCAAGGTCGCCAACGGCGGCCCGCAAAAGATCGCCAAGGGCACCGTCATCAGCAAGGACTACCTCGCCTCCGTCGAGAAGTTCCACTGGTTCGACGTGCGTCCGGCGGACGAGGACGTCGCCAACCAGCTCGAATCCATCAAGAACTCGCTCGACCAGACCCGCCACAGCTTCGACCTGGCTTTTGAAGAAAAGCGCAAGAAGCTGACGCAGGGCGACGAGCTGCCCGCCGGCGTGCTGAAGATGGTGAAGGTCTACCTCGCCGTCAAGCGCCGCCTGCAGCCTGGCGACAAGATGGCCGGCCGTCATGGCAACAAGGGTGTGGTGTCCAAGGTCGTGCCGATCGAAGACATGCCCTACATGGCCGACGGCACGCCTGCCGACATCGTGCTCAACCCGCTGGGCGTGCCTTCGCGGATGAACGTGGGCCAGGTGCTGGAAGTGCACCTGGGCTGGGCCGGCAAGGGCATCGGCCAGCGCATCGGCGACATGCTGCAGCAGCACAGCAAGGTGGCTGAACTGCGCAAGCTGTTCGACGAGCTCTACAACCAGAGCGGCGGCAAGACCGAGAACATCGACGAGCTGACCGACGACGAAGTGCTGGAGATGGCTGGCAATCTCGCCAAGGGCGTGCCCTTCGCGACCCCGGTCTTCGATGGTGCCAAGGAAGAAGAGATCCGCGGCATGCTGAAGCTGGCCTACCCGGACGACATCGCCGCCAAGAAGGGGCTCACGGCCACGCGCACCCAGGCCTGGCTGTGCGACGGCCGCACGGGCGAGCAGTTCGAGCGCCCGGTCACCGTCGGCTACATGCACGTGCTCAAGCTGCACCACCTGGTGGATGACAAGATGCACGCCCGCTCGACCGGCCCGTACTCGCTCGTCACGCAGCAGCCGCTGGGCGGCAAGGCGCAGTTCGGTGGCCAGCGCTTCGGCGAAATGGAAGTGTGGGCGCTGGAGGCCTATGGCGCGTCCTACATCCTGCAGGAAATGCTGACGGTCAAGTCCGACGACGTGAACGGCCGGACCAAGGTCTACGAAAGCATCGTCAAGGGCGAGCACGCCATCGAGGCGGGCATGCCCGAATCGTTCAACGTCCTGGTCAAGGAGATTCGCTCCCTTGGCATCGACATTGAACTGGAACGCAATTAAGGAGCAGATGCATGAAGGGACTACTCGACCTTTTCAAGCAATTCACCCCCGATGAGCATTTCGATGCCATCAAGATCGGCCTGGCTTCCCCGGAGAAGATCCGCAGCTGGTCGTTCGGCGAGGTGAAGAAGCCCGAGACCATCAACTACCGCACCTTCAAGCCTGAGCGCGACGGCCTGTTCTGCGCCAAGATCTTCGGCCCGATCAAGGACTACGAGTGCCTGTGCGGCAAGTACAAGCGCCTGAAGCACCGCGGCGTCATCTGCGAGAAGTGCGGCGTCGAAGTCACCCAGACCAAGGTGCGCCGCGAGCGCATGGGCCACATCGACCTGGCCGCGCCCTGCGCCCACATCTGGTTCCTGAAATCGCTGCCGTCGCGCCTGGGCCTCGTGCTCGACATGACGCTGCGTGACATCGAGCGCGTGCTGTATTTCGAAGCCTATGTCGTCGTCGACCCGGGCATGACCCCGCTGAAGAAGTTCTCGATCATGAGCGAGGACGACTACGACGCCAAGCGTGCCGAGTACGGTGACGAGTTCATCGCGCTGATGGGCGCCGAGGGCATCAAGAAGCTGCTCGAGGAGATGGATCTCGACATCGAGATCGATCGCCTGCGCAACGACATGACCGGCTCGGAGCTCAAGGTCAAGAAGAACTCCAAGCGCCTCAAGGTCATGGAGGCCTTCAAGAAGTCCGGCATCAAGCCGAACTGGATGGTCATGGACGTGCTGCCCGTGCTGCCGCCGGACCTGCGCCCGCTGGTGCCGCTGGACGGTGGCCGCTTCGCGACCTCCGACCTGAACGACCTCTACCGTCGCGTCATCAACCGCAACAACCGCCTCGCGCGGCTGCTGGAGCTGAAGGCCCCCGAGATCATCGTGCGCAACGAAAAGCGCATGCTGCAGGAGGCTGTCGACTCGCTGCTCGACAACGGCCGCCGCGGCAAGGCGATGACGGGCGCCAACAAGCGCGCGCTGAAGTCGCTGGCCGACATGATCAAGGGCAAGAGCGGCCGCTTCCGCCAGAACCTGCTGGGCAAGCGCGTCGACTACTCGGGCCGTTCGGTCATCGTGGTCGGCCCGACGCTCAAGCTGCACCAGTGCGGCCTGCCCAAGCTGATGGCGCTGGAGCTGTTCAAGCCCTTCATCTTCAGCCGCCTGGAGGCGATGGGCATCGCCACCACCATCAAGGCCGCCAAGAAGGAAGTCGAAGCCGGCACGCCGGTGGTCTGGGACATCCTCGAAGAGGTCATCAAGGAGCACCCGGTCCTGCTGAACCGCGCCCCGACGCTGCACCGCCTGGGCATCCAGGCCTTCGAGCCCGTGCTGATCGAAGGCAAGGCCATCCAGCTGCACCCGCTCGTCTGCTCGGCCTTCAACGCCGACTTCGACGGTGACCAGATGGCCGTGCACGTGCCCCTGTCCATCGAAGCGCAGATGGAAGCCCGCACGCTGATGCTGGCCTCCAACAACGTGTTGTTCCCGGCCTCCGGCGAGCCCTCCATCGTGCCGTCGCAGGACGTGGTGCTGGGCCTGTACTACGCCACCCGCGAGCGCACCAACGGCCGCGGCGAAGGCATGATCTTCTCGGACATCCCCGAACTGCTGCGCGCGCTGGAGAACGGCGTCGTCGAGATCACGGCCAAGATCAGCGTGCGCCTGACCGAGTGGACCAAGGACAAGGACTCCGGCGAGTTCGTGCCCGAGACCAAGCTCGTCGACACCACCGTCGGCCGCGCCCTGCTGTCGGAAATCCTGCCCAAGGGCCTGCCCTTCAGCAACATCAACAAGGCGCTGAAGAAGAAGGAAATCTCGCGTCTCATCAACACGAGCTTCCGCAAGTGCGGCCTGAAGGAGACCGTGGTGCTGGCCGACAAGCTGCTGCAAAGCGGCTTCCGCCTGGCCACGCGTGCCGGCATCTCGATCGCCATCGACGACATGCTGGTGCCCAAGGAGAAGCACACGGTCATCGACCGCGCCGAGAAGGAAGTCAAGGAGATCGAGCAGCAGTACGTCTCGGGTCTCGTGACGGCCGGTGAGCGCTACAACAAGGTCGTGGACATCTGGGGTAAGGCCGGCGACGAGATCGGCAAGAAGATGATGGACCACCTCAAGGTCCAGAAGGTCACCGACCGGCACGGCAAGGAAGTCGACCAGGAGTCCTTCAACTCCATCTACATGATGGCCGACTCGGGTGCCCGCGGTTCCGCGGCTCAGATCCGCCAGCTGGCCGGCATGCGCGGCCTGATGGCCAAGCCGGACGGCTCCATCATCGAGACGCCCATCACCGCGAACTTCCGCGAGGGCCTGAACGTTCTGCAGTACTTCATCTCCACCCACGGCGCCCGCAAGGGCCTGGCGGACACGGCGCTGAAGACCGCGAACTCCGGCTACCTGACGCGCCGTCTCGTCGACGTGACCCAGGACCTGGTCGTCACCGAAGACGACTGCGGTACCGACAACGGCATGGCCATGCGCGCCCTGGTCGAAGGCGGTGAAGTCATCGAATCGTTGCGCGACCGCGTCCTCGGCCGCGTCGCTGCGATCGACGTCATCCATCCCGAGACCCAGGCTTCGCTGCTGGCCGCCGGCAGCATGCTCGACGAGGACGTCCTCGACGTGCTGGAGCAGGCCGGTGTCGACGAGATCAAGGTCCGCACCCCGCTGACCTGCGGCACGCGCTTCGGTCTGTGCGCCAAGTGCTATGGCCGCGACCTCGGCCGTGGCGGCCTGGTCAACGTCGGTGAGGCGGTCGGCGTCATCGCCGCCCAGTCCATCGGCGAGCCGGGCACGCAGCTGACGATGCGGACCTTCCACATCGGTGGTGCCGCTTCGCGTGCTGCCGTGGCCTCGAGCGTCGAAGCCAAGTCGGACGGCATCATCGGCTTCAACGCCACGATGCGCTACGTGACCAACGGCAAGGGCGAGCTGGTGGTGATTTCCCGTTCCGGCGAAATCATCATTGCCGACCCGCACGGCCGCGAGCGCGAGCGCCACAAGGTGCCTTACGGCGCGGTGCTCAACATCAAGCCCAGCCAGACCATCAAGGCCGGCACGGTGCTCGCCAACTGGGACCCGCTGACCCGCCCGATCATCACGGAATTCGCGGGCCAGGCGAAGTTCGAGAACGTCGAGGAAGGTGTGACCGTCGCCAAGCAGGTGGACGAGGTGACCGGCCTGTCGACGCTGGTCGTCATCGACCCGAAGCGCCGCGGCGCTGCCAAGGTCGTGCGTCCGCAGGTCAAGCTGCTGGACGCCCAGGGCCACGAGGTCAAGATCCCCGGCACAGACCACTCGGTGGCCATCGGCTTCCAGGTCGGCGCGCTGATCCAGATCCGCGACGGCCAGGAGCTGCTGCCCGGTGAAGTGCTCGCCCGCATCCCGGTCGAAGGCCAGAAGACCCGCGACATCACGGGCGGCCTGCCGCGTGTGGCCGAACTGTTCGAAGCCCGCTCGCCCAAGGACGTCGGCGTGCTGGCCGAGCAGACCGGCACGGTGTCGTTCGGCAAGGAGACCAAGGGCAAGATCCGCCTGCAGATCACCGACCCGGACGGCAAGGCCCACGAGGAACTCGTGCCCAAGGAAAAGAACATCCTGGTGCACGAAGGCCAGGTGGTGAACCGCGGCGAACTCATCGTCGACGGCGCGGCCGACCCGCAGGACATCCTGCGCCTGCTGGGCATCGAGGAACTGGCGCGCTACATCGTCGACGAGGTGCAGGACGTGTACCGACTCCAGGGTGTGAAGATCAACGACAAGCACATCGAGGTGATCGTTCGCCAGATGCTGCGCCGCGTGCAGATCACCAACCCGGGCGACTCGCACTACATCCTCAACGAGCAGGTCGAACGCTCGGAGCTGCTGGACACCAACGACAAGCTGCGCGCCGAAGGCAAGCTGCCGGCGACCTATGCCGATGTGCTGCTCGGCATCACCAAGGCGTCGCTGTCGACGGACTCCTTCATCTCCGCCGCGTCCTTCCAGGAAACGACCCGCGTGCTCACCGAGGCTGCCATCATGGGCAAGCGCGACGAGCTGCGTGGCCTGAAGGAGAACGTCATCGTCGGCCGCCTGATTCCCGCAGGCACCGGCATGGCCTTCCACGACGCCCGCCGCGCCAAGGAAGCCATGGACGACGCAGAGCGCCGCGCCATCGCCCTGCAGGAGGCCGAGGAACTGGCCGCCGCGCAGATGGCCGGTGTCGACGCTGGCGAGTCGTCGGCCGAGTAAGCCGCGAGGGTCTGCCCTCCCGAAGCCGCCCCGGTTCAGGCCGCGGGCGGCTTTTTCATTCCGGCGTCCAGAGTTCGGGCTTCTGAATGAGCAGGCCGCGCGGGCCCGCGCGTCGAGCCAGGGCCAGCAGCGCCTTGTCGCGGGACACCAGCCAGCGGGCGCCCAGGGCCAGAGCCAGGTCGATGAACTTCTGGTCGTCCGGGTCGCGGCAGACGAGGCGGGGCGAGGGCTCGGCGGCGGGAACGGCCTCGGCGTGCCGGTCGAAGTGGGCCTCGATGCGGGTAAGGTCGGGCCGATAGCGTGCCGCGACGCCTCGGCCCAGCACGTGGCGGATCTCGTCGCGCATGGCCGGCGCCACCAGCCAGCGCACGGTGCCTGAGGTCAGCGCAGTCGCCAGCCGCTGTACGCGCGGATCGTCGAAGACCAGCCAGTCCATGACGACCTGGGTATCGACCACGATGCCCGGCCGGAGTTCGGCAGCGGCCGGCAGGGCGGAGGAGGGCGGTCGCAGGTCCATCTGCACAGCTTAACCGCCGGCCTTGTGCCAAAAACCCCGACGGTCTACAATCGCCGGCTCTTCGCCTTTTGGGCGCGTTTTGCCATGGGCGCACGGAAGTGCCTCCACCCAGCTCGAACAGCGCCCCGGAGTTCCGAAGTTCACTGACTTCAAACGGGAACAAGTCGTTTTATGCCAACCATCAATCAACTCGTGCGCCAAGGCCGTGAAGCCGAAGTCACGAAGTCCAAGTCGCCTGCGATGCAGAACTGCCCGCAGCGCCGCGGTGTCTGCACCCGCGTCTACACCACCACGCCGAAGAAGCCGAACTCCGCGCTGCGCAAGGTCGCCAAGGTGCGCCTGACCAACGGCTTCGAGGTCATCTCCTACATCGGCGGCGAAGGCCACAACCTGCAAGAGCACAGCGTCGTGCTGGTGCGCGGCGGCCGGGTGAAGGACCTGCCGGGTGTGCGCTACCACATCGTCCGTGGTTCGCTCGACCTGCAAGGCGTCAAGGATCGCAAGCAGGCCCGTTCCAAGTACGGCGCCAAGCGTCCCAAGAAGTAAATCGTTTGTTCGGGCTGGCCGCTCAGGCCGACCCAACGTTGTTGCGGCTGCTGCCCAGGCAGTGAGCCGAGTAAGTGGACAGGCCCCAGAGGTCGGTGGTCGTCCAGCGGAGCCAGGCGAGACACGCCGCTCCAACTGAAGCAGAAGGAAGAATCCCATGCCACGTCGTCGCGAAGTACCCAAGCGCGAAATCCTGCCGGATCCCAAGTTCGGTTCCGTCGATCTGTCCAAGTTCATGAACGTCATCATGGAATCGGGCAAGAAGGCCGTCGCCGAGCGCATCATCTACGGCGCCCTCGACCAGGTCGAGAAGAAGGCCGGCAAGGATCCGCTGGAAGTGTTCATGGTCGCCCTGAACAACGTGAAGCCCATGGTCGAAGTGAAGTCCCGCCGTGTCGGCGGTGCGAACTACCAAGTTCCCGTGGAAGTTCGTCCCGTCCGCCGGATGGCCCTCGCCATGCGCTGGTTGAAGGAATCGGCCCGCAAGCGCGGCGAGAAGTCGATGGCCCAGCGCCTGGCCAATGAGCTGCTGGAGGCCTCTGAAGGCCGCGGCGGCGCGATGAAGAAGCGTGACGAAGTCCACCGCATGGCCGAAGCCAACAAGGCCTTCTCGCACTTCCGCTTCTAAATTCACTGTCTTTCAGCCGCCTCGGGTTTTTACCAACCCGCTGGCGGCTCCTGTCTTCTGGAGCAAACCATGGCCCGCAAAACCCCCATCGAGCGCTACCGCAACATCGGTATCTCCGCGCACATCGATGCCGGCAAGACCACGACGACCGAACGCATCCTCTACTACACCGGTGTGAACCACAAGATCGGTGAGGTGCACGACGGCGCCGCCACGATGGACTGGATGGAGCAGGAGCAGGAGCGCGGCATCACGATCACGTCGGCCGCGACGACCTGCTTCTGGAAGGGCATGGACATGTCCTACCCCGAGCACCGTTTCAACATCATCGACACCCCCGGACACGTGGACTTCACCATCGAGGTGGAGCGCTCCATGCGCGTGCTGGACGGCGCCTGCATGGTGTATTGCGCCGTGGGCGGCGTGCAGCCCCAGTCGGAAACCGTCTGGCGCCAGGCCAACAAGTACAAGGTGCCCCGCCTGGCCTTCGTCAACAAGATGGACCGCACCGGCGCGAACTTCTACAAGGTCGTCGACCAGATGAAGACCCGCCTGAAGGCCAACCCCGTGCCCGTGGTCATTCCCATCGGCGCCGAGGAAAACTTCAAGGGCGTGGTGGACCTCTTCAAGATGAAGGCCATCATCTGGGACGAAGCCTCCCAGGGCATGAAGTTCAGCTACGAAGACATCCCGGCCGACCTGGTCGGCGTCGCCCAGGAATGGCGCGAGAAGATGGTCGAGGCTGCCGCCGAGGCCACCGAGGAGCTGATGAACAAGTACCTCGAGACGGGTGATCTGTCCGAGGAAGAGATCAAGCTCGCGATCCGCCAGCGCACCATCGCGACCGAGATCCAGCCGATGCTCTGCGGCACCGCCTTCAAGAACAAGGGCGTGCAGCGCATGCTGGACGCCGTCATCGACTTCCTGCCGTCGCCCCTGGACATTCCCCCGGTGTCCGGCACCGACGAGGACGACAAGCCCGTCACGCGCGAGCGCACGGACGAGGAGAAGTTCTCCGCCCTGGCCTTCAAGCTGATGACGGACCCCTACGTCGGCCAGCTGACCTTCGTGCGCGTCTACTCGGGCGTGCTGCAGTCGGGCGCCACCGTCTACAACCCGATCCGCGGCAAGAAGGAGCGCATCGGCCGGATCCTGCAGATGCACGCCAACCAGCGTGAAGAAATCAAGGAAATCCTGGCCGGCGACATCGCCGCCTGCGTGGGCCTGAAGGACGTCACCACGGGTGAGACCCTGTGCGATCCGGACGCGGTCATCACGCTCGAGAAGATGGTCTTCCCCGAGCCCGTGATCTCGCAGGCCGTCGAGCCCAAGACCAAGGCCGACCAGGAAAAGATGGGCATCGCGCTGGGCCGCCTGGCTGCCGAAGACCCGTCCTTCCGTCTGCGCACCGACGAAGAGTCCGGCCAGACCATCATCTCCGGCATGGGCGAGCTGCACCTGGAAATCATCGTCGACCGCATGAAGCGCGAGTTCGGCGTGGAAGCCAACGTCGGCAAGCCGCAGGTGGCCTACCGCGAAACCATCCGCAAGACCGCGACCGACGTCGAAGGCAAGTTCGTTCGCCAGTCCGGCGGCAAGGGCCAATACGGTCACGTCGTGCTGACGGTCGAGCCGCAGGAGCCGGGCAAGGGCTTCGAGTTCGTCGACGCCATCAAGGGCGGTGTGGTGCCTCGCGAGTACATCCCCGCGGTCGAGAAGGGCGTCATCGACACCCTGCCGAACGGCGTGCTGGCCGGCTACCCGGTCGTGGACGTCAAGGTCACGCTGACCTTCGGTTCCTACCACGACGTCGACTCGAACGAAAACGCGTTCAAGATGGCCGCCTCGATGGGCTTCAAGGAAGCCTGCCGCCGCGCCAGCCCCGTCATCCTCGAGCCGATGATGGCCGTGGAAGTCGAGACGCCGGAAGACTACGCCGGTACCGTCATGGGCGACCTGTCCAGCCGCCGCGGCATGGTGCAGGGCATGGACGACATGCCTGGCGGTGGCAAGGTCATCAAGGCCGAAGTGCCGCTGAGCGAAATGTTCGGCTACTCCACGTCGCTGCGCTCGGCCACGCAAGGCCGCGCCACCTACACGATGGAGTTCAAGCACTACTCCGAAGCGCCGAAGAACGTCGCCGACGCCATCATCCTGGCGCGCGGCAAGTCCTGATCGGCCGCTTCACCGAATCGTCTTCACGGCGGCCCACCCGCTTCGCCAGTCGGCGGGAATCACGGGCGCTGTGGAAACGCTAAACCAACAGACTGGCGGCATGCTCTTTTTGGAGATTTGAAATGGCAAAAGGCAAGTTTGAACGGACCAAGCCGCACGTGAACGTGGGCACGATTGGTCACGTGGACCACGGCAAGACCACGCTGACGGCGGCGATCGCCACGGTGCTGGCGAGCAAGTTCGGCGGCGAGGCCAAGGCCTACGACCAGATCGACGCGGCTCCGGAAGAAAAGGCCCGCGGCATCACGATCAACACCGCGCACGTCGAGTACGAGACGGCCAACCGCCACTACGCGCACGTCGACTGCCCCGGACACGCCGACTACGTCAAGAACATGATCACCGGTGCCGCCCAGATGGACGGCGCCATCCTGGTGTGCTCGGCCGCTGACGGCCCGATGCCCCAGACCCGCGAGCACATCCTGCTGGCCCGCCAGGTCGGCGTGAAGTACATCATCGTCTTCCTGAACAAGTGCGACATGGTCGACGACGCCGAGCTGCTGGAGCTCGTCGAGATGGAAGTCCGCGAACTGCTCTCCAAGTACGACTTCCCCGGCGACGACACCCCCATCATCAAGGGCTCGGCCAAGCTGGCGCTGGAAGGCGACAAGGGTGACCTGGGCGAACAAGCCATCATGCGCCTGGCCGACGCGCTGGACAGCTACATCCCGACGCCCGAGCGCGCCGTGGACGGCGCCTTCCTGCTGCCGGTGGAAGACGTGTTCTCCATCTCGGGCCGTGGCACGGTGGTGACCGGTCGCGTGGAGCGCGGCATTGTCAAGGTCGGTGAAGAAGTCGAGATCGTGGGCATCCGCGACCTGCAAAAGACCACCGTCACGGGCGTGGAAATGTTCCGCAAGCTGCTGGACCAGGGCCAGGCGGGCGACAACGTCGGCATCCTGCTGCGCGGCACCAAGCGCGAAGAAGTCGAGCGCGGCCAAGTGCTGGCCAAGCCCGGCTCGATCAAGCCGCACACGCACTTCACGGCCGAGGTCTACGTGCTGAGCAAGGAAGAAGGCGGCCGCCACACGCCGTTCTTCAACAACTACCGTCCCCAGTTCTACTTCCGCACGACGGACGTGACCGGCGCGGTGGAGCTGCCCAAGGACAAGGAAATGGTCATGCCCGGCGACAACGTCGGCATCACCGTGAAGCTGATCGCCCCGATCGCCATGGAAACCGGCCTGCGCTTCGCCATCCGTGAAGGTGGCCGCACCGTCGGCTCCGGCGTCGTCGCCACGATCATCGAGTAATCACGCGTGACGTGCATCGGGCGGCCGCCGCCCGATGCTCACCCCGCTCTTTAAGGAACCGTCATGCAAAAGCAAAAGATCCGCATCCGCCTGAAGGCGTTCGATTACAAGCTGATCGACCAGTCGGCCCTCGAGATCGTCGAGACCGCCAAGCGCACCGGCGCCATCGTCAAGGGGCCGGTGCCCCTGCCGACCCGCCTGGAGCGTTTCGACATCCTGCGCTCGCCGCACGTCAACAAGACGAGCCGCGACCAGTTCGAGATCCGCACCCACCAGCGCCTGATGGACATCGTCGACCCGACCGACAAGACGGTCGACGCGCTGATGAAGCTCGACCTGCCCGCCGGCGTCGACGTCGAGATCAAGCTGCAGTAACTTCGTGAGCCCGCGGGCTCGCGACACCGAGGCCCCGTCCTGCCCATGCAGGCCGGGGCCTCGTCTTTGGAGGGCTCCGGCATAACGCTTGCATTGGGGCTATCCCTCGAGCTATACTCGCCAGCTTTCCCGGGTCGGCCATGCCTGCTCGGAATTCGCGCAGCGCCATCCAATCTGATTTGGTGGTGTTGCACAGTCAGCCCGGCCAATCGATGTCGGGTGTTCGCAATGGCTTTGATCGCGAGAGCGGTCGGGGCTGGAGAAAAACATGAGTCTGAGCAACCGTCTCGGTTTGCTGGGCCGCAAGGTGGGCATGATGCGCATCTTCACGGACGATGGCGATGCCATCCCCGTGACGGTGCTGGACGTGTCCAACAACCGCGTGACCCAGGTCAAGACCGAAGAGACCGACGGCTACAGCGCCATCCAGGTGGCGTTCGGTGCGCGCAAAGCTTCGCGCGTCACCAAGCCTGAAGCCGGCCACCTCGCCAAGGCGGGTGTCGAAGCCGGTGAAGTCCTCAAGGAATTCCGCGTCGCTGCTGACGTCGCCGCCCAGTACAAGGCTGGCGCGACCGTCCCGGTGACCCTGTTCGCCGCTGGCCAGCTGGTCGACGTGCAAGGCACGTCCATCGGCAAGGGCTTCGCAGGCACCATCAAGCGCCACAACTTCGGCTCGCAGCGCGCGTCGCACGGCAACAGCCGTTCGCACAACGTGCCGGGTTCGATCTCCATGGCGCAAGACCCGGGCCGCGTGTTCCCGGGCAAGAAGATGACCGGCCACATGGGCGACGAAACCGTCACGACCCAGAACCTCGACATCGTGCGCATTGACGAAGCTCGTCAACTGCTGCTGGTCCGTGGTGCGGTCCCGGGTTCCAAGAACGGCCACGTCGTCGTTCGCCCGGCCGTCAAGGTCAAGATCAAGAAGGGAGCCAACTGATGCAGCTCGAGCTCCTGAACGAGCAAGGTCAGGCCACCTCCAAGGTGGATGCGCCTGACACCGTCTTCGCTCGCGACTACAACGAAGCCCTGGTGCACCAGGTGGTCGTGGCCTTCCAGGCCAACGCCCGCCAAGGCACGCGCGCCCAGAAGGACCGCGAACAGGTCAAGCACTCGACCAAGAAGCCTTTCCGCCAGAAGGGCACCGGCCGCGCTCGCGCCGGTATGACCTCGTCGCCGCTGTGGCGCGGGGGCGGTCGCATCTTCCCGAACATGCCTGACGAGAACTTCTCGCACAAGCTGAACAAGAAGATGTACCGCGCCGGCATGGCTGCGATCCTGTCGCAGCTGGCCCGTGAAGGCCGCCTGGCCGTGGTGGACTCGATCTCGGTCGAAGCCCCCAAGACCAAGCTGCTGGCTGCCAAGTTCAAGGCCATGGGCCTGGACTCGGTGATGGTCATCGCCGACACCGTGGACGACAACCTCGCGCTGGCCTCGCGCAACCTGGCCAACGTGCTCGTCGTCGAGCCGCGCTACGCCGACCCCCTGTCCCTCGTCTTCTACAAGAAGGTGCTGGTGACCAAGGCTGCGGTCGAGCAACTCAAGGAGATGCTGGCATGAGCGCCCCCAAGTTTGCTGAAGGCCGCCTGGCCCAGGTGCTGCTCGCGCCCATCGTGTCCGAGAAGGCCACGCAAGTCGCCGACAAGCACAACCAGGTGCTGTTCAAGGTCCTGCGCGACGCCACCAAGCCTGAGATCAAGGCCGCCGTCGAACTGATGTTCAAGGTCGAGGTCGAGTCGGTGAGCGTGGTCAACGTGAAGGGCAAGACCAAGCGCTTCGGTGGCCGCGCCGGCCGCCGTGACCACGTCAAGAAGGCCTACGTGGCCCTGAAGGCGGGTCAAGAGCTCAATTTCTCCGGGGAGGCCGCGTAAATGGCCATCGTCAAAGTCAAGCCTACCTCGCCCGGTCGCCGTGGCGTGGTCAAGGTGGTGCACAAGCACCTGCACAAGGGCGCGCCCGAGGCCTCGCTGCTGGAGCCCCAGAAGCAGAAGTCCGGCCGCAACAACAACGGCCACATCACGATGCGCCACAAGGGTGGTGGCCACAAGCACCACTACCGCGTCGTCGACTTCAAGCGCAACAAGGACGGCATCCCCGCGAAGGTCGAGACCATCGAGTACGACCCCAACCGCACCGCCCACATCGCGCTGGTCTGCTACGCCGATGGCGAGCGCCGCTACGTGATCGCCCCGCGCGGCCTGGAAGTGGGCGCCACCATCCTGAGCGGTGCCGAGGCGCCGATCAAGGCCGGCAACACGCTGCCTATCCGCAACATCCCGGTGGGCTCGACCATCCACTGCATCGAGCTGCTGCCCGGCAAGGGCGCCCAGATGATCCGTTCGGCCGGCGCCTCCGCCGTCCTGATGGCTCGCGAAGGCGTCTATGCCCAGGTGCGACTGCGCTCCGGCGAAGTCCGCCGCGTGCACATCGACTGCCGCGCCACCATCGGTGAAGTGAGCAACGAAGAGCACAGCCTGCGTCAGTACGGCAAGGCCGGCGCGATCCGCTGGAAGGGCATCCGCCCGACCGTCCGCGGCGTCGCGATGAACCCGGTGGACCACCCGCACGGTGGTGGCGAAGGCCGCACCGGCGAGGGCCAGGTCCCCGTCTCGCCCTGGAACACCATGACCAAGGGCTACCGCACTCGCAACAACAAGCGCACGCAGACCTTCATCGTCTCGCGTCGCAAGAAGTAAGGGCTAGGCCATGACTCGTTCGCTGAAGAAGGGCCCGTTCGTTGACCACCACCTGCAGGCCAAGGTCGACAAGGCGGTTGCCAACAAGGACAAGAAGCCCATCAAGACCTGGTCGCGTCGTTCGACGATCCTGCCCGAGTTCATCGGTCTGACGATCGCCGTGCACAACGGCAAGCAGCACGTGCCGGTCTATGTGTCCGACCAGATGGTCGGCCACAAGCTGGGTGAATTCGCACTGACCCGCACCTTCAAGGGCCACCCGGCCGACAAGAAGGCCGGGAAGAAGTAAGGACTAGAGACGATGGAAACCAAAGCAATCGTCCGTGGCGTCCGCCTGTCGTGTGACAAGGGCCGCCTCGTGGCCGACATGATCCGCGGCAAGAAGGTGGACCAGGCCCTCAACATCCTGACCTTCACCCAGAAGAAGGCGGCCCTCATCATCAAGAAGGCGCTGGAAAGCGCCATCGCCAACGCCGAGCACAACGACGGCGCTGACATCGATGAGCTCAAGGTCACCTCGATCTACGTCGAGCAGGGTGCCACGCTGAAGCGCTTCTCGGCTCGCGCCAAGGGCCGCGGCAATCGCATCAGCAAGCCCACTTGCCACATCTTCGTGGCCGTCGGCAACTAAGGCGCAAGGAAGACTATGGGACAGAAAATCCATCCGGTTGGCTTCCGCCTGCCTGTCACCCGCAACTGGGCTTCGCGCTGGTATGCGAACAACCAGAACTTCGCCACGATGCTGGCCGAAGATCTGCAGGTCCGCGATTACCTCAAGGGCAAGCTCAAGAACGCCGCCGTCTCGCGCATCCTGATCGAGCGCCCCGCCAAGAACGCCCGCATCACGATCTTCTCGGCTCGTCCGGGCGTCGTGATCGGCAAGAAGGGCGAGGACATCGAGGCGCTGAAGGCCGAGCTGACCAAGCGTCTGGGCGTGCCCGTCGCCGTCAACATCGAGGAAGTGCGCAAGCCCGAAGTCGATGCTCAGCTGATCGCCGACTCGATCACCCAGCAGCTTGAGAAGCGCATCATGTTCCGCCGCGCCATGAAGCGCGCGATGCAGAACGCCATGCGCCTCGGTGCCCAGGGCATCAAGATCATGTCGGCTGGCCGCCTGAACGGCATCGAAATCGCTCGCACCGAGTGGTATCGCGAAGGTCGTGTGCCCCTGCACACCCTGAAGGCCGACATCGACTACGGCTTCTCCGAAGCCAAGACCACCTACGGCGTCATCGGCGTCAAGGTCTGGGTCTACCGCGGTGACCGCCTGGCCAACGGCGAGGCCCCCGTCATCAACACCCCCGCTGGCGCCGAAGACGATCGTCGCCCGCGCCGTAACGCCCGTCCGGGCGCTCCCGGTGGCCGTGGCCGTCCGGGTGGCGACCGCGGCCCGCGTGACGGAGCAGACCAGCCCGCTGCCGCCGCCCCCACGGGTGACGCAGCCAAGCCCGCCGGCAAGCGCGTGATCCGCAAGGCTCCCGCCGCCGGTGAGGCCAAAGGAGAATAAGCATGCTGCAACCCTCTCGTCGCAAGTACCGCAAGGAGCAGAAGGGCCGCAACACTGGCGTTGCGACCCGCGGCGCTGCGGTGTCTTTCGGTGATTTCGGCCTGAAGGCCACCGAGCGCGGCCGCCTGACGGCCCGCCAGATCGAGGCGGCTCGCCGCGCGATCTCGCGTCACATCAAGCGTGGCGGCCGGATCTTCATCCGCATCTTCCCGGACAAGCCCATCTCGCAAAAGCCCGCCGAAGTCCGCATGGGTAACGGCAAGGGCAACCCGGAGTACTACGTCGCTGAAATCCAGCCCGGCAAGGTGCTCTACGAGATCAACGGCGTGCCCGAGGAGCTGGCTCGCGAGGCGTTCACGCTGGCCGCTGCCAAGCTGCCGCTGCGTTGCACCTTCGTGGCCCGCCAGGTCGGTACCTGAGGAAGGACACCATGAAAGCAACTGAACTCCGCGCCAAGGACGTCGCTGCCCTCGAGAAGGAAGTGACCGACCTGCTGAAGGCCCACTTCGGCCTGCGCATGCAGAAGGCGACGCAACAGCTGACCAACCACAGCCAGCTGCGCAAGACCCGCCGCGACATCGCTCGTGCCAAGACCATCCTGGCACAGAAGAAGAAGGAGGCCACGAAATGACTGAGGCCCAAGCCAAGAACACCCGCACCCTGGTCGGTCGCGTGGTGAGCGACAAGCGCGCCAAGACGGTCACCGTCCTGGTCGAGCGTCGCGCCAAGCACGAGCTCTACGGCAAGATCGTGGCCCGCTCCCGCAAGTACCACGCCCACGACGAAAAGGGCGAGTACAAGATGGGCGACGTGGTCGAGATCAGCGAAGGTCGTCCGATCTCCAAGACCAAGAGCTGGGTTGTGACGCGTCTGGTCGAAAAGGCCCAGATCGTCTAAGACCTTCGGTCGCAGGACCGACGACGAAGCCGGCGCGCTGGGAAACTGGCGCTCCGGCTTTTCTCATTTCCTTCCCTGGAGCAACACATGATCAAAGTGGGCGACAAGCTGCCGGCCGGCAGCCTGCAGGAATTCATCGAGGTCGAGGGCGAGGGCTGCTCGCTCGGCCCCAACAGCTTCGACATCAGCCAGGCCACGGCCGGCAAGACCATCGCGATCTTCGCCCTCCCGGGCGCATTCACACCGACCTGCTCGGTCCAGCACGTGCCTGGCTACGTGGCCAAGGCAGACGAACTCAAGGCAGCCGGCGTGGATGAGATCTGGTGCGTGTCGGTCAACGACGCCTTCGTAATGGGCGCCTGGGGGCGCGACCAGAAGACGGCCGGCAAGGTGCGCATGATGGCCGACGGCAGCGCCGCCTTCACGAACGCCGTGGGGCTGGCCCTGGATCTGACCGCCCGGGGCATGGGGGTGCGCTCGCAGCGCTATTCCATGCTGGTCAAGGATGGCATCGTCAAGACGCTGAACGTCGAGGCGCCTGGCAAGTTCGAGGTCAGCGGTGCCGACACCCTGCTGGCCCAGGTCCGCGCCGCCGCCTGAACTGACGAGCCTCGCCGGCCGTCCCGGCTCAGCCGCCGGCGGCCCGGCAAAATCTTCTGCGCCAGGCATTGACGCCCCCAGGGTTCTCACTGCATAATGCGCAGCTTCGCCGAAAGCTAGGCACATGAGCCCATGTGCTGCGGCCTCGGATTCGCCCTCAACCGTCGGGCGGCAAGCGGTGCAATGCCGCGAGCTGTCTGACTTACGGGCCCAAGACTGACCGACTCGCACCCTGGTGCATTTCGGGACAAGTTGGGGACAGACATGATTCAAATGCAATCGCGGCTTGACGTCGCGGACAACACTGGCGCGAAGTCCGTCATGTGCATCAAGGTGCTGGGCGGCTCCAAGCGCCGCTATGCGCACATTGGCGACATCATCAAGGTCAGCATCAAGGAAGCTGCCCCGCGTGGTCGCGTGAAGAAGGGCGAGGTCTACAGCGCCGTGGTGGTTCGCACCGCCAAGGGCGTGCGCCGCCAGGACGGCTCGCTCGTCAAGTTCGACGGCAATGCCGCCGTGCTGCTCAACGCCAAGCTGGAGCCCATCGGCACCCGCATCTTCGGCCCGGTCACGCGCGAGCTGCGCACCGAGCGCTTCATGAAGATCGTGTCGCTGGCGCCCGAGGTGCTCTGAGCCCCCACTGTCTGAGGTAAGCCATGAACAAGATCCGTACCGGCGACCAGGTCATCGTCCTGACCGGCCGCGACAAGGGCAAGCGCGGCACCGTGACCGCGCGCACTGATGTCGACCACGTCGTGGTCGAAGGCATCAATGTCGTGAAGAAGCACGTCAAGCCCAACCCCCTGAAGGGCACCACCGGCGGCGTCGTCGACAAGACCATGCCCATCCATCAATCCAACGTGGCGATCTTCAACGCCGCCTCCGGCAAGGCCGATCGCGTGGGCGTCAAGCTCGTCGACGGCAAGCGGGTGCGCGTCTTCAAGTCGACCGGCGAAGAGATCAAGGCTTAAGAGGTCCGACATGGCTCGTCTGCAAACGCACTATCGCGAAAAAATCGTGCCCGGCCTGGTCGAGAAGTTCGGCTACAAGTCGGTCATGGAGGTGCCCCGCATCACCAAGATCACGCTCAACATGGGCGTGAGCGAGGCGGTCGCCGACAAGAAGGTCATGGACCACGCCGTGGGCGACCTGACCAAGATCGCCGGCCAGAAGCCCGTGGTCACCAAGTCCAAGAAGGCCATCGCCGGCTTCAAGATCCGCGACGGCGTGCCCATCGGTGCGATGGTCACCCTGCGCGGCGTCCAGATGTACGAATTCCTGGACCGCTTCGTGACGATCGCGCTGCCGCGCGTTCGCGACTTCCGTGGTATCTCCGGCCGTTCCTTCGACGGTCGCGGCAACTACAACATCGGCGTCAAAGAGCAAATCATCTTCCCCGAGATCGAGTACGACAAGGTGGATGCTCTGCGTGGTCTGAACATCAGCATCACGACGACTGCCAAGACGGACGACGAATGCAAGGCCCTGCTGGCCGCGTTCAAGTTCCCGTTCAAGAACTGAGGTGACCCGTGGCAAAACTCTCGATCAAACAACGTGAGCTGAAGCGCGAAGCGCTGGTCGCCAAGTTCGCCAAGAAGTACGCCGAACTCAAGGCCATCATCGACGACAGCAAGAAGTCCGAGGAAGAGCGCTACGCCGCCCGCCTCGAGCTGCAGAAGCTGCCCCGCAACGCCTATCCCAGCCGCCTGCGCAACCGCTGCGAGCTGACGGGTCGTCCGCGCGGCACCTTCCGCAAGTTCGGCCTGGCCCGCAACAAGATCCGTGAACTGGCCTTCAAGGGCGACATCCCCGGTGTCGTCAAGGCCAGCTGGTAATCGGCCGACAGGAGTACACAAATGAGCATGAGTGATCCCATCGCCGATATGCTGACCCGCATTCGCAACGCCCAGAGCGTTGAGAAGTCCAGCGTCGCGATGCCCTCGTCCAAGCTGAAGATCGCGATCGCCAAGGTCCTGAAGGACGAAGGCTACATCGACGACTTCGCCATCCGCGGCGACGCCGCCCGCCCCGAGCTCGAGATCTCGCTGAAGTACTACGCCGGCCGTCCGGTGATCGAGCGCATCGAGCGAGTGAGCCGCCCCGGCCTGCGCATCTACAAGGGCCGCCACGACATTCCTCAGGTCATGAACGGCCTGGGCGTGGCAATCGT
Source organism: Pelomonas caseinilytica (assembly GCF_021353235.1). Classification (GTDB taxonomy): domain Bacteria; phylum Pseudomonadota; class Gammaproteobacteria; order Burkholderiales; family Burkholderiaceae_C; genus Pelomonas; species Pelomonas caseinilytica. Next base: position 53,110 of record NZ_JAJTWT010000018.1, read on the forward strand.
GACGACCCCGCAAGGCGTCATGACGGACCGTAAGGCCCGCGCTGCCGGTATCGGCGGCGAGGTGCTCTGCTACGTCGCCTAAGCGAAGGAGTAGGAACAATGTCCCGCGTTGGAAAAATGCCGGTCACCCTCCCGCAAGGCGTGGATGTGACCATCGGCGCTGAGTCCATCAGCGTCAAGGGCTCGCTTGGCACGCTGGTGCGTCCGGCGAACAAGCTCGTCACCGTCAAGAACGAAGCCGGCAAGCTGAGCTTCGTGCCCGTCAACGAGTCGGCCGAGGCCGATGCGATGAGCGGCACCATGCGCGCCCTGGTGGCCAACATGGTCAACGGTGTCAGCAAGGGTTTCGAGCGCAAGCTCAACCTGGTCGGCGTGGGTTTCCGCGCCCAGGCACAGGGCCAGAAGCTCAACCTGCAGATCGGCTTCTCCCACCCTGTGGTGAAGGACATGCCGGTCGGCATCAAGGTCGAATGCCCGACCCAGACGGAAATCGTCATCAAGGGCGCTGACCGCCAGGTTGTCGGCCAGGTCGCCGCCGAGGTGCGTGCCTTCCGTCCGCCCGAGCCCTACAAGGGCAAGGGCATCCGTTACTCGGACGAGAAGGTCTCCCTCAAAGAGACCAAGAAGAAGTAAGGAGCAGCGCCATGATGACCAAGAAAGAACAACGCCTGCGTCGTTCGCGCCAGACCCGCGCCCGCATCGCCATCCAGCGTGTGGCCCGTCTGACGGTGTTCCGCTCCAACCTGCACATCTACGCCCAGGTCGTGTCGGAAGACGGCGGCAAGGTGCTGGCCGCCGCTTCGACGGCCGAGAAGGAAGTGCGCGAGCAACTGGGCAATGGCGGCAACGTCGCCGCGGCTGCCCTGATCGGCAAGCGCATCGCCGAGAAGGCCAAGGCTGCCGGCGTCGAGAAGGTCGCCTTCGACCGCTCGGGCTTCGCCTACCACGGCCGTGTCAAGGCCCTGGCCGAAGCGGCCCGCGAGGCCGGTCTGCAGTTCTGACGCATAGGAATACGAAATGGCAAAGTTTCAACCCCGCGGCGCCCAGACTGAAGGCAACGACGACGGCCTGAAGGAAAAGATGATCGCGGTCAACCGCGTCACCAAGGTGGTCAAGGGCGGCCGTACGCTGTCCTTCGCCGCTCTGACGGTGGTCGGCGACGGCGATGGCCGCATCGGCATGGGCAAGGGCAAGGCCAAGGAAGTGCCGGTCGCGGTGCAGAAGGCCATGGAAGCGGCGCGCCGCAACATGGTCAAGGTCCAGCTCAAGAACGGCACCGTCCACCACAACGTGATCGGCGAGCACGGCGCTTCGCGCGTCATGCTGGCTCCGGCTCCCGTCGGTACCGGCGTCATCGCCGGCGGCCCGATGCGCGCCGTCTTCGAAGTGATGGGCGTGACCGACATCGTGTCCAAGAGCCACGGTTCGACCAACCCGTACAACATGGTCCGCGCCACGCTGGACGCCCTCAAGCGTTCCACCACCGCTGCGGAAGTCGCTGCCAAGCGCGGCAAGACGGTTGAAGAAATCTTCAACTGATCGCCCAAGCGGAGCACAAGATGTCTGACAAGAAAACCGTGACGGTCAAGCTGGTGCGCAGCCCCATCGGCTGCCGCGCCTCGCACCGCGCCACCGTGGTCGGCCTGGGTCTGCGCAAGCTCAACAGCCAAAGCACCCTCGAAGACACGCCCGCCGTGCGCGGCATGATCAACAAGATCGCCTATCTGGTGCAGGTGCTGTAAGGCGCCGTCGCACACCGAGGACAAGACGATGGAACTCAACACGATCAAGCCCGCTGAGGGCGCCAAGCATGCCAAGCGCCGTGTCGGCCGTGGCATCGGCTCGGGCCTGGGCAAGACCGCGGGTCGCGGCCACAAGGGCCAGAAGTCCCGCGCCGGCGGTTACCACAAGGTCGGTTTCGAAGGCGGTCAGATGCCGCTGCAACGCCGCCTGCCCAAGCGCGGCTTCAAGTCGACCACGCTGAAGTACAACGCCGAGATCACGCTGTCGGACCTGCAAGGTCTGGCTGGCGACGAGATCGACGTCTCGACGCTCAAGGCCGTCGGCCTGGTGCCGCAGCTGGCCAAGTCGGTCAAGGTCATCCTGTCCGGCAAGATCGAACGCAAGGTCGCGCTCAAGGGCGTGAACGCCACGAAGGGCGCCAAGGCGGCCATCGAGGCGGCGGGCGGCTCGGTCGCCTAACCAGCGCAAGGAACTGACCCAGCGTGGCTACCAACGCGAATCAACTGGCCAAGAGCGGCAAGTTCGGCGACCTGCGTCGCCGGCTCGTCTTCCTGCTGCTGGCTCTGGTCGTCTACCGGATCGGGGCGCACATCCCCGTTCCCGGCATCGACCCGAACCAGCTCGCCCAGTTCTTCAAGGGCCAGGCCGGTGGCATCCTGAGCCTGTTCAACATGTTCTCGGGCGGGGCGCTGTCGCGCTTCACCGTGTTCGCGCTGGGCATCACGCCCTACATCTCGGCCTCCATCGTCATCCAGCTGATGACTTACGTCGTCCCGACGCTGGAGCAGCTGAAGAAGGAAGGCGAAGCCGGCCGCCGCAAGATCACGCAGTACACCCGCTACGGCACGCTGGGCCTGGCTCTCTTCCAGAGCCTGTCCATCGCGCTGGCTCTCGAAGGCTCGGCGGGCCTCGTGATCAGCCCGGGTTTCGGCTTCCGCGTCACGACGGTGTCCAGCCTCGTGGCCGGCACGATGTTCCTGATGTGGCTGGGTGAGCAGATCACCGAGCGCGGCCTGGGCAACGGCATCTCCATCCTGATCTTCGGCGGCATCGCCGCGGGTCTGCCTGGAGCGATCGGCGGCCTGTTCGAGCTGGTGCGTACCGGTGCGATGGGCTACGGCTCCGCCATCTTCATCATCCTGGTGGTGATCGGCGTGACCTACGGCGTCGTCTTCGTCGAGCGTGGCCAGCGCAAGATCCTGGTGAACTACGCCAAGCGCCAGGTCGGCAACAAGGTGTACGGCGGCCAGTCCTCCCACCTGCCGCTGAAGTTGAACATGTCGGGCGTGATCCCGCCGATCTTCGCGTCGTCCATCATCCTGCTGCCGACCACGGTGGTGAGCTGGTTCGCGACGGGCGACGGCCTGCGCTGGCTCAAGGACCTGGCGGACATGGTCCGCCCGGGCCAGCCGATCTACGTGCTGCTGTATTCGGCTGCCATCGTGTTCTTCTGCTTCTTCTACACGGCCCTCGTGTTCAACAGCCGCGAGACCGCCGACAACCTGAAGAAGAGCGGGGCGTTCATCCCGGGCATCCGCCCGGGTGAGCAGACGGCCAAGCACATCGACAAGATCCTGTCCCGCCTCACGCTGGCCGGCGCGATCTACGTCACGCTGGTCTGCCTGCTGCCCGAGTTCCTGACGCTGAAGTACAACGTGCCGTTCTACTTCGGTGGCACCTCCCTGCTGATCATCGTCGTCGTGACGATGGACTTCTGGGCCCAGGTGCAGAGCTACATCATGAGCCAGCAGTACGAATCACTGCTGAAAAAGGCCAGCTTCAAGCCCAACTGAGGCAGCGAGCTGACCGTTAGATAAGGTTTTTATTCAACCTACACCTCAACGTACGGCATGGCGAAAGACGACGTCATTCAAATGCAGGGTGAGATTCTCGAGAACCTCCCCAACGCTACGTTCCGTGTGAAGTTGGAGAACGGGCATGTCGTTCTCGGTCATATCTCCGGCAAGATGCGGATGCACTACATCCGCATCCTCCCCGGCGACAAAGTGACCGTCGAACTGACGCCTTACGATTTGAGTCGTGCTCGCATCGTGTTCCGGGCGAAGTGAGCGATTTGTATCCCCGGGAACGCGACTAGAGCGTAGAAGAGTAGGCCAAGGAGCAGACCATGAAAGTTTCGGCATCCGTGAAGCAGATGTGCCGCAATTGCAAGATCATCCGCCGCAAGGGCGTGGTGCGTGTGATCTGCACCGACCCGCGTCACAAGCAGCGCCAGGGCTGACCAGCCGCGCGCACGACAGGACTAGAGGACAACCATGGCACGTATTGCTGGTATCAACATTCCGCCGCAAAAGCACACCGAGATCGGTCTGACCTCGATCTACGGCATTGGCCGTACGACCGCTCAGAAGATCTGCACGACCTGCGGCATCCCGTTCGACAAGAAGGTCAAGGACCTGACCGACGCCGATCTCGAGAAGATCCGTGACGAGGTCAACAAGCTGACCATCGAGGGTGATCTGCGTCGTGAGCAGTCCATCAACATCAAGCGTCTGATGGACCTCGGCTGCTACCGCGGCTTCCGTCACCGCCGCGGCCTGCCGATGCGCGGTCAGCGCACCCGCACGAATGCCCGCACCCGCAAGGGTCCGCGCAAGTCGGCTGCGACTGGCAAGAAGTAAGCTGCCCGAACTGAAAGAAGGTCAATATGGCAAAGGCTCCCAACAATTCGGCGGCTCAACGCGTTCGCAAGAAGGTCCGCAAGAACGTTGCTGACGGCATCGCGCACGTCCACGCCTCGTTCAACAACACCATCATCACCATCACCGACCGTCAAGGCGGCGCCCTGTCGTGGGCTTCGTCGGGCGGCCAGGGCTTCAAGGGCTCGCGCAAGTCGACCCCCTTCGCAGCCCAGGTGGCGGCAGAAGTGGCCGGCCGTGCCGCGCAAGAGCAGGGCATCAAGAACCTCGACGTCAAGATCAAGGGCCCGGGCCCCGGTCGCGAGTCCTCGGTGCGCGCCTTGGCTGCCCTCGGCATCCGCATCAACTCCATCTCCGACGTGACGCCGGTGCCGCACAACGGCTGCCGTCCCCAGAAGCGTCGTCGCATCTAAGCCCCGGCAACGCCAGAGGGATATTGCACGAGCGGATGACGGTGCGATAATCGCGCGTTTTCCCCGGAGCCGGCGGGCACGCAAGTGCCGCGCCGGCTTCACCGTTGAGGTGAACCAATCAGGTCGCACCTCGTAAGCCCACCGTCCAAGCCCACAACAACATCGGCTGGACTCGCGCCAGGCCCAGCGGCCTCCGGCGTCAGATTGATCAAGGACACGCAAAGTGGCACGTTATCTCGGCCCCAAGGCCAAACTCTCCCGCCGTGAAGGCACCGACCTCTACCTGAAGAGCGCCCGCCGCGCCATCAGCGACAAGGCCAAGTTCGACAGCAAGCCCGGCCAGCACGGCCGCACCTCGGGCCAACGCACCAGCGACTTCGGCCTGCAGCTGCGCGAAAAGCAGAAGGTCAAGCGCATGTACGGCGTGCTCGAGCGCCAGTTCCGCCGCTACTTCGCCGAAGCCGAGCGCCGCAAGGGCTCGACCGGCGTGAACCTGCTGCAGCTGCTGGAATCGCGCCTGGACAACGTCGTCTACCGCATGGGCTTCGGCTCCACCCGCGCGGAAGCCCGCCAGCTCGTGTCGCACAAGGGCATCACGGTCAACGGCGAAGTCGTGAACATCGCGTCCTACCTCGTCAAGGCCGGTGACACCGTCGCCGTGCGCGAGAAGGCCAAGAAGCAGCTGCGCGTCACCGAGTCGTTCAAGCTGGCCGATTCCATCGGCCTGCCGGCCTGGGTCAGCGTCGACGGCAGCAAGCTCGAAGGCGTGTTCAAGAAGGCCCCGGACCGCGACGAGTTCGGCGCCGAGATCAACGAATCGCTGATCGTCGAGTTGTACTCGCGTTAATGATTTCCCCCGCCGACCGGGCCCGCTTGGGGCTCGGTCGGCGTTTCCTCGTCCGGGCGTCCAAGCCCCTCGAAGGCTCTGCCCGGCTGGTCCTCAGCCTTATCGGTGTAACGAACCGAGGGTATTGAAAGAAAGACCTCATGCAAACCAACTTGCTCAAACCCAAGTCCATCAACGTGGAGCCCCTGGGCGGCCATCGCGCCAAGGTCACCCTGGAGCCGTTCGAACGCGGCTACGGTCACACCCTGGGCAACGCCCTGCGCCGTGTGCTGCTCTCGTCGATGGTGGGTTATGCGCCGACGGAAGTGACGATCGCCGGCGTGCTGCACGAGTACTCGGCCATCGACGGCGTGCAAGAGGACGTGGTTCACATCATGCTGAACCTCAAGGGCGTCGTCTTCCGCCTGCACAACCGCGAGGAAGTCACGCTGGTCCTGCGCAAGGAAGGTGAAGGCCCCGTCACCGCGGCCGACATCCAGACCCCGCACGACGTCGAGATCATCAACCCCGAGCACGTCATCGCCCACCTGTCGCAAGGCGGCAAGCTGGACATGCAGATCAAGGTCGAGAAGGGCCGCGGCTACGTGCCGGGCACGATGCGCCGCTTCGGCGACGAGCCGACCAAGAGCATCGGCCGCATCGTGCTGGACGCTTCGTTCAGCCCGGTCAAGCGCGTCAGCTACGCCGTCGAGAACGCCCGCGTCGAGCAGCGTACCGACCTGGACAAGCTCGTGATGGAGATCGAGACCAACGGCGCCATCTCGCCCGAGGAAGCCATCCGCGCCTCCGCCAAGATCCTGGTGGAACAGCTCGCCGTGTTCGCCCAGCTGCAGGGCACCGACCTGGTCGACGCCTTCGACCAGCCGGCCCAGCGCTCCAGCAGCTTCGACCCCATCCTGCTGCGCCCGGTCGACGAGCTCGAGCTCACCGTCCGTTCGGCCAACTGCCTCAAGGCCGAGAACATCTACTACATCGGCGACCTCATCCAGCGCACCGAGACCGAGTTGCTCAAGACCCCCAACCTGGGTCGCAAGTCGCTCAACGAGATCAAGGAAGTCCTGGCTTCCCGCGGCCTCACCCTCGGCGCCCGCCTCGAGAACTGGCCCCCGCAGGGCCTGGACAAGCGCTGATCAGTCTTTGAAGAAATGGGTGGCGCGTTGACAAACGCCACCCGGTGCACCCGCCAGTACCTGATCCGGCTGGCGGCATTAACGAAGTGAAAGGAAAAGCACCATGCGTCACCGTAACGGCCTCCGCAAGCTCAACCGCACCAGCGCCCACCGCGCTGCGATGCTGCGCAACATGGCGGTTTCGCTGCTCCAGCACGAAGCCATCAAGACCACGGTCCCCAAGGCCAAGGAACTGCGCAAAGTCGTCGAGCCCCTGATCACCCTTGCCAAGGAACCCACGCTGGCCAACCGCCGCCTGGCTTTCGACCGCCTGCGTGACCGCGACATTGTCAGCAAGCTCTTCAACGAGCTGGGCCCGCGCTTCAAGACCCGTCCGGGCGGCTACACCCGCATCCTGAAGATGGGCTTCCGCGTCGGCGACAACGCGCCCATGGCCTACGTCGAGCTGGTCGACCGCCCCGAAGGCGAGACCGCCGGCGAAGCCGCCGAATAAGCCGCTGGTCCTCCAGCCCGCAAAGCCCGCCTCGCGCGGGCTTTTTTTCGTCCGGCGTTCGCAGGTGAGGCGGCGTCGGCCGGGGCCTACGCTCCTGGGCAACCCCGCCTGACCCCGCCCCCCCGGACGGCGGCGCACAGTGGAGCGAGGCCGATCGCCGGCCGAACGCGAAGGAGCCCCTCATGCAGAAGTCCCACTACCGCGCCAAGACCACCCGCTCGGGCGGCCCGGTGCAGCACACCGCCAGCGAGTTCGCCACCGAGCGGGCGACCCAGGCCCATACCGTGAGCAAACAGGCGCCCGCGCCGGCCCGCCGTGACGACGGCACCGCCCGCGAAGCGCCCCAGACGCCGCCTCAGCACAAGATCTGAACGCCGGCCGGCATCCCCTCATTTGCGGAGCCGGCCGGAACTCAAACGCCACTGTCGATACTCAGCGAGGGTGCGGCCGCCAGGTCCTGGCGGGGCGTCACCCGGACGAAAGGCTATGTGGGGCGGCCTGATCCTGTGCGGTCCGCTTCCCGTCCCCCGTCCGGACCCGAATGCCGCCCGTCGCCCGTCAACCTCGCCTGCCCCTGCACAGCTGGCCCGTCCTCTGGGCTGCGCTGGTGTTCAGTGCCTCGGCCGGTGCCGCCGGCACGACGCCGCCGGTGGTGCCCACGCCGGCCGAACTGGCCAAGCCCCCGGAGCCGGCCCGCGACGCCCAGGCCCTGCCCGAACGCCCGCCCGCCGCGCGCGAACTCGGCAAGCCCGAAGACGAACTCAAGATCACCGTCGAGGCCTACACCCTGCCCGACGACGCCCCGGCCGCCCTCCGCGAAGCCCTGCCCCGGCTGACCGCCGCCTTCGTCGGCCCCGACCGCGGCTTCGAGGACCTCGTCAACGCCGCCAACGAGGTGACCCGCTTCCTGCAGCGCGACCTCGGCTACTACCTCGGCTACGCCTACATCCCCGAACAGGCCTTCGACGGCAAGACCGTGCGCATCGCCGTGCTGGAGGGGCGGCTCGATCGCGTCGTGCTGAACTGGAGCGAGGGCCTGCCGGTGAAGCGCGAAGTCGTGGAAGCCTACCTGCAGCGCCTCAAGCCCGGGGACGTGCTGACCGTCGAGGCCGTCGAGCGCACCGTCTTCCTCATCAACGACCTGCGCGGCATCGTGACCCGCGCCGAGGTCAAGGCCGGCTCCAGGCCCGGTACGGCCATCCTCGAATTCACGCCGCGCGCGGAAGCGCGCTACAGCGGCAGCGTCGACGGCGACTTCAACGGCTCCAAGGTCATCGGCAGCGCCCGCCTCGGCGCCCAGGCCATCGTCTCCAGCCCCCTCGGCCGCGGCGACGGCCTGTCGGGCTCCGTGCTCAGCTCCAGCACCGGCGGCCTGCTCTTCGCCCTGCTCGGCTACACCAGCCCCATCGGGGCCGACGGCTTCAAGGCCGGGGCCTCGTTCTCGGCCGTGCGCTACCAGCTCGACACCAAGGAATTTCCCCTCGACCTGCACGGCACCGGCACCACCGTCAACCTCTTCGGGCTCTACCCGTGGGTGCGCTCGCGCAACCTCAACCTCTTCGTGCTGGGCGCGGTCGACGCCAAGAGCTACGTCGACAAGGTCGCCTCCCTGGCCACGCGCAAGCGGGTCGATGACGTCAACGTCGGCGTCAGCGGCGACTTCCGCGACAGCCTGCTCACCGGCAGCGTCAACACCTTCGAGCTCAACCTCGCCCAGGGCCGGCTCAGCTACCCCAGGGGCGCGCCCAGCGGCGGCGACGACGCAGCGCGCTTCCACAAGCTCAGCTTCACCGCCGCACGGCTGCAGAACCTGCTCAGCAACCGGCTGCTGGCCTATCTCAACGTGCGCGGGCAGTGGGCGCTGTCCAACCTCGACTCCACCGAGCAGTTCCGTGCGGGCGGCCCCAACGGCGTGCGCGCTTTCGCCCCCGGCGAGGGCACCGGCGACAGCGGCGCCGTTGCCAGCCTCGAGCTGCGTTGGCTGCCGCCGGCCAGCCTCTTCGGGCAATGGGCCAACGAGCTGGTGCTCGCGGCCTTCTACGACGCCGCCTTCGTGCAATTCCGCCACGACGCCAGCCTCGTCCAGCGCGAGCCCGACTACGTCAACCACACCCGGCTGGGCGGCGCCGGCCTCTCCCTCGTCTGGGCGCGGGCCAACCGCTATTCCTTCCGCATGAGCCTGGCCACGCCCACCGAGGGCGGTGGCAGCGGCGGCACGCAGCCTCGCAAGCTGCGCGCCTATGCCCAGGGCTCGTGGAACTTCTGAGGCCGACATGCGCGCATCGCCCCGCCGTTCCCGACTGCAGCCCCTCGGCCTGGCGCTGTGCCTGGCCCTGGCCTACCCCGCGGCCCAGGCCCTGCCCCAGGGGGCGCAGGTCGTCCAGGGGCGGGCAACGGTGTCGACGCCCCAGCCCGGCCAGGGCCTCATCCAGCAGTCCACCGACAAGGCCGTCATCAACTGGCAGGGCTTCTCCATCGGCGCCAACGAGTCCCTGCGCATCGAGCAGCCCGGCGTCAATTCGGTGCTGCTCAACCGCGTCGTCGGTGGCGACCCCTCCCTCATCCTCGGCCGCATGCAGTCCAACGGCCTGGTCTTCCTGCTCAACCCGCGCGGCATCGTCTTCGGTCGCGGCTCGCAGGTGGATGTCGGCGGCCTCGTCGCCTCCACGCTGGACCTCTCCGACAGCGCCTTCCTGGCGGGCGACTACCGCTTCACCGCCGGCCCGGGCGCAGGCGGCCTGCAGGCCGACGGCAGCATCACCGCGCCCGGCGGCACCGTCGCCCTGCTCGCGCCGCGGCTCGACGTCGGCGGCAGCATCCAGGCCCGCCGCGTGGGCCTGGCCGCCGCCAGCGCCGCCAGCGTCGACATCGAGGGCGACGGCCTCGTCCTCTTCCAGCTCCGCAACGACGACGAGCGCGACGTGGCGCTCAAGTTCAGCGGACGCATCCTTGCCGAAGGCGGCAGTGCCGAGCTGCGCGCCCAGGCCCGCGGCGGCGTTGCCGGCCAAGTGCTCAACATGGACGGCGTCGTGCAGGCACGTGGCCTGCGCCAGCAGGGCGGCCGCATCGTCATCGACGGCGGCACCGCCGGCGACACCCTGGTCGGCGGCCGCCTCGACGCCAGCGGCGAGACCGGCGGCGGCATCACCGTCCTCGGCCGCCAGGTCGCCCTGCTCGACACCGCCCGGCTCGACGCCTCCGGCGCCCTCGGCGGCGGCAGCCTCCAGGTGGGCGGCGGCTTCCAGGGCCAGGGCACCGACCACAACGCCCAGCGCACCTGGATCGCCGCTGGCGCCCGCCTGAACGCCGATGCCACAGGCCAGGGCGACGGTGGCCGCGTCGCCGTCTGGGCCGACCAGCGCACCGACATGCTGGGCCAGATCTCCGCCCGCGGCGGCGCCCTCGGCGGCAACGGCGGCCAGGTCGAGACCTCGGGCAAGCTGCAGCTCAACATGCCCACCGGCCAGGTCGACGTCGGCGCTTCGCTCGGCCGCGCCGGCCAGTGGCTGCTCGATCCCAACGACCTCGTCATCTCCAACGCCAGCTCGCAGCAGGTGCCGGGCACGGCGCCCTTCGTCACGACCGCCGACGGGGCCGTCCTCAACGTCGGCACCCTCAACGCGGCCCTCACCGGCGGGGCGACGATCACCGTGCGCACGGCCACCACGGCCGGCAGCACCGAGTCCGGCAACATCGACGTGCGGGCCAACATCGTCCCGGCGGGGGCGGCGACCCTGCAGCTCATCGCCCAGGGCAACATCGCCTTCGGCACCAACGGCAAGATCAGCGCCGGGCCCTCGGCGCTCAACGTCCAGCTCCTGGCCGGCTCCGACGCCAGCGGCAATTCGCCGGGCGGCAACACCAGCAGCATCACCGGCATCGCCGCCACGACGATCGACACCAACGGCGGCACCCTCACGGCCACGTCCAAGGGCACCATCGACCTCGTCAGCGTCATGAGCGGCCACGCGACGCTGACCAGCAACGGCGGCGGGGTGGTCCTGCCCAAGGGCACAGTCAGCGGCGCCCTGGACGTGACGACCACGGGCGGGAACATCACCCAGACCAGCGGCGGCCTGGTCGTGACCGGCATCTCCACGCTCAACGCGGGCTCGGGCGCCATCACGCTCGCCGACACCCACAACGACCTGCAGGGAACCGTCAACCTCACCGGGGGCACGACGAAGGTCGTCAACACGGCCAACGTCGGCAACGTCCTGACCCTGGGCACCCTGTCCACCGGCAACCTCGACGTCACCGCCGGCGGCGGCACCCTCAACCTCGGCAAGGGCAGCGTCACCGGCACCCTGACCGCCCACAGCGGCGGCGGCGCCATCACCCAGGCCGCCGGCGGCCTCGTCGTCACCGGCGCGTCCACGCTCGACGCCGTCAGCGCCGCCATCACGCTGACCGACGCCGCCAACGACCTGCAAGGCAGCGTCGCCCTGACCGGCGGCACCACGCAGATCACCAACACCCTCAACGCGCTCAACGCCCTCACCCTCAGCAGCTACAGCACCGGCAGCCTCACCCTCATCGCGGGCGGCGGCACGCTCAACCTCGGCACCGGCACGGTCACCGGTGTCCTCACGGCCACCAGCGGCGGCGGGGCCATCGTCCAGGGCACCGGCGGCATCAAGGTGACCGGCACGGCCAGCCTGAACGCGGGCGGCGGCGGCATCACCCTCAACGACCCGACCAACGACCTGCTGGGCACCGTCAACCTGACCGGCGCCACCACCCAGCTCAAGAACACCAAGGGCACCGCCCACGCGCTGGCCCTGGGCACGCTCAACACCGGCGACCTCACCGTCACGGCCGGCGGCGGCACACTCGACCTCGGCACCGGCACGGTGACCGGCAACCTCACGGCCAACAGCGGCGGCGGCGCCATCGTGCAGGCCTCGGGCGGGCTGACGGTCACCGGCACCTCCAGCCTCACGGCCACCGGTGCGGCCATCACGCTGCTCGACGCGGCCAACGACCTGCAAGGCGCCGTGAGCGCCACCGGCACCACGACCCAGCTGCTCACGAGCGGTGCGCTCACCCTCGCCAGCCTCAACACCGGCAACCTGACGGTCATGTCCACCGGCGCCCTCAAGCTGGGCACGGGCACGGTGACGGGCGTGCTGACGGCCCACAGCAACGGTGGCGCCATCACCCAGGCCGCGGGCGGCCTGGTGGTGACGGGGGCGTCCACCCTCGACGCCGGTGCTGGCACCATCACCCTGGCCGACGCGGCCAACGACCTGCAGGGCGCCGTCGGCCTCATCGGCGGCGCGACGCAGATCGTCAACACCAAGAACGTCGCGAATGCACTGACCCTGGGTACCGTCGCCACCGGCAACCTCACCGTCACGGCCGGTGGCGGCACCCTCAACCTCGGCAAGGGCACGGTCACCGGCAACCTCACGGCTGACAGCGGCGGTGGCGCCATCGTCCAGGCCAGCGGTGGCCTCACCGTTACCGGCACGTCCAGCCTTACGGCCGCGGCCGCGGCGATCACCCTGACCGACTCCGCCAACGATTTGCAAGGCGCCGTGAGCGCCACCGGCGCGACGACCCAGTTGCTCAGCAGCGGCGCACTCACGCTGGCCAGCCTCACCACCGGCAACCTGACGGCCACGTCCACCGGCGTGCTCAAGCTCGGCACGGGCACGGTGACGGGCACGTTGACGGCCACCAGCAACGGCGGCGCCATCACCCAAGCCAGCGGCGGCCTCGTCGTCACCGGCACCTCCAGCCTCGACGCTGGCGCCGGCGCCATCACGCTGGCCGACGCCGCCAACGACCTGCAGGGTGCCGTCGGCCTCATCGGCGGTGCGACGCAGATCGTCAACACCAAGAACGTCGCGAATGCACTGACCCTGGGCACCGTCGCCACCGGCAACCTCACCGTCACGGCCGGCGGCGGCACGCTCAACCTCGGCACCGGCACGATCTCCGGCAACCTCACGGCCGACAGCGGCGGTGGCGCCATCGTCCAGGGCAGCGGTGGCCTCACCGTCACCGGCACCTCCAGCCTCACGGCCACCGGCGCGGCGATCACGCTGCTGGATGCCGCCAACGATCTGCAAGGCGCCGTCAGCGCCACGGGCGCCACGACCCAGTTGCTCACGAGCGGCGCGCTCACGCTGGCCAGCCTTGCCACCGGCAACCTGACGGCCACGTCTACCGGGGCCCTCAAGCTCGGCACGGGCACGGTGACGGGCACGTTGACGGCGACCAGCAACGGCGGCGCCATCACCCAGGCCGCGGGCGGCCTGGTGGTGACGAGCACCTCCAGCCTCGACGCCGGCACCGGCGCCATCACCCTGGCCGACGCCGCCAACGACCTGCAGGGCGCCGTCGGCCTCATCGGCGGCGCGACGCAGATCGTCAACACCAAGAACGTCGCGAATGCACTGACCCTGGGTACCGTCGCCACCGGCAACCTCACCGTCACGGCCGGTGGCGGCACCCTCAACCTCGGCAAGGGCACGGTCACCGGCAACCTCACGGCCGACAGCGGCGGTGGCGCCATCGTCCAGGCCAGCGGTGGCCTCACCGTTACCGGCACGTCCAGCCTCACCGCCACGGGCGCGGCGATCACGCTGCTGGATGCCGCCAACGATTTGCAAGGCGCCGTGAGCGCCACCGGTGCGACGACCCAACTGCTCAGCAGCGGCGCGCTCACACTCGCCAGCCTCGCGACGAACGACCTGACGGTCACTTCGACCGGTGCCCTCAAGCTCGGTACGGGCACGGTCACGGGCGCGCTGGTGGCGCACAGCAACGGCGGCGCCATCACCCAGGCCGCGGGCGGCCTTGTCGTCACCGGCACCACCAGCCTCGATGCCGGCACCGCCGCCATCACCCTGGCCGACGCCGCCAACGACCTGCAGGGCGCCGTCAGCCTCATCGGCGGCGCGACGCAGATCGTCAACACCAGGAACGCCGGCAACGCCCTGACGCTGGCTTCTCTCAACACCGGCAACCTCAATGTCACGGCCGGCGGCGGCACGCTCAAGCTCGGCACCGGCACGGTCACGGGCGCGCTGACCGCCAACAGCGGCGGTGGCGCCATCACCCAGGCCAGCGGCGGCCTCGCCGTCACCGGCACCTCCAGCCTCACGGCCACGGGCGCCGCCATCACGCTGCTGGATGCCGCCAACAACCTGCAAGGCGCCGTGAGCGCCACGGGCGGCGCCACGCAACTCCTCAACGGCAGCGGCCATGCCCTCACGCTGGCCAGCCTCGCCACCGGCGCCCTGACTGCGACCAGCGGCGGCGCGCTCAAGCTGGGCACCGGCACGGTGAACGGCACGCTAACGGCTCACAGCAACGGTGGCGCCATCACCCAGGCCAGCGGCGGCCTCGTCGTCACCGGCGCCTCCAGCCTCGACGCCGGCGCGGGCGCCATCACGCTGGCCGACGCGGCCAACGACCTGCAGGGCGCCGTCAGCCTCACCGGCGGTGCGACCCAGGTCGTCAACACCAAGAACGCCGCGAACGCACTGACCCTGGCCAGCCTCAACACCGGCAACCTCAGCGTCACGGCCGGCGGCGGCACGCTCAAGCTCGGTACTGGCACGGTCACCGGCACGCTGACGGCCAACAGCGGCGGCGGCGCCATCACCCAGGCGGCGGGCGGCCTCGTCGTCACGGGCAATGCCAGCCTCACCGCCACGGGCGCTGCCATCACGCTGAACGACGCGGCCAACGACTGGCAGGGCAGCGTCGCCATCAGCGGCGGCGCCACGGTGTTGTCCAGCACCCGCACGGCGGCCTCCACGCTGACCCTGGGTGCACTCAATACCGGCAGCCTGACCGTCAGCACGGCCGGCGGCAACCTGCTGCTGGGCACCGGCACCGTGGCCGGCGCCCTGGGCGCGAGCAGCGGCGGCGGCACCCTCGGCCAGGTGGCGGGCGGGCTGACCGTGAGCGGTGTGGCCACGTTGAATGCCGGGACCGGCGACGTCGTGCTGACCGACACCCACAACCACTGGAGCGGCGGCGTCCAGCTGACCGGCAATTCGCTGGACCTGCACTCGGCCGGCGACCTCAGCATCCTGGCCCTGAGCCAGCCCGCCAACCGCGCGTTGACCCTGGCGGCCGACGGCAACCTCGTGCTCGGCGCCGTCGACCTCAACACCGGCACGGCCGACCTCAGCCTCACCAGCCTGGGCGGCAGCTTCACCGCGGGGGGCAAGCTCGCCGGCCGCAACATCACCCTGGCAGCGCAGACCGGCCTCAACCTCGGCCACGACATCGACGCTACCGGCACCCTCTCGCTGACCACCACGAGCGGCGGCGTCAACCAGACCGCCGGCGCCATCCAGGTGGGCGGTACGACGACGGTGAGCGCGGGCAGCTCCGCCATCAGCCTCGCCCAGGCGGGCAATCACTTCACCGGTGCCGTGCAGCTCAGTGGCGGCGCCGTGCAGGTCGCCGACAGCGGCGCCCTCGTCCTCGGCACCACGACGGCGGCCACGCTGGCGGCCACCAGCCACGGCGCCCTCACGCAGGCCGGTAAGCTGGCCGTGGCCGGCACCGCCAGTTTCGACACCGGCACGGCGGCCCTGACCCTCACGGACCCGACCAACGACCTGACCGGGGCCATCGGCATCACGGGCGGTGCCGTCGATCTGGTCACGGCCCACGACCTCAACCTCGCGGCGCTCTCGCAGGCGCCCGGCCAGGCCCTGCGCCTGACCGCCGGCGGCACGCTGACCTTGCCCGCAGCGCTCACCAACATCGACACCGGCAGCGCCGACCTCAAGCTCGTCAGCCAGGGCGGCGCCTTCGCCACGGCCGGCACGCTCAAGGGCGGCAACGTCACCCTCGGCGGCCTGTCGGTGACGCTCGGCCATGACGTCACGGCCACCGGCGCCCTCGACGTGCAGGCCCTCGCCGGCAGCATCGTCCAGACTGGCGGACGCATCAGCGCGACAGGCGCCAGCCAGTTCGACGCCGGCGCCTTCGCCCTCACGCTGAACCGCCCCCTGAACGACTTCCAGGGCGCTGTCAGCCTCACCGGCGGCAGCACCCAGATTGCCGCCACCAGCCTGCACGCGCTCGATCTCGCGGCACTGGCGACCGGCAGCCTCAACGCCACGGCGGCCGGCGCCCTGCGCCTGGGCACCGGCACGGTCGGCGGCAACCTCGCCGCCGCCAGCGGCGGCATCCTCAACCAGGCCGCAGGCGGCCTGACCGTGACCGGCAGCACCAGCCTCAACGCCGGCAGCTTCGCCATCACCCTGCTCGACGCGGCCAACCACTGGGGCGGCGCCGTCGCGCTGACCGGCGGCACCACCCAGCTGCGGGCCAACGGCGCCCTGCTGCTCGGTGCAGCCAACGTCGGCCTGCTGTCGCTGACGTCCACCGGCGCCGTCACCCAGAACGCCGCGCTGGTCGTGGGTGGAGGGCTGAGCGTCGACGCCGGCAGCGCCGGCATCGACCTCGGCCAGTTCGCCAACAGCTTCAGCGGCAGCGTCTCGCTCACGGGCGGCGCAAGCCAGGTGCGCAGCGGCGGTGCGCTGACCCTCGGCGTGCTCGGCACCGGTGCCCTGACGGCGCGGTCGAGCGGCGCCCTCGTCCTCGGCCAGGGCACGGTCGGCGGCGACCTGCTGGCCATCAGCAACGGCGGCGCGGTCAGCCAGGGCGGGGCACTCAACGTCGCCGGCGCGGCCAGCGTGCAGGCAGGCACCGGCGCCATCACCCTCGCCCAGGCCGGCAACCACTGGGGCGGCACGGTCGACCTCTCCGGCGCGGCGACCCAGCTCACCAGCGCGGCCGGCCTCACCCTCGGTACCCTGGCCGTCGGCGCCCTCAGCGTCGATGCCACCGGCCCCCTCGTCCTGGGCCAGGGCAGCGTGGGCGGCAGCCTCGCCGCCTCCAGCCATGGCGGCGCCATCGGACAGGCCGGCGCCCTCGACGTGGCCGGCGCGGCCAACGTGCAAGCCGGCACCGGCAGCATCACCCTCACCCAGGCCGGCAACCGCTGGCAGTCGACCGTGCAGCTCGGTGGCGCCACCACCCAGATCACCGGTGCCGGTTCACTCACCCTCGGCCTGCTCGACACCGGCGACCTGACGGCCACGTCAAGCGGCGTGCTCGGCCTCGGCCAGGGCCGTGTGGCGGGCGCCCTCGTCGCCACCAGCGCCAGCCACGCCATCACGCAGTCCGGCGCCCTGCAGGTCGACGGCACGGCCACCCTCGACGCCGGCTCGGCCGACATCACGCTGGCCCAGGCCGGCAACCAGCTGCAAGGCGCCCTGCACCTCACGGCCCGCAATGCGACCGTGGTCAACCAGGCCGATCTCGACCTGGCCGGCCTCAACCTCGACAGCCTCGACGCCACCAGTGCCGGCGCGCTGAAGCTGGGCCATGCCAGCCTCGCCGGCACGCTGGCGGCGCGCGCCCTCGGCGGCGCCCTCACGCAGGCGGCCGGCGGCCTCACCGTGGCCGGCGCGACGACGCTGCAGGCCAGCGGCGGCATCACGCTGGCCGACGCGGCCAACCACTTCCAGGGCCTGGTCAGCCTCGCCGGCGGCAGCGCGACGGTGCTGGCCAACGCCGAGGCCCTGCGGCTCGGCAGCCTCGCCACCGGCGACCTCGGCGTCACGGCGGCCGGCGCCCTGGACCTCGGCAGCGGCAGCATTGGCGGGCACCTGACGGCCGTCAGCAGCGGCGCCCTGACCCAGACCGGCGCCCTCGCGGTCGGCGCGGGCGCCGGCCTCAACGCCGGCAGCGCCGCCATCACGCTGGAGCAGGCGGGCAACGCCTTCACCGGCACGGTGGCGCTGAGCGGCGGCAATGTGCGCCTGGCGAGCGCGGCCGGCCTCGCCCTGGGCCTGCTGGCCGTGGGCGACCTGACGGTGTCGTCCGGTGGCGCCCTGCAGCTCGGCAGCGGCGCGGTGGGCGGCAGCCTCACGGCCACCAGCGGCGGTGCCCTCACGCAGGCCAGCGGTGGCCTCGCCGTCGCCGGCACCAGCCAGCTCGACGCCGGCAGCCATGCCATCCAGTTGGCCGAGGCCGGCAATGCCTTCACCGGCGCGGTCGGCCTGGTGGCGGGCGACGCCACGCTGGTCAACGGCGCGGCCCTGCTGCTCGGTGCCAGCACCGTCGGCGGCAACCTCAGCGCCACGACGCGCGGCACGGGCATCGCGCAGTCCGGGGCCCTGACCGTGGGCGGCAGCAGCGCCTTCGCCGCGGACGGCGCCGCCGCGACCCTGTCCCTCGGCCTGGCCGGCAATCAGCTGCACGGCGCCGTCAGCACCGCGGCGCTCAACGGTGGCCGCTTCACGGCGGCCACGATCGAGAACGCGCTCGACCTCGGCTTCAGCGGCGACGCCGGAGTCCTGTCGCTGGGCAGCACCGGCCTGCTCACGCTGGGCGGCGGGCGCAGTGGCTCCCTTACCGCCGCGGCTACCACCGGCATCGTGCAGACCGGCGCCCTCGACGTCAGCGGCCTCACCACCCTGGTCGCACGCGGCGCGGCCCTGGCCGTGGACCTGCGCCATGCCGGCAACGACCTCGCCCGCGTGCAGCTGACGGCGTCACCGGGCGGCAGCTTCGCCGCCGTGCAGCTGCGCGACGGCGATGCCATCCGGCACGACGGCCTGCAGTTCGCCGGCGACGCCGCCAGCCTCGACCTGGGCTCGGCCGGCGCCCTCGACCTCGCCGGCATCGCCACCGCCAGCCTGCGGGCCGACACCAGCGCCAGCGGCGCGGCCATCACGCAAAGCGGCCGGCTCGCGGTCAGCGGCGATGCGACGTTCGCCGCCGGCAGCGGCGCCATCACCCTGCTGCGCGCCGACAACGGCCTGCCCAGCCTCACGGTGGCCAGCGCCGGCCGGGCCCGCATCGCCAGCGCGGGCGACGTCACCGTCAACGCCGGCAGCGTGTCCGCCGGCCTGGAGCTGGCCTCGCCCGGCGCCATCGCGCTGGCCGGGCCGCTGTCGGGCGCAGGCGAACTCGTCCTGAACGGCCGCGGCAGCCTCACCATCGCCTCGGCCCAGGCCTATGCCGGCGGCACGCGCATCCAGTCAGGCCGGCTGGTGCTGCAGGGCAGCGCGGCCCAGGCCGGCAGCGGTGCGGTGCAGCTCGGCGCCGGCGGCCAACTCGACCTGCGCGACGGCGCGACCCTGGCCAACGCCCTCGTCGGCCAGGGCGGCAGCGTGCTGAACAGCGCCGGCACGGGCACGCTGGCCGGGCCGGTCACGCTGCAGGCGCTGACGACCTTCGCCCCATCGGCGGCCGGCGGCGGCCTCACGGTCTCCGGCGCCATCGACGACGCGGGCGGCGGCTTCGGCCTGCGCCTGGCCGATTCAGGCACGCTCACACTGACGGGCAGCAACCACTACGGCGGCGTCACCGACATCGCCGCCGGCACGCTGCGCGCCAACGGCGCCGCGGCCCTGCCGTCCACCAGCGCCGTGCAGATCGCGGCCGGCGCGGTGCTGGCCCTGGGTGCGGACCTGACGGCCGGTTCGCTCGGCGGCGCCGGCCACGTCGAGCTGGGCGGTTTCACCCTCGGCGTCGGCGCCGACGGCGGCGACAGCAGCTTCGCCGGCAGCCTCGCCGGCAGCGGCGGCCTGACCAAGCTTGGCGCTGGCGCGCTCACCTTGAGCGGCAGCAGCACTCACACCGGCGCCACCCGCGTCGCGGCCGGCCAACTCGTGCTGGACAGCGCCACGGCGCTCAACGAAACGACGGCCGTGACCGTCGATGCCGGCGCGACGCTGACGGTCAAACAGAGCGTCAACCTCGGGTCCCTGGCCGGTGCCGGCACGGTGGCCGTGCAGGCGCCGCAGCTGGGCGTCGGTGCCAACGGCAGCGACACCGTCTTCAACGGCGCGCTGACCGGCGCGGGCGGGCTGGCCAAGATCGGTACCGGCCGCCTGACGCTGGGCGGCGCGGCCAGCCTCGCGGGCGACGTGCGGGTCGACGCCGGCCGCCTGCAGCTGGCCGCGGCCGGGGCGCTGCCGGGCAGCGCCGCCGTCGCGGTGGCCGCAGGCGCCACGCTGGACCTGCAGGCCGACCAGGGCTTGGCCGCGCTGTCGGGCAGCGGCCAGGTGCAGCTCAACGCCAGCACCCTGACCCTGGGCGCCACCGGCCGCGACAGTCGCTTCGACGGCGTCGTCAGCGGCAGCGGCGGCCTGACCAAGGCGGGCACCGGCACGCTGACGCTGGGCGGCGCCAACCTCTACACGGGCACGACGCGCGTCGCCGCCGGCACGCTGGACCTCGCCGCGGCCCAGGCCCTGGCGGGCGGCAGCGCCCTGGCCATCGACGCGGCCGGCCGCGTGCAGGTGCATGCGAACCAGGCCGTGGCGACTCTCGGCGGCTCCGGCGCCCTGGTGCTGGACGGCGCCACGCTGGCCGTCGGCGCCGGCGGGGCGGACAGCCGTTTCGACGGCAGCGTCAGCGGCAGCGGCGGCCTCGCCAAGCAGGGCGCGGGTACGCTGACGCTCACCGCCGCCGCGACCAACGGCGGCGCCACCGCCATCGAGGCCGGCACGCTCAGACTCGCCGGCAGCGGCAGCCTCGGCGCGGGCGAGATCCGCAACCAGGGCAGCCTCGTCCTCGACCGCGCCGATGGCGTCGAGCTGACGCAGGCCATCACCGGCAGCGGCGGCCTGACCGTGCTGCAGGGGGCCGTGACGCTGGCGAGCGCCGGCAACACCTATGCGGGCGCCACGCAGGTGCTGGGCGGCAGCCTGGCCACGACGGCGGCCGAGCGCCTGCCCGACGCCTCGGCCGTGCAGGTGGCCGCCGGAGCGCAGCTGCAACTCGGCGGCAAGGAGACGGTCGCGTCGCTGCAGGCCGCGGGCAGCGTGCACCTGGCCGGCGACTTCACCACCCAGGCCGAGCAGGTCTACACCGGCAGCCTGACCCTGGCCAACCCGTCCGGCCTCACGCTGACGGGCACGACCATCGACGCCAGCCGCAGCAGCAACCAGTTCGGCACCGCGCCCCTCAACCTGGGCGGCGGGCAGGCCCTGGTCACCGTGAAGGAGGCCCTGCAGCTGGGCAACCTCACCCTGTCGGGCGGCGGCCGCATCGAGGCGGCGCGGCTGGACCTAAACGGCAAGATCGCACTGACCGGCGGCAGCCTCACCCTGGTCGCCACCGCCGCGCCCGACGACGCCAAGGCCACGCCCCAGGGTGTGGCCCAGGTGCCGCTGGCCGGCGTCAGTCTGGCCCTGGCCGAGGCGACCGTGCAGCAGGGCGGTGCCGGCGCCATCACGGTGGCCGAGGGCGCCAGCCTGGCCGTGCAGGCGGCCGGCGGCGGCTCGGTGCTGCTGGCCCAGGACGCCAACAGCTTCAAGGGCCAGCTCTCGGTGCTCAGCGGCGCGGGCTATGGCACGGCCTGGTCGCCCAACGTCAAGGGCGCCCTGGGCGTGCAGTCGGTGGTGCGCGTGGCCGGGCAGCAGGTCAACGTCGGCGGCAGCGGCATCGAGGCCGACGTGCTCAGCCTGCGTGCCGACCAGCTCGCCACGCTCGGCACCGCCAAGCTCGTCGCCCGGCTGCCCTTCGACGAGACCCTGCTCGGCAAGACCCTGTCGCTGCCGAGCATGACGCTGGAGCTGGCGCCCGGCGCCCTGGGCGTGTCCGGCGCCTTCGGCGTGGTCGGCGGCACGCCGCTGCAGGTCGAGGTGGGGTCGACGGCCACCGGCAACCGCACGAGCGGCCCCAACGCCGGCTACCTGACGGTGCTGCCCAAGGGCGGCGCCCAGGGCGCCAGCGTGATCGTGCTGGCCGGCCCGGAGGTCGGCGCCGGCACCGTCGCGCCCTATCGCTTCTTCCACGACGGCGCCCGTCAGGCGACGGAAATCCCGGTGATCTATAACGGTGTACTGCCGCTGACCCCGTCGGCCTCCGGCGCGCTTTCTTCCATCAACGGCGACGCCGAGGACGCCCGCCGGGCGCGCTTCCAGGAGACGGTGCGGACCGAGAACGTGACCGTGCGCCTGCGCTCCGGCGTCATCGCCGAGGTCGGCCCCGGCCGCCCGTCCACCCAGGGCAGCGAGGGCGCCACGCCGCCCGTGCAATGCGACCCCGCCGCCCAACCCGCCCTGAGCTGCAAGTGACCGCCACCGTGATGCCCGCCGAGCCTGCCGAACCCGCCGCCTCCCAGCCCGACCTGCAGCGCCGCCGCCTGTGCGGCTCGCTGCTGGGCGTGGGGGCCCTGGCCGGCGCCGGACTGGCCGCCGCCGGGGAGGCCGCGCCGGCGCCCAGCAGCGAGATCCGCCTGGCCCTGCTGATGGGCAACCGCGCCTACCCCCAGCCCTTCGACCTGCCGCCCATCCCCAAGAACCTGCGCGACCTCGAGACGGCGCTGGAGCGGCGCGGCTTCAAGGTCACCTCGGCCCTGGACCTGGACCTGCCGTCGGCGCGCCGCGCGCTGGACGCCTTCATCGCCGAAGCGGCGGCCAGCCCCCCGGACGCGACCATCTTCTTCTACTTCAGCGGCCACGGCGTGCAGGTGGACGCCGCCAACCTGCTGCTGCCCGCGGGCCTGAATCCCTCGGCCAAGGGCGAGCTGCTGCAGACGGCCAGCGTGCAGCTCCTGGGCGACGTGGTGCGCCGCCTGCCGCCGCGTCGCGACGGCATGGTCATCGCCGTCGTGGACGCCTGCCGCACCGGCCTGCGCGCCGGCGAGGTCTCGGGCCTGAACCAGGTCGAGGCGCCGCCGGGCTGCCTGATCAGCTTTTCCACCGGCGCGGGCAAGCCCGCCATCGCGCCGGCCGTCGAGACGCAGAACACCTTCTACACCGGCTCGCTGGTGCGGCTGATGGGCAGCGTTTCCGACGAGACCACCTTCCCCGAGCTGATGCAGCTGGTGCGCAGCGACGTGCGCGAGACCATGCTCAACCACCCGGTCGCCGCCATCCGCCAGCTCGCCCAGGACCCGTTCATCGCCGACCACACGCGCGTGCGGCTGACGGTGGAGCCGCGCCGCGCCGGGCCGCCGGCGCCCGTCGTCAAGGACATCGACGAGGAGGCCGAGCTCAGGAAGCTCGAGCAGCTGGCCTGGCCGGCCGAGGTCGTGCAGGTGGCCGAGGCCTTCCTCGACGCCCGCCCGCAGAGCCGCTTCGCCGCGGGCGTGCAGGTCGCGCGCGACGGCGCCCGCTCGGCCGTCAAGGCCCTCAAGCGCAACGACGTGCGCCTGTACCGCGCCGCCTTCGCGCTCAGCGACGACATGCCCGCCGAGCAGCGCCAGGACCTGCTGCGCTGCGGGCGCGGCGACAAGGACGCCGCCGCGCGCATGGCCGGGCGCTTCCGCGGCTTCGGTGCCTCGTCGGCGGCCCAGTCGCGCTACGAGGGCTGGCTGCAGTTCGCCGTGGCCCTGGGCAACGGCATCGCGAGCTACGAGCTGGCCCTGCATTTCCGCAGCACCGGGCAGCCGTTGCTGGCTTCGCAGTTCGAGTCGCGCGCCCGCGACCTCGGCTACACGCCGCCGCCCGACCTCGACAACGTCCGCAAATAACGCCGGGAACCGCCGGGGCCGGCCCGTCACTCACGCTGCACGAAACCGCAGCGGAGTGAACCGATGGCGAAAGCCCACATCGACATGAGCGCGACCGAGCTGTCCTCGGCCGCCGTCAAGGATCTGGAGAACAAGCTCAACGGCAAGACGCTCGCCTTTGCGAGCACCAATGCCGAGCTCGACCTGGACGGCGCCTTCGTGGATGCCGTGCGCTGGCAGGGTCAGCTGTGGGACACCGTCGTCAAGGAAAGCGGCGTGAAGTCGCCCGGCAAGCCGCGCAAGGTCACGAGCAACATCACCGAGCCCGGGACCTACAACGTCGAGCTCGAGCTCTGGGACCGGATGCTGAAGTTCAAGCTCAAGATCGACCCGCCGTCCAGCAGCGACAAGACCGGCCGCGCCATCAAGCGCAACAGCAACCCGCCGCACGTGGCGGTGCACAACAAGGGCGCCAAGCTCGGCGACTGCCCGACCGACTACGTTGGCGACCTCAAGGACCTGATGAAGCTGATGGGCAAGACCGCCAGCTACACCTACGTCGGCGGCAGCGGCAGCAGCAAGGGATGGGCGCCGAAGTTCACCGGCCACCAGTGCCACGAGCAGCCGGGCAAGGGCTGGAAGGCCTACATCGACGAGCCCACGATGAAGACCGGCACCAAGTGGCGCCTGTATTTCGAGCTGGAATTCGACATCCCGAGCAAGACCCTGCACGTCAACCTGACGCAGGTTTCCAAGGACCACTGAGCCAGGCCTCGCCGCCTGCCTGACAACCCCTCACTCACAACAAGGACTGGAGATTCGACATGGCTGGATTGAAGGATGGCGTGGTCATCGACGTGCCCGCGTGGAAGGTGCCCGTCATCTCGAAGAAGAAGCTGATCAAGCAACCGGAGATCGCGGTCGACATCAAGTTCTCGACCGAGGACGTCAAGGAAATGCCGGACAAGCAGTTCAAGGTCTTCGAGCAGACCTTCGAGAAGCGCTTCACGCCCGAGTTCAACAAGATGAGCAACGGCTGGTTCGCCGAGATGCAGAAGGTGCTGGACAACTCCGAGGACGCCGTCGAGAAGTTGGCGAAGGACAAGAACGCCAAGGGCGACGTCAAGAAGCTCATGGAGGAACTGGTCGCCAAGGCGAACGCCGTGCTGGCCAAGCGCTGCAAGGACTGGGTCGAGCTGGCGCGCAAGCTTGCCGAGAAGGCCTACACCGAAGCCTATGACGCCTCGCTCAAGGCGATGAAGCTGAAGATCGTCAAGGCCAGGGCCAAGGTGGCGGTGAAGATCGCGCTGGTGGTGCTGCTGACGCTGACTGCCGCGGCCGTCACCATCGCCGTGAGCGTGGTGACCATGGGCGCAGGGGCGGCCGTGGCGCCGGTGGTCATCGCGGCTCTGGCCACGGGCACCAAGGCGCTGCTGGGCTCGGCCAGCGAGATCCTGAAGAGCTACGACGTGCTGGGCAACACGCTGACGGCCGTGGAGAAGGACATGGCCAACCTGGAGAAGGCCAACGAAAGCATCTCCAAGGCCCGCCAGAAGACGGCCGGCACCTGGGACAAGGTCAAGGCCTTCAAGGCCTACATGGAGGCCGACGTCACGGCGCTGGACAAGCACGTGGGCCAGCTCGACAAGTTCACGGCCGTGGCTCGCGACAAGTCGCTCAAGCAGATCAAGGAGCTGCAGGGTCTGGCCGACCAGCTGGCCAAGGCCAAGGACGGCAGCCCCGAGGCCGCCAAGTTGGAGAAGGAAGTGCTGTCGACGCAGAAGTCCATCGACAGCGCGTTCAAGACCCTGGACACCATCGGCGACCTCAAGACGGAGGTGGCCAAGGTGAAGGCCGCCGCGGCGAAGTCCGACCCGGACGCCATCTTCGTGGCGCTGCCCAAGCTGCGTCCGGTGGTGACCAAGCTCAAGGCGGCGGTCGACTTCGGCAAGAAGGTGGGCGGGCCGCTGAAGACCATCGCGACCGGCGTGAAGAAGATCGTCGACGCCGCGTCGAAGAAGTAAGACCCGTCGGGTTGATAGGCGGGCCGCGCCCCGGCCCTGGTCCGTGGGATGCGGCCGATGCTCGCGGTCGCGTCAGCGGAGCGAACAGAACAAACGGGGGGAGGCGCCGGCCGCCGCGCGGATTGCTGCGCGGCGGCTTTCGCCA
This sequence comes from Pelomonas caseinilytica, assembly GCF_021353235.1. Classification (GTDB taxonomy): domain Bacteria; phylum Pseudomonadota; class Gammaproteobacteria; order Burkholderiales; family Burkholderiaceae_C; genus Pelomonas; species Pelomonas caseinilytica. The sequence continues at coordinate 79,021 of NZ_JAJTWT010000018.1, forward strand.
TCCGGTCCCGGCCCGGTGTCGACCGAAGGTCGATGACCTGCAACTGTCGCGCTGCTACTGCGTCCCTCAAACGGGTTCAAGTATCTGGATCGAAATACGGAGCCAGGAGCGTCGTGACTGCGCAGGCGGCTTGTCTGAGATCGCCGTCGACTGGCAACGGTTCGCAGCGTGAAGTGTGGCTGCGAAACTCGGCGGCGCCTGACGACGGTGGCGACCTCGGTCAGGTGTTCAACGGTATCGACGTTGCGGGCTGCCCGACAGCGGTGGTTTCGCTTGCTCTAAAGTTGTAGCGCGGCCATCGCGCGCCTCCGTGCGGGCCGCGACGCTCGATGAAATGCCATGATCATCTGGGCCATCTCATCTTCGTCGCAGTAGAGAAACGCGACTGAGACCTGGAGCACTGCGGCCAAACGCACGGCCATAGGGTAGTCGGGTGCATGGACGCCTTGCTCGTAGCGATTGATACGGGTCGATGCCACGAACTCATCGAGGCCGGCCTCAATTCCGAGCTGCTTCTGACTAAGACCGCGGGCAGTCCGCGCTTCCTTCAAGCGCTTTGGCCAAACTTCCCCTGCGGTGTTTCCCGATCTTGCCATGTTGCTACGAGAGTCGTAGCTTTCGTACACTCCGACTACTACGACTTGCGTAGCTTTGTCGGTATCCTTGCTCTGCGTCGTGATGAAAGGAACGTTCTCATGAAAGCCGGTCAGCTTGAGAAGCCTCTCTGTAGCAGATACGCGTTCGCAGAGTTCAAGATCTTGGTCCTGCCCGTCAATGACGACGGAGCAGTCCGGGATGTGGCCTGGCGATGGGCGCTGGGGCTGTACAAGCCGGGGGCGTATGAGCTTCTAGGTGCATGGCCTTCCCAGGCGTCGCATGAATATGTTTCTTGCAACCTGCATGAGCGGGGCGTTGAACGTATCGACGCCATCGCCGACGACTACGGTATCCACCGCCGTTCACGCTTCGCCCGTGCCGTCATCTGGCCGCCAAAGGTTGCATCTGAAGAGGTTGGCGCGAGTCGTGCGTTGCACGCCTTCAGCCGTCGACAGCTCGCTGCGGTTCAATCCACTGGTGCGGTGGCTTCACAACTGCAATCATGCCTTGCAAGGGCTATCAGGCGCCACGGCCCGTTTGCCGACGAGGCCGCTGCCGCTGACTTCCTCGTGCAGAGGCTGCAGAGGGCCGACCAGCGCTTCTGGTCGGCATGAAGGCCCCGCGGGTTGACCGCTGGCAAGAGATATTCGCCCGTGTGCGGGGCGCGCTGAAGCGCCGCGGTCGCAATTCGCACGACGCCGACGACCTGGTGCAGGAGGCCTGGGTCCGGTTGGCTTGCTACGAGAAGGACCAGGTGGTCCAACAGCCTGAGGCCTTCCTCATGCGCGCGGCACTCAATCTGTCGATTGACGCCCATCGTGCCCAGCTGACGCACGGAGAGGAAGTGCTGGTCGAAGACGTGGTCATCATTGACGTGTCTCCGCCCGCCGACGCCTTGGTCCTCGCCAGAGAGCGTATGGCGCGCCTGAGCGAAGGGATGAGTCGCCTGACGGAAACCACGCGGAGCGTCTTCCTGGCACACCGCGTCGAAGGGCAGACATATGCCGAGATCGCGCGCGATCTCGGCATCACGATCAGCGCCGTGCAGAAGCACGTTGCCAAGGCTACCTTGCAGCTCACGGCGTGGATGGATGGTTGGTAGCCGCTCCCTCGAGAAGTTCCACCGGCGCTGAAGCTCTGATGAGACGTCGCCAGCTGCGCCGAGAAACTCCCGCGGAAGCGGCGATTTGTGTTGCGCGCCTGCGCTGGCCCGCCCTGCTCTATCTGCGATGGAACGGAAGCCCGTATGGCGGGGCGGCTGAAATCCTAACCATGATGACCGACCGATCCGCGAAGCGCTGCCGACCAGCAACGACCCCAATAGGCTGAGACTGTGTGAAAACCCTCCTTGGATAGCCCGCGCCGCTGCCTAGATTGTGGGAACGCCACAGCACGGGTCTGCCCATGAAGCGATTCATCGAGGGAGAGGATCGACACCAGGTCACGCTGCTACCCGAGTCCCTCGACGACTTCGTCGGCGCAGACAACCCGGTCAGAGTGATTGATGCGTTCGTCGAGGAACTGGATCTGCCAGAACTTGGCTTTGACGGCGCAAACCCTGCGACGACTGGTCGACCGTCCTATCACCCGGCGGTCCTGCTGAAGATCTACATCTACGGCTATCTCAACCGCATCCAGTCCAGCCGGCGCCTGGAACGCGAATGCCAGCGCAACCTTGAGCTGATGTGGCTGACCGGCCGCCTGGCGCCGGACTTCAAGACCATCGCCGACTTCCGGCACGACAACGGCAAGGGCATTCGCAACGTCTGTCGACGCTTCGTCATGCTGTGCCGCGAACTGGACCTCTTCTCGCAGGCCGTCGTGGCCATCGACGGCAGCAAGTTCAAGGCAGTCAACAACCGCGATCGGAACTTCACCGCGGTGAAGATCGAACGATTCCAGGAGCACGTCACCGAGAGCATCCAGCGCTATCTGGACGGTCTCGAGACAGCGGACCGGACACAGACGGCTGGACTGCAGGCCAAGACAGAACGCGTGCAGGAGAAGATCAAGAAGCTTCGTCAGCGCATGCAGCAGCTCGATGCGATCAAGGCGCAACTGGCGTCTGAGACCGATGAGCAACTGTCAACGACTGATCCCGATGCACGCGCCATGGCGACCAGCCGACCGGGCTCGGCGGTCATTGGCTACAACGTTCAGACGGCCGTGGATGCAAAGAACCACTTGATCGTCGCGCACGAGGTGACCAACGACAGCAGTGATAGAGCGCAGCTGAGCAAGATGGCGGTGGTCTCGCGCGAGGCCATGGGCGTCACCGAGCTGCAAGCCATCGCAGACCGCGGTTACTACAACGGTGTGGAGCTCAAGGCCTGCGAAGACGAGGGGATCGCGGCGTACGTGCCCAAACCGATGACTTCCAACGCCAAGGCCGAAGGACGCTTCGACAAGGCCGACTTCATCTACATCGCCCGCGACGACCAGTACCAATGCCCGGCGGGTCAGCGCGCCGTTCACCGCTTCACCACGGACGAGAGGGGTCAACAGATACGCCTGTACTGGTCGAGTGCATGTCCGCGTTGCCCGATGAAAGAGCAATGCACCACCAGTGCGTACCGCCGCATCAGGCGCTGGGAGCACGAGGCCGTCATGGAATCTGTTCAGCAGCGATTGGATCAAGCGCCCGACGCCATGAGGGTCCGACGGCGCACCGTGGAACACGTCTTCGGAACGCTCAAGCATTGGATGGGCTCAACGCACTTCCTGACGCGACGGCTCGCGCATGTCGGCACGGAGATGAGCCTGCACGTCTTGGCCTACAACTTGAAGCGGGTGATGCACATCTTGGGCATCGGTCCGCTGATCCAAGCGATGAGGGTGACGGGCGCGTGAGCGCCCTCAGCGCGCCAAACCAACTCTGCGAGCCCTACAAGGCGCCCAAACGCGAATGCCCGCCGTTCGGGACGATGCGATCACCTGTGGTCGGAGCGGGTTCAACCGGCGAGGCACACGCTCGTCAGCGCCTCGTTGACGCGTTCTCACACAGCCTCGGCTGATTGCGGAAGTTCACCAACGACTGCTTTGCGGCGCCTCTGCTCCAGGCAGCGAGTCCAAGGGGCTGCGCACCGCACTGCCGCCCATCCTGAGTACATGGGTGTAGATCATGGTCGTCGCCACATCTGCGTGACCGAGCAATTCCTGCACGGTGCGGATGTCGCTACCCGCCTGAAGCAGATGGGTGGCAAAACAGTGCCGCAGCGTGTGAGGCGTGGCGGGCTTGTCGATGCCTGCGGCCTGAACCGCACGCTTGAACGCTCGCTGAAAGGTCTCGTCGTAGAGATGGTGCCGGCGAACGACGCCGCTGCGGGGATCGGTGGAATGATGGTCTTGAGGGAAGACCCAGAACCATCCCCAGCTGGCACCGGCCCGGGGGTACTTGCGCTCCAGCGCATGCGGCAACTCCACCCCTGCATGCCCTGACTCCACATCGGCCGCCCAAACCTTGCGAACCCGGCCCAACTGCTCTCTCAACGGCAAGACCAGGGATTGGGGCAGCATCACCACCCGATCCTTGCCGCCCTTGCCCTGGCGCACGTAGATCGCGCATTGCGCGAAGTCGATGTCCTTGACCCGCAGGCACAAGGCCTCAGTGATGCGCAACCCCGTGCCGTACAGCAGTCGCGCCAGCAATTGATGCTCGCCCTGCAGTCTGGCAAGCACCGCCAACACCTCTTCGACGCTGAGCACCACCGGCAAGCGCCGCTTGGGCACCGGGCGGCCAATCTCCTGCATCCAGGGCAACTGCAGCCCCAGCACCTTGCCGTAAAGGAACAAGAGCGCAGACAAGGCTTGGCGATGGCTAGACGGAGACAGCCCGCGGTCGGCTGCCAGATAGGTCAGGAAGGCCTCGACCTCGGGACCGCCCATCTCCGCCGGATGGCGGAGGCCGTGGAAACGGATGAAGGCCCGAGACCAGTACAAGTACGCCTGCTCGGTCCGCCGGCTGTAGTGCAACATCCGAACGCGCTCACGCAACTGGTCAAGCAGCCTGACGGCACGCAACGGCGGTAGATTGACAGCATTGCTCGGGCGCAAAGCCGCGCGAGGGCTGGCGGGACGCACGACGGCAGGCAGCATGGCAGCCTCCACTTGGCGGAGCCACGAATCGGCCAAGCAAGTTTGTAACGGATGCGGCTTTTGGTCTGAAATTTAGTACTGTATGAATGAACAGTCAAATGGAACGAAAATCCAGTCTCGACAAGCACTTGGATCGCACGCGGGGCGACCCGTTACTGCGCGGGTTGCCGTGATAGACCGCGCCGACGTGCGGTCTACAACACGTTGAACTAAACCGCTGACGCGGTACTCACCCTGCTGGGAAGTGGGTGGAACGCGAGGCGTACCTTGACCGACGCGGGCATGTGCCCGAGCGGATCAAGGAGAGCCGTCATGGCCGAC
>NZ_JAJTWT010000019.1 GCF_021353235.1 Pelomonas caseinilytica
CCGGTCTCGGCGGCCACGGTGCGCACGCTCCAGTGCGTCGAGCCATTGGCCGGTTTCGTATGCAGCGTGGTCTTGATCAATTGCGCCACACGCTCATCGTCGATCGTGCGAGGCTTGCCCGGGGTGTCTGTCCGAACAACCCCGTCTCTTGACGGAGGTCGGAGGTCAGTCGATATCGAGGACGTGACGCAAAGCGCCGTAGGGCACGCTCCAGGACGCGCCGCTGGCGTCCACGCTGGCGGTCTTGGGGTTACAGCGGGAGATGATGCCCACGTGCGTCTGCAGATGGCGATCAGTGAAGGAGACCTTCTCGCCGCGGCTGAAGTCCGCTCGCGTTGGCCGCACCGGGGCTGGAGGTGGCGCGGCGGCCGGCTCAGCAGCCGCAGCGCCGTGCAACGGCGGCTCAATGGCGGCATACGGCAACTTCCACGCCGCGCTCACCTCCGTGCTGGTCACCGTGAGGTGGGCGTCGCGCATCTCCGTGATGCGGCCACTGCGCATCGTGTCTCGCCGCGCGTCATAGAAGCGCACGACTTGGCCCAAGTGAAGGTCCTTGCGGATGGCCACGATGCGCCGCGGGTCCGTCATCAAGCGATCCAGCAGCGCCGACAACTGGTACAGCTCCAGGCTCGTGGCCCGGTTCATCGCCTCGATCAGGACGGCGTCCTGCATCGGCGGGGTTCGGTTCGTCATGCGGGCTTCCAGTACATCGGCAGCAACTCCTCCAAGCGGTCCTGCCGGTGCCCGTTGATGCGTTGGAGCACGTCGCGCAGGTAGGCATAGGGCTCGATGCCGTTGAGCTTGGCCGTCTCGATCAGGCTCAAGGCCACGGCGGCGGCCCGGCCGCCCCGCTCCGAGCCCGCGAAGAGCCAATTCTTGCGTGAGAGAGCGACCGGCTTGAGGGCTCGTTCGCTCAGGTTGTTGTCCGCCTCCAGGATGCCGTGCTCGACGAAGGTGTTCAGCGCCGCCCAGTTGCTCAGGGCATAGCCAAAGGCCTCGCCCAGGGGCGACTTGGGCAGCACGGTGGGGGCATGCCCCTGGAGCCAGTCATGCAGGTCCTGCATCACGAGCCGGGTGCGTTCTTGCCGGACCCGCAGCCGCTCGTCGGGATCGGCGTCACGGATCTCGCCCTCGATGCGATAGATCTCGGCGAAGAACTTCATCGCCTGGTGTGCCAGCCCCGGGGGCGAGCCCTTCGGGGCGTCCTTGACGATGCGGGCGAAGCGCCGCCTGGCGTGGACGAGGCAGGCCGCGTGGGTGACGCCCTCGCGGAACGACTGCGCGTAGCCCGCGAAGTCGTCGGCCTGCAGGAAGCCGCGCCAGGCGCCGAGCATGCGGCGTGCGTGCCCACCGGCGCGGTCGGTCGTGAAGTCGTACAGCGCCGCGGGCGCCACGCGCTGCCAGCGCCCCGGCCCGTCGGGCAGCCAGCCGCCGGCCAGGTACACCCACAGCCGTGCGGTGAGGGTCTTGCCGCGGCCGTCGCCGCGCGGGGCCTTCAGCGCCAACGGGGTGTCGTCGGTGAAGATCACCGCGCTGCCCAGCACATGGCGCTTGAGCAGCGGCATCAGCGGCTCCAGCAGCTCCGTGGCGCCCAGCGTCCAGTCGCACAGGGTCTGGCGCGACACGGGCGCCGAGCTCCCGGCATGATGGCGGCCGAGGATGCGTTCGATGCGCGCCAGGGGATTGTGGTCGGCGTACTTGGAGACCGTCACATGGGCGAGCAGCCCCGGCCCGGCGTTGCTTCGCGCCAGCGGCGAGGGCTGCGCCCAGGCGGTGCGGATGGTGCTGGCGCCTTGCTCGTCCTCGCAGCGGTACTTCAGCCGCGCGTGCTGCAGCACCTCGAGCCTCGCGGGCGTGTACTCCAGCGTCTCGCTGATCTCCTCGCCGATGCAGACCACGCGCGCGAACTCGGCCTTCTCCTGTTCGCTCAGGTCATGCTCGACGCGTCGGCGCGGCAAGTCGGGGTCGATGGCCGGGCGGCCGCTGCGGCGGCGCTTGTGGCCCTTGACCTCTTCGAACGCCTCGGGCGGCACGGGGAACTGCACGCTCTCCTGCCAGAGTTCGGGCTGCAGCAGGCTCAAGCCCTCGCCACGCGGTCCGAAGACACGGCGCTTGAACTCCGCCAGCTGTGCGGCCAGCGAGGCCATCTGATGGTTGGCCTGCTGGCGCAGGGCTTCAAAGGCGGCGCCGGCCTGCACCAGCAAATCCTTGAGGACTTCCACGTCGTCGGGCAGGGCCGAGCGGTCGACGGGGCAGGCCATGAGTTGCATGGGCCGGCATCATGGCCAGCGCCGTCGCCAACGCGAAGTCGGTGAAGTGCCGATTGCCTGGCGAGTTCGCGAAGGCCTCAGGCCACGGTGCTGACCTCCAGCGGCGAGAGTCGCCGCACCCGGCTCAAGTCGATCCCCTCGAGCCACGCCACCAGCTCGCTCATGGCGATGCCGTTGGCGGCTAGGCGTGCCGGGTCCGTGAAGCGCCCGCGCTCCAGCCGCTTGTACAGGACCCAGAAGCCGTGCCGGTCCCAAACCAGCAGCTTGGCGCGGTCGCGCCGGCGCCCGATGAAGACGAAGACCTGGCCCGACAGCGGGTTCATCCCCATCGCGGCCGCCACGATCTGCGACAGCCCGTCGATGGACTTGCGCATGTCCACGGGCTCGGTGCAGACGAAGGCGCGAACTGCGGAGGACAGGATCACGCCAGGCGCTCCAGCACGCGCGAGAGCAGCTGCTGCGCCGGTTCGCCCGTCAGTTGCAGCGTCACGCCCTGCACGACGACCTCGATCACGCAGGCCGCTGCGGGCTGCGGCCTCTTGACTTCGACAAACGACGCCGGTGCCGCAGCTGCCCCTGGCGCCGATCGGGCCTTGCTGTTCCTCCTACGCCCACTGACCCGATGCCGATACGTCGACAGCGCCAGGCCGTGGGTGGCGCAGTACTGCCGAATGCTCAGGCCCTGCTCGACGCGTCGGCGTTCATGGTCCCGCCAGAACGCATCGTCGTGGGACACCATCGCCTTGCCCGTTCGCCAGTCGATCTTGACGCTGTGCCCCTGGCTGGGCGTCGCATCCGTTACCACTTCGTCCGACATCAGTCTCTCCAAGAAAAATGGAGAGCTGACCTTCGCCCATCAGGCCCGGCGCCGCAATGACGGGGATGTTCGGACACTCACTGCCCGGGCGCACATCGTCATACAGCCCGGGGATGCGTCGCTCGATGAACCGCGTGCGCCACTTCCCCACGGTGGCCTTGGTGAGCTTCAGGCGTGCGGCAATGGCGCTGTTGAGTTCGCCATCTGCGCTGCTGAGAACGATGCGCGCCCGCGTGCTCAACGCAGCGGGCAGCGAGCGACTGCGAGCAAACGACTGAAGCTGCGCGCGCTCCTCGTCAGTCAGCAGCAATTCAACCTTCGGTCGGCCTGTCCTCATCGCGGTATCCCCCGTTCCAAGATACCGCAATGGCATGCAGGATTAATGCCAGAAACTAACGGGACAGGACACTAGCGTGGATGGAATCCCGGCTTTGCGGCGCAATCGTCAGAGCGTCTGGCAGAGGTACTTGGTCTGCATGTAGTCGTCCAGTCCGTAGCGCGAACCCTCTCGTCCGTAGCCAGACTCCTTGATACCGCCGAACGGTGCTGCCTCAGCTGCAAGTGCGCCTTCGTTGATGCCGACGATGCCCGTCTGCAAGGCTTCTGCCAGGCGCCAAATGCGCTTCACGTCGCCGGAGAAGAAATAGGCGGCCAGGCCGAAGGGGGTGTCATTGGCTGCGGCAATGACTTCCATCTCATCGCTGAACCTGTTGATCGCCACCACGGGACCGAAAGTCTCTTCGCAACTGCAGGCCATCGTTGCATCGACGTCGATGAGCACCGTGGGCGCAAAGTAGTTGCCCCCCAACTGATGGCGCTCGCCTCCGACGACGGCGTGCGCACCTTTGGCGATCGCATCGCGCACATGGCGTTCGATCTTCTGGACGGCGCGTTCGTTGATCATCGGTCCGATCTGCGAGCCGGGGTCCGTCGCCGGACCTACCTTCAGCGCGCCGACTCGCGCAGCCAGCTTCTCAACGAATGCGTCATGCACCAACTGATGCACGAAGATCCGGTTCGGGCTTACGCACGTCTGCCCTCCGTTGCGGAACTTCGCGGCCATCAGGCCGTCGACGGCCTTGTCCAGGTCGGCGTCGTCGAAGACGATGAAAGGGGCGTTGCCGCCCAACTCCAGCGACAGCTTCTTCAGCGTGCCGGCCGACTCGCGGGCCAGGTGCTTGCCGACAGGTGTCGAGCCGGTGAAGGTGATTTTGCGCACGCGGCCGTCGGCCAACCAGACGTCCACGACCTCGGCCGCCCGCTCGCGCGAGGCGACGACGATGTTCAGCACGCCCGCAGGCACGCCGGCTTCCTCGGCGAGCCTCGCCAGTGCCAGCGAGGTCAGCGGCGTGTCCTCGGCCGGCTTGGCGACGACGGTGCAGCCGGCGGCCAGCGCCGGCGCGATCTTTCGGGCGATCATCGCGGCCGGGAAGTTCCATGGCGTGATCGCCGCGACCACGCCGACCGGCTCCTTCAGCACCATCATGCGGCGCCCGCTGACCGGTGCCGGGATGATGTCGCCGTAGGCACGCACGGCTTCTTCCGCGAACCATTCGACATAGCTGGCGGCATAGGCCACCTCGCCGCGGCCCTCGGCCAGCGGCTTGCCCTGCTCGCGCGAGATCAGCCGGCCGAGGTCCTCCTGGTGAGCCAGGATCAGCGCGTTCCAGCGTTTCAGGATCTGAGCACGCTGCTTGGCCGGCACGGCCCGCCAGGCGGGACCGGCGGCGTAGGCTGCATCCACGGCGGCGCGGGCGTCGGCGGCGCCACTGTCGGGCACGCTGGCGATGGTGACGTCCAGCGCTGGGTCGCTGACCGGTAGCGTTCGGCCGTCCCGGCCTTCGCACCAGCGGGCGTTGATGAAGTTCTGCGTGCGCAGCAGGTCGGGGCGGCTGAGGCTCAGGGGCATGATGTCGGCTCGGAAAGGGGGGTGGAATCTCAGGCCTGGCTCACCAGGCGGGCGATGGCCTCGCCCATCTCGGTCGTCGACGCGTCGCCGCCGAGGTCGCGGGTGCGCGGGCCTTCACGCAGCACTGTCTCGATGGCGGCCAGTATGGCGTCGTGGGCCTCGGCGGCGCCGAGGAACTGCAGCATCAACGCGGCCGACCAGATCATGGCCACGGGGTTGGCGATGTTCCGGCCGTAGATGTCGGGCGCCGAGCCGTGCACGGGCTCGAACAGCGACGGAAAGCTGCGCTCAGGGTTCAGGTTGGCGGAGGGCGCCAGGCCGATGGTGCCGGTCGTCGCGGGGCCGAGGTCGGACAGGATGTCGCCGAACAGGTTGGATGCGACGACGACGTCAAAGCGGCCCGGCTGCAGCACGAAACGCGCGCTGAGGATGTCGATGTGCTGCTTGTCGACAGTGATGGCCGGATAGTCGGCGCCGACGGCGTCGGCACGGCCATCCCACCACGGCATGCTGATCGCGATGCCATTGCTCTTGGTCGCCACCGTGAGGTGCTTGCGCTCGCGGGCCTGGGCCAGTTCGAAGGCGAAGCGCAGCACCCGATCGGCGCCGAAGCGCGAGTAGACCGACTCCTGGATGACGATCTCGCGCTCGGTGCCGGCGTACATGACGCCGCCGAGGTTGGTGTACTCGCCTTCGGTGTTCTCGCGGACGACGAGGTAGTCGATGTCACCCGGCTTGCGGCCGGCCAGTGGGCAGGGCACGCCCTCGAACAGGCGCACCGGGCGCAGGTTGATGTACTGGTCGAACTCGCGGCGGAACTTCAGCAGCGAACCCCACAGCGAGATATGGTCGGGCACGGTGGCCGGCCAGCCGACGGCGCCGAAAAGCAGTGCGTCCTGGCCCTGCAGCCGGCTCTTCCAGTCGTCCGGCATCATCTGGCCATGGGCCAGGTAGTAGTCGCAGCTGGCCCATTCGATGGGGCTCAACTCCAGCTCGATGTCGAAGCGTGTCGTGGCCGCCTCGAGCACGCGGAGGGCCTGGGGCATGACTTCCTTGCCGATGCCATCGCCGGGGATCACGGCGATCTTGAAGGTCTTCTTGGTCATGGTGACGTCTCGGTTCTGTCAGGCCGCGGCGGCCTGTTCGTCGAGCCAGCCCTGGCGTAGTTCGGGGACCGAGCGGGCCAGCAGCTCGTAGTAGGGGTGGTGGGGACCGCGCTCGTAGTCGGCGCGGGCGACCTGGGCCAGCTTGCGGCCGTGCTGCATGACGACGATCTCGTCGCAGACCGATCGCACGGTGTGCAGGTCGTGGCTGATGAAGAGGTAGGACAGCCCCAGGTCGCGGCGCAGTTCTGCGATCAGATCCAGCACGGCCGCGCCGACGACGGTATCCAGCGCTGACGTAATCTCGTCGCAAAGGATGAGGTCCGGCTCCGCGGCCAACGCCCGCGCGAAGTTGACGCGCTGCTTCTGGCCGCCGGACAGGCCGCCGGGCAGCCGGCCCGCGACGGCCATGGGCAGTTTGACAAGGTCGAGCAGCTCGCGGATGCGTCGCTGCAGCGCCTCGCCGGACAGACCACGGTAGAACTGCAGCGGACGGGCCAGGATGCGCTCGATGGTCTGGGATGGATTGAGCGCCGTGTCGGCCATCTGGAAGACGATCTGCACACGGCGCAGCTCTTCTTTCGTGCGCTGCTGCAGCGTTGGTGGAAGCGGCTGACCCTGCAGCAGCAGCTCGCCGCGGCAGGGTGAGAGGAGGCCGGCAATGGCCCGGGCGAGGGTCGTCTTGCCGGAGCCCGACTCGCCGATGACGCCGATCGCCTGGCCGCGGTACAGCGTGAGGTTGATGTCCTCGAGGATGAGCACCTTGGGCTGCCCCTGCCTGTCGCACGGGCCGTAGCCGGCGGACAGCTGCCTGACTTCGAGCAGCGGCGTTTGCGCTGTCGCGGCGACGCACGCGCTGGACTGGCGCACCTTGGGCCGGGCCGCGGCGAGCAGCTTTTGCGTGTAGTCGTGGGAGGGGGCGGCCAGAATCTGCGACGTGGCGCCGAGCTCGCGCTTCTGGCCATCGCGCAAGACCAGGATGTGGTCGGCCATCTGCGCGACGACGGCGAGGTCGTGGCTGACGTAGACGGCCGTCGTGCGGCGCTCGCGAACGACGCGGCGGAAGGCGCGCAGCACTTCGATCTGCGTCGTCACGTCGAGGGCCGTCGTGGGCTCATCGAGGATGACGAGCTCGGGGTCTGTGATCAGCGCCATCGCAGCCATCAGGCGCTGGAGCTGCCCCCCCGAAACCTGGTGTGGATAGCGGCTGCCGATGGTGTCAGGGTTGGGCAGGGCCAGTTCGCGGAACAGCGCTACGGCCTTGGCCTCGGCGTCGGAGCGGGTCGCGGTGGCGTGGATCAGCGCTGGCTCCACGACCTGGTCCATGATGGAACGCGACGGGTTGAATGAGGCCGCTGCGCTCTGGGCGATATAGGCTACGCGGCGGCCGCGCAACGCTCGCTGGCCGGCCTCGTCGAGTGCCAGGACCTCGGTGTCGCCGATGCGCACGCTGCCGCTGGCGATGCGGCAGCCGCTGCGGGCATAGGCCATCATCGCCAGGGCCGTGGTCGTCTTGCCGGAGCCGGATTCGCCGATCAGCGCCAGGACCTCTCCCGGTGCGATGGAGAAGCTCAGGTCATGGACGATGGTTTGCTCGGCTCCTTTGGCGCCGGCCTCGATGCGCAAGGCGCTGACTTGGACGTGGGCGCCCATCAGTGGTCTCCGCGGGCGGAACGGCCCGGCAGGTTGTCGATCAGCAGATTGACCGCGATGGTCAGGCTGGCGATCGCCAGCGCGGGCGCGACGATTGCAGCGCCACCACTCGGCAGCGCGCCGATGTTCTCGCGCACGAGCGACCCCCAGTCGGCGTCGGGCGGTTGCACGCCAAGGCCAAGGAAGCTCAGCGAGGCCAGCAGCAGCAGCACGTAGACGAAGCGCAGACCCAGGTCGGCCAGCATCGGGCTGACGATATTGGGCAGGATTTCGTGAAGCATGATGTAGAGCCGGCGTTCGCCGCGCGTGCGCGCCACGGTGACGTAGTCCATCGCGTTGATGTTGACGGCCAGCGAGCGCGCGATGCGGAAGGCCCCGGGAACGTAGATCAGCGCGGCGGTCGGGATCAGCATCGGCAGCGAGGAGCCGAAGGCCGCCACCATGATGAGCGCCAGCAGCTTGGACGGGATGGAGGTCAACGTGTCGATGCCGCGGCTCAGTGCCGCGTCCATCCACGGCGTGCTGGCGACCGCGAGCAGCGCCAGCAGCGTGCCGATGCCGCTCGCGAGCAGCGTAGCCAGCAACGCGATGCCTACCGTGTAACGCGCTCCTTCAAATACGCGGGCGAGCATGTCGCGGCCCAGGTAGTCGGTGCCGAGCCAGTGGTGAACGCTCATCGGAGCGAAGACGTCGGCATCGCCCATGTCCGCGCCGTCATGACCCAGCAGGAGCGGACCGAAGGCGGCCACAAGCAGCCACAGCAACAGGATGGCCAGGCCAAGCAGGCCAGGCCACGGCATCGCGAGCCGGCGGCGTGCAGAGGTGGCGAAGGAGGCGGTGCTGGACATGTGTCCCTCGTTCATCGATGGCGTAGCCGCGGGTTGGCAACGATGCTGCACAGGTCGGCCAGAGTGACCAGCAGCAGGTAGACGGCGCAGAACAGCATCGCGCAGGTCTGGACGAGGGGCATGTCGCGCTGGGAGACGCCGTCGACCATCAGGCTGGCGATGCCCGGGTAGTTGAAGATGGTCTCGACAATGATGACGCCGCCGAGCAGATAGGACAGCGACAGCGCGACTGCGTTGGCGATCGGGCCGATCGCGTTCGGCAAGGCGTGGGCCAGAACCATGCGCGTCGGCGATGCGCCCTTGAGCTGCACCATTTCGATGTAGGGGGCCTTGAGCTGGTCGACGACGGCGGCGCGCGTCATTCGAAGCATCTGCGCAACCGTCACGCAGCACAGTGTCAGCACCGGCATTGCGAACATGCGCAGCATCTGGCCTACGGACTCGATGCTTGTGGCTGACGACAGGGCCGGCAGCCAGTGCAGTTGAACTGCGAAAACCAGCACTGCCAGCGTCGCAACGAGGAACTCCGGAACCGACACGACGGCCACGGCACCCGAGCTGACAATGCGGTCGAACCAGCTGCGCCGCCACATCGCCGACGCGATGCCAAGGATGAGGGCGACCGGCACGGAGATCGCAGCCGTGATGCCGGCCAGCAGAAGCGAGTTGGGCAGACGGCTGGCGATCATGTCCGCCACCGGCGCGCCGCTGACGATCGAGGTGCCCGGCTGGCCGGCCACCAGGCCACTCAGCCATCGCCAAAAGCGCAGCGGTGCAGGCACGTCCAGACCCATCTGGTGGCGCAGCGCCGCCAGCGACTCCGGGGTGGCTTCCTGACCGAGCTGAGCCTCGGCGGCGTCACCGGGCAGCACGGCTGTGATCGCGAACACGATGGCCGAGACCACGAGCAGCGAGAACAGCGCCAGCACGACGCGGCCGGCCAGCAGGCGCAGGATCAGGAGGTTCATCGCTCAGGCGTCCAGCCAGACGTGCTCGGCGAAGGAGTAGCCCATCAGGCCGCCCAGCGGAATCGGCCGCAGACCCTTCAGCCGCGTCGAATGTCCGTCGATGCTCTCCAGGAACAGCGGAATGCCGACGCCCGCCTCGTCGTGGATCAACACCTGCATATCGGCATACATCTGCGTGCGCTTGGCTTGATCGGTCTCGGCGCGGGCGGCGAGCAGCAACTGGTCAAACTTCGGGTTCTTCCAGCGCGAACCGTTCCAGGCGGCGTCCGACTTGAAGAACTGCGTGAGGAGCGTGTCGACGCTGGGACGCGGGTTGACGTTGCCGAAGCCGACCGGGCTGTTGAGCCAATGATTGGACCAGTAGCCGTCGGCCGGCATGCGCTTCACGTCAAGGTTCAGGCCGATGCGTTGGCCGGCCTGCTGCAGAACCAAGGCCATCTCGACCGAATACATCGCGACCGGCGAGGTGACGACCGGAATGCGCGTGCTGCCGACGTTGGTCTTCTTGAGGTGGAACTTGGCCCGCTCGGGGTCGTAGGGCCGCTTGGGGCAGCCGGCGAAATAGAAGCGGTTGCTCGGGTCGATCGGCTGGTCGTTGGCGACGACGGCGTGGCCCAACGCAATGGCCTTGCGCATCTGCTCCCGATCGAACAGGTATTTCATCGCCAGCACGAAGTCTGGATTGGCGCCCGGACCGGCATCCTTGCGCATGATCAGGTCGGAGTACTGGCCGGACTGCGTCGAGAAGATCGTGTAGCCCGGCGTGCTGCGGACGCGTTCGACGGCCCGTGGATTGACGGAGGCCACCAGGTCCATGTCGCCAGACAGCAGCGCGTTGACCCGCGCGCCGTCGTCGCTGATCCCGACGAACTCGATCTCGTCCAGGTAGGGCTGTCCGGGCTTCCAGTAGGACGTGTTGCGGACGACGATGGAGCGTACGCCGGGCTTGAACTCCTTGAGCCTGAACGGGCCGGTGCCGATGCCGGTCGAGAAGTCGGTCGTGCCGTCCTTGACGATCAGGAAGTTGAAGGTGCCGAGGACGACGGGCAGGTCGGCGTTGGGCGCAGCCAGCGTGATCGTGACTTCGCCGGGGCCGGAAGCCTCGACGCTTTCGATCTGCTCGGCGAGTGCCTTGGCCTTCGAAGCCGTGGCCGCATCCTTGTGGCGCATCAGCGAGAAGACGACGTCGGCGGGCTGCAGCGGCTTGCCGTCATGGAAGACGACACCCTTTCGCAGCTTGAAGATCCAGGTCTTGGCATCCTTGGTCGTGAAGGACTCGGCCAGGGCCGGCTGCGGCGTCAGGCTGCCGTCGAGCACGGTCAACCCGTTGTAGAGCATGGTGCCGCGGGAATAGTCCGTTTGGTTGGCCATCTTGGACGGATCCAGCGTGTCGCTGATGGCGGCTGTCGCCGACGCTACGCGCAGGCGCCCGCCGCGCCGCGGCGTCTGCGCCTGGGCGGAGAGCGCCGTGCCCGCGACGCCGGCGGCGGCGCTCAAACGCATGCCGCCGGCGGCCAGCATGGCAAGCAGGTCGCGCCGCGTGGCGCCACGCTTGAGCGCGTCAAGCAATTCCACGCTTTCGCGAGGTCCAACCAGGTCCAGTAGCTTGCTGTGTCCGTTCATGCTGTCTCCTGACGCAAGTTCTGTTCCTCAGGACATCGTGTCCTTGAGGCGGAAGTAGAGGCCGACGGCCGGAAGAAACCAAGGGGGACCGACATGACCCGGGATGGCGGGCCATGGCCGATCGCGCCATGGGTTGGCCCAAGCATTTCCGAGGAGGGTCTCGGCCATGCGTTGGCCCATATGGACCGACATCTGCGTGCCGTGGCCGCTGTAGCCAAGCGAGTAGAAGACGCCGTCTCGCTCGCCGGCATGCGGAAGCCGATCGCGACTCATGTCGACGAGTCCGCCCCAGCAGTAGTCGATGCGGATGCCCTTGAGTTGGGGGAAGGTCTGTTCCAGCCCTTCGCGCAGGATGTCGCCGCTCTTGCGATCCGACGTCGGGTTGGAGATCGCGAAGCGGGCTCGGCCACCCCAGACCAGGCGGTGGTCCTGCGTCAGGCGGAAGTAGTGGTGGATGTTGGCAATGGTGACGTAGGTGCGGCGGTGCGCGAGCAAGGCGGCGGCGCGCTCTGCGCCCAGCGGTTCGGTGACGATGATGAAGCTGCCCACGCCGACGATGCGCCGGCGCAGCCAGCCGAAGCTGGCGTAGCCGCCGTGCAGGCTGGCGCCGGTGGCCAGAAGCACCTGGCGAGCGCGCACGGTTCCGCGCGGCGTGTGGACGAGGTGCTCGTGACCTCGACCCAGCCGCTGCAGGCGCAGCGCCGGTGTGCTCAGGTGGATTTGTGCTCCGCGGCGTTCGGCGGCTCGGCCGAGGCCTGCGGCGAAGCGACCCATGTGCATCTGCGCGCTCTTGCGCTGCAGCATGGCGCCTACGAACCGCTCGCTGCCGACCTCGTCGCGCACCATGCGCGCGTCCAGCAGTTCCACCTCAGCGTCCACCTCGCGCACCATGCGCTCTCGAGTGCGCGCCAGGGCCTCGTAATGGGCTGGACGGGTCGCGAGCTTGAGCTTGCCGTTGCGCTGGAAGTCGCAGGCGATGCCTTCGTCCCGGACCAACTGCTCGACGGTGTCGACGGCGGCGTCGAACTCGTGATACCAGGCACGGGCCTGCTCGACGCCGTATTGCTCTGCCGCGGCGACATAGTCGACGGCAAGTCCGTTGTTGACGTGGCCCCCATTGCGGCCCGAGGCCTCCTTGGCCACGCGGTCGCACGCTTCCAGCACGACGACCTGCCGGCCCCGCTGCGCCAGGGTGCGCGCCGCGGACAGGCCCGTGAAGCCGGCGCCCACGATGACGACGTCGGCCTGCGCCGGCAAATCCGTGGCGTCTGGCTGAAAGACGTCGGCGGAGTCCATCCAATATGAGTCGAGTTTCACCTGGGGTTAACCTGGATCAAGGATGCTCAAGAAGGCTTTCATTGAAGCATGTGAGGCCCACAGGATTACTGGCTTGTGGAGGGCCGACGCACATGAAACTGTTCTTTTGCCCCATCGGTTCGGCATAGGCTGCGGCCTGCACCGTGTCAAGGCGGCCGCGCACCCCAAGCCGGCATGGCGAGGCCGCTCGCCAGCCCCTCGCGCCGCGCCGCATGGGGGTGGACCTCGGGGGCTTGCCGTGCCTTTTCCTGGCCCTGGCCTTGGCGGCATCGATAGGAAAGTCCCGCGCTGAAATGTGCCGCCGTTGGGACGGCGCGTGGCGCAGATCATTGCAAGTTGCTGCGCCGCTGCAGCGCATGCTGCGGTTCTTGGTGGACAGCAAGATCGTCCTAGCGTTGCCCGGTCCAGCTTGGAAGGATGGCGTCGCGAATTGCCCCTGGAGTACTGCTTGAAGACCCTTTCCGACGATATGACGCCGTCTGGTGACGGCATTGTTTTGCGCGAGATGCGGGAGGCCGACCTCGATGCCGCTCTGGTCCTGTCCCAAGCCGTGCACTGGCCTCACCGGCTTGCGGACTGGCAATCAGCGTTCGGTTTCGGCCGGGGGCTGGTCGCCGAGCGCGATGGCGAGGTCGTGGGTTGCGCGTTGAGTTGGTCCTGGGGCGATGGGCATGCCACGCTGGGCCTGGTCATCGTCGACCCGAAATGCCAGGGGCGGCGCATCGGCTTTCGGCTCGTACAGGCCTTGCTGGCCGAACTGGAGGGGCGCACCGTGCTGCTGCATGCCACGGCTGAAGGGCGCGGTCTCTATGAGCGCCTGGGCTTCGTGCGCACCGGAGAGGTCCGGCAGCATCAGGGCCAGGCACAGTCGGCGCCGCTGGTGGCGCTGGACCTGGGCTGGCGGCTTCGACCGGCAGATCAGGCCGACACTCCCGAGTTGATCGAACTTGACGCTGCGGCGCGCGGCATGCCTCGCGACGCGCTGATTCGTGAACTGCTGGGCCTGGCGGACACCGTCGTGCTGGACCACGAGGGCGAGCGGCGGGGGTTCGCAATGCTCAGGCGCTTTGGCCGGGGCCTCGTCATCGGCCCCGTCGTCGCGCCCGATGCGCAAGGCGCCAAGGCTTTGATTGCGCATCTGGTGGGCATGAGCGCAGGGAAGTTCGTGCGCATCGACATCGACTTCGCGAGCGGCCTGGCCGAATGGCTCGAAGGTCTGGGTCTGATGCGGGTGGATGGCCCGACGGAGATGGTGCGAGGGCCTGTGCCCACTCCGACGCCAGGTGTCCGCCGCTATGCCCTTGTGACGCAGGCGCTCGGCTGAACCTGTCGCCGCGCGCGCCAAATCACGTTTTCGTCCTGCGCCAAACGGTGAGAAGCACAGATCATTCTGTGCATCGCTGCCTACACTTTTCTCGGTCCACAGGCATCAGCAAAGGCTCATCGTGTCCATCGTCTTCCGACCCAAGTACATCAGCTTCGACTGCTACGGCACCCTGATCCATTTCCAGATGGCCCCTTGGGCGCGGCGCCTCTTCGCCGATCGCATCGCCAGCGAACAGATGGACGCGTTCTGCGCCGACTTTTCAGCTTTCCGCCTCGATGAGGTGCTTGGAGACTGGCAGCCCTACTACGACGTCGTCTACAACGCGCTGCTGCGCACCGCCAACAAATGGCGGGTGCCCTTCCGCGAGGCCGACGTGGCCGAGATCTACGCCGCCGTGCCGACCTGGGGCCCCCACCCCGACACCGTCGCCGGTCTCGCCAAGATCGCCGGCAAGGTCCCGCTCGTCATCCTTTCCAATGCGATGGACCACCAGCTGGTGCACAACGTGGCCAAGCTGGAAGTGCCCTTCCACCGTGTCTACACGGCCCAGCAGGCCAAGGCGTACAAGCCGCGGCTGCGCGCCTTCGAATACATGATCCAGCAGCTCGACGCCAAGCCGGAGGACTTCCTGCACGTCTCGTCCAGCATGCGCTACGACCTGATGTCGGCGACCGACATCGGCATCAGGGACAAGGCCTTCGTCAACCGCCGGCACGAGCCGGGCGCGCCGGGCTATGGCTACGCCGAGATCTCCGACATCGGCGGCCTGGCTGGGCTCGTCGGCCTCTGAGCTTCGGTGACGCAAGTCGCGCCGCCTTGGCGTGAGCGGGACCATGAAGACTTCGAAGCCACGGCCATCGCCGGCTGCTGACTGATGGCGCTGTTACTGCTGTCCACGGCGGAGCGCGGCGAGGTCTGGCCGCGCGTGTTCGCCGAAGCGGGAGAGTCCATCTTCGTCGGCGAGGCGTCGGTCGCCGACCCCGCCGCCATCACCCACATCGCCTGCTGGGTGCCGCCGCAGGATCTGTCGGTCTACACCGGCCTCAAGACCGTCATCTCGGTCGGCGCGGGCGTCGACCACCTGCCGCCGCTGCCGGCCGGCATCGCGCTGTCGCGCACGATTGCGCCGGGCATCGAGGCCATGGTGCGCGACTGGGTCGTGATGGCGACGCTGATGGCGCACCGGGACATGCCCACCTACCTGGCGCAGGCCCGTGATCGCTTGTGGAGGGCGGGCAAGGTCACGACGGCCAGTGCGCGTACGGTGGGCATCCTGGGCATGGGCCGGATCGGACGACTGGCCGCCGCTGGCCTCGGCAGTCTGGGCTTTCGCGTGCGCGGCTGGAGCCGGTCGGGAACTCCGGTCGATGGCATCGACATGTTCGCTGCCGCCGATCTGGATGGCTTTCTCCGCGGCGCCGACATCCTCGTCTGCCTCCTGCCGCTCACGGCCGCCACGCGCGGCATCCTCGGCGAAGCCTTGTTCGCGAAGCTGCCGCAGGGCGCGCGCCTCGTGCATGCCGGGCGCGGCGCGCACCTCGACATGGCGGCGCTGTGGCGTGCGCTCGACGCGGGCCGGCTCGCCTCGGCCGTCCTCGACGTGACAGACCCGGAGCCGCTTCCCGCAGAGCACCCGCTTTGGAGCGATCCCCGCGTGATCATCACGCCGCACGTCGCCGCGCAGACGGACGCCCGCGAAGGGGCGTTGCACGCCCTGACCGTGATCCGCGCGGTGCGTGAAGGCCGGCCCATTCCCGGCCTCGTCGCGCGCGAGCGCGGCTACTGAGCGCCCCGGACTTGTCCGGCGCTCACTCGGGCTGCCGCAGGTTCTGCCGCGAAGGCCCGAACAACGCGGCTTCCTTGCTGCCGTGTCGGCCGTTTCGGCACCACCCGTGGTGCCTCCGCGCCTAAGCTGATTGCGTGTCCAAGAATCCTGTTTTGCACGCCATGCAGCACGTCGCCAACCCCTATCTAGACAAACTCATCGCGCTGGACCGCAACCACCTGATCCACCCGGTGGCGCCTTGGCGCAAGCATGAGCAGCGCGGCGCCACGGTGCTGGAGTCGGGGTGGGGCGCCTGGCTCCGCGACGCCCGCGGCCACGAACTGCTCGACGCGTTCGCAGGCTTGTGGTGCGTCAACATCGGTTATGGCCATGAAAGCGTCGTCGCTGCCGCCGCAGAGCAGATGCGCAAGCTGCCCTACGCGACCGGCTATTTCCACTTCGGCAGCGAGCCCGCCATCCGTCTGGCGGCCAAGCTGGTGAAACTCGCGCCGGCCTCGCTGACCCGCGTGTACCTGACGCTGGGCGGCTCCGAGGCGGTTGACGCGGCCATCCGCCTGATCACGCAGTATTACAACAACACCGGCCGGCCCTCGAAGAAGCACTTCATTTCGCTCGAGCGCGGCTACCACGGCTCGTCCTCGACCGGTTCAGGTCTGACCGCGCTGCCGCTGTTCCATCGCGGCTTCGACCTCCCGCTGCCGACCCAGCACTACATCCCGTCACCCTATCGCTATCGCAGTGTGCATCCCAGCGACGAGGCACTGATCGCGGCCTCCGTGGCCGCATTGCGCGCCAAGGTCGCCGGGCTGGGGTCGGAGAACGTCGCAGCGTTCTTCTGCGAGCCCATCCAGGGCTCCGGCGGCGTGATCGTGCCTCCCAAGGGCTGGCTCAAGGCGATGCAGCAGGCGGCGCGCGAGCTCGACATCCTTTTCGTTGTCGACGAGGTCATCACGGGCTTCGGCCGTACCGGGCCGATGTTCGCCTGCGACGCAGAAGGCGTCGAGCCGGATCTGATGACGCTGGCCAAGGGCCTGACGGCAGGCTATGCCCCCATGGGTGCGACGCTGCTGTCCGAGCGTGTCTATGCCGGTATCGCCGACGGCGCGCCCGCCGGCGCCGCGATTGGCCATGGGGCCACCTATTCCGCCCATCCGGTCAGCGCCGCCGTTGCGCTGGAGGTGCTGCGCCTGTACGAAGAAGGCGGCATCCTCGCCAACGGCCAGAAAGTGGCGCCGCATTTCGCAGCCGTGCTGGATGGCCTGGCCGACCACCCGCTGGTGGGCGACGTACGCTACCGCGGCCTGCTTGGCGCACTGGAGCTGGTCAGTGACAAGGCGACGAAACGCGGATTCGATGCCAGCCTCGGGCTTGCGGACCGAATTTTCGAGACGGGCTATCGCAATGGCCTCGTGTTCCGCTCCTTCGGGGATCACATTCTGGGCTTCGCGCCAGCGCTGTGCTTCACCGAGGGGGAGTTTGTCGAGATGGCCAGGCGCCTGAAGAAGACGCTGGACGACGTGCTCTTGTCACCCGACGTGCGTGCGGCGCTCGCCTAGCGGGCCAAAGCGCATTCAGAATCGGCTCTCCGACACTTCCGACGCAAAGCACTGTGGCCGCACCCCTCAAGCTCGATCGCCTCGACCTTCGAATCCTCAGCCAGCTGCAGAAGAACGGTCGCATCACCAATGTCGACCTGGCCGATGCCGTGGGGCTGTCCCCCAGCCCCTGCCTGATCCGCGTCAAACGTCTGGAGCAGGCCGGCTACATCTCCGGCTACGGCGCCCAACTGCGGCTGGAGAAACTCGGCGACACCCTGACCGTATTTACGGAAGTGACGCTGTCGGACCATCACCGCGAGGACTTCGCACGCTTCGAGGCAGCCATCCGGGAGGTGGACGAGATCCTGGAATGCCATCTCGTCAGTGGCGGCTATGACTATCTGCTGCGCTTCATGACGCGCGGCGTCAACCACTACCAGTCCATCATCGAAGGCCTGCTCGAACGCAATATCGGGATCGAGAAGTACTTCAGCTTCATCGTCATCAAGTCGCCCTTCATCAAGACGCACTACCCCATTGAGAGGCTGTTCCCGCAGGAGCCCTGAGCACGAAGCCGAGATTCGACGCTTCCTCCTTCCGGGTGCTGGGTAAACAGCAGAATCGATTTCGCGTTCTGACTAACCTTGCCGGGGTGCATGGACTGGCCATGCAGCATCACCCAGGAGCATCAATGTGAAGAAAACTGGCAAGGTTTTGACGTCGGCGGCAATCGTGGCTGGCGTCCTGTTTTCCAGCGGCGCGCAAGCCCACGGTTTCTGGTTCGCGCAGCGCGCCAACCAGCTCGCGATGGTCTTTGGCGTGGGTGCCGACGATCTCGACGTGGTCAAGCGCCTGCCCAAGATCACGAGCTTCGGTGCCTACGACGAGGACGGTCAGGAAGTGCCGACCCGCCTCGTCACGCAGGGCGCTCTCGTGACGGTCGACGTGGATAACCAGCCCGCATTCGTTGCTGCGGCGATGGACTATGGCATCTGGAGCAAGACCGCCGACGGCAAATGGCACAACAAGGGCAAGGACGAAGTCCCGGGCGCCATCATCAGCGAGCACAACTACAAGTACGGTGTGCACCTGCGCCGCGAGCTGAACGGGCCTCTGCCGCTGTTGCCAGGGCAGACACTGCAGATCGTGCCTGTGAAGGCGCCCTTGCCGCTGCGGGCCGGCCAGCCGTTGAAGTTGCGGGTGCTCTATAAGGGGCAGCCGGCACCCGGCGCCCAGGTGTTGACCGACTGGGTCAACGATCCGGACCAGAAGGGGCTGAAGACCGGCAAGGACGGCACCATCACGATCAAGGTGCGCAACCAGGGGCTGAACGTCATTGTCGCGGTCTTCAAGTCGCCTGCCGAGGATCCAGCGAAGACCAACCAGGTCGAGAACCTGGCTTCGCTGTCCTTCGTCCTGCCTCACGAACCCGAATGAACCCGAGGTCCACTCTCATGAAGACATTGACCCCGTTCATCCTTGCCGTGGCCCTGCTGGGCCCCGTCACTGCCTGGTCCCATGGCGATGGCGTCGCTCGCCATGGCGGTATTGTCCAGATGGCCGGCGAGATCAAGTTCGAACTCGTGCCCGGGGCGGATGCGGTCGAGCTCTATCTCGACGATCACGGCGAGACGGTGCCCACAGCCAAGCTCAGCGGCAAGCTCACCGTGCTCAGTGGCGGTGCAAAGTCCGAAACCAAGCTCGAGCCCGCGCCAGGCGACAAGCTCGTCGCCAAGGGGCTGAAGCTCGTGAAGGGCGACAAGGTGGTCGCTCTCGTGACGACGGCCGACCAACAGAACAGCAGCGCGCGCTTCGTCATCAAGTGAATGATCGAGGCGGCCTCAGCCGCTGCTGAGGCCGCCCGCTCAGAACTCAGAAACCTTTCCCCATTGCCGGGTGCCGAAGCGCGCCAGCCGGTACTGCGCCACTTCCGTGATCGGCGCACGGCCGAGCAGGATGTCGGCCACGAGGTGACCCGCGCCGGGACCGATGCCGAAACCGTGGCCGGAAAAGCCTGCCGCCAGCAGCAACCCCGGCACGCCGATGTCGCCATCGATGACAGGCACGCCGTCCGGTGTGGAGTCGATGTAGCCCGCCCATTCGGCCTGTACCGGCACCTGTTGCAGCCCGGGCAGGAGTGCGCGTGCCTGTGCCAGCGTGCGATCGAGCGTTCGGCGTGAGGGCCGGGGATCAAGTATGCGCACCGCTTCCATCGGCGTCGGCTGGTCCATGGACCAGCGGGTGCGCGTCTCGAAACCGGCATGCCAGGCCTGCAAGCCGCCCGGCGACAGGGCGCGCCAGCGCTTGGCGAACATCGGCAGAAAATGTCTGCTTCCATGAAGCATGCCCGGCGTCGGGTCCACCTTGCCGAAGCCGGAGATGGCCAGCGTGTAGCCGCCGTCCGCGCGACGCGTGACGGACGCTGCCGCGGTATGCAGCGCTGCCGGAAGCCCTTGGGCGCCGGGGGCCACGCTGAGAATGGAGCTGCGGATGGACGCCTGCGGGAAGGCGATGCCGAGCTGGTACAGGAAGCTCGCCGCCCAGGCCCCGCCGGCCAGCACGACCTGGCGCGTGCGGATCACCCCTCGTTCGGTGATGACGCCGCTGACGACCCCGGCCTCGCGTTCGATACCGCGCGCCGCGCAGCCCTGCACCACGGCACCTCCATGCTTGAGCACGCCGCGCGCGATCGCTGGCGCTGCCCGGGCCGGGTCGGCCACGCCGTCGGTAGGCGACCAGACGCCCCCCTTCCAGGCCTTGCCGGTGGCCGCGCCGCGGCGCGCGGCGTCGTCCGGCGTCAGCATGTGGGTCTCGATGCCGACGCTGCGGGCAAACTTTCCCCATGCGGCCCAGGTCTCGATTTCCTGCTCGCTATCGGAGAGGTAGAGCAGGCCGCAACGCGAGAAGCCCACGTCGTCGCCGATGTCGGCGGCCATCTCCTCCCAGAAGGCAAGACTCTTCGTCGAGAGCGGCAGTTCTCGTGCATCGCGGTTTTGCTGCCTGCACCAGCCCCAGTTGCGGCTGGACTGTTCGGCGCCGACGCGGCCTTTCTCGAGCAGCACGACGCGCTGTCCCGCGCGCGCCAGCCAGTAGGCGGCACTTGTGCCGACGATGCCCGCGCCAATGACGACGCAATCCGCCGTTGCCGGCAGGGTGTCGGGAGTGTCGAGGAACTGTAGCGGAGCGGGCATCTGGACGGCATCAGGAAATGGGATGAGTCAGTCTAGGAGCGGGTCCGCCGCATAGGACTCCATATGCGCGTCATGGACGACATATCCGGATTTCAATTCGCACCGTTGCCGCACGAACTGCCGTCCGCATTGGTGCATTCCCGTAGCGGCCTGGTGCGCCGGCAGACTGTGCTGTTCGCAGCCTGCCAAATCAACAGGAGATTGCGCTTCGATGGCTGCAAACGGCAGCGTGGCGGAAAGGTGAACTTCCACAATCCGCTGCATGAACCACCGGCCCTTTGTCATCGTCGCGATGCTGTTGTCGCTGCTGCTGCAAGCGGCGTCGCTGGGTGGGCGCTGGTCCGCCTCGAACGGTCCTGCCGACACGCTGCATGCGGTGCTTCACTGGTCGGGCATTGCCCATCACCATGACCATCTGGTCAGCGTCATGCCGGACGATGCCGATTTCCTGAGCCTCGAGAAAGAGCTGGGCCTGGACCGCGTTTCTCCGCACCCCGCCTTCCATCAGGATTTCTCGGCCGATTCCAATCACCACCTCGGTCAGGACGCCTGCCTAGGCGCCATCGGCCCTATCCCGACGGCACTGGTCCCGGCGTTTGCCGTGGCAGGAGAAACCCAGCCGGCGCTGCTGCTGCAGGCGGGAGCCCCTGATCCCTTCCTGGCCGGTCTGCGCCGCCCACCTCGACGCCTCGCCTAATTTCAAGCGGCCGCTTCCGGCGGCCTGTCCCATCGCTGCCGATCGCCCGACGAACCGGCAGCTCGAATCAGGCAGGTCAAGTTTGAAACTCATATTCAGGAATCGTTCGCGCCTCGCGGCGGTGCTGGCCTGCGGATGCACATTCGCAGCCCAGGCCGAGCCGGTCACGCTGGCGCGTGCCGTAGAGGCTGCATGGCAGCGAACCCAGGCGGGATCCGCTGCACATGCGCAGACATTGCGGGCCCGTGCCGAGACCGACGCGGCAGCCAGCCTGTTGGCCGCACCGCCATCGCTGTCGCTGTCGCAGCGTAGCGACCGCTGGCACGACGACAGCGGTGTGCGCGAGCGCGAGATCGCCATCGCGCTGCCGCTGTGGCTGCCGGGCCAGCGTGCCGCGCGTCAGGCGGCCGGGGAAGCCGACCTGGCATCGGCCATGGCCGGCATCGATCTGGCCCGCCTGCGGCTCGCGGGCCAGTTGCGGCAACTGGCGTGGAGCCTGGCCAGCCTGGAGGCCGAGCGTGCCAGCTTCGTGGCCCAGCAGGACTACCTGCAGGCGCTGGCCGATGATGTGGACCGCCGCGTGCAGGCGGGCGACCTGGCCCGCACCGATGCACTCGCGGCCAAGTCCGAGCGACTCGCCAACGAGGCAGAGCTGGATGCCGCTCAGCAGCGTCTGCAGGCCGAGCGCGAGCGCTGGACGGCGCTGACCGGCCTGCCGGCCGATTCGGTCGATGCCAATGAGCCGCAAGCGACGACGCGAGAGCTGGACCAGCATCCGCGGCTCGCCCAGCTCGCTCGGGCGGCCGAGGCTGCGCGCATGCAACTCGAGGCAACGCGGCGCGACCTGTCCGAGGCGCCCGAACTCAACGTCGGCTATCGCAACGAGAGGGACGCCTACGGACATGCGGGTCGCGGCAGCGTGACGGTCGGGTTGCGCATTCCCTTCGGCACGGCTCAGCGCAACGGGCCGCTGCGGGCTGCGGCGCAGGGCGTGCTCGCGCAGGCCACGGCAGAACAGGATCAGGCGCGCCTTGAACTTGCCGCTGAACAGGCGGTCGCTCGCGGCGAGCTGCGAGCAGCCGCCAGCCAGGCCGCGTTGCAGCGCGAGCGTGCCGCTCTGCTGCGCCAACGCGCTGCGCTGCTCGACAAATCCTTCCGCGCCGGGGAGACCGCGCTGCCGGAGCTGTTGCTGGCCGTGCAGGCCGCCGCCCAGGCCGACGCCGCACTCGCCCGCCAACAGGCTGCGCTGGGCAGGGCCCGCGCCAGCCTCCTCCAAGCTTCAGGGGTGATCCCATGACATGCCTTTCCCTTCTTCGCCGGCTGGCCGGGGCGTCGTGCCTCCTGGCTGGCGGCGCTTTCGCATCGCCGGGCGCCCATGGCCCCAACGGCGAGCATCTCGACGGTCCGGCCACAGCCATGGTGGGGTCGGGCCTGCCGCGCATCGAGGCCCACTCCGAGGCCTACGAACTCGTCGGCCGTCTTGGCGACGACAGCCTCGTGCTCTACGTGAGCCGCTACGAAACCAACGAGGCCGTCCTCGGCGCCAGGCTGGAGGTCGAGTTCGGTGCACTGAAGGCTCCGGCCCTCTTCCAGACCGAAGGTGGCAGTTACCGGCTGACCGACAAGGCGCTCATTGGCGCCCTTCACCGGCCCGGCAGCCACGCGCTCGTCTTCACGTTGAGCGCCGGGGCCGACGGCGACCTGTTGGACGGCACGCTGAACATTTCGGCGCCAGACGGCCATGCGCATGCCAGCGCTGACCCGGCCAGGGGCGTCATCGCCGTCGGTGCGCTCGGCGCCGTCGTTGTCGTTGGCGCCGCTGCCAGCGTGGTCAAGCGTCGTCGTCGTCGTCGATCCAATTCCTTCGGAGGCGTGCAATGAAGCGGCTGCTGGTTGCCCTCATCTCCGTCGGCCTGTTCGCCGCTGCGACAGTGGCGTGCGCGTCACCTGGCGCCCACGGGCCCAACGGCGAACACCTGGACGGCCCCGCAGTCGCCAAGGTTGACGGTCTCGCACGCCTGCCGGATGGCAGCGTGCAGGTCCCCGTGCCGGCGCAGCGACGTATGGGCTTGCTCACGCGCTTCGTGCCGCTCACCGACGCTCCCGCAGCCCTGCAGCTGCCGGGGCGTGTCATCGTCGACCCCAACGCCGGTGGCCGCGTGCAGACCGTACAGGGCGGCCGCATCGAGCCTGGGCCCAGGGGCTTGCCGGTTGCCGGGCGGCGGGTGCGCCGCGGTGAAGTGCTGGCCTATGTGCGCTTCCATGGCGAGCCCTTTGCCAAGGCCAACCAGCAGGCGGCTCTTGCCGAACTGCAGGCCAACCGCGAGATCGCGGCTCAGCGCCTGCAGCGTCTGCGCTCGCTTGAGGGCAGCGTGCCGCGCAAGGACGTCGAGGCCGCCGAAGCCGAGCTGGCCAGCCTGCGGACGCGCGAGCGCGACGTGGGTGCCAGCCTGCAGGCGCGCGAAGCCCTGACTGCGCCGGTGGACGGCGTCATTGCCAGCGCCAACGCCCTGGCGGGGCAGGTCGTCGAGTCGCGTGACGTGCTGTTCGAGGTGGTGGACCCTTCGCATGTGCTGGTCGAGGCCAGCACGGCCGATCCCGCCATCGTGCCGCGCATCTCCGGCGCTCGGCTGCAGGAGCAGGGCGACGTGAAGCTGACGCTGGCCGGCGCCAGCCGCGTGCTGCGCGATGGCCAACTGACGCTGACCTTCCATGCGCAGACCGACAAGGGCAGGGCGCTGCCGTTGGCCGTCGGCCAGACGGTGGGCGTCATCGTGACGCTGGATACCCAGCTCAAGGGTTTCGTGCTGCCGGCCTCGGCCGTAGTGCGCAATCCGGCCAACGAAGCCATCGTCTGGATCAAGTCCGGCGCCGAGCGCTACATCCCGCAGCCGGTGGCCTACCGGCCGCTGGATAGCGCCTCCGTCGTCGTCACCCAGGGCCTGGGCGAAGCGAATCGCGTCGTCGTTCAGGGCGCGGCGCTGATTGCGCAGATCCGCTGAACGGACGGGGCATCCATCATGTTCAACTGGATCGTCCGCTTCAGCCTCCACAACCGGCTGTTCGTGTTGGCCTTCTCGGCCGTGCTACTGGTCTATGGTGCAACCACCGCCTGGCGCACCCCGGTCGACGTTTTCCCTGATCTCAACAAGCCGCTGATCACCGTGCTGACCGAGGCGGGCGGCATGGCGCCCGAGGAGGTCGAGCAGCTCGTCACCATCCCCATCGAGACGGCGCTCAACGGCATGCCGGGCGTGACCCGTGTGCGATCGACCTCCGGCGTTGGCCTGGCCATCCACTACGCGGAGTTCGACTGGGGGACCGACATCTACCGCAACCGGCAGATCGTTGGCGAGCGCCTGGCCCTGGTGCGCGAGCAACTGCCGGCCGGCATCACGCCGGTGATGGGGCCGGTGTCGTCGATCATGGGCGAGGTCATGCTGATCGCGCTGCCGACGCAGCCTGGCAATCCCAAGGCCGCCACGCCCATGCAGGTGCGCGAGTACGCCGACTTCGTGCTGCGGCCCCGCCTGCTGTCCATCGTTGGCGTGGCACAAGTCATCCCGATCGGCGGCGATGTGCGCACGCTTCGGGTGGAGCCCGACACGGTACGCATGGCCCAGGCCGGCGTGTCGCTGTCGCAGGTCCAGGCCGCTCTCGCCGGGTTCGCGAGCAACGCAGGGGGCGGCTTCATCGACATGAACAGCCGCGAGTACCTGATCCGCCACATGGCGCGCACCAACCGCATCGAGGACCTGCAGGGTCTGGCGGTGGCCTGGAAGGACGGTCGCCCGGTGCTGCTGGAACAAGTGGCCAGCGTGCGCGTCGCGCCGGCGATGAAGCGGGGCGATGCTGGCTACAACGGCGCACCGGCGGTGATCGTCAGCGTGCAGAAGCAGCCGGGCGCCGACACGGTGCGGCTGACGAGCCAGATCGAGACGGCGCTGGCGGAGCTGAAGGCCGGACGGCCGACCGGCATCGCCGCGCCCAAGATCCTGTTCCGCCAGGCCGACTTCATCGACGCGTCCATCGGCAACGTCAACGAAGCGCTGCGAGACGGTGCCGTCATGGTGGGTCTGGTGTTGTTCGCCTTCCTGCTATCGGCACGCACCACGCTGATCTCGCTGACGGCCATCCCGCTGTCGCTAGCCGTCACGGCGCTGGTGTTAAAGCTGCTTGGAGAGTCGATCAACGTGATGACGCTGGGCGGCATCGCCATCGCGGTCGGTGAACTGGTGGACGACGCGGTGGTGGACGTCGAGAACATCCTGCGCCGCCTGAAGCAGAACCGCGCGGCCGGCAACCCCTTGCCGGTGCGCGAGGTGGTGCGCCAGGCCAGTGTTGAGGTGCGCTCAGGCATCGTCTACGCGACGGCCATCGTCGTGCTGGTGTTCGTGCCGCTGTTCGCGCTCCCGGGCATCGAGGGGCGGCTGTTCTCGCCGCTGGGCGTGGCCTACATCGCGTCTGTGCTGGCGTCCATGGCCGTGTCGATGACGCTGACGCCTGTGCTGTGCGCGTGGCTGCTGCCGCACATGAAGCGGCTGGAGCACGAGGACCGTCCGCTGGTGCGCTGGCTGAAGGCCGGTGACGCGAAGTTGCTGGCCTGGTCCTTCCCTCGCGCCAAGGGGCTGGTGGTGCTGGCGGTGCTCGCTGTGGCGGCGGCGGCGGCCAGCGTCCCCTTCATGCCGCGAGCCTTCCTGCCGGCCTTCAACGAGGGTTCGCTGGTCCTCGGCATGATGTTCAACCCGGGCACCTCGCTGGACGAGGCGAACCAGCTCGGACGTTTGGCCGAAGGTTTGATCCGAGAGGTACCCGAGGTCATCCAGGTCGGCCGCCGTACCGGTCGCGCCGAGCTGGATGAGCATGCCGAGGGCGTTCATTCGTCGGAGATCGACGTCGACCTCAAGCCCAGTGCACGCGGGCGCGAAGCCGTGATGGCGGCAATCCGCGAGAAGCTCGCGGTGCTCCCCGCCCAAGTTGCCATCGGCCAGCCGATCTCGCATCGGCTGGACCACCTGCTGTCCGGCGTGCGCGCACAGATCGCGCTGAAGATCTTTGGCGACGACATCGACACACTGCGCGGCCTGGCCGAGCAGATGCGGAGCAAGCTGGCCGCGGTGCCGGGTCTGGTGGACCTGACCGTCGAAAAGCAGGTACTGATCCCGCAGATCACGGTGCGACTGGACCAGCGCAAGGCTGCGCAGGCCGGCTTGTCGCCAGGCGAGGCGATGCGCATGCTGCAGGCGCTGACCGACGGTGCACACGGTGCCGAGATCGTCGACGGCCAGCGCCGCTACGAGCTGGTGATGCGCCTGCCGGACACCCAACGCAGCCCGCAGGACCTCGCGCGCACACTGATCGACACGCCGGCCGGCCGCCTGCCGCTGTCGTCCGTCGCAACGGTGGAAGAGGGAGACGGGCCCAACCAGATCGGGCGTGAGAACAGCCGGCGTCGCATCGTGGTCTACGCCAATACCGACGGGCGCGACATGGCTCAGGTGATTGCCGACATCCGCGCCGTCATCGCCGCCACACCGTTGCCCGAGGGAAATTTCATCAACCTCGAAGGTCAGTTCCAGGCGCAGGAGCAGGCCACCCGCCTGATCACGCTGCTGTCCCTGCTTTCGCTGGCGATGGTCTTCCTGGTGCTGTACTCACGTTACCGCTCGGCCGTGCTGGCTGGAGTCATCATGGCCAGCATCCCGCTGGCGCTGATCGGAAGCGTGGTGGCGATGTGGCTCGCGGATGTGAGCCTGTCGGTCGCGTCCATGGTGGGTTTCATCACCCTGGCGGGGATCGCGACCCGCAATGGCATCCTCAAGGTCAGCCACTACATCAATCTGTGTCGATTCGAGGGCGAGCGTTTCGGCCAGCCGATGATCGTTCGTGGCTCGCTGGAGCGGCTCACGCCGGTGCTGATGACGGCCCTGGTCGCCGCGTTTGCGCTGACCCCGCTCCTGCTGGCAGGTGACAAGCCAGGCAAGGAGATCTTGCACCCGGTGGCCGTCGTCATCTTCGGCGGCCTGATCAGCTCGACGCTGCTCGATTCACTGCTGACACCCGTCGTGTTCTGGCTCGTCGGCGAAAGGCCGATGCAGCGTCTGCTGGCGGAGGCCCAAGAGGCCGAGGCCGAGGCCCGGGCCCCTGCGGCGCAGGAGGCCTTCTGATGCGCTTCACGGCGCGTGCGTTCTCCATTCGTTCTCTCGTTCCTTCGTTAGTTATTCACAGGAGTTTTCGCGATGTCTCATAAGAACATGTCCCGCGCAGCGATCCCTGCGGCGGTCCTGATGACTTGCAGCCCAGCACTGTGGGCCGCGGATGACGAGCCCGCCAACAAGCTCGATGTCGTCAAGGTGGAAGGGGTCAAGCAACCCTACCGGACCCTGTCCGCCACAGGCGCGATGAAGACCGACACGCCGGTGCGCGACTTGGCCCAAAGCGTGCGGGTGCTGTCGGCCGACATCCTGGACGACGCCGGCATCACCAAACTTGCCGACGCGCTGGACCTCAGCAGCGGCATTGCCAAGCAGAGCAACTTCGGCGGCGTGTGGGACAGCTACGCGATGCGCGGCTTCACCGGCGACCCCAACTTCGGCTCGGACTACATGGTCAACGGCTTCAACTACAGCCGCGGCTACAACGGCGTGCGCGACTCGGCCAACACCGCTTCGGTCGAGGTGCTGAAGGGCCCGGCGTCGGCGCTGTACGGCCGTGGCGAGCCTGGCGGCACGGTCAACATGACAACCAAGAAGCCGCTGTTCGTGCCTGAGTACACGCTGGGGCTGTCGGCTGGCAGCTACGCCACCTACCGCCAGACGGCCGACTTGACCGGGCCCATCTCCGATGCCGTCGCCTACCGTCTCAACGCCGCGCATGAGAAGGGAGACAGCTACCGCGACCATGTGAACTTCGAGCGCACGCTGGTGTCGCCGTCCTTCCTCTGGATGCTGGGTGACGACACCACCCTCTCCTATGAGCTGGAGTATTCCAAGCAGGAGGCCACCTTCGACCGCGGCGTCGTCGCCATCAACGGCCAACTTGGTGTTGTGCCGCGCTCGCGCTTCCTGGGTGAGCCGGATGACGGCCCGCACGTCACCGAGACCACCGGCAACCAGCTATTCGTGCAGCACTACTTCAACGACGACTGGTCCATCCAGACCGGAGTGAGCTACCGAGAAAGTTCGATCAAGGGCATATCGACCGAGGTTTCCGTGCTGGGCAACGGCTATACCTTCTTGCGGCCTGATGGCCATTCCGTGGTGCGCCAGCGCCGCTCGCGCGACAACTCGGCCCTCGACCTGTCGGGGCGCTTCGAGGTGCTGGGCAAGGTGCGCGGCGCGGGCCTGCTGCACAACCTGCTGTTCGGCGTGGACGGCTACAAGTTCACCGACAACCGTCTGCAGTTCCGTGTCCGGCGGCTGGCGAGCCAGGACATCGACCTCTACAACCCCGTCTACGGCAACCCGCCGCCGCCTTTCCCAGCCACGCCACTGACCGATACGCATGAAGAGCAGCGCTCCAAGTCGGTCTATGCGCAGGACCAGATCGACCTGTCCACACAGTGGAAGATGCTGCTGGGCGTGCGCTACGACAAGTACGACCAGTCGATGCTGGATCACAACAGCGGCAAGCTCGTGGAGCAGTCGCTGAGCGCCACCTCGCCGCGTGCCGGTCTGGTCTATCAGCCGACCAAGACGGTGTCGCTGTATGCCACTGCGTCAAAGAGTTTTCGCCCGAACAGCGGCGTCAGCTACGAGAAGCTCCCCTTCCCGGCCGAGAAGGGCAAGTCGGCCGAGGTGGGCGCCAAGTACGACTCCGCCGACGGCAAGATCAGCAGCACGCTGGCGATCTACAAGATCTCCAAGAACAACGTGCTGACGCCCGATCCGAGGGATCCGAACAATGCCTCCATCCCGGCCGGCGAGGTGCAGAGCAAGGGCGTCGAGTTCGACCTCGGCGGCGAAATCTCGGCAGGCCTGCGGCTGTCGGCGGCCTACGCGTTCACGGATGCCAAGGTGACCCAGGACAACGCAGCAGCCACCGGTGTCAGCCTGATCGGGCGCCAACTGCCCAACGTGCCGCGCCACAGCGCCAACCTGCTGTTGGTGCAGTCATTCAAGCTGGGGGGCAACGCCGCGACGGCGGGTGCAGGCCTGAACTACGTCGGCGAGCGCGAGGGCTCCGTGGCACCGGTGGCGCAGGTCGACCTCTTCAAGCTGCCGGCCTACACGACGGTCAAGCTGGTCGGCAGCTACGCCATCGGCAAGGCGTGGAAGTTCTCGCTCGACATCGACAACGTCTTCGACAAGACCTTCTACAGCAGCTCCTACGCACAGTGGTGGGTCTTCCCCGGCAACGGCCGCAAGTTCACGCTGTCGGGCCAGTACAAGTTCTGAAGCTGCCTGGGCGCCACGCATGAAATCCCTGATGCGCTTTCACCGCTGGATCGGCCGGGGGCTTGCCGCCATGCTGCTGGTCGGCGCACTGACCGGTGCCGGCATGCAATGGCTGCGGCCATTGCCTACCTCCACCTCAGCGGTGGCGGCCATCCCATCGATTGAAGTGCAGGCCGGCGCACTGGATCAGGGCCTGGCGACGCTACGCGCATCGCGGCCGGAGCTGCAGTGGAATCTGGTGCAGCTGGGCCAGCCGACGCTGCACGTTCAGCTTGACGACGCGCGGGGGAGGCGCTGGCAGGCTC
Organism: Pelomonas caseinilytica; assembly: GCF_021353235.1. Taxonomy (GTDB): domain Bacteria; phylum Pseudomonadota; class Gammaproteobacteria; order Burkholderiales; family Burkholderiaceae_C; genus Pelomonas; species Pelomonas caseinilytica. Next base: position 29,749 of record NZ_JAJTWT010000019.1, read on the forward strand.
GGCTGGCGGCCGCAGACGGTCGCCTGCTAGGCCTGGATGCCGAGGAGGCCCTCCTGAGCACTTGGCTGGAGCGGCTTCATCTGTGGCAATGGCTGGGGCCGGCCGGCTCCTGGCTGACCGGGCTGGTGGCCAGCCTGGCTTTTTGTTCGGTGGCGGTGGGCTTGCGCTTGTGGTGGCGGTTGCGGCGTACCCGCCCGCCGCAACTGCGGCGGCGCTGGCATCGGCGCACCGGCATCGTCGTGGTGCTGCCCCTGGCCTTGTTGTTCGGCACGGCTGCCATGCTGAGCTGGCCGGGCGCCGTGCGCGCGCTGATCGTCGGGCTCGGGGGACAGGCGCCATTGGCGCCTCCCGTGGCGCCGGCGAAATCAGATTTGCCTCGAGTCTCGGCCGGCCAGGCTTTGCTCGCTGCAGCCCGGGCGCTGCCCGCCGCCAGTCCCCAGCGTCTGTACCGCCAGGCGCCGGGGCTGCTGCGCCTGCGGCTGCGCGGCGAGGAATGGCATCCCTACGGGCTCAGCCAGGTCTATGTGGCGGAGCAGGGCGGGGCCGTTCTCGCCGTGCGCGACGAGCGGCAGCTGCCGCTTTCCGAGCGTTATCTCAATGTGGTCTTCTCCTTGCACTCCGGAGCCGTTCCACCGTGGGGTGGTCCCGCGACGGCGTTACTGATGCGCATGGCGTGGACCGCGCTGGCTCTGGCCCTGGTCGCCATGCTGCTGACCGGCCTGCCTTGGCGCAAGCGCAAGCAGCCGGTTTGAGGCGTCATTTCTTCCTACCCAACGAGTCCAACATGTCCTCATCGTCCAGCCTGTCCGGCGCCGTGGCAGCGCCTTGGCCCACTGCATCGGTACAGGGCGCAATCGCCGCGCACAAGAAGCGCATCACGTCCATCGACGCGCTGCGCGGCTTCGTGATGATCGTGATGATGCTCGACCATGTGCGCGAGCACCTGTACTTGCACCTGAACGTCACCGACCCGATGACCGTGCCCGGGACGCCCAGCGATCTGTTCTTTTCACGGCTGGCGGCGCACTTCTGCGCGCCGGTGTTCGTGTTCCTGACGGGACTGTCCGCCTGGCTCTACGCCAATCCGCCGAACGGTGCGCCCCGAAACGTGCGCGAGTTCCTGCTCAAGCGCGGCCTGCTGCTGATCGGGCTGGAGCTGACCGTCGTGAACTTCGCCTGGCAAGGCAAGTATGAAGTGCTCTACCTGCAGGTGATGTGGGCGATCGGCTTCAGCATGGTGGCGCTGGCCTTCCTGTCCGCCCTGCCGCGCTGGCTGCTGGCGACGCTGGGCTTCGTTATCGTCTGCGGCCACAACGCGGTGGCGGGCTATGTTGTCCCGGCGGACAGCCCTTGGTATCCGCTGTGGACGCTGATGCTGCATCGCGGCTGGCTGGTGGCCGAGGGGGTGGTGAAGGTCAAACTGAGCTATCCAGCACTGCCCTGGGTCGGCGTCATCCTGCTGGGCTACGCCTTTGCCCCGCTCTTCTCGTCCGCCGTCGATGCCCTGCAGCGCCGGCGCACGCTCCTCATCGCAGGCCTGGCCTGCTGGGCGCTGCTGTTGGTACTTCGCGGGTTCAACATCTACGGCGAGAACGCGCCATGGACCCAGCAAGCGACGATGCTGGAGACCGTGAAAGTCTGGTTGAACTTGACCAAGTACCCGCCGTCGCTGGACTTCCTGCTGATGACGCTGGGCGGCGGCCTGCTGATGCTCGCGGCGCTCGAATTCGCCGACAACGGGTTCACCAAGGTCTGCACGACCTTCGGTGGCGCGCCGATGTTCTATTACATCGTCCACCTCTACGCGCTGATGATCAGCTATCGCATCGCGTTTGCCGTCGTCGGCCCCAACCAGGGCACGCGTTTCGGAGTGGATGCGGACTCCTTCTGGATTGTCTGGGTCGTCTGGCTGGTCGTGACGGCGTTGCTCTACTACCCGGTGAAGGCTTACGGCGAGTTCAAGCGGCGCACCAGCATCGGCTGGGTCAAGTATTTCTGAGCCTCGGCCCCCAACACGAAGAGAGTTGCCATGGCAGCCATGATCGACACCCGCTTTTACATCGACGGCCAATGGGTCGATCGCCCGGATTCCCCACGCCTGACGGTGGTCGACCCCGTCTCGGAAAGAGAAGTGGGTCATGTCGCCGCCGGCTCGGCGGCCGACGTCGATCTGGCCGTACGGGCCGCGCGTCGCGCCTTCGAGGTGTTCTCCCGCAGCACGGTCGAGCAGAGGCTGGGGCTGTTGGAGCGCATCCTTGCTCTCCTTGAGGATCGCGCCGAACTGTTCGCGCGGGCCATCGTTGCCGAAATGGGCGCGGCGATCAGCTTTGCCCGCGCGTCGCACGTGCCCTTCGGCATTGCGCACGTGCGGGCGCAGATCGAGGTGCTGCGACGCTACGCCTTCCTGTCGGAGTCGGCCGGCGTTGCGACGGTGAAGGAGCCGATTGGCGTCTGCGCGCTGATCACGCCCTGGAACTGGCCGCTCTACCAGGTCACCGCCAAGGTCGCGCCGGCGATCGCCGCGGGCTGTACCGTGGTGCTGAAGCCGAGCGAGCTGTCGCCCTTCAGCGCGCAGCTGTTCGCGCAGGTGATGCACGACGCCGGCGTGCCTGCGGGCGTGTTCAATCTGGTCGGTGGCACCGGCGAGGTCGTCGGCGCGGCGCTGTCCAACCACCCGGAGGTCGACATGATCTCCATCACCGGCTCGACCCGCGCTGGCGTGCTGGTCGCGCAGGCGGCTGCGGTGACGGTCAAGCGCGTGGTGCAGGAACTGGGCGGCAAGTCGCCCAACGTCTTCCTGGACGACGCTGATTTCCGCCAGGGCGTCCCGAAAGGCGTGCTGGCCGGCATGCGCAACGTCGGGCAGTCCTGCAGCGCGCCGACGCGCATGCTGGTGCCGGCTTCGCGGCTGGCCGAAGTCGAGGCCCTGGCCGCCCAGGCCGTGGCCGGCATCCGGGTCGGTGATCCGCATGATGAACAGACCGCCATGGGACCCATCGCCAACGCCGCGCAGTACTGCCGCGTGCAGGAAATGATCGCCGTCGGCCTCGAGGAGGGCGCCACGCTGGTCTGCGGCGGGCTGGGCCGCCCACCCGGGATGGGACGCGGCTTCTTCGCGCGGCCGACGGTTTTCTCGAATGTGACCCGTAGCATGCGCGTGGCCCGCGAGGAGATCTTCGGCCCCGTGCTGGTGATCATGCCGTACCAGGACGAGGAGGAGGCCATCTCCATCGCGAACGACACGGTCTACGGCCTTGGGGCGCATGTGCAGTCGGGCGACCTCGAGCGTGCGCGGCGTGTAGCGAGCCGCATCCGCGCCGGCCAGGTGCACATCAACTATCCCGCTTGGAACGCCCATGCGCCCTTCGGTGGCTACAAGCGCTCGGGCAATGGGCGGGAGTACGGCGTCTACGGGCTGGAGGAGTACCTCGAGACCAAGGCGATCCTCGGCTACTGAAGCTCGTCAGCGCACCGGCACCGGGTTCGCTTGGCGCGTGGCAGCATTGCCACGTGTACGAGCCAGCCGCGACAGCAGCTTGTTTGTTTCGGGTGATGGATGGCGCAATTTGCTGTTGCGGCGCCGAGATCGAACGGCTGAATCGGTTGAGTGCCCGGCCCTAAGCTAGCGGGTATGGATGATCGAATCAGGAAGGCTCAGATGTCCTCTCGCCGTCGCTCGCTCGAACCCGCGCTTGAACATATTCGAGCGCATATCGGTGAACCGCAACGCCTTGAGGCGCTGGCGGCGCTGTGCGGGCTCAGCGTGTGGCGCTTCGCCACTGTTTTTCGAGAACGCGTCGGGCAGTCGCCTTACCGATACGTCAGTGTGTTGCGTGTCCAGCGAGCCCAGGCGCTTCTGAGCCAGGGCGTTCCTGCTGCCCGTGCAGCGAGCGAGGCCGGTTTCTACGACCAGAGCCATCTGAACCGTTGCTTCAAGCGCCAGTGCGGCATGACGCCGCGCCAGTATCAGCAGCGGACGGACGGACCATGTTGACCGATGACGGTCACATCGCAGATTTGCTTCCCGACTTGGTCGCGATGCGTCGCGATCTGCATGCGCACCCGGAGCTTGCGTTCGCCGAGCACCGCACCGCAGCCTTGGTTGCGGAGTCCTTGCGAGCGCTGGGCCTCGAGGTCCACCAGGGCATCGGCGGTACCGGTGTCGTCGGCGTGCTTCGAAATGGGAGCGGGCGCAGTGTCGGCTTGCGCGCGGACATGGATGCCTTGCCGATCACGGAGCAGGCCGACTTGCCGTACAAGAGCCTGTTCACCGGGGTTCATCATGGATGCGGGCACGATGGCCACACGGTGATGCTGCTTGGCGCGGCGCGCCTACTGGCACGCACGCGGCGTTTTTCGGGCACGGTGAACTTCATCTTCCAGCCTGCGGAGGAGGGGCGCGGCGGTGCGCGCGCGATGGTCCAGGATGGCCTCTTCGAGCGCTTCCCGTGCGACACCGTCTTTGCCTTGCACAACTGGCCCGACCTGCCGTTGGGCCAGGCGCAGACCCGTTATGGCGCCATCATGGCGGCGGCGGACCGGTTCGACATTGTCGTGCGTGGGCGCGGTGGTCATGCGGCCCAGCCGCATCGCACGCCAGATGCGGTGCTTGCGGCCAGTCAACTCGTCTGCCAGCTGAACACGCTCGTCGCACGGCGCATTGATCCGGCTGAGTCGGCGGTGCTGTCGGTGACGCGGATTCAAGGCGGCAATTCGCACAACGTGATGCCGGCCGAAGTGCAGATCACCGGCACCGTGCGGACCTTCGATGGAGCGACCCAGGATGTGATCGAGGCGGCCCTCAAGGACTGTGCCATGGGCGCTGCGCTGGTGGGTGGCTGTGATTCGGAGGTCACCTATCTGCGCTACTACCCCGCCACGATCAACTCCGCGGCCGAGGCCGAACTGGCGTTGTGCGCCGCCGAAAGGATTGGCCTGAAGGCCAGCGAGGCGATGCGACCCGCCTTCACTTCCGAGGATTTCGCTTTCATGCTGCAGGCTCGACCTGGCGCCTATCTGTGGCTGGGCCAGAGCCCAGCTGTCGCAGGGGACGGCGACTATCGGCCCTTGCATCATCCGTGTTACGACTTCAATGACAAGGTGTTGCCGCTGGGGCTGCGATGGTTCGCGAAAGTCGCCGAGTTGGCGCTGGCCTGAGCGCCTGATCGCGCGCGGATCAGGCAGAACCTCCCGGGTCTTGCCTTTGAGCGGCGACTTCACCCTGGTCAGTCATGGTGGCGGCCGATGCTGTCCGTAAGATGCGCAGGCGCCCGTGGCGGCCTTGGAGGGGAAGGGGATGTGGTACGGGAACAGAAGACCAATGACGGGGAGCCTTATGGCGTCGGACAGGTTTCCTCTTTTGAGCCGGCGCTGCTTTTGCGCGGCGACGCTGGTCGGGAACACGGCCGTCCTCGCGCAGGCTGCTGCGCCCAGCGTTCCGCTGTTGCTGTCAGAGGCTGTCGATCTGTCCTTCGTGTCGCCCCTGCTCAAGGTCATCGAGCATGCGGCAGGTTTTCGCTGGGCATCGTCCGTGGTGCCGTTCGGCCGCATGATGCGCATGGTCGAGCAGGGTGAAGCCGTCGGTTTTGGCATCAGTCCAACCGCGGAGCGGAAGGTTCAGCTGGCATTTTCGAGGTCGATCTTCGAGGGCGCCATCTGGGCGGTCAGCCGCGCAGATCGACGGCTCGCCATACGCCAGGTGCAGGACATGGTTGGCCAGGTGGTCTGCGCCTCACGAACGGCGGCTTACGGGATCGAGATTGGCGATCCGACGTTTCCCCGCATCAATGTCCAGTCAGTGTCGGGCGTTCTGTCCCAGCGCCTGCGTACGCTCGAGGCCCGACACTGCGATGTCCTGCTCGTGACCGCTCGGAACGGCGAAGCGGACTCCATCCGTGCTCGGTTGCGAGCCGCCGGTGCCGATCCGAGGGAATACGTGCTCAGTGAGGCGCCGGTGGCCATCGAGGGCGTTCATTTCGCCGTGGCCAAGGCTGGCCCGTTCGCGAAATGGCTCGCGTCGATCGACTCGGCAATCCTTGCCGAGCGCTCGGAGATTGACAGGCTTTCGTCGAAGGTGGGCTGACGGTGGCGTCAGCCAAGGGGCGCGAGCCACCTGACAACCGGTGACGGCGGGTGCCACCGGCTTCGCTAGCGGTAGGCGTTCAGCGGGCCAGCGATGCGACTTCCACCACCACCATCCCGTCGAGTGGCTGGTCCGCCTGCGTGACCGACGCAGCCCGGCTCGAACGCCCGATCGATAGCCAGCGGGAGGCCGCATCCCGCACCTGGGCCGGCGTGCAGCTGAGCACTTGGCGCCTGTGCTCGCGGCGAAGCGTCGTGTCGATCCCGAGCTGGTCGAGGCGGTCCGCGGTCAACGCGGCGTCCCGCGGCGGCAGCGGCTTGTCCAGGCGCTTGATGACGCTGATGATGGCCTCGTCCATGGCCGACACGTCGTGTTCGGTGTGGACCAGTTCCTCCAGCGAGAGCGCGAAATCGGCATAGGTGCCGGCGACACGGGGATCGCGGTATGAGTTCATCGTGAACAGGCCGTCCTCCCCCGAATAGGCCGCTGAGCCGCCGTAGGCGCCTCCCTCCTCGCGCAGCCTGCGGTGCAGGGACCTGTGGGTCAACAACTCGGCAGCAACCGCCAGGGCCGCCGCGTCGGCGTGGCCGAGCCTGGGCGCCGGCCATGCGATGTGGCAGTGATTCACCTGACTGGCGACCCGCAATGCCGCGTTGGCGGCCGGACCGCCTTGGAGCGTCTGGGTCGGCGCCATGGCCGGCGGCGAGCCCGCCTCCAGGGCCAGCGACGGGGCCGCGGCCGACGCCAGGTCTCCGGCGCCCGTCCAGATGAGCCGGGTCGGGCAGGCACTGATCAGCGCGTGAAGGCGTTCCAGTTGCCGCGCAATCTCCTGGCGGCCCTCAGGGCTGCCGGACATCTTGCGAAGGGAGGCCGTGAATGGAAGCGACGGCAAACCGCGGGTGAGATGACTGAAGGACCGTCGCGGAGAACAGGGGGCCGTGGCGGACAACTGCGCATAGAAGCCGCCGGAATCCGCGAGATCGTTGAGGATGCGTTCGGCCTGCGACTTCACCAGGAAGGCGATGCGATCGAGCTCGTCGAAGCGCGGCGACATCCATGCCCGCAGCACTGCCACGGCATGGGACTGCTCCTCCTCGAGGATTGCCACGTGCGTCTTCAACTGCGGCATCACCGAGGACTGCCCGGTGGGCTGCAGCGTGTCCAGCGTCACGGAGAAGGCGGGCACCTGTTGCTTGCGCCAGCGACTCGCCTCTTCATACGACAGAGTCCCGACACCGAGATCCTCGACCACGTCGGCGTACAAGTCGAGCCAGGGCCAGTCGTCCGGCGCGATCGCGCCGAGGTCACGCACGAGGGTAGCGTAGCAGATGCCGTTCGTCGCCGCTTCGAAAAGGCGGACTTGCGGAGCCAGTTCCCTTATCGCAGGCAAAGGGCTCGGCTCGGTGCCCACATCGCCGGGCCGGATGCAGGGGAGGGCCGAGTAGTCGCTCCCCTTGAGCCGGTGCATCGAAAGGGCCTCGTCCTCGTCGAGGATGCGCTGCCTGTCTTGTTCGGTGAGCCTGGCCTCTTGCATGGCGAGCCGGTCCAGTTCCACGCGCTCTCGCTTGGCGGCGTAGTCGGCGTCCGGAATCACGCGAGCCAGCAGGCGCGTCGGATGCTCCAGCAAGGTGCCCACCATGTTGCTGAAGAACGCCGGCTCGGCGATCTCCTGTTCCAGGCGGCCCAGGATCTGCTCGTTGTCGAAGGCGCTGACGACGTCGCCGCCGTTCATCAGCGCGGGGACGGCGCGGATGAGCCGCGCCAGGCCATCGGGCGTGCCGCCGCCGACGATCTGCCGTTGGGAAAAACGCATGTCGCGCAACGCGGCGCGGAGAACCTCCGCCGGCACGCCCTCGGCCGCTGCCTGCAGCGCCTCCAGGACCACGGTCTGCGCCGTCTCCATTTGCGGCGCGGTCAATCCCGCCATGCCCAGGTGGAGCATCAGATGCCGGGTGCTGTCGTCCACCCCGTTCAAAGCTGAGGGGCGGCCGAATCCCGCGCCTTGCATCGCCTTCAGAACCGGGGCGGAAGCATCGCCGAGGAGACCGCGCTCCAGCAATTGCAGGCGAGCCGCGGCCGTGGCGTCGTTGCTCTCGCCGAACCGCCACGCCAGCTGCATGCCGAACTCGTTGTCGCTCGTCTGCTGGGACGGAATGCGGACCTCCGTCTCGCGTGGCTGGGTCCATGGGGTGGCCAGTTCGGGCATGCGAGGTGCCAGGCGCTCCTGCCGACGCGACAGCACACGGTCCACGATGCGCGACTGAATCGCGGCCGCATCGACGCGGCCCGCGGTCATGAACATCGCCTGCGACGGGCTGTAATGCGTGGCGTGGAATTCCACGAGCATCTCGTGCGTCAGTTCGGGGATGATCAGCGGATCACCCCCGGAGTCGTACTGGTAGGTGGTCGCGGGCAGTAGATTGGCGGCGATGCCTCGATAGAGCGCGCGCATCGGATTGTCGAAGGCACCCTTCATTTCGTTGAACACCACCCCCTGGTACCGCAGGCGTCCTTCCTTCAGCACGTGGCGCCAGCCTTCCTGCCGGAAGCTCAGGTAGTCCAGCTTGGGAAAGAACGTGGCATCGAGATAGACGTCGAGGAGGTTGAAGAAGTCCGTGATGTCGGTGCTGGCGAACGGATAGATCGTGCGGTCGGCATAGGTCATCGCATTCATGAACGTCGCCGTCGACCGGCGCATCATCGCGAAGAATGGATCGGCGACCGGGTACTTCTCCGATCCGCACAGTGTCAGGTGCTCGAGGATGTGAGCTCGTCCGTCACTGGCCTGGGGAACGGTGGGAAAGCCCACCAGGAAGGCCATTTCCTGCTGATCGCTGGCGAGATGGACGTGCCGGGCGCCGGTCATCGGTTCCACATACTGTTCCAGGCGAGCGTGAAGGGCTGGGATGGGGTGGACGTTGACCAGTTGAAAACTTTGCATCGAAGGCCTAGTACGTTTGTTTTGGCGCCCTCGCGGGCGTGTCGGAATGCGGGAGCCGAAGCCGGCGCTGCCAGGCATTTTCCGGGGCGGCCTTGGAAGCCGCTTGCGACTTTCGCGCTTGGTGGGAGCCTGCAGCGAAGGAGATTTCGCAAATGACCGGTTTTGGGTGATCGATTTCCAAGTGCCTGTCCGGCGAGGCGCTTGTGGCCGCAACGGTGCGAAGAAACAGTGCGTCCCGTCGCCAATGCCTTGGGGTAAGCAAGAGGGCTCAGCGCCTGGGCTTGACGGGCGCCCCTGAACCTTTCCAAGGGCAGGCAGCATCGAGCTCTCGAAGCCCTGGGCGACGTTGATCCGAACATGCGGGCTGTCCGGCGCGGCGCCGGAGAGAAATGGCTTTGCAGAAGAACGCTCGCGGGCTGTGCTTCTCGCAGAGCGCCCCCATCTGGTCGATACCTCGCCATGCAGCTGCGCGAGAACGCCGAGCAGGTTGCGCTCTACGGTGGCGGCGCCCGGAGCATCGGCGCCTGACGGGGCAGTTGGAACCGGTAAGGCGCAACTTCCTGCAGATCGTCGGCCGGAACTCGAAGGTGTCGATGGCGCAAACGGCCTACGGTCGTCCGTTCGACCCCCTGAGCACGATGGCAGCGCTGCCCCTGTACTTCACGGGCAAGGTGACCTTTGGAGATGTGATGCAGTCGGCCTCCGCGTTCGGTAGCCTCAAGTCTGCGTTGAGCTTTTTCTCCCAGGCCTACTTCGGTTTTGCGCAGTGACTGGCGATCGCCAACCGGGTTCGCGACCTCGTCTCAGCGCTGGCGATGGTCGGGGCACGTGGCCGTGGCGGCTTCACAGTGCAGCACACCAAGGGGAGGGAAAATGTTACCAGTGAGCTGCTGACGGTCACGGAACCGCTGCTGTTCCGCGCTGGCGAACGGTGGCTGTCCGAGGCCCGTCGGATGCGGGAAAGAGCATCTTGACGCGGGCGATTGCTGGCGTCTGGCCGCATGGCTCTGGAACGATCTCGCCGCCGCGGGGGGATCCGTTCTCTTCTTGCTCCAGCGCAGCTACATCCCGATCGGAAGCCAGGCCGCCGCCTCGTGCTATCCGGGCGAGCCACGCAGTTCGACGAACTTCACCTCAAGGAGGCGCTCGCGGACTGCGGCCTCGGGCGCTTGTCCGAATCGCTGGACGCTGTCGACCAGTGGCAGCAAAAGCTCTCTGGCGGCGAGCAGCAGAGGCTTGCCTGTGCGCGCGTACTGCTGCATCAACCGGAATTTGTCTTCCTCGACGAGGCGACAAGCGCCGTCGATCCGACGACGGAGCAGGCGCTAGACGAGACGCTGATCAGGTGGACGCCACACAAGGGTGTGATCAGCATTGCGCACCGTGAGTCGCTGGCGACATATCACGATCACACGCTCCAGGTGCCTTCCGGCACCGGGTTGCTCCCGCTCGACGGCCTGAGGTAACTGTCCGGACGCGACGCCCAATACAGACCGTACGGATAACCGTCTCGGTGTACTGACTTCGAGGGAGACCTCGCTGTACCTTCCCGCAATCGCTTGTCAAGGATTCTCATGTCTACCCATCTCCTCGCAACCACCGATCAGACGTTCACCGCGGACGTCGACCAGCGGCCCGGCCTCGTGCTCGTGGACTTCTGGGCCGAATGGTGCGGTCCCTGCAAATCCCTCCTGCCCGTGCTTGGGGAAGTGGCCGAGCTGTACGCAGGGGAGGTTGCTGTCGCCAAGATCAATGCCGACGACAACAAGGCCACGAGTGACCGATTCAATGTTCGCGGGCTGCCGACGCTGATCCTGTTCAAGGATGGCGTCGAGCAGGAACGCCTGCTGGGCATGACCTCCAAGACGCGCATCGCCGCCTTGCTCGACCGGCATCTGGAGGCTTGATGATGTTGGCAGCCTTTCAAGGTCAGGCGTACATCCGTACAGCCGCACTGGCGCGACTGGAAGAGTGCGCCTCCGCGGGCCGGCTTACTGCCGGCGCGATGTTCGTCACCGATGGCTCGAGCACTCCCGCGGCCGCGCTGGCCGGCAGCAGCGATGTGCCCACATGGGAGGCGGCGCTTGGCCTGCCAGGATGGCTGGCTTTTGCGATCGACTACTGCTTCAGCCGCCAGCCTGCCGAGCGCGTCGTCGCCCTGACCCGGCAGCTGCTGGAGGCTATCGCCCCCGGGGCCGATCTCAGCGGCAAGGCTGGCGGGGTCGTCAGTGAAGTTCTGGCCTCGATCGCCGAAGAGTTCGAAGATCGCAGCGACGAAGTGTTGCCCTTGCTCGGGGCCTGCGCGGAACTCCGCCGGCTCCACATCGAGACGATGTCGGGAGGCCAGCCTTCTCCGGCGGCTTGGCGCGCTGCTCGCAAGGCGGCAACCGAGGCGACGAACGCCCTCAAGGATCCCAAGGCGAAGTCCTTGGGCGGCTGCATCGAGGCGGCCGCGTGGGATACCGTCAAGGCGCCCACGACGGTCGGGGATGTGCTGCGCCTGCGCGGACAGGTGTCGGAAGAGCTCATCGACAAGCTGTTCGGCTGGACGGCTGAGGACGACCAGCGCACCCGCGCCCTGCTCGCAGAGATGCACGAGAACTACAAGCAGGACAAGCCGGAGGAGGAGCGCGACGTCTTCATGCTGCTGCGTGAACACCATCCCGAGGCGGAAGCCCGGCTCCTGGCCTACATGAGGTTCCAGAACGCCGAGAACGCCCATGCTGCCATGAAGGCCAATGACGTGTTCCTTCGCGCCATGAGGGCCTTGCGTTGATCCCGCACGGTTGCGAGCCCGCCACCGGGTCGTCCTCCGATCTGTGATGGCGGCATTTGCTGCACAGCCACTGGGCGACGGGCCTGAGCGTTTCATGGTCGAAACCTTCCCATTCACCTCGCTGCCCGTCGAGCAAGGCGAGAGGCTTCTCGCTGGTGCCTGAGTCATGGCAAAGGCACGCCTGGACGCCATCGACGTCAAGATCCTGGAGCTCCTGCAGCAGGATGCCGGCCTCCAGATGAACGAGATTGCCGCGAGCGTCGGGCTTTCTCCGACGCCATGCTGGAGGCGCGTGCAGCGTTTGCGGGAGTCGGGGGTCATCCGCGGCAACGTCATGCTCCTGGACCGGGAACGAGTCAACGTGGGTGTGACCGTCTTCGTGACGGTCCGCACCAGCACGCACACCCAGGAGTGGTTCGACCGGTTCAAGGCCACGGTGGAGTCGATCTCGGAGGTTGTCGAGTTCTATCGCATGAGCGGCGATGTCGACTACTTGCTGCGCGTGGTGGTGCCCGACATCGCCGCCTATGACCGCGTGTACAAGCGGCTCACGAGCGGTACGCTCCTGGCCGATGTCAGCTCCAGCTTCGCGATGGAAGAGCTGAAGTACACGACGGCCTTGCCGCTGTCGTACGTGATCTGATCGGGCGCGCACCGTGGGCGCCTGCCCGCCGTGCTGCCGGCGCCGCGGCGACCTGACGACTAGAACGTGCCATCGGACGACCTCGACAGGAGATGATGACTTTTCTTTTGCCCTTGGGATAAGGCGCGTCAGGCCGCCTCAGGCAAGTGCGTCGTCGTGCGGGCCAGACGGCGCAAGTGGTTTGCGCAAGTGGGCTCCCGGGCTGCAAAAAACAGCACCGTAATGCGCGTCCTGGTTCCTACAGTGAGCAGTATTCCAGCTCGTTCGACCCGCGATGTCAGCCACAGAAATCTACCTCGACGCGAATGCGACCACGTCGGTCATGCCGGAGGCTCGCGCCGCCGCGATCGCCGCGATGGCCGGCGATTTCGGCAACCCGAGCAGTATCCATGGGGCGGGGTTGAAGGCGCGCGCGATGATGGACGACGTCCGAGCGGGCGCGCGGCGAGTGCTGGGGGCGCCGACGGGACAACTGCTCTTCCTCAGCGGTGCGACGGAGGGCATCCAGACGGCGGTGCTTTCGGCGCTGACCGCGCTGCGGTCACGGCAGGATCGCGGCGAAGCGATGCCGGAGCTGTTGCTCTATGGCGCCACCGAACACAAGGCCGTGCCAGAAGCGATCCATCACTGGCGCCGGCTGTTGAACCTCGACTTGGATGTGCTGGCCATCCCGGTGGGACGCGACGGCCGGCACGACCTCGAGTGGCTGCGTCGGCAGGCGCCTCGGGCGGGGCTTGTCTGCACCATGGCGGCCAACAACGAGACCGGCGTCGTCAGCGACCTGGACGGCATCCAGCGTGCCTTGGCCGGCAGTCCTGCGTTGTGGCTCGTGGACAGCGTGCAGGCGCTCGGCAAGCTGCATTTGCGGCTCGGAGAGCGACCCATCGACTACGCGCCGTTCTCCGGCCACAAGCTGTACGCGCCGAAGGGCGTCGGCATGCTTTACGTGCGCGCCGGCGCCCCGTTCACGGCGCTGATCGCTGGAGGTGGACAGGAGGGCGCGATGCGCTCGGGCACGGAGAACGTGCCGGGCATCGCGGCGTTGGGTGCGGTGCTGCGTCTGCTGGAAGCGGGCGAACAGTTCCAGCCAGCGAAAGTCCTCGAGCGCCACCGGGCCAGCTTGGCCAGCGCGCTGCGCGAGGCCTTCGAGGGGGTCGTCTTCAACGCGGATCCGGAGATCAGCCTGCCGACGACGCTGAACTTCTCGGTGCCGGGCGTGAGCTCAAGGGTGCTGCTCGACCTGTTCGATGCCGCGTCGATCCGTGTCAGCGGCGGGTCGGCCTGCGGCGCGTCCAAGGCCGCGCCGAGCTACGTGCTCGGCGCCATGGGACTGGAACCCTGGCGGTGTGCTTCGGCGGTGCGCCTGTCCTTGGGGCCCTTGACGCCGCCCGAGATGGTCGACGAAGCGTGCCTGCGCATCCGCCAGTGCGGCGCGTCCCTTCGCGACAGCTGCATGACGCCATCGCTCCAGCAGCACGCCCTGCCAGTGGCGCCGATCACGCGCCACGTGGTCGATGGGGCTGTCTGCTACGTCGTGGCCGATCCGGCGTCCCGCCGCTGCCTGATCATCGATCCGCTCCCTGAGCTGACTGACCCGTTGGTGCAGTGGATCCGCTGCCGCAGCTACACGCTGGTTGCGGTGCTCGACACCCACAGCCACGGGGACCACGCCTCATCGGCGGCGGCGCTGTGGGAAAGCCTGCCGCCCGTCCTGGGCAGCCGCGGCGAGGCGGATGCGCTCGGATGGCCTTGCGGTTCGGATCACATCCAGCTGGGGGCGCAGAGGCTGACCCGCTTGCCTGTCCCGGGCCACACGCGGGACTCGACGGCCTACCTGCTCGCCGGCCAGTACGGATTGCGGGCCGCCTTCGTCGGCGACATGGTGATGCCTGGCGCCCTGGGGCGCAGCGACTTCGAGGTCAGCGAGCCGGAGCAATTCGCCGGCTCATTGCGGTTGCTCGAGAAGACCATTGGGAGAGACGCATTCCTCCTGCCGGGGCACGACTATGAAGGCCGTCATGCCTGTACGTTGAACACCGAAATCGCCCATCAGCCGCTGCTGTCGGCGCTGCTCGACCAGGGCATGGAGGCCGCTGCCTTCGCGCAGGCCAAGGCGGAGATTGAGCGCGATCTGGCGCCGACGGAATACCAGACGATGGCGTGCGGAGCACGAGTCGACCGATGTTCGAAGGCCGAAATGGTCGAACTCTCCGCCGAGGAACTGACATCCCGCAGCCGAGCGGTGCGCAAGGTCCTGCTGGTCGACGTGCGGGAGCCTTACGAGCAGCGCCTCGGCCAGGTGCCGGCCGCCGGGGCCCATGTGCGCCGTCAGGCCGTGCCGCTTTCCACGCTGCTGAACGTGCTGCCGGACTGGCTGGAACTCGATGCCGGGACCGACCTGGTGCTGTTCTGCCGCAGCGGCAATCGAAGCGCCCAGGCGGCCCGTGCGCTGCGGCGGCTGGGTCAGCCTCGGGCATGGAGCCTCGCAGGCGGCTTGGCACTTTGGCCCGCCGAGCCCCCGGAGGGCACGCCAGGCTGACCCAGCCCCCGCTGGAGTCCCTTCTTGCCGCCCGCGCCCTGCAGCACCGCTTGCGGCGGCCACTGGGCGAACCCGTTTCCAACCCCTTGCCGCGTTTTCGTGCGCGCCCCTCCCATGCAGCAACACCACCGCCTCATCATCCTCGGGTCGGGGCCGGCCGGATACACGGCGGCGCTCTACGCGGCCCGTGCCAACCTCATGCCCACTCTCATCACCGGCACGGCCCAGGGGGGGCAGCTCATGACGACCACTGAGGTCGACAATTGGCCGGCCGACGTCGACGGCGTGCAGGGGCCGGACCTGATGGAGCGCTTTCGGCGCCACGCTGAACGCTTCGATGCAAGGATGGTGTTCGACCACATCGCCGAGGTCGATTTCAGTCGTCGGCCGTTCGAGCTCGCAGGGGAGGGGGCCCGCTACTCCTGTGACGCCTTGATCGTCGCAACGGGGGCCTCGGCCCAGTATCTGGGGCTTTCCTCGGAGTCGGCCTTCATGGGGCGCGGTGTCAGCGCCTGCGCCACCTGCGACGGCTTCTTCTACCGAGGCAAGGACGTCTGCGTCGTCGGCGGCGGGAACACGGCCGTGGAGGAGGCGCTGTACCTGAGCAACATCGCCGCAAAGGTGCACGTGATCCACCGCCGAGACCGATTCCGCGCCGAGCCCATCCTCGTCGACAAGCTCATGGAGAAGGTGGCTGCCGGCAAGGTCGAGCTGCATCTGTTCCATGTGCTGGATGAGGTGCTGGGCGATGCATCGGGCGTCACCGGTGCGCGGCTGAAGCAGGTGGCGAGCAGCGAAACGAAGGTGCTCGGGCTGCACGGCTGTTTCATCGCCATCGGCCACCGTCCCAACACCGAGATCTTTCGTGGCCAACTGGAGCTGCGGGACGGCTACGTGCTGACGCGCGCCGGCAGCGAGGGATTCGCGACCATGACTTCAGTGCCGGGCGTCTTCGCGGCAGGCGACGTGCAGGACCACATCTATCGCCAGGCCATCACGAGCGCTGCCAGTGGCTGCATGGCCGCGCTGGATGCACAGCGGTTCCTGGAACAAAATCCGGCATGAGCGAGACGGCGAATTCCCTGCGCTCGGGCGGCGAGCTGCGCGATTTCGAGGCTTTCGAGGCAATTGAGGTCGTTCAAGTCATGACAACCCTGCGCTTCGAGGCACCCCTCGGACAGCCGCCGACGGTGGAGGGCCGCTTGTGCCAGCGAAGGCTTGACAACGCCTTTCACGGTTGAGCGCCGGTGCGGCACGATCTCTTGACGCTCGAACTCCTTCAGGCCGTCGCTCGGACGCAATCGATCCCTCGTGGCGCCGAGCAGGTTCAACTGGCAATCGCAGCGGCGAGCAAGCGCATCAGCGAGCTGGAGGTGCGGCTCGGCTTGCGGCTTTTTGTTCGCAGGCCTCGGGGTATGGAATCCACGGCGGCCTGCCGCTCGCTGCTGAAGCATGTCAGCAACATCCGGACTGCGCTGCAAGCCCTGGATAGGGAGGCATTTGAAATCTCTCAGGGCGTCGCCGGGATCCTACGCATTGCAGTCTGCGGAGAGACGGCGATTGAAGGTCTGCCTCAGCACTTGGCGGAGTTCTTGCAGAAGCACCCCCGGATCAAGATTCAGGTTGCACGCCACGGCAGCGAAGCGGTGGCCGATTCCTTGATCCGTGGCGATGCGGATCTGGGTATCTTCCTGGCGCCTACGGTCGACGCGCGGATACAAACGTGGCCATATGCACAGGGGCGGTGGGAGCTGCTGTTCCCTCGGTCGCATCCGCTGAGCGGAAACCGGCGCATCACGGTGAAGGAATTGCTGGAATTCAATTTGGTGGGTGTCCGGCGCGAGCCTCTCTCAGGCCACCTCAACGGGGCGGCTGCTAGCCTGGGACTGCCCCTTCATTCACCGCTCGACGCCACATCGGACGATGCCATCGCCGCTCTGGTCGGCGCCAATGCCGGCGTCGGCTTGGTCACTGATGCTTGGGCGGCTCGCCTTGCGATCGGCCATGGCCTAGAGCGCGCGCCGCTGGACGAGCCTTGGGCGCACTATGAGTTGGTTCTTGGCGTCGCGCGAGCAGAACCGATCTCCATGGCCGCTCGCGCGTTGCTAGAGGCGTTGAGAGCTTCAGCGTCGAGCGCGCTGCCTAGGCGCCAGTCCAGCTAGTGCTACGGACCGCTGCGGTGGCGCCCGGCCTCGCCGGAACCGCTCAGCGGCCGAGCGCCCTTGCCAGCGCCGGCAATCCAGCGCCCTCCAACATCGTGGCAATGTTGAAGCGCATGTAGGACGGGTGCGCGAGGGAGAATAGTATCCCGGGCGCCGTGAGGTGGCCCTGACTCAGCAACTGATGCGCAAGCTTCAGCGCGTCGACGTCCTTGCCAAGATCGGCCCAGAGATAGAAACCGGCATCCGGCTCATGTGCCGTTCGAATGCCCAGCTTCTGCAATTGTTCGATGGCGCGTGGACGCAGGTCCGTGAGCCGCGCGCGCAACTGCTCGCAATGGTGGCGGTAGTTGCCTTGAGACAGCAACTGATAGACCGTGCGTTCCGCCAGGCTGTTGGAGGCCAGACAGTTGAGTGCCCGGTAGGTTGCCATCCATTCAATACGTTCCGGGCTCGCTGCCAGGTAGCCGACGCGCAGGCCTGGTGCGATGGTCTTGGAGAAGCTGCCGATGTGGATTACACGCTGCAGTTGGTCGAGCGGGGCCAGGCGTGTCACGGCACCATTGCCCACCGAAGCCAGGTCCCCATAGGTGTCGTCCTCGATCAGCATGAGGTCGAATTCCTCGGCGAGCTTCAGGAGCTGGAACGCCTTGTGGGGCGCCAGGTTCATGCCGGTCGGGTTGTGCAGCGTCGAGTTGACGAAGAAGCACCGGGGCTTGTAGTTGATGCAATGGGCGCGCAAGACCTCCAGGTCCGGTCCGTCGGCCTCGCGGGGGACGTACAACAGCTCCAGGCCGACCGACATCAGGCGTTCGACCAGGATGGGTTGGCAAGGCTGCTCGACGAGGACTGCTTCGCCAGGGCGGCGCAGGAAGCTCAGGGCGACTAGGTTGATGGCGTCGGTTGCCCCAGAGGTGAGGATCAGATGGGCCGGGTCGACATGGAGCCCCATGTCCTGCAGCTTGAGCTGCAGCCTTTGGCGCAGCGGCAGATAGCCCTGCGGATCGCCTATCGTCGCAAGCGCCCGTTGGTTGCCGCGGGCCACGGTGCGCAGCGCCGCGGCAATGTCCTGCTCATCCATCCAGTCTTCGGGCAGTGTCCCGATGCCGCTTCGGCTCTGCGCTGGCTGCTCGTGGCGCTGAATCTGCAGTCGCAGGCGCAGCGCCGTCGTGCGATCAAGCCCATCCGGACGGAATAGGCTGGGGCGCTGCGGCGGCGCCCGGTCGGGCACACGCCTGATGGCCGCGGCCTTCACGAAGTAGCCGGCGCCGCGACGTGACTCCACCAGGCCATGGGCGACGAGCTTGTCGTAGGCGCGCGCCGCAGTGTCGCGACTGATGCCGCAGTCATCAGCCAGTTGCCGTACCGATGGAAGTCGAACACCTGTCACGATCTTGCGCGACTGAATGGCGCTGGACACCAAGGTGAAGATCCGGTCGACGAGGGAGCCGTGGGCGCCTGATTCGGCTAAAGCTGCCAAGTCAGCCTCAACTAGTGAAAACCCGGCAATGTCGCGCGACGGGCGCAGTTTCGACGTGCTCATTAGTTCGTCTTTGCAATCAGATTTGCGTGTGCCATCATGGATCGACTGTCATGATGACACAAACATGACAGATGGGCGCGGCAACTGGTTCACTGTCCCGATGCGGCGATCTGATCGGCGATAACTTTCGCTCCATCGCAACCCCCAGCAGAGCCAGGACATGCCGAGTCGATCGCCCCCCCGCTTCGTACGCCATTCGTCTGGCGCCGTCATGCTCGGCGTGCTCGCCCTGTGTGCGGTGCCGGCCTCGGCGCAGACTCCCGCGGCAGCCGCCGCAACAGCGAAGACCCACCGCTTCGACCTGCCGGCGGCCTCCCTGGCCGAAACGTTGCGGGCGATCAGCCGTGTGAGCGGCGTGACGATCACCTTCGATTCCGAGTCCGTGGCCGGTAAACGCGCCCCGGCGGTGTCTGGCACGCTCATGCTGTCGGATGCACTGGCGATGGCCATCGGTGATAACGACGTGGAGGCCAGGGCAACGGCGACGGGCTACTGGGTGGCCGTGGCCAACAAGCTTGACACTGTCTTTGTCGTCGCCCGCCGCGACCAGGCCGAGACCAGCTTCAAGGCTGACCGGTCCGATACCGCCACGAGAAGCGGCTCAGACCTGATGGAGATTCCCGGCGGTGTCACGATCATCACCAGCAAGGTGCTCGAGACGCAGCAGATGACCTCGATCCAGAACGCGCTGGCCAACGTCAGCGGCATGAGCTTCAAGCAGTCACCCCAAGGGTCGCCCACCTTCGGCATCCGGGGTTTCGGCGAAACCGCGCTGATGGTCAACGGCGTCGCCGACAACTCGGCGGCCATGAGCAACGTCTTCGGCGTCGAGCGGATCGAGGTGCTCAAGGGGCCGCAGGCGATCCTGACCGGTGCCGGCTCCCTCGGCGGCGGTGTGAATGTCGTGATCAAGAAGCCGCAGGCTGCACCCATCCGCAGCATGATGTTGCAGTACGGGTCACATGGCGACCTCACGGTCGCGGGCGATGTGGCCGGCGCCGTCACGGAGGACCGCCGGCTCAGCATGCGCGTGATCGCTGCGCACAGCCAAGCCAGGGACAACGCCGCCGGCTTCGACGGCCGCAAGGACGACTCCTTCCTGCCGCAGCTGCGCTGGAAGGACCAGACTACCGACCTGATCGTGGGGGCCTCCTATGGCAAGCAGCATGGCCCCGTGCCCCTATACACCTTCGGACGCCGTGATGGTGTCATCATGCCCGTGCCCGAACTGATGCTGGGCCGCCCGGAAGACGGCTTCGAGACGCGGCAGCGCCGCGCGTTCTACCAGCTCGAACAGGTCCTGAGCCCTTCGGTCACGCTGATCAGCCGGCTCAACCGCTCCCTGCAGGACACCGAGGTCCATGTGCGCTCGCCTGCGGGCCTTGGCTACGCCACGGGCGCCGCCAATGATGCTCCGAACGGTAGCGTCCTGTTCTTCGCCGGGCGCAGCGAACAGAACCAGAACTCCACCAGCGGCGACCACTACCTGCGCATCCTGGGCAGCACCGGGCAGGTGACGCACAAGCTGTCGCTGGGCTTCGACCATACCGAGACGCGGCTGCACCAGCCGCAATGGTCGGGGCCGAACACCACAGTGAAGGTCTACCCGCCCGCCACTGGCGCACCGTTTGGCGACCTGCGCGCCGACGCGTCCACCTTGTCCAACATCCTGGACCAGAAGGCGACCCAGTACGACACCTTCCTGCAGGACCTGATGAACTGGGGCGACTGGAGCCTACTGGCGAACCTGCGCAGCACGCGCTACGCCAACGAGAGTACCGTGCTGATTCCTCCGGCAACGGTCTCCGTCAGCCCCCAGAAGGTCGTCCGCAGGACGACGCCTGGCGTGGGGCTGGTGTATTCGCTCACGCCCGAAGTCTCGCTCTACACCAACTACGCAGAAGGCTTCGTGCCTTCGACGCTGCCGAGTTGCGACGGAGGCTTCGTTCCGCCGAAGTCGACCCGCAACCGCGAGGTCGGCGCCAAGTTCGACCTGTTCGACAGCAAGCTCTCGGTGACGACGGCCGCCTATGAGCTGGCGCAGAGCAACACGACGGTCTACTACCGGCCGGGCAACTGCTACAACGTGCGCGACGCCCAGCTCGCGCGCGGCGTCGAGGTGGACGCCCAGGGGCAGGTGACGCGCGGCTTGAATGCCCTGTTCAACTACACGTTCACCACGGCAAAGGACGTGGGCAATCCGGCCGCCAACTACACCGGCCTGCCCAAGCACAAGATGAGCCTGTGGGCTACTTATGACCTGCAAGACGCCGCCTGGAGGGGCCTGGGCTTCGGCGTGGGCGTCAGCGCATCGTCCAACTCCAAGGGCACCACCGACGCACGCTACATGCTGTACGTCCCCGGCCAGGCCCAGATTGACGCCAGCGTCTTCTACAACAACGGCCCCTGGAGCACCACGTTCGGCGTCAAGAACATCGGCAACCGACTGCTCTATGCCACCACCGCTGGCAGCTCCTTCATTCCCGTCATGGAGCGTCGCAACTACATGCTCACCATCAAGCGGGACTTCAAGTGACGCATGCTGACCCTGCCGCCCACGGGCGGCCTTCCCGGTGGGCGCTGATCCTGCCGTTCTGGCTTGCCCGGGAAGAGCGCGTCGGCGCGTTCCTCAAGTCCGCCGTGATGCTGGCGATCATGTTCGGCGGCGTCTATCTGGCCGTCTGGGCCAACAAACTGACGGGGGATGTCACCGACGCGCTCGTCAACCGCCAATGGCACTCCCTGATCACTGCGTTGGCCGTGGCCACCGCCGTTGGCGTCGCCAGCGGCAGCCTGAGCATGGTGGATCAGGCCCTGCACAGCCTGTTGGCGCTGCAATGGCGGACCTGGCTGACACGCAGGCTGATGGACCGCTGGACCGAGGCGCACGCTTTCTACGACATTGAGCGCGACGGGCGACTCAGCAATGCCGACCAACGCATCGCCGAGGACGTCCGGCTGTTCACCGAGAAGAGCATCCACCTTGGCCTGAGCTTCGTCTCCGTTGCGGTTCACGCCGTCACCTACGGCTACCTACTGTGGACGCTGTCCGGCACGCTGTCGTTCGAAGTGGCGGGCTGGCAGGTGTCCATTCCGGGCTACATGGTATTCCTGGCCTTCCTCTATACGGGGCTGCAGTTAGGCCTGACCCACTGGATCGGCCGCAAGATGATCGACCTGACCGTGCAGCAGCAGACCGTCGAAGCCGACCTGCGCCACACAGCGATGCAACTGCGCGAGAACGCAGAGCAGGTGGCCTTTTACGTTGGCGGCCCGCGCGAACGGGGCCGTCTTGCGGCGCGCTTCGAGCAGGTGCGTCTGAACACCTTGGCCGTCGTGGCCCGCACGTTCAAGGTGGGCTTCGTGCAGTCCGCCTATGGACATGTTTTTCAGCCCGTCCCCACGCTCGGTGCGCTGCCCCGCTACCTGGCTGGTGAGATCACGATGGGCGGCATGACCCGCATCATCAGCGCGTTCGGCATGTTCAACAACACGCTGAGCTTCGTGAACCAGGCCTATCTCAACATCGCGTCCTGGGTGGCCATCTGCACTCGGCTGCAGGACCTCATGCAGGCCCTGGAACAGGCGAAGTCCCGGCCGCGCGGCATCCACGTCACGACGGCACCCCAGGCCGAGGTGAGCAGTGCCGTCGTCCGCCTGCTCACGCCGCAGCAGCAACCGCTGGCCGAATTGCCGCCGCAACGTTTTGCCCGCGGTGAGCGCTGGCTCGTACGCGGGCCTTCCGGTGTCGGCAAGAGCACCTTCCTTCGCGCCGTGGCGGGTCTGTGGCCTTATGGCAGTGGTGCCATCCGGCTGCCGGCAGGCGCTTCGATGATGTTCCTGCCGCAGCGTAGCTACATCCCCGACGGCACGCTGAAGGGCGCTCTTGCCTACCCCGCCGATGCAGACGACTTCGACGACGAGGCTTGCCTCGGAGTGCTGCGGGTCGTCGGCCTGGATTCGCGGGGGCATACGCTGGCCGATGTGCAGCGCTGGCAGCAGTGCCTTTCCGGTGGCGAGCAACAGCGTCTGGCCATCGCGCGGGCGCTGCTGCACCGTCCGGACTTCCTGTTCCTCGATGAAGCGACCAGCGCCCTCGACGAGAAGAGCGAAGCGCATGTCTACCTGGCGCTGATCGCTGCGCTGCCCGACAGCGCGCTTGTCAGCGTCGCGCACCGAAGCGCGCTGATCCAGTACCACGACCACGTGTTGGACATGGCCCCGCCGCCGGGCGGTGCCTCTGAACGCGCTCCATGAAGGGCGCGGCGGCGCGCGGCGCTCCGTGCGACCGTCGCGCCAGGCCATGCAGCCGCGCCCAGCCTGGGCTCCGCTGTGGCTCTTGCCGATTCAATGCCTTGGAGAAGACGATGAACAAGTCATGGGCCTTGAAGCAGAAGCTGGTCGCCACGTTTGCGAGCCTACTGGCGTTCGCCGGTGCGCTGATCGCCGTTGCGCTCGTCAATACCCATCGGCTAATCGACACGGTCAACTGGAACACCCATACCTACGAGGTGCTGACCGCGTCTGAAGACCTGCTGCTCAGCATGGTCAACATCGAGACAGGTCTGCGCGGCTTCGTGGTCAGCGGGAAGGATAAGTTCCTCGAGCCCTTCAACCAGGGAACCAAGGATTTCTCCGTGCATTTCGACAGGGCCAGGTCGCTCACCGCGGACAACCCAGCCCAGCAGGAGCGGCTGGACCGGCTGATGGCCAACCGCAACGCCTTCATGGACGTCGCCATGGCGCTGATCTCCGAGAGACGCGACGTCAACGCTGGCAACCTGTCCGCCAGGCAGTTGTCGGAGGACTTCGAGTTGGGCAGGGACAAGTCGGCCATGGATGCCTTCCGTGCCGGCATTGCGGAGTTCAAGAAGGCCGAGTCCGCGCTGCTGTCCCGCCGGCATGAGCAGTTGGCGGCTTCGGCCTCCAGCACGACCTACACGCTTCTCTTTGGCGGCGCCGCCCTCTGCGCGCTTGCAGGCGTCCTTGGCGTGCTCCTTGCGCGCAATCTCTTTGCCCAGCTTGGCGGGGAGCCCGGCAGCGCGGTGGCAGTGGCTGATCGGGTGGCGCGGGGAGACCTGAGCATCGAAGTGGGCCTGCAGTCAGGGGACACCACCAGCGTGATGGCCAACCTCTCGCGAATGCAGGCCAGCCTCGCGGAAGTGGTGATCGGCGTGCGACGGAACGCCGAAAGCGTGGCCACGGCCAGCGTCCAGATCGCCCAGGGCAATCAAGATCTGTCGAGTCGCACCGAGCAGCAGGCCAGCGCGCTGCAACAGACCGCCGCGACGATGGAGGAACTGGGCGGCACAGTGCGGCACAACGCCGACAACGCACAGCAGGCCAACCAGCTCGCGCGAAGCGCCTCCGCTATTGCTTCCGAAGGAGGGCAAGTCGTCGACAAGGTCGTTGCCACCATGCAGGGCATCACGGAGAGCAGCCGCAGGATCAACGACATCATCGGAGTCATCGACGGCATCGCGTTCCAGACCAACATCCTTGCTCTCAATGCCGCGGTCGAGGCTGCGCGTGCGGGAGAGCAGGGCAGGGGGTTCGCGGTCGTCGCATCCGAGGTCCGCAGCCTCGCCCAGCGCAGCGCCGAGGCCGCCAAGGAAATCAAGGTGCTGATCAGCCACAGCGTCGAACAGGTGGAGCAGGGCACTTCGCTGGTCGATCAGGCGGGCACGACGATGAACGATATCGTTGCATCGATCCACCGCGTGAGCAGCATCGTGGCCGAGATCACGTCCGCGAGCCTTGAGCAAAGTACCAGTGTGCAGCAGGTCGGCGAGGCGGTTACGGCCATGGACCAGACCACGCAACAGAACGCCGCACTCGTGGAGGAAAGCGCTGCGGCTGCCGAGAGCCTGCGTAGCCAGGCCCAACAGCTCGTCGAAGCCGTCTCGGTTTTCAGGCTGCCCCCCGGGGCTTAGCGCGTTCAATGAACAAGGCGCTGGGGCTCGGCCGGTGCCGCTTGACTGAGCATGGCCGAGTCGCCCGGTCGAGCCAGGAACTCGGGATGAGGCCGGCAATTGCCGGATCCGGTTGCTTACTTCTGTCGCGAGGAGTCCATGCGCAAGAACCTGCCTGTCACCCAGAGGGACTACGCGTTCCCAGCAGACCAGACGCTGATCTCGATCACGGACCTGAAAGGGCGGATCACCTACTGCAACGCCAACTTCGTCACCGTAAGCGGCTACACCGCCGCTGAGCTGCTCGGACAGCCTCACAACCTCGTGCGCCACCCGGACATGCCGGAGGAGGCGTTCCGCGACATGTGGGCCACCATCGAGGCGGGCCGGCCCTGGACGGCCATCGTCAAGAACCGCCGCAAGAACGGCGACCACTATTGGGTGCGTGCCAATGCCACCCCGGTTCGAGACGGAGAGCACACGGTCGGCTATCTCTCCGTGCGCACAAAGCCCGGGGACAATGAGGTGCGCCGCTTCGACGCCCTGTATGCCCGCATGCGCGCCGAGGCCGAGTTGGGCCGGCGGATCCATGTGCTGCACCACGGGCAGGCCCGGCGCGCCGATCTCGCCGGTCGACTGCTGCGGCTCTTCAAGCCGGAGCTGCGAGCCAAGATCGCCGGGCTGGCCACCTTCGCGGCTGCCGGGCCTCTTCTCGCTGCTTGGCTTGCCGCACCGGGTTGGGCGCAGTTGCTGGCGGCTGCCGCCTCGGTCGGCTTGGCCTGTGCGAGCTTAACTGGCCTGTTGCTGCGGCCGCTGCGGGCCGTGGTGGAGACGGCCAACCTGCTAGCCGGCGGCGACCTGACCAGCCAGGTGGAGGTGCATGGTCAGGGCGAGGTACGGGAGCTGCAGCTGGCGTTGGCGCAGTTGACGGCGTCGGTGCGTACCGTCGTGCGCGACGTGCGCGACGAAGTGGTCCACCTGCTCGACGCCTCGCACGAGATTTCCGCAGGCAGCCGGGATCTCTCCGCCCGCACCGAGTCCCAGGCCGGCAGCCTGCAGGAGTCGGCCGCAGCCATGGACGAGATCAGCGGCACGGTCCGTCAGACCTCGGAGCTGGCCGATGAAGGGGCCCGGCTTGCCCACGGGACTGCCGGCATAGCCCAACGAAGCCAGGAGGCGGTGCACCACGTCTACGACACCATGCAGGACATCGCCGACTCGTCGCGCCGTGTGGGTGACATCATCCAGGTCATCGAGGGCGTGGCCTTTCAAACCAACATCCTGGCGCTGAATGCTGCCGTCGAGGCGGCAAGGGCCGGCGAGCAAGGGCGGGGCTTCGCCGTGGTGGCCGCGGAGGTGCGGGCCCTGGCCCAGCGCACCGGTGCGGCGGCCAAGGAGATCCGCGCGTTGATCGAGGAGTCGCGCGAGCGAATCGAGGCGGGCAGCCTGCGTGCCGACGAGGCCAGGCACCGCATGGACGAGGTCATGCAGGCCGTGACCCGTGTGAGCGGCGCGCTGCAGCAGATCAACAACGCCAGCCGCGAGCAGTCGGCCGGCGTGGGCCAAGTCGGCCAGGCCGTCCAGCACCTGGATAGTCTTACACAGCAGAACGCTGCCATGGTCGAGGAACTGGCCGCCTCGGCGAGTGCGATGAGCGAGCAGGTCGGCCGGGTTCACAATGCTATTCGCGTGTTCCGCCTGTTGCCGCAGGACGAGAGCTTGGCGGAGATCGATGCCGTGGCGTTGCGCAGGTCTGGTACGGACCGGGAATGAGGGGGAGTGACTAGCAGTCATATCTATGCGGGCCTGCCGGGCGCCGAAGTGCGGCCGTGACAGCGAACTTGGCGGTTGCGGGCGGGGCACTGCCGGCGGTGAGCGGCGGGCTTTCTGGCGCAGCGACGGCTGAGTTCAGCGATCGGCGCCCGAGATCAGACTGCTCAGGTAAGGCCACCACCTGCTGCACGTCGTCGTCGGACCGTGCTTCCAGCGCCACCTGGCACAACTGCCGTCCGACGTCGTCCTCCGCCTGCGTGTCGCGCCGTTCATTCCGGTAGGTCCGCAACTGCGCTTCGATCGGCATGTTTCTGCGCCTGGCGATTAAAGGCGCCCCCCGGTGGTCGCGGATCGCGGCCTGATTCCTTGCGCTGCGCGCGACGGCCCGCTTGGCGAGCAGGCCGGTCCTGATCGGTGGCACTGCGCGCTCATGGCCCGCTCGTTACCCCGACCACCGGCCAAGCCCTTTGGCGGGCACGCCAGGAAGCTATCGCAGCGGCTCGACCGTCGCGCCAGTCGCCGCGCTTGGTGTCACGCCGGCCGCGGGACCGCCGCTGCTCCTGATGCCGCAGACTGCTTCGCGCGGTGCGCTGTCCGTTGCGCGATGGCTGCAACGAGATGGCGACGAGCGGAAGGGACTTCAGGAGGCCGTTGTAAGTCGGCGCCGTTCGCGCAGTAAGCGCCGAGGCGGCCGGTGGCGCTCAACCTGGCCGGCTACTCAAGGCTTCGCGGCTCCGTTGGCTCTGGCTGCAACTTCCGCGCAGGCCCGCATAAGGTCTTCGAAGGGCAGTGCGTCGCCCACCATGACTTGGTCTTCGAGCATGCCGGCGTAGTCGGCAGCGAGGGCCTCGCGTGCTTCGCCCTCCGGCACCACGTGCAGGGCGCCTGAGATGGCAGCGAAGTAGTCGACCGTATTGCCAGCGGCATCCTTCTCGGGGAAGAAATACGACTTGTGCTCAGCGACCGCGCGTGCGACCTCGCGATCCTTGACGACGGCATCGAAGTGCGTGCTCCGCATGATGGCGGCCAGGTCGTGCCAGTGCCGCGCATAGCGCTCGCCTCGGATCCGGCCCTGAGCGCAATAGACGTGCGTGGCGGTTGCCTTCTCCCAGAAGGTCCGGGCAACGCTCATCACCACAGGAAATGCGGTCGGGAACGTCACGCCGTCGACGTGGCCATCGATGTCACACGTGACAGGCATGGCGGCGTGGGGTTCACCTGTCGCCCGGCCGCCGAACTCCAGTGTGACGACCGGAGCGACATAGCCGGTCCCTTGCTTGACCGCTGGGTAGTGAAGGAGCAACTTGTCCTTGTCCGCACCTGCGACTTCCAGTCTCGCGCCAAGCTTCGCCTGGTCGAGTGCATCCTGAATCACGGGCTGCACCGTGCCAGCGATCCACTCCGGAAGCCGGTCGCGCACGGCCTTCATCCACTTGCTGGCTTGGCTGCGGCTGGCCGGCAAGAACTCCTTGCCTCCCGTCAGCTCGGCGATCAGCTTGCGGATGTCGTACGTCAGGTCGAGGTCTTCCGAGAACCTGTCGATGATGCGGTAGGCCTTGGAGAGCGACGTGCCGCCCTTGAACGTCAGGTCCGTACCGACCGGCGATCCGAACAGCGTCCCGAGCGTCCAGACGACCCAGACGTCCTTTTCCAGCAAATGGGCCGGGCGGCCGGTCCGCTCCCGGCCCACTTCGAGGACTTCGGCCCGGTCCGCGTCGCTGAGGGAGAAGTAAGACTCAGCCACGAACCGCTTCTTCGCCGATCGCCCTGGCCATCCATGAGGGCAGGCCGGCACGCCCCGACGTCAGCGTCTGCCATTCCGTGGATGGAAGCGTTCGCCTCAAGGTGGCCAGCGACTCGCGCACATGCGACGGGCCCATCCAGGCCAGCGCTCGCACGGCCGACCCGGCCTGGCCGGCCCCCAGCGCCAGCATCCAGCGGGGGGCATGTTTGACCGTCACCTCGTAGCGACCGAGCTTCAGCTTGCGGCTGCGCCCCGAGGTGAGATAGACCTCGCGAATCGGCACCTGCTGGGTCAGACCCAGCGCATTGGCCGCGTTGGCGCCGTGCGGCGTGACCACCTCACCGCTTTGCGCGGCCAGGGACTGCACGACCTTTTCGGGAGCCGGTGCGCGCGTCCCGAACCGGCTGGAGACCGGTGTGGCGTAGGTTCCACGCGCCACCCGAAGCAACTTGCCTTCCTTGGCCAGTCGCGAGAACGCTTGATCAACCGCTGCTCGGCTGCCAAGGTGCAGAAACTCCTTGGGCGACACCAACCCGCCCTCGGGCAGGGATTCGGCGTGCGACAGGATGGAACGAGGGAGTGTGCTCATGGCGGGGTCACCTAGTCAGAATTTTATCGTCGTTTCTGACGTTTGCTAGCGGTGCCAGTTGTCGGTCAGCGGCCAAATCCGCAGGACTTGGCCATCCGGCGCCTGCGCGAACAGTGGTTCTGTATCTCCCTCAAGCCTTTTGCTCGAACCGCAGGAAGGCGGTCAGTCGGTCCGACTCCTTGATTTCATCGTGCGGGACCAGCAGGTAGCGCCACGGCTTGCTGCCTGCGTATTCCATGCGATCGCGGACACCGTTCCGCTGTGATGGCGGACAGCATTCCGCCGTGATGGCGGACACCGTTCCACGCTGATGGCGGACAGCATTCCAAACTGATCGCGGACACCGGGAGGGTGTCCTGAGTGACCCAACGAGGCATAGGCTGCCCGGCTTTTTGGCCGGGAGAGGCGATGCCCACACCAAGGGTCCTTATGAGCAAGATCAGACAAGCACTGCAACTGCTGGCCGACGCCAGCCTCAGCACCCGGCAGGTGGCCGCCGCTTTGGGCATCAGCAAGACCACCGTCAGCGAGATCGCGATGTATGCGCGCGACGCCGGCGTTGGGTGGCCCCAGGCGGCCACGCTCAGCGACGACGAGCTGCAGGCGCGGCTGTACCCGCCACCGCGGCCACGTAGCAGCACCCGGCGCGAGCCCGACTACGCATCGCTGCACCAGGAGCTCAAGCGCCCCGGCGTCACGCTTCAGCTGCTGTGGGAGGAATACAGCGCGGGCGCCGGCGAGGCGGCCTACCGCTACAGCGCCTTCTGCGAGAAGTACCGCGCCTGGGCCAAGCGCCTGAAGCGCTCAATGCGCCAAATCCACCCTGGCGGCGAACGCTTGTTCGTCGACTACGCAGGACAGACGGTGCCGGTGGTGGACGCCAGCACGGGCGAGATCCGCCGCGCCCAGGTGTTCGTCGCCGTGCTGGGGGCCTCGAACTACACCTACGCCTGCGCCACCTGGCAGCAGACCGCGGCCGACTGGGTAGGCGCCATCATCGCGACGCTGACGTTCATCAAGGGCGTGCCCAAGTTGCTGGTGCCCGACCAGCCGCGCGCGCTCATCGCCAACCCCGATGCCTACGAGCCCGTCACCGCGCGGCTGATGCAGGAGCTGGGCGAGCACTACAGCGTGGCAGTGCTGCCGGCACGCCCCGGCCGCCCCCAGGACAAGGCCAAGGTCGAGGTGGGCGTGCAAGTGGTCGAGCGCTGGATCCTGGCTCGGCTGCGACATCGGCGCTTCTTCAGCTTGGTCGAACTCAACCGCGCCATCGCCCAGCTGCTGATCGACCTCAACCAGCGGCCGTTCAAGAAGCTGCCGGGTTGCCGAGCTGCGGCGTTCGCGGCGCTGGATGCGCCGGCCTTGAAGCCGT
>NZ_JAJTWT010000002.1 GCF_021353235.1 Pelomonas caseinilytica
ATCGACCACTTCGTCGCTGGATACAACGCGAACTGCCAGCCGTTCAAGTGGACCGCTACCGCCGACTCGATCCTCGAGAAGCTGCATCGACTTTGCTCACGTATCAGCGGGACAGGACACTAGGGAAGCGCTGATTAATCCGGGCAGAACTCGATGGTCGATGGCACCCGGTACGACCAAGATCCGCCCATGAAGAAAACCAGCTTTGCCAGCGCCGAGTTCGCAGGCAAGAAGCGTCAGACGCGACGCGAGAAGTTCCTCGCCGACATGGAGACGGTCGTGCCGTGGGCGCGACTGGAGGCGCTCATCGAACCGCATTACCCGAAGAGCGGCAAGGTCGGCCGCCCGCCCGTCGGGCTGTCGAAGATGCTCGCATGTGCTTCCTGCAGCAGTGCTACACGCTGCGTACACGCTCCGTCGGCCGCAACACAGCGCACATGGAAGCGATATGGAAGACTCAGCGATAGAACCGGATTCCGGACGGGCTGGTTGATCCACCACCTCGCAAGACATGTTGCCGATTTCGGATCAACGCGCCGCCGTCGTCTGCCTACACTTGCTTGGCCCTGATACACGCTTTTCCGGCCGTCAAGTCCGGGACACCCCATTTAGCGCGCTGCCCAAGACACCCAAGCGCGCCCATGTTTGGTCCCTACAAGATCCCCGAGCCGAGACCTCATGACGATCCCCGTACCTCCCGACGGTCATCAGCTTCGCAGGAACTCCCTCGGCCTGATTTCGGTGACGTTCATGGTGATCTCGGCGGCAGCGCCGCTCACCGGCGTCGCTGGCGCCGTGCCGATCGCCTTCCTGCTGGGCAACGGCGCTGGCGTTCCAGCCACCTTCGTCTTCATGACCCTGGTGATGCTGGCGTTTTCCGCGGGCTATGTTGCCATGTCGCGCCATGTCCGCAATGCGGGGGCCTTCTATGCGTACGCCGCACGCGGGCTCGGAGGACTGTGGGGCGGAGCGTCGGCATTCATCGCCCTCGTGGCCTACAACGCTTTGCAGTTCGGCCTCATCGGACTGCTCGGCGGTGTCGCCACGGGCGTGTTTGCCGGTCTCGGCATCCAGCAGCCCTGGTGGGTGTGGAGCCTCGGCGCCGTATTGCTCGTCGGGGTGCTCGGCTATCGTCAGGTCGATCTGTCAGCCAAGGTGCTGGTCGTCCTCGTCGCGCTGGAATACCTCATCGTCTTCGTGGTGGACTTCGCGATCCTGCACAAGGGCGGTGCCGGAGGCCTCGCGCTGAACTTGTTCGACCCGTCGGCGGTCTTCTCCGGCTCGCTTGCCGCGGCGGTGCTGTTCTGCCTGGGCTCGTTCATGGGGATCGAGGCCACGACGATCTACGCGGAAGAAGCCCGCGACCCGGAACGGACCGTGCCTCGCGCCACCTTTCTGTCGGTTCTGCTGATCGGCACCTTCTTCGTCTTCACCACGTGGCTGATGATCTGCGGGGTGGGTGTCACGCAGTTGATCCCCTCTCTGAAGGCGCTGGGCGATCCGACGACGTTCTTCTTCGAACTGGCCCGCCGTTACGTCGGAGGCCCGGTGCCGACCATCGCCGGTGTGCTGCTGTTCTCCAGTCTCTTCGCCGCCTTGTCGGCCTTCCACAACTACATCGCCCGCTACAGCTATGTGGCCGGTCGGGAGGGCCTGCTTCCTCGCGCCTGCGGCCGCACACACGGCCGCTTCGAGAGCCCGCACGTAGGCTCGGTCATCCAGACCGTGGGGGCCGTCGGCGCGATTGCCCTCTTCGCAGGCCTGGGGCTGGATCCGGTCCTCAACATGTTCACGTGGATTTCACAAGTCGGCGTCCTCGGCGTGCTCGTGATGATGACGATCACCTCGGCCGCTGTCGTCACGTTCTTCCTCAGGCGTGGAGGTGGCCCGACGATGACGACCCTCGTGCTGCCGGTCGTATCGGGTGTGGTGATGGCCTCGTTGGCGGTCTACGTCTTCCTGCACTTTGGCGACCTGACCGGTACCCAGGGCGGCTTGCTAGGAATGGCATTGCCTTCATTGATCCCGCTGGCGGGGTTGACGGGCTGGATCGTCGCCGCACGGCTGAGGGCGGGACGCCCGGCCATCTTCGCGACCATGGGCGCGAACCGGGTCTGACGGGCCACCCGGCACCGGTGCACCGCTTGCACCCAGTGGGTCTGAGTCCCTGATCCCATAACATTGCCCCCCCATCACGCAGCATTGATGACGTGTCCAGCCTGACCCGCATGCTCTCTGTGCTCGACCTGTTCTCGCGCGATCACACGACCATGACCGCAGAGCAGATCGCCGACGCGCTGGCACTGAGCCGAACGACCTGCTACCGCTACACCAGGGAGCTGACCCAGGCAGGACTGCTCGTGAGTCATGGTGGCCAGTTCATGCTCGGGCCGCGCATCATCGAGCTGGACTACCGCATGCTCGACTCCGACCCGCTGATCAATGCCGGCGGTCCCATCGTCAGCGAGCTGGCAGACGCGATGGGTGCGACCGGCCTTCTCACGGCCATCTACGACGATCACATCGTCAACGTGTTCGCGCACAGCGGATCACCGCGACCGTTGCCGCTGTCTTTCGGGCGTGGGACCACCATGCCGATGTTCAAGTCGTCCACCTCAAAGGTGCTGCTGAGCATGATGAGCCGGGGCCGCTTGATGCGCCTATGGGAGCGGCACCAGCACACCCCGGACTGCCGGACGATCGGCGCCGATTGGAAGGCCTTCTGGCGGACCTTGCAAGAGATCCGCCAGCGCGGCTACGCCGCATCGTTCGGCGAGCTCACACCCGAGCTGGCAGGCATATCGGCCCCCGTCAGCTTCAATGATGGGGGAGTCGCCGGCTGCATATCGCTGGTCTTCCTGCGCGAGTACTTCGATCGCTTTGACCTCCAGTTGCTGGGAACGCGGCTCTGCGCGGCCGCTGCGGACGTGTCAAAACTGCTCGCGGGACTGAAGTCCCCGGCCGCGCCCGCCGCGCCCTCGAGAGCGCGGGGCCGGCGCACCGTCGCCACGAAGCCGGCGGCGGCAGGT
Organism: Pelomonas caseinilytica; assembly: GCF_021353235.1. Lineage (GTDB taxonomy): Bacteria > Pseudomonadota > Gammaproteobacteria > Burkholderiales > Burkholderiaceae_C > Pelomonas > Pelomonas caseinilytica. The sequence continues at coordinate 3,030 of NZ_JAJTWT010000002.1, forward strand.
GCACAACCCGGGGCGCGAGGCAAGACGGCCAAGACGGCACCAGCCAGGAAGCCTCCCAAGCGGACGGCCGCAGTGACCAAGGCGCTCTGACGCCAAGGTGCGGGAGGCCGGTCACGGCGCTGCGCCTGCATGGGCGAGAGCTTGCCTCGACAGCCCCCTCCATCGGGGCTGAAAGCTACTGCTCCATCACATCCGGCGGCCGGTAGCAGCTCCGCCCCGAAAGTACCGGTACGCCTGAATTCCCGCTCGGCGGGAAAAACACAAGGCCACCGGCACGGCCATCCCTGTGCCGAGCGGCGCCATGCGTTCAATCTGCTGGGCAGGAAACGCGATCTTCGCAATAGAAGGACCTGCCGATATGGGCTATTGACGCTGTTTACCAGTCCCACTTTGCGGGACTACCATCAACTTAATCAATGACAGGCTGATCCATGCGAACCAACTCCCTCCTCCCGCCCCCCTCCTCCGGCGCCGTGGTCGTCCTCCAGGCAGCGGCGGCGGCAGGCGTGTCGGTGTGCTTCGCCAATCCGGGCACCACCGAGATGCCGCTGGTGGGTGCGCTCGATCAGGTTCCCGGAATACGCGCCATCCTCGGCCTGTTCGAAGGCGTGTGCACCGGCGCGGCGGACGGCTACGGTCGCATGCGCGGCCAGCCTGCCTCGACGCTGCTGCATCTCGGACCGGGGCTGGCTAACGGGTTGGCCAACCTGCACAACGCGCGCCGCGCACGCACGCCCATCCTGAACATCGTCGGCGACCACGCCAGCTGGCATCTGAGATACGACGCCCCGCTGACGTCGGACATCGAGTCCCTGGCGCGCCCCGTTTCCGCGTGGTACCGCTCGGTGAAGACGCCCGAACACCTGTGGCAAGACACCGTGGATGGTATTCAGGCCGCCATGGCGTCGCCGGGCGGCGGGGCCACCCTGGTGGTGCCGGTGGACTTCCAGCAACAGGCGGCACCCGACCAGGCACGACCCGAGGCGACACCAGCAACAGCACCAGCCTTCGACGAAGCGCGCGTGGGTGAGGTGCAGGCAGTGGTGAAGGATGGCCGTGACGTGGTGCTCCTGCTGGGCGACCGGGCCCTCAGCGAGCGTGGGCACATCGCGGCCGGGCGCATCGCGGCGGCAACCGGCGCGCGCCTGTTCAGCGAGACCTTCCCCGCCCGCACCGAACGCGGCGGCGGCCTGCCTGACATCGACCGCCTGCCCTATTTCCCCGAGGCGGCCATCGCCGCGTTGAAGGATGCTGTCGTCATCCTCGCGGGTGCGCTCCCGCCGGTCGCCTACTTCGGCTACGAGGGCCTTCCCAGCGAACTTGCCCCGGCCGATTCGCTGGTCACGCTGGCGCAGCCAGGCGAAGCGGCCGACCTCGCGCTCGAGCGCCTGGCCGAGCGACTCCAAGCACCCTCGTTGCCCACACCGCCCGCGAGCCCGCCTTACAGCGTGCCGGACGGCCCTCTCACTCCACAGACCGTCGGCCGCCTGCTGTCGAACGCACTGCCGCCTCACGCCATCGTGTCCGTCGAAGGCGGCACGTGCGGCTACCCCTTCGTCACGGCGTCGGCCCGGGCCGCCCACCACACCATCCTGACCAACACAGGCGGCGCCATCGGCCAGGGCCTGCCGGTCGCACTCGGCGCGGCCGTGGCCTGCCCCGAACGGCGCGTCTTCGCATTGCAGTCCGATGGGAGCGCGCAATACACCATCCAGTCGCTGTGGACCATGGCACGCGAGCGCTTGCCAGTCGTGATGCTCATCACCTCCAACCGTCGCTACGGCATCTTGCAGACTGAGCTCGGCCGCAACGGCATCGAGCCTGGCCCCCATGCCCGTCGCCTGACGCTGCTGGATGACCCGCCCTTCGACTGGCCCGCGCTGGCCCAGGGTTACGGCGTACCGGCGCTGGCCGCCAGCACCACCGAGGAGCTGCGCCAAGCACTGGCCCATGCCATCGAACACACACAAGGGCCGCTCCTGATCGAGATGCGCCTGGCCTGACAACCGTTCCAGAACGAGGACACATGGATCTCCAACTCAAGGGCAAGTCCGCCATCATCACCGGCGGCAGCATGGGCATTGGCAAGGCGGCGGCGCTGGAGCTCGCACGCGAAGGCGTGAACGTGGTCATCGCCGCGCGCCGCATGACCTTCCTGGAAGAGGCCGCCGCGGACCTGCAGCGGGAACTGTCCGGCGTGACGGGCGCGGGGCGCATCCTGCCGGTGGTGGTGGACACCACCGACATGGCCGCCGTCAGCGCCGCCATGGCCACCACGGCCGAGGCCTTCGGCCGCATCGACATCCTGGTCAACGGCGCGGCCCACCCGGGCGGGCTGGTACGCAGCGAGCTCGACGAGGCCGATCCGCAAGGGCTGCTGCAGGACATCGACATCAAGGTCGTCGGTTACTTCCGCTGCGCCAAGGCTGTCGCGCCGTATATGCGCCGCAACCGCTACGGCCGCATCATCAACATCGGTGGCTTGACGGGGCGCGGCAGCAAGCAGCTTTCCGGTATGCGCAACCTCGCCATCGTGCACATGACCAAGACACTGTCGGACCAACTCGGCCCGGACGGCATCACGGTCAACACCATGCACCCCGGCGTCGTGGAGACGCCGCACATCCACGAGCTCTACGCGATCGAGGCCAGGAAGCAGGGACTGAGCCCTGCCGACATCGAGGCGAACTACGTCAAGGCCACGCCGATCCGACGTGTGCTGCAGCCCGAGGAGATGGGCTGGCTCATCGCCTTCCTCGCGTCGCCCAGGTCCGGCTGCATCACCGGCGAATCACTGGGCTGCGATGGCGGCCTGACACGCGGCATCTTTCTCTGAGCAGGGCCAAGGAATCGACATGGACTACACCATCATGGTTGCCACCGCGGGCCAGGGCATCCTGCGCAGCAACGATGCCGGCACAACCTGGCACCGCCTGGGCCTGAAGGAGGCCATCGAGTTCGATGGCGTCGTGCGCGCGCTGGCCGTTGACCCACAGCGGCCTGAGCGCGTCTACGCCGGAGCCGACTGCGGCCTTTGCATCAGCGACGACGGCGGTGCGCACTGGCGCCGCGCCGACGGCGCGGTCGCCGGCATGACGGTCTGGTCCATCGCCATCGACCCGAGCCAGCCGCAGGTGCTCTACGCCGGCACTGGAGCTCCGTCACGCGCGGCACTGTTCAAGTCGGTGGACGCTGGCGAGACCTGGCAGCGCCTGCCGCCGGAGTTCCCGGAGTTCTGCCAGGGCGTCAACCGCCCGCGGCTGCTGACCATCTGCGTGAACCCGGAGGACGGGCAGGACGTGTGGTTCGGTGTCGAGGAAGGCGGCTGCTGGCGCAGCCGTGACGGCGGCCAAAACTTCGTCCGCCTGGACGACCCGCGCCAGGCCATCCGCAGCTCAGACATCCACGCCATCAGCATCCTGCCGGCCACGGCGCGCGCACCGCGCACCTTCATCGTGCTGACCGTCAATGCGGTGCACGTCAGCCAGGACGACGGCCAGACCTGGGACTGGCAGCTCTCCAAGCAGCGCTTCGATGGCCTGTACTACACGCGCACCGTCATGCCGCTGCCGGATGTCGACGACTCACTGCTGATGGCCATCGGCGACGGCACGCCCGGCACGAAGACGCGGATGTACCGCTCCACCGACCGAGGCTATCACTGGACCGAGACGCTGCTCGAGACCGCGCCCAACTCCACCTTCTGGGCGCTGGGCTGCCACGCGGCCGATCCGTCGCTCGTCTACGCGGGCACCAAGTACGGTGACCTGTTCCGCTCCCGCGACGGCGGTCTGACCTGGCAGAAGGAGTGGCGGGAGTTCCCGGAGATCACCGCCATCGCCTGGACCCCGGTGCATGCGCCGTTGGTGGCTCACGCCCAGTCCACGCACTGACTGCAGGAAGCGTCATGACAAACCCGATCGAGATCCCGCCGCTGGCCCCCGGCCAGCGGCTGCCCACGCCGCGCATCCAGCGCACTCACGTCGCCCTCTACGTGCGCGATCCGATTGAATCGGGCCGCTGGTATGGCGAGGTGCTCGGCATGGAACAGGTGGCCAGCGAGCCGCGCTGGACCTTCATGTCCTTTGGCCAGAAGCACCACGACGTCGCGCTCATCAAGGCGCAGACGCCCGCCGAGCTGGGCACCATCGGGCTGCAGCACTACGGCCTGGAGATCGTCGGTGACCTCGACGAGCTGCGCCGCCTGTACGGGATGCTGCTGCGACGCGGCGTGCCCATCGTCAAGATCACCGACCACAAGGCCGGCATCGGCGTGTACTTCACCGACCCCGACGGCAACCGGCTGGAGTTCTTCTGCGAGACGGAAAAGGACGACTCCAGGGCCAAGCAGCTGATGACTCAATACAACGCCGCCAGCGACCCGATCCACCTCGATCCGCTGTTCGACTGACTCCTCCATCCGAAACCCACCATGACCAAGGTCCCCAACTTCCACGGCTATCACATCCGCAAGTGGTACTTGCAGATCGAGGACACGCTGGCCGGCGAAACCGGCCAGCCCGCCGACGGTGCACCGCTGCGCAAGATCGTCATCGCCGCGGCCATCCACAACCCCTACGCTGGCCGCTTCGAGCAGGACCTGTCGCGGTTCATCGAGCCCTCGCCCCAACTCGGCCTCGAGTTCGGCCGCCGCATCCGCGAGGCCGCAGCAGACCAGACCATCGAGAGCTATGGCAAGGCCTGCCTGGTGGGCATCGATGGCGAGTACGAACACGGCAACGCCCTGCTCACCAACCCGGCAGCCAACCCCATTCGCGACGCCTTGGGCGGCGGCAAGTCCTGGGTACCGTCGACGGGCAAGCGCGGCGGCCCGGGCACGGTGATCGACGTCCCGCTGGCCCACAAGGACGCGCTGTACGTGCGTTCGCACTACGACACGGTGACCGCGATGTTCAACGACGCGCCCAACCGCGACGAACTGCTGATCATCTGGGCCTTCGCCACGCGCGGCCGCCTCAATGCACGGCTGGGCGGCCTCCAGGCCAGCGACATCAGGGGTCAGGACGGCCTCGTCTGACCTGCGGAAGGCATGCATATGGCCACGCACGCTCGCGAGGGGTGGATCCACAGCGAAGGGCTGCGCCTGCGCTACGTGGAATGGGGCCAAGCCGATGCGCCGGTCCTCGTCGCGCTGCACGGACTGCGCAGCTTTGCCTACACCTGGGAGCCGGTTGCCCGGCCCCTGGCGGACCGCTTCCGCATCGTCGCATTGGACCAGCGCGGCCGCGGCGAAAGCGACTGGGATCCGCGACACCGCTACTACACGGCGGACTACGTGCGCGACCTCGAGGCGCTGGTGGACCATCTGCGACTGCCCCGGTTCGTGCTGCTTGGGCACTCGATGGGGGGCTCGAACGCCTTCGTCTACGCAGGCTCACACGCCGACCGCTTGGCCGGCCTGGTGATCGAGGACATGGGCCCCGGCGCATCGGCGGGCGGCGCGGGCGCTGAACGAATCCGCCGTGAGCTGCGCGCCACCCCCGGCCGCTTCGCCGGCTGGGACGAAGCTACCGCCTTCTGGCGCAGCCAGCGGCCCAACGTGCCCGATACAGCCATTGCCGCGCGGGTCAGTCATTCCATGAGGCAGGTCAGCGACGGCAGCGTGGTGTGGCGCCACGACGCCGAAGGCATCGCCGCGTCGCGACTGGCTGCCACGCCCCAGCAACTGGTGGACCTGTGGCCCCACGTGCTGTCGCTGCGCCTGCCCACGCTGCTGCTGCGCGGTGCGCGCTCGGACTTTCTCACTGCTGAGACCGCCAACACCATGGTGCAACGCAACCCCGCCATCCGCCTGGTGGAAGTGCCCGACGCCAGCCACTACGTGCACGACGACAACCTGCCCGCCTTCGAGGCCGCACTTCAGGCCTACCTGTCTGATCCAGCCCTAGAGGCCTGGGCCCGGGGTGGTGAACGATGAGCGCGACCGTGAGCGTGGCCATCGTCGGCGGCGGCCCCAACGGCATCGCGCTGGCCAACCTGCTGGGTGCCTACGGCGTGCGCACCGTCGTGATCGAGCGCGAGCGAGAGATCCTCGAATATCCGCGCGCCGTGGGCATGGACGACGAGGCGCTGCGTCTTCTGCAGACCGTGCAACTGGCCGAACCGCTGCTTCAGGACATGATCTCGAACGTGCCGCTGCGCATGTTCCGCGCAGACGGCCGGTGCTTTGCCGACATCCGCGCCTCCACGCGCGAGTTCGGCTGGTGGCGGCGCAACATCTTCATGCAGCAACTCGCCGAAAGAACGCTGCGCCAGGGCCTGCGGCGCTATCCGCACGTCGAGCTTCGGCTCGGCGAGGAAGTCACGGGCTGCGTGCAGGACGGGAACGGCGTCACGCTGCAGGTGCGCGATGCGCGTGGCCAGGGCTACGCCCTGCGCTGCGACTACGCGGTGGCGGCAGATGGTGGACGCAGCGCGATGCGTGAGATGCTGGGCGTCAAGCTGCTGGGCCGCACGCATTCGATCAAGTGGCTCGTGGTCGACGTCCGCAACGCGCCGCTGGACGCGCCCTACACCGCGCTGAACTGCGATCCGCGCCGTCCCAACGTCTGCATCTACCTGCCCTACGGCTACCGGCGCTGGGAGTTCATGGTGTTCGCGGACGAGGACGAGCAGGCCATCGCCACACCGGACTCGGTGCGCCAGCTCCTGACCCCCTACGTCGCCGACCCCGAGGCCGTCGAGATCGTGCGTGCCCGCACGTACACGCACCACTCCCGCGTGGCCGACCGTTTCGTCGTCGGCCGGGTGGCGCTGATCGGCGATGCCGCCCACCTGTCCCCACCATGGATCGGCCAGGGGCTGAACGCCGGCCTGCGCGACGTCGGCAACCTGGCCTGGAAGCTCGCCGGCATCATCAAGGGGCAGCTCCGACCCGCCGTACTGCAGACCTACCAGCAGGAGCGCCACCGGCATGCCCAGGCCATGATCGACTTGGCCGACGTGTTCGGCGCGATGCTGATGCCCACCAACCGCCTCAAGGCCTGGTGCCGCGACCGCTTCTTCTCGGCCGCGCGGCTGCTACCCGGCGTGAAGGACTACGTGCTACAGATGCGCTTCAAGCCCATGCCGCGGTACGAGCAGGGCGTGGTGGTCCATCAGCCGGGCGCGCCGATGGTGGGGCGCATGCTGATCCAGCCGGATGTCGAGGACGCACGGGGCCAGCGCTGCAAGCTGGACGACGTGCTGGGCCCCTGGTTCGCCGTGATCGGCTGGCAGACCGACCCCCAGGACGCCTTGTCCGAGGACGAGCGCGCCTTCTGGCGCGCACTGGGGGCGCGGTTCCTCCGCATCGACCGGGCCCGAAGCGGCAACGCGCCAGAGGCCCGCATTCGCTCGGCGCAAGGCAGCACCTGCGTCGAAGACGTGGACAACCAGTTCTCCGACTGGATGGCCGCGCATCCCGGCGAGATGCTTGTTCTGCGCCCGGACCGCTACATCGCGGCCCAATGCACCGCGGCCGAGCTGCCGGCCGTTACCCGCCAATTCCATGACTTCACCTGTGAGCTCCAGCGCGACGAGCGCGTGGCGGCCTGAACCCACCGTGTTCGTCGAACAACGCATCTACTCCCTTGTGCCGGGCGGCACCGCCGAATACATCCAGGTCTATGAAGCCTGCGGCCGCGCAGTCCAGGAGCGCATCCTGGGCCCCATGCTGGGCTACTACACGCGCGACATCGGCGAACTCAACCAGCTCGTCTATTTCTGGAGCTTCGCGTCGTTGGACGAGCGCACGCGCCGCCGCAGCGAACTGATGGCCGACGCCGAGTTCAAGGTGTTCCGCAGCAAGATCCGCCACCTTGTGATCAGGCAGGAGAACACCCTCCTGGTGCCTGCCGTGGCACCGAAAAAGGAAGGCCCATGACGCACGCCCAGCCCTACGAATCCCTTTGCCAGTACATCGACGGCGAGTCCATCGGCGTCGGCAACGGCCCGTCGCAGCCCGTATTCAACCCCGCCGACGGCAGTCTGCTGGGGCGCCTGCCCAGCGGCAATCGTGATGACGTGGACGGCGCGATCGCCGCCGCCGAACGTGCCTTTGGCAGCTGGCGCCATGAATCACCGCTGAAGCGCTCCGAGATCCTGCGCCGTGCTGCGGCGCTGATGCGGGAACGGGCTGCGGAGATCGGCCGCAACATCACGCTGGACCAGGGCAAGCCGCTGGCCGAGGCCATCGGCGAGGTCAACGGCAGCGCTGAGCACGCCGAGTGGCACGCAGAGGAAGGCCGCCGCATCTATGGCCGCGTGATCCCGCCGCGCCTGCCCGAGGTGCGTCAGCTGGTGCTGCGTGAACCGATCGGCGTGTGCGTGGCCATCTCACCCTGGAACTTCCCCTTCAACCAGGCCCTTCGCAAGGTCGCGGCGGCGCTGGCCGCCGGATGCACCGTCGTGCTCAAGGGGCCGGCCGAAGCGCCCAGCGCGATATGCGCGCTGGCGCGCGTGTTTCACGACGCCGGCCTGCCGCCGGGCTGCCTCAACGTGGTGTGGGGACCGGCCCCTGAGATCTCGCGGCAGCTCATCGAGTCTCCTGTGGTGCGCATGGTGTCGTTCACCGGCTCGGTGCCGGTGGGCAAGCACCTGGCCGCGCTGTCAGGCCAGCACATGAAGCGCACGACCATGGAACTGGGCGGCCACGCTCCCGTGATCGTCTGCGCCGACGCCGACGTGGACCGCGCCGCGGACCTGCTGGCACCCTACAAGTTCCGCAACGCCGGGCAGGTGTGCGTCTCGCCCACCCGATTCATGGTGGAACGGCCGGTGCTGGAGCGCTTCACCGAGCGATTCCTGGAGCGCGTGCGCGCGGTGCGCGTGGGCCCCGGCCTGGAGCCCGGCGTCATCATGGGACCCGTGGCCAGCGAACGCCGCCTGGCCGAAATGCAGGCCTTTGCCGACGACGCACGCGCCACCGGCGCCGAGGTGCTCACCGGAGGGCGGCGAATCGGCGAGCAGGGCAACTTCTTCGAACCCACCGTGGTCTTGAACCCGCAGGCGCAAAGCCGGCTGATGCGTGACGAACCCTTCGGCCCGATGGCCGCCATCCTGCCCTTCGACGACCTCGACGAGGCCATCGCGCTCGCCAACAGCCTGCCTTTCGGCCTGGCGTCCTACGCCTTCACCCGCTCGACCCACAACGCCCACCGCCTGGCCACGAGGCTGGAGGCGGGCATGGTCAACATCAACCACTTCGGCATGGCGCCGGCGGAGATTCCGTTCGGCGGCATCAAGGACAGTGGCTTCGGCAGCGAAGGCGGTACCGAGACTTTCGACAGCTATCTGGTCACGAAGTTCGTGACGCAGATGAATTGAGGAGACGCCGTGAATGAGCCTTTGGCCCTGTTGAGGTCGCAATGCTGGCTGGAGGGGCGCTGGGTCGACGCCGCCGATGGCACGACGCTGGCCGTCATCAACCCCGCCACCGGCGAGTGCCTGGGTCAGGTCCCCAGGATGGGCTTGGACGAAACACGCCGGGCCGTCGCTGCGGCAGAGCGGGCACTCGGGCCCTGGCGGGAACGCACCGCCGAAGAACGCGCCCTGCTGCTGCGACGGTGGTCCGAGCTGGTGATGGCCCACCAGGACGAACTGGCCCTGATCATGACGCGGGAACAGGGCAAGCCTATGCCCGAGGCGCGTGGGGAGATCGCCTATGCGGCGTCCTACATCGACTGGTTCGCCGAGGAAGCCCGGCGGGTGTATGGCGACATCATTCCCTCGCCCTGGGGGGACCGCCAGCTCCTGGCCGTCAAGGAACCGGTGGGGGTATGTGCAGCCATCACGCCATGGAACTTCCCGGCCGCGATGATCACCCGCAAGGTGGCGCCGGCCCTGGCCGCAGGCTGCACGATGATCGTCAAGCCAGCGTCGCAGACGCCACTGTCGGCCCTGGCGCTGGCGCGGCTGGCCGAGGAGGCCGGCATTCCCGGCGGCGTCCTGCAGGTGCTCACCGGCAGCGCGGCGGCCATCGGCGGCGAACTCACCCGCAGCCCCGTGGTCCGCAAGTTGTCGTTCACCGGGTCGACGGAAGTGGGCCGTGCACTCGCAGCGCAGTGCGCGCCGACCCTCAAGAAGTTATCGCTCGAACTCGGTGGCAATGCGCCCTTCATCGTCTTCGACGATGCGGACCTCGATGCCGCGGTGCAAGGCGTCATTGCCTCCAAGTACCGCAACACCGGGCAGACCTGCGTGTGCACCAACCGCATTCTCGTGCAGGAAGCCGTGGCCGAGGCCTTCGCAGACAAGCTCGTCCAGGCGGTGAAGGCCCTGAAGGTCGGAGACGGGACGGAGCCTGGCGTGACCCAGGGTCCGCTGATCGACGACGCCGCACTGGAGAACGTCGAGGAACTCGTCGCCGACGCGCTGGCCCAGGGCGCGCGCCTGCTTGCCGGCGGACGACGCCACCCGCTGGGCCGGAGCTTCTACGAGCCGACGCTGCTCGCCGACGTGAACCCACGGGCCAAGCTGGCGACCGAAGAGATTTTCGGCCCGGTGGCGCCGCTATTCCGCTTCGACACCGAAGAGGACGCGCTGCACATGGCCAACGACACCGAGTTCGGCCTGGCTGCCTACTTCTATAGCCGCGACCTGGCCCGTGTCTGGCGGGTCTCCCGTCGGCTGGAGTACGGCATGGTCGGCATCAACAGCGGCATCATCAGCACGGCGGTGGCGCCGTTCGGCGGCATCAAGCAAAGCGGCTATGGCCGCGAGGGCTCACGCCACGGCATCGACGAATATCTGCACCTCAAGTACCTGTGCATGGGCGTGGCTTGATTCCCCCCGCAGGCCCGCCGCCTACCCAGCTCATTGCACCGAGCGCCAACGTTGATGACGGTGGCGCGGCGGCGTCCTCATCCTTCCCGCGATCGCGTGGGCGATGAACCGCGGTGCTCAGGCCGCGGCCCTGCGTGAACCCGAGGTCCCTCCGGCACGGCGGGTCTGCGAGGGCAGTTCGCCGAACAGCGCCTGGTAGTCGGCCGCGAAATGGCTGAGGTGGTAGAAGCCCCAGCGGCCCGCGGCGTCGCCGATGGACAACTCCCCCGGCTGCGAGCCAAGCAACTCACGACGCACGCCATTCAGGCGGATGCAGCGGATGTAGTTCACCGGCGTCGTCTGCGTCACCGCACGAAAGCTGTTCTGGACCGTGCGCCGGCTGATCCTCAGGCGTTCGCACAGGTCGATAACCGACGGGGCCACCTGAGGTGCATTGAGCGTCATCTGGTGGCACTTCTCGACGATATAGCTGCCAGGTGAGCTGGCATGCCGTTGGTCACGGTCGAATTCTGGATCGGCAACCAGGCAGATCAACTCTTCGAGCAGGTCCCGCTCCAGCTCTTCTTCGGCCAGCCCTTGCACCGCCCCCTGCACGTCCTCGATGGAGCGCCCCAGCAACTGCAGCAGGCGCTGCCGGGCTTGTGCCAGACGGCGCTCGGGCAGGCGCAGCACGGGCTGGCGCAGCCATTGCCGGCTGTCTCCGCTCCAAGGCGACTCGTCCAGCGTCTGCATGAAGGTCTCCCGGTCGAAGGTGATGGACAGCAGATCCAGGCCTTGCGGCATGTGGAACAGAAACTCGTCGCCGCCACCCAGGATGAAGATGCTGGAGTCGTCGGCCTCGCGGCCCTGCAAGCAGGCCGATCCGGGCCAGGACAGCGGGAGTGCGAAACACACGCGGTCCCGCGGCGCCTGCCCGTGCTGGACCAGGCGCTGGTTGACGCGCTCCCGGAAGAACTGGAAACGGCTTCCTTCGATCTGGCACAGCGAGCTGCGCACCAAACCGGGCGAGAGCTGGCTGTAGGTCTGCTCCCAAGCGTGCACCGATGCCGCATGCAGGTGCACGTCCTCGAAATGTTCGACGGTCAAGTCCATGGCGATAGATCTCCGCAAATCCCGCCAATAGGGATTGCAAGAAGTGTGCGCTGCAGGCCGGCTTCGCGAACGCGAGGAAACCCGGCCTTACCACACCAGCGGTCCGGAACTGCTGATTTGGGCTAACGATTGGACGACTGCCCGACCTGAAATGGCGTCCGGGCCGATCGGCGCTACAGCCTTTTGCAAGCTTGACGCCAGCCCGCTCATCTCTTCTCTCGCCGGGCAAGCATGAACAACTCTCTTCAACACTTCATTGACGGCGCTGCGGCCGCAGCGTCGGACGGGGCCCGCATGGCACTGGTCAACCCCGTCGACGAGCAGCAGTACGCCAGTGCGGCGCGCGGCACGGCGGCAGACGTGGACTGTGCCGTCCGGGCAGCGCATCGCGAACTCAAGCATGGCGCCTGGAGCCAGCTGACCGGCATGCAGCGCGGCCAGTTGCTGCACAAGCTCGCCGACCTCGTGCTTCGCGACACCGAGGCCCTGGCCGACATGGACGCACAAGCCATCGGCCGTTCGCCGATGGAGCCGCGCATGATGGACGTGCCCAATGCCGTCGCCAACCTGCGTGCGGCCGCCGGATGGGCCAATTCGCTGGAGGGGCGCACCATTCCCAACGGCGGCTACATGGGCACGCCCACGCTGTCCTACACCTTGCGCGAACCCGTGGGCGTCGTCGGCGCCATCGTGCCGTGGAACTCGCCGTTGATGATCACGACCTGGAAGGTGGCAGCCCTGCTCGCCGCGGGCTGTACCGTGGTGATCAAGCCGGCTGAAGAGACCCCACAGTCGGCGTTGCATCTGGCTGCGCTGTGCAAGGAAGCGGGCTTCCCGGACGGCGTCGTCAACGTGGTGACGGGATTCGGCGAGGTGGTGGGCCAGGCCCTGTGCGAACACCCGCTGGTCGACAAGATCAGCTTCACCGGCAGTCCCGAAGCCGGCCGCGAAATCCAGCGCGTCGCTGGCCCCCTGTTCAAGCGGGTCGCGCTCGAGCTGGGCGGCAAGAGCCCGCAGATCGTCTTCGATGACGCATCCTTCGATGACGCCGTGCGCGGCTGCGCCGCCGGCATCTTCGTCAACCAGGGCCAGGTGTGCGCCGCAGGCTCGCGCATCCTCGTGCAGAAGGGCATCGCGGCGCGCTTTGCGGCCGCGCTGGCCGAGGCAGCGAAGTCAACCCCGGTGGGCGACCCACGCCAGCCCGGCGTCCGGATGGGCCCATTGGCCAAGAAGGCGCAGCAGGAGCGCGTCAATCGCTACATCGAGTCAGGCATTCGCGAAGGCGCGAGGCTGCTGGCCGGCGGCGTGAGTACGCCGTCCAAGGGGTTCTTCGTCCAGCCCACGATCTTTGCCGGAGCCAGCAACACGATGACGATAGCGCGCGAAGAAATCTTCGGCCCGGTCGGCACGATCATCGAATTCGAGACCGAGGCGCAGGCTATCGAACTGGCCAACGACTCGCGCTACGGCCTGGCGGCCACGGTGTGGACCTCCGACCTCGCACGCGCCCACAAGGTGGCGCAGCAGCTCGAAGTGGGCGCCGTCGGCGTGAACTGCTGGAGCCCGCTGGACGCCAACCTGCCCTGGGGCGGCCTCAAGACTAGCGGCATCGGCCGCGAGGGCGGCATCTCCGGCGCGCTGGCCTACACCGAAGAGAAGGTCATCACCGTCCTGCTGTCGTGACCCAGACCATCGCCATGCCCCACCCAGCCCTCGACCTGATCCTGCAGCGCACCTCGGTCAACCACTTCGACCCCTCGTTCTCTGTCGACGAGGCAACGTTGGCTGAATTGGTGCGCTACGCCAGCGAAGCGCCCAGCGCCTACAACTTCCAGAACTGGCACTTCATCGCCGTGCACTCGACCGCACGGAAGGCGCAGCTGTGCGAGATGGCCTACGGCCAGCGCAAGGTGCTCGAATCCTCGGCCACCTTCATCGTCTGCGGGCGGCTGCGTCCTCATCTCGGCCTGCGCGACGCGCTGAAGCGCTTTCAGGACACCGGCCACGTCGATGCCGAGACGGTGGCGGCCATGGTCGACAGCGCGATCCAGACCTATGCCGACGATGCCCAGATGCAGCGCGACGAGGCCATCCGCTCGGCCTCGCTTGCCGCCATGACGCTGATGATCGCCGCCCAGGCCATGGGCCTGGCCAGCGGACCCATGATCGGTTTCGATCCTGACCAGGTGCGCGCCGGATTCGACCTCGCCGACGACGAACTGCCCGTCCTGCTCGTGACCGTCGGGCGCCCGGCGCCCGGCAACTGGCCGCGCAAGCCACGCCGTCCGGCCACCGACGTTCTCGCCATCGTCTAGGCATCCGCCCTCGACGCCCTTTACGCCTCTCGCTTCCAACATCGGAGATCTCATGCCTCTGCACACATCCCTGTGCCCGGCCGGACGTGGCCTCACCCGACTGGCCATCCTCACGGCCCTCCTGTGGGGCGGCCACCTGGCCGCCGCGGCCGATCTGTCGCCGCTGGACAAGCTCACGCCATCCGGCGCCACGAAGGAGGCCAGCGGCGATGGCGCCATCCCGGTCTGGGAAGGAGCAGTCGCGCCGCTGCCCGGGTACGAGTGGGGCAAGCTGCGCCGCGACCACTGGAAGTACAAGGACGACAAACCGCTGTACAGCATCGATGCAGCGTCAGCTGACAAGCATGCCGACAAGCTCTCGGCGGGTCAGCTGGCGGTGCTCAAGCAGATCAAGGGCTACCGCATGGACGTCTATCCGTCGCGCCGCACCTGCGGCGTGCCGGACTTCGTCGCCGCGAACACGCGCAAGAATGTCGGTACCGCCAAGGTGGCCGCCGATGGCTGGAGCCTCAAGGAAGCCACCGTGCCCGGCTACCCCTTCCCACTGCCGGCCAACGGCGTGGAGGCGATGTGGAACGCCAAGATGCGCTACCGCGGCGTGGGCATCGACTACAAGAAGACGATCACCGCCGTATCGCCTCGCCGCGGCAGCACCGAATGGATCCGCGCCGACTCCGAACAGACGCTGTTCATCCCGACTGGCGCGAAGGGCTCGCATGCGCTGTCGTCCTATCCGCCGGTGGAGTTCTACGTCTACTTCGGCTACAGCGCCCCGGCCGCCCTGGCCGGCCAGGCCTTGGCGATCACGCAGTACCTCAACCAGGCCGAGAACGAAACCTTCTACTACTTCCCCGGGCAGCGCCGCGTGCGGCGCATGCCCACCTACTCGCACGACTCGCCGCAGATCGGCATGGAGAACCAGTACACGCTGGATGAGCCCAACGTCTTCAACGGCGCGCTCGACCGCTTCGACTGGAAGCTGGTGGGCAAGAAGGAAATGATCGTCCCGTACAACAACTTCGGCGGCCATGACTTCAAGGCCAAGTTCGAGGATGTGGCGGGCAACGACTTCATCGCACCCAGCCACCGGCGCTACGAAATGCACCGGGTGTGGGTCATCGAGGCGACCGTCAAGGCCGGCATGCGGCACTCGGCGCCCAAGCGCACGATCTACCTCGACGAGGACAGCTGGGCGCCGCTGATGATGGACGACTTCGACGGGCAGGGAAAGCTGGCCAAGCTGCGCGAAGGTTTCGCCATCCCGGTCTACGAGACCGGCACTTGCGACGTCATGGCGATGGTCCAGTACAACGTGGCCGAGGGGCGCTACGTCTTCGACACGCACACGGTGGGAACCGGAGCGGATGTGCGCTGGGTCACGGAACCCAACGGCCCCCGGTTCAAGGCGGGCTTCTACACCAACGACAACCTGCGTGCGATCAGCGAGCGCTGAACTACCGTGAGGAGAACGATCATGGACAAGAACTATTCACTGCGCCTGAGGGCGACGGTCCTGGCCGTCGGCGCACTCCTGGGCGGTGTCGCTCAGGCATTCACGTTCGAGCTGGGCGGCGTGCGGGGCAACTTCGACTCGACGATCACGGTGGGTACCGGCATCCGCCTGAAGAACCCCGACTGCACGCTCATCGTGGCGGGGGCAAGCGGCAGCGGCGCGCCCACGGGCTGCCTGGCACCGACCTCCGCGCTGGGCGACCAGGGCAACCTCAACTACGGCAAGGGGGACCCCTTCACGACCTATCTCAAGGGCAGCCACGAGCTGCTGCTGAAGATGCCGGAGGACCTCACCTTCCTGGGCCGCGTGAACTGGGTGAGGGACTTCTCATCCACTTCTACCACCGGCATCGTCAGTGCGACCACGCCGCCAGCGCTGACCGATGGCCTGGCCGACGACGCCCGCAAGGACTTGCGCTTCAAGGCTCGACTGCTGGACTTCTGGGTCAGCAAGAGCTTCCAGATCGGCGACCAGCAGGGCCGCGTGCGCGTGGGCAACCAGGTCATCAGCTGGGGTGAAAGCCTGTTCATGCCGGGTGGCATCAACAGCACGAATGCTGTGGACGTGATGCGCCTGTCCCAGCCGGGCACGCAGCTCAAGGAGGCGTTCCTGCCAGCCCCCATCGTGAGCGTCAGCTCCGGCCTGGGCCACGGCCTGAATGCCGAGGCCTATGTGCAGGCGCGCTGGAACGCCAACTACCTCCCGCCCACCGGCAGCTACTGGTCGGTTGCCAACGGCATGGGCACCGGCCACGACGCCTACGGCCTGACGCAGGCCAAGCCCGGCAACGGCGGCCAGTGGGGCGCTTCGCTGCGCTGGCAGCCGGAAGGCACCCAGCTGAACTTTGGTGCCTACGCGATGGCCTACCACGACAAAGCCCCCAACTTCAGCATGAACGCAGGCGGGCCGGGCGTGATCGGCTGGGCCTTCGCGAAGGATCGTCGGCTATACGGCCTGAGCGCCAACCTGCCGCTGGGCGACTGGGCGATCGGCACCGAGCTCTCCTACCGCCCCAAAGACGCCGTGTCGCTCAACTCAGCGGTCAGCGGCTGCGCCTCGCAGAACGGCAATTGCTGGGTCGACGAGAAACGCTATCAGTGGCACCTGACCGGCCTGCTGAGCATCACGCCCAACACCGCGGGATATGTGCTGAAGGCGCTGGGCGCGGATACGGCTACGCTGATGGCCGAGGCCGTGGTGATTCGATACCCGCACCTGAAGGCGGCCTACGGCGGCGATCCTGTCTCGGCCGGCGCCTGGGGCTGGGGCCAGGAGTACGACCCTACCGCCGCGCCGCAAGCCACGGGCACCAAGAACTCCTGGGGCTACAACTTCGACTTCAGCTGGACCTATGACGGCACCCTGATCGCCGGCTGGCAGGTGACGCCGGAGATCTTCTACTTCCAGGCGGTCAAGGGACGGACGCCCAACGCCGTGGGCTTGTTCATGGAAGGCGCCAAGTCGGTGAACTTCACCCTGAACTTCGTGCAGAACCCGGCCAACTGGCAGGCGTCGGTGAACCTGGCCCACTTCTTCGGAGGCAGCCGCGTCTTCGACCAGCCGCTTCGCGATCGCGACTTCGTCGGCCTGACGGTCTCGCGCAACTTCTGAGACCTCCGTGGCCGCTGATGCCTCATCCCGGACGGCCCGGGTCGCCGACCGGCCCCGGGATGTGGCCTTCTCCCCGCACTGCTGACCCATGCATTCCCGCCCTCCCGACACTCTTCTGACCCGCTCCGTCGCATGGGTCGAGACGCTCGTCTTCGACAAGCGGCGAGCGATCCTGCTTTCGCTGGCCCTGTTCACTGTGGCGCTGGGATGGTTCGCCGCACAACTGCGCATGGACGCCGGCTTCGAGAAGCAGATGCCCATCGGGCACGAGTACATCGCGACGTTCCAGAAGTACCGGGACGACGTCCTGGGCGCCAACCGCCTGACCGTCGTCGTCAAGGCGCGCCGGAGCGACATCTGGAATGCAGCGGCGCTGAAGCGCCTGTATGACGTGACGCAGGCCGTCGGCTACCTGCCCAACGTCGAGCGCCTCGGCGTGCAGTCGCTGTGGACGCCCAACAGCTTCGTCAACGAGATCACGGAGGAAGGCTTTCGAGCCGACCCGTTGATCGACGGCACCATCACTCCCGAGGCGTTGCGGCCGGAGACCATCGCCGCGATTCGTCAGGCCACCATGCAAGGCGGCTTCGTCGGCACGCTGGTTTCACGCGACGAGACGAGCGCCATGGTCAGCGCCGAGCTGCTGGAGTACGACGCCAAAGGCGAGAAGCTGGACTACATCGCCTACAACCGGCAGCTGGAAACGCAGCTGCGCGACAAGTTCGAGGACGCCGACTTCGAGATCCAGATCATCGGCTTCGCCAAGCAGATAGGCGACATCGCGGACGGCGCCCGCTCCGTCCTCAAGTTCTGCGGCATCGCGCTGCTGCTGACGGCGCTGGCGGTCTACTGGTACTGCCATTCGATTCGGTTCACGCTGCTGCCCATCGCCTGCTCGCTGACCTCGCTGGTGTGGCAGTTCGGCACGCTGCGCCTGCTGGGATTCGGCCTCGACCCGCTGGGCGTGCTGGTGCCCTTCCTCGTCTTCGCCATCGGCGTCTCGCATGGCGTGCAGCAGATCAACTACATCGTGCGCGAGATCGCCAACGGCCGCAGCAGTTTCGACGCCTGCCGCGACAGCTTCTCCGGCCTGTTGATTCCCGGCACGCTCGCGCTGGTGACGGCCTTCGTCTCCTTCATCACGCTGCTGCTGATCCCGATCCCGATGGTGCGGGAACTGGCCATCACGGCGTCACTGGGCGTGGCCTACAAGATCGTGACCAACCTTGTCATGCTGCCGGTGGCCGCGTCCTACTTCACCGTCGACAAGGCCTATGCGGACAAGGCCGTGATCAAGCGTGAACGCCGCGCGGGTTGGCTGCGCGCGCTGGCCGGGCTCGCGGAGCCGCGCCGGGCCGTCGTCGTCGTGGCCGTCACCGCCGGCCTGTTCGTGACCGCCGCGTGGCAGAGTCGCGACCGTGTGGTGGGCACCCTGCAGCCCGGCGCGCCGGAGCTCCGCGCCGACTCGCGCTTCAACCGCGACGCCGTGTCGATTTCCAGCAGCTACGACATCGGGCTCGACTGGTTGACCGTCATCTTCGAGGCGCCCCCGGACAGCTGCGAAAACGTCAACGTCGGCCTCTATCAGGACCGCTTCAACTGGGCCATGCAGCCCGTACCCGGCGTGCTGTCGATCAACTCGTATGCGGGTCAGCTGCGGCTGTTCAACGAGGGCTACAACGAAGGCAATCCGAAGATGAATGCAGTGCCCATCGACGCCGGCAACTACGCCGCGTTGTCCACGGAGATCGCGCGCATCCGCGGCCTCATGCGCAAGGACTGCAGCATGACCGCCGTGCACCTTTTCCTGACGGACCACAAGGCCACCACCATTCAGCGCGTGATCGACGCGGTGAAGGCCTTCCGCAACGTCCACACTCTCCCGGGCGTCACCATCCGCCTGGCCTCGGGCAACGCCGGCATCCTCGCGGCCATTGATGACGAGGTCGAGAGGAGCGAGCTGCCGATGATTCTGTACGTCTACGCGGCCATCGTGGTCCTCGTGTTCCTCGTCTACCGCGACTGGCGTGCCGTGGTGGCCTGCTGCCTGCCGCTGACCGTCGGCACCTTCATCGGCTACTGGTTCATGAAGGAGCTGCAGATCGGGCTGACCGTGGCCACCCTCCCGGTGATGGTGCTCGCGGTAGGCATCGGCGTGGACTACGCCTTCTACATCTACAACCGCCTGCTGATGCATCTTGCCGGCGGGCAGACCATCGTGCAGGCTGTCGAGCACGCCATCCTGGAGGTCGGCATGGCCACGATCTTCACCGCCGTCACGCTGGCCGTGGGCGTGGCGACCTGGTCGTTCTCGTCGCTCAAGTTCCAGGCCGACATGGGCAAGCTGCTCGCCTTCATGTTCATGGTCAACATGGTCATGGCCATGACCACCCTGCCCGCCATAGCCGTCCTGCTCGAACGCATGTTCCCGCGCCGGCAGCCGGTGCGCATCACCGGCCTGCAGCACCACTGACGCCATGAAGCTGTCTGCAAGACTTCTCTGCGTGGCCGGCGCCGTCCTGGTCCAGGCCGGCGCCCTCGCCGCGGAACCCGCCGCCGAGCCCATCGTCCAGCCGGCCGCCCACCTGCCACAGGCCGCCCAGGCGGGCTTGCTCGCCAGCGCAAACGCCGGTCGCCGGATCGTTGCGGTGGGCGAGCGGGGCGTCGTCATGCTGTCCGACGACGAAGGCCGGCACTTCCGCCAGGCAGGCCGTGTGCCGATGGACGTGACCCTGACCTCCGTGAGCTTCGCGGACGAACGCCACGGCTGGGCGGTAGGACACTGGGGCGTCGTGCTGGCGACGCAGGACGGCGGCGAGAGCTGGAGCGTGCAGCGCCAGGACGTGCGGCACGACCGACCGCTGTTCGCCGTGCACTTCTTCGATGGCCAGCATGGCGTTGCCGTGGGTCTCTGGTCGTTGGTGCTGGTCACCGCTGACGGCGGCGTCAGCTGGCGGGAGGTGCCGCCGGGACCGCCCGAGGGCGCGAAGAAGGCCGACCTGAACCTGCTCGGCCTGTTCGCCGACGAACACGGCACCCTCTACGCCGCTGCCGAGCGCGGCATGGTGCTCCGCTCCGACGACCGGGGCGCCAGCTGGACCTATGCCACCACTGGCTACAAGGGCTCGTTCTGGACCGGGCTGGCCCTGCCAGGCGGCGTGCTGCTGACCGGCGGACTGCGGGGCTCGCTTTATCGCAGCGTCGACGACGGGCGCAGCTGGGTGCGCGTGGAGACGGGCAGCAAGTCCTCCATCACCGCCCTCGCAGCGCGCGGCCAGCGCGTCGTTGCCGTCGGGCTCGACGGCCTGGTGTTGACCAGCACCGATGCGGGTGCCACCTTCCGCGCCGACATGCGCGCCGATCACGCGGCGCTGACAGGCGTGGCGATGCTTGCCGACCAGCGACAGGTCTATTTCTCGCGTCAGGGTGTCGTTGCCGATCCGGCGTCCGGGCGGAACTGAGGCCGCCACGTGATGAATGGGCGGCCTGCCGTACTGACCGTCGACCTCGACGCCCTGGCCAGCAACTGGCAGGCGCTGGCCCGGCTCACCGCGCCAGCCCGATGCGCGGCGGTGGTGAAAGCCGATGCCTACGGTCTCGGCGCCACACCGGTGGTACGACGCCTGCTGCAGGCAGGGTGCCGGGAGTTCTTCGTCGCCCGGGTCGACGAGGGCATTCGCCTGCGCGACTCACTGGCCGACGTCTGGCCTCGCGAAGCCCGCCTGTATGTGCTGCATGGTGCCCCCCGGGAGGCCGAGCAGGACTGCCTGACCTATGGCCTCGTGCCCGTGCTCGGCAGCCGGCAGCAGGTCGACCATTGGCGCGCGCTGGCCCGCAGGCTGGGGCGCGCGCTGCCGACGGCGCTGCAGGTGGACACTGCCATGTCCCGGCAGGGGCTCTCGCCGTTGATCCTTGCGCGGTTGATCGATGCGGACGACGGCCTGGCGGGCCTCGCCACCGAGCTGGTGATCAGCGACCTCGTGCACGCGCGGAACCCCCAACATCCCGCCAACCGGCGGCAGCTCGAACTGGTCCACCGCTGGCGCCAGCGCTTCCCCGCAGCGCGCGCCAGCCTGGCCTGCTCGGCCGGCATCTTCCTCGGGGCGGATTTTCATCTGGACCTCGTGCGCACCGGGGCCGCGATGTACGGGGCGACGCCGACCGTTGGCCAGCGCACCCCGATGCGGCAGGTCGTGCAGGTGCAGGCGCGCCTGCTGCACTGCCAGCACATCTCCACCGGCGAGCCCATGGGCGATCGAAACACCTCGCGCGCACAGCGTCCGACCCGGTTGGCGACCGTGGCGCTGGGGCCAGTCGGCGACTACCTGTGCGGCCCCGCATCCCACGGCAGGCTGCGCTTGCAAGGCCGCCGCATGACCTGGGTCGGGCGCCCGTCGACCGATACCGTCACCGTGGACATCACCGATGTCGATGACGAGCGGCTCACACCCGGAAGGCTGCTGGAGGTCCTCGACGAGGTCCAGGACATCAACGCCCTCGCCCAACTGGCACGGACGAATGCCTTCGAAGTACTGACCAGCCTCTGCGGCCGCTATCGTCGGCAGTACCGCGGCAGTGTCCCCCTCTGATTCAGCTCACACGCCACTTCGCCCCGCCGATATGAACGATCACACGACCACCGCAACCGACAGATATCCCGCCAGCATGCGATGGCTCCATTGGCTGCGGGCCGCCGCGGTGCTCGGCACGCTGACGGCGGGCATCGTGATGGTGAACCTGCCCGACGAGCTGCCAGTCAAATTCGAGTCGTTCTATCCCAATCACAAGCAATTCGGCCTGCTGGCGCTGATGCTGGCCCTGGCGCAGGGCCTGCTGCGCATTCGGCATCGCATGCCGGAGCCTCCAGCCGGCCTGGCAGCCTGGGAACGTACGCTGTCGAAATTCGCACATCGTGCGCTGTACGTGCTGATGATCGTCGTACCGCTGATGGGCTACTCGATGTCCAGCACCTTCGCCCAGAGCGACGGCGTGCCCTTCTTCTTCCTCGGTCACCTGCCCGAGTTGCTGCCCAAGAACGACAAGTGGTTCGAGGTCTTCAAGCTGTTGCATCGCGTGCTGGCCTACACACTGCTGGCGCTGGTGGTGCTGCACGTGGCCGGCGCGCTGAAGCACCGCTTCTTCGACAAGGGCAGACAGACCGACGTGCTCGGCCGCATGCTCTGAGGGCGGCGCTGCCGGGCGGAGCTGACCAAGGTCGGGGCAGCACTTCGCGTTCGCGTGCTGGGCGGCGGATCGCTCGTCGGGGAAGCACGCCACTCAAGCCTCGGCTGCGGACTCTGGACATTCAACCTGCCGAAACGTTAGCCGCCTTTGGCAGTGCGCGGACCGAGGGCCTGCCGATTCGGGCTACCTGCGCAGTCGCGGTGCACGACACCATGGCAGTGCACTAACCAACAACGTGAGCGAGGTCCGTCGTGATCGAAACTGAACTGGAATCCTTGAACTTTCCCGACGCACCGAAGATGGTGTCGGCCACCTTCCCTGGTCCCAAGTCGACCGCGGCACTGGAGCAGTCCGCGCAAACGGAATCGATGGCCCGCGGTGGCGGGCGCATGCCCATGGTCATGGATCGCGCCTTCGGCGTGACCTTCAAGGACCCGGACGGCAACACCTTCATCGACCTGTCGGCCGGTGTGGGCGTAAGCAGCGTCGGTCGCTGCCACCCGCGGGTGGTGGCAGCGATGCGGGCGCAGTCCGAGTCGCTGATGCACTCGATGGAGGTCAACAGCACCAGGCGCACCGAGTTGGCGACCAAGATTTCCGAAATCGCACCCGAGGGTCTACGCGGCAACTGCATCACCTACTTCGCGCAGAGCGGCAGCGACGCGCTCGAGGCTGCCGTGAAGTTCGCACGGCGCGTCACCGGCCGGCACCAGATCATCGCCTTCCACGGCGCCTACCACGGCGTCTGGCACGCCTCGGGCTCACTGACCACAGGCACCAACTACCGCAAGGGCTTCGGGCCGTTCATGCCGGGCGTGATTCACGCGCCCTACCCTTATGCCTATCGCTTCCCGTTCGACACGACACACAAGAGCGCCGAACGAATTGCGGGAGAGTACGTCGACTACCTGCTGAACACGCCCTATACCGCGGCTGATGACGTTGCTGCGGTCATCGTGGAACCTGTCCAGGGAGAAGGCGGTTACGTGCCGCCGGCACCCGAGTTCCTGCAGTTGGTCCGCAAGGCCTGCGACAAGAGCGGCGCACTGCTGATCGTGGATGAGGTGCAAGCCGGTGCTGGGCGCACCGGCAAGATGTGGGCGGTCGAGCATTCCGGCGTGAAGCCGGACATGATGACCTTCGGCAAGGGCGTCGGCGGCGACGTGCCGATGGCTGGGTTGGTCATGCGCAAAGACCTGGCCGCCAAGATTCCCGACGGCAGCGCACCCAATACCTTCGCAGCGAATTCCGTCTCGGCCGCCGTGGCCCTGACCAACATCGCCATCCTGCAAGATCCCTCGCTCGACTTGCTGAACCGCGCGCACGCACTGGGACAGGAAGCGCAGGACTACATCCGCGGCTTCAACAGTCCCTGGGTCGGCGAAGTCCGCGGTCGAGGCCTGATGATCGGAATCGAGCTCGTGGAGGACCGGGCTACCAAGGAGCCACTGAAGGGTGAGCGCCTGGGCCGGCTGATGAACCACGTCACGAGCCACGGCGTGCTGATGATCCCCTGTGGCCGATACACAAACGTCATGCGCGTCATGCCCTCGCTGACCATCCCACGCTCGCTACTGTTCAAGGCGCTTGACATCTTCGGCGAGGGCCTGGCGTCCCTGCGCGGTTGACGGGGATCGGCGGGGCTGGCTTTCGCGGTGACGCTTCAGCGACTTTCTCGCAGGATGCTCGCTCCATTGCGCAGGTCAAGACCAACTGCACCTGCGATATCTCGGCGCCTTGCCGCGAGGAATGATGGCCCGTGAATGACACCCTGCTCAATGCACATCGTCCAAGGCAGTGAGGTGTGGCTCCACGAGGCACAGGGGCGGCGCTACCTGGGCGCCTACAACAACGCCCCCGTCATCAGGCACTATCATCCGCGCGTCGTTGCGACCGCGCGCCGCCCACGCAAAGCACAGGCGGCGCCTCGCATGTTCACCTGCAGGCGCAGGGACTTACGCCCACGCCACGATGGAAGTCAGCCCCCTGGGCCTAAGAAGCTCCGGCAGCAAACGCTTACCCCCCAGCAGCGCTTCTGCCCTGCGGACCGCAACGGCTTATTGAGCTTCCCGAGCGCCGCACCTGCCTCGAATTCGCCGGCATCGGAGACCGCCTCAACGATCAGCGCCTTCCGCACGTGGCTGACGTCCTATCAGATACCAGTTCCAAGCAACTCCGCGCGGCGGTTGGAAGTTCAGCGGCTCGGCTCCAGGCGCAGCGGGTGGCGGGTTTGCCGTCAAGTCGGGCGGCGCAACGCAATGAAGCCTTCACTCTCTATCCGCCTTCTGGTTCGGCCTCTCCCACAGGTCAGTGAGGTCTTCAAGGCAGTGAGCGAAACATTCATGGACGGTCTGATGAAGCGGGTCGATCCAGTCCGGTCAAACCGACCTTCAGCCGATTGAAAGCCGGCGATTCGCGCAGGGCCGCAGCGCCCGCTTTCTGCAGCGCCTGCACGTCGCTCGCCTCGATCGTGAAAGCAGTCGGCACGCGCAAAAGGCTGTGCCGGATCCTGTCGTCCGGCACATCGTGCAGGCTCACGCTGACGATGTGAAGCTCGGCATCCGCAGCGAACGGGCTGCCAGGCTTGCCGCGGGTGCTCAAAAGTTCCTCCTGCCAGCGTCGGTTGTCATCGTGGAGCATCCCGAGCGTGACCTGTGTCTCGCGCGCTCCGGCACCGAAGACCAGAGTCTCGACGACCTGCCCCGTTGAGGGCACGCGATCGCTCGCGTCGATGCGCTCCGCCAGGCCCCGTTCCGAGTTGACCGTGATCAGGATCAAGCGGCGGATGGAGCCGGGTGCCGCGTCGGGGAAGGATGAGGCGATCGAGCCTCCGGCCAGCAGCCGGTCCAGCATCAGCCGAGCCCCCGTGTTGTCCGATACGCCGCCATCCACCAGATGGATGAAGGGGCGCTCCTTGGCGTCGCGGTAGCTGTCGGCGCTCAGGGCCAGCATCCGAGTGCGGTAGTCGGCGGTGCCAGCCGCCTTGTGGAAGGGCAGCGGCGCGGACGTGCACTCTCCGGCGTGGTTCTCCAGCGTCAGCGGCGAAAGCAGGATCGGAACGGCCGAAGAGGCGGCGATGGCGAACGACAGCGGAGTGCGGTCCAGGTCCGAGCAGATGAGGCCGAACTGCTCAGGTGTGAAGTCGAAAGGCGCCCCGGTGGTGAGGTCCGTGGCGGTCACCAGCAACTCGGGCGCGCCGGGGCGCGCCTTGAGGTCGCCGAAGCTGCGGCCGCGATAGAGCTCGTCGAGCCGCTGGACCAGGATGTGGCTGCGCCCGTACCACGGCGACGTGAGGTGGTACAGCCGCAGGGGCGCGAAGGCCTGCCTGATGAGGCCGGCCTCGAAAGGAACGAGCAGGAAGTCCGGTTCGAAGCGCGTCAGCGTCTCGTCGCCGAAGGCCGCGTAGTGCGCGGCCAGGATGCTGCCGCCCGAGACGCCGCTGACCAGCACGACCTGGTCCAGCAGCGTGGTGGGCCGGCCATCGAGGTTGAATTCCGTGGCCTTCATTTCCCGCAGCACCCCCAAGCCGAATGCTGCGGCACGGGCGCCACCACCCGACAACGTGACGGCGGCCGCCACGGGCGGAAAGGCGCGGCGCGGCGGCGACGGGGCCACCGCGAGCGCCCCTCCCGCCTCGGGCAGTCCTTCGTTGATCCAGGGGCGATAGGTGGAGCAGCCGGTCAGCATGGCCGCGGCAACCAACAGGCCCAGACGACAGGCATGGCTCACTGACCGCACGACCACTTCATTGCATCGCATCAAATTCCGACTCCGTTCCCATCCGCCATCGCAGCACCAAGCCCCGACACAGCATAGTGTTACCGCTTGAACGATGGGCCGCCCGTCTCGGCCAGCCAACCTGCGGCGTGGGGAAGAACAGGACTGTGAGATCACGGCGGGCAGCCGATCGTTCAACCTGCGTCCAGCTTGAAGATGGCAACCGCCGCCTTCTTGCGGCGGCTGCTCGGCGGTGAAGCCCGGCCCGCTGTGACCGCGAACCAACTAACGGGGTGGGCGGGCATCCAAGGTTGTTAGGCCCTCACGCAGCGCAAAGCGCGTAAGCTCCGCAACGCTCTGGATCTGCAGCTTCGCGTAGACGTGTTCGCGATGCGTAAGCAATAGTGCAGATCGAGATATCGCCAAATGTCTGCATTCATCAGGAACAGATCCGGTCAATTTTTGGCACGCCGGACGGAACAACCGACGCCACGGACGTTACCAGTTTAAGCAAGACTCTCGAATATCATGGCACTACAACCGTTTCGTTTTCCGTAGATGAAAAGAGCGGATGCGCGCCGCTGGTCACTATGGTTTCGTCTAAGTAGTCGGCCCTGAACAACTCGTTTTCAGCGGCGCGTCGCGGTGCTCTGCCGTCCCGCGCAGATGCCGAGAGGCAATGATGGGGTGAGCAGTTGCCAGAGCAGCGAGGCCGCCATACCGACGGCGCCGAGGACGACGCAATAATGCACCCGCAGGTGCCGCAGGATCATCCGCAGGTTGTGCCCGGCGCCGCACAGCAGCGCATGCAAGGCGTCGCCTTCCGGGCCCTTGAGCCAGTTCCTGCCCAGCAGCCCGTCGGCCTTCATGTGTCCGATCATGGGCTCCACCACCTGGCGCCGCTTGAGCAGCTTCTGCAGCCGCGTGGGCAGTCGCCACGTTTGGCTGATCAGCAGCCGCGCCCCACATGCGGGCTCGACGCCGCGATAGCCGCGGTCGGCCAGAACGATCTCGGGCATCTTGCCAGTGAGGATCTCAACCTGCTCCAGCTGAGGTGCGCGAAGCGCGCCAGGGCGACCGCGTGCTGCCCGGCCGGGTGCTGATCGCCCCCGGCGGGCGCCACATGCAGCTCTCGCGCAGCGGTGCGTAATACCAGGTGAACGTCTCCGATGGCCTGCCGGTGAACCGCCACCGGCCTTCGGTCGACGTGCTGCTGCGCTCCGTGGCCCGCTGCGCCAGCTTCAACGCGCTGGGCGTGTTGATGACGGGCATGGGCGACGACGCGCGCGCGGCCTGCTGGCGATGCGCGAGGCCGGCGCCTTGACGCTGGCCCAGGACGAAGCCAGCTGCGTCGTCTACGGCATGCCCGTGGAGGCGGTCAAACTGGGCGCTGCGGAGAGGAGCATTCCGCTGACGCCGGCGGGGCGGCGGGGGCGATAGCGCCAAAGGGCAGCCGTGAGAGCTGAGACCCGCGTCAGCCGGGCGATGGCTGAAAGCCTGGCAAACCGGGGGGCGTCCAGGTACGTCCCCAGCGGACGCTTGCGACCAAGGTCGCCACCGCGCGTTCTGGCTCACCCACCGGCACCGGCCACGACGTGCAGTGTCGAGGTCGTCACCCAGTCCCCTCCTTGCAACTCCAGCACGGCGTAGTCGACCAGCGAGTGGCCGGACGCATCGACGCCGCTCGAGAGTTCCTGCAGCATGCCGCCGCCGGACAGGTTGATGACGTCGCCACTGTCGAGCTTGAGCGTGAGGTCGTGGCTGGCGTCGGTGATGCTGGTGATCGCGAGGCTGGACAGGTCGATCAGGCCTGCGCCGCCGTTGCGCAGGTCCAGCGTCTCCACGTTGGTCACCGCATTGATCAGTGTGGCAACGTCGAAGCTGCTGCCCAGCGTGGCGAACTTCAGCACGTCGATGCCCGCACCGCCGTCGGCCGAAGCGAGGTCCGCCGGCGAGGCCGCCACCAGCATGTCGTCGCCTGCGCCGCCCAGCAGCACGTCGGCGCCGCCGCCCCCCGTGAGCGTGTCGTTGCCATCGCCGCCGCTGAGCGTGTTCGCCGCCGAATTGCCGGTGATCTGGTTGTCCGACGAATTGCCCGTGCCGTCGATGGCCGAGGCGCCGGTCAGGGTCAGGTTCTCGACGTTGGCCGCCAGCGTGTACGACACCGAGGCGTGCACGCTGTCCGTGCCGGCGCCGGCGTCCTCCACCACCACGTCGCCGACGTTGTCGACGATGTAGGTGTCGTTGCCCGCCCCGCCGGTCATCGTGTCCGCGCCGGCCCCGCCGTCGAGGAGGTTGTCCCCGCCGTTGCCGGTGATCTGGTTGTCTAGCGCATTGCCGGTGCCACTGAGATTGGCGCTGCCAGTCAGCTGCAGGTTCTCGACGTTGGCCGTGAGCGTGTACGAGACCGAGGCATGCACGCTGTCCGTGCCTCCCCCGCTGCTCTCGATGACCACGTCGCCGGCGTTGTCGACGACATAGGTGTCGTTGCCCGCCCCGCCGGTCATCGTGTCCGCGCCGGCCCCGCCGTCGAGCAGGTTGTTGCCGGCGTTGCCGGTGAGCACGTTGGCAAGCGCGTTGCCGGTGCCGTCGACGGCGGCGCTGCCGGTCAGCACCAGGTTTTCGACGTTGGCTCCGAGCGTCCAGCTCACGGACGCCTGCACGGTGTCGCTGCCTTCGCCGGCATTCTCCGTCACCGTGTCGCCCAGATTGTCGATGACATAGGTGTCGTTGCCCGCCCCGCCGGCCATCGCGTCGGCGCCCGTGCCGCCGTCCAGCACGTTGTCGCCGGCATTGCCGGTGAGGGTGTTGGCCAGCGAGTTGCCCGTGGCGTTGATGGCGGCGCTGCCGGTCAGCACCAGGTTCTCGAGGTTGGCGCCGAGGGTCCAGCTGACCGAGGCCTGCACGGTGTCCGTGCCCTCGTTGGCGCTCTCCGTGACCACGTCACCCAGGTTGTCGACCACGTAGGTGTCGTTGCCAGCGCCGCCGGCCAGGCTGTCGGCGCCGGCGCCGCCGTCCAGCACGTTGTCGCCGGCATTGCCGATGAGGGTGTTGGCCAGCGAGTTGCCCGTGGCGTTGATGGCGGCGCTGCCGGTCAGCACCAGGTTCTCGAGGTTGGCGCCGAGGGTCCAGCTGACCGAGGCCTGCACGGTGTCCGTGCCCTCGTTGGCGTTCTCCATGACCACGTCGCCGGTGTTGTCGACCACGTAGGTGTCATTGCCCGCCCCGCCAGCCATCGTGTCGGCGCCGGCGCCGCCATCCAGCACATTGGCCGCGGCGTTGCCGGTGATGCCGTTGTCCAGCGCATTACCGGTGCCGTTGATGGCGGCGCTGCCGGTCAGCACCAGGTTCTCGACGTTGGCGCCCAGCGCCCAGCTGATCGAGGACTGCACGGTGTCCGTACCCTCGCCAGCGTTCTCGGTGACGGTGTCGGCAGCGTCGTCGACGACATAGGTGTCGTTGCCCGTGCCGCCGATCAGCGTGTCCGCTCCGGCGCCACCGTCGAGCGTGTCGTTGCCGGCCCCGCCGGTCAGCACGTTGGCCGCGGCGTTGCCGGTGATCACGTTGTCCAGCGCGTTGCCGGTGCCGTCGATCGCGGCGCCGCCGGTCAGCACCAGGTTCTCGACATTGGCCGTCAGCGAATACGTCACCGACGACTGCACGGTGTCGGTCCCCTCGTTGGCGTTCTCGGCCACTACGTCGCCCGCGTTGTCGACGACGTAGATGTCGTCGCCGGCCCCGCCGCTCATGGTGTCGGCGCCGGCGCCGCCGTCGAGCACGTTGGCGGCGGCGTTGCCGACGATGGCGTTGGTCAGCGCGTTGCCGGTACCGTTGATGGCGGCGCTGCCGGCGAGCACCAGGTTCTCGACGTTGGCGCCGAGGGTGTAGGTGATCGACGACTGCACCGTGTCGGTCCCCTCGCCGCTGTTCTCGGTCACCGAGTCGCCGGCGTTGTCGACGATGTAGGTGTCGTCCCCCGTCCCGCCGGCCAGGGTGTCGGCGCCGCTGCCGCCCATCAGCAGGTCGTTGCCCGCGCCGCCGGTGAGGGTGTCGCCGGTCGCGTCCGCCGCGCCCGTGCCGGAGGACAGGGCGTTGAGGGGGATCAGGCCCAGCGACGTGTCGTTGGGCGTCTGCCAGTAGAGCTTAGCCGCAGCCGTGCCGACGCCTTCGGTCATCGTCATCACGATGCTGTTGTAGCCGGCCTGCAGGGTGATGGAGGCGACGGCCGAATTCTGGCCGTTGTAGGCGGACTGGGTCAGCAGCGTCGTGCCGTTCAGGGTCAGCGTCGCGGTGTCGTCAGCAAAGAACTGGAACTTGTAGGTGCCGTAGGCCGGCGCGAGCAGGTTGCCGCTCCACCGCACCGAGAAGTTGTCGGAGGCGGCGACGCCCGGCGCAAAGCTGCCGTCGGTCCTGAAATCCACCACCTCGTAGCGGGTGAGCACCGGGCTGCCGGACCAGGCACCGTTGTTGTAGTACTCGCCCTTGAGCCCCAGTTGGGGAGAGGCCTGGGACACCAGCACGTCGTTGCCGGCGCCGCCGGCGAGCACGTCGGCCCCCCCGCCCCCGAACAGCCAGGAGCCGGTGCTGGCCGCGGTGAGCGTGTTGGCCGCGGTATTGCCCTCCAGGCGCACGGCCGTCGTCCCGCCGGTGGCGTCGATGGCACCGGTACCGGTGAGGACCAGCGCCTCCACATTGGCCGGCACGGTGTAGCTGACCGACGAGTAGACGGTGTCGGTGCCGGAGGAGGCGGCCTCGGTGACGACGTCGCCCGCGTTGTCGACGACGTAGGTGTCGTCGCCGGCACCGCCGGCCAGGGTGTCGGCGCCGGCGCCGCCGTTCAGCACGTTGTTGCCGCCGTTGCCGGTCAGGGTGTTGGCGGCGCCGTTGCCGGACAGGTTGTAGTCCGCATAACCGCCCGTCAGGTCCAGCGTGCCGCCATAGTGCAGCACGTTGCCGTTCGTGAATCCGCCCAGGGTGGCCGAGCCCCCGCCGCTGATGCCGCTGGCCAGGGTGCCGTTGAGCGGCTGGTAGACGAGCAGGCCGCTCTCGGTGCCGGTGAGCGAGCCCATGTTGATGTTGGCCAGCACCTCGGCCTGCGTGAGCGCGCGGTCCCAGATGCGCACGTCGCTGACCACGATGTTGGGATAGGGGTCCACGCCCCAGCCGGACTTGCCGACCAGGAACTGCCGCGACACGTCGTTGGGCAAGCTCATCGTGCCCGAGGCGCGCGACACGCCGTCCGCATAGACCGTGGCCGAGCCCTGGGCATCGATGGTGAAGGTGATCTGGTGCCAACCGGTGCCCAGGGAGGGCGTGGTCAGCGTGCCGCCCCAGGCAGAGCCGGTGTAGGTCTGGGCGACGATCTGGGTGCCGCTCATCGAGACGATGACGTTGTCGTAGCCCTGAACACCGATGTCGAAGATGCGTGACCACGTGGTCTGGCTGGCGGGGATATCCACCCAGGCCTGCAGCGTCATGTCGCCACCCACCGTCACCGTGGGCAGTGCGAGGTACTGCCCGACCGTGCCGTCGAGCTTCACGCCGTCCCGCAGCATGCCGTTCTCGACGTTGGCCGCCAGCGTGACGTTCGCCAGGCCGATGATGGTATCGGTGCCTTCGCCGCTGTTCTCCGTGACCACATCTCCGCTGTTGTCGACCCAGTAGGTGTCGTTGCCGGTGCCGCCGACCATGGTGTCGGCGCCGTTGAGGCCGTTCAGCGTGTCGTTGCCCGCCGCGCCGTTGAGCGTGTTGGCGGCCGTGTTGCCGATGATGAGGTTGTCGCCGGCGTTGCCCGTGCCGCTGATGGCGCTGGTGCCCGAGAGGACGAGGTTCTCGACGTTGGCGCCCAGCGTGTAGGTGATCGACGAGACCACCGTGTCGGTGCCTTCGCCCGCGTTCTCGGTGACGACGTCGCTGGCGTTGTCGACCGCGAAGACGTCGTTGCCCGTGCCTCCGATCATCGTGTCGGCGCCGCTGCCGCCGTCCAGCACGTCGTTGCCGGCACCGCCGTCGAGGGTGTTGGCGGCACTGTTGCCGATGAGGGTGTTGTCCCCGCCGTTGCCGGTGCCGTTGATGGCCGAAGTGCCCGTCAGGATGAGGGTCTCGACGTTGGCCGGCAGCGTGTAGGTGACCGAAGAGCGGATCGTGTCCCAGCCGGCGTTGGCCGCCTCGACGACCACGTCGGCGGCGTTGTCGACGATGTAGACGTCGCTGTTGCCGTCGCCGGCCATCGTGTCGGCGCCGGCGCCGCCGTCGATGACGTTGACGCCGGTGTTGCCGGTGATGCTGTTGGCCAGCGCGTTGCCCGTGCCGTTGATGTTGGCACTGCCGGTCAGCACCAGGTTCTCGAGGTTGGCGCCCAGCGTCCAGCTGATCGAGGACTTGACGGTGTCCGTGCCCTCGTTGGCGTTCTCCGTGACCACGTCGCCTGTGCTGTCGACGACGTAGGTGTCGTTGCCGGCGCCGCCGGCCAGCGTGTCGTTGCCCGCGCCGCCGTCCAGCACGTTGTCGCCGCTGTTGCCGGTGATCGCGTTGTTGTCGCCGTTGCCCGTCCCGGAGATGCTGGCGCTGCCGGTGAGCGTGAGGTTCTCGACGTTGGCCGCCAGGGCATAGCTCACCGAGGCCTGCACGAGGTCGGTGCCTTCCCCGGCGTTCTCGGTGACCACGTCGGCCGCGTTGTCGACGACGTAGATGTCGTTGCCCGTGCCGCCCACCAGCGTGTCGGCTCCGGCGCCGCCGTCCAGCGTGTCGTTGCCGGTGCCGCCGGCGAGCACGTTGGCGGCCGAGTTGCCGGTGATCAGGTTGTCCAGCGCGTTGCCGGTGCCGTCGATCGCCAGGCTGCCCAGCAGCACGAGGTTCTCGACGTTGGCCGACAGCGCGTACGTGACGGTCGAGCGCACGGTGTCCATGCCCTCGCCGGCGTTCTCGGTGACCACGTCGCCCGCGTCGTCGACGAGGTAGGTGTCGTTGCCGGCGCCGCCGGCCAGGGCGTCGGCGCCACTTCCGCCGTCGAGCACGTTGTCGGCCGCGTTGCCGGTGATGGTGTTGGCCAGCGCATTGCCGGTGCCGTCGATGGCCGCCGAGCCGGTCAGCACCAGGTTCTCCACATTGGCGGCGAGCGTGTGCGTCACGGAGGCCTGGACGGTGTCGATGCCCTCGCTGGCGTTCTCGACGACCACGTCGCCCGCGTTGTCGACGACGTAGGTGTCGTCGCCCGTGCCGCCGGCCAGCGTGTCGGCGCCCGCGCCGCCGTCCAGCGTGTCGTTGCCGCCGCCGCCGCTCAGCACGTTGGCCGCGGCGTTGCCGGTGATGACGTTGTCCAGCGAGTTGCCGGTGCCGTCGATGGTCGCCCCGCCGGTCAGCACGAGGTTCTCGACATTGGCCGCCAGCGTGTAGGTGACCGAGGCGCGCACGGTGTCCGTGCCCTCGCTGGCACGCTCGTTCACCACGTCGCCCGCGTTGTCGACGACGTAGGTGTCGTTGCCGGTGCCGCCGGCCAGGGTGTCGGCGCCCGCGCCGCCGTCCAGCACGTTGTCGCCGGCGTTGCCGGTGATCTGGTTGTCCAGCTCGTTGCCGGTGCCGCTCAGGTTGGCGCTGCCGGTCAGCACGAGGTTCTCGACATTGGCGCCCAGCGTCCAGTTCAGCGAGGCGCGCACGGTGTCGGTGCCCGCGCCCACCGCCTCGACGACGGTGTCGCCCGCGTTGTCGACGATATAGGTGTCGTTGCCCGTTCCGCCGACGAGGGTGTCGGCGCCCGCGCCGCCGTCGAGCACGTTGCTGCCGCCATTGCCGGTGATGACGTTGGCCAGGTCGTTGCCCGTGCCGTCGATGTTGGCGTTGCCGGTAAGGGTCAGGTTCTCGACGTTGGCCTCGAGCACGTGGCTGGCCGAGGCCAGCACGGTGTCGGCGCCTTCGCCGACGTTCTCGACGACGATGTCGCCCGGGTTGTCGACGACGTAGGTGTCGTCGCCGGCGCCGCCGGCCAGCGTGTCGGCGCCGGCCCCGCCGTCGAGCGTGTTGTTGCCGGCATTGCCCGTGATCTGGTTGTCGAGCGTGTTGCCGGTGCCGCCCAGGTCGGCGCTGCCCGTCAGCACCAGGCTCTCGACGTTGGGCGTGAGCGTGTAGCTGATCGACGAGCGCACGGTGTCGGTGCCTTCGTCGGCGTTCTCCAGCACCAGGTCGCCCGCGTTGTCGACGACGTAGGTGTCGTCGCCCGCGCCGCCCGCCAGGGTGTCGGCGCCCGCCCCGCCATCGAGGACGTTGGCCGCCACGTTGCCCGTGATGACGTTGGCCACCGCATTGCCCGTGCCGTCGATCGCGGCGGTGCCGGTCAGCGTCAGGTTCTCGAAGTTGGTCGCCAGCGTCCAGCTGATCGAGGCGCGCACCGTGTCGACGCCCTGGCCGCTGGCCTCCACCAGCGTGTCGCCGATGTTGTCGACGACGTAGGTGTCGTTGCCCGCGCCGCCCGCCAGGGTGTCGGCCCCGGCGCCGCCGTCGAGCACGTTGTCGCTCGTGTTGCCGGTGATGTTGTTGGCCAGCGCATTGCCGGCGCCGTCGATGGCGCCGCCGCTTTCGTCGAGCACCAGCCGCTCGACGTTGGCCGAGAGTGTGTAGCTGACGGTCGCGATGACGGTGTCGGTGCCTTCGCCGCCGTTCTCGACCACCACGTCGCCCGCGTTGTCGACCCGGTAGGTGTCGTTGCCGGCGCCGCCGGCCATGGTGTCGGCGCCGGCACCGCCGTCGAGCACGTTGTTGCCGGCGTTGCCCGTCAGCGCGTTGGCCAGCGCGTTGCCGGTGCCGTCGATGTTGGCGCTGCCCGCCAGCACCAGGTTCTCGAGGTTGGCGCCCAGCGTCCAGCCCAGGCTGCTGCGCACCGTGTCCGTGCCCTCGCCCGCGTTCTCGACGATGGCGTCGCCGGCATCGTCGACGACATAGGTGTCGTTGCCCAGGCCGCCGACGAGGGTGTCGGCGCCCGCGCCGCCGTCCAGCACGTTGTTGCCGTTGTTGCCGGTGACGACGTTGGCCAGCTCGTTGCCGGTGCCGTTGATGTTGCCGTTGCCGGTCAGCGTGAGGTTCTCGACGTTGGCCTCGAGCACATGGCTGGCCGAGGCCAGCACGGTGTCCGTGCCCTCTCCGGCGTTCTCCACCACCACGTCGCCCAGGTCGTCCACCACGTAGGTGTCGTCGCCCGCGCCGCCGGCCAGCGTGTCCGCCCCGGCGCCGCCGTCCAGCCGGTTGCTGCCGGCGTTGCCGGTGATGGCGTTGTCCAGTTCGTTGCCGGTGCCGTTGAGGTTGCCGTTGCCGGTCAGCACCAGGTCCTCGACGTTGGCGCCCAGCGTGAAGCTCACGCTGCTGCGGACCGTGTCGCTGCCCTCGCCGGCTGCCTCGGCCACGGTGTCGCCGACGTTGTCGACGAGGTAGGTGTCGTCGCCCGCGCCGCCGGCCATGCGGTCCGCGCCCGCCCCGCCGTCGAGCACGTTGTTGCCGGCATTGCCGGTGATCTGGTTGTCCAGCGCGTTGCCCGTGGCGTCGATGTTGGCGCTGCCGGTAAGCACCAGGTTCTCCACGTTGGCAGGCAGCGCCAAGGTCACCGACGAGCGGATGGTGTCCGTGCCCTCGCCGGCGTTCTCGGTGACCACGTCGCCGGTGTTGTCGACGACGTAGGTGTCGTCGCCCGCGCCGCCGATCAGCGTGTCGGCGCCGCCGCCGCCGTCGAGCACGTTGTTGCCGGCATTGCCGACGATGCGGTTGCCCGCGCTGTTGCCGGTGCCGTTGATGTCGGCCGTGCCGGTGAGCGTCAGGTCCTCGACGTTCTCGGCCAGGCGGAAGCTCGTGCTGGCCAGGACCACGTCGTGGCCTTCGCCGACGTTCTCGGTCGCGGTGTCGCCGGCGTTGTCCACGTAGTAGGTGTCGTCCCCCGCCCCGCCGGCCATGTGGTCGGCGCCGACCTTGCCGTCGAGCACGTTGTTGCCCGCGTTGCCGGTGAGCACGTTGTCCAGCTCGTTGCCCGTGGCATCGGTGTCGCCGCTGCCGGTCAGGGCCAGGTTCTCGACGTTGGCCGAGAGCGTCCAGCTCAGCGACGCGATGACGCTGTCGTTGCCTTCGCCGGCGTTTTCGGTGACGGTGTCCCCCAGGTTGTCGACGACGTAGGTGTCGTCGCCCATGCCGCCGGCCATGCCGTCGGCGCCCGCCTTGCCGTCGATGAGGTTGTTGCCGCCGTTGCCGGTGATGACGTTGGCCAGCGAGTTGCCGGTGGCGTTGACGTCGGCGCCTCCGGTGAGCGTGAGGTTCTCCAGGTTGGCGCCCAGCGTCCAGCTCACCGACGACTTGACGAGGTCCGTGCCCTCGCCCGCGTTCTCCGTCACGGTGTCGCCGGCGTTGTCGACGACGTAGGTGTCGTTGCCGGCCCCGCCGGCCAGGGTGTCGGCACCCGCGCCGCCGTCCAGCACGTTGTTGCCGGCGTTGCCGGTGATCACGTTGGCCAGCGCGTTGCCGCTGCCGTCGATGTCGGCGCTGCCGGTGAGCGTGAGGTTCTCGACGTTGTCGCCCAGCCGGAAGCTCACGCCGGCGAAGACGGCGTCCACGCCTTCGCCGGCGGCTTCGGTCACCGTGTCGCCGGTGTTGTCGACGAGGTAGGTGTCGTTGCCCGCGCCGCCGGCCATCTGGTCGGCGCCCGCGCCGCCGTCGATGAGGTTGTTGCCCGAATTGCCGGTGATCTGGTTGTCCAGCGCGTTGCCGGTGCCGCTCCAGTCGCCGCTGCCGGTGAGCACCAGGTTCTCCAGGTTGGCACCCAGCACGT
Organism: Pelomonas caseinilytica; assembly: GCF_021353235.1. GTDB lineage: Bacteria > Pseudomonadota > Gammaproteobacteria > Burkholderiales > Burkholderiaceae_C > Pelomonas > Pelomonas caseinilytica. Next base: position 40,045 of record NZ_JAJTWT010000002.1, read on the forward strand.
AGCTGAAGCCGGCCTTGACGGTGTCGATGCCCTCGTTCGCGTTCTCGACGATCAAGTCGCCCGCGCTGTCGACGACGTAGGTGTCGTTGCCCAGGCCGCCGGCCATGGTGTCGTTGCCGGCGCCGCCGTCGATGACGTTGTTGCCGACGTTGCCGACGATGGCGTTGTCGAGGTCGTTGCCGGTGCCGCCGATGCTCGCGGTGCCGGTGAGGGTGAGGTTCTCGACGTTGGCGCCCAGCGTGAAGCTCACGCTGCTCTTCACCAGGTCGGTGCCGCCTCCGGCGGACTCGGTCACGGTGTCGCCGGCGTTGTCGACGATGTAGGTGTCGTCGCCCGCGCCGCCGCGCATGGTGTCGGCGCCCGCGCCGCCGTCGAGCACGTTGTTGCCGGCGTTGCCCACCAGCACGTTGTCCAGCTCGTTGCCGGTGGCGTCGATGTTGGCGCCGCCGGTCAGGTCCAGCTCCTCGACGTTGGACGACAGCGCGTAAGTCACGCTGGAGCGCACCGTGTCCCAGCCTGCGTTGGCGTCCTCCGTGACGGTGTCGCCGACGTTGTCGACGACGTAGGTGTCATCGCCCGCGCCGCCGGACATGCTGTCGGCGCCGGCCTTGCCGTCGATCAGGTTGTCGCCCGCGTTGCCGATGATGACGTTGGCCAGCGCGTTGCCGGTGGCGTCGATGTTGCCGCTGCCGGTGAGGGTGAGGTTCTCGAAGTTGTCGCCCAGCGTCCAGCTGATCGAGGAGCGGACGGTGTCGGTGCCCTCGCCGGCGTTCTCGGCGATGGTGTCGCCGGCGTTGTCGACGACGTAGGTGTCGTCGCCCGCGCCGCCGGTCATGGTGTCGGCGCCGGCCTTGCCGTCGAGCACGTTGTTGCCGGCGTTGCCCAGCAGCACGTTGGCCAGCTCGTTGCCGGTGCCGTCGACGTTGGCGCTGCCGGTGAGGGTGAGGTTCTCGACGTTCGCGCCGAGGACGAAGCTCACGCTGCTCCTGACCAAGTCGGTGCCCTCGCCCGCCGCCTCGGTGACGGTGTCGCCGGTGTTGTCGACGATGTAGGTGTCGTTGCCCGCGCCGCCGGCCATCTGGTCGGCGCCCAGGCCGCCGTCGATCAGGTTGCTGCCGCTGTTGCCGGTGATCCGGTTGTCCAGGGCGTTGCCGACGCCGGTGGTGTCGCCGCTGCCGGTGAGCACCAGGTTCTCGAGGTTGGCGCCCAGTGTCCAGCTGATCGACGCACGCACCGTGTCCGTGCCCTCGCCCACCGCCTCGGTGACCACGTCGCCCACGTTGTCGACGACATAGGTGTCGTCGCCGGCGCCGCCGACCAGGGTGTCCGCCCCGGCGCCGCCATCGAGCACGTTGTTGCCGGCGTTGCCGGTGATGGCGTTGTCCAGCGCATTGCCGGTGCCGTCGATGCTGGCCGTGCCGGTGAGCGTCAGGTTCTCGACGTCGTCCGACAGCACATAACTCGCCGACGCCTGGACGAGGTCCGTGCCCTCGCCCGGGCGCTCGACGACCACGTCGCTGCTGTCGTCGACGACGTAGGTGTCGTCGCCCGCGCCGCCCTCCAGCCGGTTCGTGCCCGCGCTGCCCGTCAGCACGTCGCCGTAGGCGGAGCCGATGAGGTTCTCGACCTGCGAGAGCACGTCGCCCTGCGCATCCCCGCCGCTGCCGCGGCCTGTGGAGAGGTTCACCGTCACCGCCTCGGCCGAGGCGGCGTAGCTGGCCGTGTCCACCCCGGCGCCACCGATCAGCGTGTCGGCACCCGCGCCGCCCACCAGCAGATCGTCGCCGGCACCGCCGTCCAGGCGGTTGGCGGTGGCGTTGCCGATGAGGGTGTCGGCCCAGGACGAGCCCGCGAGGTTCTCGATGCTGTCGTAGCTGTCGCCGGCTGCGTCGCCGGTGTTGGCCGAGGGGTCGGCCAGGCTGGCCGTGACGCCCGCGGCCGCACCGGCATAGCCGGCGGTGTCGCTGCCGGCGCCGCCGACCAGCACGTCCGCCCCGGCGCCGCCGATCAGCAGGTCGTCGCCGGCCCCGCCTTCCAGGCGGTTCACGCCGGCATCGCCTTCCAGCGTGTCGGCCGAGGCGCTGCCCACCAGGTTCTCGACCGAGACGTAGGTGTCCCCGGCGGCATCGCCCGCGTTGTCGGACGGGTGGGTCAGGCTGGCCCTCACGCCGGCGCCGGCGCTGGCGTAGGTGACGGTGTCGGTACCGCTGCCGCCATCCAGCACGTCGGCACCCGCGCCGCCGTCCAGCAGGTCGTTGCCCGCACCGCCGACGAGGCGGTTGTCACCCGCGTCGCCGGTCAGCACGTCGTTGAAGGCCGAGCCGATCAGGTTCTCGATGCCGGCCAGGGTATCGCCCTGGGCGTCTCCGCCGCTGCCGCTGCCGGCGGCCAGGCTGACCTGAACCGCCTGCGCCGAGGCGCCGTAATCGGCGGTGTCGTTGCCCGCGCCGCCCTGCAGCGTGTCGGCGCCCGCGCCGCCGACGAGCACGTCGTCGCCATCGGCGGCGGTGATGACGTTGGCCTGGTCGTCGCCTTCCAGGCGGTCGTCGTAGTTGCTGCCCGCCAGGTTCTCGATGGACAGGTAGCTGTCGCCCGCCGCCGCCCCGGTGTTCGTGGCCGGGGCGGCCAGGCTGGCGCGGACGCCCGCCGCCGCGCTGGCATAACTGGCCGTGTCGCTGCCGTCGCCGCCGTCCAGGGTGTCGGCCCCGTCGCCGCCGTCCAGCACGTCGTCGCCCCGCCCGCCGGTCAGCACGTTGCGGCCGGCGTCGCCGGTCAGCACGTCGGCGAAGTCGGAGCCGATGAGGTTTTCGATGCCGGAGAGCCTGTCGCCTTCGGCGTCGCCGCCGCGCCCGGTGCCGGTGCCCAGGTTGACCTGCACGCCGCCGCCCGAGCCCGCATAGGTGGCCGTGTCGGTGCCGTCGCCGCCGACGAGGGCGTCGGCACCGCTGCCGCCGTCCAGCAGGTCGTCGCCGCCGCCGCCGTCGAGCATGTCGTTGCCCGCGGCCCCCGCCAGCGTGTCGTTGCCGGCATTGCCGTAGAGCTTGTTGGCGCTGGCGTCGCCGGTGAGCACGTCGGTGAAGGCGGTGCCGGCCAGGTTCTCGATGGACTGCAGCTTGTCGCCCTCGGCATCGCCTCCGCTGGCCGTTCCCTTGCCCAGGTCGATGGTGACGGCGGCGCCCGAGTCGGTGTAGTCGGCCGTGTCGCTGCCGTCGCCGCCCTGCAGCGTGTCCGCGCCGCCACCGCCCACCAGCACGTCGTTGCCGCGCCCGCCGTCCAGCACGTTGGCCCCGGCATCGCCCACCAGGCGGTCCGAGAAGCGCGAGCCGACGAGGTTCTCCACGTTGGCCAGCACGTCGCCCAGGGCCTCGCCGCCGCTGCCCGGCGTGCCGTCGAGCCAGACGCGCACGCCTTCGCTCGAATGCACGTAGGTGGCCGTGTCGCTGCCGGCGCCGCCGTCGATGGCGTCCGCCCCCGCGCCCCCTTCGAGCGTGTCGTCGCCGGCCCCGCCGACGAGTTGGTCGTTGCCGGGGTTGCCGATCAGCACGTTCGCGCCGGCATCGCCGACCAGGACGTCGTCCAGCTCCGAGCCCTCGAGGTTCTCGATGCTGAGGTAGCGGTCGCCCGCGGCCTCGCCGGTGTTCTTGCCGGGGTCGGCCAGGTTGGCGGTCAGGCCCTCCTGCGCATCGACGTAGCTGGCGGTGTCGCTGCCATCGCCGCCGTCCAGCACGTCGGCGCCCTCCCCGCCCTCGAGCGCGTCGTCGCCGATGCCGCCTTCGAGCTTGTTGACCCCGGCGTCGCCGACCAGCAGGTCGTCGTGGGCCGAGCCGACGAGGTTCTCGATGTCCTGCAGCCGGTCGCCCTCGGCGTCGCCTCCCTTGCCCTGGCCCGTGCCCAGGCTCACCTCGACGCCGCCCGACGAGCTCTCGTAGGTGGCGGTGTCGGTGCCGGCGCCGCCACGCAGCTGGTCGGCACCGCCGCGGCCCTCCAGCAGGTCGTCGCCCGCGCCGCCGTCGAGCAGGTTGGCGTCGGCGCTGCCGCGCAGCACGTCGTCGTGGGTCGAACCGGTCACGTTCTCGATCGAGGCCAGGGTGTCGCCCTCGGCCTCGCCGCCCTTGCCGGTGCCGGACTGCAGGTCGACCGTGACGGCCGAGCTGGAGTTGCCGTAGAACGCGGTATCGCTGCCGGCGCCGCCGATCAGCTGGTCGGCACCGCCGCGGCCCTCCAGCACGTCGTTGCCCGCACCACCGTCGATGCGGTTGGCGGCCTCGTCGCCACGCAGCATGTCGTCGTGGCTGCTGCCGGCGAGGTTCTCGATGCTGTCGAAGCTGTCGCCCTCGGCGTCGCCGCCGTGGGCCGTGTTGGCCGCCAGGTCGATGTCCACGCCGGCCGGCGAGCCGTCCCAGCTGGCCGTGTCGCGGCCGGTGCCGCCGATCAGCACGTCGGCGCCGCCCCCGCCCACGAGCGTGTCGTTGCCCGCCCCGCCGTCGAGGGTGTCGTTGCCGGCGCCGCCGTTGAGCCGGTCGGCGCCGACGAGTCCGAAGACCTTGTCGTTGCCGGCGCCGGCATCGATCACGTCGCCGAGGCCGTAGGCCGGGAAGACGATGCCCGCCTTGCCGGAGGCGTCGGTGTAGGCCATGTCGGCGGCGCTCGTCACATCGCGCACGATGGCCGGCAGCGTGAGCTTGCCGTCGAGCATGGAGCCGCCGACGTCGGCGGTCGCGGTGACCACCAGGTCGAAGGTGGTCGGCGCGGAGGAGGCGGTGTCGGAGACGACCGCATAGCGGATCATGACGCTCAGGTGCGTGGCCGCGGTCGGGTCGGCGGGCAGCGTCACCTCCCAGCCGTCGGCGCCCTTGGTCGCGCCGATCACCTCGAAGCCCTCGGGCAGGCCGCCGATGACGACGCTCTTGACCAGCGGCGCCTGCTTGGCCGAGATGGAGATGTCGAACCAGCGCGCCCAGCCGCTGCCCATGCCCTGGCCGCCGTCGCCGGTGAGGACGTCGTCGCCCGAGGTGCCCGTGATGACCTCGGCCGCCGCCTGCGCGGCGGGGGAGAAGTCGGTGGCCGAGGCCGCCGAGCCACCCGAGCCGGTGACCGTGGTGCCGCCCGGCGTGGTCGCCACGTCCTGACCGGTGACGTTGTGCAGCAGGCCGGCGATGGTCAGCGTGGCGACCGCGGGCGGCGGCGGGGGCGGCCCGCCCGGCACGCCGCTGTTGGCGGCCGGCGCGGGCGTGATGACCAGCGTGATCGGCGGGGCCTGCTCGTGGAACTCGGCCTTGCCTCCGGCCTCGCCGGCGGCCGGCCCCGAGACCATGCCGCCGTCCAGCGCCGGCTTGGGCGGCGGCGGCATGTCGCTGGCCGCCTCGTGCGCCTGCGCCGGGGGCGCGGCATCCTGGCTGGTGTTCTTCTCGACGGTGCGCAGCAGCGTGTCCGTGATGTTGACAGGCCCCGCCTGGGCGACCAGCGAAGCCACCTCGGCGCTGCCGTCCTGGAACTGGACGGCGAAGGCCGGGTCGGTCAGCGAGCGCAGCGCGGCGCCCTGCAGCACGTGCTGGGTGCCGTCGGGCAGCACCAGCACCAGGTCGACGCCGGCCACGAGGATCTTGGTCAGCGCGGCGCGCGACAGCGCGAGCTTGATGACGGATTCGCCGGTCGGCGAATGGATGACGACTTTGCCCGTGACGGTGTCCATGGACCGCTCCGTTCGATCTCAGTGCGCGGCGCCCGCGATGGGCGGGTCGGCGCAGGGAATGCCAATGTCTCGCAGCAGCGCCGCGTCCTCGGCGCAGCCCGCCTCGGGGGCCAGCACGCGCAGGCCCTCGGAGCCGCCGAGTTCGGCCATCAGCTGCAGCAGCCGCCGCTTGCCCGAGCTGCCCTCGCCGGCCAGGCCCACGGCCATGGACGGCGCCAGGCGCAGGTAGCCGACGTGCAGTTGCCGCAGCAGGCCCAGGTCCTCCGGCGGCGCCACGATGCGCTGCAGGCCGATGCGCACGCCATGGCGGTGCAGCATGGCGGCCAGCGGCCCGAGCACGGCGGGCAGGTTGCGCTCGCCGTCGATGCGGAACTCCACCCACAGCTGGCGGGCCGCCGCGTCCATGGCGGCCAGCGCCTCGTCCAGGCGGCTCACGAAGGACGGCCGCTCCGCCGAGCGCGGCGACACGCGGATGGCCACCGCCTGCCCGTGCGCCTGCGCGTGCGCCAGCGCCAGCTCGGCCACGCGCAGGTCGATGTCGGCGATGCGCGCGGTGCGCAGCGCGGCGGGCAGCACCTCGTCGGCCCCGAAACGCCGGCCGTCCGGCCCCTCGAGGCACACCTCGCCCATCTGATGGGCGGCTGCCGCGCCGGTGCCCGTGACCGGCGTCAGGGTCAGCGAGGCCCGGCCCGTGGCCAGGGCCTCGTCGATCAGGCCGCGCCACTGCACCAGCGACAAGGCCGGGCCGGAACGGCCGGCCCTCACCATCAGCCAGGCCGCGTCGCCGGCCTCGCCGGACTGCAGCGCGCGGTCCACGCGCGACATCACCGCGCCGACGGTCTCGCCGGCATGGAAGACGCTCGCCGCCAGCCAGCCCACCCGCGGGCGATCGCTCAGCTCGCGCTGCCTGAGGCCATGCAGGGCGTCGGACAGCTCGCGTGTCCAGGCGTCGAGCGCCTGCGCCTCGACGCCCGCCACCAGCACGCCGAAATCCGCGCCGTTGAGCCGGGCGATGATGCCGCCCTGGCGCGACAGGCGCTGCACGCGGGTGCGCAGCAGGGTCGCGATCTGCCTGAGCAGCTCGTCGGCGCGCTCGCGGCCGGCGCGCTGGTTCAAGCCGGCCAGGTCGTCCACGCGCAGCAGCACCAGGCCGCCGGTGGCCTCCTCGCCGAGCTCGTGCAGGCAGTCCGACAGGCCGTCCATGAACTGGGCGCGCGCTGCCAGGCCGGTGACCGGGTCGACCGAGATTTCGGTATGCAGCTGTCCGAGGCGGCGGTCGCGGTCGTCGAGCTGCGACTTGATGCGGGTCAGCGCGACGTTGATGGCGCGACCCAGCGGCGCCCACTCGACCGGCCCGTCCTGCACCCGCTCGCCGAAGCGGCCGTGGCCGGCCGCCTCCAGCTGGGCGAGCAGCGGCTCGGCGCCGGCCTTCCACCATCGGGACACCCAGGCCAGCGCGGCCAGCGTGGCCAGCGCCGCGAAGGCATGAACGGCCAGCAGCCCGCCGAGCTGGGCCGGCGCCAGCGCCCCGTGCAGCCACCAGGCACTGGCCGCCGCCGACAGGGCGAAGCCGCCCAGCACCACGCCGACGGCGCGCCGCGTGGCATGGCCGATGCTCACGCTTCACCTCCGGCGGCGATCTGCTCGTATTGCACGGCCAGTTCCTCGTCCAGCCGATCGGCCAGCAGCGAGGCCGCGGCCACCCAGCCGGCGTCGAGCTTGTGCACCGCGATGCGAGCGCTGTCACCGGCCTCGATGGAGGCGGCCAGCTGCGTCGCCAGGCCCAGCAGCGGGGCCAGTGGGCCGCCCGCGCCGCCGGGGTCCAGGTGGTGGGCCACGGCGTCGACGACCGACTCCGGGAAGCCGAGTTCGTCCAGCCATGCCGCGCTCACCTGCGCATGGTCCATGCCGCAGATGTCCTGCTCGATGCGTGCCAGCTCGCGGCCCCGCGCCGAGCGCGCGCCGGCCAGGGCGGGAGGCAGGCGGTCGGCAAAGCCCTGGCAGAGGATGAGATGCCCCACGTTGTGCAGCAGGCCCGCCAGGAAGGCGGCCTCGGCATCGGCGCCGGCCAGCCGGGCGAGACTGCGCGCCGCCTTGGCGGTGATGGTGGCGTCCAGCCAGAACTGGCGCAGGTTCACGCCCGGCACCGCCACGAAGACGGCCTCCAGCCCGCCGCTGATCACCAGCGTGCGCAGGGTGTTCGTGCCGACCACCATGACGGCATCGCGCAGGCTGGCCACGCTGCGCCGGCCGCAGTAGTAGGGCGAGTTGGCGATGCGCAGCGTGCGGGCTGCGAGCTGGGGCTCCTGCTCCAGTTCGTCCACGACGTCGAGCACCGACGCCCCGGGATCGCGGAGCTGGCCGATCAGCCGGCGCACGACGCGCGGCACCGACGGCAGCGACAAGCGCCCCTGGGCCGCGGCGCGCACCATGTCCATCCGGACCTCCAGCATCATGGCCGCCCTCCCTTGGCGTCGGTGCCGGAGAGCACGTCGCGCAGCTGGTCCTTCTCGAGGTTCCAGAGCGTGGAGTCCATGCGCTTGACCAGGGCGGCCTGCTGCAGCACTTCGCCCCTGAGGCCTTCGTTGGATGCGGTGAGCGAGGCGATCTCGCGCTCGAGCGTGTCGACCCGCGCCAGCGCCTCGCGCACATGCCCCACGAGCGCCTCCTGCGCGGGCAGGAAGCCCAGCATCCGCCCGACGCGCTCGTTGGCGGCCTCGGTCTGCTGCAGCATGCCCTCGGCCGCCGACGCGAGCCGCCCCATGGCCGGCACCACGTCGCCGACGCCGCCGACGGTGGCCGTGGTGCGTTCCAGCACCTGCTCCTGCGTCTGCAGCCGCTCGGACAGGCGGGCCGAGGCCGCCGCCATCTCGGCGACCTGGGGCACCAGGCTGTCCAGCCGAGCCACGACGTCGGCCAGGCCGGTTGTCGAGGCGCGGTGCTGTTCCAGGATGTCGGCCAGCAGCGTCGCCAGGAAGCGCTCGCTGATCTCGACGTTCTCGTTGACGCTGCTCTTTTCCGCCAGCGACAGCACCTGGCTGCGCACCACCTCGACGAAATCGGTCGCCGCCTTGCGCACCGCCACCATCTGGAAGCCCAGCACGATGGACCCGACCAGGCCGAACATCGACGCCGAGAACGCCGTGCCCATGGCCGACAGCGGCTTCTGCAGGCCGCCGACGATCTTGGCGAACTCGCCCTCCATGTCGGCCCCGCCGCCGACGCTCTTGGCGATGGTGGCGATGAGCCCCGAGGTCTCGACCAGGGTCTCCAGCAGGCCGACGAAGGTGCCGAGCAGGCCGAGGCCCACCATCAGCCCGACGAGGAACTGGCTGAGCTCCTGGCGCTTGTTCAGGTACTGCTCCAGCGCCTCGATCTCGGGCTCCATCGCGGAGCTGTGGATGTAGACCTGGTGTCCCAGGCCGAGCTTCTGCAGCCGCTCGAGCATGCCGGTCACGAAGGCCGGCGGGCCCAGGCGCGGGTTCTGCTCGCCGCTGGCGTCGCCGTCCCGCAGCCAGTGCATGCCGGCCCGGAAGACGCGCTCCTCGGCGAACAGGGCGACCAGGTGGCCCGCCATGGTCCACATGCCCCAGCACAGTACCGTGATGATGATGCCGTTCAGGATGGGGTTGGACAGGATGGCGAAGGACACGAAGTGCCACATCGACGCCGCTCCCGCCAGCATGGCCAGCAGCGGCAGGGCGACGAAGAACACGTGCCGTGGGCCCACGCCGTGCTCGTGCGCCGGCGGGGCACGGCGCGCCGGGACCTCGGGCGAGGCTGCGGTGGAGGCGATTTCGGTCATGGAAGGGTCCTCGGGTTCATTTGCGATCGCGCAGGGCGGCGTCGGCCAGGCCGCGGATCGGCGACATCAGGTATTGCAGGACGGTGCGGCGCCCGGTCACCACGTCGGCATTGACGGTCATGCCCGGGCCCAGGGGCTCGCCGAAGCGGCGCACGCTGTCGGGGTCCACCGCCGCGACGACGCGGAAGTAGCGCTCCCCGCGCTCGTCGGCCAGGCTGTCGGCGCTGATCTCGGTGACGCGGGCCTGCAGCGTGCCGTAGACGGTGTAGTCGAAGGCCGCCACCTTGACCCGCGTCGGCAGCCCGACGCGCAAGGTGCCGCGCTCGGCGGGCGAGGCGCGCGTCTCGACGACGATGGCCTCGTCGCGCGGGGTGATTTCCACCAGCGTCTCGCCCGGCTTGACGACGCCGCCGAGGGTGTTGCTGGAGAGCTTGTTGACGACGCCGGCCACCGGCGCGGTCAGCACGGTGCGGCGGACACGGTCGTCCTCGGTCTTGAGCTCCTCCTCGAGACGGCGCAGTTCCACGCGGGCGTCGGACAGCGCGGTGCGGGCATCGCTGCGGAACTGTGCCGTCGCCTCGGCCAGCCGCGCGGCCAGCTCCGCGGCGGCGGCGGCCAGCCGCGGCAGCGAGGCCTCGGTCTCGGCGATCTGCGTGCCCAGGCGCTCGACCCGGCCGCGCGCGTCGAGCAGCTCGCTTTGCGAGCCGGCATTGCGGGCCACCATGTTCTGCACCAGCGCGAGCTGGGCGCGGGCCACCTCCAGTTCGGCCTTCAGGCCCTTGGCGCGGGCGCTGGCCTCGGCGGCCTCCTGGCGGCGCTGCGCGGCCTGCTCTTCGAGCACGCGCGTGGTCTGCGTCAGCTTGGCGGCCCGCGCGGCGAACGCCTCGGACTCGGCCCGCACGGCGGCGTCGTTCGGGTCCAGCCCGGGCGGCGGCGTGAAGCGCGCCGCGCCGCTGGCCTCGGCATCCAGCCGCGCGACGCGCGCCGCCAGGCCGGTGAGCCGGGCCGCCTTCTCGCCGCGCGAGGAGTTGGCCTGCAGGTCGGACACCGCCACCAGCGGCTGGCCGGCCGCCACGGCATCGCCCTCGCGGACGAACAGCTTCGACAGGATGCCGCCCTCCAGGTGCTGCACGAGCTGCTGCTTGCCCGAGGGCACGATGCGGCCCTGCGTGTGGACCACCAGGTCCACCGGCGCCACGGCGGCCCACAGCAGCAGGGCCAGCAGCAGTCCGCAGACGGTGTAGACCAGGGCCCGCGGCCGGCGCAGCCGGCGGCCCTGGCCCAGCGTGTTGTCGAAATGGGCGAGCAGCAGGTCCACCGGCATCGCGGCGGTGGCCGCCACGGCGGGCTGGGCCTGCGGCGACGCGTCCACGCCTGGCTCCGCGGCAGGGTTCATCGCCCCTCCCCGATGCGCACGCCCACGGCGGGCCCGGGCGGCTGCGCCTTCATGTCGATGCGGGTGACGATGCGCTCCCCCGGGATACCCTGGCCCAGCAGCTCGTTGCGCACCGCCATCGCGCGGATGTAGGCGGCCCGCTGGTTCTCGCTGAGGTGGATCTCCGGCCCGACGGCCACGACCTCCAGGCGCAGCGCGGGCGACTCGGCCAGCTGCTGCTTGAGCGGCGCCAGGGCCGCGGCCAGCGCCTTGGCCGCAGCCGCGTCGACCGTGAGCGCACCGGCCGCGAAGTCCAGCTGCAGGAAGCGCTCCGCCGGCTTGACCTTGGCCACGGCGCTGGCGGCCAGGGTGGCTTCGTTGCCGGCCACGGGGATGCGCGTGCGCACCGGCGCCCGGGCCTCCACCAGGGGCCCTGAGGGCATCTTCTCGACCTCGGCCGGCGGCCCCTTGGCCGCCGCCCGGGCGCGCCCGAGCTCCGCCTGCTGCTCGGCGATGCGCGCCGCCATCCGCTTGGCCAGCATCTGCGCCGAGAAGCTCAGCGCGATGGCCAGCACCACGATGACGAACACCATCGCGATGACCACGTTGGTCAACGCGTCCACGAACCCGGGCCAATAGTCGCCGTTCTTGCCGCCTCCGCCTGCCATGCCGCCCCCTTCAGCGCGCCACCACGGCGCGCAGCGCGCCGGTGAGGTGGGCGATGCGCCATTCGTTCTGCGCCGCGCCCACGACGACCTGCACGAGGTCGAGCCGGCTCTGGTGCAACCGCTGGTAGGCGTCCAGGACGTCCAGCAGCGGCCGGTTGCCCCCCTGCAGCTGGGCGCGGAAGGCCTCCACGACCTTGCGGTTGGCTTCCAGCTCGTCGCGCACGGCGGCGAAGCGCTCGGTCGCCGCGGCCAGGTTGGCGTAGGCGGTCTCCAGGTCCTGCTGCACGCGCCGGCGCACGCCCTCGGCGCGCGCGTCCAGCTCGCTGCGGCGGGCCTCCGAGGCCCGCATCCTGGCGTAGTCCGAACCGCCGTTGACCAGCGGCACGGTCATCACCAGCATGGCCTTGTTGTCGCGCTGCGAGGCCTCGGTGCCGGCGATGTTGCGCGTCTGCGAATAGGTCACCTCCATCGCCAGCCGCGGCAGGAAGGCGGCGCGGTGGCTGCGGCGCTCGGCCTCGGCCGCCTCGGACTCCAGTTGCGCCGACAGCATGTCGGCATTGCCGAGCAGGGCCACGGTCCAGGCACGCTCGGCGTCGTCGGGGATGTCCAGGTCCAGCGGCGCATCCAGGGCCAGGCCGAAAGGCATCACCGCCGAGAGCCGCTGGAAATTGCGCAGCGCCGCCGCCAGCGCGGCGCGCGAGTCGGCCAGGCTGGAGCGCACGTTAGCCACCCGCGCACCGATGCGTTCGCGCTCCGCGGGGCTGGCCCCGCCGGCGGCGACGCGGTCGCCGATGTAGCGCAGTAGCTCGTTGAGCGCCTTCTCGTACTCCAGCCCCAGCTCGACCGAGACGCGCTGCTGCATGACGCCGAACCAGGCGCTGCCGGTGTCCAGCAGGGTCTGGGACTCGACGCCCGCCTGCTGGGCGTCCGCCGAGGCGGTCAGCAGCTCCTGGCGCGTCCATTCATGGCGCGCCGCCTCGTCGACCAGGGCCTGGCTGAGCACCGCGGAGTGGTCGCCGCGGCCGAGGTTGGCCACGCGGTCGGGCGTCACGAGATGACCCCGGCCCACCGACAGCCGGCCGTCCAGCCGCGGCAGCAGCGCACCGCGGGCGGCCTTGCGGGTGTAGTCGAAGCTCAAGGTGCGGTACTGCGCCGCGGCGACGTCGGGGCTGTTCTGCCAGGCCGCCTGGAGCGCCTCGCCCAGCGACAGCGGCGGCCCGTTGCCGTTGAGCGGCAGCACGGGCGGGATGCCCAGCAGGCCATGCAGCGCGGCCAGCCGCGGCTTCGCCGGATCGGTGGCAGGGGCCGCCGGGGCCGACGCGGCGGATGCGGGCGTGCCCGGCACCTCGGCCGCCGGGCCGGGCCCCGCCTGGGCCGGCGCCCAGGCCGGCATCAACAGCGCCCATCCGAGGGCCGCGGCGCGCAGGCCGCCCCGCGCGGGAGACATGGAAACCATCACGATCCTTCCTTCAGGCTCGGCGCCGGCTCGCCCGGGCCCGGGCGGCGGGCGGCGCCGGGCCGGGTCGACACGGCGCCCGGCGCGAGCAGGCGTTGCGGGGGCGCATCGGCCACCAGCCGGCCGCGCTCGAGGACGAGGACGCGGTCGCACAGGTTGATCAGCTCGGCGCTGTGCGTGGCCACCACGGCGCAGCGCCCCTCCTTCCACGCCGGCAGGGCCGCCAGCAGCCCCTCCTGGGCCTGCCGGTCCAGGCCCAGCGTGGGCTCGTCCAGCAACAGCAGGTCGCTGCGCTGGTGCAGCACCCGGGCCAGGGCCAGCATCTGCCGCTGGCCGCCGGACAGCCCCGCGCCGTTGGGCCCCAGCGCCGTGTTCAGGCCCAGTTCGCCCCGGTCGAGCTGCGGGCCCAGGCCCGCCACCCGCAGGGTGCGCAGCAGCTCGGCTTCGCGCTGGCCGGCCTCGCCCGGCGCCACGACCTCGTGCAGCGGCCCGGCGAGGAAGCCCGGTTCCTGCGGCTTGTAGGCGACCGCGCCGGCCAGCCAGCGCCGGGCAAGGTCGTCCGAGATGATCCGGCCGCCGACGGCGAGCTGCCCCTCGGTGGGCGCGAGATGACCCGCGAGGAGGCGCAGCAGCGTCGACTTGCCGGCGCCCGAGCTGCCGACGACGGCGACCAGCTCGCCGGGGACGAGGCGCAGCGTCAGCGCGTCCAGCACCGCAGGACGGTCGGGGTAGGCGAAGCCGACGCCGGACAGGCGAACGCCCTCCTCGCGCGCGGCGCCGAGCGGGCCGGTGGCCGCATCGTCGGCCGACAGCACCACCGCGTCCAGGGCGACGGACTGGCCCATCTCGCGCAGCGCCCTCAGGAACTCCCGCCAGCGCAGCATGACCGGCGCGAACATGCAGATGGAGCCGACCAGGCGCCCGCCCAGCATGGTGGTGGAGATGAGCCCTCCGACGCTAAGCGCCTGGGCCTCGATGCGATAGACGCCGGCCACCAGCGTGAGCACGGTGCAGGCCGACAGGCCCACGGGCAGCAGCTGCTGGCTGAACTGCTGCCAGACCCGCGCCCGCGCCGCCGCCCGCGCGGCCACGGCGGAGGGCTCGCGCATGCCCCGTTCGGCCACCCGCGCGGCGGCGCTGGACATCACGCTCTCCCGGGCGAGCACCACGTCGACCAGCCAGCCGAGCTTTCGGGCCGTGGCCTGGGAGGCGACCCGCGAGCGCCGCGCCGCCGCCACTTGCAAGGCCTGGCCCGCCAGCAGCAGCAAGGCGCCCACGCCGAGGGGAATCAGCACCAGCGGCCCGGCCACGACGGCCAGCGCGAGGGCGAAGAGCAGCGAGAAAGGCAGGTCCGCGAGCGGCACCAGGAACTGGGCCGACAGCACGTCGCGCGTGGACGAGAGTTCGCGGTGGCGGGACAGCAGCGTGCCGACCGCCAAGGGCTGGGAGGCCGGCGCCGCGAGCACGCCTCGCATGAGGCGCTCGTCCAGGTGCATGTCCCAGCGGGCGCCCGCATGCTCGATGAGGAGCACGCGCGACAGCCGCAGCGTCAGCTCCAGCGCGAACAGCAGCACCATCCCCAGCGCCAGCGCCCACAGGGTCTCGTGGAGCTCGTTGCCGACCGCCTTGTCGTAGACCAGCATCGAGAACAGCGGCAGCGAAAGGGCCAAGGCGTTGACCCCCAGGCTCGCCAAGGCCAGGTCGGCCAGGTGGCGCCGATTGGCTCGCAGGAAAAGCAGGATGGGTTCACGCATGGCGATCGGGTTTCCGGCCCGCGTCGCAGCCGGCACCGCTCCTTCGGTGGAGCACACTGCGAACGATGTTACTGACCGAAAGAAGCGTGTCCCTGTAATAAGACTGTCTTGTCCCCTCGCCGCAACGCGGCCGGGCGGGCCGCGCCGCCTGGGCCTTCCATGGGCTCGTGTTCATGGGGCAGGCGTCGCGGGCGCGTACTCGACGCGGTTGCGGCCGTTCTCCTTGGCGCGATAGAGCGCCGCGTCGGCACGCGCAATCAGTTCGTTGGGACTCTCGGGCCGGTCGGGCTGCAGGCTGGCCACCCCGAAGCTGCAGGTCACCCGCAGTTCCTCGCCCGAGTCCAGCTTCACCGCGCTGGCGCTGATCGAGCGGTGGAAGCTGTCGATGCGGGCACGGCCCTCGGGCTGGTCCACGTCCAGGTCGGGCAGCAGCAGTACGAACTCCTCGCCGCCGTAGCGGCCCACCACGTCGTAGGGCCGCGTCGGGGCCTGCAGCCGCTGCGAGATCGCGATGAGGACGGCGTCGCCGGCCAGATGGCCATGGCGGTCGTTGACCTGCTTGAAGCGGTCGGCGTCGACGATGACGAGGGCCAGGGGCTTGCCGCTGCGGCCGGCGCGCGCGATTTCGGCGGCCAGCGCGTCGCCCAGGGCGCGCCGGTTGAGCACGCCGGTCAGGCCGTCCTTGAGGGCCAGCTCGCGCATCTGCGCATGCGAGGCCTCGATCTGGCGGGTGCGCTCGGCCACCAGCCGCCTGAGTTCGCGCTGGCGCGCGAGGACGCGGTGCAGCCGCCAACGGTAGGCCGCCCAGGCCAGCGCCGCTGCCGCCGTGGCGCACAGGGCATAGAACCAGTCGGTGCGCCACCAGGGCGGCAGCACCTCGATGTCGAGGGACTGCAGAGGCGACTCGGCCTGCAGGTCGGCGTTGCGGACGCGGACCTCGAACCGGTACCTGCCCGGCTGCAGCGACGGGTAGACCAGCTCGCCGGCCATGCCGCTGCGCCAGTCCTCGTCCTGCCCCTGCATGCGGTACTCGAACCGCAGCGCGGAGCGATGCTCGAAGGCCGGACTGGCGGCGTCCAGCACCAGGGCGCGCATCTGCCACGGCAGCGTCAGGTCGGCACCGCCACGGCGAACGTCCGGCCTGACCAGCCTGCGCCCCTGCACTCCAACATGGACGCTGAGTTCCGGCGGGGCGAAGAGCGTGTCCAGATCGTCGAAGCGCGCGGCGCCCCGGCTCGTCCCCAGCCACATCGAGCCATCGCGATCCTCGTACACGGCGCCCTGGTTGCAATCGTTCCAGGGCAGGCCGGCATCCTGGCGGATGAAGCGCCAGCGGCTCATGTTCCAGATCGCCACGCCGTAGTCGGTGCCTGTCCACAGCCAGCCCCGCCGGTCCAGATGCAGCGACAGGACCGACCTGTCGTGCAGCAGCGGCACGTCCAGGCTTTGCGCGCGCAAGGTGCGCGAGTCGCCGTCGATGCGCAGCTCCAGCAGCCCGTGGTCTCCGCCCATCCACAGCCGGCCCTGCCCGCAGGCGATGACGCGCAGCCATTCCTCGCCCAGCGGCTGTCCCGTGGTGTCCACAACCTCCAGGCGCTCCAGGCGCCCGTCCTCGCCCCGCAGCAAGCCCGTCGTGGTGCTGATCCAGATCCGGCCGTCGTCCGCGAGGCAGGCGTCATGGGCGTTCGGCACCTGTGTCTTCGGCGGATACAGGCCCTGGTCGATGCGGTGCAACGGCGTGTCGCGGGCGGGGTCGTCGATGAGGTAGATGCCGTCGTGCGTGACGATCCAGAGCCGGCCCTGCCTGTCGGTCACCAGCCGGGTGATGCGCGGCAGCTTGGCCAGTTGGGTCAGCGTGCCGGTGATGGGGTCGTAACGGCTCAGCGCGCCGTTGAAGGAGCCGACCCACAGACGCCCGCGAGCGTCTTCGGCCAGGCTGGAGGCGACCTCCCGGCGCAGCGGCGCCGGAGCCTGCAGGCCTCGCAGCGGGCCGTGTTCGGTCGCCAGGCCGCCGGCCGTGCCGATGTAGAGCTCGCCGGCCCGTGAGCGCAGGAAAGACCAGACGTCGTCGCTGGGCAGGCCTTCGGCCAGGCCCCAATGACGCAAGTGCTCGTAGCCCAGCCAGTGGGCCAGGCCCGCGCCGGCCGTGCCGAGCCAGACGCCACCGTCGCGCACCTGCAGCAGCGCGGTCACGCCCCCACCCGTCTGCAGGCCCTGCCTCGCCGCGATCTGCTCCCAGTGCCGGCCATCCCAGCGGGCCAGGCCGCTGCCCCATTGCATCAGGATGCGCTGCTGGCGGTCGGCAACCAAGGCCGGCGACCACGGCGCCGGAACGTCGGCAGCCGGGGGCAGGGCCATCGGCTGCAGCGCCTCGCCCCCCGGATCGAGCCGCCACAGCCGCGTCCTCGCGCGCAGCCACAGCCGCCCGTCCGAGGTGAGCAGCAGGCTCGTCAACGGCTCGGACAGCGCCTCCCCGGCAGGGTCGTAGCGGTGCAGGCCGGCGGTGCCGAAGCGGCACAGGCTGCGCGCGCAGCCGAACCAGACGTCGCCGCCGGGGTCGGCGACGACGCTGGACACGTCTCTCACTTCGGGGTGCTGCCGGCGCGTCTCGGCGTCGAACAGCAGCTCGGCCCGCCAGCCCGCGGCCTCGCGGCGCACCCAGTACAGGCCGCGCCGCGAGTTCACCACGAGGCGGCCACGCGTCGACGACAGGGCCTGCCCCGGCTGCGCACTGATGGGTTCGCCGCCATCGCGCACCTCGACGAATTCGTCCTCCTCGCGGACGAAGAGCCGCGTGTCGCTGGCTACCCACAGCCGGCCCGACTGGTCGAGGTGCAGTGCGGAGATGCGCGGCTCGACCAGGCCCTGGCCACGGCCGTAGCGGCGCACCCGGGCGCCGTCGAAGCTGTAGAGGCCGTTCTCGGTGCCTATCCAGAGATTGCCGGGGCGGTCCTGCAGCAGGGCGACCACGGAAAGGTTCTCCAGGCCCTGCTCCTGGCGCAGGAACTGGAAGACGCGCTGCTGCGCCTGGGCCAGCCAGGCGTGCAGCAGCACGACGAGGGCGAGCGCCCTCAGCCCCGCTTGACGACGGGCGTGCCATGCGCCGGCCTTGCGCGAGACCGGCGAACCGAAGACCTGCATCAGCTCGGCTGCGCGTCCCATGCCTGCCTTTCACGGCGATGGTCCGCTGCATTCTCGTCCTGCAGCCTCGCGAGGAGGTGCTCGGGTGGCGCCGGGCGCCCCAGCAGATAGCCCTGCACCTCGTCGCAGTGCAGGCGCCGCAGCATCGCCAGCTGCTCCTCCGTCTCGACGCCCTCCGCCACGACCCGCATGCCCAGGCCGTGGGCCAGCGCGACGATGGTACGCACGATCGCCTCGTCATGGGCCTCGCCGGTGATGTCGGCCACGAAGGACCGGTCGACCTTGAGGCAGTCCAGCGGGAAGCGCTTGAGGTAGCTCAGCGACGAATAGCCGGTGCCGAAGTCGTCCAGCGCGACCCGCACGCCGATCGCATTCAGGCGCTGCAGGGTGTCGACGGCGCGGGCGGTGTCGCACATCAGCACGCTCTCCGTCAGCTCCAGTTCCAGCAGCCGGCTAGGCAGGCCGGTCTCGGCCAGCACGTCCATGACCGTCTTGACGATGTCGGTGTCGCGGAACTGGCGGGCCGAGATGTTGACGGCGACGGACACGTCGCGCCGGCTGGCCAGGCGCCAGCGGACCGCCTGCGCGCAGGCCTCGCGCAGCACCCATTCGCCGATGGGCACGATGAGGCCGGCCTCCTCCGCCACCGGGATGAACTCCTGCGGCCCCACGGGGCCGAGCTCGGCACTGTTCCAGCGCAGCAGCGCCTCCGCGCCCGCCAACTCGTTGCCTTCCATCACCATGCGCGGCTGGTAGACGACGCTCAGTTCGTCGTGCCTGATGGCGTTGCGCAGATGGGTACGGATCTCGACGCGCCGCCGCACCGACCGGCTCATGTCGTAGGAGAAGAACTGGCTGTTGTTCTTGCCCGCCTCCTTGGCGCGGAACATCGCCGTGTCGGCATTGCGCAGCAGGGCGTCGGCGCCGCCCAGGTCGAAGGGAAAGACGCTGCCGCCCACGCTGCAGGTCACGGCGAGTTCGGCGCCAGCCACCTGCACCGGCTCGCGAACGGCCGCCAACAGGCGCTCGGCCAGCATGCGGGCGTCCTCGGGATCGGCCAGGTGCTCGGCCAGCAGGGCGAACTCGTCGCCACCGATGCGGGCGAGGATGTCGGAGCCTCGCAGGCAGGCGCACAGGCGCCGGGCGACGACCTTCAGCAACTCGTCGCCGGCACCGTGGCCGAGGGCGTCGTTGACGTCCTTGAAGTCGTCGAGGTCGAGGAACAGCACGGCCCCCGACTGCCCGGAGCGGCGGCTGCGCGCGATGGCCTCCTCGAGCCGGTCCCGGAACAGCCGACGGTTGGGCAGCATCGTGAGGGCATCGCAGCTGGCCGCCCCCGCCGCTGGATCGGCAGCCGCCGTCGAGCGGATGACGACGAAAGCCCCCTTGACCTCGCCGCGCGCGTCGCTGCAGGGGGCGATGTGGCAGAGCGCCTCGCCATGCTCGCCGTCGGCGCGCGCCAGCTCCCGCGCGACGCTCTGCACGCTGCCGCAAGCCAGGGCCGAGCGCAGCGCGATGCGCACCCCGTCGGGGTCGCCGAACACCTCGGCCGAGTCGCGGCCCAGCAGGCTGTCGCGGTCACGGCCGGTCAGCCGGACGACCGCGGGGTTGAGGTCGACGATGATGCCGGCCGGGTTGACCAGCAGCACGGGGTCCAGGCTGGAGTCGAGCAAGGTGCGGACGTGGTCGTCGGCAGCCTCCAGCCGTTCGCGCAGGCCCCAGTGCTCGCTGACGTCGCGCAGCAACAGCACGGCCCCCGTGATGCCGCCCTTGGCGTCGACGGCGGGCGCGAGGCGGTGCTCCAGCATCACGTCCCCGCCCCCGACGCTGACGCGGACGACGCGCTCGGCATCGTCCGGGGGCTCGCGGCCCGCCAGGACGGCATCGATGTCCCTGAACAGGGCATCGGCATGCTCGCCCCAGACGGGCCGCATGAGCGGTTCGGGATCGGCCCCCAGCATCGTGGCGGCGTCCACGGCGAGAAGACGGCAGCAGGCCGGGTTGATGACGCTCACCCGCCGCTCGCGGTCGACGGCCAGCATCGCGTCGGGCATCGAGCCGAGTGCCGCCTGGACGGCCGCCTTGCGCGCCACGACCTCGCGGTGCGAGCGCAGGAGGGCTCGCCAGGGCCGCTCGAAGCTGCCCTGGTGGACGGTCAGAAGCACCACCGTCAGAGCCAGCACCGCGTAGACCGGCCCGGCCAGTTGCAGGTGGGCGCAGACAGTGCAGAGCTCGGAAAGCGTCGCCAGGCCGGCCGCCGCAACCAACGCCAGTCCCTGGACACTCCGGCCGCGGCGAGCCAGACATAGGGCGAAGGCCGCTACGTTCAGCATGATGATCAGCCAGGGTTGGGCGTGCGGGCCCACCGGCACGTCCTCGGCCGCAGTCGGCATCAATGCCAGCCCGGCGACCAGCGCCAAGGCAGCACCCCAGGACGACTGGAACATGCGTCTGCGCAACGCGCGCGTGGCGACGGCCTGCCGCGGCACGAGCACGGCGCCGCCCAGCGCCAACGGCAGGACCGCATGGGCGAGCCACCAGTACCAATCAGCCCAAACAGCCGGATTTCCGTGGAGGGCGGTCGGAAGTGCACCGCGCAGCGCGAACCCGCACAGCGAGAGCAGTCCCATCGGAAGGCCTAGGGACGCCAGCAGCGTGGCACCAAGCGGGCGCTCGCCACCAACACCCAGCCAGCCGATCACGAAAATGGCCAGGCCCAGCACGCCGAAGGCGGCGTTGGCCAGCAGGCTCAGGGTTGTCAAGTCGGGCAGCGGCGCCCCGGTCGGCGCGGAAGCAGGCAGTGCCAGCGCGAATAGCAGCGGCATAGCCAGGGCGATCCCCCAGCGCAGCAGGCGCTGCGGGTCCCCCTCGGCCTCCTGGATCGCTGCGGCCACAGCACGTCTGGGCATGCCTGTCATCGACTCGTCTCGTTATTCTTGAAAACTCTTGCCCGCATATCGACTCCCGCCTACAGCGCTGGCGAGTAGGTCCCCCTGCCCCTCCGAGCGCGTGTTCGAGCGTCGCCGCCGTGACTTGGCTGCACCATCGGGCAAGGCGGATTCGCGCGTCAGGCTTGCACTTCCGCGGGTAGGGATCGGCTGACATGCCGAAAAGTCCGCCAGGGATGGCCTGCAAAACCTTCTTGTCAGTCCGACTGGCGCGTGGCCTGAGCGTCGGGGACGATGCAGGACACGGATCAGATCACGCTCGGCCTTGACCCGCTGCCCAGGAAGACGCGCAAGGAAGTCTTCCTCGACGAGAGGAACCAAGTCGTACCGCGGGCGGAACTGGTGGCGCTTGTGCAGCCGCATGCGCGCGGCGCACACCAGGCGCTTGGCGGGCCGCCGCCATGTCCTATCGCGACCACGTTGCGCATCCACTGCCTGCAACTATGGTGGAACCTCAGCGCCCCGGCGATGGAAGAAGAGCGGCACGACCGCCCGCTGTACCACCGCATTGCCGGGCTGCAAGCTGTGCCCGACCTTGGCGCGCATTGCGACCTGCGCTTCCTGCTCAGAGCCCTTGTAGAAATCCTGAAGATCTTGTGGGTCATTTTGTGGGTAGCGCCCTTCGATAGCGCTGGAAACCGCATAAAACCTCACTTCCTGACGGACGCCCTCTCCGCCAGGTTTCAACAGCATGATCGGGCCCTTCACGGGCCCGATTGCATTTCGGGGCCGCCCCGCCGTCGGGTGCCAACTGCAATTCATCCCTCGCAAAGCGCAATTCGTCGCTCGACGCTGGTTTCGATGCGCCGTCTGCCCAACACTGCAACGCGTGCCTTGCCGTCTTGCGAGGCTGGAGTAGAAGATGCTGCAAGCGCGTAAGGGATGGATGAGCGTGTGCCTGGCACTCGGCCTGATAGCCGGAGGACTGCCTGCCGAGGCCAGCGAGGTCGTCAAGCTGGCGCGGTTGGTCGTGAGCGGCAAGCGCAGCGCGAACGAAGCGCCGCGCACCACGCCGGCCGAACCGCGCCCCACAAATTCGGGCCAGCAGGCTCACGGCACCGGCGGCAACGATGAAGCCGGTACAGCCCCCGCGCCGGTACGCGGCGTTTCCTGAGCGGCTCCAAAAGAAAAATGCGCCGAATCCGCGAGGATTCGGCGCATTGTCATTTATTGGCGGAGTGGACGGGGCTCGAACCCGCGACCCCCGGCGTGACAGGCCGGTATTCTAACCAACTGAACTACCACTCCGCGTGGGATGAATCGATACCGTCTCTCGACAATACCCAAGCCCATCAAACTCGCCCGTCTTGCGACGGGATTACCAAAACAGGTTTGGCGTCCCCTAGGGGATTCGAACCCCTGTAATCACCGTGAAAGGGTGGTGTCCTAGGCCTCTAGACGAAGGGGACTCAATTCAAACATTCAAACCGCGTGCCACTCAAAAGAACCCATGAGCGGGTATTTTGGTGGAGGTAAGCGGGATCGAACCGCTGACCTCTTGCATGCCATGCAAGCGCTCTCCCAGCTGAGCTATACCCCCGCCGTTTGAACGGTTTCACAAAAGCAAACGGCCAATAAATTGGCCGTTCTTTATCGGGCGGACCCGAAGGAATCCTTGGCGGAGTGGACGGGGCTCGAACCCGCGACCCCCGGCGTGACAGGCCGGTATTCTAACCAACTGAACTACCACTCCGCGTGGGATGAATTCGATACCGTCTTTCGACAATATCCAAGCTCATCAAACTTGGCGTCCCCTAGGGGATTCGAACCCCTGTAATCACCGTGAAAGGGTGGTGTCCTAGGCCTCTAGACGAAGGGGACTAAACCTTCGCAACTTGAACCGCGCGCCACCCAAAAGACCCGGCAGGGTATTTTGGTGGAGGTAAGCGGGATCGAACCGCTGACCTCTTGCATGCCATGCAAGCGCTCTCCCAGCTGAGCTATACCCCCGTGTGCTCCCGTTTTGATTTGTACGCCGGACCGTTGCCGGCCTTCATACTCATCGCTTCGTTTGCAGCGCTGTTCAAGCGAGACCAAGAGTATATGACTAATTTCGGACGCTTTGCAAGCGATCCAGCACTTTTTTCTTGTCGAAGTGCTCGAGGACCGCGTCCAGACTCGGCGTTTGGGCACGACCGCACACCAGCACGCGCACAGGCACGGCCAGTTGCGGCATCTTGAGACCCGTTGCGGCCAGGGTTTCCTTCAACGCCTGCTGGATGGCGGCCTTGTTCCAGTCCGGCAAGGCAGACAGGCGCTCGGCCAGTGCCGCCAAGGCCGGGCGCACCGCCTCGGTGACGTGGGCCGCCAGGTCTTCGGCGGACGGCGCGGCCGGCGCGAAGTACATCGCCAGCCAGTCGGCCAAGGCTGCCACCGTCGCGCAGCGGTCCTTGAACAGGCCGAGCTTGGGCAGGACCTCGCCGGAGGCCACCTTGATGCCCTTGCCCGTCAGTTGGGCGACCACCAGATCCGCTAGGCGGCCTTCGTCGATCTGCTTGACGTAGTGGCCATTGACCCAGTCGAGCTTGGCGGGGTCCCACTGGGCAGGGCTGCGGGACAGGTGGGACCCGTCGAACCACGCCACCATCTGTTCGGCGGTGAAGAGTTCCTCGTCGCCATGGCTCCAGCCCAGTCGGGCCAGGTAGTTCAGCATGCCTTCGGGCAGGTAGCCGTTGGCGGCGTAGTCCATCACGCTGACCGCGCCGCGGCGCTTGGACAGCTTGAGGCCGTCGTCGCCCAGGATGATGGGCAGGTGGCCGAACCGCGGCAGCGGCGCCTCCAGGGCGCGGAAGATGTTGATCTGCCAGGGCGTGTTGTTGACGTGCTCGTCGCCGCGGAAGACGTGGCTGATGCGCATGTCCCAGTCGTCCACGACGACGGCGAAGTTGTAGGTCGGCACGCCGTCCTGGCGAACGATGATGAGGTCGTCGATTTCCTTGTTGGCGATGGTGATCGGCCCCTTCACGAGGTCGTCCCAGGTTACCTCGCCGTCGACGGGGTTGGCAAAGCGGATCACCGGCTTCACGCCCTCGGGCGGCGCCGGCAGTTGCCTGCCCGGCTCGGGACGCCAGCGGCGGTCGTAGAGCGTTTTCTCGCCACGCGCACGCTGGGCCTCGCGCATGGCCTCCAGTTCCTGCGGTGTCGCGTAGCAGCGGTAGGCCTTGCCCTCGGCGATCAATTGCTCGACCACCGCCTGATAACGATCCAGTCGCTGCATCTGGTAGACGGGACCTTCGTCGTAGCTCAGGCCCAGCCAGTTCATGGCGGCAATGATCTGGTCGACCGAATCCTGGGTCGAGCGGGCGACGTCGGTGTCCTCGATGCGCAGCACGAACTCGCCGCCGTGATGGCGGGCATAAGCCCAGGAGTACAGGGCCGTGCGGGCCGTGCCAAGGTGGAGAAAGCCGGTCGGCGACGGCGCGATGCGCGTGCGGACCTTGTCGAAAGCGTTGGAACTCATCAGGTCTTCAAGGTGGAAAGGCCGCGGAGCAGGTCGTCGCAGATATCGTCGACATGCTCCAGGCCGACGGCCAGCCGGATCAGGCCCTGGCCGATGCCGGCCGCCTGGCGCTGCGCCTCGGTGAGGCGGCCGTGCGAGGTCGTCGCGGGGTGGGTGATGATGGTCTTGGTATCGCCGAGATTGGTGGCGATGGAGACAACGCGCGTGCTGTCGATGACGTGGAAGGCGGCCTGGCGGGCCGCTTCGGGCGAGTCGGCCTTCAGCTCGAACGACAGTACCGCCCCGCCCTGCCCACTCTGCTGGCGCATGGCCAGTTCGTGCTGCGGATGGGAGGGCAGCGACGGGCAGTACACGCGGGCGACCTCCGGGCGCGCCTCCAGCCACCGCGCCACCGCCAGGGCCTGCTCGCTCTGGGCCTTCATGCGCAGCGAGAGCGTCTCGAGGCCCTTGAGCACCACCCAGGCGTTGAAGGGCGCCAGCGTCATGCCCACGGTACGAAGGATGGGGCCAAAGACGTCGCGGATGAGGCGGTTGGGGCCGCACAGGGCGCCCGCCATCACCCGGCCCTGCCCGTCCATGTACTTGGTGGCCGAGTGCATGACGATGTCGGCGCCCATCTCCGCCGGCCTCTGCAGCGCCGGGGTGGCATAGGTGTTGTCCACGGCGAGGATGGCGCCCGCGGCGTGGGCGATGTCGGCCAGCGCGCCGATGTCGCAGACCTCGGTCAGCGGATTGGTCGGGGTCTCTGCGAACAGCAGTCGGGTCGTCGGCCGCAGGGCGGCACGCCATTCAGCCAGGTCGGTCTGGGAGACAAAGCTGGTCTCGACACCGAACTTGCCGAACTCCTTGGCGAAGAGGTTGATCGTGGAGCCGAACACCGAGCGCGAGCACACCACATGGTCCCCCGCCTTCAGCACGCCCATGCCCAGCAGCAGGATGGCGCTCATGCCGGTCGACGTGGCGATCGCGCCCTCGGTGCCCTCCAGCGCGGCCAGGCGCGCCTCCAGGCTGCGCACCGTCGGGTTGCTGGTGCGCGAGTAGGTGAAGTCCTCGGAGTTGGAGAACTTGCGCGCCGAGGTCTCGGCATCGGGCTGGACGTAGGCCGTCGTCAGGAACAGGGCCTCGGAGTTCTCGCCGTGCTGGCTGGGCGGCAGGGCCGTGCGCACCGCCAGGGTCTCGGGGCGCAGGCCGTCCGGCAGCGGGCGGTGGATGGAATCGCTCATCCCTCAGCCCTCACTCGCGCTTTGCAGGGCCAGGCGGCTGCGGGCGGCACCGTCTTCCTCGTCGCCCTGGGACACGCGCTGTTCGCGGATGGCGGCAAAGTCGGCCAGGCTCACGTCGCCCGTCACGTAGTGGCCGTCGAAGCAACTGGCCTCGAAGCCGGCCAGGCCGGGCTTCAGGGCAGCCACGACGCGCTTCATGGCGTCGACGTCCTGGTAGATGAGCGCGTCGGCCCCGATGTACTGACGGATTTCTTCGACGGAGCGGCCATGGGCGATCAGTTCCTCCTGCGTCGGCATGTCGATGCCATAGACGTTGGGGAAGCGCACCGGCGGCGCCGCCGAGGCGAGGTAGACCTTGCGGGCCCCGGCATCGCGGGCCATCTGCACGATCTCCTTGGAGGTGGTGCCGCGGACGATGGAGTCGTCCACCAGCAGTACGTTGCGGTTCTTGAACTCCAGGCCGATGGCGTTGAGCTTCTGCCGAACGCTCTTCTTGCGCGCACCCTGCCCCGGCATGATGAAGGTGCGGCCGACGTAGCGGTTCTTCACGAAGCCTTCGCGGTAGGGCTTGCCGATGCGGTGGGCCAGTTGCATGGCCGAGGGGCGGCTGCTCTCGGGGATGGGGATGACCACGTCGATGTCCGTCGGCGGCATGGTCGAGATGACGCGCTGGGCCAGGGTCTCGCCCATGTTGAGCCGGGCCTGGTAGACGGAGATGCCGTCCATGACCGAGTCCGGCCGGGCCAGGTAGACGAACTCGAACATGCAGGGGTTGAGCGTGGGCTGGTCGTTGCACTGCTCCGTGTGGAGCTTGCCGTCCATGTCCACGAAGAGCGCCTCGCCGGGGGCCACGTCGCGCTCGAGCTGGTGGCCGGTGCCTTCCAGCGCCACGCTTTCGCTGGCCACCATGAAGTCGCCGCTGGCGCTGCGGCCGAAGCACAGCGGCCGGATGCCGAAGGGGTCGCGGAAAGCCAGCAGCCCCCAGCCGGCGATGAGGGCCACGACCGCATAGCTGCCCTTGATGCGCTTCTGCACGGCGCGCACGGCCGAGAAGATCTCCTTGGGCGTCAGCGGCAGGTCGCGCGCGGCCAGCTCCAACTCGTGGGCCAGCACGTTGATCAGCACCTCGGTGTCGCTCTCTGTGTTGATGTGGCGGCGGTCCACCTCGAAGAGCTCCTCCTTCAGCGCGTGCGCATTGGTGAGGTTGCCGTTGTGCACCAGCACGATGCCGAACGGCGCGTTCACGTAGAAGGGCTGAGCCTCTTCCTCGCTGTAGGCGTTGCCTGCCGTGGGGTAGCGCACCTGGCCGAGGCCGATGTTGCCCGGCAGGGCCCGCATGTTGCGGGTGCGGAACACGTCGCGCACCATGCCGCGCGCCTTGTGCATGAAGCACTTCTGGCCCTGCATGGTGACGATGCCGGCCGCATCCTGGCCGCGGTGCTGCAGCAGCAGCAGGGCGTCGTAGATGAGCTGGTTGACGGGGGAAGCGGCAAGGGTGCCGACGATGCCACACATGGCGAAATCCTTAGTCTGTCGATGCCGCCTCAGATGGGGTCATCGAGCGGGAAACAAATCGGGCGACGGGCTCGGGCAACAGGGGCGCCACGTCGTGCAAAACGCTGGCCAGCACCGGTGCGGCCCGAGAGGCCCGCCACGGCGCCGACTCAGCCAGCGGCGAGGCGCCGATGACGAGCACCAGCAGCAGCGCGATGAAGATGCCGCGCAGCGCGCCGAAGCCGGCACCGCCCAGGCGGTCCAGCGGCGACAGCGGCGTGGCATGGATCAGCGCCTTGACCAGGCGCGAGGCCAGGCTCCAGACGATGAGCACGGCGACGAAGGCCAGGGCGAGCGCCACGATGTGGACGACGGCGGGACCGAACTTGCCCTCCGGCAGCATGCCCTCGACCACCGGCGCGAGCGGCGGGGCTGCGAAATACGCCACCACCCAGCCCGCCAGGGACATCACCTCGAACACCAGGCCGCGCCACAGGCCGATGCCGACGGAGATCAGCAACAGCACCGCCAGTGCGAGATCGACCCAGCTCAGCGAGACGTCCACGGTACCCGGCTCACAGCGTCAGGATGGCGCCGGGCAGGCCGGCGCCCTTGAGCTTGGCCGCGGCCCGCTCGGCCTCGTCGCGGCTGGCAAAGGGCCCCAGCCGCACGCGCACCCGTCGGCCATCGGCCGTGTCCACCGCCTGGGCGTAGGTCTTGAGGCCCAGCTTTTCGACCTTGACGCGCACGTCCTGGGCCGTCTTGTTCTCGCCATAGGCGCCGACCTGGACGATGAAACGCGTGCCTCCCGCAGCCGCAGGGGTGGGCGTCTCCTTGCCCTCCAGCAGGGCTTGGGCGCGCGCGCCGTCGTTGGCGTGGGGCCTGGCCCGGTCGGCGGTCTTGTCGGCCGGCTTGTCCGCCACCTTCACGGGAGGCTTCTCGGCCGGCTTGTCCACCGGTCTCGCCGTCACGGGACGGTCGGTCGCGGGGGCCTTCTCCGCCACCTTGTCGGCGGCCTTCTCGACCGGTTTCTCGGCGACCCGCTCGACCGGTGCCGGCGTGCTGGCCACCGGCTGGGGCGCCGTGACGGGCTCCGCTTGCGACAGCGGTTCGCGCGTGGGCACGGCCAAGGGCGGCGCGGTGTCCTTGCGGGGGATCTCGATGGGCAGGTCGACCGGAATCGGCCGGGGCTGGGTCTCGAAGATCAGCGGGAAGCCGACGACGCCGGCCGCCACCAGCACGGCCGCGCCGATCAAGCGACGCCGGGCGCGCACGCGCAGCACCTGCACGTCGTCGGCGGCCGTGGCCTTGGCGCCGGACTTGGCCGATTTCTTGGGCGCCGCCGCGGCGGCGGCGTCATCGCGCTTGAGGAAGGAAAACAGGCCCATCGGCGGCGGCTGGCTCAGTGGAGGGTGGGAGGCTCGGGCGCTGTGGCCCCGGCGGTCACGCGCGGGATGCCCTGCTGCAAGACGCCTCCCACGGTGTGGAAGGAACCGAAGACCAGGATTCTATCGGCCGCGGTCGCCCCGGCCGCCGCCGCGCGCAGGGCGTCCAGCGGCGTGGCATGGGTGTAGGTCGCGACGTCGGGAGGCGTCCTGAGGCCTGCGGCGAGGAAGGCCGCCTGCAATTCGTTGGCCGTCGCGGCCCGCGGCAGAGGCAGGTCGGTGAAATGCCAGACGTCCACCAGGGGCGCGATGCGGCCGAGGATGCCGGCGAGGTCCTTGTCCGCCATGGCGCCGAACACGGCATGGGTGCGCGGGAAGAAGCCCATCTGGTCGAGGTTCTGCGCCAGCGCCGCCACGGCGTGCGGGTTGTGGGCCACGTCGAGCACGACGGCGGGCTGGCCGGCCAGCACCTGGAAGCGCCCGGGCAGTTCCACCAGCGCCAGGCCGGTGCGCACGGCCTGGGCGCTGATCGGCAGGCGGTCGGCCAGGGCCTCGAAGGCCGCGAGCACGCCCGCGGCGTTCAGCAACTGGTTGACGCCGCGAAGCGCCGGGTAGGCCAGGCCCGAATAGCGCTTGCTGCGGCCGACCCACTGCCACTGCGTGCGGTCGCCGCTGAAGCTGAAGTCGCGCCCGAGCTGGCGCAGGTCGGCGTCGATCTCCTTCGCCCGCTCGGCCAGCGAGGCCGGCGGGACGGGGTCGCTCACGACCACCGGGTGGCCGGTGCGCATGATGCCGGCCTTCTCGCGGCCCACGCTCTCGCGATCTGGGCCGAGATATTCGGTGTGGTCCAGGTCGATGCTGGTGATGACGGCGCAATCGGCGTCGATGACGTTGACGGCATCCAGCCGGCCGCCCAGGCCGACTTCGAGGATGACCAGGTCCAGCGCCTCGTGCTGCAGGCGCCGCATGATGGCCAGGGTGGTGAACTCGAAGTAGGTGAGCGTGACGTCGCCGCGCGCGGCCTCGACGGCCTCGAAGTGCGGCTCCAGGGACTCGGCGGCCACCGGCGCGCCGCCCACGCGGCAGCGCTCCTGGAAGTGCACGAGATGCGGCTTGATGTAGAGGCCCACGCGGTAGCCGGCATGCAGGGCGATGGACTCCAGCATGGCGCAGGTCGAGCCCTTGCCGTTGGTGCCGGCGACGACGATGGTCGGGCAGTCGAAGGCGATGGCGAGCCTGTCCTTCACCGCCTTGACGCGGTCCAGCGTCATGTCGATGGTCTTGGGGTGCAGGCGCTCGCAGTGGGCGAGCCAGTCGTCAAGCGTCATGGCGAGGTCCAAAAACAAAAGCCAGGCACGGGGCCTGGCTCGCAGGTCGCAAACGCGCGGTCAGGCCACCGCATCGGCGCTCTGGCGCTGCAGCATGGCCAACTGGCGGGCAATGGTCTCGCGCAGCTGCCGGCGGTCGACGATCATGTCGATGGCGCCCTTCTCCATCAGGAATTCGGCCCGCTGGAAGCCGGCGGGCAGCTTCTCACGCACCGTGTTCTCGATGACGCGCGGGCCGGCAAAGCCGATCAGCGCCTTGGGCTCGGCCAGCACGATGTCGCCGACGAAGGCGAAGCTGGCCGACACGCCGCCCATGGTCGGGTCCGTCAGGACGCTGATGTAGGGCAGCTTGGCCTTGGCCAGGCGGGTCAGCGAAGCATTGGTCTTGGCCATCTGCATCAGGCTCAGCAGGCCCTCCTGCATCCGCGCGCCGCCGGTGGCGGTGAAGCAGATGAAGGGCGTCTTCTGCTCGATGGCGGTCTCGACGCCGCGCACGAAGCGCTCACCGACGACCGAGCCCATGGAGCCGCCCATGAAGTCGAACTCGAAGCAGGCGGTCACCACCGGCACGCTCATGACGGCGCCGCCCATGACGATGAGCGCATCCGTCTCGCCCGTGGACTCCAGCGCTTCCTTCAGCCGGTCGGGGTACTTCTTGCTGTCCTTGAACTTGAGCGCATCGACCGGCAGCACCTCCTGGCCGATCTCGTAGCGGCCTTCGGGGTCGAGGAAGGCGTCCAGGCGGGCGCGCGCGCCGATGCGGTGGTGGTGCGAGCACTTGGGGCAGACGTTGATGTTCTGCTCGAGGTCGGTCTTGTAGAGCACCGTCTCGCAGCTCGGGCACTTGATCCACAGGCCCTCGGGCACCGTGCGGCGGTCCGCCGGATCGCCTTGCTGGATCTTGGGCGGCAGCAGTTTGTCGAGCCAACTCATGGTCAGTCCTTCTTGTCGAGTGCAGCGCGGATCTCTCGGATGAAGGCCGCGCCGGTCAGGGCGACATTATCCAGCGGCTGGCGCTCCAGCAATTCGACCAGCTTCGAGCCGATGACGACGGCGTCCGACACCTCGGCCACCGCGCGCGCCGTGGCGCCGTCCCGGATGCCGAAACCCACGCCCACCGGCACGCTGACGTGGCGCCGGATGCGCGGCACCATGGCCGCCACGGCCCCGGTGTCCAGGTGCCCCGCGCCCGTCACGCCCTTGAGCGAGACGTAGTAGACGTAGCCGCTGGCAAGCCGGCCGACCTGCTCCATCCGGGCCTCGGTGGACGTGGGTGCCAGCAGGAAGATGGCATCCATGCCCGCGGCACGCAGCCGGGCGGTGAACTCCTCGCACTCCTCGGGCGGGTAGTCGACAATGAGCACGCCGTCCACGCCGGCTTCGCTCGCATCCTTGACGAAGGCCTCCAGGCCGTAGTGCTCCACCGGGTTGGCGTAGCCCATCAGCACCAGGGGCGTGGTGTCGTTGCGGGCGCGGAACTCACGCACGTAGCCGAGCACCTTGCGCAGGCCGATGCCCTGCTTGAGCGCCCGCTCGCCGGCGCGCTGGATGACGGGGCCGTCGGCCATGGGGTCGGAGAACGGCACGCCGAGCTCGATGACGTCGGCACCCGCCTCGGCCATGGCCAGCAGCAGGTCGACGGTGGCCGCCGGATGCGGGTCGCCCGCGGTGACGAAGGGGATCAGCGCCTTGCGGCCGGCGGCCTTCAGGGCCTCGAAAGTGGTGGCGATGCGGCTCATTGCTTCACCTTTTCGCCGGCTTGCGACGGGCGGTCGAAATAGGCGGCGCCGGAGAGGTCGGCCACCGTGCCGATGTCCTTGTCGCCCCGCCCGCTGAGGTTGACGAGCAGGATCTTGTCCGGCGGCAGCGTTGGCGCGAGCTTGATAGCGTGGGCGACCGCGTGGCTGGACTCCAGCGCCGGGATGATGCCCTCCGTGCGGCACAGCCGGTGGAAGGCCGCCAGTGCCTCGGCGTCGGTGACGCCGACGTACTCGGCACGGCCGATGTCCTTCAGGTGGGCATGCTCGGGACCGACGCCGGGGTAGTCCAGGCCGGCGGAGATGGAGTGGGTCTCGATGATCTGGCCGTCCTCGTCCTGCAGCAGGTAGGTGCGGTTGCCGTGCAGCACGCCGGGGGTGCCGGCGGTGAGCGTGGCCGCATGCTTGCCGCTGGCGATGCCCTGCCCTTCGGCCTCCACGCCGATGAGGCGGACCTCCTCGTGCGGGATGTAGGGATGGAAGATGCCGATGGCGTTGCTGCCGCCGCCCACGCAGGCGACGACGGCATCGGGCTGGCGGCCGGCCAGCTCGGGCATCTGCTGCAGGCACTCCAGGCCGATGATGCGCTGGAAGTCGCGCACCATCATCGGGTAGGGATGCGGGCCGGCGACGGTGCCGATGATGTAGAAGGTGTTCTCGACGTTCGTCACCCAGTCGCGCATGGCTTCGTTCAGCGCGTCCTTCAGCGTCTTGCTGCCGCTTTCCACCGGCACGACGGTGGCGCCGAGCAGCTTCATGCGGTAGACGTTGGGCGACTGGCGCTTGACGTCCTCGCTGCCCATGTAGACGACGCACTCCAGGCCATAGCGGGCGCAGATGGTGGCGGTGGCCACGCCGTGCTGGCCGGCGCCGGTCTCGGCGATGACGCGCGGCTTGCCCATGCGCTTGGCGAGCAGGGCCTGGCCGATGACGTTGTTGATCTTGTGCGCGCCGGTGTGGTTCAAGTCCTCGCGCTTGAGGTAGATCTGGGCGCCGCCCAGTTCGCGGCTCAGGCGCTCGGCGTGGTAGATCGGGCTCGGCCGGCCGACAAAGTGCGTCAGCTCCTTCTTGAACTCGGCGAGGAACTCGGGATCGTCGCGGTAGTGGGCATAGGCGTCCTTGAGCTGGTCGAGCGCATGGACAAGGGTCTCGGACACGAAGCTGCCGCCGTACGTCGGCGTGCCGGCATGGCGGAAATGCCCGGTCGCATCGGGCTGGTCGTAGGGGAACATGGTTTTTCCTAGCGGGTCAGTTCGGCGTCGGCGCGGCGCACCGCGCGGCAGAACTGGTGGATCAGGTCGGCGCTCTTGATGCCCTTGGACACCTCGACGCCGGAACTCACATCAACGGCCCAGGGCCGCACCCGTGCGATGCCATCGGCTACGTTGGCAGCACTCAACCCACCAGACAAAACGAGGCGAGAGCTGACGTTTGGAGGAACGAGTGACCAATCGAAGACCTTGCCGCCGCCGCCATAACCTTCGACGGGAGCGTCGAGCAGGATGGCCTGGGCGTTGGAAAAACGAGAACCGAAGTCTACCAAGTCGAAACCGGGCGTCACGGCCGCGGCGCGCAGATAGGGCCGCTCGGTGCGATCACAGTCGGCTGGCGTCTCGTCGCCATGGAACTGCACGAGCATGTTGGGCAGGGCCTCGAGACCGGCCTGCAGCTCCGCATCGGTCGCATTGACGAAAAGGCCCACCGGCGTGACGAAGGGCGGCAGCAAGCGCGCCAGCACCCTCGCCCGCTGCGGCGTCACGAAGCGCGCGCTCTTGGCATAGAAGACGAAGCCGACGGCGTCGGCACCGGCCTCGACCGCCGCTTCCACGTGGGCTTCCTGGCTGAGGCCGCAGATCTTGATTCGGGTCATGGCAACCAATCGAGCGCGGCGACATGCCGCGGGATGTCCAGCTCGGCATCGTAGGTCGGGCCGAGGAAATACAGGCCGTCAGGGGCGAAGGTGGGCGCGGCCACCTTGCGGTCGCGGGCGGCCAGCACCTCGCTGACCCAGTCCGGCGAACGCGTGCCGCTGCCCACCGCGAGCAGGCAGCCCATCAGGTTGCGCACCATGTGGTGCAGGAAGGCGCTGGCCTCGAACTCGAAGCGCCAGTAGGCGCCGCGCCGCTCGACGCGGATTTCGCGCAGCGTCTTGACCGGCGAGGCCGCCTGGCATTCGGCCGAGCGGAAGGAGGTGAAATCGTGCTCGCCGATCAGGCGCTCAGCCGCGGCTTCGAGCGCGGCCTGGTCCAGCGGCCGGAAGATCCAGCCGCACTGGCCCGACTCGATGGCCGGCCGCACGGCCGATTCCAGCAGCAGATAGGCATAACGCCGGCCTCGGGCGGAGTTGCGGGCGTGGAAGGCGTCGCCGGGGAAGCGGCACCACTGGATGGCGATGTCAGGCGGCAGGTAGCGGTTGCTGCCGCGCACCCAGGAGAAGGGCTCGCGCTCGACCTCGGTGTCGAAGTGCACGACCTGGTTGATGCCGTGCACGCCCGCGTCGGTGCGGCCGGCGCACAGGGTGCGGATGGGCCGGGCCGCGAAGGCGGACAGGCCTTTTTCGAGGGCGTCCTGCACCGTGCGGCCGCCGGGCTGGCTCTGCCAACCGTTGTAGCCGCCGCCGCGGTAGCTCACTCCCAATGCGACTCTCATGGACTGTCAAGAAAAACGCCCGGCCAAGCCGGGCGTCAGAGTATCGCGGCAGAGCTCAGCGCAGCTCGTTGAGCATGGCCTGGGCACGATCCCGCAGCGAGCCGCTGGCGCGCTGGATCAGCTCCTGCAGCACTTCGCGGGCACCTTCCGTGTCGCCGATCTGGCGGAACTCGTCGGCGAGTTCCAACTGGCGCACCAGGGGGTCGCCGTCGTCGTCGCCCAGGGCCTCGAGGGCTTCGGCCAGCTTGTCGGGGTGGGTCTCGCCAGGCTGGGTCGGCTCGCCGAGGTCGAAGTCGAGGTCGGTCGAGGCCACGGCCGGCGCGGCGGGCGCGGGCGGCGGACTGACCGGCAGGCCGCCCATGCCGCTGAGGTCGAAGTCCAGGTTGGGCGCCGGAGGCGCCGTCCGCGTGCCACGGCTGGAGATGTCGAAGTCCATCGTCATCGGCGCACGCTCGGCCGAGGCGGGCATGGCCTGCGTCGCGGCCATGGCCGTCGGCGAGACGGGTTCGGGCGCATCCAGGTCCAGGTCCAGGGCGAGGTCGAAGCCGCTGACGGGGCCGGTGTCCGGGCCGCTGCGGGACAGGGCGTCGGTGCCGAGATGAGCCGCGGCGGCATGGGCGCCGCTGGGCACCGCGGTCTGCGGCAGCGTGCTGGCGTTCATGGGCTCGGGGCGCAGCTCCGGGCCGTCCTCGACGTGGGCGGGCGCGCCGCCCGGCTGGTAGAGGGGGTTGTCCGGATCGATGCCGCGGCCGAGTTCCTGGGCCTTGGACCAATCCTCGCCGCTGCCCTTGGTCTCCGCGTAGAGCTGGACGGCCAGCTGCTCGAAGCCCTTGGTGTCGCGGCGCTTGGCGTAGACCTCCAGCAGCTTGAGGCGGATGGCCAGGCGCGTCGGGTTTGCGCGCAGTGCTTCCTTCAGGATCTCCTCAGCCTGCAGGTCGCGGCCATAGGCGAGATAGACATCGGCCTCGGCGACCGGATCGACATCCCCGATGGCGTCGAGCTGGCTGAGCGAATAGCTCATCGACGACTGGCCACTGGTCTGGGCGTCGCGCGTGTCCACCCGCTGGCCGCCCGTGCCGCCGAAGAAGGAATCGGGCTGCAGGCGGCTTTCGTGGAAGCCCGTCTCAGCCGCATGCGTCGGACGGCGCGAGCGCAGCCGGTACAGGCCGAAGCCGCCCAGCACTGCAACCAGCACCCCGGCCAGGGGCAGCACGATGGGGTTGTCGAGCAGCTGCTCGATGAAGCTCGGCGGTTCGGCGGCCGGCGGCGGCGCCAGCGGGGCGCTGGCGCGCGCCATGGGCCGCGAAGCCGCAGCGCTGGCCGCCGCCACCGGTGCAGAGGCCGCGGCCGAGGCCGCCTCGACCGCGGCGACGACCGGCGCGGGCACGGTCGGCGTCACCGGCGTGGATGCCGTCGACGCCGTGGAGGCCGCCTGCGCGCCGGGCTTGGCGGCGGTGGACAGGCGCTTGAGTTCCTCGACGTTGCGGGTCAGCTCCGCCACGCGGGCCGCGGCGTCCTTCTTCTCGGCTTCCTTCGAGACCTTGGCCTCCGCGGCGCTGGCCGAGGACGCCTTGCTCAGCGTCAGCTTGTCGGGCGTCGGCGCCGCCGCAGGCTTGCGGTCTTCGACGGCGGCCTGCACCTGCCCCTTGGACTGGCGCTCGCTCTCGTTGGATTGCAGCGTCGGCGCGGCGGAGGCGAGGCGCTGGCGGTAGGCGGAGAAATCGGCGCTCTGGGCCAGGATGACCCGGCGGGCCTCGGCGGGCGGCACGGCGGCGAGCGTCTCGCTGCCAGGCACCTGCAGCACCGTGCCGGCCTTGACCCGGTTCATGTTGCCGTCGATGAAGGCGTCCGGGTTGTTGCGGAACAGGCCGACCAGCATCTGGTCGAGCGAGATGCCAGCGACCTGCGTGCGGGCCGCGATCTTGGACAGCGAGTCGCCAGGGCGCACGGCGTACTCGGAGGCGGTCGCGACGGGCGGACGCACGGCCACCGGCGCTGGCGGCTTGGCCACCGCGACGGGCGCGGGCGCCGGGGTGGCGCTCCGGGGCAAAGCGGCCGTCACCGCAGGCGCCGGTGCAGGCACGGCCTCGGAGGACGCGGCTTGGCTTGGCGCCGGCGTGGCGGCAATGGCCGGCGGCGCCGTGATGACGGGAGCAGGCTTGGGCAGGCCCGGCGGATCGAACAGCAGCGTGTATTCGCGGACCAGCCTGCCGCTGGACCAGGTCAGCTCGAGGATGACGTCCACGAAGGGTTCCTGCACCGCCCG
The DNA here is from genome assembly GCF_021353235.1 of Pelomonas caseinilytica. Lineage (GTDB taxonomy): Bacteria > Pseudomonadota > Gammaproteobacteria > Burkholderiales > Burkholderiaceae_C > Pelomonas > Pelomonas caseinilytica. The sequence goes on from NZ_JAJTWT010000002.1 coordinate 76,446, forward strand.
GTCGCTCAGGACGCGCAGCACGGTGCGGCCGTCGCGCTTGACGACCTGGACCTGGGTGGAGCTGAGCACCGGGTTGAAGTCGACACCGGTGGCGCGGTAGGCCTCCGCCGGCGCGACCCGAACCTTCAGCGTGGCGGCTTCTTCGGCCGACAGGCTGGTGACGTCGATCTCGGCGCGCATGGTCTCGCCGAGCGCCGACTGCACGTTCAGCTTGCCCAGGCCCAGCGCGTGCGCGCCGCCGCTGCTGGCCACGAGCAAGGCAGCAAGCGCCAGACGGTGGCGGGCGAAGCCGGTTGGGCGAACTCCCTCGGATGCGTCGCGGGTGTGGTCTTTCAAGGCATTCCCCAAAGCAACAAGGCGGGGCAATGGGCCCCGCCTGTCTCGATCTTCAGCACGCGCTGCACGAACCGGATCTGCACGCTGGTTTGCACGTTATCGCCTGCGTCGAGTCTCGAACTAAAAACACAACGGCATCAAGCATATACGCGGAAATGCTCACGCGATACCTGATGTGTCGCTTGGTTTCCATATCCAACCCGGGGTGAACCCTAGGTTCCACCGTAACAGACCGTAAGCAACCGCACCTTGCTGCAGCTGCGGGCCGGGCCCCGGCAAGGGGGCCCGAGCGCCAAGCCGCGCTCAGCGCTCCAGCAGGATGCGCAGCATGCGACGCAACGGCTCCGCCGCACCCCAGAGCAACTGGTCGCCGATGGTGAAGGCGCCGAGGTACTCCGGCCCCATGGCCAGCTTGCGCAGCCGGCCGACGGGGATGGTCATCGTGCCAGTGACCGCCACGGGCGTCAGATCACGAATCGTCGCTTCCCGTGTATTCGGCACGACCTTCACCCAGTCGTTGTCGGCGGCGATCATGGCCTCGACGTCGGCCAGGGGCACGTCCTTCCTGAGCTTGAAGGTCAGCGCCTGGCTGTGGCAGCGCATGGCGCCCACGCGCACGCAGAAGCCGTCGACGGGGATGGCCTCGCCCGAGGCCTTGCCGAGGATCTTGTTGGTCTCGGCCATGCCCTTCCATTCCTCGCGGGACATGCCGTTGCCCAGGTCCTTGTCGATCCAGGGGATCAGCGAGCCGCCCAGCGGCACGCCGAAGTTGGCCGTCTCCTCAGCCGACAGCGAGCGCTGCTTGGCGATGACCTGGCGGTCGATCTCGAGGATGGCGCTCTTGGGGTCGTCGAGCAGCGACTTCACCGAGGCGTTCAGCGTGCCGTACTGCGTCAGCAGTTCGCGCATGTGCTGGGCGCCGCCGCCCGAGGCGGCCTGGTAGGTCTGGGTGGACATCCACTCCACCAGGCCGGCCTTGTAGAGCGCGCCCACACCCATCAGCATGCAGCTGACGGTGCAGTTGCCGCCGATCCAGTTCCGGCCGCCGTTGGCGAGGGCCTTGTCGATGACGGGGCGGTTGACGGGGTCGAGGATGATGACCGAGTCGTCGGTCATGCGCAGCGTGGAGGCCGCGTCGATCCAGTGGCCGTTCCAGCCCGCGGCGCGCAGCTTGGGGAAGACCTCGGTCGTGTAGTCGCCACCCTGGGCGGTGATGATGATGTCGCAGCGCTTGAGCTGCTCGATGTCGAAGGCGTTCTGCAGCGTCTTCTCGTTGCGCGCCTGCGCCGGGGCGGCGCCGCCGGCATTGGAGGTCGAGAAGAACAGCGGCTCGATCAGGTCGAAATCGCGCTCGGCGGTCATGCGCTCCATGAGCACGGAGCCCACCATGCCGCGCCAGCCTACGAGGCCTACCAGGGTCGTCATCATCAATCCTTTCGTCTGTCGTTCACCAAACCCGTCTCACTTGAGGCCCCGGCTCGTTCGCCGGGTCTGGAGGGGGCGAGACGAGACGGAGCGTTAGCTCTTGATGGTTTTGGTGGTGGTGATGGCCTTGACGACGGCGTCGCCCATCTCGCGGGTCGTGACCTTCGAGGTGCCTTCACTCCAGATGTCGGCGGTGCGCAAGCCCTGGGCCAGCACCGATTGCACGGCCTGCTCGATGCGAGCGGCAGCGTCGGCGTGGTTGAGGGAGAACTTGAGCATCATGGCAGCGGACAGGATTGTAGCCAGAGGGTTGGCAATCCCCTTGCCCGCGATGTCCGGCGCGCTGCCGTGCGAGGGTTCGTAGAGGCCCTTGTTGTTGGCATCCAACGACGCTGAGGGCAGCATGCCGATGGAGCCGGTCAGCATCGCGGCTTCATCGGACAGGATGTCGCCGAACATGTTGCCGGTCACGACGACGTCGAACTTCTTGGGCGCCTTGACGAGCTGCATGGCGGCGTTGTCGACGTACATGTGGTCCAGCTCGACGTCCGGGTAGCTCGCGTGCACCTCCGTGACCACGTCCTTCCACAGCTGCGAGGTCTCCAGCACGTTGGCCTTGTCGACGCTGGTCAGGCGCTTGTTGCGCTTGCGGGCCGCCTGGAAGGCGACGTGGGCGATGCGCTCGATCTCGGGGCGCGAGTAGCGCATCGTGTCGAAGGCTTCCTCGGCGCCCGGGAAGTGGCCGTCGACGGCGGTGCGGCGGCCGCGTGGCTGGCCGAAGTAGATGTCGCCGGTCAGCTCGCGAATGATGAGGATGTCCAGGCCCGCCACCAGCTCGGGCTTGAGCGAGGAGGCGTGCGTGAGCTGCTCGTAGCAGATGGCCGGGCGGAAGTTGGCGAACAGGCCCAAGGCCTTGCGCAGGCCGAGGATGGCCTGCTCGGGGCGCAGGGCGCGCTCGAGCTTGTCGTACTTCCAGTCGCCGACGGCGCCGAACAGCACGGCATCGGCCTCCTGGGCGAGCTTCAGCGTGGCCGGCGGCAGCGGATGGCCGCTGGTCTCGTAGGCCTTGCCGCCGACGTCGGCCCAGTCGAGTTGCAGGGGCAGGTCCAGCGCGTTCAGCACCTTCACCGCCTCGGCCATGATTTCCGGGCCGATGCCGTCACCGGGAAGTACTGCGATCTTCTTGGTCATGTCAGACGATTCGATGGTTGAGCCAGGGTTTGGCGGCGATGCGGGCGGCCTCGTAGGCGCGAATCTTGTCGGTGTGCTGCAGGGTCAGGCCGATCTCGTCGAGGCCGCCGATCAGGCATTCCTTGCGGAAGGGCTCGATGTCGAAGGGCAGTTCCGCCCCATCGGGCTTGACGACGACCTGGCGCGGCAGGTCGATGGTGAGCTGATAACCCGGGAACGCGTAGACCTCGTCGAAGAGCCGCGCGATGGCGCTCTCCGGCAGGACGATGGGCAGCAGCCCGTTCTTGAAGCAGTTGTTGAAGAAGATGTCGGCGAAGCTCGGCGCCAGGATGGCGCGGAAGCCGTATTGCTGCAGTGCCCAGGGCGCATGCTCGCGGCTGGAACCGCAGCCGAAGTTCTGCCGCGCGACGAGGATGCTGGCCCCCGCGTAGCGCGGCTGGTTCAGCACGAAGTCGGGGTTGGGCTTGCGGCTGGCGGGGTCCTGGCCGGGCTCGCCGCGGTCGAGGTAGCGCCACTCGTCGAAGAGGTTGGGCCCGAAGCCCGAGCGCTTGATCGACTTCAGGAACTGCTTGGGGATGATGGCGTCGGTATCGACGTTCTCGCGGTCCATGGGCGCGACGAGGCCCTGGTGGATGGTGAACTTGTCCATGTCAGGCCAACGTCCTCACGTCAACGAAGTGGCCGGTCATCGCCGCGGCGGCGGCCATGGCGGGGCTGACCAGGTGGGTGCGGCCACCGGCGCCCTGGCGGCCTTCGAAGTTGCGGTTGCTCGTGGAGGCGCAACGCTCGCCCGGCTCCAGCCGGTCGGCGTTCATCGCCAGGCACATGGAGCAGCCCGGCTCGCGCCACTCGAAGCCGGCGGCCTTGAAGACCTGGTCCAGGCCTTCGGCCTCGGCCTGGGCCTTGACGAGGCCGGAGCCCGGCACGACGAGGGCCAGCTTGATGTTGCGGGCGACACGGCCACCCACGCGGCGCACGACGGCCGCGGCCTCGCGCATGTCCTCGATGCGGCTGTTGGTGCAGGAGCCGATGAAGACTTTGTCGACGTGGATGTCGGCGATGGCCTTGTTGGGTTCCAGGGCCATGTAGGTCAGCGCGCGCTCGATGGCGCCGCGCTTGACGGCGTCCTTCTCCTTGTCGGGGTCGGGCACGCGGTCATCGATGGCGAGCACCATCTCGGGCGAGGTGCCCCAGGTCACCTGCGGGCGGATCCGGGCGGCGTCGATCTCGACGACCTTGTCGAAGTGGGCGCCGGGGTCGGAATGCAGGGTGCGCCAGTAGGCGACGGCCTGGTCCCACTCGACGCCTTGCGGCGAGAAGGGGCGGCCCTTGACGTAGTTGATGGTGGTGTCGTCCACGCCGATGAGGCCCGCGCGGGCGCCGGCTTCGATGGCCATATTGCAGACCGTCATGCGGCCTTCCATGCTCAGCGCGCGGATGGCCGAGCCGGCGAACTCGATGGTGTAGCCCGTGCCGCCCGCGGTGCCGATCTTGCCGATGATGGCCAGCACGATGTCCTTGGCGCCGCAGCCCTTGGGCAGTTGCCCCTCGACCTTGACGAGCAGGTTCCTGGCCTTCTTGGCCGACAGCGTCTGCGTGGCCAGCACATGCTCGACCTCGCTGGTGCCGATGCCGTGGGCCAGTGCGCCGAAGGCGCCATGCGTCGACGTGTGGCTGTCACCGCAGACGACGGTCATGCCGGGGAGCGTCGCGCCCTGCTCCGGACCGATGACGTGCACGATGCCCTGGCGGCGGTCGTTCATCTTGAACTGCGTGATGCCGAAGCGGTCGCAGTTGGCGTCCAGCGTGTCGACCTGCAGCCTGGAGACCGGGTCGGCGATGCCGTGGCTGCGGTCGGTCGTCGGCACGTTGTGGTCGCTGACGGCCAGGTTGGCCGACAGCCGCCAGACCTTGCGGCCGGCCAGGTCCAGGCCTTCGAAGGCCTGGGGGCTGGTCACTTCGTGGACCAGGTGGCGGTCGATGTAGAGCAGGGCCGTGCCGTCTGGCTCGGTGTGCACGACATGCTCGTCCCAGAGCTTGTCGTAGAGAGTACGTGCAGTCATTGCTTGTCTCGGGGAATGAGGGTGTCCACGAAGCGTTGCACCACGGTGGGCAGACGCTGCTGGCGCAGCACACCCAGGTAATAGTCGCGCTCGGCCCAGGGCTCTTCAAGCCGCAGGCAGCGCACGCCGAAGACGCGGGTGAAGCGCTCGGCCGGTTGTTCGGGCAGCACGGCCACGCCCAGGCCCGATTCGACGAGCTGGGCGATGCCGTCGAAGCCGCGCACCTGCAGCCGGGCGTTGAGCGTCTTGCCGCGGGCGGCGGCTTGCTCGCGCATCAGCTCCTGGGCGCTGGCGCCGGCATGCAGGCCGATGAGGTCGTAGGCCAGCAGGTCGTCGAAGCTGACGGATTCGCGGTTGGCCAGGGGGTGCTTGAGCGGCACCAGGGCCGCCAGGCGCCCGCGGGCGAAGACCCAGGTCTGCACGCGGTTGTCCAGCACGGGGGCGGTGAAGATGCCCACGTCCGCCCTGCCCTCCGCCACGGCGGCCTGCACCTCGGCGCTGGTCAGGTCTTCGAGGCTGATGCGGATCTGCGCGTGGGCCTGGGAGAACTCGACGAGATACGGCGGCAGGCACTCGGCGATGGCACTGGTGTTGGACGCGATGCGCAGATGCCCCTTGATGCCGCGCGAGAACTCCATGACCTCGGTCTCGAGGGCGTAGAGCGAGGCATGCAGCGACCGAATGTGGCGCACCAGCGCCCGCCCGGCCTCGGTGGGCTCGACGCCGCGCGCGCGCCTCTCGAAGAGCTGCACGCCGAGCCGGCTTTCGAGGTCCGACAGGCGTTTGCTCGCCGCGGCCAGCGCCAGGTGCTCCTGGGCCGCGCCACGGGTGATCGAGCGCGTCTGCTCGATGGCCAGCACGAGGTTGAGGGTGGTGAGATCGTGGCGCATGGTCGTCTTGCCTCCAGCATAGCCTTCGTGAAGAACGCAATTCTGCGCCAAAAAACGACGTTGATTTCGTCGAATACGAACTTCAATGCGGCATCGTGCCGCCCGCCTGGCTCAGCAAGCCCCGCAATGAATTGCGGCTGTGGGCGCCGAAATGGCCCAGCAACTCGGCCACCTGGCCTAGCAAGGCCTCGCGCTGCCCTTGCAGGTCCCGCGCCAGCTCCGGCCCGAACCGTGCCTCGTTCGCCGCGAAATCCAAATTGGGGTCAGAGACAAATTTCGCCGGCGCGCCGACGACCACGGCGGCGTCGGTCGCCGGCCCTGCGGCAAAGGCTTCCGCCGCCACCACCTCCCGCACATAGGCCGGGCTCCAGGGCGGATAGCGGCCGTCACGCGCGGCGTCACGCAAGGCCAGCTCCAGCGGGCCGTCGCGACGCTGCCGGGCCGCATCGATGATCCAGCGCGTCTGGAACTGCTCCAGCACGAAATGGCGGTTGCCCTGCAGCACGACGAGGCCTTGGCGGTCGGCCGGGGCCCCGAGTTGGGCCTTGAGGTTGACCCACATCATGCGGGCCAGCGTGGCGCCGGGCGCGGCGCTGGCGTGGTAAGGCTGGGTCAGGTCTTCCACGTGGTGCAGGGCCATGCCGGCGAAGCGCCAGCCCCAGTAAGCATGGCCCGTCTGCCAGGCCAGCACCGCCAGGCCCCCGTACTGCTGCACGCGCATTTCGGTGAAGGTGCGGGCGAAGTTCGGCGCCAGGGCATTGAAGATCGCTCCCTGGTGGAAGAAGCCCATGTGGAAAGGCGCCTGCGAGCCGATGGCCACGGCGGGATTGCCGAAGGGCTGCTTGCCGAATCCGTAGTCCGGATGGCCGGGGTTGTCGTCGAAGAGGTTGAGGTCGTGGCCGTAGTCGGGCTCGTCGCAGGCCGAGGCCAGCACGGCCAGAGGCGCCACGGCTTCGCCCGGCTGCAGGGCGACGAAGCGCTGCGTGCTGCCCGCGGCAGGCCGGACCACGGTGACGACGGCGGCCTCCAGCGACGGTCGCGCGGGCGCGGCCTCGCGCGGGTCGGGCTGCAGGTACAGAGCCAGCCGCGATGACGGCGCCAGCCGAAGCGCGGCGATGAAGGCCGCACGCCGCTCGGCGTCGCTGCGCCTGGCGTCAGGCACGAAGCGCAGGGCCTCGGGCCGCGGCGCATGGTGCTGCAGGTGCTGCCGAGCCCAGGCCTCCTGGGCATCGAGCGTGCGGGCGATGGCGGCCTCCTGGTCGTGCAGGAAGTCGGCGAGGGGCTCGGCCTTCACCGGCGCGGCGCCGGCCACCTCCGGCATGCGCTCGAAGGCGCGGTAACACATGGGCGTGTGGTTGCCCCAGGCCTGCGCGAACAAGGGCAGCAGCAAGGCGGACAGGGCGAGGAGAAGGCGCATGGGCGACAGCAGCGGCAGCAGGAAGGGCCGTGATTCTGGCGCGCGCCGGGCAAAGCCTTGCAACCGAATCGGCGAGCCCGCTTGTGGCCGCCCCGCCTTCCGGTGTGCCACGGGCCGGTGAGCCCAGCGCGGCACGCGCAAGTTTTGCTGGACGCAGGTTACGAAGCGACGGGCCGTTGCAGAAGCGGCGATTGGGGAATCGGCGCTTCGCTGTCGGCGAACCGATGGGCCACACAAATGAACTGCTGGTAGCGCACGTCGTCGAAACGCCCCGACAGCAGGCGGTTGAGCAGGGCGATCTTCCACGGCAGCTCGGCGGCGTTGATGCCTTCGCAAGCCGTGAGCGCGAAGCCGCCGCGCTTGAAGAGGTCGGGCAGGCTCTGGCGCGTGAAGAAGCGCAAGTGGGTGCGGTCGAGGACGCCCGCCTCGGTGTAATCCCAGCGGCCACCGAGGAAGAGCGCATTCAAGGTCGGCCAATGCCGGATGTTGGGCAGTGAGGCCACCACGCAGCCGCCGGGGGCCAGGCGCTCGCAGACCCGCTTCAGCACGCTCCAGGGGTCGACCAGATGTTCGAGGACGTCATTGGCCACCATGCAATCGAAGGGAGCCTCGTCGCCCAGTTGATCCAGCGCCGCCTCGACGGGTGCCTGGATGAGGCGGTCGAAGACCGCGGCAGCCTTGCTCGCCGCGTCAGGAAAAGGCTCGACGCCCACCGCATACAGGCCCGGGCGCTCGGCCTTCAGGCCCGCCATGAACCGGCCTTCGGAGCAACCGATCTCCAGCACGCGCAGGCACTGCGCCGGGACGAAGGGGCGAACCTCCGGTCGAGACTGCTCGTAGTAGGTACGCGTGGCCATCGTTCCCCCCTGAAGACCCCCGACGCCCGCTTGGGGCCGGAGTGAGCAACCCATGCCCGGCTTCGTGCGGGCTGGCAAGGGCCGCATCTTGCCTTGCAGGCTGGGTTTGCTCAATCCACCGGGTGTGGGAGGAAGCCCGGCTGGCGCAAGGGCCTCAGCCCGCTCGCGGGGCCAGGGCGGCGACCACCTCGGGCGGCGCCTGCACCAGCTCGATCAGCACGCCTTCCCCGCCGAACGGGAACTGCTCGTTGCCCTTGGGATGGACGAAGCAGATGTCATGGCCCGCGGCGCCGCGGCGGATGCCACCGGGCGCGAAGCGCAGGCCCCGCGATTCCAGCCAGGCGACGGCAGTGGGCAGGTCGTCCACCCACAGGCCGATGTGGTTGAGCGGCGTCGCGTGCACGGCCGGCTTCTTCTCGGGATCGAGCGGCTGCATGAGGTCCACCTCGACGGCATGGGCGCCCTGCCCCAGCGTGCAGATGTCCTCGTCGACGTTCTCCCGCTCGCTCCTGAAGTTGCCGGTCGCGGGCACGCCGAGCAGTTCGGTCCAGAGGTGGCGCAACCTGCCCTTGTCGAGGCCGCCGATGGCGATCTGCTGCAGGCCGAGGACCTTGAAGGGGCGCGTCGTGCTCATCAGGCGAACCTCAGGATGGGTTGGTCCACCGACAGGCTCTCGCCCGGCTTGGCGAGCACCTCGGCCACGGTCACGTCCTGCTGCGCGGTGAGGATGTTCTCCATCTTCATCGCCTCGATCACCGCCAGGCGCTCGCCGGCCTGCACCGTCTGGCCGACCTGGGCGGCCACGTGCACCAGCAGGCCCGGCATGGGCGACAGCAGCAGCTTGGACGTGTCCGGCGGCGCCTTGTAGGGCATGAGGGCATGCAGCTCGGCGGCGCGCGGACTCAGCACGGTCAGCTCGACGGACAGGCCACCATGCTGGATGCGGTAGGCCAGCGGGTTCTTGGCCGTGCCGCGCTCGGCCTGGGCAGTGAAGGGCCTGCCATTGACAGTGCCGGTGATGCGCACGTCGTTCAGGCGGGAGTGGCTGGCGATGCGGTAGTCGGCGCCCTCGACCTGCACGCGCGCCTCGCCGAGGGCGCCGGCGAACTCCGAGATGTGCAGGACGTGGCGCTCGGTCCGGCCGCCACCCAGGTTGACGACGGCGACGTAGTCGTGCTCGATCTGCACCTCGTGGCCGCGCAGCTGGCCGCTGATGCCGGCCTCGCGCTCGCGGGCCTTGCGGCGGATGAAGCCGGCCAGCGCCACCAGGAAGCGCGGGTCCTCGTGCGGCACGTCCTCGGCACGGAAGCCGCCCGCGTAGTGCCGGGCGATGAAGCCGGTGTTGAAGTCGCCGCTGGCGAAGTCCGGGTGGGCCAGCAGGGCCGCCTGGAAGGGGATGTTGCTTGACACGCCCCGAATGACGAAGCCGTTCAGCGCCTCGCGCATCTTGGCAATGGCCTCGGTGCGGTCCTTCCCATGCACGATGAGCTTGGCGATCATCGAGTCGTAGAACATCGGGATCTCGCCGCCCTCGTAGACGCCGGTGTCCACGCGCACGCCGAAGCGGCCCGGCTCGGCCTGCACCATGGTCGCCTCGGGCGGCTGATAACGCACCAGCCGGCCGGTGGACGGCAGGAAGTTGCGGAAGGGGTCCTCCGCGTTGATGCGGCACTCGATGGCCCAGCCATCCCGCTTGATGTCGGCCTGCGTGAAGGACAGCGGCTCGCCGGCGGCCACGCGGATCATCTGCTCGACCAGGTCCAGCCCCGTGATGCACTCGGTCACCGGGTGCTCGACCTGCAGCCGGGTGTTCATCTCCAGGAAGTAGAAGTCCTGGTCCTTGCCGACGACGAACTCCACCGTGCCGGCGCTCTGGTACTTCACCGCCTTGGCCAGGGCCACGGCCTGCTCGCCCATGGCGCGGCGCGTGGCTTCGCTGATGAAGGGCGACGGCGCCTCCTCGATCACCTTCTGGTGGCGGCGCTGGATGGAGCATTCGCGCTCCCAGAGGTAGACGACGTTGCCCTGCGAGTCGCCCAGCACCTGGATCTCGATGTGGCGCGGTTGCTCGACGAACTTCTCCATGAAGACGCGGTCGTCGCCGAAGCTGTTGCGCGCCTCGTTGCGGCAGGAACTGAAGCCCTCGAAGCACTCCTTGTCGTTGAAGGCCACGCGCAGGCCCTTGCCGCCGCCGCCGGCGCTGGCCTTGATCATGACCGGGTAGCCGATGCGCTTGGCGATCTCGACAGCTTCTTCCGGCGACTGGATGGGCTCGTTGTGGCCGGGAATGGTGCTGACCTTGGCCTCGTTGGCGAGCTTCTTGGAGGCGATCTTGTCGCCCATGGCCGCGATGCTGTAGTGCTTGGGCCCGATGAAGACGATGCCCTCCTCCTCGCAGCGGCGGGCGAAGTCCTCGTTCTCGGACAGGAAGCCATAGCCCGGGTGAAGAGCCTGGGCGCCCGTCTGCTTGCAGGCCGCAATGATCTTGTCGGCGACGAGGTAGCTCTCGCGCGAGGGCGCCGGGCCCAGCAGCACGGCCTCGTCGGCCATCTCGACGTGGCGGGCGTCCTTGTCGGCCTCGGAGTAGACGGCGACGGTCGCGATGCCCATCTTCTTCGCCGTCGCAATGACCCGGCAGGCGATCTCGCCACGATTTGCAATCAGGATCTTGGTGAACATGGTCAATCTCACTCTGCAGTTATGGGTGGAAGCCGGCCCAGGAGGTCGCGCCGTGCGGCGGCGCGGATCGGCAATTCGGACAGAAGGCCCGGCAATTCGGTGAACACCTCGCGCCAATGCTCGATCAGCCGGCGCGCATCGGCGGGCTTGATGCCGCCCTGGGCCGCCGCGCGCATGAGGTCGTTTCGCCCGGGCGAGCGCCCTTCACCGGCAATGCTGGTGGTGTGCTCGCCGCCCGGACCGAAGGAAAAGGTCAGGTCGAAGGCCGGTGACAGCCGCCACTGGCCGGACGCGTCGCGCAAGAAGGCGAAGTTCTTGGCGTGGTCGTCGCGGTTGTGCGCCATCACGTTGAAGATGCAGCGCTCGAAGGCCTTCAGCGCCTCGCGATAGTCCCCCGTGAGGCGCTGGGTGGCCAGCACCAGCGTCGCGTAATCCAGCGTGGGCAGGCGGAAGTCGGCATCGAGCAGGCCGGCCAGGCTCAGAAGCGGCACTCGCGCTTCGCCGGCGGGCGTGCCTACGCGGTCGAAACGCCGCACCCCGAAGGCCGCATGGGGCTTGGGCAAGGCGAGATAGGCGGTGTCCGGCATCTCGATGCCGCCGCGCCGCGCAAGTTCGGCATAGGCCTGTTCGACGGCGCAGGCTTCGGCGCTCTCAGTGGGGGCCGGGAACTTCACGAGGATGGGTTCGCCCACCGCCCCGGGGCTGTCGGCCCACCACTGCCGGTCATGCCAGCGCAGCAGAGCCTTCGGGCGGGCCCCCTGTGCCGAACCGCCGAGACGGAAGAGGCGCTGCAGCTGATCCCTGGGGCTGCGCAGCCCCTCGTCGGCCAGCACCGCCGCCGTGTCGAGTGCCAGTTGCTCCAGCGTGAGCGCCGGCCACGCCTCGGCGCCGCCGTCGTCGGCCGGCTCGAAGGCGAGCGCGCCGGGCGCCCGGTCTCCCACCATGGCCAGTCGGTCGAGCACGGAGACAGAACGCGGGTCCTGCCCTCGCCGGCGCAGCGCACGATCCATCAGCAGCAGGCCCCAGCCATCGGGCAGCGCATCGGCGATGAAGCCGGGCAGCCCCTGGCTGTGCGCAGGGCCGGTGAGCGCCGCCGCCTGCGCGCCCGCTCGCGGCAGCGGCGCTCGCAGCGGAGAAGCCTCGATACCGCGTGACACCGCCTCCGGAGAAAACTCGAACATCAGCCGCCCACCGACATCGGCCAAGGTGCCCAGCAGCCGGCGCTCGCCCCATCCGAGGTCCAGCACGCGCAACTTGGCGAGCGTCACTTGGCGGCTCCTGCGCTGCGGCGGCTGGCGCGACGTCGCACCGGGCCGCCTGCCGCCGCCTCGGCCTGGGCGATGCTGGTGACGGCCGGCAACTCGAACAACGCGCCCAGCCCGTCGGCGGCTTGAAGCGCCTGCGCGACGCGCACCACCAGTTCCAGGCTGCCCTGCCCTTGAGCCTCCAGCCGGCGCACCGCCGACAGCGAGCATCCCGCCCGCGCGGCGAGCTCGGCCTGGCCCAGGTTGCGCGCCAGGCGCAGCACGCGCAGGCGTCGCCCCAACTGGGCGCAGACGGCGGAGGCAGGCAACAAGTCGATCATGAAACGTTCAAATATGAACTCTTAAGCCAAATTTTCGCATTCAACCGCTCAAATACGAACTTTTATTTGGCCGCACAAATTTCATTTAAATCTGTCGAGCAGCTTCCTGCGCTGCTCGGTGAAGTTCCACCACGGCTGGGCCGGCCCGCCGTTCATGAAGTCGTGCGCGGCCATGAAGGTATCGAGCACGCAGGGGTCGTGGCGCCGGCCCATGGGGTCGCGCAGGCGGTCGTAGGTGGCCATCGGGTTCATGCGCTTCACGTCGGCAGGCGTCGTGATGCCCAGGCCCACCAGGTCGGCCGCCATGGCCTTGCCGATGTTGGGGATGTCGGTGAGCCGCTTCGCCTCGGCGGCACAGCTGGCCTTGCCCATGGCCTCTACAGCGGGATGTTCCCGTGCTTGCGCCACGGGTTCTCCAGCTTCTTGTCCTTGAGCATCGCCAGCGAGCGGCAGATGCGCTTGCGCGTCTCGTGCGGCTGGATGACGTCGTCGATGAAGCCGCGCGCGCCGGCCACGAAGGGATTGGCGAAGCGCGCCTTGTACTCGGCCTCGCGCTCGGCCAGCTTGGCCGGGTCCTTCTTGTCCTCGCGGAAGATGATCTCCACCGCACCCTTGGCGCCCATCACCGCGATCTCGGCGTTGGGCCAGGCGAAGTTGACGTCGCCGCGCAGGTGCTTGGAGGCCATCACGTCGTAGGCGCCGCCGTAGGCCTTGCGGGTGATGACGGTGATCTTGGGCACCGTGCATTCGGCATAGGCGTAGAGCAGCTTGGCGCCGTGCTTGATGATGCCGCCGTATTCCTGGGAAGTGCCGGGCATGAAGCCGGGCACGTCGACGAAGGTGATGACGGGGATGTGGAAGGCGTCGCAGAAGCGCACGAAGCGCGCGGCCTTGATGCTGCTCTTGATGTCCAGGCAGCCGGCCAGCACCAGGGGCTGGTTGGCGACGATGCCCACCGTCTGGCCTTCCATGCGGGCGAAGCCGGTGACGATGTTCTTGGCGTAGTCGGGCTGCAGCTCGAAGAAGTCGCCGTCGTCCACGACCTTGAGGATCAGCTCCTTGATGTCATAGGGCTTGTTGGGGTTGTCGGGCACCAGCGTGTCCAGCGACATGTCCAGGCGCCCGGCCGGGTCGCCGCTGGGGCGGCACGGCGCCTTCTCGCGGTTGGACAGCGGCAGGTAGTTGAAGAAGCGGCGCAGCATCAGCAGCGCCTCGACGTCGTTCTCGAAGGACAGGTCGGCGACACCGCTCTTGGTGTTGTGCGTCGTCGCGCCGCCCAGCTCCTCGGCCGTCACTTCCTCGTGGGTCACCGTCTTCACGACTTCAGGCCCGGTGACGAACATGTAGCTGCTGTCCTTCACCATGAAAATGAAGTCCGTCATGGCCGGCGAGTAGACGGCGCCGCCGGCGCAGGGGCCCATGATGAGGCTGATCTGCGGGATGACGCCCGAAGCCATGACGTTGCGCTGGAAGACGTCGGCATAACCGCCCAGCGAGGCGACCCCCTCCTGGATGCGCGCGCCGCCCGAGTCGTTCAGGCCGATGACCGGGGCGCCGACCTTCATGGCCTGGTCCATCACCTTGCAGATCTTCTCGGCGTGGGCCTCGGAGAGGGCGCCGCCGAAGACGGTGAAATCCTGGCTGAAGGCGAAGGCCAGGCGCCCGTTGATCATGCCGTAGCCGGTCACGACGCCGTCGCCGGGGATCTTGTTGTCGGCCATGCCGAAGTCGACGCAGCGGTGCTCGACGAACATGTCCCATTCCTCGAAGCTGCCTTCGTCGAACAGCAGCTCCAACCGCTCACGGGCGGTCAGCTTGCCCTTGGCATGCTGGGCGGCGATGCGCTTGTCGCCGCCGCCGAGCCGCGCCCGGGCGCGCTTGGCTTCGAGTGCTTGCAGGATGTCGTGCATGGTGGTCGGCCTTCAGAACGGAAAGTTGATCTCGACGCCGTTGCCGGCGGGGTCTTGCAGGAAGAACTGGTGCTGGCCCGTCGTGGCCGAGCGCGATTCGCGGAAGGAGACGCCCTTGGCCGCCAGGTGAGCCGCCATGGCGGCGGGGTCGGTGCCGGCGAAGGCGGTGTGGTCGAAGGTGCTGGCGGCGGCCGGGTCGACGGGGCCGCGCCGCGGCTCGTGCGGCCCTTGCTCGGACAGGTGGACGATGGGCTGGCCGCCGGCATAGAGCCAGTAGCCCTGGCTCCCGAAGGCCGGCCGCGGGCCGACTTCGAGGCCGATGACGTCGCGGTAGAAGTCGCGCAGCGTGGCCAGCAGGTCGGACGGGGCGCGCAGGTTGATGTGGTGCAGGCCAGTGATCATGAGGGGCTCCTGAGCTTGAAGGCCGCCAGCAACTGGCGGGCCGCGGTCGAGGCCGGCGTGCGGCCTTCGCGCACCGCCGCCGTGGCCGCCTCCAGGCGCGCGGCCATGCCGGGCTGGCCGACAAAGGCCTGGCGCAGGCCGGCCTGGATGCGCTCCCACATCCACGCCAGGGACTGCTCGCGCCGCCGCGCCGCCCAGGCGCCGCTGGCCACGCGCGAGTCGCGCTGCGCGGCGATGGCCTCCCACAGGGGCGCGATGCCGTCGGCCTTGAGGGCGCTGACCTGCAGCACGCGCTGCAGCGCATTCGGGTGGTCGCCCTGAGGTGTGCGGCCGCTGCCGAGCAGGCGCAGGGCCGAGGTGATCTGGGCCTGGGCGCGGGTGGCGGCAGCGGGGTCGAGGTCGGCCTTGTTGATGACGATGAGGTCGGCCAGCTCCATGACGCCCTTCTTGATGGCCTGCAGGTCGTCGCCGGCATTGGGCAGCTGCAGCAGCAGGTAGAGGTCGGTCATGCCGGCCACGGCCGTCTCGCTCTGGCCGACGCCCACGGTCTCGACGATGACCACGTCGTAGCCCGCCGCCTCGCACAGCAGCAGGGCCTCGCGCGTCTTCTCGGCCACGCCGCCCAGGGTGCCGCTGCTGGGGCTGGGCCGGATGAAGGCGCGCTCGTCCATGGAGAGCTTTTCCATGCGCGTCTTGTCGCCGAGGATGGCGCCGCCCGACAGCGTGCTGGACGGGTCCACCGCCAGCACCGCCACGCGGTGGCCGCGCTCGAGCAGGAAGCAGCCGAAGGCCTCGATGAAGGTGCTCTTGCCCACGCCCGGCACGCCGGAGATGCCCAGGCGCAGCGCGCGGCCGGTGGCGGGCATCAGCTCGGTGAGCAGTGCGTCGGCCTGCTCGCGGTGGTCGGCCCGCGTGGACTCGATCAGCGTGATCGCCTTGGCCAGCGCGCGGCGCTCGCCGGTCTTCAGCCGTTGGGCCAGCTCGCTCACGCGCCGGCCTCCCAGCGGTATTCGATGTCGACCTCCTGGTCGGCCACGACCCTGAACCCGTGGCGGCGGTAGAAGGCGTTGGCCCGGCTCTCGCGCAGGGCCGCCAGCGTGATCGGCAGGCCGCGCGCCTGCAGCCCGGCGATCACCCAGGCGCCCAGGCCCCGGCCCTGCGCCTTGGGCCGCAGGTAGAGGTGGTGCAGGCGCAGCTCGCCGTCGCGCGGCTCCACCGTGAAATAGCCGACGCGCTCGCCGTCCACGACGAGGTGGTGCATCCACTCCGGACGGAACTGGCTCTTCAGCCGGGCGCGGGCCACGTCGGGGTTGAAGCGACCGAGCCGCTCCAGGCTTTCGCGCAGCGCTTCGATGCGCAGCGCCAGCATGGCCTCGAAATCCGCCTCGACGACGGGCGCGAGCGTGGGCGTCACGCAGGCGCTCCCGCCACCTGGGCCTTGATCGCCTCCAGCACGCCCTTGGCGCTGGCCGGGATGGGGGTGCCGGGGCCGTAGATGCCCTTGACGCCGGCGTCGTAGAGGAAGCCGTAGTCCTGCTGGGGGATGACGCCGCCGACGAAGACGATGATGTCCTCGGCGCCCTGGCGCTTGAGCGCGTCGATGATGGCCGGCACCAGCGTCTTGTGGCCGGCGGCGAGGGTGGAGATGCCCACGGCATGCACGTCGTTCTCGATCGCCTGGCGGGCACACTCCTCCGGCGTCTGGAAGAGCGGGCCGATGTCGACGTCGAAGCCCAGGTCGGCGAAGGCGGTGGCCACGACCTTGGCGCCGCGGTCGTGGCCGTCCTGGCCGAGCTTGGCGATCATGACGCGCGGCCGGCGGCCCTGCTGCTCGGCGAAGGCGGCGATCTCGCCCTGCAGCTTCGCCCAGCCCTCGGCCGAGTCGTAGGCCGCGGCATAGACGCCGCTGACCTTGTGGGTGTCGGCGCGATGGCGGCCGAAGACGGCCTCCAGCGCGTCGGACACCTCGCCCACCGTCGCCCGCAGCCGCATGGCTTCGATGCTCAGCTCCAGCAGGTTGCCCTCGCCGTTCTCGGCCGCACGGGTCAGCGCCCCGAGGGCCGTCTGCACCGCAGCCGCATCCCGCGTGGCCTTGATGCGCTGGAGCCGCTCGATCTGGGCTTCGCGCACCTTGACGTTGTCCACCTCCAGGATCTCGACCGGGTCTTCCTTGGCGAGCTTGTACTTGTTGACGCCGACGATGACGTCCTCGCCCGAGTCGATGCGCGCCTGCTTCTCGGCGGCGCTGGCCTCGATCTTGAGCTTGGCCCAGCCGGAGTCCACGGCCTGGGTCATGCCGCCCATGGCGTCGACCTCCTGGATGATGGCCCAGGCCTTGTCGGCCATGTCCTGGGTGAGCTTCTCCATCATGTAGCTGCCCGCCCAGGGGTCGATGACGCTGGTGATGTGGGTCTCTTCCTGGATGATGAGCTGGGTGTTGCGGGCGATGCGGCTGCTGAACTCCGTGGGCAGCGCGATGGCCTCGTCCAGCGAGTTGGTGTGCAGGCTCTGCGTGCCGCCGAAGACGGCGGCCATGGCCTCGATGGTGGTGCGCACGACGTTGTTGTACGGGTCCTGCTCGGTCAGGCTCCATCCCGAAGTCTGGCAGTGGGTGCGCAGCATCAGGCTCTTGGGGTTGGTGGCGCCGAACCCCTTCATGATGCGGCACCACAGCAGCCGCGCCGCGCGCATCTTGGCGATCTCGAGATAGAAGTTCATCCCGACGGCCCAGAAGAAGGACAGCCGCGGCGCGAAGTCGTCGACGGCCAAGCCCTTGGCCAGGGCCGTCTTCACGTACTCCTTGCCGTCGGCGAGGGTGAAGGCCAGCTCCAGCGCCTGGTTGGCGCCCGCCTCCTGCATGTGGTAGCCGGAGATGGAGATGGAGTTGAACTTCGGCATCTTCTGCGCCGTGTACTCGATGATGTCGCCGACGATGCGCATCGAGGGGCCCGGCGGGTAGATGTAGGTGTTGCGGACCATGAACTCCTTGAGGATGTCGTTCTGGATGGTCCCGGCCAGCTGCTGCTGGCCCACGCCCTGCTCTTCCGCGGCCACCACGTAGCCGGCCAGCACGGGCAGCACCGCGCCGTTCATGGTCATGCTCACGCTGACCTTGTCCAGCGGGATGCCGTCGAACAGGATCTTCATGTCCTCCACCGAGTCGATGGCCACGCCGGCCTTGCCGACGTCGCCGGTCACCCGCGGGTGGTCGCTGTCATAGCCGCGGTGGGTGGCGAGGTCGAAGGCCACGGACACGCCCTGCCCGCCGGCGGCAAGGGCCTTGCGGTAGAAGGCGTTGCTCTCCTCGGCGGTCGAGAAGCCGGCGTACTGGCGGATGGTCCAGGGCCGCACGGCATACATGGTGGGTTGCGGGCCGCGCACGAAGGGCTCGAACCCCGGCAGGGTGTCGGCGTAAGGCAGGCCGGCGGTGTCGGCCGCCGTGTACAGCGGCTTGACGGTCAGGCCGTCGGGCGTGTGCCAGTCCAGCGCCGACACGTCGCCGCCCGGCGCCGACTTCGCGGCCGCCTTGGCCCATTGCTCCAGCGTGGCTGTCTTGAATTCCGGGGCGTCCCCGGCGCGGCTGGCGTCCGACATCGAAACTCTCCTGTAACTCGACCGCCATCATAGCCGGCCGTCATTCATAATTATGAATACAGTTTCGCTACACTGAGCTGACATTCCAGCCCCATGCCAGATCAGAACGCCACCGCCGCCCCCCTCGCCTCCACGGCCCTGTACGAACAGGTGGCCGACCGGCTGCGCCAGCGCATCCTCGCCCGGGAGCTGGAGCCGGGATCGTGGATCGACGAGCTCAAGCTCTGCGGCGAACTCGGCATCAGCCGCACTCCGCTGCGCGAAGCCCTCAAGGTGCTGGCCGCCGAAGGCCTGGTGACCATGAAGCTGCGACGCGGCGCCTACGTCACCGAGATGAGCGAGCGCGACGTGCGGGAGGCCTACCAGTTGCTCTCGCTGCTGGAGAGCGACGCGGCGGCCGAGGTCGCCGCGCGAGCCTCCGACGCCGAGCTGGCCGAGCTGGATGCGCTGCACCGGGAGCTGGAGGCCGCCCTGCCCGATCGCGATCGCTTCTTCGCCGCCAACGAGCGCTTTCACCTACGCGTGCTGGAGATCGACGGCAACCGCTGGCGGCTGCAGATCGTGGGCGACCTGCGCCGGCTGATGAAGCTCAACCGCCATCACTCGCTGTTCCGGGAGGGACGGCTGGCGGAATCGCTGGACGAGCACCGCGCCATCGTCGCTGCCCTGCTGGCGCGCGATGCGGCGGCCTGCCGCCAGCTCGTCACCGCCCATTTTTGTAACGGACTGAGCGCCACCCAGCCGGCGCCGTGAGGGATCGGGGGCAGCCGTGAACTGCCACCGAAAGCGGCTCTTTATCGAAGTGTGAAGTTGCCGGCGCCTCACTAGCATGGCCATCAGTGGGTAAACCACCCCCGGTTCAAGTGCCGGGCGGGATGCCCTTGGTTCCGTTTGGGCGCGATTCGAGAACTCTTACCTCAAGTCAAGCCCGCACGGCCCGATAACCGACTGAAGCTCAAAAAACCTTGGGTTACAGCCTTGGCCGCGTGCGGCATGGCCGTGCCCGGGCGAGAGAGAAGGCCCTCGGCGTCGGGGGCGGGTCCGATACGACGCGCGGCCGCTGCCTGAACCCAGTCAGCGGCCACCAGCACAACAGCAGGTGAAAAAACCATGGCAACCGTCATCCCGTTCATTCCCGTTTCGAAGATTCCCGGCCTGTCCACGACGACGATCCGGGACTTCACGACCGAAGACTGGGCGGCCTTCAGCACGGACCAGCTGATTGCGCTGACGACGGCCCAGGCCGCAGTCATCACGTCGACCGGGCTGTCCGTGCTGAACAGCGACCAGATCCGCGCCTTCCAGACCGAGGACCTGCGCTCCATCACGACGAGTTCCCTCCAGGGCCTGACCTCGGACCAGGTCGGCGCCCTGACCACCGACCAGCTGCAGGGGATGAGCAGCGGCCAGGTGGCGGCGCTGTCGGGCAACCAGCTCAAGGGCTTCAACGCGGCCGACATGGTCGCCCTGACCTCTGGCCAGGTCAGCGCCCTGACGACGGCCCAGGTGTCCAGCCTCTCGACCGACCAGCTCTCGGCGCTCGAGAACGCCGACATGAAGTTCCTGTCGACGACGGCGCTGCGCTCCCTGTCCAACGCCCAGCTCGACGGGCTGACCAGCGACCAGCTCCGCGCCCTGACCACCGGCCAGGTCGCCGCCCTGACCACCGCGCAGATCAACGGCCTGAACACCGACGACCTGAACGTCTTCACCACCGACCAGGTCGCCAAGCTGACGACCGGCCAGGTCGCCGCGCTGAGCGCCAACCAGGTCGGCCACCTGGCCACCGACAGCCTCAACGCCATGGGCTCGGCCCAGTTCAGCGTGCTGACCTCCGCCCAGGTCGGCGCCCTGACGACCGACCAGCTGTCCAAGATGGAGACGGCCGACCTGCGCGCCGTCACCACCGGCGCCCTCGCCGGCCTGAGCTCCGACCAGGTCAACAGCCTGACCACCGACGAGGTGGCCAACCTCGGCACCAACCAGATCGCCGCCCTCTCGGCCAACCAGGTCAAGGGTCTGACCGCCGGCGACATGACCGCCCTGTCGTCTGCCCAGGTGGCCGTGCTCGGCTCCGCCCAGGCCCAGGCCCTGAGCACCGACCAGCTCTCGGCCATCGACGCCGCCGACATGAAGGCGCTGAGCACGGTCGCTCTGCGTTCCCTGTCCAACGCCCAGCTCGACGGCCTGACCAGCGACCAGCTCCGCGCCCTGTCCACGGGTCAGATCAATGCCCTGACCACGGCGCAGATCAACAACCTGAATTCCGATGACCTGAACGTCCTGACGAGCGACCAGTTCGCCAAGCTCGGCACGGCCCAGGTCGCGGCGCTCAGCGCCAACCAGCTCAGCCACCTGGCCAGCGACAGCCTGAACGCGATGACGTCCGCGCAGTTCGGCGTCATGACCTCCACCCAGATCGGCGCGCTGACGACCGACCAGCTCAGCAAGATGGAGACGGCCGACCTGCGCGCCGTCACCACCGGTGCCCTCGCCGGCCTGAGCTCCGACCAGATCAACAGCCTGACCACCGACGAGGTGGCCAACCTCGGCACCAACCAGATCGCCGCCCTGAGCGCCAACCAGGTCAAGGGCCTGACCGCCGGCGACATGACGGCTCTCGGCACCGCCCAGGTCGCCGTGCTGACCACCGCCCAGGTGCAGGCGCTCAACACCGACCAGCTCTCGGCCATCGACGCCGCCGACATGAAGGCGCTGTCCACCAACGCGCTGCGGGCGATGTCCAACGCCCAGCTCGACGGCCTGACCAGCGACCAACTGCGCGCCCTGAGCACCGGCCAGGTCAATGCCCTGACCACCGCCCAGATCAACGGCCTGAACACCGACGACCTCAATGTGCTGACCAGCGACCAGTTCGCCAAGCTCAGCACCGGCCAGGTCGCGGCCCTCAGCGCCAACCAGCTCAGCCACCTGGCGACGGACAGCCTGAACGCCATGGGTTCGGCCCAGTTCGCGGCCCTGACCTCCACCCAGTTCGGCGCGCTGACCACCGACCAGCTCAGCAAGATGGAGACGGCCGACCTGCGCGCCGTCACCACCGGCGCCATGGCCGGCCTGAGCTCCGACCAGATCAACGGCCTGACGACCGACGAGGTCGCCAACCTGACGACGGCCCAGGTGGCCGCCCTCTCGGCCAACCAGGTCAAGGGCCTGACGGCCGGCGACATGACGGCCCTCGGCACCGCCCAGGTCGCCGTGCTGACCACCGCCCAGGTGCAAGCGCTGAGCACCGACCAGCTCTCCGCCATCGACAACGGCGACATGAAGGCCCTGAGCACGACGGCCCTGCGCGCCCTGTCCAATGCCCAGCTCGACGGCCTCACCAGCGACCAACTGCGCTCACTGACCTCAACCCAGGTCAACGCCTTGACCACGGCCCAGGTCAACGCGATGAACACCGATGACCTGAACAGCTTCACCAGCGACCAGTTCAACAAGCTGTCCACCAGCCAGGTTGGCGCCCTGACCGCCAACCAGCTCAGCCACCTCGCCACCGACAACCTCAACGCGATGGGCTCGGCCCAATTCGCGGCCCTGTCGTCCTCGCAGTTCGGCTCGCTCACGACCGACCAGCTCTCCAAGATGGAGACGGCCGACCTGCGCGCCGTCACCACCGGCGCCCTCGCCGGCCTCACCAGCGACCAGGTCAACAGCCTGACCACCGACGAGGTCGCCAACCTCGGCACCGCCCAGGTGGCGGCCCTCTCCGCCAACCAGGTCAAGGGCCTGACGGCCGGCGACCTGTCGGCCCTGTCCTCGGCCCAAGTCGGCGTGCTGACCTCCGCCCAGGTCGCTGCGCTGTCGACCGACCAGATCGCCGCCATCGACGCCGCCGACATGAAGGCCTTGTCGACCGCGGCCATCCGTGCCCTGTCCGTGGCCCAGCTCGACGCGCTGACCAGCGACCAGCTGCGTGCCCTGACCAGCACCCAGCTCAACGCCATGACGACGGCACCCCAGATCGCCGGCATCACGACCGACGACCTCAACGTGCTGACGACGGACCAGATGGCCCGGCTGTCCACCGCCCAGGTCCAGGCCCTCACGGCCAGCCAGCTCGGCAACCTCGGCACCGACAACCTCAACGCGCTGACCACCGGCCAGTTCGCGGTGCTGAGCTCCACCCAGCTCGGCGCGCTGACGACCGACCAGCTCTCCAAGCTCGAGACGGCCGACCTGCGCTCCGTGACGACGGGCGCCCTCTCGGCCCTGAGCTCGGACAAGATCAACGCCCTGACCAGCGATGAGGTCGCCGGCCTCACCACCGCCCAGGTGGCCTCGCTGTCGGCCAACCAGGTCAAGGGCCTGACGGCCGGCGACATGACGGCCCTGGGCACCGCCCAGGTCGGTGTGCTGACCACCGCCCAGGTCCAGGCCCTGAGCACCGACCAACTCGTCGGCATTGAGACCGGCGACATGAAGTCGCTGTCCACCAATGCCCTGCGCGCCCTGTCCAACGCCCAGCTCGACGGTCTGACGAGCGACCAGCTGCGCGCCCTGACGACCGGCCAGGTCAACGCCCTGACCACCGCCCAGATCAACGGCCTGAACACCGATGACCTGAACGTCCTCACGACCGACCAGTTCGCCAAGCTGGCCACCGGCCAGGTCGCGGCTTTGAGTGCCAACCAGCTCAGCCACCTGGCGACGGACAGCCTCAACGCCATGGGCTCGGCCCAGTTCGGCGTGCTGACCTCGACGCAGTTCGGCGCGCTGACCACCGATCAGCTCAGCAAGATGGAGACGGCCGACCTGCGCGCCGTCACCACCGGCGCCCTCGCCGGCCTGAGTTCCGATCAAGTCAACAGCCTGACCACCGACGAGGTCGCCAACCTGACGACGGCCCAGGTCGCCGCCCTGTCGGCCAACCAGGTCAAGGGCCTCACCGCCGGCGACATGACGGCCCTCGGTACCGCCCAGGTCGCCGTGCTGACGAGCGCCCAGGTCCAAGCCCTGAGCACCGACCAGCTCTCCGCCATCGATGCCGGCGACATGAAGTCGCTGACCACGACCGCACTGCGGGCGATGTCCAACGCCCAGCTCGACGGTCTCACGAGCGACCAGCTGCGCGCCCTGTCAACCGGCCAGGTCAACGCGCTGACGACGGCGCAAATCAACGGCCTGAACACCGATGACCTGAACGTCCTCACGACCGACCAGTTCGCCAAGCTGGCCACCGGCCAGGTCGCGGCCCTCAGCGCCAACCAGCTGAGCCACCTCGCGACGGACAGCCTCAACGCCATGGGCTCGTCGCAGTTCGCGGTGCTGACCTCGACCCAGTTCGGCGCGCTGACCACCGACCAGCTCAGCAAGATGGAGACGGCTGACCTGCGTGCCGTCACCACGGGCGCCCTCGCCGGCCTCACCAGCGACCAGGTCAACAGCCTGACGACGGACGAGGTCGCCAACCTGACGACGGCTCAGGTCGCCGCCCTGTCGGCCAACCAGGTCAAGGGCCTGACGGCCGGCGACATGACCGCCCTGGGCACCGCCCAGGTCGCCGTGCTGACCACGGCCCAGGTCCAGGCGCTCAACACCGACCAGCTCTCGGCCATCGACGCCAGCGACATGAAGGCGCTGACGACCAATGCGCTGCGGGCGATGTCCAACGCCCAGCTCGACGGCCTCACGAGCGATCAGCTCCGCGCCCTCTCCACCGGCCAGGTCAATGCGCTGACGACGGCACAGATCAACGGCCTGAACACCGATGACCTGAACGTCCTCACGACCGACCAGTTCGCCAAGCTGGCCACCGGCCAGGTCGCCGCGCTCAGCGCCAACCAGCTCAGCCACCTGGCGACCGACAACCTCAACGCCATGGGCACCGCCCAGTTCGGCGTGCTGACCTCCACCCAGTTCGGCGCCCTGACGACCGACCAGCTCTCCAAGATGGAAACGGCCGACCTGCGTGCCGTGACCACCACGGCCATGGCGGGCCTGAGCTCCGACCAGATCAACAGCCTGACGACCGACGAAGTCGCCAACCTCACCACCGCCCAAATCGCGAAGCTGTCGGCCGCCCAGGTCGCGGGCCTGACGGCCGGCGACATGACGGCCCTCGGCACCGCCCAGGTCGCCGTGCTGACGAGCGCCCAGGCCCAAGCCTTGAGCACCGACCAGCTCTCGGCCATCGACGCCAGCGACATGAAGTCGCTGACCACGACCGCCCTGCGTGCCCTGTCCAACGCCCAGCTCGACGGCCTCACCAGCGACCAGTTGCGTGCGCTGACGACCGGCCAGGTCAATGCCCTGACCACCGCCCAGATCAACGGCCTGAACACCGATGACCTGAACGTGCTGACCAGCGACCAGTTCGCCAAGCTGGCCACCGGCCAGGTCGCCGCACTCAGCGCCAACCAGCTCAGCCACCTGGCGACCGACAACCTCAACGCCATGGGCACCGCCCAGTTCGCGGTGATGTCGTCCACCCAGTTCGGCGCGCTGACCACCGACCAGCTCAGCAAGATGGAGACGGCAGACCTGCGCGCCGTCACCACGGGCGCGATGGCGGGCCTCAGCTCCGACCAGATCAACGGCCTGACCACCGACGAGGTCGCCAACCTGACGACCGCCCAGGTCGCCACGCTGAGCGCCAACCAGGTCAAGGGCCTGACGGCCGGCGACATGACGGCTCTCGGTACCGCCCAGGTGGCCGTGCTGACCACGGCCCAGGTGCAGGCGCTCAACACCGATCAGCTCTCCGCCATTGATGCCAGCGACATGAAGTCGCTGACGACCAATGCGCTGCGGGCGATGTCCAACGCCCAGCTCGACGGCCTCACGAGCGATCAGCTCCGCGCCCTCAGCACCGGCCAGGTCAACGCCCTGACGACGGCACAGATCAATGGCCTGAACACCGACGACCTGAACGTCCTCACGACCGACCAGTTCGCCAAGCTGGCCACCGGCCAGGTCGCGGCCCTGAGCGCCACCCAGCTCAGCCACCTGGCGACGGACAGCCTGAACGCCATGGGCACGGCCCAGTTCGGCGTGCTGACCTCGACCCAGTTCGGCGCGCTGACGACCGACCAGCTCTCCAAGATGGAGACGGCCGACCTGCGCGCCGTCACGACCGGCGCCCTCGCCGGCCTGTCCAGCGACCAGGTCAACAGCCTCACCACCGACGAGGTGGCGGGCCTGGGCACCAACCAGGTCGCCGCGCTGAGCGCCAACCAGGTCAAGGGCCTGACGGCCGGCGACATGACGGCCCTGGGCACCGCCCAGGTCGCCGTACTGACCACCGCCCAGGTCCAGGCCCTGAGCACGGACCAGCTCTCGGCCATCGACGCCAGCGACATGAAGGCGCTGACCACGACCGCGCTGCGGGCGATGTCCAACGCCCAGCTCGACGGCCTCACGAGCGACCAGCTCCGTGCCCTCTCCACCGGCCAGGTCAACGCCCTGACCACCGCCCAGATCAACGGTCTGAACACCGATGACCTGAACGTCCTCACGAGCGACCAGTTCGCCAAGCTGGCCACCGGCCAGGTTGCCGCCCTGAGCGCCAACCAGCTCAGCCACCTGGCCACCGACAACCTCAACGCCATGGGCACCGCCCAGTTCGCGGTGATGTCGTCCACCCAGTTCGGCGCGCTGACCACCGACCAGCTCAGCAAGATGGAGACGGCCGACCTGCGCGCCGTCACCACGGGCGCGATGGCGGGCCTCAGCTCCGACCAGATCAACGGCCTGACGACGGACGAGGTCGCCAACCTGACGACCGCCCAGGTCGCCACGCTGAGCGCCAACCAAGTCAAGGGTCTGACGGCCGGCGACATGACGGCCTTGGGCACCGCCCAGGTGGCCGTGCTGACGAGCGCCCAGGTCCAAGCCCTGAGCACCGACCAGCTCTCCGCCATCGACGCTGGCGACATGAAGTCGCTGACCACGACCGCGCTGCGGGCGATGTCCAACGCCCAGCTCGACGGCCTCACGAGCGATCAGCTCCGCGCCCTCAGCACCGGCCAGGTCAACGCCCTGACGACGGCCCAGATCAACGGCCTGAACACCGACGATCTGAACGTCCTCACGAGCGACCAGTTCGCCAAGCTCGCCACCGGCCAAGTCGCGGCCTTGAGCGCCAACCAGCTCAGCCACCTGGCCACCGACAACCTCAACGCCATGGGCTCCGCCCAGTTCTCGGTGCTGACCTCGGCGCAGTTCGGCTCGCTGACCACTGACCAGCTCAGCAAGATGGAAACGGCCGACCTGCGCGCCGTGACCACCACGGCCATGGCCGGCCTGAGCTCCGACCAGATCAACGGCCTGACGACCGACGAGGTGGCCAACCTGACGACGGCCCAGGTCGCCGCGCTGAGCGCCAATCAGGTCAAGGGCCTGACGGCCGGCGACATGACGGCTCTCGGTACCGCCCAGGTCGCCGTGCTGACGAGCGCCCAGGCGCAAGCCCTGAGCACCGACCAGCTCTCGGCCATCGACGCCGGCGACATGAAGGCGCTCTCGACCACGGCCCTGCGCGCCCTGTCCAACGCCCAGCTCGACGGCCTGACGAGCGACCAGCTGCGCGCCCTGAGCACCGGCCAGGTCAACGCCCTGACGACGGCACAGATCAACGGCCTGAACACCGATGATCTGAACGTCCTCACGACCGACCAGTTCGCCAAGCTGGCCACCGGCCAGGTCGCCGCCCTCAGCGCCAGCCAGCTCAGCCACCTGGCGACGGACAGCCTCAACGCCATGGGCTCCTCGCAGTTCGGCGTGCTGACCTCGACCCAGTTCGGCGCGCTGACGACCGACCAGTTGTCGAAGATGGAAACGGCCGACCTGCGCGCCGTCACCACCGGCGCCCTCGCCGGCCTGTCCAGCGACCAGGTCAACAGCCTCACCACCGACGAGGTCGCCAACCTGACCACCGCCCAGGTCGCCGCCCTGTCGGCCAACCAGGTCAAGGGCCTCACCGCCGGCGACATGACGGCCCTGGGCTCGGCCCAGGTGGGCGTGCTGACGACGGCCCAGGTCCAGGCCCTGGGTACCGACCAGCTCGCGGCCATCGACGCGGCCGACATGAAGGCGCTGAGCACCAACGCCCTGCGCGCCCTGTCCAACGCCCAGCTCGACGGCCTCACGAGCGACCAGCTCCGCGCCCTCAGCACCGGCCAGGTCAATGCCCTGACGACGGCCCAGATCAACGGTCTCAACACCGACGACCTGAACGTCCTCACGACCGACCAGTTCGCCAAGCTGGCCACCGGCCAGGTCGCGGCCCTGAGCGCCAGCCAGCTCAGCCACCTCGCGACCGACAGCCTCAACGCCATGGGCTCCTCGCAGTTCGGCGTGCTGACCTCGACCCAGTTCGGCGCGCTGACGACCGACCAGTTGTCGAAGATGGAAACGGCCGACCTGCGCGCCGTCACCACCGGCGCCCTCGCCGGCCTGTCCAGCGACCAGGTCAACAGCCTGACGACGGACGAGGTCGCCAACCTGACGACGGCCCAGGTCGCCGCCCTGTCGGCCAACCAGGTCAAGGGCCTCACGGCCGGTGACATGACGGCCCTGGGCTCGGCCCAGGTCGGCACCCTCGGCTCGGCCCAGGTGCAGGCGCTGAGCACCGACCAGCTCTCGGCCATCGACGCCGCCGACATGAAGGCGCTGTCTACCACCTCGCTGCGTGCCCTGTCCAACGCCCAGATCGACGGCCTCACCAGCGACCAGCTGCAGGCGCTGACGACGGCGCAGGTCAACGCGCTGACGACGGCCCAGCTGTCGGCGATGAACACCGACGACCTCAACGCCTTCACGACCGACCAGTTCGCCAAGCTGGCCACCGGCCAGGTCGCGGCCCTGACGGTGACCCAGATGGGCCATCTGGAGACCGATGACCTGAACGCCATGGGCAGCGCACAGTTCGCCGTGCTGAGCTCGACGCAGATCGGCGCCCTGGTGACCGACCAGCTCCACGCCCTGGAGACGGCCGACCTGCGCGCCGTCCAGGCTGCCTCGCTGGGCCTGCTCAGCTCCGACCAGATCGCCTCGCTGACGACCGACCACGTCGCCGCGCTGACGACGGCCCAGGTGCAGGCGCTGTCGGCCGGCCAGATCCACGGCCTCTCCGCCGCGGACATGACGGCCATGACGTCCGGCCAGGTCGCCGTGCTGACGACGGCCCAGGTCCAGGCCCTGTCGACCGACCAGATCTCGGCCATCGATTCCGATGACCTGCGCGGCCTGTCGACGGCCTCCATCCAGGCCATCACCGACGTGCAGCTCGGCGCGCTGACGACCGACCAGTTGACCGGCCTGGGAGGACGCGTCTCGGTGCTGACGACCAGCCAGATCGCCCACCTGGCGACCGACGACCTGAACAGCTTCACCGCGTCGCAGTTCGCCGTCATGACCTCCAACCAGGTGCACGCCTTCACCAACGCCCAGGTGGCCGCGCTGGAGACCGACGACCTGCGCGCCCTGAACACGGCCAACATCGCCGCGATGACGAATGCGCAGGTCCAGGCCATCACGACCGACCAGTTCGTGACGCTGAAGGACACGCAGATCACCGCGCTGACGACGGCCCAGGCCGCGGCGCTGACGACGGATCAGGTCCACGCCTTCACGACCGACCAGATCCACGGGCTGGAGACGCGCGACATCGCTGCGATGAGCATGAGCCAGCTCGACGCCCTGACCGGCTCGGCCATCGGCGAGATGACCTCGGCCCAGCTGAACGCCTACTTCGCGGTCACCCCGATCGCGCTGGACCTGGACGGCCATGGCGTCAACACGCTGTCCGCCTCCAACGGCGTCAACTTCGACCTGCTGGGCACCGGCCAGACCCACAAGGTCGGCTGGGTCGCCGGCGGCGACGGCTTGCTGGTGATGGACCGCAACCACGACGGCGTCATCAACAACGGCAACGAGCTGTTCGGCATGGGCACCGTCCTGGCCAACGGCAAGCATGCCAAGGACGGCTACGTCGCCCTGGCCGAGCAGGACACCAACCACGACGGCAAGCTCGACCTGCACGACGCCAACTGGAAGGACCTCAAGGTCTGGGTGGACGGCAACCACGACGGCAAGACCGACGCGGGCGAGCTGAAGTCGCTGGAGGACCTGGGCATCGTCTCGATGGACCTCAACGCGACCAAGGGCGGTGGCACCGACAACGGCAACCTCGTGGGGCTGATCTCCAGCTACACGACGACCGACGGCGCCCAGCACCAGATGGCCGACGTGTGGTTCACCAAGGACGTGCAGCCGCAGCAGCCCGAGCATGCCCACACGACGCCGGTCAGCCTGACCGACGTGCTCGCGGCACCGACGGCCCCGCTGCTGGCGGCCGAACATGTGGACCTGTCCAAGGCCGCGGCCCTGCACTCGCCCGACGCCCACCTCGCGGCCATCGACCGCAAGCTGGCCGAGGACGACGAGCAGCGCCGCAACAACGCCGGCTTGATCTGATCTCCTGACGCACGGCCCGAGGCCGTGCCCCGTCCAGGAGTCTGCGCGGCAGAGCGTGGCACCCGCGCCGGGGCGAGTTGCGGGGCCAGGCCAGGCGCCGGCGAGGCGTGGGTCGGGACCCACAACGAGCCGGCAACGCCGCATGGCCCCGCAAATCGCCCCGGCCCTAAGGGTTGGGCCTGGCTGGGGCGCATGCGGCGTTGCTCGTCGTTGCGGGCACGAGCCCGCGGCCTCCTCGCGCCTTGCCTGCGCCCCAGCCAGGCCCAACGCGGGTGCCACGCTCTGCCGTGCAGACTCCTAGCCCCGCCGGAGTGATCCGGCGGGGCCTGGCTTCATTGGGCGATGGTCAAGCTGGTCTGTGCCCGGCGTCGACGAGGGCATACGCCAGGCCGCGGATGAACCAGGCCGTTTCAGCCCATGCCGGCCAGGGAGGCCGGGCAGCGGAGCCGTGCGGAAGCGGGGTCAGGGCCGGTTCAGGGCCGGTCGTTCAGCAGTTCCTCGCACTCGACCTGGGCGGCCGCGGCGGCGCTGGCGGCGATGGCGGTGGGCGCCGCGGCTTCGGCCGGCTTGGCGCCAGCGTCGACGAAGGAGGCCGCGAACTGCCGCATCACGTGGTCCACGCCCCGGGGGGAGACCTCGCGCAGGTCGCCCTCCAGGTACTGCCCGAAGCTCTGGGCCGAGGCGATGATCTCGAAGGACGGAAAGTAGTCCACCTCGTCGTGGGCGTCGGCGAAGCGGCCGGCCACGGCGCGCAGCACCGCCTTGGAATAGGTCGACGCCACGAGGACGGGCTGGCCCGTGGCCGTGGCCACCAGCGGCACCGGCGAGACGGTGACGATCCAGCGCATGCCGGGGTTCACGCCGGCGACGAAGGCCCGCACCCATTCGAGGTCGGCCAGGATCTCCGGGTAGTCGAAGTTGACGAAGGCATGGCGGGCCGGGTCGAACTCGCCCGCCGCCGTGCCCGGGCAGACCGGGAAGACGATGCCGCTGCCCTGCTCCACCCAGGCCTCGGTGAGGCCGAGGGTGAAGACGAAGACGTCGCACTCGCTGAACAGCCGCCTCACCTGGGCCAGGTGCCAGGCCCGGTCGGCGCGCAGGTCGGCCAGCGAGTCGTAGCCGCCCGGCTGGATGCGCGGGCGCAGGCCATCGAAGAGGCGGGCGCCCTCGGCCAGCACCGGCGGGTCGCCCTCGCGCAGGCCGAAGGCGAACTCGACCAGTTGGCGCAGCTGGCGCACCGTGTAGACGTTGGCATAGCGGGCCGAGAACACGCCGTACTGCAGCTCGCGCGCGCGCTCGGCGGTGAGGCCGGCGGGCGGCTGCTCCACCACCCAGTGGCTGAGGCCGAAGCCCTGCAGCCGCCGCGCCATGTGCTGGGCGAAGCAGGAGCCGGCCGTGGCGATCTTCATCGCCGGGGTCAGCTTGAACTTGGTGCTGGGCTTGAAGTCGAGCTGCGTCCAGGCCTGGGCGCTGACGGTCTTGCGCCAGAAGGCCTGGGGCGGCATCTGCTCATAGGGATGCGACATGAGCAAGCACCTCGCGGATCTGTTGGGCCAGCAGTTCGGCGTAGCGCTCGTTACCATGCAGGCAGCCGCGCGCGAATTCGGCCTTGAGGCCGCCGTGGTCGGTCAGCGCGCCGGCCGGCGGGGGGAGGCTGGCGATGCCCACCTGGGCCAGGCGCTGATTCAGGTCGGCGTACATCAGCTGGTATATGCGCTGGCGCATGGCGAAGGGCTTGATGCCGTGGACGGCGAACAGAGGGCCGAAGGCCTCGGGGTTGGCCTCGATGTGCTCGTGCGACTCCACCGGTGGCGGCGCGGGCACGTGGACGATGCAGGCACGCGGGAACTGCTGGCGCAGGACCAGGTGGGTCGTCCACAGCGGCTCGGCGATCTGGCGCACCCAGCCCAGGGCATCGGCGCGCGACATCCAGCGCCGCCCAGCTTCCATCCGGCCGTCGTCGCCGATGAAGTCCGCATGCGATGGGTCGTCCACCAGGGCTGCGACGGCAAACTCCTGGCCGCGCAGCAGCGAGAAGATGACCTCGGTCTCCGGCGGGATATGGGCCAGTACGCCCGTCAGCACCTCGGGGATGTAAAGCACCCCCTCCTTGAGCATCGGCGGCGGACCGGCCACCGGCGTGTTGTAGAGCACATGCTCGCCGCGCCAGCCCGTGGGGGGGCCGATGTCAATAGGCTCCCGGAAAGGCAGGCCGGTCGACCAGACCGAGCG
The DNA here is from genome assembly GCF_021353235.1 of Pelomonas caseinilytica. Lineage (GTDB taxonomy): Bacteria > Pseudomonadota > Gammaproteobacteria > Burkholderiales > Burkholderiaceae_C > Pelomonas > Pelomonas caseinilytica. Next base: position 108,463 of record NZ_JAJTWT010000002.1, read on the forward strand.
GTACTTGGCCGAAGACACGGGCGCGATGTAACGGTCGATCAGGCCGAAGAGATGCGAGCTGCCGATGGCGACGAAAAGCCTGGGCGTCATGATGTTGCGGCAAGCATAGGCGAGGCTCGTCGCCCACACGGAGGGAAAAAGGGCGAACAATGAATCTCAGTTCCGGATTAGCGACGCCAGGCAGCGGCCGCATACTGCGACAGATAGGCTCAGGAGCGCACCATGATCCCTAAGACCCTGCACATCATCTGGGTCGGCGACGAATCCAAGCGGCCAGACAACTGCATTGACACCTGGCGGGTCCACAACCCCGACTGGGAGCTCCGGATCTGGGGCAATGCCGAGCTGATGTCCTACGGCTGGTACAACGCCGACCACATTCGCGCCATGTCAGGCCGCGAGCTCAACGGTGTGGCCGACATCATGCGCTGGGAAATCCTGTTCCGCGAGGGGGGCTTCGTCGTCGACGCGGACAGCATCTGCCGCCGCCCGCTGGAGCCCTGGCTGTTCGACTGCGAGGCCTGCGCCTGCTGGGAGAACGAGATCATTCGTCCCGGCCTGATCGCCGCTGGTTATGTCGCCTCCGAGGCACAGAACCCCTTCTTCCGCCAGCTCATCCTGGATCTGAAGGAAAAGCCCACCGTCATCGACCGCATGGCCTGGCAGAGCGTCGGCCCGCTCTACCTGACCGAGGCCCATCGCAAATACCACTACATCGACCTGACGGTGTGGCCCAGCCACTTCTTCATCCCCCAGCACTACTCCGGCATCCGCTACAGCGGCAAGGGGCCTGTGTTCGCCGACCAGGAATGGGGCAGCACGCGCCGGAACTACGACGAGTTGCACACACGGAGCGTGGCATGAGCGAGATGACGGCTTCCCCAGAGACCGAGCGCGGCCCCAGGCCGGCCCTGTGCCAGCCCGAAGGGCTGCCGCCGGTGTCGGCCCTGGAGCGCGCCCACGCGCCCTATTTCGTGCAGCGTATCCCGGTCAGCCGCAACCTGATGGGCCACCCGCGCGTGCATGTGCTGCAGGAGATGTGCCGCGGCAAGCGCGTGCTGCATGTGGGCTGCGTCGACTGGCCCATCACCGACCTGAACCGCTCCCTGCACCTGCAGCTCGACCAAGTCTGCCGGCTCGACGGCTTCGACATCCACGACGAAGCCTTCCCCCACATGCTGCCGCATCTGAAGGGCCGGCTGTTCTCGTCCTGGGATCAGGTCACCGACGATTACGACCTAGTGCTGGTACCCGAGGTGCTGGAACATGTGCCCGACGTGAAAGGATTCCTGGAACAGATCGACCGCGTCGGCGCCAGGGAATACGTCATCACGGTGCCCGACGCCTTCAGCTGCTTTGCGCGCCACTTCGATTACCAGGCCGGCGCCGACACGTTCGTCGAGGTCATCCATCCCGACCACAACTGCTGGTACACGCCCTACACCCTGGCCAACGTCATCCACAAGTACACGACGCTGGATTTGCAGGGCATCTGGTTTTTCAACAACATCTCGCTGCTGGCCATCGCCCGCCGCAAGGCTTGAGATCGCGATGCAGCCCTTTTTCTCCATCGTCATGGCCACCCACCACCGGCCGGCGACGCTGGCGCGGGCCCTCGCCTCGCTGCGAGCCCAGTCCTGCGCCGACTTCGAGATCCTGCTGGTGGCCGACGCCCTGGATGCCGAGACGGCCGCCGTCGTCGCCCGCGACCTCGGCCCTGCTGACAGCTTCGTCAAGCGCACCGGCCCGAGCGGCCCGGCGGCCAGCCGCAACCAGGGCCTGGCCCTGGCGCGCGGCGAGTGGGTCGTCTTCCTGGACGACGACGACAGCTTCGAGCCCCATCACCTCGCCACGCTCAAGCCCCACTGCGAGCGGCCCGGTGCCCAGGTGCTCTTCACCGACGTGACGGTCGTCACGGAGGACCGCGCGCAGCCGGGCATCCCCGAGCTGGGCCGCCAGGCCGGCTCCTTCGCCGCGGCGGACGTGAGCACGCTGTGGGTCAAGAACTTCATTCCCCTGCACTGCCTGGCCTACCGGCGCAGCCTGCTGCAGGGCCTGTCCTTCGATGCCCACCTGGCCTCGCAGGAGGACTGGGACTGGCTGCTGGGCGTGTGTTCACGCGCCATGCCGGTCCACGTGGCCGGTGGCGGCGCGGTGATGCACAAGGACTACATCAACGCCGGTGCGCGGCGGGGGCAGCAGGAGGCGTCGAACAACACGACGGTGGTGCTGGACTTCCTGCACGTGTACCGGCGGTGGCCGGCGCCGACGGGGGCCTTGAAGGATGCGCGGGCGGGGTTGTTGAAGGGGGTGGGGTTGGCGTTGCCGGTGGAGTGGTTCTAAGGGGATGCTTTTGCCGGGAGCCCTGTGGCTCGTTGCACCGTGCCGGGAGTTCGCCCCGGCGGGCGACCTACTTTCTGGCCCGCCAGAAAGTAGGCAAAGAACGGCCCCTGCAAAACCGCCCACCCTGCGGGTGGGTTCCCTGCGATGCTCGAAGCCCGGGGCCGCGCCCAACTCGCTTCGTTCACTGCGTTCACTACGCTCAGACAAAGGGGCGCGAAGTCAGTTGTTGAAGCGTGCTGCGCACGCGCCCCGGGCTTCTGCGCTTCTCGGCGGTTTAGAAGGGGAAGCCCCGAACAGCCGAAACAGCCAACAGCCAAACGCGCCAGCCGGCTGGCGCCGGCTGTTCCTTCACTCCCCCTTTGAGCCCGCCGAGGAGCGCAGCACCTTGAGGCCGCGTGCGCAGCACGCTTCAAGTTCTGACTCCGCGCAACTGTTTGAGCGGAGCGTAGCGAAGCGAGTTTTGCGCGGGGCCTCGAGGTGCGAGCACCGCAGGGAACCCCGCCGCGCAGCGGCGGGGCAGGCGGTTCGGGGGCGGTTTCTTTGCCTACTTTCTTGGGCGCCCAAGAAAGTAGGTCGCCCGCCGGGGCGAACTCCCGGCACCGGCCTCGCCATCAACCCCAAGCAACGCGGAGCGGAGAACCTTTCACTCCCCCCACTTCCCCAAATACCGCTTGTAGTTTTCCACCCAGGCATTCGACCCGAACCCGCCCTCGCTCTGGTGCGTGATCGCCACCGGCCACGTCGCCAGCCGCAACCCCGCCGCCCGGGCCGAGCGGCAGAAGTCCATGTCGTAGAAGTGGAAGTCGAAGCGCTCATCGAAGCCCACCTGCCGGGCGCGCAGCACGTCGCGCCGCGCCGCGAGCAGCACGCCGTCGAGCAGCTCGCACTCCGCCGGCACCGGGCCGAAGGCCGAGATCTGGCCGAAGGGCGACGGGCCGTGGGACACCACGCCGCTGAGGTTGGCACGCTCGTCCCACTCGAACTTGAGGCTGGGGAAGGCCCAGGACGGCTGGCCCGGGACGCGGCGCTTGTTGCCGGCCACGCCGATGACGTCGAAGGCATGCACCGCCGCCATGACGTGCTCGAAGAAGAAGAAGTCGTCCAGCCAGACGTCGTCGTGGATGAAGACCAGCACGGGCGAGGCGTCGGCCGCGGCGATGCGCTCGTTGTAGAGGGCCGGCAGGCCGCGACTGTTCTCGAAGAAGACGCGGGGCTTGAGCCGGTCGTCGTGGGCCATGCGGCGCAGGGACAGGCCCAGGGCCGAGCGGCCCCAGAACTCGTCGGCCGTCATCCGCGTGGCACAGACGAGATCCATCACGACGGCGCCCTCGCGACCGGCTCGGCCCCGCAGTAGGCATGCCAGGCAGCGACGTAGGCGGCCTCGGCGGCCTCCGAGTCGCCCAGCGACAGGGCCAACCGGGCCAGCTCGCACATCGGCGCGTCGCCGGCGTAGTGCTGCAGCACCAGCAGGCCCATGCGGCGGGCCACGTCGGTGCACTGCGCGGCGTTCAGGTGGCCCAGGCGCTTGCCCGCCACGGCCAGGGCGATCCAGGCCAGCAGGCCGAGCTTGAAGATGCGCCCGGTCGGCTGGGCGGTGTTCTGCTCGGGGCTGGTGCGGAAATAACCGAGGTGCTCGTTGATGAAGACGACCGGCGCCTGCTGGCTGGCGGCGAGGAAGGTGCCGATGTCCTCCAGCCCGGTGTAGGCCACGCCGCCGAGACGCGCGCCCAGCAGCACCTCGCGCATGCCGGCGCGCAGCGTGGCGTTGGACAGCTCGCCCAGCCAGTTGTTGACGCCGGGCACGGTCAGCGAGAACAGCAGGCCAGCGCTGATCGTGGCCATGCGCTGCATCTGCTCGGCCAGCGGCGCCGGGACGGGCAGGCTGGCGATCGGCTGCCCGGACTCCAGCGCCGTCCAGCGCCGGCTGACGGCGCAGCTCGCCTGCACGAGGCGGTGGGCGCGGGCATGCTGCTCGTAGAAGTGCGGGTAGGGGATGTCGTCGTCGAGCTGCAGGTGGAAGAACTCTGTCTCTCCGCGGTAGAGCTGGAGCAGGTTCTTGAAGTTGGCCCAGGCGCCCTGGCGCGGGCCCGGCACGACCTCGATGCTCAAGGCCGGGTAGGCGGCGCGGGTGGACGCATTGCCCAGCGCGGCGACGAAGGCCTGGTCGGGGCTGTCGTCCGAGAAGACGACGCGCGCCGGCGGCAGGGTCTGGCTCTGCAGCGCCAGCAGCAGCTCGCCCAGGTATTTGGGCTTGTAGGCCGGCACCAGGACGGTGACGTCGAAGCGTGCCGTCATGCCGCCGCTCCGTCGGGCGCGCGGGGCACGACGGTGATGCCGTCGGGCAGGTATTTGCGGTACTTGTCGAACGAGGCGCGGATGGCGTCCTCCGAGATCGAATAGAACAGGTCCTCGCCGGCCTGGCCGGTGCGCGTGGCGCCGAAGCGCTCGTGGAACTTCCAGACCGACTCGTTGCCCACGCGCACGCTGAAGTGCGATGCCGTGAAGCCGAGCTGCAGCGCGTAGGCGTAGACCATCAGCGCCGACTCGACGGCGAAGCCGCTGGGCCGTCCGTCCGCCAGAATCCACGAGCCCCAGCTGAACGACGCCCCCTGCGGGTCGTAGAGGCGGACGGTGCCATGGCGCGTACCGTCGCGGTCCTCGATGATGAAGTAGACCTGGCTGTCGTCGCGCGCATAGGCCTCCAGCCAGGCCCGCTGCGCGGCCACGTCGGGTGAGGTGGCCGAGAGGTAGCGGCCCTTGGCCGGGTCGGTGCGCAGGCCGACGATGAACTCGGCATCGTCGGGCCGGGCGTCGCGCATCACGATGTGCTTGCCCAGCACGCGGGCGGGCTTGACGAGGGTGGGGGCGGGCGACGTCATCAGGCGTGGCGACGCACGGCGTCGATGACGGTATCCACCTGGGCGTCCGTCATGCCCGGCCACAGCGGCAGGCTGAGCACCTCGCGGTGGATGGCCTCGGTGATGGGGAAGCGGCCTTCGCCCAGGCCCAGCTCGGCATAGGCCGGCTGGCGGTGCGGCGGCACGGGATAGTGGATGAGGGTGCCGACGCCCTCCTCGGCCAGCGCGCGCTGCAGCCGGTCGCGGTCGGGGTGGCGGATGACGAAGAGATGCCAGGCGGGCTCGGCCTGGGCGGGCACGTGGGGCAGGCCGACCGGCGCGCCGGCCAGGCCGTCCAGCAGCCGGGCGGCGATGCGGCGGCGCTCGGTGGTCAGGGTGTCGAGCTGCGGCAGCTTGGCGGACAGCACCGCCGCCTGCATCTCGTCCAGGCGAGAGTTCAGGCCCTTGACCTCGTTGTGGTACTTGACCCGCGAGCCGTAGTTGCGCAGCACGCGCACGCGCTCGGCCACGGCGGCATCGTCGGTCGTCAGGCCTCCGCCGTCGCCCATGGCGCCGAGGTTCTTGCCGGGGTAGAAGCTCCAGGCCGAGGCGTCCGCCAGGCTGCCGACGATGCGGCCGTTCCAGCGCGCGCCATGGGCCTGGGCGCAGTCGTCCAGCAACTTCAGGCCGTGCTGGCGGGCGATGGCGCCGATGGCGTCCATGTCGGCCGGCTGTCCGTACAGGTGCACGGGCAGGATGGCGCGCGTGCGCGGCGTGACGGCGGCGGCGATGCGGGCCGGGTCGAGGTTGTAGGTGCGCGGGTCGGGCTCCACCGGCACGGGCGTCGCCCCGCACTGGCTGACGGCCAGCCAGGTGGCGATGTAGGTGTTGGCCGGCACGATGACCTCGTCGCCCTCCCCCACGCCGAGGGCGAGCAGGCCCAGGTGCAGCGCGTCCAGCCCGTTGCCCAGGCCGACGGCATGGCGGCTGCCACAGTAGGCTGCCCACTGCGCCTCGAAGGCTTCAAGCTCCTTGCCGAGGATGAACCAGCCACTGGCGGCCACGCGGGCCAGTGCGGTGTCGATGGCCTCGCGCGAGGCGGCGTAGGTGGGTTGGAGGTCGAGGAAGGGCAGCATCAGGTGGGCGCCTTGCCGATGGCGGCGAGGAATTCGTCGTAGTCGCGGATGTAGTCGGCCGCGTCGTAGGTGTCCGAGGCCAGCACCAGCAGCACGGCGTCGGGCGAGAAGCGGTACTGGATGCCCCAGACCATGGGCGGGATGTGCAAGCCCACCTTGGCGCTGTCCAGCCGCAGTTCGTCGCGGTGCCGGCCGTCGTCGAGCACGATGGTGCAGCTGCCCTTCACGCAGATGAGGAACTGGTGGCAGGCCTTGTGGGCGTGCTCGCCGCGCACCTCCTCGCTCGGCACGTCGTAGACGATGAAGAAGCGCTGCGGCGTGAACGGCAGGTGGGCGTCGATCTCGCCGAAGCTCAGGGCCCCGCGCAGGTCGACGATCTTGGGCAGGGTATGCAGGCGCGCGCCGCGCGCCTGCAGCTCGGGCAGCTGCTCGCCCAGGCGCTGCGCCGAGATGGCGGTGCCGCCGACCTGCACCTCGGGCGTGTCCATGTAGCCGACGATGCGGGCCGGGTTGCCGGCCACGATGGCCCGCGGCGGCACGTCGCGCGTGACGACGGCACCGTCGCTGACCAACGCCCCCGGGCCGATGGTGACGCCGGCCCGGATGGTGCAGTTGGCGCCGATGCTGGCACCGGCGCGCACGCGGGTCTTGAGGTACTCGGGCGGCTTGCGCTTGCTGCGCGGCGCGGGGTCGTTGCTGAAGGCGGTGTTGGGGCCGACGATGACGTCGTCTTCGAGCGTCACGCCGTCCCACAGGTGCACGCCGCTCTTGAGCGTGACCCGGTCGCCGAGGACGACTTCGTTCTCGATGAAGATGTGGTCGGCGAGGTTGCAGTCGGCCCCGATGCGGGCGCCAGGCAGCACGTGGACGAAGGCCCAGATGCGCGTGCCCGGCCCGATCTGCGTGGACTCCACGAGGGCGTGCGAGTGCACGAAAGCGCCGCTGCCAACCGTCATCGATTCGTCTCCCATGCTGTGTCGGGTTTCAGTATGCCTCGGCCATGCCGCACGAGAGGGGCGTCAGCGCAAGGGTGTCGCGACGCCGCGGCCCATGCTCCAGATGAGGGCCACGATCTGCTGGGCGTCGAACATCGCATTCACATGGGCGACGCGCATGGAGTAGTAGTCGCCTTCGGCCGCCATCACGTCGAAGAGGGAGCGGCGGCCGAGCTGCTGCCACTGCTGCAGCGTGGAGGCGCGCACGCGGTCGCTGTTGCGCAGGATGTCGACGATGCGGCGGGCGCGGTCCAGCGTCGAGGTGCCCACCTCGTGCATCTCCAGCAGGCGGTAGCGCTTGGCCTCGATGGCCTCGTCGCGCTGCAGCACGGTGGCGCGGTAGCGCTGCACGGCAGCGCTGGCCTGGGCCTGCGCGCCGGGCTGCAGGATGGGGATGGTGACCGAGACGCCGGCACCGATGTCCGTCGTGCGCGAGTCGCCGGGATGGGGCGTGCGCAGCATGGCGCTGGCGTTGCCGGTGAGGTTCACCGTGGGCTTCTGCCCGGCGATGACCGACTCCGCGAAGCTGCGCTGCGAGCGCGCCTGCGCCTCGGCCTGGGCGATGTCGGCGCCCATGAGGATGTCGGACTGCATCTGGTCGAGGTCGGGCAGCAGGGACAGCGTGGGCGTCATGCCGATGCTCGGCGGCAGCGGCTCGCCCACCAGGCGCTTCATGCGCACCTCGGTCTGGCGCAGGGCCGACATGGTCTGCTCCAGCGACAGGTCGGCCTGCTGTAGGCTCTTCTGCGCCTGCACCAGCTCGCTGGCGCGGCCCCGGTCGGCCTTGGTGATGATCTCCAGCGCATCGACCAGGCAGGCCATCTTGCGCACATATTGGGTGTAGACCTGGCCCTGCAGCACGTAGCGGCTGCGGTCCAGGGCCAGCGTGACGACGTTCAGCGACAGCTGCTCCTCGGCGCTGCGCTGGCCTTGCAGGGCGACCTCGGCGAGCTCCTTGCGCCATTCGGTCAGCTTGGCGATGCGGCCGAAGTCCCAGACGGGCATGCCGGCGCTGAGCGTGGCGGTGAACTGGCCGCCGCGCGCCACGTTGTTGCCGCCGATGGACTGGTTCACGCCATTGGCGCCGATGCTCAGCGTCGCCGTGGGCAGGCCCATGGCGCGCGTCTCCTCGAGGTCGAAGCGGGCGGCCTCGGCCAGCAGGCGCACGGCGCCCAGCGCCTTGCTGCGCGCCAGCGTCGCGTCGATGAGGGACTGCAGGGCGGCGCGCGGGTCGCCGCTGGTGGTCTCCAGGGCGCTCATGTCGCGGCCCAGGCGCGACAGGCCGGCATCTTCCTCGTTGCAGCGACCCTGGCTGGGCGCCGCCTCGGCCACGGGGGCGGGCGGCGGGGCTGCCTTGGGCGCGCGCGCCTGCGCGAGCGCGAGCGGGCCGAGGGCGGCCAGGGCGAAGACGACGAGGGGACGGATGGGGTACAGCATGGCCCCGTCACTAGACCATCCGAACCCCGCCTCCAAAGCCCCGAAAAGCGGGTCAGCGCCCGCCCTTGTTCAGTGTTGGGCCGGGCGCCAGGCCGCTCCCGAGCCGGCCCGGCGGGCGACGGGCGCTTTCACCGCTCGCGCAGCGCTTCCTGCGACTTCATCATCGGCCGCAGCAGGTAGCTCAGCACCGAGCGCTCGCCGGTCTTGATCTCGACGACCGAGGTCATGCCGGGGATGACCGGCAGGGGCTCGCCCTTGTACTTGAGGTTGTTGCGCTCGGCCGTGACGACGACGCGGTAGTGGCCCTCGCCCGACTTGTCGCCTTCGGTGACGGCGTCGGGGCCGATGTAGGTCACCTTGCCCTCCAGGCCGCCGTAGGTATTGAAGTCGTAGCCGGCGAGCTTGATCTCGGCCTTCTGACCGAGGCGCACGAAGCCGATGTCCTTGGGCTTGATCCGGGCCTCGACCAGCACCTTGGGCCCGATGGGGGCGATCTCGAGGATGGGCGCGCCGCTGGCGACGACGCCGCCGATGGTGGCGGCCTTGACGGTCTTGACGACGCCATGCACCGGCGACTTCAGCACCGTGCGCGTCAGTGCGTCCTGGCGCACCACCATCTGCTCGTCGAGCTGGGCTAGCTCACTCTGCACGCGCACCAGTTCCTGGCTGGCTTCCTGGCGGTAACGCGACAGCCGCTCGGCGCGCTGCTGCTGGATCTCGTTGACCTGGCGGTTCAGCCGCATGACCTCGACGTCGCTCATCAAGCCGTGGGAGGCCATGTCCTGGGCCAGCCTGAGTTCCTTGCTGATCATGCCCAGGCTGCGGTTGATGGCGGCCACCGACTCGTCGAGCAGGCGGCGGCGCGCCTCGAAGGATTCGGCCTCGCCCTGGGCGTAGCGGCCCTTGGGGTCGACGTCGGCCGGCCACTGGATGGCGCTGCGGCCGTTGGCCTCGGCGGTGAGCCGCGCTGCGGCGGCCTTCAGCGCCAGCAGCTTGGCCTGGCCTTCGGCCTGCTGGGCCTCGACGCGGGTGGGGTCGAGCGTGGCGAGTTCCTCGCCGGCCTGCACCTCCTGGCCCTCGCGCACCTTCATCTCGCGCAGGATGCCGGCGTCCAGGCTGGCGATGACCTGCTCGCGGCCGTCGGGCACGATGCGGCCGTCGCTGCGGGTGATCTCGTCCACCTTGGCCAGCGCCGACCAGGCGACGGCCACGGCGACGACGGCGCACAGCAGGTACAGGGCCCAGGTCGCCCGCGGCAGCGGCTCGTCGATCTGGGCGGCATGGATGGCGCTGACGAACAGGCCTTCCTCGCGGGTCAGGGCCTTGCTCATACGGAGGCGGAGCGCTGCACGGGCTGGGCCGAGGGATGCAGGTGCACGCCCTCGCCGCCCGCAGCGTTGGGGGCGGCCGGGCGCACGCCGGACAGCGCCGCCAGCACCTGGTCGCGCGGGCCGTCCATGACGACACGGCCGCCGTCGACGACGACGATGCGCTGCACCAGCTCCAGCACCGCCGGCCGGTGGGTGACGACGACGAGGGTGGCCGAGCCGGCCGCGTCGCGCAGCTGGCGCAGGAAGGCCATCTCGCTTTGCGCGTCCATGGAGCTGGTGGGTTCGTCCATCAGCAGGATCTGCGGCTTGGTGACCAGGGCACGGGCCAGGGCGACGAGCTGGCGCTGGCCGCCGGACAGCAGCTGGCCCATCTCGCCGACGGGCAGGTCCCAGCCCATGGGATGGCCGGCGACGACGCGGTCCAGGCCGGTCAGCTTGGCCACTTCGACGAGGCGGCCGGCATCGAGGTGGGCACGGCCCATCAGCACGTTGTCGCGCAGCGTGCCGACGAACAGGCGCGGCTCCTGGCTGACGAAGCCCACCCGAGAGCGGAACTCGGCCGGGTCGACCTGGCGCAGGTCGATGCCGTCCACCTCGACCATGCCTTCGGTCGGCTGGTAGAGGCCGCCGAGCAGCCGCAGGATGGTGGACTTGCCGCTGCCGATGCGGCCGAGGATGGCCACGCGCTCGCCGGCCTCCAGGCGCAGCGTCACGTTGCGCAGCACCTTGGGCGCCGTGCCCTCGGCGGCGTGCTGGCCGGCGTGGGGCGCGGCGGCCGGGTAGGCGAAGCCCACGTCGTGCAGGCCGACCTTGCCGGTGATAGTGGACAGCGGCACGTAATTGCGGCTGCTGTCGCGCTCGACCGGCGCGTTCATCATCTGGTTGAGCGACAGCATGGCCGCGCGGGCGCCCTGGTAGCGGGTGGCCAGGCTGACGAGGCTGCCCAGCGGCGCGATGGCGCGGCTGGCGAACATCACCGAGCCGATCAGCGCGCCCGACGAGATCACGCCGTCGCGGATCAGGTAGACGCCCCAGACCAGCAGGATGAGGTTGACTGCCTGCTGCAGGGTGCTGGAGATGTTCATGCTCCAGCTCGACAGGGCGCGGGCAGTCAGCGCCGTGTCGGCCACGATGGCGGTGGTGTGCTCGTAGCGGCGCAGGAAGCGGCCCTCGGCGCCGGAGGTCTTGAGGTCTTCCAGGCCTTCGAGGGACTCGACCAGGGTGCCGTGCAGGTCGGCCGTCTCCTGCATGTTGGTGCGCATGGCGCGGCGCAGGGCGCCCTGGATGGCCCAGGACAGGCCCATGATGACCGGCGCGGCCAGCACCAGCACCCAGCCCAGCGGCCCGCCGATCACGAAGGTCATGCCGATGAAGATGACCAGGAAGGGCAGGTCCGACAGCGCCGACAGCGTGGCCGAGGTGAAGAACTCCCGCACCATCTCCACCTGCGCCAGGTAGTGGGCATAGGAGCCGGCCGAGGCGGGCTTGTGCTCCATGCGCACGCCCAGGGTCTGGCGGTAGAGCTTGGCGCCGATGACGAGGTCGGCCTTGCGGCCGGCCAGGTCGATGAGGTGGGAACGCAGCTGGCGGGCGAAGAGGTCGAACAGCAGGGCCACGCCGGCCCCGACGGCCAGGGTCCACAGCGTGACCATAGCCTGGTGGGGGATGACCTTGTCGTAGATGACGGAGGTGACCAGCCCCGACACCAGCATCAGCACATTGGACAGCAGCGCCGCCAGCATGGACGCCCGGTAGTAGGGCGTGAAGCGCTTGAGCGTGCCCCACAGCCAGTGCGAGGCCAGGCCCTTGTCGGCCAGCTTGAGCAGGGGCGTCTCGGTACGCGGCTTCTGGGCCGACTCCAGCGGCGAGACGGCCAGCATGAAGCCGCTGTACTCGGGCTCCAGTTCGGCCGTGGTGGCCGGCACGGCCGCCGCCTCGGGGCCGGGGAAGACCACCTCGTAGCGGCAGGCGCCCGGCGCCACGGCGGCGGGGTCGTCCAGGCGGCGCACCAGCACGCAGGCGTCGCCGCCGCCGAGCAGCAGCACGGCCGGCAGCAGCAGGCCGTGGATGTCGTCGATGCGCTTGCGCAGCAGGCCGGCGTTGTAGCCCGCCTCGCGCATGACGCGGATGGCGCCGTCGGGCGTCAGCAGCCCGTCGACCGGCGCGCCGGCGCGCAGCGAATCGGGCGAGCGCGGCTTGCCATGGTGGGCGGTCAGCCAGGACAGGGCCTGCAGCAGCGGATCGCCGGCCGGCTGGCTGGTCAGGTTCTCCAGCGGGTCGGGCGGCGGCGGCGGCTCCCCGTTGGCGGCCAGGCGCAGGCCCGGCGCCTGAGGCTGGCCGTCGAAGAAGGGGTCGTGCTGGCGCGGCATTTAGGCTCTGGCGCGGGCCTCGAGGGCCAGGCGCTCGAACTCGCGCTCTATATCGCGCACCGTGGCCGGAATGTCAAACAGCGGCGAAGCGCGGCCGTGCTCGGCCAGGTAGCGCTTGTAGGAGGCGATGCGGGCCGGCTGGTTGCCGAGCTGCACGGCGCGCTGCTCGTACTCCTCGAGGCTGGTCGTGATCAGGTCGGGCAGGCCGACCGCCGTCAGCAGGCTGCCGGCCATGCGGGAGATGTAGGTGCGACCCGAGCGGGTGAGGATGGGCGTGCCCATCCAGAGGCAGTCGCTCGCCGTCGTGCCGGCGTTGTAGGGAAAGGTGTCGAGGAAGAGGTCGGCCAGCTGGAAGCGAGCCAGGTAGTCGGCCGGCTGGGCGCGCGGCGCGAACACCAGGCGCTCGGCGGCGACGCCCTCCTCGGCGGCGACGCGGGTCAGGTTGGCCTGGGCGAAGGGGTTGTCGGCCAGCAGCCACAACACGCTGCCCGGCACCTGGCGCAGGACGCGCATCCAGCAGCGCCAGACCGGCTCGCTCATCTTGTGGTTGTTGTTGAAGGCGCAGAAGACGAAGCCGTCTTCCGGCAGCCCGGCCTCGGTGCGCGTGGGCGCCGGGTTGGCGACGCGCTGGCGGTCGCTGACCTGGTAGCAGTGCGGCAGGTAGATGGGCTTCTCGGTGTGATACGGCAGGGACTCGGGCGGCATCACGTAGCGGTCTGCGATGATCCAGTCCTCCCCCGGGATGGCCGAGGTGGCCGGCAAGCCCAGGTAGCCCACCTGCACCGGCGCGCCGCGCCACGCCAGGATGCCGGGCCGGGCGCCGCTGGTCAGGCCCTGCAGGTCGACGAGGACGTCGATGCCGGCCTCGGCGATCATCTCCGCGGCGCGGCGGTCGTTCACGCCGTGCAGCGGGTGGTAGTGGTCGAAGCCGGCCTTGATGCGGGCACGCAACGGCGTGCCGTCCTCGCGGCTCCAGCTGAAGGCGTGGACCTCGAACTTCTCGCGGTCGTGCAGCCCGTACAACTCGGCCGTCAGCAGGCCGACGGCGTGCATGTGCAGGTCACCGGAGAGGTAGCCGATGCGGATGCGGCCCTCGCGCTTGCGGCCCAGGTGCAGCGGCGGCTCGGTGACCTTGGCCACCTTCTCCAGCACGAAGCGCTGGGCGGTGAGCAGTTGCAGGGCGGGGTCGTCGCTCTCGTCGAGCATGCCCAGCAGCGAGGTGCTCATCAGCAGATGGTTGTGCGTCACCTCGCCGAAAGTCTCGTAGACGGGCCAGGCGCACTGCTTCTGGCGGATGTGCACGTAGTGCTGGGCGACGTCGCTCTGGCGCGGGTCCAGCTCCAGCGAGCGGCGCATCAGCGCCTCGGCCTCGTCGTAGCGCTTGAGCTGCTCCAGCAGCCGAGCGGCGTTGTTCAGGGCGTGCAGGCGCAGGCTCAGCGGGTCGGTGCCCACGCCCTCGGGCGCCTCGGCCTCGTAGACGCGGCGCCATTCGGCCAGGGCCTCTTCGGGGCGGTCCTGGTGCTCCAGCTGGTGGCCCAGGTTCAGCCGCGCCTGGGCGAAGTCCGGCGCCATGGACAGCGCCATGCGGTAGACGGTCTCGGCATCGCCGTGCCGGCGCTGCTCGCCCAGGATGGCGCCCCAGTTGAAGCAGGCCACATGGCGCAGCGGCGAGGCGGTCGCCGCCACCCAGGCCTGGTAGACCAGGCACGCGGCGTCGTGGGCGCCGGCCTGCTGCAGGCGCGAGGCCGCCTCCATGGCCTGCGGCAGGGGCCACTGCCCGCTGCGGGCCAGCGCCAGCCACTGCTCGACGAGGGCGAGCCCTTGGGGCTGGGTGGCGGGGGGCGCTGACATGTCCATGCGGCGGGCGGCTTGAGCGGATCGTCCAGCGATTTTCAAGCCCCGGGCCGCCGCCGGGCCGGCCGAATAGGCCAGGGAATGCGCAGCATTTCCCGGCCGGGCCGGGTCAGACGTGGGGGTACGGCCTGCGCTCAGCCGCCCAGGTAGTCGGTCTTGCCCAGCGGCACGCCGGCATGGCGCAGCAGCGCGTAGGTCGTGGTGGCGTGGAAATAGAAGTTCGGCAGGGCGAAATGGCGCAGGTAGTCGATGCCGGAGAACTTCAGCGGGTCGCCGCTGCGGCGCGGGATGGTGATCTCGCGGCTCTCGGCGCCCTCGAAGGCGGCGGCAGGCACGGACAGCACGTAGTCGCGGGTCTTGCGGATGCGCTCGGCCAGTTCGTCCAGCGAGGCTTCGTTGTCCTCGTACTTGGGGACCTCCTGGCCCGCCAGCCGGGCCACGCAGCCCTTGGCGGCGTCGCTGGCGATCTGGATCTGCTTGGGGAAGGGCAGCATGTCGGGCGCCAGGCGCAGCGTCAGGTAGACGTCGGTCGAGAACTTCTTGGCCTCGGCATGGGCCTTGGCGGCCTCGAGCCAGCGCAGCATGTTGTCGAGCATCCGCGCGAACACGGGGGCGCTCGCGGCGTGCATGGAGATGGGGGTCATCGGGGTTGCCTCCTTTGGGGGAAACCGATGGTAGCCATCAGGCCAAAGGCTCATGGCGCCACGGGGCACAATGCCCCTCGAACATGCAACCCCCACGCTCTCTTCGTTCGCTGCACTCCACGGGGGCGCCGGCGCCCGTCGGACGGCCGAGCGGGCACTGGTCATGAACGTCATCATCCTCGACGACTATCAGGATGCCGTGCGCAAACTGCGCTGCGCGGCCAAGCTGGAACCCCTCAACGCCAAGGTCTTCACCAACACCGTCAAGGGCATAGGCCAGCTCTCCGTGCGGCTGCGCGATGCCGAGGTGCTGGTGGCGATCCGCGAGCGCACCGCCTTCCCGCGGCAACTGCTCGAGAAGCTCCCCAAGCTCAAGCTGATCTCGCAGACGGGCCGGGTGGGCAGCCACATCGACATCGAGGCCTGCACGCGGCTGGGCATCGCGGTCGCCGAGGGCGTTGGCAGCCCGTTCGCGCCGGCCGAGCTGACCTGGGCGCTGATCATGGCGTCCATGCGCCGGCTGCCCCAGTACATCGGCAACCTCAAGCACGGAGCCTGGCAGCAGGCCGGGCTCAAGGCGGCGTCCATGCCGGCCAACTTCGGCGTGGGCATGGTGCTGCGCGGCAAGACGCTGGGCGTGTGGGGCTATGGCCGCATCGGCCAGCTCGTGGCCGGCTACGGGCGGGCCTTCGGCATGAAGGTGATGGTCTGGGGCAGCGAGGCCTCACGCCTGAAGGCCGAGGCCGACGGCCACGTCGCCGCGCCCAGCCGCGAAGCCTTCTTCGCCGAGGCCGACGTGCTGTCCGTGCACCTGCGGCTGTGCGACGCCACCCGCGGCATCGTCACCAGCGAGGACCTCGCCCACATGAAGCCGACCGCGCTGTTCGTCAACACCTCGCGGGCCGAACTGGTGACCGAAGGGGCCCTCGTCTCGGCCCTCAACCGCGGCCGGCCGGGCATGGCGGCCATCGACGTCTTCGAGAGCGAGCCCATCCTGCAAGGCCACCCGCTGCTGCGCCTGGAGAACGCCGTCTGCACCCCGCACATCGGCTACGTCGAGCAGGACAGTTATGAGATCTACTTCGACGCCGCCTTCGACAACGTGCTGAACTTCATCCACCACGAGCCGACGAACATCGTCAACCCCGAGGCCTTGAAGGTCCTGCGTTGAACCGCCCCGAATCGCTGACCCAGCTCTTCGTCGCCTTCTCCCGCCTGGCGCTGCAGGGCTTCGGCGGCGTGCTGGCCGTGGCCCAGCGCGAGCTGGTGGAGCGGCTGCAGTGGATGAGCAAGGAAGAGTTCGTCGAGACCCTGGCCATCGCCCAGGTGCTGCCTGGGCCCAACGTGGTGAATCTGTCGATGATGATCGGCGACCGCTTCTTCGGCCTGCGCGGCGCCATCGCGGCGCTGGCCGGCATGCTGGTCGCGCCCGCCATCATCGTGCTGGCCCTGGCCGCCGCCTACGGCGAGCTGGCCCGCCACCCGGTCGCCGTGGACGCCCTGCGCGGCATGGGCGCCGTCTCGGCCGGCCTCATCCTGGCCACCGGCATCAAGCTGCTGCCGGCGCTCAAGAAGAGCCCGCTCGGCCGGCCGCTGGCCCTGGCCATGTCCCTGCTCGCCTTCGTGCTCATCGCCCTGCTGCGCTGGCCGCTGGTCTACGTGCTGGCCCTGCTCGGCGGCTGCGGCATGGCGGTCGCGTGGTGGAAATTGAAGTGAAAGACAAAGGCAACCACAGAGGCACGGAGCCACAGAGCCAACACAGAGGCTTCTTTCTCTGTGCCTCTGTGCCTCTGTGGTTGCATTTCTCTTCTCGTGTAGTGCCGAGCGGAATCCGCCATGGACAACTGACATGAGCACGCCGCCCGACCTCGCCAGCCTCTTCCTGCACTTCCTGACGCTGTCGCTGCTGTCCATCGGCGGCGCGATCACGACGGTGCCGGAGATGCACCGCTACATCGTCGACCGCATGGGCTGGCTCAGCGACACGCAGTTCACCGCCTCCATCGCCCTGGCCCAGGCCGCGCCGGGGCCCAACATCCTCTTCGTGGCGGTGCTGGGCTACAACGTCGCCGGGCTGTCCGGCGCCGTCGCGTCCATGGCGGGCATCATGCTGCCGTCCACCGTGCTCACGCTGACCGCCACGCGCTGGGCACGGGCCAACCGCGAGCACCTCGGCGTGCGGGCCTTCTCGGCCGGCATGATGCCGCTGACGCTGGGCCTCATCATCGCCACCGGCTGGCTGCTCGCCCTGCCCTTCCTGCGCGTGGAGGCCCACCGCTGGGGCACGCTGGCCCTGATCGCCGTCACCGTGCTGCTGACGCTCAAGACCCGCCTCGGCCTGGTCTGGATGGTGCTGGCCGGCGGGGTACTGGGAGCGCTCGGCCTGGTCTGACGACGCTCAGGCCGCCACCGATGCAGCGGCCGGCCGGAAAGCCGCGGGCGGCCGGCCGAGCAGGCGCAGGAAGGCACGCCGCATGCGCTCGGTGTTGCCGAAGCCGCACTCCACCGCGACGCGCAGCACCGAGGCCGCCCCGCCCTCCAGCGCCGCGCGCGCCGCCTCCACGCGCAGCCGCTCCACGGCCTCGGCCGGCGTGGCGCCGGTCTCGTCGCGGAAGCAGCGGGCGAAGTGGCGCGGGCTCATGCAGGCCCGGGCGGCGAGGTCGTCCACGCGGTGGTCGCGGCGCAGGTCGCGCCTGACCTCGTCGAGCAGGGCGCCAAAGCGGCCTTCCGGGCGCTGCAGGTCCAGCAGCGGCGAGAACTGCGACTGGCCGCCCGGCCGCCGCCGCTCGACCACCAGTTGGCGCGCCGCCTCCCGCGCGACCTCCTCGCCGTGGTCGTGCGCGACGAGGGCCAGGCAGAGGTCGATGCCGGCCGTCATGCCGGCGCTGGTCCACAGCTCGGGCTGGCCGCGCGACCGGGCGGCAGGCTCGCGCACGTAGATGCGGTCGGGCTGCAGGCGCACGGCCGGGAAGTCGCTCGCGAACTGGCGGCTGCGCGACCAGTGCGTCGTCGCCGTGCGCTCGTCCAGCAGCCCGGCCGCGGCGAGCACCAGGCTGCCGCTGCAGATGCTGGCGATGCGGGCGCCCGAGCGACTGGCGCGCCGCAGCCAGGCGACGAGGCGGGCGTCGCGGCAGGCAGCATCCACGCCGTCACCACCGATGACCATGACGAGGTCCAGGTCGCCCAGGCGCCGCGGCAGGCCCTGCACCGGCCAGGCCACGCCCGCGGAGCTGCGCACGCTGGGCGGCTGGCTGGCCACGAGGCGCCAGTCGTAGCTGCCCGGCCGCTCCAGCCGCGCCACCTCGAACACGGCCATGGGGCCGGCCAGGTCGAGCTGCTGGAAGCCGGGGAAGAGCACGAAGGCGATGCGGCAGGTCATGCCGGCATGATGGCAGAAAAGGTGGGAACTGCGTCATGGCGGCCATCGTCGGAACGACCCACACTGCCGGCCATCGACATCGCATCAGCGGCAGGAGGCCGCATCGCATGAAGCTCGGCATCCTGGTTTTCGACGACGTGGAGCTGCTGGACATGGCCGGCCCCTACGAGGTGTTCACCACCGCGGCGCGCGTGCACGGGCGCGGCCAGCCCGCGGGCACGGCGCCGCTCTTCGAGGTGGTCACGCTGGCCCGCGAGGCCGGCCCCGTGCGCGCCCGCGCCGGCCTGCGCCTGCAGCCCGACTTCACGCTGGACGATCACCCGCCGCTGGACGTGGCCGTGGTGCCCGGCGGCGTGGTGGACGCCGAGCTGGCCCGGCCGGAGGTGGTGGCCTGGGTCGCCGCCCAGCGCCGCACCGCGAGCGTCCTGGCCTCGGTGTGCACCGGCGCCCTGCTGCTGGCCCAGGCCGGCGTGCTGGACGGCCTGGAGGCCACCACCCACTGGGAAGACCTGGACGCCCTGCGCGCCCTGCGCCCGGCCGTGAAGGTGCGCGAGGGCGTGCGCTGGATCGACCAAGGCCAGGTCATCACCTCGGCCGGCATCTCCGCCGGCATCGACATGAGCCTGCACCTGGTGCAGCGCCTGCACGGCCGCGAACTGGCCATCCGCACGGCACGGCAGATGGACTACGACTGGAGGGACCGGTCATGAGCGGCCTGGGCGATGACCTCATCACCATCACCCAGCGGCCGGACATCGTCTTCGCCGAGGGCCAGGGCAGCTGGCTGACCGACGAGGCCGGCAAGCGCTACCTCGACCTGGTGCAGGGCTGGGCCGTCAACAGCCTGGGCCACTGCCCGGCCATCGTCACCGAGGCCCTGCTGCGCCAGTCGCGGCGGCTGGTGAACCCCAGCCCGGCCTACTTCAACCGGCCGCTGCTGGACCTGGCCGCGCGCCTCGCGGAGCTGAGCGGGCTGGAGCGCGTCTTCCTCGCCAGCTCGGGGGCCGAGGCCAACGAGGGCGCCGTCAAGCTGGCGCGGCGCTGGGGCCGTCAGGCCAAGGGCGGAGCCCACGAGATCGTCGGTTTCGACGGCGGCTTCCACGGCCGCACGCTGGCCATGATGAGCGCCTCGGGCAAGCCAGGCTGGGACGAGCTGTACGCGCCCATGCCGGCCGGCTTCGTCAAGGCACGCTTCAACGACATCGCCTCGGTGGAGCGGGCACTCTCGCCCCGTACGGCGGCCGTCATGATCGAGCTGGTACAGGGCGAAGCCGGCGTGAACCTGGCCGACCGCGGCTTCGTGCGCGAGCTGCGTGCCCTGACGGCCGAGCGCGGCGTGCTGCTCGTCGTCGACGAGGTGCAGACCGGCATCGGCCGCTGCGGCCACACCTTCGCCCACCAGCTCTACGACGTCGAGCCCGACGTCATGACCCTGGCCAAGGGCCTGGGCGGCGGCGCGCCCCTGGCCGCCCTGCTCTGCCGCGAGCGCTTCAACTGCTTCCTGCCCGGCGACCAGGGCGGCACCTTCTGCGGCAACCCGCTGATGGCGGCGGTGGGGCTGGCAGTGGTGGGCGAGGTCTGCCGCGACGGCTTCCTGGCCGGCGTGCGGCAGCGGGCCGAGCAGCTGTCGGCGGGCCTGCAGGCAGTCTCGCGCGACCACGGCCTGCTGGGCGAGCGTGGTGCCGGCCTGCTGCGGGCCCTGGTACTGCCGTCGGACAACGCCGCCGACGTGGTGGCCGCGGCCCAGGCGCTGGAGCCGGCCGGCCTGCTGCTGAACGCGCCACGCCCCAACCTGCTGCGCTTCATGCCGGCGCTGAACATCGGAGACCGAGACATGGACATGGCGCTGTGCCTGTTACGTCAGGCGCTGCGAACCGTGCTGGGTTGAAGCGAAAACCAAGCACGCCACAGAGGCACAGAGGCAGCGGGATGGAGGTCTCTCTGTGCCTCCGTGCCTCTGTGGCTGTGTTTCAAAGTCGCGCCGGGCCGGCGCACCAGCCTTTGACCGCGTGAAACGCTCGCCGAAGCGCTCAGCCTTCCTTGGTGCCGAAGATCTTGTCGCCGGCGTCGCCCAGGCCCGGGATGATGTAGCCCACGTCGTTGAGGTGGCTGTCGATGGCGGCCGTCCAGCAGCGCACGTCGGGATGGGCGGTGGTCAGCGCCTTCACGCCCTCGGGCGCGGCCACCAGGGTCAGCGCGCGCACGTCGCGGCAGCCGCGGGCCTTGAGCAGGTCGATGGTGGCGATCATGCTGCCCGCGGTGGCGAGCATGGGGTCGATGATGAGGGCCGTGCGGGCCTCGAGATTGCCGACGAACTTGTCGAAGTAGTTGACCGGCTTCAGGGTCTCGTGGTCGCGCGCCAGGCCGACGACCGAGACCTTGGCGTTGGGCAGGATGTCGAGCACGCCGTCCAGCATGCCCAGGCCTGCGCGCAGGATGGGCACCACCGTGACCTTGCGCCCGGCGATCTGGTCGACCTCGGCCGGGCCGCTCCAGCACTCGATGGTGACCTTCTCCAGCGGGAAGTCGGCCGTGGCCTCGTAGGTCAGCAGCCGCGCCACCTCGCCGGTCAGCTCGCGGAACTTCTTCGTCGAGATGTCGGCCTCGCGCATCAGGCCGATCTTGTGCTTGACGAGGGGATGCTTGACTTCGATGACGGCCATGGCGGGTCCTAGTTTTTCTGGGTAGTCAGAATTATCGACGCTGGCGCAGCGCCTCGTAGAGGCAAACCCCCGAGGCGACCGAGACGTTCAGGCTTTCGACAGCACCGGCCATGGGGATGCGCACGAGTTCGTCGCAGGTCTTGGCCGTGAGCTGGCGCATGCCCTCGCCTTCAGCCCCCAGCACCAGGGCCACCGGGCGCTTGAGGTCGACGTCATAGATGGAGCGCTCGGCGCGGTCCGAGGTGCCGACCACCCAGATGTCGCGCTCCTTGAGCTCATTCAGCGTGCGGGCCAGGTTGGTGACCATCAGGTAGGGCACGGTCTCGGCCGCGCCGCTGGCCACCTTGGCCACGGTCGCGTTCAGGCCCACGGCACGGTCCTTGGGCGCGACGACGGCATGCGCCCCGGCCCCGTCGGCCACGCGCAGGCAGGCGCCGAGGTTGTGGGGGTCGGTCACGCCGTCGAGCACCAGCACGAGCGGCGGTCCCTCGACGGCATCCAGCACGTCGTCCAGCGAATGCGGCTGGGCCAGGGCCGTGACGCGGGCGACGACGCCCTGGTGGCGCGGGCTGCCGGCCAGTTGGGACAGGCGCTCGTCGCTGCTCTCCACCAGCTTGGCGCCGGCTTCCCGGGCCCGCTCGATGAAGGCGCGCATGCGCTGGTCGCGCCGGGCCGGGTCGAAATGGACCTCGGCGACGGAGTCGGGATGGGTCTTGAGGCGGACGGTGACGGCGTGGAAGCCGAAGAGGACGGACTTGGAGCTCATCGCCGGCATTGTCGACTCAGCGGCCGGCCTGCCTGTGGGCGTTGTCCATGATGTTGACGAAGCTGTCCGTCCAGAAGCGGTCCTTGTGCCGGGCCAGGCGGAAGCGCGCGGCGGGGGCCGCCAGGCTCATCAGCAGGCCGGCAGCCGCCAGCAGCGGGGTTCGCATCGCGTCATCCTTTCAGCAGTTGGACGGCCATCAGCGCGCCGATCAGCACCGGCTGATGGACCATGTAGAAACTCAGAGACCAGCGGCCCAGCACCGCCAACGGGCGCGGCGCGGCGCCCGCCCACAGCTGCGGCCGGGCCCGCGTCACGACGAAGCCCAGCAGCATGGGGCCCAGCCAGGGCAGCAGGGGCACGTAATCCTCGGTGATGGGCTTGTGGGTGACGAGGCCCGTCCAGTCCGTCCAGCGCGTATCGAAGACCGGGTGCTGCACCAGCCACGGGGCAGCCACGGCGGCCACGGCCAGCGCCAGCAGCACGGCGTCCGGCAGCCGCGCCAGGCCCAGGCGCAGCAGCACCAGCATGACGGCGATGCCGTGCAGCACGCCGAAGCTGATCCAGCTGCGCGGGAACATGAACCACGAGCCGGCCGACACCAGCAGAGCGCAACCGGCCACCTGGGCCCAGCGCCGCCAGAAGCGTGCAGCCCCCTGCCCCGCCCTCAGCGCCAGGGCCTGCCCGCCGCCGGCGCAGAAGAGGAAGAGGCTGACGATGCAGCTGCGCTGCCAGGTCCAGACCGGGTCGCGGTAGAAGTCCTGGTGGATCCAGCCGAAATGGTTGAGGTCGAAACTGAAGTGGTAGACGGCCATCCAGACGATGGCGGCGCCGCGCAGGGCGTCGAGGCGATCGTTGCGGGCGTGGCGGGCGGGCGTCGGGTCGGCGGGGGCCGCGGGCATTGCGTCAGTTCATCGGCTGGGACGCGGCATTCTGGGCCCTGCGCTGTTCGGCACGCCGCATTCGCTCCTCGGCAAGCTGGCGGCGCGCGATGCGATCACCCTCCAGCGGGTCGGCGGCGCTGTGCATGGCCTCGGCCCGCAGCCGGGCGTCGCGGCGTGCACGGTCGCTCAGCTGGGTCTGCGCGGCCTGGGCGTCGCGGCTGATGGCCCAGTCACCCTCGGTGTAGTGCCCCTCGCCGGCGCGGCACTGGCGCGCCCGCCTCACTTCGTCCTGCATGAACTGGCGCTCGGCGTCGCCCAGGGTGGTCGAGTTGGCGCGCGTCTCCATGCCGCGCAACTCGCCGTCGCCGGGGCAGGCGTTGCCGGCGTCCCCGGCCGCCGGCGGCGCGGCGGCGGACGCCGGCGCCGCGCCGAGCGCCGCCCGCACGACGTCGGGCTTGAGGCTGTCCGCCACGTTGGGCTGCAGCGTCGCCAGCGGCACAGGCCGGCCCGACTGCGGGCAGGGCTTGTCGCTGAAGACGACCTTGCCGGCCGCCTCGCACTTCCACACCGGCTGCGCCACCGCGCCGGCCACGGCCAGGCACAGCCCCAGTCCCACGGCCCGCCGCTTCATCGCCGAACTCGCGTCTTTGCCCAAAATGCGGTCCATCGCCATTGCCTCATCGCCCGAGCCATGCCCCAGCGCCTGCTAACCCTGACATTTGCCGCATTGTTATCCAGCGCCGCCCTTCTGCCACCGGCCCTGGCCCAGGGCAGGGCCGCCCAGCCCCGGTCAGTCAGCGCCCGCGGGTCGCTGGACGCCGAGGAGCAGAACAACATCGGCGTCTTCAAGCGCGTTTCGCCCTCGGTCGTGCACATCACGACGCTGGCGGTGCAGCGCGACTTCTTCTCGCTGCGTACCAGCGAGCAGCCCAGCGGCACCGGCACCGGCTTCGTCTGGGACGAGGCCGGCCACATCGTCACCAATTTCCACGTCATCCAGGGCGGCGACCGCGCCACGGTGACGCTCAACGACCAGAGCAGCTACCCGGCCAAGCTGGTGGGCGCCTACCCGGACCGCGACCTCGCCGTGCTGCGCATCGAGGCCCCGCGCGACAAGCTGCCCGCCATCGCCGTGGGCACCAGCCGCGAGCTGCAGGTGGGGCAGAAGGTCTACGCCATCGGCAACCCCTTCGGCCTGGACCAGACGCTCACCACCGGCATCGTCTCGGCCTTGAACCGCGAGATCGAGTCCGTCACGCGGCGCACCATCAAGGGCGCCATCCAGACCGACGCGGCCATCAACCCCGGCAACTCCGGCGGCCCGCTGCTGGACTCCGCGGGCCGGCTGATCGGCGTCAACACGGCCATCTACAGCCCGAGCGGCGCCAGCGCGGGCATCGGCTTCGCCATCCCGGTGGACGAGGTCAACCGCATCGTGCCGCGGCTGATCCGCGACGGCCGCTTCATCCGGCCGGCCCTGGGCGTCACCTCGGGCCCGGAGAACATCGCCAAGGCCCTGGGCGCGCCCAAGGGCGTGCTGCTGGTGAACGTGGCCGACGGCAGCCCCGCCGCCGCAGCGGGCCTCAAGCCCTACGGCCGTGACCGCAACGGCCGCATCGTGCAGGGCGACGTCATCACCGCCGTCGACGGCCAGGCCGTGGCCGACCTGGACGACATGCTGTCCATCCTGGAGCTGCGCCAGGTGGGTGAGAAGGTGACGCTGACGGTGTGGCGGGCCGGGCAGACACGCAAGGTGGTCGCGACCTTGGGCAGTTCGGACTAGGAGTCTGCGCGGCAGAACCGGGTAGTTCCTGATGTCGATGGCCTCGGCGCATGCGTTGATCTGGCATGGCTGGAAGCTACCGACCCTACGAACCCGACCAAGTGATGCTGCTGCCGGCGGCGCCGCAAGACTGGCTGCCGCCAGGCCACTTGGCCTACTTCATTCACGACACGGTTGACGCGCTGGACCTCAAGGCGTTCTACGCCAGGTACGAGGGCGGCGGCTCTCGCAACCAGCCCTTTCACCCGGCCATGATGGTCAAGGTGCTGGTCTACGCCTACGCCACGGGCGTGTTCAGCTCGCGCAAGATCGAGCGCCGGCTGCACGAAGACCTGGCGTTTCGGATGCTGGCGGCCGGCAACTTCCCGCGCCACCGCACGATCTGCGACTTCCGTGCCTTCCATCTGAAGGAGCTGTCGGAGCTGTTCGTGCAAGTGGTCAAGCTCGCCCGTGAGATGGGCCTGGTCAAGCTGGGCACGGTGGCCATCGACGGCACCAAGCTCAAGGCCAACGCCAGCCGCCACAAGGCCATGAGCTACGAGCGCATGAAGCAGGCCGAGGTCGAGCTCAAGGCGCAGATCGACGCGCTGCTGGCGCGCGCCAAGGCCACCGACGAAGCCGAGGCGGGCGAGCCGGAACTGGACCTGCCTGCCGAAATCGAGCGACGCGAGGCGCGGCTTGCGGCCATCCGCCAAGCCCGCGAGCGGCTGGAGCAGCGCCAGCGAGAGGCGGACCTGGAGCGTGGCCGCAGCGAAGACGACGACCGCCGCCCCCGAGGGCCCGATGGCAAACCCAAGGGCGGACGCTACAAGCGCGAGTTCGGCGTGCCCGAGGACAAGGCGCAGGAGAACTTCACCGATCCCGACAGCCGCATCATGAAGCGCGCCGGTGGCGGGTTCGACCCGGCCTACAACGCGCAGACTGCGGTGGACGAGGCCGCGCACATCATCGTGGCGGCGGAGTTGAACAACGTCGCGCCGGATGCAAACTGGCTGCTGCCGATGATCCAGGCCGTCAAGGACAACCTGAGCGAGTTGCCTGCATTGGGTCTGGCCGACGCGGGCTACCGCAGCGAAGACAACCTGAAGAACGCGCCGATCGAGTTGGTGGTGGCGCTGGGCCGCGAAGGCAAGGAGCACGCTGAGATTGACGCCGGGCAGTACCCGCACACTGCGGCGATGGCGGCCAAGCTGCAGACCGAGGGGGGCAAAGCGGCGTACCGCAAGCGCAAGTGGATCGCCGAGCCGCCCAATGGCTGGATCAAGAACGTGCTGAGCTTCCGACAGTTCAGCCTGCGGGGCCTGCACCGGGTTCAGGCTGAGTGGAAGCTCGTGTGCATGGCGCTGAACCTGCGGCGCATGGCATCGATGACTGGCTGAAGGGGCGGCCAAGTGCAAAGAACACGCTCGCAGTGTGCGCGCTGCAGCTCCACCAGGCCCACCAAAGGCTGCAGGCCATCGAGCCATTCGCTAAAAACCCATCGAAGCTTCAGCCGATGGGCTCGCAGAGCTACGCGGTGATGTGCGGCAAGTTCTGCCGCGCAGACTCCTAGCCGCACTCCGCCAGCAACCAGGCCTCGAAGGCCTTCACCGCCGGCCGTGAGCGGGCCGCCGGGTCGACGATGAGCCGGTAGGCCCGCGCCGATTCGATGCCGGCGTCGAAGGGCGTGACGAGTTGGCCGCTGGCCAGCAAGGCGTCCACCAGCGGCCGGCGCCCGAGGGCCACGCCCTGGCCGGCCACGGCAGCGGCGATGGCCTCGGCATAGCTCGAGAAGCTCAGCCGCGCGGCCGGCCGCAGATCGGTCAGGCCCCAGGCGTTGAGCCAGGGCTCCCACTCGGCCGGCATGCCGCTGCTGTCGCCGTCCATCGCCAGGTGCAGCAAGGTGTGGCGGGCGAGATCGGCGGGCTCGCGCAGCGGCAGGCCCAGCTCCTCCGCGAGGCGCGGGCTGCATACCGGCACCATGGTTTCGGCGAAGAGCTGACGCCCTTGCGCCCCGCCAAGGGGGCTGTAGCGGATGGCGAGGTCGAAGCCCTCGCTGGCGAGGTTGCGGTTGCCCAGGCCGGCATCCAGTCGCAGATCGATGCCGGGGTGAGCGCGCGTGAAGCCGGTGAGCCGGGGGATCAGCCACAGCGAGGCGAAGCCGGGCGTGGTGGTCAGCGCGAGCATCTGGCGCTCGTGGGGCTCGCGCACCGTGCGCACTGCCACGCGCAGCGTGTTCAGCGCAGCCGAGCAGGCGGCATGCAGCCGCAGGCCGTCCTCGGTGAGAGCCAGCGCCCGGTGGCGGCGCTCGAAGAGGGTCACGCCCAGTTCCTCCTCCAGCGCGCGGATCTGCCGGCTCATGGCCGACTGGGTGATGAAACGCTCCGCCGCCGCCTGCGTGAAGCTCAGGTGGCGGGCCGCCGTCTCAAAGGCGGCCAGCAACTGCAGCGGCGGGAGTCGGTCGAGGGGCTTGTCTGGCATGAGCTGGCGGAATGCGAAGCCTTCCGAATCATCGTTTGTCGGCCAAGTGGACGGGCGCCACTATCCAAGCCAGACGGGATAGACGCAAGCATGCCCATCCCGCATGCAACGCCCGCCACGAGGAGCACACGATGCTGATCGACACCGCCCAGACCCGCCTGCTGCTGCAGCGCGGCCAGACCTGCAGCCTGAACCGTGCCGCCGCCGCCCGCCTGTGCAGCGCCAGCGGCACCTTGTGGATCACCATGGACCACGACGTGCGTGACATCGTCCTGGAGCCCGGCCAGTGCTTCACGGTCGACCGCGACGAGCAGCTCACCATCAGCGCACTCAGCGGCCCGGCCGTGCTCCACCTGCATCGCGGCGAGGGCCGTGCATGAGTTCGCTCCTGCCGGCGGGACGGGCCGCAGGCCGAAGGGGGGGGCCGTGAGTGCGGCCGCGCTCGCGCTGCGGGGTGCCGCGACCGGCGAACGCTGGACGCTCGCGGGCGGCCATGTCCTGCACCTGCGCCCGCTGGCGCCCGGAGACGCAGCGGCAGAGCAGGTCTTCTTCAACGGCCTGTCGCTGGACTCGCGCGTGCTGCGCTTTCATTTCGGCCTGCGCGAGCTGAGCCCGAGCCTGCTGAAGTTGCTGACCGAGGTGGACCAGCGCCTGCACCGCGCCTGGGTGCTGGTGTTGCCCGGGCCGGAGGGCGCCATCGTCGCCGACGCACGCTTCGTCGCCGACCCCGCGAGAACCGGCGCCGCCGAGTTCGCACTGGCCGTGGCGGATGCCTGGCAAGGCCGGGGCCTGGGCCGGCGCCTCATGGCCCATCTCATCACCGAGGCGCGCCGCCAGGGTTTGCGCGAACTGTCCGGCGACGTGCTGGCCGACAACCGGCGGATGCTGGCGCTGCTGCGCGACCTGGGCGTCCGGCTGCTCGGGCATCCCGACGGCCCTCAGCTCATCCGGGCCGAGATGACACTGAATTGACCACTGAATTCAGGACAAAGGATGTGGAGAAGCATTCGCAAGTTCTTGTTCTTCAATTGATTTTTAAAATAAATTCAGGACATAATTCAGGACACGACTCCTGAATCCATGCCTGCCGACCCGCCGAGCCTCGAACGATTCCTGCGTCTGCATGGTCCTGCCGGCATGGCAGCCATTGCCGCCGGCCTGGGCTGCTCGACCAAGACGGCCCAGCGCCTCGTGGCCACCGCCGCGGACGCCGTGGTGGGTGCCGGACAGACACGCCGCCGGCGCGTCGCCTGGCGGCGCGAATTGCGCGGCCAGCGCCTCGAAGCGGCCGTCTACCTCATCGATTCCGAAGGCCGCCCTCAGAGCGTCGGGCGGCTGCGCCCCGTCTGGCCGAATGGCTGCCACTTCGAGGCGGCCATGGCCGTCTGGCCCGTGCCCGAAGAGGCCCGCGACGGCTGGTATCCAGGCCTGCCCTATCCGCTGTACGACCTCCGCCCGCAGGGCTTCCTGGGCCGCGCCTTCGCGCGCCGGCATGCGGCGGCGCTGAACCTCCCCGCCGACCCCAGGCTCTGGGACGACGACGCCCTGCTGCTCGCGCTGGGCGCCTTCGGGGACGATCTTCCCGGTGAGCTGCTCGTCGGTGACGCGGCGCTGCAGCGCTTCCTCGACCGGCGCGTGGCCGGCTCCCCGCGGCTGCAAGACGCCGAGCTGCCAGCCGCCTATGTGCGCCTGGCCGAACAGGTGCTGGAAGGCGCTCTGCCCGGCTCTTCGGCGGGCGGCGAGTTCCCGAAGTTCACGGCCGCGCGCGAACTGCCCGGCATGGCCACGCCGCACTGCGTCGTCAAATTCTCCGGCGCTGACGAGTCGGCCACCGTGCAGCGATGGCGCGACCTGCTCGTATGCGAGCACCTGGCGGCCAAGTGCCTGGGGCCGGAGTCCGCTCGCACCCGGCTGCTGGCGCATGGCGGGCGCCACTTCCTCGAGAGCGAACGCTTCGACCGCCTGGGCGAGCACGGCCGGCGTGGCGTCATCAGCCTGGAGACCGTCAACGCCGGCCTGGTGGGTGCCAGAGGCGATGACTGGACCGAAGTCGCCCGCGCCCTGCTGGCCCTGGAGCTGCTGAGCGCGGACGACGCCGAGCGCGTGGCCGAGCGCCAGCTGTTCGGTCGCCTCATCGGCAACAGCGACATGCACGGCGGGAATCTGGGCTTCTTCCACGACGCCGACGGACTGCGCCTGGCGCCCAGCTACGACCAGTTGCCCATGCGCTATGCACCGCTGGCCGGTGGCGAAGCGACGTCGGCACCGCTGACGCCGGCATTGCCCGTCCCTGCGGAGCGCCAGCGCTGGCAACGCGTGGCGCCGCGCGCCCTGGCCTTCTGGCAGGCAGCCGCTGAGGACGACCGCATCAGCCTGCCCTTCCGGGGACTGTGCGGCAGCAATGCCAAGGCGCTGCAGCAGGCGATGGCATTGGCATGAATCCAGATCGGCACGCGCCCCCATCCGAATGAAGATCACCGTCGAATCCCCAGACCAACCCGAGGTCATCGCCCTCATCGAGGAACTCGATGCCTACCAGGACAGCCTGTACCCGCCGGAGGCCCGCTATGCGCTGGACCTGGCCTCACTTTGCCAGCCCGACGTCGTCTTCGTCGCGGCCCGCGACGCCCTGGGCCATGCGCCGGGATGCGGCGCCGTGGTGCTCAGGCCCCAGCACGGCGAGATCAAGCGCATGTATGTGCGGCCGGCGGCGCGCGGCCAGGGCGTGGCGCGGCGCCTCATGCAGGCGCTGGAACATGCGGCACGGGCCCGGGGCTGCCGGCAGCTGCTGCTGGAGACCGGGCCTCGTCAGCCCGAGGCGCTGGCCTTCTATACCCGCGAGGGGTTCGAGCGCCGGGGCCCCTTCGGCAGCTATCCGGACCACCCCTTGAGCGTCTTCATGGGCAAGGACCTCATCCCCTCGCCCTGACAGGGCCAAGCGACCGGCGGCAACATGGCGCCATGACCGCCCTGCCCCCGCTTTCCATCCTCGACCTGGCTCCCGTCGTCGAGGGCGCCACCACCCGCGAAGCCCTGCTCAACAGCCTGGACCTCGTCCAACTCGCCGACCGCCTGGGCTACCAGCGCTACTGGGTGGCCGAGCACCACAACATGGAGGGCGTGGCCAGCTCGGCCACGGCCGTGCTGATCGGGCAACTCGCAGCCGTGAGCCGGCGCATCCGCGTCGGCGCGGGCGGCATCATGCTGCCCAACCACGCGCCGCTGACCATCGCGGAGCAGTTCGGCACGCTGGCCGAACTCTTCCCCGGCCGCATCGACCTAGGGCTGGGCCGCGCGCCCGGCACCGACCGGCCGACCATGCGCGCCCTGCGCCGCAGCCTGGACAGCGGCGGCGAGGACAGCTTTCCCAACGACGTGCTCGAGCTGCAGTCCTACCTGGGGCCGGCGGCGGACAACGCCGTCGTGCGCGCCGTGCCGGGCCAGGGCACCGAGGTGCCCATCTGGCTGCTGGGCTCCAGCCTCTACGGTGCCCAGCTCGCCGCCTATCTCGGCCTGCCCTACGCCTTCGCCTCGCACTTCGCGCCGGAGATGCTGATGCAGGCCTTGCAGGTCTACCGCTCCACCTACAGGCCCGGCACGCGCCACCCGAAGCCACACGCGATGGTGGGGCTCAACGTCGTCGTGGCACCGACGGACGAGGAGGCGCGATGGCTCTTCACCTCGGCGCAGCAGCGCTTCCTCGGCATGGTGCGCGGGCGGCGCGGCAAGCTGCCGCCGCCGGTGCCGAGCATGGACACCCTCTGGACGCCGGACGAAGCCGCACAGGTCGAGCGCATGCTGAGCGAATCCATCGTCGGCTCGCCCGAGACGGTGCGCGCCGGGCTGGCGGCCACGCGGGAACGCACCCAGGCCGACGAGTTCATCGTCGCCTGCGCCGTGCACGACCACGCGCTCAGGCGGCGCAGCTACGAGTTGCTGGCCTCGCTCTGAACCGGCAGCCGGGCCAGCTGGCCACGCGCCAGCGTGGCGTACAGCGGCGGTGACAGCAGCCGCGCCACGCCGCTGGCGATGAGGGCGCAGGCCATCAGGCTCAGCACCATGGCGTGGCCGTCCACCATCTCCATGACGATGATGAAGGCCGTCAGCGGCGCCTGCGTGGCCGCCGCCAGGAAGCCGGCCATGCCCAGGGCGATGAGCGCCGGCGCCTGGGCGTAGCCCGTCCAGGCCGCCACGTCGGCACCCCAGGCCGCGCCGATGGCCAGCGAGGGGGCGAAGATGCCCGCGGGTACGCCCGACCAGGCCGTCAGCCAGGTGGCCAGCAGCTTCAGCGGCGCGTACAGCCATGAGCCCAGGTGCTCGCCCTGCAGCAGGGCGCGCGTGTGGCTGTAGCCGCTGCCGAAAGTGGCGCCGTCCGTCACCACGCCGAGCACGGCCACCGCCAGGCCGCAGGCCAGGGCGAAGCTCAAGGGCCGAAGCCGCCGCCAGCGGCTGAAGGCGTCCTGGCCCTGGCCCGCGAGGCTGGCGATGAGCAGGCGCGAGAACAGCCCCCCCAGCACGCCGCTGCCCAGGGCCAGCAGCAGGCCCGGCCCCAGCAGCGACAGGTCCAGCTCGCCGACGTGGATGACGCCGAAGTAGGCCTCGTCACCCTTGAGCGAGGCGGCCACCAGGCCGGCCAGCACGATGGCGGCGATGAGCAGGCCGCTGTTGCGCTGTTCGGGCCGGCGGCTCAGCTCCTCGATGGCGAACATGACGCCGCCCAGCGGCGTGTTGAAGGCCGCGGCGATGCCCGCGGCGCCGCCCACGACGAGCAGGCCCTGGGCGCTGACGCCGCTGCGCTCGGGCAGCCAGCGCCGCACGGCATGCATGATGCCCGCGGCCACTTGCACGGAGGGACCTTCGCGGCCGATGCTCAGCCCCGCCAGCAGGCCCCAGGACGTGAGCACGACCTTGGCGCAGGACAGCCGCAACGACACGAACAGCGA
This sequence comes from Pelomonas caseinilytica, assembly GCF_021353235.1. GTDB lineage: Bacteria > Pseudomonadota > Gammaproteobacteria > Burkholderiales > Burkholderiaceae_C > Pelomonas > Pelomonas caseinilytica. The sequence continues at coordinate 140,284 of NZ_JAJTWT010000002.1, forward strand.
ACGCTGCTCCGGCGGCACGGCGGTGTCCAGCGACGCCATGACCTGCGGGATGCCGGAGCCCGCGGCGCCGGGCCAGAAACGCCGCGTGAGCGCGACGATGGCCAGGGTGCACAGCGGCGTCCAGACCAGCGGCAGCCACCACCAGGCGTGGCGGGCGCGCGCGAACTGCGCGAGCGTCCAGTCGCCCAGCCACGAGAAGACGACGATGCTCAGCCCGGCCAGGGCGGCGAAGGCGATGACGAGGGCGCGGGTCAGCCACAGCCGCCAGTCCGACAGCTCGCGCTGCAGGTGGGGGAGCCAGGGCCGCGGCGTCACGGCGCGGCCCCTATCATGGCCGCATGGCCACGCGCAAACCGGCTCCGCCTCCCGAACTCAGCGAACCCGCGACGCGGGTGTTGCGCCGCTTCCGGCTGGTGTTCAACACCGTCAAGACGCATTTCCAGCAGGTCGAGAAGCAGGCCGGCATCGGCGGCGCCCAGCTGTGGGCGCTCAGCCTCATCGATGCCAAGCCCCGCATCGGCACCACCGAACTGGCCCGGTCCATGGACGTGCACCAGTCCACCGCCAGCAATCTGGTGCGGGCACTGGCAGCGCGCGGCCTCGTGCAGGCGAGCAAGGACGGCGCCGACCGGCGTGCCGTGCAGTTGACGCTCCTGCCCGCCGGCCGGGCCGTGCTGCGCAAGGCGCCCGGCCCGTTGAGTGGCGTGCTGCCGCAGGCGCTGGCGTCGCTCGACGCCGACACCCTGGCGCGGCTGGATACCGACCTCGCCCGCCTGATCAGCGTGCTGGACGAGGGCGACGCCCGCGCGGCCAAGGTGCCGCTGGGTCAATAGGCCGGGCGGCACGCGAGGCAGTGGTCAGCGCTGCGGGTAGGCGATGTCGGCCCGGCGGTTCTGCGCCCAGGCGGCTTCGTCGTGGCCCGTGGCCTTGGGATGCTCCTTGCCCCAGCTGATCGCTTCCATCTGCGCATCGCGCACGCCGTAGGCCTTGAGCGCCTTGACGACGGCTTCGGCACGCTTCTGGCCCAGGGCCAGGTTGTATTCGGCGCTGCCCCGCTCGTCGGCGCTGCCTTCGACCTTGACGGCCAGCTGCGCGTTCTTGGCCAGGTACTGACCATGGCGCTGAAGCATGGCGTCGTACTGCGGCTTGACGGCAAAGTTGTCGAAGTCGAAATAGACGCTGCGATCGGTGGAGATCAGGCTCTTGGGGTCGAGATGGGCGGGCACTTCGACCTTGGCGACCTGGGTCTGAGGTGCGGGGGCCGGCGCGGCAGGCGCGGGGGCCTGGGCCACGGGGGCGGGAGCCGGTGCGGGCGGCGGCGTGACGGGGGTGCTGCTGCAGCCGGCGAGCACCAGGCCCAGGGCCAGGACGGCGCCTGGGGTCGAATTCTTCAGCTTCATGGTGGGAGTCCTCGGATCCTCGAATGCGCGACGTCGCGCAGCCGCCATGATAGTCATTACCTTTGCACAAACACATTTCACTTGGCCTACAACCGCCGAGCCAGCGCAACGCATTTCACTTGATGCGTTGCTTCTCGAGCTTGCGTGCCAAGGTGCGCCGGTGCATGCCCAGGCGCCGGGCCGTCTCGCTGATGTTGAAGCCGGTTTCGGCCAGCACCTCGTGGATGCGCTCCCACTCCAGGGTCTTGATCGAGGCCGTCTGGCGCTCGGTGACCTCGACCTCCGCGTCGCCCTGCCGACGCGCGAACGCCGCCTCGATGTCATCGGTGTTGGCCGGTTTGGCCAGGTAGTGGCAGGCGCCGAGCTTGATCGCCTCGACGGCCGTGGCGATGCTGGCGTAGCCGGTGAGCACGACGATGAGCACCTCCGGGTCCCAGCCGTGCAGGGCCTGCACGCAGGCCAGGCCCGAGGCGCCGCCGGCGAGCTTGAGGTCGACGACGGCATGGCCGAGCTCTTCGTCCTCGGGCAGCTCGTCGAGCAGGTTCTTCATGTCGTCCAGGCCCGTGGCGCGCACGACGCGCCAGCCACGGCGCTCGAAGGAGCGGGTCAGGGTGCGGGCGAAGCTGTCGTCGTCCTCGACGATGAGCAGCAGACGGTCTTGTTCAACGGAGGCTGGCATGCGGAGGGGATTGTGGCGGCAGCAGCGAAGCCAGCGGCAGCGTGAGGGTGACGGCGGCGCCGCCCTCCTCCCCGCCATGGCCCTCGCCGTCGCGGTTGCGCGCCTCCAGCCGCCCGCCCAGCGTGCGTGCGACGTTGACGGACAGGAAGAGGCCCATGCCGCGGCCGGGCTGGCCCTTGCTGCTCTGGTAGGGCTCGCCGAAGTGCCTGAGCTGCTCGGGCTCGAACCCCGGGCCTTCGTCGAGCACGCTCAGCGAGAGCGTGTATTCGTCGGGACAGGAGGCGACCAGGGTGGGCTGCGACCCAGGCGCCGCCTCGGCGGCGTTGTCGAGCAGGTTGGCCACCACCTGCTGCAGCGCGCTGTCGGAAATGATCTCCACCTCCGGCAGGCCTTCGCTGCGCAGCGCCAGGCCGGCACTCGGGTGGGCGGCCCGCCAGTCGCGGGCCAGGCCCTCGATGAAGGCATGCAGCGTCGTCAACCGCGGCGCCTCGCCCCGCATCTCGCCGGCCGACATCAGGATGCCCGTGACGATGGCCTTGCAGCGCAGGATCTGGCGCTGCATCTCCTCGATCTCCTCGCGCAGCTCGGGCTCGGCGGCGAAGGGCGCCATGTGCGCCCAGTCGCCGAGGATGACGCTGAGCGTGGCCAGCGGCGTGCCCAGCTCGTGGGCCGCGCCGCTGGCCAGCAGGCCCATGCGCACGATGTGCGTCTCCTCGGCCGCGCGCTGGCGGAGTTCGGCCAGTTCGGCATCGCGCTGACGCAGGTTGCGGTTGATGCGCACGATGAAGATGCTCAGCAGCCCGGCGTTGAGCAGGAAGCACAACAGCAGGCCGCCGAGGTAGTTGGGCGACAGGGTCGTGGGCGACGAGGGGTCGAGCAGCAGCGGGCGGTGCCACTGCGTGAGCGCGACGAAGCCGGTCACCGTGCTCAGCACCACGGCCCAGAGATACGTCGGCCGCAGCAGCACCGAGGCCACAGCCACCTGCAACAGGTAGAGGTAGATGAAAGGGTTGTCGCTGCCGCCCGCCAGGTAGAGCTGGCCCGTGAGCACGCCCACGTCGACCAGCAGGGCGATGCAAAGCTCGAGCTGCGACACCGGCTGGGCGAGCCGGTTGCGCCACAGGCTGAAGAGGTTGAAGGCGACCAGGATGCCGAGCAGGCTGAGCATCTCGGCCCAGGGCAGGACGAGGCCGAGGCCGGCGTGCACCACCAGCACCGTGGCCAGTTGCCCGCCCACGGCCAGCCAGCGCAGCTCGATGAGCTGGCTCAGGTTGGCGCGGCCGGCCCGGCGCTCGGGGGCGGCGGCGACGGGCTCGGCGGCCGGCTTGGCGGCGGGTGGGTTGGACTGGTCGGTGTTCAAGGCGTGGCGCGCCGGCGCTCTTCGCGGAGCAGGTAGCCGGCCGCGGCGGCGGCCATGGCCGCGAGCGCCAGCCAGGTGGCGGCGTAGACGGCGTGATTGTTGTTGAAACGCACGACGGTCAGCCCGGGGCGTGGCCAGCGCTGCGGCTGGGCGGGGTCGGCGGCCTCGTCCACGAAGAAGGGAGCGACGGGCCCGGCCAGGCCCAGGCGCGCAGTGATGGCGGCCACGTCGCGCGAGTACCAGCGGTCCGCGGCCGGCTCGTTGCGGCGCAGCGGCCCGCCGCCCGGCTCGGTCAGCCGCAACAAACCGGTCAGCTCGACGGGGCCGGCAGGCGCCGCATGCTGGTCGGCCGCGCGACGCTCGGGCGGCACGAAGCCGCGGTTGACGAGGACCATGCGGCCGTCGTCCAGCCGCAGCGGCACGAGCACCCAATGGCCGCCACCCAGCTCGGTCGTGGCCTGCACCAGGGCTTCGCGAGGCTCGAAACGGCCGCGCAGGCGCAGGCGCCGGTACTCGTCGTCCTTGCCCACGGCGGCCGAGGCCGGCGGAGGCGGCACGGGCTCGGCCTTCAGGCGCTGCTCGACGCGGGCGATCAGGTCCTCTTTCCAGCCCAGGCGCTGGACCTGCCAGGCGGCCAGCGCCAGGAAGCCCAGGCTGGCCAGAGCCGCGGCGACGATGAGCAGAACCCGCGCCGCGCGATTCATTCCGCGCGCACCTGCCGCGTGGTGACTTTCGCGGGCCGAGCGCCGGGCCGCTCCCAAGCCGGCCCGCACTGGCGATGTGCTTCCGGCTCGACGCCGCAAGCATTGCCGTCCCCTCGGGGGACCGGCTGGACACGCCTGCGTTCAGCAGGGCGAGGCCAGACGAGAGGCTCCACATTCACGGCATGTTGCGCATCGCCGCCGGATCGGGGGTCGGCATCATGTTGGCGTTCATGTGGTACATGACCCAGATGGAGCCGGCCAGCATGATGACGACCAGGGCGATGGTGAACAGCAAGGCCAGCAGCGACCAACCGCCCTCGATCTTGGCGTTCATGTGCAGGAAATAGATCATGTGCACCACCATCTGCACGGCCGCGAAGCCGAGGATGACGAAGCCCGTGACCTTGGGGCTGGGCAGCACCTTGCCCATGACGAGCCAGAAGGGGATGGCCGTCAGGATGACCGACAGGATGAAGCCGGTGGCGTAGCCCTTGAAGCTCACGTGGAAGCCGTCGTCCCCATGCGAGTCATGGGAGCCGTGGCCGTGGGAGTCGTGGTTGTGCTCAGCCATCACATCGAGCCCATCAGGTAGACGAAGGTGAAGACGCCGATCCAGACGACGTCCAGGAAGTGCCAGAACATCGACAGGCACATCAGGCGGCGGCGGTTGGCGGCCGTGAGGCCGAGCCTGCCGACCTGGAACATCAGCGTCACCAGCCAGATGCAGCCGAAGGTGACGTGCAGGCCGTGCGTGCCGACGAGGGTGAAGAAGCTCGACAGGAAGGCGCTGCGCTGCGGCCCCGCGCCCTCGTGGATGAGGTGGGAGAACTCGAACAGCTCGATGCCGAGGAAGCCCAGGCCGAACAGCCCCGTGACGGCCAGCCAGGCCAGCACCTGGCCCTTGCGGCCCTGCTGCATGGCGATCATCGAGAAGCCGTAGGTGATGGACGAGAACAGCAGCAGCGCGGTATTGACGGCCACGAGCGGCAGGTCGAAGAGGTCGGCCCCCGACGGGCCGGCCGCGTAGCTGCGGCCGAGCACGGCGTAGACGGCGAAGAGCACCGCGAAGATGAGGCAGTCGCTCATCAGGTAGAGCCAGAAGCCCAGCATGGTGCTGCTGGGCGGGTGGTGCTCGCCGCCGTGGTCGTAGTAGACCGGCGCGCCGTTCACGTGGGTGGCGATCGTTGCAGTCATGTCGGTCTCCCGGTCAGGCCGCCGCGGCGAGGGCACGGGTGCGCTCGTCCTCGGTGCGGGTCACCGCATCGGCCGGGATGTGGTAGTCGCGGTCGTAGTTGAAGGTGTGGACGATGGACGCGATGACCGTCGCCGCGAAGCTCAGCCCCGCGATCAGCCACATGTGCCAGATCAGCGCGAAGCCCATGGCCGTGGCCAGCATGGCGATCACGAAGCCGGAGCCGGTGTTGCGGGGCATGTGGATGGACACGAAGCCCTTGAGCGGACGCTCGGCGCCGCGCTGCTTCATGTCGTACCAGGCGTCCATCTCGTGGGCGATGGGCGTGAAGGCGAAGTTGTAGTCCGGCGGCGGCGAGGCGGTGGACCACTCCAGCGTGCGGCCACCCCAGATGTCGCCGGTGGTGTCGGCCAGCTGCTTGCGGCGCAGGACGCTGACGCCGATCTGCACCAGGAAGGCCGCGATGCCGCAGGCGATGATGGCGCCGCCGATGGCCGCGACGACGAAATAGGGCTGCAGCGAAAGGTCGTCGAAATGGCTGACGCGGCGCGTGATGCCCATCAGGCCGAGGATGTACAGCGGCGTGAAGGCGACCCAGAAGCCGATGAACCAGCACCAGAACGAGACCTTGCCCCAGAAGGCATCCAGGCGGAAGCCGAAGGCCTTGGGGAACCAGTAGTTGATGCCGGCGAACACGCCGAACACCACGCCGCCGATGATGACGTTATGGAAGTGGGCGATGAGGAAGAGGCTGTTGTGCAGCACGAAGTCCGCCGCCGGCACGGCCAGCAGCACGCCGGTCATGCCGCCGATGACGAAGGTGACCATGAAGCCCACGGTCCACAGCATCGGCACCTCGAACTTGATGCGGCCACGGTACATCGTGAACAGCCAGTTGAAGATCTTGGCGCCCGTCGGGATCGAGATGATCATCGTCGTGATGCCGAAGAAGCTGTTCACGCTGGCGCCCGAGCCCATCGTGAAGAAGTGGTGCAGCCACACGAGGTAGCTCAGGATGGTGATCACGACCGTGGCGTAGACCATGGACGCGTAGCCGAAGAGCTTCTTGCGGCTGAAGGTGGACACCACCTCCGAGAAGATGCCGAAGACCGGCAGCACCAGGATGTAGACCTCGGGATGGCCCCAGATCCAGATCAGGTTCACGTAGAGCATGGCGTTGCCGCCGAGGTCGTTCGTGAAGAAGTTGGTGCCGAGGTAGCGGTCTGCCGTCAGCAGCGCCAGCGTGGCGGCCAGCACCGGGAAGGTCGCGACGATGAGCACGTTGGTGCACAGCGACGTCCAGGTGAAGACGGGCATCTTCATCATGGTCATGCCGGGCGCGCGCATCTTGATGATGGTGGCGATGAGGTTGATGCCCGACAGCGTGGTGCCGACGCCGGCGATCTGCAGGGCCCAGAGGTAGTAGTCCACCCCCACGTCGGGGCTGGCCAGCAGGCCCGACAGCGGCGGATAGGCCAGCCAGCCGGTCTTGGCGAACTCGCCGATGAAGAGGGACAGCATCACCAGGATGGCGCCGCCGGCCGTCATCCAGAAGCTGAAGTTGTTCAGGAAGGGGAAGGCCACATCGCGCGCGCCGATCTGCAGCGGCACGACGTAGTTCATGAAACCCGTCACCAGCGGCATGGCGACGAAGAAGATCATGATGACGCCGTGGGCCGTGAAGACCTGGTCGTAGTGGTGCGGCGGCAGGAAGCCGGCGTTGTCCCCGAACGCCATGGCCTGGTGGGCCCGCATCATGATGGCGTCAGCGAAGCCGCGCAGCAGCATCACGACACCGAGGACGATGTACATGATGCCGATCTTTTTGTGGTCGATGCTGGTGATCCAGTCGCGCCAGAGGTGGCCCCAGAGGCGGTACTTGGTGATCAGGGCCAGCACCAGCAGGCCGCCCAGGGCGACCGCCACGAAGGTGGCCACGAGGATGGGCTCGTGGTAGGGGATGGCATCCCAGCCGAGGCGGCCGAGGATGGGGTGCAGCTGATCGGCAGCGTGCTGCTGCGCAACGGTGGCGTTGGACATCGGTCGGACTCAGTTCTTGGGCTGGGGGGCCGCGGCGTCGGCCGCTTCCAGGGGCAGGCCCAGGGGATTGGTCGGCGTGCACAGGGCGGCGACCACGGTGCGCTCGCGGCGCCTGCCGTCGAGGTCGCCCCAGGCGCTGCGCAGGGTGCCGGCCACGCCACCCTTGCCGGCACCGCCGGCGGCGTCGATGGCCATCATCTGGCTGGCGCACATCTTGCGGCCGTCGACGCAGCGGTCGACGATGGCGCTCCACAGGCCGGGCTCGACGCTGGCGAAGCGGCGAACGGGCTCCTTGGTGCTGGGCTGCTCGAGCTTGAGGTAGTCGGCGCGCGTCAACGCGTTGCCGGCCGCCTTGTTGCTCTCGACCCAGCGGGCGAAGTCCTCCTCGGACAGGCCGTGGAACTTGAAGCGCATGTCCGAAAAGCCCGCGCCGCTGTAGTTGGCCGACATCCCGTCATAGACGCCGGCCTTGTTGATGACGGCGTGCAGCTGCGTCTCCATGCCGGGCATGGAATAGATCATCCCGGCCAGGGCCGGCACGTAGAAGGTGTTCATCACCGAGGTGGAGGTGATGCGGAAGTGCAGCGGGCGGTCCACCGGCGCCGCCACTTCGTTGACCGTCGCGATGCCAAGCTCGGGGTAGATGAAGAGCCACTTCCAGTCCATCGACACGGCCTGGACCTCCAGCGGCTTCACGTCCGCCGGGAGGGGCCGGCCTTCGGCGATGCGCTCCAGCGGGCGGAAGGGATCGAGCTTGTGGGTGCTGATCCAGGTGATGGCGCCCAGGGCGATGATGATCATCAGCGGGGCACCCCAGATCACCAGTTCCAGGCGCGTGGAGTGGTCCCACTCGGGCGCGTAGGTCGCCTCGGTGTTCGACTGACGGTAGCGGTAGGCGAAGTACAGCGTCAGCGCGATCACCGGGACGATGATCAGCAGCATCAGCAGCGTGGACGTGACGATGAGGTTGGCCTGCTGCCGGGCAATGTCGCCATGGGGCTTCATGACGATGCCGTTGCAGCCACTCAATGCGATGCCGGCCGACAAGACCAGGACGCGAGTAAGGAGAGACTTGTAGGGGTACATCCTGAGGGGCGCGCGAGGGTTAACGATCTTGCGTGCAGCGTCGGAATGTAAGTTGATTGAGCCAGATCAACACTTGGACATTTTGTCCTAGGCATAGACGGAGACAGGCCCACATGGCAAGCGCGAGCAGTACCTTCCATACGCCCCAATCGGGACCGCTGACCACCCGCACCGACGAAGACCTGGCCCCCGGCGACATCGCCGTCGGCGTCATCATCGGCCGCGCCTCGGAGTATTTCGACTTCTTCGTTTTTGGCATCGCGTCCGTCCTGGTCTTTCCGCAGGTGTTCTTCCCCTTCGAGGACCGCCTGACGGGCACGCTGTATGCCTTCCTGGTCTTTGCGCTCGCTTTCGTCGTCAGGCCCATCGGCACGCTGGCCGGCATGGCCATCCAGCGCCGCTTCGGCCGCTCGACCAAACTGACCGCCGCCCTCTTCCTGCTCGGTTCGTCCACCGTCGGCATGGGCCTGTTGCCCGGCTACGCCGACGCCGGCAGCGCCGCCATCGCCATGCTGGCGCTGTGCCGGGTCGGCCAGGGCCTGGCCCTGGGGGGCTCCTGGGACGGCCTGCCCTCCCTGCTCGCGCTGAACGCCCCCGAACACCGCCGTGGGTGGTACGCCATGCTGGGGCAGCTGGGGGCACCGCTGGGCTTCATCGTCGCCTCCAGCGTCTTCCTCTACGTCTTTGGCAGCCTGGACGCCAAGGACTTCCTCTCCTGGGGCTGGCGCTTCCCCTTCTTCACGGCCTTCGCCATCAACGTGGTGGCGCTGTTCGCCCGGCTGCGCCTGGTCGTCACGCACGAGTACGAGAAGCGCATGGAGGAGCATGAGCTCGACCCCGCCGACCTGCGCGAGCTGCTGCCCGAACAGGGCCACCACATCGTCGTCGGCGCCTTCGCGGCGCTGGCCAGTTATGCCCTCTTCCACCTCGTGACGGTCTTCCCGCTGTCCTGGGTGGCGCTCTATTCCGAGCAGGGCATCGAGGATTTCATGAAGATGGAGTTGCTGGGCGCCATGTTCGGCGCGGCGGCCATGCCGCTGTCCGGCATGGTGGCCGACAGCATCGGCCGGCGCAGCATGCTCGGCGCCCTGGCCGTGGCCATCGGTTTTTTCAGCCTCTTCGCCCCCTTCATGCTCGACGGCGGCAAGCCGGGCCAGGCGGCCTTCATCCTGATCGGCTTCGTGCTGCTGGGCTTGTCCTACGGCCAGGCCGCCGGTTCGGTGACGTCCAACTTCAAGTCCCACTTCCGCTACACCGGCGCGGCCCTGACCGCCGACCTCGCCTGGCTGCTGGGCGCTGCCTTCGCGCCGGTCATCGTGCTCTTCCTGTCGTCGCGCTTCGGCCTCGTGTCGGTCAGCGTCTACCTGCTGTCCGGCGCCGTCTGCACCCTGCTGGCCCTGCGGGTGAACAAGAAGCTCCGCGCCGCGGCCGTGGTGCAGGACTGAGCCGGGCCATGAGCCTGGTGCTGCACTACCACCCGCTGTCCTCCTGCTGCTGGAAGGTCCTCATCGCCCTGTACGAGCAGGGCACGGCCTTCGAGGCGCGCATGGTCAACCTCGGCGACCCGGCGGCTCGCGAGGCCTACGCCCGGCTGTGGCCGACGGCCAAGATCCCGCTGCTCGTCGACGGTGACCGGGTCGTGCCCGAGACCTCCATCCAGATCGAATACCTCGACCGCCGCCACCCCGGCCGCCAGCGCCTGCTGCCCGAAGGCTTCGAAGCCCAACTGGAGGTGCGGCTTTGGGACCGCATCTTCGACCTCTACGTGATGACGCCGATGCAGCGCTTCGTCGCCCAGCAGTTGCGGCCCGAGGCCGAGCGCGATGCCGCGACGCTGGCGGCCACCGTCGCCGAACTCGGCATGGCCTACGACCTCGTCGAGAGCCGCCTGGGGAACCGGGCGTGGGCCGCGGGCGACAGCTTCTCCATGGCGGATTGCGCCGCCGCGCCCGCCCTCTTCTACGCCGCCGTCGTTCGCCCCTTCGCGCCGGGCCACGTGCGGCTTGCCGCCTACTTCGAGCGCCTGCTCGCGCGCCCGTCGATCTGGCGCGTGATCGTCGAGGCCCGGCCCTTCTTCCAGTACTACCCGCTGCGCCACGCCCTGCCTGCGCGCCTCCTCGGCGACGACCCGGCCGCCTGAAGCGCGGCTCGCGGCTTAGCCCAGCGCCTTGCGGGCGTTCTGGAACATGCGCAGCCAGGGGCTGTGCGCGGCCCGGTCGCCGCTCGTCCAGCTCATCTGCACGTTACGGAAGACACGCTCCGGGTGGGGCATCAGGGCTGTGAAGCGGCCGTCGGGCGTGGTCACGGCCGTCAGGCCGCCGGGGCTGCCGTTGGGATTGAACGGATAGGCCTCGGTCGGCCGGCCGTGGTGGTCGACGAAGCGCATGGCCGGGATGACCTTGGCCGCCTGGCCCTGCCGCGCGAAGTTGGCATAGCCCTCGCCGTGGGCCACGGCGATGGGCAGGCGGCTGCCGGCCATGCCCTGGAAGAAGACGCTGGGGGAGTCCAGCACCTCGACGAGGGACAGCCGCGCCTCGAACTGCTCGCTCTGGTTGCGCGTGAAGCGCGGCCAGGCGTCGGCGCCCGGGATGATGGGCGCCAGCGCCGCCATCATCTGGCAACCGTTGCACACGCCCAGGGCCAGGGTGTCGGGCCGGGCGAAGAAGGCGCGGAACTGCTCGGCCAGCACCGGGTTGAACATGATGGAGCGCGCCCAGCCTTCGCCGGCCCCCAGGGTGTCGCCGTAGCTGAAGCCGCCACAGGCCACGAAGGCCGAGAAGCCGTCGAGCTTGACCGCGCCGGACTGCAGGTCGCTCATGTGCACGTCGAAGCTCTCGAAGCCGCCCAGGGCCATCGCATAGGCCATCTCGACGTGAGAGTTGACGCCCTGCTCGCGCAGGATGGCGACCTTGGGGCGGGCGCCCGTGGCCACGAAGGGCGCTTCGGGCGTGAAGCTCAGCTGCACCTGCAACCCGGGGTCGCCGGCCTGGCCGGCCGCGGCGTGCTCGGCATCGGCGCAGGCCGGGTTGTCGCGCAGGCGGGCGATGCGCCAGCTGACCTCGTCCCAGGCCTGCTGCAGGGCCGTGAGGTCGGCGCCGAAGACCTTCTTCGCATCCCGCCAGACTTCCATCTGCCGCGTCCCGTTCGGCTTGGCGACGACGTGGGCATGCCGTGACAGGCCATGGGCGCGCAGCACCTGCATGACGGCGTCGCGGTCGGCCGCGCGCACCTGGATCAGCGCCCCCAGCTCTTCGGCGAACAGCGCGCGCAGCGTCAGCTCCTCGCGGCGGGCGCCGACCTGGGTGGCCCAGTTCTTGGAGTCGCCCGTGTCGGCCCGGCTGTCGCCGATGCCGTCGCCTTCGGTGACCAGCAGGTCGACGTTGAGGCTGAGGCCCGTCTGGCCGGCGAAGGCCATTTCGCAGGCCGCCGCCCACAGGCCGCCGTCGGAGCGGTCGTGGTAGGCCAGCAGGCGGCCCGCCGAGCGCAGCTCGTTGATGGCGTGCACCAGCGACACCAGCAGCTGCGGGTCGTCGAGGTCGGGCACCTCGGCGCCGAACTGGTTGAGCGTCTGCGCGAGGATGGAGCCGCCCATGCGATGCCGGCCCTGGCCGAGGTCGATGAGGATGAGCGCGGAGTCCTCGCGCTGCCACTCGGGCGTGAGCGTGCCGCGCACGTCGGCGATGCTGGCGAAGGCGCTGACGATGAGGGACACCGGGGCCGTGACCTGCCGGTCGTCCCACTTGGTGCGCATGGACAGCGAATCCTTGCCGACCGGGATGGAGACGCCCAGCGCCGGGCACAGCTCCATGCCGACGGCCTTGACCGTGTCGAAGAGGGCCGCGTCCTCGCCCGCCTCGCCGCAGGCGGCCATCCAGTTGGCGCTGAGCTTGACGCGGGAGAGCTCGATGGGGGCGGCCAGCAGGTTGGTGATGGCCTCGGCCACGGCCATGCGGCCGGAGGCGGGGGCGTTGACGGCCGCCAGCGGCGTGCGCTCGCCCATGCTCATGGCCTCGCCCGCGAAGCCCTTGAAGTCGGCCAGCGTGACCGCGCAGTCGGCCACCGGCAGCTGCCAGGGCCCGACCATCTGGTCGCGGTGGTTGAGGCCGCCGACGGTGCGGTCGCCGATGGTGACGAGGAAGCGCTTGTTGGCCACGGTGGGGTGGCGCAGCACATCGAAAGCCGCCTGCTCCAGCTGCACACCGGTCAGGTCCAACGTGCCGCCGCTGCGGGCCACGCGCTTCACGTCGCGGACCATCTTGGGCGGCTTGCCGAGCAGCACGTCCATGGGCATGTCGATGGGCCGCTCGCCGCCTTCGCCGTCCTCCAGCACCAGCTCGCGCTCGGCCGTCGTCACGCCGACGACGGCGAAGGGGCAGCGCTCACGCTCGCACAGGGCCGTGAAGGCGGCGAGGCTGTCGGGCGCGATGGCCAGGACGTAGCGCTCCTGGCTCTCGTTGCACCAGATTTCCTTGGGCGCCAGGCCCGTCTCCTCGAGCGGCACCTTGCGCAGGTCGAAGCGCGCGCCGCGGCCCGCGTCGTTGACCAGCTCGGGGAAGGCGTTGGAGATGCCGCCGGCCCCCACGTCGTGGATGGCCAGCACGGGGTTCTCGGCGCCCAGGCCCCAGCAGTGGTTGATGACCTCCTGGGCCCGGCGCTCGATCTCGGGGTTGCCGCGCTGCACGGAGTCGAAGTCCAGGTCGGCCGTGTTCGTGCCCGCCGCCATGGAGCTGGCGGCGCCGCCGCCCATGCCGATGCGCATGCCGGGGCCGCCCAGCTGGATGAGCAGGGTGCCGGCCGGGAACTCGATCTTCTTCGTCAGGTCGCTGCGGATGGCGCCCAGCCCGCCGGCGATCATGATGGGCTTGTGGTAGCCGCGGCGGATGCCGTCCACCGTCTGCTCGTAGACGCGGAAATAGCCGCCCAGGTTGGGCCGGCCGAACTCGTTGTTGAAGGCCGCGCCCCCCAGCGGGCCGTCGATCATGATCTGCAGCGCGCTGGCGATGTGGGCGGGCTTGCCGACCGGGTCGCGCTCCCAGGGCTCGTCCAGGCCGGGCAGGTGCAGGTTGGAGACCGAGAAGCCGGTCAGGCCCGCCTTGGGCTTGGCGCCGCGGCCGGTGGCGCCCTCGTCGCGGATCTCGCCACCGGCACCGGTGGAAGCGCCGGGGAAGGGCGAGATGGCCGTCGGGTGGTTGTGGGTCTCCACCTTCATCAGCACATGGGCGGTTTCCTCGCGCGCCTGGTAGGCGGCGCCCGGCTGCGGCGCCGGCATCCAGCGCTCGATGACATGGCCGTCCATCACGGCGGCGTTGTCGGAGTAGGCGATGACGGTGTGCTGGGGGCTGGCCTTCTCGGTGTTGCGGATCATGCCGAAGAGGCTCAGCGGCTGGGCTTCGCCGTCGACCGTGAAGCTCGCGTTGAAGATCTTGTGCCGACAGTGCTCGCTGTTGGCCTGGGCGAACATCATCAGCTCGACGTCGCTGGGGTTGCGGCCGAGCTTCCTGAAGTTGGTCTCCAGGTAGTCGATCTCGTCGGCCGACAGGGCCAGGCCGAAGGCCACGTTGGCCCGCTCCAGCGCCGCCCTGCCCTGCCCCAGCACGTCGACGTGGGCCAGGGGTTCGGCGGCGCGCTCGTCGAAGAGGTGGGCGGTGTCTTCGCGCCGGAAGCAGACCGACTCCGTCATGCGGTCGTGCAGCAGCGCCGCGCAGGCCCGCAGCTCCTCGGCCATCAGGGGCTTGGCGCTGCCCAGCAGGCTGGTCTTGGTGGCCACGCGGTACTCCACGACGCGCTCCACGCGCCGAAGCGCCAGGCCGCAGTTGCGGGCAATGTCCGTGGCCTTGGAGGCCCAGGGGCTGACGGTGCCGAAACGCGGCGTCACCACGATGAGTTCGCCGTCGGCGCCGGTCGCCGGCTCGCCGTAGGTCAGCAGGGCGGCGAAGCGGTCGCGGGCCTCGCCATCCAGCGGACGGTCCGTCCAGACCCAGTGCACCGCCCGGGCGCTGACGCCGACGATGCGGGCATTGACCGTCTGCAGCCTGGCCAGCAGGGCCTGGGCGCGGAAGTCGGACAGGGCGTTGCCGCCCTCGAAAGCGGTCAGATGCGGGGTCAGGGCCATGGAATCCGAAGGAGGCTGGGCGCGTGCGGGGCGCGCGGATCTCGGTGGGCACCGCCCCCAGGGGACAAGGGCGGCGTGCGGGCGCCCGGGATTCTACTTAGGGCCTCCGGTGTGGCGCCGAAAGACGAGCGGCAGTCCCGCTCGGATGAGCGGAAAAAGGGTCAGGAGCCGCTCAGTCGCCCATGCCTGCCGCCAGTCGGCCGTGGCCCGGGGTTCGTGACTTAGCGCACGACCTGCAAGGCCACTCCGCAACAACTCGTCACAGGTCGACAGCCAGCGCACAGCCGCGCTCGGCAGACTGGTTTTCGCGGGCTCACGAGGGGCCCTGCGCCATCGACAACAAGGGTCCTCGCGGGGGACCCGCAACAGCAGAGGCAGTCCATGACACGACTCAAGCAACAACTGCAGTGGGGGCTGTGCGCCCTGAGCTGCGCCCTCAGCGCAGCGGTACTCGTCGCCTGTGGCGGCGGTGGCGGCAGCGCGGGCACCGCCACCCAGACGCCGGCCACGCCGGCGCCCGGCGCCAGTACCGCCTCCGTCGTGGACGGCACCATCACGGGCTTCGGCAGCGTCGTCATCAACGGCGTGCGCTACGACGACAGCCAGGCCAAGGTGGCGTTCGCCAACAGCCCTGACGCTCAGGTTGCCGGCACCCTCGGCGACCTGCACACCGGCATGCGGGTGCAGGCCGAGCTGAAGGACGGCGTGCTGCAGAACCTCGTCGTGAACTTCGCCCTCGTCGGCACGGTCGGCGCGGTGGACACGGCGGGCGGCACCCTCAACGTCTTCGGCCAGACCATCAAGACGACCACGACCGGGCAACTGCCCACGGTCTTCGAAGGCTTCACCAGCCTGGCGCAGCTGGCCGTCGGCGACCTCGTCAAGGTCAGCGGCACCGTGGCCAGCGACGGCAGCATCACGGCCACCCGCATCGAGCGCAAGGCCAAGGACGGCACCGAGCTCTTCCGCATCAGCGGCGCCGTGCAGGCGCTGGACACGACGGCCAAGACCTTCACCCTCGTCGGCAACAGCAGCGTGACGGTCAACTACGCCGACGCCAAGCTGCTGCCCACGGGTGCCGTCATCGAGAATGGCAAGCTGGTCAGCGTCGTCTCGGCCAACGCCCCGGCCACGAGCGGCGGCAAGACGGTGCTCACCGCCAGCGCCGTCGAGGTCAAGGCCCGCAAACTCCCCGATTCGTCGGACACGACGGTCGGCGGTCCGGTCAGCGACTTCCAGAGCCTGTCCAGCCTGCGCATCGGCGACGTCCTCGTGGACGCGAGCACGGCGACGCTGAAGGACGGCACGACGGCAGCCGACGTGGTCAACGGCGCCCAGGCCCTCGCCCACGGCACCATCAAGGACGGCGCCATGAAGGCCGACTGGCTCAAGGTGCTGAAGAACGACACCGCCATCAAGGCCCTGCTGATCGGCCAGATCACGGACTACGTGTCCATCGCCAACTTCACGCTGCGTGGCACCGTGGTGGACGCCAGCGCCGCCACCTTCACCAAGGGCAGCGCCGCAGACCTCGCCGCGGGCGCCTGGGTTCAGGTGACGGGCCAGCTGACGCCCGCCGGCGTGAAGGCCACCGAGGTCGCCGTGCAACCGCCGCCGGCCGACAAGCCGGAGCGTCTGGCCGGAGCCATCACGGCCGTCGACGCCACCGCCAAGACCTTCACGCTGCTGGGCACGACGGTGAAGTGGACCGACACGACCAAGATCAGCCCCGACGGCAAGAGCTTCGCCAACCTGGCCGCCGGTCTGGGCGTCAGTGTGGAGGGCAGCTACTCGGCGTCGACGGGCGTCTTCACCGCCACGAGCGTGACCGTCGTCTCGACGCCCGGAACGGCCAAGACCATCGGCTTCTCGGGCATCGCCTTCAACGTGACGGCGCAGAGCCTGCAGATCGGCAGCTACACCGTCCAGATCACCCCCAACACCCAGCTGCAGCCCGCCGGCACGCAGCTGGCCGACCTGGTCAACGGCTCGCGGCTGAGCGTCAAGGCAACGGTGAGCGGCACGGGGACGAACGTCACGCTGACGGCGATCAGCATCGAGCTGCAGAAGCCTGAAAAGGACGACGCCGGCAACGACTACGTCTACCTCGGCGGCCTGATCGGCGACTTCGTCAGCGCGGCCGACTTCAAGGTCGGCAGCCAGAAGGTGGACGCCTCGGGCACGGGCGTGAAGTTCATCGACGGCGACGCCAGCAAGCTGGCCAACGGCGCCAAGGTCGAGATCAAGGGCTCGGTCAAGGACGGCGTGCTGGTGGCCAGGCAGGTGCACTTCATGCCCGGGTGACAGCCCACCCCCTGCGGGCTACGCCCGCCCCCTCAAGGGGGCACTCCCGTCTGCCCGGCAAAGCCGGATCAGCGGGAGTCGCTGGAGGACAAGCCCGACTCTGCCCTGCAGAGTCGGGCTTGATTCATTTCAGGATGCCTTCATCCGGCCCACCAGGTCGCTCACCTCGGCCATCAGGGCCGGCACGTCGATGGTGGTGGGCTGGCGCTCGCGCAGCACCTGGCGTCCGCCAACCCAGACGTTGCTGACGTGCTCGCGCCCGGCCACGTAGACGAGCTGGGCGGCCGGGTTGTAGACGGGCTGGCATTCCGGGCTGTCCAGCGAGACCGAGACGCAGTCGGCGAGCTTGCCCACCTCCAGCGAGCCGAGGTCGTCGCCACGGCCCATGGCCTTGGCGGCGCGGATCGTCGCCATCTCCAGCGCGGTGCGGGCCGTGGCCACGGTCGGGTCGCCAGTGATGCCCTTGGCCAGCAGGGCTGCGGAGCGGATCTCGCCGAACATGTCGAGGCGGTTGTTGGAGGCCGCGCCGTCGGTGCCGAGGATGGTGTTGACGCCTGCCGCCTCCAGCGCCTTCAGCGGCATGACGCCCGAGGCCAGCTTGAGGTTGGAGTTGGGGTTATGCACGAGGTGCACGCCCTTCCTGGCCATCAGCTCGATCTCAGCGTCATTGAGGTGGACCATGTGCACGGCGATCATGCGCTCGCTGAACAGGCCGAGGCGGTCCAGCCGCTCGATGGGGCGCACGCCATGGGCCTTGAGGCCGTCCTCCACTTCGACGGCGGTCTCGTGGATGTGGCAGTGCATCTGGATGTCGAGCTTCTCGGCCAGGTCGCGCAGCTTGACGAAGGTCTCGTCCGAAACGGTGTAGGGCGCGTGCGGCGCGCTGGTCCAGTCCAGCAGGGTCTCGCCCTTGTATTGCTCGTAGGCCGCGATGCCCTTGGCGATGTAGTCGTCCGGGCCGCTGGCATAGCCGGTCGGGAAGTCGATGACGTTCATCGACACCGCCGCGCGCACGCCCGAGTCGAGGGCGGCTCGCGCCATCGCCGTCGGGAAGAAGTACATGTCGTTGATGTAGGTGGTGCCGCTGCGCAGGCCTTCGGCGGCCGCGAGGCGGGAGCCGAGGTAGACCCACTCCTCGCTGACCCAGCGCTTCTCCAGCGGCCAGATGTGGTTCTGCAGCCAGTCCATCAGCGGCACGTCGTCGGCCACGCCGCGCAGCAGCGTCATGGCCGAGTGCGCGTGGGCGTTGATCAAGCCGGGGATGAGGACCTGCCCCGGGAGCTCGACGCGGGCGGCACCCGGGTATTGCGCCAGCAGTTCGGCGCGCGGGCCGACGGCGGCGATGCGCTCGCCGTCGATCAACACGGCATGGTCGTCGAGCACGCCCTCGCCGGGCTTCATGGTCAGCAGCCAGCGGGGCAGCAGCAGGGTCTGGGACATCTCGTTCTCCTCGTGGGATTCAGGGGTTCTGTGCGAGCAGCCGATCGACTTCCTCGCGGCGCGGCATGGCGTCCTGCACGCCGGGTCGGGACACGGCCAGGCCGGCCGCCGCCTGGGCGAAGGCCAGGGCGCGGGCCGTGGGCTGGCCCTCGGCCATGGCGGTGACCAGGGCCCCGACCAGGGTGTCGCCGGCACCGACGGTGTCGACCGCCTTCACCGGCCGGGCCGGCACGCTCAGGGCGCCCTCGGCGTCGACCCAGCACAGGCCGTCGCCACCCAGGGACACCAGCACGGCTGCCGGTCCTTGCGCGCGCAGCGCCTGGGCCAGGGCCAGGGGTGATGCCGGGCCGCCACCCAGCAGGGTGACGAGGGCCTGGGCCTCCAGTGCGTTGACCACGAGCAGGTCGACCAGGGGCAGCAGGCGTTCGCAGCCGGGCCGGAAGGGGGCGGCGTTGAGCAGGGTCCTGACGCCGGCCGCGCGGGCGCGTTCGAAGGCGCGGGCCACGCTTTCGAGCGGCAGTTCCTGCTGGGCGACGAGCCAGCGCAGGCCCTCCAGTTCCAGCGCCTCGACCTGCTCCAGCGGCAGCGTGCCGTTGGAACCGGCGACGGTGACGATCTGGTTCTCGGCATCCTCGGCGCCGACGACGATCAGCGCCACGCCGGGCACCTCGTCGGCGGGCTGGGCGATGAAGTGCGTGTCGACGCCCTCCCCGGCCAGTTGCGCCACCATGGCCGCGCCGTTCTCCCGCTGGCCGACGCGCGCCGCCAGCGCGACCCGGGCGCCGAGCCGCGCGGCGGCCACCGCCTGGTTGGCGCCCTTGCCACCGAGGCAGGAGCCGAAGCGCTGGCCGCGCAGCGTCTCGCCCGGCAGGGGCAGGCGCGGCGCGTGCACGATCAGATCGCGGTTGACGCTGCCGAGGACGAGGATCTCTGGTGCGGACATCGGGGCCTGTCTGAAACGAAAGAACCCCTCGGGGATACCGAGGGGTTCGCGGTGGGCGAATGCCGGTCAGCCGGCCATCAGCGCTGGGCGATGGGCTTGACGTCGCGCGGGGCGGCGCCGACGAACAGCTGGCGGGGGCGGCCGATCTTGTACTCGGGGTCGCCGATCATCTCATTGAGCTGGGCGATCCAGCCGACCGTGCGGGCCAGGGCGAAGATGGCGGTGAACAGCGGCACCGGGATGCCGATGGCGCGCTGCACGATGCCGGAGTAGAAGTCGACGTTCGGGTAGAGCTTGCGGGCGACGAAGTACTCGTCTTCCAGCGCGATCTGCTCCAGCTTCATCGCCAGTTCGAACAGCGGGTCGTTCTGCAGGCCGAGCTCGGCCAGCACTTCGTGGCAGGTCTCGCGCATCAGCTTGGCGCGCGGGTCGTAGTTCTTGTAGACGCGGTGGCCGAAGCCCATCAGCTTGACGCCGGAGTTCTTGTCCTTGACCTTGCTGATGAAGTCACCGATGCGAGCGACGCCGCCCTGCTTCTGGATGTCGCCCAGCATGTTCAGGCAGGCCTCGTTGGCGCCGCCGTGGGCGGGGCCCCACAGGCAGGCCACGCCCGCGGCAATCGCGGCGAACGGGTTGGTGCCCGACGAGCCGCACAGGCGCACGGTCGAGGTCGAGGCGTTTTGCTCGTGGTCGGCATGCAGCGTGAAGATGCGGTCCATGGCGCGGACCAGCACGTCGTTGGGCTTGTAGTCCTCGCAGGGCGTGGCGAACATCATGCGCATGAAGTTGCCGGCGTAGGACAGGTCGTTCTTCGGGTAGATGTAGGGCTGGCCGACGGTGTACTTGTAGGCCATGGCCACGAGCGTGGGCATCTTGGCGATCAGGCGGATGGCCGAAATCTCGCGGTGCTCGGGGTTATTGATGTCGGTGCTGTCGTGATAGAACGAAGACATCGCACCCACCAGGCCCGTCATGACGGCCATCGGGTGGGCGTCACGGCGGAAACCGCGCAGGAAGAACTGCATCTGCTCATTCACCATCGTGTGGTGCATGACGCGGTTCTCGAAGTCGGCCTTCTGGCTCTCGTTCGGCAGCTCTCCGTAGAGCAGCAGGTAGCAGGTCTCGAGGTAGTCGCAGTTCACCGCGAGCTGCTCGATGGGATAGCCGCGGTAGAGCAGCTCGCCCTTGTCGCCATCGATGTAGGTGATGGTGGAGTTGCAGGAGGCCGTGCTCAGGAAACCCGGGTCGTAGGTGAACTTGCCGGTCTGGCCATACAGCTTGCGGATGTCGATGACATCCGGGCCGATGGTGCCCTTGTACAGCGGCAGTTCCATCGAGGGGCTGCCGTCGGAGAACGACAGGGTGGCTTTCACGTCGGACGGAGTCATGGTGCGGTCCTATGGGTTTTGAAAAGCATCAGGTGCGCAGGTCGGCAAGGACTTCGCGCACGGCAGCGGTGTCGATTTCACCACTGGGTTCCTTGCGGCGCAGTAACAGGTCGAGAAGGTCGTTGTCGGCCAGGTCCATCAGCATCGTCAGCCCTTCGGCCTGCGTGACGCTGACGCCCGTCTCGGCGTACCGGGTGAAGAAGCGGTCGATGAAGAGGTCGTTCTCCAGCAGGCCCCGACGGCAGCGCCAGCGCAGCTTGGACAGCGCACGTTCGTCGATCAGGGCCCGGGCGGCGTCGTTCATCGTCGTCAGATCGCCCGGCGGACCATCAGTTCCTTGATCTTGCCGATGGCCATGGTGGGATTCAGGCCCTTGGGGCAGACATCCACGCAGTTCATGATGGTGTGGCAGCGGAACAGGCGGTACGGGTCCTCGAGGTTGTCGAGGCGCTCGCTGGTCGCCTCGTCGCGGCTGTCGGCGATGAAGCGGTAGGCCTGAAGCAGGCCGGCCGGGCCGACGAACTTGTCCGGGTTCCACCAGAAGCTCGGGCAGCTCGTCGAGCAGCTCGCGCACAGGATGCACTCGTACAGGCCGTCCAGCTCCTCGCGCTCGACGGGCGACTGCAGGCGCTCCTTCTCGGGCGGCGGGTTGTCGTTGACGAGGTAGGGCTTGATGGAGTGGTACTGCTTGAAGAACTGCGTCATGTCGACGATGAGGTCGCGCACGACGGGCAGGCCCGGCAGCGGCTTGAGCACGATGGTGCCCGGCAGGGTCCGCATGTTGGTGAGGCAGGCCAGGCCGTTCTTGCCATTGATGTTCATCGCATCCGAGCCGCAGACGCCTTCGCGGCAGGAGCGGCGGAAGGACAGGCTGGGGTCGACCGCCTTGAGCTTGACCAGCGCGTCGAGCAGCATGCGCTCGTGGCCGTCCAGCTCGACCTCGAGGGTCTGCATGTAGGGCTTGGCGTCCTTGTCGGGGTCGTAGCGGTAGATCTGGAAGGTGCGCTTCATAAATCAGTCCTAGTCAGTTGGGGACAGAGCTACTCGCTTCGCTCGGGCGGTCTGTCCCGCAAATACATCAGAACGTCCGCACCTTCGGCGGAACAGACTCAACGGTCAGCGGCTGGAGGTTCACCGGCTTGTAGTCCAGGCGATTGCCTTCGGAGTACCACAGCGTGTGCTTCATCCAGTTCGCGTCGTCGCGGTTCGGGTAGTCGTTGTGCGCGTGCGCGCCGCGGCTCTCGGGGCGGGCGGCGGCCGAGATCATCGTCGCCTGGGCAGCCTCGATGAGGTTCTCCACTTCCAGCGCCTCGACGCGGGCCGTGTTGAAGACCTTGGACTTGTCCTTCAGGCCGATGGAGCCGACGCGCTGGGCGATTTCCTTGATCTTCTGCACGCCCTCGTCCATGGACGCCTGGGTGCGGAAGACGCCGGCATGCTTCTGCATGGTGGCGCGGATGTCGTTGGCGACATCCTGGGCGTACTCGCCGTTGGTGGCCGAGTCCAACCGCGCCAGGCGGGCCAGCGTCTTGTCGGCGGCGTCCTTGGGCAGGTCCTTGTGGGACTTGGTCTTGAGGTTGAAGTCGACGATGTGGTTGCCCGCGGCGCGGCCGAAGACGACCAGGTCGAGCAGCGAGTTGGTGCCCAGGCGGTTGGCCCCGTGCACCGACACGCAGGAACACTCGCCCACGGCGTAGAGCCCGTTGATGACGTCGTTGGGCTTGCCGTTCCTGGGCACCACCACCTGGCCGTGCACGTTGGTCGGGATGCCGCCCATCTGGTAGTGGATGGTCGGCACCACGGGGATGGGTTCCTTGGTGATGTCGACGTTGGCGAAGTTGTGGCCGATCTCGAACACCGAGGGCAGCCGCTTCATGATGGTCTCGGCGCCGAGGTGGGTCATGTCCAGCAGCACGTAGTCCTTGTTGGGACCGCAGCCGCGACCTTCCTTGATCTCCTGGTCCATCGAACGCGAGACGAAGTCGCGCGGGGCCAGGTCCTTCAGCGTGGGGGCGTAGCGCTCCATGAAGCGCTCGCCGTTGCTGTTGCGCAGGATGGCGCCTTCGCCGCGGCAGCCTTCGGTCAGCAGCACGCCCGCGCCGGCCACGCCGGTGGGGTGGAACTGCCAGAACTCCATGTCTTCCAGCGGGATGCCGGCGCGCGCCGCCATGCCCAGGCCGTCGCCGGTGTTGATGAAGGCGTTGGTGGAGGCCGCGAAGATGCGGCCCGCGCCGCCGGTGGCCAGCAGCACGGTCTTGGCCTGCAGGATGTGGACCTCGCCGGTCTCCATCTCCAGGGCCGTCACGCCGACGGCGTCGCCCTCGGCGTCGCGGATGATGTCCAGGGCCATCCACTCGACGAAGAACTGCGTGCGGGCCTTGACGTTTTGCTGGTAGAGGGTGTGCAGCAGGGCGTGGCCGGTGCGGTCGGCTGCGGCGCAGGCGCGCTGCACGGGCTTCTCGCCGTAGTTGGCGGTGTGGCCGCCGAAGGGGCGCTGGTAGATGGTGCCGTCGGGGTTGCGGTCGAACGGCATGCCGAAGTGCTCGAGCTCGTAGACGACCTTGGGCGCCTCGCGGCACATGAACTCGATGGCGTCCTGGTCACCCAGCCAGTCCGAGCCCTTGACGGTGTCGAAGAAGTGGTAGTGCCAGTTGTCCTCGCTCATGTTGCCCAGCGAGGCGCCGATGCCGCCTTGGGCAGCGACGGTGTGCGAGCGCGTCGGGAAGACCTTGGACAGCACGGCCACGTTCAGACCGGCCAGGGCCAGCTGCAGCGAAGCCCGCATGCCGGAGCCACCGGCCCCGACGATGACCACGTCGAACTTGCGGGTCGCGATTTTTCCAGTTGTCTTTGCCGTCATCTCACAGTCTCCAAAGCACCTGGATTGCCCAGCCGGCACAGCCAAGCAGCCACACGATCGAAAACACCTGCAGGGCCAGCCGGATGCCGACGGGCTTGACATAGTCCATCCAGACGTCACGGATGCCGACCCAGGCGTGGTAGGCCAGCGCCAGCACGGCCACGAAGCTCAGGACCTTCATCCACTGGGGCGCGAAGACGGCGGCCCAGTGGTCGTAGCCCAGCTCGCCGGGCATCAGGAAGCGGGCCAGCACGGCCACGGTGAACAGGGCCATCAGCACGGCGGTGACGCGCTGGGCGAGCCAGTCACGCAGGCCGTAATGGGCGCCGACGACGAGGCGCTTGGAGCCGAAAGTGCTCATTGTTGTTGTCCTTGGAGAAGGTTCAGTACAAGCCGAACAGCTTGGCGCCCAGCAGCACCGTCAACGCCAGGCTCAGGCCCAGCGTGACATAGGCCGAACTCTGGCCCTGCGCCTTGCTGACGCTGTGCGTGGCGTCCATCCAGAGATGGCGCACGCCGGCGATGAAGTGGTGCAGGTAGGCCCAGATGAGGCCGAGCACCACCAGCTTGACCAGCACCGCCGGGATGCCGGCGAAACCGGCGACGAACACGTTGGTGAACGCGTCGTAGGAAATTTCGGAGGTCAGGCTGCTGTCCAGCATCCAGATCACGAAGGGCAGCAGCACGAACATCACGACACCGCTGACGCGGTGCAGGATCGACACCCAGCCCGCAGGCGGGAGACGGTAGCTGACGATCTGGGAGACGTGGATGTTTCGGTATACGGGTCTTGTCTTGGCGCTGTCCGTCATGGTCGAGCCCTGCGTAATCGGGGTGAAACCAAACGATTCTAGGGCCAAGCGTTAACCCGACCGTGAATGATGCTGCACTGCGCCATCGTCAGCTTCAGTTCAAGTCGTTGCGGTAATGATCGGACGCCGTGTGGTACAGGCCCCGCCGCAATTCGACCGGCCGGTCGCCATAGGTGAAGGCCAGCCGCTCGACGCTCAGCAGCGGCTCACCCTCTTCCACACCCAGCAGCCGCGCGGCCTCGGGCGTGGCCGCCACGGCGCGCAGCTTCTCCTCCGCCCGCACCATGTGCACGCCGAACCGGGCCTCGAAGAGGGCATACAGCGCACCCGCGTGGGCTTCGAGCACCTCGGTCGTCAGCCCTTCGAACTGCCGCTCGGGAAGCCAGAGTTCATCAAGCACGACGGGTCGGTCACGCCGATGCAACAGCCGCCGCACCTCGATGACCGGCTCGGCCGTGCGCAGGCCGAGGGTGCGGGCCACCTCGGCCGTCGCCCTGACGCGCCGGCAGCCGAGCAGTTCCCGGCTGAAGCCGCGGGCCTCGTCGTCCGCCACGAGGCGCAGGAAGCGGAAGGGCTCGCGCGGCGCCGCATGCGTGGACACGAAGGTGCCGCTGCCCTGGCGGCGGTCGACGAGGTGCTCGGCGGCCAGTTCGTCCAGCGCGCGCCGGACGGTGCCCGGGCTGGCGCCGAAGCGGGCCGCCAGGGCGGCTTCGCTCGGCAGGGCGTCGCCCGGCCGCCATTCGCCGGCCGCGAGCGCGGCGACGATGAGCTGGCGGATCTGCTCGTACAGCGGCGCGGGGCTCTTGGGCATGAGCGCATTCGAGCACGAAGCGCAGCCCTTGAAAGGAATGGCCAAGGGTAAGCCCGTAAACTCGCCGGGTTCACCGTTTCACCAACTGTCCCTCGGAGATCCCATGAGCAAGAAACCCGTTCGCGTCGCCGTCACCGGCGCTGCCGGCCAGATCGGCTACGCCCTGCTGTTCCGTATTGCTTCCGGCGAAATGCTGGGCAAGGACCAGCCCGTGATCCTTCAGCTGTTGGAGATTCCCGACGAGAAGGCCCAGAACGCGCTGAAGGGCGTGATCATGGAACTGGAAGACTGCGCATTCCCGCTGCTGGCCGGCATCGAGGCCCACAGCGACCCCATGACCGCCTTCAAGGACACCGACTACGCGCTGCTGGTGGGCTCGCGCCCGCGCGGCCCGGGCATGGAGCGCGCCGAGCTGCTGGCCGTCAACGGTGCCATCTTCACGACCCAGGGCAAGGCCCTGAACGCCGTCGCCTCGCGCAACGTCAAGGTGCTGGTGGTCGGCAACCCGGCCAACACCAATGCCTACATCGCGATGAAGTCGGCCCCTGACCTGCCGGCCAAGAACTTCACCGCCATGCTGCGCCTGGACCACAACCGCGCCGCCTCGCAACTGGCAGCCAAGACCGGCAAGGCCGTCGCTTCCATCGAGAAGCTGGCCGTCTGGGGCAACCACTCGCCGACCATGTACGCCGACTACCGCAACGCCACCATCGATGGCCAGTCGGTCAAGGCGATGATCAACGACGAGGCCTGGAACCGCGAGACCTTCCTGCCCACCGTCGGCAAGCGCGGCGCCGCCATCATCGCCGCCCGCGGCCTGTCCTCGGCCGCCTCGGCCGCCAATGCCGCCATCGACCACATGCGCGACTGGGCCCTGGGCACCAACGGCAAGTGGGTCACGATGGGCATCCCGTCCGACGGCTCCTACGGCATCCCGAAGGAGGTCATGTTCGGCTACCCGGTCACCTGCGAAGGCGGCGAGTACAAGATCGTCGAAGGCATCGCCATCGACGAGTTCTCGCAGGAATGCATCAACAAGACGCTGAAGGAACTGCTGGACGAGCAGGACGGCGTCAAGCACCTGCTCTGAAGCACTGAACCGGCCGGCCCGCCAGTGCCGGCAGTGCCACGAGGGCTGCCTGCGAAGGCAGCCCTTTTTGTTGACTCAGGCGCGGCGGCGCTTGAGGACGGCCAACAGGGCCAGGCCCGCGAACAGCAGCATGGGGCTGGCCGGCTCGGGCACGGGGCTGGTGACGGCGAAGCTGGCCGAGAACGGGTTGGCGGCGGAGCCGGAGTCGCGGTTGCCTTCGTTGGACAGGCCGGTGAAATACACCTGCAGGGTGTGCGTGCCGGCCGACAGCCCTGCCAGGAAGTTGGTGGACGAGGTGCTCAGGCCAGCCCACTTCTGGTCGCCCCAGTTGGTGAAGGTGTTGCCCGCCACGTCGGTGAACGTCGAATTGGCCGTCCAGCCGATGGCGATGCTCTGGTAGCTGCCGCCATCGACGCGCCAGTTGAGCGTGGCACCGGTGATGTCGCCGCCACCGTTCTTCCAGGTGAGCAGTTCGGCGCCGGCCAGCGTCGCGGTCGAGCCCAGCGCAAAGCTGCCGAGGTTGGCGCCGCCGAAGGCAGACAACCATTGGCTGCCGGGCTGTTGGGCGCCATACCAGGTGGGGGCCGTAGCGCCCGCGCCGTCGGTATCGATGGCCAGGTAGCTGCCGAACACGCCCGTGGCCGCCGCCGCCGGCATGGCCACGCCGAGGGCGAGCGCCCAGGCCACAAGAGTCTTGTTCATCCCCGAAATCCTTTTGTCATGGGTGCGGGCCTCCTCGCACGAACGCTCGCGCCGGACGCGGGAGGCCCCGCCGCGCCCGGCGCGAGATCGGATCACTTCGCGACGAGGACAACCAGCGAACGCGGGTTCACGCCGTAGCTGGCGTTCTCGCCGCCGACGCAGCTGCTCGCGGCGAGGTCGACCTGGCCAGGCCCTTCGGCCCAGGCCGCCGTGTCGGTCACCCGGCACCAGGTCGACTTGCCCTGCCCCGTCCAGGGCAGCGTGAAGTTGCGCGAGGTGGGCTCGCCGTTGAACAGCACCAGCACGGTGTTGCCGCCGCCGAGCTCGCTGCCGTCGTAGCGCCAGGCCAGCGTGCGGTTCTGCCCCGTGGCATCGGGCATGGATGCGGTCGCCTGCCACCAGCTGCCGTCACTGGAGGTGGTGCGGTAGCTCTTGTCGGAACCGAACCAGTCCAGCGGCGCCATGAAGTTGCCGTTGCCGTCGGTGGTGGCGTAGAAGTTCTCGGGCCGCAGCGCCGGCTGGCTCTTGCGGAACTGGATCATGGCCTTGGCGAAGGCGCGGAAGTTGGCCTGGTCGGTGCTGAGGCTCCAGTTCAGCCAGTTGCCTGCGGAGTCGACGTTGTAGGCGTTGTTGTTGCAGTTCAGCGAGCGCAGGAACTCATCGCCCGCATTGAAGATGGGCACGCCCGCGGAGAGCATGAGCAGCGCGAAGCCGGTGCGCGCCTGCTGGCGCTGCGCCGCGGCGCTGCCGCCGTTGTCCCAGGAGTCCTCGTCGGCCGTGCCGCCATCGCTCGGCCCCATCGGCCAGGCCTGGGTCACGTTCTGGCCGTTGCAGGAGTACAGGTCCTTGAGCGTGAAGCCGTCGTGCACGTTCAGGAAATTGACCGAGTAGGCCGGCTTGCCACGGCCGTCGCCAGCGTCGCCGAAAAGATCGGGCGAGCCGGCGATGCGCGAGGCGATGCGGCCCCGCGTGGCATCGGCATCCTTGACGCCGTACTTGTTCTGCGCACGGCGGACGACATCGCGGAAACCTCCGTTCCACTCGCTGATGCCCACCGGCATCTGGCCCAGTTGGTAGCCCTGCCCGCCCGGCGCCAGGCCCCAGGGCTCGCTGGCCATGAAGACGCCGGGGTTGGCCGCCACGGCGCGGGCCATCGCGGTGTCGGGATTGCTGCGGTCGAAGTAGAAGCGCTGGGGATCGGTCGGGTTGGTGTCGTTGTCGTAGGTGTTGACGAGGGCGATGCCGAGGTCGAAGCGGAAGCCGTCCACGCCCAGGCGCTGGCGCTGGTAGGCCAGCGAATTCAGCACCAGGTCGCGGGCGCGCGGATGCTTGCTGTTGAGCGTGTTGCCGGTGCCGGTGATGTCGTAGTACCAGGCCCGGTCGCTGGCCGTGCCGGGGGCGCGGGTGAGCAGGTAGTAGCTGGCGTTGTCCAGGCCGCGCAGGCTCCAGACGCTCGCACGGCTGGGGTCGGTGCTGCTCCAGGTGCCGCCTTCAGCCGTATGGTTGTAGACCACGTCGGTCAGGACCTTGATCCCGGCATCGTGGAAGGCCTTGACCATGGCCGCGAACTCCTTCGTCGGCCCGCCGATGCTCTTGTCGCAGGCATAGCGGCGATCAGGCGCGAAGTAGTTGCTCGTCATGTAGCCCCAGTAGTTGTCCCCGGCCGTGGTGGTGGAGGAGCGCTGGGTGGCCGCATCGTTGAGGTCGTTGGCGTCGTTGTCCGTCTCCTGGATGGGCATGAACTCGACGGCCGTGACCCCCAGGTCCTGCAGCTGCGGGATCTTGGCCACCGCGCCGGCAAAGGTGCCCTTGCAGGCGCCCACGCCGGCATCGCCCTGGGTGAGGCCGCGCACATGGGCTTCGTAGATGACGTCGTCCTTGGCCGCCCGCGTCGGCGCGACGCCCGTGTTGAGCCCGGCGAAGCCGGCGCCGAAAGGCATGGCGACGACGCCCTTGGGCGCCACGTTGCCGCTGTCGCGGGCGCGGTCGGCGGCGCCCGACGCATAGATGGTGGCATCGGCCTGGGCCGGCACGACGGCTGCGGACAGGTAGTCGTGCGTCACCTCCAGCGCATAGGGGTCGAGCAGCAGCTTGTTGGGGTTGAAGCGGTTGCCGGCGGTGTCGACGTCGGCGACGAAGCCGAGGGAACTGCCGGGCGTCCAGCCGCTCACGTAGGGCCAGTTCGGGCCCCAGGCGCGGTAGCCGTAGTAGACGTCGGTGAAGAGCTTGGCAGGGTTGGCGGGATCGATGTCGAAGCCCAGTCCCTTGAGCGTGCTCACCGGCACCAGCACCTGCCACACCGGCGTGCCGGAGATGCGCGCCATCGTGTACCGCGCGACCGGAGCGGCGCCATAGCTCTGGCGATAGACATTCACTTCGATGCGGGTCGCGTTCTGCGAGAACACCCGGAAGCTGACGGCCGTTCCGTTGGACGCGAGCTGGCCGCCCAGCTGATCAGTTCCACCGGGCGACTGGGCCTGAGCGGGCACCACCGCTGCGGCGCCCACGACCAAAAGAACGAACAGCGCACCCAGGCGCGCCACAGGCATGAACGAGAACCGCATCGCTTGTCTCCAGCTTGGCTTTATTGCCTAAAAAGTAGTTTAAGTACATAGATAGGGCCACATATGCTGGATATCCCTGACGCATTCGCGACCATGCCCAGTTCAAATGTGAATTACGTCGCGACGCGCCCTAATCCCGCCTCGACGCAGCATCAACAAGAAAATCTAGTTTCACTACAGGAGGCGCAATGAAAACCCAGCTCAACCGACTTTTGTCCGCCGGCATCCTGGCCGCCTGCACGCTGGCAGCCCTCCCGGGCATCGCCCTCGCGGCCACCATCGGGCCACTGACCGGAGACACCGCCGCCCAAGCCCCACTCGGCGCAGACACCACCAGCCGCTATGCCACGGACTTCATCGACGACAGCCTGCTCGCCAGCTTCGCGAGCGGGTCGTTCGGCGGACTCTTCTCGTTGGGCAGTTCGGTCGAGATCCGCTATCTCGGCACTGGCGCCGCCCGCGACGCCAGCCTGCTCTTCGGCGGCAGCGAACTCTTCCAGACCCGCAGCGGCTGCAGCTACGCCACCGCCCTCGCCGACGACTTCTGCCTGATCGACAGCATCGGCCTGTCCCGCACCCTCGGGGGCCTCGCCGCCGGCAGCGCCTTGAACTTCACCCTGCTCGGCCAGGCCCAGCTCGTCGGCGGCGCCGCGGCCTTGCGTCCCAGCGCCCAAACCTTCGGCAGCCTGGCCTCGGCACGGTGGATTGACCTCGGCGGCGGCCAGGTCCTGCTCGGTTTCGAGGAAGGCGGCGACGCCAGCTACAACGACATGGTGTTCCTGCTGAGCGGCGTCACGACCGTGGCACCCGCCGTGCCCGAGCCCTCCAGCCTGGCGCTGCTGGGCGCGGGCCTGCTCGCACTGGCCCTCAAGCGCCGCGCGGCGGCCTGAGCCAGCCTGGGTACAGTGGCGCCATGAGCGCCCCTGTCCAGCACCCCCGCCAGGCCCTGTTCGGCCACGACGCCCCTCGCCCCACCCTGCCCGTGGTGGACCACTACTGCGGCATCGAAGCCCGCATGCGCAAGAGCCTGGCCCTGCAGGCCGAACTCGGCCCGGTCTTCGACATCACCCTGGATGCCGAAGACGGTGCACCGGTCGGCGGCGAGGCCGAGCATGCCCTGCTCATCGCCGAGCTGGCGACGAGCCCCGCCAACCGCTTCGGCCGCGTCGGTGCGCGCGTCCACCCCTGGGGCCATGCCGCCTTCGAGGCCGATGTGGACACGCTCATCGCCAGGGCGGGCCAGCGGCTGGCCTACCTGATGATCCCCAAGCCCGAAGGCGCCGACGACGTCGAACGCGCCGTCGAAGCCATCGACGCCGCCTGCGCCCGCCACGGTGCGCCTCGGCTGCCGCTGCAGGTGCTCGTCGAGACCCATGGCGCCCTGCGCGAGGTCTTCCGCATCGCAGCCCACCCGCGCATCGAATCCCTCTCCTTCGGCCTGATGGACTTCGTCTCGGCCCACGGCGGCGCCATCCCCAGGACGGCGATGGAACTGCCCGGCCAGTTCGAGCATCCGCTGGTGGTGCGGGCCAAGCTGGAGATCGCCGCGGCGGCACACGCCTTCGGCAAGACGCCCTCGCACTGCGTCGTCACCGAGTTCCGCGATGGCGCCGCCCTCGCGGCGGCGGCCCGCCGTGCCGCTCGCGAATTCGGTTACACGCGGATGTGGAGCATCCACCCGGACCAGATCCACCCCATCGTCGAAGCCTTCGCCCCCGCCGCCGACGAGGTCGCCGAAGCGGCCGAACTGCTGCTGGCCGCGCAGGCCGCGCAGTGGGCACCGATCTCCTTCCGTGACCGACTTCACGACCGCGCCAGCTACCGCTACTTCTGGACGGTGCTGGAGCGCGCCGAACGCACCGGCCGGGACCTGCCCGACGAGGCCCGCCGGGCCTTCTTCCCGGCCTCCATCGGGTGAATCACGGGGCAAGGCCTTGTCCGACGCGCCGGACAATTCCTACATCTGCTCACCCACGGCGGCCCGCTTTGCGGCCATGATGCGCCGCCCCCTCGTCCAATCCTCTTTTCAGCACCACCTCCATGCTGTTCTCCACCCTCCGCGGCAGCGCCGCTGCCGCCCTGATCCTCTGCACCGCCCTGCCCGCGCTGGCCGAGGCGCCCGCCGCCAAGGCACCTGCCAAGGCCACGGCCAAGCCAGCCGTCAAGACGGCCCGGCTGGCACCGGCCAAGAAGACGCCTCCGCCGCCGGCCGAGCCCGTGCTGGCCGCGGCTGACGAGACGCAGATCGCCGCCTCCGAGCGCGCCTACCTGGGCGATTACGCCTGCGAGTTCAAGGAGAGCGTGCACATCGACAAGCATCCCAAGGTGGCGGGTTACATCGACGTCGCCTGGAAGAAGCAGGTCTTCACGATGAAGCCGGTGCTGTCGTCCACGGGCGCGCTGCGCCTGGAGGACGTCACCGGCCGCACGCTGATGATCCAGATCGCCAACAAGTCCATGCTGCTCGACACCAAGATCGGCCAGCGCCTGCTGGACGACTGCATCCACCCCGAGCAGGCCCGCCTGATGGCCGAGGCCAAGGCCGCCAAGATCAACGACCCCGAAGCCGAAGCCGCCGCCGAGGCGCGCAACAGCCTTGGCATCACGCCGACTGCCGGCAAGTGAGCGACGCGGCTTGAACCTCACCGGCCAGGTATGTAAAATGAATGCATACTTTCTGATGCATACCTGAGCCGCCGCCTCCGCGGTGCTCAGCCGCTGGAGGCCCCATGGAAGCCACCGTTGCCGAACGCGGGCAGATCACCCTGCCCAAAGCCGTCCGAGACGCCCTCGGGCTGACCAAGGGCACCACGCTCAAGGTCGAGCTGGACGGCGGCCGCATCATCCTGCGCAAGAACGTCGATGACGCCATCTCGCGCATGCGCGGCCGGTTCAAGCTCGACGGGTTCGCCAGCACCGACGAGGCCATGCGCGCGATCCGCGGCCATGCGCCCGGCGACCCCTACCTGCCACCCGAGCCCGAGGCCGAGCCCAACGCCGAGTCGCCGGACGGAGACCCCGCACCTTGATCGCCACCGACTCCTCCGTGCTGATCGACCTGATCGCCGGCGACGACGACGCCTGCGCCACTGCCGCCGAGGCCGTGCGGCAGGCACTGCATGTCGGGCCGGTCGTGCTGTGCGAGGTGGCGCTGGCCGAGGTCTGCACCGCCTTCAAGGGCGGCACCGACGTGCTGCAGTTCCTGGAGGAACTGGGTATCCGCTTCGAGCCGATGGAGGCGAAGTCGGCCCTGCGCGCCGGCGAGATGCAGCGGCGCTACCGCCAGCGCGGCGGCAACCGCACGCGCACCGTCGCCGACTTCCTGATCGGCTCCCACGCGATGATGCAGTGCGATGGCCTGATCACCCGCGACGCCGGCTTCTACCGAGACTATTTCAAGGGCCTGAGGATCGTCGTGCCGACCTCTGCCTGACCTGCTGCTTCACTGGAGAAAACCATGCTTCAAGCCTACCGCCAACACGCCGCCGAACGCGCCGCCCTCGGCATCCCACCCCTGCCCCTGGACGCCAAGCAGGTGGCCGAGCTGATCGAGCTCATCAAGGCCCCGCCCGCCGGTGAAGACGCCTTCCTGCTGGACCTGCTGACCCACCGCGTGCCCCCGGGCGTGGACGACGCCGCCAAGGTCAAGGCCAGCTTCCTGGCCGCCGTGGCCCATGGCGACCTGAAGGTCGGCCTGATCTCCAAGGCCAAGGCCACCGAACTGCTGGGCACCATGGTGGGCGGCTACAACGTGCATCCGCTGATCGAACTGCTGGACGACGCCGAGGTCGCCGGCGTCGCCGCCCAGGGCCTGAAGAAGACCCTGCTGATGTTCGACTACTTCAACGACGTGGCCACCAAGGCCAAGGCCGGCAACGCCAAGGCCAAGGAAGTGATGCAGTCGTGGGCCGACGCCGAGTGGTTCACGAGCCGCCCCGAAGTCGAGAAGAAGATCACCGTCACCGTCTTCAAGGTGCCCGGCGAGACCAACACCGACGACCTCTCCCCCGCGCCCGACGCCTGGAGCCGCCCGGACATCCCGCTGCACTACCTGGCCATGCTGAAGAACACGCGTCCCGACGCGGCCTTCAAGCCCGAGGAAGACGGCAAGCGCGGCCCGATGCAGTTCGTCGAGGACCTGAAGAAGAAGGGCCACCTCGTGGCCTACGTCGGCGACGTGGTCGGCACCGGCTCCAGCCGCAAGTCCGCCACCAACTCCGTCATCTGGGCCACGGGCCAGGACATCCCCTTCGTGCCGAACAAGCGCTTCGGCGGCGTGACGCTGGGCGGCAAGATCGCTCCCATCTTCTTCAACACCCAGGAAGACTCCGGCTCGCTGCCGATCGAAGTCGACGTCAGCAAGCTGGAGATGGGCGACGTCATCGACGTGCTGCCCTACGACGGCAAGCTGCTGAAGAACGGCGAGACCGTCGCCGAGTTCAAGCTCAAGAGCGACGTGCTGCTGGACGAAGTGCGCGCCGGCGGCCGCATCAACCTCATCATCGGCCGCTCGCTGACCGCCAAGGCGCGCGAGTTCCTGGGCCTGCCCGCCTCCACCACCTTCCGCCTGCCGGTCGCCCCCAAGGACACCGGCAAGGGCTTCACCCTGGCGCAGAAGATGGTCGGCCGCGCCTGCGGCATGCCCGAGGGCCAGGGCATCCGTCCGGGCACCTACTGCGAGCCCAAGATGACGACCGTCGGCTCCCAGGACACCACCGGCCCGATGACCCGCGACGAGCTGAAGGACCTGGCCTGCCTGGGCTTCTCGGCCGACCTGGTCATGCAGTCCTTCTGCCATACGGCCGCCTACCCCAAGCCCGTGGACGTGAAGACCCACCGCGAGCTGCCCGCCTTCATCAGCAACCGCGGTGGCGTGGCGCTGCGCCCCGGTGACGGCGTCATCCACAGCTGGCTGAACCGCCTGCTGCTGCCCGACACCGTCGGCACCGGCGGCGACTCGCACACCCGCTTCCCCATCGGCATCAGCTTCCCGGCCGGTTCCGGCCTCGTCGCCTTCGGCGCCGCCACCGGCGTGATGCCGCTGGACATGCCCGAGTCGGTGCTGGTGCGCTTCAAGGGCGAGATGCAGCCGGGCGTCACGCTGCGCGACCTCGTGCATGCCATCCCGCTGTACGCCATCAAGGCCGGCCTGCTGACCGTGGCCAAGGCCGGCAAGAAGAACATCTTCTCCGGCCGCATCCTCGAGATCGAAGGCCTGCCCAACCTCAAGGTCGAACAGGCCTTCGAGCTGAGCGACGCCTCGGCCGAGCGCTCGGCCGCCGGCTGCACCATCAAGCTCAATCCCGAGCCGATCAAGGAATACCTCACCAGCAACATCGTGCTGATGAAGAACATGATCGCCGACGGCTACCAGGACGCGAAGACCCTGCAGCGCCGCATCGAGAAGGTCGAGGCCTGGCTGGCCAACCCCGAGCTGCTCGAGGCCGACAAGGACGCCGAGTACGCCGCCGTCATCGAGATCGACCTGGCCGACATCAAGGAACCCATCCTCTGCTGCCCCAACGACCCGGACGACGCCAAGACCCTGTCCGAAGTCGCCGGCACCAAGATCGACGAGGCCTTCATCGGCTCGTGCATGACCAACATCGGCCACTTCCGCGCCGCGGCCAAGCTGCTGGGCGGCCAGCGCGACATCCCGGTCAAGCTGTGGGTCGCCCCGCCGACCAAGATGGACCAGAGCGAGCTGATCAAGGAAGGCCACTACGCCGCCTTCGGCACCGCCGGTGCTCGCACCGAGATGCCGGGCTGCAGCCTGTGCATGGGCAACCAGGCCCAGGTCCACGAAGGCGCGACGGTGGTGTCCACCTCCACCCGCAACTTCCCGAACCGCCTGGGCAAGAACACGAACGTGTTCCTCGCCTCGGCGGAACTGGCCGCCATCGCGTCCAAGCTGGGCAAGATCCCCACGGTGGCCGAATACCACGAGGCCATGGGCATCATCAACAAGGACACCGCCAGCGTCTACAAGTACCTGAACTTCGACCAGATCGAGGAGTACGCGGAGACGGCCAAGACGGTCGCCGCCTGAGCGCGGCCCCGGGGGGGCGGTCAAGCCGCCCCCGGCAACGAAAAAGCGGCCCTCGGGCCGCTTTTTTCTTGCGCTGCGGGACTCGGGCTCAGGCCTTGATGTCCAGCAGCGCTCCCGTGGTGTTGAGCTGCGTCTGCAGCACCTTCAGGTTGGCGACGAAGGCATAGGCCGCCGACTGCTGCTCCACCACCTCGTTGGCCGGGTTGATCTCGCGGTCCGGCACCTTGTCGACGTTGGTCGGCTCGACGCTCGGGCGGTTCTCGTGGCCGGCCGCCAGGTTGGCGATGTTGGCCGCCGACGCACGCAGGCGCTCGTTCGCGGCCGAGATGCCGGACAGGGCGGTGGAGAGGGGGACGTTCATCGGTTCAGTTTCGAGCGCTCTGGCCGCTACATCGGCCAGGCTGGACTGAACTTTAGAGCAAGCAACGAAAAAACCCGCATTTCGGGGGATCGCCGTCCCGCCGGGCGTGAATTCAGCCCGCCAATTCCTCGTAGCCGCCGCTGGACACGAAGACCCGCACGCTGTCGCCGCCCGCCGCCTTGGCTTCGGTGCAGGCCAGGACGGCGGCTCCGAGCACCGCGTCCACCGTGGTCAGCGAAGGCTGGATCTGCACGACGCCGAGCGACGCCTTCACGCGGGTGCGGTGCAGCCCCCAGCGCAGACGGTAGGCGGCCACGGCGGCACGGATCTTCTCGGCAATGATCTGCGCGTAGTGGTGGTCGCAGTCGGGCAGCAGGATGGCGAAATGGTCTTCCTCCAGGCGTCCGACCAGGTCCGAGGCCCTCACTTTGCCGATCAGCATCTGGCCCAGGCCGTAGAGGAAATGGTCGCCCACCTCGGCGCCCATGCCCTGGATGACCTCGCCGAACTTGTCCACGTCCAGCCACAGCACCGAGACCGGCTCGTTGCGGCGGCTGCCCACGTGCTCGGCCAGGCGCCTTTCGAACTCCCGGCGGTTGGCCAGTTCGGTCACGCTGTCGTGCTTGGCCGTCCAGGTGGGCTGCAGGCGCAGTGCGCGCGCCGCCGTCACGTCCTCGACGATCCACAGCGCCTCGCCCGCCGGCTGCTCCCAGTGCAGCGGCGTGGCCTGCAGCCGGCCCCAGAAGCGGTGACCGTCGCGCTTGACGTACTCGACTTCCTCGTCCAGCGGCTGGCCGGCGGCGAAGGCCGCGGCGGTGCGCTCCAGCAGCGAGGCGTGGGCAAGATCGGTGGTGTGGACGACGCGGGTGCCCTGGCCCGCCAGGTCGCTGTCGTCGCCGAAGCCGAAGAGGTGGTTGAACTCCTCGCTGACGACCTCGAAGCGCTGGCCCGAGACGAAGGCAACGGCCGTCGGAGCCCGAACCAGCAGGGCGCGCAGTCGCGCGGCGGTCGAGTCGTCGGCATGGGCGGGGGCGGCACTGCTCATGAGGTCTCCTGGGCGCTTCTCCAGGCCCGACTATCGCAGGACTGCCCGCTTTAAACCATGCTGCAGATCACGGTTTGGGCCGCGGCGCAGCCTCCTAAGGCGCGATCTGCTCGGCATAGTCGTACAGCGCCGACAGGATCTCCTCGCCACGCTCGTCGGCGCTCTCGCCGAGCTGGTCGATGCGTTCCATGAAGGCGGCCAGCGTCGTCGCCCCGCCCTCGCCGCGGTGCAGCCGCGCCGCACAGTGGGCCTGCCAGCGCTCGGCTTCCTCGGCCGACAGGCTGGCCGGAAAGTTGCGCGCCCGCCAGCGGAAGACGAGTTCGTCCAGCCGACCGTCCTGGAAGGCCAGCTTGCCCTGCGCTGCGCGCTCGGCGAGTTGCTCGGGCGGCGTCGTGCGCACGCGGTTCAGCGCGCGGCGGTCCTCGTTGCCGATGAAGCCGCCATAGAGATCCTCATCGACGTCGGCGGGGGCGAAAGGTTCACGCTGGAACACCTCGCCCCACAGCCCGTCGAGCAGTCGGCCTTTCTCGGCCAGCAGGCGTGCGCTGGCGAGCTGACCCTCGAGGTCGTGGCCCCAGCGCTCGGCCATCGCAGGGCTGAGCGTCTTGAGGTTGCCGATGACGACCGGCGACTTGTTGATGTGGATGGTCTTGATCGGGAGCCGAGCGACGCCCTCGGGCAACTGCTCCTGCTTCGTGAACATGCGCAGCCGGATGGCCTCGGCGTTCAGCGTCAGCAGCTCCTCGGGCGAAACGGCGCAGTCCCAGACGATGAGTTCGTTCTTGTTGGTCGGGTGCGGCGCCAACGGCCACACCAGGGCGATGCAGCCGCGCTCGGGGCCGTACATGCCCGACACATGCAGGAAGGGCTTGCCCACGCCGATCTCGTCCCACACCGCCTGCTTGGTGCGCAGCCGCAGGCAGAACTCCCACAGCTTGGGCTGCGCCTGGCGCAGCTTGCGGGCCAGGGCCACGGTAGCGCGCACGTCGGACAGCGCGTCGTGGGCGGCCTCGTGGGCCAGGCCGTTGGCGGCGGTCAGGTGTTCGAGCTTGAAGCTGGGCCGGCCGTCCTCGTGGCGGGGCCACTCGATGCCCTCGGGCCGCAGCGCGTAGGCGCAGCGCACCACATCCAGCAGGTCCCAGCGGCCGCAGCCGTTCTGCCACTCGCGGCCATAGGGGTCGATGAGGTTGCGCCAGAAGAGATGACGCGTGACCTCGTCGTCGAAGCGGATGGAGTTGTAGCCCACGCCCACGGTGCCCGGCAGGGCCAGCACCGTCTCGATGGCGGCGGCGAACTCGTGCTCCGGCACGCCCCGCTCCAGGCAGTGCTGGGGCAGGATGCCGGTGAGCAGGCAGGACTCGGGGTCGGGCAGGTAGTCGGGCGCGGGCTGGCAATACAGCATCAGCGGCTCACCGATCTCGTTGAGTTCGGCATCGGTGCGCAGGCCGGCGAACTGCGCCGGCCGGTCGCGGCGGGGCACGCGGCCGAAGGTCTCGTAGTCGTGCCAGAAGAAGCTCAGGTCGGTCATGCGGACACCATACCGCAAGCTGTGCTGGCTATCCTGCCCGCCATGAAGCGCCTCCTCCTCGCACTGGCCTGCATCGCGCCCGCCGCCCACGCCGACACTGCCCCCGAGTACAAGCTGACCGCCGGCAACTACCGCTACAGCGCCGGCTACAGCGGCCAGGACGTCAACCTGCGCCGCCGCGACGGCGACACCAATGCCTGGCTGGGCGTCTACCGTGACGGCGTCTTCGGCCGCCAGGCCCGCGCCGGCTTCGACACGTCCCTCGACCTGGCCGAGAACCTGTCCCTCCAGCCCTCGCTGCAGGCCGCGTCGCGCGGCTTCCTGGGCGGCAGCGTGAACCTGCAGTGGGGCAGCACCTGGTACGGCCTCGTCGGCTGGGGCCGCACCAACCTCAGGCCCTACTACAACCTCAACTGGGACCCGAACGACGCCATCACCGTCGGCGCGGGCTGGCATGGCGACGGCGGCCGGCAGATCGCCGTTACCCTCATCGCCGACGACCGCCTGCACACCCACCAGCGCGACCTGCACCTCTTCGGCCGCTGGCCGCTGGCCGAGGGCCTGCGCCTGACGCTGGACCTGATGCACAAGACCGGCCAGGGCGACGACGGCGAGGTGCGCGCCTGGGGCTGGAGCGCCACGCTGGACTGGCCCGCCTGGTTCCTGCGCCTGGCCCGCGACCCCAAGCAGAACTTCTCCGGCCTGGATGCCGACCGGCTGTCAGTCGGCCTGCGGTTCTGAGGCCCGGCCGAACCAGGCGACGTAGAGCGTCGGCAGCACGACCAGCGTCAGCAGCGTGGCCGTCACCAGGCCACCGATGACGACGACGGCCAGCGGCCGCTGCGTCTCGGCGCCGATCTCGTGCGACAGCGCCATCGGCAGCAGGCCAAGGGCCGCGAGCATGGCCGTCATCAGCACGGTGCGCAGCCGCTGCATCGAGCCCTCGCGCACCGCCTCGCGCACGCCGGTGCCGGCCCGGCGCAGCTGCTGGAAGACGCTCAGCATCACCACGCCGTTGAGCACCGCCTGGCCTGACAGCGCGATGAAGCCGATGGCCGCCGACACCGACAGCGGGATGTCCAGCGCCCACAGCGCCACGAAGCCGCCCACCAGCGCCAGCGGCACGTTCAGCAGGATCAGGGCCGCCATGCGGAAGTCGTTGAAGGCGTTGAAAAGCAGCACGAAGATCAGCAACAGCGAGATCGGCACGACCACGGCCAGCCGCTTCATCGCCCGCTCCTGGTTCTCGAACTCGCCCGACCACTTCAGCGCATAGCCCTCGGGCACTGCCACGTGCTGCGCGATGCGCGCCTTCATGTCGGCCACGACCGAGCCCATGTCGCGCCCCTTGATGAAGACGCCGATCGCCATGGTGCGCTGGCCGCCTTCGCGGGCGATGTTCATCGCTCCCGTCGTCTCACGGATGGCGGCCACTTCGGACAGGGGCACGGTGCCTCCGCCCGGCACCGAGATCAATGTGCGCGGCAGCTCGGCCATGGCGCGCCGCGCTTCGGGCAGGCGCACCGTGACGGCGTACTTGCGCTCACCCTCCCACAGCCACGTCGCCGCCTTGCCCGCCAGAGCGGCCTCGATGACGTCCTGCACGTCGCCGACGTTCAACCCCAGCCGCGCCGCGCGGGCGCGGTCGATGTCCACCACCAGCTGGGGCAGCTCGCCCTCGCGGTCGATCTCGGCGAGATAGACCCCGTCCACCTGCTTGACCTCGCGCTGGATGGCCTGCATGAGCCGGCCCAGCTGGCGCAGGTCGTCGCCCGAAGCCTTGATGACGATCTGGCCGTCGACCTGGGAGATGGACTCCAGCACGTTGTCGCGGATGGGCTGGGAGAACGACGGGTCCATGCCCGGCACGGCGGACACGGCGGCATCCATCTCGGCGATCAGGTCGGCCTTGGTCTTGCCGGCCCGCCACTGCTCGGCGGGTTTCAGGTCCACGAAGATCTCGGCCATGCTGATGGTCTTGGGGTCGGTGCCGTCCTCGGGCTGGCCCGTCTTGGAGACCACCGTGTTGACCTCCGGCACGGTGTGCAGGGCCTCGCGTACCTGGCGCAGCACGCGCGAGGCCTCCTGCGTCGACACGCTGGACGGCAGCCGCAGATTGACCCAGATCGTGCCCTCGTCGAGTTCCGGCAGGAACTCCGAGCCCAGGCGGGAAGCCGCGGCGAGGGCGAGTACGAAGGCCAGGCCCGCCACCGCCATCACGGCTCGCGGTCGCGCCAGCGCCCAGTCCAGCACCGGGCCGTAGACGCCCTTGGCGCCTTGCACGAGGCGGTTGTCCCCGTGGGGCAGGCCCCGGCGCAGCATCCAGTAGCCCAGCAGCGGCACCAGGGTCAGCGAGAAAGCCAGCGAGCCCAGCAGCGCCATGCTCACCGACAGCGCCATGGGCTGGAAGATCCGGCCCTCGTGGCGCTGCAGAGCGAAGATGGGGATGTGGGCCGCGATGATGATGAGCATCGAGAACAGCGTCGGCCGTCCGACCTCGTCGGTGGCGCTGGCGATCAGCGTCAGCCGCTTCCTCGCGTCCAGGCCCTCGCCGCGCTCGGCCAGGCGGTGCATGATGTTCTCGACGACGATGACCGCGCCGTCCACGATGATGCCGAAGTCCATCGCGCCGAGGCTGAGCAGGTTGGCCGGCACGCCCAGGACTTTCAGGCCCAGGAAGGTCGCCAGCAAGGCCAGCGGGATCACGGCCACGACGGCCAGGCTGGCGCGCAGGTTGGACAGGAAGAGGTAGAGCACCAGCGACACCAGCAGCGCCCCCTCCACCAGGTTGCGGAACACGGTCGACAGCGTCTTGCCCATCAGCCAGGTGCGGTCGTAGAAGGGCACGATCTGCACGCCGGCCGGCAGGCCGTGGGCATTGAGCTCGGCGATCTTGTCCTTCACGCCCTTGAGCACGCTGCTCGCGTTCTCGCCCTTGCGCATGACGACGATGCCGGTCACGACGTCGTCGTCGCCATCCTGGCCCACCACGCCCAGGCGCGGCACGGCGCCCACCGCCACCCGGGCGATGTCGCGCACCAGCACCGGCGTGCCGTTGTGGGCGGCGACGACGATCTGGCCGATGTCCTCGGCCGAGCGCAGCAGGCCGATGCCGCGGATGGCGTACTGCTGGGCGCCTTGCGCCACATAGCTGCCGCCGGCGTTGGCATTGCCGCGGCCGAGCGCGTCCAGCAGGTTCTGAAAGCTCAGGCCGTAGGCCCGCAGCCTGTCGAGATCGGGCTGCACCTCGTACTGCTTGATGAAGCCGCCCATGGCGACGACGTCGGCCACCCCCGGCACCTGGCGCAGGCCGCGCTCGACCACCCAGTCCTCGACGGAGCGCAGCTCCGTCGTGTCCTTGCCGTCGCCACGCAGCCGGTAGCGCAGGATCTCGCCCACCGGCGTCGCGTTGGGCGCGATGTCGGCAGTCACGCCCGGCGGCAGGTCCACGCCGCGCAGGCGTTCGCCCACCTCCTGGCGAACGGACTGCACGGTCGCCGCGTCGTCATAGGTGATGACGGTGTAGGACAGGCCGAACTGCGTGTGCGAAAAGACGCGGATGGAGTTGGGCAGGCCCGACAGCGCCACCTCGATGGGCAGGGTCACCTGCTTCTCCACCTCCTCGGCGGCATGGCCGGGGTACAGGGCGATCACGGTGACCTGGGTGTCGGTCACGTCCGGGAAGGCCTCGACCGGGAGGTTCATGAAGGCGACGACGCCCGCGCCGACGAAGAGCAGCACGGCCAGCACCACCAGCACCGGCTGGCCCAGCGCCAGCATGACGAAACGCTTCATGGCTGGCCCGCCTTGGCACCCGCCTCGGCGGCGTGCAGCTGGCGCTCCAGCAACAGCGCGTTCTCCACGACGACCTGCTCGCCCACCTCCAGGCCACGCCGCAGCACGACCTGCTGCGCGCCCATCGCTTCGGGCTCGACCTCGCGCGGCTCGAAGACGCCGGGCTTGGGCGACACGAAGACCCAGTGCCTGTCACCGCGCAGCAGCACCGCGGCGACCGGCACGACGACCCCTTCGCCCACCCGCCGCTGCAGGTGGGCCGTGGCCAGCATCTCGGCCTTGAGCAGCCGGTCGGCGTTGGCCACCTGGCCGCGTACCTTGACGGTGCGCGTGGCCGGGTCGATGACGTCGGCCATGGCCGCGACGCGCCCCTCGAAGCGGCGCCCCGGGTAGGC
This sequence comes from Pelomonas caseinilytica, assembly GCF_021353235.1. Classification (GTDB taxonomy): domain Bacteria; phylum Pseudomonadota; class Gammaproteobacteria; order Burkholderiales; family Burkholderiaceae_C; genus Pelomonas; species Pelomonas caseinilytica. The sequence continues at coordinate 182,944 of NZ_JAJTWT010000002.1, forward strand.
CGCCAGCTCCAGCTCGAAGGTGCTGCCCGGGCGCAGCAGGTCCACCTCCGACTCGCGTGCATCGATCTGCACCCAGAGGCTGGCCGGGTCGCTGATGACGAAGAGCGGCGGCACGCCGGGACCGCTCTGGTCGGGCCTCAGCTCCTGGCCGGGGTTGAGATTGCGCTCGACGACGGTGCCGGCCACGCCGGCGCGCAGCGCCAGCTGCTGGTTCACGCCCGCCCCGCCGCCGTACATGCGCACCCGGGCCCGCGCCCGGGCCAGCTCCGCCTCGGCCCGCGCCGCGTCGGCCTCGGCCTGCTCGGCATCGCGCTGGGCGACGATGCCCGCAGCCAGCAGCTCGCGCTGGCGCTGCAGCTGCTTGGCCGTCAGCGCACGGTCGGCTTCAGCGCGGGCGGCATCGGCCTGGGCCGCGCCGAAGTCGGGCGAGGCGAGTTCGGCCAGCACCTGGCCGGCCTTCACCGCCTGGCCCACGTCCGCGGCGATGCGGTCCACGCGGCCGGCGAAGGCGGGGTAGATGCGCTGCGTGCGGTCTTCGTTCCAGACCAGCTTGGCGCTGAGGGGTAGGTCCACGGCCTCGCCGGGGCGGGCCGGCGCGAGCTTGAGCAGGCGCAGCTGCGGATGCCCCGCGGGGAAGACGAGCTGCTGGCCCCGCAGCACGGCCTCGGCCGGCGCGGGCGCGGCGCCGGACTCGCCGTTGCAGGCCGCCAGCATCGTCAGCACCAGCACGGCGCCGGCAGACAGGGCCGCACGCAGCGGTGACGGGAACAAGGCAGGGCGGATGGTCATCATGGGTTCTTGGCGAATTCGGGGTCGGTCAACAGCGCCCAGCCGGCCGCAGCGCGGGCCTGGTCGGCATGGGCCGCCAGCGCGTCCAGCACGGCGGCGCGCAGGCTGCGACGGGCGTCGATGAGGTCCGTCAGGGGCATGGCGCCCTTGCGGTAGGCGAGTTCCGCCTGGGCCAGCACCTGGCGGGCACGCGGCAACAGCTCGGACTCGTGAGCGGCCAGCGTGCGGGCCGCGGACTGCAGCTCCAGTGCGGCCTGGCTGAGGTCGGCTTCGGCCATCAGCCGGACGCGCGCGGCCAGGTCCTGGGCTTGCTGCAATTGCGCACGCGCGCGGCCGATCTCGCCCTGCTGGGCATAGCCCAACTGCAGCGGCATCTGCAGCCGCAGCTCGACGAGGCGGCTGGAGGTGCCCGGGAAATGGTCCACCGACATCCCCCAGGTCAGGTCGGACCTGCGAGCCGCGAGCGCGCCGTCGAGCTGGGCCTGGGCCGCCTCGACGCGAGCTTCGGCGGCGCGCACGTCCGCGCGGCGCGCCACGGCGGCGGCGCGGCCCGCCTCGTCCAGCGGCGCGACCTCCGCGACCGCCGGCCAAGCGGAGGCGTCGACGCGGATGTCGTCTGCATCGCGGCCGATCGAGCGTGCCAGCGCGAGGCCGGCACGCCGGCGGTCGGCGTCGGCCTGGGCCAGGTCGATGCCGGCGCGCGCGGTCTCGATCTCGGCTCGCACCAGGTCCTGCGTGGAGATGTCGCCGGCCTGGTGGCGCGTGCGCATGGCCGCCAGCAAGGCGTCGGCGCCTTGCTTGAGCTGGCCCACTTCCTCCACGCGCTGCTGGGCGGTGGCCAGCTCGATGCTGGCGCTCCAGGCCAGCGCGAGCTGCTGGCGGCGCACGTCGTCCAGGTCGCGCGCGGCGGCCTGGGCCGCCGCGCGCGCCGCCGCGGTGCGCAGCTCGCGCTTGCCGCCACGCTCCCAGGTCCAGTCCACGCCGAGGGACTTGTCGATGCGCTTGTCGGCGAAGAGGTTGCCGGGGCCGAGCCCGCGCTGGAGGTCCATCTGGCTGGACTTGAGCGTGAGCTGCGGCAACGGCGCGTGGTCGGCCGCGAGGATGTCGGCACGGGCGGCCTCCAGGCCCGAGCGCGCCACGGCCACGTCGACGTTGGCGGCCGCCAGACGCAACACCTCGGCGAGGCTCAGGGGCGGCGGCACGGCCCGCGCGCCGGCAACGGCCAGCAGCAGGCCGGCGATGAACAGGACTGAAGACTTCATGGCCGCGGTTTGTCCCGCGGCACACCTGACCGGAACCTGACCTCGCCGACACCGTCGCGACAGGCTGGTGCGCTAACTTCACCGGATGCGCATCCTCCTCGTCGAAGACGACACCACGCTCAGCCAGGTCGTCAGCCGCAGCCTCGCCGACCAAGGCCACCACGTGGACCTGGCGGTGACGGCCGAGCAGGCCCGCTGGCTGTGGCGCATGCAGGAATTGGATGCCGTGCTGCTGGACCTCAACCTCCCCGACGGCAGCGGCCTGGCGGTGCTGCGCGACGCTCGCGCCCGCGGCGACCGCACGCCGGTGCTGGTGCTGACAGCCCGCAACCGCACCGAGGAACGCATCGCCGGCCTCGACGCGGGGGCCGACGACTACCTCGGCAAGCCCTTCGACCTGGCCGAGGTGGAGGCCAGGCTGCGCGCCGTCGTGCGGCGCCGGCTCGACCTCGAGGACCGCGTGCAGGTCGGCACGCTGAGCCTGGACCGGCGCACCGGCCGGCTCTACCTGGGCGAGGACCCGATGCAGTTGCCGGCCCGCGAGTTCGCCGTGCTCTGCGAGCTGCTGACGCCACCCGGCCGGGTCGTCAGCAAGGCGTCGCTGGCGGACAAGCTCTCCGGCTTCGACGACCTGCTCGCGAGCAACGCCCTTGAAGCCTTCATCTCGCGGCTGCGCAAGAAGCTGCAGGGCAGTGGCGCCGAGATCCGCACGCTGCGCGGCCTGGGCTACCTGATCGAGGCGGCGGCTTGACCCTGGGCGACACGCCGCGCACTTCGCTGCGCACCCGGCTGCTGCGGCACGTCATCCCGCCCCTGCTCCTGACCTGGGGCCTGGGCGCTGCGCTCGCGTTGTCCATCGCCACCTACTTCACCCAGCGCGCCTTCGACCGCGCCATGCTCGACGACGCCTACCTCATCGCCGCCCACCTCGGCACGGCGTCCGGCGAGCTGACGCTCAACATGAGCGGCGACGAACTGCAGACCGTCCTCTTCGACCAGAGCGAGCACGTGTTCTTCGCGGTGCTGGACGGCCAGGGACGGCTGGTCGCCGGCCACGTCGGCCTGCGGCCCGACGACGACGCCACGGCCGAGCCCCGCTACGTGGACCTCAACTACCAGGGCCGCGACCTGCGGGCCGTGGTGCTGCGCCGCGAGCTGCCGCGACCAGCCACCATCGTCGTCGCGCTCACCACGCACAGCCGTCGCGCCCTGCTGCACCAGCTGATCCTGTACTCCGCCGTGCCCCAGGGCCTGCTGCTCGTCGGCCTCGCGCTGTGGCTGCGGCGCAGCATCCGCCTCGACCTCCAGCCACTGTCGGACCTGCGCGAACTCGTCGAGGCGCGCGACACGGCCGATCTGTCGCCCCTGCCCAGGGACCTGCTCGACCGCAGCGCCTCGCGCGACGTGCACGGCCTCGCGGTGGCCATCGACGCCCTGCTGGGCCGCGTCGCCCAGGGCCTGGCCTCGCGGCGCGAATTCGCCGGGACGGTGGCACACGAGCTGCGCACGCCGCTGGCGGGCATCCGTGCCCTGGCCGAATACGGCCTGTCCCAGCGCGAGCCCGAGCAGTGGCGCGAACAGCTCCAGGCCATCCTGCAGAGCCAGCACCGCGCCAGCCGGCAGGTGGAGCAGCTGCTGGCGATGGCCCTGGCCGACGAGGCCGGCACCGCCGTCCAGCTCAAGCCGCTCGACCTCGCAGCGTGCGCCCGCGACGTCCTGCTGCGCCGCCTGCCCCAGGCCGACGCCGCCGGCTTCGAGCTGGAGGCCACCGGCCTGGACGGCTCGGCCTGGATCCTGGCGGACACGGCCCTGGTCGAGGGCCTGCTCGGCAACCTGCTGGACAACGCCTTGCGCTATGGCCGCCTGCCCGGTGAGCCGGGCCAGGTGTTGCTGTCGCTGCGCCGCCTGGCCGGCCAGGTCGAACTCGGCGTCACCGACCGCGGGCCGGGCATTCCGGCCGAGTTGCGCGAACGCCTGAAGGCGCGCTGGGCCCAGGGCGCCGAAGGCACGCGGCAAGGCACCGGCCTGGGGCTGTCCATCGTGCAGCGCTACGCCCAGCTGCTGCGCGGCGAGTTCCACCTCGAAGACGGTCCCCAGGGCCGTGGTCTGCTCGCCACGGTGACATTCCCGTCACACCCCGCGCCGACACTGCCGTCCCCATGACCCGCCCCTTCCGCCACCTCCTGCTCGCCGCCCTCGCACTGCCGGCCCTCGCCGCCCGTGCCGGCGACGGCATGGCCGACCCCTGGAACCTGCACGGCCAGTTCACCGTGGTGGCCCAGCGCCACGGCCGGTTCACCTCGCCCTACGAGGGTCCGAACAGCCTGAAGGCGGTCGAGGGCCTGAAGACGACGATGGACGCCACCGCCTTCGTCGGCCTGCGGCTGTGGACGGGCGCCGAGCTCTACCTGAACCCCGAGTTCGACCGGGGTTTCGGCCTCAGCGACACGCTGGGCGTGGCCGGCTTTCCGAGCGGTGAGGCCTACAAGGTCGGCCACCACTCGGCCTACGGCCGGCTGCAGCGGGCCTTCGCGCGCCAGGTCATCGCGCTGGCGGCCGACGAAGGCGAGGCGCAGGCCGACGCCGCCAACCAGCTCGCCGGCCCTCGCCCGGCCGACCGCCTGACCGTGACGGTGGGCAAGTTCTCCGTCGTCGACCTCTTCGACACCAACCGCTACGCCCACGATCCCCGCGCCGATTTCCTCAACTGGTCGGTCATCGACGCCGGGGCCTTCGACTACGCCGCCGACTCCTGGGGTTACAGCCTGGGCGCGGCGGCCGAATGGAGCCAGGGCGACTGGACCGGCCGGGTCGGCTTCTTCGCACTCTCGCGCGAACCCAACGGGACGCGGCTGGACCGCAGCTTCGGCCAGCACCAGGCCGTGGGAGAACTGGAGCACGGCCATGAGATCGCCGGCCATCCCGGCAAGCTCAGACTGCTGGCCTTCTCCTCGCGCGCCCGCATGGGCCGCTACGACGAGGCGCTGGAGCCGGGACTGCCGGCCGACACCGCCCGCGTGCGGCGCCGCGCCGGCAAGCAGGGCTTCGCCGTCAATGCCGAGCAGGAGCTGGCCGCGGACCTCGGCGCCTTCCTGCGCTACAGCCGCAACGACGGCCGCACCGAGGCCTTCGATTTCACCGACATCCACCGTGCGCTCAGCCTCGGCCTGTCGCTGCGCGGCGCGGCCTGGTCGCAGCCCGGGCACACGCTCGGTCTGGCACTGGCGAGCAATTCGCTGAGCGCGCCGGCCCGGCGCTACTTCGCCGCGGGCGGGCTGGGCATCCTGGTGGGCGACGGCCGGCTGGACCGCTACGCCGGCGAGCAGATCGCCGAGGCCTATTACGCCATGGACATCGCCCCGGGCCTCGGCGCCACGCTGGACCTGCAGCGCCTGCGCAACCCGGGCTACAACGCCGACCGCGGCCCGGCCATCGTGGTCGGCGCCCGGCTGCACGCCGAGTTCTGACGCTCAGCGCTTGCGGACTGCCACGCTGCCTATGGAATAACCCGCACCGAAGGAGCAGATCACGCCCGTGTCGCCGCGCTGGAGGTCGGCGCGGTGGTGGTGGAAGGCGATGATGGACCCGGCCGAGGCGGTGTTGGCGTACTCGTCCAGGATCAGCGGCGCGACGTCGCCGCCCGCGTCCGCGCCGACCAGCTTCCTGATGACGAGCTGGTTCATGCCCTGGTTGGCCTGGTGCAGCCAGAAGCGCCGCATCTGCGTGGGCTCCAGGCCCAGCGAGGCCAGGTGGGTCTCGATGTGGGCGGCGGCCATGGGCACGACTTCCTTGAAGACCTTGCGGCCCTCCTGGTAGAAGGTCAGGTCGCGCGCATTCGGGTCGCGGTCCTCGGCCCGGTTCATGAAGCCGAAGTTGTTGCGGATGTTGCTGCTGAACTGCGTGGCCAGCCGCGTGCCGAGGATCTCCCACTGGTCCGGCCCGACGGCGTCTTCGGCCCGTTCGACGACCAGGGCGGTGCAGACGTCGCCGAAGATGAAGTGGCAGTCGCGGTCGCGCCACTCCAGGTGGGCGGAGGTGATCTCGGGGTTCACGATCAGCACGCACTTCGACGCGCCGCTGCGCACCGCGTTGAAGGCCTGCTCCAACGCGAAGGTGGCCGAGGAACAGGCCACGTTCATGTCGAAGCCATACCCGCCCGCGCCCAGCGCCTGCTGGATCTCGACAGCCATGGCCGGATAGGCGCGCTGCATGTTGGCGCTGGAGCACAGCACGGCGTCGACGTCGGCACCCGTCCTGCCCGCCTGCGCCAGGGCCTTGCGGGCCGCGTCGACGGCGATCTCGGCCATCAGCGAGAGCTCGCCGTCCGGCCGCGGCGTGAAGCGCGGGTACATGCGGGTCGGGTCGAGCACGCCGTCCTTCTCGATGACGTAGCGCTGCTTGATGCCCGAGGCCTTCTCGATGAACTCCACGCTGGAGTGCGTGATGGCCACGCGCTCGCCGGCGGCGATGGCCTCGGCATGCTCGGCGTTCTGCAGGTCGGCGTAGCGGTTGAAGGCCTCCACCAGCTCGGCATTGGTGATGACGTGCGGCGGCCGGTACAGCCCGGTGCCGCTGATGACGACGGGCGGAAAAGTAGCTTGCATAGGGAAGACGGAGGCCCCGCCTGCTGAGTGTGAAGCTTGAAATTTTATCGAGCCGCGGCGTCCGGCCAGGCCGCGGTTCCCCTCAGGCGACGGTGACGATCTCCAGCCCTGGCCGCTGCAGCGCCTGCAGCTGGGCGGCATCGGCCTGGGGCGTCACGAGCAGGGTGGACAGGGCCGACAGGGGCGCAATGCGGTAGGGCGAGACCTTGCCCAGCTTGTCGCTGCTGGCCATCAGCACCGTCTCGGCGGCGCTGGCCATCAGCAGCGCCTTGACGCGGGCCTCCTCGGCGTCGCCGGTGGACAGGCCGAACTGCGCCTCCACGCCGGTCACGCCGAGGAAGAAGCAATCAGCCCGCAAGGCCTGGACCGCCTCGGCCACAGCGGCACCGACGGCCACGCCCGAGTGCTTGAAGAGGCGCCCGCCCAGCATCAAGACCTCCACCGTCGGATGTTCGATGAGGGCCGCGGCGATGACGGGACTGTGGGTCGCCACCGTGGCCCGCAGCGTGGCGGGCAACTGCATGACCATGGCCAGCGCGCTGGTGCCGCCGTCGACGAAGACGAGCTGGCCGTCCGCCACCAAGGAGGCCGCATGACGGCCGAGCTGCCGCTTCTCGTCCACCGCGATGTCGCTGCGCCGCGCGAGATTGGCCAGGGCCGGCGACACCGGCAAGGCCCCGCCATGCACACGCTGCAGGGCTCCGCGCGACGACAGTTCGCGCAGGTCTCGCCGGATGGTGTCTTCGGACACCCCCAGACGTTCGGCCTGTTCACGGGCCAGCACACGGCCGCTGCGTTGGAGGTCTTCGAGGATGGCGAGTTGGCGTTGTTCGGTCAGCATCTGCGGGATTGCACGTTTGTGCGCATATATGCATGATTTACCAAATCATACGGGAATTTTCATGCACACATCGACCGAAACCAGTATCTCCAACTGGCCTCTTCATGAACGCATCCGCGTGCGCCAGGTCAAGCTCCTGTCGGACAACTGGTACACCCTCAAGACCACCCGCTTCGATTTCCTGCGCAGCGATGGCCGCTGGCAGAGCCAGGACCGCGAGACCTATGACCGCGGCAACGGCGCCGTCGTGCTGCTTTACCAGCGGGCACGCCGCCGCGTCATGCTGACGCGGCAGTTCCGCTACCCGGCCTTCGTGAACGGCTATGCGCAGCTGATGGTCGAGGCCGTGGCCGGCCTGCTGGACGAAGCCGATCCGCTGAGCTGCATCCGCGCCGAGGCCGAGCAGGAGGCCGGCGTGAGGCTGCGGGAGCCGCAGGCCCTGTTCGAGGCCTTCATGAGCCCCGGTTCGGTCACCGAAAAGCTGCACTTCTTCGCCGCCGAGTACGAGGACTCGGACCTCGTCGGCGCGGGCGGCGGCCTGGTCGACGAGGGCGAGGACATCGCCCGTTTCGAGCTCGACTTCGACGAAGCCATGCGCCAGGCCGAGGCCGGCGAGATCGTGGACGCCAAGACCCTGCTGCTGCTGCGCTGGGCCGAACGCCACGTCTTCGGGCCAGCGCCGCGCCCGGGCGGCGGGCCGCGGCTCGTCTTCATCGCCGGCCCCTACCGCAGCGGCACCGGGGACCGCGACGACGCCATCGCCGCCAACGTCCAGGCCATGCAGGAGGCGGCGGTGCGGGTCGCCGAGCGGGGCCACGTGCCGGTGTTGGGCGAATGGGTGACCCTGCCCCTCATCGAGGCGGCCGGAGGCCGGCGCGGTGACGCGGTCTGGGACCGCTACTTCCACCCTCACGCCCAGGCCGTGCTCGAGCGCTGCGACCTGCTGCTGCGCATCGGCGGCGCATCGGCCGGCGCCGAGGCGATGGTCAAGGCCGCCCTGGCCCGGGCGATCCCGGTGCATTACGGCCTGGCTTCACTGACCGCGCCGTCTGCGTAGAATCAATCACCGGGCCCAAATATTGGCGTCCGGTTTTTTTTGGCCTTTAAGTCACGAGGCCGGCCGGAGCCAAGTCAAGCGCTCGCAGCCCAGGCCGCGCACTGCACGAACGCGCGCCGCACTGTGAACTTGAAAGGACATGCCCCCACGCCCGCTGCGCGTGCGCCCCCCGAGGGGACGCGTCAGCGATTTCGGGCGGCTGGGCATCGCTGACATGGAAATCTTCGACTACGACAACATCCTGCTGCTGCCCCGCAAGTGCCGCGTGGACAGCCGCTCCGACTGCGACACCTCCGTGCAGTTCGGCCCCCACCGCTTCCGGCTGCCCGTGGTGCCGGCCAACATGAAGACGGTGGTGGACGAGCCCATCACCGAGATGCTGGCCCGCGGCGGCTACTTCTACGTGATGCACCGTTTCGACCTCGACAGCCTGGCCTATGCCCGCGGCATGCGCGCCAAGGGCCTGCAGGTGTCGCTCAGCGTGGGCGTGAAGCCGGCGGACTACCAGCTCGTGGACCAACTGGCCGCCGAGGGGGTCGGCGCCGACTACCTCACCATCGACATCGCCCATGGCCATGCCGAAAGCGTGCAGCGCATGATCGGCCACATCAAGCAGCGCCTGCCGGGCACCTTCGTCATCGCCGGCAACGTCGGCACGCCCGAGGCCGTGATCGACCTCGAGAACTGGGGCGCGGACGCAACCAAGGTGGGCGTGGGCCCCGGCAAGGTCTGCATCACCCGGCTCAAGACCGGCTTCGGCACGGGCGGCTGGCAGCTGTCCGCGCTGAAGTGGTGCTCGCGCGTGGCCACCAAGCCCATCGTGGCCGACGGCGGCATCCGCCACCACGGCGACATCGCCAAGAGCGTGCGCTTCGGCGCTGCCATGGTGATGGTCGGTTCGCTCTTCGCCGGCCACGAGGAATCGCCCGGGCAGACCGTCGAGGTCGACGGCAAGCGCTACAAGGAGTACTACGGCTCGGCCTCGGATTTCAACAAGGGCGAGTACCGCCACGTCGAGGGCAAGCGCATCCTGGAGCCGGTCAAGGGCCATCTGGGCGACACGCTGCGCGAGATGGAGGAGGACCTGCAGAGCTCCATCTCCTACGCCGGAGGCACGCAGCTGTCGGACCTGCGAAAGGTGAACTACGTGGTTCTGGGCGGCGAGAACGCCGGCGAGCACCTGTTCATGTGAGCCATGGACTTCGCCGCCTACCGCCACCATGACGCGACCTCCCTCGCCGCCGAAGTGGCGGCGGGGCAGGTTTCCGCCGAGACCCTGCTCGCCCTGGCCCTGGCCCGGCTGGCCGAGGTCCAACCCACCCTCAATCCGGTCTGCCGGCTGATGGAGGCCGAAGCCCGCGCCCAGCTGGTGCGCGGCCTCGCAGCTGGCCCTCTGGCCGGCGTGCCCCTGCTCATCAAGGACGCCTCCCAGGACTACGCCGGCCTGCCCACCGCCTGCGGCAGCCGCGCCCTCGCCTCGCTGCCACCGGCCCGCGAGCACGCCCACGTCGTGCGGCGGCTGCTCGATGCAGGCCTGGTCGTCTTCGGCAAGACCAACACGCCCGAGCTGGCGCTCAAGGGCGTCACCGACCCCCAGGCCTTCGGCCGCAGCGCCAACCCCTGGGACCCGGCTCGCACGCCGGGCGGCAGCAGCGGCGGCGCGGCGGCCGCCGTCTCGTCGGGCGTGATGCCGATGGCGGCGGGCAACGACGGCGGCGGCTCCATCCGCATCCCGGCCGCCTGCTGCGGCCTCGTGGGGCTGAAGCCGTCACGCGGGCGCATCTCCGTCGGGCCGGCGCAAGGCGAGGTCTGGTTTGGCGCCAGCAGCGAAGGCGTCATCTCGCGCAGCGTGCGCGACACCGCCCTGGCGCTGGACATCCTCGCCGGTCCGGAGCCTGGCGATCCGGTCGCCCTGCCCCGACCGGCCACCCCCTTCGTCGACCAGATGCGCGCGCCATTGCGCCGCCTGCGCATCGCCTGGTGCGCCGACTCGCCCCTCGGAGAGCCGGTGGACGACGAGGCCCGGGTGGCCGTCGAGCGCACGGTCGCGCTGCTGCGCGAACTCGGCCACGACGTGGAGCCGGCCCGGCCCGACATCGACGGGCGCGCGCTGGCCCACAGCTACCTGCACATCTACTTCGGCCAGGTGCCGGCCACCGTCGCCCGCGCCGTCGCGGAAGGCGCCCGTGAAGACGGCTTCGAGCCCCTGACGCGCCTCATCGCCACGCTGGGCCGCGCCACCAGCGCCGAGGCCCTGGCCCGCGAGCTGCAGCGCTGGAACGACTACGCGCGGGCCCTCGGCGCCCTGCATGCGCGCTACGACCTCTACCTGACGCCCACGCTGGCCTCACCCCCCGTCCTGCACGGTACCGGCGACCCGCCCGCCCTGCAGCTGGCCGCCCTCGGCGCCCTGCGGGCCACCGGCCTGCTCGGCTTGCTCAAGCGGGCCGGTCTGCTCGACGGCGTCGTCATGCAGATGGCCACCGACAGCCTGCGCCACGTGCCTTTCACGCAGCTCGCCAACCTGACCGGCACGCCGGCCATCTCGCTACCGCTGCACTGGACCGGCGACGGCCTGCCGCTGGGCGTGCAGTTCGTGGCGGCGCCGGGCGAGGAAGGCCTGCTGCTGCAGCTGGCCGCCGAGCTCGAAACGGCCCGCCCCTGGTTCGACCGGCTGCCGCCCCGCTTCAGCTGAGGCTCAGGCTGGCCTCGAACCCCGGCTCGGCGTTGCGCAGCTCAAGCCGGCTGCCGTGGGCCTCGGCCACCAGGCGGCACAGGCACAGGCCCAGGCCCACGCCGCCTTCGTGCCGGGTGCGCGCCGCATCCGGCCGGTAGAAGGGCTGGCCGAGCTGGGGCAGGGCCTCGGGCGGCACGCCGGGGCCGAAGTCGCGCACGCTCAGGCGCACACCGCGGCCATCGCGGGCGAGGCGGACCTGCACGGCGCCGCGTGAAGGGTCGTTGTGGCGCAACGCGTTCTGCACGAGGTTGCGCAGGCACAGCTGAAGGCGCAGCCGGTCCAGCGGCAGCGTCGGCAGGTCGTCGTCGATGTGCAGCTCGACGCCGGACTGGGCCTGCTCTCGCACCAGGTCGGCGAGATCGCAGTCGGACAACTGCAGCGCGCTGTGCCCGCTGCCGAGCCGCTCGCTCTCCAGCAGCGCCGCGATCAGGTCGCGCATCTGCGCCAGCTCCAGCAACAGCGCATCCCGTGACTCGCCCTCCTCCACCAGCTCGGCATGCAGGCGCGCCCGGGTCAGCGGACTGCGCAGTTCGTGGCTGATGGCCAGCAGCAGCGCCCGCTTGCCGTCGAGCATGGCCTGGATGTCGGCCGCCATCTGGTTGAAGCGCCAGGCCAGGTCGCCGATCTCGTCGCGATGCACGACCGGCACCCGGTGCGAGAACTCGCCGCGGCTGAAGGCCTCGGCTCCCAGGGCCAGGGCATGCAGCGGCTGCACCATGTGGCGGATGACGGCAAAGGCCAGGCCGGTGACCAGCAGCAGGGCCGGCACCGCCCACAGCAGCCCGTAGGCGCTGCCCATCGAACTCCACAGGATGACGCTGCTCGCGCAGGCCAGCACCGCGAAGACGGCGATCAGCCGCGCGCCCAGCGAATGCTTGAAATGCGCGTGGTGGCGGTGCCAGCGCTGATGCCAGCGGTGGCGGGCGCGCCAGCGCCAGGCCCAGTCGCGGTGCATGCGCTGGGCGCGCTTCATCTGCTGGCGGTGCAGGCGCTCGCGCCAGCGGTGGTCGTAGGGGTGGTGCTTCACGCCGCACGCTCCGGCAGGGCGAAGCAGTAGCCGGCGTTGCGCAGGGTCTTGAGCACCGCCAGCGGCTCCAGCTTGCGGCGCAGGCGGCTGACGAGGATGTCGACGGCCCGGGTGAAGAGCTCGGCCTCCTGGCCGCGCAGGCGGTTCAGGATGTCGTCGCGCGAGAAGACGCGCCCGGGCTCGCGGGCCAGCATCAGCAGCAGCTCGTATTCGGTGCCGGTCAGCTCGACGATGCCGTTCTGCGTCCTCACCTCGCGCCGCGCGACGTCGATCTCCAGGCCCTCGAAGCGCAGCGGCATCGGCCCGGCCGGCGCAGCCGGCGTGGCGGGCGGCGTGAGCCGGGTGCGGCGCAGGATGGTCTGCAGCCGCGCCGCCAGCTCGCGCGGCTCGAAGGGCTTGGGAAGGTAGTCGTCGGCACCCAGCTCCAGGCCCACGACCCGGTCCGTCAGGTCGCCGCGCGCGGTCAGCATCAGCACCGGGATGTCGCGCCACGGCTCGCTGCCCGCGCGCAGCCGGCGGCAGAACTCGAACCCGTCCATCTCCGGCAACATGCCGTCGAGAACGAGCGCATCGAAGCGTTCGGCGGCCAGGCGCTCCAGCGCGGCGCTCGGCCGCGTCACGGCCTCGAGCCGCAGGTCGAAGCGGGCGAGGTACTGGGCCAGTGGCCCGGCCAGGGCCTCGTCGTCGTCAATCAGCAGCAGTCGATGCATCGCGCCAGGGATTCTGCCCGTGGACCTGGATCAGGGTGATGGCCCTCTCGGGGCAGGCCCGCACGCAGTCGCCGCAGGCGCGGCAGGCTTCGGCATTCGGCGTGAAAGCCTGCTGCCAGTCGTGGGCCCAGCCCTTGAGCTGGCCGACGACGCTGAGCGAGCGCCGCTCGAACAGCCCCAGCCGGCCCAGCACGAAGACGCCGTGCGGACAGGCCGCGACGCAGTCGCCCTTGCCCTCGCAACGGTTGCGGTCGACGAGGGGCTGCAACCGCCCGGGCGGCTGGCGGAAGCCCGCATCGCCAGGCCCGGCGTCGCGGGCCGGGCGGGCCTTCATGCGGACCATGGCGCCCCGCCCTGGCGGCGGCCGTGGCCGAAGCGCCGCATCATGAAGCGCAGCACCTGGCGTTGCTCGGCATCCAGCGCGTCGAAGAAGTCGGCGAAGGCGGCGATGACGCCCGGGCCGGCGGCGCGCAGCGCATCGAGCTTGGCATCGAGCAGCTGCTGCGCGGACTCGCGCGGGAACTGCTCTCCGGCGACGAGGCCGGCCAGCTCGGGGCCGCGCGCCAGGCCCTTCAAGGCGTCACGCTGCCCGCGGAGCTGCCCGATCCAGGCGGCGAGCCGGCGCTGCTGCTCGTCGTCCAGGTCCAGCTTGGCGGCGACGCGTGCCACGAGGTGGTCGGTGAAGCCGTCAGCGTCAGCGTGAGGGCCGAAAGGATGGCCATGGCGGCCGTGGCCGAAGTGGTGATGGTGAAAACCGTGATGCGCTTGCCAGCGACGAAAGAAGTTCATGGTGTGCTCTCAGGGGCGCTCGAGGCCCGGGGTTGGGATGGCCGCCATCTTTCCCGCGAGGCCGTCCGGGAGCATCTCGGCGCCGTATCGCCGGGTTTCGTTTTGTATCGCCCCGGGAGGCGCCCTCTAAAATTGCGCCTCCCTGCCCTGACGACGAGCCCCGCCGAGCGCGGGGCGCCAGCCGAGACCGCCCTGTGACCGAACTTGCCAAGTCCTTCGAACCCGCCGCCCTGGAAGCCCACTGGGGCCCGAAGTGGGAAGCCAGCGGCCTGTACGCGCCCACGCTGGACCCGGCCAAGCCCTCCTTCAGCATCCAGCTGCCGCCGCCCAACGTGACGGGCACGCTGCACATGGGCCATGCCTTCAACCAGACGGTCATGGACTCGCTGACGCGCTACCACCGCATGCGCGGCTTCAACACGCTGTGGGTGCCGGGCACCGACCACGCCGGCATCGCCACCCAGATCGTCGTCGAGCGCCAGCTGCAGTCGGCCGGCCAGAGCCGCCACGACCTGGGCCGCAAGAACTTCGTCGCCCGCGTGTGGGAGTGGAAGCAGGAGTCGGGCAACACCATCACGAGCCAGATGCGCCGCCTGGGCGACTCGGTGAGCTGGAGCCACGAGTACTTCACCATGGACGACAAGCTCTCGACCGTCGTCGTCGAGACCTTCGTGCGCCTGTACGAGGAGGGCCTGATCTACCGCGGCAAGCGCCTGGTGAGCTGGGACCCGGTGCTGCAGTCCGCCGTGTCCGACCTGGAGGTGTCTTCCGAGGAAGAAGACGGCTCGCTCTGGCACATCCGCTATCCGCTGGTGGACGGCAGCGGCTCGGTCGTGGTGGCCACCACCCGGCCGGAGACCATGCTGGGCGACGTGGCCGTCATGGTCCACCCCGAGGACGAGCGCTACGCGGCCCTGGTCGGCAAGCTCGTGAAGCTGCCGCTGACCGGCCGCGAGATCCCGGTCATCGCCGACGACTACGTCGACCGCGAGTTCGGCACCGGCGTCGTCAAGGTCACGCCGGCCCATGACACCAACGACTACGCCGTCGGCCAGCGCCATGGCCTGCCCATGATCTCGGTGCTGGACCTGCAGGCGCGCATCAACGACAACGCCCCCGAGGCCTACCGCGGCCTGGACCGCTTCGTGGCCCGCAAGCGCGTCGTGGCCGACCTGGAGGCACAGGGCCTGCTCGTGGAGGTCAAGAAGCACAAGCTGCAGGTGCCGCGCTGCGAGCGCACGGGCCAGGTCATCGAGCCCATGCTGACCGACCAGTGGTTCGTCGCCGTCACCAAGCCGGGTGCCGACGGCAAGAGCATCGCCGACAAGGCGATCGCGGCGGTGGACACGGGCGCCGTGAAATTCCATCCCGAGCAGTGGGTCAACACCTACAACCACTGGATGAACAACCTGCAGGACTGGTGCATCTCGCGCCAGCTCTGGTGGGGCCACCAGATTCCGGCCTGGTACGGCACCGGCGGCGAGCTCTTCGTCGCACGCAGCGAGGAGGAGGCCCAGGCCCGCGCCAAGGCCGCCGGCTACCTGGGCGAGCTGACCCGCGACCCCGACGTGCTGGACACCTGGTACTCGTCGGCCCTGGTGCCCTTCTCGACCCTGGGCTGGCCCGAGAAGACGCTCGAGCAGGAACTCTTCCTGCCCTCCTCCGTGCTCGTGACGGGCTACGACATCATCTTCTTCTGGGTCGCCCGGATGATCATGATGACGACGCACTTCACCGGCAAGGTGCCGTTCAAGGACGTCTACATCCACGGCCTCGTGCGCGACTCGCAGGGCCAGAAGATGAGCAAGAGCGAAGGCAACGTGCTCGACCCGGTCGACCTCATCCAGGGCTGCGACCTGGAGACACTCACGAAGAAGAGCACCACCGGCCTGCGCAAGCCCGAGACGGCGCCCAAGGTGGCCGCCCGCGTGAAGAAGGAGTTCCCGGAAGGCATGCCGGCCTACGGCGCCGACGCGCTGCGCTTCACCATGGCCAGCTACGCGACCCTGGGCCGCAACATCAACTTCGACACCAAGCGCTGCGAGGGCTACCGCAACTTCTGCAACAAGCTCTGGAACGCCACCCGCTTCGTGCTGATGAACACCGAGGGCCAGGACTGCGGCCTCGCCCACGCCGAAGGCCAGTGCCCGCCGGGATACAACCGCTTCTCGCAGGCCGACCGCTGGATCACCGGCGAGCTGCAACGCGTGGAAGCGGCCGTGGCCCAGGGCTTCGCCGAGTACCGCCTCGACAACGTCGCCAACGCCATCTACAGCTTCGTCTGGGACGAGTACTGCGACTGGTACCTCGAGATCGCCAAGGTGCAGATCCAGACCGGCGACGAGGCCCAGCAGCGCGCCACCCGCCGCACGCTGATCCGCACGCTGGAGACCACGCTGCGGCTGCTGCATCCGGTGGCGCCCTTCATCACCGAGGAGCTGTGGCAGGCGGTGGCGCCCATCGCCGGCCGCAAGGTGGCCGACTTCATCGGCCAGGCGCCCTACCCGGCCAGCCAGCCGGAGCGCATCGACCCGGCCGCCGACGCCTGGATGGCCCAGCTCAAGGCCGTCGTCGGCACGACGCGCAGCCTGCGCAGCGAGATGGCGCTGAGCCCAAGCGACCGCGTGCCGCTGCTGGTGGGCGGCGACCTGTCCTTCCTGGCCGAAGCGGCCGCCGTGCTCAAGGTGCTGGCCAAGCTCAGCGCGGTCGAGCTGATCGCCGACGAGGCCGAGTTCGCGCGGCAGAGCGCGAACGCCCCGGTCCTGGTGCACGGCGCGGCCAAGCTGGCCCTCAAGGTCGAGATCGACGTGGAGGCCGAGCGGGCCCGCCTGACCAAGGAAGCCACGCGCCAGGAAGGCGAGATCGCCAAGATCGAAGCCAAGCTGGGCAACGAGGGCTTCGTCGCCCGTGCGCCCGCCGCCGTGGTCGAGCAGGAGCGCGCACGCCTGGCCGGTTTCAAGGAAACCGTGGTGCGCCTGCGCGAACAGCTCGCGCGCCTGGGCGCGCCGCAGTGAGTCAGTAGAGGCTGGCGGCCTTGGTGTCGCTGCGGCTGCGGGCCGACGGCGAGGGCCCGAGGAGGGCGTCGATGCCCCGCGCCACGGCCCAGGCGGCGCGCACCCGCGACTCCCGCGTCGTGCCCGCCAGCCGCGGCGTGACCTGCAGCGTGGCAATGCCGTGCAACGGCCGGCCGGGCTCCAGCCAGCCCGGCTCCATGCTGTCGAACCAGGCGGCCAGCAACTGGCCGCTGCGCAAGGCCCGGGCCAGGGCCTCGCCGTCCACCAGGCCCGAATGCCCGAGGTTGACCAGCACCTGGCCGGGTCGGCCGTGCTCCAGCTGGCGGGCGCCGACCAGGCCGCGGAAGCGGTGGAAGAAGGGCAGCAGCAGCACGAGGCCGTCAGACTGCTCCACCAGCTCGGCGAGGCTGACCGCCTCGATGCCCCAGCGCCCCCACGTCGGGTCGCTGGTGTGCAGGCCGGGGTCGTAGCCGACGACGCGCGAGCCGAAGGCCTGCAGAAGTTGCGTCAGCACCTGGGCGGCCGGCGTGAGGCCCAGGATGCCCACGGTGGCGCAGCCCAGTTCCCGGCCCACCTTGAGGCCGTCGCTGCCTTCCACGGGCACGCGGCGCAGCAGGCTCAGCAGGGCGCCGACGGCGAACTCGGCTTCGGCGCTGGCCGTGGAGGCCTGGGACCGCACGACCTCCACGCCCGCCCGGCCGCAGGCGTCCATGTCGATGTTCTCGGCGCCGCCGCTGGCCCGGCCGATGGCGCGCAGCGCCCTCGCCCCCCGCAGCAGCTCGGCATCGATGGACACCTCCGGCGGCGCCACCAGGGCGCGGGCCTCCTGCAGGGCCTCGGCAAGGCCGTCGGCATCGCCCACCAGCTCGGGTGCGAAGCGGGCGTCATGGCGCTCGGCCAGCCACTGCACCACATCGGCTTCCAGGGGTTCCAGGATGAGGACGGTCATCGTCGTGTGGCCTACTCAAGGGTCATAACCGTCACATGCCGCGTGACACAATCATCTCGCCCTTTTCTCAGAGCAGTGTACCCATGGCCTCTTCGCCCCGATCGCCGATCAACAAAGCCATCTTCCCGGTCGCGGGCCTCGGCACGCGCTTCCTGCCGGCCACCAAGGCCCAGCCCAAGGAGATGCTGCCCGTGGTCGACAAGCCGCTGATCCAGTACGCGGTGGAGGAAGCCTACGAAGCCGGGGTGCGCGAGATGATCTTCGTCACCGGGCGCCACAAGCGGCCCATCGAAGACCATTTCGACATGACCTTCGAACTCGAGGTGGCGCTGGAGAACGCCGGCAAGCAGGAGCTGCTGGACGTGGTGCGCAGCGTCAAGCCCGACGACATGGAGTGCATCTACGTGCGCCAGCCGCAGGCCCTGGGCCTGGGCCACGCCGTGCTGTGCGGCCAGCGCCTCGTCGGCAACGAGCCCTTCGCCGTGCTGCTGGCCGACGACCTGATGGTCGGCCCCCAGCCCGGCCGCGGCATCCTCAGGCAGATGGTGGAGCAGTTCGCCGACTGGCGTGCCTCCATCCTCGCCGTGCAGGAGGTGCCGCCCGAGCACACGCGCCGCTACGGCATCGTGGCCGGCACCCACGTCAATGACAACCTCATGGACGTCAACCGCATCGTCGAGAAGCCCGCCTCCGAGGACGCCCCATCGCGCCTGGGCGTGGCCGGCCGCTACATCCTGACGGCGGGCGTCTTCCACGAGATCGCCAACCAGCCGCGCGGCGTGGGTGGCGAGATCCAGCTGACCGACGGCATCGCGGGCCTGCTGCGCCGGGAGAAGGTGTTCGCCTACCGCTACGAAGGCAAGCGCTACGACTGCGGCAGCAAGGAAGGCTTTCTGCAGGCCAACGTCGAGCTGGCCCTGGCCCATCCGCAACTCGGCCCCGGCTTCAGGGAATTCCTGCAGGGCCTCGATCTCTGACGCGCCGGTTCAGCGGCGCCGCAGGACGTGGATGAACTCCGCGCCGGCGGTCTCCTGCTGCACCAGCTCGTTGCCCGTCTGGCGGGCGAAGGCCTGGAAGTCCCGCATGGAGCCGGGGTCGGTGGCCACGACGCGCAGCAGCTCGCCGCTTTGCATCTCGGCCAGGGCCTTCTTGGCCTTGAGGATGGGCAGGGGGCAGTTCAGCCCACGGGTGTCGATCTCGCGTTGGACGTCCATTCGCTCATTCTCGCTTGAGGTCGAGCCACTCGGGCTCGATGCCTTTGGACCGCAGCCAGGTCGCCAGCGCCTGCCCGGTGCCCTGCGGCCAGCAGCGCACGTCCTCGGGCGCCAGCAGCTTGTATTCGACCAGCTCGGGCGACAGCCGGATCTCGCCGCGCGCCGCCGCGTGGTAGGCGATGATGACCTGATTCATGCGCTGGAAATCCCAGACGCCGAGCAGGTTCAGCTGCTCGACCTCGAGCGCCGTCTCCTCGGCAATCTCGCGGCGGATGCCCTCCTCGGGCGTCTCGCCGGCCTCCATGAAGCCGGTGATGAGGCCGAAGAAGCGCCCGGACCAGGCGGCATTGCGGGCAAGCAGCACCTGGCCGCCGCGGTCCACGCATTCGACGACGGCGGCCAGCACCGGCGTCGGGTTGTTCCAGTGCGTGAAGTCGCAGGCCGGGCAGCGCAGCCTCTGCCTGTCGCCGCCGTCTTCCGCCGCGACGATCAGCGCCAGCGGCGTGGCACAGGCGGGGCAGAAGCGGTAGTCCGTCATGCCGGGAAGACGCCCGTCGAGAGGTAGCGGTCACCGCGGTCGCAGACGATGAAGGCGATGGTGGCGTTCTCCACCTGCCGGGCGATCTGCAGCGCCACCCAGCAGGCACCCGCGGCTGAGATGCCGGCGAACAGACCCTCCTCGCGGGCCAGGCGCCGGGCCATGTCCTCGGCATCGCTCTGGCTCACGAGGACGAGTTCGTCGATGCCGCTGGGATCGTAGATCTTGGGCATATAGGCCTCGGGCCACTTGCGGATGCCGGGGATGCGCGACCCCTCGGCCGGCTGGGCGCCGACGATGCGCACGGCCGGGTTCTTCTCCTTCAGGAAGCGCGACACGCCGGTGATGGTGCCCGTCGTGCCCATGGCGCTGACGAAATGGGTGATGCGCCCGCCCGTGTCCTTCCACAGCTCTGGACCGGTGGTCTCGTAGTGGATGCGCGGGTTGTCGGGGTTGGCGAACTGGTCGAGCACGCGGCCCTTGCCCTCGGCAACCATCTGCTCGGCGAGGTCGCGGGCGTATTCCATGCCGCCGGTCTTGGGCGTCAGGATCAGTTCCGCACCGAAGGCCTTCATCGTCTGCGCGCGTTCGATGGACAGGTCCTCCGGCATGATCAGCAGCATGCGGTAGCCGCGGATGGCGGCGGCCATGGCCAGGGCGATGCCCGTATTGCCCGAGGTCGCCTCGATCAGCGTGTCGCCGGGCTTGATCTCGCCGCGCTCCTCGGCGCGCTTGATCATGCTGATGGCGGGGCGGTCCTTGACGGAGCCCGCCGGGTTGTTGCCTTCGAGCTTGGCCAGGACGACATTGCCGCGCGCATCCGCGCCGGGCAGGCGCTGCAGGCGAACGAGAGGCGTGGCGCCGATGACGTCTTCGAGGGTCGGGTAGTTCATGCCGGTGATTGTGCAGCCGGGCGCAAAGCCCGAGGCTTGGCGAGTGCATAATCCAGCCCCTCGCCGCAATGGCGAGGTCAGCTGTTTCCGACGGGCCTCGGTGGCGAAATCGGTAGACGCAGGGGACTCAAAATCCCCCGCCGCAAGGTGTGCCGGTTCGAGTCCGGCCCGAGGCACCAGAGAAGCAGCAGACCCCTGGCATACTCGCCCGACAAGCATCGGCCCTCCCGGTGCAGGCGCCCTCCCCGCGCGCACTCCGCCAGTTCATGCCTCCGTTGCCCCCGGTCACCAAAGCCTTCCTGCTGGCCTGCGTCGGCGTCTTCTGCCTGTTCGAACTGCTGCCGGGCTACGGCGCCTGGTTCGAGCTGTGGCCGCTGACCTCGGGCATCTTCATGCCCTGGCAGCTCCTGACCTACGCCTTCCTGCACGGCAGCTTCACCCACCTGCTGTTCAACATGCTGGGCCTGTGGATGTTCGGCGGCGAACTGGAGCGCGTCTGGGGCCCGAAGCGCTACACCCAGATCCTCGTGGCCAGCACGCTGAGCGCGGCCATCGTGCAGTTGCTCTTCACGTGGGCCATCGGCGCCCGCTCGCCGACGGTGGGCGCCTCGGGCGCTATCTTCGGGCTGCTGCTGTCCTTCGGCATGCTGTTTCCCAACCGCATCATCGTGCCGCTGATCCCGCCCATCCCGATGAAGGCCAAGGTCTTCGTCGCCGTGTTCGGCGGGCTGGAGTTGATCCTCGGCTTCAACGGCGCGAGCGGCATCGCCCATTTCGCCCACCTGGGCGGCATGCTGGGCGCCTGGCTGCTCATTCGCCACTGGCGCTCACCACGCCGGCGCGGTTAGAGCCCTTCGCGCGGCGTCGGGTAACGCAGCCTGAGGCGCAGCTCGCGCTTGAGCCGCTGGTTGGACAGCCGCCGTGACTCGCTCCAGAAGCTGAGCTGCATGGGGCTCATGCGCTCGGCGGCCTCGGCGCGCGAGATGCGTTCGGGCCGCGGCAGGCCGGCGAGGTCGGCGGCGAGGTCGAAGTAGTCGCCCACCAGCAGCTCGCTGTCGTCGCAGACGTTCACCGCGCGCCGGGGCCGGCCGCGCAGCAGCGCCAGCACGCAGGCGCGGGCGAGGTCGTCGGCGTGGATGTGGTTGGTGAAGACATCGTCCTCGCGCCGCAGCACCGGCGTGCCGCGGGCCAGGCGCTCGCGCGGGTGGCCGCCCTCGCGGTCGCGGGCGTAGATGCCGGGGATGCGCAGCAGGCTCACGCGCGTGCCGTGACGGCGGCCGAAGACGCGCAGGCAGGCCTCGGCGTCGACACGGCGGCGGGCGCGGTCGGTCGCGGGGCGAAGCGCGCGGGTCTCGTCGATGAACGCGCCGGCGCAGTCGCCATAGACGCCGGTCGTGCTCGCGTAGACCAGCGCCGTGGGCGGCCTGCGCGCCAGTGCGGCGAGCAGGTGGCGGGTGCGCGCGTCCCGCTCGCCGTCGCGCGGCGGCGGGGCCAGGTGCAGCACGAGATCGGCCAGGCCAGCCAGCCGGGCCAAAGTCGCGGGCTCGTCCAGGTTGCCGAGGAGCGGCACGGCGCCGGCCGCGCGCAACGCCGCGACTCGGCCGGGGTTCGATGTCAGCGCCAGCACGCGCCAGCGGCCGGCGAGCAGTTTGACGACGCGCAAACCTACGTCGCCGCAGCCGATGATGAGCAGTCGGGTCTTCATGGCCTCGGGCAAAATGGCGGGCAGTCTACGGCCCCGGACTCCCCAGCGGGGCCGCTGCTTTTTGAAGCCCCATGTCCCACCAGATCACCATCCAGCCCGCCGGCCGTGTCTACCAGACCGAAGGCGACGACACCCTGCTGGCCGCGGCCATCCGCAATGGCGTCGGCCTGCCCTACGGCTGCAAGGACGGCGCCTGCGGCTCCTGCAAGAGCAAGCTGCTCGAAGGCGCCGTCGTGCACGGCAACCACCAGCCCAAGGCCCTGTCGGCCGAGGAGGAGGCCGCCGGCTTCATCCTCACCTGCTGCGCCCGCCCGCAGACGGACTGCGTCGTGGAGGCGCGCACCGTGCCGGGCGCCGGCGAGTTCCCGGTGCTCAAGCTGCCCACCCGCGTGTCGGCCATCCTCAAGCCCGCGCCCGACGTGGCCGTGCTGACCCTGCAGCTGGCGGCCAACCAGAACTTCCAGTACCGCGCCGGCCAGTACGTCGAGTTCATCCTGCGCGACGGCTCGCGCCGCAGCTATTCCATGGCCAACGCGCCGCACACCCTGCCGGGGCAGATCGAGCTGCACATCCGCCACATGCCCGGCGGCAAGTTCACCGACCACGTCTTCGGCGCGCTCAAGGAGAAGGACATCCTGCGCATGGAGGGGCCCTTCGGCAGCTTCTTCCTGCGCGAGGACGCGACCAAGCCCATCGTGCTGCTGGCCAGCGGCACGGGCTTTGCGCCCATCAAGGCCATCATCGAGCGTGCGCAGCACATCGGCTCGAGCCGGCCGATGGTGTTGTACTGGGGCGCCCGCAAGCAGGGCGACCTCTACCTGAACGACTGGGCGGCGCGCGTCGCCGCCGAGTGGCCGCTGCTGACCTACGTGCCGGTGCTGTCCGAGCCCGACGAAGGCTGGGCGGGCCGCACCGGCTTCGTCCACCGCGCCGTGATGCAGGACCTGCCGGACCTCAGCGGCCACCAGGTCTATGCCTGCGGCGCGCCCATCATGGTGGAGTCGGCGCAGAAGGACTTCGTCGAGCAGTGCAAGCTGCCCGCCGAGGAGTTCTACGCCGACGCCTTCACGTCCGAAGCCGACAAGCACGCGCCCGCCTGAGCCCATGTTCGAGCCTCCCTGGACCGACCCGGCCGACGTCGTCGGCGCCCTGCAGCGGCATGGCGAGGCGGTACTCGCCCCCTCATCGCTGGGCGTCCTCGGCGTCAGCGCCGCCGAGTTGGAGACGCTACGCCCCTGCTGGGACGACCTGCCGCCCGACGGCTACCTGCGCGACGGCGGGCGCTACCGCTTCCGCCGCCACGGATGCTTCGTCGCCGAGGGCGGCCGGCTGACGCCCAGTCCGCACCGCGCCCACTGGCAGCCGCTGGACTACAACGCCTTGCATGGCGGCATCCAGCGCTGGTACGTGCCGCTGGAGCAGCGCATGGTGGATGCACCCGTCTGGACGGCGCTGCTGCTCGGCCTGGCACGGGTCACCTCCGCCTTCAAGGGCGAGCAGGCCTGGTTCATCGAGGCGCATCCCTTCCGCATCGACACCAGCGACGGCATCGGCCGGCCCACGCCGGAAGGCGCCCACCGGGACGGCGTGGACCTCGTCGCCGTGCTGATGGTGGGCCGCCACCAGATCAAGGGCGGCGAGTCCCGCGTGTTCGAGGCCCACGGCCCGGCTGGCCAACGCTTCACCATGACCCAGCCCTGGACCGCGCTGCTGCTGGACGACGCCCGCGTCATCCACGAGACCACGCCCATCCTGCCGCTCGTGGCCGGAGAGCGCGGCTGGCGCGACACCCTCGTCATCACGCTGCGCAGCGGCGGCTTCCAAGGCCCCTGAACGTCGAGGCCCCTCGTCCGGTCTCGCGCCGCTGAACGCGCGCGCGACCCCAGCCGGTCCCCCGCGGGGACGAGGCTGCATACGGCATCGAGCCGCACGCAACCCCAGGCGGGCCGGCTTGGGGCGGCCCGGCACTCGGCCCGCGCGCCCCTGATTGCGCCAGGGTCGCTTTGTAGAATCCCGGACGGCCGCGCCAAAAGCGCGGCCGTTCCTTCATCACTGCCGCGCTTACCCAGCGCCCGACGCATGACCCCGACCTCCCTCTTCGGCCTGCCCGAGCAAGCCGCCCACGAGCGAGTGCTGCTCGCCACCGACCCGGCCACCGGCCTCAAGGCCATCCTCGCCGTCCACAGCACCGCCCGGGGCCCCGCCTTCGGCGGCTGCCGGCTCTGGCACTACGACTCCGAACTCGCCGCCCTCAACGACGCCCTGCGCCTGTCCCAGGGCATGAGCCTGAAAAACGCGCTGGCCGACCTGCCCTTCGGCGGCGGCAAGGCCGTCATCCTCAAGCCCGACGGCCCCTTCGACCGGCCCGCCCTCTTCGCCGCCTTTGCGCGCGCGGTGCAGTCGCTCAACGGCGCCTACATCACCGCCGAGGACGTCGGCACGACCACGGCCGACATGCGCGGCATGCAGGCCGTGACGCCCTATGTGAG
Source organism: Pelomonas caseinilytica (assembly GCF_021353235.1). Classification (GTDB taxonomy): domain Bacteria; phylum Pseudomonadota; class Gammaproteobacteria; order Burkholderiales; family Burkholderiaceae_C; genus Pelomonas; species Pelomonas caseinilytica. The sequence continues at coordinate 207,562 of NZ_JAJTWT010000002.1, forward strand.
CGGCATCCCGCGCGAGGGCGCCTTCGGTGGCGACCCCAGTCCCAAGACCGCCTGGGGCGTGTTCGTCTCCATCCAGGCCGGCGCCCGCCTCGTGTTGGGCCGGTCGTCGCTGGACGGCGTGCGCGTGGCGCTGCAGGGCCTGGGCGCCGTCGGCTGGCACCTCGCCGAATTCCTGCACCAGGCCGGCGCCCGCCTCGTGGTGGCCGACGTGGATGCCGCCAAGGTGGAGCGCGCCGTCGCGCAGTTCGGTGCGGTGGCCGTGCACGTGGGTGAGATCCTGGCGGCGGACGTCGACGTGCTGGCGCCCTGCGCCCTCGGCGCCTCGCTCAACGAGCAGACGGTGCCGGCCATCCGCGCCCGGCTCATCGCCGGCGCGGCCAATAACCAGCTCGCCACGCCCGCCGACGGCGACGCCCTGCAGCGCCGCGGCATCTGCTACCTGCCGGACTACCTGGTGAATGCCGGCGGCATCATCAGCGTGGCGCGCGAGTACCGCGGCGAAGGCGAGGAGAGCCAGGTCATGGCCGAGGTCAGCCGCATCGCCGAGCGCGTGGAGGAACTGCTGCAGCGCGTGCAGAAGGCCGACTCCACGCCCGCCCGCGTCGCCGACGACTGGGCACGCTCCAAGCTCGTGCACCTGGGCTGAACCAGGGCCGCCGCCGCGCGCGGCGGCATCCGGTTTGCCGGCAGCCGGCAGCGAGCCGGGCGCAGCTTAGAGAGGCCTCCCCAATCCAGGGTTTCCCTTGAGGGCTTTGTCCTCCGCGTGACATCGACGTTACGCACAATCGCCGCGGTTTCGCACGATTACCGGAGACAAACCCCATGTTCAGGACTCCCCGCTCCGCGGGCGCGTTGCGCCCGCTGCTGGCCGCCATCGCCCTGCTGCCCCTCGCCCTCGCGGCCACGACGGCCCATGCGGCCGGCTACCGCTTCGGCACCCAGAGCGCCGCGGCCGAAGGCACGGCCAACGCCAACGGCGCCGAGGCCGGCGATGCCAGCACGCTGTTCGCCAACCCGGCCGGCATCACCCGGCTCAAGGGCTGGAACTTCTCCGGCGTACTCGACTACGTGGACCCCAAGACCCGCTTCACCGACGAGGGCTCCTACATCTCCCTGCCCGGCTCGGGGCTGCAGCCGCGCCAGATCGGCACCGTGGGCGACTCGTCCAGCTTCGCCAAGGGCCAGGCGGTGCCGCATGCCTACCTGAGCTATCAAGGTGACAACGGCCTGGCCTACGGCATGGGCGTCTTCGTGCCCTGGGGCACCAAGCTCGACTACCGCCCCGACTGGGGTGGCCGCTACAACCTGCAGCAAGTCAAGCTGCAGTCGCTGTCCATCAACCCCAACGTCGCCTGGAAGACCTCGCCCGAGCTCTCGCTGGCTGCCGGCCTGAACGTGCAGTACATGTCCGGCAAGCTGCGCCGCGCCGTGCCCTACGGCTCGGTCTACGCGGCAGGCCTGCTGGCCGCCGCCCACCAGGCGGCGACCGCCGGCGCGCCGGGCCTGGCCCTGCAGCTGCAGCAGCAGGCCGCGCAGGTCTTCGGCGACCCAGCCTACGACGGCTCCATCGCCGTCGACGGCAAGGACTGGGGCCTGGGCTTCAACCTGGCCCTGCTCTGGGAACCCACGGCCGACACCCGCGTGGGCGTCAGCTACCGCAGCAGCGTGAGCCACCGCCTGCGCGGCAGCGGCGACTGGACCCAGCCGGCCAACCTGCCGGCCACCGTGCTGGCCGCCATCACCGCGGCGCCCTACAACGGCGTCTCGGCGCTGGACCACAACGACTCCGACGCCAGCCTGTCGGTGCGCACGCCCGAGTCGCTGTCCATCCACGGCTTCCACCAGCTCACGCCCACCATCGCCGTGATGGGCGACTTCACCTTCACCCGCGACTCGCGGCTGAAGCAGCTGCGCATCGACTTCTCCAACTCGACGCCCGACTCCATCACGGCCGAGCACTGGAAGGACAGCACCAAGGTGTCCGTCGGCGCGCAATGGAAGGCCCTGCCCTCCGTGCTGCTGCGCGCCGGCTTCAGCAAGGACATGTCGCCCGTGCCCTCGGCCACGCGCAGCCCGGCCCTGCCCGACGCCCACCGCACCTGGTACGCCCTCGGCGCCAACTGGGCCTTCATGGACAACGCCAGCGTGGACTTCTCGTTCGGACACGTGAAGCTCAAGGACGCCGCCATGGACGCCACCGACGACGGCGAAGGCGAGACGCCCTGCAACTGCTCCTACGCGACCGCACGCGGCAACTACGCCACCAAGGCCACCATCTTCGGTGTCCAGTTCAACTACAAGTTCTGAGGAGGCGACACACCATGGACCGCCGCAGTTTTCTCCGCCGCAGCGCCGCCCAGGCAGGCGCCCTGATCACCGCCTCCACCGCCCTGTCCAGCCTCGTCGGCTGCGGCGGCGGTGGCGACGCGGGCACGCCCATCCAGCCGCTGCCCGACACCTTCCCCGGCAGCAGCACGCCGCTGCCGACCACCGCGCCAGCCAGCGGCGCCTTCAAGTTCCCGCAGTCGGTCGCCTCGGGCGACCCCAAGCCTGACGGCGCGGTGCTGTGGGCCCGCGTGGTGCCCACCAGCGCCGACGACGTCGCCAGCGCCACCGGCGCCGGCAGCTTCAGCGTCACGCTGAAGATCACCAACGCCGACAACAGCGCCAACCTCGGCACCACCACCGCCTTGAGCGGCACGGCCGACGCCACGGCCGAGGTGCCGGTCTACGAGTTCTACGACCACACCCTGCGCCACCGCATCAGCGGCCTCAAGCCCGCGACGCTCTACTACTACCAATTCACCGCGGGCAGCGGCGTCTCGCGCATCGGCCGATTCAAGACGGCGCCCGCGGCCGACGCCGACATCTCCGGGCTGAACTTCGCCTTCATTTCCTGCCAGGACTGGAGCGTCAACCACTGGGCCGGCATGGACGCCCTCGCGCAGGAGGACATCGACTTCGTCGTCCACCTCGGCGACTACATCTACGAGGCCGTCGGCGCCGACTATCAGGCCGGTGGCGTGGAGAGCGCCCACGCGGCACTCGCCCTGCCCAACGGCACCGCCCTGCCCTCGGGCGGCAAGTACGCGACCACCATCTCCGACTACCGCTACCTCTACAAGCGCTACCGCACCGACCGCCGCCTGCAGGCCCTGCACGAGCGCTTCGCCTTCGTCGCCATCTGGGACGACCACGAGTTCAGCGACGACTGCTGGCAGGACCGCGAGACCTACGACAACGGTACCTTCAACGCCACGACCCAGGTCGGCGACAACACCGCCCAGACCTCGCGCCGCCTGGCCGCCAACCAGGCCTGGTTCGAGGCGATGCCGGCCGATATCAGCTTCACGCTCGACCCCGGTCAGGGCATCACCGGCATCCGCATCTACCGCGACCTGAAGTTCGGCAAGCTGATGCACCTCGTCATGACCGACGAGCGCCTCTATCGCGCCGACCACCTCATCCCCGAGGCCGCGCCCAGCCCGCTGACGGGCCAGCCCGTGGGCTCTATCGGCGCGCGCTACATGGTGCCGCAGCCGACGTTGTCGGCCGTGGAGACCGCCAAGCTCACGGCCGGCGCCACCCTGCCCGACCCGCTGGCCCTGGTCAGCATCCTCGGCGGCGCGCAGCGCCAGTGGTGGGTGCAGACCATGACCACCTCCACCGCGCTGTGGAAGGTCTGGGGCAACGAGGTGTCGCTGCTGCGCATGGGCATCGACGGCAACAAGATCCCGGCCGCACCGGCCGCCTTCAAGTCCAAGTTCATCCTCAACGCCGACCAGTGGGACGGCTTCAACGCCGAACGCAAGTACCTGATGGGCCAACTGCTGGCCAAGGGCGTGAAGAACGTGGTCGCCGTCACGGGCGACATCCACGCCTTCTACGCCGGCGTCGTCATGGCCGACTACGACGCGGCCACGCCGGTGCCTGCGATGGTGGACCTGGTCACCGCAGGCGTCTCCAGCAACTCCAACTTCAGCTACTTCTACGGCGCGGCCACGCAGCCCGCCTTCGCGGCGCTCAAGCCCCTGGTGGCGACGAGCGAGTTCGAGGCAGAGGCCATCGCCATCCAGATGCTGAGCGCGGCCATCGCCCTCGGCGCGGGCGTGACGGACCTGAGCAACACCGCCGCCGTGCAGGCGGCAGTGCAGGCCGCCATCGCCGCCCACGTCATCACGCTCGCGGCGGTCACGCCGACGACGACGCTGTCCAGGGCCGTCATCAACACCTTCGACGAGACCCAGGCCGGCACCATGGGCACCATCGTCGCCAGCACCATCGCCGGCCTGGCCGGCGCCGGCAAGTCGGTGGCCGCGATGACGCTCTACGGGCTGATCCAGCAGAAGCTGGCGACGGCGTTGAACATCCCGCCGTCGTCGGTGCCGGCGTCGGAAATCGTCAAGCGGCTCAACCCCTTCGCCGACGCCACCACGGCCGTGGCGCCGCCGGTCAACAACCCGTGGATCAAGCACGTGGACAGCGATGCGCAGGGCTATGCCGTCGTGACGCTGAGCAAGACCGAGCTGCTGTGCGACTTCAAGAAGGTCGCCCGCCAGGTCGGTGGCGTCGCGCCGGCAACGCCGGTGGCCAGCGTCAAGCGCGTGAGGGTGGCGGCCGGCGTGACCGACGTGACCCTGGTCTGACCCCGCGCCCAGCGCCTTCCCCCGCCAAGCCCGGCCGATGCCGGGCTTTTTTGCGCGCGGCCGGCTCGAAACCACCCTGGTAAGTCTTCCAGGTCGGGCCTGCCAGTCGTGACGCAGGTCTCGAATTGCCGGACACCCCCCTCCGAGGCTCATGTACGCCTCGTAACATAACTCGAACACCATACGGCACTCGCGACGGGCGGGCCGCTAAATGGAGTCCGCGATCCAGCAGTCAGGGAGCATCGCATGCGCATTTCGGATTTGAGAATCGGCACCCGCCTGGCCATGGCGTTTGCCGTCGTGATCGCACTGTTGTGCGCCAGCCTCGTCAGCAGCGTCGCGGTGCTCAACCGCATCGGCGCGACGATGGAAGAGGTGGTCAACGACAGCTATGCGCAGATCGCGCTCAGCAACCGCATCAAGGAAGTCGGCGACCGCGGTGCCATGACGCTCGGCCGCATGCTGCTCACCGCCGACCCGGCGCGCCAGAAGAAGTACGCCGACGAATACGCGGCGATCCGCACCGCCAACACCGAGAACCTCCAGCAGCTGGAGAAGTCGCTCGCCACCGACGAGGCGCGGGCCATCTTCGAGGAGCAGGGGCAGGCCCGCAAGGCCTACGGCGCCCAGGTGCGCAAGGTGCTGGACCTCATCGCCGCGGGCAAGCGCGACGAGGCCACGGCCCTGTACGAAGGCGAACTCGCCGAGCCCCAGGCCCGCTACTACGCCTTGCTCGACAAGATGGTGGCCTACCACGTGCGCGGCATGCTGCAGGACGTGAACGACACCAAGGCGCAGTCGCGCCGCGCGGTCTACCAGATGATCGGCGTCTCCGTGCTGGCCATCCTGCTCGGCGTCATCACGGCGCTGCTGATCACCCGCTCCGTGACCCGGCCCATCGACCGCGCGATCGAACTGGCCGAGGCGGTGGCCGCGGGCAACCTGACCTACCGCATCGACCACATCAGCCGCGACGAGGTCGGCCGCCTGACCGGAGCGCTGCAACGCATGGTGGAAAGCCTGCATGGCATCGTCACCCAGGTCCGCACCGGCGCCGACCGCATCCATGCCGCGGCGGAGGACGTGTCCCACGGCAACCAGGACCTGGCCATGCGCACCGAGCAGCAGGCCAGTGCCCTGCAGCAGACCGCGGCGGCCATGGAGCAGCTGACCTCGGCCGTCAGGCTCAGCAGCGACAACGCAGGCCACGCCAACCGCTCGGCCTCGTCCGCCTCGGACGTCGCGGCCGAGGGCGGCCAGGTCGTGGGCCAGGTGGTCAACACCATGAGCTCGATCTCGACCTCGTCGCGGCGCATCGTCGAGATCATCGGCGTCATCGACAGCATCGCCTTCCAGACCAACATCCTGGCGCTGAACGCCGCCGTCGAGGCCGCCCGTGCCGGTGAGCAAGGCCGTGGCTTCGCCGTGGTCGCGGCCGAGGTGCGCAACCTCGCCCAGCGCAGCGCCGTCGCCGCCAAGGAGATCAAGGGCCTGATCGACGACTCGGCCAGCCAGGTCGACGCCGGCAGCCGGATGGTCGAGCAGGCCGGCGCGACGATGCAGCAGGTCGTCACCAGCATCGCCGGCGTCAGCCGCGTGGTGGCGGAGATCACCTCGTCGAGCCACGAGCAGAGCGCCGGCATCGAGCAGGTCAACATCGCCATCTCGCAGATGGACGACACGACGCAGCGCAACGCCGCCCTCGTCGAGCAGAGCGCGGCGGCGGCCAGGCAGCTGCAGCAGCAGGCCCGTCAGTTGAACGAAGTGGTCAGCGCCTTCGTGCTCTGAGCGCGGGCGACAACCCACCCTCCAAGTTCCTCGCGAGGCCCATCGGACGCAGATCCGGGCCCATCCACCGGCCTTGTCGTCATGGAGCCCGCATCGGGCCCGGGGCGACGACGAGGCTTCACCTCGCACGATCAGGGAGTTATCACATGGACATGGCGGACAGGCCAGCCGAGAGGCTGCCCGCACCGGGGCTCGACCGCGCCCCCATTCACGCGGTTCACACGCACGCCTCGCCGGCCGCTCGCCTGCACCCCGCCGTCGAGCGGTGGATCGCGGCGCACCGGGCCGAGGGCCACCGTTGCGCGACGCTGGACCCGCTGGGCGTGGCGGACTCCGTCGACGCCCGTGAGCTGCTGGCGCCGTCGGCCTTCGGCCTGGCAGGCTCCGACGAACTCGGCCCCGGCGCGCCCGCCGTGCTCGGCGCCAACGACGTGGCCGCGCTGGACCACCGGCTCAAGCGCATCTACTGCGGCGCCCTGGCCCTGGACAGCAGCGCCCTGCGCGACCCGACCCGGCGCGCCTGGCTGCACGCTCGGCTGGAGGCGCTGCCACCGGCCCGCAGCAGCACCGCGCTGCTGGACCGGCTCATCCAGGCCGAGGCCTGGGAGCAGTTCGTCGCGGGCCGCTTTCCCGCGGCCAAGCGCTTCTCGCTGCAGGGGTGCGAAGCCCTGCTGCCGCTGCTCGACGCCCTCGTCGAGCAGGCGGCGCTGCAAGGGGTGGGCGAGCTGTTCATGGGCATGCCCCACCGCGGCCGGGTCAATGTGCTGGTCAACCTGCTGGGCATGGCGCCGGCCCGGGTGCTGGACCATTTCGACCCCGATGCACCCCGGCCCGAACGCCACCGCGACCTGGTCTACCACCTGGGCGCGCAGCGCAGCTTCGCCACCGCCCACGGCCCGCTCAAGCTGACGCTGGCGCCCAACCCCTCGCACCTGCAGAGCGTCTTCCCCGTGGTGCTGGGCATGACCTACGCGGCCCAGCAGCGCAGCCGGGCCGCGGCCCTGGTGGTGCATGGCGACGCGGCGTTCGCGGGCCAGGGCGTGGTCATGGAGGCGCTGATGCTGTCGCAGCGGAGCGGCTATGCGGTGGGCGGCTGCGTGCACGTCATCGTGAACAACCAGCTCGGCTTCACGGCACCCAACCCCATGGACGCCGCGGCGGCGCGCTACTGCACCGACATCGCCCGATGCATCGACGCGCCGGTGCTGCGCGTCAACGCCGACGCCCCGGAGCGGCTCGCCCACGCGGCCACGCTGGCGATGGCCTATCGGGCGCGCTTCGGTGCCGACGTCGTCATCGACCTGATCGGCTACCGCCGCAACGGCCACTCCGAGCACGACGAGCCGTCGCTGACCAGCCCGCGCCTGTATCCGATGGCCGCGCAGCGCGCCTCCGTCGTCGAGAGCCAGGGCGCGGCCCTGGTGGCCGAAGGCCACTGCGGGCTGGCCGACATGGCCCGCCACATCGAGCGCCAGCGCGCCGCCGCCCAAAGGGCCTTCGCCATTGCCGACCCGGGGGCGGCGGCCGAGGAGGCCGGCGCGGCGCGCGAGCGCGTTGCCGAGTCGGCCGGGCCGACGCGCGCGGCGCTGCAGGCCTGGGTGTCCGCGATGACGCGGCTGCCGCGCGGCTTCGCGCCGCATCAGCGCATCGCCGAACTGGCCGCGCAATGGCAGCGCGTGGCGGCCGGCGACGCTTCGGCGCGGGCGGACTGGTGCTTCGCCGAGAACATGGCCTATGCCTCGCTGCTCGAGGCGGGCGTGGGCGTGCGCGTGTCGGGCATGGACGTCGAACGCGGCACCTTCATGCACCGCCATGCCGTCTGGCACAACCAGGCGCTGGCCGGCCCCGACGAGTTCCTGCCGCTGCGCCAGCTCGGCGCCCTCGCCCCCTTCGAGGTGGTCAACTCACCGCTGTCGGAGGAGGCCGTGCTGGGCTTCGAGTACGGCCACAGCGTGCAGCGCCCGGCCGACCTCACGGTCTGGGAGGCGCAGTACGGCGACTTCGTCAACGGCGCCCAGGTCTACGTGGACCAGTACATCGCCTCGGGCGAGGAGAAATGGGGCCAGCGCAGCGCGCTGACGGTGCTGCTGCCGCACGGCTACGAGGGCGTCGGCCCCGAGCATTCGAACGCCTTCCTGAGCCGCTTCCTGCAGCTTTGCGGCGCGGGCAACCTGCGCGTGGCCTGCCCCAGCACGGCCGCGCAGTGGTACCACCTGCTGCGCCGCCAGGCACTGGGCGCCGAGCGCAAGCCGCTGATCGTGATGACGCCCAAGGCGGCCCTGCACCAGGACGCCGCCTCGCACTCGCCGCTGGACGCCCTGCTTCAAGGCCGCTTCGAGCCGGTGCTGGACGACGACGGGACGCTGCCCGACGAGGTGCGCCACCTCGTACTGTGCAGCGGCAAACTCCACCACGAGTTGGCCCGGGCGCGCGCGGCGCAACCCGAGGCGGCGGCGGGCGTGGCCCTCGTGCGGCTGGAGCAGCTCTACCCCTTTCCGCAGGCCGAGCTGGCCGCCGTGCTGGCGCGCTACCCGCGACTGGCGCGCCTGACCTGGGCCCAGGAGGAGACGCTGAACCAGGGCGCCTGGCACTTCGTGCGCGACGATCTCGCCGCGCTGGCGCCCGGCGGCCTGGCCTGGCGGCCGGAGGCGCGTGCCGTCACGGCGGCGGGCGCCTGCTCGTCGCAGGCCGTGCACCGGCGGGAGCAGGCCGCCCTCATCGCCCGCGCGCTGGCGGGCTGAGGCCGCTCACTCGCCGAGGTAGGCGGCGCGGACCTTGGGGTCGTTCAGCAGGGCCAGGCCCTCGCCGTCCATCGTCACCTCGCCGGACTCCATCACGTAGCCGCGGTTGGCCAGCTGCAGGGCGCGGCTGGCGTTCTGCTCCACCAGCAGGATGGTCACGCCCTGCTGGTGGATGTCGTTCACGACCTCGAAGATCTTGTCCACCATGATGGGCGACAGGCCCATGGAGGGTTCGTCCAGCAGCAGCACCTTGGGCCGCGCCATCAGGGCCCGGCCCATGGCCAGCATCTGCTGCTCGCCGCCGGACATGGTGCCGGCCAACTGCTTGGCACGCTCCTTCAGCCGCGGGAAGAGGCCGAAGACCTTGTCGATGTCGGCCTGGATCTCGCCATCCTTGCGGTTGTAGGCGCCCATCTGCAGGTTCTCGACGATGGTCATGCGGGTGAAGGTGCCTCGGCCTTCCGGCACCATGACGAGGCCCTTCTTGGCCAGGTCCCAGGCGCCGCGGCCCTTGATGGATTCGCCCAGGTAGGTCACGTCGCCCGCGGCCACCGGCTGCAGGCCGGTGACGGCCTTGAGCGTGGTCGTCTTGCCGGCGCCGTTGGCGCCGATGAGCGAGACGAGCTCGCCCTCGCGCACCTCGAAGTTCACGCCCTTGACGGCCTGGATGCCGCCGTAGGCCACCTTCAGGCCGCTGACCTTGAGCAGGGTTTGCTTTGCTTCTGCCATGTTCTTCCGCCCCGCTTCAGTGTGGTTTGTGGCCGGCGCCGAGGTAGGCCTCGATCACCTTCTCGTTGCTCTGCACTTCGGCCGGTGTGCCTTCAGCGATCTGCTTGCCGTAGTCCAGCACCGTGACACGGTCGCACAGGCCCATGACCAGCTTCACGTCGTGCTCGATGAGCAGGATGGTGCGGCCGTCGTTGCGGATGCGGTCGATCAGCTCGCGCAGCACGACCTTCTCGGTCGCGTTCATGCCAGCGGCGGGCTCGTCCAGGGCGATGAGTTGCGGGTCGGTGGCCAGGGCGCGGGCGATCTCCAGGCGGCGCTGGTCGCCGTAGCTCAGCGTGCGGGCCTTGAACTCGGCGTACTTGGCGATGCCGACGTAGTCCAGCAGCTCCAGGGCACGCGCCTTGATGGCGGCCTCCTCCTTGTTGAAGCCCGGTGTGCGGAAGACCGCACCCAGCAGGCCCGAGCGCGTGCGGATGTGCCGGCCCACCATCACGTTCTCCAGCGCCGTCATGTCGGCGAAGAGGCGGATGTTCTGGAAGGTGCGTGCGATGCCGGCCTTGGCGACCTGATGCACCGCCTGCGGCGTGTAGGGCGTGCCGCCCAAGGAGAAGCTGCCGGTGTCCGGCGTGTACAGCCCCGTGATGACGTTGAAGAAGGTCGTCTTGCCGGCGCCGTTGGGGCCGATCAGGCCGTAGACCTGGCCGCGCTGGATCTGGATGCCGACGTCGGACAGGGCCTGCACGCCGCCGAAGCGCTTGGACGCGCCGCTGACGTTGAGAACGATGTTGTCGTGGGTGCTCATGGGGTCGTCTCCCTCACTTGACGGGCGTCGGGGCGGCCTTGCCGTGTTCCGGCGCGGGCCACAAGCCGCGGGGGCGGATCAGCATGATGACGATCATGGCCAGCGCGACGAGGAGCTGGCGCAGGATGGAGGCGTCGATGCGGCCGCCGGTCATGCTCTGGATGTCGCCGGCGACGTAGCGCAGCACCTCGGGCAGGGCGGAGAGCATCAGAGCGCCGAGGATGACGCCCGGGATGTGGCCGATGCCGCCCAGCACGACCATGGCGACGATCATCACCGACTCCTGCAGGCTGAAGGACTCGGGCGAGACGAAGCCCTGGAAGCTCGCGAACATCGCACCCGACACGCCGCCGAAGGTGGCACCCATGCCGAAGGCCAGCAGCTTGAGGTTGCGGGTGTTGATGCCCATGGCCTTGGCGGCGATCTCGTCCTCGCGGATGGCCATCCAGGCGCGGCCGATGCGGGAGTTCTCGAGCCGGTAGCAGATCAGCACCGAGCCGACGACCAGCAGCAGGAAGAGGTAGTAGTACAGCGTCACCGACGGCAGGGTGTAGTCGCCGATCTGCCAGGACTTGCCCAGGTCCACGCCGAAGACGTGGAAGGAGTCGATCTGGCCGATGCCGCGCGGGCCGTTGGTCACGTTGACCGGGTACTCGAGGTTGTTCAGGAAGACGCGGATGATCTCGCCGAAGCCGAGCGTCACGATGGCGAGGTAGTCGCCGCGCAGCTTGAGCGTCGGCGCGCCGAGCAGCACGCCGAACAGCGCCGCCAGGCCCGCGCCGAGCGGGATGACGAGCCAGATGGGCGAATGCAGCCCCGTCGGGAAGGCGGCCTGGATGGCCTCGAAGTTCTCGCTGAGATGGGGGCTGGCCATCAGCGCGAACATGTAGGAGCCGACGGCGTAGAAGGCCACGTAGCCGAGGTCCAGCAGGCCGGCATAGCCGACGACGATGTTCAGGCCCAGGGCCAGCATCACGTAGAGCAGGGCCAGGTCGATGATGCGCACCGGGCCGTTGCCGAACTGCTGGGCGAACAGCGGCACGGCGAACAACGCGATGGCCGCGACGATGAAGGTTAGGAGCTTTTTGGCTTTCATGTGAGTCCTCAGGAAGCCTGGCCGAGCGGCCGATTGATCCAGCGACCACCGCGGAACCGGCTTTGCCGGGCCGCTGGTGGTGCCCCCTCGAAGGGGGCGCGCGAAGCGCGTAGGGGGTGAGCCATCACGCGCGGTCGGCCACGCGTTCGCCGAGCAGGCCGGAGGGCCTCAAGGTGAGCACGAGGATGAGGGCGATGAAGGCGAAGATGTCGGCGTAGTGGCTGCCCAGCACGCCGCCCGTCAGGTCGCCGAGATAGCCGGCGCCGATGGCTTCGATGAGGCCCAGCAGCACCCCGCCGACCACCGCACCCGCGAGGTTGCCGATGCCGCCCAGCACCGCTGCCGTGAAGGCCTTCAAGCCAGGCATGAAGCCCATGGTGTGCTGCACGGTGCCGTAGTTGGCGGCCCACATCAGGCCGGCGACGGCGGCCAGGGCTGCGCCGATCACGAAGGTGGTGGAGATGATGAAGTCGGGCTTGACGCCCATCAGGCCGGCCACCCGCGGGTTCTCGGCGGTGGCGCGCATGGCGCGGCCGAGCCTGGTGAAGTTCACCAGGTACATCAGCCCGGCCAGGATGGCGACGGTCAGCCCGAGGATCAGGCACTGCGTGACGGTGATGACCGGGCCGCCCAGGTCAAAGGGCGTGGTCGGCAGCAGCAGCGGGAAGGGCTTGGGATTGGGCTTCCAGATGATCATGGCCAGCACCTGCAGCAGCAGCGACATGCCCATGGCCGTGATCAGCGGCGCCAGGCGCGGCGCGTTGCGCAGCGGCCGGTAGGCGATCTTCTCGACCGAGAAGTTCAGCACCGCGCAGACGACGATGGCGCAGGCCAGGCCGATCAGCATCAGCAGCCAGCCGGGCATGCCGGTGTCGGCGAGGGCGGTGACCACCGTCCAGCTGACCATGGCGCCGACCATCAGGATCTCTCCGTGGGCGAAGTTGATCAGGTTGATGATGCCGTAGACCATCGTGTAGCCCAGGGCGACGAGGGCATACATGCTCCCCAGCACCAGGCCGTTGATGATCTGTTGAATCAGAGTCTCCATGAGGGCTCCAGAAGATTTTGTTGGGCGCAGCATGCGCCAAGCGACCGGGGGCAAATCGCAACCCTCGTGCCAAAAGCCGGTATGAGCCGGTGTTTCGAGGGTATTCACCGACGGTATGGCCGGACCGGACCTCGGTTCCGCTCCGCGTCCTGCTCCCTGGTCGGATGTCACGAGTGTCGACCAGGCCCGGCTGGGCGGAAATCCGCACAAACCGCACGGGAGCCGGGCGGTTCTTCGCCAGGGCTTAAAAAACTGGCGCGGAGCCTGTCGCGGCGCCCGCCCGGTAGGCAAACTACATGGCCCGTTAGCCATGGCCCTGCCCTTCTTTCCCTTACGTCTGCGTCCGCGCGCGCTGCGCCTGGCCCGGCTGCTGAGCCGGCCCGGGGTCCACTTCTTCCTGACCGGCCTGCTGATGGTGCTGGGCTTCTGGCTCGCGCACCGTCTCAGTGAGCGCGGCGGCCGTGAGCAGCTGTCGGCCCTCAGCACCGAGCGGCTGGAGCTGTACGCGACCAACCTGTCCGCCGAACTGGGCCGTCATGCCTCGCTGCCCAGCCTGCTGGCCATCGACCCGACGCTGCAGGCCCTGATGTCGTCGCCTCAGGACCCCGAGCGCCGCCGCGCCGCCGGCCAGATGCTCGCGCGCGTCAACGTGCGGGCGGGCACCAACCAGATCTTCATCGCCGACGCCCAGGGCCGGGTGGTCTCGGCGAGCGAGCCGCTGACGCCGCCCGCGCGCCTGGCCGAGGCCGTCGCGCAGGGCCGCAACCACTTCTTCGCCGCCGATGCCGAGACGGGCAGCACCGACTTCTACCTGCTGCACCCGCTGCGCCAGGCACAGCAGGCGGCCGGCGTCATCGTCGTGCGCTTCAACCTCGCGCCGCTGGAGGCCACCTGGGTGGACCTGGGCCTGCGTTCGCAGAACGAGCGCATCCTCGTGGCCGACGACCAGGACGTCGTCATCATGAGTTCCGTCCAGGCCTGGAAGTACGCGGTGCTCGACCACGCAGACCCTTCCCGCCGCCGCGCCCTGCAGGCCAGCGCCCGCTATCCGCAGGCCATCGGCCCCGACCTGGAGTTGCCCGCGTCGCTGGAGGTGCACCAGGGCCAGCAGGTCAGGCTGCCGCTGCCGGGCAGCCGGCCCATGCTGGCCCAGCAGCGCCAGCTCGTGCCCCTGGGCCTGCGGCTGGTGGCGCTGTCCGACCTGACCGAGGTGCGCCAGCGCGCCCAGTACGCCGCCTGGGGCGGCGCGGCTTTCGGCGCCAGCGTCGGCCTGCTGACGCTCTACCTGTCCTCGCGCCGGCGCGCGCTGCGCCAGCTCACCAAGGCGCAGACCGAGCTGCAGCAGGCCCACGCCCAGCTCGAGCAATTGGTGGACAGCCGCACCACCGAGCTGCGCCGCACCAACGACGCGCTCAAGACCCAGATCGCCCAGCGCCTGCAGACCGAAGGCGAGCTGCTGCAGGCCAGCAAGCTGGCGGTGCTGGGCCAGATGTCGGCCGGGCTCTCGCACGAGGTCAACCAGCCGCTGACGGCGCTGCGGGCCCTGGCGCGCAATTCCATCCGGCTGCTCGAGGGGGGCCGGCACGACGCCGTCGCCGCCAACCTGCAGATCATGGACGACATGGTCGAGCGCATGAGCCAGATCACGCGCCAGCTCAAGAGCTTCGCCCGCAAGGCCGACGACCAGCCCGCCGGCAGCGCCTCGCTGGCCGACTGCGTGCGCAACGCCCAGGTGCTGCTGGAGCACCGCAGCCGTGCCCTGGGCGTCGAGGCCGACATCGCCGTGCCGCGCGGGCTGCGCGTGCGCGCCGAGGCCAACCGCCTGGAGCAGGTCCTCGTCAACCTGCTCGGCAACGCCCTCGACGCGATGGAGCACGAGCCGGTGCGGCGCCTGAGCGTGCAGGCCCTGCCGGTGGACGAGGGCCGGCGGGTGCTCGTCAAGGTGCGCGACAGCGGCCAGGGCGTCGGCGAGGCCGAGCTGCCCCGCCTCTTCGAGCCCTTCTTCACCACCAAGCCGGCCGGCCAGGGCCTCGGCCTCGGCCTGGTCATCTCGGCCAAGATCGTCCACGAGTTCGGCGGCAGCCTGCGGGCCGAGCCGCCGCCGGCGGGCGAGCGGGGCATGAGTTTCGAGTTCGACCTCGCCGTCGAGACCTGGGAAGCAGTCATGGAGCAAGCCGATGTTTGAAGGCTACAAGGTCGTGTTCGTCGAGGACGACCTGCCGGTGCGGGTCAGCCTCACCCAGACGCTGGAGCTGGAGGGCTTCGCCGTCCTGCCCTGCCGCAGCGCCGAGGAGGCCCTGCCCCACATCCAGCCCGGCGCGCAGATCGTCGTCGTCACCGACGTGCGCCTGCCCGGCATGGACGGCCGCGCCCTGCTGGCCCATGTGCAGGCCACCGACCCGGGCATCCCGGCCATCCTCATCACCGCCCACGGCGACGTCGCCATGGCCGTACAGGCCATGCGGGCCGGCGCCTACGACTTCATCGAGAAGCCCTTCGCGCCCGAGCGGCTGCTCGACGTCGTCCACCGCGCCCTGGACCTGCGCACGCTGCGCCACTCGGCCGACGAGTTGCGCGCCCAGCTGCAGCGCGCCAGCGGCATCGAGGCGGCGCTGCTCGGCCAGTCCGCCGCCATGCAGCAGCTGCGCCGCCAGGTGCTCAACCTCGCGGGCACCTCGGCCGACGTGCTCATCGTCGGCGAGACCGGCACCGGCAAGGAGCTGGTGGCCCGCTGCCTGCACGACCAGAGCCCGCGCCGCGACCGCCATTTCGTCGCCATCAACTGCGGCGGCCTGCCCGAGGCCCTCTTCGAGAGCGAGCTCTTCGGCCACGAACCGGGCTCGTTCACGAGCGCCGCCAAGCGGCGCATCGGCAAGATCGAGCACGCCAACGGCGGCACCCTGCTGCTCGACGAGATCGAGACCATGCCCATCGCGCTGCAGATCAAGCTGCTGCGCGTGCTGCAGGAGCGCCGCGTCGAACGCCTGGGCTCCAACGAGGAACTGCCGGTCAACGTGCGCTTCATCGCCGCCAGCAAGGCCGACCTGCGCGACCAGGCCGCGCGCGGCGAGTTCCGCAGCGACCTCTACTACCGCCTCAACATCGCGACGCTCACGCTGCCCCCGCTGCGCGAGCGCCGCGAGGACATCCCGCTGCTGTTCGAGCATTTCGTCGCCCAGGCCTGCGCCCGCTACGAGCGCGCCGCGCCGGAGCTGACGCCCGAGAAGCTGCGCGAGCTGATGGCCCACGACTGGCCGGGCAATGTGCGCGAGATCCGCAACGCGGCCGACCGCTTCGTGCTGGCCCTGGACGACCTCGACCCGCAGGCCGCCCTGCAAGCCGTGCCCAGCCTGCCGCTGGCCAAGCAGATGGACCTCGTCGAGAAGGCGCTGATCGAGCAGGCGCTGCGCCGCTGCAATGGCAAGGTGCCGGCAGCGATGGAGCTGCTGGGCACGCCGCGCAAGACGCTCTACGACAAGCTGAACCGCCACGGCATCCAGCTGGATGCATTCCGTTGAGCAACAGCCTCCAGCCGCGCAAGCTGAAGAAACAAAGCCACAGAGACACAGAGGCACAGAGAGACTGGTGTTCGGCCTCGGATTTCTCTGTGTCTCTGTGCCTCTGTGGCTGTGTTCTCGTGCCTAGCGGTAGCGCTCCGGGTCCGGCGAATCGGTCGGGTTGGCGATCACGCGCCGGAAGGCCGCGCTCATCGGCAGCTTGAGGTTGAGCCCCTGCGGCGGCAGCGGCGACTCGAACCAGCGGCGGTAGATGGCGTGGATCTCGCCGCTGCGGTAGAGCCCGGCCAGCACGCCGTCCACCAGGGCCTTGAACTGCGGGTCGCCCTTGCGCAGGCCGATGGCATAGGGTTCGACGGTCAGCGACTGGTCGGAGAGGCGGTAGTCGTCGGCGGCCGGGCCCTGCTGGGCCAAGATGCTGCGCAGGATGACGTCATCCATCAGGAAGGCCCGGGCCCGGCCGCTGCGCACCAGCTGGAAGCCCTCCGGGTCGTCCAGGCCGCCGAGGATGCGCATGCCCAGGCCCTGCTGCTCGTTGGCCTTGGCCAGGTGCTGGATGCTCGTCGTCCCGATGGTGGAGGCCACCGGCAGGCCGCGCAGGTCGGCGAGGCTTTGCACGCGCTCGCCGGCGCGCGCCATCAGGCGCGTCTCGGCGACGAAGACGGTCAGCGAGAACGCCTGGTGGCGGGCCCGCTCGGCCGTGTGCGTGGTGATGCCGCATTCGAGGTCGAGCGTGCCGTTGATCACCAGGGGCATGCGGGTCGCCGACGCGACCTCGACGCGGCGCACTTCGAGGTCGGGCAGTTGCAGCCGCTCGCGCACGGCCGCGACGATGCGGTCGCACAGCTCGACCGTGTAGCCGGTGGGCCGCAGCTGGGCGTCGAGGTAGGAGAAGGGCAGCGAGGCCGGGCGGTAGCCGATGACGATGACACCGGTCTCGCGCACGCGGGTCAGCGTCGGGCCGTCCGCCGCCCGCGCGGCGCCAAGGCCAAGGCCCAGCAGCAGCAGCGCGGCCAGCGCCGCGCTAGCCCTGGCCAGCCGCCTCATCGTCCAGCCGGCGCAGTTCGGCCAGCTTGTCGGCGATGCGGGACTCCAGGCCCCGCGGCACCGGTTCATACCAGCGCTCGGCCTCCAGCCCGTCCGGCAGGTATTGCTCGCCGGCGGCATAGGCGCCGGGCTCGTCGTGCGCATAACGGTAGGCCTTGCCATAGCCCAGCTCCTTCATCAGCCGCGTTGGCGCATTGCGCAGGTGCACGGGCACGGGCCGGGACTGGTCCTGCTTGATGAAGGCCCGCACGGCGTTGAAGGCCTTGTAGACGGCGTTGGACTTGGGCGCCACGGCGAGGTAGACGACCGCCTCGGCCAGGGCCAGCTCGCCCTCGGGCGAGCCCAGGCGCTCGTAGGCCTCGGCGGCGTCCAGCGCGATGCGCAGGGCGCGCGGGTCCGCCAGGCCGATGTCCTCGCTGGCCATGCGGATCAGCCGCCGCGCGATGTAGCGCGCATCCACGCCGCCATCGAGCATGCGCGAGAACCAGTAGAGGGCACCGTCCGGGTGACTGCCCCGCACCGACTTGTGCAGGGCGGAGATGACGTCGTAGAACTGGTCGCCGCCCTTGTCATAACGGCGCAGCTGCTCGCCCAGCGTCCGCTCCAGCAGGGCCTCGTCGATGACGGTGCCGTGGGCCAGCGACGCGGCCGACTCCAGCGCATTCAGCAGCCGCCGCGCGTCGCCATCGGCATAGCCGATGAGGCGGTCCGCGGCCTCCTTGGTGGGCGGGGCGATGCCCAGTTCCGCCGCGCCGCGGTCGATGAGCTGCTGCAGCTCCTCGGCGTCCAGGCTCTTGAGCACCTGAACCTGGGCTCGCGACAGCAACGCGGAGTTGACCTCAAAGCTGGGGTTCTCGGTGGTGGCGCCGATGAAGGTGAAGAGGCCGGCCTCGACGTGGGGCAGGAAGGCGTCCTGCTGCGCCTTGTTGAAGCGGTGCACTTCATCGACGAAGACCACCGTGCGCCGCCCCTGGGCCGCGGCCACCTGGGCACGCTCGACGGCCTCGCGGATGTCCTTGACGCCGCCGAGCACCGCGCTGATCGGGATGAACTGCGCATCGAAGGCGCCCGCCACCAACCGCGCCAGCGTCGTCTTGCCCACGCCCGGCGGCCCCCAGAGGATCATGCTCTGCAGCCGGCCCGCCTCGAAGGCGGCGCGCAGCGGCATGCCGGGGCCGAGCAGGTGGCGCTGGCCGATGACCTCGTCCAGCGTCCGGGGCCTCAGCCGCTCGGCCAGGGGGATGCCGGCCGTCGGCGCCGCCGGCCTGGGCGCGGACGGAAGTTCCGGCTCGTCGTCGAAAAGGGAGCCGCTCACTGCTCGATCAGGTCCGCCCCGGCGGGGAGCTTGAACTGGAAGCGCTCGGCCGCCACCGGCACGTTGGCCTGCACGGCGCTGAAGTCCAGCCGCGAGCGCTGGCCGAAGCCGTCGACGATCTCCATGGCCGCCAGGTCCCGGCCCTTGAAGCCGAGCTTGAGCGACTGGATGGTGGACTCGGCCTGCTTGGGGCTGGCCTGCACCCAGTCGATGCCGCCCTCGGTGGCCAGGGCCTTGAGGGTGAAGTCGCGCTCGAGATTGGCCCCGGCCAGCAGGGCCGCGGGCGTGGCGCCGAGGGCGTCGGCCAGCTTGCGCGAGCTGGCCTGGTTGAGGTCGGCGTCGTAGATCCAGACCTTGGTGCCGTCCGCCACGATGACCTGCTCGAAAGGCTTGGCATAGGCGAAGCGGAAACGGTTGGGCCGCTCGAACTCGAAAGCGCCGCTGGACACCTTCTTGCGCTTGCCGTCGGGCGAGGTGACGGTCTGGGTGAAATTGGCCTTGCCGCTCTTCACGTCACGGGCGAAGTCGCGCAGGGCGTCGACCGCGTCGGCATGGGCGGCACCGGCCAGGGCCAGCGTCAGGCTGAGGAGGAAGCGCTTCATTCGTCAGTTCACTCTTCGCGTTTGGGAACGATCAGTTCGCGGCTGCCGTTGGCGGCCAATGCTCCGACGAGGCCGGATTTCTCCATCTGCTCCAGCAGCCGGGCCGCGCGGTTGTAGCCGATGCGCAGATGCCGCTGCACCAGCGAGATGGAGGCCTTGCGGTGCTGGAGCACGATGGCCACGGCCTGGTCGTACATCGGGTCGGCCTCGCCGCTGGCCTCGCCCGGCGCCGGCGCCTCGCCGCCGCCGCCCATCTCGTCGAGCACGCCGCCTTCGAGGATGCCTTCGATGTAGTTCGGTTCGCCCTGGGACTTGATGTACTCCACAACGCGATGCACCTCGTCGTCGCTGACAAAGGCGCCGTGCACGCGGATGGGCAGGCCGGTGCCCGAAGGCATGTAGAGCATGTCGCCCATGCCCAGCAGGGCCTCGGCACCCATCTGGTCGAGGATGGTGCGACTGTCGATCTTGGAGCTGACCTGGAAGGACAGGCGCGTCGGGATGTTGGCCTTGATGAGGCCGGTGATGACGTCGACCGAGGGCCGCTGCGTGGCCAGGATGAGGTGGATGCCGGCCGCCCGCGCCTTCTGCGCCAGGCGGGCGATGAGTTCCTCGATCTTCTTGCCCACCACCATCATCAGGTCGGCCAGCTCGTCGATGACGACGACGATGAAGGGCAGGCGCTCCAGCGGCTCGGGCTCCTCGGGCGTGAGGCTGAAGGGATTGGCGATGCTCTGGCCTGCGGCCTTGGCCTCGTCGATCTTCTTGTTGTAGCCGGCGAGGTTGCGCACGCCCATCTTGGACATGAGCTTGTATCGCCGCTCCATCTCGCCAACACACCAGTTCAGCGCATTGCCGGCCTGCTTCATGTCGGTGACGACGGGCGCCAGCAGGTGCGGGATGCCCTCGTAGACGCTCATCTCCAGCATCTTGGGGTCGATGAGGATGAGCCGCACGTCGCGGGCCTCGGCCTTGTAGAGCAGGCTGAGGATCATCGCGTTGATGCCGACCGACTTGCCCGAGCCGGTGGTGCCGGCGACGAGACAGTGCGGCATCTTGGCGAGGTCGGCCACCACCGGCTGGCCGATGATGTCCTTGCCCAGGCCCATGGTCAGCTGGGACGCGGCGTCAGCGTAGACCTGCGAGCCGAGGATCTCGGAGAGCCGTATCGTCTGGCGTCGCGCGTTGGGCAGTTCCAGGGCCATGTAGTTCTTGCCCGGGATGGTCTCGACGACGCGGATGGACACGAGGCTCAGCGAGCGGGCCAGGTCCTTGGCCAGGTTGACCACCTGCGAGCCCTTCACGCCGGTGGCCGGCTCGATCTCGTAGCGCGTGATGACGGGGCCCGGCGATGCCGCCACGACGTGCACCTCGACGCCGAAGTCGCGCAGCTTCTTCTCGATGAGGCGGCTGGTCATCTCCAGCGACTCGGGCGTGACGGTCTCCTGCCGGCCCGGCGCGGCGTCGAGCAGGTCGACCTGGGGCAGCTTGGCGTCGCCCACGTCGGCGAACAGCGTCTGCTGCCTCTCCTTGGCGACGCGGGTGGACTGGGGCACCTCGATGACCGGCGGCTCGATGACCAGGGGCTCGTGCTCGACACCCAGTTCGCGCTCCAGCTGGCGCTCGGCCTCGCGCTCGACCTCGACCTCCTGCTCTCGCTCCTTGACGGCCTGCTGGCCGGCCTTCTGGTCGGCCTTGATCTCCCGCTGTTCGATGCGCTTCTCGCGCAGTTCCTCGATGCGCTCGCCGATGCGCTCGGCCAGGTGACCCCACGAGAAACGCAGGGCCCAGGACATGCCGGTGAGCAGCAGCACGATCCAGACGACGCCCGAGCCGGCAAAGCCCAGGGTCTTCATGCCCAAGGGCCCGAGGGCATAGCCGACGATGCCGCCGGCATGGCCGGGCAGGCGCGGCTCCACGGCGTAGAGCCGGCTCCATTCGAGGGCGCAGCTCGCGCCGAGCAGCAGCACGACACCCGCCCACCAGCGCGCGCGGCGGGTCCAGCGCGGCGTTTCGGGCGTGTCGTGGCGCAGCAGGCCGGCCAGGCTGCGCAGCCAGGCACGCAGGGCCAGCAGCGGCAGCCACCAGGCCGAGAAGCCGAAGACGAAGAGCAGGCCGTCGGCGAGCCAGGCGCCGAAGCTGCCGACGCGGTTGGCGACGAGATCGCGTTGGCCGCTGGTGCTGAAGGCCGCGTCGCGCAGGTCGTGGGTTGCCAGGGCCAGCACCAGCAGGGCCAGCACCAGGGCCGTCAGCGCCAGCCACAGCGGTGTGCGCAGCAGGCGCGTAGCCACGGAGGGCGGGGGAGCCTCGCGCCGGGGCGGCTGGCGGCGGGCGGGTTTGGCAGGGGGGGCGGATTCGCCGGCGGCATCGTCACCGCCGAGCAGGGAACCGAGGGGAAAACTCATCCCGGCATTGTGCCCCCCGCGCCTCCCGGACACCGGGGCCAAGCTGTATCCGGATCAATCGTGGGTGAGGCGTTCCTTGATGACGACGGAACCGTTCTCCAGCGTCTCGATGACACCGCGCTCCTCCAGGTCCTTCATGACCCGGCTGACCATCTCGCGCGAGGCGCCGACGACCTTGGCCATGTCCTGGCGCGACACCTTGCCGCGGATGAGCTTGATGCCCTTCTCGTCCTCGGCCATGTCGAGCAGCGTGCGTGCGACGCGGCCGTAGACGTCGAGCAGCGCCAGCGACTCGATCTGGCGGTCGGCGTTGCGCAGGCGCGCAACCAGGCCGCGCAGGATGCCGTAGGCCAGGCTGCTGCTCTCCGGCAGGCAGCGGGCGAACTCGAGGCGGCCCAGCACCAGCATGTCGGTCTGGACTTCGGCACGCACCGTCGCCGAGTGGGGCTCGTTGTCGATGAGGCTCATCTCGCCGACGTAATCGCCCGACTGCAGGACGGCCAGGATGACCTCGCGGCCACGGTGGTCGGCCGTCAGCACGCGGGCTCGGCCGTTCAGCAGGATGAACAGGGCATTGGACTTGGTGCCTTGCTCGACGATCAGCTCCCCGCGCTTGAAGCGGCGTTTCACGACGCTGTCGGCGATGGACTGCGCCTGGTCGGTCGTCAGCATCGAGAACAGCGGAACCCGGCGGATCAGGTCCAGGTTGGAAATCATCGCCATATGCACTCTCCAGGTTTGGGCCCCAGGCAGGCGGCGAGAAATGACGCCTGCCTAAAATGGCGTGCATTGTGCACACGCGGCAGGCTCCTCCGCATCGGGTTAGGCCGGGGTTTTCACCCCTAACTGCCCTGCCGATGCCCTTGCGCAACGTCCTGCCACCCTCACCTCTCCCGCCATGACCGCCACAACCCAACACCACGGCCTGCTCATCCTCGGCTCGGGCCCCGCCGGCTACACCGCCGCCATCTATGCCGCCCGCGCCAACCTCAAGCCCACGCTGATCACCGGCATGGCCCAGGGGGGTCAACTCATGACGACGACCGAGGTCGACAACTGGCCTGCCGACGTGATGGGCGTGCAGGGGCCCGAACTGATGCAGCGCTTCCAGCAGCATGCCGAGCGCTTCCAGACGCAGATGGTGTTCGACCACATCAACAAGGTCGACTTCTCCAAGCGACCCTTCACCCTGGTCGGCGACAGCGCGACCTACACCTGCGATGCGTTGATCATCGCCACCGGCGCCTCGGCCAAGTACCTTGGCCTGGACTCCGAGGAGGCCTTCATGGGCCGCGGGGTCAGCGCTTGCGCGACCTGCGACGGCTTCTTCTACCGCGGCCAGGACGTCTGCGTCGTCGGCGGCGGCAACACGGCCGTCGAGGAGGCGCTCTACCTGTCCAACATCGCCAGCACCGTCCACCTCATCCACCGCCGCGACAAGTTCCGCGCCGAGCCCATCCTCGTCGACAAGCTCAAGGAGAAGGCCGATGCGGGCAAGATCGTCCTGCACTTCTTCCAGCAGATCGACGAGGTGCTGGGCGATGCCTCGGGCGTCACGGGCGTGCGCATGCGCAGCGTGCTGGACGACAGCACCTCCGACCTCGCCGTGCACGGCTGCTTCATCGCCATCGGCCACCATCCCAACACCGACATCTTCCAGGGCCAGCTGGAGATGAAGGACGGCTACATCGTGACCAAGAGCGGCCTCAACGGTTTCGCCACCATGACGAGCGTGCCGGGCATCTTCGCCGCCGGCGACGTGCAGGACCACGTCTACCGCCAGGCCATCACCAGCGCCGGCACGGGCTGCATGGCGGCGCTGGACGCCCAGCGCTTCCTCGAGCAGGAAAACGCCTGACCCGCGGGCGGGTGGCGCGAAGCGGGTTTTCCGCTATACTCGCGGGCTTGCCTGCCGGATGGACCGCGCCTGGGTCGTTGGCGATGCGCCGACGAACCGGGTCTAGCAGGCATTGCGGTCAAAGGGCTGCCGACGAAATTGCTTCGCGGCGGCTGGTCAAAGAGTAGTCAAACTGGAGAAGCGTCATGGCACGCGTCTGTCAAGTCACGGGCAAGAAGCCCATGGTCGGGAACAACGTCTCCCACGCCAACAACAAAACCAAGCGTCGGTTCCTGCCGAACCTGCAATACCGCCGTTTCTGGGTGGAGTCCGAGAACCGCTGGGTGCGCCTGCGCATCAGCAACGCCGCTCTCCGTTTGATCGACAAGGTCGGCATCGACCAGGTCGTCGCCGATCTGCGCGCCAAGGGCGAACTCTGATCGCCGCTCACTGACCCACTAAAGGAATACGACCATGGCATCCAAAGGCGGCCGCGAAAAGATCAAGCTGGAGTCCTCCGCGGGCACCGGCCACTTCTACACGACGAACAAGAACAAGAAGACGACGCCCGAAAAGCTCGAATTCATGAAGTTCGACCCCAAGGCGCGCAAGCACGTCCTGTACAAGGAAGTGAAGCTGAAGTGATGGCCGGCGGCGCCAGCCGCCCGCATCCAGCCGAACCATGAACCCGCCGCGTGGCAACGCCGGCGGGTTTTGCTTTTTGGGCGCGGCGGGAAGCCGTTCAGCGCCCCGACGCCGCCACGGCCGGCTTGAACTCGCGCTCCATCCAGCGGTCGATCATGCGCTTTTCGTAGCGCAGCGGATCGCTGTCGAAGAAGGTGTTGAGGCTGTTCTGGTAGTCCATGTCGCGGAGGTTGACCTCGCCCTGGCGCACGACGGTATCGCCGTCGCGAACCTCGTACTTGAACGACATCGCGGGCGAGGTCACGGAGCGCATGACCCGCAGCCATTCGGCACGGCGGCCGAAAGGCTCGATCTCGCCAGCGAGGTCGACGTCGGTCACGTCGAAGCGCACGTTGCGCCCCGGCAGCAGCTTGCCTGCCTTCTCGACGAGATGGGCCTCGATGTCCTTGAGCACGTCCATCTGGCGGAATCCGTTCCTGTCCCGGATGTCCGAAAACTTTTCCGGATTCACGAAATTCACCTTGACGTCCGCTTGGGCGCCCGCCGCCAGGGCCAGCAGGCCCAGGGCAATCCAGTGATGTCTCATGGCTAGCCTCCTGATCGAATGACTGCGTAGGCCAAGTCTAGGCCAGTCAAGAAAAAAGGGCGCCCGCAGGGGCGCCCTTTTACTTTGGCGAAACCTGGGTTCAGGCGTGCACGGCGCGCAGGCGCATCGAAAAGGCCTGCAGCTCGGCAATGCCGCTTTCCTCGGCACGGCGGCACCAGGCCTGCAGGTCGGCGACCAGTTGCTCGGCGGACACGTTGGTGCGGGTCCAGAGCTGGCGCAGTTCCTCGCGCATGGTCACCAGTTTGTCGATGACGGGGCTGGCGGCACGGGCATGGGCCAGTTCGCCGTGCAGCGAGGCGGGGATGCGGTCCTGGTCGCGATGCAGCCAGCGCTTGGCCAGCTTGAACTGGGCGAAGCGCTCGCTGTGCCTGCCGCCCTCAGCCTTGATCTTGGCGAGTTCGGCAGCGCAGACCTCCTTCAGGCCGCGGGCATAGGTCGCCATCACTTCGTAGCGGTTGGCGATCAGCGCCTCCAGCGTGCGGGCGTCGGCCGGCTTGACCTCGCCCAGGCTCAGCTTGGGCGCCGTCTTGCGGACCTTGGCCCAGCCCAGTATCTCCAGGGCGCGGATGTAGACCCAGCCGATGTCGAACTCGTAGGGCTTGACCGAGAACTTGGCCGAAGTGGGATAGGTGTGGTGGTTGTTGTGCAGTTCCTCGCCGCCGATGATCAGCGTCCAGGGGATCAGGTTGGTCGAGGCGTCGGGCGCCTCGAAGTTGCGGTAGCCCCAGTAGTGCCCGACACCGTTGACGATGCCGGCGGCCCAGAAGGGGATCCAGACCATCTGAATGGCCCAGATCGTCGCGCCGATGGCGCCGAACAGGGCGACGTTGATGATCAGCATCAGGCCCACGCCCTGCCAGCTGTACTTGCTGTAGAGGTGGTTCTCGATCCAGTCGTCAGGCGTGC
Organism: Pelomonas caseinilytica; assembly: GCF_021353235.1. GTDB lineage: Bacteria > Pseudomonadota > Gammaproteobacteria > Burkholderiales > Burkholderiaceae_C > Pelomonas > Pelomonas caseinilytica. The sequence continues at coordinate 233,291 of NZ_JAJTWT010000002.1, forward strand.
CGCGGCTGTACTTGGCGATGGTCTCGGCGTTCTTGGCTTCGGCGCGATACAACTCGGCACCCTCGGCCATGACCTTGCGCAGGCCGCGGGTCTGGGGGCTGTGGGGGTCTTCTTCGGTCTCGCACTTGGCGTGGTGCTTGCGGTGGATGGCCACCCACTCCCTGGTGACCATGCCAGTGGTCAGCCACAGCCAGAAGCGGAAGAAGTGCGACGGGATGGGGCCGAGGTCGAGCGCGCGGTGGGCCTGGGAGCGGTGCAGGAAGATGGTCACCGCCGCGATGGTGATGTGGGTCACCACCAGGGTGTAGATCACCAGCTGCCAGGCGCTGAAGCCTGCCAGGCCGGTGTCCAGCCAGTTCAACAGCGCGTTGAAGATGTCGTTCATGCTCCAGAACCTCGGCCGAAGCCGCCATGCAAGGGAAAGTCCAATTGTAGAGGCGCCCCTCGAAAATCAAGGGCCGGACAGCCCCTGATTCAGGCTGGTGCGTGCGAATCCGCGCGTTCTTTGACCACCATCAAGGCGTCCGCTCCCAGGCGACGGCGAAGAAACCGTCGGTCGCGTGCCGGTGCGGCCAGAGCCGCAGCGCGCCGTCCTCCACCAGTTCGGCGGCCCGCTCGACCTGGGACCTGGCCAGCACCTCGTCGGCGGCCAGGCGCTGGAAGCCGGGGTTGGCGGCCGTGAATTCGGCGGCGATGACCTCGTTCTCGGCGTCCAGCAGGCTGCAGGTGGCGTAGACGAGGCGGCCACCCGGCTTCACCAGCCGGGCGGCGCTGGCGAGGATGGCACGCTGCTTGCCCTGCAGCTCGGCCAGGGCCTGGGGCGACTGCCGCCATTTCAGGTCGGGGTTGCGGCGCAAGGTGCCCAGGCCCGAACAGGGCGCGTCCACCAGCACGCGGTCGATCTTGCCGGCCAGGCGCTTGATGCGGTCGTCGCGCTCGTGCGCGATCTGCGCCGGATAGACGTTGGACAGGCCGCTGCGCGCCAGCCGCGGCTTGAGGGCGTCCAGGCGGTGACCGGACACGTCGAAGGCGTAGAGCCGCCCGGTGTTGCGCATGGCGGCACCCAGGGCCAGCGTCTTGCCGCCGGCACCGGCGCAGAAGTCCACGACCATCTCGCCGCGCTTGGGCGCCAGCAGCAGGGCGAGCAGCTGGCTGCCCTCGTCCTGCACCTCCACGCCGCCGCTGGTGAACAGTTCCAGCTTGTTCAGCGCCGGCTTGCCCTGGATGCGCAGGCCCAGCGGGGAATACGGCGTCGGCACCGCCTCGATGCCGGCGGCCTGCAGCTGGGCCTGGGCCTCCTCGCGCTTGAGCTTGAGCGTGTTCACGCGCAGGTCCAGGGGTGCGGGCTCGTTCAGCGCCGCCGCGAGCTGCCAGAACTCGGCCTCGCCCAGGCGGGCCATCAGCGGTTCGGCCAGCCAGTCGGGCAGGTTGTGGCGCAGCTTGGGCGCCAGGCTCTCCGGCGCGATGGCGCCGACCTGGTCCAGCCACTGCTGCTCGGCCGGCTTGAGCGCGCCGCGCAGGAAGCCGGCGTTGCCGCGCCAGGCCAGCATGGCCAGGCGCCTGGGCAACGGGCCGCTGCCACTCTGGGCCAGGTGCTGGAACTTGAGCCGCTCGCGCAGCAGCGCATAGACGGTCTCGGCCAGGCTCGCCCGCTCGCGCTGGCCGAGGTTCTTGTGTTGTCGGAAAAAGGCCGAGACGGTGGCGTCGGCCGGCGCGTCGAGCTTGTTGACGGCGGCGACCAGCTCCGCGCACAGCTCCAGCAGGGCATTAGGATGCATCGCGCCATTATCCCAATGCCCCCGCGCGCCCCATGAAGCTCTGGTCCCAGTTGCGCCTGCGCCCCCGCCTGCTCGCGGCGATCCTCATGGGCAGCGCGGTCGCCACCGCCTGGCCTGGCGTGCCGGGCCTGCAGACGCGGCTGCTGCTGGGCTGGAATCTCGCCGTCTGGATCTACCTGCCCCTGGCCCTGTGGATGATGCTCGGCCGGGCCGGTTCGGTGGACGTGCAAAGCCGGGCGCGCCGGCTGAACGAGGGCGTGCCGGTGATGCTGATGCTGGCGGTGCTCGGCGCCCTCGCCAGCCTGGCCGCGATCACGATGGAGCTGCAGTCCGCCCGGCAGCAGCACGACCCGCGCTACGTGCTGCTCGCGCTCACGACCGTGGCCGGCTCCTGGCTGCTGCTGCCGGTGGAGTTCGGCATCGCCTACGCCAGCCTCTACCACGGCGGCGGCAAGGCCGCGCACGGCCTGGAGTTCCCCGGCGAGGAGCAGGAGGGGCCGCCCGACTACGGCGACTTCCTCTACTTCTCGATGACCGTGGCGGCCACCTCGCAGACCTCGGACGTCGCCGTCAGCTCCCGCGCGATGCGCCGGCTCGTGCTGGTCCAGTCCCTGCTCGCCTTCGTCTTCAACACCGGCGTGCTGGCCCTGTCCATCAACATCCTGGCCGGCCTGCTCAGCTGAGCAGGAGCTGCTGGGGCGCGCCGTCGCGGTGGCGCACGACCTCGCCGTCCCACACCAGCGCGTCCTCGACGAACCAGCGCACCGACTGCGGGTAGATGCGGTGCTCGGCCACCAGCACGCGCGCCGCCAGCGCCGCGGCGTCGTCGCCCGCCAGCACGGGCACCGCGGCCTGCATGACGATGGCGCCGTGGTCGAGCTCGGCGGTGACGAAGTGCACGGTCACGCCGGCGATCTTGCAGCCCGCCTCCAGCGCCCGCTCGTGCGTGTGCAGCCCCGTGAAGGCCGGCAGCAGCGAGGGGTGGATGTTGAGCATGCGCCGCGCATAACGGGCCGTGAAGCTGGACCCGAGGATGCGCATGAAGCCGGCCAGCACGACGAGGTCGGGCTCGAAGCCGTCGATGACGCGCGCCAGTTCGACGTCGAAGTCCTCGCGGCGCCCGAAGGCCTTGTGGTCGACGACGGCGGTGGCGATGCCGCGTTGCGCCGCAAAGGCCAGGCCGGCGGCATCAGGCCGGTTGCTGATGACGGCGGCCACCGTCGCGGGCCAGCCTTCGGCGGCACATGCCTTGACGATGGCCTCCATGTTGGAGCCCCGCCCGGAAATCAGAATCACCAGCCTTTTCATGGGGCGGCAGTGTAGGCGGCGGCGGGCGGTGCGGCCTTGAACGACAATCCGCGCCCCATGCCGCCGCCACCCTCCCCCTCCCGCCCGCGCGTGCTCTCCGGCATGCGCCCGACCGGCGCCCTGCACCTCGGCCACTACCACGGCGCCATCGAGAACTGGGTGCGCCTGCAGGACAGCCACGACTGCTTCTTCTTCGTCGCCGACTGGCATGCCCTGACCACCTCGCACCCCGACCGCGAGACCCTGAGCCGCCACGTCTACGACATGGTCACCGACTGGCTGGCCGCCGGCATCGACCCCGAGCGCTGCACCCTCTTCCTGCAAAGCCGCATGCCCGAGCATGCCGAGCTGTTCACGCTGCTGGCCATGTGCACGCCGTCGAGCTGGCTGGCCCGCATGCCGAGCTACAAGGACCAGGTCGCCGCCGACCCCGAGCTCGCCACCTACGGCTTCCTCGGCTACCCGCTGCTGCAGGCCGCCGACATCCTGCTCTACAAGCCGGCCGGCGTGCCCGTCGGCGAGGACCAGGCCGCCCACGTCGAGGTGACCCGCGAGGTGGCGCGCCGCTTCAACCGCCTCTACGCCGAGGCCGCGCCCGTCTTCGTCGAACCCCAGGCCCTGCTGACGCGCACGCCCCGGGTGCCGGGCCTGGACGGCCAGAAGATGAGCAAGAGCCTGGGCAATGCCATCGCGATGCGCGACGAGCCCGAGGCCACGGCCGCCAAGATCCGCACCATGCCCACCGACCCGCAGCGCGTGCGCCGAGGCGACGCCGGCGACCCGTCGCGCTGCCCCGTCTGGCCCCTGCACCAGATCTACAGCGACGAAGCCACCCGCGCCGCCTGCGAGGCCGGCTGTCGCACGGCCGGTATCGGCTGCCTGGACTGCAAGCAGCCGCTGATTGAGGCCATCCAGCGCGAGCAGGCGCCCTGGCGCGAGCGCGCCGCCGCGCTCGACCCCCAACAGGTGCGCTGGACGCTGGAGGTCGGCACCGAGCGCGCCCGGGCAGTCGCCCGCAAGACGCTGCGCGAAGTGCGCGCCGCGATGGGGCTGGTGGCTTGAGCGAGGCCTGCATCCACGTCGAGGACCTCGAGGCCGCCATCAACTGGTGGCGCGAGCGCTCGCCCTCGCCCGACGGCGTCCAGGCCGGCCCCGAGGTCGAGGCGCTGGCCGAGGCCTACGCCCGCCTGGCGCTGCAGCGCGCCACGGTGCTGAACGCGCAGGATCTCGGCGCCCAGGCCCTGGCCGCCTGGCTCGCCTGGTACGAGACCACGCCCGACTCGCCCTGCATCGCCATCTGCTCCACGGCCCAGGGCGACCCGGCCTGCAAGGGCTGCGGGCGCAGCTTTGAAGAGGTGCAGGACTGGCCCGGCATGAGCCCGATGGCCAAGCGCGCCGTGTGGCTGCGCATCCAGGCCGAAGGCACGGCCTGGCGCTTCAACCGCTACGCCGAACGCTCCGGGCGATGAGCCGCATCCGCTTCGCCGACAGCGTCCGCCGCCTCGTGCCCCTGGCCTGGCCCGTGCTCGTCGGGCAGCTGGCCGTGATGATGTTCAGCACGGTCGACACGCTGATGATGGGCCGCGTCGGGCCCGAGGACCTCGCCGGCCTGGCGGTCGGCTCGGCCGCCTACGTCACCATCTTCGTCGGCCTCATGGGCGTCGTGCTGGCGGTCGGCCCCATCGCCGGCCGGCAGTTCGGCGCCGGCGACCTGCAGGCCTCGGGCCGCAGCTTCGTGCAGGCCCAGTGGCTGGCCCTGCTGCTGTGCGTGCCCGGCAGCCTGGCGCTGTGGTTCCCCGAGCCCTTCATCCACCTGGCCCAGCTCGACGCCACCCAGGCGGCCAAGGTACGCGCCTACACCCGCCCCGAGGCCTTCGCCCTGCCCGCGGCCCTGCTCTTCGCGGCCTTCCGCGGCTTCTCGACCTCCGTGAGCAGGCCCAAGGCCGTCATGGCCATGCAGCTCACCGGCCTGGCCGCCAAGGTGCCTTTGAACGCCCTGCTGGTGTTCGGCTGGGGGCCGGTTCCCGCCCTGGGCGTGGGCGGCTGCGGCTGGGCCACGGCCATCGCCATGACGGCCCAGTGCCTGGCCGCCCAGGCCCTGCTGCGCCGCGACGCCTTCTACGCCCCTTTCCGCATTCCCCACCTGTGGCAGACGCGCCCGCACCGGGCCGAACTGCGCAGCCTCGTGCGCCTGGGCCTGCCCATGGGCGGCTCCATCCTCGTCGAGGTGACGGGCTTCACCTTCATGGCCTTCTTCGTGGCCCGGCTGGGCGCCACGCCGGTGGCCGGCCACCAGATCGCCGTCAACCTCGTGGCCATGATGTTCATGATCGCCCTGGCCCTGGCCACCGCCGCCGGCACACTGGTGGCCCAGCACCTGGGCGCGGGCGAGAAGCACGCGGCCAGGCTCGTCGGGCGCCATGCCATGGGCCTGGCCGCCCTCGTGGCCGCCAGCGTCGGCGCGGTCGTGGCGCTGGCGCGCGAATCCATCGTCGCCCTCTACACGGCCAATCCGGCCACGGCGGCGGCGGCCCTGCCGCTGCTGGTGTGGGTGTGGTTCTTCCACCTTGGCGACGCCCTGCAGACCGTCGCGGCCTACGTGCTGCGCGCCTACCAGGTGGCGACGCTGCCCATGGTCATCTACGTCCTCGCCCTGTGGGGCCTGGGCATCGGCGGCGGCTACCTGCTCGCGTTCGGCGCCCACGGCGCGGGCGCCGTCGGCTTCTGGCAGGCGGCCACCGCCGGGCTGATGACCGCGGCCTTCCTGCTGAGCTGGCTGCTCAAGCGCGTCTTCGACGAGAACCGCTGATCAGGCCTTGGCCGCCGGCAGGAAGAGCACGAAGCGGCTGCCGCCGCCGTCGCGCGGCTGGCAGCGCACGCTGCCGCCGTGACGCTCGGCGATCTGCTTGACCAGGCTCAGCCCGAGGCCGACGCCGCCCGCCATCTCGGCATGCCCGGGCAGGCGGTAGAACGGCTCGAAGATGCGCTCGCGCATTTCCGCGGGCACGCCGGGGCCGCGGTCCGACACGACGAATTCGTAGCCGCCCGCAACCGGCCTGAGCGCCAGCTCGACCTCCGGCCCGCCGTAGCGGCGGGCGTTGTCGAGGAGGTTGCGCAGGGCGCGCCGCAGCAGCCTCTCTTGGCCGTCGACACGGGCCGAATCCGTCTCCGGCTCGAAGGCCGCCTCGGCGCGCGCGGCCTCCTCGGCCCCGAGCGCCAGCAGCTCGACCGGGTGCATCTCGCCGACGGCGCTGCCCGCCTCCAGCCGGCTGGCCAGCAGCACCTCCTCGACGAGGGCGTCCAGCTCGGCGATGTTGACGTCGATCTCGCGCGCGAGCCGCTCGCGCTGGGCGGGCGTGGCGTCCTCCAGCATGGCGAAGGCCATCTTCAGCCGGGCCAGCGGGGAGCGCAGCTCGTGGCTGGCGTTGGCGAGCAGGCTCTGGTGGGAACGCAGCAGGGTCTCGATGCGGTCCGCCGCGAGATTGAAGCTGGCCGCCACGGCAGCGACCTCGTCGCGGCCGCTGTCGTCGACGCGAAGGCCGAGCTGGCCGGCGCCGAATTGCTCGACGCCGCGCTTGAGGGCCTCGAGCCGGCGGGTCAGCCGCCGCACCACCGGATAGGCGCCCGCCGCCACGCCGATGAAGAGCAGCAGCAGCACGATGGCCAGCGTGGACACCGTCGGCGCGCCGGGCGAGACCGGCCGATGCAGCCACGGCCCCGCCCAGGGCCCTTCATCCAGCCGCGGAGGCCGCGCCGACGGCCCCGGGCCGCCAGGCCCCGAGGCGCCGGGTCCCTGAAGGTTGGGGGGACGCACGGTGCGCACCAGCTCCAGGCTGCGGCCGTCGCCCAGGCCGGCGCTGACGATGATGGCGCCCGGGTCGTCGGCCCGGCGCTCGAACATCTGCGTCGTGGCGATGGGCTTGCCGTCGGCGCCCTCCAGCGCGATGGGCATGCGCAGCCGGCCGCCCCAGTCGGCGAAGGCCGCCGCCTGCTCCTGGCGCGGCGCCGTCGCCGGCGGCAGCGCCAGCTTGAGCAGGCCCGCCATGGCATTGAGCCGCTCGCCCGCAGCCAGCTCCACGTTGCCCCGCTCCTGCTCGATGTGGCGCTGGAACAGCCAGGCCGAGCCGAAGGCGAAGGCCAGCAGCAACAGTACCAGCGTCAGGTAGATGCGGAGGTAGAGGCTTTTCAAGCGGCGTCAGCGTCAGCGTCTTGCTTGCGTGCGAAGACGTAGCCAGCCCCGCGCACGGTCAGCACGCGGCGCGGGTTCTTGGGGTCGTCCTCGATGACGGCGCGGATGCGCGAGATGTGCACGTCGATGGAGCGGTCGAAGGCCTCCAGCGGATGGCCCTTGAGGGCGTCCATGATCTGGTCGCGCGACAGCACCCGTCCCGGGCTCTGGGCCAGCACGACGAGGAGGTCGAACTGGTGGCTGGTGAGGTCGCAGATCTTGCCGTCCAGCCGCGCCACGCGGGCCGCGAGGTCGATCTCCAGGCGCCCGAAGCGCAGCACCTCGTCGCCGTCGAGCTTGGGCTCCAGCCGGCGCAGCAGGGCCTTGATGCGGGCCTGCAGTTCGCGCGGCTCGAAGGGCTTGGCGAGGTAGTCGTCGGCCCCGAGTTCCAGGCCGAGGATGCGGTCCATGGGCTCGCCGCGGGCCGAGAGCATCAGCACTGGCTGGTGGCGCCAGCGCGGGTCGCCGCGCAGCCAGCGGCAGAAGTCCAGGCCGTCGCCGTCGGGCAGCATCAGGTCCAGCACGATGAGCTCGAAGCGGCCGTGGGCCAGGGCCTCGCGGGCCTGGGCCAGGCTGCCGGCGGTGCTGACCTCGAAGCCGGCAGCGCGCAGGTAGTCGCCCACCATGCCGGTCAGGCGGGCGTCGTCGTCGATCAGCAGAAGTCGTGCACTCATCACCGGGGCAAGGGAGCTGAAGGAAGGCCGGCGCGGCTCCGCGCCGGAAGTTCGAGGCTCAAGCATCGCAGAACTCCTCGCCGTCAGCCAAATCAACCGGGATGGCGCGCGGCCATGCGGGCCTGGTGCTTTTTCATGACCTCGGCGATCTTGGCGCGCTGTTCGGGCGTCAGCACGCGGGCGGCTTCGATCATGGCCTGGCTCATACGCTTGGAAGCGGTCTCGTGCTGAGCACTGATCTGGGCGCGCAGGGACTCGATGGCGGCCGCGTCGATGTTGGGCGCGGCGAAGAGCGCGGCCATCTGCTCGTGCAGCTTGCGGCCGGTGTCGCGCTGGCCGGCGAGGTCCTGCTGCGCGGCCTTGAAGATGGCCTCGATCTGGCTGCGTTGCGCGTCGGTGGCGTTGACGACGTCCAGCATGTGGCCCATGTGCCCCATCGGGCCCATGTGGCCGCCGAAGCCGGCTTCCATCATGCCGGGGCCGCCATGATGGCCCGGGCCGGGTTGCGCATGGGCGGCCACGCCGCCGATGGCCAGGGCCGCAGCCACCGTGGCGACGCGGAACAGGGAGGGGATGCGGAAGGCTTTCATCAGGTGTCTCCTGGAAGAAGAGGGAGTGATGTGATCTTCCGGGGGGCCTGTGTGGGATCTTTGGGGGCGGGGTAAAGAACTGTGTCGGCACCCAGGCCCCGCGTTGCCCGCCGTGAAGCGGGCCCCGCCTTCGCCACCGATTACTTGATCGGCTTGAAGCGCACGCGCTTCGGACGCGCGCCTTCCTCGCCCAGGCGCTTCTTCTTGTCGGCCTCGTACTCGTGGAAGTTGCCGTCGAAGAAGAACCACTGCGAGTTGCCTTCGCAGGCCAGGATGTGGGTGCAGATGCGGTCCAGGAACCAGCGGTCGTGGCTGATGACCATGGCCGACCCGGCAAACTCCAGCAGCGCTTCTTCAAGCGCGCGCAGGGTTTCGACGTCGAGGTCGTTGGACGGTTCGTCCAGCATCAGCACGTTGCCGCCCTGGGCCAGGGTCTTGGCCAGGTGCAGACGGCCGCGTTCACCGCCGGACAGCGACCCGACGAGCTTCTGCTGGTCGTTGCCCTTGAAGTTGAAGCGGCCCAGGTAGGCGCGGCTGGGCATGACGAACTTGCCCACCACGATGTTGTCCAGGCCGCCGGAGACGTCTTCCCAGACCGTCTTGCTGCCGTCCAGGCTCGCGCGGCTCTGGTCGACGAAGGCCAGCTTGGCCGTCTTGCCGATCTTGACCGTGCCGCTGTCCGGCTGCTCCACGCCCTGGATCATGCGGAACAGCGTCGACTTGCCGGCGCCGTTGGGGCCGATGATGCCGACGATGGCGCCGGCCGGCACCTTGAAGCTCAGGTTGTCGATGAGCACGCGGTCACCGAAGCTCTTGGAGACGTTCTCGAACTCGATGACCTCGTTGCCCAGGCGCTCGGCCACGGGAATGAAGATCTCGTTGGTCTCGTTGCGCTTCTGGTATTCGACGTCGCTCAGCTCCTCGAAGCGGGCCAGGCGCGCCTTGCTCTTGGCCTGGCGGCCCTTGGCGTTGGAGCGCACCCACTTCAGCTCTTCCTTCATGGCCTTGGCGCGGGCGTCCTCGCTCTTCTGTTCCTGCTCCAGGCGCTTTTCCTTCTGGTCCAGCCAGTCCGAGTAATTGCCCTTCCAGGGAATGCCGTGGCCGCGGTCGAGTTCGAGGATCCACTCGGCGGCGTTGTCGAGGAAGTAGCGGTCGTGGGTGATGGCCACCACGGTGCCGGGGAAGCGCTGCAGGAACTGCTCCAGCCACTCCACGGACTCGGCGTCCAGGTGGTTGGTGGGCTCATCCAGCAGCAGCATGTCGGGCTTGGACAGCAGCAGCCGGCACAGGGCCACGCGGCGCTTCTCGCCGCCGGAGAGCACGCCGATCTTGGCATCCCAGGGCGGCAGGTTCAGCGCGTCGGCGGCGAGTTCCAGCTGCAGGTCGGTGTTCTCCGAGCCGGCAGCGGCGATGACGGCCTCCAGCTCGGCCTGCTCGGCGGCGAGCTTGTCGAAGTCGGCGTCGGGCTCGGCGTATTCGGCATAGACCTCGTCCAGGCGCTTCTTGGCGGCCAGCACGCCGCCGATGCCCTCCTCCACCGCCTCGCGCACCGTCTGCTCGGGGTTGAGCTTGGGCTCCTGCTCGAGGTAGCCGATCTTGATGCCCGGCATCGGGATGGCTTCGCCCTCGATCTCCTTGTCGACGCCGGCCATGATCTTCAGCAGCGTGGACTTGCCCGAGCCGTTCAGGCCCAGCACGCCGATCTTGGCGCCGGGGAAGAAGGACAGCGAGATGTCCTTGAGGATGTGGCGCTTGGGGGGAACCGTCTTGTTGACACGGTTCATCGAAAACACGTATTGGGCCATGGGCTCGTCTGCGTAGGGGGGATGTGACGGGAATGCGCCGCCGCGGCGACCGCCGCAAGCACGGGGCCAGGAATCGGCCAAGCCGCCATTGTCGCAGTTCGGCGAAGCGGGGGCCGTCCCGCCACCCCGCCGAGGGCCGGGCGCGGCTGCCGGTAGCATCGCCGGCGCCGCAGGGTCGATCACAACAAGCCGGGCCCGCGGCGAACCGGGGAGTCACCATGTCGAAGAAATGGATCGGGGGCATTGCCGGCCTCGTGGTGGGGGCGTTCATCTCGCCCGAAGCCGCCGCCGTGCTCGCCGTCATCGGGTTCACGTTCGGCCTGCTGCTGCAGCCGCAGCGCCGTGACGCGCAGGCCGAGTGGAGCGCGCCCGACGGAGAGATCGCACGCCTGCGGGCCGAGCTGCGCACGCTGGCGGACCGCGTGGAGACGCTGGAGCAGGCGCTGCACACGCGGCAGGTGCAGGTCCCCGACGCCGCCATGCCCGAGCCGGCTGCAGCCGAAGCCGCGGTGACCGTGCCGCTGCCGGAGCCGCCCGCCGAGGCCGACCCCACCCCGGCCGCGCCCACGGCCCCCGTCCCGTTGGAGCCCCTGGAGCCGGCGGTCGTGCACGTGGCCGCCGAGCCCGCCGCCGCGCCGCCGCCCCCACCCCGGCCGGCGCCGCCCCCTGCCGTCCCCTGGCCCGACCGCCTGCCGGCGCCGGTCCGCGCCTTCCTCTTCGGCGGCAACACCCTCGTCAAGGTCGGCGTGCTGCTGCTCTTCCTGGGCCTGGCCTTCCTGCTGCGCTATGCGGCGGAGCGGGTCACCGTGCCGCTGCCGCTGCGCTATGCCGGCGTGGCCGGCGTCGGCGTCGTGCTGCTGGCCATCGGCTGGCGGCTGCGCCGGGTGCGCAGCGCCTACGGCCTCATCCTGCAGGGCGCCGGCATCGGGGTGTTCTACCTCACGACGCTCGCGGCGATGAAGCTGCACGACCTCATTCCCGCCGGCCTCGGCTTCGGCTTCCTGCTCGCCGTGGCCGTGCTCGCCGGCCTGCTGGCGGTGCTGCAGAACGCCATGTCGCTGGCCCTGGTGGCCACGCTGGAGGGCTTCGCGGCGCCCGTCCTGGTCGCCACCGGCAGCGCCAGCCCCGTCGGCCTCTTCACCTACCTCGCCGTGCTCGACCTGGGTGTCCTCGGCATGGCCTGGTTCAAGGCCTGGCGCCCGCTGCACCTGGTGGCCCTGGCCGGCACCCTGGCGCTGGCTGGCGGCTGGGCCAGGGAACACTACGAACCCGCCGCCTACGGCGTGACCCAGTCCTTCCTCATCCTCTTCCTGCTGATGTTCTCGGGCATGGGCCTGCTGTTCGCCCGCCGCTCGCTGCAGGTGGGCGAGGCCGACGATCCGATGGAGACCCGCGCTCCACTGCTCGCCCGCGCCGGCCAGGCCCTGCACAAGGTCGGCCGCGTCGATTCCGCCCTGGTGTTCGGCGCCCCGCTGTCCGGCTACGGCCTGCAATACCTGCTGGTGCAGGACCGCCCCCTCGGCCCGGCACTGGCCGCCGTGGCCTTCGGGTTGCTGCATGCCGTGCTCGCCCGCATCGCCTTCGCCGGGCGCCACCCCGGCATGCGCCTGCTGGCCGAAGCCCATGCCATCGTCGCGGTGCTCTTCGGCACGCTGGCCATCCCGCTCGGCCTGGAAGGCCGCTGGACGGGCGCCGCCTGGGCGCTGGAGGCCGCCGGCATGGTGTGGCTGGGCCTGCGCCAGCATCGTCCCTATGCCCGCCTCTTCGGCCTGCTGGTGCTCGCCGGCGCAGCGACGCGGCTGCTGCAGGAGATCGAGCCCGGCGCCACCGCCGGCGGGCCCTGGCTGCAGGGCTCGACCCTGGGACCGGCCCTGCTGGCGCTGGCCGCCTGGGTGGTGGCCTGGCTGATGCGCCGGGCCGGCCCCGCCGGCACGAGCGGCGAGCCGCCCGCCCTCTTCGACGCGCTGGAAGCCTGGGGCGCCCAGGCCCTGCCCTGGCTGGCCGGCGCGGCCCTCGCGCTGCTGCCCTGGATGCTGCTGCGGCCTCTGTGGGCGCCTGCCGCCGCGGGCCTGCTGGCCGTCGCCCTGCACGCTACCGGCCAGCGCGCCGCCTGGCCGGCCTGGGCCCGCGTCGCAGTGGCCCTGCAGGCGGTGGCCGTGCTGGGCCTGCTCGGCGCCGTCCAGCCCAACCCCGCGGCCGGCGGCAACCCGGTGCTGGCAGACGGCTGGCAGGCCGTCGGCAGCTCGGTGATGCTGGCCCTGTGCCTCATCGCCACCACGGTGCTGGCGGCGCGGCCCACCTGGCGCGCCGCGCGCGACGGCGGCCATCCGCCGGCCTGGAGCCTGCGCCAGACCCTCGGTCTCGTGGTCGGCGTGGCCCTGCTGCACCTGGCCGTCCTCTTCGTCGCGCCGTGGAGCACGGTGGCCTGGGTCTGGCCGCTGATGGCGGCCTTGACGCTGGCCTCGGGCCTGCGCGGCGTGGTCCCGGCCCTCATCGGCCTTTCGGCCGGCGTGCAGACGGGCGCCGTGCTGCTGAGCGCCCTGCTCGCCCACGGCGGGCTCGACGCCGGTCCCGCGCCCGGCGAACTCGCCCGGCCCTTCGTGAACCCGGCCTTCCTCACCGCCCTGCTGCAGGCCGTGGTGGCCCTGGGCACCGCCCTGGCCCTGCACCGCGTGGGCCGGCGCCAGGCCCAAACGCCCGACCACCCCCTCGCCCGCATGCAGCGCCAGCTCGGCTGGCTGCATCGCGGCGCCATGCGCTGGCCGCCCCTCATCGCCGGCCTGCTGCTGTGGGGCGTCGCCTGGGCACCCGAGCTGTCCTGGGCGTTGGAGCGCGCCGGCGCCCCGGAGATGCGCATGGCCCTCTGGCTGGCGGGGCTGACGGCGAGCAGCCTGGCTGCAGCCGCCCTGGCGCGGCGCCAGTGCTGGCCGGAGATGGGCCTCGCGGCCCGCGGCCTGCTGCCCCTGGCCGCCCTGTTGGCCGTCGGCGACGCGGTCGACCAGCCCTGGCCCTGGCTGCCCCTGCACGATGGTGGCTGGTGGGCGTGGCCTGCCGTGCTCACTACCCACCTGGCCCTGCTGCGCCGCTGGCAGCCCGATGGCCTCGGGCAGCGCCTGGAAGCACCGCTGCACGCCCTCGGCCTGTGGATGCTGACGGGGCTGGCCGCCCTGCAGGCCCACGGCGCGCTGCGCCTGCACACGCCGGCCGGGTCGGCCTGGGCACCGGCGGCCGGCATGGCCTTGGTGGCCGTCCTGCTCGCGGCGGTGAGCCTGCCGCAGGCGCGCTCGCGCTGGCCGGTCAGCGCCCAGCTGCCGGCCTACCGGGGCTGGGGCGCCCTGCCGCTGGTGGCCGCTGCGGCCCTGGGGCTGCTGGCCGCCAACCTGGATGCCGGCCTCGCGACGCCCCTGCCCTACCTGCCGCTGCTGAACCCGCTGGAGCTCGCCATGGCCCTGGCCGCCACGGCACTGCTGCTGTGGCAGCGGAACCGCCCAGCGTCGCCCCGGACGGGCCCGGCCACGCCCGGGTCCTATGCAGCCCTCGGCACGGCCGGCCTCTACCTGCTCAGCGGCGCGGTGCTGCGCGCCTGCCATCACGTCGCCGGCGTGCCCTGGGAGGCCGATGCCCTGTGGGCCTCGACGCTGGCCCAGGCCGCACTGTCCATCACCTGGGCCCTGGCCGGCGTGGCCGCGATGGGCGTGGCGGCCCGCCGTGCCCGGCGCGAGTCGTGGATCGCCGGCGCGGTGCTGCTCGGCATCGTCGTGCTCAAGCTCTTCGCGGTGGAGCTGGCCGACCGCGGCAGCCTGGCCCGCATCGTCTCCTTCCTGGCGGTGGGCGTTCTGTTGCTGCTGGTGGGCTACTTCGCGCCAATCCCCGCCCGCCAGGCCACCGCCGCTCCGGGAGCCCAGCCATGAACGCCAGACTCGCGACCCTCGCCCTGCTCGCCCTGGCCGCCGCTGCGGCCGTGGCCGGCGAGGCGCCGGTCAGCCGCGAAGGGGTCGGTCCCTACTTCCGACTGGCCGTGCCGCCCGCCATCTACGGCCTCTCCATCCGCCCCGCGCTCGACGACCTGCGGCTGCTCGATGCCCAGCGCCAGCCCCTGGCCTGGGCCTGGGCGCCCGAGCCGGCCGCCGACACCGATCCCCTGCGCCAGGACCTGCCGCTCTTTCCCCTGCCCGACGAGGCCCGGCCTGAAGCCGGCCTGCCGGCCAGCATCCGCATCGGCGCCGACGGCAGCGTGCTGTGGCAGGCCGGCCGGCCCGCGCCTCCCGCCCCCGCCACGCCGGCGCGCCGCTGGCTGCTGGACGCCCACGGCGCGCGCGGCACCCTGCTCAGCCTGGACCTGCAGTGGCAGGGCAGCGCCCAGGGCGTCTTCCCGCTGGCGCTGGAGGCGAGCGATGACCTGAGGCATTGGCGCCCGCTGAACCCCGAGGCGGCGGTGCTGCACCTGGAGCGCGACGGCCAGCAGCTCCACCAGGCCGAAGTGGCCCTGGACGCCGCCCAGGCGCGCTATCTGCGCCTGACCTGGCTGGGCCAGCCCCTGTCTCTCAGCCGCGCCACGGTGGAGCACCTCGACCAGCGCCTGCCCGCCCCGGTGCTGCAGTGGACGCCGCCACGCCCACCCGACCGCTGCGACGAGCGCGCCTGCACCTGGGCCCTGCCGCCGCGGCTGCCGCTGGACGCCCTGCGCCTGGACCTGGCCGAGCCCAACACCGTGGCCGTCGTGCGCCTCTCCGAGCCCGCCGCGCCGGCCGCCCAGGCCGGCCCGTTCAGGCGGCATCACGCCCTGCACGGCCTGCGCCACCGGCACGCAGGCCGCAGCGGCGAGTCGCCCGCCCCGCACGATGTCGAGGTCTGGCAGGGCGTGCTGTGGCGGCTGGACCTGAACACCGCCTCCAGCAGCGACGCCAGCCGCGAAAGCCGCCAGCCCGTCATCGCCCTGGACGGCCGCGCCAGCCCCAGCCTGCGCCTGCAGGCGCGGCGGTCGACCCGCGAATGGGGCGCCACGCCGCCCACGCTGGCGGTCGGCAGCCGCACGCGCGAGCTGGTCTTCCTGGCGCGGGATGCCGGCCCCGTGCGGCTGGCCTGGGGCGATCCGCAGGCGCCCGGCCAGCCCCTGGCCCCCAGCGAGCTGATGCCGCTGGGCCGGGCCGGCACGCCAAGCCCCGCGAGCGTCAGCCTGCCGGCGCTGGCCTTCCCGGCCCTGCCGCTCGAGCCGGCGGCGGCCCCGGCCTCGGGCGCCCGGGCCGATGCCGGGCACATGCCCTGGCTCTGGGCCGCGCTCGCCGCCGGGCTGCTGCTGCTGGCCGGCATGGCCTGGAGCCTGCTGCGCAGCACGCGCGAGGCGCCCGACGGCGCCGGGCACTGACGCATACTGGCCGCTCCGTCCGGAGGAGTTGACCATGGCCCTGCTGCGTTGCGTCTTCGTCATCCTGGCCGCGCTGGGCGCGCAGGCCGCGCCGGCCCAGAGCCTGCGCTGGGCCAGCCAGGGCGACATGCAGACCACCGACCCGCATTCGCAGAACGAGGTCATGACCAACAGCCTCAACAACCAGGTCTACGAAGGCCTGACGCGGCGGATGCGGGACATGAGCATGGGCCCGGCGCTGGCGACCGAGTGGAGCCAGGTCTCGCCGCGGGTCTGGCGCTTCAAGCTGCGCCCCGGCGTGAAGTTCCACGACGGCACGCCCTTCACGGCCGACGACGTGGTCTTCTCGATGCAGCGGCTGCGCGACCCCAATGCGCCGCAGCGCGTCTACGCCAATGCCGTGGGCATCCCGCGGGCGGTCGACCCGCTGACGGTGGAGTTCGTGCTCGACAAGCCCAACCCCATCGTGCCGGAGCTGATGGCCAACCTCTTCATCATGAGCCGGCGCTGGTGCGAGGAGCACCGCGTCACCCGGCCGCTGGACTTCAAGAAGCAGGAGGAGTCTTATGCCAGCCAGCACGCCAACGGCACCGGACCCTTCATCCTCGTCAGCCGCCAGCCGGGGGGAAAGACGGTGTTCAAGCGCAACCCGGCCTGGTGGAACCGCTTCGAGGGCAACCTGCAGGAGTTCACCTACCTGCCCATCTCCAATGACGCCACTCGCACCGCCGCCCTCATCTCCGGCGAGGTCGACTTCGTCCTCGACCCGCCGCCGCGCGACGTGGCCCGGCTGCGCACCCTGCCCCAGCTCAAGGTGCTCGACGGCGAGGAGAACCGCCTGATCTTCATCGGCATGGACCAGACCCGCGACCGGCTGCTCTACGGCCAGGCCCCCGGCGACCGCAACCCCTTCAAGGACCTGCGGGTGCGCAAGGCCCTCTACCACGCCATCGACATCGAGGCCATCAAGGCCAAGCTGATGAGCGGCTACGCCGTGCTCACCGGCGGCCTGACGTCTTCGTCGCGCGGCGCCTACGGCGACCCTGCCTTGGAGGCCCGCCTGCCCTACGACCCGGGCCTGGCCCGCCGGCTGCTGGCCGAGGCCGGCTACCCGGACGGCATCGAGGTGACCATGGACTGCCCCAACAACCGCTACGTCAACGACGAGCGCCTGTGTATCGCCCTGGCCGGCATGTGGGCCCAGGTGAAGGTGAAGGTCAAGGTCAACGCCATGCCGCGCACCCTCTTCTTCCCCAAGATCGAGAAGTTCGACACCAGCCTCTACCTGGCCGGCTGGGGCGGTGGCTCGACGGACGCCGAGGTCATGCTGACCCCGGTGCTGCGCAACCGCGGCGAGCAGGGCGTGGGCGTGGCCAATTACGGCGGCTCCGTCAACGCCGAGGGCGACGCCCTTGCGGCGGCCTCCACGACCGAGACCGACCCCGTCAAGCGCGAGGCCCTGGTCAAGGCGGCGCTGAAGTCCTTCCGCGAGCAGGTCAACATCATTCCGCTGCACCGCCAGGTCATCCCCTGGGCCATGCGCCGCGAAGTGAGCATTCCGCACTCGCCCAACAACTGGGCCAACATGGACTGGGTCACGGTGGGGCCATCGGCAAGCCGCTAGAATGCCTCCCAACGCCGCGCTTCTCAGTCTTGCGCGGCGTTTCATTTTTCTGGCCCCCGCACGCGGCCTGGCCTGCCCGAAGACTGGTGTCGCCGCCCGGCGGCACGGCAGGCCCCGGTGAACGTTGGCGTGCTCCCCCTATTGGATTCGATGAGTTTCGACACCCTCGGCCTCGCAGCTCCGCTGCTCAAGGCCATCGCCGACGCCGGCTACACCACCCCCACCCCCATCCAGGCGCAAGCCATTCCCGCCGTGCTGAAGGGCGGCGACCTGATGGCCGGCGCCCAGACCGGCACCGGCAAGACCGCCGGCTTCACCCTGCCGATGCTGCACCGCCTGCAGGCCGGCCCCCGTGCCACCAACAAGTTCGGCCGCCCGGCCGTGCGCGCCCTGGTGCTGACCCCCACCCGCGAACTCGCCGCCCAGGTCGAGGAGAGCGTGCAGACCTACGGCAAGTACCTGCCCCAGCTCAAGAGCATGGTCATGTTCGGCGGCGTCGGCATGCAGCCTCAGGTCGACAAGCTCAAGGCCGGCGTGGACATCCTCGTGGCCACGCCCGGCCGCCTGCTCGACCACGCGGGCCTGGGCAACCTCGACCTGAGCAAGGTCGAGATCCTGGTGCTGGACGAAGCCGACCGCATGCTCGACATGGGCTTCATCCACGACATCAAGAAGGTGCTCGCCCTGCTGCCGGCCAAGAAGCAGAGCCTGCTCTTCAGCGCCACCTTCAGCGACGACATCAAGGCCCTGGCCGACCGGCTGCTCAACCAGCCCGAGCTCATCGAGGTCGCCCGCCGCAACCAGACCAACGACCAGATCGCGCAGAAGGTCCACCCCGTGGGCCGCGAGCGCAAGAAGGAGCTGCTGGTCCACCTGATCAAGAGCGGCGACTGGCACCAGGTCCTCGTCTTCACCCGCATGAAGCACGGCGCCAACCGCCTGACCGACTACCTCAACGACCAGGGCATCAGCGCCATGGCCATCCACGGCAACAAGAGCCAGGGTGCGCGCACCAAGGCCCTGGCCGACTTCAAGAGCGGCTCCCTCACCTGCCTGGTGGCCACCGACATCGCCGCGCGCGGCATCGACATCGACCAGTTGCCCCACGTCGTCAACTTCGAGCTGCCCAACGTGCCCGAGGACTACGTGCACCGCATCGGCCGCACCGGCCGCGCCGGTGCCCAGGGCGAGGCCGTCAGCCTCGTCTGCGTGGACGAGAACGGCTTCCTGCGCGACATCGAGAAGCTCATCAAGCGCGAGATTCCCAAGGAGATCGTGCCCGGCTTCGCGCCCGACCCGGGCGAGAAGGCCGAGCCCATCGTGCTGGGCCGCACCGTGCTCAACCCCAACGGTAGCCGGGGCCGCAACCCCAACCCGCCGCAGCACGCCGGACGTGGCGGCCGGGGCGGCAACGGCGGCGGCGGTGGCCGTGGCGGCGACAACCGCGGCGGCTCGCGCGACGGCGGCCGTGACGGCCAGGGCCGCTCCGGCGGCAAGCCCGCCGCCAAGCCCGGCAGCCACACCGGCGTGGGCGGCGCGCGCACCGCGCCCAAGCCGCATGCCGAGCACGCGCCCCGCGCCGCTGGTGCCCAGCCGGCCCGCGGCAACGGCGGCGGCGCGCCGCGCCACAACAACGGCCCGCGCCTGACGCAGCCCAAGCGCTGAGCGACGACCGAGCACGGCGCCTGCGCCATGCAGGGCGCAGGGCATGACAGCGCCCTCAGACCGTCCACGGCCCGCCCCGCGCGGGCCGTTCTGCATTCGGCCGCGCTGCTCTAATCCCGCCCCATGCCCAAACCGCCGCGACCACCCGCCAACGATCTCCAGTTCCGTCTGCCCGATGGCCGCGTCATGTCCGCCGTGGACATGCTGAAGCAGGCCCGAGCATCCAAACCGGGCGCGCCGCCGGCCGAAAAGCTGCCCGAAGCCGACCTGCAGACCATCCTGGACGCCTTGCTCTTGCTCGGCGGCAAGGCGCCCATCGCCCACGTCGCGCAGTGGCTGCAGATGACGGATCGCGAGCGTGCCAACGGCCAGGCTTTCACCCTCGCCAACGCGCGCGACGGCCTGCGCCAGTTGCTGGCCGAAGGCCGGGCTGAAACCGCCCATGGCGGCATGACCTTCGTCCACCTAGCCGACCACGCCGACCGCCTGCAGCAACTGCTGCAACAGCCCCACCGCGAGCGCCTGTGGCGCCAGCGCGTGCATCTCCTCAGCCCCGGTCGCGGCCACTGGCAGGACCCCATCGGCTGGGTCAGCTTGCGCGGCGCCGACGACGTCACCTCCACGCTGCGGCTGATGCTGTTCTCCGGCATGGGCATCGAGGATTTCCGCCGCCACCTGTCAGGGCCGCTGCGCGCGCTGGACCAGCCCCATCTCATCGCCAGCGCCTTCACCCAACCCTGGCTGCCGCAGGCGCTGGAACTGATGGACCCCGGGTTGCGCGACGGCCTGATGGGCCAGTTGCTGGACCAATTGCCCGCCGCCCACCCGCTGCGCCGCCAGATCGGCGACTGGCTGCAGGCCCGGCCCCGCCCGCTGACGCTCGAGATGCGCGTGCGCCTGGCCGAGGACGCCATGCTGGCCCTGGACTTCGACCGCGCCGAGGCGCACCTCGCCGGCATCGAGGGCCCCGCCGTCACGCTTCTGGCGGCCACCCGCGCCTTCGCCGCTGGCCGCTGGCCCGAGGCCGCCGCAGGCTTCGAAGCCGCCATCAAGGCCATCCACGCTGCTAGCCGCAGCCGCCGCGGCGCGCTGTCGCTGGATGTGGCGCGGCCCTATCTGCTCAGCCTGCTGGCCCAGGACGACCCGCAGCACTGGGAGCAGGCGCGCAAATACGCCATCGGCGAGTCGGGCACGCGCTCGCCCAGCCCTTATGACGACTGGGGGCTGTGGGCCCATGCCATCGGCTGCCGCCTCGGTCACGACAGCCCCATCGACGCCGCCTTCCAGCCCCGCCCCGGCAGCGACGCCATGCAGGTGGACCGCCTGCTGCTGCTCGCCTGGCTGGGCCGTCCCGCCAGCGGCTGGACGGCGCCGCTGCTGCAGGCCGCCACCGAGGCCGTCCAGCCGCAGCCCCTGCTCGCCGAACTGCTCGGCGCCGCACTGCAGCGGCTGGACCTCGGCGGCGCCCCGCCCGCGCGCATTGCCAGCCCCTTCGGCGCGCCGAAGGAAGCCTGGCAGGACGCCCTCGCCGCCATCACCGCGCTGAGCCAGGACGGCAAGGCGGCCGGCGCGGCCGGCAACCAGCCCGACCTCGCCTGGCAGCTCAGCCTCGACGCCGCTGGCCGCGTCAAGACGCTGGAACCGCTGGAGATGCACGTCGGGGCGCGCGGCGGCGTGAAGTTCAAGGCGGCCAGCCTCAGCAAGCTCAAGAAGCAGGGGGCCCAGCGCAATCGCGACAACCTCGTGCTGCGCCACATCGAACGCGACGCCTGGGCGGGTGCGCGCGACCTGAGGCTGGACGTGACCCAGGCCCTCGTCGCCCTCGTCGGCCACCCCCACCTGATGTTCGCCGACGCCCCCGGCCAGTGGGTCGAATTGAGCGAAGGCCTGCCGACGCTGGAAGTCCGCCGCGTCGGCGACGCCTTCGAGTTCCACATCCAGCCGCCCCTCGTCACGGCCGAGCCCGCGCCGGATGGCCAGCGCTTCGGCAACCAGGCCGAACTGGAGCAGGAGCGCCGCAACAGCCAGCGCGTGGAGCGCACCGGCCCGGGCCGCGCGACCCTCATCCGCATCACGCCCGTCCAGCGCCGCGTGGCCGAGCTGGTGGCGCAGGGCTGGCGCGTGCCTGCACATGCCACCGCCGAGCTGGGCGCCGCCCTGCAGGTGCTGACGGGCCATTTCCAGCTGCATTCCGACGCCGAGGCCGGCCAGCGCGTGGCCGGCGACAGCCGCCTGCATGCCCGCCTCACGCCCCAGGGCGAGGGCCTGTCGCTGCTGCTCGTCGCCCAGCCCTTCGGCGACTTCGGCCCCGCCGTCACGCCGGGCCAGGGCCGCGAGCGCCTGATGTGCCTGCATGAAGGCGTGAGCCTGGCCACCGAGCGCGACCTGGCCGCCGAAAGCCGGCACCGCGCCGAAGTCATCGCCGCCCTGCCCTTCCTCGACCCCGAGCAGCCGCCCGACCAGCCCTGGCTCCTGGCCGACCCCGAGCAAGCCCTGGCCGCCGTCGAGCGCCTGCCCGCCCTGCCCGGCATCGCCGCCCTGGCCTGGCCCAAGGGCAAGCCGGTGCGCGTGCTGCCGCTGGACGGCGCGGCCGTGCAGATCAACGTCAGCAGCGGGCGCGACTGGCTGGGCCTGAGCGGCGAGGCCTGCGTCGACGAAGGCCGGGTGCTGGGCCTGCAGGAGCTGCTGGCCCTGAGCCGCGGCAGCAAGAGCCGATTCGTCCGCCTGGCCGAGGGCCATTACCTCGCGCTGTCCGAACAGCTGCGCCAGCAGTTGCGCGACCTGGACGCGCTGAGCCAGGTCCGCAAGGGCGAGCTGCAGCTGCCCGCCGCCGGCTCGGCTTGGCTGGACCAGGGCCTGGCCGGCGTGCAACTGGCCGGCGACCGCGGCTGGCGAACCCGTGTCGAACAGCTCGCCGCCGCGGCCGCGCTGCAGCCCCGCGTTCCGAAGTCGCTGCGCGCCGAACTGCGCGGCTACCAGGTCGAGGGCCTTGCCTGGATGAGCCGCCTGGCCGCGGCCGGCTTCGGCGCCTGCCTGGCCGACGACATGGGCCTGGGCAAGACGGTGCAGGCCCTTGCCCTGCTCATCGATCGCGCGGCCGACGGGCCGGCGCTGGTCATCGCGCCCACCTCGGTCTGCGGCAACTGGCTGGCCGAATGCAGCGCCTTCGCGCCCTCGCTGAAGGCGCAGGGCTATGCGGATGCCAGCGACCGCGGCGCGCTGCTCGCCGCGGCCGGCCCCGGCGACGTCATCGTCGCCAGCTACGCCCTTGCGCAGATCGACGTCGAGGCCTTCGCCGCCATCCGCTGGCATACGCTGGTGCTGGACGAGGCCCAGGCGCTGAAGAACGCGGCCACCAAACGCGCCAGGTCCGTCGCCGAGCTCGACGCCGGCTTTCGCCTGGCGCTGTCGGGCACGCCGGTGGAAAACCGGCTCGCGGACCTGTGGTCGCTGATGAATCTCATCAATCCCGGCCTGCTGGGCACGGCGGCGCAGTTCAACGAGCGCTTCGCCGGGCCCATCGAGCGCCAGCAGGACGCGTCTGCCCGCGCAAGGCTGCGCCGCATCGTCGCGCCCTTCCTGCTGCGCCGGACCAAGGCCCAGGTGCTGCAAGACCTGCCCGCCCGCACCGAGATCGTCCACCGTGTGGAGCCGAGCGAGCAGGAGCGCCACTTCCTTGAAGCCCTGCGCCGCGATGCCCGGGCCGCCGTGGCCCAGGCCGCTGCCGACCCCGAGCGCGGGGCACCGATGCAGGTGCTGGCCGAGCTGATGCGGCTGCGCCGCGCCGCCTGCGACCCGCGCCTGGTGTCGCCCGAGCTGGGCCTGGTGGGCAGCAAGATGGCCGAGTTCGAGCGCATCGTGCGCGAGCTGGTGGAGGGCGGCCACAAGGCCCTCGTCTTCAGCCAGTTCACCGACTATCTCGACCTGCTGGGGGAGCGCCTCACGCAGATGAGCCTGGCCTTCCAGCGCCTGGACGGCAGCACGCCCCAGGCCGAGCGCACGAAACGCGTCGCCGCCTTCCAGCGCGGAGATGCCGACGGGGGCGAGGTCTTCCTGATCAGCCTGAAGGCCGGCGGCTTTGGCCTGAACCTGACGGTGGCCGACTATGTGCTCATCGTCGATCCCTGGTGGAACCCCGCTGCCGAGGACCAGGCCGCCGGCCGCGCCCACCGCATGGGCCAGCAGCGGCCCGTGACCGTGTACCGGCTGGTGACGGCGGGCTCGGTGGAGGAGCGCATCATCGAGCTGCACCGCGACAAGCGCGGCCTGGCCGAAGGCATGCTGGAGGGTGACGGGCAGGTGGCGCCGTTGGATGCGGCAGCGTTGGCCGCCCTGCTGGAGGATAAGTAGACCGTATTCGGTCTATATTCGGCCCGCATTCTTTCAGGCAGCTCCGCCATGCTCAGTGCGCAAGTCAAGCCCATCAGCTATCTCAAGAGCCACGCGGCCAGCATCGCCAACGAGATCGCGGAGTCCGGCGAACCCCTGCTCATCACGCAGAACGGTGAGGCCCGGCTGGTTGTCATGGACGTGCATGCCTACGAGCGCCAGCAGGAAACGCTTGCGCTCCTGAAACTGCTGTCGCTGGGCCAGCGCGACATCGAAGCAGGCCGCATGCGCGATGCCCATGAAGTGTTGGCTGACCTTGAGAAGGACGACGCCGCGTGAAGGTGGTCTTCCTGCCCGGGGCGGAGCAGGACCTGCGCGACATCCGCCGCGATGTTCTGAAGAAGTTCGGCGCACCGGCGTGGACAGACACGCTGAACCGACTGCGTGCCACGGTCGACACGCCGCAAGCCTCCCCGCTGTCGGGCGCCGTTCCCGACGAGGTCCGCGAACTCGGCAGCGAGCGCTACCGCCAGCTCATCTCGGGCAGGAACCGGGTCATCTACGAGCCCACTGCCGAGGTCGTCTACATCCACATCGTCTGCGATGTCCGGCGCGACCTGCGCGGGCTGCTGGCGCGGCGCCTGCTGCAAGTGCGCTGATGGGCACGGAGTCGACCTGGATCGCCGGCGCCGCCGGCCTTGTCGCCCGCGCGCCGCGGCTTGCGCTGGATCATCCCGGCCCGTCGGTGCAACTGCTCGAATCGGGTGCGATGCAAACCCTGGGAGCCCCATGAAAATCACCTTCCTCGGCGCCGCCGACACCGTCACCGGCTCGCGCCACCTGCTCACCCTGGGCGACCAGCGCCTGCTGCTGGACGCCGGCCTGTTCCAGGGCTTCAAGACCCTGCGCGAGCGCAACTGGATGCCGCTGGGCGCGCCGGCCAGCGAGCTCGACGCCGTGCTGCTGTCCCACGCCCACCTCGACCACTGCGGCTACCTGCCCGCACTGCGCCGCCAGGGCTTCAAGGGCCCCATCTACGCCACCACCGCCACGCGCGACCTCTGCGACGTGCTGCTGCGCGACAGCGCCCACCTGCAGGAGGAAGACGCCAAGCGCGCCAACCGCGAGGGCTCCAGCCGCCACGAGAAGGCACTGCCGCTGTACGGCGTACGCGAGGCCGAGGCGACGATGGCGCAATTCGCCCCCCTGCCGCGGGAAGGCCGCCTCACGCTCGGCGACACCCAGGTGCGCTTCACGCCGGCAGGCCACCTGCTCGGCGCCACCTCCATCCACGTCAGCCACGGCGGGCGCTCGCTGCTGTTCTCGGGCGACATCGGCCGCGTGGGCGACCTGCTGATGCCGCCGCCGCAGGTCCCGCCGGCCGCCGACATCGTGATGATCGAGTCCACCTACGGCAACCGCCTGCACCCGGCCGAGGACGTGCAGGCCCGCCTGGCCCAGGTGCTGCGCACGACGCTCAAGCGCGGCGGCTCGGTGCTGCTGCCGAGCTTCGCCGTCGGCCGCGCCCAGGCCCTGCTGCTGGTGCTGCAGCGGCTGCGCAATGCCGGCGAGCTGCCGCTGGACGTGCCGATCTGGCTGGACAGCCCCATGGCCGAACAGGCCACCGAACTGACCGTCAAGCACGCCCGGCTGCTGCGCATTTCGGCGAGCGAAGCGCGCAGCCTGACCGACCGCGTGCGCTACGTCACCAAGCAGGCCCAGAGCCTGAAGCTGGCCGCCAGCCTGGCGGCGCCGCGCGCCCGGCCGTCCATCGTCATCTCCGCCAGCGGCATGGCCACCGGCGGGCGCGTGCTGAACTACATCGAGACGCTGGCGCCCCAGGCCCGCCATCACATCGCCTTCCCGGGCTTCCAGGCCGGCGGCACGCGCGGCGCGCGCATGGTGGCCGGCGAGCGCGAGATCAAGCTGCGGGGCCGCTGGGTGCCGGTCAATGCCGAGGTCAGCCACCTCGACGGCTTCTCCGGCCACGCCGATGCCGACGGCCTGATGCAGTGGCTGCGCGCCCTGCCCCGGCCGCCGGAGCAGGTCTACGTGGTGCACGGCGAGCCTGCCGCCGCCGACGCCCTGCGCTGCCGCATCCAGGAGGAACTCGGCCTGCCCGTGCGCGTGCCCCAGCACGGCGAGACCGTCGAGGCCTGAGATGGAGCTGCCCCCGGCCCAACCCCGCGCGCTGAACGCGGCGCGTGTCTGGTCCGCCCCCCGAGGGGGCGGCGATGCTCGCGGCTTCGAGCCGCAAGCACATCGCCGGCGCGGGCCGGCTCGGGAGCGGCCCAGCGCTCGGCCCGCAAATACCCCGTTTCATCGGCTGCGGGTGGTGCGCAGCACCATGGACAACTGAGATGGACGGCGCCCAACCCTTCGGCGTCTCCAGCGAACTCATCGTCGGCCTGGCGGCGGCGCTGGGCAGCGGGCTGCTCATCGGCCTGGAGCGCGAGCGCCACAAGCGCCGCGGCCCCAACCACGAACCCGCCGGCCTGCGCACCTTCACGCTGGCGTCGATGTGCGGCGCCCTCGCCCAGGCCCTGGCCGTGCCGGGGCTGGTGCCCGTCGGCGCCCTGGCCATCACGGCGCTGGCCGCCATGGCCTACCTGCGCAGCCGCGGCCGCCCGGGCCTGACGACCGAGGCCGCCCTGCTCGTCACCTACCTGATCGGTGCGCTGTGCGTGACGGCGCCGCTGCTCGGATCGCCCGCCGCCGTCGTCATGACGGCGCTGCTGGCCGCCCGCACCCGGCTGCACCGCTTCGCCACCCAGGTGCTGCGCGAGGAGGAGCTGCACGACGCCCTGCTGCTCGGCGCCCTGGCCTTGGTGGTGATGCCGCTGATGCCCCAGCAGCCCCTGCCCTGGCTGGCCGGCATGAAGGCGCATTCCCTGCTCGGCCTGATGCTGCTCATGCTGGTGCTGCAGGCCGTCGGCCACGTCGCCCTGCGCCTGGCCGGCCCGCAGGCGGGGCTGGCCGTGTCGGGGCTGCTGTCGGGCCTGGTCTCGAGCACGGCCACCATCGCGGCCATGGGCGCGCGGGCCCGCGCCCAGCCGGGCCTGGCCCTGGCCTGCGCGGCCGGCGCGGTGATGTCCACCTGCGCGACCTGGCTGCTGGCCCAGGTCATGCTCTTCGCCATGGCCCCGCAGGCGGCGCTGCTGGTGCTGCCGGTGTCGCTGCTCGGCGCGGCCCTGTGCGGCGGCCTGGGCTGGCTGCTGGCCCGGCGTTCGCGCCGCGACGCGGAGGCCACCCCGGCCGCGCCCGAACCCGAGGGCCCGCGCGGCCCGCTGCGGCTGCGCGAGGCCCTGGTGCTGTCGCTGATGCTCGGCGCCGTGGCCGTGGCGGTGAGCTGGGCGCGCGAGCACTTCGGCCGCTCGGGCCTGTACGGCGCCGTGGCGCTGACGGCCTTTGCCGACGTGCATGCGCCCATCGCCTCGCTCGCGGGCCTGCAGGCCGCCGGCAGCATCGGCCGCGGCCAGGTGCTGCTGGGCCTGCTGCTCGCCTTCGCCTGCAACAGTACCACGCGCGGCATCACGGCCGTGGCGGCCGGCGGCTGGCGCTTCGCCCGCTTCGTCATCCCGGCCCTGGCCCTGCCGCTGCTGCTGGGCGGCGGCCTGGCGGCGCTGCTGCTCTTCGGGGCCGGTTCGTGACCCGCGCGCCGCTCGAGCCGGCCCGGGTCGTCTTCGACCCGGCCGGGCCGCCCCGGTCGGCCGAGTTCGGCGACGTCTACCACGCCCGCGCCGGAGCGCTGGAGCAGGCACGGCACGTCTTCCTCGGCGGCAATGGCCTGCCACGGCGCTGGCAGGGCCGCGAGCGCTTCGTCGTGCTGGAGACGGGCTTCGGCCTGGGCAACAACTTCCTGGCCACCTGGGAGGCCTGGCGGCAGGACACTGACCGCTGTGCGCGCCTCATCTTCGTCAGCGTGGAGAAGCACCCCCTGCGGCGGGACGACCTCGCCCGCGCGCACGAAGGCAGCCCGCTGCCGGCCCTGGCGGCCCAGCTCGTCGAGCGCTGGCCGCCGCTGTCGCCGGGCCTGCACACGCTGGGCTTCGAGGGCGGGCGGGTCGAGCTGCTGCTGGGCCTGGGCGACGCCCGCGGCCTGCTGCGCGAACTGGTGCTGCAGGCCGACGCCTTCTTCCTGGACGGCTTCGCCCCGGCCTGCAACCCCGAGCTGTGGGACGCCTACCTGCTGAAGGGCCTCGCCCGGCTGGCCGCGCCCGGAGCCACGGCCGCCACGTGGAGCGTGGCGCGGCCCGTCCGCGACGGGCTGTCCGCCGCCGGCTTCGAGGTCGAGCGCGTGCCGGGCTTCGCCAGCAAGGGGCAGATGAGCGTGGCCCGCTTCGCGCCGCGCCATCTGCCGCAGCGCCCCGCCGGCCGCGAGCCGCTCGCGCCGGGAGCGCGCAGCGCCGTCATCCTCGGCGCCGGCCTGGCGGGCGCGGCCTGCGCGCTGGCGCTGTCGCGCGCCGGCCTGGCCTGCACCGTCATCGACGCCCTCGACGCCCCGGGCCGGGCCAGCTCGGGCAACCCGGCCGGGCTCTTCCACGGCACGGTCAACCCCGACGACGGTCCCCATGCCCGCTTCAACCGCGCCGCGGCCCTGGCTACCCAGGCCCAACTCGCCGAGCTGGGTCTGCCCCACCAGCAGGGCCTGCTGCGGCTGGAGACGCGGCTGCCGCTGGAGCGCATGCAGGACGCGCCCAGCTACGTGGAGGCGCTCTCGCGCGAGGCCGCCTCGGCCCGGGCCGGCACGGCCCTCGGCCACCCGGCCTGGTTCTACCCCGGAGGCGGCGCCGTGGACCCGGCGGCCTATGCCCGAGCCCTGCTGGCGGCCAGCGGCGCCGAGCTGCGGCTGCAGACGACCGTGGCCGCCCTGCACGAGCAGCCGGGCGGCTGGGCGCTGCTCGACGCTGCCGGCGGGCTCCTGGCGCAGGCGCCGCTCGTCGTGCTGGCGGGCGGCCACGGCCAATTGCCACTGCTCGGGCCCGCGGCCGACGGGCTCACCGTGCAGCGCGGCCAGATCACCCGTCTGCCGCAGGCACCCTGGTGCCCGGCCCTGCCCATCGCGGGCGAGGGCTATGCCATCGCGGACGGCCACGGCGGCCTCTGGTGCGGGGCCACGGCCCAGGACGGCGACGCCGATCCGGCCCTGCGCGCGGCAGACCAGGCCGACAACCTGGCCCGTTATGCCCGGATGGCCGGGCTGGCCGAGATACCTCAGGCGCCGCTGGCCGGACGCGTCGGCTGGCGGCTGATCGCCCCCGACCGCCTGCCGCTGATCGGTGGCCTGGCCGCCCCCGGCCCCCTGGCCGACCAGCTCAAGCTGCAGCCACGCCGGCCGGGCCTCGTCCTCTGCACGGCGCTGGCCTCCCGCGGCATCACCTGGGCGGCACTGGCCGGGCGCCTGGCGGCGGCACTCGCCCTGGGCTCGCCCAACCCCCTGGAAGCCGACCTCGTCGAGGCCGTGGACCCGCTGCGCTTCGCACTCAGGCGGGCCCGGCGTGGAAAACCAGCGGTTTAGGCCAGGTTCGATGCGGCACGGCGGCCGCCGCCGGCGCGGGGCCCGGGCAAACTGCCCGGATTGCCCTCAGCGGCTCCAAGAGGAAGCTCCATGTTCAACGGTTTGCTGGGTTCCCGCAGCATTGCGCAGCGCCTGACCTTCGTGCTCGGCCTGGTCCTGCTCATCTCCTTCATCGGCTCGGCCATCGGCTTTTTCGCGCTCAACCAGATGGCGGCGCGCTCGTCGGAGATGTATGGCGACTTCCTGGCGGCCGAACGCGACGCGACCGAGTACTACCGCCTCGTCAGCGGCGGCGAAGCGCGGGCGCAGGCGATCGCCCTGTCCGGCGACCTGACCCTGGGTGACCAGCTCGCCGCCACGGCCGCCGCATCCACCGAAGTGGCGAGCGGCGTGCTCAAGAAGATCGAGCCGCGCATGGACACCGAGGCCGAGAAGGCCCTGCTCAAGGCCCTGGACCAGGCCCGCGGCGGCTACCGCACCGGGCGCGAAGCCCTGATGAAGGCCAAGAAGTCCGGCGACGAGGCCGCCGCCAAGCAGGTGTATGCCAACGAATTCCAGCCCGCCGTGACGCGGCTCAGCGAGGCCACCCAGGCCATCGTCAAGTCCCAGCGCGAGCAGCTCGACAACTCGGCCCGCGAGCTGGAAAGCGCCAACGCACGGGCCCGCACCAGCCTGGTCGTCTTCGCGCTGATCTCCCTGGCCCTGGGCGTCTATTTGTCGCTCGCCCTGGGCGCCTCCATCACCCGCCCGCTGCGTAGCGCAGCGGAAGTGGCCGAGGCGATCGCCGAGTTCGACCTGACGCGCGACATCCCCACCGGCGGCCAGGACGAAGTCGGCCGGCTGCTCAATGCCCTGCACGGCATGCAGAGCGCGCTGCAGAAGCTCATCGGCGAGGTGCGCGGTGCGGCCGACAGCATCGGCACGGCCAGTGCCGAGATCGCCACCGGCAACATCGACCTGAGCCAGCGCACCGAACAGACAGCCAGCAACCTGCAGAACGCCGCCTCCTCGATGTCCGAGCTGACGGGCACCGTCAAGCAGACGGCCGATGCCGCCATGACGGCCAACCAGCTCGCCAGCTCGGCCGCCAGCGTGGCCCAGCGTGGCGGCGAGGCGGTGTCGCAGGTGGTGGCGACGATGGACGAGATCAGCCAGAGCTCGCGCAAGATCAACGAGATCATCGGCGTCATCGACGGCATCGCCTTCCAGACCAACATCCTGGCCCTGAACGCCGCAGTGGAAGCCGCCCGGGCCGGCGAGCAGGGCCGCGGCTTCGCCGTCGTGGCCGGCGAGGTGCGGGCCCTGGCCCAGCGCAGCGCGGAGGCCGCCAAGGAGATCAAGAGCCTGATCAGCGCCAGCGTGGAGCGCGTGGACTCCGGCACCGAGCAGGTCCAGGCCGCGGGCGCCACGATGACCGAGATCGTCGCCAGCGTGCAGCGGGTGACGGACATCATCGGCGAGATCAGCGCCGCGGCCCGCGAGCAGAGCGAGGGCATCGGCGTGGTCAACGGCTCCGTCGTGCAGCTCGACCAGATGACCCAGCAGAACGCGGCCCTGGTGGAGGAGTCGGCCGCCGCGGCCGAGAGCCTGCGCGAGCAGTCGGCCCGCATGGCCGAGGCCATCGGGGTGTTCAAGCTGTCCGGCAGCACCTCCCGCCATTCGGCGGCACCGATGGCGGCCCGCCCGCCTCTCGCCAAGGCCGCGCCGGCCATGCCGCCCGTGGCCAAGGCACCCGCTCCCAAGGCCCCGGTGACGAAGGCCGCGGCCCCTAAGCCGCCGATGGCCAAGCCTGTCGCGGCCAAGCCGGCCGCCCAGCCCGCCAAGCCTCGGCCGGCCCCGGAGGTCGCCCCCCGTCCCGCGCCCGCTCCGCGGGTCGCCGCGGCGCCCGTCGACGACGGCGACTGGGAAACCTTCTGAACCGAAGCGGCCTCACCGGCCGCCACGACCACACCAAGCCGGGCCCTGCCCGGCTTTTTCTTGTGAATCCGGAAATGCCCGTCCCTGATTCGAGGCTGGAGCGCGGCTTTCCCTCGGACGGCGAGGCGCTGCCGCGGGAAAACGCCGGGCCGCAAGGCCGGACGCTGTTGCGCGCGGGCGCCAATTGGGGGTGACTCCCGACACCCCCCGATGCCGGGTGCACAGAAAGTCGGCCTGCCGCCAGACCCGGCGCGCCCCGCGGCAGATCCGCCGCTTCCAACAATCCAGGAGCTTTCGATGTATCGCCCCAACTTCCGCCTCTCCCTGTTGAGCATGGCGTTCGTGGCCTCATTGGCCCAGGCCCAGTCCTTCCACGCCGATGCGGCCCAGCTGCATGCCCGCGCCGAGGACCATGTGCGCCAGTTCCCCGGCCTCAGCCTGCACGGGCGCGACCACGCCTACCAGGTGCGCGACGTCATCGTCGACGCCGACGGCAGCAGCCACGTGCGCATGGACCGCACCGTCGGCGGCCTGCGCGTCATCGGCGGCGACCTGGTCGTGCAGACCGACCGCCTCGGCAACCTGCGCGCGATGCACCACAACCTGCACTGGGGCATCCAGTCCGCCGGCAAGCCCGCCCTCAACGCCAGCCGCGCCGCGCTGGCCGTGACCCGCACCCAGGCCGGCAGCGTGGGCAAGCCCGAACTCGTCATCTACGCGCGTGACCAGGCGCCTGCCCTGGCCTGGGATGTGCCCCTGACCGGCGAGAACGCCGACGGCACGCCTTTCGAGAAGCACGTCATCGTCGACGCCGCCAACGGCCGCCAGCTCGACGCCTGGGACGACATCCACACCGCCGCCGCCACCGGTACCGGCAAGACGCTGTACAGCGGCAACGTGACGCTGACGACCAACAGCCTCACCAGCGGCTACGAGCTGCGCGACCCCAGCCGCGGCGGCACCTACACGATCAACATGAAGAACCGCACCAGCGGCGGAACCATCTTCACCGACGCCGACAACACCTGGGGCAACAACGCGACGAGCGACGTCGCCAGCGCCGCCTCGGATGCGCAATACGGCACCGCCGTGACCTGGGACTACTACAAGAACGTCCATGGCCGCTCCGGCATCGCCAACGACGGCAAGGGCGCCTACAACCGTGTGCACTACAGCCGCAACTACGCCAACGCCTACTGGTCGGACACCTGCTTCTGCATGACCTACGGCGACGGCGACGGCACCAGCATCAAGCCGCTGGTGTCGCTCGACGTGGCCGGCCACGAGATGACGCATGGCGTCACCAGCCGCACCGCCAACCTGACCTACTCCGGCGAGTCGGGCGGCCTGAACGAAGCCACCTCCGACATCTTCGGCTCCATGGTCGAGTTCTATGCCGCCAACGGCAGCGACGCCGGCGACTACCTGATCGGCGAGAAGATCATGGTGGGCGGCGGCGCGCTGCGCAGCATGGTCAAGCCCAGCAGCGACGGCGCCTCGGCGGACTGCTGGTACTCGGGGGTGGGCAGCCTGGACGTGCACTACAGCTCGGGCGTCGCCAACCACTTCTACTTCCTGCTGGCCGAAGGCACCAACAGCAGCTACGGCACCAGCCCCACCTGCGTGGCGGGCAACACCCGGGTGGCCACCGGCTCGGGCTCGCTCACCGGCATCGGCCGCGACAAGGCCGCCAAGATCTGGTACCGCGCCCTGACGACGAAGTTCACCTCGTCCACCAACTACGCCGGCGCGCGTGCCGGCACCATCGCCGCCGCCAACGAGCTCTACGGCACCGGCAGTGCCGAAGCCAATGCAGTGGCTGCAGCCTGGACGGCGGTGGGCCGCAACTGAGGCCCGTCGCTAGTCTTCGGAAGGGGCGCCCGCGGGTGCCCCTTTTTGCGTGTAGCTCGCCTTGCGGCCACGGGCCGGATACCAGACCTCGCGCTCGACCCAGTGCGCCAGACGCCCGGCACGGTCGCTGCGCTGCTCGCGCAGCCAGGCCAGCGCCACTTCATCGAGCACATAGATGCCGTCGCGTTGCTCGCGCAGCGACCCGGAGCCGCGCCGCCTCAGCGAGGCGGCCGGCATCGGCGCGCCAAGGGCCGTTGCCACATCCTCCAATGCCAGCCAACGCTGGCGCAGCATTCCGTCGTCCTCGACGCGGATGCGATGGCCCTTGAACTGGTAGAAGCGGCCCTGCACCGGCCTGAACGCCAGGCCGCGCAGCAGGCGCCACATCATGATTCCCAGCGCAACGATGTCCGGCGCCAGCGCCTGACCCAGCGCACGGACCGCCACGAGCAGGCCCAGCAGCGCGCCGGGCACGCCACCCACCACCCACCACAGCAGCAACGCCATCGAGCCGCCCAGCGCCAGCTTCAGCAACACGCTGCGCCACCAGTGGTGCCGCTCATGCGACGCCGCATCGAAGCCGAAAGGCGGACGCGACATGCCGCGGTTCAGAACCTCAGCGTCTTCACGCCGTCGGCCGCGCCGAGCAGGCAGACCTGGGCGCGGTGGCGGGCGAACACGCCGACGGTGACGACGCCGGGCCATTGGTTGACCTCGGTCTCGAAGGCCAGCGGGTCGTCGATGGCCAGGCCACGCACGTCGAGGATGTGGCCGCCGTTGTCGGTGACGACGCCCTCGCGCAGCCGCGCCTCGCCGCCCAGCCGGGCGAAGCGCCGCGCGAGCTGGGCCGCCGCCATCGGGATGATCTCCACCGGCAGCGGGAAGCGGCCCAGCGTCTTGACGAGCTTGGATTCGTCGGCGATGCAGACGAAGGTCTCGGCGAGGTCGGCGACGATCTTCTCGCGCGTCAGCGCAGCGCCGCCGCCCTTGATCATGAAGCCGCGCCCGTCGATCTCGTCGGCACCGTCGACATAGACGGCCAGGCCGGTGACCTCCGAGGCGTCGAGCACCTGGATGCCGTGGCTGCGCAGGCGCTGGGTCGAGCGCTCCGAGCTGGACACGGCGCCCGGGATGGCGATGGCCCCCGCCGCGATCCGCGCCGCCAGGGCGTCGATGAAGCAGTCCACCGTGGACCCCGTGCCGACGCCGAGGACCTGGCCGGCGGGGACGTGGTCCAGGGCCGCGCGGCCGACGAGTTGCTTGAGCTGGTCTTGGTTCATGAAGCGATGAGGAGAGAAGGGAGCGGGCGGCGCAGGCTTGACTTCAGTCGGAGCGCGCCACCCGCAGGAGTTTGAACCCGAGGGATTCGGGCCGAGCGCTGGGCCGCTCCCGAGCCGGCCCGCGCTGGCGACGCTTGAGGCTCAATGCCGCAAGCGTCGCCGCCCCCGCGGGGGGCGGACCAGACACGCGCCGCGTTCAGCGCGCGGGGTTGGGCCGGGGGCAGTTCCATCTCACTCGCGGCGCTTCTGTACCGCGGCGGCGAGTTCGCGCAGCAAGGGTTCGGTCTGGGCCCAGCCCAGGCAGGCGTCGGTGATGGACACACCCGGCTTGAGGTCGGCCTTGGTCTGGCCCGGCTGCAGGTCCTGCCGGCCTGGCTGCAGATGGCTCTCGATCATCACGCCGGTGATGCGGCGGTCGCCGCCGGCGATCTGGGCGGCCACGTCGTGGCCGACGTCGACCTGGCGCTCGTACTTCTTGCTGGAGTTGGCGTGCGAGAAGTCGATCATGACCTGCTCGCGCAGGCCCGAGGTCCGCAGGGCGTCGCAGGCGGCGTTCACGGAAGCCGCGTCGTAGTTGGGCGCCTTGCCGCCGCGCAGGATGACGTGGCAGTCCTCGTTGCCGCGCGTCTCGAAGATGGCGGCCGTGCCCATCTTGGTCATGCCCATGAAGGCGTGGGGCGAGCTGGCGGCGAGCACGGCGTCGCTGGCAACCTTGATGCCGCCGTCGGTGCCGTTCTTGAAGCCGACCGGGCAGGAGAGGCCCGAGGCCAGCTGGCGGTGGCTCTGGCTCTCGGTCGTGCGCGCGCCGATGGCGCCCCAGGCGATGAGGTCGGAGATGTACTGCGGCGACAGCAGGTCCAGGAACTCGGTGCCGGCGGGCAGGCCCAGGGCGTTCACGTCCAGCAGCAGCTGGCGGGCCAGGCGCAGGCCCTCGTTCATGTGGAAGCTGCCGTCCAGCCGCGGGTCGTTGATGTAGCCCTTCCAGCCCACGGTCGTGCGCGGCTTCTCGAAGTAGACGCGCATGACGAGGAGCAGGTCGCGGCTGAGTTCGTCGCGGGCGGCCTTGAGCAGCCGCGCGTAGTCCATGGCCTGGTCGTGGTCGTGGATGGAGCAGGGGCCGACGACGACGAGCAGCCGGTCGTCGCGGCCGTGCAGGATGGCACCGATCTCCTGGCGGGCCTGCTCCACCAGCTCCAGCGTGGCGTCGGGGATGGGCAGTTCCTCCAGCAGCAGGGCCGGGCTGATGAGGGCACGGACCGCGCCGATGCGGGTGTCGTCGGTGCGGGTGGTGTCGCGGGTGGCGTCGCGCGAGCCGCTCTCGCGGTCGTGGGCGGGATCGTCCAGGGGTTTCATGTCGGGGCTCCAGAGAACCCCGGCATTGTCACTTCTTGCCGGCCAGGCAGACCGCCAGGGCCGAGACCGCGAATCCCGCAAGGGCCAACGGCGACAGCCTTTCGCCCAGCAGCACGAAGCCCATCAGGGCCGAAACGCCGGGGATGAGGAAGAACAGCCGCGCCACCTGCCCCGCCTGGCCGCGGCGGATCATGATGAACATCAGGCTGAAGGCGCCGATGGAGTTCACCAGGCCGAGCCACAGCCAGGCGCCGACGAGCTCCAGGTGCCAGTCCACGGCGAAATGCTCGGTCGGCCCCGCCAGCGCGGCCACCGCCAGGGCCGACACGGCCATCTGGATGCCGGCGCCGCTGCGCAGGTCCATGTGGGCGCAAAAGCGCTTCTGGTAGAGGGTGCCGGCCACCAGCCCCAGCAAGCCCAGGCCGGCCGCGGCATAGCTCGCCCAGGCGCCGCCCAGCGGCTTGTCGGCCACCACCAGCCCCACGCCGGCCAGGCCGCCCAGCAGGGCCGCCCACTGCCGGCCGCTCAGGCGCTCGGCCAGCCAGAGATGGGCGCCCAGGGCGGTGGCCAGCGGCATCAGGCCGATGAGCAGGCCCGCCACGCCGGCGCTCAGGCCCCAGCGCAGCGCGAAGTAGATGCAGGAGAAGTGCAGCACCTGCATCAGCAAGCCCACGACGGCGAGGTGGCCCCAGGCTCGCGCCCGGTGCGGCCACGGCGCGTCGGTGGCCATGGCGAGTGCGAGCAACACGACGGCCGCCAGCCCGAAGCGCAGGGTCAGCAGCGTCAACGGCCCGGTGTGCGGCAGGGCCAGCTTGCCGGCCACGTAGCCGCTGCTCCACAGCAGGATGAAGAGCAGCGGCAGGCTGGACGCCGCCACGGCGGCCGCCAGCCGCGCGAGCGGGCCGGGACGGAAGGATTGGGCCGGCAAGCAGGGAGACAGGGCAGACATCGGAGGCTCCTGGAAACGACAGGCTGCCACTCTAGAAATCACCCAAAGAAGACACAATCCGCCGGCAAGTCGATTCAGAGTTTCCAGTTGGAGAACGATCATGGGCCGTCTCGAAGACCTCCAAGCCTTCGCCCGCGTCGTCGACGCGCGCGGTTTCTCGGGCGCGGCGCGGCTGCTGGGCACGACGAAGTCGGCCGTCAGCAAGCAGGTGGTGCGGCTGGAAGACCAGCTCGGCGCGCGGCTGCTGCACCGCACGACGCGCAGCGTCAGCCCGACGGCCGAGGGCCGCGCCGTGTATGACCGGGCCTTGCGCCTGCTGGAGGAGTCGCTGGCGATGGAGACCGAACTGGCCGGCCGGCGGGACGAGCCGCGCGGCGTGCTGCGCCTGTCGGTGTCCACCGCCTTCGGCAACCTGCAGTTCACCCGGCTCATGACGGCCTTCTGCGCCCGCCATCCGCAGCTCGACGTGGTGCTCGGGCTGAACGACCGCTACGTCGACCTGGCCGAAGAGGGCTTCGACGTCGTGCTGCGGCTGACGGCCAGGCCGTCGGACGGCCTGGTGGCCCGGCGGCTGGCGCCCATCCGCTTCGTGCTGTGCGCGGCGCCGGCCTACCTGCAGGCGCATGGCGAACCGCAATCGGTGGCCGACATCGCCGGCCACCGCTGCCTGCGCTTCGGCTACCTGCAGTCGCCCGACCGCTGGCGCTTCCGCCATGCCGAGCACGGCGAGGCCGAGGTGGAGACGCGTGGGGCCCTGCGCTTCGAGAGCGGGCTCACGGCCAACAGCAGCGAGTCCCTGCGCATCGCCGCCCTCGCCGGCATGGGGTTGGCGGTGCTGCCGACCTACGCCGTCGGCCCCGACCTGCGCTCGGGCCGGCTCCAGGCCCTGCTGCCAGGCTGGCGCCCGGTGGGCGGCCTGGCCGATGCCGACACCCTCTATGCCGTCTACCTCCCCAGCCGCCACCCGGCGCCCAAGGTCAGGGCCCTGATCGATTTCATGCTCGAGCAGATGGGCGAGGTGCCGCCCTGGGACCGGCCGGAGGACGGCGGCTGAGGTCGGCCTCCACCGCGCTTGGCGACAATCAGGGGCTATGCCACTGATTCCCTACGCCCTCACCCGCCCCTTCCTCTTCGGCCTCGACCCCGAACGCGCCCATGAGTTGACGCTGGACGGCATCGCCCGGCTGCAGAACACGCCCGCGCAATGGCTGTGGTGCGGCGAACGGGTCAGCGACCCGGTGACCGTCGCCGGCCTGCGCTTTCCCAACCGCATCGGGCTGGCGGCCGGCCTCGACAAGAACGGCCGCTGCATCGACGGCCTGGGCGCCATGGGCTTCGGCTTCATCGAGGTCGGCACGGTGACGCCCAAGGGCCAGCCCGGCAACGACAAGCCGCGCATGTTCCGCCTGCCCGAGGCGCGGGCCCTGATCAACCGCCTGGGCTTCAACAACGAGGGCCTGGCCGCCTTCATTGGCAACGTCCGGCGCGCCCACAGCTTCCGCGCGGCCGGCGGCATCCTGGGCCTGAACATCGGCAAGAACGCGGCCACGCCCATCGAGAACGCGGCGGACGACTACCTGCTGGGGCTGGAAGGCGTCTTCCCGCATGCCGACTACATCGCCGTCAACATCTCCAGCCCCAACACCAAGAACCTGCGCGCCCTGCAGAGCGACGAGGCGCTGGACGCCCTGCTGTCGCGCCTGCAGCAGCGCAAGCTGCAGCTGGAGAGCCGCACCGGCCGCAGCGTGCCCATGTTCGTGAAGATCGCGCCCGACCTGGAGGAGGCGCAGGTGGCCGTCATCGCGCAGACGCTCAAGGTCAACGGCATCGACGGCGTCATCGCCACCAACACCACCATCGCGCGCGACAAGGTACAGGGCCTGCCCCACGCGGAGGAAACCGGCGGCCTGTCGGGGGCGCCGGTCTTCGAGGCCAGCAACCGCGTCATCCGCCTGCTGCGCGCCGCCCTGCCCGCGGGCTATCCCATCATCGGCGTGGGCGGGGTGCTCAGCGGCGAGGACGCCCGGGCCAAGATCGCCGCCGGCGCCGACCTCGTGCAGGTCTACACCGGCCTGATCTACCAGGGCCCCGGCCTGGTCAGCGAATGCGCGCGGGCCCTGGCCAGGCGCTGAACTTGCCCGTCACGGCCATGAAAACCGCCGCCCTCGTCCTTTGTGCCGCGCTGCTGGCCGGCTGCGCCACCCTCGACCGCGATGCGCGGCTGCGCCCCGGCGAAAGCCGCGACGCCGACGTCATGGCGATCTACGGACCGCCCACGCGGGTCTGGCCGGAGCCAGGCGGCGGGCGCACGCTGGAGTATTCGACCCAGCCCCGGGGCAAGCACTGCTACATGGTGCACCTGGGCGCCGACGGCCGCCTGATCGGCGTCGAGGACGGCCTCTCGCCCGCCAGCCGCGCCCGCATCGAGCCGGGCATGACGCCCGAGCAGGTCAGCCGCATCCTCGGCAACGAACGCAGCCGGGTCTTCTACCGCAACAGCGGCGAGGAGGTGTGGGACTGGACCATCGAGCCCGAGCAATCGGGCTATGGCATGCGCTTCAACGTCTACTTCAAGGACGGCCGCGTGCTGCGCTCGGGCCAGAGCATGGTCTTCCCGAGCCGCTTCTTCGGGCTGGACGACTGAGTAAAAAAACCCCGCTGCTTGCGCAAGGCGGGGTTTCAGAGGAGACAGCCAGCTGGCATGACGGCGCGTCCGATGGGACGCACCGTTGCCGCTGCCGATCAGGACTCGCGGCGGCGACGCGAAGCGACGAAGCCGATCACGCCCAGGCCGGCGCCCAGCAGGGCGTAGGTCTCGGGTTCCGGCACCGGCGCCGTCGTGGAGGCGATGGCGTAGGACGCCGTGCCCGCCGTCACGCCGCCGAGGACGGAGTAGTAGTAGTTGCCGGAAGACAGCGACACCGTGTGGGTGGTCGGCACGCCGCCGAAGGTCCAGGCGCCGAGGCCGACGTCGTCGCTCGTACCCATCACGTGGTCGGCACCGAAGGAGTAGAGGCTGTAGGCCCCGCCCACGATGTTGCCGAACGACAGGACACCGCTGGTGACGCTCGAGGCCGAGGCCAGCGAGAAGCTGTAGGTGTCGAAGATGGCGCCGCTGGTGACGGTGTTGCCGCCCAGTTCGAGCGCATCGTGCGAGCCCCAGTTCGTGCTGGCAGCGTGGCTGCTGAGCGCGGTAAGTGCCACCACGGTCGCGGCGGCGATGTTTTTCAACTTCATATGCGTAGCTCCTGACTTTGACGGTCAAGCACAACCGCCGGAAATCATTGTGCGGTGCAACGAAGCGGTAGGAAGTCTCGGGACACCCTTCGGCCTAGGGGTGCGACCCGATTTACTTGTAGCTTCTTGTAAGGATACGCACAGCCCTTGTCACTTCTGCACCCAAGCAGCGCGCGGCGTCACCAGTTCCGTGCAAGCCACCAGTTCTGTGCAGGCCGTCACTCGGCCGCCAGCCGCAACACCTTCTGCAGGCCCTCGACCGTCTTGCCCTTGCGGGCCCGCTTGCCGGCGTGGGCAGCCAGGGACTGGTTCTTCAGCACCTCCTCGCGCGGCTTGCCGCCGCGCCCGCTGCCCAGCACCCGCAGCTGGGCGGTGAAGCAGGCGAGCGACGCCACGGAGTCCTTGGCTTCCAGGTCCATCAGCATCAGCCCCTTGCCGCCCTTGGGCTGGTGCTTGAGTTCATCGAGCGGGAAGCTGAGCAGCCGGCCCTGGGCGCTGAGCACGCCGAGCTGCAGGGCCACCGCGTCGCCCGGTACGGCCGCCAGCAACGGCTGCTCGCCCTCATCCAGCGCCAGGAATGTCTTGCCGGCCTTCTGGCGCCCGACGAGGTCGCCCAGCTGGGCGATGAAGCCATAGCCCGACGAGCCCGCCATGACGAGGCGCTGGGTCGGCGCGCCCGCCACGTAATGGGCGATCTGGCTGCCGCTTTCGAGCTCGATCAGGGTGGTGATGGGCTGGCCGTCGCCGCGCCCGCCCGGCAGGGCCGAGACGGGGACGGAATAGACGCGCCCGGTGCTGCCCACGACGATGAGCGGATCGACACTGCGGCAGCGGAAGGCCCCCCAAAGCGCGTCGCCCGCCTTGAAGGTCTGCGCCGCCACGTCCACCTCGTGGCCCTTGAGTGCCCTCACCCAGCCCTTCTGGCTGACGATCACGGTGACCGGCTCGTCGACGATCCGCACCTCGGCGACGACGCGCTTCTCGGCCTGGATCAGCGTGCGGCGGTCGTCGCCGTATTGCCTGGCGTCGGCCTCGATCTCCTTGATGACGACGCGGCGCAGCGCGGTGGTGCTGCCGAGGATGTCCTCCAGCTTGCTCCGCTCGTCGCGCAGGCTGGACAGCTCCTGCTCGATCTTGATCGCCTCCAGCCTCGCCAGCTGGCGCAGCCGGATCTCGAGGATGTCCTCGGCCTGCCGGTCGCTGAGCTTGAAGCGGGCGATCAGCGCCGCTTTGGGCTCGTCGGACTCGCGGATGATGCGGATCACCTCGTCGATGTTGAGCAGCACCAGCTGCCGGCCTTCGAGCACGTGGATGCGGTCGTTGACCTTGGCCAGGCGGTGCTCGGTACGCCGGCGCACCGTGGCCTGCCGGAAGGCCACCCACTCGGCCAGCACCTCGCGCAGGCTCTTCTGCGTCGGCCGACCGTCGGCGCCGATCATGGTCAGGTTGACCGGCGCGCTGCTTTCGAGGCTGGTGTGGGCCAGCAGGGTGTTGATCAGCTCCTGCTGCTCGATCGTGCGGCTCTTGGGCTCGAAGACGATGCGCACCGGGGCGTCCTTGCTGGACTCGTCGCGCACGCCGTCGAGCACGGCCAGCAGGCTGGCCTTGAGCTGCAGTTGCTCGGCCGAGAGCGTCTTCTTGCCGGCCTTGACCTTGGGGTTGGACAGCTCCTCAATCTCCTCCAGCACCTTCTGGGCGCTGGTGCCGTGAGGCAGCTCGGTGACGACGAGCTGCCACTGCCCGCGGGCCAGATCCTCGATCTTCCAGCGGGCGCGCAGCTTGAGGCTGCCGCGGCCGGAGGCGTAGGCGGCGCGAATTTCCTCGGGCGCGCTGATGAGTTGCCCGCCGCCCGGGAAGTCGGGGCCGGGCACGAGCTCGTAGAGGGCGTCGTCGCCGAGCTTGTCGTCCTTCAGCAGGGCCACGGCAGCAGCGGCCACCTCGCGCAGGTTGTGGCTGGGAATCTCGGTGGCCAGGCCCACGGCGATGCCGCTGGCGCCGTTGAGCAGCACCATGGGCAGGCGCGCCGGCAGCTCGACGGGCTCCTGCTGGGTGCCGTCGTAGTTGCCGCGGAAGTCCACCGTGCCTTCGTCGATCTCGTCGAGCAGCAGCCGCGCGATGGGCGCGAGGCGGGCTTCCGTGTAGCGCATGGCCGCGGCGCCGTCGCCGTCGCGGCTGCCGAAGTTGCCGTGGCCGTCGATGAGGGGATAGCGCAGGGAGAAGTCCTGGGCCATGCGCACGAGGGCGTCGTAAACCGACTGGTCGCCATGCGGGTGGAAGTTGCCGAGCACGTCGCCCACGACCTTGGCGCCCTTGACCGGCTTGGCCCCGGAGTTGCCCGACCAGCCCAGGCCCAGGCGCTGCATCGAGTACAGGATGCGGCGCTGCACGGGCTTTTGTCCGTCTGAATAGGCCGGCAGCGCCCGGCCCTTGACGACGCTGAGCGCGTACTCGAGGTAGGCCTGCTGGGCATAGGCGGCCAGCGTCAGCGCGTTGGGGTCGTCGGGGCCGTTGCCGGCATTGCTGCCATTGCCATCAAGGGGGCCGCCGCCATCGGGGCCGTCGAAATCGATCGTGGTCTGGGAACTCATGGGTGCAGGGTCAAGCGCTGCGCACGGGCCGGCTGGCTCTGCTGCAGCAGGGCCCAGTACAGCTCGAGGACGAGCTGCACGTGGGCCTGGGTTTCGTCGATGTCGGGCACGCGCCCGCCGGCGCGGCGCACGGCGCCCTCGCCGGCATTCCAGGCCGCCAGCGCCGCGTCGATGTGGCCGAAGCGGCGGATCAGGTCGGCCAGCATGCGCGCGCCGGTGTGGATGTTGATGCGCGGCTCGATCAGCCGCGCGGCCTCGGCCGGCGACGCGTAGCGGCTGGCCGTCTCGGGGGTGATCTGCATGAGGCCGAGGGCGCCGCGGGGCGACACGGCGCCCTTCTGGTAGCCCGACTCGACCGCGATGATGGCCTTGAGGAGCTCGGCATCCACGCCATGCTGGCGCGCTGCTTCCCTCACCCACGGCTGCACGGCCTTGACTTCGGGGGCGATGTCCAGCCAGGTCAGCAGCGTGGCGCCCGAGTCCGCTTTGCCGGGCACCTGCAGCGCCCGCGCCATGCCGCCGAGCACGGGGCTGTAGCGCGAGTCCAGGGGCCGCGGCGCGAAGTGAGCCACGCCGGCCGCATCGACATAACCCCACAGCTCGGCGCGCGCAGGCAGGGCCAGCGCGAGCGGCAGGAGCAGCAGCCAGGCCGGCCTCATCCGCCCTCCAGGCCCAGGGCCGTGCGGGCCCGATATTCGCGGTCCAGCAGCGACATCACGATGAGGGAGTCGTAGCCGTCGGCGCCGTCGATGGCGACGCGCACGCTTTCGCGCAGACGCCCCTCCTCGACGAAGCCTTCGCTCTGGTAGAGGCTGAAGGCGCGCGTGTTGAGCGCCTTCACGTCGAGCCAGAAGCGATGCGCCTTGAGCTGGGTGAAGGCCATGGCCTTGAGCTGCCGCACGACGGCCCGCCCGAGGCCCCGGCCCTTGGCCTGCATGACCAGGCGCTTGAGCTCGACCGAGCCGTTGGGGTTGCGGCAGCCCTGCAGGATGACGAAGCCGATGCGGGCCAGTTCGTCTCCCTCCTCGACGATGAAGTGCCGCGAGTCCGGAAAGCGGATGGCGCCCTCGTGCTGGGGCCGCTCCCAGGGCGTGATGAACGGCAGGTTGGCGCCATCGCGCTCGAGCGATACGACCCAGTCGAGGTCGGAGAGCATGGTCGGGCGAAGGCGCAGCGCGGCGGTCATGCGAGGAAGGGGTTCACCACGCGCAGGCGAGACTCGATCTGCAGACCGGCCTGCAGATCTTCGGTCATGAACTCATCCACGCCAGCGTCCAGCGCCGCCGCCAGTTGCAGGGCGTCCCACCAGCCGAGGCTGTGACGGCGTACCAGGGCGAGGGCGATGCGGTGGGTGTCCAAAGTGAGGTCCACGACGCGGCACAGCGCCGACACCGTTTCCACGACCTCGGAGACTTCCGGCCAGGACAGCGCCCGCTTGCGCCTGAGGACGTTCACCAACTCGTTCAGGGCCTGCACGCTGATGAACGGCTTGGTGGCCAGCAGTCGTTCCGCCACGGCCGCCTTCGCCGGATCGCGATCGAATGCATAGACCAGGACATTCGTGTCGAGGGCCATGCTCGGCCCCGCGTCAGCCTGCATCGGGCCCCCGCTCATTGGCTTCGTCCCGATTGAACTTGAAGTCGGCCGGCAGCCGCCCGCGGAATTGGCGAAGCCTGGCCAGCAACTCCTCCGTGTCGGGCGCACGGCTCAGCTTCAGGTGACGGTTGTCGACCGCCTCTATCGTCACGTCGTCGCCCTCTGCCAGCGACAGAGCTTCCACGACCGACGCCGGCAAACGCACGGCCAGGCTGTTGCCCCACTTCGCGACCTTCATGGCAGCCCCTTGATATACATTGATAAAATTGTATATCCAAGGACCTCAGACATCCACCTCGATCGCGTCGCCGTGCAGCTCCATCAGCTCGCGGCGCGAGGCCGCCTCGCCCTTGCCCATGAGGCGGTTGAAGGCGTCGACGGTGGCGGTGAAGTCGAGCTGGCCGTAGGCCACGCGCGAGAGGCGCCGGGTCTCGGGGTTGAGGGTGGTGTCCCAGAGCTGCTCGGCGCTCATCTCGCCCAGGCCCTTGAAGCGGCTGATGCTCCAGCTGCCTTCGCGGGCGCCTTCCTTGCGCAGCTTGTCCAGCGTGGCGGTCAGCTCGCCGTCGTCCAGGGCGTAGAGCTTGGTCGCGGGCTTCTTGCCGCGGGCCGGGGCATCGACGCGGTACAGCGGCGGCCGGGCGACGAAGACGTGGCCCGTCTCCACCAGCCGCGGGAAGTGGCGGAAGAACAGCGTCAGCAGCAGCACCTGGATGTGCGAGCCGTCGACGTCGGCGTCCGACAGGATGCAGACCTTGCCGTAGCGCAGGCCGGAGAGGTCCACGGTGTCGGTGGGGCCGTGGGGGTCCACGCCCAGGGCGACCGAGATGTCGTGGATCTCGTTGTTCTTGAAGAGCAGGTCGCGCTCGACCTCCCAGGCGTTGAGCACCTTGCCGCGCAGCGGCAGGATGGCCTGGGTTTCCTTGTCGCGGCCCATCTTGGCGCTGCCGCCGGCCGAGTCGCCCTCGACGAGGAAGATCTCGTTGAGCGTCAGGTCGCGGCTTTCGCAGTCGGTCAGCTTGCCGGGCAGCACGGCCACGCCCGAGCCCTTGCGCTTCTCGACCTTCTGGCTGGCGCGCTGGCGGGTCTGGGCCTGCTTGATGACGAGTTCGGCCAGCTTCTTGCCGTGCTCGACATGCTGGTTGAGCCACAGCTCCAGCGCCGGCTTGACGTAGGCCGACACCAGGCGCAGCGCGTCGCGCGAGTTCAGGCGCTCCTTGGTCTGTCCCTGGAACTGCGGGTCCAGCACCTTGGCCGAAAGCACGAAGCTGGCACGCGAGAACACGTCGTCGGGCATGAGCTTGACGCCCTTGGGCATCAGCGA
Source organism: Pelomonas caseinilytica (assembly GCF_021353235.1). Classification (GTDB taxonomy): domain Bacteria; phylum Pseudomonadota; class Gammaproteobacteria; order Burkholderiales; family Burkholderiaceae_C; genus Pelomonas; species Pelomonas caseinilytica. The sequence goes on from NZ_JAJTWT010000002.1 coordinate 278,267, forward strand.
ATGCATCTCGATGAAGCCTTTGACCGCGCCGAACAGGCCATCCTTGAGGCCGGACTCGTGGGTACCGCCGGCGACGGTGGGGATGAGGTTGACGTAGCTCTCGCGCAGCGGCGCGCCTTCCTCGGTGAAGGCCACGCACCACGAGGCGCCCTCGCCTTCGGCGAAGTTCTCGCTCTCGCCGGCGGTGGCGAAGCCCTCGCCCTCGAAGAGCGGGATCAGCGGGTCGGCCGCCAGCGACTGGGCCAGGTAGTCACGCAGGCCGGCCTTGTAGAGCCAGGTCGTGACCTCGTTGGTCTTCTCGATCTTCAGCGTCACCGTCACGCCAGGCATGAGCACGGCCTTGGAACGCAACAGGTGAATCAATTCGTGACGGGGCAGCTCGGCGCTCTCGAAGTACTTGGGCTCGGGCCAGACCCGCACCGTCGTGCCCTGCTTGCGGTCGCCGCTGGCCATGGGACGACTGACGACCGGCTGCACCACGTCGCCATGCTCGAAGGCGATGCCGGCCACCTGCTTGTCGCGCCAGACGGCCACCTCCAGCCGCTTGGCCAGGGCATTGGTCACCGACACGCCCACGCCGTGCAGGCCACCCGAGAAGCTGTAGGCGCCGCCCGAGCCCTTGTCGAACTTGCCGCCGGCGTGCAGCCGCGTGTAGACGATCTCGATGACCGGCACGCCTTCTTCCGGGTGCAGGCCGAAGGGGATGCCCCGGCCGTCGTCGGCCACGGAGACGGAGCCGTCGGCGTGCAGCGTCAGGTCGATGCGCTTGCCGAAACCGGCCAGGGCCTCGTCGGCGGCGTTGTCGATGACCTCCTGGATGCAATGCAGCGGGTTGTCGGTGCGGGTGTACATGCCCGGCCGCTGCTTGACGGGCTCCAGGCCCTTGAGCACGCGGATGGAGGCTTCACCGTAACTGGCGGGGGAGGAAGGGGACGGACGGCTGGACATAGGGGCGCGATTCTATGAAGGCGGTCGGGCTAGGATTCGCGGCCCCCGAAGACCGAGTTCCGACGCTTGAGATTCCTGACCGCCTGCCTGTTGCTGGCCTGTAGTTTTTCACAGGCCCAGCCTTCGCCTCCTCCGCAACAGCCCTACCAGGCCAGCGCGCCGCTGTCCTGGGAGCTGAAGAACGCCCGCTGGTTCGACGGCCGCCAAATCCAGCGCGGCAACCTCTATGTCGAGAACGGCGTCTTCGTCGCGAAGAAGCCGGCCAAGGTCAACCGCAAGATGGACCTGCGCGGCCAGCAGGTGCTGATCAACCCACTGGCCGAGGCCCACAACCACAACCTGCAGACCGCCTGGGGCTGGGGCCAGTACGCCGACCGCTACGTCGACGACGGCGTCTTCTATGCCGCCATGCTCTGCGGCGACCCCGCTGGCGTCGCCGAGGTCAAACCCCTGGCCGCCGGCGCCGCCGCGCCCGAGGTCAGCTTCGTCACCGCCTGCATCACCTCCAGCGACGGCTATCCCCTCGCCGCCGTGCTGCCCGAGCCCAACCCCGAGGCCGCCGCTGCGCAGAAGCAGATCGTCCTCGTCGACAGCCCCGAGCAGGCGCGCCAGCAGTGGCCAGCCATCAAGGCCCGCGGCGGCACCTGGCTGCGCCTGGTCATCGCCCACAGTGAACGCCCCGAACTGCGCCAGCAACTGGCGAACTTCGGCCGGCTGGGCCTGACGCCCGAGACGGCCGCCGAGCTGACGCGGCTGGCCCACGTCGATGGCCGGCGCGTCGTGGCCCACGTCGAGACGGCCGCCGACTTCGACGCGGCGCTGGCAGCCGGCGTCGACGCCATCGCCCACCTGCCGGGCTATGCCAACACCCTGGACGAGGCACCCGAGGTCTTCGCGCTGAGCGAGGCGGCCGCCGCACGCGCCGCGCGCCAGCACACCGCCGTCATCACGACGACCGCCGCCACGGCGCTCTTCAGGCTCGACGGCCCGGCGCTGACGGCCCTGCGCGAGGTCCAGCGCGCCAATCTCGCACGGCTGCAGACGGCGGGCGTGCCGCTGCTGCTCGGCTCGGACGTCTTCATCGGCACCGCCCGGGCCGAGCTGCATGCGCTCGACGAACTCGGCATGGACCGCGCCACCTTGCTGCGCCTGGCCACGCAGGACACGCCCCGCGCCCTCTTCCCCGGCCGGCGCCTGGGCTGCTTCGAGCCGGGCTGCGAAGCCAGCTTCCTGCTGCTGGGCGGCGACCCGCTGGCCGACCTGGGCCAGGTCGACATGCCGCTGCTGCGCGTCAAGCAGGGGCGGCTGCTGACCCGCCTGGCCGACGTGGCGGCCTCCAGTGCCCAGGCCACCACGTCCACGGCCGACGCGCCGAAGAAGACGGGCGCCAAGAAGAAGTCCGGGGGCAAAGCCAAGCCGCAAGCGAAGGCCAAGCGGCGCTGAGTACAGTCGCCGGGATGAACCCTTCCCGCGCCGCCGAGTCCCAGCATTTGTCAGTGCAGCAGGTGCTGCTGTGCGGCGCCCTCATCGTCACGCTGTCCATGGGCATTCGCCACGGCTTCGGCTTCTGGCTGCAGCCCGTCATCGCGGAGCGGGGCTGGACGCGCGAGACCTTCTCCTTCGCCATGGCCGTGCAGAACCTGGCGTGGGGCGCCGCCGGCCCTTTCGCCGGCATGTTCGCCGACCGCTTCGGCGCCTGGAAGGTGCTCGTCGCCGGCGGCCTGTGCTACGCCCTCGGCCTCGTGCTGATGGCGGTGTCCGCCCAGCCGCTGCCGTTCACGCTGACTGCCGGGGTGCTGATCGGCATTGCGCAGTCGGGCTCGACCTACGCCGTCATCTACGGCGTGCTGGGCCGCACGGTGTCGCCCGAGAAGCGCTCCTGGGCCTTCGGCGTCGCGGCGGCGGCCGGCTCCTTCGGCCAGTTCGTCATGATCCCGGTGGAGACCTGGCTGATCGGCCACCTCGGCTGGCAGGGCGCGCTCTACCTGCTGGCCGGCGCCGCCCTGCTCATCGCGCCGCTGGCCCTGGGCGTTCGCGAACGCCAGGCCATCGGCGCCGGCAGCGGCCACCAGAGCATCGGCCAGGCGCTGCGCGAGGCCTTCGGCTACCGCAGTTTCCAGCTGCTGATGCTGGGCTACTTCGTCTGCGGCTTCCAGGTGGTCTTCATCGGCGTGCACCTGCCGAGTTACCTGAAGGACCACGGCCTGGGCGTGCAGGTGTCGACCTGGGCGCTGATGCTGATCGGCCTGTTCAACATCTTCGGCACCTACGCCGTCGGCATGCTGGGCCAGCGCTTTCCCAAGCGCTACCTGTTGGCGGCCATCTACGGCCTGCGGGCGGTCGCCATCGCCACCTTCGTCTCGGTGCCGCTGACGCCGGCCAGCGTCTATGTCTTCGCCGCGGTCATCGGCTTCCTGTGGCTGTCCACCGTGCCGCCGACCAACGCCGTCGTCGCGCAGATCTTCGGCGCCCAGCACCTCTCCATGCTGGGCGGCTTCGTCTTCTTCAGCCACCAGATCGGCAGCTTCCTCGGCGTCTGGCTGGGCGGCAAGCTCTACGACGCCACCGGCAGCTATGACGTCGTCTGGTGGCTGGCCATCGCGCTGGGGGTCATGGCCATGCTGGCCAACCTGCCGGTGCGCGAGGCGCCCATCCTGAGGGCACGGCCCGCATGAAGCCGACGCGGCGCCTGCTCTGGGCCGCCGGTGTTGCGGTGGTTCTTGGCGCGGCCTGCCTGGCCTACCTGCAGCCGGCCGTCATGGTGCAGCTCAGCGAGCAGATCTGGGCCTGCTTCGGATGAAGGGCAACCCGTCGACCTGGCTGCAGCGCTTCGTCCCCGAAGCTCCGGGCACGGCGCTGGACGTCGCCTGCGGCTGCGGGCGCAACCTGTGCTGGCTGGCCGAGCGGGGCTGGCGCGTCACGGGCGTGGACCGCGATACGGCGGCCACCGCGCCGCTGCGGCCGATCGCCGAAATCCTCGACGCCGACATCGAGGCCGGCCCCTGGCCGCTGGCCGGCCGGGAGTTCGATCTCGTCATCGTCTGCAACTACCTGTGGCGGCCCTTGTTCGATGCGATCAAATCGGCCGTCAGGCCGGGCGGCATGCTGCTGTGGGAAACCTTCGCCGACGGACAACAGGCGATAGGCCGGCCGTCGCGGCCTGAATTCCTGCTGCAGCGCGGCGAGCTCCTGCGCGTCTGCCACGACTGGCGCATCGTGGCTTACGAAGACCTGTTGGAGCCGGGGCGCGAGGGCGTCAACCCGCGCTTCGTCCAGCGCGTTGCCGCTGTCCGCACGGCCTAAAATCTTTCGATTCACAGCACCAGCACATCATGAAGCCCATCCTCGGCAGCATCGTCGCCCTCGTCACTCCCATGAACGAGGACGGCAGCATCGACTACCCGGCCATGCGCCGCCTGATCGACTGGCACGTCGAAGCGGGCACGGCCTGCGTCGGCGTGGTCGGCACCACGGGCGAGTCGCCCACGGTCAGCATGGAAGAAAACCGCGAGATCATCCGCGTCGCGGTCGAGCATGCGAAGGGCCGCGTGCCCATCCTGGCCGGCACCGGCGCCAACTCGACCGCCGAGGCCATCGAACTCAGCCGTTACGCCAAGGAAGTCGGGGCCGACTGCACGCTGTCCGTCGTGCCCTACTACAACAAGCCGTCGCAGGAAGGCATCTACCAGCACTTCAAGGCCATCGCCGAGGCCGTGGACATCCCCATGATGCTCTACAACGTGCCCGGCCGCACCGTGGCCGATATGGCGCCCGAGACGGCGCTGCGCTGCGCCGCGCTGCCCGGCGTCTTCGGCATCAAGGAGGCCACGGGCAACATCGAACGCGCGGCCTACCTCATCAAGCATGCGCCCCAGGGCTTTCACGTCTATTCTGGCGACGACGGCACCGCCGTGGCCCTGATGCTGCTGGGCGGCCATGGCAACGTCAGCGTGACGGCCAACGTCGCGCCCCGCGAGATGGCCGAGCTGTGCCGCCTGGCGCTGGACGGCAATGCCGTCGAGGCCCGCAAGATCCACCTCAAGCTGCTCGGCCTGCACAAGCAGCTGTTCTGCGAACCCAGCCCCGGTCCGGCCAAGTGGGCGCTGTCGCGCCTGGGCCGTTGCGGCGCCACGGTGCGCCTGCCGATCACGCCGTTGACGGCGGCAGGCCAGGCCGGCGTCGGCCAGGCGATGAACGAAGCCGGACTCCTCTGAGCCTCTGGTCTAATGCGCGGCTGCGCCGGCGCCGCCCGGCGCCTTTGTTCCCGGAGATTTCCAGCGTGACGTCCCTTCCCTCGATTCGCCCGACGGCGACCTGCCTGGCCTGCTCGGCGCTTGTCCTGTCGCTCACCGGCTGCAGCACCTTCGACAACATGTTCTCCAGCGACAAGGTGGACTACAAGACCGCCTCTCGCCAGACCCAGGGCCTCGACGTCCCGCCCGACCTGACCCAGCTCGCCAAGGACAGCCGCGCCCAGGTGCAGGGCGGCTCCATCACCGCCTCGGCCCTGACGGCTGCGCGGCCGGCCACCACCTCCGGCGCACAAGGCCTGCCCGCGGGCAGCGTGGCCAGCAACGCCGCCGGCGACGTGCGCCTGGAGCGCAGCGGCACCGACCGCTGGCTGCACACCTCCGCCACGCCCGAACAGCTCTGGCCGCAGATCCGCAGCTTCTGGCAGGAACGCGGCCTGGAGGTCGTCAAGGAGCAGCCCGAGGTCGGCGTGATGGAGACCAACTGGGCCGAGAACCGCGCCAAGCTGCCGCAGGACATCATCCGCTCCACCATCGGCAAGGTCTTCGACGGCCTGTACTCGACCGGCGAGCGCGACATGTACCGCACGCGCGTCGAGCGCGGCGCCAACGGCACGGACATCTTCATCAGCCACCGCGGCATGCAGGAGGTCTACACCACCCAGGGCCGCGATTCCACCGCCTGGCAGAACCGTCCGAGCGACCCCTACCTCGAAGCCGAGATGCTGTCGCGGTTGATGCTCAAGCTCGGCGGCAAGGAAGATGCAGCCAAGGCCGTCGTCGCCGAGGCCGGCAAGCCCGCGCCCGCGCCGTCGGCCAGCACGCTCAAGATCGGCGGCGACGAGCCCCGCGCCCGCCGCCCGCTGTCCGAAGTGCCCGACAGCCTCAGCGTCAACGAGGGCTTCGACCGCGCCTGGCGCCGCGTCGGCCTGTCGCTGGACCGCCATGGCTTCACCATCGAAGACCGTGACCGCGCCGCCGGCCTGTTCTACCTGCGCTACGCCGACCCCGAGAAGGCCGGCCAGGACGAGCCCAACTTCTTCCAGCGCCTCTTCGGCGCCAAGGCCGTGACGCCGGTGCGCTACCGCGTCTCCGTCAAGGCCGAAGGCGACAAGAGCACGGTGCGTGTCCTCGACGATCGCGGCCAGGCCATTGCCGACGACAACGCCAAGCGCATCCTCAGCCTGCTGATGGATGACCTGAAGTAAGCCCTCTGGCAGGTCGGGAAGCGCTGCCGTGATGCGGTTTTGCAGCCTCGGCAGCGGCAGCGGCGGCAACTCGACCCTCGTCGAGGCCAGCCAGGGCATCACGACCACGCGCGTCCTCATCGACGCGGGCTTCAGCGAGCGTGAGCTGGCGCGGCGACTCGCGCGCGCCGGCTGCGAGCCGGCCGACATCGACGCGGTTTTCATCACCCACGAGCATGGCGATCACGTCGGCTGCTCGCTGGCTTTCGCGCGCCGCCATCGCATCCCCGTGGTCACGAGCCGTGGCACCTGGCGGGCCGTCGGTCGTGAGGACTTCGACACGGCCCTGCTGCGACTGGTGCGCAGCGGGGAAGCCGTCGTCATGGGCGACATGGAACTGCGGCCCTTCTCGGTCCCGCACGACGCGCTGGAGCCGCTTCAGCTCTGCCTGGGCGACGGCGCCGTGCGGCTGGGCATCGTCACCGACCTGGGTTGCGCGCCGGCTGCCGTCGCACAGGCCCTCCGGGGCTGCCATGCCCTGCTGCTGGAGAGCAATCACGACGAGGCGATGCTGCGCGCCGGCCCCTACCCGCCGTCGCTGCAGCGGCGCATCCTGGGCACGCATGGACACCTGTCCAACACGGCGGCCGCCGAGCTGTTGTCACGTTGCCGGCATGCGGCTCTGGGCGCCGTCGTGGCGGCCCATCTGAGCGAACGAAACAATTCGCCGGAGTTGGCCCGCGCGGCCCTCGCACCGGTGCTCGACTGCAAGCCCGACGATATTCGGGTCGCCGACCCATCCCTGGGCTTTGGCTGGCTGAACGTCGGCTGAGCGCTGGCGAGGCCGGCAGGCCCGCTCGCCGAGGCGATTCGAACCGCGCAAAGTTTTGTAATCGGCGCGGCCCGATACTCGACCGGCGACGCGAAAAAGAAAAAAGCCGTCGCTGCATGCGCAGCGGCGGCTTTTTCCGCGGGGACGAAGTGAATTACTTCGAGGCGGCCGAAGCGGCGGCGTCGGCGGCAACCGAGGCGGCCGAAGCGGCGGCGTCAGCTGCGCTGGCGGCAGCGGAGGCTTCCGGAGCCGGAGCCGGGGCGGTCACGGCCGGAGCCGTCTCAACCTTGGGTTCTTCCTTCTTGCTGCAAGCGCTCAGAGCCACGGCAGCCAGCAGGGAAGCCAACAGGATCGACTTTTTCATACTTGTCCTCAAACGTTTAAACGACGGTGCACACCATACTTTTGGGGTCGCTCGCCGATGTTTGTTCATCGACCGCCAACCCCCACAGAACAAGACGCGGAAAACCTCGAGCGCTTCCCTCGCCTAGCCAGCAATTATAGGGGTTTGCGTGTCGCATTCACTCACAGTCCCAAAGTCGTGGGCGCAAATGAGTCGCTGGAGCGTTGCGCCAGGGCATCAAACCACTCCAGGCCGCGCTGGCGGTGGGCGGCGTCCAGGCTCAGTTCGCCACGCCACAAATGCCGGTCGAACAGCTTGAGGCTCAGCGACATGTCGCCGCCCAGGCCCAGCAGCAGGCTCTCCGGCGCGGCCTCCAGCCTGAGCTCAGGCTCCACGGCCCGCGCCGTCACGCAGTGCGCGAAGTCGCGACGCCAGCGCACGAAGCGCGGGTGTCGGCGCACCACATCGTCGTATTGCAGGGCCAGCAGGTGCAGTTGCCGGCCTGGCCCCGCCCAGGCGGTCAGCGCCTCCAGGACGCGGGCGTCGGACAGCGGCCAGTCGACGAAGCTGGCATCCCAGGCGTGCAGTTCACGCAGCCCGGCCTCGGCCGCCCAGGACAGGGCCTCGACGAGCAGCCCCTGGAAATCGGCCCGGCTGGCGAAGGCCTGCGCCTGCATCACGGTTCCAGCGGCTGCACCCAACCGTCCTCTGTCCACTGATCAAGCAGTTCGCGCGCCTCCAGCGACAGGCACCCGACTTCGGCCGCGCTCAGCTCGCGCCGGTCCGCCAGGCCGCGCATCAGCGCCGCGTCCCGCCCGCCGGCCCGGAAGCTCTCGCCATTCAGGAAGACGTGCGTCGTGTCGTAGAGCATGCGGCTGCGCCGGTCGAGCCGGGCGCCCCGCCCCGGCGGCAGCACCTCGCCCGGCTCGAACCACACCTGGGCCTTGGGTTCCGTCAGCGCCTCGCCCAGCGCGCGCTCGACGGCGTGAGGGCGTTGCACGGCCGCCTCGACGGCGCGGCGGGCGAAGTCCAGCAGCGAGGGCGGCACGCGGCCCGGCTCCGTGGACGCCTCCTGGCGCGGGTCGGCGTAGAGCTTGCCGCTGCCGTCCACGTCGTCCAGCAGCCGGGGCAGCAGTTCGGCCGCCAGCCCGTCGGCCGTCGGGGCCCGAAAGCCCACCGACCCCGTCATGCACCCCGGCCCGACGGCCACGCCATCATGCGCCCAGCCCGGCGGCAGGTAGAGCATGTCGCCGGCTTCCAGCACATGGTCCTGTTCGGGCTTGAAGTTGGCGATGATCTTCAGCGGCACGTCGTCGCGCAGCACGGCGTCCTTCTGCGGCGCGATGCGCCAGCGGCGGCGGCCGGCAAGCTGGATCAGGAAGACGTCGTAGGAATCGAAATGCGGGCCTACGCCGCCGCCGTCGCTGGCGACGGACAACATGAAGTCGTCCAGCCGCGCGTCGGGGATGAAGCGGAACAGGTCCATCATGCGGCGTGCCTCGGCCAAGTGCTGGTCGAGGCCCTGCACCAGCAGCGTCCAGCCCGGCTTGCCCATGGCCGGCAGGCGCGCGATGGGGCCGTGCCTGAACTTCCACTGCCCGTCGAAGGCCGTGACGAGGCGCGACTCGACGTCGTCGCGGGCGGCCAGCGCCGCAAGTTCCTTCAGCGAAGCCGGCGGCCGCGCATCGGCGAAGGCTTGGCGCACCAGCAGCGGCTTTTTCTGCCAGTGCCGGCGCATGAACTGCGCCGGCGTCAGGCCGGCGAGCATGGGGGTCGGGAGGTCGGTCTGCATGCGGACATTGTGCCGATGCCAAAATACCGCGATGCAAGTGACCCGCCCCTGTGTCGTCTCCCTGCGCTGGAGACTCGAAGATGCCCAGGGCCAGCTCATTGACGAGCTGGCCGAGCCGATGGAGTTCCTGCACGGCGGGGACGACCTGTTCGCCAAGGTGGAGGCGGCGCTGGAGGGCCAGGAGATCGGCTTCGAGGCCGACCTCGCGCTGCAGCCCGAGGAGGCCTTCGGCGACTACGACTCCGGCCTCGTCTGCTTCGAGGCGCGCGGCCTCTTCCCCAAGGACGTCGAGCCCGGCATGCAGTTCGAGGGCCTGCCAGAAGGCGCGGTGACCGAAGGCATGCCCGTGGATGCGGTCTACACGGTCACCGAGGTCTATCCGGAACACGTGGTGCTCGACGGCAACCATCCGCTGGCGGGCATCGGCCTGCGCATGCACCTCAAGCTGATGGACGTGCGCCCCGCCACGGCGGAGGAAGTGGATGCCGGCTCGGTGGGCGAACCCATCTTCATGGTGCAGACCGGCGCGCCGCCTGACGCCTCCATCCACTGACAAGCGGACGCCGTCCCCGGCGCGCCGTCAGGCCTTCCCGGTGGAGCCGAAGCCGCCGGCGCCGCGCTCCGACACATCGAAGCTGTCCACGCGGCGGAACTGCGCCTGCACCACCGGCACGATGACGAGCTGGGCGATGCGCTCGAAGGGCTGGATGGTGAACTCGGCCTGCCCGCGGTTCCAGCAGCTCACCATCAGCTGGCCCTGGTAGTCGCTGTCGATGAGGCCGACGAGGTTTCCCAGCACGATGCCGTGCTTGTGGCCCAGGCCCGAGCGCGGAAGGATGAAGGCGGCCAGGCCCGGGTCGCCGATGTGGATGGCGAGGCCCGTGGGGAGGAGCGTCGTCTGGCCGGGGGCCAGGGTGATGGGCTCGTCCAGACAGGCGCGCAGGTCGAGGCCGGCGCTGCCGGGCGTGGCGTAGGCGGGAATCTGCTCGGCCATGCGGGCGTCGAGCACTTGAAGGTCGATGGCGTGCATCAGAGTCGGGTCGAAAGGTCTCGGATCAGTTCGCGGGCGAGGCTCAGCTTGTCCGCCCGCCCCCCGGCTTCAGGGAGCTCGCGCCGGCCGCGCTCGTCGATGAGCAGCAGCGCGTTGTCGTCACGGCCGAAGGTGGCCGGACCGAGGTTGGCGACGATGAGCGGGATGCCCTTGCGGCGGCGCTTGGCGTCGGCGTGCTCCTCGAGCTTTTCGCTCTCGGCGGCAAAACCGACGCAGAACGGCGGGTCGGGCAGACGCGCCACGGCGGCGAGGATGTCGGGGTTCTCGGCCATCGCGATCACCGGCGCCGTCGCGCCGCCCTCGGCCTTCTTGAGCTTGTGCTCGTGGGACTGGGCCGGCCGCCAGTCGGCCACGGCGGCCGTGGCGATGAAAACGTCCTGACGCGGCGCCAGCGACAGCACGGCGTCGTGCATCTGCTGCGCCGTCTGCACGTCCAGGCGCTGGACGCCGCGGGGCGTGGCCAGCTGCACCGGTCCGGCCACCAGCGTGACCTCGGCGCCGGCCTCAGCGGCCGCGCGGGCGATGGCGAAGCCCATCTTGCCGCTGCTGTGGTTGGTGATGCCCCGCACCGGGTCGATGGGCTCGAAGGTCGGACCCGCGGTGACGAGCAGGCGGCGGCCTCGCAGCGGCTTGGGCGCAAGCAGCGCCTCGACGTCGTCGAAGATCTCCTGCGCCTCCAGCATGCGGCCATCGCCGATCTCGCCGCAGGCTTGGTCGCCGCTGGCCGGGCCGATGACGGTGGCGCCGTCCGCCTTGACCTGGGCCAGGTTGCGCTGCGTGGCCGGGTGGGCCCACATCTCGCGGTTCATGGCCGGCACGACGAGCAGCGGGCATTCATGGATGCGCCGGGCCAGGGCGGTCAGGCTGACGAGGTCGTCCGCCCTGCCCTGCGCCAGCGCGGCGATGGCATCGGCGCTCGCGGGGGCCACCAGCATGGCGTCGGCCTCGCGGCTGAGTTCGATGTGGGCCATGTTGTTGGCCGGCCGGGCGTCCCATTGCGAGGTGTAGACGGGCCGGCCCGACAGCGCCTGCATGGTCACCGCGGTGATGAACTGCTCGGCCGCCTGGGTCATCATGACCTGCACGGTGGCGCCGGCCTTCACGAAGAGGCGGGTCAGCTCGGCGATCTTGTAGCCGGCGATGCCGCCGGTCATTGCGAGCAGGATGTGCTTGCCGTGTAGTGGACTCGTCATGTGCCGCGCTTCCTGAACACCAGATCCCAGACGCCGTGCCCGAGCTTCAGCCCTCGCGCCTCGAACTTGGTCAGGGGCCGGTAGGCGGGCTTGTCAGCATAGCCGGCCGCGGTGTTCAGGAGGGCAGGCTCGGCCGACAGCACTTCGAGCATCTGCTCGGCATAGGGCTGCCAGTCGGTCGCGCAGTGCAGGTAGCCGCCGGGCGCCAGGTGCTTCACCAGCTGCGCCACGAAGGCCGGCTGGATGAGGCGGCGCTTGTTGTGGCGCTTCTTGTGCCAGGGGTCTGGGAAGAAGATGTGCACGCCCGCCAGCGCCCCCTCGCCCACCATGTCGCGCAGCACCTCCACCGCGTCGTGCTGAACGATGCGGATGTTGGTGAGCCGCCTTTCATCGATGAGCTTGAGCAGCGCGCCCACGCCGGGCTCATGCACCTCGCAGCCGATGAAGTCGTGGTCGGGCAGCGTGGCCGCGATCTCGGCGGTGGCGCCGCCCATGCCGAAGCCGATCTCCAGCACGACCGGGGCCTGGCGGCCGAAGGTGGCGGCGAAGTCGAGCTTCTCGGCCTTGTAGGGCAGCACGAATTTCGGGCCCAGCTCGGCCAGGGCCTTGATCTGGCCCGTGCCCATGCGGCCGGCGCGCGTGACGAAGCTCTTGATGGCGCGGCGCGGCGTTGCGGCCTGGTCGTCCTCGCCCATCAACCCACCTCGGCCATGACCATGGGCGAGGCGGCCACGTCGGCATCGCCCAGCGTGCAGGCGGCCAGGTAGGACGCCACCGCGCGGTCCGCCGACGCCTCGTCCGCCGCATGCACCATGGCGAGCGGTTCGCCGGGCGCGAAGCGCGTGCCGACCGGCCGCACGGCCGAGAAGCCGACGCGCATGTCGATGGCGTCGCCGGCCTTGCGGCGGCCGCCGCCCAGCTCGACGATGAGCACGCCCAGGTCCCGCGTGGCCATGGCCTGCAGCACGCCGGCGCGCGGCGCGGGCACAGGCTTCACGACGGGTGCGGCGGCCAGGTACTGCGCTGGCCTGTCGAGCAGGTCGGCCGGGCCGCCCAGGGCGGCCACCATCTGTGCGAACTTCTCGGCAGCGGCGCCGCTGTCGAGCGCGGCCTGCAGCTTCACGCGGGCCGCGGCGGTGTCGGCCGCCAGCCGGCCCAGCACCAGCATCTCGGCACACAAAGCCAGCGTGGCCTCGTGCAGACGGGCCTCGCGCGGGCCGTCGCCCTTGAGGTAGCGCAGCGTCTCCCAGATCTCCAGCGCGTTGCCGACGTCGGTGCCCAGGATCTGGTTCATGTCGGTGATCAGCGCGCGGGTGCGCAGGCCGGCGCCGCCCGCGACGGCGACGATGCTCTCGGCCAGTTCCCGCGCGAACTCGGGTGTGGCGGCGAAGGCGCCGTTGCCGCACTTGATGTCCATGGCCAGGCCTTCGAGGCCGGCGGCGAGCTTCTTGGACAGGATGCTGGCGGTGATGAGGGGCACGCTCTCGACCGTGGCCGTCACGTCGCGCGTGGCGTAGAAGCGCTTGTCGGCGGGAGCCAGGTCGGCCGTCTGGCCGATGATGGCGCAACCCAGCGAACGCACCAGTTGATCGAAGCGTGCCGGGTCGGGCGTCGTCGTGTAGCCGGGAATGGCCTCGAGCTTGTCCACCGTGCCGCCGGTGTGGCCCAGGCCGCGGCCGGCGATCATGGGCACGTAGCCGCCGCAGGCCGCCACCATGGGCGCGAGCATGAGGCTGACCTTGTCGCCCACGCCACCGCTGCTGTGCTTGTCGAGCACCGGGCCGGACATGCCGGGCCAGCGCATGACGCGGCCGGAGTTCATCATGGCGCGGGTCAGCAGCACGGCTTCGTCACGGCCCATGCCGCGCAGGAAGACGGCCATGCCCAGCGCCGCCACCTGGCCTTCGCTCCAGGAGTTGTCGACGAGGCCGCGGACGAAGTGGTTGATCTGCGCTTCGTTCAGCGCCTGGCCGTCGCGCTTGGCGCGGATGATTTCTTGGGCGAGCATGGTCAGTAGGCGGAGGTCGAGGCGGCCGAGGCGGCGCCTGAAAGGACGGCTTCGATGTCGGTGAGCAGGCCGCTCGCTCCGAAGCGCAGGCGCTGCGGGTTCAGGGCCGCGGCACCGAGGATGGCCTCGGCCTGGGCGATGTAGCCGGCGGCGTCCGCCACCGAGCGCACGCCGCCCGAGGCCTTGAAGCCGGCGGAGGACAGGCCGCTGGCCTTGATCTCCTTGAGCATCACGGCGGCGGCTTCCGGCGTGGCGCCGGTCTTCGTCTTGCCGGTGCTGGTCTTGACGAAGTCGGCACCGGCGGCCAGGGCCAGGCGCGTGGCTTGGGCGATGCGGTCGGCGGAACCCAGCTCGCCAGACTCGATGATGACCTTGAGCGTCAGCGGGCGGCTGGCGAACCGCACCTCCGACAGGAACTCCGCGACCTCGGTGGTCTGGTCCGCCAGCAGCGCGCGCCAGGGCAGCACCACGTCGACCTCGTCACCGCCAGCCTGGGCGATCTCGGCCACGTCGGCCAGGGCCCGCGGCAGGTCCAGGGCACCGTCGGGGAAGTCCGCCACGGCCGCCACCTTGATCGCGGCGGGAAGCGCGGCCCGGGCCTGCGCGACGAAGCGCGGCCAGACGCAGACGGCAGCCACCGGGCCGTGGGCCGTCTGCGCGCGCCGGCACAGGGCCTCGATGTCGGCTGCGGTGTCGGCGTCGTTCAGGCTGGTGAGGTCCAGGCAGGCCAGGGCCGTGCGGGCCGCGGCCTTCAGTTCGGTTTTGGGGTCGGCCTTCACAGCGTCAGCTCGGCGAAGCTGGCGACCAGGGCCGCCAGGAAGGCCGCCGCGCGCTCGCCCGACATCTGCGCCTGCTTGAGCGTCAGGTCGTGGGTCAGCGCCTCGGCCGACAGGCCGGCCGCCATGTTGGTCATCAGGGCCAGGCCCATGACCTTGAGGCCGGCGTGGCGGGCCAGGATGGTCTCGGGCACGGTGCTCATGCCGACGGCGTCCGCGCCCCAGGCCGCGAACATGCGGATCTCGGCGGGCGTCTCGAACTGCGGGCCCAGGGCCCAGCAGTAGACGCCCTCGCCCAGCATGAGGTTCTCGCGCTTGGCCAGCGCCAGCGCGTGCTGGCGCAGTTCGGGGTCGTAGGCACCCACCATGTCGACGAAGCGCTGGCTGCCGGGCTCGCCCACCAGCGGGCTGCGCTGCGGCGCATTGATGTGGTCTGCGATCAGCATCAGGCTGCCGGGCGGCATATGGCTGCGCAGCGAGCCCGAGGCATTGGTCTGCAGCAGCAGCTTGACGCCCCAGCGCTTGAGGGTGCGCAGGGCGCCGGCCATGCCCGTGCACTCGCCGCTTTCGTAGGTGTGGGCCCGGCCGCGCAGCATGATGACGCGCTGGCCGCCGATGCGGCCGCAGACGACCTCGTTGACGTGGCCTTCCACCTTGGGCTGGGGAAAGGCAGGCAGCTCGGTGTAGGGCAGCGCCTTGGCATCCTGCACGTGGCTGACGGCGCCGGCCCAGCCGGAGCCGAGGACGACGGCGACTTCAGGGGCGGCGCCGAACAGGGATTGCAGCTTGTCGACGCTCGCGGCGATCGCGACGTCGAGGGTCTTGTTGTCGATCATGGGAAACCTCAGAAGTTCAGATGACTGGGCCCGAAGCTGTGGGGCAGCAGTTCGGCCAGGGTCCAGCGTTGGCGGATGCCGCCGGGGTCGCCGGCGATGATGACGAGCTCCTCGGGCACCGAGAACTCGCGCAGCTTCTGGCGGCAGCCGCCGCAGGGGGTGATGATGTCCGGGCCGGGGCCGGTGACGAGGGCGACCCGGGCCTGCTTGCCGCCGGCCATGATCATGGCCGTCAGCGCCGAGGGCTCTGCGCACCAGCCCTGGGGGTAGGAGGCGTTCTCCATGTTGGCGCCGATGTGGATGCGGCCCTGCTCGTCCAGGATGGCCACGCCGACCTTGTACTTCGAGTAGGGCGAATGCGAGAACTCGCGGGCGCGCAGGGATTCGGCGAGCAGCCGGTCCAGCAGGTCTTGGGAGAGGTCCATCAGCGTTCCTTCACGTAGGGCCGGCCCAGGGCCTTGGGCGCGATCGCCGAGCCGATGAAGCCGGCCAGCAGCACGACGGTCAGGATGTAGGGCAGCGCCTGGATCAGTTGCACCGGCACCTCGCCGACGCCCGGAAGCTGCACGCCCTGCATGCGGATGGCGACCGCGTCCAGGAAGCCGAACAGCAGGCAGGCCGCCATCGTGGGCAGTGGCTTCCATTTGCCGAAGATCATCGCGGCCAGGGCGATGAAGCCGCGGCCGGCCGTCATGTTGGGCGAGAAGGAGGCGTTCTGGGCCAGCGTCAGGTAAGAGCCCGCCAGGCCGCAGAGCACGCCGTTCATCAGCAGGGCCTGGTAGCGCAGGGCCTGCACGGACATGCCGGCCGCCTCCACCATGGCCGGGTTCTCGCCGACGGCGCGCAGCCGCAGCCCCGGCCGCGTGCGCTCGAGGAAGAACCACACCGCCGCCACCATCAGGAAGGCGACATAGACCAGGACGTTATGGCTGAGCAGGCCGTGGCCGAAGACGGAGGCGAGCCAGTGCCCGGGCTGAGGCTCGGCGAAGGCCGGCGCGAGGGCCGTGAGGCGCACCTCGGGGTCGATGGGCGGCGTCTGCCCGCCCTGCTGGAACCAGGCGATGCCGAGCACCACCGTCAGGCCCGCGGCGATCATGTTCAGCGCCACGCCGGAGACGACCTGGTCGCCGCGGTGGGTGACGCAGGCGAAGCCATGCAGCAGCGACGCCAGGCAGGCCACGCCGACGGCGGCGAGCAGGCCCAGGCCGGTCGAGTGGGTGACCGAGGCCGTCGCGGCGGCAGCGAAGGCGGCAAAAAGCATCTTGCCTTCCAGGCCGAGGTCGACGACGCCCGAACGCTCCGACAGCACGCCGGCCATGGCGCACAGCAGCAGCGGCGCGCTGACGCGCAGCGTCGACGCCAGCACCGAGGCGATCAGGACTTCATCCACGGCGGCCTCCCTTCAGTGCCGCGTAGACGCGGGCGAACAGCGGCGCGCTGACCGTGGCCATCGCCCCCGAGAACAGCACGATCAGGCCCTGGGCCGTCACCACCATCTCGCGGCTGAAGCCCTGCAGCTCGAAGCTCACCTCGACGCCGCCCTGGTAGAGCACGCCGAAGAGCAGCGAGGCCAGCACGATGCCCACCGGATGGTTGCGGCCCATCAGCGAGACGGCGATGCCGGTGAAGCCGGCGCCAGCCACGAAGTCCAGCGTCAGCTTGCCCTGCACGCCGGAGATCTCGTTGATGCCCACCATGCCGGCGAGGGCCCCCGACAGCGCCATGGCGAGCAGGATCTGGGCGCGCGGCCGGATGCCGGCGTAGTGCGCCGCCCGCGGCGCGCTGCCGACGGCCCGCACCGCGTAGCCGGCGGCGCTGCGCCAGAGGAACCAGGCGACGAAGACGCAGGCCGCGAGGGCGATGAGCAGGCTGAGATTGAGTGGCGAGGACGGCAGCTCGACGCCGAAGGCGGCGGCGATCTGGTGCAGCGCCGGCATGCGGGCGCTGGCGGCGAATTCGGCCGACTCCACCGCCATGCTGTCCGCCGGGCGCAGCCAGTTCACGAGGAGGTAGCCGTTCAGGCCCGCCGCCAGGAAGTTGAACATGATGGTCGTGATGACGATGTGGCTGCCGCGCCAGGCCTGCAGATAGGCCGGCAGCGCCGCCCACAGCATGCCGAACAGGGCCGCGGCCACGACCAGCAGCGGCAACAGCACCACGGCCGGCAGCTTCGGCCCCAGCCACAAGGCCGCCAGGGCCACGCCGATGCCGCCCAGCGTCGCCTGCCCTTCCCCGCCGATGTTGAACAGACCGGCATGGATGGCCACCGCGACCGCCAGGCCGGTGAAGATGAAGGTCGTCGCGTAATAGAGCGAATAGCCCAGGCCGCGCACGCTGCCGAGGGCACCGTTGATCAGCACCGCCAGCGCCTGCCAGGGGCTGTGCCCGATGACCATGACGACGAGGCCGGCCACCGCCAGGGCGACGGCCAGGTTCCACAGCGGCAGCAGGCCGATGTCGATCCACTTCGGAAGTTGGATGGGCTGGCTCATTGGCAACGCCCAGGAACACAGCCACAGAGGCACAGAGGCACAGAGAGGGCGTCATGGAGGCCCCTCTGTGCCTCTGTGCCTCTGTGGCTTTGTTTGAATTCGCTTTGCATGTCAGGCTGCTTCTTGTGATGCCATCAACAGGCCCAGACGCCGTTCGTCGCATTCGTCGATCGCCAGCTCGCCGGTGATGCGGCCGCAGTTCATGACGACGACGCGGTCGGCCAGGGCCAGGATCTCGTCGAGCTCGCTGCTGACCAGCAGCACCGCGCAGCCGGCGTCGCGCAGCGCGCGCAACTGGCCGTGGATGAATTCGATGGCGCCGATGTCCACGCCCCGCGTGGGCTGGCCCACCAGCAACACCGTCGGCGCCTCGCCGATCTCGCGGGCGAGGATGAGCTTTTGCTGGTTGCCGCCGGAGAACTTGCTGGAGCCGAGGTTCTCGTCGCGCGGGCGCACGTCGAAGCGCTCCTGCATGCGCCGGGTCGCCTCGCGCATGGCGGCATGGTCCATGGACGCGCCGCGGCGGTACTTGGGCAGGTCCTGGTAGCCCAGCACGGCTGATTCCCAGGCCGGGAAGCTCATCACCAGCCCGACGGCGTGCCGGTCCTCGGGCACGTGGGCCAGGCGCAAGGTGCGGGCGCGGGCGGTGTCCAGCCAGGCCTCGGGCGTGAAGGCGGTGCCGCCGAGTTCCAGCCGCCCGCCCTCGGGCGCGCGCAGGCCCGACAGCACCTCCAGCAGCTCGCTCTGCCCGTTGCCCGAGACGCCCGCCACGCCGACGATCTCGCCCGCCTTGAGGGTCAGGCCCACGTCCTTCAGCGCGGCGACGCCGTTGGCATGCCTGAGGCTCAGGCCGGTGGCCTGCAGGCGCACCTCGCCGGCGTGGACCTCCAGGCCCTCGGGGCGGCCCAGCGTCACCTTGCGGCCGACCATGGACTCCGCCAGGGACGCCTCGCTCCAGCCCGAAATGGGCCGGGTCTCGACGACCTGCCCGGCCCGCATCACCGTCACGGCGCTGCACAGGTTCATCACCTCGCGCAGCTTGTGCGTGATGAGGATGAGGGTGGTGCCGAGCTGCTGCAGCCGGCGCAGCGTGACGAAGAGCTGGTCGGTCTCCTGCGGCGTCAGCACCGCGGTCGGCTCGTCCAGGATGAGGATGCGGGCGCCGCGGTAGAGGGCCTTGAGGATCTCCAGCCGCTGCAGTTCGCCGACGGGCAGGTCGCCGACCAGGGCATCGAGGTGGACCTGCAGGCCGGTCTCGGCCATCAGCGCTTCCAGCCTGGCCCTGACCTTGGCCTTGGACGGCGCCAGGAAGAAGCCGCCCTCCGCGCCCAGCATGATGTTCTCGAGGCAGCTCAGCGTGTCGACCAGCATGAAGTGCTGGTGGACCATGCCGATACCCAACTGGATGGCCTGCTGGGAGTTGGCGATGTGCACGCGCCGGCCGCCGAGCTCGATGTGCCCCGAGTCGGCGTGGTAGTAGCCGTACAGGATGGCCATCAGGGTGCTCTTGCCGGCACCGTTCTCGCCGACCAGGCCGTGCACGCTGCCCGCGGCGATGTCGAAGGACACCTCGCGGTTGGCCTGCACGGCGCCGAAGCGCTTTGAGATGCCCTGCAGGCGGACGGCCGGCAGGGTGTCGCTGGCGGGGCCGCTCACGGCGCCGCTCAGAACTTGCAGGCGTTGTCGGCCATGTAGTCGGCCACCTTGATCTTGCCGCCGACGATGTCGGCCTTGATCGCCTCGACCTTGGCCTTGAGCTGGGGCGTCACGAGCTTGGCGTTGTTCTCGTCGAGCGCGTAGTCGACGCCGGCTTCCTTCAGGCCCAGCACCTGCACGCCGGGCTTCCAGGCCTTGAGCACGTTGTAGACGGCCACGTCCACGTGCTTGACCATGGAGGTCAGCATGGTGCCGGGCTGCAGGTGGTTCTGGTTGCTGTCCACGCCGATGGCGAGCTTGCCGGCGTCCTTGGCCGCCTGGTAGACGCCCACGCCCGTGCCGCCGGCCGCGGCGAAGACCACGTCCGAACCCTTGGCGAACTGCGCCTTGGCCAGTTCACCGCCGCGGGTCGGGTCGTTCCAGGCCGTGGAGGTGGTGCCCGTCATGTTGGCGAAGACCTCGATCTTGGGGTTGGTGGCCTTGGCGCCCTGCTCGTAGCCGCACTGGAACTTGCGGATCAGCGGGATGTCCATGCCGCCCACGAAGCCGACCTTGCCGGTCTTGCTGACCAGGGCCGCCATGGCACCGACGAGGTAGCTGCCCTCGTGCTCCTTGAAGAGCACGGACTGCACGTTGGGCAGGTCGACCTTGGCGTCGATGATGGCGAACTGGGTCTTGGGGAAGTCCTTGGCCACCTGCTGCAGGGCCGAGGCCTGGGCGAAGCCGATGCTGATGATGGGGCTGGCGCCCCGCTCGGCCATGCGCCGGATGGCCTGCACGCGCTGGGTGTCGTTGCTGATCTCGAACTCGAGATAGGCCTTGCCCGATTCCTTCTTCCAGCGTTCGGCGCCCTGGTAGCCGGCCTGGTTGAAGGATTTGTCGAACTTGCCGCCCATGTCGAAGATCACCGCGGGCTGGGACTGGGCCATGGCCTGGGCGGCGCCGCAGGCGAGCGACAGGGCCAGGGAAAGACGAGTCAGGGTGGACGTCATGGGGCGGGAGGCGTTGTTCCGGCGAAAGGGGCGCATTGTAGAAAACATCCCTCAAGTTTTACTGACTAGGAAAACACCGATTCACCCGGCCTTGGCGCGCCGCAGCTTGCGGTGGGCCGACCGGGCGTGCGGCAGCCAGCCGAGTGTCGCCCATCGCCGCCACATCAGCAGGCCGCGTATCCACTCGTCGGCGGCATAGGCGATCCACACCCCCTCCAGGCCCCAGCCCAGGTGCACGCCCAGGAACCAACTGCCCCCGGCCAGCACCACGGCCATGGAGGCCGCCCCGGCGGCGACGGGGTAGCGGGCGTCGCCCGTGGCGCGCAGCGCGTTGATGACGACGAGGTTGAAGGTGCGGCCGGGCTCCAGCAGCACCGTCCACCACAGCAGCCGGCAGCCGAGTTCGATGATCTGCGGGTCGGACGTGAAGCGGGCCAGCAGCCAGGGCCCGGCGAGCGCGAAGCTGCCCGCCACCAGGAAGGCCACCACGAAGCCCAGGCGCAGCGACTTGCGCACCAGCCTGTGGGCGGCATGCAACTGGCCGGCCCCGATCATGTGGCCTACCAGGATCTCCACCGCGAAGCCCATGGCCAGCCCGAACATCAGGATCACGTGCAGGAACTGCACCGTGTAGGCATGGGTGGCCAGCGCATGGGCGCCGAGCTGGGCCACCGCCGCCAGGCTGATCATGAAGGCCAGCCGCCAGGAGATGTTCTCGGCGGCGCCCGGCACGCCGATGTGCAGCACCGTGGCCAGCGGTGCGCGCACCAGGCGCCACCAGTCCGGCCCGCGCAGCCGCAGGCCCAGGCGCGAACGCCACAGCATGATGTGCAGCACCAGGCCGGTGCCGCGGCCGAAGAGGCAGGCCAGGGCATAGCCGACCAGGCCGAGGTGGGGCATGGCCAGCAGCGCGACCGTCAGCGTCACGAGCTGGATGGCGACCACCACCATCAGCGCCTCCCGGCTGCGCAAGTGGGCCCGCATGACGCTGGCCATGGTGGCGTTGAGCGCATCCAGCAGCAGGGCCGGGGCCAGGGCGCGCAGCAGGCCGGCGGCCAGCGGCGCCACCTCCGGCGGCGCATTGACGAGGGCGAGCATCGGCCCGGCGGCGGCCAGCGCCACCACGGCACCGCCGAGGCCCAGCCAGGTGCTCGCGCCGACGGTGGCCCGGGCGACGGCATCGGCCTGCTCGCGCCGGCCCGCGCCGAGCGCCTGGGTCACCGCGACGCTGACGCCAGCGCCGATCACCCGGAACAGCACGAAAAGCGCCGCGAACACCTGGTTGGCCAGGCCGAAGGCGGCGCCGCTGTTGTCCGACAGCCGGGCCGCCAGCCCCGTGCCGACCACGCCGATGCCTATGCCCAGCAACAGCTCCAGCAGCAGCGGCCAGGTCAGCGGAAAGAGGCGGGGGCGAGCGTAGGGAAGGGTCATGGCCGAGTCCGATCGGCGGGATTCACACAGGTCAAGGCAAGCTCGCCAAAATGGACCGCATGCTAAAGGAGTAACCATGCCGAAACCTGCCGCCCACGCGTTCGCCGCCACCCGGGCCGAGTTCAACACCGCCTCCGGCAAGACCGGGCGCTATTTCTCGCTGCCCCGCCTCGCCGAGGCCTACCCGAACGTCGCGCGCATGCCGGTGTCGCTGCGCATCGTGCTGGAGAGCGTGCTGCGCAACTGCGACGGCAGGAAGGTCACGCGCGAGCACGTCGAGCAGCTCGCCAACTGGAAGCCGGTGGCCGAGCGGGTCGACGAGATTCCCTTCGTCGTCGCCCGCGTGGTGCTGCAGGACTTCACCGGCGTGCCGCTGCTGGCCGACCTCGCGGCCATGCGCAACGTGGCCGCCGACCTCGGCAAGGACCCCAAGACCATCGAGCCCCTGGTGCCCGTGGACCTGGTGGTGGACCACAGCGTCATGATCGACCACTACGGCAGCAACCAGGCGCTGGACCTGAACATGAAGCTGGAGTTCGAGCGCAACCGCGAGCGCTACGAATTCATGAAGTGGGGCATGCAGGCCTTCGACACCTTCGGCGTCGTGCCGCCCGGCTTCGGCATCGTCCACCAGGTCAACCTGGAATACCTCGCCCGTGGCGTGCACAGGAACAAGGCGGGCGTCTACTACCCCGACAGCCTCGTCGGCACCGACAGCCACACCACCATGATCAACGGCATCGGCGTCGTCGCCTGGGGCGTGGGCGGCATCGAGGCCGAGGCCGGCATGCTCGGCCAGCCGGTCTACTTCCTGACGCCCGACGTCGTCGGCTTCGAGCTGACGGGCCAGCTGCGCGAAGGCGTGACGGCCACCGACCTGGTGCTCACCGTCACCGAGCTGCTGCGCAGGCACAAGGTGGTGGGCAAGTTCGTCGAGTTCTTCGGCGAGGGCACCGAGAGCCTGTCGGTGCCCGACCGCGCCACCATCGCCAACATGGCGCCCGAGTACGGCGCCACCATGGGCTTCTTCCCGGTCGACGCCAAGACGGTGGACTACTTCCGCGGCACCGGCCGCACGGACGCGGAGATCGAGGCCTTCGAGGCCTACTGGCGGGCCCAGCAGATGTTCGGCATCCCGAAGAAGGGCGAGCTGGACTACAGCGCCGTCGTCTCGCTGGACCTGGGCACGGTCGCGCCCAGCCTCGCCGGCCCCAAGCGCCCGCAGGACCGCATCGAGATCACGCAGCTGTCCTCGCGCTTCGCGGAGCTGTTCAGCAAGCCCATCGCCGACAACGGCTTCAACCAGCCGGCCGACAAGCTCGCCCAGACCTTCAGGACCGATTCCGGCCTCGAGATCCGCAACGGCGACGTGCTGATCGCCGCCATCACCTCCTGCACCAACACCAGCAACCCGGGCGTGCTGCTGGCCGCCGGCCTGCTCGCCAGGAAGGCCGTCGAGGCCGGGCTGGTGGTGCAGCCCCACATCAAGACCTCGCTGGCGCCCGGCTCGCGTATCGTCACCGAATACCTGCGCAAGGCCGGCCTGCTGCCCTACCTGGAAAAGCTCGGCTTCAACGTCGCCGCCTACGGCTGCACGACCTGCATCGGCAACGCCGGCGACCTGGCGCCCGAACTCAACAAGGTCATCCAGGACAACGACCTCGTCTGCGCCGCCGTGCTGTCGGGCAACCGCAACTTCGAGGCCCGCATTCACCCCAACCTCAAGGCCAACTTCCTGGCCAGCCCGCCGCTGGTGGTGGCCTACGCCATCGCCGGCAACGTGACGCGCGACCTGATGACGCAACCGGTCGGCATCGGCAGCGGCGGCCGGCCGGTCTACCTCGGCGACATCTGGCCCACCAGCGACGAGGTCTACCAGCTGATGAAGTACGCCATGGACCCCAAGGCCTTCAAGGCCAACTACGACAAGGTCGCCAGGGAACCCGGCAAGCTCTGGGACGCCATCCAGGGCGTGCACGGCCAGGTCTACGACTGGCCACGCAGCACCTACATCGCCCGGCCGCCCTTCTTCGAGCACTTCACCATGCAGCCGCCGCCGCTGGAGGCCGGGGTGAAGGGCGCGCGCATCATGGCCCTCTTCGGCGACTCCATCACCACCGACCACATCAGCCCTGCCGGCTCCTTCAAGGAGACCACGCCGGCCGGCAAGTTCCTCATCGAGAACGGCGTCGCCAAGGCCGACTTCAACTCCTATGGCGCCCGCCGGGGCAACCACGAGGTGATGATGCGTGGCACCTTCGCCAACGTGCGCGTCAAGAACCTCATGCTGCCCGCGCGGCCCGACGGCTCCCGCGACGAGGGCGGCTACACGCTGAAGGACGGCGAGAAGACCACCATCTACGAAGCCGCCATGGCCTACATCGCCGAGGGCACGCCGACCGTGGTCTTCGCCGGCGAGGAATACGGCACCGGCTCGAGCCGCGACTGGGCCGCCAAGGGCACGCTGCTGCTGGGCATCAAGGCCGTCGTCGCGCGCAGCTTCGAGCGCATCCACCGCAGCAACCTCATCGGCATGGGCGTGCTGCCTCTGCAGTTCAAGAGCGGCGTCAGCTGGGAGACGCTGGGGCTCACCGGCAGCGAGGTCATCGACATCGCGCTGGCCGACGACATCCGCCCCCAGGGCGACGCGTCCATGACCATCACCCGCCCCGACGGCAGCACCCAGGCCGTGCCCCTGACCCTGCGCATCGATACCGCCATCGAGGTCGACTACTACCGCCACGGCGGCATCCTGCCCTTCGTGCTGCGCCAGCTCCTGGCCGCCTGAGCCCCGGCGGCGCCCGCCTGTCCAGACATCTTTCCGGGACAGGTTTGTCCCACGACACGCGGGCGGGTCCGCTCAACAGAATCGCCAGCTCCATCCCACCAGCGCCCCCTCCCGGGGGCCGACAGGAGCTTGCATGAAGACCTGGTCCAAGTTCTCCGCAGCCACCCTCGCCGTGCTGGCCGCCGGCAGCAGCCATGCCGCCAGCACCGGCTGCCTCGACGTGCGCGTGAGCAGCGCGTCGCCCATCCTGCGCGGCGACGTGGACGTCCACGTGGACGTCGCCGTCACCAACCTCTGCCGCGTGCCGGTGCAGGTGCTGCGCTGGCAGCTGCCCAGCGACGCCATGAGCGGCGCCCTCTTCACCGTCACGCGCGACGACCGCCCCGTGCGCTACACCGGCCCCGTGGTCAAGCGCGCCCCGCCCACGGCCAAGGACTATGTCCAGATCGCCGCCGGCGCCACACTGAACTACCAGGTCGAGCTGACCGGCCAGTACGACTTCAGCCGCAACGGCCGCTACGCCATCGAGTTCCACAGCGACCGCGGCACCCATGGCTCCGGCGCCCAGGCCCTGCACAGCGCCACGGCCGCCTACCTGTGGGCCGAAGGCCGCAACGAACGCCTGGAGTCCGCCAACGCCGACGACGCGGCAGCCCTGGCCGCGGCGCCCACCGCCACGGCCGCCGCCGCCAGCATCAGCTACACCGGCGCTTGCACCAGCAGCCAGAAGTCCACCCTGGCCCAGGCGGTCACGGCAGCCACCGACTACAGCGCCAGCTCGGCCACCTACCTCAGCGGCACGCCCTCGGCCACGCCGCGCTACACGAGCTGGTTCGGCGCCTACACGCAAACGCGCTGGAACACCGCCAAGGACCATTTCGTCAAGGCCCGCAACGCCTTCCAGACCGCCGCGCTGACGCTGGACTGCAGCTGCAAGGACAGCGGCACCTATGCCTACGTCTATCCGACCCAGCCGTACAAGATCTACGTCTGCGGCGCCTTCTGGAGCGCGCCCATGACGGGCACCGACAGCAAGGGCGGCACGCTGGTGCACGAGATGATGCACTTCAACGTCGTCGCCAGCACCGACGACTGGGCCTACGGCCAGTCGGCCGCGCTGAGCCTCGCCCAGTCCAACCCCACGAAGGCCCTGGACAACTCGGACAACCACGAATACTTTGCCGAGAACAACCCCTTCAAGAACTGACCCGCCCGCACGGGACCCCGGTTAGGCTAGCCGCATGAAGGTACTGCACCGCCTGCCCGGGCTCCTGATGCTGATGGCGGCCCCGCTGGCCCAGGCCGGCGGCGGCATGCCTGCGCCAGCGGAACTGGCCTGCCGCTTCGAGGCGACGACCGATGCGGCCGGTCAAGTGATGCTGAAGTTCACGCTGCGCAACGCCGGCTCGCGCGAGCTTCACCTGCTGCGCTGGGGCAGCCCCTTCGAGGGCGCCTGGTTCGCGCCCTTCGTGCGCGCCAGCACGGCTCAGGGCGAGCTGCCCTTCCAGGGTGCCCTGCGCAAGCGTGGCGACCCGTCGGCCCAGGACTACTTGCGCCTGGCCCCCGGGCAGGCGCTGAGCGCTGAGCTGCCCCTGGCCGACGCCTACGCCCTGCCCGCCTCCGGCCCCGTCACGCTGCGCGCCGCCTGGCGCTGGCACGACGTGATGGCCAGCGGCACGCCGCCGCGCCCGCGGGACCGCCACCAGGGCCGGGACCAGGCTTGCGGCGAGCTGACGCTGGCACGCTGACCGCACTGACTTGGCGCTGGGCGGCAGGGCCCTGCCCTAAGCTGCGACCCTTTTGTCGCAAGACCGCCACCACCGCCCATGCACCGACTTCCCGGCCTCGACCTGCTGCGCAGCATCGCCATCGTCTGGGTGATGCTCTTCCACAGCTTCCTGGTGGACGGCCTGGGGCCGCGCTTCGAATGGCTGTCCCGCTTCGGCTGGGCCGGCGTGGACATCTTCTTCGTGCTCAGCGGCTTCCTGATCGGCTCGCAGCTGCTGCGTGGCCTGCAGCGCGGCGAGCCGCTGTCGTTGCTCGACTTCTACCGCCGCCGGGCCTGGCGCATCCTGCCGGCCTTCGCCGTCGTGCTGGCCGTCTACGTCGCCTTCCCGGTCCTGCGCGAGGCGCCGGGGCTGGCACCGTGGTGGCAGTTCACCAGCTTCACCCTCAACCTGCTGATCGACTACGGTAGCAGCCCGGCCTTCTCGCACGCCTGGTCGCTGTGCGTGGAGGAGCACTTCTATCTCGTCTTCCCGCTGCTGGCCGGGGCGATGGCGGGACGCGCCACGGCGCGCGGCGTGGCGGCGCTGGCGCTCGCCCTCGTGCTCGGCGGCATTGCGCTACGCACGGGCGTCTGGCTGCACGATGCCGCCCTGCAGCCGGAGCGCAACTGGTTCATCGAGGACATCTACTACCCGACCTGGATGCGCCTGGACGGGCTGCTCGTGGGGGTGGTGCTCGCGGCGCTGCGCGCCTGGCGGCCCACCGTCTGGGCGCGGCTGCAGGCCCGCTCGACCTGGCTGCTCTTCGCCGGCCTCGCCCTGGCCGCCCTGGCCTTCTGGCTGTTCCGCGACCGCACGGGCCTCGTCGCCAACGCGCTGGGCTGGCCGCTGCTGTCCTGGGGCTTCGGCTTGCTGGTGCTCTCGGCCACGGCCGCAGACGGCTGGCTGGGCGGCCGGGCCGTGCCGGGCGCGGCCTGGCTCGCCGGCGTCTCCTACAGCCTCTACCTCAGCCACAAGCTGGCGATGCACGCGGTCCACGAATGGCTGGCCCCGCTGCTGCCGCTGCAGGGCATCGCCCTGTTCCCGGTCTATGCGGTCGCCATCCTGGTGCTGGGCGCGTCCCTGCACTACGGCATCGAGCGGCCCGGCCTGCGGCTGCGGGACCGCCTCGACCGCAACGCTGCGGTCAGTCGAACACCGGGATCAGATAGGGACGCCCGGCGACCAGCGTGACGACGCGCCGCGGCAGCCAGCCCAGCGGCTGGGTGCCGGCGCGCGTGACGCGGGCCACGGCGGCGCGTGCGGCGTCCAGCAGCGCCGACAGGCGCGGTCGCTCACCCCGGCACTTGGAGCGCGGGATCACGAGAGCCAGGTCGAGGCTGCCGGGGCCGCTCGCGTCGGGCGCGGCGACTTCGAGGCGGGCATTCACCACGAGGGTCATCGGCGTGCTCAGGGCGACGTCGAGGTCGGCGTCCACGACGTCATCGTCGGGCGCCACCGGCAAAGTCTGCAGCGGAAGCATGAAAGACGCGGGATTCTTGGACATGGGGCGCCATCCTGCCAGGCGCTCATGACACTTCCGTCGGGCGCATGGCAACGAAGCTGTAGGACGAGGCCGATTCGCTCAGCTGCGCACCGTCATCGCCCGGGCGTGGCGCACCGTCGGCGCGGCGAAGAGGCGGCCGATCAGGGTGCGGGCGAAAAAGTAGTCGTTGCGCAGCTTCTCGCCGAGGGCGTCCAGGCCGACGCGGCCACTCGGATCGCAGGGGATGTCAAGCCCGGCGTCGCCGGCGGTGAGCGGTTCGAAGTGAAGCAGATGGGTCGCCTGCTCGGCCTTGCGAGGGGTTGAGGCGGCAGGACTGGAAGGGGACAACCGGGACATCGTGACCTCCTTGGAGCGTGACGAGTGCATGGAAGCCACTCTGCCCCGGCCGCGCGGGTCAGCTTGTAGGCAGCCGGGTGCGGCCCGGGTGATGCCCGGCGCTTGTGCGTGTAGGAAGGGGCCTAGGGCCGCGGCGGCGTGGCCAGCACGGCGACGCTGAGTTCGAACCAGAAGCGGCTGCCCTCGCCCAGGCGGCTCTGCAGCCGGATCTCGCCGCCCATCATGCGCACCAGCTGGCGGCTGATGGCCAGGCCCAGGCCGGTGCCGGCCACGCGCTGCTCGGCGTTGCCCGCCTGCTCGAAGGGCTCGAAGAGGCGCTCCACCTGGTCCTCGGCGATACCCACGCCGGTGTCCTCCACCTCGAAGCGGATCAGCGCCTGGCCGTCGCCGGCCGGGGCCAGCGCCAGCGCGCGCAGCGTCACGCCGCCGGCGTGGGTGAACTTCACCGCGTTGCCGAGCAGGTTGAGCAGGATCTGGCTGAGGCGCTTCTCGTCGGCCAGCACCAGGGCGGGCAAGGCCGGGTCGAGTTCGAGCTCCAGCGTGATCTGCTTGCCTACCGCCATGACCTTGACGATGTCGACGACGGCCTGCAGCCGTGCGGCAAGCTCCACCGGCGCGAGGCGCAGCTCGGCCTTGCCGGCCTCGATGCGCGACAGGTCGAGGATGTCGACGATCAGCGTCAACAGGTGCTGGCCGCTGCCGTGGATGATGTCCAGCCCGCTGCGCTGCTTGGCGGTCAGGTTGGTGTCCATCTTGAGGATCTGCGCATAGCCCATGACGGCATTCAGCGGCGTGCGCAGCTCATGGCTCATGCGGGCGAGGAACTGGCTCTTGGCGCGGCTGGCCACCTCGGCGCGCTCCTTGGCCGCGACCAGCTCCAGCGTGCGCTCGCGCACCAGTTCCTCGAGGTGGTCGCGATGGGCGGCCAGCTCGGTCTCGCGTTCCTGCAGCGAGGCGATCATCCGGTTGAAGGTGTCGGCCATGGCAGCGATGTCACGCGGACCGCCGGCGGGCGCGCGGGCGTCGCTGTCGCCACGCTCGACGCGCTCCATCGCCTTGGACAGGGCCGCCAACGGACGCGTCAGGCGCAGCGCCAGGAAGCGCACCGCGAAGAGGAAGAGCAGCGCCGACACCAGCGCCACGCCGAAGTTGGCGACGAAGAGGGAGGCCTGGGTGCGGCGCAACGTGGACTTGCTGAGGATGACCCGCACATGGCCCAGCAACTGGGCCGGCTTGAGGGTGACGTCGAAGGGCGAGGCCTCGGGCCGCGTCCACACCGGCGCGGCGAAGGCCCAGCTGTCCTCGGTTTCCTGGTCCAGCCAGGGTTCGCTGGCCGCGCGTGCCGGCGGGGCGGCCTCTGCCAGGACGTTGCGGCCCGGGCCCAGCGCCGCCAGCAGCCGGCCGTGGGTGTCGCGGATCTCGATGGCCATCACGTCCGGAAAGGCCAGCGACGCCCGCACCGCCTCGTCGGCGTTGTCGGCCGAGGCGTAGAGCAGGGCCAGCGAACTGTTGGAGGCGAGGTTGGCGGCGATCCGGCCGCCCTGCTCCATCAGCATGGCCCGCACCTGGCGCCCGCCCTGCCAGGCATTGACGGCAGCCACCACCAGGGCCAGGCAGAAGGCCGCGAGCGTGACGGCCACGTTGAGGTGGCGGCGGAAGGAGGTCTCGCGCAGCCAGCGCGCGTAGACGTTGAGCGGCCAGGGCCGCTGCACGGCATCCGGCGCCGGGCCCGCAGCGCCCTCGCGCAGCAGGGCAGGCGGCTGGCTGTCGAGTGGTTGGGTGGGCGACAAGCGGTGACCTCAGTTGGAGGGATAGACCAGGTCGAACCCGGACTGCACGGCACCCACCTCCAGCCCCAGGTGGGCAGCGGTGCGGATGTTGAGGGCAGCGCGGGTCTGGCGCAACGGCAGGACGCCGGCCGAGCTGCCCCGCGGGGCGGTCAACAGCCGCTGGGCCGATGCGGCCAGCGTGCGGCCGAGCTCGACGTTGTCGGGATAGAGCGAGAACAGGGCGCCGCGCTTGACGTGGGCCACGTGGCTGGAGAACACCGCCATGTTGCGGTTCCAGCCTTCCTTCAGCACCAGGGGCAGCACGGCGTTGTCGTCGACGGTGGTCGGGTCCTGCGGCAGCCACACGGCGTCGCGCGCCGGGTCGGCCGCCGCCAGCAGCTGCGAGTAGGCGCGCAAGGCTTCGGCAGGGTCCATGGCCTCCTGGGCCAGCAGCTCCAGGCCCTCGGCCCGCGCCGCCTCGCGCGCCAGCCGCGCGAGCCAGCCGTTGAGCCGGGGATCGAAGACGAGGTGCACGCGGCGCGCGCCAGGCACCAGGCGCCGCAGCCGCGCCAGCAGCTGGGCCGGGTCGGGCGCCAGCGTGTACACCGGAAAAGCCCGCGCCTCGGCCTCCTGCACCGACACCACGCAGCCCACGAGCACCGGCAGTTCGCCGGCCAGCGAGGCGGCGACGCGCATGCCGCCGCGCCCCAGCCCGATGACGACCTTGGCATCACGCTTGCGCAGGCCCTCGGCCACGTCCGCGGGCGCGGCGGCGGCACTCATCGCCAGGCTGGTCACCGAGCCATGCAGCCGCTCCTCGATGCCCTCGACGATGGCGGCGAAGACCTGCCTGAAGGGCTCGCCCAACTCGGGGTAGACGACGGTCACCGGGCGCCCTCCTTCGGCCGCGCCGGCCCGCGCCGCGGCCAGCACGGCCATGCCACCGAAAGCCCTTCGCAGCAGAGCGCGGCGAGTGGCGTCCGAGGAGCAGCCGGGGACCTTCAACTTGGGTTCGTAGCGATGCGACGCTGGACAAAGGGTGGCGCATTATGCAGACGCTGGGCAGACCGCCCGTCGCCTGAACCGGGGGTCCGGGCGTAGTTCACGAACACGCCACACTCCACCCCCTCGAAGGGGCTTGACCCCGCCGCCCAACCGCACAATAGGTGGACATCACCGTCGCGGGAGAAGCTGGCTCATGAGACCTATCGTTGGCTTGGCGATCTTGGCCGGCGCCTGCGGCCTGGCGATGCCGCCCGCCGCCTCGGCCCAGGTGCCCGGCGACGAGGAGGACCTGGCCCAGGTCTATGGCGACAAGAGCGTCGTCTCCATCGCCACCGGCGCGCCCCAGGCCCTGCGCCGCGCCCCGGCCGTCGCCACGGTCATCACGGCCCAGGACATCGCGGCCATGGGCGCCACCGGGATCGACGAGGTGCTGGAGAGCGTGCCCGGCATCCACGTCAGCCGCAGCAACAACACCTACGCCCCGCTCTACCTCATCCGCGGCATCCACAGCGAATTCAATGCGCAGACCTTGATGCTGCTCAACGGCGTGCCGCTGACCACCTTGTTCGTCGGCAACCGCGGCCTGGGCTGGGGCGACATGCCGGTCGAGAACATCGCGCGCATCGAGATCATCCGAGGCCCGGGCTCGGCCCTGTACGGCGCCGACGCCTTCTCCGGCGTCATCAACGTCATCACCAAGACGGCCGCCGACGTCGGCGGCACGGAGTTCGGCGCCCGCGTGGGCTCGTTCAAGAGCCGCGACGGCTGGTGGCAGTACGGCGGCAGGCTGGGCAGCTACGACGTCGCCGCCTACCTCCGCCTGGGCGACACCGACGGCCAGCGAGAGACCGTCACGGCCGATCAGCAGACCCTGCTCGACACCGTGTTCGGCACCCACGCCAGCCTCGCGCCCGGGCACATGAACACGGGCTTCAAGGCCGTGGACGCCAATGCCGAGGTCGCCCGCGACAAGTTCCGCCTGCGCGCCAGCTACAAGCTGCGCGACGACCTGCAGACGGGTGCCGGCGTGGCCGCCGCGCTGGACCCCGTCGGCCGCTACCGCATCGAGCGCGTCACTTCGGACCTGTCCTGGTCGGACATCGACCTCGGCCCCGACTGGCGCGGCACGCTGACCGCCAGCTATCTGAGCTATGCGCAGACCTTCAACGTGCCGCTGCAGCTCTTCCCGCCGGGGGCTTTCGGCGGCAGCTTTCCGAACGGCATGCTGGGCGCGCCGAGCAGCTGGGAGCGCCAGCTGCGGCTGGCGGCCGTGGCCTCCTACGGCGGCTTCAAGGGCCACAGCCTGCGCCTGGGCGCCGGGCATGACGACCTCGACATGTACCGCACGCGGGAGCTGAAGAACTTCACCATCATCGCCAGCGGCCCGGCCGTCGGCCTGCCCGTGCCCACGGCCGACGGCCAGCTCCAGGAGTTCCCCGCCGCGGCCTCCTTCGCCGAGCCCCACCGCCGCCAGGTCAGCTATGTCTACGTGCAGGACGAATGGGGCGTGGCCAAGGACTGGACGCTGACGGCCGGCCTGCGGCATGACCGCTACTCCGATTTCGGCAGCACCACCAACCCGCGCGCCGCCCTGGTGTGGGATGCCAACCTCGACCTCACGGTGAAGCTGCTCTACGGGCGCGCCTTCCGTGCGCCGGCCTTCACCGAGCAGTACAGCATCAACAACCCCGTCATCCGCGGCAATGCCGCCCTCCGGCCCGAGACCATCAGCACCTGGGAGGCGGCGTTCTCCTGGCAGGTGCAGGCGGACGCCCAGCTCAACCTGAGCCTGTTCCGCTACGACATGAAGAACATCATCCGCACCACCGACGCCGGCGGCGGCACCGCCCAGTTCAACAACATCGGCGCCCAGCATGGCAATGGCGTTGAGCTGGAGGGCCTGTGGGACGCGACACGCAAGCTGCGCCTGAGCGGCAACCTGGCGCTGCAGCACTCCATCGAGGACATGACGGGCACGGACGCCGGCTACGCGCCGCGCCTGCACTTCAACCTGCGGGCCGACTGGAGCCTGACGACCGGCTGGCGGCTCAGCGGCCAGGTCAACCACGTTGCCGAGCGCAAGCGCTCGGCCGGCGATGCGCGCGCGCCCATCCCTGACTACACGACGGCCGACCTGACGCTGCGCACGGCGGCCGGCAAGGACGGCTGGTCCTTCGCCGCCTCGGTGCGCAACCTCTTCAACGCCGATGCCCGCGAGCCCAGCATGGCGCCGGGCCTGGCCCTGCCCAACGACATCCCGCTGGCGCGGCGCTCACTCTACGTTCAGCTCGCTTACCGCCTCTGACGTCTCGAACACCACCGGCAGGCTGCTGAAGCCGAAGAGCACGACCGACTGCAGCGGCTCGGCCGCCCTGCCCTCGTCCAGGCGCAGCTGGCCGAAGCGGCGCAGCAGCGTCGACAGCGCCACCCGCGCCTCCAGCCGGCCCAGGCCCGCGCCGAGGCAGTAGTGGATACCGTGGCCGAAGCTCAGGTGGCGGTTGGCCGTGCGGGTGATGTCGAAGCGGTCGGCATGCGGGAAGGCCGACTCGTCGCGGTTGCCCGAGGCGTTGAAGGTCATGACCTGCTGGCCGGCCCGGATGAGCTGGCCGCCCAGCTCCACGTCGCGCGTCGCGCGGCGGGCGAAGAACTGGAAGGGCGTGTTGAAGCGCAGCGCCTCCTCGATGGCCGAGGGCAGCAGTTCCGGGTCGGCCTCGAGCTGGCGCAAGGCCTTGGGATGGGCCAGCAGCAGCTGCAGGGTGTTGCCGATGAGGTTGGTGGTGGTCTCGAAGCCGGCAATCAGCAGCAGGCGGCAGGTGCTGGCCACTTCCGGCAGCGTCAGCCGCTCGCCGTCGACCTCGGCGGCCAGCAGGCCGCTGACGAGGTCGCCCGTGGGGTGGTCGCGCCGCGAGGCGATCAGCCGGGCCAGGTAGGCGTCGAGCTCGTCGACGGCCGCGACGAACTCGGGCGCGGGCACCTGACCCATGAGCTCCATCTCGGCCGCGCGGATGGCCGGGATGGACCACTGCTTGAACTTGTCGTGGTCGGCCGCCGGCAGGCCCAGCAGCTCGGCGATGACGGTGACGGGCAGCGGGAAGGCCAGGTCCTTGACCAGGTCCATGCGGCCCGCGGCCTCGACGCGGTCGAGCAGGGCCTCGGTGATGGCCTGCACCTTGGGCTCCAGGTCGGCGATGACCTTGCTCGTGAAGGCCCGCGCCACCAGCCGGCGGAACTGGGTGTGCCGCGGCGGGTCCATGAAGACCATCATCTTGCCGTCCGACAGGTCGGAGGAGAAGGTCTTGGCGTCGCCCAGCACCGTCTGGATGTCGTGGTAGCCGTAGACCTCCCAGACCTGGAGCGTGTCGTTGAAGTGCACCGGCGCCGTGGCGCGCATGTGGGCGTAGTGCGGATAGGGATCGATGTGCATGGTCATGGTTGTGTAGGCGTGGACGGCCAGCGGCGCGGCGCAGGCCCTTCGTAGGCGACGTGCTCGCAGGACAGCGGGAACACCGTGCCCGGCGCCCGCTCGGCCGCCTCGATGAAGCAGGGCGACATGCCGGCCATGAAGACCGGCACCTGGAAGTGGTGCATCTCCCCGGGCGAGAAGCCGAGGTCGGCGCACAGGGCCGACATCAGCGCGGCGTAGTTCATGCGCAGCTTGGGGCTGCGCGCGACCAGCAGCTGCTCGGCCTCGAGGGCGATGCGCAGATGCGGCCCGCCGTCGAGCTGCAGCTCCCGGGCGATGCCCAGCACCCAGGGCAGGCGCTCGTCGATGCTGGCGATGGGCCGGCCATAGCCGTAGATGCGTCCGCGGGCGAGTTCCGCCTCGATGAAATCGCCCAGCGCGCCGCCCGCATCGACGTGGGCGCGGGCGCGGATGAAGAAGTCGATGCTGCTGACGTAGGGATGGCCGCCATAGATGGTGGCCTCGGACATGGCCAGCGCGGCGGCGATGCCCAGCGCCGGCGTGCTGCGCGCCGAGCCGGCGAGCGCCGCGGCGCGGTTGTTCCAGATGCGCGCATCGGGGTAGCTGGTGCAGACCCACAGCGCGTGCAGCAGCCTGACCTGGGCCGCGCCGTGATGGCGGCCGGTGATGCCCAGCACGTAGAGCGCCATCCAGTCCAGGTGGCGCAGCTCTGCATGCAGGTCCTGGCCGCGGAACACGGCCCGGCTGCCGACGAAGGCCTGGCCCATGCGCGTGGCCATGCGGTCGACGCTGTCCAGCAATGCCTGCGGTCCCTTCATGACGGCGCTCCCGGGTCGTCCTGCAGGTCCAGGGCGAAGAAGGGAAAGGCCTTGTGCCCCAGTGCGCCCTGCTCCAGCGCATGCGCGGCGGCACCGGGCAGGCGCAGCAGCAGGTGCAGCATCTCGCCCTGTTCGGGCGTGAAGCCCAGGTCGACGAGGGCGGCAGCGGCCACGCCAGCCATGGACAGGCCGCGGCCCGCCGCCTGCTCCAGCGGCTCGCGGCTGTGCTGCAGCCAGGCCAGCACGGGCCAGTCGCCGAGGGAGGCCAGCACGGCCAGCGTGCGCCGCACGATGCCGCAGCTGCCGGTGGCATGGGCGTCGAAGCCCGGGGGGTGCTCGGCCTGCGGCCAGATGCCGGCCCGCTCCTCGGCGGGCGCGGCCAGCGCACGCTCCCAGGCGGCCGGGCTGCGCCCGCAGGCCTGGAAGAGCTGCATCGCCGCCCAGACCTCGCGCGCACCGCCGCTGCGCCCGGCCCCAACCGACAGCGCCGCGATCAACGCCGAGGCCGAGGTCGAGCCGCCGACGCCGGCGCACATCGCGGCGTGCACCGCGGCATCGCGCGGCCCGGGGTTGGCCAGGGCCACGGCCAGCGCCTCCAGCAGCTGCGCCGCCGGCGCGCCCGGGGCCTCGCCGCGCAACAGCAGGTAGAGCATGTCCACCCAGCGCGCCTGGCCCAGCATGTCGCCGTAGACGTCATAGCCGTGGCAAAGCGCGCGCTGCGTGGCGAAGGCGTTGTCGGGCTCGGCCACCTCCTGCCAGATGCGCGTGCGGACCTGCCCACGGGGGGCTGCCGCCGTCATCGCGCCGTTCCCAGCGTCTTCATGCGCAGGTTCATCGGCGGCACCTCTTCGCCGTCGATGCGCACGTCCAGCAGCGTCGGCCCGCGGCGCGACAGCAGGGCCGTGAAGTCCAGGGCGTCGAGGTCCTGCGTCGAGCGCACGACCACGCCCGGGATGCCCATGGCCTCGGCCATGGCGGCGAAATCGACCTTGGGCAGCTGGAAGCCGATGGGCTCGGCGCCCGCCAGGCGCTGGCCGTGCTTGACCATGCCCAGCGCGCCGTCGTTGAGCACCACGTAGAGCACCGGCAGGCCCAGTTCGGCGGCCACGGTGATCTCCTGGCCGTTCATCAGGTAGCTGCCATCGCCGGTGAGGCAGACGACGGGGCAGCGGCGGTTGGCCATGGCGATGCCGACCGCCGAGCCGATGGCCCAGCCCATGGGCGCGAAGTCCATGGTCACGCGCAGCCAGCTGGAGTGGCGCACCCGGCGCTCCTGGCCCGCCGGCAGATAGGCGTTGCCCGGCATGCGCCCGCTGCGCTGGTCATGCGGCGCGAGGTAGTGCACGGCCCAGGCCGCGCTATTGCCGGCGTCGGCGACGAAGCGCGTCTGCGGCGGGCAGCGCTCGCCCAGCGCGGCCAGCAGGCGCTGCGGCTTGACCGGTGCCGAATCGCCGTGAAGGGCCTCGGGCCGGTCCACCATGGCCTCGTAGGCCTGGCGGCCGACCTGCGGGTGCAGGAAAGGCAGCAGGGCCGCCTCCTGCGGCGACGCCAGCAGCGCGGTCAACTGCTCGCACACCGACTTGATGTGGCCGCGCACATGCAGCCGCGCCATCGGGGAGCGCATCAGGTTCTCGTCGCTGTCGTCGACGTGGACGAGGCGGCTGTTCAACAGGGCCGTCGACCAGCCGCCGCTGTTGAACTCCCCGAAGCCGGTGCCCAGGGCGATGACGAGGTCGGGCTCGCCCGACAGCAGTTCGGCCGCGCTGGCATGGCCGCCGAAGCCGAAGACGCCGCGAAAGCGCGGATGCCGCGGATTGACGAAGCCCTTGCCGTCGGGCGTCGTGATGAAGCTGCCGTCGGTTCGCTGCACCAGTTGCATCAGGTCATTGGCCGCCTCGCCGCAGCCGTCGCCGATCAGCCAGACCGGCTGGCGGGCGGAGAACAGCAGCCGCGCGAGCTGGCGCACGGCAGGCAGGTCGACCAGGGCCGGCGCGCGGCGCAGCAGGCCGGCGAAGTCGGGGGTTTCCACGTCGCTTGAAAGTGGGGCACGCAGGATGTCCACGGGGATGGACAGGTGGCTCGGGCCGCTGGGCGAGCGCTGGGCCTGCATCAGCGCATTGAAGAGCTTCACCGGCAACTGCTCGGCATGCGAGACCAGCGAGTTGTAGCGGGTGCAGGGGCGGAACATCGCCATGGTGTTGATGCCCGTGCAGCTCGACTCCTGCAGCGCCCCCTTGCCGAAGTTCTTGATCGGCGGCTGGCCGGTCAGCACCAGCAAAGGCACGTTGTTGTCGTAGGCGCAGGCCACCCCGGTGATGAGGTTGGTGGCGCCCGGCCCCGAGGTGGCGATGCACACGCCCAGGCGGCCCGTCTCGCGGGCATAGCCGTCGGCCATGTAGGCGGCGCCCTGCTCGTTGCGGGCGACGATCGCCTGGGGGCCTCCGCGCCGGCCGCTGCGGGCCAGGGCGTTGTACAGCGGCTCGATGGCACCACCGGGCACGCCGAAGACATATTCGACGCCGAGGGCGGCCAGGGCATCGACGATGAGGTCGGCGGCGTCGCGGGCGGCGACGTTGCGGGACGACTCGAACGCCCCGGCAGGGAACGGGGCAAAGGCAGTATTGGATTCCACGTTTCGGCAGGCGATGGGATGCCGCGCGTGGAGCGGCGGCAAGGCGCTCTCGGAGCGCCTCGCACCTGCTGGTCCGCACGGCATCGGGATCTGGATCGAGCCACATTCATGGCTCCCTATGGGCCGCGGACGCTGGTCCGCATTGGCCTCGTTCCCCCCTTTGGCGTGCGCTGGGGCACGTCAGCGCCCCGCCACATCTCGTCCGCGCATGAATGCGTTTGCAACTGCGCGATGGACGGAACTGTATCCATTTGAAACATCCGCGCATCCCCTCGAACGGGGGCAGGCGGACAGGGGTGCGACGCCGTCGCTGTCAGCGTCGTGACAGCGTTATGAGCGTTGTCAGTTCGGCGTCAGGGGCAGTGGACGAAGACGCCCTGCACGGTGCAGGCGCCCCGCGGGCCCAGCAGCGTCGGGCCGACGCGCACCAGGGTCGAGCCGTCGCTGGTGAGGCAGGTGGCCGCATTGCAGTGGCTCACGGTCACCGGCGGCTCGACGCGGGGCGCAGGCACGTTGACCGGCGGCAGCGGCGGCATGGCGACCTGGGGCGGCCGAGGCGGGGCCGACGGCAGCCGGCCCGGCGCGGCGGGCGCCAGCGGCACCCAGCCGTGCTGCGACGGCGGCGGGGAGGTGACCTGCCCGCCCAGGCAGACGTCCGCCACACGCTGGCGCAGCGGCTGCAGCCGGGCGGCGGCGATCCGCTGCCGGTCGGCGCCGGCCGAGGCCGAGGCCGCGGACGCCGCCGTGGCGGGGGCGGACATCAGGGCCTCCTCGGCCTGGTCGAGCTGGCGCAAAGCCTCGCGGCAGGCGCGCGTGCCGGGCAGGTCCTCGGCCCGGGCCGAGGGCATCGCCAGCGCGCAGCCCGGCAGTGCGAGCAGCCAGCGCCCCCGGTGCGGGGACGGCTGGCGAGGCAGGCGGCCGGTGCTCATGACGGGCGCCATCTTGCGCCCGCCTCGTCAGGCGCGGATGTAGGCCGCCACCTGGGCCGGGCGTCCGACGGCTCCGGACGGCCGCGTCACAGCCAGCCCAGGCGCTTGAAGCGCCAGTACAGCGCTCCGCTGACGAGGCCGATGGCACCCAGGGCCATGGGGTAGCCGAAGGCCCATTTCAGCTCGGGCATCTTCTCGAAGTTCATGCCCCAGATGCCGGCCAGCGCCGTGGAGGCCGCGAAGATGGCGGCCCAGGCGGCCAGGCGCTTGGTCACCAGCGATTCGTCGATGGTGACGAGGGTGAGGTTGACCTGGGTCGCCGCGATGATGGTTTCACGGGCCGCGTCGATGCTGGCCTGGATGCGCACCAGGTGGTCGTAGACGTCGCGGAAATAGTCCTGCATGGCCTTGCACACCGCCGGCACGCGGCCACCGTGCAGCTTGGCCGTCACCTCCAGCAGCGGCGTGACCGCGTGGCGCAGCGTGGCCAGGCGCTGCTTCAGGGCGAACAGGCGCTGCACGACGGCCTGGCGGTCCTGCCCGGCCTGGAACATGGTCGCCTCGAGGTGCTCCAGCTCGGCCTCGACGGCATCGATGAGGGGGAAGTAGCGGTCCACCACCGCGTCCATCAAGGCATAGAACACGAAGCCCGGCCCGAGGCGCAGCAGGTGGGGCTCGCGCTCGGAGCGGTCACGCACGCCCAGGAAGCCGCGGTCGCTGCGATGGCGCACCGACACGACGAAGCGCGCGCCGACGAAGACGTGCACCTCGCCGACCTGCAGTTCGCCATCGGGGCCGGCGTCGAGCAGGTGCATGGCGGCGAACAGCATGTCGCCGTACTCCTCGACCTTGGGCCGCTGGTGGCCCTTGCGGGCGTCCTCGACGGCCAGCGGCGGCAGGTCCAGCTCGTGCTGCAGGCGGCCGAGTTCGTCGTCGGTCGGGTCGCGCAGGGCGATCCAGACGAAGCCCGACTGCCGCGCCAGGGCCTCGGAAACGCCGTCCAGGCCCGGTTCGGCCACGATGCGGCCATCGTCGTAAACGGCGCTGTTGATCAGCATGGCAGGCGGCCCGCGCCGGTCGTCAAGCCTTGGGCAGCACGAGCTGGGTGACGTCGATGCCGCGGTCGCGCGCGATCGCTTCAAGCACCGGCAGCAGGGCGCCGAGCTTTTCGTCGAGGGCATCGCGCACGGTGTCGACCACGACCTGGGTGCTGCGCTCGATCTCGATGTGCACGGCGTCGCCCACGGCCTTGTCGCCGAAGGTCGTCATGCGCAGGGTCTCGGGGATGAGCCAGACCTCGAACCAGCCCGAGCCGTCGCGCTCGCGCTGGGCCTCGGCCACGGTCAGGCTGCAGCCGTTGACGCCGATGTAGCCCTTGGCGAAGACATAGCGCATCCACGGCGCGGGCAGCGCGAAGCGGAGCACGCGGTTGTTGTCGGGCGTGCGGACCTCGGCGATGCGGGCCGACACGTCGACATGGCCCGACAGCGGGTGGCCGCCGATCTCGACGCCCTCCTTGGCCGCACGCTCGACGTTCAGGCCCGAGCCGACCGACAGGCCGCCCAGCGTCGTGAGCCTGAGCGTCTGGGCCATCACGTCGAAGCTGGCCGTGCCGGGCGCCGGGCGCTCGGTGACGGTGAGGCAGACGCCGTCGCAGGAGACGCTGGCGCCGATGGCGAGGTCCTGGTCGAAGCCCTCGGGGAGCTTCAGGTGCAGGGTGTGCAGGCCCTCGCGGGCCTCGATGGATTCGACGCGGGCAACGCCCTGGACAATACCGGTGAACATCGGGCCAGCTTACCAGCTGACCTCCCGGTCGGGCGTCGCGCCGATCTTGTGGATGGACAGGTCCGCGCCCTCGAACTCCTGCTCGGCGTCGAGCCTGAGGCCGACGACGGCCTTGATGGCGCCGTAGACCGCGAAGCCCCCGGCCAGGGCCCAGGCCACGCCGCCCAGCGTGCCGGCGAACTGCGCGCCCAGGCTCACGCCGCCGATGCCGCCCAGGGCCTTCTGGCCGAAGATGCCGCAGGCGATGCCGCCCCAGGCGCCGCACAGGCCGTGCAGGGGCCACACGCCCAGCACGTCGTCGATCTTCCAGCGGTTCTGCGTGAGGGTGAAGAACTGCACGAAGAGCCAGCCGGCCACGCCGCCGGTGACCAGGGCGCCCAACGGATGCATGACGTCAGAACCCGCGCAGACGGCCACCAGGCCGGCCAGCGGCCCGTTGTAGGCGAAGCCCGGGTCGTTGCGGCCCAGCAGCACGGCCACCAGCGTGCCGCCCACCATGGCCATCAGCGAATTGACCGCGACCAGGCCCGACATCTTGTCCAGCGTCTGCGCGCTCATCACGTTGAAGCCGAACCAGCCCACCGTCAGCACCCAGGCGCCCAGGGCCAGGAAGGGGATGCTCGACGGCGGATGGGCGCTCATGGCGCCGTCCTTGCGGTAGCGGTTCATGCGCGGGCCCAGCAGCAGCACGGCGGCCAGCCCGATCCAGCCGCCCACCGCATGGACGACGACGCTGCCGGCGAAATCGTGGAACTCGGCGCCCGTGGCCGCCTTCAGCCAGGCCTGCATCCCGAAGGCCTGGTTCCAGGCGATGCCCTCGAAGAAGGGATAGACGAAGCCGACGATGACCGAGGTGGCCGCCAGCTGCGGGCCGAAGCGCGCCCGCTCGGCGATGCCACCCGAGACGATGGCCGGGATGGCCGCCGCGAAGGTCAGCAGGAAGAAGAACTTGACGAGCTCATAGCCGTTCTTCTGGGCCAGCGTCTCGGCGCCGGTGAAGAAGTGGGTGCCGTAGGCGATGAGGTAGCCGACGAGGAAATAGGCCAGGGTCGAGACGGCGAAATCCACCAGGATCTTCACCAGCGCATTGACCTGGTTCTTCTTGCGCACGGTGCCCAGCTCAAGGAAGGCGAAGCCCGCATGCATGGCGAGCACCATGATGGCGCCCAGGAGGATGAAAA
Organism: Pelomonas caseinilytica; assembly: GCF_021353235.1. Lineage (GTDB taxonomy): Bacteria > Pseudomonadota > Gammaproteobacteria > Burkholderiales > Burkholderiaceae_C > Pelomonas > Pelomonas caseinilytica. Next base: position 319,994 of record NZ_JAJTWT010000002.1, read on the forward strand.
GCGCGTCCGCGCCTTGTTTGATCGATGACTCCAACGCTGTCTCCGGCCGCCGGCTCCCAGACTTGGGCGACATGCACCAAGCCGAACCAGCCCGCACCGAAATTGCAAGTTCGATGCCCGGTTTCAAGGCGCTCGCGCCGGCCTGGTCAGCACCAGGATGCGGCGTTCAGCTCTTTTTTGGTGCGGTCAATGCACTCTTCTCGAACTCGTCCGCACTGAATCCGAGCGTCCATCGGCCGTCGGGCCAGTGCACGACCGGGCGCTTGATGACGCTGGGCTCCCTCATCATCAGGGCGATGGCGCCGCCGTCGTCGACGATGGCGGCCTTGGCCGCGTCGTCCAGCTTGCGCCAGGTGTTGCCGGCCCGGTTGACCAGCCGGTCGCGGCCGAAGGCCTGGAGCCAGGCCGGCAGCCATTCGGCCGGCACGCCCTGCTTCTTGAAGTCGTGGAAGGCCGCGTCGAGGCCGCACTCGGCCAGCCAGGCGCGGGCGCGCTTGACGGTGTCGCAGTTGGGAATGCCGTAGACGGTGATCATGGGCCGCCACCGTACCATGCGGCCATGATCGACTGGCTTGACGAGGACTCCCTGGAATTCCCGCCGAGCCACCGCGCGCTCGGCCCCGAGACCGACGCCCCCGGCCTGCTCGCCGCGGGTGGCAGCCTGAGCCCGCAGCGGCTGGAGGCCGCCTACCGGCGCGGCATCTTCCCGTGGTACGGCCCGGGCCAGCCGCCGCTGTGGTGGGCGCCCGACCCGCGCATGGTGCTGAAGACGGCCGACTTCAAGCTCTCGCGCTCGTTGCGCAAGACGGTGCAGCGCTTCCGCCAGGCGCCCGGCTGCGAGATCCGCGTCGACCACGACCGCGCCGCCGTGCTGCGCGCCTGCGCCGAAGCGCCCCGCGAGGGCCAGGCCGGCACCTGGATCGTGCCCGAGCTGCAGGCCGCCTACCTCGCCTGGCCGGCCATGCACAGCGTCGAGACCTGGGTGGACGGCGAACTCGTCGGCGGCCTGTACGGCGTCAACCTCGGGCGCATGTTCTATGGCGAATCGATGTTCATGCGGCGTACCGACGCCTCCAAGATCGCCCTGTGCGCCCTGGTCTGTCTGTGCCGCGAATTCGGCATCCCCTGGATCGACTGCCAGCAGAACACCCGCCACCTCGCCTCCCTGGGGGCCGCCGAAATGCCGAGAAACGTGTTCGAAGCCCACCTCGCCGCCCACGTGGGCGAGCCGTCGCCGGAGCCCTGGACCTATCATCGGGACCACTGGCACCACCTGCTGCCCCCGACCTCGACGTGACCCACCCCAAAGAACTGCCGCTCGCGCAGATCCAGTTCTATGCCACCGCCGCCTACCCGTGCAGCTACGTGGCAGGTCGCCAGGCGCGTTCGCAGGTCGCCACGCCCAGCCACCTGATCCACGCCGACGCCTATTCCAACCTCGTCGCGGCCGGCTTTCGCCGCAGCGGCCTGTTCACCTACCGGCCCTACTGCGACCAATGCCGCGCCTGCGTTCCGCTGCGCCTGCCGGTCGAACGCTTCCAGCCCAGCCGCAGCCAGAAGCGCGCCCTCAAGGCCCACCGCCACCTGCAGGCCAAGGTGATGCGCCTGGGCTATTCACCCGAGCACTACGCCCTGTACCTGCGCTACCAGGCGGGCCGCCACAGCGGCGGCGGCATGGACCACGACAGCGTCGACCAGTACACCCAGTTCCTGCTGCAAAGCCGCATCAACTCGCGCCTGGTGGAGTTCCGCGAACCCCAGCCCGACGGCAGCGCCCCGCTGCGCATGGTGTCCATCCTCGACATCCTCAGCGACGGCCTGTCGGCGGTCTACACCTTCTACGACCCCGACATCGAGGCCAGCTTCGGCACCTACGGCGTGCTGTGGCAGATCCAGCAGGCGCGCGAGCTCAAACTCAGCCACGTCTACCTGGGCTACTGGATCGAGGAGAGCCCCAAGATGGCCTACAAGGCCGGCTTCCGGCCGCACCAGATCCTGCGCAACGGCGTCTGGACGGACGCCTGACGCCGGCCGCTCAAACCAAGACTTCCACGCAGGCCGGATGGCCGAGGAAGCCTTCGGGGCTGGCGCTGCGGCCGTAGGCACCGCTCTGGTAGATGACGGCCAGGTCGCCGACCTCGCCGCGGGCCATCTCCATGCGGTCGGCCAGCAGGTCCAGCGGCGTGCACAGCGGGCCGACCACGCTGGCCGGCTCGGTCGCCGCCCCGGTCGCTGCCTCTCGGCGGCCCTGGGGCTCGATGGAGGCAGGGTAGTTCTTGCGCAGCACCTGGCCGAAGTTGCCAGAGGCCGAGAGATGGTGGTGCAGGCCGCCGTCCGCCACCAGGAAGACCTGGCCGCGCGAGATCTTGCGGTCCACGATGCGGCAGACGTAGACGCCCGCCTCGCCGACGAAGTAGCGGCCCAGCTCGATGACCAGCCGGGCCTGCGGGAGATCGGCCTTGGCGCGGGCCTGCAGGGCTGCGAGGTTGGCGGCGATGGGCGCCAGCTCCAGCCGCGCCTCGCCGGGGAAGTAGGGGATGCCGAAGCCGCCGCCCAGGTTCAGGAACCGCACCGGCGCGGGCGCCGACTCCGCCAGTCTCAGGGCCAGCTCGTAGCTCTTGAGCTGCGCCTCGCAGATGGCCTCGGCCTTGAGGTTCTGCGAGCCGGCGAAGAGATGGAAGCCCTCAAAGGCCACGCCGTCGGCGGCCAGCCGGCCGACCTCGGCCAGCACCTCGGGCACCACCTCGGCATCGATGCCGAACTGCTTGGGCCCGCCGCTCATGCGCATGCCCGAGCCCTTGAGTTCGAAGTCGGGGTTCACGCGCAGGGCCACGCGCGCGGGCAGGCCCAGGCGCTGCGAGGCCGCGGCCAGCACGCGCAGCTCGCGGGCCGACTCCACGTTGACGAGCACGCCGGCCGCCACGGCCTGGCCCAGCTCGACGTCGCGCTTGCCGGGCCCGGCAAAGCTGATCTCGTGCGGATCGGCCCCGGCGTTCAGCGCCACCTGCAGTTCGCCGGCGGAGGCCACGTCGATGCCGTCCACCAGCCCGGCCATCAGCCCCACCAGGGCCGGCATGGGGTTGGCCTTCATCGCGTAGTGCAGCTCGATGCCGGCAGGCAGGGCGGCACGCAGCTCATCGACGCGCGCCTTCAGCAGCCCGCGGTCGTAGGCGTAGAAGGGCGTCTGGCCGACGCGCTCGGCCAGCACCGACAGGCGCTGGCCGCCGACGAGCAGCTCGCCGTGGGCGTCGCGAGGGAAGAGCACGGGCGCGTGCTCGAGGGCACGCTTGGGCGGAGTAGGTTCGCTCATGCGGTGTGGCGCTCGACCCAGTCGGTCGAGAGGGTCTTGCGGTCGATCTTGCCGTTGGGGTTGCGCGGCAGCGGGCCAGGCCGGGCCTCGATGCCATGGGGCACCATGTAGGCCGGCATGCGGGCCTTGCAGGCCGCCAGCAGGGCCGCAGCGTCGAGGTCGGCGGCGCCTTCGGGCGGTGTGGCGATGACCTGGATGGCCTGGCCCAGGGTGTCGTGGTCCACCCCGAAGGCCACGCATTCGCCCACCAGGCCGGTGGCGTAGAGGATCTCCTCCACCTCCGTGGGGCTGACGCGGTAGCCCGAGGTCTTCATCATCTCGTCGCGGCGGCCGACGAAGTAGAGGAAGCCCTCGGCGTCGCGCCTGACCGTGTCGCCGGAGAACACGGCGAACTCCGGCAGCTGCAGGCCGGCCTCGCGGCCGCCGATGCCCACCGGCAGCGGCTTGTAGCGCTCGGCCGTCTTCTCGGCGTCGTTCCAGTAGCCCAGGCCGACGAGGGCGCCACGGTGCACCAGCTCGCCGGGCTCGTCGGGCGCGCATTCGCTGCCGTCCTCGCGCAGCACCAGGATCTCGGCGTTGGGAATGGCCTTGCCGATGGAGTCCGGCCGGCGGTCGACCTCCTCGGGCGGCAGGTAGGTGGATCGGAAGGCCTCGGTGAGGCCGTACATCAGAAAGGGCCTGGCCGACGGCACGCGGGCGCGCAGCAGGTCCAGCGTCGCGCGCGGCATGCGCCCGCCGGTGTTGGCGAAGTAGCGCAGGTGCTGGTCGATGGCGGCCGGCCAGTCGAGCTGGGTCAGCTGGATGTAGAGCGGCGGCACGGCCGTGAGGCCGGTGACCTTCTCGCGCTCCATGGCCTTGAGCACGTCGCGGGGCAGCAGGTAGTTCAGCAGCACGACGCGCGCGCCGCTGTGGAAGGCTGTGGTGAGCTGGCTGAAGCCGGCGTCGAAGGACAGCGGCAGGGCTGCCAGCAGCGTGTCGCTGGCGCGGTTGTCGAGGTAGCTCGCCACGCTCTTGCCGCCCGCCACCATGTTGCGGTGGGACAGCACCACGCCCTTGGGCCGGCCCGTGGAGCCGGAGGTGTAGAGGATGGCCGCCATGTCGGTGTCGATGACGCGGTGGCCGGCGCGCGCGGGCGAGGCCAGCAGTGCGGCCCAGTCGTGCACCGGCACCGGGGCCGAGCCGCTCCCGCTCGTCAGCACCACGTGGCGCAGCGACGGGCACTGCGTGAGCACCTCGCCGAGCTGGGCCAGCCGCTCGGGCGAGGTGACCAGCACGCGCACGTCGCAGTCGCGCACGATGAAGCCGACCTGCTCGGGCTTGAGCAGCGGGTTCAGCGGCACGAAGACGCCGCCCGCCGCCGGCGCGCCGAAGCTGGCGACGACCGTCTCGAAGCGCTTTTCCAGGTAGATGGCGACACGCTCGCCGCGGGCCAGGCCGAGGTGCATCAGCCCGGCGGCAAAGCCGCGCACGGCGGCGTCGATCTCGCCATAACTCAGCGTCGAGCTGCCGTAGGTCAGGGCGGGGGCGTCGGGCGTGCGCTCGGCGGCAACGGCCACCAACTCGTTCAGCAGGGTCGATTCGGGCATGTGGGCGCGGCCTCTGAGAGGGCGATAAGAGTGAAAAAAGTATCTCACGCGCCCCTGGGGCAAGGGGTGGCCGCCCCCGGAGCCGAGGGGGCGGCCCGCTAAACTGCCGCGCTCGATTTCCGGACGCCCGCAACAGGTTCCCCACGATGGATAACGCTCAAGTCCTCGGCCACGTGCAGAGGCTTCTCGACGACGTGCTCAGCCTGAACGGCCGCGCCAAGACCTTCACCCGCGACACCGCCCTGCTCGGCGCCCTGCCCGAGCTGGACTCGATGGCGGTGGTCAGCCTGATCACGGCGATGGAGGAACAGCTCGGCCTCGTCGTCGACGACGATGACATCGACGGCGACACCTTCGCCACGGTGGGCTCGCTGGCCGACTTCGTCGCGGCCCGGCTGGGTTGATCCCGCACCCCGACGTCTTCTTCCTGCCCGCCCCGGGCGGCGAGCAGCGCCTGTGCCTCTTCCACGCGCCACGGGGCACGCCCCGCGGCCGGGTGCTCTACCTGCACCCGTTCGCCGAGGAGATGAACAAGTCCCGCCGCATGGCCGCCCTCGCCTGCCGTGCCCTGGCCGAGGCCGGGCATGCCGTGCTGCAGCTGGACCTGCGCGGCTGCGGCGACTCCTCGGCCGACTTCGGCGACGCGAGCTGGGCCGACTGGCAGGCCGACGTGCGCCTCGGTCTGGCCGAGCTGGAGGCCCGCGCCCCCGGCGACGCGCCGCTGTGGCTCTGGGGCCTGCGGGCCGGCTGCCTGCTCGCGGCGGCCGACTGGGGGCGGCCGGTCAACCATCTGTTCTGGCAGCCCATGGCCAGCGGCAAGCTGGCGCTGCAGCAGTTCCTGCGCCTGAAGCTGGCCGCCGAGATGGCCGGCGGCGCCGGCAAGGGGCTGATGGAGGCGATGAAGGCCGAGCTGGCGGCCGGCCGCCACGTCGAGGTGGCGGGCTACCGCGTCGGCGCAGGCCTGGCCGCCGGCCTCGAAGGCGCGCGGCTCGCGCCGTCGGGCACGCCCGGCCGCGTCGAATGGCTGGAGGTCAGCACCCGCGAGGATGCGACGCTCACACCGGCCAGCGAGCAGGCGGCCCAGGCCTGGCAGGACGCCGGCTGGTCGCTGCGTTCGCGCATCGTCGCGGGCCCGAGCTTCTGGGCCTCGGCCGAGATCGAACTCGCACCGGCGCTGATCGCCGCCACCGTGGAGGCGTTGTCGTGAAGGAATCGGTGTTCGCCATCGCCTGCGAAGGCCAACCGCTCGTGGGCATCCTGGCCGAGCCCGACGGCGATGCGTCCGAGGTCGGCGTGCTCATCGTCGTCGGCGGCCCGCAGTACCGCGTGGGCAGCCACCGGCAGTTCACCCTGCTAGCCCGCGACCTGGCCAAACACGGCTTCGCCGCCCTGCGCTTCGACTACCGCAGCATGGGCGACAGCCCCGGCGAGGCGCGCGACTTCGAGGCCGTGGAGGCCGACATCGACGCGGCCATCACCGCCCTGCTCGCCGCGCGGCCGGCCCTGCGCCGCGTGGTGCTCTGGGGCCTGTGCGACGCCGCCTCGGCCGCCCTGCTCTACCTGGAATCGACCCGCGACCCCCGCGTGGCCGGCGTCGCCCTGCTCAACCCCTGGGTGCGCTCGGCCGCGAGCCTGGCCCAGGCCCACGTCAAGCACTACTACTGGCGGCGCCTGCGCGAGAAGGCGTTCTGGCTCAAGCTGCTGCGCGGCGGCGTGGGCCTCGCGGCCCTGCGCGGCCTGGGCGCCAACCTGCGCCTGGCGCGCGGCGCGGGCGCGCCGGCCGGGCCGCGCAGCTTCCAGGATCGCATGGCGGCCGGACTGAGCGGCTTCGGCGGGCCGGTGCTGCTGGTGCTCAGCGGCGACGACTACACTGCCCGCGAGTTCGTCGAACACTCGCGTTCGTCACCGTCCTGGCAGGGCCTGCTGGCCTCGCCACGCGTGGAACGCCACGAGCTGCCGACGGCCGACCACACCTTTTCCACCATCGCGGACCAGGACACCCAGAGCCGCCTGTGCCTGGACTGGTTGAGGACGCGATGCCTGACGCCGGACGCCACATGAACCTCCGTGTATCCGACCGCATGGGTCGCCTCGCCCTGATGCTGGCGCTCGCCGCGCTGGCGCCCGCCGTGCAGGCCGCGGGCCGCGCGCCAGCGCCCGAAGGCTGCGGCGAGACCCACAACCTCTACGGCCCCTTCGACTACCGGACCGCCCAGCCCCAGCAGCGCTTCATCGTCGAGAACGCCCACTTCACGCGCGGCGTGGAGACGCTGACCAAGGGCGCCACGGGCGCCTTCGGCGGCGACATCGCCTACACGCTGGCCGTCTTCCCCAACCACGCGCGCGCCATCCTGACGCTGGAGCGCCTGGTGGCCAAGGAGAAGAACGACTCGCCTCCCGGCGTGGACATGAGCATCGAGTGCTACTACGCACGGGGCATGAACTTCGCGCCGGACGACCTCGTCTTCCGGATGCTCTACGTGAACTTCCTGATCCACCGCGAACGCATCGACGATGCGGAGCGCTTCCTGGACTACGTCGTCACCCAGGCCGGCGACAACGCGCTGACGCACTTCAACGCGGGTATGCTCTACGCGGACATGAAGCACTACGACAAGGCGCTGGCCCAGGCCCATCGCGCCATGTCCATGGGCATGACGCGCACCGAGCTGCGCGACCGCCTCGCCGCCGTCGGACGCTGGCAGGAGCCGGAGCAGGCCGCCGCCCCCGACGCCGCGGCCTCCGCAGCCTCCGCGCCCGTGGCCGCCTCCCAGCCCGCCCGCTAGCCGCCGCCCATGCCCCGCGTCAACATCGTCGTTCCCGCCTACAACGCCGAAGCCTTCATCGCCGAGACCGTGCGCTCGGCCCTGGCCCAGACCTTCACCGACCTGCAGGTCACCGTCATCGACGACGGCTCCAGCGACGCCACCGCCGCGCGCGCGGCCCAGGACGACCCGCGCGTGCGGGTCATCTCGCAGGAGAACCGCGGCATGTCCCGCTCGCGCAACCGGGGCATGGCCGAGGTGGATTCCGAATTCGTCGCCCTGCTGGACGCCGACGACCTCTGGCACCCCGAAAAGCTGCGCCTGCAGCTGCAGGCCCTGCAGAGCCGGCCCGACCACGACTTCTGCTACACGGCCTTCGACGTCTGGCATGGCGAACCCCGGCCGGCCTATTTCAGCGAGCCGCGCGACGGCCGCGTCGACGAGAGCCTGTCGGGCTGGATCTACCCCCGCCTCATCCTCGACAACCATGCCCTGCCCTCCTCGGTGGTCTGGCGGCGCAGTGCCTGGGACCGCATGGGCGGCTTCCTGACCGACGACCAGAAAACCGACGATTGGGAATACCTGGTGCGCGCCAGCACCCAGCACCGCTTCATCCGCCTGGCCGAGTCCTTCGTGCTGTACCGGCAGCATCCAGTCTCGCTGTCGCGCCGCATCGCGCCCGTCAACAGCACCGAGCTGATGCGCGCCGACCTGATCCGCCGCTTCGGCATGAGCGCGCCGCCCGGCCACGACGTGGACCCGCAGGCGCTGCGCCGCTTCCAGCACCGCGGCTGGTGCAACTTCGCCGACTCGCACGTCGCCAAGGGCGACCTGGGGCTGGGCCTCAAGACCTTCGCCCACCTGCTGGCCACGGGCCCCTACCGCGGCGCCACCCTGACCAAGATGGGCAAGTCCCTCGTGCGCCGCTGGGTGCCGCGCCACGACTGAGGCTTCGTCTCAGCGATCCGTTCCGCTTTGGCGGCACCCGCGACGGATGAAACGAATACAGAGGTTTTGATCTCGGCGGATCCACCGCACTACGCGCGAGCCAGCACCTCACGGTAGACCTGGAAGTGCTTCTCGACGCTGCTGCGCCACGAGAAGCACCGGGCCCAGCGCATGCCGGCCTCGGCTCGCTCGGCCCGCACCGCCGCCGGCAGAGCGAGGACTTCCTTCAGCGAAGCCAGCCAGGCGTCGAAGTCCTGGGGTTCGTTCGTCCAGGCCAGCGGGCCGACGAGGTCCACCAGGCTGCTCACCGGGCTGAACAGCACCGGCGTGCCCGCCGCCTGGGCCTCCACGGCCGGGAAGCCGAAGCCCTCGTACAGCGTCGGGTAGACGGCTGCCTGGGCGCCGCGGTACAGGCTCACGAGCTCGCAGTCCTCCAGGAAGGGCGCGAAATGCACCCGCCCGCGCAGCACCTCGGGGATGCGGTCCAGCGGCGCCGTGCCGGCCCCGAAGCCGCAGCCCACCAGGTGGAGGTCGTCCCGCCCGCAGCGGGCCAGCAGCTCCATGGCCCAGTCAAAGCGCTTGCGCGGCTGGGCGCCGCCCAGATAGACGAGGTAGGGCGCGTCGCCGAGGGCCTGGGCCAGCGCCGCCGGCAGCGGAGCGCGCTCCTCGCTGAAGAACTCGTCGGCGATGCCGTGCGAGATGACCGTCAGCCGGTCGGCCAGGAAGGGCCAGCGCGCCACGATGTCGCGCCGGGAGGACTCGCTGATCGTGATGACGTGGGCACAGCGCCGCAGGGCGATCTTCTGGATGTCGTGGAGGTAGAAGCGGTCCAGGCCGCGCGTGTCCTCCTCCCAGGGCACCGTGTCGTGGATGGTGACGATGGTGGGAATGGGCTGCCAGATGGGCGCGGTGTTCTCCGCGCAATGCAGGATCTGCGCGCCGGACTGCCGCAGCCGCATCGGCAGGCCGATCTGTTCCCAGAGGTGGAAGCGGTCGCCGCGGAACTCGAACACCTCCGCGCGGCCCAGCAGCGGTTCGGGCACGCGAAACGGCAGCGCCGGGTCGTGGCCGTAGGCCGTCCAGCGGATGTGGTCGGCGGCCCGGGCGTTGCGCAGGATCTCCTGCACGTAGCGGCCGGTGCCGCGCAGATGCCGCACGTTGAGGGTGCGGGCGACCATGGCGACATGCAGGTTCATGGCTGGGATGAGGCTCGAGGCGCGGCGGCCGGTCGTCCGCGCAGATGGGCCGCCAGGCGCAGGGCCAGGGCGGCGATGGTGAGGCCCGTGTTGGCGATGCCGCTGGCCGGGATGAGGGCGCCGTCGCAGACGTAGAGGTTGGCCATGCCGTGCACCCGCCCGTCGACGTCGCAGGCGCCGGCCGTGGCATCGGCCGACAGCCGGGCCGTGCCCGAGTGGTGGGCCGCCGAGCGCAGGTCGCCCTGCCAGCCGCTGAAGATGCGGGCGCTGCGCGTCACCGGCGCCAGCCAGGCCAGCACGTCCTGCACGGCCTGGTCCATGTGGTCGCGGAAGGCCTGCGGCAGCGTCCAGCAGCGCACGCCGGCCTCGCCGGCACCGTCCTGTGCAGGCTGGCTCCACACCGAGCGCTCCGGCGCCGTGGGCATCTGCGCGCACAGCAGCAGGGTGTAGTGCCGCGTCGGCAGGTGGATGCCGAACTTGAAGGACAGGATGTCGAGGATGTCGTCCCAGTGCTTGAAGAGCCTGGCGTAGTGCAGCGGGTTCCAGGGGTTGCGGCGCAGGTCGTTGAGCACGCTGCCGACCTGCTCACGCCGGCTGGCGCGGTAGTAGTTGGCCGCGGGCCGCAGCTGGAAGGACATGTGCAGCCCCGCGCGCTTGACGACCAGGGGCAGGCGCAGGTTGCCGTCCGTGCCGGGCACGCGGTAGTTCCACAGCCGGTACAGCGGCACCGTCACCTCGACCTCGCCGACGAAGGTCATGGGATGGTCCTCGTAGTGCGCGCCGGCATGGACCGCGCCGGGCAGCGGCAGGTGCCGGGCCAGCTTCTGCAGCAGCACCGGCGTGCCCAGGCCGCCGGCAGCGAGGACGAAGACATCGCCCTCGACGCGGCGCCGCTCGCCGCCCTCCTCCACCGTCAGGGCAGCGAGCGCGCCGCCATCGCCCAGCTCGAAGTCGACCACGTTGCCCCGCACGACCTCCACGCGCCCCTGGAGCTGCAGCGAGGTCCAGAGGTTGCGCGGCCAGCGCGGGTAGTACAGGCCCTGCATCAGGCCGGGCGGCAGGCCGAGTTCGCGGTAGCGCTGGCGCAGCCGCTCGATGGCCTCGCGGACGTGGGCCAGCGGGGTGTCCGCCAGCAGCTCGAAGGCCTGGGCGTAGAAGGGATCGAGCTCGGCCTTGGGAAAGGGCCAGTGCGCCGCGAAGATCTCCTCGTCGATCTCGATCAGCCCGTTGTGCCAGAGCTGGGTCGAGCCCCCGAGGCCGGCGCCGACGTGGGGCTGGGTGACGGCCGGCAGGCCCACGTCGACGACGGGGTAGCGCGGGTCCTCGACCTCGGCGCCGCGCTCGACGATGACGACGTCGTGGGTCGGCAGCAGCGCGTGGGCCAGCATGCAGCCGCCCAGGCCCGCGCCGACGATGACGGCGCGGGGCTTCATCGCGCCGCGTCGGCGTGGGCGCGCAGCCAGTCGCGCGTCAGGGCGACGCCCTGCGGGAAGTCGACGCGGGGCGCCCAGCCGAGCAGTCGCCTGGCCTTCTCGTTGGAGAAGGCGATGGGGAAGGTCTCTCGCATGACGCGGCCGAGCGGCGGCCAGGGCGCCACCGGCGGCTGCCAGCCGGCCAGGCGCTTGAGCTTGCGCCACACCCGCGCCGGGATGCCGCCGACCGGCTCGGGCGGATGCTCGGCCCAGTAGCGCTTCGCATCGGCGGCAGACAGGTCGACGAACCGCGGCGCCGGCTCGACCTGCGCCGCGAAGGCGCGTATGAATTCGCCCCAGGTGATGGCCCGGTCGGCCGTGACGAACATCGCCTCGCCCAGGGCCTCGTCGCGCACCAGAGCCGCCTCGATGGCGTCGCAGACGTCGTCCACGAAGACGGCGTTGCACAGGCCGCTTCCGCCGTCGAACAACGTCACCTCGCCGGCGCGCGCCTGGGCCAGGACCTGGCGCTCGAAATGACCGCCCAGCCCGTAGACCACCGTCGGCCGCAGGATGACCACCGACAGGTCGCCGCGGTCGTGGGCCGCCTGCACGATCTCCTCCTGCTCGGCCTTGGAGTCGGAATAGGGCTCGCCATAACGGCCGATGCGGGCGGCGGCCTCATGCGCCGCCTCGGGCCCGGGCGCCGGGCCGTGGACGGACATGGTGCTGATGTGCACGAAGCGGCGCACCTGCTGCCGCACGGCCGCCTCGACGAGATGGCGCGTCGCCTGCGGCCCGCGGTCGCCGTGGGCGAGGTGGATGACGGTGTCGCAGCCCTGCAGCGCGGACGCGAGGCTCTGCGGCTCGAGCAGGTCGGCGGCCACCGCCGCACCGCCGCCGGCCCGCATGGCCGCGGCCGCCGCCGGGCTGCGTACCAGCGCGACGTGCTGCGGGCCGCCGTGCTCCACCAGGCGCTCGCGCAACCGGCCGCCGATGTAGCCGGAGGCTCCGGTGATGAGGCATCGGGCGGGGCGCGCTGGGTTGGCTGTCATTGGATTCAGACGAGAAAACCTGGAGGGAAAGGCCGGTCGACCGGCCATCCTGGCCGGCCGGCACCGCAGCGGCCGGCATGCAGCGCGGCCCGGGCCGCGCGCAAGTCCTTCATCATAGGGGAGCACCTGGACGCCCCAGAGCGGGCGAACTGCTCAATCGCGGGGGGCCGCCCGGCCTGCGGCCGAAAAACCCGGCACTACACTGCAGCGCCTCCCAATCCCGCCGTCGCCCGCGCGACTCCGTCGAGACGCCATGCCAGCGCCTGACAGCCCGCGCCATCGCGCCCCGCTCGGCGCGGCCTCCGGCAGGCGCCCACAGAACGAGTCCGTCATGCCCGCGCACATCGCCGTCATCATCTGCACCTGGAACCGTGTCGACGTGCTCGCCGAGACCCTGACGAGCCTCGCCCAGGTGCGCGCGCCGGCGGGCGTGCCGGTCGATGTGCTGGTGGTGGACAACAACTCCCGCGACACCACCCAGGACCATCTCAAGGCCCGCCAGGCCGACTGGCCGCTGGGCCGGCTGCATGCGCTGTTCGAACCCCGCCAGGGCAAGCAGTTCGCACTGAACCGTGGCATCGCCTACGCCAAGGAACTCGGCTGCACCCTCATCGCCTTCACGGACGACGACGTCTTCTTCCCGGCCGACTGGCTGGAGGCCGTGCTGGCCGCCATGGAGGACGGGCCCGAACGACCGGCGCTGGCCGGCGGCAAGACGCGCGTCACCTGGCCGGGCGGCGAGCCCCCGCCCTGGTACCACCGCAACATGGGCGCCATCGTCGCGGAAGTCGACATCGGCGACCAGCGGCTGTGCCCGCCGCCGCCCGGCTACTCGCCGGCCGGCACCAACCTGCTGACCCGCATCGACCTCTTCGACCGCGTCGGCGGTTTTTCGGAGACGCACTTCCGCCACATGGACTACGAGTTCGGCCAGCGCGTGGCGGCGCGCGGCGAATGCGTGGCCTACGTGCCCTCGGTCTCGGTCGTGGCCCCGGTGGACCCGGCCATCGTCACGCAGCGCTACTTCCGGCGCTGGTCGCTGAAGGCCGGCATCTCGCCCTGGAAGGACATGGCCCCCGGCGTGCGTCATCTCGCGTGGGTGCCGCTGTGGCTGTACCGCCAGATGGTGCAGGACGCCCTGGCCTGGCTGGTGGCGCCGCTGCGCGGCGAGCCGCCGGCGGACCGCTTCCTGCGCGAGTTGCGCCTGTGGCGGGCCTGGGGCACGGTCGCCAGCCGCTGGATGTCCAGGCTGCGGCCCGCCGCCTATCCCGCCTGGGTGGAAGCGCGCTCCCAGAAGCGCCAGAACGTCTATTGAGATGCCGTTCGTCCTGCTCCCCCACCAGGCCAACGGCAACATCTACATCCGCGAACTGGGCCGGGCCTACGCGGCGCTGGGCTGGACGCCGATCTACGGCCCCGAGAACCTGCTCGAGGGCAACATCCGCCCGGACCTGCTCCATATGCACTGGCCCGAGGAGTTCTACCGCTGGCGCGGCGAAGGCAGCACCGCGGCCCGGGCCGAGCACTTCCTGGCCCGCCTGGAGGAGCTGAAGCGCGCCGGCGTGCCCATGGTCTGGACGGTGCACAACCTCGCCCCCCACGACATCGCCGACGCCGAGGTCGACGCGCGGGTCTACCGCGCCGTCATCGAGGCCGCCGACGCCATCCACCACCACTGCGGCTGCTCCATCGAGGCCCTGGCCGGCCGCTACGCGGTGCCGGCCGGCAAGCCGCAGTTCGTGCAGGCCCACGGCCACTACTTCTCCTACCCCAACACCATCGGCCGCGACGAGGCCCGGCGCGAGCTCGGCATTCCGGCGGACGCCCGCGTCTTCCTGCAGTTCGGCCAGATCCGCGGCTACAAGGGCCTGAACCTGCTGCTGGCCGCCTTCGACCGGCTCCAGCTCGACCGCAAGTTCCTGCTCGTGGCCGGCCTGTACACGCCGCCGACCGGGCCCGGCGCCCTGCGCGACCGGCTGCGCCTGGCCTGGCGCAAGCGCACCGCGCGCGACTTCCTGCTGCACGGCCGCCCCATCGACTCCGACCGCATCCAGGTCTACATGAACGCGGCGGACTGCGTCGTGCTCAGCCACACGGCGGGGCTCAACTCGGGCGTGGCGGTGCTGGGCATGAGCTTCGGGCGCATCGTCGTCGGGCCGCGGCTGGGCTGCATCGGCGAGACCCTGGGCGGCGAACACAACGTCAGCTACCCGGCCGGCGACGTCGATGCCCTGTGCGAGGCCATGCGGACGGCGATGGCGCGGCCCGACCCCGCCGCCGACGGCGCGGCCAACCGCCGGGCCTGCGAGGCCTGGCAGTGGACGTCCATCGCCAGCGCGGCGCTGAGCCATGCCGGCCTGGCGGCCTGACCCCATGTCCACGATGACCCAGACCGCCACCCCATCCGCCCGCCGCGCCGTCCTGTTCGCTTTCGCCCAGCGCTACTTCTCGTTCGCTCTTCAGCTGGGCACGTCCATCGTCATGGCACGGCTGCTGACGCCGCAGGAGACCGGCATCTTCTCGCTCGCGGCCACGGCCGTGGCCATCGGCGGCATCGTGCGCGAGTTCGGCATCGGCGACTACATCGTCAGCCAGAAGGAGATGACGCCCGAGAAGGTGCGCGCCGCCTTCACCGTGACCATCGGCGTGGCGTGGAGCATCGCCCTCGTCATCGCCCTGGCCGCCTACCCGCTCGCCGCGGCCTATCACGAGCCCGGCGTCGCGCACGTGATGCACATCCTGTGCCTGAACTTCATGCTGCTGCCCCTCGGGGCGACCGCCCTGGCGATGCTCGTCAAGGAACTGAAGTTCGACACCGTCTTCGTCATCCAGGCCGCCTCGGCCCTCATCGGCGCCGCGGTCACGGTCGTCTGCGCCCTCAAGGGCTTCAGCTACACCAGCCCGGCCTGGGGGTCGGTGGCCAGCATCGTCACGACCTTCGCCCTGCTGCTGGTGATGCAGCCCCATGCCGTCATGATGCGTCCGGGCCTCGGGAACCTGCGCCACGTGCTCAAGTTCGGCGGGCAGAACACCATGTCCCGCCTCGTCGAGGGCATCTCTACGCGCGCCGACGACTTCATCATCAGCGGCATGCTGGGCTTCCACAGCAGCGGCATCCTGAGCAAGTCCAACAGCCTGAACGCGGGCTTCTACACCTTCTTCGCCTCGGCCGTCGTCAGCGTGGCCTCGCCGCTGATGGCCCGCGCCCGGCATGCCGAACGCGACATCTTCGAGGACTACCGCCGCGTCACCCTGCTGATGGCCGCCGTGCAGTGGCTGTTCTTCGGCCTCATGGGCATCTGCGCCCACGAGATCATCCTGCTGCTGTTCGGGCCGGCCTGGCTGGAGGCCGTGCCCATCCTGCAGATCGGCGCCATCCAGGGCCTGATCTATTCGCCCTTCATGCTCTGCACGCCGCTGCTCACCGCCTACGGCGCCATGGGCGCGCAGCTGCGCGTCAACCTGGTGTTCGGCGTGACGCTGGCGACCTGCCTCGTCGTGGGCGCCATGCACAGCCTGGTGGCGGCCGCGGCGCTGTCGGTGCTGGCCCACGTCGTGCGCCTGCTGCTGCTGGCCGCTGCGGCGCACCGGCTTTGCGGCATCTCCACCATGGCCATCGTCCGCGGCATGGGGCCCACGGCCGTCATCGGCCTGGGCGCCGCCGCGGCCGCCTGGGCAGGCCGCTCGCTGGCCCTGTGGCTGCAGCTGCCGCTGGTCCTCAACCTGGCCCTGGCCATGGGCTGCGGCGCCCTCGCCTGCCTGGCCCTCGCCGTGGTGTTCAAGCATCCGCTGGCCCTCGAACTGAACAAGCTGCGCCGCAGGCGCGCAACCGCTACCGGCACGCCATGAAACCCGAAGTCATCGCGCTCTACCTGCCCCAGTACCACCCGATCAAGGAAAACGACGAGTGGTGGGAGCCCGGCTTCACCGAGTGGACCAACGTCACCAAGGCCAAGCCCCTCTACCGCGGGCACTACCAGCCCAACCTGCCCTCGGAGCTGGGCCTGTACGACCTGCGCGTACCCGAGGCCCGCGAGGCCCAGGCGGCGCTGGCCAAGGCGCATTCCGTCGCCGCCTTCTGCTACTACCACTACTGGTTCGGCCACGGCCGGCGCCTGCTGGAGCGCCCGCTCGACGAAGTGCTGGCCAGCGGCAAGCCCGACTTTCCCTTCATGGTCTGTTGGGCCAACCAGACCTGGTCGGGCGTCTGGCATGGCCTGGACAAGCGCATCCTGGCCGAACAGCTCTACCCGGGGCCTGAGGACGAGAAGGCCCACTTCGAGACCCTGCTGCCCGCCTTCCGCGACCGGCGCTATCTGCGCGTGAAGGGCAAGCCCGTCTTCATGGTCTACGCACCGGACGAGTTGCCCGACCCGGTCGCCTTCACCTCGCACTGGCGCCGGCTGGCCGAGCAGGCCGGCCTGCCCGGCCTGTACCTGCTGGCCGAGCACCGCGATCCCTTCTGGGATGCCCGCGCCAAGGGCTTCGACGCCTTCGTGCTCAAGCCCAGCTTCCTGCGCCGCCGCACCTGGACGCCCTGGTCCCAGCCCATCGCCAAGATCCGCAACAAGATCCTCGACTGGCTGGGCCGGCCCTCGGTGTTCGACTACGAAGCCCAGCAGCCCTATCTGCTGCCCGACCAGGCCTCGCCGCTGGCCATTCCCTGCGTGCTGCCCAACTGGGACAACACGCCGCGCAGCGGTCCGCGCGGCGTCGTGCTGGAGAACTCCACGCCGCAGAAGTTCGGTGCCGCGCTGGACCGGGCCCTGTCGCTGTGGCGCCGCCGTGAGCGCGAGGACGACTTCCTCTTCATCAAGTCCTGGAACGAATGGGCCGAAGGCAACCACCTGGAGCCGGGCCGCCGCTGGGGCCGGGCCTATCTCGAGGTGCTCGACGCCAAGGTCAAGGCCAGCGGCTGAACGCTGCCGCAAGCACGCCATGTCCCTCCACTCCCTCGACGCACACCCCCGATGAACGCTGGCCTGCAGTGGTACCTGCAAACGCTGGACCCCGCCCAGGGCCTCGGCCCGCTGCGCGCCGACTGGGACCGCCTGAACACCCGGCTGATGGCCGGCCACGGCATGCTGGATGGCGCCTTCGTCGACGCCATGCTGCGCCACTTCGGCACGGGCGGCGTGCTGCTGGCGCGCGCCGTTCGCGACGGCGAGACGGTGGCCATGCTGCTGCTGAACCGGCAGACGCGCGGCCTGGGCGTGTGGTCGAGCTACCTGCCGGCGCAGACACAGATCGGCCCCACCCTCATTCCCGCGGGGCTGGACCTGCGCGGCCTGTTCGCCGCCCTGCCCGGCTACGCCAGCGAACTCGACCTGCTGTGCAACGACCCGCGTTTCGGCGACCTGCGCGAGCTGCCCGTGCGGGCCGTGGGCAGCCTGCCGCATGCGCTGACCATGAGCGTCGCCCTGAAGGGCGCGTTCGACGACTACTGGGCACAGCGCCCGCGCAAGCTCATCCAGAACATGCGTCGCTACCTGCGGCGGCTGCAGTCCGAACCCACGCCCGAGCGCCTGGACATCGTCGGCGACCCGGCCGCCATGCCCGCGGCGGTGGCGCGTTATGCGGCGCTGGAAAGCCGCGGCTGGAAGGGCCGCGAGGGCACGGCCGTCGCCAGCGACAACCCCCAGGGGCGCTTCTACGCCGAGGTGATGGGCGATTTCGCCGCGCGGGGGGAGGCCCTGGTCTACGAGCTGTGGCTGGGCGAAGACCTGCTCGCCTCCCGCATGCTGCTGATCCGCGCCGGCATGGTCGTGATGCTCAAGACCTCGTTCGACGAGAACTTCGAGCGCTTCGCCCCCGGCCGCGTGCTGCTGCTGCGCACGCTGGAGGACCTGTTCACGCGCCTGCCCGGCGGCGTCGTGGAGTTCTACACCAACGCCGAGCCCGACCTGCTGGCCTGGTCGACCTCGCAGCGCTGGATCAACCACGTCAGCCTTTACCGCCACAGCGGCCTGCCGGCCCTCTACGGCCTGCTGCGCCGCGGCACCCGGGGCTTGCTGAGGCGCGGCAAGCGGCCGGTCGACGCCGACACGATGGCCCACCGCAGCGGCGCCAGCATCGAGGCCTATGCCGGCGTCGGCGAGCTGCCGGCCGATGCCGTGGCGCTGATGAGCCGCGCCGAGCAGCAGCGCGTCGAGTTCGGCGCCGACTGGTATGCCAACCTCGTGGAGACCGTCTATGCCCACGAGCCGGCGGGGGCCAGCGTGCGTTTCCTCGTGCTGCGCCGCCAGGGCCGCGTGCTCGCCGTGCTGCCGGTGGTGACCCAGCGCAGCGGCCTCGGGCGCGAGGTGAGCGCCCTGTCCAACTTCTACACCGCCATCTACGCGCCAGCGCTGGAGGACGACCTCGACGCCGACGACCTGCTGCCGCTCACTCGCGCCCTGCGCCGCGACAGCGGCCGGGCCGCGGCCTACCGCTTCGCGCCCATGGACCCGCAGTCGCGCGAGTTCGCCCTGCTCAAGCGCGCCCTGGCCCTGGCCGGCCTGAGCACGCATGCCTACTTCGCCTTCGGCAACTGGTTCGAGCCCGTCCGCCAGGACTGGGCCGGCTACCTGAAGGAGCGCAGCAGCAAGATGCGCAACACCATCAAGCGCATGGGCAAGCGCTTCGCCCAGGAGGGCGGCACGCTGGAGATCGTGCAGGGCGGCGAGCGCCTGGAGGCCGGCATCGCGGCCTTCCAGTCGGTGTACGCCAACAGCTGGAAGAACGCCGAGCCCTACCCCGACTTCGTCCCCGGCCTGGCCCGCCTGTGCGCCCGGCGCGGCTGGCTGCGCCTGGGCATCGCCTGGCTGGACGGCGTGCCGACGGCGGCCCAGCTCTGGATCACCGCCCACGGCCGCGCCAACATCGTCAAGGTGGCCTACGACGAGCGCTTCAAGGCGCTCACCTCGGGCACCCTCGTGACCGCCCTGCTGATGGAATACGCCCTCGACACCGACCGCGTGACCGAGGTCGACTACCTCATCGGCGACGACCCCTACAAGGCCACCTGGATGAGCGAGCGCCGCGAGCGCTTCGGCCTGGTCGCCTACGACCCGCTGACCCTGCGCGGCCTCATCGGCCTGGCCCGCCAGGCCGTGGGCGAGACCTGGCGCCGCCTGCGCCCCAAACCCGCGCCCCGGCCCGACAATCCGCCCGCCTGAATCCCGAGCGACGACCCAGATGCAAGCCCACGACCTGCCGCCCGACACGCCCTTCGCCTCCGGCACCCCGCGCTTCGCCGCCCCGGCTCCCGACGCCCTGCAGTCCTGGCGCCAGGCCTATGCCGCCAAGGGCGTCGCCTGCGCGGCCGACGTGGGCGGCGAGTTCGCCGTGGCCCTGGACCTGCCCGGCGGCGGCGCCTACCTCGCCGTGGACCGCTTCGCGGTGCACAGCCTGTGCTACGCCGTGCACGACGGCCGCCTGCACTACGCCACGCGCGCCGACGTGCTGGCCCGCCGGCTGGGCATCCGCGACATCGACCCGCAGGCCATCTTCAACTACCTCTTCCATCACTGCATCCCCTCGCCGCGCACCATCTACGCCGGCATCCTGCGCCTGCCTCCGGCCCACTACGCGCGCTTCGAGAACGGCCAGCTCACCGTCGCCCCCTACTGGACGGCCCGCTTCGACGAGCTGGCCCAGCCGAGCTTCGACGCCCTGCGCGAGGAGTTCCGCGGCATCCTGCGCACCGCCGTCAAGGAGCGCCTGGACGGCGCCGGCCAGACGGCCTGCTTCCTCAGCGGCGGCACCGACAGCTCCACCGTCTGCGGCCTGCTGGGCGAGGCCACGGGCCGCGCACCGGCGAGTTATTCCATCGGCTTCGAGGCCGAGGGCTACGACGAGATGGCCTACGCCCGCATCGCCGCCAAGGCCTTCGGCGCCCAGCACCACGAGTACTACGTGACGCCGGCCGACCTCGTCAAGGCCATCCCCGACGTGGCGGCCCACTACGACCAGCCCTTCGGCAACTCCTCGGCCGTGCCGGCCTTCTACTGCGCGAGCAAGGCCCGCGCCGACGGCTACACCCGCATGCTGGCGGGCGACGGCGGCGACGAGCTCTTCGGCGGCAACACCCGCTACGCCAAGGAGAGGGTCTTCCACGTCTACAGCCAGATCCCGTCGCCGCTGCGCGCCGGCGTGCTGCATCCGCTGTTCATGAACCCGGTCACCGGCAGCATCCCGCTGCTCAAGAAGGGCACCAGCTACATCCGCCAGGCCCGCGTGCCCATGCCCGACCGCATGCAGAGCTACAACCTGCTGGACCGCCTCGGCCTCGCGGACGTGCTGACGCCGGCCTTCCTCGCCGCCGTGGACACCGATGCCCCGCGCCAGCACCAGCGCGCCACCTGGGCCGCCGGCCCGCACGACGCCAGCCTCGTCAACCAGATGCTCGCCTTCGACTGGCGCTACACCCTGGCCGAGAACGACCTGCCCAAGGTCGTCGGCACCACGGCCATGGCCGGCGTGGACGTGAGCTTCCCGCTGCTGGACACACGGCTGCTGGACTTCTCCCTCAAGCTGCCCACGAGCTACAAGCTCAAGGGCCTGAAGCTGCGCTGGTTCTTCAAGGAAGCCCTGCGCGGCTTCCTGCCCGACGAGATCCTCACCAAGAAGAAGCACGGCTTCGGCCTGCCCTTCGGCCCCTGGGCCGTCAAGGACGCGGCCCTCAACGCCCTGGCGGCCGAGTCGCTGCGCGGCGTGGTCGCCCGCGGCCTGGTGCGTGCCGACTTCGTCGAAAGCCTGCTGACGCGCCGCCTCAAGGAGCACGCCGGCTACTACGGCGAGATGGTGTGGATCCTGATGATGCTGGAGCAGTGGCTGCGCCGGCATGCGCCGGACTACCGGCTGGCCTGACCCTGGGCCCGGGCCTCAGGCAGCCAGGGCCCGCGCCAGCGCCGCGACGACCTCGTCCTGCTGGGCGTCGGTGAGGTCGGCGCTCATGGGCAGGCTCATCACGCGCCGCGCCGCGGCGATGCTGTGGGGGCAGGCGTCCGCCTCGGCGTAGCGCGCGTAGGCGGGCTGGTGATGCAGCGGGCGCGGGTAGTGCACGGCGGTCGGGATGCCGGCCTGCTTCAGGCGCGCCTGCACCGCCTCGCGGTCGTCCACGAAGACGGTGTACTGGGCCCAGACGCAGTCGCGGTCCTCGCGCACGGCCAGCAGCTGCAGCGCCGGCACCGCCGCCTGCAGCTTGCGCCGGTAGGCCTCACCCAGCTGCAGCCGGCGGGCGATCTCCCACTCGAAGCGGTCCAGCTTGCCCAGCACGACGGCGCATTGCAGCGTGTCCATGCGCCCACCCACGCCCAGCCGCGTGTGCAGGTAGCGCTGGCTCTGGCCATGCGTGCGGATCTCGCGGCAGGCCTGGGCGAGGCGGTCGTCGCTGGTGAAGATGGCGCCGCCGTCGCCATAGCAGCCCAGGGGCTTGCTCGGGAAGAAGCTGGTACAGCCGAAGGTCGAGAGGTTGCAGCTCTTCCTGGAGCCGTAGCTCGCGCCGAAACTCTGCGCCGCGTCCTCGATGACGGCCAGGCCGTGGCGGGCGGCGACGGCGTTGATGGCGTCCATGTCGGCCACCTGGCCGTACAGGCTCACCGGCATGACGGCACGGGTGCGCGGCGTGATGGCGGCCTCGACGAGACGGGCATCGAGGTTGGCCGTGTCGGGCTCGATGTCGACGAAGACCGGCACGCCGCCGGCCAGCACGATCATCTCGGCCGTGGCGGCGAAGGTGAAGGGGCTGGTGACGACCTCGTCACCGGGCTGCAGGTCCAGGGCCATCAGCGCGATGAGCAGGGCCTCGGTGCCGCTGGCCACGCTGATGCAGTGGCGGGCGCCGGTGTAGGCGCACAGCGCGGCCTCCATCTCCTTCACCTCGGGGCCGAGGATGTACTGGCCATGGTCCAGCACCTTCTGGATGCGGGCGTTGATGTTGTCGCGCAGGGCCGCGTACTGGCTCTTGAGGTCGATGAAGTCCATGCGGTGTCGATTCAGAACGTGCCCGGAGGCGCTTGGATGTCCGTCAGTTCAAGCTGACCGGTACGCGCCACCAGCCGATACACCTCGTGGGTCGTGGGGCACTGAGCGTAGACGATGTCGGCCCCCGGAGGCGGCTTCACCGGCAGCGGCAGGCGCTCGCCGTGCCGGCTCATCCACCCGATCTGCCGCGCCGGCACGCCCACCATCAGGGCGAAGTCGGGCACGTCGCGGTTGACGACAGCCCCGGCGCCGACGAAGGCGTGGCGGCCGATGGTCGTGCCGCAGACGATGGTGCAGTTCGCGCCCAGCGTCGCCCCCTGGCGCACGAGGGTGCGGCGGTACTCGTCCTTGCGGGCGACGGCCGAGCGCGGGTTGTAGACGTTGGTGAACACCATGCTCGGGCCGCAGAAGACGTCGTCCTCCAGCGTGACGGCGTCGTAGACCGACACGTTGTTCTGGATCTTGACGTTGTCGCCGATGCTCACGTCGTTGCCGACGTAGACGTTCTGGCCGAAGGAGCAGCTCCGGCCGATGCGCGCGCCGGCCGAGATGTGCACGAAGTGCCAGACCCGGCAGCCGTCGCCGAGCTGGGCGCCTTCGTCGACGATGGCGCTGGGGTGGATGGTGGTGGTCATCAGTAGTTGAGCGGCAGGTTCACGCGCTTGCCGTCGCGGGCGCTCATGTACATGGCGATCAGCAGCTCCAGCGACTTCAGGCCCTCGCGGCCGTCGGTCTCGGCCTGGGCCTCGCCGCGCAGCGTGCGGATGACGTTGTCGTAGTAGAGCGGATGGCCGAAGCCGTAGACGGAGGTGGTCTGGTAGCTGGCGTCGTCGATGAGGGCATCCATCTCGTGCGGCGTGTCGAACTGCCAGTGCTGGATCTCGTTGACCGCCAGGCCGCCGACGCGCACCGTGCCCTTCTCGCCCAGCAGGGTGATGGAGCCTTCGTAGTTCTTCGGGTAGGTCAGCATGCTGACGTTGACCGTGCCCATGGCGCCGTTGCGCCATTTCAGCGCCGCCACGCCGCTGTCCTCGACCTCGATGTTGCGGGCCAGGGTGCCGGTGTAGGCCATGACGCTCTCCACCGGCCCGCAGATCCAGTCCAGCAGGTCGACGTAGTGGCTGGCCTGGTTCATGAAGGCGCCGCCGTCGAACTCCCAGGTGCCGCGCCACTCGGCGCTGTCGTAGTAGGCCTGCGGGCGGCTCCAGAAGACGTTGACCGCAACGTTGTAGAGCCGGCCAAAGCGGCCTTCGGCCACCGCGCGCTTGAGCAGCTGCAGCGTGGGGTTGCGGCGGTTCTGCTTGACGACGAAGAGGCGCACGCCGGCGTCGTCGCAGGCCTTGACCATGGCCAGGCCGTCCTGCCAGCGCGTGGCCATGGGCTTTTCGGTCATCACGTCGAGGCCGGCGCGCGCGGCCTCGATGGCCTGACGCGGGTGCAGGCCGCTGGGCGTGGCGAGCACGGCGCAGTCGATGCCGAGCTGGCCCTGGGCGGCGAGCAGTTCGGCCAGCGAGGCGAAGCCGCGGGCCCCGGTCTTGGCCACCGCCGCCTGCAGGGCGGCCGGGTCGGTGTCGCAGACGGCCACGAGTTCGGCACGCTCGGCGTGCTTGCGGACCGCCTCCATGTGGTTCTGGGCGATGCGGCCGCAGCCGATCAGCGCGAAGCGCACGCGGCGGCCGGTGACGGGGGGACGGGACTGTTGCATGCGGGTCGGCGGGAAAGCAGGGAGGCGGCCCGCATTGTCCGCCGCCCGGCGGGCGCTCCGGGTCGCCCGCCCGTCAATTCGACAGGTTGCGCACCAGCCTCAGGCCGAACTTGAGCCGGCCCCGGTCCCAGGGCGTGAAGCGGGGGATCTGGAAGACGTCGTCGCCGCGGCGGGCGGTGGCCCAGCGCGTGGACACGGCGGCGTCGAAGCCCAGCTCGCGCACGATGCCGGGGTGGACCTCGGGCAGGTAGTCGGTGCCCGGCTTGCCGTTCGGGTAGGCGAAGAGGCCGACCTTCTCGCCCAGCAGGGCCTGCAGCGCATCGCGGCTGCGCTCGATCTCGTCGGCAGCCTCGCGCGGCGCCAACGTGGCGAGGATGGGATGGCTGACGGTGTGGGCGCCGATCTGCATGCCGGCGTCGCGCAGGGCCTTCACCTGGGCGCTCGTCATCATCAGGTCGCCGGGCGGCGCGACCTCGGCACGCGCGGCGATGGCGTCCACGCAGGCGACCCGCGGCTCGGGCGGCAGGTATTTGACGCGGCCGATCAGCCGGCCCAGCGCCTCGCGGCGGCTGGCGGTGTCGCCCAGCGGATGCCGGCCGAGGTCCTGGCCCTGGCCGTCCACCAGGCCGCGCAGGTCCAGCTCGGGCCGCGCGCTGCGGCGCACAGACTCGATCAGCGTGTCGTTCCACATGCGCCCGCCGTCCAGGAAGCCCGTGGCGACGAAGAAGCTGCAGGGCAGCCCGTGCCGGCGCAGCAGCGGCAGGGCCACGTCGTGGTTGTCGGCATAGCCGTCGTCGAAGCTCAGCGCCGCGGCGCGTGCCGGCAGGCTGCCCTCGGCCAGGCGGCGGGCGGCCTCGTCCAGCGGCAGCACGTTGAACCACGACCCGACCCAGCCCAGCAGCTCGTCGAAGCGGGCGGCGTCGACCTCGTCGGGAAAGAGCGGGTCGGGCTCGCGCAGCACGCGGTGGAAGATGAGCACGTTCAGGCGCGCACGCGCACCCGCCGGTGACAACAGGCTGAACAGCGGTTTCATGGCAGCAGGGGGGCCCGGTTCTTCTTCTGGAAGCGCTTCTTGAGGAAGTCGGGCCAGTAGACGACCGGCTCCGCCTTCTCCTTCAGCCACTCCTTGCGGTCCAGCCAGCGCCGGCCGAGGACGGCGAGGATGAGCAGGTTGTACGGGAAGTCCCAGTAGCTCAGGCTCAGGAAGGCCCCGCCCACGGCATAGCCGGCCAGGCTCACCTGCAGCATGCCGCCGAGGTCGGACAGCCACTGCGTCTCGGGCTGCTTCCTGCCCTGCTTGCGCAGGTAGCCGCCGGTGAACCACACCATGGTGAACAGCGTCAGGAACAGGAAGAGCCCGACGAAGCCCTGCTCGCCCATCACCATGAAGTAGATGCTGTGGGCGGCGTGCACGTTCAGGGGGTCGGGGCCGTAGATGACGAAGATGGGTGCCGTCCAGATGTAGAAGCCGCCGCCGAAGAAGTTGGACTTGGCCAGGTTCCAGGCCATGCCCCAGGCGTTGATGCGGCCCATGGCGGACTCGTCCTGCTGGTAGGTCTTGATGGTGTTCATGCGCTCCCACCATTCGGCCGGCATGACCGACAGCAGCGCCACCGCCACGACCACCATCACCACCGCGCCCACGACCTTGTTCTTGCCGCGCCACCACAGCACCAGGGCCATGGCCGCGATGGCCAGCAGGGCGCCACGCGAATGGCTGCCCAGGGCTGCCATGGCCATCAGCACCATGCAGACCGTCATGGTCGTCTTGGCCCACTTGGCGGTCATCTGCATCTGCAGGAAGCGCATCAACGGGATGGTCATGACGATGGCCAGCGCCACCTCGTTGTTGCCCTCGATGTAGGTGTTCTCGGGGCCCCAGACCTTGTAGCTGCCGCCGGTCAGCACCGTGAAGGCACCGCCCTTGACGCCGAAGAAGCCGATGGAGATCACCAGCACCCAGGTCAGCAGCATCATGTGGCGCTTGCTGTGCAGCAGCACCATGGCCACGAGGATCATCAGGTCGATCTTCATGACCCGCTTCCACAGGTCGAAGCTGTCGTCGAAGAGCATGGAGAAGGGCAGCGTGATGCACATCCAGGCCATGAAGAGCATCAGCGTGATGCCCTCGCGGCTCTGCGAGTAGTCGCGCCTGTCCTTGGTGGCGAACAGGCCGATCAGCGTCGCGCCGCCCACGGCCGCGGCGAAGGGCATGTCGCGCAGCGCCCAGCTGAGCTGGTGGGGGTTCATGATGCTGAGCCAGGTCCAGCCCAGGATGCCGATCCACGGCCGGCGGAAGGCCTGGACGAAGATCCAGCCGAGGATGACCAGCAGGACGAGGTCACGCATGGGAGACACCTCCGGCCAGGTCCCGCATCAGCGACGCGAGTTGCGCGGCACTGCGGGCCCAGGAGAAATTGAGGGCGAACTGCCGGATGGCAGCCCGGTCGGGGTCGCGCGGCAGCCAGCGGCGCAGCGCCTCGGCGATGGCGGCGGCCGAGCGCTCGGCCAGCAGTTCGCCGGCCGCGGGCGCGCCCTCCAGCACCTCCGGGATGCCGCCCACCGCCGTCGCCAGCACCGGCGTGCCGCAGGCCAGGGCCTCCAGCAGTGCATTGGGCAGGCCCTCGCGGCTGGAGGGCAGCAGGAAGAGGTCGGCCGCGGCATACCAGGTGCCGAGGTCGGCATTGGCCACGGCGCCCAGCAGCCGCACGCGGCCCGCCAGGCCGAGGCGCTCGATCTGCGCCTGCAGCCCGGCGCGCTCGGGGCCTTCGCCGGCGATCACCAGCTGCAGGCCGGGCCAGTCCTGCGACAGCGCGTGGACCGCGTCGACGATCAGCGCATGGCCCTTGAGTTCGAGCAGGTTGCCCACGCTCAGCAGCAGCGGTGCGGAGGCATCCAGCCCGAGGGCGGCCCGGGCCGCGCCGCGGTCCTGCGGCGCGAAGCGGTCCAGGTCGACGCCGTTGCGGATGACGTGCAGCTTGCGATCCGGCACGCCCCATCCGCGCAGGATGTCCACCAGGGCCTGGCTGACGCCGACGCAGGCGCCGGCCTGCTCGCAGGCGTCCAGCATGCGGCGCCGGGCGAGCGGGTCCTGGCCGATGAGATTGAGGTCCGAACCCCGCGCGGTGATCATCAGCGGCTTGCCGTAGCGCCGCGCAAGCTGGGCGGCGGCCACGCCGTCGGGGTAGAAGTAGTGGGCGTCGATCAGGTCGAACTCCAGGCCGTGGCGGTCGATCCACCGGGCCGAGGCGCGGGCCATGGCGTCGGGCTGCCAGCGCATGCCCACCTTGGGCAGCATCAGGTAGCGCGGATGGCCGACCGGCTGGCCCTGCCAGTCCTCGCGGCGCGGCGTGCGCGCCCAGGCGGCGTACTCGCCAAAGGCCGGCGACGTGACCGGGAACCAGGGCACGGGGGCGATCACGTCGGCGTCGATGTCATGGCGACGGCGCAGTTCGCGCAGCCGGGCCGCGACGAAGAGCCCGTGGTGCGGCCGGGCGCTGCTGGGGAAGAGCGACGAGAAGGTCAGCAGCTTCAAGCGCTTCACGCCGCCCCCGCGGCCTGGGCGGCCTCGGCCAGGATGCCGCCGAAGACCTCGGCCGCGACGCGGTGGCCAAAGCGCGCCTCCACCAGCTCGCGCGCCGCCCGCGACAGCGCCAGGCGCAGCTCGGCGTCGGCCAGCAGCCTGAGCGTGGCCTCGGCCAGCGCCTCGGCGCCATCGGCGCGCAGGAAGTGGGTGCCGTCCTCGACGTCCAGCCCCTCGATGCCGATGGTGGTGGACACCACCGGCAGGCCCATGGCCATGGCCTCGAAGGCCTTGATGCGCGTGCCCCCGCCCACCCTCAGCGGGATGACGAAGGCCTGGGCGTCGCGGGCATGGTCGCGCACGTCGTCGACGAAGCCGGTGAAGCTCACGCCGGGCAGGTTGCGCTGCACCAGCGAGGCGGGCGGGTTCTTGCCGACGACGCGCAGCCGGGCACCCGGCACCGCGGCGCGCACCCGCGGCCACACCTCCTCGATGTAGAAGCGGATGCCGTCGACATTGGCTTCCCAGTCCATGGAGCCGGTGAAGACGACGGTGGGTTCGCCGGCCGCCGGGGCCTGCCAGGAGAAGAAGTCCAGGTCGACGCCGGTCGGGATGGCGCGCGCCGTGCGCAGGCCGTCGTTCTTCTCGAACATCCGCGCGTCGCGCTCGGAGACGGTGACGACGCGCGTGAAGCCGGCCAGGGCCTCGCGCTCGAAGCGGCGCATCTTGGCGGCCTGCGAGGCCCAGAGCCAGCGCAGCGGCGCGCTCGCCGCCGTCTTGGCATGGCGCTCGAAGATCTCGGCCTCGACGTTGTGCGTGAAGCAGACCGTGGCGCCCTCCAGGCCGCGCGGACGCAGCACCGCGGCGTGCACGAAGTCGAAGACGACCACGTCGAAGCGCTCGGCGGCCAGGGCCTGCTCCACCGCGGCGAGGGCGGCCGGCGTGCGGTCGGCGGCGACGTTGATGGGCAGCGAGGACAGCAGGTCGGGCGCGCGCTGCCAGCGTGGCCGCGGCGGGCTCGGCGCCCAGCCGACGAAGCGGTGGCACAGCCGGTCGAGCTCGCCCTGCCACTGGGCCTGCTGCGAGGCCGTGGCCGGCGACAGCAGCGTGATGTCGAAGCGGCCGCTTTCCTTGAGGCCGCGCAGGATGTTGCCCGTGCGGATCTTCCCGCCGGCATCGGCCGGGAAGAGGAAGACCGGCGAGACGAACGCGACCTTCAAGGGGCCTGGCTTCACCAGCAGATGCCCTCGTAGGCCGCGAAGCCCGCGTCGCGCAGGTCGGCATAACCGTTCAGGTCCACGACGCGGGCGCCCTTGGCGAGGGCGACGATGCGCTGGCGGGTCTCGGCGTCGGCGTGGCCCACGACGACGATCTCGGCGCGCGCGAGCGCGGCGTCGGGCGTCTCCTGCAGCAGCCGGTCGAGGTGGGGGATCTCGCGGTCGATGTATTCCTTGTTCTTGCCCAGCAGCCGCGCGACCTTGACGAACTTGTCGTAGATGGCGAGGTCGAAGCCCTTGCCGAGCAGGCGCTCGGCCAGCACCACGAGGGGCGAGTCGCGCAGGTCGTCGGTGCCGGGCTTGAAGGCCAGGCCGAACAGGGCCACCGGCTTGCGGCCGGCCGCAGCAACGAGGTCATAGGCGCGGCCGATGTGGGCCTCGTTGCTGTCCAGCAGGGAGCCGAGCACGGGGATGTCGACGCCGCGCTCGCGGGCGATGGTGAGGAAGCCCTTGACCTCCTTGGGCAGGCAGGAGCCGCCGAAGGCGAAGCCCGGCCGCAGATAGGCCTTGGAGATGTTGAGCTGGGTGTCGCGGCAGAACAGCTCCAGCACGTCGCGCGAGTCCAGGCCGGTTTCCTTCAGCACGGCGCCGGCCTCGTTGGCAAAGACGATCTTCAGCGCATGGAAGACGTTGCACAGGTACTTCACCGACTCGGCCACGCCCACGTCGGCCGCGACGAAGTTGCCCGGCACGCCGGCGTACAGGCGCTTCATGACCTCCACGCCCGCTTCGTCGAGGCTGCCGACGATGGTCTGCGGCGGCTTGTGGAAGTCGGCGACCGAAGAACCTTCGCGGAGGAACTCGGGGTTGAAGACCAGCGAGAGCCGGTCGCCGATGCGGCGGCCCGCGGCCTTCTCCAGCAACGGGGCGATGCGGACACGGGTGGTGCCGGGCGCCACGGTGCTGCGGATGACCAGGGTGTGGGGGCCATCCTTGCGGGCGATCTCGGCGCCGATCTGGCCCACCACCGCGTCGAGCGCGGTCAGGTCAGGCATGTAGTTGGGCAGGGCCGGCGTGGCCACGGAGATCAGCGAGATCTCGGTGTCGCGCACGGCGGCGGCAACGTCGGCGGTGGCCGTCAGCCGGCCGGCCTTGACGGCGGCGGCGATCAGCTCCTCGATGCCCTCCTCCACCACGGGCGACTGGCCGGAGGCGATGAGCTCGACCTTGAGCGGGTTGATGTCCACGCCCACCACCTCGTGGCCGAGTTCGGGCAGGCAGGCGCAGGACACCGCGCCGACGTAGCCGAGACCGAAAACCGAAACCTTCATGTTGTCCCTTTGATCCTGTGGAATGACTTCAGGCGGCGGCGCGCGCGGTCGCGGCGCCCAGGCCCGCGTTGCGCAGGAAGGCGTCGAACATCAGCAGCGCCCACAGCGGCTGGGCATGGTCCATGGCGCCGCGCTCGTGCTGGTCCAGCAGCCGGGCGATGGTGGCGGGGTTGAACCAGCCCGTCTGGGCGAGGGCGCCCTGCTGCAGGGCCTGGCGCGTCTGCTCGCGCAGGGGGCCGCGCAGCCAGCGCGCCAGCGGCACGGCGAAGCCCATCTTGGGCCGGTAGAGCACGTCGTGCGGCAGCATGGGCTCCAGCGCCTTCTTGAAGATGTACTTGCCCTCGGGGCCGCGCAGCTTGAGGTCGGACGGCAGCGTGGCGATCCACTCGACGAAGGGATGGTCCATCAGCGGCTCGCGCACCTCCAGGCTGTGGGCCATGCTGGCGCGGTCGACCTTGGTGTTGATGTCGCCGGGCAGGTAGGTGTGGATGTCGAGGTACTGGATGAGGGCCAGCGGGTCGTCGGTGCCGGCGCGACGGGCGTGGTGGTGGAAGACCTCGCTGGCATGCCAGCCCTGCAGGTCGCGCTTGAAGCCGTCGCTGAAGAGCTGCTGGCGCAGCGGGTCGCGCACCAGGCCCATGGTGTTGAAGTAGGCGTCGACCGAGTTGCGGGCGATGGCCTGGAAGGTGGTCTTGGCACGGAAGACGCGCGGCGCCCAGTCGGCCTTGGGGTAGACGCGGGCGAGCGGCCCGAACACGCCACGGCGCAGGGCGAGCGGGAAGGCGCGGCGCATGCGCTCTTCCATCATGTGCAGGCGGTAGCGGCGGTAGCCGCCCAGGCTCTCGTCGCCGCCGTCGCCCGACAGCGCCACCGTCACATGCTTGCGCGCCAGCTGGCAGACCCGGTAGGTGGGAATGGCCGAGGAGTCCGCGTAGGGCTCGTCGTAGAGGTGGGCCAGCAGGTCGACGAGGCCGAAGTCGTCGCTGGAGACGGTCTCGGTGCGGTGGTTGGTGTGGTAGCGATCCGCCACCATCTGGGCGAACTCGGTCTCGTTGAACTTGGGGTCGTCGAAGCCGATGGAGCAGGTGTTGACCGGCTGGCCGTCGAGCTGCGCCATGGCCGCCACCACGGCACTCGAGTCCACGCCGCCGGAGAGGAAGGCGCCGAGCGGCACCTCGGCCTTCAGGCGCAGCTTGACGGACTCGGTCAGGCGCCGGCGCAGCTCCTCGGCGGCCTCTTCCTCGCCGATCTTGGCGTCCAGCGTGAACTTGACGTCCCAGTAGCGCTGCGGCTCACCCAGGGGCTGGCCGCGCTTGACGAGCAGGCGGTGGCCCGGCGCCAGCTTCTGGGCGTGGCGGTAGATGGTCCAGGGGTCGGGCACGTAGCCCAGCGCGAAATAAGCCTCGACGGCGCGCGGGTCGATCTCCTGGCGCAGGCCGCCGTGGGCCATCAGGCTCTTGAGCTCGGAGCCGAAGAGCAGCCAGCCGTCTTCCGTGACGGCGTAGTGCAGCGGCTTCACGCCCATGCGGTCGCGCGCCATGAAGAGGCAGTCGCGGCGGCGGTCGTGGATCATGAAGGCGAACATGCCGCGCAGGTGGTGCACGCAGTCCTCGCCCCAGTGCTCCCAGGCGCGCACGATGGCTTCCGAATCGCTCTTGGTGCGGAACACATAGCCGTGGCCGCGCAGCTCGTCCATCAGCTCGAGGTAGTTGTAGACCTCGCCGTTGAAGACCAGGGCCACCGACTTGTCGTCGTTGAAGATGGGCTGCTGGCCGGTGGCGATGTCGATGACCGAGAGCCGCCGGTGGCCGAAGCCGACGCCCGGCTCGATGTGCAGGTCACCCTCATCCGGCCCGCGGTGGTGCTGGGACTCGTTCATCCGGTGCAGGCGCTCGCGCTCCGGGAGGCGCTGGCCGCGGGTGTCGAACAGACCGGTGATGCCGCACATGGGTTGGACCTGGTTCAGCCAATCGATGGAAGGGTCCGCGCCGGCCCGGGGCCTCTAACGCGGGTAAAGGCGGATTCTTACCGAGCTTGGTGTCGCCGCCGGCGGCCAGCCGGTGCCAGCGTGATCTGGGGCACGTCTTGCCCCCCTGTCCAGGGGATGTGCCGCCGGCATTGCGACGGAACGCGGCGCGTTCAGCGGGCAGGCGCCGAGGCGTACAGCGCGCCGTAGGCCGAGACCATGGTGTCGAGGCTGAACTCGGCGCGGGCCCGCGCCAGCGAGGCCTCGGCCAGGCGGGCGCGCAGCGGCGCGTCGCCCACGAGGCGCGCCAGGGCCGCGGCCAGGGCGGCGCTGTCGCGAGCGGGCACGAGCAGGCCGTTGCCACCTTCGCCCGACTGCACCAGCTCAGGGTTGCCGCCCACGTCCGTCGCCACGGGCGCGCAGCCGCAGGCCATGGCCTCCAGCAGGGTGTTGCTGATGCCTTCGGCCTGCGAGGGCAGCGCGAAGACGTCGAACTGAGGCAGCAGGGCCGCCACGTCGCCGCGGTCGCCGGGCAGCCAGGCCTGGCCGGCCGCGCCGGCCTCGGCGAGCCGTGCGCGTGCAGCCTCCAGCAGCGGGCCGCCGCCCAGCATGGCCAGGCGCAGGCGCGGCCAGTCGGCGGGGCGCAGTTCGCGCAGGCGCAGGAAGGCGTCGACGAGGTTGAGCGGGTCCTTGACGGCCTGCATGCGGCCGACCGCGCCGACGACGAGGTGCTCGCCGCGGCGGTAGGGCCAGTCCGGCGGCGCCTCGGCCCCGGGCTTGAAGCGCTGGGTGTCGACGCCGTTGCAGATGCGCTGCACGCGAGCCGGCGCGAAGCCCACCGGACCGGTCAGGTAGGTCTCGATGGCCCTGGACAGCGCGACGAAGCGGTGCACGCCCGTCCCGTAGATGCGGCGCAGCCGCTGGTTGGCGCGGTTGACGCCGCCGAGGTCGCCCACGTCCCAGCCATGCTCGCTGTGCACGCGCAGCGGCACACGGGCGGCCCAGGCCGGCAGCTGGAATTCCATGGCGCCGAGGTTGCGCGTGTGCACGACGGCCGGGCGCAGCTCGCGCAGCAGCCGGTAGACGCGCGGGTAGAGCCACAGCCCCTGCCCCGGCGGCTTCTCCAGGGCGATGAAGCGGGTGCCGGGCGCCTTGACGCGTTCCTTGAAGGCGGTGATCTGGGTCACCGCCACCACCGCATGCCGGAAGGCCGGCAGGTGGTTGATGAGGTTGACGACGCCGTTCTCCAGCCCGCCGGTGTCGAAGCGGTGCAGCAGGTGGACGACCAGGGGCCGTCCGTCTTCACCGCCCGTCGCGGTCACAGGCGCCAGAGTCGGTAGCCGGCGCCTTCGATCGCCTTGGCGTCGAAGGCGGCCTTCACGTCGATGAAGGCGCCGCCCTTGACCAGCTTCTTGCCGATGTCTTCCATGCTCAGCGCCGCGTACTCGCGGTGCGAGACGGCCGCCACGATGGCGTCGGCGCGCGGCAGCTCGTCGAAGGGCATCAGGCGCACGCCGTACTCGTGCATGGCCTCTTCGGCTTCGGCCTGCGCGTCGGTCACGAAGACCTCGACGCCGTAGCTCTTGAGCTCGTTGATGATGTCGATGACCTTGGAGTTGCGCAGGTCGCCGCAGTTCTCCTTGAAGGTCAGGCCCAGCACGTTGACGCGGGCACCCTTGATGTAGCTGCCGCTGGCGATCATCTGCTTGATGGTCTGCTCGGCGATGAACTTGCCCATGCCGTCGTTGATGCGCCGGCCCGCCAGGATGACCTGCGGGTGATAGCCCAGCATGTCGGCCTTGTGGGTCAGGTAGTAGGGGTCGACGCCGATGCAGTGCCCGCCCACCAGGCCCGGCTTGAACTTCAGGAAGTTCCACTTGGTGCCGGCGGCCTCCAGCACCTCGGAGGTGTCGATGCCGAGCTTGTCGAAGATGATGGCCAGCTCGTTCATCAACGCGATGTTGAGGTCGCGCTGGGTGTTCTCGATGACCTTGGCGGCCTCGGCGGCCTTGATGCTGGAGGCGCGGTGCACGCCGGGCTGGATGATCTTTTCGTAGACCTGGGCCACCTTCTCCAGTGTCTCGGGCGTGTCGCCGGAGACGATCTTGAGGATCTTGGTCAGGGTGTGCTCGCGGTCACCGGGGTTGATGCGTTCGGGGCTGTAGCCGACGAAGAAGTCCTGCTTCCACTTCATCCCGGATTCGCGCTCCAGCACGGGGATGCAGACCTCCTCGGTGGCACCGGGGTAGACGGTGCTCTCGTAGACGACGATGGCGCCCTTCTTCATGTGGCGGCCCACGCTGGTGGAGGAGCCGACCAGCGGGCGGAAGTCGGGGATGTGGGCCTCGTCCACCGGCGTGGGCACGGCCACGATGATGACGTCGGCCTCGGCCAGCAGCGCCGGGTCGTCCGTGTAGATGGCGTGCTTGGCGGCCTGGACTTCCTCGTCGCTGAGCTCGCGGCTCGGGTCCGTGCCGCGCCGGCAGGCCTCGACCTTGTTCTTGGCGATGTCGAAGCCGATGGTGCGCATCTGCTTGCCGAACTCCACCACCAGGGGCAGGCCCACGTAGCCGAGGCCGATGACTGCGAGCGTGTTCATGGATAGGTTCTCGTTGCTGTGAATGTGGAATCGCGCGTGATTGTCAACGCTGGGGCGGATCGCCGCGGTCGCGGACCCCACGCAAAGCGGTGTCCAGCGTGGCCCAGTTCGCATGCACGAAATCACGCAGCAGGGCGTCGTCCGGGCCCGCCGCGGCCTTGTCGGCGTAGACGAGCACGACGGCCGCGTCGTCGCCCTGCCCCAGCAGGCTGCGCCAGGCGCCGTAGACCTTGGCCTGCCAGTCGCTGGTGAAGGGGCGGCCGTTGATCCAGTAGACCTGCCAGACACGCAGGCGCGGCGCCTGGCTGCCGTCGCCGCTGACGCGGTTCAGGGCCTGGCCGCGCAACTCGGCGGTGCGCCAGGGCTGGCCGTCGACCTCGGCACGGCCGGCGGCGGTGCGGGCCCATTCCTTGTCTTCCTCGACGTTGACGAGGTCGTTGACCGAAGTGACGAGCTGGCGGCCGTAGCGCTGGTCGCGGTAGTAGCCGATGAACAGGCCCACCGGGGCGCCGCGTGCCACCGGCTCGAAGCGGCCGTGCAGGGAAGAGGCGGCGTTCATGAAATGCGGCTGCCAGCGCGTCATGGGCTCGGCGGACCAGGTCCAGCCCGGCAGGGCCGGCGCGGCGAGCAGGGGCGTGCCGTGCGCACCGGCTCGCGCAGCCTGGGCGCGCAGCGCGGGCGGGGCGGCGACCAGCAGCAGGGCGGCCACCAGGATGGCCGCGGCGCGCGGCCCCGGTGCGCGGGAGAGGGGCTCCGGCGGCGGCGCGGGGATGGGGGCGGCGTCGGGGTCGGCCCAGCGCGAGCCGATCATGAACATGGCCAGCATGATCAGGCCGAAGAAGACCCAGCCGTAGATGATGTGGTCCACCCCCACGGCCAGCTTGTTGCCCGAGAGGTGGCCCAGCATGACGATCATGTAGGCGCGCAGCCAGTTGGCCACCAGGGGCGTGACGATGGCGACGCCGACGAAGGCCCAGCGCTTGCGGGGGCTCTGGTAGTTCAGGTAGGCGAACAGGGTGCCGACCATGACCGAGGCCATCAGGTAGCGGATGCCGCTGCAGGCCTGCACCACCGACCACGACCCCGAAGGAATGATGAACTGCAGCGCTTCCCGGAACACCGGGATGCCGCTGGCGCGCAGGGCGATGACGGTGAAGTCGGCCGTGCGCTCCATCAGCCAGGGCGTCAGGAAGTCGCCGAAGGGCACGGCGAAGAAGAGGAAGCCCAGCGGGAAGGCGATGCGGCGCGCGGCCTCCGTGCCGAGCAGGGCCGGCACCAGGGCCACGGCCATGCCGAGCAGGGCGAACTGCGTGGCCGAGTTGGCCGCGGCGAGGTCGCCCGCCAGCCACAACAGGCCCAGCGGCGGCAGCAGCCACAGCCAGAGCGGGGCCGCGCGCGGCGTGAGCGGGGCCAGGTCGGCCCGGCGGCGCCAGACCAGCCAGGCCGAGATGGGCGGCACGACCCAGGCATGGGCGAAGGTCTCGGAGCGGTTCCAGATCTCGACCATGGCCGCGCCGGTCGAGAAGTACAGCGCCGCCAGCAGCGACCAGGCCAGGGCCAGGCCGAGCAGGGGCAGTCGCCAGGCGGTGGGCAGATGGATCACGCGGCCTCCAGGTGACGGTCCAGGCCGGCCAGGTGGGCATCCCAGCTGTAGCCGTCGACGACGAACTCGCGGGCGCTGCGGCCGGCGGCGTCGGCGGCGGCCCGGTCTGCAAGCCACGCACCGACGCGTTCGACATAGGCCGACGCGTCGTCGGCCGGCTGCAGGCCCGGCTGGGGCTGGGCCGTGATGGCGCGCACGCAGTCGCCCGCGGCCACGACCGGCCGCGCCATGGCCATGGCCTCCAGCACCTTGTTCTGGATGCCGCGCGCCAGGCGCAGCGGCGCGACGACGGCGGCGGCGTGCTGCAGCCAGGGCCGCACGTCGGCCACCGTGCCGGTGACGTTGACGGCCTCGCCCGCCAGGGCCTGCACGGCCGGCGCCGGGCTGCGGCCGACGATGTGAAAGCGCAGCGCGGGAAAGCGCTCGCGCAGCGCGGGCAGCATCTCACGGGCGAACCAGCTCACCGCGTCGACGTTGGGCCAGTAGTCCATGGCGCCGGTGAAGACGAGCGGCAGCTCCCCCGCGGCGAACGGACTGGCCCGCGCCGGATCGGGCGCGAAGAAGTCGGCATCCACGCCGTTGCCGAGGGCGGCCAGGCGCAGCGGCTGGCCGGGGCTGAGCTCGCGGAACAACGCCACCTCGTGGTCGGTGACGAAGAAGCTGCAGGCCGCCTCGCGCGCCACGCGCTGCTCGAAGCCCAGCAGCTTGGCCGACTCGCGGCGGTACAGCCACGACATCGGCCAGGCATGCTCGGGGGCATAGTCGCGCCACTTGGCGGAGTCGACGTCGACGAAGTCGACCAGCGTCTTCACGCCCTTGAGGCCGGCGGCGTACTGGGCCATCACGCCGCTGAAGACGACGACGGCATCGAAGCCGACGCGGGCCGCGGCCTCGTCCACCCAGGCCTGCAGGCCGGCGTCGCGGTAATAGGGCAGGCTCAGGGCCTCGCCGCTGAGCAGGCCGCGCAGGCTCGCCAGCTTGGCCGTGCGCGGGTTCAGGCGCACGGCATGCAACCCCGCGCAGAGTTCGCGCACGCGCGGCAGGTGGACCTCGTCGTCGGGGTCGTCGATGAAGGTGCCGAGATGGACTTCGTGCCGCGCCGCCAGGTGCTTGAGCAGGTGGTAGGAGCGCACCTTGTCGCCCTTGTTGGGCGGATAGGGCAGGCGGTGGACGAGGTAGAGCAGCTTCATGCCGGCGCTCTCAGCCCAGGTTCTTGACGATGAAGGGGCCGAGCCAGTTGGCCACGCCGATGGGCAGCTTGCGCCAGGTCTTGATGAGGAACTGGTACTTGGGGTTGTTGGGGTTGTTCTGGGGAATGGCGTCCCGCTTGAACAGCCGGTACTCGTAGGACAGCGGCTGCGGCTCGAAGCCCCAGTTCTTCTTGAAGGCGTAGGGGCCGGTGCCCTGCTTGCTGCGGCCGTAGTCGAAGACCTTGAGGCCACGGGCGCAGGCGCGCCGCATCAGCTCCCAGTACTTGAAATCGTTCGCGGCCAGGTCCCGCGCCGCTTCGTCGTCGCCGGCGTAGTAGGGCAGGCATTCGTCGCGGAAGTAGAAGGTCAGCACCGTGGACAGCGGCTTGCCGTCGGGGGCGGTGACGGTGAGCACCTCGGCATCGGCGCCGAATTCGTCCAGCAGGGCCTGGAAGTACTTCTTGGGCATGGCCGGCGTGCCGTGGCGGTGCACGTTGTCGGCGTAGAGGTCGAAGAAGCGGTCGACGTTGGGGTCGATCTGCGCGCGCAGTTCGTTCTTGATGCCTTTGCGCACCATGGCCCGCTGCTTGCGCGGAATGGCGAGCATGTTGGCTTCCTCGTCGGGCAGGATCTCCTTGCGGAAGGTGACGTAGAGGTCCTGGCGCGGCCAGTCGGGGTGGCGGGCGCTGCCGAGGTAGCGGTATTCGAGATGCTCGGCGCCCTGCCCTCGCGCGATCTTCTCGGCCTCGGCCTCCAGCGCCGCGGCGGCCTCGTCGTTCAGCGCCGCCACGCCGCCGTAGACGGCGAAGGGCAGGCTGGCCACCGAATGGCCGAAGAGCCGGCTCTTGACCTCGGCCAGCGGCAGCACGCCTTCGATGGCGCCGTCGCGCTCGGCGTAGAGAAAGAAGCCCCGATGGCCGAAGACCGACTCGATGATGCGCAGCCAGCCGCTGCGATGGAAGAAGGTGGCCTGGGGGCAGGACTGCACGAAGGCGTCCCAGCGCGTGGACGCAGCCTGGTCTTGCGCGGCGAGGCGCGCAATGCGGATCGGTGCACTCATCTAGGCGGGGCTCAGCGAGGGCGCGGGCACGCGCGGGCTGGCCTCGCGGCCCAGGAAGATGTCGTCCATGCGGCCCCAGCGGAAGTCGCCGAGCAGCCGCACGATGCGGCCCTGGGTGCGAGCGATGTTGACGTAATGGCGGAAGCGCGTCTTGGCGTCGATGCCGGCCACGCGGGGCTGGTCGGGGTCGATCTCCCAGGGATGGAAGTAGAAGACCGCCGGCTCGCCGTCGACCTCGTTGACGCGGCGGATCATCCAGCGCGACAACGCATAGGGCAGCAGCCGGAAATAGCCGCCGCCGCTGCTGGGCAGGTTGCGCGAGCCCATGCGCAGCGTCGTCACCGGGATCTCGAGCAGGCCCTCGCGCACCGGGTAGGCGAAGCGCGGCGAGTCCGGCATGCCGTAGTGGTCGTGGGCGATGGGGTAGACACTGCTGGAGTAGCGGTAGCCGGCATCGCGCAGCACGTCGAAGGCCCAGAGGTTGCCCTTGCCGATGGAGAAGCTGGGCGCGCGATAGCCCACGACCGGCACGCCGCCGAGATCCTCGAGCAGCTTCTTGGCGCTGGCGATGTCCTGCAGGAAGGCCGCGGGGCTGAGGTCGCTGGCACGCTCGTGGCCGTAGCCGTGGCTGGCCAGCTCGTGGCCGCCGGCCACGATGGCCTTGACGACCTGCGGATAGCGCTCGGCGATCCAGCCGAGGGTGAAGAAGGTGGCCTTCACCTGTTGTTCGGCCAGCAGCGCGAGGATGGCGTCGACGTTGCGCTCGACGCGGCACTCCAGGCCGTTCCAGTCCTCGCGGCGGATGTAGGGCGCAAAGGCCGAGACCTGGAAGTAGTCCTCCACGTCGATGCTCATCGCATTGCGCAGGGCCGGGGTCGGGGTGGGCATCAGCATGGCCAGCGTCCTGTCATTGCTGCTTGACGGCGTCCACCAGCTTCTGCAGCAGCGCCAGCGTCTGCAGGTTGATGCGCTCCAGGCGCATCATGCTGCGCTCCAGGCGTTGCAGGCGGTCGGTATGGTGGTCGGCACTCAGCGCCGCGATCTCGGACGACAGGCCCTCCACCTCGGCGACGCTCATCTTCAGCTTGTTCACGTCCAGGGCACCCGGGGCGCTGTCCAGGGCGCCGGGGCGGCTGTCGGGCAGGCGCGCGGGCACGCTGTCGAGCGGGCTGACGTCGCTGTGGCGCGGCACCTCGCTCTCCTGGGCGATGTCGCGCAGCACCTCCTTCACGTCGGCCAGCGTCAGGTGGGTGCGGCCCTGCATGAAGCCCAGCAGCAGCAGGCGGTCGCACAGGCGGTTGATGCGGCGCGGGATGCCGTTGCTGGCCTTGTGGATGGCCGGGAAGGCGTCGTGGTCGAAGGTGGGCTTGCCGGTGGAGCCCGCGCACTTCAGGCGGTGCTCCATGTAGCGCTGGGTCTCGTCCTCGTCCAGCGGGCCGATGTGGCAGGTGGCCGCGACGCGCTGGCGGAACTGCTCCATTTCGGGCTTCTGCAGGATGCCGCGGAACTCGGGCTGGCCGACCAGGAACGTCTGCAGCAGCGACTGGTTGGCGAACTGGAAGTTGGAGAGCATGCGCAGCTCCTCCACCGCACGCGGCGTGAGGTTCTGGGCCTCGTCGACGATGAGCAGGCAGCGCTTGCCCTGGGTCACCTGGTTGACGAAGAAGGCCTCCAGCGTCATCAGCAGCTCGGACTTGGGCGCGTCCTTCACGCGCACGCCGAAGGCGGCGCCCACCATGCGCAGCGTGTCCTCGGCATCGAGCTGGGTCGTCACGACGTTGCCGATGACGACATTGCTGCGGTTCAGGCTGTCGAGCAGGCCGCGCAGCAGCGTCGTCTTGCCGGCGCCGATCTCGCCGGTGATGACGATGAAGCCGTCGTTGCGCAGCACGCCGTAGTCCAGGTAGGCCTTGGCCCGGCGATGCTGCTTGCTGCCGTAGTAGAAGTTCGGGTCCGGGCTGAGCTGAAAGGGCTTGCTGCT
The DNA here is from genome assembly GCF_021353235.1 of Pelomonas caseinilytica. GTDB lineage: Bacteria > Pseudomonadota > Gammaproteobacteria > Burkholderiales > Burkholderiaceae_C > Pelomonas > Pelomonas caseinilytica. Next base: position 360,407 of record NZ_JAJTWT010000002.1, read on the forward strand.
CAGGCCGTAGAAGGCTTCGTACATGTCAGTTGTCCATAGCGCTACGCAACACCCACAGTTGATGAAACCCGGGTATTGCGGGCCGAGCGCTGGGCCGCTCCCGAGCCGGCCCGCGCTGGCGATGTGCTTGCGGCTCAATGCCGCAAGCATCGCCGTCCCCGCGGGGGACCGACCGGACTCGCTCGCGTTCAGCGATGCGAGGGTGGGCGAGGGGCTGTTTCACTTCAGAACAGTTGCGTCAGGTTGGCGTAGACCGCATTCTCGGAGTAGGACGTGGTGCCGGCGAAGCGGCTGTGGCGCCCTCCGAGCATCACGTTCAAACGCGTGCCGAGGCGGGCGTTCCAGTTGGCGGTGAGGCTGGTCAGCCTGGCGGAAGGGGTGCCGGCGTCGCCCGTCGTCTCCTGGCGCGAGGCCGTCAGCGAGGCGCTGGACGAGGGCGTCAGCTGGTGGCTGCCCGTGAGCGAATACGAGCGCTGCTCCACGTGGGCGGTGTTGGCGAGGTCGCCCTGGTTCAGGTTGCTGCCCAGGCGGCTGGTGACCGAGCGGCTGACCTGGGCGGCCAGCGTGGTGCGGGCGCCCTGGAGCGTGATGCTGGCAAGCTGGCTGTGCAGCCGGCTCGGCCCCGTGGACAGGAAGCCCAGCGCCGCCGGGGCGTCGGGCGAGATGCCCTGCGCCTGCAGGAAGGCGCGCACCAGCACGTCGCGCTTGACCGGGTCGGGTTCCAGCGAGGCGAACATCAGGAAGAACTGGTCGTAGTTGCTGCGCACGCCGCCGGTGGCGCCGGTGTTGCCCAGCATGGTGGAGACGGTGTCGGACAGCCGCCAGACCGAGCGCGACATGCGGTGCTCGAAGGTCAGGCCGTGGCTGTTGCCATAGTTGTGGCGCTGCCAGTCGCCGTTGACGCGGGTGCGCGCCGTCGGCGTCCATTGGCCGGTGACGCCGCCGGTGACGCCGCTCTGCGAGCTGCCGCCGAGGAAGTCGTTGCGCTCGCGGCCGGCGTTGGCCGTGAAGAACCAGTCGGGGTCGGGGCGATAGTTCAGGCCACCGGTCATCGTCGAGCTGCGGTTGGAGGCCGCCGAGGACGACTTGACCTCCTGGGTGCTGGCGCGCAGCCACCAGGCCAGCAGGCCGCCGTTGAGCTGGTTGACGACGAGGGAGCCGCCGGTGGCGCGGCTGTCGCCGAGGCTGCTGCCGCGCACTTCGGTGCGGCTGAAATCACCCCGCAGGTCGAAGCTGGCCAGCCCGCCCAGCTGGCCGTGCAGCAGCGGCGACACGCTCAGCGTGCCGGTCTCGTGCTGGTTGGAATTGGCGAGGTTGGAAATCGCGCCTTGGGACCCCAGGGTCGGCGTGCTCTGCAGGCCGAAGGCCGAAGCGTTCTGCTGGCCGATGCTGGCGCGCATGTCGACGAAGAGGGTGCGGCTGATCAGCTCGGCCTGGCCGCTTGCCGAGAGCGAGTTCTGCACCCGCGAGGGCTGGTCGGACTTGATGTAGGCGATGCCGTTGAGCGAATAGTCCAGCGTGCCGCGCACAGCGCCGCCGGTGCTCCTGATGGTGATGCCGGGCGACACGGTGGTGATGAGCGCCGCATCCTTGTTCCGGTCCGACAGGGTGAGGTTGTCCGTCCAGGTCTCCATCACGGTCAGGCGGGGCTGGATGGAGGTGCCCCCGCCCTGGCCCGCCGCAACGGCGAGACGGGCATCCTGGGCATGCGCGGCCATCGCGCAAACGGCGATGGCGAGCGCGAGCGCGAGGCAGCGCGGCTCAGCTCTGCGCCGAGTCATTGCCACCATATCCGTAGCCGTAACCGTAACCGTAGCCGTAGCCATACCCATAGCCGTATCCGCCCGCGGCGTTGGGGCTGGCCTGGTTGAGCAGCATCATCTTGACCGGGCAGGTCTCGATGGTGGCGAGGGCCTGCTGGACGGCGCTCTGCGGCGTCTTCTCGGCATGGACGACGACGATGATCTGACCCATGTGGGAAGCCAGCACGCGCGATTCCGTCGTCAGCAGCAGCGGCGGGGAGTCGAAGATGATGATGCGATCGGGGTAGCGCTTGGCCATGTCGTCGAGCAGGTGGCTCATGGCATCGCTGGCCAGCAGCTCGGTGGCGCGCGGATGCGGCGTGCCACTGGGCAGGATGGTCAGCTTCTCGACGTTGGTGCGCAGCAGCACCTCGGACATGTCGACGCGCTCCTCCAGAACGTCGAGCAGGCCGGGCCCCTGCGGCAGGCCGAGCATGCGCAGCACCGAAGGCCTGGCCACGTCGGCGTCGACCAGCATGACGGTGTTGTCCAGTTCGGCGGCGATGCTCAGCGCCAGGTTGATGGACGTGAAGCTCTTGCCCTCGCCGGCCAGTGCGCTGGTCACCATCAGCAGATTGGCATGGTTGATGGTGGCGGCGCCCTTGCCCATCGCGTTCTTGATCAGCGGACGCTTGATCACGCGGTACTGGTCGCCCGTGTGCGAGCGCGGCATGTGCGGCATCAGGAAGCCCTGGGCCGCCAGCGCGACGACGTCGAGCTCGACGCGCTTGGATGAGATGTTGGCGCCGTCACCCTGCACCGACAGGCCGACCTTGGGCGGAGCCTCGGCGGCAACGGGGGCGGCCACAACGGGTGCGGCAGCCGGCGTGGCCGGCACGGCGGCCGGGGGCGTGCCGGGCACGACCTGCTCGTCGCCGGGGAGCACCACGCCGGCCTGGCGCAGTTGCTCGAGCCGCTGGGCGGCCTGTTCGATCAAGCTCGTCATGTCAGATATCCATTCCGCGTGCGCGGCACCCACGACGCATGCAACCGGGGTATTGCGGGCCGAGCGCTGGGCCGTTCCCGAGCCGGCCCGCGTTGGCGATGTGCGCGCGGCTCGACGCCGCAAGCATCGCCGTCCCCACGGGGGCTGAGGCCGGACACGGCAAGTCCTGTGGACTCGCCGTGCCTGCTGAAGGGCAGCCGCTCTGTCGGCTGCGCGGTCTGCAAGACCGACTGGACTTGCCGGCGTTCAGCCGGAGCGAGACCGGGCGAGGGGCTTGCTTCATGTCAGATCACCTGCCGGCTGAGTTGCACGGCCAGCACCGTGAGCGCGATGGCGAACATCACCAACAGCCCTCCGGCACCTGCGGAAAAACGGATCAGGTCGACGCGCTGGCGGGCCCGGTCAGCGTCGGTCACCAGGCGGGTCACCACGCCGAGGATGGGGAGCTCGACGCGGGCGCGCAGGTCGTCAGCATCGTGGAAGACCGGCCTGAGCTGGCTGGCCGCGAAGGTCGTGAACACGCCCACGCCCAGGGCCGCCGCCATGGCGCCGGCCAGCAGCAGCAGGCGGTTGGGCGCGACTGGCTTGGGGTTGGCGCGCGGCGGGTCGATGACGCGGAAGTCCGCCACGCCGGAGGCCACGTCGAGCTCGCCCGAGATGGAGGCCTGCTCGCGCCGCTGCACCAGTTCCTCGTAGTTGCGCTTGTGGATGGCGTAGTCGCGGTTGAGCTGGGCCGCCTCGGCTTCGATCTGGGGCGCCGTCTTCAGCGCCGCCAGGGCCTGGGCATAACGGCCCGAATACTCGTCAACACGGGCTCGCAGCGAGGCGACCTGCACCTCGGTCGTCGCCAGGATGCGGGTCAGCTCCTGCGAGGCCAGCGAGCCGGAGCTCTGGCCCACGGCGACCGTCGGCGTGTTCATGGCGGCCTTGCGCAGTTCGGCCTGCTCGCGCTTGCGCTGCTCCTCGAGGTCCTTGATGAGCTTGCGGGTGGCGATGATGTCCGGGTGCTGGTCGGTGTAGCGCTGCAGCAGGGCGTCGAGGTTGCGGCGCTGGTCGGCCAGGCGGGCGTCCAGCTCGGGCGTGGCGACGTTGGTGCTGGACTCCTGCAACAGGCTCTGCGTCGTCGTCTGGGCGCCACCGCGGGCCTTCTCGGCTTCGAGCTGGGCCTTGGCAGCGTCGCGGGCATTCACGGCCTCGCGGTATTCGAGGCGGGCGCGCTCGAGCTGGCCGCTCAGTTCGGAAATATGGGCCGCGGCATCCTTGCCGTCGCCGGACATGTTGGACAGGTTCTTGAGGCGGAATTCCTTCAGCCGCGTCTCGGCCTCCTCGAGCTTGGCCTCGTAGGCCTTGATCTGCTCGTTGATGAAGGTGGCGGCCGTCGAGGTGTCCTTGCGCGAGGCGCCGAGGCTGGACTCGACGAAGATGGACACCAGGGACTGCACGACGCGCTTGGCCGTCTCGGGGTCGCTGTCGCGGTAGCCGAGGATGTAGAGGTTGTCGCGTCCGCTGCTCTGGATGGACAGGTTGCTGGTCACCGTCTCGATGGTGGCCTCCTGCTGCGCCTTGGACTGGTTCTTTAGGTCCAGGTCGGCCATGCGGACGAGCTTCTCGACGTTGGGCCGGCTGATCAGCGTGCGGCTGAGCATCGTCACCTGCTGCTCTACGTTGGGCTGCACCGCCAGGCCCGACATCAGCGGCTTGAGGATGGACTGGGTGTCCACGTAGATGCGGGCGCTGGCCTCGTAGCGATCAGGCAGCACGAACACGACCACGGCGCCGACGATGCCGGCCACCCAGGCCACGACCAGGCCCACCCAGCGGTATTTCCACATCCGCCGGACGATGATCAGCAACTGGGCAATCAGCAATTCCATCGACAACGGTCTCGTTCAGATCAACAGGGAAGAAAGGCCGCATCGCGCGGCCTCGCGAGCTCAGAACCAGCTCTGGGGAATGATCAGGATGTCGCCCGGCCGCATCTCGACATTGGCCGAAACGTCACCGCGCTTGATCAGATCCTTCAGGCGCACCGAATACTGCTTGTTGCCCTCGGAGGTGCGCAGGATGGTGGCATCGTTGCCGGCCGCGAAATCGGTGAGGCCGCCGACGGCGATCATGACGTCGAGCACAGTCATCTTCTGCTTGAACGGCAGGGCCTGGGGCTTGGCCGCCTCGCCCACCACGCGGATCTGCTCGGTGTAGGGACCGACGAAGTTGGTCACGATGACCGTCACGACCGGGTCGCGCACGTACTTGCCGAGCGCCTTCTCGATCTCGCGGGCCACCTGCACGGGCGTGCGCCCCTGCACGAGCAGCTCTTCCACGAGCGGGGCGGAGATCTTGCCGTCGGGCCGCACGGGCACGGACATGGACAACTCGGGGTTGCGCCAGACCTGCACGCTCAGGTTGTCACCGGCACCGATGATGTAGCTGTAGTCGTCCAGGGCGACGCTGGCCGGCGCGGGAGTCGCCGAACGGGTCGTCGCGCAGGCCGACAGCAGCAGGGCCAGGCCCGCCACCATCAGGGATTTGCAGCGCCACATCAGGCGGGCGTCAAAGCTCATGTCGATTCCCCTCCAAGCCAAAGCTCCATACACTCTTGTTCGCACGGCGAAAGAGCCGCGCACACCCGAGCGCCACCGGGCGCCGGCGAAGCGGTCATGATGCCATACGCCCACATGCACTATCACCCACAAACCGCACCATCGAACGCCAGACAGGCGGCGCAAACGCCGTGCTGACCGAAAGCGCGAACGGCGTCACGAATGCTCTGCAGCATTGGGAAACCGCGCTCGGCAGGGACCGCGTCCTGACGGGGCAGGCCGTCCAGCGGTATCTTGCCGACACGGGCGGGTCCATCAGGCAGGTCCCCGCCTGCCTGCTCATCAAGCAGGCGGATGAAGTGGGTGCATGCCTGCGCATTGCACAACAACATCGCGTTCGCGTGTACCCCATAAGCACGGGACGCAACTGGGGCTACGGCACCGCCCTGCCCTCTGCCGACGGCTGCGTGCTGCTCGATCTTTCGCAGATGCGGCAGATCCTCGACTTCGACCCCGTCCTCGGCGTCGTGACGGTCGAACCCGGCGTCACCCAGGGCCAGTTGGCCGAATTCCTCAAGGCCAAGGGCGCCGCCTTCCTCGTCCCCACCACCGGAGCGGGCCCCAGCACCAGCCTGCTCGCCAATGCGCTGGAGCGCGGCTACGGCATCACGCCCATCGTCGACCACTGCTCGGCCGTCACGGACATCGAGGCCGTGCTGCCCGATGGCAGTGTGCACCGCTCGCTGCTGAGCCGGCTGGGCGGCCGCGAGGTGGCCAGGCTCTATCGCTGGAACGTCGGCCCCCATCTGAACGGCCTCTTCGCCCAGAGCGGCCTGGGCGTCGTGACGCGGATGACGCTGCAGCTCGCGCGGCGCCCCCAGGCGGTCAAGGCCTGCCTGTTCGGCCTGCGCAGCGACGCCGACCTGGCGCCGGCGGTCGAAGCCATCCGCACGGCCATGGGCACCCTCGGCGGCCTGGTGGGCGGCATCAACCTGATGAACCAGCGCCGCGTGCTGAGCATGACGGCACCCGATCAGATGAAGGGCCTGTCGGAGGCCGAACTGCGCGAGCTCGGCCGCAAGCACCGGGTCGACGCCTGGACCGGCTTCGCGACGCTCTACGGCACCCGCCGGACGCTCAAGGCGGCGCAGGCGGAGCTCAAGGCCTTGCTGGGGCCGGTCGGGCGCCGCATGCTGTTCGTCTCGCCCGGCCGGGCCCGCATGCTGCATGGCATTGCGAGCCGGCTGCCGATCGGCGGCCTCGCGCGACTGACGGGCACGCTGAATTCCTCGCTGCAGCTCGTCGACGGCGAACCCAACGAGACCGCACTGCCGCTGGCCTATTCGCTCGGCACGCCCGCCCCCAAGAACCAGCCCATGGACCCGGCGCGCGACGGCTGTGGGCTGCTCTGGTACGCCCCCCTGGTGCCGATGCGCGGCCAGGACGTCGTCGACTTCGTCGGCATGGCCAGCGCCATCACCCCCGACTTCGGCATCGAGCCGCTGATCACCCTGACCACCCAGGGCGGCTCGCTGTTCGACAGCACCGTGCCCCTGCGCTTCGACCGCTCGTCCGCCGATGCGGTGGCCCAGGCCCACGCCTGCTATGACGCGCTCTTCCAGGCCGGCCGCGAACGCGGCTGGCTGCCCTATCGCTTCGGCATCGACAGCATGAAATGGCTGGCGAGCGCCGAGCCGGACGATGCGCAACTGAACCGCCGCATCCGGGAAAACCTGGACCCCGCAGGCATCCTCTCCCCCGGCCGCTACGCCGAGCAAGGCCCCGAGACCCCTGTCGGAGTTCTTTACACCCAGGCCGGCGCCGCTCGGGCGGGCAGCGGAGAAATTCAGGAAATCTCCAGCGGATCAACCACTTAGACAACACCCAACCAACCTGGCACGGGAGCTGCTTTATGTGGAGCGTTCGCAATCTCTCACGCTCAACTGGAGAATTCATGATGAAGCTCTCGCGCCTCTTCACCGCAGCGGCCACCGTTCTGGCGATGGGCAGCGCCCTGGCCTCGCCGATCGCCCTGCAACCCGGCCCGGTCTACGTCCAGTTCAACAACATGGAACAAGCCGGCCTGATCAACACCAGCGGCTTCGCCAACACCTACCTGGGCAAGCTGGACGGTGCTGATCGCAGCCTGACCACCGGCAGCAACGAGTTCAACTGGGGCGTGTTCAACGTCAGCTCCGTGCAGGCTGGCGGCGTCGCCACCGACCACACGGACATCTCCGGCGGCACGACCTACTTCGCCGACGGCCTGTCGGGCGGCCAGATCCACGGCATCTTCTACGGCTTCCAGCTGAACTGCGCCAACCCCGTGGGTTGCACCAAGCTGACCGGCGGCTACATCGACCTGTACTGGACCGATGGCAACGGCCTGATCACCAACTCCGACCTGAACGGCAACTACAGCTTCGCGAACCGCACTGGCTTCAACCAGATGGGCAAGTTCACGGCTGGCACGCTGCTGGCTCGCCTGGGCTACCAGGCCGGCGCCATCACCGGCGACACGACCACCACGGTCACCAGCTCGGTCGACCCGCTGAACTTCAGCGGCGTGGGTCTGGCTGACGGCTTCGCCAGCGTCATGGACGTGAACGGCGACGGCGTCATCGACGCTGCCGACGGTGCCTGGGCCAGCGTGCTGGACAGCAACTGGTTCTACACCGACCCCACGGGCACCGGTGCCATCGCCAAGCGTGACCTGCGCTTCAGCACCTTCTATCAGAACCTCGACAAGTGGGACAACGGCCCCGCCGTCCAAGGCCTGCGCAGCAACGACCCCGCCCGCGCCTTCGCCCTGCCCGAGCCGGGTTCGGTGACGCTGGTTGGCCTGGCCCTCCTGGGCCTGGGCGCTGCCCGCCGCCGCCGTCAAGGCTGATCGCCAGCTGATCTCGCCCGGACCCGCGCCGGGCGACATGCAAAGCGGCACCCTCGGGTGCCGCTTTTGTTTTGTTTTGGCCGGTCCGCTGCCTTGGTAGCACCGCAGCAGCGGCGCCGCGCCCGCTCAAAGTGCCGGGAACAGCCAGCGCAAACCGTCGAAATCCTTTTTGGCCTGGGCCGACAAAGGCAGGGGCGAAACCAGCCCAGCCGCATCCGCAACGGCTCCGGCGGCGGCAGGCGGCAGGCGGTGCACCTGGTAAAGCGGGAGGATTCTCGAACGCAGATGCTGGCCCTCGGCCAAACCCGCCCGCGTGAATTCGCCCGACATCTCCTCGAGCGTCCACGACGCCATCAGCGACTGTGTCGAATCGAGGTTGAAAACCGGCGCCGCCTCCGGCGTGAAGATTTCGGGGAAACGCCTGGCGCTCTCCAGCGAGCGGGGGCGGGCGTGGTCGAAGACCCAGACCGCAGCCCCATCGCGCCGACGTATGCAGTGGATCTCTGCCAGGCACCGCGCCAGATGCTCGAGCGCCGGCAGGTGATGCAGGGAAAACACCGAACTGACCAGCGATACCGGCTCGCGCATCAAGCGGGAAAAGTCGGTCATGTCGCCTTGCCAGATTTCGACGCGCTCGCTCAATCCCTTTTGGGCCAGCAGTTGCCGGCCCTGCAGAACCATGCGTTCGGCGAGTTCGATGCCGACGATCTTGAGGTCGGGCCTGACCTGCGCCAGGTGGGCGATGAACTGGGCCGACCCGCTGCCGAGGTCGACGACTCTGCCGCCTTCAGGCACCATGGCGGCAATGGCCATGGCGTTGAAGTGATACAGGCCCACGAGGTATTTCTCGCCGGCCTCGTGGAAGGCCGCCACCTGGGCCGCATCGTTCATCTGCTCAGATTCGGGGGTTCTTTGCAGCGTGCGGGCCATGCCATGCTCACGCACCAGCAGTTGCAGCAATTTGATGGGCTTCAATTGCAGTCCTTTCCATGCGCCGTGGGTTTTCGTCGATATTGCGAGCCTGGCGCATCCTGACTTGACCTGAACCATGCAACAGATTCGATTCGATCAGCGCTGGAGGATTCTGGCGCAACTCCCGCTGACCCTGATCATCCTGGTCTGGGCGCCAAGCAATCTCGCCCGCGTGCTCGCCCTGCTGGTGTGCTGGGCCCTGACGTTTGGCCGCCTGAGCCGGGGCGAGCTGGTTTTCGCCGCGATCATCTGCGTTTTCTTTACCGGGATGAACGCCGCGTCGCTGAAAGCCGGCATTTTTTCCTTCACCCAGCCCGACGTCCTGGCCCAGCCCTACTTCGAGCTGCTGATGTGGGGTTTCTACGTCCTGCACACGATCCGCCTGCTCGGCCCGGCCGCGCCGAAATTCGAGCCCCGCTGGATCGTGCCGCTCACGGTGCTGTATTCGGCCTGCTTCGCGGCCCTCGGCGGCGGCTGGCCGCTGTTGATCGGCTCGGGCATCCTGCTGCTGGCCGGCCTGGCCCGCTTCCACGAACCGCGCGATCTGCTCTACACGGGTTATTTCATCGCCATGGGGGCCGCCTTCGAGTACACCGGTGTGCATGCGGGCCTGTGGCAGTACCCTGACCCGCCGCTGGGCGGCGTGCCGCCGTGGTTCGTGACGCTGTGGGGCGGCGTGGGTTTCCTGCTGCACCGCCTGGCGCTGCCGCTGCTGCAGCGCTTCGGCGTCTACCCTGCCCGCACCGACTGACGGCCGGGCCGCGCCCTCAGTTCCCTTCCAGCAGCCCCGTCGTGCGCAGCCAGCCCACGGGCACGGCATAGGTGATGCCGCTGGGCGAGCTGAGGGCATATTCGCGGCTGGCCTTCACGATGCCGCTGCTGACCACGCCCACCACCCGCCCCGAGGCGATGTCCAGCAGCGGCCCGCCGCTGTTGCCGGGATAGGCCGTCATGTCGAGCTGATAGACCTCGAGCCGGCCCTGGCGCAGTTGCGCGATGGCACGTTCGTTCAGGCCCGCGGCGCGGTTGGCCGGCGGCACCATGGCCGTCCGCGCCGCGACCATGCCGCGATGGGCCACCGGGCTGAAGCCGAGGGCGCCGCCGAGCGGGAAGCCGATGGTCAGGACGGACTCCCCCTCCCGCACGGTGTCGCCCGCCGCGAGCTGCAGCGCGGGAACCGGCGGACCGTCGAAGCGCAGGATGGCCAGGTCGCGCGGCACGTCCTTGTTGACCGAGGTGACGTTGCGCTGCTCCCAGCCAGTGCTCGTCCTGACCTGGACGGACAGTTTCCGCTCGGCGGTGGCGCTCATCTCCAGCTGCACGACGTGGGCACAGGTGACGAGGGTGTTGCCGTCGCGGACGGCGAAGCCGGTGCCGAAGAAGGTGAAGCGGGGGCTGTCGGTCTCCGCGTAGCTGCCCACCAGCGCGATGGAGGGTTTGATCCGGGCGATGAGGTCCGGCACCTCCTCGGCCCGCAGGGGCAGCACACCGGTCCCGCCCACGGCAGCGGCTGCGGCCGCACGGACCACACTGCGGCGCGAAAGACCTGGCTTCACAGTTCGGTCCCCGTCTGCAGGGTTTCGAGCGCGCCCACGCAGCGGCGCCAGGTGCTGTCCGGCTCCTGGAGCTGGAAGCCGTAGAAGAACTCGTTGGCCGCGTGATGCTCGCGCACCGGCCGAACCCGCATCCGCGACGACTCCTCCGCGCCGAGCTCGACGATGGCGTCGCCCGGCTGGCCGAGCGGGATGGGCGACTGCGAGCTGACCTGGAAGCCGGTCAGCGAGATCTCGATCACCGTGACGGCATAGGAGTGGACCTGACCTTCGGACTCGAAGCGGATCTCCGCCGGGCAGCGCAGCGAGAACCGCTGGTGTCGCCGCATGACGGGCGCCACCTGGGCCTTCTCGCTGAGCAGGGGCAGCACGGAGCGGTATTCGGGCTGGTCGTAGATGGACCACAGCAGTGCCCGGCGGCGGTCGTCCAGCGAGTCGAAGACCTGGCAGCGCTCGTTGAAGAAGTAGTTCAGCGTCGCCGGCGTGAGGACGGGATCGTTGGTGGTGTAGTAGCGGCGCCGCGGCAGCTTGATGTTGGGCAGGCGGCGGGAGACGAAGTAGTCGTAGAGGTTCTTGCGCGGGCGCTTGTCCCCGTAGACACGGCGGAAGATCTCGGGCGCGCGCTGGAGGTCCAGCGTCGCGCCGACGGCCGGCGCGCCGTTGGCGAAGTCGTAGCGGTCGACGACGTTCTCCTGCAGCCGCTCGAAGAAGAGCAGCGATTCGTAGAGCTCGATCTTGTCGGGGTTGACGGCGATGACGAGATGGCGCGTGTCGAAGTACTGGGTGCAGTACTCGTACATGAACTTCATCAGCGGGAACAGGATGGCTCCGCCCGTCGCCCGGAAGTCCGGATGCACGGCCAGCGCCGAGATCTCGGCGATGTGGCCGGGCTGCGCCCGCAGCTCGCTGATGTCGAACACCGACTGCAGCGGAAAGCCGAAGACGCCGTCGCGGATCATGGACATGGTGCCGACGACCCGTCCGTCGTACTTGGCGCACAGCGTCGTCGTCGTGGGCAGGGCGTGGTAGATGGTCACGCGCAGGCCCGAGGGCGCGGGCTTCATGAAGCCGCTGGCGACGTAGGCGTCATGCAGGATGCGGAAGCAGTCCTCCAGCTCCTCGCGGGTGTCGGCCACCTTGAGCTCCAGCCGCGAGTCCGGCGCCGGGTCGCAATCGATCATGGCGCGGTAGATCGCGTGCCGCAGGTCGCGCGGCAGGCGAGCGAAGGCGTTCCGCAGGAACTGGCGGAATCGCTTCTTGGCGCTTGATTTGCGGATCATCTGCCGCCCCTGGCCATCCTCACAACGATTGCAACAGCCGCTGCACGTCGGCCTGTCCGGAGAACTTCTTGCCCATGGCCGCCAGCGTCTTCAACTGTTCGCGAGCGGCGTCCTTGTTGCCGGCCTGGATCTGGTACTCGGCCATGTGGAGCCGATGTTCGGGCTCGTTGGGGTCCAAGGCAAGCAGTTGCGTCTGGGTCGCCACAGCCTTGTCCGCCTGCTTGTTGGCGGCATAGGCGCGCGCGAGCGTATCCAGGAAACTCGGCACGTTGGGCGAAAGCTTGAGGGCACGCTGCGCCAGGTCGATGGCTTCGGGCTTGCCCTGCAGCTGATAGACCCAGGCAAGGTTGTTGAGCAGCACCGGCAGGTCGGGCGCGCCCTTGAGGGCGTCGGTGTAGCGCTGCGCGGCTTCGTCGAGGTCCTTGCGGGCCAGCGCGTTGTCACCCAGGAAGAGCTGCATCTTCAATTCGTGGGGATGCGCGGCCAGCCATTCGCTCTCGAACTTGGCGGCGTCGCGGGCACGCCCGCCGCCCTGGTAGGCGCTGTACAGGCGCACCGCGACGTCGCCGTCAGGGCGCAGTGAGAGCGCCTTGGCATAGGCCGTCGCGGCGCCGTTCCAGTTCTTCTGCAGGGCCAGCAGGTTGCCCTCGAGGATCCAGCTCTGCGGCGTGCCCGGCTCGAGCTTGCGGACCTCGTTGACCTCGGCACGCGCCTCGTCGAAGCGACCGGCGCCGGCCAGCATGCCCACCAGCATCGCGTGGGCCGGCACGTATTCGGGACGCACGGCGGTCGCGCGCTTGAGGCTGGCGATGGCGCTGGGTGCGTCCTTGACGGCGATGTAGAGGCCCGCGAGCTTCATGTGCGGCAGCGGCGAGCGCGGCTGCAGGGTGGCCGCCTTCTGGAAATTCTGCTTGGCCTGGTTGAGGTCGCCGGCGCCCTGCTGCGCCTGGCCGAGCAGGTCGTAGAAGCGCGGATCGTCGGGAAACTGCGCGGCGCCGTCCGTCGCCACGTTGAGGGCGGCCTTGTAGTCGCGCCCCGCGAGGTGGAAGTCGGCCAGCGCCAGGCGCGGCAGCGCATCGTTGGGATGCAGCTTGATGGCCTCCTCCACCGCCTTGCGCTCGTCCTCGCGGCTCAGGCCCATCTGGCGCTTGAGGCCGATCACGGCGAGGCGGGCCTGGGCGCTGCCCGGGTCGACCTTGAGCAGCTTCTCCAGCCGGGCCAGGCCGTCCGCGGGTTTCTTGTCCTTCACGTCCAGCTCGGCCAGGGCCTGGGCGGCCGGCAGATGGCTGGGCCGGCGCTGCAAGGCGGCCTCCAGGGCGGCGCGCGCCTGGGCGGTGTCGCCGCGGGCGAGAGCCAACTGGGCCCGCAGCATGGGCGCCTCGACACCCTTGGGCAGCTTCTTGTCTAGGGCGTCGATGGCCTGCTGGGCGCGTGCCAGGTCGCCCCGGCGCAGATAGACCGAGATGAGCTCCATGTCGGCGCGCGGCTCGCGGTCCTGGGCCGCGATGCGCGCCAGTTCCTCGACACCCTGCTCCTCGCGGCCCAGCTCCAGCCGCGCAACGGCGAGGGCCGTGCGGCCGCGGTAGTCCTTGGGGTCGGCGGCCACCGCGCGGGCGAAGAACTTCTCTGCCTCGGCAGGCTTGCCCTGGGCGAGATTGGCCTGGCCGGCAGTGGTCAGCACGTCGACGCCGGGATTGGCGGCCGACAGCAGGGGTTGCAGCGTCTGCAGCGCCTTGGCCGGTTCCTCCAGGCGCACGTAGGTGCGCGCCAGCAGCAGCCGCACCGTGCGCGCCTCGGGATGGGCCTGCACGACCTTGGCGAGCGACGCCTCGGCCCGCAGGAACGCGCCGCGCTCGTAGTCGACCGCGCCCGCCAGGTGCAGCGCGCGCGACGATTCCGGCGCCAGCTTCAGCAGGGCCTGCGAGAACTCCGAAGCGCTCTTGTAGTCGCGCTCGGACAAGGCGAGCATGGCCTGCGCATAAAGCGTCTGGCCGCCCTTGGGTGCAACCTTGCGCAGCGCTTCCACCGTCTTGCGGGCCGCAGCCGTGTCGCCCTGGCCCAGCTGACTCGAGAACAGCCCGGACAGGGCCGTGAGGCTGCGCGGTGCATGCTTGACGGCCTCGGCGAAGGCCGCGCCCACGTCGGCCTGGCTGGCCCCGCGGGCCTGCAGGACCGCTGCCTTCAGCTCCCAGGCTTCCGACGCATTGGGCCAGCGGGCGAGGGCCTGGTCCAGCCTCTGCAGGGCCCGGTCGTACTGACGGTCGACGGACAGCAGCTGAGCGTCCAGCAGGACGGCCGGCAGGCTGTCGGCGTCCAGCTTCAAGGCCTCGTCGGCCGAGGCCCGGGCCAGGTCGAACTTCTGCACGCCGAGATAGGCGTTGCCCAGCGCCACCTTGAGGGCGCCTTGCTGCTTGGGCGCCGCCAGCTGGGTGTCCTTGTAGGCGCTCAGGGCCTTGTCGTACTGGCCCTGCTTGACCTGGGCCTCGGCCAGCAACGGCACCACCTGCTCCTTGGCATAGCCGCCGGCCAGGGCCTTGTTCAGCTCGATCTCGGCGGCCGCCGCGTCATCCGTCTGCAGCAGGGTGCGGCCCAGCAGGAAGCGCGCTTCCACCGCCTTGGCGTCCTGCTGCAGCGCCGACTTCAGCAGGATGACGGCCGCAGCGTTCTCGCCCTTGTCCAGCCGCGCCTTGGCCTGTGCGACCTGCTCCGACGCCGAAGGCTCGAAACAGCCGCTCAGCGCCAGGCTCAGCAGGCCGGCCGCGGGCCAGCCGGCAAGCCGGCGCAGGGGCACAAGCGCCGGGCGACGCAGGGGGCCGTGTTGTCGTGAAGCGGTCATGGTTTCGGGCAAAGGCAGGTGATTTGGGGAAGGTCGGCGGGGGCGCAGGCGCCCCAGGCGGCTACTTGATCTGCAGCCGCTCCATCAGGTCGTACAGCGTGGGCCGGCTGACGCCGAGCAGTTCGGCGGCGCGGACGATGTTGCCGTCGGTGCGGGCCAGGGCGGTGATGACGGCCTGGCGCTCGGCAGCCTCGCGCACGGTGCGCAGGTCCAGCGTCGCCTGCTCCTCGGCCGGCTGGGGCGCGGCGCGCAGGCCGAGGTCCAGGGCGGTGATGCGGTCGTCCTCGGCCATGATGACGGCCCGCTTGAGCATGTTCTGCAGTTCGCGCACGTTGCCGGGCCACCGGTGCGCCTCGAGTGCACGCACGGCGTCGTCAGCCAGCGTGGGCACGGGGCGGCGCATCTCGGTGGCGAAGCGGCGCGCGAAGGCATGGGCCAGCAGCACCGGGTCGCCCACGCGGTCGCGCAGCGGCGGGATCTCGACGACGATCTCCGCGAGGCGGTAGAAGAGGTCCTCGCGGAAGCGGCCGTCGGCGATGCGGGCCTTGAGGTCCTGGTGGGTGGCCCCGACGACGCGCACGTCGATGGGGATTTCCTGCCGGCCGCCGACGCGCTCGATGACGCGCTCCTGCAGGAAGCGCAGCAGCTTGGCCTGCAGCGGCATGGGCAGGTCGCCGATCTCGTCGAGCATCAGCGTGCCGCCGTTGGCCGTCTCGATCTTGCCCAGCGTCGATTTGGTCGCCCCCGTGAAGGCGCCCTTCTCGTAGCCGAAGAGCTCGCTCTCCAGCAGCGTCTCGGGGATGGCGGCGCAGTTGATGGCCACGAAGCGGCCCTTGCGCTTGGAGGCGTCGTGCAGGCCCTGGGCCAGCACCTCCTTGCCCGTGCCGCTCTCGCCCAGCAGCAGCACGGTGGCGTCGCTCGGCGCCACCTTCTCGATCATGCGGCAGACCCGCTGCATGCCCGGGTCGCGGGTGATGAGGCCCGAGAACACGTCGCTGCTCTGCTGCATCTGCAGGCGGCGGTTCTCCTGCTGCAGCTCGTAGAGACGGTAGGCGCGCTCGACCGTGAGGCTCAGCACGTCGGGGTCGACCGGCTTGGCCAGGAAGTCGTAGGCCCCCATGCGGATGGCCCGCAGGGCGTTGTCCTGGTCGTTCTGGCCGGTCAGCACGATGACCTTCACGCCCGGGTCGAGCTCGAGCAGCTTCTCCAGGCACTTGAAGCCCTCGGAGACCGAGTCGCGGTCGGGCGGCAGGCCGAGGTCCATGGTGACGACGGCGGGGTTATGGCGGCGGAACTGCAGTACCGCGCTGGCGACGTCGTCGGCCGTGACGGACTCGAAGCGGTCGAGCGACCACTTCAGCTGCTTCTGCAGCGCGAGATCGTCCTCGACGATCAGCAGCGGTGCGTGGCGGGGCGTGCTCATCGCGCGTCGAGCGTGGCCAGAGGCGCGTCGGCCTGGGCGTGGAACAAAGGCAGCAGGAGGGTCACCGTGGTGCCCCGGTTCAATTCGCTGTGCACGCTGATCTTGCCTCCCAGTTCCTGCACGTATTGGTAGCTCTCGTGGGCACCGATGCCCATGCCGCTCGATTTCGTCGTCTGGAACGGCTTGAAGAGCCGATTCTGAATGAAATCCTCGCTCATCCCGCAGCCCGTGTCCTCCACGCGAACGCGGGCCTGGCTCCCCTGCGCATCGAGGATGAGCCGAACGTCGCCACCGGGCGGCGTGGCGTCGAAGGCGTTCTGCACCACGTGGCCCAGCACACGCTCCACGCGCTCCGGGTGGCCGCGCGTGCTGACGCCCGGTTGCAGCTGAAGCTGCAGCACCCGGCCCTTGCTCGCCGCCGCCGCGGCCAGGCGCCGCGCGATCTGCTCGAGGTCGACGCCGCTGGTGACGCCGTGGGGCTTGTCGCCCTCGCGCAGCTGCAGCATGAGCTGGCGCATCTTCTCGAGCGAGTTCTCGACGGTGTCGAGCATGTCCTGCTGGAACTCGGGGTTGTCGCGCAGGCGCTTGGCGTTCTTCATCATCAGCGACAGCTGCGTCACGATGTTCTTCAGGTCGTGCACGACGAAGGCCGACATGCGGTTGAAGGCGTCGAACTTGCGCGCTTCCAGCAGGGCCTCGGTGGCCTGGGCCTGGGCCAGGTAGCCCGAGGCCTGGCTGGCCGCGGTGCGCAGAAGGTCGCGCACCTCCCAGTTCAGCTCGACGACGGCGCGCGGACGGCCCAGCACCACGAAGCCGATCAGCGCCTCGCGCACCAGCAGCGGCACGATCAGCCAGCAGCGAGGCTCGCCGGCCAGCCAGTCGGGCAGGTCGAGCCCCGGATAGGCTTCGCGCCGCTCGCGCCATTCGTCCACGTCGATGATCCAGGCCCGCTCGCGCCAGAAGCTGGCGAGCCCGCCGTCGCGCGGCTCGCTGCCGGCCTGGGCGGGCAGGTTCCAGCGCGCGGCCTGGGCGAAGTCGGCGTCGGCGGAGCGCTGCAGCCACAGCATGCCGCTCGGGCTCTCGACCAGGTTGGCCAGGGCGCGCACGACGGTCTCGGCGGTGTCCTGCGGCGCGGCGCTGCTGGACAGCAGCTGCGTGAAGCGCAGCCACTCCTCCCGGTAGTCGTAGCGGTAGCTGAAGAAGTTCTTGCTGATGTAGACGCGCAGCCGCGAGCGCATCGAGCCCGACGCCACGAGCAGCGCCAGCGCCACCAGCGCGACGAACACCAAGGCCACCGACAGTGCCCTGCCCCACTCGCCGCCCGTGTAGCGCACGTAGTAGCCCACCCCCGCCACGACGAGCAGGTAGGCGCCGACCAGCAGCAGCGCCGCGGAATGGAAGACGGCGGCGCGCGACACGTGCAGCTTGCCGAGCCAGTCGGCATGCCGGCGCGAGGCCACGTACAGCAGCGGCACCGCCGCTGCGTGCACGAGGGCGCGCACGCTGACGGCGTCGCCGTCGAAACGCTCGAACAGCGCGGCCTGCGAGCCGATGAAGAGGTCGAAGACGAAGATGGCGCCCAGCCCCAGGGCCACGGGCTTGGCGTTCCAGCGCGCATCCGCCGAGGCGTTGCGCAGCATCTGCTCGATGAGGACGAGGCCGAGCACCGCCCGGCCCAGCGCCGTGAAGGCCTGGGGCCGCGCCAGCGCCTCGGCGGGCATCCACTGCCCGGCCACGACGACGCCCAGCTGCAGGAGCACCTCCGCCGCGGCCACGGGCCGGGCCCAGCCCAGCTCCGCACCGTTGCGGCTGGCCGGCAGCAGCATCAGCATGAAGGCGAACCAGAGCGCGAAGCGCAACAGGTCAAGACCCGGCACCAGCCAGGCGGGCGGGCGGCTGGACCAGTGGCTCAGGCCTTCGACCAGGGCGGCGGCGGCCCACGCCGAGCTGGCCACCAGGGCGGCCAGGAACACGAGGGCCAGCGCCTTGACGGGCAGGCTGCCACGCAGCAGCCGCTGCGCGAAGTACAGCGCGAACACGCCGTAAGCGACGCTGCAGACCAGATCGCCCAGGTGGCCCAGGGAGGCGAGCGGGGCGAGGGCCTCGATGAAGGCGCCTCTGGAGGGGGAGTCCGATTCGGCGAGAGGCATGCAGGATTCAAGCACGCCCCAGCACGCGGGGCATCGGCGCTTACGCCGAGACGCTCAACGGGCGCCCTTGCCCGTCAGCACCACCGCCACCGTCTCCAGCATGATCAGCAGATCGAGGAAGAGCGAGTGGTTCTTGACGTAGTAGAGGTCGTACTGCAGCTTCTCGACCGAGTCCTCGATCGTCGAGCCGTATTCGTAGCGGACCTGGGCCCAGCCGGTGACGCCCGGCTTCACGCTGTGGCGCACGGCGTAGTAGGGGATCTTGGCGATGAGCTCGTCGACGAAGAACTGGCGCTCCGGGCGCGGGCCGACCATGCTCATCTCGCCCCAGAGCACGTTGAAGAGCTGGGGCAGCTCGTCGATGCGCACCTTGCGGATGAAACGGCCGACGCGCGTCACGCGGTCGTCGTTCTTGGTGGCCCAGCGCGGCTTGCCGTCCTTCTCGGCATCGGTGCGCATGCTGCGGAACTTGATCACCTTGAAGGGCACGCCGTTCAGGCCCACGCGCTCCTGGCGGTAGAGCACCGGGCCGCGCGACTCCAGGCGGATGGCCAGGGCCGTGAACAGCATGATGGGCAGCGTGGCGATGAGGATCAGCGTCGCGAAGACGATGTCGCAGATACGCTTGATGGCCGCGCGCAGCATGCCCTGGCTGAAGCCGTCGCCGAACACCAGCCAGCCCGCGTTGACGTGCTTGATGTTGATCTGCGCCAGCGTCTTCTCGAAGTGGGTGGCGATGTCGACGACGCGCACGCCGGAGAGCTTGCAGTCCAGCAACTGGCGCAACGGCATGCTGCCACCGCGACGCTCGGTCAGCGCGACGACGATCTCATCGACGTTGTGCCTGAGGGCGGCCTCGGTGAGGTTGGCGCCGTCGTTGATGATCTCCGAGCCCGGCACGTCATGCTGCTCTTCGTTCGGGCCGGCGTAGTAACCGACGATCTGGGCATGCGGGTCGGACGCACGCAGCGTGTTGCCGACCGCGCGAGCCGCCGCGCCGGTGCCGAAGATGAGGATGCGGCTGCGCATGCGCGCCTGGGCGCCCGAATGGGCGGCATAGACGCGGTGGATCATGACGGCAGCGACGGCGGCCATGGCCACGAGGGTGAGCAGGTCGCGGTGGCTGGTGTTGGACGGCACCAGGCTGAAGATGGCATAGGCCAGCGGCAGGCCGAACAGCAGGCCGAACAAGGCGCGTGCGCAGGACTCGGTGATCGAGCGGTTGTGCACGTGCTGGTAGAAACCTGTAGCCGAATTGATCACGAACATGCAACCGGCCAGCGACAGGCCGTGGGATGCAGCGAAGGGCAGCACCGTCTGTGCAGCCTCCCCCTGGCTCAGGACCACGGCAATGACGGCGAAGACGATGAGGCCGAGGTCGAAGAAGACCTGAAGCAGGGTCTGCTTGTGCAGGTAATGGTTGAATATTCGAATCATCTACATCCCCGATCACTTCTGCTTGGTGTTTTCCGGCATTCGCATTCGGAACTGGAAATTCGATTGAATATCGATATTCCCGACTCCGTCGCAACGACCGCCCCTCGCATCGCCTGCCGACCTCCGGCCCCGCCATGACGGACTCCGGGCAGACACCGGGCCGGACTGAGGATGTCCCGGGCTTGACGCCACAGCGAACACCGGTCAGCCCGACCTTGATCGCGCCGGCATCATGCCTCTGGCCCCAGGGCTTGAAAGCCCCCCGTTTGGAGGGGGCGTGCCCCTTGAATCCGTCTCGTCCGTCAGAGGAAGGCAACGGTCGTTTTCACGACGGGCGGCAGTAGACCGCAAAGCCGGCGACGCCACCATGACGCCTGCCGCCGGAAGGGGTCGCAAAGCGTGCGGATCGCACGGGCCGCCGCCTGGAACCGCACGAAACCGGTTTTCGGACACCCCGCCCTAACCAGGATTGGACGGCGTCGTGCGCCGGCCGTGAATATTCCACAAGTATTTGCAGGCACACCGGAACCGAGATTCTTCCGGAAATGCCGTCGCAGCCGGCCTGGATTTGTCGTCTGCCTATATGCCGGCTGGATTTCCGGCGCGCAATCGGCATAGGGGGCTCCCATCATAGGAAGCACCCCTGCCACACCACCCGGCGTGCGGGTCCGCACCGGGCGGTTCGAGAGTTTGAGGTCATGAGAGGCGCGGGAGTCCCAGGCCGTCGAACCAGGCGAGGGTGAGCACGGTATTGAGCGCCATGGCACTATTGCGCCACCAGCAGCGACCGTTGGCCGCCACGTGTCGAGCAACAGTGGGCGTAGCACCCAGTTTTAGTAGCTCCCGGTGCATGGTCGTGCCACGTCTCCATTGTTTGAGCTGGATCGCCCTGAGTCGGTGGCGCAGCCACTCGTCGAGCTCGCGCCAGACCTTGGGCGTTTGCGCCAGCCCGAAGTACGCCTTCCAGCCCAGCAGGTAGGGCCGCAGCCTCTGCACCACTTGCTCCATGCTGCGTCCAGCTGAGCGACTCGTGAGTTGTCGGATGCGCGCTTTGAAGGTGCTCATGGCCTTTTGGGCCACCTTGCATTTCACCTCGCGCCCCTTGGCCACCCACAGCTCATAGCCCAGGAACTTGCGCCCGAGGGCGCTGCATACGGCGCTCTTGGCTTCGTTGATCTGAAGCTTCAGCTTGCCGTACAACTTCCTCAGCCACGCTATCACCCGCTCACCCGCCTTCATGCTGCCTACATAGACGTTGCAGTCGTCGGCGTAGCGCGCGAAGCCGTAGCCTCGCGCCTGCAGTGCCTTGTCCACTTCGTCGAGCAGCACGTTGGCCAGCAGCGGGCTCAGCGGCCCGCCTTGCGGCGTGCCCAGGTGCCGCTCCACCTTGACCCCGCCATCCATGATGCCGGCGTTCAGGTACGCACGGATGAGCCGCAGAGCAGCCTTGTCCGGGATGCGCTTGCAGAGCCGGTCCATCAGGATGTCGTGGTTCACCCGGTCGAAGAACTTCGACAGGTCCACGTCCACCACCACGCGTTTGCCGGACTGGACGTAGGCCCGTGCGGCTTTGACCGCGTCGTGCGCACTCCGGCCCGGCCGGAACCCGTGGCTATGCTCGCTGAAGGTAGGGTCGATCAGTGGTTGCAGCACTTGCAGCAGTGCCTGCTGGATCAACCGGTCCGTCACCGTCGGGATGCCCAGTTCGCGCTGGCTGCCATCCGGCTTCGGGATCATCACCCTGCGTACCGGCATCGGCCGGTACTTCCCCTCCAGCAGCTCTTGGCGAATCCGTGGCCACGTCGTTTGCAGCAGACGCTGGGTGTGCTCGATGTCGAGCCCGTCCACGCCCGCGGCGCCCTTGTTGACCTTGACCCGCTTCCAAGCCGCCTGCAGGTTCTCTCTCGTCAGCGCCGCCTCCAGCAGGGTGCCAGCCCCTGCCCTCGGCATTGCCGACCCTGTGCCCTGGTGTTCGCGGAACGGGCCGCAGGCTTCGTCGCTGGCAGGATCACGCCCGGCTTCACCGCGCGCTACACCCGCCCGCCCGGATTGCTCCAGCGTCTGACGCATGGCCTTTGACATTCCCACGTCCTCGGTCACTTGCTCTCGTTCGGTCCTTCGCCTCTCGCTGGCGGCCTCAGCGGCCCCGCTACCCAGCTACTACGACCTCTGCTGAGACCTCGCTCCGGCACCGCCGTCGGCCCTTCAGCCGCAAGGCGAGGCGTCCCCAGGTAAGGCGCGCACTCCTTCATCGCACAGCCGCAGCATCTACGCCACCTCGCCTTGATCACAAGAGCTTTGCGGCCTTTTGCCCGCTCGCCCTGCTTGGCAGCGCCTTCTATGCAGTTCTTGTTCATCGGCTCGCGATTTACGCTTCACGCTTCCTTCCCACGCTCGGTCGCCCTCACGCAGTTGCGCTTCGCTTCGTTCGTCGTGATCAACTTACGACGGGACTTGCACCCGTAGGAATGCGCCCATGCTGGGCGCACAAAAGAAAAACGCCCGCCGGACGGCGGGCGTTTGCTCGGGAGAGCTGAAGATCAGCGCACGACGGCGAGTTGCTCGCGGGCACCGCCCTTGTAGGTGTAGAGCGTCAGGGCGCCGTTCTTGATGTCACCCTTCTCGTCGAACGAGATGGTGCCCGTCACGCCCTTGTAGCCCGAGGTCTTGGCCAGCACCGGCAGGTACTTGGCCGGCTCGGCGGAACCGGCCTTGACCATGGCGGCGGCCATCACGTTGACGGCGTCGTAGACGTAGGGAGCGTAGATCTGCACGTCGACGTTGAACTTGGACTTGAACTTGGCCTTGAAGTCGTCCATGGACTTCTTGGCCTCGCCCTCGACACCGCCGGCCTCGGCGCAGACGACCTGGCCGTCACCCATGGTGCCGGCGGCCAGCTTGGGCAGCTCACCCGTGCAGATGCCGTCGCCGCCCATGAACTTGGCTTCGATGCCCAGTTGCTTCATCTGGCGCAGCATCGGGCCGGCCACGGCGTCCATGCCGCCGAAGAAGACGACGTCGGGCTTCTTGCCCTTCAGGGAGGTCAGGATGGCGGTGAAGTCCGTGGCCTTGTCGTTGGTGAACTCGCGGCCGACGACCTTGCCGCCAGCGGCCTTGACGCCCTTCTCGAACTCGTCGGCCACGCCCTGGCCGTAGGCGGTGCGGTCATCGATCACGGCGATGGACTTGCCGTGCAGTTGCGTGACCGAGTACTTGCCCAGCGTGCCGCCCAGGTGCACGTCGTCGGCCACCACGCGGAAGGTGGTCTTGTAGCCGTTGCGGGTGAACTTGGGATTGGTGGCGGACGGCGAGATCTGGGGGATGCCGGCGTCGCTGTAGACCTTGGAGGCCGGGATGGAAGTGCCGGAGTTCAGGTGACCCACGACACCGTTGACCTTGGCGTCGACCAGCTTCTGGGCGGCGGCCGTGCCTTGCTTGGGATCGCCGGCGTCGTCTTCGGCCAGCAGCTCGAACTTGGCCTTCTTGCCGCCGATGGTCAGGCCCTTGGCGTTGAGGTCTTCAATGGCGAGGCGGGCGCCCAGCTCGTTGTCCTTGCCGAGGTGGGCGATCTGGCCGCTGGTCGGGCCGACGTGACCGATCTTGACCACCAGCTCCTGGGACATCGCGACACCGCTGAGCAGCGCGGCGACGGCACCCACCACCACATTCACTTTGACTTGCATGGATCAACTCCGGTTTGAAATGGAAAGGAACGAACAGACGAACGTTGAGTTTTCAACCAATTGAACATACCCCAAATCCGGGGGGCTCTCATTCGGGAAAGCGTGGAAGCGACGTTGTCAACCCGCTGCGGAGAAGTGGTCCAGCCTGGCACCGGCCTGCTGGTAGACGCGATAGCGCACACGCCCCGCCTTAACGCCGTCGGCCTCCCGGCCGATGACTTCGAGTATGCGCTCGAACTCGAAGGCCGCCTCGGGCATCTCGTCCGCAAGGTTGAGGAGCAGGCCGCGATGCGGCAGGCGTGCCGCATCGTCGACCAGCAGCACCTCGCCGGGCACGGCCGGCGAGACGCCGTCCCAGCGCCGGTGCGGGATGAACTCGGCGGCCTCGAAGCTCCACAGCAGGCCGTCCAACCGCGCTGCCTGGGCCGGGGGCACGCGCACGCCCACCGGCTTGCCGGCAGCCAGCGCGCGCCGCACCAGCCGGCAGGCGAAATGCAGCGGGTCGGCCGCGTCGCTGTAGAAGCTGACCTGCAGGGCCACGGCCTTACTTGGCCTGGCTGAGCACGAAGTGGGTCAGCAGGCCCACCGGCCGGCCCGTGGCGCCCTTGGCGGCGCCGCCCTTCCAGGCGGTGCCGGCGATGTCGAGGTGGCCCCAGCGGTACTTGCCGGCAAAGCGCTGCAGGAACTTGGCCGCCGTGATGGAGCCGCCCGCCCGGCCGGCGATGTTGGCCACGTCGGCGAAGTTGCTCTTCAGGCCTTCGGCGTAGTCGTCGTCCAGGGGCATGCGCCAGCAGGGGTCCAGGGCCGCATCGCCGGCGGCCGTCAGCGCGCCGGCGAGTTCGTCGTCGCTGGCATACATGCCGCTGCGCACGCCGCCCAGGGCGATGACGCAGGCGCCGGTCAGCGTCGCCACGTCGACCACGGCCGCGGGCTTGAAGCGCTCGGCATAGGTCAGCGCGTCGCAGAGGATGAGGCGGCCCTCGGCATCGGTATTCAGGATCTCGATGGTCTGGCCCGACATCGACGTGACCACATCGCCCGGCTTGACGGCCCGGCCGCTGGGCATGTTCTCGCAGGCCGCGACGATCACGACGAGGTTGAGCCTGGGCTTCAACTCGGCCACCGCGCGCAGCGTGCCGATGACGCTGGCAGCGCCGCCCATATCGAACTTCATCTCGTCCATCTCGGCACCGGGCTTGAGCGAGATGCCGCCGGTGTCGAAGGTGATGCCCTTGCCCACCAGCACCACGGGCGCCACGGTCTTGGGGGCGCCGTCGTAGCGGGCCACGATGAAGCGCAGCGGCTCGTCCGAGCCCTGGGCCACGGCCAGGAAGCTGCCCATGCCGAGCTTCTCGACCGCCTTGCGGTCCAGCACCTCGACCTTGAGGCCATGGGTCTTGCCGAGTTGCTGCACGACCTGGCCGAGATAGGTCGGCGTGGCATGGTTGGCCGGCCGGTTGGCGCACTCGCGCGCCAGCTCGACGCCGGCGGCGATGGCCTGGCCGCGCGCCAGGCCGGCCTTGGCGGCCTTGAGATCGGCCTTGCCCACGAGCAGGCTGACCTTGGCCAGCTTGGGCGCCGCGGGGGCGCTCGGCTTGGTGTGGCGGTAGACATAGACGGCATCCGTCGCGGCCAGCGCGGCCTGCTCGGCCAGCGACTCCGCGAGCGCGGCTTCGAAGCCCGCGAACGCGACGGCCGCACTGACCGCGCCCCGCGACTTGACCTGGGCCAGGCCGGCGGCCAGGGCCGCACGCGCGGCGGCCAGCGTCGTCTTGCCGCTGGCCACGAGCACCAGGCGCGGCGCCTTCACGCCCTCTGCCTGCACCAGGGTCAACGCCTGGCCGGCCTTGAGATCGAAATCGCCGAGCTTGACGGCGGCCTGCGCGTGCCGCGCGACGGCGGCGTCCAGCCCCTTGGGCAGGGCCTCGCCACCAATCACCACGATCAGGGCGTCAGCCCCCGCGCCCGCAAGGCCGTCCAGCTCTGCGGTTTGAATCTTGAAGTCCATAATGACTGGAAGTAGATAGAGTGATTTGATGTTATTCGATTCATCGACGCGGTCCGAGCTGGCACGCAGTTTCGGCGTCACGCTGGTGGTCATCCTCACCATCGTGCTCACGTCCATCCTGATCCGCACGCTGGGCCAGGCGGCGGGGGGCAATGTGGCGCCGCAGGACGTCGTCTTGCTGATGGGCTATGCCTCCATCTCCCATCTGGCCACGATGCTGATCCTGTCGCTGTTCGTGGCCGTCGTCGCCACCCTCGGCCGGATCTACCGCGAATCCGAGATGACGATCTGGTTCGCCAGCGGCGTGCCGCTGGCGCGCTTCGTGCGGCCGGTGCTGCGCACGGCCTGGCCGATCCTGCTGGCGGTGGTGGCACTGATGCTCTTCGTCTGGCCCTGGGGCAACCAGAACAGCGCCGAGCTGCGCGACCGTTACCAGAAGCGCGGCGACCTCTCGCGCGTGGCACCAGGCCAGTTCCAGACCTCGCGCGACGGCAGCCGCGTCTTCTTCATCGAGCGCGACGGCGACGACGCCACCGTCGGCCGCAACGTCTTCATCCTCGCCAACCAGAACGACCGCGAATCGGTCACCACGTCGGCGCGAGGCCGCATCGAGATCGAGGGCGACGACCGCTTCCTCGTGCTGGACCACGGCCAGCGCAACGAGACCCAGCTCAAGACCGGCGAGAAGAGCCTGGCGCGCTTCGAGCGCTACCAGGTCATGACGGACGCGCCGGTGGCGAGCAACGCCAGCCAATTGCCGCCCAAGGCCATGGCCACGCTCGACCTGTTGCGCGCCCCGACGGCCAAGAACCAGGGCGAGCTGGCCTGGCGCTTCGGCATGATCCTCGGCGGCATCAACATGGCGCTGCTGGGCATCGGCCTGTCGGCCAGCAACCCGCGCCGCGCCAGCAACTGGAACCTGCTGTTCGCACTGCTGGCCTTCATCGTCTACTTCAACCTCATCAACCTGTCGCAGAACTGGGTGGGCAACGGCCGGGTCGGCCTGCCCCGCGCCCTCGTCGGCCTGCACGGCGGCGCGCTGCTGCTGGCCCTGGCGGCCATCTGGCTGCGCGACAACGGCAACCGCTTCTGCCTGCGCCGGCGCGCCAAGGAGACCGCCGCATGAGGACCGTGCGCCGCCTGCTCTACAAGGACATCGTCGGCTCCATCGTCCTCGTGACCCTGGCCTTCCTGTCGCTGTTCTTCTTCTTCGACTTCGTCGACGAGCTCGAACGCATGTCGCGCGTCGGGGCGGGTGCGGGCAAGGCGGCCCTGCTCGCGGCCATGCAGACGCCGGGGCGCTTCTACGAGCTCTTCCCCATCGCCGTGCTGATCGGCGCCATCCTCGCCCTGGCCCGGCTGGCGCAGAGCAGCGAGTTCACCATCCTGCGCACCGGCGGGCTCGGGCCGGCGCGGGCCCTGTCCCTGCTCGCGGGCCTCGCCGCCGTGTTCGCCGTGCTGACCTTCGCGGTCGGCGACTACGTCGCGCCCCAGGTCGAGCGCAAGAGCGACGACATGCGCGCCCGCTTCAGCCACGACGCCAGCACGGACAACCGCGGCGCCTGGCTCAAGGACCACCGCAAGGTCGACGGCCAGGAGCGCAGCTATTCGGTCAAGGTCGGTCGCGTCGGCGGCGGCGGCGAGCTGCAAGACGTGCACATCTACGAGTTCGACCCCGAGGGCCGGCTGATCTCACGCACCCAGGCCGGCAAGGTCGACGTCGACGCCCAGGGCGTGTGGCACCTGCAGTCGGTGCGCCGCACGATCTGGAACCCCGGCGCCGCCGCCGAAGCCAACCCGGTCGGGGACGTCGTCGTCAGCGAGCAGCAGTTCGACAAGTTCGACTGGCAGAGTTCGCTGCACGCCGGCGTCATCGCCGCGGCGGTGCTGCCGGCGATGTCGATGTCCACGCTCGAGCTCTACCGCTACACCAAGCACCTGTCGGCGCAGGAGCAGTCGGCGCAGGCCCACAACATCCAGTTCTGGCGCAAGGCCTTCTATCCGTTCGCCTGCTTCGTCATGGTGGCGCTGGCCCTGCCCTTCGCCTACCTCCACGGCCGCTCGGGCGGCATCAGCATCAAGGTCTTCGGCGGCATCATGCTGGGCATCAGCTTCGTGCTGTTGAACAACGTCGCCGGCCACCTCGGCCTGCTCAAGAACTGGACACCCTGGGTGGTGGCCGCCACGCCCAGCCTGCTCTACCTGGGCCTGTCGATGGCGGCCTTCACCTGGCTGGTGCGTTATCGATGACCGAGGGGCTGCTCTTGTTTGCCCACGGGGCGCGCGACCCGGCCTGGGCACGCCCCTTCGAGGCCGTCGCCGAGCGGCTGCGCGCCGCGCGGCCCGGCACGCCCGTGGCGCTGGCCTATCTCGAGTTCATGTCGCCCGGCATGGAGGAGGCCGCGGCGCAGCTCGCCGCCGGGGGCTGCACCCGCGTGCACGTGCTGCCCCTGTTCCTCGGCACCGGCGGCCATGTGCGCCGCGACGTGCCCCTCCTCCTGGACCGCCTGCGCGCCCGGCACGGCGACGCCGTCGAATGGCTGCTGCACGCCCCGCTCGGCGAGCACGACGCCGTTCTCCAGGCCATGTGTGACGCCTGCCTCAGCAAGCTCGAATGAACCTCCACCAATTCCGTTTCGTCCAGGAAGCCGCCCGCCGCAACCTCAACCTCACCGAGACGGCCAAGGCCCTGTTCACCTCGCAGCCGGGCGTGTCCAAGGCCATCCTCGAGCTGGAGGAGGAGCTGGGCGTGGACATCTTCTCGCGCCACGGCAAGCGGCTGCGCCGCATCACCGAGCCGGGCCAGCAGGTGCTGGCCTGCATCGAGATCATCATGCGCGAGGTGGCCAACCTGAAGCGCATCGGCGAGGAATACTCGCGCCAGGACAGCGGCACCTTCTCCATCGCCACGACGCACACGCAGGCGCGCTACGTGCTGCCTGCACCGGTGGCGCAACTGCGCAAGCAGCTGCCGCAGCTGCGCATCAGCCTGCACCAGGGCAGCCCCGACCAGGTCGCCCGCATGCTCATCGACGAAACGGCCGACCTGGGTTTGGCCACCGAGTCGCTGGCTCAGTATCCCGAGCTGGTCACCCTGCCCTGCTACGAGTGGCAGCACGTGATGGTGGTGCCGCGCGACCATCCGCTGGCGGGCGTCGAGCGCGTCAGCCTGGAGCAGTTGGCGGCACAGCCCCTGGTGTCCTACCACCCGAGCTTCACCGGCCGCACCCGCATCGACAAGGCCTTCGCCTCGCGTCATCTCACACCCAATGTCGTGCTGGAGGCCATCGA
The DNA here is from genome assembly GCF_021353235.1 of Pelomonas caseinilytica. GTDB lineage: Bacteria > Pseudomonadota > Gammaproteobacteria > Burkholderiales > Burkholderiaceae_C > Pelomonas > Pelomonas caseinilytica. The sequence goes on from NZ_JAJTWT010000002.1 coordinate 389,221, forward strand.
CTCGGACGTCATCAAGACCTATGTGCGCCTCGGCATGGGCGTGGGCATCGTCGCCGAGATGGCCATGCGCGAGGAGCCACCGACGAGCGACCTTGTCGCGCGCCCCCTGGGCACGCTGCTCGGCAGCAACGTCACGCGCATCGCCTTCAAGCGCGGCGCCTACCTGCGCAACTACGTCTACGCCTTCGCCGAGCTGCTGTCGGACCGGCTCAGCCGCAAGCTCATCGAGAAGGCCATGACCGGCGAGGCCGACGACTTCAGCCTGTGACGCGGTGGACTAGGGCCTGTTCACACTACGGCAGGGGTCGCGTTGCGACCAAAAGGCCCGCGAGCAAGGCGCGAAACGAAGCTTGGGTAGGCCCCAAGCGAGGCTTCGCAACGCCGCGCGCGGGCCTTTTGGTCACAACCCGAAGGGAAGGCCATCCCCCAGGGGCCACTCGGCGTTGCACCGCTTGCCCGCATATCAATGCGGGCGGCGCGCTGCGCCTTGATTGGCCCCTGGGGGATGGCCTTCGCGACCCCTGCCGTAGTGTGAACAGGCCCTAGAACTGCGAATCGAGCGGCAGCATCAGGTCCACGCCGTCGCTGCGCAGGCCAGCCTCGTAGAGGTCGCGCGCCACGCCATAGAGCGTCAGCAGGTCGCGGTAGGACGGCAGCTCGAAGCTGGGCACGCCGGGGCCGCCGCCCTGCGCCAGCAAGGTCTGCAGAAGCTGCATCGCCGCAGCCGGGTCGGCCCATGCGACCTGGATGTGGGCGATGACGCTGGTGCAGGCATCGAGCGTCCGGCCCTGGGAGAGGCTGTGCTCCCACGCCGGCACCGGCAACCTGAACCGCTGCGCGAACTGCCGGGCCAGTTCGGCGAAGGCCTCGGGCTCGCCGCGCTGCTGGCACAGCTCCATCAGCATCAGGTGAGGCATGGGGCTGCCCGCGCCCTGCCTGATCCGCGTCGCGAGCAGTTCGGCCGCGGCCTCGTGCTGGCCGAGCAGCAGCAGGAAGTCGAGCTGCTGCTGCAGGTCGAGCAGTTCGTCGGCCACGGCCAGCTCCTGCGACAGCACAGGCGCGGCGGCGGCCTGGACCGGCAGCGGCTGCGTGGCCATCATGGCCGGGTCGGGCGTGGAGGCGCCTCGGGCCGGCACCGGCACGGGCGGCATGGCAGGCGGCGGAGGCGGCCATGCCATCGGCCGGGGCTGGGGGCGCGTGGCGGTGTGCTGGCCCTCGTCGGGCAACGGATAAGCCGTGCCGGCCTGGACCGACGGCGCCATGCCGGGCGACGCGGGCGTGGGCGGCGGCGCCACGGCGGCGCCTTCGGCCGTCGCCTCCAGGGCCCGCCAGTAGGCGGTCTCGCGGCGGGACCGCTGGTCCATCCAGCGGCCGGCGCGGAAGGCCGCCGTGCCCGCCACCAGGCCCAGGCCCAGGGTCAACAACCACGTCCAGGGGTCGCGGTAGGCCGCGACATGCGGGCTGGGCACCGTTGCCGCTACGACGGGCGCGGTGGGTACGGAAGCAGGAGGCGTGGCGGCGACGGCCGCCGAGGCCGGCATGGAGGCCGCCGCCGAGGCCGCCTGCCGCGCCTCCAGCTCGGCCTTGAGCTGGGCGACGGTCTGCTCCAGCTGGCTGATCTGGGCTTCGAGCTCGGGCGTCAGCTCCATCTCGGGGGCGCTGGCGGCGGCCGGCCGCTGCGGCGCCTGGCTGACGAGCACCTCCGGCCGTTCCAGCACCAGCCGCGGACCGCTGGCCTGCGGCCTCGTGCGCCGCGGCGGACGCGGCCGCGGCGCGGCGGGCGCCTCCGCCACGGCCCTCGGCGGCTCGGCGGGCACGGCGGCGGCGGGCATCGGTGCCGGCGCCGGAGCCGGCTGCGCAGCCGCAGGCGCGGCGGCCGAAGCCGGGGGGTCGACGAAGGCATTGAACTCGCGCGTCAGGCGCACCGGGCAGCCCAGGGCCAGCGTGATGCGCAGTGCGGGCTCTTCGACGGGAACGACACTGCGCAGCCGGATGCGTCGGTCGCCAGGCTCGCCCTCGACGCGCAGCTGCAGCAGGCCGGCCGGCACGCGCGCGTCGCCTGCCATGACCTCGGCGCGCAGGCAGCCGTCGCTGAGTGCTTCGCCATCGGCCAGCGTCAGCGGCAGGCTGACGTCCAGCGGTTTGCCAAGGGCCGACTGCACCTGCGGCCGGCCCACACCCAGGGCCTGGGCGCCTTGGGGCGCCAGGCCGAGCAGCAGTGCCAAGGCGGGAGTGAGAGCACCCAGCAACGACGGGCGCGGGGCCGTGAAGGGCATTGGCTGCAGGCGGCTAGCGATGCGGTTGAACGAAGGGTTGAAACAGCGCGGGCACTCTAGCATGGGCACCCTGACGCCATCCCGACGCCGGCACCGCGGGGGCCACGGGGCGCCCGCCTCCACGCGTCACAATGTCAGGCAGCCATGAACGCACTCAGCCTCACTCCCGCCGAACGCCAGCAGATCGACCAAGGCGCCTGGTTCTCCAGGCTGTCCGAGGCGCTGCGCAACGACATCCTGCAACGCGCCTACGTCAGGCGCCTGGCCGACGAGACCATGCTGTCCCACCGCGGCGAGCCCGCCGAGGAATGGTGCGGCGTCGCCAAGGGCGCCGTGCGCGTCAGCTCCGTCTCGCTGGCCGGCAAGCAGATCTCCCTGACCTATGTCGAGCCCGGCACCTGGTTCGGCGACATCGCCCTGTTCGATGGCCTGCCCCGCACCCACGACGCCTACGCCCATGGCGACACCACGCTGCTGTGCGTGCGCAAGGCCGACTTCCGCGCCTTGCTGCAGGCCCACTCCGAGCTCTACGACGCCCTGCTGCGCCTGAACTGCCGGCGCCTGCGCCTCATGTTCGACATGATCGAGGACCTCAACACCCGCCCCCTGGCCGCCCGGCTGGCCAAGCAGGTGCTGCTGCTGGCGCGGTCCTACGGCGTGCAGGAAGGCGACGAGATCCGCATCGGCCTGCAGCTGGCCCAGGAAGACCTGGCCCAGTTGCTCGGCGCCTCGCGCCAGCGCGTCAACCAGGAGCTCAAGACCTTCGAGCGCGAGGGCGCCGTGCGCGTCGAGCCGACCCGGCTCGTCGTGCTGAGCCGCGAAAAGCTCCTGGCCGCAGCGGCTCGTTGAAGCCCCTCGCCCAGTCCGGCGTCGCTGAACGCGCGCTGACTGGTCGGTCCCCCGTGGGGACGGCGATGCTTGCGGCATCCAGCCGCAAGCACATCGCCACCGGGCCGGCTTGGGGCGGCCCGGCGCTCGGCCCGGCATTGCATGACACTGGCGGGACAGGCTGGCGAGCACTGCACTTGCACAATCCCCGGATGGAAGCATTCACCGGCACCCGTCCCCTCGCCCAGCCCCTGGACACCGCGGCCCTCGAGGCCTGGCTGCACGCGCACGTCGATGGCTTCGCCGGGCCGCTGTCCATCGAGCAGTTCAAGGGCGGCCAGTCCAACCCCACCTACCTGCTGACGACGCCGGGCGCGCGCTACGTGATGCGCAGCAAGCCCGGCCCCGTGGCCAAGCTGCTGCCCTCGGCCCACGCCATCGAGCGCGAGTTCCAGGTCATGCGCGCCCTGGCCGGCAGCGACGTGCCGGTGCCCGCCATGCTGGCCCTGTGCGAGGACGAATCCGTCATCGGCCGCGCCTTCTACGTCATGGAGTTCATGCCCGGCCGCGTGCTGTGGGACCAGAGCCTGCCCGGCATGGCCAATGCCGAGCGGGCGGCGCTCTACGACGAGATGAACCGCGTCATCGCCGCCCTCCACCAGGTCGACTTCAAGGCCGTCGGACTGGAGCACTACGGCAAGCCGGGCAACTACTTCGAGCGCCAGATCGGCCGCTGGAGCAAGCAGTACCTCGCCTCCATCACCGAGCCCAACCCGGCGATGGACGCGCTGCTGCAATGGCTGCCCGCCCACATCCCGGCCTCGGCGCGGGACGAGGCCGAGGTCGCCATCGTCCATGGCGACTACCGCATGGACAACGTCGTCTTCCACCCGACGGAGCCGCGCATCATCGCCGTGCTGGACTGGGAGCTGTCCACCCTCGGCCATCCGCTGGCCGACTTCAGCTACCACTGCATGAGCTGGCACATCCGTACCTCGGGCGCCGCGCGCGGCCTGGGCGGCAAGAACCTCGCCGAGCTCGGCATCCCGAGCGAGCGCGAGTACGTGCAGCGTTATTGCGAGCGCACCGGCCGGGCCGACGTCGACGCCGTCATGGCCGACTGGAACTTCTACATGGCCTACAACATGTTCCGCATCGCGGCCATCGTGCAGGGCATCGCCAAGCGCGTCGTCGACGGCACCGCCTCCAGCGCCCAGGCCCGCGAGACGGCGGCCAGCGCCCGGCCGCTGTCCGAGCTGGCCTGGAGCTTCGCCCAGAAGGCCTGAGGGCCTGAGGACTGAGCGCCCGCCTTCAGCTCGCGTCGCCGGGGCGCGTCGAGTGCGTCCAGGCGATGGACGTCGTCGTGGGCCACGCCCCCGCCTCCGAGAGCCGGCCACTGATGCGCTGGGCCTCGCGGGCCGCGCACTCGAGCAGCCGCACGAAGGCCTGCAGCCGGGAGAGGTCGGGCTCGGTCATCTCGGTGCGCAGGTAGAGGTTGCCGCGCATGCACATCAGCACGAAGGGATGGCCGTCGGGCAGCAGGTCCTGGCTGGCCTGCACCAGGGCTTCGCCGAGTTCGCCCTCGACCCACGCCCCCGTCAGCTCCTTGGTCACGCCGACCAGGCCGTAACGCTGGCGCAGCAGCTGCGAGCCGGCGCCGTTGAACTTCGGGAACATGACCAGCCAGCGCATCTCCTCCGGCGTGTCGGTGTCGATGCGGGTCTTGAGCGTGTCGGTGTAGGCCTCGAAGACGGCGCGCTCGAGGTTCTCCATCAGGGTACGGCACAGCACCATCAGTTGCAGGTCGTGGTGCAGGCCCATCTCGCAGCGCATGCGCAGCTCCGTGCCCGGCAGGTAGCTGCGCTGGGACACGCCCCATTCGATGCGCAACGGCCCCGGCTGTGCCTTGGGCTGCTCGATCAGGAAGCCCTGGCCGTCGCGCGTCTGGTTGAATGCGGCGCCGCGCGCCTCGGCCCAGTCCTGGATGGGCCGCCAGCGCGCAGCGTTGGCGCGCGTCACCAGCCAGTGCTTGACTTGCTTTACCACCATGAGTCGTGAGAAGTCTGAGAATGGGGCCGCTTGCCAGGGTTCACCTGGAGCGCACCGGACGGAGGCGACGAATGATCGAAGTGTATTCATGGCCCACCCCCAACGGGCACAAGGTGCACATCATGCTGGAGGAGTGCGGCCTCGCCTACCGGGTCCATCCCGTGGATATCGGCGCCGGCGAACAGTTCTCGCCTGCCTTCCTCGCGATCAGCCCGAACAACAAGATCCCCGCCATCACCGACCCCGACGGCCCCGACGGCCAGCCGATCTCGCTGTTCGAGAGCGGCGCCATCCTCCTCTATCTCGCCGGCAAGACCGGCCGCCTGCTGCCTGCCGACGTGCGCGGCAAGTACGAGGTGCTGCAGTGGCTGATGTTCCAGATGGGCGGCGTCGGCCCCATGCTCGGCCAGGCCCACCACTTCCGCATCTACGCCCCCGAGAAGATCGACTACGCCGTCGAGCGCTACACCAACGAGGCCCGGCGGCTGTACGGCGTCATCAACAAGCGCCTGGCGCATTCCACCTACCTCGGCGGCCACGAGTACAGCATCGCCGACATCGCCGTCTTCCCCTGGCTGCGCTCCTGGAAGAACCAGGGCGTGCAGATGGCCGACTACCCGCACCTGAAGGGCTGGTTCGACGAGATCGCCAAGCGCCCGGCCGTGCAGCGCGGCCTGGAGGTGCTGGCCGGCGCGCGCAGGCCGCTCACTGACGACAAGGCCCGCGAGGCCCTGTTCGGCCAGCGCCAGCTCGAGCAGCGCTGAGCCTCAGTAGCCGTAGGTCCGGCCGCCGTCCTCGATGTTGTTCTCGATGGTGGTGGTGAGCTTGCCGAGGATCTTGCCCTTCTTCGTCCACTCGCCGCTGCTGTCCTTCTCCAGCTCCCAGGCCTGGCACTTGAAGCCCGAGGTCAGCATGCCCAGGGCCTTGAGCGACAGCATCTCCGCCTGCTCGTTCTTCGTCAGGTCGCGCCCCTTGGCCTTCTGCGAGGCCTGCTTGGCCTTGAGTTCGGCCAGGCGCGGGTTGGCGCCGCGCGGCGGCTGGCCCAGGGCCGTCACCTTGTAATAGATGACCTTGCCCTTGGCCTTGTTGACCTCGTCCTTGATGGTGCTCTCGACGTCGGCCTTGTGCTTGTTGTTGGCACGCTTGGTGATGGGCGTGAGGTTGAAGCGCAGGCCCGGTCCGCCCAGGTTGTGGTTGAGCAGGTGGCCCTGCACGTAGTGCGAGCCGCGCACCGACTTGCCCTTGCCCGCGCCCAGGTCGGCCAGACGGTCCCAGATCGGCGCGTTGTCGCCGGGCGGGTTGCCGGGTGGGTGCTTGTGGCTGAGCACCACCGCTTCGGCATGGATGCCGCCGCCCTGCCCGTCGGTGCCGCCGTAGGTGATGACGGAAGCCGGCTTGTCCTCGTCCTTGTTCAGGATCTCGATCTGCGCGGCCAGCTCGTTGAACCACTGCTCGACGTTCTGCGCGTGCACGGCGGCGTCGCCGCCGTGCGGCTTGCCGGCCTCGATCTTGGCGGCCAGGCCCGAGGCCGTGGCATGCGCCGCCTTCAGTGCCGGCGCCGCGGCCTTGGCCGGCTTGTTGCGCGCCAGATAGGTGGACCAGGGCACGCCGGGCGAACTGGCCACCAGCACCCGCGTGCTGGCCTCGCTGCCCTCGGTGTAGAGCGTCAGCCGCTTGCCCTCGACGTTGATGGCCTTGCGGTGCCGCCACCACTGCACCACCTTGGCCGCGCCGGCCTTGAGCTTGCCGAAGAGCTTCTTGACCACGCCGACGATCTTGCCGATGACCTTGTCGATGGCCGCGTCCACCTTGGCCTGCACCTTCTGGATGAAGCCGCGGATCTTGTCGCTGATGCCTGACAGGCCAAGCAGCCGCGCCAGGAAGCCGATGACCACCGGAACGGCCGCCGCCAGCGACTTCTCGATCCAGGCAATGGCCCCGCCGATGGCGCCGGTCGCGATGGCATGGACCGAATTGATGACGGCCTCGACCAAGGCCATGATCTGCTGCGCCTTCTCGATGACGAACATGACGACGTTGTAGATGGCGATGATGGCCTGCACGATGGCGCCGGCCGGGTTGAACATCGAGACGATCTTGGTCACCGCCTGCTTCACCACCGTCTCGATCAGCCAGTCCTGGATGGCGCCGATGACCATGTCCTTGAGGCTGGACAGGTCGTCCTTGACCTTCTCCCACAGCGCCGCCACGCCGCCCTGGAAGAGTGCCTGCACGTACTCGGCGAGCTTCTCGATGACGGTCACCGCCGTCTCGCCGATGAGCTTGACGGCCTTGGCCCGCAGCTTGGGATAGGTGATGCCCAGCACGTCCAGCACCAGCTTGAACACCGACATCAGGCTCAGGTCGCTGGGCAGCGTGATGCCCGCCGCGGCGAGCGAGCCCAGCAGCCACTTGAAGAAGCCCGCCTTCAGGTGGGTCCAGATGTTGCCGATGAAGGCGTTGAAGCCCCCCTTCACCGCCGCCAGCAGGTTGCCGAGGAAGCCGATGGGGTCGTCCAGGATGAGCTGGATGGTCTCCATGCCCTTCTTCAGCAGGCCCAGCAGCTTGGACTTGAACTCCATCAGCGCCTTGACGATCTCGCCGAGCTTTTCGAGGAAGCCGGCCACCAGGCCCTTGTTCTCCTCCTGCATCTGCTTGAGCGCCTCGTCGGCCTTGTCGAAGGCCTCCTTGTACTTCTGCGCCAGACCCTGGGCGATCTCGTTCTTTTTGCTCTCGATGCCGGCTTCCAGCTCCTTGAAGCGGTCGGTCACGGCGCTCTCGGCCGCTTTGCCCGCGGCCTGAAGCTGGGCGGGCAGCGAGGCCACGTAGGCCCGGATCTCGGCCTGGCCCGCCGCGACGTCGGCCTTGGCCTCGGCCAGGCGCCTTTCCACCAGGGCCGCCACGCGGTCGATCAGCGCGTCCATGGCCTTGGTGAAGAGCGCCCGGCCCTGTGCATAGAACACGTTGACCTCGTCCGGCAGGCCCAGGGCCGCATCGCGCAGCCAGCGCGCCAGGCCCACCAGCGGAATGCTCAGGTAGCGGCGCAGCTTGTAGTCGAAGAGCTTGTCGTCGACGAAGCGCTTCATCTGCGCGATGGCCGCCTCCACGCCGGGGTCGAAGAGTGCCCCCACCTCGGCGTCCAGCCCGCCGAGCCTGGCCTCGACGCGCGCCTTGGTGCGGGCGTAGATGCCTTCGATGTTGGCGGCGACCTTGGCGCGCTCGGCCTCCTCCTTGGCGGCCTGCTGCTGCTGGCGGCTCAGCACCTTGGCCTGGCCGGCGCCCCGGCGGCCGGCCATCAGCAGCGCACCGTTGCGCGCCGAGCTGGCGGCCTTCGCCCCGGCCCCGGCCAGCACCGCGCCTTCCTTGGCCCGGAACTGGGCCGGCGCGCGGTCGGCTTGGCTCGCGACCTTGCCCTTGGCCTCGGCCACGGCCGAGAAACGCGGGTCGTTGGCCCGGGCCAGGCTCTCGGGCTTGACCTTCTCGTCCTTGAGGGCCTGGTCGGTGTCCTTCTTGGTCTCCTGCAGCGAGGCCTCCTGGGCCGTGGCTGGCAGCGGCATGGCCTTGTCGCCGGCGATGGGTGGCGCGGCGGCCGGCGCCTCCGCGGGCAGGGGCGTGCTCGGCTGCTCGGGCACGGCGCCGGGGTTGGGCGCCTGCTTCACCGCCTGGTCGGCGGGCCCGGTGGCGGCGTCCTTCTGCCGGGCCACGCCGCCGCTGGCCGCCTCCTTCATCTGGCCCTGGGCGCCGCCCTCCATGAACTTCTCGGTGTCGCCCAGTGTCTTGGGCATGGCCTTGTCGATCTCGGCGCGCAGCAGGGCCTTGAAGGAGGCAGGCTGCGGCTTGGGCGCGGGCGCCTCCTTGACGGCATCGACGACCTTGGCCTTGGCGCCGGCGAGGCGTTCGTTGGCGGGGGGCTTGGCGGACTTGCTGGCCTCCTTGATCTTCCGGGCGGCGGGGGGATGCTGCTTCAGCTTCTGCGACGCGGCCTTGGCCTGCTCCGTGACGGCGACGAAGCGGGGGTCGCTCTTGGGTTTGGCGACGCGGGGGGCGAAGGTGCGGGGGGCGAGCATGGTCAGGCCTTCAGGGCGTCAGGGCGCCGGCTTGCCCTTGCATCGAGCCAGTTGGACTCCACGCTTTTCGGTTGCTTTTGCATCGAGCCTTTGCAACTCGGTGCACCGCCGCGGGAATCCGCCCCGCGAGGGCGGGTAACTTTCTTCTGTCGGCGCCAGAAGAAAGTCACCAAAGAAGAGGCGCTCCAAACCCAGCGCCTTGATGCGTTGAACGGCGAGAAGCGCCCCGAGGCGACCCGCTTCGCTCTCGCCGCTGTCCCTATCCAGGACATCACAGATCGTGCCTTCACGCCGGTTAACGCCGGCTGCACGCCGGGCTCACCAATGAAGGCACCCCATGCGCCGACGCGCCGCCCGAGCGGCGCTTGGTTTTCCACTCGTGAGCACGGCGTGCAGCCGCGCGTTAGGCGGCCATGCGACGCGATGGATGGTGCTCGGGATAAGGACAGCAGCGAGAGCGAAGCGGGTCGCTTGTAGCCCGGCCTGAGCTTCAAGCGCGCCGGGGCGATCGCTTTAGAGCGCCTCTCTTTTGGTGACTTTTCTCTGGCGCGACAGAGAAAAGTTACCCGCCCGCCGGGGCGGACTCCCGGCTCGGTGCACCGAGTCGAAAGGCTCCATGCAAAAGCACCCCGACCACCAACGCACCGAGCCAAAAGGCCCTCGGCACGAGCAACCAACAACACAGCGCACCGCGCCCCCATCACAACCCCTTCAACGGACACAACCCCCCACCCCGCCTGTACTCCCTCTGCAACGCCTCGAACACCAGTTCCGCGTCCACACCCCGCCCCCGCGCCAACGCCGCCGACACCGCGTCCAGCACCACATTCCTCACCTGCCCGCCCGCCAGCGTGCAGGCCTCCGCCACCGCCGCCAGCTGCGCTTCGCTCAAGGCATGGTCGGCCGGCAGATGGGCCTGCCACAGGCGCAGGCGCTCCGCCACCTCCGGCGCGCGGAAGGGGATGACGAAATCGAAGCGCCGCATGAAGGCCCGGTCGATGCGCGCCTGCGCGTTCGTCGTCACCAGCACCAGCCCCTGGTGGCTCTCCAGCCGCTGCAGCAGGAAGTTGGTCTCCAGGTTGGCGTAGCGGTCGTTGCTGGAGCCCACCTCCGTGCGCGGCGCCAGCAGCGCGTCGCCTTCGTCCAGCAGCAGCATCACGTCCAGCGCCTGAGCCGCCGACAGCAGGCGATGCAGGTTGCGCTCCGTCTCGCCGATGTACTTGCTCACCACGGCCGACAGGTCCAGCCGGTACAGCGGCAGGCCCAACTCGCGCGCCAGCACCTGGGCCGCCAGCGTCTTGCCCGTGCCCGAAGGCCCCGCCAGCAGGGCCCGCACGCCCGCATTCAGCCGGGCCGCAAAGGCCGCCGGCAGCACCCCGCGCAGCCGGTCGCGCTGCTGGCAGCGCGCGGCCAGCGCGGCCAGGTCGCGGCTGAGGACCTCGTCCAGCACCAGGGCCTGCGGCGGCGCCTGCTCCGGGTCCAGCCGCTGGGCCAAGCGGGCCAGCCCCGCCGCGCCACCGGCCAGCGCCGCCTCGCGCAGCGCGGCCTCGTCGGCACCGGCCGCACTGTTCAGCGCCCGGTGCAGGTGACCGCAGGCCAGGTGCAGCCGCGCCGCCAGGCCCGCAGCATCGGGCAGGCCGGGCCGCAGCCGTTCGATCAGCGCCAGCCGCAGCCCATGGTCGGGCAGCGGCAGGGTGAGCACGAGCGCGTCGGCCGGCAGGCCTTCGAGGCCGTCCTCCTCGGCCGCGACGATGGCGGGCGCTTCGGCCAGCACCGGCAGGCGCAGCGCCTCGCCGGGCGCGGCCTCCACGCGCAGCAGCGTCAGGGCGCCGCACAGTGCCGCCAGGGCGCCCAGCGTCGGCGGCGGGGCGCTGCCGGCCTCCAGCCGGCAGGCCAGCACCGGCCGGCCCCACTCGCGCGCCAGCGCCGCCACCAGGCTGCCGCGGCCGTTGTGCTCGGGGCCGCGCACCAGCAGCGCCTGCCCCGGGCGCCAGCCGGCCAGGCGCTCGCGGGCGGCCTCGGGCAGCACCAGCTCGTCCAGGGCTGGCGCCGCCTCCAAAGGCTGCAGGCGCAGGCCCGGTGCCGGCTCGGCGAAGGGCTCGCCGCGCAAGGCCGCCCAGCAGGCCTCGTCCACCTCGAAGCGCTGCGCCGCCCGCGGCTGCCCCGGCGATTCGGGCCTGAGCACGCCCGCCTGCAGCAAGGCCCGCAGCGCCGGCCTCAGGCCCTGGCCCGGCAGGCTGCCGAAGCTGCGCTGCAGCCAGGCCGGGCCGGGTTGGGCACCCTCCTCGCCCAGGGCCTGGTTGAGGGCCTCGAACAGCAGGCCGAAGCGCCGGTCCTCCTCGACGAGGCCGTGCACCAGCCACAGCGCCACCGCCTGCTCCGGCCAGTCGCGCGCCAGGGCCGACAGGCCGGGGTGGCGGGGCGGCTCGTCCCCCAGGGCCTCGAAGGCCGAGGCATAGCCCAGAGCGAAGCCGAAACGCTCCACCAGCTCCGCCTCGCCCAGCAGTTCCTGCGCATCGCTCACCACCCGCCAGGCCGCCGCCAGCAGCAGGGCCTGCAAGGCCGTCGCGGCCTCGGGCCAGAGATCGGGAGGGGCTTCTGCGCGCATAGCGGTGTCAGCCGACGAAGCGGAAACGCAGCGTGAGGCCGGCACTCGGCAGCCAGCCGGGATCGCGGTCCAGCCCGGCCAGGCGCCAGGCGAGGTCATGGGCGGCGAGGTCGAACTCGGCCACCCACTCCGCCTCGCTCAACCACAGGCGCGCCGGCCGCGGCAGCACCAGGGCAGCCCGCCAGGCCGAGGCGCGCAGGCCCAGGCGCCGGCACAGGCGCCGCCGCAGCGTGCGGGCATAACCAGCCAACCAGGCGGGCCAGAGGCCGGCCGGAACGCCCGGCGCCGCCGGCATGACCCCGGGCGCCGTCCAGCCGGCACAGGCGGCTGCCAGCACGCCCGGCAGCGGGTCGTCGGCCGGCAGCCGCCAGGCGCGGGCCAGGGCCGCCAGCAAGGCCCACAGCGGCACTGGCAGGCCGGGGTCGGCCGGGCGGGTGAAGTCGGGGTAAAGGCCGTCCTCCAGCAGCGCATTGACGATGAAGAGCAGCGGCGCCTGCCGGCTGGCCAGCGCCTGCGGCCAGGGCCAGGCCATGGCGGCATCGGCCACGAGGAGACCAGGCCCGGGCGATGGGCTTGGCGGGGCCGGGGCCGCAACGCCGAGGCCGGGTTCCACGAGGCGGCCCGAGGCCGGCTCGTTGACGGCGCCAGGCACGGCCATGGGCCGCGTGGATGGCAAGGCGGCCGGGGACTGGAGGCGGGCCGTGGCGGCCACTGAGGGCTCGGCCGCCGCGGCCGGAAGTACGGCGACTGGCGCCTCCCCAGCTTCGCCGGCCACCTGCCGAGGCGTGGGCGACCCGGGGTCCGGCGGAGCCGGCGCGGCCACGGCCGGCGACTCGGGCGGGCGCCACGGCCCGCTGTCGACGGCAGCGGCAGGGCGCCGCCCGGGCGCTGCGGCCCCGGCGCCGGAAGGGGCCGGGCCGTCCGTGCGCAGCGCTGTCGAAGTGCGCGGCGTCGCGACATCGACGCGGCGCTGCGCAGCGGTGCCGGCCCGAGGCTTGCCGCTCGACGGTGGCGCTCGCAGTGCGTTGTCGGCAGCCGGGGCCGAAGGCGCGGCCGGTGCTTGTGCCTGACGGACCGTGCCCACGGCAAGGTCCGCCCTCGGACCCGCGCCTGTGGCCGGCTCCGGGACCGCAGCGGTGGGCGCCACTGCCGAAAGCGAGGGCGCCCCGGCCTCGCGCGAGGCGTGCTGCGGCAGCATCCACGGCGACACCGGCAGCACCTGCCCCGCCGGCTTCACCTGCCCACTGCGCATCAGCAGCCGCACCGCCGCGGCCTGGGCCTGAGGCCGCGCGGCCCAGGCCTGCTGCCATCGGGGCCAGGCCCGGCCCAGCAGGCCGCGCCACCACCAGCGGTCCAACTGCCCGGCCTGAGCGGCCAGCGCCAGGCAGGCCAGCATCTCGGCCGCGTCCGCGAACAGCACGGCCGGCGCCGTCTCGGGCACCGGCCCGAGCGCGGGCCGCGCGGCCTGCATCCAGGCCGCTTCCAGCTGCTCGCGTCCACGGGCGATCCAGTCGCGCCGGCCGGCCGCCGCGGGCAGGCGCCGCAGCGCCGCCTCGGGAGCCTGCAGCTGCAGGCGGCGCAGCCACAGCAGGGCCTGGGGCGGCAGGCCGGGTGGCAGGGCGTCCTCCAGGTCGGCGGCCAACGCCTGCAAGGCCAGGCGCGCCGCCACGGGCTCGGCCGAGGCCGGCGTGCGCGCGCTGAGCTTGCGGATGGCGAGCCCGGCCATGGCCCTAACGCCGCTTGCGATCGGGCGCCTGCGTCAGCGCCGAGGCCGCCACCGACAGCTCGTCCTTGCTCGGCCGGCCCTCGCCGCGGCGGCCGGCGTTGAGGATGCGCGCCGCCGCGGAGGCGACGCGCGCCGACGTCCTTTCTCCCGGCCCGCCGCCCGGCAGGCGCCCGTCGGCGTCTTCCAGGGCGGTGGCCCGCAGCAGCAGCCGTTCCGGGTGGCCTTCGAGCTGGGCCAGGTGCAGCCGGGCGGCGCCGCGGCGCAGCGGCACGTCCTGCCAGCCGTCCAGCAGCGCGCGCGCGAACTGCGTGCGGTTGAGCAGTTCGGGCGCCGCCGGCAGGCCGCCGATCAACTTGCGGAACTGAGCCAGCCCGGCCGCCGTCAGCGGCAGCGTGGGCGGCAGCCAGGCGAAGGCGGCGCCTGTGGCCCGGGCCTCCATCAGCTCGGCGGTGAACTGGGCCGCGAAGGCCTGCATCTCCACGGCCCAGGACTCGGGCCAGGCCGCATCGCCCGCGCCGCCGGGCGGCACGGCCAGGCGGCGGCGGGCGCTGTCGGTGTCCAGCCACAGCGGCGTGGCGGCAGCGTCAATCTGCAGCAGGGCCAGGGGCAGCTCGTCGGCGCCCAGGCCCGGCGCCGCGGCGCCGCCGCCGATGCGCTGGCGCAGCCACCAGCCCACCCGCGCACCCTCGGGCACGGCGCCCAGGCCCCAGCCGGGCGACAGCAGCGCCACGGCCAGTTCGTTGCGCACCGACGCGGCCGACAGCCCGGCCGGCGGCTGCACCTCCACGAGGCGCGCACGCACGGCCGGCTGCTCGGTGCGGCGGTTGCAGGCCCCGACCTCGCCGAGCAGCGTCGCCGCCCGCCCCTGCCCGGCCCAGGCGGGCGTCAGCGTCAGCAGGTAGAGCCCCGCCAGCGGCTGGCCCTCGGCCAGGCCCGCCGCGCAGTTGCCGAAGCCGCTGAACGAGGCGCCGCGGCCGGCGCTGCTGAGGTCGAGGTCGAGGTTGCCGATGTCGATGACGGCGCCCGAGGGCGTGACGCCCAGGCCCGCCGCGATGTGCAGCAGGCTGCCCGTGCCGGCCGTCACCGTCAGGCCCTCGGCCACGCCGCAGCCGATGAGCCGCGCCAGCCGGCGCTCGGCGCCGTCGCGCGCGGCCTGTTCGCGGCTCAGGTCCTCGGCGCTGAGCAGGCGACCGTTGAAGAAGAAGCTGCGCGGCTCGCCATCGACGGCCACGACCTGGTTCAGGCGCGCGTTCAGCACGGTGGCCATGGCTCAGCTCCGTCCGATGACCAGCCACTGGCCCATGCGGACCGAGGCGATCAGCGTCACCGAGTTGCCGGCCTCCAGGCCGATGCGCTTGTCGCCCTCGACGCCGCTGACCGCGAGGCCGCCCAGGGCCTTGACGGTGATCACCCGGCCCTCGTCGAAGCCGCCGGCCTTCGGCTCAGGCAGGGCCAACTGCACGAGGCGGGTCAGGGGCATGGCCGCGACGACGACGACGTGGTCGTCGTTGACGAGCTTGAGTTCCTCGGCGCGCCCGATGTAGCGGATGGGCTGCACGCCGACGTCGGCCGCGGGCGGCGGCTGCGTCAGCACCAGCTGGCCGTCCTGCTTGCGCCAGCCGACCATCGCGTCGGGCGCCTCTGACCGGGGCGGCCGGCTGAGGCTGAGCGCGGAGAAGCGGGGCGAGGCCGCGGTGTGCAGGGGCTGCACGGTGTCGATGGTGACGACGTTGCCATTGGTCACCGCGGTCAGGCTCGGCGGCGAGCTGGCGTCGCCGGCCGCGACGACCTGGGTCGCCGTGCCGCCCCCGGCTTCGACGACGAGCTGCCAGTCGCGGCCTTCGCCCTGGGTCAGCGTGATGTCGGTGTTGGCGCCCGGCGTCAGCGTGGCCAGCACGTAGTCGCCGCCCTGGCTGCGCAGGCTGTCGATGCGAGGCTCCAGCCCCACCAGCACCTGCAGCTGCCGGGGCCGTTGCTGCAGGCCGGTGCCGCCATCCTCGATGCGCACCGGCGCCGGTTGGTTGGGCTGGTAGGCGTAGGGCGGCGGCTTGCCGGCGTCCAGCGCGCCTTCGTCGCCGTCCCAGGGCCGGGCCGCGACGACGACACCCTGCTCGTCGGTCGCCAACAGGCGGTTCAGCGGCTGGCCCAGCACCACCTCGCCGTCAACCGAGAGGCCCCCGGCCACGCCGAGGTCGCCGCTCAGGTCCAGGCTCGCGAAGCTGGGGCTGGCGTCGGTGCCGATGTCCTGCACGGTGTCGAGCCGGATGGTGGGCGCGGCTCCGGTGGCGTCGACCAGGATGTTGGGCGAAGGCGCGGCCGGCTTGGGTAGCGGCGCGCCGGCCAGGCCCCCCAACTCGAAGCGCGCCGGCGCCGTGCCCGAGGCTGCCCGGCCCACCAGCAGCGCCCCCGTGGCGGGCGCCACGGCCTGGCCGGTGCCGCCATCGGCCACCGGGATGGGCTGGCTCATGCCCGGCCCGTAGTAGTCGGGCCCGCCGCCAGGGCCGCCGCCGGGCCACTTCACCGCCGGCACGATGCGGGCCTTGTTGCCGCTGCCGCCGTCGGTGGTGTCGGGCACGATGTCGATGCGCGTCATCGCGTGGTTGGCAGCGGCGAAGTCGGCCAGCAGGTCCTGGGCATGGTCGAGCTCGGGGTCGCCCTTGCCGAGCACGTAGTGGGCCTCACGCGGGGCGTCCTGGCTGCCGTCGCGCAGCAGCCATTCCTGCAGCAGGCGCAGGTGCAGCAGCTGCGGCCGGCCGAGCATGCGCACGGCGCGCGTGCCGTCGGCACCGGCCTTGGCATCGACGGCGGCCAGCAGCAGGGCCCGCTCGGCCAGTGGTTCGGCGCCCGGCACCGGGCCATGGTGGGCCATGAAGCCGGAGCGCAGCAGCCGCGTCCAGACCTCGAAGGCGGCGGCGTAGTAGGCCGCCACCTCGGCGCGCGGAATCTGCAGCTCCGTGGGCGGCGCCGGCAGGCTGACGTGGCTGGGCAGGGGCAGCGGCGGCGTGGCGGCGGCCGGCATGGGCGGCGTGGGCGCGTGCGGGTCGCCCCAGGCCGCCGTGATGGCCTCCTTCAGCCCAGCCTCCACCTGGCGCTGGAAGCTGGCCAGCGTCTGCCCTGCCGGCGCCGTCGGGCGGACCTTGATGCCGCGTATCCACGCGACGACGGCACGCAGCGCCAGGTCCTCGCTCGCATCCGGCGGCGTCCAGGCGAAGTCCAGCGCGAAGCCGTCGACGACGCGGGCGTCGGCGCTCAGCTCGCTCTCGTCGCGGCAGGGCTCGCCGGGGATGGGCACGGGCGAGCCGCTGGCCTCGGCAAAACGCAGCAGCACGTAGACCGTGGGGCGGCTGGCGGTGGTGGCGTCGCGCGCCTTCTCGGCGTCCAGCCAGGCCTGCAGGTTGGCGCACTGCTCGGCGGCCACGGCGACGAGGTGCCCGTCCGGCATCAGCGCCAGGCCGGGCGCCACCCTCACCTGCTGGCCCTCGCTGGCCGAGGCCGGCTTGGGCGCGGCCACGCCCAGGCCGGTGATGACGCCGTAGCCGATGGTCTCGCGCAGCGCCCGCTCGTCGCGCGCGGCCAGGTAGGCGTGCTCCTGGCGGAAGTCGTCCACGCCCAGCACCATGCCGAAGCTGTAGTTGACGCGCTGCAGCGGGTCGAGCGCGGCGTCGGGGGCGGGGGTGAAAGTGGAGCCTGTGCAGCAGCCCATGGTGGGTCTCCCGGAAGTTCAGCGGTCCAGCCCCACCCGGTCGGGCGGTGGCAGGGGTCGCGGATGCGTGAGTTGCCCGCCCCCGAGATCGCGCTCGCCGAGCACGAGGGGCGGCCAGATGGAGAGGGTGGCCAGCGCGGCCAGCTCGGGCCGGCGCAGCAGGCCGTGTTCGAGGCGCGTGTCGTGGCCCAGCCGGGCCTCGCCGACGCGGAACAGCTCGAAGCCGAAGCGGATCTCCGCCACGGTGTGGGCCGGCTTGTCGCGCTCGACGGCGCGCTCGACGGCGGCGCGGCGGCGGGCCAACTCGTCGAAGTCCAGCGCCGCCGTGTCGCCGGGCAGCGGCAGCACGACGCGAAAGCGATGGGCCGGCCCGAGGCCGCGCACGACCTGGGCCTCGAAGCGCCACCAGTCCGCCAGCGCCGCCGAGCCCGCGGGCAGGTAGAGCGGGCTGGGGATGCGGTCGAAGCCCCGCCAGCCGGTGCCCCAGGCCGCGTTCAGCGCCTGGATGCCACGCCAACGGCGGGCCAGGTAGTCCTGCCAGCGCTGGCGCAGCGGCGCGCAGGCCTGGGTGGCGGCGAGGTAGGCGTCGAAGGCGAGCGCCTCGTCGCCCCCGGCCGGCCGGGGCTCGTCCTCGGGCAGCTCAGCCAGCCGCCAGGACGCCATCAGCGCCGCCTCTTCGCGGGCCGCGCGCGGCAGGAAGCCCAACGCCTTCTGCAGCGTCGCGGCGTCGGCCAGCAGCGACTCCTCGCCATTCAGCGCCGCCAGCAGCACCGCCCGCCCCTGCGCCGGCCGCCAGGCGCTGCCGCTCAACGGCGGCGCCAGGCCGAAAAGCTCCTGCAGCCGCAGGCCGTGCAGCCGTTCGGGGAGGTTCTGCGGCGCCGCCAGCCAGGCCTCGGCGTCGACCTCGTCGGGCTCCCAGGCCAGGGTCGCCGCCAGCAGCAGCCCCGGCACGGTGCCGCGGCGTGCCTGCACGCTCGCCGCATGGCGCAGCAGGGCGCGGCGGCGCGCGGGGCCGGTGGAGCCGTCGAATTCCATCGCCAGCCACCCGGCCAGCCATTGCAGGGTCTGCTGCGGCGCGGTGCGTGCGTCCAGCAGCAGCTGGGCGGCGGCGATGCGGTCCTCCCAGCGCGTCAACTCGCCCTCGAACAAGGCGAGGAAGCGTTCGGTGAAGGCGCTGCCGGCCGCGTCGGCCCGGTAGACGGCGGGCAGGTAGTGCTGCAGGTAGCTGAAGCGCGGATACCAGGCGCGCAGGGTCGCCAGGCCCGGGCTCTGCTGGCCGTCGCCGCTGGCCTGGATGCGCAGTTGCAGGTAGCGGCCGGTGGCGGCTTGCAGCAGGCAGGTCAGGGTCTGCACTTCGCCGCAGCTGCCGTGCGCGGCGTCGCGCCAGGGCAGCTCGGAGCCGGCCGGGTGTGGCAGCAGCTCGGGCTCGGCGCGCCAGGGCTGCAGGGCCAGGCCCTCGGGCGTTTCGGCGGCGCGGCTTTGCAGGCTGAGGGCGCCACCCGGCGGGCGGCGGGCATCGAGGGCCACGCGGTGCCAGACGCAGCCCGGCACGGCGCTGTCCCACACGGGGCCGACGAGCACGCCCTCGCGCTCGCAGCGCGGGCGCGGCAGCGTCAGCAGCGGCAGCCAGCGGCCGGCGCCGGCGTAGAAGGCGCGCGCCGACGGGAAGCGATGCAGCACCTGGCCGCGCGCCAGGCTGGCCAGGCCGCCGGCCTCGTAACGCCGCAGCGGGATGAAGTCGCGCTGCAGCTCGAAGGTCCAGGTGCCGGGAGCCGTCTCGGACGCGGCGAAGCGGAAGGCCTGGTCGCCGCTGGCGGCCAGCACGACGGCGTCGAAGCCCTCGGTCGCCGCATCGGCCGGCCACTCGATGGCCAGGGTCCGCGTGGACAGCAGGGTAGGCTCCTGGTCGGCGGTGGCCTGCTCGATCTGCTCCTCCAGCGGGCCGACGGACACGCCCTCGGTGCCGGCCCAGTCGATGACCGACAGGTAGAGGCCGTCCATCTTGACGCGCAGCACCAGGAAACGGCTCGCGGGCAAGGCCGCCACGGCGGTGGCATCGGCGCCGAGCACCAGCTGGCAGGGCGGCTCGGCGGGCGGCGGCAGCGGGGCCGGCCCGGGCGAGAACGCGGTGGGGCTGGCGGTGCGCGGCAGGCAGGGCCGCAGGTCGGGCCCGAGGCGGTGCAGCACCCCGGCCGCGAAGAGGGCGACCCCGCCATCGTCGAGGGCCAGCAGGGCCTCGGGCGCGGGCATGTGGGGCCAGGGCTGGGGCAGCGGCGGGCCGCCGCCATGCAGGTCGAAGATCAGCAGGCCGCCGGCCTCGCGGCTCGCGGCGACGAGGTAGTGGCCCGTGGTCACCACCAGGGCATCCATGCGCGGCGGCGTGGCCGGCCCGGCCGGTGCGCAGGGGCCGAAGGCGCCTGCCTCGGCCTCTGCGGCCGGCGCCTGCGGCAGGGGCCAGAAGTCGGTGATGGTGCCGCTGCCGCTGGACCAGACGCGGATGGACCTGCCGTCGGCATCGAGCGCATAAAGGTTGCCGTAGGCATCGAAGCTGGCGCCGGCACGCGCACCGGGCTCAGGCAGGGGCGCGGCGCTGCTGGCCTTGAATTCGAAGAGCAGGGGCTTGAGCACGAGCTGGCCCAGGGCCGCCGGGTGGGCCGGGTCCGCGGGCCGCCAGGCCCAGTGCTCGTCCGGCTGGGCGGCCTCCGTCCAGTCGCCCCGGGTGACGAGGGCGTGGTAGCGGCTGCCGTTGGCGTCCATGTCAGCGGTCCATCCCGCGTTCGCGGCACATGAAACACGAGTCGGCGTGCAGCAAGAAAACACAGCCACAGAGGCACAGAGACACAGAGGGACCTTGGTCCCGCTGCCTCTGTGCCTCTGTGCCTCTGTGGCTTTGTTTGGCGTCCATCTCAGCAGTTCTCCGGCACGCGCGGGACGGGCAGGCGCAGGGCCGCGGCGGGAGCGCCATCGGCGCTGCCCGTGCCCTGGCCGATGAGGTCGGACAGCGGCACCGGGTCGCCGAGGGAGACCGACAGCCCCGCGATCAGGGGCAGTTGCAGGCCGGCCAGGGGCACGCTGTCGCGCCGGGCGCCGGTCGAGTCGCCCAGCAGCAGGCCGGTGACGCCGAGCACGCCCTCCACGCGGGCGGCCACGGTGGCCAGCTCCAGCGCGGCCACGGCCTTGAAGAGGGGCCAGCCGCTCGCGCTCGCCGGGCCGGGCAGCGGCGCAAGGAAGGCCTTGAGCGCAGCCTTCACCCGCTCGCGCACCTCGGCCACGCCCTGGCCGGCGTGCAGCTCGATGCCGACACTGATCCACAGCCCGGCGTAGGCCGGGCCGCGCAGCAGCACCTCGCAGGTGACCAGGCGCCGCGGCGCCAGCCAGGCGCACAGGGCGTCGATGAAGTCTGCGTCGGGCAGCGGGTAGTCGGGCCGGCGCGGGTCCTGCCGCGGGATGACCATGCAGGTGACGACGCCCGGCTGGTCGCCCGGCAGGCCCGGCGACAGTTCGGGATGCCAGGCCGGCAGCACCTCGATGCGGCCCACGTCGGCCTGCGGCGTCTCGCGCAGGATGGCGTCGAAGTCCTCGGCGCTGACGGCGCGTTCGCGGTGACGCAGCACGAGGGGGATGCGCTTCTCGCCGTCGGCGGCGCTCTCGGCGTCGATGCCGCCGTCGGCGGGCCGCGGGTTGGACAGCTTGACGCCCGGTGGCAGCGTCGGCCCGAGCTTGATGGCCCCGGCGGCGACGTTGCCGGCCGCACCTGACGACCAGTCGAAGCGCACGGCCATCTCGGCTCCGGCCGCCGGCCGCGCGCCGCGCATGCCGTCGCCGAAGCGCAGCTCGCCGCCCTCGGCGTCCAGCGCGAAAACCTGGGCGCCGGGCTGGCCCTCGGCGGGCGCGGCTTCGAGTTCGTCGGTCAACGCCCAGAGTTGGCCACCCACCAGGAGTTGCACGGAATCCGCCAGCACCTGGCCGTGGCTCAGGCGGCGGCGCTGCTCGGGCGAGCCGTCGCCCGGCGGCAGCAGCTCGCGGATCACGCGGCTGCGCTGGCGCACGGCAGCGCAGTGGGTGCCGGCCCAGGCAAGCTGCACGCCGGCCGGCGCCAGGCCGTCGATGCGCAGCCAGGTGAGGAGCCGGTCGGCCAGGGCCGCGTCGGTGAGCTGGGGCGGCAGCTCGCCCACGCCGGCCTCCAGCGGCTCGGCCTCGGCCCAGGTGCCGATGTCGTCGGCATGGGCCGGCAGCGTGACCTGCAGGATGCCGGCCTGCTGCGGGAAGCCGGTGGGCGCCACGGCATCCAGCCGCCGGTATTCGCCGGGCGTGCCGCTGCCCACGGCGTTGGCCTTGGGTATCCAGGCGCTGAGGCTGGGCGGCGGCGTGGCCGGCCGCCCGGGCTGGATGCGGGCGCGCGTCTCGGGCGGCTGGGGCACGAGGCCGATGGACAGGGTGCGTCCGGCCAGTTCCGCCCGCGCCTGGGTGAGGTCGGCGGCGCTCGGCTTGGGAGGCGCCAGCAGCGCGATCCACAGCGCGCCGTCCACCGTCTCGGCGCCCAGGTCGATGGGGCCGGCGAGGTCGGCCAGCTGCACGCTGTCGTAGAGCACGGGTTCGACGCCGGCAACGGCGTTGCCGGCGAAGTCGCGGCCGGTGGCCTCGTAGAGCTGGCGGTAGTAGTCGAGCACCGCGGGGTCGGGCGTGCCGGCGACGCGCTTGAAGACCACCAGGCCGGTGACGGGCGGTAGGTCCAGCCCGGTGTCGCTGAGGAAGGGCACGGCGCCGGCCAGCAGCGGCAGGCCCGAGGGCAGCGTCAGGGTCTTGCGCTCGCCGGACTCGTTGGCGAACTGCACGAGGGCGCGTGCCGGCTGCGCAGGCCGCAGGCCCACCCCCAGCAGCTGCAGGAACTTGAGCCGGTTGCGCTCGGGGATGAGGTTGGCGCGGTAGAGCAGGCTCTCGGCCATGAAGGCGAAGAGCTCGACGAGGGTGACGCCGGGGTCGCTGGGGCCGGTGTGCGTCCACTCGGGCGCATGCACGGCGGCCAGGGCCAGCGTGTCGCGCACGAGGGCGGCATGGTCGCGGTCGTCGATGGCGGGGAGCTGGATGGGCATGGCGAGTTCACCTCCCCTGGACCGGGATGGACAGGCTCATGCGGCCGGCCTGGGCGGTGGCGACGAGCGTGAAGCTGAGTTCGGCGATGGCGGCCTCGGGGTCGGCCGGGTCGGCGGCCACCTTGAGGGCCTCGACCTGGACTCGGGGCTCCCACCGCGCGAGCTGGCGGCGGATGGATTCCTCGATGGCGCGCCAGGTGGTGGGCACGTTGGGCTCGAACAGGAAGCGCTCCAGTCCCGCGCCGTAGTCGGGGCGGCGCAGGCGTTCGCCCTGGGCGGTGAGCAGGAGGATGCGGATGGACTCGCGCACGTTGGCTTCGCCGTCGCTCCAGGCGAGGCGGCCTTCGGGGGTGAGGCGCGGGGGGAAGGCGACGCCTCGGCCGTAGAGGGCGGCTTGGTCGGTCATGGCGTGGGGGCCTGCTGGCCTTGTGGGCTCTGGGGGCTGTTGCCGGGGGCTCTTGGACTCGGGCCGTTTGTCGTAGGTTGCTTTTGCTTCGAGCCTTTGCAACTCGGTGCACCGCCGCGGGAATCCGCCCCGCGAGGGCGGGTAACTTTCTTCTGTCGGCGCCAGAAGAAAGTCACCAAAGAAGAGGCGCTCCAAACCCAGCGCCTTGATGCGTTGAACGGCGAGAAGCGCCCCGAGGCGACCCGCTTCGCTCTCGCCGCTGTCCCTATCCAGGACATCACAGATCGTGCCTTCACGCCGGTTAACGCCGGCTGCACGCCGGGCTCACCAATGAAGGCACCCCATGCGCCGACGCGCCGCCCGAGCGGCGCTTGGTTTTCCACTCGTGAGCACGGCGTGCAGCCGCGCGTTAGGCGGCCATGCGACGCGATGGATGGTGCTCGGGATAAGGACAGCAGCGAGAGCGAAGCGGGTCGCTTGTAGCCCGGCCTGAGCTTCAAGCGCGCCGGGGCGATCGCTTTAGAGCGCCTCTCTTTTGGTGACTTTTCTCTGGCGCGACAGAGAAAAGTTACCCGCCCGCCGGGGCGGACTCCCGGCTCGGTGCACCGAGTCGAAAGGCTCCTCGCAAAAGCATCCAAGGACACAACGCACCGCGCCCGCCTCATGGCTTCTTCCCCTTCAACCCCGGCACCGGGAAACACACCATCAGGAAAGGCAGCCAGCGGAAGATCAGGTCCAGCAGCGTCGCAATCACGATCAACAACACGAACGCCACGATCGTGATGATCGGGATCGACAGCGAACAGATCGTCCCGAAGCTGCCCGCGCCCGTGCCCCCGCAAGGCCCGCCGTCGGACACCGACAAGTCCTTGTGGAAAGGCCAGGGCAGCACCGACAGCACCAGGTCGCCGAAGCCCAGCCGCCGCACCCGCTTCATCTGCCCGCACAACAGGTCGCTCATGATGAAGGCGCTGTTCTTGCCGAACTTGCGCAGGCCGCCGGGCGAGGTGTCGAAGGGCAGCGCGATGCGGATGGGGCGCAGCGGCGCCTCGACGTCGAAGAAGCCAGCCAGCTCGAACACCTCGCTGGGCGCCGACATGACGGCCGGATGCAGCGGGCCGCAGTCGCAGCGCTGGTGCACGAAGCGCAGCACATAACGCGGTGGTCCGGCGTCAGCCTCCAGGGTGGCCGCCAGCTCGTGGGCGAGCCGGGCGGCTTCCGGCGCCTGGGCACGCGCCGGGCCGAGGCGGCCGGCGGCAAAGGCTTCGTCGATGGCCGCCTCGAGGTCGGCCTGCAACAGCTCGAGCAGGGCATTCGCCTCGTCCTGCTTGTCGGCCAGCACGTCCGGCGGCGAGGCCGACCAGGACCAGAACGGCCCTTCGAGGGCGCCGCCCCGCGTGGCCACGGCCAGCGGGAAGGCCCAGCTGGGCCAGGGGTCGTGGCCGTCCGCCGCCTTGGCGGGGAAAGCCGTCGCCAGCGCGTCCAGCGCGTCGGACACCTCGCCGATGCGGGCCAAGGCCGCACGCAGATGGGTGACGGCGGCGATGTTCCGCGCCGTGGGAAGCACGTTCGGCGAGAACACGTCCTTGAAGCCGGCCTCGGCCCGCCTGGCCGCATCGAAGACCGCCCCCTGCAGGCGCAGCAGCAGGCGGTCGGCCTTCGCCCGGCCCGTGGTGCCCCCCGCCAGCCGGGCGTGGACGTCGGGCAGGTGGGCGGCCAGCCAGTCGTTCATGTCCTGCAGCAGCCGCCATGAGGACTCCTGCAACTGGTCGTTGGCCACCGGCAGGCTGCTGCGGGCCGCGGCGTCGCGGGCGCCGGAGTCGTCGCTCCACGGCGCATCCGCCACCGGCCCGCCAGCCGCGTCGCGCGTGGCGCGCGCCCGCTCGATCAGCCCCTGCCAGGGCGCGATGAAGGTCATGCGCGCACCGGCCTTGAGGTCGTCGGCCACGGTGGGAAGCTTGGCCGGCTGCAGGGCCGCGAAGCGGAAATCGTCGTGCCGCGCCGCCGGCACGAGGCCGGCCAGCAGCTTGCGCGGATGGCCGTCGGGCGACGTGTAGGCCAGCGGAAAGACCGACAGCCACTCCTCCCCGGGCAGGGGCTGGCCGGCGTCGTCCAGGGGCTGCCAGCGGCCGGGCTGGCCGGGCCGCTTCACGAAGGCCGCCTCGCGCCCCCCGGGCAGCAGGCGCCGCAGCAGCATGCCGCTCTTGTCGCCACCCGAAGTGGCCCGCGTGGGCAGCCCGGGCTTCTCGCAGACGAGATGGGCCGCCGCGACGTAGAAGCGCTGGTGCACGGGCTGGAAGAGCTTGAGCGTCTTGAGCGCCGAGGGCGGCGGTGGCGGGGGCACCTCGCGCCGGAAGCCCAGCAGCGAACGCCGCCGCGCGAGGGCGCGGGCCGGCGCCGACGTGGGCGGCGCCAGCGCCGGAGCCGGCGTGGGCTCGCCGAGCTGCTGCCACGACTCGGGCCGGGCGACGAACTCGGGCAGCGTCTGCGGCGCCTCGGCCAGCATGGCGAGCAGCCGGTCCATGAAGTCGTCGCTGTCGAAGCGCAGCAGCGTGGGCGCGCCGTCCACCGGCGCGGCCACGAAGCTCTGGCCGCCGACCCAGCGCAGTACGTGCGGGGCGTTCACGGCGTCCTCACAGGATGTTCCCCGCACCGGGCGTGTAGGTCGCCGCGATGATGGTGTTGGTGATGACGGTGTCGGCCTGCACCACGCCCGAGAAGCGCGACATGCCGGCATCCACCTGCACCATGCCGGCCGACACCGCTACCTGGCTGGCGTTGACCGTGACCTTGGCCGAGGCCGTGACCGTGATGCCGGCGGTCTCCAGCTTGATGCTGTTGCCGTTGCTGTCCTCGACGGTGACCGAGCCGGGGCCGTCCTTCAGCGTGAGCTTGCAGCCGCCGGGGGTTTCGAGCTGCACGCGTTCCTGGCCGTCCTGGTCGTCCAGCGTGATGACGACGCCGTTGCGGCTCTTGATGACCTTGTGGTGGTTCTGCGCGCTGGCCGACTCGGGCGGCGTGTCCTGGCCGTTCCAGAGCCCGCCGACGACGAAGGGCCAGCGCGGGTCGCCGCCCTGGAAGACGATGAGCACCTCGTCGCCCACCTCGGGCATGAACCAGGCGCCGCGGTCCTTGCCGGCGAAGAGCGTGGCCATGCGCGCCCAGGCCTCGTAGCGCTGGCCGTCGCCGTCGGGCGCCCAGGGCAGCGCGATCCTGACGCGGCCCTGGCCGTCGGGGTCGACGAGGTCCACCACCTCGGCCACGTGGCAGCCATACCAGCGGCCACCCCAGCCTTGCGGATGGCGGTCGGCGTAGAGCGCCTCGGCGGGGCTGAGGTCAAACAGCGACATGGCCGGCCCTCGATGGGATACACACCGTCTCGCCCATCACCCTCCCCTTCCGATCCACGGCCGCTCGGCGACGAACTCGGTGCGCAGACCCTCGGCCATGTCGAAGCGGTGGGTCACCTCGGACAGGCTGTACTTGCCGCTGAACAACGGCCCCAGGCCGGTCAGCTCGACGCTGGCGCCGCAGCGCAGCCGCGCGTCCGGCTGGGCCATGCCATGGCCCACGACGAAGCGGCGGTTGATCTGGCGCAGCCAGGCCTCGGCCAGCTGGCGGGCCTCGTCGGCCGAACCGGGATGCAGGTGGGCGACGGTGTCGGGCCGCGCACCGAGCTTCTGCCGCAGCAGGGCGGCGCCGGCCTCGCCGTCGCTCACCTCGGCCCCGAGCAGGCTGTCCGCGTCGGCGGTCTCCTTCACGGCCTGCTTGTCGGCCACGCTCCAGCCGGCCACGCTGAGTTCGGTGCGCTGCAGCGCGAGGTCGGCCCGCACGTCGAAGCCCATCAGCCGGCCGCCATAGTCCAGCGACAGGGTCTCGCCGCCACGGCGCCGGCGGGCGGCCAGGTGCAGGGTCGTGCCGTCGAGCCAGACCTCGGCCTCGCAGCGGCGGGCCTGCCCGCGCAGGAAGGCAAGGTCGCTCTGGTTGACCTGGGCGAGCAGGGGCAGCGTGGGCGCGTCGGCCTCGACGCTGGCCGTGAGGCCGTGGTCGCTGGCGATGCGCTGGGCGGCGTCGGCGAGCGAGGCCTGCTCGAAGCCGCGGCTGCGGCGCTTCATGCGCAGGTCCTGCAGCGCGTCTTCCACCTGGACGACGAGTTCGGCCTCGCCGGCGCCGGCCTTGGGAAAGCGGGCCTGCAGGGCCATGACGCGCCCGGCGAAGAGCACGGCGTCGGCCAGCCTGACCTCCAGCCGCTTGCCGAACTCCAGCCGGTCGCGGCCGAAGAGGGTGTAGCCCGGCGCGCCGTCACGCGTGCCCCAGTTGCCGAAGGCGAGCTGGGCCTGGGCCAGCCCGTCGATACGCTCGCGCACCTCCAGCGCCACCAGCGCGGCGGCCAGGTCGGAGGCGACCTGACCTTCGATGGCGAGGGTAGGCCGGCCGCTGCCGAGGGGGATGGAGGCTTCAGGCATGTGGCTCTACGCATTCGCACAAGAAACACAGCCACAGAGACACAGAGGCACAGAGACAGTGCCAGGTCTCTCCGTGTCTCTGTGTCTCTGTGGCTGTGTTCATGGGCATGGGCATGGCAGTCGATGGGCTTCAGTGGCTGAAGACGCGCAGCTGCAGCTCGCGCACCGCGGTAGCCATGCGGCGGGCGCGGGCGAGGTGTTCCAGGTCGGGCTCGTGGGCCGGCGCCGCAGCGGGTGCGGGTGCGCCGCCTCCGGGTGCTGCCGGTGGGGCCGGGGCGGGGCTGACTTCGAATTCGTGGATCTCGACGGGCATGGCCGGGCTCCTCAACCGCTGACGATGCGGGGTTTGGTGGCGGACAGGTCGATGAGCTGGCCCGGCGGGATGGCGCGCGGGTTCTCGATGCCGTTGGCCAGGGCCACGGCCTGCCAGCCCCCGCCCTGGAAGGCCGCGCCGGCGCTGAGGCCGAGGGCGGCACCGCCGCCGATGCCGCCGCCGATGCCGCCGCCGATGCCACCGCCGATGCCACCGCCGAGTCCGCCCCCGAGGCTGCCACCCAGGCCGCCACCTGTGCCCAGCCCCGCACTGCCGCCGGCCGCGCCCGACGGCGCCGCACCCGAGGCCCGGGCCGCGTCCTGCAGCGCCTGCAGCGACTGCCCGCCACCGGCTGGCCACAACGGCCGCGCGCCGGGCACGGTGCCGTCGCCGCTGAAGGCGGGCACGAGGATCTCCTGCTGGACGAGGGTCATGGCCATGCTGGCGCGCAGGGCCTCGCCCTTGGGCGAGAAGAACTCGACGCTCTCCTCCATGGACTCGACGATGCCATCGAACAGGAAGTTGCCCCAGGAGAAACGCAGGCCCGGCGGCGTGCGCTGGGCGGTGTCGCGCGCGCCGGCTGGCGCGGCCTTGGGCTTGATGAAGTACAGCACCTGGGCGGTGATGCGCCGCACGTCGTCGACGATGAAGGGCGCGCTCGTCGCCGCGGCCACGTCGAACCACAGCTGCACCGAGAGCTTGGTGGTGCCGGTGCCGACGAACTGGCGCGCCGCGCTGCCCTGGCTCTGATTGCCCCGCCCTGCCCCGCCGCCGCTGGCCCCGCCCGAGGAATTCGGCTGCTCCTTGACCTGGTTGGCGTAGGAGAGCTTGAGCGTCTCGGGGTTGAACTGCACCGTCAGCGACTTGCCGCCGGGCATCACGTCGCTGAGGTCGTCCTTGAGCTCGATGAGCTTGGCGTGCTGGATCTCCAACTCAGGCATGGCAGCTCCGTGGGTTCGAGCGGACCCGGCGCGCCGGGCCGCTGGTGGCGCCCGCACGCGCGGCGTGCAGCGGGGGTCTCAAATCAGGCGCCACTTTTGTCCTCCCACTTGAAGGCCTCGTAGGCGACCTGGATCTCCTCGACCGCCACGTTGCCGTCGCGGGCGTTGAGCACCGGCGCCTTGAGCTTGATGGGCAGGCAGCGCGACAGCACGAAGCGGCCCCACTCGCTCTTGTCGTGGCGCAGCACGCTGATGGTGATGCCGGCGCGCAGGGAGGGGTTGGCCAGTGAACGGTCGAACCACTTCCACAGGTCGGTGCCGCGCGTGACGCCACGCTTGAGCGTCAGCTGGCCGAAGCTGACGGCGCCGGCGAGGCGGTGCACGCGGTTGGGGTTGCCGCCCTCCCTGAGGGTCTTGGCCTCCTGCGACACCTCCAGCCCGTCGCAGTCCGAGAAGGCGGCGCCGGCCAGCGGCTTGCTGTCGCCGTCGGGCAGGATCTCGACGACGAAGTTCAAGGCCGGGAAGGGTTGCCAGGCGTCCGTCATCATCGTCCGCCGGGCCGCCCCAAGGGCGATGACGCCCCCTCGGGGGGCCGTGAATGAAGTGAACGTGGGGGCACCATCACCGCTCCTCGATCACGAGTTGCTCGCCGCTGCGGCGCAGGTGCAGTGTCAGGAAGCGCAGCGGGCGGCTGGGCGCCACCTGGATGAGCAGGCTGCATTCGCCGCGCTCCATCTCGCGCGCGGCGTCGGCGCCTGCCGCCGTCTTGAGCAGGTAGGACGAAGCGGCGTCGGCGCCGCGGAAGGCGCCGCGCTGCATCAGGCGGTGCAGCAGCGCGTCGAAGCTGCGCTCCAGGCCGCGCCGCAGGGCCAGGTCGTTGGGCTCGAAGACGAAGCGCTGGCCCTCGCGACGGCACAGGCGGCGCAGCAGGATGAAGAGGCGGCGCACGCCGAGGGCCGTCCAGTCGGCGTCCTGCGACAGGGTCTGGCTGCGCACGGCGGCGATGCCGGTGCCATTGGCGTCGGTGCGCAGGGCCAGGGGGTTGGCGCCCAGGGCTTCGAGCGTCGCCGCGTCCTGCAGTTCGCCGGCCAGCTGCAGGGCCGTGGCGAGCGGCTCGGCGCCGGGCGCGCCCCAGGCACCATGCAGGCGGCTGCGGCGCGCCAGCAGGCCCATCAGCGCACCCGCGGCGGGGTGGCGGCGCAGGCGGTCGTCGGCGTCGCGCTGCAGCAGCCAGGGGTGGTGGATGGCCGCGAAGCTGGCGGCGCTGCCGGCCTCGGCGCTGTCCACGCGGCCCGCTTCGTCGCGCAGCGCAGCCACGTGGCCGGCGATGGCCGGCGCGGGCCAGTCCAGCGGCACCGACAGCAAGGCGAAGTGCTCGCGCGAGGCGGCGCACAGGGCCAGCAGGGCCGCATTGATCGGCGTGGCCGCATCGACGGCGGCGGCGCCCGCCAGCGCCCGCCAGCCGCTGGCGCGCACGTCCAGCTCGGCGGTGGTGCTCCAGCCGCTGGAGAGGCCGTTGCGCCGGGCGCGGGCGCGCAGCCACCAGGCGCCGGCCGACAGGCGCAGCGTCACTTCGGCCGCAGGCACCAGGTTGGCCACGACGCGCAGGTCGGAGAAATCGGGCTGGCCGGCGAGTTGCACTTCCAGCAGCTGGGCACCGCCGCCGTCGGTGGGGTCGGCCCGCAGGCGCAGGCTGACGTCGCGGTCGGCCGGCAGCACCGCCGGCAGGCCCGGCACGCCCGGATCGAAGCCGATGCGCGGCGGCTGCGGCGGCTGGGGCGGCGGCGGCGCGCAATCGTCGAAGGTGGTGGGCGGGCAGGTGCAGACGGGGTCGGGCGTCGTCGTCACGACGATGTCGCGGCCCGGCAGCGGCGCCGTCCGGGCCCAGCCCGGGTGGACGGCATCGGGCACCAGCACCCAGCTGGCCTCGGCGGCGCAGGCGTCGTCGCGGCCGAGGGCGCCGTGCAGGCCCCGCAGGCGGCGCGGCGCGTCGCCGAAGAAGCGCAGTTCGTCGGCCCAGGCCATCAGCCGGCTCCCGCGCAGGCCGGGCGTCCAGGCCGGGTCCACGAAGAGGGCCGGGCCGAAGCTGTCCAGGCCGTTGCGCGCGAGGGCGTCGCGGCCGTCGGTCGCGGCCGGGGTCCAGTCAGCGAAGTCATCGGCCATAGCGAGAGGCAGCAGCAGCCAGTCGCCGGCCGGTGCGCCTCCCATGCCGGCGAGCGGCCAGCCGGCAGGCTCGGCGCCCGCGTCGTAAAGGCCGTCGGCATCGGGCGCCCACCACGGCAGCTTGTCGGCACCGGGGGCGAGGCCGCAGGCGTCGAGGCGCTGCACGGGCTGGCCGGGTGCGCGCAGGGCCAGATCGACCTGCACGCGCTCGATGAGCCAGGCCTCGGCGTCGATGGGGACCGCCCCTCCCTGGGGCCACAGCCACTCCGAGGCCAGGGCCTGCACGAGCGAGCCGGCCAGGGCCACGCGCGTCCAGGCCGCGACGCCGGGACGCGATGGCTGGCTGGCCCGCAGCAGGTCGCCCGGCGCGACGCGGTCGGCGGCGTGCAGGGCCTGGCTGCGCAAGCGCGCTGACAGCTGCAGCCGGTCGGCCCAGTCGCCGGGGCTGGCGGCCCGCAGCGGGAAGTCGGCGCCGGCCAGCTGCCAGTGCCCTTGGCTGTCGCGGGAGGCCAGGCGCAGGCCGGGCACCGTGAAGCGGGCCGCCGAGGCGGTGCCTGCGGCGACGCGGATGACGTGGCAGCGCCGCCCGCCGCCGGCGAAGAAGGCCTCGACCGCCGCGGGCAGGTGGGCCACGAGGCGCTCGGCGGGGTCGCCCCCCGCCTGCACGAGGTCGAGGCCGCCGCCGAAGACCTCGGCATAGGCGGCGGCGCTGTCCAGCGCCACGGGGCGGTGCAGAGGCCCCCTGGCCGCGAAGCCGACGAAGACGGGCACGTCCATGACGGGCAGGCCGTCGCCCCCGGGGGACGGGTCGTCGACGATGCGCACGCCCACGGCCATGGCCCGCCTCACTCCATCTCGAGGCGTTCGTAGGAGAGGGTCAGCTCCTCCATCGCCACGTCGGTGCCCTTGGCGTTGAAGGGGCCGGAAACGTGCTTCATGATCCGCGCGTTGATGAGGCGCCAGGTCTGCACGGTCTGGCTGCGGTCCTCGTTCTTGAGCTCGACGGTGACGGTGCGCAGGCCGTTGGTGGAGCCGTTGCGGACATCGTCCAGCCATTTGTAGAGGTCCAGCGAGCCGATGACGCCGCGCTTCATCGTCACGTCGGTGGCCTTGTTCAGGCCGGCGGTCTTGATGACGTTGTTGAAGGCGTAGTTGCCCGGTCGGTACTCGGTGATGGTGACTTCCATGCCGATGCCGCTGACTTCCTGGAAGCCGGCCTGGGGCGTGTTGGTCACCCCGTCGCCGAGGTTGACGTGGAAGTTGAACTGCACGTAGGGGCGATCACGAACGACGGCCATGGTGTGCTCCTGGGATCAAGACTTTTGATCGGCCGTCCACTGGCCAATTCGGAAGATGACGAACTCGGCCGGCCTGAGCGGCGCGACGCCGATCAGGCAGACCAGCCGCCCGTTGTCGAGGTCGTTCTGCGTCATCGTCGAGCGGTCGCAGCGCACGAAGAAGGCCTTGTCGGGCTTGTCGCCCAGCAGCGCCCCGCCGGCCCATTCATTGACGAGGAAGTCGCGCACCGTGGCGCGCACGTTGGCCCACAGGGCCTCGCCGTTGGGCTCGAAGACGGCCCACTGCGTGCCCTTGTCGATGCTGCGCTCGAGGTAGGCGAAATAACGCCGCAGGTTGACGTACTTCCACTCGGGGTCGGAGCTGATGGTGCGCGCGCCCCAGAGCCGGTTGCCGCGGCCCTCGAAGAAGCGGAAGCAGTTGATGCCCTCGGGGTTGAGCACCTCCTGCTGGGCCGTGTTGATCAGGGTCTCGAAGCCGATGGCGCCGCGCACCACTTCGTTGGCCGGCGCCTTGTAGACGGCGCGCTCGGTGTCGTTGCGCGCGTAGATGCCGGCGACGAAGCCCGAGGGCGGCAGGTTCAGCGGCTGGCGGGTGATGCCGTCGAAGACGGTGACCCAGGGGTAGTAGAGGGCGGCGTACTTGCTGTCGAGCTTGGCCTTGAGCTTGCGCACGTCGGCGATCTTCATGCCCTCGTGCGCGTCCAGCACGGCGATGCGGTAGCGCATCTTCTCGGCGTGGGCGATCAGCAGGTTGGTGATGGCGGCCACGTCGTCGGCGCGGGAGGCCGCCTTCCAGGTCGAGCCGGGCGCGGCGACGATGGAGATGTCCTCGATGGCCTCGAACTGCTTGAGGCCGGTGGCGTAGTCCTGGGTCGGGTCGGCCCGGCCTTCGTACTCGGTGCGGCCGGGCAGCAGCCCGTCGTTGCCGCCGGCCAGCCAGGCCATCGCCGAGAGGCCGCGCTCGAACTTGCGGCGCAGCGACTCGAGCTCGTTCTGGCCGGCGTCGTCCCATTCGATCTGGGTGATCTTCAGGTCCAGGCCGGTGCTCAGCGCGTCCAGGGCCTTGAGCAGATCGCTGCCGTTGTCGATGAGGTTGGACGTGGCGTCGCTGCCGTTGAGCAGCACGACGGGCAGGCCCGCGCTGGTCGGGCCGGCGAGGCTGAAGAGGTCGAAGACGCCATCGGGTACGCCGGCCGTCTTGTGCGCCGGTTCCAGCGGCAGGCCGCCCCAGGCGCCGAGCGAGCGACCGTCGGCCGTCAGCACCTCCAGGCTCAGCGACACGGGGCGGATGGCGTCGCCGCTGCCGGGCGTGAGCGTCAACGCGAAGTCGGCCAGCGAGAACGTGGTGGCGGCGGGCGCGGCGGCATCGGGCCTGACGCCGGCGCTGAAGCTCCACACACCGGCCACGCTCCGGCGGGCGACGTACAGCGGCAGGTCGCCGATGCCACGCACGGCCGCCGGTGGATGGGCGCCGGTGGCGGGCGTGGCCAGGTGGGCGCCGGCGGTGCTGATCCACACCACGTCGCCGTCGGCGAGGTTGGCCAGCGTC
Organism: Pelomonas caseinilytica; assembly: GCF_021353235.1. Lineage (GTDB taxonomy): Bacteria > Pseudomonadota > Gammaproteobacteria > Burkholderiales > Burkholderiaceae_C > Pelomonas > Pelomonas caseinilytica. The sequence continues at coordinate 422,707 of NZ_JAJTWT010000002.1, forward strand.
GGCACGAGGCCGCCACCGCCGCCGGGGTCCGGCAGCGCGCCCAGCACGTTGGGCCCCAGCTTGACGCCGAAGCGCACCTGCAGGTTGCCCATGGCCCCCGGGTAGCGGGCGACGATGCGGAACTGATCGGGCGCGCTGCCCACGAGCAGGCGGCCGTGGCCGTCGGCATAGGGCGCCGCGCCGAAGGCGTCGCTCAGCGTGGTGGGGTAACTGCCGCTGCGCGGCCGGAAGACCCGGCTCACGTAGAGCCGCTTGCCGCCCTCCTCGAAGAAGCTGCGCGCGGCCTGCCAGAGGTAGTTGGCGCCGGTGGTGCTGCCATCGGCGCCGAAGGCCATGAGGCTGCCGTCGCCGTAGCTGCGCTCGAACTCGGTGAGGCTGGTGAGGATGTCCGGCGCCTCGGTCACCGGGCCGTAGCGGCAGGGGCCGATGAAGCCTGTCGTCGTCGTGCTGACGCCCTCGATGGATTTCGATCGGAAGGACACCTCCTCGACGAACACACCGGGCGCAAGATATTCGGGCATGACGGTCTCCTTCTGGGTCAGATCGGCGCGAGGCGCAGCTCGCGATGCGCCGGCGGCAGGCCTTGGGTGGCGAGGACGAGAGGCTCGCCGGGGACGAAAACGGGGGGCGCATAGGCCGCATCGCCACCGGCATTGGCCAGGGCGAGCACCTCGGGCTGGGCAGCGAAGGCCAGCACGTCGGGGGCGCCGAGGGCGAGGGCGGCCGTGGCGAGGGCGGGGTCGGCGAAGACGCGCAGCCGGGCGGCCGGGCCGGGCGGCAGGCTCGGCCTGTCGGGGCGCGGCAGGGGCAGGTGCAGGGCCAGCCGGCCCTCGGCGTCGCAGCCCCCGGCGTAGACGCGACCCTCGCCGTCGGTGAAGCTGACGCGTGCCCAGGCGGCTGCGGCGCCGCTGGACTGCCACGTCAGCAGGCCGTAGGCGCTGGCCAGGCCCGCGGGGGCGGCGCGGCCGGGCGCGGACAGCAGGCTCACCCGCAGCAGCCGCGCCCCGTCGAAGACGGCGCCGCCGATGACTTGCCCCACGGGCGAGGCCGGCAGCGGCCAGGGCAGGCTCAGCGGCAGGAAGCGCTCCAGCGCGTCGCGCACGAGGACGTCGGCGAACACCGGCGCGGCCGGCGCGGGGTCACGCCAGCGCTCGGCCAGCTCGGGCCAATGGTGCAGGCCCGAGCGCGTGGCCTGCGCGCGGCCCAGCAGCCGCCCGCCGCGGCGCAGCACCAACGTGCAGCTCAGACCAGTGGTGACGGTCTCGCCGGTGGCCGCGTCGACGAAGCCGAGGGCATCGCCGGCCGGCAGGCGCAGCAGGTCCTGCGGCGCGTCGAGCAGGGCGGTGGGCATCAGGCATCCTCCCCGGGCCGGCCCAGGCCGAAGCGGCGCTCGGTGACGGGCGCGCCAGGTGACTCGGGCTGGTCGATGTCGAGCAGCACCATGCGGGCCACATAGGTCATGCCGGCCTGGAAGCCGCTCTTGACGCGGTCCCACAGCGACAGGTAGTCGACGGTGCTGAGCGGGTCGGCGATGAGCTCGACCGTCTCCTCAGGCTGGAAGACCTCGGGGCTGCCCTTGGTGTAGCGATTGATGGCCGCGCCGCTCAGGGCCGGCATCTGGTGCAGGAAGGCCAGCGCCCAGCCCAGCATCTGCGTCTGCTTGTCGGCCGTGGCGGCGATGGGCAGCAGCAGGAAGTACAGGTCCACCGGCAGCGAGGGCTTGAAGACGCGGCCGTCACGCGTGCGGCGGGGCGGCAGGTTGCGCGGCGAGCCGCCGATGCCCACGCGCCAGAGGATGAGGTAGAAGCCTTCGGCCGGCGCGGCCTGGCCTTCGGTCAGGCTGCCCAGCGAGGCGAGCTCGAAGCGGGGCGAGGCGCCGAGCTGCAGCTCGGCCACGGGGCAGGCCTCGCGCATCATCTCCAGCACGCTCTCGCCGACGGCGCGGATCGCTGCGTACCGGGCCATCAGTGGCCTCGCCTGCACGGGTGGTTCAACCGGGTCTCCCGCCCCGGTGGACCCAGGGCGAGCCCATCCTAGGAAGGGGCCGCGGCGCGGTCATCCTGCTTGTTAGGGACTGGGCAGCGGGCCATCCTCAATCGGAGGGAACCGCGGCGGGCCGCGGGCCGGGAGCGCGCCGGCCTTGACCTGGATCAGGGACGCACGCCGGGTGGCTGCATCGGCATGCCGGCGGAACGGCGCGAAAGATAGACCTCCAGGGCCAGCAGTTCGTCGCTGTCCCACGCGGGCAGCGCGGCGCGCACGCCGTTCAGGCAGCCACGCAGGCGGCGCTGCAGGCTGCCGAGGGATTGCCACTCGAGGCGGTAGACGGGGTAGTCGTCGACATGGCCCTGGGGGATGAGGCTGCCGCCCAGGCGCAGCCCGGCGCGCTCGTCGTGGCAGTGGGCGCAGGCGAGGTTGAGGGCGCCGGTGCGCGCCGTGAAGAGGCGCTGGCCGCGCGCCGCCGCGGCATCCAGCGCCGGGCCGCGCGGCGGCTGCAGCGGCAGCCCGCGCGACTGCTGCGCCACCAGGGCCGTGAGCGCCAGCAACGGCTCGGCCTCGGGGGCCCAGGCCGGCAACTGCTGGTGCCGCACGCGGCAGCGCTGGATGCGGCCGGGCAGGTCGACGAGGCCCTCGTCGAAGGCCGGGTAGCGCGCCGCCACGCCGCGCAGCTTCTCGGGCTCACCGTGGCAGCTGGCGCAAGACCTGGCACCCGCGGCCCACAGCTCCCGCCCGAGCGCGAGGGCGAGCTGCGCCGGATGCTGGCCATCGTCGGCCTGCAGCGTGCGCAGGGCCGGGCTCATGGTGTCGCGGCCGGAGCGGCGGTCGTCGGCTCGGGCGCTCCCGTCAAAAAGCAGGAATGCAACCACAGAGGCACAGAGCCACAGAGAGACTGTTCCCGCGCCGCCTCCGTGCCTCTGTGCCTCTGTGGTTGCCTTTGTATTTGGTTTCATGTGGGACTCAAGGCCCGCACCTCGCGGTGCTCGAAGCCGTTGTCGCCGCGCCAGGCGAAGCTCAGCTCGCCCGGTCGCTCGGCCCGCAGCCAGAACGCGAAGTAAGGATTGGCCGAGACGGCGGCGAAGAGGTCGGCGGCGAAGACGAGTTCGCCGTCGAGCCGGCACTCGAAGCGGCGCACGAGGTCGCGCGCCAAGCGTGCGCCGTCGTCGCCGCTGCGGTAGCCCGTCTCCATCGCATGGGCGACGGTGGCGCGCACCTCGAAGGGCTCCCCGGCGCGGACGGCCGGCGGCAGGGTGATGACGGCGCGCACGGCCATCAGGGCTCCACGCAGGCGGCCAGGGTCACGATGACGTCCAGGCCGGACATCCAGCAGCGGCCGTCCGCGGCCTTGGCGACGGCGACGATGCGCTGGCTGCGCGCCAGCCGCATGCGGGTGCTGAACTCCGGCCGGGCCACGGCCGGGCCGAAGGCGACTTGCACGACCCCAGGCTCAGGGTTGAGCGGCGTGAACAGGGCCAGGCCCGCGACCGGCTCCGACGCCTGCACCCGCACGGGCACGGCGTTGCCGTTTTCCACGAGCTCGGCCATCTCGATCTTCAGCGGACCGGCCTCGGGCTCGCGCCCGGCCCAGGCGCGGATGGCCGCCTGCATCGCCGCCTCGGTGGCCCGTGCCTCGGGCAGGGCGGCGAAGGCGACCGCCGAGACCAGCAGTTCGCGCCGCCTCATGGTGGGGTCAGGGTGGTGAGATAGGCCACGAGGTCGTCGAGCTGCTGCTCGGTCAGGGCCGGGCGGCCCTGCCAGGCCGGCGCCACGTCGCGCAGGCCTTCGGTCGAGCGGAAGGGCGGCATGACGGTGGTGGCGTTGAAGCGCCGCATGTCGGCGATGCGCTCGCGCAGGTCCTGGCGTGACAGCCGGGCCGCCGCCGCGTCCAGCGGCGGCGCAAGGTTGCCCTGGTTGGGGTCGCCCGCCGCCGTCAGCGCGTGGCACAGCAGGCACAGGCTCTGCGTGCGGTCGGCCAGCAGGGCGCGGCCTCGCTCCACGTCGCCCGCCTGCGCGCTGGCGGCCAGGGCGAGCGCCAACAGGGCACGCATCAGTTATCCATGGTGCTTGCCACCACCCTCAGCAAATGAAACTTAGATATTGCGGGCCGAGCGCTAGGCTGCCAAGGGCCAGAGGCCCTTGGCCTGTCGTAGGCACAAGCAGTCCGCAGGGACTGCTTGTGTCCGACTCCAGTTCCCGAGCCGGCCCGCGCTGGCGATGTGCTCGCGGCTCGATGCCGCAAGCATCGCCGCCGCCGCGGGGGCTGAGGCCGGACACGGCAAGTCCTGTGGACTTGTCGTGCCTGCCGAAGGGCAGCCGCACTGCCGGCTGCGCGGTCTGCAAGACGACCAGACACGCGCCGCGTTCAGCGCGCGGGGCTGGGCCGGGGGCAGTTCCATCTCAGTTGCTCCACCGCGCGGTGCGCGACCCACGACGCATGAAACGGGTGTCTTGCGGGCCGAGCGCTGGGCCGCTCCCGAGCCGGCCCGCGCTGGCGATGTGCTTGCGGCTCGATGCCGCAAGCATCGCCGCCCCCGCGGGGGGCGGACCAGACACGCGCCGCGTTCAGCGCGCGGGGCTGGGCCGGGGGCTGTTTCACTTCAGGCCAAGCTGTGCTTGCGCAGCGGCAGGTCGCGGATGCGCTTGCCGGTGGCCGAGAAGACGGCGTTGAGCACGGCCGGCGCGGCCACGGCGATGGTGGGCTCGCCCACGCCGCCCCAGAAGCCGCCCGACGGCATGGCGATGGCCTCGACGGCCGGCATGTCGGCCATCTTCATGACCGGGTAGGTGTCGAAGTTCTGCTGCTCGACGCGCCCGCCCTTGATCGTGATCTCGCCGAACAGCGCCGCCGACAGGCCGTAGACGAAGCTGCCCTCGACCTGGGCGGCGATCTGCTGCGGGTTGACGGCATGGCCGGGGTCGGTGGCCGCGACGATGCGGTGGATCTTGAGTTCGCCCATGCCGTCTACCGACACCTCGGCACAGGCGGCCACATAACTGCCGAAGCCCATGATCTGGGCCAGGCCCAGGTGGCGGCCCTTGGCCCTGGGCTTGCCCCATCCGGCCTTGGCCGCGACCGCGTTGAGCACGGCCAGGTGGCGGGGCGAACCGGCCAGCAGCTCGCGGCGCAGCTCCAGCGGGTCGCGCCCGGCGGCGTGGGCCACCTCGTCAATGAAGCACTCCAGGTAGACGGCGTTCTGGTTGAGGTTCACGCCGCGCCAGAAGCCGGGCGGCACCGGCGGGTTGCGCATGGCATGGTCGATGAGCAGGTTGGGCACTGCATAACCCAAGGCGCCTTCGGTGCCGCCGGCATTCAGGCCCTGGAAGACGACCGGGTCCTTGCCGTCCTTGATGCTCTGCGGGAAGAGGCTCGCAAGGATGCTCTGGCCCGAGATGCGCATGTGCAGGGCCGTGAGCTTGCCGGCCGCGTCCAGCCCGGCAGTCAGCTTGCACTGCGTGACCGGGTGGTAGCGGCCGTGGGTCATGTCCTCCTCGCGGCTCCAGATCAGCTTGACCGGTGTGCCCGGCAGCTCGCGCGCGATGGCCACGGCCTGGCGCACCCAGTCGTGCACGGCGCCGCGACGGCCGAAGCCGCCGCCCAGGTGCAGCTTGTAGACCTCGCAGGCCGAGGGCGGCAGGCCGGCGGCCTCGGCGGTGGCGGCCAGGGCCGCGTCGCCGTTCTGCGTGGGCGTCCAGACCTCGCAGCGCTCGGGCGTCCAACGCGCCGTGGCGTTCATGACCTCCATGGTGGCGTGGTTCTGGTGGGGCGCGCCATAGACGGCCTCGACCCTCTTGGCCGCGCCGGCCAGCGCCGCGGCCACGTCGCCCTGGCTGCTGCCGACGGCGGCATCGGCGGCGTCCAGGCCCGCCTTCAGGGTGGCGGCCACGTCGGCACTGCTCAGGCCTGCGTTGGGGCCCTCGTCCCACACGACGGGCAGGGCTTCGAGCGCGGTCCTCGCCCGCCACCAGGTGTCGGCCACGACGGCCACCGCCGAGTCGCCCACCTTCACCACCTTCTTCACGCCCGGCCGGCCTTCGATGGCGGCGGCGTCGAAGCTCTTGAGCCGGCCGCCGAAGACGGGGCAGTCCTTGATGGCCGCGTTGAGCATGCCGGGCAGCTTGAGGTCCATGCCGTAGACCTGCGAGCCGTCGAGCTTGGCGCGGGTGTCCAGCCGCTTCATCGGCCGGCCGGCCAGGCTCCAGTCCTTGGCGGGCTTGAGGGCGATGTCGGCCGGCGCGGCGAGCTGGGCAGCCTCGGCAGCGAGCTGTCCATAACTGAACTTCTTGCTGCCATGGACAACCCAGCCGGCCGCCGTCGAGCACTCCACCACCGACACGTTCCAGCGGTTGGCCGCCGCCTGGATGAGCAGGGCCCGGGCCAGCGCCCCGCCCTTGCGCACGTACTCGTGCGACTCGCGGATGCCGCGGCTGCCGCCGGTGCTCATGCTGCCCCAGGCGCGGTTGCGAGCGAGGTTCTGGCCCGGCGTGGGGTACTCGGTCCTGACCTTGCTCCAGTCGCACTCCAGCTCCTCGGCGACGAGCTGGGCCAGGCCGGTCAGCGTGCCCTGGCCCATCTCCGAGCGGGCGATGCGGATGACGGTGGTCTCGTCGGGCAGCACCTGCACCCAGGCGTTGAGTTCCGGCGCGGCCTGGGCCTGCGCCAGCCCGGGCACGTGAAAGCCCACCATCAGGCCGCCCGCCGCGGCCGAGGTGGCGTGCAGGAAAGCGCGCCGGTTCAGGGCGGGGCTCATGCCTGGCCTCCCTCGATGACGATGGGAATCTGCTTGCGCGCCAACTGTCCGGCGGCGAGGTGGATGGCGGCGCGCACGCGGTTGTAGGTGCCGCAGCGGCAGATGTTGGTCATGGCGGCGTCGATGTCGGCGTCGGTCGGCCTGGGCTTGTCCTTGAGCAGGGCCGCCGCGGCCATGAGCATGCCGCTCTGGCAAAAGCCGCACTGCGGCACGTCGAGGGCGTCCCAGGCCTTCTGCAGCGGATGCGAGGCGCCGGGGGCCAGGCCCTCGATGGTGGTGATCTTCTGCGCCGGGGTCACGGCCGAAGCCGGCATCACGCAGCTGCGCACGGCCGCGCCGTCGATGTGCACCGTGCAGGCGCCGCACTGGGCGACGCCGCAGCCGTACTTGGTGCCCGTGAGGCCGAGCTGCTCGCGCAGCACCCAGAGCAGCGGGGTGTCGGCTTCCGCCTCGAACTGCACCCGCTTGCCGTTGACCGTCAATTCCGCCATGCCTGTCGCTCCCGTTCCGCCAACGATGGCGGGCGGCAGCCTAGCAGGCTCTCTGCCGCTCTGTCACGCCGTCAGCAGGCCGGCCTCGCGCAACACGTCGTTGAAGCGCTGCGGCGCCTCCAGCGACGGCAGGTGGGCCGCGCCCCGCAGCCGCCAGGCCTGCGCGCCGGGCAGGCGCTGCGCCATCTGCTCGCAGCGCTCGACGAGATGCGGCAGGTCCAGGTCGCCCCACACCAGCCGCACCGGCCCTGGCAGAGCCTCCAGCCTTGGCCAGGCCGGCGGCGCGTCGACGAGATCGCCGGCAAGCGGCGAGCGCAAGGCGCGGCCGTTCATGTCCAGGAAGAGCGCACGCGCGGCGCCTGCAACGCGGCCTTCGGGCGCCGCCGGCCCGTCCAGCCAGAGCCGGGCTTCGAGGCGGTTGACTTCGTCCAGGTCGCCGGCCTGCTCCGCGGCCTCGATGGCGTCGGCGAGGCCTTGCACCTGGGCGTCCAGGTCTGGCGTGGGCGCACCGGTCACCGCGGGAGCGACCAGGGTCAGGCCGGCCACGCGGTCAGGGTGGGCCAGGGCGAAGTCGATGGCCAGCCGCCCACCCTGCGAGCAGCCGACCAGCTCCACGTGCGGCAGCGCCAGGGCATCGAGCACGGCGAGCAGGTCGGCCGCCATCGCGTGCGGCCGGGCGGCGAGCACGCACGTCTGCCCGAAGCCGCGCCGGTCCATGCGCAGGGCCGAACGCTGTCCCGCGGCGGCGGCCATGGCGCCGTCCCACAGCCGCCCGTCGGACACGCCGGCATGCAGGAAGGCGAGCGGCGGCCGGCCGTCGGCGTGGGGGCGGTATTCGACGGCCAGCTCGGCGCCGTCGACGGGGATCCAGTGGGTGATCTGCATGGCTTCAGTTGTCCGTTCCGTGTTCACGGCACGCACGACGCATGAAACGAGTGTCTTGCGGGCCGAGCGCTGGGCCGCTCCCGAGCCGGCCCGCGCTGGCGATGTGCTTGCGGCTCGATGCCGCAAGCATCGCCGCCCCCTCGGGGGGCGGACCAGACACGCGCCGCGTTCAGCGCGCGGGGTTGGGCCGGGGGCCGTTTCACTTCAGCTCGGCTCTGCGATGCGATAGCCCACCCCGGGCTCGGTCAGCAGCACGCAGGGCTCGGCGGGGTCCGCCTCGAGCTTGGCGCGCAACTGGGCCATGTACAGGCGCAGGTAGTGGGTCTGCTCGGTGGCGTCGGCCCCCCAGACGTCGGCCAGCAGGCGGCGGTGCGTGACCACCTGGCCGGCCTGGCGCACGAGGCGGGCGAGCAGCTTGAACTCGGTGGGGGTGAGATGGACGTCGGCGCCCTCGCGCCTCACACGGTGGGCGGCGAGGTCGACCTCAAGCCCGGCGCGGCGGTACAGGGTGACGGCCGGCTGGGCGACCGTGCCGCGGTGGCGCAGGGCCACGCGCAGCCGGGCCAGCAGCTCGCCAATGCCGAAGGGCTTGACGAGGTAGTCGTCGGCGCCAGCATCGAGCAGGCGGATCTTCTGGCCCTCCACCTGGCGGGCGGAGATGACGATGAGGGGCGTGGCACGGTCGCGGCGCAGGGCCCGCAGCAGCTCCTCGCCGTCGCCATCGGGCAGGCCGAGGTCGAGCAGCACGGCGTCCAGCGCGCCGGCATGCGCGAGCTGGGCCATGGCGTCGGCCAGGCTCGCGGCCGTCAGCACCTCGTAGCCCTCCACGGCCAGGGCCTCGCGCAGGGTCACTCGCAGTTCGCGGTCGTCTTCGACGAGCAGCAGCCTCACGCCACCTCCGGCATCTCGGGCGCGGCGCGCAGGGGCAGGCGGCACTCGAAGCTGCAGCCGCCATGGCCGCGCGGTCGCATGGACAGCTCGCCGCCATGCACCTCCGCGATGGCCCGGCACACGGCCAGGCCCACGCCGGCCCCGGGCGGGCGCTGGGCGTAGGCGGCGAGGTCGCCGCGCTGGAAGGCGTCGAAGACGCGCTCGCGCCAGGCCGGCTCGATGCCGGGGCCGCGGTCGCGCACGGCGACGAGGACCTGCTGGCCGGCGGGGCGCACCAGGACTTCGACCGGCGCGGCGGCGGGGCTGTACTTGAGGGCGTTGTCGATGAGGTTGTCCAGCAGTTGTGACATCAGGGCCGCATCACACCACAGCAGCGGCAGCGCCGGTGCCACGCGCGCCTTGACGCGCGCACCGTCGGGCCGGCGGCGCACGCGCCGCAGCGCCGCCCCGACGATCTCCTCGGCCGATTCCCAGTCGCAGCGCAGGGCCACGCCGGGTGCACCGAGCCGGGCCAGTTGCAGGGTGTTGTCGGTGAGGCGCACGAGGCGGGCGGTCTCGTCAACGATGCGGCCGGCCAGCTCCCCGCGCTGGGCCACCGTGAGCCGCTCGCCCTGGGCCTGCAGCGCGGACGCCGAACCCATGATGGTGGCCAGCGGCGTGCGGTAGTCGTGGGAAATGGCGGCGAGCAGGGCGTTGCGGGTGGACTGGGTCTGGGCCAGCTCGCCCGCCCGCCGGGCTTCGTCCTGGGCCAGGCGGCGCTGCAGGGCCAGGCCCATCTGGTCGCACAGGGCCTGGGCGTGGGCGAGGTGGTCGGGCGGCAGGGCCGCCGTGCCCAGGCCGCGCAGGGTGACGGCGCCGAGGGCGGCGTCGCGCCCGCGCAGCGGCAGGTAGAGGTCGGGTTCGCCGGCATGGTGGGCGGTGCCGGGGCCCAACGCCCGGCCGGCGTCGGCACAGAGTTGCAGGCCGGCCAGGGCGTTGGCGTCGGGGTCGCCGATGACCACGTCCTGCGCGCCCGGCCCGGGCCGCAGCAGGGCGGCCACGGGCAGGCCGGTCAGCGTGGCCAGGGCCTGCAGCAGCTCGTGGACGTGGACTTCGGGCCGATCGGCGTCGCGCATCAGGTCGCCGAACTCGCGCAGGGCCCGCTCCAGCCGGGCCGCCCGCTGCGCCGCGCGCAGGCCGCGCCAGGCGCGACGCAGCTTCCAGCCCACCCAGGCCAGGGCCATCAACGAGCCGGTGGCGATCCAGGGCAGGAACTGGACGAGGGGACGGGGCAGCATGGGGGCGCCCAGTTTAGGGGGCCCCCACGACGTCGGTCAGCACCGGCGCGGGCCGGGCGATACGGTCCTTGACCAGCCCGGCCAGCAGCACGTCGACCAGGGTGCCGCCCCCCTGCCCGGCCGCCTGGCCCACCAGCACCTCGGGCACGAGCTTGACGCCCGCGCCGGCCAGGGCCTGGGCCACCTGCACGATGGCGTAGTTGCCGGACTCCATGGAGTCGATCTTCTGGCGGATGACGGCCGCCTCGGCCTCGCCGATGGCCAGCGTGCGGCCGGCCTCGGCCTGGCCGGTCACGCGGGTGACCTCGGCGTCGGCCTCGGCGGTGATCTTCTTGGAGCGCGCCGCGCCGTCGGCCGTCTTGACCGCGGCCTGGGCGCTGAACTCGGCGATGGCCACCTTGCGCTCGGCGTCGACGACCTGAGCCTGGGTGCGTGCCAGGGCCGTGGCCTGCTCGAGCTGCTGGCGCACGCCCTGGGCCTCCATCTGCGTGGTGAAGGTGACCTTCTCCTGCTCGGCGAGCTTGCGGTCGGTCAGGGTCTTCATCAGCTCGGCGGGCGGCACGATGTCGCCGATCAGCGTTTCCACGGCGCCCACGTCGTAGGCCCTGAGGGCCGCGGCGATGGCGGCCTTGGCCTCGGCCTGGCGCTCGCTGCGCTTCTTCAGGAAGTCGATGACGTCGGAGTTCTGCGCGGCGTTGCGGAAGTAGTTGCCGATGGTGGGCTCCAGCACCTGGGTGACCAGGGCCTCCATGCTGCCGAAGCGGGCGATGACCTTGGGCGCGTCGTTGCGCGGGATGTGGATGATCTGGCTCACGTCGAGGTTGAAGGTGAAGCCGTCGGCCGAGCGCACGGTGATGGTGGACAGGTTGGCGTCGAGCTTGTGGGCCTCCGTCTTGCCGGTGGCCCAGTTCAGCACGACGTTGGCCGTCGGCACGATGCGCACCTTGTGGGTGTAGGTGTTGATGGCGTATTTGCCGGGGTCGAGCACGTCCACCCACACGCCCTTCTCGCCGCGGCGGACCATGTTGGCGTGGCGGAAGCCCTCGCCGGTCACGTCCTCGCCGGCCCGGCCGACGAAGGCGACGACCACGCCGACGGAGGCGATGGGCACCTCGGTCATGGCGATGATCTCCACGGTGGCGAACATCGGGTTGATGAAGTAGCGGCCGGCCAGCAGCACCTGCTCCTGCAGGCCCTTGGTGCCGCCGGCATCGACGAAGGCCTGCGGGTCCTGGAAGAGGTTGTGGCCGGGCACCTCGGGGCCGGCGATCTCGCCCGTGGGCAGCGAGGCGCCTTCGCGCGTGGTGACGATGCCGACCTGGTTGTCGGGCACGTCCGTCACTGGCACCTGCACGACCTTGAAGAGGCTGGGGTTGATGCGGTACTTGCCTTGCGGAATGACGGTCATCTGCGGGCCGCGCTCGCCGCCACCCGCCATGAAGGCGCGGGCGTCCTGGAAGCTGTCGCAGGCCACGGCGCGGCCGATGACGCGGCCACCGGCCAGGGGCCGGCCGTCGCGGGCCTCGACGATGCCGATCTTGCCGGGCTCGATGACGGTCATGCGCTCCAGGTGCACGGTGAAGAGCAGCGTGTTGATGCGCCAGGCGCCGGGCGGCACGACGCTCATCTGCAGGCCGCGCTCGCCGCCGGCGAGGAAGGCGCGGGCGTCCTGGAAGTTGTCGCAGTCGACATGGCGGGCCAGCACGCGGCCGTCGGGCAGGGGCAGGCCGTCGCAGGCCTCGACGATGCCGATGGCGTCGTCCGGCACGATGGTGAACTTGACGAGCTCGACCTGGTATTGCCACGGCCACAGGCCCAGGTGCAGGCCGGGGGCGAGGGTGTCGGCCTGCAGGCCGGCCTCGCCGAACAGCGCGACGATGCGGCCGGGCGGCAGTTCGCGGTGGCGGCCGAAGAGGACGAACTTCTTGGTGACCGTGCCGATGGAGTCGTCGGGCACGATGACGAAGCCGAATAGCCGCAGCACGCGGCGGTGCATGACCAGGGCAAGCAGCAGAGCCACGGCCAGCGCGGCGAGCCAGGGATGGTCGGACGGGAAGTACAGGGCGTTCATGAGGAACACGGTGGTGGTGGGAGCCACCACTGTGTTCGGCCACCCGTTAGCGGCGCATAAGGAGGCCGCCCGGTCCTTGCACGGCGCCGGTCAACGCGGCGGCAGCATCAGGCCCACGAAACTGCGTGCCCGCGGCTGCGGGGCCGGCGAGCTGAAGGCCGCGGCCAGACGCGGTCCGAAGAGCGGATGGGCGGCGATGGACATGACGCGGCGGTTGTCGCCGTCGAAGGCGAGGATCAGCCCGGTGACGGGATCGAACTCCCACCGGGCGACCTGGGGCTCGGGCGGCGGGGTCACGGCGCCGGACCGCATGGCCGGAGTGGAAAGGGTGGACGGGGCGTCGGTCATCGGGGGCTCCTCCCATGGCGGCCCGCCGGGATGGCGGGGCAGCGATGACGCAGTCTCGGAAGAACGGGCCCGCCGAGCCATCGGCCCTAGGGGTGGACGTCAGGGGGTGGCGGCGCCCGCCGTCACCTCCATCCCCCGCCTCTCCCCCGAAAGGGGGTGGAGCCAAAAAGAAAGAAACCCCGGCGCGGGGCCGGGGTGAGGAACATCGCCGGCCTGCTTGGCGGCGATGCCTGCTCCAGGGAGGGAAAGAGCAGGGGGCGTTGCGCCCGGACGCCAATCTAGGGCCTGGGTCGGGCCGCCCTTGTAGGACAACGACGCGTTGTACGTTTCCGAAGGTCAGAGGGAGAACACGCCCACGGCGGAGACAAGCTGCGCCGCCTGTTGGCGCAGGCTCTCCGCGGCTGCAGCGCTCTCTTCCACCAGCGCGGCGTTCTGCTGCGTGACCTGGTCCATCTGCGACACGGCCTCGCCGACCTGGCCGACGCCGGTGCTCTGCTCACGGCTGGCCACGCTGATCTCCTGGACGATGCTGCTGACGCGGCCGATGGCGCCGACCACTTCCTGCATGGTCGCGCCGGCCTGGTCCACCAGGGTGGAGCCGCGGCCCACGTGGGCGACGCTGGAGTCGATCAGGCTCTTGATCTCCTTGGCGGCCACGGCGCTGCGCTGGGCCAGGGTGCGCACCTCGCCGGCGACGACGGCGAAGCCCCGGCCCTGCTCGCCCGCTCGGGCGGCCTCGACGGCGGCGTTGAGGGCGAGGATGTTGGTCTGGAAGGCGATGCCGTCGATGGTGCCGATGATGTCGGCGATCTTCTTGGAGCCGGCGTCGATGTCACGCATGGTGGCGATGACGTCGCCCATCACCGTGCCGCCCTGGTTGGCGATGTCCGTGGCGTTGCGGGCCAACTGGCTGGCCTGCTCGGCGTGGTCGGCGTTGTTGCGCACCGTCGTGCCGAGTTCGTCCATGGTGGCGGCGGTCTGCTGCAGGGCGCTGGCCTGTTCTTCGGTGCGCTGGCTCAGGTCGGCGTTGCCCGAGGCGATCTGCGCCGAGCCGGTGGCGATGGACTCGGAGGCGTCGCGCACCTGCTTCACGATGCCCACCAGGTTGGCTCGCATGGCGCCCAGCGAGGCCAACACGCTGCCGGCCGGGGCCTGGTCGCTGCCGGGCACGGGGCCCAGGTCGCCCGTGGCCACCTTGCCGGCCGCGGCGCTGAGGTCGGCCGGCTCGGCACCGAGGGCGCGCGAGAGGCTGCGCACGATGAGCACGCCGTTGAGGGTGGCCAGCAGCAGCGCGCCGATGACGACCGCCACGAAGATATTGCGCTGGCCGGCGACGTGGTCCATGGACTCCCGGATCGACTCTTCCGCCCGGTTGGCGGTGAATTCGGTGTAGGCGTTGGTCGCCTTCACCAGCTCGGCCAGCAGAGGGCGGCAATCCTCGTTCATGCGGCGGATGGCGTCGTCACGCTTCTGGTCGAGGGCGAGCTTGACGATGTCCAGGGCCACCGGCGCATAGCGCTGCTCGACGCGGGCGATCTCGGCGATGAGCTGGCGCGCCTGGGGCGACACGCCCTCGCCCTGCGACATCTGCTCCAGCTTGGCCAGTTGCGTCGCCGCCGCCGAATGGGCCCGCTCCACGTTGGCGCGCTCGACCTGGAGGTCCTCGGGCCGGGTCACCAGCACGAGGTTGCGGGCCGCGACGGCGCGCTCGTCCACCGCCAGCCGCACCGCGTTGGCCACGCTCGCCCGGGCATTGATGCCGGTCACGAAGCTCTCGAAGCTCCGGCTCTGGGTTTGCAAGGCGTTCCATGCGAGGCCGGCGATCAGCAGCAGCAAAGCTGCGAGGGTGCCGAACGCAACCGTGAGCCTCATACGGACGGTCATGGAAGAGAAGTTCATTGACGAGCCTTTCGGGGTGGCGGAACGCCGTTGTCCTGGTTCAGAGTGGATTCAGGTTACCGGATGCAAACTGGTTTTTGATATTTTTGATAAAAGCGCTCTGCAAACAATTGCACGTTTATTGAGTGCGATCAAAAAAAGCGTTTGAACGTCGCAACCTCCGGGGGCCGGCAACAAGTTCACGCTTGCCCGCGTTCTGACGCGGCACTCCGCCGGATGGCGGATGGCGAGGGTCGCGAGGGCGTCCTGAAATGCGCCGCGGCACGGGCCACGGCGCCCGCCCACCCTTCTCAAAAACCCCGACAGAGGTGCCCATGCAAACGTCCAACGCCCGGCTTGTTCGCCGGTTCGCCCTTCTCGCCCTCCCCGCCGCCCTGGCCGCCTGCGGCGGCGGCAGCAGCGACAGCGCCCCGGCGCCATCGACGCCGGTGTCCACGACGCTGACGCTCAAGGGCACGGCGGCCACGGGCGCGGCCATGGCCAATGCCGCCGTCAAGGTCAGCTGCGCCACGGGCACGGCCACCGCCACGGCCGGCGCCAACGGCAGCTTCACGGTCAGCATCACCAACGGCGCCCTGCCCTGCGTGCTAACGGCCACGAGCAGCGATGGCGCCACCGAGCTGCATTCCGTCGCCGCCGGCACCGGCCAGGCCGAAACCACGGCCAACATCACGCCGCTGAGCGAGCTGCTCGTCGCCCGCCTGGCCGGCACCGACCCCAAGAGCTTCGTCGCCTCGTTCACCGCTACCACGCCCATCAGCACGGCTGACGTCACCACCGCGCAGACCGCCCTGCTGCAGACGCTGACCGCCGCAGGCGTGGACACCACAACCGTCGGCGACATCGTCGGCGGCGCGCTGACGGCCGGCAGCGGCACCGGCTACGACGGCGTGCTGGACAAGCTCAAGGCCACGGTGACCAGCGCCGGCACGACGCTGGCGGACCTGACCGCCGCGGTCGCCTCCACGAGCAAGCTCGGCAGCGCCACGGGCACCTCCACCATCGGCACGGTGCTGGCGCCGGCCGTGCCGGACTGCAGCGGCATGAAGAGCGGCACGCTGCGCGTGGTGGACTTCTCCAACGGCTCCAGCAGCCTCGTGCAGGTCGACGCCGTGGCGCTGACGGCGACTCTGGGCGGCACCAAGTACACCCTCACCAAGACCGCCGCCTGCGGCTACAAGCTCAACGACGCCGCCGCCACCCGCGTGCTGGTCTCGCGCTCGGGCATCGCGGTGCTGCTGCAGGGCAGCGGCCTGAGCGGCAACGTGCTGGTGGCCGTGCCCGAGCAGAAGCTCGACGTCGCCGCCGTCGCCGGCAGCTACGACCGCGTGCAGTACAACCAGGCGGCTTTCGACGCCACGGTGGGCGAGTTCGGCGACACCGAGTTCGCCGCCGACGGCCAGAACGGCGTCTCGATGAACTGCCCCCAGGGCTACGGCGCCTGCGTGAAGGACACGCAGTCCAAGGGCAAGCTCGTCGCCAACGCCAATGGCGGCTTCGACTATGTGGAGAACGGTGTCTCGCAGGCCCGAGTCTTCGGCTTCCGCAACGCTTCGGGCCGCATGCTGCTGATCGGCGCCGAGGCCGACGGCACCTTCATCGCCCTGGCCAGCAAGGACAAGCTGGCCCTGCCGGCGGTGGACAAGGCCACGGCCTACTGGCAGTTCACGGTCAACACGGCCGGGCTCAGCGCGATCACCGAGGACTCGAACACCGTGACGGCTGTCGACACCGCCGCCAACACGGCGACGCGCAAGTTCGCCTCCGACAGCCACACCGACACGGTCAGCTTCAACACGCCGTTCGACGGCACGCGCTACCGCGCCGCCAGCGGCTGCAAATCGTCTACCGGCGGCGCCTTCAACTGCAACGGCGTGGTGCAGCTGCCGTTCGGCGGCTTCGTCATGACGGTGAGCTCGGTGCCGACCAAGCACTTCCTGACGGTGTCGATCGACAAGTGACGACACGGACGGCGGGCGGGCGGGGCCGCACCGAGAATGCGAGCCCTGCCTCCGTCCCACCTTCCCCCATGCCCCCGAGCCGCCCTGCCCCGCTTCCCCTGCCCCAGGCCATCGCCGGCGAGGAGCGGCGGCTGCTGAAGGAAGGCACGCTGGCCGACGCGCTCGGTTCGATCGGCGCCGTGGCCGTCGTCGCCTTCGCCGAATACGCCCACGCCAGCCACGCCGCCATCACGGCCTGGGCCGGCGGCATGCTGATGCTGCTGGCGCTGCAACTGGCCTTTCCGCGGCTGCTGTCGCGGGCGAGCGACCACCGCTTCCTGCGCGGCTACGCCGTCCTCGGCGTGGTGCTGGGCCTGGCCTGGGCCGCCTGCGTCGTGCTGGTGCGGCCCGACGACTTCACCTACGAGGCCTTCGTCGTCCTGGCCCTGTGCGTGATCTTCACGGCGGGCAGCGTCTTCAGCGCCCACCACCTGCCCATGCTCTACGGCTTCCAGCTGTCGGGCCTGGGCAGCCTGGCCGCCATCTATGCCCTGCGCGGCGGCACCATCGCCTGGAGCATCGCCGCCGGCTTCGCCATCCTGATGTGGACGCTGATCGGCTATGGCCGGGCCTTCCACCGCGGCTTCGTGAGGGCCATCGAACTGGGCTTCGAGAACACCCGGCTCGTCGGCGAGCTGACCGCCAAGACCCACGCCCTCGAGCAGGCCAACGTGGCCAAGACGCGCTTCCTCGCCTCCGCCAGCCACGACCTGCGCCAGCCCCTGCATGCCATCAGCCTGCTCACCGGCCTGCTCGGCGAGCGCGCCAGCGGTCCCGGCGTGCCCGACCTCGTACAACGCATCGGCCAGTCCACCGAAGCCATGGAATCGCTGCTCAACGGCATCCTGGACATCTCCCGGCTGGACGCCGGCGTCGAGCATCCCCAGCTGATCCCGTTATCTGCCGGCGAACTGGTGGAGCGCATCGACCGCCAGTTCAGCCCCCAAGCGGCCGCGCGCGGGCTGCGGCTGCGAGTGCGGGCGGCGGCCGCCGACTCCTGGCTGCGCAGCGACCGCGTGCTGCTCGGCCGCATGCTGGACAACCTCGTCGCCAACGCCCTGCGCTACACCGCGCAAGGCGGCGTGCTTGTCGCCGTGCGCCCGCGCGGCGACGGCCTGGCGCTGGAAGTGTGGGACAGCGGCATCGGCATTCCTGCCGACCAGCTCGACGCCGTCTTCGAGGAATTCGTGCAATTGCACAACCCGCAGCGGGACCGCAGCCTGGGCCTGGGGCTGGGCCTGTCCATCGTCAGGCGCACGGCCGAGCTGCTGGGGCACCGCATCGAGGTGCGGTCGCGGCCGGGCCGCGGCTCGATGTTCCGTCTCGTCGTGCCGCGCAGCACCCCAGCGTCGCCGGAGGAAGCGCAGCCCGCCGCCGCCCCGCCGGCCGAGCCGGTCGCCGGCCTGCGCGTGCTGGTGATCGACGACGAGGCCCCCATCCGCTTCGCGCTGCAGGGCCTGCTGGAGGCCTGGGGTTGCGAATGCCTGGCGGCGCGCGACGGCGCCGAGGCCGAGGCCCGCCTCGCCGCGGCGGCCGAGGCGCCCGACGCCATCGTCTGCGACTACCGCTTCGAGCAGGGCACGGGTGTGGAGCTGGTGGGCCGGCTGCGCGAACGCCTCGCCAGCGACGTGCCCGCCCTCATCGTCACCGGCGACGTGACCGCCAGCCAGCTCATCGACATTGCGGCCAGCGACCTCCCCGTCATGCACAAGCCCGTGAGCCCGGCCGCGCTGCGCGCCTGGCTGGGCCGCGTGGCCCTGGCGCAGCTGGCTTAAGGCTCCGTACCGTCGCTGCGCTCGGCGCCGTCCAGCCGCAGGCCCAGCCGCGCGGCCGCCACCACGGCCTGGGTGCGCGAGGTGGCGTCCAGCTTGCGGTAGAGGGTTTCGAGATGCGTCTTGACGGTGGACTCGGCGATGCCGAGTTCGCGGCTGATGGCCTTGTTCGTCTTGCCCTCGATGAGCAGGCGCAGCACCTCGCTCTGCCGCGGCGACACGCCCAGGGCCTCGGTGGCCGAACGCGCTGGTGCCGTGGAGGCTGCGCCCAACGGTGCCGGCAGCACGACGCCGCCGTCCAGCACCGTGCGCATGGCGCCCAGCATGGCGCCCGTCTGCGAGCTCTTGGGCACGAAGCCGGCCGCCCCCTGCTCGACGGCGCCGACGACCAGCTCCGGGTCGTCGTTGGCCGACAACACCACGTAGCGCGGCGCCGGCGCGCGCAGCCGCAACCGGGTCAGCGTGGCCAGGCCGGTGCTATCGGGCAGCGAGAGGTCCAGGATGACGAGGCCGATGTCCGGCGTCTCGGCCAGGCGGGCCGCAGCCTGCTCCAGGCTGCCGGCCTGCAGCAGCTGCCATTGCGGGAATTCGTGGGCCAGCAGCAGGGCCAGGCCCTCGCGGAACATGGGATGGTCGTCAACGAGGAGGGCGCGTGTCAGCAAGATGGCGAAGTCAGGGGCCGGGACGCCGCAGTCTAGGCGCACAGGCGTTAGCGCCGATGGCTCGAACCGGCGCCAGTGGGCAGTTTGCCCGGGGCGAGCCCCGCCGATTGATCGCCGTCAAGCCCGGGTCAGGCGAACTGCCTAGACTGGATCACGCCTTCGGGCCCCTGCTTTCCTCCCTCGCAGGGCACCGCGCGAAGTCAACTCCGATGGTGTTCATCCCCGGCCTTGCGCCGGGGTTTTTTTGGCTGCCGTTCAGGACGTCATGCCGCGAAGGGCCGACAGCTCCTGCCTGAGCGCCGCGTTCTCGGCCTCGAGCGTGGCGACGCGCTGACGCAGCGACTCGACGGTGTCGACCGGCGCGGGCGGGTCGCTCAGAACCGATGCCGCTTCGGCCGGCGCCGGCTCCGCAGCGGGCGTCCTGCGCCGGGATTCGCGCACCCGCTTGGCCACCTGCTTGAGTTCGTCGGCGCCCGCAGCCGCCGCAGCCGCCTGCTCCTGGGCCGGCAGCGTGGCGACGGCCGCCGCCGCGTTGATGGAGATGGCGCCGGCCCTGACGGCGGCCACCAGCTCGGGCGCGCCCTGCTTCTGGATCTTCTCGATGAGCACGACCTGGCTGCTGCTCAGGCGCGCGGCGCGGGCCAGCGCCTCCCGGGTCTGCAGACTGTCCTGGGCGGGCGCATCCGGCACGGGCGCAGCCGGCGGTGCCTCCGCTTCGGCCACCGGCGCGGCAGCCGCGGCAGCGCCCTCGCGCCGAGCGGCGACGATCTCGCGCTTGCGCAGGGCGAGCACGCCGCGCTGGAAGTCCGAGATGCTGCGCCGCCCCAGGTGCTGGTCGATCATCCACAGGTGCACGTCCTCGATGGACTTGAAGCGCGGGTTCTGCACCGTCTGGAACGGCAGGCCATGCTTGCGGCAGATGCCGTAGCGGTTGTGGCCGTCCACCAGCACGTTGCCCCACAGCACCAGGGCGTCGCGGCAACCCTCGGCGAGGATGCTGCGCTCCAGGGATTCGTACTCCTGCGGCGTCAATGGGTCGATGTAGGCCTTGAGTTCTTCGTTGACGACGATGTCCATGGAGCCGGGCGCCAGCGGGCCTGGGAGAAAAAAGAGGTGGAGGATGGCGGCGCCGAGCGGGTCGGAAAAGTGCCGCGGAGCCCTCGCGCAGCTGAGGCGCGAGCACCGTGATGGCCTGCCCGGAGGGACTCGAACCCCCGACCTGCTGCTTAGAAGGCAGCTGCTCTATCCAGTTGAGCTACGGGCAGATGGGGCGGATTAGATCAGCACATTGATGATGGCGTCGCCGATACCGATCAGCGCGGCGCCGGAGATCAGGCCAGCGCAGATGGGCTCCATGCCTTCGACCCAGATGCGGTGGCCCCGGGTGCCCGGCGTCTTGTGCTTGCGGGCCATGAACCAGAACAGCACGGCACCGACAAACATCATGATCGGCGCCTGCGGCGGCAGCGTCACGCCCAGGCCGATGGCGACCGACGAGACCGGAAAACGGCCCTTGCTGACGATGCGCATCACCTCGATGGCCACCGCCGCCACGGCGGCGACACCCATCGAGATCAGGGCCGACGTGGGCAGGCTCTTCAGCCCCTTGGCGATGATGTCGGCCACGCCCTTCCACTGCAGCGCCGCCGGGAAGCCGAACTGGTCGGACACCATGCCCGCCACGCTCGCAGCGCCATGGGCGTCGGTCTTCACGAACAGCAGGAAGAAGAGCGGCGCGCAGACCAGCACACCCGCCACGTTGCCGATGACGTGGCCGATGGCCTGGTGGCGGGGCTTGCCGCCGAGCATGTAACCGGGCTTGATGTCGGACAGCAGGTTGGAGGCGTTGGCCGCGATCTCGGCCGTCATGCCGGCCGGCAGCAGGTTGGAGCCGGGGTTGCTGCGGTCCAGCACGCCCATGCTGAACTGCGTGATCTTGGCCAGCGGGCCGGTGGGGGTCCACGACGTGAGCGCCATGGAATTCGCGCAGATGATGGCCAGCACGAAGATCAGCGGCAGCGACACGACGGTCAGCCACAGCGGCACGCCGAAGAACAGGTGCGTCACGTAGCAGGCCAGCCCCGCGAAGACCGGCACGCCGACCCAGGACACCCACAGCGGCACCTCGATGCCCTTGAGCAGGTCGCTGCCGCCATCCGCCTTGGCGGCGGACTTGCGCTTGAACAGGCTCGTGACGATCTCCGGCTTGGCCAGCAGGGCCACCAGGGCGCCCACCACCATGATGGTGACGCCCCACCACAGCGACCACTGGTTCATGATCTCGATGCGGCTCAGGGGCACCAGCGCGCCGTTCAGGCCGATGCGCGGCGCGATGTCGCCACGCTGGATCATCCAGGGCGCCAGGATGCAGAAGTTGATGACCGTGCCCAGGAAGCAGCTGCTGGCCACGGCGATGCCCATCAGCCCGCCCGTGCCGATGAGCGCGGCGTCGAGCGTGATGCGCAGGCCCAGCGTCTTGAAGTCGGTGCCCATGATGGACGGCACCCAGGCATGGGTCTTGGCCGCCCAGGCGTAGTAGTAGTCGTCGATGCGCTCGTGGAGGTGCCACACCTCCGTCACGCCGGCCCACTTGTCGAGCATCAGCAGCTTGAACTGGATGAGCTTCATCCACCCTTCGCCCAGCAGCATCTGCACGAAGGCCGCGCCGCCGGCCACCACCGCCAGCAGCTTGGCCTTGAAGATGCCTTCGCTGCCCTGGCCGTGGTACAGCGAATCGAGCACGACGCCGCAGGCGCGGCCCTCCGGGAAGGGCATCTGCTCTTCGTTGATGAAGCGCCGCTTCAGCGGGAAGGCCACCAGCACGCCCGTGACGGAGATGAGCAGGATCCAGATCGCCAGCTGCCACCAGGGCGGCACCACGCCCGTCACCAGCATGTAGGCCGGCAGGCTGGAAATCAGCGGCATGACGACATAGCCCGAGGCCGTCGCGATGGACTGGGTGCAGTTGTTCTCGAGGATGGTGTAGTCCTGCGCCAGGCCCGCCGAATGCAGCGCGCGGAACAGCGCGAAGGCGAGGATCACCGACGTGAGGCCGACGCCGAGCGAGATGCCGGTCTTGGCGCCGATGTACAGGCCGGTGGCGGACAGGATGCCGCCAAGCAGAAAACCCGTCAGGCCGGAGCGCAGCGTCAACTGCGCCATGTCGCCGCGGTAGACGTTCTTGAGCCACCACTCGTCCTTCTGGGCGCGCGTCCAGGTGGCGATCTGCTCGTCGGTCAGGTGTTGGAGAGCCATGGAAATCTCGGGCGCGGCTTGTGGCGGCGCCAGGGTTGCAGCAAAAGCCGGGGATTGTCCCGGTCGACCGATCGGTCGGGCCTCGGGGATGCCCCAGTCTCCGGGCCCCGGGATGCGGGGGCCTCACAAAGACAAACCCGCCGTGGCACGGGGCCGCGGCGGGTTGGAAAGGGTTTGGTCGGGGCGGCGGGATTCGAACTCGCGACCCTCTGCTCCCAAAGCAGATGCGCTACCAGGCTGCGCTACGCCCCGAACAAGCCGCGCATTCTAGTCGACGGGAACGAAGCGGCCGGTGCCGCTGATCAGCGCCGCCCTCACCGGCTCCCCGGGCTGCAGGGCCTGCACGGCGGCCACGTAGCTGCGCATCTGCGCCAGATAGGCCGGTTCGCGCTCCGGCGTGGCGCCGAGCTTGTAGTCCAGCACCCACCACACGCCGTCGTCGGCCAGCACGAGGCGGTCGATGCGGCGGTCCTCGCCGCCGGCGTTGATGGCGACCTCGTTGCCCGCCCAGCGCAGCCGCGCAGGGTCGAAGAAGGGTCGGCAGTCGGCGCTTTGCAGGATGGCCTCGGCGGCGGCGGCCAGGCGCTGGCGCGACGGCGCGTCCAGCCCGAAGGCCTGGCCAGACGAGGCAACCAACACCTCCAACGGCTGGTTCTGGCCGGCGGCGCTGACCCATTCGAGCACGCGATGCAGGGCCTCGCCCAGCTTGGCCTGCTCGGCATCGTCGGCCGCACCGCTGCGCAGGGACGCAGGCGGCGCCTGCCAGGCCGGCAGCGGCAGATGGACCGGCACGGCCTGGGCCAGCGGCGCATCGTCGGCGGGTTCGGGCAGGTCCAGCGGGCGGGCCAGCGGCGCCAGGCGCGCCCACCAGCTCGACTCCGAGGCACCGCGGCGCGGCGGCGTGCGGCTGACGACGAGGCGGCGCCGGGCCCGGGTCATGGCCACGTAGAGGGCGTTCAGCTCCTCGCGCTCGCGCAGGGCGCGCTCGTCCTCCACCAGGCGGGCCAGGGCTGGCGGGGGGCGGCGCTCGGAGACGAGGAAGGCCAGCCGTGCCGGCATGGGCGAGGCCACCGGCCAGTCGCAGGCCAGGGCCAGGGACTCGGCCCGCGGGGGGGCGCAGTCGGCGTCCAGCAGGATGACGACCTCGGCCTCCAGGCCCTTGGCGCCATGCACGGTCAGCAGCTGGACGGCCTCCTCGGCCGGCGCGGGCGCGAGCTTGGGAGAGCGGCTCTTCAGCGCCCGCACGAAACCGTAGAGCTCGGCGAAGCGGCCACCGTCCAGCTCCAGCGCCGCCTGCAGCACGGCGTTGACGGTTTGGACGCGGCGGGCCGCTTCCGAGGGCGGCGCCGCAGCGAGCAGGCGCGGCACCAGCTCGCCTTCGCTGACGATGCGGTCCAGCAGCTCGTGAGGCGTGCAGCGCCGGGCGGCCTCCCGCCAGGCCAGCAGCAGGCCGCGCGCCCGCACCAGCGCGGGGCCGGCGTCGGGCTGCCCGGCGACGGCGTCCAGGGCGTCCCACCAACTGCGCCGTTCGCGCGGCGCCGCACCCAGCCAGGCCGCGCTGCCGGCGGCCTCGGCCAGGCGCAGCAGGTCGGCCTCGTCGACGCCGAAGAGCGGGCTGCGCAGGGCCTGCGCCAGCGACAGGGCATGGCCGGGCGAAGCCAGCGCATCCAGCAGGGCGATGAGGTCCTGGGCGGCGGGCAGGTCGGCCAGGCGGTTGTCCTCGGGCGCCACATGCGGGATGCCGGCGGCCAGCAGGGCCTCGGCCAGCTGGCGCAGAGGCTCGCGCTTGCGGGCCAGCACGAAGACCTCGCTCGGGCGCGAGCCCTGGGCCAGCAGGCTGCGGACGAAGCGGGCCACGCGCTCGCATTCGGGCGCACGGCGGGCGACCTCGGCCTCCACGCGCGGCTCCGTCAGGCTGGGCCGCCAGCGCTCGGGGTCGGCGGCCGTGCCCTCCAGGGCGGCGGCGAGCGGGCCGTCGAGCGAGAACAGGCCGGCCACGGTGTCGGCGCCCTGCTCCGTCGTGTGGGCGCGAAAGCCCGGCATGCGGGCCTCGAAGGCCGCGTTGACGGCTGCCAGCACCTCGGGCGCGTTGCGGCGCGTGTGATCGCAAGCCAGGCTCACGCCGCCCAGGCCATCGCGGACGAAATCGCCGGCCGCGGCGAACACCCGCGGCTCCGCTCGGCGGAAGCGGTAGATGCTCTGCTTGGGGTCGCCGACGATGAAGACGCTGATGGCGCTGCCGCCCGCGCCGGCATAAGCCGCCAGCCAGCCGTGCAGGGCATGCCATTGCAGGGGGCTGGTGTCCTGGAACTCGTCGATCAGCAGGTGGCGCACGCGGGCATCCAGGCGCTGCTGGACCCAGCCGGCCGTTTCGGGCCGGGAGAGCAGCGCCAGGGCGCCGCGCTCGAGGTCGTTCATGTCGACGAGGCCGCGCTCGCGCTTGAGCGCCTCGAACTCGTCCACCAGCACCTCGGCCAGGCGCGCCATGCGAGCGTGCTCCACGGCCGCCTCGTGCTGGGCGAGGTCGGCGGCGATGGCCTCCAGCGCGGCGACGGCGTCGAGCTGCTCGGGCGAGTCGCCCAGGCCCTTCTTGGCCGTACCCGTCTTGGTGAAGAGCGCGCTCCACAAGGCCGGGAAGGCCGCGTCGTCGGCCAGCGCCAGGGCTTGCTCGATGGCCGTGGCGGCGTCGCGCGCCTTGACGCCCTTGGCCGCGCCCAGCTGGCGCGCCAGGGCGGCGAGCCGAGGACGCAGCCCGGCCAGGGCGTCCAGAGCTCGCGGCACGTCGGGCATGCTGTCGGCCAGCACGCCGGCTCGTGCGGCCAGGCGCAGCTCCACCCGCTTGCCGAAGGCCGCCATCAGCCATTCCCGCAGGTTGTTGCGGCCCCGGGTTTCGGTCAGCGCCTGGAAGGCGTCGGCCAGGCCCGCGTCGGCCAGCACGCGGGCATGGAAGCGCCGCCACAGCGGCGGCATCAGCTCGGCTTCGTCCTCGATGAGCTGCAGCTCGGCCGACAGGCCTTCGGCCTGCAGCAGTGCCAACGGCGCAGCCCGCAGCAGTTGCGAGAACCAGCCATGGAAGGTGCGGATCTCGACCGGCCGGCCGCCGCGCAACAGCTCCTGCTGCAGCACGGCCAGCCGCGGCGCGGCGGCATGGGCCTCGGCGTCGGACATGCCGCGAGCCACCAGCTCGGCCACGCGCCGCGACTCATCGGCGGCGGCGAACTCGGCCAGCCATTGCAGCAGCCGCTCGCGCATCTCGCCGGCCGCCTTGCGGGTGAAGGTGATGGCGACGATCTCCTGCGGCCGGGCGCCCGCGAGCAGCGCCCGCAGGATGCGCGACACCAGCATCCAGGTCTTGCCGGCCCCGGCGCAGGCCTCGACGACGGCGCTGCGCGCGGGATCGCAGGCCAGGGCATAGAAGCGCTCGCGCGGCACGAGCAGGCCGTCGGCGTGATAGGCGTAGGAAGGACTCATGCCCAATCATCCCGGCGGCACAGGCCGCGAGCCTCGCAGTGCTCGCAGGCACTGCCCTCGCCGAGGGCCGGCAACGGCGCGCCGTGCTGCACCAGCGACAGGTCGGACTGCAGGCCCTCGCGCAGGCGCTGCGCCGTCGCGGACACGTCGGGATGCTCGATGGCGACGACGCCACCCGGGTCGTCCAGCGCCAGGTAGGCCGCCGCCAGGTCGGGCGCCGCCTCCATCAGCAGCGCATAGACGGCCATCTGCGTGTCTTCCAGCGGCTCGGCGACGCGGTCCTTCAACCCGCTGGCGCTGCCGGTCTTGTAGTCCAGGAGCAGGCGCTGGCCGGCCGGCGTGGTGTCGATGCGGTCGATGCGCCCGCGCAGCACCAGGCCGGCCACGGCGCCCTCGAAGGGCCGGCACTCACGGTCGAGTTCGCCCTGCGAGAACTGCTGCCCCCGACCCTCGGCCTCGCGCAGCCAGTCGACATAGCGCGGCAGCAGGCGCTCGAAGCTGGCCCGCCAGGGAAGGAAGTCAGCATCGTCCAGGCCGATGCTCTCGGCCGCGGCTGCGGCGCGCAGCTGGGCCGCCGCGTCGCCGGGCTGGCGCGCGGTGTGGAAGCGATGCAGCACGGCGTGCAGCCAGGTGCCGTAGTCGCGCTTGGCGGGCTCGGCCTCCAGCTCGTCGGCCTCCTGCAGGCCCAGCACATGCCGGCTGAAGAACTGGTAAGGGCAGCGGCGCAGCGCCTCGACGGCGCTGGCGCTCAGCGTGGCTGGCAGCGGCACAGCGCCGGTGCTGGCGCGCAGCGCCGGCCGGGGCGGGACGCCCTGGGGCA
Source organism: Pelomonas caseinilytica (assembly GCF_021353235.1). Classification (GTDB taxonomy): domain Bacteria; phylum Pseudomonadota; class Gammaproteobacteria; order Burkholderiales; family Burkholderiaceae_C; genus Pelomonas; species Pelomonas caseinilytica. The sequence goes on from NZ_JAJTWT010000002.1 coordinate 449,295, forward strand.
GGCGCTCGTCGCGCCAGGGCTGAAGCGGTGACGCCCGGCCGTCGCGCCGGGCCGCCGCGGCAAGGCGGTCGATCAAGGGGCTGGCGGGCAGCGGCTCGGCACCGGCCCGCGTGCAGCGCAGCAGCGTCAACACCGGCGCGCGCAGCGCCTGGGCAAAGGCCTGGGCCTCGGCCTCGCGCTGAGCGGCCTGGGTGGGCAGGCCCAGCGCGGCGGCATCGGCGTCGCTGATGAGGCTCAGCGGGCGGCCGGCGCGGCCGAGGGTCTCGGCGTCGGCACCCGGCAGCACCAGGGCGCCAAAGGGCCTCAGCATGGCCCGCACCAGCGGCGTGATGACGACGGGGGCCTGGCCCGCGTTGTCGGGCACGAACTGCCCGTTCTCGAGCACCTCGCCCACCCAGGCGAGGAAGCCCGAGCCGTCCAGCCGCGCGCCGGCCAGCACGCCTTCATGGGCGCTGCCCGGCCAGGGGTTGCGCGACAGCCAGAGCGCCGTCAGCACGCCCTCGCCGCCTTCGAGGCCGGCCAGCGGCTCGGGCCCGAGGGCGCGCTTGAGTTCGAAGAGCCACTGCGCCAGCGTGCGCCGGCCGCCGCTCGACAGTGGCGCCAGGGCCTGGCGCCGCGACTGCCACAGGCCCTTGGCCGGCGGGGCGTCGAAGGCGTCCAGGGCCTCGGCACGGCGGATGTGGCGGCGCCGGCAGAAGGCTTCGAGGGCATCGAGGGCCGCCGAGGGCTCGGCCGAGAGCTTGAGCCAGGCCAGCCAGTCGTCCACCGCGCCGCCGCCGAGGGCGGCACGCAGCAGGGCCATCAGGGCCGAGGCGGCGGGCGTGGTGGCAAGGGTCCAGCCGGTCTCGTCGTGCAGGGGCACGCCCTGGCGCGTCAGCAGGGCCCGCACGCGGCGCACGACGACCCGGTCCTGCGCGATCAGCGCGACCGGCGCACGGCCGGCGGCGAGATGCTGCAGCACGGCGACGGCGCTGGCCTGGGCCAGGGTCTCGAAGTCGGCGCAGAGGGCCTCCTCGACACGGGCGGGCGGCTCGGCGAGGCCGTCCAGGTCGAGGTCGGCGACCAGGTGCAGCGCCGGCACCTCCGAGCGCGCCAGCAGGGCCTCGGCAAGCGGGTCGGGGCCGCCGGCCTGCAGGACGATCCACGCGCTGGGCCGATGGCGGAACAGGGCGTCGGTGGCCGGCGCGCGCTCGTCGGAGGCCGCCCAGACCAGGGCGACCAGGGCCAGCGCCCGCTCGACGCCGCCGACGGGGTCGTCACCGAGGTGGCGGCGGGCGGCCTCGAACCAGGCCGCGCGGGACGCGGGGTCGCGCTGGCCGGTGACGCGGGCGAAGGCATGGGCCGTCTCGACCAGGCGGGCGAGCGCCAGGCGATAGGCGCGCGGGTCGTCGCGCTTCAGGGCCTGGGCCCATGACTGCTGGGCCAGCAGGTCATCGGCCGCCAGGGCGTCGACGGGGGCATCGCCGCTGAGCTGGCCGGGCGCGGCCAGGGGGGCAGGCCCCAGGGCCGACGCGAGGCTGTGCGTCGTCGCGAGCACGGGCAGCCAGCCGCCGCGGGCCAGGAAGGCGCGGCGGGCCGGCGCCAGTTGCTGGGCGAAGGGCAGCAGCAGCACCGCGTCGCGCAGCGGCGCCCCCTGCGCGGCCAGCCAGTCGCCGCAGATGGCGGCAACACGGCGCCAGAAACCGTCGATGTCTTCTCCAGGGACCAGGCCCAGGCTCATGGATTGCAAACCGGGCCTCCACCCTCATCTTCGCCATGCTTTCGGTACCCTCGCGACCGTCGGGGCAAAAGTGGCTATGTCACAATGATTTTGCCTATTCGGACGGCGCCCCGGCGCGACCGCCACCCCTTTGAGGCCAAGGAACCCTCCCATGAGCAGCGAATTGATCAAGCATGTTTCCGACGCGTCCTTCGACGCCGACGTGATCCAGTCCGGCAAGCCGGTGCTGGTGGACTACTGGGCCGAATGGTGCGGCCCCTGCAAGATGATCGCGCCCATCCTGGACGAGGTCGCCACGGGCTACGGCGACAAGCTGCAGATCGCCAAGATGAACGTCGACGAGAACCGTGAAGTGCCCGCCAAGTTCGGCATCCGCGGCATCCCGACACTGATGCTCTTCAAGGACGGCCAGCTCGCCGCCACCAAGGTCGGCGCCCTCTCCAAGGCGCAGTTGACCGCCTTCCTCGACGCGAACCTATAATCGCGCCCAACTGCTGCGGCGCTCCTGGCGCCTCTCGGCGCCCCGCCGCAGCAGCCAAAGCCAACACGCCCCGGGTTTCCAAGGCCCAGCCAGCGTGGACTCGGCTCCCCCTCCCTCCAATCTAGAAGTCGAATCCGCGTCGCTCGCCGTTTGAGCGACAGCCTTTCGGTCCTGTTCCGGGGCGGCCGTGACAACGCCGCAAGCGCCTTGGCTGGTGCTGCGGCCCATGACGGGTGTTCACCCATGCATCTTTCCGAACTGAAAGCCCTCCACGTCTCGGCCCTCATCAAGATGGGCGAAGAGCTGGAGATCGACAATGTCACCCGCCTGCGCAAGCAGGAGCTGATGTTCGCCATCATGAAGAAGCGCGCCAAGGCTGGCGAGCAGGTCTTCGGCGATGGCGTGCTCGAAGTCCTGCCTGACGGCTTCGGCTTCCTGCGCTCGATCGAGGCCAGCTACATGGCCTCCACGGACGACATCTACCTGTCGCCCAGCCAGATCCGCCGCTTCAACCTCCACACCGGCGACCTCGTCGAAGGCGAGGTGCGCGTGCCCAAGGACGGCGAGCGCTACTTCGCTCTCGTGAAGGTCGACCGCGTCAACAACCAGACGCCGGAGGAGAGCAAGAACAAGATCATGTTCGAGAACCTGACGCCCTTGTTCCCCAAGGAGCAGTTCAAGCTCGAGCGTGAAGGCTTCAAGGGCGAGGAGAACATCACCGGCCGCATCGTCGACCTGATCGCCCCCATCGGCAAAGGCCAGCGCGCACTGATCGTGTCGCAGCCGAAGACCGGCAAGACCGAGATGATGAAGAGCCTGGCGCATGCGCTGGTGGCCAACCATCCGGACTGCCACCTCATCGTGCTGCTCGTCGACGAGCGGCCCGAGGAAGTGACCGAGATGGTCCGCACCGTGCGCGGCGAGGTCATCAGCTCCACCTTCGACGAGCCTGCCGCCCGCCACGTGCAGGTGGCCGAGATGGTCATCGAGCGCGCCAAGCGCCTGGTGGAGCTCAAGAAGGACGTGATCATCCTGCTGGACTCCATCACCCGCCTGGCCCGCGCCTACAACAACGTGCTGCCCAGCTCCGGCAAGGTGCTGACCGGCGGCGTGGACGCCAACGCCCTGCAGCGCCCCAAGCGCTTCTTCGGCGCGGCGCGCAACATCGAGGAAGGCGGCTCGCTGACCATCATCGGCACTGCCCTCATCGACACCGGCTCCAAGATGGACGAGGTCATCTACGAGGAGTTCAAGGGCACCGGCAACTGCGAAATCCACCTGGATCGCCGCATGGCCGAGAAGCGGGTCTACCCCTCGATCCTGATCAACAAGTCCGGCACGCGTCGCGAGGAACTGCTGCTCAAGCCCGAGATCCTGCAGAAGAGCTGGATCCTGCGAAAGCTCCTCTACAACATGGACGAGATCGAGGCGATGGAGTTCATCCTCGACAAGATGAAGGCGTCGAAGAACAACCTGGACTTCTTCGACATGATGCGGCGCGGCGGCTGACCTTCCAGCCAACGACTAGCCAAGCCCCACGGGAGCCCGCTACAATCGCAGGTTTTCCGCCCTGACACCCTGGAAAGTGCGTCGCCAAGCCTTGGCCCCCTCGAGGCGCGACGTGGCTCCCGAAGACCTGAGAGGTTCCCATGAAAGAAGGCATTCACCCCAACTACCGCGACGTCGCGTTCGTCGACCTGTCCAACGGTTTCCAGTTCGTGACGCGCTCCACCGTCCAGACCAAGGAAACCATCGAGATCGATGGCAAGACCCTGCCGCTGGTGAAGCTGGAAACGACGAGCGAATCGCACCCCTTCTACACGGGCACGCAAAAGAGCGTGGACAACCTGGGTGGCCGCGTCGAGAAGTTCCGCAACAAGTTCGCCCACCTCAAAAAGTGATCGGGCCGCGGCTGTTTCGCCGCGCCAACGACAAAGGGCAGCCTCGGCTGCCCTTTTGCTTTGCCGGGCGGCGTTTGACGGCATGATGCCGGCCGGCTCATCGAAGTTCCCCGCGTGAATCTCCCCACCCCCGCCATCGTCGCCGAGCGCGGCGTCCAGCGCCTGCCTCGCCTGGCCCTGATCTTGCTGTGCGCGGCCTATGTCCTGCCAGGCATCTTCGGCCGCGACCCCTGGCGCAACGCCGACCTGACGGCCTTCGGCTTCATGGCCAGCATCGCCGAGGGCCGCGCACCTTGGTGGCAGCCGGCCATCGCCGGCATCCCCGCCGATGGCGGCCCCCTGCCCTACTGGCTGGGTGCCCTGGCCATCAAGGCCCTGCCCTTCCTGGACGCCCCCGTCGCCGCCCGCCTGCCCTATGCCTTCGTGCTGGTAGGCGTGCTCATCGCCGTTTGGTACACCTGCTTCCACCTCGCACGCACCGAGGCCGCGCAGCCGGTCGCCTTCGCCTTCGGCGGCGAGGCGCAAGTGGTGGACTACGCCCGCGCGCTGGCCGATGGCGCCCTGCTCGCCCTGATGGCCTCGCTCGGGCTGCTGCAGCTCGGCCACGAGACAACGCCCGAGTTGCTGCAACTGCTGGCCGTGTCGGTCTACCTCTACGGCCTGGCGGCGGCGCCCTTCCGCCGGCGCCGCTCCCGCCTGGCGGTGCTGCTGGCCCTGCCGGTGCTGGCCGCCAGCGGCGCGCCCATGGTGGCCTGCCTGCTGGGCGTCCTCGGCGTGCTGCTCAACCACCGTTCCAGCTACCAGGAAGCCAAGGACCAGCGCGCCTGGCTGCTCGGCGCCCTGACGCTGGCGGTGGTGGCGGCCTGGTTCTTCAACGGCTGGGCCTGGCGTGTCCAGCCCGGGCTCGACCTGCCGTCGCTGCTGCGCCTGCTGGCCTGGTTCTGCTGGCCGGCCGGGCCGCTGGCCCTGTGGACGCTGTGGCGCTGGCGTCGCCACGGCCTGCGCCGCCACATCACCGTGCCGGCCATCGCCCTGCTCGTGCCGCTGGTGGCCTGCGTCGCCATGGACGGCTCGGACCGCGCCCTGCTGCTGGCCCTGCCCTCGCTCGCCATCCTGGCGGCCTTCGCGCTGCCGACGCTGAGCCGTGGCTTCTCGGCGGCCGTCGACTGGTTCTCGGTGTTCTTCTTCAGCGCCGCCGCGCTGTTCTTCTGGCTCTATTACGTGTCCATGCACACCGGCTGGCCGGAGCGTCCGCTGGCCAACCTGCGCCGCCTGGCCGAGGGCTTCGAGCCGCGCTTCAGCCTCGTCGCGCTGGTGCTGGCCATCGCCGCCACGGCCGCCTGGCTGGCCCTGGTGCGCTGGCGCACGGCACGGCATCGCCACGCCTTGTGGAAGAGCCTGGCCCTGCCGGCCGGCGGCGTGGCGCTGGGCTGGCTGCTGGTGATGAGCCTGCTGCTGCCGCCGCTGGATTACGCCCGCAGCCTGGAGCCGCTGGTGTCGCGCCTGAAGGCCCACATGCCGGCCGACGCCGGCTGCCTGGCCGCCCCCGGGCAGAACCTCGCGACGCTGTCGGCGCTGGAGTGGCATGGCGGCTGGCAGGTGCAGGGTCGCGGCACGCTGGCCCACACGGCCTGCCCCAATGCGGTCATCAGTGCCGGCCAGCCGACGCCGCCCGGCTGGCAGGTCGTCGCCCAGGTGAGGCGGCCGACCGACCGCAGCGGCAGCGCCGGCCTCGTGCTGTTGCGCAAGCCCTGAACGGGGCCCGGCACGCCGGGGTCAATGGTTGGAGAGGGCCGCGCCGCCGAAGGCCGCTTCGTCGCCCAGGGCCGAGTCGCTGGCCTGGCGCACCCGCGCGGCGGGAAACACGAGGCGAAAGCGCGACCCCTTGCCGACCTCGCTCTGGATCAGCAGCTCGCCGCCGTGGCGCTGCATGACGTGCTTGACGATGGACAGGCCGAGGCCCGTGCCGCCGGTCTCGCGTGAGCGGCTGCCGTCCACGCGGTAGAAGCGTTCGGTCAGCCGCGGGATGTGCTCGCGCGCGATGCCCAGGCCCGTGTCGATGACGGTCAGCTCGCCGCTGCCGTCTTCCAGCAGCCGCCAGGCCACGTCGACCTCGCCGCCATCAGGCGTGTAGCGCACGGCATTGGTGACGAGGTTGGCGACGGCGCTGAGCAGCTCGCTTTCGATGCCGGCCAGCTCGGCGTGCGTCTCGGGCCGCAGCCGCAGCGCGTGGCGGCCGGCGGAAAGCGCCTCCGCGTCGGCCGCCACGCGCATCAGCAGGCCGTCCAGGCCCACCCAGCGGTCGGACGCCGGGCGGGGGCTGCCTTCCAGCTGGGCCAGGGTGAGCAGGTCAGCGACGAGGGTCTGCATGCGCTGGGTCTGCTGAGTCATCAGCACGAGCACGCGGTCGCGCTCGACCGCCGTCAGCGGCAGCGTGTGCAGGGTCTCGATGAAACCCGAGAGCACCGTCAGCGGGGTCCTGATCTCATGCGAGACGTTGGCGACAAAGTCGCGCCTCATGGCGTCGTTGCGCATGCGCTCGGTCACGTCCAGCGAGAGCACGAGGCGCATGCCTTCGCCGTACTCGCGCACGGTGATGGACAGTGTGCCCGGCCCCCGGCCGTTGCCCAGCACGAGGGGCTCGCCATAACGGCCGGCCTGCAGGTAGGCGACGAAGGCCGGCGCGCGCACGAGGTTGGTGATGCGCTGCTGCAGGTCGCGTTGGGGGTCCAGCGCGAAATGGTCGGCCGCGACGCGGTTGCACCACAGGATGTGCTCCTGGGCGTCGAGCATCAGCACGCCGTTGGGCGAGGCCTCGATGGCCGACAGGAACTGCTCCAGCTCCAGCCGGCCGCGGGCCAGGGCGCGGTCGCGGTCGCGCATGGCGCGCTCCACGCGGTAGCCGAGTTCGCCCCACAGGCCGGTATCGCGCGGCGCGTTGTCCTGCTGGTTGCCGCGCAGCCAGTTCAGCAGGCGGTGGCCGCGCACCGCGTCGACCACCAGCAGCAGCGCGACACCGCTCGTGACGCCCAGGCCGAGGCCCAGGGCCTCGAAGCCGGTGGCCGAATGCACAGCAGCGCCGACGATGAATCCAACGAATGCCGCCCCGATGGCCAGCAACAGTCGAGGCAACAACCAGGTCATGTACTGCGGACGGGGCTCAGGCGGAAAGGACGCTGCTCTGCTGTGTCAGCCGGTAGCCGGCGCCGCGCACGGTCTCGATCATGCGCGCGCACTGCACGCGCTCAAGCGCCTCGCGCAGCCGCTTGACGTGGACGTCGATGGTGCGCTCCTCGATGAAGACATGGTCGCCCCAGACTCGGTCCAGCAGTTGCGAGCGGCTGTGCACGCGCTCCGGATGGGTCATGAGGAAATGCAGCAGACGGAACTCGGTGGGGCCGAGCTTGACCTCCACGCCGTCGCGGCTGACGCGACGCGTGCCCGGGTCCAGCAGCAGCGGACCGACCTCGACGGCGCTGTCCAGCGCCTCGGGCGCCTTGCGCCTGAGCACGGCCCGGATGCGCGCCAGCAGCTCGTTGGTCGAGAACGGCTTGGTGACGTAGTCGTCGGCACCGGCGTCGAGGCCGGCGATCTTGTCGCCCTCGTCGGCGCGGGCCGTCAGCATGATGATGGGCAGTTCCTTGGTGCGCGCCGCGCCGCGCCACTGGCGGGCCAGGGCGACGCCGCTCTGCCCGGGCAGCATCCAGTCCAGCACGACGAGGTCGGGCAGCACGCGGTCCACCTCGTACTGGGCCTGGCTGGCACTGCCGGCCAGAGTCACCTCGAAGCCGGCATGGCGCAGATTGATGGAGATCAGCTCGGCGATCGCCGATTCGTCTTCCACCACCAGAATTCGACTCATTCGTTCACCCCTTTGCCTTGTGGCGGTCAGCGCACCATGGTCTCGACGGTCTCCGGGCTGTTGTGCCGGACGTCGGTGCCCTTGACCACATAGATGACGACCTCGGCGAGGTTCTTGGCGTGGTCACCCACGCGCTCGATGGCCTTGGCCACGAAGACGAGGTCGATGGACGAGGAGATGGTGCGCGGGTCTTCCATCATGTAGGTGATGAGCTTGCGCAGCAGGCCGTCGAACTCCTTGTCGATCTCGTCGTCGTGCTTGAGCACGTCCAGCGCCCGCTCCACGTCGAGGCGGGCGAAAGAGTCGAGCGCCTTGCGGAGTTGCCCGGTCGCCAGCTCGGCCTCGAAGGCCAGGTCGGACATGGGCACGCGCATGCGGCTGGAGACGCCGCTGGCCACCAGGCGCTGCACCGTGCGCGCGATGCGCGCCGCCTCGTCACCGACGCGCTCGAGGTTGGCGATGCTCTTGGAGATGGCGATCAACAGGCGCAGGTCGCGGGCCGTAGGCTGGCGGCGGGCGATGATGCTGGAGAGGTCGCGGTCGATCTCGACCTCCATCGCATTGACACGGCCTTCGCGCGCCAGCACTTCGTCGGCCGACTCGGCACTGAAGTCGCTGAGCGCCTGCACGGCCTGGGCCACCTGGGCTTCCACGAGGCCGCCCATTTCGAGCACGCGGGTCGAGATGCCGCTGAGTTCGGCGTCGAACTGGGTCGAGAGATGCTTGTCCACCATACCGTTCTCCTAGCGGGTCAGCCGAAACGGCCCGTGATGTAGTCTTCCGTGTCCTTGCGCTTGGGCTTCATGAAGAGTTCGGCGGTCGGGCCGAATTCGATGAGGTCGCCCAGGTACATGTAGGCCGTGTAGTCGGAGCAGCGCGCGGCCTGCTGCATGTTGTGAGTCACGATGGCCACCGTGTAGTCGCTCTTGAGCTCGTGGATGAGCTCCTCGATCTTGCCGGTGGAGATCGGGTCCAGCGCCGAGCAGGGCTCGTCGAGCAGCAGCACTTCGGGCTTGATGGCGATGCCGCGGGCGATGCACAGGCGCTGCTGCTGGCCGCCGGACAGGCCCGAGCCGCTCTGGTTGAGCTTGTCCTTGACCTCGGTCCACAGCGCCGCCTTCTTCAGCGCCCACTCCACGCGCTCGTCCATCTCCACGCGCGGCAGCGTCTCGAACAGGCGCACGCCGAAGGCGATGTTGTCGTAGATGGACATCGGGAAGGGCGTGGGCTTCTGGAAGACCATGCCGACCTTGGCGCGGATGAGGGAGACGTCGTCCTTGCTGGACAGGATGTCGTCGCCATCCAGCAGGATCTGGCCTTCGGCACGCTGCTCGGGGTAGAGCTCGAACATGCGGTTGAGGGTGCGCAGCAGCGTGCTCTTGCCGCAGCCCGACGGGCCGATGAAGGCGGTGACCTTCTTCTCGGGGATGTCGAGGTTGATGTTCTTCAGCGCGTGGAAGCTGCCGTAGTAGAAGTTCAGGTTGCGCACCGAGAGCTTGGCGCGTTCACCCACGGGCGTTTCGATCTTGGCGTCCATGGTCGGTTCGTCCTTAGTGTTTGTTCTTGAAGAGCACGCGGGCCACGATGTTCAGCAGCAGCACGCCCATCGTGATCAGGAAGACGCCGGCCCAGGCGAGCTTTTGCCAGTTCTCGTAGGGGCTCATCGCGAACTTGAAGATGGTGACCGGCAGGCTGGCCATGGGCGCACCGAGGTTGGAGGTCCAGAACTGGTTGGACAGCGCCGTGAAGAGCAGCGGCGCCGTCTCGCCCGACACCCGGGCCAGGGCCAGCAGGATGCCGGTGATGACGCCGGCGCGGGCCGCCTTGAGGGTGATGGAAAGGATGACCTTCCACTTCGGCGTGCCCAGGGCGTAGGCGGCTTCGCGCAGCGCATTCGGCACGAGGGAGAGCATGTTCTCCGTCGTGCGGATGACGACGGGGATGACCAGCAGGGCCAGGGCCAGCATGCCGGCGAAGCCCGAGAAGCTCTTCATTCGCGCCACGACGACGGCATAGACGAAGAGGCCGACGACGATGGACGGCGCGGAGAGCAGGATGTCGTTGATGAAGCGCACGACGCTGCCCAGCCAGCTCTTCTGTCCGTATTCGGCGAGGTAGACGCCGGCCAGGATGCCGATGGGCGTGCCCACCAGGGTGGCGAGGCCGACCATGACGAAGCTGCCGAAGAGTGCATTGGCCAGCCCGCCGCCTTCGCCCTGCGGCGGCGGCGTCATCTCGGTCAGGATGGCCCAGTTCAGGCCGCCGATGCCGAGGTAGATGGTCTCGAACAGGATCCAGACCAGCCAGAACACGCCGAAGGCCATGGCGCCGAGCGACAGGGTCAGCGCGACGATGTTGGTGCGCTTGCGCTTGTGGTGCATCGCCAGGCGGCGTGCGTCGAGTGCCGAGGACATCAGCGAATCTCCCTGCGTTGCACTGCGGTGCTCATGAACGGGCCCCTTCGTTCCTCTTCAGCCGCAGCAGCAGCAGCTTGGAGATGGACAGCACGACGAAGGTGATCAGGAAGAGCACCAGGCCGAGGTACATCAGCGAGGCCTGGTGCAGGCCTTCGCCGGCTTCGGCGAACTCGTTGGCCAGCGTCGAGGTGATGCTGTTGGCGGCCTCGAAGACCGACAGCGAGTTGAGCTGGTTCATGTTGCCGATGACGAAGGTGACCGCCATCGTCTCGCCCAGGGCACGCCCCAGGCCGAGCATGATGCCGCCGACGACACCCGTCTTGGTGAAGGGAAGCACGACGCGCGAGACGACCTCCCAGGTCGTGGCGCCCAGGCCGTAGGCGCTCTCCTTGAGCATGGGCGGCGTCACCTCGAACACATCCCGCATCACCGAGGCGATGAACGGGATGATCATGATCGCCAGGATGATGCCGGCCGACAGGATGCCGATGCCCACCGGCGGGCCCGAGAACAGCGAGCCGATGAGGGGCACGCCGCCGAAGACGGCCTGCAACGGTGCCTGCACGAAGGTGGCGAGGATGGGCCCGAAGACCAGCAGGCCCCACATGCCGTAGACGATGGAGGGCACGGCGGCCAGCAGTTCGATGGCGATGCCCAGGGGCCGCTTGAGCCAGCCGGGCGACAGCTCGGTCAGGAAGATGGCGATGCCGAAGCTGACCGGCACCGCGATGACCAGGGCGATCAGGGACGTGGCCAGCGTGCCGTAGATCATCACCAGGCCGCCGAACTTCTCCTGCACCGGGTCCCACTCCGCGCTGGTCAGGAACCCCAGCCCGAAGGCTTTCAGCGCCGGGGCGGCACCGGCGATCAGTGAGACGAGGATGCCCACCATCAGGGCCAGCGTCAGCCAGGCCGCGCCCTGCGAGAGGGCCGCGAACAGGGCATCGGCCCAGGGGGCCACGCGGCGGCGCTCGGGCCGGGGGCTCATGGGAGTGGTGTCCGGCTGAGGTTCGCTGCGATCAGCGCCGGCGCTGTCGGCGGGAAGTATGGCGGCCAAGGAACCTCCGAGGTGTTGAGGAGTGAGGGGCGCCGCGGATGTGGCAAAGCCCGGCATTGCCGGGCCGGGCCGAGCGCCCCAGGAATCACTTGTAGGAAACAGCCTTGCCCGACGTGTCCTTGATCTCGCCCCACTGCTTGCGCACCAGGTCCTTCACGGAGGCGGGCAGCGGCACGTAGTCGAGGTCGTCGGCCATCTTGTCGCCGCTGCTGTAGGCCCACTCGAAGAACTTGAGCACGGCGCTGGCGTTGGCGGCCTTGTCCTGCGACTTGAACATCAGGATGTAGGTCGGGTTGGTGATGGGCCAGGCGGCCTTGCCGGGCTGGTCGGTCGTGATCTGGTAGAAGGTCTTGTTCCAGTCGGCGCCGGCGGCGGCGGCCTTGAAGGCGTCGTCGTTCGGGCTGACCCACTGGCCGTCCTTGTTCTTCAGCTGGACGTAGGTCATCTTGTTCTGCTTCACATAGGCGTACTCGACGTAGCCGATGGAGTTGGGCAGGCGCTGCACGAAGGCGGCCACGCCTTCATTGCCCTTGCCGGCGGTGCCGGCCAGCCACTTGACCGTGGTGCCTTCGCCGACCTTCTCCTTCCACTCGGAACTCACCTTGGACAGGTAGTTCGTGAAGATGAAGGTCGTGCCCGAGCCGTCGGCGCGGGCCACCGGGGCGATGGCGGCGTCCGGCAGGGCGACGCCCGGGTTCAGGGCCGTGATGGCGGGGTCGTTCCACTTGGTGACCTTGCCGAGGTAGATGTCGGCCAGCACGGTGCCGGTCAGCTTCATCTGGCCGGCAGCGATGCCCTTGATGTTGACGACGGGCACGACGCCGCCGATGACGGTCGGGAACTGCAGCAGGCCATCCTTGGCCAGGTCTTCGTCCTTCAGCGGCATGTCCGAGGCGCCGAAGTCGACCGTCTTGGCCTTGATCTGCTTGATGCCGGCGCCCGAGCCCACGGACTGGTAGTTGATGTGCGCGCCCGTCGCCTTGGCGTAGGCGTCGGCCCACTTGGCGTAGATCGGCGCGGGGAAAGTCGCGCCGGCACCGGTCACGTCCTGGGCAAATGCCACCTGGGCACCGAGGAGCCCCGCGACGAGGGCGAACGACTTGCTGACCTGGACCATATTCATCTGAAGCACCTTCCGCGTGGCGGGTTTGACGATGACTGGCATCCTAGGGATGCAATGTGACGAATCGGTGACCATCGATTCACGCATCGGGCCATTGGAGCGCGTCGCACATCCTCTGTGAAGCCATCTCGCGCCTTTTGTGACAACGTCATTCGGCCGTCACCGTACTGTCATTTTCCGCAGCGGACACGAAAAAGCCGCTCGAAGGCGGCTTCGGAGGGGGCGGCGGGCGCCTGGGCCTCAGGCGGCCACGGCCTCGGCCAGCCGTTGGGCGCAGCGCTGGGCCAGTGCGGCGTCCGAGGCCTCCACCATGACGCGCAGCAGCGGCTCGGTGCCCGAGGCGCGGATCAGCACCCGTCCGCGGTCGGCCAGCTCGGCCGTCACGGCGGCTTCGGCTTCGGCCAGACGCGTGCTGCCCTTCCAGTCCTGGCCAGCCGACAGGCGCACGTTGATCAGGGTCTGCGGGAAGAGTTCCACGCCGTCGAGTTGCTCGGCCAGGCTACGGCCGCTGCGGCAGACGGACTGCAGCACCAGCAGGGCGCTGACGATGCCATCGCCCGTCGTGTGCTTGTCCAGGGCCAGCAGGTGGCCGGAGCCCTCGCCGCCCAGTTGCCAGCCGCGGGCGGCCAGTTCCTCGAGCACGTAGCGGTCGCCGACCTTGGCTCGCACGAATTCGACGTCGCGTGAACGCAGGGCCAGCTCGACGGCCATGTTGGTCATCAAGGTGCCGACGGCGCCCGGCACGCGCTGGCCCTGGGCCAGGCGGTCGGCCACCATCACGTAGAGCAGTTCGTCGCCGTTGTAGAGGCGTCCCTGGGCGTCCACGAGTTGCAGCCGGTCGGCGTCGCCATCCAGCGCCACGCCATAGTCCGCGCCGTTGGCCTTGACGGCCTCGACCAGCGCCGCAGGCGCCGTCGCGCCGAAGCCGGCATTGATGTTGAAGCCGTCGGGCTTGCAGCCGATGGCCACGACCTCGGCGCCCAGCTCGTGGAAGACGTCAGGGGCGACGTGGTAGGCCGCACCGTGGGCCGCATCGACGACGATCTTCAGGCCCTTGAGCGTCAGGTCCGAGCCGAAGCTGTTCTTGCAGAACTCGATGTAGCGGCCGCGGGCGTCCTCCAGCCGCTTGGCGCGGCCGAGGCTGGCGGAATCCACCCATTGGGGCGCTTCGTCGAGGGCGGCCTCGACCGCCTGCTCCCAGGCGTCCGGCAGCTTCTCGCCCTTGGCGGAGAAGAACTTGATGCCATTGTCGGCAAAGGGGTTGTGCGAGGCGCTGATGACGACGCCGAGATCCTGGCGCAGGGCGCGGGTCAGGTAGGCGACGCCCGGCGTGGGCAGCGGGCCGGTCAGCAGCACGTTGACGCCGGCGGAGGCGAAACCGGCCTCCAGGGCCGACTCGATCATGTAGCCGGAGATGCGCGTGTCCTTGCCGATCAATACCGTGGGGCGCTTGGCCGTCTTGCGCAGGACGCGGCCGACGGCATGGCCCAGGCGCAGCATGAAATCCGGCGTGATGGGGGCCTGGCCGACCGTGCCTCGAATGCCGTCGGTCCCGAAATACTTGCGGCTCATCGAGCTTCTTCCTCATATTCAGTGGCCGGAATTGTCGCCGCATCGACGGCGGCCCAGACCTTGAGCGCGTCCACGGTTGCCGCGACATCGTGCACGCGCAGCACGCTCGCGCCGGCGCTGGCGGCCCGCAAGGCCGCCGCCAGGCTGGCCGCCAGGCGTTGGTCCACCGGCCGGCCGGTGATGTCGCCCAGGGTGCGCTTGCGCGACCAGCCCGCCAGCAGCGGATAGCCCAGGCCGAGCAGCCGGCGCTGGCCGGCGAGCAGTTGCAGGTTGTGCGTCGAGGTCTTGGCAAAGCCGTAGCCCGGATCGAGCACGATGCACTCGGCCGGGATGCCGGATTCGCGCGCCACGCGGGCCCGCTGCGCCAGGAAGGCCGCAACGTCGGCCACGACGTCGTCATAGGCGGCGAGTTCCATCATGGACGCCGGCTCGCCCCGCATGTGCATCAGGCACACGCCCGCGCCACTGCCGGCGACGGCGGCGAGCGCTCCCGGCTGCTGCAACGCCTGCACGTCGTTCACGATGTCGACGCCCGCGTCCAAGGCCCGGCGCATCACCTCGGTCTTGCAGGTGTCGACGGACACCGGCACGCCCAGGGTCACCGCGGCCGTCACCACCGTCTCGATGCGGGCCCATTCGCTGTCGGCATCGACGCGTGGCGCGCCGGGCCGGGTCGATTCGCCGCCGATGTCCAGGATGTCGGCGCCTTCGGCCACCAGGCGCTCGCAGTGGGCGATGGCAGCGCGGCTGTCGCCGTGCCGGCCGCCGTCCGAGAAGGAGTCGGGCGTCACGTTGACGATGGCCATCACGCGCGGGCGGCTGAGGTCGATGCGGAAGCGGCGGGTCTGCCAGTGCATGGGCGGGTTCGCAAAGACAACGGGCCCGGTGGAAGCCGGGCCCGTCGAGTGGGGTGGGGGTCAGGCCGCGGCGGGAGCGCCGTCGGTGCTGACAGGCGGCGTGCCGCCCGTCGGGCCGCTGCTGGGCGTCTGGGTGCCGCCCGGCTCGCGCGGCGGGCGGCCGGCCATGATGTCGAGGATCTGGTCGCGGTCGATGGTCTCCCACTTCATCAGGGCCTCGGTCATCGCCTCGACCTTGTCGCGGTTGTCCTCCAGGATCTTCTGCGCAACGGCGTACTGCTCGTCGAGGATGCGGCGGATCTCGGCGTCGACCTTCTGCTGCGTGTTCTCGCTGATGTTGGCCGTCTTGGTCATGCTGCGGCCGAGGAAGACTTCGCCCTCGTTCTCGGCATAGACCATCGGGCCCAGCAGCTCGCTCATGCCGTAGCGCGTGACCATGTCGCGGGCCATGCGGGTGGCGCGCTCGTAGTCGTTGGACGCGCCGGTGGAGATGTCGTGGACGAACAGATCCTCCGCGATGCGGCCACCGAACATGATGCTGATGCTGTTGAGCATCTGCTTGAAGTACAGGCTGTGCTGGTCGCGCTCGGGCAGTTGCCAGGTCACGCCCAGCGCACGGCCGCGCGGCATGATCGTGACCTTGTGGACCGGGTCGGTGTTGGGCAGCAGTTCGGCGACGACGGCGTGGCCGGACTCGTGATAGGCCGTGGCGCGCTTCTCGTCCTCGGTCATGACCATGCTCTTGCGCTCGGGGCCCATGTAGAGCTTGTCCTTGGCGCGCTCGAAGTCGATCATTTCCACGAGGCGGGCATTGCGGCGAGCGGCGAACAGCGCGGCCTCGTTGACGAGGTTGGCCAGGTCGGCACCGCTCATGCCGGGCGTGCCGCGCGCCAGGATGGACGCGTTCACGTCCTGGCCGATGGGCACCTTGCGCATGTGCACGTTCAGGATCTGCTCACGACCGCGGATGTCCGGCAGCGTGACGTAGACCTGGCGGTCGAAGCGGCCCGGCCGCAGCAGCGCGGGGTCGAGGATATCCGGGCGGTTCGTGGCCGCGATGACGATGACACCCAGGTTGGTGTCGAAGCCGTCCATCTCGACGAGCATCTGGTTGAGGGTCTGCTCGCGCTCGTCGTTGCCGCCGCCCAGGCCCGCGCCACGATGGCGGCCGACGGCGTCGATTTCGTCGATGAAGATGATGCAAGGGGCGCTCTTCTTGGCCTGCTCGAACATGTCGCGCACGCGGGCAGCGCCCACGCCGACGAACATCTCGACGAAGTCGGAGCCCGAGATCGTGAAGAAGGGCACCTTGGCCTCGCCGGCGATGGACTTGGCCAGCAGCGTCTTGCCGGTGCCGGGAGGGCCGACCATCAGCACGCCGCGCGGGATGCGGCCTCCGAGCTTCTGGAACTTCTGCGGGTCCTTCAGAAAATCGACCAGTTCCTTCACCTCTTCCTTGGCCTCGTCACAGCCGGCCACGTCGGCGAAGGTGATGCTGTTGTTGGCCTCGTCCAGCATGCGGGCCTTGGACTTGCCGAAGCTGAACGCCCCGCCCTTGCCGCCCCCCTGCATCTGCCGCATGAAGTAGACCCACACGCCGATCAGCAGCAGCATGGGCGTCCAGTTGATCAGCATGCTGATCAGGAAGCTCTGCTCCTCGCGCGGCTTGACGTCGAACTTGATGCCGTTGTTGCGCAGGTCGCCGATCAGGCCGCGGTCCAGGTAAGTGGCGGTGACGCGCAGCTTCTTGCCGTCGGTGGTCTCCGCCAGGATCTCGGCGCCGCTGGCCCCGCCCTCGGTCAGCGTGACCTGCTTGATGCGGCGCGCCTGCACCTCGTCGAGGAACTCCGAGTAACCGATCTGGTTGCCGGGCGCCGTCGCTCCACCGAACTGCTTGACGACCGTGAACAGCACCAATGCGATCACGATCCAGACGGCGAACTTAGAAAACCACTGATTGTTCACTGCGACTCCTTGGCCCTGATGGCCCAGCGCGGGTTTCAGGACAGTGGGGGTGATTTTAGGTGAGGCAAGGGGGCTACCCCTGTAATCAGCGGTTTTTCAACCCCAGGCCCACCAGAAATGTCTCGGAAGAGCGATCCCGCGAGGCCTTGGGCTTGAGGGCCTTGACCGTGCGGAAGTTCGCCTTGAAGAGGTCCACCAGCTGGCTGTAGCCGCTGCCGTGGAAGACTTTTGCCACCAGCGCACCGTCGGGTTTGAGGTGGCGGCCGGCGAAGTCCACGGCCAGTTCGACCAGGCCGGAGATGCGTGCCGCGTCGGTGGAGGCGATGCCCGACAGGTTGGGCGCCATGTCCGACACGACCACGTCCACCGGCCGGCCGGCCAGGGCCTGCTCCAGTTGGGCGAGAACGGCCTCCTCCTGGAAATCGCCCTGGATGAACTGCACGCCTTCGATGGGCTCGAAGTCCAGCAGGTCCAGCGCGATGATGGTGCCGTTGAGCTGACCCACCGCCGCCCCGCCCTGCCCCGCCTCCTTGGGGGCGAACCGGCGCCGCAGGTACTGGCTCCAGGCGCCGGGAGAGGCGCCGAGGTCCACGACGACCTGGCCGGGCTTGATCAGGCGCAGTTCCTCGTCGATCTCTTTCAATTTGTAAGCGGCACGGGCCCGGTAGCCCTCCTTCTGGGCCTGCCTCACGTACGGGTCGTTGACGTGGTCGTTCAACCACGCCTTGTTGACCTTCTTGCTCTTTGTCTGCGTTTTCATACCCACCGGATAATACGGAGATGCCTCAAATCAATCTGCCCCCCGCCCAGCGCAAGGAAAAGCGCGCCGATGCCCATCATCTAGACCCGGTCGTGATGATTGGCGGCGAGGGCCTGACCCCTGCCGTCGTCAAGGAGACGGATGCCGCTCTCAACGCCCATGGCCTCATCAAGGTCCGGGTCTTCAGCGACGACCGCGATGGCCGTGAAGCCATGCTGGCCCAGCTCTGCGACGAGCTGAACGCCGCGCCCATCCAGCACATCGGCAAGCTGCTGGTGCTGTGGCGCCCCATCCCCGAGAAGGCCCGCTCCGAGCGCGAAGGCGCGATGCCCGGCCCCCGCGTCGTGAAGATCGTCAAGTTCTCCAAGAGCGGCAATGCCCGGCCGACCGTTGCCAAGGTCAAGGTCATGGGCAACGAGCGCGTGACCCAAGGCGGCGAGATCAAGCGCGCCAAGAAGCGCAAGCCGACCAGCGTCAAGAAGTCCGTCGCAGACTGATCCAGGCCAGCGCCAGCACGGCCAGGCCCTTCACGCCGAAGAAGGCCAGCGACACGCCGTGCAGGGCCGCGAAGGACGCGACGCCGGTGCCGGCCCTAGCGCTCGCCATCAGCGGCTGCAGGCCGTAGTAGCCCGCGATGGTGCAGAACAGCGCCACCACCGGCAGCAGCAGCCGCATCGAGAACTGCCGGCTCGGCCCGCCCGCTTCGACGGTGTCCCGGGCGATGCGGCGCTCGATCATCATCAGCACCAGGCCCACGGCCAGGCTGACCTGCGCTTCGATGGCGAACACGCGCGCCACGAAGGCGCCTGCCTGCGCCCGCTCCAGCACGGCGAAAGCGCTCGGCGTCGCCACGAAGGCGATGCACAGCAAAAAGCCGCCCCAGAGGGCGGCCAGCAGGGCTTGCACCCGGGCGAACATCACTCGTAGCGGACGTTGATGATTTCGTAGCGGCGGATACCGCCGGGCGCCTGCACTTCAGCCGTGTCGCCGGCTTCCTTGCCGATCAGGGCGCGGGCGATGGGCGAGCTGATGGAGATGCGGCCGAGCTTGATGTCGGCCTCGTCGTCGCCGGTGATCTGGTAGGTGACGGCCTTGCCGCTGTCCTCGTCCTCCAGGTCGACCGTGGCGCCGAAGACCACGCGGCCGCCGGCATCCAGGGCCGCCGGGTCGATGATCTGCGCCGCCGCGAGCTTGCCTTCGATCTCGAGGATGCGGCCTTCGATGAAGCCCTGCTTGTCCTTGGCGGCGTCGTACTCGGCGTTTTCGCTCAGGTCACCCTGGGCCCGCGCCTCGGCGATCGCCTGGACGACGGCATGACGCTCGACGGTCTTGAGGCGGTGCAGCTCGGCCTTGAGCGCCTCGGCGCCACGCTTGGTCAGGGGAATGGTCGTCATGTCAAAACTCGATGGCAAAAAGAGTTCCGCCGCTGCGGCCCCGTTTCAGGGCTGCTGCGGCGGAATCGTTGGGCTGTAGTTTAAGCCAGCTCGGCGTGCAGCTCTTGCAGGGATTGCACGAGCAGGCCGTCGCGGTGCTTCATGCCCTCGACCGCCGCCTCGCAGCCGGCCATCGTGGTGTAGTAGGTCACGCGGTTGGCCAGGGCCGCCTGGCGAATGTAGCGGCTGTCGGCAATCGCCGTGCGCGTCTCGTCCACCGTCGTGAAGACGAGCTGGATGTCGCCGCCCTTCAAGGCGTCGACGATGTGCGGCCGGCCGTCCTTGATCTTGTTGATCTGCTTGACCGGCACGCCGGCCTCGGCGATGGCCGCCGCCGTGCCGCGCGTCGCCACCACGCCGAACCCGAGGGCATGGAGCTCCTTGGCCACCTCCACGGCGCGGACCTTGTCGCTGTTCTTCACCGTGATCAGCACGTTGCCCTCGCGGGGCAGGCGGGAGCCGGCACCGATCTGGCTCTTCAGCATGGCCTCGCCGAAGGTGCGGGCCGAGCCCATGACTTCGCCGGTGGAGCGCATCTCGGGGCTGAGAATGGGGTCCACGCCGGGGAACTTGTTGAACGGGAAGACCGCTTCCTTGACGCTGAAGTAAGGCGGCACGACCTCGGCCGGCACGCGGCCCTTGCGGTCGCGCTGGTCGGCGAGCTTCTGCCCGGCCATGCAGCGAGCGGCGATCTTGGCGAGCTGCTGGCCCGTCGCCTTGGAGACGTAGGGCACCGTGCGCGAGGCGCGCGGGTTCACTTCCAGCACGTAGATCGTGCAGTGTTCCAGGCCCCGGGCGACGTCGCCCTGGATGGCGAACTGCACGTTCATCAGGCCCACCACCTTGAGCGCGCGGGCCATCGCGGCCGTCTGGCGGCGCAGTTCGTCCTGCACGTCCGCGGCCAGCGTGTAGGGCGGCAGCGAACAGGCCGAGTCGCCGGAGTGGATGCCCGCAGCCTCGATGTGCTCCATGATGCCGCCGATCATCACGTCGGTGCCGTCGGAGATGCAGTCGACGTCGACCTCGACGGCGTCCTGCAGGAAGTGGTCGAGCAGCACAGGCGACTTCTCGCTGACGCGCACGGCTTCGCGCATGTAGCGCTCCAGGTCCTTGTCACCGTGCACGATCTCCATCGCGCGGCCGCCCAGCACGTAGCTCGGGCGCACCACCAGCGGGTAGCCGATCTCGTTGGCCAGTTGCACGGCCTGCTCCTCGGTGCGCGCGGTGCGGTTGGGCGGCTGCTTCAGGCCCAGCTCGTGCAGCAGTTTCTGGAAGCGCTCGCGGTCCTCGGCGATGTCGATGCTGTCGGGCGTCGTGCCGATGATGGGCACGCCGGCGCGCTCCAGGTCGAGCGCGAGCTTGAGCGGCGTCTGGCCGCCGTACTGCACGATGACGCCGGCCGGCTTTTCCTTGTCGACGATCTCCAGCACGTCTTCCAGCGTGACGGGCTCAAAGTAGAGGCGGTCGCTGGTGTCGTAGTCGGTCGAGACGGTCTCGGGGTTGCAGTTGACCATCAGCGTCTCGTAGCCGTCCTCGCGCATGGCGAGCGCGGCGTGCACGCAGCAGTAGTCGAACTCGATGCCCTGGCCGATGCGGTTCGGGCCACCGCCCAACACCATGATCTTCTTCTTGTCGGTGGGCTGGGCCTCGCACTCGGCGTCCTCGCCCTCGTAGGTCGAGTAGAGGTAGGCCGTCTGGGTGGCGAACTCGGCCGCGCAGGTGTCCACGCGCTTGTAGACCGGCCGCACGTTCAACGCATGGCGCCGTGCGCGCACGGCGTGCTGGTGGGTGCCCAGCAGCTGGGCCAGGCGCTTGTCCGAGAAGCCCTTGGTCTTGAGCAGGCGCAGCTCAGCTGCACTCAGGGAGTCCACCGAGCGGCCCTTGAGATCAGCCTCGATGCACACGAGTTGCTCGATCTGGGCCAGGAACCACGGGTCGATGGCGGTCTCGTCGTGGATCTCATCCAGCGTCATGCCGATGCGGAAGGCGTCGGCGACGAAAAGGATGCGCTCGGGGCCGGCTTCGCCGATTTCCTGGACGATCTCCTCGCGGTCCGTGGACCGTTCCGTCAGGCCGTCGATGCCGGTCTCCAGGCCGCGCAGGGCCTTCTGGAAGGACTCCTGGAAGGTCCGGCCCATGGCCATCACCTCGCCCACGGACTTCATCTGCGTCGTCAGGCGCGAATCGGCCATCGGGAACTTCTCGAAGGCGAAGCGCGGGATCTTGGTGACGACGTAGTCGATGCTCGGCTCGAAGCTCGCCGGCGTGGCGCCGCCGGTGATGTCGTTCTTCAGCTCGTCCAGCGTGTAGCCCACGGCCAGCTTGGCGGCGACCTTGGCGATGGGGAAGCCCGTGGCCTTGGACGCCAGCGCCGACGAACGCGACACGCGCGGGTTCATCTCGATGACGATCATGCGGCCGTTCTTCGGGTTGATCGAGAACTGCACGTTGGAGCCGCCGGTGTCCACGCCGATCTCGCGCAGCACGGCGAGGGACGCATTGCGCAGCAGCTGATATTCCTTGTCGGACAGCGTCTGGCTGGGCGCCACGGTGATGGAGTCGCCGGTGTGGATGCCCATGGGGTCGAGGTTCTCGATGGAGCAGACGATGATGCAGTTGTCCGCCTTGTCGCGGACGACCTCCATCTCGTACTCCTTCCAGCCGATCAGGCTCTCTTCGATGAGCAGCTCGTTGGTGGGCGAGAGGTCGAGGCCACGCTTGCAGATGGTCTCGAACTCTTCCGGGTTGTAGGCGATGCCGCCGCCCGTGCCGCCGAGGGTGAAGCTCGGGCGGATGACCATGGGGAAGCCGCTGCCGCCGATCTCGGCCTGGATGCGCTTCTGCACGGCCCAGGCCTCCTCCAGCGTGTGGGCGATGCCGGACTTGGCCGAGTCCAGGCCGATCTTGGTCATCGCGTCCTTGAACTTGAGACGGTCCTCGGCCTTCTCGATGGCGGTCTCGTTGGCGCCGATCATCTCGACGCCATATTTGGCCAGCACGCCGTGCTTGTGCAGGTCCAGGGCGCAGTTCAGCGCCGTCTGGCCGCCCATGGTAGGCAGCACGGCGTCGGGCCGCTCCTTGGCGATGATCTTCTCGACGACCTGCCAGGTGATGGGTTCGATGTAGGTGACGTCCGCGGTGTCCGGGTCCGTCATGATGGTCGCCGGATTGCTGTTGACCAGGATGACCTTGTAGCCCTCCTCGCGCAGCGCCTTGCAGGCCTGGGCACCGGAATAGTCGAACTCGCAGGCCTGGCCGATGATGATCGGGCCGGCGCCGATGATGAGGATGCTCTTGAGGTCTGTACGTTTTGGCATGGCTTGCGAGTGGGCTTAGAGCGTGGCCGTGGCCAGCTTGGCCCCGAACCCAACGAAAAGTGCACCGACGCCGGCATTGGCGGCGCCAGAGAGTCGACGGCGGGCACGGAAGGCCGCGGCAAGGCGGGCGCCGGCGAAGATCAGTGTCGAGAGGTAGAGAAAGCTCAGTACCTGGATGATGGTGCCGAGGATCAGGAAGGTCAGCGCGTGATGCGGGTAGGCCGGATCGACGAACTGGATGAAGAAGGACAGCAGGAAGGCGATGGCCTTGGGGTTGAGCAGGCTGACGACCAAGGCCTTGCGGAAAGGCTGGCGAGCGTCGACGACGCGCGGCGCTTCGGACTGCGCCTCACCGCGCCAGCTCTTCAGGCCGCCACGCAGCAGCTGCAGGCCCAGCCATCCCAGGTAGACCGCGCCGGCCATCTTCACGACGAAGAAGACCTGCGGGCTGGCCATCAGCAGCGAGGCGCCGCCGGCCGCGGCCGCCGTCATCAGCACCGTGTCGCCGACGAACACGCCGCAGGCCGCCGTGTAGCCCGCGCGCACGCCACGCTGGGCCGCCACGGACAGCACGTAGAGCGAGTTGGGCCCGGGCAGCAGGATGATGAAGATCGCCGCTGCCAGGTAGGTGCCGAGGTCGGTGATGCCGAACATGCGCAGCCTCCTCAGGCCTTGCTCATCAAGGCCACGAAACGGTCGAACAGATAGGCGATGTCGTGCGGACCGGGGCTGGCTTCGGGGTGCCCCTGGAAGCTGAAGGCCGGCTTGTCGGTGCGGGCAATGCCCTGCAGCGTGCCGTCGAACAGGCTGATGTGGGTGGCACGCAGGTTCGCCGGCAGGGTGTCGGGGTCGACCGCGAAGCCGTGGTTCTGGCTGGTGATGCCCACGCGTCCGGTGTCCAGGTCTTTCACCGGGTGGTTAGCGCCGTGGTGGCCGAACTTCATCTTGAACGTCCTGGCGCCGCTGGCCAGGGCCAGGATCTGGTGTCCCAGGCAGATGCCGAAGACGGGCAGGCCCGAGTCGATCAGCTGCCGCGTCGCCTCGATGGCGTAGTCGCAGGGCTCCGGGTCGCCGGGGCCGTTGGACAGGAAGACGCCGTCGGGCTTGAGGGCCAGCGCCTCGCTGGCCGGCGTCTGGGCCGGCACCACGGTGACCTTGCAGCCCCGCTCGGCCAGCATGCGCAGGATGTTGTGCTTGATGCCGAAGTCGTAGGCCACGACGTGGAACCTCGGCGCGGTCTGCGTGCCGTAGCCGCTGCCCAGCTTCCATTCCGTCTGCGTCCAGACCTCGCGACCGGTCCGGCTCACGACCTTGGCAAGGTCCAGGCCCGCCATCGAGGGCGCGGCCTTGGCGGCGCTGACGGCCTGGTCGATGTGCGCCTGGGTCAGCGCCTCGCCGGCCGCCAGGGCCAGGATGCAGCCGTTCTGGGCGCCGCGGGTGCGCAGCACGCGGGTCAGGCGGCGGGTGTCGAGGCCGGCGATGGCCACGGTTCCCTGTTCGCGCAGATAGGCATCCAGGGTGCGGCCGGAACGGAAGTTGGACGCGCGCAGCGGCAGGTCCTTGATCACGAGGCCGGCGGCGAAGACCTTGGCGGACTCGACGTCCTCCTCGCTCACGCCGTAGCTGCCGACGTGCGGGTAGGTCAGCGTGACGATCTGCCTGCAGTAGCTCGGATCGGTCAGGATTTCCTGGTAGCCGGTCAGGGCGGTGTTGAAGACCACCTCGCCGACCGTCTGGCCCGTCGCGCCGATGGATTGGCCTCGGAACACCGTCCCATCCGCCAATGCCAAGATCGCCTGAGGGGGGTGGAGGAGGTCAGCCAGCACAAAGGTCTCCGCAAGTGGGGCGTGCCCAGCGTCAACCCGTCCGAGGATGGATCAGCTTGAAGAAACCGAGTGGGTTTGCGCGGGCAGCGAGTGGGGTTCAGATAAACCCATCGAGTATAGCCGACTGGGGTTAGTACGGAGGCTTCGTGACCCACTCGTGACGCCTCAAAGTGCCGCGATGCCGGCGCGGGCGATCTCCACGTCCTCGGACGACTTCACGCCGCTGACACCGACCGCGCCCAGGCACTGGCCATCCACCAGGACGGGCACACCGCCCTCGAGCAGGCCTTGCAGGCCGGGTGCGCTCAGGAAGGAGACGCGGCCCTGGTTGATCATGTCCTCGTAGGTCTTGCTTTCGCGCCGACCGAGGGCGGCGGTATGGGCTTTCGCCGGAGCGATCTGGGCGGAGATGGGCGCCGCACCGTCCAGGCGCTGCAGCCACAACAGATGGCCGCCGGCGTCGACGATGGCGATGGACACGGCCCAGCCCTTGCTCACGGCATGGGCTTCGGCGGCGGCGGCAATGCGCTTGACGTCTTCGAGTTCAAGTTGGATCTGCGGCTTCATGGTCTTGATTTGCATGCGGAAGGCCCCAATGTAGCCGTCCGGCCCGGACCTAGAATCCGTGCTGTTTCCTGTCGATCCCTCGGAGATTCGCGACCATGAACGAAAGCCTGCAAACCCAATACGCCTACGGCGGCGCGGGCCTAGCCGCCGACCGCCAGCGCGTGCTGCGCAACACCTACTGGCTGCTGGCCCTGTCCCTCGTCCCCACGGTGCTGGGCGCCTGGGTGGGCGTCGCCACCGGGCTGTTCCGGCTGATGAGCCCCGGCGTGAGCATGCTGGTGTTCTTCGTCGGCGCCTTCGGCCTGATGTTCGTCATCGAGCGCACCAAGGAGTCGGCCGCGGGCGTCGGCGCCCTGCTCGCCTTCACCTTCTTCATGGGGCTGATGCTGTCCCGGCTCATCGGCTACGTGCTCGGCTTCAAGAACGGCACCTCGCTGGTCATGACGGCCTTCGGCGGTACGGCGGCGGTGTTCTTCGCCATGGCCAGCCTGGCCACCGTCATCAAGCGTGACCTCTCCGCCCTGGGCAAGTTCCTGACGGTGGGCGCGGTGGTGCTGATGGTGGCGGGCATCGCCACGGTCTTCCTGCAGTCGTCGGCCCTGCTGCTGACGGTGCTGGTGCTGTCGCTGGGCGTGTTCTCCGCCTTCATGCTCTACGACGTGAAGCGCGTCATCGACGGCGGCGAGACCAACTACATCAGCGCGACGCTGAACATCTACCTGGACCTCTACAACGTGTTCCAGAGCCTGCTTTCCCTGCTCGGCATCTTCGGCGGCGACCGCGACTGAACGGGCGCATCGCCCGAAGTGACAAGGCGGCCCGCGGGCCGCCTTTTTCGTGGCCGGCTCGCTGCCGGCACAGCCCCCCCAGCGGCAGCCTTATTTGGCCGGCGTGTAGTTGCGCAGCACGAAGGGCGCGCTCAGCCACACGGGCTGGCCGACCTGGCCGAGTTGCATCGACAGGTTGACGGTGCCCGCGGCCTGGTCCGCCTGGGCCGTGCCGCTCAGCACGACGGGTTCGAGCTTGCCGGTCAGCACGGCCGAGCCGGAGAGGAGAGCCGTGTAGGGCGGAGCGCCGAGCTGAAGGGACACCGGCGCGGTCGCCTGGGCCTTGGTGTCGTCGGTATCCAGGCGCGCCCACAGCAGCACCTGCAGCTTGTCGCCCTTGCGGATGTCGCCGGTGACGGGCGCGATGGCCCCGATGTCCCAGGGGTTGGGGCGCCGGCCCTGCAGCGCCACGCGCAGGCAGGCTTTGCCGGTGGCCTCGCAGGCCACCTGCTGGGTGGACTGGCCATCGCCGTAGACCGACCAGGCACTCACCTTGGCCGAGTTGATGAGATGGTCCAGCGCCGGGTCGCTGCTGCGCGCCGCCGCGCCGGTGGCCACGGGTGCGCCGGGCGAGGGAATGAGGGCATTCAGGATGGGCTTGACCCAGCCATCGGCCTTCATGTCCCACACGATGAAGTCGGAATCGAACTGCCAGTAGCTCCAGCCAAAGCCGCGCGCCTCGGCGGCCCGTGCGACGGCGGACGTCCAGGCCACGCGCTGGGCCAGCGGGCCGGTCTCGAGGGCGCCGAATTCACCCAGCAGGATGGGCCGGCCGGTCTTCTGCGCCCAGGCCTTGACCTTGTCGAAGTCCTTCTTGATCTGCTCCTGCTCGGCCGCCGCGCCCCAGGTGACGCCGGAAGTGTTCTTCAAGTCCGCCACCCAGTGCGCCCCCTGGTGGGTGAAAGGGAATGGCGAGTAGTAGTGGAAGGTCACCACGAGGTTGCGGTCGGCCTCGGGCAGCCTGAGGCTGTCGAGGTGATCCATCGAGTTCCAGAACTTGGGGCCGACGACGACGCGGCGCTTCGGGTTCGTCTCGCGGATGATCTGCAGGTTCTCGGCGAGGATGTCGTTCCACAGCGCATCGGCCTCGCCGTTGGGCTCGTTCAGGATCTCGAAGAGCACCGCATCGGGGGCATCGCGGTAGCGCGGCGCCACCTGGCGCCAGAAGGCCTTGAGCTTGGCCCGGCAGCTGTCCAGCGCCTTGGCGCAGTCCGTGAAGTTGTGTTCGTCCACGATGACCTGCAGGCCGGCAGTGAGCGCCGAGGCAAGCACCTCGTCCAGCGTCTTGAACCAGGCCGGCGCCAGCCTGCCCTGGGCATCCATGTGCTCGAAGGCCTGCAGGTTGAGCCGCACGTGGTCGAAACCGCCCTCGCGGATGGCTTGCAGATGCCGCATCTGGAAGCGGGCCTTGGCCGGGTCGGTCCAGAGCGGGTCGTAGCCCAGGATGTTGACGCCGCGCTTGAGCGCCTGCGCCGGCAGGTCGACGCCCTGGGCGGACGCGGACGAGATCAGCCCGAGCGCCAGACAGGCGGCGCCCAGCATGCGGGGGAGTTTCGATCGGAGGAACATGGCCGGCCTCTTGGTCTCCTGAGGGTTCACGGCACCGGGCCGAGTGAATCCCGGCTCCGGCGGAAGAGCTAAACAAACTTTCTTTGTTTATCTATTCTTCCGCAGATTCCTGCAGAACAAAGCTCGGGTTGACCCGATGCCCATCGAGGCAATGAGCCTCCAATGCCGCCAAAGACGAAGGGAGTGTTTACTAAAAAGGCGAAAACGCCTCAGGCCATCGCATCTCGGTCGAAGACAGCCACGCTCTCCACGTGGGCCGTGTGCGGGAACATGTTCACGGCGCTGGCCGCCGTGCAGCGGTAGCCCGCCAGGTTCACGAGCAGACCGGCATCGCGCGCCAGGGTCGCCGGATTGCAGCTCACGTAGACGATGCGCCTGGGTGGCGCCCAGCCCGGGGCCAGGGAGGGGTCCTGCACGATGTCGGCCACGGCCTTGGCCAGCGCGAATGCGCCTTCACGCGGCGGGTCGACGAGCCAGCGGTCGGCGATGCCGTCGGCCGCCAGCAGCGAAGGCGTCATCTCGAAGAGGTTGCGGGCGACGAAGTTCGTCTTGTGCGCCAGGCCGTTGGCCGCCGCGTTCTCGCGCGAGCGCTCCACCAGGGCCTCGCTGCCTTCGATGCCCAGCACCTCGCGCGCCTGCGTGGCCAGCGGCAGCGTGAAGTTGCCGAGGCCGCAGAACCAGTCGATCACCCGCTCCCCAGGCCGCACGGCCAGCAGGCGCAGCGCCCGGCCGACCAGGGCCGCATTGATGTGCGGATTGACCTGGGTGAAGTCGGTCGGCTTGAAGGGCATGCGGATGCCGAATTCCGGCAGCGCGTAGGCGAGTTGCGGGCCGCCCTCGTCCAGCAGCCGCACGCTGTCCGGCCCCTTGGGCTGCAGCCACCACTGCACGCCGTGCTCGGCGGCGAACTGGCGCAGCAGGGCCAGGTCGCCGGGCGGCAGCGGGTTGAGGTGGCGCAGCACCAGGGCGATGACCTCGTCGCCCATCGCCAGCTCGATCTGCGGCAGGCGGTCGCGCTCGGCCATGGCCATGATCAGCCCGCGCAGCGGCAGCAGCAGGTCGCTGACCCGGCGCGGCACCACCTTGCAGACCTGCATGTCGGCCACGTAGCGGCTCTTGCGCTCGTGGAAGCCGATCAGCACCGCACCCTTCTTGGCCACGTAGCGCACCGAGAAGCGCGCGCGGTAGCGATAGCCCCAGGTCGGCCCTTCGATGGGCCGCAGCAGCGTCTCGGCCTTCACCTTGCCCAGGTGCCAAAGGTTGTCCTCCACCACCCGCTGCTTCACCGCCACCTGCGCGGCCGGGTGCAGGTGCTGCATCTTGCAGCCGCCGCAGGCGCCCGCATGCAGGCCGAAATGCGGGCAGCCCGGCGTCACGCGCTGGGCGCTCTCTTTCTTGATCGCCGACAGCGTGCCCTGCTCCCAGTTGTTCTTGCGCCGGGCGATCTGCGCCTGCACGACCTCGCCTGGCAGTGCGCCGTCGATGAAGACCACCTTGCCCTCGGCGTTGTGCGCGACGCCCTGCGCCTCGAGGTCGAGCGAATCGACCTTGAGCCATTCCGTTGTCTGATTCATAGGGCCGGGATTATCCCGGCGGACCTAGAAGATGCTGTCCCGGTCCACGCCGTGGCGCATCATGTTGCGCTTGAGCTTGGCCAGCGCCTCGATCTGGATCTGGCGGATGCGCTCGCGCGTGAGCTTGAGGCGGATCGCCAGCACATCCAGCGTCTCCGGCTCCCGGTCGGACAGGCCGTAACGGCCCGCCAGTACCTCGCGCTCGCGGTCGTTCAGGCTGGCCAGGCCATGCCGCAGCAGCTCCTCGACCTCGTGCGACAGGCGCAGGCCCATCGGGTCGATGGCCTGCTCGTCGGCGACGAGGTCCAGCATCGATTCACCGCCCTCGCCGTTGCGGTCCACCGGCGAGTCCAGCGAACTCGGCAACTCCGCGTAGGCCAGCAGTTCAGCCACCTCCTCCACCGGGCGCCCCAGCGCCTGGGCGACGTCCTCGGCGCGCACGCGGCCTTCGGCGCCCTGGGCGCTCTGCAGGGCCTCCAGGGCCCGCCGGGCCTTGAGCACCTGATTCAACTCGCGGACGATGTGAACCGGCAGTCGCACGAGGCGGGCCTGGTGCATCAGCGCCCGCTCGATGCTCTGGCGGATCCACCAGCTCGAATAGGTCGAGAAGCGGAAGCCCCGCTCCGGCTCGAACTTGCTGATCGCATGCATCAGCCCGAGGTTGCCCTCCTCGATGAGGTCGCTCATCGGCAGGCCGCGGCCGAGGTAGTTCTTGGCGATGCTGACCACGAGCCTCAGGTTGTGCTCGATC
Organism: Pelomonas caseinilytica; assembly: GCF_021353235.1. Classification (GTDB taxonomy): domain Bacteria; phylum Pseudomonadota; class Gammaproteobacteria; order Burkholderiales; family Burkholderiaceae_C; genus Pelomonas; species Pelomonas caseinilytica. The sequence continues at coordinate 478,874 of NZ_JAJTWT010000002.1, forward strand.
ATCGCCTGGCGGGCATCGAAGTCGCCCGCGCGTGCGGCCTGGGCGGTGTCGAACTCCTGCTGCGGCGTCAGCAGCGGCGTGCGCCGGATGTCGCGCAGATAGGCCTGCAGGGCGTTGCCGACCTCGACCTCGTCGCTGCCGCCGCGCAGCACCTGTACGTCCTCGTCGGGCGCGGGCGCTGCGGCGGCATCAGGCTCGGCGCCACCCAGTGCGGACAACATCACGCCGGGCGCGCCGCTGTCATGGTGACCGTTGAGTTTGGGCACAGCGCGTTTCATGGCGTGTTCGCTGGCCCGGTGCAAGGGTACTGGCCGCTCGCTCAGCGCGGAGGGAGCAGCTTGGCCGGATCGACGGGCTTGCCGAGCTTGCGCACTTCGAAGTGCAGCTTGACGGTGTCGCTCTCGGTGGAACCCATCTCGGCAATCCTCTGGCCCTTGCGTACGACTTGATCCTGCTCGACCAGCATCGCCCGGTTGTGGGCATACGCCGTCAGGTAGGTGTTGTTGTGCTTGATGATGACCAAGTTGCCGTAGCCGCGCAACCCCGAACCGGCGTAAACAACGCGACCATCGGCGACAGCCAGCACCGGGTCGCCGGGCTTGCCGGCGAAGTCCAGGCCTTTGTTGCGCTGCTCGTCGAAACCGGCCGTCACGGGCTGGGCCACGGGCCAGCCCCAGTTGAGGTTGTCGTCGTCCGAAGCCGGCGCCTCGCGGCTCGGCGCCGGTGCGGCGGGGGTGGCCGGCGCCGATGCCGCGCTGGCCGAAGACGCCGGCGGCTTGGCATCCAACGGCCGGGCCTCGACCTTGCCCGCGCTGGCAATCGGCTTGGCCGTGACAGCCGAGGCATCGACGCCCGGCGGCACCACGCGAAGCACCTGGCCCACCTCGATGCGGTTGGGATTGTCGAGGCTGTTCCACTTCGCCAGGTCGCGCCAGCTCTGGCCGTTGTCCAGGGCGATGCGGGCCAGAGCGTCGCCCGGCTTGACGGTGTAGTAGCCCGGCTTGCCGGCGTTCTCGGCGCCGGGCGGCAACTTGACTTCGGGCGCCGACGCGGCCGACGCCGCGGAGGCCGGCGCGGCGGGAGCACTGGCCTTGGGCTGCTGCGGGTTGCGGTCCTCGACCGGCGCGCGGTGCAGCGAGGTGCCGCAGGCAGTCAGCAGCAGTGAGGAGGTGAGGACGAGAAAGGTGTAGCGCAGGCTTGAGGGCATCGTGTGGCTAACGCACGTTTGAAGGCCGCCCGGATTGTGTGGCGCGGTGCGCCAGCGGCCCCGTCAGACAACGCCAGATTTTAGGGGGACGAACAGAACTGCCTCGTGCTCGCTCCGAACCCAGCGGCTGATGCCCGCCTCCACGACGTGATCGAGCACCACCAGCACCTGCCCCCGGCCGCCCGCGGCGGTGGGCGCGACGAGGCGCCCACCCGGTGCGAGCTGCTCCATCCACGCGGAGGGAATGTCCTCGCCGCCGGCCGCCGCGATGATGCTGTCGAAGGGGCCGCTGGCCGCATGGCCGACGCGCCCATCGCCCCAGATGAGGCGCGGCGAACGCGACAGGGCCACCCGCTGGAGGTTGAGCTTGGCCTTGTCGTGCAGGCCCTGCAGGCGCTCGATGGACGTGAGCTGGCGCGCCAGCAGCGAGATGACGGCGGCCTGGTAGCCGCAGCCCGTGCCGATCTCCAGCACCCGCCCGAGGGAGCCGCGCTGGCGCGCCGCCGGGCCGGCGAAGAGCAGGCCCAGCATGTGGGCGACGACCGAGGGCTTGGAGATGGTCTGGCCATGGCCGATGGGCAGGGCCGTGTCTTCGTAGGCCTGGGCGGCGAGGGCGCTGTCGACGAACTCGTGGCGCGGCACGGCCGCCATGGCGGCGAGCACGCGCTCGTCGAACTTGCCCTCGGCGCGCAGCCGGTCGACCATGCGCTGGCGGACCGCCCCGCTATCCAGCCCCGTGCCGCTGGGCCGGGCCAGGCGCGCGGCGTCGGCGGTGGCCTGGCGCAGGTGGCGCTGGGGCATCAGCAGCTCGCGCTGCGGCGCGGCGGCCGGCTTGAGGGAGGCCGGGAAGCGCTTGGGTGCGCTCATTCAGGCCCCCAGGCGCTGGGCCCAGGAAGCAAGGGAGGCGTGCTCGGTCAGGTCCACCTGCAAGGGCGTGATCGACACCTGGCCGTTGGCGGTGGCATGGAAGTCCGTGCCCTCGCCCGCGTCGCGCGCGTCGCCCGCGGGCCCGATCCAGTAGATGGTCTCGCCGCGCGGGTTGATCTGCTCGATGATGCCCTCGCTGGCGTGGCGCCGGCCCAGCCGCGTGATGCGGCGCGGCAGCTTGTCGGCATCCGCCACGTTGGGGATGTTGACGTTGAGCAGGAAGCCCCGCTCCAGGCCGCCTTCGAGCACCTTCTCGATGACGCTCCGCGCCGTGCGGGCGGCGGCATCGAGCTCGCCCCAGCCCTTCTCGACCTGCGAGAAGGCGATGGACGGGATGCCGAAGAGATAGCCCTCGGTCGCCGCGGCGACGGTGCCGGAGTAGAGGGTGTCGTCACCCATGTTGGCGCCGTTGTTGATGCCGGAGACGACGAGGTCGGGCCGGTAGCCCAGCAGGCCGGTCAGGGCCAGATGGACGCCGTCCGACGGCGTGCCGTTCACGTAGCGGAAGCCGTTGGCCGCACGGTAGACGTTCAGCGGGCGGCCGAGGGTGAGCGAGTTGGACGTGCCGCTGGCGTTCTGCTCGGGGGCGATGACGTCGATCTCGCCCAGGCCCTCGCAGGCCTTCACCAGGGCCGCGAGGCCCGGCGCGAGATAGCCGTCGTCGTTGGAGATGAGGATGCGCATGGTGGGCCAATTGTAGGGAGGGCGTCACCTCCGAGACCGGGTGTAACCCTCCGGATTCCTATCATGGGTGGTTCAGCCAATGAGGAGACGATGATGAAGGCATGGGTCTGTGACAACCCGGTAGGCGTCGAGGCGCTGCAATGGCGCGAACTGCCCGCCCCGGCCCTGGCGGCCGGGCAGATCCGCGTGCAGATCAAGGCCGCGAGCCTGAACTTCCCGGACCTGCTCATCGTCCAGAACAAGTACCAGATGAAGCCGCCCCTGCCCTTCGTGCCCGGCACGGAGTTCTCGGGCGTCGTCACCGAGGTCGGCGAAGGCGTCAAGGGCTTCGCCATCGGCCAGCGCATCGCCGCCTTCGGCGGCCTGGGCGGCTTCGCCACCGAGGTGTGCATACCGGCCCAGCTCGCCATGCCCCTGCCCGAGGGCTTCGGTTTCGAAGACGCCGCCGCCTTCATCTGCACCTATGCCACCAGCCACCACGCCCTGATGGACCGCGGCGCCCTGCAGCCGGGCGAGACCGTCCTCATCCTCGGCGCAGCCGGCGGCGTGGGCACTGCGGCGCTGCAGATCGCCAAGGCGGCCGGCGCCCGCGTCATCGCCGCGGCGGGCAGCGATGCCAAGTGTGAAGCCTGCAAAGCCCTCGGCGCCGACGCCACCATCAACTACGCCAGCGGCAACCTGCGCGACGAGCTGAAGGCCCTTACGCAGGGCAAAGGGCCGGACGTCATTTATGACCCCGTCGGCGGCGATCTGGCCGAGCCGGCCTTCCGCTCCATCGCCTGGCGTGGTCGCTACCTCGTCATCGGCTTCGCCCAGGGTGCCATCCCCGCCCTGCCGCTGAACCTGGCCCTGCTCAAGGGCGCGTCGCTCGTCGGCGTGTTCTGGGGTGAATTCGCCAAACGGGAGCCAGCGCGCAATGCGCGCATGCTGGCCGAACTGGCCGCCTGGTATGCCGCGGGCAAGATCAAGCCGGTGCTGGACCGCGTCCTGCCCATGGAGCAACTGCCCGTCGCCTTCGCGCGCATGGCGGCTCGCGAGGTCGTCGGCAAGGTGGTTCTTACCGTCGCTTGAAGCCTGAAACGGGGGCGTCGCCCCCGCGTTCTCGCTGCGTGTTTCGAGGGCGATGGGCTACATTCGGCGATCGAGTCGTCCCCCCGCCGCCTTGCATCGCCATGACCGTCAAAGTCCTGATCATCGAAGACAACCCCGTCGCCCGCAGCTTCCTGTGCCGCGTGGTACGAGAGAGCTTCAGCGATGCCCTGGAGATCACCGAGGTCGGCGACCTCGAGAACGCACGCCGCCAAGTTGCGAAGTTCGCGAACGCGCCCGACGCAGGCTTCAAGCTCATCCTCGTCGACCTGGAGCTGCCTGACGGCAATGGCATGGAGTTCCTCACCGAACTCACCGGCTCCACGGCCATCAAGATCGTCACGACCCTCTACTCCGACGACGACCACCTCTTCCCCGCCCTGCAATGCGGCGCCGACGGCTACCTGCTGAAGGAGGACCGCTTCGAGGTCCTGGTGGAAGAGCTGCAACGCATCGTGCGCGGCCAGCCTCCGCTGTCGCCCGCCATCGCGCGCCGCCTGTTGACCCATTTCCGGCCCGCCTCCAGCGACAGCGGCACCATGCCGCTGAACTCCGGCTTCGGTTCGTTGTCCTCCTCGCACGCGCCCTTCAGCAACAGCCGCAGCGTCGCGCTGGACCCGCCGCCCGAATGGGAGCGCCTGACGCCCCGCGAAAGCGAAGTCCTGACCTACCTCAGCAAGGGCTTCACGATCAAGGAGATCGCGAACCTGATGGGCATCAAGTGGTTCACCGTCAACGACCACATCAAGAGCATCTACAAGAAGCTCAACGTGTCCAGCCGCGCCGAGGCGGCCGTGCTGGCGTCAAAGCAGGGCCTGGTCTAACCATCGGTCCATGAGCCGCCCGAGGGCGGCACGCAAGCCATCGGACTCGCGCGCCATCGCCGCGCGCAGGTCAACCGGCGAGAGGCCGGCCTGCTCCAATTCGCCCGCATGGCCCACCAGCCACTGCTCGAAACGCGAGGGGTCGACCTCGGGATGGAATTGCAGGCCGAGCGCCCTGGCGTGCGGCGCAAAGGCCTGGTGGTCGCAGGTGGGCGTCCAGGCGAGCGAGGCCAGCCCGGCCGGCAGCTCGAACCGGTCGCCATGCCAGTGCAGCACCGCCTGGTCACCGAGTTCGGCCAGCACGCACGCCCTGCCCGCCTCTGTCAGCCTGACCGGCGACAAGCCGATCTCCTTGACTCCCATGGGTTTCACTCGCGCGCCCAGCGCCCGGGCCATGAGCTGCGCGCCCAGGCACAGGCCCAGCAAGGGCCGCCCGCTGTCGAGCCGGCGGCGGATGAGCGCCAGTTCGTCGGCGAGCCAGGGGAAGCGCGCCTCGTCCTCCGCGCCGATCGGCCCGCCGAGCACGATGAGCAGGTCCACTCCGTCAAGGTCGACGGCACGGAAGTCGTCGACGCCGGCGTCGTGATAGCGCACCTCCAGGCCCCGCGCCGACAGCCGCGGCGCGATGAGCCCGAGGTCTTCGAAGGCGAGGTGGCGCAACGCCAGGGCGGTCTTGGTCATGGTCGCCATCATCGCTGCACCACCCCGGGCTTCAAGCTGCCGAGCGCAGCTTCACGCCGGGGAAATCGACCGGCACGGCGAACGCCACGTTCACGTAGTTGGTGAACAGGTTCAGCGCCACGTGCGCCAGGATCTCGACGACCTGGCCGTCGCTGAAGCCCGCGGCACGCAGCGCCGCCACGTCGGAGTCCGCCACCTGGCCGCGCTGCTCGACCAGCTTCAGCGCGAAGCGCAGCGCCGCTGCAGTCGCGGGGTCGGCCGACTCGCCGCCCTGCGCCGCACTCATCTCGGCCGGCGTCGCGCCGGCCTTGCGGCCCAGCGCGGTGTGGGCGGCCAGGCAGTACTCGCAGGCGTTGCGGTCCGCCACGGCCACGGCGATCTGCTCGCCCAGCTTGGGCGGGATGGTGCCGCCGCCCAACGCGCCGAAGAAGCCCCACATCGCCTGCAACGCGGCCGGCGAATTGGCCACGGCACGGAACATGTTGGGCGTGGCGCCGAAGGCGCCGTTGACGGCGTCGAGCAAGGCGCGGCTGGCGGCGGGCGTGTCGTTGCCGGAAACGAGAGGGACTCGGGAGGTCATGGATCACCTTTCGGTTGCAGTGGATGAAGGCCTCCACTGTCGCCGCCGACGCGGGACGATAGGTACCATCCCGTCTCAGAAAAACATCCATTCGTCCCGTGCCTGCCGACATCCCTCTCGACCGACTCAGCCCGCTGTTCGAGCGCTTCCGCGTGCGGGCCAGCCTCTTCCACGCCGGGCCGCTGTGCGGCGTCACCCACTTCGACGCCCACCCCGGCCGCGGCTTCCTGCACGTCATGCGGCGCGGCGAGATGGAGATCCGCCACGAGGCGGACAGCGGCCTCGTGCAGCGGCTGTCGGTGACCGAGCCCAGCCTGGTCTTCTACCCGCGGCCCCTGGCCCACGACTTCCACAACGCGCCCGCCGAAGGCTCGGACTTCGTCTGCGCGACCCTGGACTTCGACGCCGGCGAGGCCCATCCCCTCGTGCTGGCCCTGCCCCCGCTGGTTGTGCTGCCGCTGGCCCGCGTCGACGGCATCGCGGCGACGCTGCAGTTGCTGTTCGCAGAAGCGGAGCGGGTGCGCTGCGGTCAGCGTCTGCTCGCAGATCGTCTCTTCGAGGTGCTGCTGCTGCAACTGCTGCGATGGATGCTCGACCAGCGCGACGCGGCACTGCCCCTCGGGCTGCTGCGTGGCCTGGCCGACCCGCGGCTCGCCCGCTCGCTCACCGCCATGCACTCGCTTCCGGGCGCCCCCTGGAGCCTGGCGCAGATGGCGGCGGAGGCCGGCATGTCCCGCAGCCGCTTCGCCCTCGCCTTCAAGGAGGCGGTCGGCCAGACGCCGGCCGACTACCTCTCGCAATGGCGGCTGGCCATCGCACGGGGCGAGCTTCGCGCGGGCAAGCCGCTCAAGGTCCTGGCCGCCGAGCTCGGCTATGCCAACCCGTCGGCCCTGAGCCGGCGCTTCACGCAGCAGACGGGCCAGTCCCCGCGGGCGTGGCTGCAACGAGGTTGACGGCGCATCAAAGAAAAAGCCCGCCGGGGTAACCGGCGGGCTTGTCTTGGCGGAGAGGGAGGGATTCGAACCCTCGGTACGGGGATACCGTACGCCTGATTTCGAGTCAGGTACATTCGACCACTCTGCCACCTCTCCTGATTCGGTGCGAGCGAAGCCCGGCATTGTAGCCGGAAATTCTGGCCCGCCAACCGGTCAGGCGCGCAGCACCTCCACGCCGCCCATGTAGGGCCGCAGTGCCTCGGGCACGGTGATGCTGCCGTCGGCGTTCTGGTAGTTCTCGAGCACCGCCACCAGCGTGCGGCCGACCGCCAGGCCGGAGCCGTTGAGGGTGTGTACCAGCTCGTTCTTGCCCTGGGCGTTCTTGAAGCGCGCCTGCATGCGGCGGGCCTGGAAGGCGCCCATGTTCGAGCAGGAGCTGATCTCGCGGTAGGTGTCCTGCGCCGGCAGCCACACCTCCAGGTCGTAGGTCTTGGTGGCGCCGAAGCCCATGTCGCCCGTGCACAGCAGCATGGTGCGGTAAGGCAGGCCGAGCTTGCGCAGGATGGCCTCGGCGTGCAGCGTCATCTCCTCGAGCGCGGCCATGCTGTGCTCGGGCTGCTCGATGCGCACCATCTCGACCTTGTCGAACTGGTGCTGGCGGATCATGCCGCGCGTGTCGCGGCCCGCCGAGCCGGCTTCGGAGCGGAAGCAGGGGCTGTGGGCCGTGAGCTTGACGGGCAGGTCCTCCGCCTTGAGCACGCTGTCGCGCACGGTGTTGGTCAGCGAGATCTCCGAGGTCGAGATCAGGTACTGCTCGGGATGCTCGGCATCACCGCCGCGCAACACCCAGAACATGTCCTCCTTGAACTTGGGCAGCTGGCCCGTGCCTTCGAGGATCTCGCGGTTGACGATGTAGGGCGTGTAGCACTCGGTGTAGCCGTGCTCGGTCGTCTGCACGTCGAGCATGAACTGCGCGAGGGCGCGATGCAGGCGGGCGACCGGCCCCTTGAGGAAGCTGAAGCGCGAGCCCGAGAGCCGCGCGCCGGTCTCGAAATCCAGGCCCAGCGGAGCGCCGAGGTCGACGTGGTCCCTGACCTCGAAATCGAACTGACGCGGCTGGCCCCAGCGGCGCACCTCGACGTTGCCATGTTCGTCGGCGCCCGCGGGCACGCTGGCGTCGGGCAGGTTGGGCACGCCCATCAGCATCTCGTTGAGATCGGCCTGGATGGCATCCAGCCGCTCGGCACCGGCCTTGAGTTCGTCGGCGATGCCGCCGACCTCGGCCATCAGCGCGGAGGCGTCCTCGCCTTTGCCCTTGGCCATGCCGATCTGCTTGGACAGGCTGTTGCGGCGCGCCTGCAGTTCCTCGGTGCGGGTCTGGACGGCCTTGCGTTCGGCCTCGAGCGCCTTGAAGCGGTCGACGTCGAGGAAGGGTTGCGGGTTCTTGCGTGCGTTCAGGCGCTCGATGACGGCGTCGAGGTCCTTGCGCAGCTGGGTGATGTCGAGCATGGATGTCCTTCGGAATTCGACAGACGAAAGCGGCGCCGATGTCAGGCGCCGCCGCAGGCTGGGTGCGCCGGCTTCAAGATCGGGAGGCGCTCACCTCGGCCATGGACTTGTCGCCCAGGCCCAGGGGCAGAGGGAAGCGCACATGCTCCTCCACGCCCGGCAGGCTGCGCACGGTGGTCGCGCCGAGGGCACGCAGGCGGTCGATGACGGCCTGCACCAGCACGTCCGGGGCCGAGGCCCCGGCAGTGAGGCCGACCCGCGAGCGGTTCTGCAGCCATTCGGCGCGCAGGTCTTCCGCGGCATCGACCATGTAGCCCGGCGTGCCGAGCCGCTCCGCGAGCTCGCGCAGGCGGTTGCTGTTGGAGCTGGTGGGGCTGCCGACGACGATGACGATGTCGACCTGGGGAGCGAGCAGCTTGACCGCGTCCTGGCGGTTCTGCGTGGCGTAGCAGATGTCCTGCTTCTTGGGCTCGCGCACCTGGGGGAACACGCGCTTGACCTCGGCGAGGATGTCGGCGGCGTCGTCCACGCTCAGCGTCGTTTGCGTGACGACGGCCAGCCGCGCCGGGTCGCGCACGCGGACCTTGGCGACGTCGGCCACGTCCTCGACGAGGTAGATGCCCTCGGTGAGCTGGCCCATCGTGCCCTCGACCTCGGGGTGGCCCTTGTGGCCGATCATGATGAACTCGTAGCCTTCGCGGTGCAGCTTGGCCACCTCGACGTGCACCTTGGTCACCAGCGGGCAGGTCGCGTCGAAGACGTTGAAGCCGCGGGCCGCCGCCTCGCGCCTGACCTCCTGGCTGACGCCATGGGCGCTGAAGACCAGCGTCGCACCGGCCGGCACCTCGGACAACTCCTCGATGAAGATGGCCCCGCGCGACTTGAGGTCGTTGACGACGTAGGTGTTGTGGACGATCTCGTGGCGCACGTAGATGGGCGCGCCGAACTTCACGAGCGCGCGCTCGACGATCTCGATGGCCCGGTCCACGCCGGCGCAGAAGCCGCGCGGCTCGGCCAGCAGCACTTCCTGGGGATGCACGATCTCGTTCATCACAGCACCCCGATGACCTGGACTTCGAAGCTCACCGGCTGGCCGGCCAGCGGGTGGTTGAAGTCGAACAGCAGCGACTCCTCGCCGAGCTCGCGCACCACGCCGGCATAGCCGCCCTGCCCGTCCGGGCCGGGGAACTGCACCACGTCGCCGACGTGGTAGACCTCGTCCGGGTCGCCGAGCTGGCGCAGCAGCGTGAGCTTCACGCGCTGCAGCAGCTCGGGATTGCGATCGCCGAAGGCCTCTCCGGGGGCCAGCTCGAAGCGCTCGTGAGCGCCTTCGGGCAGGCCGACGAGCCGCGCCTCGATGGCGGGCGACAGCTGGCCGGCGCCCAGGGACAGGGTGGCCGGCAAGGCGCCGAAGGTGTTGACGATGTCGGCACCGTCCGGGCCCGTGAGCCGGTAATGCAAGGTCAGGAAGGACCCGGCCTGGATGGGGTTCATGCGAGGGGACGACAAACGCTTGGCTAGACTGGGGGCGGATTTTATGTCGCTGACCCACCTGCCCCCGGACGCTCGCCCGCGCGAGAAGCTGCTTGCCCGCGGCCCGCAGGCGCTGGCCGACGCCGAACTGCTCGCCCTGCTGCTGCGCACCGGCATGCAGGGCCTGCCCGTCCTGCAGCTGGCGCAGAGCCTGCTCGACCGCTTCGGCGGCTGGGCCGGCCTGCTGGCGGCGGGCGTGCAGGACCTCGCCAAGATCAAGGGCCTGGGCCCGGCCAAGCGGGCCGAGATCGCGGCCGTGCTGGAGATCGCGCGCCGCTCGCTCGCCCAGCGCCTGGCCGAGAAGCCGGCCATGAACCACGTCGACACCGTCAAGGCCTATCTGCGCCTGCACCTGGGCAGCCTCGGCCAGGAGGTCTTCGCCGTGCTCTTCCTGGACTCGCAGTTGCGGCTGATCGCGATGGAGACGCTCTTCCACGGCTCGCTCACGCAGACGACCGTGCATCCGCGGGAGATCGTCAAGCGGGCCCTGGCCCTCGGTGCGGGCTCGGTCATCCTGGCGCACAACCATCCGAGCGGCCACGCCGAACCCTCGCGCGCCGACGAATCGCTGACCCGCCACCTCGGGCAGGCGCTGGCGCTGGTGGACGTGAAGGTCGTGGACCACTTCGTCGTCGGCGCCGGCGAGGTGGTCTCGTTCGCCGAGCGGGGACTGCTGTGACCAAGGTGGTGCGCAGCCTGTCCGACCTCAAGCCGCTGGCGCGCGAGCTGGCCTCGGCGCGCCTGGCCGCGGAGATCGAGCGCGAGCGCCTGGCCGCGGCCATGCGGCTGGCCGAGCAGGAGAGGCGGGTCTTCGAGCTGACGGTCGGCCCGGTGACGCCGCTGCGCCGCGTCGACCGCGTCATCCACGACCGCGAGCAACCCACGCCCGAGCCGCGCCAGCGCGAGGCCGACGAGCGCGCCGTGCTGTTGCAGGCCTTGTCCGACGAGATCGACATCGACAGCCTGCTCGACACCGACGAGACCCTCTCCTTCCGCCGCGAGGGCATCGGCCTGGAGGTCGTGCGCAAGCTGCGCCGCGGCCACTGGGCGCTGCAGGGCCAGCTCGACCTGCACGGCCTGCGGCGCGACGCCGCGCGCGAGGCCCTGGGCCAGTTCATCCACGACAGCGCCCGCCGCGGCCTGCGCTGCGTGCGCGTCGTGCATGGCAAGGGGCATGGCTCGCCGGGCCGCGAACCGGTCCTCAAGGGCCGCGTGAGGCGCTGGCTGGTGCAGAAGCACGAGGTGCTGGCCTTCGTACAGGCCCGGGCCAGCGAAGGCGGCGCCGGCGCCCTCATCGTGTTGCTCAACGGCACGGCCTGACACCGCCCTGACGGACCTAGCCTGGAGGGTCAGCCGTGGCGCCCGGCCGACGCGGACGGACCTCCATTGACCGGTGGCGTTAGGCCGCAGTAGCCTGGGCCAAAGCCGCCCACGGCGCGCGACGACGGTTTCCCCCAGCCCACCTCGAGGAGAGCCCATGGACCTGTCCCGCCCTTCCCCTGCGCCCACCCGCTACGCGGGCATCGGCCTGGTCGTCGCCCTGCATCTCGCGGGCATCTATGCGCTCAGCGCCGGCCTGATCAAGCCGCCGGGCAAGCCGCACGAGGCGACCATCCTGCTGCCGCCGATTCCCGAGGTGCCGAAGGAGCCGCCACGCCTGCCGGAACCGTTCAAGGCCGACAAACCCGTGCTGAACGTGCCCCAACCCATCCAGGTGCCGGTGCCGCCCATCCTCATCGAGCCGACGGCGGCCAACAGCGTCACCACCACGCCGCTGACCGCCGACACGCCGCCCCCGTCGACCGGGCCGACCCGCGCCGCCCAGGTGCAGCCCCAGGCCGCCGAAGGGCCGCGCATCGCCGCGCCGGGCGCCGTCTGCTCGGTGATGCCGCGGCCCGAGGTGCCTTCGGTCAACTGGAGCGGCGAGGCCGTGCTGCAGGTGCTGGCTACCGTGCGCGGCGGGCGCGTCGTGGCCAGCGAATTCCGCGTGGCCCAGGGCGCGCTTGACGCGAGGTCGCGACGCGCCCTGCAGCGCTCGGTGGAGTCGGCCCTGGCCGGCTACCAATGCCAGGGCGACGCCATGTTCCAGCAGGACTTCGCCTTCCGGCTGGAGTGAGTCAGGCGCCTGCGCGGCCCAGGTCGACGGGCATGCGCAGGGCACCGCGGGCGGCGTCGCCCAGCTCGCGGATGTCGATGGGCTTGGCGACGTAGCGCTGGAAGCCCGCGGCCAGGCCGGCCTGCCGGTCGGACAGCATGGCGAAGGCGGTCAGCGCCACCGCCGGTAGCTTGGCGTTGCGCGGCTGGCGGCGGAGGGTGCGAACCAGCGACAGGCCATCCATCTCCGGCAGGCCGACGTCCGACGTGCGACGCTAGCGCGCCCGGGTCAGCAGGGCCGTGAGCTGCTCGGGGTCGAGCGGCTTGAGCAGGAAGGCCGAGGCACCCAGCAGATGGGCCTGCTCCTTGAGCGCATCCTCCATCAGCCCGCTGAGCACGACGACTTCGATGCCCGCGCTCAGCTGGTCGGCCTTCAGTTCGGCCAGCAGCTCCATGCCGCTGCCGTCGGGCAGGTGAAGGTCCAGGAAGATCATGCGCGGTCGCTGCCGGGCGATCTGTTCGCGCGCCTGCGCCACGCCATGCGCCGTCGCGGTGCTGAAGCCCTCCGTGCCGATCAACAGGGCGAGCACCTCGGCGGCGTCGGGGTTGTCGTCGACGACCAGGACATCGGGCGGGTCGGCAGCAGGGCTCATCGACGCCATGCTACGTGAGCAGATTCCGCTCGCAAACGACGTTACATCTTGCCGCCACGGCGGCCGGGGCTGCTAGCCGCCGACGTTGCGCATCCAGTCGGCCGTGCCCGCGAAGGACTCGGCCAGGCGCGCCTGCAGCGCCGGGTCCACCCCCGTCTCCTGCATCGCCTGCGCCATGCAGGCCAGCCACTCGTCGCGCTCGACGATGCCGATGCGAAAGGGCAAATGGCGCGCCCGCAGCCGCGGGTGACCGAAGCGGCTGACGTAGTGGTCGGGGCCGCCCAGCCAGCCGCACAGGAACCAGAAGAGCTTGTCGCGGGCCGACTCGAGCGAGGCGCCATGGGCGGCGCGAAGCCGCGCATAGGCGGGCTCCAGGTCCATCAGGTCGTAGAAGCGGTCGACGAGCTCGCGCACGCGCACCTCGCCACCCAGCCAGTCGAAGGCCGTCGCGGGGGTGTCAGCCAAGGAGCTTGGCGGCCAGCGCCTTGATGGCCTGGGCCGCGTCGCAGCCTGGGTAGTGCTCGAGCACGAGTTGGCGCTTGAGCACGGCCTGGCGCACGGCCGGGTCGGCCTTGACCTCGCCCATCAACTCCAGTCGGAAGGGCTGGCCGGGCTGTTGGCCGACGAAGCGCTGCAGCACCTGCTGCAACTGGCCGCAGATCAGCTTGCCTTCGCCGACGCGGTTGGCCTGGTTGACGAGCAGGCCCACCTGGCGGCGCTCCTGCTGTGTGGCGAGCACCTTGATGGTAGCGTAGGCGTCGGTCAGCGAGGTGGGCTCGGGCGTGGCGACGACGAGGACGTCCGTGGCCAGCGAGATGGCGTATAGCACCACGTCGGAGATGCCGGCGCCGGTGTCGAGCAGCACCCAGTCGAAGCGCGGCTTGACGAGGTCGATGATGTGCAGCAGCTTGTCGCGCACCTCGGGCGTCAGGCGGGAGTACTCGACCATGCCCGAGCCAGCCAGCAGCACGGAGAAGCCGCCGGGGGCCGGCAGGATGGCCTGCTCCAGCGTGGCCTTTTCGGTGAAGACGTCGTGCAGCGTCAGCTTGGGGTGCAGGTTGAGCACCACGTCGAGGTTGGCGAGGCCGAGGTCGGCATCCAGCACCAGCACCTTCAGGCCGCGCGCAGCCAGGGCCGCGGCGAGGTTGGCGGTGACGAAGGTCTTGCCGACGCCGCCCTTGCCGCTCGTGATGGCCAGGGTGCGGGCACCAGTGCGCGGCTGGCGCGGCGGCTGGCCGGGCGACGAGGCGGGAGCAGCAGGATCGGGGGTCATGCTCATGGCGTGTCCTGTTGCATTTCGGGATTCAAGGGAGCGAACAGCAGGCCCTTCTCTTCGGCGCTGACCAGCGAATCGATCTGCGGCTCGAGGCAGGCGCGGTTGCGGCCCTCGGCCTTGGCGCGGTAGAGCTGGCGGTCGGCGCGCTCCGTCCACAGCAGCGGTGATGAACGCACCCAGGGCGGCGCGAAGGCCCCTCCCAGGCTGACGGTGACCTTGAGCACCTGGCCGCCGCCGAGATCGATGCTGAGTTCGGACACCCGCTCGCGCACCCGCTCCGCCACGGCCAGGCCGACGTGGGTGGCGCAGCTGGGCAGGATGATGGCGAACTCCTCGCCGCCGATGCGGGCGACGAAGTCCATGGGCCTCACGGTCTGGGCGATGGTGGCGGCCACGCCGCGGATGACGTGGTCGCCCACGCCGTGGCCGTAGGTGTCGTTGACGGCCTTGAAGTGATCGATGTCGAGCATCAGCAGCAGGGCCGCCTCGCCCGCCCGCGCGACGCGGTCGACCTCGCGGGCCAGGGCCATCTCGAAGCTGCGGCGGTTGGCCAGGCCGGTCAGCGCATCCTTGCTGGAGAGGTCGCAGAGCGCGGCGATCACGGCCTGCAGCCACGCGGCGCTGCGCGGTGCCTCGTCCGGAAGCAGGGCACCGGCCTGCTGCAGCAATTGCAGGGCCTGGTTCAGATCGAGCGCGGCGGCGTCGATCAGCACAGGGTCGGACAGGCTGTGTTCCAAAGGGGCGGTCTGACTGAGCGGGTGACGGATTGTGGTTTGCGGGCAGTCTAGCAGCGGCCCTGTCTCGCACAGGTCGTGAAACAGGCACGTTCCTGCGGGCTGTTTGCACTATCCTGGCCCGGGCCGGAGGCCGTACAAGGGCCCGGCGATGCAGAATCGGCGCGCCACGCCAGAACTGCTGCGAGCACCCACAAATTCGATCTCACGACATGCCCGCACCCGAACTCGCCCACGGCACGGATTCGCTCGATCACGAGTTCAGCTTCAGCAAGGCGGACTTCGATCGCGTGCGCGAGCTGATCTACAAGCACGCCGGCATCAGCCTGCACGACGGCAAGCATGCGATGGTCTACAGCCGGCTGTCGCGCCGCCTGCGCGAGACCGGCCACAAGAGCTTTGCGAACTACCTGCAGTGGCTGGAAGCCTCCACCGGCGCTTCCGGCGCGGCGGAGTGGCAGGAATTCGTCAACTGCCTGACGACCAACCTGACCTCCTTCTTCCGCGAGGATCACCACTTCCAGGCGCTGAAGGAAGACCTCAAGCCCTTCGTCGGCAAGCCCGTGCGCATCTGGTGCTGCGCGGCCTCGACCGGCGAGGAGCCCTACTCCATCCTCATGACCTGCAGCGAGGCCCTGGGGCCAGGCGCGTCGGTGCAGCTCGTGGCCAGCGACATCGACACCAACGTGCTGGCCACGGCCAAGCGCGGGGTCTACAACGCCGACGCCCGCGGGCTGGACGCCACGCGGCTGAAGAACTTCTTCATGCGCGGCACGGGCGCCAACGCGGGCAAGATCCGCGTCAAGCCGGAGCTCCAGCGCTGGGTCGACTTCCGGCCGCTGAACCTGATGGATACCCAGTGGCAGCTCGGCGACCCTTTCCACATGGTGTTCTGCCGCAACGTGATGATCTATTTCGATGCACCCACCCAGCGCAAGGTGCTGGAGCGCATCCATCGCGTCATGCGGCCGGGCGGCCTGCTCTTCGTCGGCCACTCCGAGAACTTCACCGAATCGCGCGACCTGTTCAAGCTCCGCGGCAAAACCATCTACGAACGGGTCTGATCATGAGCACGCCCCTCGCTTCGGCGTCCACCCTTGGCAACCCCGCCGCGCTGGCCAAGGTCAACCAGCTCAAGGCCCAGCCCCGCAAGCAGGGCGAGGCCTCCTTCTTCTTCTACGACGCCCACTTCAAGAACGCCGCCGTCAAGATCCTGCCGGGCGAGTACTTCGTCGACACGGAGGACCTGCTGGTCATGACGACGCTGGGCTCCTGCATCGCCGCCTGCCTGTGGGACCGCGTGGCCCGCGTCGGTGGCATGAACCACTTCATGCTGCCCGAGGGCAACGGCGACTCGGGCCGCTACGGCTCCTTTGCGATGGAACTGCTGATCAACGAAATGATGAAGCGCGGCGCCAGCAAGGCCCGCATGGAAGCCAAGATCTTCGGCGGCGGCGCCGTCATCTCGGGCATGAACTCCCTCAACGTCGGCGAGCGCAACACCAACTTCGTCATCGACTACCTGAAGCTCGAGCGCATTCCCATCGTGTCCAAGGACGTGATGGACGTGTACCCGCGCAAGGTCTGCTTCCTGCCGGCCAGCGGCAAGGCGATGGTCAAGCGCCTCGCGCCCACGAATACCGAAGCCCTGGTCCAGCAGGACCGGGCGGCCATCCAAAAGGTGCAGCCGGTGGCCAGCAGCGGCGGCTCCATCGATCTGTTCTAGGAGTCGACATGCCCAAGACCAAGGTCGTGGTGGTGGACGATTCGGCGCTGGTGCGCTCCATCCTCAGCGAGATCATCAACCGCCAGCCCGACATGGAATGCATAGGCGCCGCCTCCGATCCGCTGGTGGCGCGCGAGATGATCCGCAACCTCAACCCCGACGTCATCACGCTGGACGTCGAGATGCCCCGCATGGACGGCCTCGACTTCCTGTCCCGCCTGATGCGGCTGCGGCCCATGCCGGTGGTGATGGTGTCCACGCTGACCGAGCGCGGCGCCGAGGTGACGCTCAAGGCCCTGGAGCTGGGCGCGGTGGACTTTGTCGCCAAGCCCAAGATCGGCGTGGCCGACGGCATCCGGCTGCTGGCCCAGGACATCACCGACAAGATCCGCATCGCCTCCAAGGCTCACATCCGCCGCGCGCCGCCGCCGCCCGCACCGGGCGCGCCCGCCCCGGCCCCCGTGCGGCCGGTGACCATGGCCAGCCTCGGCAAGGCGTCGACCGAGAAGCTCATCTTCATCGGCGCCTCCACCGGCGGCACCGAAGCCACCAAGGACGTGCTCATCAACCTGCCGGCCGACAGCCCCGCCGTCGTCATCACCCAGCACATGCCGCCCGGCTTCACCAAGAGCTACGCCGCCCGTCTGGACGGCCTGTGCAAGATCCGCGTCAAGGAGGCCCAGGACGGCGAGCGCATCCTGCCCGGCCACGGCTACATCGCGCCCGGCGGCCTGCACCTGACCATCGAGCGCAGCGGCGCCAACTATGTCGCCCGCGTCCAGGACGGCGAGCCCATCAACCGCCACAAGCCGTCCGTGGAGGCCCTCTTCCTGTCGGCGGCCAAGGTCGTCGGTCCCAACGCCATCGGCATCATGCTGACCGGCATGGGCGCGGACGGCGCACGGGCCATGAAGGTCATGAAGGACGCCGGAGCCTACAACTACTGCCAGGACGAGGCGAGCTGCGTCGTCTTCGGCATGCCGCGCGAGGCCATCGCGGCCGGGGCGGCCGACGAGGTGCTGCCGCTCAACCAGATCGCCGCCAAGGTGCTGGAGCGGCTGCGCGCCACCTCGGGCATCTCGCTGAACCGCGTCTGACCCTTCCTGGTTCAGCGGCCCGGGCCCGCCTCAGCGCGCATCGGCCCTGGCCAGGGTCTGCCTCGGCACGTCACCGCGCTCGGCCGGCAGCACAGGCTTGAAGCCGTCCAGGCGCTTGGCCGAGACCGGCACCCAGGCCACCTGAGCGGGCCGGGCCGCCTTCGTGGCGGGCGCGGCAACGTGGGCCTGCCGGTCAGCCGCGGCCTCCCTGAGTTCCGCATTGGTGTCGGTGAGCGCGAAAGCATTGACCGTAAGGCCCTGGAGGGTCAGGACGGCGAGCGGGCCGATCACGAGGGCGTTCATCCAGCGAGGCGAGGTGTTCATGACGAGTCCTTTTGTTGCGCTGGTTATGCTAGGCAACCAATGAGCAGTCCAGAAGCGCTGTTTTCTTCACTGATTGGTTCAAACGGCTAACCAGATGGCGTCCCTCGACCGGTTTCCCCTCCACTACCTGGCGGCCTTCCGCGCCGCCGCCCAGACCGAGAACCTGCGCGCCGCGGCCGAGAGCCTGCACCTCACGCACAGTGCCGTCAGCCAACAGATCCGCGGCCTGGAAGCGCAGCTCGGTTTCGAGGTCTTCACCCGCCAGGGCCGCCGCCTGGCGCTGAACCCGGCGGGCCAGGCCCTGCAGCGCGCCGTCACCAAGGTGTTCGCCGAGCTGCAGGCGGGCCTCGCCGCCGCCGCGCAGGCGCACGGCAGCGCCGCGCAGACGCTGCGCGTGACCGCCCTCCCCTCCTTCGCCCAGCGCTGGCTGTTGCCGCGGCTGCCACGCTGGCAGGCGTTGCAGCCCTGCATCGCGCTGGACCTGCACGCCTCGCAGCAGGTGGTGGACCTGGAACGCGAGGGCTTCCACCTTGGCCTGCGCATCGGGCGCGGGCCCTGGCCCGGGCTGGCCAGCGAGCCGCTGTTCCACTCGCCCCATATCGTCGTCGCCGCGCCGGCCCTGGCCCAGCGCCTGATCGGCCAGCCGCCTGAACTGCTGGCCCAGCAGCCGCTGCTGGGGGACGCCGACCTGTGGCGCGAATGGTTCGCCCAGGCCGGCTGCAAGGCCGCGGTGCCGCCGCCGGTCGCCACCTTCAACGATGCCGCCCTGCTGGGCCAGGCGGCCGAGCAGGGCATGGGCCTGGCGCTGACGCGCGAGCTGTTCGCCGCGGACGCGGTGCTCGACGGCCGCCTCGTCCGCGTGTCGGCCCAGGCGATCGACGAGGACGCCACCCGCGACTACCAGGTCGTCTACCCGGAGGCCCTGGGCAGCGACCCGGCGGTGCGCGCCTTCTGCGACTGGCTGCATGCCGAAGTGGCGACGCTGCAGCAGCAGCTCAACGAGGCCCCCGGGGCCGGCGCCGTCACAGGAACAGCTGCTGCAGATCGCTGAGGAAGTCGAAGCCGCGCTCGGTCGGCTGGATGCGGGCCGGATCGGCGCTGAGCAGGCCGCGGCCGCGCGCCGTCCGCAGGGCCGGCGCGATGCTCGAGGGCGGCAGGCCGGTGCGCTCGAGGAACTGCGTCATCGCGACGCCATCCTTCAGGCGCAGCGCATTGAGCATGAACTCGAAGGGCAGGTCCTTGCGCGCCACTTCGTGCTCGTTGCTGACCTTGTCGGCCTGGGCCATGAAGGCCGCCGGCTCGCGCCAGCGCACCTGGCGCAGCACGCGGTGCGGGAAGCTCAGCTTGCTGTGGGCACCGGCCCCGATGCCGAGGTAGTCGCCGAACTGCCAGTAGTTGAGGTTGTGCAGGCAGCGATGGCCCTCGCGGGCATAGGCCGAGACCTCGTAGCGCGCCAGTCCATGGCCGGCGGTGCGCTCGGTGAT
Organism: Pelomonas caseinilytica; assembly: GCF_021353235.1. GTDB lineage: Bacteria > Pseudomonadota > Gammaproteobacteria > Burkholderiales > Burkholderiaceae_C > Pelomonas > Pelomonas caseinilytica. The sequence continues at coordinate 498,231 of NZ_JAJTWT010000002.1, forward strand.
GAGGTCGAGCATGTCGCTGGCGAGGTCCGCGTCCGGCAGGTGCTGCGGCGTGCGCGTGGCGAACACCGTGTTGGGCTCGATGGTCAAGTGGTAGATCGAGAGGTGCGGCGGCTCGAAGGACAGGGCCGTGTCCAGCTCGCGGGCGAGATCGTCCAGCGTCTGGCCCGGCAGGGCGTACATCAGGTCGAGGTTGAAGGTCTCGAACGAGGCAGCCGCCTCGGCCAGGGCCTCGCGGGCCTGGGTGGCGCTATGCACGCGCCCGAGGGTCTTGAGCTGGGTGTCATCGAAGCTCTGCACGCCCACTGACAGCCGCGTCACGCCCGCCTGTCGAAAGCCCCGGAAGCGCTCGCGCTCGAAGGTCCCGGGGTTGGCTTCCAGCGTGATCTCGCAGCCCGGCTCCAGCGGCAGTCGGGCGCGGATGTCGGAGATCAGCCGCGCGATCTGCTCGGGGTCGAAGAGGCTGGGCGTGCCCCCGCCGATGAAGATGCTGACGACCGGCCGGCCCCAGACCAGCGGCAAGGCGGCCTCCAGATCGGCGCGCAGGGCGGCGAGATAGGCCTCGGCCGTGTCGGCCGCCAGGGCGCCGTCCCGCACCTCATGCGAATTGAAGTCGCAATAGGGGCACTTGCGCAGGCACCAGGGCAGGTGCACGTACAGGGCCAGGGGCGGCAATGCCGGCAGCTGCAGCGTGCCGGGGCGCATCAGGTGGGCCAGGTCAGCCATGCGATCAACCGAGCTGCCAGACCTCGCGGAACTGGGCGATCAGCTGGGCCGCGGCAAGCGCCCGGTGGCTGTGCCGGTTCTTGACCTCGGCCGGCAGGCTGGCCACGGTCTGGCCCAGCGCGGGAATGCTCATCAACGGGTCGTAGCCGAAGCCTCCTTCGCCGCGGGGCGCGGTGAGGATCTCGCCGGCCCAACGGCCCATGGCGATCAAGGGTTCGGGGTCGTCAGCGCTGCGCACGGCGACGAGGGCGCAGACGAAGCGCGCGCGACGGTCGGCGACACCGGCCATCTCGGCCAGCAGCCGGGCATTGTTCGCCGCATCGCCCTTGTCGCCACCAGCGTCGAGCGCATAACGGGCCGACCGCACGCCCGGCGCGCCGCCGAGCGCGGCGACGCTCAGCCCCGAGTCGTCGGCCAGGGCCGGAAGACCGCTGGCGGCGGCGGCATGGCGCGCCTTGGCCAGGGCGTTCTCGGCGAACGTGGCGTGCGGCTCCTCGGCCTCCGGGATGCCCAGGCTGCCCTGGTTGACCAGCTCGATGCCGAGCGGCGCGAACAGGGTCTGCAGCTCCAGGAGCTTCTTGGCGTTGTTGGAGGCGAGGACCAGCTTCACGATGCCAGCGCCGCCTGCTGGGCCGCACGCAGCTCGCGGATGCCCTTTTCGGCCAGATCCAGCAGGGCGTTCATCTCGTCGCGCGTGAACACCACGCCCTCGGCCGTGCCCTGCAGCTCGACGAAGCCGCCGGAGCCGGTCATGACGACGTTCATGTCGGTGTCGCAGGCGGCGTCCTCGACGTATTCCAGGTCCAGCAGCGGCACGCCGTCGACGATGCCGACCGAAATGGCCGCGACCGAGTCCTTGATCGGCGAGCGCGAAAGCTTGCTGTCCGCCAGCAGCTTGTTGACGGCATCCTGGGCCGCCACGAAGGCGCCGGTGATGGCCGCCGTGCGCGTGCCGCCGTCGGCCTGCAGCACGTCGCAGTCCAGCGTGATGGTGCGCTCGCCGAGGGCGGCGAGGTCGAAGACCGCGCGCAGGGAGCGGCCGATGAGGCGCTGGATCTCCTGCGTGCGCCCGCTCTGCTTGCCCTTGGCGGCCTCGCGGTCGCCGCGGGTATGGGTGGCGCGCGGCAGCATGCCGTATTCGGCCGTCACCCAGCCTTCGCCCGAACCGCGCTTGTGCGGCGGCACGCGTTCCTCGACGGAGGCGGTGCACAGCACCCGCGTGCCGCCGAACTCGATCAGCACCGAGCCTTCGGCATGCACGGTGAATCCGCGGGTGATGCGCACGGGACGCAACTGGTTGGCGGCGCGGCCTGCGCTGCGCGTGTAGTTCTGGGTCATGGCGGAAGAAAGGTTAGCGGCGATGGATGCCGCGGCCGGACTGGCGGATGGCTTCGTTGATCTCGCGCACCGAGCGCTCGATCTCCTCTTCGTCCATGCCGGCGACGAGGTCGGCGTCCAGCGCGCCCTGGATGGTGGAGGCGAAACCGGAATTGCCGAGGTTCTGGGTGGTGTCGCCCGAGGGGTCGCCCTCGCCCTCCCATTCGACGGACAGCACGGTGACGTTGTCGCTGCGCGCCCCGCCACGGCGCAGGGCCTGCTCGACGAGTTCAGGCGCGGCCTCGGAGATGACCTGGTCGGCCATCTGCTGGACGATCTCGTGGTCCTCCACGCTACCCCACAGGCCGTCGGAACACAGCAGGATGCGGTCTCCCGGCTCCAGCACCAGTGGGCCCTGGCAGTCCACCATGGGCTTGCCGGGGCTGCCCAGGCAGGTGAAGAGCACGTTGCGGTTGAAAGGCTCCACGCCGCGGCCGACGCGGCCCAGGGCCTCCTGCAGCTCGGAGTAGGAATGGTCCCGCGTACGGGCGATCAGCTTGCCGGCACGCACGAGGTACAGGCGCGAGTCGCCGCAGTGGGCCCACCACGCCTGGTTGCCCTGCAGGATGCAGGCGACCACGGTGGTGCGGGGTGTGTCCGACAGGCCCTTGCTCTGCGCATAGCGCAACAGCTGGTGGTGGGCGATGACGATGGTTTCCTGCAGGAAGCGCTGGGGGTCGTCCAGCACGGGGCGGGCATCCTGCTGGAACAGGGCCGCCAGCGTCTGCAGCGCGATCTGCGCCGCGACCTCGCCCTCCGGGTGGCCACCCATGCCATCGGCCAGGGCGAAAAGACCCGCTTCCCGCGTGAAGCAATAGCCCATGCGGTCTTCGTTGGTCTCACGGCCACCGCGGCGGCTGACCTGGAAGACGCTGAACCTCACGCCTTCGCCCCGGATTTGAGGTTTTCCAACTGGAGCTTGAGGCGCTCGCTGAAGGAAAGTTTGGTGTAGCGCCTCTCGGTCTCGCGGGCGAGTTCCTTCTGCAGCGCGAACACACTCTGCGGGCGCGACAGCGGGTCGAGCGACATGCACCACTCAGTGACTTCGAGCAGGTTGTCGGAATAGACATTGCGCAGCCGTGACAGGCTGAGCGAGAGGCGATCCTTCTCGAGGCGCTGCGGCGCGTCGTTGGGCGGGTAGCCCTGCATGCAGGCGTAGATGCAGGCGCCGATGGCGTAGATGTCGGTCCACGGCCCCAGCGAGCCGTCGCGGCGGTACATCTCCGGGGCGGCAAAGCCGGGCGTGTACATCGGACGGATGAAGTTGCCTTCCTTGCTCAGCACTTCGCGCGCGGCGCCGAAGTCCAGCAGCACGGCTTTGTTGTCGTTGGTGATGAAGATGTTGGCCGGCTTGATGTCCAGGTGCAGCATCTTGTGCTGGTGGACGATGCGCAGGCCGCGCAGGATCTCGTCGAAGAGGCTGCGGATGGTCGACTCGCGGAAGACCTTGTCGCGCTTCATGTCGCGTGCGGTCACGATGAAGTCCTGCAAGGTGTCGCCTTGCAGATAGTTCATGACCATGTAGACGGTCTCGTTCTCGCGCAGGAAGTTCAGCACCGACACGACGCTCGGGTGCGAGATTTGCGCCAGCGAACGGCCCTCCTCGAAGAAGCTCTTCAGGCCGAGCCGGTAAAGCGGCTGCTTCTCGGGCTTGACGCGAGGGGTCAGTTCGCCCGGCGAGCGCTCGGCCAGCGACGAGGGCAGATATTCCTTCAACGCGACGAGGTGATGGTCGGGGTCCTCGGCGAGGTAGACCACACCGAAACCGCCCGCCGCCAGTCGCTTGATGATCTGGTAGCCCCCAACCACCGTGCCTGCGGGCAGGGGCGCCGGCTTCGGCTTGGACATAATCGCGTTAAATCTCTTGGTTAACGTCTGTTTTGCGAGTGCGAAATGCCAGTCTACAGCATGACCGGGTACGCCAATTCCCTGGCGCAACCCCCTAAAGCCGAAGATGGCAGCGCTACCGCGCCGGCTGCCGTCAGCGTCGAATTACGTTCCGTCAACGGCCGGTTTCTGGACCTGTCCATGCGCATGCCCGAAGAGCTGCGCGGGCTGGAGCCGCAGTTGCGCGAACTCGTCGCGGCCCGCTTCAAGCGCGGCAAGATCGAATTGCGCATCAACACCCAGCGCGAGGCCGACGGCAGCTGGCCGCAGCCCCAGCCCGAGCAGCTCAATCGCCTGGCCAGCCTGGAGGCCAAGGTGCGGGCCTGGCTGCCGCAGGCCGCGCCGCTGTCCGTGCACGAGGCGCTGAACTGGTGCAAGAGCGGAGGCAATGCGCCCGCCCAGCTCGACACCGCCACCCTCGAAGCGGCCCGGGCCTGCGTCGAGGGGCTGGCCGAGTCCCGCGAGCGCGAGGGCGAGAAGCTGGTGGCCATCCTGGACGAACGCATCCAGCGCCTGCGCCAGCTTGCCGACGAGGCCGAGCCCCTGCTGCCGGCCGTCGTGGCCCGCCAGCAGCAGCGCTTCCTCGAGCGCTGGCAGGAGGCTCTGGCGGCCACCGGCGCGTCCAACACGGTGCCGCAGGAAGCCCTGCAGGAGCGGGCCCTCAACGAGGCTGCGGCCTTCGCCATCCGCATCGACGTGGCCGAGGAACTGGCACGGCTGCGCGCCCACCTCGACGAACTCAGTCGCCTGCTCAAAAAAGGCGGCGAACTCGGCAAACGCCTGGATTTCCTGATTCAGGAATTACATCGTGAAGCGAATACCCTGGGTTCGAAATCCGCGGCGCTGGAGCTGACGAATATCTCGGTGGAAATGAAAGTGGCCATCGAGCAGATGCGCGAGCAGGTGCAAAACCTCGAATAGCGCGCGACACAAATCCGCAGCCCGGGCGCTGCGCACCACGGGTCACTAACGCCCCCGCGAGCTGCAGCCCGCGCTCGACAGCCCGAGCGCGGACAGGGCGCCGAGCCAGCGGTCGCTGCAGGCCACGCGGGCGAGCGCATCGAGCACAGCCTGCTCGTCATGGGGGTCGGCCATGCGCACGGCCACGCGGCGGACGATCACCTGCGGCTCCGGAAAGGCCGTCGGCCGCAGCGGCACCGGGCATTGCACCAGGGGCACGGTGCCGGCCAGTTCCGACCTGCTGATGACCACGAAGTCGACTCGGCCGAGGCAGAGCTTCCTGAGGTTGGCCACGTGGTCGAGGGCATCGTCGCGCTTCACGCGCCCCGCCTCGACGAGAGGCCCTACCAGGCGGTAGACGTGGCCCGCCACGGCCCCGAAGCGCAGGCCCGAAAGCTCGTCCAGCGAGGTGATGGCCAGCGGCCTCACGCTGACGATGAGGTTCTCGTCCACCATGACCGGCGCCGACCACTGCACCGGCCGCGAAAAGGCCTTGGGCAGGAACTCTGGCGCCAGGAACAGGGCCATGCCCTGGAAGGCCGGCTCACTCAGCACCGCCTCGAGGCGTCGCCTGGGAATGCTCTCGACGAAGGCCCTGGCGCCGCCTGGCATGGCTTCCTCGTTCAGCAGCGTTACAAAGGTCGCCGCCAGGCCCCCGCCCTCGGGCCTGGTGAACGGCGGCTGCGCATAGCTGTTCAAGGCCGGCAAGGCGGCACGCCCCTGCGCCATGGCCGGCGCCGAGAAGAAGGCCATGGCGAGAGCGAACCGGGCACAAAAGCGGCGCACGGCCCAGCCACGATGGCCCGGGGCGGCATCTGCCACCCAGCCTCCAAGCGCAAGCTCTCGTCTGACGCAAGCCATATCGCGCAGCCTCCCTGGCAGCGGTGCGATGCCGCCCGGCAAGCGGCATGCCTGTACCCCATTCTGCCGGGAATGCACTGGCGTGCTAACGCCTCGACTTCAGCTCATGACCCCGCTCGTCGAGCGCGAATGCCGCGAACGACTCGGGGCCCGATACTCGCGGCACTCCGTCCGGCACGCCTGCGCTCCATCCCATGATCCGCCGACTGTCCCTCGCCGCCGCGGCGCTGTGCGCCGCCATCGTGCTGCTCAGCTGCGGCATCGCCGGCTACATGGCCACGGGACACCTCGACATCGAGCAGGCCCAGCTGCAGGCCCGCATTGCGCCGCGCTTCCCGCTGCGCCAGTGCAAGGCCGTCATCGTCTGCCTGGAGCTGTCCCATCCCTTGGTGGTGCTGCGGGACGGCGAGGACCGCCTCGGCCTCACCGCCGACGTCAAGGTACTGCTGGGCACGCGCGAGCGCGCGGGGCGGCTGGAGTTGTCCGGCCGGCCGCGCTATGTCCCGCAGGAGGGGCAGCTCTTCCTCGACGACCTGGAGATCAGCACGCTGGAGCTGGAGGGCCTGGCGCCCGAGTACGCCGAGTTCGTGAAGGCCCGTGGCGCCCTGGCGGCCCGGCAGGCGCTGGAGTCGCACCCCGTCTACACCCTGGACACCACGACGGCCAAGGGCGCGCTCGCCAGGCAGGCGGTGCGCGACGTGAAGGTGGTGGGCGGCAAATTGAGGATCAGCTTTGCCGGATCGACGCCCTGAGGCGTCCAAGGCGCCCCGCGCCCGCCGCGGCGGCAATAGTTGCCGACGCACGGGCTTGCTTGCCGCATCGCCGGGATGTCCCGCAGGACTGCGCGCTACAGTCCCGGCTCGCCGCCACCGACCCGGCCAACCGAGCCCGGGTCCCAGAACACCGCCCCGCTCCGCCATGGAATACCCCGGCAATCTCTTCGTCGTCGCCGCACCCAGTGGTGCCGGCAAGTCCAGCCTCGTCAAGGCCCTGCTCGAACTCGACGCCCGCCTGGCCGTCTCCATCTCCCACACTTCCCGCGCACCGCGGGGTCAGGAGCAGCACGGCCGGGAATACTGGTTCATCACCCCGGAGGAATTCCGCGCCATGGCCGAGCGAGGGGATTTCTTCGAATGGGCCGAGGTGCATGGCAACCTCTATGGCACGTCCCGCGCCGGCATCGAGAGCCGGCTGCAGGGCGGCGAGGACGTGGTGCTGGAGATCGATTTCCAGGGCGCCCTGCAGATCAAGCAGCTCTTTGCGCACGCCGTGCTGATCTTCATCCTCCCGCCGAGCTGGGACGAACTGCGGCTGCGCCTGGCCCGCCGAGGCGACACCGAGCCCGAGGTGATCGCCAAGCGCATGAACAATGCCCGCCTGGAAGTGGCCCAGGCCCAGCACTTCGACTACATCGTCGTCAACGCGGTGTTCGACACCGCCGTCTTCGACCTCAAGACCATCGTCCACGCCCAGCGGCTAAAATACGCGGCTCAGCGCCGCAACCGCTCGGCGGTCTTTCAGGCGCTCGATCTGCCCTGATCGCGCTCCGACCCGCATCTTTCAAGGAACACCATGGCCCGCATCACCGTCGAAGACTGCCTGCAGAAGATCCCCAACCGCTTCCAGCTCGTGCTGGCCGCCACCTACCGCGCCCGCATGCTGAGCCAGGGCCACAGCCCCCGCATCGAGAGCAAGAACAAGCCGGGCGTGACCGCGCTGCGCGAGATCGCCGCCGGCGAAGTGGGCGTGGAGATGCTGCGCAAGGTTCCGGTCTAACCCGAAGTTTCCCCAGCATGACGGGCGTCCTTGGACGCCCGTTGCCTTTGGGGCATAGGCTAAATTCGCCCCATGGCCCAACGCTCCCTCACCGCTTGGTTCACGCTGCCCGGTCTGCGCCAGGCGGCGCCTCCGACCACGGCGGAGGCGGCTTCGTTCGACGCCCTCCTGCCCAAGCTCGGCTACCTGAGCAAGGCGGAGGTCAAGCGCGTGCGCGAGGCCTACAAGTTCGCCGACGAATCCCACCTCGGCCAGAAGCGCGCCACCGGCGAGCCCTACATCACCCACCCCATCGCGGTGGCCGGCATCTGCGCCGAATGGCGGCTCGACGTGCAGGCGCTGATGGCCGCGCTGATGCACGACGTCGTCGAGGATTGCGGCGTTTCCAAGGCCGAGCTGATCGAGCGCTTCGACGCCACCACCGCCGACCTCGTCGACGGCCTCACCAAGCTCGACAAGCTGCAGTTCTCCACCAAGGAGGAGTCGCAGGCCGAGTCCTTCCGCAAGATGCTGCTGGCGATGGCGCGCGACCTGCGGGTCATCCTCATCAAGCTGGCCGACCGCCTGCACAACATGCGCACCATGGGCGCGATGGCGCCGCACAAGGCCCGCCGCATCGCCCGCGAGACCTTCGACATCTACGCGCCCATCGCCCACCGCCTGGGGCTGAACCAGACCTTCCGCGAGCTGGAGGACCTGTCCTTCCAGTACTTCCATCCATGGCGTTATGCCGCGCTGTCCAAGGCGGTGGCCAAGGCCCGCGGCAACCGGCGCGACCTGGTCTCGCGCATCGAGGGCGAGATCCGCTCGGCCTTCGCCAAGGCCAACCTCCGCGTGGAGGTGCACGGGCGCGAGAAGACCGTCTATTCGATCTACAAGAAGATGCGCGAGAAGGGGCTGATGAGCTTCGCCCAGGTCAGCGACATCTTCGGCTTTCGCATCCTCACCGAAGAGCCGCTGCAGTGCTACACGGCCCTCGGCGTGCTGCACCAGCTCTACAAGCCGCAGGCGGGTCGCTTCAAGGACTACATCGCCAACCCCAAGGACAACGGCTACCAGTCGCTGCACACGACGCTGATGGGGCCGCTGGGCACGCCGCTGGAGTTCCAGCTGCGCACCGAGGGCATGCACCAGATCGCCGAGCAGGGCGTGGCGGCGCACTGGATCTACAAGAGCCGCGGCAAGCAGGCCTCGGCGTTGATCGCCCAGCAGGCCAATGCGCGCTGGCTGCAAAGCCTCATCGACATCCAGGACGAGACGCGCGACGCCAACGAATTCCTCGAGCACGTCAAGATCGACCTCTTCCCGGACGCGATCTACGTCTTCACGCCCAAGTCCAAGATCATGGCCCTGCCCAAGGGGGCCACGCCGGTGGACTTCGCCTACGCCATCCACTCCGACGTCGGCGACCACTGCGTGGCCGCCCAGGTCAACGGCGAGGCCGTGCCGCTGCGGGCCGAGCTCAAGAGCGGCGACATCGTCGAGGTCATCACGGCGCCCGGCGCCAGCCCCAACCCCGCCTGGCTGAGCTTCGTGCGCACCGGCCGGGCGCGCTCCAAGATCCGCCATTACCTGAAGGACCTGGAGCAGGAGGAGTCGCGCGAACTGGGCGAGAAGATGCTGGCCCAGGCCATGCGCGTGGAGGGCCTGGCCTTGCCCAGCCTGGAGGTGGACGACCCGGCCGCCGCCATCTGGCACGACCTCGCTGCCTGGGCGGGCAGTGCCGGCACGGAACAGCTGCTGGTCGACATCGGCGCCGGCCGCAAGATCGCCGCCATCATCGCCAAGAAGCTGGCCCGGCTGATGGCCGCCCAGGGCCAGAAGCCCGACGCCCTGGCGCTGACGCTGGGCCGCTTCGCCGAGGCGCCGCCCGACCAGGGCAGCGTCACCCTCGACGGCAGCGAAGGCGCCTCGGTGCAGCTGGCCAGCTGCTGCCGCCCCATCCCCGGAGACGAGGTGCGCGGCTACCTCGGCCGTGGCGAGGGACTGATCGTGCACACCTGCGACTGCCAGGTCGGCCGGCGCCTCTTCCAGCGCGACAGCGAGCACTGGATCCAGGTCGAATGGGCGGAGGAGCTGACACGCAGCTTCGAGGCCGGCATCACGCTGCTGCTGACCAACGGCAAGGGCGTGCTCGCCCAGGTCGCGCAGGCCGTGGCCCAGGCCGAGGCCGACATCACCCACATCTCCATGACCGACGACGCGCCGGCGCGCGAGACGGCCGAAATGAACCTGCTGATCGCCGTGCGCGACCGCCTGCATATGGCCGACGTCCTGCGGGTGCTGCGCCGCACGCCCGCCGTGCAGCGGGTATGGCGCGTGAAGCCGTGACCCCCTCGACTGGCGGTCACCCCGGCTGCGGTGCCGGATAGCTCACGTCGACGACTTCGATCTTCTCCACGCCGCCCGGCGTCACCAGCTGCAGCTCGTCACCCACGCGCGCTTTCAGCAAGGTGCGGGCGATGGGTGAGATCCAGCTCACCTCGCCGGCCAGGCTGTCCGACTCGTCGATGCCCTTGATGATGATCGTGCGCTCCTCGCCCTTGGCGTTGGCATAGGTCACCGTCGCGCCGAAGAAGATCTGCTCGGAACCGAAGTGGACGCTGGGGTCCACGACCTCGGCCACGTCCAGCCGCTTGGTCAGGAAGCGCAGGCGCCGATCGATCTCCCGCAGGCGCTTCTTGCCGTAGAGGTAGTCGCCGTTCTCCGAACGGTCGCCGTTCTTGGCCGCCCAGGACACCGTCTCGACCATCTTGGGCCGCTCCACGTCGATGAGCTGCATGAACTCGGCGCGCAGCCGCGCATGGCCGGCCGGCGTCATGTAGTTGCGCGTGCCGGCCGGCAGCGCCGGCAGCGAGGGGCCGTCGCCATCGTCGTCGTCGGCCGCGTCGGGTTCCTTGGTGAAGGCCTTGTTCATGAGAGCATTGTCCGATGCATGTCCCCTCCTCCGCCGGCCCGCTGTCCGGCCTCCGTGTCGTCGAAATGGCCGGCCTCGGGCCCTGCCCGCTGGCCGGCATGCTGCTGGCCGACCATGGCGCCCACGTCACCGTCATCGAGCGGCCAGGCGGCCAGGTGCTCGACACCGGCACGGCGCTGGACCGGGGCAAGCAGCGCACCTGCCTGGACCTCAAGACCGCCGGGGGACTGGCCGAAGCGCGCACCCTCATCGAAGGTGCCGACGCGCTCATCGAAGGCTTCCGGCCCGGCGTCATGGAGCGCCTCGGGCTGGGCCCCGAGAGCTTCGCCGCCGGCCACCCGCGCCTCGTCTACGGCCGCGTGACCGGCTGGGGCCAAGCCGGCCCGCTCGCGCAGGCCGCGGGCCACGACATCAACTACGTCGCCATGTCCGGTGTGCTGTCTGTCGCCTCGCGCGCCGGCGCGGCGCCCAGCATCCCTGCGACGCTGATCGGCGACATGGGAGGTGGCGCGATGTTCCTCGCCTTCGGAGTGATGGCCGCCCTCTGGCAGGCCCGGCGCACGGGCCGCGGCCAGGTCGTGGATGCGGCCATGGTGGACGGTGTGGGGCTGATGTCCAGCCTGCTGCACTCCATGCGCGCCGCCGGCCACTGGAGCGACGCACCGGCGGACAACTTCTTCCTGCACAGCTCGCCCTTCTACGACTGCTTCGAATGCGCCGATGGCCGCTTCGTTTCGCTGGGCGCCCTGGAGCCGCAGTTCTACGCCGAGCTGCTGCAGCGGCTCGGGCTCGACGACGTGGATCCCACTGCGCAGCACGACCGCAGCCGATGGCCGGCCCTGCGGGAGCGCGTGGCCGCGCGCATCCGCGAGAAGACACGCGACGAATGGACCGCACAGCTGGAAGGCAGCAACGCCTGCTTCGCCCCGGTGCTGAGCCTCGCGGAGGCCCCACAGCATCCGCATGCGCAGGCCCGCGGCAGCTTCTTCCGCGATGCCGAGGGGCGATGGATGCCGTCACCGGCGCCGCGCTTCTCGCCACTCGCCGGTTCGAGCGACGGCAGCTGACTCAGCCGGCCGGCCTAAAGAACGCAGAAAAAACGCAGAAAGGAAAACGGGTCAGATGCTTTCGCATCTGACCCGTTCACTCTTCTTGTTATTGGCGCGGCTGGCAGGATTCGAACCCACGACCCCTTGGTTCGTAGCCAAGTACTCTATCCAACTGAGCTACAGCCGCTGAAGCCTCACAGTATAGCCAGATTTTTTGGCTCTCAGCAAGAGTTCGGCGTTTTTTTGAAAAAACTTCCGGAGGCGTCGCATCGCAGGCCCCGCAAGGGCAGCAGAGCCACAGCGCCGTCTCAAGGCAGGCGCGCCGCGGCTTCGAAGCAGCGCGCGCGGCGGGCTTCGTCGCCCTCCTGCTCGGCCAGGGCCGCCAGGGCCAGCCAGCTGCGGCGGCGGGCGGCGCTGGGCATGCCGGCATCCTCGGCCACCGCTTCCAGCATCAGCCGCGACTTGCCCCAGAGCTGGCGCTCCACGAGCGCATGGCCCAGCGCATAGGCCAACGAACGCTCGCGCGGGAAGCGGGACTGTGCCGATTCGAGGCGCTGCAGCCAGTCGGGGCCGCAGCCGGCGAGCACCGGCACCAGGGCATTGGCGAGGGCCGCACGATCGTCGGGCTGCAGTTCGGCCAGGTCGTCGAAGAAGGGGCGCAACCAGCCGCGGCCATCGTCCGGCGCGCCGAGCTGACCGGCACACTGAGCGGCACGGGCGGCGACCAGCGGGTCGCGGCGGTCGGCGGCGTCGAGTTGCTGCCAGACGGTGCGCAGCTGGTCGACGTCGCGGGCACCGTCCAGGGCCTCGAAGGCCAGCGAGCGCAGCAGGCCTTGGGCCGCGACCTTGGAGAAGGCCTGGTGCTTGGCGAGCAGCCGCGCCGTGCGCAAGGCGTCGAGCGGCTGGCGAGCCAGGCGCGACGCCTGCAGGCGCAGGCGCAAGGCCTGGGTGCGACGGGCCACGCCGGGCGGCAGTTCGCCCAGCAGGCCGAGGGCCCGGGGCGCGTCGCGGTCGTCGAGGGCCCATTCCGCGGCCAGCAGCCGGGCGCCGTCCTCGTGGGCCCGGGCGCCGCCGTGGCGACGCGCCAGCTCCAGCGCCCGGTTGAGCTGCTCGTCGCGGTGCCGGCGATCCTGCAGGCGGTGGGCGCTGGCCGCGGCCAGCAGATGGGCCAGGGCCATGAAGGCCTGGTCGGCCGCCAGCTCGGGGGTGGCGGACTGGATGTTGAGGGCCTTTTGCGCCGACTTCTGCGCGCGGCTGAAGCGGGCACCGAAGAACTCCACCAGGGCTTCGCGCAGGGCCAGTTGGGCACTGCGCTCGCGCTGGGCCAGCCGCCATTCGCGGGCCCGGCGCGGCAGCGTCGTGAGCGCCTCGATGGCCTGGATGGCCGTCACCAGCGCGAAGCAACTGGCCAGCAGCAGCAGCAGGAAGAGGTTGAGGGAGATGTCCAGCCGCCAGCCGGCCCAGTAGAAGCTGGCCAGGCCGTCGTTGGAACCCAGGGTCAGCGCCGCGACGACGGCGACGGTGAACAGCAGGACCAGCCAGATGACGAGACGCATGGTGGGCTAGGGCCTCATCGACCCGCGGCTGCGGCGGTCAGTGCGGCCAGAGTGTCATCCGGCCGCGGCACGCTGACCTGGCGGGCCTGCCCCGCCACCTGGCGCAGCAGCTCGCCCACGCCGGCCACCTTGCGGGAACGCATGTCGAAGTAGCGGTTGAGCATGTCCTGACAGTCGCGCAGGTCGGACTGCGCGGTGTCGAACTGGCGGCTGAGCAGGGCCAGCCGGGCGTTCAACAGGCGCAGCTTGAGGTTCTCGCGCAGGAAGAAGCTCTGGTCGGGCGAGATCAGCGCGGCCTCGGGGTGCTCGATGCGGGTCACGCGCAGCAGCGTCCTGGCTTCGCCCCAGACCACGCCCGTCCAGCTCGACAGCTGCTGGGACGCCTGCCACCACCACAGCGCCAGCTTGCCGTCCGCAGCGGCGGCGGCCTGCTCGCGCTGCAGCTTGAGGGCCCGCTCGCGTTCGCGGGCGGCTTCGCCGTTGCGGTCGTCGCCGCGCGGGCGCGGCGCGGCTTCGTTGCCCGAGACCAGCGGCAGCTCATCGGCCATGCGCACGACTTCGTCGAGCTTGATGGTCAGCGTGGAGACGTCGACGACCGCGACGGCCTTGACCCGGTCGAGGTCGCGAGCGACAGCGCGGCGCACGCCCTCCATGCGCGGCTGTTTGTAGCGCAGCAGGCGCTCGTCGGCCTGCTTGAGCGTGGCCACCAGCGGCTCGGCGCTGCCGGTGATCTGGGTCTGCTGCAGGGCCACGCGGATGGCCGCCTCGATGTCGCCAACGACGTTCTCGTCGCGCGAGCGGGACATGGACTGGATCAATTCCTCCAGCTGGCCGCGCTGCAGGGCCACCTCGGCCAGCCGCGCATCCAGCAGCGAGACCTTGGCGGCGGTGTCGCGCACCAGCTCGGCCGACTGCTTGGCTGCCAGCCGCGCCTCGGTGGCCTGGGCCGCACTCGCCTCCTGGCGCCGCACCAGCTCCCGCTCCAGCGACTGCTGGCGCGACAGGCTCTGCCAGGCCAGGGCGAGGCAGGCCAGCAGGGCCACGCCCATCAGCGCGAGCAGCCAGGGCATCCAGCCCGGCAGGGCAATGGTCGGCGGCGCGGGCGTCGGGGGTGACGGGGGCGGGAGGGCCGCGGCTTCGGCGGGGATGGGCGGGGTCGGCTCGGTCACGGTGCGCCAGATTCTGTCAGAGGCCTTTCAGGGCCCGAGTCACCGCTTCAGGGTCCGGTCGCGCCAAAACCACAGGAGCGAAACCTGCCGCGCGGGCCGCTTCGGCGATGCGCCGATGGGTGGCGATGGCGCGCTGGCCGGCCAGGGCCAGGCCCTGCAGATGGCCCACGGCTTCGGCGCTGCTGAAGAGCCAGGCATGGCCCGCCGGATCGGCCTGCACGCGGGCCAGCAAGGCCTGCTCGGCGGCGTCCAGCCGGGGCCCTGTGCGGTGGTAAACCGTAACGGCCTGAACCTGCGCACCGGCCTGCGCCAGGCGCTCGGCCAGCCACTCCCGGCCGCCATCGCCGCGCAGCACCAGCACGCGGGCGCCGGCCCAGTCGCGCCGCGGCTCCAGCCGGGCCCACAGGTGTTCGGAATCGAGGCTGGCGGCGTCGGCGGCGGGCTGGACGATCCGTTCCGCCGGCACGCCGTGCTCAAGGAGGGCCTGGGCGCTGCCGGGGCCGACGCAAGCCGCCAGCGTGCCCGGCGGCCAGCCGGCGCCCTCGGCGCGGGCGAAGAACTGCTCGACGGCGTTGGGGCTGACGAAGACGGCCAGGTCCGTGTCGGGCAGCCCGGCCCAGGCGGCATGCACGGGGCCGGCGTCGCGGGCTGGCAGGATCTCGATCAGCGGCAGCGCCGCCGCGTCGACCCCCAGCGCGGCCAGCCGCGCGAGCCAGGCCGCGCACTGGGCACGCGGCCGGGTGACGATCAGCTTGACGGTCATCCGGGCAGGTAGGAGCCAGCGCCCAGCTCGTGCAGGCGCTGCGCCGCCTGCTGGCCGAGGCTGCGCGCCGCGGCGACGTCGCCCACGGCGGCCGCCACGCTGGAGCGCAGCAGCGGCGAGGCGTGCAGCTCGGCGTGGCCGAGCGCCGCGTCCAGGCACAGCGTGCTGCCCTGCCAGTGGGCATGGGCGGCCAGCGGCAGGCTGCAACTGCCGCCAAGGGCCCTCGAGACGGCGCGCTCGGCTTCGCAGGCGAGCAGCGTCGGCGTATGGGCCAGCCGGCCCAGGGCGGCGGCCAGGCCGGCGTCGTCGGAGCGGATCTCCAGGCCCAGCGCGCCCTGCCCCGCGCAGGGCAGCATCTGGCCGACGTCGAAAAGGGCCCGCACGCGGGCGCCCAGGCCCAGGCGCTTGAGCCCCGCGGCGGCCAGGACGATGGCGTGATAGCCGCCCTCGTCGAGCTTGCGCAGCCGCGTGTCGAGGTTGCCGCGCAAGGGCTCGACGCGCAGGTCGGGCCGCAGGCTGAGCAGCTGCGTGACGCGGCGCAGGCTGGAGCTGCCGACGACGGCGCCCTCGGGCAGCTCGGCCAGCGAGGCGTAGTCGTTGGAGACGAAGGCGTCGCGCGGGTCTTCGCGCTCCAGCACCGCGGCAAGCATGAAGCCCTCCGGCAGCTCCATCGGCACGTCCTTGAGCGAGTGCACCGCGAGCTGGGCGCGGCCGTCGGCGAGGGCCGCTTCCAGCTCCTTCACGAACAGGCCCTTGCCGCCGATCTTGGACAGGGTGCGGTCCAGGATCTGGTCGCCGCGTGTCGTCATGCCCAGCAGGGTGGCGCTGACGCCGAGTTCGCGGGCCAGGCGGTCCCGTACATGTTCGGCCTGCCACAGCGCGAGGCGGCTCTCGCGCGTGGCGATCGTGATGGAATTGCTCATGCTCCGATTATCGAGGCGGGACAATCGGCCGGAATCCAAAGGAGGAGGCTTCGATGATCGTCACGGTGTTCCGCTCCCGCCTCAAGGACGATGCCCGGGCCGATTATTTCGACCTGGCCCCGCAAATGAGCGCACTCGCCCGCACCATGCCAGGCTACCGCTCCCACAAGGTCTTCATGGCCGAGGACGGCGAACGGGTCATCATCGTCGAGTTCGAGGACGAGGCCAGCCAGCGCAACTGGTCGCTCAACGCTCTGCACGTGGACGCGAAGAAGCAGGGCCGCGCCAACTTCTACGCCGAGTACACCGTGCAGGTCTGCGAGGTGCTGCGGGAGTCGCGTTTCAAGACCGGTCCGGCCGACGGCTCTTGAAGAAGGCGTTGACGGTCAGCCGGCCCAGGCCGGCCCGGTAACCCGCCGGGTTGTCGGCCCAGCGGATGTCGCCGGAGTGGAAGATGCCGCCGTCGTAGAAGATGGCCCGGTTCCACCGGGCCGGCACGCGGCCGATGACCTCGAAATACGCGTTGCTCTCGGTCATGTAGCCCGGCGCCAGGCCGTACTTGTCGCCGAAGGCGCGAGGCTCCAGGGCCTGCGCGTCCTGGCGCAGCTGCCGGACCTGTTCATCGGGCACCCGCGGACGGAAGAACACGGTGCCGCCCAGGCTCTCGTCCTTGAAGAGGTAGTGCACGCAGGCCGACATCGCCTCCGCCGGGTCCAGCCCCGAGTCGTCGCGGTGGCAGATGCGCTGGCGCGCGTCGAGGCTGGCCGGATCCTGCACGACGCGCGAGAAGCGCGCGAACATGCCGAGCGGGGCGCCGAGACGCAGCGGCTCGGCCAGTTGCCTGCGGAAGAATCCGTCCAGTTCGGCGGCCAGGCTGTCCGGCAGCCCGAGCTGCGGGCCGGGATAGGGCTGGCCCGGCATGGCCTTGAACTGGTCCGCCGTGGCCTGCGCCAGCGCGACCAGCGCCTCAGGGTCCTCGGCGAAGTCGTCGACGACGAAGACCTTGGCGCTATCGGCCAGGGTCAACACCTCGACCCGGGCGCGCGGGTTGATGCGCAGCGCGGGCACGGCCGCCGACGGCGTGGCCACCGGCAGCTTCGCTGCGGGCGCGAACTGCTGGATGAACTGCTGGTGCCGGGGCAGCTTCATCAGCGTGCGGGCGATGTCCTTGCGGATCTCGCCGAGGAAGTCCGCCAGGCTGCGGTCGTCCATGTTGCGCGTGATGGGATGGTGGCTGGCCGGGGTGATGCCCTGCCCCATCATGACCAGCACCCAGGAGTTCTCGGCGAACAGCTCGCCCTGGCGCAGCATGACCCGGGCGGTGTCGCGGAAGTGCTGGATGCGGTGCGCCAGCAGCGGCGGCACGTCCATGGCGCGGCAGTCGCGCCAGAAGGGCGAGTCGTCGCGGTCGGTGACGTGGTAGTGCAGGATGATGAAGTCGCGGATGACCTCGATGGCCTCGCGTGACTGCTGGTTGTACTCGTCGACGTCGCTCTGGCGGATGCCGTCGGTGGGGAAGAGCTCGACGAGGCGGCTCATGCCCTTCTGGATGAGGTGGATGCTGGTGGATTCCAGCGGCTCCAGGAAGCCGCTGGACAGGCCGATGGCGACGCAGTTGTTCTTCCAGACCTGCTCGCGCTGGCCCGGCGTGAAGCGGATGACCCGCGGCTCGCGCAGCACCTCGCCCTGGACGTTGGCCAGCAGCGCGGCCTTGGCCTCGTCGTCGCTGACGTGGCGGCTGCTGAAGACGACGCCGTTGCCGACGCGATGCTGCAGCGGGATCTGCCACTGCCAGCCCCAGGGGTGGGCGATGGAACGGGTGTAGGGCACGGGCTCGCCGACCGAGGTCGTCTGCACGGCCAGGGCGCTGTCGCAGGGCAGCCAGTGCGACCAGCTCTCATAGGGCACGCCCAGCGTCTGGCCGATGAGCAGGGCCCGCATGCCGGTGCAGTCGATGAAGAAGTCGCCCTCCAGCAGCGGCCCGTCCTGCAGCTGCAGGCCGGTGATGTCGCCGCTGGCGGCATCGGTGCGGACCTCGGCGATCTTGCCCTCCAGGCGCTGCACCCCCATGGCCTCGGCCATGCGGCGCAGGTACTGGCCGTAGAGCGTGGCGTCGAAGTGGTAGGCGTAGTTGATGCCGTTGTCGGGCAGGGTGGCGAAGCGCTTGTCCAGGGCCGCGCGCAGCTCCAGGCAGTAGTCGCCGTAGTCGCTGGCCAGGCCGCGGCGGCGCCCCTCCAGCCAGAAGTGCTGGAAGCCCGCCGTCCAGTGGCCCTTGCCGGTGCGGCCGAAGGAGTGGAAGTAGTGCTGGCCGACGTTGCGCCAGTTCTCGAAGTGGATGCCGAGCTTGAAGGTCGCCTGTGTGGCCTGCACGAACTCGCGCTCGTCCAGGTCCAGGATCTCGTTCATCAAGTGCAGCGTCGGGATGGTGGCCTCGCCGACGCCCACCGTGCCGATCTCCTCGGACTCGACGAGGCGGAAGTCGTACTGCCGGCCCAGGCACTTGGCGAGACCCGCCGCCACCATCCAGCCGGCGGTGCCGCCGCCGGCGATGACGATGCGCTTGATCGGTTTGTTCATATTCAGTTGTCCAAGGTGCTTGGCACGGCCACCCGCGGCCCATGAAACCGGTGTATTGCGGGCCGAGCGCTGGGCCGCTCCCGAGCCGGCCCGCGCTGGCGATGTGCTTGCGGCTCAATGCCGCAAGCACCGCCGTCCCCGAGGGGGACCGACCGGACTCGCTCGCGTTCAGCGATGCGAGGGTGGGCGAGGGGCTCATTCATTAGCGATTCAGGCGGTTGCGCAGCATGGCGCGCAGCTGGCGGGCGCTGTGCTCGTTCATCGGCGCGAGGACGCCGCGCGCCGAGGGCGGAATGTGGGCGGCGGTGGTCTCGTCCGCATCGAAGACGTAGTGGTCGAACAGCGCCCGCCAGGCGTCGCGCTGGGCGGGCGGCAGGTCGCGCAGCGACAGCAGGGCCAGCATCAGCGTGTTGAGCGGCGTGTCCATGAAGCCGGGCGACTGGCGCCACCAGAAGTTGACCAGGGCGTTGATGGGCTCCAGCGACTCCACCCCATGCCACCACTGGCTGGGGATGAAGAGGGCGTCGCCGGGTTCCAGCTCGAAGACCTGGGCCTGCTCCAGCGCCTGCGCATAGCGCGGAAAGCGCTCGAGGTCGGGCCGGGCGTGGTCGACCAGGCTGACGGGCTGGCCGGCGGGCGTGAGGTCCAGCGGGCCGATGTAGAGGTTGGCGACCTGGTCGGGCGGGAAGAGTGTGAAGCGGCGCCGTCCGGCGACGACGCAGGCGACGTTGTCGGGCAGGTCGAAATGCGTGGCCACCTGCATGCGGTTGCCCAGCCACAGGCTCACCAGCGGATCGAAGCGGTCCACCTCGGGCAGCGGGTGGCTGGCGCGCAGGCCGGGGAAGGCGGCGTCGAGCTCCGTGGAGCCGAGGTAGAGGGCGTCGTCCGAGCCGGCCAGCAGTTCGTCCAGCAGCGCGCCGAACGGAGCGTTCTCGCGGTGGAAGTTGAAGCCGCTGAGGTCGTCGTTGTAGAAGAATCGCCCGCCGATCTCCGGCCCGCCGCGCCAGACGCCGAGTTGCGTGGACGGCGCGAAGCCGCGCAGGTAGTCGCAGAAGTCTGCGACGGAGCGCCCGGCCGCCTGCACCAACGGCCAGTGCTTCACCAGCCCCGGCAACAGCACCGGCCGCGTCGAATGCAGCACGTCGTCCGGAATGGCGGTGCCGGCGTCTGGGCGGACGGTCATCGGCTCACGCTTCCCGGGCGAGGTGGCGCTTGATCAGCGCCCTGAAGTTGGACAACGAGGCCAGGGCCATGTAGATGGGCATCAGGTAGTCGGCCTGGTGCAGCAGGGCCACGGCGCCGGCGTCCAGGGCCGCCAGCCGGTCCTCGTTGATGATGGAGAAGCCGAGCAGCTGGCCGTGGCTGCCGTCGGGCCGCTCGACGTCGAGGGTGAAGGGCTCGAGCAGATCCTGGGCCACCAGCGTCTCGACGAATTCGGCCGTCGCCTGCAGGCCTTCGTGCAGGGTGCGCAGCACGGCATTGGCGTTCTCGGTGAAATCGGTCGTGCCGCCGTGCGGCAGGAAGACGGCCTCGCCCTCGGCGCCCCGGCCGATGCGCCTGCTGGACATGTCCACCAGCATGCGCAGCTCGTCGCCCTCGGCCACGCCGATGGAGAAGGGCATGCGCTGCACGGACAGCGGCAGGTAGTCGGCGTCCCAGCCCTCGTCGGTGAGGAAGAGGTTCTGCCCTTCCTGCAGGCCGAAGAGCACGACCGGCAGGAAGCTGCCCTTGCCGTCGGGCTGGAAGACGATGGGGTAGTGGGCCTGGAGCTTGCGGAATTCGTCCAGTGTGACGGGGGCGGACATGAAGTCGTCGCCCCATTGCGCGCCGCGCCGGGTGACGATGCGCAGATCCTTGTGCTGGATGTTGTTGAGCAGTTCGAGCATGGCGTTCGGAGGGAGGATCAGTGCGACGGCGGCAGGCCGTGCGCGCGGATGTGGTCGATGAGGTCGCGGTGGCGCGGCAGCCCGCCCAGCAGGCGCCGGGTCATTGTCGTCACGTCCTTCATGCAGGAGCGGGCCGCCGCCAGGCGATCGGCGCTCAGGGGTCGCAGCGCGGGAGCGAACTGCATGCCGTAGAGGACGTACTGGTAGCTCGCCGCGGGGAAGACTTCCTCGGTGCGGTAGAAATCGTTGCGCGACGGCAGGCGGTGGGCCCAGAGCTGCAGCAGCTCGCGCAGCGATTCGGGCTGGCTGGCCATGCTGCGGTGCTCGCGCCAGTAGTCGGCATCGTCGCGGCGGCTGAGCACGTAGTGCAGCTTGAGGAAGTCGATGACCCGCGACCAGCGGTAGGCGAAGGCCTCGTTGAAGCGTCGGGCGACCAGGTCCATGTCGTCACGGCCGGCCGGCATCTCGTCGCGGATGAAGGCGGCAGACAGCTCGACCAGGGCCAGGGCCGAGGCTTCCAGCGGCTCGATGAAACCGGCAGCCAGGCCGACGGCGACGCAGTTGCGATGCCAGAACTTGTCGCGGTAGCCCGGGCTGAAGCGCAGCCGGCGCGGCGTCGCCCCGGCGGCCTCGAGGCCGCAGCGCCCGATATAGGCCTGCAGCGCCCGCTCAGCCGCGTCGTCACTGGTGTGGCCGCTCGAATAGACCAGGCCGATGCCGCGCCGCGTGGGCAGGCCGATGTCCCAGGTCCAGCCTTCGGCATGGGCCGTGGCGATGGTGGCCGAGGCGAGCGGCGCCTCCGGCGCGGCGTGCGGCACCTGCACGGCCAGGGCTCTGTCGTTGAAGAGCACGCCCCGCTCGGAGCGCAGGCCGATGCCGTAATGCTGGCCGAGCAGCAGGCTGGCCAGGCCCGAGCAATCGATGAAGAGTTCGCCCTCGATGTCGCCGTGGGCACGGGTCGAGAGCGCAGCGATGTCGCCGTTGTCGTGCGAGCGCACGGCGATGAAATGGTCGACCACGTGGCGCACGCCCAGCCGCGCCGTCGCATGCCGCTGCAGCAGCTGGCCGAGCTTGACGGCATCGAAGTGGTAGCCGTAGTTGACGACGCCGCCGAAATCCGGCGTCGTGGTCTGCTTGGGCGCCAGCTGGGCGTCGCAGAGCTGGGGCTGCGGCCCGACGCTCTCGGCGAAGGACTGCGCGCGGCCGTCCTGCAGCCAGGCGGCGGCCAGCTCGGCCTCGCCAAAGCCATGGGGCAGCGTGAAGGGGTGGTAGTAGCGGTCGCCGGCGGCGCCGTGCAGCCAGCCATCGAAGCGCGAGCCCTGCTTGAAGGCGGCATCGCATTCGCGCACCAGGTCGACCTCGCTCAGGCCGATGCGGTGCAGGGTGGCACGCATGGTCGGCCAGGTGCCCTCCCCCACGCCGATGGAGGGAATGTCGGGCGATTCGATCAGCGTGAACTGCAGCGCGCCGGGCGTGTCACCGCCCAGTTCGGCGGCCAGGGTCGCGGCCGTCAGCCAGCCGGCCGACCCGCCGCCTAACACCACGATGCGTCGCACGCCTGGAGTGGAATTCATGACGGTGAGTATGGCCGGCGGCTGGCGTTCCCGCCCCGCACGGCCAGGGGAGTCCTGCAAAACAAGCTGGCCGAGGCGGACATGGCTGCCCGCCCCGGCCAAGGCGCCGCCCGGCAAGCCGGGCGGCGGGGTCATCGATCAGAAGCGGTAGCGGGCACCGATCAGGTAGCGGCGGCCGGTCTGGAGGGCCGAGACCAGCATCTCGTTCGTGCGGCCGTGTTGACGGATGTAGCCGTCGTTCAGGTTCAGCAGATCGAGTTGCAGGGTCAGGTTGCTGCCGAGCTTGTAGCCGATGGACGCATCCACCTGGCCGTAGGGCTCGGTGTAGACCGGGTTGTTGCCGTTGCCGTCGCTGGTCGCCGCGAGGAACTCGCCGCGCCAGTTGTAGGCCGCGCGGATGGACCAGACGTCGTTCTCGTAGAAGCCCACCAGGTTGGCCGAGTCGCTGACGCCCAGCAGGGCTGCCTGCTGGTCGGTGCGCAGGTTGTTGAACTTCAGGCCCGTCTTCACCTTGGTGTAGTTGCCCGACACGCCGAAGCCGCTGCGGCCGAACATGTGCTGGAAGTTCAGCTCCAGGCCCTTGATGTTGTCGCCAGGCCCGTTGGTGAAGGTGGTGACCTTGAACGGGATGGGCGTGGCACCCGGCACGGCGCTGGTGATGGTCCCTGCGACTTCCGCGGCGTCCAGCGGCCCCGTTGCCGTCACGCCCGGCTGGCCGTTGTAGTTGCGGAAGATGTAGTTGCGGATGCACAGCGGCTGGGTGTTGCCGCCGCAGGCCGCCAGCGCCGCGTTGTAGTAGGTGCCGCTGGCCGGGTTGAGAATGCCCGGCACCGTCGCATCGACGCTCGACGTGGTGACGAAGTTGCTGACCTTCTTGTAGAACAGGCCCAGCGCCGCGTAGCTCGACTTGGCGTAGTAGTACTCGGCCGACAGGTCGAAGTTCTTGGAGCGCAGCGGCTTGAGCGCCGGATCGCCGGTGGAGCCGGTGCCGCCGCCGTTCGGGTTCGCCGTGCCGCCCAGGCTCAGGCCGCCCTGCATCTGGTTCCAGCCCGGCCGGCCGATGTTCTCGCCGTAGCTGGCGCGCACCTTGAGGTTCTCGGCCAGGTCGGCATCCCAGTCGATGCTGGGGAGCCAGTAGGAGTACTTGCCGGACTTGGTGCCGAAGGTCGTGCCGCCCGAGGCGAGGTTGATCTCGTTCTGCGAACCCCAGGTCGTCGTGCCCGAGTGGTCGACCACCTGCGAGGAGGACTCCACCTTGGTGCTCTCGTAGCGCACGCCCACCGACAGGTTCATCGGGATGGCCGTGTCGAAGGCGTGGTCCCACTGACCGTAGAGCGAGCTGGACTTCTCCGTGGCGCGCCAGTCGTCGCCGCGGGTGTAGTCGCTGGCGGCGGCAAAGTAGGCCTCGGCCTGGGCCTGCGTCATCCCCGGCGTGTTCGCCTGCTTGATCTTGACGGCGCGGTCGCGGAGGCTGGCGAAGTCCGCCATGTAGAAGGACGGGAACAGGCGCGGGTCGTCGTGGCCCGGGATGCGGCTGAAGAAGCTGCTCAGGCTGTAGGTACCCGTGTTGATGCCGGCGAACTGGCCCAGCGACGGTGCGACGCCGCTCCAGTCGTTGTTCTGGTTGTTGTAGCTGGCGGAGCGGTTCTTGGTGCGGGTGAAGCCCAGGCCCGCCAGCAGCTTGTCGTCGGTGCCGAGGCGGTAGGTGCCACGCGTCTGGAACTGGTCGACCGTCTGATCGCTGAGGTTGTTGCGGAACTGCGTGCCGGTGACGTTCAGCTTGGTGTCGTCGAACTTCTGGCCGGGCAGGCTCAGGATCGGGAACTTCTGGTCGTAGTAGGCCGTGGCATTGCCCTGGTTGAACATCGCCAAGTCCATCGTGCTGTACGTGCCGTAGGGGCTGTCCGGCGTGGTCTTGGCGTTCGAGTGGTGGGCGTCGAACTCCAGGCGCAGCGCATCGCTGACCTTCCAATCGGCATTGAAGCCGGTGGAGTTCAGCTTGGACTTCTGGGCGTACTGGCCGGTGTTGAGGGCCAGGTCGTGTGTGCCGTCCCAGATGGCCGTCTGGACGATGGGCGCGGCGACGGGGCCGGTGGTGAACTGCGTGGCCGGGTTGGTCTTGAGATCGCCGGAGAACGAGTTGTTGAACCAGCTCGACATCTCGGCGTTCTTCGAGTGGAGCGTGTTCATCGCCAGCGTGTGGTCGAGGGTGAACTTCAGCTCCTTGCTCGGCGCGAACTGCAGCGTCGCCTGGCCGTTGATGCGCTCGCGCTCCATGCCCGTCAGCGAGTAGCGCAGCTCGCGCGAGGTCGCGTACAGGCCCGCGGGGTTGTTGACGATGTTGGACGCCGGGCTGACCGACTTCACCGCCGGATCGTTGGTGCCCCAGCCGTTCTGCGTGTAGGCCTTGTTGGAGCCCGAATCGCGCTTGGAGTAGCTGCCGCTGATCGAAATGCCGATGGTGCGGTTGGCGAAGGTGTCGCTGTAGATGCCGGAGACTTCCGGCGTGGTCTTGCTGCCTTGCAGCGGGCCCGGCAGGCGGCCGACGGAGGCGTCGTAGTTGGCCTTCACGCCGATGCTGGCGATGCGCTCGCGCACGTCGAGCGGGCGGGCCGTCTTGACGTTGATGGTGGCGCCGATGCCGCCGGTGGGCGACTCGGCGCGGGCCGTCTTGTAGACCTCCAGGGCGGCAATCGAGTCGGACGACAGGTTGGCGAAGTCGAAGGCACGCGAGCCGTTGGCGCCGGCGCCTTCCCAACCGATGACGGCGGTAGGCATCTGGCGGCCGTTGAGCAGCACCATGTTGAAGTCGGGGCCGACACCGCGGACGGTGACCTTGGAGCCTTCGCCACTGGCCGAACGGTCGATGGACACGCCGGCGATGCGCTGCATCGACTCGGCCAGGTTGGTGTCGGGGAACTTGCCGATGTCCTCGGCGACGATCCCGTCGACCAGGCCGCGAGACTCGCGCTTCAGCGTGACAGCGCTGTCAAGGGACTTGCGAATACCCGTGACGACGACGGTCTCCAGCGACGTGGGCGACGAGGCGGCTCCCGCGGGGGCTGCGGCGCCGGTCTGCTGCGCCTGGGCGGCAGCCGCCCCGGTCAGCAGCGCGATCGAGGATGCCCATGCAACGGGCTTGAGCCGCTGTGCGAGCTGCCCCCCCCGCCGGGTCTTGGAAATCTGAGGGTGTTTCATTTGTCTCCTTACTGACATGGCCGGCTCTGAAGTGAGCCGAGTGATGACGACTTTTGTAGGCCTGCCGTGTGCCGATTGGTAGCGTTACCAGCTTCCCTCAAAAAAAGAGTTGCCAGCCCAATCGCCCGACGTACTGTATTTTTTTGCCCTGCCCCGTCCTCCTGGGGTTTACGCGAGTTGAGTCTGGCGATTTGCGCAATCCACAACACCAGTCGGAACGCGCCTTTTCAGGCGTGGTGCAGCGCTGGCGGAGCCCTGTGAACCCGCCGTTGGGGTAAGCGTTGGTAGCGATCTCAGCAACGATGTTACTGACCGCGCAATTCACCGGCAGAACTCAAATTGACAACGCTGTCTAAGATATCCCAAACGATGAGGGGATTCAATCGCCACGGGTGTTGTGGTTTTCCCGGAAGTCGCCAAGCAAGGGTCGGCCGCCGAGTGGTGCTGCGGCCGGGCGACGCCGATACGCGGGCCCCTGCCGTGTCAGGCCGCGTCGAGCCGGTAGCCCACCCCGTAGACCGAGGCGATGCATTCCTGCGGCGGGTCGAGTGCGGCGAGCTTGCGGCGGATGTTCTTGACGTGACTGTCGACGACCCGGTCCGAGACGTCGCGGAAGTCCTCGTGGATGAGGTCCAGCAGCTGCGCCCGCTCGAACACCCGCCCGGGATGCTGCAGCAGCTGCCGCAGCAGCCGGAACTCCACCGGCGTCAGCGACAGGGCCTGCTCGTGCCACAGGATGCGCTGGCCCGCCTCGTCCACGGCGAAGCCGCCCGCCGCCGGCACCAGGGTCACCGGGGCGAGCCGCCCCTGCGCTCGGCGCAGCAGCGCCTTCACCCGCGCCACCAGCTCCCGCGGGCTGAAGGGTTTGCAGACGTAGTCGTCGGCGCCCAGCTCCAGGCCGAGCAGCCGGTCCAGCTCCTCGACGCGGGCGCTGTTGATGAGGATGGGCACGTCGCTGAAGGCACGCACAGCGCGGCAGACCTCCAGGCCATCGAGCCCGGGCAGCATCACGTCCAGCAGCACGGCGGCCGGCATGGGGCCGGTCCTGAGCCGCTCCAGCGCGAGGCGCCCGTCGGCGAGCCATTCGCTGCGAAAGCCCGCGGCATGGAGGTAGTCGCGCACCAGGGCCGCGAGCTTGGGTTCGTCCTCGACGACGAGGATGAGTTCGGCGCTCATCGCGGCTTCAGCGGCAGGGTCAGCACGATGGCGAGGCCGCCGAGCGGCGAGGGCTCGGCACGGATGCGCCCGCCGTGGGCAGCGGCGATGGCCTTCGCGATCGCCAGGCCCAGGCCGGAGCCGCCGAAGGCGCGGCTGCGCGACGGATCGGCCCGGTAAAGTGGGTCGAAGAGACGTTCGAGGTCGCCCTCAGGCACGCTGGGCGGCGTGTCGTCCAGCCTCACCTCGATGGCCTCCCCGAGGGCACGGGCCCTGATCTGCACCAGCCCTGGCGCCTCGGTGTAGCGCAGGCTGTTTTCCAGCAGGTTGGCCAGCAGTTGCGAGACGCGCACGGCATCCCACTGCGCGGCCGGCAGCACCGGCGGCAGTTGGGCTTCGACCACCAGGCCCTGGGCGCGCGCGCGGGGCACGATGCGGTCGACGGCGGCCTGCAGCAGCGCGGCCGGCGCGACCGCCTCGAATTCGCAGGGCAGCGCCCGCAGCTCCGAGGTCGCCAGCAGATGGAAGTCCTCGACCAGGCGGGACAGCCGCCTCACCTCCTCCTGCAGCGACCCCATCGCCGCCCGGTCCAGCGGGCGGATGCCGTCCACCAGGGCTTCGACCTCGCCGCGCAGCACCGCCAGCGGCGTGCGCAGCTCATGCGAAAGCTCGGCGATCCAGCGCTGGCGGCTGCTCTCCAGCCGGGACAGCGCGTCGGCCATGGCGTTGATGTCGCCGTGCAGGGCATCGATCTCGCTCGCGCCGCCGGCCCGCGGCGCCGGTAGGCGCACGCCGAATTCGCCGGCCGCGATGCGCCGCGCCGCCGACTGCGCCTCGGCCAGCGGCCGCGCCCAGCGCAGCGCCACGATGCGCGCCAGCGCCAGGGCCGCCAGCAGCACACCGCCGGCCACCGCAGCCAGGCCGATGTACTGCCGGCGCAGGAAGCTGGCGTCGACACCCTCCGCCGGCCCGGCGCGCTCGGCCAGACGCAGCACCGCCACGGTCTGGCCGTCGAGCTTGACGGCGCGCGTCTGGCCCGGCCGGTCCAGGGTCTCGCGCCGGCCGGCCAGCGGCGTGACGCCATCGGGCGCGAGCACGACGATGCGCGGCCCGAAGTTGGACGGGTCGCGCCGCGGCGGCGGCAGGTCGCGGCGCGCCTCCGGCGGCGGCGGCCGGCCGTCGAAATCGCCACGGCCGAGCGGCGGCGGTTCGTCGGGCGGGCCCTCGGGCGCGGCCAGCCGGCCACCGTTGGTGCGCGAGGCCTCCAGCCAACTCCGCAGCGCCGGCCGCCAGTCCTGCGGCGGACCGCCGCGCTGGGCCAGGTCGCGCTCGGCGGCTTCCATCAACCGCGACAGGTGCTCGCCGTCCTGAGCCTGCAGGTAGTCCGAGAAACCGGCGCGCAGGTTCCACACGACGAGGCCCGCCACCGCGGCGACGGCCACCAGCGCCGTGGCGATGAGGAGCAGGGAGAG
Source organism: Pelomonas caseinilytica (assembly GCF_021353235.1). GTDB lineage: Bacteria > Pseudomonadota > Gammaproteobacteria > Burkholderiales > Burkholderiaceae_C > Pelomonas > Pelomonas caseinilytica. The sequence goes on from NZ_JAJTWT010000002.1 coordinate 526,054, forward strand.
CTGGTGCACGAGACGCATGCGCGCATCTTGCCCGGCAACTGTGGAGGCGGCCTCCACACTTCCTCCATCGTCGGCCCAAGCTCGGTCGCAATGCTCATGGCACCCACCACGCGAGGAGACCGCCATGACGCAACGACTGCACCACGCCGCCATCCAGCCGCCTTGGCACCGGCGGCCAAGCCACGCCCTGGCCCTGGCGCTGCTCACCCTGCTCGCGGCCTGCGGCGGCGGCGGGGGCGGCACGGCGGCGACATCCACCGGAGGCAGCAGCAGCGCGGCCAGCGTGCCGGCAACGCCCGCCCTCACGCTGGCCCAGCTCGGCGACCGGCTGTTCGAAGAGACCGCGCTGTCCGCCAGCGGCAAGCTCGCTTGCGCCAGTTGCCACGTGGAGGCCCGAGGCCATGCCGACGCGGCCGGCAGCTTCCTGCCGCTGGGCGGCGCTGACGGCAGCCGCCAGGGTCTGCGCAGTTCGCCGAGCGCGCGCTACCTCGATCTGGCCGGTGCCTTCGCCTTCGACGCCCAGGGCCGTCCGCACGGCGGCCTGTTCTGGGACGGCCGCGCCGACAGCCGCACCCAGCAGGCGCGCGGACCGCTCTTCAATGCCGCCGAGATGGCCAACGCCGACGTGCCGGCCCTCGCCGCCCGCCTGCGCGCCCTGCCCTACGTGGCCGACCTGCGCGCCGCCGCGGGCCTCCCCGCGGCCGCCACCGACGACCAGCTCGTCGACGCCGCCGTCGCCGCCCTGGCCCGCTACCAGGCCGAGGACGCCAAGTTCCACCCCTTCACCAGCAAGTTCGACGCCGTGCAGGACGGCCGCGCCAGCTTCACCGCCCAGGAGCAGCGCGGCCTCGACGCCTTCAACGACCCTCAGCGCGGCAACTGCGCCAGCTGCCATGACAGCCGGCCCGCACCGGGCCTCAGCCGCGCCCACTTCACCAACTTCAGCTATCACGCCCTGGGCGTACCGCGCAACCACAGCCAGGCCACCGCCGACCCGGCCTTCTTCGACCTCGGCCTGTGCGGCCCACAACGCAGCGACCTCGCCGGCCGCACCGACCTCTGTGGCCTGTTCCGCACGCCGTCACTGCGCAACGTCGCCCTGACCGCGCCGTACTTTCACAACGCCAGCTTCGCCGCGCTCGAAGACGTCGTCGCCTTCTACGCCACGCGCGACGTCGACCCGGCGCGCTGGTACCCCGTCGTCGGCGGCCAGGTGCAGGCCTATGACGACCTGCCGGCCGCCTACCGCGCCAACCTCCAGCGGGGCGCTCCCTTCCGGCGCGCCGGCCAGGCGCCGGCCCTGTCGGCGCAAGACGTGGCTGACATCGTCGCCTTCCTCAACACCCTGACGGACGGCTACACCGTGGCGCCACCCGCCAACTGAAGGGCTGCGCCGGCGGGGAAGAAACTGCTAGAGTCCGCTTGAGGTAATTTCGTTACCTCTCCTCTAGCAAATCCCTTCCGGACGACCCGCCATGCCTCCACGAGCCGCTCCCGCCCGCGCGCCAGCCGACCCCAAGGCCGACAAGAACGAACCGCTGCTCGCGGACATCCGGCTGCTCGGCCGCCTGCTCGGCGACGTCATCCGCGAGCAGGAGGGCCGGGAGGCCTACGAGCTGGTCGAGCGGATCCGCCAGCTGTCCGTGGCCTACCGCCACAAGCACGACAAGGAAGCCGGCAAGCGCTTCGACAAGCTGCTCAAGAGCCTGTCCGGCGAACAGGCCGTCAGCGTCATCCGGGCCTTCAGCTACTTCTCGCACCTGGCCAACATTGCCGAGGACCGCCACCACATCCGCCGCCGCGACATCCACGAGCGCTCGGGCAGCCTGCAGCCCGGGTCGCTCGCCTACTGCCTGGAGCACTTGCACGAGGCCGGCATCCGCCCCGCCGAGATCGCCGAGGTGCTCAGGCGCGGCTTCATCTCCCCCGTGCTGACGGCCCACCCGACCGAAGTGCAGCGCAAGAGCATCCTCGACGCCGAGCGCGCCGTCGCGGCACTGCTGGAGGCGCGCGACCGCGCCGGCACTGAACGCGAGCTGCGCGAGGCCGAAAGCCTGCTGCGCGCCCGCATCACCCAGCTCTGGCAGACGCGCATGCTGCGCTACTCCAAGCTCACGGTGGCCGACGAGATCGAGAACGCGCTGTCCTACTACCCCGCCACCTTCCTGCGCCAGATCCCCAAGCTCTACGCCGAGCTGGAGGAGCACCTCCCCGGCCAGGCCCTGCCCAGCTTCCTGCGCATGGGCCACTGGATCGGCGGCGACCGCGACGGCAATCCCAATGTCGGCGCGGCCACGCTCAAGCGCGCGATGCAGCGCCAGGGCGAGGTCGCCCTGCGCCACTACCTGACCGAGCTGCACGAACTCGGGGCAGAGCTGTCCATCTCGCTGCGCCTGACCGGCGTCTCGCCGGAAATGCAGCAACTGGCCGAGCGCAGCCCCGACCAGAACGCCCACCGGCTGGACGAGCCCTACCGCCGCGCACTCACGGGCATGTACGCGCGCCTGGCCGCCACGCTGCACGAGCTGACCGGCACCGAGGCCCTGCGCCACGCCGTCGCGCCGCAGGACCCCTACCGCACCCCCGAGGAACTGCTGGCCGACCTGCGCACCATCGAGGCCTCGCTGCGCAGCCACCATGCCGAGGCCCTCGTGGCGCCGCGCCTGGCGCCGCTGATCCGCGCGGTGCAGGTCTTCGGCTTCCACCTCGCGACGCTGGACCTGCGCCAGAGCAGCGACCAGCACGAGCTGGTGCTGGCCGAGCTGCTGGCCACCGCCCGCATCGAGGAGGACTACGCCGCCCTCGACGAGGCTCACAAGCGCCAGCTGCTGATCCGGCTGCTGAACGACGCCCGCCCGCTGCGCGTCATCGGCGCGCGCTACACCGACAAGGCCCTCGGCGAGCTGGCCGTCTTCGAGGCGGCCCGCGAGGCCCTGGCCCGCTTCGGCCGCGAGGCGCTGCGGCACTACATCATTTCCCACACCGAATCGGTGTCCGACCTGCTGGAAGTGGCCCTGCTGCTGAAGGAGACCGGGCTGCTGCGCGGCACGCTGGACGGCTACGCCACCAGCGACCTCATCGTCGTGCCGCTGTTCGAGACCATCGGCGACCTGCGCATCGCGCCGACCATCATGCGCGAGTTCTACGCCCTGCCCGGCGTGCGCGGCCTGGTGGACCGGTCCGGCGGCGAGCAGGACATCATGCTCGGCTACTCCGACAGCAACAAGGACGGCGGCATGTTCACGTCCTCGTGGGAGCTCTACCGCGCCGAGATCGCCCTCGTGGAACTCTTCGACGAACTGCGCCGCGCCGGCCCGCTGACGCTGCGCCTCTTCCACGGCCGCGGCGGCACCGTGGGCCGCGGCGGCGGCCCGAGCTACCAGGCCATCCTGGCGCAGCCCCCGGGCACCGTGAACGGCCAGATCCGCCTGACCGAGCAGGGCGAGGTCATCGCCTCCAAGTACGCCCACCCCGAGATCGGCCGGCGCAACCTCGAGACCCTGGTGGCCGCCACGCTGGAGGCCACCCTGCTGCACCCGACGCAGAGCGCGCCGCGCAGCTTCCTCGACGCCGCCCAGGCCCTGTCCGACGCCAGCTTCGCCGCCTACCGCGGCCTGGTCTACGACACGCCGGGCTTCGCCGACTACTTCTTCGCCAGCACGCCCATCCGCGAGATCGCCGAGCTCAACATCGGCTCGCGGCCGGCCTCGCGCAAGGCCACGCGCGCCATCGAGGACCTGCGCGCCATCCCCTGGGGCTTCTCCTGGGGCCAGGCCCGCGTGGCCCTGCCGGGCTGGTGCGGCTTCGGCTCGGGCGTCGAGGCCTTCCTCGGCGAGGAGCCCGCCCAGCGGGCCAAGAACCTGGCGCTGCTCAAGCGGATGTGCAAGGGCTGGCCCTTCTTCCGCGCCCTGCTGTCCAACCTCGACATGGTGCTGGCCAAGACCGACCTGGCCCTGGCCGAACGCTACGTCGAGCTGGTCGAGGACAAGCGGCTGGGCAAGCGCATCTTCTCGGCCATCAAGGCCGAGTTCGAGCGCACCCAGCAGGCCCTGAACCTCATCACCGGCGACCACCGGCGCCTGGCGGCCAACCCGTCGCTGGCGCGCTCCATCGAGCACCGCTTCCCCTACATCGACCCGCTCAACCACCTGCAGGTCGAGCTGATGCGCCGCTACCGCCGCACCCAGGCCGACGACCCGGCCATGGAGCGCGTGCAGCGCGGCATCCACCTGTCCATCAACGGCATCGCGGCCGGCCTGCGCAACACCGGCTGAGCGAGGCCACGCGGGCCTTCAGCGCTGCACCGGTTCCAGGGTGTCGCCCACGACCCGCACCGTGTCGCCCACCCGCCAGGACGGCGGGTCGGCGTAGACCACGGTGCGCTGCTGGCCGTCGGCCATGCGCACCAGCACCTCGTACTGCGTGCGCTGGCTCTGGCGGCGCTGGATCTCGCGGCCCAGCAGCGCGCCGCCCACGGCCCCGGCCACCCCGGCAGCCGTGCGGCCGTCGCCCTTGCCGAACTGGCTGCCGACGACGGCGCCCAGCACCCCGCCGGCCACCGTGCCCAGCACCCGGCCCTCGCCGTCCACCACCACCGGGTTGATGGCCTGCACGGTGGCGCAGTCGCGGCACAGGCGGGTGCGCCTCGCGGCGAAGTCCACGCCGTCGTAGGCGCTGGCCTGGCTGATGCGGGCGCTGCGGTTGCCCAGCCGCAGCTGCGCCACGAGCGGCTGTTCGGCATCGACCCAGCCTCCCTGGGGCAGCACATAGGTGCCGGTGTACTCGCCGGGGCGTACTTCGTCGAGCACGACGGTACGTGCCTCGCTGCCCTGCAACTGCACCGAGGCCTGACCGCCCGGCGTACCGCGCACCGTGTAGCGCAAGGCTTCGGCCCGCCCGCGGCCGGGCTCGCGCGACACCGCCACCGACCGGATCTCCGGCGCCGGCAGGGCCTCGCCCACCACCGGCCAGCCGGTCTGCAGCGGCTCGCCCAGCAAGGCAGTGGCGACGCGGTTGTCGCGGCGCAGGTTGGCGTGCACGCGCGACTCCGGGCCGATGCGGTCGGAGCGGCTCACGATGTAGCTGCCCTGGTAGCGGCCCGGCGTGGTTTCGTCCAGCCGCACGGTGCGGCGCCCGCCGTCGATCTGCAGCAGCACGACGGCACCGGGCGTGCCCCAGACGGTGAAGTTCAGCTCGGTCCCGGGCTCGACCCGGTCGACCTGCTCGACGTCGAATCCGGTGACGCGCAGCACGGCGGGCGCGCTGCGGCTGTCATATTGCGCCTGAGCCTGCGCCGGCGACGCGACGAACGACGTGCCGGCCAGCGCGCAGGCCAGGGCCAGGGCCGGGAGGTTGAGGGCTTGCTTCATGGGCCGCTCCTGAAGATGGGGTTCAAGGGCCTGTTCACGCTATGGCAACGGGTCGCGAAGGCCCGCCGCCAGGGGCCAATCAAGGCGCGGCACGCCGCCCGCACTGGCGTGCGGGCAAGTGGCGCAACGCCGAGTGGCCCCTGGCGGCGGGCCTTCCAGAAGGGTTGCTACCAGAAAGGCCGCGTGCGGCGTTGCAAATGCTCGCCGGGTGCACAACCCGGCTCCGCTTTGCGCCTTGCTCACGGCCTTTCTGGTAGCAACGCGACCCGTTGCCATAGCGTGAACAGGCCCTAGCCTAGGCGCAACTGCGGCGCGGCGCGTGTCGGCTCCGGGACAGCGCCTGGGTAGGCGTCCACCTACAGCGCCGGCCTGCAACGATTGAAACAAGCTCGCATGCCGCTGCAGCCGGCTTGAAACGCCAGCGACGGAGGATGCCGGCACACGACACCGAAAGCCCCCCATGCCCCACGCCACCCCCGTCGTCTGCCTGCATTCCAGCGCCTCCAGCGGCCGGCAATGGCGCCGGCTCGCCGCCACCGGTGCCGCCTGGCGCTGGCACACGCCCGACCTCTACGGCCACGGCCAACGCCCCGACTGGCCGGAGCTGATGCCGAACCGGCTCGAGGTGGAGGCCCAGGGTGTGCTGGCCGGCCTGCCCTTGGACGCCGGCCTGGCCTTCCACCTCGTTGGCCACAGCTACGGCGGCGCGGTCGCCCTGCAGCTGGCCCTGCTGCAGCCGGCGCGCGTGCTCTCGCTGACGCTGTACGAGCCCGTCGCCTTCGGCCTGCTGCCCGGCCCCGAGACCGGCGACGCCGCCTCCATGGAGATCGCCGAGGTCGCGCGGGCACTGACCCTCGCCCTGGCGCGCGCCGACGACTTCGGCGCCGCGCGGGGCTTCTGCGCCTACTGGCAGGGCCGCGACATCTGGCCGGAGCTGCAGGTCGACCAGCAACTGCGCATGGCCGATGCCATGCCGACGGTGAAGCGGCATTTCGACGCCCTCTTCGCCGCACGCTGGACGCCAGCCCAGCTCGCCGGCCTGGACATCCCCGTGCGCCTGCTCTGCGGTACCGCCACCCGGGCCAGCGCCCGCGCCGTGGCCGCGCGCCTCGCAGAACGCCTGCCACGCGCCTCGCTGCAGATGCTGGAGGGCGCCGACCACATGGCCCCCATCGGCGAGGCGGCCCGCGTCAATGCGCTGATCCTGGGCTCCCTGGAGCGGCTGCAGCGCCTCGTTGCCGCCTGAGCCGCACCCCCAGGGCTCAGCGCGGCGCCGAGGCACCGAGGCTGTGCAGATAGGCCAATTCGCCGTCGCGCGCCAGAGCCAGCACCTGCCGGCCGCTGCGGCTGAAGTTGGCGCAACTCAGCTCCGCGGCCCAGGCCATGCCCTGTTCGGCCATGAGCTGCAGCAGCCGGTTGGCCTCATCCCGCGACACCGCCTGCGGGCTGTGGGGCAGCCCCAAGCCCTCCTCCAGCCTGTGCAGGATGCGGGCTTCCATGACTTCCGCCGTCGTCGATGGCAGTTGCCTGACCACCGCCTCGCAAAGCTGGCGGCGGTTGGCGTCCTGCACGGCTCCCACGCTGCAGGGCGCCATCAAGCCGGAGAGCCCGCTGTCGCCGATCGAGACAGCGTCCTGACCGGCAGCCACCATCAACATCATGGCTTCGCTGGGCGAAGGGTCGGCGCCGACCACCTCGCCCACGGTCGCGCTGAGCACCCTCGTCTTCAGCGGCCGGTAGCCGCCCTGGCTCAATTGGTAGAGGTCCTGTGCCACGCCCGCCGCCTCGCCACGCGCCAGGTGGTCGCTGAGCCGCATCAGCACCGGCGTGGCGTCGCCCGGCGCCAGCGCCTGCAGTCTCTCCACGCTGAGAGCCGCGCAGCTGTCCGGCACGGGGCTCGGCGGGCGCATCTCGGGAGGCATCGCGACGCCGCTGGCCGCAGGCGTGCGCAGCCAGGCCTGCTGGGCGGCATAACCGGCCAGGTAGGCGAGGTTGCGCCGGCAGGCCCGCAGGGCGATCAGATAGGCGACGGCATCGTCGCTGGAGGCGGCCTGAGTCGCGGCGGCCGACACGTCCTCCCGGAGCACCGCCGCTGCGACGCGCTGCCGTGGCGTGCCGCCGTCCAGCCGCCGCAGCAGGGCCTGGCGCTCCGCCTCGTAGCGCGCATCCAGGGCCCGAGCCCAGGCGGGTGGCGGCTGGCCCTCGCGGCGGTCCAGGTCCTCCCGCGCGACGCGGCCATAACCGCAGACCTCGACCGTCCCCGGCAGAGCGGCGGCGGAGGCCCGAGCCGGCAAGGGCGAGACGGCCTGCATCGGCCTGGGCGGCGCGGCGGCTGAGGCGCCGGACGCGGCGCCCTTCGTCGCGGCCGGTGCAGCTGCCGAAGACGGCGGGGCCTGCTCGACCGGCGCCTGGTGAAAGCGCCAGCCGAGCAGCGCGGCAAGCGCCACCGCCGCCGCGCCCAGCACCGGCGCGAGCCTCTTCACCCTTCGCCCCGCCATGGCGCCTGGCCGGCGCCTCAGCGCCCTTGGCCGGCCAGCGCCTCGCGCACCGCCGCGACCTGGCGGCGCGACACGGCCAGCCACTCGTCCACATGGACGATGCGCACGGCCCAGCTGTCGGCGGCCTCGGCCGAGCCATCGCCGCCATCGAGTTCGCCGAAGCTCGTCGGCGCATGCCGCTCCAGCTCGCGCACCGCCCAGCGTGCCACCAGGGCGTTGCGGTGCACGCGCAGAAAGCGGTCGCCCAGGCGCTGCTCCAGGTCCGACAGGGCGCCGTCCATCACATGCGTCTCGCTCGCCGTGCGCAGCGTCAGGTACTTGAGTTCGGCCTTGAAGTACAGCACCTCGGACACGGGCACGCGCAGCAGCCGGCCGCGGTCGGTCAGCGTGATGAACTCGGCCGGGTCGGGCGCGGCGGGAGCCGCGGCGGGCTGGCCGGTCTGCGCGGCGGCGCGCTCGGCCAGGCGCTGGGCCGCCCGGGCCAGCGCCGCCTGCAGCCGCTCGCGGCGCACGGGCTTGGTGAGGTAGTCCAGGGCGTCGAGCTCGAAGGCGCGCAGCGCATGCATGGCGTGGGCCGTGACGAAGATGATCAGCGGCGCCGGCAGCCCCGGCTGGCGCTGGGCGAGGCTGTCGGCGAATTGCAGGCCGTCGGCACCGGGCATCTGCACGTCCAGCAGCACCACGTCGCAGCCGTGCTCGCGCAGCCAGGCCGCCGCCTGCGAACCGGTGGCGGCCTCGGCCACGACCTCGCAGCGGGGCTCCTGGATGGCGTCCAGCAGGCCGCGCAGGCGCAGCCGGGCCAGGGGTTCGTCGTCGACGAGAAGGATGCGCAAGGGAGTCATAGCGGCACCTGTAGGCGCAGGGCGAAGCGGGTGGGACTGGCGTCGATGTCGAAGCGGGCCGCCACGTCGTGCATGAGCTTCAGGCGCTGGCGCACGTTGCGCAGGGCCAGCCCGTGGCCCACGGTGAGCGCCGGCGCGCCCACGGTGTTGACGATGCGGATCTCGACCTCGGCGCCGTGGCGCTGCGTGGTCACCTCCAGCTCGCCACCTTCGTCGTTGGGCTCGACGCCGTGGCGCACGGCGTTCTCCACCAGCGGCTGCAGCAGCAGGGGCGGCACGCGGGCGGCGTCGGCCTCGGGGTCGAGATGCCAGATGACCCGCAGCCGCTTGCCGAAGCGGATCTGCTCGATGGCGAGGTAACGGCGCGCCAGCTCGATCTCCTCGCCGAGCGTCACGGAGGCGCTCGAATCGGCGAGGGCGACGCGGAAGAGCTCGGCCAGGTCCTCCAGCACGCTTTCCGCGCGGGCCGGGTCGACCTGCACCAGGGCGATGGCGCTGTTGAGGGTGTTGAAGAGGAAATGCGGCCGGATGCGCGACTGCAGCTCCACGAGCTGGGCCAGGGCGTCGGCCGGACGCTGGGTGTGCTCGCGCAGCTTGAGCCAGGCCAGCAGCAGGGCCGCGCCGCTGGCGCCGCAGGCGGCGATGCTGCCGATGCGCCAGAGGCCGGGCGGCTCCTCGCTGGTGAGGCTGAGCAGGGCGAAGCCCGAGAGCGCGCCGATCGCGCCGAGAGCCATCAGCACCGCCCACTGGGCGGGTTCGGGCAGCCGGGGCCACAGCCGCTTGGCGGCGCAGACGGTGAGCAGCCAGGACAGCACCGCGAACATCGTCACGACGGTGCCGTTGGCCGTCAGCGCGAGCCACTGCGAGGCATCCTTGGCCACGACGGCGGCCCCCAGCGCCAGCAGCAGCTGCACGCCCAGGACTGCGCGCAACACCAGGCCGACGTGGCAGACGTCGAAGGCGCGGGTCGGGTCCAGCAGCGGGGCGGTGTTCAGCTCGGGCAGCTCGGGCAGCTCGGTGGCCCCGAAGCCCAGCCACTGGCTCAACTGCATGGACTCGTGCCAGACGCTGTGGCGGGGCTGGGCGCGACGCTTGAAGAAGAGCATGGCGGGGCGGTGGCGGGTGGCGTTTCGGCTGGCGTTCGATAATCCCGGGTTGCGGCGCATTTTGCGCGCTGAATCCGCACGTTCTCCATGTCAGACAACCAACTCGCCAACAAATCCCAAGCCTGGTCCGCCCTGTTCTCCGAACCGATGAGCGAGCTGGTCAAGCGCTACACGGCCAGCGTCGGTTTCGACAAGCGCCTGTGGCGGGCCGACATCACCGGAAGCCTCGCCCATGCCGAGATGCTGGCCGCCCAGGGCATCCTGAGTCGCGAAGACCTGGAGGCCATCCAGCGTGGCCTCGGCGAGATCGCCGCCGAGATCGAGGCCGGGCAGTTCGACTGGAAGCTGGACCTGGAGGACGTGCACCTCAACATCGAGGCGCGCCTCACGGAGCGAGTGGGCATCGCCGGCAAGCGGCTGCACACCGGCCGCAGCCGCAACGACCAGGTCGCCACCGACGTGAGGCTGTGGCTGCGCGGCGAGATCGACGAGATCACCGGCCTGCTGGCCCAGTTGCAGCGCGTGCTGGTGGATCAGGCCGAGCGGCATGCCGAGGTCATCCTGCCCGGTTTCACCCACCTGCAGGTGGCCCAGCCGGTGAGCTTCGGCCACCACCTGCTGGCCTACGTGGAGATGTTCGCCCGCGACGCCGAGCGCATGCTCGATACCCGCAAGCGCGTGAACCGCCTGCCGCTCGGGGCCGCCGCCCTGGCGGGCACCAGCTACCCGCTGGACCGCGAGCGTGTCGCCCGCACGCTGGGCATGGAGGGCGTGTGCCAGAACAGCCTCGACGCCGTCAGCGACCGCGACTTCGCCATCGAGTTCAGCGCCGCGGCCTCGCTGGTGATGCTGCACGTGTCGCGGCTGTCGGAGGAGCTCATCCTGTGGATGAGCCAGAACTTCGGCTTCATCGCCCTGCCCGATGCCTTCTGCACCGGCTCGTCGATCATGCCGCAGAAGAAGAACCCCGACGTGCCCGAGCTGGCGCGCGGCAAGACGGGCCGCGTCGTCGGCCACCTGGTGGGCCTGGTCACGCTGATGAAGGGCCAGCCCCTGGCCTACAACAAGGACAACCAGGAGGACAAGGAGCCCCTGTTCGACACCGTGGACACGCTCAAGGACACGCTGCGCATCTTTGCCGACATGCTGGCCGGCCTGAGCGTGCGGCCCGAGGCCATGCGCGCGGCGGCCCTGAAGGGCCATGCGACGGCCACCGACCTGGCCGACTACCTCGTCAAGAAGGGCCTGCCCTTCCGCGACGCCCACGAGGTCGTGGCCCATGCGGTCAAGGCGGCGACCCAGCAGGGCGTGGACCTGGCCGCGCTGTCGCTGGACCAGCTCAAGGCCTTCGACGCCCGCGTCGAGGCTGACGTGTTCGACGTGCTTTCGCTGGAAGGTTCGCTGAACGCGCGCAACGTGCTCGGCGGCACCGCGCCGGCCCAGGTGCGGGCCCAGGTGGCCCGCCACCGTGAGCGACTCGCTTGAGTTGCCTCAAAGCCGCCGAAGCCACGCCTGACTAGCATCCGCCGAATGACTACCCTCGCCTGGACCGACAACCTCGTCCTCAGCCAGCCCCGGCTGGACACCACCCACCAGGAGTTCGTCGAGCTGCTGAACGCCTACGGCGACGCCCTGGACCGCGGCGAGGATGCCCTGCCCGCCTTCCATGCGCTGCTGACCCACACGGAGCAGCACTTCGCGATGGAGGAGGACTGGATGGCCCGCTGCGGCTTCGACCCGCAGAACTGCCATGCCGGCCAGCACAAGATGGTGCTGGACGTGATGCGCGAGGCGCTGCGCTACGCGACCGAGCTGAAGGACCGCGAGCCGCTCAAGATCCTGCGCACCGAGCTGGCGGGCTGGTTTCCCCAGCACGCCGAGATGATGGACGCGGCCCTGGTGTTCACCATGCAGCAGGTCGGCTTCGACCCCACCACCGGCGAATGCCGCGAGCCGCTGGCGGTCGCCAGCCACGGCTGCGGTTCGAGCAGCTGCGGCTGAGCGCCGTCGGCGAGGCCGGCCTGGCCGGCCTGCCGCTCACTTCTTCAGGTAGTCGAAGAAGGCCTGCGAGTTCGACTCGCGGCCGAGGAAGTCCTTGACCAGCTCGGGCGCCGGCTTCTGCGCGCCCTGGGCCAGCACGCCGTCGCGGTAGCGCTTGCCCACCGCCGGATCGAGCTTGTCGGCAGCGAAGGCGGTGCGCAGGTCCATGGCGACGACGAGGCTCCACAGGTAGCCGTAGTAGCCCGCGCCATAGCTGCCCGCGATGTGGGCGAAGCCGGCAGGGAACATCGTGCCCGGCACGTAGCCCAGCGGCGTGGCGCCTTCCATCCGGGCCCACAGCGGCAGCGGCTCGGGCTTGGCGCTTTGGTGCAGGGCCAGGTCGTAGCTCGCGTACAGGTGCTGGCGGCCGAAAAGCCCGCCCTTGCCGTAGTGCTTGGCGGCCGTCGCCTGCTCGACCATGGCATCCGGCACCGGCTTGCACTCGGCGCAGACCTCCTGCATGAGCTTGAGCACCTTCTTGTCGTAGACCCAGTCCTCCAGCATCTGCGAGGGCGCCTCGACGAAGTCGTGCATCACGCTCGTGCCCGCGGTCGCCGCATAGCGGGTGTTGGACAGGTCGACGTGCACCGCGTGGCCCAGCTCGTGCAGCAGGGTCTCGACCTCGTCCAGCGTCAGGCCGTTGCGGTCGAAGTTGACGACCAGGGCCGCGGCCGGCGTGCGGGCGATGCGCGTGGCGCTGCCGCGCAGCGGCCAGACGGCGGCGTGGTTGTACTTGCCCTCGCGGGGGTAGAGGTCGACGTAGAGCTGGCCGATGGCCTTGCCGGACGCCGCGTCGCTGACGACATAGGTCTGCGCCTCGTCATGCCAGAGCGGGTTGGCGATGCGCTCGTACTTCACGCCCATCAGCTTCTCGATGATGTGCATGGCGAACTGCAGGCTGGCCTGCGGCGGGAAGTAGGGCCGGAAGGCGTTCTGGTCGACGCTGAACTTCTCGCGCTTGACGCGCTCGCTGTAGAAGGATGCGTCCCAGCGCTGCACCGTCGTCTGCTCCAGCGGCGTGCCCAGGTGCTGGGCCTTGTTGGCGCGCAGCTCCTGCAGCTCGGCCTTCTCGCGCTCGTTGACGGCACCCGTCACCGAGTCGAGGAAGCGCGTGGCCGTGGCGCCGTCCTTGGCCATGCGGCGGCGCAGGTTGAAGTCGACGTAGTTGCCATAACCGAAGAGCTTGGCGTACTCGGCGCGCAGCGTGGCGATCTGGGCCAGCAGGTCGAGGTTGGCCTGGCCGCCCTCGTTGGTCTTGGCCCGCCACATGCGCTCGCGCGCCTCGGCGCTCTCGGCGCTGCGCATCACGGGCACGTAGCTCGGATAGTCCACGCCCAGGACGATGCGCCCCTGGTCGTCGCGCTTGGCCTTCTCCCAGACGCTGGCCGGCACGCCCTTGAGCTCGGCCTCGGTGAAGACGACCTTGGTGCCGGCGTCGCGGATGTTCTTGTTGAACTGCTGGTCGAGCTCGGTGAGCTTGTCCAGGATCTGCTTGGCGCGCTGGCGCTTGGGCTTGGGCAGGGCCACGCCGCTGTCCTCGAACTGGCCCGAGGCCAGGCGCACGAACTCGGCGTCGATGCCGTCCTTCTTCGGCGCCTTCTGCAGCGCGCGGTAGAGCTTCTCGTTCTGGCCGAGGCTGGAGCCGAAGTCGGCCCAGCGCAGCGAGCACTCCTGGGCCGCGTCGCGCACCGCCTTGTCGGGGTGGACGTTGAGGACGAAGTCGGTCGGACCCTGGTGGTCCTCGAGATAGACCGTCAGGTCGTCGTAGGCGGCCAGCCAGCCGCCATCGACCTTGCGCTTCTCGAGCAGGGCAACACGCTGGCGGGCGCCCTTGAGGCCGGCGTCGCAGCTGGTCTTGATGTCGCCGGCGGTATGGAAGGCGGGGAAGTTGGGACCGGGCAGTTGGGGTTGTGCCTGGGCCGCGGCGGCGAGCGCCAGCGCGGCCAGGGAGGTGAGGACGGGTTTCATCGCGTCTCCTTGTGGGAAGGCCGCGATTCTCCCGGGCGCCGGCCCGGGAGCCGTTCTTCACACCCCTACTTGTGCAGCAGGGTTTTTACCTGAGCGAGGGCGCCTGGGTCGTCCATCGTCGTCAAGTCGCCGGGGTCGCGGCCTTCGGCGACCGCCTGCAGGGCGCGGCGCAGCAGCTTGCCGGAGCGCGTCTTGGGCAGCACGCTGACGAAGAGCACGCGCGAAGGCCGCGCCACGGCGCCCAGTTGCTCGTCCACGCGCTTCATGATCTGGCCCTCCAGGGCCAGGGCCGCCTCGGGCGTGGCCGGCGTCTCGCGCGGCACGGCGAAGGCGAGCGCGACCTGGCCCTTCAAGGTGTCGGCCACGCCCACGACGGCCACCTCGGCCACGGCCGCATGGCCCGAGATGCACTCCTCGATCTCGCGCGTGCCCAGCCGGTGGCCGGCCACGTTGATGACGTCGTCGGTGCGGCCGAGGATGAAGGTGTAGCCGTCGGCGTCGCGCAGGCCCCAGTCGAAGGTCGAATACACCTGCCGCCCCGGCACGCTGCTCCAGTAGGTGTTGACGAAGCGGGCGTCGTCGCCCCAGACCGTCTGCAGGCAGCCCGGCGGCAGCGGGTGCTCGATGACGAGCACGCCCTTCTGGTCGGGCGAGCTCAGCTCCTCGCCGGTGTTCTCGTCGAGCAGCTTCACGCCGTAGCCGTACATCGGCATGCCAGGCGAGCCGAAGCGCGTGGGCACCGGGTCGACGCCGGGGATGTGGTTGGCCACCGTCAGCAGCGGCCAGCCGGTCTCGGTCTGCCAGTAGTTGTCGACGATGGGCACCGCCAGGCCTTCGGCGATCCAGCGCGCCGTCGGCTCGTCCAGCGGCTCTCCGGCCAGGAACAGGGCACGCAGGCTGGAGAGGTCGTGGCGCTTGAGCAGGGCGGGGTCGTGCTTCTTGAGCACGCGCACGGCGGTCGGCGCGCTGAACATCACTGTCACCCGGTATTTTTCGACCAGGCTCCACCAGATGGCCGCGTCAGGGTTGACGGGCAGGCCTTCGTACATCAGCGTGGCCATGCCGGCGATGAGCGGGCCGTAGATGATGTAGCTGTGGCCGACGACCCAGCCGATGTCGCTGGTAGAGAAATACGTCTCGCCGGCCTTACCGCCGAAGATGTAGTCCATGCTCGTGGCCAGGGCCACGGCATAGCCGCCGACATCGCGCTGTACGCCCTTGGGCTTGCCGGTGGTGCCGCTGGTGTAGAGGGTGTAGCTGACGCTGTTGGACTCCAGCCAGGTCACCGGCACACGGCTGCCCAGGTAGGTGGCGCGCAGCGTGGCGTAGTCGAGGTCGCGGCCGGCCACGGGCGTGAAGGCGGCGAGGCCGCGGTCCACCATCAGCACCTTGGCGGGCTTGTGGGCAGCGAGCGAAATGGCTTCGTCGAGCAAGGGTTTGTAAGCGACGACCTTCCCGCCGCGGCTGCCGGCATCGGCGCTGACGACGAGCTTGGGCGTGGCGTCGTCGATGCGGCTCGCCAGGGCGACCGAGGCGAAGCCGCCGAACACCACCGAGTGCACGGCGCCGATGCGGGCGCAGGCCAGCATGGCGAAGGCCGCCTCGGGGATCATGGGCATGTAGATGAGCACACGGTCGCCCTGGCCCACGCCCTCGGCCTGCAGCATGGCCGCGAAGGCCTCCACCTCGGCCTGCAGCTCGGCGAAGCTGTAGACCTTCTCCTGCCCCACCTCGGTGGAGACCCAGATCAGCGCGCGGTCATCGGGCCGCTTGGCGGCATGCCGGTCCACGGCGTTGTGGCAGAGGTTGGTGGTGCCGCCGACGAACCAGCGCGCGAAGGGCGGATTGCTGGCGTCGCAGATCTGCTGCGGCGGGGTCTGCCAGTCGATGCGCCGGGCCTGCTCGGCCCAGAAGGCATCGCGTTCGACGAGGGAGCGGCGGTGGAAGTCGGCATAGGTCGTCATGTCCGCCAGTGTGGTCATGCACCACTGACGACAGTCTGACCTGGGTCAGGTCGCGCGGACTATTTCGGGTTTTTACGAAGTTCGCCGTTGGCCGACCCCGGGTTTGCCCTGAAAATTCTGCGCTTTACGTCTGCTCCGGTTGACGCTGGCGGGTCACCCCCCTACCCTGCGCGCCGCCGTTCCCTTCTCCGCCTTGGCCCTTGCGGCCCGTTCCGTCCGGTCCCTGTCCGCTCGAATGTCCCTGGTTCCCTTCGCCCTCCTGAATCGCCTCGCCGCCGCTGGCCTGCTGGTCGTCGGTTGCGCCGCGCATGCTCAGGGGGTGGCCCAGGCCGCGACGGTGACGCCGCCGCCCGGCACCATGACGGGTGCCTACGGCCAGAGCCTGCAGCAGCAACAGCCCCAGCCCCAGGCCCAGGCCCAGGCACAGCCTGCGGCAGACAAGGCGGCTCCCCGCCCCGCCCCGGGCACCCAGCCAGCCAACGATGCCGTGAGCCGCTTCCTCAGCGACCGCGGCCTGTTGGGCAATGCCGAGACCGGCGGGTCATCTCGGCTGCTGGCCAGCGTGCGGGACACCGCGTCCGACCTCGTGCTCTCGGCCATGAACTTCCTGGGCGTGCGCTACACCCGAGGCGGCAATTCGGTCGAGAACGGTTTCGACTGCAGCGGCTTCACCCGCCACATCTTCGAGATGAGCGTGGGCCTGATCCTGCCGCGCCGCGCCGACGAGCAGGCCAAGCTCAGCAGCCTGCTGCCCATCCGCAAGGACGAGCTCAAGCCCGGCGACCTGGTGTTCTTCAACACCATGCGCGCCACCTTCAGCCACGTGGGCATCTACGTGGGCGAAGGCAAGTTCATCCACGCCCCACGCACCGGCAGTGCCGTGCGCGTGGAGGACATGCGCGACTCCTACTGGGCCAAGCGCTTCACCGGCGCCCGCCGCGCCGACCTCAAGGCCGCCGCCGAGAGCGGCACCGTCACGCGCTGAGGCGCGCTGCCCCTGAACTGAACCCTTCGCAGCCGCGCAGCCGGCTGCCCCCTCCAGCAGCACCCGTGGAACTGGCTTTGCCAGGCCACCGGGTGCGCCCCCTTGAGGGGGAGGCGCGCAGCGCCTCGGGGGTGGGCTATCCCGCCACCCTTTTGGCCACCAGCGTCAGGATCTCGTAGCTCGCGCAGAGCTCCCCGCGCTGGTTGGTGACGGCCACGTCCCAGCCGATGACGCCCTGCGCGGGCTGGTCGTCGCGCGGCGGGCGGTCGATCTTGCGCTTGGCGGTGAGGCGCGCCTGGATGGTGTCGCCGATGGCCACGGGCGTGACGAAGCGCAGGTTCTCCAGGCCGTAGTTGGCCAGCACCGGGCCCGGCGCCGGACTCACGAAGAGGCCCGCCGCCGCCGACAGCACGAAGTAGCCGTGGGCGATGCGCCGGCCGAACGGCGACTCCTTCGCGGCGACCTCGTCGAAGTGCATGTAGAAGTAGTCGCCCGACAGGCCGCCGAAGGCGACGATGTCGGCCTCCCCCACCGTGCGGCGGTGGGTGAGCAGGCTCATGCCCACCTCCACGTCCTCGAAGTAGCGCCGGAAGGGATGGGTCTCGCTCTCCGTCACGGCGCCGCCGCGCTGGTATTCGCCGGTGACGGCCGAGATCATGGTCGGCGAGCCCTGCACGGCGCAGCGCTGCAGGTAGTGCTTGACGGCCCGCAGGCCGCCCAGTTCCTCGCCGCCGCCGGCGCGCCCCGGGCCGCCGTGCTTGAGCTTGGGCAGGGGCGAGCCGTGGCCGGTGTTCTCGAGAGCCGCCTCGCGGTCCAGCACCAGCATGCGGCCATGCCAGGCGGCGAAGGTGGGCACGGCCTGCGCGGCCAGGGCCGGCGTCTTGGTGCAGAGGGTGCCGACGAGGCTGCCACGGCCCAGGGTCGCGAGATGCAGGGCCTCCTCGAACTCGCCGTAGGGCATCAGCGTCGTGACGGGGCCGAAGGCCTCGACATGGTGGGCGTCGCTGGCCGCGGAGTTGTGCGCCAGCAGCAGGGTCGGCGCGAAGAAGGCGCCATCGGACACGCCCTCGCCCCTGGGCGCGAAGCCGTCGCGCTCGGACAGCAGCACCTCGCAGCCGCGGGCGAGCTGGGCCACACGCTCGGCCACGTCATGCTGCTGAGCCTTGCTCGCCAGGGCCCCCATGCGTACGCCTTCCAGGGCCGGGTCGCCGACCACCATCTTGGCCAGGCGGGCCTTCAAGGCGGCGGCGACGACATCGGTCAGGTGGCGCGGCACCAGGGTGCGGCGGATGGCCGTGCACTTCTGGCCGGCCTTGGCCGTCATCTCGCGCGCCACCTCCTTGACGAAGAGGTCGAACTCAGGGTCGGCCGGCGTCACGTCGGGGGCGAGGATGGCGCAGTTGAGGCTGTCGGCCTCGGCGTTGAAGGGGATGCTTCTGCGGAGCAGGTTGGGATGGGCCTTGAGCTGCAGCGCAGTGTCGGCGCTGCCGGTGAAGGTGACGACGTCGGCTTCGTCGAGGCGGTCGAAGAGGTCGCCCGTGCCGCCGATGATGAGCTGCAGCGCCCCTTCGGGCACCAGGCCGGAGTCGACGATGAGGCGCACGCAGGCCTCGGCGACATAGCTGGTGGCGGTGGCCGGCTTCACGAGGCAGGGCATGCCGGCCAGGAAGCTGGGCGCGAACTTCTCCAGCATCCCCCACATCGGGAAGTTGAAGGCATTGATGTGCAGGGCCACGCCGCGCTTGGGCACCAGCACGTGGCTGCCGATGAAGTGGTTGTTGGCCCCGAGGCGCATCGGCGGGCCCTCGTGCAACACATTGCTGCTGGGCAGGTCCTTGCCGCCGATGGAGGCATAGGCGAACAGCGTGCCGATGCCGCCCTCGATGTCGATCCACGAGTCCGCCCGCGTCGCGCCGGTGTGGGCGCTGATGGCGTAGAGCTGCTCCTTGCGTTCGAGCAGGTAGGCCGCCAGGGCCTTGAGCACGCGGGCACGGTCCTGGAAGTGGGTGCGCAGCAGCGCCGGCAGGGCCGTGCCCCGGGCATAGGCCAGGCTCTCGGCGAAGTCGAGCGCCTCCTCGTGCGTGTGGGCCACGACGCGGCCGTTGATCGCGCTGGCCAGCGGCTTGGCCGCGGTGGCACCGACCCAGCGGCCGGCGATGTAGCTTTGCAGAATGGGAACCGACATCTTTGATCCTCAAGGCCTCGCGAAGCGACGGCCGTTCATCCAGCAACTGCCGAGGATCCGGCTTTGCCGGTCCTGCGGCAGTGCCCCCTTGAAGGGGCGCGCGAAGCGCGTAGAGGGTGGGCTACTTGATCAGCTTCCAGGTGCCGTTCTCGATCTTCACCATCACGCGGGCGCGCTGGTCGAGGCCGAGGTGGTCCTGGGCGGACATGTTGAACACGCCGTGGGCGCCGGCGACGTTCTTGACGTTCTCCAGCGCGTCGCGCAGGGCGGCGCGGAAGGCCGGCGTGCCGGGCTGGGCCTTCTTCAGGGCCTCGGGCGCGGCGGCGGCGAGCAGCATGCCGGCATCCCAGGCGTGGCCGCCGAAGGTCGACACGCTGCCTTTGCCGTTGGCGGCCTCGTACTTGGCGATGTAGTCCAGCGCGCTCTTCTTGACCGGATGGTCGGCCGGCAGCTGGGCTGCCACCAGCACCGGGCCGGACGGCAGCAGCGTGCCTTCCACGTCCTTGCCGCCCACGCGCAGGAAGTCGTTGTTGGCCACGCCGTGGGTCTGGTAGATCTTGCCGGCGTAGCCGCGCTCCTTGAGCGCCTTCTGCGGCAGGGCCGCGGGCGTGCCCGAGCCAGCGATGAGGATGGCGTCGGGCCGCGCGGCGACGAGCTTGAGCACCTGGCCGGTGACGGAGGTGTCCGTGCGGTTGTAGCGTTCGGTCGCGACGACGTTGAGCTTCTTGGTGGTGGCGATCTTGTTGAACTCGGTCCACCAGCCTTCGCCGTAGGCGTCGGCGAAGCCGATGAAGCCGACCGTCTTCACGCCGTTGTCCACCATGTGCTGGACGATGGCCAGGGCCATCATGATGTCGTTCTGCGGCGTCTTGAAGACCCAGCGCTTCTTGGCGTCGACGGGCTCGACGATGCGGGCCGAGGCCGCCATCGAGATCATCGGCGTGCCCGACTCCGACACCGCGTCGATCATGGCCAGCGAGTTGGGCGTGACGGTCGAGCCGATGATGAGGTCGACCTTGTTCTCGGTGATGAGCTTGCGGGTGTTGGCCACGGCCGTGGTCGTGTCGGACGCGTCGTCTAGCACGATGTAGTTGACCTTCTGGCCGGCGATGGTCGTCGGCATCAGCGCGACAGTGTTCTTCTCCGGGATGCCCAGCGAGGCCGCGGGGCCGGTGGCCGACAGCGTGACGCCGACGTTGATGTCGGCCTGGGCGGCGAGGCTGAGCGTGGCGGCCAGGGCCAGGGCGAGTTGCTTGAAGGGCTTCATGGGTCGTCTCCTCGGGGTTATTGAATGGCGGCGGACTGGCGCAGTTGCACTGCGCCGAGGCCGCCGAAGAATAGATCGCTCACCAGGGCCGCGAGCGCCTCGTGCGAGAGCTCGCCGTCGGGGCGCAGCCAGGTGAAGGTCCAGTTGATCATGCCGAACAGCAGCATGGTCAGCGGCTTGTGCAGCTTGGCATCGCGCAGCTCCGGCCTCACGCGGCAGAGCGCGGCGGCGAACTCCGCCACGACGCGGCGTTCGACGTCCAGCAGCCGCTCGCGCTCGGCATCGGCCAGGAACTTGATCTCGCTGGTCAGCACGCGGTGCTGGTCTTGCGCGTCGGCATAGGCGCGGGTGAAGCGCTCGATGAGGGCGCGCAGCTGGGCGTCGGGCGCCAGCTGCCGGGCCTTGACCTCCTCCACCAGCGTCAGCAGCGCATGCACATGGCTGTCGCAGATCTGGGCGAGCAGCTCCTGCTTGTCCTGGAAGTAGTGGTAGAGCGTGGGCTTGGCCACGCCGCAGGCCTCGGCCACCTGGTTCATGGACGTGGCGCTGAAGCCCTGCTCGGCGAACAGGCGCGCGGCGGCGGCGAGGATGTCCTCGCGTTGGGCTTCGAAACCGGGGGCACGTTTACGGGCCATCAGAAATCTCGTGATTCAGAAATGCAACCACGGAGGCACAGAGGCACGGAGAAGCGCAGGCCGGAAACGCCGCTGCGTCTCTGTGCCTCTGTGGCCGTGTTGAAGGGCCCCGGATGATGCATCAACGTTCGTCGAAGCTGATCACGACACGCTCGGTCAGCGGATGCGCCTGGCAGCTCAGGATGAAGCCGGCCGCCACCTCGTCCTTGTCGAGCGCGAAGTTCTTGTCCATGCGCACCCGGCCCTCCACCAGCTTGCAGCGGCAGGTGGAACAGACGCCGCTCTTGCAGGAGAACGGCACGTCCAGGCCCTCGCGCGCGGCGGCGTCGAGCAGGCTGGGGTCGCCGGCATGGAAGTCGATCTCGCGCGACAGGCCGTCGCGGATGACGGTGACGCGGGCCTCGGGCGCATCGCCGGGCTTGACCTCGTGCGGCGCCGGACGGCCGGCCAGGGTCTCCGGCGTGCCGAAGCGCTCGATGTGGATGCGCTCGGCCGGCACGCCAGCGCCCCGCAGCGCCGCCTCGGCCTGGTCGTTCATCTCGAAGGGCCCGCAGACGAAGGCCTCGTCAACGCTGGCTGCTGGCACCGGCCCGGCCAGGAAGGCGCTGAGCTTGCCCGCGTCCAGCCGCCCGCCGTAGAGCGGCGCGTCGACCGCCTCGCGGCTGAAGATCAGGTGCAGCGACAGCCGCGTCATGAAGCGGTTCTTCAGGTCTTCGAGTTCTTCCTTGAACATCGTCGACGCCGTGCGGCGGTTGGCGTAGATGAGCGTCGCGCGGGCCGTGGGTTCGCGTTCGAGCAGCGCCGTCAGCAAGGCCAGAATGGGCGTGATGCCTGAGCCGCCGGCGACGAAGAGCACATGGCGCCCGTCCCGGCGCGCGGCCGGCAGCACGAAGCGGCCCTGGGGCGGATAGGACTCGAGCACGTCGCCCACGCGCAGTTGCTCATGCACCCAGCTCGAGAATGCGCCGCCGTCGACGCGGCGGATGCCGACCTTGAGCGAACGGTCCGAGCAGATGGAGTAGCTGCGCCGCAGCTCCTCGCCCCCGACGCTGGCGCGCAGGGTCAGGTATTGGCCGGGCTCGAAGCCGAAGCCTTCGGGCGGCGCCTCGAAGCCGACGACCACCGCGTCGTCGGTGTCGCGCTCGACGGAAGTCACGCGCAGGGGTCGGAAGTGAAGTGCCATGGTTTTCAGGGGCTTAAATGCTCGCGGCGAAGCGCGCGAGCCCATCCAGCGACTGCCGCGGAGCCGGCTTTGCTGGGCCGCTGGCAGTGCCCCCTTGAAGGGGGCGCGCGAAGCGCGTAGGGGGTGGGCTCATATCGATTTGAAGTATTCGAACGGCTCGCCGCATTCGATGCAGCGCCACGTCGACTTGCACGGCGTGGAGCCGAAGCGCGAGAGCTGCTCCGTGCGCCCGCCCGCGCAGCGCGGGCAGCGCAGCTGGGGCACGAAGCGGATGGCCTGCTCGGCGCTGCACTGCGGCGGCACGATGCCGTAGCGCTGCAGCTTCTCGCGGCCTTCGGCGCTGATCCAGTCGGTTGTCCAGGCCGGGCTGCGCTGCAGGGTCACGGTCACCGGGCCGAACTCCGCCAGCGCGGCACGCACGTCGTCGGCGATCAGCTCGGTGGCGGGGCAGCCGCTGTACGTCGGCGTCAGCACCACCTCCAGCCCGGCGCCGGTCTCGCGCAGGTCCCGCACGATGCCCAGCTCCACCAGCGTCACGGCCGGGATCTCGGGGTCCGGCAGCGAGGCCAGCCGTGCCCGGGCGGCTTCCAGGTTCACCACACGCCTCCGGGGTAGGCGCGCTGCAGGTATTGCATCGTCGCCAGCAGGTGGCCCATGTGCTCGCTGTGGACGCCGAGATGGCCTTGCGTCCGCAGGGCGCTGTCGCGCGGCAGGCTCAGGGTGGCCTCCTGCATCAAGGTGCCCCAGCGGGCGCGCCATTCGGCCTCGACGTCCTTCCAGGCCGGGCCGACGCCGTCGACACCCGGCGCGGCGAACAGCTCGTTGACATAGGGCCAGAGCACGGCCAGCGCCGCCTGCATGCGTGCCTGCGACTCGGCCGTGCCGTCGCCCAGCCGAACGACCCAGTCGCTGGCATGCTGGCGGTGGTAGCGAACCTCCTTGAGCGCCTTGGCGGCGATGGCGGCCAGCTCGGGGTCCGTGCTGTCGAGGAGCTTCTCGTAGAGCAGCTCCAGCCAGATGGCGACCGCGGCGTTGCGCAGCGTCGTCAGCGCGAAGTCGCGGCCGCCGCTGCCGTCGCTGGGGCTGGCCGCCGAGTTGGGCAGTTCGACGAGGACGACGTTGCGGTAGTCGCGCTCCTCGCGCAGGAAGGCGAGCTGGTCTTCGTCGCGGCCCGCCCCTTCCAGCGCGCCGGCATGCGTGAGCAGCGCACGCGCCTGGCCGATCAGGTCCAGCGCCATGTTGGTCAGGGCGAGGTCTTCCTCGATGACCGGCGCATGGCCGCACCACTCGCCCAGGCGCTGGGCGTGGATGAGGCAGGTGTCCGCGAGTTGCAGGACATACGTCATTCGGGGATCAAACATCATGGGTCTCGCAGTTCGACTCGCAGCCAGTGGGTTCTACCCAGCGAACGCCACGAAACCGGCTTTGCCGGGCCATCGGCGTTGCCCCCTTGAGGAGGCTCGCAAAGCGAGTAGGGGGTGGGCCTGTCCTCACATGTGGCTCAGCTGTTCCGGCAGTTCGTAGAACGTCGGATGGCGATAGACCTTGTCGTCGGCCGGCTCGAAGAGGCTGCCCTTCTCGACCGGGTCGCTGGCGACGATCTGCTCGGAGCGCACGACCCAGATGCTCGTGCCCTCCTGGCGGCGGGTGTAGACGTCGCGTGCCATCTGAATGGCCATGGCCGCGTCGGCCGCATGCAGGCTGCCGCAGTGCTTGTGGTCCAGGCCCGCCTTGCTGCGGACGAAGACTTCCCACAGCGGCCATTCGTTCTTCGTGTTGCTCATGTGCTCTCCTCAGGCCGCTTGGGCCTTGGTGGCTTGCTTGCGCGAATGGGCCATTGCCGCCTCGCGCACCCAGGCGCCGTCGTTCCAGGCTTTCTGACGTGCCGCCAGGCGCTCGCGGTTGCAGGGGCCTTCGCCTCCCACCACGCGCCAGAACTCGCTCCAGTCGATGGGGCCGAAGTCGTAGCTCTCGCGCTCGGCATTCCACTTCAGCTCGGGGTCGGGCACGGTCACGCCCAGGATCTCGGCCTGCGGGATGGTGGCGTCGACGAACTTCTGGCGCAGGGTGTCGTTGGAGACACGCTTGATGCCCCAGCGCATGCTCTGCTCGGAGTTGGGCGAATCCTTGTCCGCCGGGCCGAACATCATCAGCGCCGGCCACCACCAGCGGTTCACGGCGTCCTGCACCATGGCCTTCTGCTCGGGCGTGCCCTTCTGCATCATCACCAGCAGGCTCTCGTAGCCCTGGCGCTGGTGGAAGCTCTCCTCGCGGCAGACGCGGATCATGGCCCGCGCGTAGGGCGCGAAGGAGCAGCGGCACAGCGGCACCTGGTTCATGATGGCCGCGCCGTCCACCAGCCAGCCGATGACGCCGATGTCGGCCCAGGTCAGCGTGGGGTAGTTGAAGATGGAGCTGTACTTGGCCTTGCCCGACAGCAGCGCCTCGGTCATCTCGTCGCGGCTGGTGCCCAGGGTCTCGGCGGCGGCGTAGAGGTAGAGGCCGTGGCCGCCCTCGTCCTGCACCTTGGCGAGAAGAATCGCCTTGCGCTTGAGCGTCGGCGCGCGCGTGATCCAGTTGCCCTCGGGCAGCATGCCGACGATCTCGCTGTGCGCATGCTGGCTGATCTGGCGCACCAGCGTCTTGCGGTAGTGCTCGGGCATCCAGTCCTTGGCCTCGATGAAGTCGCCCGCGTCGATGCGGGCCTCGAAGGCCTCTTCGCGGGCCAGCTCCTCGGCGCTCTTGACGACCTTGGGCTTGGCTTCCCGGGCCATCAGATCCATGGCTTGGGTGTACATCAGCGGCTCCTTTGCTCAGGAAAAAGAACACGGCCACAGAGGCACAGAGACACAGAGAGATCCGAGCGCCTCTGTGTCTCTGTGCCTCTGTGGCTGTGTTGGGTATTCATGATCTCTTGCGTTGATCGACCACGCGGCGGGCCTTGCCGACCAGCGTGCGTTCGATGGATTCGGGCTGCTCGACGCTCACCTTGGCGCTCACGCCGATCAGGTTCTTGATGCGCTCGGCCAGCCGCCGGCCGATGCCGTCGTCGGTCGCGCCCAGCGCCAGCTCGCAGCGGATGACGAGCTCGTCCAGGTGCCCGTCGCGCGTCACGACGAGCTGGTACTGGCCGCCCAGGCCCGGCTCCTGCAGCACCAGTTCCTCCACCTGCGTGGGGAAGAGGTTGACGCCGCGGATGATGAGCATGTCGTCGCTGCGGCCGACGATCTTGCCCATGCGCCGCATGCTGCGCGCCGTGGGCGGCAGCAGCCGCGTGAGGTCGCGCGTGCGGTAGCGGATGACGGGCATCGCTTCCTTGGTGAGCGAGGTGAAGACGAGTTCGCCCTCGCTGCCGTCGGGCAGCACCTCGCCCGTCTCGGGGTCGATGATCTCGGGGTAGAAATGGTCTTCCCAGATGACCGGGCCGTCCTTGCTCTCGATGCACTCGTTGGCCACGCCCGGACCCATCACTTCGGACAGGCCGTAGATGTCCACCGCGTCGATGCCCGCGCCCTGCTCGATGTCGCGGCGCATGGCCTCGGTCCAGGGCTCGGCGCCGAAGATGCCGATCTTGAGCGACGACTCGCGCGCATCCAGGCCCTGGCGGCGGAACTCCTCGATCAGCACCTGCATGTAGCTCGGCGTGACCATGATGATGTCGGGCTTGAAGTCGGTGATGAGCTGCACCTGCTTCTCGGTCTGGCCGCCGCTCATCGGGATGACGGTGCAGCCCAGGCGCTCGGCGCCGTAGTGGGCACCCAGGCCGCCGGTGAAGAGACCATAGCCGTAGGCCACGTGCACCAGATCGCCGGCACGGCCACCCGCGGCGCGGATGGAGCGGGCGACGAGGTTGGCCCAGCGGTCGATGTCGGCCAGGGTGTAGCCGACGACCGTCGGCTTGCCCGTCGTGCCCGAGGAGGCATGGATGCGCGCCAGCTTCTCGCGCGGCACGGCGAAGAGGCCGAACGGGTAGTTCGCGCGCAAGTCCTGCTTGGTCGTGAACGGGAACTTCGCCAGGTCGGACAGCTGCTTCAAGTCGGACGGGTGCACGCCGGCCCGGTCGAAGCTGGCCTTGTAGTGCGGCACGTGCTCGTAGGCGTGCCGCAGGCTCCAGCGCAGCCGCTCGAGCTGCAGGGCCTGGAGTTCGTCGCGGCTGGCGGTCTCGATGGGCTCCAGCTCGCCGGGCTTGGGCACGCGGATCGGGGCCTTGATGCTCATGCTGGCATTCCTTCGTCGAAGACCTTGCGCTCGCCCAGGCGGTAGGAGCGACCGCGGAACAGGGCGATCAACTCGCCTTCCTGGTTGCGGACCGTGATGTCGTACAGGCCCGTGCGCCCCGCCAGCGAGGCTTCGGCGGCCGTCGCGGTCAGCACGTCGCCGAGCTTGGCGCTCTTGAGGATGTCGATGGCGAAGCCCGACGCCACCGTCATCGCATTGCGGCTGTTGCAGGCAAAGGCGAAGGCGGAGTCCGCCAGCGTGGCGATCAGCCCGCCATGGCAGATGCCGAAGCCGTTGAGCATGTCGGGCCGGACCGTCATCGTCGCCACGGCCCGGCCGGGCGAGACCTCGGTGATCTGCAGGCCCAGCATGCGGCTGGCGGCATCGTCCGCGAACATCACGTCGCGGACCTTCTCGGCCGTGGCTTGCGTATCCATCAGCGGTCCTTGAACTCGGGCGAACGCTTGTCCAGGAAGGCGGCCGTGCCCTCCAGGTAGTCGTAGGCGAAGCCAAGCTGGCTTTGCAACTGTGCCTCGCGCTTGAGGGCGGGCTCATAGTCCAGCTTCATGGCGTCGTCGAGCGCGGCGCGGGTTTCATAAAGCGCGCGGGTCGGCATGGCGGCGAGCCTCTGGGCGATGGCCAGGACCGTGCCGGCCAGCTCGGCGTCGGGCACCACGCGGGCGATCAGGCCGATGCGCTCGGCCTCCGCGGCCTTGAGCTTGTCGCCCAGCAGGGCCAGCTCCAGCGCCTTGGCGCGGCCCACCAGACGCGGCAGCAGCCAAGTGCCGCCGCAGTCGGGAATGAGGCCGATGCGGGAGAAGGCCTGGATGAAGCTGGCACTCTCGCCCGCGACCACCAGGTCGCAGCCCAGTGCCAGGTTGGCGCCCGCCCCTGCGGCCACGCCGTTGACGGCCGCCACCACTGGGATCGGCATGCTGCGCAGGCGCAGGGCCAGCGGGATGTAGTAGTGCTCCAGCATGTGCCCAATGTCCTTGGGCGCGGCGCCGGGGTCGCGGCTGGGCGCGACGTGGGGGTCGGCGAGATCCTGGCCGGCGCTGAAGGCCCGGCCCGCGCCAGTGATGACGACGGCGCGCGTCTCCCGGTCCTCGGCCGCCGCCTCAAGGGCCTGACGGAGCTGGCTGAGCAGGGGCGCCGTGAAGGCGTTCAGCGCTTCGGGGCGATTCAGGCGCAGCAAGCGCACGGCGCCTTGCGGCTCGATCTGGATCAGGTGTTCGGACATGGAATTTCTCTACCGACCGGTCGGTTAATCCTAGAGCCCCCCTTGATCTGGATCAAGACCGAAGCGGGAAAACCCTAGCGTCGACGATTTCCACGGCCTCGGCCAAGGCCGCCACATGACCCGCGCGAGGGGGCGCGAAGCCGGCCTCGGTGCAGGCCGCTGCACCGGCCGCCAGGGCCCAGCGCAAATGCTGCTCGGCGCTGGCACCGGCGTCGCGCATCAGGCTGTCGAGCAGCCCCGCCATGGCGGCATCGCCCGCACCGACGGTGTCCACCACGTCGACCTCCGGCGGCCGGGCGCTGCACTCCTCGACGCCGTGGTAGAGCGTCGCGCCGGCATCGCCGCGCGTCAGCAGCAGCCAGGCCCCGGGATTCCAGGCGGCGATCTGGGCCAGGCCCGAGCGGTGGTCGGGCAGGCGGAACAGGCCGCGCAGGTCTTCGTCCGACACCTTGATGACGTCGGCCAGGCGGCACATCTGCTCCAGCGTGTCGTCGTAGCTCGAATCCATCGGCGGGCTGCGGAAGTTCGGGTCGTAGCTGATCAGCCGCCCTTCGGACTTCAGCGCCTCGGCCAGCGACAGCAGGCGCCCGGCCAGGGGCTCGCGCGCCAGGCCCAGGCTGCCGAAGTGGGCCCATCGCAGCGCGCGCGTCCAGCCCATGGGCAGGCCCTCGGGCCGGAAGTGCAGGTCGGCGCTGTCCTGGCCGATGAAGAAGACCTGCGGCGGGTCGACCTCGTGCACCACGGCCAGCAGCGGCGGCCGGGCCAGCTGCTGGATGAAGCGCATGTCGAGGTTGGCGTCCTGGCTGCTGCGCCAGATCTCGGCACCGAAGGGATCGTTGCTGATGGCGCCGGCGAAGGCGCTGAGCTGCCCGAGGCTGGACATCGCCACGGCGACGTTCCAGGGCGAGCCGCCGCAGGCGCTGCGCCAGCGGTCCGGGCCGATGCGGATGAGGTCGGTCAACGCCTCGCCGAAGGCGACGAAGCGAGGCAGGTCGGGATGGAGGATCGGGCTCATCCAGACCGATTCAAGCGCGCGCCGCCTGGCCCCGCAACCCCTCGGACTTCGCGGCGCTGACACAATCGCCACATGTCCGCCCGCATCGTCCCCCTGCACGACGCCCGCCCGCTGCGCATGCCGGTGCAACCCGCGGCCGGCGATGCCGGCGCCCCGCCGGTCGACAGGCTGGGGCGCCCTTTGCGCGACCTGCGCATCTCGGTGACGGACCGCTGCAACTTCCGCTGCGGCTACTGCATGCCCAAGCAGGTGTTCGACAAGCACCACGAGTTCCTGCCGCATGCCGACCTGCTGAGCTTCGAGGAGATCACCCGCCTGGCCCGCGTCTTCGTGGGCCTCGGCGTGGAGAAGCTGCGCATCACCGGCGGCGAGCCGCTGCTGCGCCGCCACCTTGAAACGCTGATCGGCATGCTGGCCGGCCTGCGCACGCCGCAGGGCCGCGAACTCGACCTCACGCTGACCACCAACGGCTCACTGCTGACCCGCAAGGCCGGTGCGCTCAGGGCGGCCGGGCTGAAGCGCCTGACGGTCAGTCTCGATGGGCTGGACGATGCCGTCTTCCAGCGCATGAACGACGTCGGCTTCCCCGTGGCCGACGTGCTCGCGGGTATCCAGGCCGCCCAGGCCGCCGGCCTCGGGCCGATCAAGGTCAACATGGTCGTCCAGCGCGGCGTCAACGACGGCCAGATCCTGCCGATGGCGCGGCACTTCCGGCACAGCGGCATCGTGCTGCGCTTCATCGAATACATGGACGTGGGTGCCACCAACGGCTGGTGCATGGACCAGGTGCTGCCGTCGAGCGAGGTGCAGCGCCGCATCGCCGCGGAGTTCCCCCTCGTGCCGCTGTCGGCCAGCGCCCCGGGCGAGACGGCCGAACGCTGGGCCTATGCCGACGGCGGCGGCGAAGTGGGCTTCATCTCGTCCGTCACGCAGGCCTTCTGCGGCGACTGCAACCGCGCGAGGCTCTCGACCGAAGGCCGGCTCTACACCTGCCTCTTCGCCACCCGCGGCCACGACCTGCGCGGCCTGCTGCGCGGGTCCGCGCCGGTGGACGACGCACAACTGGCCGCGGCGGTCGCGAGCGTCTGGACGGGCCGCGCCGACCGCTATTCGCAGCTGCGCGGCCAGGGCGCCGCGACGCCCGAGGGCGAGCGCCGCGTCGAGATGCACTACATCGGCGGATGAGCGCCGTCCATGCCCTCGTCCTCGCCGGTGGCCGGGGAACGCGCATGGGCGGCTTGGACAAGGGCCTGCAGTTGCTGGACGGCCAGCCCCTGGTCGCTCACGTCATCGCACGCCTCGCGCCGCAGGCCCAGGCGCTGCTCATCAGCGCCAACCGCCACCTGGACGCCTACGCGGCATTCGGCCACCCGGTGCTGACCGATCCACCCGGCCTCGAGTTCGCCGGCCCGCTGGCCGGCATGCTGGCCGGCCTGAACGCCATCCCCGACGATGCCTGGCTGCTGACGGCCCCCTGCGACAGCCCTCGCCTGCCACTGGACCTTGCGGCCCGGCTGCTGGCAGCAGCAGCCGATCACGGGCAGGCCTTCGCGCAGGCTGCGCGCGAGCATCCCACCCACGCTCTGCTGCACGCCCGGCTGCGCGAGCCGTTGGCCGAACATCTGAGCGGCGGCGGCCGTGCCGTGCTGGGCTGGATGCGCAGCCGGCCCCACGGCATCGCCCACTTCGACGGCGAAGCCGCCTTCGCCAACTTCAACCACCTCGCCGACCTGCATGGATAGCCTGCTCATCCGACCCATGGTGGAACCCGACCTGCTCGCCTACAAGGCACTGCGCGACGGCATGCTCGCGGCCCACCCCGAGGCCTTCACCTCGGACGCGGAGACCGAGATCCAGCGCGACCTGGCGAGCTATCGGAGCCGCCTGACCGGCGGCGCCAACGGCACCACGCTGTTCACCCTGGTGGCCCTGGATGGCGGACGCCTCGTCGGCGCCCTCACCTGCGAGCGCGAGCCGCGGCGCAAAGTGCAGCACACCGCCCACCTCGTGGGCATGATGGTGGCGGCCAGCCACCGCGGCCGTGGCCTCGGCCGTGCGCTGCTGGCCGAGGCGCTCGACCGCCTGCAGGCCACCCCGGGGCTGGCGCAGGTCACGCTCAGCGTCACCGCCGGCAACCGCGCCGCCATCGGCCTCTACGAGAGCCAGGGCTTCGAGCGCTATGGCCGCCTGCCCGACGCGATCCGCCTGCCCGACGGCCGGCGGCTCGACAAGGACCTCATGGTCCGCCGGCTCGGGCCGGCGCCGCGAGCCTAAGGCGCCGTCAGCTCGAACTGCACCACCAGCGCGTCCTGCACGGCCAGCAGGCCGCCGAGCACCGTGAAGGGCTGCAGGCCGAAGTCGCTCTGCCGCACGACGACCTCGCCGCGGGCTCGGCGGCCCTCGACCTCGGCGACGAACCACTGGCGGCGCGTGACGCCGTGCAGGCTGATCTCGGCCTCCACCGCCTGCCGGCCGCCCTCGCCAAGGCGCTGCAGCGTGCGCACGACGACCTCGGGATGCCTGGCCACGTCCAGGGCCTTGAGCAGGTTGGCGCGCGTGCCGGCGCGGGCCTCGTCGCCGACAGCGCTGGCGAAGGCGGCGCCGAGGCCGGCGCGAAGGGCCGGCGGGTCGATGTCCAGCGCGTCCAGGCGAAAGCGCAGCACCGGGCCGGCCTCGGGCCATTCCACCCGGAGATCGGCTGCGCGCAGCACGTGGTTATGGCCCAGCCGCGCCGCCGTGCCACCGCGAAAGACGAGGATGCGCAAGGCTTGGCCATCGTCAGGAGCGGCGGGCGACGGCGGGAGAGGGCCGGCACAGCCCGCCAGGGCCGCCGCGGCGGCCAGCAGCAGCCGGCGTCTCGCAGGTGACATCGTGAGGTTCCTAGGCATCAAACTGCACGTTCATTCGGGGGTTTGCGGGCCGACGCCTCGCGCCGCGGCGCCCGGCTGGTCTAGCATAGCCACCACTCTCCCACGCACGGAGCCCGCCATGGCCAGCCTGTTCCGCCCTGCCCTCGACCTGATGGCGCAGTACGCCGCCTACCACCGCGACCGCCGCAACATCGCGACGCATTTCATCGGCATCCCCCTCATCGTCTTCGCCATCAGCGTGCTGCTGTCGCGCGCCGAGTTCACGCTCGGCGACACGCCCATGAATGCCGCCATCGTCGTCTGGGCCGTGACCGCGCTGTGGTATCTCACCCGCGGCAACCTCATGCTAGGCGCAGCCACCGCCATCGTGAACGGCGTCCTGACGGCGATGGCCATGACGGCGGCCCAAGGCTCGATGACGAGCTGGCTGCTCATCGGCGTGGGCGCCTTCGTCGTGGGCTGGATCTTCCAGTTCGTCGGCCACTACTACGAGGGCCGCAAGCCCGCCTTCGTCGATGACCTCGTCGGCCTGCTCGTCGGCCCCATGTTCGTCGTCGGCGAGGCGATGTTCACGCTGGGCTGGGGACGCCGCCTGCTCGAGGAGATCGAAAGGCGCGTCGGGCCGACGCACCTGCGCGACCTGGCCCATCCGGTCTGAAGCCCTGAAGCGATGACCGGCGTCTTGGTCATGGGCGCCGGCTCCGTCGGCTGCTTCGCCGGCGGCCTGACGCAACTGGCCGGTGTGCCAGTGCACTTCGTCGGGCGCCCGCGCGTGCTGGCGGCGCTGCGCAAGCACGGCCTGCGCCTGACCGACCAGGACGGCCTGGACCGCCACATCCCCGCGCTGCAGCTGCGCCTGCATGAAGAGCCACCCGCCGGACTCAAGCCAGACCTGGTGCTGCTGTGCGTGAAGTCCGGCGCGACGGCGGCAGCGGCGACGGCGCTCGGCCTGACGCTGCCTCCTGGCACGCCGGTCGTCAGCCTGCAGAACGGCATCGGCAATGCCGACCTCGCCCGCGCCACCGCCCCGGCGCTGCGCTGGCACGCAGGCATGGTGCCCTTCAACATCGCCGAACTCGCGCCCGGCCACTACCACCGCGGCACGGGCGGCGCGCTGGCCGCCGAGGGCGAGGCCCAGGATGCCGCGCTGTCCGCCTGGCAGACGGCGCTGTCGCGCGTGGGCATGCGGCTGGACCTGCATGCCGACCTCGCCCCCGTCCAGTGGGGCAAGCTGCTGCTCAACCTGAACAACCCGGTGAACGCCCTCAGCGGCCGGCCGCTACGCGACGAACTGCTGCAGCGCGGCTACCGGCGCGCCCTGGCCGCCCTCCAGGAAGAGGCACTGGATCTGCTGGAGGGCGCCGGCCGCCCGGTCGCCCAGCTCACGCCGCTGCCACCCCGGCGGCTGTTGACGGTGCTGCGCCTGCCCACGCCGCTGTTCCGCCTCGTGGCGGCTCGCATGCTGCGCATCGATGCCAAGGCGCGCTCCAGCATGGCCGACGACCTCGCCCAGGGCCGCACGACCGAGATCGACGCCCTGTGCGGCGAGATCGTCCGCCTGGCCCAAGGCCTGCGGCGCAGAGCACCGCTGAACGCGCGCATGCAGGGCCTGGTGGAGGCCTGGCCCCGGCGCCGCCGGCCCTATTCGCCCGCCGAGCTGCTCCAGGCCCTGGGCCTGTCCTGAATCGAGCCGCACGAGCGGCGGCGACACCCCCTGAAAAACCGAAGCGACGCTCAGCCTGGGCCTGGGCAAGGCCGGCCCCGCGCTGGAGACAATTTCCGGCTCAATCCACGGACCGGCCCCGCCATGCTCGAACTGCTGACCAACCCGCAGACCTGGATCGCCCTCGCCACGCTGACCGCGCTGGAGCTGGTGCTGGGCATCGACAACATCATCTTCATCAGCATCCTGGTGGACAAGCTGCCCAAGGCGCAGCAGGAGCTGGCCCGGCGCGTGGGCCTCTTCATGGCGATGTTCATGCGCATCGGCCTGCTGCTGATGCTGGCGTGGATCGTCGGCATGGTGGAGCCGCTGTTCACGGTGTTCGACAAGGGCATCTCCGGCCGGGATCTCATCCTGATCGGAGGCGGCCTCTTCCTGATCTGGAAAAGCACCGTCGAGATCCACGGTTCGCTCGAAGGCGAAGACGAGACCAAGCCCAGCCCCGGCAAGGCAGCCCGGGCGGCCTTCGGCGCCGCCATCGTGCAGATCATGCTGGTCGACCTGGTGTTCTCGCTCGACTCCATCATCACGGCCGTGGGCATGGTGGACGACGTGCGCGTGATGATCGCCGCGGTGGTCTGCTCGGTGGCGCTGATGATGCTGTTCGCCCGGCCGATCGGTCGCTTCGTGTCCGACCACCCGACCATCAAGATGCTGGCCCTGTCCTTCCTGGTCGTCGTCGGCGTGGTGCTGGTGGCCGAGGGCTTCGGCCACCACGTGCCCAAGGGCTACATCTACTTCGCCATGGCCTTCTCCCTCGTCGTGGAGATGATGAACATCCGCCTGCGCCGCGCGGCCGACACCAAGGTGACGCTGCGCCGCCAGATCCCCGGCGACGAGTGAGGCGCGGCCGGCCCTAACGGGCCAGCCAGAAGAACACCGCCGTCATGCGCCGCTCGGCGGGCGCTTCGCCGAAGTAGCCGGAGGCGCTGTGGATCCGGTCGGCGCGGTAGAGCAGCAGGCGGTTGAAGCGCGCGTCGACTGCCGCCTCCTCGACGAAGAGGTCGGGCGGCACAAAGCGCGTGCCCAGGGCCTCCACGAGGTTGGCGAAGCGCGAGGGCACACAGTTGCCGCCGAGCCGGCCGTCGGGGTGGCGCACCCGGAAGAAGGACGTGCCGGCGTGGGGCGGCGTGTCGGGCGACAGGTAGAGCACGGCGGCGTAGCTGCACAGGGCGCGTGAATCAGTGTGCGGCTTCACCGCGCCTTCGTCGACACCGACGAGCTGCACGCAGTTGTGGTTGATGCGGTCCCCGGCGCCGACCTGTGGCGCGTACACCTTGCGGCAGCCGGTCTGCGCCAGCATCCAGCGCTCCAGCGGCGCCAGTTCCTCAGGCGTCAGGCCGGGCTGGATGCGCATGCCGGGCCAGCTTTCGGGGCGGTGGGGCGCCCCCAGCACCCAGTCCTGCCGCGCGAGCGCACGCTGCCTCACCGCCATGGGGTCGGGCAGCGCGTCGTCGAGCACCCAATAGTCGCGGCCCGGCTGGAGCGGGCGATGGACGAGGCGGTTCAGCTGGGGCTGAGGGGCGGCTGGCGGCGGCTTCATGGGGCAGCGAGTCTAGACCGCCCCGACGCGATGCCGGCCGCGGCTAGGCCCTGACAGGCCCGTCGACCGCATCATCGGTGGCGGCCTCGACGCCGAGGGAGTGTCTGCCCGTCAGCGCCTGCGGCAGGGTTTCGCCCTCGCCCGCCTCGAAACGGTGGAAGACGGTCTGGTCGCGGCCGGCGCGCTTGGCTTCGTACAGGGCCGCGTCCGCCGCGGCGTACATGGCCTCGGGCGTCAGCGCCGAGGTCGGCGCGGCCCACCAGGCCAGGCCGAAGCTCGCCGTCACATGGCCGAAGGGGCTCCGGGCATGAGGCAGTGCCAACCCGCGCAGCGTGGCGCCGAGTTCGGCGACGAAATGCTGGGCCGACTCGGCCGACGCGGCCGAGAAGATGACGCCGAACTCCTCGCCGCCGACGCGGAAGAGTGCGTCGGTGGACCGCTTGAGGTTGTCCTTGAGGGCCTGCGCCACGGTCTTGAGGATGGCGTCGCCGGACTGATGCCCGTAATGGTCGTTGTAGGGCTTGAAGTAGTCGACGTCGAGCATGCACAGGCCCACGGCGTGACCACGGTGGGCGCCGGCCAGCGCCGCCAGGCAGACGTCGTTGAAGTGCCGGCGGTTGAAGGCGCCGGTGAGGGGGTCGAGGATGGCGAGGTCGCGCAGTTGCCGGTTGGCAGCCTCGAGCGCCCGGGCGTCTTCCTGCAGGCACTCCTCCTCGGCCTTGCGGCAGGAGACGTCCATGTGGGTGCCCGCCAGGCGCAGCGGCCGGCCGCGGGCGTCGCGCTTGACGATGCTGCCCACGCTCTGCACCCAGACCCAGCGGCCGTCGGCATGGCGCATGCGGAACTCCACCGCATAGCGCTCCTCCTGGCCCGCCAGATGGCGCTTCATGGCGTCGTTGGCCGCGATGAGGTCGCCGGCATGGCACAGCCGCTCCCAGGTCGTCCCGGTGATGGGCTCGAGTTCGGAGCGGCTGCGGCCCAGCATCTCGGCCCAGCGCTCGTTGACCTCGAGGCGACCGCTCTCGACATGCCAGTCCCAGGTGCCGGCGGCCGTGCCGTCGAGCACATTGCTGAGGTACTGGCGGTCCTCGGCCAGCACGGCCTCGGTGCGTTCGAGCCGGCGGCGGATGACGAGGCTGCGGGCCACCGCGACCCCCATCAACAGCGAAGCCAGGCTCCCGAGGGCCAGGGCGAGCAAGGGCAATTGGTCCCGCGCACCGCCGACGAAGGCAGGCCTGGGGCGCAGCACCAGCTGCCATGGCCGGCCGCCGACATCGACGCTGAGCACGGCGTCGCCCTCCTCGCCAGGCGCGGGTTCGGCGCCCGCGGCACCGAAGATGAGGCGGTGCTGCTCGTCCTGGTCGTAGACGAAGAGATCGAGGTCGTTGGCATCGGCGCGGCGCATGGCCTCGCGCATGAGGGCAGGCATCTCGATGACGCCGGCCAGGAAGCCCAGCAGTTCGCGACGCCGCGCCTCGACGGTGTCGGGCCGGGCGGCGCGGTAGACGGGGGCGGAGACGGCGAAGCCGAGCACGACCGGGCCGGGCTGGCCGCGGCGGATGAGGCTGAAGGTCTCTGAAGCCACCGGCGAGCCGGAGTCGCGAGCCAGCAGCTTGGAGCGCATGCGGCGCGGGTCGAAAGCCATGTCCACGCCCAGGGCCGCCCCCGCCTCGGGCCAGGAGTACAGCACCGGCAGATGCAGGTCGCGCGGGCGCGCCGCAATGAAGTCGTCACCGGCGGCCCCGCCCTCGGCCGCGGCCGGCTCGACGATGCGATAGCCCCGCTGCTCGGCGGCGGCGCGGCGCTCGAAGGCGGAGAGGTCCGCGTCGCTCACGACGGGCTGCCACTCCAGCAGGGTCAGGGCCGAGCCGCCGCTCAACAGGCCTCGGCCATAACGCCTGAACTGATCGAGCGAGGGCTGGCCCTGGACGGACAGCAACTGGCCGCTCACCTCAAGGGCCTCGATGGCCCGCACCAGCTGCAGGTCGAAGGCGGCGACGACGCTCTGGCCGATCGCATTCAGCACCTCGCGCTGTTGGGCCGCGGCCTTCTGCGTCAGCGAGCGAAAGGCGCCGATGCTGGCGAGCAGCCCCGCCAACACCACCACGGCGACGAGGGCGGCATCCAGGGCGAGGGGTAGCAGGCGGGACTGCGAGCCCTGCTTCACCGCTGGCCTCCGAGCGGCGTCAGCGCACTTTCGGCATTAGGGTCAAAGCGAAACCGCTCGCCGGCGAGCCGCTTCCCCGCGGGCGCGCTGCACCGGCGTCGCCAAGGATTGCTACCCGTCGCCACCATGGCGCCCATCATAAATTGATAAAAACGGTAGATGATTTGACAGGCCCTGCACGGGCGTCAATCCGTCACGGCAATGCGCGCGGACTTCAGCCCGCGGCCTCCGGCGACAGCAGGAAGGGACGCAATTGCCCGGTCGCGTCGACGCTGGCCTGCACGGCCACGGCGAAGGCCAGCAGGCGCGGCGCGTAGCTGCCATCGTCGACCTCGCGCATGGTGAAGGTCGTGCTCATCAGCGGCGCCAGGTCCAGCAGCGTGCCGATTTCCGCCGGAGCGTTCTGTCCGCCCTTGCCGCCCATCACGGAGATGACGGCCACGCGGCGCAGCCGGCCGCGAAAGCTGGCGACGAAGCTGCGCATGGGGCTGGCCATCTGCTGCAGCCAGATCGGTGCGACCAGCACCACCAGGTCGAAGTCGGCGGGATCGGGCCCGTCGTAGACGATGGCCGGGCGCAGCCTGAAGAACGATTCGATCGCGCAGCGCCATGTCACGAAGCGACGCCGCGGCCGCCTCTCCACCACCTGGGCAGACGCCCAGTCCCGCGACCTGCATAACAGCTCGGTCAAGCGTGCCCCCGTACCGGTGAAGGAGTAGGTCACGACGAGGATCTTGCTCATGCGCCGAAGGTTAGGACTTCGGTCCGGCAAGGTCTTGATGCAGCTCAATCCCGAGGACACGGAAAGCCGGCAGCAAGGCGGGCGCGGCGCGTCGCGGGTTGCGACGGGGCATGAAAAACGGGCCTCTCGGGCCCGTGTTTCTGTTTCGGTAGTGCTTGGCGGAGTCGGAGGGATTCGAACCCTCGATGCAGGTTTTGCCCACATACTCCCTTAGCAGGGGAGCACCTTCGGCCACTCGGTCACGACTCCAGCACAGCCGCGCATTCTATACCAAGGCGCGCGGCCTCAGATCGAAATCACGCCGCGGGCGCCACTTCCTGGTCGAGGTCGAAGGCCTTGTGCAGGGCGCGGACGGCCAGCTCCATGTACTTCTCGTCGATGACGACGCTGGTCTTGATCTCGCTGGTGGAGATCATCTGGATGTTGATGCCCTCTTCGCTCAGCGCCCGGAACATCTTGCTGGCCACGC
Organism: Pelomonas caseinilytica; assembly: GCF_021353235.1. Classification (GTDB taxonomy): domain Bacteria; phylum Pseudomonadota; class Gammaproteobacteria; order Burkholderiales; family Burkholderiaceae_C; genus Pelomonas; species Pelomonas caseinilytica. The sequence continues at coordinate 564,083 of NZ_JAJTWT010000002.1, forward strand.
CCACATGCGAGCGCATGCCGATGCCAACGATGGAGACCTTGCAGATCTTGGGGTCGCCGACGACCCGGGCGGCGTTGGTGGCCGGGCCGACGGTGTTCTGCAGCAGGTCCATCGTGCGCGCATAGTCGTTGCGGTGCACGGTGAAGGAGAAGTCGGTCTTGCCGTCCTGCGAGACGTTCTGGATGATGACGTCGATGTCGATGTTGGCCTCGGCGACGGGGCCGAGGATCTGGAAGGCGATGCCGGGCTTGTCGGGCACGCCGAGCAGCGTCACCTTGGCCTCGTCGCGGTTGAAGGCAATGCCCGAAACGACGGCTTGTTCCATTTTTTCGTCCTCTTCAAAACTGATCAGGGTGCCGGACTTGGCCTCTTCGTTGATGTCGATGTCCCAGGGCGTGAAGCTGGACAGCACGCGCAGCGGCACGCGGTACTTGCCGGCGAACTCCACCGAGCGGATCTGCAGGATCTTGGAGCCGAGGGACGCCATCTCCAGCATCTCTTCGAAGCTGATGGTGTGCAGGCGGCGGGCTTCCGGGACGATGCGCGGGTCGGTGGTGTAGACGCCGTCCACGTCGGTGTAGATCAGGCACTCGTCGGCCTTCATCGCGGCGGCGATGGCCACGGCCGAGGTGTCGGAGCCGCCACGGCCGAGGGTGGTGATGTTGTTGTCGGCATCGATGCCCTGGAAGCCGGCGATGACGACGACCTTGCCCTCGGCGAGGTCGGCGCGCACGCGCTTGTCGTCGATGCTCTCGATGCGGGCCTTGGTGTAGGACGAGTCGGTGGCCACGGGCACCTGCCAGCCGGTGTAGCTGACCGAAGGCACGCCTTCGGCCTGCAGCGCGATGGCCAGCAGGCCGACCGACACCTGCTCGCCGGTGGCGGCGATCATGTCCAGCTCGCGCATGACCTCGGGCGTGGTGCTGGCCGGCGAGAGTTCCTTGGCCAGGCCCAGCAGCCGGTTGGTCTCGCCACTCATCGCCGAGGGCACGACCACCATCTGGTGGCCGGCGCGCACCCATTTGGCGACGCGCTTGGCGACGTTGCGGATGCGATCGGTGGACCCCATCGAGGTGCCGCCGTACTTGTGGACGATCAGGGCCATGTGTTTGAGCGAAGGCTGAAGAGGGAGCCGCCGGGACGGCATGCTCGCAAACCCGCGATTTTATGCGGGACCTCCGCCCTCGCCTTCGCTCTGCGGCAAGGCTGAGTCGTCAAGCCAGCGCACGGACAGCTGCGGCTCATCTTGCCGGGCGAAGGCGCGCGCATCCATGCCCAGCCCGGCCACGGCAAGGAGCCGGCCGTCCACGTCGAAAAGCAGCGGGCCGGCACGGCGCCAGGGCGGCAGGCCGGCCGCCTGGCAGGCCTTCTTCAGGCTTCGCGGCACCGAGCCGGGCGCCCACTGGAACTGTTCGCCACCGGCTCGGCCCTGCTGGGTCAGCTGGGCGAGCCGCTCGGCAGCGATGCCCGGCGCCCCCGGTTCGACGACCCAGGCGCCTTGCCAGTCCGGTTGGCGGTGCAGGCCCGGCACGCTGAGGTCGACGGGGCGCGCCGCCGGCGTGGCCACGACCTCGGCGGACCAATGCAGGCCGTCGCGATAGGCATGGCACATGCCGCCCGGGGCGGGCCAGGAAGCAGTCGCGCCCGCATGCCATTCGCTGAGCAGACGCTCGATCAGACTGGCAGGCGGCGTCGTATGCGTGGACAGCCAGGCGCGCAGCGCGTTGCTGGCCCGCGCGGGAGATAGCCGCGACAGGGCGGCGAGGTCCAGGCGTTCGGGGCTCGCCAGCACCGCGAGGTCGACCTGGGCGATTTCGGCAGCCAGCTCGTGGGCCTCGCGGGCCCAGCGGGCCGCTTGTGCGAGACCCGTCTCGCCACCCGGAAAGGCCGGCCAGAAGGTCTGGCGCAGGCGGTTGCGGGCGAAGCGGGGGTCGGCATTGCTCGGATCCTCGATCCAGCGCAGGCCCTGCTGCTCGGCATAGGCCTGGATAGCCTCGCGTGGCCTGTCCAGCCAGGGTCGGGCCCAGCAGACGCCATCTCGCCATTGCTGCCGGGGCATGCCGGCCAGGCCCGCCGGACCGGCACCGCGCAGCGCCTGCAGGAGGAAGGTCTCGGCCTGGTCGCGGCGGTGGTGGGCCAATAGCAGCAGGTCGGCGCCGGCGGCGACGGTCATGTCGTGCAGGGCGCGATGCCGGCCGGCGCGGGCCCAAGCCTCGACGCTGTCGCCGCGCTGCGGGGCTCCGCTCAGGCGCGTGCAGGCGAAGCCGGCGCCGAGCGAGGCCGCGACCTGCTCGCAATGCGCGGCCCAGTCGTCGGCTTGCGGTTGCAGGCCGTGGTGGACATGCAGGGCAACCACGCGTTGGCGACCGGCTGCCGCGCGGACCGCGGCGTGCAGCAGGGCCGTGGAATCGAGGCCGCCACTGAAGGCGACCGTGACGACATCACCGGTTCTTGGTGTCGCCGAAGCGGCCATAGGCCTGCAGGCGTTCGTAGCGGCGGTCCAGCAGCTCGCGGGTCTTGAGGTCGCTGACCTGGCGCAGCGCGTCGGAGAGCGCGCGCTTGAGGTTGGAGGCCATCTGCTTGGGGTCGCGATGCGCGCCGCCCACGGGCTCGCTGACGATCTTGTCGATGAGGCCGAGCGCCTTGAGGCGGTGCGCCGTGATGCCCAGCGCTTCGGCCGCATCGGAGGCGCGCTCGCTGCTCTTCCAGAGGATGGACGCGCAGCCTTCCGGCGAGATGACGGAGTAGGCCGAGAACTGCAGCATGAGCACCTGGTCGGCGACGCCGATGGCCAGGGCGCCGCCCGAGCCGCCTTCGCCGATGACGGTGGCGACGATGGGCACCTCGAGCTGCGCCATCTCGAGGATGTTGCGGCCGATGGCCTCGCTCTGGCCGCGCTCCTCCGCACCGATACCGGGGTAGGCGCCCATGGTGTCGATGAAGGTGAAGACGGGCAGGCCGAACTTCTCGGCCAGCTTCATCAGGCGCAGGGCCTTGCGGTAGCCCTCGGGGCGCGGCATGCCGAAGTTGCGCAGCGTGCGCTCCTTGGCGTCGGCGCCGCGCTGGTGGCCGATGACCATGCAGGCCTGGCCGTTGAACCGCGCCAGGCCGCCGACGATGGCGGCGTCGTCGGCGAAGTGCCGGTCGCCGTGGAGTTCCTGGAACTCGGTGAACACCTCGGCGCAGTAGTCCAGGGTCTGCGGGCGCTGCGGGTGGCGGGCGACCTGGTAGACCTGCCAAGGCGCGACGTTGGAGTAGACCTCCTTGGTCAGCTGCTGGCTTTTCTTGGACAGGCGGTCGATCTCTTCGGAGATGTCGACGGCCGACTCGCTTTGCACGTAGCGCAGCTCTTCGATCTTGGTCTCGAGCTCGGCGATGGGCTGCTCGAATTCCAGAAAATGCTTTTTGCTCATCAGTCGTCCTGACTCAAACAAACCAACCGCACCGCGCAGAGCCGGCAGGGGGTGGGCTAATAGTCCACCGGTAGGGGATCCAGGCTCCGCCAAATGTACCAAACCGCTACCGATCGGTAGGGGGCCCAGGCGTCGCCGACTTCGCGGGCCTCGGCGCGGGACACGGGCTCGCCGGAGAAGTAGTTCTGGCTGATGCCCTTGAGCAGGCCGACGTCGTCCAGCGGCATGACGTTGGGGCGCATCAGGTGGAAGATGAGGAACATCTCGGCCGTCCAGCGGCCGATGCCGCGGATGGCGACCAGTTCCTCGATGATGGCCTCGTCGTCCATCTGCGCCCATTGGCGCACGTGGACGCGGCCGGCGTCGAAATGCTCGGCCAGGTCGCGCAGGTACTCGACCTTGCGGGCCGACAGCCCGGCGGCACGCTGGGCCTCGACGCTCAGGCCCAGCACGCTGGCAGGCAGGAACTTCGGCATCAGGTCGACCCAGCGATGCCAGACCGACTGCGCCGCCTTGACCGAGATCTGCTGTCCGACGATGGATCGGGCCAGCGTGGCGAAGGCATCGCCGCGGCTTTGCAGCCGGGCTTCGCCGAACTGGGGGATGAGTTTCTTCATCACCCGATCGCGCCGGGCGAGGTGCTTGCACGCCTCGTCCCAGTAGGGCGGCACGACCACCTCGGGGGCGGCCTCGACGGGAGGCTTGGACGCCATCAGCTCTTGACCCAGGTCGTACCGCCCGCGCCGTCCTTCAGCGTGATGCCCTTGGCCGCCAGTTCGGCGCGGATGGCGTCGGCACCGGCGAAGTCCCGGGCCGCCTTGGCCGCCGCACGGGCCGCGATGCGCTCCTCGATCCAGGCGGCATCGTCGCCGGAACCGCCTTGCAGGAAGGCGCGCGGCGCCTGCTGCAGCACGCCGAGCACGCCGGCCAGCGCCTTGAGCAGGCCAGCCCGCTGCGGCGACCGGTCGCGGTTGACTTCGTTGGCCAGGTCGAACAGCACGGCGATGGCGCCGGGGGTGCCGAAGTCTTCGTCCATGGCAGCCTTGAAGGCGGCGGCGCTGGGCTCGTTCCAGTCGACGGCGACGTCGGCCGGCGGCACGGCGTCGAGGGCGGTGTACAGCCGCGTCAGCGCGGTGCGGGCGTCCTCGAGGTGGGCGTCGCTGAAGTTGAAGGGGCGGCGGTAATGGGTGCGCAGCATGAAGAAGCGCAGCGTCTCGCCGTCGAACTTGCGCAGCACGTCGCGGATGGTGAAGAAGTTGCCCAGGCTCTTGGACATCTTCTCGCCATCGACGTTCAGGAAGCCGTTGTGCAGCCAGTAGCGCGCGAACGGATAGCCCGCGCCCTGGCTCTGGGCGATCTCGTTCTCGTGGTGCGGAAACTGCAGGTCGGTGCCGCCGCCGTGGATGTCGAAGCTCTCGCCGAGCAGGGCGCAGCTCATCGCCGAGCACTCGATGTGCCAGCCCGGCCGGCCCTCGCCGAAGGGCGCGGCCCACTTGGCATCGGCCGGCTCCTCGGGCTTGGCGGCCTTCCAGAGCACGAAGTCCAGCGGGTCGAGCTTGCCGTCGTCCACGGCGACGCGCTCGCCGGCGCGCAGGTCGTCGAGGCTCTTGCCGCTGAGCTTGCCGTAGCCCTCGAACTTGCGCACCGCGTAGTTGACGTCGCCGCCCTCGGCCCGGTAAGCCAGGCCGCGCTCCTCCAGCCGGCCGATCAGCGATAGCATCTGGGGCACGTACTCGGTCGCGCGCGGCTCGTGGTCGGGGCGCAGCAGCCCGACGGCCGCGAAGTCCTCGTGCATCGCCGCCGTCATCTCGTCGGTGAGCTGTCGGATGCTGATGCCGCGCTCCACGGCGCGCTTGATGATCTTGTCGTCGATGTCCGTGATGTTGCGGACATAGGTCACCTGATAGCCGCTGGCGCGCAGCCAGCGGTAGATGACGTCAAACGCCATGTTCATGCGCAGATGCCCCATGTGGCACAGGTCGTAGACCGTGATGCCGCAGACGTACATGCGCACCTGGCCCGGAACGATGGGCTGGAAGTCTTCGAGGGTGCGGCTGAGGGAGTTGTGGACGCGCAGGGACATGTGAAACGGAAACAGGGGCAACGGCCACCAGGCGCCCCGCCAACAAGAAGCCCCGCGCAGGGGCCGGCCAGGCGGGGCTCATAGAATGAATTCAGTATAGCGGCCACCCCCGGCGCCGCCCCCCCGCCTCAACCCTCATGCGCCTTCCCCTTTCCATCCTTGCGCTGCTGGCCGCCCTCGCCGGGATGCCAGCCCGAGCCGACGACCTGGCCGGCGCCCAGCGCCTCTGGCTGGCCGGGCAGAAGGCCCAGGCGGTCGAGCAGGTCGAGCAGGCCCTCGCACGCACGCCCGACGACCTGCAACTGCGCTTCGCCCTCGGCGTCATGCGCATGGAGCTTGGCGAGCGCGCCAAGGCGCTGGCCATCTTCACCCGCCTCACGCAGGACTTCCCCGACCTGGCCGACCCGTACAACAACCTCGCCGTGCTGCATGCCGCCGCGGGCGAGCTCGACGAGGCCAAGGCCGCCCTGGAGCAGGCCCTGCGGCTGCAGCCCGAGCACGCCCAGGCCCAGGAAAACCTCGGCGACGTGCTGCTGCGCCTGGCGCTGCGGGCCTACGAACGGGCCCAGAAAGCCGCCGTCACGCCGACGGACGCCCTGGCCACCAAGATCAACCGTACCCTGGCGCTGACGCGCGAACTGCGCGCAGCGCCCTGACCCGCAAATCCATGACCCGTTCCCTCGCCCTCCTCCTCGCCGGCCTGCTCACGCTGGGCAGCGCCAACGCCCAGACTGTCAAGCTGCAGACGACCGAAGGCGACATCCGCATCGAGCTCGACGCCGAGAAGGCGCCCCGCACGGTGGCCAACTTCCTGCAGTACGTGAAGGCGGGGCACTACAACGGCGTGGTCTTCCACCGCGTCATCGATGGCTTCATGATCCAGACCGGCGGCTACGACGCCAAGCTGGCCCAGCGCCCAACCAAACCGCCCATTCCGCTGGAATCGCACAACGGGCTGTCCAACGTCCGCGGCAGCGTGGCCATGGCCCGCACCAACGACCCGAATTCCGCCACCTCGCAGTTCTTCATCAACGTGGCCGACAACGTCCGCCTCGACGGCGAGCCCGACGACAGGGCCAGCGGCTATGCCGTGTTCGGCCAGGTCGTCGATGGCATGGACGTGGTCGACAAGATCCGCGCCGTCGAGGTGGCGCCGCACGGCATCCACCAGCACCTGCCCGTGAAAGCCATCTTCATCACCAAGGCTCTCGTCGAGCCCGTCAAGAAATGAGCCAAGTCAAACTCACCACCAACCACGGCGACATCGTCATCGAGCTGGACGCCGAGAAGGCGCCGGAGTCCGCCGCCAACTTCCTCAGCTACGTCCGCAAGGGCCACTACGACGGCACGGTCTTCCACCGCGTCATCAAGGGCTTCATGATCCAGGGCGGCGGCTTCGAACAGGGCATGAAGCAAAAGCCCACCGACGCCCCCATCCCGAACGAGGCCAATAACGGCCTGAAGAACGCGCACTACACCGTGGCCATGGCCCGCACGAATGCGCCGCATTCGGCCACGGCCCAGTTCTTCATCAACACGACCGACAACGGCTTCCTGGACTTCAAGTCCGAGTCGCCGTCGGGCTGGGGCTATGCCGTGTTCGGCAAGGTCGTGGAAGGCCAGGACGTCGTCGACAAGATCGAGAAGGTCAAGACCAGCCGGTCGGGCTTCCACGACGACGTGCCCGTCGAGGCCGTCGTGATCGAGAAAGCCGTCGAAGTTTGATCCACACGCTGACGGCCCCGGCGCACTGGCGGCAGGTGGATCTGCTGTCCGACCTGCACCTGGGGCCTGACACGCCGGGCACCGCCGCGCGGCTCGAGGCCCACCTGGCCGGCACGCCGGCACAGGCCGTCCTGCTGCTGGGCGACATCTTCGAGGTGTGGGTGGGCGACGACGCCCGCCATGAGGCCTTCGAGCAGGGCGTCGTGAACCTGCTGCGAGCCGCCAGCCAGCGCCTGGCGCTCTACTTCATGCCCGGCAACCGCGACTTCCTCGTCGGCGCCGACATGCTTGCCGCCTGCGGCATGACGGCCCTGCCCGACCCCACTCTGCTCGTCGCCTTCGGCCAGCGCTGGCTGCTGGCCCACGGCGACGCCCAATGTCTGGACGATACGGCCTACCAAGCCTGGCGGGCGACCAGCCGCTCGCAGGCCTGGCAGGCCGATTTCCTCGCCAAGCCCCTGGCCGAGCGCCAGGCCTTCGGAAGGCAGGCGCGTGCGCAGAGCCGGGCATCCCAGGCCGCCCAGCTGCTGGCCACCGACCTCGATGCCGCCGCCTGCCGCGCCTTGCTGCGCGAGGCCGGTGCGGCGACGCTCATCCATGGCCACACGCATCGACCGGCGGAACACGACCTCGGCGAAGGCATGCGGCGCGTGGTGCTGTCGGACTGGGATTTCGATGCAACGCCGCCGCGCGGCGATGTGGTCCGCCTGTCCGCCACCGGCCTGCAGCGCCTCGCGCCGTGATCCTCAAGGCCCTGCGGGAATGGCGCGAGCAGCGTGCCGTCGAGCGCCACGCCATCCCGGAGCCGCTCTGGCAGCTGACGCTGCTGCGCTACCCCTTCCTGGCCCGGCGCAGCAGCGCTGACCTCACCGAGCTCCGGCGCCTTTGCAGCCTCTTCCTGGCGGCCAAGGAGTTCCACGGCGTGGACGGCTTCGAGGTCACCGACGAGGTGGCCCTGGCCGTGGCCGCCCAGGCCTGCTTGCCGGTGCTGCGCCTGGGCCTGTCGTGGTACGACGGCTTCGTCGGCATCGTCATGCACGAGGGCGAGGTGGTGGCCCAGCGGCGCATCGAGGACGAAGACGGCATCGTCCACGAGTACGACGAGGAGCTGGCCGGCGAGGCCATGGAGGGCGGGCCGCTGATGCTGGCCTGGAACGCCATCGCCGTCAGCAACGACCCGGCCGAGTTCGGCAAGGACGAGGTCTACAACGTCGTCATCCATGAGTTCGCCCACGTCATCGACATGCGCGACGGCGAAGCCGACGGCGTGCCGCCGCTGCCCGGCACGGAGGAACGCGAGCGCTGGATCGCCGTCATCGACGCCGAGTGGGAAAAGTTCTGCGAGCGGGTCGACGCCGGCGAGGACACCCTCGTCGACCCCTACGGCGCCGAGGCCGTGGAGGAGTTCTTCGCCGTGGCCGTCGAGGCCTTTTTCGTGGCCCCGGCCGCGATGCGGGCCGAGGAGCCGGCGATGTACGAGCTTCTGGCCGGCTTCTTCAGGCAGGACCCGGCGGCCTGAACGACGAAGGGACGCCGAGGCGTCCCTTCGTCAGCGCACCACGCCTGCTCAGGCGGTCGCGGGTTCGGCCTTGGGCTTGCCGTCCTTGCTAGGCTTGGCGTTGGGCTGGATGTCCAGCACCGTTTCGCCCTTGTCGTCGACGTCCACGCCCAGGCGCCCGCCGTCCACCAGCCGGCCGAACAGCAGTTCGTCGGCGAGCGCGCGGCGGATGGTGTCCTGGATGAGGCGCTGCATCGGCCGCGCGCCCATCAGCGGGTCGAAGCCCTTCTTGGCGAGATGCTTGCGCAGCGCGTCGGAGAAGCTGACCTCGACCTTCTTCTCCTGCAGCTGGCTCTCCAGCTGCAGCAGGAACTTGTCGACCACGCGCAGGATGATTTCCTCGTCCAGCGGGCGGAAGGACACGATGGCGTCCAGCCGGTTGCGGAACTCGGGCGTGAACAGCCGCTTGATGTCGGCCATCTCGTCGCCCTGCTGGCGCTGGGTCGTGAAGCCGATGGTGGCCTTGTTCATGATCTCGGCGCCCGCGTTCGTCGTCATGATGATGATGACGTTGCGGAAGTCGGCCTTGCGCCCGTTGTTGTCGGTCAGGGTGCCGTGGTCCATGACCTGCAGCAGCACGTTGAAGACGTCCGGGTGGGCCTTCTCGATCTCGTCGAGCAGCAGCACGGCATGCGGCTTCTTGGTGACCGCCTCGGTCAGCAGGCCGCCCTGGTCGAAGCCGACGTAGCCCGGAGGCGCGCCGATGAGGCGGCTGACCGCATGGCGCTCCATGTACTCCGACATGTCGAAGCGGATCAGCTCGATGCCCAGGATGTAGGCGAGCTGCTTGGCCACCTCGGTCTTGCCGACGCCGGTGGGGCCGCTGAACAGGAAGGAGCCGATGGGCTTGTCCGGACGACCCAGGCCCGAACGGGCCATCTTGATGGCAGCGGCCAGGGCGTCGATGGCCGGGTCCTGGCCGAAGACGACGCTCTTGAGGTCACGGTCCAGGGTCTTGAGCTTGCTGCGGTCGTCGCTGTTGACGGAGGCGGGCGGGATGCGCGCGATCTTGGCGACGATGTCCTCGACCTCGGCGCGGGTGATGGTCTTCTTCTGCTTGCTCTTGGGCAGGATGCGCTGCGCGGCACCGGCCTCGTCGATGACGTCGATGGCCTTGTCCGGCAGGTGGCGGTCGTTGATGTACTTGGCCGAGAGCTCGGCCGCGGCCTGCAGCGCGCCGAGGGCGTACTTGACCGAGTGATGCTCCTCGAAGCGGCTCTTGAGGCCCTTGAGGATCTCGATGGTCTGCTCCACCGACGGCTCGGCCACGTCGACCTTCTGGAAGCGCCGGCTCAGGGCCGCATCCTTCTCGAAGATGCCGCGGTACTCGCTGAAGGTGGTGGCGCCGATGCACTTCATGGCGCCGCTGGACAGGGCGGGCTTGAGCAGGTTGCTGGCGTCCAGCGTGCCGCCCGAGGCGGCACCGGCCCCGATGAGGGTGTGGATCTCGTCGATGAACAGGATGGCGTGCGGCTGCTCCTTCAGCGCCTTGAGCACGGCCTTCAGCCGTTGCTCGAAGTCGCCCCGGTACTTGGTGCCCGCCAGCAGGGCGCCCATGTCGAGCGAGTACACGACGCTGTCGGCCAGCACCTCGGGCACCTCGCCCTCGGTGATGCGCCAGGCCAGGCCTTCGGCGATGGCCGTCTTGCCGACGCCGGCCTCGCCGACGAGCAGGGGGTTGTTCTTGCGGCGGCGGCACAGCACCTGCACGACGCGCTCGACCTCGAACTCGCGGCCGATCAGCGGATCGATCTTGCCGTCCTTGGCGAGCTGGTTGAGGTTCTGGGTGAACTGCTCCAGCGGCGACGCCTTGGCGTTGCCGCCCTCGCCTTCCTCGCGCTCGCCTTCCTGGCTGCCCTGGTTCTGGCCCTCGGGGGCCTTGGGCGGCTCGCTGGGATCGGTCTTCTTGATGCCGTGGGCGATGAAGTTGACGACGTCCAGGCGCGTCACGCCCTGCTGGTGCAGGTAGTAGACGGCGTGGGAGTCCTTCTCGCCGAAGATGGCCACCAGCACGTTCGCTCCGGTGACTTCCTTCTTGCCGCTGCCCGTGCTCTGCACGTGCATGATGGCGCGCTGGATGACGCGCTGGAAGCCCAGCGTGGGCTGGGTGTCGACCTCGTCGCTGCCGCCCACCATGGGCGTGTTTTCCTTGATGAACTGCGTCAGGCTCTTGCGCAGGTCGTCCAGGTTGGCGGCGCAGGCGCGCAGCACCTCCGCGGCGCTCGGGTTGTCGAGCAGGGCGAGCAGCAGGTGCTCGACGGTGATGAATTCGTGCCGCTGCTGACGCGCTTCGACGAACGCCATGTGCAGACTGACTTCAAGCTCTTGCGCAATCATGCGGCCTCCATAATGCACTGCAGGGGGTGGCCGGCGCGCCGGGAGACGGCCAGTACCAGCTCCACCTTGGTCGCGGCGACATCCTTGGTATAGACACCGCAGACCCCGCGACCCTCGTGGTGGATTTTGAGCATGATCTGCGTCGCCGTATCGAGGTCATGGCGGAAAAATTCCTGTAGAACCATGACAACAAACTCCATCGGCGTGAAATCGTCGTTGAGCAGCAGCACCTGGTAGAGCCGCGGAGGCTCGGTTTTCTGGGGCTGGCGCTCCACGACGGTCGCGCCGTCGCCCTCGTCGCGCCCCGGCTGGAGCGGCGGCGTGGGGGGCGGCGGCGAGTGGTTTCGCGACGAGAAAACGGGGGACGAGGACATGCCTGGGATTCTATCGACGGGGGGGTTTCCCCGCCGACCGGGGGCAGTTGGCGGCATTGCCCCAATTTGCAAGCATCCCCGGGTGAACCCGGCCGGGAAGGTCCCGAATTGACGCTTTTTCACGGGTCCTGAGAATTTATGTCCGCCTCCGCGGGAGGTGCCACAAGAATGGAGACAAAACGATGGCGCTGGGCAAAGTCAAGTGGTTCAACGATGCCAAGGGCTTTGGTTTCATCGAGCCGGAAGCCGGTGGCGATGATGTCTTCGCCCACTTCTCGGCGATCCAGATGGAAGGCTTTCGGACGCTGAAGCAGGGCAGCCAGGTGCAGTTCGACCTGGTGCAAGGCCCCAAGGGTCAATTGGCGCAGAACATCACGCCGATGGAGGTGGCGCACAAGCTGGAGCAGCCGCAGGCGTCCTGACGCCACCACGCACCGGGCTGCCAACCGCCCCGTGAGCCTGCCGGCCACGGGGCTTTTGTTTGCCGGCACACGACCGGATCGTCAGCAACCGCTAAACCCGGCTTGCTAGAGTTCGCCTCTTGCGCGCCACGGCCAGGCTGCCGCGCGCCGCACGGATCTCCCTTTCACCGGACCACGTTCATGACCGCCGACAAGACCCAGATCGTTTACACCCTGACCGATGAAGCCCCCCGCCTGGCCACCGCCTCGCTGCTGCCGGTGGTCCAGCGCTTCGCGGCATCCGCCGGCATCGATGTCGTCACCAACGACATCTCGGTGGCGAGCCGCATCCTGGGCCAGTTTCCCGAACTGCTGACCGAAGCACAGCGCGTGCCCGACAACCTCGGCGCGCTCGGCAAGCTGACGCTGCGGCCCGAAGCCAACATCATCAAGCTGCCCAACATCAGCGCCTCGGTGGCACAGCTCAAGGCGGCCATCAAGGAACTGCAGGACAAGGGCTACAAGATCCCCGACTTCCCCGAAGCGCCAAAGACGGACGAAGAGAAGGACATCCGCGCCCGCTACAACAAGTGCATCGGCTCGGCGGTGAACCCGGTGCTGCGCGAAGGCAACTCCGACCGCCGCGCCCCCAAGGCGGTGAAGGAATACGCCCGCAAGAACCCCCATCGCATGGACGAATGGAGCCAGGCCTCTCGCTCGCACGTCTCGCACATGCATGCCGGCGACTTCTATCACGGCGAAAAGTCCATGACGCTGGACCGTGCTCGCGACGTGAAGATGGAGCTGATCACCAAGAGCGGCAAGACCATCGTCCTCAAGCCCAAGGTCTCGCTGCTGGACCGCGAGGTCATCGACTCCATGTTCATGAGCAAGAAGGCGCTGCTCGCCTTCTACGAAAAGGAGATCGAGGACGCCCGCAAGACCGGCGTGATGTTCTCGCTGCACGTCAAGGCCACGATGATGAAGGTGTCCCACCCCATCGTGTTCGGCCACTGCGTGAAGATCTTCTACAAGGAGGCCTTCGAGAAGCACGCCAAGCTGTTCGAGGAGCTGGGCGTCAACGTCAACAACGGCATGGTCGATCTCTACACCAAGATCGCCAGCCTGCCGCAGAGCAAGCAGGACGAGATCAAGCACGACCTCCACGCCTGCCACGAGCACCGCCCCGAGCTGGCAATGGTCGACTCGGCCAAGGGCATCACCAACTTCCACTCGCCCAACGACATCATCGTGGACGCGTCGATGCCGGCCATGATCCGCAGCGGCGGCAAGATGTACGGCGCCGACGGCCGGCTCAAGGACGTGAAGGCCGTGATGCCCGAATCGACCTTCGCCCGCATCTACCAGGAGATGATCAATTTCTGCAAGTGGCACGGCGCCTTCGACCCGCGCACCATGGGCACGGTGCCCAACGTCGGCCTGATGGCCCAGCAGGCCGAGGAGTACGGCTCGCATGACAAGACCTTCGAGATTCCCGAGGACGGCGTCGCCAACATCACCGACCTCGAAACCGGCGAAGTGCTGCTGAGCCAGGACGTCGAGCAGGGCGACATCTGGCGCATGTGCCAGTGCAAGGACGCCGCCATCCGCGACTGGGTCAAGCTGGCCGTCAACCGCGCCCGCAACTCCGGCATGCCGGTGGTCTTCTGGCTGGACAGCTACCGCCCGCACGAGGCGCAGCTCATCCGCAAGGTCAAGATGTACCTGCATGAGCACGACACGACCGGCCTGGACATCCAGATCATGAGCCAGGTGCGTGCCATGCGCTACACGCTGGAGCGCGTCATCCGCGGCCTCGACACCATTAGCGCCACCGGCAACATCCTGCGCGACTACCTCACCGACCTCTTCCCCATCATGGAGCTGGGCACCAGCGCCAAGATGCTGTCGATCGTGCCGCTGATGGCCGGTGGCGGCATGTACGAGACGGGCGCCGGCGGCTCCGCCCCGAAGCACGTGCAGCAGCTGGTGGAGGAAAACCACCTGCGCTGGGATTCCCTGGGCGAGTTCCTCGCACTGGCCGTCAGCCTCGAAGACCTCGGCATCAAGAACAACAACGCCAAGGCCAAGGTGCTGGCCAAGACCCTGGACGCCGCGACCGGCAAGCTGCTGGACAACGGCAAGGGCCCCAGCCCCAAGACCGGCGAGCTGGACAACCGGGGCAGCCACTTCTACCTGACCCTGTACTGGGCGCAGGAACTGGCGGCGCAGACCGACGACGCCGAGCTGGCCGCCCGCTTCAAGCCGGTGGCCGAAGCCCTGGCGGCGAACGAGGCCAAGATCTCGGCCGAACTCAAGGCGGTGCAGGGCAAGCCGGCCGACATCGGCGGCTACTACCTGCCGGACGACGCCAAGCTGGAGCAGGTCATGCGGCCGAGCGCCACCTTCAACGCCGTGCTGGCATCGCTGGCCTGATACCCGGCCGGCGGGCCAATGACAAAGGGGCGCCGAGGCGCCCCTTTTTACGGCCGCCCCGGGCGGGGCAGCAGGATTGATCCCGGATCAGTCGGCGCGACGACGGCGCGCGACGAACCCGATGATGCCCAGGCCAGCGCCGAGCAGCGCATAGGTCTCGGGCTCCGGCACCGGCTGGGCAACGGCCTTCGCCGCGAGGGCATAGGCCGACACCGGCGCGTTCGACAGCGCCAGGACCTTGAAGTAGTAGTTGCCGGCGGCCAGGGTGTCGAAGTGGCTGGTCGACACGGCGGAGAAACCATGGCCGACCACCAGCACGTCGTCGGCGTTGCCGACGATCGAATCCAGGCCCGCGGTGTAGATGCCGTAGAAGGCGGGGTTGAGGTTGCCGAAAACGACGCTCGCGTTGCTCTCCACCGTGGAGGCCACGGACACCGAGAACGTGAAGTTGTCGTTGACGATCGCACCGAAGGACGTCGCCGCGCCACCGGTGGTGGTGATGGTCGAGCCGAGCGTACCGAGGTTGACCGTCGAGGCCTGCGCCGCGGCGGCAGCAAACGAAAGGGCCGCGACGACCGGAACGAACTTGAGTTTCATTTTTCCTCCTGGGACGAGAACAGACTCAGCACGCCAAGCAAGGTGCATGCCATTCGAGAAAACCCTTGAGAATTCAGCAGCTTGTGACGGAATGCCCGCGCGCCCGTGCCGAGTTGTCAAGATTCTCGACAGATGACTTTTGCCTTGCTACCAGTGACCGACGCGTGGCGCACAGCTCGCCGGAGGATGTAGCCCTCCGATGACGCCGACATGAAAAAGGCCCCGGCCTCCTGGGAGGACGGGGCCCGCAGGGGCGCCGCGCGGGCGGGCTCGAAAGCTCAGCCCATCTGGTCGATCATGACCTGGCCGAAGCCGGAGCAGGACACCTGCGTCGCCCCGTCCATCAGGCGGGCGAAGTCGTAGGTCACCTTCTTGCTCAGGATGGCCTTTTCCATGGCGCTGATGATGAGGTCGGCCGCTTCCGTCCAGCCCATGTGGCGCAGCATCATCTCGGCGGAGAGGATCTCCGAGCCCGGGTTGACGTAGTCCTTGCCGGCGTACTTGGGCGCTGTGCCGTGGGTGGCTTCGAACATCGCCACCGAGTCGCTCATGTTGGCGCCCGGCGCTATGCCGATGCCGCCCACTTGCGCGGCCAGGGCATCGGAGATGTAGTCGCCGTTGAGGTTGAGGGTCGCGATGACGCTGTATTCCGCCGGGCGCAGGATGATCTGCTGCAGGAAGGCGTCGGCGATGCTGTCCTTGATGGTGATGTCGCGCCCCGTCTTGGGGTTCTTGAACTTGCACCACGGGCCGCCGTCGATCAGCTGGGCGCCGAATTCCTTCTGCGCCAGGGCGTAGCCCCAGTCACGGAAGCCGCCTTCCGTGAACTTCATGATGTTGCCCTTGTGGACCAGGGTCACGCTGGGCTTGTCGTTGTCGATGGCGTACTGGATGGCCTTGCGCACCAGGCGCTCGGTGCCCTCGCGCGACACGGGCTTGATGCCGATGCCCGAGGTGTTGGGGAAGCGGATCTTCTTGACGCCCATCTCCTCCTGCAGGAACTTGATGAGCTTCTTGGCCTTGTCGCTTTCGGCCTCGTACTCGATGCCGGCGTAGATGTCCTCCGAGTTCTCGCGGAAGATGACCATGTCGACCTTGTGCGGCTCCTTCACGGGGCTGGGCACGCCGTCGAAATACTGCACGGGGCGCAGGCAGACGTAGAGATCGAGCTCCTGGCGCAGGGCCACGTTCAACGAGCGGATGCCGCCGCCGACCGGCGTCGTCAACGGCCCCTTGATCGAGACGACATAGTCCTTCAGGACCTGCAGCGTCTCTTCGGGCAGCCAGACGTCCGGGCCGTAGACGCGGGTGCTCTTCTCGCCGGCATAGATCTCCATCCAGTGGATCTTGCGGGCGCCGCCATAGGCCTTGGCCACGGCCGCGTCCACCACCTTGAGCATGACGGGCGTGATGTCGAGGCCGGTGCCGTCTCCCTCGATGTAGGGAATGATGGGATGGGTGGGCACATTCAGCGAGAAGTCGGCGTTGACGGTGATCTTCTGGCCGCCTTCGGGCACTTGGATGTGTTGGTACATGGCTGGGGGCTTTCGCAAAAAGGCGAGAGGGAAAACGAAACCCGGCGAGTTTATGACCGCGTCAGCAGGCCAGCGCGATGCGCTGCCAAACGCCGTGACCGAGCGCAAAGCCGGCGCCCACCACCAGGGCCAGGCCGGCCAGGCGCAGGGCCAGCATCTCGCCGCCGGCACCGCGGCGCAGCAGCCGCGCCCGCCACAACGGCGCGATCACCAGGCCGGGCGTGCTGCCGAGCGCGAAGCCAGCCATCGCGCCCGCACCGCCGAGGGGCGAACTGGCCAGCGCAGCCAGCAGCAGCGCCGCATGCAGCAGGCCGCAGGGCATGACCAGCCAGGCCATGCCGGTGAAGAAGGCGTGGCGGGGCTGGGGGCGCCAGTTCACGCGGCCCAGCCAGACGGGCATGCGGCCACGCACGAGCAGGGTCAACCCCAGCAGCAGCATCGCCGCCTGCAGCAACGCCCAGGCGGGTTGCAGCAGGGCCGCGCTCTGGGAGGCGCGCGCCAGGGCCTGGGCCGAGGCCGCCGCGATGGCACCGCCCGCGGCATAGCCGACGAGCCGGCCCGCGAGCAGCCTCGCCGGCCGGTGGCCACCCGCCAGGGCGCAGGGCGCGCTGCACATCGCCGCGCAATGCGGCATGCCGGCCAGGCCCATGAGGGTGGCCGACGTGATCAGCGCAACATCGAGCGCCATCAGATGATCTTGGAGAAGCGCTCCCGGCTCGCGTCGGCCTGCAGGTAGCGGTCGAAGACCATGGCCACCGCCCGCACGAAGTACCAGCCCAGCGGCGTCACCTGGATGGCCCCCGGCTCGAGCGTGACGAGACCCTGGTCCGCGAGCTGCTCCAGCCGCTCGATCTCGGGCGCGAAGTAGCGGGGCACGTCGACGAGGTAGGACGCGGCGATGGACTCGAACTCGACGCGGCCCTGGCACATCAGCGCCATGATGACGGCACGGCGCACGAGGTCGTCGCGGTTCAGTGCCAGGCCACGCTGCACGGGCAACTGGCGCTGGCGGAGGGAGTCCTCGTATTCCTCCAGCGTCTTGGCGTTCTGGGCGTAGGTGGCGCCCACGCGGCTGATGGCCGAGACGCCGAGACCGACGAGGTCGCAGTCCGGCTGCGTGGAATAGCCCTGGAAATTGCGGTGCAACAGGCCTTGGCGCTTGGCCACGGCCAGCGGGTCGTCCGGCAGGGCGAAGTGGTCCATGCCGATGTAGGTGTAGCCATCGCCCAGCAGCGCGCTGATGGCGCCGGACAGCATGGCCAGCTTGTCTCCAGCCGGCGGCAGCAGTTCGGCCACGATGCGGCGCTGGGGCTTGAAGCGCTGCGGCAGGTGGGCATAGGCGTACATCGCGATGCGGTCGGGCCGCAGCTCGGACACCTGGGCGATGGTGCGGGCGAAGCTGGCCGGCGTCTGCAGCGGCAGGCCGTAGATCAGGTCGACGCTGATCGAGGTGAAGCCGAGGGCCCGCGCCGAGCGCATCAGCGCGGCGACCGATTCGAAAGGCTGCACGCGATGCACCGCCTTCTGCACCGCCGGCTCGAAATCCTGTACGCCCAGCGACAGGCGGTTGAAACCCAGAGACTTCAGGTGGGCCAGCCGGCCGGCGTCGACGGTGCGGGGGTCGACCTCGATGGACAGTTCGGCGCTCGGCAGCAGGCGGAAGCGCTGCCGCAGCGACGCCATCAGCGCGCTGAGTTCGGCGTCGGAAAGAAAGGTCGGCGAACCGCCGCCGAGGTGCAGTTGCGACACCGGCGCATGCCCGCCGATGGCGCCGGCGACCAGGTCCATCTCCACCTCGAGCAGGTCCAGGTAGGGCTGGGCGCGCTCATGGTGCTTGGTGATGATCTTGTTGCAGGCGCAGTAGTAGCAGAGCTGCTCGCAAAACGGGATGTGCACGTAGATCGACAGCGCCTGCGCGGCGCCGCGCTGTGCCAGCGCCTGCAGGTGCTGCGGCGCCTGGTGGGCCTCGACGAAGCGGTCGGCCGTCGGGTAGGACGTGTAGCGCGGACCGGCCACGTCGTGGCGACGCAGCAGGTCGGGGTCGAGGGGGCGGACGGTTTCAGTCAGTGCAGCCATGCGACCACTGTGCCGAGCCACCTTGGCCGCGGTTTTGATCCAGATCAAGCGGGCGGCCGGGCGGGCGGCCAAGAATGCCCGGCATTGATGCAAGCCAAGCGCCAGACCATGCCGACTCCCACGCCGTTCGCGGCCCCCGCCCGAAACTGCCCCGACATGACGCTTGAGCCGCTCAAGGTCGCGTGTGCGAGCTGCAACCTGCGCGAGCTTTGCCTGCCCGTCGGACTGAACGTCCACGACCTGAGCCGCCTCGACGGCCTCGTCGCCAAGCGCCGGACCGTGCAGCGGGGCGACCATCTCTTTCGCAACGGCGAGCGCTTCGAGGCGCTTTATGCGGTGCGCACCGGCTTCTTCAAGACCTGCGTCAACAGCGAGGACGGCCGTGACCAGGTCACCGGCTTCCAGATGGCCGGCGAGTTGCTCGGCCTGGACGGCATCAGCAGCGACCACCACCATTGCGATGCCGTCGCGCTGGAGGACTCCTCGGTCTGCGTCATCCCGTACAGCCAGCTGGAGGAGCTGTCGCGCGAGTTCACGGTGCTGCAGCACCAGTTCCACAAGATCATGAGCCGCGAGATCGTGCGCGACCATGGCGTGATGCTGCTGCTGGGGAATATGCGCGCCGAGGAGCGGCTCGCGGCCTTCCTGCTCAACCTGACCCAGCGGCTGCAGGCCCGGGGCTTTTCCGCGTCGAGCGTGGTACTGCGCATGACGCGCGAAGAGATCGGCAGCTACCTCGGCCTCAAGCTCGAGACCGTTAGCCGCACGTTCTCCAAGTTCCAGGAGGAAGGCGTGCTGGACGTGAAGCAGCGCCAGATCACCGTCCTCGATCTGCAGGCCCTGCAAGGGCTGGTCTCCAACGCCGCCTGCTGAGGGCGAGCCCACAGCGACCCACCCGCAAGCCGTGATGGCCTTTGCTGCACCGCAGCAAAGGCGGCGTAGGATGGGGCCATGCGTCCCCAAGTCCTCATCATCGGCTGCGGATTCGGCGGCCTGGAGGCGGCGCGGGCCCTGAGCGGTTCCGGCGCTGCCGACATCGACGTGACGGTGGTCGACAAGACCAACCACCACCTCTTCCAACCCCTGCTCTACCAGGTGGCGACGGCCGGGCTGTCGGCCCCCTCCATCGCTGCGCCCATCCGCCACCTCTTCCGCCGACAGCGCAACGTGACGACGCTGATGGGAGAAGTGGTCGCCATCGACGCCCGGGCCAGGACGGCGACGCTCAAGGACGGCGGCCTGTTGCGCTGGGACCACCTGATCGTGGCCGCCGGCGCCACGCACAGCTACTTCGGACGCGACGACTGGGCCGCGTTCGCCCCGGGCCTCAAGACCCTGGACGACGCCTTCGAGATCCGGCGCCGCGTGCTGCTGGCATTCGAGGCCGCCGAGCGCGAGGACGACCCGGCCCGGCGCGCCGCCCTGCTGCAGTTCGTCGTCGTGGGCGGCGGCCCCACCGGCGTGGAGCTGGCCGGCACCTTCGCCGAGATCGCGCGCCACACCCTGCCCGGCGAATTCCGCCGCATCGACCCTCGCCAGGCCCGCGTCACGCTGGTCGAAGGCAGCCCGCGCGTGCTGCAGGCCATGCCCGAGTCGCTGAGCGAGCGCGCCCGTGAACAACTCGCCGCGCTGGGTGTCGAAGTGCGCGTCGGCGCCCGGGTCACCGGCCTCGACGCCCAGGGGCTGGACTTCGTCACCGACTCCGGCGCCGAGCGGCTGGACAGCCGCTGCATCGTCTGGGCCGCCGGGGTGGCGGCGTCGCCCCTCGGGCGCGTGCTGGCCGAGGCGACCGGCTGTACGCTGGACCGGGCCGGCAGGGTCGTCGTCGAAGCCGACCTGAGCGTGCCGGGCCATCCGGACATCCAGGTCATCGGCGACCTCGCCGCCGCCCGCAGCCATGTGCCGGGGCGGGAGCCCAGGCCGGTGCCCGGCGTGTCGCCCGGCGCCAAGCAGATGGGCCGCTGCGCCGCAGCCAACCTCAAACGCCGCCGACGCGGCGAGCCGACGCAGCCGTTTCGCTACCGCGACTACGGCAACCTGGCGACCATCGGCCGCAACAGTGCGGTCGTCGATCTCGGCACGCCGGCCGGGCCGGTGCGCTTTTCAGGCTATCCGGCCTGGCTGTTCTGGTTGTTCGCCCACGTGTACTTCCTGATCGGCTTCCGCAACCGCTTCATGGTGCTGCTGGACTGGGCCTGGGCCTACTGGACCTACGACCGCAGCGCCCGCGTGGTGACTCAGCGCGGCCAGCCGGGGGCGTGACGCGCGGGCCGGCCTTCGTCGGGCAGGCTCACCAGCAGCAGGGCCAGGCTGGAACCCAGGGCACTGACACCCCAGAAGATCAGGAAGCTCAAGGTGTAGACCGCCTGGGCCGACAGCTCGACGGGCGCCGCGCCGAACCAGCGCAGCTCGCCGGGGTCGACGACGGCAAAGACCAGGGCCTCCAGGACGCCCGCCCCCAGGAAGGACGACCAGGCCACCGCCATCGCGTAGCGCGCGAGGCGGGAGGGGCCCGGGCCGCCTGCAATCACCGCTTGGCCCCGGGTACGCCGGTGGCGGCGTGATTGCGAGCCACGAGGGCCGGCATGTCGCCAGAGTGGGCCCGCACGTCGGCCGGCTCGACATCGTCGGCAGACCGCTGGGCCGTGGCGTGGAGATCCAGCGGCGGATCGGGATGGCGGATGGCCAGGGCCAGCGTCAGGAAGCTGGCCACCACGACGACGGCCGGGCCGCCAACCACCAACCAGACCATGGGCTCGCGCCAGGCGGACCGGGCAGGCAAGGGATGGGTTGCGGACATGTCGGTCTCCTTGCCGTCAACGCGGCAGCACAAACGTGGATTTCTCGACGACCACCTCGGGGGACGGGCCGTCTCGGCTGATGCGCCAATGCATCGGGTGGGCGCCTGCCTTGAGGCTTTGCGCCGCCTCCGGCGGCATGCGCAAGGCCACCGCCACCCAGCGCGCCTCGGCCGGGCCCAGGTCCACCGTCGTGGCCTGGCTCAGCACCAGCCCGCTCAGGCCTTCGACCTCGATGCGGTAGTGCTGGGGCGATTCGGTGGCGTTCATGACCTGCAGGCGGTAGACGTTCTCGATCCACCCATCATCCACGATACGGGCGAGCGACGCACGGTCGCGCACGACGTCGACGCGGAAGCTGTGCCGCGAGGCCAGGCTCCACAGAAGCGCCGTGCAGATGATGAGGAGGACGGTGGTGTAGATCAGCACGCGCGGGCGCAGCACGCGGCGCCAGCGCTGCCCGGCGTCGAGGTGCTGCTCCAGGCCGTTCTCGGTGTCGTAGCGGATGAGGCCACGCTCGGTGCCCATCTTGTCCATGACGCCGTTGCAGACGTCGATGCAGGCGGCGCAGCCGATGCACTCGTATTGCAGGCCGTTGCGGATGTCGATGCCCGTCGGGCAGACCTGCACGCACAGCCCGCAGTCGATGCAGTCGCCGATGGCGTCGGCGCGCGCCTCGCCCTTCTTGCCGCGTTGGGCGTTGTTGCCGCGCGGCTCGCCGCGGTCGGGGTCGTAGCTGACGATGAGGGTGTCGCGGTCGAACATCGCGCTCTGGAAGCGCGCGTAGGGGCACATGTACTTGCAGACCTGCTCGCGCATGTAGCCGGCGTTGCCATAGGTGGCGAAGCCGTAGAACAGCACCCAGAAGGTCTCCCACGGGCCCAGCGCCAGCTCCGCGACCTCCGCGGCCAGCGTGTGGATGGGCGTGAAGTAGCCGACGAAGGTGAAGCCCGTCCACAGCCCGAGGGCGATCCAGACGGCCTGCTTGCCGCTCTTGCGCCAGAGCTTGTTCCATCCCCAGGGGGCCTTGTCCAGGCGCAGCCGCGCATTGCGGTCGCCCTCGAACCAATGCTCCACCCGCATGAAGATCTCGGTGTAGACCGTCTGCGGGCAGGCATAGCCGCACCACAGGCGGCCCGCCACGGCCGTGAACAGGAAGAGGCCGTAGGCCGAGATCATCAGCAGGGCCGTCAGGTAGACGAAGTCCTGCGGATAGAGCACCAGTCCGAAGACGTAGAAACGCCGCGCGCCCAGGTCGAACAGCACGGCCTGCCGTTCGCCCCAGTTGAGCCAGGGCAGGCCGTAGAAGACGATCTGGGTCAGCGCGACGAAGGCCCAGCGCCAGCGGGCGTAGAAGCCGTCCACCGATCGGGGGTGGATCCTGTCTTCCGATCGGTAGAGGCGGATGACGTGGGTGGCATCACCCGAGCCGGGCGCGGCGGGAGCGGTCATGGGTCAGGTCAGGGTGCGGCGGCGACGGCCTGCGATTGCGACAGGCTCCAGACGTAGGCGGCCAGCACGCGGATCTGTTCGGGCGTGAGCCGTTCGCCGTGGGCCGGCATCACATTGTGCTTGCCGTTGTTGATCATCGCCATCACGGCCTGCTCGCCCCAGCCATGCAGCCAGATCTTGTCGCTCAGGTTGGGAGCGCCGAGGGCCTGGTTGCCCTGGCCGGCGGGACCGTGGCAGGCCGCGCAGGCGACGAACTTGGGCTTGCCGAGCTGGGCGTACAGCGCGTTGTGCGGGCTGCCCGACAGCGACAGCACGTAGTGGGCGACGTTGCGCACGTCCTCGCTCGTGCCCACCGCCGGCGCCATGACGGGCATGTTGCCCTCGCGGCCCTTGGTGATGGTTTCGACGATGGTGTCGTAGCTGCCGCCCCAGAGCCAGTCGTTGTCCGTCAGGTTGGGGAAGCCCTTGGAGCCCTTGGCGTCGGCACCGTGGCACTGCGCGCAATTGTTGGCGAACAGGCGCTCGCCGATGGCGTGGGCCTTGGGGTCCTTGGCCAGCTGCTCCGGCGCCATGCCGTTGAAGGCGGCGTAGACGGGAGCCATCGTGGCGCGGGCCTGGGCCACGTCGGCCGCATGCTCGCCCGCGCTGCTCCAGCCCAGCTTGCCCGCCGAGCTGCCCAGGCCCGGGTAGAGGGCGAGGTAGGCGCCGGCGAAGACGATGGTCAGCACGAACAGGCCCATCCACCACAGCGGCAGCGGGTTGTTCAGCTCACGCAGGTCTTCGTCCCAGATGTGGCCGGTGGTGTTGTCGGCCGCGGACGGCTGGCGGCGGCTGGCGATGAGCAGCAGCACGACGCAGGCCACCAGGCCGAAGATGGTGGCGGCGGCCACGAAGACCGACCAGCCCGAATTGATGAAGTCGCTCATTGCTCACCTCCCTCGAAGGGCAGAGCGGCGGCGGCGTCGAAACGGCCGCGCCAGGCCCAGACGACGATGCCCACGAAAACGGCCAGCGACACGAGGGTCACGGCAATGCGGAGTTCGTTGATGCCCATGGTGCGGGCTCCTTACTTGTTCGCGGTGCCGAGCACCTGCAGATAAGCCACCAGCGCGTCGAGCTCGGTCTTGCCGGCCACGTCCTGCGCGGAGGACTTCACTTCAGCCTCGCTGTAGGGCACGCCCAGCAGGCGCATCGCGGCCAGCCGTGCCGGCATGCCGGCAGCGTCCACCGGAGCGCCCGCCAGCCAGGAATAGGCCGGCATGTTGGACTCGGGCACGAGGTCGCGCGGGTTGTTCAGGTGGATGCGATGCCAGTCGTCGCTGTACTTGCCGCCCACGCGAGCCAGGTCGGGACCGGTGCGCTTGCTGCCCCACTGGAACGGGTGGTCGTAGACGAACTCACCCGCGGTGGAGTACTTGCCATAACGCAGCGTCTCGGCGGCGAGCGGCCGGATCATCTGCGAGTGGCAGTTGTAGCAGCCCTCGCGGAGGTAGATGTCGCGGCCGGCCAGCTGCAGCGCGGTGTAGGGCTTCAGGCCAGGGGCGGCCTGGGTGGTCGAGCGCTGGAAGAACAGCGGCACGATCTCGACGACGCCGCCGACCAGCACGGTCAGCAGCACCAGCACGATCATCAGCAGGTTGCTGGTCTCGATGCGCTGGTGGCCGGAGACGGCTTGGGTATCGGTACTCATGAAATCTCCTTCAGGCGTGGGCCATCACAGGCGCGGGGATGCTCACCGGCTGCGCACGGCCGGCCTGCACGGTCTTGATGACGTTCCAGCTCATGACCAGCATGCCGGTCAGGTAGAGCAGGCCGCCGCTGAGACGGATCACGTAGAACGGCCAGGTCGCCTTGACGCTCTCGACGAAGGTGTAGACCAGGGTGCCGTCCGGGTTGACCGCACGCCACATCAGGCCCTGCATGACGCCGGCGATCCACATCGCGGCGATGTAGAGCACGATGCCCAGGGTCGCGATCCAGAAGTGCAGCTCGATGGCGCGCTTGGAGTACATCTCCGTGCGGCCGAACATGCGCGGGATCAGGTGGTAGAGCGAACCCATCGAGATGAGGCCCACCCAGCCGAGGGCGCCGCTGTGCACGTGGCCGACGGTCCAGTCGGTGTAGTGGGACAGCGAGTTGACCGTCTTGATCGACATCATCGGGCCCTCGAAGGTCGACATGCCGTAGAACGACAGCGCGACGATGAGGAACTTCAGGATGGGGTCGTCACGCAGCTTGTGCCAGGCCCCCGACAGGGTCATGACGCCGTTGATCATGCCGCCCCAGCTCGGCGCCAGCAGCACCAGGCTGAACAGCATGCCTACGCTCTGCGCCCAGTCCGGCAGGGCCGTGTAGTGCAGGTGGTGCGGGCCCGCCCACATGTAGGTGAAGATCAGCGCCCAGAAGTGGACGATGGACAGGCGGTAGCTGTAGACCGGACGCTCGGCCTGCTTGGGGATGTAGTAGTACATCATCCCGAGGAAGCCGGCAGTCAGGAAGAAGCCCACCGCGTTATGGCCGTACCACCACTGCACCATGGCGTCCTGCACGCCGGCGTAGGCGGAGTAGCTCTTGGTGAGGCTGACCGGGATCTCGGCGCTGTTGACGATGTGCAGCAGGGCCACGGCGATGATGAAGGCGCCGAAGAACCAGTTGGCCACGTAGATGTGACGGATCTTGCGCGTGCCCACCGTGCCGAAGAAGACGACCGCATAGGCCACCCAGGTCACGGCGATCAGGATGTCGATGGGCCACTCGAGCTCGGCATATTCCTTGCCGGTCGTGTAGCCCAGCGGCAGCGAGATGGCCGCCAGCACGATGACGAGCTGCCAGGCCCAGAACGTGAACCAGGCCAGGGACGGCAGGAAGAGCCGCGTCTGGCCTGTGCGTTGAACGACGTGATAGCTGGTGGCGAACAGCGTGCAGCCACCGAAAGCGAAGATGACCGCGTTGGTGTGCAGCGGTCGCAAGCGGCCGTAGCTCAGCCACGGGATGCCCAAGTTCAGATCGGGCCAAGCCAGTTGGGCGGCGATGATTACGCCTACCAGCATGCCCACCACGCCCCAGAGAACGGCTGCCAGCGCAAAGGCGCGCACGGGTCCATCCTCGTAGATTGCCCCGGTGGCCAGGGCCTTTTCGTTCGCCATCGCGACTCCTTCAGTCTGATGCAAACGATTCTTCGCGTGGACCGTCTTAGACGCCTTGATCCTTGTCAAGCAGGATGCGTTCCCCCTCGAGGGACAGGTCTTCGAGTTGCCCGGAGTTCACGGCCCAGCCGAAGACGGCCAGGATGATGAGCACCAGGACGACGGAAAAAGGGATGAGGAGATAGAGGATGTCCATGGGGGTTCAGCGCGCCAGGCGCTGTGCGTTGAGCACGACGAAGAGCGAACTCGCCGCCATGCCGATGCCTGCGGCGAGCGGAGGCAGCAGGCCTGCCAGCGCCAGCGGCACGCAGGCCAGGTTGTAGAGCGCCGCCCAGGCGAGGTTCTGGCGCAGCACACGCCGCGTGCGACGGGCCAGCGACACGGCCTGAGGAAGGGCCATCAGCCGGTTGGAGACGAGCAGCGCATCGGCCGCGGCGCGGGCCAGCATGGCGCCCTGCCCCATCGCGATGCGGACGTCGGCAGCGGCGAGCACCGGCGCGTCGTTGATGCCGTCGCCCACCATCAGCACGCGTTCACCGCGCGCCTGCCAGTCCCGCAGCAGCGCGAGCTTGGTGTCCGGCGAGGCACCGGCATGCCAGTGCACGATGTCGAGGGCGGCGGCCATGCGGGCCACCGCGGCGGGCTGGTCGCCGGACAGCAGCCGCAGGCGCAGGCCGGCGCCGCGCAAGGCCGCCAGGGCTTCGTGGGCATCCTCGCGGGGCTCCTCGGCGAGGTCCATCCACAACGCGCTGTCGCCGCTGCCGAAGGCGAGCCGCGCCGCAGGATCGGGCCGTTCGCTGACCCAGCCGGGCGCGCCCAGGCGCCAGGTCCGCCCCGTCGCGTCGCGCGCCTCGACGCCGCGGCCCGGCAGCTCGTGCACATCCGTCCAGCCGCTGGCATCGCGACCGTCGACCAAGGCCCGCGCATGTGGATGGCGGGACAGCGCCGCCAGGCTGCGCGCCTGGGCCAGCAAGGCATCGGCATCGCCGCCCGAGGACCAGTGGCGCTGCAGCTGCAGCCGGTCTTCGCTGAGGGTGCCGGTCTTGTCGAAGACGACGGTGCCGACGCCGCACAGCCGCTCCAGCGCGGACAGGTCGGTCAGCAGCAGGCCGCGTCGCGCGAGCGCGCCGCTGGCCGTGAGCCACGCGGCGGGCGCGGCGAGCGTGAGGGCGCAGGGGCAGGTGACGATGAGCACGGCGACGGCCACGGCCACGGCGCGCGAGGGCTCCACCCACCACCAGGCCAGGCCCGCGGCAAGGGCCAGCAGCAGCACGCCGGCCGTGAAGCCGGCCGCCACGCGGTCGACGATGCCGTGGGCAGGCGGCCGCTGGCTCTGCGCCTGCTGCATCAGGCGCACGATGCCCTGGGCGGTCGTGTCGGCGCCGACACGCTGCACCGCCACCACCAGGGGGCCGTCGCCGTTGATGCTGCCCGCCACGACCGGGTCGCCCAGGGCCTTGGCCACGGGTGCCGATTCGCCCGTCAGCAGCGCCTCGTTGACCCAGCCCTGCCCCGACAACACCAGGCCATCGGCAGCGAAGGCCTCGCCGGCCGCGACGCGGATGCGGTCGCCCACGCGCAGGGACTCGGGCGCAACGCGCTCACTGCGGCCATCGTCCAGCAGCCGCTCGGCCGCCGTCGGCAGCGATCCGGCCACGGCCTCCAGGGCCTCGGCCGCCCGATGCCGCGCGCCAAGCTCGAACCAGCGCGCCAGCAGCAGCAGCGCAATGAACATGGTCAGCGAGTCGAAATAGACGTCGCGGCCCAGCAGGCCGCCGGGATCGAACAGCGCCCCGGTGCTGGCGACGAAGGTGACGCCGATGCCCAGCGCCACGGGCACGTCCATGCCAAGGTGGCCGGCGCGCAGCTGGCGCCAGGCGCCGGCGAAGAAGGGGGCCGCCGAGAAAGCCATCACCGGCAGGGCCATCACCCAGCTGGCCCAGCGCAGCAACTGGTCCAGGTCGGGGGCCAGTTCGCCGGCGCCGGCCACGTAGGCGGGGGTGGCCATCATCATGACCTGCATCATCAGGAAGCCGGCGACGAAGAGCCGCCACAACGCCTGCCGCTTTTCGCGCCGGCGCAGGTCGCGCGCCGGCGCGGCGACGTCCGGCGTGGCCGAGTAACCCACGGCCTGCAGGCCGGCGAGCACGTCGGCCAGGGGGAGTTGCGAAGGCCGCCAACGCAGCGCCAGGCGCGCCGAAGCGGGGTTCACGCTGGCCTGTTCGACGCCGGGTAGGGCCAGCAGGGCCGACTCGATGATGCCGGAGCAGGCGGCGCAATGGATGCCCCCGACCTGGAACTGCGACACGGCCACGCCATCCGGCCCGTCGGGCCAGGTCGTGAAGGGGGCAAGGAGGCGCGCGTCGGCATCAGCCGCGTGCAGGCCGGGAGGGGGAGCACTCACGACGGCCATCTTGGCCGCTGCCCCGCGGCCGGCCCATGATCTGCATCAAGGCAGACGCATCGCACCTGAGCTTTACGGGGCGGGCGCAAAAAAGGCCGGCGGATGCCGGCCTGTCGCGGGTCAGAGCGGTGTCGTTCAGGCGAAGTTGGCTTCGGCGAACTGCCAGTTCACGAGGTTGTTCAGGAAGGTCTCGACGAACTTGGGGCGCAGGTTGCGGTAGTCGATGTAGTAGGCGTGCTCCCAGACGTCGACCGTCAGCAGCGCCTTGTCGCCGGTCGTCAGCGGCGTGCCGGCGGCGCCCATGTTGACGATGTCCACCGAGCCGTCGGCCTTCTTGACCAGCCAGGTCCAGCCGGAGCCGAAGTTGCCCACGGCGCTCTTGACGAATGCCTCCTTGAAGGCGGCGTAGCTGCCCCACTTCGCATTGATGGCCGCAGCCAGCGCGCCGCCGGGCTCGCCGCCGCCCTGGGGCTTCATGCAGTTCCAGAAGAAGGTGTGGTTCCAGATCTGCGCGGCGTTGTTGTAGATGCCGCCCGAGCTCTTCTTGACGATCTCTTCGAGCGGCATGTTCTCGAACTCGGTGCCCTTTTGCAGGTTGTTGAGGTTGACCACGTAGGCGTTGTGGTGCTTGCCGTGGTGGTACTCGAGCGTTTCCTTGCTGTAGTGGGGCGCCAGTGAATCGATCGGGTAGGGCAGCGGGGGCAGCGTGTGTTCCATCGTGCAATCCTCAGGTGTTTGGGGGGAGGGAAAAACCGCAGGATTGTAGGGAGGCCGCATCACCCTTGTGGCGAAGGCACTACCCCCAGAACCCTCAGCTCCGCACTGCCATCGACCAGCACGGCGCGCACGTCGGCGCCGGGCTGCAGGGCCTGCACGGACGTGATGGCGCCGCCCCGTCCGTCGTCCAGCCACGCATACCCGCGGGCGAGGACGTGCTGGGGGTCCAGGGCCTGCAGTCGCGCCTGGAGCCCGTCCAGGCGCACGGCATGGCGGCGCAGCAGCTCGGCGGCCGCGCGCTGCTGACGCGGCCCGAGGTGCTCCAGCCGCTGCCGGTGCAGCTCCAGGCGTCGGCCGGGCGCCGCAGCCGCCCGCTGGGCCAGCAGTTCCAGCCGGCGGCGCTGGCGGGCCAGGGCGTCGCTGGGCCGGGCCAGGCGCAGGGCGAGGCGGTCCAGGCGCTGGCCAAGGGATTGGAGCCGGTGGTCCAGGCGCAGGGCCAGGCCGCGCTCGAGGGCGGCGAGCTGTTGCAGCAGGGCGTCGCGTGCGGGTGCCGCGAGTTCGGCGGCGGCCGTGGGCGTGGGGGCGCGCAGGTCGGCGGCCAGGTCGCACAGGCTCACGTCCGTCTCATGCCCCACGCCGCACACGACCGGCAGGGCCGACGACGCCACCGCGCGCACGACTCGTTCGTCGTTGAAGGCCCAAAGGTCCTCCAGCGAGCCGCCGCCGCGCACGAGCAGCAGCACGTCGACCTCCGCCCTGGCGTTGGCGGTGCGCAGGGCCTGCACCAGCGCAGGCGGAGCCTCGGCGCCCTGCACCGGGCTGGGGTAGACGACCACCTCGACGTGCGGCGCGCGGCGGGCCAGCGCCGTCAGCACGTCGTGCAGGGCCGCCCCCGCCGCCGAGGTGATCACGCCGATGCGGCGCGGGTGCACGGGCAGCGCCCGCTTGGATGCGGCATCGAAGAGCCCCTCGGCCGCCAGCCGGGCGCGCAGCTTTAGGAACTGCTCGTACAGGCTGCCGGCGCCGGCCCGCCGCATCGCCTCGACGACGAACTGCAGTTCGCCGCGCGGCTCGTAGACCGCGACCCGGCCGCGCACCTCGACGAGCAGTCCCTCGCCGGGAGAAAAGTCCAGCATGGCGGCAGCGCGGCGGAACATGGCGCAGCGCATGCTGGCCGACTGGCCGTCGGCGTCCTTCAGGCAGAAGTAGCAATGTCCGCTGGCGGCGCGCGTGAAGCCGGTGATCTCGCCGCCGACCACGACGACCGAGAAGCGCTCCGCCAGGCTCTGGGAGATGGCCTCGACGAGGCCAGCCACACCCCAGACCCTTCGGTTCGACGCGGGTTCGCGGGCGTCAATCACGCGCAAACCCAATGCCGGCGCGGGCCGGGAAGTCCACAGCCGCGCCAATGCTGGGCTGGCGGGCAGTTTCGGCCCGGGCGGCTTGTCACGCCGCCGTCATGAGCACATAAGGCCTTGTTTTTCAATTCGAATTCCGCTGCTCAAACTTGAGGCAAATTGTCCAAGGCCTTGATTTGACGGCCTCTGTCGGCCCGTCGAGGCGTCTTGCCCACAAAGTTGTCCACAGCGGCAGTGGATTATGGGAACGCTTCCGTGCCGCGCCGCGACCTGCGGCGGGCGCCAACGCTGGGGCCATAATCCCGCGCACTCAACCGGCCGGTGCGCGGCCGTTTTTCTCGACGGGGACGACCTTGTTTTCGATCATACAAGCCGCCGGCTGGCCGATCTGGCCCTTGCTCCTGTGCTCCGTGGTGGCCCTGGCCCTGATCATCGAGAGGCTGTCCAGCCTGCGCGCCAGCCGCATCCTGCCGCCGAGGCTGCTGGAGGACGTGCTCAACGTGAGCGCCCAGCAGCTGCCCGCGCCCGACATGGTCGACCGCCTGGCCGAGAACTCTCTGCTCGGCGAGGTGCTGGCCGCAGGACTGCGTGCCGTCACCGCCGAGCCGCAGATGCCCGAGGGCAAGCTGCGCATGGTCTTCGAGTTCGCGGGCCGGCGCGCCGTGCACCAGCTCGAGCGCTACATGAACACGTTAGGCACCATCGCCACGGCGGCCCCGCTGCTCGGCCTGATGGGCACCGTGGTCGGCATGATCGAGATCTTCGGCAGCCAGACGCCCGGCGGCGGCAACCCCGCGCAACTGGCGCACGGCATCTCCATCGCCCTGTACAACACCGCCTTCGGCCTGATGATCGCCATCCCCTCGCTGATGTTCTACCGCTACTTCCGCGGCCGCATCGAGGAGTACGTGCTCGAACTCGAAGCCGCCGCCGACCGGCTGCTGGGCCAGTTGCGCCGCTACACCGCCTGAAATGGACAGCCCCTCGTCTGGTCTCGCCCTGCTGAACGCAGGCGTGCCCAGCCGGTCTTGCAGACCGCGCTGCGGCTTGTGCCGCAGCTCTTCGGCAGGCACATGCCGCCCATTGGGCGCCATGTGTCCGGCCTCAGCCCCCGAGGGGACGGCGATGCTCGCAGCATTGAGCTGCGAGCACATCGCCTGCGGGCCGGCTTGGGACGGCCCGGCGCCGGTCCGCCGCGCGCGGCTTCACGCGGCCTCGGTGCCGCAAACCATGGATCGACCCATATGAGATTCCGCTCCCCGCACCGCGAGCCGCCGGAGATCAACCTGATCCCCTTCATCGACGTGCTGCTGGTGATCCTCATCTTCCTGATGCTGTCGACGACCTACTCCAAGTTCACCGAGCTGCAGATCACGCTGCCTTCGGCCGACGCGGAGAGGCTCAAGGACCGGCCGCAGGAAGTCATCGTCGGCATCGCGGCCGACGGGCGCTTCGTGGTCAACCGGCAGCCCGTGGAAGGCCGTTCGGTGGACATCCTGATCAACGCCCTGCGCCAGGCATCGGGCGGCAACACCGAGGCATCGCTCATCATCTCGGCCGATGCGGCCACGCCCCACCAGGCGGTCATCAACGTGATGGACGCCGCGCGCCGCGTTGGCCTCACGCGTGTCACCTTCGCCGCCCAGACCGACGCTCGCTGATCGCCTGCAGCGCGAGTGGCTGAGTGGCGGTGCGCTGTCGGCCGCCCTGCTGCCGCTGAGCTGGCTCTACGCCGGGCTGCTGGCACTGCGTCGCCGGGCCTACCGCCTCGGTCTCATGCAGGTCGGCGCCCTGCCCGTGCCGGTCATCGTCGTCGGCAACTGGATCGTCGGCGGCGCCGGCAAGACACCGACGACCCTGGCTTTGCTGGACCTGCTGCGCGCCCGCGGCCTGAGCGCTGGCGTGGTGTCGAGAGGTTATGGCCGCGATGGCCGCGAGGTGCGACTCGTCGGGCCCGGCTCGACGGCCAGCGAGGTGGGCGACGAGCCCCTGCTCATCCACCTGCGCGGTCGTGTGCCGGTGGCCGTGGGCGCCGACCGCGTCGCGGCGGCGCGAGCCCTGCTCGCCGCCCATCCCGGCCTCGACCTGCTCGTCAGCGACGACGGCCTGCAGCATTGGCGGCTGCCGCGGGCGCTGACCTTGCTCGTCTTCGATGAGCGGGGCCTGGGCAACGGCCGGCTGCTGCCCGCCGGCCCGCTGCGCCAGCCACCCGGGCCGCCTGCACCGGACCAGCTCGTCGTCTACAACGCCCCCCGGGCCAGCACCGGCCTGCCCGGTTTCCTCGCCGGGCGCCGCCTGGCCGGCGCCGTCTCGCTGGCCGGCTGGTGGGCGGGCGAAGCCCCTTCGATGGACGGCCTGCTGGCGCTGCGCGGCCGGCCCGGCCTGGTGGCCGTGGCGGGCGTGGCCCGCCCCCAGCGCTTCTTCGACATGCTGGCGGACCTGGGTCTCCAGTGCTCGCCGCTCGCCCTGCCCGACCACGCCGACTATGCCGCCCTCCCCTGGCCGGCCGACGCCGCCGGCGTGCTGCTGACGGAGAAGGACGCCGTCAAGCTGCCGCCCGAGCGCATCGGCGCCACGCCGGTGTGGGTGGTGACGCTAGACTTTGCGCCCGGCGCCGGCTTCGAGGCCGCGCTGGACGCCCAACTCCAACGCCTCTTCCCCTCCCGATGGATCAAAGACTGATCGAGATGCTGGTCTGCCCGCTGTGCAAGGGCCCGCTGACGCTGCTGCGCGAGGGCGAACTGCCGGCCCTGGGCTGCCGGGCCGACCGGCTGGCCTTCCCGATCCGCGACGGCATCCCTCTGATGCTCGAGAACGAGGCCCGCCCCTGGGACCCGGACGCCACGCCGGCCCCGGTGTCGCTGGCGCCGGCCGACTGATGGGCTTCACCGTCATCGTCCCCGCTCGGCTGGCGTCGACGCGGCTGCCCAACAAGCCGCTGGCGGACATCGGCGGCCTGCCCATGATCGTGCGCGTGGCTCGCAGGGCGGCCGAGTCGGGGGCTGCGGCGGTCGTCGTGGCCACCGATGCCCCGGAGGTGGCCGCAGCCTGTGCCGCCCATGGCGTGAGGGCGCTCATGACCCGGCCCGACCATCCGTCGGGCAGCGACCGCCTTGCCGAGGCGGTGGAGCAGCTCGGCCTGCCCGACGAGGCCGCCGTCGTCAACGTGCAAGGCGACGAGCCCCTCATCGCCCCGGCCATGATCGACGCGTGCGCCGCGACGCTGGCGGCCCAGCCGGACTGCGTCATGGCGACGGTCGCCCACGCCCTGACCGATCCTTCCGAGTTCGCGAACGCCAACGTCGTCAAGCTGGTCACCGACAAGGCCGGCCGGGCGCTGTATTTCTCCCGAGCCCCGATCGCGTGGTGGCGTGACGGCGGCGGCCAACCCAACCAGGCGCTGCGCCACGTCGGCCTGTATGCCTACCGCGCCGGCTTCCTGCGGCGGTTCCCGACGCTGGCGGTGAGCCCGCTGGAGCAGATCGAGTCGCTGGAGCAGCTGCGGGTGCTGTGGCACGGGGAGCGCATCGCCGTGCACGTCAGCCCCGAACGCCCCGGACCGGGGGTGGACACGCCCGAAGACCTGGAGCGTGTGCGCGCACTGATCCAGGGCTGAGCACCATCCTGGAGCGTCAGGCCCCCGAAAGGCCACATGCGATACTCCTTCGCTGCTGATGCGGGACTTGTTCACGGTCCCGACACAACGAGGAGACCCATGCGACTGATTCTTCTGGGCGCCCCCGGCGCCGGCAAAGGCACCCAGGCCGCCTTCATCTGCAAGCAGTTCGGCATTCCGCAGATTTCGACGGGCGACATGCTGCGCGCCGCCATCAAGGCCGGCACGCCCCTGGGCCTGGCCGCCAAGCAGGTCATGGACTCCGGCGCCTTGGTCAGCGACGACATCATCATTGGCCTCGTCAAGGAACGCATCACCCAGCCCGACTGTGCCAAGGGCTTCCTGTTCGACGGCTTCCCGCGCACCATTCCCCAGGCCGACGCCATGAAGGCCGCCGGCGTCAAGCTCGATTACGTCCTCGAGATCGACGTGCCCTTCGAGGCCATCATCGAGCGCATGAGCGGCCGCCGCGTCCACGTGGCCTCGGGTCGCACCTACCACGTCAAGTACAACCCGCCCAAGGCGGAGGGCAAGGACGACGAGACCGGTGAGGAGCTGATCCAGCGCGAGGACGACAAGGAAGAGACCGTGCGCAAGCGCCTGGAGGTCTACCAGGCCCAAACCCGTCCGCTGGTCGACTACTACTCGCAGTGGGCCGCCACGGGCGATGCCAACGCACCGAAGTACCGCCGCATCGAAGGCATGGGCTCGGTCGACGAGATCACGCGCAAGGCGCTGGCCGCGCTGTCGAGCTGACAGCCCCCCTGCCCCACCGAAGCCGCGGCGCGCAAGCCCCGCGGCTTTTTTCATGGCCGGCCCGCAGCGGCCTGGGCAGGCATTTGTCGGCCACAATTGACGTTTACGTCAATCAAACTCCCAGGAGATCCTCACCATGGAAATCGCAGGCAAGGTGTTCATCGTCACCGGCGGCGCCTCGGGCCTCGGCGAAGGCACGGCACGCATGCTGGCCGCGCATGGCGGCAAGGTCGTCATCGCCGACCTGCAGATCGAGCGCGGCCAGCAGGTCGCGGCCGAGATCGGCGGCGTCTTCGTCAAGTGCGACGTCAGCCAGGAGGCCGACGGCCAGTCGGCGGTGGCTGCCGCGACCGGCCTGGGCAAGCTGGTCGGCCTCGTCAACTGCGCCGGCATCGCGCCGGCCATCAAGACGGTGGGCAAGGACGGCGCCCATCCTCTGGCGAGCTTCACCAAGACCATCACCGTCAACCTGATCGGCAGTTTCAACATGATCCGGCTGGCCGCCGAGGCGATGGCGAAGAACGACCCCGAGCCGACCGGCGAACGAGGCGTGCTGATCTCGACCGCCTCGGTTGCGGCCTTCGACGGCCAGATTGGCCAGGCAGCCTATTCGGCCTCCAAGGGCGGCGTGGTCGGCATGACCCTGCCCATCGCGCGCGACCTGGCCCGCAACGGCATCCGCAACATGACCATCGCGCCCGGCATCTTCGGCACCCCCATGCTCTTCGGCATGCCGCAGGAGGTGCAGGACGCCCTGGCGGCGAGCGTGCCCTTCCCCAGCCGCCTCGGCCGGCCGGAGGACTACGCCAAGCTCGTGCATCAGATCGTCACCAACGACATGCTCAATGGCGAGGTGATCCGCCTGGACGGGGCCATCCGCCTGGCCCCGAAGTGAGACCCCTCGGCCAGGCCCGCTGCGCTGAACGCGAGCGAGGCCTGACCGGTCCCCCAAGGGGACGGCGATGCTTGCGGCGTTGAGCCGCAAGCACTTCGCCAGGCGGGCCGGCTCGGGATCGGCCCAGCGCTCGGCCCGGCATCGCAATTTCCGAACGGATCATCTGAACGAAAAAGGGCCTGGTTCGCACCAGGCCCGTTTCGTTTCGGCAGTGGCCGGTCAGTGCTTGGTGCGCGACTGGATGATCCACAGGCGGGCCAGGTCGGCCGAGCCGTCCGTGCCCTTGACGGTCTTCCACACGCCTTGCGCCTTGGCGGTATCACCCGCCAGATAGTGGGCCAGGCCCAGGTAGAGCTTGGCGTCTTCGGGGCGCTTCAGGTTGCCCTTGGCGATGCCCTGCTCGAGCTGGTCGATGCCCTTCTTGGCGTTGCCGCCGAAGGCGTTGGCCAGGCCCAGCTTGACGAAGTCGTTGCCGTCCTTGGCGTCTTGGGCCGCCTTCTCGTTGGCAGCAGCGCCAGCCTTGGCCTCGGCGATCTTCTTGATCATCAGGTCGGCCAGTCGCTTGTGGCGGGCGCCTTCGGCCCCCTGGCCGAGCACGCCAGCGGCGAAGCCCTTGTCGACAACCTGCTTGCCCTCTTCCGGATAGCCGGCCTGGGCGGCGAGCTGAGCCATCTCCATGTAGTCGTTGGCCTCGCGCATATTGCCCGTCGCCAGGCGCAGGCGGTAGAGGTCGAGCTGGAAGCGGTTGTTGTCGAAGCTCTTCTTCTGCGGCAGGCTGCCGAGGATCTGCGCCCAGAGCTTGGGGTCCGGGTAGTAGTTCAGCAGCTTCTCGGTGGCGATGCCCTCGGCGTTGGCGTCCCCCTTCTTCTGGGCTGCGTAGAGCAGCAGGTTGAGCTTGTCTTTCGGCGGGGTGTGGCCGGCCTTCTCGTCGGCGGCGATCTCTTCGAGCGTGTCCTTGATGGCACCGCTCATGTCGCCGGTGGCGAACTGGGCGTTCTGCAGCACCTGCTTCATGGTGGCGCTGTTGCCGCCTTCCTTGAAGTAGCGCTGGGCCCAGGTCAGCGCCTTGTTGCTGTCGCGATTGCGCAGATAGGTGCCGGCGATGGCTTCCATGTACTGCAGCTGCTGCGACTGCGACAGCTTGCCCGCGCCCTTGAGGGCATCGAACGAACGCACCATCGTGTCGGGATCGTTGGCACCCATGGCCGCCGAGAAGCGCACGCCTTCGATGGCGTTGTTCTCGGCCGCCGTGCGGCCACCGACCGCCTCGGCGTCACGCAGCTTGGCCAGCGCCTCGCGGTACTTGCCGGCCTTGACGAACTTGCTGGCCTCGGTCAGCGGCGTGCCGACCTCCTTGCGCACGCTTTCCTGGGCGGCAGCCTGGCTGATACCGAACGCGGCACCGGGCGCACCGTTCAGGGACAGGGCCAGAGCGCCGACGGCGACGGCGACCACGGTTTTCAAAGTCTTCAACTTGCTCTCCTGCAAAGCAAAAGCGCGCCGCCCTTTCGGGCAGCGCGCATCACAGTATGGGTGTCAGCGGCCCCGAGTGCACGTCACTTGACGTATTGCTCGTTACCAACCATGCCCATCTTCTTGACGCTGTTGCGCTGGGCCGAGGCCATCACGGCAGCGACGACGCCGTAGTCCACCAGCTTGTTCGGCTTGATGTGGATTTCGGGCTGGTCGGAGATCGGCATGGCACCGACTTCGGCCATCTTGGAGTTGACCGCGTCGATGTTCGGCAGTGCGTTCTCGTCCCAGTAGATGGTGCCGTCGAAGTCGATCATCACCGTGTGCACGACGGGCTCCTGCGACGGCGGGTTCGTACTCGGCGGCGGCATGTCCAGGTTGATGGTATGCAGCTGGATCGGGATGGTGATGATGAGCATCACCAGCAGGACCAGCATCACGTCGATCAGCGGCGTCGTGTTGACGTCCATCAGGACTTCGGGTTCACCGCTGCCCGAGGAACTTCCAACATTCATTCCCATGTTTGACTCCTGGGCTCAACCGCCGCGTGCGGGCGGCTCGGTGACGAAGTTGATCTTCATGATGCCCGCGCGCTGGCAGGCGAAGACCACGCGGCCCACCGACTCGTAGCGGGACTTGTCGTCGCCGCGGATGTGCACCTCGGGCTGCGGGTTCTTCACGGATTCCTTGCCGAGGCGCTGCACGAGCTCCTCCATGTCCGGAACCAGTTTGGTACCCCAGTAGACGTCGCCGTCCTTGCTGACCGAGATTTCGATGTTCTCCGGCTTGGTGACACGGACGATGTTGGTCTCCTTGGGGAGATTGACCGCGATCGATTGCGTCACCACCGGCACGGTGATGAGGAAGATGATCAAGAGCACCAACATCACGTCCACGAGGGGCGTGGTGTTGATGGACGAGACCACATCGTCCTCGCCGGAAGAGGATCCGACGTTCATGCCCATGGCATTGGCTCCTGTACGAGCAGCTCGGGCTTAGCGCTTGGCAACGGCGCGGTTGCCCATCAGCACGCCATGCAGGTCGCCTGCGAAGGCGCGCACCTGGCCCATGACGCTCTTGTTGCGGTTGACCAGCCAGTTGTAGCCCAGCACGGCCGGCACGGCGACGACCAGGCCGATGGCGGTCATGATCAGGGCGGCGCCCACGGGGCCGGCAACCTTGTCGATGGAGGCCTGGCCGGCGACGCCGATGGCGGTCAGCGCGTTCAGGATGCCCCACACCGTGCCGAACAGGCCGACGAAGGGAGCGGTCGAGCCGACGGTGGCCAGGAAGCCCAGGCCGCCGGAGATCTTGGTGTTGACGTC
This sequence comes from Pelomonas caseinilytica, assembly GCF_021353235.1. Lineage (GTDB taxonomy): Bacteria > Pseudomonadota > Gammaproteobacteria > Burkholderiales > Burkholderiaceae_C > Pelomonas > Pelomonas caseinilytica. The sequence goes on from NZ_JAJTWT010000002.1 coordinate 602,558, forward strand.
GCCGACGGCGCGGTCCACGTTCATCGTGACCCAGCTGCTGTGGTCGATGTTCTCGGTCAGGGCGCCTTCATGGTGCTCCGAGGCCTCGACGGCGGTCTGGGCGATGTAGCGGAAGGCGCTTTCTTCCTTCAGGCCGCGGATGCCATCGGCCAGGCTGGGCTTCTTGAAGAAGCTGGCGCGGACTTCCTTGGCTTCGGACGACAGCTTGCTCGTGTCCCACAGGCGCACGACCAGGATGTACCACGAGCCCATGGACATGATGGCGAGGATGGCCAGCACGACCTGGTCGACCACGTTGCCGTGGGCGACGATGTTGCCCAGGCTGTAGGGATTTTCGGGCTTGGCGGCGGGCGTGGCGGGGGCAGCGGCGGGAGCGGTGGCTTCGGCCGTGGCGGCCGAAGCAGCGTCGGCCGGCTTCTGGTCTTGCGCATGGGCAGGCGAAACAGCCAGGGTCGCGGCCATGGCGATGGCGGCAAGGAAGCCGGTGATGCGAGAGATCATGGAGTCAACTCCTAGGGAAAAATTCTGGTTTGATTGGTCAGTGGCGCCGATGCGGCGCCGGGTTCGAAGCGGGTCGCTTATTCGATCTTGAACTGGAACTCCTGCTCGAACACGTGGTCGCCCGGGCATTCGTAGGTGTCGCGCAGCGTTTGTTCGATGGCCTGGACCAGGGCCCGCTGGGCCTTGCGATCCACGCCGCCACGCAGCGAGGTGATTTCGACGGCCGTCACGCGGCCGGACTTGACGGTGGCGACGGCCTTGTAGAGGGCCTCGCCGCTCCAGTTGACCGACGGCATCTCGGGCTTGCCCATCTTGGTACAGACCATGCCGGCCGTGATCTTGGCGGGCTTGGCGGCCGGCGGGGCGGCCGGGGCGGGCGGCGGAGCCGGCCGCACTTCGGCGACGGCCGGCGGCGCGACCTGGGTGGACTGGATGGCCGGGGCCGGCGGGGCCGGAGCGGTCACCTGGAACTCGGGCGGCGGCACGAAGGGCGGCGGCGGCGCCTTGAGGTCCGGCGGGGGCGGGATGACCTTATCGGGCGGCGGCGGCGGCTTGACCTTCTCCTCGATCACCTTGACGTCGATGGGACCGGTGACTTTCTTGACGAGGTCCTTGGCGAGGCCGCTGGCCAGCGCATAGATCGCCACGATGTGGATCAGGACGACGATGCCGAAGCCCGTGAACCGGGATGCGCCCTGCTTCTCCTGCGCAAAATTCATGCGCGCTCCTTCTTGCAACTACAACACACTCTTCAATTCGCTAGGGCGAGACTGAATCGTCAAACCCGCGGCGGCCTGACCGCCTCAGCCGTTCGAAGATGCCAACGACAAGGGGCAGTATCTTAGATCGTGATCCGACAGTGCTTGCCCGGGTGTACCGGCTGCTGCAAACAGGCCGGACCACTTACAAAAAAAACGCCCAAAGGCAAGCGCCATCGGGCATCTGCACCAGCCCCGAACCACGACGAGGCAGACCTCTACTACACCGCGAAGCGCGGCATCATAGGTGGCAGCCCGAAGCACCTTTCCTGGGGCTTACCCGAGCATGAAACCAACAAGAAACCAGCTCGCGCCGCTATGTTTTGCGTCATGAAGATGCAACTTAGGAGAACTTGACGTTCCATAACGCGGCAACCACGCAACAGTCGTCGAGGGATGTCGACATCGCTGTCAAGCCTCCCCGAAGCCGCTCCACGGAGCCTCTGGTGACCAAGAAAGCCTGACCACCATCGAAGCCGACCGCGGCTCGTGCACGTCAATGCCGGTGAGCGCCCTCGTCATGGCCATGGTCATGCGCCGCATGCGCCAGCCGCGGATCCGACTGCCAGCCGAGGATGGCCTCGCGGCCCTGCACATAAAGCTCCACCGTGGCCCCGATGGGCAGGCAGACCTTGGTGCGCACGTGGCCGAAAGGCAGCCCGGTCAGCACCGGCGTGCGGGTCCGCGCACGCAGGGCGGCGACGGCGTCCTTGATGCCGTAGCCGCGGTCCAGCGGCGACTTGGCCGCGCCGCTGAAGTCGCCCAGCAGCACCGCCGCCTGCGCATCGATGACGCCGGCCTGCTGCAGCTGCAGCAGCATGCGCTCCACGCGGTAGGGGTGCTCGTTGACGTCCTCCAGGAAGAGGATGCCCCCCTTCACCTTGGGCCAGTGGGGCGTGCCGAGCAGCGAGCACAACACGGTGAGATTGCCGCCCCACAGGCGGCCTCGCGCCTCCAGGCCGTCGAATCCGCCATCGCTGCCACGTGAGGATTCGCGAAAGCCCACGGCCTCCAGGGCCCCACTCATGGCCTCGACGAAGCAGTCGCGCGTGACCTCGTCGACGCCGCCTTCGGCCTCGCTGCGGCCGAAGTCGTCGCAGGCCAGCGGCCCGGCCCACATCGGTAGCCCCTTGTGGCGTGCGATCAGGCCGTTGTGCAGGGCAGTCAGGTCGCTGTAGCCCACCCACCGCGTGCCGTGCTCAATGCTGTGCGCGATGCGGCCCCAGTCGATCCGGTCGAGCAGGCGCGTCAGGCCGTAGCCGCCGCGCGTGGCCAGCGCCACCGAGGGCGCGGCGTCGGCAATGCGGTGCAGGGCCGCCAGGCGCGTGGCGTCGTCTCCCGCGAAGCGCTGGTGCCGGGCCAGGGCGTCGGCGTCGATGGCGACGTCGAAGCCGAGCTGGCCCAGGCGCCGCGCCGCGCGCTTGAGCGGTTCGGCCTTGGCCAGCGCGCCAGCAGGGGTGAACAGGGTCAGGGAAGTCATTGGGGGTCGTCCAGGTGCGTGGCCTCGCCGGCCGGGATGGGTTCGTCGCCCGGCCCGGCAGTGCGGGCACGGCGGGCGCGTGCCGCCTCGCGCCGTTCGGTGAAGAAGTCCCGCAGCAGCCGCGCGGAGGCCTCCGCCAGCAGGCCGCCCTCGACGCGCGTGTGATGGTTGAGACGCCCTTCGCCGAACAGGTCGATGACCGAGCCGGCGACGCCGGTCTTGGGGTCGGGGGCGGCGAAGACGACCCGCTTGAAGCGCGCGTGCATCAGGGCCATCGCGCACATCGCGCAGGGCTCCAGCGTGACGAAGAGTTCGCACTCCGGCAGCCGGTAGTTCTCCAGCAGCGTGGCCGCATGGCGCAGGGCGACGATCTCGGCGTGGGCCGTCGGGTCGTGCGTGGTGATCGGGCGGTTGTAGCCGGTGGCGACGACCTGGCCGGCCTTCATGATGACGGCCCCCACGGGCACCTCGCCCACCAGCCAGGCGTTCTGGGCCTGGTCCAGCGCGAGCCGCATCGCGTACTCGTCGGCGGGCGAGAAGAGGGCTTCGGTCATCAGGGCCGGCAGTGTACCCATGGCATGCTCCGGCCATGACTGCACTGACCGTCCATCCCCTCGGCGAAGCGGCCCTGTGCTTCGCCCCGCCGGCACCGGTCACGCTGGCGCAGCAGCAAGCCATTTGGCAACTCGCCGAAGGCCTGGGGCGGGTGGAAGGCGTGCTCGAACTCATCCCCGGCATGAACAACCTCACCCTGGTGTTCGACCCGCTGCGCGCCGAGGGGCCGGCGCTCGAAGACGCCGCGCGAGCGCTGTGGGCACAGCCGGCCCGGGAGGCTGCGGGCGGCCGGGTCGTGGAGGTGCCGGTGCGCTACGGCGGCGACGCCGGCCCCGACCTCGACGAGGTGGCCGGGCATTGCGGCCTGACGCCCGATGAGGTCGTCAGGCGCCACACCGGCGGCGACTACGTCGTCTACTTCATCGGCTTCCAGCCGGGCTTCGCCTACCTCGGCGGCCTCGACCCGGCCCTGCACGTGCCGCGCCGCGCGGCGCCACGCGTGGCCGTGCCGGCCGGCAGCGTCGGCATCGGCGGCGCGCAGACGGGCATCTATCCCCTGGCCACGCCGGGCGGCTGGCAGCTCATCGGCCGGACGGCGCTGGCGCTGTTCGACCCGCAGGCCGAGCCGCCGACCCTGCTGGCGCCGGGCGACCGGGTGCGCTTCGTCGCGGAGCCGGCGTGATCGAGGTGCTGCGCGCCGGCCCACTGGCGACCGTGCAGGACCTGGGCCGCACGGCCTGGCGCGACCGCGGCCTCAGCCGCTGCGGCGCCCTCGACGACCTGGCCCTGGCCATGGGCAATCTGCTGGTGGGCAACGAGGCCGGCGCGGCGGGGCTGGAGTTCACCATGGGCCCGGCGGTGCTGCGCTTCGCAACCGACAGCTGCATCGCCCTGACGGGCAGCGACAGCGACGCCACCGTCGACGGCCGGCCCCTTCGCTCCGGCTGGCGGATGGCGGTGCGCGCCGGCCAGACCCTGCAACTGGCCGCACCGCGTGAGCGCATGCGCAGCTACGTCACGGTGGCCGGCGGCATCGCCGTCGAGCCGGTGCTGGGCTCGCGCAGCACCGACCTCAAGGCCGGATTCGGCGGCCTCGCGGGGCGCGCGCTGCGCGATGGCGACCGGCTTCCCATCGCACCAGCGACCGGCCCGCGCCGACGGTCGGTCGGCCTGCGGGCGCCCGAGTGGGAGGCGGCCGTGCGCACCCTGCCGGGGCCGGAGCACGGCGAGTTCTCGGCCGCGGCGCGGCGGGCCTTCTGGGCCACCGACTGGACCGTGACGCCGCAAAGCAACCGCATGGGCTATCGCCTGCAAGGCCCGAACCTGCAGCGGCGCCGCGGCGGCGAGCTCGCTTCGCACGGCGTACTGCCCGGCGTCGTGCAACTGCCGCCTTCGGGCCAGCCCATCGTGCTGCTGGCCGACGCGCAGACCACCGGCGGCTATCCGAAGATCGGCGTCGTCATCCGGGCCGACCTGTGGAAGCTCGCGCAACTGCGGCTGGGCGCCAGCCTGCGCTTCGTCCCCTGCACGCCCGACGAGGCCCTCGAGGCCTGGCGCCGCCGGCAGCTGCTGCTCGATCAATGGAAGACTGCACTGGCATGAGCCTTCAACCGTCCCTCGACCTGAATGCCGACCTCGGCGAAGGCGCGCCCGACGACGCCGATCTGCTCACCCTCGTCAGCTCCGCGAACATCGCCTGCGGCTGGCATGCCGGCGACGCCCGCCTGATGCAAGCCACCATCGAGGCCGCGCTGGCTCACGGCGTCGCCCTCGGCGCCCATCCCAGCTTCCCGGACCGCGCGAACTTCGGCCGCAGCCCCATGCAACTCGAACCCGCCGAGGTGCGGGCCGACCTGATCTACCAGATCGGTGCGCTGGAGGCCCTGGCCCGCGCGGCCGGCGCACGGCTGCACCACGTCAAGCCCCACGGCGCCCTCTACAGCCAGTCGGCCCGCGATCCGGGGCTGGCCGACGCCATCGCCGACGCGGTACGCGCCGTGGACCCGCGCCTGGCCGTCTACGGCCTGGCCGGCGGCGAACTCCTGCGCGCAGCCGAGCGGGCGGGCCTGCGCGCCGTGGCCGAGGTCTTCGCCGACCGCGGCTACCGCGCCGACGGCAGCCTGGTGCCGCGGGGCCAGCCGGGCGCCCTCGTCGACGATGTGGACGAAGCCGTGGCGCGCACCCTGCGCATGGTGCGTGACGGCGTCGTCACCGCAGTCACCGGCGAGACCGTGCCGCTGCTGGCCCAGACCGTCTGCCTGCATGGGGACGGGCCGCATGCGCTGGCCTTCGCCCGGGCCTTGCGGGCGGCCCTGGTCGCGCGGGGCGTGGAAATCGTCGCCAGCCCCGCCGGCCGCTGAATCCCGCGCCCCATGCAGGACGAGCTGTTCGAGGCACCGCCGCTCAGGCGCGCCCGCGGCGTGCAGCCCGTGCCGCCCGACGTGGGCGACCTGGCCCTGGCGAAGGCGCTGTCACCCCGCGTCCATCTCGGCACGTCGAGCTGGAGCTATCCCGGCTGGGAGGGCCTGGTGTGGGCCGGCCGGCACAGCGAGTCGACGCTGTCCAGGACCGGCCTGCCGGCCTACGCTGCTCACCCGCTGCTGCGCGCCGTCGGCATCGACCGCGGCTTCTACCGGCCGCTGGCGGCCAGCGATTTCGAGCGCCATGCGCAGCAGGTGCCGCGAGGTTTCCGCTTCACCGTCAAGGCGCCCAGCCTGGTGACGGACGCGCTGCTGCGCACGGAGGACGGCCGCGGCCAGGAGGCCAACCCGCTCTTCCTGGACCCGGTCGCCGCAAGACGGGATTTCATCGAACCGGTCTGCGAGGGCCTGGGAGACAGGATCGGCGCCCTGGTCTTCCAGCTCAGCCCGCTGCCGCCGCAGCGGCTGGCCTGCATGAACGAACAACTGGACCTCCTGCACGACCTGCTGCTCGCCCTGCCCCGGCCTCCCGCCGGTGTCATCGCCGTCGAAGTGCGCAACGCGGAGTGGCTCGGCCCCGACCTCGTCGCCCTGCTGCGCGACGCCCGCGCCTGCTATTGCCTCGGCCTGCATCCCAAGCTGCCGCCCCTGCCGGACCAACTGCCCCTACTGCGCGCGATGTGGCCCGGGCCGCTGGTGGCGCGCTGGAACCTCAACCGCCTGCACGGGCCCTTCGGCTATGAAGCGGCGGAGAAGCGCTATGGTGAGTTCGACGCGCTGATGGATCCCGACCCCGACACCCGCGCGACGCTGGCCCGCGTCATCCGCGGTACCGCGGGCGCTGGCCAGGAGGCCTTCGTGACCATCTCCAACAAGGCCGAGGGCTGCGCGCCGCTCAGCGTGCGAGCGCTCGCACGAGCCATCGTTGACGGCTGACCCCGGCGCGACGCTCAGCGCGGCACCTGGCTCCTCGTCGGCAGGTTGCCGCCCTCCTCTTCCCAGCGATAAACGTCCTCGCGCTGCCGCCGGCGTTCATCGTGCGCCCGGCGCAGCTGGTGCCTGTCGCTCAGATGCCGGACCAGTTTCACGGCCAGCGCCGACGTGGCCAAGAGGGCGATGAGGGGCTTGATCATCATGGCGCGTTCTCCTTGCGGACCGGCCCATGCTGGCCGGCGCCCGCCCACCCGCCCGTCGGCGGGCGGCGCCATGCCCTGTAGGAGCGGGCCGGCTCAGGGCTGCAAGGGCCAGCGCCCGATGACGTCGTGGCGCGTCAGGCCCTGCGGGCTCTTCACCAGGGCGAACTCGCTGGCCACCCAGCCGGGCAGTTCCACCGGCCAGCCCGCGGCCACATGCTTGTCGTAGCGGAGCGTGAGATGGGGTTCGTAGTCGCGCTCGGGCGCAGCCAGTCCGTGGGCGACCAGGCGCTCGACCAGCGCATCGCGCAAGTCGCGCACCGCCTCCAGGCCCTGGCCGCCGGTCAGCACGAAGGGATGCTGGCGCACCTGCGCGCCGCCCCAGCTTTCGATGGCCTCGAAGGCGAGGTCGAAGGCCGGCCGCACGACCTCCGACGCGGCGCGCGAGGCCAGGTCGACCAGGCCCGCATCGGGCTCTCCCGCGAAGGCGCCGAAGTAATGCAGCGTGATGTGGAAGACGCGGGTGGGGCGCAGGCGCGCCGCCAGGCCGCGCGCCTCGCGCTCCGCGGCGGCGACACGCGCAATGCGCTCGGCCGATTCGTTATCTGGCCGCAGCGCGAAGAAGAGCTTGTGGCCGGGCATGCGCGCTTCAGCGCGTCGCTTCGGAGGCGGCTTCCGCCGCGCGGCGGGCGGCGTCGTCCACGCTGCCCTGCACCTGCTCGCCGACCGCCCGGGGCTGGGGCAGCGCCGCGCCGCCCGTGGCGTTGGCGCTTGCAGATGCGGCGCTGGCCGGCGGCTTGAGCGCGGTGGCCTGCTTCTTGGCCAGCGACAGCACGATGGCCGCAACGATGACGAGGGCGAGAAGGCTGAAGGCAGCGCGCATGGTCATGCCGCGTCGTGGAGGAGTTGGCAAGCATAGCCGCGGCCCGCCGAAGGTCATCGCTCGCGCAATTGATGCAGCGCAAATACATATTTCCACGACCTTCCTAGGATTTCCTCCGGGTTCGCGGCATGTGCCGCCACCACTTCAACCCTGGGGAGACCCTATGTTCAAACGCCTGCTCCTGCTCGCGGCCGTCGCCACCTCGACGCTGCTGAGCCCGCCCGTCCTGGCCGCCAGCAGCGGCCTGCCCGTCATCAAGGCCCAGCTCACCAGCCCGCCCCTCGTGCCGCCGCCCACCGGGCGCAAGGCGCCGGCCAAGGTCGTCGTCGAGCTCGAAGTCGTCGAGAAGGAGATGCCCATCTCCGAAGGCGTCAGCTACACCTTCTGGACCTTCGGCGGCACCGTGCCGGGCAGCTTCATCCGCGTGCGCCAGGGCGACACCGTGGAGTTCCACCTGAAGAACCACCCCAGCAGCAAGATGCCCCACAACATCGACCTGCACGGCGTCACCGGCCCCGGCGGCGGCGCGGCCTCCAGCTTCACGGCGCCGGGCCATGAGTCCCAGTTCACCTTCAAGGCCCTCAACGAAGGCATCTACGTCTACCACTGCGCCACCGCGCCGGTGGGCATGCACGTGGCCAACGGCATGTACGGCCTCATCCTCGTCGAGCCGCCCGAGGGCCTGCCCAAGGTCGACCACGAGTACTACGTGATGCAGGGCGACTTCTACACGGCGGGCAAGTACCGCGAAAAGGGCCAGCAGCCCTTCGACATGGAGAAGGCCATCGCCGAGCAGCCGACCTACGTGCTGTTCAACGGCGCCGAGGGATCGCTGACCGGCGACCGCGCCATGACGGCCAAGGTCGGCGAAACGGTGCGCCTGTTCGTCGGCAACGGCGGCCCCAACCTGGTGTCGAGCTTCCACGTCATCGGCGCCATCTTCGACCAGGTGCGCTACGAAGGCGGCAGCAACATCCAGAAGAACGTGCAGACCACGCTCATCCCCGCGGGCGGCGCGGCCATCGTGAAGTTCACGGCCAAGGTGCCCGGCAGCTACGTGCTGGTCGACCACTCCATCTTCCGGGCCTTCAACAAGGGCGCCCTGGCCATCATGAAGATCGACGGCCCCGAGGACAAGAGCATCTATTCCGGCAAGGAGGTCGATTCGGTCTACCTGGGCGACCGCGCGCAGCCCAACCTGCAGTCGGTGGCCAGCGCCACCCAGGCGGCCGCCGGCGGCAAGCTCACGCCGCAGGACCAGATCAACGCCGGCCGCGAGCTCTTCGCCGGCACCTGCTCGGTCTGCCACCAGGCGAACGGCGCGGGGCTGCCCGGCGTCTTCCCGCCCCTGGCCAAGTCGGACTTCCTGGCTGCCGACCCCAAGCGCGCCGTCGGTGTCGTGCTGCACGGCCTGTCGGGCAAGGTCAAGGTCAACGGCAAGGACTACGACTCGGTCATGCCGCCCATGAACCAGCTCAATGACGACGAGGTCGCCAACATCCTGACCTATGTGCTCAACAGCTGGGACAACCCCGGCGGCAGCATCTCGGCCGACGAGGTGAAGAAGGCGCGCGCCGCCAAGCCCGCAGCCGCCAACCAAGCGGGCCACTGATGAGCCTCGCCGCCGCGCTGATCGGGCTGGCCGCCGGCGCGGCCTACGTCGCGATGCCGGCCGGCACGCTCAACAGCGTGCTGGCCCGCGACACCGACCGCGAGCCGACGCGCGTGGCGGCCTTCTCGCTGCGTGAGCGGCCGGTCACGCGCGGCGAGTTCCGGCGCTTCCTGCAGTCGCATCCCGAGTGGCAGCCGGCGCAGGTGCCGGCGGTGTTCGCATCGCCGGGCTATCTGCGCCAGGGGCTGCAAGGCGGCGACGACGAGGCGCCGGTCACCGAAGTCAGCTGGTTCGCAGCCCAGGCCTATTGCGAGGCCGAGGGCGGCCGGCTGCCGACGTGGTACGAGTGGGAGTACGCCGCCGCCGCCGACGCCACGCGCACCGACGCGCGCGGCGACCCGGTGTGGCTGGCCCGCATCCTCGGCTGGTATGCCCGGCCAGCCACCCAGGCCCTGCCCAAGGTCGGCGGCGAGGCCAACGTCTACGGCGTGCGCGACATGCACGGCCTGGTGTGGGAGTGGGTGGACGACTTCAACGCCCTGCTCGTCAATGGCGACAGCCGCAGCGCCGAAGACCCCGACAAGCTCAAGTTCTGCGGGGCCGGCGCGATCGACCTGCAGGATCGGCAGAACTACGCCGTGCTGATGCGCGTGGCCCTGCTCTCCTCCCTCAGCGCCGCCGACAGCACCGGCAGCCTGGGCTTCCGTTGTGCCCGCGAGGTGACGCGATGAAACGACTCCGATTCCTTATCCTGACCTGGTTCTGGCTGGCCGGCGTGGCCCTGGCCCTGCCCGGCGACTCCGTCTACCAGCTCGACGCCAGGCTGACCGACCAGCGCGGCCAGGCCATCAAGCTCGATGCCGGGCGCGGCCAGCCGGTGCTGGTCAGCATGTTCTACACCTCATGCCAGTTCGTCTGCCCGATGCTGATCGACGCGGCACGCGATACCCGGGCCGCCCTGCCCGAGGCTGAGCGCAAGCGCGTCAAGGTGCTGCTGATCAGCTTCGATCCGGCGCGCGACACGCCGGCCAAGCTCGAGGCCATGGCGCGCGAACGCGGCCTGGACGCCACGCAGTGGACGCTGGCGCGCACCGACCCCGCAACGGTGCGCAAGATCGCCGCGCTGCTGAAGTTCCAGTACCGCGCGCTGCCCGACGGCGAGTTCAACCACAGCGCCGAGCTCATCCTGCTGGACGGCGAGGGCCGCGTGGCCGCCCGCACGTCCATGCTGGCCGGCGCCGACGAGCGCATCGTGGGCGCCATCCGCAAGCAACTGGCGGCGGCGCGCTGAACGCCGCCGGGGCCAAGCCTAGAAGTTCACCATGTCCACGCCCGGCGTGCCCTTGGCCGGCTTGTGCGCGGGCTGGGGAGGCTGGAGCACCAGGCCCTTCCAGCGGTCACGGTCGGCCGTCAGCTGAGCCTTGAGCTGGCGGCCGATGGGCAGCTTCTCGCTCTGGTGCTTGAGCTCGGCGTTGTGCTTTTCCTTGGCGGCGATCCACTTCTGGAGCTGCTCCAGGATCTCGTCGGCGAGGTTGAGCCGCTGCAGACGCATCTGGTTGACGAGGTCGAGCATCTTGGCGTCGACCGCCATCTTCATGACGGAGCCCGGCGATTGGGAAGCCATCGCCAGGTAGCGCGTGAGCCGCGGCTTGATCGCCTGGGCGGCGGCCACCACGTCCTTGCCGTGGCCGCGCTTGAACAGGTCGGGCAGCAGCTTGCTCTTCTTCTCCATGAAGGCCTTGGCCACGGCCGGATCGACTTCCGAATGCGTGAGCGCCTTTTCGAGGCCCTTGAGCCAGGCCGCCTGCTGATCCGCCAGATGACGCGCGGCGTCGGCCTCGGCGAAGCGCGCCTTGTGCACCTGCTCCTCGAGCACGCGGCAGGCCTCGGCATAGGCGCGCGCGGCCGGCTCCAGGCTCTTTTGCGCCACCAGATCCACGTCCCTGGCCGTCAGCTGGCCGAGGATCCTGGCCAGCTCCGACGGGCTCAGGGTGTCGAGTTCCGCCTGGCCCGTCTTCACCAGCCAGGCCCTGAGGGTTTCGGCGCGATGGCCGTGCGCCTTCACGAAGGCGACCGCTTCCTTGAGCGTCCTGGGCTGGTGCTTGGGGTCCTGGTGCGTCTGGCACCAGGTCGCCACTTCGGCGACTTCCGGGCCGAAGGCCTTCTTCTTGGCGACCTGGTGGAACTCGGGGTTGGTGCCCAGTTCCTTCTCCTGCAGCCGCCCTCGCAGGAAGGCCAACGCCTTGCGCGTCACATTGCCGGCACCCTCGCTCATCGCGGATCTCCCACGGCTCTCGCCCGAACGCCACACGCCGAAGGACCAGGCCGCTCGGCACCGGCCGGCATTCTAGTTAGGGGTGCGGCCGGGCGACCGCATCGCCCCGCCTCCGCTCAAGCCGCCGGACCTTCGGTCCAGCGCCGCACCGACGCCCGAAGATGGTGGTCCATGGCGGCGGACGCCGATTGCGGGTCCCGGCCCTTCAATGCGCCCAGGATGACCTCATGCTCGGCGATCGCCGCGCGCCACGTCGCTGCCGACTCCGAGCGGTGGCACAAGCGCAAGGTCGCCGGGTTGTTGCGCCCATCGAAGAGAACGCCGACGAGCGCAGCCAGCACGGCATTGCCGCACATCTCCGCAATGCAGACGTGGAAGAGCCGGTCAGATTCGATGGGCCGGCGCCCGACGGCGACGTCGTCGCGCATGGCTTGCAGGGCGTCCTCGACACGCCGCAGGCCGTCCTCGTTCTGCCGCGCCGCTGCCAGGCTGGCCACGGAACTCTCCAGAACGGCCCTGGCGTTCGCCAGCGCCTCGGGCGATTCCCCGAGCACCAGCGGCGCCACATCCGTGCTCAGCTTGGCCGTGGCGCACACATAGACGCCGGATCCCCCGCGGATGTCGACATGCCCGTCGATCTCCAGGGCGATCAGCGCCTCGCGGACCGTCTGCCGCGAGACACCCAGCCGCAAGGCGAGCTCCCTCTCGCTGGGCAGGCGCGAACCCATGGCGATGTGGTCCAGGGCGATCAGCGAGCGGATTCGTTCAGCAACCAGTTGATGCTGGCGAGGCGCTTCTTGGCTGGGCAACGGAAGGGACATGGATCACTCGGCATGGACCGACGGGAGCGCCGGTCCGCCCGCATTCTGCATGATTTAACGCAAAGTCACGTCAGGGGAAGCGCGAAGTGTTTGGGCAACGGACTACCTGCAGAATGATTTATCGAAAAATCTGACGACCGACTCCAGCCCCGACTCAAGGTCGCACGACCAACGGCCCCGCCCAACACGACCGCCACATGATCAAACGCCTGACCTCCATCGCGACCGCCATGCTTGCCTTGGGCCTTTCCAGCCCGACACCAGCGGCCGGCCCCCTCCCGCGCAACGTCGACCTCGACCTCGCCGCCGCGGTCCAACCCCTGGACCGCTTCTTCGACTTCTGCGTCGGCGCCGACTACATCGGCACCACCGGCCGCCCTGAGAACCTCGCACAGCTGAAGACCGCCGTGGACGAACTCGGCTTTCGCCACGTGCGCTTCCATGACGTGTTCCACGACGTCTACGGCACGGTCCAGAAGCGGGGCGACGAGTGGGTGTTCGACTTCAGCGGCATCGACCGCGTCTACGACGCGCTGCTGGCGCGCGGCATCAAGCCCTTCGTCGAACTGGGCTTCTCGCCCAAGGCCATGACCACCTCCGGGCAGACCATCTTCCACTGGAAGGGCAACACCTCGCATCCCCTGCCCGGCCCCTGGAGCCAGCTCGTCGAGGCCTTCGCGCGCCACCTGATCCAGCGCTATGGCGCCGACGAGGTCAGGCAATGGCCCTTCGAGGTCTGGAACGAGCCCAATCTGGCGGGCTTCTGGGAGAAGGCCGATCAGCAGGCCTATTTCGAGCTCTATGCCAACACCGCGCGGGCGCTGAAGAAGGTCGACCGGGGGCTGAAGGTCGGCGGCCCGTCGACGGCAGGCGCCGCCTGGGTGCCCGAATTGCTGGCCTATGCCCAGGCGCACGAGTTGCCGGTGGACTTCGTCACCACCCATACCTACGGCGTGACCGAGGGCTTCCTCGATGAATACGGCCAGTCCGACCGCATCCTCGCCACCGACCCGGATTCCATCATCGGCGACGTGCGCCGCAACCGCCGCGAGATCCAGGCCTCGGCCTTCGCCGGCATCCCGCTCTACATCACCGAGTGGAGCACCAGCTACAACCCGCGGGACAAGGTGCACGACAGCTACGTCAGCGCGCCGTGGATCCTGACCAAGCTGCGCGGCACGCGCGGCCATGCCCAGGCCATGAGCTACTGGACCTACAGCGACCTGTTCGAGGAGCCGGGGCCGCCGGACCGCGCCTTCCACGGCGGCTTCGGGCTGATGACGCGCGACGGCATCCGCAAGCCGGCCTGGTTCGCCTACAAATACCTCAACGCCCTGCGCGGCAAGGAGGTGCCGAGCGCCGACGGCCGGGTGCTGGCCGCGGTCGACGGGGGCAGGACGGCGGTGCTCGTCTGGGACTGGCAGCATCCGGACCAGAAGACCGTCAGCAACGGCGTGTTCTTCGGCAAACCGGTACCCAACGGCTCGGCGCCACCGGTGACGCTGCAACTGCGCAACCTCGACGCCGGCCGCTACCGCGTGCAGGTCCGCCGCACCGGCCACAAGGCCAACGACGCCTACACCGCCTATCTCGAAATGGGCGCCCCCAAGGACCTGAGTGCCGAGCAGCTCGCCCAGCTGCAATCCCTCACGCAGGACCGTCCTGAAACCGAAGAACTCGTGAAGGTCGGCCAGGACGGCAAGCTGCGATGGCAGCTCCCCATGCACAGCAACGACATTGTGCTGCTCACGCTGGAGCCGGTCACCGCCGCGAAGTAACGGCGTTTCTCGCCGCAAGGCCGTGGAGCGCTTCGGATCCTTCGCCCAGACTTCGACATGTCTCACCTCCTCTCCAGACTCCTGCTGGCCTGCATCGCCCTGCCGGTGGCCGCGCTCATGGCGTCCTGCGCCACGGTCGAGCCGGCCCGGGCGCCGCGCTACGCCGGCTACCTCTTCGTCTACTTCGGCGGCGACAGCACCGCAGACGGCGAGCAGATCCGCTACGCGCTGAGCGTCGGCAACGACCCGCTGCACTGGCGCGCGCTGAACGGCGGCCGGCCCGTGCTGACCTCCACCGTGGGCGAGAAGGGCGTGCGCGATCCCTACATCGTCCGGGCGCCGGGCGGCGGCAAGTTCTACATCATCGCCACCGACCTGCGCATGGCGGGCAGGGACATGGGCCAGTGGTGGGTGGTACAGCGCCAGGGCAGCCTGTCCATCGTCGTGTGGGAGTCCGCCGACCTCGTGCATTGGAGCGCACCGCGCCTGGCCCAGGTGGCGCCCGAGGAAGCCGGCAACACCTGGGCGCCGGAAGCCGCCTGGGATCCGCTGCTCGGCAAGTTCGTCGTGTTCTGGGCGTCCCGTCTCTACGTCCCCGGCGACAAGGACCGTCAGCAACTCACCCACAACCGCATGCTGTACGCGACGACGGACGATTTCCGCAGCTTCAGCGAGCCCAGGGTCTGGCACGACCCGGGCCACTCGGTCATCGACGCGACCGTCATCGAGCATGCCGGCCGCTACTACCGCTTCACCAAGGATGACCGCGAGCCACGCGACGGCACGCCCTGCGCCAAGTCGATCACCGCGCAGCGGTCGAGCTCGCTGACCTCCACCCACTACGAGTTCATCGCCGACTGCATCGGCCGCGGCGCCATCGGCGACGGCGAAGGCCCGCTGGTGTTCAAGTCCAACACCGGGGAGAAGTGGTATCTCTTCATCGACGAGTACGGCAAGCGCGGCTATGTGCCCTTCGAGACCACCGACCTCGACAGCGGCCGGTGGACGCCGGTGAAGGACTACCGGATGCCCGGCCAACCGCGGCACGGCGTGGTGCTGCCGGTCACGCAGCAGGAGGCCGAGCGGCTGCTCGCGGCCTATCCTTGACCCGGCGCGGCGTCGCGGCAGGCGCTGCGATCAGTGACAAATATGGCGCTCACCCGTACCGGCCCGGGCCTTGGCGCGCCTCCGGGCGGCCTGGCCCGGACCCCTGGCGCGGACAATGAGCCGCCCCTCAGCCGACGCCGGAGCAACGCCTTGGCCCTGTCCCTCACGCCCTGCCATGCGGTCGCCTGGCTGCTGGCCTGGGCCTTGCTCGCCCTGCCCTGTCGGGCCCAGGCGCCGGCCGACGAGCTGGCGGCCTGGGAGGCCCAGGTCCAGGCGCTGAAGGACTACGGCACGCGGGCACAACTGCTGGACTTCCTGGAAACCGGCGTGAAGCGCCACGAGGCGGCCGGCCAGGCCCGCATGGCCGCTGCTGCGCTGCTGGAACTCGGCAAGCAGTTGCGCGACGAAGATGGCCCTCGCGCCGAACAGTTGCTCGAGAGGGGCGCCGCCCTGCTCGGACAGGCCCCCGACCCGGCCCTGCAATTCCGCTACCGGCTGTTGAGGCTGGGCCAGCTCAAGGCCCGGCACCAGTTCGAGCAGGCCGTCGCCGAAGGCAACGAGCTGCTGGCCACCGCCCGCGCGCGCCGCGACTGGCGCGACGAGCTCAAGGTGCTGCTGGCCCTGGAGGAAGGCTGGGAGCAGTTCCACGCCTTCAGCCGCTACATCGAGGATGCGATGCGCCTGGCCGTCGCCCACCCCGGCGACCGGCTGACCTGGTGGGCGCGCAGCGAGTGGGCCGACCGGCTGCGCTCCGAGGGCCGGCGCGCCGAGGCCGAGCGCCTGTTGCTGGAGGTGCTGCAGGAGCAGGTCACGGCCGGCGACGGCATCGAGCAGATCCGCAGCCTCGTCAACCTCGGCATGTTCTACCGCAGCGGCCGCGAGTGGGACAAGCTGCTGCCCCTGGGCCCGCGCGCAATCCGCATCGCCGACCAGCTCGGGCGAACGCCCACCCTGCTGCCGCATTTCCTCTGCAACCAGTCGGACGCCCTGCTGCTCGCCGGCATGCCCGCCCCCGCCCTGGAGATGGCCGATGCCGCTCTGGTCGCGGCACGCGGCGCCCCGGGGCCCACGCACGTCGCGCGCTTCAACCGCGGCAAGGCCCTGAACCGCCTGGGCCGGCACGGCGAGGGCCTGGCCATCCTGGAAGCCGAGGCCCAGGGCCCCGAGCGCTGGGAGATGTTGAACGAGCTGGCCGAGGAATACGCCTTCGCCCACCGCCATGAGCAGGCCTATGCCACGCTGCAGGAGCATCTGCAGGGCCTGCTCAAGAGCCAGGAGGAAGCGCACCGCGCCGGCTTGAGCCTGGACCAGGCGCTGGCCGAGGCGGACCGTGAGCGCAGCCAGCGCCAGGCCAGCGAACGCCGCACCCAGCAGGTCATCACCGCGGCCGTCATCGCCGCGGCCCTTGCTTGTGCGGGCACGGCCTGGCTGCTGGTGCGTGCCGCGCGTCGACATGGGCGCGAACTCGCGGCCCTCAACGCCCAGTTGCGGGAGACCGCGGTCACCGACGCGTTGACCGGCCTGCACAACCGCCGCCACCTGTTGTCCCGCATCGAGGCCCACGTCGCCGCGGCCGACCGCGCCCACCGCGACCAGGCCCGCACCGGCATGCCCCCGGTCGACCTGCTGTTCTTCCTCATCGACCTCGACCACTTCAAGCGCATCAACGACAGCCACGGCCATCCCGCCGGCGACGCCGTGCTGGCCGAGGCCGCCACCCGCTTCAAGGGCCTGGTGCGCCGCGAGGACGAATTGATCCGCTGGGGCGGCGAAGAGTTCCTGCTGATGACGCGGGACACCCCACGCGACCACGCCGCCGCGCTGGCGGAAAGGCTGCGGCAGGCACTGCTGCAGCGCTCCTTCCAGCTGCCCGACCGGCAAGAGCTGGCCGTCTCCTGCAGCGTCGGCTTCGCGCCCTATCCGCTGGGCAGCGGCGGCTCCTGGGAAGCCTCGGTGGAATTGGCCGATCAGGCGCTCTACCAGGCCAAGGCCAGGGGGCGCAACGGCTGGTGCGGCGTGCTGCGCTTGAAGCCGCCGGCGACCGAGGCGCCGAGCTGCGGCCTGGAGCAGGCCATCGCGCAGAACCTCGTCGTGGCGCTGTACTCGCCGACGGCGAAGTCGGGCGGAAATAGGTCAGACCAAAATTCGTGAAAACTCTCTGGTCTTACCAATTTACACTGAGGTTTAATCGATTGATTTATCGACAAATCTCCTACCCTCCTCTCATTCGACGCCCACCGTCCATGAAGCCTTCGAGAATCCACGCCCTGGTGCTCGCCCTGCTGCTGTCCGCAGGCCACGCAAGCGCTGCCGATCTCCCGCCCGGCTGGCCTGGCGCCGGCCAGCTCTTCGTCGGCACCAACTACCAGCCCTTCGACCGCAGCCGGGAGCAGATCGAGCGCGACATCGAGCGCATGAAGGCCGCCGGCATGAAGGTCGTGCGCTTCGGCGACCTGTCCTGGGACTCCTTCGAGCCCGCCGAGGGCCAGTTCGACTTCCGCCTCGCGGACTGGATCATGGACCGCATGCAGGCCGCCGGCCTCAAGGTCCTCCTCGACATCCCCGGCCAGCCGGCGCCGCGCTGGCTGCATCACAAATACCCAGGGGTCGACATCGTCAACGCGGCCGGTACGCGCCTCGCGCCGGCCGAGCGCTACATGGACAACACCAGCGACCCGGACTACCGCCGCCTGCTGGTGCGCCTGGCCGACACCCTGCTCAAGCGCTATGCCAGGCATCCGGCCCTGTTCGCCGTGGGCTACAACAACGAGAGCGGCAACGGCATGCTGTCGTACTCCGAGGCCGACCGGCAGCGCTTCATCGCCTGGCTGCAAAAGAAGTACGGCACGCTCGACGCGCTGAACAAGGCCTGGGCCACCCAGCGCTGGTCGCGCCGCTTCGGCCAGTGGGACGAAGTCACCCTGCCCTACCAGGACGGCCCCGGCGCCTACGAGCCCAATCTCGACCTGCGCCGCTTCTGGTCTCAGCAGACCATCGAAGTGCTGGAGCTGCTCGACGCCTCCCGCCGCCGCCACGCGCCCGACAAGCCCACCATCTCCAACCTCTGGGACAGCGCGCCCCGCAAGGGCTTCGACTACTTGTCCAGCTACCGCGGCTATGCAAGCTACGGCGCCATGGGCTTCTATCCCGGCGACCCGCTGTACGCGGCCTTCGAGGCCACCATGATGCGCGCCGGCATGGACACGCCCATCTGGTTCAACGAGTTCACCGCCGGCGGCACCGGCTACTACGGCACCCGCGGACGCTCGCGCATGTGGGCGCACTTCGGCCTGGCGCTCGGTGCGCAGGCCGTCATGCCCTGGACCTGGCACAGCCACCACGGCGGCGAGGAGCAGGCCCTCTTCGGCCTCATCGACCATGACGACCGCCCCTCGTGGAAGCTCGGCGAGTTCGCCACCATCGCCAAGGAGTTCGCCCAGTTGGAGAAGCTCGGCTTCCCGCGCCTGCAAAAGCCCCAGGTCGCCATCGCCTACGCCTTCGACAACATCATCGCCACCAACCCGCCCAAGGGCATCTCCAACAGCGTCGCGCCCTACATCAACCCGGGCTACCACAAGCAGATGCTGGGCGCCTACGAGCCGCTCTACAAGGACAACGTCGACGTCGCCGTCATCCACATCGGCCACGAGGACCTGAGCCGCTACAAGCTGGTCATCGTGCCCGGCATGTATCTGCTGGACCGGGCCTCCACCGACAACCTGCGCAAGTTCGTCGCCGCCGGCGGCACGGCGCTGATGACGGCGCAATCGGCCAAGGTCAATGACTTCAACCAGTGGCACACCACGCCCCTGCCCGGCGGCCTGACCGACGTCTTCGGCCTGCGCACCAACGAGTTCTACAACGTCGGCGACGTGACCGTCCGCTATGCCGACGCGCCCGATGCGGAGTTCAAGGGCAAGGGCCTGGCGCCGGTCGAAGTGCTGGAGCCCTCCACGGCCCAGGCGCTGGCGCGCATCGTCAACGCCGACGGCCAGCCGCCGGCCATCACCGTCAACCGCTTCGGCAAGGGCCAGGCCATCTACCTGGCCACCTCGGGCCAGCCGCAGTTGCTGGCGCCTCTGTACCGGCGCCTCTACACCGAGCTCGGCATCGAGCGCGGCCCCGCCACGCCCGAGGGTGTCATCGCCCGCACCGTGCAGGGCCGCGCCTACTACGTGAACACCACCGGCGACACCAAGGACATCGCCATCACCGGCACGCGCAAGGGCCTGATCGGCGGCCAGACCTGGACCGGCACGCTCAAGCTCGCGCCGCTCGGCGCCGAACTGCTCGACTCGCCATGAGGGCGGCTGCCTCGGCGCTGCTGACCCTGGCCGCAGCCCTGGCCGTGCCGGCCTGGGGCGCCGCGCCGGTACTGCGCGTGGCCGACGTGGCCGCGCTGCGCGAGGCGCTCGCAACCGTGGCTGCCGGCGGCCAAACCCGCCGCATCGAACTGGCCGCCGGCCGCTACGCGCTGGACGCACCGCTGCAGCTCGACGAGCGCCACTCCGGCCGCGCCGGTGCGCCGCTGGAGATCGCCGCGGCGCCGGGCGCGCGCGTCGTGCTCTCGGGCGCCGTGCCGCTGCCGCCCCTGGCCTGGCAGGCCTGGCGCGACGGCATCTGGCGCGCGCAGCTCACGGGCCGCGGCTTCCAGCGCCTGTGGCTGGGCGAGCACGAACTCACCCGAGCCCGTTACCCCAACCTCGACCCGCGCCAGCCCATGGGCGGCACCGCGGCCGATGCCACGGCCCCCGAGCGCATCGCCCGCTGGCAGGACCCCACCGGCGGCGTGCTGCATGCCATGCACGGCCTCGACTGGGGCGGCGTGCAGGTGCCCATCCTCGGCAAGAAGCCCGATGGCAGCCTGGACTTCGGCCCCCAGGTCGGCAACAACCGCGTCCATGAGCCGGATGCCAGGCGGCGCTGGGTGGACAACATCCTCGAGGAGCTGGACGCGCCCGACGAGTGGTACCTCGACACGCGCGGCGGCTGGCTCTACGTCAAGCCCGCCTCGGGCCGGACGCCCGCGCGCGGCTTTCGTGCCAGCGCCACCGAGGCGCTGGTGCGCATCGAGGGCCGCGGCGGCCACGAGGCCCACGACATCCGCCTGCAAGGCCTCGTCTTCGAGGACACCGAGCCCACCTTCCTCAAGGCCACCGAACCCCTGCTGCGCTCGGACTGGAAGTTCCACCGCGTCGGCGCCGTCACCATCGAGAACGCCCGCGGCGTGTCCGTCGAGGACGGCGACTTCCGGGCGCTGGGTGGCCATGCCGTGGTCGTCAACGGCCGGGCCGAGGCCGTGCGCATCGCCGGCAACCACATCCACGACATCGGCGGCTCGGCCATCGCCTTCGTCGGCCGGCCGGGCGCCGTGCGCTCGCCGCTGTACGAGTACGGCGAGCGCCTGGAGCTGGCCGCCATCGACCCCTTGCCCGGCCCGCGCAGCGACGACTATCCCAAGGACAGCGAGGCCGTCGACAACCTCGTCCACGACATCGGCCACGTCGACAAGCAGGCTGCCGGCATCGAGATCGCGATGGCGGCCCGCATCACCGTCGACCACAACACCCTCCACCACCTGCCGCGCGCCGCCATCAACGTCGGCGACGGCACCTGGGGCGGCCACGTCATCAGCCACAACGACGCCTTCGACACCGTGCTGGAGACCGGCGACCACGGCAGCTTCAACAGCTGGGGCCGTGACCGCTGGTGGCACCCCGACCGCGCCGAGATGGACCGCCGCGTCGCCGCCCATCCCGGGCTGACGGCACTGGACCCGCTCGCCCCCATCGTCATCCGCCGCAACCGCCTGCGCTGCGACCGCGGCTGGGACATCGACCTCGACGACGGCTCGTCCAACTACCTCATCGAGCAGAACCTGCTGCTGGCCGGCGGCCTCAAGCTGCGCGAGGGCTTCCGGCGCATCGTGCGCAACAACATCCTGGTCAACGGCGGCTTCCATCCGCATGTGTGGTTCAAGGACAGCGGCGATGTCTTCGAGGCCAACATCGTCATGCGCGCCCATGCGCCGGTGAACATCCAGCACTGGGGCCTGCGCGTGGACGGCAATGCCTTCACGCGCGAGGCCGACCTGCGTCAGGCCCGGGCCGCGGGCACCGACGCCCACTCCATCGCCGCCGACCCCGGCTTCGCCGACCCGACCGCGGGCGACTACACCGTCACCAACGCCAAGCTGCTGCGGGCCATCGGCTTCCAGAACTTCCCGATGGACGACTTCGGCGTGCGGCCGGCGCGGCTGCGGGCGCTGGCGGCCCAGCCGCCCCTGCCCAGGCCGGACGCCGCCGCGGTCGAGGTGGCCCTTGAAGCCCCGCGCACGCTGGCCAACGGCCTCACCGTAAAGACCGTGCAGACCTTGGGCGAGCAGTCCGCCGCCGGCCTCGGCCGCCCGGCCGGCGTCCTCGTGCTGGCCGTGCAGCCCGGCAGCGCGGCCGAGCGTGCCGGCTATCGGGCGCGAGACGTCATCGTCGCCACCGCCTCGGGCAGCGCCATCGACGACGTGGCCGCCCTGGCCGCGCTGACGACACCCGGCGAGTGGGTCCTCGTCCGCAACCAGGCGCGGCTGCGCCTTCCCAGTCCATGAGCGCCGGTTGAAATGAATCCCACGATGAACCGCCTGCTAGCCCTCGCCTTTCTGACCCTCTCCCTGGCCGCCTCGGTCCGGGCCGCCCCGCTGCGCGAGACGCTGTCGCTCGACGAGGGCTGGCGCTTCCACCTGGGCGACATCGCGCGCGAGTCCTTTCCCGGCGGCCAGGGCGTCAATCTCTACGGCCCCGACATCACCTACCACGGCGCCAAGGCCGGCAGCGCCTGGGGTGCGGCGGCGCGCGGCTACGACGACAGCGGCTGGAAGCGGGTGGACCTGCCGCATGACTGGGTCGTCGAGCAGCCCTTCGACGAGAAGGCGCTCAAGCAGCAGGGCTACCGTCCGCGCGGTATCGGCTGGTACCGGCGCACCTTCAAGCTGTCGCCCGCGGACCGCGGCAAGAACCTGGAGCTGCAGCTCGACGGCGCGGCCACCCACGCAACGGTCTACTTCAACGGCAGCGAGGTCCAGCACAACTGGAGCGGCTACAGCTCCATGTACGTCAACCTCACGCCGATGGCGCGCTATGGCGACGACATCAACACCATCGCCGTGCGGGTGGACGCCGCGGACACCGAGGGCTGGTGGTACGAAGGCGGCGGCCTCTACCGCCATGCCTGGCTGGTCAAGCGCAGCCCGCTGCACATCGCCACCGACGGCGTCCATGCCAATCCCGTCAAAGCGACAGACGGCCAATGGGTGATCCCGGCCGAGGTGACGCTGGCCAACACCGGGCCCGAAGTGGCTTCGGCCCGGGTGGAGGTCGCGGTGTTCGATGCAGCGGGCCAGCGCGTCGCAGGCGGCAGCTCGGCGGCCGTCAGCGTCGTGCCCCAGGGCGAGGCGCTCGCCAAGCTCACCGTCCGCGTGACGGCGCCCAGGCTCTGGTCGATCGACGCGCCGAATCTCTACACCGTGCGCACCACCGTGCTGCGCGACGGCAAGCCGGTCGATGCGGTCGATACGACGGCCGGCTTCCGGACGATCCGCTTCGATGCGAAGCAGGGCTTCCTGCTCAACGGCCAGCCGCTCAAGCTCAAGGGCACGAGCAACCACCAGGACCACGCCGGTGTCGGCGTCGCCATGCCCGACTCGCTGTGGGAGTTCCGCCTGCGCAAGCTCAAGGAGATGGGCTCGAACGCCTACCGCACGGCCCACAACCCGCCGGCCAAGGAACTGCTGGATGCCGCGGACCGGCTGGGCATGCTGGTCATGGACGAGACGCGGCACTTCAACGCCTCGACGGAATACCTGCAGCAACTCCGCTGGTTGGTGCGCCGCGACCGCAACCACCCCAGCGTCATCCTGTGGAGCCTGTTCAACGAGGAAGGGCTGCAGGGCACCGAGGAGGGCATGGAGATGGCGCGCGTGATGAACGCCGTGGTCAAGCAGCTCGATGCCACGCGGCCCACGACCGGCGCTCAGAACAAGGGCCACCTGGGGCCCGACGGCAAGGCCAACCCGAAGAACGCCGCCCAGGTGCTCGACGTGGTGGGCATCAACTACGAGGCCGACCTCTACGACAAGATCCGCGCCGCCTACCCGGACAAGCCCATCGTCAGCACCGAGGACACCTCCCAGGTCATGACGCGCGGTGAATACACCACCGACTGGAAGCAGGTCGTGGCCTCCTACGACGAGGTCTTCCCCGGCTGGGCCGCCACCAGCAGCGCCCGCAACTCGTGGGAGGCGATCATGAAGCAGACGTCCTTCGCCGGCGGCTTCTCCTGGACTGGCTTTGCCTACCGCGGCGAACCTACGCCCTACGGCTGGCCCTCGGCCAGTTCGCACTTCGGCGCGCTGGACCTCTGCGGCTTCCCCAAGACCGAGTTCTTCGTCCGGCAGGCGATGTTCGTGAAGGACAGGCCCGTGCTGACCCTCGTCCCCCACTGGAACTGGGCCGGCAAGGAAGGCCAGAACATCAAGGTGCTGGGCCTGACCAATGCCGAGACGGTGGCGTTGTCGCTCAACGGCCAGCTCGTCGAGGAAAAGAAGGTCGACCCCTTCAAGATGGTGGAGTGGCAGGTGCCCTACGCGCCCGGGCGGCTCGAAGCGGTCGCGAAGAAGGCGGGCCGGGAAGTGGCACGTTTCGCCGTGGAAACCACCGGCGCTCCCGTCGCACTGCGCCTGGCGCCCGACCGCAAGGCGCTGGCTGGCGACGGCCGCGATGCGGTGCCGGTGACCGTCGAGGCCGTCGACGCGCAAGGCCGACCCGTGCCGACGGCCAACCTCGCCGTCGAGTTGGCGCTCCGTGGGCCAGGCGCCAACATCGGCGTGGGCAATGGCGACCCGAACAGCCACGACCCGGAGAAGGGCAACCGGGTCAGGATCTACAACGGCCTGGCGCAGGTCATCCTGCAGAGCCGGCGCGACAGCGCGGGCGACCTCGTGCTGCGCGCCACCGCGGCCGGCCTCAAGGCCGCCGAAACCACCATCGAGGTCAGGGCCGTGCCGGCGATGGCCGCCGTGCCGGTGCTGGCGCCCTGAAGACCAAACAAAGCCACAGAGGCACAGAGAGGGCGGGATGAAGGTTCCTCTGTGTCTCTGTGCCTCTGTGGCTGTGTTCTCTTCCCGCACGGCACCTCGTCTTGCATGCGTCGCGGGTGCCGCGAATGCGGAATGGAAAACTGACATGACTGATCGACGTGACTTCCTGGCCGGCTCCGCCGTAGCGCCGCTGCTGGCCGCCCTGTTGCCCGAGGCCCGCGCCGCACAACCGGCTGCACGCGGCCACGACGTGCGGCCCTTCGCCCTGTCCCAGGTGCGCCTGCTGCCGGGCCTCTTCGAGACCGCGCAGGCGCTGGACCAGCGCTACCTGCGCTCGCTCAACGCCGACCGGCTGCTGCACGGCTTTCGCGTCAACGCGGGGCTCGTGCCCAAGGCCGCACGCTACGGCGGCTGGGAATCCCAGGAGCTCTGCCCGGGCCATACCCTGGGCCACTACCTGAGCGCCTGCGCCATGATGGGCGCGTCCAGCGGTCAGGCCGACTTTCACCGGCGCGTGGCCTACGTGGTGGACGAGCTGCAGGCCTGCCAGCAGGCGTCCGGAAGCGGCCTGGTATGCGCCTTCCCCGACCGCGATACGCAGCTGCGCAACGCCATCGCGGGTCGGTCGGTCACCGGCGTGCCCTGGTACACCATGCACAAGATCCTGGCCGGCCTGCGCGACGCCCACCTGCATGCCTCGAATCCCCGCGCCCTGCCCGTCATGGTGCGTCTGGTGGACTGGATGCTCGACGCCACGCGGGACCTCGACGAGCTGCGCTTCCAGAAGATGCTGGACCTGGAACACGGCGGCATGAACGAGGCGCTGGTGGACCTGCACGCGCTCACCGGCGACCCACGCCACCTGCAGCTGGCGCAGCGCTTCAGCCACCGCGCGTTGCTCGATCCCCTGGCCGAAGGCCGCGACACGCTGGACGGCCAGCACTCGAACACCCAGATTCCCAAGGTGATCGGCTTCGCGCGACTGGCCGAAGCCACCGGCGAGCCGCACTACGGCCGGGCCGCTCGCTACTTCTGGGGCACCGTGGTGCACCGGCGCTCCTTCGCCACCGGAGGCAACGGCGACGCCGAGCACTTTTTCCCAGTGGACGAGACGCCCAAGCACGTGTCGTCGGGCCGAACCATGGAGACCTGCTGCACCTACAACATGCTGCGGCTCACACGTGCGCTGTTCAGCGCCGCCCCTGCGGTGGGCTATGCGGACTACCACGAGCTCGCCCTGTTCAACGGCATCCTCGCCTCGCAAGACCCCGACAGCGGGATGGTGACGTACTTCCAGCCCGTCGCGCCCAGCCGTCCGAAGCTGTACGGTTCGCCCGAGCGCTCATTCTGGTGCTGCACCGGCACCGGGCTGGAGAACTTCGCCAAGCTGGGCGACTCGATCTACTTCCACGACGGCCAGGCGCTCTACGTCAACCTGTTCATCGCCTCGACGCTCGACTGGGCGGAGCAGCGCGTCCGCGTGCGGCAGACCACGGTCTTCCCCGACGAGCCTCGCACGCGCCTGGCCATCGACGCCGCCACGCCGACCCGCTTCACCCTGCGCCTGCGCCATCCCGGCTGGTGCCCGCGACTTACCGTGCGGCTCAACAGCCGCCCGCTGCTGGAGAACGTAGACCCCGGCCGCTACGTTGAAATCGACCGCCTCTGGCGCCAAGGCGACGTGCTCGAGCTGGACCTGCCGATGCCGCTGCGTATGCAGCTGCTGCCCGGGGCCCCGGACATCGCGGCGGTCATGACCGGCCCGATCGTGCTCGCGGCCCGGCTGGGTGCAAAAGACTTCGGCCCCGGGGACGACGTCGGCCCGGACAACGGGTACTGGGGCCACCGGCTGGAGTCGAAGGCACCCCTGCCGCGCCTAGCGCTGGCCGGACGCGCGCTGGATCAGGCCGTGCGGCCTGGCCATGCGCCCCTGGTCTATAGAACCCGGGCCGATGAGACAGGCCGCGAAGTCGAGCTGGTGCCCTTCCACCGCATCGCGCATGAGCGCTACAGCCTCTACTGGAAGATCAGCTGATGGTTGACACCATGATGCGACGGAGCCTGCGGCTCATCGCCGTCCTGCTTGTCCTTGCCTGCGCACTCACCGCCCAGGCCTCGCCGAGGCAGCGCGAGAGCTTCAACGCCGGCTGGCGCTTCCACTTCGGCTCCGCCGCCGACGCCGAGCAGCCGGCCTTCGATGACGCCGGCTGGACCGCCATCGGCCTGCCGCACAGCTTCAGCCTGCCCTACTTCCAGTCGGCCTCCTTCCCGGTCGGCGAGGGCTGGTACCGCAAGGCGTTCGAGCTGGCGCAGGTGCCGGCCGGCCGCCGCGTCTTCCTCGAGTTCGAAGGCGCCTTCCAGGTGGCCGACGTCTACGTCAACGGCCAGCGCCTGGCCACCCACCGTGGCGGCTACACCGGCTTCAGCGTGGACCTCACGCCTGCGCTGAAGGCCGGGCGCAACCTCGTCGCCGTGCGGGTGGACAACCGCTGGGAGCCGACGCTGGCGCCGCGCGCGGGCGAGCATGTCTTCAGCGGCGGCCTCTACCGCGACGTCTGGCTGGTGCAGACGCGCGACGTGCACGTGCCCTGGACCGGCACGCGCATCACGACGCCAGGGCTCTCGGCCGAGCAAGGCACTGTCGTCGCCGAGACCGAGGTCCGCAACGACGCGGCGCGCGAGCAGACGGTCGTCGTGCGCACCGACATCGTCGATGCGAATGGCGCACGGGTCAGCCGCCTGCCCGAGACGCGGCTGCGCGTGCCGGCCGGCCGCATGGTCGTGGCCACGCAGCGCTCGGCCCCCGTCGCGCGGCCCGCGCTGTGGTCGCCCGAGACGCCGCGGCTCTACCGCGCCTTGACGCAGCTCATCGTCGATGGCCGCCTCACGGACCGCCTCGAGACCGAGTTCGGCTTCCGCTGGACGCAGTGGACGGCGGACAAGGGCTTTTTCCTCAACGGCCAGCACCACTACTTCCGCGGCGCCAACGTCCACCAGGACCAGGCCGGCTGGGGCGACGCGGTCACGAACGCCGCCATCGAGCGGGACGTGGCCCTGATGAAGGATGCCGGCTTCGACTTCATCCGCGGCTCCCACTACCCGCACGACCCGCATTTCGCGGCGGCGACCGACCACCTGGGCCTGCTCTTCCTGTCCGAGGCGCCGTTCTGGGGCACCGCCGGCTTCAAGAGCCCCTGGGGCGCCTCGGCCTACCCGACCGATCCGGCGCACGAAGCCGGCTTCGAGGCCAGCGTGCTGCAGCAACTGGCGGAGATGATCCGCATCCATCGCAACCACCCGTCCATCGTCGCGTGGAGCATGGGCAACGAGGCCTTCTTCACGGCGGACGCGACCCTGCCCAAGGTCAGGAAGCTGCTGAAGGCCATGGTGGCGCTGTCGCACGAACTCGACCCCTCGCGGCCCGCGGCCGTCTCGGGCGTGCAGCGCGGCGAGCTCGACCGGCTGGGCGACATCGCCGGCTACAACGGCGACGGCGCCGTGCTCTTTCCCGACTCCGGCGTGCCCAACTTCGTCGCCGAATACGGCTCGACCATCGCCGACCGCCCCGGCGAATTCGCGCCCGGCTGGGGCGACCTGGAGCGCACGCCCGGTGCCCGCCCCGGCCAGCCCGACAGCTGGCGGCCGGCCTGGCGCTCCGGCGAGGCCATCTGGGCCGGCTTCGACCATGGCTCCATCGCCGGCCGGCAGTTCGGCTCGATGGGCCTGGTCGACTACTTCCGCCTGCCCAAGCGCCAGTGGTACTGGTATCGCCAGCACCAGCGCGGCATCGCCCCGCCGGCCTGGCCCGAGGCCGGCCGCGCCGCGGCGTTGCGCCTCGCGTCCAGCGCGCCGGCCATCCGCCGTGCCGACGGCACGGACGACGTGCAGCTCGTGGTCACCGTCGTCGACGCGCAGGGCCGGCCATTGAGCAACAGCCCGCCGGTGCACCTGGAGATCGAGTCCGGCCCCGGCGAGCTGCCCACGGGCCGCGCCATCGACTTCGCGCCCGGCTCCGACATCGCCATCCGCGACGGCCAGGCCGCCATCGCGATGCGCAGCTGGCAGGCGGGCGTGAGCCGGCTGCGCGCCAGCTCGCCGGGCCTGCGCGACGCGACGCTGGACGTTCCCACCCTGGCCGGGCCGGCCTTCCGGCCCGGGGTGACGCCGCTCGCGCCGCCACGTCCCTACCACCCTGCGGTGGCGGCAGCCGGTGAAGAGCAGGCCTTCGGCCGGAACAACCCCACCGAAGCCAGCTCGGCCGCGTCCGGCCACGCGCCGCGCCTGGTCAACGACGGCGATGCCGCGACATGCTGGCAGCCCGAGCCCGGTGACGGCGATCCCTGGATCGCCCTGGACCTGGAGCGCATCGTGGCCATCAGCCGCGTCGTCGTGCGTCCCTGCGGGCCCGGCCGCCATGCGCTGCAGGCCGAAGTGCAGCAGCTCAACGGCCAATGGCTGCCGCTGGCGGCAAGCCCCGAACGGGAGCTCGACGGCGGCCCGCTCGAACTGCCGACCGAGGCCCTCACGGGCCGCCGGGTGCGCCTGAAGGTCCGGGGTGGGGGCATCGCGGAGTTCGGCGTCTTCGGTCGCCTGGTCAACCCATGAGGCGTCCGGGCGCCGGGATTCATCGCCAGCCGTCTGGCCGTTCACACAACAACTGATTGGGACATGCTCATGAGCAGGAAGAACTTCTGGACGCTGGCTTTGGCCTCCCTGGCCGCCGCCCTGGTGGCAGCGGGCTGCGGTGGTGGCGGTGGTGGCGGCAGCGGTGCCGGCGCAGATGCCACGGGCACCAGCCCCGGGCCCGGGCCGAGCAGCCCGCCCGCGTCGGCCAGCGTGACAGCGGTCAGCGCCATGACGGCCGACTTCAGCGCAGCGGCCTCGCCGCGCATGAACGAGCGCGCCTACTACCGCGTCACCGGCAGCAACCTGCCCGGCACGCTGGCGCTGGACGTGGCCGACTGCGCCCGCATGACGGCCATCTCGATCAGCGGCACCGAGGCACGCTTCCAATGCATGCCCAGCTTCACCGAAGGCGCCAAGGCCATCAGCGTCAAGGCGGCCGCGGCGGACGCGGCGGCGCTGTTCTCGGGCTCCGTCACCGTGCAGGCCGCCACGGCGCCCTTGCCCATGCCGACCTATGGCTTCAACCTCGGCAACACCTTCGAGGCCACGTGGGGCTATCCGGACCCGACGCAAGCCGTCTTCACCAACGCCGCCAAGGCCGGCTTCAATGCCGTGCGCATCCCCTGCGCGTGGGACTTCAACTCCGACAAGACGACCGGCCAGATCAACGCCGCCTACCTGGCCAAGGTCAAGCAGTCGGTGGACTGGGCCCTGGCGGCCGGCATGCACGTGATGATCAACATCCACTGGGACGGCGGCTGGTTCGAGAACCACATCGGCGACACGGTCGATCCGGCCATCGATGCCCGGCTGAAGTCCCTCTGGCAGCAGATCGCCACCGCCTTCGCCGGCTACGACAACCGCCTGCTGTTCGCGGCGGCCAACGAGCCCAATGCCGACACCGTCGCCAAGACCAGGACGCTCTACGCCTACTACAAGAGCTTCATCGACACGGTGCGCGCCGCCGGCGGCAAGAACGCCAACCGCTGGCTGGTGCTGCAAGGCAGCCAGGTGCCCTGGTCCACCAGCCTGCCGGCCGACCCCACGCCCGGCCGGCTGATGATGGAGTACCACAACTACACGCCGTCCCTCTTCACCATCATCCACGACGACCCGTCCTGGGGCCGGTCGATCTACTACTGGGGCAAGGCCTATCACTACGCCGGCGACCCGAGCCGCAATGCGACGGCCTGGGAAGAAGGCAGCATCGATGCCGGCATGCAGCAGCTCAAGGAGGCCTTCGTCGACAAGGGCATCCCGGTGCTGGTCGGCGAGCTGCAGGCCGCGCCCACGCCCGGCCTCACCGGCGACGCCAAGACCTGGAACAAGGCTTCCACGCTGTACTGGAACAAGTACGCCGTGGACTCGGCGCAAGGCCATGGCCTGAGCCCGTTCTACTGGAGCACGCCCGACAGCCCCTTCCGCTACAGCGACGGGGCCATCCTGGACGACGCGGTCGTCCAGGTGCTGACCGGCGGCACGGCACCGCCGCCGCCCAACGGCGCGCCGGCGGCCGTCACGGGCCTGACGGCCCAGGCCAGCGGAGCCAGCCAGGTCGACCTGAGCTGGCAGGCCGTTGCCGGTGCCACCAGCTACCAGCTCTACCGATCGGCCCAGTCCGGCGGACAGCCCGACCAGGCCTCCGTCAGCGCCATCTCCGGCACCCGCTACAGCGACACCGGCCTGAATGCCGGCACCACCTACCACTACAAGGTGGTCGCGGTGAACGCGTCCGGCGTGTCGGGCCAGTCGCCCGAGGTCCATGCCAGCACCTCCGGCAGCAACCCCGATCCGACGCCCTTCAACTTCGAGACCGACATCCAGGGCTGGTCCTACAGCGGCGGCCAGATCACCGCCATCACCACGTCGACGGCGCAGAAGTTCGCCGGCCAGCGCTCGCTCGCCGTCAGCATCGCCGCGACGGCCGCGGGCTCGTCGTCGCTGGACCTGTCGGACGTCAACCTGCCGGCCGGCGCGACGATCAGCTTCAAGGTCTGGGCGCCGACAGGCCACGCGATCAGCAGCATCGAGCCCTTCATGCAGGACTACAACTGGACCTGGACGGCCTCTTGGAGCGGCGCCCCTTCGGCCAACGGCTGGAGCACGGTCACCCTCAAGGTGCCCGACAACGCCGTGGCTCCGCTGAAGCGGCTGAGCCTGAAGTTCAACACCAGCGGAGCCTGGACGGGCACGGTCTACGTCGATTCGATCAGCTGGAGCGTCCCTTGAAGGTTCAGGCCCTGAGGCTGCTGCGCCGGGCCGCCGCGCTCTTCGGCCTGGCCTTGTGCCTGGCGGCCCAGGCCGAAGAGGACGGCTCGCGCCTGTGGCTGCGTTATCCCGAAGTCGCCCAGGCTGAGCGCCTGGCCGACTACCGCCGTGCGCTCACACAGGTCGTTCGCGCCAGCGACTCGGCCACGCTGCAGGCCGCCCAGGACGAACTCGTCACCGGCCTGGGCGGGCTGCTCGGGAGGCCCCTGCCCGTCTCCGACGCACCGACGGCTGCCGGCGCGATCGTGCTGGGCACGCCGGCCTCCTCGCCCCGCGTGCGCAGCCTGGGCTGGGACAGCCGGCTGGCCGGCCTTGGCCCCGAGGGCTATCTCGTCGAGGCCGTGAAGCTCGACGGCCGCCCCGCCCTCGTCATCGCCGCCAACACCGACGTCGGCGTGCTCTACGGCAGCTTCGCGCTGCTGCGCCATCTGCAGATGCAGCGCCCCATCGCCGGCCTCGCGCTGAGTGGCACGCCGAAGATCGCCCGCCGCCTGCTCAACCACTGGGACAACCCCGACGGCAGCGTGGAGCGCGGCTACGCCGGCCGCTCGCTGTGGCAGTGGAACGAACTGCCAACCACCCTTTCACCCCGCTACCGCGACTACGCCCGCGCCAATGCCTCCATCGGCATCAACGGCGCGGTCCTGAACAACGTCAACGCAGACGCCCGCATCCTGCGCAGCGCCGAGCTCGACAAGGTGGCGGCCCTGGCCGGCGCGCTGCGCCCCTGGGGCATCCGCGTCTACCTCAGCGCCCGCTTCAGCGCGCCGATGGAGATCGGCGGCCTGGCCACGGCCGATCCGCTCGACCCGGCCGTCAAAGCCTGGTGGAAGGACAAGGTCGCGGAGGTCTACTCGAAGATCCCGGACTTCGGCGGCTTCCTCGTCAAGGCCAATTCCGAAGGGCAGCCGGGGCCGCAGACCTACGGGCGCAGCCACGCCGACGGCGCCCGCATGCTGTCCGATGCGCTGGGCCCCCACGGCGGCGTCGTGCTCTGGCGCGCCTTCGTCTACGGCGAGCACGGTCCCGACCGCGTGCGCCAGGCCTACGACGAGTTCAAGCCCCTGGACGGGGACTTCGGCGCCAACGCCGTCGTGCAGGTCAAGAACGGGCCGCTGGACTTCCAGCCCCGCGAGCCCTTCCATCCGCTGTTCGGCGCCATGCCGCGCACGCCGCTGGCTCTGGAGCTGCAGATCACCAAGGAATACCTCGGCGCCGACAGCCACCTCGCCTACCTCGGCACGCTGTTCGAGGAGGTGCTGAGGTCCGACACCCACGCCCAGGGTCCGGGTTCGACGGTCGCGCGTGTCGTCGACGGCAGCCTGGACGGCCACGCCCTGAGCGCCATCTCCGGCGTCGCCAACATCGGCAGCGACGCCAACTGGACCGGCTCGCACTTCAACCAGGCCAACTGGTATGCCTTCGGCCGCCTGGCCTGGGACCCCGACGCCTCGGCGCGCGACATCGCCGAGGAATGGGTACGCCAGACCTGGAGCAACGACCCTGCCGTCGTCGGGCCGGTGACCCGCATGATGATGGCCTCGCGCCAGGCCGTCGTCGACTACATGACGCCCCTCGGCCTCGTGCACCAGATGGGCACCGACCACCACTACGGCCCGTCGCCGTGGGTCAAGGACCTCGGCAACGCCAGCTGGAACCCGGCCTACTACCACCGCGCCGACCGCGACGGCATCGGCTTCGACCGCAGCGAGTCCGGCAGCGATGCCGTCGCGCAATATGCACCAGCGGTGCGCGACCGCTTCGCCAGCCGCGCGACCGTCGGCGACGACCTGCTGCTGTTCTTCCACCATGTCGGCTGGGACGAACGGCTGGCGTCGGGGCGTTCGGTCTGGGCGGAGCTGGTACACCGCTACAGCGCCGGCGTCGACGCTGTGCACGCCATGCGAGAGACCTGGCAGGGCCTGCATGGCCGCATCGACGGCAGGCGCTTTGCCGAGGTGGCCGACTTCCTGCGCATACAGCACCACGAGGCGCGCTGGTGGCGCGACGCCAGCCTGCAGTACTTCGCCAGCGTCTCCGGCCGGGACCTGCCTGCCGGCTATGCGGCGCCTGGCCATGCGCTGGGCTGGTACCAGGACCTGGCCCGCCGTTGCCCGCCCGACGCCGCCAAGCCGCGCTGCCCGGAGGTCTATGCCGGCGAGCCGTCGCCAGCCATCCTCGCGCCGACGACGGG
Source organism: Pelomonas caseinilytica (assembly GCF_021353235.1). Lineage (GTDB taxonomy): Bacteria > Pseudomonadota > Gammaproteobacteria > Burkholderiales > Burkholderiaceae_C > Pelomonas > Pelomonas caseinilytica. The sequence continues at coordinate 636,057 of NZ_JAJTWT010000002.1, forward strand.
TGGCGAGCTGACGACCGCGGGCCTGAGCACCAACGGGCGCACGCTGCCGCTGGGCATCTCCGGCGACGACATCTCCCTGGGCTGGACGCTGACCGCCCACACGCGCGGCGCAGTCCAGCAGGCCTACCAGGTGCGCGTCGGCACGCAGCCGGGGCGCGGCGATGTCTGGGATTCGGGCAAGGTGGCGTCCGAGCGCCAGGCCGACGTGCGCCTGCCGGCCAAGCTGCAACCCGCCACGCGCTACCACTGGCAGGTTCGCGCCTGGGATGGCCGGGGCCGCGTCGGCCCCTGGAGCCGGCCGACCTGGTTCGAGACTGGCCTGCAGTCCGCGGCCGACTGGCAGGGCGCGCAATGGATCGCCGCCCCCTTCGACGCCGCCGACCAGCCGCGCCCGCTGCTGCGCGCCTCGCTGCGGCTGGACAAGCCGGTTCTGCGGGCGCGGCTTTACGCCAGCGCCCGCGGCGTCTACCAGCTCTGGGTGAACGGCCGGCCCGTCGGCGACCAGGCCCTGGCACCGGGCTGGACCGACTACGCCCGGCGGCTGCAGGTGCAGACCTACGACGTCACCGCCCTGCTGCGCCCTGGCGCCAATGCCGTCGGCGCCGCGCTGGCCGACGGCTGGTACCGCGGCAAGGTGGGCATGGGCTGGCGGGCGGTCTATGGCCAGCAGCTCGCGCTGAAGACCGTGCTGCGCATCACCTATGCCGACGGCAGCAGCCAGGCCTTCGGCACCGGCACCGGCTCCGAATGGCTCAGCCTGCCGGGCCCCTGGCTGCAGGCCGACCTGCAGGACGGCGAGCACTACGACGCCCGCCGCCTGCCCGCGGGCTGGGCCGAACCGGGCTTCGATGACGGCGCCTGGCAGCCGGTGGTGGCCGTGGCCGAAACCGAAGCCCGCCTCGTTCCCCAGCCCGACGAGCCGGTACGAGCGACCGAAGTGCGCCGCGCCCAGGCCCGCCTGCCCGGGCCTGCTGGCGCCTTCGTCTACGACCTCGGCCAGAACCTCGTCGGCGTGGCCCGCGTGCGGCTGACCGGCCGCGCCGGCCAGACGGTGAGACTGCGCCATGCCGAAGAACTCCACCGAAGAGGCGAGCGCCGCGGCCAGCTCTACACCGACAACCTGCGCGGTGCCGCGGCGACCGACAGCTACACCTTCGCCCACGACGGCACCGTGACCTGGCAGCCGCGCTTCACGCAGCACGGCTTCCGCTACCTCGAGATCAGCGGCCTGGACTCCCCACCGGCGCTCGCCGACGTGCAGGCCGTCGTGCTGGGCTCCGACCTGCCGGCGGTGGGCGAGCTGCGCCTGTCCCACCCCATGCTGGACCAGCTCGTGCGCAACATCCGCTGGGGCGCGCGCGGCAACCTGCTGTCCATCCCCACCGACACGCCGGCACGCGACGAGCGCCTGGGCTGGACGGGCGACATCAACGTCTTCGCGCCCACGGCCGCCCGGCTTTTCGACATGCGCGCCTTCCTGTCCAAGTGGATGGACGACATGGCCGACGCGCAACGGCCGGACGGCAACATCCCGGCCGTCGTGCCCTTCCCTGGCCGCAACTTCGGCGAGACCGGCGTGGGCTGGTCGGATGCCTTCATCACCGTGCCCTACGCCACTTGGCGAGCCAGCGGCGACACCGCCCTGCTGCGCCGCCATTGGCGGGCCATCCGACGCTTCTACGATTTCGTGCACGCCAGCGCGACCGCCGACGGCAATCTGCTGGAGGAGGGGCGAGCCTCCTGGTTCTCGGGCGACTGGCTGAGCCTGGAAGGCGTGGACCGCCTGCGCGAGCACCCCGTCATCGCGACGGCCTATTTCGCCGAAGACACGCGCATGATGGCCGAGATGGCCGCGGCCCTCGGGGAGGCGGCGCAGGCCGAGGCCTGGCAGTCCCTGGCCGCGCGCATCCGCAGCGCCTTCGCCCAGGCCTACCGGGCACCGGACGGCCGCATCGAGCCCGGCACGCAGACGGTCTACGCCATGGCCCTGGGCATGGGCCTGCTGGCGCCGGGAGCGCAGCGCGATGCCACGGCGGCGCGCTTCGTCGAGAAGATCGCCGGCGACGATTTCCACCTCAAGACCGGCTTCCTCGGCACGCCCTGGCTGCTGCCGGCCCTGTCCGCCATCGGCCGCGACGACCTCGCGATGCAGCTGCTGCTCAACGAGGATGCGCCGTCCTGGGGCTTCGAGGTCCGCATGGGCGCCACCACCGTCTGGGAGCGCTGGAACAGCATCGGCCCGGACGGCGCCTTCGGCCCGGTGGAGATGAACTCCTTCAACCACTACGCCAACGGCGCCGTCGCCGACTGGATGTTCGGCCGCCTCGGCGGCCTGCAGATCGTCGAGGCGGGCTACAGGAAGGCCCGCATCGCACCGTGGATGTCGCACCCTGCCGTGAGCCAGGCCAGGGCCAGCCTGAAGACCCCCTTCGGCCTGCTGGCCTGCCGCTGGCGCCGTGCGCCCGACGGCCTGCACCTGGAGGTGGAGGTGCCGGTGGGGACCGAGGCAGAAGTCCTGCTGCCGACCACGGCGCCCGAGCGCGTGCGCGAAGGCCGGCGGGCCGCGTCCCGCGCGCCAGGCGTGCGGCAGGCGGCCTGGAAGGACGGCCTGCTGAGGCTGCGCCTGGGATCGGGCCGCTACGGGTTCTTCGTGCCTGCCGGCCCTGAAGCACCGGCCTGACTGGCCGAGGCCGCCGAGCGCACCACCTCCAACTGCCCGCTGGCCAGCCATTCGGCCGGCGGCTTGCGCAGCAGCTCCGACAGGGCCGCTTCGCCCACGCCGGGCATGGCGGCGAGAACGCCCACCCAGGCATTGCGTCCGCTGCGCTTGGCCTCGTAGAGGGCGCCGTCGGCCACGTCGACGACGGTGCTCCAGGCCAGCGCCTGCGGATGGTCCGTGGCCAGCGGGAAGCAGGCGAAGCCGATCGAGCAGCTGCGCGCCAGCAGCTGCCCGTCGGGCAGCACGAAGGGCTTGTCCGCCACCGCCTGGCGGATGCGCTCGGCCTGCTTGACGGCATGCTGGCGTGCACCGTCGCGGGCGACGATGAGGAACTCCTCGCCACCCCAGCGCACCACATGGTCGCTGTCACGGCAGACCTGGCGCAGCCTCTGGCTCATCTGCACCAGCACGGCGTCGCCGGCGGAGTGGCCGTACTGGTCGTTGACCTGCTTGAAGTGGTCGACGTCGACCAGCATGAAGACCAGGTCCCTGGCCACGGCGGACGCCGGCCCGGCCCGGTGACGCAGCGCCAGCGACACGTCGGTGTCGATGTGCTGGGTCAGGTAGCGGCGGTTGTGCAGGCCGGTCAGCGGATCGCTGAGGCTGGAGACCTCCAGCGCCTCAGACTTCTGCTGCAGTGCTTCCGACAAGGCCTGCAGTTCGGTCGTGCGCTGCCGGACGTTCTGCTCCAGCCACAGCTGGCGGCTCTGCAGCTGGCGGGTGCGCAGCAGCACCAGGGCGTAGACCCCCAGCACCGCCAGCAGGGCACCCAGGCCGCGCGCCCACCAGGTCTGCCACCAGGCGGGCAGCACCTCCACCGCGACCCGCAGCGGCGGCTCGCTCCATTCGCCGAGGCGGTTGCTGCCTTGCAGCAGCAGGGCATAGCGGCCCGGCGGCAGGTTGGCGTAGCTGGCCACGCGCTGCTCGGCCGGCGCCGCGATCCAGTCCTCGTCGTAGCCCTCCAGGCGGTAGCGGTAGCGGTTCTGCAAAGGGGTGCTGAGATCCAGCGAAGCGAAACCCACCGAGAAGGCCCGCTGCGGCGGCGCCAGCGTGAGTCCCCGGGCCAGCTGGCCGGCCGGAAGTTCCCGGCTGTCGATGCGCAGGTCCGTCGCCACCAGCGGCGGCTTGAAGTCCCAGCGCCTGAAGCGCTGCGGCTCGACGACGAGCAGCCCGGTGCTGCCACCGAACAGCATGCGGCCGTCGGCCAGCTTGGCATACGAACGGAACCAACCCGTGCCGATGTCGGCGCCATCGATCTTGCTGAACTCGGTGAAGCGCCGCAGCGCCGGCTCGTAGACGCCGCGATGGGTCCAGATGCGGCCCTCGGCATCGTCCAGCAGGTTGGCGCCGAAGCTGCGGTCGCCGAAACCGGCGCGGGCGCTGACATCCTCGAACCCCTGGCCCTCGGCATGGCGGAACAGGCCGAGATTGGTGTCCACCCACAGGGCACCGCGGGCGTCCAGCAACAGGCCGAGCACAGCGGCCTTGGGCAGCCCCGGCCCGCCGTCGTGGGGCTTGAGCACGCCGTCCTCGACGCGGAACAGGCCGTTGTCGGCCCCCACCCAGAGCCGGCCCTCGGCGGTCTCGACGATGGCATTGACGTTGCCCAGGCGGCGTCCGCCGCCGGCCAGCGGCACGCGCTCCAGATCGCGCCCGCCCGGCGCCAGGCGGTACAGGTCCTCGATGGTGCCGACCCACAGCGTGCCGTCGCGCCCGCCGAGCAGCCGGCGCACGCCCGCCTGCCTGGTGCTGAAGATGTCGCGCAATCGACGATCGCGATCGAAGCGGAACAGCTGGCTGCGGTTGTTGCCGGCCCAGACGCTGCCATCCGGCGTCTGGGCCAGCGCGCCCACCAGGCCGGTGAAGCGGCCGTCGGGGAGGATGGCGCCGGTGCTGCGCAGTTGGGTGTCCAGGATGGCGATGCCGCGCCCCGCCGTCCCCAGCCAGATCTCGCCGCTGTGCAGCTGCAGCACGCTGCGCACGTCGGGGTCGGCGAGCGGGCTGGCGGGCTCGTCGTCCTGCCGACGCACCCACAGGCCGTTGCGGACGGGGTTGTGACGCTGCAGGCCTCCGCCGTAGTTGCCCACCCAGACCACGCCCGCCCGGTCCTGCAGCAGCGCATGGAAGACGGTACCGGTCAGGCTGCCCGGCCTGCGGCGGTCGGGCTTGAGGGTGTGCAGCAGGCGGCCGTCGCGGTCGCGCACCTCGATGCCGGCGGTGCGGCCCACCCAGACCTCGCTGCCACTGACGTTCAGCAGCGCGATCAGCTGCGAAGTGCCCATCGCGGCCTCGCCGCTCTCGAGCAGGCGCGCCGTGCCGTCGGCGGGGTCGATGGTCATCAGCCGGCCGTCGCGCGCGCCCGCCCAGATGCGGCCGTCCGGCCCCTCGATCAGCCCGTCGACGGCCGTGCCCTCGAGCAGTTCAACACTGACCGGCTCGAAGCGGTCGGCGCCGGCACGGCGCCTGACGACGCCGCGCCAGGTGCCCACCCAGAAGTCGCCCCGCCGGTCGAACAGCAGCGCGCTGATGCGGTCATCGGGCAGCCCGCTGCCGTCGGCCGCGCGATGATGCTCGAAGCGACCGCTGGCGGGGTCCAGGCAGTCGAGGCCGGCGAGCAGGCCGAGCCAGATGCGGCCGTCGGGTGCCTTGGCCATCTTGAAGACGCTGCCTGGCGAGATGGAGTCGGGCCGGGCCGGGTCATGGCGGTAGAGCGTCCAGCGCTCGGCCAGGATGTCGAAGCGCGCCAGGCCCTCGGCATCGCCGCCGGCCCAGAGGAGGTCGCCATCGGCCAGCAGCTGGCGCAGGAAGCGGTTGCCGCGCTCGCCGCCGGTGCCCGTCATGGGGAAGGCCTTGGTCTGGTAGCCGTCGTAGCGCATCAGCCCGACGGCGGTGCCCATCCAGAGCAGGCCGCGTTCATCCTGGGCCATCGAGGAGACGATGCCATCGACCAGGGCCGAGGTGCCGCCGGCGGGCACGAAGCGCAGCTCGGCCATGGGGTCGCGCTCCGCCCGGACCGGGTTCAGCGCGAGAAGCAGGAAGAGCAGGAGGAACCAGAGACGCATCGGCGAGTTGTTCTTTGAATTCGGCTGGCCGCGTGCCCTTGGCGCGTCATCGTGGGCAGCTCACGCCCATGACAACCACGAGTCGGGCGGTTATCGAAACCTCAGTATCGGTTCCGCGCCTACCGCATCCGCGCCGGACAAGCGCCCACCCCTGGAAACGCGGGGGGGCTTCCAAGCTAGCGCTTCTCCCCGCCGGCTGGGAGGGGGTCGGAGCGCTGCGCGGCCCCGCCCTGCTGGCGTTGCTGATCCTTGATGAAGGCATCCGCCGCCTCCAGGCCATGGGCGAGTTCGACCTTCTGCATCGCGCTTTCCTTGTCGACCGTCCATTCCTTGAAGGCCGCGCCGGGCAGCGGGTCGCTGCGCATCGCGGCCAGGATCTCGCCACGGGTGACGCCCGCTTCGAGGCGCTTCCTCCACTGTGAAAGCCAGCGGGCCGCGTCCTCGTCGCGCACCTTCTGGGTCAGGGCCGCGAGCACGCGGTCGGCCTCGTCCGCCTGGCCGGCATAGGCATAGGCGAGCGCCGCCGAAGCGGCGAGCGCGTCGACCTCGCGGGCGGTCCGCCAGGCGGAGATGACGGTCTTCAAGGCCGCTGCGTCCGGCATCTCCACCGCGGCCAGCTCGGCCTTCAGGGAAGCGAGCGCAGCCTCGGGCGAACGGGGGTTCAAGGCCCTGGCCAGCCGCAGATGCCGCTGCGCGGCCTGCACGAAGCCCAGGCGGGCCTCGCCCTGGCTGCGAGCGGCCAGCTTCAGGTTGGCCATGCCGGCCAGGTAGCGTGCCTCGAAGGTGCCGCCACTTCCGTCCTCCAGGTCGGTCTCCAGGCGGGCCAGGGCCGGTTGCGGATCGCCCCAGTCGATCTGCGCCCGGCTCAGGGTCAGGCGGCCCTGCGCGTCGTCGGGGAAGCGCGCCGCCAGCTCGGTGACCTGCCTGAGCAGGGCCTGGCCGGCCGCTGGCCCCGGGCAGGCCTTCAAGGCCGCATCGGCCAGGACGAACTCTCCCGCCGGCCGCGACAGCGTCTGCAAACGCGGCTGCACGGCCGGCAAGGCCTCGGGAATCCCCCGCTGCATCTCCAGGCCCAGGCGCCGGTAGCGCCACAGCACGCGGTCGAGTTCGGCGAGCTTGATGTCGAAGGCGCGCTCGAACGCGTCGCGCGGCGACGCCCCTTCGCCGGTGAGCGCGAGGTAGCGGTTCAGCCGCCGGCGGTTGTCCTCCGACGACAGCGCGTAATGCGTCAGCAGCCAGGCTTTCGCCTCGAACTCCAGGCGCACGCCCACCGTGCCGCCGTAACTGTGGGCGCCGGCCAGATGCCCCTGCAGCACGTCCTCATAGTCCAGGCCGTAGCGCCGGCCTTCGTCGAGGAAGCGCAGATAGCGCGCGACCGCCTGCGGCGCACGGCCCACCACCATCTGGCGCTCCGAGAAGCGCACGCTGGAGAAGTACTGCGCGAAACCGTCGATGAACCAGGCCGGCGTGCGGATGTCGGTGTGCCGATAGAGGAAGTGGCGCGCATAGGCTTCGAAGGCATAGGCCAGCGTCGCGTTCGGCGTGGCCTTCTCGAGTTGCCCGTCCTCCAGGCTGGCGATGCGCTCCAGATGCACGCCGAAGCCCTGCGCACCTGAGGCGCAGCTGGCGTACAGGCCGACGGCATCGGCCGGCATGTCGTCGTCGAGACGGCGCAGGTCCGCCAGGCTGGCGTGGTAGTAGAGCGTCAGCTTGGGCTCGGCCGGCGCCGACGGCCCGTCGGGCCGGGCGTAGATGCGCAGCAGGTGGTCGAGCTTCTCGAGGTTGTCGAGCAGCAGGCCGACGTCTTCCTCACGCGTGTCGGAGAACACGACGAAATGCGGGCTCTCGGCACGGAACCACTTGGATACCTCGGCCTTCCTGCCACTCACCTGCACGCGTTCCAGGTTCGAGGGGGCGGCGGACTGGGCCTGCACGCAGGCGGCGGACAGCAGGCAGAGGGCGGCGGCGAGTGCGGGAACCCGGCGGCTGTGGGACATCGACTTCCTTCTTCGTGTGAGGGCGGCCATCATCTCAGTTGTCCATGGTGCTGCGCACCACCCGAGGCCGATGAAACGGGGGCATTGCGGGCCGAGCGCTGGGCTGCCAAGGGCCAGAGGCCCTTGGCCTGTCGTAGGCACAAGCAGTCCGCAGGGACTGCTTGTGTCCGACTCCAGTTCGCCGAGCCGGCCCGCGCTGGCGATGTGCTTGCGGCTCAATGCCGCAAGCATCGCCGCCCCCGCGGGGGGCTGAGGCCGGACACGACAAGTCCAGTGGACTTGTCGTGCCTGCCGAAGAGCAGCCGCACTGCCGGCTGCGCGGTCTGCAAGACGACCAGACACGCGCCGCGTTCAGCGCGCGGGGCTGGGCCGGGGGCAGACTCATCATCGCTTGGGCTGGATGTGCAGGATAACGCGACGGTACCGCGTCAACGCCGGGCTGCCCTTGTCCGTCACCTGCACGATGACGTGGGCCGTGGCGGGGGCATCCACCTCCGGCACGCGCAGGCCGGTGCGGCGCAGGTTCTCGGCGCCGAGGGCCAGCGGCGTCTTCAGCGTGCCGGCCTCGGGGTAGGCGAACCAGAGGAAGCTCAGGCTGTCGCCGTCGGGGTCGGTCGAGGGGCTGGCGTCCAGGGTCACCCAGTCGCCGCTGCGCACCTGCAGCTCGGCCGCATGGGCCAGGCGCACGACGGGCGCATGGTTGGCCTCAGCGGGCCGGTGAGTCGTCCACAGCATGCGGGCGGCGAAGTCGTTCTGGAAGGCCTCGCGCCAGCGCCACAGCGTCACGCCGGCGCCGCTGAACTCGCGCTCGCCGGGTTTGACCGGCCGCCCATGGGTGGCGGCGACATAGGGCCGATAGCGGTCCACCGCGTTGGTCCAGATCGGCCGTGTCTCGGCTTCGACGGGCACGCGGCCGTTGAAGCCGTCGGGGTCGGTGTCCTCGCGGCGCGGCGTGTAGGACTCGTAGCGGCCGCCCCAACCGCCCCAGTCGGGATGCTCGGGCGCGTTCAGGCCGTTGGGGATCAAGCCGAGGAAGGACGGCGTGTCGCCTTCCATGCCGTAGGCGACGTCGGGGTAGGCCGCACCCAGCGGACCGTGGCCCTGCTGAATGTGGCGGGCGATCCAGGCGTTGCCGACGTTCGTGTTGTCGATGCCGTCGACGACGCCGAACATCGCGCCCCAGGTGCCGTTGCCATACCCCCCCGGACTGACGATGTAGAAGAGCTCGGGGAACTCGCGGCGCAGCCAGGCGCCGCTGTCGTCCTGGTCGGAGATGGTGTAGACGCGCAGGCGCCTCACGGCAGTCTCGAGCTCGGCGGCGCTGTGCGTGCGGCGCAGCGTGTGCAGGGCCTGGGCCAGGGTGTTGGCCCCGCCCCAGACACTCACCCACAGCGGGCGGGGGTCGGGACGCAGCAGCTCGCGCAGCAACAGCTCCGAGCCCGGCGTGTCGTGGCCTTCACCGATGGCCTGCAGGCCGTAGCCCGGCTGGCCGGCTGCCACGCGCGCGAGCAGCTCCGCAGCGGCCGGATAGGCCGGATCATGCTGGCGCAGCCGCGGCAGCACCTGGGCATAGCGGCCGATGAGGCGGCGTATCGATTCAGGATGGACGCGGTCGCGCAGATGCGTGGACGTCGTGGCCACGAGGCCACGCAGCTCGATGTCGTTGGCATAGAGCAGCAGGCGCACCAGCGACTGGGTGTCGTCGGGCTCGTTCTCGATGTCGGTGAGGACGATGAGGCGGGGCCGCCCGGGCGCCGCAGCTGCGGCAGCGGCCAGCCCGCACAACCCGAGCAGCAGGGCGGCGAGCCATCTCGCCATCGAGCGACGGCGCCCTACCCTTCTCATGAGGTCGCCGTGGCGGCGGCCGGCGGCCGGCCCATCAGGCGGCGCGGGATGGGCCTGGTTTCGGAAGTCGGCGCGCCCACCTTCTTCCAGCCCAGCATCAGGGCGCCGTCGCCGGGGCCTTGGTAGTAGCGCACGCGCAGATGATGGATGCCCTTGGTCAGAAAGACCGTGCCCATCACCGCGTCGACCCCGTGCAGGCCGTCGGCATTGACGACCTCCTTGTCGTCCACGTAGAGGATGCCGCCGTCGTCGCAGAGCAGCACGAAGTCGCGCTCGGCATCCACGGGCATGTCGATCGTGAAGCGGATGTCCAGCCCGAACCACTCGCTGAAATCCAGGCCCGGGAGGCCCAGGCCCATGTGGCGCGGCGCAATGTCCAGCTGCGCCAGGCACAAGGTGCCCACGGGCTTGCGTCGGTCCATCTCCTTGACGGAGGTGGCACGCGAGCTGAGCTTGTAGACCTGGGCCACCATCATGCGGTCGGGCGCGTCGGCACAGGCTTCGGCCAGCCGGGTGCTGCCCACGGCGCTGCCGGCCGGGGCGGCGACGGCCGCACTGGCGGGGCTGGCCGCGGCGGGAGCGGCGGTCGGTCCAGGCCCGGGGCCGGCCACCGGGGGCGCCACCACGGGCTGGGCGGCCGGCGCGGGCCGCGGAATCTCGACCACCGTAATGGGCGGCGGCTCGGGAATGGCCGGCAGGCTGGGCGGCTGGAACTCCGGCTTGGGCGCGAGCGGCGGAGGCTCGGGCGGCCTGGGCCGCTCCTTGGGCGAGATCAGGCTCACGTCCAGGATGCGCGGCGAGGGTGGCGGCGGCATGCGCGAGCGCCAGCTCAGCACCGCGGCCAGGATGAGCAGGTGCACGAGCACCGTCACCACCAGCCCGTAGCCGCTGAAGCCCCGGCGGCGCCAGGGCAGTGCCGCCATGTCGGCCGGCGTGGCAAAGTTCATCTCAGTTGCTCCACCGCGCGGCGCGCCACCCACAGCCGATGAAACGGGGTATTTGCGGGCCGAGCGCTGGGCCGCTCCCGAGCCGGCCCGCGCTGGCGATGTGCTTGCGGCTCGATGCCGCAAGCATCGCCGCCCCCTCGGGGGGCGGACCAGACACGCGCCGCGTTCAGCGCGCGGGGTTGGGCCGGGGGCAGTTTCATCTCAGCACCTGTTGCAGCGTCTGGTGGTGCAGCGGCATGCCCTCCACCATGGCGGCGATGCCCTGGCGGCGGCCGGCCAGCGCGCGCAGGGCGCGCTCCTGCGCGATCTCGGCGATCACCGGGTCCTCGCGCTCGGGCCAATGCCCCATGCCCGTATGCACGGCCAGCCAGCTCGTCTGGTCGAAGCACTCTTCGTCGTACTCGTGCAGGACGCCATAACGGCGCCAGAGCTCGATCTTGAAGGCCAGCGTCTGCGGCAACTCCATGCCGGCCACGTAACGCCACAGCTCGCTGTCGCGGCGCCGGGTCAGGCAGTAGTGCAGGATGATGAAGTCCCGGATGCGGGCGAAGCGGCGCGCCGAGCCTTCGTTGAACAAGGCCACGTCCGATTCGTTGAGCGGACGCTGCAGCTCCAGGGCCTTCATCAGCCGCGCGATGCCATCCTGGATCAGGAAGATGCTGGTGGATTCCAGGGGCTCCAGGAAGCCCGAGGACAGGCCGATGGCCACCACGTTGTTCACCCACAGGCGCTGGCGGTGGCCGGTCTTGAAGCGGATGAGCCGCGGCTCGCCGATGGCGGGACCGTCCAGTTGCGCCATCAGCTGTCGGCGCGCGGCGTCCTCGTCGACGAAGCGGCTGGCGAACACGTGGCCATGGCCTGTGCGGGTCTGCAGGGGGATGCGCCAGGCCCAGCCGCCCTCCAGCGCCGTGGCGCGGGTGTAGGGCGTGATCTCCTCGCCCACGCGTTCGCTCGGGCAGGCCCAGGCACCGTCGACCGGCAGCCAGTGGCTGAAGTCGACATAGGGCTCCTGCAGCGTCTGCCCCAGCAGCAGCGAGCGAAAGCCCGAGCAGTCGACGAAGAGGTCGCCTTCGATGCGCCGGCCATCGGCCAGCAGCAGGCCGGAGACGTCGCCGTCCTCCCGGCGCAGCACCTCGACGATGCGGCCCTGCGTGTGACGCACCCCGCGGCCGATGGCCAGCTTGCTGACGAACTCGGCGTACAGCGCCGCATCGAAGTGGTAGGCGTAGGTGAAATGCCCCGGATCGGCCGGCCGCACGAAACGGCCCTTGGCGGCCATCACCGACGGGATGCACTGCCCCTCCAGCGACTCGGGCAGTCCCATGCGCCGGTGCTGGGCCCACAGGGTCTGGGACCCGGACAGGTTGCCAAAGTGGCCGAAGGTGTGGAAGTAGTCCTGCCCCTTCGCCTGCCAGTCGCAGAAGCGGATGCCCAGCTTGTAGGTGCCGTTGGTGGCGCGCAGGAAATCCGCCTCGTCGATGCCGACGTGCTGGTTGAACACGCGGATGGACGGGAAGGTCGCCTCGCCCACACCGACGATGCCGATTTCCTCGGACTCGACGAGCTCGATGCTGGCGCGGCCCTGGAGGCCGGTGGCCAGCGCCACGGCCGTCATCCAGCCGGCACTGCCGCCGCCGACGACGACGATGCGATCGAATTTCTGCGACATGAGGTACTGCTTTCAACAAGGATGGCAGATAGGGCACTGCCCGGCCGCACCGGCAGCCAGACAGTCATCCCGCTCAGCGCCGTCTCAGCTCATGGTGCGACCACGCTGATCGAGTCGACGTAGACCGTGCCGGCCCAGGCACCGCCCGTGTTGAACTGCAGGCTCAGCCGCTTCAGGGGCGACACGGCATTGGCGGGCACCTGGAGGGTGACGGTGCTCCAGCCGTTGGCCGCCGGGCTGCCGCTCCACGATTGCGTCCAGCCCCAGTTGTAGTCCTGCATGAAGGGCACGATGCTGCTGATCGTGTGGCCGGCAGGCGCCCAGACGCGGAAAGTGATCGTCGCGCCGGCCGGCACGGTGAGGTCCGACAGGTCCAGCGACGAAGAGCCTGCAGCGCTCGCGCTGATGTTGACGGCGAGCGACCGCTGGCCGGCGAACTTCTGCGCCGTCGAGGTGGCGATGCCGGTGATCTGGCCGCCGCTGAAGGACCAGCGCTGCGTGTCGGTCTCGAAGCTGAACTTGGCCGGATCGGGGTTGGCGCCGGACGTGCTGGCATAGGCCTCGGGCGAGTCGCCCGAAATGCCGGACGCATTTGCCGCCACGACCTTGTAGTAATAGGTCGTGCCAGGATTGAGGCCGGCGTCGCTGTAACTGGTGCCAGTGATGCCGCTGACGGCAGCCACGGTGGGCTGGTAGCCGGACTCGGCCGAGCGATACAGCTGGTAGCTGCTGGCACCGGCGACGGCGTTCCAGCTCAGGTTCACCTGGCCACTGCCGGCCGCCTTGGCCACCAGGCCGGTCACGGCTTTGGGCGCGCCGTTGGGCGGCGCCGACGCGGCGCCGCCGGTCAGCACGGTCACCACGGGTTGGTCGAGGATGGCGCCGGTGGCGTAGTCGAACGGGCTGTTCGGCGTGCTCCAGTAGAACGGGCTCATGCCATGGCCCTGCGCCGACTCCATGGCGTACTTGTTCCAGTACAGCGTGGAGGCCTTGTTCCAGGTCTGCGCAGCGCCGGTGAGGCCCGGCGCGGGCGCGGCCTGCAGCTCGCCGATCAGCACCGGGACGCCCTTGTCGATGAAGGCCTCCTTCAGCTGCTGCATGCCGGAATCGATATAGCCCTCTTCCCAGGACGTGGCGTTGCGGGTCGGGTCACCCGCGTAGTGATAGGCCCTGCCCCAGTAATAGATGGCCTTCCCCCAGGACTGGTCGCCGTGGATGATGGTGAAGAGCGACGGCGTGTAGTTGTGGTACTCCATCATCAGCCGGCCGGGCGTGGGGTCGGCCGGGAGCGTGAACCAGGAGGGGTCCGTGCCCTGCAGCACCAGCCAGCGGTTGGCGTTCTTGCCGCCGGCGGCGCGCACGGTGTCGATGAAGGTCTTGTAGTAGGCGAACAGCGTCCTGGTCTTGGTGACGGTGTCGGCATTGGGCTCGTTGGCCACCGCGAACAGCAGGCGGTTGTCGTAGCCGGCGAAGGCGGTGGCGATCTGTTGCCAGAGGGACTTCAGCCGCGCATCGATGGCCGGATCGACCGTGTCGCCGATGTGGTTCTCGAACCAGCCGCCGTCCCAGTGGATGTTGATCATCACGTGCATGCCGGCCGCCAGGGCCCAGTCCACCGACTGCTTGACCTTGGCCAGGTAGGCGGCGTTGATCTGGCCGGTCGTCTTGTCGGAGTTGAAGTCCCACGCGCAGGGGATGCGCACGGCATTGAAGCCGGCCTTGGCGGCATTGGTGAAGACGGCTTGCGTCGGGTCGGGGTGGCCCCAGGTCGACTCGAAGGTGTTGCCGAGGTTGAAACCAACGGTCGGCATGGGCAGGGGTGTGGTCGCCGCCTGCACGCTGATCCAGCTGCTGTACAGCGGGGCGCCGCCCGAAGCGGCCTTCACCGTGATGGCCTTGGTGCCATCACCGAAGCTGGGCATGCAGGAAAAGCGCAGTTCGGTGCTGCTGCTCGCCAGCAGGTTCATGCCGACGCAATCGGCCACGTCCAGTGCCGTCGCGCTCGTCAGTTTGCTGCCGGTGACCCGGTAGTAGGCCCGCTGGTTCATGCGCGGGGTGGCCGGCGCGCTGAAGTCCGCCGTGGTCGACACGACGGCGGACACGGCGGGCGGTGGCGCGGTCGCGCCGGCTTGTGCATCCGCAGCGCCGGTGTTGTACATGCCGGCCACGGTCGTGAACTTGACCCAGTACCAGTAGTGCGTGCCCGCCACGGCGGTGGTGTCGACGTAAGAGCGATCGCCGACGGGCAGCTGCGCGATGCGCTGGCGACCGTTCGGGTCGCTGCTGGTGTTGCGATAGACCTGCAGGCCGCTGACGGCGCCGCTGACCGTCCAGCCGAGCTGGACGTTGCTGCTCGTGCCGTTGGCGGTCAGGCAGACGGTGGTGCCGGCGCCGCTGCCGCAGCTCTGGGCCTGGGCGAAGCCGGCCACGCCGAGGGCGAGGACGAGGGCGGAGATCCTGTGGGGTGACTTCATGGGTCTGACCTTTCGAGAGGAATGCCCGGGGCGAACTTGTCTCCAACGACCTCGGGCGGATGGGATGCGGGCGCTACGCCGCGGGAATGACGGACAGCGCCGCGGCGCTGGTCCAGCCGTTGCCGAAGGGGTGACTGGATGGGCAAGAAGGGGCGGCGACACCCCTTCCTGCCATGGCCTGGAGCGTGATGCTCAGTAGTTGTAGAGCACCCCGCGCCCGGCGAGGTAAACGCGGCCTGCAACGACGTTGTCCGCTGCGAGCGCGCCGATGCCGCCCCACTGGTGGGCGTCGTCGTTGATGCGGACCCAGCTGGCCCCGGCGTTGTCGGAGCGGAAGATCCCCGCGACACCGCCCACGGTTCCGACCAGGTAGACCGCTGCCGAATAACTTGAGCCCGGCATCGGCTTGCCCAGGGCAACCCGCGACGCGCCTTGCAGCGTCGGGCCCTGGTACTGATTGAAGTTGGCCGGCACCGAGCTCATGGTGGTCAACTTGGTCCAGGTCAGGCCCGAATTGGTCGAGTGGAAAACGTTGTGGCCATTGGTCAGCCACACATCGCCTTCGACGTAGGGGTTCACCGCCAGCCAGGAGCTCAGATAGGACTGGAAGCTCAGTCCGCTGGCCAGCGTGGGGTCGGTCGACTTGGTGAAGGTTTTGCCACCGTCGAACGAGTAGTAGAAGCTGCCGTTGGTGTTCGACCACCGGGCGCCACCGCTGTCGTAGGCATAGACCTTGTTCGGGTTCTTGCGGTCGGCGGCCAGGTGGTAGGCGCTGCCGATCGACGTCTGGGTGGGGGGCGGCAGGTTCGTTGCCGTCCAGGTGGCGCCGTTGTCGTTGGTGTAGTAGGGCACGCCATTGGAGGTGGTGTTGCCGCTGTAGGTCGACGGCGCCCACACCAGCCTGCCCTGCGCCATCACCGCGATGTTGGCTTCGGTTCCGCCGCCCTGGTCGATATTGGCGCCCGCGGGTGCGAACGGCGGCCGGCTGGGGAAGGCCGACCACGTCGCGCCGGAGTTGGTCGAATAGACCCCCACCGTGGACAGGTTGCTACCGCCGTTGGTGTTGCCGATGGCCGCGATGTAGGCCGGATTCTCCCAGGCCATGTCGACGCCATTGCCGTTGCCGAACGTCAGGTTGCCGGGGTTGGTGGTCGGCTTGGTGTTCAGGTCGGTGTGCACCTGGGTGCCCACGTCCCAGTAGCCAGCCAGGAAGCGGTAGGAAGCCCCCGCCGGCGGCGTCATCAGGGTGCGGGTCGCCAGCTCTTCGATGCCGTCGACGATCGGGGTCCAACTGGGCGTCGCGGCTGAGGCATTGGCGATGGACTCGACCCCGCCGCCATGGACGTGCAGGACATGGTCGGGGTTGAAGGGGTCGATCTCGACGTCGTCCATCCAGCCGATCGACGTGATGCCTCCATAACCGATGGTGGTCCAGCTCGTGCCGGCGTTCTTCGAGTAGAAGATCGCCGGAGAGGCGCCGTACCAGGTGTTGGTCGCGCCCAGGGCGATCCGCGTGGTCGCGCCCGAACCGTAGACCGATACGCCGCCCAGGCCGGCTGCGGTCCAGGGGCCGGTCTTCAGCGGCGCACTCCAGTTCGTACCGTCGAAGCTGTAGAGCCAGGCAGGGCCGCCTGCGCCGGGTCCCGTGTCCTTGGTGAACACGACGTAGAACTTGCGACTCGCGCCGGTGTCCATGTCGCGGACGAAATGGGGGATGTGCGGCTTGATCGGCGTGGTCTGCGACGCGTCGGTGTAGGTAGTCACCAAGGACGGAATTGCAACGCCCGTCCAGGTCGCGCCGCCGTCAGTGGACTTGTACAGGTAGTGCGACAAGCCGGCCAGGCCCTTGTAGTCCGGTGCGACGGAAACATAGAGCGTCTGGGTGGGCGTTCCCGAAGACACGAATCCTGTCGGGGGCACCGCCGTGTCGAAGACCACGCCTTCGATCCCGATGGGGCTGTTGCCAAATTGCGCGATGTCCGGGTTCGATCCCGAGGTCGTCATCTTGTAGGTCGACAGGCCCGTCACCTGGTTCCAGGTCGAACCGCTGTCGGCGCTCTTCCAGAGCCCCTGCGTCCGCGAGGCATAGAACAGCACCGACGGCTTGTTGGGATCGACCATGAGCCTTTCGCCAATGGCGCGGCCGGCGTTGTTGCCGCCGGCAGGGAACGGCAGGTCCACATAGGTCCAGGTGTCCCCGCGGTTCGACGACTTGTAAAGGCGCGCGTTGCCGCCGTTCACGTAAGAGCCGCCGACCAGATACACCTTGTTGGCGTCGGTCGGGTCGAGCGCAATGCTTTCAACACCCTGAAACCGGCCCTCGGTGAAGCCGAACATGTCGGTGATGGGAATCCACTTCGAGTTGGTGTTGTCCCACCGATAGGCCCCGGCCACGTCGGTCCGGGCGTAGAGCACGTTGGGCACGGTCGGGTGGTAGATGAGGCCGGGCACGTAGCCGCCGCCGCCGAACTTGACATTGGCCCAGCTGCCGGCCGGAGGCGCCGTGCCGGCCTGTGCATCTGCGGCGCCGGAGTTGTAGCTGCCGGCTGCGGTCGTGAACTTGACCCAGTACCAATAGTGCGATCCCGCCGCGGCCGTGGCGTCGGCATAGGAACGCACACTCGAGGCGAGCTGCGCAATGCGCTGGCGGCCGTTCGGGTCGCTGCTGGTGTTGCGGTAGACCTGCAGGCCGGAGACGGCGCCCTGCACCGTCCAGCCGAGCTGGATGTTGCTGGCATTGCCCGTGGCCGTGAGGCAGACGGTGGCGCCGCCGCCGCTGCCGCAGCTCTGGGCCTGGGCGAGCCCGGCCACGCCCAGGGCGAGGACGAGGCTGGCGATCTTGTGTGGTGACTTCATGGGTCTGACCTTTCGAGGGAGAACGCCCGGGCGAACTTGTCTCCAACGACCTCGGGCACTTTGGATGCGGGCGCTACTGCGCAGGGATGACGGACAGCTCCGCGGCGCTGGTCCAGCCGTTGCGCCAGACTTCGTCCAGCGCCGTGAATCGGAAGAAGCGCGCCTTCACCGGGGCGAAGCGCACCTCCTGCAGGTCGGGGTTGTTGCGCACGTTGGCGAACGTGCCCTTGTCGACGGCCACGCTCCAGGCCTGGCCGTCCTCGCTGGTCTCCAGGCGGTAGTTCTCGACCGTGCCGTTGAGCACGCCGTCCTGGCGCGGCAGGTAGACGAAGCCGGCGATGCGGTGGACCTGCCCCATGTCGACGGTGATGTGGTGGGGCAGCTTGAGGTCGGCGCCCCAGCGGGTGTGCCAGTAGGTGGAGGAATCGCCGTCGATGGCCAGGGCCGCGGCGTTGTTGCCGCCGGCGGTCTCCTCGCTGTCGACGTCGACGACCTTCCAACCGCGCGGTGACAGGCCGACGAAGTTGCGCACGCCAATCACGCCCAGGCGCCCGTCGGGCTGTAGGCGCGCCGTCTTGATGATGCCGCTCGACGGCAGGGCCAGCGGCGCCGCGTAGACCGGAGACTGGGCGGTGGGCATCGAGCCGTCCGTGGTGTAGACGAAGCGTCCACCGGCCGGATGGCTGATGGCCACACGGCCCTCGGCGTCGCGGTCGGCGATGCTGGGCGGCATCAGGTCCAGCGACTGGCGGTAGAGCGCCACCTCGGCCAGCGTCGGCGCGAAGCGGGCCTGCTCGATGCGCACGCGGACCCGGTCGGTCGTGACCGGCTGGCTGAGGCGGATCAGGCGGCGCTGGCCGACCGTCGTCGTCTCGTCGGACCGGATCCTCGGCAGGGCGACCCAGCGCTGGCCGTCCCAGGCTTCGAGCGCGAACCGCTCGATGCGCTGGCCGCGTTTGTCCACCGCCTCCTGCAGCGACACCACGTCGAAGGTCTGCGGCTGGGGCAGGCTGAGCGTCAGGCTGCCGTCGGTGCGGCCAGCGGCGGCCTCCCACCAGGTGCCGAGCCTGCCGTCGGCCGCCGCGCCGGCGCCATGGCCGGGCGCCGCATGGTCGGCGCTCAGCCGCGCGCCCGCGGCCAGGTTGGTGCGGAAGGTGTCGCGCACGATCTCAGCGACCTGGGCCAGGGTCTGAACCTGGTTGTCAGGCACGAGGCCGCGGTTGTCGGGCGAGAGGTTGAGGATGAGGTTGCCGTTGCGGCCGATGCTCGAGTAGAAGATGTCGACCAGCTGCGGCACGGGCCGAGGGCGCTTGCTGCGCGCCCAGAACCACTGGCCGTTGCCGAGGATGGTGACGTTGGTCTCGGCCGGATACCACCACAGGTGGGAGCCAGGCTTGAGCTGCGCGCGGCTGCCGATGTCGCCGCCCTGCCAGTCCGGCCAGTCGAACCGTTCGGGCGCCTTGGGCAGCGGCACGACGCTCCACTCGGTGGTGCGGCCATAGCCGCTTTCCGAGCCGACCCAGCGCACGTCCGGGCCCTTGCCCATGATGACGGCGCCCGGCTGCAGGTGGCGGATCAGGTCGTACCAGGCGTTGTAGTCATAGGTCTGGGAGACGCTGGGGTCAGGGTTGGCGCCGTCGAACCAGACCTCGGCGATGGGGCCGTACTCGGTCAGCAGCTCGTAGAGCTGGTTGAGGAAGTAGCGGTTGTAGTCGTCGACCTCGTAGCGGTAGATCTTGAAGCCCGGCGTGGGCGCCCTGCCCTTGCCCGGGTCGGTCTTGAAGCTGGCCGGGTCGGTCGGGATGGTGGAGGCCAGCTTGGGGCTGCCGTTGCCGTAGTAGCCGGCCGGGTTCTTGGGGTTGGTCTTGAGCTGGTAGAGGTCGGCGGGCGAGAGGTAGATGGCGAACTTGACGCCGGCCTCGCGGGCCGCCTGCGAGACCTCGCGCACGAGGTCGCCCTTGCCGCCGCGCCAGGGGCTGGCGGCCGAGGAATGCGCCGTGTACCGCGTCGGCCACATCGAGAAGCCGTCGTGGTGCTTGGCGACGAGCACCAGCATCTTGCCGTCGAGCTGCTTGACGGCGCTCAGCCACTGGCGTGCGTCCAGCGCGGCAGGATTGAAGATGGCCGGATCTTCGCGGCCCGTGCCCCACTCGACCTCGTTGAAGGTGTTGACGCCGAAGTGCAGGAAGAAGGTGCGCTCCAGCCGCATCCACTCGACCTGGTTGGCGCGCGGCAGCACCTTGGCGGCCTTCTCGGCGACGACGGCCGGCGAGTCGCCCGTTTCGACGACGTGCTCGTGGGCGTAGGGGACGGAGGGCGCCGGGTGTGCACTCGGCGCGACCATGCAGGCCAGGCCGGCGAGAAGGGCCGCCACACGGGCACGGTCGGGCAGGAAGTCGCTGATTCGGCGGGTCATGGCGCGTGACATGCGAGCGCTGTCGGGATGGGATCGGCAGCGAGCAAGGAAGATGCGGGTGGCAGCGACGCCGCCACCCGCGCTTGACGTCGGCCCGTTGGCTGCCGGGGCGGGGCCCCGGCGAGCGGCCTCGGACCGGTGTCCTCGTCAGAACTCCATGTTGCCCGACAGGCTGTAGGTCTGGCCCGGGAACTTCCAGGCATGGCCCACGACGCCACCGTTCTGCTGATACGTTTCGCGCACCGTCACCTTGTTGAGGTTGGAGATGCTGAAGTTCACCGAGAACTTGTTGCTGAAGGTGTAGCCGCCGCCCAGGTCCCACTGGCCGTAGGCTTCCTGCCACCGCGGCAGGCCGTACCAGGTGTCGGTCTTGCCCGCCCGCGCCGGATCGGCGCTGGTGCCACCCGGGCAATAGTTGTCGTAGCACTGGGTGCCGCCGGCGTCGAGGCCGAGCAGGCTGCGGCTGTTCCAGTTGTAGGCCAGACGCAGGGACCAGCCCTCACCGTCGTAACGCAACGCGAAGTTGGCAGCGTTCTTGACCACGCCCTCCAGCGGCAGCTTGTTCTTGAACGGCAAGCCGTTGGTGTCGCAGCCGTAGATCTGCATCGCTGAATTCTTCACTTCGCCGGTGGGGCAATAGGTGAAGCTGCCATCGCGATAGAACTTCTGGTCGTGGTCGATGTAGGTGTAGTTGGCCGACACGCCGAAGCCCTTGGCCCATGTCGGCAACACATCCTTCAGGAAATCGAAGTGGTCGAGATAGGTGTCCCCCGACAGTTCGATGCCACGCAGATTCGCCTTGGCCAGGTTGGCAGGACCCGTGATCACGAAGGTCTGGGGCTGACCGTCGACGGTGTCGTAGTTGCGGGTGTAGGTGCTGTTGTAGATGATGTCCTTGACCCGCTTGTAGAAGGCCACCGCGGTCAGCGACTGCCCACGCTTGGGGTACCACTCCAGCGACAGATCAAAGCTATCGGCCTTCAGGGGCCTGAGCTTGGCATTGCCGGAGTTCTCGCCCTTGTAGGTGGCCGCATTGGCGCCTGCGTTGTAGTCCTGCTTCAGCGTGATCGTTTCCTGCAGCTGCTTGAAGTCAGGCCGGTAGATGCTGCGCGCCATGGCGATCCGGCCTTGCAGCTTGTCGGTGAAATTGGCCTTCAGGTTCAACGACGGCAACAGGTCGACGTGGCTGTCGGTCACATCGAGCGGCTCATTGCGAGACGTGAATCGCGGCAGGCTGGCCGGCGCGTTGTCGTAGGTCTTGCTGGTGTCGAAGGAGATGTGCCCGTGTGAGACGACGCTGGTGTAGACCGCGCGCACACCGGCATTGCCCTCCACCGGAATCTTCCAGTCATCGAAGCCGAAGCGCAGGTTGCCGTAGAGCGCCGCGGTGCGCATCTTCGCCCTGGCGGTGCGAGCCGGGGCCTGGTCGTACAGCAGCGTCGTGTCGAAGGCGTAATCCTCGAATTTGCAGGTGTTGGGGACGTTCGGCCTATTCCTGAACGTGTCGTTGCACTGCTGGAATTTCGCCTGCTGAACCGCCTCGCCGTAGCTGCGCAAGTCGCGGATGTAGTCGAAGGTCGGGAAGATGACGTCGGGCAGGTTGCCCATGCGCCCGCCCAGCAGGTTGGAGTAGTTGAACAACTCCGTGGGGACGGTGAAACTGTTGTAGTAGCCCGGCGCGCCGAGATAGCTGAAGTTGCCACGCCCGTTGCCCGTCGGCTCCGTGCCAGCCACGGTGGTCTGGGCCACCGCCCAGGGTTCGGCCAACGACTTCCAGCCGGTACCACCGGGGTCGGACGCGTAGGAAGCCTCCTTGCGCACCGAGTGCCGCTCCGTCACCCGCACCCCGAAACGGAGATCGCGCAGCACCGGGTCTTCGAAGTTGTACCTGGCGTCAGCCTTCCAGGCATAGAGATTGGAGTCGCCCTTGTACAGCTTGGGCTGGATGATGTTCAGGTAGTAGTTGTTCGGGTTGGCGAGGAAGTCGCGCGTGGTCTGGTCGAAGTTCAGCTGCACCGGCCCGCCCTTGGACGTGTCGACATCGATGCTCGGCAGGAAGGTGCCGAGTTGGATTTGCCGGCCCGTGGTCTCGAACTTCGAATTCACCCACTGCAAGTCGTTCTGGACACTCCAGCGATCGTTGAGCTTCCACTTGAAGTTCCAGGCCAGCTCGCCCGTCGTCGTGTCGTTGACGTTGTAGAAGCGCGAGTTGCCCATGGCGATACCGCCGGCAGCGAACTGGTTGGGGCCATAGCCGTAGGCGCTCGTGTAGGTGGGCTTGCCATCCTTGTCCACGCCGGTCTGCTTCATGCCCGGGTAGGTGTAGTGCCCCTTGACCACGATGCCGCGGTCATCGACTTCGGCGTCCGTGATCACCGACTGATACACGTTCTCCATGCTCGAGTAGAAGTTCGTGCCTTTGTCGGTGTCGTGCCCCTTGGAGATGAAGTAGGTCAGCCCCGACTCCATATCGTTCTTGCGCCACTGCAATGCGCCATAGAAGCCGTCACGTCGGGTTTCGCCGGTCGACGAACCCCAGGTCATGCCACTGGGCGCCCAGACGGTCTGGCCCGCAAGCACATTGGTACGCGGGTAGTAAGGGCCGAGGCTGAGGGAATCAGAACCATAGACCGACAGGTTGCTCGCCACGTCGGCCAGCACGCCGACGCGCCCGAATTCGGTGTCCCAGTACGTCGAATACAGGGCGGACACCCGCGGCGACGTCTTCTTGGAACTCGTGGAATAGTCCACGCCGAACGCTGCCTTCGCCGTGTTGGGCTTGTAGTCGAAGGGCATGCCGGTGCGCAGATCGATCATGCCGCTGATCGCGCCCTCGATGCGTTCTGCAGACGGGTTCTTGTAGGTATCCACGCCGACCATCAGTTCGGTCGGCACGGCTCCCCAGCTCAGATCCTTGCCCGGCCAGCCGGCAGAGAAGATCTCCCGGCCATTGAGGTTGGACGCGCCCCATTTGAGACCGCGAACCCTGATGCCCGACCCTTCCTCGGAAAAGTGGAAGGCGTCGTCCTGAATGTTCCGCTGGCGCTGCACCGTCACGCCCACCACGCGCTGCAGCACCTCGGTGATGGACCGGTCAGGCAACTTGCCGGCCTCATCGGCGGTCACCGCGTCGATGATTTCCTCGGCGTCCTGCTTGCGCTTCTGCGCCGACTGCAGCGCCGCACGTTGACCGGTCACGGTCACGGTGTCGAGCGTCTGAGGCTTGGACTCGTCCGCCGTCTGCGCTTGCGCCACGCCGATCATCAGGACCAGCTGCATCGCAGCGACGGAGATCGCGGTCTGCTTGGGTTGTTTCATTTGTCTCTCTTCCTTTGTTTGCTCACCCATGGATGGGGCGGCGTGTTCTGCACGGCGGAAAGGCGGACCCGCCCTCCCCGGAATCTCAGCTTTCGGTGCACACCCAGCGCCACCTGGCCAGGGAGTACGTCACTTCCAGCCACCGGGAGCCGCCCCGCTCTACCGATGACTCGTCAGAGCAGCGCGATGAAGCCGCCGACCTTCAAGTCGTTGTTGAAAATGATGTTCTGCTTGCTGTCCTTCGAGGTCGTCGAGAACTGCAGCGAGTGATCGCGGATGCGGACCTGGACGGTCGGGTAGGTCTTGAGCAAGGTGGCCGCAGAGGCGCGGGCCGACTTCAGCGGGTCCTTGTCCAACGCCGCCAGGAAGGCGTCCGGGGCGGCAGGGTCGTAGAAGGGCAGGCCGCGCACCGTATCGAGCGATGTGCTTGCCGCCCCCGTTCCGCAGCTCGCGGTGGTGGCGAACCAACTGAGCGGAATGGCATAGCTGCGCATCCCCGTCCCGGCCGGGAAGAGCGGCGCGCTGAGCGTGACATTGCAATCCTTGCCGCCGTTCTTGCTCAGCACGAGTTCCACATGCAGGGGCTTCTTCGTTGTCACCCGCCCATCCGACACGCCGGCGGAGAAGATGAGGCTCTGCTCGGTGGTCACCTGCTTGCCGCCAGGCGTGTCCTTGTCCCTGACCAGCGAGGTCACGCCCGGCACGAAGATGTCGACGCGGTTGAAGGCACTGCCGTTGTCCCAACCCGCGTTGGCGGACTGCTTGGTGTGCAGGGCCGAGGTCAGGGCGGTGCCGTCGGCAGGAATCTGCTGGTAGCACCAGTCGCCCAGCTTGGGATCGCAGTTCTCCCAACCGCCGTTGCCGATGGCATCCTGGCCGATGCTCCAGTGCCAGGCATTGACCGACACGCCGCCGCCCTGCTTGGTGCGAATGGCGGTGGTGCTGCCCGCACCCGTCCCGAGGGTGGCCGGATTGAATCCATCGGCGACCAGCACCGGGTCGACGGCGACGATGCCCAGCGTCTGGGCAGGTTCGTAGTCCGTGCTGCCCGCTTGCGATGCCGTGACGGCACACAGGCCCTTGCCCTTCAGCTCGAGGTTGGAGCCATTGATCGAGCAGACGGCCGGCGTCGTCACCGCGTAGGTGATCGGCAAGCCGTTGTCGGCGCCCAGGGCGTTCTTCGCCTTGGCCGTCAGCGGCACGGTCAAGCTGTCGGTGCTCTGCAAGGAGTTCGGCAGCACCAGCTGCACGGTCTGCGTGCCCTTGACCACGTTGAAGACCTCGTTGATCGCATCGGCGGGAGCCCATGTGGCTCCATCCGCCGACTGGCCGCCGGGCTGGCTGGCCGTGATCACGCATGACCCCGCCTTCAAGGGCGTCACGGCGTCGCCAGACACCGTGCAGACCTCCGGCGTTCCCGACGTGAACTGCACCGGCATGCCGGACGTGGCCGAAGCATCCAGCTTCACCGCGCCGACCCCCAAGGTGGCGTTGCCCGGGAAGGCGAAGGTGATGGTCTGCAGCTTCCCGCTGCTGCCGTCGCCCCCGCCGCCGCCGCAAGCCGCCAACGCGGCGCATGCCGCCAGTGCCGTCAACTTCGGGCCGTGCCGAAATACCTTTTGCTTCACGTGCAGTCTCCTGTCCAGATTTATGATTTATCGATAAACTTGCGGCGCGCCCTGGAATCTATTGCAAGCCGCAAGCCACTACGCCCCCACGCTGTGCGGTTTCAAGCCCCGCAAAGTTACCGCAGGTGGTCTGATCAAATTTCTGGATGCAATCTTAATTTAACCATCAATCACCCCCATTAGGACAAACGAGCGGTCTGACCAATTGGCACTTCGCCGGGCTGTGGCATCCGCCGGCACCTGCGCAGATCAGCGCAAGCGGTCGGCCAGGTAACGATGGTGGGCTGGAAGCGGTTCCACGGCCCGGCGGATGGCCTGGGCCCGCCCTTCCAGGGCCTGGGCGGCTTCTTGCCGAGGCAGTTCGTCGAGCACCGGGTCGGCGCATTCCGGCCAGCAGCCCATGCCTGAATACACCGACAGCCAGCTGGTGGTGCCGAAGGCTTCTTCGTCGTACTGGTGCACCACGCCGAAGCGGCGCCACGCTTCCATCTTGAAGGCCAGGGTGTCGGGCAACTCCATCGAGGCCACGTGCCGCCACAGCGCGCTGTCGCGGCGGGCGGTCGTGCAGTAGTGCAGGATGATGAAGTCCCGGATACGCCTGAACTGGGTGGCCGCGCCTTCGTTGAAACGCGCCACGGCTTCGTCGTCCAGCGGCCCGCCTTCGGTCAGCTGCACCATCAGCCGCGAGATGCCGCACTGGATGAGGTAGATGCTGGTGGACTCCAGCGGTTCCAGGAAGCCGGACGACAGCCCGATGGCCAGCACATTGCCCACCCAGAAGCGCTGGCGCTGCCCGGTGGTGAAGCGCAGCAGCCGCGGCTCGGCCAGCGGCGCCCCGTCGAGCTGCTGCAGCAGTTGCTCGCGCGCCTTCTCGACGTCGATGAAACGGCTTGAAAAGACATGCCCGTTGCCCGTGCGACTGCGCAAGGGGATGCGCCAGGCCCAGCCGCCTTCGAGTGCAGTGGCGCGGGTGTAGGGCGGCAGCGCCTCGCCCACGCGTTCGGTCGGGCAGGCCCAGGCCGCGTCCACCGGCAGCCAATGGCTGTAGTCGAGGAAGGGCTCGGCCAGCGTCTGGCCCAGCAGTAGCGAGCGAAAGCCGGAGCAGTCGATGAACAGGTCGCCGGTGAGCTGGCGGCCATCGGCGAGCAGCAGGCCGGCCACGCCGCCATCGGGCCGGCGCTGCACGTCGACGATGTGCCCCAGGGTGTGCCTGACCCCGCGCTGCATGGCCAGGCGGCGCAGGAAGGCGGCGTACAGGGCGGCGTCGAACTGGTAGGCGTAGTCGTAGGGCGGCTTGGGTGGCTCGGCGACCACGAAGCGGCCCTCACGGGCCATCACGGCGGGTAGGGACTGGTGATCGAGGTTGCCGGCCAGCCCCAGCCGCCGATGCTGGCCCCACAGCGCATGCGGCCCCGCCAACTGGCCCAGGTCGCCGAAGCTGTGGAAGTAGTGCTCGCCCTTGACCCGCCAGTCGTGGAAGAAGATGCCGAGCTTGAAGGTGCCATCGGTGGCGCGCAGGAACTCGGTCTCGTCGATGCCCACCATCCGGTTGTAGTTGAGGATGGACGGGAAGGTCGCCTCGCCCACGCCGACGGTGGCCACCTGCTCGGACTCCACCAGCTCGATGTCGATGCCCTTGCCCCGCAGACCGGTGGCCAGGGCGGCGGCCGTCATCCAGCCGGCGCTGCCGCCGCCGACGATCACGATGCGCTGGATGCGCGCGGGCACTGCCGGGTTCATGAGACCTCCCGCGAGAGCATCTCGCCACCGAAGCCAGCCGCCTCGATGCGCAAGGAGGTGAAGAGTCGGCCATGCGCAACGGCCGGGCGATGAGACTGAAGAGCGTTCATGGTGGATTGGGGCAGGCAGCCGAGCGAGGAGCCACACCTGCAACCGCCCTGCCAGCGCAGGACGGCGTCGCCGCTGTGGCTCCCCGGGTCATCGGCTCACTTCACGAAGCGCGCCAACAGGCGGATGTAGGAGACCTGGTAGCCGTCCGACGGCTCGCTGATGGACCAGGAGTTCAGCGGCCAGCCGGTATTGAAGTCGAGGTAGGACTTCGCCGCGGGCTGTCCGTAGGGAGGCGCCGGCGGCGCCGAGCCGCATTGGGCGCTCACGCCGGGGCAGCCGGAGTCCCAGCTCCACTGCGAGTTGGTCGGCCCGCCGACGAGGTAGCCCGGTGCCGGCCCGTAGGTCGAGGTCGCGGCGCTGGCCCACTTCGGGTCGCCGTCCATGAACCAGCTGTGCCAGATCCGGTTCACCGAGTTCTCGGCGCCGAAGCTCACCATGTTGCTGAGGTAGACCTTGCCGAGCGGGTTCACGCCGTGCAGGTAGTGCAGATAGCCGCCTGCCGCCGCCGCGACCTCGTCCGCGGTATGGCCGCTGACCTTGTAGTCGAGATCGTCGAAGAAGATTCTGCCCTGGCTGGCCTTGAGGTTGTTGCTGCCCCAGATGTACTGGTCGCCGATGAAGGCCAGGTAGGCGTCCTTCTGGCCCAGCACGCCACCCCAGCTCGGATAGTCCGACCGAGTGACCAGCGACTGGTAGCGCGAGCGGATGTCGTTGGCAACGCTGGCGGTGGCACC
Organism: Pelomonas caseinilytica; assembly: GCF_021353235.1. Lineage (GTDB taxonomy): Bacteria > Pseudomonadota > Gammaproteobacteria > Burkholderiales > Burkholderiaceae_C > Pelomonas > Pelomonas caseinilytica. Next base: position 663,573 of record NZ_JAJTWT010000002.1, read on the forward strand.
CGGCAGCGAGGCGTAGTAGAGCAGTTCGCGCGCGGAACCCGCGTTGACGCCGCTGAGCGTCCAGTCCTTCATCAACTGCGTCGTCTGGTAGTTGCCGTCGATGTAGGGCCGATAGGTGGCGTCGCCAGTCAGGGCGAACAGGCGGATCGCCGCAGTCAGGCGCAGCATGTCGCGGCCATGGTCGTCGGTCTCGATCGGGCCCACGCCGAGTCCGCCGTTGCCGTGGGCGGCGTCGTTGTAGAAGAGCACGCTGGGGTGGGCGATGGCCCACTGCCAGGCGCTCACGGCGCGCCGCTTGAGGTCAGCGGCATAGGCCGTCAACGCCGGGTTGTTGAGGCTGGCATAGACCTTGGCGCCGTGCGCGAAGGCGGCGGCCGCGGCCAGCGTCGAGGTGGTGCTGGCATCGCCGTAGTAGCTCGGTGTCGTGATCGTCGATGGCGGCACGCTGCCGCCGCCCTCGCCGACGATGGACAGTACCGAGCCGTCCGCGTTCTGCATGCGGACCAGCCAGTCCATGCCCCACTTCACTTCGTCCAGGATGTCGGGGACGCCGTTGCCCGACTCGGGGATGTTGAAGTCATCGGTGAAAGCGGCCGGCGATTCCAGATAGGCATCGAGCAGCCCCTGGATGTAGCCGGTGGCGTAGCTCGTGTACTTGTTCATGTCGCCCGCGTCGTACCAGCCGCCTCGCAGGTCGCGCGCGGTGGCCGCATTGCCCTTGTCGAGGAAGCGGCGGGCTTCGGGGTCCTGCCCGGCTTTCACGTGGCTGGGGCCGTCCGCCCAACCCACGCCGGCATTGCCCACCGTCTTGTTCTGTCCGGCGCGCTGGTAGAAGAACATCCGCACCGCCTGCATGAGAACGTTGCGGTAGACGTTGTCGCCGATCTCGAAGCGGGCCGAGCGCTCGCCGGTGTTGATGTCGACGACCTCGTAGGTGCCTGGCGCGGTGACGTCGCTGAAGTCGGCGTACAGGACCTGGTCGCCCGAGGCGGGGTCCACCCCGTAGTTGTTCCAATTCGAGCTGGGCCACCAGTTGTCCTTGACGATCTGGCCCGTGGCCGAGTTCACCAGGCGCAGCTGCTGGGGCCAGAAGCCCACGTTGCTGTCGAAACCCACCTTGGGGTTGCGGATCACGGCGATCTTCTTGGCGTTGGTCAGGTAGCCGAACTGGTCGACCATGATGAAGCGGCCGGCGTTGGCGGCGGGCGGCGCCCAGACGTTGAACTGGTAGGACAGCGTCGACCTGGCCCCGCAGCTGTTGACGTAGGTGGCCGTGGCCGTGCAGGAGGCCGTCAGCTTGAGGGTCTGCTCGCGCGAGCTGCCCGAGGCGCCGCAACCACTCCAGGACCAGCTCCCGGACGTCGGCTGCGGGCCCAGCACGACGCGCGAGCCGGCGTTCAGCGAGGCGGAGGACTTGGCCACCCACGAACTGGTGCCGTTGATGTTGAGGTAGGGGGTGAGGGCTGTGGGCTGGCACGTTTGCGCCCAGGCGGGCGTTCCCAACGCGACCGCTGCGAGCAGCAGGCCTTTCTTCATGTCCACGGTTGTCTCCTGTTTGATGTGTGTGCAGTGGAACGACGCTGGCAGTAGCGGCGCATCTCGCGATGCGCCCTGTCGGGCGGCCCATGGCCAGCAATCAATGGCCGCCCCTGAGATGCAATGCGGTCTGCGCCCTCCCCGCTCACTGGCCGTTGTCGACGATGAGCCGGAGCATTTCCGCCTCCCTCGGCCTGCCGGTGCGGCGGTCGATCAGGCCGCCGGTGTCCCACCACATCGGCACCAGGCCATGGCGGCGCATGGACGAGGTCACGACGCGGATCCAGTCATGCACATAGGCGCGCATGCCGGGGTACTGCTTCTTGGGATAGGCGCCGTACTCGCCGATCAGCACCGGGATGCCGCGGCGCACGAAACGCTCCTCGAGGGAAGCGAACTCCTTCTCCACCCAGGGCTCGTCGGCCCAGGTCTGCGTGGCCTTGGGGTCCTTGGCCTTGGCGCCCCACTGCCAGATCCTGCCCTTGCCGTTGAGCGTGAACTCGTAGGGGTCGTAGTAATGGACCTCCATCATCAGCCGGTCGGGCACGCTGTCGGTGGGCATGACGGCGTACTTGAGCGTATGGCCGATGTTGGTGTTGTAGCCCTGCACGACGAGGAAGCGGCTGGCGTTGGCGCCGCCGGTGGCGCGCACCGTCGTCACGAAGGTCTGGTTGAAGCTGTTCTGCACGTCGGCGTATTCCTGCGTCGGCGGCGTCCACAGGTTCTCCATGCCGACCTCGTTGGTGCCGGCGAAGACGAGGCGCTCGTCGTAGTCGCGAAAGGCCGTGGCGATCTGCGTCCACAGCCCCGCCAGGCGCCGGTTCAGCGACGCCTGCCTGTCGTAGCTCGTGTGGTTGAGCCAGCCGCCGTCCCAGTGGGTGTTGATCATGGCGATCAAGCCGGCCTGCAGCGCGTAGTCCACGACCTGCCTGACCCGGGCCATCCACCTCGGATCGACGCGGTCCTCGGCATCGGCATGGGCGAACCACGCCACCGGGATACGCACGCTCTTGAAGCCGGCGGCCTTGAAGCCATCCATCGTCGCCTGCGTCGTCGCCGGCTGGCCCCAGGAGGTTTCGTTGGGCAAGGCCTCCAGCGTGTTGCCGAGGTTGATGCCCGGAGTCATGCGCTCGGCGAATTGCAACGCCGTCTGGCCCTCTGCGGCACTGGCATGGCCTGCCCAGCCACCCGTCAGGGCGAGCGAAGCCACGCGCAGCGCATCGCGGCGCGAAAAGTTCGTGTTCATGGAAATCAGCAGCAGGTCGGCCGCAGGGGAGACTTGCCGCTCCACCACCGGCCGGTGGGCATCACTTGGATGCATTGACGAGGATCCCGACAAGCCCGGCAACCGGGCCTGCAGGCGACTCATCCTCTAGGGAGTGCGGTGGAATGTGGGGCGTCTCCTCCTCGGCCTGATGAACGTCCGGGCTTCAGGCGATCAGCAACTCTGCGGCCCGCGGACCGGCCAGCGTGGCGCGCTCGACCAGTTCGGTGCCCAGCACGACCTCGCGGTCTTCGGCGCCCGGCTGGCGCGTCTGCTCGGCGTCGATCAGCGCCAGCAGCATCTCGACGGCCATGCGGCCGAGCTTGCCCAGCGGCTGGGCCACCGTCGACAGCCGCGCGGCGCGGGCGAACAAGGTGTTGTCGAAGCCGATGAGGGCGATGTCCTCGGGAATGCGGTAGCCCCGCGCCTGCAACCTCTCCATGCAGCCCAGCGCGATGGCGTCGCTCGCGGCGAAGATGGCCTCGGGCAAGGGCTCGCCGCGGTGCCGAAGCAGCCAGGGCTCCAGCACCGTGCGCCCGCCTTCGGCCGTGAAGGGGCAGCGCAGCACATGGTCGGGCGGCGGCGTGATGCCGGCCTCGCGGAAGGCGCGTTCATAGCCCTGCTGGCGCAGGTCGGCGCCGGTCGAGCCCTCGGGGCCGCCCACGTGCAGGATGCGCCTATGCCCCAGCCTCAGCAGATGGCTGACGGCCAGGAAGGCGCCACCCTCGTCGTCCGACTGCAGGCCCGGCACGCCGGGAACCGCCCGGTTGGCGTGCACGGTGACGGCGGGCGCGTGCTCGGGCAGCCATTCGGAGGCCGGCGCGTCGATCATGGGCGCCAGCATGATGAGCCCGTCGATGCGCCCATCGCAGTACTCCGGCACGAGGCGGCGAGCGTCGACCCAGTTGCCGACGTTGAAGACCGTCACGTTCTGCCCGCGCGCACCGGCGGCCTGCATGATGCCGTCGAAGACTTCCAGGAAATAGAGGTTGGGCTCGTCACCGGACAGGATGCCCACCAGGCCCAGGGCGTTCATGCGCCGGTCGACCAGGGCACGCGCCGTGCGGTTGGGCCGGTAGCGCAGCTTCTCGGCAGCGGCCAGCACCCGCTCGCGGGTCTCCTTGGAGATGCGAGTGGAGGTGGACACCCCGTTGAGGACGGCGGACGCTGCCATGGCCGACACGCCGGCTTCACGGCCGACGTCGGCCAGGGTTGCAGCGCGGCGCGGGCGCGTGGGTTGCTCAGACATGGGCCTGCTCTTTCGCAGGGCCCGCCCAGCACAGCTTCAAGTCCGGAACGGTCAGGTAGGGTGTCATGACGACAGGCAAAAGAACGCAGTCTCGCAGGTGCGGGTGTCGGCACACCGCCGGCTGTACGGCCTCACAAGTCACCACGCCTGTGCCTTGGGTGATTTCTCGATAAATCCGATGGCAACTTTGCCAGCTTTCGCTGATTTGGTCTTACCAATAAACCCTAGCAGCGAGACGACGCGGCTGCGGCCCGTCAGTCATGCACCGGGCCGATTGAAGGCGGCACATCGCCTTGCCGGCTGAACCGCTCTTGCCGCCTGCGCACCGCTTGGCATCATCACGCCCTTGCCCCGCCCCCCGGAGACACGATGACCCATCTTCTGCGTCAACTTGCCATGGCGTTAGGCCTGCTGGCCGTCGCCGCTTCGGCCCAGGCCGAGCAGTTCCGGGTGCTGGTCTTCAGCAAGACCGCGGGCTGGCATCACGAGTCCATCCCGGCAGGAGTCGCCGCCATCCAGCGGCTGGGACAGCTGCATGACTTCGGCGTCTTCTGGACAGAGGACGCCAACCGCGTGATGAACGACCAGGAACTGGCCAAGTACCAGGCCGTGGTGTTCCTGCTCACGACGGGCGACATCCTGAACGCCGAGCAGAAGGCGGCCTTCGAGCGCTACATCCGTGCAGGCGGCGGCTTCGTGGGCGTGCACAGTGCGGCGGACACCGAGCACGGCTGGCCCTGGTACGCGCGGCTGGTCGGGCGGATGTTCCTGGCCCACCCCGCCAACCAGACGGCCACGCTGGTGGTGCAGGACGCCAACTTCCCCGGCATGGACCGCTTCCCCAGGCGCTTCCTGTTCACCGAAGAGTGGTACCAGTTCGGCCCACCGCAGTCGCAGGGCCTGAAGCTGTTGCTGACGGTGGATGAGGACACCTACCGCCCCGCCACCGAATGGGGCGGCAAACCGGTCGCGCCCATGGGCGCCAAGCACCCCATCAGCTGGTATCAGCAGGTGGACGGCGGTCGGAGCTTCTACACCGCGCTCGGCCACCTGAGCGCCACCTATGGCGACGAGCGTTTCCAGCACCACCTGTTCGGCGGCATCTACTGGGCGGCCACGGGCAAGGGGTTCAGCGCCGACTGAGCGCCGCGCCCCTCAGTCCAGCAGCATCTCGCCGGTGTCCTCGCGGCGCCGGCCGTGGAAGACCTGATGCCCGGGGCCGCGGCGGTGAGCCTCCTCCTGCGCCTGCGCGGCATGCTCGTGCATGCTGACGAAGTCGCCCGGCAGCGCTTCCTTCACGCGCAGGACCAGCCAGCCCCTGACCCAGCCGGGATGCGATGGGTCCGCTTGCAGTGCTTGCATGTCCACTCCTTGCGACGGAATGCGATGGCGCCTCCGTCCTGGCTCGACGCTAGAGCAGCCCGGCGCGCGACGCTGTCGGACAAACGCGCATTGAAGACCGCGCGCCCGGCGGGCGGGGCCGGCGCATGACTTCAGCTCATGGCTAGGCCGCCGTTTCGACTGGCCTGGCACCGGCACCGCCGCTACGCTGCGACCCGCCTTCCGACGCCGCCCGCATGACCGCCCTGCTCCGACATCTCCCGGCCCTCGCCTTCGCCGTTCTCGCTTGCGGGTGCGCCCAGCAGCCGCTGACCGGCCCGGCGCCACAGGCTCCGCAGGCCGCGCAGGCCGCCCCTTGGGCCGACGCGACCGCGGGCCAGGCGGCGCGCTTCGCCCCGGTGTTCGACGAGGTCGACGCCTGGGTGGCGAAGCGGGCCTTCCCGGGCGCCGTGCTGGCGGTGGGCGTCGACGGGCGGCTGGTGGCGCTGAAGGCCTTCGGCCGGCTCGACAGCTCGCCCGGCGCCCCGGCCATGCCGGTCGATGCCGTCTTCGACCTCGCCTCGCTGACCAAGGTCGTGGCCACCACCACGGCCATCGCCCTGCTGTGCGACCAGGGCCTCTTGAAGCTCGACGAGCCCGTCGTGCGCTACCTGCCCGAGTTCGCCGGCGTTCCGGGCCACGAGCGCATCACCGTGCGCCACCTGCTGGCCCACAACTCGGGCCTGCCCTCGCCCATGCTGCTGTGGAAGCACGCCGGCAGCCGCGCCGAACTGCTCGACCTCGTGTACCGGCTGCCCGTGCAGGCGCCTCCCGGCGCCGAGTTCCACTACCGCGACGAGAACTTCATCCTGCTCGGCGAGATCGTCCAGCGCGTCGGCGGGCTGCCGCTGGACCGCTTCGTCAGCACGCGCGTGTTCGAACCGCTCGGCATGGCCGAGACGGGCTTCAACCCGCCGGCCTCGCTGCTGCCGCGCATCCCCGCCACCGAACAGGACGAGCACTACCGCCATCGCCTGGTCCGCGGCACGGTGCACGACGAGAACGCCGACGTGATGGGCGGCGTGGCCGGCCATGCCGGCCTTTTCTCCACCGCGGCTGACCTGGCGCGGCTGGCCGAGATGATCCTGGACCGCGGCCAGGCCGGCGGGCGTCGCTTCCTCAGCCCGCAGACCCTGGACAGCTTCCTCGCCCGCCAGCACCAGCCGCCCGGCAGCAGCCGCGCCCTGGGCTGGGACACGCCCGAGCCCGGCGGCCTCGCCGGGCCGCGGGCCTCGGCCGACGCCGTGCTGCACACCGGGTTCACCGGCACCTCGCTCTACATCGATCGCTCGCGGCGCGCCTTCGTCGTGCTGCTGACCAACCGCGTCAACCCCAGCCGCGACAACAAGCTGATCGGTCCGGCCCGCACCGCCATCCACTCGGCCGTGCTCCAGGCCCTGGACGCCGGCGCCGGCCGCTGAGCCGCGCCTCGCGCCGCCCTTACCCTCGCTCCCACGCCGCGCGCCGCCAGGCCGCGCGGCGTACCCGCTCACACTCCGCGTTATCCCGCATGTCGCCATTGGTTCGCAATTGGTACGCTCCAATCGCGCTCCAAATGCGGCAACGCATCCATTGACAGGCGCACCCATGAAAACGCTGAACGACGACGAACTGATTGCCGCCCTGGGCCGGGAACTCACGGCCGACGCCTCGAGCGCCGGGCCGCTGTACTTCCGGCTGGCCGCGACGCTGCGCGAGCTGATCCAGCAGGGCCAGCTGGCCTCGGGCCGCAGCCTGCCGCCCGAACGCGAGCTGGCCCAGCGCCTCGCGGTCTCGCGCCAGACCATCCGGCGCGTCGTCGACGAACTCGCCAGCGAGGGCGTGCTGACCGTGCGCCAGGGCAGCGGCACTTTCGTCAGCGGCCGGCTGGTGGAGCCCCTGACCGAGCTGGCCAGCTTCTCCGACGACATGCGTCGCCGTGGCATGACGCCGGGCTCGCTGTGGCTGGAGCGCAAGCTCACCGCCCCCTCGCCGCAGGAAGCCTTCACCCTCGGCCTGTCGCTGAACGACCGCGTCGTGCGGGCCCTGCGCGTGCGCACGGCCGACGAGCAGCGCATCGCCGTCGAACTCGCCGTCGTGGGCGCCGACCTCGTCGGCGGCACGGCCGACTTCGGCACCTCCCTGTACGACGCCATCCGCCGCCATGGCCGCGCCCCCGAGCGCGCCCTGCAGCGCGTGCGGGCCGCCATCGCCGATGCCCGCATCGCCGAGCTGCTGCACATCGACGTCGGCGCCCCGGTGCTGGAGACCGAGCGCCATTCCTACAGCGCCGACGGCAGGCCGGTCGAATGGACACGTTCGACCTACCGCGGCGACCTCTATGACTACGTCGTCGAGATGCGCATCGGCGCATCCGGCCCCTGACCCCTTCGGCCACCGCCGAGCCACCCGAGGAGATTTCCATGAGAGCCCCATCCCTGCATGCCGTCGCGACTGCCGTGGGTCTGCTGGCCCTGCATGCCGCCGCCACCGCGCAGCAGGCCACCGCCAGCGACGACAAGCAACAGCTGGAGGCCGTCGTCGTGACGGGCATCCGCGCCTCGCTCGAGAAGTCGATGACGGCCAAGCGCAATGCCAACACCAACGTCGAGGTGATCTCGGCCGAGGACGTGGGCAAGATGCCCGACAAGAACATCGCCGACGCCATCTCCCGCGTGTCCGGCGTCAACGTGCAGTACGGCGGTGCCAATGCCATGGACGAGGCCGAGCGCGTGGCCATCCGCGGCACGCCGCCCAGCCTCAACCTCGTCACCATCAACGGCCATGCCGTCTCCGCCGGCGACTGGCACGTGGGCGACCAGTCCGCGGGCAATGCCGTGTCCAGCCGCAGCGTGGGCTTCGGCCTGCTGCCGTCCGAACTGATCGGGCAGACCGTCGTCTACAAGAACCAGCGGGCCGACCTCACCGAAGGGGGCCTGGCCGGCAGCGTGGACGTGCTGCTGCGCAAGCCGCTGGACATGCGCGCCGGCTTCAGCGGCGAAGCCGCCCTGGGCGCCGTCTACGCCGACCTGCCCGGCAAGACCGACCCGCAGGCCAGCGTGCTGCTGGCCTGGAAGTCGCCGGACAAGCGCTTCGGCGTCATCGCCCAGGCCTTCAAGGAAGACCGCTCCCTGCGCCGCGACGGCCAGGAGACCTTCAGCTACACGGCGCTGACCAATGCCCAGGCCCTGTCGCTGACCGGCGGCGACGCCACGGCCGCGGCCGGCCTCGTCGGCAAGCGCCTGCCCAACCAGTTCAACGCCACCATGTTCGAGGGCGCGCGCAAGCGCTCGGGCGGCTTCCTGTCGCTGCAGTGGCGGCCGACCGAGCAGCTCGACATGACGCTCAGCGGCTTCAGCTCCGAGCTCAAGGCGGTCAACTACAACAGCTCCGGCTTCCTGACGCTGAACAACCTGATGGCCGGCGGCTGGCGGCTGAGCAATGCCATCGTCGACGGTGACGTCATCACCGCCGGCAAGCTCTCACGCCCGGCCGGCTCGACGACCAATGCCCTCGGCCTGGAGTACGACCACTTCCTGCGCGACGGCGCCCGCTCGACCTCCAAGTTCTACGACCTGGACCTGAAATACGCCGTCAGCCCCGCCCTGACGCTGACCGGCCGCGCCGGCTCCACCGAAGGCGCCGGCTACACCACGCGCCAGCCCAACATCGTGCTGGCCGTCGTCAACCCCAACGTCGCCTGGCAGATGAACCGGACGCGCCCCACCGACTGGAGCATCAGCGACGCCAGCGGCAAGGCCATCGACCTGTCCAACATCGCCAGCTACCAGCTGATGAACGCCAACCTCCCGGCCATCACCTCGATGGACAAGGAGAACTACGTCCACGCCGACGGCGAATGGAAGCTGGGCGACGGCCTGTTCAGCAGCCTCAAGTTCGGCCTGCGCAGCGCCACGCACAAGCGCAACGTCGACGTCGTCACCAGCCGCTGGACGCTGCAGGACGCGCCCGGCGCGACCGCTCCCTTCACCACCGCCATCACCGGCGGCGCCCTCATCAACCAGACCGCCTATCCCATGCCCGTGCCCAACCCGGCGACGGCCCTGCCGGGCGACTACGCCAGCGGCCTGGACGGCACCTTCCCGCGCAACCTGCTGCGCTTCGACCAGGGCCAGCTCGCCGCCTTCGCCGACAAGTACCAGTACTGGGACCCCGTCGCCGGCAAGCAGTGGAACAGCGGCTACGGCCTGAAGGAGACCAGCAACGCCCTGTACGCCATGGGCGAGTTCGACGCCGACGCGCTGTCCGGCAACGTCGGCCTGCGCGCGGTGCGGACCCAGGTGGACACCACCTCCTACACCCAGCTGCCCAGCAACATCTGCCCGGCGCTGGCGACCTGCAACGTCAACGGCGCCATCGTCGGCTCGCGCTTCGGCACCTTCGTGCCGGCCTACACCAGCACCAAGCACACCGCCTGGCTGCCCAGCCTCAACCTGCGCTGGGACATCGACCGCCAGCTCGTGGCCCGCGCCTCGCTGAGCCGCTCGCTGGGCCGCCCCAACTACAACGAGCTGGCCGGTGCGCTGACGATCAACAGCAACACCCTGATCGCCAGCATGGGCAACCCGCTGCTCAAGCCCATCACGGCCAACAACGGCGACCTGTCGCTGGCCTGGTATTTCGCGCCGCGCGCCTCGCTGAGCGGCAGCGTGTTCACCCAGCGCCTGAGCAACTACGTCAAGCCCGTCACCGAGGTCGCGACGCTGGAGGACCCGTCGGCGCCGGGCACGACGCGCCAGTACACGCTGACCAAGCGCATCGGCCTGGACGCCCGGCTCACCGGAGCCGAGGTGGCGCTGGAGATGCCCGTCGGCAACGGCTTCGGCTTCTCGTCCAACGCCACCTACGTCAGCTCGCGCGACGCCGACGGCCAGCCCATGCTCGGCAGCTCCAAGTGGACCTACAACGTGGTCGGCTACTACGAGAACGACAGGTTCAACGCCCGCCTGGCCTGGAACTGGCGCGACGACTACGCCTACACCGTCATCGGCGACGGCTCGGGCACCACCAAGCAGGACCTGAAGGGCAACTACCTCATCAACGGCCTGCACTACTTCAAGGGCTACGGCGCCCTGGCCCTGTCGCTGGGCTACAAGTTCACCGACCAGGTCAGCGTCACCTTCGATGCCAACAACCTCAACAACCCGGTGCGCCACACCTACATGCTGACCGAGAACGCGCCCGCCAACTGGTACGAGAGCGGCCGGCAGTACTACGTGAACCTGCGCATGAAGTTCTGAGGCGCGGCATGCCGATCGAGACCACCGAGACCGTCGCCGCGGCCCACGCCGAGCTGGACACCCTGGACCCGCTGGCCATGGCGCGCTGCTTCATCGCCGCGCAGCAGGGCGCCGTCGCCGCCGCCCTCGCCGCCGGCGACCGCATCGGTGCCGCCGCGGCGGCGGCCGTGCCGCGGCTGCGGCGCGGCGGCCGGCTGCTTTATTTCGGCGCGGGGACCTCGGGGCGGCTCGCCCTGCTCGATGCCGTCGAGCTGGTGCCGACCTTCTCCTGGCCGGCACAGCGCGCCATCGCCACGCTGGCCGGCGGCCCGGGTGCCGTGCACCAGGCCGTCGAAGGCGCGGAAGACGACGCCGCCCAGGCCGAGCACGACCTGATGGCCCTGTCGCCGACGGCCGACGACGTCGTCATCGGCGTAGCCGCGTCGGGCCGCACGCCCTATGCCATGGCGGTGCTGCGCGCGGCGCGACCGCTAGGGGCGCTGACCATCGCCATCGTCAACAACCCCGGCGCCCCCATGCTGGCCCTGGCCGAGCACGGCATCGTGCTCGACACCGGCGCGGAGGTCATCGCCGGCAGCACGCGGCTCAAGGCCGGCACGGCGCAGAAGATCGCGCTCAACACCCTGTCCAGCTGCATCATGGTGCAGCTCGAGAAGGTCTACGGCAATCTCATGGTCGACCTGAAGGCGACCAACGCCAAGCTCGTCGCCCGCGCTACCGACCTGGTCGTGCGACTCACCGGCAGCGACACACCGACGGCCGAGCGCACGCTGCAGGCCTGCGCCCTCGAAGTGAAGACCGCCGTCGTCGCCCTGCGATGCGGCCTGGACCCGGTCGATGCGCGGGCACGCCTGTCCGGCCGTGGCGGCAGCCTGCGCCGCGCGCTGCGGGACCCGCTTTGAGCCTGCCCCTGCCCGACACCGGCGCCCAGCCCGCCGGCACCCTGCCCGACGCCGCCCTGTCCGCGCCGCTGCTGCTGGGTGTGGTGCTCGGCTACTTCGCCCTGCTGCTCGGCGTGGCCTGGTGGACGGGCCGGCGCTCCGACAACGCCAGCTTCTTCGTCGGCAACAAGAGCAGCCACTGGCTGCTGGTGGCCTTCGGCATGATCGGCACCTCGCTGTCGGGCGTCACCTTCATCAGCGTGCCCGGTATGGTGGCCGGCGGGCAGTTCGCCTACCTGCAGGTCATTGCCGGCCAGCTGGCCGGTTATGCCCTCGTGGCCTTCGTGCTGATGCCGCTGTACTACCGCTCCGAGGTCAGCTCCATCTACACGCTGCTGGGCCTGCGCCTGGGCGGCTCGGCGCAACGCACCGGCGCCGGCTTCTTCATCCTGTCGCGCACCCTCGGCGCCACGGCGCGGCTCTACCTCGTCGTGCGCGTGCTGCAGGACATGGTGCTGGAGCGCATGGGCCTGCCCTTCTGGCTGAGCGCCGCCGTGGTGCTGCTGATGATCCTGCTCTACACCATGGAGGGCGGCGTCAAGACCATCGTCTGGACCGACACGCTGCAGACGGCCGGCATGCTGGGCGGCCTGGCCCTCTGCGTGGGCCTGCTGCTGCACCAACTCGGCCTGGGCCTGGCCGAAGGCTGGCGGGCGCTGGACGCGGCGGGTCTGACCCGCGTCGTCGTGCACGACACCGCCAGCGCCGGCTTCTGGGGCAAGCAGCTGCTGGCGGGCGCGGCCATCGCCGTCGCGATGACGGGGCTGGACCAGGAGATGATGCAGAAGAACATCTCCGTGCGCCGCCTCGCCGACGCGCAGAAGAACATGATGCTGATGGCCGCGATCACGGCCGTCGTGGTGGCGCTCTTCCTGTTCCTCGGGGGCCTGCTGACCCTGTTCGCCCGGCAGCACGGCGTGGCGGCGAGCGGGGACAGGCTCTTCCCGACCATCGTGCTGCAGTACCTGCCGGCCTGGGTGCAGCTGGTCTTCCTGCTCGCGCTGATCTCGGCCCTCTTCCCCAGCGCCGACGGCGCCATCACGGCGCTGACCTCGTCGACCTGCCTGGACCTGCTCGGCCTGATGCGCCGCAGCGACCTCGACGAGGCGGCCAAGGCCCGCATCCGCCGGCGCGTGCACCTGGGCTATGCCGGCGTCTTCCTGCTGCTGACCCTGGCCTTCCGCTGGCTGGACGACCCCAGCATGGTGACCCTCATCCTCAAGCTCGCCGGCTACACCTACGGCCCGCTGCTGGGGCTGTTCGCCTTCGCCATCGTCGGCGGGCGCGAGCTGCGGCGCCACGCGGCACCTGTCGTCGCCCTCGCCGCGCCGGCCCTGTGCTGGCTCATCGACCTCTCGCAGGCCTCGCTCTTCGGCGCCTACCGCTTCGGGCTGGAGCTGCTGCTGCTCAACGCGGCCTTCACCTTCGCAGGGCTCTGGGCCGCCTCGCGGCGCAAGGGCCCGGACGCTATGGCCTGACCAGCGCGCGCGCATGCCGCGCGGCCACCCATTCCTCGTTGGTCGGCTCCACGGCGACGCGCACCGCGCTGCCGGCCGACGAGATCACGGCGGCATTCGCCGCGTTGGCCGTGTCGTCCAAGCCCAGGTGCAGGAAGCCGAGCTCCGCCACGATGCGCCGCCTCACCTCGGCCTGGTGCTCGCCGATGCCGGCCGTGAACACCAGCAGGTCCAGGCCACCGAGCACGGCGACCAGCGCGCCGATCTCGCGCACGATGCGCCGCACGAAAAGGGCGAGCGCCGCGGCGCAGCGCGGGTCCTCGGCCTCGCGGGCTATCAAGGCGCGCGGGTCGGCAGACTGGCCGGACACGCCGAGCAGGCCCGACTCGTGGTACAGCATGTGGCCCGCCTCGTGCACGTCAAGGCCCTCGACCTCCATCAGGTAGAGCAGCGCGCCCGGGTCCAGCGCGCCGCAGCGCGTGCCCATCATCAGCCCGTCCAGTGCCGAGAAGCCCATGGTGGTCGCGACGCTCCTGAGCCCGCGCATCGCGCACAGGCTGGCGCCGCTGCCCAGGTGGGCGACGATGCAGCGCCCGCCGGCCAACTCGCCGTGGCGTTCGGGCAGCACGAGGGACTGGTACTCGTAGGACAGGCCGTGGAAGCCGTAGCGCCGCAGCCCGCGCTCGTAGGCCGCATAGGGCAGCGGCAGCAGCTGCTCCACCAACGGCAGGCTGTGGTGGAAGGCGGTGTCGAAGCAGGCCACCTGCGGCAGGTCGGGGCGCTGCTGCAGCAGCACTTCCATGGCCTCCAGCGCGAAGGGCTGGTGCAGGGGCGCCAGCGGGATGTAGCCGCGCAGCTCGGCCAGCACGGCCGCGTCCACGCGCAGCGGCGCCGCGTGATGGGCGCCGCCGTGCACGACGCGGTGGGCCACGGCCAGCACCGGCACCTCGCCCAGCCGCGCGCGGATGGCCTCGCGGATCACCGCCAGGGCGTCGTGATAGGGCTCGTCCCCACCCAGGGCCAGCGCGCGATCCAGGCCGTCCTGGGTCTGCAGGCGCGGCTGGGCGCTGCCGATGCCCTGCACCTTGCCGCCCCACCAGGCCTGCCGTGGCAGCTCGGCGCCGCCGGCGTCGAAGAGGGCGAACTTGATGCTGGACGAACCGCAGTTCAGGACGGCGATCACGGCGCCGGGCGTGGCGGGCAGGTTCACGGGGGCGTACTCCGGTAGTGATGGGCCAGCAGGACGGCCAGGGCGCAGGAGGCGATGCGGGACTCCGCGCCATCGGCCCGGCTGGTCAGCACGATGGGCACGCGGGCGCCGAGGACGATGCCGGCGCTGGCCGCGCCGCCGAGGTATTCGAGCTGCTTGGCCAGCATGTTGCCGCTTTCCAGGTCGGGCACGACCAGCACGTCGGCCTGGCCGGCGACGTTGGACTCGATGCCCTTGATGCGCGCCGCGGCGATAGAGACGGCGTTGTCGAAGGCCAGGGGCCCGTCCAGCTCCGCGCCGGCGATCTGGCCGCGGTCGGCCATCTTGCACAGGGCCGCGGCGTCCAGCGTCGCGGGCATCTGGGCGTTGACCGTCTCCACCGCCGCCAGGATGGCCACCTTGGGCCGCGTGACGCCGATGGCATGGGCCAGCTCGATGGCGTTGCGGACGATGTCGGCCTTGTGCGCCAGCGTGGGCGCGATGTTGAGGGCGGCGTCCGTGATGATGAACGGCCGCGGATAGGCCGGCGTCTGCATCAGGAAGCAGTGGCTGGCGCGGCGCTCTGTGCGCAGGCCGGCGGCGGCGTCCAGCACGGCGCCCATCAGCTCGTCGGTGTGCAGGCTGCCCTTCATCAGCGCCTGCACCTCGCCCTGCCCGGCCAGTTCGGCGGCACGCGCGGCGGCGGCATGGCTGTGGGCCACGTCCTCGATGCGCAGCCCGGCCAGGCTCAGGCCGGCCGCCGCGGCCACGGCCTCGACGCGGGCGCGCGGCGCCACCAGCACCGGCTCGATGAGGCCGGCCTCGCGCCCGTCCAGCGCGGCGCCCAGGCTGACGGCGTCGCAGGGATGCACGACGGCGACCTTGATCGCGCCCAGGGGCCGCGCCGCCGCCAGCAGCCGCGCGAGGCCTCCGCCGCCCTCGCTCAGGCGCACCTCGGGCAGCTGGCCGGCCTGCCACTCGATGCGCTCCTGCGGCGCGATGACCTGGGCCTCGCCCTCGATCACCGCCTGGCCGTGCTGGTTCAGGCACAGGCAGTCCAGCGTGACGCGGCGGTGCGTGGCCTCGCGGGCCTTGACCGTCACGCGCACCCGCAGCACGTCGCCGATGCGCACGGGCGCGACGAACTTCAGCGTCTGGCCGAGGTAGATGGTGCCGGGGCCGGGCAGCCGCGTGCCGAGCACGGCGGAGATCAGCGCGCCGCCGAACATGCCGTGGGCGACGACGCCGTGGAAGTGGGTCGATGCGGCGAAGCCGGCGTCCAGGTGCTGGGGATTGAAGTCGCCGGACAGGGCGGCGAAGAGCTGCAGGTCGGCCGCCGTGACGGTGCGCTCGATGGAGGCACTGTCGCCGACGGCGATCTCGTCGAAGCTGCGGTTGTGCAGCCGTTGGAGGACCGGGAGGTTCATGAGGTTCCTTGGGGAGACTAGGCCATCAGGCTGATGGTCTTGCGAAAGCGTGACAGCGCGGCGGCGAAGAGCGCGCTGCCGATGGCGGCCACGGCGAGCAGCTGGGGCCAGACGACGTCCAGCCCCGCGCCACGGTAGAGGATGGCCTGGCTGGCCGCGACGAAGTGCGTCGTCGGCGCGGCCGTCATGATCCAGCGCACCGCCTCGGGCAGGCTCTCGCGCGGCGTCACCCCGCCCGAGAGCAGCTGCAGCGGCAGCAGCACCAGCACGAGCAGCATGCCGAACTGCGGCATCGAGCGGGCCAGCGTGGCCAGGAAGATGCCCATGGAGGTGGTGGCGAACAGGTGCAGGGCCGCGGCCAGACCGAACAGGGCCACCGAGCCCTGCACCGGCACGCGCAGCGCGCCCTGCACGACCAGGGCCAGCGACGCCATCGCCGCCACCAGCACCACCAGGCCCATGGACCAGACCTTGGCCAGCATGATCTCGCCCGGCGTGACCGGCATGACGAGCAGGTGCTCCACCGTGCCGTGCTCGCGCTCGCGGATCAGGGCCGCGCCGGTCAGGATGATGGACAGCATGGTCACGTTGTTGATGATCTCCATCAGCGAGCCGAACCAGGCGTGCTCCAGGTTGGGGTTGAAGCGCATGCGCAGCGCCAGCTCCACCGGCATGGCCGTGGCTCCGGCGTGGCGCTGCACGAAGGCGTTGACTTCGTTGTAGACGATCTGCTGGATGTAGCCGCCGCCGGTGAAGGCCTGGCTCATGCGCGTGGCGTCGACGTTGAGCTGCAGGGCCGGCTGGCGGCCGGCCAGCACGTCGCGCTGGAAGCCCGGCGGGACGACGAGGACGAAGGTGTAGTCGCCGCGGTCCATGCCGGGGTCGATCTCGCGCGCCGTGATCAGGTCCGGGCTGCGGAACTGCGGCGGGTAGAAGCCCGCCACCAGCCGGGCCGACAGCGGCGAAGCGTCCTCGTCGACGATGGCGACGGCGGCATGGCGCAGGCTCTCGGGCATGGCGGTGGCGGCCACGTAGATGGAGATGCTGAAGGTGTAGGCGATCAGCACCAGCATCATGGGGTCGCGCCACAGGCTCCACAGCTCCTTGACGCCGAGGCGGTAGACATGGGCGAGGTTCAGGCGGTGCATGGCGGTCACTCGGTCCGCCTCTGGGGAGATCGGCTGGCGGCCAGGCCCATGCCGGGAGTTCGCCCCGGCGGGCGACCTACTTTCTTGGGCGCCCAAGAAAGTAGGCAAAGAAGCCGCCCCCGAACCGCCCGCCCCTGCGCTGCGCTACGGGGTTCCCTGCGCTGCTCAGGCCTTGAGGGCCCGCGCAAAACTCGCTTCGCTACGCTCCGCTCAAACAGTTGCGCGGAGTCAGTTGTTGAAGCGAGCTTCGCTCGCGCCCTCAAGGCCTTGCGCTGCTCGGCGGGCTCAAAGGGGGAGTGAAGGAGCAGCCGGCGCCGGCCGGCTGGCGCGTTTGGCTGTTGGCTGTTTCGGCTGTTCGGGGCTTCCCCTTCTAAACCGCCGAGAAGTGCAGAACTCCGAGGCGCGCGCGCAGCGCGCTTCAACAACTGACTCAGCGCCACTGTCTGACCGTAGCGAACGCAGTGAGCGCAGGGAGTTTGGCGCTGGCCTCGGAGTTCGACGCAGCGAGGCTGGACCGGGGCGAACTCCCCGCTGGGCCTGGGCGGACAGACAGCATCACCCAGCAGCATCACTTCTCCTGCTTCCTCAGCAACAGCATCGCCGCTCCCAGGATCACCGGCACCGCGACGGCCAGCGGCCACAGGCTGCTGCCCAGGTCGCCGAGCGTCAGCGCCTTGCTGAACACGCCGCGGCTGATGGTCAGGAAATGGGCGGCCGGGTAGATGCGGCCGACGAAGGCCCCCACGCCCTCCAGCGAAGAGACGGGGTCGATCAGCCCCGCGAACTGCACGCAGGGGATGAGAGTGCCGATCATCGTGACGAACAAGGCCGCGATCTGGCTGCGCGTGAAGGTGGAGGCCAGCAGGCCCAGGCCCGTGGCCGCCGTCACGTAGAACAGCGCGGCAAGCGACAGCGCCGCGAGGCTGCCCTTGAGCGGCACGCCGAACACCGTCACCGCGAGCGCCACCAGCAGGAAGAAGTTCAGCATGGCCAACAGCACGTAGGGCAGCTGCTTGCCGAGCAGGAACTCGCTGCGCCGCACCGGCGTCACGTAGAGGTTGAGGATGGAGCCCAGCTCCTTCTCGCGCACCACGGACAGGGCCGTCAGCATGGCCGGGATCATCATCAGCAGCATGGGGATGACGGCGGGCACCATGGCCGGCAGGCTCTTCACGTCCGGGTTGTAGCGGTAGCGCAGCTCGACGCTGCTGGGCGCCGCCAGCGCCAGCCCCAGGCGCTCGCGGGCCATCTCGGCCAGCCAGAGCTGGTGCATGGCCTGCACATAGCCGCGCGAGGTCTCGCCGCGCGTGGGCATGGCGCCGTCCACCCACACGCCCACCTGGGCCGCGTGGCCGCGCGCCACGTCGCGGGCGAAGCCATGCGGGATCTCGACGGCCATGGCCAGCTCGCCGGCGCGCATGCGGCGGTCCAGGTCGGCATGGTCCTGCAGCGGGGCCTGCTCGACGAAGTAGCGCGAACCCGCCAGGCGCTGGGAGTAGTTGCGGCTCAGGCCGGTCTGGTCCTGGTCGAGCACGGCGAAGCGCAGGTGCTCGACGTCCAGGCTGATGCCGTAGCCGATGATGAACATCAGGATGGCCGTGCCCAGCAGGGCGAGGGTCGCGCGCACCGGGTCGCGCCTGAGCTCCAGCGCCTCGCGCAGGCTGTAGCTCCAGGCCCGGGCCAGGCTGAAGCGGCGCGGCCTGGGCGCAGCGCCCGGCGGCGTGGCCGGCACGGGAGGCTCGGCCTGCGCCGTCGGCTCGGGCGCCTGGGCCTCGCCCGTGGCCTCCTGCAGGTAGGCGATGAAGGCCTGCTCCAGCGTCGCGGCGCCACGGCCGGCCTGGATGGCGGCCGGCGTGTCGCTGACCAGCACCTTGCCCGCGTGCATCAGCGAGATGCGGTCGCAGCGCAGGGCTTCGTTCATGAAGTGGGTGGAGATGAAGATGGTGACGCCGTCGCGCCGCGCCAGCTCCACCATCAGCTGCCAGAACATGTCGCGGGCCACCGGGTCCACGCCCGAGGTCGGCTCGTCGAGGATGAGCAGTTCGGGCCGGTGCACCATGGCCACGGCCAGCGACAGGCGCTGGCGCATGCCCAGCGGCAGGGTCTCCGGCAGGCTGTCCTGCACGGCCTTCAGCCCGAAGCGGCTCAGCATCTCGTCGACGCGGCCGGGCAGCTCGCCGGCCGGCACGGCGAAGAGGCGGGCGTGCAGCACCAGGTTCTGGCGCACGCTCAGCTCGCCGTAGAGCGAGAAGGCCTGGGTCATGTAGCCGACGCGGCGGCGCGTCTGCAGGTCGCGCGGGTCGACCTCGCGGCCGAACAGCCAGGCCCGGCCCTCGCTGGCGCTCAACAGGCCCGTCAGCATCTTCATCGTCGTCGACTTGCCGCAGCCATTGGAGCCGAGGAAGCCGAAGATCTCGCCGCGGCGGATGCGGAAGTCGACGTGGTCCACCGCCGTGAAGTCGCCGAAGCGCATGGTCAGACCGCGCGCCTCGATGGCCGGCGGCTCGTCGGCGCCCTCGGCCAGCGGCGGCACGACGACCTCGCGGTGGCCGCGCCGCCGCTCCTCGGGCAGCAAGGCAATGAAGGCCTGCTCCAGCGAGGCATGCCCGCCGCGCAGCTCGGCGGGGCTGCCGGTGGCGAGCACGCGGCCGGCGTCCATGGCCACGAGGTGGTCGAAGGCCTCGGCCTCCTCCATGTAGGCCGTGGCGACGATGACGCTCATGCCCGGCCGCTGGGCGCGGATGCGCGCGATCAGCTGCCAGAACTGCGCCCGGGACAGCGGGTCCACGCCCGTGGTCGGCTCGTCGAGGATGAGGAGGTCGGGGTCGTGGATGAGGGCGCAGCACAGGCCGAGCTTCTGCTTCATGCCGCCGGAGAGCTTGCCGGCCGGCCGCGCCAGGAAGGGCAGCAGGCCCGTGCTTCGGCAGAGTTCGTCGATGCGGCGGCGCCGCTCGGCCGCGCCGTGGCCGAAGAGGCGGCCGAAGAACTGCAGGTTCTCCTCCACCGAAAGGGTCGGGTAGAGGTTGCGGCCCAGGCCCTGGGGCATGTAGGCGATGCGCGGGCAGACGCGCTCGCGGTGGGCGCGCGAGGCCATGTCGCCGCCCAGCACCTCCAGCCGCCCGTCCTGCAGCGAGCGCGCCCCGGCGACGAGCGACAGCAGGCTGGACTTGCCCACGCCGTCCGGCCCGATGAGGCCGAGCACGCGGCCGGCCGGCAGCTCGAGCGTGACGTCGGCCAGCGCCTGGGTCGTGCCGTAGCGCAGGGCCAGGCCCCGCAGCCGGGCCAGCGGGGCGCCTGTCATCAGTCGACCACCTTGGCCAGCGTGGCGGGCCAGGGCTGGTTCGCGTCCAGCCGCACCCAGGCCACGCCGGGCAGCCCGGTCTTGACCTGCTCGGCATGCCGGCGCAGCAGCTCGGGCGCGATCTGGGCGCGCACGCGGAACATCAGCTTCTGGCGCTCGCTGGCCGTCTCCACCGTCTTGGGCGTGAACTGGGCCGTGCTGGCCACGAAGGACACCTTGGCCGGGATGACGAGGCCGGGCGCGGCATCCAGCACCAGCCGCACCTCGCTGCCCAGGGCCAGCCGCCCGGCGACGGCCTCCGGCACGAAGAAGCTCATGTAGACGTCGCTGAGGTCGACGAGGTTGAGCACCTTGCCGCCGGCGCCCAGCACCTCGCCGGCTTCGGCGATGCGGTATTGCACGCGGCCGGCACGGGGCGCCGTCAGCACGGCGTCGTCGAGGTCGGCCTTGACGCGGTCCACCGTCGCGGCGCCCGCCTTGACCGTGGCGCGCATGCCGGTGGCCTGGGTACGCGCGGCCTCGACGGCGGCGGTGGCCGCGGCCACCTGGGCCTGGGCGGCGGCGAGGGCCGCCTCGACGCTGCGCACGCGAGCGCGGTCGTCGTCGAGTTCCTGCTCGGAGGAAGCACCTTCCTGGGCCAGGGCCCGTGAGCGGGCCAGGCGGCGGCGGGCAGCATCGAGCTCGGCCTCGCGCTGGGCCACCACCGCCTGGGCCGCGCGCCGGTCGCTCTCGCGCACGGCGACCTGGGCCTGGGCGCTGTCCACGGTGGACTCGGCCTGCTTCAGCCGCGCCTGGGCTTCGGCGTACTGGGCCTCCAGGCTTTGCACCTGCAGGCGCGCCAGCGGCTGGCCGGCGGTGACGAAGTCGCCCTCGCCCGCCATGACGGCCTGCAGCCGACCGGGCAGTTTGGTGGCCACGTCGATCTCGGTGGCCTCGATGCGGCCATTGCCCTGCACGAAGGCGGCGCCCGGCCCTTGCGGGCGCAGCCGTGTCCAGCCCCACCCGGCCAGGGCCAGCACGGCCAGGGCGGTGGCGACGGGCCACAAGGCTTTCTTGAGGGCGGGGGCGGTCATGGCAGGGTTCCCTTGGGTTCGGAGCCGGGGTGGACGAGGTCGCCGCCGCCGAGGGCGGCGTAGAGGCTGGCCTGGCTCGCCAGCAGGGCGCGGCGGGCCTGCACCTGCTGCTGCTCGGCGGCGAGCAGGTCGCGCTGGGCGTCCAGCACCTCGAGGAAGGCGGCGGCGCCGGTGTCGTAGCGGCGCAGGGCCAGGTGGGCGCGCTCGGCCTGGGCGGCCAGGGTGCGGCCGGCGATGTCGAGCTGTTCGGCCAGGCGCTCGCGGGCCGAGAGGGCATCGTTCACATCACGCAGCGCCTGCTGCACGGCCCGTTCGTAGGCCAGCAGGGCCTGCTGGCGGCGCGCCTGCTGCACGGCCAGGTTCTGCTCGCGGCGGCCCCCGTCGAGCAGGGGCAGGGCCACGTCGGGCGTCACGCTCCAGGCCGTGCTGCCGGCCTTGAGCAGGCCCGACAGCTCGGCACTGGCGCTGCCGAACGCAGCGGTCAGGCTGATGCGCGGCAGGTAGGCGGCGCGGGCCGCCTGCACGCTGGCCTCAGCCGCGCGCAGCTGGTGCTCGGCGGCGAGGAGGTCGGGCCGCTGGCTCAGCAGCTCGGCCGGCAGGCCGGCACGCAGCGGCGGCAGGTCGGCCAGGCGCGGTTCGCCGGGTGCGGGGGCTCCGCCGGTCAGCAGCGTCAGCGCCTGCCATTGCGCGTCGCGCTGCTGCTGCAGCTGCGACACCAGCGCGGCGGCCTGGGTCTGCAGCAGCTGCACCTGGGTCAGGGCCAGGCGCGAGGTCGCGCCCACCTCCACGCGGCGGGTGAAGATGCGCAGCGTCTCCTCGCGGCTGTCCAGGGCACGGCGGCCCAGGCGCAGGCGCTCGTCGAGCTCGGCCAGCTGCAGCCAGGTCTGAGCGACCTGGTGGACGAGCGACAGCGTCAGCGCCTGGGCCGCCGCGTCGCTGGCCAGCCAGGCCTGGCGGGCGGCCTCGTCGAGCCGGGCCAGGCGGCCCCACAGGTCGAGCTCCCAACTCGCCAGGCCCAGGCCGAGCTGGAAATGGTCGCCCAGCAGCGGCCGGCGCGTGAGGTTGAGGTCGGCCGGCACGCGCGCGCGCTGGCCCTGGGCGTCGAGGGCCAGCTGGGGCGAACGCTGGCTGGCCTGCAGGCCGGCCAGGGCACGCGCCTCGTCCAGCCGCGCCAGGGCCAGGGCGCGGTCGCGGTTGTGGGCCAGGGCCTGCTCGATCTGAGCCTGCAGGACGGGGTCGGCGAAGTAGTCTCGCCAGGCCGGCGGCGGCAGCGGCGCCGGCTCGGGCTCCAGCGCGAAGCGGGCCGGCAGGCCGGGCTCGGCGGCGGGTTGGGGAGGCAGCGGCGCGCAGCCGGCGAGCAGGGCCAGGCCTGCCGCGAGCGCCGCCTTCGGGAGATGACTCGCCACTTCAACGCTCCAGCACGTAAGTGCCCGGAGCGTCGCCGAGGACGGGCGCGGCCTTGGCTCCGAGGCGCGGCGGCTTCACGCGCGGGCCGCCGCGCTCGGCCAGCCAGGCCGCCCAGGCCGGCCACCAGGAGCCCTCGGCGACGGGGGCCTGCTCGAACCAGTCCTTCGGTGCGACATAGGGCCGGCCCGGCGCGGCCGTCGCCATGCGGTAGTGCCGGTGGCCCTGCCCCGGCGGGCTGACGATGCCGGCGTTGTGGCCGCCGCTGGTCAGCACGAAGCGGATCTCGGCCGGACAGAGGTGGTGCAGCTTGTAGACCGAACGCCAGGGGGCGACGTGGTCGGTCTCGGTGCCGACGACGAACATCGGCAGCTGCAGGTCGCTCAGCGCGATGGCGTGGCCGCCGACCAGGTAGCGGCCCTCGGCGAGGTCGTTGCGCAGGAAGAGCTCGCGCAGGTAGTCGCCATGCATGTGGGCCGGCATGCGCGTGGCGTCGGCGTTCCAGGCCATCAGCGCGTTCAGCGCCGGGCGTTCGCCCAGCAGGTATTGCTGCACCATGCGCGACCACAGCAGGTCGTAGGAGCGCAGCATCTGGAAGGCGCCGGCCATCTGGTCGGCACGCAGGTAGCCGCGCTGGCGCATCTGCGCCTCCAGCAGGCTGAGCTGGCTCTCGTCGATGAACAGGCCCAGCTCGCCGGGCTCGCTGAAATCGGTCTGGGCCGCGAACAGCGTCAACGAGGCCAGGCGATCGTCGCCGTCCCGCGCCATGGCTGCGGCGGCGATGGCCGCCAGCGTGCCGCCCAGGCAGTAGCCCACGGCGTGCACCTTGCGGCGCGGCACGATGGCGTTGACGGCCTGCAGCGCCTCGGCCACGCCGAGCTGCAGGTAGTCCTCCATGCCGAGGTCGCGCTGCTCGGCGCCGGGGTTCTTCCAGGAGATGACGAAGACCGTGTGGCCCTGCTGCACCAGGTACTCGACGAGCGAGCTGCCGGGCGCCAGGTCGAGGATGTAGTACTTCATGATCCAGGCCGGCACGATGAGCAGGGGCTCGGCCTGGACGGCGGCGGTCTGCGGCGCGTACTGGATCAGCTCCATCAGCGCATTGCGCCAGACCACCTTGCCCGGCGTCACGGCCAGGTTGCGGCCGACGGCGAAGCCTTCGGTACCGGCCGGCGGCGCGCCCGTCAGAAGGCGCTGCAGGTCGTCGGCCCAGGCCTGGGCGCCGCGGGCGAAATTCAGCCCGCCCTCGGCCCAGGTGCGGCGCAGCACCTCGGGGTTGGTCCAGGGCAGGTTGGCCGGCGAGCCCATGTCCAGCAACTGGCGGGCCCAGAAGGCGACGAGGTCGCCATGGTGCCTGTCCACGCCCCAGACCTCGCGCGTCGCCTCGCGCCACCAGGCCTCCTGCATCAGGAAGCCCTGCGCCAGCGCGCTGAAGGGCCAGTGCTGCCACTCGGGGGCGGCGAAGCGCCGGTCGGGCGCGGGCGTGCCCTCGCCGTCCCTGGCGCCGAGCAGGCCGTCGCGGGCCTGGGCGGCCAGGGTCATCGCCTGCTCGTGGGCCAGGGCCGCGAGTTCCATGCGCCGGCCGGGCGAAAGGCTCAGGTGCAGGGCCCAGTCGGCCAGGGCCAGGGCCGGCGAGACGACGGACAGCGAGCGCGTCCAGCGCGCCAGCGCGGCGTGGAACTGCGCGTCCAGGCGCTGGCTCGGGCTCTCGGTCTCGGGGCTGTGCATCGGTCCTCCCTGCGGTCGTCGGACCGGCCAAACGGCACGGTCAGCGGCCAATGTAGGCAGACGGCCCCGGCGCAAACTTGACTCACGTCAAGCTAACGACCGGCGGGTCGGTATCTACTGGCCGTCATCAAGGAGACATGGTCGATGGACACACCGTCCGCCGCGCCGGCCCGGCGCGAGGGCATGCGCCTGCGCCTGCCGCCGGCCGTGCGCAACCGGCAGATCCTGGACGCCGCCCTGGCCGTGTTCTCCGAACATGGCTATGCCGCCGCGCGCATGGACGACATCGCCCTGCGCAGCGGCCTGTCCAAGGGCGGGCTGTATGCCCATTTCGCCAGCAAGGAACAGGTCTTCGAGGCCCTGTTGTCGCGCCTGCTCGCGCCGCCCAGCCTGGCGCGGCCGGCCGGGCCGCTGAGCCTGGAGCAGTGGGTGGACTGGCTGCTGGACGAGATCTACGCCCGCTTCAGCGAGCCGGGCCTGCGCGCCGGGCTGCGTCTGCTGGTGGCCGAGGGCGAGCGCGTGCCGGCGCTGGTCGCGCAATGGCATCTCCAGGTCGTGCAGCCCTACGAGGAGGCGGTCGCCGCTCAGTTGGCCGTGCAGCAGCCCGCCGATGGAGGCGCAGAGCCGCCGCTGCTGGTGCGCGAGCCCTGGCTGGCCCTGTCGCCGGCCGTGCACGGCCTCATCATGCAGACGGTGCTGCCCCCCGCCATGGCCCCCGGCCGCGAGCGGCTGCGCCGCGGCCACCGCGAGCTGCTGCTGCGCTTGCTGCAGCCTAGGCCGCCAGCTTCGGCAGCGTGATCTCGAACTGCGCACCGCCGCCGGGGAGGTTGCTCGCCCGCAGCGATCCGCCGTGCTGCTCCACGATGCCGTAGCTGATCGACAACCCCAGGCCCGTGCCCTTGCCGACCGGCTTGGTCGTGAAGAAGGGGTCGAAGATGCGTGACAGGTCCTCGGGCGCAATGCCCGGCCCGTTGTCCTCGACGCGGAGGTGGACCAGCCCGCCCGACTCGTCCATGAGGATGCGCACCTCGGGCTCGCCCGAGGCCTGCTCGCCGGTGGCGTCCACGGCGTTCTGCAGCAGGTTCATGACGACCTGCTGAAGCTGCCCCGCATTGCCCCTGACGAGGCGTGGCGGGCCCGGCTGCCACAGCAGCCTGAGGTGGCCGGGGGCGCCCTTGCCAATCCACAGCACCGAGCGGTCCACGACCTGGTTCAGGTCCACCTCCTGGCGGGTGTCGGCGTCGATGGCGGAGAAGCGCTTGAGGCCGTTGACGATGTCGGCGGTGCGCTGGGCGCCTTCGAGCGTGCCCTCCAGCAGCGAAGGCAGGTCGTGCAGGATGTGGGGCACGCGCAGCCGCGCGCCCAGGGCCTGCAGCTCGGCCGGCGTGCTGCCGGCGTGGACGGCCTGCAGGTAGTCGCGCAGGCGCTCGCTGTAGCGCGCCAGGGCGTGCACGTTGCCGAGCACGAAGCTGATGGGATTGTTCAACTCGTGCGCCACGCCGGCGACCAGCCGGCCGAGCGAGGCCATCTTCTCGGAGTGGAGCAGCTGCTGCTGGGTGTGCTTGAGCGCCTCGTGGGCGGTGCGCAGCTCCTGGTAGGCGCGGCGGATCTCGGCCGTCGGCCGGCCCACCAGCACGGTGCCGACCCGCCGCCCGGACGCCGCGAAGCGCGGCGTGCAGTTGGCGTCCACCGGCACGCTCTCGCCACCCGCGCCGCGCAGGTCGAGCTCGATGGATTCGCCCCGCCGCGTCGGGCTGCGGTTGGCCATGACGGCGCGCGCCCGGGCCACGCTGGCCTCGCCGGCCAGCAGGTCGTAGAGCGAGGTGCCGCGCAGCTCCTGCTCGCTGCGGCCGACCACGTCGCACAGCGCCGCATTGGTCTCCTCGATCAGGCCCTGGGCATCGCAGACGACCAGCACGTCCGACATCGCCGACAGCACGCTCAGGATGAACTGCTGCGACTGCTCCAGTTCGGCGTTCTTCTTCTCGAGCTCGATCTCGTCGTGAACGAGCTGGGAATAGACCTCGTCCATCTTCTGGATCACGTCGACCCAGGCGGCGTCGTCCATACCCTGGGGCGGCGCCGGCGGCTCGGTGCGGAAAGGCGGGCGTGGCGGCATGGTGGCTCAGTGCACGGTGCAGACCATGCAGGGGTCGAAGGAGCGCACGATGTGCTGCACGGCCACCGGCGTGTCCTCGCCTTCGCGCACGGGCGCGCCCACGAGGGCCTGCTCCAGCGCGCCCGGCGTGCCGCCCGCGTCGCGGGGCGAGAAGTTCCAGCTCGTGGGCGCGACGATCTGGTAGTTGGCAATGCGCCCCCCGCGCACCGACACCCAATGTCCGAGGCTGCCGCGGGCCGCCTCGTTCAGCCCCATGCCCTCGCCATCGGCCGGCAGCCGCGCGGCCTCGCAATAGGGCTGCTGCGGCTGCAGGGCCTGCAGCCAGGCCTCGATGAGAGGCACGACGCGCGCCAGCTCCAGCACCCGGGCCAGCACCCGCGTGAACACCGTGCCGCCATGGCGGGCCACGGCGTCGTGCACGAGCGGATGGCCAGCCGCCAGCTGGCGGGCGATGGCACCGGTCTCGACGACCTGGCCGGACAGGCGCGGCGCCTTGTTCCAGGTGTAGGCCCCGGGCTTGTCGGCCTCGGGCTGGGTCAGGCCCTCGCTCGGGTGGCGCGGGCCGCCGGCATCGGACAGCCAGGCATGCGTCGCGTCCTCGCGGATGGCGGCCGTGTCCAGCGGCTGCAGCTGGCGCAGCGCGGCGTCCCACACGCCGGCGGCGAAGGCATGGCCGCCTTCGGGCCGCGGATAGGCGCCGTAGCTGAGGTAGCGGCCCGGGCCGGGGCCGAGGGCCGCGAGCGCCGGGTCGAGCATGGCGGACAGGAAGAGGCGGAAGTCGCCGCGCGCGGGCTGCGCGGCATGCCAGGCCCACAGCGCCTCCTCGCTCGCCAGGGCGTCGAAGGCTTCGAGCGGCGTGCCCCCGAACAGCTCGCGCTCCAGGAAGCCGCGGAACTCCCGCACCCGCGCCAGCAGCCGCGTGCGCTCGGCCGGCTCCACGGCGCGCGTCGAGCCGCCCGGCTCCAGCCCCTGGGTGTGCGGCCACTTGCCGGCCAGCGTGCCGAGCAGCTCGAACCAGCGCTGCCGCGCGGCGATGGCCTGGCGCACCTGTTCCCCGCGGTCGGCCGTGAAGCGCGCCACCGCCTCGCCATGCCAGGCGCGGCCGGCGTAGGCGGCGCGGGCGAAGTCGGGCATGAAGAAGAGGTAGAAGTGGGTCAGGTGGTCGGCCAGGTTCTCGATGGCGAGGATGGCGTTGGTGACGTGGCGGCCGTTGGCCGGCATGGCCACGCCGGCCAGGTCGGCCAGCGCCTGGGCCGCCGCCACCGACTGCGACACCGAACAGATGCCGCAGATGCGCGGCACGTAGACCAGGGCATCGTGGGGCGCCTTGCCGCACAGGATCTGCTCGAAGCCGCGGTACATGGGCGAGTTCACGTGGGCGGCCCGCACGCGGCCGTCGGCCACGTCCAGCGTGACCTCCAGGTCACCTTCGACACGGTTGAAGGGGCCGACGATGAGGCGCGTCATTTGAGTCGGGTGCGCTTGATGGCCGGCGTGACGACACGATGGTCGGCCGTGGCATTCACCTTGACCCGCTTGGGCGTGGCCGACTTGGACAGCGACGCCAGCGCGACGAACCAGGCCTTGGGCATGTCGGTGGGCAGGCCGATGGGGATGCCGGCGATCTTGGGCGTCTCGTGGAAGGGATGGCCCGGCTCCTGGAAGCCCGGCTCTGTGCAGGCGATGCAGGCATAGCCGCCGCGCGTGCACGAGCCCTCGCCGTTCCACAGCCGCGTGTTGC
Organism: Pelomonas caseinilytica; assembly: GCF_021353235.1. Taxonomy (GTDB): domain Bacteria; phylum Pseudomonadota; class Gammaproteobacteria; order Burkholderiales; family Burkholderiaceae_C; genus Pelomonas; species Pelomonas caseinilytica. Next base: position 691,770 of record NZ_JAJTWT010000002.1, read on the forward strand.
AGTCGGCATGCACCTGGGTGCCCTTGCAGCCCATGTGCTCCATCATGCAGCCCAGGTCCGAGGGCTTCTCGGCGCTGGCCTTGAACTCGTAGAACTCGTTGCGCGTGCAGCCGTGGTGCACCAGCTGGTCGGCGTACAAGCGCGGGCGGCCGAGGGCGTCGAGATCGTCGGCCTGCAGCTCGCCGGCGGCCAGGGCCATCAGGGTGTCGAGCACCCAGCCCGGGTGCGTGGGGCAGCCGGCCACGTTGACGACCGGCAGGCCGCGCCCGGAGCGGAAGGCCGCGCCCAACAGGCCGCCGATGCGCTCGTCCTCGTACTGCAGGCCGCAGGCGTCGGTGGGGTTGGCGCCGCCGGCGGTGATGCCGCCCCAGGCCGCGCAGCTGCCGATGGCGGCGACGACGCCGGCCCGGGCGGCCAGGCGCTGCACCCAATCGATCATCGGCAGGCCGGTGCCGGCCAGCAGGTGGAAGCGCCCCGTGCCATTGGGCCCGCGCAGCAGCGCGCCTTCCACGCACAGCGCGTCCAGGCGGACCCGGCCCTGCAGCACGTCGTCCAGCAGCGCGAGCACGTCGCCACCGGTCTCCAGCGACAGCGACGGGTGCCAGAGCAGCCGGATGCCGGCATCGCGCAGCTGCCCGTGGAAATCGGTCGTGTCGGCGCACAGCAGTGACATGCTGCAGCCCCCGCAGCCGCCGGACTGCAGCCAGAGCACGTTGAAGGCCTGCTCGTCCATTCCGATCAATCCTCCAGCCCGAAGCGCTTCATCTTGCCGCGCAGGCCGACGCGCGACAGGCCGAGCTCCGCCGCCGCGCGGGTCTTGTTCCAGCGGTGGCGCAGCAGGGTCTCGCGCAGCAGCATGGCCTCCACGGCGTCCAGCCGCTCGACCAGGGTGCCGCTGGATGGCAGCACCGGCGACTGGGCCTGCACGCTGCGTCCGGCCTGGCCCTGCAGCACGCGCGACGAGAAGGCCGCGGCGCCGACCTCGTCGCCATCGCTCAGCGCCACGGCGCGCGAGATCTCGTTGCGCAGTTCGCGGATGTTGCCGGGCCAGGGGTAGGCCAGCAGCGCGGCCAGCGCTTCATCCGCCAGCTGCACGGGGCCCCGACCGAGCGCGGGCGCCACGTCGGCCAGCAGCCGGCGGGCGATGGGGCCGATGTCGCCGCTACGCTCGCGCAGCGGCGGCACGGTGAGCGTGACGCAGGCGATGCGGTAGTAGAGGTCCTCGCGGAAGAGGCCGTCGCGCACGCGCTGCTCCAGGTCGCGGTGGGTGGCGGCGATCACGCGCACGTCCACCGGCACCACGCGGGTGGCGCCCACGGGCCGCACCTCTCCCTCCTGCAGCACGCGCAGCAGCCGCAGCTGGAAGGCCGGCGAGGTCTCGCCGATCTCGTCGAGGAAGAGGGTGCCGCCGTCGGCCCGCTGGAAGAGGCCGACGTGGTCGTCGAAGGCGCCGGTGAAGGCGCCGCGCTTGTGGCCGAAGAGCTCGGACTCCAGCAGCGTGTCGGTCAGGGCCGCGCAGTTCTCGACGACGAAGGCGCCGGCCGCGCGCGGGCTGGCGTAGTGCATGGCGCGCGCCAGCAGCTCCTTGCCGGTGCCGGACTCGCCCTGCACCAGCACGCTCAGGTCGACGCGGGCCATGCGCTCGGCCAGGGCACAGACGCCGTCCATGGGGCTGCCCGGCAGGCGCTCGATGCGATCGAAGTCGAAGGTGGCGCGGGCGCGCTCGAGCTTGCGCTCGGCCCGCTGGCGCAGCACCGGTGTGCTGGTGCGCAGCTCCAGGTCCAGCCGGTTCATGTCGCGCTGCAGGGTGCGCGCCTCGGCCGCGTTGCGCACCGTGCCCAGCAGGTGCTCGGGAATCCAGGGCTTGAGGATGTACTGGTAGATGCCGGCGTCGTTGATGCCGGCGATGATGTCCTCGGAGTCGGTGTAGCCGGAGATGACGATGCGCACCGTGTCGGGCCAGCGCTCGCGCACCTCCTTCAGGAAGGCCACGCCGGTGACGCCAGGCATGCGCTGGTCGCACAGGATGACGCTCACGTCCTGGCGCTCAAGGTGCAGGCGGGCCTCGTCGGCGCCGCTGGCGGTGAGCACGGCGAAGTCCTCGTCGAGGGTGCGGCGCATCGCATCCTGGGACCGCACTTCGTCGTCGACGACCAGCACGACGGGCTGGGAGGGGGGCGGGGTCATGCCGCCCCCTCGGTGGGACCGGAAGGAGGGGAACCGGGCTGAGTTGGACGCATGCGGGACACGGGGTTCGGGCGGCGGCCCGGCGGCGGCGGCCGGCGGGGCATCTTAAGTCGTCGCTGCGGGCGACGGAGGCGTCAGCAGATGCGCGGCAGCTGCTCGCCGCTGAGCCAGTCCACCACGCGGCGGCCACCGAAGCGGGTGTCCATCTGCACGAAACGGTGGGCGTCCTCCACCACCACGCCGATGCGCGCCGCCTGGCGGCCGAGCGGATGGTCGTGCATGGCGGCCAGCACGGCCTCGGCAGCCTCGGGCGCGCAGACCGCCACCAGCTTGCCCTCGTTGGCGACGTAGAGCGGGTCCAGCCCCAGCAGCTCGCAGGCCGCATCGACCTGCGGCTTGACGGGGATGGCGGCCTCGTCGAGCAGCATGCCGGCGCCGGACTGGCGCGCGATCTCGTTGAGCGTCGTGGCCAGGCCGCCGCGGGTGGGGTCGCGCAGCACGCGCACGCCACCCGGCACAGCCGCGAGCATGTCAGCCACCAGGCCGTGCAGGGCAGCGGAGTCTGACTCGATGGTCGTCTCGAACTCCAGCGACTCGCGCCTGGACAACACCGCCACGCCGTGGTCGCCGATGGTGCCGGAGAGCAGCACGACATCGCCCGGCCGCGCATTGGCCCCCGACACGTCCACCCCCGCCGGCACCAGGCCGATGCCGGTCGTGCTGATGAAGACGCCGTCGCCCTTGCCCTGCTCCACCACCTTGGTGTCGCCGGTGATGACGGGCACGCCGGCCGCGCGTGAGGCGGCGGCCATCGAGTCGACCACACGCTTGAGTTCGGCGAGCGGGAAGCCCTCTTCCAGGATGAAGCTGGCCGACAGATAGAGCGGCCGCGCGCCGCACATGGCCACGTCGTTGATGGTGCCGTGCACGGCCAGGGAGCCCAGGTCGCCACCGGGAAAGAACAGCGGCGACACGACGTGGGCGTCGGTGGCCATCACCAGGCGCGCGCCCGGCTCGCAGGGCGGCAGGGTGAAGGCCGCGCCGTCGTTGCCCTGGGCCAGCCATTCGTTGGACAGCGCGGCCTGGAAGAGTTCCTCGATGAGCTGGGCCGAGGCCCGGCCGCCGGCCCCGTGGCTCATGTCCACGCGGCCGTTCCTGATGTCCAGCGGACGGATGTAGTCCTTCCTCATGCCACGGCCTCCACGCGCACCGGGATGTCCCGGAAGCGCCCATACGAGTAATGCGCCGCGCAGGCGCCTTCGGACGACACCATGCACGAGCCCACCGGGTTCTCGGGCGTGCAGACGGTGCCGAAGATCTTGCAATCGGTGGGCTTCTTGACGCCGCGCAGGATGGCTCCGCATTCGCAGGCCTTGTTGTCGGGCACGGCGCGGTAGTCCAGCCCGAAGCGCACCTCGGCGTCGAACTCGGCATAGGCCGGCCGGATGCGCAGCGCGCTCTGCGGCACCTCCCCGAGGCCGCGCCACTCGAAGCTCGGCCTCACCTCCAGCACCTCGTCCACCAGGGCCTGGGCGTGGCGGTTGCCCTCGCGGCCGACGGCGCGGGTGAACTCGTTCTCCACCTCCGCCCTGCCCTCGTTGACCTGGCGCACCAGCATCAGCACTGCCTGCATCACGTCCAGGGGCTCGAAGCCGGCGATGACGACGGGCTTGCGGTAGGCCGCTGCGAAGGGCTCGTAGGGCGCCGAGCCGATGACGATGCTGACGTGGGCCGGGCCGACGAAGCCGTCCAGCGGCACGGTGCCGTACTGCCTCACCTCGGGCGACTCGAGGATGTGGGTGATGGCCGCCGGCGTGAGCACGTGGCAGCACAGCACGCTGAAATTCTTCAACCCCTCCTCGCGGGCCCGGCGGATGGTGAGGGCGGTGGGCGGCGTGGTCGTCTCGAAGCCGATGGCGAAGAACACCACCTCGCGGCCGGGCTCGCGGCGCGCCATCTCCAGCGCATCCGCGCCGGAATACACCATGCGGATGTCGCCGCCGCGGGCCTTGGCGCGCACCAGCGAGAGGCCGTCGGAGGCCGGCACGCGCATGGTGTCGCCGTAGGTGCAGACGATGGCGCCGCGCGCCAGCGCGAGCTGGATGGCCAGGTCGATGCGGCCGATGGGCAGCACGCAGACCGGGCAGCCGGGGCCGTGCACCATGCGCACGTTGGCCGGCAGCAGCTCGGCCACGCCGTAGCGCGAGATGGCATGCGTGTGGCCGCCGCAGAACTCCATGAAGCTGTAGGACCGCTCGGGCCGGGCCTCGGCATGCAGCCGGGCGGCGATCCTGCGGGCGATGTCGCCATTGCGGAACTCGTCGATGTATTTCATGTCGGGCATCCGGAAATGCAACCACGGAGGTGGTTGCCTTTGGTTGTCACTGCGCTGCCAGTTCGCCGAACATGCGCAAGGTGCGCTCGGCCTCCTCGGGGTCGATCATCCCGATGGCATGCCCCACGTGGACGATGACGTAGTCGCCGACGACCGCCTCGGGCACGAGGGCCACGGAGATCTCCTTGCGGATGCCGCCCAGGTCCACGAGGGCCTGGGCGCCAGGCCGGAGTTCGATCAGTCGGGTGGGGATGGCTAGGCACATGGGACGGTCCCGGTTTGGAAGGCGAGCTGGCGGGAGGCGACCCAGGCCTGGCCCAGGGCCAGGCCGGCATCGCCGCAATTCGTGGCGCGCGGCCTGAGCACGCGCAGGCCGTGCGAGGCGAGCCGCTCGGCGAGCCGCGCGCTCAGCACCGCGTTGAAGAAGCAGCCGCCGCCGAGGCAGACGGTGCGGACGCCGGTCTCGCGCGCTGCGGCGGCGGCCCAGTCGGCCAGGGCCCCGGCCAGCGAGACGTGGAACCAGGCCGCCGCCTCGGCGCCGCCGGGGCCGTCGAGCAGGCGCGCCAGCAAGGGGCGCAGGTCCAGGCGCTCCAGGGCGCCGGGGTCGACGAGGCCGTCGGCAGGTGTCACGCCGGCATGCTCCAGCCAGCCGGCCGCCAGCGCCTCCAGCGCGATGGCGGCCTGCGCTTCGTGCGCCTGGCGCACGCTCAGGCCGAGCGCTCCCGCGGCGGCGTCGAACCAGCGGCCGGCGCTGCTGGTGACGGGGCAGCTCAGTTGCGCGGCCAGCATGCGCTGCACGCCTCGCGCCGCAGTCGCACCGACCACGGGTGCGAAGCGCGCCTCGATCTCGCCGCCCCGACCCAAGGCATGCAGGGCCGCCGCGGCCATGCGCCAGGGCTCGCGCGCCGCCACGTCGCCGCCGGGCAGGTGCAGCGGCCACAGGCCGCCCAGGCGCCGCCAGCCTTCGGGCGCCACCCAGAGCAGCTCGCCCCCCCAGGCCGTGCCGTCGGTGCCGAGGCCGACGCCGTCGAGGGCCAGGCCGACGACGGGCTCCTCCAGGCCGTGGTCGGCCAGCGTGACGCCGATGTGGGCATGGTGGTGCTGCACACCCACCGCCGGCACGCCCCAGGCCGCGGCCAGCTCCAATGCGAGCCGCGTGCTGAAGAAGTCGGGATGCAGGTCGTGCGCCACGGCGGCCACCGGCAGCGGCGATTCGGCGGCCAGCCGGCGCACCGAGGCGTCCAGCGCGCGGCAGGCGGCGGGGTCGCCCAGGTCGCCGTGCACCGCCGACCACTGCGCGGCACTGCCGTCCAGCAGGCAGGCGGCGTTCTTCAGCCAGGCGCCGAAGGCGAGGACGGGCGGCATCAGCTCTCCAGCGCGGCGCGGGCCTGGGCGAGCTCGGCTTCGAGCGCGGCGACGCGCTCGCGCAGCGCGGCCTGGCCGTCGTCCCGGGGCGCCGTCCATTCGAGCAGCCAGTCCAGCCAGGCGTCCATGCCTTCGCCGGTGGTGGCCGAGAGCTGGATGACCTGCAGCGTCGGGTTCACGCGGCGGGCCATGTCGATGCAGCGCTGCACGTCGAAGCTCAGGTGGGGCAGCAGGTCGACCTTGTTCAGCAGCATCAGCTCGGCGACGGCGAACATGTCGGGGTATTTGAGCGGCTTGTCCTCGCCCTCGGTGACAGACAGCACCACCACCTTGGCCGCCTCGCCCAGGTCCCACAGCGCCGGGCAGACAAGGTTGCCGACGTTCTCGATGAAGAGCAGGCTGCCGGTCGCTTCGCCGTGCCCGTGGTGATGGTGGTGGTGGTCGTGGCTGTGCAGCTGGGCGAAGGCCTCGGCCACCATGGGCGCGTCGAGGTGGCAGCCCTTGCCGGTGTTGACCTGGATGGCCGGCGCGCCGGTGGCGCGGATGCGGTCGGCATCGAAGCTGGTCTGCTGGTCGCCCTCGATGACGGCGACCTCGACCGCCGCCGCCCGCCGCTTCAGCGCCTCGATGGTGGCGCACAGCAGCGTGGTCTTGCCCGAGCCGGGGCTGGACAACAGGTTGAGGGCCGTCACGCCGTGGGCCTCGAAGTGCTGGCGGTTGCGCTTCGCGATGCGGCGGTTCTCGCCGAGGATGTCGGCCTCGAGCTTGACGGTGCGGGCCTGGCTCATGCCCGGCACCGACACACGCGCCGCGCCGGCACCGAAGTGCAGGTCGCCATGCGCGGGGTCCACGTGGACGTGGCCATGATCAGGGTCGTCGGCCTTCGCCGTTCCGGCGCCGCCATCGGCGCATCCGCACACCACACACATCGTCGTCTCCTCAATCGTCTACCAACAGGTCAAGCACGCGCAGCTCGGTCCCGCCGGTGGGCTGGAGCTGGTGGCTGGCGCATCGCGGGCAGGGGTCGCCGCGGCGGGCCAGGGGCATGGTGGCGGCACAGGGCAGGCACCAGGCCTGGCCTTCGGGTTCGTCGATGGCGATCTCGGCGCCCTGCATCACCGTGCCGGGCGCGATGGCCTCCAGCGCGAAGCGCAGGGCGCGCACCTCGACGCCGGCCAGGCGCCCCGCCTCCAGCCGCAGCGCGGTGACGCGCCGGAAGCCTTCCCGCCGCGCGGCGTCTTCCACCAGCTTCAGGATGCCCCCGGCGAGGCTGGCTTCATGCATGGGCGCGTTCCTCTTCCATGGGCTGCGACTCCACCTCGAAGCGCACGCAGGGATCGTAAGCCGCCATCAGCGCGGCGATGCGGCGCTGGGCGAAAGCCCCATGCGCCGGGCGCAGCCGCTCCAGCGCCGCGGCGACGGCGCCCTCGGCATGGAAGTTCCACTCCGTCGGCGCGAGCACCTGGTAGGCGGCCACCCGCCCGGCCCCGTCCAGGGCGGCGTGGTGGACGAGCAGGCCACGCGCCATCTCCACCCAGGCCAGGCCCTCGCCCGGCGCCACCTGGAGCGCGCCGAAGGCCAGCCAGCCGCTGCCGCTGCGGCCGGGCTCGTCGGGCAGGCTCAGGCGCACCAGCTCCGCCACGCGCGAACCCAGGCGCTGCCAGGGCGTCGCGGGCAGGGGGCGGGCGGCGTCGTTCAGGCGGGTCCAGCAGCCGGTCTCGGCGCAGTCGTCCTGCCAGAGGGGCTGGCGGCTGAAGCCCGGCGTGCCGCGCAGGCTGGCGGCCAGCTGGCGCAGCGACACGGTGCCGGCATGGGCGTGCAGCGGTTCGGCGGCGGCCACCGGCCAGTCGGCGGCGGCACGCGCATCGCGCACCAGGGCCGGCAGCCAGCCGTGGCCGGCCGTGCTCCAGTCGGACCACCAGGCCGGCGAGGCTTCCCAGCCCCGCAGCCAGTCGGCGGCGGGCATGGCCAGCAGGTGCTTTTGCAGCCAGAGGCGCGCGTCGCGCAGGTCCGCCTCGCGCGAGCGCAGCGGCGGGCAGGCCTGCAGCGACCGGGTCGCGTCGCCTGCGGCGGCGGGCGACAGCGCTGCGGGCCAGTCCAGGCCGATGCGCCGGGCGTGCTCGCACAGGGTCTCGTGCTGCAGCGTGCGGGCCGCGGCGGCATCGGCGGGCGCCTCGCCCCGTTCCGCCGCCTGCAGCGCCATCTGCGCGCACAGCCGATGGGCGTGTCCGCACAGGCTGTAGAGGCTGGCTAGCAAGCCGGGCACCTCGGCCGGCAACCTGCCGCGCGCCAGCGTGCCCGCCCAGTCGGGCCGTTCGTTGCGCACGCTGCCCGGGCGGGGAGCCCAGGGGCGCAGCCGCAGCACGCCCGCCAGGCGGTCCAGGCCGCTCATTGGTGCACCCTTCGGCCTTCGGCCTTTCCCGCCGAGCGGGAATGAGCTTGCTTGGGGCGACCCGGCGCGGCGCTCATGGCCCCGCCTCCGCGGTCGAGCGGCCGAACAGGAAGCCGCGGCGCCCCTTCGAGACGGGCGGCGCCGCCGGCCGCAGCTCGGCCAGCACCGCCCGGGCGGTGGCGCGAGCCTGGTCCTGGTCGGCGAAGTCGAACATGGGCGAGGCGAGCGAGCAGGCCTCGTAGGCGCCCAAGCCGGGCTCGTGGCCGCCGATGAACTCGAAGGACGTGTCGCCGATGCGGCGCAGCCGCGTCCTTCCCACGCCGGCCTCGGTCGCCTCGGGCTGCAGCGGCAGCCAGACGAGGTTCATGAACCAGGGTGTCAGCAGCACGCCCATGGCCGCGGGAGCCTCGCCCGGTTCGCCGGCCACCGGCTCGAAGCCGACGGCCTCGACGCACAGGGCCCGGTTCAGCACCGGCACGCCCGCCATGCGCGTGCTCTCGACGTGGCGGAACAGCGCCTGCAGGGCCTGCACGCGGGCGGTCAGCGCATTCATGTCGTCAGCACCATGAACTGCTCGGCCTCGCCGTCGCACTGCGGGCAGCGCCACCAGGACGGCAGGTCGGCGAAGGCCGTGCCGGGCGCCACCTGCCACACCTCGTCGCCCACGGCCGGGTCGTAGACCCACCAGCAGATCTTGCACTCGAGCCGGGCCTGCGCGGGCAGGCGCGCCGCGTCGCCCAGGTAGCTGCCCTCGAAACTCATGTGCCCTCCACCCAGGCCAGCACCTCGCGCAACCGCTCCTGCGAGTCCTGCAGGTCCTCGACGGCCGCCTGTGCCACTTCGGGCAGTTCGCTGACCTCGACGGTGTTGAGGATCACCACGTCCTGCGAGTTGTAGTAGACGACCCGCCAGGTGTTGGGACGCAGCGTGTTGGTGATGCGGCAGTTGCCGTAGCCGCGCGAGAGGATGAGCACGCGGCCGGTGCCGAGGTGGTGGTCGAGGAAGCCGATGTCCTCCACCGAGACGGGCAGCAGGGTGAGGTTGACGACGTGGGCCGGCTGGCCCGGGCGCCAGACGCGCCATTGGTCCTCGATCTCGGCCAGCAGGGCGGGCGCGTTCTGCACGTTCGGCGGCAGCGCCCCCTGCCAGCGCGGCACGGCCGGCTCGACGTCCTCGCGGGCCGTGGATTTCAGGACCTCGGGCACGTGGCCGAGTTCGACGACGTCGGACACGACGCGGCCGTCCAGCGTCGTCACGACGCGCCACACGCCCGCGAACACCGCCTCCTGCACCTGGACCTGCACCTGCGCATGGCCCCCTTGCACGATGGCGCTGACCTCGCCCTCGCCGAGCACCTGGTTGACGAGGGCCAGGTCTTCCTCGGCGAGGCCGGCGAGGTCGACGCGGCGGTTGCCGCCGCCCTCGCAGACAGCTTCGAGCTGGGCCAGGGTGTCCCGCAGCGCGGCATGGGCGCGGTGGCGGGCGGCCATTTCCGCGGGTTCGGGCAGCAGCGGCGCGCGGAAGGTCTCCATGCCCTGGGGCATGGGCATGTAGGCCAGGGTTTCGTCCTCGGCCTGGCTGCCGGGGCCGATGACGCGCACGGGGATGGGAAAGTCTTTCATGTCGTGTCCGGTGGTTCAGTGGCAGCCCGCGTCGCTGGCGCCGGCGGCGACGAGGGGGATACCGATGCCGGGCACGCGCGAGACCGGCATGGCCAGGGCCTCCTCGGTCTTGCGCAGGAAGACGTCCCAGTCGTGCATGCCCGACAGCGTCGTCACGTAGGCGCCGTCGCGCAGGAAGAGCAGCGTGGGCCAGCGCTGCGAGCCGAAGCGGCGGGCCAGCGCGTCCTCGTCCTGCCGGCGGACGACGCCGATCTGGAAGCGGCCGGGCAGGCTGCGCTGCAGCTCGGGCAGCACCACGGCGACGTCCTGGCCCTCGGGGAAGCGCACCGCGTCGCCGGCGAAGAGCACGACGCGGTCGCCGCCCTGGGCGGCCCAGGCGTCGAGGGTGTCGGCGTCCACCCAACTGGCGCCGAAGGACTCGGCCAGGCGGCTGACCAGGGGCGAGGTGTCGGGCAGGGCCTGGGGCGCCTGCACGGGCAGGGTCAGCAGGGATTCGGTGTTCATCGGACGGTCTCCGGTTGGGGGGGCGGCGCCAGTCAGGGCGGCCAGGTCGGTGGCGCTCAGTTGCGAGGGCAGCACGAAGGCCGCGTCCGCGCCGCCGCCCTCGCCCAGTTGCACGGCGGCCAGCAGGTCCAGCGTGGCGTTCACCTCGCCGGCACGCCCGGCGTCGATGCGCTCCTGGGCGCTGTCCAGGAAGACGAGCAGCCAGTCGCCCGGCCGCGGCTCGCCGACGAGGGCGGTGCGCACCCGGCGCCGCTCGCCGCGGCCGGCGCACAGCGCATGGCCGGGCTCGATGGCCAGCACCTGCATGGGAATGCCGATGCACATCGGTCAGGTCTCCTGCCGCGCAGGCATGAAGCGCTCGTCGCCGCTGCGGCAGGCCAGGGCCTCGGGCGGGCGCTGGGCTTCGTAGCGGCCCAGGGCCAGCTCGGCGAAGGTCACGGTCTCGACCTCGCTGAGCGGGCGCTGCCGCGGCACCGGCTGGGCACCCCAGCGCCGCAAGGCCTCGACGCCGACGGCCAGGGCCTGCTCCAGCGCCTGCTTGACCACCGGCCGCAGGCTGCCGCCGTAGTCGTCGATCTCCTCGGGCTGGCAGCCGACGAGCAGCACCTCCTTCGGGTAGCGCTCGGTCAGCTGGGCCAGCATCAGCACCTCCTGGAAGCCGGTCTGGTGCAGGCTCATCTTCTTGGCGCCCATGAAGCGGGGCACGTCCTCGTTCTCGACGAGCTTGAGGGCGCCGGGCGCCAGGCCGTAGTCGATGGCATCGAAGATCAGCAGGCGGCCGGCCTGCTGCACGTGCTGGACGAGGTAGAGGCCCTGGGTCCCGCCATCGACGAGCTGCACGTGGGGCGCGAATTCGTAGCGCTGTTGCAGGGCCTCGATGCAGCGCACGCCGAAGCCTTCGTCGGCCCACAGCACGTTGCCGATGCCGAGCACGCAGATCGTCTCGGAGGTGTCACCGTAGGGGTGACAGGCGTTTTCGGGCGAATCGGGGCGCATCGGACTCATGGCAAGGCGGATCAGGGGTGGGAGGCGAGGCGCGACCGGGAGCGCATCTGCTTCCAGGCGTGGAAGCTGTCCCAGGCGGACTGCAGCGCCAGCAGGAAGGCGGCGTCGCTGCCGAACACCAGGGCGCAGCGCAGGGCAGTGTCGGGCGACACCGCGCGCTGGCCGTGCACGATCTCGTGCAGGCGTCGCCGCGACATGCCCAGGCGCCGGGCCGCGTCGCTCTGCGAGAGCGCCAGCGGCGCGAGGTAGTGCCGCTGCAGGAAGCGGCCGGGGTGGGTCGGCAGGCGCACGGGCACGCCCGCCGGCGGGTGCCGCAGACCGCGACGGGTGGGCTCCGCCTGCGGGCCGAGCGCCGGGCCGCTCCCAAGCCGGCCCGCGCTGGCGATGTGCTCGGCGGTCGCGCCGCCGGGCATCGCCGTCCCCTCGGGGGACCGACCGGGCATGCCCGCGTTCAGCGGAGCAGGGCTGGACGAGGGGCTCACGGACGTCAATCTTTGAAGGTTCGATGGCCGGAGATCATGGTGCTGACCACGCTGGAGCGGCCCATGATGTCCTCGCGGATGGCGGCGTAGACGTGCAGGATGACGAAGACCACCATGGCCCACAGGCCCAGGTGGTGCCAGGTGTGCACGTCCTGCGACTGGCCGAACAGCGGGATGACCCAGCCGAAGAGCCGGTCCTGCCACGAGCCCGCCTGCGAGCCCTCGGCATAGAGGGCGAAGCCGGTGACCAGCATGAAGACGGTCAGCAGGAAGAAGCCGAAGAACATCGCCAGCCGCGCCAGCGGGTTGTGGCCCACGAAGCGGCCCGGCCGCGGGCTGACGAAGGCATACCACTTCACCATGCCCCACAGCTCCGCCCAGTAGGCCCGCTGCAGCAGCGGCACCCAGAACAGCTCGCGGGCGTGGTGGTTGCCAACCGCCGCCCAGTAGAGCCGGCCGATGAGGCCCACCGCCAGCACGTAGCCGGCGGCGAAGTGGGCGAAGCGGATGTAGCCCATCAGGAAGTTGGCGCTGGCCTCGCCGGGCTGGGTGGGCAGGGGCGAGCCGATTAAATAGCCGGTCAGGGCCAGCACGACGATGGCGGCGGCGTTGACCCAGTGCCAGGCGCGCACCGGCGCCTCGTAGACGTAGACGGACTTGATGGAGCGCGCGGCGGCGACTTCGCCGGCGTCGGTGATGTCGTCGCGGCTCAGGCCGTGGTGGGTGGTGGTGTCGGACATGGCGTGCCCTCCTGTGGTGGCCGGCTCAGAGGCGCCCGGCCAGCAGGGCCAGGCCGCTGAAGCCCACCAGGCCCGCGGTCGCGCGCCAGGCCCAGGCGCGGCCGGCCTGCAGCCAGCCGCCGACCGCCAGGCCTGCACCGTGCAGCAGCGCCGAGGCTGCCATGAACCCTGCTGCATAGCCCGCGAACGACTGGCCGGCGGCCAGCTCGGCTCCGTGCGCCATGCCGTGCAGCAGCGCAGCCACGCCGACGAGAGCCAGGCCTGCCGGCACCGGCAGGCGCAGCGCCGTCGAACGGGCCGCGATCATCAGCGCGCCGAGGGCGGCAACGCTCACCGCCACACCGGCTTCCAGCCCCGGCAGCTGCAGGCCGAACCGCGGCAGCGCCGCGCCCAGCAGCAGCATCGCCAGGAAGACGGCCGGGCCCGCCACGCGCCGGCCCGCAGGCAGCGCGGCGGCCGACCACAGCCCCACGGCCACCATGGCCAGCAGGTGGTCGAAACCGGCGAAGGGATGGGCGAGGCCGGCGGCCAGGCCGGAAGCGTCATGCCCGGGATGGGCCTGCGCAGTGCCGGCGAGCAGGGCCAGCATGGCGATGCCGCCGCGGCGGGCCAGCGAGTTGAATCGTGTCATGTCGTCTCCTGTTCTTGTGGGGTTCAGCGCACCTTGACGGTGGTGAGTTCCTGGCCGTCCGGGCTCATCACGTGCGTGGAGCAGGCCAGGCAGGGGTCGAAAGAGTGCAGCGTGCGCAGGATCTCCACCGGCTGCTCGGGGTTGACCATGGGCGTGTTCATCAGGCTGGCCTCGAAGGCGCCGATCTGGCCCTTGGCGTCGCGCGGCGAGCCGTTCCAGGTGGTGGGCACGACGCATTGGTAGTTCTCGATGCGGCCGTCCTTGATGCGGATCCAGTGCCCCAGCGCCCCGCGCGGCGCGGCCACCGTGCCCACGCCCTTGGCCTCCTTGGGCCAGGTGGAGGGGTCCCACTTGTCGACGTTGGCGGTGGCGAGGTCGCCGGCCTTGATGTTGCCGACCAGCTCCTTGTAGTCCTCCAGCATCATCTCGCCGCAGTACTGCGACTCGAGGCAGCGCGCCAGGGTGCGGCCGATGGTGGTGGGCAGCAGCTGCTTGGCCGTGTAGTCGGTCGTCGGCAGGCCCAGGGCCTTGGGGAAGTCGGTGTTGACGATGCGGGCCGAGCTCTCGACCTGCTCCTTGACGCGCTGGGCGTGCTTGTGGCCCTTCAGGGCATGCGCGTAACCGAGGATGTAGCGCGACAGCGGGCCGACCTCGACGGCATGGCCGCGCCAGCGCGGCGACTTGATCCACGAGTACTTGGCGCTCTCGTCGATCTCCTCGATGGCGGTGCGCGTGCCCTTGGTCTTGGCGCCGAGCTGGTAGTTGGGCTCCGTCACGCCGTCCCAGGGATGCAGGCCCTTGGCTTCGTCCGCGTACTTGTACCAGCTGTGGGCCACGAACTCCTGCACCTGCTCGGGGTCGCGGGGGTCGACGGCGTGGATCTCGTCCCAGTTGCCGCCCAGGATGGCGCCGCCGGGCAGCTGTTGGGTGGCGTGGTCGCCCATGACCTTCTCGTAGGTGCCGTAGTCCATCACGTTGGTGGCCGACAGGCCGCCGCCGTGCAGCCAGCCGGCCTGCTTGTAGATCGTGCCGATGGCCAGCACGTCCGGCAGGTAGACGTTGTTGTTGAACTCGATCATTTCCCGGATGCGGGCCTCGACGAAGTTCAGCCTCTCCATGTTGATGGGCGCGCCCGCGGCGCCGTTGCCGTCGAGGTTGATGGCGCAGGGCACGCCGCCCACCAGGTAGTTGGGGTGGGGGTTCTTGCCGCCGAAGATGGTGTGCACCTTGACCCATTCCTTCTGCAGGTCCAGGGCCTCGAGGTAGTGGGTCACGGCCATCAGGTTGGCCTCGGGCGGCAGCACATAGGCCTTGCTGCCCCAGTAGCCGTTCATGAAGGGGCCGAGCTGGCCGCTCTCGACGAACTTCTTCAGCCGGTTCTGGATGTCGCGGAAGTAGCCGGGCGAGGACAGCGGGTGCGAGGGCGACACCAGTTGCTGCAGCTCGCTGGTCTTCTTGGGGTCGGCCTTGAGCGCCGAGACGACGTCCACCCAGTCCAGCGCATGCAGGTGGTAGAAGTGGACGACGTGGTCGTGCACCTGCAGCGTCTTGGCCATGATCTCGCGGATCAGGTAGGCGTTCTTGGGGATGGTGATGCCGAGGGCGTCCTCCACGGCGCGCACCGAGGTCAGCGCATGGCAGCCCGTGCACACGCCGCAGATGCGCTCGACGAAGGCCCAGGCGTCGCGCGGGTCGCGACCCTTGAGGATGACCTCCAGGCCGCGCCACATCGTGCCGGTGGAGACGGCGTTGCGGATGACGTTGTTGCTGTCGACGTTGACCTCGCAGCGCATGTGGCCCTCGATGCGGGTCACCGGGTCGACGACGATGCGCCGCCCGGAGTTGTCCATCTTGAAGCCTTGAGTTTCGTAAGCACCCATGTCTTGTCTCGCTCTTGTCAGACCTTGGTGGTCGTGTCGTTGCTGGGCTCGCGCTTGTGGGCGGCACGCTTGATGGCCGAGGCGGCGGCATGGGCCGCCACGGCGGCCCCCACCACGCCGGCGGCCGTGGCGCCCACCTTGTCGGCATTGGCCTCGATGCCGAACTGGTGGATGTCCGTGAGCCGGTTGTAGAACGAGCCCTTGTCCCAGAAGCCGTCCTCCGAGCAGCCGATGCAACCGTGGCCGGCCTTGATGGGGAAGCTGGTGCCGGCGTTCCACTGCACGGTGGAGCAGGCGTTGTAGGTGGTGGGGCCCTTGCAGCCGACCTTGTAGAGGCAGTAGCCCTTGCGCGCGGACTCGTCGTCGAAGGCCTCGACGAACTGGCCGGCGTCGAAGTGGGGCCGGCGGTAACACTTGTCGTGGATGCGCTGGCTGTAGAACATCTTCGGGCGGCCCTGGCGGTCCAGCTCGGGGATGCGGTCGAAGGTCAGCATGTAGGTGATGACGCCCGTCATCACCTCGGCGATGGGCGGGCAGCCCGGTACCTTGATGATGGGCTTGTCGAAGATGACCTTGTGCACCGGCGTGGCCTGCGTCGGGTTGGGCTTGGCGGCCTGCACGCAACCCCAGCTCGCGCAGCTGCCCCAGCTGATGATGGCCTTGGCGTCCTTGGCCACATGCTTGAGTTGCTCGATGAAGGGCTTGCCGCCGATGATGCAGCTCATGCCGTCCTGGTTGAGCGGGGGGTTGCCCTCCACGGCCAGGATGTAGTTGCCCTTGTACTTGGTCATGATCTCTTCAAGGATGGCCTCGGCCTGGTGGCCAGCGGCGGCCATCAGGGTGTCGTCGTAGTCCAGCGAGATCATGGACAGCACCACGTCCTTGGCGAGCGGGTGCGCCGAGCGGATGAAGGACTCGGAGCAGCAGGTGCACTCCAGGCCGTGCAGCCACAGCACCGGCGTGCGCGGCTTGGTTTCCATGGCGTGGGCGATCTGCGGCACGAAGGCCGGGCCCAGGCCGAGCGACGTGGCGGTGAGCGAGCAGTACTTCAGCAGGCTGCGGCGCGAGATGCCTTGCCGGCGCATGACCTCGTAGAAGGTTTCCATCTGGGCTTGTCTCCTGGCCTGTACGGGCTTGTTGTCGGGGCCGCCTCCGCGGCGGGTGACAGCCTTCTTACAAGTCGCGCGCCAGTTCCGCGCCGTCCAGGGAAAACACCGAAAGCGCGCCGCAAGCCCTTGATATGGCTCAAGAAAAATTCCCGGCCCGAGGCGCCGCCGCGGCCTCGCTGCAAGCAGCGCTTCCAGCCATGGCGCCGCACCGGAAGCGGCGCTTGCAGCGCGGTGCCGACAGGCCTCAGTGCGCCGAGGCCAGGCCGCGCCGCAGGCGCCGCAGGTTGAGCACCACCGCCAGCGCGACGCAGGGCACCGCCGCGCCCAGCACCCAGGCTTCGCTCGCGCCCAGGGCCTTGGCCAGCGGCTTGAGGGCATAGGCGGCCAGTCCCACGCCGTAGTAGGTCATGGCGATGACTGACAGTCCCTCCACCATCTCCTGCAGCCGCAGCTGCAGGCCCTGGCGCCGGTCCAGCGAGGCCAGCAGCGACTGGTTCTGCCGCTCGCGTTCGACCTCGGAGCGCGTCTGCAGCAGCTGGGCCGCGCGGGCGATGCGCTTGGAGAGCTCCGCCTGCCGCGCCGCCGTCGCGGTGCAGCTCTCCACCGCGGGCCTGAAGCGCCGGTGCAGGAACTCCGACAGCGGCTGCAGCCCCGGCACCACGGCCTCGCGCAGCTCCGCCATGCGGCGCTCCACGATGCCTGCATAGGCGCGCGTGGCGGAGAAGCGCGCACCGTGGTCGGCCAGGGCATGCTCCACGCGGGCGGCCAGGGCCACCAGCTCGCCCAGCAGCGCCTCGTCGCCTTCGGCGGCGCCGCGGAAGCGCTCCATCAGCGAGGCCAGCTGCGCCTCCTCGGCGCCCAGTTCGCCCATGCGGCGCGAGGCCAGCGGCAGGCTCAGCAGGGCCATCATGCGATAGGTGTCGATCTCGACGAGGCGCTGCACCGTGCGGCCGGCGCGGCGGCGGTTGAGGGCGTGGTCGAACACCAGGTAGCGGGTCAGGCCGCCGACGCTGCGCAGGTCGGTCACCACCGTGGCGGCGCCGTCGGCCACGCGGTTGCCCACCACGGGCTCGCTGCCGAACAGCGGCGCCACCTCGCGCACGTGGGGCGGCTCGCCGGCACAGGGCAGCAAGGCCACCAGCGTGGCCGACACCATCTCGCCCGGCAGGCGGGCCAGCCAGCCTTCGGGCAGCACGCCGAGCCAAGCAGTGTCGAAGGCGCCGCCCTGCGCCGCCTCGCAGAACACGCTCAGGCTGAAGAACTCGGTGTGCCGCTCCCACTTGATGCGCAGCCCACGCCACTGCAGGCGCTGGTGGGTGGGGCCGCCGATGGCGCCTGCGGCCGGGTCCAGGGCCGCCAGCTCCGCCAGATGGGCCAGGCAGAGTGCGTCCTGGGCCGCGTCGGTCCGGAGCGTGGCCACAGAGAGCACGCGGCCGGGGCTGGCCAGGGTTTCGAAGGGCCGGGCGTGGAGTTCGTCGGCCAGGCGCTGGCGCTGCGGCAGTTCGCGCGGCAGGGCCAGGGTTTGGGTGGAGGGCAGGAGGTTCATGCCTTTTCCTTCCGCACATTGCGTGCCTGCGCCGTCGTGGAGCGCCGGCGGGGGACGGCGGTGCCGGCGCCGGCCGGCCCGCCGCGCAATTGTTCGAGGATGAGACGCTGTCCCTCGTCGGCGAGGAACTGCTTGAAGGCCGAGGCCACCTGCGGCAGCCGGCGCGAGGCCAGGTGCATGGCATACCACTCCCGCTCCAGCGGGTTGCCGGCCATGGGCAGCAGGCCGAGCAGCCCGGCCTGCAGCTCCAGCCCGCAGGTGTGCAGCGACAGGAAGGCCGCGCCGAAGCCGGCCACGCACATCTGCTTGATGGCCTCGTTGCTGGACATCTCCGAGCCGATGCGCAGCGGCAGGCCGGCGTCCTTGTGCAGCCGCTCCAGCGTGGTGCGCGTGCCCGAACCGCGTTCACGCACCAGCAGGTTGGCATCGTGCAGGTCGGCCAGCGAGAGCCTGCGCCGGGACATCAGCGGGTGGTGCGGCGAGGCCAGGAAGGCCATGGGGTGCTTGGCGAAGGCGACGGCCGTGGTCTTGAGCTCGCCGGGCGGCCGGCCCATGATGGCGATGTCCACCTCCTGGCCGCCCAGCATGGCGACGATCTCGTCGCGGTTGCCCACGTGCAGCTTGACCTTCACGTGCGGGTGCTCGCCCGCGAAGGCCACCAGCAGCGGCGGCAGCAGGTACTCGGCCGTCGTCACGGCGCCCACGCGCAACGTGCCGGAGAAGACGCCGTGCTGGGCCGCCATCTCGTCGCCGGCCTCGCGCCAGAGGTCGAGGATGCGCGCCGCGTAGCCGGCCATCACCTCCCCTGCCGCGCTCAGCCGGATGCCCCGCCCCGCGCGCTCCAGCAGCGGCGCGCCGGCGCTTTCCTCCAGCAGCTTGAGCTGGATGGACACGGCCGGCTGGGTCAGGTGCAGCTCGCCCGCGGCGCGCGAGACGCTGCCCAGGCGCGCGACCGCATGGAAGGCGGCGAGCTGGCGGAAGGTGGCGTTCTTCAGCATCAGTAAAAGCCAATGAGTGGCGCAAAAGAATTAACTATTGCGAATGTATTCGCGTCCCTACATTCGCGTCCATCGCCACCGTCCCGATCAAGGAGAGCGCCCATGGGCAACATGACAGAAGCCACGCAGATCACCGACGCGAGGAAGCGTTACTCCGCGGGCGTCCTCAAGTACGCGCAGATGGGCTACTGGGACGCCGACTACCAGCCCCGGCACACCGACGTGCTGGCCCTGTTCCGGATCACGCCGCAGGACGGGGTCGACCCCATCGAGGCCGCCGCCGCCGTGGCCGGAGAGTCCAGCACCGCCACGTGGACCGTGGTCTGGACCGACCGCCTGACGGCCTGCGACATGTACCGCGCCAAGGCCTACCGGGTCGACCCCGTGCCCAACAACCCCGGCCAGTACTTCTGCTACGTCGCCTACGACCTCAGCCTCTTCGAGGAAGGCTCCATCACCAACGTCGCCGCCTCCATCATCGGCAACGTCTTCAGCTTCAAGCCGCTGAAGGCCGCGCGGCTGGAGGACATGAAGTTCCCGGTGGCCTATGTCAAGACCTTCGCCGGCCCGCCGACCGGCATCGTCGTGGAGCGCGAGCGCCTGGACAAGTTCGGCCGCCCCCTGCTGGGCGCGACCACCAAGCCCAAGCTCGGCCTGTCGGGCCGCAACTACGGCCGCGTCGTCTACGAGGGGCTCAAGGGCGGGCTGGACTTCATGAAGGACGACGAGAACATCAACTCCCAGCCCTTCATGCACTGGCGCGACCGCTTCCTCTTCGTGATGGACGCCGTCAACAAGGCCAGCGCCGCCACCGGCGAGGTCAAGGGCAGCTACCTCAACGTGACCGCCGGCACGATGGAGGAGATGTACCGACGCGCCGAGTTCGCCAGGTCGCTGGGCTCCGTGGTCATCATGGTCGACCTCGTCGTGGGCTATACCGGCATCCAGTCGCTCAGCCACTGGTGCCGGCAGAACGACATGATCCTGCACCTGCACCGCGCGGGCCACGGCACCTACACGCGGCAGAAGACCCACGGCGTGAGCTTTCGCGTCATCGCCAAGTGGATGCGCCTGGCGGGGGTCGACCACATCCACGCCGGCACCGCCGTCGGCAAGCTCGAGGGCGACCCGCTGACCGTGCAGGGCTACTACAACGTCTGCCGTGACACGCGCACGGTGGTCGACCTGCCCCGCGGCCTCCATTTCGACCAGGACTGGGGCGCCCTGCGCAAGGTCATGCCGGTGGCCTCGGGCGGCATCCATGCCGGCCAGATGCACCAGCTGCTGGACCTGTTCGGCGACGACGTGGTGCTGCAGTTCGGCGGCGGCACCATCGGCCACCCCCAGGGCATCCAGGCCGGCGCGACGGCCAACCGCGTGGCCCTCGAAGCCATGGTGCTGGCCCGCAACGAGGGGCGCGACATCCGCGCCGAGGGGCCGGAGATCCTGCGCGAGGCCGCGCGCTGGTGCACGCCGCTGGCGGCGGCGCTGCAGACCTGGGGCGAGGTGAGCTTCGACTACGCGCCGACCGACACCTCCGACTACCTGCCCACGGCCTCCGTGGCCTGAGCCTTCCGACCCACCAGGACGCCATCATGCGACTCACCCAAGGCACTTTCTCCTTCCTCCCCGACCTCAGCGACGCGCAGATCGTCCGGCAGCTCGACCACTGCCTGTCCCGCGGCTGGGCCATCGGCATCGAGACCACCGACGACCCCCATCCCCGCAACACCTACTGGGAGATGTTCGGCAACCCGATGTTCGACATCGGCGACGCCGCCGGCGTGATGCTGGAGCTGCAGCGCTGCCGCGAGGCCTTCCCGAACCAGTACATCCGGCTGACCGCCTTCGATTCCTCGCACGGCACCGAGTCGGTCGTGCTGTCCTTCATCGTCAACCGCCCCGCGGTGGAGCCGGGCTTCCGGCTGGTCCGCACCGAGGAGCCGGGCCGGACCGTGCGCTATGCCATCGAGAGCTACTCGGTCCAGCGCGCGCCCGAAGGGCAACGCTACTGAGGTCACGGACATGAACGCCCTGCCCTCGCCCGCTGCCGACCCAACGCCCGCCGAGCTGCTCGAAAGCTCGGGCGTGCGCGAGGTGCTGGCCCAGCTCGACCGCGAGCTGGTCGGCCTCGCGCCCGTCAAGGGCCGCATCCGGGACATCGCGGCCCTGCTGCTCGTCGACAAGCTGCGTGCCGCGCAGGGCTTGCAGTCCACGCCGCCTTCGCTGCACATGTGCTTCACCGGCAACCCCGGCACGGGCAAGACGACGGTGGCCCTGCGCATGGCCGCCGTGCTCAGGCAGCTCGGCTATGTGCGCAAGGGCCACCTCGTGGCCGTGACGCGGGACGACCTGGTGGGCCAGTTCATCGGCCACACCGCGCCCAAGACACGCGAGATCGTCAAGAAGGCCATGGGCGGCGTGCTCTTCATCGACGAGGCCTACTACCTCTACCGGCCCGAGAACGAGCGGGACTACGGCCAGGAATCCATCGAGATCCTGCTGCAAGTCATGGAGAACCACCGCGACGACCTCGTCGTCATCCTGGCCGGCTACCGCGACCGCATGGAGACCTTTTTCTCCAGCAACCCGGGCATGGCGTCGCGCATCGCCCACCACATCGACTTCCCCGACTACAGCGAGCCCGAGCTGATGCAGATCGCCGGGCTGATGCTGGAGCAGCTCAACTACCGCTTCGACGACGAGGCGGCGCCGGCCTTCGCGCGCTACGTGGCGCTGCGCCGCCGGCAGCCACACTTCGCCAACGCCCGCTCCATCCGCAACGCGCTGGACCGCATGCGCCTGCGCCACGCCACCCGGCTGTTCACGGCCGGCACCGCCCCGACCCGGGAGCAGCTCTGCACGCTGCAGGCTGGCGACGTGCTGGCCAGCCGCGTCTTCGCGATGCAGGAGGCCCGCGATGGCGATTGAAGCCCTGGTCTTCGACGTCGACGGCACGCTGGCCGACACCGAAGAGGCCCATCGCGTGGCCTTCAACCTCGCCTTCGAACGCCACCGCCTGGGCTGGAGCTGGAGCCGCAGCGACTACCGCCGCCTGCTGGAGGTGAGCGGCGGCAAGGAGCGCATCGCCAGCTACATCGACAGCCTGCCCCTGCCTCCGGCCGAGCGCGCCCGCCTGCGCGCCCTGGTGCCCACCCTTCACGCCGACAAGACGCGCTTCTACACCTCGGCCGTGCTGGACGGCGGCGTGCCGCTGCGCGAGGGCGTGGCCCGCCTCGTGCACGAGGCCGTGGAAGCGGGCTGCCGCCTGGCCATCGCCAGCACCACGACGGCGGCCAACATCCATGCCCTGCTGGCCGCCACCCTCGGCCCCCGCGGGCTGGACCTCTTCGCCGTCGTCGCCTGCGGCGACCAGGTGCGCGCCAAGAAGCCCGCGCCCGACATCTACCGCCTGGCCCTGGCCACGCTGGGCCTCACGCCGGAACGGGCCGTCGCGCTGGAGGACTCGGTCCACGGCCTGCGCGCCGCCACCGGCGCGGGCCTGTGGACGCTGGTGACGCCCACCTTCTGGACCGAGGGCGGCGACTTCACCGCCGCCGGCCTGGTGCTGCCCGGCCTGGGCGGGCCCGACGCGCCGCTGGCCGGCGAGCCCGGCTGCCAGCTCGGCACCGCCGCCTGGCTGCGCTTCGAGGAGCTGTGCGAGCTCGCCAGCCCGCCCCCTTCCCTCACTCCCTTGCAGGCCCTGTACCGCGGCCTCCCGCCATGAACGCCCCCACCCTGCGCATCGCCCCCAGCCTCCTGTCCGCCGACTTCGCCCGCCTGGGCGAGGAGGTCCGCGCCGTCATCGACGCCGGGGCCGACCTCATCCACTTCGATGTGATGGACAACCACTACGTGCCCAACCTGACGGTGGGGCCGATGGTGTGCCAGGCGATCCGGCCGCACTGCCGCACGGCCGACGGCGGGCCGGTGCCCATCGACGTGCACCTGATGGCGCAACCGGTGGACGCGCTGATCCCGCTGTTCGCCGAGGCCGGCGCCTCGCTCGTGAGCTTCCACCCCGAGGCCAGCCTGCACGTGGACCGCAGCCTGCAGCTGATCCGCTCCCTCGGCATGAAGGCCGGCCTGGCGCTGAACCCCGCCACGCCGCTGCACCTCGTCGACCACGTGATGGACCGGCTCGACCTGGTGCTGCTGATGTCCGTCAACCCGGGCTTCGGCGGCCAGGCCTTCATCGAGAGCAGCCTGCCCAAGATCGAGCTGCTGCGAAAGCGCATCGACGCCAGCGGGCGCGACATCTGGCTGGAGGTGGACGGCGGCGTCAACCCGCGCAACATCCGCCGCGTCGTCTCCGCCGGGGCCGACACCGTCGTGGCCGGCTCGGCCGTGTTCGGCGGCAGCGACTACCGTGGCGCCATCGCCGCGTTGCGCGGCGAGGCCGCCGGAGGCCGGCCATGAGCGAGCGCCTGCGCGCCATCGCCTTCGACCTCGACGGCACGCTGGTGGACAGCGCCGCCGGCGTCGCCCTCGCACTCAACGACGCGCTGGCCCGTGCCGGCCTGCCCGGCTTCGACGTGGCCGCCGTGCGCGGCTGGATCGGCGACGGGCCGGATGCCCTCGTCCACCGCGCGCTGCGGGCCTCGGCGCTGGACGGCGTCAGCCCCGCCACCCTCGCCTGGCGGCTGCGCCGCGACTTCGACGCCGCCACGCTGCGCGCGGCTGCCGCCCAGGGCTCGCCCTACCCCGGCGTGGCGGCGCTGCTGCGGGCGCTGTCGCAGGCGCATCCGCTGGTGGTCGTCACGAACAAGCCGACGCCGCTGGCACGCGCCGTGCTCGATGCCGCCGGACTGCTGGGCCATCTCTCCGCCGTCCACGGCGCCGACACACCCGCCGAGCGCAAGCCCTCGCCACGGCTGATCGAGCAGGCGGCGCAGGGCCTGGACCTGCCGCCGGCCGCGTTGCTGATGGTGGGCGACGGCCCCGCCGACCTGCAGGCCGCCTGCGCCGCCGGCTGCCGTGCGGCCTGGGCGGGATGGGGCTACGGGCCCGCCCCCGGACCCGCGGCCGATGCCTGGCGGCTCGACGCCCCGCAGGACCTGCTCGCGCGGCTGCAGCAGCCCGCCCCCATGACTTGAAAACCAGGAGACCCTGATGCCTACCGCCGGACGTTCCACCCTCACCCAGTTCCTCATCGAGGAGCGCCGCCGCCACCCCGATGCCACCGGCGACCTCAACGCCCTGGTCACCGACGTGTCGCTCGCCTGCAAGGCCATCGCCCGCAAGGTGGCCTTCGGCGCGCTGGCCGACGTGCTGGGCAGCGCCGGCACCGGCAACGTGCAGGGCGAGGAGCAGAAGACGCTGGACGTTCTCGCCAACGACATGTTCCTGCGCGCCAGCGAATGGGGTGGTCACCTCGCTGGCATGTTGTCCGAGGAGATGGAAGCGCCCTATGCGCTGCCACGCCAGCATCCGCGCGGCAAATACCTGCTGCTCTTCGACCCGCTGGACGGCTCCTCCAACATCGACGTCAACGTGTCGGTGGGCAGCATCTTCTCGGTGCTGCGCGCCGCCACGCCGGGCCAGGACCCCGAGCCCGGCGACTTCCTGCAGCCCGGCACGGCCCAGGTCTGTGCCGGCTATGCCATCTACGGCCCGTCCACCATGCTGGTGCTGACCCTGGGCCGCGGCACGCACGCCTTCACGCTGGACCCGCAACTGGGCGAATGGGTGCTCAGCCACCGCGACCTGCAGGTGCCCGAGAAGACCTGCGAGTTCGCCATCAACGCCTCCAACAGCCGTTTCTGGGAACCCGCCGTCAAGCGCTACGTGGACGAATGCATGGCCGGCCGCGCAGGGCCGCGCGGCCAGGACTTCAACATGCGCTGGATCGCCTCGCTGGTGGCCGAGACCCACCGCATCCTGATGCGCGGCGGCGTCTTCCTCTACCCGCGCGACAGCAAGGATCCGTCCCGGGCGGGCCGGCTGCGGCTGCTCTACGAGGCCAACCCGATCGCCTTCCTAATCGAGCAGGCAGGCGGGCGCGCCAGCACGGGCCGGCGCCGGCTGATGGACGTGCAGCCAGACGCGCTGCATCAGCGCATCGCCTTCGTGTTCGGCTCGGCCCGGGAGGTGGAACGCATCGAGGCCTACCACGCCGAAGAGCCCGGCCAGAGCTACGACTCGCCCCTCTTCGGCCGCCGCGGCCTGTTCGCCGCCAACGCCTGAACCCCTAGCACCGAGCAGGAACACCATGTCAGCCAAGCACCCCATCATCGCCATCACGGGCTCGTCCGGCGCGGGCACCACCTCGGTCACGCGAACCTTCGAGAACATCTTCCGCCGCGAGGGCGTGGCCGCCGCCGTCATCGAAGGCGACAGCTTCCACCGCCACGACCGCCAAGCCATGAAGGCCGCCATGGCGGAGGCGGAGAAGAACGACCAGCCCCACTTCAGCCACTTCGGCGAAAGCGCCAACCTCTTCGAGGAACTGCAGGAGCTGTTCCGCAGCTATGCCGAGACCGGCCAGGGGCGCAGCCGCAAATACCTGCACAACGAGGAAGAGGCCGCGCCCTACCAGCAGCCGCCCGGCACCTTCACCGCCTGGGAGCCGCTGCCCGCCAGCGACCTGCTCTTCTACGAGGGCCTGCACGGCGGCGTGACGACGGACAAGGTCGACGTGGCCCGCTTCGTGGACCTGCTCATCGGCGTCGTGCCCGTCATCAACCTGGAGTGGATACAGAAGATCCACCGCGACCGCAGCACGCGGGGCTACTCCACCGAGGCCGTCACCGACGTCATCCTGCGCCGCATGCACGAGTACGTGCACTACATCTGCCCGCAGTTCACGCGCACCCACATCAACTTCCAGCGCGTGCCGGTGGTGGACACCTCAGACCCCTTCATCGCGCGCACCATCCCGACGGCCGACGAGAGCCTGGTCGTCATCCGCTTCGCCAACCCGCGCGGCTTCGACTTCCCCTACCTGCTCAGCATGCTGCACGACTCCTGGATGTCGCGGGCCAACACGCTGGTGGTGCCCGGCGGCAAGATGGAGCTGGCCATGCAGCTGATCTTCACGCCGATGATCATGCGGCTGGTGGAGAGGCGCCGCAACCTGCTGGCCGCATGAGGGGATGGCGATGAAACACGACCTCCCCACCCTCACGCTGCGCCAGGACTGCGCCAACGCGCTGCGCATGCTCGCCGTCGACGCGGTGCAGGCCGCGCACTCCGGCCATCCCGGCATGCCCATGGGCATGGCCGACATCGCCGAGGCCCTGTGGCGCCACCACCTGCGCCACGACCCGGCCGACCCCGCCTGGCCCGACCGCGACCGCTTCGTGCTCTCCAACGGCCACGGCTCCATGCTGCTCTACGCCCTGCTGCACCTCAGCGGCTACGAGTTGCCGATGGCCGAGCTGCGGCGCTTCCGCCAGCTGCACGGCAAGACGCCGGGCCATCCCGAGGTCGGCGTGACGCCGGGCGTGGAAACGACGACCGGTCCGCTCGGCCAGGGCATCGCCAACGCCGTGGGCATGGCCCTGGCCGAGAAGCTGCTGGCCGACGAGTTCAACCGCCCCGGCCACACCGTCGTCGACCACCGCACCTATGCCTTCCTCGGCGACGGCTGCCTCATGGAGGGCATCAGCCACGAGGCCTGCTCGCTGGCCGGCACCTGGCGGCTGAACAAGCTCGTCGCCTTCTACGACGACAACGGCATCTCCATCGACGGCGCCGTCAGCGGCTGGTTCACGGACGACACGCCCGGCCGCTTCGAGGCCTATGGCTGGACGGTGCTGCGCGGCGTCGACGGCCACGACTTCGATGCGCTGGACCGTGCCATCGCCGCCGCCCAGGCCGCCGACCGGCCGGTGCTGGTCTGCTGCCGCACCACCATCGGCAAGGGCTCGCCCAACCGCGCCGGCACGGCCAAGGTGCACGGCGAGGCGCTGGGCGCCGAGGAGATCGCCCTGACCCGTGCCGCCCTGGGCTGGACGGCCGCGCCCTTCGAGGTGCCCGAGCCGCTTCGGCAGGCCTGGTCGGCGCACGAACGCGGCGCGGCACTGAATGCCGCCTGGCGGCAGCGCATGGCCGCCTACGCCCTCGCCTACCCCGACCTCGCCCGCGAGCTGCTGCGCCGCCAGGACCGCAGCACGCCGCTCACCGCCGAGACGGAAGAAGCCCTCGCGCAGGCCTGCGCCCGCGCCGAGGCCCGCGCCGCGGCCGTCGCCACACGCAAGGCCTCGCAGGACGTGCTGCAGGAACTCGGCCCCGCCACGCCCGAACTGCTGGGTGGCTCGGCCGACCTGACCGGATCCAACCTCACCGACTGGACCGGCCACCGCGCCCTCAAGGGCAGCGGCACCGGCAACCACGTGCACTACGGCGTGCGCGAGTTCGGCATGGCGGCCATCATGAACGGCGTGGCCCTGCACGGGGGCTACCGCCCCTTCGGCGGCACCTTCCTGGCGTTCTCGGACTACGCCCGCAACGCCGTGCGCATGGCCGCGCTGATGCGGCTGCCGGTCGTGCACGTCTACACCCACGACTCCATCGGCCTGGGCGAGGACGGCCCGACCCACCAGCCCGTCGAGCACGCATCCAGCCTGCGCCTCATCCCCGGCGTGGACGTCTGGCGCCCGGCCGACGCCACCGAGACCGCCGTCGCCTGGCGCGAGGCGATGCGGCGCCTGGACGGACCGAGCTGCCTGCTGCTGTCGCGCCAGGCCCTGCCTCATGCCGGCGACGGCCGGCCGCGACTGGACGCCATCGCCCGCGGCGCCTACGTGCTGCGCCGCCCCGAGGGCGAGCGCGTCGCGCTGCTGGCCAGCGGCTCCGAGGTGGGCCTCGCCCTCGCCGCCGCCGCCAAGCTGGCCGAGGCGGGCGTGCCGGCACGGGTCGTCTCGGTGCCCTGCCTGGAGCGATTCGAGCGCCAGGACGCCGCCTGGCGCCACGAGGTCATCCCCCGCCACCTGCCGCGCCTGGCCGTCGAGGCCGGCCGCAGCGGCCTGTGGTGGAAGTACGTGGGCGAGGACGGCGACGTCGTCGGCCTGGACCGCTTCGGCGAGTCCGCCCCGGCGCCCGAACTGTTCCAGCTCTTCGGCCTCACCGCCGAAGCGGTCGCCGCACGCGCCCTCGCCCTGCTCGGTTGAGCGCCTCCATCCGCCCCCACCCTCTCGGAGTCCCCATGCCCATGATCTCCCTGCGCCGGCTGCTCGACCACGCCGCCGAGCACGGCTACGGCGTCCCCGCCTTCAACGTCAACAACCTGGAGCAGATCCAGGCCATCATGCAGGCCGCCCATGCGACCGACAGCCCGGTGATCCTGCAGGCCTCGGCCGGCGCCCGCCAATACGCCGGCGAGCCCTTCCTGCGCAAGATGGTGGAGGCCGCCGCCGAGACCTGGCCGGGCCTGCCCATCGTCCTGCACCAGGACCACGGCGCCAGCCCCGCCGTGTGCATGCAGTCCATCCGTTCGGGATTCACCAGCGTGATGATGGACGGCTCGCTGATGGAGGACGCGAAGACGCCCGCCTCCTACGACTACAACGTGTCCGTGACGCGCCGCGTCGTCGAGATGGCGCATGCGGTGGAGGTGTCGGTGGAGGGCGAGCTGGGCTGCCTGGGCTCGCTCGAGTCCGGCACCGCCGGCGAGGAGGAAGGCGTCGGCGCCGAAGGCGTGCTCACCCGCGAGCAGATGCTGACCGACCCCGACCAGGCCGCCGACTTCGTCGCCCGCACCGGCGTCGATGCGCTGGCCATCGCCATCGGCACCTCGCACGGCGCCTACAAGTTCAGCCGCAAGCCCAGCGGCGACCTGCTGGCCATGGACCGCATCAAGGAGATCCACGCCCGCATTCCGGACACCCACCTGGTGATGCACGGCTCGTCCTCCGTGCCTCAGGAGTGGCTGGCCGTCATCCGCGAGCACGGCGGCGACATCCGGGAGACCTACGGCGTGCCGGTGGAAGAGATCCAGGAAGGCATACGCCACGGCGTGCGCAAGATCAACATCGACACCGACATCCGCCTGGCCATGACGGGTGCGATGCGGCGGGCCATGGCCCGCCGCAAGGAGGAGTTCGATCCGCGGCGCTTCCTGGCCGAGGGCCTGGCCGCCGCGCGCCAGCTCTGCGTCGACCGCTTCGAGGCCTTCGGCAGCGCCGGCATGGCGTCGCGGCTGCAGGTGGCACCGACAAGCCGGCGTTCGCCCGGCTGAGGGGCCGACCCGACCCCGTCCTACAGTCCGCGGCGCCGCCTTGGCCGATAGTTAGGTCCAGGGCGCAGACTCCTTGCCTCTCTCCCCGCAGCACCACTGCCTGCCTCACGGCCGATGTCCATTCCGGTCGCGGCGCGCACCACGTCTCGGGGACTCGCACGGGCTCTGCGCCCTTCCTCGTGCCCCTCTCAGGCGCCGCTGTCATCGGCTTCCAGCGGCGCCAGCAGCAGATGCAGTTCGGGCGCGCTGAACTTGCCCAACGCCGAGCCGTCGTCACGGCCCAGCAGGCCGTCTGCCAGGGCCCGCTTGCGAGCCTGCAGTTCCAGCATGCGCTCCTCGATGCTGCCCTGGGCCACGAGCTGGTAGGCGAATACCGGCTGGCTCTGGCCGATGCGGTGGGCGCGGGCGCTGGCCTGGCTCTGCACGGCCGGGTTCCACCAGGGATCGAGGTGGATGACGGTGTCGGCGGCGGTCAGGTTCAGGCCCACGCCGCCGGCCTTGAGGCTGGCCAGCAGCAGCGGCACCTCGCGCGCCTGGAAGCGCCGCACCAGATCCCCCCGCTGGCCGGCGGGCGTCTGGCCGGTGAGGCGCAGGTGGGCCAGGCCCAGGCCGTCCAGCGCCTCGGCGACGAGGTCGAGCATGGCGGTGAACTGCGAGAACACCAGCACGCGCCGGCCCTGGGCGACGAAGTCCGGCAGGTGCTCCGTCAGCCATTCGAGCTTGGCGCTGTGCACGCCGGCCGGCAGCTGCACGCCCTTGAGCAGGCGCGGGTCGCCGCAGACCTGGCGCAGCTTGAGCATGGCGTCGAGCACGCCGATGAGGCTGGTGGCGCTGAAGCCGTCGCGCGCCAGGATGCGCCTGACCATGTGGTCAGCAGCCACGCGCACGCTCTCGTACAGCTGCTTCTGGGCGCCGCCCAGCGGCACGCGCTGCACCAGCTCGGTCAGCGGCGGCAGCTCGGCCGCCACCTCGGCCTTCATGCGCCTGAGGATGAAGGGGCGCACGCGCGCGGCCAGCAGCCGCGCGCGCGGGCCGTCGCGGTTGACCTCGATGGGCTTGCGCCAGTGGCGGGCGAAGGTTCGCGCATCGCCGAGGAAGCCGGGCATCAGCAGATCGAACAGCGCCCAGAGCTCGCCGAGGTGGTTCTCCAGCGGCGTGCCCGTGAGGGCCAGGCGATGGCGGCAATCGAGGCGGCGAAGCGCCCGCGCCGCGCGGGCGTGGGCGTTCTTGACGGCCTGGGCCTCGTCCAGGATCAGCAGGTGCCAGGGCCGGGCCGAGAGCAGGCGCAGGTCGCGCCAGACCAGGGCGTAGGTGGTCAGCACGATGTCGGCGTTCGCGAGATCGGCGCCGGCCCCTTGCCTGCCTTCCCGCCCGGCGCCGTGCCAGGTCAGCACGCTCAGGCCCGGCGCGATGCGTGCGGCCTCCTGCCGCCAGTTGAAGAGCAGCGAGGTCGGCACGACGACGAGGGCCGGCCGGTCCAGCCGGCCCGCCTGCTTCTCGACCCAGACGTGGGCCAGGGCCTGGGCCGTCTTGCCCAGGCCCATGTCGTCGGCCAGGATGCCCGCGAGGCCCTGTTCGCGCAGGTATTGCAGCCAGGCGAGGCCCTGTAGCTGGTAGGGCCGCAGTTCGAGGCCGAGGCCCGGCGGCGGCGGCACCGGCGCGGGTGGCCCTTGCTCGAGCAGGCGCCGGGCCAGGGCCCTGAGGCCGGCGTCGCCGTGGATCTGCCAGCGGCCCCGGCCCTGGTCTTCGATGCAGCGCAGCCGGGCGGCGTCCCAGGCGTCCAGGCGAAGGGGCTCGCCTTTGTCGAGCTGGGCCGGCTTGAGCAGGTCCAGCAGGGCCAGCATGATGGCCTTGAGCGGCGCAGCCGGCGTGTGGAAGCGTCGCCCTCCCGGCGCGCGCAGGGCGATGACGGCCTCGTCGTCGATGGCGGCCACGGCGACCGCGTCCAGCCAGCGCTTGTCGCGGCGCAGCAGGTTGGCGATGAGGGGGGCGAGGTCGATGCGCTCGCCGTCGACTTCGATGCCCAGGCTGACCAGCCAGGCGCCCTGGCGGCGGTCCAGGCCCAGGCCTTCGACGCGGCGGCTCGGCCGGGCCGCCCCGGGCTCCTCGGGCGCCAGGTCGAGCTGCCAGCCGCTGACGAAGCGGCTGTGGTGGGCGAAGCCCGGCTCGATGGCGACCTGCCAGCCCCGCGCCTGCAGTTCGGGCAGCTTGTCGGCCTGGAAGTCGCCGAAGAACTCCTCCTGAGGCAGCGTCCAGAGCGAGCCGCCCAGCGTTGCGGGCTCGCCCCGCCACTGCAGCAGGGCCGGGTCCAGGCGCACCAGGCCGAACTGCTGCAGTGTCTGCTCGGTGGCGGCGTCAGGAAGATCGAGCACGGCCACCGTCACGGGCTCGCCGCGCGCGCCGAGGGGGCCTCGAGGCCGCAGGCCGAGCAGGCCATCGCCGCGTGTCAGCGTGCGCAGCCGGAGATGGGGAGGTGCCGAGGACATCGCGACAGTCTCGCAGCCCGCGAGACCGGCGCGAGGCTCGCCTCAGGCGAGGACCGACTTGATGTGGCCGGCGATGGCGTCGTCCTGGCAGTTCGTGAAGAACAGCTCCTGGAACTTCTCGCCCGAGACGACGGCCTTGAGGAGCTCGGGGTCGACGCTCTTGAGCACCGTCAGCATGTCCTTGCAGGAGGCGGCCTTGAGGTCCTTCAGGATGCCGCGGTTCCTGGCCATGATGGCGGCGCGCTCCTTGGGGTAGCCGGCACCGCGCTCGTGCTCGAAGAGCTTGCGGTAGCAGTCCTGCAGGTTGAGCTCCGCCGCCCAGCCGAAGCCCTTGGCATAGGGCATGGACAGGCAGTTGCCGTCGTTGATCTGGCCGAACAGGAAGGCGTCGGTCGGGTCGATGACCAGGCCGCAGAAGACGCCCGGCATGCTGTTGCAGGCCAGCATGGACCCCATGCCCGTGCCGCAGCCGGTGACGACGAAGTCCGCCGCGCGGCTGTTGAGCAGGATGCCGGCCAGCAGGCCGTTCATGACGTAGGTGAGCGAGGCCTTGTCCTCGGGCGTGTACATGCCGTAGTGGTGGACGCTGTGGCCCAGGGGCTCGGCGACGGTCTTGAGGGCGTTGTGGACGATCTCGGACTTGGCGGCCTGGCTGTTCTCGATGATGAGGGCGATCTTCATGGCGGGTGGCTTTCGGGGCGGAGCTGGAGAGGGCGAAGGGCCGGGCGCCCGGGCCCAGAGGGGCTTCCGGCGCAGGCCGTCATGCCAGGGACGTACCGCCCTTTCCGGGCGCCGGACGGCATGGTCCGGACGGCCGCCTGGCCAACCGCGCACCCGGTGGGGGTGCAGACGCTGCCGCGATTGTGCACGTTTCCGGAACGGCGTTTCAGAAACCCACCCAATCCCGAGGGAAGCGCGGGGTCGTCACCCCGGCTGGGCTCAGTCGCCCTCGCCGCCCAGCGGCTTGAGCTGCCGCCCCGCCGGCAAGGCTCGCAGGTACTTGAAGGTGCCCGTGGCATGGGCGCAGAGCCTGTCGCCCGCGCCGAACACCGAGCCCTCGCAGAAGGCCATGGTGGTGGAGCGGTGCAGCAGCCGGCCGACGGCCCGCAGCTCGCCCTCGCCGGGGCGCATGAAGCTGGTCTTCATCTCCACCGTGACGACACCGGGGCCGAGGTCGGGCAGGTGGAGGTTGACGCTGCGCGCCGCGTGCGCCATGGCCACGTCCAGCAGCGTCATGACGACGCCGCCGTGAGCCACGCGCCAGGAGTTGAGGTGCTGCTCGCTGACCGTCAGGCGCAGCTCGGCCTCGCCATCGCCGATGGCATGCAGCGTGAAGCCCAACTGCTCGACGAAGGGGATGTGGACCGGAAAGTCCATCTCGCGCTCAGTTGCCGTGGACGGCGCTGACGCCACCGTCGATGGCGAGAACCTGGCCGGTGATGTGCTTGCCGGCCCGCGACGCGAACAGCAGGGCCGCGCCCTTGAGGTCGTCGTCGTCGCCGAGGCGGTTCAGCGGCGCGTGGGCCGCCATCTTGTCGGCGCCCACGGTGGCGAGCAGGCCCTTGGTCATCTTGCTCGGGAAGAAGCCCGGCGCCAACGCGTTGACGGTGATGCCGTAGGCGCCCCACTCGCCGGCCAGGGCACGCGTGAAGTTCACGGCGGCGCCCTTGCTGGTGTTGTAGGCGATGGTCTTCATCGCGCCGGAGTTGCCGGACAGGCCGGCGATGGAGGCCACGTTGATGATGCGGCCCGAGCGCCTGGGGATCATGCTGGCCTGGGCCACCGCCTGGGCGAAGACGAAGAGGCTGCGGATGTTGAGGTCCATGACCTTGTCCCAGGCCTCCAGCGGATGCTCCTCGGCCGGCGCGCCCCACGTGGCGCCCGCGTTGTTGACGAGGATGTCGATCTGGCCCAGGCGCTCCATGGTCTCGGCGACGACGCGGCGCGCCTCCTCGGGCCGGGCGGCGTCGGCCGCGATCCAGCGGGCATCGATGCCGCGGTCCTGCAGGTGGGCGGCGGCCTCTTCGAGGTCGGCGGCCTTGCGCGAGGTCAGCATGATCTTGGCGCCCGCCTCGCCGAGGGCTTCGGCGATCTGCAGGCCCAGGCCGCGCGAGCCACCGGTGACCAGGGCCACCTGGCCGCTGAGGTCGAAGAGGTCTTGGACTTTGGTGCTCATCGTGGTGTCTCCTGTGTTCACAACCATTCGGCCCGGATCTCGCGGCACAGCGGCTCGCGGCGCGCGACGACGGCCAGCCAGGCGTCGATCCGGGGCAACTCGTAGGCGAAGAAGTAGCGGGCCGCAGCGCGCTTGCCCTGGGCGAAGTCGCCCTCGCCCTGGACCGACAGCGCCACGTCCAGCCACAGCCAGGCCAGCACGGTGTGGCCGAAGGCCTGCAGGTAGGGCGTGGCATTGGCCAGGGCCTCCTCGGGCTCGCCGGTGCTCCAGGCCTTCTTGGTGGCACCGCCCACCTGGGCCAGGGCCGCGGCGAGCTGGTGGGCCTGGGGCGCCCAGTCCGTGTGGATGGCGCGTTCGATCGTCTGCTGCACGCGCGCGGCAAGCGCCGCCAGCGACGCCCCGCCCTGCTGCACGACCTTGCGGCCCAGCAGGTCCAGGGCCTGGATGCCGTGGGTGCCCTCGTGGATCATGTTCAGGCGCTGGTCGCGCCAGTACTGCTCGACGGGGAAGTCGCGCGTGTAGCCATAGCCACCCAGCACCTGGATGGCCAGGGAGTTGGCCTCCAGGCACCATTCGCTGGGCCAGCTCTTGGCGATGGGGATGAGGACGTCGAGCAGGGCCTGCGCGCCGGCCGCGTCGTCGCCCGTGTGCAGTTCGTCGACGAGGCGGGCGCAGTACAGCTCCAGCGCCAGGCCGCCTTCCACATAGCTCTTCTGGGCCAGCAGCATGCGGCGCACGTCGGCGTGCTCGATGATGGGCCGCTGCGGGCTGGCGGCGTCTTTTCCGGCCGCGGTCATGGGCCGCCCCTGCGGGCGCTGCTTCGCGTACTCGAGGCTGGCCTCGTAGCCGGCATAACCGAGCATCACCGCGCCCAGGCCCACGCCGATGCGGGCCTCGTTCATCATGTGGAACATGCAGCGCAGGCCATCGCCGGGGCGGCCGACGAGGTAGCCGACGGCGCCCTTGCGGCCCAGCGGCGTGAAGCGGCCCTCGCCGAAGTTGAGCAGGCAGTTGGTCGTGCCGCGATAGCCGAGCTTGTGGTTGAGGCCGGCCAGGACGACGTCGTTGCGCTCGCCGGTCAGCTCGGCCCGCTCGTCGACGAGCTTCTTGGGCACGATGAAGAGGGAGATGCCCTTGGTGCCCGGGACGGGCCTGCCGTCGGGGCCGGGGATCTTGGCCAGCACGAGGTGGACGATGTTCTCGGTGATCTCGTGCTCGCCGGCCGAGATCCACATCTTGTGGCCCGTCAGGCGGTAGCGCGGGCCGAGCGGGTCGGCCTCGTCCTCCAGTTCGGCGCGGGTGGCCACGTCGGACAGCGACGAACCCGCCTGGGGCTCGGACAGGCACATGGTGCCGAACCAGCGGCCGGCGAACTCGTTCCTGGCGAAGACCTCGCGCTGCAGCGGCGTGCCATGGGCCATGATGAGGTTGGCGTTGCCCGAGGTCAGCATGGCATAGCCGCCCATGGCGACGCTGGCCTTGCTGAAGAAGGCGTTGCCCGCCATCTCGATGACGCAGGGCAGCTGCATGCCGCCGACGTCGTAGTCCTGGGCCGCGGCCAGCATGCCCGACTCGGCATAGGCCTGGGTGGCCTCGTGCGTGGCCTGGGGCAGGTGCACGCGCTCGCCGTCGAAGCGGGGCTCCTCGGTGTCGGCCAGGCGGTTGAAGGGCGCGAACTTCTCGCGGGCGATGCGCTCGCAGGTGTCGAGCACGGCGGCGAAGGTCTCGGCCGAATGCTCGGCGAAGCGCTCGCGCGTGGTCAGGTCGCCGGCGCGGAGCCAGTCGAAGAGCAGGAAGTCGAGGGTCTGGCGCATGCGGGCCACCGTTGAAGAAGAAAGCCGCGCCGTGCGGCGGTGTCAGTCCTGGGCCAGGCGGACGATGGTGCCCTGGGCCAGGGCGCAGAGCTTCTCGGCCCCGTCTTTGACGGCATAGACCTCGCAGCGGCAGACCGCCTGGGTCTTGCTGACGGCCTGGGCCTCGGCGCGGGCGATGAGGCGCTCGCCCACCGCCGGGCGCACGTAGTTGATCTTGAACTCCGACGTGACGACGGGCACCTGCATGGCGGTGCCACCGGCGTAGGTGAGCGCGTTGTCGGCCAGGTAGCTGACGACGCCGCCGTGGGCGAAGCCGTTCTGCTGCAGCAGGTCGTCCCGCAGCGGCAATTGCAGCTCGACCTGGCCGGGCGCGAGCGCGGCGAGCTCGGCGCCCAGCAGCCGGCTGAAGGCCTGCTGGGCCAGGACCTCGCGGCCCATCTGCAGGAAGACCTCTGGAGAAACGGCCATCGCCTTACAGCACTTCGAAGACGCCCGCGGCGCCCATGCCGCCACCGATGCACATGGTCACGCAGACGCGCTTGGCGCCGCGGCGCTTGCCTTCGATGAGGGCATGGCCCGTCAGGCGCTGGCCGGACACGCCGTAGGGGTGGCCGATGGCGATGGCGCCACCGTTGACGTTCAGGCGGTCCATGGGGATGCCCAGCACGTCGGCGCAGTACAGCACCTGCACGGCGAAAGCCTCGTTCAGTTCCCACAGGTCGATGTCGGCCACGGTGAGGCCGAGCTTCTTGAGCACCTTGGGCACGGCGAACACCGGGCCGATGCCCATCTCGTCGGGCTCGCAGCCGGCCACGGCGAAGCCGAGGAAGCGGCCCAGCGGCTTGAGGTTGTGCGTGGAGGCGTAGTGTTCGCTGACGACGGCGCAGGCGCCCGCGCCGTCGCTGAACTGGCTGGCATTGCCCGCCGTGACGACGCCGCCCGGCAGGGCCGTGCGGATGTCCTTGATGCCCTCGTAGGTCGTGCCCTCGCGCAGGCCCTCGTCGGCACTGACGGTGACCTTGCGGGTCACCAGGCCCATGACCTTGTCGACGGCGCCCATGGTCACGGTGATGGGCGCCATCTCCTCGTTGAAGAGGCCCGCCGCCTGCGCCGCACAGGCCTTTTGCTGGCTGCCGGCGCCGTAATGGTCCATGCGCTCCTTGGAGATGTTGTAGCGCTTGGCCACGTTCTCGGCGGTCTGCAGCATGCTCCAGTAGATCTCGGGCTTGTTGCGGTTCAGCCAGGTGTCCTCCAGCATGTGCTGGTTCATCTCCTGCTGCACGCACGAGATGCTCTCGACGCCGCCGGCCACGTAGACCTCGCCCTCGCCGGCGATGATGCGCTGGGACGCCAGGGCGATGGTCTGCAGGCCGCTGGAGCAGAAGCGGTTCACCGTCATGCCGCTCACCGACACGGGCAGGCCGGCGCTCAGCGCGATCTGGCGGGCGATGTTGGCGCCCGTCGCGCCCTCTGGATTGGCGCAGCCCATCAGCACGTCCTCGACGGCACCGCCTTCGATGCCGGCGCGCTCCAGGGCCGCCTTGACGACGTGGCCGCCCAGCGTCGCGCCATGGGTCATGTTGAACGAACCCTTCCAGCTCTTGGCGAGCGGGGTGCGGGCGGTGGAGACGATCAATGCGTTGCTCATCTTGGAATCCTTAAGTTCGAACAAAGCCACCGAGGCACGCTGACACAGAGAAGCTCTGTGAACTCAATGCATTCCCTCTGTGTCTCTGTGCCTCTGTGGCTGTGTTGCTGGGCCCGGGTCAGGTGAAGCTCTTGCCTTCCGCCACGAGGCGGGCAAGCAAAGGCGCCGGCGTCCAGAACGCGGCATCGTCCATCGGGTTCTTCGCAAAGCGCTTCATCGCCTGCACGACGTTGAACAGGCCCACGGTGTCGGCATAGCACATCGGGCCGCCGCGCCACAGCGGGAAGCCGTAGCCGGTGAGGTAGACCATGTCCACGTCGGAGGCGCGCTGGGCGATGCCCTCCTCCAGCAGGTGGGCCGCTTCGTTGACCAGGGCGAACACGAGGCGGTGCACGATCTCCTCGTCGCTGATGTCGCGCGTCTTCGCGCCGATGGCCTCGCGGTGCTTGGCCAGCATCTCGGCCACGACGGGCGACGGGATGGCGTCGCGCTTGCCGGGCTGGTAGTCGTACCAGCCCGCGCCGGTCTTCTGGCCGTAGCGGCCCAGCTCACACAGCCGGTCGGCGCTGGCCGAGTACTTCATGTGGGGCTTCTCGACGTAGCGGCGCTTGCGGATGGCCCAGCCGATGTCGTTGCCCGCCAGGTCGCCCATGCGGAAGGGGCCCATGGCGAAGCCGAACTTCTCGACGGCCTTGTCCACCTGCTGCGGGCTGCAGCCCTCGTCGAGCAGGAAGCCGGCCTGGCGGCTGTACTGCTCGATCATGCGGTTGCCGATGAAGCCGTCGCACACGCCCGAGACGACGGCCGTCTTCCTGATCTTCTTGCCAATGGCCATCACCGTGGACAGCACGTCCTTGGCGGTGGCCTTGCCGCGCACCACCTCCAGCAGCTTCATCACATTGGCCGGGCTGAAGAAGTGCATGCCCACCACGTCCTGCGGGCGGGCGGTGAAGGAGGCGATCTTGTCGACGTCCAGCGTCGAGGTGTTGGAGGCCAGGATGGCGCCGGGCTTGGCGATGGCGTCGAGCTGCTTGAACACCGCCTCCTTGACGCCGATCTCCTCGAACACGGCCTCGATGATGAGGTCGCAGTCCTTGAGGTCGTCGTAGCTCAGCGTGGTGCTCAGCAGGGCCATGCGCTGGGCGTACTTGTCTTCCTTGAGCTTGCCCTTCTTGACCTGGGCCTCGTAGTTCTTGCGGATGGTGGCGACGCCGCGGTCCAGGGCCTCCTGCTTGGTCTCCAGGATGGTGACCGGCAGGCCGGCGTTGAGGAAGTTCATCGAGATGCCGCCGCCCATGGTGCCGGCGCCGATGACGCCCACCTTCTTGATGTCGCGCAGCGGCGTGTCCTCGGGCACGTCGGCGATCTTGCTGGCCGCGCGCTCGGCGAAGAAGGCATGGCGCAGGGCCTTGGATTCGGGCGTCATCATCAGCGCCGCGAAGCCTTCGCGTTCCGCGCGCAGGCCGTCCTCGAACTTCATCGTCACCGCGCCGGCCACGGCCTCCAGGCAACGCAGCGGCGCCGGGAAGTTCTTGCTCATGCCGCGCACCATGTTGCGCGCGAACTGGAAGTAAGCCTGGGCATCCGGGTGGCGGGCCTTGAGGTCGCGCACCTTGGGCAGCGGGCGTTTCTCGGACACCTCCTCCGCGAACTTGAGGGCACCGTCCATCAGGTCGCCTTCGACGATGCGGTCGAAGAGCTTCTGGCCGGGCACCTGGGCCAGCAGCTGGCTTTCCACCGGCTCGCCGCTGACGATCATGTTGAGCGCAGGCTCCACGCCCAGGGCGCGCGGCAGGCGCTGCGTGCCGCCCGCGCCAGGCAGCAGGCCGAGCTTGACCTCGGGCAGGGCGATCTTGGCGCCGGGCGCGGCGACGCGGTAGTGGCAGCCCAGGGCCAGCTCCAGGCCGCCGCCCATGCAGACGCTGTGGATGGCCGCGACCACGGGCTTGCTGCAGTTCTCGACGACGCCGATGAGGCTGAGCAGGTTGGGCTCGGCGAGGGCCTTGGGCGAGCCGAACTCCTTGATGTCGGCGCCGCCGGAGAAGGCCTTGCCGGCGCCGGTGAGGACCACGGCCGTGACGGCGGGATCATTCTCGGCACGCTCCACGCCGGCCGCGGCGGCGGCGCGGGTGGCCAAACCCAGGCCGTTGACCGGTGGGTTGTCGAGGGTGATCACGGCAACGCGGCCGCGAACTTCGTAATGGGCTGTCATGGGCACGACCTCGGTTGGCGGGCCGCGCCGCGTCTCCTGCAGCCGGCCCGAAATAGAACGACCGTTCGATTCTAGGCAGCCGCCCTGGCGCCGCCTTGTCCCGGCAGTGACAAGGCCGCTTCCCCGGCCTCACCGGTCTTGCAGCGCCTCACTCGCCTCGCTTGAGCACCACCGTGTCGCGGAAGCCGTCCGGCCTGGCCGGCGGCGCGGCCGGAGCGAGCCTGGCCTCGGCATACAGGCGGGCCGCCTCGGCGGCATCGGGTTGGGCGGCCGGCGCGGGGGCCGGGCGGGGCGGACGCACCACCAGCCGCAGTTCATGGCATTCGCGCTGCAGCTGCTCGATCTGCTTGCGGGCCTGCGTGATCTGCAGCATGAGCTGCTGGCGAGCCTGCTCGCCGGCCACGGCGCGGGACTGCTCCAGCTTGAGCCGGCGTCCGATCCAGGCATACACGGCCACCGCCGCCACGCCGGCACCCGCCACGAAGCCGCCCAGCAGTTGCATCGTCAGGCCGTTGTCCATGCGCACCTCCCGTCGTCGGCTGGATGATTTGTTTGCCAAATGTATCGGCGGCCGGCCGCTGCGGAAGGGCTTCGTCGTGCGGCACTGACAGGGTTTCCACGGGCAGCGGCGGCGCGGCCCCGCCACAATGCGGCCCGCCATGCCTCGCTTCATCCTGCACTTCTGCGCCGCGCCCGAACGCCGCGTCCTGTGGCGACTGCTGCTCGCCGCCCTGCTCATCGTCATCACCTGGCTGGCCCTGGTGCCGGCGCCGCCGCGCACTCTCACCACCGGCTGGGACAAGTCCAACCACGCCCTCGCCTTCGCCTCGCTGGCCTTCACCGCGGTGTGGGCCTTGTGGCAACAGCCGCGCCACTGGCTACGGTTGGTGCTGGCCCTCGTGGCCTATGGCATCGCCATCGAGATCGCGCAGAGCTTCCTGCCGCCACGGGAGGCCGACTGGCACGACGTCGTCGCCGATTCCGTGGGCATCGCCCTCGGCCTGCTCGTGGCCTGGCCCATCGCGAGCCGCGCGGCGCGGCGCGGCTGACACGCCGGCAAGGGGCGCGCCCGCCCAGGCGCTCCGGCGCACATCGGAGCCGTCCTACAGCCCGGCGCCGCGCACTGACATACCGTTGGCAGCAGACTGCGCTACGGTTGCCCCCCATGCCGAACGACCTGCTCCGCGCCACCCGCGCCCGCTCGCTGCAATTGGCCGCGCCGCTGTCCGACGAGGACGCGCAACTGCAGTCCATGCCCGACGCCAGCCCCGCCAAATGGCATCTGGCCCACACCACGTGGTTCTTCGAGACCCTGGTGCTGGCGCCCTACCTGCCTGACTACCGCCTCTTCGACGAGCGCTGGCCGCGCCTGTTCAACTCCTATTACGAGAGCCTCGGGCCGCGGCATGCGAGGCCGCAGCGCGGCCTGTTGAGCCGGCCGTCGATGGCCGAGGTGCGGGCCTACCGCGCCCACGTCGACGCGGCCCTGGCCGACCTGCTGCCGGTGGCCTCGGCCGAAGCCCGCGGCCTGATCGAGCTGGGCTGCCATCACGAGCAGCAGCACCAGGAGCTGCTGTTGACCGACATCCTGCACGCCTTCTCGTGCAACCCGCTGCTGCCGGCCTACGACGCAACCCCGCCCGCGCCCACGCAGGCGCCGGCCCAGGAATGGCTTGAGCATCCCGGCGGCATCGTCGACATCGGCCACGCGGGCGCCGGCTTCGCCTTCGACAACGAAGGGCCTCGCCACCGCGTACTGATCGAGCCCTTCGAGATCGCCAGCCGCCTCGTCACCTGCGGCGAGTACGCAGACTTCGTCGAATCAGGCGGTTATCGAGAGCCGCTGCTGTGGCTCTCGGACGGCTGGGCCCTGGCCCAGGCCCAGGGCTGGCAGCGGCCGGCCTACTGGCTGGAGGATGGCCGCGTCTTCGGCCTGCACGGCGCCCAGGCCATGGACCGGGACGCGCCCGTCATGCAGCTGAGCTTCTACGAGGCCTGCGCCTATGCCGAGTGGGCCGGCGCGCGGTTGCCGACCGAGTTCGAGTGGGAGGCGGCATGCGGCTTGCCCGGCTTCGCCCAGGCCGCCGACCAGGCCTGGCAATGGACCCGCTCCGCCTATTCGCCCTATCCCGGCTTCAAGCCGGCGCCCGGCGCGGTCGGCGAATACAACGGCAAGTTCATGGTCGGCCAGCAGGTGCTGCGCGGCGGCAGCCTCGCGACTCCGCCCGGCCATGCGCGGCCGACCTATCGCAAT
Source organism: Pelomonas caseinilytica (assembly GCF_021353235.1). GTDB lineage: Bacteria > Pseudomonadota > Gammaproteobacteria > Burkholderiales > Burkholderiaceae_C > Pelomonas > Pelomonas caseinilytica. The sequence goes on from NZ_JAJTWT010000002.1 coordinate 733,336, forward strand.
TTCTTTCCGCCGGCCGCGCGCTGGCAGTTCAGTGGAGTGAGGCTCGCACGATGAAACCAGGAATCGAATGGCGCCAGCCGCGGGCCTCGGCCGAGAACCAGCAGTTCGCCGGCGACCTGCACGCCGCCCTGAGCCGGGCCCCCAAGGCCATCTCGCCCAAGTACTTCTACGACGAGACCGGGTCGCGCCTGTTCGAGCGCATCTGCGAGCTGCCGGAGTACTACCCGACGCGCACCGAGCTGTCCCTGCTGCGCACGCATGCCGCCGACATGGCGGCGCAGTTCGGTGGCGGCGTGCAGCTCGTCGAATACGGCGCGGGCGCCCTGCTCAAGGTGAGGCTGCTGCTGGACGCCCTGCCCCGCGAGACCGTGCAGTTCGTGCCCGTGGACATCTCCGGGCCTCACCTGCTCGCCGCCTGCGACGGCCTCGCCGGCGACTACCCCGGCCTGGCCATCCAGCCGCTGGTGGCCGACTTCACCCGCCCGCACACCCTGCCGCCCTGCCCACGGGGCAGCCGGCGCGTGGGCTTTTTTCCCGGCTCGAGCATCGGCAACTTCACGCCGGCCGAGGCCGATGCCTTCCTGCGCCTGGCCGCGGCCGAACTGGCCGGCGGCGGCCTGCTGATCGGCATCGACCTCGTCAAGGACGAGGCCGTGCTGCATGCCGCCTACAACGACGCGGCGGGCGTGACGGCGGCCTTCAACATGAACCTGCTGGACCGCGCCGCCCGCGAGCTGGGCGCGGAGTTCCCCCGCGACGGCTTCGAGCACCTGGCCTTCTACAACCCGGCCTACCGCCGCATCGAGATGCACCTGCGCGCGACGCGGGCGCTGGACCTGCAACTGGGCGGCGAGATCTACGCCTTCCACGAGGGCGAGACCCTGCACACCGAGCATTCGCACAAGTACACGGTCAGCGGCTTCCAGGCCATGGCCGCGCGGGCGGGGTTCAGGCCGGGCAAGGTGTGGATCGACGCGAACCGCTGGTTCGCGGTGCTGTGGTTGGAAGCCGGGCCGCCGTGATCAGGCCGGGGTGGCGGCCCGACGACGGCCGCCCGCCCCGTCACTCCGCGTCAGCGATGGCGCGATAGGCGAAGGCGCCGACCGCCGCCCCGAGGATGGGCGCGACCCAGAACAGCCAGAGTTGCTCCACCGCCCAGCCGCCGACGAAAACGGCCACCGCCGTGCTCCGCGCGGGATTCACCGAGGTGTTGGTGACCGGAATGCTGATGAGGTGGATCAGCGTCAAGGCCAGACCGATGGCGATGGGCGCCAGTCCGGCAGGCGCCCGCTTGTCCGTCGAGCCGAGAATCACCAGGAGGAAGAATGCCGTCATCACCACTTCGGTGACCAGGGCGGCCGTCAGGGAATAACCGCCCGGCGAATGCGCACCATATCCGTTGGACGCGAAACCCTTGGCGACGTCAAAACCCGCGGCGCCGCTGGCGATGAGGTAGAGAACGGCCGCGCCGGCCACGCCGCCCAGCACCTGGGCCACGATATAGGCCGGCAGTTGGCTCGCGGGAAAGCGCCCGCCGAGCCACAGGCCGACCGAGACCGCAGGATTCAGGTGGCAGCCCGAGATGTGACCGATGGCGAATGCCATCGTGAGCACGGTGAGGCCGAAGGCCAATGAAACCCCGTGCAGGCCGATGCCAACGCCTGGAAAGGCCGCCGCGAGCACGGCGCTGCCGCAGCCTCCCAACACCAGCCAAAAGGTTCCGAGAAACTCCGCTCCATATTTTTTCATTTCCTGTCTTTCGTAGTGAAGAAAGTCAGGCAAAACGTGCGCACCTATATCGACGGGGCCGATATGCAGGGCGCGTGATTCCTCTCTCCGCCTGGCCTGACGGGAGCGGATTGTGATCGAGACGGCCTCGCCACGAATTACCGGCATCGCCTGGAGCGAATGGCCCGGAAGCGGCTGACCGCATAACTTCGAATCTGGCCGCCAAATGGAAACCCCGCGGAGGGCCGCGGGGATAATCCATTAGATATGGAGCAGGCCGAAGGCCGCCGCCTCAGATCGCCAGCCGCTCCCGCACCCCGTCCGCGGCCATGTCCTTGCCGCGGCCGCGCATGACGACCTCGCCGCGCTGCATCAGCAGGTACTGGTCGGCCAGCTCGGCGGCGAAGTCGTAGAACTGCTCCACCAGCACGACGGCCAGGCCCTTGTCGTGCGCCAGGTGCTGGATGACGCGGCCGATGTCCTGGATGACGTTGGGCTGGATGCCTTCGGTGGGTTCGTCCAGCAGCAGCACCTTGGGGCCGGGAGCGAGGGCCCGCGCGATGGCGAGCTGCTGCTGCTGGCCGCCGGAGAGGTCGCCGCCGCGCCGGCCGCGCATCTTGTCGAGGACGGGGAAGAGTTCGAAGAGTTCGCCGGGCAGCGGCGTGCCCGCTGGCTGGCTGGCCAGGCCCATCTGCAGGTTCTCCATCACCGTCAGCCGCCCGAAGATCTCGCGACCCTGGGGCACGTAGCCCAGGCCGGCGCGGACGCGCTGGTGGGTGCGCAGCTTGTCCACCGACTGGCCGGCCAGGGTGATGCTGCCCGAGGTGGCGGGCACGACGCCCATCAGGCTCTTGAGCAGCGTGGTCTTGCCGACGCCGTTGCGCCCGAGTACGACGGTGATCTCGCCGGGCTTCAGCTCGAAACTCACGCCGCGCAGGATGTGCGAACCGCCGTAATGCTGGTGCAGGTCGGCGGCCTGGAGGATGGGTTGTGTCATTGCGGAGCTCTCGGGAACACAGCCACAGAGACACAGAGGCACAGAGAAGGTGCGCCCGAGTCGCGAGAGCAGCCCCATCTCTCTGTGTCTCTGTGCCTCTGTGGCCGTGTTGGATTCCTATCGACCAAGGTAGACCTCGATCACCTTCTCATCCGATTGAACGGCAGCCATCGTGCCTTCGGCCAGCGTCCTGCCCTCGTGCAGCACGGTCACCGTGCGGTGGGCGCCGGCCAGCGTGCCGACGAAGGCCATGTCGTGCTCGACGACGACGAGCGAGTGCTGGCCCTCCAGGCTCAGGAAGAGTTCGGCCGTGCGCTCGGTCTCCTCGTCGGTCATGCCGGCGACGGGCTCGTCGAGCAGCAGCAGCTTGGGGTCCTGCGCGAGCAGCATGCCGATCTCCAGCCACTGCTTCTGGCCGTGGCTGAGCAGGCCGGCCAGGCGAGTGCGCTCCTCGGCCAGGTGCACGGTCTTGAGAAGCTCGTCGAGCCGGTCGCGCTGCTCGCCGGTGAGGCGCGCACGCATGGCGAAGCGGGCACGTCGGTCGCCGGCCAGGGCCAACTCGAGGTTCTCGGCCACGGTCAGCGCCTCGAAGACCGTGGGCTTCTGGAACTTGCGGCCGATGCCCGCGCGGGCGATCTGGGCCTCGTTCATCGTCCGCAGGTCGAGGTTGCTGCCGAAGTAGATGCGGCCGCTGTCGGGCCGGGTCTTGCCGGTGATGCAGTCCATCGTCGTCGTCTTGCCGGCGCCGTTGGGGCCGATGACGCAGCGCAACTCGCCCACGCCGACCGTGAAGGACAGGCCGCCCAGGGCCTGGAAGCCGTCGAAGGCGACCTTGAGGTCTTCGACGTACAGGGCCACGCCCTGGTTGAAGATGGGCTCGCCGGCGGTGGCGATGCGGGTGATGGCGCGCGAGCGCGCCTCGGCGCCGGCTTCGAGCAGTTCCGGGGTCATTTCCTGATCCTCCGCACCAGCCCCACCAGGCCCGCGGGCAGGAAGAGGGTCACGGCGATGAAGAGGGCGCCCAGCACGTAGAGCCAACCCTCCGGCCACCAGACCGTGAAGACCGACTTGGTGCCGTTGACGAAGAAGGCGCCGAGCACGGGCCCGATCAGCGTGCCACGCCCGCCGACCGCGGCCCAGATGGCCATCTCGATGCTGGCCGCCGGGCTCATCTCGCTGGGATTGATGATGCCCACCTGGGGCACGTAGAGTGCGCCGGCCAGCGCGCACATCACGGCCGAGATGACATAGGCGCTGAGCTTGAAGGCCACGGGGTCGTAGCCCAGGAAGCGCACGCGCCCTTCGGCATCGCGGATGGCCTGCAGGATGCGGCCCCAGCGGCTTTGCGTGAGTGCGCGGGCCACGAGGTAGCAGACGATCAGCGCGAGCCCGCTGGCCACGCACAGGCCGACTTTCATGCCCGGCGTGTTGAGCGGCATGCCGGCGATGCGCTTGAAGTCGGTGAAGCCGTTGTTGCCACCGAAGCCCGTCTCGTTGCGGAAGAAGAGCAGCATCGCCGCGACGGTGAGGGCCTGGGTGATGATGGAGAAATACACGCCCTGGATGCGCGAGCGGAAGGCGAAGAAGCCGAACACCGCCGCAATCAGGCCGGGCACGGCGAGCGCGAGGAAGATCTGGCCGACGAGTGAGTCGCTCAGCGCCCAGTGCCAGGGCAGTTCCTTCCAGTTCAGGAAGACCATGAAGTCCGGCAGGTCGGACTGGTACTGCCCGTCGCGGCCGATCTGGCGCATGAGGTACATGCCCATGCCGTAGCCACCCAGGGCGAAGAACAGCCCGTGCCCCAGCGACAGGATGCCGCCGAAGCCCCAGATGAGGTCCAGGGCCAGCGCGCAGATGGCGAAGCACAGGAACTTGCCGAGCAGGCCGACGTAGAACTCGCTCAGGTGCAGCGCGTGGCCGGGCGGGAAGGCGAGGTGCAGCAGGGGCACCAGCAGCAGGGTCAGGGCTGCGACGATGAGGAAAAGTCGCTTCATGCGGGACGCCCCATGAACACAGCCACAGAGACACAGAGGCACAGAGAAATCGAGCAGGTGCGAGGAAAGCGTGGTGCTCCCTCTGTGTCTCTGTGCCTCTGTGGCTTTGTTTTGTATTTCATTCCACGGCCCTGCCCTTCAGTGCGAACAGGCCTTGCGGCTTCTTCTGGATGACGAGGACAAGCAGCATCAGCAGCGCGATCTTGGCGAGCACCGCGCCCTGCCAGCCTTCCAGCAGCTTGGACAGCACGCCCAGGCCCAGGCCGGCGTAGACGGTGCCGGCCAGCTGGCCAACGCCGCCGAGCACCACCACCATGAAGGCGTCGACGATGTAGCTCTGGCCGAGGTCCGGCCCGACGTTGCCGATCTGGCTCAGCGCGCAGCCGGCCAGGCCGGCGATGCCTGAGCCGAGGGCGAAGGCCAGGGTGTCCACCTGCGAGGTGTTGACGCCCACGCAGGCGGCCATGCGCCGGTTCTGCGTGACGCCGCGCACCATCAAGCCCAGCCGGGTGCGCGACAGCAGCAGGGCCATGCCGGCCAGCACCAGGCCCGCGAAGGCGAGGATGGCCAGGCGGTTGTAGGGCAGGGTCAGGTTGGGCAGCAGGGCCCAGCCACCGGACAGCCAGGCGGGGTTCTCCACGGCCACGTTCTGCGCGCCGAAGAGGCTGCGCACGGCCTGCATCAGCACCAGCGAAATGCCCCAGGTCGCCAGCAGCGTCTCCAGCGGCCGGCCGTAGAGCCAGCGGATGACGCTGCGCTCCATGGCCGCACCCACCAGGGCGGCGGCAAGGAAGCTGGCCGGCAGGGCGACCCAGAGGTAGTGGTCGAAGGCGCCCGGCGCCCAGGCGCGGAAGGCCTGCTGCACGCTGTAGGTCGCGTAGGCGCCCACCATCAGCAGCTCGCCGTGGGCCATGTTGATGACGCCCATCAGGCCGTAGGTGATGGCCAGGCCCAGCGCAACGAGCAGCAGCACCGAGCCGAGGCTGAGCCCGGAGAACAGCAGCTGGGCGCGTTCGCCCCAGGCCAGCCGGGCGCCGATGGCGTCGACGGCCGCCTGCATCGCGGCCTTGGCGCCGGGGTCGGACTCGGCGGACAGCTTGTCCAGCAGCAGGGCCCGCGTGGCCGGGTCGGCACTGGCCGCGAGTTCGGTGGCCGCGGCGCGGCGCTGGCCGGCGTCGGCGGACGACAGCTTGGCGCCGGCCACGAGGGAATTCAGTTGGGCGCGCAGCCCTGCGTCGCTCTCGGCGGCGAGCGCCTTCTCGAAGAGCGGCAGCTTGGACACGTCCGCGTCGTCGCGCAGCGTGGCCAGGGCCTTGGCGCGAACCTCGCGGTCCCTGGACAGCAGGTCCAGCCCTGCCAGCGCGGCGTCGATCTCGCGGCGCATGCGGTTGTTGAGCATGGGTTCCTCCGCATCGGCCGGCGGCGTGGCGCCCTCGGCCACGACGAGGGCTTGGCCGGCCTTGAGGCGGACCCGCCCGTCCTGCAGCGCGCGCAGGAAGGGGCCGAGCGACTCGTCGCCCGCAGCCAGCGCCTGCTGCAGGGCCGCGACGCGCTCGTCTCCGTCACCGGTGGCGATGCGGGTGGCCAGTTCAGGCGGCAGGGCCCAGGCCGAACCGAAGGTCAGCAGCGCGAGGCAGAGAAGCCGACGAAGCAAAGTCATGAGGCGAGGAAATGAATACGACCACAGAGGCACGGAGACACAGAGGAAACACAGAGGAACCGGGCAGCGCCCGTTCTCTGTGTCTCTGTGCCTCTGTGGCTGTGTTCGAGGGAGTTCGCCGTAGGCGGGCGGAACGCCGAAGCGCCCCGCCGCAGGCACGTCACTTCTTTTCGGGCTCGTCCTTCTTGCCCTTGTTCTCGGGGATGTAGGGCGACCACGGCTGGGCCTTGACGGGGCCGGGGGTCTTCCACACCACGTTGAACTGGCCGTCCGCCTTCACCTCGCCGATGAACACCGACTTGTGCAGGTGGTGGTTCTTCTCGTCCATCTTGGACGTGATGCCCGAGGGCGCCGGGAAGGTCTGGCCGGCCATGGCGGCGATGACCTTGTCGGTGTCGGTGCTGCCGGCCTTCTTGACGGCCTGGGCCCACATGTTGATGCCGATGTAGGTGGCTTCCATCGGATCGTTGGTGAGCGGCTTGTCCTTGTGGCCGGCGATGCCCTTGGCCTTGGCGTAGTCGCTCCACTTCTTGATGAAGGCGTCGTTGGCCGGGTTCTTGATGGACATGAAGTAGTTCCACGCCGCGAGATGACCCACCAGCGGCTTGGCGTCCACGCCGCGCAGTTCCTCCTCACCCACGGAGAAGGCCACCACCGGCACGTCGGTCGCCTTCAGGCCCTGGTTGCCCAGTTCCTTGTAGAAGGGCACGTTGGAGTCGCCGTTGATGGTGGAGACCACGGCCGTCTTCTTGCCTTCGGCCGAGAACTTCTTGATCTTGGCGATGATGCTTTGATAGTCGGAGTGCCCGAAGGGGGTGTACTCCTCCATGATGTCCTCGTCCTTGATGCCCTTGCTGTGCAGGAAGGCGCGCAGGATCTTGTTGGTGGTGCGCGGGTAGACGTAGTCGGTGCCCAGCAGCACGAAGCGCTTGGCACCGCCGCCGTCCTTGCTCATCAGGTATTCGACGGCGGGGATGGCCTGCTGGTTGGGTGCGGCGCCGGTGTAGAAGACGTTCTTGCTGAGCTCTTCACCCTCGTACTGCACGGGGTAGAACAGCAGCGAGTTGGTCTGCTCGAAGACCGGCAGCACCGACTTGCGGCTCACCGAGGTCCAGCAGCCGAAGACGACGGCGACCTTGTCCTGCGAGATGAGCTGCTTGGCCTTCTCGGCGAACAGCGGCCAGTTGGAGGCCGGGTCGACGACGACGGGCTCCAGCTTCTTGCCGAGCAGGCCGCCCTTGGCGTTGATCTCGTCGATGGCCATCAGCACCGTGTCCTTGAGCACGGTCTCGGAGATGGCCATGGTGCCCGAGAGCGAGTGCAGCACGCCGACCTTGATGGTGTCGGCGGCGAAGGCGGCGGGGGCGAACAGGCTGGCGGCGGCGGCCAGGGCGAGTGCGGAACGGCGAAGCATCGGGATTCCTCCAGGGTTGGATGTCGAGGTCGAGTAGCCGAACGCAGTCAGCGCAAGCCTCGTGCCAGCCCGTGCACTTCGTCACATCCCGCCAGGAGCCGCCCGGACGCACGGTTACGGACCGCAGCAGCCCCGCCGCGGTGCGAACCGCACCGTTGGTGTACCGCAGCACCGCGGTGCCGCACAAAAACGGGCCGGCGCGCCCGCGCTTGGGGGGGCGGTGCCGGCCGCGCCCCTCAGCCCGCCGGTGTGACGACGCCGTCGCAGGCGCCGAAGCCGATGCGGCGGAACCCTGGCTTGCAGGCCTGAGCCCGCAGGCCGAGTCGGTCGCCGTCCAGCAGGAAGCTGCGCTGCTCGCCGTTGGGCAGGGTGATGGGCTGCTTGCCGCCCGCGGTCAGTTCGAGCAGCGAGCCCGCCTCCTCGGGCGCCGGGCCGCTGATGGTGCCCGTGCCCAGCAGGTCGCCGGGCTGGAGGTTGCAGCCGTTGCTGGCGTGGTGGGTCAGCATCTGCGCCAGCGACCAGTAGGCGTGGCGCAGGTTGGAGCGCGACAGGCGCACCGGCTCCGGCATGGCCGGCGTCTTGAGCCAGACCTCCATCTCGATGTCGTAGGCCGCCGCGGCGCGATGCCGGGGGGAGTCGAGGTAGGGCAGCGGCTGGGGGTCGCCCTCGGGCCGGGTGAAGGGGATGCGGAAGGGCTCCAGCGCGTCCATGGTGACGATCCAGGGCGAGATCGTCGTGCCGAAGTTCTTGGCAAGGAAGGGGCCCAGGGGCTGGTACTCCCAGGGCTGGATGTCGCGGGCCGACCAGTCGTTGAGCAGGGTCAAGCCGAAGGCGTGCTCGTCGGCCTCGTCGATGCCGAAGGGCTCGCCCAGCGCATTGCCGGGGCCGACGAAGAGGCCCAGCTCCAGCTCGCAGTCGATGCGGGCGCTGGGCTTGAACACGGGCACCTCGGCGTCGGGCGCCTTGACCTGGCCCCTGGGGCGGCGGATGGGCGTGCCGCTGACGACGATGGAGCTGCTGCGGCCGTGGTAGCCGATGGGCACCCACTGGTAGTTCGGCAGCAGCGGGTTGTCGGGACGGAAGAGCCTGCCGACGGCTCGGGCGTGGTGGATGCCCGTGTAGAAGTCGGTGTAGTCGCCGATGCGGCAGGGCAGCGTGAACTCGGCCTCGGCCTGCGGCACGAGGTCGATCTCCGGCGCGCCGGCCTTGAGGGTGTCGAAGAGGCGGTGGCGCAGCGCGCGGCGCTCCACGCCGGGCCGGGCCATCAGCGCGTTCAGGTCGTCGATGCCCCAGGCGGCGAGGTCGAGGATCCGGTCGCCGATGCCGACACCCACCCGCCAGGGCTCCAGCGAGCCGGCGCGCCGGAAACGGCAGAAGGGCAGGTTCTGCAGCGGGAAGTCGGTGGCTGGGTCGTTGGCCGAGGCGACCCAGGACAGGGCGGCGGGGTCGTGGGTATGGTCGAGCATGGTGTCGGGTGTTCAGCGTGCGATGCAGGGACTCAGCCACAGAGGCACAGAGACACAGAGGCGGTGGGCCGGCGCAACGGCCCGTGTGCGATGGCCGGACCGTGGGTCTTGTGACCCGTTTCTCTGTGTCTCTGTGCCTCTGTGGCGCATTGCCGCGGCGGTGGCTCAGCCAGGCTGGAAGTTCTCGGTCAAGCCCTGCCAGCAGTCGGCGTAGGTCTTCTCCAGGGGCGCCTCATTCATCGCCCAGGCCGTGGGCTTCATGGGCCAGCGGGTCTCGAACATGAAGGCGAGCGTGGCGTCGAGCTTGTGGGGCGTGAGCTCGGCGCTGCTGGCCTTGTCGAAGGCGTCGGTGTCGGGGCCGTGAGGCACGTAGCTGTTGTGCAGGCTGGCGCCGCCCGGCTTGAAGCCCTCGGGCTTGGCGTCGTACTGGCCCAGCACCAGGCCCATGAACTCGCTCATCACGTTGCGGTGGTACCAGGGCGGGCGGAAGGTGTCCTCGGCCACCATCCAGCGCGGCGGGAAGATGACGAAGTCGACGTTGGCCCAGCCGGGACTGTCGCTGGGGCTGGTCAGCACGGTGAAGATGCTCGGGTCCGGGTGGTCGAAGCTGACGGTGTTGATCGTCATGAAGCGCGACGTGTCGTAGCGGCAGGGCGCGAGGTTGCCGTGCCAGGCGACGACGTTGAAGGGGCTGTGCGGCTGCGTGGCGCGCCAGAGCTGGCCGCCATGGCGCTTGACGATCTCGTAGGCGCCCTCCTCCACCTCGTGCCAGGCCACGGGGAACTCGAAGTCGCGCGGGTTGGCCAGGCCGTTGGAGCCGATAGGGCCGAGTTCGGGCAGTCGGAAGGCGGCTCCGAAGTTCTCGCACACGTAGCCGCGCGCCGGCACGTCCAGCGGGTCGACCTTGAAGGCCAGGCCCCGCGGCAGCAGGGCGATGGAGCCGGGCGCCACTTCCAGCCGGCCCAGCTCGGTGGTGACCAGCAGGCGTCCCTGCTGGGGCACGAGCAGCATCTCGCCATCGGCGTTGACGAGGGCGCGCCGACCCATGGACCGGGTGGCCACGTAGGCGTGGGCGCTCATGCCCTGCTGGCCGGCTTCGCCGTTGACCACGTAGGTGCGCAGGCCGTCGACGAAATCGCCCTCGCCCTGCAGTGGCGTCGGGCCCCAGCGCAGCGGGTCGGGCGGCGCGGCCTCGCCCTGGGCGGCGCCGCTCTTCCAGTGCGCATGGGCCAGCGGCCCGTAGCCGCCGCACACGACCGAGGGCCGGCGGCGGTAGAGCCAGGTCCGCTGGTTCTCGGCCCGCGGCGCGGTGAAGGCGCTGCCCGACAGCAGCTCGGCATACAGGCCATGCGGCGCGCGCTGCGGGCTGTTGCGGCCGATGGGCAGGGCACCGGGCACGGCCTCGCTGGCGTGCTGGTTGCCGAAGCCGGTCAGGTAGTTCAAGGCGTGTCGGGTCAGTTCAGTCATGGCGTTCGTGGGCCAGGGCGAAGGCTTCTCTGAGCACCTCGCGGTCGCCGATGTGGTTGCACAGGATGAGGGTCAGCCGCGCCAGCCAGTCCGCCGCCGCCTCGTCGTCCAGGCCCGCCTGGGCGGCGATGAGCTCGGCATAGAAGGCATCCGCCTCGCGACCGAAATTTGGGGTCAGGTTCAATTTATTCATTCGGCCTCCCATGGGCTCGGGCCAGGGCTGCCGCCAGGGCCGCAGCGTCGAATCGGTGCCAGCGCGCCGCGACGATGGCGTCGGGCCGCACCAGCACCACGCTGCCTGGCCCCGCGCCGTAGCGCGCGGCGGCGATGCCGTCCGACGGCAAGGTCAGCACACGCACGCCGGCGGCCTCGGCCGCCCAGCCGAAGCACAGCAGCAGGAAGTCGCCGAACTGCTCGCTCAGCCAGCCCCCGTCCAGCGGCGCATCGGGCGCAGGGCAGCCCGGCGCCGGGCCGGCATGCCAGGGCTCGACGTCGGGCGTGCTGAGGGGCGAATCGACGTGGTCGGTCGGCGTGGACAGCCGCCCGCTGTTGACCAGCGGCTTGGCGAACTCGGTGCGCGCGGCGAGATCCAGCGCGGCCTTGCGCAGCCGCCGGCTCAGGGCGCTCTTGGGGCTGATGAAGTCGGTGGCGCGCGTGGAGTGTCCAATGTTGTCGTCGGCGGCCTCGATGCGCTCGAACTCGTAGGCATCGAGCAGGGCCTCGCTGCCCTCCCCCTGCAGCACGGCGGCAAGCTTCCAGCCGAGGTTGTCGGCATCCTGCACGCCGCTGTTGGCGCCACGCGCGCCGAAGGGCGAGACCTGGTGGGCCGCGTCACCCGCCAACAGCACGCGCCCGACGCGCAAGCGCTCGGCGCGCCGGCAGCAGAACTGGTAGATGGACGACCACGCCAGCTCGAAGCCCTCGCTGCCCAGCATGGCGGCCACGCGCGCCTTGATGCGGTCGACGTCACGCTCGGCTTCGGCGTCGGCATCGCGGCCGAGCTGGAAGTCGATGCGCCAGAGGCCGTCGGCCTGGGCGTGCAGGAGCACGGACTGGCCGGGGTGGAAGGGCGGGTCGAACCAGAACCAGCGCTCGGGCCGCGCCGGGTCCAGGCCGCGCGGGTGCACGCCGGGGGCCAGGCGCACGTCAGCGATGAGGAAGCGGTCCTCGAAGACCTGGCCCTGGAAGCTCAGGCCCAGCATGGCCCGCGCCGGGCTGCGCGCGCCGTCACAGGCCACGACCCAGTCGGCGCGCATGTCGAAGAGGCCGTCGGGCGTGCGCAGGTTCAGCGTCACGCCCTCGGCGTCCTGTTCCAGGCCGATGACTTCATGCCGGCCGCGCAGCTCGATGCGGCCGTCAAGCTGCGCCGCGCGCACGAGGCGGGCCTCGACCTGGTCCTGCTGCAGGTTGACCATGGCCGGCATCTTGTGATGCGCCTCGGGCAGGAGGTCGAAGGCATAGGCCTCGCGCTCGCCATGGAAGACGCGCCCGCGCTGCCAGCGCACGCCCTCGCGCGCCACCGCCTCGCCGACGCCGAGGCGGTCGAACACCTCCAGGGTCTTCTTGGCCCAGCAGACGGCGCGCGAGCCGCTGCCGATGTGGTCGTTGTCGTCGACGACGACGACGGGCACGTCGCGCCGGGCCAGGTCCAGCGCCAGCGTCAGGCCGACGGGGCCGGCACCGATGACGACGACGGGGCGCCGCTGCGGCTGGCCCGAGCGCTGCTCCAGGCTCTGGTGATAGGGGTAGGCGGGCAAGTGCATGTCAAGGCCTTGCTTTCACCTCAGGCGCCTTCGAGGGCCTTCCACATCTGCACGTCCCGTTCGGCCGTCCAGATGCGCGGGTGGCTCAACCCGCCGGCCTCGTCATAGGCCCGCGTCACGTCGAAAGGCATGCAGTGGTCGAAGATGACCCAGTGCCCGTACTTGGGCCGCAGCGACGCCATGGTGCGCTGGTAGACGGCCTTCAACTCCTCGCCCGCCTGCACGCCGGCCTGCACGGCGGCATACAGCTCGCTGACGAAGGCGCGCGTGCCGGCCAGGCCGGCGGCCACCTGCTCGGGGCCCTTCAGCGCCGGGCCGCGGCCGGGCACCAGGGCGGCGGCGTCCAGCGCGGCGACGGCGTCCAGCGTGGCGGGCCAGTCGGCGAAGTGGGCGTCGCCGCAGTAGGGGGTGGCGTCGAACTCGACGAGGTCGCCGCTGAAGAGCACGCGCTCCCCGGGCAGCCAGGCCACGGTGTCGCCGGCCGTGTGGCCTCGCCCCGGCGAGAACATCTCGACCTTCACGCCGCCCAGGTCGAGCGTCAGGCGGCCGGAGAAGGTCAGCGTCGGCCAGGTCAGCCCCGGCGGCACGGACTCGACGTTGCGGAACAGCCGCGGGAAGCGGCCGATCTCGCTGGCCTTGTCCTGCTCGCCGCGCTCGCGGATGAGGGCCAGGGTGGCGTCGCTGGCGATGACCTGCTCGAGGCCCTCGGCCTTGAAGGCGGAGGCGCCCAGCACGCGCACGGCGTGGTAGTGGCTGAGCAGCACGTACTTGATGGGCACCGGGCTGACCTCGCGGATGCGGCGGATCACGTCGGCCGCCATCACGGGCGTGGCCTGGGTGTCGACCACCATGGCCGCATCGCGGCCGATGACGATGCCGGTGTTGGGGTCGCCCTCGGCCGTGTAGGCCCAGGCGTGTTCGGACAGGCGCTCGAAGCTGACCTTCTTCTCTTCGAGGTCGGCTTGGGAAGCAAAGGCTTTGGCGGTCATGGGGCGGTCTCCACGCAAGGCTCGCAATTTAGCCTATTACGAATCAATTCAGCAATATAGAATTTTCCACATGAGTAACGGCAAGCCTCCAGCGCGGGAACCGCGCGGCATCCAGAGCATCGAAGTGGGCGGCCAGTTGCTGCTGGCCCTGGCCCACCATGGCCGGCCCATGCCGCTGAAGGACCTGGCCCGCGAGGCGGGCATGACACCGGCCAAGGCCCATCCCTATCTCGTCAGCTTCATCAAGCTCGGCCTCGTCGAGCAGGACGGCGGCAGCGGCCGGTCGGGCTTCTATGGCCTGGGCCCGCTGGCCCTGCAGCTCGGCCTCATCAGTCTGCAGCAGTACGACCCGGTGCGGCTGGCCACGCCGGTCATCGAAGAGCTGGCCCTGCGCCTGGGCCACACCGTGGCCATCGCCGTCTGGGGCACCCGGGGGCCCACCATCGTGCGCGTGGCCGAGGGGCCGACGCCGGTGCATGTGAGCATGCGCCACGGCACGGTCATGAGCCTGGCCGGCACCGCCTCGGGCCGGCTGTTCGCGGCCCACCGCGCGGAGGAGGCGGCGGTGCTGGGCGAAGCCCTGCCCGCGCCGGCCATGCTGGAGGAGGTGCGACGCGAGGGCCTGGCCCGTTCGCGCGACGGCGTCATCGTCGGCGTCAGCGCGCTGGCGGCGCCGGTCTTCGAGGCGGGCGGCCGGCTGGTGCTCACGCTGACGGCCATCGGCCCGAGCGCGAGCTTCGACACGGCGGCCGACAGCGAGGCCGCCCTGGCGTTGAAGGAGGCCGCCATCGCGCTCTCGGCGCGTCTGGGCGGCGGGCTGGCCTAGGAGGTCAGGCGTCGCGGCCGTTGTAGTGCGTCACCGGCAGGCTTTCCAGGTCGACGTCGTCCAGGCAGCGCACGTTGACGGCCGCCATGGCGTTGCCCTTGGGATCGGTGCCCTCGCCGTAGGTGTGGATGCCGCAGTTCGGGCAGAAGCGGTGCTGGATGACGTGCTTGTTGAAGGCGTAGGCGGCGAGGTCGGCCTCGGGCGTGAGCAGGCGCAGCTTGTCGCGCCCGACGAACCACATCAACGCGCCCTTGCGCCGGCAGATGGAGCAGTTGCAGGCCATGACGCCTTCCAGCTGGCCATCGACCTCGAAGGCGACACGGCCGCAGTGGCAGCTTCCTTGGTAGTTCATTGCGCAGTCTCCGTAGCGGGTGAGGGCCGTAGTCTCGCGCAGCCGCGTCTTTGCAATTGGTTTCAGCGTTAGCGCACTGTCCCTGAAAAAGTGTGGACGCCATCGCAAACCCCAGCGCGCCTCGGGGGCAAGCCCGACTTGACTGCACCCGATCCGCCACGACGGCACGATCCGCTCCACTGCTGTACCGATCCACGTTCATGGACTATCACGCCCCCAAGCGCGCGGTCAACAACCTGCTGCTGCGCTACGCCGGCCACGAGCAACGGCCCGTCTTCTTTGACATCGACGACATCTGCCCGGAGCTGCGGGCGCTGGAGCGGGCCTACCCACTCATCCGAGCGGAGTGCGATGCCCTGCTGTCGGGCGGCGTGGCGATGCCGCGCTACCACGACGTCAACCGCCCCGCGACCGAGATCTCGGCCACCACGGCGGGCGACTGGAAGGTGTTCATGCTGGAGCTGCTCGGGCACAAGCCCGACGCCAACCGCGCCCGCTGCCCCGCCACCTGTGCGGCGCTGGCCCAGGTGCCGGGCGTGCTGCAGGCCTTCTTCTCGGTGCTGGACCCGGGCAAGTCCATCCCCGAGCACGACGGCCCCTACGTCGGCTACCTGCGCTACCACCTCGGCATCCGCGTGCCGCGGGTGAATCCGCCGCGCATCCGCGTCGCGGGGCAGGACTACGTCTGGAAGGAGGGCGAGGGCGTGATGTTCGACGACTCCTGGCCGCACGAGGTGGTCAACGAGGCGACGGAACCGCGCATCGTGCTGATCGTGGACATCCCGCGGCCCCTGCCGCTGCTGCCGCGGCTGGTGAACAACTTTGTGCTGTGGGGGCTGGCCGCACCGCTCTACGGCAAGAAGGTCGTGGCCAAGGCCGACCGCTACAGCGGCGACCTGATGTGAACGAAATGACCTGGGTTCAGGGCAGCTTGGCCAGCATGGCGGCCTCGGTGGCCTCGTCCCACGCCAGGGGGTAGAGGCTGCGCGCCGAGGCCAGCAGCTCGGGACGGCCGCCCAGCAGGGCGATCTGCTCGCGCACCGTGGCGAAGTCCACGCTCATCAGCACCGCCGGCGCGTTGACACGCGGGTTGTGGCGGGCCGTGGTGTAGGGCAGCAGGCCCAGCCAGCGCCGGTAGAAGGCGACGTGGCGCGGGTTGACCTCGATGACCAGGCGCTCGCAGCGCGCCTTGCGATGGGCATGCAGGTAGCCGAGGTGGAAGATCTGGGCCAGCACGCGCTTGGGATCGTGGGAATGCTTGTCGACGGCCAGGCCGCCGAACTCGCAGAGCTTGACGCGCGCCGAGCGCCACTCGGCGATCTCGGCCCCGAAGAGCAGGTCGGCATGCAGGCCGCCGGGCCCGTCGAAGCGCACCGACAGGGTGCCGACGATGTTGTCGCCATCCTTGGCGGTGCAGACGATGTCGCCGTCCTCGTTGCGGCTGCTGTAGCGCTCCCGGGTGACGAGCAGGCCCCGGTCGCCATAACGGCGCTCGACGAGGCCCAGCGCCTCGCCGTCCAGGGCGCCGAAATCGCTGTTGAGTTCCAGCGGCGGGCCGCCGAAGGGATTCAGCGGCGAGCGGCTGCTTTCTTTGAAAGAGGGGATCATCGACTGCATCCTTGGCGCCCAACGCACCGAGCCGGCGAGTCTAGGGACTCGAATGTGACTTTTCCCTGGCGGACACAGAACGATACATGTGTATTCCCTGATCGGCCGGGTTTTCCTGCCCCTCGAATGGGTGACCCCAGGCCGTCGACGGGCGAAGCCGCAGCCGGCCGGCCGTAAAAAAGGCCGCGTGAGCGGCCTTCGTGCGGAGCGCAGCCGGCTCAGGCGCCGCCGTGCCGGGCCGCCAGGCGGTTCATGTTGGTCATCGAGAGGCGATGCATCTCGACGAGGGCGATGAGGCCGTTGCGGTGCAGCTGAAGGACCTTGTCGTCCGGCAGCTCGGCGTACTTCTTCTCGTCCAGGGCCAGGAAGCCTTCCACGTCCAGCTTCTCGCCGTTGGGCAGCGTGGCCTCGAAGCGCATGTCCTGCAGCAGCTCCATCTCCACGAGCAGGTTGCAGATGAGGCGGGTGCGCTCGGTCTCCTGCTCGAAGTTCTCCAGGAAGGTCTTGGCACCTTGCAGGAACTCGGTCGGCTGGCCGTCCTTGAACAGGGCCTCGCCGGTCGTTTCGTTGAAGCCGGCCCACTTGCTGTCGAAGCAGACGGCGAGGTTGTTGGCGTTGCCGTCGAGGCGGGCCATGGCGAAGGGGTAGCGGCGCACGTAGGCGGGCACGTAGTTCCCCTTCCACTCGTTGCCCTCGACGAAGAGGTTGACGCCGGACTTCAGGCCCAGCACCGCCAGCGGCGCGACGGCGGGCTTGCCGTCGGGGCCGCCCTCGCCGGCGCGCACGAAGACGATGGGGTATTCCTTGCAGGCGTCGCCGAACTCGACGGCGGCCAGGAAGACCGAGTTCTGGTCGGCCACGCGCGTGACGACGGTCTGGCTGGTGTCCAGCTTCAGGTTCTTGTGGACTTCACGGTCCAGCGGCAGCAGTTCGCCGTACATCGGGGGGTTGCTCATGTTTTCTCTCCAGTTTCTTCGGCCAGACGACTGACCAGCACTTTGTCCACACGCTTGCCGTCGAGGTCCACGACCTCGAATCTCCACGCGTTCCACTCCACCACGTCAGCCGTGCGCGGCAAGCGCCCCAGCAACAGCATGACCATGCCCGCCAGGGTGTTGTAGCGGCCACGGTCCTCCTCGGGCAGTTCCTTCAGCTCCAGGCGGTCCTTCAGCTCGGGCACGGGGATGAGGCCGTCGAACAGCCAGCTCCCGTCCTCGCGCTGCACCGCCCAGGAGTCGCCGTCGCTCGGGGCGTTGAACTCCCCGGCGATGGCTTCCAGCACGTCGCGCACCGCGATCACGCCCTGGACCTCGCCGTACTCGTCGACGACGAAGACCAGGGGCGCCGCGGACACGCGGAAATGTTCGACCAGCTCCATGCCCGACAGCGTCTCGGGCACGAAGAGCGGGGCCTCCAGCCCCTCGGTCAGGTCCAGGGCCTTGCCGTCCAGCAACCGGGCCAGCAGGGCCGGCGCCGAGGCCACGCCCAGCACGTCGTTGAGGCCGCCGCGGCAGACCGGGTAGCGACTGAAGCCATGCTCGCGCAGCACCGCCAGCACCTCGGCGGGCGTGGCGTCGGCGTCCAGCCAGGCGATCTCGGCCCGCGGGATCATCATCGAGCCGATCTGGCGCTCGTCCAGGCGGAAGACGTTGCGCACCATCTGGTGCTCGTGCTCCTCGATGACACCGGCGTCCCGGCCCTCCTCCAGGCTGGCGGCGATCTCCTCTTCCGTCACGCCGCGCTGGCCCTTGTTGCGCAGGCCGAGCACGCCGAGGGTCGCCTCGGTCATGAAGCTCAGCGACTTCACCAGCGGCCGGGCCGCGATGGAGATGAAGTTCATCGTCGGCGCCACCAGCCGGGCCACCGTCTCGGGGTAGATCTGGCCCACCCGCTTGGGCACCAGCTCGCCGAAGACGATGGTCAGCAGCGTGATGATGACGACGACCAGGGCCGTGGCCGCGATGTCTGTGGCGTGCGGGTTGAGGCCGAAGGTCTCGGTCAGCCAGTGCGACAGCGGGCCCGAGAAGGCCGCGTCGCCCACGATGCCGTTGAGCACGCCTATGCCGGTGATGCCGATCTGGACCGTGGAGAGGAACTTGGTCGGGTTCTCGTGCAGGTCCATGGCGGCCTGCGCGCCCCCCTCGCCGCTTTCCACCATCACCTGCAGCCTGGCCTTGCGGCTGGCGGTCAAGGCCATCTCGGACATCGCGAACAGGCCGTTGACGAGGATCAGAAAGAGAACGAGGGCGGTATCCATCGAAAGCGCCGCCGCCGGAAAACCCGAGGCGACGCGGGGTCAAAAACGAAGCCCGGGAGCCTAGCAGATGGCCGTGACGGCGCCCATCACGCATTCCCGAGGCTGCCCGGACGGCCAACTTTCAGCGCGGCACCAGCAGGGCTTCGCAGCGGTCGGCCACGGCGCGTATCGCCTGGGCCTGCTCATAACCCTCGTACTTGGCGGCGAACTGCCGGGCCTTGTCGGCGAGGGAGGCGTCGGCCACCGCGCGCTTGAGCAGCCGCGGGAACTGGCCCGCCGCCGCCTCCGGGATCACCACCGCCGCGCCTAGGGCCTCGACGCTGCGGGCGAACATCGTCTGCTCCAGCTGCTGCGGGAAGAGCAGCACCGGCTTGCCCGCCAGCAGCATGGCCGCCACCGTGCTGATGCCGGCATGCAGCACCGCCAGGTCGCAGCCGCGGCGCACCTGCTCGATGTCCAGCGGCTGGCGCGAGATGGCGAGGTTGTCGGCGGAGAAGCTCTCCACGGTACGCCGCGAGACGCCGGGGACGTGCACCAGCACGCTGGCGTCGAGCTGGCGCAGGGCCGCCAGCAGCGGCTCCAGCGCGCCGTAGTCGGGCTTGAGATAGGCGAACACCTTGAGCGCGCCCTTGGCCGGCCAGCGCACCGCCTCGCCACGGCCGAGGTCGAAGATGGGGCCGACGAAATCTCCGCCGGCGCGGTCGGGGTAGTGGTCCAGCTCCGGCAGCGTGGCGAAGACGTCGGGACTGCCCGAGAGGATGTCCAGCACGCTCTCGACGGGCGGCGCACCCAGCTCGTAGAGCACCTGGTTGGCGACATGCATCACCTGCTGCTCGGAATCCAGCAGCCGCGCGGCCGGCGCCTTCTGCCACCAGCGCAGCGGCGGCAACGGCCGGGCCGCGGGCGGCACCTGGAAACCGTTGGCCAGGTTGAGCTGCGGCAGGCCCAGGCCCCGGCTGGCCAGCACGGCTGTGGGCGAGTAGTCGAACACCAGCGCATCCACCTTCAGCAGGCCGAGCAGGTTGCGCCAGGCGCGGCAGATGCTCAGCAAGGCCGGCGGGTCGAGGAAGCCGAACTGCATCAGCAGCTCGGCATGGCTGAGGGGGTCGGGCAGCTTCATGACCCGGCCTATCCACAGCGGCGCCTGGAACCAGCTGAAGCCATGCGGCCCGAGCAGGCGCTCGGCCTCGACCAGCTCGCGGATGATGAAGACGGCCTCATGGCCGCGCCGGCGCAGCTCCCGGGCGACCGGGATCATGCGACCGAGGTGGCCATAGGCGCCGCCGAGTTCCCAGATGAATGCGAAGCGAGCCATGGCGCGCGAGTCTAGGGGTGGGAACGAAAGACAAGCGGCACCCCGTGGGTGCCGCTTGCCGCGATGCCGGACGCGCCGGCGTCAGTCCGTGGCAGGCCGGGCCTTGCGCCGCCGGCTCAGCCACCAGCCCCCGCCTGCCGCCCCCAGCAGCGCCAGGCTGCCCGGTTCGGGCAGGGATACCGCGGTGGCCGTGAGCGCGAAGTCGGCCGTGTCGAAGGGCTGAGCGCCGTTGAACGGGTCGCCCGAGCGCGCAATGCCGTTGTAGCTGACGCACTGGGTGTACGGCACCTCCACGAGGCCGTAACCGCCATAACCGCCGTAGCAGTTGCCCGAGCTGACCGCGCCGCTCAGGTACTGGCCGCTGACCATGGACACGATGTCGTAGTCGATGGTGATGGTCTCGCCGATGCCGACGAGGCCCATGTCCACCGAGTAGGCGCCACCCGCGCCGTAGACGTAGTTGGCGTCGGCCGCGCCGCAGCTGGCCCAGGCGCCGAGCGCGCCGATGTCGTTCTCCGAGCAGGTCACGCCCGAGGCCGTCTGCGTCACGAGGGTGTCGCCCTGGCTCACGACCACGCCGTTACGGCGGATCTGCAGCCGCGTGTTGGCCGTGCCCACGCCCTCGCCCCACAGGGCCACTTCGCCGCCGTCGACGTTGAAGGAGAAGTTCAGCAGCATGACGCTGCCGGTGTCGTTGGTGTAGGTGCCGGTGTAGAGCGAGCTGGTGCGGGCGTAGAAGTCGGCACCTTCGCCGGAGGCGCGAGCGCCGAAATACGTCGAGCCACCCGTGAAGCCGTAGGTGTGGAAGAAGACGCTGGACGCGCCATCCGCCTTGTTCATGTAGAAGTCGGCGCCGGTGGGCGACGTGAACAGCGAGCCCTCGGGCAGCGCATCCGCCGGCGTGGCGCCGTTGAGCGCGTACTGCGCCAGCAGCGTGATGGTGGGATCGGCCGCCGCAGTGGCGCTCAGGCCACCGCAGGCCACCGCCACGAGCAGGCTCAGCAGCCTGGCGCGCGGCACGGGGATGTCGTCGTACATAGGGTCTCCGGTTGATGAACGGCGGGGTTTCTGCAAAATTCGCGCCACCAGAAAAACCCCTTGAGCGTCAAGGGCTTGCGAACCACGTCTCCAAATAGTTCACGCCACTGTCAAGAAAGCCGACAGCCCCACGGCCCTTAGCATGGCGCCATGAACTACCTGATCGGTGACCTGCAGGGTTGCTGCGACGCCTTCGAGCGGCTGCTGGCCCGCATCGACTTCTCGCCCTCGCGGGACCGCCTCTGGCTGCTGGGCGACCTCGTCAACCGCGGCCCCTGCTCCCTCACGACCCTGCGCCGCCTGCAGGGCCTGGGCGACGCGGCCACCTGCCTGCTCGGCAACCACGACCTGCACCTGCTGGCCGCGGCCCACGGCGTGCGCCACGTGCATCGCGGCGACACCCTCGACGACATCCTCGCCGCCCCCGACCGCCCCGCCCTGCTCGATTGGCTGCGCCACCAACGCATGGCCGTCTTCGAGGCCGGCTGGCTGATGGTGCATGCCGGCGTGGTGCCGCCGTGGAGCCGCGACGACACCCTGGCCCTGGCCGCCGAAGTGGAAGCCGTGCTGCGCAGTGACGACCTGCCCGGCTTCCTGCACGAGATGTACGGCAACCAGCCCGCCCGCTGGAGCCCCGCCCTGGCTGGCACGGCGCGGCTGCGCTTCACGGTCAACGTGCTGACGCGGCTGCGCTTCTGCACCGCCGATGGCGAGATGGACTTCAAGACCAAGGACGGCGCCGGCGCCGCCCCTGATGGCTTCATGCCGTGGTTCGAAGCGCCCGGCCGGCGCACTGCCGACACCCCCATCGCCTTCGGCCACTGGTCGACCCTGGGCCTGCTCGACCGGCCCACCCTGCTGGGCCTGGACACCGGCTGCGTCTGGGGCGGCCGGCTGACGGCAGCACGCGTGGACGGCGCGCGGCGCGAGATCATCCAGGTCGACTGCGAGCAGGCGCAGAAGCCGGGCTCGTAGAATGCGCGACCCTCGGAGGCTTGGGGGAGTGGTTTAACCCAACGGTCTTGAAAACCGTCGGCCGGTCAAACGGCCCGTGAGTTCGAATCTCACAGCCTCCGCCACCGACTGGATGGCGATAACTCAAACTTGTCGTTTGTCAGCGACCGCGCGACTTCATAGCGTGGTGTAACTCCCCAGCCTGGATCGGCTGGGTCACACCGGTTGCTCAGCGCTGCACAGCAACGCGGTAGGTTGGGGTGAACGCAGTGACCCCAAGCGAATTCGGCCGATCATGACGTCGGGGTTCGCAGGCTCACCCAAACCTACCGAACTGACATGCGCCGATCAGATTGACCAGCGCGTCCAGCCCTTCGGGTGGGGTGATACGGGGCATATCTGCGACGATTTGCTCGGGCCAGTATTGCGACAAATAGGTTGTCGCGCAAAGCGTTTCACGACACATCAGCGTCGCGTTGGTGACGCAACCCGCAGGCATCGTCGCCCCGCCACGGAAGTCAGGGCGCGCCGCCACTATTTCAAAGCTGCCCCGTATACCTCGTATGCAGCCGCCTCCCCTGCCCGTCCACGGCCTGCAGCCACAGCTCCGACTTGACCGAGGCCGTCGGCGTGTAGCCCGTGCTCAGGGTGGCCGTCGTCTTGGGCGGCAGGGGCACGGTGGTGTCCAGCACGGTCGGCGTGCCGCCGGCCGTGGGGGTGAAGACGCGCTTGATCTCGATGAGTCGCAGGTCCGGGTTGGCCGCCGCCCATGCCGCCCAGTTGATGGCATAGCTGCCGCTCTGCAGGTCGACGGCGCGCAGCGTGAGGTTGGTGGTGAGACCGTCCAGGGTGGGAAAGCGCGTCGCCGCGGGGTCGCCGACGACGTCGGCGCGCAGGTAGGCGTTGCGCGTCTCGGCCACGCCGGAGATGGTGTAGTTCACGAGGTATTTGGCGCCGCGCAGGCTGTCGGCGCTGCCGACCCAGCCGACGGCGGAGCGCTGGATGGCCAGGTCGCCGACGCCGCCCGTCGGGATGAGGTTGGTGGCGCCCGGCGTGGACGACAGGCACAGCATCGGCCGGCCGCAGTAGCCGAAGGCGATGCTGAAGCCGCTGGGGAGTTGCAAGGTCGCTGAGCTCAGCAGCTGCACCGGCGGGTTGGTGGGGATGGGGTCGGGCGTCTGCGCCTGGATCTCGACCTGCAGGCCGATGCCGGGGTTGGGCGACAGCGCCGTGTCGGTAGTGCCGTCGGCGTTGAGCGCCGTGAAGGCCAGCGGATGCACGGCGACGGCCAGCTTCTTGCCGTTGCCGACGAGGTTCCACTTGTTGGTGGTGGTGGCCGACTTGTTGTAGCTGACCACATCGCTGAAGAGGTCGACGACGGTGCCGCTGGAGTCGCTGATGGCCGCCGCCACCAGCACCTTACTGCAGTTGCCGGTGGCCGGCGTGTCGTCGGCGCAGCCGAGCAGCTGGAACCGCCCGAACTGGCGGTTCGCGGTGGTGTAGGTGGAGAGGATGCCGGCCAGGTCGGTCTTGCTGCGGCCGTTGTGCTTGTCGTAGCCGGTGACCAGGGCGTTGGTGAGGATGGTGCTCACGTCACGGCCCTGGGCGATGAGCTGGTTGAGGGCCGCGCCCAGGTCGTCCAGGCCCGGCAGGTTGCCCAGCAGGGTCGTGGCGCTGGTGGCGGCTTTCAGCGTCGAGGTGATGGCGTTGGCCGGCGTGCCGGCGGTCTTGAGCAGCTCGGTCTGGGCGGTGGGCAGCTCCACCACGACCTCGGGCGCGGTGCCGGCGAGGAACTTGTTGGCCACCTGCAGCACCGGCACGTTGCGGCTGGAGCGGGCCAGGTCCACGCGGACGCTCTCGATCAGCAGGTCGTGGGCGCCCTTGTTGGCCGCGAAGCTCGCGTCGGCGAGCAGGTCCAGGGCCTTGGCGTCGGTGACCTTGAGATCGGTCAGCTGGGTCTTGACGAGGGTCTTGAGGAAGTCGCCCGCGGCCGGTGCGGCCGTGGCGAGCTGGCTGAGCTGGCTGGCGCTGCTGGAGGCCGCCGCGAACACCGGCGCGGGCTCGGTGCCCAGGGCCAGGGCCACGATGGCATTGGTCAGCGGCGTGACGTGGCCCACCATGGCGGCGCTGATCGCCGGCACCGTGGAGTGCAGCACCTGCATGTTGCCGGCGGCGTCCATGCCGCGGGCCTGGATGAAGAGGGGCGCCGTCGGGCTGTTGAGTGTCAGCGTCAGGCTGTAGCTGCCGTCGGCCGCCTGGGTCGTGGCCGAGCCCACCGCCCGGCCCTGGCCGTCCACCACGCTGACCTTGGCGTTGACCAGCGGGGCGCCCGTGGCGGCCACGCCGCGCAGCGTCGGGGGCGTGTCGGTCACCGGCGTGCCGGCGCTGCCGCCTCCACCGCCGCAAGCGGCGAGGGCCAAGGTCAGGATGAGGGCGGCGAGGCGGAACGGCATGGCACGGGCGTGGAGCGGGGCTCGTGCCAGTGTGCCGCCGCCAGCAGGCCGCGGTGGGCCGTTAAGAGGCCGAAATCAGCGGCTGATCTGCACCCAGGCGAGTTCGAGCCAGTTGTCGGGCCGGTGCACGGGCGTGACGTGGGCCCGCGCCGCCCAGGGGATGACCTGGCGGTGCAGCGGGATGACGTTGACCTGCTCGCGCAGCGCGGCCAGCGCGCCGCGGATCTCGGACTCGCGCTTCCTCGCGTCGGGCTCGACGCTGGACTGCGCGGCCAGGGCGTCGGCCTTGTCGTTGCGGAAATTGCCGAAGTTGTAGTCGCCCACGCCCTTGTCGCCGCGGCTGCGGTACAGCGGCGTGAGCACGGTCTCGGCGTCGGTCACGCTGCCGCCCCAGCCGTAGAGGTAGAGGCTGGTGTCGAGCTTCTCCAGCTTGGGGAAGTAGAGGGCCCGCGGCATGGCGTTGACCTTGACCTTGACCTTGAGCTGGGCCCACATCGCGGCCAGGGCCGAGCAGATCTGCTCGTCGTTGATGTAGCGGTTGTTGGGGCAGTCCAGCGTCACCTCGAAGCCGTCGGCAAAGCCGGCCTCGGCCATGAGCTTGCGGGCTGCGGCCAAGTCGTGGGGCAGGCGCGTCTCCAGGGCCGGGTCGTCGAAGGCGGCCGTGCTGGAGGGCGTCAGGCCGCCGGTGGGCAGGGACATGCCGCTCATCAGCTTGGTTCGCAGCACCTCGATGTCGATGGCTTGGTAGAGGGCACGGCGCACACGCACGTCCTTGAACGGATTGCGGTCGCCAGGCACGCGGCCGTAGAGCAGCTTGTCGCGAGCCTGGTCCATGCCGATAAAGACGAGGCGGTTCTCGGGGCCGTCGATGATCTTGACGCCGGCCGTGTTGCGCAGCCGGGCCACGTCGCGCGGCGCGGGGTCGTGCACGAAGTCGATCTCGCCCGACACCAGGGCCGCCAGCCGCGTGGCGTCGCTGGCGATGGGGGTGAAGACGACCTCCTGCAGGTTGCCGGTGAAGCGGCCCCACCAGTTGGGGTTGCGCTTGAGCACCGTCTTGATGCCGGGCTGGCGGCTCGCCAGCATGAAGGGCCCCGTGCCGTTGGCGTTCAAGGCGGCAAAGCTCTCCTCCTTGTTCTTGAAGTCCAGCGGCCGGGTGACGCGATGGGCCTCGCACCACTTGCGGCTCATGATCCAGAGCTGGTCGATATGCTGCAGGAAGATGGGATCGAAGGTGGCGAGCTGGAAGTCCACCGTCAGGTCGTCCACGCGCCGCGGCGTGCCGACGGCATTGGCGTAGTTGGCGATCTGGGAGGTGGGCTCCTTGGCGCGCTGAACCGAGAAGACCACGTCGTCGGCCGTGAGCGGCGTGCCGTCGTGGAACTTGACGCCCGGGCGCAGCTTGAAGCGCCAGCTCAGCGCGCCGGTCTGCGTCCATTGCGTGGCCAGGCCCGGCACCAGGGCGAGCTTGGCGTCGCGGTTGGTCAGGCGCTCGTAGATCTGGCCATTGACGGCATTGGTCAGGCTCTCGTTCTGCGAGTGCGGGTCCATGGTCTGCGGGTCGCCCGCGCCGGCCCAGCGCAGGGTTTGCGCTGAGGCGCCCAGGGCCAGGCCCAGCAGGGTGGCCACCATCCATCGTTTCATCATCGTCTTCTCCCAACGGCTCTGGCAGCCAGTTTAGGAGGCCCCGCATTCACCGCTTTGCGTTGGGGTTCCAGAGTTCTTCGAGATGGGTAAAGCCCCAGTTCTCGGGCGGCTCGCGGCCGATGATGCGATCGCTGGCGCCGGGGGCGGACAGGTCGAGCAACTGCACGGGGATGGGCATGCCGGACTTGGTCGAGTAGAAGACCTTGACCCGCGGCGTGATCAGCGACGCGGGGTTCTGGTCGATGACGACCGCCAGGCGCCCGGACTGCAGGCGCACCAGGGTGCCGGCGGGATAGATGCCCACGCTCTTCACGAAGGCCTGGAAGACGACGGGGTCGAACTGCCCCTTCCACTGCGCCATGCGCTGCAGCGAGCCGGCCGGGTCCCAGGCCGACTTGTAGGGCCTCGTCGAGGTGATGGCGTCGTAGACGTCGCAGACGGCGCCCATGCGGGCGAAGAGGCTGATCTGGTCGCCCGCGAGCTTGTGCGGGTAGCCGGTGCCGTCGATCTTCTCGTGATGGTGCAGGCAGACGTCCAGCGCCGAGGCCGGCACCTTGGCGCCGTCCTTCAGCAGCTCCCAGCCGCGCTCGGGGTGGCTGCGCATCACGCTGAACTCGGCGTCGGTCAGCGCGCCGGGCTTGTTCAGCACCTCCAGCGGCATCTGCATCTTGCCCACGTCGTGCAGCAGGCCGGCCAGGCCCGCCTCGCGCTGGGCGGCAGCGTCCAGGCCCATGTGGCGCGCCAGGGCCACCATCAGGCCGCAGACGGCGACCGAATGCATGTAGGTGTAGTTGTCCTTGTTCTTGAGCCGGGCGAGGCTCAGGAAGGCCGACGGGTTGCGCGCCAGCGAGCTGGTCACCTCGTCGACGATGGGCAGGCAGACCTCGGTGTCGATGGCCTTGCCGAGGCGGGCTTCGCCGAACAGCGCCGTGACGGCCTCGCGCGCCCGGTTCAGGACCTGGGCGGCACGGTCGAGCTCCTCTTCCATGCTGACCAGCTCGGGCAGCGCGGGGGACGCGACCGGCATGGCCGGCTCCGGCTCCGCGACGGGTTCGGCAACGGCGGCGGGCTCGGCGGCCTCGGTCGCCGCGGACGACAAGTCAGCCCCCTTGTCGATGTCGATCCAGATGGCCGGCACGCCGCTGGCCTGCAGGGCTGCGAGGTCGACCGGATCGGTCAGCACGAACTTGGTCTTCCAGAAGGGATGGGAGAGCCACGCTCCCTCCATCGCCTGGAGATACATGCCCAGTCTCGCTTCGGACGTCGGGATCTTTTTCAACATGGCGGCATCTATGCTCGCCAGGGAGTATCGATCGCCAAAAGTAAAAAATCGCTACCTCCACCGTGCAGCCCTGCACGTTTCCGCCGGAGAAATGAAAAAGCCGCCCTCGCGGGGCGGCTTCTCGGCGCGCCGGGCGGCTCAGCGGAACTTGCTTTGCGGCACGGTGGCCAGCTCGGTCGGCAGGGTGCCGATGTAGCTGGCGATGGCCTTCAGCTCGGCATTGCTGAACTGCTTGACCTGGCCGGCCATCACGCCGTTGCTGCGGCCGACGGTGTTGTTCTGCTCGGTCTTGTAGGCCTTCAGCGCCACGGCGAGGTAGTCGGGATGCTGGCCGGCGAGCTTGGGGTAGCCCGGGTCGATGGGCTTGCTGAAGTTGGCGCCGTGGCAGGACACGCAGGCGCCCTTGGTCAGCAGCTCGGCCACGTTGGCGGGCGCGGCGGGGATGGTGTCGGCCACGGCGGGCAGCTTGGCCTGCTGGGCGTAGAAGGCGGCGATGTCGTTCATGTCCTGCTCGGACAGCGAACCGGCGATGCCGCGCATGGTGGGATGCTTGCGGTCGCCCTTGGCATAGGCCTGCAGGGCGGAGACGATGTACTTGGCGTTCTGGCCGGCGATCATCGGGACCTTGTGGATCTCCGGGAAGCTGGCCTGGTAGCCCGGAATGCCGTGGCAACCAATGCACATCGCAATCTTTTTCTCACCCGCCTTCACGTCCTGGGCCTGGGCGCTGAAAGCACCGAAAGCAGTGGCCAGGGCGAGCGAGATCTGCAGCAGTTTTTTCATGGTCCCCAGGGGTTCGTGTTCTTGAGCGGCGGCGATTATAGGAGGGCTCCTATACTGGACCGGCCCCCTTCCAGCCCCGGTTTTGTCCCGGTTTTCCCCCATGAAATTCCAAGGTTCCGACCAGTACGTCGCCACCGCCGACCTGATGCTCGCGGTCAATGCCGCGGCCACGCTGCAGCGCCCCCTGCTCATCAAGGGCGAGCCCGGCACCGGCAAGACCATGCTGGCCGAGGAGGTCGCCCGGGCGCTGGACATGCCGCTGCTGCAGTGGCACATCAAGAGCACGACCAAGGCCCAGCAGGGCCTGTACGAGTACGACGCCGTCAGCCGGCTGCGCGACAGCCAGCTCGCCGGCATCGAGGGCAGCGACCGCGTCCGCCACGTCGAGAACTACATCGTCAAGGGCGTGCTCTGGCAGGCCTTCGAGGCCGACCGGCCGGTGGTGCTGCTCATCGACGAGATCGACAAGGCCGACATCGAGTTCCCGAACGACCTGCTGCGCGAGATCGACCGCATGGAGTTCTACGTCTACGAGACGCGCCAGCTCGTCAAGGCGCGGCACCGGCCGCTGGTCTTCATCACGTCCAACAACGAGAAGGAGCTGCCCGACGCCTTCCTGCGCCGCTGCTTCTTCCACTACATCAAGTTCCCCGACGCCGAGACCATGGGCCGGATCGTCGACGTGCACTTCCCGACGCTCAAGAAGGACCTGCTCGCCGCCGCGCTCAAGAACTTCTACGACGTGCGCAACCTCCCCGGCCTCAAGAAGAAGCCCAGCACCTCGGAGCTGATCGACTGGCTCAAGCTGCTGGTGGCCGAGGACGTGCCGGTGGAAGCCCTGCAGGCCAAGGACGAAAAGGTCGGCATCCCGCCGCTGGTGGGCGCCCTGCTGAAGAACGAGCAGGACCTGACCCTGTTCGAGAAGCTGGTGTTCATGCAGCGGACCAACCGCTGATGGCCCAGGACCTGAACCGCGCCCTGCGCGAGGGCCTGGCCGACGCCATCGGCTTCGTCGGCGGCGCCCTGGCGGGCTGGTGGCTGGGCCGCCAGTTCGGCATCGACTTCATCGCCAGCGCCGAGTGGAACGCCGCCCAGTTGCTCGGCCTGCTGCTCATCGTCGCAGGCAGCGGCGCCGGCCGCTGGCTGGCGCGGCGCCTCATCCTGAAAGACCGCCAGCCATGAGTGCAGCGCTGCGCCGCCCCGTCGAACCGGTGACCCTGGCCGCCGGCCCCATCCGCCTCGTCCCGCTGACGCTGGACCACGTGCCCGGCCTGCAGGCCGCCGCGGCCGACGGCGAGCTGTGGCAGCTGCGCTTCACCAGCGTGCCCGAGCCCGCCCAGACGCGCGCCTACGTCGAGGCCGCGCTGGCCGGCCAGGCCGCGGGCCACCGCCTGCCCTTCGCCGTGCTGGACGCCGCCACCGGCGAGGTGCTGGGCTCCACCAGCTACCACGACATCGTGCCGGCCATCGCCCGCCTGGAGATCGGCTACACCTGGTACGCCGCCCGCGTGCAGCGCACCGCCGTCAACACGACGGCCAAGCTGCTGCTGCTGACCCACGCCTTCGAGACCCTGGGCGCCGCCCTCGTCGGCTGGCGCACCGACAACTTCAACCACGCCTCGCAGCGCGCCATCGAGCGCCTGGGCGCCAAGCGCGACGGCGTGCTGCGCCACCACGCCCTGCGCCGCGACGGCACGGTGCGCGACACCGTGATGTACAGCCTCACCGCCGGCGAATGGCCCGAGGTGAAGGCCCACCTGAACTGGCAACTGACCCGACAGCGACCATGAAGCAAAGAGCCAAGGCCTCCGCCGAACCGACCTTCACCGTCGATGCGCTCTGGGCCTTGGACCGGATCGGCGAGGCCAGCCTCGGCCCCGACGGCGCCCAGGCCGTGGCCGGCGTGACCCGCTACTCCATGGAGACCAACAAGGCGCAGAGCAGCCTGTGGCTGTTCTCCACTCTGGGCGGCGAGCCGCGCCGCCTGACCGAGGCGGGCGAGAAGGACGGCAACCCGCAGTGGAGCCCGCGCGGCGACCTGATCGCCTTCGTCGCCAAGCGCGAGCAGGCCGGCGTCAAGGACGAGGAGGCCCAGCTCTACGTCATCCCGCCCGACGGCGGCGAGGCGCGGCGCGTGGGCCAGGTGCCTGGCGGCGTCGAGGCCTTCAAGTGGTTCCCGGACGGCCGCCGCATCGCCTTCGTCGCATGGGTCTGGCCCGACCGCAAGGCCGCCGAACAGGCCGAGGCCCTGCGCGAGTTCAAGGCCCGCAAGGAGACGGCCTACGTCACCGACGAGGCCCTCTACCGCTTCTGGGACCACCACATCCCCATGGGCCGCGTGCCCCACCTGCACGTGATGGACGTGGCCACCGGCAAGGCGCGCGACCTGTTCGAGGGAACGCCCTTCGAGCTGGGCCGCGCCGAGCCCGACGCCAACGCCTTCGACATCTCGCCCGACGGCCGCCGCATCGTCTTCGCCTTCGACCCCGCCGCCGAGAAGCAGCTCGACAACCGCTTCGCCCTGGCCGAGATCGACGTCCGCACGCGCCAGGTGCAGACCCTGCTGCGCGACGGCGACTGGGACTTCAGCGCGCCACGCTACAGCCATGGCGGCGCCCACCTCGCCTTCCTCGCCAGCCACCAGGCCCGTGGCCACAACCGCCCGACGCAGCTCGCGGTGCTCGACCAGCACGGCCGCTGGGCCGTCTTCAGCGAGGGCTGGGACCACGAGGTCAGCGCACCGCTGCGCTGGGCCGAGGACGACCAGGCCGTGCTCTTCACCGCCGAGGACCGCGGCCGCCGCCATCTGTGGCAGTTCGCCCTGGGCGACCGGCGCGCCGACATCGTCTTCGAGGGCGGCCACGTCGGCAGCTTCGACGCCCGCGGCGGCTTCATCGCCGTCAACCACGACAGCGTGCAGTTCCCGCCGCGGCTGTCGGTGCTCGACGGCGACGGCGCCGTCCGCCGCATGGAGGCCCTCAACGACGAGCGCCTGGCGGCCCACCGCTTCGGCCGCCACGAGGAGGTCAGCTTCACCGGCGCCCGCGGCGACGATGTGCAGATGTGGCTCATCCACCCGCCGGGCTTCAGCGCCCGGCGCAAGTGGCCGGTCATGCACGTCATCCACGGCGGCCCGCACACGGCCTTCGGCGACAGCTGGCACTGGCGCTGGAACCACCAGGTCTTCGCCGCCCAGGGCTACGTCGTCGCCTGCGTCAACTACCACGGCTCCTCCAGCTTCGGCTTCGAGTTCCTGGACAGCATCACCGGCCACTGGGGCGAGTACGAACTGCAGGACATCGAGGCCGCGACCGACTGGCTGCTGGCCAGGCCGTGGGTGGACAGCCGCCGCATCGTCGCCACCGGCGGCAGCTACGGCGGCTACATGGTGGCGTGGATGAACGGCCACGTGCCGGCCGGCCGCTACCAGGCCTACGTCTGCCACGCCGGCTGCTTCGACTGGCAGGCCATGTATGCCGACGACGCCTGCAGCTGGCACCGCAAGGAGCTCGGCGCCGCCTACTGGGACGACCCCGCCAAGGTGGCCGCGCAAAGCCCGGTCAGCTTCGCCAGGCAGTTCGCGACGCCCACCCTCGTCATCCACGGCCAGCTCGACTACCGCGTGCCCGACGCCCAGGGCCTGGCCTACTACAACACGCTCAAGAGCCAGGGCGTGCCCGCGCGGCTGGTGTGGTTCCCCGACGAGAACCACTGGGTGCTCAAGCCCCGCAACAGCCGGCTCTGGTACGGCGAGTTCTTCGCCTGGCTGCAACGCCACCTGCCGCGCCGCTGATGCGCCGCCGCCATCTGCTCGACGCCCTGGCCGCGGCGGCGGCCGGCACGGTCCTGCCCGGTGCCGCCTGGGCGCGCAAACCGCAGCCTGCGCAGGCCGAGGTCCGCCGCCTGCAAGCCCACCTGCGCTTTCTGGCCGACCCGCTGCTGCAGGGCCGCGAGGCCGGCACCCGCGGCTTCGAGCTGGCCGCCCGCTACGTGGCCAGCCAGTTCGCCCAGATGGGCCTGAAGCCCCTGGGTGAGGCCGGCGGCTACGCCCTGCCCGTGGCGTTGAAGACGGCGCGGCTCGCGGCCACGACGCCGGTACTGGAACTCTGCCGCGGCGACGCCTGCGAACGCCTGGCCTACCTCGACGAGTTCGCCACCCGGCCCGACCTGTCCACGCCCCGCAGCGAGGTGCAGGCGCCACTCGCCTTCGTCGGCTATGGCATCGAGGCGCCGCGCTTCGGCCTGGACGACTACGCCGGCCTGGACGTGGCCGGCCGCATCGTCGTCGTGCTCTCCGGCCGCCCGCCGCAGCTGCCGACCGAGGAAGGCGCCCACTTCGGCAACGGCCGCACCAAGGCCGAGCTGGCCGTCAGCCGCGGCGCCGTGGGTCTCATTTCGCTGGCGACGCCGCGCAGCGAGATCGCCGCCCCCTTCCATGCCTCGCGCCAGTACGCCGACAGCCTCTCGATGGACTGGCGCCGGCCCGACGGCCGCGGTGGCAGCGAGATCGCCGGCCTGCAGGCCTTCGCCACGGTCAGCCTGCAGGCGGCGCCGCGGCTGATGGCGGCGCTGGCGCCGGACTTCACCGCCCTGGTCGCCGACGCCGAGGCCGGCCGGCCCCTGCCGCGCGGGGCGCTGGGCCTGTCGGCGCGCCTGGTGCGCGATAGCGTGCTCAGCGAGGCGCTCAGCCACAACGTCGTCGCCCTCATCGAGGGCCGGCACCCGCGGCTCAGGCACGAGGTGCTGCTGCTCACCGCCCACCTCGACCACCTCGGCCACAAGACCGGCCCGCAGGGCGAGATCGTCTACCCCGGCGCGATGGACAACGCCATCGGCATGGCCACGCTGCTGGAGGCCACCCGCGTGCTGGCCGCCGGCCCGGCGCCCGAACGCTCCATCCTCGTCGCCGCGCTGACCGCCGAGGAGAAAGGCAGCCTGGGCTCGGCCTGCCTGGCGGCGCACCCGCCGCTGCCGGCCGAGACCCTGGTGGCCGACGTCAACATCGACATGCCCATCCTGCTGCACGACTTCCGCGAGGTCGTCGCCCTCGGCGCCGAGCATTCGTCGCTCGGCCAGGCCGTCGCGGTAGCGGCCCGGCGCCTCGGCCTGGCCGTGGTGGACGACCCCATGCCCGAGCAGAGCCGCTTCACGCGCTCCGACCAGTACAGCTTCGTGCGCCGCGGCATCCCCGCCCTCATCCTCGGCCCGGGCGGCGCCTCCTTCGACCCGCGCGAGGACGGCAACGCCCTGATGCGCGACTTCCGCCGCCAGCGCTACCACCAGCCCGGCGACGACCTCGCGCAACCCTTCCACTGGCGGGCCGCCCAGCGCTTCGCCCAGCTGCACGTGGAGCTGCTGCGCCAGCTGTCGCACGAGCCGCATCGTCCCCGCTGGAACCCCGGCGACTTCTTCGGCGAGCTCTACGCCGCCAGGCGCTGAGGCGGCCTGTGCGCCTACGCGACGGCGCCGGCCCTCACTGCATAATCGTTTTCAACCCGCCGCCCCTGCCCGCGCCGTCATGCTGATCCAGTTCTTCTACACGCTGCGAGCCGCCAAGCTCAAGGTGACGGTGCCCGAGTACCTGACCCTGCTGGAGGCCTTGAAGGCCGGCGTCATCGCCTCGCCCGAAGACGGCGGCGTGGCCTCCATCGACGACTTCTACTTCCTCGCCCGCGCCAGCCTCGTCAAGGACGAGACCCAGTACGATAAGTTCGACCGCGCCTTCGCCGCCTACTTCAAGGGCGTGGAGATGCTGACCGACTTCACCGCCGACGTGCCGCTGGAGTGGCTGCGCAAGAACCTCGAGATCGAGCTGACCCCGGAGCAGAAGGCCGCCATCGAGAAGATGGGCTGGGACGAGCTGATGCAGACGCTGAAGAAGCGCTTCGAGGAGCAGAAGGAGCGCCACGAAGGCGGCAACCGCTGGATCGGCACCGGCGGCACCAGCCCCTTCGGCAACTCGGGCTACAACCCCCAGGGCATCCGCATCGGCGCCAAGGGCGGCGGCGGCAACAAGAGCGCCGTCAAGGTCTGGGAGCAGCGCGCCTACCGCGACTACGACGACACGCTGGAGCTCGGCACCCGCAACATCAAGGTCGCGCTGCGCCGGCTGCGCCGCTTCGCCCGCGAGGGCTCGGAGCTGGAGCTCGACCTCGACGGCACCATCCACGGCACCGCCGCCAACGCCGGCCTGCTGGACATCCGCATGCAGCCCGAGCGCCACAACAAGGTCAAGGTGCTGCTGCTGATGGACGTGGGCGGCACCATGGACGAACACATCCATCGCGTGGAGGAGCTGTTCTCGGCCTGCAAGAGCGAGTTCAAGCACCTCGAGTTCTACTACTTCCACAACTGCGTCTACGACTTCGTCTGGAAGAACAACCGCCGCCGCTTCGCCGAGAAGCTGCCCACCTTCGATCTCATCCGCAAGTACAACAAGGACTACAAGCTCATCTTCGTCGGCGACGCGACCATGAGCCCCTACGAGATCCTGCAGGCCGGCGGCAGCGTCGAATACAACAACGACGAGGCCGGCGCCGAATGGCTGCAGCGCCTCACCCACGCCTTCCCGCACTACGCGTGGATCAACCCCGAGCCGCAAGGCGTCTGGCAGTACCGGCAGAGCATCGCGCTGATCCAGCAACTGATGCAGCAGCGCATGTTCCCGCTGACCCTCTCCGGCCTCGAAGGCGCGATGCGACTCCTCAGCAAATGATGCGTCTTGCCGGCGCGCTGCTGCTCGCGGCCTGGCTGAGCGGCTGCGCCACCCGCCCCCCGCCCCAGCCGCCCGCCCCGCCGGCGCCCGACGTGCCGGCCGACGCCCCGGCCGTCTACAGCCTCGACATCCGCGTCGAGGGCGATGGCGGCAACCGCCTGCGCGACCTGCTGCAGCAGAACCTCGACCTCGCCCGCTACCGCGCCAGCCAGGCGGCATTGAGCCGCGTGGAGCTCGCCCGCCTGGCCAGCGCCGCACCCGCCCAGGCCGAGGCCCTGCTGGAGACGGAAGGCTATTTCAACGCCAAGGCCGACGTCGATCACGACACCGAGGACGAGACCCGGCTGCGCCTGTCCGTCACGCCCGGGCCGCTGACGCGGGTGGGCAAGGTCGAGATCGAATTCACCGAGGGCCTGGCCGACGACGCGGCGCAATCCCTGCGCGACACACTGCGCCGCGCCTGGCCGTTGAAGGAAGGCACGCCGTTCACGCAGTCGCAATGGGCCTCGGCCAAGAGCGACCTGCTGCTGCAGGCCCGCTCGGGCGGCTTTCCGCTGGCCCGCTGGGCCGAGACGGCCGCACGCGTCGACCCCGACACCCAGACCGCCGAACTGCGTGTGGTGCTGGCCAGCGGCAACCGCGCCCGCCTCGGCGCCCTTCGCATCGAAGGCCTGAAGCGGCAGGACCGCGAGACCATCGAGCGCCTGGCCGGCTTCGCCCACGGCGACGGCTACACCGAGCAGAAGCTCGCCGAGTTCCAGGAGCGCCTGGCCAAGACCCAGCTCTTCGACGCCGTGCGCGTGCAGCTGCAGCCCGAGACCCTGGACGCCGACGGCACCAACCCCGTGCTGGTCAGCGTGACCGAGTCGTCATTGCAGCAGGCCACGGTGGCCGTCGGCTACCACAGCAACACCGGCCAGAGCATCAGCGTCGAGCACCTGCACCGCCGGCCCTTCGACCTGCCGATGCGGGCGCGCACCAAGCTCCAGCTCAGCCGCGACCTGCGCGGCGCCGAGGTCGAGCTCAGCTCGCATCCGCAGCCCGACCTGCACCGCAACCTCGCCTCGCTGCAGTTCGAGCAGGACCGCACCGGCGACACCATCGCCACCAACCTCGGCGTGCGGCTGGGCCGGCTCTACGAATCCACGCGCGACGAAAGGCTGACCTACCTCGAGCTGCTGCGCGCCCGCGAGACGGCCGGCGACGAGATCAACACCAACCTGGCGATCTCCATCAACCAGCAGTGGATACGCCGCCGCCTGGACAGCACCCTGCTGCCCACCGACGGCCACCAGGCCCTGGCCCTGGTCGGCCTCGGACAGGTGCGCGGCGGCGGCACCGACGACAGCGGCCCCTTCGGCCGCATGCAGTTCAAGCTCGGCGTCTACAAGCCTCTGGGTTCGCACTGGTACGGCTCGGCTCGCGCCGAGGTGGCCCAGGTGGTGGCCCATGAGCGCGTGGGCGTGCCGGAGAAACTGCTCTTCCTGGCCGGCGGCGACGAGTCCGTGCGTGGCTATGCCTACCGCAGCCTGGGTCCCAAGCGCGACGGCCTGACCGTCGGTGGCCGCGTGCTCGCCACCGGCAGCCTGGAGGTGGCCCACCCGTTCACGATGAGCCTGCCCAGCCTGTGGGGCGCCGTCTTCGTCGACGCCGGCAACGCCGCCTCGCGCTGGACCGACTACCGCGCCGTCGTCGGCTATGGCGCCGGCGTGCGCTGGCGCAGCCCCGTCGGCCCGCTGCGCGTGGACCTCGCGCGGGCGCAGGAGACGGGCAAGTGGCGGCTTCACTTCAGCGTGGGGATCACCTTGTGAGGCGCTCCCTTCGCATCCTTCGCGCCTTCGCGATCACGTTGGCATTGCTGATCGCGCTGGCCACGGCCTTCATCGCCTGGCTGCTGCACCGGCCATCTGGCGGCGCCTGGCTGATGCAGCACCTGCCCGGCGTGCAGATCGAGGCGCCCGAGGGCTCGCTGATGGGCGAGTTCCGCGCCCGCCGCCTCGTGCTGACCTGGGCCGGCGGCACGGCCGAGCTGCGCGGGTTGCGCTGGTCGGGCCTCGGCGTGAGCCCCAGCGAGCGCCTGCTGCTGGCGCGCGAGCTGTCGGTGGACGACATCGCCATCCGCACCCGGCCCAGCACCGAGCCCACGACGCCGCCGGCCGACCTCACCCTGCCCCTGGGCGTGCACGTCTCCAGCCTGCGCGTCGCGCGCCTGAGCTGGGCGGCCGACCAGCCGCCACTGCTCGGCCTCGACGCCCAGCTCGACCTGCCCCGCCGCGGCACCCATCACGTCCTGCTCAAGGCGGCGCGCTGGCAACACCTGGCCTTGGCCGGCGAGGCCCGCATCGCCGCCGCCGCGCCCATGCAGACCGACGCCACGCTGCGCGTGCAGCAGAGCGAAGCCACCGAGCTGCCTTGGCTGGCCGTCGCCGCCGCCACCGGCCCGCTGGCCCGGCTCAAGGCCAAGGCCGAGCTCGAGGCCGCCCGCCAGACCCTCAAGGCCGAGGCCGAGGTGCAGCCCTTCGCACCCTGGCCGGTCAGCGCCCTGGCCCTGAAGGCCGAGGGCGTGGACCTCGCGGCACTGATGCCCGGCCTGCCCCGCACCGCGCTGACCGGCTCGGCCAAGCTGAAGGCGCCCGCTCGCGACGCCGAGGCCACCCTCCAGGCCGACCTGCGCAACACCGCCGCCGGCCGCTGGGACCAGGGCGCCCTGCCCGTCCAACACATCGCCATCGCCCTCGCCGCCCGCCCCGACCAGCCCACGGCCCTGCGCCTCACCACCCTGGACGCCGAGCTGCCCGGCGGCGCCCGCGTCAAGGGCCAGGGCCGGCACGAGGCGGACGGCAGCTGGCGCCTCGAAGCGCGCGTGCAGGGCCTGCGTCCCGAAGCCCTGGACGCCCGCGCGACGCCCGCCCGCCTCGACGGCCCGCTCACACTCACCGGCAGCAAGGCCGGCCCGCTGGGCGTCACCCTCGACCTCGCCGGCAGCCTCGAAGGCCGCCCGCTGCGCCTGCAGGCCCGCGCCCAGGGCCAGGGCAGCCGCTGGCGCATCGAGCAGGCGCGCCTGGCCAGCGGCGAGGCCACGCTGGAAGCCAGCGGCGAGGTCGACACCGCCGGGGCCGCGCAGCTCAAGGCGCGGTTGCGCCAGTTCGACCCTCACCTGCTCTGGCGCGGCGCGCCGGGCTCGGCCTGGGCCCGCCTGCCGGGGCCCACGCGCCTGAACGCCGACGCCGACCTCGACCTGCGCGGCACCGGCCTGGCCACGCTGGCCGGCCGCGTCGACGCCCGCCTGCTGCCCGGCCAGTTCGCCGGGCTGGCCCTGGAAGGCCACGCCGGCGCCCAGCGCGAACGGCCGGCCGACGCCGCCACCTTCGACATCGACGCCCGCCTGGGCAGCCAGCGCCTGCAGACACGCGGTCAGGCGCGGCCTGATGCCGTCTCCGGCACGGCGACGCTCAAGGCCGGCGTCCTGGCCGAACTGAATCCCGTGCTGGCGCTGTTCTCGCAGCGCCCCATCGCCGGCCAGGGCGAGGGCGACGGCAGCTACCAGCTCGTCCGCACGGACAAGGGCTGGCAGGCGGGCGGCAGCGGGCGGCTCGCCCTCGCGTCGGTCCGCGCCCTGGACACCCAGATCGCCAGCGCCAAGGCCCGCTGGGAGCTGCCCCTGCCCGGGGCCGACGGCGACGGGCC
The DNA here is from genome assembly GCF_021353235.1 of Pelomonas caseinilytica. Classification (GTDB taxonomy): domain Bacteria; phylum Pseudomonadota; class Gammaproteobacteria; order Burkholderiales; family Burkholderiaceae_C; genus Pelomonas; species Pelomonas caseinilytica. The sequence goes on from NZ_JAJTWT010000002.1 coordinate 771,731, forward strand.
GGTGGCGCTCAATCTCGACGTCAGCCAGCTGCGCGACCCGCTGGCCCAGCTCGGCGGCTTCAAGCTCGACCTGCAGGGCCGGCGCAGCGCCCACGACATCAAGGCCCAGGTGACGGGCCGCATCCCGCGCGAGTCGCAGGACCTGGCCCTCGACGCCCAGGTCCAGGCCCGTGGCCGCTGGGACGGCCAGGCCTGGACCGGCCGCGTCGCCAGGCTCGCCATCGGCCCGCTGCGCCCCGGCACGCCGGCCCTGCTCACCGCCAGCGACATCGGCCTGCGCTGGCAGGCCGATGGCCCGCGGCTCGAGGCCGAGCCGGGCCGCGCCGAAGTCGGCGGGGCCTTCGTGCGCTGGCAGGCCCTGAGCTGGACGGGCGGCGAGCACCCCGAGGCGCGGGCCGAGCTGCAGCTCGAAGACCTCGCCGTCGCGCCGCTGATGGCGCGCTGGCAGCCCGACTTCGGCTGGGGCGGCGACCTGCGCATGGCCGGCCACGCCTCGCTGCTGTTCAAGGACAGGCTCACCGCCGAGCTGCTGCTCGAACGCCAGGGCGGCGACTTGCGCGTCACCGACGAGTTCGGCCAGCGCGCCCTCGGCCTGACCGACCTGCGCCTGGCCATCGACGTGCGCGACGGCGTCTGGCGTTTCGCGCAGGGCATCGCCGGCGCGGAGCTGGGCAGCTTCGGCGGCGCGCTGACCCTGCGCCCCGCGGGGCTCTGGCCCGACGCGCAGACGCCGCTCGAAGGCGTGCTGCAGGCCAACGTCGCCCACCTGGGCACCTGGGGCAGCTGGGTGCCGGCCGGGTGGCGCCTGGGCGGCCGGGCTTCGGCCACGGTGCAGCTCGGCGGCCGGCTCAACGCCCCGAGCCTGAACGGCCGCGCCGAGGGCGACGGCCTCTCGCTGCGCCACCTGCTCTACGGCGTGGACCTGACCGACGGCCGCTTCGTGCTGGACCTCAAGGGCCAGCACGCCGAGCTGACGACGCTGGAAGCCCGCGGCGGCGACGGCTGGGTGCGCGCCCGCGGCAAGGCCGAGCTGGGCGCCGAGCCGAACGCCCACGTCGAGCTGACCGCCGACCGCATGCGGCTGCTGTCGCGGGTGGACCGGCGGCTCGTCGCCAGCGGCGCCGCGACCCTCGACCTCGACGCCAAGGGCCTCAAACTGGAAGGCAAGCTGCGCGCCGACGAAGGCCTGTTCGACTTCAGCCGCGCCGACGTGCCGGCCCTCGCCGACGACGTGACGGTGCTGCGCGGCACCCGCGACGCCACGCCCGCGGCGCCGCCGGCCCCCAAGGCGGCGCGCAACACCCTCGTCAACCTGGCCTTCGATTTCGGCCGCGACTTCAAGGTGCGGGGCCGCGGCCTGTCGACCACGCTGCGCGGCCAGCTGCAGGTCACCCAGGGCGCCACCACCGCGCTGCGCGTGACCGGCCGCCTCGACGCCGACGGCGGCCAGTACGCCGCCTACGGCCAGAAGCTGGACATCGAGCGCGGCGCAATCAGCTTCACCGGCGCCTACGACAACCCCTCGCTGGACCTGCTGGCGGTGCGGCCCAACCTCGACATCCGCGTCGGCGTGCGCGTCGGCGGCACGGCGCTGGCGCCCCGCGTCAGCCTCTATTCCGAGCCCGAGATGGCCGACACCGACAAGCTGTCCTGGCTGCTGCTCGGCCGCGGCCCCGACGGCCTCGGCCGCACGGACACCGCCCTGCTGCAGCGCGCCGCCCTGGCCCTGCTCAGCGGCGAGGGCGAAGGCCCCACCGGCAAGGTGCTGCGCAACCTCGGCCTGGACGAGCTGTCGCTGTCGCAGAGCGACGACGACACCCGCTCCACCATCGTCCGCCTGGGCAAGCAGATCTCGCGGCGCTGGTACGTCGGCTACGAGCGCGGCCTCAACGCCACGACCGGCTCCTGGCAGCTCATCTACCGCATCGCCCAGCGCTTCACGCTGCGGGCCCAGGGCGGCGACGACAACGCCCTGGACCTGATCTGGCAGTGGAAATGGAACTGAATAACCCACCCCCGAGGCGCTGACGCGCCTCCCCCTCAAGGGGGCGCCGCCAGCGGCCCGGCAAAGCCGGTTCCGCGGCGGCCGCCCGAGGGAGCAGCCGGCCTCCGGCGGCTGCAGGACCCGTCGTCGGACCGCGCTGAGGGCGCTCGATCAGGCGTGCAGGTCGAAGCGGTCGGCCTCCATCACCTTGACCCAGGCGGCGACGAAGTCGCGCAGGAAGGCCGCCTGGGCGTCGCTGGCGGCCAAGGCCTCGGCGATGGCGCGCAGCTGCGAGTTGGAGCCGAAAACCAGGTCGACGACCGTGCCCGTCCACTTCAGCCCGCCGGTCTTGCGGTCCAGGCCTTCGAGGACGTGGGGCGAGGCCTCCGAGCGGCGCCACCGGGTGCGCATGTCCAGCAGGTTGACGAAGAAGTCCTGCGTCAGCACGCCCGGCCGGGTCGTGAAGACGCCGTGCGACGAACCGCCGACGTTGGCGCCCAGCACCCGCAGGCCGCCCACCAGGGCCGTCATCTCCGGTGCGCTCAGGCCGAGCAGGTGGGCCTTGTCGAGCAGCAGTTCGGCCGCGTGCGCCTCCAGGCCCGGGCGCACGTAGTTGCGAAAGCCGTCAGCCAGCGGCTCGAGTGGCGCGAAGGAGGCGGCGTCCGTCTGCGCCTGCGTGGCGTCGGTGCGGCCGGGCGTGAACGGCACCTCCAGCTCCGCGCCGGCCTGGCGGGCGGCAGCCTCGATGGCCGCGCCACCGGCCAGCACGATGAGGTCGGCCAGCGAAATGCGCTTGCCGCCCGTCTGCGCGGCGTTGAACTCCTCGCGGACGGCTTCGAGCCTGGCCAGCACCTCGGCCAGCTCTGCGGGCTGGTTGACGGCCCAGTCCTTCTGCGGCGCCAGGCGGATGCGCGCACCGTTGGCCCCGCCGCGCTTGTCGCTGCCGCGGAAGCTGGCCGCCGACGCCCACGCCGTGGACACGAGCTGGGCAATGCTCAGGCCCGAGGCCAGCACGCGGGCCTTGAGCGCCTGCACGTCGGCCGCGTCGACGAGGGGGTGGTCGACCGGCGGCACGCGATCCTGCCAGATCATCGCCTCGCGCGGCACGAGCGGCCCGAGGTAGCGGCTGACGGGGCCCATGTCGCGATGCGTCAGCTTGAACCAGGCGCGCGCGAAGGCGTCGGCGAACTGCGCCGGATCGTCGAGGAAGCGGCGCGAGATCTTCTCGTAGGCCGGGTCGACGCGCAGGGCCAGATCGGCGGTGGACATCATCGGCGCGTGGCGCCTGCCCGCGTCATGGGCGTCGACGACGGTGCCGGCCCCAGCGCCGTCCTTGGGCCGCCACTGGTGGGCGCCGGCGGGGCTGCGGGTCAGCTCCCATTCGTAGCCGAACAGAGTCTCGAAATAGCCGTTGTCCCAGGTCGTGGGGTTGGGCTTCCAGGCGCCCTCCAGGCCGCTGGTGATGGCATGACTCGCGACGCCCGTGCCCAGGCTGTTGGCCCAGCCCAGTCCCTGCTCGGTGATGTCCGCGCGCTCGGGCTCGGGGCCTACATGCTTGGGGTCGCCCGCGCCGTGCGCCTTGCCGAAGGTGTGGCCACCGGCGATCAGGGCCACCGTCTCCTCGTCGTCCATGGCCATGCGAGCGAAGGTCTCGCGGATGTCGCGGGCCGACGCGAGCGGGTCGGGGTGGCCGTTGGGGCCCTCGGGGTTGACGTAGATGAGCCCCATCTGCACGGCCGCCAGCGGATGGGCCAGTTCGCGCTCGCCGCTGTAGCGCTCGTCGCCCAGCCAGGTGGTTTCAGGACCCCAGTCGATGTCGGTCTCGGGCTCCCAGATGTCGGCCCGCCCTCCGGCGAAGCCCAGGGTCTTGAAGCCCATCGATTCGAGGGCGACGTTGCCCGTCAGCACGATGAGGTCGGCCCAGGAGATCCTGCTGCCGTACTTTTGCTTGATGGGCCAGAGCAGCCGGCGCGCCTTGTCGAGGTTGCCGTTGTCGGGCCAGCTGTTCAGCGGCGCGAAGCGCTGGGCGCCCGTGCCCGCGCCGCCACGGCCGTCGGCCACGCGGTAGGTGCCGGCCGCATGCCAGGCCATGCGGATGAAGAAGGGACCGTAGTGGCCGTAGTCGGCCGGCCACCAGTCCTGCGAAGCGGTCATCAGCGCGTGCAGGTCGCGCACGACGGCGTCCAGGTCCAGGCCCGCGAAGGCCTGGCGGTAGTCGAAGCCCGCGCCCATCGGGTTGGCCCGGGGCGAGTGCTGGTGGAGGATGGCCAGGTTGAGCTGGTCGGGCCACCAGTCGCGGTTGCCCTTGGCGCCGGCCGAGGTGTGCTGGTGGTGGGGCTTGCCCGAGAAGGGGCATTGCGCTTGGCTGGTCATGCAGGCTCCGGAAGTGGGTGTCGATGCGAGCCAGTCTAGGAACGAGCCCCCGCGGCCGGCAATGCAATCCGCCCAATCACGGTGATAGCGAGAAATGCGAGCGCCCTCGGCCCACGAGGGCCGCGCCGCCCTCATGCGAGAATGCGCGCCGCCCGCGAGCCACCCCGGCCGCGGGGCGGTGCCTGGCCATAGTTCAATGGATAGAACGGACCCCTCCTAAGGGTCAGATGTAGGTTCGATTCCTACTGGCCGGACCATCGATCGGCCCGCGGCCTCTGCTGCCGCCGGCCCCGCCCCCCAGATCGCGCCCGCAACGGGCCGCCTCCGCCCCGCCTCCCACCTCGGCCGCAGCGCTTCGCGGCTGCCCGGCGCCGTCCGTTTGATCGTGAACAAACGATGAACGCGCCGTTCAGCCTGCGTTCCGGTGGCGGGTTCCAGAATGGCTTTCAACACGAGGCATGCGGAGCCGGCCTTCGACTCGCCGGTCATCGAGTCGACCCGTTTCAAAGGAGTCCTCCCATGAAGTACCCCCATTCCCTGGGCCATGGCGTGCTGGCCCTGTCGCTCGGCATGGCCGCCCTGCCCGGCTGGGCTGGCGACGACTGCGACGCCCCCGTGGGCCGCTGGCAGTCACGCGACGCCGTGCGGCAGATGGCAGCGGCCAAGGGCTGGCAGATCCAGTGGCTGAAGATCGACGATGGCTGCTACGAGATTCGCGCCACGGACGCCCAAGGACGCCCCTTCAAGGCCAAGCTCGACCCCGAGACCTTGAAGGTGCTGAAGATGAGGCGAGGCGGCCCCGAGCGTGAGCGCACGCGGGAACGCGATCACGACGAGGCGGCCCGGCCCGACCGACCGCCACCGGGCGGTGCCTCTGCACCGACACCCCCGCCAACGTCCCACCGCTCGACCGACTGACCCGGACTTCCCAAGGAACACCCCATGTCCAAACCCCTCCTGACCGCCCTGGCCGCCGCATGTGCGCTGGCCCTGCCCGCACTGGCGCACGGCCGAACCCTCGCGCTGACCGCTCAACTGAAGAACTACGGCGGTGACGGCGCCTACCTGGCCGTCTACCTGACCGATGCCAAGGGCGCCTACGTCCGCACGCTCTGGGTGGCCGGCGGCAAGGCCAAGTACTACAAGCACCTGTCCGACTGGAGTCGCCTCTCGGCCGGCGACGCCAGGCGCCTGAACGGCGTCACCGGTGCCAGCGTCGGCGCGGGGCGCACGCTCAAGGTCACGGCCGACCTCGCGGATGCCTTGATCGACGCGGGCTACGAGATCCGCATCGACGCCGCCGCGGAAGACATGCGCGACAGCCCGTCCGAGGTGCGCATGCCGCTGTCGACCGCCAGCGTCGGCAAGCCCCAGCCCGGCCGGCAATACATCCAGTCCGTGACGGTCCAGCTCCAGTAATCGCGCACCCATGGGCTGGAAGTCGATCCACCGCTGGCTGGGCCTGACCGTCGGCACGCTGGCCGTCGTGCTGGGCATCACCGGCGCCCTCCTCGCCGTCGACCCGGTCGACCAGGCCTGGCAGGCCCCTTCCGCGGAACCCGGGCTGACGGTCGCGGTCCTCGCCGAGCGCGTGACGAACACGGTGGCCGATGCCGCGGAAATCCGCCGCCTGCCCTCGGGGGCCATCGTGGTCTACAGCTTCGCCGGCGAGCAGCCGCGGGCGTCCTACGTCGACCCCGCCGACGGCCGCGTGCTGGGCACCTGGCAGGCCTCGACGCTGCCGCGCTGGGTCAAGAACCTGCACCGCTCGCTGCTGCTGGGCGACGCCGGGCGCTGGGGGGCGGCCGGCACGGCGCTGGCCATGGGCGTGCTGTGCGCATCGGCGCTGGTGCTCCTGCTGCGGCGCATGGGCGGCTGGCGGCGGCTGACGGGACGTGTGCGCGGCACGCTGGCGCAGCGCATCCACGTCGTGGCGGGGCGCGTGGTGCTCGCCGTGCTGTGCCTGACGTCGATCACCGGTCTGACGATGAGCGCATCCACTCTCGGCCTGGTGGAACTGGACGGCAGGGCCGAGCCCGAGGTGCTGTCGGTGGCGACCGGCCAGGCCGACGTGCCGGCGTCCCAGTTCGCCGCGCTGCAGGGCATCGCCGTGGCGGACCTGCGCAAGCTCACCCTGCCCAGCGCCACCGACCCTGAGGACACGTGGAAGATCACCACCGCGCAAGGCCAGGGCTGGATCGACCGCCATTCGGGCCGCATGCTGGCCTGGCAGGACGCCACCTGGGCGCAGCGCATCCACGGCTGGGCCGTCGTGCTGCACACGGGCAACGCGGCATGGCCCTGGGCGGTGGTGCTGGGGCTCGCCGGCGCGAGCGTGCTCCTGTTCTGGCTGTCGGGCTTCGTCATCTGGTGGCAGGCCCGCGGCCAGGCTCCGCGCATCACCGGCAACGCCCCGCTCGCCCAGGCCGACGTGCTCGTCTTCGTCGCGAGCGAGGGCGGCAGCACCTGGGGCTTCGCCCAGACCCTGCACGACGCGCTGGCCCAGGGAGGCCACCGCGTGCACACCGGTGCGCTAGAGGACTTCCGCACCACGCCCGCGGCGCGGCAGGTCTTCGTGCTCGCCGCGACCTACGGCGACGGCCAGGCCCCGGCCCACGCCGGCCATGCGCTCGACCGCATCGCCAGGCTGGCTGCCGGCACCGTGCCGGTGACGGTGCTCGGCTTCGGCGACCGGCAGTTCCCAGCCTTCTGCGCCTTCGCCGTCGCCCTGGAACAGACGCTGCGTCAACGCGGCTGGCCGGCCTTGCTGCCGCTCGAATGCATTCACCAGCAGTCGAGCCAGCAGTTCGCGCTCTGGGGCCGGGCCCTGTCCCAGGCCCTGGGCGAACCGCTGGTCCTGGAACACGTGCCCCGCCTGCCTCACACCGTCGCGCTCAGGCTCACGGCGCGCAAGGACTATCCGGGCGCCACCGGCCAGCCCGCCTCTGTCCTGCGCTTTGCCTGGCCGGCAGGCAGCCTGGGCAGGCGGCATGGCCTGGCGCGGTTCGCGGCCGGCGACCTCGTCGGCATCGTGCCGCCGGGTTCGGGCGTGCCCCGCTACTACTCGCTGGCCTCGGGCTCGCAGGACGGCTTCCTGGAAATCTGCGTGCGCCTCATGCCGGGCGGCCTGTGCTCCACCCACCTGCTGGGCTTGAAGGCCGGCGACACCATCACCGCCTTCATCCGGCCCAACCCAGCCTTCGCCCTGCCGCGAGGCCGGCGTCCGGTGCTGCTGATCGGCGCGGGCTCGGGCGTGGCGCCGCTGGCCGGTTTCATCCGCCGCAACGAGGCACGCCGCCCCATGCACCTGTACTTCGGCGGGCGCGACCCGGCGCGCGACTTCTACTTCGGCGACGACCTCCAGCAGTGGCTCGGCGACGACCGCCTGGCCAGCCTGCAAACGGCCTTCTCGCGCATCGCCGATGGCGGCGGCTACGTGCAGGACGCCCTGCGCCGGGACGCCGAACGCGTGCGCGGCCTGGTGGCGCAAGGCGCCCTCGTGCGCGTCTGCGGCAGCCGCACGATGGCCCACGATGTGGCGAGGACGCTGGACGCACTGCTCGCGCCGATGCAGCTGAGCGTGTCGGCGCTGAAGGACGAGGAACGCTATGCCGAAGACGTTTTCTGAGCCCGCGCTGCCGTGCAGGCGCATCACGCTGCACGGCCCCACCATGGCCACGCGCTGGTCCGCCAGCATCGACGCCGACGCCGGTCTCGACCTCGCGGCCCTGCAGCACGACCTCGCCGCCGCGGTGGGGCAGGTGGACGAGCAGATGTCCCCCTGGAAGGCCGGCAGCGACCTCACGCGGCTGAACCGCGCCCCGGTGGGCAGCTGGGTCGACCTGCCCGCCGAGATGCTGGAGGTGCTGGACTGCGCGCTCGACGTGCATCGGCGCAGCGGCGGCGGCTTCAACCCCTGCGTGGGCGCGGTGGTCGACGCCTGGGGATTCGGCGCGGCGCGCGATGCGCCCGACGCCCAGGCCATCCGTGCCGCGCGCCAGGCCACGCCCCTGGCCGCGCAGGCGGCGCTGGAGCTGGACCGGCCCGGTGGCCGCGCCCGAAAGAACGCGGCCCTGCAGGTCGACCTGTGCGGGATCGCGAAGGGCTATGCGGTGGACCGCATGGCCGACGTGCTCGGCCGGCATGGCGTGCGGCATGCACTGGCAGCGCTGGATGGCGAACTGCGCGCCATCGGCACCCAGGCCGACGGCAGCCCCTGGGCGGTGGGCTTGGAGCGCCCCGAACCCGGCCACCGCGCGGTGCATGGCGTCATCGAACTGCAGGATCTGGCGGTGGCCACCTCGGGCGACTACCGCCACTTCGTGGACGTGGGTGGCACGCGCCTCGCCCACACGATGGACCCGCAGCGCTGTGCCCCCGTCAACAACGCCGTGGCCTCGGTCACGGTGCTGGCGCCCTCCTGCATGCAGGCGGACGCCTGGGCCACGGCCTTGCTGGTGGCAGGTCCCGAACAGGGCCCCGAGCTGGCGCGCCGCCTCGGCATGGACGTGCTCTTCCTGCTGCGCCGGGCCGGGGGGCTGGCCGAAGTGGCCGAAGTGGCCGAAGTGGCACTGGGCCGGTTCGCCGCCGATGGCGGCGCTTGCGCCTGAGCCCCGCAGCTTGCAGCGGCCTTGCCCGCGACTGACGCCTCACTGTGGCGGCCCGTTCCGGTGCCATGACGGCACGACTGCGCGGCTAGAGTGCCGGCACGCTGCGGCCCGCGCCCCAGTGGCCGTGCATGCCGTCTCGCCTCTTCTTGAAGTCCCGCCTGTTCGCCCTCCCCGCGGCGGCGCTGCTGGCCGCCGCCCTGGCCGCCCCCTGCGCCCGCGCGGCCGGCAGCCTGTTGCTGATCGACGCGCCGCCCGAGGCGGCCACATGGTCCGCCGGCCTGTCGGCGCGAGGCTGGCCGCGTGCGCCCGGCAGCCGGCGGCAGCGGGAGCAACTGCTGCCCGCCTTCGACTACGAGTCGCCCAGCGGCCTCTTCCTGGCCAGCGACGCCGGCCTGGGCTGGAACCTCGCGCCCGAGCTGCTGCAGGGCCACTCGGCCAGGGACTGGCAGTTCGGCCTGCGGCTGTGGCCGCAGTCGGGCCGGCCGCGCCGGGAGTCGCCGCCCGGCATCAACCGCCTGGGCACGCGCCTGGTCACCGAGGCCTTCGCCAACGTGCAGGCCCTGCCGGCGCTGCTGCTGCAGTCCGGCCTCTCTTGGGGCAGCGGCCGGCACCACGACGGCGGTCAGCTCGAACTCGGCGCCACCAGCGGCATCCCGCTGGGCGACGACCTGCTCGCCATCAGCCTGGCCGCCACCTACGCCAACGCGGCCCATCTGCGCGGCAGCTTCGGGGTGGGCGCGCGCGAGTCGGCGGCCAGCGGCCTGCCGGAGTGGCGCCCGGGCAGCGGCTGGCAGGACTGGAGCATCGCCCTGAGCGGTGAGCACAAGTTCTCCGCGGACTGGTCGGTCAGCGGGCAGTGGCTGCAGGCCCGCCTCGTGGACCAGGCCGCGAAGTCGCCGCTGACCCGCGACCGCCGCCAGCCGAGCTTCATCCTCAGCCTCTGGCATCGCTTCTGAACCGCCCGCCGCCGTGCACGACGTCCTGCTTTACGCACTGCCGGTGTTCGTCGCCTGCATGGCCGCCGAATGGGCCTGGGGGCGCTGGCGGGGCCGCGACACCTACCGCCTCGCCGACACGCTGGGCAGCCTGAGCCAGGGCCTGCTCAGCCAGGGCGTGGCGGTGCTGACGCCGCTGTGCCAGACCGGCTTCTACGCCGCCGTGCACGGCCGCCTCGCCCTGCTGCCGGCCACGCTCTGGCACGGGGCCGTCGGCGTCGGGGCCGCCGTCGTCGTGTACGACTTCTGCGACTACTGGCTGCACCGCGCCAGCCACGAGAGCGCCCTGTTCTGGGCCGCGCATGCGGTGCACCACCAGAGCGAGCACTTCAACCTCAGCACCGCCCTGCGCCAGGAGAGCCTGTACGCCGTCATGGGCTGGCCGTTCTTCCTGCCCATGGCCGTGCTCGGGGTGCCGACCTCGCTCTACGCCCTGGCCGGCACGGTCGTGCTCTTCTACCAGTTCTGGATCCACACCGAGCACGTGGGCCGCCTCGGCTGGCTGGACGGCGTGCTGTCCACGCCCTCCAACCACCGCGTCCACCATGCCGTGAACCCGGCCTACCTGGACCGCAACTACGGCGCCATCTTCGTCGTCTGGGACCGGCTCTTCGGCAGCTTCGCGCCCGAGACCGAACCCTGCGTCTACGGCACCGTCAAGCCGCTGGCGAGCTGGCATCCGCTGGCGGGCGTGGGCCAGTTCTACGCCGAGATGGCCCGGCGCATGAAGGCCACGCCGCGCTGGGCCGACAAGCTGCGCGTGCTGTGGAAGTCGCCGGGCTGGCTGCCACCGGGCGTGCCGCCGCCCGCGGAGGACGCCTTGCCCCGGCTGGCCCGGCCTCGCTTCGATCCGCCGGCACTCCCGGCGGCGCGCGCGACGGCGGCCATCCTCTTCCTGGCCGTGGCCGCGGCGAGCGGCCTGTGGCTGGCCACGGCCGACGACCTCGGCCCGCTGGCCAACCTCGGCGCGGCGGCCGCCCTGACGGCCGGCCTGTGCGGCGTCGGCATGCTGCTGTCCCGCCGCGTGGCCGAGGAAAGCTCGGACGGCGAATAAGCATCCCCGCTTTCCTTCGTTCCGCGCGCCGCCCGGCGTCCCTATCGTGCAAGGCCTGAACCGACACCGGCCGCCATGCACATCACCAGCCTCTCCGCCAGCCCCAGCGAACGCTCACGCTCCGCCTGGCTCACGCAGTTCGCGCTGACCCGCCTCGAAGGCCGCGACACCCGGCATGACGACATCGTCGTGCGGACCCTGCCGCCCGCCGCGCTGCTCGCCGCCGACGTGCAGGACCCCGCCATCGCCGCGGCCGTGCGGGCCGTCGAGCAGGCCGACCTCGTCATCGTCGGCACGCCCATCTACAAGGCAGCCTACAGCGGCCTGCTCAAGGTCTTCCTCGACCTGCTGCCGCCGGATGCGCTGCGCGGCAAGCTGGTGCTGCCCCTGGCCACCGGCGGCAGCCCCGCCCACCTGCTGGCGCTGGACTACGCCCTCAAGCCCGTGCTCAGCGCCCTCGGCGCCCGCCACGTGCTCGACGGCGTCTTCGCCACTGACGCTCAACTGCGCCGTCATGAAGCCGGCGGCTTCGTGCCCGAGGCCGACCTCATCGCGCGGCTGGACCGCGCCCTCGCGCCGCTGGCGCCGCGAATGCGCATCCACCTCGAGCCTCTGCAGCCGGCCCTGAGCTGTTGACGCCGCAGGCCGCCTTTCAACCCACCGCTTGTCTCCTCGCCACCCGTTCCGGGATCGGCGACTTCATCCCGGCGCCTCGGGCGCGGATCGGGCGTGCCCGAGCGCCGGGATCTTTTTCGCACAGGACTCTCCCCATGCCCTTCCGCTCCCTGCTCCGCTGGACCGCCCTGCCCCTGCTGGCGGCCTTCAGCCTGCACGCCGCCGCGCAGACCACGCTGCGCATCGGCTTCCAGAAATCGGCCAGCCTGCTGACCCTGCAGAAGTCCAGCGGCTCGCTGGAAAAGCGCCTCGCGCCGCTGGGCGTGGCCGTCAAGTGGGTCGAATTCCCCGCCGGCCCGCAGCTGCTCGAAGGCCTGAACGTCGGCGCCGTCGACGTGGGCTTCGTCGGCGAGGCGCCGCCCATCTTCGCCCAGGCCGCCGGCGCCAGGTTCGTCTACATCGGCCACGACCCGGCCGCCCCCGAGGCCGAGGCCCTGGTCGTGCCCAAGGACTCGCCCATCCGCTCGCTGGCCGACCTGAAGGGCCGCAAGATCGCGCTGAACAAGGGCAGCAACGTCCACTACCTGCTCGTCAAGGCGCTGGAGAAGCAGGGCCTGAAATACGGCGACATCCAGCCCGTCTACCTGCCGCCGGCCGACGCCCGCGCCGCCTTCGAGCGCGGCGCGGTGGACGCCTGGGTGATCTGGGACCCCTTCCTCGCCGCCGTCGAGAAGCAGAGCGGCGCACGGGTGCTGCTGGACGGCCGCGGCCTCGTCAACAACTACGCCTATTACCTCGCCGAGCGTGGCTTCGCGCAGCAGCACCCCGAGCTCATCCAGGCCCTGTTCGACGACAGCCAGGCCCAGGCCGCCTACGTGAAGGCCAACACCCGCGCCGCCGCCGCCGTCATCGCGCCGCTGCAAGGCCTGGAGCCCGAGGTGGTCGAGAAGAGCCTGACGCGCTATCAGTTCGGCGTGAAGCCGCTCACGCCGGCCATCGCCGCCGAGCAGCAGAAGATCGCCGACGCCTTCCACGCCCTGGGCCTCATCCCTAGGCCCATCCGCGTCGCGGACGCCCTGCCCGGCAACGCGAAGGTCGCGGAGGCCGCCCGATGAGCGCCCCGGCCACGCGGCGCGCCGCCGTCGCCATCCTCGCCACCACCGCAGCGCTGTGGAGCCGCGCCCAGACGCCGGCCAGCCTGCGCATCGGTTTCCAGAAGGGCTCGCTCAACCTCGCGCTGCTCAAGGCCTACGGCCTGCTGGAGCAGCGCCTGGGCGGCACACGCGTCCAGTGGACCGAGTTCCCGGCCGGCCCTCAGCTGCTCGAAGCCCTGGCCCTGGGCAGCGTGGACTTCGGCGCCACCGGCGATGCGCCGCCCGTCTTCGCCCAGGCGGCGGGCAAGGACATCGTCTACGTCGGCGCCGAGCCGCCCAAACCCGACAGTTCGGCGGTGCTGGTCAAGCCCGGCTCGCCGCTGAAGACCCTGGCCGACCTCAAGGGCCGGCGCCTGGCGCTGCAACGCGGCAGCAGCGCCCACTTCCTGGCCGTGCAGGCCCTGCGCCGGGCCGGCCTGGCGTGGGCCGACATCCAGGCCGTCTACCTGCCGCCGGCCGAGGCGCGCGCGGCCTTCGAGCGCGGCTCGGTCGACGCCTGGGCGGTGTGGGACCCGTATTACGCGGCGGCCGAGGTCAGCGGCGAACTGCGCGCCCTGGCCACCAGCCGCGGGCTGACGAGCAACAACACCTTCTACCTCGCGTCACGCCCGCTCAGCCAGCAGGCCGCGCTGCTGAAGACGCTGTTCCAGGCACTCACCGACACCGACGCCCGCGTGCAGGCCGACCGCCGCGACGCCGTGCAGCGCTATGCCGGCTTCGCCGGCCTGCCGGTGGCCACCGTCGAGCGCATGGTCGAGCGCCGCGGCGCCGCGCCCGTGGGGCCGCTCACTGCCGCCCTCGTCGCCGAGCAGCAGCAGGTGGCCGACGCCTTCGCCGAACTCGGCCTCATTCCCCGCGCCATCCGCGTGGCCGACGCGGTCGCCACTCCCTTCCACAAAGCCTGAGGCCCCCATGAAGATCTTCTGGTTCATCCCCACCCACGGCGACAGCCGCTACCTCGGCAGCTCGCGCGGCGCCCGCGTGGCCGACCACGCCTACTTCAAGCAGGTGGCCATCGCGGCAGACAGCCTCGGCTACGAAGGCGTGCTGCTGCCCACCGGCCGCAGCTGCGAAGACTCGTGGATCGTCGCGGCCAGCCTCATCGACGCGACGCGGCGGCTCAAGTTCCTCGTCGCCCTGCGGCCCGGCCTCGTCGCGCCGGCGCAGAGCGCCCGCATGGCCGCCACGCTGGACCGCCTCTCGGGCGGCCGGCTGCTCGTCAACCTCGTCACCGGCGGCGATCCCGAGGAGCTGGCCGGCGACGGCCAGTTCCTCGACCACGCAACCCGCTACGAGGAGTCCGCCGAGTTCATCCGCATCTGGCGCGAGCTGCTGGCCCGCTCGCACGACGGCGGCAGCCTGGACTTCGACGGCCGCCACCTCGCCGTGAAGGGCGGCAAGGTCCTCTACCCGCCCATCAGCCGGCCCTACCCGCCGGTCTTCTTCGGCGGCTCTTCGGCGCCGGCCCACGAGCTGGCTGCGGCCCAGGTGGACACCTACCTCACCTGGGGCGAGGCGCCCGAGGACGTGGCCGCCAAGATCGCCGACGTGCGTGAGCGCGCCGCCGCCCACGGCCGCACGCTGCGCTACGGCATCCGGCTGCACGTCATCGTGCGCGAGACCGAGGACGAAGCCTGGCGCGCCGCCGGTGAATTGCTCAGCCAGCTCGACGAGGCCACCGTCGCCGCGGCCCAGGCCCGCTTCGCGAAGATGGACTCCGTCGGCCAGCGCCGCATGGCCGAGCTGCACGCCGGGCGCTTCGACAAGGCCGACGTGCGCCGCGGCCTGGAGATCGCGCCCAACCTCTGGGCCGGCGTGGGCCTGGTGCGCGGCGGCGCGGGCACGGCCCTGGTGGGCAACCCGCACCAGGTGGCCGAGCGGATCAAGGCCTATGCCGACCTCGGCCTCGAATACTTCGTGCTGTCCGGCTACCCGCACCTGGACGAGGCCCACCGTTTTGCCGAGCTCGTCTTCCCGCTGCTGCCGCTGGACCTGCGCGAGAAGCTCTCGGCGCCGGCCCTGACGGGGCCGTTCGGCGAAGTCATCGCCAACCACGACGCGCCCAAGGCGGCTGCATGACAGCCGCCCACCGCCTCCTGCCCTGGCTGCTGCCCGCGGCCCTGCTGCTGGCCTGGGAGGTCGCCTCGCGCCAAGGCTGGCTGGCCGCGCGCATCCTGCCCGAGCCGGCGGCCGTGCTGGCCGCCTTCTGGCAGCTGCTGCGCTCGGGCGAGCTGGCGCACCACGTCGCCGTCAGCAGCCTGCGCGCCTTCTCGGCCCTCGCCCTCGGCGGCAGCCTCGGCCTGGCGCTGGGCCTGCTGACCGGCACCTGGCGGCAGGCCGAGGCCCTGCTCGACACCACCCTGCAGATGCTGCGCAACATCCCGGCCCTGGCGCTCATTCCCCTCGTCATCCTGTGGTTCGGCATCGACGAGGCGGCCAAGCTCGTGCTGGTGGCGGTGGGCGTGTTCTTCCCCGTCTACCTCAACACCTTCCACGGCATCCGCGGCGTCGACCGCGACCTCGTCGAGATGGCGCGCAGCTACGGCCTGCGTGGCTGGCGGCTGTACCGCCACGTCATCCTGCCCGGCGCCCTGCCGTCCATCCTCGTGGGCCTGCGCTTTTCCCTCGGACTGATGTGGGTGCTACTCATCGTCGCCGAGACGCTGTCGGCCCAGGCCGGCATCGGCTACCTGACGATGAACGCCCGCGAGTTCCTACAGACCGACGTCGTCCTCGTCGGCATCCTGCTCTACGCCCTGCTCGGCAAGCTGGCGGACGTGCTGGCCCGGGCACTCGAACGGGCCTGGCTGCCCTGGCACCGCGGCTATGCCGCGCAAGGAGCCTGACCATGTGGTTGAGCGAAATCGACGCCCCGGTCCTGGCACGCGAGCCGGTGCATGCCGAGGCCCCGGCGCCCGCCGGCGACGGCCTGGCCCTGCATCTGCGCGGCGTGGCCAAGTCCTTCGGCCCGCGACACGTGCTGCACGGGCTGGACCTGCGCATCGCGCCGGGCGAGTTCGTCGCGCTGGTGGGACGCAGCGGCTGCGGCAAGAGCACCCTGCTGCGACTGATCGCCGGGCTGGAAACGCCCGACGCCGGCCACATCGACGCCGGCACGGCGAATGAACGCCGGCTGATGTTCCAGGACGCGCGGCTGCTGCCCTGGAAGCGCATCGTCGACAACGTCGCCCTGGGTCTGGAAGGTGCCGACGCCCGGCCCCGGGCCATGGAGGCCCTGGCCCAGGTCGGCCTGGGCGGCCGGGCCGGGGACTGGCCGGCGACCCTCTCGGGCGGCCAGCGCCAGCGCGTGGCCCTGGCCCGTGCCCTGGTGCACCGACCGCGCCTGCTGCTGCTGGACGAGCCCCTGGGTGCCCTGGACGCGTTGACCCGGCTGGAGATGCACCGCCTGATCGAGCAGCTCTGGCGCCGCCACCGCTTCACGGCCCTGCTGGTGACGCACGACGTCACCGAGGCCGTGGCCCTGGCCGACCGCGTGCTGCTCGTCGACCGCGGCGGCATCGCCCTGGACGCGACCGTCGCCCTCCCGCGCCCCCGCTCGCGCGCCGCACCCGGCTTCGCCGAGCTGGAGGAGCGGGTGCTGCGCCACATCGTCGCCCCGCCCGTCGCCTGACCCCCGCCAGGGCGCGGGCGCCGCCGCCATGGCACCATGCCGGCCCATGACCCTTCACGTCGCCTGCCTCTGCGCGGCCTGGTGCCGCACCTGCGAAAACTACCGGCAAGTCTTCGAGGCCGCCTGCGCCGAGCTGCCGCAGGACAGGCTGCATGTGCGCTGGATCGACATCGAGGACGAGGCCGACCTTGTCGGCGACCTCGACATCGAGACCTTCCCGACGCTGCTGATCGCGGACGAGAAGCAGGTGCGGTTCATCGGTCCGCTGACACCGCAGCCCGAGACCCTGCGGCGCGTGCTGCGCGCCCACCTGGCGGACGCCACGCCGGCCCGCGTCGGGCCCGAGCAGCTGGCCCTGGCGGCGCGCCTAAGGGCGCTGGCCTGAGGCCTGGGACCGGGCCGCGGCATGGGCCGCCGTCGCCAGTTCCTCGGCGGGCCAGTGCCGGGTGAGCCACACCGTCAACGCGGCACTGCGGATCTGGCCGCCGAGCATGCCGCCCTGGTCGGCCTGGTCCATCAGGTGGGCGCGGGCCACCCAGTAGGCGATCTCCTCGCCGGGGCGCACGCGGTCCCGCCCCACCAGCGCGAGGACGAAGCCATAGGGGTTCAGCGGCTCGACGACGAGCGGCCCCTCGCCGCCGGCGCGCTGCCAGACCTCGGCCTGCTGCTGCGGCGTGGCGAGTGGCCGCGGCGGCACCGGCAGCGTGCCCATGCGCGCCAACGCGACCTCGTAGGCCAGCCAGGGAGCGAGCAGGCACGACGCCAGCGACAGGCCGACGATGCCGGCGAGGATACGGAACAGGATTCGCATGAGGCCCTAGGCGGCCGACTCGGAAACGGCCGAGAGCGCGGCCGGCTGCTGGCGCCCGCGCCAGAACACCACCAGCTGCCACACCACGAACACCGCGATCAGCGCCAGCAGCCCGCCGCTGATGGGCCGGTTGACGAAGGTCATGAAGCTGCCACGGCTGAGCAGCATGGCGCGGCGGAAATACTCCTCCAGCATCGGTCCGAGGATGAAGCCCAGCATCAGCGGCGCGGCATCCAGGTCCAGCCGCATGAAGACGTAGCCGAGCAGGCCGAAGGCGGCGGTGACGAAGATGTCGTCGAGGTTGTTGTTGACGCTGAAGGTGCCGATGCAGCAGAAGAACAGGATGGCCGGGAAGAGCACGCCGTAGGGGATCTTGAACACCGACAGCCAGTAGCGTACCAGCGGCACGTTGAGCACGACCAGGAAGACGTTGCCCACCCACATGCTGGCCACCAAGCCCCAGAAGAGGTCGGGGTGGCCGGAGATCATGTTGGGCCCGGGCTGGATGCCCTTGATGACGAAGGCCGCCATCATCAGGGCCATGACGGGGTTCTCGGGGATGCCGATGCTCATCAGCGGGATGAAGCTGGTGCGCGCCGCGGCCTCGTCGGCCGCCGCCTGGCCGGCCACGCCCTCGATGGCGCCGCTGCCGATCTCGTCCTTGTGCTTGCTGACCTTCTTGTCCAGCGCATAGGCCGCGAACTGGGCGATCACGGGCCCGCCGCCCGGCAGGATGCCGAGGAAGGAGCCCACCGCGCTGCCGCGCAGGGCGCTGGGGATGATGCGCTTGAACTCGGCCCAGGTGGGCATGAGGTGGATCTTGCCGCTGAAGGGCGAGCGCTCCTCGCGGGCGTCGAGGTTCTTGGTGATCTCGGCGATGCCGAAGCAGCCCAGGGCCACGCTGACCAGGCCCACGCCCTCGGCCAGGAAAGGCAGGTCGAAGGTGTAGCGCTGCTGGCCGCTGTTGACGTCGGTGCCGATCTGGCCGAGCAGCACGCCCACCAGGCACATGGCCAGGCCGTTGAGCAGGCTGCCCGTGGTCACGAAGCTCACGCACAGGAAGCCCAGCAGCATCAGCGAGCAGTAGTCGGCCGGGCCGAACAGCAGGGCCACTTCGCCAAGGCTGGGCGCCAGGCCGGCCAGCACGACGATGGCCACCGTGCCGCCGATGAAGCTGGAGATGCCCGCCGTGAACAGGGCCAGACCCGTCTTGCCCTTGAGCGTCATCTGGTAGCCGTCGATGCAGGCCACGATGCTGCTGGCGTGGGGGATCTTCATCGTGATGGCGCTGACGCTGTCGCCGTATTGCGCGCCGTAGTAGATGCCCGCCAGCATGATGAGGGCGCCGCCGGTGGGGATGGAGTAGGTCAGCGGCAGCAGCAGGCTGATGGTGGCCAGCGGCCCGAGGCCGGGCAGCAGGCCGACCAGCGTGCCGACGACGCAGCCGATGGCGCAGAACATCAGGTTCTGCAGCGTGAGGGCGTGGCCGAAGCCGAAGGCGAGGTTGTGCAGGATGTCCATGGCCTGGCTCCTCAGTACAGCGGCAGGCTCAGGCCGAGCAGCTTCTGGAACACGAAGGCGATGGCCACCAGCCCGGCGGCGATCTTGACGCTGCGCTGCCAGCCGTTGCCCGAGGCGGCGAGGCCGGCGATGAAGACCATGACGACGACGCCGGCGATCATGGTGTGCAGCCACTCGGTCACGAGGGCGAAGCTGCACAGCGCCAGCAGCAGCAGGCCGATATTGCGCAGGTTGAAGCCCAGCGGCACCGGCTTGACGAAGCGCGAGCGCACGATGGTGGCGACGGCCACGAGCATCAGCAGGCCGCTGACCAGCAGCGGGAACAGCCCCGGGCCGGCATGGGCGAAGCTGCCGACGGAGTAGCGCAGGGCGCCGAGGCCGAAACCTAACGCAATGGCTGCGAGCAGCAGGCCGCGGACGAGGTTGCGATCGTTCATGCAGTGGAGGGGTTTGGGGCGGTTGCCGTCACTCTAGGGGGGTGGGCTCGCGCGTCCACCGCGCTTTCCAGGAGGCGACAGGCCCGAGCAAGCTCGGCCGCTGTAGGAGTCGGCCGACAGAGACACGCGACGCATGCCGCTGTGACGCAGGGGAGCCGGCACCGACAGTCCTAGCATGTCGTCCGCCCCGCCCACGCCGCCTGCCGCGCCCGCCCCGCCCCACGACCTGACGCCGCCCGGAGCGGCCCAGGCCTTCCTCCGCGTCGCTGCCGGCCCGGGCGCGGCCGCGACTCCGGTGCGGGCCGTGCAGTTCGGCGCCGAGCGCTTCGCCGAACATGGCCGCAGCCTCGCCGCCGCCCAGCGCGTGGACGAGGCGCGGCGCCAGCCGCGGCCCTTTTCACCGCGGCTGCGCAGCAACCTGAAGGTGTGGGGCGCCGCCCTGGACGTGCTCTCCGAGGAGGGCCTGCAGGCCGACATCGACCCCGCCCATGCCTGGCTGCTCGACAACGGCCGCATCGTGCGCCAGCAGCTCGACGAGGTGCTGCACGACCTGCCGCACAGCTATTTCCAGCGCCTGCCGCGCCTGGCCGACGAGCCCCTGCAAGGCCTGCCCCGCATCTATGGCGTGGCCTGGGCCTGGGTGGCCCACGCGGACAGCGCCCTGGACATGACGCTGCTGCGCCACTTCCTGGCCGGCCACCACGAGGCCGAGGCGCTGACGCTGCGCGAGCTCTGGGCCCTGCCTTCGACACTGCGCGTCGTGCTGGTGGAGAACCTGCGCCGGCTGGCCGAGCGATCGGCCTGGCGCCACGTCGCGCGCCGCTCGGCCCAGCGCCTGTTCGAAGCCCTGCCCCAGCTCGACGCCGCCGCCGTGCGCGACCAGCTGGCCCGGTGGCAGGCCGCCTGGCCGCACGACCCGGCCATGACGGCGCTGGCGGTGCGGCTGTCGGAGCGCCTCGCGGACCGCGCCCTCGGCCAGCCCGAACAGCGCGACCCCGAGGATTCCTCGTGGGCCGCCGCGGCGGCCTGGCTGGCCGAGGCGCTGCCCGACCCGGCAGCGACCCAGGCCGCCGAGCAGGCCGAGAGCGCGGCCGACCACCAGAGCATCCGCAACGCCATCGGCAGCCTGCGCAACCTGGGCGCGGCCGATTGGGCGGGTCTCTTCGAAAGCGTGCATCCCACCCTGCGATCCCTGGGCCGCATCGAGGTCTACCGCCAGGAGCACGAGGCCACGCGCGACATGGCCATGCATGCCATCGAGGCGCTGACCGAGCGCCATGGGGTGGCGGAGGTGGACGTGGCCCAGGTGCTGCGCCTGCTGTGCAACGACCCCGGCTGGGACGAGGACGCCGAGGAGCGCGCGCCGCTGTACTGGCTCAAGGGCCCGGGGCGTGGGCGGCTGCTGTCCGAGCTGCGCCTGAAGCCCACGGCCGGCGAGCGCGCCGGCGCAGCCCTGCGCCGCCATCGCAGCGCCATCTACCTGTCCAGCCTGGCCCTGCTCGGCCTGGCCGCCATGGTGCTGCTGATGGTGTTCGGCCTGCCGCCGCAGGTGCGCTGGCCGATGGTGGTGGCCGCCGTGCTGCTGACGCTGCTGCCGGCCAGCGAGGCCGTCGTGGCCCTGGCCAACCGCCTGATCAGCGAATGCGCCGCCCCCGCGCGGCTGCCGCGCCTGGCCTGGGGCCACATCCCGCCGCATGCCCGCACGCTGGTCGTCATCCCCTGCATGCTGACGCGGCCCAAGGGCATCGCCACGCTGCTGGGGCAGCTGGAGCGCCATCACCTCGCCAACTTCGAGGCCGAGACCCAGTTCGCCCTGCTGAGCGACTGGGCCGACGCCAAGGCCGAGCACCAGGCGAGCGACGATGCCCTGCTGACCCAGGCACGCCAGGGCATCGAGGCCCTCAACCAGCGCCACGGCACGGCCTGCGACGGCCGGCCCCGCTTCCTGCTGCTGCACCGCCAGCGTCGCTGGAGCGAGACCGAGCAGCGCTGGATAGGCTGGGAACGCAAGCGCGGCAAGACCGAGGCCCTCGCTGCCCTGCTGGCCGGGCATGCGCCCGAGACGCTTCCCGACCGCTTCATCGACCTGGGCGAGCTGTCCACGCCCGCGCCCGGCATGCGGCACATCGTCTCGCTGGACGCCGACACCGCCCTGCCGCCGGGCTCGCTGCGCGAGCTGGTGGCCATCGCCGCCCACCCGCTCAACCGCCCGCGCACCCTGCGCCACCCGAGCGGCGCCGTCTCCGTCGTGCGCGGCCACGGCATGCTGCAGCCCCGCGTGGCCACGCCGCTGGCCACGGCGGCAGGCAGCTCCACCGTGCACGGCACCTGGTTCCACAGCCTCTTCGCCGGCAAGGCCGGGCTGGACCCCTACAGCGCCGCCAGCTCCGAGGTCTACCAGGACCTCTTCGACGAAGGCAGCGCGACGGGCAAGGGCCTGATCGACGTGCGGGCCGCCGCCGAGGTGCTGGCCCACCGCCTGCCCGAAGGCCAGGTGCTCAGCCATGACCTGCTCGAAGGCTCGCTGATGCGCTGCGCCGGCGTCAGCGACGTGGTGCTGGTGGAGCCCGCGCCCATGCACGCCGACGTGGCCGCCTCGCGCATCCACCGCTGGACGCGCGGCGACTGGCAGTTGCTGCCCTTCCTGGGCCAGCCGCGGGCCTGGGGCCTGCGCGCCATCCACGTCTGGAAGATGCTGGACAACCTGCGCCGCAGCCTGGTGGCGCCGGCCGCCCTGCTGCTGCTGGCCGCCTCGTGGATGGGTTTGGGGCTGGCGCCGGACTGGGCGCTGGCGGTGGTGGCCGCCGCCTTCGGCGCGGGGCCGCTGATGGGCGCCCTCGCGGCCTGCGCGCCGGCGCGCGACCGCATCTCGCTGCCGCGCTTCTACCGCCAGGCCGGCATCGAGCTGGCCCGCGCCGTGGGCGGCGTGTTCTGGCACCTGGCCATGCTGCCGGCGGCGAGCTGGATGTCGCTGGACGCCATCGCGCGCGCCCTGTGGCGCCAGCGCGTGAGCCGCCAGCACCTGCTGGAGTGGACGACGGCCGACGCTGCCGAGGCCGCGGCCCGCAGCGACTGGCGCTCGCTGTGGCGCCAGCACCGGCGCCTGTCCCTGGCCACCGGCGCCCTCGCCCTGGTGCTGGTGACGGCCGGGCTGCTGGGCGTGGCGGTGGCCTGGGACCAGGCCGTGCCGCTGCTGGCCGCCTGGGCGCTGTCGCCGCTGTGGATCGCCCTGGCCAGCCGGCCGCGCACCCGGCCGCGCCGCGAGGCCATCGACGACGACGGGCGCAACTACCTGCTCGGCGTCGCCCGCGACACCTGGCGCTGGTTCGAGCGCTGGGTGACGACCGAGGACAACGACCTGCCACCCGACAACGTGCAGTTCGACCCCGACGTCGTCGTCGCCCACCGCACCTCGCCCACCAACATCGGCCTGTACCTGCTGTCGGCCTGCTGCGCGCGCGAGTTCGGCTGGCTGCACAACGTCGGCCTGGCCGAGCGCGTCAAGCGCACGCTGGACACGCTGGACCGGCTGCCCCGCCACCGCGGCCACTTCTACAACTGGGTCGACACCCAGCGCCTGGCCGTGCTGGAGCCGCACTACATCTCCAGCGTCGACAGCGGCAACCTCTGCGCCCACCTGCTCGTCGTCGCGGCGGCGTGCGAGGGCTTCGCGCGCGGCGGCGACGGCATGCCGCCGCCGCCCGACGTGGCCCAGGCGCTGGAGGAGGTGGCGGCCCGCGCCCGCGCCATCGCCCTGGCCCACGACTTCGCCTGGCTCTACGACCACCAGCGCCGGCTGCTGCACATCGGCGCCGTGGCGGCCCCGGGCATCGAACCCGGCACCGAGCGGCTGGACCAGAACCACTACGACCTCCTCGCCTCCGAGGCCCGCCTGGCCAGCCTCGTCGCCATCGCCAAGGGCGACCTACCCGCGGCGCATTGGGGGGCGCTCGGCCGGCCCTTCTTCTCGCGGGGCCGCGTCACGGGGCTCAAGAGCTGGTCGGGCTCGATGTTCGAGATGCTGATGCCCTCGCTGGTGCTGGACGAGCCGGCCGGCAGCGCGCTGGAAGAGGCGGCGCGCGCGGCCGTGCTGGAGCAGATCCGCGCCGGCAAGGCCCTGGGCCTGCCCTGGGGCATGTCCGAAAGCGCCTATGCCGTGCGCGACCACAGTCTGGCCTACCAGTACGGCCCGCAGGGCGTGGCCACGCTGGCCCTGCGGGACACGCCGTCCGAGGAGGTGGTCATCGCGCCCTACGCCTGCCTGATGGCGGCCATGGTCATGCCGCGTGCCGCGGTGGCCAACCTGCGCGCGCTGCAGGCCCTGGGCGCCCGCCACGAGGGCGGCTTCGTGGAGGCGCTGGACTACACCGCCAGCCGCCAGCCCGAGGCGGCCAGCAGCGCCAACAAGCAGGGGCCGCGCTTCCAGCGCATCGGCACCGCCATGAGCCACCACCAGGGCATGAGCCTGGTGGCCCTGACCGAGGTGCTGTGCGGCGGCGCGCCGCAGCGCTGGGCCGATGCCGAGCCGCGCCTGTGCGCCGTGCGCTGGCTGCTCCACGAACGCGCGCCCCACGAAGTGCCGCCGCTGCAGGAGCCGCCCGCGCGGCCCAGCCGCACGGCACCGCGCCGCGCCCACATCTCGCTGGTGCTGCCGGAGCTGCGCGGGCGGGCCCTGCCGGCCACGGCCTGGCTGGGCAGCGGCAAGCTCAGCGCCATGCTGCGCGAACACGGCGGCGGCACCCTGGTCTGGGGCGACCCGGGCTCCCAGGTGCTGGTGAGCCGCTGGCGCGACGACCTGCCGCACGACCTGCTGGGCCACCACCTCCACGTGCGCGACCTCGACTTGCCGTGGAGCGGCGGGCCCGAGACCAGCCCCTGGCGCTCGCTCACGCTGCGGCCGACGCCGGGGCCGCAGTGGCGCTATGCCGCCCGCCTCCACCCGGCCAGCGCACAGTTCACCGCCGAGGGCGAGGAACTGCACGCCCACACCGAGGCCTGGGTGGCCGTGGAGGACGACGTCGAGCTGCGCCGCATCACGGTGCGCAACCTCTCGCCCCGGCCGCGCCGCCTGGCCCTGGTGTCGAGCTTCGAGCCCGTGCTGGCACCGGCCCGCGCCGACCTGGCCCACCCGGCCTTCGGCAAGCTCTTCCTACAGGCGCGCTGGGAGCCGGGCCAGCAGGCCCTGCACTGGCAGCGCCTGCCGCGCAGCCCGAACGAGACGGCCCTGCATGCCGTGCACGCCCTGGTGGGCAGCGAGACCGAAGGCGGCGCGCGGGTGGACCGCGTGCAGGCCAGCACCGACCGCGCCCGCTGGCTGGCGCGCGGCGGCATGGCCGGCCAACCGGGCGGCGTCATCGCCCATGCCGGGCGGCCCGCGCTGCTGGCCGGCGAGGTGCCCGGCCTGAGCCACGAGGGCGGCCCGCGCGACACCGGCAACGACCCCATCTCGCTGCTGCACCTGACGGTGATGCTGCCGCCCGGCGCCAGCCTCACGATCACCCTGGCCACCGCGGCGGCGCGCGAGTCGCAGACGCTCAACCACCTGCTCGACAAGCTGGGCCAACCTGCCTTGTGCGAACGCGCCCTGACCCTCGCCCACACCATGGCCGCCGTGCGCACCCAGGGCGCGGGCCTGGCCCCGGGCGCCTGGCGCGCCGGGCTGACGCTGCAGACCCTGCTGACCTCGCAGGCCGCGCGCGACCACCTGCTGCCGCCGGAGACCCTCTTCGAGCGGGACGCCCTGTGGCGCCACGGCATCTCGGGCGACGACCCCATCGTGCTCATGCGCGTGGCCGACGCCACCGGCGTCGTCATGGTGCGGGAGCTGTGCGCCCTGTTGCGCGCCCAGGCCAGCCCGCTGCCGGTGGACGTGGTCGTGCTGGACGCCGAGCCGCCGTCCTACCTCGCGCCGGTGTCGCGCGCCCTGCGCTCGCTGGCCGAACAACAGCAGCAGGGCCGCTGCCGGCTGCACGTGCTGTCCGACGAGGTCGTCGGGCCCGACACCCGCTTCGCCCTCAACCTGCTCGCCCGCGTGCGCTGGTTCGCGGACGGCAGGCCGCTGTCGCTGCAGCTGGACCGGCTGGCCGTGGGCCACGAGCAGGCCGCCAAGTCGCGCCGCCAGGCCGGCGCCACCCTGGTGTCCTATCTGGGCGGACCGCCCGGCGCGGCCCTGCCCGACAGCCGCTTCGAGCCCGACAGCGGCGCCTGCCTCTTCGAGCTGGGCGAGCGCAGCCAGCCGCCGCGGCCCTGGATCAACGTCATCGCCAACGAGGGCTTCGGCTGCCAGGTCTCGGAGCGGGGCGCCGGCATGGCCTGGGCCGGCAACAGCCGGCTGCACCAGATCACGCCCTGGTCCAACGACGCCCTGCTCGACTCGCCCGGCGAGTGGCTGATCCTGCAATGCCTGCAAAGCGGCCAGGCCTGGCTGCTCGGCCGCGCCAGCGTCGAGCAGGCCATCGCCCACGTGCCGGGCGCCACGGCCATCGCCTTCACGCTGCCGGGGCTGGTCGTGCGCCTGCGCTGGACGGTGGACGCCGCCACGGCCGTCAGGCAGTGCCAGGTGGAGCTGCATGCCGCCCCCGGCCGCGCGCCGCGGCGGCTGCGCCTGCTGGCAGCCGCGCAATGGCAGCTCGGTGCCGACAGCAGTGCCAGGCGCAGCGTCGTCACGCGGCTGGAGCCGGCCGTCGGCGACGGCCCGCTGCTGGCCCTGGCGACCCAGGCCGACGGGCTCAACGGCTTCGGCGGCCAGACCGCGTGGCTGGCCCTGCGGCCCACGCTCGAGGGCGACGCCCTGCCCGAGCAGATCGACGCCCTGGCTGCCGACCAGGCGCTGTGGCCCTGGCCGGTGGAGGCCGGCTTCGCGCCCGACCTGAACCGGCCCCAGCCGTGGAGGGCCGAGGTCGAGGCCAGCGGCGATCGGCGGCTGCTGTTCGACGACGAGGGCCGCCTCGTGATGCCGCATGCGCTGGACGGCCAGGCCGGCGCCGCCACCGACCCCGCCGCCCTGCTGGCCGTCGCCCTGCGGCTGGAGCCGGGCCGCGCCTGGCATTGCACGGTGCTGCTGGGTCATGCGCCCGACTTACAGACGGCGCGTGAACAGGCCGTCAGCGCCTGGCGGGCCGACCCGCTGCGCCGCCTGGCCGCCCAGCGCGAGGTGTGGCGGGCCTTGAGCGCGCCGGTGCAGGTGGACACGCCCGACGCCGCCTTCGACGCCCTCGTCAACCACTGGCTGCCGGCCCAGGTGCTGGCCTGCCGCATCTGGGGCCGGGCGGGCTTCTACCAGGCCGGCGGCGCCTTCGGCTTCCGCGACCAGCTGCAGGACGCGATGTCCCTGGTGCAGCACGCACCCGAGCGCCTGGCCGCGCAGATCCGCCGCCACGCGGCGCGCCAGTTCCCGCCCGGCGACGTGCAGCACTGGTGGCACGAACCCGCCGGCGCGGGCGTGCGCACGCATTTCGCCGACGACCGCCTGTGGCTGGCCCTGGCCCTGGCGCTGTACGTGGAGCGCACCGGCGACACCCGGCTGGCCGACGAGACCCTGCCCTTCCTGCAGGGCCGCCCCGTGCCCGAAGGCGCCGAGGACGTCTACGAAGTGCCCGCCATCAGCGACGAGACGGCCACCATCTACGAGCACGCCGCACGCGCCATCGACGTGAGCCTGCCAGTGGGCGCGCACGGCTTGCCGCTGTTCGGCACCGGCGACTGGAACGACGGCATGAACCGCGTCGGCGCCGAAGGCCGTGGCGAATCGGTGTGGATGGGCTTCTTCCTGTGTGCCGTCATCGACGCCCTGCTGCCGCTGGCCGCGGCCCGCGGCGAAGGCGCTCGCGCCGCCAAGTGGCGCCAGGCCCGCGAGGCCCTGGCCGCGGCGCTGGACCGCGAGGCCTGGGACGGGCGCTGGTACCGCCGCGGCTGGTTCGACGACGGTAGCATCCTCGGCACCCACACCGACACCGAATGCCGCATCGACCTCATCGTGCAGGCCTGGGCCGTGTTGACCGGGGCCGGCCAGCCCGAGCGCGCCCGCGAGGCCCTGGACAGCGCCTGGCGCGAGCTGCACGACCGCGACGCCCACCTGCTGCGCCTGCTTTGGCCACCGCTGAAAGACCACCAGCCCCCGGCCGGCTACATCCAGGCCTACCCGGGCGGCGTGCGTGAGAACGGCGGCCAGTACAACCACGGCGCCGTCTGGGCGCTGATGGCCAGCGCACGCCTCGGCCAGGCCGAGCGCGCCTGGGCAGCCTTCACGGCCATCAGCCCCGCCCACCGCGGCGCCCATGGCGCCGTCTACGGACTGGAGCCCTATGCCGTGGCTGGCGACATCGAGACCGACGCGCCGCACGCCGGCCGCGGCGGCTGGAGCTGGTACACGGGCGCGGCCGGCTGGCTGCTGCGCGCGGCGGTGGAGTCGCTGTGCGGCGTGAAGCTGGCCGACGGCCTGCTGCGCGTGCAGCCCTGCCTGCCGCCGCATTGGCCGCAGGCGCAGGTGCGGCTGCTGCAGCAGGGCCGCCGCATCGAGGTGCTGCTGCAGCGCAAGGTGACGGCCCCGCCGCCGGGCTACCGGCCCCTCGCGCCCGGCAGCTCCATCGCCCTCACCGACGTGGACGGCGACCTGCGCCTGTGGGTGCCCGTGCCCGACGCCGCGCCGGCGCGCCTGGCGGTCGAGCCGGCCAACGTGCTGTGACGGGACCGGATCGGCATAGGGGGACCTCCATCTCAGGAGGCGCCCCTGCCACACCACCTGGCATGCGGGTCCGCACCAGGCGGTTCGAGCGCTTGAGGTCAGGAGAGTCGGGGCAGGCCCAGTCGGTCGAACCAAGCAACAG
>NZ_JAJTWT010000020.1 GCF_021353235.1 Pelomonas caseinilytica
TCCCGGTGTCCGCGATCAGTTTGGAATGCTGTCCGCCATCAGCGTGGAACGGTGTCCGCCATCACGGCGGAATGCTGTCCGCCATCACAGCGGAACGGTGTCCGCGATCGCATGGAATACGCATCGTGCCCAGCAGTTCGTCGCGGCCCCGGCCGAACCAATCCTTGTAAGCCTGGTTGGCAAAGCGGCAGATCTGCCCGGCGTCCCAGTAGGCCACCATCGCATCAAGGTGATCGACAAGCTCGAGGACGAGGTCCGCGATGTCTGCCGTGCCCTGCGGGTTGGCGGTGTTCTTTGCGGAGTCAGGCATGCGCGCTCCAGGCATTCAAGCCCTAAGTCTGGGCCGTGCCGAGCGAGGGGCATTGCGCCATGTCAACACGCCGGCCTCGGGGGTCGGCTTGGCAACGCTTTGCCGCGGTCCAAGAAAAAAGCACCTGGCGTCTCCGCCAAGTGCTTGATTTCGGATCGGACGGCGGTGACGTCTCGATGGTGGGCGGTGCAGGGTTCGAACCTGCGACCCCTGCCGTGTGAAGGCAGTGCTCTACCGCTGAGCTAACCGCCCGGATTCTTGGGTGCGTTCGCTGCATTCAGGTCACCAGCGCGAAGGCTGGTGGGCGGTGCAGGGTTCGAACCTGCGACCCCTGCCGTGTGAAGGCAGTGCTCTACCGCTGAGCTAACCGCCCTGAATGCCGGGCTCGCGCCCGGTCTGCAGCTCCCGCTTTCCGGGAAGCCCGCGATTATGCCACGGGTTGAACGGGTTCCAGCTGGCGCCATTTGCAGGCGCCGCCCGCGGCCTTGTCGAGTTCGGCCAGGAGCTTGGCATGGGCCTCCATCTCCGCCGCGTCGGCCGTCAGCACGGGCAGTTGGAAGCGGCTCAGGTCCACGGCTTCGATCGACGCCTGGGCGTCACCGTGCGCGCCTTCGCCGTGTTCATCCATCAGCAGGGCGTCCTGGCCGCGCGTGAGGCGGATGTAGACGTCGGCCAGCAGCTCGGCGTCGAGCAGGGCGCCGTGCAGGGTCCGCTTGGAGTTGTCGACCTCGAGCCGTCGGCACAGGGCGTCCAGGGAATTGGCCTTGCCGGGGAAGAGGTCGCGCGCCATCAGCAGCGTGTCGCGCACGCCGCCGACGTGGTCGGTCAGCACGCCGCGCCTGAGCCGCTTCAGCTCCGCGTTGATGAAGCCGATGTCAAAGGGGGCGTTGTGGATGACGAGTTCGGCACCTGCGAGGAATTCGAGCAGCTGGTCGACGATCTCGGCGAACTTGGGCTTGTCCGCCAGGAATTCCTCGGTCAGCCCGTGCACCCGCAGCGCGTCCTCGTGGCTGGCGCGCTCCGGGTTGATGTAGAGATGCAGGTTGTTGCCGGTCAGCTGCCGGTTGATCATCTCCACGCAGCCGATTTCGATGATGCGGTCGCCCTTGTCGGCCTCCAGGCCGGTGGTCTCGGTATCGAAGAAGATCTGTCGCACGCTTCAACCCGCCGGTCGTTGGTTGCGCTTGGTGGCCCAGGCGAAGATCAGGGCGCCCACCACCACCATCGGCAGGCTCAGCCACTGGCCCTGGCTCAGCTGCAGGGCGCGCAGGCCGAGGAAATCGTCGGGCTCGCGGAAGTATTCGGCCACGAAGCGCAGCACGCCGTAGCCCATCATGAAGACGCCCGAGATCTGGCCCGTCGCGCGCGGCTTGCGCGCGTAGAACCACAGGATGATGAACAGCAGCAGGCCCTCGCCCGCCGCCTGGTAGAGCTGGGAAGGATGGCGCGCGATGCCGCCATCGTGGGCCTGCGGGAAGACCACGGCCCAGGGCAGGTCGGCCGGCGCAGGCCGCCCCCACAGCTCGCCGTTGATGAAGTTGCCCAGGCGCACCGCGGCGATGCCCAGCGGCACGCAAGGGGCGATCAGGTCCGACACTTCGAAGAAGCTGCGCCCACGCCGCCGGCCGAAGAGGTAGAGGCCCAGCAACACACCCAGCAGGCCGCCGTGGAAGGACATGCCGCCCTTCCAGACCTCGACGATCTCCGCCAGGTGATGAAGGTAGTAGTCGGGCTTGTAGAAGAAGCAGTAGCCCAGCCGGCCACCGAGCACCACGCCGAGCACGCCGTAGAAGAGCACGTCGTCCACGTCCTGCCGAGTCCAGCCCACCGCGGCGTGCTGGGGCATGCGGGCCCGCCGGCCGGCCAGCCACAGGAAGAGGCCGAAGGCGATCAGGTAGGTGATGCCGTACCAGTGGATGGCCAGGGGGCCGACACGGAGGGCGATGGGGTCGAACTGGGGATGAACCAGCATGCGCTAAGCAGGAAGGAGGAAGCGGCGCGCATCATAGCCAGCGTGCACGACGGCCTCGCGCCGGCCGTCGCTCAGGCCAGGCTGGCCAGCAGCCTGCGGGCCTCCTCGACGTTGCGCGGGTTGGCGCGCCGGTTCTGCACGAAGCGCTCCAGCGCACGGGCGCGTTCGAGATGGCGCAAGGTTTCGTCGGGCTGTTGAGTCTCGAGGGCGACGGGAAGCGGGCGGACATTCATGCGGCGGTCTCCGGAGTCATGCCCCGCGGATGCCCGGGTTTGCCCGGCGTGACTTCAGTTAGAGCGGCGACAGCTCAGCGCTTCTTGCGCGCGCCCGGCCGCGCCTGGCCGAGCGCTTCCATCTGCTGTTCGCGGCGCGAGGCCTTTTTCTTGTCCATGGCATCCATGGCCTTGCGCTGCGTCAACCCGCTGGCATCCGACCAGGCCCACCATGCCACCGCCAGCGCGAAGGGCGACAGGACGATCACCCACGCCCACACATCACTGTTGTGGAACTGCACCCAGCCGCCCAATCGCAACACGATGAAGAGCACACCGATCAATACGAAACCCATTCGGGCTCTCCTTCAGGTATCTTTTGCATTCACTGTAGTTCAACGCCTAGAAAGGTTCGCATGAAAGTCTTGATTCTCAGTCTTGCCCTCTTCGCCCCCGCCGCATTCGCCAACCAAGAATTGGCGCAGAAGAAGAATTGCATGGCCTGCCACGCGTTGGACAAGAAGGTCGTCGGCCCCGCCTACAAGGACGTGGCCGCCAAGTACGCCAAGGAAAAGGACGCGTACAAGAAACTGGCCGACAAGATCCAGAAGGGCGGCTCCGGCGTCTGGGGCCCCGTGCCCATGCCGCCCAACACCCAGGTGACCCCGGCCGAAGCCGAGACCCTGGCCAAGTGGGTGCTGACGGTCAAGTGACGCTGCGTCGCTGACGCCTCCTTGAAACGGGCCCCTCGGGGCCCGTTTCCTTTTGGGGCGGGCAGCACCTCCCTAGAACGCCAGGGCGGCGCATGGGCCGGCTTCACGGGGTGGTCACGGCAGCTTCCAAGAATCCGCCGCGCGCAGGCTGTTCTGCGCGCCTCACCCGGCCCCCGCCCATGAAGCCCACCCGCCTCCTGCCCTCCGCCATCGGCCTGGCCGTGGCACTCTGCGCTGGCTCCGCCGCACATGCCGCCTCGCCCAGCCTCGAAGGCTGGGCCGTCATGCCCGCCGCCACCTTCTCCGACGGCCCCACCTCCGGCCAGTTCGGCTTCGCCAACGCCGCCAGCCCGGCCAACAACCCGCCCTACCTGAACCTTCAGCCGGTGCAGGGCTTCTCGGGCGTGCTGCAAGGCGCCGGTGGCAGCTACCGCTTCCTGGTCGACAACGGCTTCGGCACGCAAGCCAGTTCGGCCGATTCGCTGCTGCGCATGTACGCCGTGCTGCCGGACTTCCGCACCGCCAGCGGCGGCAGCGGCACCGTCTCCGCCGCCGACTGGGCCACAGGCGCGGCCCGCGCCGGCTTCGACGCCAGCACCCGCATCACGCTCAGCGACCCGAACCGCAAGCTCGGCTTCGCCATCCAGGCCGACTACGCGCAGTACTACAACGGCAGCGCCAGCCTGAACCCCAAGGGCATCGCCGTGGACGCCGGCATCCGGGCCAACCAACTGCTGACCGGCGCCGACCTCGACACCGAGAGCGTGCGCCAGGACAAGTACGGCCATCTCTGGTTCGGCGACGAATTCGGCCCCTACCTCGTGAAGACCGACGCCACCGGCAAGGTGCTGGCGCGCGACGTCAGCCTGCCCGGCGTCTACGCACCGGAGAACGCCTACCGCGGCGCCGCGCCGGCCAACCTGGGCGGCTCGCGCGGATTCGAGGGCATGGCCATCAACAAGGGCGGCGACCGCCTCTACACCCTGCTCGAAGGCACCGTCACGGGCGACCCCGCCAAGACGCTGCGCATCAACGAGTTCAACATCGACACCAACGCCTACGCCGCTGGCAGCTGCTCTACAAGCTCGATGCCAACGGCACCAACATCGGGGACATGACGGCGATCAACGACCACGAATTCATCGTCATCGAGCGCAACGGCGCGACGGCCACCGGCGGCACGCCGTTCAAGAAGCTGTTCAAGGTGGACCTGAGCAAGGTGGGCGCCGACGGCACCGTCGAGAAGACCGAACTCGTCGACCTGATAAACATCGCCGACCCCAGCGATCTCAACGGCGACGGCAGCACGACCTTCACCTTCCCGTACGTGACCATCGAGAACGTGCACGTCGTCGACGCGCACACGCTGCTGGTGGTCAACGACAACAACTTCCCCGGAGGCGGCGGCCGCGCGCTGACCTCGGACAACACCGAGTTCCTGAAGATCCACCTCGACCAGGCGCTGAACGTGTCGCCCGTGCCGGAGCCGGCCAGCGTCGCCCTGATGCTCGGCGGCCTGGTGCTGATCGGGCTCAAGGTGCGCAACGGCCAGCACCGGCGCCCATAGGCCAGATCCGGGCCTCGACACCGGAGCGCGGCTGCCCAGCAGCTGCGGGCGGATGCCGCGCAGCCAAGCGCAGGATGCGAACGCCCAGCGCCGCGAATCTGGCGCAGGCGGCGGCGTCTGGTACCGACAACGCGATGTGCCCATAGGCCGCGCCGGGCTCGTAGTGATCGCGATCCCAGTTGTGCGTGAACTCAATCGCCGGCGAGGTCTCTTCGCTGCCGTAGCCTACGAAGGCCAGAGTGAATCTCCCGCTTGGGTAGTCCTCCCGCCGGAACAAGGTCATTCCCAAGATGCCCACGTAGAACGACAGGGAGCGCTCGAGATTGCCTACGCGCAGAGTCAACGGAGTGAATTGGGTAGGCCATGAAGTTCTCTGTTCAGTTTGGGCGGAATGGCGGAGCCGTGCGGCGCCTCGATCTGACTCGCGGCGCCGCCCGGCCAAGGCGGCTTCCTCAGCCCTTGCCGACCTCGGCGCCAAGCTCGGCATTGGTCAGGGCCTTGCCGTTCATGTTCCAGGTGCCATCCACGGCATGCACGCCGTTGGACCAGATGCGCTCGACCGGCAACTTGCCACCCGATAGGTCGTGAATGATCTGCGTAGCTTCTCCGAAGAAGGCGGCTTGCACCTCATGGCTGGCCAATGCGAAAGCTGGCGTCTTGGTCTCGATCCAGGCGCCGTCGACTTCCTCACCGCCGGCGAAGCTCATGCCCTTCGGCAGGACGTTCACGTGCGCGGTGATGTTGGGCGTCATGACCTTGTTGCCCGTCAGGCCGTGATGCTTCAGCAGCGCTGCGGTGATCTGGGCGATCGCTTGGCGCTCAGTACCCCGGGGAAGGACGCCTTCGGTGAGGGTGAGAGTGATGGGCATGTCGGAACTCCAATTGAGGGATGTGACTCACCGATGTCGTGGCAAGTCCGATCGTCAACATAACGATCGTTATCCGAGATTACATAACGATCGTTATCCCGTCAATTACACTGCTCAAAAAACTTGACGAGGAGAGTTCCCATGTCGCGGACCGAGCAGAAGGCGCAGACCCGTCAGCGCATCGTTGAGGCCTCCGGGCGAGGCTTCAAACGGGGTGGCTTTGGCGGAATTGGGATCGACGGCCTGGCCAAGGAAGCCGGCGTCACATCTGGCGCCTTCTACGTGCACTTCTCGTCCAAGGAGGCCGCCTTCAAGGAGGCGGTGCTGAGCGGCATCGATGAACTCAGAGCGGCTGTCGAACGGCTGCGCGCGACCAGCGGCGCCCAATGGGTGGAGGCTCTCGTGGACTTCTATCTCGGCTACAAGCGCGTCTGCGAGCTGGGAGACAGCTGCGCCATGCAGTCACTGATTCCCGAGGTAGGCCGAGCCGGCGATCACATCAAGGCTGCGGTGCAGGAGCACATGATCGAGCTGGCGCAAGCCATTGCCGATGGCTTGCCCGAAGGCAAGCCCGAGGAACGTCTGGAACGAGCCTGGGCGTTGATGGCACTACTTTCCGGCGGCGTGACGCTGGCGCGCGCCACAAGCGACCCGGGCGCCTCTGAGGCGATCGCCAACGCGGTCCGCAGAGCTGCACTGCAGGTTGGACTCGCCCCCGCAGCGCCTGCTCCACGCGGAAGCCGGATCGCTCAAGTCCGTTCTTGACGCTTGCGCCCATGCCGGTCGGATTGACGAGCGGTTTTGCAGACCTTCCTCAGCAGTAGCGCCCGGGCGGCAGCAGCCGCGCGGGCGCTTCGCCCGTCGCGCGCTGCATCTCGCGCACGAAGTGCGACTGGTCGTAGTAGCCGGCGCCCATGGCCACATCGGTGAGCGTCATGTCGGCCGCGTAGCTCAGCACGGCCGAGCGCAGCCGGGCCGCCCGTGCGTAGCGCTTGGGGCTGACGCCGACACCGGCCGTGAAGCGCCGCTCCAGCGTGTCGACGCTAACCCCCAGGGCCTGGGCCAGCGCCGAGATCCTGATCTCCGCGAGATCGCGACGGATACGATCCACCGCCGCGAACACCAGCGCATCCACCGCCGGGCCGGCCAGGATGCGTTCGGCCACGGCGGACTCCAGCAGGCGCATGCGCGCCGCATCGTCCGGCGCGCCGGCCAGGCTGTCGCCCAGCGCCTCGAGCTGCCGCACGGGCCACAGGCTGGACAGATCGACACTGCGCTCGACGATCCGGCGCGCATCGACGCCGAGGGCCGCGGCCGCCGCCGGATGCAGATGGGCCAGCACGAGCACGCCTCCCGCCGACGTGTGGATGGTGCGAGACGTGCAGTGCACGCCCGTCAACGTGAAGCGAGGCAACGTCTCCCAACCGCCCTGCCGCCACTGCCGCCACTGCCGCGCACAGCCGCCGATGCGCACGCCGACGCTGAGCCGGCTCTCGGCCACCAGCGTGCGCTGCAGTGGTTGGTCCACGCGCAGCACCGCCAGGCCTTCGATCAGGCCGCCGGGGGCGGAGACGTCGGAGCGAATCAACTTCATGGCGTGTGCGGCAAGGCTGCGGAAATTGTCCAATCCGGCGCCGGATCCTGCCGGCATCCTGCAGGCATTTCCACACCGCGACATGCCATGCCCGTCTTTGCCTTCCTCTACCGTCCCACCCGCGCGCTGGACGCGACCGAACTGAACGACCGCACGCAACGCATCCGCGCATGGGTGCTGGCCCGGCGCGAAGCCGGCCAGGTGCTGTCCGTGTCCGTGTTCGACAAGGCGGGCAGCGTGCTCAGCCATGAGGGCGACGCCGGCGAGCCCGAGGTCTCGCCTCTGGCGGGCTGCACGCTGGTCAGCGCCGCCGACCTGCCCGCCGCGCTGGCCCTGGCCCGGGACTTTCCGGGCCGCCAGTTCGGCACCGACATCGAGGTGCGGCCGGTCGTCACCTTCCTGCCGCCACCGGCGCAGGCGGCTCAACAGGCCTGACCGCGCCGGGCGCGGCCTGCAACAGCCCGGTCAGTAAGCCTGACCGAGCTGTTCCAGGATGGCGGGGTTCTGGTGCTCGCTCACATCACAAGCGATATGAGCAAGCCCCGAATCCGGCCTTCGGCTGCGCCGACCGCGCCGGGCGCGGCCTGCAACAGCCCGGTCAGTAAGCCTGACCGAGCTGTTCCAGGATGGCGGGGTTCTGGTGCTCGCTCACATCGCAAGCGATATGAGCAAGCCCCGAATCCGGCCTTCGGCTGCGCCGACCGCGCCAGGCGCGGCCTGCAACAGCCCGGTCAGTAAGCCTGACCGAGCTGTTCCAGGATGGCCGGATTCTCCAGCGTGCTGGTGTCCTGGGTGACGGCTTCGCCCTTGGCGACCGCGCGCAGCAGGCGGCGCATGATCTTGCCCGAGCGGGTCTTGGGCAGGTTGTCGCCGAAGCGGATGTCCTTGGGCTTGGCGATGGGGCCGATCTCCTTGGCCACGTGGTCGCGCAGCTGCTTGGCGATGGCCTTGGCCTCGTCGCCGCTCGGGCGCGGGCGCTTGAGCACGACGAAGGCGCAGATGGCCTCGCCCGTGGTGTCGTCGGGGCGGCCGACGACGGCCGCCTCGGCCACCAGCTCCGTGCAGCTGACCAGGGCCGACTCGATCTCCATCGTGCCCATGCGGTGGCCCGAGACGTTGAGCACGTCGTCGATGCGGCCGGTGATGGTGAAGTAGCCGGTTTCGGCATCGCGGATGGCGCCATCGCCCGCCAGGTAATAACCCTTGAGTTCGGCGGGGTAGTAGCTCTTCTTGAAGCGCTCCGGGTCGCCCCAGATGGTGCGGATCATGCTGGGCCAGGGCTTCTTGACGACCAGGATGCCGCCCTGGCCATTGGGCACGTCGTTACCCGTCTCGTCGACGATGGCGGCCTGGATGCCCGGGAAGGGCAGCGTGCAGGAGCCCGGCACCAGCGTCGTGACGCCCGGCAACGGCGTGATCATGTGGCCGCCGGTCTCGGTCTGCCAGAAGGTGTCGACGATGGGGCAGCGGCCGCCGCCCACGTGCTGGTGGTACCACTCCCAGGCCGCCGGGTTGATGGGCTCGCCCACCGAACCGAGCAGGCGCAGGGAGGAAAGGTCGTAGTTCTTGGGGTGCACGGCCTCGTTGGTCTCGGCCGCCTTGATGAGGGAGCGGATGGCCGTGGGCGCCGTGTAGAAGATGCTGACCTTGTGCTTCTGGATCATCTGCCAGAAGCGGCCGGCGTCCGGGTAGGTGGGCACGCCCTCGAAGACGATCTCGGTGCCGCCCAGGGCCAGCGGGCCGTAGGTGATGTAGGTGTGGCCGGTGACCCAGCCGATGTCGGCCGTGCACCAGAAGACGTCGCCATCTTTGAGGTCGAAGGTCCACTTGGTGGTGAGGGCCGCATGCAGCAGGTAGCCGCCGCTGCTGTGCTGCACGCCCTTGGGCTTGCCCGTGGAGCCCGAGGTGTAGAGCAGGAAGAGCGGATGCTCGGCCTCGACCCACACCGGCGGACAGGTGGTGGACTCGGCCGACATCAGGTCGTGCAGCCACAGGTCGCGGCCTTCGGTCCAGCCGATCTTGCCGCCGGTGCGCTTGTAGACGATCACGTCCTTCAGCGTGGGGCAGGCGCCGCCTTCCAGCGCCTCGTCCACGATGGCCTTGAGCGGCAGGGCCTTGCCGCCGCGCAGCTGCTCGTCCGCGCAGATGAGGGCCACGGCGCCTGCGTCCTGCACGCGGTCGCGCAGCGATTGGGCCGAGAAGCCGCCGAACACGACCGAGTGGGTGGCGCCGATGCGGGCGCAGGCCTGCATGGCCACCACGCCTTCGACGGACATGGGCATGTAGATGACGACCCGGTCACCCTTCTCGATGCCCCGCGCCTTGAGCGCATTGGCCAGTTGGCTGACCTTGCCGAGCAGCTCGGCATAACTGACCTTCGTGACGGCACCGTCGTCGGCCTCGAAAATGAGCGCCGTGCGGTCGCCCTTGCCGGCCTCGACATGGCGGTCCAGGCAGTTGTAGGAGACGTTGAGCTTGCCGTCCTCGAACCACTTGAAGAACGGGGCGCTCTCCTCGTTGAGGGTCCTGGTGAAGGGCGTCTGCCAGCTCAGCAGCTCGCGGGCCAGGCGGGCCCAGTAGCCGGCGTAGTCCTTCTCGGCCTCGGCCACCAGCGCCGCATAACCGGCCTCACCCTTGACGTGGGCGTTCGCGACCCACTCGGGGCTGGGCGGATAGGTGTTCAGCGTGCTCATGGCTTGTCTCCTGAAAGTGCTTGGCGCGGACTGTGATAGTGGCGACTGACGATGTCCTTACTCTGGAACGCCGGCCATCCCACCTAGAATTTCCGGCCATTGTTGCCCGGCCCGCCCTCATGCCCTCCGACCCCCAGCTGCGCCCCCTGCCCCGCTTGATCTTCGCCAGCCGCTGGCTGCAGTTGCCGCTGTACCTTGGCCTCATCCTGGCGCAGGCGGTCTACGTCTTCCAGTTCTGGACGGAGCTGGTGCACCTGATCGAGGCCGCCTTCGGCGACCAGCACGCGCTGGAGATCCTGATCAAGAGCATTGGATACAAGAGCGTGGCCATCAAGGATGCGGCGGGAGCCGTCATCGGCTACGAGCCCATCGCCAAGCTCAACGAGACCATCCTGATGCTGGTCGTGCTCGGCCTCATCGACGTGGTGATGATCTCCAACCTCCTGATCATGGTGATCGTCGGCGGCTACGAGACCTTCGTGTCGCGCATGGATCTCGAAGGCCACCCCGACCAGCCCGAATGGCTGAGCCACGTCAACGCCTCGGTGCTCAAGGTCAAGCTCGCCACCGCCATCATCGGCATCAGCTCCATCCACCTGCTCAAGACCTTCATCAACGCCGACAACTATGCGGAGAAGACGTTGATGTGGCAGACCATCATCCACGTCGCCTTTCTGCTGTCTGCCATGGCCATCGCCTTCACCGACCGCCTGCTGCCGCAGCCGCCGCGCAACGGCGACAGACACTGAGGCGGGGGGCGTCAGCGCCCCACCATACGGCCCGGCACCACCCAGGCGTCGAACTGCTCGGCCGTCACATGGCCGAGCGCCAGCGCCGCCTCTCGCAGGCTCGTGCCCTCCCGGTGAGCCTTCTTGGCGATCTGCGCGGCCTTGTCGTAGCCGATGTGGGTGTTGAGCGCCGTCACCAGCATCAGCGAGCGCTCCACCAGCTCGGCGATGCGGCCTTCGTTGGGCTCGATGCCGGCGGCGCAATGCGCGTCGAAGCTGCGCATGCCGTCGCCCAGCAGCCGCACGCTCTGCAGGAAGTTGTGAATCACCATCGGGCGGAAGACGTTGAGCTCGAAATTGCCCGAGGCACCGCCGATGTTGATGGCCACGTCGTTGCCCATGACCTGGGCGGCCAGCATGGTGACGGCCTCGCTCTGCGTCGGGTTGACCTTGCCCGGCATGATGGACGAGCCCGGCTCGTTCTCCGGGATGCGGATCTCGCCGATGCCGCTGCGCGGGCCACTGGCCAGCCAGCGCACGTCGTTGGCGATCTTGGTCATGCTGGCGGCCAGGGTCTTGAGGGCGCCGTGGGCGTGCACGAGGGCGTCGCAGGAGGCCATGGCCTCGAACTTGTTCGGCGCCGTGACGAAGGGCTGGCCCGTCAGCCGCGCCAGCTCCGCGGCCACCTGCTCGGCATAACCCTTGGGCGCGTTGAGCCCGGTGCCGACCGCAGTACCACCCAGGGCCAGTTCGTGCAGGTGGGGCAGCGCCGCACGGACATGGCGTTCGCCCTGGGCCAACTGCGCCACCCAGCCGGAGATTTCCTGGCCCAGGGTCAGGGGCGTTGCGTCCTGCAGGTGGGTGCGGCCGATCTTGACGATGCCGTCGAAGGCCTCGGCCTTGGCCGCCAGCGTCGCCCGCAGCGCCTGCAGCGGCGGCATCAGCCTCTCGGCGAGGGCCTGCGCGGCCGCCAC
This sequence comes from Pelomonas caseinilytica, assembly GCF_021353235.1. GTDB lineage: Bacteria > Pseudomonadota > Gammaproteobacteria > Burkholderiales > Burkholderiaceae_C > Pelomonas > Pelomonas caseinilytica. Next base: position 11,633 of record NZ_JAJTWT010000020.1, read on the forward strand.
ATGCATGGCGGTCGGGAAGACGTCGTTGCTGCTCTGGCTGCGGTTGACGTCGTCGTTGGGGTGCACCAGCCGCCCTTCGCCGCGCGGGCCGCCCAGCAGCTCGCTCGCCCGGTTGGCCAGCACCTCGTTGACGTTCATGTTGGTCTGGGTGCCCGATCCCGTCTGCCACACGACGAGGGGGAACTCGTCGGCATGCCGGCCCGCGATGACCTCGTCGGCGGCGGCGACGATGGCCTGGGTCCTGGCCGCATCCTGCAGGCCGAGCGCCTCGTTCACGACCGCCGAGGCGCGCTTCACCAGCGCCAGCGCACGGATGAGTTCGGGCGACTGGCGCTCGCCGGAGATGTCGAAGTTCTGCAGCGAGCGCTGGGTCTGCGCCCCCCAGAGCCTGTCGGCCGGCACCTCGATGGGGCCGAAGGTGTCACGCTCGATGCGGGTGTCCATGGCGTCAGCTTCTCGTCGGCGGAAAGGGCCAGCATAGTCACCCCGCCCAACCCCTTGGTCTGTAGGGGCGCCGATAATTCCGCCTAACTCCTTCCCGCCGCCCAGACCCGCCATGACCGTCACGATCCGCCAGCAAGATCTCATCGACAGTGTTGCAGCCGCCCTGCAGTACATCAGCTACTACCACCCGGCCGACTACATCCAGCACCTGGCCCGCGCCTACGAGGCCGAGGCCTCGCCGGCGGCCAAGGACGCCATCGCGCAGATCCTCACCAACAGCCGCATGTGCGCCGAAGGCAAACGGCCCATCTGCCAGGACACCGGCATCGTCAACGTCTTCCTCAAGATCGGCATGGACGTGCGCTGGGAAGGCTTCACCGGCAGCCTCGAGGACGCCATCAACGAAGGCGTGCGCCAGGGTTATCTCAACCCCGAGAACAAGCTGCGCGCCAGCGTCCTGGACGACCCCATCTTCGCCCGCAAGAACACCCGCGACAACACGCCCGCCGTCGTGCAGATGGAGGTGGTGCCCGGCAACACGGTGGACGTGATCGTCGCGGCCAAGGGCGGCGGCTCCGAGAACAAGAGCAAGGTCTACATGCTCAACCCCAGCGACGACATCGTCGACTGGGTGCTCAAGACCGTGCCCACCATGGGTGCCGGCTGGTGCCCGCCGGGCATGCTGGGCATCGGCGTGGGCGGCACGGCCGAGAAGGCTGCCCTGCTGGCCAAGCAGGCGCTGATGGAAGACATCGACATGTACGAGCTGCTGCAGCGCGGCCCGCAGAACAAGCTCGAGGAACTGCGCATCGAGCTCTACCAGAAGGTCAACGCCCTGGGCATTGGCGCGCAGGGCCTGGGCGGCCTCACGACCGTGCTGGACGTCAAGATCAAGACCTTCCCGACCCACGCCGCCAGCAAGCCCATCGCCATGATCCCGAACTGCGCGGCCACGCGGCATGCGCACTTCGTGCTGGACGGCAGCGGTCCGAGCTACATCGAGCCGCCGAGCCTGGACCTGTGGCCCGACGTGCACTGGGCGCCGGACTACAACAAGAGCAAGCGCGTCGACCTGAACACGCTGACCAAGGAGCAGGTTGCCAGCTGGAAGCCGGGCGACACCCTGCTGCTCAACGGCAAGATGCTGACCGGCCGCGACGCCGCCCACAAGCGCATCCAGGACATGCTGGCCAAGGGCGAACCCCTGCCGGTGGACTTCACCAACCGCGTCATCTACTACGTCGGCCCCGTCGACCCGGTGCGCGACGAGGTCGTCGGCCCGGCCGGCCCCACCACCGCCACGCGCATGGACAAGTTCACCCGCATGATGCTGGAGAAGACCGGCCTCATCGCCATGGTGGGCAAGGCCGAGCGCGGCCCGGTCGCCATCGAGGCCATCAAGGACGCCAGGAGCGCCTACCTGATGGCCGTCGGCGGCGCCGCCTACCTCGTCAGCAAGGCCATCAAGGGGGCCAAGGTCGTCGGCTTCGAGGACCTGGGCATGGAGGCCATCTACGAGTTCGACGTGGTCGACATGCCGGTGACGGTGGCCGTGGACGCCAGCGGCACCAGCGCCCACGTCACGGGCCCGGCCGAGTGGCAGCAGCGCATCGCCTCGGGCAAGCCGGTCGGCATCCCCGTCGCCGCGGGCTGATCAGCGCCTGGGCGGGGGCGCCGAGGCACCCGCAGCCGGTGGCGGCGCGTCCTTGGGGCGGCAGGCCAGCGGCCTGCCGTCGGGCGCCCAGCAGCTGCCCTTCACCGTGCGATCGCCATGGGTGAAGCTGCAGTCCGCACCGGCCTTGGCTGTCTTGCAGGCGGCCAGGGCCTCGGGCGGCGGGCCGCGGTGCTCGCCACCGGGCGGCGGGCCGCCTTGGGGCTGGGCACCCGCGGCGCAGGCGGCGAGCCACAGGGCGGGGATGAGCAGGGGTTTCATCGGGGCTCCTTGAAGTGGACGACGCCCATCATGCGACCCCATCGTGTGCCAACGATGGAGAAGGCCTCCACAATGCGCGCGCCATGATCCACATCCGAACCCTCCAACCCGCGGACCGCGCCGCCTGGCAGCCGCTCTGGGACGGCTACAACGCCTTCTACGGCCGCGCCGGCGAGACGGCCCTCCCCGCCGCCGTCACCGAAGCCACCTGGGCCCGCTTCTTCGACGCCTACGAGCCGATGCACGCCCTCGTCGCCACCGACGAGGCCGGCGCCCTCCTCGGCCTCGTGCACTACCTCTACCACCGCAGCACCACGCGCATCGAGCCGACCTGCTATCTGCAGGACCTCTTCACCGCGCTTGAGGCCCGCGGACGCGGCATCGGCCGCGCCCTGATCGAAGGCGTCTACGCCGCGGCCCGCGCGGACGGCGTCAAGCGCGTGTACTGGCAGACCCACACCACCAACACCGCCGCCCGCGCCTTGTACGACCAGGTGGCGGAACATCGCGGCTTCATCATCTACGGCAACGACGCCTGAGGACTCCCGCCATGACCGACCTCTTCCGCGCCTACGCCGCCCACTCGGCCGGCGGCCCGCTGCAGCCCTTCGACTTCGACCCCGGCCCCCTGGGCGACGAGGACGTCGAGATCACCGTGGAGCATTGCGGCATCTGCCACTCCGACCTCGCCATGATCGACAGCGAGTGGTTCCCCGCGAGCTACCCGGTCGTGCCCGGCCACGAGGTCGTCGGCCGCATCACGGCGCTGGGCCCACGGGCCAAGGGCCGGGAGATCGGCCAGCGCGTCGGCGTGGGCTGGCACACCGGCAGCTGCACCCACTGCAACTTCTGCCTCGGCGGCGAGCAGCACCTGTGCGCCAAGCGCCAGCCGACGCTCATCGGGCGCCATGGCGGCTTCGCCGACCGGCTGCGTTCGCACTGGAGCTGGGCCATCCCCATCCCCGACGGCCTCGACCCCGCCGCCGCCGGACCGCTGATGTGCGGCGGCGGCACCGTCTTCCTGCCTTTCGTGCTGCATTCGATCAAGCCGACCGACCGCGTCGGCGTGGTCGGCATCGGCGGCCTGGGCCACCTGGCCGTCAAGTTCGCACGCGCCTGGGGCTGCGAGGTGACGGCCTTCACGTCCTCGCCCTCCAAGCGCGACGAGGCCCTGGCGCTGGGCGCGCACAAGACCCTGTCCAGCGTCGACAAGGCCGAGCTCAAGGCCGCCGCCGGCAGCCTGGACTTCCTGCTCATCACCGTCGGCGCCGCGCTGAACTGGGACGCTTTGCTCGCCACGCTCGCGCCCAAGGGCCGCATGCACCTCGTGGGCGTCGTGACCGACGCGCTGGCCCTCAAGAGCGGCGGGCTGCTGAGCTGGCAAAAAAGCCTCTCGGCCTCGCCCACGCCACCTCCCTCGGTGCTGGCGACGATGCTGCAGTTTTCGGCCCGCCACCAGATCTTGCCCCAGGTCGAGCGCTTCCCGATGAGCCGCGTCAACGACGCCCTCGATCACCTGCGCAGCGGCAAGGCGCGCTACCGCGTCGTGCTCGACGCGGATTTCTGAGCGGCGCCCCGGGCGCTCACTTGTAGAGCACCTGCTGGCGGAGGTCGTTCAGCAGGGGCTGCATGGCATCGTGGTAGGCCGCATTGGTTTCGGCCGAACAGACGTTGGCCGGCATGCGGTCCGTCACCGCGCGCTTGACGTGCAGCACCCGCCCTTCGAGCTTGTAGCTGCTCTCGTAGCTCACCAGCGGGCCGTTGACGGCGATGCCCTCGGGGATGGACAGCACCTGCATGTTGGCTGGCAGCGTGATGTCGTAGACCTCCTCGCTGTGCGATGAGAAGCACAGCGTCGGGTGGCCCTCGGCCGGCTGCAGGGCGTACTTCGCATAGGACCCCACCGGAGCGGCGCTGAAGAGGAAGGGCCCGATGCCGAAGGCGCCCGCCGCGCCCATGCGCAGCAGCGGCTTGCTCTGGAACCTGGCCTCGTAGCTGAGGGCGTCGGTGCGGGCCTGCAGGTCGGAGGTCTTCAGCAACTGGCCGTCCGCGGGCACGCGCGCGCCTTCGAAATGGCGCTTGACGACGGTCTCGAGCTGGTCCTTGCTCAGGCCCTTGAGCGCCAGGCGCATCTGCTGGCCGAAGCGGCCCTGGGCTTCGAGGCTGACCTCGCCTTCGATGGCACCGTCGGCCCCGATGCGGTAGGCCGCGACGACGCGCTGGCTGGCGCGGCCGTCCTCAACGGGCGTGCGGGCCGGAACGTCGTCCGAAACCGCCAGGACGGGCTTGTCCTGCACCAGGATGGGCAGGTCGCCGAAGAGGGTGTCGGCGCTGGTCGAGTCGAGGAAAAGCTTCTGCGACGGCACGTAGTTGATGACGTGGTTGACCATGCTCAGCACGGGCACGCTCGGCAGGCGGTACTGCGAGCCGGCATTGACCAGCACCTGGTGGCTGGCGATGCCCTTGGCCTGGAGCAGCGCCTGCAGCAGCGTCGCGTGGTCCTTGCAGTCGCCCATGCGGTTGTCGAGCACGACAGCAAGGTCCCGCGGGACGACGGCGCCGATGCCGACACAGTTGCCGCCGTAGCTGATCTCGCGGGCGACCCAGTCGTACAGCGCCCTCACCTGCGCCCGCGGCTCGTCGATGCCCTGGGTGATCTGCTCGGCCAGCGCCTGGACGCGCGGCGTCACGGCCGCCTTCGGGGCGGCCCGCTCGACGTAGCGCTCGACGATCTCGCGCTGGCTCTCGAAGCTGGAGACGGCGTAGCCGGGGTCGTCGCGGTAGTCGTAGACCGTGAAGTCCGTGCGTTCGCTCAGCACCGGCTGGGGGTTGCTGAAGGTCCAGCTCAGCACCTGCCGCTTGCCCACGACCTTCTGCGTGAAGGCCATGTCGCGCGCCTCGTGGAGCAGCTTCATGCCGGCCGGCGCGTCCACCGTGATGCTGACGCGGTCGAAGGCGTACTGGCGGCTGAAGCTGTCCTCCCGGGAAAACTTGCCGGGAAACAGCGGCTGGCGGGTGGTGATGCGGTAGCTCAGCTCGACGGCATCGCCGGCCTGCACGTCGGGGAAGACCACCGTGGTCTCGTTCCAGTCCGAGAACAGCGCGGCGCCGCCCTGCCGGCCCGAGGCCGTGCGCAGCTGGTAGTTGCTCTTGGGCACCTTGATGCGGCGCCCGTCGGCCTTGCGGGTGAAGGCGTCCAGGATCTCCAGCTTCTGCGCGCTGGCGCTATGGCTCACCGTGCGCTGGCGCAAGCCCTCGGCCGCCTCGGCCTTCACGGCCCGCATCACGCTGCGGTAGGTGCTGACCTCGCTGCCGTCCTCGGCGACGACATGCTGCTCGGTCTGCAACTCCACGCGGACCGGGATGTCCGTCGCCACGCGCGCCGCCTCGGCGGCGAATCCCTGGCCACCGGCCAGCATCGACAGGGCGAGCACCGCCCCCAGCTTCACCCACCACGCCTTCATCCGACCTCCCTGGCCTTGTCATCGAGCGGCAGGATTCTCCACCGAAGAAGGCGTCAGGCGGGTGGGGTGCGGGCACCGTCGGGCTGGGGAATATCCACCTTGGCTGGCGGCAGCCCGGCCTGGTGCACGACCCGCTGCGGATAGGGAATGTCCACGCCCAGGCCCTGCAGGGTGCGCAGGATGGCCAGGTTCACATCCGAGCGCACGCCGCCGCTGCCGTTCTCGGGGTCCATGATCCAGAAGTAGATGGTCAGCTCCAGGCCGTCGGCGGCGAACTGGCTGAGCTGCACCGCCGGGCCCGGGGCACTCAGCACCCGAGGCACCTCGGCCACCGTGGCCGTGAGGCGGCCCATCACGGCCTCGACGTCGCAGCCGTAGGCCACCTGCACCACGGTCGACAGCAGCACCCGCGGGTCCGCCAGGGAGGAGTTCTCGACGCGCTGCGTGATCAGCAGCTCGTTGGGCACGATGGCCTCCTTGCCGCCGAGCGAGCGGATCACGGTGTAGCGGGTCTTGATGTCGGTGACCCGGCCCTCGAAGTTGTCCACCTTGACCATGTCGCCGATGCGCAGCGACCGTTCGGCCAGGATGACGAAGCCGCTCACATAGTTGGCCGCGAGCTTCTGCAGGCCGAAGCCCAGGCCCACGCCCAGCGCGCCGCCCAGCACGCCCAGGGCGGTCAGGTCGATGCCTGCGGCCGACATCGCGAAGAGCAGGCCCACGAAGAGCAGCAGCGAGCGGATGGCGTTGGCCGCGATCTTGCGCATGGACAGGTCCAGCGACTCGCGGCGCAGCAGCTGCGCCTCGATGGCAGAGGAGATCCACAGGGCCACCACCAGCACCAGAGCCGCCGTGGAGCCGCCTTCGATGAGGTTGCGCAGCGTCAGGTGGACGTTGCCGAACTTCCAGCCGATGTCGTCCAGCTCGTCCATCATCACCGGCCACAGGCCCGTGACCCAGAGCACGGCGCCGATCCAGATCAGCCACGAGCCCAGCCTCTCGACGGCCTTGATGACGGTGGAGCTGGGCCAGGCCGCCGCCAGCACGCGGGCGACGAGGCGTATGACCGCGAGCGACACCAGCAGCGGCAACACCAGCTTGAACACCGCCGGCGCCAGGCCCCAGACCTTGAGCAGCGGCCGGGCGGCCAGGGCCAGGCCCACGGCCAGCAGCGGGAAGAGCGCCCCGTCGACGACGCGCTCGCCGAAGAGCACGCTCAGGCCGCGGCGCTCCTTCACCCGCGACAGGATGACGGTGACCAGGCCGGCCAGCAGCAGGCAGCCCAGCAGCAGGGCCCATTCGCCCAGCGCGGTCGCGCTGAAGGCGCGGCCCAGCAGGGCCTGGAGTTCATTCAGGCTCAGAGGTTGATGCATGGTGTCAGAGGTCGGCCAGGGCGCGGAGATGGACCGCGACGCTGCGCGCCAGGGCCTGCAGGTTGTACCCGCCTTCCAGCACCGAGACGATGCGGCCCCGCGCGTGGCGCTCGGCCACGGCCTTGATCTTCAGGGTGATCCACTCGTAGTCGGCCTCGACGAGGCCCAACTGGCCGAGGTCGTCGTCGCGGTGGGCGTCGAAGCCGGCGGAGACGAAGATCATCTGCGGCTTGAAGCGCTCCAGCGCGGGCAGCCACATGGCCTCGACGATCTCGCGCACCTCGCCGCCGCGCGTGTAGGGCGGGATGGGCACGTTGACCATGTTGGTGCCCTTGGGCACGGCGCCGCTGTAGGGGTAGAGGGGATGCTGGAAGAGGCTGACCATCAGCACCCGGTCGTCGCCCGCGATGATGTCCTCGGTGCCGTTGCCGTGGTGGACGTCGAAGTCGACGATGGCCACGCGCTCCAGGCCGCGCACGTCCAGCGCATGGCGGGCCGCGATGGCCACGTTGTTGAAGAAGCAGAAGCCCATGCTCTGGTCGCGCGTGGCGTGGTGGCCGGGCGGGCGCACGGAGCAGAAGGCGTTGTCGGCGCGGCCGTCGATGACCATGTCGGTGGCCTGCACGGCCGCCCCCGCCGCCACCAGCGCGGCGCGCCAGGTGTGGGCGTTGGCGGAGGTGTCGGGGTCGACCGCCCGCCGCTCGCCGCTGGCCTCGCACTCGCGCAGCACGGCGCCCATCTCGGCGACGTAGGCGTGGGTGTGGGCCAGTTCCAGGTCCTTGGGGTCCACCGGCCGGGCGTCGACGTGCTGCAGGGCCGGCTCCAGGCCGGAGGCGATCAGCCAGTCGTCGATGGCGGACAGCCGCTCGGGGCACTCGGGGTGGCCGGGGCCCATCTCGTGGCGCCGGCACTCGGGGGGATTGAAATACGCAGTCGGCATGGAATGCTTGTCTCTTGCTATGGTGCAGCTCATGACGCAAGCCCCATCACGATCGCTGGCAGCGCAGCTGCTGGCGCTGCAAAACCAGATTAGCACGGTCATCAAGGGCAAGCCGGCCCAGATCTCCGATTCCCTGGCCTGCCTGATCGCGGGCGGCCACCTGCTGATCGAGGACCTGCCCGGCGTCGGCAAGACGACGCTGGCGCATGCCCTGGCCATCTCGCTCGGCCTGAAGTTCTCGCGCCTGCAGTTCACCGCCGACCTGCTGCCCAGCGACCTGCTGGGCGTCAGCGTCTACGAGCGCGAGAAGCAGGCCTTCGCCTTCCACGCCGGCCCCGTGTTCGCCCAGGTGCTGCTGGCCGACGAGATCAACCGCGCCGGGCCCAAGACCCAGAGCGCATTGCTCGAGGCGATGGAGGAGCACCAGGTCAGCATCGACGGCCAGACCCACGCCCTGCCCGAGCCCTTCTTCGTCATCGCCACGCAGAACCCGAGCGAGCAGCTCGGCACCTTCCCGCTGCCGGAGTCGCAGCTGGACCGTTTCCTGATGTGCATCTCCCTCGGCTACCCCGACGCCGCCGCCGAGCGCGAGCTGCTGATGGGCGAGGACAGCCGCGAGCAGCTGCGCGCCCTGCGGCCGGTGATGACGCCGGCAGAGCTGATCGCGGCCCAGGCCGCCGTGCGCCGGATCCACGCCGCCGCACCGCTGCTGGACTACCTGCAGGCCCTGATCGCCGCCACCCGCTCGGGCCAGTGGTTCGCCGAAGGCCTGTCGCCCCGCGCCGGCCTGGCCGTGCTGCGGGCGGCGCGGGCCCGGGCCTTGCTGCAGGGGCGCGACTACGTCTCGCCCGACGACGTGCAGGCCATCCTGCCGCAGACCATCGCCCACCGGCTCCAGCCCCGCGCCGGCGCCGGCCGCGGCGCCCGCGAGCAGGTGCGCGCCATGATCGAGGCGATTCCCCTTCCATGAAGCCGCGGTCCAGGTGACTTCGCTCGCTTCGCCCCTGCGCCGCCGCTGGCAAGCCTGGTGGCAGGCCCGCCAGCCCGTGGCCGACACGCACGCCACGACCCAGCGCAACGTCTACATCGTGCCGACCATCGCCGGCCTGGCGTTCTGCGGCACGCTGGGCGTGCTGCTGCTGGCCTCGATCAACGAGCAGCTCAGCCTCGGCTATGCCCTGACCTTCGCGCTGACCGGGGCGGGCCTCGCGTCCATGCACACCACGCACGCCAACCTGCGCGGCCTGGAGATGGACCTCAAGGCGCCGGACGGCGTGCACGCGGGGGACGAGTTCACGCTGGAGCTGCGCATGCACAACCGCGGCCACGCCCGCTTCGGCATCGCCGTCAGCGCCCAGCTCGACAGCGGCGCCACTGAGCCCGCCTGGGTGGACGTGCCGGCCCTCGGCCATGCAGCGCTCAAGCTGCGGCTGCCCGCCGGCCGGCGCGGCCTGCGCGAACTGCCGCGCCTCATCGTCACCACGCGCTTCCCCCTGGGCTTCTTCCGCGCCTGGAGCTACTGGCGGCCGGCCAGCCGGGTCTGGGTCTACCCGCGCCCCGACGACGTGCCGGCCCCCTTCCCGCCCCAGGCTGAAGCCGGCGCCGGCGAGGCCGCAACGGCGCGCGCCGCCCCCGGCGGCACGGACTTCTCCGGCGTGCGCGCCTACCGCCGCGGCGACTCGCTCAAGCAGATCCTGTGGCGCAAGTCCGCCCTGGCCCTGGAGCAGGGCCTGCCGCTGTGGGTGCGCGACACCGAGTCGCCCCTGTCCCGCGACCTCTGGCTGGACTGGCGCGACACCCAGGGCCGCGACACCGAAGCCCGGCTGTCACGCCTGACGGCCTGGGTGCTGGCCGCCGAGCGCCAAGGCCTGCCCTACGGCCTGCGGCTGCCCGCAGGCGAGACGCCGCCGGGCCTGGGCCCGGCCCACCGCCAGGCCTGCCTGGAGCGGCTGGCGGAGTTCGAGGCATGAACACGGTGGCGACCTCCCCTGCCCCATCCACCGGCTGGTGGGCGCGCCTGCCGCGCGACACGCGGGACAGCCTCTTCCTGCTCGGCGTCATCGCCGCCGTCGTCGCCCCGCATGCCACCCACCTGCCCTGGTGGAGCAGCGCACTCACCGGCGTGGTGCTGGCCTGGCGGGGACTGCTGGCCTGGCGCCAGCGCCCCCTGCCCAGCCGCTGGGGGCTGTTCGGCATCGTCGTCATCTACGCCGGCATGACGTGGCTGACCTTCCGCACCCTCGTCGGCCGCGAGGCCGGCATCACGCTGCTCGTCATGCTGATGGCGCTCAAGACGCTGGAGTTGCGGGCGCGCCGCGATGCCTTCGTCGTGTTCTTCCTCGGTTTCTTCCTGGTGCTGACGCAGTTCCTGTACTCACAGTCGCTGCTGACGGCGCTGTGGTCCCTGGCCTCGCTGTGGGGCCTGCTCGCCGCCGTGGTGCTGGCGCAGATGCCCACCGGCGTGCCCAGCATCGCCATCGCCGCGCGCCGCGCAGCGGGCACGACGGCCCTCGGCCTGCCGGTGATGGTGTTGCTCTTCGTGCTCTTTCCGCGCATCGCGCCGCTGTGGGGCGTGCCCACCGAGGCCATCGGCCGCACGGGCCTGTCCAACCAGCTCGAGTTCGGCGCGATGAACGAGGTCGCCAACGACGACAGCATCGCCCTGCGGCTCAAGTTCGAGGGCCCCCTGCCGCCGCCGGACCAGCGCTATTTCCGCGGCCCCGTGCTGACCCGCTTCGACGGCAAGACCTGGCGCGCGCCCAGCCCCGCCGTCAGCCAGAGCTGGCTGCGCGGGCGCGACGACCTCGCCACCACCGGCCCCGCCGTGCGCTACGAGATGACGCTGGAGCCGCTGCGCCTGCCCGTGCTGCCGCTGCTGGAGATGAGCCCGGGCGGCCCGGGCAGCGAGATGGCCCTGGTCGACCTGACGGTCACGCGCGGCCCCGAGCTGCAGTGGCTGTCGCCGCGGCCCATCACCGAGCGTCTGCGCGTGCAGGCCTCGGCCTACGCCGGCTGGCAGGCCGGCCTGCGGCGCAACCGCCTGCAGCAGGCCACCGACCTGGAGCTGCCGCCCGGCCTCAACCCCCGCAGCCTCGCCTGGGCGCGGGCGCTGAGCGAGCAGCCGCGCTTCGCCGGCCTGGCCGCCGGCCCGCGGGCCGAGGCGCTCGCCGCGGCGCTGCTGGAGCATGTGCGGACCAACGACTTCCTCTACACCCTCTCGCCCGGCCGCTACGGCGAGGCCTCGCCCCACGTCATCGACGAGTTCTGGCTCGACCGCCGCCTGGGCTTCTGCGAGCACTTCGCCTCGGCCTTCGTCGTGCTGATGCGCGGCATGGGCGTGCCGGCGCGCATCGTCACCGGCTTCCAGGGCTGGGATGCCGAGGCCCAGGACGGCTACCAGGTCGTGCGCAACGCCAATGCCCACGCCTGGGCCGAGTTCTGGGTGGAGGGCCGCGGCTGGGTGCGCAGCGACCCGACCGCAGCCGTCGCGCCCAACCGCGTCACCGAAGGCCTGGCGCTGCGTCCGCAGCCGGGCGTGATCGGGCAGCTCAACCCGACGCTGTGGCGGGCCTTGCGCAACGGCTGGGAGACGCTGGACAACCGCTGGCAGCAGTTGGTGCTGAACTACTCGCGCCAGAACCAGTTCGACCTGCTCAAGCGCCTGGGCTTCGCCCAGCCCGACTGGGCCGCCCTGGGCCAGGCCCTGGCCGGCGTCATCCTGCTGCTGGCGACGGCCTCGGCCGGCTGGATACGCTGGAGCAGCCGGCCGCACGACGCCTGGAGTCGCCAGCGCGCCCGCATCGCCGCCCTGCTCGCCCGCGCCGGCGTGCCGGCGCCGGCCCACGAAAGCCCCGCCGCCTGGGCGCGCGCCCTGCGCCGGCAACTGGGCCAGAAGGCCGAGCCCGCGGCGCAGTGGCTGGAGCGGCTGGAGCGCCATCGTTATGCCGGCTCTGCGCCGCCCGCCTGGGCGGAGTTCCGCACCGCGGCCCGTATGCTGCGGGCGTGATGTCGCTGAAGTCCCGCTCCCTGCTCGTCGCCGCCAGCCTCCTGCTGGCCCTCTCCGTCCAGGCCAAGCCGCGCCACGCCAAGGCGCCACCGCCGCCCCAGCCCCTGGGCCCGCGCCCGGCCCTCGTCGCCTTCGCCGACGACCTCGCCACCACCCAGGGCTGGGACGCGGCAGCCCTGCGCGAGCAGCTTGCCCAGGCGCTGGACCTGCCGCGGGTGCGCCAGCTCATCCTGCCCGCCAAGGCCGGCATCGCCAAGAACTGGACGGCCTACCGCGACCGCTTCATCGAGCCGAAGCGGCTCGACGCTGGCGTGGCCTTCTGGGATGAGAACGAGGCCGCCCTGGCGCGCGCCGAGAGCCAGTACGGCGTGCCGGCCGAGGTGGTCATCGGCATCCTCGGCGTGGAGACCTTCTACGGCCGCATCACCGGCGGCTTCAAGGTGCTGGACGCGCTGGCGACGCTGGCCTTCGACTTCCCCGATGAGCACCCGCGCGCCGCCGAGCGCCAGGCCTTCTTCCGCAAGGAGCTGGCCGAGTTCCTCAAGCTGTGCCGCGAGAACGGCCTGGACGCCGCCGACGTGCGCGGCAGCTATGCCGGCGCCCTGGGCCTGCCGCAGTTCATGCCCGGCAGCTGGCGCCAGCACGCCGTGGATTTCGACGGCGACGGCCGCATCGACCTGATCGCCAGCCCCGCCGACGCCATCGGCAGCGTGGCCCACTACCTGGCCGAGTACGGCTGGAAGCCCGGCCAGGCCACGCACTACAGCGTCAGGCTGCCCACCGCGCCGGCCGCGCGCCGCCACCTGCTGGCGCCCGACATCAAGCCCAGCTTCAGCGCCGCCGACCTGATCGAGGCGGGCGCCGAACCGTCCGAGGCCGCGCGCGACCATGCCGGCCCCATGGCCGTCATCGAGCTGCAGAACGGCCCCAGGAAGCCCACCACCGTGCTGCTCGGCACCGAGAACTTCTGGGCCGTCACCCGCTACAACTGGTCGGCCTATTACGCGCTGGCGGTCATCGAGCTGGGCCAGGCCGTCAGGGCCCGGCGCCTGCAGGCACGTCAGTAGGGATAGGGCATCAGCACGCCGGCCTCGGCGGAGATGAAATAGGGCGACTCGGTCGGCCAGGTGGCGAGGTTGTACTGCCCGCCGGCCACGCGCTTCTCGACCTGCAGGCTGCGGAAGGTCAGCGGCGTCTTGGCCTTGACCGTCGTCGGCGCCACCGTCGGCTTGAGGAAGTAGGCACTGCCGGTGCGGCCGCCCGCGCCGTCGTCGTTGCCCATGACGGTGGCGATGTCGCCGTCCACCACCACGGCCGTCTGCTCGTCGACGCCGATGCCGCGCAGCGACTGCCAGCCGGCCCAGCCGTCGGCCGACAGACGCGCCAGGAAGGTGACGAGCCGGCCCATGCGGTCGCGGGTGACGAGGTGGGCGTCGGTGATGACGCCCGCCATCAGCGGCAGCGCGTTCAGGAAGCTGCGGTCCAGCGTGACGTTGCGGTTGTAGGGGTTGGCCAGGGCGTCGGCCGAGGTCACCGACTGGTTGGCGCCGGAGTAGTCGAACTGGCCCAGCACCGCCAGGCCCGCGCTGGTCCCGCCGAAGGGCACGTGCCGGGCCACGGCCGCCTTCATGGCGGCTTCCAGGGGCGTGCCGGCCCAGAGGGCGATGTAGGTGGACTGGTCGCCGCCGGCGATGAAGAGCACGTCGGCGCGGTTGACCAGGTCCAGCACCTCGGGCGCGCTGGAACCGTTGCGCGTCTTGAGGACGATGGACTCGACCGAGTCGACGCCGTCCATCGCCATGAGGTAGGCGTTGTAGCCGTCGGCGCCAGAGGTGCGCAGGATGACGACGTCGACCTTGGAAGCCGTGCCGCCGCGGGCCTTGGCGATCATGGCGCGGAAGGCGTCGTCCACGTCGATGCCGCCGCCCATCAGCACGAGCAGGTTGCTCGCGGGCTGGGGCGGCAGGGCGTCGGCAGCGCTGCCGCTGCGGTAGAGGTCGTAGTCCTTGGTGCTGACCGTCGCCTTGGCGCCGGAGCCGGCGCTGCCGCCGCCGGCCCAGGCCGGCGCGGCGGCCAGGGCCGCGCAGAGCAGGCCCAGGGAAATGATGCGGCGCAGCCGCGACAGAGCTTGCGAGCCTTCCATGCGACGTCTCCTGGTGCATGCAGCGACCCGGCGAGTGTAGGCAGGGCCGGCGTCAGAACGACAGCTCCGGCTCGGGGGGTGCCGCCTCGTCAGCCGGTGGACCGGGCAGTTCGGAAGGCGGCGTCCTGCGGTCCCGCCAGTAACGCGGTTCGCGCGCGCGCTCGCACAGGCCCGCCGGCGGGGGTTGGCCGCTGTGCCAGCGCCAGGCGCCACAGGCCGGAGTGGAGACGATGGCGATGCCGGCCGCCTGGTAGCGCGCCAGCACGGCCGGCGCGGGATGGCCGAAGCGGCTGCGGTAGCCCGCCTGCACGATGCCGACCGCGGGCCGCACCGCCGCCAGCAGCTCGTCGCTGGAGGAGGTCTTGCTGCCATGGTGGGGCACCAGCAGCACGTCGGCGCGCAGGTCGGCCTCGCGCCGCGCCAGCGCCCTCTCCTCCCCGGCCTCCAGGTCGCCGGCCAGCAGCGCCCGCCGCCCCGAGGCCGCGCTGATGCGCAGCACGCAGGACAAGTCGTTGGACTTGAGGCCGGCCTCGTAGTGGGCCGGCGTGGGGTGCAGCAGCTCGAAGCGCACACCATCCCAGGTCCAGGACTGGCCGGCCTCGCAGCGCGCGGCAGCCCCGCCGCCGGCCAGCAGGGGATGCGCCGGCTCCAGTGAACTGCGCAGTTCGGCCACCGGCAGCGCCCGCATCAGGCTCGCCGCGCCGCCGACGTGGTCACCGTCGCGGTGGCTCAGCACCAGCGCGTCCAGCCTCCGCACGCCCAGGCCGCGCAGCAGCGGCAGCAGCACCCGCTCGCCGGCGTCGGCGCCCGGCGAGTAGCCGGGGCCGGCGTCGAAGACCAGCACATGCCCGGCCGTCCTGACGACGACGGCATTGCCCTGGCCGACGTCGGGCGCCAGCAGCTCGAACTCGCCCGCCGCCGGCCGCGGCACGGCCGGCCACAGCAGGGGCAGGGTCATCGCCAGCCCCGCCAGGCGAAGCCGCCACGGCAGGCGCATCACCATCAGCGCCGCACCCAGCAGGGCCAGGGCCTGGGCGGCCAACGGCGCCGCCGGCAGCCACCACACCGCCGCGGGCCAGGCCGCAAGCAGGCGGAGCCAGGCCATCAGGCCCTGCATGAGCACGGCGGCCAGCGTCCACAGCGGTGGCCAGAACCCGCCCAGCAACGCCAGCGGCGTGACGATGAAGCTGATCAGCGGAATGGCCGCCAGGTTGGTCAGCAGGCCCACCACCGACAGCTGCGCGAAGCAGATGAGGCTGAGCGGCGCCAGGCCCACGGTGGCGATGCCCTGGGTGCGCAGCGCCCCGAACAGGCGAGCCCGCCAGCCCTCGGCGGGCTCGCCGCCGGCCGCCATCAGCAGCCCCACGGCGCCGAACGAGAGCCAGAAGCCGGGCTGCATCAGCGCCCAGGGATCGGCCGCCGTGACGACGACCGCCGCGGCGAGCAGCACCAGCGGCCAGGGCCAGCGCAGGTTGAGGCTGCGCAGGGCCGCCACGGCCGCCAGCATGAGCACCGTGCGCTGGGACGGCACACCCCAGCCCGAGAACAGCGCATAGGCCAAGGCCGCGGCCACGCCGAGCCAGCGCGCGGCGGTCGGCGCGGGCAGGCGCAGGCACAGCCGAGAACTGCGGCGCCACAGCGGCCCCGCCAGCGCGGCGGCCAGCCAGGCGAACAGGGTGACGTGCAGACCCGAGACGCTGAGCAGATGGGCCACGCCGGTGTCGCGGAACAGCGCCCAGTCGGCATGGCCGATGGCGTTCTGGTCGCCGAGGCTGAGCGCCGCCAGCACGCCGGCCATGCCGGGGTCGGCCACGTGGTCGCGGATGGCGCTGCGCAGCCGCTGGCGTGCCGCGTCCAGCGACCACCACGGCGCCGGCTGCAGCCGCTCGGCCGCGCGCACCACGCCGGTCGCCCGCAGGCCCTGCTCGAAGAGCCAGAGTTCGGCATCGAAACCGCCCGGGTTGGCCAGCCCGTGCGCCCGCTTGAGCCGGGCCGTGAAGCGCCAGCGCTCGCCGGCCGTGACCGCCGCGACGCGGCCCGGCAGCTCGTAGGCCAGCAGCATCAGCCGCCGCGGCACCTCGGGCGCCAGGGCCTGCGGCGTCGGGCCCACCGACTCGACCTCGAACTCGAAGCGCCAGCCCGGCACGCCGCCCTGGCCGGTCACGGCGATGGGCAGGGAATCGACCCGGCCGACGAGCACCAGGTCCCGGCCCTCCCAGGCGGGGTGGAGGTCGGCGGCCAGGCGCAGCTCGGCCCTCAGCGCGCCCTGGGCGAATGCCAGCAGGGCCGCGCCGGCGGCGAGCGCGAACCGAGGCCGCCGGCGCCACCACGGCAGCGTGGCGAGGACGGCCAGCACGGCGGCCAGCAGCGCGTATTCGGCCGGCGTGGGCAGGCGTTCGCAGCGGTGCAGGGCCGCGAGGCCGAGCAACCATGCCAGGCCCATCGAGACGAGATCGCGCATGCCTGCCGGCTGCGCTCGCTGCTTGCGCAATGCCCCTCCCCGACGCTCTTGTTTTGATGATGTCGGGGTGTAGCATGCCGCCGTTTTTCTCTTGCGCCACCGCGCCTTTCCCGCATGAGCTCCACCGCCATCCAAGCCCGGCTCGCCGAACTCGGCATCACCCTGCCGCCCGTGTCCGCTCCGGCCGCCGCCTACCGGCCCTTCACGCGCACCGGCAACCTGCTCTTCCTGTCCGGCCACATCGCCAAGAAGGACGGCAAGCCCTGGGTCGGGCAACTGGGCAAGGATGTCGAGACGGCCACCGGCCAGCAGGCCGCGCGGGCCGTCGCCATCGACCTGCTCGGCACCTTGCAGGCCGCCACGGGCGACCTGGGCAAGGTGGTGCGCATCGTCAAGGTGATGAGCCTGGTCAACAGCACGCCGGCCTACACCGAGCAGCACCTCGTCACCAACGGCTGCTCGGAGCTGCTCGCCACGGTGCTGGGTGATGCCGGCAAGCATGCGCGCAGCGCCTTCGGCGTGGCGCAGATCCCGCTCGGCGCCTGCGTCGAGATCGAGCTGATTGCCGAGATCCGCGACTGATGTTCATCCAGCCTTCCAAGTTGCCGGCCCGAGCGCTGGCGGGCATGGCCGCGGCCAGCTTCGCCGCCGTCGCAGTGGCCTACGTCGCCCAGCACCAGTTCGGCGTCAAGCCCTGCCCCTGGTGCGTGCTGCAGCGCCTGGTGTTCCTGCTGATCGGCACGGCGTCCTTCCTCGGCTGGCTGATGCAGGCCAAGCGGGCCTTGCGCCAGGGCTTCGTCGTGCTGGTGCTGATGCTGTGCGCGGCCGGCCTGACGGCGGCGGTCTTCCAGCACGAGGTGGCCTCGCAGAGCGCGAGCTGTGCCCTCGGCCTGGCCGACAAGATCGTCACGGCCCTGAACCTCGAGGACCTGTGGCCGTCGATGTTCATGATCACGGCCAACTGCGCGGATGCGGCGGCGTACCGGTTCGTGGGGCTGCCGTATGAGGTGTGGAGCGGGATGCTCTTCCTGGGCTTGGGCGCGATGGGTGTGGTGGTGCTGGGGAAGCGCTGACTGGCGGCGGAGCCTTTGCGACTCGGTGCGGTTTTGGTCGGGTTGCTCTTGCATTGAGCCTTTGGAACTCGATGCACCGCCGCGGGAATCCGCCCCGCGAGGGCGGGTAACTTTCTTCTGTCAGCGCCAGAAGAAAGTCACCAAAGAAGAGGCGCTCTAAATCCAGCGCCCTGTTGCGTTGAACGCCAAGAAGTGCCCCGAGGCGAGCCGCTGCGCTCTCGCTGCTGTCCCTATGCCGAGCACCACAAATCGGACCTTCACGCCGGTTAACGCCGGCTGCACGCCGGGCTCACCAATGAAGGCACCACACCCCACGACGCGCCGCCCGAGCGGCGCTTGCATTCAACTCGTGAGTTCGGCGTGCAGCCGACGTTAGGCGGCCATGCGGCGCGATGGATGGCGCCCGGGATAGGGACAGCGGCGAGAGCGCAGCGGGTCGCCTGTAGCCTGATCCGAGCGTTCAGCGAACGAGGGTGCTCGCTTTAAAGCGCCTCTTCTTTGGTGACTTTCTTCTGGCGCGACAGAAGAAAGTTACCCGCCCTCGCGGGGCGGATTCCCGCGGCGGTGCAGAGAGTCGCAAGGCTCTTCGCAAAAGCAACCCGACCAAAGCCGCGGCCGCTCAAACCACCCCAGGCAAGCCCCCCAGCAACTTGTCCAACGTCACCGGATAGTCCCTCACCCTGACCCCGGTGGCGTTGTAGATCGCATTCGCCACCGCCGCCGCCGCGCCGCAGATGCCCAGCTCGCCCACGCCCTTGGCCTTCATCGGCGACGAGACCGGGTCCGTCTCGTCCAGGAAGACGACGTCGAGGTGGGGCACGTCGGCGTGTACCGGCACCTCGTAGCTCGCGAGGTCGTGGTTGACGAAAAAGCCGCGGCGACGGTCGACCTTCAGGTCCTCCATCAGCGCCGCGCCTATCCCCATGGTCATCGCCCCGATGACCTGGCTGCGCGCCGAGATGGGGTTGAGGATGCGGCCCGCCGCGCAGACGGCCAGCATGCGGCGCACGCGCACCTCGCCCGTCCAGGCATCCACGGCGACCTCGCAGAAATGCCCGCCGAAGGTGGACTGCTGATAGCGCTTGTCGAGGTCGCCGTACTCGATGCCGTCCTCCGCCACGAGGCCGGCGAAGTGGGCCAACGGCACCGCCCTGCCCGGCCCGCGTACCTCGCCGTCGACGAACTGCGCCTGCGCCCCGATGCCGGCCTTCGCGGCTACCAGGCCGCGCAGCTTCATGCAGGCCGCGTAGACGCCCGCCGTCGAGTTGTTGCCGCCCCACTGGCCGCCCGAGCCGCAGGAGACGGGGAAGTCCGAGTCGCCCAGGCGCACCACCACCTTCTCCAGCGGCAGACCCATCACCTCGGCGGCCGTCTGGGCAATGATGGTGTAGCTGCCGGTGCCGATGTCGGTCATGTCGGTCTCGACCGTCACGCGGCCCTGGCCGTCCAGGCGCACGCGTGCCTTGGACTTCATCACCAGGTTGTTGCGAAAGGCGGCTGCCATGCCGAGACCGACAAGCCAGTCGCCCTCGCGCACCTGCGCCGGCCGGGCCTGGCGGCGGTGCCAGCCGAAGCGCTCGGCCCCTGCTTCAGGCATTGCGCGAGGCGGCGCTGCGAGAAGGGTCGGCCGGGCTTCTCCGGGTCGACCTGGGTGTCGTTGCGCAGACGGAAGTCGATGGGGTCCAGCCCCAGCTTCTCGGCCATCTCGTCCATCGCCATCTCCAGGGCCATCAGCCCCGGCGCCTCGCCCGGCGCCCGCATGGCATTGCCCTCGGGCAGGTCCAGCACGGCCAGGTGCATGGCGGTGTGGCGGTGCTCGCCGGCGTAGAGCAGGCGGGTCTGGTTGACCGCCGTCTCGGGCTTGCCGCCCGGCAGGTCGCCCGACCAGCTCTCGTGCGAGATGGCATGGATGCGGCCTTCCTTCGACGCGCCGATGCGGATGCGCTGGACGGTGGCCGGCCGGTGCGTCGTGTTGTTGAACATCAGCGGCCGCGGGAGCGCCAGCTTGACGGGCCGCCCGGCCGCCCGGGAGCCGAGAGCCGCCAGCAGCACGTCGGCGCGCAGGAAGAGCTTGCCGCCGAAGCCGCCGCCCACGAACGGCGACTTCACGTGCACGTTCTCCTTGGGCAGGCCCAGGGTCTTGGCGAGGTCGGTGACGGCCCAGTCCACCATCTGGTTGGACGTCCAGACCGTCAGCCGCGGGCCCTCCCACCAGGCGATGCTGGCATGCGGCTCCATCATCGCGTGGCCCTGGTCGGGCGTGGTGTAGGTGGCGTCGAGCCGCACCGGCGCCTTGGCGAGGGCGGCGTCGAAGTCGCCGACCCGCGTCTGCGCCTTGCCGCCCATGCCGTCGCTCTTGGCCAGCGGGGCGCGCGCCTTCTGCGCCGCCAGGTCGAAGCGGCCCGGCGCCTCCTCGTAGCTCACCTCGACCAGGGCCGCCGCCGCCCTCGCCTGCTCGAAGGTCTCGGCCACCACGACGGCCAGGGCCTGGTGGTAGTGGTCGACCTCGGGGCCGCCGAGCAGCCGGGCGGTGTTCTTGCTGCCCTTGCCGAGCTTGCCGGCGTTCTGCGCCGTGACGATGGCCAGCACGCCGGGCGCCGCGCGGGCGGCGCGCAGCTCCATGGCGGCGACCCGGCCCTTGCCGATGCCGGCGCAGACAACGTAGCCCACCGCCGGCGCCGGCGTCACCTCGTGGTGCTCGTAGGCATAGGGCGCCGTGCGCGTGGTCTTGAGCGGGCCGTCGATGCGCGGCGTGGGGCGGCCGACGACACGGCCCTGGTCGATGGGGTTGGTGGTGGCGGGGCGGTCGAATCTCATGCCGGGGCCTTCACGGAATGCAGCAGGCCGGCCAGCGTGCGCTGCGCCAGGGGCAGCTTGAAGGCGTTGTCGGGCGTGGGCCGCGCGCCGGCGAAGGCCTGGCTGAAATACGGCCCGACGCCCTGGGCCAGCAGCGGCTCGGCCGCCTCGACGCGCCAGGGCTTGGGCGCCACGCCGCCAAAGGCCAGCCGGGCCGAGCCGTCGCGCTGCACGATGGCGGCCACCGAGACCAGGGCGAAGGCATAGGAAGCGCGGTCGCGCACCTTGCGGTAGACCTGCGAGCCGCCGGCCGGCGGCGGCAGCAGCACCGCGGTGACCAGTTCGCCGGGGGCCAGGGTGTGCTCGACATGGGGGGTGTCGCCAGGCAGCCGGTGGAAGTCGGCGATGGGAATGCGGCGCGGCCTGCCGTCGGGCTGCAGGGTCTCGACCTCGGCGTCCAGCACCCGCATGGCCACCGCCATGTCGCTCGGATGCTGGGCGATGCAGGCCGGGCTGGTGCCGATGACGGCCAGCGACCGCGACACGCCGCCCAGGGCACCGCAGCCGCTGCCCGGCTGGCGCTTGTTGCAGGGCTGCCGGGTGTCGTAGAAGTAGGGGCAGCGGGTGCGCTGCAGCAGGTTGCCGGCGGTGGTGGCGCGGTTGCGCAGCTGGCCCGAAGCGCCCGCCAGCAGGGCCCGCGAAAGCACCGCGTAGTCGCGCCGCACGGTCGCGTGACCGGCGAGGTCGCTGTTGCGCACCAGGGCGCCGATGCGCAGGCCGCCTTCGCGCGTGGCCTCGACGCGGTCCAGGCCCAGGGCGTTGATGTCGACGAGCTGGCCCGGCGTCTCGATCTGCAGCTTCATCAGGTCGACGAGGTTGGTGCCGCCGGCGATGAAGCGCGCGCCCGGCTGGCTGGCGACCGCCGCGGCGGCCTCGGCGGGCGTGCGCGCACGCAGGTAGCCGAAGGGCTTCATGCGGTGCCCCGCGGGCCTGGGCGACCTCGGTGATGGCCTCGGCGATGTTGGAGTAGGCGCCGCAGCGGCAGAGGTTGCCGCTCATGCGCTCGCGCAGCTCATCGGCCGACAGCAGCGGCCGGGCCGACAGGTCGGTCGTCACGTGGCTGGGCATGCCGCGCCCGAGCTCGTCCAGCATGCCGACCGCCGAGCAGATCTGGCCGGGAGTGCAGTAGCCGCACTGGTAGCCGTCGTGGGCGATGAAGGCGGCCTGCAGCGGATGCAGGCGCTCGGGCGTGCCCAGGCCTTCGATGGTGGTGACCCTGGCGTCGGGCAGCATCACGGCGAAGAGCAGGCAGCTGTTCACGCGCCGCCCCTCCACCAGCACCGTGCAGGCGCCGCACTGGCCGTGGTCGCAGCCCTTCTTGGTGCCGGTGAGGCGCAGGTGCTCGCGCAGCAAGTCCAGCAGCGTGGTGCGCGTGTCCACGTCCACCGTCTGGCGCTCGCCGTTGACCTCCAACGTGACGCGGCTCATCGGGCCCTCCGTCGAAGGCGGCGCGGAGGCTGGCGGCGAGGAGGCCGCGTCGACGCGGGCCACAGTCGCCGCGCCGGCGCCGGCCAGCAGCACGTCGCGGCGTGAAAGACATCCCTGCAACTCGTCCATGCCCGGCCCCTGAAGCACACCGGGGCAGCCTAGGCGGCGCTGCGGGCCCCGCCCTGTCGGACGGGAAGCCGTCGCCGCGCCGGACTCGGCTGGGCTTACTCGCCGCGCACGACGCCCTCGCGGCGCGGGTCGGCGCCGCCCGTCCAGCCGGCCGGGGTGCGCAGCAGCACCTGCAGGCCGCTGGTCAGGTCGCTCTCGTCGACCTGATGGCCGCGCTTGCGCAGCTCGTCCAGCTGTGCAGGCGAGAGCGCGCCGCGCTCGACGATGAGCCGGCCGGTGTTGAAGTGGCCGAAGTTGGGCAGGTCCACCGCCTGCTGGGCCGGCAGGCCCCAGGCCAGGGCGCCGGTCAGCACCTTGGCGACGTAATGGATGATGACCGGCCCGCCCGGCGAACCGGCCGCCATGACGAGGCGGCCGCCCCGGTCGAACACCAGCGTGGGCGCCATGCTGGAGCGCGGGCGCTTGCCGGCCTCGACGCGGTTGGCCACGGGCTTGCCGTCGGCGCCCACCGGGTTGAGCGAGAAGTCTGTCAGCTGGTTGTTGAGGATGAAGCCGCCCGCCAGGCCGGTGCCGCCGTCGCTCATGACCCGGCTGCCGAAGGCTGCCTCGACGCTGGTCGTCATGGACACCGCCTGGCCGTCGGCGTCGACGACGCTGACCTGGCTGGTGCCGTGCTCGGCCTGCTCCGGCTGCGGCGCCCAGGCGGCCTTCAGCGCGCCCGGGTCGCCGGCCGTGGCCGGCGCCATGGCGCGCTCGCCGATGAGGGCGCCACGCTCCTTCAGGTAGGCCGGCGCGAGCAGGTTGAGCCAGTCGCCGCCGGGCGCGGCGACGAAGGCGGGGTCGGCGATGAACTGGGCGCGGTCGGCGAAGGCGAGCTTGGCGGACTCGGCATAGGCGTGCAGCCAGTCGGCCGTGATGCCGCGCGCCGCCACGGCCTTGGGCTGGGTGTCGAGCAGGCCGAGGATCTGCATCAGCGTCAGGTGGCCCGAGGTGGGCGGGCCGAAGCCGCAGACCCGATAACTGCGCCAGTCATTGCACAGCGGCGGCCTCACGACGGCCTTGTAGCCGGCCAGGTCGGCCGTGGTCAGCAGGCCCGGGCGGGCATGGCCGCGCACGCGGCGCACGATGTCCTCGGCCACCGCGCCCTCGTAGAAGGCCTTGGGCCCTTTTTGCGCGATGCCGCGCAGCACGGCGGCGTAGGCGGGGTTCTTCAGCACGGTGCCGACGGGCTTGGGGGCGCCCGCGTCGTCGTAGAAGTAGGGGCCGGCCTGGGGGTCGGCTCGCAGTGCAGTCTCGCCCGCCAGCAGCTCGTTCAGCCGCGGGCTGACGGCGAAGCCCCGTTCCGCGAGGCGGATGGCCGGCTCGAACAGGCGGGGCCAGGGCAGCTTACCGTGCTGGCGATGCGCCTCGGCCAGCATGGCCAGCACGCCGGGCGCGCCGGTGGACAGGCCGCTCATGATGGCGTCGCGCATGGCCAGCGGGCGGCCGTCGGGCTTGAGGAACATCGCCGGCGTGGCCGCGGCGGGCGCCGTCTCGCGGCCGTCGAAGGCCTGCACCTGATGGCCGTCCCAGTGCATCAGGAAGGCACCACCGGCGATGCCGCTGGACTGCGGCTCCACCAGGCCGAGCACGGCCTGCACGGCCACGGCGGCGTCGATGGCGGAGCCACCGCCGCGCAGGATCTCGAGGCCGGCGTCCACCGCCAGCGGATTGGCGGCCGTCACGGCGAAGCGCCGGGCCGGCGTCGTGAGCCCGGGCGCCTTGGACGTGCGCGCGGTCGCGGCCTCGGGCTGGTCGACGGCCGGAGGCTGGGCATGGACGGGGGCCAGCAGCGCGGCCAGCAGCAGGGGGGCGAGAAGGCGGGTCATGGCGGCCATCTTATGGAACACGGCCACCTGTCCTGTGTAAGTAAAACTGCTTTCTTTACGGGCTTGTCGGGTACGACTCAGTACTCTGCCGAACAAGCAGTCGGCTGCTCGGCTCTCGAAATAGGACTTTCATTCCGTATGCAGGTCATTTGGTTCCATGGGCCGGCGTCCGCCTGTCTGGAGTGATAAACAAGGAATCGGCAGATGCACCAGGCACGGGATTCTTGTCCACCAACGTACCAGCAAACGACACCGCCATGAGAAGTTCTCTCTTCGGAAAAGCACAGATCATTGTTGGCGACAAAGCCACTCACGGTGGCGTCGTCCTATCGGGAAGCCCGACAAACAGCTGGCACGGAATACCAGTAGCCCGCAAAGGGGACAAGGTTTACTGCCCAAAGTGCAAGCCTCATGTCTTCGAAATAATCGAAGGCCTTGCAATATGCACAGACACGAATGCCAAGCTGCCTCTCGCCACGGAGGGCCACCTTACCGCCTGTGGCGCTGCCCTGGTTGCTAAGGCCGCCCCCGGCGGTGCAGAGGCAGCTGCTGCACTCTGCGACGCAATGATTGCAAATCAGGCTTTCGATGAGGAATTCACGTTGCGCGATCGGGATACTGGCGAACCACTTGCAAACACACCCTATACAGTGTTTTTTGAGAACGGTAACGTCGCGCACGGCACGACCGATGCACAAGGAAAGACGGGACGATATTACACAATAAAACCCGAGTCACTCGTCATCGAACTAGGGCATGCGGGAGAGTGAAATGACCGAACCCACAAGACCAACCAACCGCATCCCCAATAGCAACCAGAATTCCTTTCACAAAATACTATACACAAAGTCCCTGGACCAGAGCGGGTGGTTGGCAATCCGTATCCCTGAGGGAATCGTCGCAGTACCCGAATACCTGAAGGTTTCCGAAAACCAAACCAAAGATGGGCGCATTTATTTCAGCATTTTGGAAGGCCGATACAAGGGGAAAATTGCGAGCCTGGCATTGGAGAATAGAGAAAAATGCCTCATCTCGGCAAAACGTGGAAGCGGCGCCAAGTTAATCGCCAAAATACTGGGTCGCCAACAATTGAAATCCGTCGCGCGGCATGGAGAAGTTCGCAATCAGCTTGTAGCCAAGTTGTCGTTCGACGGCAAGATCGCCACAATATCGCTCGACTCAGATGTAGACTTCACCGAGACCAACCCCACAAGCCCCGATTACAACAAAACCCTTCATTCAAAGCCGCTTCCAAAGGGTACCTATAAAATCCTTACTCCCGATGGCGCCCACAATGCCAGATTCACGAACTTCTACGTTCAATATCAAAGCGACCTGAAGTATCACACCGTATGGTTTCCAATTGAGTACGCCGGAAATCACAACAGCAGCTTCGTGCATGTCGGGAACTTATCAGAAGGATGTGTGACCATATATCAATTTGACATGTGGAATTCCGTTTATGACTATCTGATCAAGAATCGAATGGACAGCAATGGAAAATACGTTGGCACTATCACTATCGAATAGCCTATTTGGCGCACTGCTCGTCATCACCGCCATTCCAGCCACGGCTCAAAATACCAGCAGCATAGAGGACATGCGCACCCGGGGCGATTGGCAGGGCCTTTATGAAGTACGGCAGGAAGCCAGAAGCTTCGTTGCCAAATGGAACAGCAAACATGGCACCAGTTTCGAGGCCCTCGAACCGAATCTAAAGGCCGGTGCGGTAGCCTGTGCCGTACCTCTGCGCGCGGAATGGACGACACGTTTGCCGGGTACGAACAGGTCCGTCGTTTCCGTGATATGCGACCGGACCGTTCATGCAGGCGGCGAGAAATGGAAGATTCCCGTCGCGGTGGCTGACAAGAATCACCGGCCGAATTCGCGGAGCAATCGCGTTAACTCCATGGCGTCAAGCACGCACCATTGAACAGCGCGGCTCTCAGCCGATTTGGATGGCCCAGCCCCGAGCAAGGGGCCGCCAATGCAAACGGGCCGGCTTGCGCCGACCCGTCGAGGCCCATGAACTGGGGGGTGGGAGCGAGGCTTTACCTCAGAGCAACGGAACCCCGGTCTTGCTTTGCGCAAATTCACGCGTCACGCCCTCGGCCAGCTCGACGACGCTGATGCCGTGGGGCGTCACGTCGAAGACGCCGAGGTCGGTGATGATGCGGTCCACCACGCCCACGCCCGTCAGCGGCAGGGTGCAGCTGGGGATGATCTTGAGGTCCTCGGTGCCGTCCTTCTTCTTGGCGACGTGCTCCATCAGCACGATGACGCGCTTGACGCCGGCCACGAGGTCCATGGCGCCGCCCATGCCCTTGACCATCTTGCCCGGGATCATCCAGTTGGCCAGGTCGCCCTTCTGGCTGACCTGCATGGCGCCGAGGATGCTGAGGTTGATCTTGCCGGCGCGGATCATCGCAAAGCTGTCGTGGCTGCCGAAGATGCTGGAGCCGGGCAGCGTGGTGACGGTCTGCTTGCCGGCGTTGATGAGGTCGGCGTCGACCTCGTCCTCGGTCGGGAAGGGGCCGATGCCCAGCATGCCGTTCTCGCTCTGCAGCCAGACTTCCTTGTCGGCCGGCACGTGGTTGGCCACCAGCGTCGGGATGCCGATGCCGAGGTTGACGTAGAAGCCGTCTTCGAGCTCCTGGGCCGCGCGGGCGGCCATCTGGTCTTGGGTCCAGGGCATGGTCAGGCCTCCTTCTTCGGGGACAGTGTCATCTTTTCGATCCGCTTTTCCGGATTGGCGTTCACGACGATGCGGTGCACGTAGATGCCCGGCAGGTGGACGGCGTCCGGATCGATGTCGCCGGTCTCGACGAGCTGCTCCACCTCCACGACGGTCAGCTTGCCGGCCATGGCGGCGGCCGGGTTGAAGTTGCGCGCGGTGCGGCGGAAGACGAGGTTGCCGCTCTTGTCGGCCTTGTAGGCCTTGACCAGGGCCACGTCGGGCACCAGGGCCTTCTCGAGGATGTAGGTGTGGCCGTCGAACTCGCGCGTCTCCTTGCCCTCGGCGATCAGGGTGCCGACGCCGGTGCGCACGAAGAAGGCCGGGATGCCGGCCCCGCCGGCACGCAGCTTTTCGGCCAGCGTGCCCTGGGGCGTGAACTCCAGCTCCAGTTCGCCGGCCAGGTACTGGCGCTCGAACTCCTTGTTCTCGCCGACGTAGCTGGAGATCATCTTCTTGATCTGCCGCGTGGTCAGCAGCTGGCCGAGGCCGAAGCCGTCGACGCCGGCGTTGTTCGAGATGACGGTGAGGTCCTTGACGCCGCTGTCGCGCAGCGCGGCGATCAGCGCCTCGGGGATGCCGCACAGGCCGAAGCCGCCGACGGCGAGCAATTGCCCATCCTTGACGACGCCGCGCAACGCCTCGTCGGCGCTCGGGTACACCTTGTTCATGCCACTGTCTCCTGGCCGTTTCAAAACGACCGCAAGGGTACTATCGCGCGCCGCCCGCCGTCGATTACGCAAGATCGCCTAAGTGGAACCCGCCGCCCTCGATTACCGCCACGCTTTCCAGTTCGCCCCCGTGGGGCTGGTGCTGTCGGCCCAGCGGCAGATCGTGGACTGCAACGAGCGGGTGCTGCAGATCTTCGGCGCCACGCGCGAGCAGCTCGTGGGGAGCAGCTTCGCCGTCATGTACCCGAGCACGGCCGAGTTCGAGCGCACCGGCGCGCGCATCGTCGCCAGCCTCGACGCCCAGGGCCACTACGCCGACGACCGCGTCATGCGCCGGCTAGGCAGCGGCGAGCTGTTCTGGTGCCACGTCACCGGCCGCGCCCTGGATCCGGCCGACCCGCATGCCCGCGGCATCTGGAGCTTCGAGGACCTGTCCGCCCGGCGCCAGATCACGGCCGACCTGACCCCGCGCGAACGCGAGATCGCCGCCCTGCTCGTCGAAGGCCAGACCAGCAAGCTCATCGGCCGGCGCCTGGGCGTGAGCCCGCGCACCGTGGACATCTACCGTGGCCGGCTGATGAAGAAGTACCAGGCGGGCAGCACGCCCGAGCTGATCCACAAGCTGCTCTCGGCGTAGCCATCGCCCCGCCGGAACCGACTTCAGTTGAACACGCCCTGGCGCAGCCACTTGGTCGCCACCCACTTCTCGCCCTCGACGACGGGCGAGCCGCCGTGCAGGGTCTGGGTGGAAGGGTGGGGCCGGTCGTAGCTGAAGAAGACGGCGTTGCCCTTGACCGGCGCGACGTCCAGGCCGATGTCGGGGAAGATGGTCGATCCGCCGGCCCCCGGCGTGTTGAGGTAGATCACCAGGGTGCCCACGCGCTGGCCGCCGCGCTTGAGGATGTTGGGCGTGCTGACATGACCCGGGTCGAAATAGTCGTAGTGCGGCTGGTACTCGGCGCCGGGCCGGTAGCGCAGCACCTGCAGGCCTTCGCCATGGTCCAGCGGCCAGCGCAGCAGGGTCGCGATGCGCGACTCCACGCGGCGGATCAGTTCGCTCTCGCAGCGCTCGAAGAACATGCCGTCGCTGGTGCGCGCGGCATTGACCTCGCTGCCCTCGGTGCCGGTGGCCACCGTCTCGGAACGCGCCAGGCGGGTCTTGGCCAGCTCGATGATGCCGTCGCACTCCTCGTCGGAGAGCAGGTCGCCGAAGACGACGACGCGGGGCTGGCGCAGCGCCATGACGACCTTGACCTGGCGGTCGCCGGCATCCATCACCGGCGCGAAGCGGCTCAGGTCGGGCTCGGGCATGCCCGGCGTGCCGACGGACGGCGCCGTCAGGGTGGCCGACTGGCCGAGCTGGCGGGCGAGCGCCTGGCGGGCGATGGACTCGTCCCAGCCGCTGCCCAGCATGGCGGCCAGGATGCTTTCCGAAGGATGGCCGGCGCGCGACTGGTCGGCGATCCACTCGAGGAGTTCGGGCGTGATGGCTTGCTGGCTCATGGCAGGGCTTTGCGTCGGAAGACGAAGGTGTCGGCGGTGGACGCCGCCGGGGCGAAGCGGTAGCCGTCGAGGTCGAAGTCCTTCAGGCCCTCGGGCGTCTCGATGCGGTGCAGGATGGCGTGGCGCGCCATCAGGCCGCGGGCGCGCTTGGCGAAGAAGCTGATGATCTTGTAGCCGCCGTTCTTCCAGTCCTCGAACTGGCAGTCCACCACGCGCGGCTTGAGCACGGCGCGGTTGGCGGCGCGGAAATACTCCTGCGAGGCCAGGTTGACGATGACGGGCGCCTTCTCGCCACGCGCGAGCTTGTTCAGGTGCTGGGCCAGGCGGTCGCCCCAGTAGTCGTAGAGGCTGGCGCCGGCCGGCGTCGCCAGGCGCGTGCCCATCTCCAGCCGGTAGGGCTGCATGCGGTCCAGCGGGCGCAGGATGCCGTACAGGCCCGACAGCATGCGCACGTGCTGCTGGGCCCAGGCGAGGTCGTCGGCGGACAGGCTCTTCGCGTCCAGGCCGTCGTAGACGTCGCCATTGAAGGCCAGCACCGCCGGCTTGCTGTTGTGCTCGGTGAAGCGTGGCCGCCAGGCGGCGTAGCGCTCGACGTTGAGCCGGGCCAGGGGCTCGGACAGGTCCATCAGCTCGCGCACGTCGTCCACGCTCTTGGCGCGGAGCACGTCGATGAGGGCGGCCGTATCGTCGAGGAACTGCGGGCGCGTCAGCGCCGGCGCCAGCTCCGGCGGCGTGGGGGTGTCGTAGTCGAGGGACTTGGCAGGCGAGAGCAGGAACAGCATGGGCGCCCATTCTGGCGCAGGCCGCCGCCCTGCCGGCTCATCTCGACGGCGTCCTGGCGCGTCCCAACAGCAGCAGCACGACGCCCACCAGCACGATGCCCGCGGCCAGCCACTCGTGGCCGCTGATCTGCTCGCCGGCCAGCGTGACGCCCAGCAGCATGGCGATGACCGGGTTGACGAACGAGTAGCTCGACGCCAGCCCGGCCGAAGCCTCGGCCAGCAGCACCATGTAGGCGTTGAAGGCGACCAGGGACCCGAACACGACCAGATAGGCCCAGGCCCACAAGGCCTGCGGTTCGACGTGGGCGGGCAGGGCCTCACCATTCGCCAGGCTCAGCCCCATCAGCACCGCGCCGCCGGCGAGCATCTCGCTGGCGAAGCCCATGGGGCCAGGCGCCAGGGGCCACACCCGCTGCGACAGCACGCTGCCGACCGCCCAGCTCGCGCATGCGACGCTGATGGCCACCAGCCCGAGGGGCGAGGCGCCGAAGCCCTGGCCCTGGGTCAGCAGCAGCACGCCGACGAGGCCGAAGGCGATGCCCAGGGACTCCAGCCGGCCCGGCTTCTCGCCCCAGAGGAGGTTCAGCCCCGCGATCATCAGCGGCATGACGGCGATGAAGGCGACGACGAGGCCCGAGCCCACCGTCTGCTCCGCCGCGGCCGTGCCGCCCATGCCGCCGCCAAGCATCAGGCCGCCGATGACCAGGGCGTGCAGCCACTGCCGCCGGCTGGGCCATGGGACGCCGCGCCAACGCATCCAGCCCGCCAGCAGCACCCCGGCAACGAGGAAGCGGCTGCCCATCTGCAGGAAGGGCGGCAGGCTGGTCAGGGCCAGCTTGATGGCCAGGTAGGTCGAGCCCCAGACCAGCCAGGTGGCGGCCAGGCAGAGCATCAGCTTGGGCGACAGACCGGAGGCCGTCTTGAGGGTCAGCGCGGAAGACGTCATGGCCGCCATGCTATGAATTACGGCGTTTGGGCGACATGGCAGATTGAAGGTTGAATCACCCCGCCGCCTTAAGATCCCCGCTGCTTGCAGGCACTTCCAAGAGAATCTGATGGCCCTCGACCTCGACCAGCACGACCATCGCATCCTGGCCGAGCTGCAGGCCGATGCCCGGCTGACCATGGCCGAACTCGGCCGCCGCGTGCACCTCAGCCAGCCGGCCGTGACGGAACGGGTGCGCAAGCTGGAGGAGGCCGGCGTCATCCGCGGCTACCACGCGGTCGTCGACGCCGGACGGCTGGGTTATGCCATCCGCGCCGTCATCCGCATCGGCAACACCGACGAGCCCGCGCTGCTGGCCGCGCTGGCGTCCAGCCCCGAGGTGCTGACGGCCTACGGCGTGACGGGGGAGGACAGCTGGATCCTGGAGATCGCCGTGCGCGACGTGGCCCATTTGAGCGCCCTGCTCTCGCGCTTCTGCCAGCAGACCCCGACGTCCACGGCCATCATCCTGCGCGTGCTGCGCGAGCATGCACCGCTCAAGCCCCTGCCCACCGCCGAGGTGCCGGCACCCACCGACCCGGCCAGTAAAAAGCCCCGCCGGGGCGGGGCTTGACCGAGGGGCGCTCGCCGTTCAGCGCACCAGCAGCGAGTTGACCGCCGTGACGTCCTCGGGGCGCAGTTGGCCCGAGGCCTGGCGCAGCTTGAGGCTGTTGACGACGACGTCGTAGCGCGCCTTGGCCAGGTCGCGCTGGGTGGTGTAGAGCTGGGTCTGGGCGTTCAATACGTCGAGGTTGACGCGCACGCCGACCTTGTAGCCCAGCTGCGTGGCTTCCAGGGCCAGCTTGGTGGACGACTCGGCGGCCTCGAAGGCGCTGACCTGGGCCTTGAGCGACTGCACGCCGAAGAAGGCGCGGCGCGTGGCCTCGGCGACGCTGCGGCGGGCGAAGTCGAGGTCGTTGCGGGCCTTGTCTTCCAGCACCAGGGTTTCCTTGATGCGGTTCTGCGTCAGGCCGCCGGTGTAGATGGGGTAGCTGAAGGTCAGGCCGATGCTCGCCGTCTTGGACGTGCCCACGCCCGAGGCCGTGGCCGCGGCGCCGTTGAGGCTGTTGTGCAGGTTCTGCGCGCCCAGCGAGGCGCTGGCGTCCAGCGTGGGTTTTTCGCCGGCGCGGGCGATCTGGGTGTCGAGCTGGGCCACTTCCAGGCCGAGGCGGGCCTTGCGCACGGCGGGGTGCTGGTCATCGGCCGTGGCCACCCAGGTGTCGACGTTGTCGCTCTGCAGCGCCGGCAGCGCCACCGGCACGGCCAGGCCCTTGGGCTCGACGCCGACGCGGCCGACGAACTGGTCCAGCGTCACGCGCTTGACGCGCAGGTCGTTGTCGGCGGCCAGCTCCTGGGCGACGGCCAGGTCGTAGCGGGCCTGGGCTTCACGGGTATCGGTGATGGTGGCGGTGCCGACCTCGAAATTGCGCTTGGCGGAGGCCAGTTGCTCGGCGATGGCGGCCTTGTTGGCCTGCGAGGTGGTCAGCGCGTCCTTGGCGGCCAGCACGTCGAAATAGGCCGTGGCCAGGCGCACGATCAGGTCCTGCTCGGCCGACTCCAGGTCGGCCTGGGCGACGGCGTAGCCGCGGCGGGCCTTGTCGATGGTGGGCGCATTGGCCGCGTTGTAGACCGAATACTTGCCCTGCAGCCCTGCCGTCAGCGTGGTGCTGTTGATGCCCGAGGGGCTGGAGCCGCTGGGCGGCTCGCTGCGCGCCTGGGTGCCGGTCGCCGCCAGGCCCAGCGTGGGCCGCACCAGGGCCTCGGCCTGGGCCGCGCGCGCTGCTGCCGCGTCGGCGCTGGCCTTGGTGGCGAGGTAGGTCGCGTCATAGCCCCGCGCGGCGTCGTAGAGCTCTTGCAGACTCTGCGCCTGGGCCGCCCCGGCGAGCAGGAGGCAGGCGGCGAATGCCAGCGGTTGCAGGGTCAGGCGGCGGGCTTGGACGAAGGGCATGGGATTCCTTGGCTGGGGCAATGGATTAAGCAGCGGCCGGGGTTATAGATGCAAAGCCCGCCGGTGACTGAAGGCATGCGACGACCTGCGCCGGCAGCGGCTGCAATCGACGATTTCGGCGGACGGGCTGCATGCAGTTCTCAGAAGCTGAAGGCCGGCGCCTCGGCGAAGCCGGGCAGGCGACCGGCCACGGTGTCGAACAACTCCACGCTGCTGTAGTCGTTCGCGCCGGTGCGTGTGACCAGCACGGCGCGCATGACGGGCTCGCTGCCGACGATGGCCGCCAGCCGTCCGCCGACCTTGAGCTGGGACAGCAGCACCTGGGGAAGCTCGGCCACCGAGCCGGACAGCAGGATGACGTCGAAGGGCTCCTCGGCGGGCAGGCCGGCGGCGCCGTCCTGGTTCAGCACGGTCACGTTCAGCAGGCCGGCGCGCTTGAGGTTGGCCGCGGCCTGGGCGGCCAGGCCCGTGTCGGCCTCCAGGGCGATGACGCGCTGGGCCTTGTGGCCGAGCAGGGCTGCCAGGTGCCCCGTGGCGGCACCGATCTCCAGTACCTTCTCGTGGCGCTGCACCTTGAGTTCCTGCAGCAGCCGGGCCTCGACCTTGGGTGCCAGCATGCGGCGGGTGGCGGTCAGCGGCAGCTCGACGTCCACGAAGGCCTGCGCTTTGTGCGCCTCGGGCACGAAGTCCTCGCGGTGCACGACGCGCAGCAGCTCGAGCACGCTGGGGTCGAGCACGTCCCAGGGGCGGATCTGTTGCTCGATCATGTTGAAGCGGGCTTGTTCGACGTTCATGGAGTTCTCCGGGGCACGGTACGGCAGGCTGAAAAGCAAAATTCTAGAGGTCAGCCAGGCGCGAGCAGCCCGTGCAGAAGCAACGACATCTGGGCGTCGAGCAGTTCCTCGGCGGTCATGGTCTCCGGACAGATGTCGTGTTCACCGAAGGAATGCTCGTGCAGCAGCATGTGCAGCATGGGCGCGATGAGCAGGTGCACCGTCGCCTCGATGGACACGGCGCGGAACTCGCCGCTGCGGATGCCGCGCTCGATGAGACCGCCGATCAGCGTCTGCGACGGCGTGATGACCTCGTCGACGTAGAACTGCGCCAGCTCGGGGAAGCGGCGCGCCTCGACCATGACGATCTTGCACACGACGCCGGCCTTGCCGTGACCCACCTTGGCCCACCAGGCCTGCATCATCCGACCCAGCAGTTCGGCGATGGGGCCTTCGTACTGGGCCGCCTGGGCGGCGGACTCGGCGATGTGCATCGAGAGGTTCTCGCGCACCATGGCCTTGAAGAGTTCGTTCTTGCTCGGGTAGTAGCGGTAGAGCGTGCCCTTGGCGACGCCCGCGCGCGCGGCCACCTCCTCGCTGCGCGTGGCGGCGAAGCCCTTTTCGACGAAAAGCTCCAGGGCCGCGTCCAGCAATTCCTGCGGGCGTGCGTCCTTGCGGCGTTGGCGGGGGGTGGAGGCCAAGCGGTGGATGGGCGAGTTAATGACCGGTGGGTCAGTAATGTAGCCCGCCGGGCCAGCTCCGGGCAAGGGCAGG
This sequence comes from Pelomonas caseinilytica, assembly GCF_021353235.1. Lineage (GTDB taxonomy): Bacteria > Pseudomonadota > Gammaproteobacteria > Burkholderiales > Burkholderiaceae_C > Pelomonas > Pelomonas caseinilytica. The sequence continues at coordinate 45,921 of NZ_JAJTWT010000020.1, forward strand.
ACACGGTGGCTGGCTACACTGCGCGGCTTTGTTCGCCTCCCGGAGCCGTTACGTGGATGTCATCCTGCTGATCAAAGCCGCCGTCATGGGCATCGTCGAGGGCCTGACCGAGTTCCTGCCGGTCTCCTCCACCGGGCACCTGATCCTGACCGGCAGCCTGCTCGGCATGACCGACGCCAAGTCCAAGGTCTTCGACATCGCCATCCAGAGCGGCGCCATCCTCGCCGTGCTCATCGTCTACTGGGCCCGCATCCGCGAGGCGCTCGGCGGCATCACCAGCAGCGCGCGGCAGCAGCGCTTCGTGCTCAACATCGCCCTGGGCTTCATTCCGGCCGGCGTCGTCGGCCTGACGGTCTACAAGGCGATCAAGGCCCATCTGTTCAACGCACCGGTGGTGGCCGGCGCCTTCATCGTCGGCGCCCTCATCATCCTGTGGGCCGAGAAGCGCGCCCAGCCGGTGGCCCGCGTGCAGGCCGTGGACGACATGACGGCCCTGGACGCGCTCAAGGTCGGCCTCGTGCAATGCCTGGGCATGATCCCGGGCACCAGCCGTTCGGGCGCCACCATCATCGGCGGCATGCTGCTGGGCCTGTCGCGCAAGGCGGCGACCGACTTCTCGTTCTTCCTGGCCATCCCGACGCTGATCTCCGCGGGCGGCTACAGCCTCTGGAAGGAGCGCGGCGCGCTGTCCTTAGCCGACGCGCCGATGTTTGCGGTGGGTTTCGTCGTCAGCTTCCTGGCCGCCTGGGCCTGCGTGCGCTGGCTGCTGCGCTATGTCTCCAGCCACACCTTCGTGCCCTTCGCCTGGTACCGCATCGCCTTCGGCATCGTGGTCCTGGTTACCTGGGCCACCGGCACGGTCATCTGGGCCGACTGAGATAATTTCTCCATGCCCATCACGATCAAGACCGGCGCCGACATCGACGGCATGCGCATCGCCGGACGCCTGGCGTCCGAAGTGCTGGACATGCTCACGTCCCACGTGCAGCCCGGCGTCACGACCAACGAACTCGACAAGCTGGCGCACGACTACATCGTCGGCGTCCAGCAGGCCGTGCCCGCGCCGCTGAACTACTGCCCGCCGGGCTACACGCCCTATCCCAAGTCCATCTGCACCTCGGTCAACCAGGTGGTCTGCCACGGCATCCCCAACGACAAGCCGCTCAAGAACGGCGACATCGTCAACATCGACGTGACCGTCATCAAGGACGGCTGGCATGGCGACACCAGCCGCATGTTCATCGTCGGCGAGGGCAGCATCGCGGCCAGGCGGCTGTGCGCCTTCACCTACGAGGCCATGTGGAAGGGCATCGCCAAGGTGAAGCCCGGCGCGCGTCTCGGCGACATCGGCCACGCCATCCAGACCTTCGCCGAGAACGCGGGTTTTTCCATCGTGCGCGAGTTCTGCGGCCATGGCATCGGGCGCGTCTTCCACGAGGAACCCCAGGTGCTGCACTACGGCCGCCCGGGGACGCTGGACGAACTCGTGCCGGGCATGATGTTCACCATCGAGCCCATGATCAACGCCGGCCGCCGCGAGATCCGCGAGATGGGCGACGGCTGGACCATCGCGACCAAGGACCGGTCCCTGTCCGCGCAGTGGGAGCACACCCTGCTGGTCACCGACACAGGCTACGAGGTCATGACGCTGTCGGCCGGCAGCCCGCCGCCGCCGGCCTTCATCACCGCGCCTGCCGCCTGACGTGGCCACGCTCGCCGACCTCCGCCAGCAGTTCAAGGCCGGCAAGCAGGCGCTGATCGACGGCTTCCTGGCCGATCGCCCCACGCAGGCCGGCGCCCAGAGCCTGTTGCGGCGCCTGGCCCGCCACGTCGACGACACGCTGCGCGCGCTGTGGGGCCAGGCCGGCATGCCGGAGGGCGCCTGCCTGGCCGCCGTCGGCGGCTACGGCCGCGGCGAACTTTTCCCGCATTCGGACGTGGACGTCCTCGTGCTGCTGCCGGACGGCGTCGAAGCCCATGTGCCCGGCCCCGTCAAGGCCGCCATCGAGGGCTTCATCACCTCCTGCTGGGACGTGGGCCTGGAGATCGGCTCCTCGGTGCGCACCCTCGGCGAGTGCCTGACGGAGTCCCAGGGCGACGTCACCATCCAGACGGCCCTGCTGGAGTCCCGCCCCCTGGCCGGCGACGCCAAACTCTTCCGGCAGATGTGCAAGCGCTTCATGCAGGCCATGGATGCCAAGGCCTTCTTCCGCGCCAAGACGCTGGAGACGGTGCAGCGCCACACCAAGTTCGACGACACGCCCTACGCGCTGGAGCCCAACTGCAAGGAAAGCCCCGGCGGCCTGCGCGACCTGCAGATGCTGGTCTGGATCGCCCGCGCCGCGGGCCTGGGCAAGACCTGGAAGGCGCTCGCCCAGCGCGGCCTCATCACGCCGTTCGAGAGCAAGCAGCTGCAGCGCAACGAGGGCCAGCTCAAGCTCATCCGGGCGCGCCTGCACGCCGTGGCCGGCCGCCGGGAAGACCGCCTGGTGTTCGACCTTCAAACGGCCGTGGCCCAGAGCTTCGGCTTCGAGGGCACGGGCGCGCAGCGCGCCTCCGAGGTGCTGATGCGGCGCTACTACTGGGCGGCCAAGGCCGTCACGCAACTGCACCAGATCCTGCTGCTCAACCTGGAAGAGCAGATCAATGGCGACCAGCAGGGCCTGCTGCGGCCCATCGAGGGCCACGCCGAATTCCTGGACCGCGGACGCATGCTGGAGGTGGCCGCCGACGACCTCTACCAGCGCGACCCGCACGCCATCCTGCGCACCTTCCTCGTCTACCAGCAGACGCCGGGCATCAAGGGCCTGTCGGCGCGCACGCTGCGGGCGCTGTACAACGCCCGCGGCCTGATGGACGCCGCCTGGCGGCGCGACCCGGTCAACCGCGGGACCTTCATCGCCATGCTGCGCCAGCCCGAGGGCCAGACGCACGCCTTCCGGCTGATGAACCAGACCTCGGTGCTGGGCCGCTACCTGTGGGTCTTCCGGTCCATCGTCGGGCAAATGCAGCACGATCTCTTCCACGTCTACACCGTGGACCAGCACATCCTCATGGTGCTGCGCAACGTGAGGCGCTTCTTCATCCCCGAGCACGCCCACGAGTACCCGTTCTGCTCGCAGCTGGCCGCGCAGTTCGACGCACCCGAGCTGCTCTACATCGCCGCCCTCTTCCACGACGTGGCCAAGGGCCGCGGCGGCGACCACTCCGAGCTCGGCGCCGTCGAGGTGAGGCGTTTCTGCCGCCAGCACGGCCTGAACGCCGACGACACCGCGATGTGCGTCTTCCTCGTCGAACACCACCTGACCATGTCGCGCGTGGCCCAGAAGGAAGACCTGGCCGACCCCGAGGTCATCGCCGCCTTCGCCGCCAAGGTGGGCGACGCACGCCGGCTCACGGCGCTGTACCTGCTCACGGTGGCCGACATCCGCGGCACCAGCCCCAAGGTCTGGAACGCCTGGAAGGGCAAGCTGCTGGAAGACCTCTACCGCATCGCGCTCAGGGCCCTGGGCGGCGCCAAGCTCAACCTGGACGCTGAGATCGAGGCGCGCAAGGCCGAGGCCCGGCAAGACCTGGCCCTGCATTCGCAACTGCCCGGCACCGAGGAGCCCTTGTGGAAGCGGCTGGCCGTCAGCTACTTCGCCCGCCACGACGGCGCGGAGCTGGCCTGGCATGCGCGCTCGCTCTGGCGCCACGTCGACACCCAGGTGCCCGTCGTGCGGGCCCGCCCCTCGCCCATCGGCGAGGGCCTGCAGGTGCTGGTCTACGCGCCCGACCAGCCCGACCTCTTCGCCCGCATCTGCGGCTATTTCGACGGCGCCGGCTTCAGCATCCTGGACGCCAAGGTCCACACCACGCGCAACGGCTACGCCCTGGACACCTTCCAGGTCATCCGCCCCGAGGCCGACGTCCACCACCGCGACCTCGTTCCCCTGGTGGAGCAGAAGCTCGCCGCCGCGCTGCAGGCCGGCGGGCCCCTGCCCGAACCGCGCCGCGGGCGGCTCTCGCGCCGGGTCAAGAGCTTCCCCTACACGCCGCGCATCTCGCTGCGCCCGGACGAACGCGCCACGGCCTGGCTGCTGACCATCTCCACCAGCGACCGCGCCGGCCTGCTCTACGCCATCGCCCGCGTGCTGGCCCGCCACGGCATCAACCTGCAGCTGGCCAAGATCTCGACCCTGGGCGAGCGCGTGGAAGACACCTTCCTCGTCGACGGCCCGGCCCTGCAGCAGAACAAGGCCCAGCTGCAGATCGAGAGCGAGCTCCTCGACGCGGTATCCCTGCCAGCGTGATGAGCCCACCCCCTACCGGCTTCGCCGGCCCCCTCGAGGGGGCGCTGTCAGTGGCCTGGCAAAGCCAGTTCCACGACAGCCGCGTGGCCATGCACTACGCTGCCACCTCGAGGCGGATTGATCGCAGGATATGAACTACACCGTCAGCGTGGGTGAAGCAGTCGCCGAGCTGGATCGCTTCGACGCCCTCATCGACGTGCGCTCGCCTGCCGAGTTCGCCGAGGACCACATCCCCGGTGCCCTGAACTGGCCGGTGCTGGACGACCGCGAGCGCCACGACGTGGGGCTGCTCTACGCCACCTCGCCCTTCGAGGCCCGCAAGCTCGGCGCCGCCCTCGTGGCGCGCAACATCGCCCGCCACATCGAAGCCAGCGCGGCCGGCCTGCCCAAGACCTGGCGGCCCCTGGTGTACTGCTGGCGCGGCGGCCAGCGCTCGGGCTCCATGCACTGGTTCCTGGGGCAGATCGGCTTTCGCTCGCGCCAGCTCGTCGGTGGCTACAAGGCCTACCGCGCCCAGGTGCGCGACGACCTCGCCGCCTGGCCGGCCCGCTTCGACTGGCGCGTGATCTGCGGGCGCACCGGCAGCGGCAAGACCCGGCTGCTGCAGGCCCTGGCCGCCGAAGGCGCGCAGGTGCTCGACCTCGAAGCCCTGGCCGCCCACCGCGGCTCGGTGCTCGGCGCCCTGCCCGACGCGCCCCAGCCCAGCCAGAAGGCCTTCGACAGCGCGCTGTGGAGCGCCCTGCGCGGGCTGGACGCGAGCCGGCCCGTCTTCGTCGAGAGCGAGAGCCGCAAGATCGGCCGCATCACCGTGCCCGACACCCTGCTGGCCGCGATGCGCGGCGAGTGCGCCTCCTGCGTCTGGATCGCCATGCCGGAGGCGGCGCGGGTCGAGCTGCTGCTGCAGGACTACGGACACTTCGCCGCCGACCCGGAGGTCTTCTGCCGCGCGCTGGACGGCCTGGTCGAACTCCGAGGCCACGCCCGCGTCGACGACTGGCAGCGCCGCGCCCGCGCGGGAGACTGGGCCACCGTCTTCGCCGAGCTGATGCGCGAGCACTACGACCCCGGCTACGAGCGCTCGCTGCGCGGCCACTTCCCGGCGCTGGCCAAGGCGCGCACCGTCGAGTTGGCCGATGGCACAGCACCGGCACTGCGCGCAGTCGCCCGCGACCTGCTCGACAAGCCCTGAACCGCCCGCCTGGTCACCGCCTTGAGCGGCATCAAGGCCGGCGCACGGCCGGGCGGCGACACTGCGCGCCGTCATGCCTGACCGTTTCAGTGAACAGGCCCTGCGCGAGTCGCAGGCCTTCGGCGTTCGTCCCATCCCGCTGCTGAGGCCACTGGGCTGGCTCGCGCGCGGCTGGCGCGACCTCTGGCAATGCCCCCTGGTCTCGCTGTCGCAGGGTGCCCTCATGGCGGCCTTCGGCGCCCTGCTGTGGTGGGTGGCGCATGAACGATTCTGGCTGCTGTCGGGCACCTTCAGCGGCTTCCTCATCGTGGCCCCCGTGCTGGCCACCGGCCTCTATGCCATGAGCCGCGAGATCGACCTCGGCCGCCGCCCCGGCTGGCACACCTTGCGCGAAGCCTGGCGCCCGCGCGACGGCCGCCTCATCGTCTTCGGCGTGCTGCTGGCCTTCGCCGGCACCGGCTGGGTCATGTGCTCGGCCAGCCTCGTCACGGTCTTCGCACCCGAACCCATCCGCAACCCGCGCGACTTCCTCTTCAAGGTCGTGCTCAACGACGCCAGCCACCTCTTCGAGCTGTGGCTGGCCCTGGGCGCGGTGCTGGCCGCGCCCGTGTTCGCCTCCAGCGTCGTCGCCATCCCGGCCCTGCTCGACCAGCCGCCCGCCAAGCTCGGCGTGCTGGGTGCCGTCTTCACGAGCTGGCGGGTGGTGCTGGAGCACCCGGCGCCCATCGCCCTGTGGGCCGCCCTCATCCTGGCGCTGACCGTCATTGGCATGGGCACGGCGCTGCTCGGCCTCGTCGTCATCGCGCCCTGGCTCGGCCATGCCAGCTGGCATGCCTACCGCGACCTGGTGACGCGGCGGCGGGACTAGGCCATGAACACCCTCTGGGGCTACACCGAAGCCGAGATCGCGCAATTCGGCCTGAGCGTCGGCGTGACGGCCTTCATGCTGTACATGGTGTTCATCATCCTGCAGCTGGCGCGCGAGTCCAAGGCCGGGCGCTTCGGCACCTTCGTGCTGCTGCTGGGCCTGGGCTTTGGCCTTGTCGGCTTCGCGGCCAAGGGCGTCATCAAGTACTTCCTGTCGAGCATCATCGGATGAAGGATGCCGCCGCACGCATCAGCCGCAGCTTCCGCCACAGCCGCTTCGAGGACGCGCAGGCCCTGCTGACCGGCACCCTCTTCGCGGCGCTGGGCGTGGCCCTCTTCAAGCAGGCCGGCATGCTGACCGGCGGCACGGTGGGCATCGCCTTCCTGCTGCACTACGCCCTCGGCTGGCCTTTCGGGCTGCTGTTCTTCGTCATCAACCTGCCCTTCTACGGCCTGGCCTGGCGCCGCATGGGCGCGGCCTTCACCGTCAAGACGATGGCCTCCGTCGCCCTGATGGCCGCACTGGCCGAGGCCCTGCCGCGATGGCTGCGCATCACCGAGCTCAACCCTTACTTCGCGGCCATCGGCGGCGGGCTGCTCATCGGTGCCGGCATGCTCATCCTCTTCCGCCACCGCGCCTCGCTGGGCGGCCTCAACCTCGTCGTGCTCTGGCTGCAGGACCGCCGCGGCTGGCGCGCCGGCTACGTGCAGGCGACGCTGGACGCCGCCATCCTGCTGGCCGCCCTCCCCTGGGTGCCGTGGCCCCGCGTGGCCCTGTCCCTGCTCGGCATGGCCGCCATCAACGCCGCCCTGGCCATCAACCACCGGCCCGGCCGCTACATGGCCACCTGAGCGGCAACACCGCGGCCCGCTTCAACGGACCCGCAGCCGGGCTATACTCCCGGCTTCGCGTGGGGGGGTAGCTCAGCTGGGAGAGCGCCGCGTTCGCAATGCGGAGGTCGGGAGTTCGATCCTCCTCCTCTCCACCACTCGTCAGAAGGGTTGCCGCCGAAAGGTCGTGCGCCTTGACCCATAAAGCTGCCGTCCCGGCAGCTTTATGCTTTCTGGGGCGCGGTGGCACGTTTATGCATCCGGTGAGCGGCCCCGACGTCTCGGAAGGGGCTCTCGGAATCCATCGCTGCTGTCCTGCGGTGGCGCGACAGCCAGGAAAACCCGTAGCCCACGCGGTGGAGATCGCGTCGTCGATCGCCTCAGACGCCTCTGCTCCGCCATCGTCTAGGGCTCTCGGAACTGCACTGGCACAGTAAACAGGATCTCAACCTGCAGAGTGCGGTCTCGTGTTGGCGCCGACTGAAATTTGACCCACCCATGAGGGCCCTGCCGACCCAAATTTGACCCAGGTGTTCAACCTACCCTGCCCGAGATATCCACAGCTGGGCGGGGGTGTGAGGAGTGATCAC
>NZ_JAJTWT010000021.1 GCF_021353235.1 Pelomonas caseinilytica
CCGTTCTCGGCGCCAATGCTGCTCAATCGCGTCAGCCGCTGCCGAGCCCGTCATGAACGCGAACTGCTCGCCGGACTTGCCCCGTCAACGCGTTGCGCCGAAATGGATTTTGCAGGTCTGACTTATTACCGGCAAACCCATTTCACCCATCACAGTCACAATTCTGCCGTTCCCAATGCAGGTGGCGCTCGTTGGCCACATTTTATTGAATACTCGTGGTGATCGACAGGTGCAACAGACGGCACCTCATGGGGAATTCTGGAAAGGTCTGAAGCCGTATCGAGGAAAGACAAAGACCAACGGACTCTCCGGTGGCAAAAGGAGGTTCTACGAGTGGGATCACACTCATGGCGATGTCGAGCAGTATGATTCCCAGGGAAGACATCTGGGAAGCGTCGATGCAGAGACGGGTGACCAAACCAAAGATGCAGTACCGGGTAGAAAGATTGATCTATGAGCAAGTCGATTCATTGTTGTGCCGATATGCACGAGGCACTGGCTACGGAAAATAGCGCCTTGCGTTTCGTGCCCAAGTTCAGAGAATACGGAATAGCGGTCGTGGATGGCGGCAGCAGCTTTATTGAGATCCATTACTGTCCCTGGTGTGGAAAAAGGCTTCCAGAGTCGTTGCGATCTACCTGGTTCCAACGACTGGAGGAAGAAGGTGTTGATCCCTTCGGAGATGATGTCCCGGAGAGATATTTGGACGGTCGGTGGTACGACTGGTCAATGAGCTAATGCGAGCGGTCGAGCCAGCGGCTTCAACTTCGACGAGCCCGTCCGAATTTCTGTGTGCAAGGCCTTGAATAGCCTGCCCGTATATAGAACGCTGCACAGGTGTTCTCCAGAAAGAGCCTGCGGGGCGAGCGCCAGGGATGGCCATCGGGCACCTCGGCGAGGAGCCTGGCCACCTGAGACGGCACCAAGCTAAAGGGCCGAGTCGCAAACAGGCCGAGCTGGTGTAATACGGTGGAATTGCCCATGCGAGATCGGTGGATCAGTCGCGATACCACCGAACTGAAGTGCTCGTCGGACGTAGGCGTCGGAAGGAAGGCCAGCATGGGAGATGCTCAGCCCAACAGCTGTGCGTCATCCATGACCGTCCGTGAGACGCAACGTCGCGCACGAAGACCCAAGGCTTGTGCTGATCGCCGTCGCCTTGGCCGAATCCGGCACGGATGGCGGCCTCGACTTGCTTGTCAGAAGGGTTGCGGTTCTTCATAGCCGCCTGAGCCAGTGGGACATGGGCGCTGCATCAGGCGGTACAATGAAGCTCTGATCGGGGCTTGCCGGCTAGGCACGCCTCTTGAAGCTTGGCTTCCCAGATCGCTTCTGTGCTGTGCTGAAGGCTGCCTAGGACGAAAAGTTTTTAGTCGCTCGGCGGCAAGAGTTCAATCGCAGTAGAAGCGTTGAGTCGCCTTGAAACCTGTAAAGGAGCCCGACGCCAATGGGACAAAGTCTTTTGTTCTGCGTTCGGTTTTTGGACAGAATTTTTCATCCGGGGCAGAATTAATTCCCCCGGGACATTCCGGACGAGCGTCATGGCCAGCGTCAACAAAGTCATCCTCATCGGCAACCTCGGCCGCGACCCCGAGGTCCGTTACAACCCCAATGGCGGCGCCTGGTGCACGATCAGCCTGGCCACCACCCGCAACTGGAAGAACCGCGAGACCGGCGAGCGCCAGGAAGAGACCGAGTGGCACCGCGTCGTCTTCAACGACCGCCTGGCCGAGATCGCCGGCGAATACCTGAAGAAGGGCCGCCCGGTCTACGTCGAAGGCCGCCTCAAGACCCGCAAGTGGCAGGACAAGGAAGGCCGCGACACCTACACCACCGAAATCATCGCCGACCAGATGCAGCTGCTGGGCAGCCGTGAAGGCATGGGTGGCGGCGACGAAGGCGGCGGTGGCGGCAGCTATGGCCGCGGTGGCGACGACATGGGTGGCGGCGCCAGCCGCCCCGCAGCCCGGCCGGCCGCCGCACGCCCGGCCGCGGCCCCGCGCGCGCCCGCCCCGGCGCCCAAGGCGGCCACCGGCTTCGACGACATGGACGACGACATTCCGTTCTAGAAAACACCTCTCTCTTAGTTGTCAACATCGGGCCCGCAGCCCAATAGCTGCGGGCCTTTTTCGTTGTTTACATCGCCTTCCTTGTTCGGTGTTGGGGCTGGGTATCGTCCACCCCCATGGTGCGTAAACAAGAAAACCCATACCTGATCCGCAAAGTGGTGCTCGCTTCAGGCGAGCGCTTTCCGGTGCTTCTCGAGCGGGCTACAGGACTGCCGCTCTACAAGCCGACGCTGTACGCGTTGACCCGGCTTCGGACGAAGAACCGCGCGAGTGAAACGATCGGCCAATGCAGCCTGGCCATCATTGTCCTGATGCGCTTCTTGAACGACCACCGGATCGATCTTGACGAGCGAATGGCTAGTGGACGGCTGTTCACTCTCTCAGAAATCGAAACGCTCGTTCGGTACTGCCGTACGTTGGTGTGCGATCTGGAGCAATTGAAGCCGAAACCGCCGCCGACTCGCGCTTCGAAAGTTTCTTCACTTGAACGCGCTCGGATGCGGAAACGAGGAAGGGCAACTACTCGTGAGCTGACGACCGGCAGTGCTGGAACCAGAGGTCTCTATATCGCCAATTACCTGCAATGGCTGGTGGAGTTGAGGGCCACCGATGCAATTGTGAAACCGCATCCAGAACTGGCCGCCGCCGCCGCATTATCTATTGGGGCGTTGCGTGAACACCTGCCCTCGAAGCATGGGCATTCGACTTCCAATCGCAAAGGATTCACCAAAGCTACGCGAGAACGGATTCTCGAAGTAGTATCACCCAGCTCCCAAGAAAATCCTTGGCCCGAACGGCATTGTAAATATCGGAACGAGTTAATTGTTAAATGGCTTCTGCACTTGGGCATCCGCCGTGGCGAATTTCTTGGAATTCGAATCAGCGACGTTGATTTCCAGCGGAATGAAGTAACCATTCACCGTCGCGCCGATGACGTAGAGTACCCAAAGGCCGACGAGCCAAATACTAAAACTTACGCTCGACTTCTGCCGCTTTCGGACGAGATGGCTTCTTTGGCGCGCAACTATATCCTTAAGCATCGGAGTCAAATAAAAGGCGCTAGAAAACACAAGTACCTTCTCGTTGCCAGCAACACTGGAGACCCGTTAGGAAAATCGGCGTTCGCCAAAATATTTATCGGGATTAAAAAGAAGCTGAATAGCGAGGCGAAAGTCCACGCGCACTTGTTTCGGCACACTTGGAACGATGATTTTTCAGAGCAAATGGATCGCGAGAAGATTCCGGAAGACCGCGAACGTAAGGTGCGTTCGGTGCTGATGGGCTGGTCTCCAACGTCAGGAACTGCCGCGACCTATACGAAGCGTCACGTCGAGAAAAAAGCCCGCGAAGCAAGTTTGGCAATGCAGAGAAAGTATGTGAAGGAAAAGAAGCAATGAGCAGCCCAGCAGTCATTAAATCGCCTGCGCCCCTGGATCTGCTTCAGTTACCGGCGACGGTAACAACGAGAGACGGAGCCACATTTGACCCGCGCTTAGATCTATGGTCATACCGGGAAGCCCTGCAAAATGTTTATATCGACATACAACGTTCGATCGCAGACTTCGCGCCGGATCTCGTCCTTCCTGCGAAAAAGGCACTGATCTGGTATGCAATGAACCGATCCCCAGGGCATTTCAGCACGATGCATTCGAGGCTCGCCCATTTCCTCAAATTTCGGTCATCGCTTCCTGATGTTGGGACCGAGATTCGCTCGACGGACATCATCAACTACAAAGCGTGGCTACCCGAAAACCAAGCGTGGTATCTCTCCTCTCTGTCCGGATTTTTAAAGCGGTGGCATCGCCTGGGATATCGTGGCGTCCACGAAGACGTTGTGCGTCTATTGGACTCGCTAACGCTTTCCGGAGTTAGAAAAGGCGCGGCTGTTTCATCAATGGATCCGCTTAAGGGACCGCTCACGAATGTGGAGGTCGAAGCGGTCCAAGATGCAATACATGCAGCCTATGCAGATGGAACGATGGACGAGCGAGATTATCTTCTGTCTATTCTTTTCATGGCGCTGGGATGCAGGTCGATTCAATTCGCTTCTCTCAAAGTCTGCGACCTACGGCTTGAGGCGACAGATCAAGGTGACCAAGCCTACTTTCTTTCGATCCCAAGGGCTAAACAACGCGGGCAAATGTCTCGCACGCTTTTTAAAGAAAGGGCATTAACACCGCAGTTGGGCTCGGCCCTATACGAATATGCCGACCGAGTTCGTCAGGAATATTCAGAACTGTTGACCGACCCCAGCCAGGCACCACTCTTTCCGCAAAAGAGAGCTAAACAGTGCCCTGCAGGATTCGAATATCACATGACAGCCGCCTCTTTAGGAGACGCGCTTACCGCAGCCCTATCAAAGCTGGGCGTTATCTCTGAGCGCACCGGTGAAGAATTGAATATCTCACCGGTTCGCTTCCGCAGAACTCTTGGCACCCGCGCAGCACAGGAAGGCCACGGAGAGTTAGTTATAGCAGAACTGTTAGATCACAACGATACTCAAAATGTTGGTGTCTACACTGCCTCGACGCCCGAAATAGCCAACCGCATTGATCGCGCAATTGCGATGACCATGGCGCCCTTGGCTCAGGCATTTAAAGGCATTGTCATTCGAGATGAGTCACAAGCGACGCGGCATGGGGACAGTTCAAGTCGGATTGTTGACCTCCGGATCGATCGATCCGCGTCACCTATGGGATCTTGCGGACAATATTCATTCTGCGCATTCAATGCCCCTGTCGCTTGCTACACCTGCTCTAGCTTTGAGCCTTGGTTAGACGGGCCGCACGAGGCTGTGCTTAACCATCTGATTGAAAGAAGAGAACAGTTGCTTGCAACGACAGACCAACGTTTGGCTTCGGTTAATGACCGTACGATATACGCAGTAGCAGAAGTTATTCAATTGTGCGAGGCATTTAGGGCTTCTGAAGTGGGAGCGCATGAGTAACATCGTTCAATTCATTCCCCGCGCCGACCTAGATGCGCTCACGAATCTCAATGCGTTTATCGCGGTGTGCAAAGACAAACTGACGGTATTTGGCGCGAGTTTGCCTTTTGAAAGCAACAGTTGGGTGGTTACCGAGGACATCAACTTGAAGGGCAAAAGTTCGGCTGTTCGACTGGTCTTCAGTTCTTGGTCGACTGTCGAGGATAAAGAACCGCAGCCGATGAAGGAACCCTTTCTGTCTTTTGCCAAGAGCTATATTCGTTATCAGCACTCGCTTAGGCCGACGAAGGCAGTAGGCCCCAGACTAGCGGCGTTACGCGCATTAGAAGCAGCGCTCGCTGAATTCTCCCCCGTACCGAACGCCGCATTGGTCACACACCAAGTGCTAGATCGTGCCGCGCAACTCATTGCATCGAAGTTCACGCCAGCAGTTGCCTATCGCGTAGGTGGGCAACTGCAGATGGTGTCAGATCTGCTCGTGGACCACCGCTCAGTTGCGGTCCTAAGCAAATGGCTGAACCCAATATCAAGGCCACTAGAAAACGGTGCACGCGTTGGCAAAGAGTTTGATGAGAAACGGCAGCAGAAGTTGCCATCGCCGGTAGCACTTGACGCGCTAGCTCGTGCGTTCCACGCGGCAGTCGAAGCACAAGATGTCGTCGTTACGTCAGTTGCCGCCATTCTTTGTTCAGCGCCAGACCGCATACATGAAGTGCTGCTGCTGCCTGAAAACTGCGAGGTGTTGAGCCCCAACCCCACCACCAACGAACAGGAGTACGGACTCCGCTGGCACCCGGGTAAAGGTGCCGATCCCATGGTCAAGTGGGTGGTCCGGGCGATGGCAGACGTTGTTAGGAAGGCCGTCTCGCAACTGAGGCAGATTTCTGCGCCAGCACGGGAGATCGCCCGCTGGTACGAAAGCCACCCGAAGCGCATGTTTCTTCCGCCGTCATTGGAGCACCTTCGGCAGCAAGAGCGCATCACGTTGTCAGATTTGGCTCAAGCACTCTTTGCCGAGGGCGGCTCAGTCCGATCTGCGCGAACTTGGCTGATTGAAAAAGATATTGAGTACTCCGGTCCGAGGGGTCAGCAGACTGTCGCTTTTGACGATGTCGAGAAAGCCGTTGTCGCTATGCTTCCCGCCGGTTTTCCTGTGGCAGACAGTGAACTGGACTTGAAATACAGCGACATGCTCTGTGTCGTCCGCAGAAACACTCTACATAGCGAGCGCGGCGTATATCACGGCGCGATTGAGAAGGTAACGCAAGGCCAAATCTACGACAAATTGGCTGGCAGCGCCGCAAAGATGGACTGGACAATTTTTGCCCGCCTAGGATTTTACGAGGACGATGGAAGCGTCGTTCGAATTACTAGCCACCAATTTAGGCATTATCTAAACACGCTCGCGCAAATGGGCGGGCTGAGCCAGCTTGATATTGCGAAGTGGTCCGGAAGAAGGCATATCAGCCAGAACAACGGATACGACCACGAATCAAGCCGCGATGTCGTAGAGTACGTTCGAAAGATGTCGAATTCCGAGCACCAATCAGTTGGACCGCTCGCGCGTCTAAAAGGTGTAACGCTCATCCCTCGCGACGAATTTGCGCGACTGAAAATTCCGACCGCTCATACCACGGAATTTGGATATTGCGTGCATGATTTTACGATGACGCCTTGCCAGATTCATCTTGACTGCATGAATTGCGATGAGCAGGTCTGTATTAAGGGTGATCGCATCCGGGAGGAAAACTTGCGTCGCCAACGGGAGGAAACGCGGCAGTTGCTTGTGGCCGCCGTGGAAGGCCGGTCTGAAGGTTACGCGGGAACTGATCGCTGGATAACGCACCAGACGCGGACCCTCAAACGCATGGACCAACTGTGCGAGATCCTTGATGATCCTCGTGTACCCGTCGGCGCAGTGATCCAACCTTCGGGCGTCGTGCCGGCTTCACGCATCGAGCAGGCAGCGCAGAAGCGGTTGGCCGGCCAACGCGATCCGAGAACCAAAGGAGCCCGCCAGCGCCTTACCGAAAGTATGTCGACTCCAAGGTTGGGGCGTCAGGAAGGGAGCGCGTGATGGCCCGAGCCAGAAATCTGCGCGACAGTGACATTGAGATGATCGTGACCCTCCTTGACGGTTGGGTCGGCCCACTTACTTGGAACGCATTGATCGACGAAGTCGAGCGCCGTCTGCACGTGCGATACGTGAGACAGGCCCTGCACAAGCATGTGCGGATAGCCGACGCTTTCAGAGAACGACAAGGTGCTCTGCGCGAGGACGACGGCCCCGCCCCTGAAGTCCCTAGTTCACCTGAAATACAGACAATCGCCCGCTTGGAGGCAGAGAACGATCGGCTTAAGGCTGAGAACCAGAGATTGCTCGAGCAGTTCCTAGTCTGGGCTTACAACGCGAACAGCAGTGGCATCTCCGAGGAGGTCCTCAGTCGGCCATTGCCGGTAGTAAATAGAGGACGTTCAGACGGTGAGAAGACCGGTGAAGCACTAAAAAGGGTCAAGTAGCACTCGGGCTGGTATCGGTCCAGGTGGACTGCGCGTCCGATGGCGGCGCCCGGCCGCTAGTCAAGATCAAGAGCAAGTGAGCGGTGCAGCGTATGTGTGATCCTGAAGCCTTGGCAGCAAACTGGGGCGCTTGCGACGGCTGGCAGCCAGAGAAGGGGCCGCGCAGCCCTTGGAAGACGCGCTACTTCCTGGATACCGAGTTCACCGACTTCGAGTCGTTCCAACTCATCAGCGTGGCCATCGTGGGCGAGGATGGGCGCGAGTTCTACGCTGAGCGGACCGACTTTGAAGTGGCGCAGTGCAGCACCTTCACTTGCGAGGTCGTGCTTCCCCTGCTCGGGCGCTTGCCCGGGCGTGCGATGCCGTCTGATCAACTGCGCGAAGAGTTGCGGGCGTGGCTGCTTGCTACACCACGCAAGCCCAAGCCCGTGCTGTGCTACGACTTCGAGGGGGACGTCTATCTGGTTGAGCGGCTGCTTGGCGGTGCGCTGCCAAGCGGCTGGAAGCTAGAGAACATCGAGCAAAAGATCGACGAGGCCCGTCGAACTGCTTTCCTGACACAACAGGGGGGCGAGCACCACGCTCTACAGGACGCGCGGGCCAACGCCCGTGCCTTTCTCTGATGGCGTTTCGGACATGATTACCCGCAACTGATGCGATGGCACGACAAGATGAACTGCCAGGGCCACAGGAGATCGTGGGTGGCAAGCTGTGTCTCGACGAAGAACAGCGGATGCTGCTTCTGGGAGCCATTCGCACCATTGCAGCACCGGAGCCGTAAAGCGAGGGTGCATGCGGGAGAGTCGGCGGCAAGATCAGGCCGACTGTGCGCCGCGGCAAGGACGGCGGCCTGTCGCCCCTACACTTCGTCAACAGGCCACGAGCGGCCTGGCTTCCCAGAGCAGATTGATGACCGCACCCGACGTTTCCACGCTTTCCTACATTGAACTCGTGGCTCTCAGCAAAGAGTTGGATCGACAAATCGCGGCCAAGCGCGGCGAAGAGTTGAAGGTTATGGCGGACGGGTTCGCCAAGAAAGTTCAGGCAGCCGGCTTCACTGTTCGGGAGGCCATCGATGAACTGGAGACCTACGACACGCCCGAGGCGCGCACGAAGAAGCGCCCAGCCAGCACGGCAGCGCCGATGTACCGTGATCCCGCAAATCCTGAGAACACTTGGAGCGGCCGCGGCCTCCCCGCCAAGTGGCTGAAGGCATACGAAATTCAGGGCCGGTCTCGGGAAGAGTTCCGCGTTAACGGCTGAGAGTCTGCAGGCCCGCGACTCCGGCATTCCACGGCGCCTTGGTTGACGAGCGCGTGTAAGACATCCTGTCTATGGGGCATCACTACGTCCCTGCTCGGTACCTGGCCGGCTTCACGCGCGATGACCGGCTCTGGGGCTTTCACAAAGCGGCCGGGCGGCCGTTCAAGACCAAGCCGGATTCGATCGCCAACGAGCGCCAGCTGTACTCTGAAGAACTTGAGAACCTGCTCAACAACGACATCGAGCAGCCGGCCAATGTGGTGCTTGAGAAGATCAGTCTGAGGCAGCGCCTCGACGCGGGTGATCAAGAGGCGCTGGCGCGTTACATGGTGATCATGTTGAAGCGCGTGCCCGCCGCTCGAGCCCGCGTGCTGGAGATGACGCCCGGCGTGGCCGATGAGGTCACCGACGAGCTGATCCGTGATCTCCATTCTTTGAAGGGGCGCGCTGCAATCTCGGATGCCAAGTACTCCGCCATGTTGGCTGAAGCAGCGCGCGTTCGCGAGACGCTGAAGGTCGACCGGTCTTCAGCGACGTGGTGGGGAACATTGGCGCCAAAGGAGTCAGACCGAGTCGCCGACGGCATGTTGAAGATGAACTGGGCGCTGGTGACAGACCCTACTGGCCAAGTGCTGACCTGCGACAACCCTGTCTATTTCTTCCCGTGGGCCGGCATCAGCCGCCCAGAGTCGGAACTGATCTTTCCCATCGACCAGCACACCGTGCTTCTTGGAACCCATGAGCTGTTCCCGACGTGCTCATACATCGAGGGAAAGGCAGTTGCGTTGCGAGAAATGAATCGGCGCACGATCGGCAACGCTGATCGTCACATCTTCGCGGCCGACAGCTTCGGCTGGGTGATGAAGGCCATCAAGAACGGCGGAGGGCCCCGCCTCAGATTGCGGGTCAACGGTTAGGCCCCTTAGGATGTGCCGCTTCGCGCTGCTAGGCTGATGTGTCGCGCTTTTTGTCTAGCCGAGATGTTTGAAGAAATACACCCAGGAGAAATCCTCCATGAGGATTTCATGAAGCCACTCGGCATCTCAGCAGTCCGTCTGGCTTCCTGCATCGGATTGTCCGCCGCGAGTATCCGGCGATTGATGCGGGGCAATCGAAGGCTCACCGCAGAGACTGCACTGCGTCTCGGGCTGTTCTTCAGCATGGAGCCACGCTTCTGGACGAATCTGCAGGCCGACTACGACCTGCGGACAGCAGCCCGAAAATCGTTGAAGAACCTTCGATTTCGAGTCAAGCCCCTTGCCCCGGAAGCGCGGCCAGGACGTACCTGAGTTGGCCGGACGGATACCTTGCAACCAGCCTAATGCGGTCCGCAATGGCATCAGTAGCCGCCGTCCAAATAAGAAAACCCCCGGCATTGCCGGGGGTCTGAACGCCTTCGCTGTCATCGCGGGCGCCTGCTCAGGGAGGAAAAGCAGGGAGCAGATGCTCAAAGCGAATCGTAAGGGCGCTGACTGACTGCCCGCTTTCACCGATCCCCAAGCCGCACCCGCTCCTCAACCCACCTGTGAACCAAGGTGCTCGCATCGCGACGCGCGTCCTGCAAGGCCTGCTCCCGTGTGTCCCGGTACCGGATGCATTCATGCCGCAGCGCTGTGCCGCTCGTGGTGTCCACAGCGAACCGGACTACCCCTAGGTACCCCAGCTCGTAGAGCTGCACCGAGGCCAGCGCAGAGACGGAGCCGTCCGTGGCGAAGAAGAGGTTGTTCATGGGGTCTCCTTGACGCTTGGCGAGCGTGTGTTCATCGAAGGGTAGGAGGCAGTCGCAACCGGTTCAAGTCATGACCATGGGAAGGCCCTATCGGAAGTCCCTGCTGCTGGTCTCCAGCTCACCCAGCCATCCTGTCAGGTCTTCCACTCGCTGAGCGATCAGGCTGCAGGCGTCACCCTGCCGCTGCCACCGTCCCCGGACAGCGAGCAGCCGTGACCCCAGCAACTCCTTGCGCTGCGCCTCCTTCACGCTCGGCCAGACGATGACCTGCACGTTGCCCGTCTCGTCCTCGAGGCTCACGAACATCACGCCCTTGGCCGTCTCCGGCTGCTGCCGCAGCGTGACGATGCCGCAGTAGTCCAGCTCGCGGCCGTCACGCATCTGCGAGAGTTGCTGCGCCGTCACGAAGCGCCGCTCCTTGAGCCTCGGCCTCAACAGCTGCAGGGGATGGCTGCGCAGCGTCAAACCCAGGGTGCGGTAGTCCCACACCACCTCTTCACCTTCGGCCGCAGCCTGCAGCTCCAGCACTGGCTCGTCGACAGGCGCCTGGCGCAGCAGCTCCGGCGGCTTGCGCAGCGCCGCGGCATCCCACACCTGCTGGCGCCGATGGCCGCTGAGGCTCATCAGAGCATCAGCCGCCGCGAGCTGCCGCAGATCCTGATGCTCCAGATCCGCAAGACGCGCGAGCTCCTCCGCACTCTCGAAGTAAGCATGGGTGCGCGCGTCCATGATCCGCTGAGTCGACGCTTCCTTGAGTCCTTGCACCAGCCGCAGCCCCAGTCGCACCGCCGGCTGGTGCTCGATGTCCTCCAGTGTGCAGTCCCAATCGCTGTGCAGCACATCGGCCGGCCGGACCTCGACGCCATGCCGCCGCGCGTCCTGCACCAACTGGCTCGGCGTGTAGAAGCCCAGCGGCTGGCTGTTCAGCATCGCGCACAGAAACTCCGCTGGGTGATGCTTCTTCACCCAGCACGAGGCATAGACCAGGATGGCGAAGCTGGCCGCATGACTCTCCGGGAAGCCATAGCTGGAGAAGCCCTTCATCTGCTCGAACACATTCCTCGCGAAGTCGAGGCTGTAGCCGCGGGCCAGCATGCCCTCGATGATGCGCGGTTCGTACTTGTTGAGGCTGCCGGTCCGCCGCCAGGCCGCCATCGCGCGCCTCAGCCCGTCCGCTTCGCCCGGCGTGAAGCCGGCACAAAGGATGGCGAGCTGCATGCACTGCTCCTGGAACAGCGGCACGCCAAGGGTGCGCCCCAGCGCCTTCTCGATCTCCGCGCTCGGATAGGTGACCGGCTCCTGGCCGTTGCGGCGGTTCAGGTACGGGTGCACCGAGCCGCCCTGGATGGGCCCGGGCCGCACGATCGCGACCTGCACCACGAGGTCGTAGAAGCACCGCGGCTGGTGCCGCGGCAGCATCGACATCTGCGCCCGGCTCTCGATCTGGAAGACGCCGACCGTGTCGGCCTTGCAGATCATGTCGTAGGTCTCGGGGTCCTCGGGCGGGATGTCCTGCATCTCGAAGACATGGCCTCTGCGCAGCCCGATGAGATCCAGCGACTTGTGCAGTGCCGTGAGCATGCCCAGGGCCAGCACGTCGACCTTGAGCAGCCCCATCAGGTCAAGATCGTCCTTGTCCCACTGGATGACCGTCCGGTCTTCCATTGCCGCGTTCTCGATGGGCACGATGCGGCTGAGCGGCCCGTTGGTCAGCACAAAGCCGCCCGGGTGCTGGCTCAAGTGCCGCGGGAAGCCCTGCAGTTGTTCGACCAGCGTGCGCAACTGCTTGATGAGCAGGCTGTCGTTGTTCAGCCCGGCCTCGGCGATGACGTCGTCGCCGATGGCGGTGTCCCACTGGCTGATGCCCTTGCTGAGACGCTCCAGCGCATCCTCGTCGAGCCCGAGTGCTTTGCCGACATCCCGCAGCGCGCTCTTGGGCCGGTAGCTGGTCACGATGGCCGTGAGCGCGGCGCGGTCGCGGCCGTATTTGCGGTAGAGGTACTGGATGACCTCTTCACGCCGTTCGTGCTCGAAGTCGACGTCGATGTCGGGCGGCTCGCCGCGCTCCTTGCTGATGAAGCGCTCGAACAGCATCGAGCTTCTGAGCGGGTCCACCTCTGTCACGCCGCAGCAGTAGCAGACTACGCTGTTAGCCGCCGAGCCGCGGCCCTGGCACAGGATGCCCTGGCTGCGTGCAAAGGCGACGATGTCGTAGACGGTGAGGAAGTAGTGCTCGTACTGCATCTCCGCGATGAGGGCGAGCTCGTGCTCGATCTGGGCCTGGGCCTCAGCCGGCACGCCATGAGGCCAGCGCCGCCCCGCGCCCTCGTAGACGATGCGGCGCAGGTAGCTCTGCGGCGTCTCGCCGGCGGGGATGACCTCATCCGGGTACTGGTACTTCAGCTCGTCGAGGCTGAACTCACAGCGCTCGGCAACGCGCAGCGTTTCCAGCATCAGCTCCGGCGGACAGCGCTCCGCGATGCGTCGGCGGGTGCGCAGGTGCTGCTCGGCGTTCTGGCGCAGCTTCAAGCCGCACTCGCGAATCGGCATGCGCAGCCTCGTGGCGGTCAGGACGTCCTGCAGCGGCTTGCGCGAGCGGACGTGCATGTGTACGTCGCCGACCGCGAC
This sequence comes from Pelomonas caseinilytica, assembly GCF_021353235.1. Classification (GTDB taxonomy): domain Bacteria; phylum Pseudomonadota; class Gammaproteobacteria; order Burkholderiales; family Burkholderiaceae_C; genus Pelomonas; species Pelomonas caseinilytica. The sequence continues at coordinate 13,157 of NZ_JAJTWT010000021.1, forward strand.
CACCGGCACGGCCGTCAGTTCGCTGCATTCGCGCAGCTTGTAGAGCTGCACCTCATCGTCCAGGCGCCTCAGTTGCTCCCAGCCCAGCCAGCAGCAGCCTGTCCAATGGTGCAGCAGCCACTTGGCGATGGTCTGCATCTGCTCCAGCGTGCAGCTGCGGTCCGGTACCGCGATGACGACGCAGTCGGCGAGCGTCGTGCTGTCGATCTCGTCCAGGTCGAGGTGATAGGTCCCCTTCTCGGATCGCCGGCGTAGGTGGGTGATGAACTCGCACAGGTTGCCGTAGCCGTTGCGGTTGGTGGCCAGCACGACGAAGCTGAACGGCGTGTCTGATCGGACCTCGAACTGGCTGCCGACCAGCAGCTTGATGCCGGCCTCCTTGGCGGCCACATGGGCGCGGACGATCCCGGCCAGGCTGCATTCGTCCACGATGGCGATGGCGCTGTAGCCCAGCGCCTTGGCGCGCTCCACCAGCTCCTCCGGGCGGCTCGCACCGCGCAGGAAGGTGAAGTTGCTGACGCAGCGCAACTCGGCGTAGGGTGGGATCACGTCGACGCCTCACCCGAAGATGCCGTGCAGGTACCAGGCGACGCTGTCGCCGAGCTTGATCTGGAACACCCAGAGCAGGCCGGCGTGCTTGGACTCGGCGACCCAGTAGTCGCGAACGACCAGGCGGCCCGTGCCCGCGTCTTCGTCCCGATCCCACCAGCCAGCCTCGATGCGCTGAGGGCCCGCGAGCAGCTGCAGCTCGCCCTGGTAGACCGGCCGGTGGTTGCGCACGGCGAGCTTCAGCGGCTCGCGCAAGGCCCAGGTCGGTTGCGGCAGCTCGGTGCTGGCCGCGGGCCGGCGCGGCAAGGGATCCGCTGCAGGCTGCCAATGCGCCATCCATTCCTGACGGTGGTCCTCATGCACCCGACAGCGCTTGATCGCGTCCGGCCCCAGGCGCGCCGCCATGCGCTCCAGCGTCAGGTGCGCCGCCTCACCCTCATGCACGGTGTCCGGCAGCAGGGACAGGTTGGCGTCACCCTGGTCGTGCACTTCGTCGGCGGTCAGCTCCAGGTCGCCGACGGGTGCAAGCAACTGCAGCTTGGCCAGGTGCTCGGCCAGCAGCCGGCACAGGTGCTCGACGTCCCGCGTCGGATCTGCCGTGCCCACGGTCAGCTGGCCGCCCGAGCCGGCGTCGCGAGTGCGCATGCTGTCGTGCCACCAGTGCAGCGTGAAGGCCGTCGTGCCGGCGTGTCGCGCCGCGAGCCAACCGCACATCTGGACCAGCAGACGGCGCGCACCTTGCAGCAGCGCCGGTGCGTGTTCGACCCGGAACGGCAGCTCCAGGCGTGCGCGAAAGGTGTCGGGCAGGACTTCCCACTCGTGCGCCTCGGGCTCGTGACCATAGGCCCGGTCCAGGGCCTGGCGCAGCTCGCGCCCGAAGCGCCGCGCCAGACCGGCACGGGGCAGCGCACGCAGATCGCCCAACGTCCGGCACCCCGTCTGCGCAAGCGTCGTGGCGTGCGGCCGCACGGCGCTCAGACTCTCCATCGGCAGCCGGTCGAGCAACTCGGCCAGCGGGCGCTTGAAGCCGTTCTCGATGTTGCAGCGCGCAAGCGCATGGGCTGCCAGGCTGGTGGAGGCCCATGCGACCTTCTGAACACCCAGCTCGGCGGCCTCCGTGACGACCCGGTCGCGCAAGGCCCGCTTGCCACCGAACAGGCGTGTGCTGGCCTCGACCTCCATCAGGACGGCGTCTTCGGAGAGCGTCACCCGGGGCGTGAACTGCAACGCCCAGACGGCCACGGCACGAAGCGCGTCAAGGCTCGGAGGCAGGGGCGTGTTCGGATCGCTCGCGCACGGCGGCAGCAGCAGGGCTGACCACAGCATGGCTGGGCTCGACAGGGATAAGGCGGCTGGGCCAGCGCAGCCGCGGGGTCATGATGTTGTTCAGGCCTCCGGGGACGGAGGGCAGCATCAAAGTCGCATCGAGCGGCGCGCCCTTGCGCTTGAGCACTTCGACGGCGATCAGCCAATCGGTGAGCACACGCACCACGACGCGCAGCGGTGCAGCCGATGCGTCACGAGCCGCGCTCAATGGTCGGCAAAGGAACACCGGGCCCTTGCAACGCCCGGCGAGGACCTGCAGCCGGCGGATCTGCTCGGCCCTCACGAGCGGCAGCCAGGCGATGGTCGCGCCGAAGCTGCCGGACTTGACGAGCTGCTCGGTGGCCCAGAGCCGGTCGCGTGGCGTGTCGACATCGACCCAGACCAGGTGGCGTTCGTCGATGCCGTCATGCCGAAGGCCGGGCGCATGGGGTGCCATCGGTGGGGCGACCAGTGCCACCGTGCGTCCGGCGCCGGTGAGGGCCGACAGCGCGGGGCTGAGCAGCCGCAGCTCGGCGACCGAGAACTGCGGAACCAGCACCTCTGTAAGTGATCCGCAGGGCCAGCCGCTGCCAGGCAGCTCCGCGTCCAGCTTGGCGAAGCCGCTGGCCAGCGTATCCGCCACAGGGCCGCCCAGCTGATCACCGCGCCACAGTGCCGCTTCGACCTGCGCAGGCAGCGGCTCGCCGAGGCTGGCGACGGCGTTCTGCGAGGGAGGAGGCAGGCTGGAGAGCGGGAGAGCAGCATCCAGCCCGGCGATGGCGGGCGGCATGGGTTGGCGAGCAAAACTGTATGTATGTACAGTATATGGAAGGCCGACTGCCGTCCAGTAGGGCAAGATGCCGTGGACGGGCAGGAGTTGGCGAGCGAGGCTTCGGACTGCCCTCAAAACCTGTGAGCCACCGTTGACGGGCCAACGCCCACTGGACGAATCCCATGTGCTATTCCGCCCAGATCCGCGCCGACTACCGCGACTACACGCGGCTCTTCGGCGCGCACCTCAGCATCAAGGAGTTCGTGAAGCTCTTCTACGGTCGGCAGGAGGCGAAGCTCAAGATTCCCAAGGCCCTGGAAGCAGCGTTCGAACACGACGCCACGACGCCGGAAGGATTGGAAATCCGCGGCCTCATCGAGGCCTTCAAGGCGGACCGGGCGATGGCGCTGGAGCAGGAACTGTTCGCGCAGCGCAAGCGCCTGGCCGATGCCGAGCGGACGGTGCAGACCAAGCAGACCAAGAGCGCGCTTGACAGCCAGCGCATCGCGACGGCCAAGATCTCGAAGGCGCGACTGGACCTTGAAGACCTGCGACGCACGGAGCTTCTCGACCGGGATTCGCGCATCTTCCCTGGCGTCTACGCGCCGGTGATGGTCGTGCGCGACGGTCAAAAGGTGGTGCTGCCGATGCGCTATCAGTGCCGGCCGGCGGGGCGGCCGGCGTCTTACGACGTTCAGTACCCCGGCACCTACAACGCCCGCCGCGACAACCTCGAGAAATTCTGGCGCGGGCACTTCGGCGTCACCCACGGAATCATGATCGTCAACGCCTTCTACGAGAACGTGAAGCGACACGACATGGAACACCGCGAGCTGGCACCTGATGAGAAGCCAGAGAACGTCGTGCTGGAGTTCAAGCCCAGTCCGCCGCAGGACATGCTGGTGGCCTGCTTGTGGTCGCACTGGACGCAGGATGGCGAGCCAGACCTGCTGTCCTTCGCCGCCATCACGGACGAGCCACCGCCCGAGGTCGCCGCGGCCGGCCACGACCGCTGCATCATCCCCATCAAGTCGGAGCATGTCGACGCGTGGCTGAACCCCGACCCGTCAAACCTCAGGGCGCTGTACGACATCCTGGATGACCGGGCGCCGGCGTACTACGAGCACCGGCTCGCAGCCTGATTCAGATTCCGGACGCCATCGAGCATTCGTTCTGGCAGATCTTGAGCAGCTACTCCACCGCCAACATCGGGCGCACCGTGAGGCTAAGGTTTTATTGAATGAAGGTCCGCAGATGAAACGTGTTCGAGTCGCCCCAGGCAAGTTCGTCACCATCTCTACCGAGCTGTCGGAGAAGGCTGCGCGCGTGTTCGCGACGGCGCTCACGCGCGACCAGGTGCGCGACCTCAAGGCCAGCGAGCCGCGACGCGCTACGGGCCTGATGGTCGGTTCGGCGAAGCCGCCGGCCCTTGCCCGGCCGACGAACGCTGTGCGACGGCTGTTGGAAAGGTCTCCTCGACTGCCCCAAGCTTCCTGCGCCGCAGAACCGGTTGACGCGGCAGCTGAAAGAACTGAACCCGAACCGACCGCAACCGGTTCGACCAGCGGGTGATCGTCCACGTTGGACGGACTGAGCAACAGCGTCGGATTACACAGCCTGAAGGAGAGCAAGGTGAGCGCGCTGCAGAAGGGCAACGCAAGCCAGACAGGCCTTGGCGGCTTCGGCGAGGGCAGCGTCGTGAAGCTCGACGGCGGCAAGCGGCTGCGGCTGGATGACCGGGTGGACTTCTGGCCAGGGACACAGGCGTGGCAGACCACTCGCGATGGCCCCGACGGCCCGGCGCAGGGCATCGGCTTCACATCGTTGCTGGCGTACCTGAAACGGGTGCGCGAGGCGGAAGGCCGTGCAGTGGAGCGACCTGTGGAGCGCGCTTCAGGCCGACAGGTGGTCTGCAACTACTGTGGCCGGCATGCCGAGCTGCATGGCGGCCTGGCGGTGTATCCGGATCGCAAGGATCTGGAGGACCGACAGTTCTGGGTGTGCTGGTCCTGCGACGCCTGGGTCGGCTGCAAGAAGGGCACGGACGAGCCGTATGGCGAGCTGGCGGACGATGAGCTGCGTGAAGCACGGATCGCAGCGCACAAGGCGTTCGACCCGATCTGGCAGAACGAACTCATGACAAAGAACGCCGCCTACTCCTGGCTTGCCGAGGTACTCGGTATCCCAGGAGAGGAATGCCAGATCGGGCTGTTGACGCTCGAGTGCTGCCGCAAGGTCCGTGACGCCGTTTGGGAGCGCTTTGGCGCCATCAGCTAGATACGGCGCGGGCAGCGTGCGGACGAACCCAGCGGAACTCCTTCACGGCGATTATCGTAATTACGATAACGCGTTACGGTAACGGTGCGGCAAGGCGGACGCTTTGATAGCGTTGCGACTCGAACGGTGAAGTTGCAACCTATCAGTAGTCACCCAGCACCGGTCGGACAACGTCCGCGCCGTTTGGCTACAGAAGGTCCTGGTCTTGGTCTGGTCGCTGTTCAACTCCCTCCATGAAATTGTTGGATGGGGAGGTTTGTCCCGAAGTGGCCCACGCGGCTGGCGACACGCGTAGCCATGGCCCCAATGTCTGCTTCAGGCAAGCGTGGCAGATATCGAGTTCGACGTGATTACCGTCGCCGAGGTCGGACCCCCAGCTCGCATCGAACCCAATCTGAAGGAAGTTGTTGAAGCCGTCGTCTACGTTGTACTGCGCTTCAACGCCGCAACGGTCGCAACGAAGCTGAAAAACAAAAGGCTGCGGACGGACGTCTTTGAACCTCATGACTGCTCCTGAGAACGCCAACAGGCGGCGGCGTCGGAAACTGCCTCCCGCTTCGGCGTCCCGAGCCGCTCGATCGAATGGGCTTCAGGTGGTCATACAGGCAAGCGAGCCACCGGTGGCCAGGGAAGCCTCGCACCCGGCTAGTCGATCTGGATTTGATCCCACGCGAACACGGTGACGTCGACGGCGTCGCCAAGGCCTAAGCTCACTGCGCCACCAGCCAAGATGTCGCGCTCGAAAGTTCGCTCCTCAGCGGGGCCCATCAGCAAGTATTGGCGTCCTGATGACGTAGTCACAAGTCCAGCCTCTGAATCGACCGCCGTGATGGCCGAAGTCACACGCACCGTGGCTCGCGTCTCGCACTGCTCGATCAAGGTCACGAGATGGTACGTGCCCGCTGGAGTTCGGATCAGTCGCCACGAGTGCACCTCCATGCGTGACTGTTTGGCCACGGGCGGGGCGTCACGGTCGTCGACGAAGAGCAAGGTACGCCGTCCGCCACTCATGCGCCAGCCTTGCCGGCCCGGCCGGCGCCATCTCCAGGGGTTGTCGAGCGCCGTGTTCCGCGCTTCTCCTGGGGGGCATGCTCCCGACTGCCTGGCTCGACTCTCAGGACGAGAGTCCTTGCCATCGGCTCGACGTGTTGTGGCATTAGGCCGCAGTCAAAAGTCTGGCCAGCAGCGTCGCGGAGCAAGACGCTATCGCCGCCTTCCGAACTGCACGTCCACACCTCCAGGATCTCGCGCGCGGACCATTGACCGTTGGGTGACTGCCAACCCGGCGTGAGACACACGATGCCCTTCACCCGCTCGGCTTCCAAAGAGCCGAGAACGTCAGCGAGTTCGCGGTCCCAGGCGATGCAGAGGGTACGAACGAAGAAGGCGTCGGGTTCGTCCGGCGCGTTGATCTCTACGGAAAGCAGGAACCATGGAAGATGCGCAGTGAGCTCCATCATTCGCCAGCACCGCGTGCCGGGCTCTTCCAACCCCGAAGGAAGCGGGTACGCATACTGTGGGCGGGATACGAACATCGATGTCACGGCTGGCAAATTCGCCTATGGGTTGTGGTGCAGCGCATTCTTCGAGCCGGCTGGGCGTATGCAAATTCTTGATACGGGGAACCGCTCGGGTACCGTTCGAGGCTGAGAGAGCCCCATGTCCAAATCCCTGTACAGCCGCCATAACGAAGCCTTCCTGAAGAAGCTCAAAGGTCTCCGCGAGTCGCGCCAGTTGCGTCAAGCGGATTTGGGCGAGCGACTCGGCCGCAGTCAGGGCTGGGTCAGCTATGTCGAGAGCGGCGCCACTACCTTAAACGTCATCGAGTTGCGACAGTGGATCGAGGCGCTGGACTACGACTTCATGGCGTTCCTGCAAGACCTCGACGACGAGTTGCGCTGGCTGAGCACCGGACAACCGGGTCACGGCGTCCACCGCAAGCGACCGCCTTCGCAAGCCAACGGCCGGCGCTCGTCGGACGACAAGTGAGGCTGCGGCGATCAGTGTCGGGTCGTCCGAGCTGCCACCGCAAGACGCTGATTCACCCGCTCCATGAACGCGTCAAGGCATGAGCCGCAGGCTTGACACCAGTGAAACAGCTCGACGACGTTCAATGGTCGACAGCCACTCTCACTGTGGTCCACGTCGACGACTTGGATGCCAATCTGCTCCGCCAGTGCACACCGGCTCAGTCCCGCAGTTATGCGCAGATCGACTAGCTCGGCACCGATAGCAGCGGCTGCCGCACTGACCTTCCGACTCACACGCTCCGCCGACGCTCGCGCGCACCGAGGCGCAAGTTCGTGAACGAGGCTATCTCCTCGCTTACCACCGCCAGTAGCTTGTTGACCTCAGACGCGCTTCCCTTCTCACAGAAAGACAACGTGAGGAGGGTCAATGGATGAACATCCATCGTCTGTGCCAACTGGGCGACCTTCAAGATCGACGGGACAGCCCCTTGGTTCTCTAAGCGACTCATGTAGGTGCGCCCGGAAACCTCGTCGAAATCCTCCTGAGACAGCCCACGCTGCAGCCGAACTGCGCGTAGCGCTTGGCCAAAGTTGGGTGGTGCTGACTTGAGACTCATCGCGGGTCGTTTCCGGCCCGCATTGGCGCACCATGCACCTTAAAGGACTACACCTTATAAGGTGCGTTAGCGTGGGTGTCGCCCCACCGAAGGCAGCCGGCGCGGGGAAATCTCGCGGGGCAGACCGAACGACTCGTGGACGGCGATCACGCAGGTACCGCGAGCGATCACCGGGTTCGACGCTCGCCGGCATGAAACAACTGTTGATATCGACAGTACACTGGAGGAAACTCCGACTGGCGGATTCCTCCAGTCCGGCTCGCTCGACTTCTAGAATCGGCGCATGAAAAGCACAACGGGCAGCAAGGGGGGGCCACCGGCCCACTTCTCCGGGCATGAGACGTTTCCGCTACGGCAGATGTGGCTCAAGAAGGCTTTTGACGAAGCGACCGATGGGGGATTTATCCGCAAGTCAACGTTCGCCGACGAGAACGCGATCGCCTCCTTCGGCGTCGGCAAGAACATGGTCGCGTCTATCAGGCATTGGGCCCTTGCTTGTGGGGTCATGTATGAAGCAGATGATGGCTTCCGCATCAGCCGCCTTGCCGCAGAAATCCTTCAGGACGGGGGGCTCGACCCCTATGCGGAAAGCCCATCGACCGCATGGTTGGCCCATTGGCAGCTCGCGGGCCACTGCTTCCGCTCAACTACTTGGCATTGGCTTTTTAACCATGTGACTGCACCTACTTTCACGCGCCAAGAGCTCGAAGAGCCCCTCGCTCGCTACGCCAGGGAACTTGATCCCAAGCACCGCCTTTCGGCGTCGACGATCTCTCGAGATTTGGAGACGTGCCTTCGCAGCTATGCCCCACGCGCGGCCGGCGGCTCACCTGAAGACTTCGCCGAGCCACTGCTGGGCGAATTGGGCCTGTTGCAGGAAGTGCACAAGGGCCAATACGCCTTCCGCCGCGGACCCAAGGCCTCTCTGCATGACGGCGTCTTCGCGTATGCCCTCGTCGACTTTTGGGACAAGACGGCCAAGGGTCAAAGCTCCCTAGCCTTCGAAGCAGTAGCCTACGCAGAGGGCTCCCCTGGGCGGGTCTTCAAACTCGATGAGGAGTCGGTCGCCCAACGGCTGATTGGCCTCTCCGACACTACCGGGCGAAAGCTCGAATGGACCGACTCCGCGGGTCTCAGGCAGGTCCACCGCAAGGAGCTGTCCAAAGAAGAAATTAAGAACATGATCAGGCGCGCCTATGAGTGACAAGAAGCACCTGATGCTGTCGGACATCGTCCAAATCTCGCGCCAATACCAGCGCTCCATCCGCGTCGACGCCGACATTGGCCGAGCCGACGCCCTCGCCGGCTACATCTGCCATGCGACGGCAGCCTCCGTGGTCGACGGCATGTGCAAGCAGCTCGCGGGCACTAACCAACGATGCTTCACCTGGACGGGCCCCTTCGGCGGCGGCAAGAGCTCGCTGGCTGTGGCCTTGGCGAGTGCGCTGCACCCCGACAAGAACCTGCGGACTAAGGCACGCGATGCGCTGCGCTTGGATTCCAAGCCCGCTTTCGACAAGACCTTCCCCGTGCGCAAGGGATGGCTTCTCGTGCCGGCGGTGGGCCGGCGGGGAAGCGTGGTCTCTGAGCTGCATGCGTCTCTGCGCCGCGCGCAGGGCCGCAACGTCGACGGCCGCAGTAAGCCGACCGCCCAATCGTTGATCGCCGAACTTCTCGAAGAGGCCAAGAGCCGCCCGCATGACGGCGCGCTGGTCATCATCGACGAGATGGGCAAGTTCCTGGAGGCCTCCGCCCTGGGCTCCGGGGACGATGTCTACTTCTTCCAGGAACTGGCTGAAGCCGCCGCGCGCTCCGAAGGCCGCCTGGTGGTCGTGGGGGTGCTGCATCAGTCCTTCGCCCAGTATTCGGCCCGGCTGGGCATCGACACCAGAGACGACTGGGCCAAGGTCCAAGGCCGCTATGTCGACCTGCCCTTCGTGGCCGCGAGCGACGAAGTGGTCGAACTCATCGGCCGCGCGATCGAAGCCAAGATGCGCCCCGACTGGATGGCCGACGCCTCCGTCGCCATCGCCGAGGCGATCCGCTCGCGCCGGCCCGCCGTGGGCAAGGACTTCGCCAAGGCCTTGGAGGCCTGCTGGCCGCTGCATCCGGCCATGGCCGCGCTGCTGGGCCCGATCTCCAAGCGGCAGTTCGGCCAAAACGAGCGCAGCACCTTCGGCTTCTTGTCGTCGGTGGAGCCGCATGGCTTCCGCTCCTACCTGAACTCAACGCTCAAGGACGAGGCGAGCTGGTATCGACCGAGCGATTACTGGGACTACCTGCGCTCGAACTTGGAGCCGGCGATCCTGGCCTCGCCTGACGGGCATCGCTGGTCGCAGGCCGTCGAAGCGGTCGAGCGGGCCGAAGCCAGGACGGGCGATGCCTTGCTCGTGTCGATGATCAAGAACATCGCGGTCATCGACCTCTTCCGGAACGGGTCGGGACTGGCGGCCGACGCCACGGTGATCGACGCCCTCTTCTACGACAGGACTCGCGAGCAGCTTGACGAGGCGCTCAAAAGGCTCTCCGATCTCAAGGTCGCCCTCTACAAGAGCTACACCGGCGCTTGGTCGGTGTTCGAGGGCAGCGACTTCGACATCGACGCCGCCATCGCCCAAGCCCTGGCCGCCTCGCCTGGCATCGACTACGCGCGTCTGGCGCAGCTCATGGGCCTGCATCCCGTGGTGGCTAAGCGCCACTACCACGAGACCGGCTCAATGCGCTGGATGGAACTCTCGCTGTGCAGCATCGAACAAGCCGAGAAGGTCGCTGCCGATTACCGCCCCAAGAAGGGCGAGTTCGGCGCCTTCATCCTCGCGCTGCCAAGCAAGGGCATGAAGCCCAGAGACGCAAGGAAGCGAGCGCAAGCCTGCGCCAAGCTTCGCCCCTGGCCGGTGATGATCGGCATTCCTGAGAATCACGCGCGCATCGCCGAGCTCTCGGCTGAGTTGGTGGCATTAGAGCAAGTGAAGGATCGCCACGAGCTCTCGGGCGACGCCGTCGCCCGCCGCGAGGTGTACGCCCGACTAGCCGCGACTCGCGCCGACCTGGAAGACCAGCTGCAAGCCGCCGTGTCGCTGGCGAAGTGGCACGACGGCTCGGATGAAGTCGTGGAGCCTGGCACCAAGCTCTCGCCCGTGGCCTCGGAACTGGCCGACAAGCTCTTCGCTCACTCGCCCCCTGTATGGAGCGAACTGGTCAACCGCGACAGCGTGTCAAGCAACAGCGTGAGGGCGCGGGGCGACCTGCTGCACGCGATGATCAACGCCGAAGGCCAAGAGGCCTTGGGCTTCGAAGGCTACCCGGCCGAGCGCGGCCTCTACGACACGCTACTCAAACGCACCGAGCTGCATCGCCAAGACGCCTCAGGTGCATGGCGATGCATGCCGCCGGGCCACGGCTTCGCCGTAGGCTTCGAGCCGCTGTGGGAAGCCACCCGCGCGCTTTTCGCGGATGCCGACGCCCGCATCGGAGCCCACGAGATCTACGCGCTGTGGAGCGCGCCGCCGTTTGGCATGAAGCTTGGCATCCAGCCGGTGATCCTCACAGCCTTCCTGCTCGCTCACAAGGCCAACATTGCCGTCTACAAAGACGGGATGTTTGTGCCCCGACTAACCGACTTCGACATCGACGAGTGCCTGCAAGACCCCGACCGCTTCTCGCTTCGATGGGTGGCCATCGACGAGGACAAAAACAGGATCCTTGAAGGGATTTCGAAGCTGCTGGCCGAGATCGGCGAGAACGCCGGCGCGGCCGACCCGCTCGAGGCTGCCCGCGGCTTGGTGGCGATGGTCTTCAACTTGCCAGAGTGGGCGCGCCGGACCTCGCGGCTGGGACAGACCGCCAAGGACATGCGCGACATGCTCTTGAAGGCCAGCGACCCGCACAAGGTCTTGTTCGTCGACCTGGCGTCTCTTCTGGGCGCCGCCGACGGCAAGGCCTACGTGAAGGCGCTGCGCGCGCCGCTGCAGGAACTCGCCGGCGCTTACGGCAAGATGCTTTCGGGAGTCGAAGCCAAGATGCTCTCCGCCCTCGACGCGAGCCGCGACGACCTTGAGGCCCTACGCGAGCGGGCTAAGTCGGTCTCCGGCATCTCGGGCGATTTCCAGATGGATGCCTTCGCTACGCGCCTGGCCAACTACGACGGATCGCGCGCCTCGCTCGAAGGCATCCTGGCCCTGGCGGCCGAAAGGCCTCCTCGCGACTGGGTGGACCGCCATATCGATGCAGCCGTATTGGAGCTGGCCAAGCTCGCCCGGCGCTTCCGCGAGTCGGAGGCTTTCGCGGCCGTGCAGGGGCGCAAGGCGCACAGCGAAGCCATCGCGATCGTCATCGGCGCGGGCGCCGACACGAAGACCATCTCGCGCTCATTCGCGATCTCTGATCGCCATCGCAAGACTGTGGAGGCCAAAGCCGACGAGCTCGCCTCGATGCTCGAAGGCCAAGGCTTGGGGTCCGACGTATTGCTGGCGATCTTGGCCAAGGCCGGGATGAAGCTGGCGTCCATCGACAAGGAGGCGGCCAATGGCTGAGCGGCATGTTCTGGGGATCTCAGGCGGAAAGGACAGCGCAGCGCTCGCCGTTTACATGGCCGCCAAGCACCCTGAGCTCGACATCGACTACTTCTACACCGACACCGGCGAAGAGCTCCCCGAGGTCTACGAGTTCCTTGCCAAGCTCGAAGGCAAGCTGCACAAGCCGATCCTGCGGCTGAACCCCAATCGCGACTTCAAGTTTTGGCTGCGCCAATACAACCATTTCCTGCCCAATCCAAATTCGCGTTGGTGTACCCGGAAGTTGAAGCTAGCTCCGTTCGAGGAGTGGGTTCGGCCGATGCTGGCAGCCGGCGACAAGGTCACGTCCTACGTCGCGATTCGGGCAGATGAAGATTACCGAGAGGGCTATGCAGCCAAGGCGGAGAACCTCTTCGTCAAGCTGCCGTTCCGCGAGGCCGGCATCGACAAGGCAGGGGTCATCGACATCTTGGAGAACTCCGGCGTCGGCTACCCCAAGTATTACGAGTGGCGTTCTCGCAGCGGCTGCACCTTCTGCTTCTTCCAGCAGAAGATCGAATGGGTACGCCTCCGCGAGAGGCATCCAGACGCCTACGAGGCCGCCAAGGCCTTGGAGAAGGACGCGTTGGAGCACGGCTCGCCCTTCACTTGGTCCAAAGGAGAGTCGCTCTCCGACATGGAACGCCCGGAGCGCGTGGCGGAGATTGAAGCCGAGTACGAGATCCGCCGCGCACGCATCCGCAAGAGCATTCCCCTCAATCCCTTGCGACCGGTCAAGGCCTGCCCCGAGGACATCGATGACGTGTATGGTGTTGATGAAGGCAACGGCTCCTGCGCCGTCTGCCACAAGTAGGCTGGAGACTGCCGCACGCACCGTCCCCGAGGCATCCACCGTCCCCGTTAGGGGTGCTTCTCGAACACGAAAGTCAATTGGGCGCCACCCTGCCCGATGTCACCCCGCACAAGGCCGGTGTAGGCGTTGCGAAGTGACTCGCACTCCCGCACGCGAACTCGCAAACCACCAGGCAGCTCGACTGCTGATGCCCAGCCACGACGCAGGGCTCCGGACAGCAGATCGGCGTCGAGCTCAAGTCCGATTGTGGTCGCATGGTGGACGAGCCAGAGCGCCGTCTCGATAGACGCACTGTCCTCGAGGCTATAGCGGTCGCCGTCGCGCATCACGGAGAAGACCTTCGCGGGTTTCTGTGCTTCGGTGGACTCCTTGTCGATCAACGCCATCTTCCCGCCTGGGAACGTGGCGAACTGCAAGAACACCTTGGCCTTGAGCAAGCCTGGTCGAATCATCTTCTGCGATGCGGGCCGGGACATCTGATTGGTGGTGGCCGCAACCACGTGGTTGGTGATGTCGCTGCGCAGGCGACCTGCGACACGCCAGCCCTGCTCCCGCGCTCGCGCAAGGAACTCCCGAAGCGGCATGGCGAGAAGCTCTCCCACGTTAACTTGAAGGTCGAACTCGCGTTCTTCGGCCCCGAGCCCGACACGCAAGCTCTTCGCGACCAAGTCCGTGGTCTTCACTATCGGGTTGGATGCAGCCCGCAGCTCGCTCGCGGTCGCTCTCGCGAACACCAGGGTGCGGGAAGCATCCCCATCCCGGCTGATGCCATTCAGGTCACACTGCTGCGTGATGTGCAACAGGCAAAGACTTCCATCGCCGATCTGCTCCTGAACCAGGACACTGCCAAACGGCAACAAGCGGCTGATGCGCCTCGCTGCTTCAGCGTCCCCCCCCTCCACGCCAGTAAAGCTTGCTGGGAGCGCCGATCCAAACCACGTGAAGTGGGAAACGAACGAACGCGCAGTCTTGACGTCCGCCAATGGCGACATCAACCGGTGTTCGATCTTTCCATCTGCGCTGAGTTGGGCACGAAACTGCTTGTCGAGCTCCGCCACGCTCCGACCAACCTGTATCTGCGATTCGACATGGAACAAGTGTTCTCGGCTGAGAAACTCGTTCAGGTGCTCATCGTAGGGATCGTCATCGCTGATCGAGGCCAAGTGGATCTGCTGCATCGCCGATGCGTCGAGGTTCCACAACGTGCGGGCAGTCTTCGCCTTCGCGGCATCGAGCGCCTCGAGCCACGCCGCCATGAAACGCCTCAGCGCATGTGCCACGTGCTTCTGTCGGTCCAGTTGCTTGAACGCCAGCGTCAAACCGGATGCCCGAAACTCCGGCTCCATCAAAGCGTCTTTGGGAAGCACCATCAGGCCCGCAGCACTGATACCGGCATGCTCGCTGAATCCCAGCTTGGACTGCTCCAACTCGGGGTGCGAAGACATCAGCACCAGAGGCGGAAGGACCGCTTCTCCAGCGTCGATGGCCAGTTTTCTCAGGTAGTCCTGCACGACGCGAACAGGGGACGCCTCACCTTGCTCAAGGAACAGGTCCAGGAAGACTGCTGCGCAATGCGCTAAGTCATCAAAACCTGGCCGCGGCCCCGGCAGGAACCGCAAATCAAACGCCGGCGCCGGGAAGGCCTCCTGGAAGACCTGCTTCAGATTCGCCGCCCATCTGGCCCTGACCAGGAACGGGCTAAGCAAGTCCTGAAGAAGCTTCCCCGCAATCCGATCGAACTCCGGCGCCAGCAACACACGTGACACGGCGTCCTCGCCAGTGAGGTAGGCCGACGCTGCATCGAGATCCCAATCGTCCGCAGCCAGCCCCTCCACCGCCCTGGCCACATCCCAAAGGTTGTTAAACGTCGGATCGTTGATGTCCTCGATCGTGTTGTAGAAATCTCCGGCCAGACGCCGCACATGAGCCCGGGTCAACTGGCAGAGTTCGTCATCGACTACCAAAATGACCTTGGGGTCCGACGGCGGAAGTGGTTCCTCTTGCGCTTGTTCGACAGCGTGGAACTGTGGGTCGGCATCACCGACCTCCGCGCCTGCACCGCCCTCGCCTTGTGCGTTCTGATCGATCACGCTTCACCCTCCCTGGGCAGCTCAAGGACGAACGTTCGGAGCCGCCCATCGGCCTCGCCGCTCGCATCAAGATGTAGTTTTCCGCCGTGGTACTCGACCAGTTCACGTGCGATGTACAGGCCGAGCCCCTTGCCTCTCTTTCTCATGCTGAAGTAGGGCCGGAAGATGGACTCGCCATGCGACGGGTCAATGCCAGGTCCGTTGTCGGTGACCATGACAACGCTCGCACGGGTATCGAGCTCGACGACGATGCGCCGCCGATCCTCTCCGCGCTTGAGCCCCTGCTGGACCCAGTACACCGAGTTGGTCAACAGGTTCTCCAGGACCTGCGCGATCAGTCCGCGCACCAGACGAACCTCGTAGACCTGCGATATCGCCGGCTCGCCGTCGACCAGCACCTCGCACTCGACCGAATGACGCTGAAACCGCGCCTCGAAGCCGCTGACGACGGTCTTCAGTTGCGCGACGACGTTGAACTTCTCCCGACGGTTGCGTCCAGACGGGCTCAGCACGTCCACGGAGCTGATCCGCTTGCTGGTGGCCTTTATCTGTGACTGCAGATTGTCGATCAGTCCCACTAGAGGCGCGTCAGCCGCCGTGGCCTTGCGCAGGCTGAGCAGCAAATCGCCCGTGCTCTGCGTCAGCCGGGTCAGTTCGTGAACAACGATCTCCACCACCAATCCGATGTTCGCCAGCTCAAGCAGTTCGACCCTCGTCTCGCGCGCAAGCTGCAGCGCCCCCCTGATGGTCTCCACGTACTCGACCTGCGACTGCAGCGCTCGGCGCACGTCTTCGATCTGCGGCTGCACTGACGACGGAACGGCTCGGGCGATCTCCTCGACGGTCTGCAGCGTGTTCTTCAGCGAAACCTCGGATCGCTTCAGGCTCTCCTCTGCCGATTCCTCCTCGATCGCCTGTTTGACCTCGACCTGCTTGATCGCGTCGATATGAGAGCGCAGGTCGCTGACGATGATGTCGCCAAGCAGCCCGACCAAGAGCGTCTGTTCAGGGCAGGAAATCAAGCGCTCCCGATTCGCAGCGTCGATGAGCCGCGGGTTGCCCTTCGAGGTGATGGAGACGGCACCCACGGTTTGGTACCGGTTCAGCATGAAACCCTTGGTCTTCAGCGCCTTGCCGTCCCACTCCAGCCAATCGTCTTCCATGCCGCCGGTCTGGCCGACCCGGAACCCGTCCCGATAGACCGCGAAGCCACCGCACCACACGTTGAGCTCTGCGAGCATCCGGGACTTGGGGTGCTCCACGGTTCCGACGAGCAGCTTGCGGTTGAACCAGTAGCATGAAGCGGTGAACGGACCGAGGTTGCGGCAGGTCTCCACAGGCACCCCCACCAGCGCGGCAAGCTCATCCAGAGTCCAGGTCCGGGTCTCCGCGCTCGATCCCCCCTTCCAGGTCACTTCCCGGCGCAGTGCCACCGAACGCGTGTCGGCGAGGTCCGGTGTGAAGCTGATCTCGCACCGGAACTGCGCTACATCGAGCAACCACGAGGGAATGGGCGTGATCGGGAGTCGATGGCCGTTCAGCAGAACATCGATCGGATAGGGGCGCCGGGGTTTAGCGAACGGATCTTGGAGGCGGCGGACGTATTTGTTCAGGAACTCGTTCACCTTCGCGGCGGACCAGTTGGCCAACAGTTCGGTGACGTGGATATCCGTCCCTTTCACAGACTCATCGGCTGCCTCGCCTTCCTGGACTTCGAAGAGCACATCGCCCAGTTCAGCACCAGGAGCGTCGAACTTCTTCCAGTCGAAGTCGATCGAATTCCAAGACTCCGCGCCAGCCTTCTTCGAACGGACCACCGCCCGCTGCCCCAGCTTCATCATCGAGAGCCGCCCGATGCCCTTCTCGCCCAGGATGGTTCGATCCGCCTGCGCCTTTTCGATCAGCTTGTTGGGGGTCCCCACCATCATGAACTTGTCGCGCAGATCATCGGCTGACATGCCCGAACCTGTGTCGGCGACCTCGATCCAAAAGTCATGACGAAGAAAAGCGTCGAGGTACCGGGTCAGCGCCACCACGGAGGTCCCATGCTCCTTGAACTGCTGCAGCGCACTGACTCGCTGCTCGATGGTCAGATCCGAGGACAACGTCTTCTCAAGCCGCTCAAGCGCGACCTGCACGGACACGCGGCCCGTCGAAAGCTGCTCTCGGACAAGCGCTACAGCGGCCGAATCGGCGGGCGCCGATATCGCGACGGTCGTGCGCGGCGACTTGGCGTCAAAGCCGTTCTTGATGAGCTCGTACAGCGCCATCTCGTCCGACGTGATCAGCTCCGCCCCGAGCTGCCGCATCGCGCGAGCTGCAATTCGAAACGGCTGCGGCCGTCGAGTCTCTTCAGTCATGCATCACCTCGGCGCTCTTCTGACACGGCATGCTGCCTTCCTTCCACGTCTTCACGTCTGCTCCCTCGTGATCGCCGCGACGGCCGCCTCAATGTCTTGATCCGACAGGAACGGTGCTTGTGCGAACACCAAGCCTTGCTCCCCATTGAGCTTGGCAGCCAGGTGCCCGCGCCCCAAGAGCAGCTCGGCTCCCGGGCGGTCTAGCGCGATCTTCGATGTCGCCTCGCTGGAGACCTTCAAGATCAGGCGGTTGCCCAGGTTCTCACGAAGCTGCATGGGCATCACGTCTTTGTCGGGGCGCTGAGCCGCAAAGATCAGATGGATGCCAGCCGCGCGCGCCTTCACGCCCAGCCGCTGCACGGCCGCCCCCACCGCGCCCTTGTAGGCGTCGTCAAGCATCCAGTCCGCGAACTCGTCGTGGACCAGGAAGACCATCGGCAAACGCTCTTCCGGTGAGACCTTGGCGTTGTAGGTCGGCAGATCACGGGCCCGAGCCTTGGCGAACGCGCGGTAGCGGTCCTCCATCTCCTGCACCAGGGCCTCGAGCACCTCGCCTGCCTTCTCCTTCGTGGTGAGGATCTCGCCGCGCATGTGCGGCAAGTCAGCCAGCGGGGCGTAGTCGACTCCCATCTTGGGGTCAATCAAGATGAGCTGAGCCAGGTCTTTGGAGTTCGTCGCGGCGATGTCCAAAATCAAAGCCTGGATCAGCACCGACTTGCCGCTGCCGGTCGCGCCGGCCACCAGCGAATGCGGCTCGTGGGATGAGAGACCGCCGAACTCCGCGCCGAGGTTCAGATACAGCAGCGCGCCGTTGATCTCTTGGAGGCCCAAGAGGAAGGACGTGTTGATGCCTGCGACATTGCGGTTGAGCTCGCGGCGCGACCAGAGCTCCCAGAGCGACACGGCCTGGCGCTTGGAGCCAGCGACAGTCACCACGATCTCGCCGGGCTTGGGCTGGACCGTAACGAGATTGATCGCGTGCGTGGTCAGGAGCTGCGTGCGCTTGTTTTCGATGTCCTCGACGCGCAGCCGGTCAGAACCTGCGAGGCGCACTAGGCAGCCATTGGGCGTCAGCCGCGTCCCGAGGATCGCTGCCTGCAACCCGTAGCTGTTGAGTGCGGCCTTGAGCTTCTTGGTGACTTCCTGGGCCCACTCCTCTCGCTCGGCATCCGACTGTGAGCCGCCGGTGAACTTGGAAGCGACGAGCTCGGAGAGCGCAGCGCCAAGGTTCGCGGACGATGCCGGCCTGGGCGCTGCCGCCTGGGCCGAAGCGGGCGCTGCGGCGTCGGCTTGTGACGTGCTTTGGGCAGGAACCGCAGGCTCTTGCTCCGGGCCGCTGGTCGTAGACATCGCTACGACCCCCTCTTGCCCGGTCCCGGCTTCAATGATGGCGTCGGCAACGCCGCTGGCGAGTTGGCCCATGGCGGCAAGCCAGGGGACGCGAGGCGCTGGCTTCTTGAAGCCGTGGCCGTCCCAGGGTTGATGGGCTCCCAGCCCCGCGCGGGCGTCGAGCCCGCCCGCACCTTTGGCATATGCCTCGGCGAGCTTGCGAAGGTCTGGTCGGTCGAACACTTCCTGCCAGGCCTTCACCCCATCGGACTCCTCCAAGAGCTCCTGTTCGGAGGCCGAAGATGAGCCAGCGTCCGAGGTGTGGATGTAGACGTGCGAGTAACCGCGGAGCGAAATCTCAACGTCGCCCTCGCGGAGCTTTGCTCGGGCGCGC
The DNA here is from genome assembly GCF_021353235.1 of Pelomonas caseinilytica. Lineage (GTDB taxonomy): Bacteria > Pseudomonadota > Gammaproteobacteria > Burkholderiales > Burkholderiaceae_C > Pelomonas > Pelomonas caseinilytica. Next base: position 32,187 of record NZ_JAJTWT010000021.1, read on the forward strand.
TCCATCAGGCCCGTCATCCCCGGCGGGATGTCGGCGTCGATGAGCATGTCGGCCAGGCGGGCGAGCCACACGTCGCGGTCCAGCCGGCCCGGGTCGCCAAAGAGCGCCTCGCGGAACATGCCCAGCGTGGCCAGGAGCTGATCCTTGGAATCGCGCCGCGCCTTGGCGAGGCCGTCGGCGGCGACGTACTTCGATTCGACGATCGAGATGACCACGCGGACGCCTTCCTCCCGCTCCTCGACATTGAGGGCGAGGATGTCCGCGATGCGGCTTTCAGGCTGCGAGAGCCAGCTCGCGTAGTCGTCAAGCAGGAAGTAGGCGGTCAAGACCTGGCCCCCGCCCGCCGCCACCCTGAACTCCTCTGCGAGCAGATGGCGGCTGAGCACCAGGCCGATCATTTCGCCCGCGGAGACGCCGCGCTTGGCGGCCCGCAGCACGATGTCGCCGGACACCGAGAGCGCATCGCGCTTGGCCTTGTCGGCGGCGGCTTGGACCTCTGACGCATCGAGTTGCAAGTTCAGCTCATCCAGACGCCGGCGCACCAGCACGCCCAGCAGGCGGAGCTCGGAGGTCGAGCTCACGATCATGTTGCGGCCGTTGGTAGAGCCGCGGCGGTAGCGGACGACGGTGATGTCGTTGTGCTGGAGTTGGCGCTTGTCGAGCAGCTCGTCGTAGGTGGCGATCCACTCGGCCAGATCGTGCGCATCCTTGATCATCCCGGCCAGGGCGGGGCTTTGGAGCGAGATGCGCCGGGCCGGCAAATAGCGCTCGCCAGGCAAGGCGTCGAGCTGGCGGCAGACGGCGGCCACGGCGGACACGTAGGCCCAGCCGGAAGCCGTCTGCCAGGGGCAGGTCAAAAACGTCGTGGATTTGAGTTCGTTCTCGCCCGAGACGCTGCGGTAGGACCAGCGCGAGGGAGCATGCTCGAGGTTCGACCGATCGTTTGTCCAAGGCACCGAGAGCCATTCGGACTGGGCGGCGCGCGAGACCACGTCGTGCAGGAAGGCCACGTCGAAGGCCTTGAAACCCTGCGCGCTCTCGCCCGGCGTCGCCGAGATCGGCGTCACCGAGATGCGCAGCTTCGAGATGAAGTTGTCGCTGGTCTCGCTGACCACGGGCAGGTCAGGGTCGTCGCCCGCCTTGTTGACCAGCTCGCCGTAGACGCTGCGAAGCTTCGCCGGGTCCGAGTGGCGCACCGACACGCTGCATTGCAGCTTGCCGTCCTCGTGGATAGAGGAGAGCTCGCGCACCGTCGCCAGCGGCAGCTCGGCCGCGTCAGCGTTGTAGAGCACGACGCTGAGGTTGGAGGCCTCATGGGGCTGCAAACCGACATAGCGCTCCAAGAGCTCGCGCGCCTGCTTGGCAGCGGCGGCCGGGTCCACATCAGTCATGGCATCCTCTGCGCCGCGCGTTGGCGACTCCAAGAGGCTGTAGCCGTTGACCGTGCTGCTCTCGGAGACCAGCGTCGGCGCGCCGGCCCGGTTGAGCACGGCGATCTCTGGATAGAAGGGGTGGGCGATCTCGTCGGAGAGCTCGCGCATGAAGATCTCGCGGTCGCCGTAAAGGATGCTGCCGCTAGAGAGCAGATGGGTGGCGAAGCCCGCCACGCGGCGGGACTTCACAGCCAGCGCCTTCATGCGCTCGGGATGCCACGGCGGGATGATCAAGGCGGGGTTGTCGCCGGCCACGCGGGCCGTGCCGACCGAGAGGATTTCCGAGACCAGGCGCGAGCGGCAAACGTCGCCGCGGGCCTGCGACATGAGGGTCGACATCAGCGCGCCATAGGACTCAGCCTGGCGCATGACGGCCTCGCCGTGCAGCCCGATGGAGACGAAGTCCTCCATCGCCTTGATGTAGTCCTCCTCGAACTTGTCCCAAGACGCCTTGACCTCGTCGCGCTGCGACGGGGTCAGGTATCCGCCATCCGCCAGATCTTTGATCCGGGACTTGATGTCGGCCCTGAGGCTGCGCAGCTTGTTGGCCGCCGGCACGAGCGAGCCGGCGTCCGTGGAGTAAGTGGCCTCCAAGGTGCCGGTGTCGAGCAGCGAGACGTTCTGCACCCCGCCCTTCTTGCTCACGAGGCGGCGCGGGACTTCCGTGCAGCCTACCGCGCCCTTCTCCAACAGGCGGCGCATGTCGGCGACCATCGACAAGCCGATGGAAGTGGGCTTGTAGCTCCACAGAAGCTGGGTCTTGGAGAGTACGGTCTCCTTGTCCTTGGAGACCTGGACCAGGGCTACGTCGAACTTGATCTGCAAAGCTACGCGCGAGAGCGACGAATTCGGGCGGACCTTGTTCTTCTTGTCGTTGCGAAGCTCCTTCTCCTTGGCGAAGAAGGCCTCGTAGTCAAAGAGCGGGTCGGGCAGGCTCGCGTTGCCGAGGCGCTCCACCCTCCATTCGGCCTTGGAGCCCATGAGCTCCTTCAAGCCGCGATACATCGCCGAGAAGTAGCTGCCGGCGTCGTAGTTGAAGCGCTCGCGCCACTCTTTGCGGCCCTTGGCGACGGTGAAGCGCAGGATCCGGTCGCACTCGGCTCCCCGCAGACCCGCATGCAGGCTGTTGACCACGCGGGCGAAGCCATCGAAGAAGTCGTTGCACTCGATGGGCTTTCCGTAGAGAGCCTTCTCCCAACGGGCGCAGAGCTTGGTATCTTGCTCAAGCAGTCGGCGGTGCTTAACGAAGAATTCCTCGTCTTCCTCGGTGAAGTCGGAGCGGCGCTCGCGGGACTTCAAGTCCTCCAAGAGCTTGCGCCCCTCGGGGTCGAGCGAGTTCTCTTGGTCGCAGTCGTGGTCGAAGAAGCGGACGGTGGCGTCGGCCAAGCCGAGCTGCCTTTCCTTAGGCTTGTCGAAGGCCAGGTAGACGCCGTCAGCCTCCCATTCGAATTGGGCCAGGGCGGAGGCGGCCTCTTGGTCCCCAGCTGGGGCCGCAGCGAAGGCGCCGAGCGCCAGGCGCGCGGCTTCGTCGATCTCGGCGGCGTTGGCGGCGATGCGTTCCTTGAGCTCCTCGGGATCCAGCGGCTGGCCGTTTTGGCGGAGTTTCTTGAGGAGCGGCGCGCGCTGGGTGTAAAGCTTGGCGAAGGCTTTCTGCCAAGGCTTGCGAAGCGCGCCGAAGCTCTTAGCGTTGGAGAAAAGAGCGCTGTCGCGGGGGAGGCCCACCCGCGGCAAGGCGAAGCCCACGGCGTCGCGGATGGCCAGTCCACGGGTGGACATGGCCTCGACGATCTCGGCACAAAACTCGCCAAGCTGGACGAGCGAAAGCTCGGAGGAGGCCAGCAAGCCGCCCAGGGCCGCGTGGAACACAAGGCGGTCGTCCGGCACGGGCGATAGCCCGCCGGTATGCAGGGCAGCCTCGACCCAAGGGTCGGGGTCGGCGCGCATCTCCTTGGCGCCAATAGCCATGACGTGGCCGAGTGTGTCAGCCAGGTTGTGCTCGTTGCCGTTGGCCGTGAGGATCGCCGCCTTGGCGGTCGCCGCGTTGTTGCGGACATAGCCGGCGTTGTGCGAAATCAGGATTTCCGGCGGCAGGCCTTGGCTGTTGACCAGGGCCTCGGGGATCATGAGATCCACGCGGGCGAGCAGGTCGGGATTGGCGAGGATCGACCGCGCCACCGCCGCGATCTGGTTCGACGAGAGCTTGTCGAGCCGGAAGAGCGCGGCGGAATCCCCCGGCTGACCAGGGTTGGCAATGCGCTTGGCGAGGATGTCCGCGCCGACGCGCCCGATGATGCGGTCGGTCAGCATGCGGCCTCTCCCTTGAACGCGAACGGGTTTTCAACAAATGAGCAGGAGTCGGAGAGCCTGCGGACTAGGCCCAACCCCACGAGACGGGCTTCGAGGTTGTCCCGGTTCTCGCTGAGCTCCTCTTGGTCGACGAGCTTCGCGTCGAGCAGCCGCGCGCCTTCGGCGTCGCCGAGGACCAGGCCATAGCGCTTCTTGGCTTCCGCCAAGAACTCGTCGAACTGCATGCGGTCGTCGACGATCGCCACCACGATCGACTTCAAAAGCCTGTCGTTGGGGGCGTAGCGCGTTCGCCGCGAGAGGCGCCGCGAGCTGAGACCAATCGCCCGCGACCAGGACGCGTGGATCTTGCCTACGTGCTGCTCGTGGCGGGCCAGAGCGAGTTCGGTGAGCTTGCCGACCAACACCTCCGGGCTCTCGCCCGAATAGTCCTCATCGTCCCCACCATCCGCCGACGGCCACTGGAAGCGCTCGCGCATGAGCCTCACCCGCTCGGCTTCGGGGAACTCGCTGGCGCCGGCTTTCGCCCAGAGGAAGTCCGTGCGGATCGATTCGACATGGGCCCGCACCGCCTTGGCAGCCAGCCCCTGGTTGAGCTGGTAGCTGTCGCCGGAAAGAGCCCGGACCTTGGTGCGCTCCTTGGAGACGATCTCGCAGACGATCTCGACCGGGTCGTCGTCGCCTGCCACACGCTTGGCCCGCTCTAAAAAGTAGAGCAGCATGTTTAGGCCGGAGATGGCGATCAGATGCTCCAAGGCGTCATAGATCGGCATGTCCTTGGCCAGGATCGACAGCCAGTCTTCGCAGATTTGGTCGAAGCGCGGGTTGGCGGCCTCGGGCAGGTAGCCGGACTGCCGGGAGTCGTCGGCCCGCTGCGGCGCGCCTTGCATCGCGCGGGCGAGCCGATTCATCGGCGCCTCGCGATCGAAGAGGCGCTTGGCCAGCAAGTCGCCAAGCTCGGCGCCGCGCTTGGCCCGTGTGAGCATCAAGTAGAGCAGCTCGCCGGTGCGCGCGAAGAACCGCCGGTCGTTGCTCATCTTGCCCTTGGAGTCGATCTCCAAGTCCTCGTAGAGGGCGTCGGGGCCGAAGGGGAAGACGAACTTGGAGCTCCAGCGCTTGTTGCTGCGCGACTCGAAGGAAGAAGAGCGCAGCAGTTCCACGGCCTTGGCGAAGTCGTCGAAGCTCGCGAACGAATGGCGCAAGTAGGCCATGTCGTCGGCGCCATCGCCATTGCCGGTCGAGCCTTGGGCGAACTTCTCGAACCACTGCCTCCACTTCTCCTCATCGGATTGGGCGCTCTCGGCGATGGATTCGACGTAGGGGTTGTTGAAGAGCAGCCCTCGGAGCCGGATCTGGCGTTGAGGCTGGAACTTGAAGGCTCCGCTAAGGCCCTCATGCGGGCGTAGCGGCTTATCCAGATTCGAGCCCAGGGCGCCGAGGAACTCGAGCACCGTCAAATGCGGAAGCTGCTCGTCGTAGAGGCGGTGGCCCCAGATGTTCTCGTCGACCGTGAAGTCGACGCTCTTGATCTCGGGGCGTTTGAAGATCTCACTCATGCCGGGGACCTCACGGTCACGGGGCGGGAGAAGCCGCGGCCGCCCGGCTCGATGTCGATGAAATTGAGCGTCAAGGCCGATGCCTCGCCGCCGATCTCGTCGTCATCGCCGGCAAAGCCGGCCTTTCGGACGATCTCGGCCTTGCGCAGCAGCTTCGCCTTAAAGGCCAGCAGGTCTTCGAGGCATTCGTTGGAGAAGCTCGCCGGCAGCGCGCCTTCGGCGACGCGTGCGAGGAATTCATGGCGGATGGGCGTGAGGTCAAAGGCCACCGAGTTGCCGGGGCCAGGCGAGAGCGAGACATCGAGCTGCGGGCGGCCAGTCTCCTCGTCGAGCTTGATGGCCATGCCGACGCCGCCCTGCCTGCGCGAAGGCGTCTCGTGGTCGCAGAGCACGCTCACGCGGCTTTGAGTGAAGCCGCCGGAGCTGGCGATGAAGATGCGGTCGACGTTCTCCAAGAGCAGGCCCGTCATGACTCGGTTCAGGCCCCGGGCGATGCGCCCGCGCGTGGCGTCGCTCACGGGCCTCTTGGCCCTGAGCGATTCGATGATGTCCAGGTAGTCGCCCGCGAAGCGGAAGGCCGTCATCGACCAGCGGGGGTAGCCTGGTTCGGACTCGGGCAGCGAGAAATAGAGCCGGCGGCGCTGGTCCTCCAACATCTCCATGAACTCGGTGGATCCGCCTTCGAGTCGCGCGCCTTCGTGGCCCTCGAGGTAGTCGTCCTGGGCCGCGCGGAAATCCGCGGTCGCGCCGTAGACCGGGTCGGCGGCCACCAGGCGAGCGAAATCCTCTTGCAGCCGCGAGTCGTCTTTGCCGTAGACCAGCAGGCCGTCGGCCGCGTTGGTGGTTTCCTCGCCCACGCCGAAGCTCGCCATGGCTTTGAAGACCGGACGGTCCGAGGCCCTGCGCTTGGGCAGGTTCGCGCCGAAGGCGTTGGCGTAGACGCTGGCCTTGCCGATATTCCCGCCCTCTTGGATCTTGGGCACGTCCGCGCAGGTCATTAGGTTCTCTTTGGCCAGCTTCGCATCCGCGAAGCCCAAAACCATGTTGGAGCACAGGGCCAGCAGGTCGCGCACCGGCAGATGCAGCCCGTTGAGGCGGGCGATCTCGACCAGGTCGCCGAGCCGGCGGGCGAGCTGCCCTCCATCGGCCTCGCCGAGGAGGCGGCGGCGGTTCTCATCGATCGGGCAGACCTTCCCGCCCGCCTTTAATGAGCAGCGCTCGCAGTTGTCCCAATCGGGATGACTCGCGACTGCCTTGGCGACTTCGTCGATCGTCTTGCGGCTGGTGGAGCGGCTGAGATCGAAGACGGCCAGACGGTCGGGCGCGGGGCCGGCTTGCAGGAAGCGCTCCTGCAAGGGCTTGCGAAGCGGATGGACGCGGTCTTGCCGCTTGCCCAAGTCGCGAAGTCGATCGAGGAGCTGGCCATGGTTGGCGGCCAGGATCACGATCTCGGAGTCATCTCCACCCAGCACCGACTTCTCAAGGCGCTGCAACGGCAGGTCGCTCTCTTGGCCGTTGAACTCGGAGAGGTCCTTGATGAAGACTGCCATGCGGCCATCGGCCAGGCGATGCTCCTTCACGTTCTCTTTGCCTGCCCAGACCTTCGGGTCGCCGCCGATCCGGCTCCACAGGGCCCGGCAGTGGTAGGTCTTGCCGTCGCCCGCGGTGCCAGCGATCAAGAGCGATCCGGGGGTTCCGGACTCGATGTGCCTGACCATGTCGTCGAGCATCGGCGTCGACAGGCTGATTGGCCGGACGTTGGCCCGGCGCAGCGCGCCCGACACGTACTCGTCGAACATCGTCAGATTGTTCGGCGTCGGTCCGTAGCTGCGTAGAAATCTAACCCAGGAGCTGCTGGGCGTATCGGTGACTTGCTGCTCTTGATGCGTTGTCAAGTTCATCCTCCCGTTCTAGGGGGATTCTGACCTGACTGCAGCGGTCCGACATCCAGAGCGGCCCACGCGTTTTCAGGGGCAGCGCTTGGGGTGCTGCCTGACGTGCTTCTGGTACGCACTACGATCAGTCGCCGCTGGGCCAGGCATCGCGTAGTGCCCATTTAGGGGGATGAAGTGGTTGAAGGGGTCGTGGTGCTCAAGTTGGAAGCGGGCAAGGTCTGCTTCAAGATCAGGAGCGCCGATGGGACGCTGTTGGCTACCAGCCCCTCATTCCCGACTATCTGCCGATTGGAGGCAGCACTGCAAACTTTGGCCACGGCCGCGGTGCACGATTGGAAGCTGTCCACCGGGCCTTCGGGATCGCTCGTCAAGGTGGGACGTCGGCAGGTGCCACTGCGGGAGCATTTGTCGCTGGCGGCTGTCTCGGCTGTGGTCCAGACGGTGGCCGCGGCTAGGATCGTTGACGAGAGGCCTGCGAGCCGTAGGCGCTATGACCTCAGTGGTTTACGCTGCGACCTGACGCGCTGATGTGAAAAAACCTCAGCCTACGGCGGGTGGCTCACTTGATGAGCTAGTTGTCGCACATAGTTGTTCGCAAAGGAGCCTGGCATGAACCACGTTGTCGAGCGAACCACCAGCAAGCCGAAGTCCATGTCGGTCGGGACTGACGCGTTCTACCGTCAGAACGCCCATTCGTATTTCGAACGCACGTTCGGAGTGCCTATGGAGCATCTGTATCGCCCGTTTCTGGAAGAGTTGGGTGAAGGCGCTCGCATTTTGGACGTGGGCTGTGGCTCAGGCCGTGACGTCAAGGCGTTCCGATCGATGGGCTTCCAAGCCTTCGGCATTGACCCCTCGCCTGAGCTCTTGGCACTGGCGTCGGCCAACGTAGGTCCGTACTTCACGAGCGGGCGTGCCGAAACGTTTAAGGCGGATGCACCTTTCGACGCTGTATGGGCGTGCGCCTCGCTTCTGCATCTGAGGCGCGCCCAGCTGCACTCGACGCTCAGGAATCTACGTGATTCGCTCAGGCCGGGCGGCGTGTTCTTCGCAACTGTCCAAGTTGGCGTCGGAGAGCATGTGCAGAGCGACGGGCGGCAGTACACCTACTACGGTCCTGCTGAGTTCGTGGACGCGGTCATAGAAAGTGGGCTGCAGGTGTTTCGGTCCTGGGAAACCGGGGACGCCATGCGCAGTGACGGCCCGCGGTGGATCAACGTGCTAGCCCGCCGATAATTGAGGACTGCCGCTATGCCTTCACCGACGAACCGGGACCATCGGCCAGTTTGCGAAGGAGTTCGTCTGCTCCAGTCTTGACGAGGCGCTGGATCGAATTGGGAAACGCGGCCGTGTCGCGTACTTCGAGGGGCGGCCGGACGGTTGCATTCGATCCAGCTTCGGCAGGCCGCGATAAGGCGTGCAGTTCCTTGAGAACCTCGAAGTGAGCGAGATATTGGCCGAAGGCGGTCAACAGCTCCCCATGATGCGGCATGACCAAGCCGGCCTTCTCGCCAATGAGTTTGGAGATGCTGTTCCCGATCTCGATAAGCCTATCAAAATAGCCGTCGACGCCAAGCCCATGACCGTAGACGACGTCAAGATCGGTCACCGTACGAAATTTCCGCCACTTGTCTTTGTGGCTCTCGTCATAGATCTGGAACAGGCGTTCGTCTGGGTCTAGTTCCTGCGCGGGGACGATGCCTTTCGCGTCTCGGAAACGCTTGGGGTCCCGGCTAATCAGAGCGTCATTCATAAGCCGGTAGACCCTGTTCGACCCGTCAAAGAGCGCCCTTAGTGGTCCGTAAAGTTCGATGAACTGTCGAACGTGCCAGTCGAACTGAACCTGCCGAGCCTCATGGTTAGCCTTCTTGTCAGCGAGCTTCTCGTCGCGCGTAGCCTGGTCGATTGCTTGCTGGCCCTGATGCTTGAGCAGACGTGCTTGCAGTCGCCAGCCGGCGAGAGCTGAGATTAGTCCACCGATGAGGACGGAAAGCAGGGTTGTGGCCGGCGTTGCCCACCATGGCGACGGCAGCTTTCCGTCAACGCGAGACACCGCGAGTTCAAGGTTTGCGAGCGCCTGCGCCAACGCCGCAGAATCGGCCTGAGGCGTGAGTGCTGCCGAGGCAGCCGCGTTGCTGGGTTGCGCGACGGCGCTGGCATTCGCTGCTGCTGCGCCGCTCTTCGTACTCGAGGGCGCCGCAGTAGTGGCTTTGGTGACTGCCTGGGCGGGCGTGTTCGCGGCGCCACTTTGCCCTTGTTGAGCGCCGGCAAATGTCGCCGTGAGAGCGAACACGATTGCGATAAGACGGTGTTGCATGCTTCCCTCCGGACATGTCCCGCCCATTCTGCCGCCAGGCATGTGGCTGGATGCCTATGAGGATCGGGCATCGACCCCTTCGGCTTCTGTACAAGCCCTGGCAAACCGAGGCGCCGTGCTTTACACCCTGCGTCTGCATGGATATCCTGCGGACAGGCCTCCAACTGCCTCCCTGCTGCACTGGGAAAAGTTGACTTCGGTTGCACCATCCACAAGACCCTTCGGTCGCATATCTAGCAAGCAGCATGCGTGACGCCAGAGCCCTGGCGAGCGGCCTCATTTGGAGCTTGTATGTACAACCGCAATCAACTTCTTCGCGCTTTCAAAAGTCTCGCGCACGCTGATGACTCTCAGGCTGATCAAGGGCACTGCCAGCGCCTGCACTACCACGCACAGCGGCTCGGATTTCAGAACTTCGAGCACTATCGGCGATGGCTTAAGACTGCCCCCGAGACTTCTTTGGCGAACATCTCCACTCGTCTCATGGAGAGGGTGTGCGCAACGCGAATGCCGTCGCTTGATGAGCCATACGTCGAGTTCACACCGGTGCCAGATGGGATCAGCTACTACTCTTGCTGGATCGGCTGGGATAGCAACGGCGACGATGTTCGAGGCCCACGGCCGCTCGATGCTAAGCGCTCCGTGCCGCTGATGCGAAAGAAGAATGAGCATCCCGTCTACGTCGTTGAATCTCCGCGAGAACTTCTTGCCTGGCAGTACAAGTGGAAGGCTATGGCTTACTTGCCTGAGGCGCTGGCACGGGAGTTTTTCCCCAGCTTCTTTAGCAAGGGTTTGGTGGACCCAAACGTGTCGCCGGAACTGGTTAGTCAACGAGCCCTTGAGCGGCATGCCCGACTGATGGCTAGTTTGGACGCGGCACGGCACGGGAATTCATGAGCGACCGCCGCCCTGTTGACCAGGGCGGCCTAGCAGTAGTGCGGCAATCGATGGCCAAACTTGCACAGTGGTTGGATGCTCATGAGGTCAGCACCTCAGCGGAGCAACGATCACTGTTGGTCATCGAACGCGCCGGCTTCGTCACAAGTCCTAGCGACCGTTGGTACGGGTCGCTGCGCCCCCACCGCGGCGTCGACGGACGCTCAAGCAGTGTGGCAGTCTGCTAGCCAACTGCTCGCCAGCTACAGCTCTGATCGGCAAGATTGCTCTACCACTTGCTGTGAGGAGCAAAACTATGGATTTCCAGCGCCCGACCTTCCGTGAAGTGCGCAGAGCACTCAAAACCCTTGAAAGCATTCCCCGTCCCGATGGCGACAACGAGGGTGACCCAATAAATGGGGAAACTGTGCTGCCACACCTTTCACCGGAGCACCAAGATCAAGTTCACGCGGCGTCCGAGCTGATCAACAGGTACGTGCGCACTTTCGATGGACAGCCAGATGTTCGCTCCCTAAACACGCTCAAGAGAAATGGCGTACCAGCAAGCCTGCATCAGTCGCAATATGACCCATTTCGACTCGTGGGGCGAGTTGGTGATTGGGAGAGGAGCTTGGACGTCTCAGACCCCGGGGGCGCCGAATCGATCGATGACTAAAGAACCGGCACTCTATATTCGGTGCCGTCGGGCATGATTTGCATGATCTCAACATGAATCTCAAATCCGGTTCCATCCTTGTCACGTTTATGCAGCCGTCGGCATAGCGACAGGATGGTTCGGTCCGAGATTTTTAGTTTGACCCCCTGCGCATGGGCTTCTTTTTCTAGTGCAGACCAGACCGCTTCAAATGCGTCGTTTGCACTTCCCCATTTGCAACGGCGTCCTTGCTCATCTTTGGGTCCCAGCCCATAGAACAACTCCGCGGCGCGCATTTTAATCTTGTCCTTCCCATCGCGGCTCTTCAATGAGTTCTGCTTAGCGTGACGCTTGGCGGCTACCTCGTCAAACCGAGCCATAGCATAAGACGCTCCTTCGTGCATGCCGATCAGGTGGCTCGCGTCAATTAACGCTGAATAGGCCTGAGCATTTCGTCCATCCTCCGCGTACCTTTCCGCTTGAACCAACAAGCCGAACATGCCGAAGAAGGCGCAATCAAGCTGAGCCGGCGTCATCCCCGACTGTGCAATATTTTCGACCGCTATATCGTGATCTGTCTGAGCCATCAGCTCGCGACAGAATAAGTAGAAGTCGTCGCCTGGGGCGAGCTGCTTCTTTAGCATTGGAATTATCAAGACCTGTACTTGTCCAATCAGCAAGCGCTCGTACTCCTCAGCAGCGTTCTCGTAGTCCGGGGAATCCAATAGCTTCTTGATTGAAGGGGGCGTTGCGTTCTTGTAATGCCGAACGTAGGAGCTGATTGCCCTATTCCAATGGCGTTTCAGTTCAAACTCAAAATCCCGGACTGAACGCCCGTCCTCATAGAGGATAATCTTCGCACCCTCATATCTTGGTAGAAGTTCATCTCGAACTTGGCGAGTTACATTGCTGATGAGACTCTGATAACTCTCAGCAAGCTCAGTTCCGTCTAAGCTTCTAATTGCTTTTTCGTGAACATCAATGACTTGAAGGAGAACCTTTTTTATTTCCTCCCCAAGTACTTTCGCATCTTCTTTGGTCTTCATGTGAATCCTCGCCTGTTACTGACGCCAAGGCTGAACTCTTGGCTGAGCTTCGAAGACTGATCAAGGAACGTGGCGGGAATTCTGACGCCATCGATCTAGCCCAATGGCTAGAGGTGTGGCTCAGGGAGCCGCTGTCAGAGCTTGCTGGTGTTGCGCCCGCGGTTGCGCCCGCGAGGTGCTGCGCAGTCAGGCAGGTCGGCAGCGGCTGAAGAGCGTTTTAGAGCGGATGCGCGGTGGACTGCCAGGTTGCGTGCTCGGTGTGTGGACTCCGACAACCCGTTCCTCTGGACGCGCGCAGCGATGTAAACAAAAATCCGCGCTTTGCTGGACTTGTTTACAGAACCAATCACTCGGTCCGTCAAATCTGCGTGCCCCCTCCTATGAAGCGGCCGTAAGTTGACAGTGAGAAGGTCAACTTCACCCTTCTGAGCGCCCCTGCGGCTCGACGACAGGCCCGCTGCGCAAGCCGCGGGCCTTTCTTTGGCTCAGATTTGCCTCGGCCGGACAGGAGTCTGATTTCCACTGTTGCGTGCCAGCACGCCTGGCACAGCGCTAACTCACTGCTGAGGTGGAAGAAGTCGCATCTCAATGGAGGTCGCCCCCTCCGCGGCAGCGACAGTCGCCGCACTGGTGAGGGAAAAACCTGCCATCGCCTGCGTCAAAGAAGCACCCAACGCGTCAATATTGGCCCCAAGTATCGGCTTTGGCGGCGGCGTTATGGCAGACATCGCAGAATCGCTATCCGGTTTTTCGTGCCGCACGTCGTCCCACCATGGATCTGGATCCCCTGGGTCCGGCTCCGCCTTGAGGTTGTGATGAAGTATGAATGCGCCCATGCTTTCGCCTGCCCAGAAGCATCGGTCACCGACGGTGATGTGCTGCACGTCTATGAGCCCGACTTCTTGCACAGATTCCACCACTTCCCATTCGGACTTGTAGGTGCCCGTACTTAATGCGCGACGCGTTGCAACACGTTTCCCCAGCAGCATCGGCGCAAGCACCAGCCCATCGGTAGTTGGGATAGGTGCGGATGAAGAGCAGACAAGCGAGGCGCCGCTCTGTGTAACGATTCGATAGCCCGGTTGGGTTTTCCTTAACGAGTAAGTCACCTCGCCCATCGCATCTTCCAAGGTTTGCGCGTGAGCCAAATGCATCACATCTCCTATTGAGATGTCTCCAGCAATTCTGCCGTCTGGAAGATAAGAGCTAACAGCGACGCAGCCGCCCCCACCGCCGCCTCCACCCTCGGGCGGACTTGGAACGGGAACCGGATCCGATACGGTCACCGTACCTCCTGGTGGGCTTGGAACTGGAACCGGATCGGAGACCGTCACCGTACCTGATGGCGGCGAAGGCGCCGGAAGCGGTATCGGCGAAGGTGCCGGCAGCGGGAGAGGATTTATCGCTGGATCTCCCCCTCCGCCAGAAGCAGGCGGGAAGTAGTGATTTATATAGCTTACTGCGCTGTCAAGGCCTGCGGTGGCCGAGATTTTGGCCCTCACCTTCTGCAATACTCGCTGGAAAAGCGCTTGGGTGTTGGAACCAGTCTGTGGATTAAGACCTAATTCCTGCGCAGAAGCCGTGAAAATTGCCACCGCATCACTGACACTAAGATAGTCGGCCCTGCAAAACGCCCGCAACCCGCATGAGCACTGGTGATGCGGGGTGAATGCCGATGGTCAGAACTCCCAGAATCAAATTCAATGGCAATTGATTTCTGGGAGTTCTGGAGGGCTGGCAATGGCGACCGACGACTTCTTCCGCGCGCGGCTG
>NZ_JAJTWT010000022.1 GCF_021353235.1 Pelomonas caseinilytica
GTCGGCCATGACGGCTCTCCTTGATCCGCTCGGGCACATGCCCGCGTCGGTCAAGGTACGCCTCGCGTTCCACCCACTTCCCAGCAGGGTGAGTACCGCGTCAGCGGTTTAGTTCAACGTGTTCTCGGGAGACAGCTAACGCCGCCTAGGCAGACGCGCTGCGCCCTAAATCGGCAGCCTGGATCTCCGGCAAGCCGTTGACGTGCCATCAGTTTCTCCCATTTGACTGTATGTTTATACAGCATTAAATTTCCGGCAAAAGCGGCACACCGACAACCACCTCGCCGAGGGGAGATGGCCGCCTGAGGAGCGCCCATGATGCCAGTTGTGCCGCCCGCTGCGGCCCCTCGCAAATACCTGCGCCCGCGGTCCAGTCCGGACCTTCCACCACTGCGCGCGGAGCGGGTGCTGGACCAGTTGCGAGAACGCCTGCGGTTGATGCACTACAGCCCACGTACCGAGGAGACCTACGTCTACTGGGTGAAGGCGTTCATCCGCTTTCACCGGCTGCGGCACCCCGCCGAGATGGGCGGGCCGGAGGTGGAGGCGTTTCTCACTCACCTGGCCAACGACCGGTCGGTGGCACCGTCGACGCACAGTCAAGCCCTGTCGGCGCTGCTGTTCTTCTACACCAAGGTGTTGCGCCATGACCTGCCCTGGCTGCAGGAGATCGGCCACCCCCAGCGCCACCGGCGCCTGCCCGTGGTCCTCAGTGTTTCCGAAGTGCGTGCCGTGCTGGCAGGGCTTCAGGGCGAGCATTTGCTGCTGGCCTGTTTGCTCTATGGCACGGGCCTTCGAATCAGCGAGGCCCTGCAGCTGCGGGTCAAGGACCTGGACTTCGCGCAGCGGGCGCTGTCGACGCACGAGAACATCACGTCGGCTTGGCTGGCGCACAGCACTGCTCCGCGTGTCGAGATGGACGCGCTCACCGGCACGGCGACCCCCTTGCCCCTGTAGCTGGTCACAGCTTCAGCAAACGCGACAACCTTCGATCTCTGAGCCTTGGCGTCCGCCAGCGTCGAGTTGACGATTCGATTCAGGTTGCGCGGTTCGATCTTGTCGAAGTCGATGAGGATCCTCACTCCAGTCGAACTGGAAGGCCTCGCCGAGCTCGAAGCTCAGCGGCACGTAGGCATCGCCCGTCGCCGCACCTCGCTGGGCTGCGCGCCAGGCGCGGATGTAGTCGGTCAGCCGGCTGTAACCGCCCGCGTAGCCCGCGGCCTTCAACTGCTCCAGCAGTGCCTTGGCGCTGCGCCGCTCCTTCTTGGGCCGGCGGGCATCGGCGCGCAGCCATTGCTCCAGTTGCTCGACGTAGGGCGCCAGCTTGGTCGGCACCGCCGGCCGGCGGTACTGGGGCTGCTCGGCCTTGCCCAGCCTGAGGTACTTGCGCACCGTGTTCCTCGCCAGGCTTGTCGCCTTGGCGATCTCCCGTACCGACTTCTTCTCGCGGTGGTGCATCCGCAAGACCTTGCCAATCATCACCATGGTGATCACTCCTCACACCCCCGCCCAGCTGTGGATATCTCGGGCAGGGTAGGTTGAACACCTGGGTCAAATTTGGGTCGGCAGGGCCCTCATGGGTGGGTCAAATTTCAGTCGGCGCCAACACTCTATACGCCCATTGCCAACACCATCGCGGTCGTCACTGAGATCGGCGGCTACCCGTGTGCTGCGTCGCTTGCCGGCACTCTCGTCACTGCGCGGGCACAGCCCCGCCCAGGAGACAAGATGTCCAGACGTCGGGAAGCGCGTCATGTCCACGCCGATCTCCGCCACGACGACGTTGGCCGTGAGCTCAGAGATGCCCGGCATCGTCGTCAACAGGCGTGCGCGCTGCTGGATCGGCGCCAGCGCTTTTCCCACCGCAAGGTCCAGCTCTTGCAATGTGCTCTGCAAGGCATCCACCACCTGCAGGTGCAGCTTGAGCATCGTGCGATGGTGCTCCGTGACGCGCCCACGCAGCGCCTCGCGCAGCTCGGCACTCTTGTTGCGCGCCGTGCCCTGCGCCAGCGCCGCCAGCTCGCCCGGGTCGGTCCGACCTTGTACCAGGGCATCGAGCATCGCCCGGCCACTCTTGCCCAGTACGTTGGACAGCACGCTGCCGAGCTTGAGGTTGGCGTCCTCCAGCACCTTCTGGATTCGCAGCGAGTGCTGGGAGATTTCCCGCACCAACTGCTTGCGCGTGCGGGTGAGATCGCGCAGCTGCTGGATGGCCTGCGGTGGCACGAAGCTGGAGCGGATCAGGCCGTGCGCGAGCAGATCGGCAATCCACATCGCATCGTTGACGTCGGTCTTGCGTCCGGGCACGTTGCGAATGTGCGCTGCGTTGGCCAGCACGAGCTCGAACTCCGGCTCCAGGATGTGCCAGACCGGCTTCCAGTAGACCCCCGTTGCCTCCATGGCCACGTGGGTACAGCCGTGCTCGCCCAACCAGTCGGCCAGGGCCAGCAACTCCGTCGTGGTGGTGCCAAAGCTGCGCACCTCCTGATGAAGCGGCGGCGAGACGCAGCGCACGCAGGCCACGATGGTGTCCTTGTGCACGTCCAGCCCCGCGCAACGCGCGTAGAGCACTTGCATGACAACCTCCTGCCAGTGATGGGGCGCAGCAGGCAGTCCTCGTCGTCGAACTCTACTAACCGTGCTTCAGGGCGTCACCGCCCCTTGCCACATTGCGGGGTGCTCGCAGGACTGCGGGTCCAACTACTGAACGGGCTCGCTGCACCAAGGAGAAACCGACCTCGTCAGCCGTGCCCCGTTCCATCCTATGACCTCTCACCCCGCAGTGACCATGCCCCCGGCTACATGCCGCGGGGTCGGGTCCGCCCGATGAACAACTACTGAGACCGACTGCCATTGCATGGCCGCGGCGTCGGCGACGCTGACTCCCATCATGGCGACCGCGATGGGCGGTAAGGGTGGCGTATGGGCCAGTTCATGGCCGAACGGTACAGGTGTTGTCGCCGTCGGGCGAGGCTTGGTCGGCCGGCCCCGGTGAAGTGGGGCGACTGCCGTCCTCGCCGCAGGCGGCGATGATCGGCGCGGCGACGGCCTCAGCGTGGCGGCAGTGCCAGGCCCAGTACGAGGTCTTTGCCTTGGGTCTGCAGTACCGCTGCTTCTCGAACGTCAGCCGCACGCGGCCGGCCCAGGCAGCATCGATTTCGACACGCATCTCATGTTCTACCGCGCAGGCAGGATCGGGCAGGGAGCGGCTGGCCAATGCGATGTACTGGCCGGGGACGCGGGCCAGGATGCCGTTGTCCGAGCGGGCCGGGGCAAGGGGAGCGGTGAGGGCGGATCGTTGAGTCATGCCGCGACGCTCGACCGGCGCGTTATGCACCTTCCCCAGCTTAGTCAGCGTCTAGCGGGTCGCTGAATCTGGATGGATCCAGGAGTTCGTGCAACGGAATTCCCAGCGCCGCTGCAAGCCTGCTCATGTTGTCGATCGAGATGTTGCGAGCAGCCCGCTCAACATCGCTGACGAACGTCCGGCTCAGTGAAGACTCGTACGCGAGCGCATCCTGTGAAAGCCCCTTGATATGGCGAGCGCGCTTCAAGTTTCTGCCGAAGACTGCTCGATCGCTGGGTCGGTGTTTCGACTTTGTCATGCAGAAAGAGCATGCGAAAGCCCTTTCAAACTTGCCACTCTGTTTGAAAGTCCTTGTGCACTGTTTGCGTGTCATCTATTCTTCTTGGGCGGCAAAACGCCGCCTATCGACACGCACTAGGTGTCGGACAGCGCGGTGATCCGTATCGGTAGTGCTGTTTCGCCGCACCCCAACAAACGGAGCCGACGATGAACATGTCTCCGATCCGCTCGATCGACCCATCCGGCCTGCCTCTATGCCGCGCCTACGTCGCAGTCCTGTTCGGTCCGATCCTGGTGCAGCTCAGCCCAGTGGGCGGCGCAGCGGACCCGCGCTCCGAGCCGATGCTTTGGGCGCTCGGTATCCTGGCCGACGGGTTGCCGGACTATCTTGGGGCCTGGCAGTTGTCCGGGCCGAAAGGCCCGCGGTGGGGCGCCATCGTCGATGACCTGAAGACCCGTGGTGTCGAGCGGATCCGCTTCGTGATCGGTCCGGATCCCGTCGATATCAAAGCAGCTCTTCTGGCCCAGTACGGGGACGGCAACCGCAAGCCGGACTGCACAGTCCTGCCCTCCTCGGGACCGACTGTCGAGTCGGCTTTCGTCGAGGGACTGCTGCCCGGCCACCGCCCCTACATCGACCGGGCGCGGGAGGTCGCGATCCCACTGGGCCGCCGCCTCGGGCGGGCCGTGGCCCGGCATGGCGGCTTCGTCGACCCGGCGTCGGCCGCGGCGCTGCTCTACCAGTCGGCCGAGCGCTATATCCGGGCCAACTGGCCGGAACCGCCGGAACCTCGGCCGTCGTTCGCCTCGTCACTGCCGGCGCTGGCCGTCCAGCCCGGGTTGGTCGCCGCCGGCTGATCCGGCCTCACCCTTGTCATGAGCCTCAAGGCCGCTCTTGCCCGCGTCCACGCCGCTCTGCGGCGCCGCGGCGCCTCGGCCCAGGACGCCGACGATCTGGTGCAGGAAGCCTGGATGAGGCTGGCGTGCTACCAGCGTGACCAAGTCGTGGCCCAGCCCGAGGCATTCGTCATGCGTGCAGCGCTGAACCTGGCCATCGACGCCCATCGCATGCGGGTCAACCACGGCGAGGAGGTGTTGGTCGAGCAGGTCATCCTGCTCGATACCGCTCCCGGTATCGAAGCACAGGTGCTGGCCCGGGAGCGCCTGACCCGCTTGAGCGAATGCCTGGCCCGTCTCAGCGACAGGACCCGGACCATCTTCCTGTCCCACCGCGTCGATGGCGCGACCTACGAGGAAATCGCCAGATTGCATGGCTTGAGCATCAGCGCAGTGCACAAGCACATCGCCAAAGCCACGCTGCAGCTGACGACCTGGATGGATGGGTGGTAGCGCGCCGCGCCCGCCGGAAAGCGGGTCGCGCACAGGTTGTTCCTGTGAGAGAGCGCGAGCCAGGAGTTTCTCCGCCGAACTGCAAGCTGGATCGCAGGCTTGCACGGGCCCTCCCGCTTGCCGCGAAAGCGGCGAGGAGGTGCTGGGTGGAGAGGTGGTCCTGGTCGACCTGGCGCCCAGCGCGGAGGCGGTCTTGCTCGCCGGCGCGCGCGGCGCCCGGCTCAGCGAAGGTTGGCGCGAATGGCGGGCGCGGTGCACCTGACTTGCTGGATGGATGGCTCGAAGCGGCGCGCTGATCCGCCTGCGCTACGCGCAGGCGAAGCTGGCGGCGCTGAGGCTGCGGTCCGCATGCACGAAAGTTGAAACGATTGGTGAATGCGCCGCTGAGTTCCCGGGACATCCTGGGGCGATATGGGCCGGCGCGGGCGTTTGCGGGACGAACTGGCTGTTGACGACGGGATCTTTTGCTTGCGTTGGAAGCGGCGCAGGATGGCCGCATGCAAACCGGTCCTGTCCCAGCTTTCGAGGTGCAGCTCGACCTGCTCGAGGCGCCGTCGCGTCCGGCGTCTCAGGAGCTGGGGCGTGAGCCGGCGGACCGGCGGGACCGGCTGACCGTCGACCTGGGGCGGCTGGGGCCAGCGCTGCGGTTGCTGGCCAGGCAGCAGAGAACGAACGTCTCTGCGTTGATCCGACGCGCGCTTCGGCCGCTGCTGGAGGGTGAGGCGGTTGCTCGTGACAGCGCCCTGCCCCGGCCGGCCGAGACGGGTCGTATGGCCCGGGTCAACTTGAAGCTGCCCTATGCCGATGCGATGGCGCTGGCCCGCCGGGCCGAGGCTGGCGACATGTCCCGCAGTGAGCTCGTCCGCTCGCTGCTCGCCGGATTGCCGCCGGCCGTCGTCGCGCCGGATCATGCCGAGGCGGTGCGGGCCCTGATCGCCTCCAACGACCGCATGGCCGTGCTGGCCGCGGACCTGCGGGACTTCGTGCGCCTGCTCTCGCGGGCTGCCGCCGCGCGTCCTGAACTGGCCGCCTACCGAGCCAGGATCGCGTCGCTCGAGCAAGACGTCCGGAGCCACCTGAAGCAGGCGTCGCTGCTCGCGGCCGAGCTGCGGCCGCATGGCCGTCGCCGAGGCTGAGCATGGCGGTCAGTGACGGCCTTATCGTGCAGTGGGGGGAGAGGCTCTTCTACCCGGACAACCGCATCGTCAAGGGGGATCGGACGCCTCGGCTAACCGGGCCGCTGGCCGTGCGTGCCGCCGCCATCCGCCGCCGTATTGCCGCGGTGGTCGGTCGCCGGGCGCCGCAGGCCTTCGTCCGGGTCACCGGCGGCGGCCGCGGCATGGGCGCCATCGCGGCACACCTGCGCTACATCGGCAAGAACGGCCAACTGGAGATGGAAGACGATCGCGGGGTCAGTCGCAATGGCGAGGAGGCGGTGCGCGACATCGTCGACCAGTGGCGTCACGCAGGGCGGTATATCGGCAACGTCGAGCACCATCGGGAAGCGTTGAACCTGATGCTGTCGATGCCGGCCGGCACGGAGCCGTCTCTCGTGGCCGAGGCGGCCCGGGAGTTCGCGCGGCTCGAGCTGGGCGGACATCGCTGGGTCATGGTGCTGCACCGGCACCAGGCGAATCCTCACGTGCACCTGTGCGTGAAGCTGCGGTCCGTTGAGGGCGACCGACTGCGCCACGGGCCGGCCGACCTGCGCCGGTGGCGCGAGACGTTCGCCGAACGGCTCAGGACATTCGGCCTCGAAGTCGAGGCGACCCATCCCACCGTCCGCGGCAAGTCGCGCGACGGCGAGCCGCTGTGGCGGCTGAAGGCTCGCGAGGACGGACGCCTGCGCCAGGACCTCCTGCCGACCGGTTTCAGCGCAGCCGAGTGGCGGCGCTGTGGGGAGGCTTTCCAGTGCTGGAACCACTTGTGGCAGGCGCTGCGAGATTCGGATCGAAGCGACGACCGCGCGCTGGGACAACAGGTCGGTGATTTCCTCGTGAGGACGCCGTTCATGAGCGAGGTGCTTAGGCGCTACCCGGACGAATTCCAGGACGTTCGGCGCTACCTTTCGGAGCAGCGGGAGCAGGTGGTCGCACGGGGCCGCCCCGGTCCGGAGTTCGTGCGGTGAGGTGGCTGCCTGTCCGGCGTCAGACGGTATCGGTGTCGATCGGTCGGTGCGCCGGGGTGGCCGGGCCCGGCTGGAGGCAAGGGCGCGAGGCGTTCCAGGCGGCGATGTCGCTCAGCCGCCAGCCGACGGCCCGGGGGCCGAGCCGCACGGCGTTGGGAAACTGTTGCATCGCCATGAGCCGGTAGATGGTCGAGCGGCCCAGGCCCGACAGTTCCTGGACCCGTGGCAGCCGGACCATGACGTCGACCTCGACCGTCGGGGCGTCGGCGGGCCTTCGATGGAGAAGGCCATGGGAGCCGTCTCTACAGGACGGCAGGCCGGGTTGCAGCGGGTCCGGCGCCGCCCGCGAATGCGTGGGCGCCTTCATCGCCATCCCCTCGTGTAGGCGACGAACCTGCAGAACAGCCGGCGCCAGCAGAACGGGTGTCGCAGGAAGGGGTCGAACACGGCCGTCACTTCGATCGACGCTTTCGTCGGATTCCGCCGGAGGCAGAAGGCCAGGACCCGTCCTCGCTGACTGAGGTACACGGACGGTTTCCGGCGTCGTGGACGAGATCGGCCGGCGAATGCTGAGATTTCCGGTCGGAGACTTTGCGGCATGAGCTGCCTCCGTGACGCGTGTGAATCACTCTAGTCGCCAGTGGGTGTGTGGGGCGCGCTGAATTCGGGCCTGAATTCAGCGGGGCGGTTGCCGTTGTGGTGACCGTCAATCCTGGAGCCTGCCGGAGCACGTCTGGCGGTTCCGGCAGAACTGCCCCGAGCGGCCATCCCGGAAATCCGGTACGGCGGGCGATAGACCTCGGCCGGCTTGTGCTGCACATTGAAAGTCGTTCGACACGTGAGCTTGCGCAGCCCCTTAGGCGTGGCGCAGGAAGGGAGATCAAATGCGTGCATGGAGCCGTCCGGCTTTGTTGGCCGGCTGCCGCTTGGCGGCAGCTGGAATCGTGATCATGGCCTGCCCCTGGACGGAAGCGGCCGCGTGGCCGGTGAGTGCGACGGCGGGAGTGGTCGGAGCCGAGCACGGCACGGGGTCGACCAATGCCCCGGTCTCGTCCAGCGGTTCAATGGCCTTTGACTTTCCGCAGTGGGGCGAGACGTTCACCTCCAGCGGAAAAGCCGTCACCGATCCGCGATGGCGGCAGATCCACATGTCGTCGACCTTGGCGGTCACGCATTCGGTCTGCGGCGGTGTCAGCTGCCAGGTCGGCGGGACCGGGGTCACCGGCGGCTTCGGGCGGATCCAGGACATCGTCGGCGTGAACTCAGCGTCGCTGCGCAGTGGCAGCTTGATCGACATCTACTTCAACCCGGTCCACTACAACGGCACGGTGTCGTTCGCTGATATCTCGGGCTTCGCGAACGGCTCTGTGTTTGCCGACCTCAGCGTTTCCGCCTCGGTGCCCAGCCTGGGCTCCGCATCGGATCACGTGCCCATGACCTTCACGCTGGACGCGGGCTTGCAACATCCGTTCATCGTCGCGGGCCAGTCGAAGGGGATGGTGCTGAGAGTACCCAATGGCGGCAACTACGACCTGGATCTGAGCTTCAGCCTCGCACTGCAGATGGGCCGCCTCGGCGTGGCAGGTGGCCAGGGGGGCAATGCCAGCGGCAGCATGGTGGCCGACTTCTCGCATACCGTCGACTGGGGCGGCGTGGCCTTCGCGACCGATGCGCTGACCGGCCGTAGGCTCACCGATCTGCAGTTGACTTCATCGATGGGCGTCGATTGGACGCAGCCTGGCATGCAGGCGCCCGTGCCGGAGCCCGCGCGGGTGTGGCTGCTGCTGGCCGGCATGATGAGTGGAATCGCGCTCGCACGGCGGCGTCACAACCGCGGCTGAATGCACGCCCGGGCCAGCAAGCGGCACAGGCGCTCCGCCCGAATCCACGCCACGATGCATGCCTGTAAGAGGCATACGAGGACGCGGCGGCCGTTGCTTCGGCGGGCCGCTCCAGCTCCAGCTATCGCCGGAACCGCTGGGCGCAACGGATGAGCAGAACATCCATGTAGGGAAAGGGAAGCGCCGAATCAACCTGGAGGCTGACCCAGCGTCCCCATCGACATTTTGCCGACGTAGCCATGTAGTGTGGCGAGCGGGATTCAGCCCGGCCGCGCAGCCTGCAGGCCTTGCTGCATGCGCCGCACCGCCGAGTACCGCCGCTGAAGCCGTGCTCGCGCATGGGCGCCGCGTGGATCGCGCTGCCCTGCACGTCGGCGCCGGACCGGCGCTGCCCGCTCCCGCGCGGCGTTCCCGGCCGCTGGACGCATCACCAAGCACCCCGGCGGTAACATCGCCGCACAGACGATCAATGCCCGGCCGAACCGGCAGCCGAATACCAGGGAGGAGTGTGGATGTCTGCGCCGGCCATCTTCTTCCAGGGCGTTGCCGAGCATTTCTTTCGTCCCTTGACCTGGCAGGACCGCGAGGCCTGCGCCGCCGTCCTGCGCGGTCTGCACGAGCGCGTGCATGGTCCGCAAGCCGACTATGCACAGGCGCTGACCAGGGAACTGGTGCTTGAAATCTGCCTGGACGTCATCGCCCAGCCGGCCTATCGCGAGGGCGCGCTGTCGACGGCACAGGCTGTCAACGCGGAGGCGGAGCGCGGCTATGCGCTGAACCTTCTGCGTGCGCTGAAGGAGCACGGCTGGGTGGAGGACTACAAGGATCCGATCGACCTGCAGCCCGTGCTCAAGCTGACCCGTGCCGGCAAGGCGTTCGCCGAGACCTTTGCCGAGCTGGACAATGCCCGCCATAAGACTCGCCAGCGCAACATGCGCTCGGCCCGCAAGGCGCTGCAGGCGTTCCTGGACAACCAGGACGAGGACGAACTGCTGGACGCCCACGACTACGCCAGCAGGGTCGTCCAGGATCTGCAGGACGATATCGAATATTTCCGCGCGCTGATGCAGAGCCTCACACGCGAGGCCCTGATGCACAAGCTGGCCTGGGACGAGTTCAACGATTTTCTGGAGCGCCGCTTCGGCAAGGAGATGTCGGTGCGGCTGGTGGCCGATTCGGTGGACCGCCACCGTGGCCAGATCGTTGAACTGCTGGACCAGATCCGTGCCTGGCCGGTCCAGCAGCGTGAGCGCACCGATGCCGCCCTGCGCCAGCGTGCCGACTGGTTGGAGCCGATGCTTGCCGGCGGACGCAGCGCCACGCTGTGGCTATGTCAGAGAGTCGAGGCCCTGATCGACGCGGCCTGCGAGCTGAAGCTTCCGATGCTGCGCAGCGAGATGCACAACTACGTGCGCCGCTTCACCAGCTTGCTTCGTCAGGCGTTGTCGTTGGACTATGGCGCCGAATCGCCGATGGGCCTGACGCTGGCCGGCATCAAAGCCGCTGATGCTGCGGGTAAGGATGCCTGGCTCGAACGGCTGGGGCAGCGCCTGGCCACGAGCGAACTGCGGCTTCTGCCCGTTGGAGGGCTGCGTTGGACCCAGCGCGAACGGCAGCAGGTCGAAGGCGACGAGACCGAATGGCAGGTGCGCCTGGACAGCCGGCTTGAAGCGGCGCTGCGCCGCGCGGAGGCCGAGGCCTTCGTCATCAGCGAGGAACGCGTGCTGTCGCAGCTGGGCAAGACGGGCGCGGGTTCACTGCGTCTGTCGGACCTCGCGGCGCGGCGGGCGGATGAGGTGCTGACCAGCCTGCATGCTGTCGGAGCCGCGCGCTCGCTGCATGGGCGCGAACGCTGGCAGGTCAGGAAACTCGGCGAACGGTTCGAGACGGCGAGCTTCATCGCCGACGATTACGAGTTGCGCCGCCTGCCGAAGTCATGACCGCCGAGACTTTCCACGCCCTGCTCGAATCTCGCCTGGCCGAGCGCACCGCTGGCGGCGTCTCGCGTCGTCGCTTCGCCGAGATCTGCAACCGGCTGCTGGCTTCCGGCATCCTCTGGCGCGACTATTCCAAGCCCGAGCAGTCGCTGTATGACGACGCCACGCTGGCCGAGGAATTGCTGCGCGAATGGTTTGACGTGCTGGGCTTCGCGCTGACGCACGACGTCGACGCCAACCTGATGCGCCTCTATCCACCCGGCGACGACCAAGAGGACGAGGACGGCGTCAAGAAGCTGCGCGCACGCCTGTCCAAGGACGTCGTCGCGGCCGCGCTGGGGCTGCGCTTTCTCTATACCGAGGCATTGACCGGTAAGCGCGAGCTGATCAATCAGGAGCTGGCGATCAGCCTGGAGGAGTTGTCGCAGACGCTCGTCACGTTGCTGGGTACGACGCTGCCACCCTCGACAGCCGAGCGGGTCCAGTTGCTGCGGGAGCTGCGCAAGCACCGGCTCGTGCGCTTTCGCGAGGGCGACGCCGGCTTCGGCCAGATGGAGATGCTGCTGAGCGTGCTTCGGCCCATCCTCTCCTTCGTCAGCGACGAGGCGCTGCTGGAGGTACGCCAGCTGATGCAGGAAAGGCAGGCCTGAGAGATGCGCCTGCAGCGAGTCATCACTGTCAACTGGGGCACGCTGGAAACGCGTGACTGGCCCCTGGCCGACGCCACCTTGCTCACCGGCGAGTCCGGTTCGGGCAAATCAACGCTGCTGGATGCCATCCAGGCGGTGCTGACAGCCGCCCGTCAGGGCGTTTTTCATTTCAACGCGGGCCAGAATGAATCCACCCAGGGACGCCGGGGTGGCAAGGAGCCGCGCACCCTGCACGCCTATGCGCTGGGCCAGTGCGGCAGCGAGGTGTTCCTGCGCCAGCGTTCGACCAGCTATGTGGCGTTGAGTTTCGTGCCGTCAATCCAAGAGACGGGCGCGGAGCCGTTCAGCGCGCTGCTGGGTGTCGAGGCGCATGTGGACGGCGGCCGTGCCGAGGGAGGCAAGCCGCTTTTCTTCCTGCTGCGCGGAGCGAGCTTGATGCTGCAGCATCTGCTGTCGAGCGAGGCCGGGTCCGGACGCCCGCGGCCGTTGCCACTGAAGGAGGCCTACGCCCAGCTTCAGCTGCGGCTGCAGCTGCAGGCCGAGCAGCTGGCGCGCTTCGAGGGCAAAGACAGCTATCTCCAGCATCTCTACGGGCAACTTTTGGGCCGCAAGTTCGTGCCCGAGACGGACGCGACACGCTGCGCCCGTGCGATCGTCAAGGCGATGGCCTACCGCGAGATCGGCAATGTCAACGAGCTGGTGCGGGACGAGATCCTCGATGCGCACGACTTCAGTCAAGAAGTCGGCAAGATGCGCCAGCTGATGCAGGAGATCGCCCGACTGAAGGCGGATGCCGAACGCCTGAAGCTGAACATCGACCGGTTGAAGCTGGTGGACGAGGCGGGCGGCGATGTCGTCGCGCTGCTGCGTCGCCACGTGGTGATGATGAACGCGCACGCGCTGCGCGTTCAGCGCGACACCCTGGGCGAGCGGGCCCGAACCGAGCGCCGGCGCCTGCAGCTTCAAAGCCTCGCCACGGAATCGCAGCAGCGGCTGGATGCCATCGCGCACGAGCGCGAGACGTTGAGTCAGGAGCTCAGCCTGGTGCAAGGCGAATTGGCGCAAAGTGGCGTTGCGCAGGAAAAGCAGCGTCTGACGACGCAGGCGGCCCAGTACGCGGAACAGTTCCGCAAGGAGTGGAGCCGCGTTCAGCAGGCCGCACGCCAGATGGACCAGGTCCTGGTCCATGTGAACCAGCTGCTGGCACTGGATCTCGCGCTGCTTGCAGACCTGCAGGCTGCGGTGCTGCGCTTGAACTCGCCCGCCTTCCGGGCGACGAAGCAGTGGGCGCCGGTGCGCGAGGCCTTGCTGTCGAGCGCCCAGCTGGGAGACGAGCTGGCCGCCTTCGAGCTGGAGCCGCTCGACCAGGCATTGCGTGCGCTGGAGGCGGTGCTGCTGGGGCAGGATGAACAGTCGGTCATGTCCGCCCTCGTGATGTCGCGCAGCGAGCTGCTGAATCAGCAGTCCGTGCTGACGGACGAGCAGACCGCACTGCGCGCCGAGCACGCGCAGTTGCTCGACGGACGCCCGCCTGCGCCTGACGACGTGCAGAGGGCGCTGCGCCTCTTGGAGGCTGAGCTGCCCGCCAGCCGTCCACGCATGCTGGCTGCGCTCGTCGAGCCGCGGCCAGGCAGCGCGTGGCAGGCTGCCATCGAAGGCTATATGGGCCGCGATCGCTTCGCTCTGATCGTCGAGCCGGACTTCGAGGAGGACGCCATCCGGCTGGTCAAGCGCCACTTTGCGCGGCGCTCCCCCAAGATCGTGCAGGGGAGCAAGGCCATCGAGGACACGCGTGGCGTGGCCACGCCGCCGTACAGCATCCTTCAGGAGCTGGTCTGCGAGCATCCTGTCGGAAAAGCCTATCTGCTGGCGTTGTATGGACGCGTGCGCAAGGTGGCCAGCGAGGCTGAACTTCGCCGCACGCCTCAAGGGTTGATGCAGCAGGGCCTCGGCAGCCGTGCTTACGGCATGTTCGCCTGTCAGGCGGCGGAGCAGGAGCTGGCCTTCGGTCTTGAGAGCCGCAAGCGTCGGCTGGCCTGGGTGGCGGCGCGGCTCGATGCGCTGGTGCCTGAGGTACAGCGGCTCAAAGGCATGGCGCAGTCACTGACGATGGTGCAGCGCTGGTTCAGTCAGAGCCGTGCCGCTTCGCTGGCGGAAGCACTATCGGAGGCATTGACGACGCGGCTGCGATATGTAGACGTCGAACTCCATTTGCAGCAGCTGGACACCTCGAGCATCGAGGCACTGGAGCAGCGGCGCAATGCACTGCGCGAACGCCTTGCAGCGAAGCAGGCCCAGTGGGACGCCGAACAGCAGGCTGTGGGTGTCCAGAACAAGGAACTCGGCCAGTTGCTCAAGTTGCTCGGGGAGCTTGACGCCCGGCTGCCGGAGCTGGCGCAAGAGGTCCTGACGGCCCAGGCGTGGATCAGCCGCTTCGCCGACGCCGGTGGCGCCGTGGCCAGCGAGCTGCAACTGTTGGATGAAGCGCGTTCGATCGGTGAAGCCGAATTGCCGAGCGCCGCAACCCTTCAGAACCACGCGACGAATGCTGCCGAGAACCTGCCGGACCGCCTCAAGACATTGCGCAATCACATCAGTACCTACCTGGCCGGCGCGCGCACCGACGAGGAGCGTTTCGCATGGGCCGAGCCGCCGCGAAGCGTCGAGCAGATCGAGGCGGTGCTGAAGGCGGTGTTGGCGGTGCAAGAGGCCGCGCGAGAACAGATTCGACGACAGGACGGCATCGGACTTGCCGAGAACGTCGCGCGGCTGGAGAAAGCCGAGGGCACCTTCAATCATGTGTTCACCAGCGACTTCTGCTTCAAGGTGCGGCGCGATGTCAAGGATGGCTCCAACACGCTGCGCAAGCTCAGCCAGGAACTGAAGGCGATCCAGTTCGGTGTGGATTCGTACGACGTGGTTCAGGACTGGGTGCCGCGCTACAAGGACTATTACGACTTCTTTGAGGCGCTGGACGGCGTTGTTGACCAGCTGGAGAAGGATCGCACGGCCATCTTCGACGCGCCTCAGCTCTCGCCCGAGCACCGAGCCACCGCCCAGGAGATCAAGCGCCTGCTGCTCTCGCAGGACCAGATCGCCGCCGAGCGTGCCCTGAAGGAGCTGGCCGACTATCGCAACTACCGTCGCTACGACATCCACCGCATCGCCGGCGGCCATCGCACGCCGATGTCCACTTGGGGTACCGGCTCGGGTGGGGAGCTGGAAACGCCGTTCTATGTGATCCGCGCTGCCGTGCTGGCCCACGCGCTGGGTCACTTCGGCCGGTCAGCGAACGCGCCAGCCCTGCGCCTGATGCTCAGCGATGAAGCCTTCTCGAAAATGGACGAAGCCCGTTCCCGGGCGGTGATGCGTTTCCTGGCTCAGAACATGGGCTTGCAGCTGATCGTGGCGATGCCCACGTCGAAGTCCGGCGCGATCAAGCCCGAGTTCGACAAGGAGTACACCTTCTCGAAGCTGGAAGCCGAAGCGCAGGGGCAGGTCGTGCACATCAGCGAGGTGCAGGAGAAGGACTTCAAGCGCGAGGCGTTGGCGGCTCTGTGGGCCGAGCATGCGCAGGCGGCTCGGACGCAGGCGCGGCTGGCATTTGAGGAACAAGGCAAGGGCGAGTTGTCAGCATGAGACGACCGCCCCACCCACTCCAGATGCGGCTGGCACATGCGCTGCTGCGTAAGGCCGAGCGCAGCGGGGGCGGCCGGACGATCTCGCTGTCGCTTGACGAGCAGGCGCTTCCGGAGCTGCATCGTGCTCCTTCGCCCGAGGCGCTGGGGCATCTGGAACTGCTGCTGGACGGGCTTGCCGCGACGGGCTGGGTCCGACTCAGGGCGGACAAGGCCAAGGCCTTCCAGACGCTGGCGGATCGCCGACCGAGCTTGCTGCTGCTCGATGCCGCTGCCCTGGCGCAATGGAGCGGATTCGAGCCAGCCGTGCCGCGTTGGAGCCGCCAATTGGTACAGGCCTTGCGTGAGCAACCGACGCTGCTGGCGGTGCCGGATGCGCCGGCCTTGCTGGACTATCTGGGGCGCAGCCCGCTGCCTGCCTTTGAGGGGCGGCAGCCGGCGGACTGCGCCGCGGTGCTCAATGCGCTCGCGGCCGCTTGCGCCGCCGCTCCTGATGTGACGCCTTACCTGCGGGAACTGTCCGCCCGGCACTTTCGCGGGCACAGCAAAGTGCTGGATGCGCGGGAGGAGCTGCTGCGGTTATTGGGCGCGGGCGAAGGGCGCTTCATGGAGGCGCCTATCCAGCTGCTCGTCGACCTGCCTGAGGGGTGGGCCGGTGAGGAGGTTCTGTTCATCGAGAACGGCGTGAGCTTCGAGCGGATGGTAGGGACGCGCCAGCCAGCCTGGGCGCGTTCGGCTTTGCTCTACGCAGCGGGCTTTCGAGCCGGGGCACGCCGCTTGCGCGAACGCAAGGGTTCGTCGACGTATTGGCGCGGCCGCGTGTCCGCCGAGAGTCTTCAACGCTTCGAGGCCTGGCTCTATTCGGGCGTCGGTGATCCGCCTGTGGCCTTCTATGGCGATCTCGACTTCGCTGGCCTCGCGATCCTGGCACAGCTGCGCGCCAGCTTTCCGGCGTGCGGTGCCTGGCGACCCGGTTACGAGGCCTTGCTGGCCCGTCTCGAGTCCGGACATACGCCGGAGGAGGCCGGCAAGGAGCGGCAGCAGGATCCGGGTGCCACGGGCTGTCCTTTTGCGGACGAGGTGCTACTGCCGGCCCTTCGAAGAGAGGGACGATGCGTCGATCAGGAGTTGTGGCCAGGGTGAGGCGCAGGATGAGCCCGTGGCGCAATCAACGGCCTAACTGCAGCATCGCCTCCGGCGTCATCGACCTTGCGCTTGACAGCGGTTTGCCCTGCCGCTGAGGGCCAGCCTCTCCTACGGTTTGGGATCTCCTCGGTAGGCATACGGCTCCACGCCATTGCACATGATGGTGCCCATGAGTCTGCGGGCAGCTGTGTCTGACCTGAAGGCGCCTTCCTCCGGCGCCGGAGTTCCGTCCAGACTCTGCATTAGGGGTTCCAAACTGACGCGCGGGGTTTGAAGCTGGTCACCGCTCAAGAGCGAACGCGAAGCGGCCTGGCGCTTGATGTTTCCTGTCCCGCATCCACTGCGTCGTCCTTGGGCACTTCGAAAAGCCTTTTATGGGAGATGAACAGTGACGCACCTTGCAAACGAGGAGAGCTCTTCAGGAGACGAACAAGGAATGCCTTTGCCGCCGAGGCATGTTCCGACGAGATTCCGGGTGCGCACCGCATTGGCTGGCGGGCGGCCTGCGGGCACCGAGTTCTTCAATAGCGCAGAGCATTGGTCCATCGTGGACGGCATGCACCTCCGCATGGCGGATGGCAGTGTGCACGAGGCTGCACACTTTCTCTTCGACCTGAGCAACGGCTGCAAGCTGAGCTTCGGCCAAATCATTGCGCTGGCAGGCGACTTCTACGCGATCTGGCAGGCGCCCATTTCGGACCAGACGGACAAGGTCGAAGCCTTCCGGAAAACGTTCGCCACCCTGGACACGGCGGACAAGGGGGAGGTCGAACGAATCCTCGCAATCATGGAAGAAGAATTCCAGGCGATCGCACAGGCCATCGCTGCTGGTGAGGATCCCCATGCCGCCTACGATCAGCGCCACAGGGAGTGGGATGCGAAGTACAACGCTGCGACGGGAGGGTCCGGCAGCAGCTATTTCTACCTTCGCATCGGCGATTGGGGCCGCTACATGTGGATCGCCTCGTACAACTGGGATCACTTCGGTCTTCATGCGCACCAGGTCTACAAGGCCGGCCTGGCCGTGGCCATGGACACTGCCGCACAGGCCGGCCGCAAAGAGGGCGCGGATCGCCAGGCCACCCTGCTGAGGGCCTACCAGCATTTGGCCTTCGCCTGTCATTACCTCACCGACAGCTTCTCCGCCGGACATCTGCGCACGCCCCGGCGGCACCTGCACGACTTCAGCCTTTCCCACACCTGGGCCAACCACTTCGCATCCGACTCTTGCGCAGAGGTCATGCACGGCGAGGACAACTTCAACGGCCTGTGGGTCCGTAACGCCGTGGGTGACGAGTGGATTGCCTACGGCGACGGCCGCTATTTTGACGACGTGAACCGGGCCAATCGGAACGTGATGCGCGCGGCGGTGCGGTGCGCGATCGATGACGTCTACCAGTCCTTCATCGCCGGCCAGCCCGTGGCCACGCCGGCGTCATTGCCGCTGATGCCGGGGCTGCCGCTTTCTCCTACCAACAGTGACAACTTCGCGCCACTGTTCTATGACCCGGAGGGGAACGCGATGGCCTGGGTACGCTTGGTCGTCACCGATCCCAAGCGTTACGAATGGGGCCCGGTGCGCCCGCTGCCGCCGCCGTCGCCTTCGCCGTGGGAATTGCTGGCCTTTGACCTGCATAAACTCGACAAGCCTCCTCACATCGGAGCACCACCCAGGTCGGGAGCCGCGAGCGGACCGCACGTCAACGACCGCGGCGGGGTCTCAAGCTGGCTGGAACAGGGACGCCTGTGGCAACGGCCCGGCCGGCCATTGACGACCAACGCGTCGCCCGCCATCGTGGAATTCGAAGGCCAATGCTGGGTTTGTGTGCGGCAGGGCTCAAGTCTCCTCGTTGGAACCCATGCATCGACCGGCTGGAGCGACTTCGTCCCCTTGAAGATTTCGGGCGACCCGGTTCAAACCCTCGCAGGCGCCAGCTTGGTCGTCCACAAGGGCGTCTTGCACTGCTTCTACCCCGATGTCGAGGGCAGGCTGCAGTGGCTGCAGTGGACCGGTAGCCAATGGCGAAGCCACGGAAGCGTTCAGGTCAATGGCCATCCAGTGAAGTCCGATGCCGCACCGGCCGCGCTGTCGGTGCCGAGATCGGACATCCTCGTGCTGGTCTACAAGGGCCTGGGCTCCAGCTATCTGTTCCAGTCCTGGTACTTCGAACAGAAGTCAGAGTGGGTGGGCAACGCATGGATCACCATCACGGACCAGCCTGCGCCGGCCATGACAGACGCCCAACCCGTCGCCGCGACCGGTCGCGACACCGTATTCGTGTACTACAGAGGGTACGCGACCCAAACGCTCTTCCGGCTCGATGTGCAGTACTACGCCTACACCAGCAGTTTCGATTTCGCGGGTAACGTGCCGGTCACACTGCCGGACGGAACACCGGTGACGACTTCGATGGCCGCGGCGGCGAGCACAGGGGCGGACGCATCAACCGCGCTGCTGGTCGTGCCTCGCGACGGGGAGGGCAACTTGTCCGAAGTGTTCCAGCTGCGTATCGGCAGCACCGAGCAGTTCCAGTACCTGGAAAGCGACCTGCAGGTTTCGGACGGTCGGCGCTTGCGCAGCGCATTTACCCCCGCGCTGGCATGTGTCGGTGGAACGTTCTGGCTGCTGACAGTGAAGGCGGACACGAAGGAAGTGGTGTTGAGCTTCGGCCAGCCGTAAATCGTGCCGTGGGCGCTGACCCCTGCCATAGCGCCGGCCCGACACTGAACTCCACACGCCGGCGAGTCCGACAGACCCGAGCCGGCGATGAAGGCCGAGGGCCAGCTTCCCCTACGGTTTGAGATCTGCTCGGTATCGGTACAGCCCATCGAAGGACACGTTCATGCCGCCGCAGCGTTTGTTGTCCAGCGCGAACAGGAAGTTCCCGACCTTCCGGATCTGGACCTCGCACTCGTCCGGCAGGCCCACCACGTCGCTGTCGAGGGGGGCGTCGTACGTGAACGATCCGAAGAGGGGTCACAGAGACCCTGCAACATTGCGGCCGGATCGGGGGACGCCAGGCCTGGACGCGGGGCACTGCAGGCGGCGATGTCACTCAGCCGCCGGCCGACGGCGCGCCGACCCAGGCGCACGGCGCTGGGGAACAGTTGCATCGACATGAGCCGATAGATGGTTGAACGACCCAGGCCCGACAGGTCCTGGACCCTGGGCAGACGGAAGATGACGTCGGCACGTCACCTCCTCCTGAAGTCGGCGAACCTGGCGAACTTGCCTCCAAGCCAGCCATGGTGCCGGGCAAACGGTCCGACCTCGGCCGTTACGCCGGCCCGGCGACCCGGCGCGAGTCGCCAGGCATAGAAGATAACGATCCGATCGAATGGACAGAGGTGGGCGAAGCCGTGTCGTCCACGCGAACGACGTTTGCTGTTGAGCGCCCGGGGGACGGGTCTGAAAGCTTGTCGCATGAGCGGTCTCCGTGACACATGGCCACCAATCTAGGCGCGACGGGCCGGGCAAGGCGTGCTGATTTCTGGGTCAAATTCATCACTGGCGGGAGGCGTCTTTTGTCATGTGAGAGGCCAACGGGGCGGCACGGACGCCGGCCCGGACCGCATGCCGCCACCTCCACAGGTACCTGTTATGCGGCGTCCGGAGCTGGCCCGGCGGCTCTTGCCGGGCGTGGGACGAGGCTCAGCTCTCCCGGTCATCTTTGGGGGGAGGTGTCCGCCATGGCTCGCAAATGCCGTTCAGCAAGAGTGGGACCTTGCATGGCGCGAGGCTATTCATCCGAGCGGAGGCCGGCGTGGAGCGATGGACCAGCAATCATTGGACGGACCACCGCAGGCGGGGCACCGCCTTCTTGGGTCTGTGGGCCTGCCTTGCCGCATGGGCGGGGGCTCCTGCCCCCTTTGCGCCGCCCAAAGCCGACGAACTCGTCCTGTACCGCAGGGCCACGCTGATCGACGGCGTACAGGCCGGGGCCCGGCCCGGCATGGCCGTGCTGGTGGCCGGCGAGCGCATCCTGAAGGTCTACCCCGATGCGTCAGCGCCCACGGCTGATGTCGAGAAAGCGCGCATCGTCGACCTTCGGAATCGCTACCTCATCCCCGGATTGATCGACACCCATGTGCATCTGGCAACGCCCCCCAACCGCCGTCAGGCAGAAGCCGAGATGCGGCGCAACCTCTACGGCGGTGTGACCGCCGTGCGGGACATGGCCGACGACCTGCGGGTGGTGAGCGAGCTGGCACGGGCCAGTCGCGTGGGCGAGATCCCCGGACCCGACATCTACTTCGCGGCGCTCATGGCAGGCCCGGGCTTCTTCACCGATCCGCGGACGGTGCAGACCACGGCCGGCGGCGTGGCAGGGCAGGAGCCGTGGATGCAGGCTGTCCGTGACGACACCGACCTGCCCTTGGCCGTGGCACGCGCCAGCGGCACGTCCGCGACCGCGATCAAGCTCTACGCCGCGTTGTCGCCTGAGCTGACTCGGCGCATTACCGCCGAGGCGCATCGCCAGCACCTGCGCGTGTGGGCGCACGCGACGTTGTACCCGGCCAGGCCCTCGGAGGTCGTCGCGGCGGGTGTCGACGCGATCTCGCATGCCTGCCTGCTGGTGCGCGAGGCC
Organism: Pelomonas caseinilytica; assembly: GCF_021353235.1. GTDB lineage: Bacteria > Pseudomonadota > Gammaproteobacteria > Burkholderiales > Burkholderiaceae_C > Pelomonas > Pelomonas caseinilytica. The sequence continues at coordinate 20,866 of NZ_JAJTWT010000022.1, forward strand.
GCGAGGTACGTGCCGGCCTGGGGTGAACCCCGCGGTGCTGTCGACCTTGATCCGATTCGGGGCGGCAACTCGCCGGCGCTCGACCGGCTGTTCAGGACGATGGCCGGGCGCGGCGTCGTGCTGGATGCAACAGTGGCGGCCTATGGCGCCACATCGTTGCCGCCAAGCAGCGCGTCGGCAGGCAGCGGTTCACCGTCGACAACGCATCGTGGCTGTGACGACGCCGTCGGCGCGGCGATCACCGGCCAGGCATACCGCGCCGGCGTGCCCATCTCGGCCGGCACGGATTTCGTAGCACCGGCATCCGAGCCGTGGCCGGAGCTGTTCCGGGAAATGTCGGTGCTGGCCGAAATGGCCCGGATGCCGCCCGCCGCCGTATTGCGCTCGGCGACCGTCAACGCGGGGCATGCCGCTGGCCGGGACGAGGAGATGGGCACCATCGAGGCTGGCAAGCTCGCGAACATGGTGGTGCTGTCGATGAACCCACTCACCTCCGTCGAGCATCTGAAGAGCGTCGTGACGACGATCAAGCGAGGGCGGGCGTTTCAGCGTGACAGCTTCGTGCCTTTGCAGCCGGAGGACATTGTCGACTTCGATTGAGCTGAGAGGTGCGCTGTACGGCGCACCGAAGCAGGACTGCGACAGCGCCACCGGCCCAAGGGAATGGCTGCCGATCTTCCTGACCCGTCCTGGGTTTGCGGCGCGAGCTCAGTGGCCGCAACCGGCTTCCTCCCCGCGGAAAGCGTCGGCGTTGCTATCTCATTGGGTAATCTTGAAGATCTGAGCGCCGACTCCGCGCGTGCCAACATACAGGTTGCCACTGCGATCGGTCGCCAGCGCCGTGATGAAGTCGGTGGTACCTAGGGTGGCGTAGACCGACACGACACCATGTGGATCGAGCCGCCGAATGGCCCCTGACGTGCCAAAGTAGAAATTGCCAGCCTGGTCCAAGGCGAGCGGGCCTCCAGACGCGACACCGGGAAGATCTGCGGCGATGGTGGTCGCGACGCCTTGAGGCGTAACCATGCGGAGGTGGTTGCCTGAGAGCACATATAGGCGTCCCTGCGAGTCGATCGTAAGCCCCGTACTGACGATGAATGTGAACGAGGCGTCCTTTCCTGTGCCGTCTGAATTGCCGGGAGCACCACCGCCGGCCAACACGCTGACACCGCCACCGGCGGTGAACTTAACGACCGAGTTAGTCCCCGCATCAGCCAAGTAGATGTTGCCGGCGGCGTCCACCACCATTCCGCCCGAGCCGTCGTTCATGCCGCCCGCTTCCCAGGCGGGAAAGGGGACGGTGACCTGTCCAGAGGAACTCATCTCGACAAGGTCGGCCGTAGAACTTGAGCCGCTCCAACCTGAGTTGGGGCTCGAATCGAAGAGATTCCCCGAAGCATCCATCGCAAGTGTTTGCCATATATGGCCAGCACCTGCGGCGAGCGTCGTCACCACGCCGGCCTGCGAAACGCGGCGAAGAGCGCCCTGGTCCGACACGATCAGATTGCCAGCGGCATCAACAACAATCTGACCACCTCCCCAAAGGACGGCGGCACTGCCCGTGCCATCTACACGAGGCAAGTTCGTGGTCGCAGACCCTGCGAGCAATGTGACCTTGGCCGACTGCGTCTGGATAGAGGCACCAGTGACGACTCGGTTGTCCTGTGCGCCGTTCGCAGTCGACGGCGCGGAAAGCACGGCACCATCACCCACGGTAATCGTGTTGTTGTCGCCAGCGATGGTGACTTGGGCGCCGCCCACCTCTGTGATCACGGTGCCGGAGGGCACCCACACGGTTGCACCGCGGCTCATCGTGATCGTTTGCCCCGCCGTGAGAGTGACGTTAGCCTCGGCATTTGACGTCCCTTGTTCTCCGCCCCCACCGCATCCCGTCAGCGAGGCAAGAGCTAGAGCCAGCGCCGCACCAAATATCTTGCCCATCTTCTTCTCTCTGCTGATGTTTTTTTCGACTCTATCGCAAGGCGCACTGGCCAGCGCTGAGCCTCCTCCGTTTGCGGGTGGAGCACCGCATTGATCGCGCCTATCCTGACGGGCTTCAACACGACAGCCAGGGAGAGGCAAATTGAAGTTCAGAAGTTCGTTAGCTGCCGTCACGATGATGCTGGTGACTGGAGCGGCCTCGGCCACGGTCGAGCGGTACGCATTCACAGCATCGATCACTACGCTGTGGGAGTACGACAAGGCCAGCGACGTCATCACGAACGTCAACACGAGCACTTTCGCTGGGGCGGCGATCTCGATGACCAACGTCGTCAGAGGCACGATCGCATTCAATACCGACGCGTTGCTCAGCAGCTACCAACCAGATCCCCCGACGTCGGGCACCTACAAGCTGTATCAGCTGGACAGTGCCAGATCCGGCATCACGTTTACTGTAGGCGGCTTGAGTTTCGTTTCTGGGTCGACACTCGCGCCGATCGCTCAGGTGGCCGATAACGCGAGTACGTTCGGCGGCTGGGACACATTCTCAATCGATGCCTACAAGCAGCACGACCCGGTGATGTTTCAGAGCAGCGACATCATGCTGTTCGACAAGACGGGCACCGCGTTCGGCTCGGCCGCGCTACCGAGCCGGCTGGATCTCAGCTCGTTTCACTACGCGGTCGTCGACGGCGGATGGCTACGCCAAGCCGATGGCAACCAGATGCACTTCACCGCGGCGATCACCAGCCTTCAAGCGCTAGCTCCGGTGCCCGAACCATCAAGCGGGTTTCTGCTGGCGGCCGGACTGCTCGGGCTGGTTGCCGCGACCGTACGACGACGCTCAACTCCCACTGTGGGCGAACACCGCATCATTGCTTGAAGTTTCCGCCGCCGTCTAGCTTCTGCCGGGCCTCTTGGACCAAGATCCGAACCGCGACCAACTCGGGCCTTGGCGATGCATCGCTCTTCCATCCCGGCATCGGGTGGAGACGTCTGCAGCTCGACCAGCAGAGCCTTGAGTTCGTCGTTGATCACCGACTCCATGAGCCGGGCGGCGTAGGCGTCCAGCAAAGTCATTCTGAACGAGCGTCCTATCCTCCGAAGAGATACGGGCACAGGATGATTGAAGCGCGACCCATGCAAAGAGCGAATAGTCACCTGGCCATGCGTCCGGCAAGACTCATCAGGTCACTTTGAACATAGCGCCGATCTGAGTGTTGCAGTATTTTGACCACCCCAACGCGCGCCTATTTCGATTCAAACGCTATAGAGTCTACGTATTTATCCGCCTCTCGAGGAGGCGGAATCATGGAAATGACTATGCCCTGTTGGGCAAAATACCAATTAATAGAGCTGGAGTCCGCGCACTTAATATAGGTGCCCAGTCCATTCGGTCTCTCGCCTTTTGAACACTCCGAGACATTTACGCTATCGTTCTTCAACGCAGCATCTATCCGCTTTAGTTTGTCTTGGATTTCTTCATCGACTTCTGAAACGGTGATTTTTAACGAAGAATTGGCATCCGGGTCGACGTAAGTCTGAAATTTGCCATGGAAGCCAGGTTGTTCTCCAGATTCCAAAGTTCCCACGGGTAAGCAGCCATACAATCTAATGTGTCTGCCGACACCGTCGCCGTTGCTGTATAAATACCAAGAAGTGGGCACGCGAATTGTCACTCCCCGCAATTGCTGCTCCGACTTCGGGTGTGCGCACGCGCTATAGGCTATTTTCGACACCCATCGTTCCGGAACTAAACTGACCGTAAAGAAAATCGCTACAGCAATCAGGAGTATTGCGACAAGGGAAAAGTGCCGTCGCCTGAGATATTTATTTAGACGGTGCATGATCTGATACCCCAATCTTTATTTTCAAGCGTTAGTGGGGAATTACGACTTCCAAGACATCACCGCGAAGTCCTAACGACGGATTCAGCGTGGTATAGGCAGGTGGCTTCTTTGCGGCGCCGAATGTCTTTTGCAAGGCATCCATTGTTGCGTCTTGGGCTTTACATTGGGCCGCCTTGTCGTAAGGCTTTCCGTTCGCGGCCGCGACCGCTGCATCTAAGGCTTTGCTGCGGGCCTCGCCGGCGGCCTTCGCCGCTTCAAAAGCAGGCCAGTTGGGTCGATGTCCATGATTGGATTTCCACCTACATATGCGTAGGTATTGTGTAGGATGGCCTCGTGGAGTTCCACTAGTCAGGAACGAACGCCCTGTCTTCCGAAGAGATACGGCCACAGGATGATTGAAGCCACGACCCACGCGAAGAACGAATACGCACCAAGAAATCGGATAGTCAATGCGGAAGAAATGAGGCTGGCCAATTCCATAATTGCAAACAACCATAGAACTGGTACTCCCACCACGACCAGCCAAGCCGTCATCCTCAAACCTAGATTCGAATAACTAGCCACTTCGGCTTTGTATTCCTTGACCATGAAGAATGCATGCGGATTTCTAACAAACAAGAATGCCCCGACCGCGAGCCCAATAAAGCTGATAGCAGAGAGTAGTATGGGCTGCCCCTCGCCACTTGTTCGACGATAGTGGTCCGTGACAATCGAAAGAACCAGCCCAAAATGGCCTGCGAAGGCAACGACGGCGCGACTACGAAGCGAGTTATTCACATCCGTCTCCTGAAATCGCCTCAGACAAAGCTGAACCAAGAAGCAACCCTCCGTTCCATGCGACCCAAACCGCCGCCGCAGTGGTGGCCGACGTTAATCCAACCCTAACCACGTCAGGACGAGCAACGCTGCGGAACAAGGAGAAGCTATTCGACCGAGATTGTTGGAACAGTCGGACGCCCTCTTGCAATGCCGTAATTCCGTTATAGCTCTTTGCAGCGGCCCCTCCGCCAGCTGCGCCGGCAAGGCCAGTCGCGGAATTGACCGGCCACGGGAGAACGCTGTCGATGGCTTGGTCAATCGTCTTCGAAGTGTCCCGATACCTATCCAGGGTTCGCTGTGCAAAGGACTTGCAACTACATCCGGAGCCGCCTCCACTACCCGATGACGCCGACGAAGATGCCAGCCCGGTTGGGTCAACGGAACTCACCGGATTTCCCGCCACATATGCGTACGTGTTGATGCCGCCTGCCAGCCCGATAGGGTCAGATTGGGTATAGCGTCCAATAGTGGGATCGTAGTACCGATTCCAGTTGTACCAAAGTCCACTTTCGACATCCCAATACTGTCCTGGGAATCCGACGCTGAGCCCACTGACCGTGTCGGTGACGACTGAACGTCCGAAGGCGTGATTGGACGCTCGCCAAACGACTTGCGAGGCCGCGTTCGTCAACACCTCGGGTCGCCCGAGATGATCGTTGTGGCTGGCGTAGAAGGCGCCACCGCGCATGATGCCTAGCAGTTCCCCATCCAGCCACACGTAGGCGGTGCTGCCTTGCGGCCCACTCTCGTAGAGCAGTTCACCTGCTTGGCCGTAAGCGAACACGGTGGTTCCGGCCGACGTGCTCTTCCATAGCCGCTGGTTGGCGGCGTTGTACCCATAGCTGCCGACGACGCTGCCGTTACGGCTGACCTGAGACACGCGGTCGAAGCTGTCGTAGCCCAGCGTCTGCGTGGTGCCTCCGTTCACATCCTGAGTCAGATTACCTGCACCGTCGTAGCTGAAGCTGCGGCTGGCCCCGCCGCTGACGCCGCGCAGCCGGTTGCTTGCCGGGTCCACGTCGTAGGTGTAGGACGTACCCGCCAAGTTGTGGCCTGTGCGGTTCCCTGCGGCGTCCAGACCGAAGGCCTGGTCTGCGCCAGGACGTGTCGCAGTCGTCAACCGATCCACTTGGTCATACCCGAGACTTGAGTTCTGGTTGCCGTACACGTTGTCGGTCAGGGTTGAGATGGTGTTCAGGTTGGGCGTGTACTGCAAACTCACGTCATGTACTGCGCCGCCCTGCAGCCGCGTCACGCGGCCATCGGCGTCATAGGTGATGATGCGCGGCAGGCCGTTGCTATAGCGCCATGCATATCGGACCTCCGTGGCCGGTTGATAGGTAAACGAGTCGACGATCACGCTACCGTTTCGAGTGATGGCCGACAGCCTTCCGTAGACATCGTAGGTATAGCCCAGGACCTCGCCACTGGGGTAGGTTATCGTGCTGACCTTGCCGTCGGCCGTATAGGTCCAACTTACGGAATATGAGGCGCCTAAAATTGTCGACACCTTCTGCGCGAGAAGCCCGCCGCTCGTATAGGTAAATGTCGTTTGGCCCGCGCTGTCATTCGTACGGGTCAAATGCCCTTTCCCATACGTGTTCTCGTCGTAAGTAAAGGTTTCGGTCACGCCACCGGACGTCCGAGAGATCAGACGGTTCGCGCCGTCGTAGCCATAGCTGATGGAACGACCGTTTGCACGCGTCTCAGAGACCAGACGGCCGCCTACGTTGTAGATGTAGCTCGCCTGGCCGGTGTCGGGGCTGGTGCGGCCGGTGATTTCTCCATAGCCATTGCGGATATAGCCCGTCGTCAATGATCGGGCATCCGTAATGGAGCTCAATAGACCGGCGGTACCGTACGCGAAGCCCGTGCTCGCTCCATTGGGCTCTACTTGGCTAGCGAGACGGCCTTGAGCGTCATAGGTCTTCTTTATCTGTCGGCCAGCCGCATCGGAAATCTGTGTAACGTTGCCTTGGCCGTCATACATGTACTTTATAGATTGCCCGGCATTGCCCTGCAACATAACGGGAAGTTTCAGACCATTGTCATAGGTGACGGTGGACAGAAAGACACCAGCGGGACTCGCGCTCACGCCGCCGGCGCTATACGTTCCGACGTTGCGACCGGACTGAATGGTTGCGGTGTTGGTCGATACATTGAACCCGTATGAGACCACTTCTCCAAGTTCATTGGTGACCGATGTGGTCCGGCCGGATGGGTTATAGGCGTAGCTGGTGGAGCTGCCATCGGATCTGCTGGCAAGTGCCAGGCGCCCATCGCCTTGATAGGTGAACGTATAACTGCCCAGCCCAGGGGTCGACCGGTACGTGATATTCCCGCGCGAATCGTAACCCAGGTTGGTGGTCACACCATTAGCGTCGGTCGTTTGTAACGGTAAGCCTAAGCCAGTGTATGGCCCATAATTTGTCGAAAGGCCGATTGGGTTTACGACGCTGCTCAGATTGCCTGAGGTGTCGAAGCTGAAGGTTGTTGTCGCCGATCCACCCGGTAAGGTAATCGTGACAGCTTTGGTCTGCAGCCCTCCATTTGGATAAAAGGCATATGTGAACGTGGTCTGCCGCTGCGCGGCGCCAGTCAAGAGGTCCTTAGTGATAATGGTTGACGGGAGGCGACCTAAAGCGCTATTGATATAGGTATATTCCGTTGAAGTGATATTGGTGCCTGTTCCGCTACTTGTGACGATGCTCAGCAGATCGACCGAGGTGTTGCCTGTCCCGTAGTTGTAAGTCGTCGTCAATGCGCCAGCCGTCCCTGCCGCGACGGTCTTGCTTAACAACATTCCGTCAACGTTGAAAGAATAGGTCGTGGAGACCCCCCGAAAGTCGACTGACTGAGACAAGAAGCCATTGCTGTCGTAGCTTTGTGATGCGGTGGCCGAAGGGCAATTCGGCGTGCCCGCGGTCTGCGTAGACGTAAGCTGCCCTTGCGCATTAAACGCATATTGCGTCACTTGGTTGCGAACGTCGGTCAGGGTGGTGATATTCGCGCCGTAAGTGAACTGATCGACGATTTCTCCATCCATCGACTCGCTTCGAATAACGCGACCGTTTGCATCGTACGTATATCGAGACATGCGTATGCCGTCAATGGCGTAACCCGTGAGACGCCAGGGATCCCTCGAGTCCTCATAAAAATACGTATACACTCCCGCCGAAGGCTGGGGTGGTGTGACTTGAGTCAATGCGCCATTACTGTCGTATGCATACGTCCACACCGAATTGTCGGGGGCGGTGATGGTGCTGACTCGGGAGTTGCTTCCCCAGGTGAACTTGACCGATGCTCCTAATGCGTTTGTGATGGCCGTAACTTGGCCACTGGCATTTCGAGTATATGTATATGCGGTGCCGCCTGCATCGGATATCTTGGCAATTTGGAAAGAGTAGCCTGCCCCTTTGCGGACAAAAATGTAGGTCTTGTAGCCGATCTGGACCGTTATCTGGTTGGTCGCACTATAGCTAGCTACCATTCTGCCAGGACCGATTCCACGGCCAGCGACTGCGTTGTTATAATTGGCGGGTGTAAAATAGGGGCCGATGCCGGCGGGCGGCCTGAATTGGAAAAACGAGAAAGATGCGCCTTCAGGAGTTCGGAAGATGAATGCAGAAGGAGTGCAGGTAGTGCCGGAGCAATATGCGCTGCCTTTCTCTTCCAGATCTGGGAATTCCAGGCTGTGGGTCCAGTGGCCTGCAAAGGATGCAAAATAACCGGTGCTGTTGGATAAATAGGTCCGATTGAGCGTCAGCCCCAGGCTCGACGCATGCTTAAAGTCCGCGTGAATGAGGCTCTTCGCCCCGGATGACAATACGACCGGATACGATGATTTGGGATTTGTTGCGGGGATGTTGCCGGCGTCACCACAGCTCTGCGGCGCAGGAGTGCCCACGGCCGGACCAATCGCAGAATTGGCTGGACTTTGAACTTGTGGGGAAAACGGACTGCTGTTGACTCCGCTCGAGGAGAACAGACGGGAGCAGTCAGCACCACTGCACACGGTGTTCGAGTCCATCCGAAGGTCGTAGCCTCCGGATCGTTGCCCGGTGACGATGACCGTATCCAGTATCGACGTCACGCGACTCGAGTCGAGTGTCGTCGCGACACCTCGCCCGTACAGATCATTGCCGTTTTCCGTCGTTTGCGCAGATGCGGACATGGCATACGCAGCCATGCAAATGGCGGTCGCCTTTGCGGCGTAAGTTCTCAAGATGAAAATTGTCATGACCTCCCCTTCCATATTTAGTCAGACCTGCAAAATCCATTTCGGCGCAACGCGTTGACGGGGCAAGTCCGGCGAGCAGTTCGCGTTCATGACGGGCTCGGCAGCGGCTGACGCGATTGAGCAGCATTGGCGCCGAGAACGGC
>NZ_JAJTWT010000023.1 GCF_021353235.1 Pelomonas caseinilytica
GTTCTCGGCGCCAATGCTGCTCAATCGCGTCAGCCGCTGCCGAGCCCGTCATGAACGCGAACTGCTCGCCGGACTTGCCCCGTCAACGCGTTGCGCCGAAATGGATTTTGCAGGTCTGACTAATTATTTTATCCTTCAGGGTCTGCAATGGCGATACGCCGGGCCCAGCAGGACCGTCCCCGGGGTCGTCCGTATCAGGGATAGCAAGCGATTCAATAGGTGGTGTGGTATTCATGCTATTTGACGATTGGCGCCGGGAAATCTAATGGAGTCCAGGATGCATTTAATGTGATCGAATCGAGTTTCGAGTCGCATTTTTCGCTTTGAAAAGTCATTCCAAACTGTGAATCCCGCAGCGCGCCTTTCTGCCAAAGCGAACATTGGCACCTATCTTCAGTCACAATTTTCCATTCGGGCAGCGCCCGTGATAACTCCGTGATCGATATACCGGGGATTTCTTTAAATCTAATTTCCACTCGCGCATATTCCAATGCTTTGCCTCCCGGGTACTCAAATGGAGGAAGTACCTTGATGACATAACTTCCGACCGTGCTATCAGCGTTGCAAGCCACGGAATCGGCGGCCTTCGAAGCAGCAATGCAGTTCAATAACCGATCGGCGGCGAAGGCTTCCAGCAGCTCATTGTTCGCGAGAACTTTCGGCTGCTTGAGTGCCCCACTGATTGAGGCAGCCACTTGAGACGAAAGGGCAGCCATATGCTGCGCCCGTTCACTTATATGGCCGTCATCTGCGCTCCCGACACGCAGAACAAGCACACTTAGTATGAGAAGCAGGCGCTTAGGAGTCACGTTCATGCATTTCCCCATGTTTGTGAGGCATGGAATTCCTCCACCGGCTCGCTAGACCGAGGAGAAATGGCGGTTTCCGGCATTAGATCGCGCATTAATGGTGCTATTGAAATAGTCAGGATGGGTGGATTTGCGCTTCCCGCTGCGTCGGTGCCACAGGCTTGGACTTGGCGAAGCCGGTGTCATCCGATGCTGGTTGCGTCCCTGCCAAGCGCTCGGTCGAGACCTTGGGGACTCGCGAAAGGTGACCCCGAGAAGCTCGGAAAAATACAGCACGCATATTCGTTCAACGCTCCTTCATGCTTTCGTCGAGGTGCTGCTGTACCGGGCTGAGCAGGTAGTCGATGACGCGGCGCCTGCCAGTCTTGATTTCCGCCGTGACGTTCATGCCCGGCGCCAGCTTGATGCGTTTGCCGTCGACGTTGATGGCCGACTGGTTGAGCACGATCTGGGCCGGGAAGATGGCGCCGCGCTTCTCGTCCTGCACCGCGTCGGCAGCGATGCTTTGCACCTGGCCCTGCACCGTGCCGTAGCGGGTGTAGGGGAAGGTCTCGAGCTTGATCGTCACGTCCTGCCCGCCGCGCACGAAGCCGACATCCTTGTTCTCCAGCACCACCTCGGCAGTGACTTCGGCGTCGTCGGGCACGAGCACCAGCAAGACTTGCGCTTCCTTGACGACACCACCGGCGGTGTGCACGGCCAGTTGCTGCACGGTGCCAGCCACCGGCGCGGTCAGCCGCGTCAGTTCATTGCGCTTGTTGGCCTTGGCGCCTTCTTCGGCGAGTTGGCGGGTCTTCAGGCCGGCCTGGGTCTCTCGTTCCTTGAGCGTTCGCTGCGTCTCGGCCCGGTAGGCGAAGAGGCCCTGCTCGGTCTCGGCCAGGGCTGCCTTCGCCTCCTGGAGCCGCGCCTGGGCCGTGGCGAGGTCCCGCTCCAGTTCGATGCGCTCTCGTGTGCGGTCCTGGCCGGCGTGGTTGGCCACGAAGCCCTGGGCGGTGAGCGCCTGGAAGTCCTTCTCGCGCTGCTGAGCCAGCGGCAATGTCATCTGCAGCTTGGCCACCTGCTGTTCGGCGGTGGCGATCTCGGCCTTGCGACGCGCACCCTCGGCTGCAAATTTGGCGAGCTTGGCGCTGATGTCGGCCCACTCGCTCTGCAATTGGGTTTGCAAGCTGTCGCGGTCGGCGGCTTCCAGGCCTTTGAGCTCTGCGGCATTGACGTTAGGCGGGTGGCCCTGCACGAGCGCCGCCAGCAGCGCTTGCGTTCGCAGGGCCTCCGACGTGGCTGAGCTGCGCTCCTCGCCGACGCGGGCGCTATCGGCTGCCGTGAGGGTGCTGTCCAGCTCGATCAACAGGTCGCCGGCCTTGACCTTGTCGCCATCCTTCACATGGATGGCCTTGACCACGCTGATCTCCAGTGGCTGGATGGTCTTGCTGCGCTGGCTGACGATGACGTGGCCTTGGGCGACAGCGACGATGTCGATCTGCCCGAAGCAGGCCCACAGCAGCGCGACGGTGAAGAGTGCGCAAATGGCAATGATGGCCCGGCGGGGTGCCGGATGGGGCGGCGTCTCCTGCAGTGCAAGGGCCGCGGGCAGGAAGGCCTGCTCGTCGAGCATGCGGCGCGGACCGGCGAGTTCGTCGCGCCGGTCCCAAGCCGCCTTGAAGATGGCCCGGTAGCGGGCCAGCAGCTCGATGACCGGGTGGCGCGGCGTTGGGATAGCTTCCTGCTGAAGCGATGCGGTCGACGTGTTCATGCCACCACCTCCGCGCCGGCTTGCATGCGCCACAGGTGGGCATAGAGGCCCTTGGGCTTTGTGAGGAGCTGGTCGTGGTTGCCCGTTTCGACGATGCGGCCCTTGTCCATCGCGATGATGCGGTGGGCATGGCGCACGGCACTCAGTCGGTGGGCGATGATGAAGACGGTGCGTCCCTGGCAGATGGCGCGCATGTTCTTCTGGATGATGGCCTCGCTCTCGTAGTCCAGCGCGCTGGTGGCCTCGTCGAAGATCAGGATGCGTGGCTGGCTGAAGAGAGCCCGAGCAATGGCGATGCGCTGGCGCTGGCCGCCGGAGAGGCTGCTGCCCTGCTCGCCGACGACCGTGTCGTAGCCCTGGGGCAGCTCGGTGATGAACTCGTGGGCGCCCGCCAGCTTTGCGGCATGGATGACGGCGTCCAAGGGCGCGGCCGGATCGGCGATGGCGATGTTCTCGCGCACGCTGCGGTTGAAGAGCATGTTTTCCTGCAGCACCACGCCGACCTGGCGGCGCAACTGGGTGGCGTCGATGAGGGCGATGTCGTGGCCGTCCACCTGGATGCGGCCGCTCTCGGGCACGTAAAGGCGTTGGATGAGCTTGGTGAGCGTGCTCTTGCCGGAGCCACTGCGGCCGACGATGCCGATGATCTCGCCAGGCTTCACGTCCAGGCTGACGCCGTGCAGCACCGGCGGTGCGTCGGGGCGGTAGCGGAAGGTCAGGTTGTCCAGCGTCACCCGTCCCTGCAGGCGCGGCAGCGGGCTGACGCTTTGCGGCGGCAGCTCAGTGCGGGTGTTGAGGATGTCGCCCAGTCGCTCCATCGACAGGCCCGTCTGCTGGAAGTCGGTCCACATCTGCGCGATGCGCATGATGGGCTGGGCCACACGGCCGGCAAACATGTTGAACGCGACGAACATGCCCACGCTGAGCTGGCCGTCCATGACCAGGTGGGCGCCGTACCAGAGCGTGGCGGCGTTGACGATCTTGCCGATGAGGTTGATGCCTTCGTTACCATACTGGGCGAGCGTCTGAGTGCGAAGCGACGCGCTGACGTAAGCCGCCAGTTGCTCGTCCCAGCGTCGGGCCATCTGAGGCTCCAGGGCACTGGCCTTGACGGTCTGAATGCCGGTGACGGTTTCCACCAGCAGCGACTGGTTCTCGGCACCGCGGGCGAACTTCTCGTTCAGCCGGGCTCTCAAGACTGGGACGATGGTCAGACTGAGCAGCACGTACAGCGGCAGCGACGCGAGCACGATCAGCGTGAGGGGCACGCTGTAGGCACACATTACCGCGATGAAGACCAGGGAGAACACCACATCCAACCCGAGGGTGAGTGCATTGCCCGTGAGGAAGGAGCGGATGTTCTCCAACTCGCGCACGCGAGCCACGGAGTCGCCCACGCGGCGTGCCTGGAAGTAGGACAGCGGCAGGTGCAGCAGGTGCCTGAACAGCCGGACCCCCAGTTCTACGTCGATGCGGCTGGTGGTGTGGCTGAACACGTAAGAGCGCAAGACCGTCAGGACGCTCTCGAACAGCGTGACGATCAAGAGGCCCGTAACGATCACGTCCAGTGTCGTGACGCCCTGGTGCACCAGTACCTTGTCCATCACCACCTGGAAAAACAGCGGTGAGACCAGGGCGAATAGCTGCAGGAAAAGTGAGACGAGCAGCACCTCAACCAGCAGCCTGCGATGCTTGACGACGCTGGGAATGAACCAAGAGAAGTCGAACTTGGCCAAAGCGCCAACCAAGGAGGCGCGGCTAGTCGCAAGCATGAGTTCGCCGGTCCATTCCGCCGCGAAGACCTCCAACGGTTCGATGGTGGGGCGGGCTATGGGTTGGCCCGCGGCGTCCACGGCACCCGGATCCATAAAGAGGACCCGCTGACCATCGCGCTGCGCCAAAACAACAACGCGACCGTCATTCAAATGAGCGAGCGCAGGTAGAGGAGTCAGCAGGAGCCGCTCAATGCTGCTGCGGGTCGATTTTGCTCTTAGGCCCAGATGCCTGGCGGCCAGCAGCAGGTCTTGCTGAGAGACTGAGTCATGCGCGCCGAGGCCCAACTCGTGGCGAAGTGCATGGGGCTCCGCAGCAATATGGTGCAGCCGCGCGAGCAGACAAACGGCAACTTAAGGCGGCTGAACGAACTCATTGGACGCCTGCGAGGTCGCCACCTTGGGCTCCCGCACTGGCTCACCGCAATCCGCCGTCTTGTCCTCACCGGACAAAGCGCCAAGCTCTATCAAACCGACTCCCCAAGCTGGAGCCGATCCTCATGTCATGAAACGCATGGATTAAATATCGCTCCGCCAGACGACTCTACACAGGACAGTGGACGGACCGACATCAGGTGTTCGCCGTCCCGCCCCTGAGCGACATGACAACGCTGATGTCTTCACGACGGCGCCACACGGCGAGTGCTGTACGAAGCGAGTCCCATACGTGCGGCCAGGAACGAATGACGGTTCTGCCGGACCTACAGGCAGACGGCAAAGCTGATGACCAAGCTGTCTAAGCTGTACGCCGCAGATGCGGCACACGAGACGGTCTGCGAGGCCCTGAAGCCGACGCTCACCGCCATCGGCGTTCCGGCGGATGAGGCGTCTGCAGAGCGGGGTGCAATGCAGCACTGGTCCGTCGGAAGGACGGCAAAACGCCAAGTATCGAGGCTGGCCATTGGTCCTCTCGGGACAGCAGCATCGGGTGGCTCAGTTCAGCCGTCTGCCTGGGCAGCGTGTCATCCGTGCCGTCAGCGCGCGAGCCGCGGACCTCTTCGTTGGGCCCCGCCCGTGACCGATCCCACGCCGCGACCCGCCGCGTGGCGCCGGCCTCCACGTCCGCCCCGGAAGCGGTGCTTTTCGTCGCGCGTCCGGCAGCCGGCAGGCCTAACTTCGGGGGCATGCCGTACCGCCACCGCCGTCCCCAGCCCCTGCCCAGCTTCGGCCCGCGCCGCGTCCGCTGTCCGCAGGGCTCGGTGCGCCTGGTGATCGATGAGCTCTTCGCCAGCGAGCACCGGCCCGTCCGGGCCGAGCTCCAGCTGCTGGAGCGCTTTTCCGCCCTGATGGCCGCGCAGGGCTGGCCGGCCCACGTGTCGCGCCTGGCCTATGACCGCATCTATGCCGGCGAGCGCTTCGGCTTTGCCAAGCGCGTCGGCCATGGCGCCCTGCCGGCCCTGGCCCGCCAGCTGCTCGAGCACTGGCAGGCCAGCCGCCAGGCGCAGGGCTGAGAAGGCCCCTCCTCAGGCGGCCTTGCGGCGGGGCTTGGCGGCGCTCTTGCGGGCCGGCTTGGCCGCGGTGCTGCGCGCCGCCTTCCCGGCGCCTCTGCCGCCCAGGCTCTGGCGCAGCAGTTCGGTCAGGTCCACGACGTTGGCGCGGCCCAGGTCGGGCGCTTCCTCCAGCGGCTCGACGGTGGCCTTGTCACCCGCCTTGGCCTTGCGGGCGACGAGCTCGCGGATGGCGCTGGTGAAGTCGTCCTTGAACTGGGCGGGTCGCCAGGGGCCCGTCATCTGCTCGACGAGCTGCCGGGCCATCTTCAGCTCGGCCGGCTTGAGCCCGTTGGCCGACGCGCCGGCCTTGGGGAGGTCCAGGGCCTCGGGCGAGCGGATCTCGTCGGCCCAGCGCAGCGTGCCCAGCATCAGCGCCGGGCCGGCCGGGATGAGGGCGGCCAGGTGCTCCTTGTTGTGCAGCACGAAGCGGGCGATACCGATGACGGCGCTGGCCTCCAGCGCCTCGCGCAGCAGCGCGTAGACGCGCTCGGCACGGCCATCGGGCGCGAGGTAGTAGGGCTTCTCGATGTAGACGAAGGAGACGTCCTCGGCCTTGACGAAGCCTTCGATCTGGATGGTCTGCGTGCGCTTGGGGTAGGCGGCCTTGATCTCGTCGTCGGACAGCACGACGTACTCGTCGCCCTCCAGCTTCACGCCCTTGACGATGTTCTCGCGGGCGATCTCCTTGCCGGTGCGCTTGTTGACGCGCTTGTAGCCCACGGGGTCGAGGCTGCGCTTGTCGAGCCAGTCGAAGTCGACCTCCTCCTCGCGCGTGGCCGAATGCAGCGACACCGGCACGTGCACGAGGCCGAAGGAGATGGCCCCCTTCCAGATGGCGCGCGAACCCGCCACCTTGCCGTGGTCCGCCGCCGCCATGGCTCAGATGGCCCAGGGGGCGCCGTAGTAGTCGTAGACGCCGCGGCCGTAGGCCTCGGAGTAGTCGCGCGGGGCGTCCGCCGCGTGGCGCGGCCCACCCCTGACCTGGTCCATGTCGAGGTTGACGACGTAGCCATCCTTCTCGGTGTCGTAGGTCAGCATGCTCCAGGGCAGCGGGAAGCGGTCGGTGCCCAGGCCGAGGAAGCCGCCGAACTCCAGCTCGGCATAGCGCACGTGGCCGTTGCGCTTGTCGATGACGAGGTCGTCGATGGTGCCCAGCTTCTCGCCGGTGAGGTTGTAGACGCGGGTGCCTTCCACGCGGGAGGCGGCGATGGTGGGATGCAGGCTCATGGGGGTCTCCTCGAGTCGCCAGGCAGCACTATCGGGCGGCTCCTGCGCCGCCGGGGTCGGCGCCCCGCCCATGCAGGCGTAGGCCGGCGCCGATGCACCGCCCGCCGGGCTTGCGCACAATGGCAGCCGCCCTGGCCGCCACCCCGCCGACCCATGAAGACCCTACTGATCTACGACGACCCCGTGCCCCTGAACCGCGACCAGCACCGCCAGCTGCGCCTGGCGCCGGCGCCCGGGTTGTTCGGCTTCGCCCGCGGGACCAACTCGGTGCTGATCGCCGGGGCCGAGCTGCCGCTGGCGGCGCTGGACTTCCCCTGCGTCTTCATCACCACGGACGGCGGGCACAGCCTGGCCGCCCTCGTCGGCCTGCGCGACCATGAAAACCTCTTCGTGCAGGCCGATGGCAGCTGGGCGCGCGGCGCCTACCTGCCGGCCTTCTTCCGGCGTTATCCCTTCGTGCTGTCCGAGGCCGGCGGCGACCCGACGCTCACGGTGTGCATCGACCGCGGCTGCGCGGGCCTCAACACCGAGAAGGGCGAGGCCCTCTTCGACGCCGAAGGGCGCGAGACGCCGTGGCTGGAGGAGATCAAGCGCTTCCTCGTCGGGTTCCGGCAGGAGATGCGGGTCAGCCGCGACTTCGCCAACCACCTCGCTGCCCTCGGCCTGCTTCAGGACGGCGCCATCGAGTACAGCCGCGACGGCCAGAGCGCCGCGCTGCGCGGCTTCAAGACCGTCAGCGAGGCCCGGTTGCGGGCGCTGGACGGCGCCACGCTGAGCGACCTCGCTACCCGCGGCTGGCTGGGCTGGATCTACGCCCACCTGCTGTCCATCAACCAGGTGCAGCGCCTGGCCCTGCGCCTGGACGAGCGCCGCGCCCTGGACGAAGCGGAGCGCGAGGCAGCGCCGGCGATGCATTGAGGTGGCGACTACCGCCACACCTTGTGGCACGGAAGCCAGGCCGCACCTGATTGATCGCCGTCAAACCGTGAGCAAGTTTGCAGAAATTCGCAGCGACATGCCTTTGGTTTGACGCCGCCCCCTGGTGGACCCGGGCGGCCGGACCGACATTGGTTTCTCCGAACCGGAGACGATCATGCGCGACAACGGCCCCGTCACCCGCGTGGAACATGAGATCAGCGCCGACACGCCGCTGGTGTCCACGACCGACCTCAAAAGCCGCATCACCTATTGCAACCCCGCCTTCATCGCGGCGAGCGGCTTCGACCGCAGCGAGCTGATCGGGCAGCCCCACAACCTGATCCGGCACCCCGACATGCCGGCCGAGGCCTTTCGCGACATGTGGGACACGCTCAAGGCCGGGGAGCCCTGGACGGCGCTGGTGAAGAACCGCCGCAAGAACGGCGACTTCTACTGGGTGCGGGCCAACGTCACGCCGGTGCGCGATGCGACGGGCATCTGCGGCTACATGTCGGTGCGCACCAAGCCCAGCCGCGAGGAGGTGCGCGCGGCCGAGGCGCTGTACGCCGAGATGCGCGAGGAATACCGCGCGGCAGGCGGTGGCAAGAGCGCCCGGCTGGCGACGCGGCTGCACAAGGGCCAGGTGCTGCGCGCAGGCTTGTCGGGCCTGGCGACCCGCCTCGTCCGGCAGGCGTCGCTGTGGCAGGAGGGCGCCGCCCTGCTGGCCACGACCGCGGTGGCGGCCGGCCTCGCCGTGGCGGCCACCGCCAGCATCGGAGCCGGCCCGGCCGTGGCGGGCGCGGCCGTGCTGACCACCCTGCCCGTGCTGGCCTGGATGCGCCGGCGCGCCCACCGCAACCTCGTCACGGCGGCCCTGGCCGCCGAGCGCCTGGCCTCGGGCGACCTCACCCAGGTGCTGCACTCCGGACGCAGCGACGCCTACGGCCGGCTGATGCGCGCCCTGGCCCAGCTCAACGTCAACCTGCAGGCCGTCGTGGGCGACGTGCGCCGCGAGGTGGACGGCGTGCACCTCGCCTGCGCCGAGATCGCCGCCGGCGGGCGCGACCTCGGCGAGCGCACCGAGCTGCAGGCCGGCAACCTGGAGCAGGCCGCCGCGGCGCTGGAGCAGGTGGCGGCTTCCGTGCGCAGCACGGCCGACGGCGCCTTCAAGGCCCGCGACCTGGCGGGCGACACGGTCAAGGCCGCACGCAACACCGGCGGCACCAGCCAGCAGGCCAGCCAGCGCATGGACGCCGTGCGCGAGGCGACCATGCGCATCAACGAGATCGTCACCGTCATCGACGCCATCTCCTTCCAGACCAACATCCTGGCGCTGAACGCCGCCGTCGAGGCCGCGCGCGCGGGTGATGCCGGCCGGGGCTTCGCCGTCGTCGCCGCCGAGGTGCGCACCCTGGCCGGGCGCACCCGCGAAGCGGCCCAGGAGATCCGCAAGCTCGCCGAGGACTCGCGCGCCCGCGTCGAGGAGGGCGTGCGCATCGTGGCCGAGACCAGCCACTCGGCCACGGAGGCCGAAGTGGCCGTCGTGAAGGTCAACGACCTGATCAGCCGCATCAGCAGCGCCATGCAGGAGCAAAGCACCGGCCTCGGCGAGGTCAACGGCAGCGTGGCCAGCATCGACGGCATCACCCAGCAGAACTCCGCGCTGGTGGAGGAGTTGTCGGCCTCGGCCATGTCGCTGACCCAGCGCGCCGAAGTGGTGGCGCAGGCGGTGCGGGTGTTCCGGCTGCAAGAGGCGAAGCACTAGGCGAGCGCCGCCGCCCGCGGCGGCGGTGAGGATTACCCAAGCACCAAGCATGGGATTGTTGGCCGCAGGGCCGCTGCCGAACATCGCGCGCTTTCGGCTCCGACCCCGACGCGACTTCCATGCTGACCCTCACGACGACCCGGCGCCTGGCCCGGGGCCTGGCCTTGTGCAGCAGCCTAGCCTGCGCCGCGGGCTCGCCCGCCGGCCTGGCGACGGACCCCGCCGCCGTGAAGCAGCTGGTCGACGCCGTCAGCCTGGACGTGATGTCCGAAGCCTCGGTGGACGCCTGCGCCGACGCGGGCGCAGCCCCGCAGGCGCAGATGCGCGACGCCTGGGTGGCCTGGCGCGAGCGCCACCAGCTCGCCCCGCTGCGCACCGTGGTGGCCGACCTGATGCGCCGCCAGGGCAGCAGCGCCCCCTCGTGGACGACGCTGACCGAGCCCATGCGCCAGCGCGTGCTGGCCGACCCCGCGCCCGACGCCGCCTGCGCCGCCCTGGCGCGCGACTGGCAGGGCCCTGGCATGGACGTGACGGCCCTCTACCCCCAGGCCCGCGCCGTGGCGGCGGCGCTGGTGCAGGCCGGCATCGCTTCGCAGCCCTCGACGCCACCGACGGCGGCGGGCCGACCCACGGGCCAGGTCTTGCTGCCCAGCCAGATCCCGGCGCTGGCGGCCCGGCACGGCGGCGGCTGGAGCGTGATCTCCGACGAGGCAGCCCTGCGCCAGCTCGGCCCCGTCTACGTCAAGGGCCGCGTCACCCGCAATGCCGACCATCCGGGCCACTTCTACCTGGTGCAGGAGCAGGGCGACCGGCAGGCGTCGCAGGAGGTCTACCTGCACTTCGACGCCGAGGCCTGGATGGGCCGCGAGGTGGTGCTGCGCGGCCTGGCCACCTCCCTGCGGGACGGCTCGCTGACGCTGTCCAGCGCCGCCCTCGTGAGGGACCCCTCGGGCCTGGCCCCCTCGCCGCTGCCGCAGGCGCCCCTGGCGCGCAAGGCCGTGCTGCTGCAGCGCGTGAGCCGGGCGCCGGGCCAGGGCCTGTCGGAGAAGGAACTGGCCGCCATCGTCATCCACGGCGAGGCCAACTACAACTACGGCACCCACTGGGAGGAGGACGTGCGCTTCCTGCTGCGCGACGGCACGCTGTACCGGCGCACCGAGATGCCGCCCGACCAGCTCGACGTCGCCGCCTCGCGCCGACTGGAGCCCCAGCACTGGGGCCGCTGGCGCGCCGCCGGCAAGGGCTACGAGATGCAGGGCCAGGACGACGACGGCCGCCCGGGCCCGTGGAAGGCCGAACCCCACCACGCCGTGCGCCCCTGGCCGGCCGACACGCGGCTGGAGGGCAGCTACAGCCGCGGCAGCTTCAGCGGCAGCCTCATCACCGGCGGCACCTCGTCCAACCGAAGCATCCGCTTCACGCGTGACGGCCGGTTCGAGCGCAGCTACCGCTCGCTGTCGTCCACCGGCAGCCTCCAGGCCATCCAGGGCACGGTGATTTCGGGCTCGGGCTATGGCGACGGCAAGGGCAGCAGCAGCACGGGCGGCGGCACCGTCGGCACGGGGCTGGGCACGGTCACGGCGGTGAGCGGCACCCGGCACCGCGACGACGGTGCCAGCCGGCGTGGCCGCTACCGGCTCGGCGGCTTCGTGCTGGCCCTGGACTACGACGACGGCCACAAGGAGCGCCTGCTGAGCTTTCCCGTCTACGACGACCAGAACACCGTCTACGTCGGCGACGGCAGCCTGACGCTGGACAAATGACTTCCCCCAGCCTGGAGATCGCCTTGCCCCCCTTGCTTCCCTTCCCGACCCTGGTGCGCCGCCTGGTGGCCGCCGCCTTCGCCGCCGCGAGCCTGGCCTGCACCCCGTCGATGGCCCAGGTCGCGCCGTCGCTGAGCCTGGCCGAGCAGATGCGCGCCATGATCGGCAAGCCGCCCGCCGCCGCGGCCCCCGCCACCACGGCCGCCACGACCCCGGCTCCGGCGGTCTCACTCCCCGTGCCGGGACCGACCGCCGTCCCGCTGCTGGCCGACGGACCGGCCCAGGTGCGGCAGTCCGCCGCCGAGCTGGCCCAGCGCTTCCCGCCCGCCCACCGGGCCGCGATGGCCAAGGCCTTCGAGGAGTCGTTCGCCGGCTGGCGCCAGCTCGAGGCCCAGCTCGGCCTGGCGACCAACGACGTGGCCGCCGCGGTGGCGGCCTTCATCGCCGGCAACTACGCCGCCTTCATGCAGCAGCAGGTGGCCGACGAGGACTTCAAGGCCCTGGTGCGGCAGATGCAGGGCGCCCTCGGCCGCAACGCCGCCTTCGCCCAGGCCGGCGCCGCCGCCAAGCGGGCGATGTACGAGCAGCTCGCCATGGTGGGCACCTTCATGGCCGTCTACCGCGAGCACCTGGCCCGCCAGCCCAACCCGGCCGAGGAGGTCAACTTCCGCAACGCGGCCAAGGCCAACCTCGAAGCGGGCCTGGGCCTGGCGGTGGAGCGCATCCAGATCGGCCCGCAGGGGCTCGTCGTGCGCTGAGGACAGCGGCTAGGGCCTGTTAACGCTATGGCAATGGGTCGCGAAGGCCCGCCGCCAGGGGCCATAGCGTTAACAGGCCCTAGACCCAGGTCTCGGCCACCGCGTCGCGCACCGCCGCCACGGCCGGCGCGGCCAGGGCCGCCGGGCTGCTGATCCAGCAGAACCAGGTCGGCGCCGACCAGCCCGGCCAGACGCGCGCCTGGCCGGCCGCTTCGAGCAGCGCGGCCTGGTCGCGCCGCATCATGCCCGCGCCCATGCCGGCCGCCACCATGCTGCGCACGGCCACCTCGGTGTCGGCCTGCAGGCCCGCCTCCAGCACGGTGCCGGCCTGGGCGAAGAGTCGTTCCTGGTGCACGCGCAGGCCGCAGTCCGGCGGCGTGGTGACCCAGGGCAGAGCGGCGAGCGCGGCCAGATCGGGCGGCAGGCCGCCGCCCACCAGCAGCCGCTGCGGCACGACGGGCACGATCTCGGCGGCCTGCAAACGGCGCAACTCCAGGCCTTCGATGTCGGCATGCTCGTGAAGCACGCAGGCGCAGTCCAGGTCGCCCTTGCGCACGGCGGCGATGGCGCGCAGCGAGACGAGCTGCTGAAGCTGCAGCTGCACGCCCGGATGGTGCTCCGCCAGGTGCACGAAGACCTCGCCCAGGCGCAGCGCCACCGCGTCGCTGACCGTGCCCATGCGCACCTGGCCGCGCGCCTCGCCGCGGATCTGCGCCGCCGCGGCCTGCATGGCCTGGGCGGCCGAGAGGGTGCGGCGCGCCTCGGCCAGCAGCCGCTCGCCGGCCTGGGTCAGCGTCATGCCACGCGCGCTGCGCTCGAACAGGCGCACGCCGAACTCGTCCTCCAGCGCCTTGAGCTGGGCGCTGACGGCCGGCGGGCTCGTGAACACGCGCTCCGCCGCGCGCGTCAGGTTGCCCTCGGTGGCGACGGCGACGAAGGTCTTGAGCTGGTAGATCTCCATGGCCGGCATTCTGCGCAGGCCCGGCCGACGGCGGGTGTGGATTTTCCGAACGGGGCGGTCCGTGGAAACGAATGGACCGGTGGCGACCCGGCGCCGACAGTGAAGGCATCGCATCCGCCAGGAGCCCCTTCATGACCGCCAACACCCGGCCCGGCGCCATCACCGCCCTGCTCTTCGCCACCACCGCCTGGGGCAGCCTCTTCCTCATCGGCAAGCCCGTCGTCGCCCAGCTCGACCCGGCGTGGTTCACCCTGCTGCGCTACCTCCTGGCCACGGCGCTGCTCGCCGGCCTCGTGCACCTGGCCGGCGACCGGCCCTGGGCCAAGCTGCGCCGCCACGCCCTGCGCCACAGCCTCGTCGGGCTGGCGGGTTATGGCCTCTTCAGCATCCTCGTCTTCCACGGCCTGAAGCTGTCCCAGCCCTCGCACGGCTCGGTCATCATGGCCACCATGCCCTTCACGACGCTGGGCCTGCGCTGGGCCCTGGACGGCCAGCGCCCGCCGCTGCGCGCCGTCGCTGGCGCCGCACTCGCACTGACCGGCGTGGCCACGGTGGCCCACCTCTTCAGCCAGGCCGGCGAGGTGAACGGCCGCATGCTGCTCGGCGACGCCCTCACCCTGGCCGGCACGCTGGGCTGGGTGCTCTACACCCGCAACGCCGCCCGGCTGCCCGACCACAGCCCGCTCGAGTACACCGCGCTGACGGCCATCGCCTTCCTGCCCTGGCTGGCCCTGGGCACCGTCGGCGCCACGCTGGCCGGCCTGGTCGAGCCGCCCTCGCCGGCGCTGGTGCTGAGCCTGGTGCCCAAGCTGGCCTACATCGCCCTGGTGCCCACGGTCGCCGCGGCCCTGGCCTTCAACGCCGGCGTGCGCCGCCTGGGCGCGCCCATGGGCACGCTGTTCCTGAACATGGTGCCGGTGTCGGTCATCGCCGTGCGGGCGCTGCTGGGCGAGGCGCCGCACGCCAACGAGATCGCCGGCGCCGCCCTCGTCGGCCTGGGGCTCGCGCTGACGGTATGGACGCCCAGGCCCCTGCCGGCCCGCACCACGGCTCTCGGCCAGGCGCCCTGCACGCGCTGAAGCCGGGCGCTCACCACGCCGTCATATCGGCAGCCTAGGCTGGCGGGCCTTGCCGCTACCGCGCCCCCGACCTTGCCGATGCCCTCGCTTGCCGACCTGCCGCCCTCGGCCTGGGCCCTGATCGCGGGCACGGCCCTGCTGGCCTCCATCGTCGGCCTGCAGGGCAAGCTGCTGTTCGGCCGCACCTGGCGCGTCCGCCGTACCGACCCCGGCCCCGCCGCCGACAGGCGCCGCGCCGAAGCCGTCTGGCTAGAGCGCCCGGACGGTGTGCGCCTGCAGGGCTGGTTGACAGTGCCTTCGGGCGGCATGCCGCCGCGCCGCCTGCTGCTGTGGTTCGGCGGCCGCAACGAGCATGTGGCCTGGACGCCCGACCTCGCCGGCTGGCTGCCCGACGACTGCGCCCTGCTCGCCTTCAACTACCGCAGCCTGGGCGACAGCGGCGGCTGGCCGTCCGAGGCAGCCTGTGTGGCCGACGCCGAGGCCATGGCCGCCTGGGGCCTGGCGCGGCTCGACCTGCCGCCCCAGGCCCTGCACCTGGCGGGGCGCAGCCTCGGCACCGGATTGGCGCTGCAGCTCGCCGCGCGCCTGGCCGCCGCGGGCGCCCCACCCGCGACCGTCAGCCTCATCACGCCCTTCAAGAGCCTGCGCGCGGTACTGGCCCGCAGCCCCGTGCTGGCCCCGCTGACGCCGCTGCTGCGTTCGCCGCTGGACTCAATGGCCGCGGCTCGCGCACTGAGCTGCCGCGTTCTGATGTTGCTGGCCGAGCGCGACCGGCAGGTGCCGCATGCGCATTCCCGCCAGCTCGCCGAGGCCCTGCAGGCGGCGGGTTGCGCCGTGACCGTGCAACGCCTGCCGGGCACCGACCACCGCAGCCTGGCCCGCACGCCGGCGGCGATGCGCCGCCTCGGCGAATGGCTGGCGCACTAGTCGATCCCGCGCCGCCAAGCTCTCCAGCGCTGGAGCACGCACCCGGCCGTCACGTCCGATCCAGACCCGCGCGACATGCTCCAATGCTTCGATGCCGCGCTGAGAGGATGGCCTGGAGGCGCTGGGTCGATCTGCCCGGAGCCCACATGACGAACCGGACCCCGCCGATGCAGGACGCCGTCCTGATCGAGGCGATGAACAGGGCCACGAGCCTGGAGTTGTACCAACTGGCTGCGCTGCTGGATCGACTGATGACCGACCCGCGACGCATCGTGGCCATCCGCCGGGACCTCCACCTGGGACAGGTCGTGCGCTTCTACGACTCGCGACGCGACACGATGCGCAGCGGCCGCATCACGGAAATGCGCGACACCCATCTCACCGTGCACGGCACCGAGGTCAATGCGGCCTGGAAGCTGCCCTATGCGGCCATCGAACCACCGCAACGCGGTGCGGCGCCCGAACCGGTCGCGCCGCCACCCCCTGCCCCCGCGCGTCCCACCCGCGCGGACTTCAAACGCGGCGACAAGGTTGCCTTCACGGATCGGCATCTCCAGACCCACGTGGGTGTCATTACCCGCTGCAACCCCAAGACCGCCAGCGTCGATACCGGTGGCGAGTCCTGGAGCGTGCCCTACGGCGGGTTGCGTCATGTCCTCGACATCGACTGAGCGTCGGCCACCGTCCATCCGCAGGGTCGTCGGCCGGACTCGGCCAGGGCGATCGACGCCAAGCCCTCTGCCGGGCGGCCAACGACCGATGACCGCAAGATTTCGAGGGACACGCTGCCGGTGCGTCCTGGCGCCCACCTTCGGCGGCGCCCATCCGTCGGGGTGCCGGCCATGCAAGACCCCGCGCGGGCCATGACTCACAGTGGATCAACGACCTGACGCCTGCCTCTGGCGAGGCGGCGGACTGACGATGGAAGAATCGACCGCACCATGAAGAAAGCCGTCCAAGCCCTCGCCGCAGCCACGGCCGTCGCTTCCGCGCACCTATCCGCGCATGCCGGCGACGGCCAGTTCCAGCTGCTGGTACTGGCCATGCCCACCAAATACCACTACGAATACATCCCCGTCGCACGGGAGAGCTTCGAGAAACTGGCAAAGCTGCATGCCTTCGAGCTGACCTGGACGGCCCAACCCGGCGCCTTCGAGGGCGACCTGAGCCGCTATGCCGCCGTCGTGCTGCTCAACAGCTCGGAAGAGGAATTCAATGAGGCCCAGCGGGCGGGCCTGGAGCGCTACATGAAGGCCGGTGGCAACGCCGTCGTCGTACACCGCGCCATCATCAGCAAGCCCGGCCTGTGGCCCTGGTACGAAAAACTTGTCGGCCGCAGCTTCGTCATCCATCCCATGCTGCAGACCGCCGTCGTCACCAAGACCGACGTCGACCACCCCGCCACCTTCGGCCTTCCCGAGCGCTGGATCTGGTCGGACGAGTGGTACGAGTTCAGCAACCCGCACGGCGTGAGCGTTCACCCCGTGCTGGCGGTTGACGAGCGCAGCTACGACCCGACCAAGATCTGGCCCGGCCAGGTTGCCAAGGGCATGGGCGCCGACCACCCGGTGAGCTGGTGGCATATGTTCGAGAAGGGCCGGGTGTTCGTCACGGCATTGGGGCACAACGCGGCGATGTACCGCGACGAGCGGTATCTGGACCACCTGTGGGGCGGGGTGTGGTGGGCCGCCAAGGGCTACGGTGCCTCGTCAAAGCCCTGACCAAGCACCTCTCGGCCAACCGCGTGCGCAATCCAATTGCTCGCCGGAGCGATGGATAGCAACGACCAGCCTCAGTTGCTCGGCTTGCGGCCGAGCAACTGAGCACGGCATGGGCTTAGTCGCTGCCGTCGCGTCCCACGTCGCTCACCGTCGCGACGGATGGTTCACGCGCTTACGTCGGCTTGGTCAATGGCCAGATCGCGCAAGTCGACCTTGCGACGCAAGCGATTGCGTCGAGATTCGACATCTCAGAGGGGAAAGGCGCCACGTACTTCCCGCTGTCCCTGGCGATCCGGCCGGAAGCCGTCGACACAGCAGCGATTTCCACCGGTTCAGGACGTTCACTCCTCGTAGCTCCCTCGGCTTCAGAGGGGCGCAAAGTAACGTCCTGCCGGGCCAGCCCGGCGCCACGTGCGGCGACCTCAGCTCGTCATCGCTGCGGCGCCAGGGTGAGGGAATTTGGGGTGGCTAACCGCATCGACGAGTTCCTCCCGCATCGCTGGTCACCGAGGGCCGACTGAACAACGGCGGGGTCTGCGACCGCTGATACGCTGTGCCGATGGCCACACGTAAGACCGCGATCCGCAAGAAGCCCGCGCCCGCCTACGCCTATCGACTTCTGGTGAAACTTGAGGGTAGCGAGCCATCCGTTTGGAGGCTGATCAGCGTGCCCGGCCACATGACGCTGGCTGATCTTGACCGCGTCATCCAGGCAGCAATGGGCTGGACCAACAGTCACCTGCACCAGTTCGGCATCAATGGCACTCTCTACGGCATCCCGGACGACGAATGGCCCGACGACAGGCCCGTACTGCCCGACGGCGGATACAGCCTGGACGAAGTGCTGGGCACATCGACTGAAGGCTTTGTGTACCAGTACGACTTCGGCGACAGCTGGAATCATGACGTGACCGTGCAGGGCGTCGAAGTCGCCGACGAAAAGCGCAACAGTTGGCCTATGTGCCTAGCCGGCGCCAACGCTTGCCCGCCGGAGGATGTCGGTGGACTCGGTGGCTATGAGGACTTCCTGCGAGCCATGGGGGACCTGTCCCACCCGGAGCACGACGCAATGCGCCGATGGTGCGGCGGACCGTTCGATCCGACAAGCTTCGACATCAACGCCGCCAATCGCGCCATCCGCGACTGGTTGCTGAACTTGCGCTGAGCCGAAAGAAACCTGCCGAACGGGCGCGTCAAGATGTGATGCCCGTACGTTTACAGACCGGCAGCGTCGACGTCGACGGTGGGCACCTGTGCCTCGGTTCATCAGCCGGTTCTCCACGCCACGCGGACTTAGGGTGGCACCGTCGCCCTGGAGCCTTCCAGGTAGCTGCCCGTAGCTTGTGGCCGCGACACGCAAACACCGACGCCGCCTTTCTCTGGTCATGCCGAGAATCCGAAATGGACAACGTTATCAAATTTTCGCTTTAACGTCGTGTGGACGACTTCCAAGGCGGTTTATTGCGCCTTTCACTAAATAGTCGGCCCTGCAAAACGCCCGCAACCCGCATGAGCACTGGTGATGCGGGGTGAATGCCGATGGTCAGAACTCCCAGAATCAAATTCAATGGCAATTGATTTCTGGGAGTTCTGGAGGGCT
>NZ_JAJTWT010000024.1 GCF_021353235.1 Pelomonas caseinilytica
CGAGGCGGGCTGAGGAGGCTCACCGCTACAGTTGTCCACAGCCGGCATCAGCCGATGCCGGCCCCAAGCCCTGGGTCAAAGTTCAATCGGCAGGGTGGGTCAAATTTAGATCGGCGCCAACACTCCTGTGATCAATGAAAGCGATGGGCGAGACACGGCAAGACCTGACACCCAATGTGCCGATCAAGCGCAACACAGCACCCCAGCGGATGAGACCGCTAGAGCCAATCGGAACTGATCAACTACCGGAAATTGCGTTCAATGGCTGCGAACGCAGCGCACGCAAAAAGCGACGGGACGGCAAGACTCTCGCTTAGACGAGGCATGACAAACCTCCTGTTCAGATGACTGCTACGACCATCTCTGCGGTCTGCAACCGCGTGGCCCGCAACTCTTGGAAATCTGGCGCGATCAACGCTACGCCCCCGTTTTGCGGCCGTCAATCCCGTCAGGTTGTGCATGCCACGACTCATCCTCAATCGGCATTTCTTTCTCGTCGACAGTGCGTTAGCTGGTGAGGAACGCGGGCATCTGAACGAAGCCCACGCGCGAGTGGTCATCAATGGCCACGTGGGCAAACTCCCAGCCCGCACCGTCCATGGAGTCAGGCCGGCCGCCGGTGACGCGGTGGCTGGGGTGCACGATGCGCCCATGCTTCTTGGTATCGATGTGCAGCAACTCGCCCGGCGCCTCGCGCTCGTGGCGCAGCACCGGCTTGGGCTCGTCCAGCGACTTCAGGCTGGACAGCCCGAGCTTGGCCAGCGCGCGGCTGATGGTGGTGACGCTGCGTCCGACCTGGGCGGCGATGCAGCGCATTGGCATGCGAATGCGCCGCAGTTGGCCGCCTCTTGCCTCGCCACCGCCTCTTGCCAGTGTTCTGGCACTGTTTGGCTGAGGCACCGCGTTCCAGGCCGGTGCCGGGCGGCGTCCTGCTCTTGGCCCTGCGGCCAAAGTAATAGACGCGTTCAGCCGACCGCGGGCGCCTTGACTTTGGTTTTTCCAGCCGGCGCTGGCGGGCTGATCCGGGCCAACAGTTCCGTAATCATGTCGCCCTGCGACTGCGACTGCGCCGTGGCGGTGGCACCCGACAGCCGCCGCTCCAGTTCACCGTTGCGCTGCTCCAAGTCGGTGGCCCGAGCGCGAAGGGTCTCGTACTGCTGGGCCGCCTGATGAGCCTGGGGGTGTAGTACCTCTCCACAGTCGGTCCGGACGCGTTCGACACCTCGCAGCGCATGCATGAGGACTTCGATGCTGTGTCCGGCCGGCCGTCGAAGCGCAAGCGGCTTGATCGCATCGACACCGGCGTCTTCGACGTGCTCCGCGCCCGGCTGAAACACCCAGTGATCGAGAAGGTGTGCACGATGGTCGACAAGACCGTCGCCCATGCTGAGCGAATCGACCCGAAAGGCCCCGCTGTGCCGATCGCAACGTTCAACGATGTCGACGAGGCGCTCGGGCGCATCGTGCGCGTCTGCCAGTTCATCTCGTGGAACTTGCTGGCCGAAGGGGGGTTCTCTTCGGTCATGGCAACGCCCCAACTCAACGTGCTGGAGCACCTGGACCAGCCTTGGTGCCAGAAAACCACGCTCCCCGCGCTGCACGAATACTGGAATGCGCCGAGCCGCGCGATGGATGAATGGGGCAACTCCGCAGAGGAGGAACTGCTGGCCAAGACGGCTACGACACCTACTGGGGGGCCCGCTACCAGCTGATTCGGTGGGACGCGTTCACGGCGTCATGGCGAGCGTCGTCCTCGCCATGCACGTAGATGCTCGTGGTCGAAAGCGTCGTGTGGCCCAATGTGTCACGCACATGGCGAAGGTCGATGTCGTTGGCCAAGTTGGACCCCGCGGTGTGACGTAACCAGTGCGCCGACGCCGCGCTGAGCTTGTCGGCCTGCTCTTGGCCTCGGCCTTCGTTCACCCAGCGGCCGGCGGCTGCGGCGAAAACCTCCTTCAAGATGCCGTGCACCGCGCTGCGCGTCATGGCTTCTGGCCACACCGAAGCGGGGTGGGTTGAGCGGCGCCACGCAACGGGGAAGACCAATGGAGACGGCTCACCTGGCTGTGGCAATTCGGGCAGCTCCAGCGCGCGCCGGTAGGCCATCAACTCGACCATCAGCTCATTCGTGGCCGGCACCATGCGTTGTTTGTCGCCTTTGCCCAGCACCTCCAGCCACCAGCGCTGCTCGCCGCTCTTGTGATTCGAACGCATGTAGAAGTCGCCCATCCCGTTGCCGACCACCTCTGAAATGCGCAGCCCACCAAGGAAGAAGAGGCTGAAGAGCCAACGTGCGCGCGCGTAGACCGCGCGCTGGCGCTGCGTTTCCTGGGGCATCGCCAGGATGGTGCCGCGCACGGCCTCCCAGAGGTCGGTTTCAAGGAAGCGCGTGACGCGCGGCTTGGGCGCCTTGCCTCGACGCTTGCTCAGCGACAGCGGGTTCCCAGCCAAGTAGCCTGCCTCAACCAGCCAAGAGAACAGCGAGTTGAGCACCGTCATCGCTTGGCGGGTGGAGGCCTCGGAGAGCGGCCCGGCGAAAGGCCGCCAGTCGGGACTGCGCCTGCCAGCCTTGCGTCCAGGCGCCATCACCCACCGCGCGGCCGGCTGCGGGTTAGCCAGGAAGCGCCGGTACATCAGCAGGTCCTCGTGAGAAAGCGAGGAAAGCGGCTTCGCCCGTTCGCCAATGCTCCACAGAAGCAGGCGCTCGGCCTCGCGACGGCTGTTGGCCAGTGTGTTGGGGCTGTCGGCAAATCGGGCCAGCCATGCGAGCACCGCTTCCTGATCGGTGGACGCCGAGATCTGCTGGTGACCCGATCGCGAGCGGTTCGAGCCCGCGCGGCCGGACAACTCATCCAGAACGACGATTTCGCCGAGCGGGGCGAGTTCGGCGTGCGCCAGGGCACCCGTCGAAGTCACTTTTTCGGTCTCACGCATTTCGATCGGCCGCATTTCAGAGAATTTTGACACTATAGGAGTAATGTCAAAAGTTCAACTTTGAAAGTTGGATTCACAACGTATTACGTCGTAATATCAACGAATGAGCGCCGAAACTGAGATCCTGGCCGAAGTCGAGGCACTGAAGGCCAAATTCAGCGATACAAAAACGTTGTACCGCGAAGTTTGCGTGCTGCTGTTCTTCAGGTACGGGATCACGCCGACGGCCAACAAGCTCTACCAGTACGTGCGGCGCGGCTCGATGAACGTGCCGGCCGAAGAGGTGGGCAAGTTCTGGGACGACCTGCGGCACCGGGCACGCGTCGACATCCAGCATCCGGACCTGCCGGAGCCCATCAAGGCCGTGGCGGCCGAAGCCATCGCCGCGCTGTGGAGCCAGGCCACGGAAGCCGCCCGTGGCGAGCTGGCCGCCGCCCGGCTGGAACTGCAGGCCGACGCCGAGCGTGCCCAGCAGGCGCAGGCGGCCGCCGAGCAGGCCTTGGCCGAAGCGCAGGCCAAGACCGAGGAGATCCGGGGCCAGGTGGTCCAGATGCAGGAGTGGCTCCAGCAGGCCCAAACGGCGCTGGAGGCAGAGCGCCGCGCGCACGCCGGCACGCAAGCGCGGGTCCAGCAGATGCTAAGCCAGCTGGAAGACGCGGGACGCCAGCAGCAAGCGCTGCAGGACGGCTTCGCGGCCGAGCTGGCCAAGGCGCGCGATGCTGTAGAGGCGGCCAACGACCGTGCGGCTGGTGCCGAGCGGCGGGCGCTGAAGGAGATCGAGCAGGAACGTCAGGCGCGCGGCCGGGCCGACAACGCGGCCGAGGCAACACGCCAGAAGCTGGCCCAGGTGGAGGCCGCCGCTCGCGAGCAAGCCGTCGAGCATGCAGCCAAGGCCACCCGCCTGGAGATCGACGCCAACCAAGCCAAGCTCGCCCTGGACAATGCCGTCAAAGCTCAGGCCGGCCAAGAGGCGCAGGTCGCCGAGCTGCGGCGGCAGCTCACCGACAGCCAGCAGGCCACGTCGCGCTACGAGGCAGAGGCAAAGACCTTGCAGGCCCTGGTGGAGCGGTTGGCGCCCGTGCCGGCACCCGACACCAGCACACCCGCGCGCCAGGGGCGCCGCAAGGTCGGGTCGAGCGGCACGTGAGCGCGGCGGAGGAGGGCGCCGCCGATCCCAAGCTGGTGGCGGCGGCCAAGACCACCAAGGACCTGGACGAGCTGGTGCAGTTGATCCGCACAGGCCTGGGCCGCGCCAAGCCGTGGCAGCGCCAACTGGCGGCGCGCCTGGGCGACATCGACGGCCTCATGCAGGTGATGCGGCTGACCATCGCGATGGACAAGCCGGACGTCGAGATCGTCGCCTCGGCCGAGGCCGTCGCCGGTGCCTGCCGCCGCGCCGCAGCGTCGCTCGCGGGCAGCCGCGCGGACTATCCGGCGCTGCAGGCGGTGGCGCTGGTCGGTGATCTTGGCGAAAGGCTGCGATCCGCTCTCAACACGCTGACTTAGCGCCTTGAAAGGGGCCGTCACCCTGCCTTGCGGCGCAGAGGCTTTGGCTTCGCTGCCCCTCGGGGCTTAGCGGCGGCCAGCGGCTTTGGCGAGCCTGCCATGAGACCCGCCGTGTGCCTCGGCTCGGTCGCACTGAGCGCAAGGACCTGGTCGCGCGTCAGACCGGTCGCGAACACGCGCGCGGCCTTCTCCGCCAGCTCGTTCGAGATGGTGACGAACTTGCCGGGGGCGATTCGAATCCGCTTCATGCTTGCATATGCCCAGCCCGGGACTTTAGCCATCAGTCGGGGGGCGTGCCGGAGACGGGGGCTGACTACTTGCCGGCGGCCTTCGCTGCGGCTTCCACCCAGGCGCCCAGGTTGTCGCGCCCCTTGTCCTTGTTCCAGCGGTAGTGCTCGTAGTCGGGCACGCGCAGCGAGCAGCAGTCGGTGGTGTTGTTCTGGCCATCCTCGATCTTGCTGATGTCGATGGTGAGGATGCCGTTGCCGCGCTTGATGCTCTGAGCGATCTCGTACTTGACCCACTTGCTCTTATCGGTCTTCTCGCCGACCAGCACGACGGTGACTGTCGTGCCGTCCAGTTGATCGTCAATCCAATCGCGGATGGCGTCCTGGCCTTTCTTCTCGACCTTCTCGAAATCGGCCTTGTCGATGAAGCCGGACTTGAGCACGCCCCCAATGACGTTGCTGTTGCGCACGTTCATGGCGCGATAGACGTCGTCGTACTTGAAGCTGAAGAAGACTTTGCGAGCCATGTTTCAGTCCTTTGCGTGAGCTGGCGGTGTCCTGCGCGGCGGGGGCGTGCCGCGTCTAGCGGAGGGCGATGGCAAGCAAGATCATGACCAGGGCCAGCCCGACGTAGTAGGTCAGCAGCGTGCGGGAGCACACCGCCGAGAACCAGGTGTTGCGCGGGTCATGCTTGTAGGGTTCGATGCTCATCGAGAAGTCGATGTCTTCTTCCTTGAGCTTGCGCACGTGCTCGTAGAGCGACCGAAAGCGCCGCTCCATCGAGAGGAAGTAGCCGTCCAGGAACCAGAAGATGAAGAGCGGGAAATAGGCCACCACGATGTAGGCCTTGTTGGCGTCCTTGGCGGCCAGCGCAAAGAGCGCCGCAATCAGCGTGATGCTCCAGCCCTTGAGCAGGAACAGGTTGCCCGACATCCGGCTGATGGACGCCTGGATGAACTCGAGGTGCTTGTGCTTGTTGGAGATGTCGGACATGGCGTGGCGGCCTGCGGCCTATCGACGGCGGGCGACGGCGTCATCGACCCAGCCCGCCAGGTTGTCTCGGATGTGGTTGTAGGTGCCGATCGCCGGCGGGTCATAGACCGGCGGCCGCATGACGTTGCCGTTGCTGTCGCGGAACACGAACTGGTCGAACGGGTTGGTGCCCTTGGCGCAGGTGCCGTGCCGGGGGCAGTTCAGGTTGTGGATGTGGATCCCCAGCAGGCCGCGGTTGTCTGACCAGGCCTTGCGGATCTCGTGCTGGACCCACGGGCGCACATGGGTCTGGGAGCCGATCAGCACGACCACGCAGCGCTTGTAT
Source organism: Pelomonas caseinilytica (assembly GCF_021353235.1). Classification (GTDB taxonomy): domain Bacteria; phylum Pseudomonadota; class Gammaproteobacteria; order Burkholderiales; family Burkholderiaceae_C; genus Pelomonas; species Pelomonas caseinilytica. Next base: position 5,986 of record NZ_JAJTWT010000024.1, read on the forward strand.
TTCATGTTGTCGTCGATCCAGCGCTCGACGGCGGCGGCGCCGCCGCGCTTGACGGTCTCCCAGTCGTTCGGGGACACGGGCTCGTCGCCGTCGATCATGCCCATCTGGCGGATCTGCTGGACCCGCATGACGTCGTTGTCGAAATGAAAGCTATAGAACACCGGCACTCGTGCCATCGTCTCCTCCTTGGTCGGCGCGGGCTTCCCGCTTCTGGCTCGGCCGGATGCCCAGCCCGCCGTACAGCAGCGCCACGAAGTCCAGCGGCGCCAGGTCGTCCGGGGGCTCGTAGCCCAAGTCCGCGGCGAGCTTGGTGGTCGCGCCGCCGGTCTGGGCGATCGGGATGCAGGTGGCGTTGGGCCAGTACTGCGTGAACAGCTTGTGCTCGTCCAGGATGCCGTGCATGCCGCCGATGAACACCGCCGCCTCGAAATCTGTGGACGTGAACATGGCCTTGCGCATCTCCAGCAGGCTCGCTTCCTGGTCCTCACCGACGGCATCGATGAGCCGCACGTTGGCGAAGTACTTGTTCTCCGCCGGCAGCACCTTCGTGAACAGCTTGGACTGGAACAGCTCGACGGCGATCGTGTACTCCACGCCCACCGCCTGGGCGGCCGACCACAGCAGCGGGGTGATGGCGGGATGGCCTCCCCAGACGAGCTTTCTGCGGCCGAGCACCACCTGGGCCAGCGCGTTGATGGCGGCCTGGATCTCCTGCGGCCGGCAGTCCAGGCTGTAGGGCTCGCGCGTCGGCACGCTCGCGGACAGGAAGATCGCACCCACGGCTAGCTCTCGATCTCGGCCAACTGCCAGTCGGCCTCTCGGCTGCGCAACCACTTGACGGTGCCGACCCGGCTGGCGAGCCAGTCCAGGTGGCGGCACCATTCCTTGCTGATGCCCAGGTGGTCATAGATGACGGCAGCCGCGCGCGAGTCGCTCAGATCGATGCAGTCATGGACGTCGACCGAGGTGGGCACGCCGACGACGGGGTAGGCGACGAGCGGGTTGCCGGAAGGCAGTTTCAGGATGACCGAACGCTTCGGGCCGACACCCTCGACGCTGCCGCCCAGGTCCTTGATGGCGGTGCGCAGCGTGCCGACCATGTTCGAGTGCCGCAGCGCCACGCTGACGCTGCGCACGCGCTCCAGCTCCAGCGCGACGTCCGCGAGCACCTCCGGCGTCAGGCGCGTGCCGTTGAAGTCGGCCTCGGCCAGCTTCTTGGACGTGGCCAGGTGGGACTCGCGCTCGGGCGTGTGCCCGGGCCAGACCAGCTGCAGCATGGAGATGTGCTTGGAGATGGCACGCCCCCACTCGACCGTCGTCCAGCGGCTCTTGAAGTAGCCCGGCGTGTCGAGCATGACCAGCACGTCGGAATCGCACAGCCGGTGCCAGAGGGCCGCCTGGAAGTCGGCGGCCACCGAGACCGAATGCGTGTCCAGGAACACGTCGAAACGACGCGCCGACAGGGCCTCGAAGAGCTGCAGGGCGACGTCGGCGGATTCCTCGCGGCGGTAGCTGACGAAGACCCGCCGCTGGGCCGGCAGCAAGCCCAGGCACTGCAGCGCCGCCGTGACGACACGGCGCAGGTGGGTGTCGGCCGCGTCGTGGAACATGGCATTGATGCTGCGCAGCGCGGCGGGCAGCTCGACGCTGACGCGGGCGGCCGCGCTGACGATGGGCACCACCGGCACGCCGAGCCGGGTCAGCCGGGCGGCCTCCGGGTACTCGGCCCCCTCGGCGCCGAAGAAGACGGCCACCGTGGCGGTGGTGTCGCTGAAGTCGTCGGTGATGCCGCGGTCGACCGTGTAGTCGCGACCGCGCTGCAGCCCGAACAAGGCCAGGCACTCGTCGAAGGTGGCCACGAACGCCGCAGCCTGGTCATCGCTCGGCGCGCCCAGCAACAAGCATTGGTAAAGGGCCATGCCGCGTCCTAGAAGCGCAGGTTGCGAACGGACGTGCCCTGGCTCGAACCCGCCTCGAACAGCAGCAGCTGGCTGAGCGAGTTGGCGTCCAGCCGGCGGTAGAGCTGGAGGTATTCGTTGCCGTAGGTACCGCGGCCATCAGATGTGGGCACGATGGCGATCTGGTTCAGGTTCTTCTTGCCATCGGCGTAGCCCAGCTCCCACGGACACCAGCGCGACGCCTTGGCGTTGGCGGTGGCCAGGAACAGGAACCAGTCGCTGTTCACGATGCGGCTCTGGATGCGCCTGGCCGTCTCGCGGTCGGGCGTCTCCGGCATCGCGCCGTCCTTCCAGTCGATATACAGCTCCACGCCTTGCTCCGCCAGCCAGACCTGCAGGCCTTCGGCGGGTTCCTTGTCCAGGTGGCTGTGGCACAGAAATGCCGTGGGCTGGCGACCGTTGAACGGCTGTGATTTGCGCAGCGGTTGCCGCTGGGCGGCGCGCTGCAGGTCCGATTGAGCGAGTGCCATGTGATCTCTTGTCTTATCCCTGTGCAGCCACAGTAACCAAATGTTTAGCGCGGGTCAATTCGGGGCGCGCGGAGGTGGGCTGGCGCGTCGCCAGGCCGCCCGTGTTGCCTGGCGGCGAGCGCGACCTGGCAGGCCGGCGAGGTCAATGGCCTGGCTTGGCGTTGGCGCCGCGCCGCACGATGACCCCGTCCTTGACGGTCAGCCCGGTGGCCTGCTCCGAGCCCGCGAACAGCTGGGCCGGGTCTTCCTTGTCGACCTTGAGCATGCTCTCCAGGTGGATCACGCGCACGATGCCATCCAGCCCGCCGTAGGCCAGCCGGTCTCCCTGGTCGTCGAAACTCACCCACCAGATCGTGCCGCCGTGGCCGCGCAGGCTGCGCAACCAGTGCAGGTCGTTGGCGTCGTAGATCTCCACGCTCGGGCCGACGCCGCCGGCGGCCACCCAGCCATGCTTCGCGTCGTAGGACACCGTGTTGATCGTCGGGTTGACCTCGGCCGCCTTGTCGGAAGTGGCGGCGTCCGCCGCGCGGGGCGTGCTGGTCCAGCCGCCGTCCTTGGCCGGGGTCCAGCGGCGCACGCGGCCGTCGGCGTGCCCGGACAGGATGGCGTGGGGCGAGCGCATCAACGCCACGCTCCAGACGTTCAGCTCACCCGGGTGCTCGGTGTTGATGCGGTCCGTGACGGCGAGCTTGCCCGTCTCCCGCACGACGATGGCTTCCTTGGAGTCGCCGGACACGAGCCGGTCGGCGGTGGCGTCGCACGCCAGCGCATAGACGCTGTCCTGCAGCTCGCCCTTGGGGGTCTCGTCGAGCAGGCCCCAGTCGGACGTGCGCCAGCGCTTGATCTGCACGTCCGGGCTCTGGTTGCTGCTGGCCAGCCAGCGGCTCTGGCGGTCGAAGCACAGGCCCCAGATGATGCCGAGGTGCGCCGGATCCTTGCTGGGCATGGTGACCTTGGGCCAGCCCGCCTTGCGCTCCCAGACGTGGATGGCTTGGCTGGTGCCCGCGGCGGCCAGCCAGCGTCCATCCGGGCTGAAGGCCAGGCTGTTGATCGCCTCGCCCTCGACCTGGGGGTCCAGGATGGTGGGCTTGCCGAAGCCGGTGTCCCAGACCCGCACGCGGCCCTTGTCGCCATCGCCTGCCGCGGCAAGGGCCTTGCCGGTCGAATCGAAGGCGATGTTGCCGACCGTGGCGCCGCCGTTCCACAGCCGGGCGACGACGGGGTTGCCACTCACCGACCACACGCTCCAGCCATGCTCGCCGCCAACGTGGATGCCGTCCTCGAAGCGCGGCGTGGCCACCGACCGCACGATGCCGTCGTCAGACTGGATGCGATTCATCAACTGCCAGGTAGCTGCGTCCCATAGCGCCGCGGAGCCGTCGCTCGCGCCCGAGCTGAGCAGGTGCCCATCCTCACTGTAGGCGATCGACAGGATCGTGCCGTCATGGCCGGACAGGGTTGCAACGGTGGGCACGCCGTTCTCCTTCGTCGCCAGAGTGAGATCCCAGATGCGCACCGTGCGGTCGTGGCCTCCGGTGGCTAGTCGTTTCCCGTCCGGACTGAAAGCGATGGCGAACACCGAATCGCGGTGGCCGCTCAGTTGGTACTTCGCCTCCGGTACTGCGCCACCGCTCGACGCAACGGTGCTGATCGGAACCAGCATGTCGGCCACCTGCCAGACCCGCGCCGTGTAGTCGCCGCCGCCGGAGGCGAGCATCTTCCCGTCGTGGCTGAAGGCGATGCCATGGACGTTGGGGGCGTGGGCCCCCTCGCGCTGCCAGAGCAGGCGCAGGCTCGCGCCCGACGGGTCCCACAGCGTGAGCTTGCCGTCCTCGCCTCCGGTGGCCAGCCAGGGCTGGCGCGGATGGAAGGCGAGGGCGGGGATGCGCTTGGCATGGCCACCCGCCGCCGCGGTGGCGGGCAGCTCCCGCGGCGCGCCGGCTGGCTGGCCATCACGCAAGGTCCACAGCCCCACGTGGAATGTCGTTGCGTGGTCCGCCGACCAGGACACGGCGAGCTGGCGCGCACCGCCAGCGTCCTCGCTGAAGGCGATGGCATCCACGGTCAGCACTTGGCTGGGCAAGGCAGCGTGCCACAGCACCTTGCCATCGGACGCCGACGCGATATTCAGCGCGGGCGGCTTGCCATCACGAGGCGGTTGCACCGTGGCGACCAGGTTCCCGCTACGGTTGAACACCGTGAACACGAAGCTGGTTTCTTCGGGAGAGCGGCCGAGCACTCTGACGCCTCCTAGCCGGGCCGTCAGTAGGAGTTCGCGGGTAGCGGCAAGATCACGCAGCTTCAGCGCAGCCGCAGCAGCAATCTCGGCGCGCGCGTAGTCCATCCGCGACAGCGCGCCCTTCGATTCGACGACAAGTTGAGCGGCCTGCGTCGTTCGAGCGTTCGACGCGACCAGAGCCCCGGTCGCCATCGCCACGACGGCCGCTGCAGCTAAAGCGTAGGTGCGGCGCTTGAGGCGACTCGCCGCGGCACGCGACGCGTCGATGAATGCGAGCATCTGGCCGCCCAACACGTCGCCCATCTTGTCCTGCAAGGCAGAAGCGCCGGCCAGAAGGGCACCCGTCGCAACATGTCCACTCTTCTCATGGTCCAGCGCGCGTTGCCAGTCGATGACCATCGGTTCCAGCGTATGGCGGACATGGATCAACGGCGCGTGCTCGGCGATCAGCGTCGACGCCCGCGGCCAGGTGCGCAGGAAGGCGTCGTGGACCGGCCGGATGAAGACCTTGCCGCCCACCTCCTGGCTGGTCAGCAAGCGCCGGTCGATCAGCGCCTTGACGAGTTCGGCGCGCGACGGATGCGCGGCAACGAACTTCTCCCGGTCCACCGGCGTCACGATCGGCAGCGCCACCCCTTGCTCGTCCACGACCACGTCGCTCACCATGGCAGCCAGCAAGCCGCGCAGTTCCCGCTGCGCGGCGGCGCCGAGCGCGCCATAGGCGGCGTCGGCGGTGTTCTCGACGGCTTTGGCGATCCCCGGGTAGTCGTTGAACTGCAGCAGGCCGTCGTTTCGCGTGCCTTCCGCTTCGAACAGGTTCTGCAGCGTCATCTGCAGCAGCGGCAGCGCATCGCCGCCCTGCACATCGCCGACCAGCACATCCGCGAGGGAGCGACCTTCCTTGGTCTCGAACGCCAACAGTGGGTCGCAGGCGTGGACCGGCTTGTTGACGATCTCCACCAGTTCTTCATGCGACGGCGGCAGCAGGTTGTAGATGCGGCCACCGCCCCGCTCCAGCAGCGCCGCCAGATCCCCGTTGTTCAGGAACTTGGCATAGGTGTCGCTGCGCAGCGCCATCACCACGGTCGCCAGCCGCTGCTCGACCAACACGCGGATCACAGCGCCGAACTTGACGGCCAGGTCGGCAGGCGCTTCCAGCAGCACGCGCTCGACCTGGTCGACGCAGATCAGCAGGCGCGCCGGGCGAGGCTCGTCCAGCTGGTGCGCCTGGGCATAGTTCGCGGCGATGCGGCCCAGCGCGTGGGCCACGGTCGCCTGCGCCACGTCCGGGTCGACGAGCGCGGAAGCCAGCAAGGCGGGTTTGTTCAGCTCCCCGGCGGCCAGCTCGGGCCCCAGCGCCTCAGGGGCGAACAACGCGTCCGCGAGACTGCGCAGCGGGTCCGCGCTGGGAACGACGAGGCATGAGCGCCACGCTGCCACTTTTGGAAAGCTGCCGGGCAGCGTGATGCGCTGGCGCAGGCCGGCGCGCAGCACCGACGATTTGCCGGCGCCGCTCGCGCCCACCAGCAGCAGGAAGGGCACGCCGGTGGTCTCCGACAGCTGCAGCTTGGCGACGGCGCGTGTCACGTCGGCGTCGCGGCCGAAGAACACCTTGGCATGCCCGGCGTCAAATGACTCCAGGCCTCGGAACGGCGACCCTTGGGTCTTGCGATCCCAGGTCCGGGCCAGCCGGGCGACACCGTGCTTTTGCAGCCACTGGCGCATGCACCCTTCGACCTGCTGCTCGAAGTCGTCGGTGTCGGCGAACTGCTGGAAGGCGCCGACGTTGCGGCCGCTGGCGTCGCGGGTCCAGCGGTCGAGCACCGTCTGCAGCGCCCGGTGCTGGCCCATCTGCTCCTCGGCGTCGGCCGCCGTGTACAGCACCGCGGCCGTCTTCCTGAAGAGGTACAGCTCCGGCTTGCCGGTGTTCTGGGCGAGTTGCCGCGCCGCCTCGTATTCCAGCACCGTGCCGCTCTCGTACGGCGCGCCGTCGTCACGGGACCAGGCGAGGGGGTCCAGCTCGGTGCCGACCCGCTTCCAGACGACGCAGACCACCATGTCGGTGCCGGCCAGGCCGTCCATGGCCTTCATGATGCCCTGCTGGAAGGAGGCGCCGGCCACGTAGAACTTGTCGTTCCAGCGCTGCACGTCGACACGCGCGCGGCCGGCAAATTCGCCATTGAGCCGCTCGGCCACGACGGCCACCCGCGCTCGCTCGGGTTCAACATCCGAAGGCGAGGACACGAACACGCGAAGCACCACTTCCGTCATCCGCTGGTCCCAGTGTTTCAGCTGCGACAGTCTGCCCGATCAAATGCAGCAAACCGCGCATTCGTCGAGCGGTACGCATCCGCGCGTTGACGTTGTTGAGCTACGTCCCGCTAACCCGGCGGGAATGAACTCCGAACTGACCGCGTTGCAGACGTCGCCTCGGTTCCCGCGAACCGATCTGGATGGCGTCGTAGCCATGCAGTGGCTGTCCAACGCTCGGCGCCGCGGAGCCGTTGCCTGCGGGTTACTGTCGGTTTGCTGTCGTGTTCGCCGCCGCCCGCGGCTCGCACACTGGACGCACTGCTGAACACCGAAGGACGACGCCATGACGACCGCCGATGACACCGAGTCCCCACCCCGCCTTCTGACCGATGCCGAGATCGGCGGCTGCGTGCGCGTTTTCCGTGAGCTGCATGGCTGGTCCCAGGAGCAGCTGGCCGAGATCTCGGGCCTGAGCGTTCGCACCATCCAGCGCATCGAGAAAGGCCAGCCGGCGAACCTGCACACCCGCCGCGCCCTGGGCCGCGCGTTCGAGTTCGAGGACGTCGATGCCCTGAACAAGCCGTTTTCAATTCCCACCGAGGCGCAGCTGAACGCCCGCAAGGAAAAGTTCGACCGGGAGCACGTGACCTTGACGGCCCATCCGGTGACCACCGGCCGCCAGTTGGCCACCCTGGTGGAGAACCACATGATGGACCTGTCGGAGCCGGGCTTTGACATGGAGCGCGAGGCGGCCGAGGCCTTTGCCGTGCTCGTCGACTACATCCACGACTACCGCGACTGCGCCAGTGACTATGCGCAGACGATGAAGCTGGAGGTCTACGACGAGCTGCAGTCCCAGATCGATGCGCTCAAGGAGCTGGGCGTGTCGCTGCGCTATGCCGAACGCAGGCTGATGCTGACCTTCGGCAACGACTCGCCCGGCGCCAAGCCCATGGCGACCAGCGCCCTCTACCTGGTCGGCTTCCGCCTGGGCCACGAGCCCGACAGCTTCGTCACCCCGCGCAAGGCGGGGATCAAGTTCTAGGAAGCCGCAGGTTTTTTGGTGCGCGAGCGCGCGCTGGCCCTGTCGTGACGCAAGACTAGGCGTAGCCGAAGACCCCCCGGAACGAGCTTGAAGCGCTGCAATCGCGATCAAGAGGGGACTTGCCAGCAACTTGGAACGCAACGACGTTGTCTACGAACTTTTTTCTGGAACTGATGGATTGCTCAAAAAAATTCTCGTTGCTAGAAATCTTGTTGCTGAAGAAGTTGCCAACAACGAACACCAGAGAAGCTACCAACACGCGCACCAGAAGTTCGCAACTCACCAACAACAACGTCGACATCGTCAACAACATCAACTTGGCAACTCACCAACATAAAAACATCCGCATCGTCAGCATCATCAAAAACAGCGCCACTAATATTTCGCGTGAACGAACTAGTCAGACCTGCAAAATCCATTTCGGCGCAACGCGTTGACGGGGCAAGTCCGGCGAGCAGTTCGCGTTCATGACGGGCTCGGCAGCGGCTGACGCGATTGAGCAGCATTGGCGCCGAGAACG
>NZ_JAJTWT010000025.1 GCF_021353235.1 Pelomonas caseinilytica
CCCGTTTGCCGTGCGTGCCGATGCCCGCCACGCCTAGGGCCGTGGCCAGGTGGGTCTTGCCCGTGCCGGGCCCGCCCACCAGCACCACGTTGTGCGCCGCCGCCGTGAACTCGCAGGCGGCCAACTGCGTGACCAGCTTGCGGTCCACCGGCGAGACCTCGAAGTCGAAGCTGGCCAGATCGCGGTGCACTGGGAAGCGCGCACTGCTCATCTGGTGCTGCACCGAGCGCGTGGCGCGGTCGCTGGCCTCGGCCTGCAGCATGTGCTCCAGCAGCCAGCGCGAGCGCTCGACTTCAGCGTTGCGCTGCTCGCCGAGCTCGGCCCAGGTGGCGGCCATGCCGTGCAGGCGCAGGGCCTTCAGCTCTGCAATGACATCAGCCATGGTCGGCCTCCTGCTCGGCCAGCCGGCGCAGACGGTCGTAGCGGCCCGGGTCGGCCTGCGGTGGCGTGGTCGTGCTCAGCGGTGTGGCAACGTTGGGCGGTCGCTCCGGCGCCGTGAGCCGCGCCAGCACGTTGGCCACGTGTTCCGGGCTGATCCGCCCGCCAGGCCCCGCTCTCTCCAACGCCAGCTCGGCCGCCACCAGCACCTCGTCCAGCCCCGCCGTGCTGCTCAGCGCCAGCACTTGCGCCATCAGCCGGTCGCCGCCGGCATGACGCAGCAGCGCCTGACGCAGCTTGGCCAGCGGCTCAGGCAGGTCCACGAAGGGGGCACCATTGCGCAGCGCGCCAGGCTTCCTCTGCACCAGCGGCACATAGTGCTGCCAGTCGTAGGCCGTGCGGCCCTTGCCGCTGAGCCTGGCGTGTTCGGCCACCACGCGTTCGTCGGCCACGATCACCACGCGCTGTGGGTACAGCCGCGTGCTGACCGTCTGCCGGGCCAACTCGCACGGCACCGAGTAGCGGTTGCGGGCCACGGTGACCAGGCAGGTGCTGCTCACACGCGCCACGTCCTGCACATAGCCATCGAAGTCCACGGGCTTGGGCATCAGGTGGCTGCGCTCCAGCTCCAGCATCTCGGCCACGCTGAAGGCCTTGTGCTCGGGGTGGCGCAGTTCGGCCCACAGGGCCTTGCAGCGCTCGCCCAGCCAGGCGTTGAGTTCCTCCAAGGACCCGAAGCGCTGCTCGCGTGCCGCCAGCCAGATGCGACGCCGGCTGTCCTGCACGTTCTTCTCGACGACGCCCTTCTCCCAGCCACTGGCGACGTTGCAGAAGTCCGGGTCGAAGAGGTAGTGCGCGCACAGCGCGGCGAAGCGGCTGTTGACGTCGCGGTTCTTGCCGCGGCCCACGCGGTCCACGGCGGTCTTCATGTTGTCGTAGATGCCCCGGCGCGCCACGCCGCCCAGGGCCGCGAAGCCGCGGGTGTGGGCGTCGAACAGCATCTCGTGGCCCTGGCTGGGGTAGGCCACCAGCCAGAAGGCCCGGCTGGCGCACAGCTTCATGTGCGCCACCTGCAGCCGCTGATAGACGCCGCCGATGACCAACGGCTCCTCACTCCAGTCGAACTGGAAGGCCTCGCCGAGCTCGAAGCTCAGCGGCACGTAGGCATCGCCCGTCGCCGCACCTCGCTGGGCTGCGCGCCAGGCGCGGATGTAGTCGGTCAGCCGGCTGTAACCGCCCGCGTAGCCCGCGGCCTTCAACTGCTCCAGCAGTGCCTTGGCGCTGCGCCGCTCCTTCTTGGGCCGGCGGGCATCGGCGCGCAGCCATTGCTCCAGTTGCTCGACGTAGGGCGCCAGCTTGGTCGGCACCGCCGGCCGGCGGTACTGGGGCTGCTCGGCCTTGCCCAGCCTGAGGTACTTGCGCACCGTGTTCCTCGCCAGGCTTGTCGCCTTGGCGATCTCCCGTACCGACTTCTTCTCGCGGTGGTGCATCCGCAAGACCTTGCCAATCATCACCATGGTGATCACTCCTCACACCCCCGCCCAGCTGTGGATATCTCGGGCAGGGTAGGTTGAACACCTGGGTCAAATTTGGGTCGGCAGGGCCCTCATGGGTGGGTCAAATTTCAGTCGGCGCCAACAATCACAGGAGAGCTTCATGTCGTCGTCTTCCCGTTTCTTATTCCAGCCGCGGGTCATGCCCGTATTCCTTGCCTGCGCGCTTATCGGCGCCGCTGCATCGGCACAAACGAGCCAACCTGTGCGCAGCAATGCGCTCGCCACCGGCGCTAGTCCGTCCGTGGTCGTCGACGCGCTGAACCTCACGGAAATTTCCGAGAAGATTTCTACAGGGCTCTATATCGGCGCCGTTGTCTCCTCTCCAAGGATTGCTGAGGGCATTCAGAAGGCTGCCGACGTGTGGGGCTTGCACGTCGACCTCTTTGTTGAGCCGAACCCGCAGAAGGTTGACCAGCTTGCGGCTGACTTGAGTCACAACGGTGCCATTGCGGTGATCGTCGAGCCTGGCACGGGCTCTTCCACGTTGGCGGTTCTCAAGGCCAGCCTTCTGGAGGAGAAGAGCAAGCGGGGCTTCGAGATCCCCGTTGTTCAAGTGGCCGCAGCGCGCGGCACGGGAACGAACCGTGCCGCAGCACTCAAGGCCGACTTCGACGAAGGCTTTGACGCCCTGCAGCGCGCCAGGAATCAAATACTTCCGCAGATCCCGAAGTTTGACGAAATCTTCCCGATCATCTTCCCGATCAGCCCGCTACCTGACCACTTCTTCCAAGCCTCAAAGTTCCCCTATCCAGATCCGCTGATTCGCAGCGTTCGCACGGTTTCGTCCAGGAGCGCGTCGACGCACGCTCACGTGTCCTGCCATGCCGGCTCTTTGCTGGGGAACATGATCCACCGCACGAGTTCTGTGGACCCTGATGTCTTGCTCATCGGATTCGAGGGCGGAAATCTTTCTATCCGTCCCGAGCCAGGAGCGATTTCGAGAGACAAGCTCTCGGCGATCATGACTTCGTATGTGTTCGCTGTTCGGGGTGACCAAAGCGAGCGCCGAGATCTGCTGTCGGAAAACGACGGGCGCGAGACTTCGGCATTCAAGCCCACGATCCATGCACCGGAAGAACTTGAAGCAGCACTGAAGGCCTGGGTCTCTCAGGCGAAGATTGCTGGCTATCAATTCCGCGGCAGTGACGAGGTCGTTATCAAGGGCCTCAAGGGCAAGGATCGCCGCTTCCGGGCTTCCTTCTTTCTGATTTCGACGGATGCGAAGTTGGTGAAGCCAAGCGTTGAACTGGTCACCGACCGCTTCGGACGTTGGGCCTTAGAAACGATCAGCACGCAGCAGTTCAGGCAGGTCTTGTCCGAGGTGCCCATGGAAGGCGCCGCGAGCGGGCAGGCGATGATCAAGGCGCTTGATCTGCCCTCTGAAGCAGAGCGATCAACGATCAAGGACACAACGTCTACCTTCATTGGCAAGCCACTTGCGAAAGTTGAGGTCCAGCCAAAGGGTGGCCTGCTGAACGCTGCGGGAGCAAGCGTCGGCACCGTCGTCGGGTTCCCGCTGGGAGCCCTCCTTTACGAAGTCGACTCGAAGAAGGTGGTCACCTATCGGCCGTACGTCCTGACCATCGAAGGCGGCTTCCTGGTGGTGACGCCCGAGGAAGAGCTGACCCAGGATCTGCTTCAGAAGAAGGTGTCACGGGTCGATTTCGACGAACGCGGTCCGCTGGGAGCCGACCAGACGCTGTGGATCACCCTGGAGGACAACCACAAGGTCCAGTTCCGTCGCACCGTCCTTCAGCAGGGGCACCTCGACGAAGCGCTGGCTGGCGTGAAGCAACAAGGCTGGATCAGTGGCTGGGAATACTCCGGCGCACGCGGTCAGGGCCTTGAGGCCAACATCATCGTTTACAACTTCCTCGGGAAGAACCGCAAGTTCATGTCGTCCCTGAACACTTGGCCGAGCAACGATAGGCCCGCAACGCCGCAGATGCAGTGGTACGTGGATGGGATGCAGCGGCTCAATTTCAGCCTCCTCACCCCGGAAGGCTGGCGGCAGGAGTTCGTGGAGGTCCCTATCGCCATTCCACCGATGCCGCGAGACATGAAGCTTTACTCCGGAATTAGCAAGCTTGATTGATTGCCAAAACAGGGAGGCGAGCTATGCGCAAGTCAATTCGTATTGTGGCCGCCGCGGTGGCCGTCGTCGCAGCGGTCAGCTGGGCTGCGCAGCCAATCATTGGCGATGAACGAGCCATGCCGTTCCACTTGGATCAGACCGCGATTGAAGCAGGCAAGGTCCAAGAGGGCGACCTCATTGAATACGGGAAATATCTCTTCGCGGCTAGGTTCACCAAGTTGGACGGCGCTGGACGACCTGGCAGTACTGGTTCCGGCCTGCCGACACGCCGGCCGACGATTAACGCCAGGGCTCTTCTGCGAACGTCAGGTCCCGATGCGAACTCCTGTGCGAGCTGTCACAGCGAGCCTTCCGTCGGTGGAGCGGGTAGCTTCGCCGTCAATGTGTTCGTCGGCGCCCAAGAGCGAGAGCCGATCCTGGAATCCGTATCAGGCGCCTTCAGCGCGGAGAGAAAGACTTCGTCGCTATTTGGCTCAGGGCTGATTGAGCTTGCCGCGCGCGAGATGACGCAGGACATGCATGGCCTTCGCAAGCAAGCCGTGCAGGAAGCCGCGCGCACTGGCAAGCGGGTGACGCTTCCGCTGCTCACAAAAGGGGTGTCCTTCGGGTTCATTGGTGCCGATCCGAACGGGACGGTGATCACTGAAAAAATTGAAGGCGTCGACAAGGACCTGGTCGTGCGTCCATGGTCTCAAAAAGGGGTGGTGACCTCGCTGCGCACGTTCACGGTCACGGCACTGAACCACCATCATGGGATCCAGGCGTCTGAGCGGTTCGGCATTCGCCGCACGGGAAGCCGTGACTTTGATCGCGACGGCGTCGAGGATGAAATCATGGAAGGCGACATCACAGCCTTGGCGGTGTATCAAGCAACGCTGCCGGCGCCTCGCCAAGTCGTTGCTGACAACCCCGCCCAGGCCAGTGCAGTTGCGCGCGGAAGGGCTGCCTTTTCCTCTGCTGGATGCGCGGCATGCCACCTCCAGGCGCTGCCACTGCGCAGCTCCATCTTCAATGAGCCCGGACCCTACAACCTTGAGGGGACATTGCGGCAGTCCGAGGTGAAGCGGACCTTCCAAGTTGACCTCGCATCCTTGGCAGGTTCGCACCTCAAGAGGAACGAAAACGGCCAAGTCCTTGTTGAGGCATTTACCGACCTCAAGCGGCACCGGATTGCGGACCCTGAAACTCCGATGTTTGCGAACGAAGTCGTCAGTCAGGGCTTTGCACCTACGGACGAATTCCTCACCAAGCGTCTGTGGGAGGTTGGCTCGACCCTAGGCGCGTTTGGGCACCGCGGAGACATCACCACATTGAATGACGTGATCCTGGCTCACGGTGGTGAAGCAAAAGGCGCGCGCTTGAAGTACGGGGCACTCTCATCTCAGGATCGCGGCGCATTGATCGAGTTCCTGCGGTCGATGCAGACGCCGGTCGTTCCGGTGGAAATACAACCCAACTTTCTATCGTCACGGCTTTGGGCATTGGCGGATCTGAAGGGTGATAACACGGCCGTCGCCTCCGTTGACGGGGCAGAGCAAATTGCAAGTCGCGCGCTGGCTGCGGCGGAACGTGCGGAGAAGACAAGAGATCGCATTGCCTCCTTGTCTACGCGCATTGACTACGAGAGTGCGAAGCTTGGAAATCGGCAACGCGTGTCGGTCGAAGGGGACGTTGTGGCGCCGCTGCCGCGCTCGATCCTCGCGGAGATCGAAGCCGAGCTGAATGCGTCACCGCTCGCGAATCACCCCACACGCACTGCCATTGTGAAGAGCGTGCAACGTGCGCAGCAAGCGCTTGAAACGGCCCACAGAGCGGCCGACTTGGCATTGCACAAGGCAGCGATAGCGAACAGCAACGGTGTCGTGCTGACCCCTACTGGCTATATCCCGCCAGATGCGATCCTGCTCAACCTGAGGCGCTTCCGCGCACAGGGTGACAGTACCGCCATGTATCGCGAACTAGCGGCATGGAGCGAAGACTTGGCTTTCCGAGCTGAGCAGATGGGTCAGCAGGTAGCCACAGCGTCGTTGCGACTCGAGGCGCTCGCCAACAAGAACTTCGCCTTGCTTAGCGCAGGCGCGGCGAAGTGAGGTCGACGCGGGCGCCTTGGGCGCCCTTCCTATTGCTGTGCCTCGCAGCGAGCGTGCCTTTTGCTTCCGCTCAGGAAGACCGCAAGGAGACGCGGGAGGACCGAGAGGTCCTGTCCGTTTCCACGGCGGCTGACATGGACAAGGGCTTCATGGCCCCCAGGGACTACAGCGGCTTCGCCTTCAACCGAAACTTTCTGCGAGGCTTCCAAAACGACAGCGCATTGCGGAACGGCTACCGGGACTACGGCTACCTAGGCCCAACTGACTTTGCCAACATCTCCGAGATCGAGGTGCTCAAGGGCCCGGCATCAGCCCTTTACGGAAACGGAAAGCCGGGCGGCGACATCAACACCCTGACCCGCCGCATAGACGGTCAAAAGGGAAGCGAGGGTATGGCTTCGGTCAACAGCTTCGGGTTCGTTCGCACCGAGCTGAATGTCGGCGGCAAGCTTTCCGAGCCCAGCGACATGGGAGCGTTTCGCTTCGACGCCTCAATACAAGGTGGACCGTCCTTTCGGGACGAAGTCCACGGAAGACGCTTCTACATGGCGCCAGGCGTGTCGCTACGTCTTGGGCCGGAGACAAAAGTTTCTATTGAGGCCGAAGTATTCCGAAGAACCGCGGTGTGGGATCCAATATTCCTCCCCGATCCGGTACTGTTATCGCTTCCAGCCAAGCGGTTCCTCGGTGAGCCATTCAACCTAGATCGTACGTCAGCAAATTCTCTCAGAATCGCGGCGACGCATCAGCTGTCGCCCGATCTTATATTTCGGCAATCTATTGCAATCCATGCCGGCAACAACCGCTACAAAGCGGCGACGTACGATACTTTTTCGGGCAACCCCCTTGTGGAAGCAGATGGACGGACGGTGAATCGGATTGCTGAAGAGGCTGACGATAAACGGCGATTTCAGATTTCCCAGACCGAGCTTTATGGCACTGCGAAAACATTTGGCATAGCTCACGAATATGCCATAGGGCTGGAGCTGGCGAAATTTGACTACGATTTTTCGTTAGACCTTGCTCCTATCGCCTCAATCGATGCGCTACATCCGGTGTATGGAGCTGTGCCAGGACAGTTCCAGAATGTCGCGCTGCAGCACTACGGAACCTCTACCAATGTCCTGTACATGGGTGACCGGATGACATTCGGGGCGGGATGGAAGGCCTACGTTGGGCTGCGTGGCGAGCGGTTCAAAAATTTCCTACGTGAAGACCAGCAGCCGGAAACCTCAAAGCGGGCAACCGTCGTTTCTCCTCGGATTGGTTTGGTCTATGAATTGGCCACAACAAACCGCCTGTTCTTGAGCTTGACGCATGCAGCCAGGCCTCAAATTGGAACTCGCAGCGCGAGCGGTGAAATATTTGATGCCGAACGAGACTCTCAGGTTGAACTTGGGTATCAGGCCTCTTTTGATGAAAAGAAGGCTTTGATGACAGTCTCGCTCTTTCAAATCAAGCGCGACAACGTTCTGGTCATTGATCAAGTCAATCCAAATTTCTCAGTCGCCAGGGGCCAAAGGACAAGCAGAGGTCTTGAATTCGATCTTAGTGGGTCGGTGGGACCGATTCGATTGAATCTTAGTGCGGCGTTGACAGACGCATTCGTCAGTCGCGACACCACAATTTCACTCGGCTCGCACTTACCAGGAGTCAGCAAACGATTCATTTCCGGCTTCGCACAGTACAAGTTTCCGGAGAGCCTACTGGGAATCACCACGGGAATCGGTGCCACCTGCGAGTCCAAGGTGGAGTCGAGTCTACCTGCCAACGGAGTCAGATTGCCGGGTTACTGCAACATTGACGCCTCATTTACCTATGACAGCCCTGCAGGCTGGTGGTGGCGCGCCACCTTTACCAATCTGTTTGATCGCTATGCGTTCAATTCCTTTGGATACGATATTCGTCCCATCCAACCGAGAACTGCTCTTCTCCAGGTAGGGGCCAATTTTTAAGTGAGGCGACGGAGTTCATGACAATTGCCAAACTATTTGCAACGGCATTTGTCTGTTTCAAGGCTGCTGCGGCAATCGCAGGTTGCGATGCCTTGCAGACTCCAGTCGCCGCAATAAATGGAGTAACCGAATACCGGCTGGAAAACGGACTTCAGGTAATTCTGTATCCTGCGTCCGATGACCCCCGCACCACGGTAAACGTGGTTTATCACGTTGGCTCAAAAGACGATCCTCGGATGGGTTCTGGCACTGCTCACTTGCTTGAACACATGATGTTCCGTCGCACCGAGACTCATCCACAGGTTGGTCGCGAATTAGTAATGCATGACATGCAGTACAACGGGATCACTTGGGTGGACGGCACCAGCTATTTTGAGAATTTTCGTTCGAACGAAGACAATCTGAAGTGGGCGATCGGTTTGGAGGCTGACCGCATGCATAGCCTTGTGATTGATGCAGCAACTCTTGAGGTTGAGAAGCGGGTCGTTATCAACGAGCTCCAGGCAGTTCGACAAGATCCGGTTTTTCTAGTGCTGACGAAAGCACGAAAGGCAATCTATCCAAATCATCCTTACGGAAACTCGAGTGTTGGATCCGATCAGGATGTTTTGGCAGTCTCAAAAGAAGCTCTCGAAGCGTTCTACAGGGCGCATTACAGACCGGCGTCAGCAACCCTCATCGTAGCTGGTGGCTTTGATGCTGCTTCCGCTTTGAAGTCAATTTGCGAGAATTTTGGGGGGATTCACGATCCAAAGGAGATCGAGCGCGAGTCCGACAATGATTTGCGAGGGGCCCCAGTTGCAGCTGTCGTCACTATGGAAACGAGTCCGCCCTCGGCGGGGGTTATTGTCCGCATTGGGCCCAGGCTTTCTAATAGTTATCAAGTTGCTTCACTTGTTGCTCCATTGTATGCGCTAGACGAACAAAGTCCTCTTCAGCGCATTCTGGTGGGTAAGCGCATTGCGTCCTCAGTTAAGGCATTTGCAGATGGTTTTAAAGATGATGGGTATATCTTCTTCTTCGCGCAGGCCAATGAGGGTGTATCAGCTGAAGAATTGAAAACCCATCTGCTGAGCGCGATTGGCACAAGCCCAGACCAGCTCATATCCACAGATGACGTTCGGAGGCTGAAGGTAGCCCGAGATGAATTGTTTAAAGGTTCGCTGGAGCACGCATCAACAGTCGATCTGGCGCTGCTGGATTGGCTGGTCGCGGGAGATTGGCGCCAATATTTCTCATATGAGCGTGCCATACGAGAATCAGAACTCTCTTCTCTTTTGATCGCCGCACGTACGACACTCGGTGATGTCGAAGCAAAGTCGGCCAACACAGTTGCTGAGCAAATAGCTTCGCAAGCTCCAGGGACTACACAACCCTCCAAAGCAATCGCGCTTGGAACCGGTGACGGTCAGCCCAAGGGCCGCACAGTGACTCGGGCAAAACCCGCTCTGGAGCTGCCGGTGATACTGAAAAGAGCGCGCTATTCGAAAGACTCGGGCCCCAATATAGCCGTTCTGGATGCGCCGAATGATCAAGGTACGGTTTCGATTGCCGTGCGGACGCTGTGTCGTGATATTCCCTCGAAAATGCGATGGCAGGCATCCCCGGTGCTGCAACGGCTTCTTCTATATGCGCTGGAGACACCTGAAGGCGCGTCGTTGAAGAGCCTCATCGACGCATCGCATGGTCGGATGAGGTTCAGTGCGGATGACCAGGGCGTGTTGCTTGCGTTCCAGTTGCCTGCATCGGAGGTGGAAGAAGGCCTCAGGAGATTGGCTGGCTTGGCTGCGTTCGATGCGTTAGCTCATCCACGCACTGCGCAAATGCTGATGGCACGGCTCACAGAGGTTCGTCTGCAGCGGCCCGACCCCCGTTCAATGGCAATCGCCGCGATGCACGGGACTCACCCGATGCGATCCGCGATGGTTGCGGATGAAGTTCTCAGCGACGAGGTGGAGGCCGTTCAAAAGCTCTCTCCGCTGACGCTGGCCACTGTGTGGCGGGGATGCTTTGATTCGGCGTTCACCGGCATAGCCGTTGTGGGCGACAGCAAAGGTCTGGATACAGCCATAGTGAGGCGCGCCCTCGCCACATGGCCGGAGAGGCAACCACTAGGCCCATCCGCGGATCACGGCGCAGGCGGCCTGGCAACTGGTGCCGCAGCTGCCACGATAAATGTACCGGGAGGCGCCTATGGATTTGCCCTGGTCAGAAATGAATTCAAATCGGCCGAAGGAACCTATAGCACGCCAGCGCTGACCGTTGCCAATTATCTCATTGGGGGCACGCCGGCCGCGTATCTACCGGAGCGCCTTCGAAACTCGCTGGGCATCAGCTACAGCGTTGCGTCTTTCTTCTCCAGAGATCAAATCGCTGGCGGCGGCGTGTTTGGAATCTTTGCCACGTTCAACAATGAGGAACTTAGCAATTTCAGGGGCGCCTTGGTCAGTGAGATTGCAGGAATTAGACGAAAAGGATTTACAACGGTAGAAGTCAGAGAGGCAATCCAAAGCGTCGTAAGAGAGCGCCACGCTATGCTTGAAAATGAACTTCTAATCGCGGCTACGCTCGCAGGAATGTCCTCAAGCGGCATATCGCCCGCTGAAATTTTGGCGGAGGAGAAAAAGCTACTTGCCTTGAATGCTGCAGAAGTGAACGAGGCGGCACGATTTCTGTTGGACGAGAAAAAGCTTAGATTTGTCTTCTCCGGTGATTTCAATCGTGCCGCCGCCACAGCGAAGAAATCAAGTGACTAACTGCCCGCCAAAGGCTTGGCGTCCAGCTGCAGGAGGCGTATAGCAGATGTGAACTCGATCAGAGGGCCTGCCTATTGCGCCAGCTATCGCGTCGGTCAAGGCGGCGATTTCCGCCAGTTGTGCATCTCCTTTTGGAGGCTCGCGATGTAATAGGTCAACAAAGACCGGCAGGTCTGATGGTTCGCACGGAGCGCCGTTTTCTGCATACATTTGAGCGTCCAAAACTCGGACTCGAACCCACGTACGCCCTGGCGGGGTTCCCATTGCCTTTCCAGCTGCGTCTGCAATGGCCTGCGCGAGGCCAGCACCGAAATCCGAGGACTGAGCCACACATTCAACCGTCAGTATTGGCATGATGTCTCCTATGCCGGGATTGAGCTAGTAGCATGCATCATGCATGGCTCGCAGTCAATGCATCCAGATTTGCGACACATTCCGCTGGTGCATATTTATAACCTTGGCCAAAACAGATGCGGTGTAGTGAATCGCATGAGTTCTTCTTCAGAGGAAAAGCGTTTCAAAACAGGCTCACCGTGTTCGAGCAGCTAGACTTCGCAATCGCCGCTCCAGCCCCCGTGCCACAGTGGCATGTCAGGAGCTTCCGGAACCGCAAGATGCCGAAGATCAAAGCCCTCGTAGCGATGAAGCAGCGCCTCCAAGAGGCGCTAGGTCAGTTGGATGAGCAGGAAGAGGTCCTCGAGCTGGTGAGGCATGCCGTTGCCCAGTACGAGTTGAAGCCCCAAGACGTCTTCTCGACCACCGAGTTGGAGGCTGCGGTCCTGAAGAGCATCGTTGATGACTCGATTCCGTATTGCGACCGAAACGGCAATACCTAGAGTGGCGTGGGCAGAAGGCCGGTATGGCTCTCGGAGGCCATCCAGGCTGGCGCGGCGTTGGAAGACTTCCGCAACCCAAACTTTCGAAGGGCATCGCAACAGGTCGAGCCTTTCTGCGATGCCGACGGAAATACATGGAGCGGCAGGGGAAGGCGCCCGACGTGGCTCACCGAAGCCATCAACGGCGGCGCGGACCTGGAAGACTTCAGGAACCCGGCCCACGCGGGGAGCTGACATCCTGCCAAGCTCAGGCTCGCCGACTTTTGTCGACGTTTCCTAGTGTCCTGTCCCGTTAGTTTCTGGCATTAATCCTGCATGCCATTGCGGTATCTTGGAACGGGGGATACCGCGATGAGGACAGGCCGACCGAAGGTTGAATTGCTGCTGACTGACGAGGA
>NZ_JAJTWT010000026.1 GCF_021353235.1 Pelomonas caseinilytica
TCCTCGTCAGTCAGCAGCAATTCAACCTTCGGTCGGCCTGTCCTCATCGCGGTATCCCCCGTTCCAAGATACCGCAATGGCATGCAGGATTAATGCCAGAAACTAACGGGACAGGACACTAGCCTCCCGGGAATCAACGCCAGTTTCGGACAACCCTTCATGCCCATCGAAAAAGCTCGCCTGTACCAGAACGTCGTGATGAAGCTCTCGGTGCTTCGCTACATGGTGAAGAGCCAGAGCAAGGCAGGCAAGACCGACCTGAACCGTGACTGCGAGTCGTTTTTCAGGGACGTGCTGAACCTTGTGTATGGGTATTCGCTCGTGAACCTCAACGATGACGAACTGAACCATGCCGCCATCGACCTGGCCGACGACAGCAGGCGCCTCTGCATCCAGGTGACTGCCACATCAGCCGTCGGCAAACTGCAGGAGACGATGCAGAAGTTCGTTAAGCATGGGCATGACACGAAATACGACCGCCTCGTGTTCCTGATGCTCGCGGACAAGAAGAACTATCAGCCACGTTCGTTTGAAGAGTTCAAGGGCAAGAGCTTCTTCGACTGCAAGAAGGACGTATGGGACATCGATGACGTGCTGTCCCAGGCCGAGAAGGGGACGGTCGACGAGCTCAAGGCGCTCAGCGACTATCTCGACGCACAGCTGCCCTCGATCACCCGAGCGATCGCACCCACCAGCCTCCTGGCCCAGGCAGAACAGGTGGTCGACAAGCCAGCAAAGACTGCCGCAGCCTTCCTGACCCATTTCGGCCATACGCCGGGGGCCGTTGAATGGGCCGCCGAGTTCACAGCCCTCCAACGGCTCTACAAGAAGCTGCAGGCACTTTCCAAAAATCAGCGCGAGTTTCTGTCGTTCATCACGATCAACGGGACCGACTCGCAGTTCAAGCACCGCCGCTCGATGGTCATCCAGACCGTGACTCAGCGCCTGCAGATTGGCGAGGCGCATACCCGTGAGTATTACGTTGCGCTCGAGGCGGCCGGACTTATCGAGGTGGATTCCGAAGATCGCGCCAAGAGCTTCGAACTGACCTTCGAATTGGAAAGCGGTTGCGACGCGTTCACGCTGCTTCAAGAGTACTTGGCGACGGCCGACAAAATCACCAAGGCCATCGTGGACTGCGACTTTTCGATCTTGGACTAGAGACTGGCGCCACCAAGGCGAGTACCAGTTTCGCGGGGCAGTGCGTGCCGCTGGCCAAAGGCGCGCCAGGCCGTCGGCGGGCACGGCAGGGGGCGTGCGCCGATGCAGAATCCGCGCATGCCCACCGACATCAGAGTGCCGATCCCCCAGCCTGGCGAATACCTGCGCCTGTATTTCGACGAGATGGTCGAGAACGATGGCTTCGACCTCGCGCTGGACTACAGCGTGTCCGAGTTCGACGAACTGGCCCGGCTCACCGGCCTGACTGTCACGGACGCCCCGGCGACCGACGCCGGCGCGGCCGTCCACTACACCGTGTCATGGGAGGCTTTCCACGCCTGTGATGGCAAGGCCGTCGGTGGCGACCACTCGCGCGTCGTGCGGGGCCGCAAAGACGGCGCCGACTGGGTGTTCGACAAGGCCGCAGCGCCGACCACGCGCAGCACGGTCGACGAGTTCTGAGCCGCGCCGCCGATGTGGATCGCGTTTCATAAGGACTCGGTGGACGTCGACGTACTGTGCGAGGACCTGCGCGTGCACGGTGCCGTCTACTGGCACACCACGCGGCCCAACTTTGCCAACGTGACCTACCAGGTCGAAGCCCAAGGGGTGGAAGTCATCGCCTGGTGCGCGCGCCCGAACGGCGACTTCATGAACTTCCTGGTGCGGGTGGGCGTGCCTGACCAAGGGCCTGAAATGTTGGACGCGGTCGCCGCCGCCATCATTCGTTGGCAGGACCTCGGCGAGCCGGTCCCGCACGCCGAGCCTGTTCGGCTCCTTCAGGACGGCAGGGTCAGGCGCTGATCCGGCTTGCGCTCGACCCGGTGGGTCGGGTGTTGGCCGGTCTGCAGCTGGTACAGGATGAACAGCCCTTCGGGCATCGGCAGGCCTGCCTCCCAGTCCATCCATTGCACTTCAGACACGCACACGGCTCCGGCAGCCTGCCGCACCGAGTGCTCCGCCGCTACGCGCAGCGCGACGATCGCCGACGGCTCTGGTTGACCCCTTGAGCGCCTCGGCCAAAGCCGCGCTGGCTGACTGTTCTTGCGGACCAGGCTCAAGCGCACGTCGTCCCAGTCCAGGCCGATGAGGACGGCCTGGGTGGGGTCGGCCGTCGACCGGAGGTACAGCGCCGCAACACCTGGCGGCTTGGCCGCCTGGTAGTCGCGGATGGCCTCCTCGAACGCCGACCGTGCGGCGTCCACGCGAGACACCACCAACTCGCGCAGCGCCAGGTGGACCGTCCCCAGGGCTTCCATGCTCATGCGAAGGCGCTGGCGGACATCAATCCTGTCAGGCTGTTCGGCCAGGACGCTCGCCTTGAAATCGGCCGTGCCGAGCTGGTTCTTGAACGCCAGCAGCCTGACGGCATCCGCCCAGCCGTTGGCGTCGACCCTGGGGTCGTCAGCGCCCTCGAAGCCCTGCACTGCGCTGCCCTGGTGCTGGACATGGTTGCGCAAGGCATAGACGAAGCGATAGTCGGCGCTGTTGGCATGCATGTCGTTGAGTGCCTTGCGGACGGCCGATGCGAAGTCCGGCGTCAGGTCCAGCGCTTTGAACAGCTGCGGCGCCTGGTCGACATAGCTGCGTATGGCCGTCAGCACGTTGACGACCTGCCGGTTGGCGTCGCGCAGGATCTGGGCGAGCGACCCATAGTGGTGGTCGAACTCCAGCGTGGCACTCAGCCCGATCCGCGAAAAGGCCAGCTCCATGTCCATGAAGTTGCCGAGCATCAGCTCATAGCCCTGTTCAAACGCCTGAGCGTCGGAGAGCGTGGCGCCGGCGCGTACCAACTCATGAAACCGCGCTTCGGTGAACTCCAACCGCGGGTGCGGATCGAAGATTTGCTGCTCCAGGATGTATCTCGCCGTCACTGTGGACTCCCTCACTGCGGCGCGCGGCCGCAAAACCTAGGCGTCAAGCTGTCGATCCGATCCACACCATGTGCCGAGACGATGCTGGCAGCACCTCAGCCCTGGCCAACCCCCGCAGCAACCCGATGCGGGTGTGGCCCTCGGCGACATGCAAGGCGGCCGAACTACCGACGACCGCCCCCGTCAGCACCACGGGCGGCACCAGCCAGGTGCCGTGCTCGGCCCAGTGCCGCTGGACGTCGGCGCGGGAATCGATGCATTGCCAGCCTGCAACATCGAAGCGTGTGACGCGCTCGCCAACGTTGGAGAACCAGTTCTGGAATGCGGGCAGCGTGGACGCATCCATCAGCGACGCTGCCTCGACGCCGACCAGCGACCACGACAGCGTATTGAGCTGCAGCGAACCATAGGCCTCCTGGTGGTCCGGCTTGCGGCCGTGGTCGGCGTAGAACTGCTGGGCCACGGCCGCAGGCGTGCCCGGCAAGGCCTCAACAATCGCCTCAACCGAGATGAGCCCGGTGCGGGTGTTGAACGGCAGCAGGAGCAGATCGGCAAACTTCATTTCAGAAGTAGTGTCCACGGCCCAGCCAGCTCAGGACTTTGACCCCGAAAGACCCATGCGTGAAAGCCACCTGGCCCACCTCGTGGCAGGCCTGGGCGCGTCCTCGCTGGCCGGGTGGAAGAGGCGGTCCAAGGAGGTGTCTCTGGCGGGGACGCCAGGGATGGCGTAGATCAGCGAGTCGATGGGGTTGCCAGGATGCTCGTACACCAGGTGCTGGCCGCGCTGGAATGCTTCGGTGAGCACGGGCTGCTGCGAACGGAAGAAGATCGCGTTCTTCGCGTAGACCTGGACCGCCTTGTTGCAGATGTCGACCTCGTGGTCGTCCAGCACCAGAGTTGTAAGCCTTGGCTCGGTTAGATACCGCGATGGCCGACACACGAGCACGCAGATGTGCGGCGTGATCGGCACAAACAGCTTTGGCGACGAAGGGGGGTTCTGGACGTTCTTGACGTTGTGGAAGAAGCCGTCCCCGAACACGAACTCGCGGCCCTGGGAGTACACCGCGACGAACTTGCCACGCGATCCGATGTTGTCGGCGACCAGCCGCTGGGAGTTCCGCATGTTGAGGCCGATCAGCGCGTTCCGCTCAGCCGTCGGGAGCGGCCCGCGCAGGTCCTCGGCCAGGGCGACAGACGCCTCCCGGTTCATGGGCCCGCGGATCGCCAATGAGACGGCGCATTCGCTCATGCGCACCAACTCGGCATCGGTGCACGGCTGCGCGA
Source organism: Pelomonas caseinilytica (assembly GCF_021353235.1). GTDB lineage: Bacteria > Pseudomonadota > Gammaproteobacteria > Burkholderiales > Burkholderiaceae_C > Pelomonas > Pelomonas caseinilytica. The sequence continues at coordinate 4,320 of NZ_JAJTWT010000026.1, forward strand.
CGTAGCGCTGCCGCAGTTCCTGGACCCCACGCACTGGCTTGCGCTCCAGCCCTTCCAGCCACTTGATCAGCTCCGGGAATGCATCGTCCGCCCTGTCGAAGACGCGCTCAAAGCTGTGGTCCCACCCCGTGTCCTCATCGTTGCGCCCCAGTTTGATGTGGTGCCCATTGCCGATGACGCCCAGCCTGGCCGGCGGGATCCGCACGCAGCTCCCGTCGGGCTTGAGCCAGCCGGTCTTCCCGTCGTCGCCGGCCCAGTGGCGGGACACGCACACGGGCCACCAGTGATGCCGCTCTGATTTCAGCTTTGCCATCGGATGATCTTCCATGAACCGCCCCGGCGGCTGCCATGGGGTGCAGCCGCGGTTTCCACCAGCCCGATCGACCCGCACCCCTGTGGTGCACAGTTGCTATGGCCTGCGGGCCCGCGGCAGGGCCCATGGGCATAACGGTTTAACATTCAGATACATCGTTGGGCCCTTAGTAAAAGCGATTCCCAGGGAAATTTGATGAGCAGGTTTGCAGAACTCAAGCGACTCGATAAGAAAACTCGAAACAAGCTCCGGGCCATACTCAGCATCGCCGAAGGCAACGCGATTCCCGGCCTGGCGGATCTTCGCGGCGCGCTGGGCAAGGACCAGTCCAGCGCCCTTGACGTCATCCTGAACAGTCGGACCCCGCTGAAGGCGGTCCGAACTTCCACCCCCTTCCCCAAGAACCCGCCGTTCGTCGACACCCTCCAGCCTGCGCGCGTGATCGGGCTGGACGAGATGCTGAGCGTCATCGAGGTCGGCGTCGTCAGTCACAAGGAACGCCTGGCCCGCCTCGCCGCGCAGTTGCATGCGATCGACCAGCTTTATGCCGAGCGCAACAAGGAGGCCTGCCTGGACGGCATCATTGCCGCCATCCAGTCGGAAGGCTGGAGCCACGCACTGCTGCGTCGCGTCGTCCTGATCCGGGAGAACCAGCCCAAGGGCACCGTCGACGAGCGCGTCGAAACCCTGGTTCGCCAGGCCGGCATCAAGAACGTCCCGGTGGCGTCGCTGATCCACGCCTACTCGCTGGACCAGAACATCCTGACCATCAAGCGGTCCATCCTGAACATCGCCGACCGCGGCACCATCAACCGCTACACGCGGGCGATTTCACGGCTCTCGGTGCAGCCCTTCGCGGCGTCGGTTCAAGACCTGGCGCAGTTCCTGTCGGAGGTCGAGCGGTGCTCGTTGATGGACGCGGTCATCCTGGCGAAGTTCAACGCCCACCTCTTCGAGCTCGGCGACTACCCTGCCCTGTCCGAGATCGCCGCGGCCCTGGGCCAGGCTGAGCTCTTCGAGCCCCTGGTCGCCACCTACGAGCGTGACAACGTCGAGAGCGAATACGCCCTGTTCAAGCACTCCACCGCGTGGATGGAGTACGACCCGATCCGGCGGTATCGCATCCTCATCGACAACTACTACGACGCCTCGCGGGACGAGGCGGCAGAGCTGCCGCCGGCGCTGGCCGAGCAGCTGCGCGCCTGGGTCGGGGAAGCCACGCCGCACGACCTGATCAGCGGCCCGCCGTTCACCAAGCACGGCTACCAGGCCCTGGCCGAGCTGGAGCTGTCAGGCACCGCCACGCGGTCGGCCCTCTTCAACTACTGGCTGACCGAGTCCGAGGGCCAGATCGGCTTCGAGAAGGAAGACCTGCTGAAGCTGATGGGCGTGACGCGCGACCTGGCGCGCACGGTGCCCATCCGGGCCGTGCGCACGGCCGCGAAGCTGGCCAAGGACAGCCTGGTCCGGCTGATCCTGCTGCTGTTGCTGGCCAAGCGCAGCAAGAACGAGCTCGACAGCTTCCTCCTGCGCAAACTGCTTGAGGACACCGCCTTCAAGTATCACGACGGCTCGCTCGTCGAGTTGGTCAAATCCTATGAGAAATCTCATCCCTATGTCGCTGAATATATCTACGACATCGCGACCGAAGATTTCCTGGCCAAACTGACCCGGTTGGCGCCCCATCGCTCCGATATTCCGGAAATTCGCGCGTCCCTGCACGAATGGATGGCCAGTTTCACGGGCGATGAGCATTTCCTGCAACGCGCCCGTGCGGTCCGCATCGATCATCAAATCAATCGCGTCCGCAACGAAATCGACGACCACCGCATTTACGTGGACCCCTCGCGCTTCGCGTCCTGGATCGAGGACGAGATGATGATCGAGTTGAACAATGCGCTGACCTCCACGGGTTCCGGCAAAAAGGGTGTCGCGGTGACCTGCGACGAAACCATGCTGCATCTGGTCATGACCCAGAGCTACAACTCGTTTTGTTCGAACGCGGTGTTCGGCATCGCCTCATACCTGGGCCGGCGCATCCGCCACGGCACCTTCCATGGCCACCTGTATTCCAGCGTGGTCAACGCGCTGCAGGCCAACCCCAAGTTTGAGCCGCTGTTCGAACACGCGCCGTTCGCGGCGAAGTGGGAGGCCTGGAAGGACGCCTACAACAAGGCGGTCCAGACCATCATCGCCGAGCGCCTGCATGTGCACTCGAAGTCCAAGCCCCACGGCCTGCTGACCCCGGAGGTCTACTGGCCAGCCAAGCAGGAGGTGCTGTCGGCGGCCGTAAAGGTCATCAGCAGCAACTACACCGAGACGACGTCCATCGCCGGCATCGATCAAACCATGATCGACTACTGCTGGCGCCTGGCCGAGCTGGATCTGGTCGCTGTGACCCGCTACTTGCGCGCGCAGCAGACGCCGCTGAAGAACGAGAAGTTCCTGCTGCAGGAGCTGGTGCCCGCAGCGGCGCCTTCCGGCGCCCGCCTGGCGGACTCATTCCGGCGCGAGCTGCAGCTGTCGATCGACCGCAAGCTGGCCGCCATGTTCGGCTGGTTCAAGAGGCCGTCCATCGTCGCGCCCATCGCGACGGTGTCACTGCTCTTCGCCGCCACGGTGGCGGAGGTCAAGGACTCCATCCCCGACTTTGATCCGCAGGCCGGGGCCGACAGCAGCAAGGAAGAGATCGAACTGGTCGGCGATTTCTATCACTTGATCTACGACTCCTTCGCCATCGCCGTGCGCAACGCGGCCAAGTACGCCGACCGCAGCCAGCCGCTCAGGCGCAACTTCGAAATCGTGCGCGACAAGGGCAAGCGGCTGGTGGTCGACTTCAGCTCGACCATCCTGCCGGCCGACGACCCGGCCGACGTGTCGGCGGACATCGAGGCGCGCAAGCAGGCGGATTTCATGGACGCGAATATGTATGAAGACAAGAGCGGAATCTCCAAGTTGCTGCTCTTGGCCCACAATCGACGAGAGTTTGTGCTGGACCGTTACGAGGTCGTCGGCAACGAGGTAAGAGTCAGGTTTATTTATGCTCTTGAACACTGATCACGTCCGGTGCTTGATCGTCGAGGATGACCCTTTCAAGCTGGAGGGTATCAAGGCTTACTTGAATAGTGTGTTCGCGGGCACGCTCGATATATCGGTATGCCAGGCGCTGGCGTCGGCGACCGCGCTGCTGGGTTCGCAGGTATTCGATCTGGCCATCATCGACATGTCGATTCACAGCCACGAGCCGGAAGCCGGCAGCGGATCGCCATTTCCGCTGTCATCGGGCGGTCTGGACGTGCTGTTTACGATCGTCTATTCGGAAAACGGCGCCAATACGCCCTGTATCATCCTGACCCAATATCCTGATATTGAGATCGAGAGCCTTCCCATTCCGGTGGAGCAGGCCAAGCAGGAAATACTCGACAAATTCGACATCGACGTGGTCAGACCTGCAAAATCCATTTCGGCGCAACGCGTTGACGGGGCAAGTCCGGCGAGCAGTTCGCGTTCATGACGGGCTCGGCAGCGGCTGACGCGATTGAGCAGCATTGGCGCCGAGAACGGC
>NZ_JAJTWT010000027.1 GCF_021353235.1 Pelomonas caseinilytica
ATCGACCACTTCGTCGCTGGATACAACGCGAACTGCCAGCCGTTCAAGTGGACCGCTACCGCCGACTCGATCCTCGAGAAGCTGCATCGACTTTGCTCACGTATCAGCGGGACAGGACACTAGCGCGTCGCGCACGGGCGCGAAGGGTGCTGGAGATTCAGCGGCCGCAGTCTGCCCTCGCGCGCACCGCCCAAAGGCGTGCATAACTGGCTATGTCAGGGGTGCCGCCAAAAAATCCCGATGACAGCCTTGACGACGTTGTGCAGGCGCCCGTTCTGCGTGGCAGCACCGGAGAAACTTGCCCGATCAGAAGACGATAGGACAGGGAGAACATGGGATCCAAGAGCAAGAAGAAGGCTGCACCGTCGCGAGATCCGGGACAGTGGTTTCTCGATCACGCGCTGGAGTTGAGCGCGATCGCCACGAGCATGCTGGCTGCGGCCTGCTACTTCATCGGGCGGGCCGGGCTGGTGGGGTGGTACGAGACGGCCGGCGTCCCGCAGCTGGTGTTCGCCTGGCCGGCCCAGGACATCATCATTCGGGGGCTGACCGACGAGGACACCTGGCTGCTGGTCCTGCTGTCGGTCGGCGGCTCGGCGCTGTACTTCGGCATGCTGTCGCTCCTGTCGGCCTGGACCTCCAGAATCGCCGCCCGGGTACGGGACCTGCGAAATCGGGGCGAAACGGTCTGGACACGCGGGGAGCGGCGCCTGCGCGTCTGGGCCGCGCGGCGCGCCCGACGGGCTCACACTTCCGCGGCCGCGCTGGCGACGCTGCGCTGGCGAGCGCTGGGCAAACGGGGCGACCTGCGGCGGCAGCTCACCAAGGCCAAGGCGTTGCGCTGGCAGCCGCCGGTGGGGCTGCTGGCCATCGTGCTGGCCGCCTGCGCCCTGCTCGCCGTGACCTTCGCGTACATCGGCAGCATGGGGCTCTTGTACCGGGCGCCGTACACCAACGCCGCGCGGGCGTTCAACGATCAGTACGCGGCCGCGACCGGGCGAGAGGCGCCGGCGCGCCAACTGCCGTCCTGGGCGCAGGTGCGAGAGCCTCGTTCCAAGACCAGCCTGCAGGCGTCCATCGAGCGCGGCCGACGGCAGTTGGCCGCATACCCGTTCGTGAGGCTGAAAGCCAAGGAGGCGTCCGCGGGCGTTGAGGCGGCGGCGGTCGAAGAGGCCGACTGCGGCTGGCTGGTTCAGGCCTCGGGCGGTGTGCTGGTGCTGCTGACCTCGGACGGGCTGCTGGTCAAGAACTTCGGCGACGGCGCGTTTTCCTGGCAGACGGTGGCGCCGGAGAGTTGCTCGAAGCAGCCGGCCCGCTGAGGCTCCCACTCTGGGTGGCCGTTCAGCGCCGCTGGTCTGCGCCGTGGCACCCGGCCGTGGTGAAAGCCAGGCCGTCCTGATGCCCGGCCGTCGCTAAGCTCCCGCCACCACAGCCTCTGTACCCGCGATGCCCCGTCTGCTCATCAAAATCAAATGGCGCCACGGTACCGAGTTCGTCTCGGTGGACCCGGACTTCTTGCCTTCAGCCGGTACCTACCTGAAGACCACCGAGTGCTGGAAGGAGAGCGAGGAGGTCGTGAAGTACGACGTCCTGTGCCGCGCGGCCTCCCGGCACGGCGATCGGATCGAGATGGACCTGCGCTACGCCCAGGCCGACAACCCGCACCTGGCCGAGAAAAACGATGCGTGGGGCCGCTGCGGTCTCGTCATCGACGTGGCCAACTCGCGAGCGACCGCCCGGTGGTCGGACGTCCAGGTGGCGTCCTACAACGGGCCAGGCCGCTGCGTCGTGCTGGAGGATTCGCTGCTGGACGAGTACACCTATCAGCAGATCCTCAGAAAGGGGCGTCCCAAGCAGTCGGCGATGCGCCGGCAACTCTTGCAGATGTATGGCTGCTGCGCGCTGACCGGCGAGACGACGCGTGAAGTGCTGGATGCCGCCCATATCGTGGAGGTGGACAACAACGGCGGCAACTCGCGGGCCAACTGCTTCCTGCTGAGGACCGACCTGCATCGCCTGTTCGACCGCGGCCTGCTCACCTTCAGCGCCACAGGGCAGGCCATCTTTGCACCAAGTGTTGGGCGCGGCTACGTCGACGAGCTGTCGGGACGGCGACTGGCTGACGATGTCCTGGACAACGTGGGCGAAGCGCTTCGCATGCGGGGCGCGGCGTCCCGTTGAAGCGGCCCGGCCGACAGCCCCCGGCGGCGGGGATTTCGTGCACTATCGCGGCCTTTGCAACATCCTCTGTGACCGATGACCGACCCCGACGCCGCCGTGTCCCCGCCCGAGCCTGATCCCGAGACGCAGCCGTTCGACATCGTGACCGTGTTGGGCTCAAACCTGCTGCAGCCGATGGCGGACCACATCGACCGGCTTCTGGAGCGCGAGGAGACCGACTGGGGCGTCACCCCTTACGAGAACGGCTACGCGGCGCTGCTGGTGGTGGCCTTCAACATGCTGCTGGAGTCCTACGTCGCCCGGCTGCGCTTCAAGCGGCGGGCGGAGTCCAAGCCCAACCTCACGTTCACCGCGCAGCTGGCCGCGATGTTCGACGACTTGCCGCGCCCGGAGGCGTTGGAGGAGGTCTACGTCATCGGCAAGGCGACGGCGCACAACCACATCTGGAACCTGGAGCTGGCCGACGACGACGCTGAGGCGAAAGTTCTGCTGACCCCGAAGGACCTGGAGATGGCGACGAAGCAGTCCTGGGAGCGCATCGTCGACCTCGGCACGCGCAAGACCCGGCTGCTGGGGCTCAACGCCGTGCCCACGGCGCTGGACCGGCACGACGTGAAGACGGTCTTCGATGTCACCTGGTCCACGCTGCAGTTCATGGCGTCCAAGAACCACGACCACACGCCCATGAAGGGGTACCACACGGTGCGCTTCAGGAAGCAGCATCGGCACTTCGCCGACCTGCTGACGCTGTTCCCGGTGGCGCGGCCGGTGCCTAAGGAAGCGTAGGCGGCCACGGGCGCATGGTCGGGCGGGGCCTGCGCGAGTCGGGCGGCGACTTGCGCAGGGTCGCGGGCGTCCTTGCTGAATAGGGTCAGCCGTAATCTTCTGAAGCATGAGCGCGGGTTTGTCGGCACCTGCAGCGCAAGCGTCCGGTGAACCCGCGGTGAAGGGTGGAAGTCCGAGGAAGCTCAGACACCTTACAATGCGCCCACTTGCTGCAGGAAACGTTGGCTTTTGCCTCCACCAGCAGACAGACGTTAGTTCAAGAAGCCCACCCTATCCCGGTGGGCTTTTTCATTCCAGGCGTGTTCCGCACGCCGTTGCCGCTTTGGTAGCGTCCGGCAAAGGCAGGTGACGCGAGTGCCGAGGGCTACTTCAGCAGCGCGGTCAGCTCGATGCCGATGTCGACACGCGTGTTCCCCGCAAAGCGCAGCGCCGGCTCAAGCAGGTCGTTGAAGGGCACCTGCGCAAAGGTGTCCGTCCTGCGCGTGAACGCTTCGAAATAGAACAGCAGCGGGTCCGGGCGAGTGCTGTCAGTGTTCTGACTGATCCACGGCCTCACGATGGTGCTGTGCTTGGCCTTGTTGGACAGGGCGTCGATGTGCGCGAAGTGCGGGTTGGGCTTGAGGCTCTCCAGCTGCGACTGCACCTTCGCGTAGGGCGGCTGCGTCTGCAGCCGCGTGGTGGTCTCGCGCAGACTGAGCTGGTGCTCGTCCAGGGCCTTGCCGAACCGGTCGAGGTTCAGGCAGCGGTACACAGTCGCGGCAAGGAGATCCTCCAGCGCATGTATGGACTGAACGCAGGCCACGGCGTGCGCGCCGACACGGTCCATGAAGGCGTAGTACTCGGTCTCCTCCTCGTCGCTGCCGGCGTGCACCTCAAGCAGGTTCCTGTCGCCCAGCCTGTCCTTGAACGCCACAAGCTCGGCGTCGATGGACCGGTAGTGAAACACCGCGTAGCGCACGCGCTGGTTCACCGAATTGATGCTGGCCTCGGCGATTTGGCGCTGGGGTTTGCCGAAGTGGTGCTCGACGCGCGCCAGCGTGGCGCTGATGTCCCAGGTCATGTCTTGTCACGCGAGTAGGGGTCTTTGCCTTCAAGCCAGTCCTCGAAGACGACGTAGGTGTTGGGCGATCGATGAATCCACAGTTTCTTGTCGCCCTTCCTGTTCGGATCCTCTTGCACGTAGGGATAGATGCCGAGGTACTCTTGGCCAGAGTAAGACTGGGTGTTGCTCTTGGCAATCGGAAGAACTGCCGCCCTGCCGTTGAAGCCGTCCATGTAGCCCAGCTCCCAGGGCATCCATTTCGAGCCACTACTGCTTTGAGTGGTGGCGAAGAACAGGCACCTGCTCACCTTCATTCGATCGCGAAGCGTTTGCGCGGTCTCAGGCGTGACCTTGTCGCGGCTTAATTCCTTATCGTGCACCCAGTCCACGTAGACGCTGAATCCCAGGTCCTGCAGGGCACCCATCAGCCCCTCGACCATGTTCTTGTCGGTGAAGCTGTGGGACAAGAAGATGTCGAAGATGAAAGCACTGTCGTGCGTCATCGCACGAGCCGATTCCAGGCTGATCGATTTCCTGATCGTCCCGCCAGCCTGAGCCCTTTTGAGAAGGTCCGCTTCGGTGAAGAGTGCCATTCAGGAAATCCAGGTTTCGAAGTTGTCGTAGCCTTTGTCGGCGACCCAGTCGTAGGTCTTCCACCAGTGGCTGAGCTTGAAGCCCTGGCCGCGCTCGGCTTCGGGCCGCTGCGAGAATGTGAAGGATTCGATGTCGGTGTAGCCCACCCAGGCGCTGCCGTTCCAGATGATGGGCGTGCCCTTGAGGCCATCGGCGCTGATCTGCAGGGCGAGGTGATCGAACGGATCGTGGCCCAGCGCCAGCGTGGTGCCGCTGCGGTCGCGGATGCCGTTGATGTGCACGCCGATGAGGCGATTGCCTCGCTGGATGCTCTTCATGATCTCGTACTGCACCCAGCGGCGCTCATGGGTACGCGTGCCGATCAGCACCGCCGTCGCGGTCGTGTTCTCCAGCGACCCATCGATCAGCTTCTTCAGCGCGGCGTCGCCCTTGGTCCGAGCTTCCTCCCAGATGGAGGCGTCGAAGTAGCCGCCGTTGCCGTCCTGCAGGGCGTTGTGGTTGCGAACGACGTTCGCGCGGAAGTCGGCGACGTCCTGGTAGTCGAAGCTGAAAAAGCAGCGTCGTGCCATGGTTTCCTCCCTGCCTGGGGCGCGATGGCTGCACCCATCGGCCGCGCTGGCGGTTCTTGGTCTGTTGAATGGCAGTTTAGGGACCCGCCTCCCCGCTGCAAGGCGGGATTTCCTCAGCGCCGGGGAGGGCTCTGCCTGCAACGCGGGGGCCATCGCCCTGTTCAATCCGCAGCGGACTCACGGCTGCGTTTGCGGTCACCGGATCCGGCAGGTCAGTCGCCCCGGCCTTGACGTGCACGTCGTCCTGAACAACAACAAGGAAGATCAGGCGCAGCGCAATGGCCGCACGCTGGTGAGAACCATCAAGGACCTTCGCGCTGACATGGCTGGCGCCTCATGTGAGACCACCGAGGCGTGAGGTGCGCAGCGCTTTGGCATCTGGCCTAGTAGTGCGGGCATGCCTGCGTGGTCCATGATGAACCGATCCGTTCTGTCGGTCTTCTGCTGTATCGACACGAAGTGCCTCGCAGCGGTACCTGGGCGGACTGGCAGGCGACCCACCGGCGGAAGTTCCAGTTCAACGAATTTCGTCGAGATGCCTGCCCATGAACTCCAGGGACGAAAGCCACGCGCGAGTCATTGCCCCTGTCATGGGGTCTCTGAACCATGCTTCGCCGAATAGCCTTCCAGGGTTCCATTCCCAGCTCACGCGTTTCCCTGGCGTGAAGTTGGTGCGGCGCGTAGGAAATACCCGCAGCGGCGTCCCGGCTTCATTCGAGCTAATTGTCCTGAGCAAGACGCCCCTGATGTCGGGCAGCAAAGTTTGGCCGGCCTCGTCTTCAAACAGGTCGATGTTCGAGGAGACGACGACGTACTCCTCACGCGGAATTGCAAGCACGGCACGCAGGATGGATAGGCCAATATCGACGGCGCGCAACACCTCGTCATCAGCCACGCCATAGCCGTGAAGCAGCCGATTCCGTATGTCTAGAAACGCCTTAACGGAGCTACCCAGGCTTTCCGGAACCACGCCCATGCTCACCAGCTTGCCGACGGACGCTGAGACAGTGGCTTTGCCCACCCCCTCTATCCAACCGGACGTCCACAACAATTGCCGTAGCTCCCGTTCAAGCTCTGCGCCCAAAATCAGCAGGGCCCCCTTGGACGACTTGGGCATCTCCGCCAGGACCCTGGCGACGGGCTCGTCGTTCGGCGCCGCCGCGGGTAGGGCGGCAACGCCCTGCTGAACGACGTCAGGCTGCGCATCCAGCGCGTTATCGGTCAGTAGCTTGAGCAGCCGTAGCGACTCATCCATCCGTTGCTGCAGAGAGCCAAGCTGTTCAGCGTCGTCAATTTGCTTGGCCGTGCGGAACCACTGCCCCGCAAACCACATGATCAGGAAGAACGTGACGCCCCAGGACCGAATCAGAGTAGCGGCTGAGCGTTGAGCAGGCGATGCTGAGCTGAATTCCCAACAGGCATAGGCCAACGCCAAGACCAATGGCACCCAGCTCTGCAAGAACATCTTGCGCAGAATCTTGAGCGGCTGCGCGAATCGATTCTTCCCGCTCTCGGCGGCTTCCGGCTTGGGCATGACCGCAGCATTTTGACGGCGCCGAGCTTGCGGTGTCAGCAGGTCGTTCTCGTGGTGTGGTGTAAATCGTCTGATGCGTCGTGTTTGCCCCACCTTGGCCTGCGCCACGGGTGGCCTACCAGCTGATCCGGTGCGCCGCGCTCACGGCGTTGTGACGTGCGTCGTCCTCTCCATGGACGTAGATGCTAGTGGTCGAAAGCGTGGTGTGGCCCAACGTGTCCCGCACATGGCGAAGGTCGACGTCATTGGCAAGGTTGGAGCCCGCGGTGTGGCGGAGCCAGTGGGCCGATGCCGCCTTGAGCCTGTCTGCTTGTTCCTGTCCGCGGCCCGCCCGGAGCCAGCGCTGTGCGGCGACAGCGAACACTGCCTTGACCACTCCATGGACAGCGCTGCGCGTCATCTGCTCAGGCCATTCCGGAGCTGGGTGCTTGGAGCGCCGCCATGCCACCGGGAAGAGCAGGGGGGATGGCTCGCCGTGAACTGGCAGGTCGCTCAGCTCCAGCGATCGTCGGTAGGCCATCAACTCCACCATCAGGGGTGATCTCGGTTTTCTAGTGTCCTGTCCCGCTGATACGTGAGCAAAGTCGATGCAGCTTCTCGAGGATCGAGTCGGCGGTAGCGGTCCACTTGAACGGCTGGCAGTTCGCGTTGTATCCAGCGACGAAGTGGTCGAT
>NZ_JAJTWT010000028.1 GCF_021353235.1 Pelomonas caseinilytica
CAGCCCTCCAGAACTCCCAGAAATCAATTGCCATTGAATTTGATTCTGGGAGTTCTGACCATCGGCATTCACCCCGCATCACCAGTGTTCATGCGGGTTGCGGGCGTTTTGCAGGGCCGACGACGTGGCCGGCTGCGTGCGTTATCTAGAAAACGATAACCAGTGGAAGGCCGACCTCTATTCAATTCTGGAGCGCCTATGAAGATTCTGATCTTGGAGGACGAGGACCCCAAGTACGAGGAGATCGCGGCCTACGTCCACTGGGTCATCCCGGACGCGGAACTCCAGCGCGAGAAGAACTGGCTGGCTTACACGAATGCGATCGCGAACGCCAAGTTCGACCTGATCCTGCTGGACCTGCTGGTGCCCAGGTCGGCCAAGGACGGCACCATCGACGATTACCACGAACACTTGGTGGAGGCGACGCGCGACTTCAACAGCAAGTCGTTCAGGACGCCAGCGATCGTGCTCACTCGGCACAGCTTGGACGAGGGCGACTTCGTCTACAACCTGAACCTGGTCGACATCAACGTCATCCCGTTCAGCGACCACGGCGAGTGGCGCGAGGCCCTGAAGATCAAGCTGCTGGCGGCCCAGCCCAAGAAGAAGTTCGACGTCGTCATCGTGTGCGCCCTGGAGAAGGAAGCCGACGCCTTCCAGGGGCTCGGCGACACCTGGGGCCCCGTGAAAACCATTTCCGGCCTCATCTGCCGCGAGATGCAGGTCGGCCCCTATAAGACCGTCATCGTGCGGGCCCAGCGCATGGGCCTGGTGTCGGCAGCGGTGACGTCGGCCCTGGCGCTCGACCGCTTCGAGCCGCGCCTCATTTGCATGAGCGGCATCTGCGGCGGCGTTGCCGGCGAGTCCGAGATGTACGACCTGCTGGTGACCCAGATCTGCCACCAGCATGACGCCGGGAAATGGAGCGCGACGGGCTTCAAGGCCGAGCACTACGACGTCCAGCTCGAAGTCGCCGTGCAGAACAAGCTGGTGGAGGTGGCCTCGGACAACGCGCTGCTCGCCTATCTGCTGCATGGGCTGGACGCCGGCAAGACCGAAGTGCCCGAGGGCAAGGAGCGGGTCGGCTGCAACATCAAGACCGGCGTGCCGACGAGCAGCGGCAGTGCGGTCATCGCCGAGGACGGCAAGACGGGCACATTGGCGGTCGGTCAACGCAAGCTCGCCGGCTTCGACATGGAGATCTACTCCGTCTACGAGGCGGCGAGGCACGCCACGACACGCACTGCGTTCTTCGCGGCGAAGGCGGTGGTCGACGACGGCGGCAAGAACAAGGGCGACTCGTTCCATCGCATCGCCTGCTTGCTCTCGGCCAAGTTCGTTGTGGCCGCCATCCGGTCTGGGGTTGCTGACGTCTTCAAGGACTGACGGCTAAGAGTCGGCCACAGCCCCCGCGCAAGCCGAGAAGTCGCGTTGGGTCAGAATCTGCGCTATGGGTGCTCGGCCTGGCCGACGAAAGGCGACACATTCCAGTCGGCAAATGTCGTCGCTGCACATTTAAGTCGGTAAATGTTGTCGCTGGCCAACGTCAGAATCCACCCTCACCTATTCGCTAAGTGATTGATTTTTAAATGGGTCGTCCGAATGAATCGAGGGGATCATCGTGTCGGACAGCTAAAAAGTACGGCGACTGGCGGGAACCCGTCAACGGGGGCGATCCAGCTCGTCAATGAGCGTCTTCATCTCGTCGATTTCGCGAACCTGCGTGGCGGCTATGCCGTCAGCCAGCTTGCGCACACGTGGTCGGTGATATGCGCCCTCTTGCTTGTCATGATGGCAATCGAGTGGTGCGCTCCGGTCACCGCGCACTGAGGGTGATGTCTCGTAGGTTGAGCTCGGGTGTCGATGCGTTCAAGGCGGGCGAACAAGAGCCTTTCTGGCTCGCCGGCACCTCAGAGCAGAAGGAAGGCCGCGGCTGCCACAACGGTCGGCCCGAGCGCGCCCAGAAACAATTCCCCGGCACCGACCGACTCATCGGCAAAGCCACGCTTGAGCAGGGCCAACCCGGCAGGGTTGGGCGCATTGGCGATGACCGTGAGCCCGCCGCCACCGACAGCACCCGCCACCAGCATGTACTTCGATGCGTCCGAGATGCCTTCGATCTGGGAGCCCAGATACGTCAGTGCAGCGTTGTCGGTGATGGCCGTGAGGCCGAGTGCGCCGAAGAAGAGGGCCAGCGGCTTGAGCGCGGAAACGACGGGCTGCAACCACCAGCTTTGCATGCCTCCCAGCACCACCAAACCCGCGAGGAAGAAGGCCACCAGCAGCGCTTCCTTGATGAGCAATGCGTCCTGGTGCCGCTCATAGGCCTGCGCAAACCCGAGGAACAGCAAAAAGAGGCCCAGGAAGGCGACCGGGTGATGGGCAAGCAGCACGACGCCTGCCAACAAGGCAAGATGGACCGCGATGATGCCCACCGGCACGGCGGGAGTCTCCGCATCTGCACGGCTGCTTGCCGGCGCATGCTGGATCAGTTTTCGACGGAGGACCATTGCGGCGACCGTCGCGTTCAGAAGGACAGCGAGCACCGCTTTCCAGCCAAAGGTCGAGAGCATGAAGCCGCTGTCCCAGTGCCAGGTCGTCGCCACCATCAGTACGGGCGGAGCGGCATAGGACGTCAGCGTGCCTCCGATGGACACGTTCACGAAAAGCACGCCCAAGGCCAGGTACTTGGGGGGCTCCGGCATCTCGGTGCGGAACACGACCGGAGCCAGCATCAGCGCGGCGATGGTCATGGCTGCCGGCTCCGTCACCAGCGAGCCAAGCAAGGGGACAACGGCCAACCCAAGCCAGGCGGTCGCAACCTGAGGCTCTATGGGCAAGAGGCGAACGCCCAACTGGATCACCGACTTCACCGCGTGCAGGATCGGCCGCGACCCTGCGATGACCATCACGACGAAAACGAAGATGGGCTCGCTGTAGTTGCGTGTCTCGGCATAGGTCAGGGCCTTCTCAGGGCCATCCAACAATGTCATCGCGAGGATGAGGACGATGGCCCAGAAACCGAAGACCACCTCCACTTCCCCGAGCAGGTGAAACAAACCCGCATGCCGTGGGATGCGATGGGCCAACCGCTCAAACAACCTGGTGGAGAAGGTATGGACCAGCGCGGCCGCGAATATGCAGGCGGCGACCAGCTCGATGGGTTGGAAGCTCATATCAGGAAAGCCCAGGCTCACGCCGCGCGAGGCGGCCCGACCTTCACGCAAAACCTGTTGCGCAGACCTGCCCAACACCCGCGCGCAGTGTACCGAACCGGCAAGCGATGCTTGTTCCTCGTCTCCCCGGCAATGGCCGCCGGTTGCGGACGACGTAGAGCGCGAACAGGTCCTGCACAGCCTGCTTGATCACCTTGAAATGCAGCCTCCTAGCAACCAGGGGCGCCGTTTGGCCATCAAGGAACCGATGCACGTCGAACGTCATGGCGGCTGCCAGAAGGCCGCAGAGACCTCGGGCACTTTTAAATCGAGACGACCAGCACTGCGCGTCATCCCGCCAAAATTGATTCACGGCCCGGTAGCTGGCGGGGCGCCGCAGGTTGAAGGGCGTGGCCGCCAACCAACTCCCGCACTGTTTCCGTCCATGGTGCACCTCAGCACCAGCGGTCATGTCGGGGTCGCCGTTGCAATCATTTCGCTTTTTTTTCAAAAATCCCATGCAACCTCAGGAGGGGCATTCCCACAAATACGCCTATCAAGAGGCCCACGCACGATCCGCCCCACCTATAGATACCGTGTGCCTGCGCCGGATACGTCCCCGCCGCCCAGTCCAGCACCGCCCTGCCCAGCAGTCCGAGCACGATCGAAGCCAACACAAGCAGAATTGATACGAGTATTTTTCTCATTATTTTTTTCCACAACCGCAATCACCAAACTTGGAATTGACCAAGTCAATAGCCCCACTCGTGGCAAACGTAACAAGGCCGGAGACAATTCCACCTTTTATTCCAACCATTGCATTACCCATCCCGCCTTGCCAGCCATTGGGGTTCAGCTTTCCCAGTCGGCTGACCGGAGACAGAATTCCGGAGAGCCCGCCTCCAAGTATTGCGCCCGTGGTGCCGCCATCCACCCCTCCAAGAAGGCCACCGATTGCACCGGCTACCGCTCCGATCCCCGGGGATCCAACTACCTTTCCACTGATAGCGCCTTGAATCAAACCTGACGCCGCTCCGCCTGCTTCTCCGCCCGCGGTATACGTGACTGCTCCAGAGACCGCACCAGCGGCTAGTGCACCTGGCAATGGCACCCCCGAGGCCAAAGCACCCGCAGTCGTTCCCAATCCGTTCGCAACTGAGTCTCGCACTCTGTCGCTGACACAAAAGAGTCCATAAGGGTCAATGGCGCTGACTGGATTTCCATCCACATATGCATACGTGTTGATACCGCCCGCCAAGCCGATGGGATCGGATTGAACATATCTGCCAATCGTCGGGTCATAATATCGATTCCAGTTGTACCAAAGTCCGCTCTCCGAGTCCCAGTATTGGCCCGGGAATCCAATGTTGAGACCACCGATGCTGTCAGAGACCACCGCCCGGCTGAACGAATGGTTGGACGCCCGCCACGCCACTTGTGCCGCCGAGTTGGTGACGACCTCGGGCCGGCCCAAGTGATCGTTGTGGCTGGCGAAAAAAGCTCCGCCGCGCATGAAGCCAATCATCTCGCCGGCGAGCCAGACGTAGGCCGTTGCGCCCTGCGGTCCGCGTTCGTACAGCAGTTCGCCGCCACCCCCGTAGACGTAGAGCGTCAACCCAGCACTGGTCTGTTTCCACAGCCGCTGGCTGTTGGGCGCATAGCCATAGCTGGCCACGACGGAGCCGCCCGCATCCTTGACCTGCGCCAACCGGCTGAAGGCGTCATAAACATAGGTGTGCACGGCGCCGGTAGGAGCGTTCTGCGTCATGTTTCCAACCGCGTCATAACCGAAGCTGCGGGTACCACTGCCGCCGGACACTGACGTCAACCGGTTCGAGGCCGCGTCAGTGGTGTAGGTGTAGCTGGTGCCGTTCAGGTTGTGCGTCTTGCGATTGCCACTCGCGTCAGGCACGAAGCTTTGGTCCGCTCCAGTGCGAAGCACGGAGGTCAATCGGTCCTCGGCGTCGTAGCCAAAGGTGGAGGACTGCCCCGAGCCGTAGACCAAGTCGTTGATTGAGGCGAGCGTGTCAAGGTTGGGGGTGTAGCCGAACTGCAGTCCATGCGCTGACCCGCCGTTGAGATTGGCGAGGCGACCATCGGCGTCATAAGTGAAGAGTCGCGGCAGGCCATTGCCGAAGCGCCAGCCGTAAAGCAGATCGGTGGCCGGCTGATACAACAGGCTGTCGACCACGACGATGCTGCCTCCGCCCGCATTGCCAAGCACCTTGCTCACGCGCCCGTAGGCATCGTATTGGAAGGTTAGGGATTGGCCGTCCGGGTAGCTCATGCTGCGTATTCCATGCGATCGCGGACACCGTTCCGCTGTGATGGCGGACAGCATTCCGCCGTGATGGCGGACACCGTTCCACGCTGATGGCGGACAGCATTCCAAACTGATCGCGGACACCGGGAGGGTGTCCTGAGTGACCCAACGAGGCATAGGCTGCCCGGCTTTTTGGCCGGGAGAGGCGATGCCCACACCAAGGGTCCTCATGAGCAAGATCAGACAAGCACTGCAACTGCTGGCCGACGCCAGCCTCAGCACCCGGCAGGTGGCCGCCGCTTTGGGCATCAGCAAGACCACCGTCAGCGAGATCGCGATGTATGCGCGCGACGCCGGCGTTGGGTGGCCCCAGGCGGCCACGCTCAGCGACGACGAGCTGCAGGCGCGGCTGTACCCGCCACCGCGGCCACGCAGCAGCACCCGGCGCGAGCCCGACTACGCATCGCTGCACCAGGAGCTCAAGCGCCCCGGCGTCACGCTTCAGCTGCTGTGGGAGGAGTACAGCGCGGGCGCCGGCGAGGCGGCCTACCGCTACAGCGCCTTCTGCGAGAAGTACCGCGCCTGGGCCAAGGGCCTGAAGCGCTCGATGCGCCAGATCCACCCCGGCGGTGAGCGGCTGTTCGTCGACTACGCCGGCCAGACGGTGCCGGTGGTGGACGCCAGCACGGGCGAGATCCGCCGCGCCCAGGTATTCGTGGCCGTGCTGGGGGCCTCGAACTACACCTACGCCTGCGCCACCTGGCAGCAGACGGCCGCCGACTGGGTGAGCGCCATCATCGCGACGCTGACGTTCATCAAGGGCGTACCCAAGTTGCTGGTGCCCGACCAGCCGCGCGCGCTCATCGCCAACCCCGATGCCTACGAGCCCGTCACCGCGCGGCTGATGCAGGAGCTGGGCGAGCACTACAGCGTGGCGGTGCTGCCGGCACGCCCCGGCCGCCCCCAGGACAAGGCCAAGGTCGAGGTGGGCGTGCAAGTGGTCGAGCGCTGGATCCTGGCTCGGCTGCGACATCGGCGCTTCTTCAGCCTGGTCGAACTCAACCGCGCCATCGCCCAGCTGCTGATCGACCTCAACCAGCGGCCGTTCAAGAAGCTGCCGGGTTGCCGAGCTGCGGCGTTCGCGGCGCTGGATGCGCCGGCCTTGAAGCCGT
>NZ_JAJTWT010000029.1 GCF_021353235.1 Pelomonas caseinilytica
GCCGTTCTCGGCGCCAATGCTGCTCAATCGCGTCAGCCGCTGCCGAGCCCGTCATGAACGCGAACTGCTCGCCGGACTTGCCCCGTCAACGCGTTGCGCCGAAATGGATTTTGCAGGTCTGACGACGTAGGTCCCTTCGGCAGCGTCACCCAGGTCGGGCTTGCGGCGCGGCTCGTCGGCGGCGCGCACGAGGGCGGCGGCTGGCGCGGCCAGGGCAATGGTGGCCAGGTGGAGCAGGGCGGAGCGGCGTGGCGGCATGGGTACTCCTTGGGGAGGAGGGGTGATGCTAAGCCGAGCAAAAACAAAGGGTTGCGACCTGCGCTTCAATCCATATCTTTGCCAGCGTGCCCGACGCATTTCCATGACGCCGTCCCTTCATAGAGAGGACGGAATCGAGCAGTCTGCGCGAAACAGGTGCAGACGTATTTGCTTGCCGTGGGACCGCGGCTGAGTGAAGCAAGCGCCGCCCTGAGAGCAACGTTATCGCTACCGAAATTGCTTGCCAGCAAAGTTATCGGGCTTGGACCTTGCGCCCCGGTGTGGTTGGAATGAACCTGAACACAGCCGCACGACGTCAGCGCGCCAAAGCCGAATCGGCCCTCGTGTGAGGGCCGATTCGATGGGCGTTATCGTGCTCTCTGACCTGGATGGTTCACCAGCGACGCCAATCAACGCGCCGTCGCCACTCATGTGCGGGTCAGGGCGTGGGCGGCCCAGCTGGCCCTATACGGCATGCCGATTGGAGCTTTTCTTACCTCACTTGCCTCCCACCAACTGCTGCCACTGGGCCTTGGCGCGCTCTTCCAGATCCTTGAGCCAAGCATCGCTGAGGGAACGGGCCCGGTCGGTCTCGGCCTGGGCGATCTCGGCGGCCGTCTTGGGCAGGGGTGCCGGCTCGGCCGCGGAGCCCATCTGCCCGCGGGCGCTGGCCAACAGGTCCAGTGCCGCCGCGGAAGGTGGCGCGACCGACTGGCTGCCCGCCTGGGACTGCGTGGCCTGCGCCGCCGCCGTGGTGACGACGAAGGGGTTGATCCCCGCCGGCGTCGCGACTGGCGTGCCGGGCAGTACGCGCACGACGAAGGCCTGGCTCACGCTGGAGCTCGCGCCGTTGCCGGTCTCGACGCTGGCAGCGCGCACCGTGAGGCTCATGTCGCCCGTGAACCCGGTGGGCGGCGTGGCGCTGAGATGGGTCAGATCCCAACCCGCCAGCTCGACGCTCGTCCCGCCTGCCGCGGTGTGCACGCCATCGCTGAGCACCGCGCCGGTCGGCAGGCCGCCCAGCGTCAGCGCAAGCGCCTCGCTGCCGAAGCTGTCGGTCGGCTCGGCCGCTACCTTGGGCAGCGCGATGGCCGTGTCAGCCAGACCGTAGAGGAGCGCCGTGCCGACGGGCAACGTCTCGACGAGGTGAATGTCGTCGATGTTGGCGCTGCGTTGCGGTACGGCACCGCCGGCGATGGCATCGCCGCCTTCCAACACGATGGCAACCCGTCGCATCTGGCCATTGCCGGTGAACGTGAAACTCAGCGACTCCCAGTTCAGCGCCGTCGTCGGGCTGGTACCAGCATAACCGCCGACCTTGACGCCATCGACGTAGATGCCAATGGCGGTGTTGGCCACTGCAAATCCCGGTCCGCCGGCGTAGTCGAAGCCGAGCGTGTAGACAGCGCCATCGATGGTGTCGACCGTGCGTTCGATGCCCAGCGTCTGATAGGCCAGCGTCGCGCGGCCGTTGCGCAAGGTCAGCCACTGGCTGCCATTGCCCGGCATCGATTGAGCCCGAAGCGCGTTCCCGCCGTAATTCACGGTTCGATCGTTGGCCGCCAGAATCTCAAAGGCCGCCTGCTTACCGCTCACGGCAGGCAGCACCGTCCAGCCCTCGAGAGTTGGGCCTGCAACCGCCGTGGATGACTTGAGAGGATTCTCGGCTGTAGCCGGGTCGTTGGCCGGCGTCTCCCAGCTTGTCGCCAACAGCTCGCGGCTGACGGCGATGTCGCGGGCGCTCAGGGTCAACGTCGGGGCATCGGCGACGGCGACGAATTGCGCGATCAGCAGCTGCGAGGTCGTCGCGTACTCGCCGGTCGCGCCTTCGATGGCGGTGGCCTGCAGCTGCAGGGCCACGCTGCCGTTGAAGTCGCGCGGCGGCGTGAGCTGGAGGGCGTCGAGCTGCCAGCCGGCGAGGTTGACGACGCGCTGCGGCGCGGACGGCGTGAAGCTGTGGGCGCCGTCGGTCAGCGTGAAGCCGTCCGGCAGGCCGGTCAGCGTCAGCACCAGGGTTTCGGAGCCGTCGTTGTCGACCAGGCCGGTGACGATGGCGTGCAGGGCCAGCGCCGCGTCCTCCAGACCGGTGACGGTGCCGCCGCCGGTGATGGTGAGCGTGGGCGCGTCGGCCACGGCGGCGATGTCGATGACGAGGCTGGCGGCCGGGCTGTAGAGCTCGCCGTCGAAGGCCTTGAAGCCGATGCGGGCGTAGTGCTCGTGGCGGTTGCCCTCGCCGGTGGCGAAGTAGCCGGCGCCGCCGGAGGCGTTGGCGGCCGGCACGAAGCGCAGGCCGCGTGCGGCCAGGTCGGCTTCGCTGAAGCGCTCGCCCACCGCCACCGCGGCCCAGCTGCCGTCGGCCTGCTGGCGCTGCAGCTCGCCGTCAACCGGCAGTGCCGTGATCTCGACCTGCAGCAGGTCGGGGCGGCTGTCGGGGTCGATGATGGCGAAGCTCGTCCAGCTCAGCACTAGCGCCGCGTCTTCGACATCCGAAGCCTGGCCGTCGGCCGCCGTCGGCGCCTGGTTGGGCGTGGTGTCGGCGAGGGTGTGCACATCGCGCACGACGACGTGACTGTCAGCTGCCGCGAAGCCGAGCAGGTCAAAGCTCAGCAGTACCGACTTGCCCGTCAGCTCCGGTGCCAACATGACCAGATAAGTCACGCTGCCATCGGCGTTGATCTGCTTGCGAACACTGGATGCCAGACGCTCGACCGCGGCTTGACCGTTGCGAGCGGTCTGACGGTTCAGCAGTGCGTCGGAACCGTCCAAGTCGACATGGCCAGCCAAAGGTAGGCCGGTGTCGGCATCCAGCAGCGCTACCTCGAAGGCATCACCAGGGCCTCCCGCATTGGCCTGTAGGCCTGGCCCGGCGAGAGTGAAGCTCAGCAGCCTGTCGTTCGCTCCGACCGCAAAGCCTTGCAGCAGGCGCGCCTGACGGCCGCCGCTCTCACCCAGCGTAGCGCCATCGCTCGTGAAGCTGACGTCACCCTGCGTCGTCCAGCCGGCGCCGTTGGGCGTGCCGGATTGGCCGAAGCTGCCGTTGAGCAGGCTGACATTCACGCCCGTGGCGAATTGCGGTGCTGCACTGCCGTCACCGGTGCTGCGACGCGCGGCGCGGCTGCTGGAGACGGTGCGGCCACCCACCGGCAGGCCCGGCTGGGTCGGCGCGGTCGGGTTCGACGGGTCGTTGCCACCGCTTTCGCTGCCGGACGCGACCTTCAGTTCAACGATGCGCTGCGCCATCCAGGCCAGTTCCGCCTGGGTCGGCAGGCGGCGCTCGCCGGGCTGCAGCGTAGCCGCCATGAAGTCGGACGAATCGCCAGCGTGATCCAACCCCAGCACGTGGCCGTACTCGTGCAGCAGCACCGAGAGCAGGTCCATCTTGCCGTCGGCGGCGCCACCGGCCTTGGCGCGCCAGATGGTCTTATCGGCCGTGGGCAGGAAGTCGTCGGTGTTGTCGAGCGGTGTGGGGTCCAAATGCCAATTGATTGCGCTACTGTCATTCAAAACGATGCGCGCATCGATTCCCAACCCATACGTTTCGGCAAGACGCGCATCCGGCAATGGCCCAAGTTCCGTAATCGCCGGGAAACTGATAGATGCCGACTTGCGAGACTGTTTCATCCAGCGCTCACAGGCGGACGGCAGCTGTTCATTGGTAATTCCCTCGACAACCGCAACCTTGTAGTTCAGCAAGTAACTGACCGCTTTGCCCGTCTTGTCACGGGCGTCAACGCGCAGTGCGAACTGATCCATCCCTTGATAGCTCGAATCGGCGCTGAACTGGAACGACAAACCAATGCCCGCCTGCCCCTGCTCCATCAAACGGCCATGCTTGGGCGCCGTGACAACAGTCGTACCCAAGATCGCAGCGCTCACCACCGAGTCCGGGAACGAACCGGTCTTGGCGTCACGTTTGTAGCCTAGCGAATCCAGGACCAGCCAGGCTGCCGGAATGTTGTTATATGCCGAGTCTGTATATACAGCCCCGGCTCCGACCTCTTGGCAATCCATGTCCCATGTCTGGATGCGGCTCGGCGTCACAACGCCGGCGCCACCCGCGGGGATGGTCCGATATACGGAATCGCTTGCTGAGTAATTTTGCGGCAGGGCATCCATAAGGGCTCCAATTTCATCTATCAGCGATTGAATTTTTGATGCATTCAGATTGGTTGCCTCTGAATTGGGCGGCAGCATGCCATCCGCTGTCGTGTCTTCCGTCGACAACGCTTTTCCAAAAGATTTCGCGTCTGGCGGCGTGAAATACACGTGGAAATGCGTGTGATGGGAAATATAGGCCTCGGATTTGATTCCAAGATGCGACAGGATGTCATTGATGTTTTTGTACGGATTGGTTGAGCCCGTGCCACCAATATAAATCTTCGGAATCATTACCCCGGTGCCGGACGTGGTGCCAAACAGGTATTTGGCAAGATCCGACTTTTTATCACCGCCGTTGACGAGCTTGGGTTCCAGCCACGTGCTGCGCTCGGTCTTTGTTATGTCATAGAGCGCAAGGAAGTCCCTGAGAGTGTTGGCGCCGATCTAAATTTGACCCACCCTGCCGATTGAACTTTGACCCAGGGCTTGGGGCCGGCATCGGCTGATGCCGGCTGTGGACAACTGTAGCGGTGAGCCTCCTCAGCCCGCCT
>NZ_JAJTWT010000003.1 GCF_021353235.1 Pelomonas caseinilytica
GGTGATGAACTTCGGCACCAACAACCAGCTCGCCAGCGTCACCACCAACGGCAGCACCGCCACCTACGGCTTCGACCCCCGCGGCAACCTCACCGTCAAAGGCGCCCAGAGCTTCGGGTTCGACCTGGGCAACCGACTGAGCTGGTCCTCACAAGGCGGCAGCTACGCCTACGACGGGCTGGGCCGGCGCATCAAGATCGTCAGCAGCGACGGCTCCACGCGCATCCAGGTCTACAGCCAGGCCGGGCAACTGCTGTGGGCCACGAGCAGCGGCGGCCCCCGGCCCAGCAGCACCACGGGCTACATCTACCTGGGCGGCAAGCAGATCGCCGAAACCAACAGCGCCGCGGGCCTGCAGTACGTGCACACCGACGCCCTGGGCAGCCCGGTCGCGCACACCAACGGCTCAGCCGCGTTACTCAACCGCAGCCGCTTCGAGCCCTACGGCTACGTGGCCGCCGGCACCAAGCCCAGCGCCGGCACCAGCGTCGTGGGCTTCACGGGCCACGTCCAGGACGCCGAGACGGATCTCGTGTACATGCAGCAGCGGTACTACGAACCGATTGCGGGGAGGTTCCTCAGCGTGGATCCCGTGGTGGTGGATACAAATACGGGGAAGCTGTTCGGACGTTATTTTTATGCTGAAAATAGTCCTTATAAATATATCGATCCTAATGGCGCTGTCTCGACCATTATTGTCAATAATAATGGACGCATTATAGGCACTCACGCTGGCCTGCATGTTGGAAGCGGTAAATCTCAGGTTCTTTACGATCCCGGTGGCTCCTACAAGCAGCAGACAAAAGGCTCGGGGGATGCGCTTGGGGGTAAAGACGCTGATTTAAATCCATACGTCAAATATCAAAAAAGCGATGGACCAGCTGTGGAGGTGTTCTCGTTTGATACAACGTCCGAACAAGAGCAGGAAATCATGGACAGAATCGATGACCAAGGAGGATGTGCGCCCGGATTGTGCGCAACCTGCGTAGGAGCCGCCATACGCGGCATTGGTCCCTTTGCAAACTTGGGGAGCTCACTCACGCCTGCCGGTCTTGCAAGGGCATTAAGACAGCTACAAAAGCAAGAGGCGGAGAGAAAGAAGAGAGACCAAGAAGAGAAAAAGCGGCAGGAAAAGGAAAAGAAAGAAAACGAGACACCTAGAGATGGAGGTGCCAAATGAATGTTCGCCATGGTCAAAAACTGATCGTGCTACTTTTTCTTATTGGATTCGTTGTATACGTACTGTTTGATCCATTTGCCGACTTTGAAAAATCATTTCATCGCTTTTCTGCAAGTGTAAAACTTTATGTAATAGTCTCCGCGATCGCGGCCTCATTGTTGGTTTATTATTTTAGGCGCTATCGAGTCGTCTTTGCGATATTTCCGGCCGCGGCAATTGGTTTTGGTTATTTTGCATTTCTTGTTGTGCACAATGAAATGAGGCACGGTGTGGCGGCGGTTTTATTCGCTTCTTTTGTGTGGGCTGAGATTAACGTCAAGGCTTGGCTGTTGTCGATTGTATTTCTTGTGGCATCATATTTATTTTCTTCATCTTGGATGAGTAATTCTAATGCCGATAAGTCTTCCGATGTACGGTTTCTGATGTGAGAGCCTCGCAACGCCATCAAAACGATTTTGATGGTGAACGGGATTGGTCGCTGCCTCCGAAGGCTTCTGAAATTTCGGATGTTTAGAATTGATTAATGTCGAATCTGACTTTGTTGCTTGCCGTAGCCAGCGATGGCACATGCCCAAGCTCACGCGGTCGTCACCAAGTTTGGCTGGAAGTGGCTAACGGGGCGATCTCAAGCCTGAAATGCATTGGAGGGAAGGAAGTGCCCAAGCCGTCAGTCCGCCGAGTAGGCCAGCGCTCGAACCATCGCTATTCCGGCTTCACCCTCCTCGAACTCCTCGTCGTCATGGTCATCATCGGCCTGCTGGCGGGCTACGTCGGACCGAAGTTCTTCGGCCAGATCGGCAAGAGCGAGGTCAAGGCCACCAAGGCCCAGATCGACGCCCTGCAGAAGTCCCTGGACCAGTACCGCCTCGACGTCGGCCACTACCCGAGTACCGAACAAGGGCTGTCCGCCCTCGTGATCAAGCCCGCGGATGAGGCCAAGTGGGCCGGCCCCTACCTCTCCAAGGCCGTGCCCCAGGACCCCTGGGGCCACGACTACCAGTACCGCTCCCCGGGCGAGCACGGCGAGTACGACCTCCTGAGCTTCGGCCGCGACGGCCGCCCCGGCGGCGAGGGTGAAGACGCCGACCTCGTGTCCTGGTAGGTCCCACTCGTGCCGCAGTTCGAGATCCGCGTGCTGCGCGCGGGCGTCGTCAGCACCGAGCGCGTCGAGGCACCCGACCGGGCCGCCGTCGCCGCCGCCCTCGGTGTGCCACCCCAGCACGTGCTGGAAGCCCGCGAACTCGATGCACGCACGTCCGCCCGTGCCTGGCGCCGCCACGCCCGCTTCCCGCTGCAACTCTTCAGCCAGGAGCTGGCCGTCCTGCTCGATGCCGGCATCACGCTGCTCGACGCCCTCAACACCCTGCGCGAGAAGGAATCCCAACCCAACGTTCGAGCGGCGCTGGACGGGGTGATCAACCTCGTGGAGCAAGGCCAGCCGCTGTCCGCCGCGCTGCGCCAGCAGCCGCAGACCTTCGACGAACTCGTCTGCGCCATCGTGGCGGCCAACGAGAAGACCGGCCAGCTCTCCACGGCCCTGGCCCAGCACGCCCGCTATCTCGCCTGGGTGGACACCCTGCGCTCGCGGCTCGTCGCGGCCCTGGTCTACCCGCTGATGCTGCTGGCGGTCGGCTCGGCGGTCATCCTCTTCCTGCTGCTTTATGTGCTGCCGCGCTTCGCCGGCATCCTGGAAGCGACGAACGGCGAACTGCCGTGGGCGTCGCTCGTGCTCATCCACTTCGGCCAGACGGCCGGCGCCCACCCCGGCTGGGTGCTCGGCGGCATCGGCAGTGCCGCCTTCGCGCTCTACGCCCTGCTGCGGCAGCCGGCCGTGCGAACGCGCCTGCAATCCGCCGTGTGGACCATGCCGGGCCTCGGCCCGCGCCTGCGCGTGCTGGCGCTGGCGCGCCTGTATCGGTCGCTGGCCATGCTGCTCGCCTCCGGCGTGCCGGCGCTGCCGGCGCTGCGCATCGTCGTGGACGTCGTGGCGCTGCCCTGGCGGCCGGCGGTGCGGGCGGCTGCCGAGCAGGTCGAGCGCGGCGAGCGCCTGTCCACGGCATTCGACGCCCAGCACCTCGCCACCCCCGTGGCCCGCCGCATGCTGCGTGTGGGCGAGCGCAGCGGCGAGGTGGCGGCCATGCTGGAGCGCGCCGCCGCCTTCCACGACGAAGAGGCCGCGCGGCTGACCGAGCTGCTGTCCCGCCTCGTCAACCCGGCATTGATGCTCATCATGGGCGTGCTCATCGGCGGCATCATCGTCCTGATGTACCTGCCGATCTTCCAGCTCGTGGAGCAAGTCCAATGACGGCTTCGCTGGCGGATTGGCTGCCGGCCGAGCACGGCCCCTGGCGGCTGGACTTCGAGCAGTGGCCCCAGGCCCAGGCCCAGCGCTGGCGCGCCGTGCTGGCGGTGGGCGCCGGCGAGCGCCGTATGCTGCTGGCCGAGCGCGACGAAGACGCGATGCTGCTGCAGAGCGTGGAGTCGCGCCTCAAGGCCCCGGTCGGCTGGCAGCGCTGCTCGACCGAGGCGGTGACGCATTTTCTGGGCGCCGGCGAGGCGGACTTCCGTGCGCTGTCCGACGTCGAGGAGGCGCTGGCCACCGTCGAGGACCCGACGGAAGAGCTGTCGGTGCTCGCGCTCAGCGAACAGGCGAGCCCGGTCGTCCGCCTGCTCAACGCGACGATCTACGACGCGCTGCAGGACACCGCCTCCGACATCCACATCGAGTGCACGGCGCGTGGCGCCGCGATCCGGTTCCGTGTCGACGGCGTCATGGCCCTGGTGCGCCAGGTCGAGAGCCCGCAGGTGGCCGAGCAGCTCGTGTCGCGCCTGAAGGTGATGGCCGAGCTCGACATCGGCGAGCGGCGGCTGCCGCAGGACGGCCGCTTCAAGCTGCGCGTGCAGGGCCGCGACATCGACTTTCGGCTGTCCATCATGCCGAGCGTCTTCGGCGAGGACGCCGTCGTGCGCATCCTGGACCGTGCCGCCATCGCCCGCGCCGGTGCGCTGACGCTGGACGCCCTCGGCTTCGACGAGCAGGAGCGTGCGGCCATCCGCCACCAGGCGCGCCAGCCCCACGGCATGCTGCTCGTGACCGGCCCGACCGGCTCGGGCAAGACGACGACCCTCTACGCGACGCTGGCCGAGATCCACACCGGCACCGACAAGATCATCACCATCGAAGACCCGGTCGAGTACCAGCTCGCCGGCATCGTGCAGATCCCCGTCAACGAGAAGAAGGGCCTGACCTTCTCGCGCGGCTTGCGCTCCATCCTGCGCCACGACCCCGACCGCGTGATGGTGGGCGAGATCCGTGATGCCGAGACCGCGCAGATCGCCGTGCAGGCGGCGCTGACCGGCCACCTCGTCTTCAGCACCGTGCATGCGAACAACGCGTTCGACGTGATCGGCCGTTTCATGCACATGGGGCTGGACCTCTACAACGTCGTCTCGGCGCTGAACGCCGTGCTCGCCCAGCGCCTGGTGCGGCTGACGTGCGTGCACTGCGCCCAGCCCTTCGCGCCCGATCCGGCCCGGCCCGCCCGCCACGGCGTCACCAATGGCCGGTTCATGAGGGGCGAGGGCTGCGGCCATTGCCGCGGCACCGGCTACAAGGGCCGGCGCGCGGTGGCCGAACTGCTCAAGCTCGACGACGGCCTGCGCGACCTGATCGCCGGCCGCGCGCCGATGTCCGAGATCAAGGCCGCCGCCAAGGCCCGCGGCATGCGCCCCCTGCGCGAGATGGCGCTGGCCGCCGTCTGCCGCGGCGAGACCACCTTCGAGGAACTGGACCGTGTCACGCTCGATGAGTGAAGGCCTGCGCCGGCGCATCGCGGCGCGGCTGGCCCGTCCGCGGCGGCTCTTCGTCACCCCCGGCGGCAGCGAGCTGGAGGCCTGGTGCCGGGACCATCCCGGCACGGCCGTCGAACTCGTCGTCAGCGCGCGGGCCTTGCATGAACTGGTGGCCGAGCCCGGGCTGCCGCTGCGCGACCTGGATGCCGTCCAGGCCTATGCCGAACAGCAGTTCGCCCACTACTTCGGCGCCGCCGCGCAGCGCTTCGCCGTGGCGCCCTGGCTGCTGGGCGACGTGTGCGGCGCCTCGGCGCTGCACGGCATGGACCTGGCCTCCCTGCGAGCGCAGGCGGCAGCAGCGAGCGTGCGCGTGGCGGCCGTGCGCCCGGCATGGGCCGTGTGGCTGGCGTCGCTGCCCGCGGCAACCCGCGCCGGCAGCGGCTGCGTCGTCTGGCACGAGGAGGACGTGGCGGTCATCGTGCGGCTCGAACAGGGACGCGTGAGCGGCTTGCAGTCGCGGCGCGTCCATGCCCTGGATGACCTCGTGGAGCCGCCCCTGGCCGTGGGCACGCCCGCGAGCGACCTGGCGCCCCAACCGGGGCCGCCCACCCCACGACCGGACTTCCTGCCGCGCTCGGGCCGCTCGCCGCTCGCCTGGCCGCTCGCCCTCACCGGCGCTCTCGTGCTGGCGACGGCCGCCTGGAGTGCCGCCGAGAGCTACCGCGCCCTCGACGCGGCCCAGGCGGCGCGCGACCGTGTGACGCTGCTGCAGGCCGCCACGAAGCCGCCGCCGCGCCGGGCCGCGGCACAGCCGGCCGAGAACCGGGCCGCCGCCGAGGCCCGAGCCTCGCTCGGCATGCCCTGGGAGCCGCTGCTGTCTCGTGTGGAGACGGCCGGCGCCGACGCCAAGACCATTGCCTGGCTGGGGCTGGAGGCCAGCACCCGCGGCGAACTGCGGCTGGAGGGCCTGACGCCGGACAAGCTGCTCGCCTTGCAGCTGGCCGAACAACTCGGCAGCACGCCGGGCTGGCGGCAGGTCGTGCTGTCGCGCTTCTCGGCGGCCGAGGGCGGATTGACCGGACAGCGCTTCGAGATCAGCGCCCGCGTGCCGACCGGGAGCGGTTCATGAGGTCGGCACTCCTGAAGCTGCGCCGGGCCTTGGGCTGGCCTGGGTTTGCCGGGTTGTTCGCCCTGGTGCTGGCCGGGCTGGCCATCGCGGCCTCCGACCGCTGGGACCGTCAGGCCGCCGTGCTGCAGGCCGAGGCGAGGGCGCTGCGCGCCAAGGCGCGACCCGCCGCGGCAGCCGCGTCGGCGCCCGTCAGCGCCCAGCAATGGCAGGCCGCCCTGCCCAGCGCCCGCGACCGCCAGCAGCGCCTGGCCGACCTGCTCGAACTGGCCATCCGCATGGACCTCAACGGCTCGCGCACCGAGCACCGCCTCTCCACCAGCGAAGGCCTGGAGCGGCTGCGGGTCACGATGCCGCTGACCGGCAGCTATGCCCAGTTGCGGCGCTTCATCGGCGCGGCGCTGGAGCACGACCCGGCCCTCAGCCTGGATGCGATCAAGCTGCGGCGCGCCGGGCCCATGGCCGCGCAGGTCGAAGCCGAACTGCAATGGTCCTTGCATGGAAGGGCCCTGCCATGAAGCCGCAACCGCGCCAGCTCGTGCTCGGCAGCGCGCTCGTGGCGACCCTCGCGGCCACGGCCTGGGTGGCCACGCGGCCCGAAGAAGAGACGGCGACGGCCATGCCCGTGCGCCATCCCGCGCACGGGTCGACCGCCGAAGCAGCGTCCGCGACGCCGGCGGCATCAGCCGCTTCCGTGGCAGCCCCGACCGCCCCGGGGCGCCAGCCCTGGGACGAAGCCGACCCCGCCCAACTGGCGGCCTGGCAGCCGCCTCCTCCCCCGCCGCCTCCACCCGCACCGCCGCCAGCCGCCCCCGCGCCGCCGGCACCACCTCCGCCCCCCGTGGCGCCTGCCATGCCCTACCAGATGATCGGCCGCCTCTTCGAGGGCGAAGGCCCCAAGGCCGTCGAGATGGCGCTGCTGACCGGCCCGAGCCAGGTGCTCAGCGTCAAGCGCGGCGACGTCATCGACGGCCAGTGGCGCGTCGAGCAGGTCACGGCCAGCGGCGTCAACCTCACATGGCTGCCCGCCAAGCTCCCACAGAACATCGCCTTCCGGCCCGCCCCATGAAGCAGTTCCTCGTTCTCCTCAGCGTCGTGCTGCTCACCGCCTGTGCCAACCCGGCGTTGCGGCAGGCGGAAGACCTCGGCCGCAGCAACCAGTGGCCCGCCGCGCTGCGCGTGCTGGACGACGCCCTGGCCCAGGACCCGACCGACCCGCAACTGCGCGCGGCCCAGGTGCGCGCCCGCGAGCAGGCGACGGCGCGGCTGCTGATGCAGATCGAGGCCCTGCGCATCGCCCACCGCTGGGACGAGGCCAAGGCCCTGCTGACCCAGCTCGCGGCGGCCGATGCCAAGCATCCGCGGCTGGAGGCGCTGAACGCCGAGATCGAGCGGGGCCGCCGCCAGGAGACCCAGCTCGCCGCTGGCCGTGCGGCGTTGAAGGAGGGGCGCCTGGAGCGTGCCGAGGGCATTGCCAGCGACATCCTGGCCGAGTCTCCCCAGCACCCGGGGGCCCGGCTGCTGGCCAGCCAGGTGGCGCAGGCCCGGCCGCTGGAGTCCGCCGTGGGCGAGCTGGGGCCGGCCTTCCAGAAGCCGGTGACGCTCGAGTTCCGCGACG
Source organism: Pelomonas caseinilytica (assembly GCF_021353235.1). Lineage (GTDB taxonomy): Bacteria > Pseudomonadota > Gammaproteobacteria > Burkholderiales > Burkholderiaceae_C > Pelomonas > Pelomonas caseinilytica. Next base: position 7,717 of record NZ_JAJTWT010000003.1, read on the forward strand.
CGCCGCTGCGCCAGGTCTTCGAGGCGCTGGCCCGCGGCAGCAGCATCAATTTCGTGTTCGACAAGGACGTGCGCTCCGACGCCCGCGTGACGGTCTTTCTGCGCGGCGTGACGCTGGACGAGGCCCTGCGCGTCATCCTCAACACCCAGCAGCTCGACCGCAAGCTGCTTAACGACAGCACCGTGCTCGTCTTCCCGGCGACCAGCGCCAAGCAGCGCGAGCACCAGGAACTCATCACCCGCACCCTCTACCTGACCAACGCCGACGTCAAGCAGGTGCAGGCCATGGTCAAGACCATCGCCAAGGTGCGCGACATCCACATCGATGAGCGGCTGAACCTGCTCATCGTGCGCGACACGCCCGAGGTGGTGCGCCTCGTCGAGAAGCTCATCGCCACCGTCGACCTGCCGGAACCGGAGGTGATGCTCGAGGTCGAGGTGATGGAGCTGGCCACCGACCAGGTCGATGCCCTCGGGCTGCAGTGGCCCGAGGAGGTGCAGCTGGGCGTGAGCGACGCCTCGGGTCAGATTCCCTCGCGCGTGTTCATTGGCGGGCGCAACCCGTTCAACCTGCGCGCCAGCATCGCCAACCCGGCCATCGTCGCGACCCTGCGCGGCACGAGCGGCAACGTCAACCTGCTGGCCAACCCCAAGATCCGCGTGCGCAACCACGACAAGGCCAAGGTCCACATCGGCCAGAAGCTGCCGGTCTTCACGACGACGACCAACTTCACGGGCTCGACGTCCGTCGCCGCATCGGTGAGCTACCTCGACGTCGGCCTGAAGCTGGACGTGGAGCCCACCATCCAGCTCGATAACGACGTCATCATCAAGATCGGCCTGGAGGTGTCCAACACCATCCGCCAGGCCGTTGGCCCCGGCGGCACGACCGCCTACGAGATCGGCACCCGCACGACGGCCACCACGCTGCGCCTGGCCGACGGCGAGACCCAGGTGCTCGCCGGCCTCATCAACGACGAGGACCGCAAGTCCGCCGCCGGCATCCCGGGCCTGTCCCGCATCCCGGTGCTGGGCCGCCTCTTCGGGACGACGACGGACACCCGCAACAAGACCGAGGTGGTGCTGCTCATCACACCCCGCATCGTGCGCAACCTTGCCATCCCCGACGCCTCGCTTACGCGCCTGCCCAGCGGTACGGACGCCAGCCCGGGGGCCTTCAGCAGCCTGCTCAGGCGCGAGGCCAAGGCCGGCGTGGCGCTGAGCGGTGCAGCTGGCGGCGCCGCCACGGTGATCCCGTCGCTACCCGCACCGGTGGCGCCGCCCGCGGCAGCACCCGATGCCCCGGCGGGCCCGGCCGTGCCGGTCGATGCCGCGGCCGGGGAGGCCATCCTGAAGCTCGACGTCACGCCCCAGGTCCCCGCCGGCGGCACCGTCGCGGTGGCCCTGAGGAATGAGAGCGGCCTGCAGATGAAGGCGGAGCTGGAGTACGACCCGGCCCGCCTCGCGCCGGCGCAGCCGTCGGCGAACGCCGCGCCGGGGCGCTATCCGCTGGTGCTGCCACCGCGCGGGGAGCGTGTCGTCGTGCTGCGTGCCTTGCCAGCCGCGACCGGGCAGGCGTTGAACATCCAGGTGAGCGGCCTCTCGGCCAGCGGGCCCAACGGGCAGGCTTCGCCGGTCCGGCTCGAGGGCACCGGCTTGCTCACCGTGGGCGCTGCCCGTTAGCGTCTGCCATGCGCGAGCGCGGCTTCACGTTGATCGAGATGCTGGTGGTGCTGGCCATGCTGGCCGTGCTCGCCTCGGCCGCCCGGCCGCTGCTGGAGCTGTCGGTGCAGCGCACTCGGGAACATGAATTGCGGCAGGCCCTGCGCAGCTTGCGTGACGCGCTGGATGCCTACAAGCGCACCGCGGATTCGGGCTCCATCGCGCTGAGCCCCGAGGACAGCGGTTACCCGAAGTCGCTGCAGCAGTTGGTCGACGGCGTGACGGACGCCAAGTCGCCGAATGGGCGGCGCATCTACTTCCTGCGCCGGCTGCCGCGGGATCCGTTCGCACCCGCGGAGCTGCCCGCGGCCGAGACCTGGGGCGTGCGAGCCTATGACAGCCCTGCGGACGATCCGCGACCGGGCCGGGACGTGTACGACGTGTTCTCTCGCTCCGAGCGCAAGGCGCTGGACGGCAGCCGGCTCAAGGACTGGTGATGAAGAAGGCCCGCGGCTTCACGCTGATCGAGCTGATGGTGGTGATGGCCATCGTGGCGCTGCTGGCGTCCATCGCGGCGCCGCGGTATTTCCGGTCGCTGCAAAAGAGCAAGGAGACGGCGCTGCTGCAGTCGCTCACGACGATGCGCGACGCCATCGACCAATACGCCGCGGACAAGGGGCGGTATCCGGACTCGCTGCAGGAGTTGGCCGACGCGCGCTACATCCGCGGCATTCCGGAGGACCCATTGACCGGCAGCAGGCAGACGTGGGTGGAACTGCCGCCGCCGTCGGACATGCAGGCAGCGGGGCAGCTGTGGGATGTGCACAGCGGCGCGCCTGGGCAGAGCGCGGATGGGCGGTCGTATGCGGACTGGTGAAAAGGCCGGATTCGCAGCGACGCAGCGGGGGTACAGCTACCTGGTCGTGCTTTTCCTCGTCGCGCTGACGGCCGCCGCTCTGGCCGGCCTTGGGCAGGCGTGGAGCACGGCGGCGCAGCGGGAGAAAGAGCGCGAACTGGAGTTCCGAGGACGGGCGATCGCCGCGGCGATTGCGAGTTACCAGCGGGCGGGGCGGTCCGGGCCGGGAGAGTTGCCGCGCAGCCTGGACGATCTGCTCGAGGACCGGCGCGACGTGATCGTCAGGCACCACCTGCGCAAGCGGTATGTGGATCCGTTCACGGGGGAGGCGGATTGGGAGTTGATTCCGGCTCCGGGGGATGCGTCGCGCTTTTATGGCGTGCGCAGCAGATCGACGAGTCTGCTGCTTCGCCAAGCGCAGCCAGGCGTTTCGCCCGTGCAAAAGGCATGCGACCGGAAATTTCTGGCCCCGATGTTCGGCATGCCGCTTGCCGACATCTCGCCTCACACTTGAATGCCCGCGCGCGTCTTCTGAACCGTCAAAGCACCGCCGGCGCCAGCAGCCGGATGGTGCCTTCCTCGGCATCCATCTCGGCCGGGGCGCCCACCGGCACGGTCAGCTTGCGCTTGATGTGGCCGATGGCGGCGCCGCGGAAGACGGGCACGTTCAGCGGCAGGAAGTAGTCGTCGAAGACCTCGTCCAGCGTCAGGCTGCCGTAGCCGTCGCCCGGCTCGCATTTGGTGAAGCGGCCCAGCACCACGCCGGCCACCTGCGACAGCGCGCCGGCCAGGCGCAGCGTCGAGAGGCAGCGGTCGATGCGGTAGATGTATTCGTTGATGTCCTCGAGGAAGAGCAGGGCGCCGCGGCAGTCGGGGAAGTAGGGCGTGCCGGCCAGCGAGGCCAGCACCGTCAGGTTGCCGCCCACGAGCCGGCCCTGGGCCTTGCCGGGGCGGATGGTGGCGATGCGCTCCTCGCGGGCGACGAGGTCGTCGGCCGGCTTGACCACCGGGTTGCGCAGCACGGCGGCCTCGGCGTTCATGGCCACGGCCTTGAAGTTCTGCACCGAGTAGTCGTTCCATTCGGAGCCGGCCACCGGGCAGTGGAAGCTGACGAGGCCGGTCTGGCGCTGGATGGCGTTGACCAGGCTGGTGAGGTCGCTGAAGCCGCCGAAGAACTTGGGCCGGCGGCGGATGAGGCCGTAGTCCAGCTTGTCGACGATGCGGTTGCAGCCCGAGCCGCCCGTCATCGCCAGGATGCCCGCGACCGAGTCGTCAGCGAACATGGCGTTGATGTCGGAGGCGCGTTCGGTGTCGGTGCCGGCGAAGGGGCCGCGCCGCGCGGCGACGAACTCGCCCGGCTTGACCTTGAAGCCCAGGGCCTGCAGCGATTCGATGGCGATCTTCAGCGGCTCCCGCTCGAAGGTGGCGTTGGCGGGGCTGACCAGGCCGAGCGTGTCGCCGGGGCGCAGGCGCGGCGCTCGCAGCGGCCCTTCGGCGGCGAGCGCGGGCCGGGCGGCCAGCAGCCCGGCCGCGGCGGCGCTGAAGTGCAGGAGTTGGCGGCGGGAAGCGGGCATGGCTGGGGTCCTCGTTGGAGCGGGGTCGCGCGGCATTGTGGCCGTCCGGCGGCCGTCGAGGGGATGCCGATTGCGAGGGCAGCCATGCCGTCGGCCTCTCGGGGCCGCGCTGAGGTCCAATGCGCGCATGACCGCCGACCTGCCCCCGCTGCCCCCTCTCGAACCCGGCCGCTACCGCCACTACAAGGGCGGCGAGTACGAGGTGCTCGCCGTCGCCCGCCACAGCGAGACGCTGGAGGCCGTGGTGGTCTACCGCCCGCTCTACAACGACAGCGGCTGGTGGGTCAGGCCGTATGCCATGTTCGTCGAGCGGGTGGTGGCCGGCGGCGTGGAGCGCCCGCGCTTCGAGCGCCTGCCCTGACGGCGCCATGCGTGCCAGCCGCCTGCTGTCCATCCTCATCCTGCTGCAGCTGCGCCCGCAGATCACGGCGCCGGCGCTGGCGCGGGAGTTCGAGGTGTCGGTGCGCACCATCCTGCGCGACATCGACGAGCTGTCGGCGGCCGGCGTGCCGGTCTATGCCGAGCGCGGGCGCGGGGGCGGCTTCCGGCTGCGCGAGGGTTTCGCCACGCGGCTGAACGGCCTGCTCGGCGACGAGGCCCAGGCCCTGCCGCTGCTGGGCCTGCCCGGTGCGGCCAGCGAGCTGGGCCTGGGCAGTGCCTCGCAGCGCCTCAAGCTCAAGCTGCAGTCGGCGCTGCCGGGCGATTCGGCGGCCCTGGCGGGCCGGCTGCAGGCGCGGCTGCATGTCGACCCTCTGGACTGGTACCAGGGCGGCGAGCCGGCGCCCCAGTTGCCGGCCCTGGCCCAGGCCGTGCTGGAGTGCCGCCGCGTGCGGCTGGACTACCTGAGCTGGAAGGGCGAACGGCGCTGGCAGGCGGAGCCTCTCGGCCTCGTGCTCAAGGGCGGCAGCTGGTATGCCGTGGTGCGGGCCGGCGCGCGGACGATGATGCTCAAGGTGGCCAACATCCAGGCCCTGCAGGTCGCTGACGAGACCTTCGAGCGGCCCGGCGACTTCGAGCTGGCCGCCTGGTGGCAGGCCTCGCTGCAGCGCTTCGAGCGCGAGCTCCGGCCGGGACGGGCGGTGCTGCGCCTGACGGCCGAGGGGCGCCGACGCCTCGCCGAGAAAGGCCGTTATGCCGCCGAGGCCGTCGCCGCGGCGGTGGCCGAGAAGCCGGCCGGGCCGCGCGCCTGGGCGAGGGTGGAGCTGCCCATCGAGGGCGTGGACCAGGCGGCGCGGCTGGCGATGTCGCTGGCGCCCGAGGTCGAGGTGCTGGAGCCCGCCGAGGTGCGCGAGCGGGTCGCGCAGTGGGCGCGCGAGCTGACCCGGCGCCACCGCGGCGGCGGCGCCTGAGCGGACTTCAGAGCACGCGCGGCAGGTCGCGCCGGACGGCGACGCGGTCGCCGAAGTCGAAGTGCCACCACTCGGTGGCGATGCCGTGGAAGCCGGCCTCGCGCATGGCCGCGCGCAGCCAGCCGCGCTCGACGAGGTGGGCCGCCGTGAGCCCGCCCTGGGCCAGGTGCTCGGCCTCGTGATCGGGGTGGGAGGCGAGGGTCATCTCGTCGAAGCCGCTGCCCATGTCGACCTCGCGGCCGGCCGGGTCGAGCAGCGTGAGGTCCACCGCCATGCCGAAGCTGTGGATGGAGCCGCGCTCCGGGTGGGCGAGGTACATCGTCAGCGGCGTGCCCTGGAGTTCGTCCCACAGGCGCTGCTGCACGCGCTGCGGGCGCAGGGCGTCGAGCACGAGCAGGCGGTAGCCGGGACGGCGGTCGTGAAGCCAGGCGGCGGCATGCTCCAGGGCCGCGGCGGCCTCGCGGCGCAGCCAGCGGCAGTCGATGCCCTGGTAGACCGGGTGGCCGACGAAGTTGTCGGCCGTGGCGTAGCGCAGGTCCACGGCGATGCCGTGGCCGAGGTCGTCCAGGCGCCGGAACTCCGGGTGCGTGGCAATGTCTTCGATGCGGATGGAGTTCAAGGCAGTCGGGAGAGGTGCTCGTGGGCGGCGGCGGTGATGAACTTGACGAGGCGGCGCGAGGCCTGGCCCAGCGGCGCGCTGGCGGCGCTGAGCAGGTAGAGCTGCACGGGCACGGTGGGCGTCAGCGGCCGGATGCGGACCTTGCCGAGGTCGGCGCTGGCGGCGGTGAAGGGGTCCACCAGCGTCATGCCCACGCCGGCTTCGACGAGGGCGCGGGCGAGCTGGTAGGTCTGCACGGTGATGCGGCTGGCCAGCGGCTGGCCCAGGGCCTCGCCGGCATGGTGCAGCAGGCCGGCCAGCGGGTCGTCGCTGTGCAGCCCGACGATCTCGGTGCGGATGTCGGCCAGGCCGAGCGGCCCTTCGCCCTTGGCCTCGGGGCTGCCCAGCGGGCACAGGGCCACCATGGCGCCGCCGGCGATGGCCTCGGCCTTGATGCCGGGGTGGCGCGGGTCCTGCAGGGACAGGGCGAGGTCGGCCTCGCCCAGCAGCAGGGCCGAGACGATCTCCCGGGTGTGGTGGGTGGCCAGCGAACAGCTGGCGTTGGGGAAGGCCTTGCACCAGGGCGTCATGGCGGCCGGCACGATGGCCATGGCCAGGGCCGGCGTGGCCACGAGGCGCACCTGCTCGCTCTCGCCGCTCTTGAGGTTGGCGGCCAGGCGGCGGATGCCGACGAGGTCGCGGTTGAGCTTGTCGATCTCGACGAAGAGGCGCTGGGCCTCGGGCGTCGGGTAGAGCTTGCCGCGCACGCGGTCGAACAGGGGCATGCCGAGCTGCAGCTCGCAGTGCTGCAGCACCTTGGTGACGGCAGGCTGGGAGATGTGCAGCAGCTGGGCGGCGCCGCTGATGGTGCCGGCCTGCATGATGGCGTGGAAGACTTCGATGTGCCTCAGACGCACGGCTCGCTCCTCGGCTGTGGAACACAGCCACAGAGGCACAGAGGCACAGAGAAACTTGGTAGTCGCGCAAGAAGGCCAGATTCTCTGTGGCTCTGTGCCTCTGTGGCTGTTTTGTTGGGCCTCACTTGCGGTAGACCCCCTCGAAGTCGACCGAACCGTTGGGCGCCATCTTGAAGCCGACGACGTCCTTGCGGATGGGGATGTAGACGGTGGAGTGGGCCATGGTGATCCAGGGTCGCTCGTGCTTGAAGATCTCCTGCGCCTTCTCGTAGAGGGCGATGCGCTTTTTCTGGTCGGGCGTGGCGCGGGCCTCGTCGACGATCTTCTCGAACTCGGCGTTGCAGAACTTCACGCCGCTCTTGTTGGCCGCGCAGCTCAGGTTGGGCGTGAGGAAGTCGTCGGCGTCGCCCGTCTCGCCGCTCCAGCCGCTCATGTAGACGTTGTGCTCGCCGTTGTTGGCGCGCTTGAGGTACTCGCCCCACTCGTAGGTCTTGATGTTGGCCTTGACGCCGATCTTGGCCCAGTCCTGCTGGATGAGCTGGGCCATCAGCTGCCCGTTGGGGTTGGTGGGGCGCTGCACGGGCAGGGCCCAGAGGTCGATCTCGAAGCCGTTGGGATAGCCGGCCTTGGCCAGCAGGGCCTTGGCCTTGGCGGGGTCGAACTCGTTCTTGAGCTTCTTGTTGTACCCCGGCACCGAGGGCGGGAAGGCGCTCACCGCCTGCATGGCGTCGCCCCGGGGGAAGAGCGCCTTGAAGATGGCGTCGCGGTCGATGGCGATGTCCAGCGCCTCGCGCACCTCGCGCTTGTCGGTGGGCGGCTTCTTCAGGTTGAAGCTCAGGTAAGAGATGTTGAGGGCCTGGATCTTCTCGATGCTGACGTTGGGGTTGTTGGCCAGGGCGCCGACGTCCACGTCGCGCAGCGCCGCGGACACGTGGCATTCGCCGGCCGCCAGCTTCTGCACGCGGACGTTGGGCTCGCGGCTGATGCTGAACACCAGCACCGGCGTGGGCTGCTTGCCGCCCCAGTAGGTCGGGTTGGCCGTCATGCGCAGCACGTCGTCCTTGGCGTAGCTCTTGAACATGAAGGGGCCGGTACCCACCGGCAGTACGTTGATCTGCGAGGCCTTGCCCTCCTTGAGCAGCTGCGCGGCGTATTCGGCGGACTGGATGCCGGCCCAGGCGAAGGCGAAGTTCGCGACGAAAGTCACGTTGGGCTGCCGCAGCCGGAAACGAACTGTACGGTCGTCGATGCGGTCGATGCCCTCGATGGCCTTGGCCAGGCCCAGGTTCTGCGGATATATGAAGTTAGCGGGAAATGCCTTGTTGAAGGGGTGGTTTGGGTCGATGAAGCGCTGGAATGTGAACAGCACGTCGTCGGCGTTGAAGTCGCGCGTGGGCTTGAACCAGGGCGTGCTGTGGAACTTCACGCCTTCGCGCAGCCTGAAGGTGAAGCTCTTCGCGTCCGGCGATATCTCCCAGCTGGTGGCGAGCTTGGGCACCAGCTCCGTCGTCGGCCGCTTGAAGCCCAGCAGCCCGTCGAACATCTGCGCGCTGACGATGTTGGTGCTGGCGCCGTCCCACATGCCGGGGTCGAAGCCCTCGGGGCTGGCATCGGCGCAGTAGATCAGCGGCTTGCCCTGGGCATGGGCCGCGGGGGCCTGGAACAGCGCCAGGGCGGCGAGCAGGGCGGCAAGATGAGGCTTCATGGCTGGCGAAATCCAGGCGCGCTGGAGTGCGGAAGAGTTGGCATTGTTGGGAGCGGCCCGCGACCGATCAAGCACGGCCCGGGCGGGTGGACATAACGCAAACTTATACCCCGGCAATCGGCATGCCCGTAACGTTTGGCCACGTGGCCCGATGGGGAATGGTCAGAATGCCGGCCATCCCTGCTGTGTACCGCAGCGCTTCAAACGTGCGCTGCAAAGGATTGTTTTGTCATGACCGACCCGAAGCGTCGCAAGTTCCTCCAGATTTCAGCCGCGTTGGGCGGTGGCCTGCCCTTGGTCGGTTGCGGGGGAGGCAGCGACGCCGTCCTGGCGTCCGCGGACGCCGCCACTCCGGGCGCGGACGCGACCGCGGCCCCCAAGCCGCCGGTGCCCACACCGCCCCCGCCTCCGCCGGTGCCGGCGCCGCCTCCCCCGCCGCCGCCCGCCCCGGCGCCCACCCCCATCCCCGTGGCTGCCGCCACCCTCGGCCTCTTCGCCGGAGCCATGCAGTTCAGCCTGCAGGCCGCCAAGAGCCAGGCCAAGGCACCCTACTGCCTGGGCTTCGCCTTTCGGCGCGGCGACGTGCCCGCGGGCAGCAGCGTCGCCGCCGGCACTGGCGAGATGCAGGTCATTTCACGCACGACCTGGCCCGACGGGTCGCTGAAGTTCGCTCAATTGGCTGGTACGGCCGACGTCACCGCCAACACCCTGCTGACGGTGCGCCTGAGCCGCATCGACGCGCCCAAGGCCACCGCCGCGGCCCTGAGCCTGGCCGACCTCAAGAAGACCGGCATCACCGCCGAAGTCGCCGCGGGCAGCCTGGGCACCGCCAGCTTCGGCGCCACCGACTGGGACACGCCCCACACCACCTGGGCCAGCGGCCCGGTGATGTCGTCGTGGATCTTCCGCAAGCCGGTGGGCAGCGACGCCCACCTGGTGGCCTGGCTGGAGGTGCGCCTGTTCTCCACCGGCGCCGTCGAGGTGCTGCCCTGGATCGAGAACGGCTACCTGCAGGTGGCCGGCCCGACGAACAAGGCGGCGACCTACAGCTTCAAGCTCGGCGGCAGCGAGCGCTTCTCCGCGACCATCGACCTGCCCCACCACTGCCGCACGCCCCTGGTCAGCGGCACCACGCTGTCGCACTGGCTGGGCGACGCCCCGGCCGTGACGCCCCGCCACGACCTGGCCTACCTGCAGGCGACCGAGCAGGTGCCCACCTACAGCGCCCGCGTGAGCCCGAGCGCGGGCGTGGTGCAGCGCCTGGTGACGAGCTACACGCCGCTGGCCCAGGCCAACTACAGCTACGACGGCGACTACATGCCGGCCACCGGCTACCAGGAGCCCATCGGCCTGCTGCCGCAGCACGACGCCCTCTACCTCACCAGCGAAAGCCCGTCGACCTATGCCGCCGTGGTGGTCAACGGTTATGCCGCCGGCCGCTATCCGCTGTACTACCGCGACGAGAAGACGCAGCGCCCGCTGCGCTTCTCCCAGTACCCCAACCTCGTCCTGCACAGCGACAGCCGCGTCAGCGACGTGGGCGCCTCCACGCGCAACCAGTACACGCCCAAGCCGGGCGGCACCGGCTCGCCCCGGTGGGACTGCGCGCACAGCCCGTCGGTCGGCTACATGGCCTACCTGCTGACCGGGCGCTTCTTCTTCATGGAGCAGGTGCAGTTCGCCGCGACGCTGGACTACCTCACCAAGACCGACAGCGACATCATGCGCCGCGGTGCGCAGAACCTCGTGCAGGCCTGCTTCGGCGGCTGGCAGACGCGCGCCTGCGCCTGGCAGTGGCGCACCCTCGTGCAGGCGCTGGCCGTCACGCCCGACGCCGACACGGCGCTGCGGCAGGAGTTCGTCAACTCCGTGCAGGCCAACATCGAGCACTTCCACGCCACCTACGTGGCCCAGCCCAACAACCCCTTCGGCTGGGTGCAGCCGGGCGAGGGCTACGAGAACAACATGCAGTTCGGGGCGCCCTGGCAGCAGGACTTCGTCACGGCGGCCTTCGGCTTCTCGCTGGCCCTGGGCCTGCCGGTGTCCAGCGACGCGGCGACCAAGCATGACGCCTTCTTCCGCTGGAAGGCGCGCAGCGCCGTGATGCGCCTGGGCCCGGCCACCGACTTCTGGTACATCAACGGCGCCCAGTACACGATGACCATCACGCCGGTCGGCTCGCCGGACTTCCTCGGCGGCAAGGGCCCCTGGCTGGCCAACGACGCGGCCGTGTATGCCGCCACCTTCGCCACCAAGCCGGCCTGGTTCGGCAACACCGAAGGCACGCTGGCCGGCGAGATCATGCCCGGCGACCGCGCCGCCTGGGCCAACCTGACCACGGCCCTGGCCTACGCGGTGCGCCATGGCGCGCCCGGGGCCGTGGCGGCCTACCAGCGAGTCATTTCAGCCACCAACTACCCGTCGCTGCGCGACGCCTTCCACAACGCGCCGGTCTGGTCGGTGGCGCCGGCCCGCATCACGCCGGCCTGGCTGGCGGGCAAGCCCGTGGGCGAGTGGATCGAGATCGCCGGCACCTCCGGCGCGGGTGGCGCCGCGGTGGACGCCTACAGCGGCATCGCCATCAACGAGCTGACCAGCGAGGTGCTGATCGCCGCGGCCGGCGGCCACGGCGACTCCTCGGACAACCGCGTCGTCTCGCTGAGCCTGGCGTCGGACGCGCCGAGCTGGAAGCAGCGGCTGGCCCCCAGCAAGACCGTGCAGGAGAACGTCGCCTACTACAGCGACGGCCTGCCCGCGTCGCGCCACCTCTACAGCTCGCTGCACTTCGTGCCCCAGCTCAACCGGCTGATGCTCTTCGGCGCCTACGCCACCTACGGCTCGGCCTGGGCCTTCCCCACGGTGGACGGCTTCAACCTCGACACCAACAAGTGGGACCCGGCCGGCACCTGGGGCGACATGCCCAGCGGCTGCTACGGCGCCGCCCGGATCCGGGCCACCGGCGAGATCGTGAGCACCTGGCTGCGCAAGTGGTCGCCCGTCGACCGCAAGTGGGCCGAGGCCGTCACGGCGTCGAGCGGCGACAGCTCGCGCTGGCCCATGGCCTTCGACTCGCGGCGCAGCCAGCTCTTCTGCCTGCAGTGGGGCGACGGCCAGAGCTTCGACCCGCAGCGCCTGGTGGCCAGCCGCGTGCAGTGGGCCGACGGCCGGCAGGTGTCGGTCAGCTTCAACCCGAGTGGCGCCCTGACGCAGTGGTTGAACGAAAAGCCCATGTACGCGGCCATGGACTACGACGCCGACAACGACCGCTTCCTCTTCTACGCCGGCATGGGCGATGCGGCGGGCCGGGTCTACGTGATCCAGCCCAACGACGGCAACGTGTGGGACATGAGCCTGCTCAACGCCGCCGGCAGCGCCAAGATCCCGGCCACGGGCAGCGGCGGCCTGCAGAACCGGCTGCGCTACGTGCCGGCCCTGCGCGGCTTCGTGCTGTTGCCGCGCGGCAGCAGCAACCTCTTCTTCCTCCGAACCGCTTGAGGGGCAAGCCAGGGTCTCCGGCAGGGATGCCGGGACCCTGCGAAAATGCCGTCATGAAGCCCATCGCCTACACCCGTGCCCAGGGCCTGCCGGCCCTGCTCCAGCAACGCATCGTCGTCCTGGACGGCGCGATGGGCACCATGATCCAGCGCTACAAGCTGACCGAGGCGGACTACCGCGGCGAGCGCTTCAAGGACCACCCCAAGGACCTCAAGGGCAACAACGAGCTGCTGCTGTTCACGCGGCCCGACGTCATCCGCGAGATCCACGAGCAATACCTCGCCGCCGGCGCCGACCTCATCGAGACCAACACCTTCGGCGCCACCTCCGTCGCGCAGGAAGACTACGGCCTGGCCGAGCTGGCCTACGAGATGAACCTCGTGGCCGCGCAGATCGCCCGCGCCGCCTGCGACAAGTTCAGCACGCCCGACAAGCCGCGCTACGTGGCCGGCGCCCTTGGCCCCACGCCGCGCACCGCCTCCATCAGCCCCGACGTCAACGACCCCGGCGCGCGCAACATCGACTTTGACACCCTGCGCGCGGCCTACTACGAGCAGGCCAAGGGCCTGCTGGACGGCGGCGCCGACCTCTTCCTCGTCGAGACCATCTTCGACACGCTCAACGCCAAGGCCGCCATCTTCGCGCTGGACGAGTTGATGGAAGCCACCGGCGAGCGCCTGCCCGTGATCATCTCCGGCACCGTCACCGACGCCTCAGGCCGCATCCTCTCGGGCCAGACGGTCACGGCCTTCTGGCACTCGGTGCGCCACGCCCGGCCCCTGGCCATCGGCCTGAACTGCGCCCTCGGCGCCACGCTGATGCGGCCCTACATCGAGGAGCTGTCCAAGGTGGCCGGCGAGGTGGCGGTCAGCTGCTACCCCAACGCCGGCCTGCCCAACCCGATGAGCGACACCGGCTTCGACGAGACGCCTGACGTCACGGCGCGGCTGGTGGGCGAGTTCGCCCAGGCCGGCTTCCTCAACATCGCCGGCGGCTGCTGCGGCACCACGCCCGACCACATCGCCGCCATCGCCAAGGCCGTGTCGGCCTACAAGCCGCGGGTGAGCGGCGAGAAGTTCTTCAGCCAGATGCTGGCGGCGGCCTGAAGCAGCCCAGCCCTCAACCCTTGCCCGGCGCGCTCGCGGCCGGTCGCGCGCTGCGCCGGGGCGCCTCGGCGTAGTCGGCCGGCGGCTTCATCAGCGCGGCATCCGGCTCCCCGCGGCGGATCTTCTCGAGCCGGTAGTTCTGCTCGCCGCTGCGCGGGTCGGCGTCGCGGCTCATCACGGTCAGCATCAGCTCGGCGCTGCGCCAGACCTCGCGGCTCATGACGATGGGCTTCTCGTTGCCGATCTGCCCGGCGGGGATGGTCCAGGTGGTGCGCTCGCCATTGACCTTGAGGCCTTCGATCTCCTTGCCCGGCAGGGCCGCCGTCGTGCCCCCTTCGCGCGGCAGCAGGGGGGCGCCCAGCAGCAGCGGCATGGGCGGCATGGGCGGCACCGGTACGGCCATGGCCGCCGCGGGCAGGGGTGGCATCGGGGGCATGGGCGGCATCTCGCTGGCGCGCACGACGCGCAGCTCGCGGCGGCGTTCCGGCGCGCTCGCGCCCGAGGCGGCGGGCGCAGGCAGCACGAGCTCGCGTTCGATGACGACGCCCGGCTCGCCGGCCATGGCGCGGGCACGCACACGCTCGGAGTCGGCGCTGCGGGCCTGTTCGGCGACGCGCGCGCCCCACTCCTTCCAGCGTCCGGCCTGCTCCTTGATGCGCGCGCCCCACTCCTGCATCGAGGCCTGCCAGGCCGACAGGGCGGCGTCATGCTCGCCCTGCGACCAGGCGGCGTGGCCGCGCAGCCGCTGGGCGCGCTTCTGGTCGGGGTAGAGCACCCAGCTTTCCTTGGCGACCGGGTCGTTCAGGTAGACCACCTTCGGTCCGCCCTCGCGCTGCACCTCGCGGCGCGTGCGGCCCTCGCCGTCGCGGCAGAGCTGGCTCTGCTGGCGGCGCACGATGCGGTTGCCGTCGGCCAGCACCTGCACGTTCTCGTGCACGGCGGTGGCGCAGTAGGGCGCGCCCTTGACGATGCGCTCACCCTCCAGCTCGCGGCCGGCGAAGCCCAGGGCCTGGTCGCCGAGGGCGAGTTGCAGGGGCAGCTCGGCGGTCCCGCCGAAGGGGGACTGCAGCTCGAGCTGGACCTGGCGTTGCGCCTGGCGCTCGATGTCGCGCTGCAGGGTCTCGGCGGGCTGCGCACCGGCCGAAGCCGCGAGTCCGCACCAGAACAGGTTCAACAGGGGGCGGTTCATGAGGGTCTCTCCATGGGGCGTCAGTTCAGGATGCGCACGGCCAGCACCCGGCCGCTCGGGTTCAGCATCAGTTCGGCCCGCACCGGCTCGTCGGCCCGGGCGGCGTCGAAGGGCAGGCCCAGCAGGGCCAGGCGCTCGCGCGGCAGCTCGGCCGGCTGCAGCCAGACGGCGGCGCTGCGGCCGGCGGCCAGGGTGTCGCGGAGCTCGCCTTCAGGCACCAGCGGGATGAAGCCGCTGCCTGCCGGCGTGGCCGCCCGGGCCTGGCCGCCGCTGCCGCCGCCCGGTGGATCCAGCAGCAGCATGGCGCACAGCAGCAGGGCCGCGGTGGCCCCCAGCGCACCGCCGCTCCAGGCCAGGCCGCGCAGCCAGCCCGGCGCGTCGCGGGAGGCCGGGGCGCCGCGCGGGCGTTGGGTGCGCTGCAGCGCCACCAGCCGGGCCAGCACGGCCGCGTCCTGCTCGGCGGCGGGCTGCCGGCGCGCGAGTTCTTCGCGGGCCGGGCGCAGCCAGGCGGGCGTGGCGTCGTCGTCGTGGTTCATGGTCGTTCTCCCGCTCCGAGCAGGTCGGCCAGGCGCTGGCGGGCGCGATGCAGCCGCGTGCGAAGCACGTCGGCGCTGACGCCGGCGATGGCGGCGGCCTCGTCGTAGGAGCGTTCCTGCAGGTCGACGAGGACCAGGGCTTCGCGCTGCGGCCAGCTCAGGCGGCGTATGGCCGCCCAGAGCCGGCTGTGCCGCTGCTCGCCGTCCAGGTTCGCGTCGCTGCCGGGGAGGGGCTCGGCCTCGTCCTCGGCAGCGTCGTCCAGCGGCACGTGGCGCCGCGCGTCGCGCCACTGGCCCAGCAACTGGTGGCGGGCCATGCCGGCCAGATAGGCGCCCAGGGATCCCCGGCCCGGCTCGAAGCGCTGCGGCCCGCGCAGCAGCTGGGCGAAGGCCTCCTGCACGGCGTCCAGCGCCGCTGCTTCGTCGCCGCCCAGGGCCAGGGCGTAGCGGTAGACCGAACCGCTCTCCCGCCGGTACAGCAGGGCCAGGGCCTCGGCGTCGCCGGCCGTCACGCGGGCCAGCAGCGCGGCTTCGTCCGTGCCGGCAGCGGCGGCCGGGGCGACGAAGCCGAGGCGCGTCAGCCAGCTCATGCCTGACCACATGGGGAAGGGGCCTGCGGAAGTTGCATGCCCCTATTGAGCGTGAAGGGGCTGGGGCGTTACTCCGGACAAACCCGTCGTCACTTCCGGCACGGGGCGGGCGGGGCTTCATGCTCGCCGCATGATCAAGCTCCAAGGCCTGGACCACCTCGTGCTGCGCGTCGTCGACCTCGACGCCATGGTCCGCTTCTACGTCGACACCCTGGGCTGCGCGGTCGAGCGCCGCCAGGACGAGATCGGCCTCGTGCAGCTGCGCGCCGGCCGCTCCCTCATCGACCTCGTCCCCGTCGACGGCAAGCTCGGCCGCATGGGCGGCGCGGCGCCGGGCCGCGAGGGCCGCAACCTCGACCACTTCTGCCTGCGCGTCGAGCCCTTCGACGAGGCGGCCCTGCGCGCCCACCTCGCCGCCCGGGGCGTCGAGGCCGGCAAGACCGAGAGCCGCTACGGCGCGGAGGGGGAGGGCCCGTCCATCTACCTGAGCGACCCGGAGGGCAACGTCGTCGAGCTGAAGGGGCCGCCGGGGCCGGTGGCATGAAGCCGCTGGCCCGCGCCATCGCCTGGGGTGGGCTGTTGGCCGGCACCGGCGACCTCGTCTTTGCGCTCGGTTACTACGGCATGAAGCTCAAGGTCTTCCAGAACGTCGCCGCCGGCCTCATCGGCCGCGAGGGCGCCTACGCCGGGGGTGCTGCCACCTTCGCGCTGGGTGTGGGCCTGCACTACGCCATCGCACTGACCTGGGCCGCGCTGTTCTGTCTGGCGGGGCAGCGGCTGCCGGGCCTGCTGCGCCAGGCCGGCGTGGCCGGCGCGGCCTTCGGCCTCGTCGTGTACCTGGGCATGAACTGCGTCGTGCTGCCGCTGTCGGCCCTGCACACCCGCGCCTGGCCGCTGCGCCTGGACGTGGCCGTGCTGGCCGCGCATGCGCTGTTGTTCGGGCTGCCGATCGCCCTCGCGGCGCGACGCTGCCTGCTCGGCGCGCCGGCCCGCGGCTGACCGCCTGCCCAGCCCGCGTCCGCCGCCGCTTGCGCCACGTCAAGGCCCGCGCCGCCCGCTGCGGTGAGCATGGCTCCCGTTGTTCCCGGAGCCTGCCATGACGACCCCCTACCGCACCCTCGCCGCCGACATCACCGCCACCCTCGCCCAGCTGCGGGCCGACATCCCCGACACCACGCGGGGCTTCGGCGCCCTCTCGCATGCGGCCATGAAGCCCGGCGCGCTGGACGGCAAGGCCAAGGAACTCATCGCCATGGCCCTGAGCGTGGCCGCGCGCTGCGACCCCTGCCTGGCCTTCCATGCCGAGGCCCTCGTCAAGCTGGGCTGCAGCCGCGCGGAGCTGGAGGAGATGCTCGGCGTGTGCGTCTACATGGGCGGCGGGCCGTCGCTGATGTATGCCGCCCGCGCCCTCGACGCCTTCGACCAGTGCGGCGGCCACGCGGCGCAGTAAAGCCACGGCATGACACCACCGTGACCGGGTGCGCCGGGCTTGAGCCGGATCAAGCCCGGGCCGATTCGCCGCGTCCGCCGCGCGGGGCGTCACCGGAATTTCATGCGGTCCTCTCAGGCTTGCGGCCACGCGTCTTGCGTGTCGAGGAGGCTTTCGCATGTCCATGTTCTGGGACCAGGTCCGTACCCTGCGCTGGGACGACCATCGCTACTACCACCAGTGCCGCATCAACCAGACCCTGCACCTGATCAGCGCGATCAGCTTCCTGGTCGGCTATGCATTGCTCTTCGTCGACCCGGCCGCGGCGGCCTGGGTCGGGTGGTGCGTGGGCATGGTCACCCGCCAGAGCGGCCACATCTTCTTCGAGCCCCGCGGCTACGACCATCTCAACCGGGCCACCGACGCGCACAAGGAGGCCATCAAGGCGGGCTACAACATGCGCCGCAAGGCCGTGCTCATCGGCGTGTGGCTGACGGTGCCGGTGCTGCTGGCCCTGTCGCCCAGCCTCTTCGGCCTCATCGAGCCGGCGGTCGGCCGCGCGGGCTACCTGCACGACGTCGGCCTGGCCTGGCTGATGCTCGGCGCATCCGGGCTGGCGCTGCGCGGCCTGCAACTGGCCGTGCTGCGCAGCCCGAGCTGGGGGCTGGCGTGGGTGACCAAGGTCCTGACCGACCCGCTCCATAACGTCGACATCTACTGGCGCTCGCCCCTGGCTCTGCTGCGCGGCCAGCGCTACGACCCGCTGGAGCGGGGCCACTGAGGGCGCGGGCACGGCCGGCAGAATGCGGCCATGCCCGCACTCCCCGCCAAGCTGCCCCAGGCCGGCACCACCATCTTCACCGTCATGTCGGCGCTGGCCGCCGAGCATGGCGCCGTCAACCTCGGCCAGGGCTTCCCGGACTTCGCCGCCGACCCGGCCCTGCTGCAGGCCCTCACCGACGCCATGACCGCGGGCCACAACCAGTACCCGCCCATGACCGGCGTGCCGGCCCTGCGGCAGGCCGTGGCCGCCAAGCTCAACGACCTGTACGGATCGGCCTACGACGCCGACCGCGACGTCACCATCACCGCCGGCGGCACCCAGGGCCTGTTCACCGCCCTGCAGGCCTGTGTCGGCACGGGCGACGAAGTCGTCATCATCGAACCGGCCTACGACAGCTACGACCCGGCCATCCGCCTCGCCGGCGGGGTGCCCGTGGGCGTGCCCATGACGGCCGACTACCGCATCGACTGGACGGCGGTGCGCGCCGCCGTCACGCCGCGCACCCGCGCCCTGGTGCTGAACACGCCGCACAACCCGAGTGGCCGCGTCGCCACGGCCGAGGACCTCGACGAGCTGGAGCGCCTGGCCGAGGCGCACGACCTCTTCGTCGTCAGCGACGAGGTCTACGAGCACATGGTGTTCGACGGCGCCCGCCACGAGAGCGTCGCCCGCCGCCCCTGCCTGAGCGAGCGGGCCTTCCTCATCGGCAGCTTCGGCAAGACCTTCCACGTGACGGGCTGGAAGGTCGGCTTCGTGGCCGCGCCGCCGGCCCTCTCCGCCGCCTTCCGCCGCCTGCACCAGTACACGGTGTTCACCGTGCACACGCCGACGCAGCATGCCCTGGCGGCCTACCTCGCCGACCCCGCGCCGTGGCAGGGCCTGGGCGGCTTCTACGAGGCCAAGCGTGACGCCTTCCGCGCGGCGCTCGCCGCCACGCCGCTGAAGCTGCTGCCCTGCGAGGGCACGTATTTCCAGACGGTCGACTATTCGGCCGTGTCCAAGCTGGCCGAGGCCGACTTCGCCCGCTGGCTCACGACAGAGATCGGCGTCGCGGCCATCCCGCTGTCGGTCTTCTACCAGCGGCCCCAGGAGCGCCGCCACGTGCGCTTCTGCTTCGCCAAGCGCGACGAGACGCTGGCCCAGGCGGCCGGCCGGCTGGCCCGGCTGGGCTGATCAGATCAGCGCCGCCAGGGCCGCCTTGCGCTGCTCCAGCGACGGCTTCTTGCCGGCCGGGAAGGCGCCGGGCACCAGGGTCAGGCAGGCGGCGCCGGTGGCGCTGCGGGCGCAGAGCTGGTCGATCTCCGGGCGGGCATAGGCCTCCTGGCCCACGCCCGTCAGGGCCTGGAAGTCGGGCACCTGCTTCCAGTCCGAGAAGCTGGCCGCGGGCGCCTGGATGATGGACGCGATGTCCTTGCCCGAGCCGTCGGTGACGGCGTAGTCCTGGTGCACCTGGGCCGCGCGCCGCTTGGGCACGGCCTTGACCTGCAGCCCGGGCACGCCCAGGGCCTGCGAGAGCTTGGCCGCGGCCGTGACGGCGTCGGCCTGGGCCGGGGGCAGGGCGAGCAGCAAGGCCATGGGCAGGGCGAGGGGCAGGCACAGGCGTTTCAATCGCATTCGTTCCTCCTGGTGGACGGCATGAGATTCTTTTCGGGGCGGCCGTTCCCGGATGTCCCCGTTTGTGGGGATTTTGGTAACGCCGTGAATCGGCGGCGCCGCCGGCACTGGCATGGCCCGTGCTAACCCTGAAGCTGCAGGACCGGTGCGTTCGCCGCGGGCGGCGCCGGTCGTGACGCAGATCACGAAAGACCCGCCATGCCGCACCATCTTCGTGCACTCCAGCCCGCCGCACGGCGCACCGCGCCGGCGGCCTCGGGCGAGCTCTTCGGCAAGACCATCAACCTGTCGGGCCGGCGCCGTTTCACGTCCCAGCGCGTGGTGCTCTATGCCGTGCTCGCCGCCCAAGGGCGCGAGGGCGCGCTGGCGACGGCCCGCGACGCCCTCGCGACCTTCGGCGAGGCGCACGGCGCCCTGCTCCAGGGCGAGCTCTCGCCCGAGGCCCTGGGCGGCGACCTGGCCGCAGCCTACTTCGGCGCGGACGGCGCCCAGGCCCGCATCGACGCCTTCATCGCCCTGGCCGGACGCACGCTGGACGCCATCGCCGCCGCGTCGCCCGGCGCGCCGACGCTGCTGGAGTCGCTGGTGGAGGCCGCCACGCCGCTGCTGGCCACCCTGAACCGGCTGACGCAGATCTACGAGGACCTGGCCCGCCAGCAGGCCGCCTCGGCCAAGCGCCAGCTGAGCGCCGTCATGGGCGACATCGAGCTGATCGCCAAGCACGCGCGCATCGTGTCCTTCAACGCCCAGGTGGTGGCGGCCCGGGCTGGTGCCTCGGGCCGGGAGTTCGCCGTCGTCTCCGGTGAGCTGACGCAGATCACGGGCAAGCTCGACGGCCTGGTGCGGGAGGCGGTGCGGAGCGCGGCGGCTTGAAGTGAAACCCCCGGCCCAACCCCGCGCGCTGAACGCGGCGCGTGTCTGGTCCGCCCCCCGAGGGGGCGGCGATGCTTGCGGCATCGAGCCGCAAGCATCGCCAGTGCGGGCCGGCTCGGGAGCGGCCCAGCGCTCGGCCCGCAAGATGCGGGATTCCCTGGACACCTGGGGCCATGAGCCGACTCCGAGCGTTCGGCATGGCGCAACCGAGCTTTCGGCGGGCGCCGGATAGTCCCCGGGCGCGAGACGCGGCGGGCCGACTGCCGGAAAATCGGCGGTTCCCGATCCGCACCGCACAGGCTCCGCCATGCCCACCTACCGTTCCAAGACCTCCACCGCCGGCCGCAACATGGCGGGCGCCCGCTCGCTGTGGCGCGCCACGGGCATGAAGGACGACGACTTCTCCAAGCCCATCGTCGCCATCGCCAACTCCTTCACCCAGTTCGTGCCCGGGCATGTGCACCTGAAGGACATGGGCCAGCTGGTGGCCCGCGAGATCGAGGCCGCGGGCGGCGTGGCCAAGGAGTTCAACACCATCGCCGTGGACGACGGCATCGCCATGGGCCACGACGGCATGCTGTATTCGCTGCCCAGCCGCGACATCATTGCCGACTCGGTCGAGTACATGGTCAACGCCCACTGCGCCGACGCGCTGGTGTGCATCTCCAACTGCGACAAGATCACACCCGGCATGCTGATGGCCGCGATGCGGCTCAACATCCCCGTCGTGTTCGTCTCCGGCGGCCCGATGGAGGCCGGCAAGGCGCGCCTGGCGGTGCCCGGCACGGCCAAGGTCGAGATCAGGAAGCTGGACCTCATCGACGCCATGGTCATGGCCGCCGACAGCAAGGTCAGCGATGCCGACCTCGCCGAGGTCGAGCGCTCGGCCTGCCCCACCTGCGGCAGCTGCTCGGGCATGTTCACCGCCAACTCCATGAACTGCCTGACCGAAGCCCTGGGCCTGAGCCTGCCGGGCAACGGCACCGTGGTGGCCACGCATGCCGACCGCGAGCAGCTCTTCAAGCGCGCGGGCCGCACCGTGCTGGACCTGTGCCGCCGCTACTACGAGGAGGGCGATGAGCGCGTGCTGCCGCGCGCCGTCGGCTTCAAGGCCTTCGAGAACGCCATCGCGCTGGACATCGCGATGGGCGGCTCCACCAACACCATCCTGCACCTGCTGGCCATCGCCCAGGAGGCGGGCATCGACTTCACCATGGCCGACATCGACCGCATGTCGCGCCACGTGCCGCAGCTGTGCAAGGTGGCGCCCAACACCAACAAGTACCACATCGAGGACGTGCACCGCGCCGGCGGCATCATGGCCATCCTGGGCGAGCTGGCGCGGGCCGGCAAGCTGCACACCGACGTGCCCACGGTGCATGCGCCGACCATGGCCGACGCGCTGGCGCAGTGGGACGTGGCCGTCACCACCGACGAAGCCGTCAGGACCTTCTACCTGGCCGGCCCGGCCGGCATCCCGACGCAGGTGGCCTTCAGCCAGGACTGCCGCTGGCCCAGCCTGGACCTGGATCGCGCCGAAGGCTGCATCCGCTCCTTCGAGCATGCCTTCAGCAAGGAAGGCGGCCTCGCCGTGCTGCGCGGCAACATCGCGGTGGACGGCTGCGTCGTGAAGACCGCGGGCGTGGACGACGCCCTGCTCGTCTTCGAGGGCCCCGCTCACGTCGTGGAGAGCCAGGACGAAGCCGTGGACCACATCCTCAACGACGCGGTCAAGGCCGGCGACGTGGTGGTGGTGCGCTACGAGGGCCCCAAGGGCGGCCCTGGCATGCAGGAGATGCTCTACCCGACCAGCTACATCAAGAGCAAGGGCCTGGGCAAGGCCTGCGCCCTGCTGACCGACGGCCGCTTCTCCGGCGGCACCTCGGGCCTGTCCATCGGCCACTGCTCGCCCGAGGCGGCGGCGGGCGGTGCCATCGGCCTGGTGAGGAACGGCGACCGCATCCGCATCGACATCCCCAACCGCACGATCGATGTGCTGGTCAGCGACGAGGAACTGGCGAAGCGCCGCGCCGAGCAGGACGCCAAGGGCTGGAAGCCGGCTCACGCCCGCCCGCGCAAGGTGAGCGCCGCGCTCAAGGCCTACGCGCTGCTGGCGACGTCGGCGGACAAGGGGGCGGTGAGGGATTTGAGCAAGCTGGAGGGGTGATCGGTGTAAGGCTCCGAAACAGGGGCGTGCCAATCTGTTGGACGATGCCTAATGCCCCATTTAGGGCTGCAAGTGCCTTATCGCTGGGTGCTCACGCCCTTATCTGCTCGAACGTGCTCTTGCTAGTGAAGCGCCAGGGCACCCGAAGCGCGGTTCTTGACGTGAGCTTGGCGACCTCGATGATCTTTGGCCACCACTGAACGAGTTGAGCAGCCTGTATCCAGTACGGTTTGCTCCACTGCGGATCAAGCACGAAAACGGTCAAGCCATGCCGTCGCAGCATCTCGCGCTCGGCTTTGGATTTTTTGAATCGGTCAATCGACACTACGATCCAGCCGCCCTCGACAGCCAGTACGCTCAACCACTCCGGATCAGGTGTGTTCGCAGCGAACTTGTCCTTGAGTGGAATCACCTGCTCGACTGCAGGATCGAATGTTGACAGTTCGGCAATGCCCCGCGCGAGGCTGGGCGGCAAGTTGTTGTCGAACAGGAATTTCAAGCGGCCCGAAGAAGTTTCTCCTCGAACCGCACCGCAGATTCAACCTGCTTGGGCGTGATCTCGAAGAGCCTTGCCACTACTGCTTTGTTCCTGCTTTCGGCTAGATAGCTCGCATAGAGCGAGGCGGTTGGAATGCCGGATTCCTCGACCACAGGCTGACCGAACTGAAGAACTGGGTCAATAACGACCATGCGACTGCGCGGCTCGGGATACCAGCGCCTCGCGAAGCCACCGTCGTACTCAATTCCGGCGTACAGCGAGCTTTTGATGATTTCCCGGAACGCGTATTGACGAGTCCGTAGATCCAGCACTTCCGCTTCATCGTCGTCAGCACCTGCGCGCAATGCCTCTTGGTAGATGGTTGCGCCGTCGGTCACAAATCGCCGAGTGGTGAACGGGTAGTCGGCGCCGAACATTTCGGAGGCCGCTTCCAGGCATCGGCGCACAACCAGCAGTGGTACCCCGCGACGTACGAACTCGCGCACCACCCGCAGTTCCAACAAATCTTGGAACCCGATCACATTCTCGTGAAAGTCGTCCGCTTGATACTGTGGTGTCCACAGTGGATTGGCATGGCGGTGTATGCGATCTCCACCCTTGCGACTCGAGTAGTCGTAGCCATACAGCCAGCGCTTGATGGCACGACGATCGCCATGGATCAGCCGCGCAGCATCCGTCAGCGTGTACATGCCGAGTCCGAGTTGAGTCATCGCCGGGTATCTCCCTTGGCGAGAAGATCGCCTTCACACCGCCTGCGAGCGCTTTGCGCCGCTATAGATCAGTTTAGCAATTTGCCGGTTTCTCCGCTGAAGGCGGTCTTGCGTCCACAGGCCGACGCCGCTCGTGCTCTTTGATGTTTTGGAAGGCGGTGCCATGCGGCCAGATCAGCCCGCCCTTTCCAGCATCGCCTGCAACAACACATTGCACCCCGCCTCGATGTGCTCCGGCTTGGCGTCCTCGATCTCGTTGTGGCTGATGCCGTCCTTGCAGGGGATGAAGATCATGCCGGCCGGAGCCAGGCGGGCCATGTAGACGGCGTCGTGGCCGGCGCCGGAGACGGCGGGCATGTTGCTGTAGCCCAGCGCGTCGGCCGCCTTCTGCACGGCGGCGATGCAGTCCTTGTGGAAGGGCTGGGCCGGGTAGGCGCTGACGGGGGTGATCTCGATGGCCAGGCCCGACTCGGCGGCGAGCTTCGCGGCCACCGCGCGGATGTCAGCGTCCATCGCGTCGCAAAGTTGGTCGGTGGCGTTGCGCAGGTCGATGCTGAACTTCACGCGGCCGGGGATGACGTTGCGGCTGTTGGGGTGCACCTGCACCATGCCCACCGTGCCGCGGCCGTGCGGCGGGTGGCGGTGGGCGCAGGCGACGACCTCCTGCATGAGCTTGGTGGCCACCTGCAGCGCGTCCTTGCGCAAGGCCATGGGCGTGGGGCCGGCGTGGGCTTCCATGCCGGTGACGACGCAGTCGTACCAGCGGATGCCCAGCACGCCGGTGACAACGCCGATGGTGGTGTCGTGGTCCTCCAGCACCGGGCCCTGCTCGATGTGGGTCTCGAAGTAGGCGCCGATGGGGTGGTCGCCCGGCACCTGGTCGCCGATGTAGCCGATGCGCTCCAGCTCGCCCTTCACCGTCTTGCCCTCGGTATCGGTCGCGGCGTAGGCGTGCTCCAGCGTGAAGGCCTTGGCGAACACGCCCGAGCCCATCATCACGGGCACGAAGCGCGAGCCTTCCTCGTTGGTCCAGAAGGCCACCTCGATGGGAGCCTCGGTCTGGATGCCGTGGTCGTTGAGCGTGCGCACGACCTCGATGCCAGCGAGCACGCCGTAGTTGCCGTCGAACTTGCCGCCGGTGGGCTGGGTGTCGATGTGGCTGCCGGTCATGATGGGCGGCAGGCTGTTGTCGCGTCCGGCGCGGCGCATGAAGGCGTTGCCGATCTGGTCGACGGTGACGGTCATACCGGCCTCGCGCGCCCAGCGGGTGACGAGGTCCCGGCCCTGCTTGTCGAGGTCGGTGAGTGTCAGGCGGCAGACGCCGCCTTTCTCGGTGGCGCCGATCTTGGCCAGCTCCATCAGCGAATCCCAGAGGCGTTGGCCGTTGATGCGGAGTTGGGTGACGTTGGGCTTGGTGACGGCGGTGTCCATCGCGTGGTCCTCAATTCAAAACAAAGCCACAGAGGCACAGAGACACAGAGGAGGTCTCATCATGCGCGCCATCTGGGCCTCTCTGTGTCTCTGTGGCTGTGTTCAATGGGCCTCAGCGAGCGACGGCCGTGGGGGCCAGATCGGCCGCTCGCTTGATGGCCGCGTCGAACTGCGGGCCGAAGGGCGGGCGCTTCAGGTAGCGGCCCCGGCCTTGCTCGGCGCGCAGCTCGCCGCGGGCGAAGACGACGCGGCCCTGGGCGATGGTGTGGCTGGGAATGCCGCGCACGGTGCGGCCCTCGAAGATGTTGAAGTCGTTCTTCGAGAACTGGGTCTTGGCGCTCAGGGTCTTGATGCCGGCCGGGTCCCACAGCACGAGGTCGGCGTCGGCGCCTTCGGCGATCACGCCCTTGCGGGGGTACATGTTGAAGAGCTTGGCGGCGTTGGCAGACGTGACGGCGACGAACTCGCTGGGCGTGAGGCGGCCGGAATTCACGCCGGCATCCCACAGCACCGCCATGCGCTCCTCCACTCCGCCGCAGCCGTTGGGGATCTTGGCGAAGTTGTCGAGGCCGGCGGCCTTCTGCGCGGCACAGAAGGTGCAGTGGTCGGTGGCGGTGGTGTGCAGCTGGCCGCTTTGCAGGCCGCGCCACAGGAACTCCTGGTGGATCTTGGGCCGGAAGGGCGGGCTCATCACATAGGCCGCGGCGGTGGCGAAGTCGGGGTCGCGGTAGACGCTGTCATCAATCAGCAGGTGGCCGGCCAGCACCTCGCCGTACACGCGCTGGCCGCGCGCCCGGGCCCGTGCGATGGCCTCGGCGCTCTCGATGCAGCTGACGTGCACGACGTAGATGGGCACGCCCAGCACGTCGGCGATGGCGATGGCCCGGTTGGCGGCCTCGCCCTCGACCATGGGCGGGCGCGACAGCGGGTGGCCTTCCGGGCCGGTGATGCCCATCTTGGCCACCTCGGCCTGCAGCAGGTAGACGAGCTCGCCGTTCTCGGCGTGCACCGTCGGCATGGCGCCGAGTTCGAGCGCACGCTTGAAGCTGTTCACCAGCGTCTCGTCGTCGCACATGATGGCGTTCTTGTAGGCCATGAAGTGCTTGAAGCTGTTCACGCCCTCCTCGCGCACAAGGGTGCCCATGTCGGCGCTGACGCTCTGGTCCCACCAGGTCACGGCCACGTGGAAGGCGTAGTCCGCCGCGGCCTTCTCGGCCCAGCCGCGCCAGGTGCGGTAGGCGTCCATCAGCGGCTGTTGCGGGTTGGGGATGACGAAGTCGATGATGCTCGTCGTGCCGCCGGCCAGGGCCGCGGCCGTGCCGGTGAAGAAGTCGTCCTGCGTCACCGTGCCCATGAAGGGCAGCTGCATGTGGGTGTGCGGGTCGATGCCGCCGGGCAGCAGGTACTGGCCGGTGCCGTCCAGCGTCGTCGTGCCCGCCGGAGCCTCGCGCACGGCGCGTTCGCCCAGGGCGGCGATGCGGCCGTCGACGCAGAGCACGTCGGAGCGGGATTCGGCGTCGGCGTTGACGACGACGGCGCCGCGGATCAGCAGGGGAGAGGTCATGTGGCGCTCCTTGTGAGCGTTTGGGGTTGGGCCTTGCCCATCATCAGCACGCCGTAGACGACGGCGGCCAGGGCCAGCCCGGCGAACCAGGCATAGGTGTAGATGGCCTTGAAGGCAGCACCGACCTCGGGGAAGGCGGCCGGGAAGGCGGCGTTCAGGAAGCCGGGCACGTTGGGCGCGACGCCCACGGCGAAGGCCAGCAGGGCGGCCAGGTTCCAGCCGCCGCGGTAGCTGTAGCGGCCACCTTCGACATAGAGCTCGTCCACGACCAGCTCGGTCTTGCGCAGCAGGTAGTAGTCGACGATGAGGATGCCGGCCACGGGTCCGAGCAGGGCCGAATAACCGATCAGCCAGGTGAAGATGTAGCCCTCGGTGGAGGCCAGGATCTTCCACGGCATCATGACGATGGCGATGACGCAGGTGAGGATGCCGCCGGCCTTGTAGCTGATGCGGCCCGGCGCGAGCGCCGAGAAGTCATAGGCCGGGCCGACGAGGTTGGCCGCGAGGTTGACGCTGACGGTGTCGATCAACAGCACGATGAGGGCGACCAGCACGGCAGCCCCCGTCATGCGGCTGGCCAGGTCCACCGGGTCCCACAGCGCCTTGCCGTAGATGACGACGGTGGCCGAGGTGACGAAGACGGCCAGCGCGGCGAGCAGGCCCATGGGCGCCGGCAGGCCGATGGCCTGGCCGACGAGCTGGTCGCGCTGGCTCCGGGCGAAGCGGGTGAAGTCGGGGATGTTCAGCGCCAGCGTCGCCCAGAAGCCCACCATCGCGGTCAGCGAGGGCCAGAACACGGCCGAGAACTGGCCTGCCTTCCTGCCGCCTTCGACGAAGGCCGAGGGCTGGTCGAGGATGGGCCCGAAGCCGCCCGCCCTGTCCCAGGCCCACCACAGCAGCACGAAGCAGATGACGATCTTGATCGGCGCCGTGTAGGTCTCGAGCTTGCGGATGGCGTCGATGCCGTGCACGACGAACCAGAACTGCAGCGCCCAGAAGAGCAGGAAGCAGCCGAACTGCGCGGCGCTGATGCCCAGGCCAGGCAGCGGGTCGCCCGCCAGCGGGTGGCCCAGCAGCACGCCGGCCAACGTGAAGATCATCTGGCCGCCGAACCACGTCTGGATGCCGTACCAGCCGCAGGCCACCAGCGCCCGCAGCAGGGCCGGCAGCCGCGCGCCCTGCGTGCCGAAAGAGGCCCGGGCCAGCACCGCATACGGGATGCCGTACTTGGCGCCGGCATGCCCGATCAGCAGCATGGGCACGAGCACGATGAGGTTGCCCAGGAAGACCGTACCCACCGCCTGGCTCCAGCTCATGCCCGACTCGATGAGGCTGGCCGCCAGCGTGTAGGCCGGGATGCACATCACCATGCCCACCCACAGCGCCGCGAAGTGGTACCAGCGCCAGGTGCGCTGAGCGGCTGTCGTCGGGACGAGATCAGGGTTGCTCAGCGTGGGCGCGGTCATGGGCGGCTCCGGCATTGAAATGCAACCACAGAGTCACAGAGGCACAGAGAAGCGATCAAGAAATTCCCTCTGTGGCTCTGTGCCTCTGTGGTTGCCTTTTTGGGTTTCAGGTGTTCTGCGGGAAAGCAAATTGCGGACCTTTGGGCGTTGAATCAGGCCAACGCTGCATGACGGCCTTGTGCTTCGTGTAGAACCGCACCGCCTCGGGCCCGTAGGCATGGTGGTCGCCGAAGAGGCTGCGCTTCCAGCCGCCGAAGCTGTTGAAGGCCATGGGCACCGGCAGCGGCACGTTCACGCCCACCATGCCGACCTGGATGTGGTGCACGAACTCGCGCGCCACGTGGCCGTCGCGGGTGAAGATGGCCACGCCGTTGGCGTACTCGTTGGCCTCGATGAGGGCGATCGCGGCGGCCAGGTCGGGCACGCGCACGACGCACAGCACGGGGCCGAAGATCTCCTCGGTGTAGCAGCTCATGCCGGCGCTGACGCCGTCCAGGATGGTGCCGCCGACGAAGAAGCCGTCCTCATGGCCCGGCACCTTGTAGCCGCGGCCGTCGACCACGGCCTTCGCGCCGGCCTCGATGCCTTCGCCGATCAGCCGTTCCACGCGCTGCTGCGAAGCGCGCGTGATCAGCGGGCCCATCTCGGCGCCGGCCTGGTGGCCCTCACCGATCTTCAGGGCCTTGACCTTGGGCGCCAGCGCCGCGACCAGCTTGTCGCCGACGTCGCCCACCGCCACCGCCACCGAGATGGCCATGCAGCGCTCGCCCGCCGAGCCGTAGGCCGCGCCCATCAGCGCGTCCACGGCGCCGTCGAGGTCGGCGTCGGGCATGACCACCATGTGGTTCTTCGCGCCGCCCAGGGCCTGCACGCGCTTGCCGTGGGCCGAGCCGACGGTGTAGATGTGCTCGGCCACCGGCGTGGAGCCGACGAAGCTGACCGCCGCGATGCCCGGGTGGGCCAGGATGGCGTCGACGATGTCCTTGTCGCCCTGCACGACGCTGAACACGCCGTCGGGCAGGCCGGCCTCCTTCAGCCAGCGCGCCATCAGCAGCGAGGCGCTCGGGTCGCGCTCGCTGGGCTTGAGGATGAAGGCATTGCCGCAGCCGATGGCGATGGGGTACATCCACATCGGCACCATGGCCGGGAAGTTGAACGGCGTGATGCCGGCCACCACGCCCAGCGGCTGGCGCATGCTCCAGGCGTCCATGCCGCGGGCGATCTGCTCGGTGTACTCGCCCTTGAGCAACTGCGGCATGCCGGTGGCGAACTCCACCACCTCGATGCCCCGGGCCACTTCGCCGAGGGCGTCGGGCAGGGTCTTGCCGTGCTCGCGCACGATGGCCTCGGCCAGCAGCTCCTTGCGCTCTTGCAGGATGTTGAGGAACTTGAACAGCACGCGGGCGCGGGCCAGGGGCGGCGTCTGGCTCCAGGCCTTGGCGGCCTGGGTGGCGCTGGCGACGGCGGCTTCCAGGTCGGCGACGTTGCCCAGCAGCAGCTGGCCCTGGACGGCGCCGGTGGCGGGGTTGTGGATGTCCTGGCGGCGGTCGCCGGCGCCATGGCTGATGGCGCCGTTGATCCAGTGACCGACTTCGTAGTGATTCATTGCGTGACCTCGTCGAATACAGGAACAAAGCCACAGAGACACAGAGGCACAGAGGAATACGAAAGGTTCATGCCGTGGTGTTCTCTCTGTGCCTCTGTGTCTCTGTGGCTGTGTTTAAAACCTTCAGGCGCAACCCGCTCTCATCGGGTTGTTCGGATGCGTCGTCCAGTTGGCGTAGGAGCCGTCCATGACCCTTCCGGTGCGGGCATCGGTCTCGCCGGGCTGGAGCGCGCGCATCGAGATGGTGCCAGGGACGGGGCAGATCGACACGCAGAGGTTGCATCCGACACACTCCGCTTCGTTGACGTGGAAGTGGCGCTTGCCGTCTTTCGTGGCAAATATGGCTTGGTGGGACGTGTCCTCGCAGACGACGTGGCAGCGGCCGCACTGGATACATGTCCCTTGGTCGATGACGGCCTTCTCGACGTGGTTGAGGTTGAGCTGGTTCCAGTTCTTGACCGTGGGAACGGCCATGCCCTGGAAGGCCTTCAGGTTGGCGTAACCCTTCTCGTCCATGAAGTTGGCGAGGCCCGAGCACAGATCCTGCACGATCTTGAAGCCATAGACCATGGCGGCCGTGCACACCTGCACCGTGCCGCAGCCCATGGCGATGAACTCGGCGGCGTCGCGCCAGGTGGTGATGCCGCCGATGCCGCTGATGGGCAGCCCGGCCGTGGACTCGTCGCGGGCGATCTCGGCCACCATGTTGAGCGCGATGGGCTTGACGGCCGGGCCGCAGTAGCCGCCGTGCGAGCCCCAGCCATCGGTGACGGGGCTCATGGTCATGCGGTCCAGGTCCACGCCCATCACGGAGTTGATGGTGTTGATGAGGCTGACCGCATCCGCCCCGCCGGCCCGGGCAGCGCGGGCCGGAAAGCGCACGTCGGTGATGTTGGGCGTGAGCTTGACGATGACGGGCATGTTCGTGTGCTTCTTGCACCACTCCGTCACCTGCTGGATGTACTCAGGCACCTGGCCCACGGCCGAGCCCATGCCGCGCTCGCTCATGCCGTGCGGGCAGCCGAAGTTCAGTTCCACGCCGTCGGCGCCGGTGTCGGCCACCTTGGCGAGGATGGCCTTCCATGACGCCTCGTTCACCGGCACCATCAGCGAGACGATCATGGCGCGGTCCGGGAAGTCGCGCTTCACGCGGCGGATCTCGTCGAGGTTGACCTGCAGCGGCCGGTCGGAGATGAGCTCGATGTTGTTGAAGCCGATGACGCGGCGGTCCTGGCTCCACAGCGTCGCGTAGCGCGGGCCGTTGACGTTGACGACCGGCGGGTCCTCGCCCAGCGTCTTCCACACGACGCCACCCCAGCCGGCCTCGAAGGCGCGGCGCACGTTGACCTCCTTGTCGGTCGGAGGCGCCGAGGCCAGCCAGAAGGGGTTGGGGCTCTTGATGCCCAGGAAATCGGTGCTCAGGTCAGCCATGGGCCGTCTCCTCGTTCATCAGTGCGGCGTGGATGGATTCGGCGGCGCGCTTGCCGTGCTCGACGGCCTCCACCGTCAGGTCGCGCCCGCCGAAACGGCAGTCGCCGCCGGCCCAGACGCGCGGCAGGCTGGTGCGGAACTGCTCGTCGGTGCGGATGCGCCCGCCCTGCAGCTCGATGGCGCCGCCCGCCGCCTCGGGCCGGTAGGCCTGGCCGATGGCGCGCAGCACCAGGTCGGCCTCGAGGAAGAACTGCTCGCCGGTGTCGACCAGCTGGCCGGCCTCCAGGCGGGTCGCCGCGAAGCGCATGCCGCGCAGCACGCCGCCCTGGGCCTCCACGGCCAGGGGGCGCGCCCAGCAGCGCAGGGTCACGCCGTGGGTCTGGGCCCAGTGCTGCTCGTCGATCGAGGCGGACAGGCCGTCGGGCCCGCGGCGGTAGACCATGGTCACCTGCTCGGCCCCCAGCAGCTTGCTCTGCACCGCAGCGTCCACCGCCGTCATGCCGCCGCCGATGACGACGACGCGTCGCCCCACCGGCACGGCCTCGGGCCGGCTCTGGCGCAGCTCGGCGATGAAGTCCACCGCGTCGCGAAGGCCCGGCAACTGCGGCTCGGCGATGCCGAGGGCGTTCACGCCCGCCAGGCCCAGGCCGAGGAAGACGGCATCGAACTCGCCGAGCAGGTCGTCGAGGGTGAAGTCGCGCCCCAGGCGCCGGTTCAGGCGCGGCGTGATGCCGCCGATGGACAGCAGCCAGTCGATCTCGCGCTGGGCGAAGCCGCCTGCGACCTTGTAGGTGGCCAGGCCGTACTCGTTGAGGCCGCCGAGCTTGGGATGGGCGTCGAAGAGGGCGACCTCGTGGCCGCGGCGAGCCAGGCCGTGGGCAGCGGCCAGGCCGGCGGGGCCGGCGCCGACGACGGCGATGCGCCGGCCCGTGGCCGGTTCGCGCTGGAACAGGGGCCGGCCCGGCTGCTCGAAGAAGCCCTCGACGGCATGGCGCTGCAGCCGGCCGATCTCCACCGGCTTGCCCTCGTGCGTGTTGCGCACGCAGGCCTGCTCGCACAGCACCTCGGTCGGGCAGACGCGGGCGCACATGCCGCCGAGCGGATTCGCCGTCAGGATGGCCTCGGCCGCGCCGCGGAGGTTGTCCTGGGCGATGCGCTGGATGAAGGCCGGGATGTCGATGCCCGTGGGGCAGGCCGTCTGGCAGGGCGCCGCGTAGCAGTAATAACAGCGTTCGGCCTCGATCAGGGCCTGGCTGCGCACCAGCGGCGGATGGGCGTCGCCGAAATTGCGCGCGTAGTCGTCGGGCGCGAGGCGGCCGGATTTCAGGTCGGCAAGGTCCACGGGGTCTCCCTGTAGCTAACAGTCAAACATTACTACCCCGTAAAAATTGACCCAGACGTAAAAACCCGCAGCGCCGGCCTGGTGCGCGCCGTCAGAATCCGGTGCATGACCGTGACTTCTCCCGTCGCGCGCACGCCGCGCGCCGCCACCCTGCGCAAGCAGGAGGCCATCCTCGCGGAGGCCGAGCGCCAGTTCGCTCGCTTCGGCTTCGAAGGCGTCAGCCTCGACAGCATCGCCGCCATGCTCGACCTCTCGCGGCAGAACCTGCTCTACCACTGGCCGAGCAAGGAAGAGCTCTACCGCGCCGTGCTCGACAGCGTCATGGGCGAGTGGATGGCCAGCATGAATGCCATCACCGAGGCCGACGAGCCCGAGGCCGCCATCCACGCCTACATCGAGGTCAAGCTGCGCTTCAGCCGCGAGCGGCCCAGCGGCAACGCCGTCTTCACGCGCGAGATCATGGCCGGCGCACCGCGCTACCAGGACGTGCTCAAGGCCCAGGTCATGCCGTTGCTGCACGCCGACGTCGAGCGCTTCGAACGCTGGGCCGCCGAAGGGCGCATCCGCCGCATCGACTTTACCCACCTGATGTTCCTGATCTGGTCGTCCACCCAGGCCTATGCCGACCTGGCGCCGCAGTTCGCCCTCTACATGGGCAAGCCGCAGCTGGAGGCGGCCGACTTCGAGGCCGCCCGCGAACTGATCACGGGCCTGATCTGGCGCAGCCTGGACGTCAACGCGTGAAGCGCCGCCCGCTGCTCGCCCTGGCCCTGGCCCCGGCCGCCGGCCTGGCCCAGGCCGCGCCCGACGCCGCCCTCGCCGCCAGGCTCAAGGCCCAGGCGGATGCCTGGGACCGCGCCATCGTGGCCAAGGACCGCGCCGCCATTGAGGCCAACATGGCCGACGACTTCCGCCAAATCGACGGCCGCGGCAACGTCGAGACCCATGCGAGCTTCGTCGCCGGCCTGATGTCGCCCGACCTCGTCATCGACCCCTACACCGTCGAGGACTTCGACGTGCGCCTGTACGGCGACACCGCCCTGCTCAGCGGCCGCACCCGCATGACCGGCCGCTACCAGGGCCAGCCCTTCAAGAGCCACTACCGCTACATCGACATCTACGTGAAGCGCGGCGGCGCCTGGAAGATCGTCAGCGTGCAGATCAGCCGCATCCCGGACTGATCATTTCCAGCCGGCGTCCCGCGCCGCCTTCTCCTGCTCGGCGTTCAGCGCCTCGCCGGCCATGGCCGCCTCCGCGGCGGCGAGCACGGCGGGGGGCAGGGCCGTGGCGGCCTGGCGCATGCCCGAGCCCCCAGCCGGGGCCGCGGCCACCACCTGCTGCAGCGCCCACGCACCGTCGGGTTCGCGGCAGGCCAGGCCCGCCGAAGCGGTGGTACTGAAGCTGCGGCACCAGCGGCCGTCCCTGGCCTTGAAACTGAGCTGAACCGCCACCGGGCCGGCGGCCGGCGCGCTGGCGAGCTGGCGCTCCAGGGCCTGGGCGACGGCCCCGGTGGCGACCAGCCGGCCACCGGCCGCATCGGCGGCATCGGTCCCGGCAGGCGGCAGCCGCGTGCCGATCAGCGTGCCCAGCACCAGCGTCGCCGCCATGCCGCCCCAGGCGGCCCAGCCCGGCAGGCCCCGGCGCCGGGCGCGCTCGGCGCCCAGGTCGACCACCGCCGGCGCGGCCAGCAAGGCCGTCAGCCGCGCGGGCACCGGCTCGTCCAGCACCTCGCCGAAGGCCGCCGCCATGCGGCGGCGCTCGGCCTTCAGCATCTCGTCGTCGTCAGAGTTCATGGTGCACCCTTCGGCCTGCGGCCTGTCCCGCCAAGCGGGAGCGAGCTTGTTTGGGAGCGGCCCTGCGCGGCGCTCATGGCCACTCTCCCAGCATCGCCTGCAGCGCCTCGCGCGCACGGGCCAGGCGGCTCGTCACCGTGCCCACCGGCACGCCCAGGGTCTCGGCGGCCTCCTGGTAGCTCAGGCCCTCGACGAGGACGAGGCCGACCACGGCACGCTGCTCCTCGCCGAGCCGCGCAACGGCCTTGCGCACGAGGATGGCGTCCAGCGGCGCTCCCGACGCCGCGCCGTCGCCCACGTCCTCGCCCGCCTCTTCGGGCAGCAAGGTCTGGCCGCGCCGCTCGCGGGCGCGCACTTCGTCGATCCAGGCGTTCTGCATGATGCGAAACATCCAGCTGTCCAGACGCGTTCCAGGCGTCCACTGGTCGGTGCGGGTCAGCGCCTTCTCGATGGCCACCTGCACGAGGTCATCGGCGTCCTCGCGGCTGTGGGCCAGCGTGCGGCCGAAACGGCGCAGCCGCGGCAGCAGGGCGGCGATCTCCTGTCTCAGGTCGGCGGCGGAAGCGGGCATCGATACGGGGACAACGGACGAGGCATGGATTTTCTTCCGTCCCTCGCTCGTTATCCTCGCAAAACGGTTTCCGCCTGCCTCATGAAAGCCTTCCTCGCCCTGTCCTTGACAGCCGCGTTAGCGGTGCCGGCCCAGGCCCAGCTGCGCCTGCCGCAGCTGCCCGGCGTGCAGCGCCTGCCCGGCGTCGTCGATCGCGTGGTGGACCGTGTCGTGCAGCCCCTGCCGGAGCTGCTGTCGTCCGCCACCTCGCTGGCGGACCTGCGCGCGACCCAGCTCGGCGACCTGCTGCGCCGCCACCCCGACCTCATCGAGGTCGACCCGCGCGGCGAGCCCATCCGCCGGCGCGAGCTGGTGCTCGTCTCACCGAACGAGGCCGCATTGGCCGCTGCGGCGGCGCTGGGCCTCGTCCCGCTGCGCGACGAGTCCTGGCCGGAGCTGGACCTGCGCGAGGTGGTGCTGCGCGTGCCCGAGGGCCTGGACACGGCGGCGGCGCTGGCCCGGCTGCGCGCCGCCCAGCCCGGGTTGCAGGCCGACTTCAACCACCTCTATGCGCGCAGTGGTGACGTTGGCGCGCAAGGCCGCGCAGCCGTGCCGGCGCCGGGCGGGCCGCTGCGCGTGGGCCTGGTCGACGGCGGCGTGGACCGGCGCCACGCCGCCCTGCGCCATGCCGGTGGCGCCAGCTTCGGCTGCGGCGGCGCGGTGCTGCCCAGCGAGCACGGCACGGCCGTGGCCTCGCTGCTGGTGGGGCGGGATCGCGGCTTTGCCGGCGCCGCCGCCAAGGCCGAGCTGTTCGCCGCCGACGCCTATTGCGACAAGCCCGACGGCGGCTCGGCCGAGGACGTGGTGCGCGCCCTGGCCTGGATGGCCCGCGAGCGCGTCGCCGTCGTCAACGTCAGCCTCGTCGGCCCGCCCAACCGGCTGCTGGAGCAGGGCGTGTCGGCCCTCGTGAAGCGCGGCCACCTGCTCGTCGCCGCCGTGGGCAACGACGGGCCGGCGGCGCCGCCGCTGTTCCCCGCCGCCTACCCGGGTGTCGTGGGTGTGACGGCCGTCAACCCGGCCCGGCGCGTGCTGCCCGAGGCGGCCCAGGGGCCGCAGGTGCTGCTGGCGGCGCCGGGCGCTGACCTCGCCGTCGCGCGCAGCGGCGGCGGCTATGGCGTCGCCCGCGGCACGTCCTTCGCCGCGCCGTTGGTGGCCGGGTTGCTGGCCGCCGAGCTGAGGCAGCCCGACCCGGCCGCCGCCGCGGCGGCCCTGGAGCGGCTGGCGGCGTCGGCCGTCGACCTGGGCGCACCGGGCCGCGACCCCGTGTACGGCCGCGGCCTGGTCGCGGAGGACCTGCGCGTCGTGCCCGAGCGATTGCAGGCCCGGCAGGCGCGCTGAAACAGGCGGTTGCAAATGGCCGGCGAGAGGCCGGGAAGGATCTCGCGGCGGCCGTCGTTGTGATCGGTGAAAGGGCCGGAATGGCCGGCCCTTGCAACACGACGAAGCGGAGATCCACCATGCTTGCAAACCGTCTCACCCTGCGTACCACCCTGAGCGCCGTCGCCATGGCTGCCGGCCTCATCGCCTCCAACGCCCAGGCCGGCCTGTTGGGTGGCGGTGCCGGCGGCGGCCTCACCGGCGGCCTGACCGGCGGATTGAACGGGGCCCTGTCGCCGCGCCAGCTCGACGTCGGCGGCCGGGCGACGGGCCATGCGGCCGGCTCGGCCGACGGCTCGCTGCTCAAGGGCACGGCCGACAAGGCCAAGGGCGCGGTGGGCGATGCCAAGGACGGCGCCGCCGGCAAGCTCGACGATGCGAAGACGGCGGCGCAAGGCCAGGCCGATGCCGCCAAGATCACCGTCCAAGGGGCCAGGAACTCGCTGGCCTCGACTTCGGGCAGCGTCGGCGGCAGCGCCGAAGGCGCGCTGCAGGGCACGGCCCAGGGCGCCGGCGGCAGCCTGGCCGGCCAGGGCAGCGGGGCGCTGAACGGCACGCTGAACCGCGGCGATGCGCCTGCGGCGGCCACCCCGGCCACTCCGGCCACTCCGGCGGTGCCCGCCACGACGCCCGCCACCCCGGCCACGCCAGCCACGCCCGCCGCGGCCAACAAGCCTGCGCCGCTGACCCTGGGCGGCACGGCCGGTGGCAGCGCCAGCCGCAAGGAGATCGGCGGCCAGGCGAGCGGCCAGGCGGCCGGCCGCGGGGCCCAGACCGAAGGCAGCGCCTCCGCCAAGGCCTCGCGCAGCGACAACGGCATCGCGCTGGACGCCTCGGCCAACGGCTCCGCCAAGCGCTGACCGGCGCCTGGCCGAATGAGGAGGGCGGCCGTGGGCCGCCCTTGCCGTCTGCCTGTCGCGGCTCAGAGCCTGAGCAGGGCTCCCAGGTTCACCCGCAGCTTCAGCTCGGCAGGAGCCAGGCTGGCGGCGATGGCCTGGCTGGCCAGGCGGGTGTCGCGCGGCACCGGGGCCGACAGCGGGCTGCCGCTCTTGCCGATCAGCGCCGCGACCAGGGGCTCGTTGGCGCTGAAGCCGCGCTTGAAGACGAGTCCCACCTCGCCGTTGGCCAGGCGCACGATGCTGCCGGGCGGGTACAGGCCCACCGCCTTGACCAGGGCGGCGCCGGCCTCGTCGGGCCGGCCCAGTTCGTCGAGGAAGACGGCCCGCGCCGCCGCGGCGCCGCTCATGGCCTGGCGGCTGCGGCGCGGCGACAGCCGGGCGCCGAAGATGTCCACCCGCCGCAGCAGGCGGGCCAGCATCTCGCCGTCGCCGCGCCCGGCCAGCGGCCCCGGCCCGGCGTCATGGTGCAGGCGCACGGCCGTCAGCCAGGCGGCGTCCTGCACGCCCAAGGCGGCCAGGCGCTCGGCCGCACGGTCGCCGTGCCCGGTCAGGGCCTGGCGCTGGGCCGGCGACGCGGGGCCCACCAGCGCGGCCATGCGGTCGTGGGCGTCGAAGGCGCCGTAGTTCATGGTCAGCGCCGCCCCCTGCAGCGCCGTGCGCAAGGCTGCCGGCCACTGCAGCTGCTGGGCCGCCAGCTCGCACAGCAGCAGGGTCAGCAGGGCGTGGCGGGCGCTGTAGTCGTCGAAGGCCTGGCTGCTCTCGAAGACGAGCAGCATCAGGCTGGCGTCCGGCTGGGCCTGCAGGCGCTTGAGCGCCGCGTCGCGCAGCTGCGCGACGCGGGCGGGGAAGTCGGCCGGCTCGGCTTCGCGCATCAGGCTGTGCGTGTGCAGCAGCAGGTCCGACCAGACCTCCTGCGGCCCGAGCTCCACCTTGCCCGGCGTGGCCTGCTCCAGCCGGAAGGAGGTGTCGGCCTTGGCGATGTCGGCCAGCGGCACGTCGCGCATGACGAGGGTGTCCAGCCGGTGGGCCCGGGCGCGCTGGTAGGCCAGCGTGTCCTCGGAGTTGACCCAGGCGCCGCCTTCGATGAGGCCGCGCACCTGCGGCGTGTCGTGCAGCACCTGGCCACGGGCGAAGAGCAGGTGGCCCTGCGCATCGAACAGGTCGTAAGCCAGCGTCATGCCCACACGCAGCGTGCGGGCCGGTAGCGGAATGAGTTCGGAAGGCATGGGTCCGGCGATTGTCAATGGCCTCCGGCACGGACAAGCGGATCTTGCATGCGCGCGAAGGGCGGGCTGCGTAGAATTCCCGGCTCATCCGAGGAGCGCTGCGAGGGTGGGGCGCCAGCTCCCACCCCCAGGCTCGGATCGTTGTCCAACGGCGCTCATCGATCCCTCCGCAGAGACCGTCGATGACCACTGCCCCGCCTCCCCTGAAGCTCTCCGGCCTCGAGCCCGTCGCCATCGGCGCGGGCAGCCTCTTCGTCAACATCGGCGAACGCACCAACGTCACGGGGTCCAAGGCCTTCGCCCGCATGATCCTGGCCGGGCAGTTCGAAGAAGCCCTGGCCGTGGCGCGCCAGCAGGTCGAGAACGGCGCCCAGATCATCGACATCAACATGGACGAGGCCATGCTGGACAGCCAGGCCGCCATGGTGCGCTTCCTCAACCTCATCGCCGGCGAGCCGGAGATCGCCCGCGTGCCCATCATGATCGACTCGTCCAAGTGGTCGGTCATCGAGGCGGGCCTGAAGTGCATCCAGGGCAAGGGCATCGTCAACTCCATCTCGCTGAAGGAGGGTGAGGCGGAGTTCCGGCGCCAGGCCAAGCTGGTGAGGCGCTACGGCGCCGCCGCCGTGGTGATGGCCTTCGACGAGAAGGGCCAGGCCGACACCTTCCAGCGCAAGATCGAGATCTGCGAGCGGGCCTACCGCATCCTCGTCGACGAGGTGGACTTCCCGCCCGAGGACATCATCTTCGACCCCAACATCTTCGCCATCGCCACGGGCATCGAGGAGCACGACAACTACGCCGTGGACTTCATCGAGGCCACGCGCTGGATCAAGGGCCACCTGCCGGGCGCCAAGGTCTCGGGCGGCGTGTCCAACGTGAGCTTCAGCTTCCGCGGCAACGAGCCGGTGCGCGA
This sequence comes from Pelomonas caseinilytica, assembly GCF_021353235.1. Taxonomy (GTDB): domain Bacteria; phylum Pseudomonadota; class Gammaproteobacteria; order Burkholderiales; family Burkholderiaceae_C; genus Pelomonas; species Pelomonas caseinilytica. Next base: position 47,030 of record NZ_JAJTWT010000003.1, read on the forward strand.
GGCCATCCACACCGTCTTCCTCTACCACGCCATCCAGGCGGGCATGGACATGGGCATCGTCAACGCCGGCATGGTCGGCGTCTACGACGACCTCGATCCCGAACTGCGCGAACGCGTGGAGGACGTGGTGCTCAACCGCCGCAAGGACGCGGGCGAGCGCCTCGTCGAGATCGCCGACCGCGCCAAGAGCGCCGGCAAGGACGAGACCGCGCGCCTGGTCTGGCGGGCGCTCGGCGTGAAGGAGCGCCTGTCGCACGCGCTGGTGCACGGCATCACCGACTTCATCGTCGAGGACACCGAGGAGGCCTGGCAGGCCATCCGTGCCGGCGGCGGCCGGCCGCTGCACGTCATCGAGGGGCCGCTCATGGACGGCATGAACGTCGTCGGCGACCTCTTCGGCCAGGGCAAGATGTTCCTGCCGCAGGTGGTCAAGAGTGCCCGCGTGATGAAGCAGGCCGTGGCCCACCTCGTGCCCTACATCGAGGAGGAGAAGCGCCAGCTGGAGGCCGCCGGCGGCGACGTCAGGCCCAAGGGCAAGATCGTCATCGCCACCGTCAAGGGCGACGTGCACGACATCGGCAAGAACATCGTCTCGGTCGTCCTGCAGTGCAACAACTACGAGGTCGTCAACATGGGCGTCATGGTGCCGGCCCAGGACATCCTCAGGAAGGCCAAGGAAGAGGGCGCCGACATCATCGGCCTGTCGGGCCTCATCACGCCCAGCCTGGAGGAGATGCAGCACGTCGCCGCCGAGATGCAGCGCGACGACTATTTCGCCTCGCGCCACCTGCCGCTGCTGATCGGCGGCGCCACCACCAGCCGCGTGCACACCGCCGTCAAGATCTCGCCGCACTACGAAGGCCCGGTGGTCTACGTGCCCGACGCCTCGCGCGCGGTCGGCGTGTGCTCGGAGCTGCTGAGCGACGAGCGCGCCGCGGCCTACATCGCCGAGCTCAAGGCCGACATCGAGAAGACCCGCGCCCTGCACGCGGCCAAGAAGCAGACGCCGCTCGTGACCCTGGCCGAGGCGCGCGCCAACGCGGCCATGCTCGACCTCGCCCGCGTCGCCCCGGCGCCCAAGTTCACCGGCCGGCGCGTGCTGAAGAACCTCGACCTGGCCGAGCTGGCCCGCTACATCGACTGGGCCCCCTTCTTCCAGACCTGGGACCTGGCCGGCCCCTACCCGGCCATCCTCGACGACGAGGTGGTCGGCTCCGAGGCGCGCAAGGTGTTCGCCGACGCGCAGGCGATGCTGCGCAGGATCATCGACGGCCGCTGGCTGCAGGCCCATGCCGTCTTCGGGCTCTACCCGGCGGCGCGCGTCGACGCGGACGACATCGCGGTGTATGCCGATGCCTCCCGCCGCGACAGGCTGATGACCTGGCACGGCCTGCGCATGCAGACCGAGAGGCCGGTCGTCGACGGGGTGAAGCGCCCCAACCGCTGCTTGTCCGATTTCGTCGCGGAGCAGGGCGACCACGTCGGCCTCTTCGCCGTCACGGCCGGCCTGGGCGTGGACCGCAAGGAGACCGAGTTCCTCGCCAGCCACGACGACTACTCCGCCATCATGCTCAAGGCCCTGGCCGACCGCCTCGCCGAGGCCGCCGCCGAGTGGCTGCACGAGCGCGTGCGGCGCGAGTTCTGGGCCTATGCGCCCGCCGAGGCGCTGAGCAACGAGGAACTGGTGGCCGAGCGCTACCAGGGCATCCGCCCGGCGCCCGGCTACCCGGCCTGCCCCGACCACCTCGCCAAGCGCGACCTCTTCAAGGTGCTGGCGCCCGAGGAGATCGGCATGGGGCTGACCGACAGCATGGCCATGACGCCGGCCGCCAGCGTGAGCGGCTTCTACCTGGCCCATCCCGACGCCGCCTACTTCAACGTCGGCCGCATCGGCGATGACCAGCTCGCCGACTGGGCGTCGCGCTGCGGCCTGGACCTCGCCGAGGCACGCCGCGCGCTGGCGCCGTTGTTGGGCTGACACGGGCCCCCCCCGGCAGCGGGGGCCAGATGTAACAGAAGCGGCCTTGTCCTACAGGGCCGCCCGGGGCGGCGCGGCATCCTGCAGGCATACCCATCACAACCGGAGGTTCCATGTCTACCCCTACGTCCATCAAGTCCACGCAGATCGTCGCGGGCGTCGCCGTCGTGCTCGCCCTGCTCGGCGGCGCCTATGCGGTGGGCCGTTCGCAGGTCGTGGGCAGCGTGCCTCCGCCGGACTCCCAGCCCGCGCCCGTCGTGCAGCAGGGCCAGCCGGCGCCCCAGCGCCTGGCCAGCGCCGACGCACCTGCGGTGCGTGAACAGACGCACCAGACGCACGCCGCTGCCGTCGAGCCGTCCGCGGCGCCGGCGCTGTGCAACAGCTGCGGCCGGGTCACCGACGTGCACACCGAGACCCGTCGCGGCAAGGCCAGCGGCGTGGGGGCCGTGGGCGGCGCCGTCGTCGGCGGCCTGCTCGGCAACATGGTCGGCGGCGGCAATGGCCGCAAGCTGGCCACCGTCGGCGGCGCCGTCGCCGGCGGCTACGCGGGCAACGAGATCGAGAAGAACCAGAAGACCTATACCGTCTGGGTCGTGCAGGTCGAGGAACGCGATGGCCGCACGCGCCGCTTCGAGCGCAACGCCGACCCTGACCTGCGCGTCGGCGACCAGGTGCGCCTGACCGAGCACGGTTTCACGCGGGACTGAGGGGCCTCGGCTCCACGCAGCACCCCGGCCCGCACACGAAAGGAATCGCCACCATGAAGTCCATCGCCGCCGCGGCCTTCACCGCCATCCTTCCCGCAATGCTGGCCAGCGTGCAGGCGCAGCCGGCGCCTGCCGTGTCCGTCCCGACGGCCGAACAGCGCGCGGCGCTCTGCGACGGCTGTGCCTGGGTGCAGGAGGTGCGCACCGAGACCCGCGATGGCAAGGCCAGCGGCCTGGGCGTGGTGGGCGGCGCCGTCGTCGGCGGGCTGCTGGGCAGCCAGGTCGGCGGCGGCACGGGCAAGAAGCTGGCTACCGTCGGCGGCGCCGTGGCGGGCGGCTATGCCGGCAACAAGGTCGAGAAGAACGCCAAGGAACGCAAGGTCTGGATCGTGCAGCTGGTGCAGCGCGACGGCAGCCTGCGCAGCGTCGAACTCGACGCCGACCCCAACCTGCGCGCCGGCGACACGGTGCGCGAGAAGGACGGGCATCTGACCCGGCCCTGAAGTGAAACTAGCCCCTCGTCCGGTCTTGCTCCGGCTGAACGCCGGCAAGCCCAGCCGGTCCCCCGTGGGGACGGCGATGCTTGCGGCATTGAGCCGCAAGCACATCGCCAGCGCGGGCCGGCTCGGGAGCGGCCCAGCGCTCGGCCCGCAAGACGCCGGTTTCATGCGCCGCGGGCCGCCGAGCTTCGCCGCGCAGCGAAAGCTCAGCCCGACTGGCCCGGCAGGCCGCGCCTGAGCTGGATGGCCTCGGCCACGTGGGTGCTGCCTATGGTCGCGGCGCCGGCCAGGTCGGCCACCGTGCGGGCCACGCGCTGTACGCGGTGGAAGCTGCGCGCCGACCAGCCCAGGCGCTCGGCCGAGCGCTCCAGCAGGGCGCGGGCCGCGGGTTCGAGCTCGGCATGGACGGCGAGGTCCTGGGCCTGCAGCAGCGCGTTCGCGAAGCCCTGGCGGGCGACGGCGCGCTCGCGCGCGGCCGCCACGCGGGCGGCGACCGCGGCGCTCGGCTCGCCGGCCGCCATGTCCTGCAGCTCGCGCGGCGGGATGGCGGGGATGTCGATGAGCAGGTCGAGCCGGTCCAGGAAGGGGCCGCTGAGCCGGCCCTGGTAGCGCGCCACCTGGTCGGGCGTGCAGCGGCAGGCGCGCAGCGGGTTGCCGAGGTGGCCGCAGGGGCAGGGGTTCATGGCGGCCACGAGCTGGAAGCGCGCCGGGAACTCCGCCTGGCGGGCGGCGCGGGAGATCAGGATGCGGCCGGTCTCCAGCGGTTCGCGCAGGGCCTCCAGGGCGGCGCGGTTGAACTCCGGCAGCTCGTCGAGGAAGAGCACGCCGTGCAGGGCCAGGGATATCTCGCCGGGCCGTGGCGGCGAGCCGCCGCCGACCAGGGCCACGCTCGAGGCCGAGTGGTGGGGCGCACGGAAGGGGCGCCGGCCCCAGCGCGACAGCTCGAACTGGCCGGCCAGGCTGAGCACGGCGGCCGACTCCAGCGCGGCTTCGTCGTCCAGGGGCGGCAACAGGCCCGGCAGGCGCTGGGCCAGCATGGACTTGCCCGTGCCGGGCGGCCCCACCATCAGCAGGCTGTGCCCGCCCGCGGCGGCAATCTCCAGCGCGCGCTTGGGGCCGGCCTGGCCTTTGATGTCGGCCAGGTCAGGCCCGGCGGGCGCGGCTTCGCGCGCCAGGGCGGTGGCGCGGGGCAGGGCCTCGCCGTCGGGCTGGAGGGCCGAGACGACGTCGAGCAGATGCCGCGCCTGGCGCACCACCTGGCCCTCGACGAGGGCGGCCTCGGCGGCACTGGCTTGAGGCAGCAGCAGTTCGAGGCCGGCACCGGCCCGGCGAAGCGCCAGCGCCATGGCGAGCGCTCCTCGCACCGGCCGCAGCTCACCGGCGAGGGAGAGTTCACCGGCGCATTCGAAGCGGGCCAGGCGGGCGGCATCGATCTGGCCGTTGGCCGCCAGCAGGCCCAGGGCCATGGGCAGGTCGAAGCGCCCGCCCTCCTTGGGCAGGTCGGCCGGCGCGAGGTTGACGGTGATGCGCTTGTTGGCGGGAAAGCCCAGGCCGCTGTTGTGCAGGGCGGCGCGCACGCGCTCGCGGGCTTCCTTGACCTCGGTGTCGGCCAGGCCCACGACGGTGAAAGAGGGCAGGCCGTTGGCCAGGTGCACTTCCACGGTGACCGGTGCGGCGGCGAGGCCGTCGAGGGCGCGGGAGTGGACGGTGGCGAGGGACATGGCGGCGGCGGCGGTGTCGCGAAACGCCCCGCAGCATAGGGGCGCAGTCGCCGAACGCCGCCGTCGCGCGGGGTCAGCGGGGCGGGCCGTCCAGCCGCGCCATCTCGCGCTTGAGGGCGGCGATGTTGTCGCGGATGCGCAGGGCGCTGTCGGCGTCGGCGGCGCGCGGCAGCCGGCTTTCTTCCTGGGCCAGTTCGCGCGCCAGGATGCCGCGCCGCTCGTCGTCGAGCTGGCGCTGGCGGGCGGGGGCGATCTTGTGGCTGGCCTCGGCCATCACCGGCGCGGCAGCCGGCTTGCGGGACAGGGCTTCGCAGTCGAAGGGCGCCGGCCCGCCGACGATCCACTCCACGCCGCCGCGCCGGCAGTCGGCCCAGGCCGGCGCCGCCACGCAGGTGGCCGCGAGGAGCAGGAGCAGCGCGGGCTTCATACGCCGTTGGACACGTCCACCCGGGCCAGCAGGCCCTGCTGGTCCTCCACGGTGATGGGCATGGTGTCCATGCAGATGCCGTTGGTGAAGGTGATCGAGAAGCTGTCGCCGCTGTTCTGCACGACGGTCTTGTTGAGCTTCATGCCCTGGGGTACCGAGTTGGCCAGCTTGTAGGGCGGTGTGCCGCCATAGACGTGCACTTCGGGGCCGTCGCCCACGTAGCAGATGCCCTTGGCGCCAACCGTGACGGAGTTCAGCGACAGGTACATCTGGTCGGCCGGTCCGGACTCATTCCCGCCACCGCCGCAGGAGGCGAGTGACAGGGCGAGGGCGGCGAGCGACAGGGTGGCGAGGATGCGCTTCATGGGAGTGGCAAGGGTGCAGGAAGTGGAGGAGTTATTGGTAGGCGGGCGACTGCATCTCGACGATGGCCGTGCTCTCGATGGGCAGCCGGCCCTGGCTGTAGTAGCGGATGCAGTTCATGTTGGCCGGCGTGTAGACCGACTGCAGCATGGACACGTCGCCCCAGGCTTTGACGCCCGATGAGCCCGAGCACATCACGCGCCGGATGATCCCGGCCATCAGCGGCACCTTGAGTTCGTAGCCGTAGACGACGCGGATCTTGAGCAGGTTGGCGTCGCGCAGGTTCTGCTGCGAGGTCTTGCCGAGGGTGTTGGCGCGCCACTCCAGGTTGTCGTTGGGGATGTAGGTGGCCTTGACCTTGGGGTCCTTGACGCCGAAGTCGCTGAAGCTCTGCGGCGAGGGGTTGAGGCGGTCCAGCGTAGGCCGGGTGAGGGGGTTGAGGTTCTCGGCCTGCGCCCGGCCCCAGGCGGCCAGCAGCCGCTGGCTGTCGTTGGCTTCGAAGTTGTTCTGGTGGAAGGGGATGAGGCCGCGGACCAGGGCGGTGCGCATGGTGCCGACGTCGGCGTTGTGGGTTGCCCCGACGCGCGCGGCCATGAAGGTGGCGTGGTTGAGCGTGAGCTTGGCCATGTAGATGAAGCCGGCCTGGATCAGCCCGAGCACCAGCATGGCGGCGATCGGGAAGACGATGACGAATTCCATCAGCGTGGCGCCGCGTTGTCGGGAGACGGGCTTCATGGCGAGACTCCTGCGAAGGCGGTGGAGGAGGGTGCGGCGCGGCGGCGGCCGCCGGCCATCAGCACGGCGAGCACCGCCAGCGGCGCGGCCGGCTGCAGCTGGCGCCAGCGGACGTAGGGTGTCAGGCCCTGCCGGGCCGGCAGGGTGTCGACCTCGCGGGCGGTGCGCGCCTGGCCCGCGGGGTCGATGAGCCAGGGGCGCTGGCCTTCGCTGACGCTGAGCAGCCACTTGCCCGACTCCAGCGCCCGCAGCCGCGCCAGGGCGAGGGCCTGGCGGGCCGAGCGCGGGTCGTCGGACCAATGGTCGCTGGCGAGGTGGACCAGGCTTTCCGCCGTGGCGGCGCTCGTGTCGCCGAAGGCCACCTCGTGGCAGAGCAGCATGCCGACCGTCGAACCGCCGACGACCAGCGGCTCACCGAGGGCGGCGGGCCCGGCGCGGCGGCCGATGCGTCGCGCATGGTTGAGCCAGCGGTCGGCCAGCGGCTCCAGCAACGCCGGCCAGGGCAATTCCTCGCCCACGGGGGCGAGGCGCTGCTTGGCGTAGACGCTGGCCGCGATGTCGCCGTCCCGCTGGGGCGACAGCATCAGGGCCACGTTCATGAGCGCCGAGCCCGGGGCGTCGGGATGGGGCAGGGCAGTGCCCAGCAGCAGGCGCTGGCCGCGCGGCTCCAGGGCCTGGAGCAGGTCTCCCCAGACGCCTTCGGCGGTGGCGGGCGGCGGCTCGGGCAGGAAGCCCTCGGGCGTCACGACGAGGCTGCCCGCCGGCGCGAGGCGCAGCGTGCGGTGGATGGCCTGCAGCGCCTCGTCGCGGGTCTCGGCCGTCCAGCGCACGGGGCCTGGCGGCAGGGCGGGCGTGGCGACGATGGCCACGCTGAGGCCTTCGCCGGCCGGGGCCGTCCACGTCCAGGGCGCCGGGCAGACGAGGGCCAGCGCCAGGCCGGCGGCACCGGCCAGCCCGCGCAGGCGGTTGCCGCCGGGGCGGGTCAGGGCCAGCAGGGCGGCCCAGAGCAGGGCTTCGAACAGGGCCGGCCCCACCAGCGGCAGCCAGGTCCCCAGGCCGGGCAGGGCCAGCAGCGGCAGGCTCAGGCTGCCGTAGCCGCCGCCCCACCAGCACAGGTCGCGCAGGGCCATCCAGGCCCACCAGGCCAGGGGCAGGGCCAGGCCTTGCGCCCGGCGCCCGGCCAGCAGCCGTTGCGCCGCCCAGGCCAGCAGCAGCAGGCTGCCCAGCGACAGCGCCCAGAGCAGCAGGAAGAGGGCGACCACCGCGCCCAGCCGCCGGGCGCCGGCCAGCTCGGGCGCCAGCACGGCCGTGATCCAGCCCATGCCGCCGGCCTGCCACAGGATGAGGGTCAGGGCGAGGGCGGCCCAGCGGCTTCGGCCGGCCTGGCGTTGGAACTGCCAGGCCGCGAGGCTCATGCCGAGCAGCAGCAGCGCGGCCGTGATGAGGGAGGGGCCGGCCAGATAGGCCGCGGCCATCGCGGCGCCCGCGGTCGCGGCCGTCGCCAGCCCCGGCCCGGCGTCGACGGCCAGGCCCAGCCGCCAGCCGGCCCGCCTGGGTCTGACTTGCGCGTCGATCGAGTCCGCGGAACCGGCCACTTCTCCCTGCCCTGATCGGCTGACCACCAGCCGGCGCGCGAGTCTCCCGGCGCGCCGCAGATCCGGTCAATTGGAGATTTAGGGGGAAATATGGTTTGTTTAAGGAATTTACCGTTTGAAACGATAGGTCGAAAGTTAGGGACTGTTTAGTCAAACTTCGACAGATATCGTGTCTTCCAGCAGGGGGTGGTTCGAAGAACTTCGGCTCCTTGCCCTTTATTCGACTCCCTAACTTGCAGGAGAAATCCCATGCGTTTGAATGCCAAGACGTCCCGCCGTTCCAAGATTCGCGGCCAGGGCATGACCGAATACATCATCATCGTGGCCCTGATCGCCGTGGCGGCCATCGGCGTCTATAACCTCTTCGGCTCCACGGTGCGCAACCAGACGGCCAGCATGGCGGCGGCGCTGGGCGGTGCGGCCGACGAGGCCAAGAAGGCCAACGACCTGGGCATCAAGAACGGCAAGGCGGCCACCACCGAGGCCAAGAACCAAAAGGGCCTGGAGAACTTCAGCAGCGCCGCGGCCGTCAAGCCGGAGCAATGACCCGAGGCGGCCGGCCCTCGCGCCGGCCTCTCCCATCACATGGAGTACTGGCGATGAAGACCTCTGCGCTGCGTCGCAAGGCCATGCTCGGCCAGGGCATGACCGAATACATCATCATCGTGGCGCTGATCGCCATCGCGGCCATCGGCGTCTACAACCTCTACGGACGGACCCTGAGGCATCAGACGGCCGCCATGGCGGCTGCCGTGGGCGGCGACGCCCAGGATGCGCAGGACTCCAACAAGTCCGGCACGACGGCCGGCCAGATGGCCACCAAGGAAGCGTCCGCCAAGATCGGCCTGGAGAATTTCAGCGAGCCGGCGGCAACCAAGTAATTTCCGGAGGACCCATTTCTGAGCGATGCCGCGGACGGGATTTGAATTCCCGGCGGCCGGGCGCATGACGCCGCGATGAAATGGGAATGCAGGGTTTCTGTGTCGCCTATTCATGCGACGGACGGGTATTGATGGGTTTTCGGCGTTCTGCCTGAATACTCCATCCTGGCGCCCGGAATATTGCGTGTCGACGCGTCGAGGCTTGGCTCGGTCGTGAATATCGGCCGGGTGGGCGGGGCGAGGTCGCGCTGCCTGACAGGGATTGACATGCCGAAGTTTCTTGCCATGAAGACCAGCAAATCACGCACGCGCGGGCAGGCAGCCATCTGGATGCTCGGCACCCTGGCCGCGAGCGCGGCGGTGATGTATGCCGTGTTCAACACCGGCCAGGTCATCGTCGGCAAGGAGCGCGCCGTGAACGCGGCCGACGCCGCCGCCCTGGCCGGCGCCACCGCCGAGGCCCGTCTGCTCAACCTCATGGCCTACGCCAACCGCGGCGTGATGGCCAACGAGGTCTTCCTGGCCCAGCTGCTCTCGATGGAGAGCTGGGTGCAATACCTCGGCAACACGTCTGAACACATCGAGATCCTGCTGGACGTCATCAGCCTCATTCCCGGCGCGGCGGCCTTCGCCCAGCCGGCGGCCCAGGTGATGGACAAGATCGCCATGGTGGCCGACAAGGCCCACAGCGGCATCCAGAAGGGCATCAACGTCTACATCCCCGTGCTCGAAGGCGTGAAGACGGGGCTGAAGGCGGCCGAGGGCGCCATCCGTCTCGGTGGCGGCCTGCTGGCCGAGGACGCGGCCCGCCACATGGTCTCGGCCAACCGCACCGACTTCAACGGCCGTTACGACCCCGGCGTGGCCGTGGCCGACACCAACCTGGTGAAGGAGGCCACCTTCGTCAAGAACAACGCCGCCTGGATGAAGTTCACCAAGCTCTACAGCGGCAACGAGCGCGGGGATGCCAAATACATCCTCGAGCAGTCGCTGGACAACTTCACCGCGAACCGGCCGGGGCGGGGCTGGCTCAACCTCAGCGTCTGGATCGCCGGCATGGAGAAGAAGGGGGGCTCCAAGCTGCAGGGTTATGACCGCTGGGAGTCCGAGGACACGCTCGAGATGTGGGAGCGATGCGGACCCAAGAAGTGCTACCAGCCCATAGGCTGGGGCCGCTCCAACGCCGACCAGAACGGCAGTTCGGGCAGCAAGTGGAGCCCGGGGCGCGCGGCCCAGTCGTGGGCTCGCAGCGATGGCGGCACGCACAGTCGCTGGTCGGGCGTGCCGGCCCTCTACGACGTGGCCGACAAGTCCCCGGCCGCCCGCGAGGAACTGGGCCTGGACTTCATCGTCGCCGTGGCCCGCGCGGGCGCCAACGACTTCAGCACCACCAAGCTGGCCATGGACAACGTCGCCAGCACCTCGGTCGCTGGCTCGGCCGACCTGCCGCTCAAGCAGCAGGCCGGGCAGAACGCCGCCTTCGGCAAGGCGCGAGTCTTCTTCGAGCGCCCGCGCCGCGGCCTGAGCAACGACTTCACCGCGGCGGGCCTGTGGCGGCCCGACCAGGCCAAGGAATACGGCTCCCTCTACAGCCCCTACTGGCAGGCGCGGCTGCGCGACCTGACGGTCGTCGAGAAGGGCGCGCTGCTGACGGCCATGGGCATCACGCCCGACAAGGCGGCCTACACGCCGGGGGGGCAGTTGTGACGCAGCGAGTGGCTCTGGCCGTGCTGATGGCGGCGGCGCTGGCCGGCTGCACCGAGGCCGCGCCGCCCAAGGACACCCCCAGCCTGCGCATCGTCATGCGCATGCACCCCGACCCGCAGCAGCTGCGGGCGCAGCTCGACGACCGCCTCGCCAGCTGCATGCTGCAGCTGCGCGCCCAGGGGCAGGCGGCCCAGGCGCCGGCCCTGCCCAACCCGGCCGACATGGCGAAGTGGGTCACGCGCGAGACCGAGGAGATCTACGCCAACGGCCAGCGCGCGGCCTTCTCCACCGACACCCTGGTCTGGCCCAACCCCGCCAAGGCCTGCCAGTGGACGTTCTACCGCAGCGTCCACGCCGAAGCCGAGACCCTGTGCGGCGACTGGTACGGCGGCTCCGCCAAGCGCGAGCCCAACCCCGACGCCGCGCCCGAGCCCCCCAGCTTCTCGGAGGAGAAGACGCCTGCCGATGCCGCCAAGCGCTGCCTGGCCGATGCCGCCAAGGTGCACAGCGCCAGCGGCCTGCCCAAGGGCGCGACGCCGGCCGGCCAGAGCTGCTACTGGCTCAGCGACGGCCCGGTGGCCGGCGGCGCGGCCGAGCCGAGCGTGCCCGGCCAGTACTTCTGCTCGCACCCACGCGCCTACGACGGCAGCCTGCCCCGCTACCGCCGCAGCGACGGCCCGACGCTGCGCTACCTGCGCGTGGCCGCGCCCGGCGCGCCGCGCAGCGCCACGCCCGAGACCGATGCCGACCGCATGGAGGCCGAGGTCGTCGAGGAGGGCAAGCCCATTCCCGCATCGCGTTTCAGCCGCCAGGCCGTGGAAGCCTTCGTCAGGCAGCCGCTGGTGGTGCCCGTCGGAGGTCAACAATGACAGCCCCCCGCCAAGCCCAGCGCGGCCAGGCCATGAGCGAGTTCATCATCGCCCTGGCCGTGCTGCTGCCCATGTTCCTGGCCGTCAGCTACCTCGGGCGCTACGGCGACCTGCAGCAGCGTGCCCAGCAGGCCAGCCGTTATGCCGCCTTCCAGCGCGCGGTGCAGCCCGATGACAAGCAGCTCAGCGACGCCACCATCGCCGACCAGATGCGGGCGCGCTTCTTCCTCGCCCACGATGCGCTGGCCAAGGACGGCCACCTGCGCAGCGACGACAGCGCCGCCAAGATCAAGGACGACAAGAACCAGCCCGCCCTGTGGCGCGACCTGACCGGCAAGGCCCTGCTCAAGGACCCGTCCCAGGTCACGCTGCAGTGGGGCAATGCCAGCCTGGGCGCGGCCAACAAGGACGTCGGCTACATCAGCAAGCTCATCGGCAAGCCCATGAAGGACGGCCGCGTCGCCATGGTGGAGCTCAACCTCTTCAACAAGCTCGACCTCGCCGGCGCCGCGCCCAAGAACATCAAGGTCGGTGCGGCCACCGCCGCCGCGGGCGGCGGCCTGGGCAGCGCCGGCTCAGCCGACACCGCCGCCACGGCCGCCAACGTCAACGCGTCGAGCAAGCTCATCCCGGGCTTCGTCACCAAGGTCGTCGACCTGGCGGTGGCGCTGTTCGAGAAGGACGGCCCCGACTTCGGCTGCATCAAGCCCGACGTCGTCGCCGCCCAGGACAAGAACACCACCCGTCTCGACGGTGCCCCCAACAACAGCACCTGCCTGCATTGAGGAGTCTGACGTGCGCCAGGCAAGAAGGGCGGCCGAGACCGCCTTGGGGATATGGCTGCTGGCGGGCGCGGGGGCGGCCGCCGCAGGAGCGGCCTGGCTGCCGCTGAGCCTGCCGCCGCGTACCGAGTCCACCTGGGTGCTGCGCGACGCGCGCGTCAACGGCCTGCCCATGCAGGTGCTGGAGCTGCGCTCCCAGCTCTCGGCCGACGAGCTGCTGGCCTACTTCAAGCGCGACTGGCGCCGCTACGGCGGCAGCGTGGCGCCGCTGGAAAGCGAGCAGGGCCCCTGGCGCAAGCTGACGCTGCAGCAGGACCCGTTGCAGCTCGTCGTGCAGGTCGAGAAGGACGGCAGCGGCGGCAGCCGCGCGCTGCTGAGCCAGATGAACTACCGCGACGCCCAGCGTGACTACGTGCCGCGCAACCTGCCGGTGCTCACGCCGCTGCAGGTGACCCAGGTCAGCGAGACGCGCGACGGGCCGCGCCGCAGCCAGCTCGTGCAGCTCGGCGGCGAGGCCAGCTTCGAGATCATCCAGCAGCGCCTGCGCCAGCACTGGAGCCGCGCCGGCTGGCGCGCGGTGTTCGACCGCGCCGCCCCGGGCCAGCGCCAGTGGCTGGCCAGCTTCGACAAGGGCACGTCCAGCGTCGACATCGTCCTCACCCAGGCCGGCCCGCGCGAGCCCCTGGCCCTGACCCTCAACCTGCTCGAAGGCGAACCATGAACGCCCCGCAGCCCCCTGAGCGCGGCCAGGCCGCCGTCGAATACCTCGTCGTCGCGGCCGGGCTCATCCTGGCCCTGTTCGTCGTCGAGTTCGGCGGACGCACCGGCGCCCAGTACCTCGCCGAAGCCGTCCGGCTGTTCTTCCAAAACCTGACCTACTTCCTGTCCCTGCCGTGAACCTCCCCCGCATCAACCAGAACTGGCTGCTGCTCCTCGTGGCCTTGCTGCTGGGCGGCGGCGCCGCCTTCCTCGGCAACCGCATGGTGCAGCGACACATGCAGGCCCTGGACGAGGAGGCGCGGCGCGCCAACCAGCCCATCGCCGTCGTCGTCGCCAAGCGCGACCTCTCGCCCGGCGATGCGCTCACCGCCGACAACTTCGCCGTGCGCCAGGTGCCGCGCGAGTTCGTCAACGCCGACGCGCTGACGCCCGAGGCCTTCAGCCAGCTCGAATACCAGCGCCTGGCCGTCGGCATGAAGCGCGGCGACATGCTGCTGCCCGTGCACGCCGAAGGCGCCGGCACGACGGTGTTCTCGGCCACGCTGAAGAACGGCCGCCGGGCCATGACCTTCGAGGTCGACACCGTCAACAGCGTCTCCGGCATGCTGCGCCCCGGCGACCGCATCGACCTGATGCTGAGCCAGCGCTCCTCCGGCGACAGCCAGGAGGAGGTGACGCGCACCCTGCTGTCCAACATGGTCGTGCTGGCCACCGACCAGAACCTCAAGCGCCGCGACGAGAGGACCGGCCAGGAGCACAGCTTCAGCACCGTCACGCTGGACCTCTCGCCCCAGGACGCCCAGCGCCTCATCGTCGCCAAGCAGGCCGGGCGCCTCACGGCCCTGCTGCGCCATCCCGACGACCAGGCCCCGAACCCCACGCATGCACTGACCGCCGCCGGGCTCTTCGGCAGCCAGCGCGGCGCCATCTCCGGCCAGCCGCTGCAGGTGGAATACATCGTCGGCGGCGGCGGCGGCCCGGCCTCGGTGCAGAAGCAGGTCGTCGAGGCCCTGGGGCGCGCGCTGACGCCCGCCGGCCTCGCCGCCGCGCCGGCCGCCGGCCCCGCGCCCCGGACCAATGCCCCGGCCTTCACGCCGCCGGTCATCAACCCCGGCGCCCTGCCGCCCAGCGGCGCGGCCACCAAGAGCGCGGCCCTGCCTTGACCGACGTGCGGCGCCTGCCGGCCTCGTCTTCCGTGCCGACCGCCGTCGTGCGGCCGGCGTCCCTGCCTACCCTGGAGCGTTTTCGTGTGTCTCAGTGATCTCCGTTCATGGATGTTCGGCCTCGCCCTCGGCCTCGCGGCTCATGTCGCCGTGCAGGCCCAGCAGGCCGCGCCTGCCGCCCCCAACCCCTGGCCGCCTGCGGCCCGGGGCGGCACCGTGCAGGAGGTCGCACCCGCGGCGAGCGGCGTCATGTCCGGCACCGCGGCCCGCGCCGCGGCGGCACCCGTCAAGGTCGAGGCCGGCCTGCCGCAGACCATCGCGGTGGGCGACGTGGTGACCATGCGCTACCCCGGCGTCGCCCGCATCGCCCTGGGCAATGGCGCCCTGCTGCGCGCCACCGTGGTGGACGACCGCGAGATCGTGCTCATCGGCGAAGCCACCGGCAACACCACCATGCACGTCTGGCTGCGCAACGGCCGCCAGATCTCGCATCCGCTGGACGTCGTCGCCGCCCGCCCGGGCCGCATCGCCGCCGAGCTGCAGGCCATGATCGCCGAGTTCCCCGGCCTGAAGGCGCGCCAGATCGGCGACCGCATCGTGCTGGAAGGCCGCCACCAGGACCGCGAGAGCGCCGTCAAGCTGGCCCGCCTGGCCGCCAACTTCCCGCAGATCCTGAGCCTGGTGCCCGACCAGCCCATGGACGCCGACCCCCTGCAGCTCGAACGCATGATCCAGTTCGACCTGCGCGTCGTCGAGGTCAAGCGCTCGGCCCTGGACCAACTCGGCATCCGCTGGGCCAGTACGGCCAATGGCCCGACCTTCGCGAGCAACGCCCTCATCTACAGCAACACGCCCTGGCGGCCGGACGCCACGGCCGGCTTCCCGGCCGTCAACACGGCCAACCCCATCCGCAGCTACCTGGGCCTGGCCACCACCATCAGCTCGGCCCTGCAGTTCCTGGAGCAGCGCGGCGACGCCTGGACCCTGGCCGAGCCGCGGCTGAGCTGCCGCAGCGGCGGCACGGCCACCTTCCTGGCCGGCGGCGAGATCCCCATTCCCGTGGCCCAGGGCAATGGCGCCATCAGCGTGCAGTACAAGGAATACGGCGTCAGGCTGGAGTTCAGGCCCCAGGCCGACCCGATGGAGAACGTCGACAGCTCGCTGATGGTGGAGGTGAGCCAGCCCGACACGCGCAACAGCAACCTCGGCTACATCGCCTTCACCACCAACCGCAGCCAGACCCAGGTGCGGCTCAAGGCGGGCGAGCCCCTGGTCATCGCCGGCCTGTTGCGCACCCGCTCCGAACGCAGCGACAACTCGGTGCCGGGCCTCGGGCGCCTGCCGCTGATCGGCGCCCTGTTCGGATCCAAGGAAGTGACGACCGAGAAGACCGAGCTCTTCATCATCGCCACGCCGCGGGTGCTGGAGCCCGGCGCCGTCGACCCCGAGGTTGGCTCCACGGCCGACCTGTCGCAGCAGAACAAGCAGCGCGTCGAGCGCGAACTCAAGCCGCCGCAGTTCATGCACGGCGTGCGCACCGACCCGCCGCCGGAAGAGACGAAGAAGGAGGCGCCGTGATGCTGCAGGTCCGACTCGAAGCCCAGGGCAGCCAGCGCGAACTGGCCCTGGCCGGCCCGCGCTGCATGATCGGCAAGGACGCCGGTTGCGACATCGTCATCCCGGGCTGGAAGGTCAGCCGCCGCCACGCCGAACTCTTCGTCGCCAGCGACCGCGTCTACATCCGCGACCTGGACTCCACCTTCGGCACCTTCGTCAACGAGGAGCGCGTCAGCGGCGCGACGGTGGTACAGGCGGGCGACCGCGTGCGCATCGGCAGCCACGGCCTGGAGGTGGCGTGGTCGGGGCAGGGCGAGGCGCAGGACGACGCCGAGGACTCGGGCTTCGCGGCCAGCGCGCCGGCACCGCTGGCGGCGGCGAACGGGCACGCGAACGGACGTGTGAGCGGCCACGCGAATGGCCATGCGAACGAGCATGCGAACGGCCACGCCGCCAAACCCTCGGAGGGCCACACGCCGGCCGCCGACCTCACCTACCGCTACCGCCGCCTGCTGCACGAGAAGCTGCTCGAGGCCTTCGACGTGCGCCGCACCGACACCCACCGCATGGCCGACGAGGACCTGCGCGAGCTGACGGAACGCCTGATCGGCGAGCTGATGCTCAAGCTGGGCGACGAGTTGCCCGAGGGCCTGGACCGGCGCGCCCTGCTCGAGCAGGTGCGCGACGAGGCCATCGGCCTCGGGCCGCTGGAGCCGCTGCTGGCCGACCAGACCATCACGGAAATCATGGTCAACCGCTGCGACGAGGTCTTCGTCGAGCGGGCCGGCCAGCTGCAGCGCTGGCCCGTGAACTTCACGAGCGACCGCGCGGTGCAGGGCATCATCGAACGCATCGTGGCGCCCATCGGCCGGCGCATCGATGAAAGCTCGCCCATGGTGGATGCGCGGCTCAAGGACGGCTCGCGCGTCAACGCCGTCATCCCGCCGCTGGCCCTCAAGGGGCCGTCCATCACCATCCGCAAGTTCAGCAAGCGCAAGCTCGACTCGAGCGACCTGCTCAAGTTCGGCTCGGCCAGCCCGGCCATGATCGAGTTCCTGCGCGTCTGTGTCGTGCACCAGAAGAACATGCTGATTTCCGGCGGCACCGGCTCCGGCAAGACGACGCTGCTCAACATCCTCAGCAACTTCATCCCCGACGACGAGCGCATCGTCACCATCGAGGATGCGGCCGAGCTGCAGCTGCACCACACCAACGTCGTGTCGCTCGAAGCCCGGCCGGCCAACGTCGAGGGCAAGGGCGCGGTGCCCATCCGCGAGCTGGTCAAGAACTCGCTGCGCATGCGGCCCGACCGCATCGTCGTCGGCGAGTGCCGCGGCGGCGAGGCCCTGGACATGCTGCAGGCCATGAACACCGGCCACGACGGCTCCCTCACCACCGCCCATGCCAACAGCCCGCGCGACATGCTGGCCCGCCTGGAGGTGATGGTGCTGATGGCCGGCATGGACCTGCCGGTGACGGCCATCCGCGAGCAGATCGCCTCGGCCGTGGACATCGTCGTGCAGCAGACGCGCTTCGCTTGCGGTACCCGCAAGATCACCTCCATCACCGAGGTCACCGGTGTGGAGAGCGGCAAGATCCAGCTGCAGGAGGTGTTCGCCTTCGTGCAGACCGGCCGCGACACCAACAACAAGACCGTGGGCAAGTTCGTCGGCCGCGGCGCGGTGCCCGAGTTCTACGAGGAACTCGCCGCCGTCGGCGTGCCCCTGGACATGGCCATCTTCGACGACGTGCAGATGTCGGGAGTCAAGGCATGAATGCGCTGGACCAGCTGCTGCTGGCCCTGCTGGTGCTGGGCGCGGTGCTGACGCTGGCCATCTGGAGCCGCGGGGCCTTCGTCGCCTGGCGCCAGCGCTTCACCGAGACGGCCCGCGTGTCGCTGACCGACATGTTCGTCTTCATCGACCCGGGTGCGCTGTTCAAGCTCAACCTCGCGGCCTTCCTGGCCCTGCCACTGCTGACCTGGGTCGTGACCGGCTCGGGCTTCCTGGCGGTGGTCGCGGCGGTGGCCGGTGCCGTCATGCCGCGCGTGACCTGGACGGTGCTGCGCAAGCGCCGCATGGACAAGCTCATCCTGCAGCTGCCCGACGGCCTGACCATGATGGCCGGCGCCATGCGCGCCGGCGCGGGCCTGCAGGCCGCGCTGGAGCTGGTCGTGAAGGAGACGGCCGCGCCGCTGTCCCAGGAGTTCTCGGTGCTGTTGCGCGAGCAGCGGCTGGGCCTGCCGCTGGAGGAGTCGCTGCGGGGGCTGTCCGAGCGCCTCAAGCTGGAGGACGTCAACCTCTTCGTCTCGGCCCTGACCATTGCCAAGGAGGTCGGCGGCAACCTGTCGGAGATCCTCGAACGTCTGGCCAACACTCTGCGCTCCAAGGCCGTCATGGAAGGCAAGATCAAGGCCCTGACCTCCCAGGGCAAGCTGCAGGGCATCGTCGTCGGCCTGCTGCCCATCTTCCTCGCCGGCGTGCTCTACACCATGGACCCCGTCGCCATGACGCCCATGTTCAGCACCTACTACGGCTGGGGCACCATGGCCGTCATCGGCGTGCTGCTGATGCTCGGCGGCGTCTTCATCCGCAAGATCGTGAGCATCGACGTATGAGCCCCGCACGGCCGCCCGAAGGGGCTCGCTCCCGCCTGGCGGGACAGCGCGCAGCGCGAAGGGTGCATCCATCATGAGTTACCTCTTCGTACTCTGCGCGGCGGGCTGCGTCAGCCTGCTCATCTATGCCATCTGGCAGCTCTACCGCCAGCTCGGCAGCGCCGAGACGGTCTACCGCGACCGGCCGCCGCGCGGTTTCGAGCTGTTGTGGCCGGTGGTCAACATCATGGCCAACAGCTTCGGCGGCTTCATGGGCGCCACCAAGCGGGCGGCCCTGCTCGCGCGCCTCAAGCGGGCCGGCCAGGAGTATTCGCTGACGCCCGAGCAGTTCATGGGCGGCAAGCTGGTCAGCGCCCTGGGCTTCGGCGCCATCGGCGTCATCCTCGCCAGCGACTCCACCAAGCTGGTCGGTTTGCTGCTCGGCGCCCTGCTGGGCTTCGCCTACCCCGACATCTGGCTGCGCGACCACACCCTCAAGCGCAACCTCCTCATCCTCAAAGCGCTGCCGTTCTTCCTCGACATCGTGACCCTGTCCGTCGAAGCCGGCCTCAACCTCACCGGCGCGCTGCAGAAGGCGGTGGACCGCTGCCCGCCCGGGCCGCTGCTCGTCGAGGTCAACCGCGTGCTGCGCGACATCCGCGGCGGCAAGCCGCGCGTCGAGGCCCTGCGCGCCATGGCCGACCGGCTCGACTACTCGCCCGTGTCCAGCCTCGTCAGCGCCCTGGTGCAGGGCGAGCTGATGGGCTCCAGCCTCGGGCCGGTGCTGCGCGCCCAGAGCGACCAGCGCCGCACCGAGCGCTTCCTGCGCGCCGAGAAGCTGGCCATGGAGGCGCCCGTCAAGATGCTCGGGCCGCTGATCATGTTCATCTTCCCCTGCACCTTCATCGTGCTGGGCTTCCCCATCGTCATGAAGTTCATGGCGTCGGGGCTGTGAGCCAGCGGCTGTTCGTCGACGGCCGGCCGGCCGGCGTGCGGCTGCGCCTGGCCGACCGCTGGCACCAGCGCGCCCGCGGCCTGCTGGGCGTGAACCGCCTGGACGACCCGGCGGGGCTGTGGATCACGCCCTGCAACTCCGTGCACATGCTGGGCATGGGCATCGCGCTGGACGTGGCCTTCGTCGACGCCTCCGGCCGCATCCTCAAGCTGGTTCCCCACCTGCGGCCCTGGCGCTTCGCCGCCTGCTGGCGGGCCCATGCGACGGTCGAGCTGCGCGCCGGCCTCGCCGGGGAACTGGCCCTGCGCCCCGGCCGGCTACTGGCCCTGGGCTGATTCCTGCCGCCCAGTCTCTGCGCAGTGCACCGCCGCGGTGCCTGGCGCGGCCGGGCGTGTTCGAGTTTGGTGCGCCTGCCTGCATCCCGGGCACCGGCGGCCCAGTTTCGTGCAATGTGACAAGCCGTAGCGCTTGGCACGGAAGCTGCAAAGAACGGCGGGACTGCTTTCCCCCCAACTTGAACTGGAGATCCGCCATGAAGTCGTCCCCCAAGCTGCTCGCGCTGGCGCTTGCCCTGGCCGCCGCGCTGCCGGCTTTTGCCGAGGAGGCTGCCGCCCCCGCCGATCCGCTGTCGTTCAACGTCGGCGCCGTGACCGAGTACCGCTACCGCGGCATCTCGCAGAGCCGCCTCAAGCCGGCCCTGCAGGGCGGCATCGACTACGCCGCCCCGAGCGGCTTCTACGTCGGCACCTGGGCCTCGACGATCAAGTGGATCAAGGACATCCCCGGCGGTGACGCGGACGTCGAGATCGACCTCTACGGCGGCTACAAGACCGAAGTGGCCAAGGGCCTGACGCTGGACGTCGGCGGCCTGTACTACCTCTACCCGAGCAACAAGCTCAAGGACGTGTCGGGCTTCGCCAACGCCAACACCTTCGAGCTCTACGGCGCCCTGAGCTTCGGCCCCGTGACGGCCAAGTACTCGCACAGCACGACCAACCTGTTCGGCAACGTCAACAGCAAGAACTCGGGTTATTTCGACGTGACGGCCAACTTCGACCTGGGTGACGGCATGACGCTGTCGCCCCACGTCGGCCACCAGACCGTCAAGCACACCTCGGTCGCCTCCTACACCGACTACTCGCTGACCCTGGCCAAGGATTTCTCCGGCCTGGTGCTGAGCGCCGCCGTCGTGGGCACGGATGCCGACAAGACCTTCTACGCCAGCCCGGCCAACGGCAAGTTCCTGGGCAAGACCACGCTGGTCGTCGGCTTGAAGAAGACCTTCTGATTGCACTGGAGCGCGACATGAAACTCATCACTGCCGTCATCAAGCCCTTCAAGCTCGACGAAGTCCGCGAGGCGCTCAGCGCCATCGGCGTGCAGGGCCTGACCGTCACCGAGGTCAAGGGCTTCGGCCGCCAGAAGGGCCACACCGAGCTCTACCGCGGCGCCGAGTACGTCGTCGACTTCCTGCCCAAGGTCAAGATCGAGGCGGCCGTCAACGACGACGTCGTCGACCGTGTCATCGAGGCCATCGAGTCCTCGGCCCGCACCGGCAAGATCGGCGACGGCAAGATTTTCGTGTCGCCACTGGATCAGGTCGTTCGCATCCGCACCGGCGAAACCGGCAACGACGCGCTCTGAGCGCGTCCATAACCACAGTCTGGAGAAACCTCAAATGAAGAAGCTCCTCGCCGGCCTCGCGCTCGCCGCCGGCCTGCTCGCGCCGGCCGCCTGGGCCCAGGACGCGGCCTCGGCGCCGGCCTCGGCCGTTGCCGCCACTGCCACCGCACCCGCGGCCGATGCGGCCTCGGCGCCCGCTGCCGCCGCGGCTTCCGCGCCGGCCGATGCCGCCTCCGCCCCCGCGCCCGTGCCCAACAAGGGCGACACCTCCTGGATGATGCTGTCCACCCTGCTCGTCATCCTGATGACGGTGCCGGGCCTGGCCCTGTTCTACGGCGGCCTGGTGCGCAGCAAGAACATGCTGTCGGTGCTGATGCAGGTGATGGTCGGCTTCTCGCTGATCGTCGTGCTGTGGGTGCTGTACGGGTACAGCTTCGCCTTCACCGAGGGCAATGCCTTCATCGGCGGCACCGACCGGCTCTTCATGAAGGGCATCTGGGACAACGTGGCCGGCACCTTCGCCACCGGCGCCACCTTCAGCAAGGGTGTGCCGATGTACGAGATGGTGTTCGCCGCCTTCCAGGCCACCTTCGCCGGCATCACCGCCTGCCTGATCATTGGCGCCTTCGCCGAGCGCATCAAGTTCTCCGCCTGCCTGGCCTTCCTGGTGCTGTGGTTCACCTTCAGCTACCTGCCGATCGCCCACATGGTGTGGTTCTGGATGGGCCCGGACGCCTACACCGGCAAGGAAGTCGTCGACGCGATGAACGCCAAGGCCGGCCTGATTTGGCAGTGGGGCGCGCTGGACTTCGCCGGCGGCACGGTCGTGCACATCAACGCCGCCGTTGCAGGCTTGGTGGGCGCCTTCATGGTGGGCAAGCGCATCGGCTACGGCAAGGAAGCCTTCACGCCGCACAGCCTGACGCTGACCATGGTCGGTGCCTCGCTGCTGTGGGTGGGCTGGTTCGGCTTCAACGCCGGCTCCGCGCTGGAAGCCAACGGCTTCGCCGCCCTGGCCTTCATCAACACCTTCGCCGCCACGGCCGCTGCGGTGCTGGCCTGGTGCATCGGTGAGGCGCTGCTCAAGGGCAAGGCCTCGATGCTGGGTGCCGCTTCGGGCGCCGTCGCCGGCCTCGTGGCCATCACCCCGGCCGCCGGCAACGTCGGCATCGGCGGTGGCCTGGTGATCGGCTTCATCGCCGGCTTCGCCTGCCTGTGGGGCGTGTCGGGCCTGAAGAAGATCCTCGGTGCCGACGACTCGCTGGACGTCTTCGGCGTGCACGGCGTCGGCGGCATCGTCGGTGCCCTGCTGACCGGCGTGTTCAACAGCCCGGCCCTGGGCGGCCCGAGCGCCGTCGGCGACTGGGTGACGGCCACGGCCATCGCGCCGGACGCCTACTCCATCGCCAGCCAGTTCATCACCCAGGCCAAGGCCGTGGGCGTGACCATCGTCTGGTCGGGCGTGGTCTCCCTCATCGCCTACAAGCTGGTCGACATGACCATCGGCCTGCGCGTGACGGAAGAGGAAGAGCGCGAAGGCCTGGACATCTCCTCGCACGGCGAGACGGCCTATCACAAGTGATCCGAGGCGCGCCACGCGCATCGCACGAGCCGCCCTTCGGGGCGGCTTTTTATTTGTGCGCTGCTTGTCCAAATAATTGCGCGCCATGAACCTCCGCTTTGTCGAAGCCTTCCACTGGGCCGTGTCCCTGCGCAGCATCACGCGCGCCGCCGAGAAGCTGCACATCACGCAGTCGGCGCTGTCGGCGCGCATCGCGGCGCTGGAGGAGGAGCTCGGCGTCGTGCTGCTGGACCGGCGCGACAAGCAGTTCCGCCTGACCATGGCGGGCCAGCGCTTCGACGTGCTGGCCCAGCGCCTGCTGGAGATGCAGCGCCAGGTCAAGGAAGAGATGGGCGGCAACGCGGCGCGGCCCGTCGCCCTGCGCATCGGCGCCATCGAGTCGGTCGTGCACAGCTGGCTGACCGACTGGCTGCAGCAGATGCGCGCGGCCAACCCCGGCTTCGAACTGGAGCTGACGGTGGAGACCTCGCCCGTGCTGGTCGACCAGGTGAGGCGCGGGGCGCAGGACCTCGTCTTCGCCGCCATCCCGGCCAGCGACGGCGGCGGCGTGCGCACCCGGCCTCTGCCCGCCATGGCCATGGGCTTCGTCGGCCACCGCGAGCTGCACACGCGGCGGCGCTATCCGTTGGCCGACCTCGCCAGCCAGGACCTGCTCACCTTCCAGCGCGGGTCGCAGCCGCATCAGGCCCTGCTACAGCTCTTTCAGGAGGCGGGGCTGCCGCTGCCACGGGTGCATGCCGTGTCGTCCATCTCGGCCATGGTGCGCCTCGTCGAGGGCGGCATGGGCATCGCGACGCTGCCGCTGGCCGTCGTCCAGCCCATGGCGCAGCGGGCGCCGCTGCAGGTGCTGCGCAGCGACGCCACGCTCCCGCCGCTGCCCATCCACGCCAGCTACCGCGAGGACCCGAGCTCCGACCTCGTCGAGACGGTGCTCGACTCGGCTCTGGCGCACGTCCATGGCGGCACCCGAGCACGGTCGGGAAAGTCCTGATGCCGGCGCGGCACCGAATCTAGTAAGCGAAATACCTGTTGTCGTCATCGAAAAAAACGATGAACTAGCCCGCAAATATTGCGTTGGATCGCCTGCCGGGCCGACTCCCACAATGCGCCGCAATGCCGCTTGCCATGCGGCCTGTGACCCGGGAGACCCCATGTCAGACCTCGCGATCTCGCCCGCCGCTTCGGCCCTCGACATCCGCCTCGCCGCCCGCGCCGGCAGGCTGACCGGCCACACCAGCGGCCTGGCCGCCGAGCACGTGCAGGCCAACCTCGCCATCCTGCCGGCCGCCGTCGCGGACGACTTCCGGCGCTTCTGCGAACTCAACCCCCAGGCCTGCCCGCTGCTCGCGGTGACCGCCCCGGGCGAAACCGCCGTGCCGGCCCTGGGCGCCGACCTCGACCTGCTCCATGACGTGCCGCGCTACCGCGTCTGGCACGACGGCGAACTCGTCGACGAGCCGACCGACATCGCCCGCTGGTGGCGCGACGACCTCGTCACCTTCGTCATCGGCTGCTCCTTCTCCTTCGAGCATGCGCTGCTGGCCGAAGGCATCCCGCTGCGCCACGTCGAGCAGGGCCGCAACGTGGCCATGTACCGCAGCGCCATCCCGACGCGCGTCGCCGGTCCCTTCAGCGGGCCGACGGTCGTGTCCATGCGCCCGCTGCGCGCGGCCGACGCCATCCGCGCCGTGCAGATCACCTCGCGCCTGCCCCAGGTGCACGGCGCGCCCCTGCACCTGGGCGACCCCGCCCTCATCGGCATCCGCGACCTCGCCCGGCCCGACTACGGCGACCCGGTCGAGGTGAGGGCCGACGAACTGCCCGTGTTCTGGGCCTGCGGCGTGACGCCCCAGGCCGCCATCGCCAACGCCCGGCTGCCGTTCTGCATCACCCATGCGCCGGGCCACATGCTGGTGACCGACCTGTTCAACCGCGAGCTGGCCGGCCACTGA
Source organism: Pelomonas caseinilytica (assembly GCF_021353235.1). GTDB lineage: Bacteria > Pseudomonadota > Gammaproteobacteria > Burkholderiales > Burkholderiaceae_C > Pelomonas > Pelomonas caseinilytica. The sequence continues at coordinate 71,443 of NZ_JAJTWT010000003.1, forward strand.
TCGACAACACGACAAGAGGAAACGACAACATGTGGCTCAAACACACCACGCCGGCCGAGCGCCGGACGCTGACCGCCACCTTCGCCGGCTACGGCGTGGACGGCTTCGACTACATGATCTACACCTTCCTCATCCCCACGCTGATCGCGGCCTGGGGCATGAGCAAGGCCGAGGCCGGCTACATCGCCACCGGCGCGCTGATCACCTCGGCCATCGGCGGCTGGGCGGCGGGCGTGCTGGCCGACCGCTTCGGCCGCGTGAGGGTGCTGCAGTGGACGGTGCTGTGGTTCGCGGCGTTCACCGCCCTGAGTGGCTTCACCTCGTCCTTCGGCCAGCTCTTTTTCACCCGCGCCATGCAGGGCTTCGGCATGGGTGGCGAGTGGGCGGTGGGCTCGGTGCTGATCGCCGAGACCATCGCGGCCCAGCACCGCGGCAAGGCCGCCGGCCTGGTGCAGAGCAGCTGGGCCATCGGCTGGGCCGCCTCGGCGCTGGCCTTCTGGGGCCTGTACTCGGTGTTGCCGCCCGAGACCGCCTGGAAGGTGCTGTTCTGGATCGGCATCCTGCCCGCGCTGCTCATCCTCTACATCCGCCGCAACCTCGACGAGCCCGCCGTCTACCGCGCCGAGCAGGCCCGCGTGAAGGCCACCGGGCAGCGCACCAGCTTCCTGCGCATCTTCTCTCCGGCCCTGCTGCGCCAGACCGTGCTCGCCAGCCTGCTGGCCACCGGCATGCAGGGTGCCTACTACTCCGTCACGACCTGGCTGCCGACCTTCCTGAAGACCGAGCGCCACCTCTCGGTGCTCGGCACGAGCGGCTACCTGCTGGTGCTCATCGGCGGCTCCTTCGCCGGCTACCTCGCCAGCGCCTGGCTCAGCGACGCCATCGGCCGCCGCCGCTGCTTCATGCTCTTCGCCTTCATGGGCGGCGCGCTGGTGCTGGGCTACACGCAGATGCCCATCACCGACTCGATGATGCTGGTGCTGGGCTTCCCGCTGGGCTTCTTCCTGTCGGGCATCTTCTCGGGCATGGGAGCCTTCCTGTCGGAGCTCTTCCCCAGCGACGTGCGCGGCTCGGGCCAGGGCTTTTGCTACAACGTGGGCCGTGCCGTGGGCGCCTTCTGCCCCGCGCTGATCGGCCAGCTGAGCGCGACCCAGCCGCTGGGCCAGACCCTGGGCTGGGTGGCCGCCCTCTGCTACGGCCTCGTCATCGTCGCTGCCCTGGCCCTGCCCGAGACCCGGGGCCGCGAGCTGCGGCCCGCCATGGCCTGAGGCCGCTGCCCCGGCCGCCTTCCTCCTCCGTCACCGATGCCTCTCCGCAGCCCGACCGGGCCGCGGGGCGGGCTCGCCTTTCCATCGTCCTGAGCAACCTCCCATGCAAGCCCATCCCGCCCCCCAACGCTGGCAGTTCTGGATCGACCGCGGCGGCACCTTCACCGACCTCGTCGGCCGTGCGCCCGACGGTTCGCTGCACACCCTGAAACTGCTGTCCGAGAACCCCGAGCAGTACTGTGACGCCGCCGTCGAGGGCATCCGCCGCCTGCTCGGCCTGCAGCCGGGCGAGGCGATCACGCCGGAGCGCGTCGACTGCGTGAAGATGGGCACCACCGTCGCCACCAACGCCCTGCTCGAGCGGCGTGGCGACCGCACGCTGCTGGTCACGACGGCGGGCTTCCGCGACGCACTGCGCATCGCCACCCAGGCGCGTCCCCGCCTCTTCGAGCGACATATCCAGCTGCCCGAGCTGCTCTACGAGCGTGTCGTCGAAGCGCGCGAGCGCAGCGACGCCCAGGGTCGCGAGGTCGAGCCGCTGGACGAGGTCGCCCTGCGCGCCGACCTGCAGGCCGCCTTCGCCGCCGGCCTGCGCGCCTGTGCCATCGTCTTCCTGCACGGCTGGCGCGCGCCGGCCCACGAGCTGGCCGCCAAGGCCCTGGCGCTGGAGGTGGGCTTCACCCAGGTGTCGGTCTCGCACGAGGTCAGCCCGCTGATCAAGTTCGTGCCCCGCGGCGACACCACCGTCGTCGACGCCTACCTCAGCCCCATCCTGCGCCGCTACGTCGAGCAGGTGGCCAGCCAGATGCCGGGTGTGCGCCTGTTCTTCATGCAGAGCTCGGGCGGCCTCACCGCGGCCAGCCGCTTCCAGGGCAAGGACGCCATCCTGTCCGGACCGGCCGGCGGCATCGTCGGCATGGTGCGCACCGCCCAGGCGGCGGGCCACGGCAAGGTCATCGGCTTCGACATGGGCGGCACGTCCACCGACGTCAGCCACTTCGCCGGTGAGTTCGAGCGCGCCTTCGACACTGAGGTGGCTGGCGTGCGCATGCGCGCGCCCATGATGAGCATCCACACCGTGGCGGCCGGCGGCGGCTCCGTCATCCGCTTCGACGGTGCGCGGCTGCGCGTGGGGCCGGAGTCGGCCGGCGCCAACCCCGGCCCCGCCAGCTACCGCCGCGGCGGACCGCTGGCGACGACGGATGCCAACGTCATGCTCGGGCGCATCCAGCCGGCCCACTTCCCGCGCGTCTTCGGCCCCGGTGCCGACCAGCCGCTGGACCGCGACGTCGTGCGGGCGCGCTTCACCGACATGGCCGATGCCATGGGCCGCGCGGGCAGGCCGTCCACGCCCGAGGAGGTGGCCGCGGGCGCGCTGCAGATCGCCGTGGGCGCCATGGCCAACGCCGTCAAGCGCATCTCCGTGGCGCGGGGCTACGACGTCACCGGCTACACGCTGCAGTGCTTCGGCGGCGCAGGCGGCCAGGCCGCCTGCCTCGTGGCCGATGCCCTCGGCATGACGCGCATCCTCGCCCACCCGCTCGCTGGCGTGCTGAGCGCGTATGGCATGGGCCTCGCGGACCAGTCCGCCATGCGCGAGGCGTCCGTCGAGCGCCCGCTGGACACGGGGGGCCTCGCGGCCGCGCGCAGGCTGGCCGGCGAGCTCGCCGAGCAGGCCTGCGCGGAACTGGCAGGGCAGGGCGTGCCCGCCGCGGCGCTGCGCAGCGTGGCCCGTGCCCAGCTCCGCTACCAGGGCACGGACACGGCGCTCGGCTGCATGCTGCCGCTTGGCGAGCCGGAGAGCGTGGCGATCGCCGCCATGCGGGACGAGTTCGAGGTGGCCTACCGCCAGCGCTTCGCCTTCCTCATGCCTGACCGCGAACTGGTCATCGAAGCGGTGTCGGTCGAAGCCCTGGCGGCGGGCGCCGAGCTGGCATCGGCGCCCGCCGCGCCCGAGGCGACACCCCACCGGCCACAGCCGCTGGAGCGGGCCGCCATGTACTGCCTGGCGGACGAAGTCCCGGCCGGCTGGCGCGAGGCCGAGCTGCACCGGCGCGAGTCCCTGGCGCCGGGAGCGCAGATCGCCGGCCCGGCCGTCATCGCCGAGCGCAATGCGACCACGGTGGTTGACCCCGGCTGGCAGGCCGAGCTGCTGCCTGGCGGCGAGTTGCTGCTGACCCGCGTGCAGCCACGCACCCGCCGCCAGGCCCTGGGCACCGAGGCCGACCCGGTGATGCTGGAGGTCTTCAACAACCTCTTCATGAACATCGCCGAGCAGATGGGCCTGCGCCTGCAGAACACCGCCTACTCGGTGAACATCAAGGAGCGCCTGGACTTCTCCTGCGCCCTCTTCGATGCGCACGGCCAGCTGATCGCCAACGCGCCCCACATGCCGGTGCATCTCGGCTCGATGAGCGAGTCCATCCGCTCCGTCATCGAGCGCAACCCGCACATTGCGCCGGGCGACGTCTATGTGCTCAACGACCCCTACCACGGCGGCACCCACCTGCCCGACATCACCGTCGTCACGCCCGTCTTCCTTGACGGCGGCATGCGCCCCGACTTCTTCGTCGCCAGCCGCGGCCACCATGCCGACGTCGGCGGCATCACGCCGGGTTCCATGCCGCCGTTCTCGACCTGCATCGAGGAGGAGGGCGTGCTCATCGACAACTTCAAGCTCGTCGAGGCGGGGCGGCTGCGCGAGGCCGAGCTGCTGGACCTGCTGGCCAGCGGCCCCTACCCCAGCCGCAACCCGGCCCAGAACCTCGCCGACCTGCGCGCCCAGGTGGCGGCCAACGAGAAGGGCGTGCAGGAGCTGCGGGCCATGGTGGCCCAGTTCGGCCGCGACACCGTGGCGGCCTACATGCAACACGTGCAGGACAACGCCGAGGCCTCGGTGCGGCGCGTCATCTCCGTGCTCAAGGACGGCGAGTTCACGCTGCCGCTGGACAACGGTGCGCGCATCCAGGTGCGCGTGCGGGTCGATGCCGCTGCCCGCAGCGCCGTCGTCGACTTCACCGGCACCAGCGCCCAGCTGCCCAACAACTTCAACGCGCCCAAGTCCATCACCATGGCCGCGGTGCTGTATGTCTTCCGCACGCTGGTCGACGACGCCATCCCGCTGAACGCCGGCTGCCTCAAGCCCATCGAGGTCATCGTGCCCGAGGGCTGCATGCTCAACCCACGCGCGCCGGCGGCCGTCGTGGCCGGCAACGTCGAGACCTCGCAGTGCGTCACCAACGCCCTGTACGGGGCGCTGGGCGTGATGGCGGCGAGCGGCTGCACGATGAACAACTTCACCTTCGGCGACGCGCAGCACCAGTACTACGAGACGATCTCCGGCGGCTCGGGCGCGGGCCCGGGCTTCGACGGCACGGCCGTCGTCCAGACCCACATGACCAACTCGCGCATGACCGACCCCGAGGTGCTGGAGTTCCGCTTCCCCGTGCGGCTGGACAGCTATGCCATACGCGGCGCATCAGGCGGCGCCGGCCTCTGGCATGGCGGCGACGGCGGCGAGCGCCGCATCCGCTTCCTCGCCCCGATGACGGCGTCCATCCTCAGCAACGGTCGCGTCCACCCGGCCTTCGGCATGGCCGGCGGTGCAGCCGGCGCGCCGGGCGAGAACCTCGTCGAGCGCGCCGACGGGCGTGTCGAGGTGCTCGGCCACATCGGCCAGGCCGAGATGGCGCCGGGCGATGTCTTCGTCATCCGCACGCCGGGCGGCGGGGGCTACGGCACGACGGGCTGACGCCGCGCCGCCGTCCCGGCCTGCCCGCCGGGACCGGCCGTTATGCTGGCCGGCATGGATGTCGTGACCCTGCTGGCCGCGGTGCTGGTGAATGCGCTGCTGATGAGCCTCGCCCTGGTCGTCAGCGTAGGCCTGCGCGCGCGCAGCGGCCTGCAGGCCTGGCAGTTCATGCTGCTGGGGCAGGCGGTGGGCTTCGGCCTGCTGATCGCTGCGACGCTGGCCTCGCCGCGGCTGCTGGCGACCCTGGGCGTCATGGCACTCAGCGCCTCGGCGTCGGCCATGGTGCTGACGTCCTGCCGCTTCCTGGGCCGGGCGGCGCCGCGCCGTGCGCTGGTGGCCGTGCCGCTGGGCCTGGGCGTGGTGCATGCGGCCGTGTTCGCCGACGAGCATCTCGCCACCGGCTTCACCAACCTGGCCATCGGCGCGCAGATCCTCTGGGGCAGCCTGTTGCTGTTGCGCGGCGCCGGCCGCGTGCGCTGGCGCTGGCTGTGCGGCGTGGCCGGCGCGGCCAACGGCCTGCTGGTGCTGGCGCGGGCCGTGCTGGTGCTGGGCTGGCCTGAGATCTACCCGCGCTTCATCGCCCCGCATCCGCTCAACTTCGCGTCGCTGATGCTGCTCAACGCCAGCCTGGTGCTGGGCACCATGGGCTTCCTGCTGGCCCACCGCGACGAGGCCGAGCAGGCCCTGGTGCGGCTGGCGTCGCTGGACCCGCTGACCGGCCTGCTCAACCGCCGCGAATGGATGCAGCGCGCCGGCCGGGCCCTGGGCGCGGCCCGGGCGACCGACGCCGCCGGCGACGCGGCCGTGCTGATGATGCTGGACCTGGATCACTTCAAGCGCGTCAACGACGAGCACGGCCACCCGGCGGGCGACGAGGTGCTCAAGCTCGCCGGCGAGGTGCTGCGCGGCGAGCTGCGCGCCAGCGACCTCGTCGGCCGCTACGGCGGCGAGGAGTTCTGCCTGCTGCTGCGCCACTGCGAGCCCGAGGCCTTCGGCCGGCTGGATGGCCGGCTGCACCAGGCGCTGCGGCGGCGCTGCGAGGCCAGCCTCGGCTTCCCGGCCGACTTCAGCGCGGGCGCGGTGCGCGTGCAGCCAGGCGAGAGCCTGGCCGCCGCCATCGCGCGCGCGGACGACCAGCTCTACCGCGCCAAGCGCGCGGGCCGGGGCCGCACCCTGCATGCGGACGGCGTCTTGTGATCCGCCGGCGCGCCCCCACGTAGGTCCGCCGCGCAAGGTCGCGCGCCTGCTTCTGACATCATTCGGCCATGGTTCCGCATCTCATCACCGCCCTGAACGGCCCCATCAACGAGCTGGAGGCCCGCATCCTGGAGTCCATGCCGGCGACGGAACGCTGGTTCAGGCTCGAATGGATGGAGCACACCCCCACCTTCTACGCCTCGGTCGACCTGCGCAATGCCGGCTTCAAGCTGGCGCCCGTCGACACCAACCTCTTCCCGGGCGGCTTCAACCACCTCACCGCCCAGATGCTGCCCCAGGCCGTGCAGGCCGCGATGGCGGCCATCGAGAAGATCTGCCCCGAGGCGCGCAACCTGCTGGTCATTCCCGAGACGGGCGAGAACTGCAGCTTCTACCTCGACAACCTGGCGACATTGGCGCGCATCTTCACGCAGGCCGGCCTCAACGTGCGCTTCGGCACGCTGGACACCACCGTCACCGAGCCCACCGAGCTGCCCATCGCCAGCGGCGGCAGCATCACCCTGGAGCCGCTGGTGCGCAAGCGCGGCCGGCTGACGCTCAAGGGCTTCGACCCCTGCACCATCCTGCTGAACAACGACCTCTCGGCCGGCACGCCGCCCCAACTGATGGGCCTGCACGAGCAATACCTGCTGCCGCCCCTGCACGCGGGCTGGACGGTGCGGCGCAAGAGCCAGCACTTCCGTGCCTACGAGGAGGTAGCCAAGCGCTTCGCCAAGCTGCTGGGCATGGACCCCTGGCTGATCACCCCGATGTTCACCAGCGTGGACCTGCACGGCAAGAAGGGCCTCGAAGCCCTGCAGACGGCTGCCGACACCCAGCTGGCCAAGGTGCGGCGCAAGTACAAGGAATACGGCATCAACGAGAAACCCTTCGTCATCGTCAAGAGCGACGTGGGCAGCTTCGGCCGCCCGGTGCTGACGCTGCGCGACGCCAAGGACATCGAGGCCCTCGCCGAGCGCCTGCCCGAGGACCTCGGCCAGGAGGTCATCGTCCAGGAAGGCGTGCCGACGCACGAGCGGGTCCACCAGGCGGTGGCCGAGCCCGTGGTCTACACGATGGACCGTTACGTCATCGGCGGCTACTACCGCGTGCATGCCCACCGCGGCATCGACGAGAACCTCAATGCGCCCGGCGCCAGCTACGTGCCGCTGGCCTTCGCCGAGTCGCCCCACCTGCCACGCCCCGGCGAGAAGCCCGGCGTCAGCGCGCCCAACCGTTTCTACATGTACGGCGTGATCGGCCGCCTGGCCATGCTGGCGGCCAGCTACGAGCTCGAGGCCACCGACCCGCAAGCCGAGGCCGAAGCGGCGTGAGCGCCCGCCCGCCGGTGCGGCGGCGGGCTCGCCTACGCTGCCCGGGAGGGCGCCGTCAAGCCTCGGAAGCGTGACTTTGCTGCACTGCACAAAACCGCCAAACCGAGCGCAGAATCCGCACTTTCGAACAACAGGCCCCGGCTTGGACCGGCGGCCCATGAGACGTGAGTTCTTCCCAACCGGCCCACAGCCGCACGGCGCTGGCGGGCCTGACCCTCGGTGCGCTCGGGGTGGTCTATGGCGACATCGGCACCAGCCCCCTGTACGCGCTCAAGGAGGTCTTCCACGGCGGCCACGTCGCCACGACGCCGGAGAACATCCTCGGCGTGCTGTCGCTGCTGTTCTGGACGCTGACGGTCGTCGTCTCCGTCAAATACGTGCTGCTCATCCTGCGCGCCGACAACAACGGCGAAGGCGGCCTCATCGCCATGCTGGCGCTGGCCACCAACGCGGTCAACGACAAGCCGCCGCTGCGGCGCCTGCTGCTGATGGTGGGCCTGTTCGGCACGGCCATCTTCTTCGGTGACGCCGTCATCACGCCGGCCATGACGGTGCTCGGCGCCGTCGAGGGCATCGACGTCTACGAGCCCCAGTACCACGACGCCATCCTGCCGCTCACACTCATCGTCATGGTGGGGCTGTTCTCGGTGCAGCGCTTCGGCACCGGGGGCATCGGCAAGGCCTTCGGGCCGGTGATGCTGCTGTGGTTCCTGGCCCTGGCGGCGCTGGGCCTGCCCCACATCTTCGAGAACCCCCACGTGCTGACGGCCATGAACCCCATGCACGCCGTCGACTTCTGCCTGCGCTACCGCTGGGTCGCCTTCGTGGCCCTGGGCGCCGTCGTCCTCGTCGTCACGGGCGGCGAGGCGCTCTACGCCGACCTTGGCCACTTCGGCAAGAAGCCCATCCGCATCGCCTGGTACGGCGTCGTCATGCCTTCGCTGGTGCTGAACTATTTCGGCCAGGGCGCCATGCTGCTGGACAACCCGCGCGGCGTGGAGAACCCCTTCTTCCTGCTGGCGCCGTCCTGGGCCGAGATGCCGCTCTTCCTGCTCGCCACGGCGGCGGCCATCGTGGCGTCCCAGGCCCTGATCACGGCGGCCTACTCCGTCACCAAGCAGGCCATCCAGCTCGGCATCCTGCCGCGCCTGCGCATCCTGCACACCAGCGTGCGCGACATCGGCCAGATCTACGTGCCCTTCATCAACTGGGGCCTGTTCTCCCTCGTCGTGCTGGCGGTCGTGTTCTTCGGGTCGTCGACCAAGCTGGCCGGCGCCTACGGCGTGGCCGTCACCATCGACATGACCATCACGACGGTGATGACCTTCTTCGTCATCCGCTACGGCTGGAACTACCCGCTGGCCCTGTGCATCGCCGCCACCGGGGCCTTCTTCGTCATCGACGCCACCTTCCTGGCCTCCAACCTGCTCAAGGTCGCGGCCGGCGGCTGGTTCCCGCTGATGATCGGCATCGGCATGTTCACGCTGATGCTGACCTGGAAGCAGGGCCGCAAGCTACTGTCGGACAAGCTGCGCGAGGACGCCATCGAGCTGCCCGCCTTCCTGGAGGCCGTCTTCATCAACCCGCCCACGCGCGTGGCCGGCACGGCGGTCTTCCTGTCCGCGGAACGCGGCGTCACGCCCAACGCCCTCATGCACAACCTCAAGCACAACAAGGTGCTGCACGAGCAGAACGTCTTCGTCACCGTCAAGCACCACGAGGTGCCCTGGGTCGGGTTCGAGAAGCGCTGCGAGGTCGAGGCCTTGGGCCACCATTGCTGGCAGGTGACGCTGCATTTCGGCTTCAAGAACGAGCCCGACGTGCCCGAGGCCCTGGCCCTGCTGAAGAAGCACGGCGTGCAGCTCGACGAGATGGAGACCAGCTACTTCCTGAGCCGCGACATCGTCATCCCGACCATCGGCTCGGGCATGGCCCTGTGGCGCGAGAAGCTCTTCGCCAGCATGCACCGCAACGCCGCCGCCGCGGCCGACTTCCTGCACCTGCCGGCCAACCGCATCGTCGAGTTGGGCTCCAAGGTGGAGATCTGAGGCCGGCTCAGAAGCTCAGCCGTGCCCGGGCGTAGTAGTAGGCGCCGTTGAAGCCCACCGGCGACAGCACGTCGTAGGGGAAGTTGCCGAAGTAGCTGATGTCGGGGATGGAACGCGTGGGATAGCGGTCGGTCGCGTTGACGGCCCCGAAGCTGAGATTCAGCGCCTGGCTGACCTGTACCTGGGCTTCCAGGTCGAGCTGCCAGACGGCGGCATAGGTCTGCGTGGGCACGAAGCCGTCGCCGAAGTCGAACACCCGCGTCGTGCTGCCGTGCCGCGTCAGCCGGCCCTGCAGGCCCCAGACGCCGCCCTGCCAGTTCGCGCTGAGGATGTGGCGCTGGCGCGGCGCGGCATCGGTCAGCGTGTTGATCTCCTCCAGCCCCACGTTGCCACCGCCGCGCACCGTCGTGCGGTTGAACGAGGCCGTCCAGCCCAGGCGCAATTCGCCGCCCAGGGCGGCACCGCTCCATTGGGTGACGAGGTCGGCGCCGCGGGTGCGGGTGTCCAGGGCGTTGGTGAAGAAGTTGACGCCGTCGATGCCCGGGGTACCGAACTTCGCGGCCAGCTCCGCGGCCAGGCCATCGCGGCTGATGCGCTGCGACAGCGTGATGCGGTTCTTCACGCGGATGGCGTAGGCGTCCAGCGTCGTCGACCAGGCCTTGCCCGGCTGCCAGCTCAGGCCCAGGCTCGCGTTCCGCGAGGTCTCGGCCTTCAGGTCCTGGGCGCCCAGGTAGCGGGCGACGGGGTGGTCCACGGGCAGCGTGCGAACCTGGCTCAGCGCGCCGCCGTCGCCGCGGTCGGTCACGGTGAAAGCGAAGCCCTGCTGAGCCAGGGACGGCGCGCGGAAGTTGCTCGACAGCGCGCCGCGCAGCGCCAGCGTGCGGTCCAGCGCCAGGCGCGTGGACAGCTTGGCGGTCGTGGCGCCGCCGAAGTCGCTGTGGTCGTCGTGGCGCAGGGCGAGGTTGGCCTGCCAGTCGCGCGTCAGGTCGGCGCTCAGGTCGAGGTAGGCGCCGACGACACGGCGGCTGCGGCGCGTGGCGTCGCCCGCCTGCAGGCCCGGGCCGGCCTGGGCGCCGGCCGGCGCCTCCAGCGGGCCGACCTCGTAGGACGCCGCATCGCCCGCGCCGGTCACGAAGGCGTCGCGCCGCAGCTCCACACCCCAGGCCAGCGTCAGCGGCCGGGCCACGCCCGCCAGCGGCAGCTCGCGGCTGAGGTCGAGGTTGAGCGCGGTCAGGCGGCTGCCGAAGTCGGCCAGGTGGAACTCCCGCGGGCTGGCGGCGCCGAGCGAGGCGTTGATGGTGTGCCGAACGCCGTAGTCGAAGTCGTTGCGGCCGTGGTTCAGCGCCGCGTCCACGTCCCAGCCGCCCCACTGGCCCTTCAGCCCGGCCACCAGCTGCAGGTCGCGGTTGTCGCCCGTCGTCTGCGGGCGGTAGCCGTCGGGGTAGACGGCCTTCACGTTGGCGCTGCTGTCCGGGTAGCGGAAATAGGCCGCGCCCAGCGTGCGGCGCTGCTGCCAGGTGCCGAAGGCATAGGCCCGCGTGCCGGGCTGCAGGTCGGCCGCGCCGTTGAACCAGGCCTGCCACTGGTGGGTGGCCGGCTCGCCGGGGGCGTAGTTGCGCTTGCCGACGGTGGCCAGGTTGGCCGCGCTCTGGTCTTCCCAGGGCGGCAGCTCGTCCTGGCCGGCGCGGTTGGTGGGGTTGCGGTGCAGGCCTTCGAGGCCGGCGCGCAGGAAGCCTTCGTTCCCCAGCGCCCAGCCCTGGGTCACGCTGGCCGACTGCGTCTGGCCGTCGGTGATGCGCTGGCCCGTCGGCGCGAACCGGGTGTGGAAGGCACCGAGCTCGATCGACAGTTCGCCGCCGGCCTGGCGCTCGTCCAGGATGATGTTGACGACGCCGGCGATGGCGTCCGAGCCGTACTGCGCGCCGGCGCCGTCGCGCAGCACCTCGATGCGGGCCACGGCCGACAGCGGGATGGTGTTGAAGTCCACCGGGTTGGTGCCTTTGCCGGTCTTGGACTCCAGGTTCACCACGGCCGAGGTGTTGCGGCGCTTGCCGTTCACGAGCACCAGCACTTGGTCGGGCGAGAGGCCGCGCAGCTGGGCGGCGCGGACGTGGTCGCCACCGCCCGAGTTGGACTGGCGCGGGAAGTTGAATGAGGGCAGCAGGGCCTGCAGCGCGGCGGCCAGGTTGCCGTCCGGCCCGGCGGCGCGCAGCAGTTCGTCGCGGCCGAGCACGTCCACCGGCACGGCGGTGTCGGCCAGCGTGCGGTCCTTGGCGCGCGTGCCGGTCACGACGACGGCATCCAGGGCCTTGGGCGCGGCCTGGGCGAGCGCGGCGCCAGCGAGCAGGGCTTGAGAGGCGGCGAGGGCAATGAGGCGGGGCTTGTGCATGCGAGGGCGGGGGGCGGACAGAGAGGGCAAAGGCCGTGAGCCTAAGACCGCGGCAGCCCCGGGCTTCAGACATGTTGCGCATATGCAAATGCGCCGGGGCTGCCGGCTAGCATCGCCGGCTTTGCCACGCCGCTTCACGCCATGTCCCACACGCCCGCCGCCCAGCCCGAACGCCGCCTCGACGTGCGGCATGCCGGCGCGCTGTGCGTGGGCATGGTCATCGGCGCGGGCATCTTCAAGACCTCGCCGCTGGCCGCGCAGGCCCTGGGCGACCCGACCCAGCTGTTGCTGGCCTGGGCCCTGGGCGGCGTGCTGTCGCTCGTGGGCGGCCTGTGCTTCGCCGAGCTGGCCGCGGCCTTTCCCGACACCGGCGGCGACTACCACTTCCTGCGCCGCGCCTACGGGCACCGCCTGGGCTTCCTGTTCGCCTGGTCGCGCTTCGCCGTCATCCACACGGGCTCGATGGCGCTGCTGGGTTTCGTCTTCGGCGACTACCTGGCCCAGGTGGTGGACCTGAAGCCCTGGCTGGGCCCGCATGCCAGCGCGCTGATGGCCGCCGTCCTCATCGTCGGCCTGACGGGGCTGAACCTGCTGGGCGTGCGCGTGGGCCTGGGCACGCAGCTCGGTTTGAGCGCGGCCGTGCTGCTCGGGCTGGTGCTGCTCGGGCTGGGGGCGGGGGCGCAGGTGCTGGCCGGCCATGCGCCCGCCACGGCAGCGCCGGCCCAGCCGGGCACGGACTGGGGCCTGGCCCTGGTCTTCGTCTTCCTGGCCTATGGAGGCTGGAGCGACGCGGCCACGCTGTCGGCCGAGATGCGCGACCCCGAGCGCGGCATCCGCCGCGCGCTGCTGCTCGGCCTGGGCCTGGTCATGGGCCTGTACCTGCTGGCCAACTGGGCCTATCTGCGCGTGCTGGGCATGGCGGGCCTCGCGGCCAGCGACGCGCCGGCGGCGACGCTGATGCGCATCGCCTTCGGCCCCGTGGCCGAGCTGCTGATGGTGGGGGTGGTCACGCTGACCGCCTTGTCCGTGATGAACGCGTTGCTCATCGCCGGCCCGCGCACCACCTACGCCGCCGCGCGCGACCTGGCCACCGAGTGGCACCTCGCGCGCTGGAACCACGCCCGCGGCACGCCGACCGGCGCCGTGCTGGCCACGGCGGGCGTGGCGCTGGGGCTGGTGGCCTTCGGCGACCTCACGCGCGGCGGCTTCTCGACGATGGTGGACTACCTCTCGCCGGTCTACTGGTTCTTCATGACGCTCAGTGCGCTCGCCGTCATCGTGCTGCGCCACCGCGAACCCCGGCAGCCGCGCCCCGTGCGCGTGCCGCTGTATCCCTGGCTGCCGCTGCTGTTCGCGGCCAGCAGCGCCTACGTGCTGTGGTCCAGCGTGGTCTATGTGAAGGCCGGCGCGCTGGTGGGCCTGGGCGTGCTGGCGGTGGGCGCGGCGCTGCTGTGGGGTCACGGCCGCCGCCGGCTATCCTGAAGCGATGCATCGTCTGCTGAAAGACTTCTCCCCCTCCACCCTCGTCGCCGGCTTCGTGGCGGTGCTGGTGGGCTACACCAGCTCCGTGGCCATCATCTTCCAGGCGACCGTCGCGTTGGGCGCCACGCCGGCGCAGACCGCCTCCTGGTTGTGGGCCCTCGGCCTGGGCATGGGCCTGACCAGCCTGGGCCTGAGCCTGTGGACGCGCCAGCCCGTGCTGACGGCCTGGTCCACGCCCGGCGCCGCCCTGCTCGCGTCGACCTCGGGAGTGGCCATGCCGGAGGCCGTGGGCGCCTTCATCGTCTGCGGCCTGCTCATCGCCTGGGCCGGCGCCAGCGGCGCCTTCGAGAAGCTGATGGACCGCATTCCCATCGCCATCGCCTCCGCCCTGCTGGCCGGGGTGCTGGCGCGCTTCGGGCTGGATGCCGTCGCCAGCGTCAGGACGGCGCCGGCCCTGGTGCTCGCCATGGCGGCGGCCTATCTGCTGGGCCGGCGGCTGTGGCCGCGCTATGCCGTTCCGGGCGTGCTCGCCGTGGGCATCGCCTTCGCCCTCGGCCAGGGGCGTCTGGGCGGCGTCGGTGGCGATCTCTCGCAGGTCTTCGCCCTGCCGGTCTGGACGACGCCGGAGTTCAGCTGGAGCGCCGCCGTCGGCGTGGCCCTGCCGCTGTTCATCGTCACCATGGCCTCGCAGAACCTGCCGGGCGTCGCCGCCCAGCGGGCCAGCGGTTATGCCACGCCGGTGTCGGCCAGCATCGCCGTCACCGGCGCCGCCACCACCTTGCTCGCGCCTTTCGGCGGCTATGCCTTCAATCTCGCGGCCATCACCGCGGCCATTTGCATGGGCCGCGAGGCCCATGAGGACCCCGCGCGGCGCTACACGGCCTCGGCCGCCGCCGGTGTGTTCTATGTGCTGCTTGGTCTGGCCGGCGGCGGCGTGGCCCTGCTGCTGGCGGCCTTCCCGCGCGAGCTGGTGGCGGCCATCGCGGGCCTCGCCCTGCTCGGGACCATCGCCGGGGCGCTCGCCACGGCGCTGAAGGACGAGCACTACCGTGACGCGGCCATCCTGACCTTCCTCGTCTGCCTCTCGGGCGTGCAGGCCTTCGGCCTCGGCGCGGCCTTCTGGGGCGTGCTGGCCGGCGGTGCAGCCGCCCTCGTCGGAGCCTGGCGGCGCTGAACCCTTACGTCCGGGACTGACGGCGCCACTGTGCAACACTGGCCGGCGCCATAGCCAACGCGCCCGACCATGAAGCTGCTCTTCGTCGCCGACCCCCTCGAGGGATTCAAGACCTACAAGGATTCCACCTTCGCCATGATGCGCGAGGCCGCGCGGCGCGGCCACCGCATCGTCGCCTGCGAGACGCGACAGCTCGTCTGGCTGCGCGGCGGCCGGGTGACGGCCCGTGCGGCCCGCGAGATCGAGCTGACCGGGGACGCGCACGACTGGTTCCGCGTCGTCGCGACGGGCGACCTCGCCCTGGCCGAGTGCGACGCCGTGCTGATGCGCAAGGACCCGCCCTTCGACAGCGAGTTCTTCTACGCCACCCACCTGCTCAGCCAGGCCGAGCGCGAAGGCGCCCGTGTCTTCAACCGGCCGGCCAGCCTGCGCGAGCACCCCGAGAAGCTCGCCATCCTGGAGTTCCCGCAGTTCATCGCGCCCACGCTGGTCACGCGCGACCCGGCCGAGATCCGCGCCTTCCATGCCGAGCAGCAGGACATCATCCTCAAGCCGCTGGACGGCATGGGCGGCATGGGCATCTTCCGCGTCAAGGCCGACGGGCTCAACCTCGGCAGCATCGTCGAGACGCTGAACAAGGACGGCACGCAGACGGTGATGGTGCAGCGCTTCATCCCCGCCATCGCCGAGGGCGACAAGCGCATCCTCGTCATCGGCGGCAAGCCGGTGCCCTGGTGCCTGGCTCGCATCCCCCAGGGCAGCGAGGTGCGCGGCAACCTGGCCGCCGGCGGCAAGGGCGTGGCTCGCGAGCTGACGGCGCGCGACCGCGAGATCGCCGAGGCCCTCGGCCCCGTGCTGGCGGCGCGCGGCCTGCTGCTCGTCGGCCTGGACGTCATCGGCGACAACGTCACCGAGATCAACGTCACCAGCCCCACCTGCTTCCAGGAGATCACCGACCAGAGCGGCTTCGACGTCGCCGCCATGTTCGTCGACGCGCTGGAAGCCGCCCTGCAGGGAGCACGGTCTTGAGGCGCCGCGACTTCGCTGCCCTCGGCCTCGCCGGCCTCGTCCTGCCGGCCTTCGGCCAGGACGCCGGCTTCGACACCGTGGCCGAGTCCTTTCTCGAATCGCTCTGGCGCCTGGACCCGGACGCCGCCGTCGCGGCCGGCCGCTTCGAGTTCGGCCCGCGCATCACCCTGCCCAGCACCGAGCAGCGCACGCGCATGCGCGCCTTCCTCCAGCGCTGGCTGGCTCGCTTCCAGGGCCAGGCGGACGAGCCCCTCAACACCAGCCAGCGCATGGACCGCGCCATGCTCGTGGCCAAGATCCAGAGCGACCTGTGGCGGCTGGACACCCTGCGCGAATGGGCCTGGAGCCCTGCCGAGCACAACCCGGCGGCGCCGCTGGACCTGCTGCTCAACACCGAGCACGCGCCGCTGGCCCGGCGGCTGGAGCTGCTGCGGCCGCGCCTCGTGTCGCTGCCGGCCTATTACCGCGCCGCCCGGGCCAGCCTTGCCGGCGTGACCCGCGAGCACACCGAACTGGCCATTCAGCAGGCGCCCGGCGTGCTCGGCGTGCTGGACGACATTGCCAAGCGGGCCGCCGAGGCCGGGCTGGCGGCGGCCTTCAAGGCGCCGCTGGCCGCCGCGCGCGCCGCCGTGGACGGCTACGTCGCCCACCTCAGGCGCCTGCTGCCCGGCGCCCAGCGGTCCTGGCGCCTGGGCGGCGAACTCTACGAGCCCAAGTTCGCCCACGACATCCAGTCCGCCCGCAGCGCCCGCGAGACCTACGAGCTGGCCCTGCAGCGCCGCGAGGAGGTGCTGGCCAGCATGCAGGCCCAGGCCGCGGCGCTGTGGCACGCCGTGATCGGGAGGGAGGCCCCGCCGGACGACCGCTTCGCGCTGATCGGCCGCGTCATCGCCAAGCTCAGCGAACGCCACGTTGCCCGGGAGCGTTTCGTCGACGAGATCCGCGCCCAGATTCCCCAGCTCGAAGCCTGGATTCGCGAGCACGACCTGCTCAGCCAGGACGCGAGCAAGCCGCTGGTCGTGCGCGAGACGCCCGAGTACGAGCGCGGCGTGGCCGGTGCCAGCATCGAGGCCCCCGGCGCCTACCGGCCGGGCGACCGCACCTACTACAACGTCACGCCGCTGGACGACCTCACGCCCGAGCAGGCCGAGAGCTCGCTGCGCGAGTACAACCACTGGATCCTGCAGATCCTCAACATCCACGAGGCCATTCCGGGGCACTACACCCAGCTCGTGCATGCCAACCGCGTGCCGAGCAAGGTCAAGGCCCTGTTCGGCAACGGCGCCATGATCGAAGGCTGGGCCGTCTACGGCGAGCGCATGATGATCGAGAGCGGCTACGGCGCGTCGCCCGAGATGACGCTGATGTGGGGCAAGTGGCATCTGCGTTCGGTCACCAACACCATCCTCGACTACAGCGTCCACGTGCTCGGCATGGAGCAGCCCGAGGCCCTGGACCTGCTGGTGCGCCAGGCCTTCCAGACGGAGAGCGAGGCGCGCGAGAAATGGCGGCGCGTGCAGCTGACCTCGGTGCAGCTGACCAGCTACTTCAGCGGCTACAGCGAGATCTTCGCCCTGCGCGAGCAGCTCAGGGCGCGGGCCGGCGCAGCCTTCGACCTCAAGCGCTTCCACGAGGCCTTCCTGGGCTACGGCAGCGCCCCGGTGCGGCTCATCGCGGCGGAGATGCTCAAGGCTTGATCAGCGTGCCGTGCGGTGGCCGGCGGCGGCCTTGTAGGCGTTGATCTCGGCGGCCACCTCGGCGGGGTCGATGATGTCGGCGAGGTCGGCGAAGCCGTCCGGCGCCAGGGCCTCCACGCGGTCCAGGATGGCGTCCAGGCCTTCCTGGCGGTTCATCTCGACGATGCGGGCGCACATCGGGCGGCGCTCGTCCTCGTAGGCGGCCAGGGCGGTGTCGAGGTCGGCGTGCGCGCCCAGGGCCTCAGCCAGGGCCTGGGCGTCCATGATGGCCTGGGTCGCGCCGTTGGAGCCGATGGGATACATCGGGTGGGCCGAGTCGCCCAGCAGCGTCGAGCGCCCCAGGCGCCAGCGCGGCAGCGGGTCGCGGTCGACCATGGGCCACTCCAGCATCTGCTCGGCGCGGGTGATGAGGCCGGGCACGTCCAGCCAGTCGAAGCGCCAGCGGCCGAAGGTGGGCAGCAGGTCTTCCGGCCGGCCGGGGCGGCTCCAGTCGGCACGGTCGGGGGCCGTGAGGCCGGGCTCGGGCTCGCGGAGGCGGCGGTCGGCCACCCAGTTGATGAGCTGCAGGCCGTCGGCCCGCGGCGCGCCGATGGGGTAGACGACGAACTTGGCGCGGCTGTGGCCGGCCTGCACCATGGTGCGGCCGTCCAGGAAGGGCGGCGCCCAGGTCGTGCCGCGCCACATCATGACCCCGCGCCAGCGCGGCGGGCCTTCGTCTGGCGCCAGGCGTCGCCGCAGCGCGGAGTGGATGCCGTCGGCGCCGACGACCAGGTCGGCCGCCAGTTCTCGCGGGCCGTCGGCCGTCTCGATCTCGGCCACGGCCCGGCCGCCGTCGTCGCGCACGTTCACGACGCGCTGGCCGCCGAGCACCGTCACCTTGGCCGACGCCTCGGCCCACAGCCGCATCTGCAGCTCGCCGCGGTGGATGCTGAACTGCGGATGGCTGTAGCCGCCGGCCAGGCCGCGCGGGTCCCGGTAGATGGGCTGGCCATGCCGGTTGGCGAAGACCAGGGCCGAGGTCTCGAC
This sequence comes from Pelomonas caseinilytica, assembly GCF_021353235.1. Classification (GTDB taxonomy): domain Bacteria; phylum Pseudomonadota; class Gammaproteobacteria; order Burkholderiales; family Burkholderiaceae_C; genus Pelomonas; species Pelomonas caseinilytica. The sequence continues at coordinate 89,838 of NZ_JAJTWT010000003.1, forward strand.
GGCCATCTCGTGCAGCGCCGGCAGCAGGCCCAGGCCGTCGAGCACCGCCACCGCGTGCGGCAACAGGTTGATGCCCACGCCCAGCGGCCGGGGTTCGCGCACGGCCTCCAGCACCGTGACCTCGTGGCCGCGGGCCTGCAAGGCCAGCGCCGCCGTCAAGCCGCCGATGCCGCCGCCTGAAATGATGATCTGCATCAACTCAGGGTATGCGAGATTGTTGCAGTAGGCAACCAAACCTACCCTCGAAACGGTGAGCAAGACCGACAGCCTGGATGCGCCCCCGCCCGAAGGCCTGATGCTGCCCGTGCCGGGCGTGGACTACGGCCTGCTCGACGGCCTGCTCGGCTACGCGCTGCGCCGCGCGCAGAACGCCCTCTACCTCGACTTCTACCGCACCACCGCGGCGTGGGACGTGAGCCCCCAGCGCTTCGCCGCCCTGGTGCTCATCGCCCGCAACCCCGGGCTGCGCCAGGGCCTGCTCGGCCAGGCCATGGGCCTGCACCGCAGCGGCGCCCTGCGCCTGACCGACTGGTTGACCGCACAAGGCTGGGCCGAGCGCCGCGATGCGCCGGGCGACGCGCGCGCCTGGGGCCTGTACCTCACACCCGCCGGCCGGCGGCGCCTCGCCAGGCTCGAAGCCGCCGTCGCCGAGCACGACCGCGCCCTCGTGGCCGCCCTCGGCGATCAGGGGGCGGCACTCAAGGCCGGGCTGGAGCGGCTGGCCTGGGTGGCCACCGCGCGCAGCACCGACCCCCACAACAAGCCCAGGAGACAAAAGCCATGATCCATCGACGCCACCTCCTCGCCAGCGCCGCGTCGCTGGCGGCCCTGCCGCTCACAGCCCGTGCCCAGGGCCAGCCGCCGCGCATCCTCGTCGGCTTTCCGGCCGGCGGCTCGGTGGACACCACGGCCCGGCGCCTGGCCGAGTTCTGCCGCGGCAAGCTGGCCGACGCCGTCATCGTCGAGCAGAAGGTGGGGGCCGGCGGGCGCATCGCCATCTCCGCGTTGAAGGACGCCGCGCCCGACGGGCAGACCCTGCTCGTCAGCCCCTCGTCCATGTTCACCATCTACCCGCATGCCTACCGCAAGCTGGCCTACAACCCCGCGACCGACGCCATCCCCGTCGCGCCGCTGGCCCTGTCCACCTGCGGCTTCGGCGTCGGCCCCATGGTCCCGGCCAGCGTCAAGACGCTCGCCCAGTTCGCCGACTGGGTCAAGGCCAACCCCGACAAGGGCGCCTACGCCTCGCCCGCCGCGGGCGCCATGCCGCATTTCCTCGGCAACCAGTTCGAGCGGGCCGCCGGGCTCAAGCTCACGCACGCCGCCTATCGCGGCGCCGCGCCCGGCATGCAGGACCTGATGGGCGGCCAGATCGCCTCCGGCTGCTTCTCCATCGGCGACTTCCTGCCCCACCTGCCCACCGGCCGCGTGCGCCTGCTGGGCGTGACCGACAAGGCCCGCTCGCGCTTCGCACCCGACACGCCCACCTTCGAGGAGCAGGGCTTCAAGGGCATCGTCGGCGTCGAGAGCTACGGCCTGTTCGTGCCGCCGAAGACGCCCCAGGCCACCGTCGACAAGCTGGCCGAGCTGGCGCGGTCCGCGGTGCGCGAGCCTTCCGTCGTCGAGGCCCTGGCCAAGCTCGGCTTCGAGCCGCTGACCCTGCCGCCGGCCGAGTACGCCAGGCGCCTGGCTTCCGAACGTGACTACTGGGGCCCGGTCGTCAAGGCCTCGGGCTTCTCTTCCGACGATTAGCATGCCGGCTCCACTGCACGGAGCCTGAATGCCCTGGCGTCGACTGGCCCTTGGCCTCGCGGTCTGCCTCACCTTGAACTCCGCCGGCGCGGCGACCGACGCCGCCCGGCTGCAGCGCCTGCTGATCGAGCAGCGCTATGCCGATGCCCGCCCCGGGCTCGAGGCCCTGCTGCGCCTGCCCCGCCCCACGGCGGCCGAGCGCGCCCTCATCTACCCCTGGCTGTTCGCCCGCGACGACGGCGCCGCCATCGACCGGCGCACCCGCGGCGTGCTGCAGGACGAGCGCGCCGAGGCCGTCGACCTGCTGGCTGCCGGCCGCCTGGCCCTGGACCGGCGCGACTTCGAGCGCGCGCGGCTGTGCTTCGAGCGCGCCCTCGACCGCGCCGCCTCGCCAGCCGACAAGGCCCAGGCCCTGCGCGGCCTCGGCCAGCGCCACTACCAGCTGCGCGAGTTCGACGCCTCGCTGCGCCAGCTCGAGGCCGGCCTCGCCGCCGAGCGCACGGCCGACGGCCTGGCAGCCCTGGCCGACACCCTGATCCGCCTCGGCCGCACCGACGAGGCCATCGCCGCGGCCGAGGCCGCCGTCGCCCTCAACCCCCACCACGAAGCCGCGCACTACCTCCTCGGCAACGGCTACGTGCGCGAGAACTACACCCAGCTCGCGGCCCGCCTGGGCGACGGCTTCGCGCCGCTGATGGCCGAGGTCAGGCGCGCCTCCGATGCCTTCGACCGCGGCGACTTCGACGCCGCCCTCGCGACCAGCCTGGCCGTGCTGGAGCGCTGCCCCGAGCTCGGCCGGGCCCATGCCATCGCGGCCAAGGCGCTGGAGTCGCAGCGCTTCCGCGTCGACGTGCACCGAGCGGCCTACGAGCGGCGCTTCGCGGCCACCCCCATGCCGGTCGTGCCCGGCATCGAGCGCTACGTGCTGAACTGGCGCGACCTCTCGCCCCGCCACCGCAAGCGCGTGGCCCTGTCCGTCGCGCCCTGGAAGGCCTTCATCCCCGTGCTGGTGGAAGGTGGCGCCACCCACTTCATCAAGCCGATGTGGATGCGCCTGTCGGAGACGCCCCAGGCCCATGCCCTCAAGGACGCCCGCATCGACTACGACTCGCGGCTCTGGGACGACGTGCGCGGCATGGGCGGCTATTTCACCGTCACCGGCATCGAGGACGTCGAGCGCAGCATCTTCGACCGCTACAACACGGTGCTGCACGAACTGACGCACCAGGTCCACGGTGTGCTGACCACCGCCCAGGCGCGCCGCATCGAGGCCCTCTACCAACAGGCCAAGGCCCGCGATGCGGCCACCCGCGACGGCTTCCTGTCGCGCTACGCGGGCGGCTCGGTGTGGGAGTACTTCGCCGAGGGCGCCAATGCCGAGGCCTCGCCGCGGCGCGACGCCTACGACGGCCGCGAGATCGTGCGCGAGCGCCTCGTCGCCCTCGACCCCGCGCTGCGTGCCCTCGTGAGGCAGTTCTTCGCCCAGCGCGACACCAGCGCCAGCCGGCCGGTCGCCCTCGTCAGCGCCGGCAACCAGCGGCTGGAGGATGGCAAGCTCGCCGAGGCGGTGCCGCTGTTCGAGCGCGCCCTGGCCCTGGCCCCCGACGACGAGAGCGCCCTGGGCGCACGGCTGTATGCCTTCGCCCTGCAGGCCGACGGCGCCGCGGCCCGCGCGCTGGCGGCCCGCGCCCTCGAACGCCATCCCGACAGCGGCGCGCTGCGGGTGGCGGCGGCCGATGCCCTCTGGCACGGCGGCGCGCCGCTGGCCGGCGAGGTCGTGCCGATGCTGTTGCACGGCATCGAGGTGCACGAGAGGGGGCTCAAGGGCGAGGACCGCTTTCGCGTGGAGCTGGCCCTGGCCGACCACCACCGCCGCCTCGGCGACGCCGCGCAGGCCCTGGCGGCCTACGACGCGGCCTTGGCCTACCAGTCCGACCAGCCGGAGGCGCTGTGGGGCCGCGCCGCGGCGCTCGCGCTGGCCGGCCGCTGGGACGAGGCCTTCGCCCAGTACGACGCCGTGCTGCGCCTGCGCACCGGCCTCGTGCCCTTGAGGCGCGACTACGCCCTCGACCTGCTGCGCGCCGGCCGCACCGAGGCCGCGCGGGCCCAGGTCAAGGAGGCCCTGATCCTCGACCCGCGCGACCCCGACACCCTGGCGCTCCAGGCCTGGCTGGCCCTGGCCGACGGCGACGCCCCCGCGGCTCAGCGCCTGGCCGACGAGGCCCTGGCCCTGGGGCCCTGGAGCGACCTGGCCCTCATCCTGCGGGCCGCGTCACTGCAACGGCAAGGGCAGGGCGAGGCGGCGCAGGCTGCCCTCGCGCCGCTGCGCCAGCGCCTGGCCGCCGCCACGCCGCCGCAGTACGTCTACCGGCCCGAGAAGTCCGCCTGGTTCTCGGTGCACGAGCTGCCGGCCGGCGAGCGCCGCGTGATGGAGCTGCTCGTCAAGTGAAGTCCTTCTTCAAGCGCCTCGAAGCCGCCCATCTCAACGGCCTGAGCGTGGCCCTGGGCGTGTCGGTCACGCACGCCCTCGTCGGGGCGCTGTTCGGCGAGACGGCCGGCCTCGCGGCCGTGGGCGGCGCCGTCTGCGCCAGCCTGCCCGACGTACCCAACCCGCCCCAGCGCGTGCTGCCGCGGGTGCTGCCGGCGGCGGCGGCAGCCGGCCTCGTGACCCTGCTCGTGGGCCTGGCCGACCCCTCGCTGCCGCTGACCGTGGCCCTGGTCGCGCTCGTGGCCTTCCTGTCGCTGATGACGCTGGCCTGGGGCCTGCGGGCCGGGCCCCTGTCCTTTGCGCCGGTGCTGGCCATGGTCTTCGCCATGGCCTGGGATCGCACGGCCGGCAGCGCCTCGCCGCTCGAGCATGCGCTGTGGGTGACGGCGGGTGGCTGCGTCTACGCCGGCTGGGCGCGGGCGAGCGCCGTCGTGCTGCGCCACCGGCTGCGCGAGCTCGCCCTCGCCAATGCCCTGCGCGCCGCCGAGCGACAGGTGCGTTCGCGCGCCCAGCGCATTGCCGGCGCCGTGGGCCCGGAGGAGGCCCGCATCCGGGCGTCCATCGCCGACGATGTCGTGCTCGCCGACGCCTTGCAGGCCGCCCGCGACCAGGTCTTCGCCGCCCGCCGCTCGCCCCGCAGCCGCAGGCAGACCGATCTCGTGCTCGGCCTCGTCGAGTTGCGCGACCTGCTGCTGGCCAGCCGGCTCGACACCGAGCTGCTGGGCCAGGACTTCCCCGGCCGGCAGTGGCGTTCGGCGCTGGCCGACATGCTGCGCCAGCTGGCCGGCGCGCTGCGGGCGCTGGCCGATTCGGTGGAGTTCGGCGCGCCCCTGCCCGAGGTGTCGGTGGACGGCTGGCGGGCCCAGCTCGCCGCGCGCCTGGCCGAGGTCGAGGCGCCGCCGGGCGATTCGCGCGCCCACCTCGTGTCGGCCCTGCAATCGCGCCTGGGCCACATGATGGACGACGTGGCGGCCATGGTCGCCCGCCAGGCCAGCCCCGACGACCCCGACACCCCCTGGACGCCCGAGCGGCTGGCGCCCTTCGTCTCGCCGGAGGGGTGGCCGCTGGCGGCCCTCAAGCCCCACCTGACGCTGCAGTCCGGCGTCATGCGGCACGCGCTGCGCTCGGCACTGGCGCTGTCCCTGGCCTATGCCCTGGGCGCGGCCCTGCCGTGGGCGGCCCATCCTTTCTGGCTGATGCTGAGCGTGGCCGTGGTGCTGCGCGGCAACCTGGAGCAGACGCTGGCCCGCCGCAACGAACGCATCATCGGCACGGTGCAGGGCTGCCTGCTCGTGCTGCTGCTGGCCCACGTGCATTCGGTGCCTGTGCTGAGCCTGTGCTTCATCGCCGCCGTCGGCACAGCCCATGCCTACGTGAACCGGCGCTATCGCGTCGCCGCCACGGCCGCGACGCTGATGGCCCTGCTGCAGCCGCTGATGCTGGCGCCGGGCAGCGACCCCGCCATCGCCGAGCGCCTGGCCGACACCGTCATCGGGGCCGGCCTGGCCTGGCTGTTCAGCTTCGTGCTGCCGTCCTGGGAGCGCGCCGCCGTGCCGCGCCTGGCGCGGCAACTGCGCGGCGCCCTGGCCCGGCATGCCGCCAACATGCTGCGTTGGCTGCCCGACGCCGAGGAGCAGATCGCCCAGCGGCTGTCCCGACAGCAGGCCTATGCGGCCCTCGCCGCCCTGGCCGCGGCGGCGCAGCGCACCCGCGTGGAGCCGGAGCGCGTGCGCCTGCCCGAGGCCGAGATCGAATCGGCGCTCAGCCACGGCTACCGGCTGATGGCCCTGCTGGGCGCCGTGCAGCACCAGGTGCAGCGCCGCACGACCCGGCTGGATGCCGCGCGCGCCGAGACGGCACTGCCGCTGGCCCGCAAGGCCTGCGTGGACATCCTCAAGGGCGAGCCGGCCACCGGGACCGACCCGGCCGAGATCCCCGATGCCGATGCCGGCGCCTGGCCGCAGCACCTCGGCCAGGACGACCTGACGCCCTGGCTGCTGCGGCGGCTGCGCCTGTGCCGCATCGAAGCGCGCGAACTCGTCGCCGCGCTGGACCAACTTCAACCCCAACCTGCAGGAGAACAGAAATGAGCATCCAGACCCGAGCCGCCGTCGCCTGGAAGGCCGGCGCCCCGCTGACCATCGAGACCCTGGACCTGGAGGGGCCGCGCGACGGCGAGGTCCTCGTCGAGGTCAAGGCCACGGGCATCTGCCACACCGACGAATACACGCTCTCGGGCGCCGACCCCGAAGGCCTCTTCCCCGCCGTGCTGGGCCATGAAGGCGCGGGCGTGGTGCTGGAGAGCAAGGTGCCCTGGCTCAAGCCGGGCGACCACGTCATCCCGCTCTACACGCCGGAGTGCCGCGAGTGCAAGTTCTGCCTGAGCCGCAAGACCAACCTCTGCCAGGCCATCCGCGCCACGCAGGGCAAGGGCCTGATGCCCAACGGCACCTCGCGCTTCTCGCTCAACGGCGAGCCCATCTTCCACTACATGGGCACGAGCACCTTCTCCAACCACATCGTCGTGCCCGGCATCGCGCTGGCCAAGATCCGCCCGGACGCGCCGTTCGACAAGGTCTGCTACATCGGCTGCGGCGTGACCACGGGCGTGGGCGCGGTGCTGTTCACGGCCAAGGTGGAGGCGGGCGCCAACGTGGTGGTCTTCGGCCTGGGCGGCATCGGCCTGAACGTGATCCAGGGCGCGAAGATGGTGGGCGCCAACCGGATCATCGGGGTGGACATCAACCCGGCGCGCGAGGCGATGGCGCGGCGCTTCGGCATGACGGACTTCGTCAACCCGAAGGAGGTGGGCAACGTGGTCGACCATCTCGTGCAGATGACCGATGGCGGGGCGGACTATTCCTTCGAATGCGTGGGCAATGTGCAGCTGATGCGCCAGGCGCTGGAGTGCACGCACAAGGGCTGGGGCCGCAGCATCATCATCGGCGTGGCCCCGGCCGGCGCCGAGATCTCGACGCGGCCCTTCCAGCTGGTGACCGGCCGCAAGTGGGAAGGGTCGGCCTTCGGTGGCGCGCGCGGGCGCACGGACGTGCCCAAGATCGTCGACTGGTACATGGATGGCAAGCTGCACATCGACGAGCTGATCACGCACAAGCTGAAGCTGGAGCAGATCAACGAGGGGTTCGAGTTGATGAGGCGGGGGGAGAGCATTCGCTCGGTGGTGGAGTTCTGATTTCTTGAGGCTTGCGCGTTTTGGGGCTCGGGGCTCGGTAGCTTTTGCCGAGAGCCTTTCAACTCGGTGCACCGAGCCGTGAGTCCGCCCCGGCGGGCGGGTAACTTTCTTCTGTCGCGCCAGAAGAAAGTCACCAAAGAAGAGGCGCTCTAAACCCAGCGCCCTGATGCGTTGAACGCCAAGAAGCGCCCCGAGGCGACCCGCTTCGCTCTCGCCGCTGTCCCTGTCCGGGCCACCAAGCATCGGACCTTCACGCCGCTTAACGCCGGCTGCACGCCGGGCTCACCAATGAAGGCACCACATGCGCCGACGCGCCGCCCGAGCGGCGCTTGCGTTCAACTCGTGAGTTCGGCGTGCAGCCGACGTTAGGCGCACGGACGGTGGAGGCATCGGGCTCGTCACAAGGACAGCGGCGAGAGCGAAGCGGTTCGCCTGTAGCCCGTTCCGAGCCTCAAGCGCGCTGGGGTGCTCGCTTTAAGGCGCCTCTTCTTTGGTGACTTTCTTCTGGCGCCGACAGAAGAAAGTTACCCGCCCTCGCGGGGCGGATTCCCGCGGCGGTGCACCGAGTCGAAAGGCTCGACGCAAAAGCATCCGACTCGAAACACACGCTCAGCCAAACCAACACAGACCAACGCCATGCAAACCCTCTCCACCCACCGCGCCTTCGGCGGCACCCAGCGCTTCCTCCAGCACGACTCCACGGTCATCGGCCTGCCGATGCGCTTCGGGCTCTACCTGCCGCCCGAGCCCAAGGCCCTGCTCGTCTATCTCGCCGGCCTCACCTGCACCGAAGAGACCTTCGCCATCAAGGCCGGCGCCCAGCGCCTGGCCGCCGAACTGGGCCTGGCTCTGCTGACCCCCGACACCAGCCCCCGCGGCGCCAATGTCCCCGGCGAGGCGGATGCCTGGGACTTCGGCGTCGGCGCTGGCTTCTACCTCGACGCCACGCAGCCGCCGTGGTCCGCGCACTGGCGCATGGAGAGCTACCTGCTCGACGAGCTCATCCCCCTCGTCCAGCAGGACACCGGCCTCGCGGCGACCGGCCTCTTCGGCCACTCCATGGGCGGCCACGGCGCGCTGACGCTGGCGCTGCGCCACCCGGGTCGCTTCCAGTCGGTCTCGGCGTTCGCACCCATCGCTGCGCCCACACGCTGCCCCTGGGGCCAGAAGGCCTTCGCCGGCTACCTCGGCGAGGACAGAACGGCCTGGGCCGCGCACGACGCCACCGAACTGATGCGCCAGCAATCCACCGCGCCCTTCCCGCATGGCCTGCTCATCGACCAGGGCCTGGCCGACAAGTTCCTGGCCGAGCAGCTCCACCCCGAAGCCTTCGAGGCCGCCTGCGCCGCCGCCAGCCAGCCGCTCACCCTGCGGCGGCACGAGGGCTACGACCACGGCTACTACTTCATCGCCAGCTTCGTCGACGATCATCTGCGCCACCACGCTGCGGCCCTGCTGACGACTTGAAGCCGCGGGCCGGCGCCGGGCCGCCCCAAGCCGGCCTGCGGGCGATGTGCTCGCGGCCGGATGCCGCGAGCATCGCCGTCCCCCCGGGGGCCGATCAGACGAGCCCGCGTTCAGCGGGGCGCGCCTGGGCGAGGGGTCGACAATATCGACATGGCAGTCCTCTCCCTCACCAATGCCCATCTCGCCTTCGGCCACGTGCCGCTGCTGGATGGCGCCAACTTCTCGCTGGAGGCCGGCGAACGCGTCGGCCTCATCGGCCGCAACGGCACGGGCAAGTCCTCGCTGCTCAAGATCCTCGCCGGCCTCGAGAAGCTCGACGACGGCCTGCTCCAGCAGCAGCTGGGCCTGCGCCTGGTCTACGTGCCTCAGGAACCCGCCCTGCGCGCCGACGCGACCATCTTCGACGTCGTCGCCGAAGGCGTGGCCGAGGCCAAGGCCCTGCGCGAGCGCTTCGAGCGCCACGACCCGGCCGACGACCTCGACGCCATCCAGACCCAGCTCGAGCACCTCGGCGGCTGGACCTGGGAGCAGCGCGTGGACGAGACCCTGCACCGGCTCGACCTCGACGGCAGCCGCTGCGTGGGCGCGTTGTCCGGAGGGCTGAAAAAGCGCGTCGCCCTGGCCCGCGCCCTCGTGGCCCAGCCCGACGTGCTGCTGCTGGACGAGCCCACCAACCACCTCGACCTGGCCGCCATCGCCTGGCTCGAGGGCCTGCTCAACGCCTTCCCAGGCAGCTTGCTGCTCATCACCCACGACCGGCAGTTCCTGGACAACGTCTGCAACCGCATCGTCGAGCTCGACCGCGGCCAGCTGCGCGGCTACCCGGGCAACTTCGCGGCCTTCCAGGCGGCCAAGGCCTACGAGCTGGAGAACGAGGCCCTGGCCAACGCCCGCTTCGACAAGCTGCTGGCCCAGGAGGAGGTGTGGATACGCAAGGGCGTCGAGGCGCGGCGCACTCGCTCGGTGGCCCGCGTGGCTCGCCTCATGGAAATGCGCGAGCAGCATGCCGCTCGACGGGACGTGCAGGGCAAGGTGCGCCTGGACGTCGACACCGGCGCTTCCAGCGGCAAGATCGTCGCGGAGCTGGAGAACGTGTCCAAGGCCTTCGGCGAGCGCGTCGTCGTGCGCGACTTCTCGGCCACCATCCTGCGCGGCGACAAGATCGGCCTCATCGGCCCCAACGGCGCGGGCAAGACGACGCTGCTCAAGCTCATCCTCGGCGAGCTGGCGCCGGACAGCGGCACGGTGCGCACCGGCACCAAGCTCAGCGTGGCCTACTTCGACCAGATGCGCGACGCCCTGGACCTGGACGCCACCCTGGCCGACACCATCAGCCCGGGCAGCGAATGGATCGAGATCGGCTCGCAGAAGAAGCACGTGAAGAGCTACCTCGGCGACTTCCTGTTCTCGCCCCAACGCGCCAATTCGCCGGTGCGCACCCTCTCGGGCGGTGAGCGCAACCGCCTGCTGCTGGCCCGCCTGTTCGCGCGGCCGGCCAACGTGCTGGTGCTGGACGAGCCCACCAACGACCTCGACATCGAGACGCTGGAGCTGCTGGAGGAGCTGCTGGCCGACTACGACGGCACGGTCTTCCTCGTCAGCCACGACCGGCGCTTCCTCGACAACGTCGTCACGTCCACCATCGTCAGCGAAGGCGACGGCCGCTGGCGCGAGTACGAGGGCGGCGTGCAGGACTGGCTGGCGCAGTCGCGGCGCGCGGCCCAGCTGGCGGCGGCACCCACGCCGGCCAAGGCGCCCGCTCCCGCGCCGGCGCCTGTCGTCGCCACCAAGCGCAAGCTCAGCTACAAGGAGCAGCGCGAGCTGGAGGAGATCCCCGGCCGCATCGCAGCGCTGGAGGCCGAGCAGACCCAGCTCAACGCCCTGCTGGCGGGCAGCGAGCTCTACACCCAGGGCGCGGCACGCATCCAGGCCGTCACGGAGCGGGCGGCCGAGGTGGACGAGGAGCTGCTGGCCCTGCTGGAGCGCTGGGAGGCGCTGGAGGCCAAATGACGATGAATGCGCTGCACCACGAATGGCTGGCCCTGCAGGCCCAGCACGAGCGCTACGAGGGCCTGGCCCTGGCCGTCAAGCTGGCGGCCTTCGCCGCCGTGGTGGTCGTCTCGGACAACGGGCTGGCCCTGGCCCTGCTGGCGCTGCTGTGGCTGCAGGAGGCCGTGCTCAAGACCTTCCAGGGGCGGCTCGGCGAGCGGCTGCTGGCCATCGAGCCGGCCATCGCCGCCGGGGCCGAGGCGCCGGCGATGCAGTTGCACGCCGCCTGGCGGGCGACGCGGCCCGGCGGCGCCGCACTGATGCTGCAATACCTGAAGAGCGCGCTGCGCCCGACCGTGGCCTTGCCCTACCCGCTGCTGATGGCCCTGGCCCTCTGGGGCTGACTCAGGCCGGCTGGACCTTCTCGACCGGCACGAAGCCGGTCATGCCCTTGAGCTGCACCACGGTCTCGCCCTGGCGGTGCACCACGTGCTGGGCCACGTGCACGGCGCCCTGGTAGCGCACCCGGTCGCCGGGCTTGACGACGGGCTGGGGCGGGATGAGGGGCAGCACCGGCCGCGGCGTGGGCCGGCTCGTGCGCATCGTGTCGCGCACCTGGCCGTGCAGGCCGGGCGACTGCCTGGCCAGGGCCTCGAGCGAGCGGGTCATCTCGGCCTTGAGCTGGTCGGCGGTGAAGGGTTTCTTCAGCAGGAAGTGCGCGCCCAGCGCCCGGGCCTCGGCCTGGTGCTCGGGCGTCACGTCGAAACTGAGCAGCGACAGCTGCAGGGCCGGCTGCGCCTGGCGCAGGCGCTGGAAGAGCTGGGGGCCGGTCAGCGGCGCCTTGGCGAACCAGTCGGTGACGAGGAAATGCGGCTTGAAGGCCAGGCCTCGGGCGAGGGCCGCCTCGGGGTCGGCGCAGCACAGGATGTCGTCGGCCGCGAAGCCGTGGGTCTGCAGCAGCTGGCGCGCGAAGGCCTGCACCCCGGCCAGGGCGTCTACGACGAGGAATCTCAAGGGGTCGCTCATGTCCACAACGGTGCCGCGGCGGCGGCGGCGCCGGGCGAGCGGATTTTGCAGGCAGCCGTGCGCGGGCCGGGTGGCGGCCCGCCGATGGCATGAGAAATTTGTCAGGCTTGGAGCCGGCAGAAATCGGCCCGCAGGCCTTGGGGCGTGCGCGCGAGGTAAAGGGTCATGGCGGCGCCGGTGGCGGCGCTGAGCCGGTGCAGGCCATCGCCGATGCCGGCCGGCAGCGGCCCCTCGAACCGCAGGCTGAACTGCTCGGCGCCGGGCCGGCCGGCCGCCTCGGCCGAGGCCAGCGTGACGGCATGGCCGTCGACCTCGAAGCGCTGGCCGACGTGGGCGCGCCAACTCGCCAGTCCGGTGGCGTCGCCGAGGCTGGGGCGCACGGCGGCCAGCGTGGCGGTCGTGCCCGCCCCGGCGGCCATGGCGGTGGCGCCGCTCTTCAGGAAATCGCGCTTGTTCATCATGGCAGGCACTCCTCGGTATGCGCTGGGCAGGCGCCGGCCGGCCGCAGCATGGCCTGGTACAGGCCCTGGGACTGTCCGTCGGCGATGAAGCCCAGCCGCTCGTAGAGCCGCCGGGCCGGGTTGTGGATCTCGACCTGGATGCCCAGGGCGCGCTGGCTGGCCTCGGCGCGTTCGGCCAGGTCCAGCAGGCAGCGCGTGCCCAGGCCGCGGCCACGCCAGGCGGGCAGCAGGGCGATGTCGAGGATGTGCAGCCGGTCGTCGCGCTCGTCCAGCCAGAGCCGGCCGGCGACGGTCTCGCCCGCGTCGGCGTCGACGAGGATGAGATGGCAGGCCGAGCCGGGGAAATGCCGGGCGTAATGCTGCTGTTGCGCGTGGTGCTGCTGCCGGGCGAAGGCCTCGCATTGCGCGGGCGGCCAGCCGGTGCGGGCCAGCTCGGCGGCGCGCGTGCTGGCGTAGATGGCGAACTGCCAGGCCTCGTCCTCGGGCAGGGCCTGGCGCAGGCGGTAGTCCATCGGCACCCTCAGCCGCGCGCCGGGAAGATGCCCTGCAGCGCGATGCAGAAGTTCAGGCCCTGGACGGGCTGGCGGTTCTCGTGCGGCGTGCCGCCGCCGGTCTGGCCAAGGCTTTCGGCCGCCATGGGCGCGAGGGGGCCGGGCATGCGGTAGGCGGCGGCACCGTTAGCGGGCGGTGCCATCGCGGCGTTGGCGGGGCTGGCGGTCAGGCCGGCACTGCCGCCCGTCAGGCCGTGGACATGGACCGGCATCTGGTTGGCGGTCAAGGCCACCCAAGCCTGGCCGGCGGACTCGCCCAGCACCCGCGGGCTCAGCCCGGGGCCCTGGCCGAAGCCCATGGCCATGCGACCGCCGAGGTTGGGCAGGGCGAAGGTGGCGCGGCCATCCCCGCCGTAGGTGGTGCCCAGCAGCGAGAACAGGGCGGTGTTCTGGCTGATGGGGATCAGCTGGCCATCGCAGGTGGCCCAGCCGGTGGGCGCGAAGTTGAAGGGCAGGACGCGGATCTCGGCGATGAAGGGGTCCATGGCGTGCTCCTCAGGATGGCGACGGGAAGATGCCGTACAGGGAAATGATGTAGTTCAGCGCCAGCGTGGGGGCCATGTTGTCGTGCGGCTGCGAGGCACCGGCGGCGGAGATGCCGCCTGCGGCCATCCCTATGCCCGCCGCGCTGTTGTCGTAGCTGTTCACGCTGGTGGCCGCCAGCAGGGCGCCGGCCGGGCCCGAGGCGCTGGCCGCGGCCGTGCTGGCGCGCAGCGCGTGGCTGTGGGCCGGCATCTGGCCGTGGGTGAGGGTGACGGTCTCGCTGCCGCCCGTCTGGCCGATGGGGCGCATGCTCAGGCCCGGGCCCTGGCCCTGGTGTACTGGCACGCGGCCGCGCAGGTCGGGCAGGGCGAAGGTCTGCTGGCCGTCGCCGCCGTAGATGGTGCCGATCAGCTGGAACAGCACCTCGTTCTCGGCAATGGCCATCAGCTGGCCCTGGCAGAAGGCCCAGCCGTTGGGGGCGAAATTGCCGCCGAAGAGACGGACCTCGCCAACGAAGGGATTGGACATCGCACGCTCCTCTCAGTTGCGGCTCGGGAAGATGCCCTGCAGCGCGATCAGCCAGGTCATCACCAGGAAGGGCTGCATGTTGTCGTGCGACTGGCTGCCACCGGCCATGGCCACCGAGCCCGGGAACATGACGGTGTTGCTGCCTGGCGGCGCATAGCGGGTGAGGCCGCCGCGCGGCTTGGCCGCGGGCAGGGCGCCGCCCGGTGGGGCGGCGTTGGCAAGGTCGCTGGTGCCGTTGAGCGTGTGGGTGTGCGGCGGCAATTCCGCCACGCCGAGGGTCACGGTTTCATGGCCGGCCCTCTCGCCGAGGCTGATGGCGCTGTCGGCGTGCATGGGCGTTCGCCCGCGCAGGTCGGGCAGGCCGAAGGTCAACCGGCCGTCGCCGCCGTAGTTGGTGCCCAGCAGCGAGAACAGGGCCTGGTTCTGGGCGATGGGCAGCAGCTGGCCGTTGCAGAAGGCCCAGCCCCGCGGGGCGAAGCCGAAGGCGGCCAGCTTGAGTTCACCGAGGAAGGGCTCAGACATGGGCGTCTCCTAGCCGAACACGGCTTCGTAGTGCAGGCCGGTGGCGGTGCGCGCCACGGGCACGAGGAAGAGATCCACCGCATCGAGCTGCGGGTGCTCGAGCCGGTAGATGCGCTGGGGCAGCGCCGGCTCGGCCGGGGCCTCGAAGGTCAGGCTGAAGGGCGGCCGGTCCGCGGCGCCGCCGTGCCCGGCACGCGCCTGCACCAGCCGCGCAGGCAGTCCGCCGGCGTCGTCCAGGCGAAGCAGGAAGCGGCTGCCCACCAGCGGCTCGAAGCGCGCCAGCGTGAAGGCGGCGTCAGCCACGGCGCCGCGCCGCGCCGGCGCCCAGGGCTGCGATGGCGAGCAGGGCCAGCGTGGCCGGCTCGGGCAGGGTGCCGCCGTTGTTGCCGTTGTCGCGGGTGATGAGGTCGATGCGGAAGTCCGCATGCGCATTGCTCGTGCCCGTGCCGCGGTCGGCGAAGAGGATGCTGTCCAGGTCCAGGCTGACCGTGTCGGCATCGATGAGGTGCACGAGGCTGGCCGCAGCCGGGCTCGCCAGGCCGCTGATGCCGCTGGTGAGGTAGCCGTCGAAGGCGTAGACGCTGAAGCCGACGATGGTCTGGCCGGCGATGCTCAGGCCGTCGAACTCGTAGCGGGCGTGGGCGCCGCCGCTGCCGAGGTAGCCGGTGTAGATGCCGGTGGCGTCGTCGTAGCCGGCATAGCTGCGCACGTGGATGGCGTTGCCGACGAAGGTGACTTCCTCGTTGGCCAGCATCCAGGTGTTGGTGATGGCGCCGCCGCTGGCGCCAGCCTGCAGGCCGGTGGCCAGGTCGGCGACGGCGACCACCTGCTGCTCGTTGACGGGCGTGGAATTGCCCTGGATGCCGCCCGGCGCGATCAATCGCACGGTGACGTCGCTCTGGAAGCCGGCCCGGGCCGATGGCGCGGACAGCAGGAGCAGCGTGCCCGCCATGGCGGCGAGCAGGCGGCGGACGGGGGAAGCAGCGAGTCGCATGAGACCCTCCCTGGCGTGAAGCTGCCCCGAGTTGACTCGCCGCCATCGGCCAGCGCCAGTGCCGCGCCCCGCGAATGAGGGGGGAAAAGCTAGGGAGTCGTCATCGGACTGCGGATGTCGTCCACGCCTGCGCGCAAGGCGCGCCAGAAGGCCGGGTCCAGCGAGGTCGCCATGTTGATGCGCATCAAGGAACCGGGCCGGCGCGTGGCGCTGAAAAGGGCGCCGGGCGCGATCAGCCAGCCGGCATCGAGCAGGGGCTGGGCCAGGCGTTCGGTGTCCACGCCGACGTCGAGCCAGCCGAACAGGCCGTCCGGCGGCGAGGCCCAGGCAAAGCCCTGCCGGGCCGCGAGGGCCGAGATGCGCTGGCGGGCCGTGGCCAGCCGCTCGCGCAGGCGCTGGGCATGGCGACGCAGCCGGCCCTGCTCCAGGCACAGGGCCACGGCGCGCTCCAGCACGGGCGAGCTGGTCAGGCCGTCGAGCAGCTTGGTGTCGGTCAACGCACGAAGGCGCTCGGGCGCGGCGGCGAGATAGCCCACCCGCCAGGCCGGCGTCAGCACCTTGGAAAAGCCCGAGACGTAGGTGACCCGGCGCAGCCCGTCCAGGGCCGCCAGGCGCGGCAGGTGCTCGGGGGCGAGGAAGCCGTAGCTGTCGTCCTCGACGATGAAGAAGTCGTGCTCGTCCGCCAGGCGCAACAGGCGGTGGGCGCCGGCAAGGTTGAGGCTGTGGCCCGTCGGGTTGTGCAGCACGGAGACGGTGAGATAGGCCCGCGGCGCATGCTGGGCGGCCAGGGCGGCGAGCACGTCCAGGTCCGGCCCCTGGGCGCCGCGCGGCACCGGCAGCAGCCGGATGCCGGCCTGGGTCAGGCGCGCGAACATGATGGCCCAGCCCGGGTCGTCCACGAGAACGGCGTCGCCGGCCTGCAGTTGGGTGCGGATGATGAGGTCGAGCGCATGCGTGGCGCCGTTGGTGGTGAGGATCTGCGCCGGGCCGGCGTGGATGCCCAGGTCGGCCAGGCGCTGCGACAGGGCGGCTCGCAGGCGGGTGTCGCCGCTCGGGTCGCCGTAGCTGACCTGCACGCCGGCCGCGTCGGAGTGGTGCAGGCGGCGCAGGGCGGACTGCAGCAACGTCGGGTCCAGCCAGTCGGCCGGCAGGGTGCCCAGGCCGGGCGAGCGGGCGGCGTCGGCCTCGAACATGCCGCGGATGAGGGCGGTCGCGTCCATCGGCGCCTGGCGCGGGGCCGCCGCGGCCGGTGCGCGGGCGGCCCGGGCCGCGCTGGCCGGGCCGGTATCGCGCACGAAGAAGCCCCGCTGGCGGCGCGCCTCCAGCAGGCCGGCCGCCTGCAACTGGTCGTAGGCGGCGACGACGGTGTGGGGACTGACGCCATGCTGGCGGGCGCAGTCGCGCACCGAGGGCAGCCGCGTGCCCGGCAGCAGCAGCCGCTCGCGGATGCGGTGGGCGTAGCGCTCGGCCAACTGGCCGGCCAGCGGCTGGCTGGCGCCGCGCAGCAGCGGCGGGTGTGTACCGGTGGGCATGGCAATACAGATTCGTGGCGTGGTCTGCGAACTGTACTGGTTCTGTATCGGTCACTGTGCCTAGACTGATCCCATGTCAGGGACTTCCTCTCGCTCCTCCACCGTCGCGCTGTCGACGACCTCGGCCTCCGACGCGACGCGCGGCCTGCTGCTGGGCGTGGCCGGCGTGGCGATGTTCGCCCTCAGCCTGCCGATGACGCGGCTGGCCGGCGGCAGCGTGGAGGCGCCACAGCTGCCGCCCGCCTTCGTCGCCTTCGGGCGCGCCGCCGTGGCGGGGCTGCTGTCGATGGCCTACCTCTGGGCGACCGGAGCGCGCCGCCCGCGCGGCCACGAGTGGGGGCTGCTGGCACTGACGGCCGGCGGCGTCGTCTTCGGCTGGCCGCTGCTGTCGGGGCTGGCGGTGCGGCGCGTGGACGCCGTGCATGCCGCCGTCGTCTCGGGCGTGCTGCCGCTGGCCACGGCCGTCATCGGCGCGCTGGCCCTGCGCCAGAGGCCCAGCCTGGGCTTCTGGGCCTGTGCGCTGGCCGGCCTGGGCCTGGTGGTGGGCTTTGCGGCCTGGCGCGGGGCCGGGGGCCTGGAGCTGGCGGACGGCCTGCTGCTGGGCGCCGTGGTCTGCGCTTCGGCCGGTTATGTGAGCGGGGCCCGGCTGTCCCGGGCGCTGACGGCGGAGCAGGTGATCTGCTGGGTGCTGGTGCTGAGCCTGCCGGCGACGCTGCCGCTGGCGCTGTGGACGCGCCCGCCCGCGCCGGTGGCGGCGTCGGCCTGGGCGGGCTTCGCCTACGTCTCGCTGTTCTCGATGTGGATCGGCTTCTTCGCCTGGTATCGCGGCCTGGCCCTGGGCGGCACGCTGCGGGTGAGCCAGGTGCAGGTGCTGCAGCCCTTCCTGTCCATGCTGGCCGCCGTGCCGCTGCTGGGTGAGCGGCTGGACCTGACCACCGTCGCCTTCGCGGCCGCCGTCATCGCGGTGGTGTGGCTGGGCAAGCGGCAACCGGTGAATTGAAAGGAGACGCCATGAACGACCATTTCACGACCCGGCTGGCGCCGGGGCAGGTGCTGACGCTGGCCGCCGGCCGCGGCCCGCGCCGCCTCGTGGTGACCCGTGGCCGGCTGTGGCTGACGGTGTCGGGCCAGGTCGACGACCATTGGCTGCTCGCCGGCCAGGGCCTGACCCTCGCCGCCGGGCAGGAGGCCGTCGTCGAGGCCTGGCCGTGGGCCGAGTTCCAGCTGCTGCAGCCCCTGCCTGCGCGGCGCGTGGAGCCGCGGCCGGCGCGCGGCTGGCGGCTGGCGGCGACCTGGGCGCCGGTGGCCCAGGCATGAAGACGCTGGGCGTCCTCGGCGGCATGAGCTGGGAGTCCACCCAGCATCTCTACGCCCTGCTCAACCGCGGCGTCGCGGCCCGGCTGGGCGGCCTGCACAGCGCCCGGCTGGTGCTGCACAGCGTCGACTTCGCGCCCGTCGCGGCGCTGCAGGCCGCGGGCGACTGGGTCGAGGCGGCGCGCCTGCTGGGCGAAGCCGCCGCGGGGCTGCGCCGGGCCGGCGCCGAGGCGCTGCTGATCGCGACCAACACCATGCACCGCGTCGCCGCGGAGGTCGAGCGCGCCGCCGGGCTGCCGGTGCTGCACATCGTCGACGCCACCGCCGAGGCCCTGCGCGCTGCGGGGGTGAGGCGGGCCGGCCTGCTGGCCACACGCTTCACGATGGAGCCCGGCTTCTACCGGGAACGGATGCGCGAGCGCTTCGGCATCGAGCTCATCGTGCCAGACGAGGCCGGCCGGGCCGAGGTGCACCGGCTGATCTACGAGGAGCTGTGCCGCGGGCGCTTCGAGCCGGCGTCGCGCGAACGGCTGCGCGGCCAGGTGGCGGCGCTGGCCGACCGGGGCGCCCAGGCCGTCGTGCTCGGCTGCACAGAGCTCGGGCTGCTGCTGCCGGCCGATTCCCCCGCGGCGCTGCCGCTTTTCGATTCCACGGAAATCCACGCCCGCGCCGCGGTCGACTGGATGCTAGGCTGACCCCTTTGAAATCGCACGTAACTCCATCATGACCACTGTCTGGACCCAGGCCCGCCGCGCCGCGCGGATGAATCCTTCCATCATTCGCGAGATCCTCAAGGTCACCGAGAAGCCAGGCATCCTGTCCATGGCCGGTGGCCTGCCGAGCGCCGACACCTTCCCCGTGGAGGCGCTGAAGGCGGCCTGCGACCGCGTGCTGACCCAAGCGCCGCGCGAGGCCCTGCAGTACGCCGCCAGCGAGGGCTTCGGCCCGCTGCGCGAGTGGGTGGCGGCGCGGGTGGCGACGCTGGGCATGGCGGTCAGGCCCGATCAGGTGCTGATCACCAGCGGCTCCCAGCAGGGGCTGGATCTCGTCGGCAAGGTGCTGTGCGATGCCGGCGCGCCGGTGGCCGTCGAGACGCCGACCTACCTCGGCGCCCTGCAGGCCTTCACACCCTACGAGCCCATCTTCGCCAGCCTGGCCAGCGACGCCGAAGGGCCGCTGCCCGAGGCCATCGCAGCCCTGCCGCACGATGCGCCCGGCACGCGCTTCAGCTACCTGCTGCCCAACTACCAGAACCCCACCGGCCGGGTCATGGGCGCGGCCCGCCGCGCCGAAGTGGTGGAGGCCTCGCGCCGTGCGGGCGTGCCCATCGTCGAGGACAACCCCTACGGCGACCTCTGGTTCGACGCGCCGCCGCCGGCCGCCCTGTCCAGCCTCTGGCCCGAGGGCTCGCTCTACCTCGGCTCCTTCTCCAAGGTGCTGACGCCGGGCTTTCGCCTGGGCTACCTCATCGCGCCGCCCGAGCTCTTCCCCAAGCTGCTGCAGGCCAAGCAGGCGGCGGACCTGCACACGCCGGGCTTCAACCAGCGCGTCGTCCACGAGGTCATCCGCGACGGCTTCCTGGACGGCCACATCCCCACCATCCGCCAGCGCTACAAGGCCAACCGCGACGCCATGGCGGCGGGGCTGCGCGACTTCCTGCCGCCGGGCTGCGAATGGCAGTCGCCCGAGGGCGGCATGTTCTTCTGGGTGCGCCTGCCCGAGGGGCTGGACGCCATGGCCCTGCTGCCCCAGGCGGTGGAAGCCGGCATCGCCTACGTGCCCGGCGCGGCCTTCTACGCGCACCAGGCCGATGCACGCACCCTGCGCCTGTCCTTCGTCACCCTGACGCCCGAACTGATCGGCGAGGGGGTGGAGAAGCTCGGCCGGCTGCTGCACGAGGCGCTGGAGGCGGCGGCCGAGCCGGCGCCCTAATCGCAAAGCCTGACAGTTAGCTGAAGCCCGGGAGCCTGCGGGGCCCCGGGTTTCCACATCCCCAATTCGTCGCTGCTCTGGCATCGTATGCGCCGGCCCCCGGCAAAGCCGCCGGGGTGGACGCATAACGGAGACGAGGCAACGATGAAGCAAATCTGGACGGCCGTGGCACTGGCGGCGATGGCATGGGGTGCACAGGCAGCAGAGCCGATCAAGATCGGCGTATCCGGGCCGTTCACCGGCGGCTCTTCGTCCATGGGCGTGAGCATGCGCGACGGCGTCAGGCTGGCGGCCGACGAGATCAACAAGGCCGGCGGCGTGCTGGGCCGGCAGATCCAGCTGGTCGAGCGCGACGACGAGGCCAAGAACGAACGCGGCGTGCAGATCGCCCAGGAGCTGATCAACAAGGAGAAGGTGGCCGCCACCGTCGGCTACATCAACACCGGCGTGGCCCTGGCCTCCCAGCGCTTCTACCAGGAGGCCAAGATCCCGGTCATGAACAACGTGGCGACGGGCTCGGCCGTGACGCTGCAGTTCAAGGACGCGCCGGAGAACTACATCTTCCGCAACGCCGCCCACGATTCCATCCAGGCGCCGATGATCGTCGAGGAGGCCATCACCAAGCGCGGCTTCAAGAAGGTCGCCATCCTGGCCGACAGCACCAACTACGGCCAGCTCGGCCGCGCCGACCTGGAGGCGGCCCTCAAGCTCAAGGGCATCACCCCGGTCGCCGTCGAGAAGTTCAACATCAAGGACGTCGACATGACGGCCCAGCTGCTCAAGGCCAAGGAGGCCGGCGCCGAGGCCGTGCTGACCTACGGCATCGGCCCGGAGCTGGCCCAGATCGCCAACGGCATGACCAAGCTGGGCTGGAAGGTGCCGATGATCGGCTCCTGGACCCTGTCCATGGCCAACTACATCGACAACGCCGGCCCGGGCGGCGAGGGCGCGCGCATGCCCCAGACCTTCATCCAGGAGCCGACGACGCCCAAGCGCCAGGCCTTCATCATCAACTACCTCAAGACCTTCAACCCGAAGAACTCGCGCATCGACTCGCCGGTATCGGCCGCGCAGGGCTACGACTCGGTCTACCTGCTGGCCGCCGCCATCAAGCAGGCCGGCACGACGGAAGGCCCCAAGGTCAAGGCCGCGCTCGAAGACCTCAAGACGCCGGTGGAAGGCGTCGTCACGACCTACAACAAGCCCTTCTCCAAGACCGACCACGAAGCCATCACGGCCAACATCCCGGTGATGGGCGAGGTCAAGGGCCAGCGCGTCGTCTACGCCTACCCCGAGGACTTCAAGAAGGCCTCCGAAGTGCGCGTCAAGGACGTCAACGCCAAGGGCGCGATCGAGCAGAAAAAGCGGCAATAAAAAGGGCCCACCCCCTACCGGCTGCGCCGGCCCCCTCAAGGGGGCGCCGCTGGCGGACCGGCAGAGCCGGATCCGCGGCGGCCGCTGGAGGGGTCGGGCGGGCCGCGATGCGGCCTCGCCCTCTTTCATCCAACACGAAATCCAGATGCAAATCCTGACCCAGCTCGTGTTCAGCGGCATCGCGCTGGGCATGATCTACGCCGTCATCGCCTTCGGCTACCAGCTGACCTTCGCGACCAGCGACACCCTCAACTTCGGCCAGGGCGAGGCGCTGATGCTCGGCGCGCTGGTGGGGCTGAGCCTCGTCGGCTGGGGCGTCAACTACTGGTTGATGATCCCGCTGGTCTGCCTCTTCGGGGCCTTCCAGGGCGCCGTCGTCGAGCGCATTGGCGTGCGGCCGGCCATCAAGATGAAGAGCGAGTTCGGCTGGATCATGTCCACCATCGCGCTGGGCATCATCTTCAAGAACGTGGCCGAGAACGTCTGGGGCCGCGACGACCTGAGGTTCCCCTCGCCCCTGCCCGAGGCGCCGATGAAGTTCCTCGGCGCCAACGTGCTGCCGATGGAGCTCCTGGTCATCGTCGGTGCCGTCGGCATGATGCTGGCGGTCGAGCTCTTCAACCGCAAGAGCATCTATGGCAAGGCGGTGGTGGCCACCTTCAACGACCGCGACGCGGCCAAGCTGATGGGCATCAACACCGGCCTGGTCATCACCTTCTCCTATGCGCTGTCGTCGCTGACGGCTTCGTTCGCCGGCGTGCTCATCGCGCCGCTGACGCTGACCGGCGCCACCATGGGCGCGGTGCTCGGCCTCAAGGCCTTCGCCGTCGCCATCATCGGCGGCCTGACCAGCGGCATGGGCATCATCGTGGGCGGCATCATCCTCGGCGTGGCCGAGACGACGACGGGTTTCTACATCTCCACCGGCTACAAGGACGTGCCGGGCCTCGTGCTGCTGCTCATCGTGCTCGCCGTGAAGCCGGCCGGCCTGTTCGGCAAGACCGCCATCAAGAAGGTCTGAGGGAAGGCCACACGTGAACCTGAAGAAAACTGCACTCGGCATCCTGGCCATCGCGGCCGTCGCCGTCTTCCCGCTGGCCTCCGGCAACCCGTACTACATCCACCTGGTCGAGACCATCATGATCTACGCGATCGTGCTGTTCGGCCTGGACATCGTCGTGGGCTACACCGGCCAGGTGTCGCTCGGCCACGCGGGTCTTTTCGGCATCGGGGCCTACACGGCCGGCGTGCTCATCCTCAAGCTGGATGCGCCGGTCTACCTCACGCTGCCGGCCGCCATCGCCGTGACGGCGGTCTTCGGCGCGATGCTGGCCCTGCCGGCCCTGCGCGTGACGGGGCCCTACCTCGCCATGGTGACACTGGCCTTCGGCACCATCATCCAGATCCTGATCAACGAGATGACCTTCCTGACGGAAGGCCCCATGGGCATCACGCTGACCAAGCCCACGCTCTTCGGCCACCAGCTCGACGAGACGCAGTACTACTGGCTCGTCATGGCCTGCCTGGTCGCGTCGCTCATCTTCGTGCACCGCGTGCTGCACAGCCAGCTCGGCCGCGCCTTCGAGGCCCTGCGCGGCAGCCCGGTGGCGTCGGACTGCATGGGCGTGTCGGTCTACCGATACAAGGTCTATGCCTTCGTCATCTCGGCCGCGCTGGCCGGCCTGGCGGGCTCGCTCTACGCCTATTCCGAGCAGTACATCAGCCCCAACACCTACAACTTCGAGCTGACGGTGATGTTCCTGCTGGCCATCATCATGGGCGGGCGCAAGACGCGCACCGGCGCGCTGCTGGGCGCGGCCATCATCGTCATGCTGCCCAAGCTGCTGGACGACCTGGAGGTCTTCCGCATCGGCGCCGCGGTGCTGGCCGTCATCGTGGCCATCTCGGTGGCGGTGGCCCTCAAGCGCGGCAAGATGACCGGGCAGCTGGCGGCCATCCCCGTGGTGGGCACCGTCGGCCTGGCGCTGCTGTCCTTCAAGCTGGAGACGATGACCGACTGGCGGCTGTCCATCTTCGGCCTCATCACCCTCTTCGTCGTCTACTACCTGCAGGACGGCATCGTGGGCTTCGTCCGCAATGCGCTCAACCTCAAGGTCAGGACCGAGCGCGACACCACGGCCGCCGCCGCCGCCGCGCTGACCCGGGCCAGCGCCCAGGGCGAGCCCGAGCTGCTCAAGGCCAGCCACGTGCTGATGCAGTTCGGCGGCCTGAAGGCGCTCAACGACGTCGACCTCGTCGTCAGGCGCGGCACCATCCACGGCCTGATCGGCCCCAACGGCTCGGGCAAGAGCACGATGATGAACGTGCTCACCGGCATCTACCAGCCGACCGCGGGCACGGTGGTCTTCGCCGGCCGCACGGTCAATGGCCGCACTTCCTCCGACATCGCGCTGTCGGGCATCGCGCGCACCTTCCAGAACGTGCAGCTCTTCGGCGAGATGACGGCGCTGCAGAACGTCCTCGTCGGCCTGCACCACAGCTTCAGGAGCAACCTCGTCGACGTGGCCCTGCACTTGCCGCGCTACCTGCGCGAGGACCGCGAGCAGCGCGCACGGGCCCATGCGCTGCTGGACTTCGTCGGCCTGGGCGAGCTGGCCAGCGAGGAGGCGCGCAACCTGCCCTACGGCAAGCAGCGCCTGCTGGAGATCGCCCGCGCGCTGGCCCTGGACCCGCAGCTGCTGCTGCTGGACGAGCCCGCCGCCGGCCTCACCGCACCGGACATCAAGGAGCTGCTGGAGATCATCCGCAAGATCCGCGATGCCGGCGTCACCGTCATCCTGATCGAACACCACATGGACGTCGTCATGAGCCTGTGCGACCGCGTCTCGGTGCTGGACTTCGGCCAGAAGATCGCCGAGGGCCTGCCGGGCGAAGTGCAGGCCAACGAGAAGGTCATCGAGGCCTACCTGGGCGGCCAGGCGAGCTGAGGACCACAAGATGCTGACCATCAACAACCTCAGCGCCGGCTACGGCAAGGTCCAGGTCCTGCACGGCATTTCGCTGGAAGTGCCCAAGGGCCAGGTCGTGACCCTCATCGGCTCCAACGGCGCCGGCAAGACGACCACCATGCGCGCCGTCAGCGGCATGATCAAGCCGACGGGTGGCGAGATCGCGCTCAACGGCCACCGCATCGACGGCCTGGAGAGCTACCACATCGCCCGGCGGGGCCTGGCGCACTCGCCCGAAGGGCGGCGCGTCTTCGCGACCATGACGGTCACCGACAACCTGCGCCTGGGCGCCTTCCCGCGCTACACCGGCGAGCGGCCCAAGGGCGACATCGCCGGCGACCTGGAGCGGGCGCTCGAACTCTTTCCGCGCCTGAAGGAGCGCCGCCTGCAGCTGGCCGGCACGCTGTCCGGCGGCGAGCAGCAGATGCTGGCCATGGCGCGCGCCGTCATGCTCAACCCCGAGGTCGTGCTGCTCGACGAGCCGTCCATGGGCCTGGCGCCCATCCTCGTGGACGAGGTGTTCCGCATCATCGAAAGCCTGAAGGCGCGCGGCGTGACGATGCTGCTGGTCGAGCAGTTTGCGGCGGCGGCCCTCAAGGTGGCCGACTACGGCTACGTGCTGGAGAACGGCCGCATCGCCGTCCACGGCCCGGCCGACAAGCTGCGCGACGACCCGGCGGTGCAGGCGGCCTATCTGGGCGGCGGCCACTGACGGTGGAAAGGCCGCCCTACAGCCTCAGCTTCGAGGACATCGACGCCGTCGCGGCGCATGCCTTCCTGACCCGCGCCTACTGGTGCGAGGGCATTCCGCTGGCGATGGTGGAGCGGGCCATCGCCCACTCGCTGTGCATCGCGCTGCATGCCCAGGGCGCCGGCCAGGTGGGCTTCGCCCGCGTGGTGACCGACCGCACGACCTTCGCCTACCTCTGCGACGTCTACGTGCTGGAAGACCACAGGCGAAGAGGCCTGGCCGATTGGATGGTTCAATCCCTGCTCGCCCACCCGGACCTGCAAGGCCTGCGCCGCTTCATGCTGTTCACGCGAGACGCCTACCCGCTTTATGCCCGCCACGGCTTCAAGCCGCTGGCGACGCCCGAGCGCGGCATGGAGGTCGTGCGGCCGGGGATCTATCTCCAGCCCGCGCCACCTCCAGATGCCTGAACTTCGCCGCTTCCTCCAGCTCGACGTCTTCACCGCCACACCGCTCAAGGGCAATGCCCTGGCCGTCGTCGTCGACGGCGCCGGCCTCGCCGACGAGCAGATGGCCGAGTTCGCCCGCTGGACCAATCTCTCCGAGACCACCTTCCTGCTGCCGCCCACCGACCCGGCGGCCGACTACCGCGTGCGCATCTTCACGCCCGGCGGCGAGCTGCCCTTCGCGGGCCACCCGACGCTGGGCAGCGCCCACGCCTTCCTGGCCAGCGGTGGCGACGCGAAGAAGCCGGGCGAGGTGGTGCAGCAATGCGCCATCGGCCTGGTGCGCGTCAAGCGCGAGGGCACGCGCCTGGCCTTCGCTGCGCCGCCGCTGCAGCGCAGCGGGCCGGTCGAGCCGGCGCTGCGGGCCCAGGCGGTGGCCTCGCTGCGCATCGCGCCCGAGGCCCTGCTCGACCTCGCCTGGGTGGACAACGGCCCCGGCTGGATGGTGGCGCGCCTGGCCGACGCCGCCAGCGTGTTGGCCCTGCAGCCCGACTTCATCGCGATGAAGGGCCTCAAGCTCGGCGTGGTCGGCCCGCACCCGGCCGGCGCGGAGTGCCAGTTCGAGGTGCGCGCCTTCGTGCCCGACCTGGGCATCCCGGAAGATCCCGTCACCGGCAGCCTGAATGCCGGCCTGGCGCTGTGGCTGCAGGAGAAGGGGCTGGCCGGCGACCGCTACGTCGCCGCCCAGGGCGCGGCGCTGGGCCGAGCCGGCCGCGTGCACGTCGTGCGCGACGCCGAGGGCACCTGGATCGGCGGCGACGTGACGCCCCTGATCCACGGGCAGGTGAGGCTGTGATGACCGAGGAACTGTTCCGCGAGGACGCGACGCTGCTGCACTGCGATGCCAGCGTCACCGGTCAAGGGGAGGGCGGCGTGCTGCTCGACCGCACCGTCTGCTATCCGCTGGGCGGCGGCCAGGCAGGCGACACCGGCTGGCTGGTGGCCGGCGAGCGGCGCTGGCGCATCACCGACACGCGCAAGAGCAAGGAGAGGCCCGGCGGCATCGTGCATCTCGTCGAAGGCGAGCTTCCGGCCGTCGGCACGCCGGTGCGCGTGGAGGTGGATGCCACGCGCCGCCAGGCCCACCGGCGCTTCCACACGGCCACCCACCTGCTGTGCGCCTTGCTGCCCTATCCGGTGGATGGCTGCTCCATCACCGAGACCTATGCGCGGCTGGACTTCCACACCGACCAACCCTTCGACAAGGACGCCATCCAGGCCGGCCTCACCCGCCTCGTCGCCGAGGCGCACCCGGTGGGCCACCGCTGGATCAGCGAGGAAGAACTCGACGCCAACCCCGGCCTGGTTCGCTCCATGAGCGTGCAGCCGCCGCGCGGCCTGGGGCGGGTGCGGGTGCTGGAGATCGAAGGCGTGGACCTGCAGCCCTGCGGCGGCACGCATGTGTCGAACACGGCGGAGATCGGGCTCATCGTGGTCACGAAGATCGAAAAGAAGTCAGCCAAGACCCGCAGGGTCGTGCTCGGCTTTGCCGAGTCGGCCGCAGGCCGGAGCTGAGTTCTTTGGGGGGCACTCATGTGCGCTGTGCGCACGTGAGTGATCACCAAAAGAAGTCCGCCAAGACGCGCCGCGTGGTCTTGGGATTTGCCGGCTGACGCCGCTGGCTACACTGCGGCGCCTATGGTCGGTCCCGACATCCAGCTCATCACGCCCGAGTCCGCCGAGGACTGGCAGGAAACCCGGCTCATCCTGCGCGAGTACGCCAGCAGCCTCGACGTGGACCTCGACTTCCAGGGGTTCGAGGACGAACTGGCCTGCCTGCCCGGCGCCTATGCGCCTCCCGGCGGCCTCATGCTGCTGGCCACCGTGGACGGCGCCATCGCCGGCAGCGGCGCCTTCCGGCCCCTGCCCGATGCCGACTACCCCAACGCCTGCGAGATGAAGCGCCTGTTCGTGCGCCCGGCCTTCCGACGCTTCGGCCTGGGCCGCGTGCTGGCGCAGGCGCTGATGGACCGCGCGACGGAGGCCGGCTATTCGTCCATGCTGCTCGACACGCTGGACGACATGGAGGCGGCGCGCGGGCTCTACGAGAGCCTGGGCTTCGTCGAGGTGCCGCCGTTCTACTTCAATCCCATCCCGGGCGCGCACTACTTGAAGGCCGAGCTGGGGGCCTTCCGGCCCAGTTACTTCGGATAACGGCCTAGAGTGGCGGGATGGCCCAAGACGACCTCCAGCCCCTCGGTTCCCATCGCTGCCTGCTCGGCGAGTCGCCGCTCTGGCATCCCATCGAACAGGCCCTGTACGCGGTCGACATTCCCGGGCGCCAGGTGTTGCGCTGGCGGGCCGGTGCCGACACGCCCGAGGCCTGGCCGCAGGACGCCGAGCCCGGCTGCATCGCCGCGCGGGAGGCGGGCGGCCTGCTCGTCGCGCGCCGCGACGGCCTGTGGGCGCTGGACACCTCCAGCGGCGCCCAGCGCCTCGTCAGCCCGCCGCCCTACGACCCGGCCCGCCTGCGATTCAACGACGGCAAGGTCGACCCCGCCGGCCGCTTCTGGGTCGGCGGCATCTCCGACGCGCGCGAGCCGGAGGCGGCCCTCTACCGCTTCGGCGACGGCGGCTTCACCGCCGAGGTACCGGGGCTGACCACGGCCAACGGCCTGGCCTGGAGCCCCGACGGGCGGCGCATGCACTGGTCCGACACCAAGGCCCACCGCATCTACGTGGCCGACTTCGACGCCGCGACCGGGCAACTGGCCTCGCCGCGCGTCTTCGCCGAGTTCGCGCCGCGCACGGCCGGCCAGGCCTACGGCGGGCGCCCTGACGGGGCCGCCATGGACGCCGAGGGCTGCTACTGGGTGGCGATGTTCGAGGGCGGTTGCCTGCTGCGGCTGTCGCCGTCGGGCGAGGTGCTGCGGCGCGTCGAGCTGCCGGCGGCCTGCCCGACCATGCCGGCTTTCGGCGGTGCCGACCTGCGCACCCTGTTCGTCACGACGGCGCGCGACAAGCGTCCGGCCGAGGAACTCGCGCGCCAGCCGCTGGCCGGCGCAGTGCTGCAGCTGCGGGTCGATGTCCCTGGCGTCCCGACCACGCTGACACAGGCCTGAATCCCGACCGATCCGGGTCGCGCATTTACCCCGGTGTAACTCGTCACATATAATGAGGGGCTTTGTGGATGGCGCCCGTGCGTCATCCTGGTGCAACCGGCCCCGGGTAGTTTGAAGGGGTCGAGCCGCCCACCCCAGGATCTGGCGCCATGACCGAAACCGGCCCCCGCAAGACCTGGCCTCCCGCCTCGGCAGGGGGCTGGGACGACGACAACGAGGAGCCGCCCGTCAAGGCCCTGAGCCCGGAAGAGGCGGCGGCACTGAAGTCCGCGTTGCCGATGCTGTCGCCCTGGCGTGTGCTGGGGATGCAGCTGGTGGCAGGGCTGTTGTGCGCGGCCGTGATCCGGCTGTGGACGGCATCCGGCGTGGCCATGGCTTCGGCGTTGTACGGCGTCGCGGCGGTGGTGCTGCCCAACATGCTGCTGGCGCGAGGCATGACGAAGCGCGTGAATTCTGCAGTCGGCGCGGCTGCTGGGTTCATGGGTTGGGAATTTTTGAAAATCGGTGCGTCCGTCGCGATGCTGGTGCTGGCCCCCAAAGTGGTGCCGGGCCTGAGCTGGCCAGCCCTGCTGGTCACCCTCGCGGTGTGCATCAAGGTGAACTGGCTGGCGCTCGCGTGGCGCGGCCGCAAACAGTACTGACGAGGCAGAACGAAACATGGCAGCAGAAGGCCACGAAACAGCCGCCCCGAGCGCCGGTGAATACATCATTCACCACCTGCAGCACCTGCAGAACGGCACGCAGAAGGGCATCGCCGATTTCTCCGTCGTCAACATGGACTCGCTGTTTTTCAGCATCCTGCTGGGCGTGCTCGGCTGCTTCTTCCTGTGGCGCGCCGCCAAGGCGGCCACGTCCGGCGTGCCGGGCCGCTTCCAGGCCGCCGTCGAGATCCTCGTCGAGGTCGTCGCCGACCAGGCCAAGGGCATCGTGCACAACGCCGAGAGCCGCAAGCTCGTCGCCCCGCTGGCCCTGACCGTGTTCACCTGGATCTTCCTGATGAACGCGATGGACCTGCTGCCCGTGGACCTGCTGCCCTGGATCTGGCAGAACATCACGGGCGACCACCACGCCAAGCTGCGCGTCGTGCCGACCGCCGACCTGTCCATGACCATGGGCCTGTCGATCGGCGTGCTGATCACCTGCCTGATCTACAACGTCAAGATGAAGGGCGCCGGCGGCTGGGCCCATGAGCTGGTGGCCGCGCCCTTCGGCGACAAGGTCTACCTGTATCCGGTCAATCTGGCCATGCAGCTCATCGAGTTCGTCGCCAAGACCGTCTCGCACGGCATGCGGCTGTTCGGCAACATGTATGCCGGCGAACTGATCTTCATGCTGATCGCCCTGATGGGCGGTGCCTGGAGCCTCTCGGCGACCGGCATCGGCCTGGCGATCGGCCACATCATCGCGGGTTCGGTGTGGGCCATCTTCCACATCCTGATCATCACGCTGCAGGCCTTCGTCTTCATGATGTTGACGCTGGTCTACATCGGTCAGGCCCACGACGCGCACTAAAAGCGGCGCACCCACCCCAGCAGTTCCTTTTCCAACCCTTTCCCTCTCTAAATCCCTCTAAGGAGTCATCGTGGAAGTCATTAGCTTTGTTGCTCTCGCCGCTGGTCTGATCATTGGTCTGGGTGCTTTCGGCGCCTGTATCGGTATCGGCATCATGGGCAGCAAGTACCTTGAGTCCGCCGCTCGTCAGCCCGAGCTGATGAACGAACTGCAGACCAAGATGTTCCTGCTGGCCGGCCTGATCGACGCGGCCTTCATCATCGGCACCGGTATCGCCCTGTGGTTCGCCACCGCCAACCCCTTCCTGGGCCAGCTGGCGCAAATCGCCGCCAAGTAATTCGACGTTGCCGCCCCGCCCTCGGACTCCTGGGGGCGGCTTCAAGCACTCGAAACTTTGTGAGGCACCAAGGTGTTTATTAACGCGTCGCTCATCGTTCAGATGATCGTGTTCCTGATCCTGGTCGGGTTCACGATGAAGTATGTGTGGCCGCCGATCGTCAAGGCGCTTGACGAGCGCGCCGCGAAGATTGCCGCCGGCCTGTCCGCCGCCGACAAGGCCAAGGCCGAGCTGGCCGGCGCCGAGGCCCAGATCGCCAAGGAACTGGCCGCGACCAAGGCCGAATCCGGCAAGCTGATCTCGGACGCCGAGAAGCGCGCCGCCGCCATCGTCGAGGAAGCCAAGAAGCGCGCCGAAGACGAAGGCGCCAAGATCCTGGCCGCCGCCAAGGCCGATGCCGAGCAGCAGGTCTCCCGCGCCCGTGAAGTCCTGCGCGAGCAGGTCGCCGCGCTGGCCGTCAAGGGCGCCGAGCAGATCCTGCACAAGGAAGTCAACGCCGGCGTCCACGCCGAGCTGCTGGCCCGCCTGAAGACGGAGCTGTAAATGGCCGAGATCGCCACCATCGCCCGCCCCTATGCGGAAGCCCTGTTCCAGGTCGCCCGGTCGCAAGACGCCGCTGCCTGGGGCCGTCAGCTCGACGCGCTGGCCCAGGTGGCGCAGGACGCCGATCTGCGCCAGTTCGCCGATCATCCCAAGGCTGATCCTCAGCAGGTCGTCGCGGTCATGACCGCAGCTGCCCGGCAGGACCTCGCCGCCGGCGTGCAGAACTTCCTGCGCACCGTCGTCGAGAACGGCCGCCTGGCCGCCCTGCCCGAGATCGTCGCCCAGTACCACGCGCTGGCCAATGCGGCCTCCGGCGTGTCCGATGCGCAGATCTACAGCGCCTTCGAGATCAGCGACGCCCAGCTCGCCGACCTCAAGGCCTCGCTGGAGAAGCGCTTCGGCCGCAAGCTCGATGCCCGTGTGCACCTCGAGCCTGGCCTGATCGGCGGCGTGCGCGTCGTCGTCGGCGACGAGGTGCTCGACACCTCCGTCAAGGCCCGCCTGGAGCGCATGAAAGTCGCACTGACTGCCTGACACACCTTATCGATTCATCCCCCGTGTCTGCCCCCGCCCTCGTCCTCCCAGAGGCGACGTTCGGCCAGCAAGGGACTGGAGACCCAGCATGCAACTGAATCCCGCTGAAATTTCCGAACTGATCAAGAGCCGCATCGAGGGCCTTGGTGCCAGCACGGACATCCGCAACCAGGGCACCGTCGTGTCCGTTTCCGACGGCATCGTCCGCGTCCACGGCCTGTCCGACGTGATGCAGGGCGAAATGCTCGAATTCCCTGTCGCTGCCGATGGCAGCCAGACTTTCGGCCTGGCCCTGAACCTCGAGCGCGACTCCGTCGGCGCCGTGATTCTGGGTGCCTACGAGCACATCTCCGAAGGCGACACCGTCAAGTGCACGGGCCGCATCCTGGAAGTGCCAGTCGGCCCCGAACTGATCGGCCGCGTCGTGAACGCGTTGGGCGAGCCGATTGACGGCAAGGGCCCGATCAACGCCAAGATGACCGACGTCATCGAGAAGGTCGCCCCGGGCGTGATCGCCCGCAAGTCGGTCGACCAGCCTGTGCAGACCGGCCTGAAGTCCATCGACTCCATGGTGCCCGTCGGCCGCGGCCAGCGCGAGCTGATCATCGGTGACCGTCAGACCGGCAAGACCGCCGTGGCCATCGACGCGATCATCAACCAGAAGGGTCAGAACATGACCTGCGTGTACGTCGCCATCGGCCAGAAGGCGTCGTCCATCAAGAACGTCGTGCGCGCTCTCGAGCAAGCCGGCGCGATGGAGTACACGATCGTCGTCGCGGCTTCCGCTTCGGAATCCGCCGCCATGCAGTACGTGTCGGCCTACTCCGGCTGCACGATGGGCGAGTACTTCCGCGACCGCGGCCAGGACGCCCTGATCGTCTACGACGACCTGTCCAAGCAGGCCGTCGCCTACCGCCAGGTCTCGCTGCTGCTGCGCCGCCCGCCGGGCCGCGAAGCCTTCCCCGGCGACGTGTTCTATCTCCACAGCCGCCTGCTCGAGCGTGCCGCCCGCGTGAACGCCGACTACGTCGAAGCCTTCACCAAGGGCGAGGTCAAGGGCAAGACCGGTTCGCTGACGGCTCTGCCGATCATCGAAACGCAAGCCGGTGACGTGTCCGCCTTCGTGCCGACCAACGTGATCTCGATCACCGACGGCCAGATCTTCCTGGAAACCAACCTGTTCAACGCCGGCATCCGCCCCGCCATCAACGCCGGTATCTCGGTGTCGCGCGTCGGTGGTGCCGCCCAGACCAAGCTGATCAAGTCGCTGTCCGGCGGTATCCGTACCGACCTGGCCCAGTACCGTGAGCTGGCCGCGTTCGCGCAGTTCGCCTCCGACCTGGACGAAGCCACCCGCAAGCAGCTCGACCGCGGTGCCCGCGTGACCGAACTGCTCAAGCAGGCCCAGTACTCGCCGCTGCCCATCTCGCTGATGGCCGCTTCGCTGTATGCCGCCAACAAGGGCTTCATGGACAGCATCGAGGTGAAGAAGGTCCTGGCCTTCGAACACGGTCTGCACCAGTACCTGAAGACCAGCCACGCTGCGCTGCTCGCCAAGCTCGAGAACGACAAGGCGATGGACAAGGACGCCGAGGCCGAACTCAACGCCGCGATCACTTCCTTCAAGAAGTCGTTCGCCTAAAGCCAAGGACCGCGGGGCTCGTCTCACCACCAGCCCCGCACTGACCAGGAGTTCGAATGGCTTCAAGCAAAGAAATCCGCGGCAAGATCAAGTCGGTCGAGAACACCAAGAAGATCACCAAGGCGATGGAGATGGTCGCCGCGTCCAAGATGCGCAAGGCGCAGGAGCGGATGCGGGCGGCCCGCCCCTACGCCGAGAAGATCGGCAACATCGCCGCCGAGCTGGCCAAGGCCAACCCGGAGTACCGCCATCCCTTCCTCGTGAAGAACGAGGGCGCGAAGGCGGTCGGCATGGTCGTCGTCACGACGGACAAGGGCCTGTGCGGTGGCCTCAACACCAACCTGCTGCGCGCGGCCACGGCCAAGCTGAAGGAAGTGGACGCCGCCGGCCAGACGGCCGAGGTCGTCGCCATCGGCGGCAAGGGCTTCGGCTTCATGAACCGCATCGGCGCCAAGGTCGTCGCTCACGCCACGCAGTTGGGCGACCAGCCCCACATCGAGACGCTGATCGGTCCCGTCAAGGTGCTGCTCGACGCCTACGCCGAGGGCAAGCTCTCCGCCGTGTACCTCTGCTACACGCAGTTCATCAACACGATGAAGCAGGAGGTCAAGGTGCACCAGCTGCTGCCGCTGAAGGCCAGCGAGCTGGCGACCGCCACGGCCGAGGCCAAGCCGGCCCACTCGTGGGACTACATCTACGAGCCCGACGCTGCCACCGTCATCGACGAGCTGCTGGTGCGCTACTCGGAAGCGCTGGTCTACCAGGCCGTCGCCGAGAACATGGCCAGCGAGCAGTCCGCCCGCATGGTGGCCATGAAGGCCGCGACCGACAACGCCGGCAACCTCATCAACGAACTCAAGCTGGTCTACAACAAGACCCGCCAGGCCGCGATCACGAAGGAACTCTCCGAGATCGTCGGCGGCGCCGCCGCTGTGGGTTGATCAGGTTTCAGCACGCAAAGAATTGAATTGAAGGAACGCACAAATGGCTAACACTCAAGCCCAAGGCAAGATCGTTCAGTGCATCGGCGCCGTCGTGGACGTGGAGTTCCCCCGCGACCAGATGCCCAAGGTCTATGACGCCCTGAAGATGGAAGGCTCGGCCCTGACGCTGGAAGTCCAGCAGCAGCTGGGCGACGGCGTGGTCCGCACCATTGCTCTGGGTTCGTCCGACGGCCTGCGCCGCGGCACCCAGGTCTACAACACCGGCGACACCATCAAGGTGCCGGTCGGCAAGGCCACCCTCGGCCGCATCATGGACGTGCTGGGCAACCCCATCGACGAGCGCGGCCCGGTCTCTTCCGAGCTGACCGCCTCCATCCACCGCACGGCTCCGGCCTACGACGAGCTGAGCCCGTCGCAGGACCTGCTGGAAACCGGCATCAAGGTGATCGACCTGATCTGCCCGTTCGCCAAGGGCGGCAAGGTGGGCCTGTTCGGTGGCGCCGGCGTCGGCAAGACCGTGAACATGATGGAGCTCATCAACAACATCGCCAAGGCGCACAGCGGTCTGTCCGTGTTCGCCGGCGTGGGTGAGCGCACCCGTGAGGGCAACGACTTCTATCACGAGATGTCCGACTCCGGCGTCGTCGTGCAGGAGAACCTGGCCGAGTCCAAGGTCGCCATGGTCTACGGCCAGATGAACGAGCCCCCGGGCAACCGTCTGCGCGTGGCCCTGACCGGCCTGACCATCGCCGAGTCCTTCCGCGACGAAGGCCGTGACGTGCTGTTCTTCGTGGACAACATCTACCGCTACACCCTGGCCGGTACCGAAGTGTCCGCACTGCTGGGCCGCATGCCTTCCGCCGTGGGCTACCAGCCGACGCTGGCCGAGGAAATGGGTCGCCTGCAGGAGCGCATCACGTCGACCAAGGTCGGCTCGATCACGTCCATCCAGGCCGTGTACGTGCCGGCGGACGACCTGACCGACCCGTCGCCTGCCACGACCTTCGCCCACCTGGACGCCACCGTCGTGCTGTCGCGTGACATCGCCGCGCTGGGCATCTACCCTGCCGTGGACCCGCTGGACTCGACCAGCCGCCAGATCGACCCCAACGTCGTCGGCGAAGAGCACTACACGACGACCCGCTCGGTGCAGGCCGTGCTGCAGCGCTACAAGGAACTGCGCGACATCATCGCCATCCTGGGCATGGACGAACTGTCGCCGGAAGACAAGCTGGCCGTGGCACGCGCCCGCAAGATCCAGCGCTTCCTGTCGCAGCCCTTCCACGTCGCCGAGGTGTTCACGGGCACCCCGGGCAAATACGTGCCGCTGAAGGAAACCATCCGCGGCTTCAAGATGATCGTCAACGGCGAGTGCGACCACCTGCCGGAGCAGGCCTTCTACATGGTTGGCACCATCGACGAAGCCTTCGAGAAAGCGAAGAAGATCCAGTAAGACTTCGCATTCGGGCGCCATGCGGCGTTGCCGTGCTCGCTGGACGCGAGTCCAGCTCCGCGCGGCGCCTTGCCTGACGCCCGACTGCTCGCTTACTGAACCTTCTTCAACATTCGCTAAGGAAGATTGAACATGGCAACCCTCCACGTCGACGTGGTCTCCGCCGAAGAGCAGATCTTCTCCGGCGAGGCCAAGTTCGTCGCCCTGCCGGGCGAGGGCGGCGAACTCGGCATCCTGCCGCAGCACACGCCGCTGATTACGCGCATCAAGCCCGGCGCGGTGCGCATCCAGCGCGCCGACAGCGGCGAGGAAGAATTCGTCTTCGTCGCCGGCGGCATCCTCGAGGTGCAACCGCACCGCGTCACCGTGCTGGCCGACACCGCCATCCGCGGCAAGGACCTCGACGAGGCCAAGGCCGCCGAGGCCAAGAAGCTGGCCGAAGAGGCCATGAAGAACGCCAAGAGCGACATCGACTTCGCCAAGGCGCAGAGCGAGTTCGCCGCCATGGCGGCACAGATCGCGGCGTTGCGCAAGTTCCGCAGGAAGTGATCGGACGCGCCAGTGGGCGCCTTCCAATAAGACGACGGGCTTTGTCCCGTCGTTTTTTTTGGATCTGTCTTCGATGTGCCCGCCATCGGGCGTGTGTTCAGCGGCGTGAGCATCGCTGGCATCGCTACACTGGCGTTTTACAACTTCAACCTAGGGAGGAAACCATGAACCGATTGAAGATTTTCGTTAGCAGCCTGGTCGTCGTGGCGGTTGCGGCGGCGCTTGCTGGTTGTGCAACGACCGAACAGTCGCGCTCGTTGGAAGTGCCGAAAGTCGCAGCGGCCTCGGCTCCGGCGTACCAGGGCGCCAAGGCGCCCATTGCCGTCGGCAAGTTCGACAACCGAAGCAATTACCAGCGAGGCATCTTCTCCGACGGTGTTGACCGCCTGGGCGCGCAAAGCAAAACCATCCTCGTCTCCCACCTCCAGCAGACGAATCGCTTCAGCGTTCTGGACCGCGACAATCTCGAGGAGTCCAAACAGGAGGCCCAGTTCAAGGGCGGTGCTCAGGCGATCAAAGGGGCCGACTACCTTGTGACGGGTGCGGTCAGCGAATTCGGCCGCAAGGACGTCGGCGACAAGCAGCTGTTCGGGTTGCTGGGGCGCGGGAAGTCGCAGGTGGCCTATGCCAAGGTGACCTTGAATATCGTCAACGCGGCGACCTCCGAAGTTGTCTATTCGGTGCAAGGCGCGGGTGAATACAGCCTGTCCGAGCGCGAGGTGCTGGGTTTTGGCAGCACCGCCAGCTACGACGCCACGCTCAATGGCAAGGTGCTCGACCTGGCCATCCGCGAAGCCGTCAATGCGCTGACCGCGGGAATCGACAGCGGCGCCTGGAAGCCTGTGCGCTGAGGAGGGCCGCATGAAGACAACGCTCACGCTTCTCGCAGCGCTCGCACTGGCTGGATGTGCGCAGCCGGGACCCAAGCCCCTGTACCAATGGGCGGGCTACCAGAACTCCGTCTACCAATACCTCAAGTCCGACGGCAGTGAGCCCGGCGCCCAGATCGCGGCGCTTGAGGCCCAGATCGAAAAGAACAAGGCTGCCGGCGAGGCCACCCCGCCAGGCATGCGCGCGCACCTGGCTCTGCTCTATTCCAAGGTGGGCGATGACGTGGCGGCACAGCGCCATCTCGAAGCAGAACGGGCTCAGTTTCCGGAGTCGGCTGCCTACATCGACTTCCTGCTCAAGAACGTCAAGAAGGATGGCTCCAAGAGTGCCATCAGCGCGCCTGCCGCTGCGGCCAGCCAGGCCAAGATTTGAGGGAGAGAAAGAAATATGGACATTCGGTTCCAGCGCGCTTGGCGCTGCATCTTGACCGTGGCGGTTGCTACCTCCCTGCTGGTGCTGCAGGGTTGTGCCACGCCGCCCAAGCCCTATGACTACACGGCCTACAAGGAAGCCAAACCAGCTTCCATCCTGGTGCTGCCTCCTCTCAATGCCACGCCGGAAGTACAGGCGACGCCGAGTGTCATGGCCCAGATGACGCAGCCGCTGGCCGAGTCAGGTTATTACGTGCTGCCCGTTTCGCTGGTCGATGAAACGCTCAAGAGCAACGGCATGCACACGCCGGATGAAGCCCAGCAGATTGCACCGGCGAAGCTGCGGGAGATCTTCGGCGCCGACGCCGGCCTGTACGTCAAGGTCACGCGTTACGGCTCGGTCTACAAGGTGGTCAACAGCGAAACCGCGGTGACCCTGGAAGCCAAACTCGTCGACCTGCGCAATGGGCGGCTGCTTTGGGAGGGCACGGCCAGCGCGTCGAGCGCGGAGCAAAGCAACAACAGCCAGGGTGGCCTGATCGGACTGCTGGTCAAGGCTGTCGTCGATCAGATCATCTCGGCGTCCACCGATCGAAGCCACCCGATGGCCGGCCTTGCGAGCCAACGCCTTCTCGCAGCGGGTCGGCCTAACGGGTTGTTGTATGGTCCGCGTTCCCCGAACTACGGCAAGCCTTGAACCATGAGCCGCCTTGAGCTCACGTCGCCCGACGGCGCCTGCGCGTCCGTGAGCTTGCACGGCGGCCACATCCTCTCCTGGCGCCCCGCCGGCGCCGAGGAGCAGCTCTACCTCTCCCCCCGCAGCGAGTTCACGCCCGGCAAGGCCATCCGGGGCGGTGTGCCGGTGTGCTTCCCGCAGTTCGCCGAGCGCGGCCCCTTGCCCAAGCACGGGTTCGCGCGGACGCTGGCCTGGGAGCTGGTGAGCCAGGAGCAGGGCGCCGACGACGCCCTGGCCGTGCTGCGCCTGCGGGACGGCGAGCAGACGCGTCGCCTTTGGCCGCACGGCTTCGAGCTGGAACTCAGCGTGCGCGTCTCGGGCCGCAGCCTCGACGTCGAGCTGGCCTGCGAGAACCGCGGCGGCGAGGCCTTCAGCTTCACCGCCGCCCTGCACACCTATCTGCGCGTTGCCGACCTCGACGCCACCAGCCTCGAGGGCCTGAACGGCCTGCGCTACTTCGACTCCATCCTGCAGCGCGAGGCCACCGAGCGGATTAGCCTGCTGCTGCCGGGCGAGAAGGGCGTGCTGGACCTGGACCGCATCTACTTCGGTGTCGACCGCGAGCTGGTGCTGGCCGAGGAGGGCCGCCGCCTGGCCATCACTCAGCAGGGCTTCGAGGACGCTGTCGTGTGGAACCCCGGTCCCGAGCGCTGCGCCAAGCTGGCCGACATGCCGCCGGACGGCTGGCGCCGGATGCTGTGCGTCGAGGCCGCCGTCGTCGGCCATCCGGTGGAGTTGCCGGCAGGCGAGACCTGGGTCGGCCGGCAAAGCCTCGCCTTGCTCTGAGTCAGACCGCCGCGGCCAGGGCCCGGCCGATAATCCGCGGATGTTCGCGCCCCTGCATAACGACACCTTCCTGCGCGCCTGCCTGCGCCAGCCCACCGACCACACGCCCGTCTGGCTGATGCGCCAGGCTGGCCGCTACCTGCCCGAGTACCGCGCCACGCGCGAGAAGGCCGGCAGCTTCATGGGCCTGGCGACGAACACCGACTACGCGACCGAGGTCACGCTGCAGCCGCTGGAGCGTTTCCCGCTGGATGCGGCCATCCTGTTCAGCGACATCCTCACCGTGCCCGACGCCATGGGCCTGGGGCTGAGCTTCCAGCAGGGCGAAGGCCCGAAGTTCGCCCGGGCCGTGCGCGACGAGGTCGCCGTCGCGGCGCTTGCGGTGCCGGACATGGACAAACTGCGCTATGTCTTCGACGCCGTCACCTCCATCCGCCGCGCGCTGAACGGCCGCGTGCCGCTGATCGGCTTCTCGGGCAGCCCCTGGACGCTGGCCTGCTACATGGTCGAGGGCGGCGGCTCCGACGACTATCGCCTCGTCAAGAGCCTGATGTATTCGCGGCCCGACCTGATGCACCGCATCCTCGACGTGAATGCCCGCGCCGTGGCGGCCTACCTGAACGCGCAGATCGAGGCCGGCGCGCAGGCCGTCATGGTCTTCGACTCCTGGGGAGGCGTGCTGGCCGACGGCGCCTTCCAGAAGTTCAGCCTTGCCTACTCGCGCCAGGTGCTGGCGGAGGTCAAGACCGAACACGAGGGCGCACGCATCCCGCGCATCCTCTTCACCAAGGGCGGAGGCCTTTGGCTGGACGAGATCGCCGGCTCGGGTGCCGACGTCGTTGGCCTGGACTGGACGATGAACCTCGGCCAGGCCCGCGCACGCGTGGGCGACCGCGTCGCCCTGCAGGGCAATCTCGACCCCAATGTGCTGTTCGCTCCGCCCGAGGTCGTGCGAGCCGAGGCGCGCGCCGTGCTCGACAGTTTCGGCGTGCCGGCGGCCGGCCATGGCCATGTCTTCAACCTCGGCCACGGCATCAGCCAGTTCACGCCGCCGGAGAGCGTCGCGGCGCTGGTGGATGAAGTGCACAGCCATTCCCGCCGGCTGCGCGGGGGGCGCTGAGCGGCTGCCAAATCTGCACTTGCGCGGCCACTTATCCCCAAAATCCAGGGAGCGGGGCGTTTAGGCGAAGTTTGGTGCAATGCCCCCTAGAGTTTTCCCGCTCCCTTGCTAAGTGCTTGATTTGCAACGGTAGCCGCTCAGCCGCCGCGGGAACCGTTTCAGGGCGCTCCGCACGGTGCCCCAACCCGGGCCCGCCCCAGAATGGGATTTGCCCACAAACTTATCCACAGAAATTGTGGGCAACCCAAGAAGCGTTTGAAATCATGAACTTGGCCTTGCATCTTGAGCTGCCGCTTCATGAAACCCATGGAACGGCTTGTGGTTGATCCAGGGCCAGGCGTTGTCGTTCGGGTCGCCGTCGACGCGCCCCAGCACAGCGGCCTGACGGGGCCGCTTGACTATGCGAGTGAGCAGGTGCTCGCACCCGGCTCGCTGGTGCGCGCGCCGTTGGGCAAGCGGGAACTTCTGGGCATCGTCTGGCCGGGCGAGTCCGCGCCGCCCGAGGTCGAGCTGCGGGCGGTCGCCGCGGTGTTCGACGCCTTGCCGCCGCTGGGCGCGGCCTGGTGCCGGATGCTGGATTTCGCGGCCGGCTACTACCAGCGCAGCGTCGGCGAGCTGGCCAGCGCCGTGCTGCCGCCGCAACTGCGTGAGCTCTCGCCCGAGCAGCTCGCCGCCCGGCTGCGCAAGCTCGAGCGCAAGGTCGCCAAGGGCCCGGCCGCAGCCGAGCCGGTCCGCCCCGAGCTGGCGCCCGAGCAGGCCGGGGCCGTCGCCCGCATCACCGCCCAGCTCGAGGCCGGCGCGGCGAAGCCGCTGCTGCTCTTCGGCGTGACGGGCAGCGGCAAGACCGAGGTCTACCTGCGCGCCGCCGAGGCCGCGCTGGCGGCGGGCCGGCAGGTGCTGGTGCTGGTGCCCGAGATCAACCTGACGCCTCAACTGGAGGCCCGCTTCACGGAGCGCTTCGCGGCGCTGCTGCCCGAGCCCCTGGCCATCGTCTCCCTGCACAGCGCGCTGACGCCGGCCCAGCGCCTGCAGAACTGGCTGGCGGCCCACCTCGGCCGCGCCCGGCTGGTGCTCGGCACGCGGCTGGCGGTGTTCGCCTCGCTGCCCGACCTCGGCCTCATCGTCGTGGACGAGGAGCACGACCCCTCCTACAAGCAACAGGACGGCGCCCGCTACTCGGCGCGCGACCTCGCCGTCTGGCGGGCGCACGACCTCAAGGTGCCGGTGGTGCTCGGTTCTGCGACGCCTTCGCTCGAAAGCTGGCAGCACGCCGAGTCTGGCCGTTATGAGCGCCTGACCCTGGCCACGCGCATCGGCGGCGGGGCGCTGCCCCGGGTGCGGCTCTTCGACATGAAGTCCCTGCCGCCCTCGCCCGGCGTCACCACGGCCCTGACCGCGCCCCTGCTGGCCGCGCTGAAGGAGAGGCTGGACCGCGGCGAGCAGAGCCTCGTCTTCCTGAACCGGCGCGGCTATGCGCCCGTCCTGCACTGCGGCGAATGCCAGTGGAAGAGCGACTGCCCGCACTGCAGCGCCTGGCGCGTCTTCCACAAGCGCGACCGGACGCTGCGCTGCCACCACTGCGGCTTCACCGAACGCGTGCCGCGGGCCTGCCCCAACTGCGGCAACCACGACATCGCGCCCATCGGCCGCGGCACCGAGCGGCTGGAGGAGCAGCTGGCCGAGGCGCTGCCGGGCGCCCGGGTGCTGCGCATCGACGCCGACTCCACGCGCCGCAAGGGCGAGCTGGAGGCGCAATTGCAGGCCGTGCACGACGGCGAGGTCGACATCCTCGTCGGCACGCAGATGGTCACCAAGGGGCACGATTTCCGGCGCATCCGCTTTGTCGCCGCCGTCAACCCTGATGGAGCGTTGTTCAGCAGCGACTTCCGCGCGCCCGAGCGCCTCTTCGCCCTGCTGATGCAGGCCGCCGGCCGGGCCGGGCGCGACGCCTCGGGCGATGGCGTCAGCGAGATGTGGGTGCAGACCTGGCATCGCGACCATGCCCTCTACCAGGCCCTGGCGCGGCACGACTACGAGCGTTTCGCCCGAGACCAGCTCGCCGAGCGCCGCTCCGCCAGCCTGCCGCCGTTTTCGCATCTCGCCCTGCTGCGCGCCGAGGCGCGCACGGCCGAGGCGGCCAAGGCCTTCCTCGACGAGGCGGCGGGGCTGTTGCAGGACGAGCAGGTCTTCGTCTATCCGCCGGTGCCCCATGCCGTGGCCCGGGTGGCGGATGTCGAGCGCATGCAGATGCTGGTGGAGGCGGGGCAGCGCTCTCGGCTGCAGGCCTTCCTGCGCGAATGGGTGCCGGCGCTGCTGGCGCTCAAGCGCCAGCACAAGGCCGTGCTGCGCTGGGCCGTGGACGTCGACCCGCTGGCGATCTGACCGCGCTCAGTGGCGCGGAGCCTGCCCCAGGGTGCTGGCCAGCGCGGTGGCGCGGCGCTGCTGCTCCTGGCGGCGCAGCAGGCGGCTGACGGGGCGCGACAGGGCCATGACCAGCACCGTGATGCCCAGCAGCAGGCTGCCGGCGTCGACGTCAGGCAGGGGCAGCTCGAAGGGGCTTTCCGCGTGGCCGGCGCGCTGGGGCGGCGTCCAGTGGCTGCCGCCGTTGAGCGCCGTCAGGCTGGCCGAGCCGAGGCGGCCGGCATCCGCGATCACCGCCGCCGTCGCCGTGTCCGTCACGGCCTGGGGCCGGGCGTCACGCACGGCGCCGGCCGGAGCGGCG
This sequence comes from Pelomonas caseinilytica, assembly GCF_021353235.1. Taxonomy (GTDB): domain Bacteria; phylum Pseudomonadota; class Gammaproteobacteria; order Burkholderiales; family Burkholderiaceae_C; genus Pelomonas; species Pelomonas caseinilytica. The sequence goes on from NZ_JAJTWT010000003.1 coordinate 132,812, forward strand.
GAACTGAGGGCAGCGAGGGCGGCAGCAAGGACCAGGGCTTTCATGATGCAGGCTCACCGTGAGGAAGGGCTGGATCGCATTGTTCGCAGCCTACCGTGGCTGGGTTGTGAAGACTTCACGCGCTTCGGGGGGACCCCCGCGAATGAGCGATTCATCCTTGAAAACTGTGAGCCCCTCGTCCAAGGGGTACCTTGGCCGGCCTTGCAGGCCGCGCCGCGGCTTGAGCCGCAGCCCTTCGGCAGGCACATGCCGCCCACCGGGCGCCATGTGTCCGGCCTCAGCCCCCTGGGGGACGCTGATGCTCGCGGCATCGAGCCGCGAGCACATCGCCATCGCGGGCCGGCTCGGGAACTGGAGTCGGACACAAGCAGTCCCTGCGGACTGCTTGTGCCTACGACAGGCCAAGGGCCTCTGGCCCTTGGCAGCCCAGCGCTCGGCCCGCCAACAGGCACTACGACGGGCTACTGAGGCAAATCGCGGGCGGCCGCCTTGGCAGCCAGTTCGGCCCGCATGCGCTTGAGCTTCTCCCTGGGATCTTCCCGGGTGCCGCCCTCGTGCAGCTTCATCTCGGCCAGGAAGCGGCTCGGAATGCCCACGACGGTGTCCCGGCCTTTCTTGCGCCGGCGCAGGGTCGAGACCGCCAGCGTCTGCCGCGCCCGGGTGATGCCCACGTACATCAGCCGCCGTTCCTCCTCCAGGGCCTGCGCGGTCATCTCCTGTTCGTCGCGCTTGAAGGGCAGCAGGCCCTCGTTGACGCCGGCCAGCACCACGTGCGGCCATTCCAGGCCCTTGGAGGCGTGCAGGGTGGTGAGGGTGACCTGGTCCTGGTCCTCGCCGCGCTCGGCCAGGGACAGGATGACCGAGATGGTCTGGGCCACGTCCAGCACGCTCTGCTTGGGCTCGGTGAAGCTGACGCCGCCCTCCTCGCTGTGCTGGCCGCCGCAGCGCTTGGCGATCCAGTCGACGAAATCCAGCACATTGCCCCAGCGCGCCTGGGCGACCTTCTCGTTCTCCTCGGTCTCCAGCAGGTGGGTCTCGTAGGCGATGTCCTTGAGCCACTCCATCAGCAGCGCGTGCGCGGCCGTGTGGCCCTCGGTGTGGCGGGCGCGGTACTGCAGCTCGTTCACATAACGGCCGAACTCGTGCAGGCCGGCGATGGCCCGGGCGCTCACGGCGGTGGACAGGCTCTCGGAGAAGAGGGCCTCGAACATGCTGCACTTCCATTGCGCCGAGAACTTGCCCAGCGCGCCCAGCGTCTGGTGGCCGATGCCGCGCTTGGGCGTGGTCACGGCGCGCAGGAAGGCGGGGTCGTCGTCGGGGTTGACGAGCAGGCGCAGCCAGGCGCACAGGTCCTTGATCTCGGCCTTGTCGAAGAAGCTCTGGCCGCCTGAGACCTTGTAAGGGATCTGCGCCCGGCGCAGCGCCTGCTCGAAGACACGCGCCTGGTGGTTGGCGCGGTAGAGGATGGCGAAATCCTTGAAGTTGGGCCCCTTGCCCTCGGCGCGCAGGGCCTGGATGCGAGCCACCGCCCGCTCCGCCTCGTGCTCCTCGCCATCGGCCTCCAGCAGGACGACGGGCTCGCCGTCGCCGTACTCGCTCCAGAGCTTCTTCTCGAAGAGCTTGGGGTTGCCGGCGATGACGTTGTTGGCCGCCCGCAGGATGGCACCGGTGGAGCGGTAGTTCTGCTCCAGCGGGATGACCTTGAGCGCCGGGTAGTCCTGCGGCAGGCGCTTGAGGTTCTCGATGGTGGCGCCGCGCCAACCGTAGATGGACTGGTCGTCGTCGCCCACGGCGGTGAACATGCCGCGCTCGCCCACCAGGGCCTTGAGCAGTTCGTACTGCACGGCGTTGGTGTCCTGGTATTCGTCCACCAGCACGTAGCGCAGCTTGGCCTGCCACTTCTCGCGCGCCTCGGCATCCGTGGTCAGCAGCTTGAGCGGCAGGGTGATGAGGTCGTCGAAGTCCACCGCCTGGTAGGCGGCCAGGCGCTCCTGGTAACGCACCATCACGGCGGCAGCGGCGCGCTCGTCCTCGTCCTGGGCGGCCAGTGCGGCCTGGGCCGGCGACAGGCCCTGGTTCTTCCACAGCGAGATGGTCCACTGCCAGCGCCGCGCCTGGTTCACGTCGGTGGTGCCGCCGGCGTCCTTGAGCACGTTGAGCACGTCGTCGCTGTCGAGAATGGAGAACTGCTCCTTCAGGCCCAGGCGAGTACCCTCCTCGCGCAGCAGGCGCACGCCCAGGGAATGGAAGGTCGAGATGGCCAGGTCGCGGGCCGCCTTGTTGCCGACGAGGGCCTTGGCCCGCTCGCGCATCTCCTGCGCGGCCTTGTTGGTGAAGGTGATGGCGGCGATCTGCCCCGGCCGGTAGCCGGCCTCCAGCAGCCGGGCGATCTTGGTCGTGATGACGCGCGTCTTGCCCGAGCCGGCCCCGGCGATGACGAGGCAGGGGCCGCTCAGGTGGTGGACGGCTTCGAGCTGGGCCGGGTTGAGGCCGGCGGCGGGAGGTACGGCGGACATGGGCCGCGCATCATGCCAGGAGGCCGACGGCCCGGGCTCAGGCCAGCCGCGCGACCCCTTCGCCCGGCAGGGCGCGCAGACCCAGCCCCAGCAGCAGCAGCGTGAAGAACACCAGGCCCACGCGCGGCGCGTCCAGCAGGCTGTCGAAGGCGCCGACGGTGGCGAAGCCGATCAGCGCGGCGACGATGGCCGGGGCCAGCGGGTGGTCGCGCCCGCGGCCGAAGGCCAGGCGCAGCACCGCCAGCAGCCATGCCGCGGTCAGCAGCGCCAGGCCCACGAGGCCCTGCTCGAAGAGCACGTGCAGCGCCGCGTTCTTGATGTGCCAGGGCAGGTGGTGGCGGTCGCTGGAGAAGAACCAGCGCGCCATCTCGCGGTTGAAGTCGCCATTGACCAGCAACTGCCGGCCCTGGCTGTCCTGCATGGAGATGCGGGCGATGTCGACGCGCGCGCCGCGCGTGTCCAGCGCCATCGAGAAGGTCACGAAGCGGGGCGCCCACCACGAGCCGCCGAGGGCGGGCACCGGGCCGAGCTGGAAGTCGCTCGTCTGCCACTCCGGCTGCCGGTCCGTCGCCTCGCCCTCGGCCGCCGGGTGCGGCTTGAGCTGGGGTTCGACGCTGGAGCAGTTGTCGGGGTAGATGAGGTTCTTCTCGCAGATCTGCAGCACCAGGTAGGCGTCGGCCGCCGTGCGGCTGACCAGGTGCACCGTCACCAGCCCCGGCGCCGGCGCCGCGATGCGCTGGCTGACGCGGAACTGCTCGCCCCGGCCGAGCTGGTGCTTGCCCGCCGCCAGCGCGAGGTAGGACTCGTGCTCGTCGTGGCGCAGCCGGTAGTCGCCGACCATCGCGTCCACCGGGCCGTCGTAGAAGTTGGTGGCCACGAAGCGTCCGGCGCCCTTGCCGAGCAGCCATTGCCGGCCGCCGTGCAGCAGATGCAGGCCTTCGCGCCAATGGGTCAGGCGGGTCTGGCCGTCCTCCTTCCAGGTGGCCACGCGGTCGCGCAGGTAGCCGCCGCCGCCCAGGGCCGCCACCACGGCCATCACCAGCAGCAGGCCCGCGGTGAGCAGGGCGCGCTTGCGCCAGCCGGCCTTGCCCACGCTGCCCGCGCCCTGCAGGGGCCACAGGCGCGGCTCCAGCAGCATCAGGGCCCACAGCCCCGCGAGGGCGAGGCCGGCGGCCATGCCCGTCCAGCGGCCGGCGGTACCACCCCAGTAGTCGGCCACGATGACCATGGTGGCCAGCAGCCAGAACCAGGCCGTCGTCACCAGCAGCAGGTAGACGGGGCGCGTCTGCCCGGGTTCGTCGCGCCAGCGCAGCACGGCGCAGCAGGCCAGCGCCACGGCATGCAGGGCATAGGCCGCCTTGGGCACGGCCATCGACAGGGCCCAGCTCGCGCCGCCCAGCAGCAGGGCCAGCACGCCGCCCATGACGAGGGCCGTCAGCCGCTGGCCCAGGGTCGGCCGCCACAGGCTGGCCGGCAGGGTCAGCAGCACCACCATCACGAAGAACAGCGCCAGCAGGCCGCGGTAGCCGCCGCCGCCGAAGACCAGGGCCGCCGCCAGCGCGAAGGCGGCGGCCATCGCCAGCGCGCCCACCTTGGCCAGGCGCGGCAGCGGCTGGTCCACCGCGCCGAGGCTGCTGTCGACGTGGCTGCTGTCCGGTCCTGCGGCGGCACGGCGCCGCTGCGCATCGGCCAGCAGCACCATGGGCACCAGGGCCAGCGGCAGGGCCAGGTAGACGCCGCGCGAGAACGTCGTCAGGCAGGCATAGGCGGCCAGCAGCACGATGGCCAGCCCCGCGGCGAAGCGCCAGGGCGAGCGCGTGCGCAGCAGGGCCAGCAGCGCGAAGGGCAGGGTCAGCACCAGGAAGCCGTCCAGCGCCGCGCCGCCGACGTGCATTTCCCAGAACAGCGCGGTCGTGCGGTAGTCGGTGGAGAAGTCGAGCAGGCCGGTATAGGCCAGGCGCTCCCACAGCGCCGCTACGCTGGCGCCGGCCAGGGCGAGCACGAGGCCGAGCAGCAGGCCGCGCGAGAAGCCGCGAGGCCGCGCCGCGGCGGCGGCCGTCCACAGCGGCAGCAGTGCCAGCACCAGGAAGATGGCCTTGGCATTGCGCACCGAGTTCATCGGCTCGTGATAACCCTGGAACCAGCCGAAGGTGAAGGCGCCGGCGTCGGAAAAGCCCCGCTTCATGCTCCAGGCCGCCGACAGCGCCAGGGCCACGATCAGCACCCGCACCGCCGGCGAATAGACGAGGGCGTGGCGCCAGGCGGGGGCGCGGTCACGCGCATTCAGCTGCAGGGCATAGGCCAGGTAGCCGCCGCAGCCGCAGGCCGTGACGAGCAGGTCCATCTCTTCGAAGGTGATCCAGCCCGTCCACGGCGCCAGGCCGATGAGCGGCAGCGGCGCCAGCAGCAGCACGGGCGTCTTGACCCAGAACAGCGCCGCCAGCAGCACGGCGACGCCCCAGGCCGCCAGGGCCAGCGGCCCCGACAGGGGATGGTGCCAGGCCAGCTCGGCACCCAGGGCGCCCAGGCCCAGGCCGGCCGCCAGGGCCAGCCATTGCAGCCGCGTGGCCGGCAGATGCAGCTTCAGGGGCCCGAAGCCGAGCAGGCCGCCCATCGCGGGCGCGGCGCCGACGGCGGACATCAGCGCAGCGACCGGCTCAGGCCGGGCGCAGTCGAGGCGGGGCAGGGATGGGGCAGGGGCGCAGGCAGCGGGCGGGCCATGGATCCTCCGGGCAAGCGCGCATTGTTGCCCAGCGCCCGGGGTGGCGCATCCCGAAAAATCCCTCCGGGGGCCCTCAGCTGCGGGCTTGCCGGGCGAGCGAGGTCGTGGCCGCCGTCGCGGGCGAATCGCCGCTCAATCGCGCGGCCATGGCCGCGAGCGCCACGCCGGCCGCGGCACCCAGCCACAGCCAGCGCTTCCACCAGGCGACCGGCTTGGCCGGCGCATGGGCCTCGGCGCCGGGCAGGGCGTTGCGCTGCGGGCTCAGGCCCAGCCATTCGCGCAGTTCGTCGGCCAGGCCCTCGGCGCCGCGGGTGCGCAGTTCGGGCGATTCGGCCATGGCGCGGCGCAGCAGGTTGTCCAGCTTCATCTGCCGGTCCTCGCGCAGGGTGGGCCAGGCGTCGCCGGCGCTGCCGCGCAGCGGCGCCAGGCCACGGGGCGTGTTTTCCCAGCCGCAGACCAGCCCGCGCGCGAAGGCGCCCAGGCCGTAGACCTCGCTGGCCAGGCTGGGCGGCTCGCCATGGCGCCGCTCCGGCGCGACGAAGGCCGGCGAGGCGCCGAGGCTCAGGCCGCGGTCGAAGGGGTCGGTGGGGTCGGGGATGCGGGTCAGGCCCAGGCCCATCAGGCGCACGCCGCCCTCGCGGTCGAGCCAGATCATGGCCGGGTCCAGCTCGGCCAGCAGCCAGCCCTGCTGGTGGGCCGAGCGCAGGGCCTCGCACAGCTGCACCAGCAGCTCGACGCGCTCCCGCAGACCGAGTTCGTCCAGCCGGGGCAGCAAGGGCTCGCCGTGCTCGCCCTCGACGATGAGGTAGGGATGGGCATCGGGCGTGACGCCGCTGTCGCTCGGCACGGCGATCTGGGGGTGCTGAAGCCGGGCGAGGTCGCCGGCCTGGTCGGCATAACGCAGCATCACGCCGGCACCGTGGTCGCTGCGGTCGAGCACCAGCACGGCGGCCTTTTGTTCGGTGGCCAGGGCGTGGTGGGCGCTGTACCACTGGCCGGCATGGGCCTGCTCGCCGTCCGGCAGCGGCTTCTGCAGCCGCCACACGCCCAGCACCTGGCCTTCGTCCAGGGGCGCGGCAGCGGCCGGTGGCGGCAGTGAGAGGTTGGGCATGCGCATGGCGCGGCATATTAGGGGTGACCCCAGGGTGTCGCCATCCCCCGCGGTTACAAAGCCGCCGCCCCCGCGCATTCGCTCACGCCCGTCGGCCAAAGCCGATGAAACGGCGTATTTGCGGGCCGAGCGCTGGGCTGCCAAGGGCCAGAGGCCCTTGGCCTGTCGTAGGCACAAGCAGTCCGCAGGGACTGCTTGTGTCCGACTCCAGTTCCCGAGCCGGCCCGCGCAGGCGATGTGCTTGCGGCTCAATGCCGCAAGCATCGCCGCCCCCTCGGGGGGCTGAGGCCGGACACGACAAGTCCAGTGGACTTGTCGTGCCTGCCGAAGAGCAGCCGCACTGCCGGCTGCGCGGTCTGCAAGACGATCAGACCGCGCCGCGTTCAGCGCGCGGGCTGAGCCGGGGGCTCCTTCACTTCTGGGGGAGGCTGATGGCCACGCGCAGGCCGCCACCGTCGCGGTTGGCCAGGGCGATGCGGCCGTCGTGCGCCTCGGCGATCTCGCGCGCCAGGGCCAGGCCCAGGCCGGTGCCGCCCTGCGAGCCCGGCTCCGAGCGCTTGGTCGAGTAAAAGGGCAGGAGGGCCTGGGCCAGCACCGCCTCACTCATGCCCGGGCCGCGGTCGAGCACTTCCAGCCTCAGCTCGGCGCCCTGGCTGGCCAGGCGCAGCACCACCTCGTCGGGGTCGCTGCCCGACTCGTGGGCGTTCTTGATCAGGTTGAGCAGGGCCTGCTCGATCTGCGCCGGGTCGAACCACCCCGGCGCCTGCGGCGGGCTGCCGTCGACACGGAACTCGCCCAGTGTCGCCAGCCGCGCCAGGAAGCCCGGCCAGTCCACCGCCTCGCGGCGCGGCGCCGGCAGCTTGGCGAAGCGGGCATAACCGCTCAGGAAGGCGTGCAGGTGGGCGGCGCGCTCGCCGATGCTCCCCAGCACCTCGGGCAGGCGCTCGGTGTGGCCGCGGCGGGCCAGCTCGGCCCCGCTGTGGGCCAGCGACGAGATCGGCGCCAGCGAGTTGTTCAGTTCGTGGCTGAGCACGCGGATGACGCGCTTCCACGTCGCCACCTCGGCGCGCGACAGCTCGCGGGTCATGCGCCGCAGCAGCCGCAGCCGGTGCGGCTGGCCCTGCAGCCGGAAGGCGCGCGTGCTGTGGTGGAAGGTTTCCTCGCTGCCGTCGGCCAGGGTGACGGCGAAGAGCCGGTCCGCGTCGCCCGCCAGAGCCTCGCGCAAGGCCTCGGGCAGCGGCGCGATGACGGCGCCGAAGTCCAGACCGACGAGGCTGCGCCCATCGCCAAGCAACTGGCGGGCGGCGAGGTTGGCGATGGCGATGCGCCCGCCAGGTCCCGTCAGCACCAACGCCACCGGCGTGTTCTGCACGACCGTGTCGAGCAGCAGCTCGCGCTGGGCCAGGTGCTGGCGCTGTTCGCGCAGGGCCAGGCCCAGTTCGGCATGCAGCCGTGTCAGCGCCGCCAGCTCGCGCGGGCCGTCGGGCGTCAGGTTGAGGCTGAAGTCGCTGTCGCGGTAGCTGAGCACGGTCCCCTCCAGCGCCCGTGTCAGGCGCAGCAGCGGCGCCAGCCAGCGTGCCGACAGCCAGGCCAGCAGCGGCAGCATGACGGCGATGGCGGCCAGCAGGGCCGGCCCCTCCGACAGGCCCGCGCGCCGCACGCCGAGGATGACCAGAGGCGGCACCACCGCCGCCGTCGCCAGCGCCAGCATCGCCCGCGTGCGCAGCGACAGCAGCGCGTTCAAGGCGCGATCCCGTAACGCTCCAGCCGCCGGTACAGCGCCTGGCGCGACAGGCCGAGCTGCGTCGCCGCCCGGCTGACGACGCCGCCCGCCGCGGCCAGCGCCGCGACGACGGCCTCGCGGCTGGGCTCGTCGAGGTTGCGCCAGGCGCCGCCCGAGGCGCCCGCGCCGGCGTCCTCCAGGCCGAGCAGGGCGGGCGTGATCTCGCCGCCCTGGCAGAGCAGGGCCGCCCGCTCGACGGCGTTCTTGAGCTCGCGCACATTGCCCGGCCAGCGATGGGCCAGCAGGGCCTCGCGCGCGGCCTCGCCCAGGCGCGCCCGGCCGCAGAGGAAATGCTCGGCCAGCGGCAGCACGTCCTCGCGCCGTTCGGCCAGCGGAGGCAGCCTGAGCTCGATGAGGTTGAGGCGGTAGAACAGGTCCTCGCGGAAGGAGCCTGACCTGACCATCGCGCGCAGGTCGGCATTCGTCGCACTGAGCACGCGCACGCGAGTCTGGCGTGTCTTGCTGGAACCCAGGCGCTCGAACTGGCCGGTCTCCAGCACCCGCAGCAGCTTGACCTGGCCCGCCAGCGGCAGGTTGCCGATCTCGTCGAGGAAGAGGGTGCCGCCGTCGGCCGCCTCGAAGCGGCCGACGCGCGCCTTGGCCGCGCCCGTGTAGGCGCCGCTGTCGCTGCCGAAGAGTTCGGCCTCGATGAGGTCGGCCGGCAGGGCGCCGCAGTTCAGCGCCACGAAGGGGCCGGCCCGGGCCGCCGAGTTGGCATGCACGAAGGCGGCGATGCGCTCCTTGCCGGCGCCGTTGGGCCCGGTGATCAGCACCGGCACCGGGGCTGCCGCCACCTGGCCGGCGAGTTCCAGCAGGCCGAGCATGGCGTCCGAGGCGAATACCAGGCCGGCGAGGTCGTAGCGCCGCGCCAGGGCGGCTCGCCGTTCGCGGCCCAGCTCGCGCATGCGCGCGATCTCGCGATTGGCCTCGCCCAGCTCCAGCAGGTTCTCCACGCTGGCCAGCAGCTTGGCGTCGTCCCAGGGCTTGGCGAGGTAGTCGGCCGCCCCGGCTTTCACGAGGGCGACGGCCGCGTCCAGGCGCGTCCAGGCCGTCAGCAGGATGATGGGCAGGTCCGGCCGACGCGCGCGGATGGCGCGGAACAGCGCCTCGCCCTCCTCGCCGGAGGTGGTGTCGGCGGTGAAGTTCATGTCCTGGATGACCAGGCCGAACGGGCGGGCGTCGAGCAGGGCGAGGCCCGCCTCGGGGCTGGTGGCGACGCTGGCCTCGATGTCGTGCAGGGACAGCAGCAGCTCCAGCGCCTGGCCCACGCCGGGGTGGTCGTCAATGATCAGAACGCGTCGCATGGCGGGGAAGGATAGGTCGAATTCCCGCCCGGCCCGCCTGTAAGCGATTTAACGTCCAGTTACCACTGACCCGTCTGCCCTAGGTGTTTATCTGAGCGGCATTACATGGCAGTGCAACGCTTGCCCTCGTATCCTGCGCCGCACCGCTGCCTAACGCGCAAGCTTGGCGGCATTCAACCAGTCGAAGGGATTCAAGCGATGTCCTCTGTGGGAATAGATGCCGTGCCCGGTCCGGGCCGCAGCAGCGGGTGGCTCGACAAGGAGCGCACCGTCGCCGGCGTGGGTTTCAACCGCTGGCTGGTGCCGCCGGCGGCCCTCGCCATCCATCTATGCATCGGCATGGCCTATGGCTTCTCCGTGTTCTGGCTGCCGCTGTCAAAGGCGCTGGGCATCAAGGAGGCCATCAAGTGCGGCCCCGACGTGGGCTTCTTCCAGGAGCTCTTCGTCACCAGCTGTGACTGGAAGGTCTCCACCCTCGGCTGGATGTACACCCTCTTCTTCGTCTTCCTCGGCTGCGCGGCGGCCATCTGGGGCGGGTGGCTGGAGCGCGCCGGTCCGCGCAAGGCCGGCGTCGTGTCGGCGCTGTGCTGGTGCGGCGGCATGCTCATCTCGGCGCTGGGCATCCACACCCATCAGTTCTGGCTGATGATCCTGGGCAGCGGCGTCATCGGCGGCATCGGCCTGGGCCTGGGCTACATCAGCCCGGTGTCGACGCTGATCAAGTGGTTCCCCGACAAGCGCGGCATGGCCACCGGCATGGCCATCATGGGCTTCGGCGGCGGCGCGATGATCGGCTCGCCGCTGGCGGCCGAGCTGATGAAGCTCTTCGCCACGTCCACCGACGTCGGCGTCACGCAGACCTTCGTCGTCATGGCCCTCGTCTACTTCGTCTTCATGATGGGCGGCGCCCTCGGCTACCGCGTGCCGCCGACGGGCTGGAAGCCCGCCGGCTGGACGGCGCCGGCGGCCAAGGCCGGCAACGCCATGATCACCCAGCGCCACGTCCACGTGAGCAAGGTCTGGGGCATCCCGCAGTTCTGGCTGGTGTGGGTGGCGCTGTGCATGAACGTGTCGGCGGGCATCGGCGTCATTGGCATGGCCAGCCCGATGCTGCAGGAGATCTTCGGCGGCTCGCTGATCGGCCTGAGCGGTGACGGCGCCAAGTTCGCCGCGCTGGACAAGGCCCAGCTCGGCGCCATCGCCGGCGTCGCCGCCGGCTTCGCGGCCCTGCTCAGCCTCTTCAACATCGGCGGGCGCTTCTTCTGGGCCAGCCTGTCCGACAAGCTGGGCCGCAAGATGACCTATGTCGTCTTCTTTGTGCTCGGCGGCGTGCTCTACGCCAGCATCCCGAGCAGCGCGGCGGCCGGCTCCAAGCTGCTCTTCGTCGGCGCGGTCTGCATCATCCTGAGCATGTACGGCGGCGGCTTCTCCACGGTGCCGGCCTACCTCGCCGACCTCTTCGGCACGCAGATGGTGGGGGCCATCCATGGCCGGCTGCTCACCGCCTGGGCCACGGCCGGCATCCTGGGCCCCGTGGTCGTCAACTACATGCGCGACTACCAGCTGGGCCTGGGCCTGCCGCGCGAGCAGGTCTACAACCAGACCATGTACATCCTCGTCGGCATGCTGGTCGTCGGCCTCGTGGCCAACCTGCTGGTGCGTCCCGTGGACGCGCGTCATTTCATGAGCGACGACGAGCTGGCGCACGAGCAGAAGCTGGCCCGCGAGCGCGCCGCCGCCACCGAGGTGGGACGCGGCAGCGGCGAGGCGGCGGCGAGCTCGACGCTCACCGTCGTGCTGGCCTGGGCGGCCGTCGGCATCCCCTTGGCCTGGGGCGTCTACAAGACCCTGCTGAGCGTCGGCAAGTTCTTCCACTGAGGCTGGCCTGCTAGGCTGACGAGCCCCACCGCCCCCGGGCGCGGGGCTTTTTCCCGAAGTGAAATCTCAAAGGCAACCACAGAGGCACGGAGGCACAGAGGAAACACCGAGCTTTTATCTCTGTGGCTCCGTGCCTCTGTGGTTGCATTTCTGCATTCGTTTCATGCGTCGCGGGTGCCGCGAATGCGGAATGGACAACTGATGTGCGAGCGATGAGCGAACAGAAGATCGAGTTCTACGACGGCCCGGCCGGCGGCTGGGCGGCGCTGAAGAGCGTGGCCCGGCACCTCAACGAGCAAGGGGTGGCGGTCAAGGGCGCCAAGACGCTGCTGCACGCCAACCAGGCCGACGGCTTCGACTGCCCCGGCTGCGCCTGGCCGGACCGCGACCACCGCTCGACCTTCGAGTTCTGCGAGAACGGCGCCAAGGCCGTCGCCGCCGAGGCGACCGCGCGGCGCGCCACGCCCGAGGTCATCGGCGCCCGCACCCTGGCCGAATGGGCCGAGGCCTCCGACCACGAACTCGAAGCGACCGGCCGGCTCACCGAGCCCATGGTCTACGACCCTGAGGCCGACCGCTACCGCCGCACCACCTGGGACGAGGCCTTCGCGCTCATCGCCCGCGAACTCCAGGCCCTGGCCGACCCCAACCAGGCCATCTTCTACACCTCGGGCCGCACGAGCAACGAGGCGGCCTTCCTCTACCAGCTCTTCGTTCGCCAGTTCGGCACCAACAATTTCCCTGACTGCTCCAACATGTGCCACGAGCCCAGCGGCTCGGGCCTGCGGCCGACCATCGGCGTGGGCAAGGGCACGGTCACGCTGCAGGACTTCGAGCAGGCCGACTGCGTCCTCGTCTTCGGCCAGAACCCGGGCACCAACCACCCGCGCATGCTGGGCGAGCTGAGGGCGGCACGCAAGCGCGGTGCGCGCATCGTCAGCTTCAACCCGCTGAGGGAGCGCGGCCTGGAGCGCTTCGCCGACCCGCAGGACAAGCTGGAGATGCTGACCTTCGGCTCGGCAGCCATCAGCAGCCACTACTTCCAGGTCAAGGTCGGAGGCGATTTCGCGCTGCTCAAGGGCATGTGCAAACGCGTCGTCGAGCTGGACGACGAGGCCCGCCGCGAGGGCCGTGCGCCGGTGCTGGACGCGGCCTTCATCGCCGAGCACACGTGCGGCTTCGACGCCTTCGCGGCCGAGCTGCGCGAGCAGGCCTGGGAGCCCCTGGCCGAAGCCAGCGGCCTGAGCCGCGCCCAGATCGAGCAGGCCGCCGACCTCTACGTGGCCAGCGAGCGCGTCATCGCCTGCTGGGGCATGGGCATCACCCAGCACCGCCATTCGGTCAAGACCATCCAGATGATCGTCAACCTGCTGCTGCTGCGCGGCAACCTGGGCCGGCCCGGCGCGGGCGCCTGCCCGGTGCGCGGCCACAGCAACGTGCAGGGCGACCGCACCATGGGCATCTACGAGAAGCCCGCGCCGGCCTTCCTCGATCGCCTGGGCGAGGTCTTCGGCTTCGAGCCGCCGCGCGAGCCGGGCGTGGACACCATCGGCGCCATCCAGGCCATGCTCGACGGGCGCGCCAAGGTCTTCATCGCCATGGGCGGCAACTTCGCCGCGGCCACGCCCGACACGGCCGCCACCTGGCGGGCGCTGCGGCGCTGCGAGCTGACGGTGCACATCACCACCAAGTTCAACCGCAGCCACGTCGTCCACGGCCGCCAGGCCCTGGTGCTGCCGGTGCTCGGCCGCACCGAGATCGACGTGCAGGCCGGCGCTCCGCAGGGCGTCACGGTGGAAGACTCGATGAGCATGGTCCACCTGTCCACCGGCATGAACGCACCGGCCAGCGAGCACCTGCTGTCCGAGCCCATGGTCGTCGCACGCATGGCCGTGGCGACGCTCGGCGACGGCCGCACGCCCTGGCTGCAGCTCGCCGGCGACTACGCCGCCATCCGCGACCGCATCGAGGCCGTGCTGCCCGACTTCGCCGGCTTCAACGACAAGGTCAGCCGGCCCGGCGGCTTCCGCCTGCGCAACACCGCCAGCGAGCGCGCCTGGGCCACGCCCAGCGGCAAGGCCGAGTTCAGCACCCACGCCCTGCCTACCGATGGCGCCACCGAGCGGGCTGCCGAACGGCGGCGCGACGTGCGCGTCTTCACGCTGACGACGCTGCGTTCCCACGACCAGTACAACACGACCATCTACGGCCTCGACGACCGCTACCGCGGCGTCTACGGGCACCGCCGGGTCGTCTTCATCCATGCCGCCGACCTGGCCGACCTCGGCATGAAGGCCGGCGACTGGGTCGACGTCACCAGCCTCCACGCCGGGACGGACGGCGGCGAACTGCAGGAGCGCCGCGCCGAGCGCTTCCTGCTTGTCGAGTACGACATCCCCCGCGGCTGCCTGGCCAGCTACTTCCCCGAGACCAACGCCCTGGTGCCGCTGGAGAGCTTCGCCCTCGGCGCCCGCACGCCGACCTCCAAGGCCATCCCCGTCGTGCTGAGCCCGCATGGCGCCGCCTGACGAGGCCCTGCTGCGCCTGCTGCTCGAACTCGACGAGGGCGAGGGCGTCGCCCTCACCCGCCTGGCCAAGCGCCTGGACGAGCGGGTCAGCGTGCTGTTGCGGCGCTGCACCGCGCTGTCCGACGCCGTCATCGGTGGCGTCGCGGGGCCGGGCTGGCTGCGGCTGCAATGCGACGACGCTGGGCGCTGGGTCGCCTGGCCCACGCCTGCGGGCCGTGCGGTGCTGGGCGAGCCCTCCTGAGCCGCGCGCCGCCAACGGCACCGGCTGCCAGCGCGAAATCCGTGAAAAACGATGCGCGTTTTGGCGGGTCAATATCAAATGTATCAAATAACATCGGAGCTCCACTGACAGGGATCTCCCATGAACAGCCTTGAACTCGTCGACGCCGGCGCCGACTCCGCCGCCCCGTCCCAGGCCGCCATCAACGAAGCCCTGGTCTTCCAGCTGGACGGCCAGGAATACGGCATGGCCCTGCAAGCCGTCCGCGAGATCCGCTCCTTCGAGGCGCCGACGCGGCTGGCCGGCGCACCGGCCGACGTGCTGGGGGTGCTGGACCTGCGCGGCGAGGTCATCCCGCTGATCGACCTGCGCCGCCGCTTCGGCCTGCCCAGCGTGCCCTTCGACGCCTTCACCATCGTCATCGTCGTCAGCCTCGGCGAGCGCTGCGTGGGCGTCGTGGCCGACCGCGTCAGCGACGTCGTGCAGCTGCAGCCCCAGCAGGTGCGCCCCATGCCGGACATGAACGGCGTCCCGAGCCGGCGCCACCTGATCGCCATCGCCGCCCTCGAGGGCCGCACCATCGTGCTGACCGACATCGTCGGCCTCGTCGCCGACGGCGGGGCGGACCTGGCCCTCGCCGCGGCGGCCTGAGCGGGCTCCCGGCCGGGCCGGGCTTGACCCCAGGCCGGCGGGGCCGGCGGCGGGAGGGGACACTCCCCACTCCATCCACACACCGCCTCGCCATGCCCGCCCTGCGTCTCCTCGGCCGCCTCACCTCCATCAACGTCCGCAAGGCCATGTGGACGGCCGCGCTGCTCGGCCTCGACATCGAACGCGAGGACTGGGGCGCGGGCTTTCGCTCGCCCCAGGAGCCGGGCTACCTCGCGATGAACCCCAACGGCCTCATTCCCGTGCTCGTCGATGGCGACTTCACGCTGTGGGAGAGCAACAGCATCTGCCGCTACCTGGCCGCCCGGTGCGGCGACACGGCGCTGCTGCCCACCGAGCTCCGGGCGCGGGCGCGGGTGGAGCAGTGGATGGACTGGCAGGCCGGCGAACTGAACAACTCCTGGCGCGTGGCCTTCATGGCCCTGGTGCGCGGCCAGCCGGCCGCGCCCGAGGCCATCGCGGCCGGCGTGGCCGGCTGGAACCGCCACATGGCCCTGCTCGACGGCCAGCTCGCCCGCACCGGCGCCCATGTCTGCGGCGAGGCCTTCACCCTCGCCGACGTCGTGCTCGGCCTGTCGGCCCAGCGCTGGCTGAACGCGCCCATCGAGCGCATCGAGCTGCCGGCGGTGCAGGCCTGGATGCAGCGGCTGAGCCAACGGCCCGGCTTCGCGGACTACGTCGGCAACGGCATGCCCTGACCCTCAGCGGTCGGGTGCCGGCGTCCGGGACATCGCCTCGGCCACCTGCTGGCGCTCGGCCGTCGACAGCTCGGCGGCGAAGGCCGTCCCGGCCAGGGCCGCGGCGGCTTCGGGCACGCCGGCCTGGAAGGCGCGCGCGGCCAGCGCCGGCAGCAGGGCGCGGTGCCAGGCGGTGACGGTCTGGCAGCGGCGCGCCTCGGCGTCCGCCTCCACCATCAACTGGGTCGTCATCTCGGGCACGACGCCCAGCGCCCGGGCCCGCTCGAAGCTGTCGCGGCGTGCGTCGTTGGAGGCGCAGGCCCTCAGCCAGCCCACCGCCTCCCAGGCCGCCGCCGCGTCGTGGCCCGCGAAGGCGCTCTCGATGTGGGGACCATAGCCCTCGGAGCCGATTCCCACCGTCTGGACGGCTGCAGCCGCAGCGCTTGCGGCAACCGCTCGTGGCGGTGCGCTGGCGACGATGGCTGCCACCGGCGTGGCGGCGGGCGTTGTCGAAGCCGCCGGCACGGCGGCCACGCCCGCGGGCCGGACCGCGGCCGGAGCAGGCTCCTGCGAGGCCGGCCAGCGGGCGAGCCCGCCGACCGCGAGCAGCGCCAATGCGGCAGCGGCGGCCGCCATGGCGAGGCGGCGTTGCCAGCGCTTCATGACAGCGGCGCGGCGGCGTTCATGCCGCGAAGTTGTAGCGCACCACGGCCACCGCCAGGGCGAAGAGGTAGCCGCAGGCGAAGCGATCGATGCGCAGCACCGGGTCGCCGCGGCGGGCACGCCAGTGGCCGATCAGGGTCATGGCCAGGCCGGCGAGCACCGGCGTGACCACGAGGTTGAGCAGCCGGGGCCAGCCGTCGCGCGTCAGGTGCTGGGGCAGCAGCCACAGGCTGAGGGCGCCCACCCCGGCACCGAGGAGGAGATAGCCCGCCACAGCGAGCCAGACATTCGAGGAACGGCGAAAAGGGGCTGCGAGCGACTGCAGCCCCCATTCGATGAGCACCTCGCCGAAAACCTGGAAGACCAGTTCGGCAAGCAGTTCGAGCAGGATCTCCAGGGCATCCTCCGGCAGGCGTGGCGGACTCCCAGTCTAGGAGAGCGCCGCGCGCTACCAGCTCAGCGGGCGGGCTTCAGCCCAGGCGCACCGGCACGAAGATCTGCTGCCCGTCGCGCGCCACCAGCAAGGCCACCTGGCGGGGCTTGTCCTTCATCGCGGCGCGCACCTGCTCGACGCTGTCGACCGGCTTGCCGTTGAGCGCCAGCAGCACGTCGCCCGGCTGCACGCCGGCGAGCTGGGCCGGCCCGGTGACCCGCTCGATCAGCAGGCCATGGTCCAGGCCCGAGCCGCGCAGCTCCTGGCGCTCCAGCGGGCGCAGGGCCAGGCCCAGGGAGCCGCCCTCGGGTGCCGCGCTGGCCTCCTGCACGTCCTTGTCGGCACGACCGAGGCTCACGGTTTCGGTGTGGCGGCTCTTGTCGCGCCACAGCTCGAGCTTGATCTTGTCGCCCGGGCGGGCCAGGCCGACGCGGCTGGAGATGTCGCCCGCCACGTGCACCGGCTCGCCGTCGATGCCGGTGATGACGTCGCCGGCCTTCAGCCCGGCCTTGGCCGCCGCGCTGTCGGGCACGACGCTGGACACCAGGGCACCGTCCGGCGTGTCCAGGCCGAAGGAGGCGGCCAGCGGCGCGGACAGGTCCTGCAGCGTCACGCCCAGGCGCGCATGCTCGACCTTGCCGTGGGCGACGATCTGGTCCTTCACGCGCAGGGCCACGTCCACGGGGATGGAGAAGGCCAGGCCCTGGAAGCCGCCGCTTTGCGAATAGATCTGTGCGTTGACACCGACCACGCGGCCCGCGGCGTCGAACAGCGGGCCGCCGGAGTTGCCGGGGTTCACCGCCGCGTCCGTCTGGATGAAGGGCACCACGCTCTCGCCGGGCAGCGAGCGGCCCTTGGCGCTGACGATGCCCTGCGTGGCCGACTGCTCGAAGCCGTAGGGCGCGCCGATGGCCAGCACGTAGTCGCCCACCTGCACCTGGCGCGGGTCGCCGAGCTGGACGGTCGGCAGGCCCTTGGCGTCGACCTTGAGCACGGCGATGTCGGTGGCGGGGTCGCTGCCCAGCACCTGGGCCGAGAACTCGCGCCGGTCGTTGAGCTTGACGGTCACCTGCTTGGCGTCGCGCACGACGTGGGCATTGGTCAGGATCAGGCCGTCGGTGCTGATGATGAAGCCCGAGCCCTGGCCGCGGAAGGGCTGGGCGCCGGGGTTGCCGGGCTGCGGCATGCGCAGGCCCGGAATGCCGCGGAAAAAGCGGAAGAAGGGGTCGTTGTCCATGCCGCCGTCGGCCATGGCCGGGCCGTCGACCTTGTGCAGGCCGGCCACCGTGATGCCGACCACGGCCGGCCCCTGGGTCTGCACGATGGCGCGGTAATTGGGCAGTTGGGCCGGCGGCAGCGCGACGGCAGGCGCCGCAGCCACGGTGGCGGCGGCCGCGGCCACCGGCGTGACGGCGCTGCCCGGCGTGGCGTCGCCTGCCAGCGGTGCCGTCACAGGAGCCTTGGGCTTGAGCCATGCGGGGGCCGTCCAGCCGGAGGCGGTGGTCGTCAGCGTCACGCCCGCGGCCAGCAGGGCGGCGGCCGTGGCGGTCAGGGTCAGTTTGGCGGTCTGGGTCATCGAAAGCTCCTCGGGAGGCTGCGGCGCAGCCCATGCCAGGGAACTCTAGGGAGCGAGGGTGAGGGCTCGATGAGGCGGAGATGAGGCCAAGATTAAGACGGGCTCGGACCCGCTGTAGGAGGCCGGCGCGGCGGTGCCGGGCTGCAGGGCCTTCAAGCCGGCTTCGCCTTGTCCGATAAGCGCCGGCGGACCGTGCCGACACCGCGGGGGAGGGCAGCGGCCCAAGATGGCCCCATCCACCGTGAGGTCCATCCCGCGCCGATCCCCCGTCCAAGTCCGCGTCGGAGTTCGCCATGAAGTCCCGTCTGATCCTCCCGCTGCTCGGCCTGGCGATGGCAGGCCTGGCGCATGCCCAGAGCCAGCCCGTCGCCGGCACGCAGGCCGGCCGGGCCCTCACGCGGGCCGCGGCGCCCGACCCCGAGCTCAACTGGCGCGACCCGCAATGGCTGTCCCGCCAGCGCGAGCGATCGCGCTGGCGCTACCAGCTCGGCCTGGAGCAGCAGGTGCGCTCGCCCGTCCAGCTGGGGCCCCAGGCGGCCGTGCGCGAGGCGGTGTGGGCGGGGGTCAGCTACGACCTGACGCGCAAGCTGAGCGGTGGCGTCGAAGCGCCCGTCTGGCAGCGCGACACCGGCTGGGCGGCGCGCATGTCCTTCGAGCGGCCCAGGAACGAGGGGCTGGCCGGGCTGCGCGGCGCCTTCTCCTACCAGATCGACTCGCACAGCCGGCTGATGCTCAAGCCGCAGGCGCACCGCGTCATGCTGAGCTATTCGGCCAACTGGTGACCCCTCAACTCAACACGGAGCCCACCATGGCCAAGTTCATCACCATCGGCTACGGCGATTCCGCCGGCTATGAACGCACCGACCCCGCCCTGCGCGAGGCGGCGCACGCCCAGGATGCCCGGCTCGAGGCCGCGGGCGCCGTGATCGGCGTGGCCGGCAAGGCCGTGCAGGTCCGCAACCCGCAGGGCCGCGGCATGCAGGTGACGCAAGGGGCCTACCTCCAGTCCGCGCTTCCGCTGGCCGGCTTCGCCCTCATCGAGGCCGCCAACCTGGAAGAAGCGGTGTGCATGGTGGCCGGCACGCCCTGCGCCGTGGCCGACGGCGTCGTCGAAGTCTGGCCGCTCGAAATCAGCCACACCTGAAACTCGCGTGTTCCGGACCAGCCCCGCGCCGCGTCCAGCGCGCGGGGTTGGGAAACGGGGTATTTGCGGGCCGAGCGCTGGGCCGCCCCCTCGGGGGGCGGACCAGCCCCGCGCCGCGTTCAGCGCGCGGGACTGGGCCGGGGGCGCCAGTTCACGCCCGCGACATCCAGTCGCTCAGCTCGTCGGCGTGCTCTTCCTCGTCGGCGAGGATGTCTTCCAGCAGGCGCCGCGTCGTCGAATCCTTGTCGGCCACGAGGCGGATCATCTGCCGGTAGGTCTCGATGGCGACCCGCTCGGCCTGCAGATTGGAGCGGATCATGCCCTTGAGGTCGTTGATCTCGTCGTAGCCGGCATGGCTGCGCTCCAGCAGGCCCACGGGGTTGAAGTCGGGCTCGCCGCCCAGCTGCACGATGCGGCGCGCGATGCGGTCGGCATGGCCCAACTCCGCCGTTGCATGAACGAGAAACTCCTCGGCGATGGCCGGCGACTCCAGCCCCGTGGCCATGAAGTGATGGCGGCGGTAGCGCAGCACGCAGGTGATCTCGGTCGCCAGGGCGCCATTGAGCAGCCTGACGATGTCGTCCCGCCAGGGCCCGTAGGCCGGGGTGACGGCGCCGTCGTCGAGATGGTGGCGCGCGGCGTCGAGCGCCGCTTCGTCGAGCTGCAGGGGCGTGTAGGTGTCGGCCATGGCTTCAGGTTTGGAGTGGTTGGGGAGTCAGCGCAACTTTGGTTGCTTGTCCTCGGCCCGGGCATCGGCTGCCGAGCTGATCGTCTGTCGGAGACTGCCGACGCGCTGGGCCTGGCGCGTCGCCTCGCCATGGCGGAGGTTCTCCTGCAGCGTGTCGACGAAGGCGGCCAGCAGCGCGGCGGCCAGCAGCAGGGTCGCCGCGGCCAGCATCCAGGCCGGCGGCTCCAGGCGGTCGAGGGTGTCAAGCACTTTCTTCATGCCGGCTCCTGCGCCGCCCGGTCCCGGCGGCGTGGCACGAACTGTCCGGCATCGCCGGCCGCCGCCATGACGGCCGGGCGCTCGACCCGCCGTAGGACGAGGAAGCGGCCTTGATCCCACCCCTTGTAGGACAAGGCTGATCGCGCCGCGCCGCCGGCGCCGCTAGGCTTTCGTTGCGACTGACACCGGAGGACACCATGATTCGCATCGGCATCGTTGACGACCACGCCATCGTTCGGTCCGGCCTGCGCCAGTTCCTTGCCGACAACGTCGACTTCCGCGTCACCGGCGAGGCCGGCAACGGCCGCGAGGCCCTGGAGCTGGCGCGCGGCGGCGAGGTCGACGTGCTGCTGCTGGACATCTCCATGCCCGACCAGAGCGGCGTCGATGCGCTGGCGGCCATCAAGGCGCGCTTTTCCGACCTGCCCGTGCTCATCCTCAGCGGTTTCCCGGAGGCGCATTACGCGACGACCCTGCTGCGCCAGGGTGCCAGCGGCTACCTCAACAAGGAGTGCGATCCGGAGGAGATCGCCACGGCCATCCGCACCGTGGCGCGGGGCCGGCGCTACATCAGCCCGGCGGTGGCCGAGCTGCTGGCCGACGGCGTGGGCGGCGGCGGCGAGCGCCCGCCGCACGAGTTGCTGTCCGAGCGCGAGTTGCAGGTCTTCCTGCGCCTGGCCAAGGGCGAGACGGTGGGCGACATGGCCAAGGCGATGTTCCTCAGCGTCAAGACCGTCAGCACCTACCGCAGCCGTGTGCTGGAGAAGATCAATCTCGCCACCAACAGCGACCTGACCTACTACGCGTTGAAGAACGGCCTCATCCAGTAGCGGCTTCGCGTCCTGGCGCCGGCCAGCGGATCTCGGCGCGCAGCCCGCCTGCTGGCGCCGTGTCCAGGCTGACACGAGCGCCTTGCTGGCGCGCGGCGGCCTGCACGATGGCCAGGCCCAGGCCGCTGCCCGGCGCGTCGTGGCCGTCGCCGCGCTGAAAGCGGTCGAAGGCGCGCTCACGCAGCGCCGGCGGGATGCCGGGGCCGTCGTCGTCCACGCGCAGCACCGCCGCGCCGGAGGCCTCGCGCAGCACTTCGACCTGCACGGCATGCGCGCCGTACTTCACCGCGTTGTCCACCAGGTTGCGAACGGCGCTGCGCAGGGCCTGCAGGTCGCCCTCCAGCGGCAACGGCCGTGGCGCCGACAGCTGCAGCGCCACGCCGGCCTTGTCGGCCAGCGGTTGCACGTCGGCCACCGCCTGCCGGGCGATCTCGGCCAGGTCCAGCGTCTGCGAGGCCGCCGCCGCGCCGGGCTCGGCACGGGCCAGGGCGAGCAGCTGCTCGACGAGGTGCACCGCGCGGTCGATGCCCCCGCGCAGCCGGGCGATGGCGGCGTCCTGCTCGGGGCCGGGTGGCGCGTCGCGCAGCAGGCCGAGCTGGAGCTTGAGCGCCGTCAGCGGCGTCCGCAGTTCGTGCGCGGCGTCGGCGACGAAGCTGCGCTGGGCCTCGAAGGCCGTGGACAGCCGGCCGAGCAGCCCGTTGAAGGCCTCCACCAGCGGGGCGACTTCGCCGGGCAGGCCCTCGGTAGGCAGTGCATTCATGGCGTTCGCATCGCCGGCCTGGGCCGCGCGCACGACGCGCGCCAGCGGCGCGATCGACACGCCGATGAGCCACCAGATGGCCGCCGCCACGAGCGGCAGGGCCACGGCCACCGGCACGATGCTGCGCAGCGCGGCGACGGCCGCCAGCCGCTGCCGCACCGCCAGCGGCTGGGCCACCTGCACCACGCGCAGCGGCGTGGCCGCGCTGAAGACGCGCCAGTCCTGCCCGCCGAGATGCAGGTTGGAGAACCCCAGCACCGCGCGTGCCGGCAGCGGCTCAGTCATGCCCTGGGGACGGCTCGAATAGAGCTCCAGCCCCTGCAGCGACCAGATCTGCACCACGTAGTCGAAGCTCGGGTCGGCCAGGGCCGCGGCCTCGTCGCCGGCGATGCGGCCCTGGTCGCGCAGCGACAGCGCCGTCTGGCGCAGCTGGTAGTCGAAGAGCTCGTCGGCCTCGGCGCGCACGCTGACGTAGGTGGCGCCCGCGACCGCGACGGCGGTCACGGCCCCCAGGCCGGCCAGCAAGGCGAAGAGCCGGCCGCGCAGCGTGACCGGCACCTTCACGCCATGCCGCCTTTTTCAGGGCCGGCGTAGTACCCGAGGCCGCGCACGGTGTGCAGCAGGTCGGCGCCAAGCTTCTTGCGCAGCTGGTGCATGTAGACGCTGATGGCGTTGCTCTCCAGCTCCTCGCCCCAGCCGTAGAGGCGGTCTTCGAGCTGGGCGCGCGAGACGATGGCGCCGGGCCGCTCGAGCAGGGCCTCCAGCAGCGCGAATTCGCGGGCCGACAGCAGCACTGGCCGGCCGGCGCGGGTGACCTCGCGGGTGGCCGGGTCCAGCTTCAGGTCGGCCACCTGCAGGACCGGGCTGGCGCGCCCGCCCTGGTGGCGGCGCGTGACGGCGCGCAGCCGTGCCAGCAGCTCGTCCAGCTCGAAGGGCTTGACGAGGTAGTCGTCGGCGCCGGCGTCCAGGCCCGCGACCTTGTCGGCCAGGGCGTCGCGCGCCGTCAGCACGATCACCGGGGTGGCGTCGCCCCGGGCCCGCAGGGCGCGCAGCACTTCGACCCCGCCGAGGCGGGGCAGGCCCAGGTCCAGCAGCACGGCGTCGAAGCGCTCGCCGCTGGACAGCACGGCGTCGGCGGCCTGGCCGTCGCGCACCCAGTCGGCCGCGAAGCCCTGGCGGCGCAGGGCCTCGCGCAGGCTGTCGCCGATCATGGCGTCGTCTTCCACCAGCAGCAGGCGCATCGCGGCTAACCCGGCAGCGCCACGGCGCGCCGGCCCTTGCGAGGGCAGGGCATGCCGACCGGCATGTCGATGATGAGGAGCACGGGCATGCGCGCAAGCGTAACGCCAAGCTCAGGCAGGTTTCGGGGCGCGCGGCACCGCGCTGGTGCCGCGGGCCGGCGGGGCGAACCTCTTTTGTGCGCATGGCTTGCATACAAGACAGATGAACGCTGGCATGGAAGCTGCGAAGTGCCCGCCATGGGCATCTCGGCCACCGACATCAGCCAGCGCATCGTCGAAGCAGTGCTCGCGCAGAAGCTCGCGCCCGGCGCGCGCCTGGGCGAGCAGCAGCTGGCGATGCTTTTCGACTGCAGCCGCACCATCGTGCGCGAGGCCCTCACGCGGCTGGCGGCGCGCGGCATCGTCACCGTCAGTGCGCGGCGTGGCTGGTACCTGATCGCGCCCAGCCAGGACGAAGTGCGCGAGGCCTTCGAGGCCCGTCGCGTCATCGAACTGGGGCTGATCCGCGGCCAGGGCCGACTGCCTGACGACGCCATCGTGCGGCTCAACCAGCACCTGGAGCAGGAGCAGGCGGCGCTGCGCGGCGACGACGTCGGCACGCGCAGCTTCCTGCTCGGCGACTTCCACGTCTGCCTGGCCGAATGCCTGGGCAACGGCCTGCTGGCCGACACGCTGCGCGACTTCACGGCGCGCACCACGCTGATCGCCATGCGCTACCAGTCCTGCCACGACGCGGCCCTGTCCTGCCAGGACCACGTCGCCGTCGTCGCCGCCCTGGCCGAGGGCGACAGCGCCCGGGCCGAGGCGCTGATGGCCGCGCACCTGGCCAGCGTGCAGGCGGCCCTGCGCCTGCCGGCCGACGACGACCCGCTGCAGCGGCTGCGCGACGCCCTGGCGCCGCTGCCCGCACCCACCTCCGAATCCACCGCCCCCGCCTACCTAGGAGCCCTGCTATGACCTCGTCGCTTTCCCGCCGCCTGATCCTGCTCGCCGGCCTGAGCCTGCTGGCCCTGGGTGCCCAGGCCCAGAACGCGCTGGACACCATCGTCAAGACCAAGACGGTCAGGATCGCCATTCCCACCGACTACCCGCCCTATGGCTTCGTCGGCCCCGACATGAAGCCGCAAGGCCTGGACGTGGCCATGGCCGAGCTGATCGCGGCCAAGCTGGGCGCCAAGGTGGAGCTGGTGCCGGTGACCAGCGCCAACCGCATCCCCTACCTGCAGACGAAGAAGGCCGACCTCGTCATCTCCACGCTGGGCAAGAACCCGGAGCGCGAGAAGGTCATCAACTTCAGCGCCGCCTACGCGCCCTTCTACCAGGCGGTGTTCGCGGCCAAGAGCCTCTCGGTCAAGAGCTGGGCCGACCTGGCCGGCAAGAGCGTGGCCGTCACCCGCGGCGCGATGGAAGACCAGGAGCTGGCCAAGGTGGCCCCGGCGACGCTGGAGTTCAAGCGCTTCGAGGACAACAACGCCACCATCGCCGCCTTCGCCGCCGGCCAGACCCAGCTGCTGGCCACCAGCGCCGCGGTGGCCGGCAACCTGATGCAGCGCAACCCGGGCCTCAACGTCGAATACAAGCTGCTGCTCAAGGACAGCCCCTGCTTCGTCGGCGTGGCCAAGGGCGAGGACGCGCTGCTGGCCAAGGTCAACGCCATCATCGCGGCGGCCAAGTCGGCGGGCGAACTGGAGGCGCTCTCGAAGAAGTGGCTCGGCCGCGGCACCGGCGACCTGCCTCTGTGAGCCGGATGAAGACGAACAAAGCCACAGAGGCACAGAGGCACAGAGGCAGCAGGATGAAGGCCCCTCTGTGTCTCTGTGGCTCTGTGGCCGTGTTTCGCCACGAATCGCGCCAGCCCGGCGCAGGCGCGCAAGGCACCACGCCATGATCAGCTTCGACTTCCTCGCCGTGCTGGCCGAATGGCCGCTGCTGCTCAAGGGCCTGGCATGGACCGTGGGGCTCACGGCGGTGGCCACGCCGCTGGGCCTGCTCATCGCCACGCTGGCGGCCTGGTCGCGGGCCAGCGGGCCGGCCTGGCTGCGCCGCGCGCTCGGCGCCTACGTCGAGCTGCTGCGCAACACGCCCTTCATCGTGCAGCTCTTCTTCATCTTCTTCGGCCTGCCGGCCGCCGGGGTAAAGCTCTCGCCCGAGGCCGCCTCGCTGATCGCCATGACGCTCAATCTTGGCGCCTATGGCTGCGAGATCCTGCGCGCCGGCATCCAGGCCACACCGCGCGGCCAGTGGGAGGCCGCGCAAAGCCTGGCGCTGACGCCGCTGCAGGCCTTCACCCGGGTCGTGCTGCCCCCGGCCCTGCAGCGCGTCTGGCCGGCCATGACGAGCCAGATCATCATCGTCATGCTGGGCTCGGCCGTGTGCGGCCAGATCTCCACCGAGGAGCTGAGTTATGCGGCCAACCTCATCCAGAGCCGGAACTTCCGCGCCTTCGAGGCCTTCATCGTCGCCACGCTGGCCTACCTGGCGCTGGCCGTCGCCACGCGCCGGCTGCTGACGTGGGCGGGCCCGCGCCTGCTCTTCGGGCCGGGAGGGCGCCATGGTTGAGTTCACCCTCTGGGACATCCTGCGCAACCTGCTGCTGGCCCTGCGCTGGACCGTGGCCCTGTCGCTCATCGCCTTCGCCGGCGGCGGCCTCGTCGGCGGCCTGCTGCTGACCCTGCGCCTGGCCCTCGGCCCGCGCACCCGCCGCGCCATCGCGCTGTACGTGCAGCTCTTCCAGGGAACGCCGCTGCTGATGCAGCTCTTCCTCGCCTACTTCGGCCTGGCCCTGCTGGGCTGGGAGGTGTCGGCCTGGACGGCCGCGGCCCTGGCGCTGACGCTCTACACCAGCGCCTACCTCGTCGAGATCTGGCGCGGCTGCGTGGAGGCCGTGCCGCGCGGGCAGTGGGAGGCGGCGCGCAGCCTGGCGCTGTCCTTCGGCGAGCAGCTGCGCCACGTCATCCTGCCGCAGGCGTTCAGGCTCGCCGTCGCGCCCACGGTGGGCATGCTCGTGCAGGTCATCAAGGGCACGGCGCTGGCCTCGGTCATCGGCTTCGTCGAGCTCACCAAGGCCGGCAGCATGATCGCCAACGCCAGCTTCAAGCCCTTCCTCGTCTTCGGCTGCGTGGCGCTGCTGTACTTCGCGCTGTGCTTCCCCGTCAGCCTCTTCGCCCAACACCTGGAAGCCAAGCTCCATGCACGCCCGTCCTGACGAACTCCCTGCCGCGCCCATCGTGCGCATCACCGCGCTGCGCAAGTCCTACGGCAGCCACGAGGTGCTCAAGGGCATCGACCTCGACGTGCGGCGCGGCGAGGTCATCGCCATCATCGGCAAGAGCGGCTCGGGCAAGAGCACGCTGCTGCGCTGCGTGAACGGGCTGGAGCAGTTCCAGGACGGCTCGCTCACGGTCAACGGCCGCCCGCTGCTTTACGAGAGCGCCATGGCCATGCGCGAGCTGCGCCAGCAGGTGGGCATGATCTTCCAGGGCTTCAATCTCTTTCCCCACCTGAGCGTGGGCCGCAACGTGATGCTGGCGCCCACCCTCGTGAAGAAGCGCGGCGCCGCCGAGGCCGCCACGCAGGCGCGCGCGCTGCTGGCCCGCGTCGGCCTGGCCGAGAAGTTCGACGCCCTGCCCGAACAGCTCTCCGGCGGCCAGCAACAGCGCGTGGCCATCGCCCGCGCCCTGGCCATGGAGCCGGCGGTGCTGCTGTGCGACGAGATCACCTCGGCCCTGGACCCCGAGCTGGTGGGCGAGGTGCTGCGCGTCGTCGAGGCCCTGGCCGAGGAGGGCATGACCCTGCTGATGGTCACCCACGAGATGGGCTTCGCCCGCAAGGTGGCCGACCGCGTCATCTTCATGCACGAGGGCCGGGTGCACGAGATCGGCCCGCCGGCCGAACTCTTCGCCGCGCCGCGCACGCCGGAGCTGCGGCAGTTCCTGTCCTCGCTGAACGACTAGCCGCGGCGGGGCCTGGCCCGGGAACGCCGCTTGCCGCCCGTCACCTCCTGTGCCTGAGGTGTGCCACGATGGCAGCCACCTGGGTCCAATCCGAGCCGAGGACCACCATGAGCAAATCCCCTGGTCACCGGGACCATCCCGAGCACACCGTCGCCGAGACCCATGTCGGCCACACGGTCAGCGCCTGCATCGACGGCCAGGTTGTCGCCGAGTCCGACGACGTGATCCGCGTCGACGAAGACGGCGCACTGCCGCGCTTCTACTTCCCGCGCGAGGCGGTCAGGGTCGACCGGCTCGAACGCTCCGACACCACGTCGCACTGCCCCTTCAAGGGCGACGCGACCTACTACAGCATCACCCAGGGCGGCCGACGGTTGAAGGACGCGATCTGGTCCTACGAGTCGCCCTACGATGAGCACGCCGCCCTCGCGGGCCGCATGGCCTTCTACGACGAGAAGCACCCCGGCATCGCCTTCAGCGAGGCGGCTTGAACTGCCGAGCCTGGCTCAGGCGGCCTCCATCGCCGCCTTGTAGATCGACTGCCGTGGCCGGGCCATCAGCCGTCTCAGCATGGGCTCGAAAGTCTCCAGCGGCAGGGTCTCGGCCCGCGGGTCGAAGGCGGGGTTGTCGTAGCGTTCGACGAACTCGGCCGTGCGCTCGAAGTGCGGGTGGCCGCGGAACTGCTCGCGCAGGTCGCGGTCCAGGCCGATGTGGTGGAAGAAGTTGTGGCCCTGGAAGATGCCGTGCTGCTGCACCATCCAGTGGTTCTCCTCGCTGACGAAGGGCTTGAGGATGGCTGCGGCGATGTCCGGGTGATTGAACGAGCCCAGGGTGTCGCCGATGTCGTGCAGCAGCGCGCAGCAGACGTACTCCTCGTCGCGTCCGTCGCGGTGGGCGAGGGTGGCGGTCTGCAGGCAGTGGGTCAGCCGGTCGACCGGGAAGCCGCCGAAGTCGCCGTCCAGCAGGCGCAGGTGGGCCAGCACGCGGTCGGGCAGGGTGCGCGCCATCTTCATGGCCTCGGGCACGATCAGCGCCCAGTCGTCGCGGCTGCTCTGGTCCATGCGGGTGAAGGTGGCGCGTGGGCTCATGTCGGTCTCCTCGGGTGGGCGGATTCTGGGCCGGCCGGCGCGTCGTGCGTGTCGCCTGCGGTACGCGGCCGGGCACGCCGCATGCCCTGCGTGCGGCCATGGCCCGAGCGTCGTACTTTCCTGCCGGTCCGGCAGTGCTCCGGGCCGGTGGTCTGTGTAAACGTTACGGCAGGGATGCCGTGTTGCGCGGGGTGGACCTGGCCATGTCGCGTGGCGAGGTGGGCGCCCTGGTCGGCGCGGCCGGCGCGGGCAAGAGCACGCTGCTGCGCTGCCTCACCGGGCGGGAGCCGGTCGATGCCGGCCATGTCGCCGTGGAGGGGCGCGCCCGCCTCGTCGACGGGGCCGATGACTTGCCGACCCAGCTCGGCATCGGCCGCCACCTGACGCTGGCTTGTGGCGGCGACGCGGGCCAGGCTCGCGACCTGCTGGCTCGCGTGGGCCTGGCCCGGCGCTTCGACGACCTGCCCGCCGCGCTCGGCGCCGGCGAGCGCCAGCGCGTGCGCATCGCGCGGGCGCTGGCCTCGGAGCCGGCGCTGCTGCTCTGCGACGAGGTGGCACCTTCCTTCGATGCCGAAGTGGCCGGCGAGGTGGCGGCCGCGGCGCTCGCCCTGGCTGCGGACGGCCTCGCCGTGCTGCTGGCCACCGCCGACGGCGACTTCGCGCGCGGCGCGGCGGACCGCGTCCTGTGGCTGCGCCGCGGCCGCATCCATGAGGCCGGGCCGGGCCGAGGGGCGGCGATGTCCTCGCGGGCGAGGTCCGCATAGCGGCGCTCGTCGGCGCGGGCGTGACAATCGCCCGCCATGCCCCGCCGCCCGCGCGACCACTATCACGTCTACGTCGTGCTGTTGTCCGACCGGGTGTGGAACGAGCCGGCCTTCCGCAAGGCCAATCCCGGGCACGACATCGCCAAGCCCTGCCTCTACGTCGGCATGACGGGCCTGGACCCCGACCTGCGCTTCGACCGCCACATGGCCGGCGTGCAGGCCAACCGCTTCGTGCTGAAGTACGGCGAGCGACTGGTGCCCGAGCTCTACGAGGTCTACAACCCCATGCCCTACGAGGCGGCGCGCGACATGGAGGTGGAGCTCGCCATCGGCCTGCGCGAGGCGGGCTATGCGGTGTGGCAGGCCTAGGAAACAGGGCGCAACTTGTCGCAGCCGTCGTTAGCGGCCGGGCCGCCGCGGGGCCGGCGCGGAAGCATCGCGATACAACCTGCGCCAGGCGCGCCGCCGCGTCGTGCAGACTGGCCCGATGACCCTGCTCATCGATGACAACCCCGCAACCCTGACTTCCGAACAGACGCTGACCGGCTGGCGGCGCGAGTTCTGCGTCGAGCTGCTCGGCGAAGGCCAGGCGCGAGTCTTCCTCCGCGCCCTCGAGGCGGCCTCGCTCAAGGCCTCCGAGCTCCAGCGCGGCGTGCTCTTCCACCGGGTGAACTCCGGCTTCACGGACCTCGCGGGCTGCGCCGCTGCCGCGCGCGAACCGCTGGAGCGCCTGGCCAGCACGGCCGTCAGGCAGCAGCCCAGCAAGGACAACCTCTTTGCCGCCGTCACCTACGACCGCATCGCCTGGGACGCCGTCGTCACGGCGGTCGAGCAGTGGCAGCGCCGGCCGCCGGCCAATTCCAGGCGTTGATCCGGGCTCAGCTCGCGGCCGGCTCTGCAGGCCGCACCGCGGGCAGCAGCAGCGAGATGACGGCGCCGCCGCCGTCGCGGTTGGCGGCCCAGATTCGGCCCCCGTGGGCCTCGGCGATGCGCCGGCAGATGGCCAGGCCCAGGCCCGTGCCGCCGGCGGCGTCGCGGGTCGCGCTGGACTGCACGAAGGCCTCGAAGATGCTTTCCAGCTCGTCGGGCGGGATGCCTGGGCCGCGGTCGGCGACGTCCACGCGGACCTGGCCGTCCTCCGCGCGCCCGGCCCGCAGCTCGATGCGGCTGCCCATGGGCGCAAAGCGGATGGCGTTGGCCAGCAGGTTGCGCAGCAGCTGCTGCAGCCGCAGCGGGTCGGCCAGCACGGCGAGCTCCTCGCCGCCCAGGTCGGCGTCCAGGGTCAGGGCGCGGGCGTCCAGCAGCGGCGCGAGCTCCCGGCCGACCTCGGCGGCGAGCGGGCGCAGGTCGAGGTGCTCGGGCCGGATGGGGGCCTGGCCGCGCTCGATCTTGCTTAGGTCGAGCAGGTCGTTGACGAGGCTGAGCATGCGCTGGCCGGCGCGGTGCACGTCGGTGAAGAGTTCGGCCAGACGGGCCTGGTCGCGCGCGCGCAGCACGCCGATCTCGGAGAAGCCGAGGATGGACTGCAGCGGCGTGCGCAGCTCGTGGCTGATGTTGGCGATGAAGTCGGACTTGGCGCGCGACGCCTCCAGCGCCGCGTCGCGCGCGGCGCGGGTGGCGCGCTCGGCTTCGCGGAACTCGCTGATGTCCATGACGCAGACGACGATGCCCATGGGCCGGCCCTGGGCGTCGGGGAAGGTGGACTTGCTGATGAAGAGGTCGCGCCGCCGGCCGTCGCTGCCATGCCAGACGGCCTCGTAGCTCATCTCGCCGCCGCGTGCGAGCAGCTCGGCGTCGCGGGCGTCGTGCAGGGCGGCTTCCTCGGGGCGCAGGTAGCTGGCGGCGCGGGTGCCGAGCACGTCGGCGCGCTTGCGCCCGGTGAACTGCTCCCAGGCGCGGTTGACGTCGAGGTAGCGGTTGTCGCGGTCGAGGACCGACATCGGCAGCGGGCTGCTGGCCAGCAGCGAGCGGGCCAGGCCGAGCTGGGCACGCAGCTCGGCCTGCGCGCGCACCAGGCCGCTCACGTCGGCGGCGCTGCCCACCCATTCGAGCTGACCCGGCCCGCGGCGCAGCGGCACGAGATGGATCTCGAAGCTGCGCGCCCGGCCGTCCGTGGCGGTCCAGTCGGCGCGCGCCTTGTGGGGCTTGGCGTCGTCGGCGGCGCAGGCGTCGAAGAGGGCCGCCACGCGCGGCGAGCCGCCGAACAGCTCCTGCAGGGGGCGGCCCAGCATCTGCCCCACGGCCTGGCCGCTGAGGCGGGCATAGCCCTCGTTGATGAAGGTGACGCGGCCGGCGCCGTCGGTGCGGAAGAGCAGGTCGTGCACGCTGCCGAAGATGGCGCTGAGCTCGCGCTCGCGTTCGGCGACCAGGCGCTGGGCGTCGTCCAGGGCCAGCTCCGAGCGTTCGCGGGCGCGCAGGGCCGCGGCGCCGACGCCCGACAGCGTCAGCAGCGCCGCGGCGATGCCGAAGGCGGGCAGGCCGAGTTCGAGCAGCGTGCCCAGCGAGCGCTGGCGCAGCGCGGCCTCGGGCAGCTCCACCAGCACCGCATAGGGCCGGGCGCGCAGGGCGCGGTAGCTGCCGAGCTGGGGCGCCTCGCGCAGGCCGGGGCCCTGCCAGTCGCCATGCTCGCTGCCGGCCCGCACGCGCGCCAGCGGCGCCTGGCCGGCGAGCAGGCGCGGCAGCTGCTCGCCGGCGTAGTGCTCGGCATCGCTGGTGACGGCCAGCAGCCGGCCGTCGAGGTCGGCGAGGGCGGCGGCGGCCTGCGGGTCGTTGAGGGTGAGCTGCTGGAAATTGGCCAGCGCGTCGGGGTTGAGCAGGGCCGCCAGCACGGCGAAGCGGCCGTCGGGCAGGCGCAAGGCGCGCAGCAGCGGGATGAAGCCCACGCCCGGCGGCACGATGCCGCCGGTGGCCAGCCCGGCGAAGCTGCGCGCCGCGACGAAGCCGCCGATGCTGCCTTGCCCCGGCCCGGGCCGGGGCCCGAGCGAGCCGGGCGGGAGCTGCACGCCGCGGTCGGCCGGGTCGGCAGCGGCGAGCACGTGACCGCCCTCGTCGAAGAGGGCGATGCCGCGCAGGAAGCCCAGGCTGGCCTGGGTCTGGCCGAGCAGGGCTTGCAGCACCTCGGGCGGCACGCCGCGGGCGGCCACGTCGGCCAGCCCGGCCAGGGCGATCTGGGCGGCGTCCAGGCTGCGGCTGGCGTGGTCTTCGAGCACCCGGGCCAGCAGGGCCTGACGCTCGCGGGTCTCCAGGGTCAGCTCGCGGTGATCGCGCCACAGCCCGTAGGTCGCGCCGGCCAGCACCGTGGCGGCCAGCAGCATGCCGGCGCCGGCCGTGATGATGCTCGGGCGCCAGCGGCTGCGATGCGGCATCAGCGCACGCGGACGATGGCACCCAGGCCGTGGCGGTCGGCCGCGGCGCGCAGGCGGCCGTCGCGCTGGATGCGGGCGACGAAGTCGTCGACCAGGCCCAGCCAGGCCGGGTCGCCCGGCTTGACGGCGTAGGCGTAGGGCATGACGAAGAAGGGCGCCGGCGGCGCGACCAGGCGCGCCCATTCGGCGTTGTCCATCAGGCGGCGGCTGTAGGGATAGTCGGTCATGAAGGCGTCGATGCGCCCGGCCTCGAGCTCGCGCTCGCGGGTGTCGGGAGGCTGCACGACGACCAGGGTAGCGCGCTTGAGGGCGCCTGCCATCACGGGTTCCATGAAAGTGCCGGCCTGCACGGCGATGCGCACGCCGGGCTTGTCCAGGTCCTCCCAGCGCTGCACGACGCGGCTGCTGCGCGTCGTCACGGCGTAGACGTCGCTCTCCAGGTAGGGCCGGCTGAAGCGCAGCAGGCGGGCGCGCTGCGAGGTCATGCCCAGGGCGAACATGGCCACGTCGCAGCGTTCCTGCACCAGGTCGTCGACGACGGTGGCGAAGGACGAATCGACGTAGCGCACGGTCGCGTGCAGCTCGGCGGCGAAGGCGGCGGAGAGGTCGATGTCCAGCCCGGCGAGCTGGCCGGTGCGCGGGTTGCGCAGCGAAATGCCGTAGTACTCCGGCCAGATGCACACCCGCAGCTCGCCCCGGGCGTGCACGCGTTGTTCCACCGTGGCCGGCGGCGCCGGGTTGCGGGCGGCCACGGCGGTGCCAGCCGCCAGCATTCCTGCCAGGATCAGGCCCGGGAGAGCCGCGCGCCGCTTCACGCGGGCTGCCCCGGCGGCGCCATGCCCGGGCGCGTGGCGTCGACGCGGTCGCGCAGCGCGATCAGCTCGGGGGCATGGGCGATGAAGGTGGCGACGATCTCCGGGTCGAAGGCGCTGCCGGCCTGTTCGGCCAGCATCGACAGGGCGAGGTCGTCGGCGCGCGCCGGGCGGTAGTGGCGGCGCATCGTCAGGGCGTCGAAGCAGTCCACCACGGCCACGATGCGGGCCGACAGCGGAATCGCCTTGCCGCTGAGGCCGTCTGGATAGCCATTGCCGTCCCAGCGCTCGCGGTGGCGCAGGGCGATCTCGGCGGCGAGGGCGAACAGGGGCAGCCGCGAGCCGCCGAGCAGGGCAGGGGCGCGATAGGGCTGGGTCTGGCGGCGCCGGCGCTCCTCGGCCGCCGTCAACGGCCAGTCGGGCTCGAAGGCGTCGGCCGTGGGGTCACATTCGCCGATGTCGTGCAGCGGCGCGGCCAGGCGCAGCAACTGGGCCGTCTCGGCGTCGAGGCCGAGGCGTTGCGCCAGCGCCTCGGACAGATAGCCCAGCCGCAGGCGGTGGGCACGTTCGTCCGCGTCCTGGACCGACGCAGGCGCTTCCGGCCGAGAGGACGGAAAGGGCGGAAGCGGCGTGATGAAAGGCATGGTGGAAACTCCGACGGCCGCCGGATTGTCGAATAAATTCTTTTTATCAAATATGCCGGAGCTCGTAGGGGCTTGCGAATTCGGCAAAATGTCGCTGTGAATTTCCCCGCGACCGTGCCTGATACCTGCTCGACCACCGAGGCCGCGCAGCGCCTCGGCATGGCGGTTCGGTCCGTTCAGCTGATGGTGGACCGGGGCGAACTGCAGGCCTGGAAGACTCCCGGCGGCCATCGCCGCATCCTGCGCAGTTCGCTGGATGCCTGGCTCAGCTCCCGTGCCGGCTCCACGGGCGCCGGCTCCCCGGCGCCGGCCGCGAGCGACGGCCGGCCGCTGACGCTGCTGCTCATCGAGGACTCGGTCCATTTCCAGAACCTCATCAGCCTCATCGTGAAGCGCGAATTGCCGGGTGCGGAACTCCACGTCGCCGCGGACGGCATCGCCGGCCTCGCGCTGGCTGGCCGCCTGGAACCGGACGTGCTGCTCATCGACATCCTGCTGCCCGGCATCGACGGCGCCGCCCTCATCACCAGCCTGCGCTCACACCCGCAGTTCGCGCGCAGCCGCCTCATCGTCGTCACTGCCCTCGACGAAGCCCAGCGCGCCCCCTACGCCTTCGCGCTGGAAGGCGTGCCGGTTGTGCACAAGACGGCCCTGGTGACGGAGCTGCCGGCCCTGCTGGCCCAGGCCGCCGCCCAACCCGCCTGAGGCGCCATGACCGCCCGCCTGCTGCTGATCGAGGACGACGCCTCGATCGCCCGCTTCGTCGAGCTGGCGCTGCAGGAACTCCCCCACCACGACCCCACCGCCCCCGCCGTCGAGCTGCATGTCGTGCGCGACCTGGCCTCGGCCCGCACGGCCCTGGCCCAGGGCGGCTGGCAACTCGTCATCAGCGACCTGATGCTGCCCGACGGCTCGGCCGAGGCGCTGCTGGTCGAGGGCTTGGCACTGGCGCCGGGCGCGCCGGCCTGGGTGGTCTTCAGCGCCGGCCTGCACGAGGAGCGCCGCGTGGCCCTGGCCGAGCGCGGCGTCGCCCGGCTGCTGCGCAAGCCCGTGCCGCTGGTCGAGTTGCTGGACGTGATCGCCGAAATGCTGCGGGCGCAGCCCGACCCTGGCCAGTGCGCCGCGTCACCTGCGGCGGCTGCTGACGACCCCGTCGCGCGCCACTTCGGCGGCGACCGAGGCCTGTACGAGGCCTTCCGCGCCGGCTGCATCGAGCGCTTCGCCGGCGACCTCGCCGAGGGCGATGCCGCGCTGGCGGCCGGCGACCGCCAGGGCCTGCGCCGCGTCGCCCATGGCCTGAAGGCGGTGCTGGAACTGCTCGGCGACGCGCGCCTGGCGGCCACGGCCCGGGAACTGGAGGACGCCGCAGCCGCGGACGCGCCCGTCGCCGCCGGTTGGACGGCCCTGGCCGAGGGCCTGCGCCGCCTGCGCGCCTAGACCACATCCACCGGTCGCGCTTCGCAATATTTGGCAGATTTCCGCCGACCCCACCCGTTCAGGGGTGCCTGCATTGCTCGCGGCTAGCAGCAAATTTGATAATCGTTGGAGTCGTTTTCCGAGCCGCCGCCGACCATGAATTCCAGCCGCCCGTTCCCGCCTTCAGACCTGCAAGGGCCCGCGCGGCCCCACGGCTGCTGAGGAGCCGCGGCATGCCCACGCGCACGGTGCTCTACGTCGAGGACGACGCGGTCAACGCAATGCTGATGCAGGGCATCGTCGAGCTGCGGCCGGGTTGCGAGCTGCATGTGGCCCGCACCGGCGCCGAGGCGCGCGAATTCGTGGCCGGGCGGCCCGTGGACCTGCTGCTGTGCGACCTGCGCCTGCCCGACGTGGCGGGCGACGCCTTGCTGGCCGAGCTGCGCGCCGCGGGCCTCTCGCCGGCCGTGCCGGCCCTGCTGGTGACGGCCGAGTCCGAGGAGCTCACCGCCCAGCTGGCCCGCGACGGCGGCTTCGACGGCTACTGGACCAAGCCGCTCGACGTGGCGGCCACGCTGGCCAGCCTCGAACACTGGCTCGTGGGGCGGTGACGGCGCGTCGCGCCGGCTGACACAAATCTTTGCGCCTGGGCCACACGGCCTTGCGTGCCTGGCGGGATGCTTGCGGTGACGACGGACACCGAAAGCCCTGCGATGAAGAACCGCCGCTACGTGATCAGCAGCGCTGCCGCCCTGGCAGGCGCGGCGATGCTGGCCCGCCGCAGCCACGCCGGCGCGCCCGCCCCGCTCAGCGCCGAGGAACGCGCCATGCATGCGCTCAACCGCCTGGGCTACGGACCCAGCCCGGCGGACGCCGCGGCCATCGCCGAGCACGGCGCGGCGCGCTGGCTGGACCGCTTCCTGGCCGGGCAGTTCGAACCCCGCCGCCTGCCCCAGCCCGCGGCGCTGACGCAACGTCTGGCCGGGCTGGAGGTGCTGGCCCTGAGCCAGGCCGAGCTGTTCGGCCGCTATCGCGAGGCCGTCAAGGCCGCCCGCGAGGCCCGGCGCGAGAAGGTCCAGGGCATGGCCCCCGAAGCCGACGCCCTGAACGCGGTGCGCGACAAGGTGAGGCCCCTCGTGGCCCAGGCCGCGACGGCGCGCATCGCCCGCGGCCTGCAAAGCCCGGCCCAGCTCGAGGAGGTGCTGACCGAGTTCTGGTTCAACCACTTCAACGTCTTCGTCGGCAAGGGGCCGGTGGGCGTCCTCGTGGCGGACTACGAGCAGCGCGCCATCCGCCCCCACGTGCTCGGGCGCTTTCGCGACATGCTGGGCGCGACGGCCCGGCATCCGGCCATGCTGCTCTACCTGGACAACGCGCAGAGCGTCGTCGCGGGGTTCGAGCCGCCACGTCGGGGGCGCCGCCCCGAGGCCAAGGCCCGCAGCCCCCGCGGCCTCAACGAGAACTACGCGCGCGAGCTGATGGAGCTGCACACCCTCGGCGTGGACGGCGGCTACACCCAGCGCGACGTGACCGAGCTGGCGCGCATGCTGACCGGCTGGGGCCTGGACACCCGCAAGGCGCTGTTCGGTGGCCGCGGCGACCTCTTCCAGTTCGACCCCCGCCGGCACGACGCCGGCAGCAAGACCTGGCTGGGCGAGACGGTGCGCGGTTCCGGCCAGGCCGAGGGCGAGCATGCGCTCGACGTGCTGGCGGCCCACCCGGCCACGGCCCGCCACCTGGCCTTCAAGTTCGCCCAGGCCTTCGTCGCCGACGACCCGCCCGCCTCCCTCGTGCAGAAGCTGGCCGATGCCTTCCGCGCCAGCGGCGGCGACCTGCGGGAGTTCACGCGCACCCTGGTCGGCGCCGACGAGTTCTGGAGCCGCGAGGCCTACCAGGCCAAGTTCAAGACGCCCTGGCAGTACCTGCTGTCCAGCCTGCGCGCGCTGGACCTGCCGCTGAACGACCCGCAGCCGCTGCTGGCCGCGCTGGCCCAGGCCGGCCAGCCGCTGTACGGCGCCCAGACGCCCGATGGCTACAAGACCGTCGCCGCCGCCTGGCGCAACCCCGAGGCCCTGACCCAGCGCGTGCAGCTGGCCACGACGTTAGGGCAGCGCAGCGGTGTCAGTGTCGACCAGCTCAGCACCACGCTGGGCGCCTCGGTCAGCGAGCCCACGCGCCGCACCTTGGCCGCAGAACCGGCCGGCCAGCAGGTGGCGCTGCTGCTCGCCAGCCCTGACTTCATGAAGAGGTAGCCCGTGAGTACCAATGAACTCAATACAAAACACAGCCACAGAGGCATAGAGACACAGAGAAATTGGTGCTCTCTCTCTGTGCCTCTGTGGCTGTGTTCCTGCAATTTGGAGTCCTGACATGCTCCGCCGCCAACTCCTCCATTTCGGCGCCTTCACGCTGGGCGGTCTGCCCGTCTCGCTCGTGCAGGCCCAGGGAAGCAGCCAGAAGAAGCTCGTCGTCGTCATGCTGCGCGGCGCGGTGGACGGCCTGTCCGTCGTCGCACCCTACGGCGAGCGCGAGTACGCCGCCAGCCGGCCGCAGATCGCCCTGCCGGCCCCGGGTGCCGACGACGGCCTCCTCCGCCTGGACTCGCTGTTCGGCCTGCATCCGTCGCTCGCGCCGCTCAAGCGCCGCTGGGACGATGGCCAGCTCGCCTTCGTGCACGCCAGCGGCTCTCCCGATCCGACGCGCTCGCATTTCGATGCCCAGGACTTCTTCGAGTCCGGCACGCCGGGCCGCAAGTCCACGCCCGACGGCTGGATGAACCGCCTGCTGACGGCCCTGCCCGGCGAGCCCGCGCCCACCCGGGCCATCAGCCTGGGCCAGACGCCGCCGCGCATCTTCGCCGGCCTCGCCAGCGTCGCGAGTCTCGGCCTGGGCCCCAAGGCCCTGCAGCGCCGCGCCATCGACGACCCGCGGCTGCAGGCCGGCCTGGCGCGCCTGTATGCCGGCGATGCCCAGCTCGGCAGCACCCTGCGCGACACGACCGAGGCGCGCAGCGAGATGGGGCGCAGCATGGCCGGCGAGGGCGGCATGGACGCCAAGGCCGATGCCGGCGCGCCCTCGGCCCGCAGCTTCGCGGCCGATGCCCGGCGCCTGGGTACCCTCATCCGCAAGGACGCCCACACCCAGCTCGCCTTCACGGCCGTGGGCGGCTGGGACACCCACGTCAACCAGGGTGCGGCGCGGGGCCAGCTCGCCAACCGCCTGGCCAGCCTCGGCGAGGGCCTGGACGCCCTGTGCACCGGCCTGGGCGACGCCCTGGCCGACACCGTCATCGTCGTGGCCAGCGAGTTCGGCCGCACGCTGCGGCAGAACGGCAACGGCGGCACCGACCACGGCCGCGGCAACGTGATGTGGCTGCTCGGCGGCCCGGTGGCGGGCGGCCAGGTGCTCGGCGAATGGCCCGGGCTGGACACCGCCGCGCTGGCCGACGGCCGCGACCTCGCGGTGCGCACCGACTTCCGCCAGGTGCTCGCCCCGGTGCTCGAACGCCATCTCGGGCTGACGGAGACCGCGCTGGCGACAGTGTTTCCGCAAGCACCGCAGACTTGGCGTTATGCGGACCGGCTGCTGCGGGCCTGAGGCCCCTGCAGCCCTCGTCCACTCCAGGGAGAACGAGATGTTGCGAGACGCATTCCCGCTGTTCGGCCTGTGCCTCGGTGGCGCGGTGCTGGCCTACTGCTTCCTCGTGGCGGCGGGGGCCTGACGGCGGCCGACCTTACAGACCCCGCTTGGCCTGCGTCAGCAGCGTGCTGACCTCGGTCGAGACGAGGGCGAACTGCGAGCCCGAACCGATCAACTGCTCGGCGCGCTCGTAGAGGCCCTCGTTGATGCGCCGGGCCACGTCGGCCGCCGTGCGGTGGAACTCGGCATGCTTGTCCACCAGCGCGACGAAGGTCGGGCGCGAACTCCAGCGCCGGCCGCCCTCGCCATGCAGCCAGCGCCCCAGCGGGCATCGGTCGTCGCGGCAGATGGTCTCGGCATCGAGGCGGCCGTGGTCGGCGATGGCGCTGCGCAGCTTGACCTTCCACTCCCGGTGGGCGGCGATGGCGGCGTCGAAGTCGAAGTCGGCCTCGGGCACCGCTGCATCGCCGTCGGCCGCCTCGGCGACCAGGTCGGGCGGCAGCTGGAAGCGGGCCACCTCGCCGACGAGGGTGTGGGCCTGCTGTTTCATGGCCGCGGCGGCGGCGGCCGTCTCCTCGACCAGGGCGGCGTTGTGCTGGGTCGCGCGGTCGAGTTCCTGCACGGCCTGGCCGATGTGGGCGATGCCCTTGTTCTGCTCGCGGGCGCCGGAGGCCACCTCGCCGAGCAGCTGGTCCACGCGGTCGGAGCCGGTGACGATCTCGGCGATGGTCTCGCCCGCGCGGCCCACCGTGGCGGCGCCGGCCTCGACCTGCTCGACGCTGCGGCTGATCAGCGTCTTGATCTCCTTGGCCGCCTCGGCGCTGCGCTGCGCCAGCATGCGCACCTCGCCGGCCACGACGGCGAAGCCTCGGCCCTGCT
Organism: Pelomonas caseinilytica; assembly: GCF_021353235.1. GTDB lineage: Bacteria > Pseudomonadota > Gammaproteobacteria > Burkholderiales > Burkholderiaceae_C > Pelomonas > Pelomonas caseinilytica. Next base: position 172,373 of record NZ_JAJTWT010000003.1, read on the forward strand.
CGCCGGCCCGGGCCGCTTCCACCGCGGCATTGAGGGCCAGGATGTTGGTCTGGAAGGCGATGCCGTCGATGGTGCCGATGATGTCGGCGATGCGGGCGGAGGAGGTGCGGATGTCATCCATGGTCCGGGCCACCTCGCCCATCACGCGCCCGCCGGCGGCGGCGGTCTGGGCATTGCCGCGGGCGAGCTGGGCGGCCTCGGCCGTGTGCTCGGTGCCGCTGGCCACCGTGGTCGAGATTTCCTCCATCGACGAGGCCGTCTGCTCCAGGCTGGCGGCGGCCTGCTCGGTGCGGGCCGACAGGTCCAGCGCGCCGCTGGCGATCTCGTCGCTCGAATGCTGGATCTGCCGGCTGGACTCCCGCACCCGCAGCACCATGTGCCGCAGCGAGGCCTGCATGGCGGCGAGGTCGGTCATCAGCTCGGCCGCCTCGTCATGGCCCCAGGGCGAAGGGGCCATCGTCAGGTCGCCGGCCGTCATCGCGCGCAGGTGCCGGCGCGTCTCGTTGAGCCCGCCGTCGATGACGCGGTAGAAGCTCAGGAAAAGATAGCCGGCGACGGCCATCGTCAGCGCCAGCACCACGGCGGCGCGGCGGACCTCGGCGACGGTCTCCTGGCGCAGGTCGTCGACGTAGATGCCCGAGCCGATGACCCAGCCCCAGGGCTCGAAGCCCTTCACGAAGGAGAGCTTGTCGACCGGCTGCTCCTGGCCCTGGCGCGGCCACTGGTAACTGACGAAGCCCTCGCCATGGGCGCGCACCTCGTCGACGAAGGCCTTGAAGAGCGCCAGGCCGTTGGGGTCGCGGATGCCGCTGGCGTCCTTGCCGTCCAGCTCCGGCTTCATGGGGTGCATGACCACGACGGCCTGCATGTCGTTGATCCAGAAATACTCCTGCCTGTCGTAGCGCAGCTGGGCGATGGCCTTGCGGGCGAGGGCCTGGGCCTCCTGCCTCGGCATGCCGCCGGTTTCCAGGCCGTGGGCCCAAGCCAGCAGCCCGTGGGCGATCTCCACGTGCTGGCGGGTGGCGTCCTTGCGCAGGCCCAGCCGGTGCTCGTCCTGCATGCGGATCATCCAGCCCAGCAGCAGCACCATCGGGATGACGAAGGCCGCCGAGATCAGCAGCGCCTTGCTGGCGAAGCGCAACTGGCGGAACAGCCGCACGCCGGGGGCCCAGAGGCCGTGGTAGGCGAAGAACCCGCCCGTCGCCCACGGCTGCGCGGCCGTCGGCGGTGCGGTGGAAGATGGCTGGTGGCCCGCAGAAATCATCGGAAGGTGCTCATCGTTGAGGTCCGTAGCCATGCAGTCTAGGAAGGCTGGCGGGCACGGCGGGCCAGGATTCGCCAGATACGGAATGAATCGATAAAAACTGCACGGACTGTCCGGACACTGTCCGCGGACAGCGTCCGCAGCGCCAAGTCCTTGATTCAGCAGGCCTCGGCCGCTGGCATATGGCTTGCGATGAGGGGGGCATGAACACCGGCTTTCGAGACACTTCCGAGCAGGACCGTCCCCTTGCCCGCCCCTCCCGGCGCCGCCCGCTGCTGCTGGCTGGCGGCGTCGGCCTCGCCGTCCTCACCCTGGCGGCGGTGCTGTACGGCGGGCAGCTGACCCAGAGGCTGTCCACGGGTTCGGCCGTCAGCGCCGCGCGCCTGACGCTGGCCACCGTGGACGTGGGCCCGCTGACGCGGGACGTTGCCGGCGAGGGCCGCGTCGTCGCCGCCCAGAGCCCCACGCTCTACGCCCCCGGGGCCGGCACCGTCACGCTGGCGGTGCAGGCCGGCGACCCGGTCAAGCGCGGCCAGGTCCTGGCCCGCGTGGAGTCGCCCGAACTGACCAACCGGCTGGCGCAGGAGCGCAGCAATGTCGACGCCCTCAAGGCCGACCTCGCCCGGGCCGAAGTCGAGGCCCGCCAGCAGACCGCCGCCCTGCAGAGCGCCTACGAGAACGCCCGCATCGACCAGCAGACGGCGCAGAACGACCTGGCCCGCCAGACCCAGGCCTTCGAGGCCGGTGCCACGGCGCGCATGCAGGTCGAGCGCGCCCAGGACGCGCTGGCCAAGGCGAAGCTGGCGCTGGACCAGGCACGCGACCTGCGCGGCCTCAAGACCGACAGCCTGGCCCTGGACGTGCGGGCCAAGCAGAGCGCCCTGTCGCGCCAGCAGTTGCTGGTGTCCGACCTGGAGCGCCAGGTGGCCGAGCTGGCGGTGCGCTCGCCGGTGGACGGCCAGGTGGGCCAGCTCTTCATCGCTGACCGTACCAACGTCGGCCGCGACGCCAAGCTGCTGTCGGTCATCGACCTCTCGGCGCTGGAGGTGCAGATGCAGGTGGCCGAGAGCTTCGCGCGGGAGCTGCAGCCGGGCATGCCCGGCGAGATCAGCGGCAACGGGCAGCGCTGGGCGGGGCAGGTCAGTTCGGTGTCGCCCGAGGTCGTCAACGGCGAGGTGGCGGCGCGGCTGCGCTTTGCCGGCGCCCAGCCCGAGCAGCTGCGCCAGAACCAGCGCCTGAGCGTGCGCGTGCTGCTGGACCGGCGCGACAAGGTGCTGGGCGTGGCGCGCGGCAGCTTCGTCGACGAGGGCGGCGGCTTCGCCTACGTGGTGCGCAACGGCGTGGCCGAGAAGGTGGCGGTGAAGCTGGGGGCGCGGTCGCTGGACCGGGTGGAGATCGTCTCGGGGCTGTCGGTGGGGGATCGGGTGGTGATCTCGGGGGCAGACAACTTCAAGGGCGCGGAGCGCGTCCTGATTGCGGATTGAGCATGTTCGGTGTCTGCGCGATGAGTCGTTCGGTTGCTTTTGCGCCGAGCCTTTCGACCCGGTGCACCGCCGCGGGAATCCGCCCCGCGAGGGCGGGTAACTTTTCTCTGTCGCGCCAGAGAAAAGTCACCAAAAGAGAGGCGCCCTCATCCCAGCCCGCTTGTGCGCTTGAAGTTTTGATTAGCCCCGAGGCGACCCGCTGCGCTCTCGCCGCTGTCCCTGTCAAGAGCACCACTGATCGGACCTTCACGCCGGTCAACGCCGGCTGCACGCCGGGCTCACCATTGAAGGCACCACATGCGACGACGCGCCACCCGAGCGGCGCTTGGTTTTCTCCTGGTGAGCACGGCGTGCAGCCGCGCGTTAGGCGCACGGACGGCGGGGGCATCGGGCTCTTCACAAGGACAGCGGCGAGAGCGCGGCGGCTCGCCTTGTCGAAGGAGGCCAGCCGTGGTTTTCGCGCGCGAGTCGTCGCCCAGGCCCGCTGGTTTGCGGTTCAGCGCCTCTTCTTTGGTGACTTTCTTCTGGCGCCGCAGAAGAAAGTTACCCCGCCGCCGGGCGGGACTCCCGGCACCTTGCCAATAGACCAGCGCAACGCGAAGCGAAGCAATTCCAGGCAAAGCCGGACGCCGGCAAGCCACCCCAACTGAACGGGATGAACACCATGCTCCAAATGGAAAAACTCCAGAAGGTCTACCGCACCGAAATGGTCGAGACCTACGCCCTGCGCGACTTCAACCTCACCGTCGGCGAAGGCGAGTTCGTCGCCGTGACCGGACCCTCGGGCTCGGGCAAGACCACCTTCCTCACCATCGCCGGCCTGCTCGAAGCCTTCAGCGGCGGCAGCTACCGGCTCGACGGCATTGACGTGAGCCGCATGGGCGACGCCGAGCGCTCGCGCATCCGCAACCAGAAGATCGGCTTCATCTTCCAGGCCTTCAACCTCATCCCCGACCTCAACGTCCTCGACAACATCGAGGTGCCGCTGCGCTACCGCGGCTACGGCGCAGCCGAGCGCAAGAAGCGCGCCGCCGATGCCCTGGCCCGCGTCGGCCTGTCGGCCCGCGGCCGGCACTATCCCGCCGAGCTCTCCGGCGGCCAGCAGCAGCGCGTGGCCATCGCCCGGGCCCTGGCCGGCGAACCGCGCCTGCTGCTCGCCGACGAGCCCACCGGCAACCTCGACAGCGCCATGGCACGCAGCGTCATGGAACTGCTGGAGGAGCTGCACCGCGACGGCGCCACCATCGTCATGGTCACCCACGACCCGCAGCTCGCCGCGCGGGCCCAGCGCAACGTCCACGTCATCGACGGCCAGGTCGTCGACCTGGCGGCAGAACTCGCGGCTTGAAATGAAATCCAAACAAAGCCACAGAGGCACAGAGGCACAGAGGCGGAGGGCTGGCGCTCCCTCTGTGTCTCTGTGCCTCCGTGGCTGTGTTCTTGTCTTCTGGCTGGGCGGCGGCGCCGCGGCTGTTCATGCCGACGACCTGCTGCAGGTCTGGGCCCAGGCCCGCGCCGCCGACCCGGTGCTTCGCCAGGCCGCGGCCCTCAGCGGCGCCGAGGAGGCCTCGGCGCGCCAGGCGCGAGCCGCCCTGCTGCCGCAATGGACGCTGCAAGCCAGCGAGCTGCGCGAGAGCGGCGGCAACCGCTGGAACACCGCGACGAGCAGCCTCAGCCAGCCCCTGGTCGACCTCGCCGCGCTGCGCGAATGGGATGCCAGCCGCAGCCAGGCCTCGGCCCAGGCAGCCCGGCTCGCCGCCGCCGAACAGGCCGCCCGCCAGCGCGTGGCGCAGGCCTACTTCGGACTGCTGTCGGCCCAGGCCCAGCTCGCCACCGCGCGCGCCAACGAGGAGGCCTTCGACCGCCAGGTTAGCGAAGCCGAGTCGCGCTTCAAGGCCGGGCTGTCGGCCCAGGTCGAGGCCGACCAGTCGCGCGCCTACCGCGAACTCTCCCGCGCCAACACCCTGGCGGCCGAAGCGGCCATGGCGGACGCCCGCGAGGCCCTGGCCCAGCTGACAGGCGCGGCGCCGCCCGCACTGCAGCCGCTGCGCCGCGGCTTCGCGGCCCAGCCCCTGGCCGACGACGCCGAGGCCTGGGCGGGCCGGGCCTTGCAGGCCAACCCGGAACTGCGCGCCCTACAACTGGACGTGCAGGCCAGCGAACAGCGCATCTCGGCGGCACGCGCCGGCCACCTGCCGACGCTCTCGCTCGGCATCGACACCCAGCGCCAGCGCGGCGACGGCGTGCCGCTGTCCGACGCCGGCCGCACGCCCACGCAGGTCGCGCTGCGGCTGACCCTGCCCTTGTTCGCCGGTGGGGCGACGGCCGCCGCGGCCGACCGCGCCGGCTTCCAGCGCGACGCCGCCCGCGAGCAGCTCGAAGCCGGCCGCCGCGCCGTGCTGCGCGAGGTGCGCGCCGAACACCTGGCGGTGGGGCAGGGCGCGGCGCAATTGCAGTCGGCCCGCCTCGCCGTCGAGGCCGCGGAGCGCGCTCTGGAGGCCACGCGCACCGGCCTCACCCTCGGCACCCGCAGCACCACCGACCTGCTGCTGGCCATCCAGACCCTGGCCGCTGCCCAGAACGCCCAGACCCAGGCCCGCCACCGCCACGTGCTCGCCCTGCTGGCCCTGCACCAGGCGGCCGGGTCGCTCGGCGACGCCGAGCTCGCCGCCGTCAACGCCCTGCTGGAGCAACCCTGATGTTTCTGCACTACCTCGAACTCGCCGCCCGCAGCGCCCGCGCTTCCAAGGGCCTGTCGGCCCTGATGGTGCTGGCCCTGGCCCTGGGCATCGGCGCCTGCATGACGACGCTGACCGTCTATCACGTGCTGTCGGGCGACCCCATCCCGGCCAAGAGCGCGCGGCTGTTCAACGTGCAGCTCGATGCGGCCGACATGGCGGGCTACAAGGCTGGCGAGGAGCCCACCTTCGACCTCAGTCGCTTCGACGCCACGGCCCTGCTGCGCGACGGCAAGGCCAGGCGCCAGGTCATGATGAGCGGCACCAACGTCGCCGTCGGCGTGCCCGACGACCACGTCAAGCCCATCTTCTCGAGCACCCGCTACAGCACGGCCGACTTCTTCGCGATGTTCGACGCGCCCTGGGCCCAGGGCGGTGGCTGGAGCGCGGCCGACGACGAGGGCGAGGCCCGCGTGGCCGTCATCTCGTCGGCGCTGAACGACAAGCTCTTCGGTGGCGGCGACAGCGTCGGCCGCGAGGTCATCGTGCGCGGCCAGTCGCTGCGGGTCGTCGGCGTGCTCAAGCCGTGGAAGTTCCAGCCCCACTTCTACGACATGACGACGGGCGGCTTCGCCGAGTCGGAGGACCTCTTCCTGCCCTTCTCGACGGCCATGCTGCTCAAGGTGGGCCACTGGGGCAACATGGACTGCTGGGGCAAGGGCTCTAACGGCGGCACGCCCTACGACATGGCCGCCAGCTGCGCGTTCATCCAGTACTGGGTGGAGCTCGACAAGCCCGAGGACGCCGCGGCCTACCGCGATTACCTGGTGCATTACTCCGAGGCCCAGCGCGCCGCGGGGCGCTTCGAGCGGCCGACCAACGTGAGGCTGCGCAACGTGATGCAGTGGCTCGATTCGCAGAAGGTGCTGCCGGCCGACGTGCGGCTGCAGACCTGGCTGGCTTTCGGCTTCCTGCTGGTGTGCGTGGTCAACATGGTGGGCCTGCTGCTGGCCAAGACCCTGCGCCGCGCCGGCGAGATCGGCGTGCGCCGGGCGCTCGGCGCCACGCGCGGGGCCATCTTCATGCAGTTCGTCGTCGAGGCGGGGCTGCTCGGCGGGGTCGGCGCCCTCATCGGGCTGGCCTTCGCCCACGGCGGCCTCTGGCTGGTGCGCCACAGCCCCAACGACTACGCCCGCCTGGCCGAGCTCGACGCCGCCATGCTGGCCCTGACGCTGGGCCTGGCCCTGGTCGCCAGTCTGTGCGCCGGCCTGCTGCCGGCCTGGCGCGCCGCCCTCGTCACCCCCGCCGTTCAACTGAAGGTGCAGTGATGGACATCGCCCTCTCTTCCCCCGCCTCCCGCCGCCGCGGCATCGGCGCGCTCGCCGCGTCGCTGCACCTGCTGATGCTGGACCTGCGGCCCATCCTGTCCACGCTGCGCCGCCACCGCATCGCGGCCGGCCTCATCGTGCTGGAGGTGGCCCTCACCTGCACCATCGTCACCAACGCCCTGCACCTCATCCAGACCCGCATCGACGCCCTGTCGGCCGAGACCGGCCTGGCCGAAGCCGAGATGGCGGTGCTGGAGGTGCGCGGCAGCAAGCCCACGCCGCCGGAGCGCAGCGCCGTCATCGCCGCCGAGGACCTGGCGCGGCTGCGCGCCCTGCCGGGCGTCAAGGCGGCCACGGTCGCCAACCAGATTGCCTTCGGCCAGAACAGCAACAACAGCGGCGTGACGCTGGAGCCCGACAGCAAGGGCGTGCGCATCATCGCGGCCCAGTACGCCGGTGACGAGCATTTCCTGGCCGCCTTCGGCCTCAAGCTGGCCGAGGGGCGCAACTTCACGGCCGACGAGGTGCTGGACGGCAACAAGGTCTTCAGCGAGGCCGAGCCGCGCGTGGGCCAGGTCATCATCAACCGCGCCATGGCCGACAAGCTCTTCCCCGGCCTGTCGCCGCTGGGCCGCTCCATCTACGTGTTCGGCTCGGCGCCGTCCACGGTCATCGGTGTCGTCGAGACGCTGACGCATCCCTACCTGCACCGCGCCCGCGGCGAGGGCGGCTACGCCATGCTCTTCCCGCTGCGCGGCGGCGGCAGCTACGTGGTGCGCACCGACGCCGCCCGGCTGGACGCCCAGATCAAGGCCGCCACCGCCGCGCTGGAGGCGGTCGACCCCAGCCGCGTCGTCACCCGCGCCCGCTCGCTGGCCGAGATGCGCGCGGCCTTCTTCGCCCAGGACCGCGCCATGGCCTGGCTGATGGGCGGCGTCTGCGTGGCCCTGCTGTTGGTGACGGCCATGGGCATCGTCGGCCTGGCGAGCTTCTGGGTGCAGCAGCGCACCCGCATGATCGGCACGCGCCGGGCGCTCGGCGCCACCGAGGGCCAGATCCTGCGCTACTTCCAGCTCGAGAACCTGCTGCTGACGACGGTCGGCGTCCTCATCGGCCTGGTGGGCGCGATGGCGCTGAGCCAGTTGCTGATGCAGAGCTACGAGCTGCCGCGCCTGCCCTGGGGCTATCTGCCGGCCGGCGCCGTCTCGCTGTGGCTGCTGGGCCAGGTGGCCGTGTGGGCGCCGGCGCGGCGGGCGGCCCGGCTCTCGCCGGTGGCGGCCCTGCGCAGCTGAAGCCGCTCGGCTGGGCGGTCAGCCCGCCTGCAGGGCACGCAGCTCCTCGCTCCAGTCGGCCCAGTGCTGGCGCACCCGGGCGAGCTGGGCGGGCGTCATGCCGTTGAGCAGCTTGAGCAGGCTGGCGATGATCTCCTCGCGGTAGGCCTGCTCGGCGGGCTGGGGCTGCAGGTCCTGCATCAGCAGGGCTGTGCCGCCGGCCAGGTCCTGGCGCGACCAGGCCTGCAATGCGTCCACCAGGCGCTTTTGCCGCAGGGCGCGCGCCTGGGCCATGGCGGGGAAGTCGAAGTGCCAGGCCTGAGCGTCGGCCCGCGCCTGCTTGCGGGTGGCGCGGTCGAGGTCGCCCAGCCAGCGCTCGAGGTTGTTGGTGTAGCGCTTGGCGCGCTCGTCGGGGCCGTCGCGGCCGGACTGCGTCTCGCGCCAGTCGGCGGTCTTCTCGTCGAGCTTTTTCTGCAGGTGTTGCCACTGCTCGGGCCGCAGCTCGGCCAGCAGCGGGCCGGCCAGGGGCGCGGCATGCTGCAGGCAGCGCTCGACGCTGGCGCGCGCACCGCGCTCCAGGGCCAGCAACTCGTCCTGCGTGGCCACGCCGTCGTCCAGGGCCTGGCGGGCCTGGCGCAGCAGCGCCAGCCATTGCGGCAGTTCCTCGCGGCGATGCCAGGCCTGCAGGGCCAGCAACTGCACCTTGAGGCGGCCGCGCTGGCCGCTGTCGAGGTCGAGGTAGTGGTCCACCCACAGGCCGGCCAGCAGGGGGAACTGCTTGTAGGCCAGGCTGACGCTCGAACAGGCGACCAGGCCGGCCAGCGCGGCCAGGGCGAGGAGGGTGGCGAGTCGCTTCAGCATTGGCATGGTGGGCTTCACTGGCCGTCCATGCGCCGGTAGGGCAGGGGGCCGCCTTGGCCGACGCGCACCAGCGCCAAGGCCTGTTGCACCTGCGGCAAGCCGCGTGCCAGGGCTTCCAGCGCCGGCCCCTGGTCTTCGCGCGCCACGCAGCCCTCGAGGTAGACGACACGGCCCTGCACCGTCACCCACAGGCTGCTCGGATGCAGGGCGCCGGCGGTGGCCAGCCGGCCGCCCAGCTCGGCGGCGATGGCGGCGTCGTAGCGGAAGGCATTGGGTTCGCTGCACTCGCCCTTGAGCCAGCAGGTGGTGCCGCGCTCGGCGCGGTGGTGGGCCTGCACTCGCATCTCGGCGGCCGTCACCCGCGGCCCGCGCGGCTCGGGGCAGTCGGCGATGTCGCTCGACACCTGCTCGAAGGGGTCGTTGAAGCGGTTCAGCGCCACGTCCTCGTCGGCGGCGCCGGCGAGCAGCAGCACGGCGAGTGGCAGCAGCTTCATGCGGCCGATTCTGCCGTGCGGGCCCGCGACGCGCCCTGCGCGGTTATGGTCGGGGCCTCGCTGCCTTCGCCATCCGTGTCCTCCCACCACCCCGACCTGCCCCACAGCCTCAAGCTGCTGACGATCTGGCTGCTCGTCGGCCTCGTCGTCTTCCTCGGTTTCCAGGCCTGGGAGCGCCAGCGCGCCGCCCGGCGCTTCCAGATGGCCGGCCAGACGGTGGTGCTGACCCGCGCCGACGACGGCCACTTCCACTGGCCGGGCCACGTCGGCGACGAGGCGGTGGATTTCCTCGTCGACACCGGCGCCACCTCCACCGCCCTGCCGCAGGCCCTGGCCGAGCGCGCCGGCCTCAAGCCCCTCGGCCCGGTGCGCGCCCAGACGGCCGCCGGGCCGGTGCAGGGCTTCGTCGCCGAGGCCACGCTGACGCTGGACGGCGGCGTTCGCGCCGAGCGGCTGACCGTCACCGTGCTGCCGACGCTCGGCGCCCCGCTGCTGGGCATGGACGTGCTCGGCCGCCTGCACTTCAGCCAGCAGCCCGGGCAATTGCGCATCGAACCCAGCCCATGATCCGAGCCCTGTTGATCACCCTGTGCTGCCTGGCCGGGGCCCCCGCGGCCCGCGCCGCCTGCCCACCGCCGCCGGCCCTGCCCACCGCGGCCCAGGCCGAGGCCTGGACCGCCCAGGCGCCGGACCGCGGGCTGCTGTGGCGCATCAGCCGGGGTGGTCACAGCAGCTATCTGTTCGGCAGCCTGCACCTGGGCCGGGCGGACTGGGCCTACCCCGGGCCCGCCCTGCGCCGCGCCTGGGCGGACACCGAGGTGCTGGCCGTGGAGCTGGACCCGGCCGACGTCGGCCCGGCCCTGGCGGCCTTGCAGCAGGGGCAGCCGCCGCTGGCGCCCGCCCTGGCCCGCCGCATCGAGACGCAGGCCCGCGCGGCCTGCCTGCCGCCCGGCGCGCTGAGCACCCTGCCGGCCATGCTGCAGCTCAGCACCCTGACCCTGCTGGAGGCCCGCCGCGATGGCTTCGACGCCCTCTTCGGCCAGGACCTGATGCTGCTGGCCCGCGCCAAGGCCGAGGGCCGGCCGGTGCAGGCGCTGGAGACGGTGGAGGACCAGCTCGCCGCGCTCGAGCCGGCGCCGGGCGAACTGGCCGAGATCGTCGACGACACGCTGCGTCAGCTCCAGCAGGGCCGCGTGCGCGCGCCGCTGCGCCGGCTGGCCGACAGCTGGTCGCGCGGCGACCTCAAGGCCCTGGCCGACTACCCGCGCTGGTGCGGCTGTGCCGACAGCCCGGCCGAGCGCGCCTGGCTCAAGCGTGTCAACGACGACCGCAACCTGCCGCTGGCCGAACGCATCGACGCCCTGCACGGCGCGGGCCAGCGCCTGCTCGTGGCCGTGGGGGCCCTGCACATGAGCGGGCCCCAGGCCCTGCCGCGCCTGCTGGCGGCACGGGGTTTCGAGGTGCAGGCCCTGTGGCCCAGCCAGTAGCATCCAGGGGCCCCACCGCCCAGGAGACACCATGACTGACAACAGCTTCACCAAGTTCGTGCCCGGCTTCGATTTCCTGCAGGGTCTTGTGAAGAACGCCGGCTCGGCCCTGCCCGGCATCGGCCAGTGGGTGGCGCCGACGCTCAACCCGGAGGAGCTGGCCAAGCGCATCGAGGAGCTGCGCACCGTGCAGTTCTGGCTGGAGCAGAACGCCCGCATGCTGGGCGCCACCATCCAGGCGCTGGAGGTGCAGCGCATGACGCTGTCGACCCTCAAGACCATGAACGTGCCGCTGGCCGAGCTGCGCGACAGCCTCAAGCTGCCCGAGCCCGCGGCCTGGCCGGGCGTGCCGGCCGAGGTGGCCAAGGCGGCGGCGCCGGTGGCCGAGGCGGTCGCCAAGACCGCGGCCCAGACGGCCGCCGGTGCCGCGGCCAAGACCACCAAGGCTGCCGCGCGCGCGGTCAAGGCGGCCGGCGACGCGGCCCCCGCCCTGCCCATCGACCCGACGCAATGGTGGACCGCGCTCAGCCAGCAGTTCACCCAGCTCGCCACCTCGGCCATGAAGGACACCGCCACCGACGCGGCGCGCAACCTGGCGGGCAACCTCGTCAAGCAGAGCTTCGATGCGGCGAGCGACACGCTCAAGCGCGCGGCCGGCATGCCCGGCGCGGTGGTGGGCAGCATGGCCAAGGGCCTGGCCGGCGCGGCGCCCAAGCCCGCGGCCCAGGCAGCCGCCAAGGCCACCGCCAAGCCGGCCGCGAAGGCAGCCAAGGCGCCCAAGGCGACCAAGGCGGCCCGCCCCCGGGCCGGCGCACCGCGCAAGGCCTGAGCCGCCGCAGCCGATGAGGCGCCGGCCTTTGCTGCTCGCGCTCGCCGCGCCGGCGCTGGCCGCCGCGGCGCCCGAACGCCTGGTCTACCCCCAGCACGACCCGGGCCGGCGGCCGGCCTGGGAATACATGGTGGCCGTGCTCAGGTTGGCCATCGAGCGCAGCGGCGGCGCCTACGAGCTGGCCGAATCACCACTGCCGATGACGCAGGCCCGCGTCGTGCGGGAGCTGGCGGACGAGCGCGGCCTCGTCGACCTGGCCTGGACCATGACCAGCACCGAGCGCGAGGCCCGGCTGCTGCCGGTGCGGGTGCCGGTCGACCGCGGCCTGATCGGCTGGCGCATCGCCTTCGTGCGGCCGGAGTCGGTCGAGCGCTGGCGCGAGGTGCGCAGCCTGGCCGAGCTGTCGCGCTACGTCGCCGGCCAGGGCCAGGACTGGCCGGACTACGACATCCTGCGCGCCAATGGCCTGCCGGTGCAGGGCACGAGCCGCTACGAGGCGCTGTTCGACATGCTGCGCATCGGCCGCATCGACTACTTCCCGCGCGCCGTCTTCGAGATCGACGACGAGCTGGCCAGCCCGATGGCGCATGGCGTCGCCATCGAACCCCATGTGCTGCTGCGCTATCCGGCGGCCTCCTACTTCTTCGTGCGGCCGGACCGTCCGCGGCTGGCCGCCGAGCTGCAGCGCGGCATGGAGGCTGCGGTGGCCGATGGCAGCCTGGCCCGGCTGTTCCAGCTGCGCTTCGGCGACCTGATCCGGCGACATCGCCTCACCGAGCGCCGCCAGTTCCTGCTGAGCAACCCGCTGCTGCCGCCGGCCACGCCGCTGAACCGGCCGGGCTACTGGCTGGTGCTCGAAGGCTAAAGTCGCCCCGCCATGAACGCTCCGCTCGATCTTGCCGCCCGCCGCGCCGCCGTCGTCGCCGCGCTGACGCCGTTGCTGCCGCCCGAAGCCCTCCTCCATCGCGGCGAGCAGACCGCGCCCTACGAGTGCGACGGCCTGACGGCCTACCGCCAGCGCCCGCTGGCCGTGGCCCTGCCCGAGACTGAAGGCCAGGTCGCTGCCGTGCTCAAGGCCTGCCATGCCCTGGGCGTGCCGGTGGTGGCACGCGGCGCCGGCACGGGCCTGAGCGGCGGCGCACTGCCCCACGAGGCCGGCCTCACCCTGGCCCTGGCCAGGTTCAATCGCATCCTCGCCATCGACCCCCTGGCCCGCACGGCCCGCGTGCAATGCGGCGTGCGCAACCTCGCCATCAGCGAGGCCGCCGCCGCCCACGGCCTGTACTACGCGCCCGACCCCAGCAGCCAGATCGCCTGCACCATCGGCGGCAACGTCGCCGAGAACAGCGGCGGCGTGCACTGCCTGAAATACGGCCTGACCCTGCACAACGTGCTGCGCGTGCGCGGCTTCACCGTCGAGGGCGAGCCGGTGGAGTTCGGCAGCGAGGCCCTGGACGCGCCGGGCCTGGACCTGCTGGCCCTGGTCATCGGCAGCGAGGGCATGCTGGCCGTGGTGACGGAGGTCACCGTCAAGCTGGTGCCCAAGCCCCAGCTCGCGCGCTGCCTGATGGCCAGCTTCGACGACGTGCGCAAGGCCGGCGACGCGGTGGCCGCCCTCATCGCCGCCGGCATCATCCCGGCGGGCCTGGAGATGATGGACAAGCCCATGACGGCCGCGGTCGAGGACTTCGTCCACGCCGGCTACGACCTGTCCGCCGAGGCCATCCTGCTGTGCGAGAGCGACGGCACGCCCGAGGAGGTGGCCGAGGAGATCGCCAAGATGGAGGCGGTGCTGCAGGCCAGCGGCGCCACGCGCTGCCAGGTCAGCGAGGACGAAGCCCAGCGCCTGCGGTTCTGGAGCGGGCGCAAGAACGCCTTCCCGGCGTCGGGTCGCATCAGCCCCGACTACATGTGCATGGACTCCACCATCCCGCGCAAGCACCTGGCCACCATCCTGCTCGACATCCAGCAGATGGAGCGCAAGTACGGCCTGCGCTGCGCCAACGTCTTCCATGCCGGCGACGGCAACCTGCATCCCCTCATCCTCTTCGACGCCAACGACCCCGACCAGCTGCACCGCTGCGAACTCTTCGGCGCCGAGATCCTGGAGCGCAGCGTGGCCCTGGGTGGCACGGTGACCGGCGAGCACGGCGTGGGCGTCGAGAAGCTCAACTCCATGTGCGTGCAGTTCAGCCCCGAGGAACGCGGGCAGATGCTGGCCCTCAAGGCCGCCTTCGACCCCGCCGGCACCCTCAACCCCGGCAAGCAGATCCCGACCCTGCACCGCTGCGCCGAGTACGGCCGCATGCACGTCAAGCGCGGGCTGCTGGCCTTTCCCGAGCTGGAGCGGTTTTGAAGCTGGCCGAGCTGCAATCCTTCATCCGCGACGCCCGCGCGCCGCTGCGCATCACCGGCCACGGCAGCAAGGACTTCTACGGCGAGGCCCTGCAGGGCGAGCCGCTGTCGACGCAGTCGCTCCACGGCGTGACGGCCTATGAGCCGAGCGAGCTCTTCGTCAGCGCCCTGGCCGGCACGCCGCTGGCCGAGGTGGAGGCCCTGCTCGCGCAGCACCGCCAGCGCTTCGCCTTCGAGCCGCCGCGCTTCGGCGGACGCGGCACCGTGGGCGGCATGGTCGCCGCGGGCCTGTCCGGCCCCAGCCGCGCCGCCCTGGGCTCCGTGCGCGACCACCTGCTCGGCGCCGTCCTCGTCAACGGCAAGGGCGAGCTGCTGAGCTTCGGCGGCACGGTCATGAAGAACGTGGCCGGCTTCGACGTCAGCCGCGCGCTGGCCGGCTCATTGGGCCAGCTCGGCCTGATCACCGAGGTCACGCTCAAGGTGCTGCCCCTGCCCGCGGCGACGGCCACGCTGCGCTTCGAGTTTGACCAGGCCGCGGCGCTGATGGCCCTCAACCGCTGGGGCGGGGAGCCCCTGCCCATCGAGGCCAGCGCCTGGTGGGACGGCGCCCTGCTGCTGCGCCTGGCCGGCGCCGAGGCGGCGGTCGGCGCGGCGGCGCGCAAGCTCGGCGGCGACCTCATCCCCGCCGAGATGGCCGCCCCCTTCTGGACGGGCCTGCGCGACCAGTCCGACGAGTTCTTCGTCGGCGCCGAGCGCGCCGTGGCCGGCGGCGCCCGGCTGTGGCGGCTCAGCCTGCCCAGCACCACGCCGGAACTCAAGCTGCATGGCGAGCAGCTCATCGAATGGGGCGGCGCCCAGCGCTGGGTCGTCACGCCGTTGCCGCCGGCGGCCGTGCGCGAGGCCGCGGCCTCGGCCGGCGGCCACGCGACGCTGTTCCGCGCCCTCGACAAGGGCTGCGGCGTGTTCGCCCCGCTGAGCCCGCCGCTGGCGGCCATCCACAAGCGACTCAAGGCGTCGTTCGACCCGCATGGCGTCTTCAATCCGGGTCGCCTTTATCCTGAGCTTTGACTTTTCATGCCCATCAACACAGCCACAGAGGCACAGAGACACAGAGGTAGCCAGTTGACCGTCCTCTCTGTGTCTCTGTGCCTCTGTGGCTTTGTTCTCGTGCCGAACGCGCGCTGACATGCAAACCACGCTAGCCCCCGAATTCGCCGGCACGCCCGACGGCACCGAGGCCGAGGCCATCCTGCGGCGCTGCGTGCACTGCGGCTTCTGCACCGCCACCTGCCCGACCTACCAGCTCCTCGGCGACGAGCTCGACGGCCCGCGCGGGCGCATCTACCTGATCAAGCAGGTGCTCGAGGGCGAGGCGCCCACGCGCGAGACCCAGCTCCACCTCGACCGCTGCCTGACCTGCCGCAACTGCGAGAGCACCTGCCCCTCGGGCGTGGAGTACGGCCGGCTGGTGGACATCGGCCGGCGCGTCGTCGATGCCAAGGTCGAGCGCCCTGGCGGCGAACGGCGGGTGCGCTGGCTGCTCAAGGATGGCCTCACCTCACCCCTCTTCAAGCCGGCGATGAAGCTGGGCCAGCTGTTCCGGCCTCTGGTGCCCGCCTCGCTCAAGGACAAGGTGCCGCCGCGGCCACCCGCCACCGCCCACGACTGGCCGACGCGCCAGCTCAACCGCAAGGTCGGCCTGCTGCTGGGCTGCGTGCAGCCGGCCATGGCACCCAACATCAACAGCGCCACGGCCCGCGTGCTCGACGCCGCCGGCATCCAGACCGTGGTGGCCGACGGCGCCGGCTGCTGCGGCGCCATCCGCGAGCATCTTGGCGACCACGAGGCCGCGCTCGACGAGATGCGCCGCAACATCGACGCCTGGTGGCCCCTCGTCGCCGGCCCGGGCGAGCGCGTCGAGGCGCTGGTGATGAACGCCTCGGGCTGCGGCGTCATGGTCAAGGACTACGCCCACGCCCTGGCCCACGACCCCGCCTACGCTGACAAGGCCCGGCGCATCGGCGAGGTCACGCGCGACCTCAGCGAACTGCTGCCCGAGCTGGTGCCGGCCCTCAAGGCCCGGCTCAAGGCCAGGCCGGGCGCGCTGGCCTACCACCCGCCCTGCACGCTGCAGCACGGCCAGAAGCTGCGCGGCGGCGTCGAGGCGGGCCTGCGCGAGCTGGGCTTTCGCATCGGCTGCGCGCCCACCGAAAGCTACCTGTGCTGCGGCTCGGCGGGCACCTACTCGGTCCTACAGCCCGAACTGTCCAAGACGCTGCGCGACCGCAAGCTGGCCGCGCTCGCCCCGCTGCAGGCCGAGCAGATCGTCTCGGCCAACATCGGCTGCATCCAGCACCTGCAAAGCGGCACGGCCACGCCGGTGCGGCATTGGGTGGAGGTGCTGGACGATGCGTTGAGGGGCGTCTGAAAGCTTGAGAAGCTCGGCTGTCTGGCCGCTCGTTCTCAAAACTAGGGCCTGTTCACACTACGGCAGGGGTCGCGAAGGCCATCCCCCAGGGGCCAATCAAGGCGCAGCGCGCCGCCCGCATTGATATGCGGGCAAGCGGTGCAACGCCGAGTGGCCCCTGGGGGATGGCCTTCCCTTCGGGTTGTGACCAAAAGGCCCGCGCGCGGCGTTGCGAAGCCTCGCTTGGGGCCTACCCAAGCTTCGTTTCGCGCCTTGCTCGCGGGCCTTTTGGTCGCAACGCGACCCCTGCCGTAGTGTGAACAGGCCCTAGGCCGACGGCGGCCTGCTGAGGTTGCGTGTGGATCTTGAGCGTTGCTCGAGGCCTCCAGCGCGTTGAGGTGGAAGTCATGCGCCTTGTTAATAAGTATGACTTCTTTCGAAACTAGATTGCACGGCCCTGGAGTCGCCCCGCGCGCAACGCGGTCGACGGTTCTGCAACCCCGTGTATTTCTGCTTCATGACATCACGCATGTTTCGCCGCCCCTTTCTGCTGACTGGCCTTGCGGCTTTGTGTTTGACCGCCTGCGGCGGCGGCAACGACAGCTACACCATCCCCAGCGCGCCACAAGGCCTGGGCACCACCGACAGCGCGCCAGTTGCCGACGAGGCGGCAACGCCGCCTTTTGTCGACAACGTGGCCACCAACCAGCGCGGCGACGCCCGCTACGCCACGCGGGCCACCAATGCAGGCGTGCGCGTGGTGGCAGGTTTCCTCGACATCTGGACCCCCACCCTGCCTGCCGGGTCGACGGAAGCCCTGGTTGACGCCGGCCAGACTGCGCCGGCGAATGGCAGCTTCCCGGCGGTGGCGGCCTCTGCCTGGACCGGCATCCCCGGCTCCGCGACTGATGGCACGGTAAAGAACGCGGCCGTGCACAAGGCCAACATCCAGTACGTGATCGATGCGACCAAGGCGCGCACGGCGGCCCAGGAAATCGCAGCCTACGAGGATGACCGCCGTGGCAAGGGCTACAGCGTCACGGACGGCCTGGGGCCGCTGACCGCGGCCTGGCGCACTGCGGCCCAACAGACCACGACCATCTCCGGCATTCCCGCAGATGCCACCACGGTCAAGTACGACGACAAGGGCAACAACGTTGGTGTTGGGGGTGCCGCCAACCCCGGTTTCGGCCTGGTCGTGGACTTGCTGAACAGCACCATCGGCGCCAACGGCTCGACCGAGCCGGCCAAGCGCTACTTCAAGTACGCCCGTCCCTATCGCTGGACCGACAGCGTCAACAGCCCGAGCGTGGCCGGCACCTGGAGCGGCAGCGTCAGCGTGCTGCCCGCGCTGGTGCCGGTGAAGAGCAACTCACCCGCCACCGACGGCGGCTTCCTGAGCGGCCATGCGGCCGAAGCCACCCGCGACGTGCTGGCCATGGCTTACGTGATGCCTGAGCGCTTCCAGGAACTGGTGGCGCGCGGTCTCGAACTCGGTGAGAACCGCATCCTCGCCGGCATGCATTCGCCGCTGGACGTGATCGGTGGCCGCATTCAGGCCCAGGCGGTGGCGGCAGCCAACCTCGCAGCCCTCACGCCCGAGCAACGCAAGGCTGCCTATGACCAGGCCCACAAAGCCCTGATGGCGGCGGCCGGGACGACCGATCTGGTCGCCTTCAATGCGTATGCCCACGCGGCCACGCCGGCGAACGACCGCTTCGCAGACCACGCCACCAACAAGGCCAACTACCTCAAGCGCCTGACCTATGGCTTCAGCCAGATCGCTGACGCCGCCAAGCCTGCCGTGGTGCCCAAGGGGGCCGAAGTGCTGCTGGAAACGCGCCTGCCTTACCTGGATGCCGGGCAGCGTCGCGTGGTGCTCAAGACGACGGCCCTGCCGTCGGGCTACCCTGCCATGGACGACGCCGAGGGCTGGGGGCGCCTGAACCTGTTCGGCGCCGCCGACGGCTACGGTGCGTTCAATGGCGACGTGGTGGTCACCATGGACGCCAGCCTGGGCGGATTCAATGCGGCCGATGCCTGGCGCAACGACATCGGCGGTGCCGGCAAGCTGACCAAGAAGGGCAGCGGCGCGCTGGCCCTGACCGGCAACAACAGCTACACCGGTGGCACCGAAATCGTCGCGGGCACGCTGCAGGCCAACTCCGCCAACGCCCTCGGAAAGGGCGATGTCTACCTGGGCGGAGGCAGCCTGGCCTGCAAGAGTCCCACGGCCTTGACGATCAGTGGCGGCTACACCCAGCGCGACGGCAGCACGCTGGCCCTCACGCTGGGCAGCGGCACGGCCGGGCAGCTCAACGTCAGCGGCACCGTCACGCTGGATGGCGGCAGCCTGGTCATCAGCTTCCCCTCTGGCTACAAGCCGGCCGCGGGCGACATGCTGACCGTCATCAGCGCCGCCGGCCTGCATGGCAGCTTCAAGTCCATCACGGTGGACGGCTACAGGGTCACGCCCGTTTACGGTGCCAAGGGCCTGCAGTTGCGCATCGACGCCTGAGAGCTTGAGAGGCTTTCACCCATGCCCGCCTTGCAGGCCAAAACGCCGCCGCTCGTCGTTGCAAATGCTCGCCATAGCCCGAGCTATGGCTGTGCTTTGCGCCTAGATCGGCAGCGTTTTGACGCGCCTTTCGGGTACGGCCGAAAACCTCTCAACCTCTGAGCACGGGCCGGGGGCCCTCTTGTCGGTCACTTAGCTGGCGTGCCGCATTGGAGCGGTGTGCGGTGGCGAGGGCCATCAGAAGTCCCCGGCCCCCATTTTTCGTTTCGGAACCCCTCCCATGCACTTCACCTTGCGACTTTCGCTGGCAGCCTTGGCCGCCGGCGCACTGCCTGCCCAGGCTTCTGATTTCCCCGCACTCAGCGCCGCCTGGCCCAGTGTGGTGTCCATCGCTACGACCTATCCGGTCTTTGACTTCGACACGGACGGCTGCCTGCCCAGTGCCGGCATCAGCCGCAGTGGCGCCCAAAACGGCGGTCTCAATCCTTCGGGCAGCATCATCGGCGGCTGCCGGCGCACAAACTTTCTGGATTACTCCAACACCGTGCACCGCCATGCCTGCATGCGCAGCGGCGGCGCGTCGTACTGCGTCCATTTCTATGCGCTGTACTTCCTGAAGGACCAGGCGACGCCGTTTGGTGGCGGCCACAGGCACGACTGGGAACACGCGGCGGTGTGGACGACCAATGGTGTGATCACCCATGCGGGCTACAGCGCCCACGGCAAGCTCACCAACGCGGCCATCGGCACGCTGGCCACGCTCAACGGCCACCCCAAGTTCGTCTACCACAAGGACGGTGCTCTGACCCATGCCATGCGCTTTGCCGGGGCCACGGAGTACGCCGCCGAAAACCCCTATGGCAGTTGGGTGCTGCCTGCCCTGGTTAGCTGGACGACCCTTTGGGGCGATGGTGTGAGCAACGCCACCATGAGGAGTCTGCTCAACGGCTTTGACTACGGGTCGGCCAACCTGCCGGTGACCGACGGCAGGTTCCTCAACAACATCAACAGCTTCCTGCCGCCGGGCTATCCGGCCTTTACCGCGTCCAGCATGGACGCCGCGCCCTGAGCGGCACGCACAAGCGGCGGCCACCGCCGCTTTTCTTTCCAGTCACTCTCCAGGACTTTCATGAACATGAATTCCCGTGCTTTGCCGCGTCTGGGTGCCGCTGCCCTGGCCTGGCTCTCGTGTGTCGGCGCCCACGCGGCGGATGGAAGCTTTACCACCCTGACCTACAACGTGGCCGGCCTGCCACAGGTGCTTTCCAGCGCCGCCGGCGACCGCGCGGCCGCCACCCGGCTGATCAGCTGCTACGTGAAGAACTTCGACATCGTCAACGTCCAGGAGGACTTCAACTACCACGCCGAGCTGTACGACAGCTGCGACAACCATCCCTACCGCTCGCCCACCAGCGGTGGCGCAGCGGTGGGCAGCGGCCTCAACACCCTCAGCCGCTACCGGTACGACGACTGGGACCGTGTGAGCTGGAGCCACTGCAATGGCGTGGACTGCCTCACGCCCAAAGGTTTCACCCTGGCCCGCACCCGGCTGGCCGAGGGTGTCTACGTGGATGTCTACAACCTGCACACCCAAGCGCAGACCGCCAGCGCCGACCTGACTGCCCGCCGCGCGGACATCCAGCAACTGCTGGCCTACATCGAAGCGGAATCGGCCGGCAATGCCGTCGTCGTGATGGGCGACACCAACACCCGCTACACCCGCGACGGCGACAACATGTGGGAGTTTCTGCGCCATGGCTTTACCGACGCTTGGGTGAAGAACGTCCGCAACGGCAGCGTGCCCGCCGTGGGCGCGGCAGCCATGGTGTGTGAACCGGCCGTCACCAGCCCCAACTGCGAAATCGTCGACAAGATCGTCTACCGCAATGGCGCCCATGTGACGCTCAACGCCACCGGGTACAACGTGCAGGTCGACGCCAAGGATGCGGGCGGTGTTGAGCTGTCCGACCACCGTCCCGTCGCCGTGAATTGGAGCTACACCCTGGCCAGCGACCGGCGCCTGAGCGACACCTTCGGTGGCCCGCACGGCACCAGCTTCGACGACGCCAGCCTGCTGCCCGCCAGCCCGGCCGTGCGCCAGTTGAAGATCCGCGCCGGAGCCCGCGTGGACAGGGTCGAAACCGTCCTGGCCAACGGCTATCCGTTTGGTCACGGCGGCGGCGGTGGCAACGAGCAGGTGCTGACGCTCGGCAATGGCGAGGTCCTCACCCGCGCCAGCATGTGTACTGACAGCTACAACGGCCACACTCGGCTGTTCTCGATCAGCTTCAGCACCAACTGGAACCGCAGCCTTTCAGGCGGCACCCCTACCGCCACCTGCACCACCTACACCGCGCCGGCCGGCTGGGCCATCGTCGGCTTCCACGGCCGCTCGGGTGATGGCGTGGACAAGCTGGGCATGGTCTACGCGCCGGCCCTTCCCAACAATGGCGCCGCGGTGACGCCGATGCGCTTCGTCAACAAGCAGTCGGGCCTCTGCATGGATGTGGACCGCGCCAACGCCGCCGACGGCAGCAACGTGCTGCAGTGGACCTGCAATGGCGGGCAGAACCAGCAGTGGAGTTACGACGCCACGACTGGCCTGGTGCGCAGCATGCTGGACCCGCACTACTGCCTGGACAACTCGGGCAGCTACGACAGCGGCGCCAACATCATGCTGTGGACGTGCAACGGCAACAGCAACCAGCGCTACACCTTTGACACCGCTACCGGCCGCTTGGCCGTGCGCAACAACCCGGTTCAGGTGGTGGACGGCGTGGCCGCCACGGGCAACGTCATCACCTATCAAGACTGGAACGGCGCCAACCAGCGATGGGCGATGCGGCCTTAGGCCCGCCCTAAGGCGGAGCATCGTCGACATGACACCTCTGCCGCGGCTCGGTTGACACCGAGTCCCTGCTGCAGCCGGAACTCCCGAAGGAGCTGCATGACCGCAAGCCGGTGGCGCAGATCGCGCCGGCCAACATCGGCTGCATCCAGCACCTGCAAAGCGGCACGGCCACGCCGGTGCGGCATTGGGTGGAGGTGCTGGACGATGCGTTGAGGGGCGTGGGCGGGTAGGCCGGCCGGGGCGCCGGTGAGGTGAGGGGGCGGCGAGAGGCGGGTGCCGACCCATCTGGGACATTCGCCTCCACCAAGTTCGACGCTGGAAACACCCGACGTTGGCGCAGGTCGTGCGCTGCGGGCTCTATGCCACCCGAAGCGGACTTTCCGTCGGGATGGGCGCGGGCAGCGGGGCGGGCCTGATGCTCCATGTCCCCCGGTCCGCTACGCGGCCCTCCTCCTTTACTTGCGCATCAGGCCCACCCCACTGCCCGCTTGCGCAACGCCCGGCCTATTCGTCGAGGAAACCCAACAGTGCCGCAGTGGGATGCGGGGGAGCGCAATTGCGAAGGTAAAGGAGGAGGGACGCGCAGCGGCCCGGGGGACACGTAGCAATTGCGCTCCCCTGCGTCCCACTGCCATGCGGCTGCACGCAGGAAGCGTCAGCAGACGCTCGCAGCCGACTGCTCCTGGCCGCAAGCTGCCGCCGCTTCTAACTGCGTCTGCCGTTGGCCTAAACCCTGAACGTCGACACCAGCTTCACCAGCTCGTCCGCCTGCTGCTTGAGGCTCTCCGCCGCGGCGGCGCTTTCCTCCACCAGCGCGGCGTTCTGCTGCGTGGCCTGGTCCATCTGGGTGATGGCCTGGCCGACCTGGCTCACGCCGGTGCTCTGTTCGCGGCTGGCCGAGCTGATCTCGCGGACGATCCCGGCCACGCGGCCGATGGCCTCCACCACCTGGGCCATGGTCTCGCCGGCACGGTTCACCAGGGCCGAGCCCTGCTCCACGCGCTCGACGCTGTCGCCGATCAGGCTCTTGATCTCGCGCGCCGCCTCGGCGCTGCGCTGGGCCAGCATGCGCACCTCGCCGGCCACGACGGCGAAGCCGCGGCCCTGCTCGCCGGCCCGCGCCGCCTCGACGGCTGCGTTGAGCGCGAGGATGTTGGTCTGGAAGGCGATGGCGTCGATGGTGCCGATGATGTCGGCGATGCGCCGCGAGCTTTCCTCGATGCCGCGCATGCGCTGCACCGCCTCGCCGACCACCTCGCCGCCCTGGCGGGCCACGGTGGTGGCGTCGTGGGCGAGCTGGTCGGCGGCGCCGGCGTTGTCGGCATTGAGCTTGACGGTGGCCGACAGCTCCTCCATCGACGCCGCCGTCTGCTGCAGGGCGCTGGCCTGCTGCTCGGTGCGCGAGGACAGGTCGTTGCTGCCCATGGCGATCTCGGAGCTGGCCGTCGCCACGCCGTTCGCGTTCTCGCGCACCGACCCCACCACGTGGCGCAGCGACTGCTGCATCTGCGCCAGCGCCTGGGCGAGCTGGGCCGTCTCGTCGCTGCCGACGCTGCGGATCTCGCGGGAGAGGTCGCCCTGACCGACGGCCTCGGCCTCCTGGATGGCGCTGCGCAAGGGCCCGACCACCGAGCGGGTGATCAGCCACGCCGCGGCCACGCCCAGGCTCAGGCAGGCCAGGGCGATGAAGAGCATCAGCATCTGCGTGCGGCGCGCCTCTTCCATCACCTGGCGGGTCGTGTCTCGCACGCGCTCGCCCTGGTAGTCGGCCATGCGGCTGATGGTGGCGACATAGGCTTCCGAGGCCGGCCGCATCCGTCCTTCCAGCGTCTGCAGGGCCGTGGCCGCATCGCCGGCCTTGAGCTGGGCGAAGACCTGGTTGCGGATGTCGATGTAGGTCTTGCGGGCGGTGCCGATCTCGCCGAGCAGGGCCTTGCCGCGGTCGGTGTCCTCGAGCTTGGCCAGGCCGTCCTGCAGCTCCGAGATCTTGGCGCTCGTCGTCTTGATCACCGGGGCGAAGAACTCGGCCACCGGCCCCGAGCCGCCGGCCCGGGCCACGGCGTCGGTGCGCGTCACGTTGAGCTGGGTCTGCGTGCGCCAGTCCTGGGCCATGTCCTGCCGGTGCTGCAGTTCCACCAGCAGGTCGATGTGGGGACCGACCGACCCGATCTGCCGGTAGCTCAGCCCGAGGGCCAGGGCCAGCAGCAGCAGCACGAGGCCGAATCCGAGGCCCAGCCGTGTGCCTATGCGCAAGGACTGCATGTTCATCTCCGCCTCCAGTGGTATGCCCGGCCATGGCCTTTCGACGGATGGCCGGATGCGTCGACTCTAACCGTCAGGGGAGGGGACAGGAAGGAACAAAAACACCGCCTCGCGGGCGGTGTTCGGGGGAGGGCGGTGAGGGCGAACGGCGCTTTCGCGGGGTGGGCTTACAGCCCAGCGGCCGCGCGCAGCGCTGCCGCCTTATGGTCTTCGCTCACGTCGCTGCGCGACATGAGCTTCGCCCCAAGTCCCAGGGTTCGCTGTCGCGAACGCCGGGCCTACAGCCCGGCCGCTGCACGCAGCGCCTGGGCCTTGTCGGTCTTTTGGTCTCCTCTCACGTCGCTGCGCGACATGAGCGTCGCTCGAGAACCGCCAAGCCGCTTCGCGGTGGGCTTACAGCCCAGCGGCCGCGCGCAGCGCCGCCGCCTTGTCGGTCCTCTCCCAAGTGAACTCCGGTTCCTCGCGGCCGAAGTGGCCGTAGGCGGCGGTCTTGGAGTAGATCGGGCGCAGCAGGTCCAGCATCTGGATGATGCCCTTGGGGCGCAGGTCGAAGTGCTCGTTCACGAGGGCGGCGATCTTGTCGTCGGGGATGACGCCCGTGCCTTCGGTGTAGACGGTCACGTTCATCGGGCGGGCCACGCCGATGGCGTAGGCGACCTGGATCTGGCACTGGCGCGCCAGGCCCGCGGCGACGACGTTCTTGGCCACGTAGCGGGCGGCATAGGCGGCGCTGCGGTCGACCTTGGACGGGTCCTTGCCGGAGAAGGCGCCGCCGCCGTGGGGGCAGGCGCCGCCGTAGGTGTCGACGATGATCTTGCGCCCCGTCAGGCCGCAGTCGCCCTGCGGGCCGCCGATGACGAAACGACCCGTCGGGTTGATGAGGTACTTGGTCTCGGACGTCAGCCAGGCCTTGGGCAGCACGGGCTTGATCAGCTCCTCGCGGATGGCCTCGTAGAACTCGTCCGTCATGCGGTCGCCGAGCGAGTACTCGGGCGCGTGCTGGGTGGACAGCACCACGGTGTCGATGCTGTGCGGGCGGCCGTCGACGTAGCGCATGGTCACCTGGCTCTTGGCGTCAGGGCGCAGGAAGGGCAGGCGGCCGTCCTTGCGCAGCTGGGCCTGGCGCTCCACCAGGCGGTGGGCGTAGTAGATGGGCGCGGGCATCAGTTCGGGCGTCTCGTCGCAGGCGTAGCCGAACATCAGGCCCTGGTCGCCGGCGCCGGTGTTGAGGTGGTCGTCGCTGGCGTGGTCCACGCCCTGGGCGATGTCGTTGCTCTGCTTGTCGTAGGCCACGAGCACCGCGCAGCCCTTGTAGTCGATGCCGTACTCGGTGTTGTCGTAGCCGATGCGCTTGATGGTGTCGCGCGCGACCTGGATGTAGTCGACGTAGGCGTTGGTCGTGATCTCGCCGGCCAGCACCACGAGGCCGGTGTTGCACAGCGTCTCGGCGGCCACGCGGCTGCGCGGGTCCTGCTCGAAGATGGCGTCGAGGATGGCGTCCGAGATCTGGTCGGCCACCTTGTCGGGGTGTCCTTCGGAAACCGATTCGGACGTGAAGAGGAAGTCGTTGGCCACTTTTAAACTCCGGTTGATGTTGGTCGGCGTTGCCGTTGCTCCGGGAGATGCGGCGAACGCTTTAGCGGGATTTGTGGATCGCCCCGCAAGTAGTTCCATAACTCGGCGATTCGCGCAGTATAAAAAACATGAGCCTGGTTTTCCGCTGTTTGTCCTGGCTGCCTCTGGCGCTTTTGCACGCTTTGGGCGCGGCCCTGGGCTGGATCGTCTATCTGGCGTCAGGCAGCTACCGCCGCCGCTTCAAGGCCAATGTGGCCCAGACGGGCCTGCCCTGGGCCGCCGCGAGGCCGGCCATCGCCGCGGCCGGACGCATGGCGGCGGAGCTGCCCTGGCTGTGGGTCGCGCACAAGGACCGGCCCTTCGGCGACGCGGTGCAGTGGCGCAACGCCGAACTCATCGAGGCCGCCCTGGCCCGCAAGCGCGGCCTGGTCCTGCTGACGCCCCACCTCGGCTGCTTCGAGATCACCGCCCAGGCCATCGCCGAGCGCTTTACGACGCCCGAGTCGCCCCTGACGGTGCTCTACCGGCCGGCCCGCCAGGCCGCGCTGCGCGACGTCATGGCCGGCTCGCGCGAGCGGCCCGGCTTGGCCACCGCGCCGGCCTCGCTGGCCGGGGTGCGCCAGATGATCCGCGCGCTGCGCCGGGGCGAGGCCGTCGGCCTGCTGCCCGACCAGGTGCCGCCCGATGGCCTGGGGGTCTGGGCGCCCTTCTTCGGCCGCCCGGCCTACACCATGACGCTGGCGGCCCGGCTGGTGCAGCAGACGGGCGCGGCGGCGCTGCTGATCTGGGGCGAGCGCCTGGGCGGTGGGCGGGGCTACGTCGTGCACGTGCTGCCCGCGCCCGAGATTGCCCCCGACGCCACGCCCGAAGCCGCCGCCACGGCCATCAACGCCGCGATGGAAGGCCTCATCCGCCGCGCACCGGGCCAGTACCTGTGGGGCTACCACCGCTACAAGCGGCCGCGCGGCCTGGACATTGGCGCGGCGCCGCCGGCCGGCGAGCCGGGCTGAGCCGAGCCGGCGGACGCAGGCCCCATGCCGAGGGGCGCCACCGTGAGGGGTCTTGCAGGCCCTCCCTGATAATCGTGGCATGAGATTGCGCTTCACCAAGATGCAGGGTGCCGGCAACGATTTCGTCGTCATCGATGCCACGCGGCAGCCCTTCGCGCTGACGCCCGAGCAGATGCGGCGCCTCGGCGACCGGCGCTTCGGCGTGGGCTGCGACCAGATCCTGGTCATCGAGCCCAGCAACGATGCCGGCGCGGACTTCCGCTACCGCATCTTCAACAACACCGGTGCCGAGGTCGAGCATTGCGGCAACGGCTCGCGCTGCTTCGTGCGCTACGTCGTCGACGCCGGGCTGACGGACAAGCGCGAGGTCGTCGTCGACACCATGAACCGCCGCCTGCGCCTGCAGCTGCAGGACGACGGACGCGTCACCGTGGACATGGGCGCGCCGGTGTTCGACCACGCGGCCCTGCCCTTCGACGCCAGCGGCCTGACCCCGCGGTACGTGAACGGCTTCGAGCTCTGGCCCGTGCAGGGCGTGGAGCTGGCCGTGCTGTCCATGGGCAACCCGCATGCGGTGCAGCGCGTGGACGACGTCGAGACGGCGCCCGTGGCGACCCTCGGCCCGGCGATCGAGCACGACGCGCGATTCCCGAGACGCGTGAACGCCGGCTTCATGCAGGTGCTGGCGCGCGACCGCATCGCCCTGCGGGTGTTCGAGCGCGATGCCGGCGAGACCCTGGCCTGCGGCACCGGCGCCTGCGCGGCCGTGGTCGCGGGCATCCGCCTGGGCTGGCTGGACGCGGCGGTGGAGGTGCAGACCCGCGGCGGCCAGCTGCGCATCGAATGGGCCGGCGGCGCGAGCCCCGTGCGCATGACCGGCCCCGCCACCCGAGTTTTTGACGGAGAGATCACGCTGTGAGTTCCAACCCGGCCGCCGACGCGGTGCAAGGCATCACCGAAACCGACATCGCCAACTACCTGGCCGCCACGCCCGGCTTCTTCGAGCGCCACGCGGCCCTGCTGGCCTCGGTGCAGCTGCAGCACCCGCACGGCGCGCGCGCCGTGTCGCTGCAGGAGCGCCAGGCCGAGATGCTGCGCGACAAGATCAAGGGCCTGGAGCTGCGCATCGTCGACATGATCCGCAACGGCCAGGACAACGTCGCCATCGCCGACCGCCTGCACCGCTGGACCCTGGCCGTCATGCGCGCCGCCGGCACGCCGGCCGAGCTGCCCGGCGTGCTGCTGGCCGAGCTGCGCCACCAGTTCATGATCCCGCAGGCCAGCCTGCGCCTGTGGGGCGTGGCGCCCGAGCACGAGGCCTCGGAGTACGCGGCTTCGGTCAGTGCCGACGTGAAGAGCTTCGCTTCCAGCCTGAGCCAGCCCTACTGCGGGGTCAATTCGGGCTTCGAGGCGGCGCGCTGGCTGGGCCTGTCGGAAAGCGGCGGCATCGCCACCTCGCTGGCCCTCATCCCGCTGCACCAGCCGGGCGTGCAGGAGGACAAGCCCTTCGGCCTGCTCGTGCTGGGCTCGCCCGACCCGACCCGCTACACCGCGGAGATGGGTACGGACTTCCTCACCCGCGTCGGCGAGATCGCCAGCGCGGGCTTGGCGGGGCTGCTGGCCGGATGAATGGACTCTGCGCTGACTTTGGCGACTACCTGCAGCACGCCCGCGTGCAGCAGCGCCTGAGCCCGCGCACGCTACGGGTCTACGAAGACGGCCTGGAGCGCCTGCAAACCCTGCTGGCAGGCGGCGGCATCGAGCCGCGGGCCCTCGGCATCGCGCAGGCCCGGCGCTTCGCCGCCCAGCTCCACCGCGAGGGCCTCGGCCCTAAGTCCATCGCGCTGCTGTTGTCGGTCTGGCGCAGCGCCTACCGCTGGCTGGGGCTGCAGGGCCGCGTCGCCCTCAACCCCTTCGACGGCCTGAAGGCGCCCAAGGCGCCCAAGCCCCTGCCCAAGGCCCTGGGCGTGGACGACGCCGTGCAACTGGCCAGCCATGTGCCCGACGACATCGCCGACTCGCGGCTGGAGGCGCGCGACCGCGCCATGGTGGAGCTGCTCTACGGCGCCGGCCTGCGCTCGGCCGAGCTGATCGGCCTGGACGCCCAGGCCAGCGGCAGCGCCGCCGGCTGGGTGGACCTGCCGTCGATGGAGGTCCACGTGCTCGGCAAGGGCGGCAAGCGCCGCAGCACGCCGCTCGGGCGGGCAGCGGCCGAGGCCCTGCAGGCCTGGCTGGCCGTGCGCGGCGAGCTCGCCGCGCCGGGCGAGCCGGCCCTCTTCGTCGGTGCCCGCGGCCACCGCGTGGCCGGCTCCACGCTGCGGGCCATGCTGTCGGCCCGCGCCGTGGCGGCCGGCACGCCGGCCCACGTGCATCCGCACATGCTCAGGCACAGCTTCGCCTCGCACCTGCTGCAGTCCAGCGGCGACCTGCGGGCGGTGCAGGAGCTGCTCGGCCACGCCCACATCACGACCACCCAGGTGTACACCCAGCTGGACCATCAGCACCTGGCTCGCATCTACGACGCGGCCCACCCGCGCGCAAAGAAATGACCCACCCCCTACGCGCTTCGCGCGCCCCCTCGAGGGGGCAACCCAGGCCGCCCGGCAAAGCCGGTTCGGCCGGGTTTGCGCGATCTGTCGCCGCGCTTTCGGCGCTCGCTCCGATGCTGGCCTGCGCCCTCCCCGACGAAGCGCCGTTCGCGCGCGTCAACACCATCCGGCCCGCCGCCGTCGAGAGCAACTGGACCTCGATGAAGATGCCCGACGGCGGGCGCACCGCCTTCGCGTCGATCAGCTACCTGATGGCCTATGACGACGACTGGGGCTTCGGCCCGGGCGTCTACGGCGCCGCCAAGGGCAACTACGGCGGCATCTTCACCGTCGGCTTCACCGGCCAGCGGCGCTGGCGCCTGACGGGCAACACCCACCTCGCGGCCAGCCTCTACGTCGGTGCGGGCGGCGGCGTGTCGAGCCAGCAGCTGCGCTTCGGCGGCGGCCTGATGCTGCGCCCGGAGATCTCCCTGCGCACCGAGGTCGGCCGCTGGTACTCGGGCATCGGCATCTCGCAGATCCGCTTCCCGAGCGGCAACGTCAGGAGCGGCACTGGCCTGTCCTTCACCCTCGGCCGGGCCATGGACTTCGCCAGTTTCTCGCCCGACGACGCCGGCCTGCCGGGCCGCGCCGGGCGGCGCACCGGCCTGGGCTTCGACGAGATCACGCTGACCGGCGGCTTCGAGAAGCCGCGCTCCAGCGCCCGCGACCGCAGCGGCAACCCGCGCACGGCCAAGGTCGGCAAGGCCGGTGCCGAACTGCGCCAGTACATCGCCGAGGGCAGTTGGTGGGGCGTGGAGGCTTCGGGCGCCGCCAAGGGCGGGGCCGATGGCTACATGGAGGTGCTGGGCCAGATCGGCCAGGACTGGGCGGTGTTCGGCACGCCGCGCCTGCGCGTGGGCGGCCAACTGGGTGCAGGCCTGGGCGGCGGCGGCAACCTCGACACCGGCAACGGCTGGCTGCTGCGCGCCGGGCCCACGCTGCGCTGGATCACGCCCTGGGGCCCCAGCCTGCGCCTGGATGCCGGCTACACCCACGCCCCGAGTGGCGCCTATGGCGGCACCTTCGTGCGCGCGGCCCTCAGCATGCCGCTGGACCGCACGCCCACGCTGATCGCCGACGACCCCGGCGGCACGGTGCGCGCCCAGCAACTCGGCGCCAGCGTGCTGCACCTGCCGCGCGTGCGCTTCAAGGACGGCCGCCAGGAGGCCGTCACCCACCTGGCCGTCAGCATGTCGCGCGAGTTCTCGCCGCGCTGGTACGGCACGGCCCAGGCCGGCAGTGCCGCGGCCGGCAGCGCGGGCGCCTACTCCTTCGGCCTTTTCGGTGCGGGCGTGCAGAGTGATCCGCTCAGCCCGTCGTGGGGCCGCATGCGCGTGGGCGCCGAGTGGCTGGTGGGCGCGGCCGGCGGCGGCGGCGTGGCCGTGGGTGGCGGTGCAGTGACCCAGGCCGAGGTCTGGGCGCAGTGGCAACTGGCCGAGCGGCTGAGGCTGCGCGCCGGCGTGGGCGAGTTCCGCACGCTGCGCCACCGCCAGCAGTCCACGCCGCTGACACATCTGTCCCTGAGCTACGCCTTCGGCACGCTGCAGCGATGAAGACGATCAGGCTGCGCCCGGGCAAGGAGCGCTCCCTCCTCAAGCGCCATCCCTGGGTGTTCGAAGGCTCGGTCGCACGCGGCGGCGCCGATGCCGGCGAGACGGTGCGCGTGGAGTCGGCCGAGGGCGAGTTCCTGTGCTGGGCGGCGTTCAGCCCGAAGTCGCAGATCCGCCTGCGCGCCTGGAGCTTCGACGAGGCCGAGCGCATCGACGCCGCCTTCTTCCGCCGCCGCATCGACCAAGCCATCGCCATGCGGGCGCGGCTGGCCATCGCCTCCGATGGCTGGCGCCTCGTGCACGGCGAGGCCGACGGCCTGCCCGGCCTGGTGGTGGACCGTTATGGCGACACGCTGGTGGCGCAGTTCGCCAGCGCCGGGGCCGAGCGCTGGAAGGCCGTCATCGCCGATGCGCTGCTGGCCGCGACGGGCCTTGCGCGCCTCTACGAGCGCTCCGACGCCCAGGCCCGCGAGTGGGAAGGCCTGACCCCGCAGACCGGCTGGCTGCGTGGTGACGGCGAGACCGCGCTGACCCTGCGCGAGCACGACTGGCGGCTGACCCTGGACGTGGCCGAGGGCCACAAGACCGGCTACTACCTCGACCAGCGCGACAGCCGCCGCCGCTTTGCCGACGCCGTGCGCCAGTACGGCTGCCAGACGGTGCTGAACTGCTTCAGCTACACGGGTGGGTTCTCGGTGGCGGCGCTGGCGGGTGGGGCGAGCCACGTGGTCAGCGTCGATTCCTCCGGCCCCGCGCTCGCGCGTGCGAACGCCCACGTCGCGCTGAACGACTTCGACGCGAGCCGCCACGAGGCCTGGGACGCCGACGTCAACGCCACGCTGCGCCGCTGCCTGAAGGAAGGCCGGCGCTTCGACGCCATCGTGCTCGACCCGCCCAAGTTCGCGCCCACGGCCGCCCATGCCGAGCGCGCCGCGCGCGCCTACAAGGACATCAACCGCCTGGCCTTCCAACTGCTCGAAGCCGGCGGCCTGCTCTACACCTTCTCCTGCTCGGGCGGCATCTCGCCCGACCTCTTCCACAAGATCGTGGCGGGCGCGGGGCTGGATGCCGGCGTGGACGGCTACATCGTCGACCGCCTCTCGGCCGCCGCCGACCATCCGCAGACGGTGCGCTTCCCCGAGGGCGACTACCTCAAGGGCCTGGCCCTGCTCAAGCGCTGAGGCGGCGCCGCCGCGCGCCCAGGGCGGCCAGGCCCGCCAGCATCAGCGCCCAGGCCTGCGGCTCGGGCACCGGCGTGGTGAGGTTCCAGCCGATGGCGTCCAGGGCCATCAGGTCGGCGGGGCTGGCGTCGTAGGAGGCGCCGTCGGCCACGTAGGGCTGCATCAGCGTCGGCGAGCCGATGCCGAAGTGGCTGGCCTGGGCGCCGTTGCCATGGGCCGCGCCGGACGAGAACGACTCGATGGCCGTGGCCCCGCCGTCCACGGAGAAATAGGGCAGGGGGTTGCCGCCCACGGCGACGTTGAGCGTGCCAGGCGCGGAGTAGCGGAAGAGATCGAGCGGGAAATACCAGGGCGCATCCTCGAAGCGGCCGGCCCCGGTCGAGGTGCCGCACTGGGCGGCGTGGTCCACGCAGAAGTCGATGTCGTCCACGCCCGAGTAGAAGCCCAGGGCATGGCCCATCTCGTGCTCGGCGACGGTGATGAAGTCCGTCTGGCCGGCAGGAATGTGCCCGTCGACGCGGTCGTAGGCGAAGCTGCCCGCGAAGGCGTTGGCGAAGCTGATGCGGGCGTCCGGCGTGCCGGCGTCGTTGACCGTCGTCAGGCCCAGCGCCTTGGCATTGGCGGAGTGCAGGTAGAGCAGGCGGTTGTTGGCCGAGCCGTCGTTGTCGAGCCGGGTGGACAGGTCGCCCTGCGTGGCGACGAAGCTCAGCGCCGGGCCGGCCTGCAGGTGGGCGACGGCGCTGGCGTCGACGGCTGAGCTGGCGTCCGTGGCCAGGCGGCTGCGCAGGTCGGTGTAGTCGATGGTGACCTTGTCGGACCGGGTGGAGGCCAGCACGTTGGCGCCGAGGTCGGAGAAGGACACGCTCAGATAGACGGTCACCTTGTCGCCGATGCGGCTCTCCCAGTAGCCCGCCGCGGTCTGCAGGGCGGCGAACTGCTGGGCGCTCATCGGGGTGCTGCCGGTGTCGGTCAGCACGATGTCCAGGGCGCGCGCGGCCGGCGCGAGGCCGGTCAGGCCGAGCGCGAGCAGCAGGGCTGCGGGGCGAAGTGGGCGGCGGGCGGGCATGCGGACTCTCCGGTCATGGCGTGAGAGCGGCATTCTGGGTGCGCCATCCCGGCCCGTCGCCGCCACGCGGGTGGCCGCATCATTTCAAGTTAGGGGGCGGCAAGGCGATGCGGGTGTCGAACTTGGCCCGCTTCACGCTGAAGAAGGCCTTGATGTTGCGGACGTTGGCATCCTGCGTGAGCAGGCGCTGCGTGAAGGCGTGGTAGGCCGGCATGTCCGCCACCTGCACGACGAGGACGAAATCCGGCCCCGGCGACACCCGCCAGCACTGCTGCACCGCCGCCTCCTGCACGGCCCGGGCCTCGAAGGCGTCCAGGTGCTCGGCGCCCTGGCGGTCCAGCGTGATCTCCAGCAGGGCCGACAGGCCGGCGCCGAGCTTGTCGGGCGAGAGCAGGGCCACGCGCCGCTCCACGATGCCGGCGTCCACCAGGCGCTTCACGCGCCGCAGGCAGGTGGCCGGAGAGACGGCCACGCGGGCCGCGAGATCCTGGTTGCTCAGGGAGGCGTCGGCCTGCAGGGCATCCAGCAGGCGCAGATCGATGGCGTCTATTTCATTCATGCATTGGAATTTTGTGCAACTAAATTTCTCTAAGGAGATTCGAGGAAATTTTCATTCGCCGATCGAGAAATTTTGCATGCATCCATCAACCAGGCTTGCCTAGCATGCGCCCATCCCAGAACGGAGAACCTGCATGTGCGGCATCGTCGGCGCGGTCAGTCAGCGCAACATCGTCCCCATCCTCATCGAGGGCCTGAAGCGGCTGGAGTACCGCGGCTACGACTCCTGCGGCGTGGCCGTGCACCAGGACGGCGGCCTGCGCCGCGCCCGCTCCACCTCGCGCGTGGCCGAGCTGCAGGCCCAGGCCGAGCAGGACGGCATCCAGGCCGGCACCGGCATCGCCCACACCCGCTGGGCCACCCACGGCGCCCCGGCCGTGCACAACGCCCACCCGCATTTCTCGGCGGGGCCCGGGGCGGACGTGGCGGCCACGGGCCGCATCGCCCTGGTCCATAACGGCATCATCGAGAACCACGACGAGCTGCGCGCCGAACTCAAGGCCCGCGGCTACGTCTTCGTCAGCCAGACCGACACCGAGGTCATCGCCCACCTCATCGACCAGCACTACAGCGGCGACCTGCTCGATGCCGTGCAACAGGCGCTGCCGCGCCTGAAGGGCGCCTATGCCGTGGCCGTGTTCTGCCGCGACGAGCCCCACCGCGTCGTCGCGGCCCGCGAGGGCTCGCCACTGGTGCTGGGCGTCGGCCAGGAGGAGAACTTCGTGGCCTCCGACGCCATGGCCCTGGCCGGCGTGACCGACCAGATCGTCTACCTGGAGGAGGGCGACGTCGTCGACCTGCAGCTGGGCCGCTACTGGATCAGCCAGCTCGACACCCGGACGGGCCGTTATGGCACCGTGCAGCGCGAGGTCAAGACGGTGCACGCCCACAGCGGCGCGGCCGAACTGGGCCCCTACCGCCACTACATGCAGAAGGAAATCTTCGAGCAGCCGGTGGCCATCGCGAACACCCTGGATGCGGTGACCGGCATCAGCCCCGAGCTCTTCGGCGACGGCGCCTGGCGCATCTTCAAGGAGGTGGACAGCGTCCTCATCCTCGCCTGCGGCACCAGCTACTACTCGGGCTCCACGGCCAAGTACTGGCTGGAGAGCATCGCCAAGATCCCCACCAGCGTGGAGATCGCCAGCGAGTACCGCTACCGCGACAGCGTGCCCAACCCGCGCACCCTGGTCGTCACCATCAGCCAGAGCGGCGAGACGGCCGACACCATCGCCGCCCTCAAGCACGCCCGCGCCCAGGGCATGAACCACACGCTCACCATCTGCAACGTGGCCACCAGCGCCATGGTGCGGGAATGCGCCCTGGCCTACATCACGCGGGCCGGTGCCGAGATCGGCGTGGCCTCCACCAAGGCCTTCACGACCCAGCTCGTCGGCCTCTTCCTGCTGACGCTGGCCCTCGCCCAGACGCGCGGCCACCTCAGCGAGGCCGACGAGGCCCGCCACCTCAAGGACCTGCGCCACCTGCCCGTGGCCGTGCAGGCCGTGCTGGCGCTGGAGCCCCAGGTCATCGCGTGGAGCGAGGAGTTCGCCCGCAAGGAGAATGCCCTCTTCCTCGGCCGCGGCCTGCACTACCCCATCGCCCTGGAGGGTGCGCTCAAGCTCAAGGAGATCAGCTACATCCACGCCGAGGCCTACCCGGCCGGTGAGCTGAAGCACGGCCCGCTGGCCCTCGTCACCGCCGAGATGCCCGTGGTGACCGTCGCCCCCAACGACGCCCTGCTGGAGAAGCTCAAGAGCAACATGCAGGAAGTCCGCGCCCGCGGCGGCCAGCTCTACGTGTTCGCCGACGGCGACACCGCCATCGAAAGCGAGACCGGCCTGCACGTCATCCGCATGCCCGAGCACTACGGCGTGCTGTCACCCATCCTGCACGTCGTGCCGCTGCAGCTGCTGGCCTACCACACCGCCTGCGCGCGGGGGACGGACGTGGACAAGCCGCGTAATTTGGCGAAGTCGGTGACGGTGGAGTGAGGGGTCGCTCTCGCCGTCGATCGAACTCACACCGCTTAACACCAAGCAGTCATTCCGCTCGGACGCCTTGCGCTTGCTTGAGCGTCTGCTTCTTCGTTTCCTGAACTGGGGTGCAGCTATTCAGTCTGCCTGAGGCACCAACGCCGCTGCGAAGAGGTGAACAAGCAGGTCGCGTGCGATCTCTTGAGCATGAAAAGGGCCGCGTGCATTGAACATCGAGGCTGAGTTCGGCTCAAGCATGCTCTCCGACATGTGCAGCAGGCCGAATGAAGTCTCGGTCGAGAAGGTTCGCCCGCTGTGCGCGGTCCCTGACCGCCACTTGTAAAGCCGTGCGCTGACGATCTTCACGCGGTCTTCAGGCAGCACAAGGGACAAGGCCTTCCGAAATCGCGCCGCCGAACTGCTGCGCTTGGGCTTGCCGCAGCTGTCACACGTCTCCTGTGCCTCATCCTCGAAAAGAAGCGCGCCAACCTCCTCGATTACTCCGACGAATCCAATCAAAGCGAACGACGGGTGGTCCGTCAATGTGAGCGCCTCGTAGTAGGCGCGCGCAATTCGAGCTATATCTCGCCGCTCACGGCAGGCAGTCCACCAATTGCTAAGCAATTCGGCATCGGCGCCGGCACCTTGCGGCCATGGTCTCGCCTCGACCTGCACTAAGGTCGGGGTGGAAATTGGAAGGTCGTGCAGGCCCACACCTTCAGGAACCGCCATTTGACGAAGCTTGAACATCTGGTTGGCATGAATCGACAGCAACGCACACGCCAAGTGCAAGTCTTCTTGAGTTGCAAACTGAGCACAGCTCCAGCTGTGTCCCTTCGTTGCTCCAGAAACGGTAATGGGAAGCCACCGTTCAACGGTGTACGCGTTCATGGCTGACGGGAGAGGCACCCTTTCCTCGTATTCGAAATCTGTTTGCTGGAAGTCCATTGCACCTAATTTCCAATTTCGCGGGAGCGCGCCACCCTTTATGACGCCTGAACGAGCCATTCCCAGCACAGCTCTCCAGGCATGCATTGGGTGATCGTCTACTTTGTCGAGTGCCGCTTGAATCGAAATAAGCCATGGATTTAGGTCTAGTCCTGGAGCTTCGGACTCACCGGAGACATAGGCATAAAGATCGTCTCCGAAGTGGACGACAGAAAGCTTCGTCTTAATCCAATGAGAGTCAATGGACCAGACCATGAGCGCCTTCAGTTCCATCCCCTCGAACGTCAATCCTCTCGAATGGCGGCTTGAAACCGCGAACTTGCTTTCCAGTTGAGCGAACAACCTCGCAATAAAAGCGTCGAACTCCGCTCCGATAGCCATATCAAGTGGGCACTGAGGAACTACGAAGAGCCACTTCGTCCGGGCGTGCTGCTCAACAGAGCAAAGCAAACCGGCGACTCGCTCGTTCCGAGTTCGAATCCTTGGATCGGCTTGGGGGTGAAAGATCAAAACGGACACAGTGGGAAATCAGGTTTCCAAGGCTCGACGGCTACAGTTGTATCAGACAGGGGTAGCGAATACGGACGTCCGACCTCGCGGATGCAGCCGCCATGCGCACCGCAGCCGGTCGAACGTCAGGTGAGGAACGCAGCGGTCGCTCACCCCGTCGGCCGCGAATGACTTAGACCAGCCTGAGGCGGTCCAGCGGCCCTCCGCGACGTCTCAGACATTGTTGGCCCGACCGCTCGACTCCAGGCCTACGGCTACGCAGGTGTCTCTGACTTTGATGGCCACGAACATCCGTGCCATTCGTGCCTGAGACCTGCCAATCGCCAAGATCACCTACCCCCGATCCGCCATCTTCTCCCTGCGCTCATGCGCCGCCACGACGGCGTCCTGGATCCTGCGTTCGCGGGTCTCCGGCTTGGCCGCTTCGTCGATCCTGCGGATGAGGAAGTTCCGCTTGCCGGGCGGCAAGGCGTTGAAGGCGTCCTCGACACCCTCGGAACTCAGCGCGCTCGCCAGGTCGTCGGGGACAACGACGTCCGAGCGGTCCAGCACGGTGAAGCGGATACGGATGCGGTCGCCCGTCTTGGTGTGGGTCTCGCGGCGGACCTTGGCCTTGATGCGGATGTAGTGCTGCCCGCCTCCGACCGGGAAGAGGCTCACCTGGAAGGGCTCGGAGTCGTTGACGCGGGCCAGGACGAGGACGGGGCCGGTCGTGCCCAGGGCCTCGGTGACCTCGGCCGGGACGCGAACGGCGCAGTAGTCCATGCCTTCCGCCCAGTCCTCGAGATCGGCCTGAAACGAAATCTTCTGCCCAGGAGTCGGAGTGTTGGTCATGGCGATGGCTAACTTTCGAGGTAAGCGGATTGTCGGTCCGCGAGCGGGGCGCCCGCCGCCGGCGTCGAGCGTACTGCCGTCAGGCCGTCGTTGACGCCAGTGCTTCTGCCAAGCAAGGGCGGGGCGCGGGAGGCAGGCCTCGCCTCGGCGCCTGCTCTGCGCCCCTGGCAGCCGCCGCGCTCTCCTGGCGAAACGCCGCCAGCCGCTTCGCATAGGGGTCCAGTGCATCCTCGGGAGTGCCCAACGGCAATGCCACCAGCTCGGCGAATCGTGCCGGCGTGACCTGACCCTGGTCCATGAGTTCATCCACCAGCGCCATCAGGGCGCCGCGATGCGTCTCGATCAACCTCGTCGCTCGCACGTGCTCGGCGTGAAGCAAGGCCTCGATGGGGGCGTTGCTGGCTTCCACGTCGGTGCACAGGTTGTCGTCGCTGTTGGTGGTCACGTCGCTGCGCCCGATGCGCGTGCCGTGTCCCAGGTGGCGCAGCATGCGGGCGGCCGTCTCGGTGGCCTTGCGCAGGTCGCTCTCGGCGCCGCTGGACGCGAGCTCGGCGCCGAAGACCAGCAGCTCCGCCGCGCGGCCGGCGAGGCTGGTGCAGATGGAGTCCAGCAGGTTCCGCCGCGACCAGACCTTGCGCGAGGTGTAGGTGTTGTAGCCGCCCTCGAAGCTGGCCACATGGATCTTGATCTCCTTCGGCGCGCGGCCGAAGAGCAGGGCGTGCACCAGGCCGTGGCCCGCTTCGTGCACCGCCAGCAGGGCGCGGAAATCCGCGTTGCTGCGCTGGCGCAGGCGGTTGATCTCGAAGGGGGTGGAGATGGCCTGCGACCGGCCTTGCCAATGCGCGGTCAGGTGGCGGCCGTCCGCAGTCAGCTCCACGCGTTCGCCCGGGCCGGCCCCTTGCGCCAGCGCCCACAGCGCCGCCTTGGCCAGGCCGGTGCCGAGGATGGCATGCAGCGAAGACAGCAGGGGCCGCGTGCCTTGGGCCGGGAAGACGGCGTTGGCATAGATCTGCTCGCGCAGGCTGGCGTCCAGCTCGAAGCGCAGGCCGCAGCGTCCTTGCGTCTCCCGGGCATAGCGCTCGCAGCCCTGTTCGATGAGCTGCTCGTAGGCCCGCCGCGACAGCGACGGGTAGACGACGTGCTCGTTGCCCAGGCGGGCGACCTGCTCGGGCTTGAAGCGCTTGTTGAGGGCCTGCTTGACGTCGATGACGCTCAGTTTGCGGGTCATGGCGTGGAAGATGTCGGCATCGCTGTCGCAGTCGTCCACGCTGGTGGCGAGGTCCTCGTACATCTCGTCGAGGTTGCCGCAGACGAAGACGAGCAGGCGGCTGTAGTCCGTCTCCCATTGCTGCTGGCCGCTTTCGCGGAAGACGCGCAGCCGGGCCTGGATCTGCTCGGGCGTCCAGCCCATGATCTCCATCAGCGGCGCGTCGAGCTTGAGGTTGCGCTGCAGCTCCTGGGCCTCCCAGCTGCGCAGCTTGAAGCGCAGCTTGGCCTCGCTGGCCTCGGCGCGTTCGGCGTCGTAGGCGGCCTCGGCGATCGACGATTCGATGTCGCCCAGCAGCGAGAGCGCCGGCGGCAGGCGGCCGTCGGAGAGCAGGGCCCACACGTCCTGGTAGCGCTCGACGCGCAGCTCGCCGCGCTTGGCGTCGATGGTGCGGAAGCGCTGGAACTCGTCGAGCGCGAGGATGCCGGGCTCGCCCTCGCGCACGCCGGACTGCGCCAGCATGCCCGAGATGCTCTGGGCGCCGCGCCAGCCGGCGCCGTTGGAGAAGCCGTCCATCTGCACTTCGACGAAACGGTCGTAGAAGCCCAGCAGCTGGGCCAGGCGGCGCACGAGCTGGGTCTTGCCGGTGCCGGTCAGGCCCCAGAGACAGACGATGACGGGCCGCGAGACCAGCTCGGGCAGCACATACCAGGCTCGCACCGAGTCGATGACGCTGTCGATGATGTCGTCGATGCCGAAGAGCTCGGTCTTGAGCTGGGCGGCGATCTCCTGCAGCTGCTGGTTTCTCTGCGCCAGCTGTGCGCGCAGTTCGTTGGAGTCATTCATTCCAGTCCTTTCGTCGCAACAGCGCCTGCAGCGCCATGCGGTCAGCGCGGCGCTGGGCGCCGCGGCTTTGGATGTGTTCGCCCGCGCCGCGCAGCCCGCGCTGGGCGAGCGCGCGCGCCACGGGGTCGCGCACGCCCGTGCTCGTCTCGAGCACCAGCGTCATGGGCTGTTTCATGCGGCGCAGGGCCTTGACCCGCCCCTCCTGGAGGGCGCGGGAACGGAGTTGTGCACTCATTCGGTTTCCGAAAAGCAAAAGCCCCGGCTCGATGGCTGCGGGGCTTTGCTCGCCGCGCGGTCTGAGGCCGTATCTGGGAACAGACACGGTTCAGCCGGGGCGCGGGAACCGTGTTCAGTCGATCGTCGAGATGAACAGGGAGGACATGAGAGGAATCTCCGTGATGCGGGCGCTGTCGTGGGCGCCTTCTGCAAGGGCGCGAATGATGCAGAGAACGTGGTGGGTGCACAACCGCTGCGGCGGCGTGTGTTGTGGCTCGCCAACGCGGGCCGGGCCTCGAGCGGGTGTCGGAGCGCTAACGACTTGGTCGACGGCGAGTTCTCTTGACGCGCAGTCAGGCCGGGACGAACTGAAGACCGTGGGTCCGGCCTGCCCACAAGGCGGCCAGCACGAGGGCCGCCATGCAAGCCTGGCCCGAGAACAGCCATCGCCAGGGGCGCTGCCGCGGCACGAAGCCGACGCCGCGCACGAAGCCGGCGCTCATCGCCCAGAACAGCAGTACCGCCAGGCCGTGGTCGGCCCGGCCATCGGCTTGTGCAAACAAGCGCGGGTAGGCGGTGCCCGCGAGCATCAGCGCCAGGCCGGTCAGCAGTGCCGGCCAGTGCAGGCCCGTGCCGGCGTTGCGGCTCATTCGCCGTCGTCGGGCCGGTGCGAGGCGCGACGTTCCTCGGCCATCTCGCCCCACATCGCGTTCATGACGGCGAGCAGCACGGCGAAGCCGACGCCGAGGAGCCAGGCGAAGTACCACATGGGATGTCCTTGTTCAGGTGGGTCCAGGCTCGCCGATCAGCAGGCGCGCGTCGCCGAGATAGTGATGCGGCGGGACTTCGAGGTTGGTGGGGGCGGGCTTGTTCTTGAAGACCCGGCCGGCCAGGTCGAAGGTCGAGCCGTGGCAGGGGCAGAAGAATCCGCCGGGCCAGTCGGCGTCCGGCGCGGGACGCTCCCCGCCGGCCGGCGTGAAGCTGGGCGAGCACCCGAGGTGGGTGCAGATGCCGATGACGACGAGGAACTCGGGCCTGCTCGAACGGCCGACGTTGCGCAGCG
Source organism: Pelomonas caseinilytica (assembly GCF_021353235.1). GTDB lineage: Bacteria > Pseudomonadota > Gammaproteobacteria > Burkholderiales > Burkholderiaceae_C > Pelomonas > Pelomonas caseinilytica. Next base: position 213,593 of record NZ_JAJTWT010000003.1, read on the forward strand.
CCGGCTGCAGGTCGTCGCGTTGCGAACCCGGGTCGGCCAGGCGTGGGGCCAGCGCCTGCAGCGAGGCCAGCATCTCGGGCGTGCGCCGCAGGATCCACACCGGCTTGCCGCGCCACTCGACGGCCTTCATGCCGCCGGCCGGGATGTCGCCGATGTCGACCTCCACGGCGGCGCCCTGGGAGCGCGCGCGTTCGCTCGGCGCCAGCGAGGCCACCAGCGGCGTGGCGGCGCCGACGGCGGCGATGCCGCCCGCCCCGGCGGTGGCCAGCAGCCAGGTGCGGCGTTCGGGGTCGGGCAGAGGCGGCAGGACGGCGGATGGATTCATGGCGAACCTCGCTTGAGGGATTCAATAGGCGCTGTGGCTGTTGGCGCGGATGTGCTCGACCGTCACCTTCCCGCGCATCACGCGGTAAGCCCAGCCGGTGTAGATGACGACCAGCGGCATGAAGAGGACGGTGGCGCCCAGCATCAGCGCGAGCGTCATGGGGCTGGAGACGCTGTCCCAGACCGTCAGGCTGGCGCTGGGCATGCTGGACGAGGGCATGACGAAGGGGAACATCGCCGCGCCGGCCGTGCCGATGATGCCGGCCATGGCCAGCGACGAGGCGACGAAGGCGGCCAGCGTGCGCCGCGCGCCGACGAGGCCGGCGGCCAGCAGCGCGCCGCCGACGCCCAGGCCGGGCAGCGCCCACAGCACGGGCAGGCGGCGGTAGTTGGCCCACCAGGCGTCGGCGCTGCGCACGACGAGCTTGGCCAGTGGGTCGGGCATGGCGTTCGGGTCGGGCGCCTGGGCCATCGCGAAGCCCTCGATGCCGCCGAAGCGCAGCCACAGGCCCGCTGCCACGAAGCCCAGCACCGCCAGCAGCGCGGCGCTTCGTGCGGCCGTGGTGGCGCGGGCCTGGATGGCACCCTCCGTGCGGTGGGCGAGGTAGACGCCGCCGTGCAGGGTGATCATGGCGCTGCTCACCACGCCGGCCAGCAGCGCGAAGGGGTTGAGCAGTTGCCAGAAGCTGCCGGTGTAGGTGCTGACGAGGTAGTCGTCGAACTGGAAGGGCACGCCCTGCAGCAGGTTGCCGAAGGCCACGCCGAAGATCAGCGGCGGCACGGCGCCGCCGATGAAGAGGCCCCAGTCCCAGGTGCTGCGCCAGCGCGGGTCGTGGACCTTGCTGCGGTAGTCGAAGCCGACCGGGCGGAAGAACAGCGCCCACAGCACCGCCAGCATGGCCCAGTAGAAGCCGCTGAAGGCCGTGGCGTAGACCAGCGGCCAGGCCGCGAAGATGGCGCCGCCGGCGGTGATGAACCAGACCTGGTTGCCGTCCCAGTGCGGGCCGACGGTGTTGATGACGACGCGGCGCTCCTCGTCGTTGCGGCCGACGAAGGGCAGCAGGGTGCCGACGCCCATGTCGTGGCCGTCCATGATGGCGAAGCCGACGAGCAGCACGCCGACGAGGACCCACCAGATGATCTTCAGGGTGGCGTAGTCGAGCATGGCGGCCTCCTCAGGCGTGGACGGGTTCGGACTGGTAGCGGCCGGTGCCCAGGCTGCCCGGCCCCTGGCGGGCGAACTTCACCATCAGGTAGACCTCGACCACCAGCAGCGCGGTGTAGAAGCCGACGAATCCGGCGAGCGAGCCGTAGAGGCTGTTGACACTGATCGTGGAGACGCTCAGGTGCGTGGGCAACACGCCGTAGATCGTCCACGGCTGGCGGCCGTACTCGGCGACGAACCAGCCCAGCTCGCAGGCCAGCCACGGCGCGGGCAGCATCCACAGCGCCCACTTGAGCAGCCAGGGCCGGCCGGCGCAGCCGCCCTTGAGCGTGGTCCAGAACGACAGGGCGAAGAGCGCCAGCATCAGCAGGCCCAGGCCCACCATCACGCGAAAGCTCCAGAACATGGGGGTGACGCGGGGCACGGTGTCGTCGACGGCGCGCTCGATGATCTCCGCGGTGGCCTGGCGCACGTCGCCGACGTATTTGCGCAGCAGCAGGCCGAAGCCGAGGTCGGCCTTGTGGCGCTCGAAGGTGGCCAGGGCCACGGGGTCGTTGCGATGGGTGCGCAGGGCCTCCAGGGCCACGACGGCGACGATGCCGCGCTGGATGCGCTCGCGGTTGCGGGCCTTGATCTCGCGGATGCCGGGGATCTCCTTGCTGAGGCTGCGCGTGCCGATGAGGCCCATCACGTAGGGGATCTCCACCGACCAGTCGTTCTTCTGCGCGGCCTCGTTGATGCCGGCCACGACGTTGAAGCTCGCCGGCGCGGGCTCCGTTTCCCACATGGCCTCGATGGCGGCCATCTTGGTCTGCTGGGCCTCGCCCACGGTGTAGCCCGACTCGTCGCCCAGCACGATGACGCTGAGCACGCTGGCCAGGCCAAAGGCCGAGGCCACGCGGAAGCTGCGCTTGGCGAACTCCACGTCGCGGCCCCTGAGCAGGTACCAGCTGCTGACGGAGAGCACGAACATCGCGCCCGTCACATAACCGGCCGATACCGTGTGCACGAACTTGGCCTGGGCGTCGGGGTTGAAGACGACGGCCCAGAAGTCCGTCATCTCCATGCGCATGGTCTGGTAGCTGAACTCGGCGCCGACGGGGTTCTGCATCCAGCCGTTGGCGATCAGGATCCACAACGCCGACAGGTTGGTGCCGACGGCCATCAGCGTGGTGACGAGCAGGTGCTGCGGGCGCGAGAGGCGGTCCCAGCCGAAGAAGAACAGGCCGATGAAGGTCGACTCGAGGAAGAAGGCCATCAGGCCCTCGATGGCCAGCGGCGCGCCGAAGATGTCGCCGACGTAGTGGGAGTAGTAGGCCCAGTTGGTGCCGAACTGGAACTCCAGCGTGATGCCGGTCGTCACGCCGAGCGCGAAGTTGATGCCGAAGAGCTTGCCCCAGAAGCGGGTCATGTCCTTCCACACGGCCTTGCCCGTCATGACGTAGACCGTCTCCATGATGACGAGCAGCCAGACCATGCCGAGGGTCAGCGGCACGAAGAGGAAGTGGTACAGGGCCGTGGCTGCGAACTGCAGCCGCGACAGGTCGACGACGTGTTCCGGGATCAACGGGAGTCTCCTGGCGTGGGCAGGGGCGCGGTCGCTGCGAGGTGCCGGGCGGCGGCATCGGCATCGGGGCTGGTGCGCTGCTCGCGCACCAAGCCCCACCAAAGCCCGCCCAGGGCCAGCAGCTTGATGACGACCACCCAGGCCAGGTGGCGGACCAGTCGGCGTTCGTCGCTGTGCATGGCCGGTTCATCCCAAGAACCGTGCCAGGCGGCGCGGCGCCGCACGCGGCGCGCTAACAGACTGTCCCGTCAGCAGAATCCCGTGCGCAGGGCGTGCCGCCGGGGCTGTCAGGCGGTGACAGTCGGCACTGCCAGGGGGCCGCCATGGCAGTGGCTCGTGGCAGCCGGACGGCGGTCAGCCCAGGTCCAGGGCCTTGAGTCGCCGGTACAGGGTGCGCTCGCTCAGGCCCAGGCGGGCGGCCATGTCGCGCCGGCTCAGGCGCCCCTCGGCCGCGAGGTGGCGGATCTGCTCGTCGAGGTCGGGCGCGGCGGCGGCCGTCGCCGCCGTGGCGGCTGGGGCCGGCCTCGCCTGCAAGGGGGCGTTGAGCCATTCCGGCAGGTCCTCGGGACGCACGATGCCGTCGTCGGCGAAGAGCCGGGCGCGCTCCAGCACATTGCGCAGTTCGCGGATGTTGCCCGGCCAGTCGTGGGCCTGCAGCCGCGCCATGGCGGCCGGCTGGATGACGATGCGCTGGGCCGTCTTGCCGCCGCGCTGCAGGAAGGAGTCCACCAGCAGCGGGATGTCGCCCGCGCGCTCGCGCAGCGGCGGCAGGAAGATGGGAAAGGCGGCGATGCGGTAGTAGAGGTCCTGGCGGAACCGGCCCTCGGCCACCATCTGCTGCAGCGGCTTGTGCGTGGCCGCCACCAGGCGGAAGTCGGCCTGCTGGGTCTCGGTGGCGCCCACGCGCCGGAAGGTGCCCGACTCGATGAGCCGCAGCAGCTTGACCTGCATGGCCAGCGGCACGTCGCCAATCTCGTCGAGAAAGAGCGTGCCGCCCGATGCCGTCTCCACCAGCCCGGGCTTGCGATGCTGGGCGCCGGTGAAGGCGCCTTTCTCGTGGCCGAACAGCTCGCTCTCGAACAGCGTCTCGGGCAGGCCTGAGCAGTCGACGACGACGAAGGGGCCGTCGTGCCGGTCGCTGGCCTCGTGCACGGCGCTGGCGAACAGCTCCTTGCCCGTGCCGGACTCGCCGAGCAGCAGCACGGGCAGCCGCGAGCGGGCCACGCGTTGCACCGCCTCCAGCGCGGTGTTGAACGCCGGCGACCGGCCGACGAGGCCGGCCTGGCTGGCGCGCGCCGAGGCCTGCTTGACCGTGGTCAGCCGCTCCACGTAGGCGACGACCTGGTGGTCGGCGTCGAGGATGGGCCGCAGTTCGACGTCCACATGCTCCGGCCCGCGCGGCGTGTGGTGGATGTGCAGCACCCGGTCCAGGCCCTTGAGCTCGAAGGCCCGCTTCATCGGGCAATGCTCGCCGGCCTGGTCGCAGGGCAGGTCGTAGTGGTGGGAGACGCGGTAGCACTTCTGGCCGAGGAAGGGCCGGTCCGCCGTGCCGAACTGGCGCCGGTAGGCGGTGTTCGCGGCCAGGATGTTGTAGGCCGGGTCCAGCACGATCATGGGCTGGGCCTCGTGCTCGAGGTAGGACACCAGGGCCTGGACCTGCGGCGGGGAGGTGATCGCGGCGGCGTTGGGGGGCATGTGCGTCGGCTCGGGCGGGCGGTGCGCGGATTGTGCGCGACGGCTGCCATCGACTGCCATGAGACTGCCAAATTGGCGGCGATTGGCGGGGCGGCGCGGGTGCGAGCACGCCGTGACGTCGCGGCGGCGGCGAAGGATTTTCTTTTGCATCAAAGACTTGCGTGGGCACGCTGGCGACGCACCGGGCTTGGCACGGCTCTTGAAAGTTCCGACTTGCAAGGTGCCGGTGGCTGCCAGGGTTGGCGGCTGCCGATGACTCAACCAGGAGACTCTCATGAAGGCGAATGAAGGAACCGTGGACCGTGGCCTGCGCGTGGCGGCGGGCGTGGTGCTGTTGGCGCTGACGGCCACCGGCACGATCGGCGTCTGGGGGTGGATCGGCGTCGTGCCGCTGCTGACCGGGGCCGTGGGCTACTGCCCGCTGTACTCGGTGCTGGGCATCAACACCTGCCGGCGCTGAGCCGCCGCGGCCGCAGAGGAGCGCCATGAGCCCCACTTCCCGAATGCAGGTCGAAGGCTTTTTCGACGCCGCCACCTGGACCGTCAGCTACCTCGTGCTCGACCGCGAGACCCTGCACTGCGCGCTGATCGACAGCGTGCTGGACTACGACCCCAAGTCGGGCCGTACCGGCACCGCCAGCGCCGACCGGCTGATCGACCGCGTCCGGGAACTGGACGCCCGCGTGCAGTGGATCCTGGAGACCCACGTCCACGCCGACCACCTCTCCGCCGCGCCCTACCTGCGCCAGGCCCTGGGCGGCCAGCTCGGCATCGGCAGCCACATCACGACGGTGCAGCAGGTGTTCGGCAAGCTCTTCAATGCCGGCCCGGACTTCGCCCGCGACGGCCGCCAGTTCGACCACCTCTTCCGCGACGACGAGGCCTTCGGCATCGGCGGCCTGCGCGCGCGCGCGCTGCACACGCCGGGCCACACGCCGGCCTGCATGACCTATGTGGTGTCGACCGGCGAAGGCGCCGACGCCGACATCGCGGCCTTCGTCGGCGACACCCTCTTCATGCCCGACTACGGCACGGCCCGCTGCGACTTCCCCGGCGGCGACGCGCGCACGCTCTACCGCTCCATCAACAAGGTGCTGGGCCTGCCGCCGCGCACGCGGCTGTACATGTGCCACGACTACCAGCCCGGCGGCCGCGAGGTGCAGTTCGTCAGCACCGTGGCCGAGGAGCGCGCCAGCAACATCCACGTGCGCGACGGCATCAGCGAGGATGCCTTCGTCGCCATGCGCAACGCCCGCGACGCGACGCTCGGCATGCCGACGCTGATCCTGCCGTCCGTGCAGGTCAACATGCGCGCCGGCGAGCTGCCGCCGCCCGAGGACAACGGGCTGCGCTACCTGAAGATCCCGTTGAACGCCGTCTGAGTTCCAGGCAGACACCCCAAAAAATAGAACGGAGACAAGCATGGAACTCAAGACCCTCACCCCCGAGCTGGCCGTCGCCGCGCAGGTCCACGCGGGCGACCTGCGCGAGATCTCCAACGCGGGCTTTCGCACCCTCATCTGCAACCGCCCCGACGGCGAGGGCAACGACCAGCCCGTGTTCGCCGAGCTGGTGGCCGCGGCCAGCGGCCTGGGCATCGCCATGCACTACCTGCCGGCCGAATCGGGCAAGGTCACCGACGAGCAGGGGCGGGCCTTCGGCGCGCTGATGGCCTCCAGCCCCAAGCCGGTGCTGGCCTTCTGCCGCACGGGCATGCGCTCGACCACCATGTGGGCGCTGTCGGAAGCGGGGCAGCGGCCCCTGCCGGAGATCATCGAGCGCGCCGCCCGCGCGGGCTACGACCTCAAGGGCGTGGTGCGCCGCCTCGTCAACGGCGGCAAGACGCCGGTGGACGTGGCCGATGCCACGCACGAGATCGTCATCATCGGCGGCGGCGCGGCCGGCATCGCCGTGGCCTCCAGCCTGCTGGCGCGCCAGCCGGGGCTGGACATCGCCATCATCGACCCCGCCGACGTCCACTACTACCAGCCGGGCTGGACCCTGGTGGGCGGCGGTGTCTTCGACGCCGCCACCACCGCGCGCACCATGGCCTCGGTGCTGCCCCGCGGCGTGCACTGGCTCAAGGCCGCCGTGGCCGCCTTCGAGCCCGAGCGCGATGCCGTCATCCTCGACGGCTGCCGTGTCGTCAAGTACCGGCAGCTCGTCGTCTGCCCCGGCCTCAAGCTGGACTGGCATGGCGTCGAGGGCCTGGTCGAGACGCTGGGCCGCAACGGCGTGACCTCCAACTACCGCTACGACCTCGCGCCCTACACCTGGCAGCTCGTGCAGAGCCTGCGTGGCGGCCGTGCAGTCTTCACCCAGCCGCCCATGCCCATCAAGTGTGCTGGTGCGCCGCAGAAGGCCATGTATCTCTCGGCCGACCAGTGGCGCCGCGCGGGCGTGCTGCGCGACGTGGACATCCAGTTCTGCAACGCCGGCGCCGTGCTCTTCGGCGTGGCCGACTACGTGCCCGCCCTGATGGCCTACGTGCAGGCCTATGGCATCCACCTCAACTTCGGCCAGACGCTCACGGCCATCGACGGCCAGGCGCGCAAGGCCACCTTCGCCCAGGCCCAGGCCGACGGCAGCAAGACCCAGGTGGTGCGCGAGTTCGACATGATCCACGTCGTGCCGCCGCAGAAGGCGCCGGACTTCATCCGCGTGAGCCCGCTGGCCGATGCCGCCGGCTGGCTGGACGTCGACCCGGCGACGCTGCGCCACAAGGTCTTCGCCAACATCTTCGGCCTCGGCGACGTTGCCAACACCACCAACGCCAAGACGGCCGCCGCCGCCCGCAAGCAGGCGCCCGTCGTCGCGCACAACCTGCTCGCCGCGCGCGGGGCCGCCAAGGGCGAGGCGCGCTACGACGGCTATGGCTCCTGCCCGCTGACCGTGGAGCGCGGCAAGATCGTGCTCGCCGAGTTCGGCTATGGCGGCAAGCTGGCGCCCAGCTTCCCGAGCTGGTTCATCGACGGCAAGCGGCCGTCGCGGCTGGCCTGGTACCTCAAGGAGCGCATCCTGCCGCCGCTGTACTGGGAAGGCATGCTCAAGGGCCGCGAGTGGCTGGCCGAACCCGAGATGGTGGGATGACCCTGGACATCGCCGGGCTGAGCCTGCTGATGGGGGCGGCGGTCGGCGTGGTGCTGGCCCTCACCGGCGCTGGCGGCGGCATCCTCGCCGTGCCCCTGCTGGTGTTCGGCCTGCACCTGCGCATGGCCGAGGCCGCGCCCATCGGCCTGCTGGCCGTGGGCCTGGCCGCGGCGCTGGGCGCGCTGCTGGCCCTGCGCGAGGGCATCGTGCGCTACCGCGCTGCCTTGATGATCGGGCTGACCGGCATGGCCGTCGCTCCGCTCGGCGTGCGGCTGTCGCAGCTCATTCCCAACGGGCCGGTGATGGCGCTGTTCGCCCTGGTGCTGGCCTGGGTGGCCTGGCGCAACCTGCGCCAGGGCCGGCGGGCCCCCAGCCCCGTGGCCCCGCCGTCGCGCCGCCTGCCGGTCTGTGCGATGAACCCCACCACCGGCCGCCTCACCTGGCGGGCCCCGTGCACGGCCATGCTCGGCCTGACCGGCGCTCTCTCCGGCCTGCTCAGCGGCCTGCTCGGCGTTGGCGGCGGCTTCGTCATCGTTCCCATGCTGTCGGAGATCAGCAATGTGCCCGCTCGCGGCGTCGTCGCCACCTCCATGGCCGTCATCGCCCTGGTGTCGGTGGGCGGCGTGCTCGGGGCGGCCACCCAGGGTTCCCTGGACTGGGCCGTCGCGGCGCCCTTCGCCGCCGGTGCCGTGCTGGCCTTGCTGGCCGGGCGGCAGTTCAGTTCACGCTGGAGCGGCGTGCGGCTGCAGCAGGCCTTCGGCCTGCTGGCCGGGACGGTGTCCGTGCTGATGCTGGTGCGCGCCTGGGGCGGCTAGACCGGCTGCCGGTAGCGCTGGCCCTTGAAGCGCAGCACCAGTTCGCGCGGGCGGATCTGCTCCAGCACCAGGTCGGAGCCCAGCCGGGCGCCTTCGTGCAGCACCTCGCCATTGACGATCACCAGCCGGCTGGCCGGGTCGTCGGAATAGACCGAGCCGCCGATGGCCAGCCTGGGCAGCTCCCGGCGGGTGGCCTCGGGCAGTTCGGACAGTGTCGGGATGCGCGCCTCGGGCGCGGGATCGGGCGCCGGAGCGGGCGCTGGCGCTGCCGCCGTGGCCTCGCCGCCGGAGCGCGGCTCGCGTGTCCTGGCCGCGGCTTCAGGCGGCGGCATGGGCGGCAGGTAGGGCGAGCCGGAGGCCGCCGGCTGGGGCACCGGCGTGGCTGGCAGGGCGGTGACCGGCGCCGTCACGGGCGCAGCGACGGAGGCTGGAGCGGCCGGGCTGGGCGCAGCCGCCGTGGCCATCGGTGCAGGCGTGGGAGACACGGCAGGTGCCGCCGGTGCGGCCGGTTCGGACGGGCCGCTGGCCCACCAACTGCCCGCGCCGATGCCGGCCAGCAGCAGCAGGCCGCCGCCGGCCCAGGGCAGCCAGCGCCGTCCGCCGCGCGCCGCGGACGTTGCGCCGCCGGGCAGGGGCTGCGTGTGCAGGCCCGGCACCTGGCCGCGCTCGCGTTCGCGGTCGGCTTCGGCCCGTCGCAGGGCGTCGAGGATGTAGGACATGGCGGTTGGGTCGTGGGTTCCTGTGTTCAGCGGGCCGGGTCCAGGCGCGGCTCGGCCACGCCGGCGGCCCGGTTGATCTGCATCAGCGTGATGGGGCCGACGCGGCCGTCCGGCTGCAGGCCCTGGCCGGCCTGGAAGGCCTGCACCTGGCGGGCCAGCTCCGGCCAGGGCGGCGGCGCCGACGCGGCCGTGCTGGCGGCGCTGGCCGACGGATCGGCCGCCGATACTGCCAGCCGGGCCGCCAGCCATTCGCGCAGCGGCCGGCCGTCTTCGGCCCGGCGGGCATAGCCGGGCGGCACGCGCCACAAGGTGAGGAACTCGCCACGCCACGCACCGGCCAGTTCGGCCAGCGCGACACGGCGGGGCCGGCCATCCACCCACAAGGTGGCGTCCTGGCCCTGCAGGCCCACGAGCGCGGCCAGGGCCGGCGGCCGGCCGGGGCGCTGCAGCGTCAGCAGCACGGGGCGATCGATGAGGCGGATCAGCGACAGGCTGCCGCTGGCGCTGCGGTAGCACTGCAGGCCGTGCTCGGCGGCCACGGTGCAGGGGTCGGCCTGGGGCGGCAGCGGCAGGCCCCAACGCCCGGCCAGGCCGGCCCAGGCCTCGCCATCCTGGGGCGCCCAGTCGGCCAGGCGCAGGGGCTCGGGTGTCGGCGCGGCACTGCTGGCGGCCGAGGCCGGCGGCGTTACCGCCGACGCGGCCCGTGCCGCGGCGGACGCAGAGGCCGCCGCGGAGGCGGCCGAGGCCGGCTGGGCCATGCCCATCGCGCCGGAGCGACCCGCGCGGCCGGCCTGTACGGATTGAGAGGACTGCTGCAGCTGCCACGTCAGCCCCGCGCCGGCCAGGGCGGCGCCCAGCACCGCCATGCCCAGGGCCAGGCGCGACCGCTGGTGCCGGGCCGTGGCTGCGGCGGGGCGCTCGTCGAAGACCTCGGCCGCGGCCTGGCGCACGATGGCCGGCGTGACCTGGGCCTGCCCGCCCGCGTAGGCCCCCAGCAGGGCGCGGTCGCAGAGCAGGTTGATGCGGCGCGGCACGCCGCGGGTGAGCTGGTGGATGAGGCGCAGCGTCTTGCTGTCGAAGGGCAGGGCGCCGGTGAGCCCGGCCACCGTCAGCCGGTGGCGGATGTACTGCGCCGTCTCGTCCTCCGACAGCGCGCCGAGGTGGAAGCGCGCGATCACGCGCTGCGCCAGTTGCTCCAGCTCGGGCCGCGCCAGCATGTCGCGCAGCTCGGGCTGGCCGATCAGCACCACCTGCAGCAGCTTGCGCTCGGCCGTCTCGAGGTTGGTCAGCAGGCGCAGTTGCTCCAGCACGTCGGCCGAGAGGTTCTGCGCCTCGTCGATGATGAGGACGTTGTTGCGGCCGGCCGCATGCTGGGCCAGCAGGAAGGCGTTGAGCGGGTCGACGTAGTCCTTCACCGTCTGCGCGCCGGCCGGCACGGGCACGTCGAACTCGTCGCAGATCGCCTGCAGCAGCTCAGGGACGGTGAGCTTGGGGTTGAAGATGTAGGCGACGTTGCAGTTGGCCGGGATCTGCTCCAGGAAGCAGCGGCAGACGGTGGTCTTGCCGGCGCCGATCTCGCCGGTGAGCAGCACGAAGCCGCCGCCGCCGTCCAGCCCGTAGAGCAGATGGGCCAGCGCCTCGCGGTGGCGCTCGCTCATGAAGAGGTAGTGCGGGTCCGGCGCGATCGAGAACGGCGCTTGTTTCAAGCCGAAGAAGGGCGCGTACATGGGGCGGCAGGATAACCACTGCGCCCGGGCGGGCCTCAGTGGTTGTGCCGCGGCGGCGTGTCCACCACGCCGCGGTAGGGCACGGCCAGTTCCAGGCAGGCGCCGGTGGACAGCGGCCCCACGGTCGAGCGGTAGAGGGCCTGCCAGGGCGTCTGGCTGGCGGGCACGGGCGGCAGCGGCTCGGCGCGGCGGCGGGCCAGCTCTGCGTCGCCGAGCAGTGCGTCACAGCGCCCGGCCCTGAGGTCGACGCGGACGACGTCGCCCGTGCGCAGCCAGGCCAGGCCGCCGCCCACCGCGCTCTCCGGCGAGGCGTGGACGATGGAGGGGCTGTCCGAGGTGCCGGACTGCCGGCCGTCGCCCAGCGTCGGCAGGCTGGTGATGCCCCGGCGGATCAGGGCGTCAGGCGGCTGCATGTTGACCACCTCGGCCGAGCCTGGCCAGCCCACCGGCCCCGCGCCGCGCATGACGAGGATGCAGCCCTCGTCGATGCCCAGGGCCGGGTCGTTGATGCGGGCGTGATAGTCCTCGGCGCCGTCGAAGACGATGGCGCGGGCCTCGAAGGCGCCGTCCTTGAGGTAGCGCTCGCGGAAGGCGGCCGAGACGACGCTGGCCTTCATGATGGCGAAGTCGAAGAGGTTGCCGGAGAGCACGACGAAGCCGGCGTCCTCCTTCAGCGGCGCGTCCACGGGGCGGATGACCTCGCGGTCCTGCGTCTGCCGCCCCTGCAGGTTGGCCGCCATCGTGCGGCCGGTGACGGTGGGCCGGTCGGTGCGCAGCAGGCCGGCCTGCTGCAGCTCCCACATCACGGCCGGCACGCCGCCGGCGCGGTGGAAGCGCTCGCCGAGGAAGCGGCCGGCCGGCTGCATGTCCAGCAGCAGCGGCACGCGCTGGCCGACCTCGGTCCAGTCCGCCGCGGTCAGCTCCACGCCGGCATGCCGGGCCATCGCGGTCAGGTGAGGCTGGGCGTTCGTCGAGCCGCCGATGGCGGCATTGACGACGATGGCGTCGAGGAAGGCCTCGCGCCCCAGGATGCGCGACGGCCGCAGGTCCTCCCTGGCCATCGCCACGATGCGCCGCCCCGTCTCGTAGGCCATTTGGGCGCGCTCCCGGTAGGGCGCCGGGATGGCAGCGCAGCCGGTCAGCGACAGGCCCAGGCACTCCGCCAGCGCGTTCATCGTCGAGGCCGTGCCCATGGTGTTGCAGTGGCCGGCCGACGGGGCCGAGGCGGCGGCGATGCGGATGAAGGTCTCTTCGTCGATCTCGCCGGCCGCCAGGCGCCGCCGGCCTTCCCAGATGGCCGCGCCCGAGCCGACCAGCCGGCCCTCGAACCAGCCGTCCAGCATCGGGCCCCCGGACAGCACGATGGCGGGCAGGTCGACGGTGGACGCCGCCATGACCTGGGCCGGCGTCGTCTTGTCGCAGCCGGTGGTCAGAACCACGCCGTCGAGCGGATAGCCGTGCAGGACCTCGACCAGGCCGAGGTAGGCCAGGTTGCGGTCCAGGGCGGCGGTGGGGCGGCGGCAGTTCTCGAAGACGGGATGCAGCGGGAACTCCATCGCGATGCCGCCCGCATCGCGGATGCCGTCGCGCACGCGCCGGGCCAGGTCGAGGTGGATGCGGTTGCAGGGGCTCAGGTCGCTGCCGCTCTGGGCGATGCCGATGATGGGCCGGCCCGAGCGCAGCTCCTCGGGCGTGAGGCCGTAGTTCATGAAGCGCTCCAGGTAGAGCGCCGTCATGTCGACGTGGGCCGGGTTGTCGAACCAGTCCTGTGAGCGCAGGCGGCGGCTCATCGGGCGCGGCCCTGCAGGTGGGCGAGCAGGGCGCCGACGCCGTAGGTCCAGGGCGGGATGGCGTCGCTGCGCTGCACGGTGTTGACGAGGGCGCCCAGCGCCGGGCTGGCGATGGTGACGACGTCGCCGAGGCGGTGGGTGAAGCCGGCGCCGGCTGCGCCGCGGTCCTGGATGGGCGAGAACATCGTGCCGAGGAAGAGCATGAAGCCGTCGGGGTACTGGTGGTGCGGGCCGCAGGCCTGGGCGACCAGCTCCAGCGGGTCGCGGCTGATCTCCTCCATGCGGCTCACGCCGTGCAGCACGAAGCCGTCCTCGGCGCCTTCGATGCGCAGGCTGACCTCGGCCTGGCGCACCGTGTCCAGCGCGAAGCGGTCGTCGAAGAGCCGGATGAAGGGGCCGATGGCGCAGGAGCCGTTGTTGTCCTTGGCCTTGCCCAGCAGCAGGGCGCTGCGGCCTTCGATGTCGCGCAGGTTGACGTCGTTGCCCAGCGTCGCGCCGACGACCTCGCCGCGGCCGTTCACGGCCAGCACGACCTCGGGCTCGGGGTTGTTCCACTGCGAATCGGGATGCAGGCCGACCGCCGCGCCGAAGCCCACCGCCGACATGGGCTGGGCCTTGGTGAAGACCTCGGCGTCCGGCCCCAGGCCCACTTCGAGGTAGGGCGACCACGCGCCGCGCGCGACGAAGTCGGCCTTGAGGCGCTGCGCCGCGGCCGAGCCCGGACGGATGGCGGACAGGTCGCCGCCGAGGGTCTCGCGCAGGCGTTCGCGCAAGGCGTGGGCCCGCGCCGCGTCGCCGCCGGCCTCGGCCTCGATGACGCGCTCCAGCAGGCTGACCGCGAAGGTCACGCCGCAGGCCTTGACGGCCTGCAGGTCGCAGGGCGCCAGCCAACGCGGCCGGCCGGCCTCGGGCGGCGCGGCGAGGGCCTCGTCGAGCAGGGCCTGGGCCGGCCCGAGGGCCTGGCCGGGGGCGCTGCGGGCGATGTGCAGGCGGTCAGGGTGGTCCAGCAGCGCGGCCATCGTCGGCGCATGGGCGGACACGTCGACGACCTCGCCATCGCGCACGGCCACGAGGGCCGGCCCGCCGCGGTCGGGGCGCCACAGGCGGCCGAGGAGGCTGGCCTCGGCGGCGTCGTGGGGCAGGCCGAGGCCGGTGGAGTGGGAACTGCTCGGACGGGGCATGGGCGTGGCGGTCAGCGCGGAAAGGTCGGCATTGTGAGCGCTACCAATCGGTTTGCAAAGCTGGCGGTGCGCGGCCGGCGGTGGGGCCGGAGCGCGGCGTCTGTCACAAGCGGTAGCTTCCTGCGCGCCGATGGCGTCAACCCCGTCGGAGTGCTGGCGTTCAGGAGAAGCCGGTGCACCTCGCTGCGCCGGTCCTCACAGGAAAGCCGCCATGACCACGCTGACCCTCACTTTCAACGGACCCGACAGCCAGGCCCGGCAGGCCCTCGGTGGCTTGCTGCAGCGCTATCGCTCGGCCTACTTCGTCGAGCGCAGCCGCCGCGAGTACGCCGTGACCGCCGACGACGCCACGGCGGCGGAGCTGGCCCGCCAGCCGGGCTGGTCCAGCGAGGTGGCGCCGGCCGCCGGCCGCTGATCCCGCGCGGGCTCCGCCGCAGGAGCCGACGCCGCGCCCGCCTCGGGCCCGGGTGACAGATTGGGGATGGCGCCTTCGGTTGCTCAACGGCTGTTGAGTTACGTCAATGTTCGAGGGCCTTGCAGGGACACCATGCTTCCACTCAAACGGAAGAAGCGGGGTTTCCCATGCCGTCCGACCCTGTCGTCAGCGCCGCCGCTCCGGTGGCCGCCGTCCCGCCCGCCGCACCCTTCCCGGACTGGAAGCTCATCCACCTGCCGCCCCGCTCGGTCTTGCCGTTCGGGGAGGATGAGGAGTTCAAGAGCGAGTCGCCCACCGTCCTGCGCGGGCTCTTCGTCGACCTGGCCGAGCCGGGCGGCAAGGGGGTGGCGCTGGCCGAGCTGCTGCGCCGCCGCGCCAACGCCACCGACGCGCTGGAGATCCATGCGGACGTGCTGCGCATCGCCGTCCCCTTGCAGCTGGCGCTGAAGTCGTTGCGCATCCACGCCCGGCGCATCGAGGTGGGCGCGGCCGGCTCGCTGGCGTTGCTGCCCGTGGAGGGCGTGGGCGACGTGTCCCTCGACGTGTACGCGAGTCAGGTCATCCTGGAGCGGCCCGAGGTGCTGTGGCGCATCACCTTCCTCGGCCTGCCGCAGGCCTTCGGCGGCGCGGACCTGCCGGGCCACCTGAGCGTGCGCCGGACGGTGGACGCGAGCGGCCAGGCCCAGGTCACGGCGCCCCGGCCGGTGCACGAACTGGTGCCCGGCGACCGTCTGCAGGCCCAGTTCCAGCTGGGTGCCGCCAAGCGGCTGCAGTTCGCCAAGGACGTGCCGGGCGCGCCGGAGTCCTGCAGCATCGCGCTGGAACTGGCGCGGTGGGTGAACGACACCCAGCTGTGTACCGACGGGGACGCCGCGATCGCGGCCGAGGCTGCCGTGCTGGCGGAGCGGTTGAGCAAGCCCCTGCGCAGGGCCCATCCGGTGCCGCTGTTGCTCTGGGGGGTCTATCACGAGCTGGCGAAGGAGCAGGCGCAGGCCCTGGCGCTGGTCGAAGCCCAGGCGCAGCGGTTCTTCGAACGCGACGAGCAGCGTGGCGCGTGGCGCGCCGCCGCCGACGACCTGTTGGCCCACTACGAGAACACGTCCGCCCTGTCCAGGAAGCTTCGCGACCAGGCCAGGACGGAGCGCGACACCGCCCTGGAAGCCTGGAACACGAGCCGCGACAGCCTGGAGAGCCAGCGCAAGGCGGTGGACAGCGCCAAGGCCGCGTTCGATGCCGGGATCGAGAAGAAGCGAACGGAAATCAAGACCGAACTGGCCCTGGCCGGCGTGGCCATCGGCGTCTCGCTGATCGCCGGGCTGGTGGCGGCCTGCAGCGGCAGCGGCGGAGGTGCCAACCAGGCACTGGATGCGGCCAAGAAGGTGGAGGAGGCGCAGAGCCTGCTCGCGCGGATCAACAAGGCCGTGGAGATGATCAACAAGGTCGCCGGCTTCTTCGAGAAGATCCACAAGGTCTACGAGCTGACCTCCAAGGACGTCGGTGGCCTGGGCAAGCTCAGGAAGTTCGAGGGCTGGGCCAAGAAGGACCCGGCCGAACCCGTGCCGACGGCGGCCGACTGGGAGGTCTACCGGGTCACGGTGGAGGCGACGCTGGGTCCCGCAATCAAGCTGGAAGTCAACGGCGCCGAGGACTATCTGGCCGCCATGCAGTCCCTCGCCATCCGGGCGCGCGATGCCCTCGGATGCGGGACCCAGTGGACCCACTGCCTGGCGGTGCTTCAGCAGCGCGAGTGGGAGTGCGAGCGCGACGAAGCCGACCGCAAGACGCTGGAGAAGCGCCGGGCCGCGCTGGGGGATGCCCGGCCGGACCTGCAGAGCCGCATGTTCTACGAGCGCATGCATGACCAGCTCAAGCTCGCGCTGTTGCAGTCGCTGTCCAAGCTCGGCGACGCCTACCGCTACCACGCGCTGGCCGAGCCGGCGCGCGAGGCGACGGCAGACATGTCAGCGGCCACGTTGAACCAGCTGGTGGCCATGGCGGCGACCGACATGGTGGGGGCGCTGGAGTCCTTCAAGACGCCGCCGACCGACTGGTGGCCCGAGCCCTGGCGGCTGAGTTCGCGGTCGTCCGGCGAATCGGCCCGCGCCTTGCAGCGCCTGCAGCAGGAGCGCAAGTTGACGTTGACCCTCGACCCGGACCAGCTGCCCCAGTTCGATCGCGTGCGCATTTCGGAAATCCGCGTCTGGCTGCAGGCGCCCCATCTCGTGGACCGCGAGATCACGATCGACATCGCCACCTCGGGGCTTTATCACGACTTCATGCGCGGGACGCACTTCGAGTTCGTCACCGCCCCGCTGGACCGCAGCTTCGCCTACGTGCCCAAGGGCGAGGCGGGCGGCGACGGCCACCGGGCCCACATCACGCATGGGACCAAGGAAAAGCAGGTCGACGACAAGGCCCTCTTCGCCGAGCCGACGCCCTTCACGACCTGGGAGTTCGCGGTCCCGCAGGAGAGCAACGCGGGCCTGGATCTCGCCACGGTGACCGACGTGACGGTCCAGTTCAGGGGCAGCTGCATGCACGCCCACCCGCCGCGCAAGCCGGCGCCGGTCAAGGCCGGCACCGTGCCGGAGCCCAACCCATTGGCTTTGCGCCCCGTCTAGCGGCGCCAAGGAGAACGGCATGGCCGAAACAGCGAACGGCGCGGCCCCGGGGCCGATGCGGGTCAGCATGCCCATCGTGCGCCTGGAGGGCGGCACCGATCCCTTCGACGGCGCCCTCGAGGTGTTGATCCACGCCGACACGGTGCAGGTCTGCGGCAAGGTCTGCCTGCCGGGCCGAAAGTTGGTCATCTGGGCGCGCGAGGTGGAGGGCGAGGACGGCGTGCTCGACCTCAGCGGCGCGCCGGCCCTACCCAACCACGAGTCGCGCTCGGCGCCGCCGGCCTTGCGCGGCACCCCCGACCAGCCGGACGGCCAGCCCGGCGAGGCCGGTGGTGACGGCCACGACGGGGGCGGGCTGAGCCTGAACGTGGACCGCATCAGCGGCCGGCTCACGGTGCTGGCCAACGGCTCGCCGGGCGGGCGCGGCCAGCACGGCGGCAATGGCTATGAACCGCGCCGCGGCAAGGACGGGCAGGACGGCTCCTTCACCCAGGTCTGGCCCGCCGCGCCCGCCGGCCCCTACGGCGCGGCGCTGCTGCACGAAGAGACCAGCCCGGTGATGGGCGGCGGCCGCGACGTGCAGGGCGTGCAGATCGCCTATGGCGAGCGCGGCGGCGATGCGAAGAAGGGCGGCAATGCCGGCCAGGGTGGTCGCGGCGGGCGAGGCGGCCACGGCGGGACCGTGACCGTGCGCTGGGCGTCGGCCGTGCCGCGGCAGGTGCCGGAACTGGTCGCCAACGGCGCGCCGCCTGGCGCACCGGGCGGCAACGGCGCCGTCGGGCCGGCCGGCAAGATCGGACTGGGCGGTCGCAACCGGCTCTTCTGGTATTTCGCGACACCCCGTACCACGCCGGTCACGAGCCAGGAATTCGTCGACCAGGCCAGCGAGGATGAACGCTACATGCTCGGCCGCTACAAGGTCTCTCCCGCCTTGCGGGCCGATGCCGGCACGCCGACCGACCAGGCCGGCAGCGAGGCGGCGCCGCCCGAGCCGGCTCCCGTCGGCCGACCGGGACAGGTGGTCTTCCAGCAGACGCCGGCCGGCGCCCTGGGCAAGGCCTGCGAGGCCGACTATCTCGAGGCGGTGCGCCGCTGGGCCGAGCAGGACGCCGAGCGCGGCATGGAATGGGTGGCCAAGGGCATCGACGCGGCGGACTCACGCACCTGGCTCGCCGGCGAGCAGCTGCTGATCCGGGCTCAGATGGGCTGGATGTGGCTGCGGTCGCTGGCGGGGTTCTCGCACGACGAGCTTCGCGCCGAGGCCGAACAGCGGCTGCCGGAGCTCGGGCGGTTCATGAGGGCCCATCCCTTCGCGCCGACGCTGACGCCCTGACCGGGCGGAGCCTGGCGGTCCGGCTCAGGCCGTTGCGAGGGCTTCGCCGCTGAGCACGTCCTTGAGCGGCGCGCCGCTCACCGTCTCCTGCCCCAGCAGCAGTTCGGCCAGCGCCTCGAGGCGCTCGCGCTTGTCCTCCAGCACGCGGCGGCACTCGGCCTGGGCGGCTTCGAGCAACTGGCGCGACTCGTCGAGCAGGGACTTCTGCACATCGGGGCCGATCAGCTCGCGCGGCACGCCGGCCATGCTGAGCAGGCCGAAGGTCTTGCCGAAGCCGAGCGACCCGATCATGTTGGTGGCGAGTTCGGAGGCGCGCTTGAGGTCGTCGGCCGCGCCGGACGAGGCGTTGCCGAAGGCGATCAGCTCGGCCTCGCGGCCGGCCAGCATCATGGCCAGGCGGGAGCGCAGCTCGCGTTCGCCGTAGAGCGGCTCCTCGTTCGGGCGGGTCACGTAGGTCACGCCCAGGGCCGGGCCGCGCGGCTCGATGCTGACGCGCTCGACGCTGCCGGCATCCAGCACATGGGCCACCAGGGCGTGGCCGGACTCGTGAAAGGCGATGCGGCGCAGCGTCTCGGGCGTGATGACGCTCTTGGTGTTGGACACCTCGCCGCCGAGCTGGTGGGTCTCGAGGGACTGGTAGACGCGCTCCTGGCTGACCCGGGTCTCACCAGCCTCGGCGGCATAGGCCGCGGCGCGGTTGACGCAGTTGGCGATGTCGGCCGGCGACATGCCGACCGCGGTGCGGGCGATGGAGGGCAGGTCCATGCCCTCGGTGGCCTTGACCTGGCCGAGGTAGAGGCCGAAGAGCTGCTCGCGCTCGGGCGCGGTGGGCAGGCTGGTGCGCACCACGAGGTCGAAGCGGCCGGGGCGGCGCATGGCCTCGTCGACGTTGTCGACGTGGTTGGTGGCGCCGATGACGACGACGTTGTCCAGCGACGAGAAGCCGTCCATCTCCACGAGCAGGCGGTTGATGATGCGGTTCTGCTCCTGCTCGCCGCCGCCGGGCGCCTCCTTGCCGCTGCTGCGCCGGCCGATGCCGTCGATCTCGTCGATGAAGATGATGCAGGGCGCCGCCTCGCGGGCCTTCTTGAACAGCTCGCGCACCTTGTTGATGCCGGCGCCGTAGAACATGGAGCTGAAATGGGAGCCGTCCACGCTGATGAAGCTGGCGCCGCATTCGCCGGCCAGGGCCTTGGTCAGCAGGGTCTTGCCGGTGCCCGGAGGGCCGTCCAGCAGCACGCCGCGCGGCGCGCGGGCACCGACGGCGACGTACTGCCTGGGGTCCTTCATGAAGGCGGCGACGCGGCGCAGGGCCTTCTTGGCCTCGTCGGCACCGATGACGTCGTCGAAGCGGGTGCGGGGCTTTTCCGCCAGCCGGGTGCGCGCGCCCAGGGTGCCGCGCATCTGGAACCAGATCAGCAGGCCGGCCACGCCGACGAAGGCCAGCAGCGGCGCCATCACGCCCATGGCATGGTCCAGCGACTGGATGAGGCGTTGGCCGGCGGTGCGCGGGTCGACGTCGATGTCGGTGAGGGCGAAGCCCTGGGCGAGGCTGAGTTCGCCCAGGTGCGAGCCCAACTCGTTCTTGCAGTTGAAGCCGCAATCGATCAGCCGCGTGCTGAGCTGGTGGCCGGCGCGGTCGGTATAGAGCACGACGGGACCGCTGACGCCGACGGCCGCCACCTCGCCGGCGCGCACCGAGCGCTCGAACTCCGACGCCTCGCGCGGGTGGGCCAGCCACTGCTCGGGCGCGCGCTCGAAGACCTGGGCGGTGGCGTTCTTGCGCGCCTGCATCTCGCTGGCGGTGCGCTCCTGAAGCCGGGACAGGAAGAGGGCGCCGAGCAGCACCAGCGCGGTGGCGGCTGCGATGAGGAGCTTCTGGCGCAGGCGGGGGCTGGGTGAGTTGCTGGCGCTGTCCATGGTGTGGGGCGGTGCGGTGAACGGGTGGATTAGGTTGAAGGCGAGACTACCGGCCCGCCCGGCGCGGCGCGCGTGCGTTATCGAGGCTTGGCGTCCGGCATCCGTAGCAATTGGCAACAAGGCCGGGAAGCGAGAAAAATTGCCGTGCGGCCGAGGGGCGGGCGGCCCCCGCCGGCCGGCCTCCAGGCACGAGGCTCCCTGATAGAGTCGGCCGCCGCTCCAGCGCACCGCATGCCTAAGCAGTTAGTGCTGGTGCGCCGGGTTCCAACTCCGTCACCAGGACTGAGCGCACCATGAGCTCCACGACCGCGCCGCGAACTCGCAGGACACGGGCCACCGCAGCCCCCATGGCAGTCACCGCAGCCCCGGCAGGCGCCGCCGCACCGGCCTCGCCGCAGCCTGTCACGGAGCCCGGCCTTGCCCGCTCGCGCCAGATCCTGGCGGCGCTGGTGGCCTTCCGCGACGGCGACTTCACCGTCCGGCTGCCCACCGACTGGAGCGACGTCGACGGCCAGATCGCTGCCGCCTTCAACCAGATCACCGCGCAGGAGGCCCGCATCGCCGCCGAGGTGGCGCGGCTGAGCGCGACGGTGGGCAAGGAAGGCCGGCTCAAGCACCGCATGTCGCTGCCCGGATCGCTCGGCGGCTGGGCGGTCAAGGTCGAGTCCATCAACACCCTGCTAGACGACCTGGTGCGGCCGACCGCCGAGATCGCCCGCACCATCGGCGCCGTGGCCAAGGGCGACCTCAGCCAGTCGATGGAGCTGATGGTGGACGGCCGCGAGCTCAAGGGCGAGTTCCTGCGCTCGGCGCGGCTGGTGAACACCATGATCGAGCAGCTGTCGGTCTTCACGAGTGAAGTGACCCGCGTGGCGCGGGAGGTCGGCACGGAGGGCAAGCTCGGCGGCCAGGCCCAGGTGAAGGGCGTGTCCGGCGTGTGGAAGGACCTGACGGACTCCGTGAACCAGATGGCCGGCAACCTGACGGCCCAGGTGCGCAACATCGCCGACGTGACCATCGCCGTGGCCAACGGCGACCTGTCCAAGAAGATCACCGTGGACGTGCGCGGCGAGATCCTGCAGCTCAAGGAAGCCACCAACACCATGGTGGACCAGCTGCGCTCCTTCGCCTCCGAAGTGACCCGCGTGGCGCGCGAGGTGGGCACCGACGGGCGCCTGGGCGGCCAGGCCGTGGTGCCCGGCGTGGCCGGCACCTGGAAGGACCTGACCGACTCGGTCAACGCCATGGCCACCAACCTGACGGCCCAGGTGCGCAACATCGCCACGGTGACGACCGCCGTCGCGCGGGGCGACCTCAGCCGCAAGATCACCGTCGACGTGAAGGGCGAGATCCTGGAGCTGAAGGAAACCATCAACACCATGGTCGACCAGCTCAACAGCTTCTCGTCCGAAGTGACCCGCGTGGCCCGCGAGGTGGGCACCGAAGGCAAACTCGGTGGCCAGGCCCAGGTGCCGGGCGTGGCCGGCACCTGGAAGGACCTGACGGACAACGTCAACTCGATGGCGAGCAACCTGACCAACCAGGTGCGCAACATCGCCGACGTGGCCACGGCCGTGGCCAACGGCGACCTCTCCAAGAAGATCACCGTGGAGGTCAAGGGCGAGATCCTGGCGCTGAAGAACACCATGAACACCATGGTGGACCAGTTGAACGGCTTCGCCGGCGAGGTCAGCCGCGTGGCGCGCGAGGTGGGCACGGACGGCAAGCTCGGCGGCCAGGCCCAGGTGCCCGGCGTGGCGGGCACGTGGAAGGACCTGACGGACAACGTCAACTTCATGGCCTCCAACCTGACGGGCCAGGTGCGCAACATCGCCGAGGTGACGACGGCGGTGGCCAACGGCGACCTCTCCAAGAAGATCACCGTGGACGTGCGCGGCGAGATCCTGGAGCTGAAGAACACCATCAACACCATGGTGGACCAGCTCGGCGGCTTCGCCTCCGAAGTGACCCGCGTGGCGCGCGAGGTGGGCACCGACGGCAAGCTCGGCGGCCAGGCCCAGGGCCGCGGCGTGGCCGGCATCTGGAAGGACCTGACCGACTCGGTCAACGCCATGGCCACCAACCTGACGGCCCAGGTGCGCAACATCGCCGAGGTGACCACGGCCGTGGCCAACGGCGACCTGTCCAAGAAGATCACCGTGGACGTGCGCGGCGAGATCCTGGAGCTGAAGAACACCATCAACACCATGGTGGACCAGCTCAACGGCTTCGCCGGCGAGGTCAGCCGCGTGGCGCGCGAGGTGGGCACGGACGGCAAGCTCGGCGGCCAGGCCCAGGTGCCCGGGGTGGCCGGCACGTGGAAGGACCTGACCGACAACGTCAACTCCATGGCTTCCAATCTGACGGGCCAGGTGCGCAACATCGCCGACGTGGCCACGGCCGTGGCCAATGGCGACCTGTCCAAGAAGATCACGGTGGACGTGAAGGGCGAGATCCTGGAGCTGAAGAACACCCTGAACACCATGGTGGACCAGCTCAACGGCTTCGCCTCCGAGGTCAGCCGCGTGGCGCGCGAGGTGGGCACCGAGGGCAAGCTCGGCGGCCAGGCCGCCGTGCCCGGCGTGGCGGGCGTGTGGAAGGACCTGACGGACAACGTCAACTTCATGGCCTCCAACCTGACGGGCCAGGTGCGCAACATCGCCGACGTGGCCACCGCCATCGCCCGGGGCGACCTCTCGTCCAAGATCACCGTGGAGGTCAAGGGCGAGATCCTGGCGCTGAAGAACACGCTCAACACCATGGTCGACCAGCTCAACGGCTTCGCCTCCGAGGTGACCCGCGTGGCCCGCGAGGTGGGCACCGACGGCAAGCTCGGCGGCCAGGCCGTCGTGCCCGGCGTGGGCGGCACCTGGAAGGACTTGACCGACTCGGTCAACGCCATGGCCACCAACCTAACGGGCCAGGTGCGCAACATCGCCGAGGTGACCACGGCCGTGGCCAACGGCGACCTGTCCAAGAAGATCACGGTCGACGTGCGCGGCGAGATCCTGGAGCTCAAGGACACCATCAACACCATGGTGGACCAGCTCAACGCCTTCGCCGGCGAGGTGACCCGCGTGGCGCGCGAGGTGGGCACCGAGGGCAAGCTCGGCGGCCAGGCCCAGGTGCCCGGCGTGGCCGGCACGTGGAAGGACCTGACGGACAACGTCAACTCCATGGCCTCCAACCTGACGGGCCAGGTGCGCAACATCGCCGACGTGACCATCGCCGTGGCCAACGGCGACCTGTCCAAGAAGATCACCGTGGACGTGCGCGGCGAGATCCTGCAGCTCAAGGAGACCATCAACACCATGGTCGACCAGCTGCGCGCCTTCGCGTCCGAGGTGACGCGCGTGGCCCGCGAGGTGGGCACCGAAGGCAAGCTCGGCGGCCAGGCCGCCGTGCCGGGCGTGGCCGGCGTGTGGAAGGACCTGACCGACAACGTCAATTCCATGGCGTCCAACCTGACCAACCAGGTGCGCAACATCGCCGACGTGGCCACCGCCATCGCCCGCGGCGACCTGAGCCGCAAGATCACCGTGGACGTGCAGGGCGAGATCCTGCAGCTCAAGCAGACCATGAACACCATGGTCGAGCAGCTCGGCGCCTTCGCCTCCGAGGTGAGCCGCGTGGCGCGCGAGGTGGGCACCGAGGGCAAGCTCGGCGGCCAGGCCCAGGTGCCCGGCGTGGCCGGCACGTGGAAGGACCTGACCGACAACGTCAACTCCATGGCGAGCAACCTGACCAACCAGGTGCGCAACATCGCCGAGGTGACCATCGCGGTGGCCAACGGCGACCTCTCAAAGAAGATCACGGTCGACGTGCGCGGCGAGATCCTGCAGCTCAAGGAGACCATCAACACCATGGTCGACCAGCTGCGCGCCTTCGCGTCCGAGGTGACGCGCGTGGCCCGCGAGGTGGGCACCGAAGGGCGGCTGGGCGTGCAGGCCGTGGTGCCGGGCGTGGCCGGCACCTGGAAGGACCTGACCGATTCCGTCAACACCATGGGCGCCAACCTGACGGCCCAGGTGCGCAACATCGCCGAGGTGACGACGGCGGTGGCCCGCGGCGACCTCAACCGCAAGATCACCGTGGACGTGAAGGGCGAGATCCTGGAGCTGAAGAACACCATCAACACCATGGTGGACCAGCTCAACGCCTTCGCCGGCGAGGTCACGCGCGTGGCCCGCGAGGTGGGCACCGAAGGCAAGCTCGGCGGCCAGGCCGAGGTGGCCGGCGTGGGCGGCACCTGGAAAGACCTGACCGACAACGTCAACTTCATGGCCTACAACCTGACCGAACAGGTGCGCGGCATCGTCAAGGTCGTGACCGCCGTGGCCAACGGCAACCTGAGCCAGCGCCTGACCGTCCAGGCCAAGGGCGAGATGGCGGCCCTGGCCGACACCATCAACAACATGACCGACACCCTGGCGACCTTCGCCGAGCAGGTGACCAACGTGGCCCGCGAGGTCGGCGTGGACGGGCGCCTGGGCGGCCAGGCCCACGTGCCGGGCGCAGCCGGAACGTGGAAGGACCTGACCGGCAACGTCAACCTGCTGGCCGCCAACCTGACGACCCAGGTGCGCGCCATCGCCGAGGTGGCCACCGCCGTGACCAAGGGCGACCTGACGCGCGCCATCCAGGTGGACGCCAAGGGCGAGGTGTCCGAGCTCAAGGACAACATCAACACCATGATCTCCAACCTGCGGGAGACCACGGAGCGCAACCGCGAGCAGGACTGGCTCAAGACCAACCTCGCCAAGTTCACCGGCATGCTGCAGGGCCAGCGCGAGCTGCAGACCGTCAGCCGCATGCTTCTGGCCGAGCTGGCGCCGCTGGTGCAGGCCCACCAGGGCACCATCTACCACCTGGCCGGCGCCCAAGGCGACGAGCACCTGCAGCTGCGCCTGCTGGCCAGCTACGCCCAGTCGGGCACGGTGCAGCTCATGCCCACCATCGAGCTGGGCGAAGGCCTGGTGGGCCAGTGCGCGCTCGAAAAGCGCAGCATCCTGCTGGCCGACATCGCCGCCGATTTCGTCGCCATCTCCAGCAGCCTCGGCCGCGCCCAGCGCGTCAGCGTCGTCGTGCTGCCGGTGCTGTTCGAGGGCCAGACCAAGGCGGTCATCGAGCTGGCCACGCTGCAGCCCTTCAGCAGCGGGTCGCTGGCCTTCCTGGAGCTGCTGACGCAGAGCATCGGCGCGGTGTTCAACACCATCGAGGCGACCATGCGCACCGAGGCCCTGCTCGCGCAGTCGCAGCAGCTGACGGTGGAGCTGCAGTCCCGCCAGACCGAGCTGCAGGAGACCAACGAGCAGCTCGGCACCAAGGCGCGGCTGCTGGCCGAGCAGAACGCCGAGGTCGAGCGCAAGAACGCCGAGGTCGAGCAGGCCCGCCACGCGCTGGAGGAGAAGGCAGCCGAGCTGGCTCTGACCTCCAAGTACAAGTCCGAGTTCCTGGCCAACATGAGCCACGAGCTGCGCACGCCGCTGAACTCCATCCTCATCCTCAGCCAGCAACTGGCCGGCAACAGCGACGGCAACCTCAGCGGCAAGCAGGTCGAGTTCGCCCGCAACATCAACTCCTCGGGCTCGGACCTGCTGCACCTCATCAACGACATCCTGGACCTGTCCAAGATCGAGTCCGGCACGGTGACGGTGGAGATCGAGGAGATCCCGTTCGCGACGCTGCGCGACAGCATCGACCGCAACTTCAGCCACGTCGCCGAGGCCAAGAACCTGCCGCTGCGCATCCTCTTCGCCGACGACCTGCCGCGCAGCATGGAGAGCGACGCCAAGCGCCTGCAGCAGATCCTGAAGAACCTGTTGTCCAACGCGGTGAAGTTCACCTCGCAGGGCCATGTGGAGCTGCGCGTCAGCCTGGCCCGCGAAGGCTGGAGCGCCGACCACCCGGTGCTGTCGACGGCGCCGCAGGTGCTGGCCTTCGCCGTGGAGGACACCGGCATCGGCGTGGCGCCGGACAAGCAGCGCCTCATCTTCGAGGCCTTCCAGCAGGCCGACGCGGGCACCTCGCGCAAGTACGGCGGCACGGGCCTGGGCCTGGCCATCAGCCGCGAGCTGGCGACGCTGCTGGGCGGCGAGATCAAGCTCATCAGCCGCCACGGCGAGGGCAGCACCTTCACCCTCTTCCTGCCGCTGCACTTCACCGGTTCCGACAGCGCCCGCACGGCGCGGCCGCCGAGCGAGCCCGACCCCGCCCTGCAACTGCGCCCGGGCGTGCCGCTCGTGCGCGAGACCCAGGTGGCCGACGACCGCGACAGCATCGTCGAAGGCGAGCCGGTGCTGCTCATCATCGAGGACGACCCGCAGTACGCCCGCATCGTGCTGGGGCTGGCGCGCGACCGCGGCTTCAAGGGCCTGGTGGCGCTCAAGGGCGCGCTCGGCCTGGAGCTGGCGCGGCGCTTCCGTCCCACCGCCATCTCGCTGGACATCTTCCTGCCCGACATGCTGGGCTGGACCGTGCTCAACCAGCTCAAGCTCGACCCGCTGACGCGCCACATCCCCGTGCAGATCTTCAGCGTCGCCGAGGAGGACCGCACCCACGGCCTGGCCCATGGCGCCTTCTCCTATCTCGTCAAGTCGTCCACCAGCGAGGGCATGGAGGCGGCGCTGGATCGCATCCGCGACTTCACCGAGCCGCGCACGCGGCGCCTGCTGGTGGTGGAAGACAACGAGATCGAGCGCGGCGCCATCGTCGAGCTGCTCGGGCACGACGACATCGAGCTGGTGGCCGTGGGCACCGGCGCCGAGGCGCTGAGGATGTTGCGCGAGCAGGCCTTCGACTGCGTCGTGCTCGACCTGCGCCTGCCCGACGTCAACGGCTTCGGGCTGCTGCAGCAGCTGCAGGCCGACCCCTCGCTCGCCGCCGTGCCGGTGGTCGTCTACACCGGCAAGGACCTGTCCGAGGCGGAGCGCAGGCAGCTGCGCAGCCTGGCCAAGAGCGTGGTGCTCAAGGACGTGCAGAGCCCCGAGCGGCTGCTGGACGAGACGGCCCTCTTCCTGCACCGCGTCATCACCGAGCTGCCGCAGGACAAGCAGGACATCCTGCAGCGCCTGCACGGCGCCGCCGAGATGCTGCGTGGCCGCCAGGTGCTGGTGGTGGACGACGATGCGCGCAACATCTTCGCCCTGACGACGCTGCTGGAGAACCAGGACATGCAGGTGCTCACAGCCACCAGCGGGCGCGCGGCCATCGAGATCGTGCGCAAGACGCCTGACCTCGACCTCGTGCTGATGGACATCATGATGCCGGACATGGACGGCTACGAGACCATGCGCGAGATCCGCGCCCATCCGGAGTTCCGCAACCTGCCCATGCTGGCCCTCACGGCCAAGGCCATGAAGGGCGACCGCGAGAAATGCCTGGAGGCGGGCGCCAGCGACTACATCTCCAAGCCGGTCAACACCGCCCAGCTGCTGTCGCTGATGCGCGTGTGGCTGCACCGCTGATGACCGTGACCACTTCCCCCCGCCTCGCCGCACGCCCCGACACCGCCGTGGACGACGGCCAGCGCATCAACGTGCTCATCGTCGACGACGAGCCCGCCAACCTGCTGGTGCTGGAGACGGTGCTCGACGACCCGGGCTACCGCGTCGTGCGCGCCCTGTCCGCCGACCAGGCGCTGCGCGCGCTGATGGCCGACGAGTTCGCCGTCATGGTGCTGGACATCCAGCTGCCCGACATGAACGGCCTGGAGCTGGCGCAGATGATCAAGGAGCGCAAGAAGACCGCCCACCTGCCCATCATCTTCCTGACCGCCTACTTCGATCAGGACCAGCACCGCCTGCAGGGCTACGGCACCGGCGCCGTCGACTACCTGAACAAGCCGGTGAACCCGACCATCCTGCGCTCCAAGGTGGCGGTGTTCGCCGAGCTGCACCGCAAGACGCGCGAGATCCAGCGCGCCAACACCGCCCTGCTGGCCGAGGTGGAGGAGCGCCGCCGCGCCGAGGAGAGGCTGCGCGAACTCAACGAGACGCTGGAGCGGCGCGTCGTCGAGCGCACCGAGGCCCTGCTGCAGGCCGACCGCAAGCTCCAGGCCACGCTGAGCAGCATCACCGACGGCCTGCTCCTCATCGAGCCCGACGGGCACATCGGCTATGCCAACGAACAAGGCGCCCTGCTGCTGGGGCGGCATGCGAACGAGCTGGTCGGCCGGCACCGGCGCGAGGTCTTTCGCAGCTCGGAGTTCGAGGCCGGCTTCCAGCGGGCCGTCGGCGGCCACGAGGCCGTGTCCTTCGAGGCCTTCTTCGACGGTACCGCCTCGGGCGTCGGCGAGCGCTGGCTGCAATGCCACTGCTATCCGTCGGAGGAGGGCCTGTCGGTCTACTTCCACGACGTGACGGACCGGCGCGAGCTGCAGCTGCGCCGCGAACAGCTGCTGGCGGCCGAGCAGGCGGCCCGCAGCGCCTCCGAGCACGCGGCCCACGCCAAGGAGCAGTTCGTCGCCGCGGTGAGCCACGAGCTGCGAACGCCGCTGGCGGCCATCATCGGCTGGGCCAACGTGCTGGCCCAGCCCGGCATCGAGCCGCTGACCCTGCAGCGCGGCATCCAGGCCATCGCCCGCAATGCCCAGGCCCAGTCCTTCCTGGTCTCGGACCTGCTGGAGATGAGCCGCATCGTCGCCGGCAAGCTGCGCATCGACATGCAGCGCGTCGACCTCGGCGAGATCGCCGCCGCCGCGGCCGAGACGGCGCGGCCGACCGCGCATTCGCGCCAGCTCGAGGTGGAGCTGCGCGCCGCGGCCGAGCCGGCCGAGATGTTCGGCGACCCCAGCCGGCTGATGCAGATCGTCATGAACCTGCTCACCAACGCGATGAAGTTCACGCCCGCCGGGGGGCGCGTGACGCTGGCGACCGCGGTGCAGGCGGAGTCCGTGGAACTCGTCGTCAGCGATACCGGCCAGGGAATCGCCGCCGAGTTCATGCCGCGGCTCTTCGACCGCTTCAGCCAGGCCGACGGTGCCGACGCGCGCCTGCATGGCGGCCTGGGCCTGGGCCTGTCCATCGTCAAGAACCTGGCCGAGCTGCACGGCGGCGAGGTGTCGGCCAGGAGCGCCGGGCCGGGGCAGGGGGCCGCCTTCATCGTGCGCTTTCCGCGGGCCAGCCACTCGCCGCTGCGCTTCGGCAGCTCGGGCTGGATGGAGGGCGACATCGAGGGCGGCGAGGCCTCCATCGCCGGGCTGCGTGTGCTGGTGGTGGACGACCATGCCGACGTGCTGGAGGTGCACGCGCGCCTGCTGACCGAGCATGACGCGCTGGTCACCACGGCCGGATCGGCCGAGGCGGCGCTGGAGCTGCTGCGGGAGCGTCGCTTCGACCTGCTGCTCAGCGACCTGGGCATGCCGGGCATGGACGGCTACGACCTGATCCGCCGGGTGCGCGGGGAACTCGGGCTGACGGCGGAGGTGCTGCCGGCCGCCGCCGTGACGGCCTTCGTCCGCAACGAGGACCGCGATGCGGCCCTGGGCGCGGGCTACCAGCGCTGTCTGCAAAAGCCGGTGTCGCCGATGTTGCTGGTGCGCGCCGTGGCTCAGCTCGGGGCGCACCGGCTCGCGCCGGCGCCGGCTGCCGAGGCGGCGGGCACGCCGCCCGTCCAAGGCGGGCGCAAGGATGCCGTCGCCCTGCGCGCCCTCTTCGTCGAGGACAACGAGGACCTGCGCGAGCAGACGGCTTGGATGCTGGAGGAGGAGGGGCTGGAAATCCGCGCCTTCGCGACGGCGGAAGACGCGCTGGCCTGCTATGCGCCGGGCGAGGTGGACGTCGTCATCACCGACGTCAGCCTGCCAGGCATGTCGGGCATCGACCTGGCGCGCGCCGTGCTGCGGCGTTCACCCGAGGCCTGGGTGGTGTTCTCGTCGGGCTACCCGATGGGCAACCGGCTGGCCGACTTCGGGCCGCACGTGCGCGCCCTGCTCAAGCCCTTCGATTTCGCGGACATCCACCGCCTGGTGGACGAGATCCGGGCCGACCTCCACCCCTGAGCCGCCGGGCGGCGGCTGCGTGAGGCGTCGCGCCTCAGGCGGAAATGGCGGTGTTGTCGCCGAAGGTGATGGTGTCGCCGAGCTGGCCCAGCAGGGCGATGGCGGACACGGCGAGGGTGATCAGAAGCAGTTCCATTTCTTTCTCTTTCGTCTTGATTGCAACGACTTCATTCTAAGGGTTAGTACCGAGTCAGCAAGGGTAAACCCTATGCATCGCTCGCATGGCACGATGCTGTAACTCGGCGCTCTCCGCCGGAGATATCCCGAATCGATATAGAAAAAGCGAAAAAATCCATATTTCACGACTAGCGCCGGCGCCTAAGCTGGATTCCGTTCACCGAAGCGGCCTAGCCCATGCGAATCACCAAGCTGACGACCTACCGCGTCCCCCCGCGCTGGATGTTCCTGAAGATCGAGACCGACGAAGGCGTCGTCGGCTGGGGAGAACCGGTCATCGAGGGCCGGGCCCGTACCGTGGAGGCGGCCGTGCACGAACTGGCCGACTACCTCGTGGGCCAGGACCCGTCCCGCATCAACGACCTCTGGCAGGTCATGTACCGCGCCGGCTTCTACCGCGGCGGCCCCATCCTGATGAGCGCCATCGCCGGCATCGACCAGGCCCTGTGGGACATCAAGGGCAAGGTCATGGGCCAGCCGGTCCACGAACTGCTGGGTGGCCTGGTGCGCGACAGGATGAAGGTCTATTCATGGGTCGGCGGCGACCGCCCGGCCGACGTCATCCGCGACATCAAGCGCCTGCGCGAGGGCGGCTTCGACACCTTCAAGATGAATGGCACCGAGGAGCTGGCCATCGTCGACAGCGCCCGCAAGGTCGACGAGGCCGTGGCCCGCATCGCCGAGATCCGCGAGGCCTTCGGCCACGAGATCGAGTTCGGCATCGACTTCCACGGCCGCGTGGCCGCGCCCATGGCCAAGCCGCTGCTGAAGGCCCTGGAGCCCTACCGCCCGCTGTTCGTGGAGGAGCCCGTGCTGGCCGAGCAGGCCGAGCAGTACCCCCGCCTGGCCGAGCACACCAGCATCCCGCTGGCGGCTGGCGAGCGCATGTTTTCGCGCTTCGATTTCAAGCGCGTCTTCGCGGCCGGCGGCATCGCCATCGTGCAGCCCGACCTCTCGCATGCCGGCGGCATCACAGAGTGCTTCAAGATCGCGTCCATGGCCGAGGCCCACGACGTGGCCTTCGCGCCCCACTGCCCCCTCGGCCCGGTGGCGCTGGCGGCCTGCCTGGCGGTGGACTTCGTGTCCCACAACGCCGTGCTGCAGGAGCAGAGCATGGGCATCCACTACAACCAGGGTGCGGAGCTGCTGGACTTCGTCAGCAACCCCGAGGACTTCCACATCGCCGACGGCTTCATCAACCCGCTGCGCAAGCCGGGCCTGGGCGTCGAGATCGACGAAGAGCGTGTCATCGAGGCCAGCAAGACGGCGCCGGACTGGCGCAACCCGGTCTGGCGCCACGTCGATGGCAGCGTTGCCGAATGGTGATGGGTGCCCCTCGCCTGGTCCCGCACCGGCTGAACGCCGGCGAGCCCAGTCGGTCCCCCGAGGGGACGGCGATGCTCGCGGCGTTGAGCCGCGAGCACATCGCCTGCGGGCCGGCTAGGGACGGCCCGTCGCTCGGCCCGCAACCCCATGCCTTCGACCGCTGACATGGCTGATCCACAACTCATTGCTCTGGACTGGGGCAGCACGCGGCTGCGCGCCTTCCTGCTCGGCGCTGGCGGCGAGGTGCTGTTGTCACGCCAGTCCGACGCGGGCGCGTCGACGCTGTCCGGCACCGAGGCCTTCGAGCAAGCGTTGGCTACGCTGGTGGGCGACTGGCGCACGGCCCAGCCGGCGCTGCCGCTGCTGGCCTGCGGCATGGTGGGCAGCCAGCACGGCTGGCGCGAGGCGCCCTACGTCGCCTGCCCCGCTGATGCCACCGAACTCGCCGCCAGGGCGCCGCAGGTCCATGAGCGGCTGTACATCATTCCCGGCCTCGTCGACGACATCGCCACGCCCGACGTCATGCGCGGCGAGGAAACGCAGATCTTCGGCGCCCTCGCCCTGCATCCCGAACTGGCCGGCGACGCCTGCCTGGTGCTGCCGGGCACACATTCCAAATGGGCACGCGTGGCGGCCGGGCGGGTGACCGGCTTCGCCACCCACATGACCGGTGAGCTCTTCGCGCTGCTGCGCCAGCATTCGGTGCTGGCCCGGCTGATGCCTGCCGACGGCAGCTCGCCGGCTTCGCCCGAGGCCTTCGTGCAAGGCGTGGATGCCGCGCGTGAAGACGGCGGCCTGGCCCACCAGCTCTTCGCCGTGCGCACCCTGGGCCTCTTCAAGCAGCTCGCGCCCGAGCAACTGCCCGACTACCTCTCCGGCCTGCTGATCGGCCACGAGATCGCCGGCGAGCTGAAGCGTGCCCCGCAGCGACTGGCCCTGGTCGGCGACCCGGCCCTGTGCGCACGCTATGCCCAGGCCCTCGCCCGCTTCGGCCAGCCGGCGCCGCTGCTGCTGGACAACACCGCGCCCGCAGGCCTGTGGCGGCTGGCCCAAACCATGAAACTGATCTGACCATGCTCGCCTCCGCACTCCAGCAGCTCCCCCTCGTCGCCATCCTGCGCGGCGTCAGGCCCGACGAGGTCGAGGCCATCGCCGACGCCCTGTACGCCGAGGGCTTCCGCGTCATCGAGGTGCCGCTGAACTCGCCGCAGGCGACGGAGTCCATCGGCCGCCTCGCGCGCCGCATGCCGGCCGACGCCCTGATCGGCGCCGGCACCGTGCTCAGCACCGAGGCGGTGGCCGAGGTCGAGGCCGCGGGCGGGCGCCTCATCGTCATGCCGCATGCCGACACGGCCGTCATCCGGGCCGCCAAGCAGCGGGGCCTGGCCTGCATCCCTGGCGCGGCCACGCCGACCGAGGCCTTTGCCGCCGTGCAGGCCGGCGCCGACGCCCTCAAGCTCTTCCCGGCCGAACTTGTCACGCCCACGGTGCTCAAGGCCATGCGCGCCGTGTTGCCGCGCGAGCTGCGGCTGCTGCCGGTCGGCGGCATCACGCCCGAGACCATGGCCGTCTACCGCCAGGCCGGGGCGGCCGGCTTCGGCCTGGGCTCGGCGCTGTACAGCCCCGGCATGGCGGCCGATGACGTGGGCCGGCGGGCTCGCGCCTTCGTGCAGGCCTGGGGCGCGCTCTGACGGGAACGCCGAGGCCGAAGGACCGCCCATGGCCCGCATCCTCCCGCTCGGCGCGGCGCTGCTGCTGACGGCCCTCGGCGCTGCCGCGGGAGCGGACACGCTGCTGAAGCTGGATGCCCGGGCGCCGGTGCCGGCGCCGCAGACCGGCTACCTCAAGCTCGGCACCACGCGCACGCCCCAGGGCCACACGCTGGCGGTCAACAGCCGGTACCTGCTGCGCGACGGCCAGCCCTGGCTGCCCGTCATGGGCGAGTACCACTACAGCCGTGCCCCCGCCTCGCAGTGGGACACCGAGCTGCGGCTGATGAAGGCCGCCGGCATCGACATCGTCGCGAGCTATGTGTTCTGGAACCACCACCAGGAGCGGCCCGGCGCCATCGACTGGAAGGGCAACCGCGACCTGCGTCGCTTCGTGCAGCTGGCCCAGGCCGCGGGACTGCAGGTGGTGGTGCGCCTGGGCCCCTGGGCGCACGGCGAGTCGCGCCACGGCGGCATCCCCGACTGGGTCGTCGACGCCATGCCCACGCGCAGCAACGACGCCGAGTACATGGCCCACGTCGAGCGCCTCTACGCCGGGATCGGCGCCCAGCTCAAGGGCCTGCTGTGGAAGGACGGCGGCCCCGTCATCGGCGTGCAGATCGAGAACGAATACAACCTCCGCGGCCCGGGCCGGGGCGAGGACCACATCCGCGCCTTGAAGGCGCTGGCGCTCAAGGCCGGCCTGGACGTGCCGCTCTACACCGTCACCGGCTGGGACGGGGCCGCCTACCCGTCGGGCGAGGTCACGCCCGTCTTCGGCGGCTACCCCGACGAGCCCTGGGCGACGAGCACGACCGAGCTGGCGCCCAAGGAGACCTACGCCTTCCGCTTCGACACCCGCGTCAGCGGCGACCTCGGCGCGCAGACCCGGGCCCGCGGGGCCGGCACCGCCGAGACCGACAAGGACAAGGTGCCTTTCCTCGGCGCGGAGTACGGCGCCGGCCTGCCGGCCATGTACCGGCGCCGCACGCGGGTGTCGCCCGACGACGTCGCGTCGATGCTGCCGGTGCAGCTCGGCTCGGGCGTCAACCTGCTGGGCTATTACATGTTCCACGGTGGCCGCAACCCGGTGGGGGCGGCCGGCCGGGGCCTGGAGGAAAGCTCCCTGAGCGGCGGCTACAACGACACGCCGCGCATCAGCTACGACTTCCAGGCACCCCTCGGCCCCGACGGCCAGCAGCGCGAGGTGCTGACCCGGCTGCGCCCCTTCCACTACCTGCTGCACGACTACGGCGGCCCGCTCGCCGCCATGACGGTGCGCCGGCCCGAGCAGGTGCCGGCCTCGCCCGCCGACCTGCAGATGCCGCGCTGGTCGGTCCGTGCATCGGGCGACCGCGGCTTCCTCTTCTTCAACAACCACGTGCGCCAGCACGCCATGCCCGTGCAGGCCGGCGTGCGCTTCGAGGTCGCGCTGCCCGGCGGCACGGTCACCCTGCCGAGCCAGCCGGTGGACATCCCCAGCGGCGCCTATTTCGTCTGGCCCCTGAACCTCGACCTCGACGGCGTGCCACTGCGCTACGCCACCGCCCAGCCCGTGGCCCGGCTGGATGCGGGCGCGCTGGGCATCGTGCATGTCTTCGCGCCCACGCCCGGCATCGCGGCCGAGTTCGCGCTGGCGGACGGCGTCAGGACGATGTCGTCCGAGGGCGCGCAGATGCTGGCCATCGGCAAGTCCAAGGGGCGCCCGGTCAACGTGCTGCTGCTGTCGACCGAGGAACTGGCGCGCTTGCAGGTCCTGGACGTGGCGGGCCAGCGCCGCCTCGTCTTCAGCGAGCAGCAGGCCTGGGTGGCCGACGGCAAGCTGCAGTTGCGCGGGCTGGCCACGCAGCCGCTGCGCGCAGCCGTGTTCCCGCCCCTGCCCAAGCCGCGCGCCGCCGGGCTGCTGACGCGCCAGGACGGCGCCTTGCAGCGCCTGGAGTTCAAGGCCGACGCCAGCGAACCCAGCCTGCGGGTCACGGCCGCACGGCCGGCGGGCAAGGCGCCGCCCGTGCTCAAGGGCGGCCCCGCCGGCGCCGCGCTGCAGCCCGCCCCCGAGGCCTTCGGCAGCGCGGCGACCTGGTCGCTGCAGCTGCCCAGGCCGCTGGCGCCCCGGGCCGAGGACGTGCTGCTGGAGCTGGACTTCGTCGGCGACATCGGCCGCCTCTTCGCCGGTTCCAGGATGCTGGACGACTGGTACTACAACGGCCAGCGCTGGCAGGTCGGCCTCCGGCAGTTCGATCTCGCGCCCGGCCAGACGCTGAGCCTGAGCGTGTTGCCGCTGCAGGCCGACGCGCCCATCTACATCGACGCCGCGCACCGGCCGGCCTTCGCCGAGGGCCAGACGCAGGTCGCCGAGCTGCGCGGTGCGCGCCTGCTGCCCCTGCGCCGCGTCGCCATCGCCTGGGGGCGTCGATGATGGCCGACACCGCCCTCGACCTCGCCCTGCCGTGCAACGCCACCCTCGGCGAGGGCCTGCTGTGGCACGACGGCCGCTGGTGGTGGACCGACATCGAGGCGGCCATGCTGCACGCCTGGCGGCCCGGCGAGACGGCGCCGGCGTCCTGGCGCCTGCCCGACCGCCTCGGCTGCTTCGCCCATTGCCGCTCGGGCCGCCTGCTGCTCGGCCTGGCCAAGCGCCTGGCCATGGCCGCGCCGGGTGACGGGCCGGAGCTGGCCCAGCTGCGGACCGTGGCCCCCGTCGACGCCGCCGAGCCGCGCACGCGCATCAACGACGGCCGCACCGACCGGCGCGGCTACTTCGTCTTCGGCACGATGAACGAGGCCGTGGAGCGCCGGCCCAGGTCGACCATCGCCAGCTTCTACCAGTACTCGCTGCGGCACGGCCTGCGCCGCCTGGCCCTGCCGGCGGTGGCCATCGCGAACAGCATCTGCTTCAGCCTCGACGGCCGCACCCTGTACTTCTGCGACACGCCCACCCGGCGCATCCTGCAGTGCGACTACGACGCCGAGACGGCCCAGGTCGACCGCATCCGCCCCTTCACCGAGATGGACCGCCCCGACGCCTGGCCGGACGGCTCCGTCATCGACGCCGAGGGCTGCCTGTGGAATGCGCAATGGGGCGCCGGCCGCGTGGCGCGCTACGACCCCGACGGCCGGCTCATGGGCGCGATGACCGCCCCGGCCGCCCACGCCACCTGCCCCGCCCTCGGCGGCGAGGGCCTGGACCGACTCATGCTGACCACCGCCCGCGCCGAGCTGGACCGCGAGGCCCTGGCCGCGCAACCGCTGTCGGGCAGCCTCTTCGGCCTGCGCCTGCCGCAGGCCCTGGGCGTGCCCGACACCCTGTTCGACGATCAAGACCGATAGAAGGAGACCCCGATGAACAAGCAACGACGCCTCTGCGCCGCCCTCGCCCTCGCCCTGCTGGCCGCCCCGCTGGCCCTGCACGCCGCCGAGCCGGTCAAGATCGGCTTCCTGGTCAAGCAGGCCGAGGAGCCTTGGTTCCAGGACGAATGGCGCTTCGCCGAGCAGGCCGCCAAGGACAAGGGCTTCACCCTCGTGAAGATCGGCATCCCCAACGGCGAGAAGATGATGGCCGCCATCGACAACCTGGCGGCGCAGAAGGCCGCCGGCTTCGTCATCTGCGCGCCCGACGTGAAGCTCGGCGTGGCCGTGAACCGCGCGGCCAAGCGCCACAACCTCAAGGTCATGTCGGTGGACGACCAGCTCGTCGACGGCGCCGGCAAGCCCATCGCCGACATCCCCCACATGGGCATCTCGGGCTACGAGATCGGCAAGCAGGTCGGCCAGGCCCTGGCTGCCGAGGCGAAGGCGCGGGGCTGGAAGCTCGACGAGGTCGGCGCGCTGCGCGTGGCTTTCGACCAGCTGCCCACCGCCCGCGACCGCACCACGGGCGCCGTCGATGCGCTCAAGGCCGCCGGCCTGCCTGCCGGCAACGTCGTCGACGCCCCCCAGGCCAAGACCGACACCGAGAGTGCCTTCAACGCGGCCAACATCGCCTTCACCAAGAACGCCAGGTTCAAGCACTGGGTCGCCTTCGGCCTCAACGACGAAGCGGCCCTGGGCGCCGTGCGCGCCGCCGAGGGCCGCGGCATCAAGCACGACGCCATGCTGGCCGTCGGCATCGGTGGCAGCCAGACGGCGCTCAACGAATTCACCAAGCCCACGCCCACGGCCTTCTTCGGCACCGTGCTGATCAGCCCCAAGCGCCACGGCTACGAGACGGTCGTGGCCGTCTACGAATGGGCCACCCAGGGCAAGGCGCCGCCGCCCTTGACGCTGACCAGCGGCGTGCTGATGACCCGGCAGAACCTCGTCGAGATCCGGCGGCAGATGGGGCTGTGAGATGAAGCGGCTTGTACTTCGACCGCCCAGGAACACGGCCACAGAGGCACAGAGACACAGAGAGTCCTCTGCGATCTCGACCACTTTCTCTGTGCCTCTGTGTCTCTGTGGCTGTGTTTTGCAGTGTTGCGAGGTCAACTGACATGTCCTCCCTGCAGTTCGACAACATCACCAAGACCTTCCCCGGCGTGAAGGCGCTGAACGGCGTGAGCTTCGAGGCGCGGCCCGGGCAGGTGATGGGCCTGCTCGGCGAGAACGGCGCGGGCAAGAGCACGCTGCTGAAGATCCTCGGCGGCCAGTACCGCCCCGACGGCGGCCGGCTGGTCATCGACGGGCAGGAGCGCCATTTCCACTCGGCGGGCGATGCCATCGCCGCCGGCGTGGCCATCATCCACCAGGAGTTGCAGTACGTGCCCGAGCTGACCGTGGCCGAGAACGTGCTGCTGGGCCGGCTGCCGACGCGCCTGGGGCTGGTCGACCACCGCGCCGCGCGCCGCCGCGTCGCGGAGCAGCTGGCCGCCATCGGCGTCGACCTCGACCCTGCCGCGCGCCTGGCCGACCTGTCCATCGCCCAGCGCCAGATGGTGGAGATCTGCAAGGCCGTCATGCAGGACGCCAAGGTCATCGCCTTCGACGAGCCCACCAGCAGCCTCTCCCACCGCGAGACGGAGATCCTCTTCCGCCTGGTCAAGCGGCTGCGCGCCGAGGGCCGCACGCTCATCTACATCTCGCACCGCCTCGAAGAGCTGTACGCGCTGTGCGACGCCTGCACCATCTTCCGCGACGGCCGCAAGATCGTCACGCACGAGGTGATGGCCGAGGTCAAGCGCGAGCGCCTCATCGCCGACATGGTCGGGCGCGAGCTGCAGGACATCTACGACTACCACAGCCGCCCCCAGGGCCCCATCCGGCTCGAAGCCCGCGGCCTGCACAGCGAGCGCCTGCCGGTGCCGCTGAGTTTCGGCGTCAGGGCTGGCGAGGTGCTGGGCTTCTTCGGCCTGGTGGGCGCCGGCCGCAGCGAGCTGATGCGCCTGCTCTACGGCGCCGACGCCCGCCGCGGCGGCGAGGTGCTGCTGGACGGCCAGCCCGTGCCCGGCGGCGGCCCGGCGGCAGCCATCGCGGCCGGCATCGTGCTCTGCCCGGAGGATCGCAAGGAGCAGGGCATCCTGGCTCATGCCTCAGTGGCAGAGAACATCAACATCAGCTGCCGCCGCCACGGCCTGCTCGGCGGCGTCTTCCTGCGCCACCGCCAGGAGGCCGAGCGCGCCGACGAGTTCATCCGCAAGTTGCGCATCAAGACGCCGGGCCGCGAGCAGGAGATCCGCCTGCTGTCCGGCGGCAACCAGCAGAAGGTCATCCTCGCGCGCTGGCTGGCCGAGCCGGGGCTCAAGGTGCTCATCCTCGACGAGCCCACCCGCGGCATCGACGTCGGCGCCAAGAACGAGATCTACAAGATCATCCACGACGTGGCGGCTTCGGGCTGCTGCGTCATCGTCGTCTCCAGCGAGCTGCCCGAGGTGCTCGGCATCGCCGACCGACTCATCGTTATGCGCGACGGCCGCATCAGCGGCGAGCTGCCGCGCGGTGCCGCCAGCGAGACCGCCGCGCTCGCGCTGGCCCTTCCGGACCGAGCGCCTCCTGCGCATGTGCATTGAATTGAAAACCAAACAAAGCCACAGAGGCACAGAGTCACAGAGGCAGCGGGATGAAGTCCTCTCTGTGGCTCTGTGCCTCTGTGGCTGTGTTCTCTTGCCGCAGGTCGCTGCAGGTTTCATGCATCGCGACTGCGGAAATGGACAACTGACATGAACACCACGACTCTCACGCCCCGCCCCGCCATGAATTCCGCCGCCCGCGCCCTGCTCAAGGAGCACAGCATGACGCTGGGCTATGGCCTGCTCTTCGTCGTGCTGGCCTTCACCGTCGAGAACTTCTTCTCGACGGCCAACGTCATCGGCCTGCTGCTGTCGGTCGCGCAGATCGGCATGGTGGCCTGCACCATGATGTTCTGCCTGGCCTCGCGCGACTTCGACCTCAGCGTCGGCTCCACCATCGCCTTCGCCGGCGTGCTGGGGGCCATGGTGCTGGAGCGCACCGGCAGCGTGGGCCTGGCTGTGGGCGCCGGGCTGCTGGCCGGCGCGCTGATCGGCGCGGGCAATGGCGTGCTGATCGCCTATCTGCGCGTCAACGCGCTGATCGCCACGCTGGCCACCATGCTGATGGTGCGCGGCCTGGCCTTCATCGCTTCGCAGGGCCAGGCGGTGGGCATCGCCGATGAGACCTTCATCAGCTTCGGCGACACCGCCTGGCTGGGCCTGCCGCGGCCGGTATGGACGGCCGCGACCTGCTTCGTCGCCTTCGGCGTGCTGCTCAACCACACGGTCTTCGGCCGCAACACCCTGGCCATCGGCGGCAACCCCGAGGCCGCTCGGCTGGCCGGCGTGCGCGTGGAGCGGCTGCGCGTGTGGATCTTCCTGCTGCAGGGCGTCGTCACGGCCCTGGCGGGGCTGATCCTGTCGGCGCGCATCACCAGCGGCCAGCCCAATGCCGCCACCGGCTTCGAACTCGACGTCATCTCCGCCTGTGTGCTGGGCGGCGTGTCTCTGCAGGGCGGCAAGGCGCGCATCTTCGGCGTCGTCATCGGCGTGCTCATCATGGGCACGGTCGAGAACGTCATGAACCTGCTCAACGTCGACGCCTTCTACCAGTACCTCGTGCGCGGCCTCATCCTGCTGGCCGCCGTGCTGCTGGACCAGCTCAAGTCGCGGGGCGAACGCCGTGCCTGACCACGGCGGGCCTGCAGGCCTGAGAATGTGGAATCGGTTCCACCCTTCCACCCTTTCGAGGCGACCATGACACTCCGTCCCCTTTTCAGGACCCTGCTGCCCATCCTGCTGTCCTTCACCGCCGGCATGGCGCGGGCCGAAACCGCCGACATCGAGCGCCGCCTCGACGCGCTGATGGCGCAGATGACGCTGGAGGAGAAGGTCGGCCAGCTCAACATCCTGTCCGGCGAGACCCTGGCCACCGGGCCCGTCACCTTCAAGGGCGACCACGCCACCGAGATCCGCGCCGGGCGCATCGGCGCCATGCTCAACGTCGTGGGCGTCAACTCCACGCGGCAGTACCAGGCCCTGGCCCGCCAGTCGCGCCTGAAGATCCCGCTGCTCTTCGGCCAGGACGTCATCCACGGCTACGCCACCACCTTCCCCATCCCGCTGGCCGAGGCCGCCAGCTGGGACCTGCCGGCCATCGAGCGCTCCGCCCGCGTGGCCGCCACCGAGGCGGCCTCCGCCGGCATCCACTGGACCTTCGCGCCCATGGTGGACATCGCCCGCGACCCGCGCTGGGGCCGGGTCATGGAAGGCGCCGGCGAGGACCCCTACCTCGGCTCGCGCATCGCCGCCGCGCGGGTGCGCGGCTTCCAGGGTCGCGGCCTCGGTGAGCTGGACGCCGTCATGGCCTGCGTCAAGCACTTCGCCGCCTACGGTGCGGCCGTGGGCGGGCGCGACTACAACTCGGTGGACATGAGCGAGCGGCAGCTGTTCGAGACCTATCTGCCGCCGTTCAAGGCCGCGGCCGAGGCCGGCGCCGCGACCTTCATGAACTCCTTCAACGACCTCAACGGCGTGCCCGCCACCGGCAACCGCCACCTGCAGCGCGACATCCTCAAGGGCCAGTGGGGCTTCACCGGCTTCGTGGTCTCCGACTGGGGCTCCATGGGCGAGATGGTGACGCACGGCTACGTCAAGGACGACAAGGCCGCCGCCGAGGCTTCCATCCTCGCCGGCTCGGACATGGACATGGAAAGCCAGGTCTACGGCAAGCACCTGGCCGAGCTGGTGAAGGAGGGCCGCGTGCCGATGGCGACGCTGGACGACGCCGTCCGCCGGGTGCTGCGCAAGAAGTTCGAGCTCGGCCTCTTCGACGATGCCGACCGCTTTGCCGACGCCGCCCGCGAGCGCTCCACCGTGGGCCGGCCGGAGTTCCGCCAGGCCGCCCGCGAGATGGCGGCCAAGAGCATCGTGCTGCTCAAGAGCGACGGCAGGACGCTGCCGCTCTCGCCCCGCCTCAAGACCATCGCCTTCATCGGCCCCATGGTCAAGCCGGCGCGCGGCAACCGCGGCGGCTGGTCGGTGTCGGTGCCCGGCCATGACGCCGACCGCGAAACCGTTTCGCAGTGGCAGGGCCTGGCCGAGCGCGCCAAGGCCAACGGCACGCGGCTGCTCTATGCCAAGGGTGCCGACATGATGGGCAGCGACCGCAGCGGCTTCGCCG
Source organism: Pelomonas caseinilytica (assembly GCF_021353235.1). Taxonomy (GTDB): domain Bacteria; phylum Pseudomonadota; class Gammaproteobacteria; order Burkholderiales; family Burkholderiaceae_C; genus Pelomonas; species Pelomonas caseinilytica. The sequence goes on from NZ_JAJTWT010000003.1 coordinate 255,792, forward strand.
AGGCCGTGCGCGTGGCACGCCAGGCCGACGTGGTGGTCGTCAGCGTCGGCGAGAGCTGGGACTGGAGCGCCGAGGCCAAGAGCCGCAGCGACATCGGCCTGCCCGGCGTGCAGGAGGATCTCGTGAAGGCCCTGCACGCCACGGGCAAGCCGCTGGTGGTGCTGCTGAGCGCCGGCCGGCCGATGGTGTTCGACTGGATCGCCGATCACGTGCCCAACGTCGCCTACACCTGGTGGCTGGGCAGCGAGGCCGGCCACGCCATCGCCGACGTGCTCTACGGCGACCACAACCCCTCGGCTCGCCTGCCCATCAGCTTCCCGCGCAGCGTCGGGCAGATCCCCGTCTACTACAACCACTTCAACACCGGCCGGCCCGCCACCGACGGCAAGCAGGAGGAGTTCAAGAGCGGCTACATCGACTCGCCCAACGCGCCGCGCTTCGCCTTCGGCCATGGCCTGAGCTACACGAGCTTCGCCTACGCCGGCCTGCGCCTGAGCACCACGCGGCTGGGCGCCCGCGACACGCTGACGGTGAGCCTGGACGTGCGCAACACCGGCGAGCGCGCCGGCGACGAGGTGGTGCAGCTCTACCTGCGCGACCGCGTGGCCTCGGTGGTGAGGCCGGTGAAGGAGCTCAAGGACTTCCAGCGCGTGCACCTGGCGCCAGGCGAGGTCCGCACGGTCAGCTTCCAGGTCGACCGCGACAAGCTCTCCTTCTTCAACGACAAGCTGCAGTGGGTGGCCGAGCCCGGCGAATTCGACCTCATGGTGGGCGCCGCCTCGGACGACATCCGCCTCTCGGCCCGCTTCGAACTCCTCGAATGAGCGCATCCCAGGCCTCGTCGGCCGGCGGCCGGCTCCAGGGCAAGGTCGCCCTGGTGACCGGCTCGACCCTGGGAATCGGCAAGGCCGTCGCCCGGCTCTTCGCCGCCGAAGGGGCGCGGGTCGTCCTCAACGGGCTGCCGGCCGAAGCCGGCCTCGGCGAGGCCCTGGTGGCCGAACTCGGCCCGGACCGCGCCCTCTTCATCGCCGCCGACGTGGCCGACGAGGCCGCCGTGCGCGCCATGGTGGAGCGCGGCGCGGCGCGCTTCGGCCCCATCGACGTGCTCGTCAACAACGCCGGCATGAACGTCTTCGCCGAGCCGCTGGCCATGACGGCCGAGCAATGGCGGCGCTGCCTGGCCGTCGACCTCGAGGGTGCGCTGCACTGCAGCCGCGCCGTGCTGCCGGGCATGCTGGCCCGCGGTGGAGGCAGCATCGTCAACATCGCCTCGGTGCATGGCCACCGCATCGTGCCCGACGCCTTTCCCTACCCCGTGGCCAAGCATGCCCTCATCGGCATGAGCAAGGCCCTGGGCATCCAGTACGCGGCCCGCGGCGTGCGGGTCAACTCCATCTCGCCGGGGCTGATCCTGACCGAGCGCATCCAGGCCTGGCTCGACGCCGCCACGCCCGAGGAGGCGCGCCGCCAGGTCGAGCTGCTACCCTGCAAGCGCATCGGCGAACCGGAAGAGGTGGCCTACACGGCCCTCTTCCTGGCCAGCGACGAAGCCCGCTTCATCAACGCGACCGACATCCTCATCGACGGCGGACGCTCCCAGCTTTTCCACGAGTAGGACCCGCCACCGGCCCACGCATGCCCGATCCGCGCACCGACCGTTTCGTCCGTTCGCACCTCAAGACCCGCCAATTGGTGCTGCTGGTGGAGCTGGGCCGCCATGGCTCCATCCTGCATGCGGCCCAGGCCGCCCACCTGACCCAGCCGGCGGCCTCCAAGCTGCTGGCCGACCTGGAGCATGCCCTCGGGGTCAAGCTCTTCGAGCGGCTGCCGCGCGGCGTCGCGCCCACCTGGTATGGAGAGGTCATGATCCGCCGTGCCGGCGCGGCCCTGGCCGAGCTGGACGCCGGCCACCAGGAGGTGATGGAGCTGCTGTCGGGCCTGAGCGGGCGTGTGGCCGTCGGCTCGGTGCTGACGCCCTCGGCGACGCTGCTGCCGGCGGCCGTCGTTGCGCTCAAGGCCCGCCAGCCGCGGGTGCACGTGTCGATCACCGTCGACACCAGCAAGCTGCTGACCGAGCAACTGCGCGGCGGCGGGCTCGACCTCGTCATCGGCCGCGTGCTCGACAGCGAGTCGGCCGCCCAGCTCAGCTTCGAGCCGCTGACCGACGAGCCCCACAGCCTCATCGTGCGCGCCGGCCATCCGCTCGCCGGACGCGGCGACCTCAGCCTGGCCGAGCTGGCCCGCCAGAGCTGGATCCTTCCGCCGGGCGGCAGCATCCTGCGCGACCGCCTGACGGCCTTGTTCCTGACGGCCGGCCTGGACCAGCCCCAGCAGGCCGTCGAGACCCTGTCCCTGCCCGTGGTGACCAGCCTGCTGTGCCAGTCCGACATGGTGGTGGCGCTGCCGCAGGAGCTGGTGCAGCCCTATCTGGACACCGGCCTGCTGACCGTGCTGGATTTCGACCTCGGCCTGCGCATGGACGCCTACGGCATCGTCACCCGCCGCGGCCACCAGCTCTCGCCCGGCGCCGAGCTGATGCTGGCCTGCCTGCGCGAGGTGGCGCAGCGCCGCCGGGACGAGCCCCGGCCGTAGACGCCGGGCGTCGCCGGAGGCCTGCCTTGGCGTGGATGCCACGCCAGCCGTCACAGGATGAAACCGTACCCCGCCTGTCGCCGGGTGTGGCAACAGAATGCGCGTCCGCTTTCTTCTGGCTGCCCCACATGACGGATTTCGACCTTGACGCCTTCCTCATGCCCGACGCGACCCGCCGGCAGTGGCTGCAGCGCGCCCTGCTGACCGGCGGCTCGGCCCTGGGCCTGGCCGGCTGCAGCGGCGGCGGTGCGGGGGCGCCGGGCGATGTGGCGGCGGGCGCGGGCGGCGCCTCGGCCCCGGCCGATGCGGTGGCCGGCAGCGCCCCGAAGGCCAAGGCCTTCACCCATCCCGGCCTGCTCCACACCGAAGCCGACTTCGCCCGCATGCGGAGCCAGATCGCCGCCAGGCGCGAGCCCTGGGTCAGCGGCTACCGGGCGCTGACGTCCAGCAGCCGGGCGCGGCTGGGGGGCGTGCCGCAGCCGCTGGCCACCGTCGTGCGAGGCGGCGATGGCGAGAACTTCCGCACCATGGTCGAGGACGTGCAGCGCGCCTACCAGCTCGCGCTGCGCTGGAAGGTCTCCGGCGACACGGCCTACGCCGACCTGGCGGTGACCTACGTCAACGCCTGGGTGTCGACGATGACGACGCTGACCGGCAACGCCGACCGCTTCATCGCCGCCGGCATCTATGGCTACCAGTGGGCCAACGCGGCCGAGATCCTGCGCACCTACGCTGGCTGGGCCGCGGCCGACGTGGCGGCCTGCCAGCGCTGGCTGCTCGCCGTGTTCTACCCGCTGACCAGCAGCTTCCTGAAGGACCACAACGGCTCCAACATCACCAACTACTGGGCCTCCTGGGACCTGCTGACGCTGGCCGGCATGCTGTCCTTCGGCGTGTTCTGCGACCGCCGCGACATCTACGACGAGGCGCTGGGCTACTTCAATCACGGCCGGGGCAACGGCGCGCTGCAGCACATGGTCTACGCCCGCCATCCCGGCCACCTCGGGCAGTGGCAGGAAAGCGGCCGTGACCAGGGGCACTCGACGCTGAGCATCAGCATGGCGGCCTGCCTGTGCGAGATGGCCTGGAACCAGGGCGACGACCTCTACGGCCTCGACGACAACCGCCTGCTGGCCGGTGCCGAGTACGTGGCCCAGTCCAACCTGCGCGACGCCGCCGGCAACTTCTACGCACAGCCCTTCTACACCTACAGCAACCGCCAGGGCACGATGACCGTCGTGTCCGATTCGGGCCGGCCCAACTACCGGCCGTGCTGGGAAGCCATCTACAACCACTACGCCAAGCGCCGGGGCCTGGCGGCGCCCTGGGTCGGGGCGCTGGCCGCGCAGCTCCGGCCCGAAGGCAACACCTGGCTCGGCGACGACCTGAGCTTCGGCACGCTGACCTACTCGCGTGATGCCGAGGCCACTCGCGTGCCGCCCAGCGGCCTGCAGGCCATCGTGCGCGGCGGCGCGGTGCAGCTGTCGTGGTGGGGCACGGCCGAGGCCGCTGCCTATGCCGTCGAGCGCATGCCGTCGGGCTCGGCCACCGCCACCGTGCTGGGCCAGGTCCAGGCGGGCGAGGTGTGCACCTGGACGGACGCCTCCGCCGCCCGCGGGCAGTGGCAATACCAGGTCAGGGCGCTCGACGGCGCGGGCGCGACGCTGGCGGTGTCGGCCGCGGCGGCGGCCGATCTCGACGTGCCGCTGCTGCTCAGCCTGCCCCTCGACGAGGGCCAGGGCACGGTCGCCCAGGACGCCAGCGGGCACGGCCTGAACGCCGTGCTCAAGGGCGGAGCCTCCTGGGACAGCGGCCGGCAGGCCGGCCGCCAGGCGCTGGCGCTGGACGGGGCCACGGGTCATCTCGAAATGCCGGCCGGCCTGCTCCACGGCGTTGGCGACGTGAGCCTGTCGGTCTGGGTCTGGTGGAGCGGCGTGGGCAGCGGCAACGCCCGTGTCTTCGATCTCGGCTCCAGCGACATCACCTACCTGGCCCTGCTGCTGAGCCGCGACACGATGCGGGTCAGCGTGACCAACACCAGCTACTTCGGCGAGCAGACCGTCTCGACCGGCGCGCTGGCCCAGGGCCGCTGGGTGCATCTGGCCGTCACGCTGCGCGATCGCACCTGCACCCTCTACGTCGACGGCGTCGCGGCCGCATCCATCGCCACCATGGACCTGGCGCCCTACCAGCTCGGCGCGACGACGCAGAACTGGCTGGGCCGGGCGCAGTACGGCCAGGACCCTTTCTTCAAGGGCCGGCTGCAGGACTTCCGCATCTACGGCGGCGCCCTGGATGCCGCCGCCGTCCAGGTGCTGGCCCGGGGCTGAGCCTCATCCCGGGCGCCGCGAGCGAACGGCGTCCAGCGCGCTGTCCAGCGCCTCCATCAGCTGGCCCGGGTCCAGGGGCTTGGTCAGGTAGCGGTAGAAGCCCGCGGCCAGGCCCGAGGCGGCGGCGTCGGGCATGGCGTTGGCGGTCAGCGCGATCACGGGGATATGGGCCGTGCGCGGGTCGCGCTTGAGGATGGCCTGGGCCTCGCGGCCGCTCATGGCGGGCATGTTGTTGTCCATCAGGATGACGTCGGGCTGCTGCTCGCGCGCCATCTCCACCCCGCTGCGGCCGTCGCCGGCGGACAGCAGCCTCAGGTCGGGGCGGGTCCTGAGCAGCTCCTCCACCAGCCTCAGGCTGGCGGGGTTGTCCTCCACGTAGAGCACCGTCGCCGGCGCCCGCCCCTGGCCGCCTTCCGGCGCGACCGCCGCGGCCGGGCTGGCCGAGCGCGCCTCGAGGGCGGGCAGGGGCAGGGGCTCGCTGGCCTGCAGCTCGACCCAGAACAGGCTGCCGGCGCCGGGCGTGCTCTGCACGCCGATGCGCCCGCCCATCAGCTCCACCAGGCGCTGGGTGACGACCAGGCCGATGCCCGTGCCCTGTTCGGGCCCGGCCTCCTGGCCGAGGCGGTTGAAGGGCTGGAAGAGGCCCTCGACCTGCTCGGGCCTGAGGCCCAGGCCGGTGTCCTGCACGGTGATGCGCGCCAGGCCCTCTCCTTCGGGGCCGCAGCTCACGCGCACCGAGCCCTCGGGGCGGTTGTACTTGATGGCATTGCTGACGAGGTTGAGTAGCACCTGCTTGAGCCGCATGCGATCGGCCCGCACCGCCTGCCCGCAGCCCGTCTCGAAGGCGAGGGCGATGCCCCGCTGGGCCGCCATGGGCTCCATCATCTGGCGGCATTCGGCCAGCAGTTCGTCCAGCAGCACGGGCTCCAGCGACAGCTCGACGTGGCCGCTCTCGATGCGGGCGAGGTGCAGGATCTCGTTGATGAGGGTCAGCAGGTGCTTGCCCGCGCCGACGATGTGGTCGACGAACTCGCGCCGCCGCTCGGGCCTGGCCTCGCCCAGTTCGCCGCCCAGCAGCTGGCCGAAGCCGATGATGGCGTTCAGCGGCGTGCGCAGCTCGTGGCTCATGCTGGACAGGAACTCCGACTTCGCGCGGTTGGCCTTCTCGGCCACCTCGGTGGCGCGCTTGAGGTCCTCGTTGGAGGCCTGCAACTGGGCCGTTCGCTCCTGCACCCGGGCCTCCAGCTCCTGGTTCAGGCGCAGCACCTCGTGGCTGCGGCGCTCGATCTCGCCGAGCATGCCGTTGAATGAATCGGCCAGCACGCCGACCTCGTCGTCGGTGGCCTTGACCGCGCGCCGCGAGTAGTCCTGGCGCTGCATCACGTCGCGCGCCACCTCGCTCATGGCCAGGACGGGTTGCACCACGGCGCGCTGCAGCCGCGCCGACAGCAGCAGCGCCACGCCCAGCGCCGCCAGCGTCACGACGGCCGCGATGCCGAGGTAGCTGAGCACGCGGTCGTAGAGGGCGTACTCGGCGCGCAGGTAGACCCGGCCGATCTCCCGCCCGCCCTGCATGATGGGCTGCACGATGAGCAGGTCGCGGTCGACGTGGCTCACGCCCGCCGGCCCGGCGCTGGCCGGCGGGCGGGCCTCCACCCCCGGCGCCGCGTAGGAGGCGAACATGTCGCCCTGCGGCCCGTAGATGGCGGCCATGCGGATCTTGGACTGCAGGCGCAGCAGCGCGAGGTTCTCGCTGGCCACGTGGGTATCGTCGAACTCGAGGGCCGGCGCCGTCGAGCGGCCGAGCAGCTCGGCTTGGGCCCGGAGGTCGCTCACCCAGCCCTTGTGATAGGCGTGCAGGTCGTAGGCGACCATCGCGCCGAGCGCGACGAGCAGGGCCGCCAGGGTCGTCAGCAGGGTGACGCCCAGCAGCCTGCGTTGGAGGGAGAGTCTGAACATGGCTAGGACCTGCCTTCCACCCGCCGCGCCACGCCGAGCAGGCGCACGCTGATCTTGAGCCCGCTTTGCAGGGCCGCGGGCAACAAGATGTCAAAGCGCACCTTGTCGTCGACGACGACGAAATTGATCATGCCGGCCGCGTCGCCGGCGTCGAGCTCGGTCACGGTGAGGATGGGCCGGCCGCGTGCCGCCGCCAGCACGGCGGCGGCCTGGTGGGCCATGGCCCGCGCCACGAAGACGGCGTGCAGGCCCTCGGGCAGCTCGGGCTGCGTGAGCCTCTGCACCTCCACCGGCCGGCCGGCCGCCGAGGCGACCTGCGCGGTGTGGCGGAACTCGGCCACCACGGCGTCCGGGCCCATCACGCCGATGCGCAAGGGCTCGCCCGGCCCGCCCAGTGCCTCCCGCGGCCACTCCACATAGTTGCCGAACTTGCACACGAACGCGGCCTTGACCTGGTACTCGACGGCCTCGTCCTCGCCAGCCCGGGCGCCGAACGCCACGGCCAGGGCCGCGAGCAGCAGCCCGCGGCGGTCGAGGAAGGCGGCGGCGGCCATCAGCGGTAGCGCAGGCGCAGCTGCAGCATCAGTTGGCGGCCAAGTTCGGTGCGTGTCGCCTCGGGCGTGAACTCGCCATGGCCGCGGTCGAAGAGATTGCGGCCGGCCAGCGCGATCTCGGCCGTCGTGCCGAGCGGCGCGGCCAGGCGCAGGTCCGCCGCCGTGTAGGCCGGCACGGTGGGCGCGGACAGGGCGCCGACGTGGCGCAGCATCAGGTCGAGCTCCGCATCGCCGGGCAGGTTGAAGGCCCCGCGCAGCTGCCAGGTCTGCCGCGGCATGGCGCCCTCGGCGGCGGCGACGGAGTTGGCGGTGTCGATGCTGCCGGGCCGCAAGGCCAGGTGCGGGCGCAGCAGCGTGACGCCGGCATGCAGGCGGGCGCCCGGGGCCAGCTGCAGGCTGCCCCAGGCCTCGGCGCCGCTGACGCGGCCCCGCATGCCGTTGCCGAAATAGACCGAGGTGCCGCTCGAGGCCAGTTCCTGGGTGCGGAGGTGGTCGTAGTCGCCGTGGAAGGCGGTGGCCGACAGCGTCAGTGCGGGCAGCGGCTGGCCGCGGTAGCCCAGCTCCAGCACGTCGGCGGTCTCCGCGCGGAAGCCCGGGCCGCCGTCGAGCAGGTAGGGCGGCTGGGCCGGAATGTAGGCGTCGCGGTCCAGGCGCGAGGGCGCCCGCACGGTGCGGGCGGCCGAGGCCCACCAGAGGTGGTTGCGTGCCGGCTTCCAGGCCAGGCGCAGGTTGGGCAGGAACTCCGAGCCCGTGTAGTCGTTGCGTTCGACACGCGCGCCGACGGTGAGATGCAAGTCGCGGCCCAAGGCGATCTCGTCCTGGGCGAACAGGCTGGTCCAGGCCTGGTTCAGCCGCTCGGGCAGGAAGGCGAACTGCGGCGCACCGTGGCCCACGCGGTCGCGCGAGCGGCGCAGGTCGGCGCCCATCACCAGCGTGTGCGCGGGGGCGGGCTTGAGGCTGTACTGCAGCTCCAGGTCGGCGATGGTGAGGCCTTCGTCGAAGGTCGGGGGCACCCGCCTCACCGTGCGGTCGACATAGGCCTGCACGCTCAGCCCGCCGGGGCCGAGCGGGCGCTCCCACCGGGCCAGCAGGCTGGCGCCGGACAGCGTGATGGTGTCCAGCGCGAACTTGACGCCGCCGACGGCGATGCTGCCCGGCTCAGGCTGCCCGTGGTTGCCGCGGTAGGCCTGGCCCAGCAACGTGAAGCGCTCGCCCGGCCGCCCCCAGTCGGCCCGGAAGCCGCCGCTGAGCAGGTGGCCGGCGTCGTCCACCCGCTGGCCGGCGGCCGTCTCGGTGGCGCCTTGGTCGGTGCGCTTGACGAAGAGGCGCAGCGCGCCGCCGCCGTCCAGGGCCAGGCCGTGGCGCAGCACGGCGCCGCGTTCATGGCTGCCGGCCGACAGCGAGGCCAGGCCGCCCTGCGTGTCGGCGGCGCTGCGCGTGATGATGTTGATGACGCCGTTGACGGCGTTGACGCCCCACAGCGTGCTGCCCGGGCCGCTCGTGACCTCGATGCGCTCGACGTCCTCCAGAGCCAGGTCCTGCACGTCCCAGAACACGCCGGCGAACAGCGGCGTGTAGACCGAGCGCCCGTCGATGAGGACGAGGAGCTTGTTGGCCGAGTTGCCGTTGAAGCCGCGCGCGCTGATCGCATAGCCGCCGGTGTAGGCCTCGGCCACGTGCAGGTTGGGCGCCAGGCGCAGCGCCTCGGGCAGCCGCGTGGCGCCGCTGCGGCGGATGTCGTCGGCCGTGATGACGAAGAGCGAGGCCGGGGCATCGGCCAGGCGCTGCTCGCGGCGCGAGGCGGAGGTGATGGTGACGTTGCCCAGCTCCTCGAGGCTGAGGTCCACGAGGTTGGGCTGGGCCGCCGCGGGCCGGCCGCAGAGCAGGGCGGCCAGCGCGAACGCCGGAGCGCAGCCGGACCGGCTCGTGGTCTTGCGCATCCTCCCTCCCCGCGTGAGCTTGGTCGCTGCACGATAGCGCAGCGGCTCTCCGGGGGCAACGCGTGGATGAGTTAGGGCTAGGCGGGTCGTCGCGCGGGCCGGACAGCGCTGCCGCGCAGCTGCCAGATCAGCGCCGCGACGATGAGGGTCGTGCCGATGAGCACGTTGCCCACCCACGGGAAGTGCTCGATGCGGCCGTCGGCGCCGATGCGCACGAGGTGGCCCGCCACCAGCGAGGCCACGCCGCCGGCGAGCTGCTGCAAGGCCGAGTTGATGGCGTTGAAGGCACCGCGCTGCTCCGCCGCCGGGATGCCGGCCACCAGCGCCTGCCAGGGCACCATGCGCGAGAAGATGCCGGCGAACAGCACGACGTTGATGACCACCAGGGTCAGCAGCGACGAGGGGCCGAGCCGGGTGTAGATGGACACCATGGCGATGGTGATGGCGCTGCCGGTGTAGAAGACCGGCAGCGGCCCGAAACGGTCGCTCAGCCGCCCCACCAGCGGCGCGACGAAGAGGGTGCTGATGCCGGTGACGAGGTAGACGATGGGCAGGTGCTCCAGGTCGATGCCGACGTTGCGGACCGAGAAGGCGCTGGCGAAGGGCATGATCATGAAGCCGCCGGTGGTCAGCAGCGCCGTGATGGCGAAGGCCAGCAGGTGGCGGCGGTTGGCGACGGTGTGCAGCAGGTGCCAGAAGGCATTGCGGTCGCGGGGCAGGGCGAGGTGGGCGTCCACCGGCTTCATGCGCCAGGCGATCAGCAGGCCGCCGACGACGCCGAAGCCCGCCAGCGCCAGGAAGGGCCCGTGCCAGTTCCAGTGCGTGGCCAGGAAGAGGCCGAAGGGCAGACCCAGCACCTGGCTGGCCGCGAAGCCGCCCTGCAGCAGGCCCATGACGCGCCCGCGCAGCGCGGGCTCGAAGAGGTCGGCCGTGATGGCCATGACGATGGAGCCGATGACGCCGCCGAACAGCCCCGTCACGATGCGCGCCGCCAGCAGCGACTCGAAGCTGCCCGCCAGGCCGCACCAGAGCGTGCCGAGCAGGAAGCCGGCGTAGAAGAAGAGCAGCAGCTTCTTGCGGTCGAAGCGGTCGGCGAAGCCTGCGGTGAGCAGGCCGGAGACGCCGGCGCTGAAGGCGTAGGCCGAGACGACGAGGCCGAACTGCCGGGCCGTCATGTCCAGGGCCGGCATGATCATCGCGCCCAGCGGCGACATGATCATGAAGTCGAGGATGACGGCGAACTGCAGCAGCGTGAGCAGGCCCGTCGCGAAGCGCTGGTAGTGCGTGAAGCCGGGCGGCGGCGGTGCGGCGGGAGTCAGTGTGGACGTGGCGTCAGGCATGGGCGGACGTGGGTAGCAGGTGCGGGGCGGAAGTGTCGGCCAGGCGGCGTCCAGTCTTGGCAGCAGGCCGCCGCGCCGTCGCATGGGCGTCGTCCTACGCCGTGTCGCGCCGGCTGCTCACAAGCGGCTGGCAGCGACGGGGTGAGAGTCGAGCCAGCCCCCAGCTCGTGCGGAGACGCGCCATGAACGCGACGGAATGCCTGCCCGGGGCGGCCCCCGCCCAGCGGCCGGCCGCTGACATGTTGATCTGCGTGGTCGGCACCTCCGAGGTGCTGGAGCGCCACCAGGAGCAGCTCGCGCAGCTGGCGGCCAGCGGCGCCGACGTGCTGCGCTGGCGCCTGGACGACGAGTTCGGCGAGCCGCCGCCGGCGGCGGACTGGGCCGACGGCCTCGTCGTGCTGAATTCCGACGTCTGGGCGGCGCCCACCGGCTGCGCCCGGCTGCAAGCCCTGCTGAAGATGGCCTGGCGCTGCGGTCGCACGGTGGCCCTGTGCGGCGACGCGGTGAACTCGCTCAGCGCCCTGGGCTTCCCGGCGGACGTGCCGGCCGAGGCGGAGGGCCTCTTCCTCTGCCCCGAAGGCCCTTGCGCCGAGACGTTCAGCGAGTTCCTCGACGCCATCCACGACCAACCCCACAGGCGCCGCTGACTGGCGCGGTTAGCGCTTGGCCTCGTCGGGGCCGCGGGGTGGCAGGCTGCAATCCACCGGCGGCAGGTCCTCGCCGGGGTCGACGAAGGCCAGCAGTGCGGCCGGGGGCGTCAGCGCCCCGAGGGCCAGCGCGGCGATGCCGCGCCCAGCCAGGCGCCTGCCTTCCAGGGCGAAGCGCGGGTCGGCCAGCGTGCCCTGCAGCCGCACCGGCGCGCGCAGCGTCAGCGGCGAGAAGTCCTTGGGCTTGGCGACGAGGCGCAGGTCCAGGCTCTCGTCGGCGAGGTTGACGCGGCCATCGAGGTCGATGCGGCTGTCGCGGTTGTCGAGCAGGGCGGTGCGCGGGCGCAGCACGCCTTGGACGAAGCGGCCGTCCAGCCGCGCGCAGTTGAGCTTGAGGTTGTCGTCGCCCTTGATGAGCATGCCCAGGCCCTGGGCCACGTCCAGGCCCATGGCCTCGGTCAGCAGATGCGACAGGCTGCCGTTCTCCACCCGCAGCCGCACGGGACCGTCGAGGTGACCGAGCAGCTCGGCGGTGCTGCGGCCGCGGCCCTGCACGTCGAGGTCGGCACGCAGCCGGCCGGTCAGCGGGCTGGCGGCGAGGCCGCGCACCTGGGGTTTGAACCACTGCTCGATGGCCATGCCGGCGACGCCCAGGCGCGCCTGCCACAAGGGCGGCGCGGCGCGGGCGTCCAGCTTCACGTCGCCAGCCACCTCGCCGCCGGCGATGCCGGCGTTGATGTGGGTGAGGTTGAGCACGCCGCCTTCCAGCACCAGGCTGGCATTGACGGGCGACAGCGGCGCCAGGCTGGCCGCGCCGAGGTCGAGCTGGCTCAGCGCGATGCCGACGTGGGCGTCCATGGCATTGAGCGAGGGGATGTCGATGGGCCGGTCGGGCAGGAGCCGGCCGGGGCGGCTGGGGGGCGTGTCGGTGCCCACGACCGGGCCGAGGTCGGCCAGGCGCAGCGGGCCGCCGCGCAGCACGCCGCTGAGGTTGGCGCGCGCCGGCCGGGTGTCGAAGGCGAAGTCGCCGCCGAGGCGGCTGCGGCCGATGCGGGCGCGCACGTCGTCCAGCTGCCACACGCCCGAGGCGTGGCGCAGCCGACCGGCCAGGTCGAAGGGTGGCGTGTGGGGCAGGGTGACGCCGAAGGGGCGGCCGACGGCGGCCAGCGAACTGCCCCGCACCTGCAGCTGGCCGTCCAGCGCCCGCGCGTCCAGCAGCGAGGCCGCCGTGCCCTGGAAGGACAGGTGCTGCGGGCCCTGGCTGAGTTCGACGTGCAACTGCACCGGCGGCGCGCCGCCCTCGGGCGGCGAGAGCAGGGCCAGGCCGGCGCTGGCCTGGGCATCGAGGGCCAGCACCTGGCCGCGCAGCCGGCCCTTGAGTTCGGCCTGCCAGTGGCCGTCGGCCTGGGTGGCGAAGCGGGCGTCGCCGGCCAGCTGCAGCGGGGCGTCATCCAGATGGGCACTGCCCTGGCGGATGACGAGGTGGTCGATCTGCGGCACGGGCGTCGGCTGGTGTTGGCCGCCGGCGGGCTGCAGCGGCCAGGGCGTGCGGCCGGCGGCGTCGCGCAGCCAGTTCAGCCAGAGCGTGTCTGCCTGCACCAGGCGCAGCCGCAGCGGCGCGCCGTGGCGCCAGTCCCAGATGTCGCCCCAATGCCAGTCCAGCCGCACGGCCCGGGCCTCGGCCAGCGGCTGGCCCTGGGGCGCCTGCACGGTGAGGCGGGGCGCCTCCAGCCGGGGCCTGAACAGCAGATGCAGGCGCGAGCCATCGTCCACCGCCAGGCCGAAGCCGCTGCGCGCGGCCAGCCATGGCGCCAGCCCGGGCCAGCCGGCGAAGTCGAGCGCCGCCACCACGGCGAGGCTGCCCAGCACGATGGCACCGGTAAGGAGGACCACGCGTTTCATGCCGCGATGCTGGTGGCCGCCTTCGCGGGCCCGCGTGGGACGCCCGCGGGCGCGCGTGTAGGACGGAACCGGTCGGCCTGCACGGGCGGCGCCCTGTCGGTCCGGTCCGACAGGCGATTGGCGCCTGGGCTTAAGCCGCCCGCCCCGGCCGGCGCCGAAAGTGGAGACACCGGCCGCTGCACGGCCTCATCGATTGGAAAGGACGCCCTATGAAACAGCCGACCCTCGCCCCCCGACTGCCTCTGCTGGCCGCCCTGGCCGTGGCCACGGCGCTGACCGCCTGCGGCAGGCAGCATGACGATGAACTGACCGCCGGCCAGAAGCTGGACAACGCCGTCGCCGACGCCAAGCAGGCCGCCCGCGACACCAAGAAGGACGCCCAGCAGGCCATGAACGATGCCGAGATGTCGGCCTCGCGCGCCGCCGACACGACGGCCCGCGTGTCCACGGACATGGCCATTACCGCCAAGGTCAACGCCGCCCTGGTGGCGGACGACAAGCTCAAGGCCACGCAGATCAACGTGGACACGCGCGAAGGCCAGGTCACGCTGACCGGCAAGGCGCCCGACAGCCAGTCCCGCGAGCGCGCGAGCACGCTGGCCTCGGCGGTGGATGGCGTCAAGCAGGTCAACAACCAGCTCATCGTCGACAACAAGAACAGTTGAGCCTGGCTTCTCCGCCAGGAAAGGCGCCCCTGCGTGGGCGCCTTTTTCCTGGGTGAATTCCCGACCGTTCGGTCGATGTATCGCCGATACCATGGGCGCGCCTTTCACTGCGCGCCGCCATGGATCTCACGATTGCCGCCATCCTCGGTCTCGACGGCCTGACCAACGGGGCCATCTACGCCCTCGTCGCCCTGGCCCTGGTCCTGGTCTTCTCGGTCACCCGCGTCATCTTCATTCCCCAGGGCGAGTTCGTCGCCTTCGGCGCGCTGACGCTGGCCTCGCTGCAGGCGGGCAAGGTGCCGGGCACGGTGTGGCTGCTGCTGATGATGGCGGTGGCGGCGGCGGTGCTGGACCTGGCCCAGGGCCTGCGTGAGCATTGGCATGCGGCACGGCTGGCGCAGCGGCTGCTTGCGACGCTGGGGTTCCCGCTCGCGGCCTCGGGGCTCACGCACTGGCTGGCGCCCCAGCAGCCCTCGCTGCTCGTGCAGGTCGCGCTGACACTGGCGGTGGTCACGGCCATGGGCCCGCTGCTCTACCGCCTGGCCTACCGCGCCCTGTCGTCGGCCAGCGTGCTGACCCTGCTCATCGTCTCGGTGGGGGTGCACTTCGCGCTGACCGGCGTCGGCCTGGTCTTCTTCGGCGCCGAGGGCTATCGCACGCCGGCCTTCTGGGATGCGCGTTTCGACCTCGGCCCACTGTCGCTGACCGGGCAGACGTTGATCATCTTCGGCGCCTCCGTCGCGTTGCTCGTGGCCATGGCGGTGTTCTTCGAGCGCACGCTGACCGGCAAGGCGCTGCGGGCCACCTCGGTCAACCGCACGGGCGCCCGGCTCATGGGCATCTCGGGGGACGCGGCGGGGGCCCTGAGCTTCACGATGGCAGCCTTCATCGGCGCGCTGTCGGGCCTGCTGATCTCGCCATCGACCACCATCTACTACGACACCGGCTTCCTCATCGGCCTCAAGGGCTTCGTGGCCGCGGTGTTCGGTGGCCTGGCCAGCTTCCCCATGGCCCTGGCCGGCGCCGTCGGCGTGGGCCTCATCGAGAGCTTCGGCTCGTTCTGGGCCAGCGCCTTCAAGGAGGTCATCGTCTTCACGGTCATCCTGCCGGTGCTGCTGTGGCGGTCCTTCGTGGACCCGCACCACGAGGAGCACTGATTGGCATCCGCAGAACACAGCCACAGAGGCACAGAGGCACAGAGGTATCGGGTCAGTGACGCGGTAATCGCGGCTGCCATCGAAGTTCACAAGGAATTGGGGCCGGGGCTGTTCGAGAGCGCGTACGAAGCGGCGATGGACATCGAGCTGAAATCCCGTGGCCTGGCCGTCGAGCGGCAACTGGAAGTGCCGATGACCTACAAGGGGCAGCCACTTGGTTCCAGCTACCGGGTCGATCTCGTCGTCGACCGAGAACTCGTCGTGGAACTCAAGGCGGTGGAGTGTCTGGCTCCCGTGCACACCGCGCAGGTGCTGACCTATCTGCGGCTGCTGAAGCTTCGGTCTGGCCTGCTGATCAACTTCAACCATGCGCAGTTGCGGCATGGTGTGAAAAGGATTGCGCTGTGAACCCGCTGTCTCTGTGTCTCTGTGCCTCTGTGGCTGTGTTCAAAGTCGTCGCCTCGTCATGAGTGTCATCAAGCGTCCCGCCGTTGCAGCAGTCGCCACGGCACTGATCCTGTTGTTCCCCTTCGCGCCCGTGCCCGACTTCTGGATCACCCAGCTCAACTACATCGGCCTGTTCTCGCTGGTCGTGCTGGGCCTGGTGCTGCTGACCGGCGTCGGCGGCCTCACGTCGTTCGGCCAGGCGGCCTTCGCCGGCGTCGGGGCTTACGCCACGGGTTACCTGACCACGGTGATGGGCCTGTCGCCCTGGCTCGGGCTGGCCGCAGGCCTGGCCATCACCCTGGTGCTGGCCCTGGTCATCGGGGCCCTGACGCTGCGCATGTCGGGCCACTACCTGCCGCTGGCCACCATCTGCTGGTGCCTGGCGCTGTACTACCTCGTCGGCAACCTCGAGTCGCTGGGCAAGTACGACGGGCTGCTCGGCCTGCCGGCCCTGACCCTGGGCGACTTCAGCTTCCAGAGCGAGCGGCGCATCTACCTGCTGATCTGGCTGGCCGCGCTGCTCGCGGCGCTGGCAGTGACGCGGCTGCTGGACTCCCGGCCGGGGCGCATCATGCGCGCCCTCAACACCAACCGCGGCGGCGGCTCCACCATGCCCGAGGCCATGGGCGCCTCCACCTTCCGCCACAAGCTCGTCATGTTCGTCATCGCCGCGCTGCTGGCCGCGGTGTCGGGCTGGCTCTACGCCCACATGCAGCGCAGCGTCAACCCGTCGCCCTTCGGCATCAAGTTCGGCATCGAATACCTCTTCATGGCGGTGCTGGGCGGCATCGGCACGGTCGGCGGCGCCTTTGCCGGCGCGGCCCTCGTCAAGCTGGCCGAAGACCAGCTCAAGGTCTGGCTGCCCGTCCTCTTCGGCGGTTCGGGCAACTACGAGATCATCGTCTTCGGGGTCGTGCTGGTGCTGGTGCTGCGCTTCGCGCCGGACGGCCTGTGGCCGCTGGCGTCGCGCATCCTGTCGCGCTGGCTGCCGGCACGCGCCGCCCGGTCCGTGGACGAAGCCGCGCCGCCGCTGGCCTCGCGTGAGCATCCGCAGCCCGGCGCGCCGCTGCTGGCCGTGCGCACCATCCGCAAGGCCTTCGGCGGCCTCATCGCCGTCAACGACATCAGCTTCGAGATCCGCGCCGGCGACATCGTCGGCCTCATCGGCCCCAATGGCGCCGGCAAGAGCACCACCTTCAACCTCGTCTCCGGCGTGTTGCCGCTGACCAGCGGCGAGGTGGAGCTGCTGGGCCAGCGCGTAGACGGCCGCGGCAGCCGCGAGATCGCGCGCGCCGGCCTGTCGCGCACCTTCCAGCACGTCAAGCTGGTGCCGGAGATGACGGTGCTCGACAACGTCGCCCTGGGCACCTATCTGCGCACGCGCAGCGGCACCGTTCGCGCCATGCTGCGCCTGGACAAGGCCGAGGAGGCCCAGGCGCGGGCCGAGGCGCTGCGCCAGCTGCGCCGCATCGGCCTGGCCGAGCAGGCGCACGAGCTGGCGGGCAACCTGGCCCTCGGCCCGCAGCGCCTCGTCGAGATCGCCCGCGCCCTGGCCAGCGACCCCTCGCTGCTGCTGCTGGACGAGCCTGCCGCCGGCCTGCGCCACAAGGAGAAGCAGGCGCTGGCCGAGGTGCTGAGGCAGCTCAAGGCCGAGGGCCTGTCGCTGCTGCTGGTGGAGCACGACATGGACTTCGTCATGAAGCTGACCGACCGCATCGTCGTCATGGAGTTCGGCCGCCACCTGATGGAGGGCACACCCGCCGAAGTGCAGGCCAGCCCCGCGGTGCGCGCGGCCTACCTGGGAGCCGAGGCATGACGGCGCTGCTGGAGGTGGTCGACCTGCATGCCGGCTACGGCCGCGCCGAGGTGCTGCACGGGCTGAGCTTCACCGCCGCGGAGCGCAGCGTCGTCACCGTCATCGGCCCCAACGGCGCGGGCAAGAGCACGCTGCTGGGCGCGTTGATGGGCCTGATCCCGTCGCGCAGCGGCAGCCTGCGCTTCGCCGGCGAGGACATCGCCCGGCTGACGCTCGAAGAACGCGTCATGGCCGGCCTGGCCCTGGTGCCCGAGAAGCGCGAGCTCTTCGGCACCATGAGCGTCGAGGACAACCTGCTGCTGGGCGGCTGGCGGCCCAAGAAGCTGGGCGAGCGCCAGTGGCGCGCGGGGCTGGACGACGTCTACGCCCGCTTCCCGCGGCTCAAGGAGCGCCGCAGCCAGGCCGCCGGCACCCTCTCGGGCGGCGAACGGCAGATGCTGGCGCTGGGCCGGGCGCTGATGGGCCGGCCCAGGCTGCTGATGCTGGACGAACCCAGCCTGGGCCTGGCGCCGCTGATCGTGCGGGAGATCTTCGCCATCGTCGAGGACCTGCGCGCCACGGGCGTCAGCATCCTGCTCGTCGAGCAGAACGCCCGCGCCGCCCTGCGCGTGGCCGACCACGGCCATGTGCTGGAGACCGGCGAGTTCGGCCTCAGCGGGCCAGCCGACCAGCTCGCGGCCGACCCGCGGGTCATCGAGACCTACCTCGGCGCGGCGCACGGCTAGACGCCGCTGGACGGTGGCGTCAGAAGCGGCGCTCCCGCAGGTAGCCGTCGGCCGTCAGCGCCGCAGGGTTGGCATCGGCCGAGTGGGTGCCCGGGCCGTTCTCCATGCCGGCGATGAGCCAGCTGCCGTCCGGCCGCGGGGCCAGGGCGCGGAGCTGGTTGTGCCGGGCCGCCGGCGCGACGTCGAGGCGCTGCTGAAGCTGGCCGTCGGCCGCCAGCCGAGCCAGCAGGGGCTTGGCCTCTTCCGAGATGCTCGCGCCGGTCGGGTTCTGCGTGTAGCCGGCGCTGCCACTGGCCAGCAGGCTGCCATCGGCCCGCGCGGCCACGTCGAAGATGACGTCGCCGGCCTCGAAGTCGAGCACGCGGTAGGCCGACGGTGCGGTGGCCCCGGCGGGCACCAGGGCGACGAAGGCGTCCCAGCCATCGGCCGTCTGGCGGCTGCGCACGCGGCCGGCCGCGGCCACGCGGTCGCCGACCCAGCGCAGCGCGTGCAGCTCGGAGCGCTGCTGGGTGTCGACGACGGCCGTTCCGAGGCGCTGGCCGCCGCCGTCGAACTGGGTCAGCAGCAGGCCGTTGGCGATGCGCGGGTCGATGGCTTCGCCGAAGTGCTGGCTGTGGCCTTCGACGAGGTCGGTGTCGCCCAGCGTCACGGCCACGGCGATGCGGCCCTGGGCATCGGCATCCAACGCGACCCGCCACTGCAAGTCCATGCTCTTGAAGGGGTCGAAGCTGCCTGAAGTCAGGAAGCGCGCGCCGATGAAGACGCCCGGCTCGACGACGCGCCGCCATTGCTTCGTGAAACCGCTGCCCGCCGCGTAGGCAAGGCGGTGCACCAGCACGGCGTGGTAGCCGGAGCGCGAGGCCAGGGCCAGGTCTTCACCGACGGCGGCCAGGCGGGCCGCGTCGCGGGTGTAGTAGGGCAGCAGCGAGCTCGGATCACGCGCGCTCACCGGGTCGCCGACGAAGGGGTCGGCGGCGACCTGCGCGTCGGTGAAGGCCTGGTCGCGCAGCGGCTGGCCTGTGGCCGACAGGCGCAGCAGCCGCAGCTCGCGGTTGCTGGCAAGGACGAGGCTGATCTCGCCGGAGGGGTGCAGGGCAAAGTCCAGCAGCGACCAGCCGGCCGGCGGGAGGTAGTCCGCGCCACGCCCGCGGCCGTCGGCCAGCGAGACCCAGAGGCGCCGCTCGGGCTGGGTCGGGATCTCCAATGTGCGGGCCTTCTCGGTCAGGGCGACCCAGCGGCTGCCCTGGCTGCGCACCTTCACGACGGCCTCGCCCGTGACGGCCAGTTGCAGCGCAGGCGGATCGCCTCCGCCCGTCCCGCCGCCGGAGCCGCCGCCTCCGCCGCAGGCCGCCAGCGCGGCCAGGCCCACTGCCATTCCGAGGGCGGCCAAGCACCGCCACCCCAGCTTCTTCGTCTTCGTCATCATGTTCCCTGTCTGCCCCCTGTCCGGGGCGCGGGCGGCATGCTAGGCAGGGCGGCAGCGGATGGCGAAAGTACCGGCCGACGGCCGCGTTCACCCGGCCGTGAAACCACCGTCGATGCCGAGCGACTGGCCCGTCACGTAGCCCGCCCCGTCGCCGGCCAGGAAGACGATGGCCTTGGCGATCTCCTCGGGGCTGGCCGCTCGCTTGGCCGGCATGGCGGCGATCAGCGCAGCCTTGGCATCGGCGTTGCCGCCGGTGAAGCGCTCCATCATCTCGGTCTGCACCGGGCCGGGGGCGACGGCATTGACGCGCACGCCCGCCGCGGCGCCTTCCAGGGCTGCGCTCTTGGTCAGGCCCTCGACGGCATGCTTGCTGGCCGCGTAGACCGAGGCGCCCGCGAAGCCGACCAGGCCGGCGACCGAGGACAGGTTGACGATGGCGCCGCTGCCCTGGGCCAGCATGGCGCGCATCTCGTGCTTGAGCGAGAACAGCACGCCGCGCACGTTGGTGTCGAAGATGGCCGCGTAGTTCTCGGCGCTCTGTTCGGTGATCGGTCCGGTGGTGCCCTCGACGCCGGCGTTGTTCACGGCCACGTCCAGGCGGCCGAAGCGCGTCACGGTCTGCTCGACGAGGGCGCGCACCTCGGCCTCGTCGCGCACGTCGGCGCGGATGAAGGCGGCCTCGGCCGCGCCCGCGGCCTTGAGTTCGGCGGCCAGGGCCTGGCCGTCGGCATCGCGCCGGCCGCTGGCGACGACGGTGGCGCCGCGGCGGGCGAAGGCGAGGGCGGTGGCGCGGCCGATGCCGGCGAGGGCGCCGGTGACGAGGACGACGGGAGAGGTCATGGCGGAAGCTCCGATAAGTTGAGTGGCCTCACTGTGATTGCCGCCGCCCTTCTCCGGAAGCCGGGCTGGTTGCCTAACATTTATTCCCGTGGAGACTGGATGGGATGGCGATGGACCGATTGCAGGCGATGCAGACCCTGGTGCGGGTCGTGGAGCTGGGCAGCTTCTCGGCGGCGGCGCGCGAGCTGGGCAGCACCCAGAGCGCCGTCAGCAAGCAGGTGGCGGCGCTCGAAAAGGCCCTCGGCGCCCAGCTGCTGGCGCGCAGCACGCGGGCCTTGAAGCTGACCGAGGCGGGCGGGCGCTACGTCGAGCAGGCGCGGCGCCTGGTGGCGGAGGTGGCCGAGGCCGAGGGCGAGCTGCGCGAGGGCGAGCACCGGCTCCAGGGCTGGCTGCGGGTCGCCGCCTCGGTGACCTTCGGCCGCATGAAGCTGATGCCGCTGGTGCGCAGCTTCCTGGCAGCCCACCCGGGCGTGAAGGTCGACCTGCGGCTGGACGATGGCTTCATCGACCTCATCGAGCAGGGCATCGACCTGGCCGTGCGCATCGGCGAGCAGCCGGACTCCAGCTTCGTCGCCCGCCGCGTCGGCACCACGCACCGCGCCGTCGTGGCCTGCCGGGGCTATTTCGAGGCCCGGGGCGTGGAGGCGCCGCGCGAACCGGCCGATCTGGCGCAACACGAATGCCTGGTCTACAGCGAGCTGCGCACGGGGCCGATCTGGACCTTCGAGGCCGGCCCGGAGACGGGTGTGGCCGCCGGCAGCCTGGTGAGCGTGCGCGTGGGCGGGCGGCTGCGCACCAACAGCGGCGAGGCGGTGCGCGAGGCGGTGTTGTCAGGCATGGGCCTGGCGTATGCACCGACCTGGCTGTTCGACCGCGAGCTGGCCTCGGGCGAGGTGGAGCTGGCCATGCCGCGGTGGCTGGGGCGCTCGCTGCCCATCCAGCTCGTCAGCCCGCCGCAGCGGCGGCAGTCGGGCAAGGTCAAGGCCTTCGGCGACCACCTGAGCGCCGGCCTGGGTGCGGGTTGAGATGGATTCCCGCCGCGCCCGGAAAGAATGACTTGCCGGGCACGCCGTTTCCCGGCGGCGAGCCGGCCGGCACAGTGACTGCGTCTTCAGCAAGGAGCCGCCATGACCCTCCGTTTGTACCGCCACCGCCTCTCCGGACACGCCCACCGCGCCGAGCTCGCGCTCTCGCTGCTGGGCCTGCCGCACGAACTCGTCGACGTGGACCTCGCCGCGCGCGAGCACAAGACGCCCGAGTTCCTCGCCTGCCATCCCTTCGGCCAGCTGCCGCTGCTGGACGACGATGGGCACCATGTCTGGGACAGCACGGCCATCCTGGTCTACCTGGCCAGCAAATACGACGCGGACGGCGCCTGGCTGCCGCGCGACGCCGCCGGCCGCGCCGCGGTGCAGGGCTGGCTGTCGGTGGCGTCCAGCCTGATCGCCTACGGCCCGGCGGCGGCGCGCGTCGCGGTGCTGTTCCGCACCGGGGCCGACACCACCGAGGCCATCGCGCGCGCCCATGGCCTGTTCAAGGTGATGGACGGCGAGCTCGCGCGGCGGCCCTTCCTGGTGGGCGGGCGCCCGACGCTGGCCGACATCGCCGCCTACAGCTACACCGCCAACGCACCGGAAGGCCATGTCGACCTTTCGCCCTACGGCGCGCTGCGGGCATGGCTGGCGCGCGTGGAGGCGCTGCCCGGCTTCGTTCAGTTTCCGACGAGCGCGGTCGGCCTGCGCGCCGCAGCCTGAGGCCGGCCATGGACCGCGCGCCCTTCCATGCCGGCGAGGTCGCCGTGCAGTCTCGCCTGGGCGTGGCCCAGCGCATGGACGAGATCGGCCGCCGCGTCGTGCGCGACCACCTGCCCGAGCAGCACCGGCGCTTCTACGAGCAGCTGCCCTTCATGCTGGCGGGGAGCGTCGACCCGGCGGGCCGGCCCTGGGCCACGCTGCTGGTGGGCCCGCCGGGCTTCGTGCAGGCCCCGGACCCCGGCCATCTGACCTTCGCCACGGCGCCCATCCCCGGCGATCCGGCCGCCGCGGGGTTTCGCGTGGGTGCGCCGCTCGGGCTGCTCGGCATCGAGCTGCACACGCGGCGGCGCAACCGCGTCAACGGCCGCCTGCTCGCGGCCGGGCCCGTAGGGCTGCGGCTGCAGGTCGACCAGACCGTGGGCAACTGCCCGCAGTACATCCAGGGCCGCGAGGTCGAATGGGTGCGCGATGCCGCCGACACGCGACCGCGCGCCGTTGCGCACCTGCACGAGCTGGACGGCGACGCCATGGCGCTGGTCGATCGGGCCGACACCTTGTTCGTCGCGACCCACGCGGGGTCGGCTGGGGCCGACGTGTCGCACCGCGGCGGGCCGGCCGGCTTCGTGCGACGCCATGGCGGCGGCGAGCTGCTGGTGCCCGACTACTCGGGCAACCGCATGTTCATGACCCTCGGCAACCTGCAGCTCGACGGCCGGGCCGGCCTGCTCTTCATCGACTTCGAGCGCGGCGACCTGCTGACGCTGACGGGCCGGGCCGAGATCGTCTGGGACGGCCCCGAGGTGCAGGCCCTGGCGGGTGCCGAAAGGGCCTGGCGATTCCACCTCGACGAGGGCTGGTGGCTGCGCGACTCCCTGCCGCTGCGCTGGCGCTGGCGCGACTGGGCGCCGCAGAACGTCCGGCCCGACGCAGTGGACTAACGCAGCGCCGGGTTGGCGCGCAGCCCGTCCACCGCCAGGTCGACGAAGGCGCGCACCTTCTGCGTCATGTGCCGGCCCTGGTGGTGCACGACATTGACGGGCAGCGGCGCGGTCTCGAAGTCCTCCAGCAGCGGCAGCAGCTCGCCGCCGTCCAGCGCGTCGGCGACCTGGTAGCTCAGCAGCCGCGCGATGCCCAGGCCCGAGACGGCGGCCGAGCGCGCCGCGTCGTTGGTCGTCGTGCGCAGCCGCGGCCGGATGCGCTGCACCAGCGGACGGCCGCCCTCGGCGAAGCGCCACTCGGGATAGGGCACCACCTGGGTGGGTTGGATGAGGACATGCTCGGCGAGATCCTCGGGGCGCTGCGGGCGGCCCTGCCGGGCCAGGTAGGCCGGCGACGCCACCAGCATGCGCCGCACGCGGCCCACCGCGACGGCGCGCAGCGTGGAGTCGGGCAGCTCGCCGATGCGCACCGCCACGTCCAGCCCTTCGTCGATGAGGCTGACGACGCGGTCGACGAAGACGCAATGCGCGTCGACGTCCGGGTAGCGCTGCAGGTAGTCGGTGACGATGGGCGTCACGTGCAGGTTGCCGAACAGCACCGGCGCCGTCACGCTCAGCGTGCCTTGCACGAGACTGCGGCTGCCGCTGGTGGCGCTCTCGGCCTCGCCCACGTCGGCCAGGATGCGGCGGCAGTCCTCGGCATAGCGGGCGCCGGCCTCGGTGACGCGGACCTTGCGCGTGGTGCGCGTCAGCAGCCCCACGCCCAGCCGCGCCTCCAGCTCGGCCACCGCACGCGTGACGACCGGGGCCGAGAGATCGAGCTTGCGCGCCGCGCTGGCGAAGCCGCCGTGCTCGACGACGGCGACGAAGATTTCCATGGCCTGCAGGCGATCCATTGCGGGCGAACTATGCCCCACGAATTGGAGTATTCGGGCCGAGCGACGGGCCGTTCCCGAGCCGGCCCGGTTGGCGATGTGCTTGCGGCTCGATGCCGCAAGCATCGCCGTCACCACGGGGGACCGACCGGACTCGCTCGCGCTCAGCGATGCGAGGCTGGGCGAGGGGCGCGGCTAAGCGAGGCGGCCGGCCTGGAAGTCGCGCACCGCCTGCACCAGCTCGGCCTGCGTGTTCATCACGAAAGGGCCGTACTGGGCGATGGGTTCGCCCAGCGGCTGGCCGGCGATCAGCAGGGCGCGGGTGGGCCCGTCGAGGTCTTGGGCCGCCTGCAGCCGCACACCGTCGCTGCCGGGCGTGTTGGCCAGGATGGCCATGCGGCCGGCGGTCTGGCGGCAGCCGCTGTCATGGACGAGGGCGCCCTCGTAGACATGGACGAAGGCGTTGTGCGCGGCCGGCAGCGCCTGCTCGAAACGGGCGCCCGGCGGCAGGTGGACGTCGAGGTAGAGGGGCTCGGTGCCTTCGCGCTGCACGGCGCCCGCGACGCCATGGCTCTGGCCGGCGATGACGCGCACCGTGACGCCCTCGCGCTCGAACTCGGGCACCTCGCCGCTGGCGATGTCGCGGTACCAGGGCTCGCGCATCTTGTCGCGCGCCGGGAGGTTGAGCCAGAGCTGGAAGCCGGCCATGCGGCCCTCGGTTTGCTCGGGCGTCTCGCTGTGGATGACGCCGCGACCGGCCGTCATCCACTGCACGCCGCCGTCGCTGATGAGGCCCTCATGGCCGGCCGAGTCGCGATGGCGCATGCGGCCGGCGAGCATGTAGGTGATGGTCTCGAAGCCGCGGTGGGGGTGGTCGGGGAAGCCGGCGATGTAGTCGTCGGCGTTGTCCGTGCCGAAGGCATCGAGCATCAGGAAGGGGTCGAGCCGGCGCTGCAGGTCCTGGGTGAGCACGCGGTCGAGCTTGACGCCGGCACCGTCGCGCGTGGGCTGCCCGGCTACCAGGCGCTCGACCTGGCGCGGGCGGGTGAGAAGGGAAATGGCGGCGGTGCTCATGGCGAGTCCCGATCAGGCCACCAGCAGCTCGGCGATCTGGCCGCGCGCGGCAGCCAGGCCCCGGTCGGCCATCTCGGGCCCCATGTTCAGGCCTTCGGCGTAGATGAAGTCCACGTCGGTCATGCCGAGGAAGGCCAGCACGGTGCGCAGATAGGGCACGACCTGGTCGGTGGGCTGGTCGCGGTGGATGCCGCCGCGGCTGGTGACGACGTAGACCTTCTTGCCCGTGACGAGACCGACGGGGCCGGTCGGCCCGTACTGGAAGGTGACGCCGGCACGGGCGATGGCGTCGATCCAGTTCTTCAGCTGGGCGCTGACGTTGAAGTTGATCATCGGCACGCCGATGACGACGACGTCGGCGGCGAAGAGCTCGGCGATCAACTGGTCGTTCAGCGCCACACGGGCGGCCTGCTCGGCATTGCGCGCCTCGGCGGCGGTGAAGAGGGCGCCGAGCGTGGCTTCGTCGAGCACGGGCAGGGGGCTGACGGCGAAGTCGCGGACGGTGACCGTCGCCCCGGGGTGGGCGGACTGCAGTCCGGAGGTCAGTTCATTGGCCAGGCGGGTGGAGACCGAGCCCTGGTCGTCTTGCAGGCGACGGGCGCTGGAGTTGATCTGCAGGATGTTCATGCGAGGTTCCTGGAAAGGGCGTTGCGATGGCATGAACTCTAGGATTGCTGCCTCAGCATCAGAAGATCATCAAAGGCATAAGATCGTTCCACCAATGCACCAATCGAAGGGGCAACGCCTTGGAATCCGATGCCGATGACCTGTTGCTGTTCGCGCGCGTGATGGAGGCCGGCAGCTTCAGCCGCGCGGCCGAACGGGTGCACTGGCCCAAGAGCACGGTGTCGCGCCGCATCGCCGCCCTGGAGAGGCGCCTGGGCGAGAAGCTGCTGCAGCGCACGACCCGCAAGCTGGCGCTGACCGACTTTGGTGCCGGCGTGCTGGAGCATGCGCGGGCTGTGGCGGCGGAGGTGGACGGCGCCCTGGCGCTGGCCCTGCATCGCCAGCGCAAGCCCAGCGGCCGGCTGCGTGTGAGCATGCCGGCGGACTTCGCGCAGACCGTGGCGGCCGGCATGCTGGCGGCGTTCGCGCTGAGCTACCCGGAGGTCTCGCTGGAGCTGGACCTGACGCCGCGACGCGTGGACCTCATCGGCGAGGGGTTCGACCTCGCCATCCGCATGGGCACGCTGGGCGAGGAGAGCCAGCTCGCCGCCCGCAAGCTGGCCACCACGCACTGGGGGCTGTACGCCTCGCCGGCCTACGTGGCCCGCGCGGGCGAGCCGCTGCTGCCCCAGGCCCTGGACAGCATGCATGGGCTGATGCTGATGAGCCGCTCGGGCGAGCCCGTACCCTGGCGGCTGCAGCGCGAAGGGGCGGAGCCCTATCTGGCCCGGCCGGCGCAGCGCACGCTGGCCAACGCGCCCAGCGTGCTCGCGCAGCTGGCCGAGGCCGGCGTGGGCATCGCCGGCATCGACCGCCTGATGGTGACCGAAGCCCTGCGCCTGGGCCGCCTGCAGCGCCTGCTGCCGGACTGGGAGCTGCCCGGCTCCAGCTGCTGGGCCGTGTTCCCGGAGCGGCGCCTGATGCCGCTGCGCACGCGGGTGTTCCTGGAGGCGATGTCAGCCCTGCTGGACACCTGCCCGACGCCGGCGCCCTAACGCCATCACCAGCAGGCCGACGGCCAGCATCGTGGCGACGTCGGGCTCGGGCACGGCCGTGGCGAGCACGGCGGCGGCCAGCTGCTGGTGGGCGGCGGTGGTGGGGTGGATGCCGTCCCAGAACAGCGAGGTGGTGACGTCGCAGGCGTTGACGGCCGCGGCGCAGGCATGCGTCCAGTCGCTGAAACCCGAGGCCGGGCCGGCGGCGACCGTGGCCGTCAGGAAGCCGAACATGTCGAAGGTCCGGACGTCGCTGCCCGCCAGCGCGGTGGCCAGCGCCGTGTCCATGGCCCAGCTCAGGGCCGTGGCCTCGGTGCTCACGCCCATGGCGCTGGCCAGGGGCGTCAGGCCGAAGTTGGGCGTGTTCATCACCAGCACGTGCCGGGCGCCGGCCAGCTTCAGGTCGCCGACGAGGCCGGCGACGTCGCTGGCGTAGCTGGCCACGGTGGCGGCGCCGGTGGTCGCTGCGTCCGCGCCGGCGGCGATGGCCTCCAGCGCGAAGCGGACGTTGTTGCCGCCGCCGGCCACGATGTAGAGCGCATCGGGGTCGGCCACGTGGTGGGTGGCGCCGAGGTAGCCGTCGAGCTGGTGGCGCAGGCTGTAGGGGAAGCCTGGCAGCCCGGGCACGTCATGGCCGTCGATGCCCGTCTGCGCGCCGCCGTAGGCGTAGTTGGTGCCGCCCGCCAGCGACGGCGCCAGCGGCAGGCCGAGGGACTGGGCCAGGTATTGCGTCCAGACCGGCCCGTTGGAATAGGTCGATGCTGCGGACGGCAGCCAGCTGTAGAAGCCGTCGCCGCTGACCTGGACGGACGGCAGCGTGCCGCCGAACAAGGGTGCGAGCAGCAGGGCGTTGTTGCCGCTGTCGGAGAGGCTGTCGCCGAAGACGACGAGGCCGGAGTAGGCGCTGGCGGGCAGCGTGGCCGCGCAAATGGCCAGGCCCGCGGCGGCGCGGGCAAGCAGACGGAATGGCATTGGAGACTCCCTGTGATGGCCGCGGACTTCTGGCGGCGGCGGGGAGCATCCCTGCTCGCCCGGAGGGCGTCTACCCGTGTCGTCCTGAGAACGAAATCAGGCTCAGCCGCCGGGCTCGGTGGCGCGAGGGCTTACTCGACGTCGTTGCGGAAGGCCACTTCGACCGCCGCATCGCGCGGCTTGCCGATGGGCGCGAAGCGCCACTGCTTGACGGCCTCGACGGCGGCCGTGGCCAGGCGGGCGTGGCTGGACTTGACGGCCTGGGCCTGGATGACGGTGCCGTCGGCGCCGACGGTGAACTGGACCTGGGCGAAGCCGGTGCGGAAGTTCTGGGCCTGCAACTGGCGCGGGATGGCGGGGTCGACCTTGTACAGCAGCCTGAGCGGCAGCTCCTCTTCCTCGGCCGGCGGGGGCGGGGCCTCGGCGGCCTTGACGGCCACGGCCTGAGGCGCGGCCGGCGCGGGAGCCGGCGTGGGGGCGGCGGAGGCGAGCAGCACGGGCCTGCGCTCCAGATCGGGCTCGGGCTCCGATGCCGCGGCGGCGGCGACGGGAGCGGAGGCGGCTGCCGGAGCCGGAGCCAGCGCCTGGACCCGCTCGGTCGTCGGTGTAGGCGCGGGGGCCGGCGCGACGGCGGGCCGTGGCGCGGCAGCGACCGCGGCGGGCTTGCGCGGCGCGGGGGCGGGTGCCGCGGCGGGCGCGGCCGTCGGGCGAGCCCCGCCCTTGTCGGCGTTGATCTTGATCCAGTGGAACACGGCGTCAGCGGCCTTCTGGGCGCGCTCCATGCCGGCCGCGGAGGCGGGGGCCTCGGCCTGCTGGGCCGTGGCTGAAGAGGCCAGCAGCGCCAGGGCATAGGCGATGGCGGAGAGCTTGGGCGCCAGCATGGGGCGCGGTCCGAGTGTCATGACTGCTCCACGGAAGACGAAGCCGGCGGGGGGCGGGGTTCCGGCGGCGGAACTCTAGTCAAGCCGGCAGCCGGCTGAAGCGGGGTTTGCCCCGCCGGCCGTGGAATTTGCAGCACTTCGGCGCGGTCTTCAGGCCGCGCTCAGCAGCGCCCGGCAGCGTTTCTCGTGCTGCTGGATTTCCGCGAGCGTCACCTCGATGTCGTGGCGCTGCTGCTCCAATTGCTCGCGGTGCTGCGCCAGGATGGCGAGGAAGGCACGCAACTGGGGCGCGGCGCTGGCCTGGCTGTCGTACATGTCGACGAGCTGCTTGATCTCCTGCAGCGCCAGGCCCAGGCGCTTGCCGCGCAGCGTCAGCTTGAGCCGGG
This sequence comes from Pelomonas caseinilytica, assembly GCF_021353235.1. Taxonomy (GTDB): domain Bacteria; phylum Pseudomonadota; class Gammaproteobacteria; order Burkholderiales; family Burkholderiaceae_C; genus Pelomonas; species Pelomonas caseinilytica. The sequence continues at coordinate 284,673 of NZ_JAJTWT010000003.1, forward strand.
TGCGGTCGCGCGGGGTGTAGACGCGGTTGCGGCCCTTGCGCCCGGGCTCCAGCAGGCCCATGTCCTCGTAGAAGCGGATGGCGCGCGGCGTGATGTCGAATTCCGCTGCCAGCTCGGTGATGGTGAAGGTCGGCTGAGGGGTCTCGGTCGCGGGCGGGACAGACTTGCGAGGGGGCATGGCTACACTCGATTGACGTAAACGTCAGTCTAAGTCGAGCCGACCCCACCATGGCCAACGCACGCGAATCCGAACTCCATTACCCCCTGGGCGAAACCCTGCCCCGCCCCGGCGAGGCCCTGGACCTGGCGCCCGGCGTGCGCTGGGTGCGCATGGGACTGCCCTTTGCGCTGGACCACATCAACCTGTGGCTGCTGCGCGACCGGCTGGACGGCCGCGAGGGCTGGACCATCGTCGACTGCGGCATCGCCAGCGACGAGACCCGCGCCAACTGGGAGCAGGTGTTTGCCGCTCATCTGGACGGTTTGCCCGTGCTGCGGGTGATGGCCACGCACTTCCACCCGGACCATCTCGGGCTGGCCCACTGGCTGACTGAGCGTTGGAGCGGACGCGTGGGGGCCCACCCCGAATGCCGGCTGTGGATGAGCGCTACGGACTTCAACCTCGCGCGCCTGGCCAGCAGCTCCACCGTCGGCATGGGCGGCGCCTCGGCGGCCGCCTTCTTCGGCAGCCACGGCCTCACCGACCCCGAGTCGCTCGACAAGATCCGCGCCCGCGCCGACTACTACCCCAGGATGGTGCCCGTGGTGCCGGCGAGCTTCCGGCGCCTGATGGATGGCAACGAGGTGGCGATCGGCGGGCGCGTGTGGCGCTGCATCGCCGGCTACGGGCATGCGCCCGAGCACATCAGCCTCTTCTGTGCGGAGGGGCGGCTGCTGATCTCGGGCGACATGGTGCTGCCGCGCATCTCCACCAACGTGTCGGTGGTCGACGTCGAACCCGAGGCCGACCCGCTCAACCTCTACCTCGACTCGCTTTCGCGCTACCTGGCGCTGCCGGCCGACACCCTGGTGCTGCCGTCGCACGGCAAGCCCTTCACGGGCCTGCACGAGCGCATCGACCAGCTGCGCGAGCACCATGACGAGCGCCTGGCCGAAGTGGTGGCCGCCTGCCGCGCCGCGCCCACGCATGCCGCCGGGCTGCTGCCGGTGCTGTTCAAGCGCAAGCTCGACCTGCACCAGACCACCTTCGCCATGGGCGAGTCCATCGCCCACCTCAATGCGCTGTGGCTGCGCGGCGCGCTGCGGCGCGAGCTGGGCGCCGACGGCGTGTACCGCTTCTCGGCGGCCTGAGTCCCGGGCCGGCCAAAAAAAAGCGCCGCCCCAGGTTCTTCCGGGGCGGCGTCACGGGTCCGGTACCTTCTCCATGATCTCCCTCGATCTCCCTGCCGGCCCTGCGGCCGGTGGCGGTACCTGTGATGACAGCGTCGTCAGGAGTGTTGCTGAACGTGAAGCCGCCGCCGTGACATAGGTCAGGGAATATTCACAGGCTGGCCGGTGAATGAGGCCTGACGGCCCAATTCACTGCACGACGATGGACTCTTCGCGCAGGGCCTCGCGCGAGCGTTCGAAGTCCGGCAGCACCGAGCGCACGGTGTCCCAGAAGGCCGGGCTGTGGTTCATCTCGCGCAGATGGGCCAGCTCGTGGGCGACGACGTAGTCGATGATGGCCGGCGCGAAGTGGATGAGGCGCCAGTTCAGCCGGATGCTGCCATCGGCGCTGGCGCTGCCCCAGCGGGTCTGGGCCGAAGACAGGCGCAGCGAGGTCATGGAGACGCCCAGCTTCTCGGCGAAGAGGCGGCAGCGCGGCAGGAAGTCCTCCTTCGCGCGCGCCTGCAGCCAGGACTGGCTCAGGTCGCGGATCTGCTCGGCCGAGGCGCCGGCGGGCAAGGGCAGGCGCAGCTGGCGGGTGGCGGCGTCCCAGACGATCTCGCGCTCGGCCGGCGCCAGCACCAGGGTCAGCGGTTCGCCGAGGTAGGGCAGGCGGCCGCCATCCAGCCATTCGATGCGCGAGGCCTGGATGCGCTGCTGGCGCTCGCGCTGCTCGACGAGCTTGCGCAGGATCCAGTCGCCCTTGTGGTGCAGGGCCCGCTCGATCTCGCCGATAGGCACCCAGCGCGGCGCGCTGACCCGCAGGCCCTGCGGGCCCACGACGAAGCCGATGCTGCGGCGGCGGGCGCGCTTGAGTTCGTAGCCGATGCGGTGCTGGCCCAGCCACAGCTCGCGGCGCGAGCGCGGCGCGCCCGGCTCGGCCGGCGTGATCTCCGGCTCCACGTCGAACAGGGACAGCTGGCTGTCCTGCAGGAGGGGGGCCGGACGCTTGGAGGCCATGCTCAGCGGGGCGTGCGGACCGGGGCGCCGGCCGCGCCGGCGGGCGGAGGGTCGGCGTAGGCCTCCGGGTCGAGGCGGCGCATCTCGGCCTCGATCCAGTCCTTGACCTCGCGCATCATTTCGGCCGGCTCGCGGCCCTCGGGGCGGATCTGCCGGCCGATGGAGAGGTCGACGACGCCCGGGCGCAGCAGGAAGCTCTTGCGCGGCCAGCAGCGCGCCGAGGTGGCGGCGATGGGCACGACGGGCAGGCCGGCCTCGATGGCCAGGCGGGTGCCGCCGGTCTTGTAGTCGCCCACCTGGCCGCGGGCGATGCGCGTGCCCTCGGGGAACATGATGACCCAGTTGCCCATGGCGCCGAGGCGCTTGCCCTGGGCCAGCACCTTGTTCCAGGCCTCGGTGCGGCGGCTGCGGTCGATGTGGATCATGTCCATGCGCGCCATGGCCCAGCCGAAGAAGGGCACGTAGAGCAGCTCGCGCTTGAACACGTAGGCCAGGGGGTGCGAGAGCAGGGCCGGGTAGGCGAAGGTCTCCCAGGTGCTCTGGTGCTTGGACAGCAGCACGACGCCGGCGCGCCGGTCCGCGGCCGGCGGCAGGTTCTCCATGCCGTGGATGCGCCAGCGCACGCCGCAGATCCAGCGGGCGCTCCAGATGGCGACCTTGAGCCAGCCGGCACAGGCCCAGTAGACCGGGTCGCCGCGGCGGAAGATGGACAGCACCAGCACGGCCAGGGCCCAGGGGATGACCGTCACGACGAGGACGAGGACGAAGATCAGCGAGCGGATGGCGCTCAGCAAGGTGGACATCAGTTCAGGTCTCCGGCCTGGGTGTCGGGGATGAGGGCCTGGCCGCGCTCCTCGGCGACGCGGCGGCGCTCTTCCTGGATGATGGTCTCGGCAAAGCTCATCAGGTCGTCGTGCACGCGGGCGCCGGGCACCTGCGCCAGCAGGTTGGCGAGCTCCTCGGTACCGAGGCTGCCGAAGGGCCCGGTCAGCACGAGGTGGGGGACGCAGCCGGCGTTCTGCGCCGTCAGCAGGTCGGTCAGCGAGGCGCCCACCATGTGCACGTCCGACAGCTCCACGTCGAAGCGCTCGCCGATCTGCTGGATCAGCCCGGGCAGGGGCTTGCGGCAGTCGCAGCCCTCCTCGGGCGTGTGCGGGCAGAAGAAGGCGGCGTCCAGCCGCCCGCCCTTCTCGGCCAGCAGCTGGTTGAGCCGCAGGTGCACGGCGTTCAGCGAGGCCATGTCGAGCAGGCCGCGGCCGATGCCGGCCTGGTTGGTGGCGAGCACCGTGTGCCAGCCGGCATGGTTGAGCCGCGCCACGGCCTCCATCGCGCCGGGCAGGGGGTCGAGCTCTTCCGGCGCCTTGACGTGGTCGTCGCGGTAGCGGTTGAGCGTGCCGTCCCGTCCGAGGATGACGAGCTTCATGCCGTGGGCGTGGTCGGCGGTGCGGGGCATGGCGTCAGCTGGCCAGCCGGGACAGGTCGGCCACGCGGTTCATGGCGGCGTGCAGGCGGCCCAGCAGCGCCAGCCGGTTGGCGCGCAGCTGCGGGTCTTCGGCATTGACCATGACGTCGTCGAAGAAGGCGTCGACCGGGCCCTTGAGCGCGGCCAGCGCCTTGAGCGAGCCGGTGTAGTCGTGCTGCTCGAACAGGCGGTCAGCAGCGGGCTGCACCTCGGCGATGGCGGCGGCCAGGGCCTGTTCGGCGGCCTCCTTGAGCAGTCCGGCCTGCACGTCGGTGGGCCGTTCGCCCTCGACCTTCTTCAAGATGTTGGCCACGCGCTTGTTGGCGGCGGCCAGCGAGGCGGCCTCCGGCAGGGCGGCGAAGGCGCGGACGGCCTCCAGGCGCTTGGGCACGTCGCCCAGGCGCGCCGGCTGCAGGGCCAGCACGGCGTCGACCTCCTGGGCGCTGTAGCCCTGATCGCGCAGCGACACGGCCAGGCGGTCGGCGAAGAAGCCGAGCAGGGCGTCGCGCGTGGCCGGCGCGTCCTCCACCAGCTCGCCGAAGACTGGCAGGGCGGCGTCGATGAGGGCGGGCAGCTCCAGCGGCAGGTTCTTCTCGACCAGGATGCGGATGACGCCCAGCGCATGGCGGCGCAGGGCGAAGGGGTCCTTGTCGCCGGTGGGCAGTTGGCCGATGCCGAAAAGGCCGACGAGGGTCTCGAGCTTGTCGGCCAGCGCCACGACGGTGCCGGTGTGGTTGCGCGGCAGGGCGTCGCCGGCGAAGCGGGGCTTGTAGTGGTCCTCGATGGCGATGGCGACGCCGTCGCGCAGGCCTTCGTGGCGGGCGTAGTAGCCGCCCATGATGCCCTGCAGCTCGGGGAATTCGCCCACCATGTCGGTCAGCAGGTCGCACTTGGCCAGCAGGGCCGCCTGGCGTACCTTGCTGTCCAGCACCTTGAATTCGTCGTCGGCCTCGACCGTGTAGGGCAGGGTGGCCATGCTCAGCTGCTGCACGATGGCGTGGGCGATGGCACGCACGCGCTCGGTGCGCTCGCCCTGGCTGCCCAGCTTGCCGTGGTAGACGACCTTGGCCAGGCCGGGCAGGCGGCTTTCCAGGGTCTTCTTGCGGTCCTGGTCGAAGAAGAACTTGGCGTCGGCCAGGCGCGGGCGCACGACGCGCTCGTTGCCCTGCACCACGGCGCTGGCGTCGGCCGGCGCGATGTTGCTGATGACGAGGAAATGGCGCGTCAGCTTGCCTTGCGCGTCCAGCAGCGGGAAGTACTTCTGGTTGGCCTTCATCGTCAGGATGAGGCATTCCTGCGGCACGGCCAGGAACTCGGGCTCGAACGCGCAGGTCAGCACGTTGGGGCGCTCGACCAGGGCGGTCACTTCGTCCAGCAGGGCTTCGTCGTCGATGGGCGTGAGGCTGAGGGCATCGGCGGCGCCCTTGAGCTGGCGCGAGATCTCGGCGCGGCGCTCGGCGAAGCCGGCGATGACGGCGCCCTGCTCGCGCAACTGCGTGGCATAGCTGTCGGCGGATTCGATCTCGACCGTGGGCTGGGCCGCCTCGAAACGGTGGCCCGTGGTGGCGCGGCCGGCGTTCAGACCCAGGGCCTGCACGGGCACGACCTCCGTGCCATGCAGGGCCACGAGGCCGTGAGCCGGGCGCACGAACTTGACGTCGGTCCAGCCGTCGGCGAGCTGGTAGGTCATGACCTTGGGGATGGGCAGCCGATGCAGGGCTTCGTCGAGGGCCTTCTGCAGGCCCTGGGCCAGGCTGGCGCCGGGCTGGACGCTGTCCCAGAACAGCGCCTCGGCCTTGCCGTCGGGGGCGCGCTTGAGCTGGGGCACGACCTCGGGGCCGGCGCCGAGGGCGGCCAGCTTCTTCAGCAGGGCCGGCGTGGCCTGGCCGTCGGCCGTGAGGGCCACGGCGACGGGCATGAGCTTTTGCTGCACGGCCTTGTCGGCGGCCTTTGGGGCAACGCCTTCGACGTGCACGCCCAGGCGGCGTGGCGAGGCGAACGAGGTGACGGCCGCGTCGGCCGCGGCCAGGCCCTGGGCCTTGAGGCTGTCGGCCAGCACGGCGGCAAAGGACTCGCCCAGCTTCTTCAGCGCCTTGGGCGGCAGTTCTTCGACGAACAGTTCAACGAGGAGGTTCGCACTCATCACTCAGGCCGCCTTCTTGTTCTTCAGTTCGATCTGGGCGACGACTTCGTCGGCCCAGGCCTTGGGCGCCATCGGGAAGCCCAGGCGCGCGCGGCTGTCGACATAACTCTGGGCCACGGCGCGGGCCAGGTTGCGGATGCGGCCGATGTAGGCAGCCCGCTCGGTCACGCTGATGGCGCCGCGGGCGTCGAGCAGGTTGAAGCTGTGGGCGGCCTTGAGCAGCTGTTCGTAGGCCGGCAGGGCCAGCCGCTGCTCCATCAGGTGCTTGGACTGCTTCTCATGCGCGGCGAAGGCGCCGAGCAGGAAGTCCACGTCGCTGTGCTCGAAGTTGTAGGTGCTCTGCTCCACCTCGTTCTGGTGGAAGACGTCGCCATAGGTGAGCCCATCGGTGTAGACGAGGTCGTAGACCGAGGCCTTGCCCTGCAGATACATGGCCAGGCGCTCCAGGCCGTAGGTGATCTCGCCGGTGATGGGCTTGCAGTCGATGCCGCCGACTTGCTGGAAGTAGGTGAACTGCGTCACCTCCATGCCGTTGAGCCAGACCTCCCAGCCCAGGCCCCAGCAGCCGAGGGTGGGGTTCTCCCAGTCGTCCTCGACGAAGCGCACGTCGTTCTTCTTCAGGTCGAAGCCCAGGGCTTCCAGCGAGCCGAGGTACAGCTCCAGGATGTTGGCCGGCGCGGGCTTGAGCACCACCTGGTACTGGTAGTAGTGCTGCAGGCGGTTGGGGTTGTCGCCGTAGCGGCCGTCCTTGGGGCGGCGGCTGGGCTGCACGTAGCCGGCCTTCCAGGGCTCGGGGCCGAGGGCGCGCAGGAAGGTGGCCGTGTGGCTGGTGCCGGCGCCGACCTCCATGTCGTAGGGCTGCAGCAGGGCGCAGCCTTGTTTGGACCAGTAGTCCTGAAGCGTCAGGATGATTTGCTGGAAGGTCAGCATGGGACTCGGGGGAGAGGGGGTGGCCGATTCTATTGGGCGGCCCTGCGCAGCGCGGCCAACGCCACCAGGGACAGCGCCCACAGCGGCCACAGGCCGAGGGCGGCCAGCCAGCGGGCATAGGGCGTCGCGCCGGTGCGGCCTTCCACTTCGGCTTCCAGAACGCCGCGTTCGAGCGGCGCCAGCCGTGCCGTCACCCGGCCGTGGTGGTCGACGACGGCGGTGGCGCCGGTGTTGGTGGAGCGCACCACAGGCCGCTGGAACTCGAGGGCGCGCATCTGCGAGAACTGCAGGTGCTGGTCCTGGACCATGACGGTGCCGAACCAGGCCAGGTTGCTGACGTTGACGAAGACGGTGGCCGCCTCGGGGCCGGTGGCGCTGGCCACCATGTCCTCGCCGAAGAGATCCTCGTAGCAGATCAGGGGCCGCAGGCGCTGGCCGGCGACGACCCAGGGCCGCTGGTGGTCGCCGCGGGCCTGGTCGTCCAGCGGGATGTTCATGGCATGCACGAACCAGCCGAAGCCGGGTGGGATGAACTCGCCGAAGGGCAGCAGGTGGCGCTTGCCGTAGTGGTAGTCGTTGCCGAGGGCGACGACCGAGTTGACGAATCCGTCGTCCACATTGCCGAGGAAGGTGCCGAGCAGGGCCGGCCGATCGGGGCGCGACAGGCGGGCGAGGGTGTCGCGGTCCAGCTCGGCCAGCGGCAGCGGCACCACGGACTCGGGGGTGATGACCACCTGGCCGCGCGACGACTCGATGAGGCGCGCCAGCGTCTCGAGGTTGGTGGCGAAGCGCTCGGCGTCGAACTTCTGGTCCTGCGGGATGCTGGGCTGCACCAGCGACACCGCCAGCCGGCCGCTCGAAGCTGTGAACCCCTGCGGCAGCAGCAGGCCGGCCAGCGGCAGCAGCAGGGCCGGCGCGGCCCAGGCCCAGGCACGCTCGCGCAGCAGCACGAGGCCGGCGGCGGACAGCGCCGCCAGGGCCGAGATGCCGTAGACACCGATCCAAGGCGCCCAGCCGGCCAGCGGGCCGACCGTATGGGCATAGCCGGATGCGATCCAGGGGAAGCCGCTGAACCAGCTGGCCCGCGCCAGCTCGGCCAGCAGCCAGGCCGGCACCAGGGCGAGCAGGCGCAGCCGCCCGGGAACGATCCAGCGCGCCGTGAGGCCCAGGGCCAGGGCGTAGTAGCCGCTCAGGAAGGCCGCCAGCAGGGCCACGGCCAGGGCCGCGGCCAGCCACGGGATGCCGCCGAACTGGTGCATGCTGATGTGCAGCCACCACAGGCCCGAGGCCAGCCAGCCGAAGCCGAAGAGGGCGCCGGCCAGGGCCGCGACCCGGGGCGTGGCCCGCCGGACGACGGCGAACAGCAGGGCCAGCGCGGCGATCTGCAGCCACCACAGGCCGGTGGGCGCGAACGAGCCGGTATGCGCCAGTCCGGCCGCGGCCGCCAGCGCCAGGGCGCGGCCGGCCCTCACGCCTCGGACTCGCCTTCGGGCGCGCGCGTGACCTTGAACCAGCGCACGGCGCCGCCGCGCGTGAGCATGACGGCGAAGTTCAGGTCGGCGATGCGCACGGTCTCGCCGCGGCGGGGGACGCGGCCGTGCTCATGGGCGACGAGGCCGCCGATGGTGTCGAAATCATTGTCCGGCAGCGCCAGGCCGAAGGCGCCGTTGACGGCGGCGATGGTGGTGTCGCCCGCCACCCGCTGGCTGCCGTCGGCCAGGGTGTAGATGCCGGACTCGCCGTCCTTGTCGTCGAACTCGTCCTCGATCTCGCCGACGATCTCCTCGAGTACGTCCTCGATGGTGATGAGGCCGGCCGTGTTGCCGAACTCGTCGATGACGATGGCGAGGTGGTTGCGGTTGGAGCGGAAGTCGCGCAGCAGCTCGTTCAGGCCCTTGCTTTCGGGCACGAAGACGGTGGGGCGCAGCAGGGCGCGGACGTTGAGCTCCGGCGCGCGCTGCATCTTCAGCAGGTCCTTGGCGAGCAGGATGCCGATGATGTTGTCGCGGCCACCCTCGTAGACCGGGAAGCGCGAGTGCCCGGTGTCGATGACGAGGCCCAGCAGCTCGTCGTAGGGGGCGTCGATGTCCAGCAGGTCCATGCGCGGCGCTGCCACCATGGCGTCGCCGGCCGACAGTTCGGCCATGCGCAACACGCCTTCCAGCATCTGGCGCGACTCGGGCTCGATCAGCTCGCGCTGCTCGGCGTCGGCCAGGGTCTCGATCAGCTCGGTCTTGGAGTCAGGCCCGGGGTGCAGGAACTCGAGCATGCGTTCCAGAAGGCCACGCGCCTCGGGCGGATGTTTGGCGGCCCCGCGGAAAGGGGGCCTGCCTGATTGCGGTTCGCTCAAGGGAGCTGTCAGGGTATTGCGGAAGGGACAGAATAGCCGATTGGTTTGACAAAGCCTTGTGTTTCGCGGCTTCGTCCCTACATCCGCTGCCTTCTTTCGAAACGGTCTCCCGCCATGCCCACCCCCGCCCAAGGCCTCATTCCCGCCACCATCCTCACGGGCTTCCTCGGCTCAGGAAAGACGACCCTGCTCAAGCGCGTGCTGACCGAGGCCCACGGCCAGAAGATCGCCGTCATCGAGAACGAGTTCGGCGAGGAGAACATCGACACCGACATCCTCGTGGCCGACACCAACGAGCAGATCATCCAGATGAGCAACGGCTGCGTCTGCTGCACCATCCGCGAGGACCTGCGCACGACGCTGTCCGACCTGGCCGCCAAGCGCCGCCGGGGCGAACTGGACTTCGAGCGCGTCGTCATCGAGACGACCGGCCTGGCCGACCCCGGCCCGGTGGCCCAGACTTTCTTCATGGACGACGAGATCGCCGAGGCCTACCTGCTGGACTCGGTGCTGACCCTGGTGGACGCCAAGCACGCCGACGAGACCCTGGACACCCGCCAGGAGGCGCGCATGCAGGTGGGCTTCGCCGACCAGATCTTCGTCAGCAAGACCGACCTGGTCGAGCCGGCGGCGGTCGAGGCCCTGATCCACCGCATCAAGCACATGAACCCCCGGGCGCCTATCCAGACCGCCCATTTCGGCGAAGTGGCCCTGTCCAAGGTCTTCGACCTGCGCGGCTTCAACCTCAACGCCAAGCTGGAGATCGACCCCGATTTCCTGAAGGCCGACGAGCACGACCACGGCCATCACCACCACGACCACGACCACGACCATGACCACGAACATGGCGAACACTGCGACCATCCGCACCACCACCATCACGACGACGACGTGAAGAGCTTCGTCTTCCGCTCCGAGAAGCCCTTCAACCCCGCCAAGCTGGAAGACTTCCTCGGCGCCATCGTGCAGGTCTACGGCCCCAAGATGCTCAGATACAAGGGTGTCCTACACATGAAAGGCACGGACAAGAAGGTCATCTTCCAGGGCGTGCACCAGATGATGGGCTCCGATCTCGGCCCGCGGTGGATGCCGGGAGAGAAGAAACAGAGCAAGATGGTGTTCATCGGCATCGATCTGCCGAAGGACGTGTTGATGCAAGGTCTGGAAGGCTGTTTGGCGTGATGTTTTTGGCCCTGGAAGCCTGCTTTCAGGGGGATGCGGGCAACGGATCGGGCATGGCTACAATCCGCCGCGCTCAAAATCGGGCACCCCGGCTGAAAAGCAGTGCGATCAACGTCTGACACCGCGCCGATGCAAGCCCTGAGCGAGGAGAAGACAGTGAGCAAGACCCCGGCCCCCAAAACCGCCGCCGCACCCGCCAAGGGTGGCAAGTCCGCGGCCAAGTCCGACGCCCTCGAGGGCGCAGCGGTGGCCACGCTCGAAGCCGCGCCGCCGACCTCGGGCAGCCGCTTCGCCGACCGCTTCGCGCCGCCCAAGCCGCCGACGCGCGGCGAGTCCCACGCCGAGTCCGAGACGCCCCGCGTCGCCGCCAAGGCCGACCCCAAGCTCGCCAACGCCTGGAAGACGAAGTCGGGCGCCGAACTGACCGACGCCGAAGTCCTGGCCATGCCGGACTCGGAGTACATGAACGCCAAGCAGATCGAGTTCTTCCGCGCCAAGCTGACCGCGCTGAAGGACGGCGTGCTGTCCAACGCCGGCGAGACGACGGAGCACCTGCGCGAGGACACCACCATCGTCCCTGACCCGGCCGACCGCGCGACCATCGAGGAAGAGCACGCCCTGGAGCTGCGCACCCGCGACCGCGAGCGCAAGCTGCTCAAGAAGATCATGCAGTCCATCGCGCGGCTGGACAGCGGCGACTACGGCTACTGCGACGAGACCGGCGAGCCCATCGGCCTGGGCCGTCTCATCGCCCGGCCGACGGCCACGCTGTCGCTCGAGGCGCAGCAGCGCCGCGAGCTCAAGCAAAAGATGTTCGGCGACTGAAAAAGCCATGCATGAAGCTGCTGCGCGAACACAAGGCGGGCCTGCGCTGCTCGCCGTACGGGTGTACGGCTGCGCTGCTCGACCCCCCTTGTGTCCGCTCGCGACGCTTCCTGCACGGCTTTTTGCCGGTCGTCTAACCTAGGGCACCGATCCATGGCCGATTCCAAGCCCGGGGACCCCAAGGAAGGCGACAGCTTCTTCCGCAAGGTGGCGCGCTTCGTCGCCAACCCGACCACGGACTGGGCGGAGATCAATTCGCGGCAGGACGACCCCGAGGGTGACCTCGCCAAGGCCGAACTGCGCGCCATGGTGGAGCGCAAGCGCCGCAACGACTTCGTGCGCAAGCGCGAGCTGGACATGCTGCGCCGCATCCGCCGCGAAGGCCTGACGCCGGAACAGCTCGCTGCCCTGGCCTCTTCGCCGTCCAAGCTCGGCGACGACGAGCGCATCAGCGAGCCGAGCTCCAAGATCGACCTCGGCGTGAAGGCCAAGATCGACGAGATCGAGCAGCAGATGGTTGGCGAGAGCTTCGCCACGACCCAGGCCGTGCCCAAGCAGCAGCCCGGTTTCTTCGAGACCAGCACCCGGCCCGTGGCCTTCGCCTCCACCGTGGCGGCGCCTGCCGAGACGGCGGGCGGGCGCGTCAGCGAGTTCTCCAGCCCCAAGGAAGTCCAGCGCCTGTCGGCCCCGACGCCGCCGGCGGCCGTCACCATGGGCGCGGCCATCCCGCCGCTGTCCGACTCGCCCGCCAGCCGCCTGCCCGACCTCCCGCCGCTGGACACGCCCCTGTCCTTCGCCCTGGCCGACTCGTCGGCGCCCGTCGAGGTGCAGGAGGTGGTGCACGATCCCGAGCTGGACGAAGCCGTCATCGCCTTCGCCAATGCCGACTACGAGACCAGCGAGCGCGCGCTGACCGAGCTGGTGCGCCCTGGCGGCAGCCGCAACCTGCACGGCGAGACCTGGCTGGTGCTGTTCGACCACTACCGCGCCACCGGTGCCCAGGGCAAGTTCGAGGTGCTGGCGGTGGAATACGCCCAGCAGTTCGGCCTGTCGGCGCCGCAGTGGTTCTCCATGCCCAAGCTGGTGGCCGAATCGACCCGCCAGACCAGCCGCACGCCCATGGGCAAGGCCGGCCAGGTCAGCTGGACGGCGCCGTCCACGCTGACGGCCGACGACGTCGCGCTGCTGCAAAAGCGCAGCGAGACCCTGCCCATGCCCTGGGTCTTCGACTGGGGCGCGGTGGACGAGGTCGAGATCGATGCCGCCATCCAGTTGCGCCAGGTGTTCCGCCAGTGGGCCAACCAGCTCATCGACCAGCGCTGGATCGGCGGCGACCGCTTCCTGAACCAGCTCAAGGAAATCGCCCCCGTCGGCGAGCGCGACACCGACCCGGCGCTGTGGATGCTGCGCCTTGAGGCTCTGCGCCTGGCCAATCGCCCCGACCAGTTCGACGAGGCGGCCATCGACTACTGCGTCACCTACGAGGTCTCGCCCCCGTCCTGGGAGCGGGCCAAGTGCCGCGTGCGCGTCGGCGGCGAAGGCGTCTCGACCAACGGCCCGGTGCCCAGCACCATGCAGAGCGAGGCCCAGTCGACCTTCCTGGACACCGGCGTCTCCGAGCCCCATGTGGCCCAGCTGGAGCTGATGGGCCAGTTGAGCGGCGACATCTCCGAGAACCTGCGCGCCATGGCCGGCGAGGTCGGCGACGCCAGCCTCATCAACATCTCCTGCACCAAGCTGATCCGCCTGGATTTCATGGCCGCCGGCGACCTGCTGAACTGGGTGCTGCAGCGCCGCAGCGAGAACCGCTCGGTGGTCTTCAACGACGCCCACCGCCTCGTCGCGCTGTTCTTCGGCGCCATGGGCATCAACGAGCACGCGAAAGTAAAAGTGCGGATCAACTGATCTTGCGCTGCGGCTCCTGGGCCTTATCTGGAGCCTCTATGTCTTCCGAATCCTCTTCCACCGCCGTCTATCACGGCACGACCATCGTCTCGGTGCGGCGCCAGACGCCCGCCGGCTGGCAGGTCGCCATCGGCGGCGACGGCCAGGTCACGCTGGGCAACACCGTCGTCAAGGCCAGCGCGCGCAAGGTGCGCAAGCTGTACCGCGAGCAGGTGCTCGCCGGCTTCGCGGGCGCCACGGCCGACGCCTTCACGCTGTTCGAGCGCTTCGAGGCCAAGCTCGAGAAGCACCAGGGCCACCTCGTGCGTGCCGCTGTCGAGCTGACCCGTGACTGGCGCACCGACCGCGTGCTGCGCCGCCTGGAGGCCATGCTCGCCGTGGCCGACCGCAGCGCCTCCCTCATCATCACCGGCAATGGCGACGTGCTCGAGCCCGAGCAGGGCATCGTGGCCATCGGCTCCGGCGGCCCCTATGCCCAGGCCGCCGCCAAGGCCCTGCTCGCCAACACCGAGCTGGGCGCGGCTGAGATCGTCAAGAAGTCGCTGGAGATCGCCGGCGAGATCTGCATCTACACCAACCAGAACCACACGCTCGAGGTGCTGGAGTGAGTCGCGCAGCGCCGGGCCGCCCCAAGCAAGCGACCATCCCCGCGGTGGATCGGTCGATGTATCCATCGAACGAGGGGCTCCAATGAGCAGCATGACCCCCCAGGAAATCGTCTCCGAGCTGGACCGCCACATCGTCGGCCAGCAGGCCGCCAAGCGCGCCGTCGCCATCGCCATGCGCAACCGCTGGCGGCGCCAGCGCGTGGACGAGAAGCTCCGCACCGAGATCACGCCCAAGAACATCCTGATGATCGGCCCGACCGGCGTGGGCAAGACCGAGATCGCGCGCCGCCTGGCCCGGCTGGCCGGTGCACCCTTCATCAAGGTCGAGGCGACCAAGTTCACCGAGGTCGGCTACGTCGGCAAGGACGTGGACTCCATCATCCGCGACCTCGTCGAGGTGGCCGTCAAGCAGGAGCGCGAGGCTGCCATGCGCCGCTGCCAGACGCGCGCCGAGGACGCCGCCGAGGAGCGCATCCTCGACGTGCTCGTGCCCGGCAGCCATGCCGGCGCCGACAGCGACAACACCGCCCGCCAGACCCTGCGCAAGCGGCTGCGCGAGGGCCAGCTCGACGACAAGGACATCGAGCTCGACCTCGCCGCACCCAAGCCCAGCGTCGAGCTGCTCGGCCCCTTTGGCAACTCCGCCGGCATGGAAGACATGGCCGAGCAACTCAAGGGCATGTTCAGCCAGTTCGGCGGCACCCAGAAGACGACGCGCAAGCTCAAGATCCATGAGGCCATGAAGCTGCTCGTCGACGAGGAGGCCGCCAAGCTCGTCAACGAGGAGGAGATCCGCGCCACGGCCCTGGCCGCCGCCCAGGAGATGGGCATCGTCTTCATCGACGAGATCGACAAGGTCGCCTCCCGCAGCGAGCATGGCGGCGCCGAGGTCTCGCGCCAGGGCGTGCAGCGCGACCTGTTGCCTCTGGTGGAGGGCACCACGGTGTCCACCAAGTACGGCCTCGTGAAGACCGACCACGTCCTCTTCATCGCCAGCGGCGCCTTCCACCTCTCCAAGCCCAGCGACCTCATCCCCGAGCTGCAGGGGCGGCTGCCGATCCGCGTCGAGCTCGACTCACTGTCGGTGGCCGATTTCGAGGCCATCCTCACCAGCACCCATGCCAGCCTCGTCAAGCAATACCAGGCCCTGCTGGCGACCGAAGGCGTCATGCTGGAGCTGCAGCCCGAGGCCATCCGGCGCATCGCCGAGATTGCCTTCGAGGTCAACGAGCGCACCGAGAACATCGGCGCGCGCCGGTTGGCGACGGTGATGGAGAGGCTGCTCGACGAGATCAGCTTCGACGCGCCCAACCGCGGCAGCGAGACCGTCTCCCTGGACGCCGCCGCCGTGGACGCCAAGCTTGCCGCCCTGGCCGCCAACGAGGACCTGTCGCGCTTCATCCTTTGAGCTGCAGCAAACCGAGCCGCGGCCGGCTCGCTTAGGCTCGGCGGATGACCCGCCAAGCACCGTCGCGCGCCTGGGGCCTGGCCCGGCCCACCGGCATGAACGCAGGCGCCAGCCGCGAGATGCTGCGCTGGCGCTGGCCGGTGCTGGCCGCCTTGGTGTGCACCATCCCGGCCTTCTACATCGAGCTGCTGGAGCAACTGCCCACGCCGCTGGCCACGGCCATCTACCTGCTGGCCGCCGGCCTGCTGGGCGTGGCGCTGTGGCGGGTGGCCCG
This sequence comes from Pelomonas caseinilytica, assembly GCF_021353235.1. GTDB lineage: Bacteria > Pseudomonadota > Gammaproteobacteria > Burkholderiales > Burkholderiaceae_C > Pelomonas > Pelomonas caseinilytica. The sequence continues at coordinate 300,109 of NZ_JAJTWT010000003.1, forward strand.
CCACCTCGACCATCCCCGCCAGTACCTGCGCCGCAACGTGCTGGACCTCGCCCTCATCGGCGGCTTCGTGCTGTCGGCCCTGCTGCCGGCCAGCACCGACTCGCCGCTGAGCCTGGCCGTGCGGCTGGGCGTGGCCATGCTCAGCCTCGTGCGCATGGTCTGGACGCTCAGGCCCTGGCTGACGCGGGGCGGCCTGGCCTATCTGCTGCTGCTGGCCTTCGCGGTGCTGTGCTTCTGCGGCGTCGGCTTCTGGGCGCTGGAGCCGCGCGTGCAGAGCGTCGGCGACGGCCTGTGGCTGGCCTTCACCACCGCCGCGACGGTGGGTTATGGCGACATCGTGCCGAGCACGCCGGCGGCCAAGATCTTCTCGGTGTTCGTCGTGCTGCTCGGTTATGCCGTGCTCTCCCTCGTGACGGCGGCGATCGCCGCCATCTGGGTGGAGAGCACCGAGAGGCGCATCGAGCACGACATCCTGCGCGAGCTGCATGCCGAGGTCAGCGCCCTGCGCGCCGAGGTGACCGCGCTGCGCAGCGACCGCCGCGAGGGCGGCCCCGGGCGCTGAGCCGCCTCAGTGCGGCAGGGCCTGGCCGCTGCCCGTCCAGCGCAGCAGCTGCATCAGCGACGGCGCCTGCGTTTTGCCGAGCAGGTTGCGCACGTGGCTGCGCACCGTGCTGACGCACAAGCCCAGGTGGCGCGAGGTCGCGTCCACGGGCTCCCCGTCGGCCAGCAGCAGCAGCACCTGGCGTTCGGCATCGCTGAGGCGGCATTGGCGGGTCAGCGCCTCGATGCGGGCGGCCTGGCTCAGGGCCGGCTGGTCCAGGTGCAGGGCCAGCAGCACGCTGCCCGCCGGCCAGCCGCAGGCGCGGGCGACGTCGGCCGCCAGCGGCGCGGCGTGCAGCCAGCCGGTGTCCAGCGAGGGCGTGAACCACACGCCGGTGCGCGACGGGCTGCCGGCCGAGGCCTGGGCGAGCAGCTCGGCGAGGCGGCGCGTGTCGAGCTGGCCGAGGGCCTCGAGCTGGCCGTGGCGGTGCAGGCCCAGCCCCTGGGCGAGCAGCTGCTCGGCGCTGGCGTTGGCGAACAGCAGCCGGCGGTCGGGCTGCAGCACCAGCAGCGGCTGGGGCAGGGCGCCCAGCACCTGGCGGTGCGGCGTGGGCGCTCCGCTGGCGGGAATGAACGCGGCGGCATGGACGGCTTGCAGCATGGAAAGACCCCCTGAGCATGTCGCGGCGCGATGGCGCCGTCTCGTGCCCTCAAGTCTGGTGAGCATGGGCCGGCGCTGCCATTGCCGAGAGGTATGGGCCAAAAGGACGAGGCTCCAGCCTCGCCCGCGACGGGGCCGGCCGATACCATGGCCGCAGCGAGATCGCCCATGAAGATTCTGTTGATCGACGACCATCCCCTGTTCCGCGAAGGCGTGGCCCTGCTGCTCAAGCCCCTGGTGCCCGACCTGCAGACCTTGGAGGCCGGCAGCTGCGAGGAGGCCTTCGAGCTGCTCGCGCGGCGCGGCGGCGCCGACCTCGTGCTCATCGACCTCGGCCTGCCCGGCCTGTCGGGCCTGGAGGGCCTGGCGCGGCTGCGCCGCGACCATCCCGAGGTGCCGGTCGTCGTCATGTCCTCGGCCGACGACAAGGACACCGTGCTCGCCGCCCTCGATGCCGGCGCCATGGGCTTCATCCCCAAGAGTTCGACCTCGCAGGTCATGCTGGGCGCCCTGCGGCTCATCCTCGCCCGCGGCATCTACCTGCCGCCGTCGGCCTTCCTGGGGGGACGGGCGCCGCCGCCCCCATCCCCCGTCCCCGCCGCGCCCGTCCCCGCCGCAGCGTCGCCCGCGCCCGTCGAGCGCCGGCCCGCCGACCTCGGCCTGACGCCACGCCAGGCCGACGTCCTGCACCTGCTGCTGCAGGGCAAGCCCGCCAAGCTCATCGGCCGCCAGCTCAACCTGTCGCTCAGCACCGTCAAGGCCCACACCTCGGCCGTGCTGCGCGCCCTCAACGTCACGACACGCACGCAGGCGGTGCTCGCCGCCGGGCGGCTGGGGCTGCGCTTCGACGTGCCGGCGCCGGCTCAGGAGGCGGCGGCGGAGGCCAGCGACTCCTGCATCGCCTCCAGCAAGCGCTGAAGCCCGATGGGCTTGTGCAGCAGGCGCGCGCCGTGGGCGGCGGCCAGGGCCTGCAGCGCGGCGTCGGTATTGGCGGTGACGACCAGGGCCGCGATCTCGTCGTCGTAGTGGTGGCGCAGCCGGCGTATCACCTCGAAGCCGTCGCGGCCGGCGCCGAGCTGGTAGTCGGTGACGATGAGGTCGGGCACGCGCAGATGCTGCTCCAGCTCGGCAAGCACCTCGTCGCACGAGGCGGCGGCGACGACATGGCAGTGGCTGGCGCGCAGGGCATCGACCAGGGCCTGGGCATTCGTCGCCTCGTCGTCCACGACGACGATGAAGCGCCCCAGCAGGGCAGGTGAACCGGCCGGCGCCAGCGGCGCCAGGCGTGGCGTGCGCGTGGCCGTGCCGGACAGCGGCATCGCCAGCCGGAACACCGAGCCCCGTCCGACGCGGCTGTCCACCGCCAGGCCGTGGCCGAGGATGTGGGCGCAGCGCTGCACGATGGACAGCCCCAGCCCCAGGCCCTTTTCCGGCCCGGCGCCCGGCGCCTCGATGCGGAAGAACTCTTCGAAGATGGCCTCGCGGTAGCGCGGCTCGATGCCGGGGCCGGTGTCCCAGACCTGCAGCTCGACACTGGCGTCGCGGCGCCGGCAGCCCACCAACACCCCGCCGCGGCGCGTGTAGCGGATGGCATTGGCCACCAGGTTGCCGGCGATGCGCTCCAGCAGGGCCGCATCGCCCTTCACCACCGCGTCGCAGGGCCGCACGCGCAGCCGCAGGCCCTTCTCGGCCGCCTGCGGCGCCCAGGTCTCCTCCAGGCGGTGCAGCAGCCAGCCCAGGTCGACGTCCTCCACGTGGGCCTGCACGGCGCCGGCGTCCAGCTTGGAGATGTCCAGCAGGTTGCCGAAGAGGTTCTCCATCGTCGCGACCGAGGACTGGATCTTGGCTGCCAGCGCCAGATGCTCGGGCCGGTCGAGGCGGCTTTGCAGCACGCCGAGCAGCAGGCTGATCGAGTGCATGGGCTGGCGCAGGTCGTGGCTGGCGGCGGCGAGGAAGCGCGTCTTGGCGGCATTGGCGCGCTCGGCCTCGTCCTTCAGGCGCGACAGCTCGTCGGCCCGCGCGGTCAGCACGTCGCGCGCCTCCGACAGCTGCGCCGTGCGTTCGGCGACCTTGGCTTCGAGGCTGGCGTAGAGCTCGCGCAGGTGCGAGGCCATCTGGTTGAAGTCCTCGGCGAGGCCTTCGATCTCGTCGTGACGCAGCTTGGGCATCGGCCCGGGCTGGCCGGCGTCGAACTGCCCGGTCGCAATGCGTGCGGTCGTGTCGCGCAGCGCCACGATGGGCGCGGCCATGCGGCGCGCGAAGGCCACGCCCAGCACCAACGCAGCCGTGCCGCCTGCCAGCATCAGCACCAGCGTGCCGCTGAGCGTGGCCAGTGCCGGCTTGAGCGCCTCGCTGCGCGGCTGCTCGATGAAGAGCAGCCAGTCGCTGCCCGGGATTTCGCCGGCCGTCACGATGACGGGACGATGGAAGCGGTCCAGAGCGGCCAGGCCCGCAAGCCGGACCGGCGAGGCCTTGGCTTGTCGCGCCTTCCTGACCGGCTCGAGGTCCGACAGGTCGAGCCGCCCCAGCGCTTCGGTCGCACTGGAGTGGGCGATGAGGGTGCCGGCGCCGTCGACCACGTAGGCCAGGCCGCCGGCGCCGATGCGCAGCCGCGACACCACCTCGCCGAGCAGCCGCAAGTCCACGGTGGCGACGATGCTGCCCTGCCCGTCATAGGCCGCGATGCGCATCGTGGGCATCTGGGCCTGGCGGAAGTAGGTGGCGCCGCGCTGCAGCGGAGCCTCCTTCGACACGCGCAGCAACGCCGGTTCGTCCGCGCTGCGGCGCGAGCCCAGGCGCACGGGGTCGCTGCGCGAGACCATCATCTGCTCGCGACCCGAGGCGTCGAGTGCCTGCAGTTCGATGATGGCTGGCGCCAGTCGCAACAGGCGATAGAACTCCTCGCGCCTTTGCTCCAGGCCGAAGCCTGGCTGGCCCCAGGGCAACTTGGCGATGTCGTGCAGCCCGGCCTCGATGCCGGCGATGTAGCCGCCGATCTCCCTGGCCGCGGACTCTGCCTGCACCGCCTGCAGCTCCTCCACCTGCGCCAGCGACTCGCGATAGCTGAAGAGCATCTGCACGACGCCGGACACCAGCAGGAGCAGCAGCGTCAGCCCGCACAGCCTGAGCGCATAGCGCCGCTCCAGGGGCGACAGCCGATGCACCCGTGGCGAAGGCGCCTTCATCGGATGACGAGGTCGGCGCGGCGCACCACCTCGCTGCTGATGCGCGGCAGGCGGGGATCGTCAGACACCCGCACGGCCAGTTGGAAACGTTGCGGAATCTGGATCGGGATGGAGGCTGGCGGTTCGCCCTGGAGGATGCGTGCGACGAGATCGGCCAGGGCGGGCGCCACGAAGTTCCGGTCCTGGGCATAGGACAGCTGCGCTGCCTCGTAGACATCCGGCGTATGCCCGGCGACCACCGGCTTGCCCATGTCCACCAGGCGGCGGGCGATGCGTGCGTCCAGGCTCAGCTGCGTCCTCGGCAGGCACCAGCCCTCGGCCTGGGCGGCTCGGGGCTCCTCCAGCAGCTGCAGCGCCTCTGCCACCGAGTCGGCATGGAAGAGCCGCAACGTCACGCCGTGCTCGCGGGCAACCTTCTGCATGCCGTCCAACGCCGGCCCGAGGCCGGCAAACCAATCGGTGTCGCCCAATACCGCCGCCACCTTCAGCGACGGAAAGGCGTCCAGCAGCAATTCGAGGCGCTTCACGTCCAGCTCGTCATTGATCCAGATGCCGGTGCTGGGTTCCGGGTGCTCCGCCAGCCCCGACACCACGCCCAGCTTGCGGGGATCGGACTGGCTGGAGAACACCAGTGCAGGGGCTCGCAGCACCGTCCGCAGGAACTGCGCCTGGTAGCCGTTCTGTGCCACGAACAAGCGCGGTCCTGTCGCCGCTGCCGCCCTGAGGGCTTGCGCGAACCCGGCCTCGTCGTCGGGCACCGCCAGTGCCTGCAGGCGCATCCCCGCGAAGAGTTGCGGATGGCGCTCGCGCAAGGCCGTTGCGAAGCGGTCGAAATAGGGGTCGGCCGGACCCTGGGCCAGGAATACGACGCTGGGACGCGGGTCGCCACCCGCCTGGTCGCTGCGCAGCGCGGCAAGGCACAGCGACGCCGCGGCCAGCGCCAGCGCATGAGCCAAACGGACAATGTCGGTCGCCGCCATGGGTCACTATTCTGACGAAGCGTTACGTCCCGTAGCGTTTTCAAGCAAAGCTCAGGAGGCTCCATGGAAGTTCGATATTGCTGGCTCAAGGCCGTCGCCGTGAACCGTGGACTGGATGAACGCGCCTTCGCGCTCTGGCCGGCCGACGGCGGCCTCACGGCGATGGCCGCCCCGCCTGCGCCGACCGTGGCTCCGGCGACGTCCCACGCGGCGGACGACGTCGGCGTCCTGTCCAACTGCCCCAAGTGCCCGGCACCGCCCAATGGCTTCGGCGAGGCCTTCAGCGGCATCACGCCACCGCCGCTGCCCGCGGTGCTGGCCAGCGGAGCCGTGGTCGCGCAGGGTTGGCAGGTGGAAGGTCCCAGCCAGCCGGCGCAGGACGGGCTGTCGCCCGAGTTGGTCTTCGCCTGCCGGCCGGTGGCGGGCAACCGGCAGGATGCGCTGGACTGGCTGAGCAGCCCCGAAGGCGAGGCCTGGAGCTGCGGCGCCAGGGGCGTGGTACTGCTGTCCTGCTTCAGCTGACAGCGGCGCGCGCTGCGGCTCAGGCCCGCGCCGCGTCGATCGCCAGCAGCCCGTCGAAGATCAGCCCTTCGACGAGCTCGTGCGGCACGTCCAGCGCGGGGGCGACCTTCCAGCCGGCGCCGCCCGTCATCAGCAGCAGCGGAGCGCGGCCCTCGCGGGCCTGCAGCAGGCGCGCCATGCGCTCGATGGCGCCGGTGATGGCGAAGGTGCCGCCGGTGGTCAGCGCGTCGCTGGTGTTGGTGGGGAAGTCGCGCACCTCGCCGGTGGGCACGCGCAGGCCGGCGGTGCCGCCCTCCAGCGCGCGCAGCATGATGCCGTGGCCCGGCAGGATGAGGCCGCCGAGGAACTGGCCGTCGCTGGACAGCGCGTCCACCGTGACGGCGGTGCCCACCATCACCGTCAGCACCGGCCCCACGAAGCCGCGTCGGCGTGCGTGGGCATGGGCCCCGATGACGGCCACCCAGCGGTCGGCGCCCAGCCGCGTCGGGTGGTCGTAGCCGTTGCGCACGCCGGCCGTCTCGGGCGAGGGCACGACCCAGCGGGGCACCAGGTCCCAGTGCTCCATCTGCTCTTCGACGCGCCGGCGCACGGCGTCGCCGGCGACGTTGCTGCCCAGCATGCGCGTCGGCGGCTCCAGGTTTTGCCAGTCCTCGTCGGCCAGGCGGTCGATGTTTTCCAGGAACACCGCGCCGTGCCGCAGCGGCGCGCTGCCCGGCGTGGCGCCGTCGGGATAGACGGCCCACTTCAGCCGGGTGTTGCCGATGTCGATGGCCAGGAAGCTCATGGGGCGCCGGGGCGTGAACGATGCCGCGAGCCTACCAGCAGCCCCTCGGCGTTTGCCTGGGGGTTTCTGCTTCAATCGGCGATCACCCCCCGCCCTGCACCCACAGGAGAACCCCATGCTGCGTCGTCTGCGCATCCAAGCCCGTCTCTGGCTGGCCTTCGGTCTCATCCTCGGCATGACGGCTCTGCTGGTGGCCGTGGGCGGCTTCGGCCTGGACGTGTCGCAAAAGGCCATCCAGGGCATTACCCAGAAGCTCATCCCGGCCTCCAACATCACCGTCGCGGCCCGCAGCCACCTGCTGCAGAGCAAGGCGGCCACCTCCACCCTCGTGGCGTCCATCTTCAACAAGGACGGCATGGCGCGGGCCCGCAAGGAGTGGGACACCGCCCAGGCGGGCCTGGACAAGGCCATGGACGACTTCGGCGCCATCACCAGCGACGACAAGGGCCGCGAGGCCCTGGCCAAGTTCCGCGGCCTGATGGCCGACTACCGCAAGGCCGTCAAGCCGGTGGCCGACAAGATCGCCGCCGATGGCTTCGCCGACGCCCAGGCCGCCTTCGAGGACATGAAGTCCGCCGACGCCGCCTACGACCCGGCCCTGGCCATGCTCACCAACATCGAGGGCGACCTGAGGAAGCGCGGCGACGAGGTCTTCGCCAAGGTGGACAGCCTCGTCAGCCGCGTCTTCGTCGGCTTCCTCGTTGCCTTCGTCGTCTGCGTTGCCATCGGCAGCGCGCTGGCGGTGCGGATCTCGCGCTCCATCATCGGCCCGCTGACGGAGGCCAAGCGCTTTGCCGAGCGCATGGCCGATGGCGACCTGTCGCGCGCGCCCGAGGTGCGCGGCAGCGACGAATCGGCCGAGATGATGCAGGCCCTGGCGGCCATGCAGCGCTCGTTGTCGGGCATCGTCGGGCAGGTGCGCGAGTCGGCCGAGAGCATCCAGGTCGCCTCCAGCGAGGTCGCCAGCGGCAACATGGACCTGTCCCAGCGCACCGAGCAGACGGCGTCCAACCTGCAGCAGGCCGCGAGCGCCGTGGCCGAGCTGACCGGCACCGTCCACCAGAGCGCCGACGCGGCCATGACGGCCAAGCAGCTCGCCGGCACCGCCGCCGAGACAGCCGGCCGCGGCGGCGAGGTGGTGTCGCGCGTGGTGAGCACCATGGGCGAGATCAATGGCGCCAGCCGCAAGATCGCCGACATCATCGGCGTCATCGACGGCATCGCCTTCCAGACCAATATCCTGGCGCTGAACGCCGCCGTCGAGGCCGCGCGGGCCGGCGAGCAGGGCCGCGGCTTCGCCGTCGTGGCCGGCGAGGTGCGCTCGCTCGCGCAGCGCAGCGCCGAGGCGGCGCGCGAGATCAAGGCCCTCATCAACGCCAGCGTCGAACGGGTCGAGGCCGGCACCGGCCTCGTCAACGATGCCGGCGCGACCATGACCGACATCGTCGGCTCGGTGCAGCGGGTGGCGGACATCATCGGCGAGATCAGCGCCGCGGCCGCGGAGCAGAGCCAGGGCATCGCCCAGGTCAATGGCACCGTGACGGAGCTGGACCAGATGACCCAGCAGAACGCTGCGCTGGTGGAGGAGTCCGCGGCGGCGGCTCAGTCGCTCAAGGAGCAGGCGGTGCGCCTGGCGGGGCTGGTGAGCAGCTTCAAGCTCAGTTGAGGCTCATCGCGGGCGCTCCATGCGCCGCGGCGGGACGAGGGTGGACAGGCCCGGCGCGGACGACATCGGCGCGGGCGATTCGAGACCGGGGGCCTGGGCGGTGCCGGCCCGGAGGGCGGCGGCAGGCGGAGGCAACTTCATTGCAGGCTTCCTTGTGGATGGGGCCGGCAGTGTGCGTCGCGGCGCGCGGCGGCGCCATCCTCGGGTGGGGGATGAGGCGATGTCCGGTTTTGCGCAGGCGTCCCGCGCGAGGGACGGTGCGCTTCAGCCGGCCATCACTTCCCTGCCGTCACCCATAACTTCGGGCCATTGCTGCAGCGCCGCGGCGTGGGCGGCCACCTCGCCGACGACCAGCAGGGCGGGGCTCGCCAGGCCCTCGCGGGCGATGCAGTCGGGCAGGCCGGCCAGCGTCGTCACCGCGTGGCGCTGCCGGGTCGTGTGAGCGGCGCTGACGACGGCGGCGGGCAGCTCGGCCCGCAGGCCGGCGGCGAGCAGTCTGGCGGTGATGTCGGCGGCGCGGGCCACGCCCATGTAGATCACGAGGGTCAGGCCGGTGCGCGCCAGGGCCGCCCAGTCCGGCTCGGCGCGGCCTTCGCCGGGATGGCCGGTGACGAGGATGACGCCGGGCGAGGCGCGGCGGTCCGTCACCGGGATGCCCACCGCTGCCGGGCCGGCGATGCCGCTCGTCAGGCCGCTGACGACCTCGACCTCCAGCCCCGCCTCGCGCAGCGCGTCGACCTCCTCGCCGCCGCGGCCGAAGACGAAGGGGTCGCCGCCCTTGAGCCGCACCACGCGATGGCCGGCGCGGGCCTCGCGGATCATCAGTTCGTGGATGAAGCGCTGGTCCGTGCTGATGCAGCCGCCGCGCTTGCCGACGCGCAGCAGCCGCCCCTTGACGAGGGCGAGCACGCGCGGGTCGACGAGGTCGTCGGCCAGCACGACATCGGCGGCCTCGATGCGCCGGAGCGCGCGCACGGTCAGCAGTTCGGGGTCGCCGGGGCCGGCGCCGACGAGGGAGACGACGGGAGCGTGGTTGGCGGTCATGCGGGCACCTCTTCGGGCGTGGTGGCGACCAGGCGGCGCAGCGCGGGCAGGCAGGAGCCGCACTGCGTGCCGCAGCGCTTCTCGGCCTGCAGCTGCGACAGGCGCTCGGCCGGGCTGCCGCCGCAGCGTTGCAGCGTCAGGCGGATGACGTCCTCGCGGACGTCGAAGCAGTTGCAGACCTGGGGGCTGGAGGCCGCCAGGTGGGTGGGCGGCGCACCGGGGGACAGCAGCCAGCGGCCGACGCTGGCCGCGGCGGCGCGGCGGCGCCACAGCTCGACCAGCCAGGCGCCCTCGTCGTGCTGGCCCACGCGCAGCAGCGCCCGCAGCGGCGCGGCTTGCAGGTCGTCGCCGTCGAGCTGCAGCAGGCGCAGCCGGCCGCGCTGGGCGTCGGCATAACGCAGCACTTCGGTGCCGGCCAGACCGAGCACGGCCGCGAGTTCCTCGACCAGCCCGGGCGCGGGCGCCTCGGCGCAGGCCGCCTCGAAGGCCCAGCCGACGAGGCCGCCCGCCGCCGCCGGCTCGGGCAGGCATTGCGCGTAGCCGAAGCGGGGCATCAGCGCGCGCAGCCGCTCGCGCAGGGCGGCGCCGGCCTCGGGCGCGACCCAGGCGCAGGCGCTCAGCCGCCAGGGCAGGGCGGCCGGCTCGATGGCCACCGCGCTGAACTTGAGCTCCGGTTGCCGCGAGTCGGGGCAGAAGGCGCCCTGGGTCAGCGCATTGACGCCGGCCTGGGCGCCGATGAACTCCTCGCCCCAGTGCATGGCGATGTCGGCCCCGCCGGGCGGCACGTTGCCGTCCAGGCGCAGCGGCAGCACCAGCTCGCCGCGGCGCGAGCGCACGTGCACGAGTTCGCCCTCGGCGAGGCGGCGGCGGGCGGCGTCCCCGGGGTGCACGCGCACGACCGGCTGGCCCTCGTGGGCGAACAGCCCGGGCACGCTGCCGCTGCGGCTCATGCCGTGCCACTGGTCGCGCAGGCGGCCGGTGGTCAGCGCGAAAGGCCGCTGGGCGCTGGCCGCCTCGGCGGTCGCCTGGTAGGGCTTGGCGGTGAAGCGGGCACGGCCGTCGGCGTGGGCGAAGCGGCCGTCGGTGTACAGGCGCGGCGTCGGGCCCTTGACGTAGGGCCACTGCTGCGGCCCTTCGGTGTCGAGGGTGGCCCAGTCCAGGCCGGTGATGTCGAGGTCGCGCCCGCGCGTGGCCTCGCGGTGCTCGAGCCAGAGCTCTTCGGCGCCTTGGGCGGCCAGGCGCGGCGCGCGGCCCAGGCCGGCGTCGATGAGGGCGGCGATGTCGCGTGCGATGCGCCAGTCCGCCCGGGCCTGGCCGGGCGCCGGCACGGCGGGGCGCACGCGGCTGATGCGGCGCTCGCTGTTGGTGACGGTGCCTTCCTTCTCGCCCCAGGTGGCGGCGGGCAGCAGGTAGTCGGCGTAGCGCGCCGTGGCCGTGTGGGCGAAGGCCTCCTGCACGATGACCAGCTCGCAGCGCTGCAGGGCCTGGCGCACCAGGGCCTGGTCGGGCATGGACTGGGCCGGGTTGGTGCAGGCGATCCACAGCGCCTTGATCTCGCCGCGGGCGGCGGCCTCGAACATCTCGACGGCGGTGTGGCCCGGCCGGCCCGGAAGATCGGCCACGCCCCAGAGCCGGCCGATGTCCGCCCAGTCCTGCGCCTTGGACGGGTCGCGGTGGCCGGGCAGCAGGGTGGCCATGCCGCCGCTCTCGCGGCCGCCCATGGCATTGGGTTGGCCCGTCAGCGAGAAGGGCCCGGCGCCCGGCCGGCCGATCTGGCCGGTGGCCAGGTGCAGGTTGATCAGGGCGGTGTTCTTGGCCGTGCCGGCGCTGCTCTGGTTCAGGCCCTGGCAGTAGAGGCTGAGCGAAGCCGGCGCGGTCGAGAACCATTCGGCGGCCTGCCAGAGGTCGGCTTCCTCGATGCCGCAGACCTGGGCGGCGCGGGCCGGCGTCCATTCGCGCACCAGGGCCTTGAGGGCCTCGAAGCCCTGGGTGGAGGAGGCGATGAAGTCGCCCGCCGTCCAGCCCTGCCAGATGGCGGCATGCAGCAGGCCGTGGCACAGGGCCACGTCGGTGCCGGGGCGGATCTGCAGGTGCAGGTCGGCCAGCTCGGCCGTCTCGGTGCGGCGCGGGTCCACGACGATGAGCCGGTGGCCGGGGCGGCCGGCGCGCGCCGCCTCGAGGCGGCGGAACAGGATGGGGTGGGCCCAGGCCGGATTGGCGCCGCTGACGAGCACGCAGTCGGCCAGCTCGACGTCCTCGTAGCTGCAGGGGGGCGCGTCGGCGCCGAGGGCCTGCTTGTAGCCGACCACGGCCGAGCTCATGCACAGCCGCGAGTTGGAGTCGATGTGGGGTGTGCCGATGACGGCGCGGGCCAGCTTGTTGAAGGCGTGGTAGTCCTCGGTCAGCAGCTGGCCGGAGATGTAGACACCGATCGCCTCGGGGCCATGGGCGGCGCGGATGGCCAGCAGCCGCTCGGCGATCTCGCGGTTGGCCTGGTCCCAGCCGATGGCCGCAGCCGCCTCGCCGCGGACCGAGCGCTTCATGGGCTCGCGCAGGCGCTGGTGCTGGATCACCACGGGCGTGGCGGTCAGGTGCAGCTTGCTGCCCTTGGTGCACAGGCGGCCGAAGTTGGCGGGATGCTCCGGGTCGCCCCGCACGCCGGTGATCTGCACGCCGTCATGCTCGATGACGACGCCACAGCCGACGCCGCAGTAGGGGCAGGTGGATCTTGTCTCTTCCATGTCGTTCTTTTCGAGGGCTTGGTGGCCCGTCAGGCGATGGCGGCCGGCCGCGCGGGGCCGGCCATGGGCGCGGCCAGGTCCAGTGCCAGCGTGTCCAGCTCGGTGCGGGAGAGGAAGACCTCGCCGCCGTCCACCTTCACCTGAAAAGCCGTCGCGCAGCCCTCGTCCGGCGCCTTGACCTGGCCGTCGGCCAGTCCGATGGTCCAGTTGTGCAGCGGACAGGCCACGCTGCGGCCGAAGACGATGCCCTGGCTCAGCGGGCCGCCCTTGTGGGGGCAGCGGTCCAGCAGCGCGAAGACCTCGTCCGCGGCATTGCGGAACACCGCCACGTCCAGGCCCTGCGGGCGGCTCACCCGGCGCGAGCCGAGCACGGGAATGTCCTGCAGCGCGCAGACACGGGTCCAGTCGTCCATCGTCGTCATCCCAGTTGACGGGCGAACTGCCCGGTCACGGTTTCCATCACGGTCAGCAGGTTCTCGCTGGCCACGAACACGTCGTCCGCCGCCTGCGGGCCCTGGCTCTCGCCGGTGAGGGCCGACTGCAGGAAGACCCATTGGTTGCGGGCCAGCTCCAGGTTGGCGCGGATGGCCGGCGTGGCCTCGGCCGACGCGGCGAGGGCTTGGAGCGCGGCTTCAAATTCGAAGCGCGCGCGCGCCGTCTCCTGGCGCACGAGCTCGGGCCGTGCGCCCTGCTGGCCGGCCAGGTAGTACAGCGCCAGGCGCTGCGACAGCATGCGCTGACGGCCCGACAGGTTGACCAGCCGGGCCGAGTTCTCGCGCGAGCGTTCCTGCAACTGGCCGGTGGCGATCTGGGCGATGTTGAGCATCTCGCCCGAGCACTGCAGCAGCTCGTCGACGCGCTCGCGGCAGGGCGCGCACTGCAGCAGGGCGCGGTAGTCGCCGAAGCGGTGCTTGAGCGCCCGGTAGCTGCCGGCGATGGCGGGCGTGGGCGCATAGGCCAGCAGCTCGCCGAGCTGGCGTTCGAAGCGGGCCTCGCTGTCTCTGAGCACATGGCGGGCGCGGCCGGCCAGCTCGGGGCGCAGCTGGCCCAGCCAGGCCTTGCCCATGCGCTGGCTCAGCATGCGCTGGGCGCCGGCCATGTCGATGGCCTCGCCCAGGCCTTCGATGCGGCCGTTCTGGGCGCGGGCGGGCAGGCAGGCACCGGCCAGGGATGCGATGCCGGCGAAGAGGAGGGTGCGTCGGCTCTGCATCACGCCTCCAGCTTCTCGAACTGGCGCAGGTCCACGCGGGCCTGGCCGAACTCGAACCAGGGGTCGGGCTCGCCGTCGAGGGCGAACTGCAGCTGGGCCCACAGCGCCTGGCGCTGGGCCGCGTCGTCGAGGATCTTCTTCCTGACGTGGTCCAGCCCCACGCGGGCGACGTAGTGCACCGTGCGCTCCAGGTACCAGCCCTCGAGCCGGTAGAGCTGCAGGAAGGCGCCGGCGTGCTCCAGCACCTCCTCGGGCGTCTTCACCTTGCAGAAGAACTCCGCCACCTCGGTCTTGATGCCGCCGTTGCCGGCGACGTAGATCTCCCAGCCCGAGTCGACGCCGATGACGCCCACGTCCTTGATGCCCGCCTCCGCGCAATTGCGCGGGCAGCCCGACACGGCGATCTTGACCTTGTGTGGCGCGTACATGCGCCACAGCGCGCGCTCCAGGTCCTTGCCCATCTCGGTGCTGTCCTGGGTGCCGAAGCGGCACCATTCGCTGCCCACGCAGGTCTTCACCGTGCGCAGGGCCTTGGCATAGGCATGGCCCGAGGGCATGCCGATGTCGCGCCAGACGTGGACGAGGTCCTCCTTCTTCACGCCCAGCAGGTCGATGCGCTGGCCGCCGGTGACCTTGACCGTTGGGATCTTGTACTTGTCCACCACGTCGGCGATGCGGCGCAGCTCGGCGGCCGAGGTCTCGCCGCCCCACATGCGCGGCACGACGGAGTAGTGGCCGTCCTTCTGGATGTTGGCGTGGCTGCGCTCGTTGATGAAGCGGCTCTGCGGGTCGTCGACGGCCTCCTTGGGCCAGGTCGAGATGAGGTAGTAGTTGAGGGCCGGCCGGCAGGTGGCGCAGCCGTCGGGCGTGCGCCAGTCCAGGGCCTTGAAGGTGTCGGCCAGGGTCGTCAGGTGGCCGTCGCGGATGGCGTCGCGCACGTCCTGGTGGCTGGCGTCGGTGCAGGCGCAGATGGCCTTCTTGCGCGGAGCGGCGGAGTAGTCGCCGCCGGCCGTCGCCATCAGCAGCTGCTCGACCAGGCCGGTGCAGCTGCCGCAGCTGGCGCTGGCCTTGGTGTGCTTGCGCACCTCGTCGAGGGTGAACAGGCCCTTGTCGCGGATGGCCTTGCAGATGGTGCCCTTGGTGACGCCGTTGCAGCCGCAGACCTCGTCGGCATCGGCCATCGCCGCGGCGCGGTTGACGCCCTGGTGGCCCACGTCGCCGATGTTGGCGCCGGCCTCGCCGAACATGAGCTTGTCGCGGATGTCGGCGATGCGGCGGCCCTCGCGCAGCAGCTTGAAGTACCAGCCACCGTCCACCGTGTCACCGTACAGGCAGGCGCCCACCAGGCGGTCGTCCTGGATGACGAGCTTCTTGTAGACGCCGGCGAAGGGGTCGCTCATGACGATCTCCTCCGTGCCCGCGCCGCCGCTGAAGTTGCCGGCGCTGAAGAGATCGATGCCCGTCACCTTGAGCTTGGTGCTGACCTGCGAGCCGGTGTAGCGGCCGATGCCGAACTGGGCCAGGTGGGTGGCGCAGACCTTGCCCTGCTCGAACAGCGGCGCGACCAGGCCGTAGGCGATGCCGCGGTGCGCGGCGCATTCGCCGACGGAATAGACGCGCGGGTCGGTCACCGTCTGCATGGTGTCGGTGACGACGATGCCGCGGCTGCAATGCAGGCCGGCGCTTTCCGCGAGCGCCGTGTTCGGGCGGATGCCCGCGGCCATGACGACGAGTTCCGCCGGCAGCTCCAGCGTCCGGCCGTCCTTGTCCTTGAGCTGGATGGCCCGGACCCGCCCGGCCTCGTCGCCGAGCAGGGCCTGCGTCTGTGCGCCCAGCCTGAAGTCCAGGCCGCGGTCCACCAGGGACCTGCGCAGCAGGTCGCCCGCGACGGTGTCGAGCTGGCGCTCCATCAGCGTGTCGACGAGGTGCACCACGGTCACCTGCATGCCGCGCCGCATCAGTCCGTTGGCCGCCTCCAGCCCCAGAAGGCCGCCGCCGATGACGACGGCGTGGCGGTACTTGGCCGCGGCGTCGATCATGGCCTGGGTATCGGCGATGTCGCGGTAGGCGATGACGCCGTCCAGCTCCTTGCCCGGCACCGGCAGGATGAAGGGGCTGGAGCCGGTGGCGATGAGCAGGCGGTCGTAGTCGGCGGTCGTGCCGTCCTCGGCCACGACGCGGCGGCGCACGCGGTCGATCTGCGTCACCTTGCGGCCGAGGTGCAGGGTGATGCCGTGCTCCGCGTACCAGGACAGCGGGTTGAGGATGATCTCGTCGAGGGTCTGCTCGCCGGCCAGCACCGGCGAGAGCAGGATGCGGTTGTAGTTGGGATGCGGCTCGGCGCCGAAGACGGTGATGTCGTAGAGATCGGGCGCGATCTTGATCAGCTCCTCCAGCGTGCGCACGCCGGCCATGCCGTTGCCCACCATCACGAGCTTCATCTTCCTCATGCCACACCCCGTACTACAAGCTGGTCTGCCCTTTGCTTTGCAAGGCATGTGCCAGCGATGAAGCTGGCCTCCAGATCGGCCGCAGCGTGCAAGCACGACCCGCGGCGCCCCACGCCGAAGCGCTCAGCAGCCCGGTGCGGGTGCACTCATCCCTGAATTGCACCAAGAACGAGCGCCGGCCTGTCCGGGGGGCGCTCTCAAAATGCAACCACAGAGGCACAGAGGCACAGAGTTATGGAGCCAAGGGAGGACTGTCTTCCTCCGTGTCTCCGTGTCTCCGTGCCTCTGTGGTTGCATTTCTGGATCCCTTGCCCACGACCTCGCCCATGCGCTTCGAACTCGACACCGGCCTGTCCAGCCTGCAGGGCAAGCGTCCCCGCAACGAGGACTTCGCCGGCGTGCAGGCGCCTGCGCCGCACGAGGCCGAACGCGGATGGGTGGCTGCGCTGGCCGACGGCGTGAGCGGCAGCGGCCAGGGCGATGGCCTGATGGCGGCCCAGACCTCGGTGATGAGCCTGCTGCGCGACTTCCACGCCGTGCCGCTCGACTGGGACGCCAGCGTGGCGCTGGACCGCCTGCTCGGCCACCAGAACGCGTGGCTGGCGGCGCACAACCGCCGCCCCGGCGCCGACGGCAGCCCGCGCGAAGCGCTGACGACACTGACCGCCGTGGCCCTGAGGGGCCGCCGCTACGCCCTGGCCCACGTGGGCGACAGCCGCGCCTGGCTGCTGCGCGACGGCGAATGCCTGCTGCTCACCCAGGACCACCGCCTGGAGCGGCGCGATTTCGCCGGCCTCACCCGCGCCCTCGGGCTGGACGACGCCTTGCGCCTGGATCACGCCCAGGGCGAACTGCGCGTCGGCGACCGCCTGCTGCTGACCAGCGACGGCGTGCACGGCGCCCTGCGCCCGCGCGAGATCGCCGATCTGCTGCGCGCCACGCTCGGGGCCCAGGCGGCGGCCGACGCACTGACCGCCGCCGCGCTGGCTGCGGGCAGCCACGACAACGCGACGGCCCTCGTGCTCGACGTCAAGGATCTCGCCGGTCCCGGCCTGGGCGACCTGGCCGCCCTCGGCCGCGACCTGCCCACGCCCGGGGCGCTCGGCGTGGGCGCGGTGCTGGACGGCTATCAGGTGACCGCCCTCGTCGCCGACCACGGCGCCCATCGCCTGCTCCAGGCCCGCGAGCTGGCCACGGGCCGCCTCGTGGCACTGAAGATGCTGCGTGCCGGCCGCGCCGGCGACCCCGAGGAGCGCGCCATGCTGGCGCACGAGATCTGGCTCGGCCTGCGCCTGGCCGAGGCTCCGCGCAGCCGGCGCGGCAGCGACGGCGCCAGCGGCTTCGTGCGCGTGCATCCGCCGGCCGAGGGTGCGACCCACTTCTATGCCGTCTTCGACTGGCATGGCGGCCAGACGCTGGAACAGCTCCTGGCCCGCGGCCCCCTCGACGCGGCCCAGGCCATGGCGCTGGGCCAGTCCGTGGCGCGGTCGCTGGGCCTGCTGCACGCGGCCGGTGTCGTCCACCGCGACATCAAGCCGGCCAACCTCCACCTCGGCGACGATGGCCAGTGGCGGGTGCTGGATTTCGGCGTCGCGCTGAGCCGGCGATCGCCTGCCGCAGCGCGCGAACTGCACGCCGGCACGCCCAGCTACATCAACCCCGAGCAGTGGCAGGACCCGCCCGCGCTGCCCGATGCCGGCTCCGACCTCTTCGCCCTCGGCGTGACGCTCTACCAGGCGCTGACCGGGCGCCTGCCCTATGGCGAGATCGAACCCTACCAGCTGGCCCGCTACCGCCGGGAGCCGGCTTCGGTCAGCCGGCTGCAGCCCAGCGTGCCCATGCCGCTGGACCGGGTCGTCATGCGCGCCATCGCCCGGGAGGCGAAGCAGCGCTTCGAGACGGCCGAGGAACTGCTGCTGGCGCTGGAGCGCTGCGCGGCGCGCGACCAGGCCACGCCGGCCCGGCCTGTCCGGGCACAGCGCGAGGTCCTGACGGGCTGGCAGATCGCACTGGCGCTTTCGGTGCTGCTCAACTTGCTGCTGGTCGCCTGGCTGCTCTTCCTGCCGAGGTGACCGAAGCCAGCCGAAACACAGCCACAGAGGCACAGAGACACAGAGAGACCCGATGTCCGCGCAGGCCGGGCATCTCTGTGCCTCTGTGGCCGTGTTCCTGGGCCGATGCGCTCAGGCGCGCCGGTAGTGCACGGGCTCGGTCTCGGCTTGGGGGCGTCGGGCGCGGCCGCCTTTTTGGCTACGGCCGCCCGCGAAGCGGGTTTAACTTGGCTGAAGCCAAGTTAGCCTTCGCCGAAAGGGAGGCATGGCCTCTGGCCCTGCCTCCCTTTTCGGCCCAGGTGCGGGTCCAGCGGATCTGCATCACCCGCATCACGCCCAGCATCAGCACCGCGAGCACCGCGAAGACGACGAAGCCCCAGAGGTAGGTGCCGGCGTACTGCTTGGACAGGCCCATCAGGTTGGGCACCAGGCCGCCGCCAAGGGCGCCGATCTCGCCGATCATCGAACCGGCCACGGCCGTCGCCGCCGGCCAGCGCAGCGGCACCAGTTGGAAGAGGGCGCCGTTGCCTGCGCCCAGGGCCGCGAAGCAGACGATGAGCAGCAGCGTCGTCAGCGCCAGCGAACTGCCCGCCAGCCCGACCGCCGCCAGGCTCACGGCCACGACGACGAGCACGAGGGTCAGCATGTTGACGCCGCCCCAGCGGTCCGACATCCAGCCGCCGGCCACCCGCACCGCCGCGCCCATGAAGGCCGCCAGCATGGTCAGCTGGCCGGCCTGCACCTTGGAGACGCCGAACTGGTCGTGGTAGTAGGTGGGCAGGAAGGTGGTGAGGCCGATGAAGCCGCCGAAGGTCACGCCGTAGATGAGGCTGAAGGCCCAGCCGTCCTTCTCGAACAGGCAGGCCACGTGCTCGCGCAGCGAGGCGTGGGCATCCACGTCCGGCGGCTCCTTGGCGAACAGCACCATCACCACCATGGGCACGAGGATGGCCGCCGCCGCGAAGGCATAGACCGTCTGCCAGCCGAAGGCCTGGGCCAGCGGCGGGGCCACGAGCACCGACACCGCCGTGCCGACGTTGCCCGCGCCCACCAGGCCCATGGCCAGGCCCTTGTACTGCGGCGGGAACCAGCCCGCGCCCAGGCTCAGGGCCACGCCGAAGCTCGCACCGGCGATGCCCAGCAGCACGCCCATCGCGAGCAGGTCGTCGTAGCGTTTCACCATGAAGAAGCCGTAGAGCATGGCCACGGCGATCAGGCTCATCTCGACGAGGGTGGCGTTCTTGCGGCCGATGTACTGCGACAGCACGCCCAGCGGGAAGCGCATCAGCGCGCCGGCCATGATGGGGATGGACAGCATCAGCCCCTTCTGCGCCGGGCTCAGCTGGAAGGATTCGCTGATGAAGGGCGCCAACGCGCCGTTGAGCACCCAGATGCAGCAGGAGAACGCGAAATACAGGAAGGCGGCGAACAGCGTGGGGCTGTGGCCGGCGCGTTTGAAGTTTTGCAGGGCAGACATCGGAGGCTCGCTGGGCTGGCAGCCGCGCGCCCGCGCCGACCCACCGGTCGCGTGCCAGGGCGGCGCGGACTTCGCGGTGGAAGGGCGGCCCGCACCATTGCGGGCCCACGCTCGATACTTGCAAGGCCCGTGCCCGCGCTAACGCGTTGGTTGGCGTGTTTCTTGCGCCGTTTTGGGGCGCGTACCCAATTGCCATGTCCGACACCTCCGTCTCACCCGAGCTTCCCGAGAAGCCAACGCTGTTCTGCTCTCCCGCCGAGCCCCCGCAGGGCGCCGATCTGCGTGCCCTTGGCTGGTCGCTGTGCACCATTCCCGATCTCGCTCAGGCCGCACCCGATTCGGGCCTGGGCCTGCTCTGGTGCCCTGGCCGCACCGCCTTGGCGCAGTGGCTGCACCCCGACCGGGCCTGGGCCTTGCCGGCCGTGCTGCTGTCGCCGGCACCCGAGCCGGCCGAGCGCCAGGCCCTGCTGGCGCGGGGCGCGCTGGCCTGGCTGCCGGCCGACGTCGACGCCGCGCAGCTCGCCGCCACCCTGTCGTGGGTGCTGGACCTGGCTGCCCAACTGCGGGCACGCGACAGCGCCGTGCAGGCCAAGCTGGAAGAGCGCAAGTGGACGGAGCGGGCCAAGGGCCTGCTGATGCAGGCGCGCGGCATCGACGAGGCGGCGGCCTTCGCCCTGCTGCGCAACACGGCCATGCAGACCCAGGCCAAGCTGCCCGACGTGGCCCGCGGTGTCGTGCACACCAGCGAGCTCGGCGAGGCCCTGGAGCGGGCCGGTGCCCAGCGCATGCTGAGCCAGCGCATGGTCAAGCTGCAGGCCCTGCGCCAGTGGCCGCGGCTGACGCCGCCCGAGCGCCGCGAGGCGCAGGCGCTGCTGGACGGCTCGATCGAGCGGGTCAACGCCAACCTGGCGCGGCTGGCCGAGCTCCTGCGCCAGGAGTTCGCGCAGGAGCAGGCAGCGGTTTCCGGCGCCTGGGCTCAGCTCGAGGCGGCGCTTTCCACCCGCCAGCCCGACCTGGCCCGCAGCGACCGCGCGGCCCAGCGCCTGCTGGAGACGAGCGAGGTCCTGGTGGCCCGGTTGTCCGAACGCGCCGGCCAGCGGCCGGTCGGCCTGCTGGCGCAGGTGACGCGGCTGCGGCTGTTGAGCCAGCGCCTGGCCAAGGAGGGCCTGCTCGCCCAGGTGTTGCCCGGGCATGACGTCAGCGGCCTGGCCGCGGGGCTGGACGAATTCATCAAGGCCTACGACGAGGTCCGCGCCGCCCCCCTGGCCGGCCCGGCCCTGCAACCGGCCTTCGCGGCGGTGGACGAGGCCTGGCTGGTGCTGCTGCGCGGGCTGCGGGTGGAGCAGGGGGATGCCGTGCAACGGATGCACCAGGGGAGCGAGCGGTTGCTGCAGGCGCTGGAGGACTTGATCCGGGCGTTGCAGGGGTCGTTGCAGTTGATCTTGGGGTGAGGTTGGGTGCCCGGTGGGCGTGCTTTTGCGTCAAGCTTTTGCGGCTCGGTGCGTTGGTTGTGGGAGGGCTTTTGCTGAGAGCCTTTGCAACTCGGTGCACCGCCGCGGGAATCCGCCCCGCGAGGGCGGGTAACTTTCTTCTGTCGGCGCCAGAAGAAAGTCACCAAAGAAGAGGCGCTCTAAATCCGGCGCCCTGATGCGTTGAACGACGAGAAGCGCCTCGAGGCGACCCGCTGCGCTCTCGCCGCTGTCCCTGTGCCGAGCACCACAAATCGAACCTTCACGCCGGTTAACGCCGGCTGCACGCCGGGCTCACCAATGAAGGCACCACTCGCCACGACGCGCCGCCCGAGCGGCGCTTGGCTTGCTTGGATTTCGACTCGTGAGCACGGCGTGCAGCCGCGCGTTAGGCGGCCATGCGGCGCGATGGATGGCGCCCGGGATAGGGACAGCGGCGAGAGCGAAGCGGGTCGCTTGTAGCCCGGGCTGAGCTTCAAGCGCGCCGGGGTGCTCGCTTTAAGGCGCCTCTTCTTTGGTGACTTTCTTCTGGCGCCGACAGAAGAAAGTTACCCGCCCTCGCGGGGCGGATTCCCGCGGCAGTGCAGAGAGTCGCAAAGGCTCTCAGCAAAAGCGGCCAACAACAGCACCGAGTCGAAAGGCACGGGCAAAAGCCAACACCCTGCTCATCGGCGTCGCCAGCCGCACGCCGCAGCCCCTCAGCCCCTCACCCCCGCCGCCTCGCCAACGCCCCCTCCAACCGCCGCAGCGGCCCCTGCCGGTAGTCGCTGCTCCTCGGCTGCGCCGCGAAGGCGCGGCGTGCCAGTTCGGCCTGTTGTCGTGCGGTGTCCGCGTCGCCGAGGGACAGGGCGCACAGCCCCGTCACGCCGTGCACGCGGGCGAGGTCTGTGTCCAGCGGGTCGTCGCGGGTGCGTGCCGCCAAGGCCAGGCTCTGCTGGAGGTCGGCCAGGCCCTCGGGCGAGGGCTTGAGGGCGCAGCGCGCTTCGCCGCGCAGGGCCAGGGCCACCTGGGCGTCGTAACGGCTGACGCGATCCTCCCCCGGCTTGAGCATCGCGGCAGGCAGCGTCGCCAGCGCCTCGGCCG
Organism: Pelomonas caseinilytica; assembly: GCF_021353235.1. Lineage (GTDB taxonomy): Bacteria > Pseudomonadota > Gammaproteobacteria > Burkholderiales > Burkholderiaceae_C > Pelomonas > Pelomonas caseinilytica. The sequence goes on from NZ_JAJTWT010000003.1 coordinate 321,972, forward strand.
GACGCCCCGCGTCCAGCAGCACCCGGGCCCGGGCGGCGGTCACCATGTCGGCATAACGGTTCGGGTTGGCGCTGCCCTCGCCGCGCACGGGCGGGAAGGCGGGCGCCCCGTCCAGCAGGGCCAGCGCCTCGGAGGTGCGGCCGGCGGCGGAGAGGTTCAGCGCCGCCGACATGTACTGGAAGGCCGTCACCGGGTTCCGGGCATAGCCGCCGTCGATGCGGGCCTGCAGCGCCATCCGGTAGAAGCGGTCCGCGTCGTCGTGCCGGCCCACGGCCTCGTAGATCTCGCCCAGGGTATGGCCCAGGCGCAGCCGCTCCGGCGGCGTGCGCGCATCGGCTTCCAACGCGCCGCGGCTGCGTTCGATGAGGGGCAGGGCGTCGGCGATGTCGCCCTTGCGGGCCAGCACCGTGGCCTCGTACAGGTCCAGGGGCGCGGTGATCTCGTCGGGCAGGGCCTGGCCCCGCGCCGCCAGGCGTTCGCGGCTGGCGCGGATGGTGGCCAGGGCCTCGTCGGCGCCGATCTGGAAATAGCCGGTGTAGCGGGCCGTCGCCATCCGCGCCGCCACGAGGGCGGAGCGCACGGCATGGGCGCCGCCCAGCCGGTCCAGTGTGGCCAGGGCGGCATCGAGCTGGGCCTGCAGCGCCGGGCCCTGCGATGCGGGCAGCAGGGCCTCGGCGGTGGCCAGGCGCAGGGCGACCAGGTCCAGCGAGTTCGGGCCGGCCGCGGCGAGCGCGGTGGACACGGCCCGCTGCAGCATCGGCAAGGCCTCGTCGCGGCGGTTCTCGGCCAGCAGCAGTCGGCCGCGCAGTGACTGCGTCCAGGCCGCGGGCAGGCTGCCGCTGCGCACCCGGCGCTCCAGGGCCTCCAGGCGCGGGGCCGCCTCGGTGAAGCGGTGGCGGGCGACGAGGCTGCGCAGCAGCAGCAGCTCGGCGTCGATGTCGCTGGGCTGCTGTTCGAGCGCATGCCGGGCGCTGGCCTCGGCACCGTCGGGATCGCGGGCGTCGAGCTGGGCGGAGGCCTGCTGGCGCCAGGCCTTGGCGCGCTCGGCGGCCGAGGCCGGCGCGTCCTGCAGCGCGGCCAGGCGGCGCACGCCGATCTCGGCCGCCAGCCGCGGCGCGCCCATGTCGGCGAGCAACTGGCTGAGGCCGGCGTACATCTCGGCGCGCGCGGCGGGCTCGAAGCGCGGTTCGATGAGGGCGGTGCTGCGGGCCAGCAGGGCGGAGGACGTCTGCCCCGCCGCCGAGGCCGCCGTCTGCAGCTTGAAGACCTCGGCGACGAAGGCCCGGGCGGCCTGCTCTCGCTCGCTGGCCGCGGCAGCCCGCTGGCCCTGGACGACGACGACACCGGCGCCCACGGCCAGCACCAGCAGCACGCCGCCGGCCGCCGCGACGGCGCGACGGTGGCGGCGGCCGGCGGGACCGAGCCGCTGCTGCTCGCGCTCGAGCGCGGCGGCGAAGGCGGCGGCGTCGGGTGGGCGGCGGGCGGGGTCGGGTGAGAGCGCCTGCAGCAGCAGGGCGTCCAGCGGGCCGCGCAGCGCGCGCCGGCGCGCCGGGTCGCTGCAGCGCTCGCTGGGCGGGCGCGGCGGCGTCGCGTCGGCGGCGCCGGCGCGCCCGTGGGGCAGCTCGCCGCACAGCAGCTCGTAGGCCATCACGCCCAGCGAGTAGACGTCGCTGGCCTCGGTGGCCTGGCCGCCGGCCAGTTGCTCGGGGGCCGCGTGGGCCGGCGTCAGGCCGGCCGAAGAGGGCGAGGCCGAAGAGGCCTGCGAAGACGAGGCGGCCGGCGACGCACCGCGCTGGCGCACCGTGGCGATGCCGAAGTCGAGCAGCCGCGGCGTGCCGTCGGCGGCGATGAGGACGTTGCCGGGCTTGAGGTCGCGGTGGATCACGCCCTGGGCGTGGGCATGCGCCACGGCACGGGCCACCTGGGCCAGCAGGCCGAGCTGGGCCGGCAGGTCGAGGTGGCGGGCGTGGACGTTCAGCGGCTGGCCGGCCACGAGTTCCATGGCCAGATAGGGGCGGCCCTGGTCGTCCAGGCCAGCGTCGTAGAGGCGCGCGATGTGGGGGTGCTCCAGCCGCGCCGCGATGCGCAACTCGCCGGCCAGGCGCTCGGCCAGGGTGGGGTCGCCGCGGCGGCTGCGGCGCGGCAGCTTGAGCGCCACTTCGCGCTCGTAGACGCCGTCGGCCCGTTCGGCCCGCCAGACGCTGCCCATGCCGCCGCGGCCGATCTCCTCGATGAGCCGCCAGGGGCCGACGTGGTCGCCGGGCGCGGCCGGCGCCTCCTCGCGCGCCGCCAGCCTGGGCAGCGTGGCGAAGGCGCTGCCGCTGTCGTCGAGGTGCTCGTGGTCGGCCAGCATGCGGGCCAGCTCCTCGCGCCAGCGCGGGTTGTCCACGGCGGCCAGCCAGGCGGCGCGCTGCGGTGCCGGCAGGTCCAGGGCCTCGTCCAGCAGGCGGCTGAGGGCGAGGAGGTCGGCGGGGGTCAGGGAGGACATGCGTTCTCCATGGCGCCTGGCCACATCCGCTGACGATGAAACGTGGGCCGGCGCCGGGCCGCTCCCAAGGCGGCCCGCGGGCGATGTGCTCGCGGCTCCATGCCGCGAGCATCGCCGCTCCCTCGGGGGGCGGACCAGACACGCGCCGCGTTCAGCGCGCGGGGTTGGGCCGGGGGCAGACTCATTTCAGCGCAAGAGGGACAGCAGCATGAGACGGGCCTTGTCCCAGTCGCGGCGCACGGTGCGTTCGGTCAGCCCCAGGGCCGCCCCGATCTCGGCCTCGGTGTAGCCGCCGAAGTAGCGCATCTCCACGACCTGGGCCAGGCGCGGCTCGGCGGCCTGCAGGTCGGCCAGGGCTTCGTGCAGGCGCAGCACGACGTCGTGGCTTTCCGGCGCCTGGCCCTCGATGCGGGTGTCCAGCGTCATGGACTCCGAGCCGGCCCGCCGCAGGGTGTCGACGATGTACTCGCGCATCACCCGGGCCGCGTAGGCGAAGAACTCGCCCCGGCTTTCCGGCCTGAGCCGGTCGCCCCGGGCCAGGCGCAGATAGCTCTCGTGCACGAGCAGCGTCGTGTGCAGCCCGCCGGCGTTGCCGCCGCCGTCGCGCAGGCGGGCCCGCGCCAGCTCCCGGAGAGCCGGGTAGGCGGCGGCGAACAGGGCGTCGCGCGCACCGGGCTCGCCGGCGTTGACGCGGTGGATCAGCGTGTCGACCTCATCCTCTTGCATGCCGGCATCTTGCCGCAAGTCGGCCCCTCGGCGCCCCAGGGAAAACAGGCCCTAAGCTTGCACTCATGGTGACGCCCGACCTGCCCGACGAAGACCGCCGCCTGGCCCGCCTGGCGGCGCTGTCCGTCATGGACACCGCGCCCGAGCCGCTGTTCGACCAACTCGCCGCCCTGGCCGCCCAACTCTGCGGCACGCCGGTGGCCCTGCTCGGCCTGATGGACGACAGGCGCCAGTGGTTCAAGGCGGCCGTCGGCTTCGGCCGCAACGAGACGCCGCGGGCCCTGACCCTGTGCGCGCATACGCTGGTGGCGGACGGCCTCTTCGAGGTCAACGACACACGGCTGGACGAGCGCTTCGCCAGCCATCCCGACGTGCAGGCCGACCCGGCGCTGCGCTTCTACGCCGGCGTGCCCATCCGCCTGGACGATGGCAGCCACCCGGGGACGCTTTGCGTCGTCGACTACCGGCCGCGCGAGTTGAGCGAGATGCAGCGCGAGGCCCTCACCCGGCTGGCCGATGCGGCGGCCGAGGCGCTGATGATGCGCGAGCGGGCACTGGCGCGCACCCACGACACGGCCCAGGCCGAGCAGCCCTTCCGCGTGCTGGCCGAGGCGGCGCCGCTGGGCGTCTTCCGCAGCGACGCGCAGGGGCAGGTCATCTACACCAATCCGGCCTGGCAGCGCATCTACGGCATGAAGGCGAGGGCCGCCCTCGGCGAGGGCTGGATCGCTGCCCTGGCCCCCGAGGACGCCGCCTCGGCGCGGGGGCAATGGTGGCAAGGCGTGGAGCGCCGCGAGCCCTTCGAGATGCGCTACCGGGTGCGCCGCCCCGGCGGCGGCAGCGGGCGGCGCCAGGTCTGGGTGCGCGCCCGGCCCTTGCCGGGGCCCGGCGGCGAGATCGACGGCTTCGTCGGCATCGCCGAGGACGTGACCGACAAGCTCAGCACCGAACGCGAGCTGCGCGAAAGCCAGGCCCTGCTGGACCGCACCGGCCGCGTGGCCGGCGTCGGCGGCTGGAGCCTGGACCTGCACGACCTGCGGCTGGTGTGGAGCGACCAGACCTGCCGCATCCACGACCTCGCGCCCGGCCACCATCCGACGCTCGAAGAAGCCATCAGCTACTACAAGCCCGAAGCCAGGCCCGTCATCGAGGCCGCCGTGCAGCGCGCCATCCGCCACGGCGAGCCCTGGAGCCTGGAGCTGCCCCTGGTCACCGCCTCGGGCCGCGCGGTGTGGGTACTGTCCCAAGGCCAGGTCGACTGGCAGGACGGCGTGCCCGTGCGCCTCGTCGGCGCCTGCCAGGACGTGACGGAGCACCACCGCGCGGCCGTCGAGCTGGAGCACAGCCGCCAGCGGCTGCGGGTGCTGTACGAGTCGACGCCGGCGCTGATGCATTCGGTGGACCCGACCGGGCGGGTGCTGAGCGTGTCCGACCGCTGGCTGGAGCGCCTGGGCTACCGGCGCGAGCAGGTGCTGGGGCGGCCGGTCGACGACTTCCTGACGCCCGAGGCCGCGCAGCAGGTGCGCGACGTGCACCGCCCCGTGCTGTGGCGCGACGGTCATGCGGACGACTGTCCCGTCAGGCTGATCTGCGCTGACGGCCGGCTGCGCGACGCCCTCATCTCGGCCGTGGCCGAATACGACGCCGAAGGCCGGCCGCTGCGCGCGCTGTGCCTGGTGGACGACATCACCGACGAACTGCAGCGCCGCGCCGAGCTGGCGCAGGAGCAGCACATCCGCCGCCAGACCGAACGCCACGTGCAGGAGCTGGATCAACTGCTGCGCGAACGTTCCGAAATGCTGGACGTGCTGGCCCACGAGGTGCGCCAGCCGCTGAACAACGCCAGCGCCGCGCTGCAGAGCGCCGTCGCCAGCCTCGCCGGGCACGGCGAGCAGCAGGCCCAGGACAGGCTGATGCGCGCCCAGGCCGTGCTCGGCCAGGTGCTGGCCGGCGTGGACAACACCCTGGCCGCGGCCAGCCTGCTGGCGGCCGGCGGGCGCATCGCCCGGCTCGACACCGACATCGACACGCTGATCGCCGTGACCATCGCCGACCTGCCGCGCGAGCAGCGCGACCGCGTGGTCGTGCACCGCCATACCGCCACCCGCACGGCGTTGATGGACATGAGCCTGCTGCGCCTGGCCCTGCGCAACCTGCTGTCCAACGCCCTGAAGTACGCGCCCGGCGCCAGCCCCGTCACCCTGCACGTGATGGACTTCGACGAGCCCGCGGCCCTGCAGTTCGAGGTGGCCGACGCCGGGCCGGGCATTCCGCGGGAGCTGCTGCCGCGGCTGTTCACGCGCGGCGCCCGCGGCGGCGTGGGCGCGGAGGCGACGCACGGCCTGGGGCTGTACATCGTGCGCCGTGTCATGGACCTGCACGGCGGCAGCGCGGAGCTGGCGCGCACCGGACCGCTCGGCACCGTGATGCGCTTGACGCTGCCACAGGCGGGATAGCCTTGTTGCGCTCGACGGGGCCGCTAGACTGCGGCGACTCCGGCCCTCCGCACCCGACCCGATGCAGATGACCCGCTTCGCCGCATGCCGGCCCGCGCCCGCCGCATGAGGCTGCCCCTGAGCCTGCGCGGCCAGCTCAGCCTGGTGCTCGGCACCCTCGCCCTGGCCATCCTGGCGTTGGTGGGGGGTTATCTCGGCACGCTGGCGACCGACGAGCTCTACGCGGCCCAGAAGGCCGCCGTGCGGGCGACGGCCCAGTCCGCCGCCGAGCTGCTGGCCACCGAGCTGCGTGACCGCGAGCGCGAGATCGAGCTGCTCAGCCTGGCGCCTCATCTCGTCGACGGACCGCTCGACTCGGCGCGAGTGCGCGGCTCGCTGGACCGGCGCGCCGAGCTGCACGGCGAGTTCGCCTGGCTGGGCATCGCCGACGCCGGGGGCCAGGTCGTGCAGGCGACCTCGGGCATGCTGGTCGGACGCTCGGTGGCGCAGCGCGAATGGTTCGTCGCCGGGCGCGAGCGCACCTACGTCGGCGACGTCCACGAGGCCAAGCTGCTGGCCACCCTGCTGCCGGCCCAGCCCAACGGCGAGCCCACGCGCTTCATCGACTTCGCCGCGCCGGTGCGCGACGCCGAAGGGCGGCTGCGCGGCGTCGTCGGCGCGCATGCGCACTGGCGCTGGATCACCGGCCTGGTCGAAGGCGTGACCCGCCGCCAGCATCCGGACAGCGGCATCGACGCCCTCATCCTCGATCGCCAGGGCCGCGTGCTCTACCCCAAGGCGCTGAAGGCCGAGCAGGTCGCCGGCGCCGCCGTGCTGCCCCGGCTGGCCAACGGCCGCTTCGAGGGCGAGCTGGTGTTCGACGGCCGCACCTACCTGGCTGCCGAAGCGGCGCTGCAGGCCCGCACCAGCGCCGAGCTGGGCTGGCGCATCGTCGCCCGCCAGCCGCTGGACGAGGCGCTGCGACCGGTGCGCGACCTGCGCCGCGAGCTGGTGCTGCTCGGCGCCCTGGCGGCGGCGGCGCTGACCCTGGCGGCCCTGCTGCTGGCGCGCCGCATCAGCCGGCCGGTGGAGCATCTCGCCCGCATCGCCGAACGCGTCGAGGCCGAGCGGCGCATTCCGGACTTCCCCGCCAAGCCGGCCGCGCAGGAGCTGGGCCGGCTCAGCGACGCCATGCGCTCGATGGCGCGCTCCCTGTTGAGCACCGAGCAGGAGCTGCAGCAGGCCAACACCACGCTGGAGTCACAGGTGCAGCAGCGCACCGCCGAGCTGCAGGCGGCCAACGCGGCGCTGGAACACCTGGCCACGCGCGACCCGCTGACCGGCTTGCACAACCGCCGCAGCCTGGACGCACGCCTGGCCGAGGCGCAGGCCCTGGCCCACCGCTACGGCCGGCAGAGCGGCCGGGTACACGGCCTGATATTGATCGACGTGGACCACTTCAAGCGCATCAACGACCACTTCGGCCACCCGGCCGGCGACGCCGTGCTGCGCCAGCTCGCCCAGCTGCTGCAGGGCTCCGTGCGGGTGACGGACACCGCGGCCCGCTTCGGTGGCGAGGAGTTCGCGGTGCTGCTGCCCGAACTGGCCGGTGCGCCGGAGGCCGTGATGGCGGCGGAGAAGGTCCGCACCGCGGTCGAGCAGGCGAGCTTCCCGGAAGTCGGGAGCATCACCGTGAGCATCGGCGTCAGCCTGGCGTCGCCCGAGGACGCGGACGTGCGCCCGCTGATCGACCGCGCCGACGCCGCCCTCTACGAGGCCAAGCGCGGCGGGCGCAATGCCGTGGTACTGCGAACGCTCTAGATGAGCTGCAGCGGCGCGCGGAAGACGTAGCCCACGCGCGACTTGCTCTGCAGCGGCACGAGGGTGGGGGTGGCGCGCTCGATGCGCCGGCGCAGGCGGTAGATGGTGGCCGAGAGGCCGTCGTCGGCCTCGCCCTCGGGCAGCTCGCGGCCGAGCTTGTTCAGCAGGGCCTCACGCGTCACCGGCTCGCCGCCGGCCTGAGCGAAGCATTCGAGCAACTGGCGGTCGGCCTCGCTGAGCTGGATGCGGGTGCCGTCGGGCACCACCAGCTCGCCGCTGGCGCGGTCGAGCTTCCAGACGGCGTCGGCCGACGACGGCTTGGCCACGCGCCGCTGCACGGCCGCGATGGCCAGGGACACCTGCTCGAACTGCACCGGCTTGACGAGGTACATGTCGGCACCGGCCGTGATGACCTCACGGAACACCTCGGGCCCCAGGCGGCCGGACACCACCACCACGCCGGCGTCCGTGCGGCGGCGCAGGATCTTGATCAGCTCCACGCCGTTGACCCCGGGCAGCATCAGGTCGACCAGGTAGAAGTCGAAGGAGAAGGCATCGGGCGCGGCCAGCAGCGCGTTGCTGTCGTCGAAACGGCTGACCGCGATGCCCTGCTCCTGGAGGAATTGCGTCAGGAATTCGGAGTAGTCGGCGTCGTCGTCGATCAGGGCGAGGGATTTCGGTTGCATGGCTGCGTTCGCGCGGGAGCAACCGCGGAGTTTGCCGCATGAACGCGGCGTCAGGAACCGCTAGGCTGCACGGTTTGCACGGATTGCCGAAGGATGTGCCGGGGCCTCGCCTGCCACTCATAAATGACTGACACTCGCTGCGGGGAGTCAGGCCGTTGGCAAGGCGGCGGCGAGGAGAACGCCATGGGCGATGCCATGCAGGAGGAAGGTCCCGAGGCGCCGGACTGGCTGGTGCCGGGTCACCGAGCCACGCCGGCCGAGGCGCTGCGCCGCATCCACGGCCTGTGCGCCGCCTGGCCGGATCTCTACGCGGCGATGTTCGTCGTCCTGGCCACCCACCAGGAACTGCCGCGCGAGGTGCTGGCCGCGGCCATCAAGCAGTTCCGCCCGGATCTGGACAGCTATACCCGCGAAGACGTCGTCGGCCTGCTGACGGCCGTCTGGAACGGCGGCAAGAGCGGCTTCGACGCCGTGCTGCGCACGCGTGCCGGCGCGCCCAGGCGCGGCGCCGGCGGCCTGTCCTGGGTCAAGGAGTAGGGCCGGCTCAGCGCTTGAGGCCCAGCGCCGCCCAGCCGTCGGCGCCCAGCCGGGCCAGGGTGTCGAGGTTGGTCTCGTAGATGGAGGCGGTGTCCGGCATGGACTCGACGGCGAGGGCGATGCTGTCCTCGCGCAGCAGGTGCAGCGTCGGGTAGGGCGAGCGGTTGCTGTAGTTGCCGATGTCGTCGGCGGCGCTGCCTTCGAACTGGTAGTCGGGGTGGAAGTCGGCGATCTGCAGGACGCCGTCGAGCTTGAGTTCCTCCACCAGCGCGTCGGCGGCATCGAGGAAGTCGTTGAAGTCGAGGAAGTCGGTCAGCACGCCGGGATGGATGAGAAGCGTCGTATCCACCTCCTCGGGATCGGCGCGGTTGAGCGCCAGCAGCTCGCGGGCCAGGTCCTTGAGCAGTTGCTCGGGCTCGGTCGCGTCGCTGACGACGTAACGGATGCGGTCGTTGACGTGGACCGACTTGGCGAAGGGGCAGAGGTTCAGGCCGATGACGGCCTTGACGACCCAGTCGCGGGTGTCGCTGATGATTTGTTCGTGGTTCATGAGGAAAAAATGCAACCACAGAGGCACGGAGCCACAGAGAAATTCATGGGCTGTTTTCCTCCGTGGCTCTGTGCCTCTGTGGTTGCCTTTGCAGTTTCAGTTGCGGTTCAACCAGGCTTCCGCGAGGCGCACCCACATCGAGCCCCCCAGCGGGATCAGCTCGTCGTTGAAGTCGTAGCTCGGGTTGTGCAGCATGCACGGGCCCAGGCCGTGGCCGCCCAGGCGGTGTTCGCCGTCGCCGTTGCCGATGAGGAAGTAGCAGCCGGGCTTTTCGAGCAGGTAGTAGCTGAAGTCCTCGGCGCCCATCGTCGGCTCGAACTCCTGCACGTTCTCCGCCCCCACCATGTCGGCCAGCACGCCGCGCACGAAGTCGGTTTCGGCGGGATGGTTGATGGTGGGCGGGTAGTTGCGGTGGAACTCGAACTCGGCCGTCAGCTCGAAGGCTCCGGCCAGTTGCTCGGTCATGTCCTTCATGCGGCGCTCCAGCAGGTCCAGCAGTTCCAGCGTGAAGGTGCGCACCGTGCCTTCGAGCACCACCGAGTCCGGCACCACGTTGGTGGCCTCGCCGGCGTGGATCATGGTGACGGAGATGACGCCCGGGTCGATGGGCCGCTTGTTGCGGCTGACGATGGTCTGGAAGGCCGTGACGAGCTGGCAGGCTGCGGGCACGGGGTCGATGCCCAGGTGCGGCATGGCGGCGTGCGAGCCCTTGCCGCGCAGCGTGATCTTGAACTCGTTGCTGCTCGCGAACACCGGGCCGGTCTTGACGGCGAACTGCCCGGCCTTCATGCCGGGCCAGTTGTGGGCACCGAACATGGCTTCCATGGGGAATTTGTCGAACAGGCCGTCCTTGATCATCTCGCGGGCGCCGCCGCCGCCCTCCTCGGCCGGCTGGAAGACGAGGTAGACGGTGCCGTCGAAGTTGCGGTGGGTCGCCAGGTGCTTGGCCGCCGCCAGCAGCATGGCGGTGTGGCCGTCGTGGCCGCAGGCGTGCATGCGGCCGCGGATGGTGCTGGCGTGCGGGAACTCGTTGCGCTCGGTGATGGGCAGGGCGTCGATGTCGGCCCGCAGGCCCACGGCGCGGTTGGAGCTGCCGTTCTTGACGATGCCGACGACGCCCGTCTTGCCGAGGCCCCGGTGCACGGGGATGCCCCAGTCGGTCAGGGCCTGGGCGATGAGGTCGGCGGTGCGCTCCTCGTGGAAGCAGAGTTCGGGATGCTTGTGCAGGTCGCGGCGGATGGCGGTGATGGCCGGCGCGTCCGCCAGGATGGCGTCGATGAGCTTCATGACAGCGTGACTTCAGGCTCGGTGAAGGGTCGAGTTTAGGATTGCGGTCGTGGGTATCCGTCGTTGGTCGAGAAACTGGCTGTTATGGCTGGCGTTGCTGCTTCCCGTCGCGCAGGCGATGGCGGGGGTGCACGCGCTGTCGCACGCCACCGGCGAACGCCGGGACGCGGGCGTCGCCCACCTGGTTCACTGCGACCTCTGCCTGGCCGCTGCCGACCTGTCCGGCTCGGCGCCGACGACCCAACCCTCTCCCCTGCCGCGCAGCGCCGCGGTCGAGGTGCTGGCCGCCGCGCCGCTGGCCGTGGCCGCCGCGCGCGAGGGCGCCTGGCGCCCGCAGGCTCGCGCGCCCCCCGCTTCCGCCTGAAACCCAAGCCTTCCCGCGCCCGGCCCCGGAGCGCGGGCCCTTGTCTTTCTTGCGGAAGTCTTCTCCCATGCGTTCCTTTGCCCTGGCGCCGCTCGCCGCCGCCTGCCTGTCCGTCACCGCCCACCTCGCCCACGCCGACCCGGCGGAATCCCTCGACAAGGTCGTCGTCACCGGCAACCCCCTGAAAAGCCAGGTCCTGGCCCAGCCCAGCGATTCCCTGGGCGGCGACCAGCTCGTGCTGACCCGCGCCGCCAACCTCGGCGACACCCTGCAAGGCCTGGCCGGCGTGGCGGCCACCAACTTCGGCCCCAATGCCAGCCGGCCCAGCATCCGCGGGCTGGATGGCGACCGCGTGCGCATCCTGAGCAACTCGGGCGCCTCGGTGGACGCCTCCAACCTGAGCTTCGACCACGGCGTGGCCATCGACCCCCTGGTCATCGACAAGGTCGAGGTGCTGCGCGGCGCCGCGGCGCTGCTCTATGGCGGCAATGCGGTGGGTGGCGTCGTCAACACGCTGGACAACCGCATCCCGCGCGCGCTGACACCCGGCCTGAGCGGAGCGGCCGAATTGCGCCTGGGCGGCCCGAGCCACGACAAGAGCGGTGCCGTCGTGCTGGACGGCGGCAGCGGCCAGCCGCACGGCGGCTTCGGCTGGCACGTCGACCTGGCCGGCCGCGACGCCGGCAACCAGGTCGCGCCGCGCTTCGACAGCCCCACCGACGACGGCAGCGAAAGCCGCACCAGCGTGCGCAACTCGGCCGCCCGCAGCCATGGCGGCGCGGTGGGCGGCTCGGTCTTTTTCGACGGCGGCTTCGCCGGCGTCTCGGTGGACGACTACCGCACCAACTACGGCACCACGGCCGAGGCCGACGTGACCATCCGCATGCAGCGCCAGCGCCTGGCGACCGCAGGCGAGTGGGCGACGGCGCAGGGCCCGGTGCACCGCGTGAGCTGGCAGCTCAGCCGCAACCGCTACGAGCACCAAGAGGTGGAGGGCAGCGGCGCCATCGGCACGACCTTCAAGAGCACCGGCACCGACGGCCGCCTGGAAGTCGAGCACGCAGCTTTCGGCCCCGTGAAGGGCCTGGTGGGCCTGCAGACCGAGGCCCTGGACTTCTCGGCACTCGGGGAGGAAGCCTTCGTGCCGAGCACGCGCACCCGCAACACCGGCGTCTTCGTGCTGGAGCAGGCGCGCCTGGGCGGCGTGGACTGGTCGGCCGGCGCGCGCACCGAGCGCGTGACGGTGGACTCCGATGGCGGCGACCGCTTCGGCGCGCCGGCCTCGCGGCGCTTCAGCCCGGTGAGCCTGGCCCTCAGCGGCGTCTACCCGCTTTCCGAGGCCTGGAGCCTGAGCGCCAACCTCAACCGCACCGAGCGCGCACCCGCCTATTACGAGCTTTACGCCAACGGCCTGCACGTGGCCAGCGCCGCATTCGAGCGGGGCGACGCGGCGCTGGGCCTGGAGCGCTCGCGCGGCCTGGACCTCGGCCTGAAGTGGGAAGGCGAGGGCAGCCACGTGCACGTCAACCTGTACGAAACGCGCTTCACCAACTACATCGCCCTGGAGGCTACCGGCGAGACGGTGGACAACGGCGGGCAGGCGGTGCCGGTCTATGCCTTCACCGCCGTGCCGGCGCGGTTGCGCGGCGTGGAGGTGGAGGGCCGCTGGCAGGTCCATCCCGCGGTGGCGCTGCTGAGCCAGCTCGACGCGGTGCGCGGCAACAACCGCGCCACCGGGGAGCCGCTGCCGCGCCTTGCGCCCCTGCGCGCGATGCTGGGGCTGGAGGCCCGCCGCGGCGACTGGTCGGGCCGGCTGGAATGGCGCGGCGCCGCCCGCCAGACGCGGGTGGCGCAATTCGACACGCCGACCGCCGGCTACGGCACCGTGCGGATGTCGCTCGCCCGCCAGCTGCACTGGGGCACGTCGGACGCCCTCTGGTACCTCAAGCTCGACAACCTCGCGAACAAGCTGGCCTACAACGCCACCGCCGTGGCCACCATCCGCGGCCTGGCACCCCAGCCGGGGCGCTCCATTCAGACCGGCGTGCAGCTGCGCTTCTGACCTCCGCGCGGCGGGGCGCCGGGTATAACTCTGGTGCCACGGCGCCCGCGGCAGGGGCATCGCGCACGCCGGCTGTGCGCGGTGCACCAGAAGCCGCCGCGTCCATCCGGGCGCGGAATTTGCGTCGTCGAGGCAGGAGGAGCATCGATGCAGACCGCCTTTGACGAAATGAACGCCGCGGGTGCCGCCACCCGCGCCCACTACGAGGCCTACGCCCGCTGGCTGGCCGACCAGCCCGAGTCGCTGATGCGCGAGCGGCGCGAGCAGGCGGAACTGATCTTCCGCCGCGTGGGCATCACCTTCGCCGTCTACGGCGACAAGGACTCGGGCGAGGGCACGGAGCGCCTCATCCCCTTCGACCTCATCCCGCGCGTCATCCCCGCCGGCGAGTGGACGACGATGCAGGCGGGCCTGGCCCAGCGCGTGACGGCGCTCAACCGCTTCATCCACGACGTCTACCACGGCCAGGAGATCCTGCGGGCCGGCATCGTGCCCGCCGACGAGATCCTCAACAACGCGCAGTTCCGCAAGGAGATGATGGGCGTGGACGTGCCGGGCAACGTCTACAGCCATATCGCCGGCGTCGACATCGTGCGCGCCGGCAATGCCGATGGCTCGGGCGACTACTACGTGCTGGAGGACAACCTGCGCGTGCCCTCGGGCGTGAGCTACATGCTCGAGAACCGCAAGATGATGATGCGGCTCTTCCCCGAGCTCTTCGTCAGCCACCGCATCGCGCCGGTGGCCCACTACCCCGACCTGCTGCTGGACACGCTGCGCAGCGTCGCGCCCTCGGGCGTGTCCGACCCCACCGTGGTGGTGATGACGCCGGGCATGTACAACTCCGCCTACTTCGAGCATGCCTTCCTCGCCCAGCAGATGGGCGTGGAGCTGGTCGAGGGCCAGGACCTCTTCGTCGACGGCGGCTTCGTCTACATGCGCACCACGCGGGGCCCGCGGCGCGTGGACGTCATCTACCGCCGCATCGACGACGACTTCCTCGACCCCCAGGTCTTCCGCGCCGACTCCCAGCTCGGCTGCGCCGGCCTCGTCAACGCCTACAAGGCCGGCAAGGTGACCTTGTGCAACGCCATCGGCACGGGCATTGCGGACGACAAGTCCATCTACCCCTACGTGCCCAAGATGGTGGAGTTCTACCTCGGCGAAAAGCCCATCCTGCAGAACGTGCCCACCTACGTCTGCCGCGAGAAGGACGACCTGGCCTACACGCTGGCCCACCTGCCCGAGCTGGTCGTCAAGGAAGTGCACGGCGCGGGCGGCTACGGCATGCTGGTGGGCCCCGCCGCCAGCCGCGAGGAGATCGAGGCCTTCCGCGCCCGGCTGATCGCCCACCCCGGCAACTACATCGCGCAGCCCACGCTGTCGCTGTCCACCTGCCCGACCTTCGTTGAGAGCGGCGTGGCGCCCCGTCACATCGATCTGCGACCCTTCGTGTTGAGCGGGTCGAGCGTGCGCATGGTGCCCGGCGGGCTGACGCGGGTGGCCTTGAAGGAGGGCTCGCTCGTGGTGAACAGCAGCCAGGGCGGCGGGACCAAGGACACCTGGGTTCTGGAAGATTGAGGGAGACGACAAGATGCTTTCAAGGACCGCAGACCATCTCTTTGGGCTGAGCCGCTATATCGAGCGGGCGGGTCAAGCGCGAAGCGCTTGTGGCGAAGCCAAAACACAGCGGCGCGCGTCAGCGCGCACGGGGTTTTCGGCCAACGAACGGGAGTCGAAGCATGCTGTCTAGGACTGCTGACCATCTGTTTTGGCTGAGCCGCTACATCGAGCGGGCCGAAAACACCGCCCGGATGCTGGACATCGCCTACCAGACCTCGCTGCAGCCGCAGTCCGCCGACCAGTCCGAGCAGACCTGGCGCAGCCTCGTCTCCATCTCCGAACTCAACGGCCTGTACGGCGGCAAGTATTCGGCGATCAACGGCCGCAACGTCATGGAGTTCATGGTGGCCGACGAGGGCAACCTCTCGTCCATCTTCAACTGCCTGCGGGCGGCCCGCGAGAACGCGCGGGCCGTGCGCGGCGCGCTGACCACCGAAGTCTGGGAGACGATGAACCAGACCTGGCTGGAGTTCCGTCGCCTGCTGCGCGAAGGCGCGCTGACGCGCGACCCGTCGCAGCTCTTCGAGTGGGTCAAGTACCGCAGCCATCTGTCCCGCGGCGTGACGGTGGGCACCATGCTGCAGGACGAGGCCTTCCACTTCATCCGCATCGGCTCCTTCCTGGAGCGCGCCGACAACACCGCGCGGCTGCTGGATGTGAAGTTCTATCGCCAGGAGCAGTCCCAGGGCGAGCACGACGCGGCCCGCGACTTCTACTACTGGTCGGCGGTGCTGCGCTCGGTCTCGGGGTTCGAGATCTATCGCAAGGTCTACAGCAACGTCATCCAGCCCGACAAGGTGGCCGAGCTGCTGATCCTGCGGCCCGACATGCCGCGGTCCCTCTCGCATTGCGTGACGCGCATGCAGGCCAACCTCAAGCGCGTGGCCAATGCGCAGTCGGGCGAAACGCTGCGGCGCGTGGGGCGGCTGGAGGCGGAGCTCGCCTTCGGACGCATCGACGAGATCCTGGCGGACGGGCTGCATCCCTTCCTGGACGGGTTCCTGGCGGAGGTCGCGGAGCTGGGGGTGAGGATCAGCGAAGACTTTCTGGTGCCGTCGGCTTGACGGCACTGGGGTGTGGGGATGCTTTTGCTGCGAGCCTTTGTGTTCGGTGCACCGTGCCGGGAGTTCGCCCCGGCGGGCGACCTACTTTTTGTGTCGACAAAAAGTAGGCAAAAAACGACCCCCGGCCGCACCGCCCTCCGCTTCGCTGCGGGTCCCCTGCGCTGCTCAGACCTTGAGGGCCCGCGCAAAACTCCCTTCGCTACGCTCCGGTCAAACAATTGCGCGGAGTCAGAAGTTGAAGTGCGCTTCGCGCACGCCCTCAAGGCCTTGCGCTGCTCGGCGGTGCTCAAGGGGGGAAGACGAGATACGTCAAACGCCCGGCCTCCGCGATTGGCAACCCGGCTGTTCGGCTGTTGGGGTTCGGCTGTTCGCGGCTCTCCCCTTCTAAACCGCCGAGAAGCGCAGAAGCCCGGGGGGCGCGCGCAGCGCGCTTCAACATCTGACTTCGCGCCCCTTTGTCTGAGCGTAGTGAGCGAAGCGAACGAAGCGAGTTGGGCGCGCCCCCGGGCTTCGAGCATCGCAGGGAACCCCGAAGCGAAGCGCAGGGGCGGTTTTGCAGGGGCGACTTTTTGCCTACTTTTTGGTCGCCCAAAAAGTAGGTCGCCCGCCGGGGCGAACTCCCGGCACGGGCCTCGCTACGAACACCCACCAACGACCAAACAGCCCGCAGCCCGCGCGGCGGAGCAACGCACATGAGCATCCACGTCGCCCTCAAGCACGTCACCCGCTACAAGTACGACCGCCCGGTCAGCCTCGGCCCCCAGGTCGTGCGCCTGCGCCCCGCGCCGCACTGCCGCACCCCCGTGCTGAGCTACTCCCTGCGCATCGAGCCCGCCAAGCACTTCATCAACTGGCAGCAGGACCCCTTCGCCAACTACCTGGCGCGGCTGGTCTTCCCCGAGAAGACGACCGAATTCACCGTCACCGTCGATCTCGTCGCCGAGATGGCGGTCTACAACCCCTTCGACTTCTTCCTCGAGCCCCACGCCCAGACCTTTCCCTTCGAGTACGACGAGGCCCAGAAGATCGAGCTGGCGCCCTACCTGCAGGCCGAGCCGCCCACGCCGCTGCTGGCGGCCTATCTCGCCGGCATCCCGCGCGCCGAGCGGCCGACGATCGACTTCCTGGTCGAGCTGAACCAACGCGTGCAGAACAGCGTCTCCTACCTCATTCGCCTGGAGCCCGGCGTGCAGACACCCGAGGAGACCCTGGCCAAGGCCTCGGGCTCCTGCCGCGATTCCGGGTGGCTGCTGGTGGAACTGCTGCGCCATCTCGGCCTGGCGGCGCGCTTCGTCTCCGGCTACCTCATCCAGCTCAGCCCCGACGAGAAGGCCCTCGACGGCCCGAGCGGCACCGAGGTCGACTTCACCGACCTGCACGCCTGGTGCGAGGTCTACCTGCCCGGCGCCGGCTGGATCGGCCTGGACCCGACCTCCGGCCTGCTCGCCGGCGAAGGCCACATCCCGCTGGCCGCCACGCCCACGCCGGGCAGCGCCGCGCCCATCAGCGGCGCGGTGGACGAGTCCGAGGTCGAGTTCGGCCACGAGATGAGCGTCACGCGCATCTACGAGTCGCCGCGCGTCACCCGCCCCTACACCGAGGCGCAATGGGCCGAGGTGCTCAAGCTCGGCGAGCAGGTGGACCGCGACCTCGCCGACGGCGACGTGCGCCTGACCATGGGTGGCGAGCCCACCTTCGTCGCCCTGGACGACCGCGACGCTCCGGAGTGGAACACCGAGGCCCTCGGGCCGACCAAGCGTGTCTACGCCCAACAGCTGACGCACCGGTTGCGCGACGAATACGGCCAGGGTGGCTTCCTGCACTTCGGCCAGGGCAAGTGGTATCCGGGCGAGCAGCTGCCGCGCTGGGCGCTGTCCATCCACTGGCGCACCGACGGCCAGCCCTGCTGGCGCAACCCCGAGTGGTTCGCCGACGAGCGCGAGCAGCATGCCTACACCGACGAGCATGCCCGCACCTTCATGGGCGCGCTGACGCGCCGCCTGGGCCTGCCCGACCAGCACGTGCAGCCCGCCTATGAGGACACCTGGTACTACCTCTGGCGCGAGCGGCGCCTGCCGGTCAACGTCGACCCCTTCGACTCGCGCCTGGACGACGAGCTCGAGCGCACGCGCCTGCGCCGCGTCTTCGACCAGGGCCTGTCGCGCGTCGTCGGCTATGTGCTGCCCATCCGCCACGCCGGCGAGCCCTCGCTGGCCGGCGCGCGCTGGGAGACGGGGCCCTGGTTCTTCCGCGACGAGCGGCTCTACCTCATCCCCGGCGACTCGCCCATGGGCTGGCGGCTGCCGCTGGATGCCCTGCCCTGGGTGAGCCAGGGCGACTACCCCTATCTGGTGGAGCAGGACCCCTTCGCGCCGCGCGGCCAGTTGCCGGCTGCCGCTGCGTTGCGGGCGCAAACCCGGGGCCTGGCCTCCGCCGGGTCGACGGCCGGGCTGCGTCCGTCCGGGCCATCCGGGCCGGCCGCCTCAGGCGGTGCGGCTGGCGGCGATGCCGATGCGGCCCAGCGCCCGGCGCGCTTCGAGAGCGCCCACTGGGTCACGCGCACGGCGCTGTGCGTGGAGGCGCGCGACCCCCGGCGGGCCAACGGCCCCAAGGCCGAGGCCGTGGGCCGGGCCAGCGGCGTGCTCTACGTCTTCATGCCGCCGCTCGAGAAGCTCGACCACTACCTGGAGCTGCTGGTCGCCGTCGAGGCGGCCTGCGAGGATACCGGCTTCAAGATCGTGCTGGAGGGCTACCCGCCGCCGCGCGACTCGCGCCTGAAGCTGCTGCAGGTGACTCCCGACCCGGGCGTCATCGAGGTCAACATCCACCCGGCGCACGACTGGGGCGAACTTGTCCAGCACACGGAGTTCCTCTACGAGGCGGCACGGCAGACGCGGCTGTCGAGCGAGAAGTTCATGATCGACGGGCGCCACAGCGGCACCGGCGGCGGCAACCACTTCGTGCTGGGCGGCGCCACGCCGGCCGACTCGCCCTTCCTGCGCCGCCCCTCGCTGCTGGCCTCGCTGCTGGCCTACTGGCACAACCATCCCAGCCTCAGCTACCTGTTCAGCGGCCTCTTCATCGGCCCGACCAGCCAGGCGCCGCGCGTGGACGAAGCCCGCAACGACCAGCTGCGCGAGCTGGAGATCGCGCTCGGCGAGATCCACAAGGCCGAGGCCAGCCTCGGCGCGGCGATGCCGCCGTGGCTGGTGGACCGCACGCTGCGCAACGTCCTCGTCGACGTGACGGGCAACACCCACCGCAGCGAGTTCTGCATCGACAAGCTCTACTCGCCCGACTCCACGACCGGCCGGCTCGGCCTGCTGGAACTGCGCGCCTTCGAAATGCCGCCGCACGCGCGCATGAGCATCGTGCAGCAGCTGCTGCTGCGCGCCCTGGTGGCCCGCTTCTGGAAGACGCCCTACCGCAGCCATCTCGTGCGCTGGGGCACCGAGCTGCACGACCGCTGGCTGCTGCCCCACTTCGTGCGGGAGGACTTCGCCGACGTGCTGGAGGACATGGCCGCGGCCGGCTATCCGCTCGACCCCGCCTGGTTCGCGCCGCACTTCGAGTTCCGCTTCCCCAAGTACGGCGAGTTCGCCTCGCGCGGCGTGCACGTGACCCTGCGTGGCGCCCTGGAGCCCTGGCACGTGATGGGCGAGGAAGGCTCGGCCGGTGGGACGGTGCGTTATGTGGATGCCTCGCTGGAGCGGCTGGAGGTGCACGTGAGCGGCCTCGTCGACCCGCGCCACCGCATCACCGTCAACGGCCAGCCGCTGCCGCTGCAGCCGACCGGCCGCGTCGGCGAGTTTGTCTGCGGCGTGCGCTACCGCGCCTGGCTGCCGCCCTCGGCCCTGCACCCCACCATCGGTGTCCATGCCCCGCTGACGGTGGACCTTGTCGACACCTGGCAGCAGAAGTCCCTCGGCGGCTGCCGCTACTTCGTCGCCCACCCGGGCGGGCGCAACTATGCGACGCTGCCCGTCAACGCCTACGAGGCCGAGAGCCGCCGCCTGGCGCGCTTCACCGCCCACGGCCACACGCCGGGCCAGGTCGAGGTGGGCGAACCGCGGCGCAGCCTGGAGTTCCCGTTCACGCTGGATCTGCGCAAGGCGGGCTGATCGCGCACGAGACTGACCCGCCCATGCGCATCGAAATCCAGCCCGGCATCCGCCTCTTCGTCGACATCGAAGGCCTGGGCCACGTGCCCGATGGCCCCGTGCTGCGGCACAAGCCCACCCTCGTCCTCATCCACGGCGGCCCGGGCTTCGACCATACGGGCTTTCGGCCCTTCTTCAGCCGCTTCGCCGATCTCTGCCAGGTCGTCTATTTCGACCTGCGCGGCCATGGCCGCAGCGACCCGCGGCCGGCCGAGGAGTGGGTGCTGGACGTCTTCGCCGACGACGTCGTGCGCCTGTGCGACGCGCTGGGCATCGCCAAGCCCATCGTGCTGGGCCAGAGCTTCGGCGGCTTCGTCGCCCAGCGCTACCTGGCGCGGCATCCGGCGCATCCGGCCAAGGTGGTGCTGTCCAGCACCTCCCACCATTTCGGCCTGGAGCGCAAGGTCGAGCGTTTCGGCGCCCTGGGCGGCCCGGTGGCGGCGCAGGCGGCGCGCGAGTTCTGGGAGCACCCCGGCCCGCAGACCTGGGCCGCCTACGAGCAGCATTGCCGCCACCTCTACAACACCCGGCCGAAGAATCCTGACGCCGCCGGCTGGATGATCTTCAAGCCCGAGATCCTGTTCGCCCACACCCGCGGCGAGCTGCGCGGCATGGACCTGCGGCCCGGCCTCGCCGGCGTGCAATGCCCGGTGCTGGTGATGGCCGGCGAGGACGACCCCGTCACGCCGCCGCAGGATGCCGAGGAGATCGTCGCGGCCCTGCCGGCGCGGTGCGTGCAGTTCGAGCGCTTTGCCGGCGTGGGCCATGGCGCCTGGCGGGACGACCCGCAGGCGGCCGAGCGCGTGCTGCGCGCCTTCCTGGCCCCGTCGCAGCCGGCGGCCACCTGAGCGGCTCCCCTGAGCGCTCTTTCACGGTCGGCCGCGGCGGGTGGCGGTGCGCCGCCCGGGGCGGCGCAGACATTGCTTGACAATGCCTTTCCACCCCAACCCCCAGCCATGCCCGAGCTCACCCCCAGCCAGTGGAGCCTGCTCCCCGACGAGCCGGAAGCGCCCCAGGCGCCCGATCCGCTGGTGCAGGCCGCGTCGGCCGCCCTGCGCAGCCGCGACGGCCACTTCTACGAGCTGACCGGGCAGGTCAACCACCCCGGCGAACCGCAGGCGGGCCTGGCCGAGCGCTGGAAGCGCTTCTTCGCGGCCGGCGGCGCGGCGGGCTGGCAGGAACTCAGCGCCAAGGCCCTGCGCGTGCAGCGCCGCGTGCTGGAGGACGGCGCCAGCTACAACGTGCACAGTGACGGTCCGCCCCTGCCGGGCCTGGACGGCCACGAGGGCCTGCCGCTGGCCCGGCACTGGCCGCTGGAACTGCTGCCCATGCTCATCGAGCCGGACGAGTGGCGCGGCATCGAGGCCGGCATCGCCCAGCGGGCGCGCCTGCTGGACGCCGTCATGGCCGACATCTACGGCGAGCGCCGCCTGCTGCAGCAAGGGCTGCTGCCGGCCTCGCTGGTGCTGGCCCACCCGCAATACCTGCGCGCCATGCACGGCGCCACGCCGCCGGGCGGCGTGCACCTGCAGGTGCTGGCCTTCGACCTGACGCGCTGTTCGGACGGGCACTGGTGGGTGGTCGGCCAGCGCACCCAGGCCGCCTCCGGCCTGGGCTACGTGCTGGAGAACCGTCTCGTCATCGCCCAGCAGTTCCCGGAGGCCTTCCGCCAGATGGCGGTGCAGCGCCTGGCCGCCAGCTACCGCGACTTCATCCAGGCGCTGACGCGGCTGTCGCCCGCGGGCGAGCGCAGCCGTGTGGCCCTGCTCACGCCGGGGCCGCGCAACGAGACCTATTTCGAACAGGCCTTCCTGGCCCGCTACCTCGGCATCACCCTGGTGGAAGGCGCCGACCTGACGGTGCGCGCCGACAAGGTCTACCTCAAGACCCTGGCCGGGCTGGAGCGCGTGCACGTGCTGCTGCGCCGCGTGGACGACACCTGGCTCGACCCGCTGGAACTGCGGCCCGACTCCATCCTCGGCGTGCCCGGCCTGCTACAGGCCGCACGCGCTGGCGAAGTCGTCATCGCCAACGCGCCCGGCGCGGGCTGGCTGGAAAGCCCGGGCCTCACCGCCTTCTGGCCCGCCGTGGCCGAGAGCCTGCTGGGCGAACCGCTGAAGCTGCCGGCCATCCAGAGCTGGTGGTGCGGCGAGGAGAGCGCCTGGCAGGCCCTGCGCCCGCGGCTGGCCGAGTTCATCGTCGTGCCCACCTTCTCGGCCAGCAGCACGACGAGCAGCTTCAGCCCCATCGTGGCGGCCGAGCTCAGCGAGGAGGCCTTGCTGGAACTGGCCGACCGCATCGATGCCGACCCGACGGCCTACACCCTGCAGGCCCGCGTCAAGCCGACCAAGCAGCCGGTCTGGACGCGCGGTGCGCTGGAGCCGCGCGTGGCGGTGCTGCGCGTCTTCGCGATGACCGACGGCCGCGGCGGCTGGAAGGTGCTGCCCGGCGGCCTGACCCGGGTCGCGCCGCGCCGCGACCCCCTGGCCGATGCCTGGCTGTCCATCCAGCGCGGCTCGCTGAGCGCCGACACCTGGGTCATGACCGACGGCGAAGTCGACCCGACCACGCTGCTGTCCCAGCCGCTGCAGCCGGCCGACCTGCGCGACGTGCACTGGACCGTGACCAGCCGGGCCGCCGAGAACCTCTTCTGGCTCGGCCGCTACACCGAGCGCGCCGAGAACAGCGCGCGGCTGGCCCGCCACGTCATCGAGGCCAGCGTCATGGTGCAGCGCGGGGCCATGCCGCCGGCCATGCTGCCGCTGCTCGATGCGCTGGCCCGCCACCACGGCCTCGTCGACCGGCGCGCGCCACCCGCCGACGACGATCCGCGCGGCTTCGAGCGCGCCCTGCTCGCGGCCCTGCTGCCCGGCTCGGGCGTCAACAGCGTCGGCTGGAACCTGCGCGCCCTGCAGGCCTGCGCCCAGGCCCTGCGCGAGCGCCTCTCGCCCGAGGCCTGGCGCCTCATCCACGAGACCACGGCCCAGTTCGAGCAGCACCTGCGCGCCGTGCTCGACCGCCCCGGCCCGGGCGTGCCGGTCACCGACGTGCTCAACGTGCTGGCGCGCGCCGACACCCACCTGGCCGCCATCACCGGCGCCCAGACCGACCGCATGACCCGCGACGACGGCTGGCGGCTGCTGTCCATCGGCCGCCAGATCGAGCGGCTGTCCTTCCATGCGGACGTGCTGGCCGAGACCTTCGCGCACGAAAGCGCCGGGCCGCCCCAAGATTCCGTGACCCCCTCGGGGGGCGGGCAGGGCGAAGCGCTGACCTGGGGGCATACGAACTCCCTGGCCCTCACCGAGGACGGCTTCGCCCTGCTGCTCGGCGTGTTCGACTCCACCATCACCTACCGCGCCCAGTTCCAGGCGCGCCGCGAGGCGCCGCCGCTGCTGCACCTGCTGGTGCACGACACCGAGAACCCGCGCTCGTTGGCCTGGGTGGCGCGCACCCTGCGCGACCGCTTCGCCAAGCTCGCCCGCCACGACCCCGCCTGGGCGACCGACATCGCCGCCGACCTGCCCGTGCCCGAGGCCTGGCCGCTGGCCGAGCTGGCCGCGCCCGGGCCGGCTCTGGTGGAGCACCTCCAGCGCGCCGCCGCCCAGGCCGGCGAGCTGTCCAGCCTGATCAGCCAGCGCTATTTCGCCCACGTGCTGGGCGCCGAGCAGAGGGTGTGGCAGTGACGGCTCGCCTCGCGGTCCACCACGTCACCGAGTACACCTACGAGGCCTCGGTGGAATGGGCCCATCACGCGGCCTGCCTCGCGCCGCGGGACACGCCCTGGCAGACGGTCAGCGGCTGGCGCCTCAGCATCGACCCCCTGCCCGACGGCTGGGGCATCGAGGGCCTGGAGCTCGATGCCGCCGAACTGGCCCGTCATCTGCGCCGCGACCCCTGGGGCAACCGGCACCTGAGCTTCGGCCACGCCCGCGTCCACGAGAAGCTGGTCGTGGACAGCCGGTTCGTCGCTTTGCTGCGAGACCGCCCCGACCCCGATCCCGG
The DNA here is from genome assembly GCF_021353235.1 of Pelomonas caseinilytica. Classification (GTDB taxonomy): domain Bacteria; phylum Pseudomonadota; class Gammaproteobacteria; order Burkholderiales; family Burkholderiaceae_C; genus Pelomonas; species Pelomonas caseinilytica. The sequence goes on from NZ_JAJTWT010000003.1 coordinate 345,780, forward strand.
CCGCGGGCCGGCCTGGGAGGCGGTGGCAGCCGGCCTGCGCTACCGGGCGGGCCGCGCGCTGCAAGAGGCCGACGAGTTCGCCCTGGCCTCGCCCTATGCCGCGCCGGACGGCACGCTCGCCGCCTTCGCGCGCCGCGCCTTCTTGCCGGGGCGCACGCTGGCGGCCGGCGGCCTGGCGCTGATGCACCAGATCCACGAGACCCTGCACTACCTTCCACAGAGCACGACGGTCGCCACCCGCGCCGCCGACGCCCTGGCCCAGCGCAGCGGCGTGTGCCAGGACTTCGCCCACATCTTCATCGCGGCCTGCCGCGGCCTGGGCCTGGCGGCGCGTTATGTCAGCGGCTATCTGCTGACCCGTCCGCCCGAGGGAGCGCCCAAGCTCGTCGGCGCCGACGCTTCGCATGCCTGGGTCGAGCTGTGGTGCCCGGAGCAGGGCTGGCTGGCGCTGGACCCGACCAACGACGTCGCCGCGGGCCTGGACCATGTCACGCTGGCGTGGGGGCGGGACTATGCGGACGTGGCGCCGTTGAGGGGGGTGCTGCGGGGGGGAGGGGTGGCGACGTTGCGGGTGGGGGTGACGGTGGAGCCGGTTTGATGGCTGTTGCCTGCGGCCTTCCCGTTCGATGCGCTTGTGTGTCGGGTAGCTTTTGCGGGGAGCCTTTGGCGTTCGTTACACCGCGCCGGGAGTCCGCCCCGGCGGGCGGGTGACTTTTCTCTGTCGCGCCAGAGAAAAGTCACCAAAAGAGAGGCGCTGAACCGCAAGCTGGCAGCAGCCTGCCAAGGCCCGCGCGCGAAAACGACCGCCCGGCTACCGCCCAGAAGCGACCCGCTGCGCTCTCGCCGCTGTCCCTATGCCGAGCACCACGTATCGGACCTTCACGCCGGTTAACGCCGGCTGCACGCCGGGCTCACCAGTGAAGGCACCACCCGCCACGACGCGTCGCCCGAGCGACGCTTGCATTGCTTGAATTTCCACTCGTGAGCACGGCGTGCAGCCGCGCGTTAGGCGGGCTGGCGGTGGATGGATGGTTCTGGTGATAAGGACAGCGGCGAGAGCGAAGCGGCTCGCCTCGAGGTGCTTCTTGGCGTTCAGCGCATCAAGGCCCTCGATTGAGGGCGCCTCTTCTTTGGTGACTTTCTTCTGGCGCGACAGAAGAAAGTTACCCGCCCTCGCGGGGCGGATTCCCGCGGCGGTGCACCGAGTTGCAAAGGCTTTCAGCAAAAGCAACCCACAACACGGCGCACCGAGCCGCAAAAGCTCGACGCAAAAGCAACCCAACCAAACAGCGCAGCGCCCCATATGTCACCCCCGACACAATCTGCAAACCCTGGCGATACATCCCCCCGGTGCAATCCCGTCGTCCCCCTCACCGCACCACCGCCATGCCCCAAGACCACGACTCCCATCTCGGCCTGTCCCATGACCTCAGCCGCCTGCACCAACAGGCCTTCGAGCGCCGCACCGCCCTGCGCTGGCTCCTCGGCGCCGGTGCCGGCGCGATGGGGATGAGCGGCTGCGGCGGAGGCGGCTCGGCGGCCGCCTCCACGACCTCGTCCTCCGGCTCTTCGAGCAGTTCGGACACCACCGGCTCCACCTCGACGAGCAGCAGCAGTTGCTCCCTCATCCCGAGCGAGACCGAAGGCCCCTATCCGGGCGACGGCTCCAACAACGGCGCCAGCGGCAGCGTCGCCAACGCCCTGGCCCTCAGCGGCATCGTGCGCAGCGACATCCGCGCCAGCATCGCCGGCGCTACCGGGGTCGCCACCGGCGTGCCGCTGCAGGTCATCATCGAACTCGTGAACACCAACGCGTCCTGCGCCGACCTCTCCGGCTACGCCGTCTACCTCTGGCATTGCGATGCCGAGGGCCGCTACTCCATGTACTCCAGCGGCGCCACCGCCGAGAACTACCTGCGCGGCGTGCAGGCCACCGGCAGCGACGGCACCGCCGTGTTCCAGACCATCTATCCGGGCTGCTACGCTGGCCGCGTGCCCCACATCCACTTCGAGATCTACCGCAGCACCACCACGGCGACGAACTGGAACAACAAGCTGCGCACCTCGCAGATGTGCTTCCCCGCCGACGTGAGCAGCGCCGTCTACGCCACCAGCGGCTACGGCAGCAGCGCGGCCAACAACGCGGCCATCGGCCTCGCCACCGACGGCATCTTCAGCGACGGCTACGCCACCCAGATCGCCACGGTGACCGGCTCTGCCAGCGCCGGCTACGTGGCCCGTTTGAAAGTGGGCATCGCCGCATGATGGGACGCTGCCTGGTCGTCGACGACGACGCCGAGATCCGCACCAGCCTGACGGCCTATCTGGAGGGCTTCGGCTGGCAGGTCAGCGCGGCGGCGGACGGCCAGGGCATGCGCCAGGCGCTCGCGGCGGCGCGGATGGACGTCATCGTGCTCGACCTGATGCTGCCCGGCGAGGACGGCCTCGCGCTGCTGCGCTGGCTGGCCACCCAGCCCGATGCACCCCCGGTCCTCATGCTGACGGCACGCGGCGACACCATGAGCCGGGTCGTCGGCCTGGAACTCGGCGCGGACGACTACCTCGCCAAGCCCTTCGAGCCGCGCGAACTCGTCGCCCGGCTGCAGGCTCTCGTCAGGCGCGCCAGCAAGGGCGGCCAGGCTGCGACCGAGGATACGCGGCTGCTGCGCTTCGGGCGCTGGCGCTTCGACCGCATGACGCGCCAGCTGATCCGCGCCGACGAGGTCGGCATCGCCCTGTCCAGCGCCGAGTTCCGGCTGCTGGCGGCCTTCGTGCAGCGGCCCGGACGGGTGCTCAGCCGTGACCAGCTCATCGAGCTGACCCGCGCGCCCGGCGTCGAGGTCAACGACCGCAGCATCGACTTGGCCGTCTCGCGCCTGCGCGCCAAGCTGGGCGACACGGCGCGCGAGCCCAGCCTCATCCGCACGGTGCGCGGCGAGGGCTATCTTTTCGACGCCGAGGTGAGCGCATGCTGAGACCATGGAAGGACTGGGACCGGCTCGGCCTGCGGCTGTTCCTGCTGATGTGGGCCGCCCTGGCGCTGAGCCACCTGGCCGCCTGGCTGCTGGTCTCGCAGACCTGGCATGGCCTGGCCGGCCTGCCCCCGGAGCTGCCGCCGCAGCATGCCGACGGCGGCCCGCCGCCGCGGCTTGGGGGCGAACCACCCGGCTTCGACGGCGAGGGACCGCCGCACCGCAGGCACGGGCCCGACGAGCTGCATGTGCCCACCTTCCCGTCTCTGCCGCCCGCGCTGCCCTGGCGCTCCAGCCTCATCGACTACGGCGTTCGCCTCGCCCTCATCGCGCTGGCGGCCTGGTGGGGCTCGCGCTGGCTCGCCCGTCCGGTGCGGCGGCTCGTCGGCGCGGCGCAGGGGCTCACGCCGGCCCTGGCCCAGGGGCGGGCGGTGCCCACGCTGAGCGAGGAGGAGGGCACCCGCGAGGTGCGCGAGGCCGCCGCCGTCTTCAACCGCATGGCGGCCGAGCTCAGCAGCCAGTTCGAGGAGCGCGGGCTGATGATGGCCGCCATCTCCCACGACCTGCGCACGCCGCTGACGCGCATGCGGCTGCGGCTGGAGACGGGCGAGGTCGAGGCCAGGGTGCGCGAGCGCTGCATCGAGGACCTGCGCGAGATGAACCGCCTGGTGGAGAGCGTCATCGAGGTCTTCCGCCCCGCGCAAGCCTCGCCGGCCCAGCGCGTCGACCTCTCCGCCCTGGCGCAGTCGGCCGTGGACGACCTCGCCGAGGCTGGCGCTGCGGTCAGCTTCGACGGGCCGCCGGCCGTGGTCAGCGCCGATCCCGTGGCGTTGCGCCGCGTCATCGACAACCTCGTCGGCAACGCGCTGCGTTATGCCGGCAACGCCCGTGTCAGCGTGCAGCTCGCGGCCGGCGTGACCCGGCTGGTCGTCGAGGACGACGGGCCCGGCATCCCCGAGGCCGAGCTGGAACGCGTGCGCCAGCCCTTCCGCCGCCTGGAGGGCTCGCGCAACCGCGAGACGGGCGGCGCGGGCCTGGGCCTGTACATCGCCCAGCAGCTGGTGCGGCGCCAGGGCGCGGCCCTGGTGCTGGCCAACCGGCCCGAAGGCGGCCTGCGGGCCGAGGTGGTGTTCTAGCCGGCGTTGCCCAGCCTCGGCGCCAGGCCCCGCTGCGCGCAGAAGTCGCGGTAGGCCGCCTCGCGGTCTGCCGCGGTGATGCGGCGCTCGACCACGCCGCGCGGGCCGAGGTAGTCCACGTCGCCACGCACGACGACGTGCAGCACCAGGACCTCGTCGCCGACGGCCTCCCAGCTGTCGACGTTGCCGCTGGGTTCGTAGACGTAATCACCCGGGCCGATGATGCGGCCGTCGTCCAGGCGCCGGCGGCCCTGCAGGTTCAGGCCGTGCACCTCGCCGTGATGGCGGTGCAGGGTCAGCCGGGTGCCCGGCGCCAGGCGCATCAGCTCGACCCAGCCCCGGCCGCGCCCCTCGTCGGGCAGGAACTGCAGCGGCAGCGACCACTTGCCCTCGCCCTCGGGCATCCAGGCATCGAGGCCGGCGCGCCGCAGCGCGGCGCTGACGTGTACGGCGGCCTCGGGCGTGAGGCCTTCGAGAGGGGAGTCGGGGTTCATGCGGGCTCCGGTGTGAAAGGCGCTTAGAGTGCCGCTTCGCATGGCTCCGTGAAAGGGCCAAGACACCTTCGATGCATGGAGCCAAGCCTGGAACTCGACCTGCAGATCCCCGGCCGCGGCGCCCGCCTGGCGGGGCTGCACGCTGCCTTGCGCGAAGCCATCGCCAGCGGCCGGCTGGCGCCCGGCGTGCGCCTGCCGCCCTCGCGCGAGCTGGCGGCGCGGCTCGGCGTGTCGCGCAACACGGCCGTCGCGGCCTATGAACGGCTGGCCTCGGAGGGCTGGCTGGAGTCGCGCGGCAGCGCCGGCACTTTCGTCGCGGAGCTGCCGCGGGCGGCGGTTCAGGTGTCGGACCGCGCCAGCGTGGCGCCCTGGGCCGACAGCCGCTGGCTGCGCGGCGGGCTGGCGGTGCTGCCCGAGCCGGTCGCGCCAGGACCCGTCCCCGCGCTGGCCTTCACGACCGGCATGCCCGACGTCTCCGCCTTTCCCTTCGACGTGCTGCGTCGCCTGCAGACCCGCGCCCTGCAGGCCGCTGCGCGCGAACCGGCCAGCTACGCGCATCCGCAGGGGCTGCCCGCGCTGCGGGAGGCCATCGCCGGCCACGTCTCGGCCGCGCGGGCCGTGGCCTGCACGGCGGACGACGTCATCGTCACGGCCGGCGCCCAGCAGGCCTTCGACCTGATCGGGCGCGTGCTCGTGGCGCCGGGGCGCACACTGGCTGCCGTCGAGGACCCGGGCTATCCGCCGCTGCGTGCCGCGCTGGCCGGCGCGGGCGCCCGGCTGCAGGCCGTGCCGGTGGACCGCGAAGGCCTGGTCGTGCAGGCGCTGCCGGGCCAGGCGCAGATCGTCTGCGTCACGCCGTCGCACCAGTTCCCTCTCGGTGTGGCGATGTCCCTGCCGCGCCGGCGCGACCTGCTGCGCTGGGCGGCCGAGCGCCAGGCCGTCATCGTCGAGGATGACTACGACGGCGAATTCCGCTTCACGTCGCGGCCTCTGGATGCGCTGAAGACGCTGGACCGCGACGGCCGTGTCTTCTACGTGGGCACCTTGTCCAAGAGCATGCTGCCGGCGCTGCGCATCGGCTACATCGTCGCGCCGGCCTGGGCGCGCGACGCCCTGGTGGCGGCGCGCCAGGCCGCCGACATGGGCGCGCCAGCGTTGATGCAGGCCGCCGTGGCCGGCTTCATCGCCGAAGGCCACCTGCTGCGCCACGTGCGCCGCATGCGCGCCGAGTACGCCGAGCGGCGACGGGTGCTGATGCAGGCGATCACCCAGCACCTGGGCAGGCGCGCCGAGTGCCATCCGGCCATCGCGGGCCTGCACCTGGCCGTGGCCCTCGACGTCGACTGCGCCGAGCTGGCGCGGCGCGCCTGGGCGGCCGGCGTGGCCGTCGAGCCGCTGAGCCGCTACCGGCTGGCGGCCGGCGCGGACGAGCCAGGGCTGGTGCTGGGCTACGGCAGCATCGCCGCGGCCCGCATCCCCGAGGCCGTGCGTCGACTGGCCGGGGTCCTTGGCACCCTTTGAAACGGCGGACTTGGCCCTTGGGCGACAAGGCCGGCCGGCCTAGGCTGGTGGCCTCGCAGCCGGAGGACCCGCCATGCCCCACTTCATCTGCCGCACCTGCGGCACCGAACACGACGATCGCGCGCAGCCGCCATCGCTCTGCGCCATCTGCAGCGACGAGCGGCAGTACGTGGGATGGCAGGGCCAGGCCTGGACCACGCATGACGAACTCGCCACCGCCCACCGCAACCGGCTGGAGATGGACCAGGGGCTGTTCGGCATCGGCATCGCCCCGGGCTTTGCCATCCCGCAGCGGGCCCTGCACCTGCCCGAGGCGGGGGTGCTGTGGGAGAGCGTGGCCCTCGTCACCGAAGAGGCCGTGGCCGAGCTCGCCAGGCGTGGCGGCGTGCAGCGCATCTGCCTGTCGCATCCGCACTTCTATTCGGCCATGGTGCGCTGGAGCGAGGCGCTGGGCGGCGTGCCCATCTTCGTGCACGAGAACGACCGGCAGTGGGTGAGCCGTTCGTCGCGCTGGCTGGAGTTCTGGCGCGGCGACACCCTGGACCTGGGGCGCGGCGCGACGCTGCTGCGCTGCCCCGGCCACTTTCCCGGCAGCACGGTGCTGCATTGGTCGGGCGGCGGGCGCTCGCTGTTGCTGGCCGGCGACGCCCTTCACGTCGCCCAGGACCGCCGGCACGTGAGCTTCATGTACAGCGTGCCCAACCACGTGCCGGCGCGGCCGGCGCTCGTGCGCGAGACCCAGGCGCGGCTGCGCGGGCTCGCCTTCGACGACGTCTACGGCTTCACCTGGGGGCTGAACATCATCGGCGGCGGACGCGAGGCGGTGGACGCGTCGTTCGATCGTTACTTCGAGATGGTGGGGTTTGGGGGGTGATTCGAGGTGCGCGGGTTCGAGTGCTTTTGCTTGAGAGCCCGATGACTCGGTGCACCCCGAAAGGCCCGACGCAAAAGCGCCCCGACCCAAACCCAGCCAACCGCACTCAACGCGCCAGCACCGGCCCCAACGCCACCCCCGTGTGGCTGCCCGACGCCACCACCTCCTCCGGCGTCCCCGCCACCACCACCCCCCCTCCGGCGTCTCCGCCTTCCGGTCCCAGGTCCAGCACCCAGTCGGCCTCGGCGATCACGTCCAGGTCGTGCTCGATGACGACCACCGAATGCCCGCCCGCCACCAGCCGGTGCAGCACGCGGATGAGCTTCTCGACGTCCGCCATGTGCAGGCCCACCGTCGGCTCGTCCAGCACGTAGAGCGTGTGCGGCGCCTTCTGCCCGCGGCGGGTCACGTCGTCGCGCACCTTGACCAGCTCCGACACCAGCTTGATGCGCTGCGCCTCGCCGCCCGACAGCGTCGGTGACGGCTGGCCCAGGGTCAGGTAGCCCAGGCCCACGTCCTTGAGCAACTGCAGCGGATGCGCGATGCCGGGCATGGAGGCGAAGAACTCGACCGCCTCGTCCACCTCCATCTGCAGCACGTCGCCGATGCTCTTGCCGCGCCAGGTCACGCCCAGCGTCTCGGGGTTGAAGCGCTGGCCGTGGCACTGGTCGCAGGGCACCTTCACGTCGGGCAGGAAGCTCATCTCGATGGTCTTCATGCCCTGGCCCTCGCAGCCCGGGCAACGGCCCTCGCCGGTGTTGAAGCTGAAGCGGCCCGGCCCGTAGCCGCGCGCCTTGGCCTCCAGCGTCTCGGCGAAGAGCCTGCGGATGGCGTCCCAGAAGCCGATGTAGGTGGCCGGGCAGGAACGCGGCGTCTTGCCGATCGGGGTCTGGTCGACTTCCAGCACCCGGTCCACCTGTGGGTGGCCCTCGATGCCGTCGCAGCCTACCCATTTCGACGGCGCCTTGCGCAGCGGCACGGCCACGGCCATGTTGGCCAGCAGCACGTCGCGCGCCAGCGTGGACTTGCCCGAGCCCGACACGCCCGTCACGCCAACCAGGCGCTTGAGCGGCACGTCCACCGTCACGGCCTTGAGGTTGTGCAGAGCCGCATTGAGCACGGTCAGCCTGGGCGTGTCGGCATCGACGGCGCGGCGCGGCTGCAGCGGGTGGATGAGGGGCCGGGCCAGCATGCGGCCGGTCGTCGACTCGGCCACCGCGGCGAGGTCGGCCGCCGTGCCTTCGGCCACCACGCGGCCACCGCGCTTGCCGGCGCCCGGGCCGATGTCGATGATGTGATCGGCACGGCGGATGGTGTCCTCGTCGTGCTCGACGACGACCAGGGTGTTGCCCTTGTCTCCCAGCGTGGACAGGGCCTTGAGCAGGATCTGGTTGTCGCGCGGATGCAGGCCGATGGTGGGCTCGTCCAGCACATAGCACACGCCCTGCAGGTTGCTGCCGAGCTGGGCCGCCAGCCGGATGCGCTGGGCTTCGCCGCCCGACAGCGTCGGTGCGGCGCGGTCCAGCGTGAGGTAGCCCAGGCCCACTTCCTCCAGGAACTCCAGGCGGCCGAGGATCTCGCTGACCACGTCGCGGGCGATGTCAGCGTCGCGGCCCTCGAGGTGCAAGCCTTGCACCCATTCGCGCGCCTGGCCCACGCTCCACGAGGCCACGTCCCCGATGCCCTTGTCCTCGAACTCCACGGAGCGGGCCGTCGGGTTCAGCCGCGTGCCGTGGCAGTCCGGGCAGGGGGCGTCGGTCAGGCCCTCGACCTCGGCCTCCTCGGCGGGGAAACTTTGTTCGCGGCCACGGTTGTCGTCGGCCTGCACGCTGTCGTCCAGCGCACGGCGCTGTTCGCGCGACAGTGCCAGGCCGGTGCCGACGCAGCTGGTGCACCAGCCGTGCTTGGAGTTGTAGGAGAACAGGCGCGGGTCCAGTTCGGGGTAGCTGGTGCCACAGACGGGGCAGGCGCGCTTGGTGGAGAACACCCGCACCTGGCCGATGCCGCGGCCGGTCTCGCCGTCCGCCAGGGCTTCACCGAGCCCGTCCAGGGGGTTGAGCAGGTGCAGCACGCCCTTGCCGGCGTCCAGCGCCTTGGCCAGCAGCTCGCGCAGCTCGGCCTCGCGCTCGGGCTCGACGACGAGGTCGCCCACGGGCAGCTCCAGGGTGTGCTCCTTGAAGCGGTCCAGCCGCGGCCAGGGCGAGGTGGGCAGGAACTCGCCGTCCACGCGCAGGTGGGTGTGGCCGCGGCCCTTGGCCCATTTGGCGAGGTCGGTGTAGACGCCCTTGCGGTTGACCACGAGCGGCGCCAGCAGGCCGACGTGCCGGCCGCGGTAGTCGCGCATCAGCTGGGCTGCGATGGACTCGACGCTCTGCGGCCGGACGGGCGCACCGTCGTTGACGCAGTGCTGCACGCCCAGCTTGACGTACAGCAGGCGCAGGAAGTGCCAGACCTCGGTCGTCGTCGCGACCGTGCTCTTGCGCCCCCCGCGCGACAGGCGCTGCTCGATGGCGACGGTAGGCGGGATGCCCCAGACGGCGTCCACCTCCGGCCGGCCGGCCGGCTGCACGATGCTGCGGGCATAGGCGTTGAGCGATTCGAGGTAGCGGCGCTGACCCTCGTTGAAGAGGATGTCGAAGGCCAGCGTGCTCTTGCCCGAGCCGCTGACGCCCGTCACGACGTTGAACTTGCCGCGCGGGATCTCGACGTTGAGGCCCTTGAGGTTGTGCTCGCGGGCGTTGACGATGCGGATGGCCTCGTCGGTGGCGCGGCGGGCGCGGACGAGCTGCTGCAGCGGCCGGCCTTCTTCCACGGCGACGGCGGGGCGGTCCATGTGCAGGGCGTAGTCGCGCAGGGCCGCGGCGGTGTGCGAGCTGGGGTGCTGGGCCACGGCCTCGGGCGTGCCGACGCAGACGACCTCGCCGCCGCCCTCGCCGCCCTCGGGGCCGAGGTCGACGAGCCAGTCGGCCGCGCGGATGACGTCGAGGTTGTGCTCGATGAGGATGAGGGAGTGGCCCGCCGCCAGCAGCTTGCGCATGGCCCGCATCAGCTTGGCGATGTCGTCGAAGTGCAGGCCGGTGGTGGGCTCGTCGAACAGGAAGAGGGTGCCCTTCTTGGCCACGCCGAAGCGCGGGTTGCTGGCGGCCTCGGCCAGGAAGCCCGCCAGCTTCAGGCGTTGGGCCTCGCCGCCCGACAGCGTCGGCACGGGCTGGCCCAGGCGCACGTACTCCAGGCCCACGTCGACGATGGGCTGCAGCTTGGCCACCACCGCGCGGTGCTCGCTGAAGAGGTGGACGGCCTCGGCGACGGTCAGCTCCAGCACCTCCGAGACGTTGAGGTCGCGGTCCTTGAGCGAGAGCTTCACGTCCAGCATCTCGGCGCGGAAGCGCTTGCCGTCGCAGTCCGGGCAGCGCAGGTAGACGTCGCTGAGGAACTGCATCTCGACATGCTCGAAGCCCGAGCCGCCGCAGGTGGGGCAGCGGCCGTCGCCGGCGTTGAAGCTGAACATGCCGGCGCCGTAGCTGCGCTCCACGGCCAGCGGCGCGTCGGCGAAGAGCTTGCGGATCTCGTCGAAGGCGCCGACGTAGCTGGCCGGGTTGGAGCGGGCCGTCTTGCCGATGGGCGACTGGTCGACGAAGACGGCGTCGGCCAGGTGGTCGGCGCCGAGCAACTGCTCGTGGGCGCCGGGGGTCTCGGTGGCCTTGCCGAACTGGCGGGCCAGGGCCGGGTAGAGCACGTCCTGCATCAGCGTGCTCTTGCCGGAGCCGGACACGCCCGTCACCACCACCAGGCGCTGCAACGGGAACTCCACCGTCACGTCGCGCAGGTTGTGCTCGCGCGCGCCTTCGAGGATGAGCCGGGGCGTGGACTCGTCCACCAGGCGCTTGAGCCCCATGCCGACGTGCTTGCGCCCGCCGAGGTAGGCGCCGGTCAGCGTGTCGGCGGCACGAATGGTGTCGGGCGTGCCGTCGAAGACGATCTGCCCGCCGCGCTCGCCCGGCCCGGGGCCCATGTCGATGAGGCGGTCCGCCGCCAGCATCACCGCCGGATCGTGCTCGACCACGACCAGGGTGTTGCCCGCGTCGCGCAGCCGCTGCATGGCCTGCACGATGCGGCCCATGTCGCGCGGATGCAGGCCGATGCTGGGCTCGTCCAGCACGAACAGCGTGTTGACGAGCGAGGTGCCCAGGGCTGTCGTCAGGTTGATGCGCTGCACCTCGCCGCCCGACAAGGTGCGGCTCTGGCGGTCCAGCGTCAGGTAGCCCAGGCCCACGTCGCAGAGGTAGCGGCTGCGGTGGCGGATCTCGTCGAGCAGCAGCTTGAGCGCCTCGTCGAGCATGGTGCTGGGCAGCTGCAGGCCGTCCATGAAGTCGCGCAACCGGCCGATGGGCAATTGCATCAGGTCGTGCAGGGACAGGCCCGGCAGGGCCTCCAGCTGCTCACGCGTCCAGTCCACGCCGACGGGCATGAAGCGCTGGCCGGGCGGCAGGGCGGCATCGGCCAGGGCCTTGCTGCCCACACGCCAGAGCAGGGCCTCCAGCTTGAGGCGGGCACCGCGGCAGGCCGGGCACTCCGTGTAGCTGCGGTACTTGGACAAGAGCACGCGGATGTGCATCTTGTAGGCCTTGCTCTCCAGGTAGTCGAAGAAGCGCTTGACCCCGTACCACTGCTTGTTCCAGTTGCCGTTCCAGTTCGGCGTGCCGTTGATGACCCATTCGCGGTGGCCGGGCGAGAGGTCCTTCCAGGGCGTGTCGCGCGGGATGCCGGCCTCGCCGGCGTACTTCAGCAGGTCGTCCTGGCAGTCCTTCCAGGCGGGGGTCTGCATGGGCTTGATGGCGCCGTTGCGCAGGGTCTTGCGCTCGTCGGGGATGACCAGGCCCAGGTCCACGCCGATGACGCGGCCGAAACCCCGGCAGGCCTCGCAGGCGCCGAAGGCGGAGTTGAAGGAGAACAGCGCCGGCTGGGGATCGGCGTAGCGGATGTCGCTTTCGGGACAGTGCAGGCCGGTGGAAAAGCGCCACAACGTGGCGGCGTCATCCCCGACGTAGACATTCAGCCGCCCGGCCCCGCGCTTGAGGGACAGCTCGATGGCCTCCATGGCGCGCTGCCGGTCCGCGCCGAGGATGCGGAAGCGGTCGGCCACCACGTCCAGCAACTTCCTACCTTCGGACTCGCGCTCGGCCTGCACCCGGGTGAAGCCGCTGGCCGACAGCCATTGCTCGACCTGCTCGGCCGTGGTGTTGGCCGGCAGCTCGACCGGGAAGGTCAGCACCATCCGGGGGTCGCCTGCCGCCTCAGCACGGGCCAGCAGCTCGGCATGGATGCTCTGCGCGGTGTCGTGCCGCACCGGCAGGGCCGTCTTGCGGTCGAACAACTCGGCTGCCCGGGCGTAGAGCAGCTTAAGGTGGTCGTTGAGCTCCGTCATGGTGCCGACCGTGGAGCGGCTGGTGCGCACCGGGTTGGTCTGGTCGATGGCGATGGCGGGGGGCACCCCGTCGACCTTGTCCACCGCCGGGCGGTCCATGCGGTCCAGGAACTGGCGGGCGTAGGCCGAGAAGGTCTCCACGTAACGCCGCTGGCCCTCGGCGTAGAGGGTGTCGAAGACCAGGCTGGACTTGCCCGAGCCGCTCGGGCCGGTCACGACGGTCAGCTCGGCCGTGCGCAGGTCCAGGTCGAGATTCTTGAGGTTGTGCTGCCGGGCGCCCCGGATTCGGATCAGACCTTCGGACGACATGGATGGGGTCGAAAAAGAAGAAGGCGAGCAGTGTAGGGACGCGGGTTGACGGAAACTGTCAGCACTCGCAGCCGGCCCCTGGCGATGGGCGGTCATTTCGCCTCCGCCAAACGGCTGGGCTCACCACAATCTTGGGGCTTGCGGTTGCGCGGAGGCATCCGCTGCGGCAACATGGCCTGCATGCCCCGCACGGGCCATAACAACAAGGATTCGAGGACATGGGGATGGACAACGCTAGGCTGGCAAGAGAAGTGCCGACGCATCCGATCTGGTTGAGCGCCGCCGAGGGCGGCACGGACGCCGAGGCACCGCAGCCGGGCGAAGAGCAGGCCGCGCCGGCCGCTCGCCAGCCGCAGGTGCTGCTGGTCGAAGACAACCACATCAACCAGGTCGTCGCCCTGGAGTTCCTGGCCTTGATGGGCGTGGAGGCCCGGCTGGCCAGGAACGGCCTGGAAGCCCTGGTCGCCTGTGCCGAAGCGGCCCCCGACCTCGTGCTGATGGACATCCAGATGCCCGGCATGGATGGCCTCGAATGCGCCCGGCGGCTGCGCGCCCAGCAGCGCGACGGCCAACTGCCGCCCTTTCCCATCCTGGCGCTGACGGCCCACGCCCTGGACGCCGACGTCGCCGCCAGCATGGACGCCGGCATGGACGAGCACCTGACCAAGCCGCTGGATTTCGTCGCGCTGCGCACGCGGCTGCAGCGGTGGTTGAACATTCCGAAGCTGAACTAGCGGCCCTCCCGCAGGCCTCAGCTCGTCGGCACGTAGACGTACCCCACGTTCCTCACGGTCTTGATGACTTCGGGCTTGTCGGGGTTGCGCTCGACCTTGCGGCGCAGGCGCATGACGCGCAGGTCGATGCTGCGGTCGAAGACGTCCCAGCCGCGGTTGTGGGCCTGCTCCATGATCTGGTCGCGGTTCAGCGGCCGGTTGGGATGGCGGGCGAACAGGGCCAGCAGGTCGAATTCGGCCGCGGTGATGTCGATCTCGCCGCCGTCCGGGCCGAAGAGCTTGCGCTGGCCCAGGTCCAGCCGGCAGGGGCCGAAGGCGATCTGCTCGGGCGCGAGCGCGGGCGCCGGGGCCGGCGCCGTCACCTGCAGGCGGCGTAGCACGGCGCGCACCCGCGCCAGCAGTTCGCGCAGCTCGAAGGGCTTGGGCACGTAGTCGTCCGCGCCCACCTCCAGGCCGACGACGCGGTCGATGGCTTCGCCGGCCGTGGTCAGCATCAGCAGCCCCAGGCGCGGATGCGCCTCGCGCAGGGCGCGGGCCAGGGACAGGCCGTTCTCGCCGGGCATGTTGATGTCCAGCACGGCGACGTCGGGCACCCGCTCGGCCACGCGGGCGCGGGCCGTGGCGGCGTCCTGGGCCTGCACGACCGAAAACCCGTTGCGGCCGAAGTACTCGGCCAGCAGCGCGCGCAGTTCGGGCTCATCGTCGACGAGCAGCAGGGAGGGCGGGGTGTCGGGCATGGCGGCGAATGATAGGCAGGCGCCACGGCGCCGGGTGGAGGCTGAAACAAACGCAACACACAGGCCGGCCCCCTGAAGCCGGCCTGAAACGCGGCGCGCCGACAGTGCAGGCATCGACACCGGAGCACCGCCATGCACTACCGCAGCGACAACCCCCTGACCGACTGGCCCGAGACCATGGCCGTCATCTACCGCAGCGAGGCCTTCGCCGAGGACCTCGAGGAAGCGCCCGCCGAGCCCGGGCCCGGCTGGCACCCGCTGGAGCGCCTGGTCGCATCCCTGCCGCTGCTGTGCGTGCTGGCTCCCGTGGCCGACGCCTACCTTCGCTAACGACGCCGCCGGCCGCATCGGCCGCCGGTCCCGCCCTTTTGGGAGAGCCATCCGCATGACCCCGCAACAAATCCAGCTGATCCGCAGCAGCTTCGAGCCCCTCAAGCCCCTGGCCGCCACCGTCGCCGAGGCTTTCTACGCCCAGCTCTTCAACCGCGACCCGGCGCTGCGTGCCCTCTTCCGCGGCGACGACATGGCCGCCCAGGGCGAGCGCCTGATGCAGATGCTGGCCGCCGCCATCGAGCTGCTGGACCGGCCCGCCTCGCTCGAGCTCGTGCTGCTCAAACTCGGCCAGCGCCATGCCGGCTACGGCGTCGCCGAGGCCCACTACGCCAGCGTCGGCGCCGCCTTGCTGGACACCCTGGCGGCCGGCCTGGGCCATGGCTTCACGCCCGAGGTCCGCGAGGCCTGGACGGCCATGTACGGCCACGTCGCCCGCACCATGCAGCGGGGTTCCGCCAGCCAGCCCGAGCCGATGGCGGCCTGAGCCTCCTTATCATCGGCCGCCCCCGCCGAGGGGCTTGCCGGGGAGCGTGCCGCATGACCGAGACCTTCCACTTCCACCCTGCGCCGGATGCCGGCGTGGGCGACCTGGGCAGCGTGCTGCAGGCGACGCTGCCGCTGCTGTCGCAACTGCTGGAGGCGGTGCCGGCGCGCGTCGTCGTCATCGACGTGGAGGAACGCTTCGCCTGGGGCAACCACGAGTTCTTCAAGTTCACCGGCCTGCACCCCAAGCAGGTGCTGGGCCAGCCCATCGGCCGCATCATCGGCGACGCCGCCTATGCGGGCTATGACGCCGTTCGCGAGCGCCTGGGCAGCGGCCAGACCGTGGCCTGGGAGGGCTGGACGGAACTGGCCGGCGCGGGCCGGCGCTACATGCGCGAGCACCTGGTGCCGGTGGACGTGCGCGACGGCGTGCCCCAGTCCACCGTCGTCATGAGCCTGGACCTCACCGAGCTCAAGCGCCGCGATGCCGAGCTGTCGGCCAAGGTGGCCGAACTGGAGGCGAGCGAGGCGCTCAAATCTTCCATCTTCGACCACGCCATGGCCGCCCTGGTCTCGACCGACGAGACCGGCCACATCGTCGAGTTCAACCCGGCGGCGGTGGCCATGTTCGGCATCCCCAGGGCCGCGGCCCTGGGCCGCTCGGTCGCCGAGGTCATGATCCCGCCGCGCCTGCGCGCCGCCCACGAGGCCGGCATGGCCCGGGTCTCGGCCGGCGGCGAGCGCCGCGTCATGGGCCAGCGCATGGAGATGCCGGCGCTGCGGGCCGATGGCAGCGAGTTCCCCATCGAGATGGTGCTGTGGCGCACCGACGTGGCCGGCCAGATCTTCTACACGGCCTCCATCTTCGACCTGTCGGAGCGCCAGTCCGCTCGCAGCGAGATCGAGCGGCAGCGCGAGGCCCTGCGCCAGAGCGAGAAGCTCACCGCCATGGGCAGCCTGCTCGCGGGGGTCGCCCACGAACTGAACAACCCGCTGTCCATCGTCATGGGCCGCGCCTCGCTGCTGGCCGAGAAACTGGGCGAACACCCCCTGGCCGGCGACGCCCAGCGCATCCACGACGCCGCCGAACGCTGCGGCCGCATCGTCCGCACCTTCCTGAACATGGCGCGCAGCCGGCCGGCCAACCGCAGCGCGGTGTCCATCAACGACCTCGCCACCGCGGCCATCGACATGCTGGCCTACGTGCTGCGCAGCCACGGCATCCAGGTCACGCTGGAGCTGCTGCCGGGCCTGCCCGCCGTCAACGCCGATGCCGACCAGATCGGCCAGATCGTGCTCAACCTCATCGTCAACGCCCAGCAGGCCCTGGGCGCGCGCGACCACGGCCGCCGCCTCGTCGTGGCCACCGGCCTGGCCCCCATGACGGACGGCGATCGCCGGCGCGTGCCGCGCGTGTGGCTGCACGTGCGCGACAACGGCCCGGGCATCGCGCCGGAGCTGCGCCGCCGCATCTTCGAGCCCTTCTTCACGACCAAGGGCGAAGGCGTGGGCACGGGCCTCGGGCTGGCGGTATCGCGCTCCATCGCCCGCGACCACGGCGGCGAGCTGACGCTGCTGGACGACGGCGAAGGCGCCTGCTTTGCGCTGCAACTGCCCGTCAGCGGCCAGCCCGAGGGCGGCGAGACCGAGCCCCTGCCGCTGGCCGAGGCCGGCGAGGCCGACGCCCGCGTCCTCGTCGTCGACGACGAAGCTGAGATCGCCGACCTGATCGGCGAGATGCTGGCCGGCGCCGGCTACGAGGTCATGACGGCGGAGTCGGGCGCCGTGGCCCTGGCCATGCTGGAGGAGGCCCGCTTCGACGCCATCGTCAGCGACCTGCACATGCCCGACGTGGACGGCGCCGCGCTGTGGCGCGAGGTCAGGCGGCGCCAGCCGGCGCTGGCCCGGCGCATGCTCTTCGTCACCGGCGACACCCTTTCGCCCACGGCCCGGCAGTTCCTCGACGAGGCCCGCTGCGGCAGCCTGAACAAGCCTTTCCCCAAGGCCGAGCTGCTGGCCCGCGTGAATGAGCTGCTCGACCGCTGACTGCCAGAATCCGGGGGCCATGAACCTCTACACCGCCCTTCGCGCGGGCTTCCCCGCCGACCTGGACCGCACCGCCATCGATGCCGACGGCGCCCTCTACAGCTGGCGCGACCTCGAACGCGGCAGCGCCATGCTGGCCAACTGGCTCGACCGGCTGGACCTGCCGGCCGGCAGCCGCGTCGCCGTCCACGTCGACAAGAGCGTCGAGAACCTCATCCTCTACCTGGCCGTGCTCCGCGCCGGCTTCGTCTACCTGCCGCTGAACCCGGCCTACCACGCGGCCGAACTGGAGCATTTCATCGGCGATGCGGCGCCGGCCGTCGTCGTCTGCGCCAGCCGCAACTTCGGCTGGGTCAGCAAGCTGGCCTTCCAGCGCGGCGTGCGCTGGGTCTTCACCCTCGACGACGACCGCAGCGGCACCCTGCTGCAGCGTGCCGCGCAGATGGGCGACCAGCACCAGCCCGCGCCCCGCGCGGCCGGCGACCTCGCCGCCATCCTCTACACCAGCGGCACCACGGGGCGAAGCAAGGGCGCCATGCTCAGCCACGGCAACCTGCTCGCCAACGCGCAGACGCTGAAGACCTTCTGGGACTGGCGGCCTGACGACGTGCTGCTGCACGCCCTGCCCATCTTCCACGTGCACGGCCTCTTCGTCGCCTCGCACGGCGCGCTGCTCAACGGCAGCCCCATGCTGTGGTTCAACCGCTTCGACGCCGCCTCCGTGGCGCGCCGCCTGCCGGAGGCCACCGTCTTCATGGGCGTGCCCACCCTCTACGTGCGGCTGCTGCAGGAGCCGATGCTGGACTGTCGCCGCATGCGGCTGTTCATCAGCGGCTCCGCGCCCCTGCTCATCGAGACCTGGCGCGAATGGCAGGCCCGCACCGGCCACCTCATCCTGGAGCGTTATGGCATGAGCGAGACGCTGATGCTGACCTCCAACCCCTGCCGCCCCGAGGACGGCGAGCGCATCGGCGGCACCGTGGGCCCGGCCCTGCCCGGCGTCGGGCTGCGCATCGTCGGCGACGACGGCTCGCCCTGCGGCGCGGGCGAGATCGGCCACGTACAGGTGCGCGGGCCGAGCGTCTTCGGCGGCTACTGGCAGATGCCCGAGAAGACGGCCGAGGAGTTCACCGCCGACGGCTGGTTCCGCACCGGCGACGTCGGCCGCCTCGACGAGCGCGGCTACCTGACGCTGATCGGCCGCAGCAAGGACCTCATCATCAGCGGCGGCTTCAACGTCTACCCGGCCGAGGTCGAGGGCTTCCTGAACGAGCTGCCCGGCGTCGGCGAATCGGCCGTGATCGGCGTGCCCCACCCGGACCTCGGCGAGGCCGTGGTCGCCGTCGTCACGCCGCGCGGCCAGCCCGAGCCCGAGGCCCTCATCGCCGCGCTCAAGGCCCGCATCGCCGGCTTCAAGGTGCCCAAGCGCATCCTCGTCGCGCCCGAGCTGCCGCGCAATGCCATGGGCAAGGTGCAGAAGAAGCTGCTGCGCGAGCAGCACGCCGGGTTGTTCGCGCCGGCGGGCTGAGCCATCTCAGGCTTTGCCTCTGTGCCTGTGAAACGGATGTATTGCGGGCCGAGCGCTGGGCTGCCAAGGGCCAGAGGCCCTTGGCCTGTCGTAGGCACAAGCAGTCCGCAGGGACTGCTTGTGTCCGACTCCAGTTCCCGAGCCGGCCCGCGCTGGCGATGTGCTTGCGGCTCGATGCCGCAAGCATCGCCGTCCCCTCGGGGGCTGAGGCCGGACACGACAAGTCCTGTGGACTTGTCGTGCCTGCCGAAGAGCAGCCGCTCCGTCGGCTGCGCGGTCTGCAAGACCGACTGGGCTTGCCGGCGTTCAGCCGGAGCAAGACCGGGCGAGGGGCTTGTTTCACTTCAAGCGGTGACGCCGCCCTTGACCTCCGCCAGCGCCAGCTGCAGCACGCGCGCATCGCTGCTGGCCCGGTGGCGGCTCAGCTGCAGGCGCCAGCGCACCGCATCGGTCACCGCGCGCCAGCGCTGGCTCTCGGCCTCGCTGAGCAGGCGGCGGAGGTCGTCGAGGCGGAAGCTCGGCAGCAGGCCGGCGGCGTCGTAGAGGCGGGCGAGCCAGGGATAGTCCTGGCCCCAGCCGTCGCAGTAGACCGTCTGGCCGCGCAGGCGCTGGTTGATCTGCTCGGCCATCCAGCGCGGCGGGCGGCCCTTCTCGAGCAGCAGCTCGCGGCTGATGCCGTGCAGGGCCTCGGCCGCCTCGTCCCAGTGCAGCCAGTCGGGCTCGGGCCGCACCAGGCCGCAGAACAGCTCGCCGTCGCCGGTGACCAGCCCCACCTCGATGGGATAGCTGCCGCGGCCGAAGCCGGAGGCTTCGATGTCGAGGATGGCGGGCGCTTGCATGCCCAAAGTGTGGCAGCTGCCGCGCAGTGGACTATGCAGGGTTGTCGATGACCTGCTCCTGCTCGAAGAGCTGCAGGGCCGCCCGGCCGACCTGGCGCGTGTCCCACCAGGCATAGGCGCCCACGCCGGCTGCGCCGACCAGCGGCACCCAGCGCGACAGGGCCCGCCC
This sequence comes from Pelomonas caseinilytica, assembly GCF_021353235.1. GTDB lineage: Bacteria > Pseudomonadota > Gammaproteobacteria > Burkholderiales > Burkholderiaceae_C > Pelomonas > Pelomonas caseinilytica. The sequence continues at coordinate 365,380 of NZ_JAJTWT010000003.1, forward strand.
GGCCGCCTGCTTGCCCAGGTGCACGCCCACCGAGGCCGCCAGCCTCTGCATCAGCACCTGGGTGGCCGGCCGCACGATGACGCGTTCGCCGACGCGCACGCCCAGGTCCCGCAGCGCCTGGGCCGCCGTGTGGCGGAACAGGCACCACAACATCTGCGCGGGCCCGAGCTGGGCGCTGCGGCCGTACAGGCCGGCGATGTCGGCCACGAGCTGGCGCTGGATCTGCCAGACGGCGAGCATCTCCGGCGCGATGGTGGCCCAGCCGAGCGGCCCCGGCGGCAGGGCCAGGGCGCCGGCGGCCAGGGCGGCCTTGCCGGCCGCTGCTTCGATGGCGCGGTCGGCCTCCACGCGCGGCGTGCTGCTGACGCCCAGTTCAGGCGCAGGAGGCTCCGTCACCAGGGCCAGCACCCGCGTGCCGAGACTGTCTTTCTCACCCATTTCAGTCGCTCCGATGCGATGCCGCCCTGCGTATTTGTGCGCGGACCGCCTTTGCGCAGGTCGGCTCCGTGTGGTCTGGAAGTTTCCAGGAATGAAACCGGAGTTTGCGCCCGGGCCGCCATCCGGCCAAGCCGACCGGACCGGCCTCGCCCAGGCGGTGACCACCTTCAAGCACGGCACGGCGGGGGCCGGCGCGTTCTGAGCGAACATCGGGGCCCCTGAGCGCAGGAGCCCCGACGATGCAGACCCTTTCCTGGCGCGGCGTCTTTCCCGCCGTCACCACCAAATTCCATGCCGACGAGAGCCTGGACTTCGCCGGCACGGCCCGGCACATCGACTTCCAGATCCGCAACGGCATCCACGGCGTCGTCTGCTGCGGCTCCCTGGGCGAAGCCAGCACGCTGACACTGGACGAGAAGCTGGCCGTGGCCCGCTGCGCCCTGGACGCTGCCGGCGGCCGCGTGCCGGTGCTGGCCACCGTCTCCGAGACCAGCACGCGCGAGGCTCTGCGCTTCATCGAAGGCGCCAACGCCCTGGGCGTGGCCGGCTACATGGTCATGCCCTCGGTCATCTACGTCGCCGATGCCCGCGAGGCCATGGCCAACGTGCGCGCCTATGCCCAGGCGGCGCAGCGCCCGCTGATGGTCTACAACAACCCCGTCGCCTACCGTGTCGACCTGCGGCCCGAGCACTTCGCCGAACTCGCTGACTGCGAGCACATCGCCGCCATCAAGGAGAGCAGCGGCGACGTGACCCGCATCACCGACCTGCGCAACCTGCTGGGCGACCGCTACCGCCTCTTCATGGGCGTGGACGACCTCGCCTTCGAGGGCCTGGCCCTGGGCTGCGACGGCCTGCTGGCCGGCGTGGGCTGCGCCTTCCCGCGCGAGACCGTCGCCCTCTTCGAGCTGATGCAGGCCGGCCGCTGGGACGAGGCCCGCGCCATCTACCGCTGGATGACGCCGCTGCTGCACCTGGACGTCTCCACCAAACTGGTGCAGAACCTCAAGCTCATCGACGCCCTCGTGGGCGTGGGCACCGAACACATGCGCCGCCCCCGCCTGCCGCTCGTGGGCGCCGAGCGCGAGCGTGTCGAGGCCCTGGTCGCCAAGGCCCTCGCCACCCGGCCGGAACACTGCCGCTCGCAGCCGTGATGCAGCGCATCCGCATCGTCGACTCCCACACCGGCGGCGAGCCGACGCGCCTCGTCGTCGACGGCTTTCCCGACCTGGGCACGGGCTCCATGGCCGAGCGCCGCGACAAGCTCGCCCGCGAGCATGACCGCTACCGCCGCGCCACGCTGCTGGAGCCGCGGGGCAGCGAAGTCCTCGTCGGCGCCCTGCTGTGCGAACCGCAGGACCCTGCGCACACGGCCGGCGTCATCTTCTTCAACAACGCCGGCTACCTCGGCATGTGCGGCCACGGCACCATCGGCCTGGTGGCGACGCTGGCCCACCTGGGCCGCATCGGCCCCGGCGAGCACGTCATCGAGACGCCGGTGGGCGACGTGCGGGCCACGCTGCAGGCCGACGGCCGCGTCAGCGTGCGCAACGTGCCGGCCCGCCGGCTGGCGGCCGACGTGGCCGTGGCGCTGCCGGGCGGCCAGGTCGTCACGGGCGACATCGCCTGGGGCGGCAACTGGTTCTTCCTCTGCGCTGACCATGGGCAGGCCATTGGGCCTGACCGCGTGTCAGCACTGACCGACTACGCCGCAGTCCTGGCCGAAGCCCTGCAGGCCCAGGGCCACTTCGGCGACGGTGGCGCGCCCATCGACCACATCGAACTCTTCGCCGACGCCGAGCCGGCGCTGGCCGACAGCCGCAGCTTCGTGCTCTGTCCCGGCCGGCAGTACGACCGTTCGCCCTGCGGCACCGGCACGAGCGCCAAGCTGGCCTGCCTGGCGGCACGCGGCCAGCTCGCGCCGGGCGAAGTCTGGCGCCAGGCCAGCGTCATCGGCAGCGTCTTCGAGGCCTGGTACGACCGGCCATCGGCCGGCGAGGCAAGCATCGTGCCCACCATCCGCGGCCAGGCCTTCATCAGCGCCGAGGCGACCCTGCTCATCGACCCAGGCGACCCTTTCGGCTGGGGCCTGCCCTGAACTGACCCGCCCCATTCATCGCCACGATCGAGGGGATTGAAATTTGGGGCTGCATCGCGGGCGCGGTGGCGGCAAACTGGCGGTGTCGTTGCAAGGAGCCGCCGAGCATGCATTCCGAGCAAGCCACGCTGTCCCGCCCTCAAGGGCCCCAGCCGCAACCGGCGGTCGATCCGCCCGCGGTGCTGCGCGAACTCCTGGCGCGGGCCGACGTGCAGATCGGCGGCAGCCGCCCGTGGGACATGCGGGTGAACGACGGGCGGGCCTTCCGCCGCATCCTGACGCAATGGTCGCTCGGCGCCGGCGAGTCCTACATGGACGGCGACTGGGACTGCGAGCGGCTGGACATGATGTTCGAGCGCCTGCTGCGCGCCGAGCTCGACCGCACCGCGCCCGGCCTCGCGCGCCTGAAGCTGCTGGCCGAAAGCCTGCGCCAGCGCCTGTTCAACCTGCAGACGGTGGAGCGCGCCCACCAGGTGGGCGAGCGCCACTACGATGCCGGCAACGACGTCTTCGAGGCCATGCTGGACTCGCGCATGATCTATTCCTGCGCCTACTGGGAGCAGGCCCGCGACCTGGAGCAGGCCCAGGAGCACAAGCTCGAGATGATCTGCCGCAAGCTGGAATTGCGCCCGGGCGAGACGCTGCTGGACATCGGCTGCGGCTGGGGCGGCCTGGCACGTTTCGCCGCCGAGCGCCACGGCGTGCGCGTCACCGGCGTCACCATCAGCAAGGAGCAGCTCGCGCTGGCGCAGCAGCGCTGCGCAGGCCTGCCGGTCACGCTGCTGCTGCAGGACTACCGCTCGCTGGAAGGCCGCTTCGACAAGATCGTGTCGGTCGGCATGTTCGAGCACGTGGGGCTCAAGAACTACGGCGTCTACTTCGACACCGCCCGCCGCCTGCTCGCGCCCGAAGGCCTGTTCCTGCTGCACACCATCGGCGTGGACCGCAGCGCCCCCCACACCGACCCCTGGATCGAGCGCTACATCTTCCCCAACGGCAAGCTGCCTTCGCCGCGCGAACTCGCCGGTGCGCTGGAAGGCCGCTTCATCGTCGAGGACTGGCACAACTTCGGCACCGACTACGACCGCACCCTGATGGCCTGGGCCGAGCGCTTCGAGGCCGCCTGGCCGCGGCTGGCGCCGCAGTACGACGAGGGCTTTCGGCGCATGTTCCGCTACTACCTGCTCAGCTGCGCGGGCTTCTTCCGCTCCCGCCAGGGCCAGCTGTGGCAGCTGGTGCTGACGCGGCCCGACCGGCGCGGCGTCTACCGTTCCGTTCGGCCGGGGCCGGCGGCCGCCTGAGCACCGCCGACCGGGCTCACCAGGTGTCGACGAAGCGGTGGCCGTCCGCCGGCCGCACCGTTGCCGACGCCAGGCCGCGCGCCAGCCAGGCCCGCGTCTCGGCGGGGTCGACGACGGCGTCGATCTCCAGCGTCGCCGCCAGGTTGAGGGCCTCGCCGTTGGCGTACTGCTGGGCGACGAGACGCGCGAAGAGGCCCTCGCGCTCCAGCCCGTGGGGCAGGGCCTCGAGCTCCTTGCGAAAGCCCAGCCGCACGGCGCCTTCCAGCCCCATGGCGCCGAATTCGCCGGTCGGCCAGGCGATGCTGAACACCGGCCGGTGCAGGCCGCCGGCCGCCAGCGCCATGGCGCCCAGGCCGTAGGCCTTGCGCAGCACCACGGCGAAGAAGGGCACGCGCAGCGCTGCCGCCGTGATGAACAGGCGGCTCGCATGCCTGACCTGGCCCCGCGCCTCGGTCTCAGGCCCGACCATGAAGCCTGGCGTGTCGACGAGGCTGACCAGGGGCAGGCCGTGGGCATTGCACAGCTGCATGAAGCGGGCCGCCTTGTCGGCCGCGTCGGCGTCGATGGCGCCGCCGAGATGGCCGGGGTTGCTCGCCAGCACGCCGACCGGCCGGCCCTCGAGGCGGGCCAGCGCCGTGTGCACGGCCAGGCCGAAGCCGGTGCGCAACGGCAGCACGCTGCCTTCGTCGAACAAGGCCGTCAGGGCGGCGCGGCTGTCGTAGGCGCGCAGGCGGTTCTCCGGCACCACCTCGCGCAGCCGGCGCGCGTCCGGCGCCGTCCAGTGCCCGACGCGCCCCTGGAAGAACGACAGGTAGTGCCGCGCCGCCGCGACGGCCGCGGCCTCATCGTCGACCAGCACGTCGATGACGCCATTGGCATGCTGCACGGCGGCCGGGCCGATCTGTTCCGGCCGGAACACGCCCAGGCCGCCGCCTTCCACCATGGCCGGCCCGCCCATGCCGATGTTGCTGCCGCGCGTGGCGATGATGACGTCGCTGCAGCCGAGCAGCGCCGCATTGCCGGCGAAGCAGCGCCCGGCGGCGATGCCGATGACGGGCACCCGGCCGGACAGGGCCGCGTGGCTGGCGAAGGTGGACACGTGCAGGCCGGCGACGACGGGCATGTCGGTGTCGCCGGGCCGGCCGCCGCCGCCCTCGGCGAAGAGCACGACGGGCAGCCACTGCTCGGCGGCGATGCCGAGCATGCGATCGGTCTTGGCGTGGTTGCGCACACCCTGGGTGCCCGCCAGCACGGTGGCGTCGTAGGCCATGACGACGGTGCGGGAGCGCTCGGGGCCGAAGTCCGCACCGTTGACCGCGCCGATGCCGCTGACCAGGCCGTCGGCCGGCGTGTTGGCGATCAGGTCCTCGGCCGAGCGCCGCCGCGACTGGGCCGCGACGGCCAGGGCGCCGTACTCGATGAAGCTGCCGTCGTCGCAGAGGTCGGCGATGTTCTCGCGCGCGGTGCGCAAGCCCTGGGCGTGGCGCCGGGCGACGGCCTCGGGCCGCGCGGCGTCGAGGGTGAAGGCCGCGCGGTGCACCAGGCGCTGCAGGTCCGGGCGGACGCGGTCAGGGTCGGTCGACGCTGCGGCTGGGGTGTCTGCCGCCTCGCTGTCCACGGCTTGCAGCGTCAGCAGCAGGCGACCGCTTTCGACGAAAGCGCCGGGCTGGACGTCCAGGGCCACCACCCGGCCTGCATGCGGCGCCGCCAGCGCATGCTCCATCTTCATCGCCTCCAGCACGGCCAGCTCGGCCCCGGCGGCGACGAGGTCGCCCGCCGCGACGCTGAACTGCAGCAGCCGGCCGGCCATGGGCGCGCGCACTTCGCCGGCGGCGCTGCCGGCCACCGGGGCGGCGGGCATCAGCTCGGCCAGATGTTCTTCCAGCCAGCCGGTGTGTAGGGCGGGCTGCGCCAGCTCGGGCCGCGCGGCCAGGGCCCGCAACAGGCCGAGGTTGGTGGCCAGGCCGTCGCAGCGGCATTCGGCCAGGGCGCGGCGCGAGCGTCGCAGGGCCTCGTCGAGATGGGCGCCGCGCACGACCAGCTTGGCCAGCAGGCCGTCGTAGTGCGGCGAGGGCACGGCGCCCTGGCGCGCATGCGTGTCCACGCGGACGCCGGGCCCGGCCGGCAGCTCCAGCCGCTCCAGCCGCGCCTGGCCGTCCAGTTGCTCGGCGTTGAGCCGCCACTGGAGGGCCACGCCCTGGACCGGGGGTGCCGCATGCAGGCCGAGGTCCGCCAGGCTGCGGCCGTCCGCAAGCTGGACCTGCAGCTGGACGAGGTCCAGCCCGGTCACCTCCTCGGTGACCGTGTGCTCCACCTGCAGCCGCGGGTTGACCTCGATGAAGGCCACGTCGCCGCTGGCCACGTCGACGAGGAACTCCACGGTGGCCAGGCCGCGCAGCCGCACGGCCGCTGCCAGGGCGAGCGCGGCCTCGGCGAGGGTGGTGCGCAGTGCGGGCGTCAGGGCCGGGCTCGGCGCCATCTCGACGAGTTTCTGGAAGCGGCGCTGCAGGGTGCAGTCGCGCTCGCCCAGGGCCAGCGCCGTGCGGCCGTCGCCCAGCAGTTGCACCTCCACGTGGCGGGCGCCGCGCATCAGGCGTTCGGCATAGACGCCGTCCACGCCGAAGGCGGCGCGGGCCTCGCTGCGGCAGCGCTCCAGGGCCGCGGGCAGGTCGTCCAGCCGCGTCACCGCCCGCATGCCGCGCCCGCCGCCGCCGGCCACGGCCTTGAGCATGAGGCCGCCGTGGGCGGCGAAGAAGGCGCGGGCCTCGTCCAGCGTCAGCGCGCCGGCGCTGCCGGCCAGCACCGGCAGGCCGCATTGGCGGGCCAGCTCGCGGGCGCGGGCCTTGTCGCCGAAGAGTTCGAGCTGTTCGGGTGTCGCGCCGATGAAGGCGAGGTCGGCCGCCGCGCAGGCGCGGGCGAAGGCGGCACTCTCGCTGAGGAAGCCGTAGCCGGGGTGGACGGCGTCGCAGCCATGGCGCCGGGCGGCGGCGACGAGACCCGCGGCGTCGAGGAAGGCGGCGGGCCCGTCACCGGGCAGCTCGGCCACCTCGTCGGCCGCGTCGGCGTGGGCCGAGCCGCCGTCGTCGGCCGTGCGGGCCGCCACGCCGGCGATGCCGAGGTCGCGCAGGGCGCGCAGCACGCGCAGGGCCACTTCCCCGCGGTTGGCGACGAAGACTTTCTTGAAGGCGGCGGGAGGCGAGGCGTCCATGGAGGAGGGCGGAGCGGTGGGCGGGCGATGCTAGTCGCCAGCCCGACCCGCCCCTGTCCGCGGGATGACACCCAGGCGCCTGCCCGCATGACACCTGGACAATCCGCGCCCCATGAACCGAATCGAACGACTATGGGCACGCATCCCCGAGGGATCGACCGTGCTCTTCCTCATCCAGGTCTTCGCGACGCTGGGCTTCGCGGTGCTGCAGTTCACGCTGGCCCTGTATACGACGCGGCGCCACGGCTTCAGCAACGAGCAGGCGGCGTTGATGACGGGCCTGTTCGGCGCCTTCAACTACGGCCTGCACCTGTTCGGCGGTTATCTCGGCGGGCGCTTCCTGAGCAACCGCAACCTCTTCGTTGGCGGCATGCTGCTGCAGGTGGTGGGCTGTGCCGCCATCGCGGGGGGCAGCCTGGCGGGCCTGTACTGGGGCATGGCCTTCTTCCTCACCGGCAGCGGGCTGAACGTGACCTGCCTGAACATGATGCTGACGCAGCGCTTCGCGCCCGAGGACGACCGCCGCGAAGGCGCCTTCCTCTGGAACTACGCCGGCATGAACATCGGCTTCTTCGTCGGCTTCACCGTCTCGGGCGCCTTCCAGCTCGGCGAGGACTACCGCTCGCTCTTCTGGTTCGCCTCGCTCGGCAACGCCATGGCCATCGTGCTGGCCCTGGTGTTCTGGCGCACCGTCGCAGACCGCGACACGCCGTTGTCGCTGCGGCGTGGCGCCGACTTCTGGGGCCGCTTCGGCATCGGCGTGGCGGTGCTCGGCGGCCTCGTGCCCTTGCTGGCCTGGCTGCTGCAGCATCCCAGCGACACCGCCGTCGGCATGAAGGCCCTGTGCGCGGCCGTCGGCGTGGCGCTGTGCGTGATGACGGCCAGGCATCCGGTGCGGGCCGAGCAGCTGCGCATGCAGGCCTACCTGGTGCTGACGCTGGGTTCGCTGGTGTTCTGGTCTCTCTACCAGATGGCGCCCAGCGGCCTGCAGCTCTACGCCGTGGGCAATGTGCTGATGAACGTCTGGGGCGTGCCGGTGGCGCCGCAATGGGTGCAGAACATCAACACCGTGGTCATCGTCGTCGGCGGGCCGTGGCTGGCCGCGGTGTTCGCGCGCTGGCGCGCGCGCGGCTGGCCGGTGGACATCCCGCTGCAGTTCGCCGCCTCGCTGGTGCTGATGGGCCTGGGCTTCCTGGCCCTGCCGGTGGGCATCCAGTTCGCCGACGCCAGCGGGCGGGCCGACTTCTTCTGGCTCTTCCTGAGCTATGTGCTGCAGAGCGTGGGCGAGCTGTTGATCTCGCCGGTGGGCTACGCCATGATCGGCCGGCTCGCACCCAGGCAGCACCAGGGCGTGATGATGGGCAGCTGGATGCTGGTCACCGGCCTGGCCTCGCTCTTCGCCGGAGACTTTTCCGGCATGGTCGCCCAGCCGGCCGACGGCTCGCCGCTCACGACCAACCCCGCCTATGCCACCCTGTTCACGCAGCTGGCGGTGGGCAGCCTGGTGACCGGCGCGGTGCTGTTCGCGCTGCGGCCCTGGCTGAGGCGGCTGATCGACGGCGCGGCGCGCCGGCCAGAATGAAGTCCGATTGAAGGGAGTCTTGCATTCGGCAGCCCGTGGCTTCAACCACAATCACTCGCCCACCCGGGCCGTCGAATCACCGGAGAACTGAATGTCGAAATCGCTGCCGCAACTGCTCAAGCAGATCGCCGAACTGCAGAAGCAGGCGGAGTCCCTGCAGGCCGAGAAGGCCGGCGTCATCAAGCGCATCCGCGAAGCCATCGCCCACTATTCGCTGGAGCCCGAGGAACTGTTCGGCCCGGCCACGCGGGCTCGGGGCAAGCGCAAGGGCGCCAAGGCAGCCCCCCGCAAGACCACGGCCAGGAAGGCGCGGCCCGCCGGCGTCGCCAAGTACGGCGACGGCACGGGCCGCACCTGGACGGGCGTGGGCAAACGGCCCAACTGGTTCAAGGACGCCCTGGCCGCCGGCAAGACCGAGGCCGACCTGCTGATCCACAAGGGCTGAGTCGCATCCTCGTCGGCGCCCGTCGGCGCCGGCCGAAGAAGAAGGCCCGGTGCATTCGCACCGGGCCTTCTGTCGTCTGCCTCTGGAGCGGTCTTCGGACAACGACTCGGGCTGGCGACGATCCAAGCTTAGGCCGCCGCCCGCCGCCACGCCACCTCCCCGGGGCCGATCGAAGGCGTAGGTGCGCGCCTACGGGACCGTCGTCTCCGTTGTCGGGGGGCTGCGCACTTACCCAAAACTCAGCGCGGCGTTAGGCTGTGCGCATGCCGCTCGCCCGCGCGATCCATAACGCCATCTCTCGGTGGTGCCGCCACGCCGTGCTTGGCCTGCTCGTTGCTTGCATCGCCGGCGGCGCCGTCGCGCAGGCCGGGCCGCGGCGAGTCGTCTTCCTTGCCCAGGATTTCCGCAACGGCGGCATCACCACCGTCTATCGCAGCTTCGAGCAGGCCTGCCAGGAACTCGGCTGGACGCTGAGCGTCGTCAACGGCAAGGGCGACAAGGCGGTCATCCGCCGCCTGTTCGACGAAGCCCTGGCGGCGGGCGTGGACGGCATCGTGCTGGGCGGCTTCGACGAGGCCGACATCGCGGACCGGCTGGCCGCGACGTCACGGCCCCCGCCGGCGCTGGTGGGCTGGCATGCGTCGGCAGCCCACGGGCCGACGCCCTATCTGTTCGCCAACGTCAGCACCGACCCGCATGTCGTCGCCGACATGGCCGTTGCCCTGGTCACGCCGCCGAGCGGCGGCCAGGCCGGCGTCGTCATCTTCAACGACAGCCGCTTCGACATCGCCAACGTCAAGACCCTGCGGATGCGCGACGCGCTGTCGCGCTGCGCCCGTTGCGAGCTGCTGGCCGTCGAAGACCTGCCCATCGCCAGCGCCGCCAAGGATGTGCCGGCCGCGCTGGAGAAGCTGCAGCAGCGTTTCGGCAAGCGCTGGACCCATGTGCTGGCCATCAACGACATCTACATGGATTCCATGCACTTTCCGCTGCAGGCCCTGGGCCGCGGCGACATCGTCGGCATCGCCGCCGGCGACGGCTCGCGCATGGCGCTGAGCCGCATCCGCTCCGGACGCTCGCAGCAGCTGGCCACCATCGCCGAGCCCACAGGCCTGCAGGGCTGGCAGCTGGCCGATGAACTGCGGCGGGCCTTCGCGAAGCAGCCACCCAGCGGCCGCGTCGCCCAGCCCATCGCCGTCACGACGGAGCTGCTGCGCCAGCTCGGCCCGCTCGAGATCGACGACCTGCTGCCGTACCGGGCCGAATACCGCCAGCAGTGGTCGACCAGTCAGCAGGGCCGGGCCAAGGCGGGCGAGACGCCGAAATAGAGGCTACAGGAGCGGCGCCGCCCGTCACCGCGTAGCGAGCGCAGGTGACGTGGCTGGCCTGGTCCGACGTGAAGCCTCAGCCGCACTGCCCCACGTAGCCACAGGCGGTGCAGAAATCGCAGCCGTCCTTGTGGATCATGGTGGCGTTGCCGCATTCCGGGCAGGGCTTGCCGGCCTGCACCTGCAGCGTGCCCGGCGCCGCGCCGAGCTTGGGCGTGGGCGACTGCAGCAGGCCCATGTCGGTCAGTGGCTGGCCTTCCTCGTCGAGGATGCCCAGCATGGCGTAGCGGTGGATGATGAGGCGGGCCACATAGGCCACCGTCGAGGGCCAGACCTGCTGGCGGCGCTCGCCGTTGAGCGAGGGCACGGGCGCCATGAAGTGGCCCAGCGGCTCGCCCACGTTGAGCAGCTTGCGCAGCTTCATCGCGATCCAGCCGGGGTCCATGACGCGCATGTCCAGCGACAGCAGCCGCGCCAGCCCGTCCAGCGCCTTGGGATAGTTGCCCGAGAAGCCCATCGCGCAGGGGCGGGTGACGCTGCCGCCCTCGGGCGTGGGCAGCACGACCTCCTTCAGCGTCAGCGTGAACTGCTCGTTCGTGGCGGGGTTGTCCACGTCGACGGCCCAGGCCAGCGTGCCCGAGACGCCGGTGCGCGGCTCGTTGCGGCTGAACATGGCGTCCACCACCGGCGTGGGGCCGCCTTCGCCCAGGGCGCCGAGCTGCTCGCAGCGCCAGCGGATGACGGCCGCCGTGGCCGCGACGACGCCGGGGAAGAGCCGCGGCTCGCCGTTGGGCGGCATGGGCATCTCGAACGCGCGCTCCTCGGCCACCGTGGCCAGGGCGTCGAGCTTGAGGCGCAGCCAGGCCGCGTCGTTGGTGCGCAGGTCGGTCGACAGCGTCTTGGCCAGGGCCGACAGGCCGCGCGGCTGCTCGGCGCCGTTCACCCACACCTCGAAGGGCAGGTTGCGCCCGAACAGGCCGCCGTCGGGGCCGTCCAGCGGCAGCTCGCCGATGAAGAGGGCGAAGTCGCCGTGCGGATGCTGGATGAGGTAGCTCCAGGCCGGATTGCCGCCGGGCATCTCGGGGCGGCTGGGCCAGCGCAGCGAGGCGACCACGGCCTGGGGCAGGCGCTCGACCTTGAGGCGCTGGTTGGTGCCGTCCACTTCCGCTCGCAGCGGCTCGGGCTGCTTGACCTCGGGCGTGACCGACAGCACCGAGCCCAGCACGCTGTTGGGCCGGTAGGTGGCCAGACCCTTGAGCTTGGACTGCCAGGCCTGGACGTAGAGGTCCTGGAAGTCCTCGTAGGGATAGTCAGCCGGCACGTTGACCGTCTTGCTGATGGACGTGTCGATGTAGGGCGCGACGGCCGCCACCATGGCGGCATGGTCGGCGGCGCTCAGCTCGAGCGCCGTGACGAAGGCTTCGCTCAGCGGCGCGTCGGCACCGAAGAGGTGGCGGTACAGGCGCCAGGCATGGTCTTCGACCTGGTACTCCTTGAAGCCGCCGCCCTCGCTCTGCGGCAGGCGCTTCTTGCGCGTGTAGGCCCAGGAGAAGGCCGGCTCGATGCCGTTGCTGGCGTTGTCGGCGAAGGCCAGGCTGATGGTGCCGGTGGGGGCGATGGACAGCAGGTGGGAGTTGCGCAGGCCCTGGGCGCGGATCTTGTCCTTCAGGCCCTGCGGCAGGCGCGAGGCGAAGCTGCCGCCGGAGAGATAGAGGTCGGCGTTGAAGAGCGGGAAGCTGCCGCGTTCGGCGGCCAGCTCGCTGGAGGCGGCATAGGCCGCGTCGCGCATGATCTCGCTGATGCGGCTGGCCATGTCACGCGCTTCCTGCGTGTCGTAGCGCAGGTTGAGCATGACCAGGGCGTCGCCCAGGCCCGTGAACCCGAGGCCGACGCGGCGCTTGTTGGCGGCCTCCTGGGCTTGCGCGGGCAGGGGCCAGGGCGTCACGTCGAGGACGTTGTCGAGCATGCGCGTGGCCACGGCCACGACCTCGGTGAAGCCGGCCTCGTCGAACACCGGCTTGGGCGAGAAGGGGTCGCGCACGAAGCGGGTCAGGTCGATGGAGCCGAGGCAGCAGCAGCCGTAGGGCGGAAGAGGTTGCTCGGCGCATTGCCCGGTCACCAGACCGTTGAATATGACGGTATTGCCGTCTGCCTGAGTCGTGTCGTAGACCGGCTCCGTGCCGACGGATTGGATGCTCGCGACGGTCGCCGCGAAGCGCTGGGTCTTCTTCAGCGCCTTGCCCTCGACCCACGCCTCGTACTTCTCGCGCTTGGCCGGCAGCAAGAAGCCGATCTCCTGCATGAAGGCCTCGCGCGATTCACCGTCGATGATGAGTTCATGCAGGGTCTGGCACGTGTATTCCCGGTGGCCGCCGTGCCCATCCGGCAGACTGCGCGGACCACCTTGGCGGCGCTCATGAATGCGGGAGAAAACCCCGAAATTCGCCAGTAGCACCTGCACGTCCTTCAGCAATTGCCGATGAATGGATGACAGGCGCACGGAACAGCTTTGGCTGAGCGAGGACACGTTGACCGTTCCATCGGTCTGGAAAAGTGCGCGCAAATAGCCGCGCACACAGTCCTCGCTCCCCTGCCAGACCACTTCGGGCACGGAAACCTTGGTCTGGGCATTGAACCCGAAGCCTGCCAGCACACGCGCCAGCATGGTCGAGCGGATCATCACAAGGTTCCGCTCGGCCACAGCGACAGGTTTGACCACATACTCCCGCGGAGATTGCGCAAGGCCGGCAATCAGCGAATTGATGAAGGTCGCCACGCCATCGGCTAGTTGCCGCTCTTCGTTCCACAGGTTCACCACCGCGGCTTGCATGCCCTTGCCGCGGTTCGTGAAATGCCCATCCCCGGTAATCAGTCCCAACAGCATGCCCAGGGCCTCGCTTCCCTGACGGCCAAACTGCCCCTTGCCGGACTGCACCCAGAGTTCATCGCCCACCTTGAGTTCGGACAGCTTGATCTTGCCGCGCGCCGTGTAGAAGTCGTGCCAGGCCGTAGCCTTGATCTCGTAGCCCTCGGCCGTCGTGACCCTGAAGACCTCCGCCTGGGCCGACGTCATGAACGCCGGCACGGCCGGCCGCACCACAGTGCCACGCTCCGGGCCGCCCAGTGCCCGCCGGTCCACCGTGCACTCCAGCGCCGCGCCAGCGGCCTGCAGCCATGCAATGGGCACCAGCCCATGTTGGGTGGCCAGCCGCGTATCGCCCGTCACGCACGGGTTGGTCGCCGCGATCGTCTCGCAGTAGTGCAGGTTGTTGTCGGCGTTGATGCGGTCCAGGAAGAGCACGCCGGGCTCTGCGTGGTCGTAGGTGGAACGCATGACCTGGTCCCACAGGGCGCGGGCCCTGACCTTGCGGTAGACCCACAGGCCGTCGCCGCGCTGGTAGGCGCCGGCCTCGATCTGCTCTTCGCTCGGCCGCGCCTTGTGCGCGAGCTCGACCTGCCCGTCCGATTGCACGGCCTCCATGAAGGCGTCGGTCACGCCGATGGAGATGTTGAAGTTGCGCAGGTCGCCCTGGTCCTTGGCGTGGATGAAGGCCTCGATGTCGGGGTGGTCGCAGCGCAGCACGCCCATCTGGGCGCCGCGGCGGCTGCCGGCGCTCTCCACCGTCTCGCAGCTGCGGTCGAAGACGCGCATGTAGCTGATGGGGCCGGAGGCGTGGCTGCGGGTGGAGCCCACCCAGGCGCCGGCCGGGCGGATGCGGCTGAAGTCATAGCCCACGCCGCCGCCGCGGCGCATGGTCTCGGCGGCTTCGGTCAGCGCGGTGTAGATGCCGGGCACGCCGTCCTCGGCCGCCGCGATGGCGTCGCCCACCGGCTGCACGAAACAGTTGATCAGCGTGGCCGACAGTTCGGTGCCCGCCGCCGACATGATGCGGCCGGCCGGCACGAAGCCGCGTTTCTGCGCTTCGAGGAAGGCCGCCGTCCAGCGGGCGCGGTCGGCCGGCTTCTCGGCCTGGGCGAGGGCCCGGGCGACGCGTTCGCGCAGCTCGTCGGGCGTCTGCTCGCCGCCCTTGGCGTATTTCTCGATCAGTACTTCGCTGGAGATGTCCTGCACCGGCAGGTCGGTGATGCTGCTCACGATAGGCCTCGATTACTGGATTTAATTACAGTCTACGCCCTCGTCCCGGTAAGCGCTAACCGAGGTTTTGAGCAGGCGAAACATTGTCGAAAAGGGCGCAGGTTGCCAGCCGCCATGTCGCACCGCCTTGACGGCAAGCAGAGGTGTGCGACTTATCCGGGCGGCCTCAGAACGGATTGATGCTCTTCTCTCGGCGGTAATGGATGTAACCGACGCTCGCGCCGGCGCGCAGCCCGACACCCAGGCGGATGGGTGCCAGCGTGATGCCGTTCAGGCGCTGGTAGTTGATGCCCGCGCCACCGACGTAGTAGAGGCTGCCGTCCACGCCGGGGAAGCGCTGGTAGATGGCGCTCGGCTTGGGCAGGTGGTAGACGAGGGTGAACACCTTGGAGGCGTTGGCCCCGAGGTCGAAGCCGATGGACGGCCCGGCCCAGTAGACCTTGGCGGCGCCGCCGCCCTTCATCAGCAGCTCGCCGTCGCCGTAGCGCAGGCCGACGGTGATGGCGGCCGAGGCCTCCTCGCCCTTCACGTAGGCGTTGGGGCGCCCCTGCTCCTTGAAGGCCTTCTCGATGACCTTGGCCAGGCCCTCGGTGGTCTGGCCGAAGAAGTCGGTGGCGGCCTTGAGGATGGAATCCTCGTCGTAGGTGCTGTCCTTGTCGTCCGCCGCGAAGGCGGGCAGCGTGGAAGCGGCGGCCACGGCGGCCAGGTGTTGGAGAGTTTGGCGGCGGTCGATCATGGCGGCTCCTGTTGCTTGCCCCTCGGGGTCGGCCAGCATAAACAATGTGAAGTTTGGCCGCCCGCGGGCGAATCGCTCCCCCTAGACTCGCTCCATGTCGTCCAACCCCGACCTCCAGCGGCTGTCGGCCGCGCTCGAATACGTCGACCTCGCGGCGGGCCTGCACCTTGCCGGCGGCGCCGACCACGCGGCGCGGCTGCTGGCGGCCGCGGCCGAGCAGCTGCTGGGCGATCTGGTGCGCCTCATCGACGCGCCGAGCGCCTCGGTCGACGCGCGCGAGCTGCTGGCCCGCGTGGCCCGCGCCCACCGCCCGGCCGTCGTCGCGCCGCGCCAGCCCGCCGAGCACGATTGGGACGCCCCGCCCACCAGCCCCGACGGCACGCGCGAGGAGACCATCGCCTTCCTGCGCGCCTCCTGGTTCATGCTCGAAGCCATGGGCCTGGCCACGCTGGCGCCCGAGGGGCTGCAGAAGGCCGTGGACCACAGCACCGTCTTCGGCAGCGGCGCCGAGCTGGAGCCCTTCGTCTAGGACGGCCCGGCCCCTGCACACCCCTTTCAGGGAGATCATCATCAGCACCGAACGCCGCCAATTCGCCCGCGTCGCCTTCGCCGCGGGCGCCGAACTGATCACCACCCAGGCCCAGTTGCGCTGCCAGGTGATCGACATCTCGCTCAAGGGTGTGCTGCTGCAGTTGCCGGCGGGCGCCGCCGTGCAGGCTGGCATGCCCTGCCTCGTCAAGCTGCCGCTGGGCGGCGCCCACCCCGACGGAGACACCGCCATCGCCATGGCCGGCGAGCTGGCCCATGTCGAGGGGGGCCACGCCGGGGTGCTGTGCCGTAGCATCGACCTGGAGTCCATCACCCATCTGCGCCGGCTCATCGAGGTCAACCTCGGCGACCCGGCGGCCTCCGAGCGCGAACTCAAGGCCCTGATTGCCGCTGCCAGCGCGCGCTGAGCCGGATTCGTCGCATGCCACCCCGGCCGGCCGGGAGCGCCCCAGAATGGCGGCAATGGAGGACCTGAGCCCGCTGCAAGCCTTCCGCCGCATCTGCAACCTGCGCATGCTGGCGGTCGTCTACTACTTCTGCCTGCTGCATGCCGTCTCGCGCTCGCTGAGCTGGTTCGACGAGAGTGACACCGATGTCGCCGCGGCGCTGTTCCAACTGGTGCGCTTCAGCCGCCAGTCGCTGCTGACGGGCCTGTCGCTGATGCTGATGGTGGCCCTGGCCGAGGCCCTGCTGGCCGGGCGCCGCTGGCGGCTTCCCGCGGCGCTGGCCGTCCAGGCCCTGGCCGTCGGCCTGGGCGCGGCGCTGGGCACCTACCTGCGCTACGCCGTGGCGACGCTCGAGGAGCCGGGGATGTCGATCAATGCGCCCTGGATCATCTCCACCATCGCCATCTGGGTGCTGCTCGGGGGCATGGCCTATGCCTTGCTGCTGGTCAGCCGCGCCCAGCGCCGCGGCCGCGACGAACTGACCCGCCTGTTCCGCGAGCGCGAGGCCCTCAAGACCCAGCAGACCGAGGCCCAGCTGTCGGCGCTGAACGCCCAGATCGAGCCGCATTTCCTGTTCAACACCCTGGCCAACGTCAAGCGCCTGTACGAGACCCAGCCCGAGCGGGGGCGCGACATGCTCGTGGCGCTGATCGCCTATCTGCGCGCCGCGCTGCCTGGCATGCGCCGGCACGAATCCACGCTGGCCGACGAGCTGGAGCTGGTGCGCCACTACCTCGCCATCCTGCAGATGCGCATGGGCGAGCGCCTGTCCTTCGACATCGCCGCGGCGCCCGAGCTGCTGTCGGCCCACCTGCCCACGCTGGTGCTGCCGACGCTGGTGGAGAACGCCATCAAGCACGGCCTGTCGCCGCTGCCCGAAGGCGGCCGCATCGAGATCCGCGCCGGCCATGCCGGCGACGGTGGCGTCAGCATCGAGGTGGCCGACAACGGCCAGGGCTTCGGTGCCGCCAGCGGCGGAGCCGGCGTGGGCCTGGCCAACACGCGGGCACGGCTGGCCGCGCGTTTCGGCGATGGCGCCTCCCTCGAGCTTGAGGCCGCCCAGCCGCGCGGCGTCGTCGCGCGCGTGCGGCTGCCCGCCGAGGCGCTGGCATGAGGCCCGCCCTCGTCCAGCCCCGGCCCGCCGTCGCCCAGGCATCGCTCGGCATGATGGGCCACCTGCTGCGGTCCTGGCGCTCGCTGCACTGGATCGAGGCGTTCGCCTTCGTCACCGCGGCCCTGCTCTTCGGCGCCATCGACCTGGCCTCGCTGCTGGAGCTGCGTGTCGGCGACCAGCTGCCCCAGGTGCTGGCCCGCCACCTCATCGTGCCCGTGCTCAGCTGCAGCGTGCTGCTGCTGTGCTGGCTGCCGGCCGCGCGAAGCAGCCCCATCCATCCGGCCCGGCGCTGGCGCCTCGTCGCCGCCACGCTGCTGGGCTCGGCGCTGACCATCGCCGTCATCTATCCGCTGGCCGCGGCCCTGCCCTGGCCGTCGGTGTGCGACATCTATGCGATGACCCACGGCAAGCCCCGCTGCAACGACTTCCGCCTCGCCGAGGTCATTGGCGACACCCTCTGGGTCTTCATGCCGGCGCTGATGATCGTCGGCGTGCTCGAGTTCCGCACCGTGCGCCGCCGCCAGGACCAGGCCGCCCAGGACCTGCTGCGCGAACACAGCCAGCTGCGCCGCCACGCCCTGGCCGCGCGGCTGGCGGCCCTTCAGGCCCAGGTCGACCCCGCGCTGCTCTTCGACGCCCTGGTCGCCATCGAGCAGGCCTACGACCGCCACGACCCCGATGCCAGCGCCCGGCTCGAGCGGCTCATCCGCCACCTGCGCATCGCACTGCCGCGGCTGCGCGATGCCGGCGCCACCCTCGGCAGCGAGGCCGAGCTGATCGCCAGCTACCTCGGCCTGCTGGGCGACCTGGACGGCCGGCCGCCGGCCTTCGAATGCCAGCTCGGCTCGCGGGGCGCCACGGCGCTGCCGCCCATGCTGCTGCTGCCCCTCGTGCAACGCGCGCTGCGCCTCGGCCACCCCGGGCGTTGCTGGCTCGCGGCCGAGGGCCGCCGTGTCGTCCTGGGCTTCGACGAGGAAGGGCTGTGCAGCGAGGACGCCGACCTCGCCTCGCTGCGCGAGCGCCTGGCCGTGCTGGGCGCCACACTGGAATGCACGGCCGCCCCTGGCCGCACCGAATTCAAGCTGGAGCTGACCCCGTGAACCTGATCTCCCCCACCGCCGTCGTGGCCGAAGACGAGGCGGCCCTGCGCGGCGAGCTCGTCGAGCAGCTCGACCGGCTCTGGCCCGAGCTCAGCATCGTCGGCGAGGCGGCCGACGGCCTGGAGGCCCTGCGCCTGCTGGACCAGCACCGCCCGGACATCCTCTTCCTCGACATCGAGATGCCGGGCGCCACCGGCATCGACGTGGCTCGCCAGGTCGCCGGCCGCAGCCACGTCGTCTTCGTCACGGCCTACGACCAGTACGCCATCGCCGCCTTCGACCAGGGTGCCGTGGACTATCTGCTCAAGCCGCTCAACGGCGCGCGGCTGTTCACCGCGGTGACGCGGCTGAAGGCCCGCCTGGGCCAGGCGCCGGCCCAGCTCGGCAGCGTGCTCGACCAGCTCGGCGCCCGCCCGGCCCCGTCGGCGGCCCGCGCGCCGCTGCGCTGGATCAATGCGTCAGTGGGCCAGACGCTGCGCCTCATCACGGTCGACGAAGTAATGTTCTTCCAGAGCGACAACAAGTACACCCGGCTGGCCTTGAAGGACGGCGAGGCGCTGATCCGCAAGCCGCTGAAGGAGCTCATCGACGAGCTGGACCCGCAGCAGTTCTGGCAGATCCACCGCTCGACGCTGGTCAACGTCAACGCCATCGACAGCGTGAGCCGCGACTTCCGCGGGCGCATGCAGATCAAGCTCAAGCACGGGACTGAGACCTTGCTGGTGGCGGAGAGTTGTGCGCATCTGTTTCGGCAGATGTGAGGCCTTTCGACTCGACGATGCGGGTGTGTTGGTCGGGGTGCTTTTGCTGAGAGCCTTTGCGACTCGTTGCACCGCCGCGGGAATCCGCCCCGCGAGGGCGGGTAACTTTCTTCTGTCGGCGCCAGAAGAAAGTCACCAAAGAAGAGGCGCTTTAAAGCGAGCACTCTGGCGCGTTTGAGTCTCAGCCCGGCCTACAAGCGACCCGCTTCGCTCTCGCTGCTGTCCTTGTGACGAGCCCGACGCCTCCACCGTCCGTGCGCCTAACGTCGGCTGCACGCCGAACTCACGAGTTGAATGCAAGCGCCGCTCGGGCGGCGCGTCGGCGCATGTGGTGCCTTCATTGGTGAGCCCGGCGTGCAGCCGGCGTTAACCGGCGTGAAGGTCCGATTTGTGGTGCTCGGGATAGGGACAGCAGCGAGAGCGAAGCGGGTCGCCTCGAGGCGCTTCTTGGCGTTCAACGCACTAGGGCGCTGGGTTTAGAGCGCCTCTTCTTTGGTGACTTTCTTCTGGCGCGACAGAAGAAAGTTACCCGCCCTCGCGGGGCGGATTCCCGCGGCGGTGCACCGAGTCGAAAGGCTCGAAGCAAAAGCAACCAACAACACAAAGCGCCGAGTCGAAAGGCTCGAGGCAAAAGCACCCCACAACAAACGCACCAAGCTGTAAAGGCTCGATGCAAAAGCAACCGAACACCGAATCAAAAGACCCCGGCCTGACGCACCATTCCGTTGACCGACATCAAGGCCCCCGCCGGCTGCCGCGCCGAGCATGGACAAGTTCGAGGAGCACGCCATGCCCGACCGCATCGCCATCATCCAGGCCCATCCCGACCCCGCCGGCGGCCATCTCTGCCATGCCCTGGCCGACGCCTACACCGAGGGCGCGATCAAGGCGGGTCGCGAGGTCCGCGTCGTCGACGTGGCCCGGCTCGACTTCCCGCTGTTGCGCTCGCCCAAGGACTGGCATGAAGGCGAGGTGCCGCCCTCGCTGCGGCCGGCGCAGGACACCATCCGCTGGGCCGACCACCTCGTCTTCTTCTTCCCGCTGTGGCTGGGCGACATGCCGGCCCTGCTCAAGGGCTTCCTGGAGCAGGTGGCGCGACCCGGCTTCGCCTTCGAGTACGTCGAAGGCAACCCGCTGGGCCGCAAGTTGCTGGGCGGGCGCTCCGCCCACGTCGTCGTCACCATGGGCATGCCCGCCCTGGTCTACCGCTGGATCTTCCGCGCCCATTCGGTGCGCTCGCTGGAGCGCAACGTGCTCGGCTTCGTCGGCATCGGGCCCATCCACGAGACGCTGATCGGCGGCGTGGACGGCCTGGGCGAAGCCGGCGTGGCCCGCTGGAAACAGGCCATGGCCGAACTCGGCGGCGGCGACGGCTGACGGGCCGGTCGGGCGGTGCCGTCGCCTCGGCGACGGGCCCGCCCCGGGTGGCGACGCTAAGCTGGCTCTCCCGAAGAGCGCCAGGAGACCGCCGTGCCCGAAAGCCATTACCGCATCTGCCCCTTGTGCGAAGCCTGTTGCGGGCTGGAGGTCAAGACCGACGGCGGCCGGGTGATCGCCATCCGCGGCGCCGACAACGACGTCTTCAGCCACGGCTACCTCTGCCCCAAGGGCGTGTCCCTGAAGGACCTGCACGAAGACCCCGACCGCCTGCGCACGCCCCTGATCAAGCGCGACGGCCGCTTTGTGCCTGCCACCTGGGACGAGGCCTTCGCCGAGATCGAGCGGCGCCTGCTGCCGCTGCGGCGCGAGCACGGGCCCGAGGCCGTGGCCCTGAGCATCGGCAACCCCGCCGCCCACAAGGTCAGCCTGCTGGCCTACACGCCGCGCCTCGTGCGCGCCCTGAACACCCCCAACGTGTTCAGCGCCTCCACGCTCGACCAGATGCCCAAGCAGCTCAGCGCCGGCCTGATGTTCGGCCACTGGCTGAGCATCCCGCTGCCCGACATCGAGCGCTGCGACTACCTCCTCATCCTCGGCGGCAACCCCATGGTCAGCAACGGCAGCCTGTGGACGGTGCCGGACTACCGCGGCAAGGCCAAGGCCATGCGCGCCCGCGGCGGGCGCATCGTCGTCGTCGACCCGCGACGCAGCGAGACGGCCGCGGCGGCCGACGAGCACCTGGCCATCCGCCCCGGCGGTGACGCCCTGCTGCTGGCCGGCATCGCGCACACGCTGTTCGACGAGGGCCTCGTGAAGCTCGGGCGCCTGGCCGAGCATGTCAACGGCCTGGACGACGCCCGCGCCGCCGTCGCCCGCTTCGCGCCCGAAGCCACCGCCGCCGGCTGCGGCATCGCGGCCGAGACGCAGCGCCGCATCGCCCGCGAGCTGGCCGCCGCGCCGCATGCCGCCGTCTACGGCCGCATCGGCACCTGCACGACCCGCTTCGGCACCGTCAATTCCTGGCTCGTCGACCTCATCAACGTGCTGACCGGCAACCTCGACCGCGAAGGCGGCGCGATGTTCGCCAAGGCCGCGGCCTTCGCCGCCAACACCCAGGGCCGGCCGGGCAGCGGCAAGGGCGTCACCACCGGCCGGCGTCGCAGCCGCGTCTCCGGCGCGCCCGAGGTCTTCGGCGAGCTGCCCATCACCGTCATGGCCGAGGAAATGGACACGCCGGGACCGGGCCAGGTCAAGGCGCTGATCACGGTGGCCAGCAATCCGGTGCTGTCGGCGCCCGGCGGCCCGCGCATCGCCCGCGCCCTCGAAGGCCTGGACTTCATGCTGAGCCTGGACATCTACGTCAACGAGACGACACGACATGCCGACGTCATCCTGCCGGGCCTGTCGCCGCTGGAGGACCTGCACTTCGACGTGGCCTTCCCCCAGCTCAGCCATCGCAACCATGCCCGCTTCTCGGGGCCGGTCTTCGACGCGGCGCCCGGCACGCCGCAGGAATGGCAGACCATCCTGCGGCTGTGCGCCCTGCTCGAAGGCCGGGGCCTGGGCGTGGACGTGCAGAGGCTGGACGACGAAGCCATCGAGGCCGACGTGCGGCGCTTCGCAGGCGACGCCACTCCCGCGGTGCTGGCGGCCCTCGAACCCTGGCGCGGACCGGAGCGCCTCATCGACCTGCAATTGCGAGTCGGGCCCTATGGCGACCAGTTCGGCCGCAAGCCCGACGGCCTCACCCTCGCCAAGGTCAAGGCGGCCAGCACGGTGGAAGACGGCGGCATCGACCTCGGCGCGCTCACGCCCCGCATCCCCGAAGTGCTGCGCACGCCCAGCGGCAGGGTCGAGCTCGCGCCGTCGTCCATCCTGGCCGACCTGGCCGAGGTGAAGGCCCAGCCCGCGCCGGCCTTCAGCCTCATCGGCCGGCGCGACACCCGCTCGGGCAACAGCTGGATGCACAACCTGCCGGTGCTGGCCAAGGGGCCGGAGCGCTGCACCCTGCTGGTCAATCCCGGCGATGCCGAACGCCTCGGTCTGGCGGAGTACGCCCGCATCCGCAGCGCCGTGGGCGAGCTGGTCGCGCGCGTGGAGCGCAGCGCCGACATGAGCCCAGGCGTCGTCAGCCTGCCCCACGGCTGGGGGCACGACCTGGACGGCGTGCAGCTCGGCGTGGCACGCGAGCGGCCCGGCGTCAACCTGAACGCGCTGCTGGACGATGCCGAGCGCGATCCGCTCAGCGGCAACGCCGTGCTCAGCGGCGTGGCGGTGGAGATCTCTCCCGCCTGATCCGGCCGCCGGCACCCGTCGGTGCCGGCGAAGCTGCGGACATTCGCCAAAAACTCGACACCCCGGCGGCGCGCGTCCTGCCTAAACTCTCCATCGAGCGGTAGGCGCCCGTTGTCGCCACCGCGCCAGGGCGGGTGCCGCGAGCGCCCGCCGAAGGGAGCGATGCGATGCATCCTGACGCGAGCGAGCCTGCGGTCGTCCTGTTCGTCGACGACGAACCTTCCATCCTCAGTGCGCTGCGGCGGCTGTTCCGTCCCCAGGGCTACCGCGTGCTGCTGGCGGAGAGCGGCCGGTCGGCGCTGGCGATCCTCGAGACCGAGCCCGTCGACCTGGTGGTGTCCGACATGCGCATGCCCGAGATGGACGGCGCGGCGCTGCTGGAACAGGTGTGCGAACGCTGGCCCACCGTGGGGCGCGTGCTGTTGACGGGTTATGCCGACATCGGCTCCACCGTCGCGGCCATCAACCGCGGCCAGATCCACCGCTACATCGCCAAGCCCTGGGAGGACCGCGAGCTGCTGATGTGCGTTCAGGACGGCCTGGAACGCCGCCGGCTGGAGCAGGAGAACCGTGCCCTGCTGCAGCTCACGCGCCAGCAGAACGACGAGCTCCAGGCCCTCAATGCGGACCTCGCTGCGCGCGTCAAGGCGCGCACCAGCGAGCTGGAGCAGGTCAACGCGATGCTGCAGACCTCATTCGCCCAGCTGCAGCAGAACTTCCTGCTGTCCATCGACGTCTTCTCGGGCCTGGTGGAGCTGCGCTCCAGTGGCCTGGCCGGCTATTCGCGCGTCGTGGCCGACCTGGCGCGGCGCATCGCGCGCCGGCTCGACGGCGGCGCGATGCTCGAGCAGGACGTCTACATCGCCGGCCTGCTGCACGAGGTCGGCAAGATCGGCTTCCCCGACGCCATGCTGCGCAAACCGCTGTCCGCCATGGCCAGCGACGAGCTGGCGCTGTACCGCCGCCACACCCTCAACGGCGAGGCGGCCCTGCTACCCCTGGCCCAGCTGCAGCGCGTCGCCCGCTACGTGCGCTCCCACCACGAACGCATCGACGGCAAGGGCTTTCCCGACGGGCTCTCCGGCGAGGAGGTGCCGCTGGGCGCGCAGATCCTCAGCGTGGCCAGCGACTTCTACGCGGCGCAGTCGGGCCGGCTCTCGCTCAAGCGCTACGCGCCGGCCGAGGCCCAGTCGCTGATCCGCGGCGGCGCCGGCACGCGCTACGAGGCCAGCGTCGTCGAGGCCTTCGAGCTGGCCCTCGGGGACGAGCCCACCGAGAAGCCGCACGACCGGCCGCTCGCCGCCCATGAGGTCATGCCGGGCATGGTGCTGTCGCGCGACCTGCTGTCGCCCCAGGGCACCTTGCTGCTGGCCGCCGGCTTCGTCTTCGACGCCCGGGTCGTGAAGCAACTGCGCGACTTCGGCAACCGCGAGGGCGTCAAGCTCGACATCTTCGTGAAGCTGCCCGAAGGCGGCCAACCCTGAGTGCGGAGGACCTGCCATGAGCGAGCGCATCCTGATCGTCGACGACGAACCCCACATCCTCAGCGCCCTGCAGCGCGTGCTGCGCAACGGTCTCAAGGACGCGGCCGGGCAGCGCTACGCGGTCGAGTGCTTCAACGAAGCGGCGCCGGCCCTGGCCATGGCGCGCGAATGCAGCTTCGCGCTCGCCATCTCGGACCATCGCATGCCGGGCATGACCGGCGTGGAATTCCTCAGCGAGCTGCGCCGCATCCAGCCCGAGTGCGGACGCATCATCCTGTCCGGCTATGCCGACATCAACGCCCTGGTCAGCGCGATCAACGAGGCAGAGATCAGCCGCTTCATCTCCAAGCCCTGGACCGACTTCGACCTGCTCAGCACCGTCCGCCAGGTGCTGCGCATCCGCGAACTGACGCTGGAGAACCAGCGGCTGGCCGACCAGGTGCGCCAGCAGATGGGCGTGCTCAGCGCGCAGGAGGCCGAGCTGCGCCGGCTGGAGCGGCTGGAGCCCGGCATCACCCACGTCAAGTGGGGCAGCGACGGCTCCTTCATCCTCGAAGACCCCGGCGAGGTGAAGCTGTGAGCGAGCTGGCCGAGTCGTTCCGCTCGGCGCTGGAGGCGGTCAGCGCGCCGACGCTGGTCCACGACGCGGCCCGCATCCTGTTCGCGAACGCCGCGATGCAGCGGCTGCTCGGCTACGACGAGGCCGCGCTCGGCGCAATGCCGCCCCATGGCTGGGCGGCCGAGGACTTCGCCGACGTGCTGCGGCGCTACGGCGAGCGCTGCCTCGCCGAGGAGGGCGAGCTGCCGGCCATCGAGATCGAGGCGCTGACCGGCAGCGGCGCGCGGCGCGTGCTGGAGATCAAGGCCCAGCGCGTCGTGCACGAGGGGCAGGCGCGGGCCGTGCTCACCGGCCAGGACCTCAGCGACATCCGGCACGTCCAGACCAGCCTGATCAACGTCGGCCGGGTGCTCTACCAGATCCTGGAGAACAGTCCGGTCGCGACCCTCGTCATCGACAAGGCCCACCGGGTCACGCACTGGAACGCCGCCTGTACGCAGCTCACCGGCCGGGAGGCTTCGGACATGCTCGGCCGGAACGACACTTGGCGCGCCTTCTATTCCGAGGCCCGGCCGCTGCTGGCCGACCTCATCCTCGAGGGCACCATCGAGCAGGAGCGAGAGCGCCTCTATGGCAAGCGCTGCAACCCGTCGCAGCACGTCGCCAATGCCTACGAAGTCGAGGCCTACTTCCCCAATTTCGGCCGCGAGGGGCGCTGGCTGTTCTTCACGGCGGCACCGCTGGTCGACGCGCACGGCGAGGTCGTCGGCGCCATCGAGACCCTGCAGGACGTCACCCGCAGGCGCCAGGCCGAGGACGAACTGCGCCGCCACCGCGGCGAACTCGAGAACCTGGTCGCCGACCGCACGGCCGAGCTGCTGAGCACCCACCACGAGCTCGAGGCCTTCCTGGAGAACGCCTCGGTGGGCATCATCGCGACGGCCAACAACCGCGTGATGCGCGGCAACAAGAAGTTCGCGGAGATGTTCGAGCTCGGCGGCGTCTCGCCCCATGGCCTGCCGACGCGCTCGCTCTTCAAGAGCGACGAGGACTTCGACGCCCTGGGGCGCGTCGCCTATCCTGTGCTGTCGGAGGGCGGCTCGCTGCTGCACGAGATGGAGGTGTGCACCCTCGCCGGCAACACGCTGTGGGTGCAGATCATCGCCTACGTGGCCAACCCGGCGGAGCCCACGGCGGGCACCTGGTGGCTGCTGCAGGACCGCACCGAGGTGCGCCGCGTGCAGCGGGAACTCGAGCTCAACTACGAGCGCATCAAGCACACCAACACGCGGCTGGAGGAGGCCCAGAACCAGCTCCTGCAGGCCGAGAAGATGGCCTCCATCGGCCAGCTCGCGGCTGGGGTCGCCCACGAGATCAACAACCCCATCGGCTTCGTCAGCTCCAACCTCGGCTCGCTGCGGGGCTATGTCGAGCCCGTCTTCGGGCTGCTGGCCCTGCTCAGGAAGACGCCGCCTCAGCAACTGCCCGCCGCGCTCGCGGCCGAGCTGGCGCGAGTGGACGCCGCCGTCGACCTCGGCTACGTCGAGGAAGACCTGCCCCAGCTGCTCGACGAGAGCGAGGAGGGCCTGTCGCGCGTGAAGAAGATCGTGCAGGACCTCAAGGACTTCTCCCGCGTGGACCATGCCGACTGGCAGGACGCCGACCTCAATGCCGGCCTGGACTCCACGCTCAACGTCGTCATGAACGAGGTCAAGTACAAGGCGGAGGTGCGCAAGGACTATGGCGTCCTGCCGCCGGTGCGCTGCATCGCCGCGCAGTTGAACCAGGTGTTCATGAACCTCATCGTCAACGCCGCCCACGCCATCCCGGAGCGCGGCACCATCACCCTGGCCAGCCGCGCCGAGGGCGACTGGGTCTGCATCGAAGTGGCCGACACGGGCACCGGCATGACGGAAGAGGTGAGGCGGCGCATCTTCGAGCCCTTCTTCACGACCAAGCCGGTCGGCAAGGGCACGGGCCTGGGTCTGTCCCTGTCCTTCTCGATCGTGCAGAAGCATGGTGGCCGGATCGAGGTGGAGTCCCAGCCGGGCATCGGCACGCGTTTCCGCGTCTGGGTGCTGGTGCAGCCGCCGCCTTGACCCGCAGCGGCGGGCCACGTCGCGGGCCGACCCGCGGCACAAGTCACGCCCGCCGGCCGGTGCCGCCGCACCGCCCATCGGCCGCGTGCCTAGACTGGCGCCGTCGTTCAACCTGAGGGCAAACCCGTCGAAAGGCGGGGACGCAAAGCTTCCGGCCTGTCGCACCGCGGTGCCATGGCAGCGGGGCCGCCGGAACCTGACGGTTCCGTCAC
Source organism: Pelomonas caseinilytica (assembly GCF_021353235.1). Lineage (GTDB taxonomy): Bacteria > Pseudomonadota > Gammaproteobacteria > Burkholderiales > Burkholderiaceae_C > Pelomonas > Pelomonas caseinilytica. The sequence goes on from NZ_JAJTWT010000003.1 coordinate 392,611, forward strand.
GCGTGGCCCTCGCTTCATCGCAAGTCGCCGGCCATGCGCAATCACCGCCTCAGCCCCAGCCTGATCTGGACCCTCCAACTCCTCACGGCCGCGGCGCTGAGTGCCTGCGGTGGTGGCGGCAGCAGCGGCGGCGGCAGCGAAGGCCCGGCTCCGGCCCAGGCCGCCGATACGCCCACCACCGTCTCGCTGAGCGTGGACCTGGCGGCCGACGACCCCGCCGCCGGCATCGAGGCCCAGCCCAGCTTCCACATGGCCGCCGCCGACCTCGGCGAGCCCGACGGTGGCGCCGCACCCCACCGCGCCATCGCCGCCGCCGGCGTGGCCACCCGCGGCCTGACGCTCGACGGCCTGGACGAGGTCCTGCGCCCGCGTGCCCTGTCCGGCACCGCCGGCGAGGCCTCGCCGCTGGCGACGACGACCACCGTCACCACCTACACGCCGGCCCAGATTCGCGCCGCCTACGCGATGCCCACCCTGCCGGCCAGCACCACCGGCCTCACCGCCGCCCAGGCCGCCCAGCTCGGCGCGGGCCAGACCATCTACCTCGTCAACGCCCGGCACGACCCCAACGTCGCCGCCGAGCTGGCCACCTTCAACGCCAAGTTCGGCCTGCCCGGCTGCAGCTCGCGCACCCTCGCGGCCGGCACGGCGCTGCCGTTGGCCGCCGCCTCGGCCACGTCCTGCGAACTGGTCGTGGCCTACAGCAGCGGCGCCAACCTGACTTCGACGGCGCCCGCCTATGACAGCGGCTGGGCCACCGAGATCGCCCTCGACGTGCAATGGGCCCACGCCACCGCGCCGCTGGCCCGCCTGGTGCTGATCGAGGCGCCGGACGCCGGCGTGTCCAGCCTGTCCAACGCCGTCGCCCTGGCCAACCGCATGGGTGCGGGCGTCGTGTCCATGAGCTTCGGTGCGGCCGAGGGCAGCTGGACGTCGAGTTATGACGGCATGTTCGGCGCCGCCGGCATGAGCTATGTGGCCGCCACCGGCGACAACGGCGCGGCGGTGTCCTGGCCCTCGGTTTCCAGCAAGGTGCTGGCCGTGGGCGGCACGACGCTGAGCTACGGCGGCAGCGGCGCGCGCAGCGAGACGACCTGGAGCGGCACCGGCGGCGGCGTCAGCGCCTACACCGCCCTGCCGAGCTACCAGGGCGGCAGCATCGGCGGCTATGCACGCCGCGCCGTGGCCGACGTGGCCTTCAACGCCGACCCCAACACCGGCCAGTACGTGGCCCTGCTGGCCCCGGGCACGACGGCGACACGCTGGGTCAGCGCCGGCGGCACCAGCCTGGCCACGCCGCAGTGGGCCGGCCTGATCGCCGTTGCCAACGCCATGCGCGCGGCCGGCGGCAAGGCCGCGCTGGGCCAGCCCAACACGGTGCTCTACCAGCAGGTCGGCGCGGTGCCCACGCAGTACGCCACCGCCTTCAAGGACGTGGCCAGCGGCAGCAACGGCAGTTGCGCCACCTGCATCGCCAAGACCGGCTACGACACCCCCACTGGCTGGGGCACGCCCAACGCCATGACGCTGCTGACCACGCTCGGCGGCGCCACCGCGGCCGCCCCCAGCGGCACGACCACCGTCACGGCCACCAGCGGGCCGCAGCTGACGACCTCCAGCCTCAGCGGCACCGCCGGCAAGGCCCTGAGCGCCACCATCGGCTACAAGGCGCCGGGCGCCAGCTCGCTGTCCATCACCATCAGCGGCGCGGCCAGCGGCATGGGCTTCTCGGCCGTCGGCGGCGGCATCGCCCTCAGCTGGCCCAAGCCGGTGGCGGGCAAGACCACCCTCGTCGTCACCTTGAAGGACAACCTCGGCCAGACGTCGACGGGCAATGTCGTCGTGAACATCGCCACGCCCTGATCCAGGTCTTCAGCCACCCCAGCTGACGCGCGCCACCAAGCCGCCGCCTTCGCGCGGCAACAGCGCCAGCGTCGCGCCCTCGGCCCGTGCGATGCGCTCGACGATGGCCAAGCCCAGGCCCGAGCCCGGGGCGCCGCCGCGCGCCGCGTCGCCGCGCTGGAAGGGGCGCTTGAGCGCCTCCACGCGCTCGGTGGGGATGCCGGGGCCGCGGTCGCGCACTTCCAGCCAGGCCTGGCCGCCAGCCTCGCCGCAGGCCACCTCGATGGGCGGGGCGCCGTGGTGCTGGGCATTGCCCACCAGGTTGAGGACGAGCCGGCGCAAGGCCTCGCGGCGGACGCGCAGATGCACAGCCGGGCCGTCGGCCAGCACCGGCTGCGGCAGCCCGGGCGCCAGCGCCAGCGTTTCCGCCAGGAAGGCGCGCAGCTCGATGTCGACGGCCGGCTGGGCCTGCTCGGCCGGGTGCGAGGCGCGGGCGTAGTCGAGGAACTGGGTCAGCAGCCCGTCCAGCCCGTGCAGGCTGCGGTCCAGGGTGTCGAGCAGCTCGGTGTCGCCCTGGCCGGCGTCGCGCAGCAGCTCGCTGGCCAGGCGGATCTTGGCCAGCGGCGTGCGCAGGTCGTGCGACAGGCCGGCCAGCATCAGCAGGCGTTCCTCCTCGTCGCGGGCCAGGGTCTCGGCCATGTCGTTGAAGGCGCGCGCCAGCTCGGCCGTCTCCGCCGGGCCGTCGGTCGGCAGCACGACGCGGCGCCGGCCCTGGCCGAGGGCGCGGGTCGCCTCGACGAGGCGGGCCAACGGCCGGTTGATGCGGCGCTGGATGAGCCAGGCGCCCAGCAGCGCGAGCGCGCCGCTGACGGCGCTGGCGATGATCCAGGTGCGCGCGAAGCGGTGCGCCGGCTGCACCGAGGGCACGACCAGCCAGAACTGCAGCTCCGGCAGGCGCACGGCGAGCAGGCCGTTGGGCTCGCGGCGCCAGGCCAGCTGCTCGGCCGGCAGGCCGAGCTCGGCCGCCAGTTCGGCGAGGAAGCCGCGCTCCAGCAACGTCGTGCGCTCGCGCCGCCTGTCATCCGGCCCCGACGACGCGCGGGCATTGAAGCGGGCGACGAAGCCCGCGCGTTGGGCTTCGGGCAGCAGGCTCACGCCTTCGGCGACGGCCTGCAGGCTGCGCGCCGTGGCTTCCGCCGACTGCCGCAGCCGCGGCTTGGCGATGAACTGCCCGTAGGCGAGGGCGTTGATGACCTGGCCGACGACGATCAGGGCCACGATGAGCCACAGGTTGCGGCTGAACAGCGTGCCAGGGAAGAGCGAGGCCTTCATCGCGCGTCGGGCTCGGGAATGAACACGTAGCCGAGGCCCCACACGGTCTGGATGTGGCGCGGGGCGCCCGGGTCGGCCTCGATGAGGCGGCGCAGCCGCATGACCTGCACGTCCAGACTGCGGTCGCTGACGCCGTGCTCGTCGCCATGCGCCAGGGCCAGCAGCTTCTCGCGGCCCAGCGGCCGGTTGGGCTGGCTGGCCAGCGCGCGCAGCAGCTGGAACTCGACGGTGCTGATCTCCACCTCCACGCCATGGCGCTCCAGCCGGCGCTGGCTGGGATACAGGGTGAAGGGGCCGAAGCTGACCGCCGCCTCGCCGGCCGGCCCAAGGTGGGCACCGAGCTGCTGCTGGCGGCGCACCATGGCCTGGATGCGCGCGAGCAGCTCGCGCGGCGCGAAGGGCTTGGCGAGGTAGTCGTCGGCCCCCATCTCCAGGCCGAGCACACGATCGACGAGATCGCCGCGCGCCGTCAGCATCAGGATGGGGATGGTCTCGCCCTGACCCCGCAGTCGCCGGCACAGGGACAGGCCGTCCTCGCCGGGCATCATCAGGTCGAGCACCAGCACGTCGAAGCGCTCGCGGGCCAGCAGCTGGGCGGCGGCGGCGGCATCCGGTACGGCGCGCACGCCATGCCCCTGTTCGGTCAGGTAGCGCTGCAGCAGGCCGCGCAGCTCGGCTTCGTCGTCGGCGATCAGGATGCGGGCCATGCGCGATGTTAGGGACGGTGCGCCGCGGCGCCGCGCCGGAAAACGATGACAAACCGTTGCAAGACGCGGCGGCCGTCAGGCCGTGCAAGCCATGCAACGCCGCCGGCAACCTTTGTGCCGGCCCGCGCGGGCAGCATGGCCGGCACCTTCACTCCGGAGCCCCGCATGCGCCGCCCGACCCTTGCCCTGCTGACCGCCTTGCCGCTGCTGGCCCAGGCCGACCCCTCGCCGCTGCAGCGCGCCACCGCCGCGCGGCTGACGGCCGAGAAGTCGGCCGCCTGCGTGGCCGCCCAACCCTTCTACTGGGAGATCGGCAATGCCACCCAGCCGCTGGCCGGCGGCAAGGCCGGCGAAGGCGGGCCCGAGCGCCGCACCGAGATGGCCATCGCGTCCGCATCCAAGTGGCTGTACGGGGCCTTCGTCGCCGAGCGCCGGCAGGGCCAGCTGACGGCCGAGGACGTGAAGTTCCTGCACTTCCAGTCGGGCTACACCTACTACCACGTCTGCCGGCGCGACCAGTCCGTCGCCGCCTGCCAGGACAGCCTCATCAACGGCCGCGGCCGCAAGAACCCCGCCACGGAGAACCGCTTCGACTACAACGGCGGCCACATGCAGCAGCACGCCGTGCTGATGGGCCTGGGCTCGCTCGGCCCCGACGGCCTGGCATTGGCGGTCAAGCAGGCGCTGGCGCCGGCCCTGGGCGACGACTGGCGGCTGAGCTACAGCCAGGCCATGCCGGCCGGCGGCGGCGTGACGAGCGCCGCGGAGTACAGCCGCTTCCTGCGCGGGCTGCTGGACGGCCGGCTGCAGCTGGGCCGGCTGCTGGGCTCGCAGGCCGTCTGCACGAATCCGCAGGTCTGCCCCAACGAGGCGGTGAAGACGCCCATCCCCGGCAACGAGAGCTGGCACTACAGCCTGGGCCACTGGGTCGAGGACGACCCGCAGGTGGGCGACGGTGCCTTCAGCAGCCCCGGCGCCTTCGGCTTCTACCCGTGGATCAGCGCGGACCGGCGGCTGTACGGCATCGTCGCGCGCGAGCAGCGCAACGGCGTGCTCGGCGGCGACGGGCAGGAGAAGCCGGCCGTCGCGTCGGTGGACTGCGGGCGCGAGATCCGCGCGGCCTGGATGGACGGCGAGCCGCGCCGCTGAACGCGGCGGCCGGCGCTCGCCGAACCCTTGGGCGCCGTCGCTGCCTGCGCGGCGGCCCGCTCGATCACGCGGTCAGCGGAGGTCACCGCACGCGGTCGGTCTCGAAGGCGATGCGGTCGACGCTGCCGTCCACGTTGCGGATCAGGCGCAGGCGGCGCATGCCGTCAGGGCTGATCAACAGCTCGGTGTTCTGGGCGCGCCACTGCTCGGCGGGGGACTCGTCCACGCTGACGGCCAGGCGGCGCGAGCCCACGCTGACCTTGACGGAGCGGCCGTCGTCGAGCAGGTATTCGCCCTGGGCCTCCCTCATCAGGGACCGGTCGTGGTTGGGCACGGTGGGCTCGAGCGCGATCGCCGGGGTCACCAGCGTCATCGAAGCCAGCAATGCGGCCAGCAGCGTGAGCGGGCGCATGGTGTTGAAGGTATTCATCGTGGGTACTCCTTGGGTTCCCCGAGGCCAGTCGCCTCGGCAGCATCCCTAGTGCAAACCCCATGCCAGCTTCCAACGCTGTCATCGAGCGGCATCCTGCCCCAGGAGCGGGCCGTAACCGCGCGTACCGCGCGCCGCTTTTGGGCCGCATGCCTCGTCGTGGCGCCTGACGACCCTGGCGACAATGGCGGCCATGGACTGGATGGTCGATGCCCTGCTGGGCGCCGCGCTGGGCGTGGCGCTGTGGCTGCGGCCCTGGCGGATGCTGCCGCCCGAGGGGCCGCCCTGGCCCTGGCTGGCCTGGTGCGCGATGCTGCCGCTGCTGTGGAGCGCCGACCGACTGGCGCATTCGGCCCTGGTGCAGCCGCTGCCCGGCGCCTGCCTGCTGGTGCTGATGGCCGGCTGGCCGCTGGCCGTGCTGGGCATGGCCGCGGCGGCCATCGGGGCGGCGGCGCTGGGGCTGCTCGGCTGGGACGAGGCCGCGCAGCGCGCGCTGTGGCTGGGCCTGGCGCCGGCCACGCTGACGGTGGGCTTCGGCGCCGCGGCGCGACGCTGGCTGCCGGGCCACCTGATGGTCTACATCCTGGTTCGGGGCTTCTTCGCCACGCTGGCCGCGGACAGCCTCGCCGGTGCCCTGGCGCTGGCCGTCAACGGCGGGCCGGTGGGGTTGGGCAGCGACGCGCTGTTGCTGGGTCGCTGGCTGACGGCCTGGGGCGACGCCATCATCACGGGCATGCTCACGGCGGTGTTCGTCGCCTTCCGGCCCGGCTGGCTGGCGACCTACTCGGACCGCCTGTATCTGCCCCGTTAGGACCGGCGGCGGCACGTGGCCAGGCCGGCGCAGAGCAGCGCGCCCAGGGCCAGGGGCGCCGAGGCCGGCTCGGGCAGGTCGTTGACGACGAGGTTGTCCAGCGCGACGTAGCCGAAGCCGCGCCCGCCGCTGATGCTGACGCTCAGCACCTCCTCGCCGACGACGACGGTGGTGAAGCTGCGGCCCAGCACGGCCTGGCGGCTGCCGCTGCCGCCGCCGGCGAGCACGTAGGACACGGTGACCGGCGAGCCGACCTCGGCGTCCGGGACGTACCAGCTCTGGCCGAGGTCGAGCCGGTCGAGGTAGAAGGCCGTGCCGCCCACCGCCGTGATGCCCAGGGGATCGACGCTGTAAAGCAGGTAGGGCGTGCCGTTGAAGGCGCCCGGCAGCGGGTTGCCGCCAAGGTCTTCCGGCACCCGGTCCTCCACGCCCATGCATTGCTGGCAGGGGGCCGAGAACGCGAAGCCCTCGGTCTCGATGGTCACGGCCGAGTAGTCGTAGCGCGGCTGGTAGCTGTCGAAGGTCACGACGGCGGCCGAGGCCGGCCCGAGGGCGGCGGCCAGCAGCAGCGCGGCAAGGGCAAAGGGGCGCATGGTGTCTCCCGGGTGGTTGTTCTTGTACGCAGCTGCATGCTGCCAGTGCGGTGCGAGGACAACCGCCCACCCACCCCATGTTTGCGGGGCTGCGATTCGTGGGGGGCTTCAGCGGCCGGCGATCAGCGTCGCCACCTCGGCGGCCGAGCGCACGCCGAGCTTGGCGAAGACGCGGGCGCGGTGGACCTCGACCGTGCGCACCGAGACGTGCAGTTCGTCGGCGATGACCTTGTTGAGCTTGCCTGCGGCCACGCGGGTCATGACCTCGTGCTCGCGCTCCGTGAGGCTGGCCAGCCGGGCCGCGCGCTCGGCGGCCTGGGCGCCCTCGGCCTGCATGGCCGCGTCCACCGCCATGGCCTGCTCGATGCGGTCGGCCAGGGCGTTGTCGCTGTAGGGCTTCTCGAGGAAGTCGAAGGCGCCCTTCTTCAGTGCTTCCACGACCATGGGGATGTCGCCATGCCCGGTGAGGAAGAGCACCGGGTTCTTCAGCTGCCGGGCCAGCAGCTCGTCGTGCAGCCGCGTGCCGGTCATGGGCTCCATGCGCACGTCGAGCAGGAAGACGCCGCGCGGCGGCGGCTCGGCGTCGAGGGCCGCGAGCAGGGCCGGGCCGCCGTCGAAGGCGCGCACGGCCAGGCCGCGCGAGCGCAGCAGGAAGGCGAGGGCGTCGCGCACGCCGGTGTCGTCGTCGACGAGGTGTACGGTGCCATCAGGCATGGGTGGCCTCCTCCCGGCTGAGGGGCAGGCTGAAGGAGAACAGCGCGCCGCCGCCCGGCGCCTCGCTGGCATCGAGCACGCCCTGGTGGGCCTCGACGATGGAGCGGCAGATGGCCAGGCCCATGCCCATGCCGTCGGCCTTGGTGGAATAGAAGGGCGCGCACAGCTGCTCGACGCGGCGCCCGCCGAGGCCGGGGCCGTTGTCCTGCGCGTCGATGCGGACGAAGTCGCCGACGACCCGGCTGCTGACGGCGATGCGGCGCGTGCCGTCGCGGGCCTGCAGGGCGTCGGCCGCGTTGCGCACGAGGTTGATGACGACCTGCTCGATGAGCACGGCGTCGGCCAGCACCGACGGCACGCCGGGCGCGAGCGAGAGCTCCAGCGCCACGCCGCGGCGCTGGCAGTCGCGGCGCAGCAGGTCCAGGGCGGCGCTGATGACCTCGTTGAGGTCGCAGGGCTCGTGGCGGGGTTCGCGGCGCGTCAGGAACTCGCGGATGCGCGCGACGATGCGGCCCGCGTGCGCGGCCTGCTGGCCCAGCCGCTGCAGGGCGCCGCAGACGAGTTCGTCCTGCACGCCGAGCTTGGCCAGGGAGTTGGTGATGCCGGCGCCGTAGCTGGCGATGGCGGTCAACGGCTGGTTGAGTTCGTGGGCCAGCGTCGAGGCCACCTCGCCGAGCATGGTCAGCCGTGCGTTGTGGGCCAGGGTCTCGACCTGGCGGCGCTCGCGCTCTTCCAGCCGCCGGCGCTCTGTGATGTCGATGATGCTGCCCATCCAGCCGATCTGGCGCCCGCCGGCATCCACGAGGGGCGACTCGAACACCATCACGTCGAGCATGCGGCCGGAGCTGTGCCGCCAGCGCGCCTCGTAGCCTTCTCGGGGCGCCTGGCCGGCGAGGTTGCGACGGTTGCGCTCGGCCACCTCGGCCAGGGCGTCGGGCGGCCAGTAGGGCATGGGCGGCAGCAGGCCGACGAGCTGCTCGGCGGGCAGGCCGACCATGTCGCAGAAGGTGCGGTTGACGTAGAGCAGCCGACCGTCGAAGTCGCGCGCACGCAGTGCGACGAGGGCCGAGTCCTCCATCGCGCGGCGCCAGGCGGCCTCGGTGCGCCCAGCCACCTCGGCCCGCTGTACCTGGCGCATCTGCCGGCGGATCAGCCAGCTCGCCACCGCGATGAGCGGCAGGAAGCCGGCCACCAGCACCCAGGTCAGCGGCCGGGTGCCGTTGGTGGCCGGGTCGCGCAGCGTCAGCTCGACGGCGGCGTCCGTCAGCGTCGCCTGGGCCAGCGGGCTGGCGCGCAACGGGCCCGTCAGCGACACGCGGTAGCTGGGCCGCGGCCCCTGGGCGGCGCGCAGCGGCGACTCGGTGGTGGAGGCGATGACCTGGTCGGCGCTGTCCACGAGCTGCACGTCGTACTTGCGCGCCAGCCACCAGGGCACGCCGCGCTTGAGCATCAGGGCCGGCGCATAGCGCACGACGAGGACGCCGTCCGGCGCGACGCGCGCCGTCAGGTGCAGGGACAGGCCGTCGTCGGAGTGGGCCGACTCGGCGTCCTCCGGCACCTCGGCCAGCACGCGGTTGCGGGCGTCCAGCCAGGTGACGGACTGCCACAGCCGCCGCAGGCCGGCGTTGACCTCGGGGTGGGCGGCCAGCGTGGCGATGCTGGGCGCCTGGCCGGCCAGGCCGTCGGCCAGCTGGCGCAGGTGGGCCTGCTCCTCGTCGATGCGGTCGCGCAGCTGGGCCTCGGTGCTGAGGGCGTCGGAGATGAGGGTCTGGCGCTGCTGGTCCTGCTCGTCGGCCTCGTTGGCACGCACCCAGGCCAGCACACCCAGCACGAAAACCAGGGATAACCCCAGGGGCGCCAGCCAGAGGCTTCTCAGGATCAGCTCGCGCAGCTTCGTCATGCCGGCAGTCTAAGAAGACCCGGGGCTGCGCGAAATGTGGAACTCCACAACTACCCCCGCACGGGGCGGGTCGGAAGAATGCGGCCATTCCAATCATTCGGAGACAAACCATGGCCCTGCGCCGTCTCGTCCTCGCATCCGCCGCCGCCGTGGCCACCCTGGCCGCCCTGCCTTTCGCCGCTCAGGCGCAAGCGCCCATCGTCATCAAGTTCAGCCACGTCGTGGCGCCCGACACGCCCAAGGGCAAGGGCGCCCAGCGTTTCAAGGAGCTGGCCGAGCAGCGCACCAACGGCCGCGTCAAGGTTGAGGTCTACCCGAACAGCCAGCTCTACAAGGACAAGGAAGAGATGGAGGCCCTGCAGCTGGGCTCCGTCCAGATGCTGGCCCCGTCCCTGGCCAAGTTCGGCCCGCTGGGCGTCAAGGAATTCGAGGTCTTCGACCTGCCCTACCTGTTCAAGGACACCGACGCCTTCCGCGCCGTGACCGACGGGCAGCTCGGCCAGGATCTGTTCAAGAAGCTGGAACCCAAGGGCATCAAGGGCCTGGCCTACTGGGACAACGGCTTCCACATCATGAGCGCCAACAAGCCGCTGCACAACGTGGCGGACTTCAAGGGCATGAAGATGCGCATCCAGTCCAGCAAGGTGCTGGACGCCCAGATGCGCGCACTCGGCGCCATCCCGCAGGTCATGGCCTTCTCGGAGCTCTACCAGGCACTGCAGACCGGCGTGGTGGACGGCACCGAAGGCGTGCCGAGCAACTTCTACACGCAGAAGATCTTCGAGGTGCAGAAGCACATGACGCTGTCCAACCACGGCCACCTGGCCTACGCGGTCATCGTCAACAAGAAGTTCTGGGACGGCCTGCCGGCGGACATCCGCACCCAGCTGGAAGGCGCCATCAAGGACGCGACGGTCTACGCCAACGCCATCGCCAGCACCGAGAACGGCCGTGCGCTGGAAGGCATCAAGGCCAGTGGCCGCGTGACCATCCACACGCCGACTGCCGCCGAAACCAACGAGTGGAAGAAGGCCCTGATGCCCGTCCACAAGGAAATGGAAGGCCGCGTCGGCAAGGCCACCATCGAGGCCGCCTACAAGGCCGCCGGCTTCGTCGCCCCGAAGTAAAGACCACCCGGTACGCGCTTCGCGCGCCCCCTGGAGGGGCACTGCCAGCGGCCTGGCGGAGCCAGTTCCGCGGCAGTCGCTTGATCACTCCCCGCCGGCTGGCGCCGGCGCGGGTCGGAGGAACCCATGTTCAACAAAATGCTGAACCATCTGGAGGAGTGGCTGATCTCCTTCCTGATGGCCGCGGCGACGCTGGTGATCTTCGTCGCCGTCGTGCATCGCTATCTGGCCGGCGTGCCCTACATCCAGGACATCGCCCTCAAGGTCCACATGAGCTGGGCGCAGGAGCTGTGCATCATCCTCTTCGTGTGGATGTGCAAGTTCGGCGCGGCCTACGGGGTGCGCACGGGCATCCACGTCGGGGTGGACGTCGTCATCAACCGCATGACGGACAAGAACCGCGCCCGCTTCGTCATCTTCGGCCTGCTGGCCGGCGCCTTCTTCACCGGCACCATCGCCGTGATGGGCGGCACCTTCGTGTGGGACAACGGCGCGCACTACGCCTTCCTGCAGCTGATCGGGCAGACGCGCGACGACGTCTTCGAAGGCCCGACCACGCCCGACCTGGAGTGGCCGACATGGATGGTCTACTCCGCCATCCCGCTTGGCTCGGCCCTGATGTGCTACCGATTCCTCCAGGTGTGCGTCTCTTTCTGGAAGACGGGCGAACTGCCCAAGCATGACGAGTCCCACGTCGAGGGCATCGAAGAACAAGCCCCGCTGCAGGTCGAGGAGGCCAAGCCATGAACGCCCTCATCATCTTCAGCCTGCTGCTGGCCCTCATGCTGACCGGCATGCCGATCAGCATCTCGCTGGGCCTCACCGTCATGGCCTTCATCGTCACGATGACCCAGGTGCCCATCGAATCGGTCGCCCTCAAGCTGTTCACCGGCATCGAGAAGTGGGAGATCATGGCCGTGCCCTTCTTCATCCTGGCCGGCAACTTCCTCACGCACGGCGGCGTGGCGCGGCGGATGATCAACTTCGCCACCAGCATGGTGGGCCACTTCCACGGCGGCCTGGCGCTGGCGTCCATCCTGGCCTGCTCGATGTTCGCCCTGGTGTGCGGCTCCTCGGTCGCGACCGTGGTCGCCATCGGCTCCATCGTGCTGCCGGCCATGGTGGCCCACGGCTATCCGATGCGCTTCGGCGCGGGCGTCATCATCACCGCCGGCTCGCTCGGCATCCTGATGCTGCCGTCGATCCCGAAGGTCATCTACGCCATCTCGACCAACACCTCCATCGGCGCCCTGTTCGTCGCCGGCCTGCTGCCCGGCATCCTGCTGGCGCTGATGCTGGCGGCGGTCACCTGGTGGATCGCCCGCAAGAACAACTACCCGCGCCTGGCCCGCGCCGGCTGGGGCGCGCGCTTCCAGGCCTTCCGCAAGAGCTTCTGGGGCCTGCTGCTCGTCGTCATCATCGTCGGCGGCATCTGGTCGGGCGCCTTCACGGCGACCGAGGCGGCGGCCATGGCGGCGGTGTACTCCTTCTTCGTGGCCATCTTCGTCTACAAGGACCTGAAGCTGTCGGACGTGCCCAAGGTGCTGAAGGACTCGGCCAACATGTCCGCGATGCTGCTCTACATCATCACGAACGCGGTGCTGTTCTCCTTCGTGCTGACCAACGAGAACCTGCCCCACCAGCTGGCCGACTGGCTGCTGTCGATGAACCTGGGCCAGCACGGCTTCCTGTTCGTCGTCAACCTCGTGCTGCTGGGCGCCGGCAACTTCATGGACCCCTCGTCCATCATCCTGATCATGGCGCCCATCTTCTTCCCGGCCGCCATGCAGCTGGGCGTGAACCCGGTGCACTTCGGCATCCTGATCGACGTGAACATGGAAGTGGGCCTGTGCCATCCGCCGGTGGGCCTGAACCTCTACGTGGCCTCGGGCATCTCCAAGCTCGGCATCACCGAGCTCACCAAGGCCGTCATGCCCTGGCTGCTGACGATGATCGTCTTCCTCATCATCGTCACCTACTGGCCGTGGCTGACGCTGGTGCTGCCGCAGATGATGCATATGCTCTGAGGCCCGCGCCTCTGCAGCCAAGCCCGGCCCCGGCCGGGCTTTCTTCCATCCGCACCGCCCGATGCCATGAGTTCGCTGTTCTTCCTGCTGGCCTTCATGCTCGTGGCCCTCTTCGTCTACCTGGGCCGCTACAGCGGCCGGGTCGCGGCCGAGGCCGAGCGCTTCATCGCCGCGCCGCCCGAGGCGGTACGGGCCGAGGTGGCCGACCTGGCGCGCTGGCAGGCCTGGAACCCCTGGCTGGAACATGCCCGTGACCCCCGTGCGGCCACCGCCGATGGCGACCAGCTCGCCTGGGACGTGCCGCAGGTCGGCCGCGCACGGGTCACGGCGCTGAAGCCGCCGGCGCCCGGGGCCCTGCGCCAGCGCATGGCCTTCGCGCTGCCCTTCGCCTTCAAGGGCCGCTCAGACTGGCGGTTCGAGCCGGTCCCCGGCGGCACGCGGGTGAGCTGGCGCTTCAAGGGGCGCGTGGCCTTCACGCTGCGCGCCTTCGCGGCCACGGTGCAGGGCGCCACGGCCCTGGACCTGCGCTTCGGCCTGGACCGCCTGGCCGCCGTCCTGGAGGCCACGCCGCCAGCCTACCGCCTCGACTACGCGGGCGTGCAGGCCCTGCCGGCCGGCCTGTGCGTCCAGCAGCCCCTGCGCGCCGGCCTGGATGCCCTGGCCACCGAGCTGCCTGCCCAGATCGCCGGCATGCGCGAGCGGCTGCGGGCCGCCGGCCTGGCGGCCGATGGCCCGGCCGTCGTCCACTACCTCAGGACGCAGCTCAAGCGGCGCACGGTGGACGGACGGGTCGGCGTCGAGCTGCCCGCCGGCGCGCCGGCGCCAGCCCTGCCCGAGGGCTTCGCCGTCCATGAGCAGCCCGCCCAGTCCGCCTACCTGCTGCGTTTCGACGGCCCGCCCGAGGCCCTGGAGCTGGCCTGGTACCAGGCCATGCAGCGGTTGCGCGTGGAGCAGCGCGAGCCCCACCCGCAGCGCCCGCCCTTCGCCCGCTACCTGGCCGACCCCGCGCCCGGGCGAGCCGGCCCGGTCGAGCTGCTGCTGCCCCTCAAGCCGGCCTGAGGCACGGGACTTGCACTGGCCTGGGGCATGAACACGTCCCAGCCGCTCTCCCTTCCCGGCCTGCGCGTGCTGCTGGCCGACGCCGGCCAGCGCCGCAGCCCCGTCATCCGCCTGGAGCTGATCCGCCTGCGCTGCCAGCTGGTCGACGTCATCGACCTCGTCGCGCAGCCGGATGCCCTCGGCCCCGCGCTGGATCGCCTGGCGCCCGAGCTGCTGCTGATCGACTGCGACCAGCCTGCCCCCGGGATGCTGGCCCAGCTCGGCGAGGCCCTGGAGCGCCAGCCCAGGCCCGTGCTTCTCGTGGCCGAACAGATGGCGCCGCAGCAGATGCGCGCGGCCCTGCAGTCCGGCGTCAGCACCCTGCAGCTGGCCGGCCTGCCACCCCAGCGCCTGGGCGCCCTGCTGCAGCTGGCCCTGGCCCGTTTCGAGCATGACCAGACCCTGCAGCGCGAGCTGCGCCAGGCCCAGACCCAGCTCGCCGAGCGCAAGCTCGTGGAGCGGGCCCGCGGCATCCTGATGCGCGAGCAGGGCCTGGACGAGGAGGCCGCCTTCCAGCGCCTGCGCCAGCTCGCCATGGACGGTGGCCAGACGCTCGCGGCGGTGGCGGCCCGCCTGATCGACGCCGACCAGCTGCTGCGTCCGCGCTGAACGCCGAACTGGGGCGCCCTGCACAGGAGACGCCCACGATGCCCGCGATCGAGCGCACCGGCGCGGCGCAAACCGCCCGGGCGAGCGGCAGCGCTGCGCCAAGCGCGTGCGAAGCCGGTTCGCCAGGCGCAGGAAAAAGCTGGCACGCAACCTGCTCAAACGGGATGAGGCCTGCAATGGCGCAGGCCTCTCGGGCCGGCCGGCTGATGAATCGGCCGGCACTTCGGGACAACGGCGTCCGACCTCTCCTTTTGCGTCCCGCTTCCAAAGCGAAGCGCGGGCGGAGCGTGGCTGCGAAGCCGTTGCGCCCTGCACGACACAGGAGCCCGTGATGACTGCCAGCGACAACTCGAACGTCAAGCCCCACCCGCAGCGCCGCAGCCTGCTCGCCGCAGCCGCCGCGCTGCCCTTCTCGGCCCTCGCCGGCGGCGCCTGGGCCCAGGGCTCGGACAAGCCCGAGAAGGAAGAAGTGCGCATCGGCTTCATCCCGCTGACCGATTGCGCCTCGGTCGTGATGGCCTCGGTGCTGGGCTTCGACAAGAAGTACGGCGTGCGCATCGTGCCCAGCAAGGAAGCCTCCTGGGCCGGCGTGCGCGACAAGCTCGTCAACGGCGAGCTGGACATGTCCCACGTGCTCTACGGCCTGGTCTACGGCGTGCACCTCGGCATCGGCGGCCCCAAGAAGGACATGGCCGTGCTGATGGCCCTGAACAACAACGGCCAGGCCATCACCCTGTCCAAGGCCCTGGCCGACAAGGGCGCGGTGGACGGCCCCTCGCTGGCCAAGGTCATGGCCGCCAACCCGCGCGAATACACCTTCGCCGGCACCTTCCCAACCGGCACCCACGCGATGTGGATGCACTACTGGCTGGCGGCCGCGGGCATCAACCCGCTGTCGGGCGCCAAGCTCATCACCGTGCCGCCGCCGCAGATGGTGGCCAACATGCGGGTGGGCAACATGGACGGCTTCTGCGTCGGCGAGCCCTGGAACCACCGCGCCATCATGGACGGCATCGGCATCACCGCGAACACCACGCAGGACATCTGGAAGGACCATCCCGAGAAGGTGCTCGGCACGACGGCCGAGTTCGTCAAGAAGTACCCCAACACCACACGCGCCGTGATGATGGCCGTGCTGGAGGCCAGCCGCTGGATCGACGCCAGCCTGTCCAACAAGCTCAAGATGGCCGAGACGGTGGCGCAGAAGTCCTACATCAACACCGGCGTCGACGCCATCAACCAGCGCATCCTCGGCCGCTACCAGAACGGCCTGGGCAAGACCTGGGACGACCCCAACCACATGAAGTTCTTCAACGACGGGGCCGTGAACTACCCCTACCTGTCCGACGGCATGTGGTTCCTCACCCAGCACAAGCGCTGGGGTCTGCTCAAGAGCCACCCCGACTACCTGGCCGTCGCCAAACAGGTCAACCAGACGGCGCTCTACAAGCAGGTGGCCGGCGCCATGGGCATCAGCGTCCCCAAGAGCGACCTGCGCACCAGCAAGCTCATCGATGGCGTCGTCTGGGACGGCAAGGACCCGGCCAAGTACGCCGACAGCTTCAAGATCAAGGCCTAACCATGGTGTCCGCCGTCTTCCATTCGCCCCGCGACACCGTCGCGACCCCTGCTGCACCGCTCAGCGTCAGCCATCCCCCGGCCCCGGCCGACACGCCGGCCGCCCCCCGGCCCGCGGCCAGGCGGGCTCCCCGCATCTTCGACGGCCGCGCCATCGCGCTGCGGGTGCTGCCGCCCGTGCTGAGCCTGGCCCTCCTGGTCGGCCTGTGGGCCCTGGCCACGCAGAAGGGCGGCAGCTTTCCCACGCCGGCCCAGACCTGGGACGCCGCCGTCCAGCTGTTCTCCGATCCCTTCTACCGCAACGGTCCCAATGACCAGGGCATAGGCTGGAACATCCTGAACTCGCTGTCGCGCGTGGGCATGGGCTTCGGCCTGGCGGCGCTGGTGGGCATCCCCCTGGGCTTCATCGTCGGACGCTTCGAGTTCGCCAGCCGCATGGTGTCGCCGCTGATCGCCCTGCTCAAGCCGGTGTCGCCGCTGGCCTGGCTGCCCATCGGGCTGCTGGTGTTCAAGAGCGCCAACCCCGCGGCCATCTGGACCATCTTCATCTGCTCCATCTGGCCCATGGTCGTGAACACGGCAGTCGGCGTGCAGCGCGTGCCGGAGGACTACCTCAACGTCGCCCGCGTGCTCAAGCTCAGCGAGTGGCGCGTCATCACGCGCATCCTGCTGCCGGCCGTGCTGCCCTACGTGCTGACCGGCGTGCGCCTGAGCGTCGGCACCGCCTGGCTCGTCATCGTCGCGGCCGAGATGCTGACCGGCGGCGTGGGCATCGGCTTCTGGGTCTGGGACGAGTGGAACAACCTCAACGTCGCCCACATCCTCATCGCCATCTTCGTCATCGGCACGGTCGGGCTGCTGCTCGAGTGGGCGCTGATGACCCTGGCCCGCCACTTCACCTTCGAGGATTAGCCCACCCCCTGCCGGCTTTGCCGGCCCCCTCAAGGGGGCGACGCCAGCAGCCTGGCAAAGCCAGTTCTGCGGCGTCCGCTGGGGAAGGCACCACGTCGCCTTCGCCTTGACATCGATTCATCAGGAGTTGTCATGACCACACGTCCTTTCATTCAAGTGCAGGACGCCGAGATGGTGTTCAACACCCGCAAGGGGCGCTTCCATGCGCTGCAGGGCATCAACCTCGACATCCGGCGCGGCGAGTTCATCTCGCTGATCGGCCACTCGGGTTGCGGCAAGTCCACGCTGCTCAACCTGATCGCCGGCCTGTTGCGGCCTACCGAGGGTGCGCTGATCTGCGACGGCCGCGAGATCGCCGCGCCCGGCCCCGAGCGGGCGGTCGTCTTCCAGAACCACTCGCTGCTGCCGTGGCTGACCTGCATGGAGAACGTGCTGCTGGCCGTGGAGTCGGTCTTCGGCGGCAAGGAGCCCGGCGTGCGACTGCACCTGCGTGCCCGCGCTGCGCTCGAACTCGTGGGCATGAGCCATGCGCTGCAGAAGCGGCCACACGAGATCTCGGGCGGCATGAAGCAGCGCGTGGGCATCGCCCGGGCCCTGGCCATGGAGCCCAAGGTGCTGTTGATGGACGAACCCTTCGGTGCGCTGGACGCGCTGACGCGGGCGCGGCTGCAGGACGAACTGCTGAAGATCGTCGCGCGCACGCAGAGCACGGTGGTGATGGTGACGCACGACGTGGACGAGGCGGTGCTGCTGTCGGACCGCATCGTCATGATGACCAACGGCCCGGCGGCGACCATCGGCGAGATCCTGGACGTCGGCATCCCGCGGCCGCGGGTGCGCGTGGAGTTGTCCGAGGATGCGCGCTATCTGGCGGCGAGGAAGGAGGTCATCGACTTCCTCTACACGCGGCATGCGCATGTGGAGCAGGCGGCGTGAGGTTTGTTGGCTAGCGTTTGCTGGGCGCCGTTTTGGTGTTTGGTCGCTTTTGCCTGGAGCCTTTGCAACTCTCTGCACCGCCGCGGGGCGGATTCCCGCGGCGGTGCAACGAGTCGAAAGGCTTTCAGCAAAAGCACCCCGACCAACACACCGCACCGAGTCGCAGAGGCTCAATGCCAAGCACCCCGACCCGCGACCTGCGACCGTGACGACCCCTTCCGTCGCCCACCCACGCACCACGCCGCCACCGCCAGCGCCACGAGCCACCACCCCGACATCGCGCCTCCACCTCCGCCGCCCGATCCGCCGCCGGAGCCCCCCGCCGCAGTCGCCGCTGCCGTGACCGTGAAGGTCTGCGTCTGGCTCGCCTGCGCGCCCGCGCTGTCGGTCAGCGTGAGCTGCACGGTGAAGCTGCCGGCCGAACTGGTCGTCACCGTCGCCGTCGCACCCGTCGTCGGACCGCTGAAGGCGGCGATGCCGCTGCCGCTGACCAGGCTCCACTGGTAGCCCGTCAGCGTGCGCCCCGCCGGGGCGCTCGAGCCCGTGCTGTTCAACGCCACGTCGTTGCCGGCGGCGATGGTCGTGGTGGCGGCGCCGATGCTCACCGTCGGGCCCAGGGCGGTCACCGTGACCGTGGCGTTCGTGCTGCTGGCCTGGCCCAGGCTGTCGGTCACCGTCAGCGTGACGACGAAGCTGCCGCTGCCGCTGCCCAGTGTGGCCACGGTCGCCGTGGCTGCGTTGGTGGCGCTGGTGAAACTGGCCAGGCCGCTGGGGCTGCCTGCCGCCGGGGCGACGCTCCATTGGTAGCTGGCGATGCCCAGGCCGCTGGCCGCCTTGGAGCCGCTGCCGTCGAAACTCACCGGCGTGCCCGCCGCGACGGCCGTGGCCGAGGCGACGATGGCGGCGGTCGGCGCGGCAGGCGCCGTGACGGTGATGGCCTGGGACTGGGTCGCCTGCTGGCCGGCACTGTCGGTCACCGTCAGCTGCACGGTGACGCTGCCCACGCCGCTCGTCTTCAGCACGGCCGTAGCCGCATTCGTCGAGCCGGTGAAGCCGGCGATGGCCGTGCCGCTCGTGATCGTCCATTGCCAGCCGGTGATGGTGCGCGTGCCGGGCGCGGTGGAGCCGCTGCCGTCCAGCGTCACGCTGCTGCCGGCGGCTACCGCCGTGGCGCTGGCCGCGATGCTGGCCGTCGGCGTCGCGGCATTGGTGGCGGCGCTCACGGCGGCGCCCACGTCCAGCATGCCGGCGCCGCAGGTGGAGGTCGTGCAGTAGCACTCGTCCTGCACGCTGGTGGTGGGCGCATGGCAGACGGGCAGGCTGCTGCCCGCGGGCTGGGTCGGGAAGGCCCGCGCCGTCGTCTGCAGCAGCGACTTGATCTGGGCCGGCTTGAGCGACGGGTTGACCGACAGCATCAGGGCCGCCGCCCCCGCCACCATGGGCGTGGCGAAGCTCGTGCCCACCGAGTAGTTGCTGCTGTTGCTGTAGGTGTAGCCGGTGCTGCTGGCGGTGGTGGTGCCGCTGTTGGTCGCGGTGAGGATGGGGTAGAGGCAGCTGCCCGTCGTGTTGACGCAGTTGCCGCCGGGCGCGGCGATGGCGACCTCCGGGCCGATGCTGGAGAAGCCGACCTTGGTGCCGGTGTGCCTCAGCCCGGCCACGGCGATGACGCCGGCGCAGTTGGCGGGCACGCCCACGGCCAGGCCCTCCTCGTTGCCGGCCGCGACGACGATGGTCACGCCCGCGGCGACCAGCTGGTTGATGGCGTCCTGGTAGGCCGCGCCGCAGCTGCCACTGCCGCCGAGGGACAGGTTGATGACCTTGGCCGGATTGGGGTTGGCCGTGGGTACGCTGCTCAGCCCGGCGGCCCAGAGCATGCCGGCGATGATGTCCGAGTCCGTGCCGCCGCATTTGCCCAGCACCCGAACGGGCAGGATCTTCACGTCGTAGCCGACCGAGGCCATGCCCACGCCGTTGTTGGTCTGGGCGCCGATGATGCTGGCCGTCTGCGTGCCGTGCCAGCTGCTGTTGGTGGCGGCCTGGCCGCTGCCGCACTGGCTGGCCGTCGTCCAGTCGCCCGGGTCCGTGGCGTCGGCGTCGCGGCCACCGCCGTCGCCTGCCGTCGTCGTCGAGCTGACGAAGTCGTAGCCGGCCAGCAGCTTGGCGGTGAGGTCGGGGTGGTTGAAGAGCACGCCGGTGTCAACGTCGGCGACGACGAGGCTGCTCGAGCCTGTCGTCACCGACCAGGCGCCCACGGCGTTGATGGCCGACACCAGGGTCGCGTCGGCCGCGCGCAGATACCACTGGCCCGCCGCCAGGGCGGCGCTCGAACTGGCCGGCAGCAATGGGTCGTTGGGCAGGGCCAGGGCGTGGCGGCGCTCGTCGGGCATGGCGTATTCGACGTCGGTATCGCGGGCGAGCCGGGCGGCCAGGGCGGCGGAGGTCAGCGTCCTGTCGCCCCAGACCACCTGGCTGCGCGCGTCGATCATGCGGCCGTCGCGCAGGCCCAGGCCGTGGCGGGCGGCGAGTTCCGCAGCCTGCTGGGGCCCGCGGTCGCCGCGCTCGCGGGCGGCGCGCATCAGCGGCCCGAGGGCCTTGAACTTGACGATGACGCGGGCGCCGTCGGTCGTGTCGTCGGCCTTGGCCGGCCCGGCGGGCAGCAGGCTGGCCAGGGCCAGCACGAAGGCGAGCCCTAAGGCGCGGGTGAAGGCAGGGGCGTGCATGCGAAGGCGGGCGCAGGTGAGGACCGTCGCATCCTCGCGCCGGGCCGTGTCTGCCGTGCTGCCGGTTTGTGTCGGCGCCGACACAAACCGCCTTGGGACTGGCTCGCGGCCGGCTCAGCTCTGCAGCACCGGCAGCACCGACACCACCATCAGCGCCGCCGCGGCCCAGTTGAAGGCGCGCAGCGCGCGCGGCCGGTGCAGCCAGCGGCGCATCTGCTCGCCCAGCAGCGCCCAGGAGCCGCAGCAGGGCAGGTTGACGGCCACGAAGACGGCGGTCAGCGCCGGGGTGCCGAGGTCGCTGTAGGCCGTCACGGCCGTCAGGGCCATGGCCCAGGCCTTGGGGTTGACGACCTGGAAGAGAGCGGCGGCGCCGAAGCCCATCGGCCGACCCTGGCCGGCGACCAGGCCATGGGCCGAGGGCGGCGCCGCGGTGGCGATCTTGAAGGCCAGGTAGAGCAGGTAGGCGAGGCTGGCCCATTTGAGGCCATCGTGCAGGGCCGGCCAACGCTGGAACACCTCTCCCAACCCCAGGCCCACAGCCGCCAGCATGACGGCGAAGCCGAAGGAGATGCCCGCCAGATGGGGCAGGCTGCGCCGCCAGCCGAAATGGGTGCCCGAGGCCAGCAGCATCAGGTTGTTGGGGCCGGGGGTGATCGAGGTGACGAAGGCGAAGCTCGTGAGGGCGGCGAGGGTGCTCGGAGCGCTGAGGGCGGTGGCAGTGTCCATGGAACGCAACTCTAGGGAGGTTGCGCTCGAATAGGCTTGCATGCTGCGGTGCGATGCCGCTCAGTCGTGCAATCATCTGCGGCCATGGACGCCATCGACGAGAAGATCTTGCGCGAGCTGGTGAAGGACGGCCGCGTCACCAATGCCGAGCTGGCCCAGCGCATCGCGTTGAGCCCCTCGGCCTGCCTGCGCCGCGTGCAGGAGCTGGAGCGGCTGGGCGTGATCAAGGGCTATCGCGCGGTGCTGGACCCGGGGCGGCTGGGCCTGGGCTTCGTCGCCTACGTGGCCATCGGCCTGTCGCGCCACACCCTGGCCGAGCAGCAGGGCTTCGAGCAGGCCATGGCGGACTGCCCGGTCGTGCGCGAATGCCACAACGTGACGGGGGCGTTCGAGTACCTGCTGCGCGTGGAGGTGGCCGACCTGGCCGCCTACAAGCGCTTCCATGCCGACGTGCTGGGCGGGCTGCCGCAGGTCAGCATGATCACGAGCTACATCGTCATGGACTCGCCCAAGGACGAGAGGGGCTGAGGGGCCGGGTTCGTCAGCCGACGCGGCGCAGCAGGGAGTGCGTCATCAACGCCTGACCTTGCCGTCGGCGGTCAGCATCGACAGTTCGACGAAGGACGAGCCCACGTGCTTGTTGGGCCCGAAGCGCAGCTGGTAGCCGCGCGACTCGTAGCCGGACAGGGATTCGAGCGCCGAGATCAGGCCTTCGCGCGTGGGCTTGCCGCCCAGGCGGCGCAGGCCGTCGACGATGACGCGGGCCGCGGTGTAGCCCTCGATGCTGGTGTAGTTGGGCTCCGCCTTGGGATCGAGGCGGTGCAGGGCCTGCTGGTAGTCGTTGACGAGGCCGACCGCCGTGCCGAAGGGCGAGGGCATGACCTGCGAGATGACCACGCCGGCCGCGTCCTTGCCGAGTTCGTCGGCCAGGGCCTGGGTGCCCACGAAGGAGACGTTATAGAACTGGCCGCCGAAGCCGGCCTTGCGGGCCTCGCGGATGAAGGCAGCGCAGCTCTTGTAGGCGCTGATCTGCACGATGACCTCGGGCTGGGCGGGCACGATGGTCTTGACCGCGGCGGCCACGTCGACGCTGTTGCGCTCGACCGTCGCCACGGCCACGGTCTGCAGGCCGCGCTTTTCCAGCGCGCGCTGCACGCCCTTGAGGCCGGCCTGCCCGTAGGCATCGTTCTGGTGGAAGACGGCGATCTTCTTCAGGTCGAGCTGGGTCAGCTGCTTGACGATGAGTTCGGTCTCGTCGAAATAGGAAGCCCGGATATGGAAGACCAGGCGGTTGAAGGGGTCGCGCAGGGCCTCGGCGCCGGTGAAGGGAGCGATGAAGGGCAGCTTGGCGGCCGTGGCCAGCGGCAACGCGGCCAGCGAGGTCGGCGTGCCGACGTAGCCGAACAGGGCCAGCACGTCCTCCTGGATGAATCTCTCGGTGTTGGCCTTGCAGCGGGCCGGGTCGTAGCCGTCGTCCAGCGTCTTGAGCACGATGGGCAGGCCACCTACGCCGCCGGCCGAGTTGACGGCGTCGAAGTAGGCCTTGGCGCCGAGCTGCATCTGCAGGCCGAGCTGGGCGGCGGGGCCGGTCAGCGGCACGGACTGGCCGAGCACGATGGCGCGGCGTTCCTGGGCACGGGCGATGGCGCCGGGCAGCGCAAGGCTGGCCAGGGCGAAATGGACGTGTCGACGGGTCAGCATGGGGGGCGATGATGCCGCAAGCCGGCGGGGCGTCGGGTGACCGCCTGGCGTTCAGATTGCACGGAGCGTGAATACGCCCCGTCTGATACGTCCGTTAACGGGTGGAAGCGCGGGCGCGGCCGGCCCGCTTGTTGGCGAACATCGCCTCGTCGGCGCGGCGCATCAGTGCCTCGGGCGTGCGGCCGTCGGTGGGGTAGTGGGCCAGGCCGAGGCTGGCGCCGACGGCCACGAGTTCGCCCGAGTTCAGCGTGACGGGCTGGCTCAGCGCATCGAGCAGGCGGCTGAGCACCGGCTCCACGTCGGCCGGCGCCTGCGCGGGCGTGAGCAGCACCACGAACTCGTCGCCGCCCAGGCGCGCCACCGTGTCGCTGGCGCGTAGGCTGGCCAGCAGCCGCGCTGCCACGGCCTTGAGCACCACGTCGCCCGCGTCGTGGCCGTGGGTGTCGTTGATCTGCTTGAAGCCGTTCAGGTCGAGGTAGGCCAGGGCGAAGACATGGCCGTTGCGCTCGGCGGCACGGATGGCCTGCCGCAGGCGGTCCGCCAGCAGCACCCGGTTGGGCACACCGGTCAGCGCGTCGTGCAGGGCGGCCCTTTCCATGCGGGCCTCGTGGGCCTTGCTCTGTGTGATGTCCACCAGCATCCACAGGGTGGAGCCATCGCTGCCCGGCAATTCCACGCCGGCCAGGTCGACCCAGATCAGCGCCCCGTCCTTGCGGCGCATCTGCTGCTGGGTGCGGAAGCGCCCGCCGGCCCGCAACTGCGGATAGGCGAGGGCGCCCAGGGCATGGAAGGCAGTGTCGTCGGCGTAGAGCTGACGGGCCGCGGCGCCGGCGAGCTCGCCTTCGGCATAGCCGAACATGCGCTCCAGGGCGCGGTTATGCCAGATGGACCGGCGGTCGCGCAGCTTGACGATGCCCACCAGGTCGCTCTCCAGCATGGCCTCCTGGTCGAGCGTCAGCTGGTGCAGCTGCTGGCGGATGCGATGGGTCTCGCTGATGTCGAACATCACCGAGCGGCTGCGCAGGTACTCGCCGCCGGGCCCGTAGACGGCGGTGGCCGACAGGCTGACGCGCCGCGCCTGGCCCTGGCGGCCGGTCAGGTCGAACTCCAGGCCGGAGATCCGCCCCTCGGCCTTGAAGCGTGGAAAGGCGGCGTCGAACTGGGCGCGGCCGGCCTCGTCGAAGAAGTCGCGTGGGCTCATCCGGCCGACCAGCTCTTCGGCCGTGCTGCCCAGCCACTTCAGCCCCAGCGCGTTGATCTGCAGGAAGCGGCCGTCGGCGTCGAGGGCGTAGTAGGCGCAGGGGGCGTTGTCGTAGAGGTCCTGCAGGCTCTGCCGCGCCTCGTCGGCCACCCGCGCCAGCCGCGCGAGATCGGCCGTCATGTCCTGCGCCAACTGCTCGGCCCGGGCCCGCCCGACGGCCAGCAGATAGACCGTCACGGCGAACATGAGGCTGAGCAGGGCCCCGCCCAGCTCCAGACCGACGCCCGACAGGCCGAGCAGCCCCATGGCGGCCTCGCGGGTCAGTGCCGCTTCCAGCAGGAATTCGCGGCCGGCGACGGTGAAGCGCAGGCTCTGGGCCGTGGGCTCCTCGGTGATCGAGGCGTCCGCGGCCTCGGCCGGCGGCAATGGCCGCCCGTTGCGGGTGGCCAGCAGCGGTGCGAACTGGCCGTCGAGGGTGCGGGCGGAGAGGTTGAGGTCGAGCAGCGACGCGGCCTGGTCGGTGGCGCCCTGCAGCAGCTCGCTGGCCACCAACGGGGCGTACAGCAGGCCCAGCAGCGCGGCGCGGCGCTCGGCCGGCGTGCCGGGGTCGCGCCCCTGCTTGTACACCGGCACCAGCAGCAGGAAGCCCGGGCCCTGCTGCCGGTCCTGCACCAGGGGCGTGGGGCTGGACAGCGTCGCCTCGCCGCTGTCCACGGCCTGCTCGATGGCCTGGCGGCGCACCGGGTTGGCGCCGGAGTCGAGTCCCCAGGCCGCGGCGTTGCGCGCCAGCGGTTCGATCTCCGAGACGATGTAGTGCGTGGACTCCTGCCCCAGGCCGTGCACGTCGAAGTCCGGTGCGCCGTCGCGGCGGCGGGCGGCCACGAAGGCCGCGAGGTCGGCCTGCTCGACGCGCTCGATGAAGCCGAAGCCCCGCGCGCCGGGGAACTCCCTCGGCAGGTCGCGCGACTCCACGTAGGCGCGGAAGGCCGAGCGCGTGACGCGACCTCCCATGGCCGCCAGCGTGCCGCGTGCGCCCTTGAGGCCGTAGACCGGCATGGTCAGCCGCTTGACGAGGTCGTCCTGCAGCCGCTCCACCTGGCGCTCCTGCAAGGCCTGGGCCTCGGCGCGGGCGCGCTGCTGCTTCCAGATGACGGCGCCGCCGGTGAGTGCCAGGCCGATGGACAGCACGATGGCCGCGGCCACCCAGGCCGTGGTGCCGATCATCTCCGGGCCGGTGTAGCCGTCTCCGATGCGCAAGCTGTCTCTCGCGGTCTTCGCAGCAAGTCTGCCGGGGAATTGAAGCATGTCCTGCCGCCGACGTCAGCCCCGTGGTGTCAGAGCGTTAGGGGTCCGTTAAGGGGCGCTAGGCGTTTGCCCGCTGGCGCCGCTCCAGGCCCTGCGCCGAGGATGCCGGCATGAACCTTTTCCTCATCCAGGCCCGGGCCAATCGCCTGGCCAACCGCCGCCTGCTCGGCGCCGTGGCGCAGCTGTCCGAGGCCGACTTCCATGCCCAGCGCACCAGTTTCTTCCCCAGCCTCGCGCTGACGCTCAACCACATCCTCAACGTCGATCACTACTACCTCGCCGCCCTGCACGGTGACGCGGCCATGCGCAGCATCTGGGCGAGTTACGAGCCCGCGAGGACGGCGGCGGAGCTGGCCACGCGGCAGGACGAGAGCGACGCCCGGCTGGTCGCCTTCTGCGAGAGCCTGCAGCCGGGCGACGAGGCGCGCATCGTGGCCTTCGACCGCGGCGCGGGCATCGAGCAGGGGCCGCGCGAACCCGTGGGCCGCGTGCTGGCCCACCTCTTCATGCACCAGATCCACCACCGCGGCCAGGCCCATGCCATGCTCGCCGGCACGACGGTCAAGCCGCCGCAGCTGGACGACTTCATCCTGCTGGGCGACAAGGTCCACCGCGAGGCCGACATGGCGGCGCTGGGCTGGCAGGAGCCAGTCTGAGGATGGCGCCGCTCAAAGCTCCGCCACGCCCTTGACGCGAACGGGCATCGCCACGGGCTGAGGGGCGGCTTGCGCCGCGCGGCCGTGGAAGCGGTCCAGCAGAGCCTGCCATTGCTTCCTCACCGCCGCGACGTTGGCCTGCTTGACGTGGCCGTAGCCGCGGATCTTCTCGGGCAGGCGGGCCAGCTCGACGGCGGTGTTGAGGTTGTCGGGCGTCAGCGAGGCGAGGATGTCGTCGATCAGCCGCTCGTAGTCGATGACCAGCTGGCGCTCCATGCGGCGCTCCTCCGTCCGGCCGAAGACGTCCAGCGCCGTGCCGCGCAGGCGCCTGAACTTCGCCAGCCACTTGAAGGCGGAGAAGGTCCACGAGCCCAGCTCGATCTTCTTCACCCGGCCGTCAGGCCTGGGCCTGGCGAGCAGGGGGGGCGCGAGGTGGAAGGACAGGCGCTTCCAGTCCTCGAACTGGTCCTTCAGTGCCGCCATGAAGCGGCCGTCGGTGTAGAGGCGGGCGACCTCGTACTCGTCCTTGATGGCCAGCAGCTTGGCGTGGTATCGGGCGACGGCCTGGGTCAGGCGCTGGCCCTTGCCCAGGGGCGACTCGGCCGCGCGAACGCGCTCGACCAGCGTGCGGTAGCGCTGGGCGTAGGCGGCGTCCTGGTAGTCGGTCAGGAACTTCACGCGGCGCTCGATCAGGCCGTCAGGGCCGTCGAGCTGGTCGAAGTTGAAGAACTTCACCACGTTGACCTCGCCGGCCAGGCGCTCGATGGCGTCCGGCGCGGCGATGGCCAGCCGGCCGAGGGCGAAGGCGGTCTTGTTGGCCTCGACGGCGACGCCGTTGAGTTCGATGGCTCGCATCAGCGCGGCCTCGCTGACGGGAACGAGCCCGCGCTGCCAGCAGGCGCCCAGCATGACGATGTTGCTGGGCAGGGTGTCGCCCATGAGGCGCTGCGAGATGTCCTGGGCGTCGATGGTGTCCAGCGAGCCCTGCTCGCCGACGGCGAAGCGCATCTTGGCCAGCAGCGACTCGCCCTGCAGCGAGGCGTCGGGGTTGCGCACGAAGCCGGCCGTGGGCAGCTCGTGGGTGTTCGCGAGGATGACGGTGCGGCCCGCTTTGACGGTGCCCAGGGCGTCGGGCGAGGCGCCGACGACCATGTCGCAGGCCAGCAGCACGTCGGCCTGCTGGGTGTCGATGCGCACCTGGTTGAGCAGGTCCAGCGTGGGCGCCACGCGCACGAAGCTCAGCACGGCGCCGCCCTTCTGCGCGAAGCCCATGAAGTCCAGCACCGAGGCCTGCTTGCCTTCGAGGTGGGCCGCCATGGTGACCAGGGCGCCGACGGTGACCACGCCCGTGCCGCCGACGCCGGTGACCAGCAGGTCGAACGGCCCCGTCCAGTGCCAGGGCGCAGGAGCTGGGATGGCGGCGAGCTCTCGCGCCAGATCCTGCGGCGAGTAGGCGGCGCCGGCCTTCTTCCTCAGCACCGGGTCGTGCACGGAGACGAAGCTCGGGCAGAAACCATCCACGCAGGAGAAGTCCTTGTTGCAGCTGCTCTGCTCGATGGCGCGCTTGCGGCCCCAGTCGGTCTCGACGGGCACGACGGAGAGGCAGTTGCTGGCGACGCCGCAGTCGCCGCAGCCTTCGCACACGGCCTCGTTGATGAAGATGCGGCGCGGCGGGTCGGGGAACTCCTTCTTCTTGCGGCGGCGGCGCTTCTCGGCGGCGCAGGTCTGGTCGTAGATCAGCACCGTCACGCCTTCGATCTCGCGCAGCTCGCGCTGCACGGCGTCCATCTCGCTGCGGTCGTGGAAGGTGGTGCCGGCCGGGAAGAGGCCGTGGTGGCCGTCGTACTTGTCGATCTCGTCGGACACGACGACGAGGCGCTTCACGCCCTCGGCCTCCACCTGGCGGGCGATCTGGGGCACGCTGGTGGTGCCGTCCACCGGCTGGCCGCCGGTCATGGCGACCGCGTCGTTATAGAGGATTTTGTAGGTGATGTTGGCCTTGGCCGCGATGGCCTGGCGGATGGCGAGGTAGCCGGAGTGGTAGTAGGTGCCGTCGCCGAGGTTCTGGAAGACGTGCTTCTCCTTGGTGAAGCGGCTGTGCGCGGCCCAGTCCACGCCCTCGGCGCCCATCTGGATGAGGCCGGAGGTGCCGCGCTCCATCCAGCTGGCCATGAAGTGGCAGCCGATACCGGCGAGTGCCCGCGAGCCCTCGGGCAGCTTCGTCGAGGTGTTGTGCGGGCAGCCGGAGCAGAAATAGGGTTGGCGGCGCACCGCGTCGGCGGCGTTGGACAGCAGTTGCGGCGTCAGGAAGTCGACCACCAGGTGGCGGCGGTCCAGCGCCGGGTTCAGGCGTGCCAGCCAGTCGGCCACCGTGCCCATGATGCGGCTGGGGCGCAGTTCACCCAGGGCGCTCAGCACGGGGGCGCCGTGCTCGTCGGTCTTGCCGACGACGCGCGGGCGCTGGAAATCCGGCAGGTGGTAAAGCAGTTCCTTGATCTGCCGCTCCACGACCGGCCCCTTCTCTTCGATGACGAGCACGTCGGTGAGGTTGCTGCAGAACTCGACGATGCGGGTCGGCTCGAGCGGGAAGACCAGGCCGACCTTGTAGACCCGCACGCCGGCGGCGGCGAGGGCGTTGGGGTCGAGGTCCAGGCGCCGCAGCACCTCCATGAAGTCGTAGTGCGCCTTGCCCACGGTCACGATGCCCAGCGTGGCGGCCGGGCTCGTGACGATGTGCTTGTCGATGCTGTTGACCTTCGCGAAGGCGCGCACCGCGTCGAGCTTGTGCGCCAGGCGCGACTCCAGCTCCAGCGAGGGCAGGTCGACGGCGCGGATGTGCAGGTCGGTCGGCGCGGCGTGGTCGACGGAATGGCCGAAGTCCAGCGGCACGGCGTCGAGGTCGACGGTCATGCCGCTTTCCACCACCTCGGAGATGGCCTTGAAGCCGACCCAGGCGCCCGAGAAGCGGCTCAGCGCCCAGCCGTAGAGGCCGAACTCCAGGTATTCGGCGACGTTGGCCGGATGGACCAGGGGCATGCTCCAGGCCTGCAGGGCCTGGTCGCTCTGGTGCGGAGTGCTGCTGGAGACGCAGCCGTGGTCGTCACCGCAGACGACGAGCACGCCGCCCCGGGCGCTGCTGCCGTAGACGTTGCCGTGCTTGAGGGCGTCGCCCGAGCGGTCCACCCCCGGGCCCTTGCCGTACCACATGGCGAAGACGCCATCGACGGTGCGCTGCGGGTCCAGTGCCACGCGCTGGACGCCCAGGCAGGCGGTGGCGGCGAGATCCTCGTTGATGGCGGGCAGGAATTCGACGTGGGCGGCGTCGAGGAACTTCTTCGCCTTCCAGAGTTGCTGGTCGACCATGCCCAGTGGCGAGCCGCGGTAGCCGGAGACGAATCCGGCCGTGTTCAACCCGGCGCGCTCGTCCAGCTTCTTCTGCGCGAGCAGCAGTCGCACCAGGGCCTGGGTACCGGTCAGGAAGACCGCGCCGCTGTCGGCCGCGAGGTTGTCGCTGAGCTGGTAGGGGCGCAGGGCGGGCGAGGCGGTGTCCGGCATGGTGTCTCCTGGGGTCGGAAATTCTTCCGCCGGTGGCCCGGAAGAACTTGTCTGAATCTGGATCAACAAGATGGTGGATGAGATGATTCATCTCGAAAAGGACGGTTCATGGAAAAAAACGAACTCGACCGCGCCAGCCTGCAGATCCTCGAGGCCTTGCAGGCCGACGCCCGGCTCTCCACCCAGGCGCTGGCCGAAAAGATCGGGCTGTCGGCGACGCCGGTGTGGCGGCGCGTGCGCGAGCTGGAGGAGCGCGGCGTCATCCGCCGCCAGGTGGCGCTGGTGGACCGCGAGAAGATCGGCCTGTCCATCCTCGTGCTGGCCCACGTGAGCCTGGTGCGGCACAGCGAGGGCGCCGTCGAGCAGTTCGAGCGCCTGGTGGCCACGCGCCGCGAGATCATCGAATGCCATGCCATCACCGGCGAGGCCGACTACGTCATCAAGGTGGTGGCCGCCGACATGAAGGCCTACGACCTGTTCCTGCAACAGCACATCTTCAAGCTGCCCGGCGTGAGCAGCGTGCGCAGCAACGTGGTGTTGCGCGAGGTGAAGTACGAGACGGCGCTGCCGGTCGGCCCGGGCTGACGCCGAACAGCCTGCCGCAAGACCCGGCCCCCTGAAACCAGAGCTCTCCTGGCTTGGCAGCCACAGGGTGGCGTGCCTACAGTTGGCTGATTAGCCACGACCCGCCTGCCATGGATTCCTTCTTTGCCCAGCTCTCCGATTCCGTCGCCTCCGCCCGCACGCTGGAAGACCTGACCCGCCCGCTGCTTGAGTTGCTGGAGACCGTGACCGGCCTGGAGTCGACCTATCTGACGACGGTGGACCTGGCCGGGGGCCTGCAGCATGTCGTCTATGCGCGCAATTCGCGCGAGCTGCAGATTCCCGAAGGCCTGTCCGTGCCCTGGGGCGACACGCTGTGCCGGCGCGCGCTGGACGAGGGGCGGCCCTACACCGACGACGTGTGCGGCGTCTGGGGCGACTCCGGGGCCGCGCGCGAGCTCGGCATCCAGACCTACCTGAGCACGCCCGTGCGCGACGAGGACGGCGCGCTCTACGGCACCCTGTGCGCGGCCAGTTCGGAGCGCAAGCCGATGGCGCCGGAAGCCGGGCACGCGCTGCGGCTGTTCGCCGGCCTCATCGAGCAGCAGGTGGCTCGCGAGCGCCTGGTGGACGGGCTGCAGCGGGCCAACACGGAGCTGAAGACGCAGGCGCTGACCGATGCCCTGACCGGCCTGCTGAACCGGCGCGCGCTGATGCAGGAGCTGGCGCGGCTGACCTCGCTGGCGCAGCGCACCGCCAGCTGGCTGCTGGTAGGCGCGGTGGACCTGGACGGCTTCAAGCGGGTCAACGACCAGCATGGCCACGAGGCCGGGGACGACCTGTTGCGCGGTGTGGCCGCCAGCCTGCAGGCCTCTCTGCGCACCGGCGACGTGCTCGCGCGCATCGGCGGGGACGAGTTCGTCGTCGTCGGTCTGGGCCCCAAACTGGGCGACGACGGGCCGGGTGCCGCCCAGATGATGCGTCAGCGCCTGGCCGAGGCCACCCGGGGCCGGTACGCGGCCGGCGCCGTCGCGCTGGACTACGCCGGCGCCAGCGTCGGCGTGGCCTGCCTGGACCCGCAGGGCGCCGGCATGGAGACGGCGCTGCGGGAATCGGATGCGGCGATGTACCGCGTCAAGCAGGAGCGCCGCCGCGGCGCCACGCATTGAGCGGCGCGGGGCTCACAGCGTGCCGTAGCTGTGCAGGCCTGACAGGAACATGTTGACGCCGAGGAAGGCGAAGGTCGTCACCAGCAGGCCGACGAGGGCCCACCAGGCCGAGGCCATGCCGCGCAGGCCCTTCATCAGGCGCATGTGCAGCCAGGCCGCGTAGTTGAGCCAGACGATGAGGGCCCAGGTCTCCTTGGGGTCCCAGCTCCAGTAGCCGCCCCAGGCTTCGGCGGCCCAGAAGGCGCCGAGGATGGTGGCGATGGTGAAGAAGGCGAAGCCCAGGGCGATGGCCTTGTACATGAGGTCGTCGAGCTGGACGAGGTCGGGCAGGCGCCGGGTCAGGCGGCCGCGCAGCGCGACGGCCACCGCCAGGAAGGCGGCGACGCCCGCGATCTTGAGCGCCCAGCCGTCGAGGCCGGCGATGGTGGCGGCGTCGACGTTGGCGACGAAGCGCACGGCGAGGATGAGGGCGACGATGCCCAGCGGCATGGCGACCAGGCCGATCCAGAGCGCGCGCGATTGCGCCGTCTTGAGCAGGTAGGCCAGGGCCACCATCGCGGCCAGCGAGAAGCTGCCGTAGCCGACGAAGTTGGCCGGCACGTGGATCTTCATCCACCAGCTCTGCAGGGCGGGCACGAGCGGCTGGATCTCCTGGGCTTCGCGCGCCAGCGTGTACCAGAGCAGGAAGCTGACGGCGCCGCTGACCACCAGCATCACGTAGGCGCCCAGCGACCGCGTCGCGAAGCGCTGCTCGTAGTAGAGGTGGAAGAGGGTGGTCAGCCAGCAGAACAGCACGAAGACTTCGTAGAGGTTGCTGACGGGGATGTGGCCGATGTCCGGGCCGATCTGGTGGCTCTCGTACCAGCGCACGAGCGTGCCCACCAGGGCCATGAAGACGCCGCCCCAGGCCAGCTTGGAGCCCACCACCTCGGCGGCACTGTTGCGCCCGGCGCCGGTGAAGAGGCCGCCCCAGTAGAAGAGAGTGCTCATGTAGAAGAGCAGGCTCATCCAGAGGATGGCGCTCTGGCTGGACAGCAGGTACTTCAGCCAGAACACCTGTTCGCCGGCGGCGAGGTCGGCGCCATAACTGTCGGTGTGCTGGCCGTACAGGCCGATGGCCACGAGGGTGGCCGCGCCGGCCGCCAGGCTGAGCCAGCGCAGGGGCTTCCAGAACCAGCCCAGGGCGATCATCGCCGGCATGGCGCACAGCAGGATGCCCTGCTCGTAGACGTTCATGCTGGCGTGGTAGCGGCTGAAGGCATAGCCGCCGCCCAGCAGCACCAGGGCGGCAAAAGCCCAGTCCAGCGCGTCACGGCGC
The DNA here is from genome assembly GCF_021353235.1 of Pelomonas caseinilytica. Lineage (GTDB taxonomy): Bacteria > Pseudomonadota > Gammaproteobacteria > Burkholderiales > Burkholderiaceae_C > Pelomonas > Pelomonas caseinilytica. Next base: position 425,270 of record NZ_JAJTWT010000003.1, read on the forward strand.
TGCAGCGCGTGCCGGCGCGGCAGGTCGAAGGTGGTCGTGTTCATGTGGGCTCCTTGAGGAGGGCCGCCTTGAGTTGGGCGAAGAGAACGGCGTTGTCGGGTGACTCCCGTGTGCTCGACATGGCCATGCGCACCTGGGAGCCGGCCGGGTCGGCCTCGGGCGCGATCCAGATCCACAGCCGACGCTCCTTGATGTAGAGCATGGCGAAGACACCGACGATGAGCAAGAGGGCGCCCAGATAGACCAGCTTCTGACCAGGGGCACGCGCGACCTGGAAGACGCTGGCCTGCACCTGCTCGAAGCCGTCGAGCTGCAGCAGCATGGGCGCCGGGTAGTAGATGCTGTCCGACAACGACAGCACCGCCTGCGTCATGAAGGCCTGGCTGGCGGCGTCGAGGGCGGCGGGTTTGAGGCCGGCGCGTTCGCGCGCCAGCTGGTTGAGCTCGAAAAGGCTGCCGTTGAGGATGCGCAGCAGCACCTCGGAGACGCGCTGGCGGTCGGTTTGGGGCACGTCGCGTTCGACAAACTGCGACAGTGCCGGCAGCCCGCCACGGACCTCGTCGCCCGGCTTGGCCGCGGCTCCGGAGAACAGGCTCAGGGCCCGCTGGGCCGTGAGCTGCAGCTGCGGCTGCATCTGCGGCAGGTTGGGCGGCGTGGCCGAAGCCGCGTAGGCATGGGCGGCGGCGTCGCGCAGGGCGGGGTCGGCCAGGGCCTGGCGCAGGCGCAGCCAGCCGTCGAGCGAGTCGTTCTCGTCGGCCGGCATGCGCAGGTAGCGGAAGCCGTCGCCGGCACTCTCGCGCACGCCGGCGAGGAAGACGCGGCGGCCTTCGAGTTCCACCGGTTGCATGTAGTTGTTGTATTCGCGCGCCTGGCCCGCCGCATCGCGCAGCTTGTAGCTGAAGCTCGGGCCGACGTTGCGCAGCGTCTTGGCGCTGCTCGTCTTGGCGCCGCTGCCCAGGTGCTTGCCCAGGGTGTCGCCGAGGTCGACCTTGCGCACGTCGGCGCCGCTGGCATTGGCCTCGCCGGAGAAGTTCTCGACGTTGATGACGCGCAGGCCGTCGAGCTCCAGGGTCTGGCCGCCGAAGGGCAGCTTGCTGCCGACACGGCCTTCGAGCTTGAGCGGCTGGCCGCCCGCCAGTGGCAGGGCCTTGAGCTGCAGCTTGGAGCCGCCGTCCTCGAAGCTGCTCTGGTAGATGGCGATGCCGTTGTAGATGACGGGCTCGTTGACCTTGACCGTCGCCGCGTGCACCGACTTGCCGTCGTGGATGACGACGTCGCTGGCGAAGCTCTTGGGCATGCCGGTGGGGTAGTAGTCGACGCTGAACTTCTTCAGCTCCACGTCGAAGGGCAGGTCCTGCAGCACGACGCCGCCCGGCAGGGTCAGCACGGCGGTGCCGGCACGGCTGCCCTCGGGCACGAAGAGGTTGCCGCGGAAGCTCGGGTTGCCGCTGGAGAGCCGGTGCTCGGGCCTCACGTCGCTGGCCAGGCCCGAGCCGGTGTAGAGCTGCTTGCCCTGGGCCCACATCATGAGCTTGACCATGATGTCGCCGTCGAAGAGGCCGCCCAGGCAGATGAGCACGATGGCCGAGTGGGCGGCGAGGTAGCCGATCTTGTTGGCCGCGCCCCGCCGCGCGGCGATCATGGTGCCGTGCTCGCGCTGCTGGACACGGGCCTTCCAGCCCAGGGCGGTCAGCGTGGCGCCGATCTCGGCCAGGGCCATCTGCGGGTTGCTGGGCAGCGAGGCGATGGCCTTGTGGTGGTGGGCCTGCAGGGACTGCTCGCGCACGCCCTCCTTGTAGCTGCGCAGGTCAGCCAGGATCTTGGGCGTGTTGCGGGCGATGCACAGGCTGGTCGAGACGACGAGAAAGGCCAGGATGAGCAGGAACCACGGCGCGCTGTAGACGGTGTAGAGGTCCAGCCGCCCGAACAGGTCGGCCCAGAACGGCCCGAACTGGTTGACGTAGTTGCCCATGGGCTCGCGCTGGCGCACCACGGTGCCGATGACCGAGGCGATGCAGATCACGCTGAGCAACGCGATCGCGAAGCGCATGGACGAGAACAGGTCCAGCAGCTCGCGGGCGAGCGAAGGGCGGGGGGCGGCGGAAGACATCAGACGCGAAAGTGTGGGCCAAAAAAAAGGCCGGTGAGCTGCACCGGCCTTCGCTGCTCGAGGCTTGCGTGAGGTTCAGCGCAGGCCGGCGACGTAATCGGCCACGGCCTTGATTTCCTTGTCGTTCATCTTGGCGGCGATGGCGGCCATCTGCGGCGAATTGGCGCGCGCGCCGCCGCGGAAGTTGTTCATCTGGAGCTCGACGTAGTCGCTGTGCTGGCCGCTCAGGCGCGGGTACTGGGCCGGGATGCCGGCGCCCGTCGGGCTGTGGCAGCCGGCGCAGGCGGGCACGTTGCGCTCCGCGATGCCGCCGCGGTAGATCTTCTCGCCCAGGGCGACGGTGTCCTTGCTCTTGGCGAAGCCCGGCTTGGCGCTCTTGCCGGCGTAGAAGGCGGCGACGTTGCGGATGTCCTCCTCCGACAGCGGGGCGGCCATGGCGTTCATGACGGCGCTCTTGCGCTTGCCGGCCTTGAACTCGGTCAGCTGCTTGACGAGGTATTCGGCGTGCTGGCCGGCGATGATGGGGTTGGCGGGGCTGCCGCGGCTGCCGTCCGCTGTGTGGCAGGCGGCGCAGACCTGGGTGGAGATGGCGCCACCCTTGGCGAGGTCGGGCTTGGCCGGCACGGCGGCGGGCTCATTGGCTTGGGCCGAGGCGGCCAGCAACAGACTCGACAGGAGGAAGGCGACAGTCTTCATGGATTTGTTGGGTTTCGTTGGGCGCAACCTTCGAATTTTACAATGCCGGACCGAAGCGTCCGAACCGCCCATGACCCACGAATTTCCCGAGGCCCAGCCGCCCGAGCCCGTTACCGAGAAGCTGGCCCTGGCCTGGACGCACACCGCGCGCTTCCTGACCACCGCCAGCCAGCTCGTCCACCTGCCCGCCACCGAGCTGCCTGAGATCGCCTTCGTCGGTCGCTCCAACGCCGGCAAGTCCACCGCCATCAACACGCTGGCCCAGCAAAAGCGCCTGGCCTTCGCCTCCAAGACGCCGGGCCGCACCCAGCACATCAACCTCTTCGAGCTGGGGCCGCGGGACGCCCCGGATGCGCTGTTCGCTGACTTGCCAGGTTATGGCTACGCCGCCGTCAACAAGTCGGCCAAGCAGCGCTGGCAGAAGGTGATGGCTGATTACCTGGAGATCCGCCGCAGCCTGTCGGGCGTGGTGCTGATGGTCGACTCTCGCCTGGGCCTGACCGACCTGGACAAGCAGCTGCTGGAGTTCGTCGCCGCCCGCGTGGCCACCGGCGAGATCAAGCTGCTGGTGCTGCTGACCAAGGCCGACAAGCTCAACCGCAAGGAGGCCGATGCCGCCCTGCGCGCGACCACGGACTTCCTGGCCGGCATGACGACGGAAACCTCCGACGTGTCGGTCACGCTGTTCTCGGCGCTGAAGAAGAGCGGCGTGGGCGACGTGGCGCTGGCCTTGCACGACTGGGTCCACGCCTAGCCAGGCGCGGCGGCCGTCAGGCCGCCGGTGGGGAGTCCAGATCGTTCATCAGCGTGTCGACGGCGCGCTGCACGAGGCTGTCCTCCTCCAGCGCCGTGATCAGGCCGTTGGACAGCAGGGCCTCGACGGCGCGGCGCGTGACCGACAGGCGCTCGTCGGGCTCGCGACCGACGAAGAGCATGAACTGGCGTCCTTCGCTGATCCAGGCGATCTGGGCGGTATGCCAGTCGCCCTGGATGAAGAGGTGGTACCAGCGGCCGATCTGCAGGTTGTCGATCCAGCGCTGCAGCGCGGCCCGTGCGTCGGGCGAGTCCTGTTCGTTGTAGAGCTGCACCGGCACGGTGGGCAGCTCGCCGCGGTCGACGTCGGCGCTGAGCCAGTGGGACGGCACCTGCGAATCGCGCTCTTCCATGAGGCGGCGCACGATCTCGTCGGCCGAGGCCGGCGCGGCGCTGCCCGAGGTGGCGCCGGGCTGGGCTGCGGGCGGGCGGCGCTGCGCCGGGTCGAGCGCGGGCAGGCCGCGCAGGAGGCGGGCGTGCTGGTCCATCAGCTCGCCCAGCGCCGCCTCGCGCTTGGCCACCGGCAGCTGGATGCTCTCGCAGCCCGCGACGATGCGCTCGATCAGCACCGGCAGCCGCATGCGCAGTGCCTCGCGGTCGGCCATGTCGCGCGGCGTGACCAGGCTGTCGAGGACGGCATCCACCAGCTCCATCGCGGCCTGGGCCTCGCGCGAATCGCGGCCGTGGCGGACCATGGTCGCGACGATGACCTCCACCCAGGCGGTCTGGAGGAAGCGCAGCATGCGGGGCCCGAGCGGGGCGCCGATGAGCTGGTGGTCGATCTGCTCGCGCACCAGCTGGCTCCATTCGTGGCGCAGGTGCTCGCGCTCCAGGGCGGCGAGCGCGACGGCGTTGCGTTCGCTGCTCTGGCGCGCCTGGCGGTCGATGTGGGCGTCCACGCGGGCGAGCACCTGCTGGAACAGGGCGGCGGTGGGCGTGGGCGCGTCGACGAGCAACTGCGCCTCGGCTTCCATGAAGCGCAGGAAGTCGACGAGGCGCGGGTCGTCGACGCGCTCGAAGCCCATGCCATGGGCGGCGACGCGGTTGAGCAGCGTCCAGGTGGGATGGTCCTGCCGGCGCAACAGGCTGGCGTCGGCGCGGGCCATGCGCACGACGGCGATCTGCAGCCGGGCGAGCAGGGCCTTGACCGGCGGCAGCAGCCGCGGGTCGGCCAGGATCTGGTCGTAGAGCCGGCTGAGCATGTCCGGCCCCGTGGTGCGCACGAAGGGCGCCGGCGCGCCGGGGGCGCGGGGCGCCGCGGCGGCCAGGCCCTGGGGCCGCGAATTGACGGCATCGACGCGGCGGGAGAGGGTGTCGAGCGTGCCCAGGTTGGTGGGGCGGGCGCCGATGCCGCGGGCGGCTGCCAGCCGCTGGTGGGCCAGCGGATCGACCTGCTCGCGGCCATGCGAGGCCACCATGTCGCTGATGTCGGCAGCGCGCAAGGCGGCGCAGGCCTGGGTGTATTGGCGGTTGAGCGCCCGCGCCAGCGGCGCAGCGGCCACGCGCATCAGCTCGTACTGCGCCTGGGCGCTCAGCGGGCTGCATGCCAGTGCATGGTGCAGGGCGTGGGCGTACAGGGCCGGCCGCAGCGGGTTGTCGCGTTCGCGTGCTCGGGCGATGCCGCGCAGGGCCGCGAAGAAGTTGCCGATCTGGTGCAGCTCCGCACGGCTCAGCTCTTCGGCCGCGTGGGCGGCGTGGGCGATGGCCACGTCCTGCAGGGCCTGGTGCTCGTCGACCAGGCTGAGGCTTTCCAAACCTCCCAATTGCACTGACGAGCGATGTAGGGGGTCGTCGCCGCGGCGGCCGGCCTGCAGCAGCTCGATGAGCTTGCCTTCGAAGTCGCTGGCGAAGTTGCCGCGGACCTTGCGCCAGGCCTCGCGCAGCGGGAAGTGCTGGGGCTGCGCGTCGAGCTCGTCCTGCACCAGGTTCAGCAGTTCCCGGGCCAGCGGGCCTGCCTCGGTCAGCGCGTGGTCGAGCAGTTGATGGGGATTCAGGCTGGCGGGCATGGAAGGACGGGGGCAGCTTGATGCGATTATCGGGGCGCCACCCTGGTGCGTCCTGACGGAAAGCCGCCGCCCAAGCCCCCTGATCCGCATGGCAAACGCAACACTTCAAGACCTTTTCACGCTTTTTTCAGCCGCCTGCAGCAGCCCCTCGGCCAGGGCGTTGCGCGGCGTCCCGCTTGTGCTAACGGCGATGACCTGCGTCATGTCGCAGGCGCGCGCCGAGGAGGCGGCGAAGGCCGCCCACGAGCTGCCGCTATGGGAGCTCGGCGTGGCCGCGGGCGGCGTCTCGCAGCAGGCCTACCCTGGGGCGGACGAGCAGGCGCGGCGCGGCCTGGTGCTGCCCTATGTCGTCTATCGCGGCAAGGTGCTGCGCGCCGACGATGGCGGCGCCGGCCTGCGCGCGGTGCGCACCGACGGCTTCGAGCTGGACGTGTCGTTCGCCGGCTCGCTGAGCACGGGTTCGCGCTCGCTGCGAGCGCGCGAGGGCATGGCCCGGCTGGGCACGCTGGTGGAGTTCGGGCCGGCGGCGCGCTGGTTCCTCAACGGCCGCGGCGCGCGTGACCGGCTCGTCGCGGAGCTGCCGCTGCGGGGCGTGTTCGAGGCCAGCCGCCCGGACCATCACCGCGGCATGAGCCTGGAGCCCGAGCTGGGCTTCGAGAGGCGCAGCGGCGCCGGCGAGCTCGGCTACGCCGTGCGCGTGGCGGCGTTGTTCGGCGACCGGCGCCTGGGCTCGACCTATTACGCCGTGGCGCCCGGCGAGGCCCTGCCGGACCGGCCCGCCTATGCCGCCCACGGCGGCCTCATCGCCTGGCGGCTGAGCGGCACCCTGGCCCGCCACCTGACGCCGGACCTGCGCCTCTTCGGCTTCGGCCGGCTCGACAGCGTGGCGGGTGCCGCCAACCGCGACAGCCCGCTGGTGCGGCGGACCACGGGCGTGAGCGTCGGCATCGGCCTGGCCTACACGCTGAAGCGTTCGCAGGCGGGCGCGAACGACTGAAGCGTCCGGCGACGGGGCGTGCGCCGCGGTCGGCAAGAAACGAAAAAAGGGGCTGCTCGCGCAGCCCCTTCGTCACTCCAGCGAATGGATCGCCAGGCGAGGACTTACATGTCCATGCCGCCCATGCCACCCATGCCGCCCATGCCGCCGGGCATGCCGCCGGCCGGGGCGTCTTCCTTGGGGGCCTCGGCGACCATGCACTCGGTCGTCAGCATCAGCGACGCCACGGAGGCGGCGTTCTGCAGCGCGGTGCGGGTCACCTTGGTCGGGTCCAGGATGCCCATCTCGATCATGTCGCCGTAGGTGTCGTTGGCGGCATTGAAGCCGTAGTTGCCCTTGCCGGCCAGCACCGCGTTGATGACCACGCTCGGCTCGCCGCCGGCGTTGTAGACGATCTCGCGCAGCGGGGCTTCGATGGCCTTGAGGATCAGCTTGATGCCGGCGTCCTGGTCGGCATTGTCGCCCTTGATGTCGCCAGCGGATTGGCGGGCGCGCAGCAGGGCCACGCCGCCACCGGCGACGATGCCTTCCTCGACGGCGGCACGGGTGGCGTGCAGCGCGTCTTCCACGCGGGCCTTCTTCTCCTTCATCTCGACTTCGGTGGCGGCACCGACCTTGATGACGGCCACGCCGCCAGCCAGCTTGGCCACGCGCTCTTGCAGCTTCTCGCGGTCGTAGTCGCTGGTGGCTTCCTCGATCTGGATGCGCACTTGCTTGACGCGGGCCTCGATGTCGGCCGCGGCGCCGTTGCCGTCGATGATGGTGGTGTTTTCCTTGCCCACTTCGACGCGCTTGGCCTGGCCGAGGTCAGCCAGCGTGACCTTCTCGAGCGACAGGCCCACTTCCTCGGCGATGACCTTGCCGCCGGTCAGGATGGCGATGTCTTCCAGCATGGCCTTGCGGCGGTCGCCGAAGCCCGGGGCCTTGACGGCGACGACCTTCAGGATGCCGCGGATGGTGTTGACCACCAGGGTCGCCAGGGCCTCGCCCTCGACTTCCTCGGCAATGATCAGCAGCGGACGGCCGGCCTTGGCCACGGCTTCCAGCGTGGGCAGCAGGTCGCGGATGTTGCTGATCTTCTTGTCGAACAGCAGGACAAACGGGTTGTCCAGGATCGCGGCCTGCTTTTCCGGGTTGTTGATGAAGTAGGGTGACAGGTAGCCGCGGTCGAACTGCATGCCTTCGACGACGTCGAGCTCGTTCTGCAGGCTCTTGCCGTCTTCGACGGTGATGACGCCTTCCTTGCCGACCTTGTCCATCGCTTCCGCGATGATCTGGCCGATGGAGTCGTCGGAGTTGGCCGAGATGGTGCCGACCTGGGCGATCTCCTTGGAGGTCGTCGTGGCCTTGGAGGCCTTCTTCAGCTGCTCGACCAGGGCGGCGACGGCCTTGTCGATGCCGCGCTTGAGGTCCATCGGGTTCATGCCGGCGGCCACGTACTTCATGCCTTCGCGCACGATGGCCTGGGCCAGCACGGTGGCGGTGGTGGTGCCGTCACCGGCGTTGTCGCTGGTCTTGGAAGCGACTTCCTTGACCATCTGGGCGCCCATGTTCTGGAGCTTGTCCTTGAGCTCGATCTCCTTGGCGACCGAGACACCGTCCTTGGTGACGGTGGGGGCGCCGAAGGAGCGCTCGAGCACCACGTTGCGGCCCTTGGGGCCCAGGGTCACCTTGACCGCGTTGGCCAGGATGTTCACGCCGTCGACCATGCGGGCACGGGCGTCGCCACCAAAGATCACGTCTTTTGCTGCCATTTGATTCTCCGAATATCTAAATTGGGGTCAGAGTCGATTTATTCGCGACGTGCCAGATCACTTCTGGACGACGGCGAACAGGTCCTCTTCGCGCATGACCAGCAGTTCCTCGCCATCGACCTTGACGGTCTGGCCCGAGTACTTGCCGAACAGCACGCGGTCGCCGACGGCGACGTTCAGCGCCACGAACTCACCCTTGTCGTTGCGCTTGCCCGGGCCGACGGCCAGCACTTCACCCTGGTCGGGCTTCTCGGCGGCGTTGTCGGGGATGACGATGCCGGAGGCGGTCTTGGTTTCTTGCTCCAGGCGGCGAACGATCACGCGATCGTGCAGGGGGCGCAGCTTCATGGAATCTCCTTGAACGTTGGACTTGAAGCGGCCGCAGGCGATGGCTGCGGCACACCGACAAAAACGGGGCCGGAGAAGCCGGCCCGATTTCGTTAGCACTCGGGTGTGTCGAGTGCTAGCAGTCCGGCATTATAGGGACGGACCGTGTCGATTCAAGCGCTCCAGCCAGGAGGAGGGCGGTGGCGCGCCAAAAAAAACGACCGCCGGGGCGGTCGTTCGGGAGAGGTGGCGGGGCCGGCTCAGCGCGCGGCGCGGCGGCGCACCCAGCCCAGGGCGCCGAGGGCGCCGACGGCCAGGGCGATGCTGCCCGGCTCGGGCAGATTGCCCGGAGCGGAGGCGGCCTGGACGAGGCGGATGTCGTCCAGCATCAGGGTCTCGTCATTGCCGGTCACGACCATGGAGCGGGCGATGCCACCGAAGTCGAAGTTCAGCTGGTTCCAGACGCAGAAGCGCGCGCCGGGGATGGTGCAGTCCGCCGTCGGGAGGCCGCCGAGCGGAATGGAGCGGCCCTTGCCGTCGACCTCGTCGTAGAGGGTGATGGAGACGTTGGAGCCCCCGAGCGCCGAGAAGAAGAAGGACGAGCCGGCGACGAAGCCGCTGGCGAAATTGAGGGTGAACGTCTTGCCTGCCTCGACGGTGTTGTCGCGCGGATCGCCGGCCAGCTGCAGGGCGGCGCAGCCATTGTCGTGGGGCACGAACCCCGACAGGCCGTCGCAGCGCAGGGAGGTCACGCCCCAGGCGTCGCCCAGGAATTGCACGCCCAGGCCCTGGTAGCGGTCAAGCAGCTGCACCATGCCCGTGCCGTCGGGGCTGACGTTGGCGTTGATGTCTTCGAAGTTCAGGGAGACCACGCCGGCCAGCGCCGGTTGCAGGGCCGCCGTCAAGGCAAGGGCCAGAAGTTTGCTCTTCGCGCGCATGGCGTTCTCCGTCCTGTGTGTTCGAGTTGGGGGTGCGCTTGGACTGTAAACAAGGCCCCTCGTTCTGGGCGGGCGAGCAGCCCCTTCAGTTGAGGGGGCCGGGCCGACGGCATGCCGCGCTTGAGGGGTGGGGCGGGCGCTTGGCTACACTGCCTTGGGTGGAAACCAAATGGCTTGAAGACTTCGTCAGCCTGGCCGAGACGCGCAGCTTCTCCCGCTCGGCCCAGCTCCGCCACGTGACCCAGCCGGCCTTCTCGCGCCGCATCCAGGCGCTGGAGGCCTGGGCCGGCGTCGACCTCGTGGACCGCTCGTCCTACCCGACCCGGCTGACCGCCGCCGGGGCGACGCTGCTGGCCCAGGCGGTGGAGTTGCTCGGCAACCTCCAAGCCACGCGCAACATGCTGCGCAGCCACCAGGCGGCCGACCAGGACATGATCGAGTTCGCCGTCCCGCACTCGCTCGCCTTCTCCTTCTTCCCGCACTGGCTGATGGGCCTGCGGCGCGGCTTCGGGGCCATCAAGTGCCGGCTCAATGCCGCCAACGTGCACGACGCCATGCTGCAGCTCAGCGAAGGCAATTGCGACCTGCTGCTGGTCTACCACCACGCCAGCCAGCCGCTGCAGCTCGACCCCGAGCGCTATCAGATGGTGTCGCTCGGCCATGAGACCCTCTCGCCCTACGCCAAGGCCGATGCCCAGGGCGAGCCGCTGTTCCGGCTGCCCGGCCGACCGGGCCAGAAGATTCCCTTTCTCAGCTACGCCGCCGGCGCCTATCTCGGCCGGCTCGTCGAGCTGATCGTCAAGGAGGCCGACTGCGCCCTCAACCTCGACGCCATCTACGAGACCGACATGGCCGAGGGCCTGAAGGCGATGGCGCTGGAGGGCCATGGCCTGGCCTTCCTGCCCGCCAGCTCGGTGCAGAAGGAACTGGCCGGCGGCCGTCTCGTGCCGGCCGCCGCGCCCGGCACCTTCAGCCTCAGCATGGAGCTGCGCATCTATCGCGAGCGTCCCGAGATCGCCCGCCGCCAGAAGCCCGCGGCCCTGGCGCTGTGGGACTATCTTGCGTCGGCGGCATGAAGTCATCGCGCTTGCGCATGCCGCGTATAAACCCGTATTCGACCTGAAGGCGCGGCGTGGTCTGCTCACGCCTGTTATCGATACCTACTTCCCTGTTGCTGGAGTCTCCATGAAGAAAATTCTGCTCGCCGTGGCCCTGGTGGCCGGCACGGCCGCCGTGCACGCCGAAGACACGCTGAAGAAGATCAAGGACAGCGGCGTCATCACCATGGGCGTGCGCGAGTCTTCGGGCCTGTCCTACACCATCGGTGACGGCAAGTACGTCGGCTACCACATCGACGTCTGCCATCGCGTCATCTCCGACCTGGAGAAGGTGGTGGGCCGCAAGCTCGAAACCAAGTACCAGCCCGTCACCTCGGCCAACCGCATCCCGCTGACGGTCAACGGCACCGTGGACCTGGAGTGCGGCTCCACCACCAACAACGTCGCCCGCCAGAAGGACGTCGCCTTCGCCGTGACCACCTACGTCGAGGAAGTGCGCATCGCCGTCAAGGCCAACTCCGGCATCACCTCCATCAACCAGCTCAACGGCAAGACCATCGCGACGACCACCGGCACGACCTCGGTGCAGACGCTGCGCAAGCACGAGCGCGCCACCGGCATCGACTTCAAGGAAGTCTTCGGCAAGGACCACGCCGACAGCTTCCTGCTGCTCGACTCCGGCCGTGCCGACGCCTTCGTGATGGACGGCTCCATCCTGGCCAAGAACATCGCCACCTCCAAGAACCCGGCCGACTTCAAGATCGTCGGCGAGGTGCTGAGCGTCGAGCCCATCGCCATCATGATGCGCAAGGACGACCCCGCCTTCAAGAAGGCCGTGGACGACAGCATCAAGGGCATGATGAAGTCGGGCGAACTGGCCAAGATCTACGACAAGTGGTTCCTGCAGCCCATCCCGCCGACCAACACCAAGATCGGCCTGCCGCTGTCCGCCGCGACGAAGGACGCCTGGGCCAACCCCAACGACAAGCCGATGGAAGACTACGCGAAGAAGTGATTCGCGCGTCCATCTGAACGACCGCAAAGCGGGTGCCTGGCACCCGCTTTGTTCTAAGAGGCTCCCGCAAGGGCTCGAGGAGGAACGATGAGTTGGGACTGGCAGTTCTACTGCAATGACACCGCCACCGGGGAGGCCGTCGCCGGCTGCTTCGGTCCGGGCGGCAAGGAGCAGACCTATCTGCAATGGATGCTCAACGCCTGGGGCTGGACGCTGAGCGTCTCGCTGCTGGCCCTGGTGCTCGCCCTGGTGGTGGGCTCGCTGATCGGCATCGCGCGCACGACGCCGAACAAATGGCTGGCCCGCTTCGGCGAGGCCTGGACGGAGTTGTTCCGCAACATCCCGCTGCTGGTCCAGGTCTTCCTCTGGTACCACGTGCTGCCTGCACTGTTCCCGACCCTGCGCGAGGCGCTGCCGCCGTCGGTGCTCATCGTCTTCGCCCTCGGCTTCTTCACCAGCGCCCGCATCGGCGAACAGGTCAAGGCCGGCATCCTGACGCTGCCGCGCGGCCAGCGCTACGCCGGCCAGGCCCTGGGCATGACGCTGCCGCAGACCTATCGCTTCGTGCTGCTGCCCATGGCCTTTCGCATCGTCATCCCGCCGCTGACGAGCGAGAGCATGAACATCGTCAAGAACTCGGCGGTGGCCTTCGCGGTCAGCATCCCCGAGCTGGCGCAGTTCGCGCAGCAGGCCTCGGAGGAGACCTCGCACTTCGAGGAGATCTTCATCCCCGTCACGGCCCTCTATTTCATCTCGGCCTTCGTGATCAACCGGCTCGCCAAGTTCATCGAGGCGCGCGTGCGCATCCCCGGCACGGTGGGAGGCAAGTGATGCTCAACCTCGACTACTCCTTCCTGAACTGGGCGGTCGTCCAGAGCTTCGTCGCCAAGGGCTTCTGGTTCTCGATCCAGCTGACCTTGGTGGCCATGATCGGCGGCATCATCCTCGGCACGCTGCTGGCAATGATGCGGCTGTCCAGCCACCGCTGGCTGTCGGCGCCGGCGGCCTTCTACGTCGACACCCTGCGCTCCATCCCGCTGGTGATGGTGATCCTGTGGTTCTTCCTGCTCATTCCCAAGCTGCTCGGGCCGCTGGGCGGACAGATGTCGGCCTTCATCACCTTCACGCTGTTCGAGGCCACCTATTACTCCGAGATCATGCGGGCGGGCATCCAGTCGGTGTCCAGGGGCCAGGTCAACGCGGGCTACGCCCTCGGCATGAGCTACGGCCAGACCATGAAGCTCGTGGTGCTGCCCCAGGCCTTCCGCAACATGCTGCCGGTGCTGCTGACCCAGACCATCATCCTGTTCCAGGACACCTCTCTGGTCTACGCGGTCGGCGAATATGACCTGCTCAAGGGTTTCGAGGTCGCCGGCAAGAACTTCAACCGCCCGGTCGAGACCTACCTGGTCGCCGCCGTCGTCTATTTCGTCATCTGCTTCACGCTGTCGCACCTCGTGCGCAACCTGCAGAAGAAGATCGCCATCATTCGCTGAGGTCCCGCTGTGATCGACATCAAGAACGTTTCCAAGTGGTACGGCGCCTTCCAGGTGCTGACCGATTGCACAACGTCCATCAAGAAGGGCGAGGTCGTCGTCGTCTGCGGGCCCTCGGGCTCGGGCAAGTCCACGCTGATCAAGACCGTCAACGCGCTGGAGCCCTTCCAGAAGGGCGACATCGTCGTCGACGGCATCTCCATCGCCGATCCCAAGACCAACCTGCCCAAGCTGCGCTCGCGCGTCGGCATGGTCTTCCAGCACTTCGAGCTCTTCCCTCACCTGTCGGTGACCGAGAACCTGACCATCGCCCAGGTCAAGGTGCTGGGCCGCTCGACGGACGATGCCAAGGCCCGCGGCCTGAAGATGCTGGACCGCGTCGGCCTCTCGGCCCACAAGGACAAGTTCCCCGGCCAGCTCTCCGGCGGCCAGCAGCAGCGCGTGGCCATCGCGCGGGCCCTGTCCATGGACCCCATCGTCATGCTCTTCGACGAGCCCACCTCGGCCCTGGACCCCGAGATGGTCGGCGAGGTGCTCGACGTGATGGTGAAGCTCGCCCAGGAAGGCATGACCATGATGTGCGTGACGCACGAGATGGGCTTCGCCAAGCGCGTCAGCAACCGTGTCATCTTCATGGACGCCGGCAAGATCATCGAGGACTGCTCCAGCACCGACTTCTTCGGCAAGCCCGAGGAGCGCTCGGCGCGCGCCAAGGACTTCCTCGCGAAGATCCTGCAGCACTGAAGAAGCGCCCGGCGCTGCAACCTACGGCGGCCCGCGAGGCCGCCGTTTTTCTTCGTCAGAGGAACATGCCGCCCGACGCCTCGATGCGCTGACCGGTGATCCAGCCCGCGCCCGGCCGCATCAGCGCCGCCACGGCGCCGCCGATGTCCTCCGCCTGGCCCACCCGGCCCAGCGCCGTGACCGAGGTGACGAAGCGGTTCAGCTCCGCGTTGTCGCGCACCGCCCCGCCGCCGAAATCGGTGGCGATGGCACCGGGCGCCAGCGTATTGACGCGGATGCCGCGGTTGCTGAGCTCCTTGGCCTGGTAGCGGCTCAGCACCTCCACCGCGCCCTTCATCGCCGCGTAGGCGCCGTAGCCCGGCACCGTGAAGCGGGCCAGGCCGCTGGAGATGTTGAGGATGCGGGCCCCGTCGGCCAGCAAGGGCAGCAGGGCCTGCGTGAGGAAGAAGGGCCCCTTCAGGTGGACGGCCAGCATGGCGTCGAACTGCGCCGGCGTCGTCTCCTCGAAGCTGGCGTGGGCGCCGGCGCCGGCGTTGTTGACGAGGCCATCGAGCCGGCTCGCGCCCCAGGCGGCGAGGCCGGCACGCAGCCGCTCGACGAAGGTCGGGAAGCTCGAGGCGTCGGCGATGTCCAGCGGCAGGGCGAGCGCACGCCGGCCCAGGGCCTGGACCTGCGCGACCACGGCTTGCGCCGCTGGCGCGGCCTCCCGGTAGGTCAGCACGATGTCGTGGCCGTCCCGGGCCAAGGCCAGAGCCATCGCGGCGCCCAAGCCGCGGCTGCCGCCGGTGATCAGGGTGATGGGAGTGGAAGTCATTGCAGCTCCAGAGCGAAGTGAATCGATGGAAAGGAATTTATTGTTCGCCTTGCCGCGGATAAAGTCGTTCGCACTGAAATGACTGTGCTTGCAATGTCGACCAATCTCGACCTGAGCGCCTTGCGTGTCTTCCTCCAGGTGGCGGAGCTGGCCCATTTCAGCCGCGCGGCCGACGAGCTCGGCCTGCCCAAGGGGCGTGTCAGCCAGGTGGTGCGCGAGCTGGAGGCCCGGCTGGGCACACGCCTGTTTCAGCGCACGACCCGGCGCGTCAGCCTCACGCCCGACGGCGAGCTGCTGGCCGAGCGCGCCCGCGGCCTGTTGGCCGATGCCGGCGAGATCGAAGCCTTGTTCCAGCAGGATCGCCAGCTCTCGGGCCGCCTGCGCGCCGACCTGCCGGTGCGCCTGGCCTTGGACGTGGTGCTGCCGGCTCTCCCTGGCTTTCTCGACGCCCATCCCGGCCTGCAGGTCGAGATCAGTTGCACGGACCGGCGTGTCGACCTCGTCGAGGAGGGCTTCGACTGCGTGCTGCGCGTCGGCGCCGTGCACGATGCCATGCTGGTCGCCCGGCCGCTGGGACAGCTGCGCATGATGAACGTCGCCAGCCCGGCCTACCTCGCGCACCACGGCACGCCGGCCACGCCCGCCGATCTGCTGGCCCAGGGCCACGAACTGGTGCACTACAGCCAGACCTGGGCCGACCGCCGTCCGCGCTTCGACTGGGTCGACGGCGATGGCCGGCCGCACAGCCTGCACCTGCCGGCCCGGGTGAGCGTCAACCACACCGATGCCTACGAGGTCGCCGCCCTGGGCGGCATGGGCATCGTGCAGGCGCCGTGCGTGGGCCTGCGGGCCGCGGTGGCGGACGGGCGGCTCGTGCGCATCCTGCCCGGCTACGAGCCCGCGCCGCTGCCCGTCAACCTTGTCATGAGTCAGCGCCGCCACACCCCGCGGCGGGCCCGCGTCTTCATGGACTGGCTGGCAGCGCTGCTGGCCGGGCATCTGGACGACGCCTAAGGCCGAGCGTCCTGCCGGGCTAGAGCTTCACCGGCCCGTCGATGCTCGTCGCCACCGCCGCCTTGGCCTGCTGCTGGCGCACCCGGTCGAGATAGCCCTCGGAGCGCTGCAACTGCTCCTGGATGAGCTTGTTGTTGGTGCCCATGGTCTCGATGGCCTTGCTGCGGAAGCTGTCCATCGCGTCCATGGCCTGGAAGGTCTGGTCGAACATGGACTGGATCTGCTGGATGCCCAGCATGGGGTTGGATGAGAACTCGGCCGTCGCGTCCACATGCTGGTTCAGGGCCGTGCCGGTCTGGTTGATGAGGTCGCCGATGGTCTTGTTGACGCCCTGCAGCATCTGCATGACCTCGATCTGGTTGCCGGTGGCGCGGGCCACGGTCTGGGCCACGGCCAGGGCGCTCATGCCGGTGGTGGCGACGCGGTCGCAGCCGATCATCATTTCTCGGCCGGTCTTCTTCAGCACATCCAGCGCCAGATAGCCGTTCACGCAGACGGCCTGCTGGGTCTGGATGTCGGCCAGGTTCTGGCGGGCGTAGAACAGCACCTCCTGCTCCAGCGCCTTGGCCTTCATCGGGTCGGTGGCCTGCAGCTGCTGCACACGGCCGGCCAGGCGCTCGTCCAGCACGCGGGCGAAGCGCGCGGCGGCGGCGAGCTTCTGCATCGCGTCCCAGAGCTTGGCGCGCGTGGCCTCGATGTCGACGACGTCGCGCTGGATGTCGTCCTTGGCCGCATAGAGCTGGGTCATGGCCGTCTGCAGCTGCGAGCTGGCGGACTGGAAGCGGCGGAAGTAGGCCTCCAGCTTGTTGCCGAAGGGGATCAGCCCCAACAGCTTGCGCGGCTGCAGCAGGTCGCCGTCCTTTCCGGGGTTGAGTTCGTCGAGCTGGCCGCGAATGGCGGCGATGGCCTTGTAGGCCGGCGTGTCCGTGGCGCCGACGAAGTTGCGCTGCATCAGGCTGCCCTGCATCAGGCCGGCGGCCACGCCGATCTCCTGGCGGCCGAGCTGGAAGGCGCTGTCGAGCTTGGCCTTGAAGGGCTCGCTGTGCAGATCCTCCTTCTCCAGCGCCTCGATGAAGCGTTGCACCTGCTCGTCCACCTTGTCGGCCACCTCCGCCTTGAGCGGCACCGCCTCGACGGCCTGGACCGGCTGCACCGGCGTGATGACCTCCGGCGGGGTCAGCGTGAACGTGGGGGCAGCGGTCGTCGTCGTGCTCATGCGATGTCCTTGTTGCCGAACTTCTGGTTCAGGAATTCACTGTGGCGCAGGAAGGCTTGGGCGTCCTGCGAGGCGAGGTCGTCGCCGAGCTGTTCGACCTTGGTCTCCAGCTCGGCCAGCACGCCCTCGAAGGTGGTCTGGGCCGTCTTGCCATTGGCCAGCAGCTTGGTGGTGGCGAATTGCGGCGGGATGCTGAGATAGGTGTTCAGCGCCTGCGGCAGGTAGCTGATGGCGATGTGGCGGGCATGGAAGGTTTCCTGCAGGCTCAAGCTGCCCTTGCTGCGCTCCCACTGGTCGAGCAGGCCTTCCAGGCGCTTGCACAGATGCATGATGCGCTGGGCCAGCGGCGCGGGGATGCGTCCGCCGGGGTTGTGCTCGGTCAGTCCACGCACGCCGGCCAGGGCCCGGCCCATGGCCTCGCGGGCATCGCCAGCGTCATCGAACTGCAGAGCCTCCCAGGCGTCCTCCCGGGTGCTGGGCCAGCCCCACCACAGCGCGCCGCCGGCCAGGCCCGCCGCATAACCGAGCGCGGCGACACCCAGGCCCCAGCTGCCCAGGAAGCCCAAGCCCTTGAGCACCAGCACGCCGGTGGCCGCCAGCAGGCCGCACCAGTTGGCCGGTGCATTCAGCCATCGCAGCAGACCACTCATTGATAGGCCCGGATGTCCTTGAATACCGCGTACAGCGGCGTCTTGCGCGCGTCGAAGACCTTGCCGCCGGTGATCTCCACCAGGGCCTTCAGGTCGCCTGCGTCGGCCTCGCCGAACAGCACCATGAAGACGGGGATGCCGCGCACGTCCTCCGGCAACTGTTCGTAGGCGCGGCGGAAGTCCTCCAGGCGCCGGCCCGTATTGCTCTTGCCGTCGGTGAAGGCGACGACCGAGTACTGGTAGTCGGGGTTGCGCTTGCGCTCCTCCAGCATGTTCTGCAGGCCGGCCAGCACGGCATCGTAGAGGGCCGTGCCACCAGTCATCTGCAGCTCGTCGGCCGCGTCGCGCACCCGCTTGAGCTCGGCCAGCTTGGCGTCGGTGTCGGTCTGCGGTCGCACGCCCTTGGCCACCTTGCTGCCGGCCGGGATCTCGAAGGCGATGGGCTCGCGCACCCGGTCGCTGAAGGGCAGGAACCACAGGCGCTCGCGGCTGGTCAGCTTGGCGACGCGGCCGGTCAGCGAGGCGTCGGCGCCGGCCAGGTAGTGGATGGCTTCCACGAGCTGCTCTCGGCGCTTGCCCTGCATGCTGCCGCTGGTGTCCAGCACGAAGGTGCTGGCGATGGG
This sequence comes from Pelomonas caseinilytica, assembly GCF_021353235.1. GTDB lineage: Bacteria > Pseudomonadota > Gammaproteobacteria > Burkholderiales > Burkholderiaceae_C > Pelomonas > Pelomonas caseinilytica. The sequence continues at coordinate 443,541 of NZ_JAJTWT010000003.1, forward strand.
CTTGCGGAACTCGTTGAGGTAGGCGTCGATGAGGCCGTCGGCCAGCTGGCGGTCGGGCGAGAAGGGCAGCTCCACCTGGAAACCGCGGGCCGGCAGGATGTCGGCGACCTGCGCCGCCACCTCGGCGCGCATCGGGCGGCGCAGGGTCTGCCTGGCCAGCCACAGCTGGGCGGCATCGCCCTTGAGGTACTCGACCACTTTCAGGTAGTCGGCGCGGCGCGCGTCGTTCAGCAGCATGAAGGGGTAGTCGGCCGTCGTCACACCCTCGAAGGGGTAGATCAGGTGCAGGGGCTCGCGCAGCTTGCCGCTGGCGTTGAGCGAGAGCAGCCAGCTCTCGTAATTGATGAAGGCATTGGCCCGCGTGCCCTGTTGCTTGATGAACTGCTCGGCGAGGTAGGTCGAGTTGTCGCCGACGATCTTGTAGCCCTTCAGGAAGTCGGCAATCGCGCCGCGGTCCACGTCGGCCGCGGAGAGTGCCTCGCCCTTGCCGCCGGCTGCGGCCACCACGCCCAGCAGCGCCATGAAGCCCTGGTTGCTGGTGGCCGGGTTGGACAGGGCGTACTGCAGCTTGCCGGCCTTGGCGGCACGGGTGATGTCGGCCCAGGTCAGCTTGGCGTCGGGCTTGTCCCAGCCGTTCCTGGCGGCGTCGCTCTTGCTGACGCCGACGGCCATGGGCGACAGCATGATCTTTTCCTGCAGCTTGACCTTGCCCTGTCCGGCCGCGTCGCTGAGCAGGTATTTCGCATTGGCGAACCAGGCCACGTCGGGCCGGGGTTTGTCGCCGCTGTCCCCGCCGAGGACCTCCTGCGTGCTCTCCATCGTGCCGCCGAAGCGGAACTGCACGTCCACGCCGGTGGCCTGGCGGATCTGTGCGGCCAGGGGCTCGATGTCCTTGAGGTCGCTGGTGGCCAGCACACGCAGCGCGGGGCCGGCGCTTCGGGGCGCTTCGGGAGCGGGTTGAACGACAGGCTCGGGCTTCTTGCCGCAGGCGGCCAGCAGCGCAAAGCTCAACAGCAAAAGGGCGCGGCGCATCACTGGTTCATCTCCCGGCTGACGATGTCGATCATTTCAAACATCAGGTCGAAGCCCGGCGGGTCGATGACCTGGTTCAGCTTCACATCCACGGCCAGGCCCGCGGTCTTGGCGGCCTCGGCGAAGGCGGCGGTGTCGCCGGTGCGAAACCCCTGCTCGAGCGCGACGGCCTGCAGGGTCTTGTTCGTCGACAGCAGCTCGGCAAGCTGCCTGCCGCGCTCGTTCAGCGCCACCAGCACCCATTTGTTGACGATGGTGGGTTGGGGATACATCAGCACCATCTCGGGCCGAACGCCGCCCTTGAGCGCCTGGGCCACCATCTGGGCCTCGTAGATGAAGGTCAGCGGCGTCTTGCCCATGCCGATGGACAGGTAGTCGTCGAAGGCGCCGTTGACATAGTTCTCCTGGAAGCCCTGGCGCTTGAACAGCTCGGCGAGCTGGGTCGCGTACTTCTGGGCCGCCGTGCGGTCGGCCACGACGTCGCCGTTGAGCGCGGCCGAGGTGAGGGCCAGATACATGGCCGCGGAGTTGCTGCGGCGGATGTCGGTGGTGCTGACCAGCACGCTGCGCGACACCGCGTAGTCGCCGCTGGCCTTCAGGTCGCGCCAGCGCTGCTTGGCCAGCATGGCCTGGGTCAGCTTCTCCATGTCCAGGCTGTAGACCTTGGGCGCCTGGGCCTTGGCCATGCCGTTGGCGGCCAGGATCTTGGCGACAGGCTCCCAGGAGGCCACGACCAGCGGCGTGTGGAAGGGCGAGGTCTGGGTCGCGTTCCTGCCCGCCTTGCGGGCGGCGTCGGCAATCATGTTGGCGGCGACGACGCCGCTGGCGATGAAGAAGTCGGGCTGGTCGGCCGTGCCGATCTTGGCGGCCATGTCGCGGCTGCCGACGCGGGCCACCTGCACGGGCAGCCTGGCGGCGCCCAGCACCTTGGCGACGCGATCGTCCTTGAAGAAGGCCTCCACGTCGACGGCGATCAGCCCCTTGAGCGGCTCGGCGCTCGCGATCGCGGCCTGTTCCTGCGCGATCTGCTTGTGCTCCTCGTTGCTGCGCAGCGCAAAGAAGAGGGCGCCGCCGAAGAGCGCCAACAGGACCAGGGTGCCGAGCAGGCGTTTCGCGTTGTTCATGATGGCGGGAAGCGGTCTCCTTTTCGATCAGGTGGGGAGTGTGACCGAAGCTGGACCGGGCGCGCAGACGACAATCCGGTTTTATGACCCAAGCGCCCTTACAGCTCACTCTCACCCGGCCTGACGACTGGCACTTGCACCTGCGCGACGAGGCGGCGCTTGCCAGCGTCCTGCCCTACACCGCGCGCCAGTTCGCCCGCGCCATCGTCATGCCCAACCTGCGCCCGCCGGTGACGACGGCCGCCCAGGCCCAGGCCTATCGCGAGCGCATCCTGGCGGCCCTGCCCGAAGAAGGCCCGGGCAGCGACTTCCAGCCCCTCATGACCCTCTATCTCACCGACAACACGCCGGTCGACGAGATCCGGCGGGCCAAGGAGGCCGGCGTCGTCGCCCTCAAGCTCTACCCGGCCGGTGCCACCACCAACAGCGATGCCGGCGTCACCGACCTGCGCAAGACTTACGCCACGCTCGAAGCCATGCAGCGCGAAGGCCTGCTGCTGCTGGTGCACGGCGAGGTGACCGACGGCGACGTCGACGTCTTCGACCGCGAGGCCGTCTTCGTCGAGCGCGTCATGAAGCCGCTGCGCGCGGCCATGCCCGAGCTCAAGGTGGTCTTCGAGCACATCACGACCAAGGAGGCGGCGCAGTACGTGACCGACAGCGACCGCTTCACGGCCGCCACCATCACGCCCCAGCACCTGCTCTACAACCGCAACGCCATCTTCACCGGCGGCCTGCGCCCGCACTACTACTGCCTGCCCGTGCTCAAGCGGGAGGAGCACCGCCAGGCCCTGCTCAAGGCCGCCGGTTCGGGAAGCCCGAAGTTCTTCCTCGGCACGGACAGCGCCCCCCACGCCGCCCAGCTCAAGGAGAACTCGGTCTGCGGTGCCGGCTGCTTCACGGCCATCTCGGCGCTGGAGCTCTATGCCGAGGCCTTCGAGGCCATCGGCGCCCTGGACAAGCTCGACGCCTTCGCCGGCCACCACGGGCCGGCCTTCTACGGTCTGCCGCGCAACACCGGCACCGTCACCCTCAAGCGCGAACCCTGGACCCTGCCCAGCGCCGTTCCCTTCGGCGAGGCGCAGCTCAAGCCGCTGCGCGGCGGCGAGACCCTGAACTGGAAACTGCTCGCATGACAACAAGCGCAAAAAAGGTCGCCTTCCTCGTCGACTTCGACAACGTCGCGACGGACGTCATCGAGCAGGCCCTGAACGCCGTGTTCAAGGACTACGGCGCCGCCCACATCCGCCGGGCCTACTGCAATGCGGAGCAGGCCCAGCACCAGCAGGCCTTCCTCAAGCGCCTGGGGCTGCGTGCCATCGTCAACCTCGCCATCGGCAAGAACTCCACCGACATCGCGCTGGCCGTCGACGCCATGGACCTGGCCATCACCGAGAGGCCCGACGTCATCGTGCTGGTCTCGTCGGACAGCGATTTCGCGCCGCTGGTGCTGCGCCTGCGCGAGAAGGGCGCCTGGCTGCGCGGCTTCGGCCAGTACGGCAAGACGGGCGAGGGCGTCATCCAGATCTACGACCAGTTCAACGAGCTCGCCCACGGCGTGGGCCGCGCGGCGCGCGACGCCGGCTCCGCCAGGCCGGCCGGGCGGGGCGGCCGGCGCGGCCAGGCGGGGCGCGCGGCGGCCGGCCGGCCCGAGCCTGCGCGCGCCGTGCCGGCGCCCGCTCCCGAGGCGGCCTTGCCCGCCGCGCCGGTGGCGCCACCGTCACCCGAAGTGGAGACCGCCGCGGCAGCCCTCCCGCCCGTCGTGCCTGCCGCGCCGCGTGAGCCCAGGGCGGCGCCACGCCGCGCTGCGGCCAAGTCGGCCGGCAAGTCCAACGTGAAAGCTGACGCCAAAGCCGACGCCAAAGCCGAGGTGAAGTCCGGTGCGAAGGCCGCCGCGCCGACGGCCAAGTCCAAGGCGGCGCCGGCCGAGGACAAGAACGTCGCGGCTGCGCGGGAGATCAACGCCATGCTCGCCGCCTGCCCCAAGCTGGCCGACGGCCAGTGGCACGACCTGGGCGCCGCCGCCAAGGTGCTGAAGGAGGCCGGGCTGCTGCCCAAGTCGGCACCCGCGGCCAAGCTCTTCCGCAAGCATCCGCACGCCTTCCAGCTGCAACCCGAGAAGCAGCCCAACCAGGTGCGCTTCGGCCACGGATGATCGCGCCGGACTGGGGCATGCCCTGGTTCGCGCCCTACCGCGACGTGGCCCAGCCGGTGCTGGCGCGGCTGGCGGCGGGGGCGCTGGTGCACGAGGCCCTCGGCCATGAGCGCTTCGAGCCGGCCGGCCCCTTGGCCACCGGCTACGAGCAGCACGTGGCCGCCACGGGCCGCGTGCCGACGCGCCACAACGCCCATGACCTGTTCAACGGCCTGGTCTGGCTGCGCAGCCCTGCCTTCAAGGTCGCGCTGAACCGTGCCCACGTCCAGGCGCCGCCCGCGCCACCCGGCCGGCGCGGGCCGCTGCGCGACGCACTGACCCTGCTGGACGAAAGCGGCCTGTTGCTCGCTGCTCCCAGGCTTTTGCGCGAGGCCCTTCTCGCGCAGGACTGGCCGGCCCTCTTCCTCGCCCACCGCGGCCTGTGGCGCGAGGCGCGGATGCGGGTCGTGGGCCACGCTCTGCTGGAGAAGCTGCTCGCACCGCGCAAGCCGCTGTGCGCCCGCGTGCTGTTCGTCGACGACGTCGAGGCGCCGCGCCTGCCGGAGGGCCTCACGCCGGCCGCGCTGCCGCCCCTGCCGGTGCTCGGCATCCCGGGCTGGTGGCCGGCGAATGCGTCACGCGAGTTCTACGCTGACGACCGGGTCTTTCGGCCAAAGCAGCTAGCATCGGCGCCCTCCACGGGAGGTGTGGTTTGTTGAAATCCTGTCTGAAGAAGCTGTCGGCCTGGGCCCTTGCCGGCCTGGCCTGCGTGGCCGCCGCCCAGCCGGCGCCGCCCCCGCCCGCGTCGGCCGTGCCGCCGCAGGCCCATGTCCCGCAGCCGCCGCCCACCGTCTCGGCCAGCGCGCGGCGGCTCTACGAGCGCAGCAAGGGCCAGTTGCTGCAGATCCGCACCCTGCTCAAGACCCAGGACAGCCAGGCCTCGGTCGGCTCGGGTTTCCTCGTCAGCAACGAGGGCCACATCCTCACCAACTACCACGTCGTCAGCCAGTTCGCGCTGGAGCCCGACAGCTACAGGCTGCGCTATGCCACCACCGATGGCCAGGGCGGGGCGCTGGAGCTGCTGGACTTCGATGCCCGCCGCGACCTCGCCCTGCTGCGCGCGGTTGACGACGGCAAGGGCGGCGGCCTGCGAGGCCGCGGCGCGCTCCAGTTCCGCCCGCAGAGTCAGCCCCTGGCCAAGGGCGAGCGCATCTACTCGATGGGCAACCCGCACGACGTCGCCTTCGCCGTCGTCGAGGGCAACTACAACGGACTGGTCGAGCGCAGCTTCGACCCCCTCATCTACTACGCCGGCGGCATCAACCCCGGCATGAGCGGCGGCCCGGTGCTGGACGAGGACGGCCTGGTCGTGGGCGTCAACGTCTCGACGCTGCTGTTCGCCCAGCAGGTCAGCTTCCTGGTGCCGGGCGAGTTCGCGGAAAGCCTGGTCAAGCGCAGCATGGGGGCCAAGCCCATCCGCACGGCCGCCTGGGCGCGGCTGCGCGACCAGCTGACGGCCTATCAGGACGAACTCGTCACCCGCTTCGTCGCCCAGCCCTGGGAGAGCGCCAACAACAAGCGCTACCGGCTGCCGGTTCCCCGGCAGGAGTTCATGCGCTGCTGGGGCAACAGCACCTCGGCCGACACCAAGGGCCTGGACTTCGAGCGCTCGCAGTGCCGCATGGACCATGCCCTCTTCGTCAGCGGCAACCTGCAGACCGGCTGGCTGGACATGTCCCACGAGGCCTACGACGGCAGCAAGCTCGGCGCGCTGCGCTTTGCGCGGCAGTACTCGGGCAGCTTCCGCAACGAGCGCCTGGGCAACGCCGACAAGTCGCGCACCGCGCCCTACTGCAAGGAGCAGTTCGTCGACCGCGACGGCCTGCCCCTGCGCGCCGTCGTCTGCCTGCGGGCCTACCGCAAGCTCGAAGGCCTGCACGACCTCAGCGTCCTCGTGACGACGGTGGACGCGTCCACCCAGGGCGCCCTGGGCCGCTTCGACGCCCGCGGCGTCAGCTTCGACAACGCGCTCAAGCTCGCGGCGCACTACCTGGAGGGCTTCGCGTGGACGAACAGCAAGGGCCAGAAATGACGCCCGAGACGCCCTCGGCGCCGGCCTCTGTGCCGGCCGTCCCGCCCGCCGCCCCTCCCGCCGCCGTCGTCGAACTGCTGGGACGTGACGGCCGTGCCAGCCTGGTGCAGCGCGTGGCCGGCTGGCCCGTGCGCATCGGCCGCTCGCCGGCCTGCGACATCGTCCTCGACGACACCCACCTCGCCGCCGAGCATGCCGAGCTCCAGCTCGCGCCCGGCGGCGGCGTGCGCCTGCGGCTGCTCGACAGCCGCAACGGCGGCGCCATCGCCGGCCGCCGGCTCGGCGCGGGCGACGAAGCCATGCTGCCCGAAGGCGGCCATTTCCAGCTCGCCGGCTGCTCGCTGCGCCTGCGCACGAGCCGCGACGTGCTGGCGCCGGAGCAGCTCCTCATCGTGCAGCCCACCCGCCACTGGGCGCTGCTGCCGGCGCTGCTGCTGGCCATGCTGTTCTTCCAGTGGGTGGACCGCTGGAGCGCCGTCGATCCCGACGCGCGCTGGGTCGACTACGCGGCGCCGCTGCTCGCGCCGCTGGCCTTCATGTTCGGCTGGGCGGGCCTGTGGTCGCTGGCCAGCCAGCTCTTCCAGCATCGCTTCCCGTTCACGGCCCACCTGCGCCGCGCCCTGGTCGTGGCCTGCGCCTACGACCTGCTGGACTGGCTGCTGCCGGGCATCGCCTACTCGCTGTCGTGGCCGCGGCTGCTGGCCTTGCAAAGCCTGATGCTGCCTCTGGGATTCGCCTTCCTCGTGGCCTGGCACGCCCGCCTGGTGTGGCCTGGCGCGCGCCGCACCGTCGGTGTCGGCATTGCGGCCCTGCTGCTGCTGGGGCTGGGGCTGCAGGTGGGTGGCCGGCAGGAGCAGCAATACGTCTTCGGCCCGCCCTACATGGCCAGCCTGCCGCCGCCGGCCTTGCGCCTCGCCTCGCCCAAGCCGCCCGAGGCGCTGATCGAGTCCCTCAAGCCGCTCAAGGCCGAACTGGCCCGGCAGGCGCGCAAGGACAACGAGGGCTTCGAGGCCGACGACGTCGGTGAATGAGCGGCTTCAGGCCTGCGGCAGGAAGCCCTCGACCGACAGGTAGCGCTCGCCGGTGTCGTAGTTGAAGCCCAGCACCCGGCTGCCGGCCGGCAGCTCGGGCAGCTTCTGGGCGATGGCCGCCAGCGTCGCGCCGCTGGAGATGCCGACGAGCAGGCCCTCCTCGCGGGCGCAGCGGCGCGCGTACTCGCGCGCGGCTTCGGCCTCGACCTGGATGACGCCGTCCAGCAGCGCCGTGTCCAGCACCGCCGGGATGAAGCCCGCGCCGATGCCCTGGATGGGGTGGGGGCTGGGCTGGCCGCCGCTGATGACGGGCGAGGCCGTCGGCTCCACGGCAAAGACCTTGAGTTGCGGCCAGGCCGCCTTGAGTACCTGGGCGCAGCCGGTGATGTGGCCGCCGGTGCCCACGCCGGTGATGAGGGCGTCCAGGCCTTCGGGGAAGTCGCGCAGGATCTCCTGCGCCGTCGTCTTCACGTGCACCGCGGGGTTGGCGGCGTTCTCGAACTGCTGCGGCATCCACGAGCCGGGGTGCTGCTCCAGCAGCTCCTTGGCCCGGGCGATGGCGCCCTTCATGCCCTTCTCGCGCGGCGTCAGGTCGAAGCTGGCGCCGTAGGCCAGCATCAGCCGGCGGCGCTCGATGCTCATGCTGTCGGGCATGACGAGGATGAGCTTGTAGCCCTTGACCGCGGCCACCATGGCCAGGCCCACGCCCGTGTTGCCCGAGGTGGGCTCGATGATGGTGCCGCCCGGCTTGAGCAGGCCGCGGGCCTCGGCATCCTCGACCATGGACAGCGCGATGCGGTCCTTGATCGAGCCTCCGGGGTTGCTGCGCTCGGACTTGACCCAGACCTCGGCCCCCGCGAAGAGGCGCTGCAGGCGGATGTGGGGCGTGTTGCCGATGGTGTCGAGGATGCTGGCGGCTTTCATCGAGGCTCCCGAGGAGTGCAGTCGTGGTGACCAAGCAGTGTGCCAGCAGTGCTCATTTCGATCGAGGCCGGGGGAGGTTTTCATCGCCCGCGTGCATGCGGCCGGTGCGCATCTGCCCCACGCCGCGCGCCACCGCCCGCGCGGCGACCCGCACCTCCTCCTGCACGCAGGCGTCCGCGTCCAGGGCTTCGTGGCTGGTGGCGTAGGGCTCGTAATAGCCGATGTAGCGCTCCAGCCGGGCGCCGAAGCCGGCATCGAGCAGGCCCATCCAGTCCAGCCAGTCCGACAGGGCGCGCCGGGTGCCGTCGACACCCGCCACGTCGCCGTGCACGACGACGCCGTAGACCCGGCCGGCCAGGTGCTTGGGATAGTCCCAGCCCTGCAGCTCGATCTCGCGGGCGAGTTCGGCTTTCTTGCCCTGGGTGCGGGTCGGGTCGGGGTTGCCGCCGTCGGCACAGACGAGGCGGTCCATCATCAGCTTGAGGGGGCTGCTCGCCTGGTACCAGTGCACCGGCGTCAGCAGCAGCACGCCGTGGGCGCGCACCCACTGCTCGTAGATCTCGGCCACCCAGTCGTTGGTCTGGCCCGCCGCATGGTTGGGGTAGCAGCTGCAGGGCCAGTGGCACAGCGGCATGGCGGTCGAGACGCAACCCTTGCAGGGATGGATGTGGCGGTCGTAGTCGGACGTCAGCCGGCTGAGGTCGAGCACGTCGACCGCCATGCCCTCGGCTTCGCAGGCGGAGCGGGCGATCTTCGTCAGCCGCCAGGTCTTGGACATCTCGCCGGGGCAGGAGCCGTCGTTGCGCGGCGAGGCGTTGACGACGAGGACGCGCGAGGGCGTCGCCGCTTCGGCCCATTCGCGCTGGGCCGCCTGCAGGCGCAGCTGGGTGTCGCGCCACTCGCGCGACAGGTCGTAGCCCGGGTCGGCGAAACCGGGGCCGGCCTTGACGGTGACGGGCGCCTTGCGGCCCTCGTGGAAGGCCTGCCAGGCGATCTCCTCGAGCCGCGCGATGGCCTCGCGCTCGGCGTCGAAGGCCGGGTCGACGAAGCGCCGGCGAAAGCGCTCGCCGAACTGCTGGCGCGACATGGACTGCGCCTGGCCGGTCCGCACGGGTGTGGTCATGGGGCCTCCACGAAATGACCGCTCCCACCGGCAAGCCGCATTCCCGCCGCCCCGGCGATAATGGCGGCCGTGAAGCAAGCCAGACCGCCGCTGGGGCGATCTCGGAAACGAGGCCCTGGAGGAAGGTCCGGACTGCGCAGAGCAACGTAGCGGGTAACGCCCGTCCACCGCAAGGTGCGGATCAGAGCCACAGAGACGAGTTCTGTTGGGACACCCCGATGGGTGGTCTATGAGGCGCCGGCGCAAGCCGGCGTGGGGCGGAGCGAAAGCTCCGCACCGCAGGCGATAGCCTGAACCGAATAGCACCTCTGTCGGGCTCTGCCCGACAGAGGTGAAACGCGGCAATCTCTACGTGCAGCAACACCAAGTAGGCCAGCGCCGATGCGGCTCGCAGAGCTGGCGGGTAGGTGGCACCGAGCCGGGCAGCGATGTCCGGCCCAGAGGAATGGCGGTCACATCGATCGACCCGTCAGGGGCGGTCGATGCACAGAATCCGGCCTATCGGCTTGCTTCACACTTTTACCGCCGGGGTGCTTTGCCTGAGCTTTCGGCAGGGCGCCCGGTGCGTCGATAGACTCGGCGCTTTGCCTCGCACCTCCCCCGATGAATCCTGACGCCAGCCGCCTGTGGCGAGCGCCTCGCTGGGCCCTGTCCGTGCTGCTGGCCTGCCTGGCCATGGTGGGGCCCTTCTCGATCGACACCTACCTGCCGGCCTTCTCGGGAATCGCCGCGGCGCTGGACGCGACGCCCGTGCAGATGCAGCAGACCCTGTCGGCGTATCTGCTCGGCTTCGCCTTCATGAACCTCTTCCACGGCGCGCTGTCCGACTGCTTCGGCCGGCGGCCCGTGGTGCTGGTGGGCCTGGCCATCTTCACGGCGGCCAGCGTGGGCTGCGCGCTGGCCGGCTCCATCGGCCAGTTGGTGTTCTGGCGCACCGTGCAGGGCATGTCGGCAGGGGCCGGCATCGTCGTGTCGCGGGCCATCATCCGCGACATGTTCCCGCCGGCCGATGCGCAGCGGGTGATGTCCCAGGTGACCCTCTTCTTCGGCGTGGCGCCGGCCATCGCGCCCATGGTGGGCGGCTTCCTCTTCGTGCACGCCGACTGGCACTCGATCTTCTGGTTCCTGACCTTCGTCGGCACGGCGCTGCTGGTGTCCAACTGGCGGCTGCTGCCCGAGACCCTGCATCCGACCCTGGTGCAGCCCTTCCACGTCCGCGCGCTGCTGCGCGAGTACTGGCGGCTGTGCAGCAGCCCGCGCTTCATGATGCTGGTGCTCGCCAGCGGCGTGCCCTTCAACGGCATGTTCCTCTACGTGCTGGCCACGCCCGTCTTCCTCGGCGAGCACCTGCACTTCGCGCCGACGCAGTTCTTCTGGTTCTTCCTGTGCACCATCGGCGGCATCATGGCCGGCGCGGCGGTCAGCGGGCGGCTGGCCGGCAGGATGTCGCCGCAGCGCCAGATCATGCGGGGCTTTCGCATCATGCTGGCGGTCTCCGTGGTCAACATCGCGCTGAACCTGCTGGCGCCGCTCAGCGCCTTCTGGGCCCTGCCGCTCATCGGCCTGTTTTCCTTCGGCTGGGCGCTGATGGTGCCGGTCGTGACCCTGCTGGTGCTGGACCAGGTGCCTGAGCGCCGCGGCATGGCCTCGTCGCTGCAGGCCTGCATCGGCTCGGCGGCCAACGGCCTGGTCGCGGGCCTGCTCGTGCCGCTGGTGATGCACTCCACCATCGCCCTGGCCGCCGCGTCGGCCGGGCTGATGCTGGTGGGCCTGGCCGCTTGGTACGGTGTGCGGCGCTCGGTCGTGGCTCAAGCCTGAGCCCGGGCGGCCGAAAATGACGGGATGAACAAGCGCATCTGCGTCGCTGCCGCCTGCCTGCTCGCGCTCGCCGCCCATGCGCAGGACGCCAAGAACACCAAGTCCACCCCCAGCACCGCGGAGCCGGTCGAGGCGTTGCGCCAGCGCCTGGCCGAGCGCCTGGCCACACGGGAGGAGGCCGCCTCGGCGCCCCGCGCGCGGACGGCGCCCCGGCCTGCGCCCAAGCCGGCACCCAAGCCTGTCCGGCCCGAGCCGGTCCACCACGCGCACTGGGGTTATGCCGGCGACGTCGGCCCCGAGCACTGGGCCGAGCTGGCGCCGGAGAACAAGCTCTGCGCCGTGGGCACCCGCCAGAGCCCCATCGACATCCGCGAGGGCCTGGCCGTCGACCTCGAGCCCATCGCCTTCGACTACCACGCCAGCGCCTTCTCGGTGCTGGACAACGGCCACACCGTGCAGGTCAACGTCGAGCCGGGCAACGGGCTGACGGTGATGGGGCGGCGCTACGAGCTGGTGCAGTTCCACTTCCATCGGCCGAGCGAGGAGCGCGTCAACGGCCGCCAGTTCGACATGGTGGCCCACCTCGTGCACAAGGATGCCGAGGGGCGGCTGGCCGTGCTGGCCGTGCTGCTGGAACGTGGCCGCGACGACCGGCCCCAGCCCGTGGTGCAGGCCGTCTGGGCCGCGCTGCCGCTCGAGAAGGGCGAGGCCCTGCCGGCCCAGTCGCGCATCGACCTGAGCCAGCTGCTGCCGGCCGATCGCGGCTACTACACCTACATGGGTTCGCTGACGACGCCGCCCTGCACCGAGGGCGTGCTGTGGATGGTGATGCGCCAGCCGGTGGCCCTGACGGCCCAGCAGCTCGACGTCTTCGCCCGGCTCTACCCCATGAATGCGCGGCCGCTGCAGGCCGGCTCCGGGCGCCTCATCAAGGAGTCGGCGGGCAGCCCGCCCTGAAAGCCGGCCCGGCTCAGGCGGCGGCGCCGCGGCCGGTCGTGCGCTCGCCTGACAGCCACTGGTGGAGCGTGGCGAACAATTGCTCGGCCACGACCGGCTTGGCGACGTGGTCGTCCATGCCGGCGTCCAGGCAGCGCTGGCGCTCCTCGTCGAAGGCGTTGGCCGTCATCGCGAGGATGGGCAGGGCGGCGCCTTGCGGCAGCCGGCGGATGGCGCGCGTCGCGTCCAGGCCGTCCATGACCGGCATCTGGACGTCCATCAGCACCAGGGCGTAGTCGTCGCCCTGGACCATGTCGACGGCCTGCTGGCCGTCGGCGGCCACGTCCACCTGCAGGCCGGCGCTGCCGATCAGCGCGACCGCCACCTCCTGGTTGACCGGGTTGTCCTCGGCCAGCAGGATCTTGCGCGGCTGCTGCTGGGCCAGCTCCGCCAGGCGCTCGCGGGCGGAGTGCGGGCGCGGCGAAGGCGCCTGGGCCGGCACGGGCGCGGTGGTGGCCTCCAGGGCGAGCGAGAACCAGAAGCAGCTGCCCTGGCCCAGGGTGCTGTCTACGCCCACCTGCCCGCCCATCAGCTCGGCCAGGCGCCTGCAGATGGCCAGGCCCAGGCCCGTGCCGCCGTAGCGGCGGGTGGTGGAGCTGTCGGCCTGCTCGAAGTCGCGGAACAGCCGCCCCTGCGCCTCGGCCGCGATGCCGATGCCGCTGTCGTGCACCTCGAAGCGCACGGGCAGGCGGTCCCCCGAGGCCGGCCCGTCCAGGCGCACGGCCAGGCGCACGAAGCCCTGCTCGGTGAACTTGACCGCGTTGCCGGCGAAGTTCAGCAGCAGCTCGGAGATGCGCTGGGGGTCGCCCACCAGATGCAGGCCGCGCAGGGCCGGCGCGATGTCGGTCTCGACGCGCAGCCGCTTGGCTGCGGCCGACTGGGCCGTCATGTTGGCGATGTTGTCGAGCACCTCCTCGACCGTGAAGGGGCGCCGCTCCAGGTGCACCTTGCCGGCCTCGATCTTGGAGAAGTCCAGCACGTTGTTGATGACGCTGAGCAGGTGCTCCGCCGCGTTGGCCACCTTCTGCAGCCGCTGCTGCTGCTCGGGCTCGACGGTGTCGCTCTGGGCCAGGTAGGTCAGGCCGATGATGGCGTTCATCGGCGTGCGGATCTCGTGGCTCATGTTGGCGAGGAAGGCGCTCTTGGCCAGGCTCGCGGCCTGGGCGGCCTGCGTGGCCTCGGCCAGCTCGGCGGTGCGCGCCTCCACCAGTTCCTCCAGGTGGTGGCGGTAGCGTTCCAGCTCCAGCGCGTCGCGGCGCTGGCGCGAGATGTCGGTCAGGAAGCCGTGCCACAGCACGCTGCCATCGGCCTCGCGCTGGGCGATGGCATTGCCGTAGATCCAGCGCTCGGCGCCGTCGGCCTTGAGCGTGCGGAACTCCTGCTGCCAGGGGCTGAGGTTGCGCGCCGAGGCGAGCAGGCTCTCGCGCACGTGGGCGCGGTCGTCGGCGTGGATGCGCTCGAACCAGGGGGCAGCGCTGCGGCCGAGCTCGGCGCTGCCGAGCAGGAAGAACTCCCGCACGGCCTCGCTGACGTAGGCGAAGCTGAATTCGCCATTGACTGCCAGCCGCAGCTGGAAGACGACGCCGGGCGCCGTCTCGGCCATGCCGCGCAGGCGCTCGATCAGCGCGCGCTGGGCGTCGAACTGCTGCTGCAGCGCGTCGCGCATGTGCTCCAGGTGGCCGCCGAGCAGGCCGATCTCGTCGTCGCGCCGGTGCTGCAGCTTGGCGTTGAAGCGGCCTTCGGCCAGGTCGTTGGCGAAGCCGCCGAGCTCGCGCAGCGGCCGGAACAGCCGCGAATTCAGCAGCCACAGGACCAGCGCGAGGGAGACGAGGAGCTGGCCGCCGACGGTGGCGCCGTAGAGCCAGCGCTGGCGCAGCACGGCGGCGGTGCTGAGGTGGTCGTCGATCTCGATCTGGATGTGGCCGATGCGGGTGGCGCCACGCAGGATGTCGCGCTCGCCGGTCAGCGTGTGGCCCAGCCGCCGCTCCGGCAGGTGGCTCTCGATGAAGGGCAGGCCCTGGGACGCGTCGCTGACGCTGACGCGCACCACCTCGGGCGACTTGACGATGGCCGAGACCACTTCGCGCGCGGCGACGGCGTCCAGGTTCCACAACAGCTCGGGCAGGCTGCTGGCCAGCACGTCGAGCTTGGCGTCGAGGTCGCGCTGCAGGGCCTGCTCGGCCACCCGGGATTCGCGCAGGCCGATGAAGAGGCCGCCGACGATGAGGGCAGGCAGCAGCAGGCCGATGCTGGCGCCCAGGGCCAGGGCGGCGAAGAGCGACGACGAGGGCTTGCGGCTCACGATGCCCTCATGCTGCCATGGATGAAGTCCGCCGCGGGCGAACCGCACCACGCCACGGCGACGCCGCTGCGCGCTTCGTGGCCCATGGCACGGGTCAGCCCTTGCCGAGGAGCTGCGGCTTGAGGGACGAGTCGACCGGCTTGTCGCCCAGCCAGATCTTGAGCACGGCGTTGTAGAAGCCCACGTCCTTGAGCGGCTCGCCGATGGGCTTGCCGTTGAGGTGCATCACGGTGCCGGTGTCGGGGATCCAGTCGACCGTGATCATGTCGCCCTTCTTGGCCTGCGGGATGTTGACGAAGGCCTCGCCGAACTGGGCGAGCTGGTTGACGAAGCGCGAGCGCTCGGCCTTGTCGGTGTTGGCCGTGATGCCGGCCATGAAGGCCTGGCCCAGCTCGTCGCCCGTCACTTCGCGCAGCAGGCCGAGGGTGAAGCGGCGTGGGCCCGCGCTCTCGAGCACGCCGACGGTCGTGTCCTTCTTCTCGGGGAGGTAGAGGGCCAGGGCGTAGACCTTGATGACGATGCGGGTGCGGATGCCGGCGCCGTTGAGCTTGAGCTCCTTGCCGCCCACCTTGACGGTGTCGTCGAACTTGAGGCCGCCGACCTCGATGGCCATGGCCGCGCCGCTCAGACTGAGCGCCAGGGCCAGGCCGCTGATCCAACGGAGGGTAGTGGGGGTCTTCATCGGGGGTCTCCTGCAGTGGTTTGTCAGTGCGCCGCTTCGAGCTTGAACAGGCTGACGACTTCTTCCAGGCCCTGGGCCTGGGCGCGCAGCGAGTCGGCAGCCGCCGCCGCCTGCTCCACCAGGGCGGCGTTCTGCTGCGTGCTCTTGTCCATGTCGTGGATGGTATGCGTGACGCGCTCGATGCCGGAGCTCTGCTCGACGCTGGCGTGGGTGATCTCGCCCATGATGTCCGTCATGCGCTGCACGCTGGCCACCACGCCCTGCATGGTGCTGCCCGCCTGGGCGACGAGCTGGCTGCCCTGGGCCACTTTCTCGACGGAGTCGCCGATGAGGCTCTTGATCTCCTTGGCGGCCTCGGCGCTGCGCTGGGCCAGCGAGCGCACTTCGCCGGCCACCACCGCGAAGCCGCGGCCCTGCTCGCCGGCGCGGGCCGCCTCGACGGCCGCGTTCAGGGCCAGGATGTTGGTCTGGAAGGCGATGCCGTCGATGACGCCGATGATGTCGACGATCTTCTTGGACGAGGCGTCGATGCTGCCCATGGTGCTGACCACGCGCTCGACCACCTCGCCGCCCTCGGCGGCCACCTGGGAGGCGGCCTGGGCCAGCTGGTTGGCCTGGCGCGCGTTCTGGGCGTTCTGTTGCACGGCGTCGGTCAGCGTCTTCATGGCCGACAGCGTCTGCTCCAGCGAGGCGGCCTGGGCCTCGGTGCGCACCGACAGGTCGAGGTTGCCGCTGGCGATCTCGCTGGAGGCCGAGGCAATGGACTCCGTGCCCTCGCGCACGCGGCCGACGATGCCCTTGAGGCTTTCGTTCATGTCCGACAGGGCCTGCAGCAACTGGCCGGTCTCGTCGCGGCTGCGCACCTCGATCTGGCTCGTCAGGTTGCCCGAGGCCACCTTGCGGGCCACGCCGACGGCGCCGCTCAAGGGCTTGACGATGCCGCGCGTGATCAGCACCCCGGTGAGCACGCTCGCGCCGATGGCGGCGGCGGCCAGCGCGAGCAGCAGCACGGCTGTCTTGCCGGCGACGCGGTTGGACTTCTGGCCGGCCTCCTCCATCGCGGCGTTGCGCGACTCGACCAGCTTGTCCAGCGCCGCCATGTACTTGCCCTGGGCCGCGCGCACCGAGAACTGGAACTTGAGCGGCGCGCCTTCGGTGTCGCCCGAGGCCACCGTCTTCACGAAGGAGGCCTGGGCGGGCATGAACTTGGCCTTGGCTTCCTTGACGGCTTTGAGCTCCTCGCGGCTGGCCTCGTCGGTCAGCAGCGGTTCCAGCTCCGCCATGGTCTTTTCATGGGCGGCCATCAGGCTGGCGACGGTGTCCAGCTCCTTCTTGATCTGCTCGTCGCCCGTCATGATCAGCGTCGTCATCATGCTGCGCGAGGCATCGCCCAGCTCGGCCTTGGCCCGGTTGGCGAGGGCGACGGTCTTGTAGTCGGTGCCGATGAGCTGGCTGATTTCGCCGTTGAGCGTGTGGATGCCGAAATAGCCGAGGCCCGCCATGGCCATCAGGCAGGCGGTCACGACCGCGAAACCGGCGGTGAGGCGTTGTCCGATGCGCATGCGGGACAGGAGATTCATGGGCGCGGCCTGGCGGAGTGTTGAGGTGAAGGAAACCTCATGAAATTTCAGCAGAAATCGCCACCGCCCATGCGATCTGATCGCCCGTGAGAGGCCTGATGCCGTGATTTGTGCGGCAAAAGCCCCAATCCGGGGCGTCTCGGCCGAGTCCGCCCCGGCTGGATCGGCGAGGCGGCCATGGTCAAGAATGGCCGCCTTCGAGGAGACCGCATGGAATTCAGCCCTGTCGGCCAGCCACCCGCCCCACGGCGCCCGGGCCGCCTGCTCCGCGGCCTGGCCGGCGCGGGTTTCGTGGCCTGCACCGCCTGGGCGGTGGCGGCCCCCGCGCTGCCTGGCGAGCAGGCCGTCGTGCCAGGCCTTGCCGCCCCGGCCGAGATCCTCGTCGACCGCTGGGGCGTGCCGCACATCTATGCGGCCAGCACCGATGACCTGTTCTTCGCCCAGGGCTTCAACGCCGCGCGCGACCGCCTCTTCCAGATCGACCTGTGGCGCCGCCGGGGCCTGGGCCGCCTCGCGGCGGTGCTGGGGCCGCAGTTCGTCGAGCAGGACCGCGCCGCGCGGCTCTTCCTGTACCGCGGCGACATGGCGCGCGAGTGGCGCAGCTACGGGCCCGACGCCGAGCGCATCGCCACCCGCTTCGTCGCAGGCATCAATGCCTACATCGACCTCGTCGGCCGCGACCGCTCGCGCCTGCCCATGGAGTTCGCCCGGCTGAGCTACCTGCCCGAGAAGTGGCAGCCCGAGGACGTGGTGCGCATCCGCAGCCACGGCCTGGCGCGCAACCTCGTGTCCGAGGTGACGCGGGCCCTCGTGGCCTGCCGCAGCAGCCTCAAGGCCGACGAGGTGCGTCAGCGCCTCACGCCGCCGTGGGAGACGGTCCTGCCGGCGGGGCTGGATCCCTGCGTGCCGCCGCAGCTGCTGCGCGCCTACCTGCTGGGCACGCAGCCGGTGACGGTGGCCGCGCGCGGCGGCCTGGTCGGCGAGGCCGTGCCGTCGGCCACGGCGTTGGCCGCAGCGCCCGCCGGGCCGCCGTGGGAGGAGCCGCTGGAAGGCAGCAACGCCTGGGTCGTCGCCCCGGCCAGGTCGGCCACCGGCCGGCCCATCCTCGCGAGCGACCCGCACCGCAGCCACGCGGTGCCGTCGTTGCGCTACATCGTCCACCTCCGCGCCCCGGGGCTGGACGTGATCGGCGGCGGCGAGCCCGCGCTGCCGGGCGTGTCCATCGGACACAACGGCAGCGTCGCCTTCGGCCTGACCATCTTCAGCAGCGACCAGGAAGACCTCTACGTCTACGAACTCAACCCCGAGCGGCCCGACGAGGTGCGCCACGGCGGGCGCTGGGAGCGGCTGCGCACGGTCCGCGAGTCCATTCCGGTGCGGGGTGGGGCGGCGGAGGAGGCGGAGCTGCAGTTCACCCGCCACGGGCCGGTGCTCCTCGTCGACCGCGCGCAGCGGCGCGTGTACGCCCTGAGGTCGGCCTGGTCGGAGCCCGGCACGGCGCCCTATTTCGGCAGCATCGGCTACATGAAGGCGCGCAACTTCACGGAGTTCAAGCGCGCGATGGCGACCTGGGGGGCGCCGAGCGAGAACCAGCTCTATGCCGACGTGGCCGGCAACATCGGCTGGGTGGCCGGCGGCCGGATGCCGGTGAGGCGCAACTGGGACGGGCTGCTGCCCGTGCCGGGCGATGGCCGCTACGAGTGGGCCGGCTTCTGGACGGGCGAGCAACTGCCGTCGGCCCTCAACCCCGCGGCCGGCTGGATCGCCTCCGCCAACGAGATGAACCTGCCCGAGGGCTATCCGGCGCGCGAGCGCAAGCTCGGCTTCGAGTGGCCGCCGAAGGCGCGCTGGCAGCGCATCGCGGAGTCGCTGCAGGCCCTGCCCAAGGTCTCGCTGGAGGACTCGATGCGGCTGCAGAACGACCTGCTCTCGGTCTCGGCGCGCCGCGTGCAGGCCGTGCTGCGCGGCACCACCTGGGCCGACCCGCGCGCGGCGTCGGCGGCCCGGCTGCTGCTGGGCTGGGATGCCGTCGAGCGCGGCGACTCGGCCGCTGCGGCGCTGTTCGAGCTGTGGTGGTCACGCCACCTCGGCCCGGCCGTGAAAGACGCCCTGGCTCCCCGCAATGCCGCCGCGCTGATCCGCACGGCCGACGCCGGGCTGCTGCTGCAGACGCTGGAGCAGCCTGCCTCGGCCTTGGGCGTCGGCGCGACGGCACGCCGCGACCGGCTGCTGGAGGCCAGCCTCGCGGCGGCCTGGGACGAACTCGGCCGCCTGGCCGGCCCCGACACCACCGCCTGGCGTTGGGACCGCCTGCACAGTGTGCAGTTCATGCACCCGCTGGCCAACGCCTTCGACGAGGCGACCCGGGCCCGGCTGAACGTGGGGCCCTTCCCCAAGCAGGGCGGCAGCGACACGGTCAACGTGTCGGCCTACGACCCCGCCACGCTGCGCGAGATCGGCGGGCCGTCCTTGCGCATCGTGCTGGACGTGGGGCAGTGGGACAACTCCCGCGCCGTCAACACCCCCGGGCAGTCGGGCGACCCGGCCAGCCCCCACTACCGCGACCTGGCGCCGCTGTGGCTCAAGGGCGAGTACTTCCCGCTGCTGTACTCGCGGCCCAAGGTCGAGGCGGCCACGGAGCGGCGCATCGAGCTGCTGCCGCCCAAGCCCGCCCGCTGAGCCGCCGGCCTCACACCGCCTGGGCCGCCGCGGGGCCGGCCGCCTTGTCGATGCGCATCTGCGGCACCTGGCGGTAGGTGAAGCCGCGCCACAGCCACTCCATCGGGCCGTAGTTGAAGCGCGCCAGCCACCAGTGGCTGAAGGCCACCTGCGCCGCGTAGACGACGGCGACGAACAGCACCTGCTGGCTGCGCGGCATGCCCCAGTGGCCGAGGCCGTAGCCGTAGAAGAAGAGGCTGCAGATGAGCGACTGCATGAGGTAGTTGGTCAAGGCCATGCGGCCCAGCGGCGCCAGCACGCGGATGCGCGACAGGAAGCCCCGGCTGTGCAGCAGCGTCACGACCAGGCCCACATAGCCGAGGCAGGCCGGCAGGTTGCCCAGCATCAGCAGGCCGTGGGCGATGTTCCAGCCGTCATGCCGGTCCCCCGGCGTGTGGGACACGGCGATGCAGGCCGCCACCAGGCCCATGCCGATGCCTGCCGGCAAGGCCACCCAGGCGAGCTTGCGGAAGAACGCCAGATGCTTTTCGGTGTCCTGCATGACGCCAGACCGCACGAACCAGCTGCCCAGCAGGAACATGCCGACCAGCACGACCGCGAAGCCCGCGTCCCCGGCCGCCTTTTCCGGGAAGTGGCGGGCCCGCAGCTCGACGGCGTCGAGATAGGGGCCGCTGGAGAACGTCTTGACCTGCTCGGCCTTGTCCCGCTGGCGCTCCTCGTCGCGCTTCTTGCGGTCGGCGCGGATCTCCTCGACGCGCTGCTGCGGCGTCTTCTTGGCCACCTGGGCGGACGATGCCGCCGCGGACGGTGCCACGGCCGGCGCCGACGCCGCCGGGGCGGCGGCCGCCGCGGCTTCGGCGACGGCCAGCGGGTCGGGCGTGAGGAACTGCAGCACGCCGCCCAACGTCATGCCCAGGCCGCCGAAGATGTAGATGGCCACGGCCATGCGCAGGCTGCGCAGCGACTCGGGCTGGTGGTACTTCCAGGACAGCCAGCCCACCACCAGCAGCAGCGGCCCGAAGACGCTCAGCGGTCCACGCGGCTCGGTCGGGCCGTCGGGCAGCAGCCACAGCACGGCGGCGGCGACCGACAGCGCCAGCCCCACGCCCATCACGATGACGCTGAACCAGGGCATGTCCAGGCCCTTCCAGCGCAGCAGGCCCTGGCCGCGCAGATACAGGCCCAACAGGCCCATGATGGCGAGGCCCGCGGCGACGCCGAAGAAGTCGGAGGCACCGGGGATGAAGCCCAGGCCCACCAGGACCGCCACGCCCAGCAGGATCCATCGTGGCCGGCCCCACAGCACGATCAGCAGGCCCAGCGCGCCGACGGCATAACTGAACAGGATGTCGCCGTCCCACAGGAAGATGAAATGCGCGGCGCCGAACACCGCCAGCGCCAGGATGCGGCGCAGGTAGACGCGCACGAAGGGCCGCCCCGCCTGCTCGGCACGCACCAGCATGACGGCGAAGCCCATGCCGAAGAGCAGCGAGAAGATCGTCCAGAACTTGCCCGCCACGAAGTAGGCGATGAACCAGCCCGCCAGCCAGTCCAGCCCCGTGGCATCGCGCGGCAGCCCCTCGCCCATGGTGGCGATGGGCCGGTTGAACCACTCGATGTTCATCAGGAAGATGCCCAGCAGCGCAAAGCCGCGGACGACGTCGAGCGCCACGATGCGCTGCCGGTCGGCGACAGGCGCGAAGGACGCGGGAGCGGGTGGCGCAGCAGGCCGATCCTCGGCCGCGGGATCTGCATTCATGACGAAGCCTCCTGGGTGACGGGCCGCCGGCTCGCGACGGTGCGAGTGTGCACCGCCTGGCGGCCGGCGATCCGCGCATCCTCAGGCCTCGGACGGTGACGTAACAGTCCGGTGCGACGGAACGCGGGAAGCGGCGGCTGGGCGGCGCCCTCCACTGACCGGACGGGTCGGGGCCGCGCGGTTCATCTTTCGCCGGCGTCCGCATCGATCCGGGGACTAATCCCGACTCCCGCCGGCCCATACTTCAACCGCCACTTCGCAAATACGAAGCAAGTCCTTATTCCTGAACGATATTTTCTGCGTGTACTGTGAATTTCAACAGTCAGTGCTAAGTGCTTGATTTCATTGAAAAAACTTGTGCACGAACTTGACCGGGGCGATGGCCGCGCTTAAAGTGGGGAGAAGTGTCGTTTCGTGGTGAAAAGTGTCGGAAATCGTCTTTCAAGGAGCCTCCAACTTGGCGCTGGACGCCAAGGGGCGCCTGAGCGTTCCCACGCGTCACCGTGAGGTGCTGCAACTGCTCTGCCAGGGGCGGCTGACGGTCACCAAGCATCCGGATGGGTGTCTGATGCTCTTCCCGCGGCCGACGTGGGAGGTGTTCCGCGACAAGGTCGCGGCGCTGCCGATGTCGGCGTCCGGCTGGAAGCGCGTCTTTCTCGGCAATGCGATGGACGTCGAGATCGACTCGGCGTCGCGCGTGCTGATCTCGCCCGAGCTGCGCAGGAGCGCCGGGCTCAAGAACGACGTGATGCTGCTGGGCATGGGCAGCCACTTCGAGCTCTGGGACGCCGAAACCCATGCCGCCCACGAGGCCGAGGTGATGGCCGGCCCGCTGCCCGACGCGCTCAAGGACTTCAGTTTCTGATGGGCGCCGGCATGAACGAGAGCGCCGAGTTCCGCCACACCACCGTGCTGCTGAACGAGGCGGTGGACGGCGTGCTTGCCCGCCCCGATGGCGTCTATGTGGACGGCACGTTCGGGCGGGGCGGCCATTCGCGGGCCCTGCTGGCCCGGCTGGCGCCGCAGGGGCGCCTCATCGGCATCGACCGCGATCCCGAGGCCGTCGCCGCGGCCATGGCCATCGCCGACCCGCGTTTCTCCATCGTCCACGCCGGCTTCGCCGAGATGGCCGAGCGGCTCGGCGCGCTGGGCGTGCACCAGGTGGACGGCGTGCTGCTGGACCTGGGCGTGTCCAGCCCCCAGATCGACAACCCGGAGCGCGGCTTCAGCTTCCGCTTCGACGGCCCGCTCGACATGCGCATGGACACCACGCGTGGCGAGAGCGCGGCGGACTTCCTCGCGCGCGCCGACGAGCGCGAGATCGCACAGGTGATTCGGGACTATGGCGAAGAACGGTTTGCTGGCCAGATTGCAAAGGCGCTTGTTGCTCGCCGGGAAGCCGGTGCGCCGCTCACGCGCACCGACGAGTTGCGCGAACTCGTGGCTCGCACGGTCAAGACCCGCGAACCCGGGCAAGACCCCGCCACGCGCACCTTTCAAGCCCTTCGGATTCATGTCAATCGAGAGCTTGAGCAACTCGAGCAGGGGCTGATCGCGGCCTTGCGGCTGCTCGCTCCCGGAGGCCGGCTCGCCGTCATCAGCTTCCATTCGCTGGAGGACCGCCGCGTCAAGCAGTTCATCGCCGCGCACAGCAAGGCCGAGGTCGACCGCCGGGCGCCCTTCGCGCCGCCGCCGGCCCTGGCCTTGAGGTCCCTGGGCCGCGTGATGCCCGGTGCCGCCGAGGTGGCCGCCAACCCCCGGGCGCGTTCGGCCGTGCTGCGCATCGCCGAGCGCACCGACGCGCCGCTGCCGGCCTCGCTGAGCTGACCGCATGGCCAAGCTCAACCTCGTCCTCATCCTTGCCGTGCTGGCCAGCGGCGTCGTCCTCGTGCACAGCGCCTACGAGTCGCGCCGGCTCTTCGCCGAGCTGGACCGCGCCAAGGCCGACGGCCAGCGCCTGGCCGCCGACGCCGAGCGCCTGGCCGCCGAGCGCCATGCCCAGGCCACCAACCTGCGCGTCGAGCAGGTGGCGCGCGAGCGCCTGGGCATGCGCGTCATCACGCCGTCCGTCGTCGCCTCGGGGGTGAACCCGTGAGCGCAGCGCAGGGCCGCCCCAAGCAAGCTCGCTCCCGCTTGGCGGGACAGGCCGCAGGCCGAAGGGTGCACCCATGAGCCGCCCGGCCAAGCCCGGCGCCCGCTCTCTTGGCTCGGGCCGTGGCGTCAGCTATTCCACGAGCCCGCTGCTCGCCTCCAAGACGCCGCCCTGGCGCTCGCGTTTCCTCGTCGCCCTGGTGGGCCTGGCCTTCCTCGGCCTGCTGGCGCGAGCGGTCTACGTGCAGGTGCTGGCCACTGACTTCTTCCAGAAGCAGGGCGAGGCCCGCTACGCCCACACGCTGGAACTGCCGGCCAGCCGTGGCCGCATCAACGACCGCACCGGCCAGGTGCTGGCGGCCAGCGTGGCCGTGCCGTCGATCTGGGCCATTCCCAAGGAGGTCGACACCGACGCCGACAAGCGCCGCGAGCTGGCCAAGGCGCTGGGCATGGCGCCCAAGGAACTGGAGGCCAAGCTCAACCCCGAGACGCGCTTCGTCTGGCTCAAGCGCCTGGCCGACGACGAGACCGCCGCGCGCGTGAAGGCCATCGGGATCAAGGGCGTCTTCCAGGACCGCGAATACCGCCGCAAGTATCCCGAGGGCGAGGCGGCGGCACACGTGGTCGGCTTCACCAACGTCGAGGACAAGGGCCAGGAGGGCATCGAGCTGGCCTTCCAGAACGAGCTGCAGGGCCGCGACGGTTCGCGCTCCGTCGTGCGCGACCGCCTCGGCCGCGTCGTCGAGGACATCGGCGAACTGGTGCCGGCCGCCAACGGCCACGACGTCGACCTGTCCGTCGATTCCAAGGTGCAGTTCTTCGCCTACCAGCGCATCCGCGACGCGGTCGCCGAGAACAAGGCCAAGGCGGGTTCGGTGGTCGTCCTCGATGCCCTCAGCGGCGAGGTGCTGGCCCTGGCCAACTTCCCGAGCTACGACCCCGGCAACCGCCAGCACCTCTCCGGCGAGCAGCTGCGCAACCGCGCGCTCACCGACGTCTTCGAGCCCGGCTCGACGATGAAGCCCTTCATCGCCGGCCTGGCGATGGAGACCGGCCGCGCCACGCCCGACACCCTGGTGGACACGGGCAACGGCAAATACGCCTTCCAGGGCGCCGTCATCAGCGACACCCACGCCCATGGCGTCATCCCGGTGCGCGACGTCATCAAGTTCTCCAGCAACATCGGCGCCACCAAGCTCGCCATGCAGATGCAGCCGCGCGAGATGCACGAGCTGTTCACCGCCATCGGCCTGGGCCAGCGCCCGCAGATCAGCTTCCCCGGCGCGGTCACCGGCAAGCTGCGGCCCTGGAAGACCTGGCGCCCCATCGAGCAGGCGACGATGAGTTATGGCTACGGCCTGTCGGCCTCGCTCTTCCAGCTGGCGCGCGCCTACACGGTGTTCGCGCGGGATGGCGAGATCATCCCCGTGAGCATGCTGCGCCAGCCGCACGACCATCCGGTGGCGGGCATCCGCGTCTTCAGCCCCAAGGTCACGCAGGACCTGCGCCTGATGCTGCAGGCCGCGGCCGGCCCCGGCGGCACGGCGCCCGAGGCCCAGGTGCCTGGCTACAGCGTCGGCGGCAAGAGCGGCACGGCCTACAAGCAGGAGGGCCGCGGCTATGCCACCCACAAATACCGCTCGTGGTTCGTCGGCATCACGCCCATCAGCAAGCCGCGCATCGTCGTGGCCGTCATGGTCGACGAACCGAGCGCCGGGGCCCACTACGGCGGCCAGGTCGCCGGCCCGGTGTTCAGCCAGGTCGCCGCGCAGACGCTGCGGCTGCTGGGTGTGCAGCCCGACCTCGACGTGAAGAGCCAGATCTTCGCGAACAAGGGCGCCACGTCCACCGAAGAAAGCTTCTAGAACATGACGCCCCCACGTTCGCTTCGCTCACTGCCCCCCGAGGGGGCGTCATCGCCCTTGGGGCGGCCCGGCGCGTCAATGATGCCCCCACGTTCACTTCGCTCACTGCCCCCCGAGGGGGCGCTATCGCCCTTGGGGCGGCCCGGCGGTCGATGATGCTGACCCGCCTCAAATCCCCCGACGCCGCGGCCCGCTGGCTGTCCGAATGGTGCACGGGCACGCTGCGCACCGACAGCCGCCAGGTCCGTCCGGGCGACGCCTTCATCGCCTGGCCAGGCTACGCGCGCGACGGTCGCGAGTACGTCGCGGCGGCCCTGGCCGCGGGCGCGTCCACCTGCCTGGTGGAGGACGGCGACGTCGAGCGCTTCGGCTTCGTCGACGCCCGCGTGGCCTCGCTGCCCGGCCTCAAGGCCCGCACCGGCGAGATCGCCGCGGCCTTCTTCGGCAAGCCGACCGACACGCTGGACGTCATCGCCGTCACCGGCACCAACGGCAAGACCTCCTCCGCCTGGTGGATCGCCCAGGCCTCGGCCCGGCTCGGCCGGCGCTGCGGCGTGGTCGGCACGCTCGGCGTGGGCGAGCCGCCCCGGCTCGACTACAACGGCCTGACCACGCCCGACCCCGTGCTGCTGCAGGCCGCCTTCGCCGCCATGCGTGACCAGGGCTTCGCCGCCTGCGCCATCGAGGCCAGCAGCATCGGCATCGTCGAGGGGCGCCTGGCCGGCACCGCCATCCGCGTCGCGGTGTTCACCAACTTCACCCAGGATCACCTCGACTACCACGGCAGCATGGACGCCTACTGGGCGGCCAAGCGCGCGCTGTTCGACTTCCCGGGCCTGCGCGCCGCCGTCGTCAACCTGGACGATCCCAAGGCGCCGGCCCTGGCCGCCGAACTCACCGGGCTGGACGTCTGGACCACCGGCATCGAGCGCGACGACGCCCGCCTCACGGCCCGCGGCCTGCGCTACACCGGCGACGGCCTGGCCTTCACGCTGCACGAGGGCGGCGACGCCATCGAGGTGCAGACCGGCCTCATCGGCGACTACAACGCCGCCAACCTCCTCGGCGTGGCCGGCGCCCTGCGCGCTCAAGGCGCCGCACTGGCCGACATTGCCCGCGCCCTGGCGGCCGTGACGCCCGTGCCGGGCCGCATGCAGCGCGTGGGCAACGGCCGCGAGCTGCCCCAAGTCGTCGTCGACTACGCGCACACGCCGGACGCGCTGGACAAGGCCTTGTCGGCGCTGCAGGGCCTGGCCCGCGCGCGCGGCGGCGAGCTGGTCTGCGTCTTCGGCTGCGGCGGTGACCGCGACCGGGGCAAGCGCCCGCAGATGGGCGCCATCGCCGCGCGGCTGTCGGGCCGCGTGGTCGTCACCACCGACAACCCGCGGACCGAGGAGCCGGCCCGCATCCTGGCCGACATCGCCGCGGCTGCGCCGGGCGCCACGGTCATCGAGGCCCGCGAGGAGGCCATCCGCGCCGCCATCGCCGAGGCCGGCGCGCGCGACATCGTCCTCATCGCCGGCAAGGGCCACGAGGACTACCAGGAGGTGAACGGCGTGCGCCGGCCCTTCTCCGACGTGGCCGAGGCGCGTGCCTCGCTGCTGGAAAGGGCAGGGCTGTGAACTTTCTCGATCTGGCGCAAGCCCAGGCCCTGCTGCCTGGTTCGACCCTGGTCGGTGACGGCGCCACGGCCTTCGCCCGCGTGCACAGCGACAGCCGCACGCTCAAGGCCGGCGATCTCTTCGTCGCCCTGCGCGGCGAGCGCTTCGACGCCAACGACTTCATCGCCCAGGCCAAGGCCTCGGGCGCCGTGGCGGCCCTGGCCGAACGCGGCTTGGCGGAGGCCGGCCTGCCCGGGCTGCTGGTGCCGGACGCCAAGGCGGCGCTCGGCCAACTGGCCGCGGCCTGGCGGCGCCAGCAGCGCCTGCCCGTCATCGCCGTCACCGGCAGCAATGGCAAGACGACGACCACGCAGATGATCGCCGCCATCCTGCGCGCCTGGGTCGGCGACGACGCGCTGGCCACCGAAGGCAACTACAACAACGACATCGGCGTGCCGCTGACGCTGCTGCGCCTGCGCCATGACGACGAGCGCAGCCACCGCGCCGCCGTCGTCGAGCTGGGCATGAACCACCCCGGCGAGATCGCGCCCCTGGCCGCCATGGCCCAGCCGACCGTGGCCCTGGTCAACAACGCCCAGCGCGAGCACCAGGAGTTCATGGCGACGGTGGAGGCGGTCGCCCGCGAGAACGGCGCCGTCATCGAGGCCCTGGGGCCGAGCGGATGCGCCGTCTTCCCCGCCGAGGACGCCTGCGCGCCGATCTGGTTCGAGCTGGCCGGCAGCCGCCCGCACCTGACCTTCGCCCTGCGTGGCGAGGCCGATGTGACCGGCGCCGCGCAATGGCAGGGGACGCACTGGGCGCTGGAGCTGCACACCCCGGCGGGCAGCGCGCCCGTCGCACTGCGCGTGGCCGGCGAGCACAACGTCCGCAACGCCCTCGCCGCCGCCGCCTGCGCCCTCGCGGCCGGAGCGCCGCTGACCGCCATCGCCGATGGCCTGGAGGCCTTCCGCGCGGTCAAGGGCCGCTCCGAACTCAAGGCCGATGCCCGCGGCCGCGCCCTCATCGACGACAGCTACAACGCCAACCCCGACAGCGTGCGCGCCGCCATCGACGTGCTGGCCGGCCTGCCGGGCGAGGGCTGGCTCATCCTCGGCGACATGGGCGAGGTGGGTGACCAGGGCCCGGCCTTCCACCGCGAGGTCGGGGCCTATGCCGCCGAGCGCGGCATCGCCCACTTCTGGACGGCCGGCCCGGCCGCCCGCGACGCCGCCGCGGCCTACGGCCCGCGCGCCCGCGCCTTCGACACGACGGCCGCGCTGATCGCGGCCCTGACGGAACAACCCAGCGCAGCCCAGGTCCTGGTCAAGGGCTCGCGCTTCATGAAGATGGAACAAGTGGTCGCCGCACTCCAAGAACAACCCCGAACCGGAGCGCCGCATGCTGCTTAGCCTGGCCCAGTGGCTGCAGGGCCTCTACCCCGACCTGGGCTTCCTGCGCATCTTCCAGTACATCACCTTCCGCGCCGTGATGGCGGCCATGACGGCGCTGCTCATCGGCCTGGCCTTCGGGCCCTGGGTGATCCGCCGCCTGACCGAGATGAAGATCGGCCAGCCCATCCGCGCTTATGGCGTGCAGCAGCACCTGGCCAAGAGCGGCACGCCGACGATGGGCGGCGTGCTGGTGCTGATCGGCATCGGCGTCTCGACCCTGCTGTGGTTCGACTGGAGCAACCGCTTCGTCTGGGTGGTGATGCTGGTGACCATGGGCTTCGGCGCCATCGGCTGGGTGGACGACTGGCGCAAGGTCGTCGACAAGAACCCCGAGGGCATGGCCAGCCGCGAGAAGTTCCTGTGGCAGTCCCTCATCGGGCTGTTCGCCGCCATCTACCTGGCCTTCAGTGTGTCCGAGACCTCCTTCCTGGGCGTCGTGCAGCTCTTCATCCGCTGGGTGTCCAGCGGCTTCTCCACCGAGCTGCCGCCCAAGGCCGACCTGCTCATCCCCTTCTTCAAGACCATCAGCATGCCGCTGGGGGTGTGGGGCTTCGTCGCGCTGAGCTATTTCGTCATCGTCGGCACCAGCAACGCGGTGAACTTCACCGACGGCCTCGACGGCCTGGCCATCATGCCCGTCGTGATGGTGGGCTCGGCCCTGGGCCTGTTCGCCTACCTGACCGGCTCGTCGGTGTTCTCCAAGTACCTGCTGCTGCCCTACATCCCGGGCGCCGGCGAGCTGCTCATCTTCTGTGCCGCCATGGCCGGGGCGGGCCTGGCCTTCCTGTGGTTCAACGCCCACCCGGCCCAGGTCTTCATGGGCGACGTCGGCGCGCTGGCCCTGGGCGGGGGCCTCGGCACGCTGGCCGTCATCACGCGCCAGGAAATCGTGCTCGGCATCATGGGCGGCATCTTCGTGGCCGAGGTGCTGTCGGTGATGCTCCAGGTCAGCTGGTTCAAGTTCACGAAGAAGAAATTCGGCGAGGGCCGGCGCATCTTCAAGATGGCGCCGCTGCACCACCATTTCGAGAAGAGCGGCTGGAACGAGACCCAGGTCGTCATCCGCTTCTGGATCATCACCATGCTGCTGTGCCTCATCGGTCTGGCCAGCCTCAAGCTCCGGTGAAGCGATGAAGCTCGACCTGCCGCACTTCCAAGGCCAGCGCGTGCTGGTGCTGGGCCTCGGGGACTCCGGTCTCGCGATGGCCCGCTGGTGCGCGCGCTTCGGGGCGCAGGTGACCGTGTGGGACTCGCGCGAGCAGCCGCCGCAGCGGGCGGCCCTGGGCGACACGGCGGCCTTCATCACCGGCGAGCTGGCCGCCGAGTCGGTGGCCGGCTTCAACGCCATCCTGAAGAGCCCGGGCCTGTCGCCGCTGGACGCGCGGCTGGCTGCCGTCTACGCCCATGGCGCCGCCGTGCGCGGCGAACTCGACCTCTTCGCCGATGCGCTCGCGGCACTGAAGGCCCAGCACGGCTATGCGCCCGCCGTGCTCGCCATCACCGGTACCAACGGCAAGACGACGACCACCTGCATGACCGGCCTGCTGGCGGAACGCGCCGGCAGGCGCGTGGCCATCGCCGGCAACATCGGCCCGACGCTGCTGGACACGCTGACCGAGGCGCTGGCGAAGGAACCCGACCCGGCGCCGGCCGAAGAGACGGCCGCCGAAGCCCTTGCGGACGCCATCGAAGACGCGCCGTCGGAGCCGCCCGCCGAAGAGTCTGCAAAAGAGGCTGCCGAACCCGCCGTCGACGGGGCTGCCGTGCTGCCGGACGAAGAGGCGCCCCTGCCCATAGCCCCGCCACCGCCGCGCGGCCCGGTCTTCGAGACCTTGCCCGAGGTCTGGGTGCTGGAGTTGTCCAGCTTCCAGCTCGACGGCGTCGCCGCCTTCGAGCCCACGGCCGGCGCCGTGCTCAACCTGACGCAGGACCACCTCGACTGGCATGGCGACATGGCCGCCTACGGCCGCGCCAAGACGCGCATCTTCGGCCCGAGTTCAACCAGCCAGGCCGTCATCGTCGTCAACCGCGACGACCCGGCGGTCGAGGCCCTGGTGCCCGCTCCCGTCTTCGTCAAGGGCAGCCGCGGCAAGCCCGGCCGCACGGTGTCGCGCCGCGTGGTGCGCTTCGGCCTGAACCCGCCGACCGCGCCGGGCGACTTCGGCCTGGTGGAAGAGGGCGGCCTGGCCTGGCTGGTGCGCGCCCGCGAGCTGGACCCGACGATCAAGAAGCGCAAGGGCAACGAAGACGAACCGCTCGTCGTGCAGCGCCTCATGCCCGCCGACGCGCTGCGCGTGCGCGGCCGGCATAACGCCGCCAATGCACTGGCCGCGCTGGCCCTGGCCACGGCGGCCGGCTGCGAGCTGGCGCCCATGCTGCACGGCCTGCGCGAGTACCGCGGCGAGCCGCACCGCGTCGAGCCCGTCGGCAGCATCGACGGCGTCGAGTTCTACGACGACTCCAAGGGCACCAACGTCGGCGCCACCGTCGCCGCCATCTCGGGCCTGGGCGCCGACCGTGCCCCGGCCCGGCTCGTGCTCATCCTCGGCGGCGACGGCAAGGGCCAGGACTTCTCGCCCCTGGCCGAGGGCGTGGCCCGCCATGCCCGCGCCGTCGCGCTGATCGGCCGCGACGGGCCGCAGATCGAGGCGGCGCTCGCCGCCACCGGCGTGCCCATGCAGCGCCACGCGACGCTGGAGGCCGCCACGGCCTGGTGCCTGCAGCAGGCGCAAGCCGGCGACAGCGTGCTGCTGTCCCCGGCCTGCGCGAGTCTCGACATGTTCCGCAACTACGCCCACCGCGCCGAGGTCTTCGTCGCCACGGTGCAGCGGCTGGCGGACGAGCGGGGGGTGGCGTTGTGAGCTTCGCGGCCACGCTCCGGCAGCGCTTCTTCGGGAAGGGCGACGGCGAGGACGCCAGCGTGCCCGTGCGCGACTGGGTCTCGACCTCCGCCGGCCGGCCGACGCAGCTGCAGGGCTTCGACATCACCCTGGTCTGGGTCGTGCTCGCGCTGATGGCCTTCGGGCTGCTGATGGTCTATTCGGCCTCCATCGCCCTGCCGGACAACCCGCGCTTCGCCAAATACCTGCCGACCCACTTCCTGACGCGACACATGGTGGCCATCGGCTTCGGGCTGATCGCCGGCCTAATCACCGTGCAGATCCCCGTGTCGGTGTGGGAGCGCTGGGCACCCTGGGTCTTCGTCGCGGCCCTGGTGCTGCTGGTGGCGGTGCTCATTCCCGGCATCGGCAAGGTGGTCTATGGCGCGCGGCGCTGGATCCCGCTGGGCGTCATGAACTTCCAGCCCTCGGAGCTGGCCAAGTTCGGCATCGCCCTCTACGCGGCCAACTACATGATGCGCAAGATGGACGCCCGGGAGAACTTCTTCCAGGCCGTCACGCCCATGGCCATCTCGCTGGCCTTCGTGGGCCTGCTGCTGCTGGCCGAGCCCGACATGGGCGCCTTCATGGTGATCGCGGCCATCGCCATGGGCATCCTTTTCCTCGGCGGCGTCAACGGCAGGATGTTCTTCCTGATCGTCGCCGTGCTGATGGGCGCCTTCGTGCTCATGATCACGCTCAGCGACTTCCGCCGCGAGCGCATCTTCGCCTACCTCAACCCCTGGGACGAGAAGTACGCCCAGGGCAAGGCCTACCAGCTCACGCACAGCCTCATCGCCTTCGGCCGCGGCGAGTGGTTCGGCCAGGGCCTGGGCGGCAGCGTCGAGAAGCTGCACTACCTGCCCGAGGCCCACACCGACTTCCTGCTGGCCGTCATCGGCGAGGAGCTGGGCTTCGCCGGCGTGGCCGTCGTGATCCTCGCCTTCTTCTGGCTGACGCGCCGCTGCTTCCTGATCGGCCGCCAGGCCATCGCCCTGGACCGCGTGTTCGCCGG
Organism: Pelomonas caseinilytica; assembly: GCF_021353235.1. Lineage (GTDB taxonomy): Bacteria > Pseudomonadota > Gammaproteobacteria > Burkholderiales > Burkholderiaceae_C > Pelomonas > Pelomonas caseinilytica. Next base: position 475,719 of record NZ_JAJTWT010000003.1, read on the forward strand.
CCTCTATGCCCAGGGCATGGGCATCTGGATGGGCGGCCAGGCCTTCATCAACATGGGCGTCAACCTCGGGGCCCTGCCCACCAAGGGCCTGACGCTGCCGCTGATGAGCTTCGGCGGCTCGGCCATCCTGATGAACTGCGTTGCTTTGGCAGTGGTGTTGCGGATCGACCTTGAGAACCGGCAAATGATGAGAGGAGGGCGCTCGTGACGCCCAATTTCAAACACAGCCACAGAGGCACAGAGACACAGAGAGCGCGTCATCCCGCTTCCTCTGTGCCTCTGTGCCTCTGTGGCTGTGTTCTTGATGGAAGGTGCAAGCCATGACTCGCCACCTCGTCGTCATGGCGGCCGGCACCGGCGGCCACGTCATTCCCGGCCTGGCGGTTGCCGAGGAGATGCAGCGCCGCGGCTGGACGGTGTCGTGGATCGGCACCCCGCAGGGCATGGAAAACCGGCTGGTGCCGGCGCGAGGCATCGAGATCGATGCGCTGCCTTTCGCCGGCCTGCGCGGCAAGGGCCTGGGTCATGCGCTGCGAGGCATCGTCGGCTTCTTCAAGTCGCTGGGCGCCGCCCGCCGCGTCTACGAGCGGCGGCAGGCGACGGCGGTCCTCGGCATGGGCGGTTATGTCTGCGTGCCGGCAGGCCTGTCGGCGGCGCTATCCGGCCGGCCGCTGATGCTGGTGAATGCCGACGCTGCCATGCTCAAGAGCAACGCGGCGCTCAAGCCCTTCGCCCGGCGCATCGCCTTCGGCTTCGACGGTGCGGCGGCGGCCTCCACGCGCGGCGCCGTCGTCAGCGGCAACCCGGTGCGCGCCGAGATCGAGGCGCTGCCGGCGCCGGCCGAGCGCATGGCCGACCCCGCCCGTGCCCAGGGTCCCCTGCGCCTGCTGGTGCTGGGGGGCTCGCTCGGTGCGCGCGCGCTCAACACCGTGCTGCCCCAGGCCCTGGCCCTGTGGCCGCAGGAGCAGCGGCCCCAGGTGCTGCACCAGTCGGGGCAGGACCATCTCGGCGCCGTCTGGCAGGCCTACACGGACGCCGGCCTGAACGCCGAGGTGCGGCCCTTCATCGACGACATGGCCGCCGCCCTGGCCTGGGCCGACGTCGTCGTCTGCCGGGCGGGTGCCATCACGGTCAGCGAACTGTGTGCGGCGGGCTGCGCGGCGGTGTTGGTGCCGCTGGTGGTGAGCACCACCTCGCACCAGCGCGACAACGCCGTCTTCATGGCCCAGCACGGCGCGGCCATCCACCTGCCGCAGGCGGAGCTGACGGCGCAGAAGCTGCACGAGGTGCTCGGCGGACTGGACCGCGCCGCCCTGCTCGCCATGGCCGAAAAGGCCCGCTCTCTGGCTCGCCCCCGCGCCGCCGCACGCGTGGCCGACGAGATCGAAGGAATGTTGAAGTGAAAACCAAACAAAGCCACGGAGGCACAGAGGCACAGAGGCAGCGGGATGACGGTCTCTCTGTGTCTCCGTGCCTCTGTGGCTGTGTTCCATTGCAGCAAGTCGCATGGCGTTTCACGCGTAACAGGCGCTGCGAGCGCGGGATGGGGAACTGACGTGAAGCACGCGGTTCAGCGACTCCACTTCGTCGGCATCGGCGGCGCCGGCATGAGCGGCATCGCCGAGATCCTGCACAACCTCGGCTTCACGGTCAGCGGCTCGGACGCCGTCGAGAGCGCCACGACCGAGCGGCTGCGCTCGCTCGGCCTGCGCGTGGAGATCGGTCATGCAGCGCCCAACATCGGCGATGCCCAGGCCCTGGTCACCAGCACGGCCGTCGCCGCGGACAACCCCGAGGTGCAGGCCGCACGCGGACGGCAGATCCCCGTCGTGCCGCGCGCCGTGATGCTCGCCGAGCTGATGCGGCTGCGTCGCGGCATCGCCATCGCCGGCACGCACGGCAAGACGACGACCACCTCCCTCGTCACCGCCATCCTCGTCGAGGCGGGCCTGGACCCGACCTTCGTCATCGGCGGCAAGCTCAACGCGGCGGGCGCCAACTCGCGCCTGGGCCGCGGCGAGTTCATCGTCGTCGAGGCCGACGAGAGCGACGCCTCCTTCCTGAAGCTCAGCCCCGTGTTGTCCGTCGTCACCAACATCGACGAGGACCACATGGACACCTATGGCCATTCGGTCGAGAAGCTGCACGAGGCCTTCGTCGAGTTCCTGCACCGCATGCCTTTCTACGGCGCGGCGGTCGTCTGCGCCGACGATCCCGGCGTGCGCGCCATCCTCGGCCGCATCGAGCGGCCGGTGGTGAGCTACGGCCTGTCGGCTGGAGTGAGCGTGCAGGCCGTCGACGTGAAGGCCCTGCCCGGCGCACAGATGCGCTTCACCTGCCGGCGCGAGGGCGCGCCCGACCTCGACGTGCTGCTCAACCTGGCCGGTGAACACAACGTTCGCAATGCGCTGGCGGCCATCGCGGTCGCGATGGAGCTGGACTGCGCGGACGACGCCATCCTGCGGGCGCTGGCCGGCTTCTCCGGCGTGGGCCGGCGCTTCGAGAAACATGGCGAATGGCCAGCCGCCGACGGCGGGCGCTTCGCCTTGATCGACGACTACGGCCACCACCCGGTCGAGATGGCCGCCGTGCTCGCCGCGGCGCGCGGCGCCTATCCCGGACGCCGGCTCGTGCTGGCCTTCCAGCCGCACCGCTACACGCGCACGCGGGATTGCTTCGCCGACTTCGTCCGCGTCATCGGCAGTGCCGACGTGGCGCTGCTGACCGAGGTCTATTCGGCCGGCGAGTCGCCCATCGACGGTGCGACGGGTGCGGCGCTCGCGCGGGCGGTCGGCACGCCGCATTTCGTCGCCCAGGTGGCCGACATGCCGGCCGCGCTCGCGGCCCTGACCCGCGACGGCGACGTCGTCATCGGCATGGGTGCCGGCTCGATGAGCGCCTTGCCGCGGCTCGTCGCCCAGCATTTTTCGCAAGGAGGATCGGCATGACCACGACGACGCCGATCGATCTGGACATCGACGCCCGCGCGCTGGGCAAGGTGGCCGTGCTGTTCGGAGGGCACAGCGCCGAGCGGCCGGTCTCGCTGATGAGCGGCGCCGGTGTGCTCGAGGCGCTGCGCGCCTTCGGCGTCGATGCCCATGGCTTCGACCCCGCGGAGCGCCCGCTGCAGGCGCTCAAGGACGAGGGCTTCGACCGCGCCTTCATCGCCCTGCACGGCCGCGGCGGCGAAGACGGCACGCTGCAAGGTGCGCTCGAATGGCTGGGCATTCCCTACACCGGTTCGGGCGTGACGGCCTCGGGCGTGGCCATGGACAAGACCATGACCAAACGGGTCTGGGCCGCCGAGGGCCTGCCGACGCCGGCCTACCGTGCGCTGTCCCGCGCGGAGCTGACGCGTGAGCGCATTCGCGCCATCCCCGACGAGCTGGGCCTGCCCGTCGTCGTCAAGCCGCCGCACGAGGGCAGCAGCATCGGCATCACCAAGGCGATGGGCTATTCGGACATGCAGGGCGCGGTGGAGCTGGCCCTGGGGTTCGACGACGAGCTGCTGTTCGAGCAATGCATCGAGGGGCCCGAACTCACCTGCGCCGTGCTGGGCGAAGGCGAGGCCGCCGTCGCGCTGCCGGTGGTGGAGATCCGCGCCGAGGCGGGCAACTACGACTTCGAGAACAAGTACCACACCGACACCACGCAATACCTGTTCGGCACGTTGCCCGCGGCGCTGGAGGCCGAGGTCCGGCAACTGGTGCTGCGCGCCTACCACCTGCTCGGCTGCCGCGGCTGGGGTCGCGCCGACCTGATGCTGCGCAAGGCCGACATGAAGCCCTTCCTGCTGGAGATGAACACCAGCCCGGGCATGACCTCGCACTCCCTGGTGCCCAAGGCCGCGCAGGCCGTAGGCATCGACTACCCGCACCTGTGCCTGTGGCTGCTGGCCCAGGCCCGGCTGGATCGCCGCTGACCGACGAGTGATGAATCCAAGCGCCGCGCTGCCCCCCGACGTCCGCCTGATGAATGCGGTGTCGGCGCTGCTCGTGACCGCGCTGCTGGCGACGGCGGCGTGGGCCGCGCTGCGCTGGGCGGTGAGGCTGCCGGTGTTCAACTTCCGCGCCATCCAGGTGGAAGGCGACGTCAGCCGCAACAGCGTCGCCTCGCTGCGCGCCAATGCCCTGCCGCGGCTGCACGGCTCCTTCCTGAGCATGAACCTGCGGGACGGCCGCGCCGCCTTCGAGGCCGTGCCCTGGGTGAGGCATGCCCAGCTGCAGCGCGTCTGGCCCATGAAACTGCGGGTCAACCTCGAGGAGCACCAGGCGGCGGCCTACTGGGAGGCGCGGGTCGACGGCGCCGACGCGGCCACCGAGGCCAGCGCCGAGCGGGCCCTGGTGAACAGCTTCGGCGAAGTCTTCCAGGCCAACCTCGGCGACGTCGAGGACGAGGACCTGCCGGTGCTGGCCGGGCCGGCCAACGCCGCCGCGCCCATGCTGCAGATGTGGCGGGCGCTGTCGCCGGCTGCCGAGAAGCTGGGCGAAAGCATCGAGCGGCTGGACCTCTCCGGCCGCGGCTCCTGGCGCGCCACCTTCGGCAGCGGCGCCGTCGTCGAACTGGGCCGCGGCACCCAGGGCGAGGTCGTCGAGCGTTTCATCCAGTTCACCCGCTCCATCACCCAGGTGACGTCGCAATACCACAGCCCGCTGCTCACGGCCGACCTGCGCCATGTCGATGGCTATGCCGTCAAGCTGCGCGGCGTGACGACGCAAACTCCGGGTAAACCCGCAAATAGAAAACGTTGAGGACGGACATGGCCAAGGAATACAAGGATCTGGTCGTCGGCTTGGATATCGGAACTGCCAAGATCATGGCCGTCGTGGCGGAGGTTTTGGCGGGGGGGGAATTGCGCATCGCCGGCCTCGGTGTGGCGCCGTCGCACGGTCTCAAGCGCGGGGTGGTGGTCAATATCGACGCCACGGTGCAGTCCATCCAGCAGGCCCTTAAGGAGGCCGAAATGATGGCCGACTGCAAGATTTCCCGGGTTTATACGGGGATCACCGGCAGCCATATCCGCGGCCAGAACTCCACGGGCATGGTCATCGTGCGCGACAAGGAGGTCACGCCGGTCGACGTGACCCGTGTCGTCGAAACTGCCAAGGCCATCAATATCCCCAACGACCAGCGCCTGCTGCTGGTCGAGCCGCAGGAATTCGTCATCGACGGCCATGAGGTCAAGGAGCCCATCGGCATGAGCGGCGGCCGGCTGGAGGTCAAGGTCCATATCGTGACCGGCGCGCAAAGTGCCGCTGAAAACATCGTCAAATGCGTGCGCCGCTGCGGCCTGGAGGTCGACCAGCTGGTTTTGAACCCGAGCGCCTCCAGCCATGCCGCCCTCACCGCCGACGAGCGCGACCTGGGGGTTGCCCTCGTGGATATCGGCGCGGGGACGACCGACGTGGCGATATTCACCGGCGGGTCCATCCGGCATACCGCCGTGATTCCCATCGCCGGCGACCTGATCACCAGCGACATCGCCATGGCGCTGCGCACGCCGACCAAGGACGCCGAGGAAATCAAGGTCGAGCACGGCGTGGCCAAGCAACTGCTGGCCGACCCGTCCGACCAGGTGGAGGTGCCCGGGCTGGGCGACCGCAGTCCCCGCATGCTGTCCAAGCAGGCGCTGGCCGGCGTCATCGAGCCGCGGGTCGAGGAAATCTTTTCCCTGGTGCACCAGGTCATCCGCGAAAGCGGATATGAGGAATTGCTGTCGTCAGGCATCGTCCTGACCGGCGGTTCGGCGGTCATGCCAGGGATGGTGGAACTGGCCGAGGATATTTTCCTGAAACCGGTCCGCCGCGGCCTGCCGACCTATTCCGGCGCCCTTTACGACATGGTCGCCAACCCGCGGTCCGCCACCGTCATGGGCCTGCTGGAGGAGGCCCGGCTGTCGCGCACCCGGGGTTTCAAGGCGGCGCAGCAGGCCGGCTCGGTGCAAACCCTCGTCGGGCGGGTCAAGGATTGGTTCATGGGGAATTTCTGACCCCTAAAAAATTCAGGAAAAAGTGTTTCAGCAACTAGTCAATCATTGTGTGCCCGAGGCACAATTGCAGTAGGAGGTTTGATATGCCCATCGAGATGATCGAAGAGTTTGACCAAGGCACCCAAATCAAGGTGATCGGGGTCGGTGGTGGCGGCGGCAACGCCGTTGACCACATGATCGCCCAGGGCGTTCAAGGCGTTGAATTCATCTGCGCGAATACCGACGCGCAGGCGCTGAACCGCTCCAAGGCCGACCAATTGCTGCAACTCGGCTCCACGGGTCTCGGCGCCGGTGCCAAACCCGAAATGGGCCGCGCCGCCGCCGAGGAAGCCGAATCCCGCATCCGCGAATCCATCGCCGGCGCCAATATGCTGTTCATCACCGCCGGCATGGGCGGTGGCACCGGCACGGGTGCGGCGCCGGTGATCGCGCGCGTCGCCAAGGACATGGGCATCCTCACGGTCGGCGTCGTCACCAAGCCCTTCGAGTTCGAAGGCGGCCGGCGCGCCAAGGCGGCCGATGCCGGCCTGGCCGAACTCGAGGCCAATGTCGACTCCCTCATCGTCGTGCTGAACGACAAGCTGCTCGACGTGCTGGGCGACGACGTCACGCAGGATCAGGCCTTCGCGCATGCCAATGACGTGCTGAAGAACGCCGTTGGCGGCATTTCCGACATCATCCACATCCCCGGCCTCGTCAACGTCGACTTCGAGGACGTGAAGACCGTGATGAGCGAGCCGGGCAAGGCCATGATGGGCACGGCCCAGGCCACCGGTCCTGACCGCGCCACCAAGGCCGCCGAGGCGGCGGTCGCCTGCCCGCTGCTGGAGGGCATCGACCTCTCCGGCGCCCGCGGCGTGCTGGTGCTGATCGCCGCGAGCCGCGCCAACTTCAAGCTCAGCGAGTCGCGCAACGCGATGAACGCCATCAAGCGCTATGCCTCCGAAGATGCCCACATCATCTACGGCACGGCCTACGACGAAAGCCTGGGCGACGCCCTGCGTGTGACCGTCATCGCCACGGGCCTGACTGCCGGCCGCGCCCGCCAGCAGGCACCGCTGCAGGTGGTGCAGACCCAGCAGGTGGTGCGCAACGGCACCGACGGCATGCCCGTGCTGACCCAGGCGGTGGCCATGGCCGCCCCGGCCGCCGCGCCGCAAGCCAACGTCGGCCTCGGCCTGGGCGACTTCGCCAACGCCAACGTGCCCAGTGTCTGGCGCCATGGCCGCTCGGGCAGCGCCGCCGCCAAGGTGGAGGCGCTGTCTTCCAACGGCATGGATGAGATCGAGATCCCGGCCTTCCTGCGCAAGCAGGCCGACTGAACGTCGCCGGCTGACAAGACAAAGGGCGAGCCTCGGGCTCGCCCTTTTGCTTTCGAGGCCCGGGTTTCAGGCCGAGTGCGCACGACGCGCCGACACGGGCGGCGGCGCGGCCACCCAGGCCAGCAGGCCGCCGCCGGCCAGCACCAGCGCCAGCGCGGCCATGCGCTCGGTGGGCAGCGTGGCAGCCACCGTCGTCATCGCCGCGGCAGCGGCCATCTGCAGGAAACCCAGCAGGGCGGAAGCCTGGCCGGCCTGGGCCGCGAACGGCGTCAGCGCCAGGGCTGCGCCCGTGGGCGACACCAGGCCCATGCCGAACAGGAAGACGCAGGCCGCGGCGATGAAGCCATAGAGCCCGGCGGCGTTGCCCGTCAGCATCGCCACGCCGCCGGCCAGGGCCAGGGCCGCACCGGCCCGCAGCACGGCGGGGCCGCCCCAGCGCGCCGAGGCGCGCGGCGCGGCATGGCCGGCGGCGAAGACGACGAAGACCGAGGTGGCGAAGAACAGCCCGACCTGCAGCGCGGAGAAGCCGAAGCCTCGCGTCAGCACGAGAGGCGCCGTGCCGAAGAAGGCGAACAAGGCGCCCAGGATGGCCGCCGTCGCCAGCGCGGGCCGCAGGAAGCGCGCGTCCGCCAGCAGGCGGCCATAGCCCAGGGCGAGGTCGCGCGGCGGCTGATGGCGCCGGCGCTCGGCGGGCAGCGTCTCGCCGACGATGCCCGCATAGGCCGCGGCCACCGCCAGCCCGGAGAGCACCAGCACGGCGAACAGGGCGCGCCAGCCCCAGGCCGCCTGCACGAGGCCGCCAAGCAGCGGCGAAAGGCCGGGCGCCGCAGCCATGACCACCATGATGCGGCCGAGCAGGGCGGCAAGCGGTGCGCCTTCGAAGCGGTCGCGCGCCGCAGCACGCGCCAGCACGGAGGCAGCGGCGACGCCGGCCGCCTGCAGCCCGCGTCCGGCCAGCAGCAGCCGCAGGTCGCCGGCGACGGCGCAGACCAGGCTGCCCGCGATGAACACCAGCAGGCCGCCGAGCACCACGGGCCGGCGCCCCAGGCGGTCCGACAGCGGCCCGACGACGAGCTGCGCCAACGCGAACACCGCCAGGAAGAGGCTGAGCACGGCTGTCATGGCGGTTTCGGTCGCGCCCATGGCGCGTGCCATGGCCGGCAGGGCGGGCAGCAGGATGTTGGTGGACAGCGTGGCCAGGGCGGACAGGGCCGCCAGCGTCAGCAGCCAGGGCCGCGGCGGGGCGCTCACGGCGCGTCGCTCTCGGTGATGAAGGCGACGCTGCGCGCGATGACGCCGGCATCGCTCAGCACGCGGCGATGGCCGAGGCCGCTGACGCGTTCGAGGCGGGAGCCGGGCCAGGCCGCGTGCAGAGCCTCCGAGGCGGCGAAGGGAACGGTGCGGTCCTCGGCGTCATGCACGATGAGGCCCGCATGGCGCAGGCCGTGCTGCAGCCGGTCCAGATCGACGTGGGCGATGCGCGTGCCGATGAAGCCCTCGACCCAGCCCGCGAAGGCGGCGGCGTCCGCCGGGCCGAGCCCGTGGGCGGCAGCCAGGCCCTTGACCATGGGCGTCAGCGACGACGGTCCGGCCAGGTGCACGCTGCGCCGCACCTGCAGCCCGTGGGCGAAGGCCAGCAGCGCCGCCGCCGAGCCCATGGAGTGGCCGATGACGGCATGCACCGGGCCGGCCGCGGCCATCACCGCACGCAGCGCCCGGCCGGCGTGGACGACGCTGGCCGCGTGTCCGCTGGAGTCGCCATGGCCCGGCAGGTCGAACAGCGTCACCGAGAAGCCGGCCTCCACCAGCGGGCTGGCGAAACCCAGCAGATGGGCGCCGCGGCTGTTCCAGCCGTGCACGAGGACGACGCGCGGCCCCTGGCCCAGCGTCCAGCGGGCGAGCTTGAGGCCCTCGTGGCGCAGCGGCGGCTCGGCCGCATCGGCCAGCAGCGCCTTCTCCTGCGGGCTCAGCGGCACGCGCTCGGGGGTCGCGAAGGCGTGGCGGGCGGCGGCCAGGTGGCCATCGGCGAGGGCGGGCAGGGTGGCGGCGTCGGTCATGGCGATCTCCTCGTGGGGGCGAAAACGACGGTGTTCTGGAGCTTCATGACCGTCCTTCACTCGACTTATTCATGTCGTTTGACATGAATAGCTTAAATGTCGGCCAACATATAAGATCCGTCAAGCCCCGGGTCGATGCCGACGCAGGGCCTTCCCATCCCTGAAGGAGACCGCCGTGAAGGTGAGCCGTGCCCAAGCCGAAGCCAATCGCGAGCGCATCCTCGACAGCGCCGCCCAGCTGTTCCGGGAGCGGGGCTTCGACGGCATCGGCCTGAACGAACTCATGCAGGCCGCCGGCCTGACGCGCGGCGGCTTCTACGGGCATTTCGAATCCAAGGACGACCTGGCCGCCCAGGCCTGCCGGCGGGCGATGCGGGACGGCCGTGAGCAGTGGAAGCGGCAGCCCGACCGCAGCCTCGCCGCCTGGGTCAAGGCCTATCTGTCCGAGACGCACCGTGACCGGCCGGGCGCTGGCTGCGGGCTGGCGGCGCTGGCCGGCGACGCCGCGCGCGGCGGGCCTGCGCTGCGCGAGGTTTTCGGCGAGGGCGTGGGCAACCTCGTCGCGGTGCTGCAGGAACAGATGCCCGCGGCCACGCCGCCCGAGCGCCGCGAGCAGGCGCTGGCCATGCTGTCGACCATGGTGGGCGCCTTGGTGCTGGCCCGCGCGGTGGGCGATGGGGGGCTGTCGCGCGAACTGCTGGACGCCGCCCGCAAGAACCTGCCCGCTGGCGGCTGAGCGATCCTCGGCCCGGCAGCATGGGCCGGCGCCAACCCCTGTGGCATGCTCGCGCCCCATGTCGACACCTAGAAAGAATCATAGGGATGCTTGAGTTAGGCCCCAGGCTGCGTGGCTGGCTGCTGCTGCTGTGGATCGCGGCGGCGCTGCCCGCGTTCGCGCAACGGCTGCCGCAGCCGAGCACGCGCGCGCCTGGCGATGACTCCGCCCGTGTCGACCTCGCCGTCAGCGCCTGGTCGCGGGCCGACCTGGAATCCTGGTGGGCGGCACTGCGCCAGCACGGCATCACCGGCGGCGACCACCTGCCGCTGCCGCCCGGGCTGGTGCCACCCGAGGACGCCACCGCATGGCGGCCCGTCGCCATGCCGGACGTGCGGGCCCGTCCCGGCGCCGCCATGGTCACCGACACGCGCGGCTACGAGATGCGCTGGTACCGCGTCTACGTGCCGCCCGGCAGCGACGAACCCCAGGCCCTCTACCTGCCGCGTCTGGTGACCCTGTCTGCCGCCGTGCTCGTGCGCACCGAGCAGGGCTGGCAGGTGCTGCTGGACAACCAGAACGCCGAGCGCGAGCAATGGGTGCAGCCCCTGTGGCTGCCACTGCCGGGCAATGCCACGGGGCTGGAACTCGTCGTCGCCCTGCCGGTGCCGGCGGGCAGCTACCACGCCGTCTCGCGCATCTGGGTCGGCCCGCGCGACTCGCTGGAAAAGCGCTGGCTGTGGCGGGTGCGGGCGCAGACCGGGCTGCCGCAGGCCGTCAGCCTCACCCTCGTGGTGCTGGGCGTCTTCGCGGTGATGCTGTGGGTGCGCCGGCCCGACGAGGCCATCTACGGCCTCTTCGCCCTCGGCGCCGCGGCCTGGCTGGTGCGCAACCTGCACTATTACGTCAGCCTGCCAGCCTCGCAGGCCGGGCAGGACTGGTTCTGGTGGGCCACCCACGCCTCCATGGGCTGGGTCATGCTGACGGCGCTGCTCTTCGTGCTGCGCTTTACCGAAAAGCGCGTGGTGTGGCTGGAGCGCTCGCTCATCGGCAGCGTGCTGCTGGTCAGCGTGGTCAGCATGCCGATGTGGCTTCGGCAGCTCGACATGGTCGTCCTGCAGTACGGCGTGACGGCGGCCATCGCCGGCCTGGGCACCGCGTGGGTCGGCTGGCTGGCCTGGAAAAGCCGCTGCACCGAGATGCGCATCATGGCGCTGGCCCTGGCGATCGGGGTGGTCCTGGGCGCCCACGACCTGGCGGTGCTGGCCGGCTGGGCCTGGCCCGAGCATTTCTTCCTGATGCCCGTCGCGACGCTGGTCGTCATGCTGAGCTTCCTGCATGCCATACAGCGCCGTTATGTCGGGACGGTCGAGCAGGTGCAGGCCCAGAACAGCCAGCTCCAGGAGGACCTGGACGAACAGATCTCCGTGCTGCAGGTGCAGAACGCGCAGCTGCGCGAGGCCGAGCGCCAGCAGGCCCTGCTGCTGGAGCGCCAGCGCATCATGGCCGACATGCACGACGGCCTGGGCTCCTCGCTGCTGTCGGCCCTGGTGGCCGTGGAGCAGGGCAACATGTCCCACGAGAAGGTCGTCGAGGTGCTGCGCGAGTGCGTGGACGACCTGCGCCTGGTCATCGACTCGCTCGAGCCCGTCGGGCACGACCTCGTCTCGCTGCTGGCGACCATGCGCTACCGCCTGGGCAAGCGGCTGCAGACCGGCGGCCTCAAGCTCGAATGGGACGTGCAGGACCTGCCGCCCCTGGCGTGGCTGGAGCCGCCCGACGCCCTGCACGTGCTGCGGCTGATGCAGGAGGCGCTGAACAACGTGCTCAAGCATGCCGGCGCCAGCCGCGTGCGCCTGGTCACGCGCCACCATGGCAGCTACGTCGAGATCCGCGTCGAGGACGATGGCGCCGGCTTTGACCTGCAGACCATCCAGCACGGCCGCGGCTTGAAGAGCCAGATCAAGCGCGCCCAGCGCCTGGGCGGCAAGCTGCGCATCGATTCCTCCCCGGGCATGGGCACGCGGCTGTCGCTGCGCTTGCCCGTGGAGAGGCGCGGCCAGGCCTGATCCGGGACAATCCCGGCCATGGTCAAGCAACGCACCCTGAAGTCGATCACGCGCGCCGTCGGCGTGGGCATCCACAGCGGCCAGAAGGTCGAGATGACGCTACGGCCCGCGCCGCCCGACACCGGCATCGTCTTCCGCCGCGTCGACCTCTGTCCGCCGGTGGACATTCCGGTCGGGGTCACCTCGGTCAGCGACACCCGCATGGCCACCACCATCAGCCCCGGTGGCGACCCCGGCGCCCCGCGCGTGCAGACCATCGAGCACCTGCTGTCCGCCTGCGCGGGCCTCGGCCTGGACAACCTCGTCGTGGACATCAACGCCGACGAAGTGCCCGTGCTCGACGGCTCGGCCGCGAGCTTCGTCTTCCTGCTGCAGTCGGCCGGCATCGCCCTGCAGGACGCGCCCAAGCGCTTCCTGAAGGTGAACAAGCCCGTCGAGGTGAGGCAGGGCGAGGGCAAGAAGCTCATGTGGGCGCGGCTGGAGCCCCACCACGGCTACACGCTCAGCTTCGAGATCGAGTTCGACAACCCCGCCGTGGCGGCCACCGGCAGCCGCTTCGTCTTCGACATGGGTTCGGGCAAGTACAAGAAGGAGATCGCCCGCGCCCGCACCTTCGGCATGACGTCGGACATCGACCTGATGCGCTCGCGCGGGCTCACCCTGGGCGGCTCCATGGATAACGCCATCGTCGTGGACGACTACAAGGTGCTCAATGCCGAGGGGCTGCGCTACGACGACGAGTTCGTCAAGCACAAGATCCTCGACGCCATCGGCGACATGCAGGTCGCCGGCATGCCGCTGCTGGCCGCCTACACGTCCTTCAAGGGCGGCCACGCGCTCAACAACAAGCTGCTGCGCGCCCTGCTGGCCGACCCCGAGGCCTACGAGGTCGTCACCTTCGGCGACGAGCGCGAGGCGCCCAAGGGCCTCGCCGAACTTGCGCCGGCCTGGTGAGGCGCGATGGCCTGGAGTGCCAGCCAGATCGATCGGCTCGGCGACCGGCTTCGCAACGCCGTCACCGAGGCTGACCTCCTCCTGCTGGATGACTACCGGAATTCATTCGCCGAGGCGAGTTCCCACGTCCTGACGGTACTGCGCAGGGACTTCCAACTGGAGCCGACGGCGCGGCCGGCCAAGTCCACGCGCGCCATCCTCGCCAAACTGGATCGCGAGGGAACGCGGCTGTCGACCATGCAGGACGTGGCCGGATGCCGTGTCGTCGTGCAAGACCGCCGGCTTCAATGGGCGCATGCCCGGGCCTTGATGGACTGCTTCCCGGAGCATCGGCTGATCGATCGGCTGGCAAGGCCAAGCCACGGCTACCGGGCTCTTCATCTGGTCGTGAAACTGGATGGGCGCTGGGTGGAGATTCAGCTTCGCACCGAACTGCAGCACCTGTGGGCGCAGCTGTGCGAACAGATGGCGGATCGACTGGGTGCTGACATCAAGTACGGCGGCGGCAGCCCGAAGCTGCGGCAGTTGCTCGACGGGCTCTCCGGTGCGGTCGACGTCATCGAGCGGCGAGAAGAGGATCCAAGCGCCATCGACGCGCAAAATACATCCCTCGCGCCGCAGCTATCCTCGTCGTTGATCGCGTTGAATCGACAGGGCCTGCGATCGCTTCTCGAATCCCTCGGGCCATCCATCGACCTCGTCTTGAAGAACGAATGATTTACCTGATCGATTACGACTGGAGAGCCGAGCGCCTGGTCAGCATGCAGGCCTTCGATGACGGGTTGCGGACGCAAGCCGAAGCGGCGCGCCGGGCCCTCGAGGTCCGCCTGCTCAAGGAAAGCCGGGATCGGGAAGTCGTGCTGCTTGAGGCGCTGGACGAGGCGGGCCTTCGCCGGACGCATGGCCGGTACTTCAAGTCGCTCGAAGAGTTGCTGGCCCAGGCGACCCACGGCTGATGCTCATCGCCCGCCTCCTCATCGGCCTGCTGCTCTTTGCGGCCGTCGTCTGCTTCGCCTTCTCCATCGCCACCGGCCAGAAGCGCTGGCGGCGCATGGGCCTCATCATCATGAAGTGGACGCTGCTCGCCGGCCTGGCCTTCTTCGCGGTGCTCATCCTGGAAAGGTTGGCGCTGCTGCTGTGACGCCGTTCACGCCGCGCCGCCCCGCCCCCTCGGCTTGCGGGGATGGCAGGGCCGGGCGCGGCGCCCAGAATCTCCTCACGGTCGCCGATCCGAGTTGAGGCGGCCGAGCCCGAGAACACCAAGAGCCGGGCACCACGCGCGGAGATGGCCGGGGGGCCGGGGAAGCGCCGTGGGTTGGATCGAGAATCCTTGGACAAGGGCCGCTTCCGCGAGGACGCGGCCCTTTTTTTGGCTGGGCCAGCCTGTCGGCAAGCTGTCGGCGCCGCTCAGGTGCCGAGGTAGCGCCGACGCAGGTGGGCCTCGAAGTGCGCCGGGTTCAGCGCCTCGCCGCTGGCGCGTTGCACCAGCTCCGGCGTCTCGTAGCGGCTGGCGGCCTGCCAGATGCGGCTGCGCAGCCAGTCGAAGACGCCGCCCAGCTCGCCGCGGGCGATCTGCTCGTCGAGCTGCGGCTGCGCCGCGCGCATCGCGGCGAACCATTGGGCCGCGTACATGGCACCGAGGGTGTAGCAGGGGAAGTAGCCGAACAGGCCCGCTGGCCAGTGCACGTCCTGCATCGGCCCGTCCTTGAAGTTGCCACGGGTGTCCAGCCCGAGCAGCTCGGCCATCCTGGCGTCCCACAGCGCCGGGATGTCGTCGACCTCGGCCTCGCCTTCGATGAGGGCGCGCTCGATGTCGAAGCGCAGCAGGATGTGGGCGGGGTAGGTGACCTCGTCGGCATCGACGCGGATGAGGCCGGGCTGCACCCGCGTCAGCAGCTTGTTCAGGTTGCCCGGCTCGAAGGCCGGCTGCGGGCCGAAGTGCCTGGCCAGCAGCGGCGCGAGCAGGCCGGCGAAGGCGGGGTGGCTGCCGAGCTGCATCTCGAAGGACAGGCTCTGGCTTTCGTGGATGCCCATGGAGCGGGCGCGGGCGATGGGCTGGCCGAGCAGCTCGCGCGGCAGGTTCTGCTCGTAGCGGCCGTGGCCGGTCTCGTGGATGACGCCCATCAGCGCCGGCAGGAAGTCGTCCTCGCGGTAGCGCGTCGTCATGCGCACGTCCTCGGGCACGCCGCCGCAGAAGGGGTGAGTGCTCTCGTCCAGCCGGCCGGCGGCGAAGTCGAAGCCCACCAGCTTCATCGCGTCCAGGCCGAGGGCCTTCTGGGCGGCGGCGGGGAAGGGGCCGACAGGCGCGATGACGGTCTCCGTGGCCTGGCGCGCGATGACGTCGCGGATGAGGCCCGGCAGCCACTGCCGCAGCGGCGCGAAGGCGCGGTCGACTTCGGCGCTGCGCATGCCCGGCTCGTACTGGTCGAGCAGGGCGTCGTACTTCGACAGGCCGGTGCTTTGCGACAGGCACTCCGCCTCCTGGCGGGCGATGGCCAGCACCTCACGCAGGTTGGGAACGAAGCCGGTCCAGTCGTTGGCGGGGCGCTGGCTGCGCCAGGCGTGCTCGCAGCGGTTGTTGGCCAGGCTCTTGGCCTCGACGAGGGCCTGGGGCAGGGCGTTGGCGGCCCGCCAGACGCGGCGGATCTCGCGCAGGTTGGCGCGCCGGGTGTCGTCCAGCGGCTCGGCCGCCGCGGCGTCCAGCAGGCCGGGCAGGGCGGGGTCGGTGGCGAGCTGGTGCAGCAGGCCGTCCATCTCGGCCAGGGCCAGGCTGCGGGCCTCGTTGCCGCCGGCAGGCATGTTGGCCGCCTGGTCCCACTGGGCGATGGCTTGCAGGTGGCCGAGCCGGTGCAGGCGCAGCTGGCGGGCGGTGAGGTCCGTGTAGGCGGGTGTGTTCATGACAGCCAAGTATCCGGAATGAGCCACAACAACGCGGCGGTGTAGAAGATGAAGCGCAGGAACTTGCCCAGGGCCATCCAGCCCACGCAGGGCCAAAAGGGCAGCCTGAGCCAGCCGGCCACGGCGCACAGCGGGTCGCCGACGACCGGCAGCCAGCTCAGCAGGCAGGCCTTGGGGCCGAAGCGCTGCAGCCAGCGCATCGCCCGCGAGTGCGAGGGCTCGTGGTGCTGGACGGCCTCCACGGCCTTCTCGGCACCATAGCCCACCCACCAGCTCGTCATGCCGCCCAGCGTGTTGCCCACGGTGGCGACCAGGACGACGGGCCAGAACATGCCCGGGTCCGCCTTGACGACGAGGTAGACGGCCGGCTCCGATCCCAGCGGCAGCAGCGTGGCCGAGATGAAGGCGATGACGAAGACCGCCACCAGGCCGACCTGGGGCAGCGCCAGCGCGGCGAGCAGGTCGTGGACGATTTGGCCGAGCCAGGCTTCCATGCCGGCATTGTGGGGGGAGCCGGTGTGCGCGCTGGCTACAATCTCGCCTCATTTTTGAGCAGAACCTCGTGCACATCGGTCCCTACACCTTGCCCAACGCCCTCTTCGTGGCGCCGATGGCGGGGGTGACGGACCGGCCCTTCCGCCAGCTGTGCCGGCGCCTGGGGGCGGGCTATGCGGTCAGCGAAATGGTGACCTCGCGCCGCGAGCTGTGGACGAGCCTCAAGACCTCGCGCCGCGCCGACCACGCCGGCGAGCCAGGCCCCATCGCCGTGCAGATCGCCGGGACCGACGCCGCCATGATGGCCGAGGCCGCCGCCTACAACATCGACCGGGGCGCCCAGATCATCGACATCAACATGGGCTGCCCGGCCAAGAAGGTGTGCAACAAGTGGGCCGGCTCGGCGCTGATGCGCAACGAGGCGCTGGCGTTGGAGATCGTCCAGGCCGTGGTGGCCGTGTGTGCTCCGCGCGGCGTGCCGGTCACGTTGAAGATGCGCACCGGCTGGAGTGCCGACGAGCGCAACGCGCTGCGGCTGGCCCGCCTCTTCGAGGCCGCCGGCATCGCCATGCTGACCATCCATGGCCGCACGCGGGAGCAGGGCTACAAGGGCCTGGCCGAGTACGACACCATCGCCGCGGTAAAGGCGGCGGTGGGCGTCCCCGTCGTCGCCAACGGCGACGTCGACTCGCCCGAGAAGGCCCGCGACGTGCTCGCCCACACCGGCGCCGACGCCCTGATGATCGGCCGCGCCGCCCAGGGACGGCCCTGGATCTTCCGCGAGGTGGCCCATTTTCTGGCGACGGGCGAACACCTGCCTGCCCCGACGGTGGCCGAAGCGCGTGACCTGCTGACCGCCCACCTGCACGACCACTACGGCCTGTACGGCGAACTCAGCGGCGTGCGCAGCGCGCGCAAGCACATCGGCTGGGCCGTGCGCGGCCTGCCCGGCGGCGAAGCCTTCCGCCAGCACATGAACACCCTGGAGCATTGCGATCAGCAGTTGCAGGCTCTGCGCGACTGGTTCGACGAACTCGGCCAGACCCACGACCGGCTGCCACCCACCGTGGCCGCCAACGACGAAGTAGACGCCCCGGCCGACGAGGCCTGCGCGGCCTGACGCATCCCTGCCATGAGTGCCCAGAAGAACACCAACCCGCCCAACCCCATCGACGCCTGCGTGCGCGACAACCTCGAAGCCTTCTTCCGCGACCTCGACGGGCAGGAACCGCACTCCATGCACGAGATGCTGATCAAGCTCGTGGAGAAGCCGCTGTTCGAGATCGTCATGCGCGAGGCCGGCGGCAACCAGAGCAAGGCTGCGCAGTGGCTGGGCATCAACCGCAACACGCTGCGCCGCAAACTCAACGATCACAACTTGGGCTGACCCACATGGCACTCACCGCACTTCTCTCGGTCTCGGACAAGACCGGCATCCTCGAATTCGCCCAGGCGCTGCACGGCCTCGGCGCCAAGCTGCTGTCCACCGGCGGCACCGCCAAGCTGCTGGCCGACAACGGCCTGCCCGTCACCGAAGTGGCCGAGCACACCGGCTTCCCGGAGATGATGGACGGCCGCGTCAAGACCCTGCACCCCAAGATCCACGGCGGCCTGCTGGCGCGCAGCGACCTGCCCGAGCACGTGGCCGCGATGCAGCAGCACGGCATCACCCGCATCGACATCCTGGCCGTCAACCTCTACCCCTTCGAAGCCACGGTGGCCAAGGAAGGCTGCACGCTGGAAGACGCCATCGAGAACATCGACATCGGCGGCCCGGCCATGGTGCGCAGCGCGGCCAAGAACTGGAAGGACGTGACGGTGCTGACCGACGCCGCCCAGTACGCCACGGTGCTGGAGGAACTGAAGTCCAACGGCCGGACCAGCGACAAGACCCGCTTCGCCTGCAGCGTGGCCGCCTTCAACCGCATCGCCCAGTACGACGCGGCCATCAGCAACTACCTCTCCGCGCTGCAGGAAGACGGCTCCAAGGCCGAGTACCCCGCGCAGATGAACGCCACCTTCGTCAAGGTGCAGGACCTGCGCTACGGCGAGAACTCCCACCAGACTGCGGCCCTGTACCGCGACCTCTACCCGGCCCCGGGCTCGCTCGTGACGGGCAAGCAGCTGCAGGGCAAGGAGCTGAGCTACAACAACATCGCCGATGCGGATGCGGCCTGGGAGTGCGTGAAGAGCTTCGAGGTGCCGGCCTGCGTCATCGTCAAGCACGCCAACCCCTGCGGCGTGGCCGTGGCCGCGAACGCCGCCGAGGCCTACGCCAAGGCCTTCAAGACCGACCCGACCAGCGCCTTCGGCGGCATCATCGCCTTCAACCGCGAGGTGGACGGCGCCGCCGCGCAGTTGGTGTCCAAGCAGTTCGTCGAGGTGCTGATGGCGCCCTCGTTCAGCGCCGAGGCGCTGGAGATCTTCAAGGGCAAGGTCAACGTGCGGCTGCTGCAGATCGCCCTTCCGCCCGGCGGCCCGCGGCCGTGGGACCAGGGTCGCAACGCCGGCGACAGCAAGCGCGTCGGCTCGGGCCTGCTGCTGCAGAGCGCCGACAACCACTTCCTCAAGCGCGAGGACCTCAAGGTCGTCACGACGCTGCAGCCCAGCGCCCAGCAGCTCGACGACCTGATGTTCGCCTGGACCGTGGCCCAGTACGTCAAGAGCAATGCCATCGTCTTCTGCGGCGGCGGCATGACCCTGGGCGTGGGCGCCGGCCAGATGAGCCGGCTGGACTCGGCCCGCATCGCCTCGATCAAGGCCCAGCATGCCGGCCTCACGTTGCAAGGCTCCGCGGTGGCGAGCGACGCCTTCTTCCCCTTCCGCGATGGCCTGGATGTGCTGGCCGATGCCGGCGCGACCTGCGTCATCCAGCCGGGCGGCTCGGTGCGCGACGACGAAGTCATCGCCGCGGCCAACGAGCGTGGCATCGCCATGGTCCTCACGGGCGTGCGGCATTTCCGGCACTAGACGTGCCCCTCGCCGGGGCGGCTGCCGCTGAACGTGGGGCCGCCCCGCCGGTCTTGCAGACCGCGCTGCGGCTAATGCCGCAGCCCTTCGGCAGGCACGGCAAGTCCACTGGACTTGCCGTGTCCCGCCTCAGCCCCCGAGGGGACGGCGATGCTTGCGGCATCGAGCCGCAAGCACATCGCCATGGCGGGCCGGCTTGGGAGCGGCCCGGCGCTCGGCCCGAACAGCCGAACAGCCGAACAGCCGAGCAGCCGAGCAGCCGAGCAGCCGAGCAGCCGAGCAGCCGAGCAGCCGAGCAGCCGAGCAGCCGAGCAGCCGAGCAGCCGAGCAGCCGAGCAGCCGAGCAGCCGAGCAGCCGAGCAGCCGAACAGTGTGGGTGTCGCTGGCGCGACTAGGTGCAGCCCTCTAGTCCAGGGCCGGCC
Organism: Pelomonas caseinilytica; assembly: GCF_021353235.1. Taxonomy (GTDB): domain Bacteria; phylum Pseudomonadota; class Gammaproteobacteria; order Burkholderiales; family Burkholderiaceae_C; genus Pelomonas; species Pelomonas caseinilytica. The sequence goes on from NZ_JAJTWT010000003.1 coordinate 495,610, forward strand.
CCGATGGTGAGGGGGCGGCTTGCGGTTAGCCTCGGTGGATTCGAGCAAGAACCGGAGACGAGCCCATGGACACCGCGCTGCAGGAACGGCTGCACCTGGCATTGACCGCCCAGCGCCGCGCCTTCGAGGCCGAGCGCATGCCGTCCTACGAGGTGAGGCGCGACCGCCTCGAGCGCGTGCTGCGCATGACGCGCGAGCACGGCGAGGCCCTCGCCGTCGCCATGGCCCAGGACTTCGGCCACCGCGCCCGCCAGGAGTCGCTGCTGGCCGACATCTTCACCGTCGAGGCCGGCGCCCGCCATGCCCTCAAGCGCCTGCGCCGCTGGATGAAGCCGCGCCGCGTCGAGACGCCGCTGCACTTCCTGCCCGGCCGCAACGTGCTGATGCGCCAGCCCCTGGGCGTCGTCGGCATCGTCTCGCCCTGGAACTACCCCTATTACCTGGCCATGGAGCCGGCCGTCGCGGCGCTGGCGGCCGGCAACCGCGTGCTCATCAAGCCCTCCGAGCTGACGCCCGCCACCTCCGAACTGATGGCGCGCCTCGTCGCCGAGCACTTCAAGCCCGAGGAGATGCAGGTCATCACCGGCGACGCCGAGGTCGGCAAGGCCTTCACCGAGCTGCCGCTGGACCACCTCTTCTTCACCGGCTCCACCGCCATCGGCCGCCATGTGGCCCAGGCGGCGGCCCGCAACCTCACGCCCGTGACGCTGGAACTGGGCGGCAAGTCGCCCGCCATCGTCGACCGCAGCTGCGACCTGGGCCTGACCGCCTCCCGCCTGGCCTTCGGCAAGCTCTTCAACGCCGGCCAGACCTGCGTCGCGCCCGACTACCTGCTGGTGCCGCGCGAGATGGTCGAGCCCCTGAGCCAGGCCATCCTCGGCGAGATGCGCCGCATGTACCCGCGCATCGCCGGCAATGCCGACTACACCAGCATCGCCACGCCCCGCCACCTCGCGCGGTTGCAAGGCCTGATCGCCGACGCCGCCGCGCGCGGCGCCCGCGTGCTGCGCAGCCACGACGAACAACCCGACGACCGCCGCCTCGTACCGACCCTGCTGCTGGACGTGACGGCGCAGATGAGCGTCATGCAGGAAGAGATCTTCGGCCCGCTGCTGCCCGTCGTCGGCTACGACCGCCTCGACGACGCCCTGGCCCACGTCAACGCCGGCGACCGGCCGCTGGCCCTGTACTGGTTTGGCAGCGACACCGCCGCGCGCGACCGCGTCATGCGCGAGACCCTGGCCGGCGGCGTCACCGTCAACGACTGCCTCTGGCACCTGGGCCAGGAGGAGCAGCCCTTCGGCGGCGTGGGCGCCAGCGGCATGGGGGCCTATCACGGCGAATGGGGCTTCCGCACCTTCAGCAAGGAAAAGCCCCTGTTCATCCAGTCGCGCTTCGCCGGCACCAAGCTCTTCCAGCCGCCCTACGGCGCCACATTCGAGCGCCTGCTCGGCCTGCTGAAGAAGGTGGTGTGATGCAGCGCCGCCGACTGTTGAAGCTGGGCCTCGGGGCCGCCGTCGTCATCGGCGTGGCCGGGGCCGGCATCGCGCTGATCAAGCCGGGCCTGGTCGACGGCAAGCTCAGCCCCGGCTCGCGCGAGCTGATGCGCGCCGTCGCCGTGGCCGTGCTCGGCGACCTGCTGCCCGCGGGCGCGGCCCGCGAATCGGCGCTGGACGCCCAGCTCGCGCGGCTCGACCAGGCCGTCGCCTCCCTGCCGGCGGCCACGCGCAAGGAGCTGTCCGACGCCCTCGGCCTGCTCGCCACGGCCGCGGGGCGCTATACCCTCGTGGGCCTGTCCCGGCCCTGGGGCGAAGCCGGCCCCGCCGACATCCGCCAGGCCCTCGACGCCATGCGACTGTCGAGCTCCAACACCCGCCAGCAGATCTACCACGCACTGCGCGACCTCAACGCCATCGCCTTCTTCACCGAGCCGGTGAACTGGCAGGCCGCCGGCTACCCCGGCCCGAGAGACATCTGATGAGTTCCTTGCCCGACCCCATCGTCGACGGCCTGCAGCGGGGCTGGAAGGTCCACGGCGGCCCCCATGCGGCCCTGCCCGCGGCCCTGGACTGCGACGTCGCCATCATCGGCAGCGGCGCCGGCGCCGGCATCACGGCTGAGATGCTGGCCCGCGCCGGCTTGAAGATCGTCATCGTCGAGGAGGGCCCGCTGCGCTCCAGCAGCCAGTTCCGCCAGCGCGAGGCCGACGCCTACCCCCAGCTCTACCAGGAAGCCGCCGGCCGCAAGACGGCCGACCAGGCCATGAACATCCTGCAGGGCCGCTGCGTCGGCGGGTCGACGACGGTCAACTGGACCGGCAGCTTCCGCACGCCGCCCGACGCGCTGGCCTATTGGGGCGAGAAGTTCGGCCTGACGGACTTCAACGAGGCCGCCATGGCGCCCTGGTTCGAGCAGGCCGAGCGGCGGCTGAACATCGGCGACTGGCAGACCGCGCCCAACGAGAACAACGACGTGCTGCGCCGCGGCGCCGCCAAGCTCGGCGTGCCCACCAAGGTCGTGCGCCGGAACGTCAAGGGCTGCTGGAACCTCGGCTCCTGCGGCATGGGCTGCCCGACCAACGCCAAGCAGTCCATGCTCGTCAGCACGTTGCCCGCGGCCCTGGACCTCGGTGCGACGCTGCTCGTGCAGACGCGCGCGGCGCGGCTGGAACTGCAGGACGGCAAGGTCGCGGCCCTCGTCGCCGAGCCGGTCGCCCTGGACGGCACCGTCACCGGCACGCCGCTGCGCATCACGGCCCGGCACTACGTCGTCGCGGGCGGTGCCATCAATTCGCCGGCCCTGCTGCTGCGTTCGAGCGCACCCGATCCCCACGGCCTGCTCGGCAAGCGCACCTTCCTGCATCCCACGGCCGGCGGCGTCGCGCTGTTCGACCACGAGGTGGCCGGCTGGGCCGGTGCGCCGCTGTCGGTGTTCTGCGACCACTTCCTGCACACCGGCCCCATCGACGGCCTCATCGGCTACAAGCTGGAGGTGGCGCCTGTCCACCCCGCCTTCGCGCTGACCAATGGCGGCGGCATCGGTGCCGACCTCGTCGAGCGCGCCCGCGACATGCCGCGCACCCAGCTGATGATCGCCCTGCTGCGCGACGGCTTCCATGCCGAGGCGGCGGGCGGTGCCGTCAAGCTGCGCAGCGACGGCACGCCGGTGCTGGACTACGTGCTGACGGACTATCTGCTCGACGGCGTGCGCCGCGCCTACCTGACCATGGCCGAGATCCAGTTCGCCGCCGGCGCCCAGGTCGTGCGCCCGGTGCACGAGCAGGCGCGCGGTTATACCAGCCTCGCCGAGGCGAAGCAGGGCATCGCCGGCCTGGCAATGAAGCCCTTCATCGCCACCGTCGGCAGCGCCCACGTGATGGGCGGCTGCACCATGGCGGCCGATGCCGGCCGCGGCGTCGTGCGGCCCGACGGCCAGCATTGGCAGATCGCCAACCTGTCGGTGCACGACGGCTCCGTCTTCCCGACCAGCCTGGGCGCCAACCCGCAGCTCACGGTCTACGGCCTGGCCACGCGCCTGAGCAGCGGCCTCATCCAGCGCCTGGGCGCCCGGCCCGTGCAGCTCGCCTGAGCATGATCCTGGAAATCGCTTCGCTGCAGGTGCGCCCCGGCCAGGCGGCGGCCTTCGAGGCTGCCTTCCTGCAGGCCCAGGCCATCATCGCGTCCATGCCGGGCTACCTCGGCCACGAGCTGCAGCGCTGCCTGGAGCGCGACGACCATTACATGCTGCTGGTGCGCTGGCGCTCGGTGCAGGACCACGAGGTGGGCTTCCGCACCTCGGCCGAGTACCAGCAGTGGCGGGCGCTGCTGCACCACTTCTACGATCCCTTCCCGACGGTGCTGCACTACGAGGCTGCCGCCGGCCCGGGCCTCGCGCCTGCCCCGGCGGGCCGCTGAGCAGGCAGGGCCGGCGCACGGCGCCTTGTCCTACGCCCCAAGTCTTGAAACCCGACGGGCCGCCGTCAGATCAGGGGCGCAAACTGCCATCTGCCGGAGAGCGTCCGCCCGCCGGCGTGGTTCGAGGAGTGTTGCGATGAAGTTCCCACGATTCCTGTTGTTGTGCATGGCCCTGCTGTCCGGCCTGTGGCTGGGCACGGCCCATGCGCTGCCCACGGTGGACGAGGTTCAGGCCGCCGCCAAGCGCGGCGACTACCCCGCCGCCGAGAAGATGATGCGCGAGGTCGTGGCCGCCAGGCCCGACAGCGCCCGCGCCCAATACGTGCTGGCCGAGATCCTGGCCCATCAGCGCCAGTTCGACGAAGCCGCCGAGCACGCCCGCCGCGCCCGTGCGCTGGACCCGGCCATCAAGTTCGCCGACCCGGCCAAGTTCACCGCCTTCGAGCAGTTGCTGCAGCGTGAGCAGGCGGGCGCGGCCAAGTCCACCGCCGTGCCGGCGACTGTCAACGCTCCGCCGCCGACGCGAGCCGCGCCCGTCGAGCGCGTCGACAACGGTGGCGGCGTACCCGTGTGGCTGCTGATCGGCGGCGCCATCCTCTTCATCTGGGTCGCCATGCGCTGGATGCGCAGCCGCACGGCGGTGCAGAACCAGCCTGCCATGGCGGGCGGCTATGGCGGCTACCAACCGGGGGGTTATGGCGGCGGCATGCCGCAGCAGCCGACCTCGGGTGGCCCGGGCATGCTCGGCGTGGGCCTGGGCGCGGCCGGCGGCTTCGCGGCCGGCATGCTGGCCGAGAAGATGCTGCACGGCGACCATGAAGGCCGCAGCATCCCGCGCGACCAGGACGGCGGCGGCAGCGGCCTCATCCCCGGCAGCTTCGGCGGCGGCGACAACGGCGCGGCCGACGAGCTGACCCGGCGCGACATCGACTTCGGCAGCGGCGACGGCTGGGGCGGTGGCGATGCCGGCGGTGGCGATTTCGGTGGCGGTGGCGGCGGCAGCGACGACTGGTAAGCCCTCCCGGCAAGCCTCCATGGGGCCGCGATAATCCGGTCCCATGACGCTAGCCGCCTTCACCGGCCAGTTGCTCGCCTTCATCGCCCGGCTCATCACCGGCGCCCAGGGCCACTGGAAGGGCTGCCCGCCACTGGCCGAGCAGCGCATCTACATCGCCAACCACCAGAGCCATTTCGACCTCGTCCTGATCTGGGCCGCCTTTCCGCATGAACTGCGGGCCACGACCCGGGCCATCGCGGCGCGCGACTACTGGACGACGAGCGCCTTCAAGCGCTGGCTGACGACCTCGGTCTTCAACGCCATCTACGTCAGCCGCACGCGCAGCAACCCCGACGAAGACCCGCTGGAGCCGCTGGCCGAGGCCCTGGCCAAGGGCGATTCGCTCGTCATCTTTCCCGAGGGCACGCGCTCGAGCAAGGGGCGCCCCATGCCGTTCAAGTCCGGCATCTACCACCTGGCCGAGCAGTTCCCCGACGTGCCCCTCATCCCCACCTGGATCGACAACGTCCAGCGTGTCATGCCCAAGGGCGAGGTCGTGCCCGTGCCCATCCTGTGCACGGTGACCTTCGGCGCCCCCATCCACCTGCGGCCCGGCGAGAGCAAGGCCGACTTCCTCTGCCGCGCGCGCGAGGCCGTCATGGAGCAGCGCCCGCATCCCGAGTCGGTCGCGCGCATGGCGGAGGCCGACTGATGGTCGCCTGGCTCAAGCAACTCAGCGCCAGCGAGCAGGTGGCCCTGCTCTTCGTCGTGCTCTTCGGCCTGCTGATGCTGCTGACGGTCGGGCTCTTCCTGAACTCGCTGCGCGAGCGCCCGGACGAGGAGGCCCGGCGCGCCTCCGAACTCGCCTGGGAGCGGGTGCGCCGCGACCTGCGCGCGGCCTGGATCGGCGGCTGCATGTTCTGGGTCGCGTGGATTTCCGGGCCGCTGGGCGCGACCCTGCTGTTCGCGCTCTTCTCCTTCCTGGCGCTGCGCGAGTTCATCACCCTCGTGCACACCCAGCGCAGCGACCATCGCACCCTCATCGTCGCCTTCTTCGTGCTGCTGCCGGTGCAGTACATGATCTGCGGCACGCGCTTCTTCGACCTCTTCACGGTCTTCCTGCCCGTCTACGGTTTCCTGGTGCTGCCCGTCGTCAGCGCCCTGGCCGACGACCCGCGCCAGTTCCTGGAGCGCAACGCCAAGATCCAATGGGGCGTCATGGTCTGCGTCTACGGCCTGTCGCATGCTCCGGCCCTGCTGCTGCTGGACTTCCCCGGCTACACCGGCCGCGGCGCCTTCCTGCTGTTCTTCCTCGTCATGGTGGTGGCGGCCTCCCAGATCGCGCAGGAGATCGCCACGCGCACCCTGCGCCGCCGCCCCGTCGCGCGCCACATCAGCCGCAGCTTCTCCATGCGGGCCTGGTGGATAGGCACGTCGACCGGCACCGTCGCGGGCCTGCTGCTGTTCTGGATCACGCCTTTCAAGGCCGGCCAGGCCCTGGCCATGGCCTTCCTCACCGCCGGCGCGGCCGGCTTCGGCGGCCTGGTGATGAAGGCCCTCAAGAAGGACGCCGGCGTCCTCTACTGGGGCAATCGCAGCTCCATCACCGGCGCCGTCGGCCTGCTGGACCGCGTGGCGGTGCTGTGTTTCGCCGCGCCGGTGTTCTTCCACTCGGCCCGCTGGTATTTCCAGCTGCCGCTGGGGTACCGATGAGGATCCTCGGCATCGACCCCGGCTTGCAGACGACGGGATTCGGCGTCATCGACGCCGACGGCCCGCGGCTGGCCTATGTGGCCAGCGGCACGATCAAGACCAGCGGCGCGGCCACCGGTGACCTGCCCGGGCGGCTGAAGATCCTGTTCGACGGCATCCGCGAGGTGACGGCCCGCTACCAGCCGCAGTGCGCGGCGGTCGAGATCGTCTTCGTCAACGTCAACCCGCAGTCGACGCTGCTGCTCGGCCAGGCGCGCGGCGCCGCCGTCACGGCCCTGGTGTCCGCCGACCTCGCCGTCAGCGAATACACCGCCCTGCAGATGAAGAAGGCCATCGTCGGCCATGGACACGCCAAGAAGGAGCAGATCCAGGCCATGGTGCAGCGCCTGCTCGCCCTGCCCGGCGTGCCCGGCAAGGATGCGTCCGACGCCCTGGGGCTGGCCATCATGCACGCCCACGCACGGGTGAGCTTCGAGGCCATGGGCCGCAGCACCACGCTGCAGCGCCGCCAGCACGCCATCTTCAAGGGCGGCCGGACCTACTGACTCCGGCTGAACTGCGGGTTTGCGCCGATCCGCCGGACGTGTGTTGGTTGCAACGCCTTGGGGGCGCCTGACCCCTTGGATGCGGGGAGTCCGGGGCCTGGCCGGCCGCTCCGGCCGCTGCGTCCGCGCCCTGTTTTTTGCAGCAAAAACAAGCGCTTGCGACGGGATGTGAAGGTTTGGTGACGAACCGCCCGCGGGATACCCCCGGGATTGTCTTCCTACTCCGTAAAAAAAGCCTCACTACGCTGCGGCGGTCCGCTGGCCTAACGGCGTTTCACGGCGGCCCTCGCATCCTCCACTCCTCCGTCGTACCCGCCATGAAATTCCGCCTCCTCGCTCTTGCCGCCCTGGCCGTCTCCGGCGCTGCCCATGCCGACGACATCGCGCTCTGGAACTTCAACAGCTTCAACTGCACCAGCAACTGCACCGCGCCGAAGGCGACGCAGACGGCCAACGGCGGCGTGCTCAGCGCCGTGGGCGCCGTCACCTTCTCGTCCGCGGGCGGGTCGGGCACCGGCAGCGCGCTCAACACCACCAGCTACCCCGCCCAGGGCACGGGCAACCTGACCCGCGGCGTGCAGTTCACGGTCAGCACCCTGGGCTATACCGACATCGTGCTGTCCTTCGCCCAGCGCAACAGCAACACCGCCTCGGCCTGGACGACGCTGCGCTACACGCTGGACGGCAGCACCTGGCAGACGGCCACCAGCTTCCTGATGCCGGCCGCCCAGTCGACGACCTTCGTCAACGGCATCACCTACGACTTCTCGAGCATCGTCGGCGCCAACGACAACGACAACTTCGGCATCCAGCTGCTCACCAGCTTCGCGCCCGGCACCTCGTCCTACCTGGCCACCGGCACCGGCGCCAGCTACGGCACGGGCGGCACCATCCGCTACGACAACGTGCTCTTCACCGGCAACGCCATCCCCGATGCCCCGCTGCCCGTGCCCGAGCCCCACACCTACGCCCTGATGCTGGCCGGCCTGGCCACCGTCGGCCTGATGGCCCGCCGCCGCCGCGCGAACTGATCTCTCCCCCCGGCCCCTGGACTCTTCTTTCGTCGAGGAACTCGTGAACACACCCCACTTCCCCCTGCGCCCGCTCGCGGCCTGCCTGCTGCCCCTGTTGCTGGCGGCCTGCGGCGGCGCCAACCCGCCCAGCACCGCCACCGCCACGCCCGCCGCCACCGACGGCATGGCCCAGATCGCGGCCGTCCATCCCAGCGTCAAGTACCCGGACCACCATGAGTTCGAGGTCGAGCTGGCCGTGCCCTTCACCAGCGGCGTGGCCAGCGGCGCACGCCGCTTCGGCGTGACGATGAACTACCTGGGCGCCCCCGAGGGCGAACAGTTCGCCTACCGGCTCGAGCTGCTCTCGCCTACCGGCGCCGTCGTGCAGACCTTTGCCGGCGTGGAGCGCTTCAAGGGCAAGCCGCTGACCCTGGGCTTCGACTGGGCCGGCCGCACCGGCCAGGCCAGCCTGGCCGATGGCGTCTACGAGGCCCGCCTGACCGCCCTGGCCGTGGACCCCGACGTCGCCGCCGACGGCGCCACCGACGCGGCGCGTGCCGAGGCCCTGCTCGCCACCGAGGGCGTGGCTCACGAGCCTCACGTCGAGTCCTTCAAGTTCGTCATGGGTGCCGCGCCCACGGCCAGGATGCCGGCCTACCGCGCCATGGCCCTGGGCAGCCAGTTGAGCGGCGGCGAGGCGCCGCGCGCCAAGGCCATGGCCGCCGGCGCCATCGCCAGCTGGCCCTACACGGTCTACTACGGCTCGCTGCACGGCCAGACCAACGACTCCGACGGCGGCGGCGACCTCGCCACCTGCAACTCGTCGCAAGCCGCGCAGACCGGCCAGTTCGGCCCGGACACCGCCTTCCCGTACGCCAAGGGCAAGGGCCTGGACTTCTTCGGCAACACCGACCACAACCACTACTTCGACGGCAGCTCGGGCCTGGGCACCATCCCCGCCGCCACGGCGAAGACGCGCTACACCAACGGCCTGACCACCGCCAGCAACTACACCGCCGCGAACCCCGGGTTCCTGGCCATGTACGGCATGGAGTGGGGCGTCATCAGCGGCGGCGGCCACCTCAACATCTTCAACAGCGACGAGCTCTACTCCTGGGAGTACGACCCGAGCAACCAGCTCTACGGCCACCGCTTCGTCGCCAAGAACGACTACGCCACGCTGTACTCGGTGATGCGCGCGGCCGGCCAGGTCGGCCAGTTCAACCACCCCGACACCAGCGGCCAGTTCATCGTCAACGGCACCGACTTCGGCTACACCGCCGACGGCGACGAGGTCATGGTGCTGGCCGAGATCTCCAACACCAGCGCCTTCTCCAACAAGGACGACGAGACCCAGCAGCCCGGCTCGGGCTACGAGGCAGCCTTCCGCAAGATCCTGGAGCGCGGCTTCCACGTCGCGCCCGCCACCAACCAGGACAACCACTGCGCCAACTGGGGAGCTTCCTATACCAACCGCACGGCCGTGCTCATTCCCAATGGCACGCCGCTGACGCGCGACAGCTTCCTCGAGGCCGTGCGCGCCCGCCGCGTGTTCGCCACGCATGACAAGTACTCCCAGGTCGTGTTCAGCGCCAACGGCGCCATCATGGGTTCGCGCATCAACAACCAGGGACCGCTCAACCTGGACATCGGCTTCGCCAACACCACCGGCAAGACGGTGTCGCTGGTGGAGGTCTGGGAAGGCGTGCCGGGCCGCAACGGCACGATGACCCTGCTCACCAACAGCGCCAGCTACACGCACACGCCGACGGACGGCCTGCACGTCTACTACGCCAAGCTCACCCAGAGCGACGGCAAGATCCTCTGGTCCGCCCCCATCTGGGTGAACCAGGGCGCGGCCAACAACGGCGACACCACGCCGCCCACGGTCAGCGCCAGCGAGACGGGCAACAGCGGCACCATCACGCTGTCGGCCACGGCGAGCGACAACGTCGGCGTGACCAAGGTCGAGTTCTGGATCGACGGCGCCCTCAAGGGCACCGACACCACGGCGCCTTACTCGATGACGCTGGACTCGCGCGGCCTGCCCAACGGCTCACACACGCTGGTGGCCAAGGCCTTCGACGCGGCGGCCAACAGCGCCTCATCGACGCCGGTGAGCTTCAACGTCAGCAACGCCGGTGCCTCGGCCAGCGAAAAGGAGTCCAACAACACCATCGCCACCGCCAACGTCCTCGGCACCGCGACCACGGTCACCGGCTTCATCTCCAGCACCACCGACAAGGACTACTTCCGCATCGACCTGCCGGCCAGCAAGAAGATCCGCGTCGACATGACCGGTCCCAGCGGTGTGGACTACGACCTCTACCTCGTCAGCTCCTCCGGCGCCGGCCTGGCCTCGTCCGAGGGCACGACGGCCTCCGAGTCGCTGACCTTCACCAACGGCACCTCGGCCCGCACCGTCTACATCAAGGTGCAGAGCTACAGCGGCTTCAGCACCAGCTCGGGCTACACGCTGAACATCAGCTACCCCTGAGTTCAGTTGACGCCGGGCCCGGCCGCGCATCGCGGCCGGTTCGACCCCAGGGGCCCTCGGGCCCCTTTTTCATGCCCGGGCCACGGCGGCGTCATCGGGCATCATCCCCTCCATGCCACCGGGTCTGCTGCTGCTGGGCGTCCTCGCCTATTTCGCCCTTCTCTTCCACGTCGCCCACCGGGCGAGCCGCCGTGCCGGGGCCGCCGGCTTCTACGTCGGCGGGCGGAGCAGCCCCTGGCCCGTGGTCGCCTTCGGCATGGTGGGCACCTCGCTGTCGGGCGTCACCTTCATCAGCGTGCCCGGCTCCGTCGCCGCCAGCGGCTTCACCTACCTGCAGGTGACGCTGGGCTACCTGGTGGGCTACGTCGTCATCGCCTACGTGCTGCTGCCGGCCTACCACCGGCTGGGGCTGGCGTCGATCTACGAGTTCCTCGGCGCGCGGCTGGGGCCGGTCGCGCAGCGCCTGGGCTCGGCCTACTTTGTGCTCTCGCGCACGGTCGGCGCCACGGCCCGGCTCTACCTGGTCGTGCAGGTGCTGCACACCCTCATCCTCGGGCCGCTGGGCCTGCCCTTCGCGGTGGGCGCGGCGGTCGTGCTGGCGATGATCCTGCTCTACACCGTCGAGGGCGGCGTCAAGGCCCTGGTGTGGACCGACACGCTGCAGACCGCCGGCATGCTGACCGGCCTGGTGGTGTGCACGGTGCTGCTGTGGCAGCCCGGCACGCTCGCCCAGCTCGACGCGGCCGGCCTGTCGCGCGTCTGGGTCGGCGACCCGCTGAGCCGCGACTTCTCCGTGAAGGCGGTGCTGGCAGGCGTCTTCATCACCATCGCCATGACGGGCCTGGACCAGGAGATGATGCAGAAGAGCCTGTCGGTGGCCCGGCTGCGCGACGCGCAGAAGAACCTGCTGCTGCTCGCCGGGTTGCTGCTGCTCGTCATCACGGCCTTCCTGCTGCTCGGCGGCCTGTTGACCCTCTTCGCCCGCCAGCATGGGCTCGAGGTCCGGGGCGATGCCCTTTTTCCGGCCGTCGTCATGCAGCACCTGCCCGCCTGGGTGCAGGCCGTCTTCGTGCTCGCCCTGGTGTCGGCCCTGCTGCCCAGCGCCGACGGCGCCCTCACGGCGCTGACCGCCAGCACCTGCCTGGACCTGCTGCAGGTCGGCACCGAGGACACCCGCACCCGGCGCCGCGTGCACGTCGGCTTCGCCGTCCTCTTCCTGGCCCTGGTGCTGGGCTTCAAGGCGCTGGACAGCGCCAGCATGATCTACCTCATCCTCAAGCTGGCCGGCTACACCTACGGGCCGCTGCTGGGCCTCTTCGCCTTCGCACTGTTCACGCCGCGCAGGGTGTCGGCCGCGGCCCTCGTGGGGGTCTGCCTGGCCGCGCCGCTGCTGTGCGCGGTGCTCGACTTCGGCCAGCCCTGGGGCGGCTACCAGATCGGGCTGGAGCTGCTGCTGCTCAACGGCTTGCTGACCTGGTGCGGCTTGTGGCTCGTGGCCCGCCGCAATGTGGCAAGCTAGCCACCGTTGCCGTCGTGCCTGGGGGATCCGGATGAGTACGCTTGAAGCGCTGCAAGCCGAGGTGGAGAAGCTCTCACCCGCGGACCGGTCGCGTCTGCTGGAACACCTGGTCGAAGGGTTGGAACGGGACCCGGAAGTGGAGTCGGCCTGGGAGGCGGTGGCCCAGGCGCGGCAGGAAGAGCTGAAGTCGGGCCGGGTCAAGCCGGTGCTCCTCGACGAGGCCCTGGCCCGCCTGCAAGCCCGCTTCCCCGGTTGAAGGTCGTTCTCCACCCCGCCGCCGAGCTCGACCTCGAAGCGGCCGCCGCCTTTTACGAGCGGCAGGGCTCACCGGCGCTGGCGGCCCGCTTCATCAAGGAGTTCTGGCATGCGGCCGGCCTCCTGCTCGAGCAGCCCGGCATCGGTGCGCCGCGCAGCCGCGGACGCCGATCCTTCGGCTGCGGGTGTTTCCGTACAGCGTCGTCTACGAGCTGACGCCGGACGGCATCACGGTGTTGGTGGTCCGCCCCCATCGCCGTCATCCCGACGTCGGCACCCGGCGCTGAGTCAACCGGTCGGCGGCGCGGGCCTTCGAACTCCGGCGACACTGCGGCGTTCCATGCCCGTGTCCCCGCCGTCCGCCCCGTCCGCCTCTTCCGGCCTCTCCCGCATGCTCGCCGCCTTCGTGCGCGAGCACTGGCGCGCCTACGCGGCTGCCGGCGCCATGCTGAGCTGCATCGCGCTGTTGACGGTGTGGATCCCGCGCCAGGTGGGCCACGTCGTCGACGCCCTCGTGGCCGGCCAATTGCACGGACCCGGGCTGCTGCGCCAGCTCGGCCTGCTGGTGGCGGCGGGCCTCGTCATCTACCTGCTGCGCGCCGGCTGGCGGCTGACCCTCTTCAAGGCGGCCTACCAGCTCGGCGCCCGGCTGCGCACGCGGCTCTTCGCGCGGCTGGCGCTGCAGGGGCCGGCCTATTTCCAGGCCCAGCGCACCGGCGACCTGATGGCCCTGGCCACCAATGACATCGACACCGTCGAGCAGGCCGCCGGCGAGGCCATGCTCGCCGGCTTCGACGGCACCCAGACCCTGGTGCTGGTGCTGGCGATGATGACCGTCGGCATCGACTGGCGCCTGGGCCTGGCGGCGCTGCTGCCGTTTCCGCTGATGGGCCTGGCCTTCTGGTGGATCTCCCAGCATCTGCACCAGGCCGCGCAGGACTCGCTGACGCGCTTCGGCGACCTCAACCAGCAGGTGCAGGAAAGCCTGGCGGGCGTGCGCACGCTGCGCGCCCTCGGCCTCGTGGACCGCAGCCGCGCCCGCTTCGGCGAGCTCGCCGACCGCGCGGCCGAGGCGAGCTTTCGCTCGCAGCGCTGGGAGGCAGCCTATGAGCCGGCCGTGGGCATGACGCTGTCGGCGGCCTTCGCCATTGCCCTGGCCGTGGGCGGCTGGCTGGTCGCGCGGCGCGAGATCAGCATCGGCCAGCTGACGGCCTTCACCATGTACCTCGGCCAGCTGATCTGGCCCATGTTCGCGGCGGGCTGGGTGCTGGCGCTGCTGGAGCGTGGCCGCGCCGCCTGGGGGCGGCTGGCTCCGGTGCTGGATGCGCCCCTCACGCTGGCCGACGAGGGCAGGGCGGCCCTGCCGTCGCCCGCGCCGCTGCAGGCCCGAGGGCTGACCTACGGCTTCCCCGGCGCGCGCCGGCCCGCGGTGGAGGGCGTGGACTTCACGCTGCCGCCGGGCCGCACCCTGGGCATCGTCGGCGCCACCGGCAGCGGCAAGTCCACCCTCGTGCGCCTGCTGTTGCGCCAGGCCGAGCCCCAGGCCGGCGGGCTGGCGCTGGGAGGCGTCCCCCTGCCCGAACTGCCGCTGGCCACCCTGCGCGCCCACATCGCCTGGGTGCCGCAGGAGCCCTTCCTGTTCTCCGCCACCGTGGCCGAGAACATCGCCCTGGCCCGCCCTCAGGCCACGCAGGCCGAGGTCGAGGCCGCGGCGCGGCTCGCGGCCGTGCACGACGACATCGCCCGCCTGCCCCAGGGCTACGCGACCGAGGTCGGCGAGCGCGGCGTGACGCTGTCCGGCGGCCAGCGCCAGCGCGTGGCCATCGCGCGGGCCTTGTTGTCCGACGCACCGTTGCTGGTGCTGGACGACGCGCTGTCGGCCGTGGACACCGGCACCGAGACGGCCATCCTCGATCACCTGCGCGAGCTGCGTGCGGCGAGGCCCGACCGCAGCGTCATCGTCATCGCCCACCGGCTCTCGGCGGTGATGGACGCCGACGAGATTCTGGTGCTGAAGCAGGGCCTCGCGGTCGAGCGCGGCACGCATGCCGAGCTGCTGGCCCTGGGCGGCTGGTATGCGGCGCAGTGGCGCTACCAGCAGATCGAAGCCAGCCTGGAGGCGGCATGAAGGACGCCAGCGCAGACCCGCCCGTGACCGGCAAGACGCCTGAACGCCCCTGGCAAAGCGTCGGCCTGCTGCTGGATGCCGCGCGGCCCGAACGGCCTCAGCTGCTGCGCGGCGGCCTGTGGCTGCTCACCGCCGCGGCGCTGGACGTGCTCGGCCCCATCCTGGGCAAGCGCTACATCGACCACCACCTGCTGCCCGGCCGCTACGACATCGCCGAGATGGGCGCGTTGCTGGCGCTGATGCTGGCGACGGGCTGGGCCGCCAGCTGGCTGCGTTATGCCCAGCTGTCGCGCATGGCCGGCGTGGCGAGGCGCTCGGTGCTGCGGCTGCGCGAGCGCGTCTACGCCCACGTGCTGGCCCTGCCCATGGCCTTCTTCGACAAGGCCATCACCGGCCAGCTCGTCAGCCGCGTCACCAACGACACCGAGGCCGTCAACCAGCTCTACCGCCAGGTGCTGTACGTGATGCTGGACTCGACCATCGTCGTCCTCGGCTCGCTCGTCGCCATGGCCTGGCTGGACTGGCGGCTGATGCTCATCGTGGCGACGCTGGTGCCAGCCATGGTGCTCATCGTCCTGGGCTACCAGCGCCTGTCGGCACCGGCCGTGCAGCGCACCCGCCAGCTGCGCAGCGACATCAACGCGCAGATGGCCGAGAGCATGGCCGGCATGGCGGTGCTGCAGGCCAGCGGCGCGGCGGGGCGCTTCGCCGAGCGCTTCGGGGCGACGAACGCGGAGCACCGCCTGTCGCGCATCGCCGAGCTGCGCGCCAACGCCTGGCTGTTGCGCCCCGCGCTGGACCTGCTCAACGTGCTGCTGCTGGTCACGGTCATCTACAGCTTCGGGCGGCGCGAGCTGTCAGGGCTGGAGGTGGGCCTGCTCTACGCCTTCCTGAGCTACATCGCCCGGGTGGTGGAGCCCCTCATCCAGATCACCATGCAGTTCGGCCAGCTGCAGCAGGCCATGGTGGCCGCGTCGCGTGTCAAGGCTCTGCTCGCCGAGGCCGAGCAGAGCGGCCCGCCGCAGGACGGGCGGGTGATCTCGGCCGGGGCGCTGCGCATCGAGGGCGTCAGCTTCGGCTACGACCCGGCGCGGCCCGTGCTCCATGGCATCGACGTGGACATCCCGGCCGGCAGCTTCGTCGGCATCGTCGGCCACACGGGCAGCGGCAAGAGCACGCTGCTGTCCCTGCTGCTGCGCTTCTATGACGCCCAGCAGGGCCGCATCAGCGTCGACGGCCAGCCGCTGGCCGCCGTGCCCGACGCGGCCTTCCGCGACGCCGTGGGCCTGGTGCCGCAGGAGCCCTACCTCATGGCCGCCAGCGTGCGCGACAACATCGCCATGGGCCGCCCCGGCATCGGTGCCGCCGAGGTGGAGGCGGCGGCGCAGGCGGCCCGTGCCCACGACTTCATCGCCGCGCTGCCCCAGGGCTACGACACCCTGCTCGGCGAAGGCGGTGCCCGCGTCTCCACCGGCCAGAAGCAACTGCTCGCGATGGCGCGTGCCCTGGCGGGAACGCCGCGCATCCTCTTCCTCGACGAGGCCACCAGCAACATCGACAGCGCCACCGAGCGCCGCGTCAGCGACGCCCTGGCCACGCTGCACGGCCGCGTGACGGTGGTCGCGATCGCCCATCGCCTCTCCACCATCCGGGCGGCCGACCAGATCCTGGTGCTCAACCACGGCCGGCTGCAGGAGCGGGGTACGCACGAAGTGCTGATGGGCCTGGACGGCGGGCTCTACCGCCGTCTCGTGGAATTGCAGACCCTGGCGGAGGCCGACGCGGCGGACGAGGCGGCCTGACCTGGGTCAAGGCGGCGATGGCCGCGGCGGCCTAGGCTGCGAGTTGCCATGAATCCTCCCACCACCCCTCCCCAGGTGCTGATCAGCGGCGCCGGTCCCGCCGGTCTCGCCCTGGCCTGCGCCCTGCACGACCGCGGCCTCGCGGTGACTGTTCTCGAACAGTCCGAGTCCCGGGCCCTGGCCGAGCCCGCCGACGATGGCCGCGAGATCGCCCTGACCCACCGCTCGCGGCGGCTGCTCGAGGGCCTGGGCCTGTGGGCCCGCCTGCCCGACGTGGCGCCGCTGCGGCGCGCCAGCGTGCGCTCCAGCGGCACGCGCACGCCGCTGCCTTTCGAGGCCGGCGGCCAGGACCTCGGCTGGCTGGTGGGCAACTGCCATCTGCGCGCCGCGGCCTGGGCCGGTGCCCAGGAGCGCGGGGTGCCGGTGCTGTGCGGGCGCACCGTGACCGGCTTCGAGCGCACGGCCGACGAGGCGAGGCTGACGACGCGCTGCGGCGAGGTGCATGCCGCGCCCCTGGTGGTCGCCGCCGACAGCCGCTTTTCGGCGCTGCGGCGCCTGGCCGGCATCGGCGCCCGCCACCGCGATTTCGGCCGCAGCGCCCTGCTGGTGCCGCTGGCCCACGAGCGTGAGCACGACGGCTTGGCGCAGGAGTGCTTCCTGCAAGGCCACACGCTGGCCCTGCTGCCCAAGACCGGCCGCTGCAGTTCGGCGGTGTGGACCATTGCGAACGCCGAGTTGCCACGCATCCTGGCCATGGACGACCGCGAACTGGCCGCCGCCATCGAGGCCGCGGCCGAGGGCCGCCTCGGCGCCATGCAGGTGGCGGGGGCCCGCCATGTCTATCCCCTCGTCGCCGTCTGGGCCGAGCGCTTCGCCGGCCCGCGCATCGCGCTGATCGGCGACGCCGCGGTGGGCATGCACCCCGTCACGGCCCATGGCTACAACCTCGGCCTCTACGGCATCGAGGCGCTGTCGCGGCGGCTTGCGCCGGGGCGCGACCCCGGCGAACTGGCACCGCTGCTGGCCTACGAGGCCGAGCACCGCCGCGAGGCGGGGCCGCTGTATGCCGGCACGAATGCCCTGGTGCGCTTCTTCACCGACGACCGGGCGCCGGTGCTGGCGTTGCGGCGGGCCGTCATCGACGTCGCCCGCTACCTGCCGCCGCTGCGCGCGGCCATCACGCGCCGGCTGGTGGACGCGGCCTGATCAGGCGTCGTCGGCGCGCGCCTCCAGCACGGCCAGGACGCCGCGCAGCGAACGCAGGGCCTGCTCGATGCGCGTCTCGCCCGGCAGCGGCAGCAGCCGGGCCTCGCGGTTGGCCAGCACGTCCTCACGCAGGGCCAGGCCCGCGCGGGCGAACTGCGGCCCGAGCGTGGCCGCATGGCTGCGCAGCCGCTCGCGGGTCACCTGGTAGGCGTGCTCCGCCAGATGGCGGCGTTCGCGGTAGCTGAAGGTGTTGGCCATGAAGAACTCCGCATCGTGCGGGTCGGGCTCGAAGAGCACGATGGCGGTCTGCGGATGGGTGAGTTCGTAGCCCTTCAGGCCGAGGGCCAGGCGCGAGTGGATGAGGGAGCGGAAGGTCTGCGCCAGCACCAGCGGCAGGCCGCCATCGACCAGGCGGTGGATGCGCGGGCGCTCGGCGCGAACGGCGGGGCGGCCCAGCTTGCGGGCCAGCTCGCGGGCGCGGCGCGAGCGCTCGTCGCGCGCCGTGGAGCGGCGGTCGCTCGCGTAAGGCACGAGGGGGTTGAGGCAGATCAGCAGGTCCAGGCCGCGATCCAGCAGCACCGAGGCATGCAGGGTCTTCTTGAGGGCGCCGTCGACGAAGTAGCGGCCATCGATCTCCACCGGCGGGAACAGGCCGGGCAGGGCGGCGCTGGCCTGCACGGCGCGCGAGATGGGGACATGGTCCCAGCCTTCGGTGCCGAAGGCGACGGCCTCGCCGCTGTCCAGGTCGGTCGCCACCAGCACGAGGCGGCGGCCCAGCGTGCGGAAGTCGTTGCTGCGGCCGGGCGCGGCGAAGACGCGGGTCAGGGCCTCGCCGAAGCGGTCACTGGACAGCAGGCCGGTCGGCAGCACGCGGCCCAGGCGCTCCATGGTGCCGAGGGTCGAGCGGCCTTCGAGCAGCACTTCGCGGGCGGCGCCTGCCAGCACGCCAGGCAGCTGCCGCAGGCGCTCGCCGAACTCCTGCCAGGCGGGCTGCAGCAGCTCGCCGGGGTCGAAGCGGTCCGGCGGCTCGGCCGTGTTCTCGATGAAGGCCGCGCACAGCTCGCGCGGCCGCATGCCGTTGGCCAGGGCCGCGGCGATGAAGCCGCCCGCGCTGACGCCGATGTAGCCGTCGCAGGCGCTGAAGTCCAGGCCCTCGACCGCTTCTTCGAGCGCGCAAAGCGCGCCGACCTCATAGATGGCCCCCAGCGGGCCACCGCCGGCCAGGGCCAGCCCGATGCGGGGCCGCACGGGCGACGCGCCCTTGCGGGTGCGACCCTGGGGTGTCCCGCGTGGGCTCATCGGTCGGCGGCCTCAGTGCCGGCGGCTCAGGCCTGGGCGGCCTGCTCGGTCGACGCCGCGGGGGCGGGGGCTGCAGCCTTCTTGGCCGCGGGCGCCTTGCGGGCCGGAGCGGCCTTCTTGGCGGGGGCCGCCGCCTTCTTCGCGGCCGGTGCAGCGGCCTTCTTGGCCGGCGCCTTGGCGGCGGTCTTCTTGGCAGGTGCAGCGTCGGCCTTCACCGGGGCAGCCTTCTTGGCGGGGGCCGCGGCGGCCTTGCGTGCAGCCGGGGCTTTCTTGGCGGGCGCGGCCTTGCGGGCGGCAGCCTTCTTGGCGGGAGCGGCGGCCTTCTTGATGCCGGCGGCGACGGCCAGGCCATCGATGCGCTGGATCAGGCTCTCGATGTCGCCGGCAGAGGGCACGCCCAGGCTCTTGAGGGCCTTGGCCACGCGCTGCTCGAAGATGGTCTCGAGCTTGTCCCAGTGCTGGCCGGCCTTGGCGCCGACGTCGCCGGCCATGCCGCTGACCTTGCTGGCGACCTGGGTGAGCTTCTCCTCGGCGGCGGATTGGGTCTTCTTCTGCAATTTCAGTCCTTCCGAGACAAGGGCCTCGAAGACCTTCTGCCCTTCGCCCTGGGCCTTGGCGAAGGAGGCGAGACCGGCGGCCCAGATCTGCTGGGCGCTGTCCTTGACGTTCTGGGCCATCGCGCTGTCGAGCAGGCCGGCCGGGAAGCCTGTGGCCGCGGCAGCCTTCTTCTTGTCAGCCATCTTCTGGAGCTTCTTGACCATGGAGTGTCCTTTCGAGTGTGCGAGTTGCCGCTGGCACTTTAGCGGCCACATCCCGCATCGGCACGGGGATTCCTAGTGGCGGGCCTCTACGGTGCTCCTCGGGAAAGTGCCCAGCGGGCTGCTTTCGGCGATGGTGAAGAATCTGGCGCGACTGTCATCAAACCCAAGAATCAGGAGACCCGCATGCAGTATTTCGTCACCGGCGCCACAGGCTTCATCGGCAAGCGGCTCGTCAAGAAGCTGCTGGGCCGCCGCGGCAGCACGGTCTACTTCCTGATGCGCGAGGAAAGCGCCGCCAAGCTGCCCGACCTGCTCGCCTACTGGGGCGTGGGCAAGAACCGCGCGATTCCCGTCTACGGCGACCTCACGGCCAGGAAGCTCGGCGTGGCCTCCGACGTCGTCAAGGGCCTCAAGGGTCAGATCGACCACCTCTACCACCTCGCCGCGGTGTACGACCTCAGCGCCGACGAGGAATCGCAGGTGGCCGTGAACATCGAGGGCACGCGCAGCATGGTCGAGTTCGCGCAGGCCATCGACGCGGGCCACGTCCACCACGTCAGCTCCATCGCCGCCGCCGGCCTGTACGAGGGTGTGTTCCGCGAGGACATGTTCGACGAGGCCGAGAACCTCGATCATCCCTACTTCATGACCAAGCACGAGAGCGAGAAGCTCGTGCGCAAGGAGTGCAAGCGCCCCTGGACGGTCTACCGCCCCGCCATGGTCGTCGGCGACTCGCGCACCGGCGAGATGGACAAGATCGACGGGCCTTACTACGTGTTCAAGCTGATCCAGCGCATGCGCCAGATCCTGCCGCCGTGGATGCCCAGCGTGGGGCTGGAAGGCGGCCGCATGAACATCGTGCCGGTGGACTTCGTCGTCGACGCGCTGGACCACATCTCCCACAAGGTCAGCAAGGGCCACGGCTGCTACCACCTGGTC
This sequence comes from Pelomonas caseinilytica, assembly GCF_021353235.1. GTDB lineage: Bacteria > Pseudomonadota > Gammaproteobacteria > Burkholderiales > Burkholderiaceae_C > Pelomonas > Pelomonas caseinilytica. The sequence goes on from NZ_JAJTWT010000003.1 coordinate 516,198, forward strand.
GATCCCAAGGGCTACCGCGTCGGCGACGTGCTGGACATCTTCAGCAAGGCTGCCCACGCGCCCAAGATGAACCTGTTCATCAACGCCGCGTTGATGGGCTTCATCCCGAAGAGCGTCAAGAAGGGGCTGATGGCGCTGGCGCCGGTGCGCCGCATCCGCAATGCCGTCATGAGAGATCTCGGCCTGCCCGAGGACATGTTCACCTTCATCAACTACCCCACGCGCTTCGACTGTCGCGACACCGAGGCGGCGCTGAAGGGCTCGGGCATCGCCTGCCCCGACCTGAACGACTACGCCTGGCGGTTGTGGGACTACTGGGAGCGTCATCTCGATCCCGATCTCTTCATCGACCGCTCGCTCAAGGGGGCGACCGGGGGCAAGGTGGTGCTGGTCACCGGCGGTTCGTCGGGCATCGGCCTGGCCGCGGCCGTCAAGTTCGCCGAGGCCGGCGCCATCACGCTGATCTGCGCGCGCGACGAGGCCAAGCTGAAGGATGCCGTGACCGAGATCAAGGCCAAGGCCGGCAAGGACGCGCAGGTGCACGCCTTCGCCTGCGACATCGCCGACGCCGAGGGCAGCGCCAACCTGATCGAGTGGTGCAACACCAACTTCGGTGGCGTCGACTTCCTGATCAACAACGCCGGCCGCTCCATCCGCCGCGCCATCGAGTCCAGCTACGACCGCTTCCACGACTTCCAGCGGACCATGGACCTGAACTACTTCGGCTGCCTGCGCGTGACCATGGGCCTGCTGCCCGGCATGGTGGCCAAGCGCCGTGGCCATGTCGTCAACATCAGCTCCATCGGCGTGCTGACCAATGCGCCGCGCTTCAGCGCCTACGTGGCCAGCAAGGCGGCGCTGGACGCCTGGACTCGCTGCGCCTCCAGCGAATTCGCCGACACCGGCGTGACCTTCACCACCATCAACATGCCGCTGGTGCGCACGCCGATGATCGCGCCCACCAAGATCTACAACAACGTGCCGACCTTGTCGCCCGAAGAGGCCGCCGACATGATCGCCCAGGCCTGCATCAGCAAGCCGGTGCGCATCGCGACGCGCCTGGGCATCTCCGGCGAACTGCTGCATGCCGCGGCGCCGCGCATTGCGCAGATCGTCATGAACACCAGCTTCCGCATGTTCCCGGACAGCGATGCCGCCAAGGGCGAGAAGGGCAAGGGCGGCGGCCTGTCGCCTGAGGCGATTGCGCTGCAGCAGATGATGCGCGGGATTCATTTTTGACCCCTCGCCCAGGCGCGCCGCGCTGAAGGCGGGCGCCCCTGGTCGGTCCCCCATGGAGACGGCGATTGACCGGGCATTGGGCCCGGTCAACATCGCCAGACGGGCCGGCTTGGGGCGGCCCGGCGCTCGGCCCGAAACTACAGGCTTAGGCCCGGCTCCGGCCGGGCTTTTTCATTCAAGGGACTGAAGACATGCTCAGAGGACAACGCGTCGGCCTGCGCCACGTGACCGAGGAAGACCTGCCCTGGCTCAAGCGCACGACGGGCGACCCGCAGATCCGCGGCCAGTTTCTCGGCTCGCGCATGATGCCGCCGCACACCATCGAGCAGCGCTGGAAGGACAACGGCTTTTCGGGCGAGGACGCCGAGCGCCTGCTGATCTGCCATCTCATCGACGGCAGCGTCATCGGCGACGTGGTGCACTTCGCCGCGGCCCGCTACACGACGGCTCGCGAGATCGGCTGGACCCTCGCCGACGTCGCCCTGCGCGGCCAGGGGCTGGCCACGGAGGCCGCCGCGCTGCTGGTGGACTACCTGTTCGACAACTGGCCGGTGAACCGGCTGTCCTGCGGCATGTCGGTGCACAACCATGCCTCGCGCCGCGTGGCTGAGAAATGCGGCTTCAAGCACGAGGGCATCCAGCGCGGCATCGTCTTCGTGGCCGGCGAGTACGTGGACTGCCATTCGTTGTCCCTGCTGCGCAGCGACTGGCTCGCGATGAAGGGCAAGGCCTCGTGAACGACGGCAACGACAAGGAATTCGACCTCATCGTCTTCGGCGCGACCGGCTTCACCGGCCGCCTCGTGGCCGAATACCTCCACCTGAGCGGCGCGGCGGGTGCCCGCTGGGCCATCGCCGGCCGCAGCCTGGACAAGCTCGCGGCCGTGCGAGACGAACTCCACCTGCCGCCGGCCGTGGCCCTGCTCAAGGCCGACGCGGGCGATGCGGCGTCGCTCAAGGCCCTGGTCGCGCGCACCCGCTGCGTCATCACGACCGTCGGGCCCTACCAGCGGCACGGCGAGCCGCTGGCGACGGCCTGTGCCGAGTCCGGCACCGACTACGTCGACCTCTGCGGCGAGCCCCTGTGGATGGCCCGGATGATCGACAGGCTGACGCCGCTGGCCGAGCGAAGCGGCGCTCGCATCGTCTTCTCCTGCGGCTTCGACTCCATTCCCTTCGACCTCGGCGTCGTCTACCTCCAGGCCGAGGCCCAGGGCCGCTTCGGCGCGCCGTTGCCCGAGGTGCGCGGGCGCGTCGCGAAGCTCAAGGGCACCTTCTCCGGCGGCACCTTCGCCAGCATGATGGAAACCATCGAGGCCGTGCGCCGCGAACCGGGCCTGCTCAAGCTGATGGGCAACCCCTTCGCGCTGGCGGGTGGCTTCAAGGGACCCCGGCAGCCGGCCGACCAGGGGGCGGACTTCGACGACTGGGCTGACGCCTGGACTGGCCCCTTCGTCATGGCCACCATCAACACCAAGAACGTCCACCGCAGCAATGCGCTGCGCGGCCATCCCTGGGGCGAGGGCTTCGTCTACAGCGAGAAGATGCTGACTGGCAGGCCGGGGCAGGGCGACAAGGGCCGCCGCAAGGCCCGGGCGTTGGCGCGCTTCACCCGGCTGCAGAACCTGCTGCTGGGCTTTGGCCCGACGCGCGCGCTGCTGCGCCGCTTCGTGCTGACCCAGCCCGGCGACGGGCCCGACGCGGCGGCGCGCGAGGCGGGCCGCTACGAGGTCTGGTTCACCGGCCGTGCGGCCGATGGCCGCATGCTGCGCGCCGTCGTCAAGGGCGACCGCGACCCGGGTTACGGCTCGACCTGCAAACTGATCAGTGAAGCGGCGCTGTGCCTCGTGCAGGACGTGGGCCGCGACGCCACGCCCGGCGGCGTCTGGACGCCCGGCAGCGCCATGGGCCTGGCCCTGGTGCGGCGCCTGCAGCAGCGCGCGGGCCTGAGCTTCGAGATCGCGGCGTGAGCGGCGGCGCGCCGCGCTGGGCGGTCGTTCAGCCGCGCATGCACTGGACGCTGGCGGGCAACCTCGCCGAGACGCTGGGGGCCCTGGAGGAGGCGGCGGCGGCCGGCGCCGAGGGCTGCGTCTGCACGGAGCTGGCGCTGACCGGCTTTCATCGCCGCATGCCCGCGCAGCTGGACGCCCTGGCCCTGGGCGATGCGCAGGACCGCCTGCGCGCCGCCTGCGCCCGCCTTGGCCTCGCGGCGGTGGTCGGCCTGCCGACGGTGGGCGAGGGCGGGGCGGTGTTCAACAGCCATCTCTATGTCGATGCCGCTGGGCGGGAGCTCGGCCGCGTGCACAAGCGCGGACTCACGCCGAGCGAGGCGTCCTTCTTCGCGCCGGGCGGGCCGCGGGGCTGGATGCGCATCGGCAGCCTGCTGGCGACCTCGGTGCTGTGCCGGGAGATGCTGGACGGCGCCGAGCTCCTTCCCGAATTGCAGGCCGCACTGCCGGCCGGCCCCGACGCCGCACGGCCGCGGGTCATCTTCTGGCCGAGCTACGTCGGCGAGACGGACGCCGGGCAGACCGCCCTGTGCGAGGCCTACCGGGCCGGTGCGGCGGCGCTCGCGCGCGGCCTCGGGGCCTGGGTGCTGCAGAGCAACTGGCCGGTATCGCTGAATGCGCCGGGTCAGCTCGGTTTCGGGGCCAGCGTCGTCATCGCGCCCGACGGGTCGCGGCTGGCGACGCTGCCGCGCGACGCGGCGGCGCTGAGCGTCGTCGCGCTGGACGCTGGCTGATCAGCGGCGGCGGGCCCGCCAGCCCTGTACGGCGAGGCCGGCCAGCAGCAGCGCGCCAGGCGCGGGTTCGGGCACCGGCGCCACGCCGCTCACGTTGACCGCGTTCAGGCCCCAGCCTTCGTCGCCCAGGCCCTGCAAGCCGGCACGGTCCGTGCCTTCGAAGCTGTTGGGGCTCTCGTAGCTGAAGACGAGCTGGTTGCTGCCGGCGACGAGGTTGACCGGAATGCTGATGCCGAGCTGCTGGCTGCCGACGCTGTTGATGGTGGCGCCGTTGGGGTCGACCAGCACGCGATTGACGCCGCCGCCCCCGAGATCCCAGGTGCCGCTGAGAATCTCGGTGCCGTTCAGTCTCACGTGCAGGATGTCGATAAAGAAGTTGTCGCCGTCCAGCGTCGCGTAGCCGGCCAGGGTGAAGCTGACCACGCCCGCGCCCGCGCCGGCCGAGAAGCTGGCCGGCACCGAGGTGTTGGTCTCCAGGGCCGCGGTGGGTGCCGGCAGCGTGAAGAGCGTCGCACCCCAGGTGGGAGCGGCGGCGAGCAGGCTGGCGGCGGCCAGCAGCGACAGGCGGGGCTGAAGCGTCATGAGGGGCTCCATGGACAGACCGGTGAAATCTATCCGGCGCCGCTCAGAACTGCTCACTTCGAACTTGGGGGTAGCCCCCGGGCTGCGGGGGCTCAGGCCCGGCGGATGAGGGCGGCGTAGCAGCCGCGCCGGGCGTAGTGGGCATGCACATAGGCCACCTCGGGCTGCGCGAGCAGGCGCTCGATCAAGCCCTCGACCGCGTCGCCTTCGGCGATGTCGGCGTCGACCATCATGCCGTCCGCGTCGAAGGCGCGCAGCGACATCAGGCTGCGCAGCATCGGCGGCAGTTGGTCGACCGCGTCGAAGCTCGCCTCGGCATGCTCGCGCACGAAGATGGCGTGGCGGGAGCGGTAGGGCGTGTCGGCGCTCTGGTGCTCGTGGTTGACCAGGAGCACGGCCTCGCCCGGGCGGGCCAGGCGCAGCTCGACGCGGTCGGGATGGCGGTCGCCTTCCGCGGTCATCAGGCGCACCGCGCCGTGGCGGGCGAGTTCGTCGTCGCTGAGGCCGAACAGGTGGGCAAAGGGTTGGGCGGACAGCCCGGTGACGCGGAAGGACATGGCGTGCTCCAGTGGATGGGATGCACGCCATTCTTCGGACGCGGGCTGCGCGCGTCTGGCCGCAATCGGACCTGGAGTTGAGCCCGTCGGCCGGCCCGGTCAGTCGCGTGTGGACGGGCGCTCGAAGCCGGCGTCGACCCAGGCCTCGGCGGCGGACTGGCTGAACCGGAAACCGGCGCCGACCTTGACCTGCGCGAGCTGGGCGCCCGCCGCATCGTGCGCGCGCAGCCAGGCGTAGGGGTCGTCCTCGGCCGGCACGATCTCCAGCGTCACCTTCAGCCAGGCGCCGTCGCGGGCGACGTAGAGCGTCTTGTTGAGCTGGGCGTGCAGCTGCTGCTCGTGGCGGCGGATGACCTCGGAGGCCGTCTTCACCAGCGTGTTGAAGGCGTTGACGTCCAGCGGCTTGGGGTTCTTCTTGTCGCGGCCCATGGTCCAGGGGCCGACGAGGGCGGGCTCGCTTTCGCCGGCCTTGTACATGGCGACGGCCCAGCCTTCGTCGTCCTCGTTCTTGATGACCTGGGCGGTCCAGCCGTTGTCACGCCACAGGCGCGGCTCGTACAGGGGGGCGTCGTCGAAATCGGCAGGCATGAAAAATGGCGGGCTTGAACAGCCCGCCATTGTCGGTTGGCGCCGGCCTGGGGTGCCGGCTTCAGCCGTTGCTGGCCGGAGCCGCCGGCACGACGGCCGGTGCGCGCATCACGCGGGTCTTGCCGCCAGTCGTCACGAGGACGACAGGGTCACCGCTGTTGAATGTCTCGGCGCCCTTGGCCTGGACGATGGCGCGGCGTTCGCCGTTGCGCAGCTGGACGATGATTTCCAGAGCCTCCTCCCGGGTGGCCGAGCGCTCGATGGCGTTGCCGATGACGGCACCCGCCACCGCGCCGATCACGCCGACGACCGCGCCTTCGCGACGGCCACCGACCGAGCTGCCGGCGATGGCGCCGGTGACGCCGCCTGCAGCGCCGCCGATGCCGCTCTGCGAGCCGTCGACGGTGACGGGCCGGCTGGACAGCACGGTGGCGTCCTGCACCTGGGACATGCGCTGGGCGTCGCCGCGCTGGATGACGTCGGGGTTGGACGTGGCGCAGGCGCTCAGCGCCAGGGCCGAAGCCACCCCCAGTGAAATGATGAGCTTGGACATTCGATTACTCCTCGGGCACAACGACAGCCCAAACGCTGCCGATTGTCCCGCCGTTGACGCCCGGACGCACCGGACTACAACTCTTTACCCGTGCAGGCGGCTCGACCGGGGCACGCTGGCGAGGAGGAATTCCATCTGGTCGGCCAGGATGCGGCGCCCGCGCAGGATCATGTCCTCGTGCAGGCTGGGCACGTAGGGCAGGTAGAGCAGGCTCATGCGCGCCTCCTCGGGCAGGCGGCTGCCCTTGCGGCCGTTGCAGGGCCGGCAGGCGGTGATGCAGTTCATCCACGTGTCCTGCCCGCCGCGCGAGGTGGGGTGGATGTGCTCGCGGGTGAGGTCTTCGGGCAGGCAGCGGTGGCCGCAGTAGGCGCAGATGAAGCGGTCGCGCACGAAGAGCTTGGCGTTGGTCAGCGCCGGGGCCTGGCGCCAGGCGCGGCTCGGCACGGCCCCGCGCACCGCGATGATGGAGTGCACCTCGATGCGGGACTGGCGTCCGGTGATGCGCTGCCAGCCGCCGCGCAGCACCTGGCAAGGATCGCCCAGCGTCCAGGCGACGCCGTCGCTGGCGTAGATCACGGCCGCTTCGCGGGTCGTGATCCAGGCCTGGGGCCGGCCGGAGACATCGAGCTGGAGCACATCCACTGCTAGGGCCTCTTCACGCTACGGGAATCGGTGCGAGAGGGTCTGCGCGGGTGTGGGGCTAGGCGCCGCGCCGAAGCCCGGGCTGATTGCCCGGGCAAAGCGCGCAACGACGCCATGCGCCCGCGCAGACCCTCTCCCAAAGGGTTGCTACTCAAAAGCCCGCGCGCGGCGTTGCGAAGCCTCGCTGGGGAGGTCCCCTGCTTCGACTTCGCGCCTTGCTCGCGGGCTTTTGAGTGGCAACGCATCCGATCCCCGTAGCGTGAAGAGGCCCTGACCTCCAACCGAGAGCCTAGCGAGAACCGGGCCAGCGCTCAAGCGCGGGCCCATGACAGGCCGACGCCTCCGGGTCATCCCTAGGTTGGGCGCAGTATTAGGCACATCACCCTAGAAATCCGCGGGACAAGGTGGCGCTGTCACGGAAGCGACCTGCAAAATAGAACGATCGTTCGTTTTATTCTTGCGCCGTGTCCACCTTGCCCGCTCCTGCCAAGAAAGCCGCTCCCCTGCGTGCCGCCAAGCCGGTGCGCGTGGCGCGCTCGCTGCAAAAGGGCCAGCAGACTCGCGCCGCCATTCTCGAGGCCGCCCTGGGCCTGGCCTCGCACATGGGCCTGGAGGGCCTGTCCATCGGCGCCCTGGCCGACGTGACCGGCATGAGCAAGTCGGGCGTCTTCGCCCACTTCGGCTCGCGCGAGGAACTGCAGATCGCCGTCGTCACGGAATACCACGCCAAGTTCGAGGAAGAGGTCTTCTTCACCGCCATCCGCGAGCCGCGCGGCCTGCCGCGGCTGCGGGCCATGTTCGAGCGCTGGGTGCGCCGCGTCTCCGTCGAGGTCGACTCCGGCTGCATCTACATCAGCGGTGCCGTGGAGTTCGACGACCGGCCCGGTCCGGTGCGCGACGCCCTCGTGGGCATGGTCAAGGCCTGGCATGCGGCGCTGCACAAAGCCATCGAGCTGTCGGTGCAGGAGGGCCACCTCCGTGCCGATGCCGATGTCGACCAGATCGTCTTCGAGTTGCACGGCCTCATCCTGTCGCTGCACCACGACGCCCGCTTCATGCGCATTCCGGGCGCGCTGGCGCGAGCCGGCATCGGCTTCGACCGGACCATCCAGTTCTACGCCACGCCGGCTGGCCTCGAGATCGAGCGCAGCCCCAAGACATCCCGCAACGGCGCCACACGGCGCTGATCCCTTTCACCCTTCTACAGACCGCTCCAGGAGTACCCGATGCCCCAGTACCAACCGCCCATGCGTGACATGCAGTTCGTCATGCACGAGCTGCTGAACGTCGTCGACGAGCTGAAGATGCTGCCGGCCCACGCCGACATCGACGCCGACACGATCAACGCGGTGCTCGAGGAAGGCGGCAAGTTCGCTGCCGAAGTCATCGCCCCCATCAACCTCAGCGGCGACGCCGAGGGCTGCACCCTCGACAAGGCCACCCACGAGGTGACCGCGCCCAAGGGCTTCAAGGAAGCCTACAAGCAGTACGTCGAAGGCGGCTGGCCGGCGCTCAGCTGCGACCCGCAGTTCGGCGGCCAGGGCCTGCCCCACCTCGTGAATCAGTTCTTCTACGAGATGCTGAACTCGGCCAACCAGGCCTGGACGATGTACCCCGGCCTGAGCCACGGTGCCTACGAGGCCCTGCACGCCCACGGCACGCCCGAGCAGCAGGCCCTGTACCTGCCCAAGCTCACCAGCGGCGAATGGACGGGCACCATGTGCCTGACCGAGCCTCACTGCGGCACCGACCTCGGCCTGCTGCGCACCAAGGCCGAGCCTCAGCCCGACGGCACCTACCGCATCACCGGCCAGAAGATCTTCATCTCCGCCGGCGAACACGACATGGCCGAGAACATCGTCCACCTCGTGCTGGCCCGCCTGCCGGACGCGCCGCAGGGCAGCAAGGGCATCTCGCTCTTCATCGTGCCCAAGTTCAACGTCAATGCCGACGGCTCGCTGGGTTCGCGCAACGGCATCTTCTGCGCCGGCCTCGAGCACAAGATGGGCATCCACGGCAATGCCACCGCGCAGATCGTGCTGGAAGGCGCCGTGGGCACACTGGTCGGCGAGCCCAACAAGGGCCTGGCCGCGATGTTCGTCATGATGAACGCCGCCCGGCTGGGCGTGGGCAACCAGTCCCTGGGCCTGACCGAGGTGGCCTACCAGAACGCCGTGGCCTATGCCAAGGACCGCATCCAGATGCGCGCCCTCTCCGGCCCCAAGGCCCCCGACAAGCCGGCCGACCCCATCATCGTGCACCCCGACGTGCGCAAGATGCTGCTGACGGCCCGCGCCTTCGCCGAGGGCGGCCGCATGCTGCAGGGCTACACCGTGCTGCAGCTGGACAAGGCCCTCAAGAGCGACGACGAGGACGAGCGCAAGGACGCCGAGGCCGAGGTCGCCCTGCTCACGCCCATCATCAAGGCCTTCATCACCGACAACGGCTGGCTGGCCACCTCGCACTGCATGCAGGTCTTCGGTGGCCACGGCTTCATCCACGAGTGGGGCATGGAGCAGTTCGTGCGCGACGCGCGCATCAACATGATCTACGAGGGCACCAACACCATCCAGTCGCTGGACCTGCTGGGCCGCAAGGTGCTGGGCAACAACGGCGCCACGCTGAAGAAGTTCGGCAAGAAGATCGCCGCCTTCATCGAGGAAGAGGGCGTCAACGAAGCCATGCAGGAGTTCGTGAACCCGCTCGCCGACCTGGGCGACAAGGTCAACAAGCTGACCCAGGAAATCGGCATGAAGGCCTTCGGCAACCCCGACGAAGTCGGCGCCGCGGCGGTGGACTACCTGCGCGTGGTGGGCCACATGTGCTTCGCCTACTTCTTCGCCCAGGCCGCCAAGATCGCTCTGGCCAAGAAGGACGGCGGCGACCCGTTCTACACCGCCAAGCTCGCCACGGCGCGCTTCTACTTCGCCAAGCTGCTGCCCGAGACGGCCAGCCTCATCCGCACCTGCCGTGCGGGCCTGGCGCCGCTGATGGAAATGGAAGAAGCCCTCTTCTGACCCCAACGCACACTGACCGAAGGATGCCCCCGATGAAAGTCCTGTTCGCTGCTGCCTTGCTGCTGCCCGCGTTTGCCTTCGCGCAGACGACACCCGTGGGCCTGTGGAGGACCATCGACGACGACGGCAAAACCGCGAAGTCGCTGGTCCGCATCAGCGAACAGGGGGGCACCCTCGTGGGCAGCATCGACAAGGTGCTGGACCCGTCCGCCGAGCCCAACGCGAAATGCGACAAGTGCAGGGACGACCGCAAGGACCAGCCCATCGTCGGCCTGCAGATCATTCGCGGTGTCAAGGCCGATGGCGACGGCGTCTGGGGCGGCGGCGAGATCCTTGACCCGAATAACGGCAAGACCTATCGCACCCGCCTCAAGCCCGTGGACGGCGGCAAGAAGCTGGAAATGCGCGGCTACATCGGCCCTTTCTATCGCACGCAGACGTGGATCCGCGTGGAGTGAACCAACGAATTCTTTAGGAGCAAGAACCCATGAGTCGATTCCAAGTCCGCAAGGTCGCCGTGCTCGGCGCCGGCGTGATGGGTGCGCAGATCGCGGCCCACCTCGTCAACTGCAAGGTGCCCGTCGTGCTGTTCGACCTGCCCGCCAAGGAAGGCCCCAAGAACGGCATCGTGCAAAAGGCCGTCGACGGCCTGAAGAAGCTCAAGCCGGCGCCCCTGGGCGTGCCCGAAGAGGCGGCGCTGATCCAGCAGGCCAACTACGAAGAGCACCTGGAAGTGCTGCGTGGCTGCGACCTCGTCATCGAGGCCATCGCCGAGCGCATGGACTGGAAGCTGGACCTCTACACCAAGATCGCGCCCTTCGTCGCCGACCACGCCATCGTCGCGTCCAACACCTCGGGCCTGTCGATCACCAAGCTGAGCGAAGTCCTGCCCGAGGGCATCAAGCCGCGCTTCTGCGGCATCCACTTCTTCAACCCGCCGCGCTACATGGCGCTGGTCGAGCTGATCAACACGCCGACGACCCGTCCCGAGATCCTCGACCAGCTCGAGGCCTTCGTGACCACCTCGCTCGGCAAGAGCGTCGTGCGCGCCCACGACACGCCCAACTTCGTCGCCAACCGCGTCGGCATCGCCGGCATGATGGCCACGATGATCGAGGCCGAGAAGTTCGGCCTCACCGTGGACGTGGTGGACGACCTGACCGGCAAGAAGCTCGGCCGCGCCAGCTCCGGCACCTTCCGCACGGCGGATGTGGTGGGCCTGGACACCATGGCTCACGTCGTCAAGACCATGCAGGACAACCTGAAGGACGACCCCTTCTACGCCACCTACGCCACGCCCAAGGTCCTGGGCGAGCTGATCCAGAAGGGCGCCCTCGGCCAGAAGACCGGCGCCGGCTTCTACAAGAAGGTCGGCAAGGACATCCAGCGGCTGGACTTCGCCACGGGCGAGTACGTGGCCGGTGGCAAGAAGGCTGACGAGATCGTCGCGCGCATGCTCAAGAAGGCCCCGGCCGACCGCCTCAAGCTCTTGCGCGAATCCACCAACCCGCAAGCCCAGTTCCTGTGGGCCATCCTGCGCGACAGCTTCCACTACTGCGCCGTGCACCTGGCCACCGTGGCCGACACGGCCCGCGAGATCGACTTCGCGATGCGCTGGGGCTTCGGCTCCCAGCAGGGCCCGTTCGAGCTCTGGCAGGCCGCCGGCTGGACGCAGGTGGCGCAGTGGATCGCCGCCGACATCGCCGACGGCAAGACCCTCTCCAGCGCGCCTCTGCCCGCCTGGGTGACCGAAGGCCCGGTGGCCGAGGCCGGTGGCGTGCACACACCGCAGGGCTCGTGGAGCGCCGCCGAGGGCAGGTTCAAGCCGCGCAGCGAGCTGCCGGTCTACCAGCGCCAGGCCTTCCGCGAGTCGCTGCTGGGCAGCGGCGCGGCCGACCCGCTCAAGAGCGGCACCGAGCTGTTCAAGAACGACGAAGTGCGCGTCTGGACGCTGGACGGCGAGGTCGTCATCGCCTCCATCACCGCCAAGCTGCATCTCATCAGCCCGGCCGTCACCGAGGGCCTGCTCAAGGCCGTCGAGATCGCTGAAGACGCCTACAAGGGCCTGGTGATCTGGTCGCCGGACGACGTGTTCTCGGCCGGCGCCAACCTCGAGAGCCTGATGCCCGTCTTCATGAAGATGGGCAGCAAGGGCATCGCGCCGGAAGAGAAGAAGCTGCAGGACATGATGCTGCGCCTGCGCTACGCCAACGTGCCGGTCGTCGCGGCCATGCGCGGCCTGGCCCTGGGCGGTGGCGCCGAGCTGGCCGTGCACTGCGCGCGCCGTGTCGCTCACGTCGAAAGTTATGTGGGTCTCGTCGAAGTGGGCGTGGGCCTCATCCCGGGCGGCGGCGGCCTGACCTATATCGCCCGCCGCGCCGCCGAGATGGCCGCCGCCGGCAATGCGGGCGCCGACATCCTCGCCTTCCTGAAGGACGGCTTCCTGACCGCTGCCACCGCCAAGGTCGCCACCTCGGCCCACGAGGCGAGGAAGAACGGCTTCCTGCTGGACAGCGACATCATCGTCCCGCACAAGGACGAGCTGCTGCACGTGGCTACCGCCACAGTCAAGGGCATGAGCGAGGCCGGCTACCGCCCGCCGCACAAGGTGATGTTCCCGGTCGCCGGCCGCAGCGGTATCGCGACGATCAAGGGCCAGGTCGCCAACATGCGCGACGGCGGCTTCGTCAGCGCCCACGACTACCACCTGGCCGCGGCGATCGCCGACGTGGTCTGCGGCGGTGAGGTCGAGGCGGGTTCGCTGGTGACCGAGGAGTACCTGATGGCCCTGGAGCGCAAGCACTTCTGCGCGCTGCTGGACAACCCCAAGACCCAGGAACGCATCATGGGCATGCTCCAGACGGGCAAGCCGGTGCGCAACTGAGCGAGTCAACGGTGAACCGGCTTCAACGCACCCTCGCCAAGCTGGACGGCCTGCCCGGCCCGCTGCGCAGCGCCGCGCGCAACTTCGCGTTGCGGCGCGCCGTGCCGCTCACCGGCACGGCGGGGCTGGACTTCGTCGCCCTCACGCCCGAGCGCAGCGAGATCCGCATCGCCAACCGGCGGCCGGTGCAGAACCACATCCGCGGCGTGCATGCCGCGGCCATGACCCTGGTGGCCGAAACCGCCACGGGCATGGTCGTCGGCATGAACGTGCGGGACGACTGCCTGCCGTTGTGCAAGAGCCTCAACGTCGCGTTCAAGAAGCGCGCGAGCGGGGCCCTGCGTGCCCAGGCCCATCTCACCGCCGAGCAGCGTGCGCTGCTGGCCCGCGAGACCAAGGGTGAAGTGAAGGTGGCCGTCACGGTCACCGACGAAGCCGGCATCGAGCCGATCCAGTGTGAATTTGTCTGGGCCTGGGTGCCCAAAGAGAAGCCCCAGGCTTGAACACCGAAAGGCCCGCGAGGGCCTTGAAAGGAAAGACCATGAGCAAGCAAGTCCAAGACGCCTACGTCGTCGCCGCCACCCGTCTGCCCATCGGCAAGAGCGGCCGTGGCTACTTCAAGAACACTCGGCCCGATGAGATGCTCGTCAAGGTCATGCAGGCGGCCCTCGCCCAGGCTCCGGGCCTGGAAGCCAAGGCCATCGAGGACGCCATCGTCGGCTGCTCCTTCCCGGAGGGCGAGCAGGGCATGAACATCGCCCGCGTGGCCTCGGTGCTGGCCGGCTTCGGCCCGACGGTCGGCGGCGTGACGGTCAACCGCTACTGCGCCTCCGGCATCACCGCCGTGCAGATGGCGGCCGACCGCATCCGCGTCGGCGAGGCCGACGTGATGTTCGCCGGCGGCGTCGAGTCCATGTCCATGATCCCCATGGGCGGCAACAAGCCCAGCCTGTCGCCGCTGATCTTCGAGAAGGACGAGAACATCGGCATCGCCTACGGCATGGGCCTGACGGCCGAGAAGGTCGCCGCCCAGTGGAAGATCAGCCGCGAGGCGCAGGACGCCTTCTCGCTGCAGTCCCACCAGCGCGCCGTGGCCGCCATGCAGGCCGGCTACTTCGACGCCGAGATCACGCCCTTCGACGTGGTCGAGCGCACGCCCAACCTCGCGGACGGCTCCGTCAACGTCAAGACCCGCACCGTCAAGCTCGACGAGGGCGCCCGCCCCGACACCTCGCTGGAAGGCCTGGCCAAGCTCAAGCCCGTGTTCGCCGCCAAGGGCAGCGTCACCGCCGGCAACAGCTCCCAGACCTCCGACGGCTCGGGCGGCCTCATCCTCGTCAGCGAAGCCGCGCTCAAGCGCTACAACCTGACGCCGCTGGCCCGCTTCGTGTCCTTCGCCGTGCGCGGCGTGCCGCCCGAGATCATGGGCATCGGCCCCATCGAGGCCATCCCGGCTGCCCTCAAGGCCGCGGGCCTGGCGGCCAAGGACCTGGACTGGGTCGAGCTCAACGAAGCCTTCGCCGCCCAGAGCCTGGCCGTGCTCAACGACCTCGACAGCAAGGGCTTCGAGCTCGACCGCGCCAAGGTCAACCCCAACGGCGGCGCCATCGCCCTGGGCCACCCGCTGGGCGCCACCGGCGCCATCCGCTCTGCCTCGGTCATCCACGGCCTGCGCCGCACCGGCGGCAAGTACGGCATGGTCACGATGTGCGTGGGCGCCGGCCAGGGCGCTGCCGGCATCTTCGAGCGGCTGTAAGCGCATGGACCGTCGCCGCGCGCTCAAGACCACCTCGGCACTGCTCACGGTGACGCCATTGGCCGCCTGCACCGGCCGGCTGCAGACCTTCGCCACCTGGCAGCAGGCGCAGCAGGCCGTGCTCGACCTGCTCTTCGGCGAGAAGCTGGTGCAGGGCAACCCCTGGAACCTCAGCCAGGTCCTGCAGCACCTCGCCCAGAGCATCGAGTTCTCGATGCAGGGCTTCCCGGCGCTCAAGGGTGCCTGGTTCCGCTCGACGGTCGGGTCCGCGGCCTTTGCCGTCTTCAATGCGCGAGGCGCCATGAACCACGACCTGTCGGAGCCCATCCCCGGCGCGCCGGCTCTCGACGCGGCCCAGGCGCTGAAGCTGTCGGTCAACCGCCTGTTGGCGGCCATGGAGGCCTTCGCTCAGTTCAGCGGTACGCTGCGGCCTCATTTCGCCTACGGCGAGCTGACCAAGCCGCAGTACGAACGCGCCCACCTGATGCACCTGGCCAATCACTGGACCCAGTTCCACGCCAAGACAGCGACTGCGTGAGCCCCTCGCCCAGTCTTGCCCCGCTGAACGCGGGCCAGCCTGTTCGCTCCCCCGAGGGGACGGCGATGCTTGCCGGTTCGACCGGCAAGCACATCGCCAGACGGGCCGGCTTGGGAGCGGCCCGGCGCTCGGCCCGAAGACAATGCAGCTGAACCCCGATAGGAGCCTGACGTGACCATCAAGACCTACACCGTCAACGGCGTCGCGACGATCGAGATCGCCCGGCCCGAGAAGAAGAACGCCATCACCCAGGCGATGTACCAGGCCATGGCGGACGCGCTGCGGGCGGCGGATGCCGACAAGGCCGCACGCGCCGTGCTCATCACGGGACAGCCCGGCATCTTCACCTCGGGCAACGACCTCGAGGACTTCATGGCCGGGCCGGTACGCGGCGAGGAGGCCCCGACCTTCCAG
Organism: Pelomonas caseinilytica; assembly: GCF_021353235.1. Classification (GTDB taxonomy): domain Bacteria; phylum Pseudomonadota; class Gammaproteobacteria; order Burkholderiales; family Burkholderiaceae_C; genus Pelomonas; species Pelomonas caseinilytica. Next base: position 531,710 of record NZ_JAJTWT010000003.1, read on the forward strand.
TTCATGCACGCCCTGACGGACTGCGGCAAGCCCGTGGTTGCCGCCGTGACCGGAGCGGCCATCGGCATCGGCACGACGATGCTGCTGCACTGCGACCTCGTCTTCGTGGCGGACGATGCGCGCCTGGCCATGCCCTTCGTCGGCCTCGGCCTGGTGCCGGAGTTCGCCTCCAGCGTGCTGGTGCCGCAATTGATGGGCAACCGGCGCGCGGCCGAGAAGCTGCTGCTCGGCGATCCCTTCACCGCCGAGCAGGCCGTGGAGTGCGGTATCGCCAACCGCGTGCTGCCGGCTGGCGAGGTGGTGAACCATGCGCGCCGCATTGCCGAACGCTTCAACACCCTGGCCCCTGGCGCGGTGCGCGACAGCAAGCGGCTGATCCGCGAGCCTCAGCGTGAAGCCGTCAAGGCGGCCATCACGCGCGAGGCGCAGATCTTCGGGGCCCGGCTGCGCAGCCCGGAGGCCATGGAGGCCTTCCAGGCCTTCTTCCAGAAGCGGGCCCCCGACTTCTCCAAATTCGACTGACGGCCCTATCGTCGGATCAGGCCGACCACCAGGCCGATGACGGCCAGGATCAGGAAGCCGTAGAACAGCAGCTGGGCGAAGCCCGCCGCGCTGGCGGCGATGCCCGTGAAGCCGAACACGGCCGCGATCAGCGCGATGACGAAGAAGATGATGGCGTAACGCAACATGGCGGGACTCCTCTCGGTTGACGCCGTGATGGCGGACGACGTCAGCCTAGGGCCGGCGCCTTGGCCGCCATGCCGGACGGCGCAGTCGGGTGGAGTCGGACATGGCTGACGCCGTTACAAAGCGGCCACCTCGATGACACCCACCCTCGCCAAGCTGCTGCTCGGCCCGCTGCTGCTATGGCAGGGCCGCCGCGTCCGGGCCACGGCCCTGCGCCTGCCCGAGGCGGCCGGCGAACGCATGCGCCCGGGTGACGGCCTGCGCCTGCTCATCGTGGGCGACTCCTCGGCCGCGGGCGTCGGCGCCGCGCACCAGGACGAAGCGCTCGCGGGCTGCCTGGGCCACCTGCTCGCGGCCCGCCTCGGCCGGCCGGTAGGATGGCAGCTGGTGGCGACCAGCGGCCACCGCAGCGCCCAGGCCCTGGCCCAGCTGCGGGCTAGCGAGCTGGCGGCAGCCGACGTGCTCGTCACCGCCCTCGGGGTGAACGACGTCGTCGACCAGGTCGCGCCGGGCGAGGCGCTGGCGGCGCTCGACGCCATCGACGCCCTGGCGCGCGAGCGTGCCGGCGTGCGCCTGACGCTGCACTGCGCCGCCCCGCCCATGCAGGCCTTCCCGGTGCTGCCGCAGCCGCTGCGCTGGTTCTTCGGCCAGCAGGCGGCGCGCTTCAATGCAGCGCTGGCGGCGCAGGTGCGCGGCCACGCTTCGCGCCACGTCGCGCATCTGCCCGAGGTGATGCAGCGCGATGCCGCCGCGCTGATGGCGGCCGACGGCTTCCACCCCGGCCCGCGCGGCTATGCGCTGTGGGCCGAGGCGCTGGCCGGGCACATCGTTGCGGCGTGGCCGCAGCTGGCGAACCGCTCAACAACTTGAGCGCTGCGGCGGCGGGCGGCTTCCTAGACTGGACCGGCCGCAATCACGCGGCAGCACTGGCCGCAGCTGTAGACGGCCGGGCACCTACGGAGACGAATCAATGCGGATCAACGACCTCCGCCGGCACTTGCGCCGGCTGGGCGCGGCAGCCTGCGCGCTCTTCTTCATCGTCCTCGCGTCGCCGGCGCTGGCGGCCTTCAGCCTGACCACCGTCTACGACAGCGGCAGCGCGTCCAAGGTGCAGTACCAGGTGGACACCGGCGGCGGCCTCGTGTTCAAGGTGATGGCCTACGACAACGGCTCCAGCACGCAGTCCAAGGGCGACCTCTCCAGCATCCTCTACAACGGCGTGCAATACGCCGACGCCAGCCGCGGCTCGCAGCTGAACTCGGGCTTCGATTTCCTCTACAGCAACGTGTCGGCCGTCGACGTGCAGGCGCAGATGATCAGCAGCACCGGCGTCGCCACGCTGGCGTCCACGGCCAACGGCGGCGTCGTCAGCGGCGGCGCCTACGTGAAGATCACGGTGACGGTCTTCAGCGCCAACGGCGGCGTGCTCAAGCACTACTACATGGCCAGGAGCGGCGAGCCACGCATCTACATGGGCACCTATTTCACGGAGGAGCCCGACACGCTGAACCTCGTGCGCTTCATCGTGCGGGTGCCCATCGCGGCGCTGTCGCAGGGCGGGCCGGCCGGCACGCCGGGGGGCGTGGACAGCAGCGGCAACTGGCCGCAGGACCTGCGCAGCACCGACACGACGGTCGAGGCCAGCGACGTGTTCGGCATCTCCGGCACGGGCCAGACGCGCTCCAAGCACTACTCCAACATGCGCCTGAAGGACTGGCAGTACTTCGGTGGCCGCAACAGCGCGGGCACGGTGGGTTTGTGGTTCTACCGTGACAACAACGAGGGCAACTCGGGCGGCCCGTTCTACCGCAGCCTGCTCAACCAGATCACGGCCACCAACAACGAGCTGACCTACATCGTCAACTACGGCGAAGGCCAGACCGAGGCCTTCCGCCTGGGCGTGCTGAACAGCTACACGTTGATGTTCACGGGCGGCAGTGCGCCGCCGGCGCCGGACACCAGCTGGTTCTCCGTGATGGGGCTGGACGGGTACGTGGCGCCCGCCGGCCGCGGCGCCGTCGCCGGCGTGGGCCTGTCGGGCACCGATGGGAACTTCACGTACACGGTGGGTTTCTCCAACGCGACGGCCCAGTACTGGACCACCGCCAACCTGGCCAACAGCGGCTACTTCAAGGCCACCGGCATGCGGCCCGGCACCTACACGCTGACCGTCTACAAGAACGAGCTGGCCGTCTACACCGGCAGCGTCAACGTCACGGCCGGCGGCACGACGCTGCTCAACACGATCGCCGTCAACGCCGACCCGGCCAGCACGGCCGCACTCTGGCGCATCGGCAACTGGGACGGCACGCCGACCGAGTTCCTGAACGGCGGCCGCTTGACGACCATGCACCCGACCGACAGCCGCATGAGCAACTGGGTGCCGTCCACCTTCGTTGTCGGCACGTCCACCGCGGCGGCCGGCTTTCCCGCCTACCAGTGGAAGGACGTCAACAACGCCCGCGTCATCACGTTCACGCTGACCAGTGCCCAGGTGAAGAACCTGACGCTGCGCATCGGCACGACGGAAGACTTCAACGGCGCCCGCCCGCAGGTCACGGTCAACGGCTGGACTTCGGCCGTTCCCACGGCGCCGGCCAAGGGCTCCCGCAACATGACCGTCGGCACCTACCGCGGCGTGAACCGGCTCTACAGCTACGCCATCCCGGCGTCGGCGCTGGTGGCCGGCACCAACACGCTGACGATCAATGTCGTCAGCGGCACGAGCGGCACGGCCTACCTGAGCCCGGGCTTCTCCTATGACGCCGTCGACTTGATCGCTACGCCGTGACCAGCCGCGGCTTGCCCTCGCGGTCGATCGCCACGTAGGTCAGGTTGGCCTCGGTCACCTTGACCACGTGCAGGTTCTCCGGGTCGCGCTCGGCGAACACCTCCACATGCACCGTGACCGACGTGCGGCCCACGCGCGTGACGGTGGCGTAGAAGCTCAGCAGGTCGCCGATGGAGACCGGCTGCTTGAAGACGAACTCGTTGACGGCCACGGTGGTCACGCGGCCCCGTGACAGCCGCGCCGGCAGGATGGAGCCGGCAATGTCCACCTGCGCCATGATCCAGCCGCCGAAGATGTCGCCGTTGGCATTGGCGTCGGCGGGCATGGGCATCACCCTCAGCACCAGCTCACGCTGGCCGGCAAGGGGTTGAACGGGGCTTGAATCCTGGGTCATCGCGTTCACTTGCAACAATTCGTCCTTCATTCTCGGTCCTGCGCTTGCGAACACTCACCTCAGCATCATCCGTGCCACCACCCGCCGCGGCTCCCGCACCGCGGGGCGACTGGGGCACCGTCGGCCGCCTGCTGCCCTATCTCTGGCGCTACCGCTGGCGCGTGGCCCTCGCCCTGGGCTTCATGGTGGGCGCCAAGGTCAGCAACGTCGGCGTGCCCATCCTGCTCAAGCACCTCATCGACGCCCTGGACATCAAGCCCGGCCAGCCCCAGGCGTTGCTGGTCGTGCCGCTCGGTGTGCTGCTGGCCTACGGCGGCCTGCGGCTGTCCACGTCGCTGTTCACGGAGCTGCGTGAGCTGATCTTCGCCAAGGCCACCGAAGGCACGGCGCGCAGCATCTCGCTGCAGGTCTTCCGCCACCTGCATGACCTGAGCCTGCGTTTCCACCTGGAGCGCCAGACCGGCGGCATGACGCGCGACATCGAGCGCGGCACCCGTGCGGTGCATTCGCTGATCAGCTACTCGCTCTACAGCATCGTGCCCACCCTCATCGAGGTGGTGCTGGTGCTGACCCTGCTGGGCGTCAAGTTCGACGCCTGGTTCGCCGGCATCACCGTCGCGGCCCTGGTCGTCTACATCGGCTTCACCGTCGTCGTGACCGAATGGCGCACCAAGTTCCGGCGCACGCTCAACGAGCTCGACTCCGTCGCCCACAGCAAGGCCATCGACTCGCTGCTGAACTACGAAACGGTCAAGTACTTCAACAACGAGGACTTCGAGGCCCGGCGCTACGACGAGAGCCTGGAGAAGCTGCGCCGCGCCCAGCTCAAGAGCCAGACGACGCTGTCCCTGCTCAACACCGGGCAGCAGCTCATCATCGCGACGGCCCTCGTGCTGATGCTGTGGCGCGCCACGCAGGGTGTCGTGGACGGCCGCCTGAGCCTGGGCGACCTCGTCATGGTCAACGCCTTCATGATCCAGCTCTACATCCCGCTGAACTTCCTCGGCGTGATCTACCGCGAAATCAAGCAGAGCCTGACCGACATCGAGAAGATGTTCCGCCTGCTCGACCGCGAGCGCGAAGTGGCCGACGCGCCGGATGCAGCCGAACTCGCCGTTCGCGGCGGCAGCGTCGTGTTCGAGGACGTGCGCTTCGCCTACGACCCCGTGCGGCCCATCCTGCACGGCGTCAGCTTCGAGATCCCGGCGGGCAAGAAGGTGGCCGTCGTCGGCCCCAGCGGCTCTGGCAAGAGCACGCTGGCGCGCCTGCTCTACCGCTTCTACGACATCGACGCGGGCGCCATCCGCATCGACGGCCAGGACATCCGCACGGTCACGCAGTCCAGCCTGCGCAAGGCCATCGGCATCGTGCCGCAGGACACCGTGCTCTTCAACGACACGGTGGCCTACAACATCGCCTACGGCCGGCCGGGGGCGAGCCAGGCCGAGGTGGAGGCCGCCGCGCGGGCGGCCCACATCCACGCCTTCATCGCCGCCACGCCGCTCGGTTACGACACCATGGTCGGCGAGCGCGGCCTCAAGCTCTCGGGCGGCGAGAAGCAGCGCGTGGCCATCGCCCGCACGCTGCTGAAGAATCCGCCCCTGCTCATCTTCGACGAGGCGACCTCGGCCCTGGACTCGACCAACGAACGCGCCATCCAGGCGGAGCTGGAATCGGTCGGTCGCGAGAAAACCGTGCTCGTCATCGCCCACCGCCTCTCCACCGTCGTCGACGCCCACGAGATCCTCGTGCTGGAGCAGGGCCGCATCATCGAACGCGGCCGGCACGACGAGCTGCTCGCCCGCAACGGCCGCTACGCCGAGATGTGGCGACTGCAACAGTCGGGTGAATGATCAGCGCGTGTTGCGCCCTTGATCGGCCCCTGGCGCCGCCGCAGGCCGGCGCCCCTTCCTACGGCATGCGCTGATCCGGCTCTGCCCCACTGGCAGGCCTTGCAGGCCGCGCCGGGCCAGTGGCCCGGCCCTTCGCCAGGCAGATTCAATCCACCGGATTGAATCTGTCCGGGCTCAGCCCCCTTGAGGGGGCCGGCGCAGCCGGTAGGGGGAGGGCCTTCAGTGCGGCTTCTTGGGCTTCTCGAAGCTCTTGGGGCGGTAGACGTTGCCGTCCCATTCGCCGTCCACGCGGCCGTGCTGCGCGGACTCGCGGGCGCGGCGGATGACGCGCTCGGCCTCCATGGCCGCGGCACGCGTCTGGCGCTGGCGGCGGCGCCAGCCCACCGCCTGGTCGATGCGGCTGCGCAGCCAGGCGGCCAGCCGGGCGGCGGCGGCGTCCACCCGGGCCCGAAAGCGGTAGGGCAGGGCCATGTGCACGGCCAGCGCGAGGCAGACGGCCAGGCCGAGAGCAGCGAGCACGGTGTGAAGCATGGCCTGAGTGTGAACCAAAGCCGGGCCAGCTACCACCTGCGTTGAGGGGATGCTTACGATTTCTTGCGCTGGGCCCACAGCGCCAGCACGGCGTCAGGAATCTGGCGGCTGGCGGCGTCCCGCTCGGCGGCCGTCGCTTCGGCCAGGGCCCCGTCCTCGCCGCCCAGGGCGGCCACGGGCGCCAGCAGGGGCGCGGTCGCCGCGTCTTCGAACCAGGGCGCCCAGGCGTCGGGCGCCAGGTCCACCGCCATCAGGAAGCCGGCGGCCCAGTCTTCGGCGTCGGCGTATTCGGTGTCCTCGTCCTCGCCGTCGGCGAAGCTGAAGATGGGCTCCCAGGCCTGCGGCCTTTGCACCCAGGCCGTGGCGATGGAATGCAGGTGGCGCAGCACCAGCATGACGACCTTCTTGCGCTGCTTGCCGCTGGCGAAGGGCGCGGCGTCGCCCTCCGAGCCGTCGCCGCCCCAGATCACCGGCAGCCAGTCGGAGCCGGGCAGGTCGGCGAGCGCCCGGCCCGGCGTCAGCAGCAGCCCGGCGAGATAGCCGTCCAGGGCCTCGACGTTCATCGCGCCGTCGGTGGGCAGGGCGGCGAGGAGTTCGTCGAGATCGTCCAGTTCCTCGTCGGACAGCGGGCGGTTGTCTGAGGCGGGGTTGTAGTTGGGATATTGCATGGGTGGGCTTCGCGAATTCAGCCGTGGCGGCCGTGGCGGCTCTTGGGCTTCTTGCTGTCGAATTCGGCGATCTGGGTCTTCAGCAAGGCCATCAGCACGCGGGCGTTCTGCTCGGTCATGAGCAGCAGGCTGCTCGGCTCGACGCCCTCGACCGGCGTCCGGCTCGACACCAGGGCATCGAGCTTGAACACGATCTGGCCCTGCAGGTTGTTGGCGGCGGCCTTGAACTTCTGGATTTCGATCTGGTGCGTCTTCATCGGGCCTATCTTGCCATTCCCCCGCCAGCGCCGTAATGTCGGCGCATGGCGCGGCCCGCTCGACTCGAGATCGCCGGCGCGGTCTATCTGATCGGCGCCCATTGCCCGTTCGACAGCCGCCGCCCCGCCTTCGCCGACGAGGCCGACCGTGCCGAGATGCGCGCCGTGCTGGCCCAGGCCCTGCACCGTTTCGATGCCCAGGCCCTGGCCTACGTGCTGCTGCCCGACCACTACCACCTGCTGCTGTTCACGCGGCGGGCCAACCTCTCGCAGCTGATGCGCCACGTCAACGGCGTCTACACCCAGCACCAGCAGCAACGCCGGGCCTTCAGCGGGCCGCTCTTCCAGGGGCGCTTCCGGGCGGTGCTGGTCGACCGCGAGCGCCACCTGCTGGACGCCTGCCGCTACATCGACCTCAATCCCGTGCGCCTGGGCCTGGCCCGCAGCGCCGCGGACTGGCCGGGTTCGAGCTTTCGCGCCCTGGCGGGCCTGGAGGCCGCGCCCGAGTGGCTGGACGTGGATGGCCTGCACGGCCACCTGCTCGGCCGGCCGCCGCAGACCGCCGCCCAGCGCCGCCAGGCGGGGGAGCGTTATGCCCGGCTCGTCGCCGCGGAGCCCGGCCTGCAGCTGTGGCCGGGGCGGCTGCGCGAGCAGATCTTCCTCGGCGATGCCGACTTCGCCCGCCGCATGCGCGCCACGGCGGGGGCGCCAAGGCGCGTGGCGCGCACGGGCTGGGCCGAGTGGCTCAAGCGCGCCTGCGGCATCCGCGAGCAGGCGCTGTGGCTGGCCCACACCCAGGGCGGCGTTGCCATGACGGAGCTGGCCGCGCAGCTCGGGCTGTCGGTGTCGCGGGTCAGCCGCCTCATCGCGGCGGCCGAGCGGGCGGTCTGAGCCGGGCCCGGCCCGTTTCTTGAGCACCGTCAACGCCGCGGGCCCGTGCCGGCCCTCCAATGGCGGCATGGCGACGACGGGGTGGCGATGAGTGCGAAGCAGTGGATGGCCGCGGCCGGCGTGGGTCTGGCGCTGACGGCCGCAGCGGCCTGGGGCTGGTGGCGCGGACGCGAACTGCCCAGCTACACGGTCCAGCGGGGCGAGTTCGTGCAGGCCATCGTGGCCAGCGGCCGTGTCGAGACGCCCCACCGCATTGACATCGGCGCCCAGATCACGGCGCCCGTGGCCGCCGTGCCGGTGGCCGAGGGGCAGCGCGTGTCTCGTGGCCAGCTGCTGGTGCAGCTCGATGACCGCGAACTCGCCGTCGCCGTGCAGGCCGCGCAGGCCCAGGTGGCCCAGGCCGAGGCGAAGCTGCGCCAGCTCGTGGAGGTGCAGGCTCCGGTGTCGGCCCTGGCGGTGCGCCAGACGCGCATCAGCCTGGACAACGCCCGCGCCCAGGCCCAGCGCCAGGCCGACCTGTTCCAGCAAGGTTTCATCGGCCAGGCGGCGTTGGACGAGTCCGTCAAGGCGCGCGAGCTGGCCGAGGCGCAATGGCGCTCGGCCGTCAAGCAGGCCGAGAGCGAGATGCCCAGCGGCAGCGACTTCGCCCTGGCCCGCGCCAATGCCGATGCGGCCCGCGCGGCCCTCGACGCAGCGCGGGTGCGCCAGGGCTATGCGCGCATCGTCGCACCGGCGGCCGGCGTGCTGATCGCCCGTTCGGTCGAGGCGGGCGAGCAGGTCTCCCCCGGCCACGTGCTGATGACGCTCTCGCCCGACGGCGCGACCCAGCTCGTCGTGCAGATCGACGAGAAGCACCTGCGCCACCTCGCCCTCGGCGCGCCGGCCTGGGCCAGCAGCGAGGCCTATCCCGAACGGCGCTTCTCGGCGGAGCTGGCCTTCGTGAACCCCGGCGTCAACCCCCAGACGGGCGCGGTCACCGTCAAGCTCGACGTGCCGCATCCCCCGCCGGGCCTGCAGCAGGACATGACGGTGTCGGTCAACGTCGAGGTGGCGCGCCACGCCGACGCCCTGGTGCTGTCCAGCGACGCCATCCACGACGCGGCCGGCCCGCGGCCCTGGGTGGTGCGCGTCGAGGGCGGCCGCGCCCGTCGCGCCGAGGTCAAGCTGGGCGCCAGCGCCGGTGGGCGGACCGAGATCGCCGGCGGCCTGCAGGCCGGTGACCGCGTGCTGCCGGCCAGCGTCGTCGTGCGCGATGGCGAGCACGTGCGCTTGGCGGCCCCCGCATGAGGTCCTGGCAGCCCTTCGAATGGATCGTCGCCCTGCGCTTCCTGCGCGAGGGTCGCATGCAGACGGCCTTCATCGTCGGCGGCGTGGCCATCGGCGTGGCCGTCATCGTCTTCATGTCGGAACTGCTGCTCGGCCTGCAGGGCAACTTCATCCGCCGCGTGCTGACGGGCCAGGCCCACATCCAGCTGCTGCCGCCCAAGGAGGCCGCCCGCGTGCTGGCTTCGGCGCCCGGCGAGATCGGCGCGGCCACGGTGCAGCCGCCGCTGCAGCGCATGCGCTCCATCGACCAGTGGCCCGCCGTGCGCGACCAGCTCCGGGCGCTGGCCGACGTGGCGGTGGTGGCGCCCACGGTGAGCGGCTCGGCCCTCGTCGCGCGCGGTGGCGCCAGCCGCTCCATCTCCATCGTCGGCGTGGACGCGGCCGACTACTTCCGCATCGTGCCCCTGCCCGACAAGATCGTCCGCGGCGAGCCGCGGCTCGGGCCAGGGGACCTGCTCATCGGCAGCGACCTGGGCAGCGACCTCGGCGTGTCCGTCGGCGACAAGCTGGTGCTGACCGCCGCCTCTGGCGCCCAGGCCACGCTGACCGTGGCCGGCATCTTCGACCTCGGCAACCGTGGCGCCAACATGCGCACCACCTTCGCCGCCCTGCACACGGCGCAGAGCCTCATGGGCCTGCCCGGCGGCGCGACCAGCCTGGAGGTGACGGTGCACGACGTCTGGGCCGCCGAGACCGTCGCCCAGCGCATCACCGCGCTGACGGGCGTCGAGGCCGACAGCTGGATCCGCAACAACGCGCAGTTCTTCTCGTCCATCAACGCGCAGTCGACGGCCAACACCTCCATCCGCTTCTTCGTGGGGCTGTCGGTGGCTTTCGGCATCGCCAGCGTGCTGGTGGTGTCGGTGGTGCAGCGCTCGCGCGAGATCGGCATCCTGCGCGCCATGGGCGTCACGCGCGGGCGCATCCTGCGCGTCTTCCTGGTGCAGGGCAGCCTGCTGGGCATGGGCGGGGCGCTGATCGGCTGTGGCCTGGGCGCGGGCGCGCTGGTGCTGTGGCAAAAGCTCCAGCGCAATCCCGACGGCACGCCGCTGTGGCTGCTGGAGCTGCATCCGGCGCTGTTCGCCTCGGCCGTCGCGCTGGCGGCCCTGACGGGGCTGGCAGCCGCCTTTGCGCCCGCGCTGCGAGCAGCCCGGCTCGACCCTGTCGTGGCGATCCGGGGCTGAAATGAAGCAGCCCCCGGCCCAACCCCGCGCGCTGAACGCGGCGCGGGTCTGGTCCGCCCCCCGGGGGGGCGGCGATGCTTGCGGCATCGAGCCGCAAGCACATCGCCAGCGCGGGCCGGCTCGGGAGCGGCCCAGCGCTCGGCCCGCAACTCCCCGTTTCATGCGTCGCGGGGGCCGCGAACGCGGAAGGGACAACTGAGCATGACCCAGCCCGTCGTCCAGCTCGTCGGCGTGAAGAAGGCCTTCAACGTCGGCACGCCCATCGAGACCGAGGTGCTGCACGGCATCGACCTGGCCCTGCAGCCCGGCGAGTTCTGCGCCGTCATGGGCCCCTCGGGCTCGGGCAAGAGCACCCTGCTCAACATCGTCGGCCTGCTCGACCGCCCCTCGTCCGGCCAGCTCTTCATCCAGGGCCTGGATACCGCCACGCTGGACGACGCCGGCCTCACGCGGCTGCGCGGGCGTAGCATCGGCTTCGTCTTCCAGTACCACCACCTGATCGCCGCCTTCAGTGCGCTGGAGAACGTCATGCTGCCGCTGCTGGGCCAGCGCGGCTTTCCCGACGCGGCCATGCGCGTGCGCGCCGCCGAGCTGCTGGCGGCGGTGGGCCTGGCCGATTTCGCCGACCGCCCTGCCGACCGGCTCTCGGGCGGCCAGCAGCAGCGCGTGGCCGTCGCCCGGGCCCTGGCCCTGCAGCCCCCGCTGCTGCTGGCCGACGAACCCACCGGCAACCTCGACACCAAGAGCGCCGAGGCCGTGTTCGCCCTGCTGCGCCGCTTCAGCACCGAGGCCGGCACGGCGGTGCTCTTCGTGACCCACAACCCAGCCTTCGCCCAGCGCTGCGACCGCCTCATCGAGGTGATCGACGGGCGCATCGCCGCTACAGCTGCTTGAAGCGGTGGGCGTAGGTCGGGCTGACCTCCAGCGTCTCGGGACGGTCCTTCAGCGTGATGTGCAGCTTGCCGCTGAGGGAGCGGCTGACCGACTTGATGGCGTGGGCGTTGACGATGGTGGAGCGGTGCACCTGCCAGAAATGCTCGCCGTCCAGGCGCTGCACCAGCTCCTTGAGGGGCACGGAGATGAGGGCCTCGCTGTCGGCCGTGACGACGGCGACGTATTTGTGGTCGGCCCGGAAGTAGGCCACGTCTTCCACCGTGATGAGCTGCAGCTCGCGCCCGCGCTGCACGGTGATCCAGCGCAGCGGCTCGACGGCGGCGGCGGGTGCCGTGCGCGCCGCCAGGCCGCCGAGGTCGGCGGGCGGCTGCGTGAGGCGCTCCTTCAGGCGCAGCAGCGTCCTGGCCATGCGCGCGGGGTCCAGGGGCTTGAGCAGGTAGCCCACGGCGCCTTCGTCGAAGGCCTGCACGGCATAGCGCTCGTGGGCGGTGATGAAGACGACGTGGGCCCGCCCGCCGATGAGCTGGGCCACCTGCAGGCCGGACAGGCCCGGCATCTGCACGTCCAGGAAGCAGACCTCGGGCGCCAGCTGCTCCACCAGGCGCAGGGCCTCGTGGCCGTCGCGGGCCATGCCCACGACCTGGGCCTCGGGCCACTGGCGCAGCAGCTCCTCGCGGATCTCGACGGCGAGCAGGGCTTCGTCTTCGGCGATGAGGATGCGGGTCATGTCGGCGGCGCGGCGGCGGGCAGGGGCCAGATCAGCTTGAACAGGGGCATATCTTCGACGGTCAGCGTGAGGCTGGCGGCCTGGCCGTGCACGGCGCGCAGCCGCTGTGCCAGCTCGGCCAGGGGCACGCGCCCGGCGGCCAGGCGGGTGAGGCTGAGGTCGGGGCCGAGGGCGCGCAGGCGCAGCTCGGCCGTCGCCGGGGTGGCGTGCAGGGACAGGCTCCACAGCGTGGTGCCGTCGTCCAGCAGCGGGCGCACCAGCGGCAGCAGCACCATGGGCGCCAGCGGCCACTCGGGCGGCTCGCCCAGGCCGGCCAGGTGCAGGCGCTCGGTGTGCTGGGCGTCGGTGCCCACGAGCCGGGCGTAGGCGCGCAGGGCGGCCACCTCGCGGGCCAGCGTCGACACCTCGGCCTCCACGTGGGGCTGCAGGGCGCGCAGCCAGTCGATCAGCGCGGCCAGCCGGGCCTGGGCGCGCTGGGGCTGGTGCAGCAGTTCGTCGTCGATGGCGGCCAGGCGCTCGGACAGCAGGGCCGGGTCCACCCGCGCCTGCAGCGCAAGCAGCTGGGTCGCAGCCAGCTGGCGCTCGCGCCGGGCCGCGGTGTCCTGCAGGGTCGCCAGCCGCGCCTGGGCACGGCGCGAGAAGCGCAGCTGCACGTAGACGGCCACGCCCAGGCCGTGCCAGATCAGCGTCGTGCTGGCCAGGGCGAAGTCGTTCTCCCAGGTCCACCAGCCGACCTTGCCGAGCAGCGGGTAGAGGCGCGGCGCGATCAGCCAGACGCCGCCCACCACCGTCAGCGCCACCACGCCGGCATAGGCCAGCCAGACCGGCAGCCGGCCGGCGTCGACCAGCGCATCGGCCAGTCGCAGCAGCAGCACCGCCGGCACGCCGAACTGGAGGACGTTGTAGGCCAGCGCGTCGAGCGTGGCGCCGGGCGACATGCCGTTGTTCAGCGGCGTGCCGTTGGCCACCAGCGTGGCCGCGCCGACGAGCAGCATCCAGCCCAGGTCGCCGGGCTTGAAGGAGGGGACGGCGCCCGGCCACCTCATCGCGGCAACTGCACGCGGGCGATGAGGCCGCGCGGCTGGTTGAGGTGCAGGCTCAGCCGGGCGGCTGGGCCATAGGCGGCCAGCCGCGCGCGCAGCGTGGCCAGGCCCGTGCCGCTGCCGCTGCTGGCGCCCATGCCGGCGCCGGTGTCGGCCACCTCCAGGCGCAGCAGGCCGGGCTCGTCGGGGTCCGGTCCGGCGCGCACGCAGATCTCGCCGCCGGCCACCTGCGGACCGATGCCGTGCTTGATGGCGTTCTCCGCCAGCGTCAGCAGGCAGGTGGAGGGCACGATGACCTCGCCCAGGCCGGGCGCGACCTCGAAGCGCAGCGTGAGGCGCTCGGGGCCGATGCGGCGCTGGTGCAGGGCCAGGAAGGCCTCGACGAGCTCCAGCTCGCGCGCCAGCGGCGTCTCGGCCTGGCGCAGCTCGGGCAGGGCGGCGGCCAGGTAGCGGCGCAGCTCGCCGAGCATGGCGTGAGCTGCGCGCGCGTCGGTGCGTGCCAAGCGGCGCAGGTGGGCCAGGGTGTTGAAGAGGAAATGCGGCTCCACCTGGGCCTGCAGCAGGGCGGCGCGGGCGGCGTCGAGCTGGCGGGCCAGGTGCTGCTCGCCGCGGCGCAGGTCTTCGGCGCTGGCCTCGCCGCGCTGGGCGCGCTGGCGGTATTCCAGCCCCAGGCAGACGCAGGTGGTGACGGTCAGCAGCACCTGCAGCGAATACGGGCCGAGCTCGCCATCCCCGCCCAGGAAATGGGCGCTTCGGTTGAGCCCGGCGAAGAGCAGCGCCAGGCCGCCGATCTGCACGGCCAGGCCCCAGGTGCGCGCCGGCCGGTGCCGCGGCAGCCAGGGCTCGGTGAGCGCCGCGCCCAGCCACAGGCCCCACAGCAGGGCGGCGAGGGCGAGGCCGCTGCCGACGATCTCTCCCGAATGGCAGCTCAGCTCGGCATGGCGCACCGTGGCGAGCACGCAGCGCATGCCCGCCGGCAGCGTCAGCGCCATGCCCAGCGCGAGGCTCAGGCCGCCGGCCGCCAGCAGGCTGCGCCGGTGCAGCAGGGCGAAGCGGTGGACGGCGGTGTCGGGCATCGAAGGGAGCGTCAGCGCGATTCGGTCGGCAGGGCTTGTGCCACGGTGGCGGACGCCGCCGTCGCGACGACCCGGGGCAGGGGGTCGGCGAAGCGGATGTTAAGGACGTAGCGCTGCGGCGCGCCGGCCCGGCAGTCCAGCGACTCCATCGCGATGCGCACCGGCGCGCGGTAGGACCGCGTGCCTTGCATGGCGACGAGCCGGGTGTGGCCGGCGGCGTCGACGTCGAACTCCACGCGCACGTCGCCTTCACGGCCGATGCGCTGCTTGGCGCTGGCCAGGTATTCGCTCAGCTGACCGGTCAGGTCCGGGCAGCCGGCGGGCGCCTCGGAGGGAGCCGGCGCGGCGAAGGCGGGGGCGGTGGCGAGCACCAGCAGGGGCAGGAGGGTCTTCATGGCAGGCGGGGGTGAGTGGTCGATGGCGCAAAGTTACGGATCGGCATGCCGCGAGTCAGCTGCCGCCGGACGAACCGCGCGATCGGGCCGACGAACCGCTTTGGCCGGCGGATGGCGGACGGGCCGGGGTGACTTCCGGCAGGCGGGGCGCGCCGGCACCGGCGGCGAGTCGGCCTACGATGCGGCCCATGCTGAATTTCCTTGCCCGGCGCCCGTGGGTCGCCGCGACGCTGGCCGTCCCGCTGCTCATCCTGCTGGTCGGCCTCATCCTGGCCACCATCATCTGGGCGCAGTTGCCCGCGCTCGATGCGCTGACCGACTACCAGCCCCACCAGCCGCTGCGCGTGATGAGCGCCGACGGCCAGCTGCTGGGCGAGTTCGGCGCCGAGCGCCGCCGCTTCGTGCCGCTGAAAGACATCCCCAAGCCCTTGCAGGACGCCCTGCTGGCCGTGGAGGACAGCGACTTCTACACCCACTCCGGCATCGACTACGGCGGCATCGCCCGGGCGATGCTGCACAACATCCTGCATCCGCGCCGGCTGCAGGGCGCATCCACCATCACCCAGCAGCTCGCGCGCAACATGTTCCTGAGCAACCGCCAGACGCTGTCGCGCAAGATGCAGGAAGGGCTGCTCGCCATCAAGATCGAGCACAACCTGACCAAGGAGCAGATCCTCGAGATCTACATGAACCAGATCTCGCTGGGCAACAAGGCCTATGGCTTCGGCGCGGCGGCGGAGCGCTACTTCGGCAAGCCGCTGGACAAGCTCACCACGGGCGAGATCGCCATCCTCGTCGGCCTGCCCAAGGACCCCAACAAGCTCAACCCGGTGCTCTACCCCGAGCGCGCCCGGCGCCGCCAGGCCGTCGTGCTCGGACGGCTGGCGGCGGTGGGCCTCATCACCGCCGAGGAGGCCCAGGCCGCGCGCGAGAAGCCGTTGGAGGTGCGCCGGCCCAAGCGCCTGTCAGGCGTGGCCGACCATGCCGCCGAGCAGGTGCGCGCCGAGATGGTGGCCCGTTATGGCGAGGAGTCCTACACGCGCGGCCTGACGGTGACGACGACGCTGCTCTACGCCGAGCAGAGCGCGGCCCAGGAGGCCCTGCGCCACGCCCTCTTCGAGCTGGAGCGGCGCCAGCCCTTCCGCGGCCCCGAGGCCACCATCGAGCTGCCGGAAGACAGCGAACAGCTCGACGAGGCGCTGGACGCCGCCTTCGAGGCCCATCCCGACCTCGGCGAGCTGCGCGCAGCCGTCTTGCTGAAGATGGAGAAGAACGCCGCCGTGCTGGTGCTGTCCGACGGCGACGAGGTCACCTTGAAGGGCGCGTCGCTGCGTCCGCTGCAGAACCTCAAGCCCGGCGCCGTGCTGAGGCTGCTGGAGTCCAACAAGCAGTGGCTGCTGAGCCAGACGCCCCAGGCCGAAGGCGCGGTCGTCACGCTGGATCCGGCGACGGGCGCCATCCGTGCCCTCGTGGGCGGCTTCGACTTCGCGCGTAACCAGTTCAACTCGGCCACCCAGGCCTACCGCCAGCCCGGCTCGGCCTTCAAGCCCTTCATCTACTCGGCCCTGATCGAGCAGGGCGGCTGGGCCGGCACGCTGGTGAGCGACGAGCCCTTCGTCCAGGGCGACTGGGCGCCGCGCAACTACGACGGCCAGTACGAGGAGGCCCTCACGCTGCGCCAGGCCCTGGCGCGCTCCAAGAACATGGTCACCATCCGCATCACCCAGGCCCTGGGGCCGCAGCGGGCCCGCGCCTGGGCGGCGCGCTTCGGGCTGGAGGAGGACAAGCAGCCGCTGAACCTGACCCTGGCCCTGGGCACCGGCTCGGTCACGCCGCTGCAGATGGCCCAAGCCTACGCGGCCTTCGACAACGCCGGCCTGCGCCCGACCGCCTGGCTCATCGACCGCGTGCAGGACGCCCAGGGCACCGTCATCTGGAAGGCGGAGCCGCCCAAGCCCCAGCAGGCCATCAGCGCCCGCAATGCCTTCATGACGGCCCAACTGCTGGCCGCCGTCGCCCGCGAGGGCACGGCCGCCAAGGCCAGCTCGCTGCTCGGCCGCTGGGACCTCTACGGCAAGACGGGCACCACCAACGACGCCGTGGACGCCTGGTTCTGCGGCTTCCAGGCCTCGCGCGTGGGCGCGGTGTGGATCGGCTATCCCCAGCCCCGGTCCCTCGGCGAGCGCGAGACCGGCGGCGGCCTGGCCCTGCCGGTGTGGGCCTCGACGATGGCCGTGGCGCTGCGCGGCCAGCCCAACATGCAACTGACCCCGCCGAGCGAAGGCCTCACGCGCGTGGGCGACGACTGGTTCTACAGCGAGTTCGCCGGCGACCTGGCCATTGCGCGCATCGGCGTCAGGGAGCCCGAGCCGCCGGCCTCGGCGCCCGAGGGCGAGGTGGTGCTGCCGGGCCAGGACGCGCCCGTACGCAACAACTGAGCGTCAGCCCGTGGCGGCGGGCGGCTCCCAGAGCTCGACCTTGTTGCCCTCGGGGTCGAGCACCCAGCCGAACTTGCCGTACTCGGAATCTTGCGGCTCGCCGACCACCTCGCAGCCTTCGGCGCGCAGCGCGGCCACCAGGCCATGCAGGTCGGCCACGCGGAAGTTCACCATGAAGGCCGCCTGGCTCGGCGCGAAGTAGCCGGTGTCGGCCTTGAAGGGCGTCCACATCGAGCTGCCGGTGCCGCCCGGGTTGTCCGGCGAAGCCCAGGGCAGCTCGGCGCCGCCCCAGGGCTGCACGTCCAGGCCCAGGTGCACGCGATACCACTCGGCCAGGGCCTGAGGGTCGCGGGACTTGAAGAAGATGCCGCCAAAACCGGTCACGCGTTTCATGGACTCTCCCGTTGCCGAGCCGATTTCAGCACGGCTGCGGAGCCCTGGGGGCCGGCACAATGTCCCGAAGAAGATTCAGGGAGAGGCGATGAGGACGAAGCCGGGTGCGGGCAGCAAGCCCGTCGAGTTGCCTGCATGGATGTGGACGGTGGCTTTCACCAAGCACCGCTACGTCCCCGGCGCCTGGCGAGCGGCATTGCAGAGCCTGAATACGAGACTGCGGTCCCGCCCGGTGCGGCTGCCCGCCGGGTTCTCGCACAGCCCCAGGGACTCCTCCAAAAGCGCCGGCAAGGCGGAGCTGGCGCGCCAGAAGCGCCGCCTCGACCGTCTTGCCCATGCCAAGGCGCGGTTGCCGGCCACCTGGGAGGCGCTCGGCTACGAGTTCCCGACGCCCGTGGCGGTCAGGCTTCACCTGCGGCGGCGCGACAAAGGAAAGTTCTGGCTTTTCCTAGCGGATTCGAAGGGGCCGCTGGCCTATCTCGAGCGCAGTGCCGACTTCGCCGCTGGCGTGGTCCAACACGAGTACATGGTGCGCAATCCGAAGCGCAGCGGCGAGGGCAAGGGCCTCGCCGACCGGGCGATGGTGAATGCCTCGGTCGTCTACCCCGCGATCGGCATCCACCGCGTCGAGCTGGCCGCGGGCCTCTCCGGCGGGAGCGCGATCTGGCCTCGCCTGGGCTTTTGCCCATCCAACGTGCAGGCGTGGTCCGCCCTTCGGAAGGTCATCCAGGCCAACTACCTGAAACTGCCGCCCGCCGTGGAGCCTTCGTTCGCCCTGCTGCACGGCCGGTCGCTCGGCAGTGCGATCCAGGCCATCCTGGCGGACGACGATCCCGCGGCGATCTTCGAAGTGGTGAGCCTCGATGACGACTCCCGGGTCAGGCATGCCCTCGGACTCCAGCACCCGCTGTCCGGCCTTCTTCTCGTCGGGGGGCATTGGCGCGGGCACCTCGACCTGCAGGGGCTCGGCGGCGCGCGGCTTCGGGATTTCGCACAGGGCAGGGGGTTCACCGTCCCGGTGGTGTGAGGAGTAGACTGGCCGCCATGAGACGCGGAGTCCGTTTCGCCCCATCGGGCGCATGGATCAGTGCCGAAGCGGACCTCGCCCGCTCGGTGGCCGAACTCGACCGCGAAAAGCCCGGATGGGACAGCGAGTCCCGGCGCCTCAGCGTCGTCCGGCGCCTCGAGAAGGACGCGTCGACGCAGGGCGTCCAGGCCGCCGTCGACGTCTTCGGCAAGGATGCGGTCTACAAGGCCTTGCCCTGCGCGGGCCTTCGCCTGTCGGGCGAGGTGGTGGTCGACGCCGAGGGCCGGCCGGTCTACGGCGCACCGGCGCCGAGGGCCGTCGACCTGTTCACGCGGGCCGAGCTGTCGGTGCGCGAGGCCGAGGTGCTGCGCGCCCTCGCCCAGGGGGGCAGCTTGAGGGACATCGCCGTGCGCCTGGGGCTGAGCCAGCACACCGTCTCGCAGCTGCAGCGTCAGTTGATGCTCAAGCTCGGCGACGCGCTCTCCGGGCCGGTTGCCGAGGCGGCCATCGCCGCCGTGCTCGGCAAACGCAGCGTCGAATAGCCTTCCCGCCGTACGCGATCGAGCCGGCAGGGCCCGCCGCGTAACAGTCTGTTGACGGGCACAGCGCCGTTCGGAATCGCTTGCAATTGCCGAGGCGGCCGGCCGCCAGAGCCACTAGAGTTCGGGCGGTTGCCGCTCCGAGGTGCGCCATGCCCCACACCCCCGCCATTGCCCTGACGCTCATCGCCTTGCTGGCCGCCGGCTGCGCCACCGTGCGTGAGGCCCATATGGCGCAGGCGGCTTCGGTGGCGGGCGTGGCGGAGGAGCCTTTCGGCAAGCCGGGCTGGGGCCGGCGCGGGGAGTTCATGCTGAGCGGCCAGCGCGTGCGCTACGAGCGCAGTGCGGACCGGCTTTCGCTGTTCGACACCCTGGCCTCGGGCCGCTCGACGCTGCGCTACACCTGGTCCGGCCCGGCGGGCGACGCCACGGCCGACTGCACGGCCCGCCAGGCCGAGGCCACGGCCCGCGGCATCACCGCCACCGTGCGGCCCTGGACGCTGAACTGCCGCTGGAGCGGCGCCTCCGACGCCGTGCTGCAGATCGGCGAAGGCCAGGTCCGGCGCGGGCAGTCGACCCGCGAAGGCAGCTACCGCCGCGGCGAGCTGACCCTGGGCCTGCGCTCGGTGCACCTGCTGGAGGGGAGCTCCCTGGTGCAGCCATCGGCGGTGGGCTACGAGATGCTGCACGAGGGCCAGGTCGTCGCCAGCCTGGACCTCGCCAGCGGCCTGCCGCGCCTGCGCCGGCCCGACCCCGCCACGCCGCTCGGCCGCGCCGCCACCGAGGCGGCCCTGGCGCTGGCGCTGGTGTGGGAGCCCGCCTGACGCGCGTTCAGGGCTTTTCGGCGAGAGCCTTGAGGTTGGCGAGGCCGGCGTCGAAGTCGGGGCCGACCATGCGGTCCATGAACAGGCCCATCCAGCGGTAGACGGGGTTGGCGCCCATGTCGCCGTCCATGGTCCAGGTGACCTGGGTGGCGCCGCCATTGGGGTCGAGACGGAACTCGCCGCTGGAGGTGGTGCCGAAGTCCGGGAAGAAGAGTTCGTAGCCCAGGCGCTTGGGCGGCTCGGCGGACGTGAAGCTCATGCGGCCGTCGCCCTGGCTCTTGCTCTTCCAGGCCCAGACGGCGCCGACGCCCGAGGCTGCGCCGCTGTACTCGATGGCCATGGCCGGGTCGCGCCGGTTCCAGGCGCTCCACTGCTTCCAGCCGCGCGGGTCGGCGACGAGGGCGTAGACCTTCTCGGGCGGCGCGTTGACCGTTACCGTGCGCGACACGGCGAACCGGGGCGACAGCAGCAGGCCGCCGCCGAGCAGCACGGCGAGCAGCAGGACGACGGCGGCCAACAGCCTCTTCAGCGCTTTCATGAGGACTCTCCCTGGCGTTGCGGTGCGCACACTGTGAGGCCTGCGTGGCGGGCACACAATCCGCACAACTCCCTTGCGCACAGTCATGACCCTAGACGCCGACCGCTACCAAGAACAGGGCTATCTGGTCCTGCCGGGCTTCAAGTCCGCCGCCGACATCGCCGCGCTGCGCGAGCGGGCGCTGCGCATCGTCGATGAGTTCGACCCGGGCGAGCAGCGCCCCGTGTTCACGACGGAGGAGCAGCAGCGCCACGTGGATGACTACTTCCTCGACAGCGGCGACCAGGTCCGCTGCTTCTTCGAGGAGGAGGCCTTCGACGACGCCGGCCGCCTGCGGGTGGACAAGGCGCTGGCCATCAACAAGATCGGCCATGCGATGCACGACCTCGATCCCGTCTTCAGCGCCTTCAGCAAGGGCGAGGCCCTGCGCGGCGTGGCTGCGGCGCTGGGCCTGGCCCGGCCGCAGGTCTGGCAGAGCATGTTCATCTTCAAGCAGCCCGGCATCGGCGGCGAGGTGCGCTGGCACCAGGACGCCAGCTTCTTCGAGACCGACCCCATCACCGTGACCACCTTCTGGTTCGCCCTGGAGGATGCGACGCTGCACAACGGCTGCCTCTGGGCCGAGCCGGGCGGCCATCGCGGGCCGCGGGGCGTACTGCGCGAACGCTTCGTGCGCGAGGGCCGCAGGGCCTGGATGGAGCAGGTCGACCCCTCTCCGTGGCCGGCCGCCGATGCCGCCCAGGCCGTGCCGCTGGAGGTCGAGGCCGGCTCGCTCGTCGTCTTCCATGGCCTGCTGCCGCATTACTCGGCCGCCAACCGCTCGGACCGCTCGCGCCACGCCTACACCCTGCACGTGACCGACGCAGCGAGCCGCTATTCGCCCCGCAACTGGCTGCAGCGTGACCAGACGTTGCCGGTGCGCGGGTTCTGAGCCGGTCTCTTCACCAACGTCACAACTGCTCACGATCCCGGCCCCTTGTCCTACAGGGCGAGGCTGCCGCGGCCGGCAAGTCACGGGCCTGGGTCACTTCAAAGTCGTTCCTACCGCAAACGTCGACAACGACGACAGGAGGCCGACATGAAATTCCCGAAATCCGTGCACGCCGAAGGTTGGGCCAGTCACCTGGAAACGACCAAGCCTGAGCACCTTCCCGATGCGCTGAAGGACGGCGTCCATGCCCCGCTGCATGCGGCCAAGGCGCCTGCGGGCGGTGCGATGCGCATGAAGGCGCCGCAACAACGGGTGACGCCGGAGATGTCGACGATCCCGCCGGTGTCTGCGAGCCAGGCGGCCTCGGCCGCGTCGACGCCGCGCATCGACCCTCAGCCTCGCCCGGAAGTGCGGCGCGACGTGCCGCGCGCCCAGGCCACCCACGCCGCCGCGATGCCGCCGCGCCAGGAGGGCCAGCGCAACTGGATGGTGGCCGCCGGTGCCGGCGCCGCCGTGATCGCCGCCCTGGCCGTCTGGGCCGTGAACCGCCCGGCCCACGACACCGCCACCGCGCCGGCCACCGTCACCGGCAGCGCCGAGCCGCAGCCGGCCCAGCCCGCCACCGACGTTGCAGCCGCCACGCCCGCCGCCGACACCGCGGCCTCGCAGCCCGCCGACACGGGCTCGACCGCCGCGGCCGATGCCACGACCGGCAGCGCGACGACGACCACGGCCGCCGCCGACAACTCGCGGGCCGACACGCCGGCAGCCACGCTGGGCAAGCCCGTGACGACCGTCAAGCCGGCACCGGAGTCGCGCCCCCTGGCCCAGGCGACGGCACCGGCGCCGCGCCCTGACCTCGTGGTGCGTGCCAACCCGCGCGCCGAGCCGGAGCCGGCCCCCTCGCCGGCCCTGCAGCCGCGTCCCTCGGCCGCCCTGCAGCCGTCGGCCCCTGTCGCCGCCGCGCCGGCGCCCGATCTGCAGCCCCAGGGCGTGGCCCAGGGCAATGCGCCCATCGTGATGGCGCCCACGGCGGCCGGCCCGGCGACCGCGCTGACGACACCTGCCGCCACGGCCCAGGCCATGCCCCAGCAGGCGACCCCGCCGGTGGCCGCCGTGACGTCTGACGCCACCGCGAGCGCCACGTCCCCGGGCGCCCCGCCGCTGGCCCAGGCAACGCCGCAGCAGGCCCAGGTCCAGCCGCCATCGGCCGCGCCCGAGGACGCCGGCATCACCCAGCAGGTGCGCGTGGCCCTCGCTTCCGAGGCGACGCTGGCCGGCGTGCCCATCGCGGTCAGCACCGACCATGGTGTCGTCAAGCTGGAGGGCCAGGCCCCCGATGCCCAGGCGCGCGCCCGCGCCACCGTCGTGGCCGCCTCGACCTCGGGCGTGAAGGCCGTCGACAACCGGCTGACGCTGCCGCCTTCGCCGGTTGTCAGCCAGGCGCCCACCGGCGCTGCCGACGGCCTCTGACCCGGCCGAGTCCGGAAACGACAAAGGCGCCCTCGGGCGCCTTTTCTTCTTCAGCCGCGGGCTGCCTCAGTGGCAATGCTGGTGGGGGGCCGGCGCCAGCTCGGCGTCGATCAGCGCTTCCTCGGCCGTCTCGCGGGCGGCCTCCAGCTGCAGGCAGAGTTCGGTGATGCCGTCGTCGCGGCCACCCACCACCTCGGGCAGCGGGGCGGCGGCGATGTCGGTGGGCAGGTCGGCCAGGGCGCCGATCAGCTGGAAGAGCAGTTCGAGGCTGGCTTCGCCGTCCTGCGGCAGGTCGCGGGCGGCACCCAGGCTGCGGGCCAGGTACCAGCAGGCTTCGGCGGCGTTGTCGCAGGCCTGGGCCTTGAGCTCGAGGGCGCGGTTGCGTGCCTCGGCTTCCTCGCCTTCGCGGCGGGCCTGGAGGGCCTCGTAAGCGCCCAGGTCGGCCGGGACGGCGTCATCGAGCGAGAGCGCGGCGAAGTCGAGTTCGTGGGCCATGGGCAATCGAGTCGTTGGACGGGATGATCCTAACGGGGGAGTGGCTGCATCGCCGCCCCCGCGCCCCGGGCGTCGTGACGCAATCGGCGGAACAAAGTCACGGGACGGGCTCTATTCAACGCTTCTTGGCGGGCCGGGTCCAGCCCGTGAGGGCGACCTGTTTGCCGCGCGCGACGGCGAGGTCGCCGGGGTTGACGTCCTTGGTGATCGTGGAGCCGCCGCCGATGGTGGCGCCGGCGCCGAGGGTGACCGGGGCGACGAGCACGCAGTTGGAGCCCACGTGCACGTCGTCGCCGATGGTGGTGCGGTGCTTGTTGGCGCCGTCGTAGTTGGCGGTGATGCTGCCGGCGCCGTAGTTCACGCGCTCGCCCACCGTGGCATCGCCGAGGTAGGCGAGGTGGTTGGCCTTGGCGCCCTTGGCCAGGGTGGAGTTCTTGACCTCGACGAAGTTGCCGATGTGCACCTCCGCGCCCAGCTGGGCGCCGGGCCGCAGCCGCGCGAAGGGGCCGATGAGGGCGCCTTCGCCCACCACCGCGCCGCCCGGCTTTTCGCCGTCAATGTGGGTGAACTCGTGGATGCGCGCGCCGGCGCCGATGCGGGCATTGCGGATGACGCAGTTCGCGCCGATGCGCACGCCGTCGCCCAGTTCCACCTCGCCCTCGAAGACGCAGTTGACGTCGATCTCGACGTCCTGGCCGTGGGTCAGCGTGCCGCGCAGGTCAAAGCGGGCCGGGTCGGCCAGGCGCACGCCGGCGCGCATCAGCGCCTCGGCCTGCTGGGCCTGGAAGGCGCGCTCCAGCTGGGCCAGCTGCACCGGGTCGTTGACGCCCAGCACCTCGGTCTCGCTGCCGGCCTTGATGCCCAGCACCGGCAGGCCCTCGGCCACGGCCATGGCGACGATGTCGGTCAGGTAGTACTCGCCCTGGGCGTTGTCGTTCTTCAGCTGGCCGACCCAGCGCTTCAGCGCCGCGGTGGGCGCGGCCATCATGCCGCTGTAGCCCTCGTGGATGAGGCGCTGCTCGGGCGTGGCGTCCTTGTGCTCGACGATGGCGAGCACGCCGCCGTCGTCGGGGTCGCGGATGATGCGGCCATAGCCAGTGGGGTCGAAGAGGTCGACCGTCAGCAGCACCAGGGCGTGGCCCGCGCAGGCGTCGATCAGGGCCTTGGCGGTGGCGGTCTCGATCAGCGGCACGTCGCCGTTGAGGATGAGGGTGGTGCCTTCTCCCACCAGGGCCGGCACGGCCTGCTGGATGGCGTGGCCCGTGCCGAGCTGGGGCATCTGGCGCACGAAGGCGATGCCGTCTGCGGCGACGGCGGCCTCGACCGCTTCGGCCCCGTGGCCGGTGATGACGATACGGGCCGCGGCGGCCAGGGGCTCGCAGCTCTTGAGCACGTGGGACAGCAGCGAGCGCCCGGCGAGCTTGTGCAACACCTTGGGCGTTGCCGACTTCATGCGGGTGCCCTTGCCCGCGGCCATGATCACGATGTTGAGCGCCATTCCCAGCCCTGATAGCTACAGCGAAGGCGCGATTATGGGCAGGCCGGGCGGCGGCGCCGGCCTGCTGCCCGTCCGAACGGGGTCCTAACGCATCGCCTGCACGCTCACGCGGTGGGACTTGGGCTCGACCTTGGGGAACTCGGCCAGCGCGGCGTCGAAGAGGATGCCCAGGGTGGCGTCGTTGCCGGCGGTGATGCCCTCGTTGCTGGCGTGGGTCTCGAACAGCGCCTCGCCGGTGGTGCGGTCACGCATCAGCACGGCCACGGCGCGGTCGTAGCGGCGGTCGAAGAAGGGGTCCTGGCGCCAACCCCAGCCGCCCCAGCCGCCATAGCCGTAGCGCGGCGAGAACAGGCGACCGCGCCAGCGCCACCACAGCGGGTCGTCCCAGGGCACGGGGTCGTAGGCGGTGATGCGCGCGCCCAGGGTCACCAGCACGTCGGCGCTCTTGGCGTCGGCGGCGGGCTTGAAGCCGGCCTTCTCCAGCGCGCCGCGGGCAGCGTCCTCGAGGGCCGTCTGGCGCTTGGTGGCCTCCTCGCTCTGCTGCTGCGAAGGCAGGCGCTCGAAGGCATAGGTGCCGGGCTTGCGGTCCGCCGGCCAGCTGCCATAACTGGAAACGTCGGCGGAGACGGTGTAGGGGCCGCTGCAGCCGGCGAGGGCCACGATGGATGCGGCGGCAAGCGACGAGAGGACAAGGCGACGGTTCATGGCGACACCTCCGTTGGACGAGATGCGCCCATTCTGACCCGCCCGGGTTGCCGGCGTGTAAATCAGCGTTGCAGCGTGATCACCGAGGCGGCCGGCGACGGCGTGGCGCAAGACTCATCGTCGTCGAAGGCGATGTCGCCGCCCGCGTCCGCCACCCCGGTGGCCTTGATGGTCTCGAAGGGAAAGAGCTTCTTGTCCATCATGTGCGAGGGCACGATGTTGGTCATGGCCGTGAAGATGTTGTCGATGCGGCCCGGGTAGCGCTTCTCCCACTCGTTGATCATGGCCTTGACCTGCACGCGCTGCAGGTTCTCCTGGCTGCCGCAGAGGTTGCACGGGATGATGGGGAACTCGCGGTGCTCGGCCCAGCGCACGAGGTCGGGCTCCTTCACGTAGGCCAGCGGCCGGATGACGACGTTACGGCCGTCGTCGCTGACCAGCTTGGGCGGCATGCCCTTCATGCGGCTGCCGAAGAACATGTTCAGGAACAGGGTCGTGACGATGTCGTCGCGGTGGTGGCCCAGGGCGATCTTGGTGCAGCCCAGCTCGCCGGCCACGCGGTAGAGGATGCCGCGGCGCAGGCGCGAGCACAGCCCGCAGGTGGTCTTGCCCTCGGGCACCACGCGCTTGACGACGGAGTAGGTGTCCTGCTCCTCGATGTGGAAGGGCACGCCGCGGCTCTTCAGGTAGTTGGGCAGTACGTCCTCGGGGAAGCCGGGCTGCTTCTGGTCGAGGTTGACGGCCACCAGCTCGAACCTGATCGGCGCGCGCTGCTGCAGGTTGAGCAGGATGTCCAGCATCGAGTAGCTGTCCTTGCCGCCCGACAGGCAGACCATGACCTTGTCGCCGTCCTCGATCATGTTGAAGTCGGCGATGGCCTGGCCGACCTGGCGGCGCAGCCGCTTGGAGAGCTTGTTGATCTCGTGGGCGGCCTTCTTGGCCGCGAGGTCGGCGGCGCTCGGCTCGGCGGTGGTGGGTGCTAGGACTTCGGTCATGGGCTTTACCAGGCACCCAGTTCGGTGCTGATGGAGACTTCACAGTCGGGAAAGATTTCGAGCTTGGTCAGCTTGAGCCGCACGCCGACGACGCCGGGCAGGCTCATCAGGCGGTTGCTGAGCTTGCCGAGCAGGGCCTCGACGAGGTCGGTGTGCTCGGCGGTGCATTCGTCGAGGATGGCGGCGCGCACGCGGCGGTAGTCGAGCACGTGGCCGATGTCGGCGTCGCGGGCCACCACCGGCATGGCGCCGAGGTTGACCTGGGCGTCCACCTGGATGGGCTGCGGCCCGGTGCGCTCGAAGTCGAGCACGCCCAGGTTGGCGCGAAAGCGCAGGCCCTGCAGGTGGATGACCTGGCGGTTGTTGTAGCGCTGCGGCGCGCTGTGGATCTCCGGGCGCAGCGCCTGCTCGATCTGCTTGGCCGCCTGCACGCCGTCGGCCAGGGCGGTCTGCACGCAAGGATGCCAGCGTCCGCTGGCGTCGCCGGCGACGAAGGCGCGCTGGCGCGAGGCCTCGTCCATCACGGCGAAGGCCGAGGGCTCCGGCTCGAAGCCCAGCAGGGCGGCCACGTGGTCGAAGCGCTCGGCGCCGACGCTCACGGCGTCGGCGTCCGGCATCAGGCCGTCGGGCAGGGGCGTGGACAGGCGCAGCACGATGCCCGGGTGCGCCTCGATGCGCCGCACGAGGTGGCTCTGCGCGCGCCAGCCGCCGCGCGCCCAGACGGTCACGGCATGGCCGCGGTCGGCGAGGAAGAGGGCGTTCTCGGCCGCGTTGTCGCCCGCGCCCAGCACCAGCACGCGGCCGGGCGGCAGAGCCTCGCGCCGGGCGGTCAGGGCGGCGGCGTCCATCACCCGGGCATGCGGCACGGCGAAATAGCGCGCCGGGCGCAGCAGGCGCAGGCCGGTCGCCACCAGCAGGGCCCGCGCCTGCACGTGCTCGCCGGAGGACAGCTGCAGGGTCCAGCCGTCCGCGGCATGCCGGGCCGACTCCGCCTGCGTGCCCAGGCGCAGCGTCAGCTGCGGCGTGGCGGCGGCCTGGGCGGCATAACGCTCACCCAAGGCGGACAACGGCGTGGTCGGTGCGCCCAGCACCCAGTCCTGCGGAAAGTGAAGGCCGGCCAGGGCGGCGCACAGCTGCGGCTCGCGCTCGACCAGCAAGGTCGACAGCCCCAGCTGACCGAGCCACGACGCGGCGCTGCAGCCGGCGGGGCCGCCGCCGAGGATGGCTACGTCGATGGAGAGAGGGCTGTGCATGGAGCGGCCGGGGCAAAGCCGCGAATTATCCCCGTCAGCCCCGTTTTGCGCTCGGCCGCTTCCAGAGCCGCCACCCCAGCAGCGCGGCAAGGATCACGCCGTAGACGGCCGGCTCGGCGAAGTTGTGCTTGCCCGCGCGCATCCAGATGAAGTGCATCAACGCGATCACGGCGATGGCGTAGACGGCCCGGTGCAGGGCCCGCCAGCGCGGCGCACCCAGGGCCTTGATGGCGCGGTTGAAGCTCGTGGCGGCCAGCGGCAGCATCAGCGTCCAGGCCGTGAAACCCATCAGGATGAAAGGGCGCTTGGCGATGTCGCGGGCGATCTCGCCGAAGTCCAACCCCATGTCCAGCCAGCCGTAGGCCAGCAGGTGCAGGCTGGCGTAGGTGAAGCTGAAGACGCCCAGCATGCGGCGAAAGCGCGCCAGCGCCGCCAGGCCCGTCAGCTCGCGCAGCGGCGTGACGGCCAGCGTCAACCACAGGCCGCGCAGCGTCCAGTCGCCCAGGCGGCGGATCAGGGCCTCGGCCGGGTTGGCGCCGAGCTGGTTGGCCGCCGCGCCGTAGAACAGCCAGGCCAGGGGTGCCAGGCAGAGCAGGAAGAGCGCGGGTTTGGCGACGGGGTGCAGCAGCGCGCGAGTCAGCCCGGCCCGCATCAATAGTTCTTCTTCAGGTCCATGCCGGCGTAGAGCTGGCCCACCTGGGCCTCGTAGCCGTTGAACATCAGCGTCGGGCGCTTCTTGGCGAAGAGGCCGTCCTCGCCGATGCGGCGCTCGGTGGCCTGGCTCCAGCGCGGATGGGGCACGTTGGGGTTGACGTTGGAATAGAAGCCGTATTCCTGCTGCGCGGCCTTGGTCCAGCTGGAGACGGGCTCCTTCTCGACGAAGCGGATCCTGACGATGCTCTTGGCCGACTTGAAACCGTACTTCCAGGGCAGCGCCAGGCGCAGCGGCGCGCCGTTCTGGTTGGGCAGCACCTCGCCGTACATGCCGAACACCAGCATCGCCAGCGGATGCATGGCCTCGTCGATGCGCAGGCCCTCGACATAGGGCCAGTCCAGCACGCCCGAGCGCACGCCGGGCATCTGGGCCTTGTCCGCCAGGCTGGTGAACTCCACGTACTTCGCCTTGGACGTCGGCTGCGCCTGCTTGAGCAGTTCGGCGAGCGAATAGCCCATCCAGGGGATGACCATGCTCCAGCCCTCGACGCAGCGCAGCCGGTAGATGCGTTCCTCCATGGGCGCGAGCTTGAGCAGGGCCTCGATGTCGAAGCGGCCGGGCTTGGCGCACTCGCCCTCGATGGCCACCGTCCACGGCCGCGTCTTGAGCGTGTGCGCGTGCTCGGCGGGGGCGGACTTGTCGGTACCGAACTCGTAGAAGTTGTTGTACGAGGTGGCGTCGGCATAGCTCGTGGGCTTGTCCATGACGACGGCGCCGGCCACGGCCGAACGCACGCCCGCCAGCTTGGGCAGCTTGCCGCCGCCCGGCGCGGCCTGGGCCTGGGCCAGCGGCGAGGCGGCAGCCAGGCCGAGACCCAGCCCGGCGGCCAGGGCCGTGCGACGGTTGAGGTAGGCGTCGCGAGGGGTGATCTCGCTGGGCAGGGGCTGGTGGGGGGCGGGGATTCGGATCAGCATGGGCTTTCTCGCTCGCGGTGGCGTTGGGTCGCGCGGACCTGGCCGCAACTTACACCGAGAGCGCGAGCTGGCGTCTCGGAGCCTGCCGAAAGTCCCGACGCTCAGTCGGCAATCGGTGTTCGCGAGGAGGCATCGGCGGGCGACGGGAGACGCTGGGCGAGGCGGCTGGTTCAGATGAAGGCAGCCGGCGCCACCGGGCGCCGCATGCCGGCTCCTGCAGCGTGATGTTTCAATCCGCGCCCGCCGATGAAGGCGGGCGGTGCGGCGTTCCGATGATCCAGTGCGTCGGACCGGGCGTGTTTCAATCCGCGCCCGCCGATGAAGGCGGGCGGTGCCGCCAGCTGGTGGTCGACCGGCTGCAGCTTGAGCGGTTTCAATCCGCGCCCGCCGATGAAGGCGGGCGGTGCCTGGCCCACGCGTTTGAGGTGAGCGGGCCAAACTGTTTCAATCCGCGCCCGCCGATGAAGGCGGGCGGTGCAGGTCGACCGCGGCACCCTCTCACCCATCGAAGGCGTTTCAATCCGCGCCCGCCGATGAAGGCGGGCGGTGCCTGCTACGCAAGTGGGCCCAGCACGAGGAGATGCAGTTTCAATCCGCGCCCGCCGATGAAGGCGGGCGGTGCGCGTGGACCTCAGCGCGCTGCGCACCGCGAAGATGTTTCAATCCGCGCCCGCCGATGAAGACGGGCGGTGCCGTGGTGCAATTACCCCATGAGCACCGAACCGAAGTTTCAATCCGCGCCCGCCGATGAAGGCGGGCGGTGCGCGCGGACGCATGGGGTCCGGCGCAGCCTCCGCCGGTTTCAATCCGCGCCCGCCGATGAAGGCGGGCGGTGCGTGTGCGCGACTTCGCGACCTTCTATGCCGCGAAGTTTCAATCCGCGCCCGCCGATGAAGGCGGGCGGTGCATCCTGGTGATGTCCGTGCCCTCTGGCGGGTGCTGTTTCAATCCGCGCCCGCCGATGAAGGCGGGCGGTGCTCGCGCGGGCGTGACTGGTGCTCCCGCCAGGACTTGTTTCAATCCGCGCCCGCCGATGAAGGCGGGCGGTGCCTCGTTGCTGCAAGGTTCCGCACCTCGTGAACGAGGTTTCAATCCGCGCCCGCCGATGAAGGCGGGCGGTGCGAGACCAACGCCGCGAATTCAGCGCTGACCGCGGGTTTCAATCCGCGCCCGCCGATGAAGGCGGGCGGTGCCTGCGGTCACTTCGGGTGGCTTCACATACACGAAGTTTCAATCCGCGCCCGCCGATGAAGGCGGGCGGTGCGCCGCGCGGCGGGTCTTTTTCCACCGGCACCGTGTTTCAATCCGCGCCCGCCGATGAAGGCGGGCGGTGCGCCGGCAGGCCAATACGGGCAACAAGGCCCTGGCGGTTTCAATCCGCGCCCGCCGATGAAGGCGGGCGGTGCGTCATGCCGCCTCCGAAGTAGCCGGCCACCTGGCTGTTTCAATCCGCGCCCGCCGATGAAGGCGGGCGGTGCTGGACAGCAATGGCTGGGTGATGACCGCGCCGTGGTTTCAATCCGCGCCCGCCGATGAAGGCGGGCGGTGCGGCGGCATCCCGGCCGTCATGGCATGGCTCAAGGGTTTCAATCCGCGCCCGCCGATGAAGGCGGGCGGTGCAAGGACATCCCCGGTGCCGGCCCGCAGTTCAAGGTGTTTCAATCCGCGCCCGCCGATGAAGGCGGGCGGTGCGTTCTGCCCTTTCGTTGCTGTAGCTTGTCGAGCTGTTTCAATCCGCGCCCGCCGATGAAGGCGGGCGGTGCCGCGGCTGTTCACCGATGCGCCATAGATGCAGGGGTTTCAATCCGCGCCCGCCGATGAAGGCGGGCGGTGCGCGCCGACGCTGTGCTGGGCGAAGTAGTAGAAACGGTTTCAATCCGCGCCCGCCGATGAAGGCGGGCGGTGCAGGCCAGTAGATCGACTTGCCGGCGCCGACGTTGTTTCAATCCGCGCCCGCCGATGAAGGCGGGCGGTGCGCTGCGCCGGAACTACCCGGACGCCACCCGCGAAGTTTCAATCCGCGCCCGCCGATGAAGGCGGGCGGTGCCGCCTTCGACCGGTTTCAAGGGCCCGGTCATCGACGTTTCAATCCGCGCCCGCCGATGAAGGCGGGCGGTGCACCTTGGGCGCCGGCAGCGCGCGCAGCCAGAGCGTGTTTCAATCCGCGCCCGCCGATGAAGGCGGGCGGTGCCGGTGTTCGTGGCGTTGAAGAAGCACAGGCAGCGGTTTCAATCCGCGCCCGCCGATGAAGGCGGGCGGTGCTGGTGGCTCTGCTCAACTCTGGCGCCCCGCTGGAGTTTCAATCCGCGCCCGCCGATGAAGGCGGGCGGTGCACTGAGTCAGGCGAGTTGGAGCCGACGAACTTGAGGTTTCAATCCGCGCCCGCCGATGAAGGCGGGCGGTGCATCTTGAGGACCGAGCCGCCAGGCAGTAGCGGCGAGTTTCAATCCGCGCCCGCCGATGAAGGCGGGCGGTGCAGTTGTGCGCGATCTTGTTGTTTGAGTAGAGCAGGTTTCAATCCGCGCCCGCCGATGAAGGCGGGCGGTGCGGGGCCATCTTGTCGCTGCTGGCGTAAGGTTTCGAGTTTCAATCCGCGCCCGCCGATGAAGGCGGGCGGTGCTCGGCGGTGTTGTTTACGTGGTGAAGGTGGTGTGGTTTCAATCCGCGCCCGCCGATGAAGGCGGGCGGTGCCGCGCAGCTTGATTCCAAATTCTTGGATGCGCTTGTTTCAATCCGCGCCCGCCGATGAAGGCGGGCGGTGCCCGGCGGCCACGTCAAGCGCGCCGGAGGTCGTGGTTTCAATCCGCGCCCGCCGATGAAGGCGGGCGGTGCGCGTGATGGCGGACCACGGCAGGGTGATGACGATGTTTCAATCCGCGCCCGCCGATGAAGGCGGGCGGTGCGGCGCGGGGGCTTGAACAGCGGGCAGCATGGCGTTGTTTCAATCCGCGCCCGCCGATGAAGGCGGGCGGTGCACCCCTGGGCGGCGGGTTCCGGCGCCCGCAGCGAGTTTCAATCCGCGCCCGCCGATGAAGGCGGGCGGTGCGATGGCGGTCATCTCGGACACGCGCTTGGCGATGTTTCAATCCGCGCCCGCCGATGAAGGCGGGCGGTGCTCTCCTCCATGATGAGCTGGTTCGAGTTCAGCAGGTTTCAATCCGCGCCCGCCGATGAAGGCGGGCGGTGCCCCCAATTGCTGGCGGGATCATCGTCACGCTCGGGTTTCAATCCGCGCCCGCCGATGAAGGCGGGCGGTGCGCTTTCACCGCAAGTGCTTGAATGCGCGACGACATTCTCCATGGTGGCGCGAACCCGGCGGCGCGGTTGAGCTTGCTGGCGGCAGCTTCGGCCTGGGAGACGAGCAAACGCCTGATGCACCAGGCTTTTTCGAGCGCGCGAATGCCTCCCGGCAGCGGGCGGCGCTTGGGGTTCGCGCGGCGCCCCTGCTCACAGTACCAGCGGTGCTTCGAAGTCGGTCGCCTTGAACTGACCATATTCGCGGACTTCGGCACCCCGGGTTTCGGGCAGTCGATAGATGCGCAGACAGTCCTGCTTCTCATCGATCTGCGCCAGCAGCTTGCGTTCCAGTTCCTCCATCTTGGCCAGATCGATCTGGCACTCGAAGACGGATTTCTGCACGCGCTGACCCGTCGCTTCGCAAAGCTTGGCGACGCGGCGCAGGCGGCGACGACCTTCCTTGGTTTCCGTGTTGACGTCGTAGCAGACGATGACGAGCACTGGCGCCTCACTTGATCAAGAAGGGCAGGTAGCCGGCGGGTTGGCCGTCGGCGTCGAGCTCGCCCCGCACGGCCCGCGCCAGCAGGCGAGCCTGGATGAGAGGCGCCAGGCCCAACGCGACGGGCTGGCTCAGCAAAGGGTGCTGGAGGACATCCTGCTTGCGCTCCTGGTAGGCCACCAGCACGGCCTTGCGGGCGTCGGCATGCAGGCTGACTGCGCCACCCTCGCGCTCGACGAAATCGCCGCTGCGCAGCTGCTGCCGGTTGATGAGGGTCAGCGCCAGCCGGTCGGCCTGCGGGCGGAACTCTTCCATCAGGTCCAGCGCCAAGGCCGCACGCCCTGGCCGGAGGGCGTGCAGGAAGCCGACCTGGGGATCCAGGCCCACGGCTTCGAGCGCACTGCGGCAGTCGTTCATCCACAGGCTGTAAAGAAAGGAGAGCAGTGCGTTGAGCCGGTCACGCGGCGGGCGGCGGCTGCGGCCGTCGCGCATGCTGAAGGCGTCGCGGGCGTCCGGGCGGACGAGCAGGCTCAGGCCGACGAAGTGCTCCCTTGCCGCTTCGCCCTCGACGCCGCGCAGTGCGTCCAACGTGCCGCAGCCGGGCAGGGCGCGCAGGCCGGCGGCCAGGTTCAGTGCCTGGCGGGTGAGGGCTCTGGCATCGGCCTCATTGCGCGCCTCGCGCGCGCCGCGCAACAGCAGGCTGCGGGCGTTGCGGATCTTGCCGGCCACGAAGCTGCGCGCCAGCGACAAGGTCAAGGCCGCGTCGGCGCTGGCCCGATGCTGGGCCTGGCGCAGCAGCACGTTGCCGGCCGTGGGCCCTTCCAGCCGAGCCTGGAAGCGCCCGTTGGCGTCGAGCAGGACGAGGGCGATGCCCTGCTGCGCCAGGTGATGCATCAGGGGCGTGGACAGCTGGATATGGCCGAAGCAGACGACGGCGTTCAGGTGGTGCAGTGGCACGCGCAGTTTGAGCGCGCCGTCCTGCTCGATGGCCAGCGTCTGGTTGTCCAGGCGCAGGTAGCTCTCGGGTGTGGTCAGGTAGAGGGTGTTCAGCAGTTGCATGGTCAGCCTCAGATGTCGGCGTCGGGCTCGAAGAGGTGATCGCGCACCCGTGTCAGTTCGTGCGACTGGCCAGCCTCGGGCTGGCAGCGGTCCAGCAGCGAGCACGACTTGCATCGCTGCGCCGCCAGTTCGCCGGTCAAGGGCGGCGGCAGGCGGCCCGAGGCGAGCTGGGCTGCGACGGCGGCGCGCGTCTGGGCCACCTGCGCTCGCAAGACGGGCGTGATGGGCACCACGCGGCGGCGCTTGCTGGTGGCGTAGAAGATGGCGCCTTCCGCGACGGCCCGGCCGGTCATCGCCTCCAGACAAAGGGCCTGGGCGGCGAGCTGCAGCTCGTCGCAGGCAGCGATGCCGGCGGCCTTGTGGCGTGCGCCTTGCTTGTACTCGACCGGATAGGGCGTGTCGTCGGGCAGGAACTCGACGACGTCCGCCTTGCCGATCAGCCCGAGCCCGTCATGCCATAACGGCAGCGCGCGTTCGACGCGCCTCCCGCGTTCGGTCTGCAGGCCAGGCTCGTCCACGCGTGCATGCAGCGCGTCGCCGCGGAGCGTGTGCACGTTGGCGTCGAACGCCTGCTCGATGTGGATCAGCCCGCACTGCCGCGGGCAGTAGGCCCAGTGCTGCAGCGCGGAGAGGGGGATCGCAAAGGGGTCGTCCATGACGCCGTCCGATGGGTCGAGTGACTACACTGAAGGCTTGCACAGGCTGCAGCGCGCGGAGATTGTCATGAGCACGACCCTGGACGATGTGACCGAGCAGGCCCTGAAACTCACCCCCGAAGAGAGGGCCGAGCTGATCGAGCGCCTAGCCGACACCGTGCGTCCCGCGCAGCCCTTGCTGCACCCGAGCTGGGGGCCGGAGCTGGCGCGTCGCGTCGCCGAGCTGGATGCCGGGGACGCCGAACTCATCCCGGCCGAGCAGGTGTTTGCCGAGATGCGCCAGATCATCAATGCGCGCTGACCGGCGCCGTGAACACCCGCTTCACCGCTGCAGCCGCGCGTGAACTGCTGGCGGCGCTGCAGCGCTACCGTGACGAAGCCGGTGTTCCCGTCGCGGAGCACTTTGACGACAGCGTGCGGCACGCCTTGACGCGGCTTCTGCAGATGCCTGAACTGGGCAGCCCCGCCCCGGCCGGCTTGCGGACATGGCCATTGCGCCGCTTTCCCTACACCCTCGTCTACCGGGTCGAAGCCATGGAAGTGGTGGTGATCGCGGTGGCGCATCAGCGGCGGGCAGCGGGGTATTGGGCGGAGCGGGGGTAGCTGGCGACTGGCTCGGCCGCCAAACCTCAGCCGATGCGGCGCAGCAGCTTCACGCCGGCGGGCATGCCGGTCTCGTCGACGCTGACTTCGTAGTCGGCAAAGCTTCGCGGCGCGGTGACGCCGTCCTTCAGCTTGACGCTGACGCGGTCGAACAGGCTGTGTGCGTGGGCATTGCCAAGCTCACTCTCATGCTGGAAGACGAACAGCCCGCGCGTGGCCATTTCGCCGCGGGCGGCGGAGCGGTCGTGCTCGAACATCTGCTCCAGGCCTTGCATCAGCAGCTCCAGATCTTCGGCGGTGAAGCCGGTCTGCTTGGCCAGGAAGGCGGACACGAAGCCGTGCGAGCGGTAAAGCGCATAGGGCACGGTGTGCTTGCGGCCCATGGTGCGGTTGTCGCCCTGCTGCTTCTCGGCCTCGGCTTCGGTGGCAACGGCCATGCGGGTGATGGCGTGCTCGCTGGCGATGATGGGGTCGGCAGAGCGGGCGAAGGTCATCTGCACGGGGCCGCGCACCTGGCCGCAGTTGACGCCGGTGGACATGACGGCGCCGAAGGTGCGCACGTCGAAGAAGTTCTGGCAGATCCAGGCGCGGGCCTTGTCCACGCTGTCGGCGCTGCCCTTGCGCTTCTTTTTGCCTTTGGCATCGGCATCGTCGGCCAGTTCGTCGGTCGCGCCGATGGCCTCATAGGCCTTGCGGTGCGTCTGCTCCAGCACCGCCTTTTCCTTGATGTAGATGTCGTAGGGCGGCTGCGCACCTTTGACGAGCTGCACGAAGTTGCGCAGCTTGCGCTTGAGCGCCACGTCGGTCATTAGCCCGTGGCCAGTCTCGGCGTCGATGCGGGGCATGTTGCCTGCGTCGGGGTCGCCGTTGGGGTTGCCGTCCTTCACGTCGAAGAGCAGGACGAAGTCGAGGCGGCCGGTGATGGGGGTGGTCATGTTCAATCTCCCTGGGGTTGGTCGGTGCTGTTGTCGCCCTCCGCCTTCTTGGTGAAGAAGGCCTGGCGCTGGTGGTAGTAGCCGAGGGCGAATTCGCCTTGCTGCGGCAGCGTCAGCCGGCTTGGAAAACCCGTCATCGGCGCGAGGATCTCGCCGATCAGCTTTTCGTAGAAGGTCTCCTGCCCGCCTGTGAACTTCTTGAGGTGGGCGTTCTTCAGGCGCAGCAGCGTCGTGAACACGGCCACCGGCGTGGTGGACGCGGCACCGTAGTAGCGGTCGCGGATGGTGGCGTTGATGCCGGGCTGCGCCAGCTCCTGGATGCGC
This sequence comes from Pelomonas caseinilytica, assembly GCF_021353235.1. GTDB lineage: Bacteria > Pseudomonadota > Gammaproteobacteria > Burkholderiales > Burkholderiaceae_C > Pelomonas > Pelomonas caseinilytica. The sequence goes on from NZ_JAJTWT010000003.1 coordinate 568,478, forward strand.
TCCAGCGTGGCAAAGAGCCGGCCCAGGCGATAGGCCGGTGCGGGGTTGTCCATGTCCAGAGCCTCCTTGAATGGCATGGTGGATGAAGTCGGTGCGCGCCGGCCGTTGCGATTGAGCCAGGCTTTGAGCACACAGGCGCGCAGGTAGGGAACGTCGCGTTCGGCGCGGCAGCGCTGCACGGCGGCATTCAGCAGGCCGGCCGGCAGGGGAAGGCCTTCAAGAATGGCCCTCATCCATTCGCCTGCCAGCCGCGGCGGGATGTTGTCGGCCTTGCCTTGCAGGGCCAGGCTGGTCAGCAGCCGGAACAGCGAGGGTGTTTCGGGATCGCCGTCGTAACGCCGTGCTACGCGGATGTCTTCGAAGTGCTGCACCAGACGCGGCGCCAGTTCAGCGAAGGGCACGGACGGCAGCCAGAAGCGGATGCTGATGCGTGCGGCATTGGGCGAGAGGCCGAGCACGAAGAAGCGTGTGTCGGCCACGGCCTTTGGCATCTGGCCTGAGCGCACGGCGTTGAACAGGGCGGGCACCGCGTCGCGGTGCTTGTCGGGGTTGTCGGCCTCGGCGAAGAGGTCGGCCAGCGTGAACTCGCCGTCCCCTGTGCCATCAAAGGGATGGGGCGCATCGGCCCAGAAGACGGTGGACGCATCGCCCACCTGGATGCGGTTGGGCGAGTCGCGGTCCAGCAGCGCGTTCAGTGCCGTCGTGTAGGCAAACACGGCGGCCTCGCCCACCGGCGCATTGAGGCCTTGCTCCTTGCCGTAGGAGTTGTAGGCGCCCAGGTTGAAGGAAACGATGTTGGCGCCCGAAGTCTGCGCACCCCACACGCCCTTGATGGCGCCATGCAGGCGCGCCACCGGGCGCGGTGCGCCGTCCACCAGGCAGTGCGCCAGCGTGCCCGGCGCCTGGCTTGCAGCCAGCGCGCGAATGGCGGCCTGCACGGCTGGGCGTTGGCAGATCAGCACACCCGCGTCTCCTTGCAGCTCGAAGCTCACCAGCGCATTGCTCTGCAGCAACTCGTCCCAATGGGGCGCCGCGCGTAGCAGATCGAGCTGAGGTGCCCGCAGGAAGGCGAGCAGGGCTTGCAGGCCAGGGTCGCCTTCTGAATAAGGTTCCAGCGCCTGTACCCGCGCTAAGAAGGCGGCAGTCTGCTCGGGCAGGCGAGGCGCTTCGGCCTTGGCGCTGACACCGAGGGTGTATTCCGCCGTGTCCCACAGCAGATTGGCTGCCACGCCAGAGGTCTTCTTGACACCCTGGGGCACGAGGAAGGTCTGCGCGCGCAGCTTCTTGCCGTCCAGCCGGCGGGTGTCGCGCAACAGCACGGGGCTGCCGTCCGGGCGCAGCTCGACGATGAAGGGGATGTCCTTGTCTTCCAGACCTGGCGAGGGCAGGCGTCGTGCGGGGTCGGGGTCGGCGGCACGGCGCTCGTAGAGCTGGGCGAGGGCTTGCAGGATCATGCGGCGGCCTCCTCGAACGCAGGCACCGCGATGGCGCCGGCGTGCATCTGCGCGCGGAAGAAGCGCGGCTGCGGCGAGGCGAGGTCGGTGAAGTCCAGGTCGTGCAGCATCCAGCCGAGGTCCCGCGTCTCGGCGATGGGTGCGGGCTGCTCGGAGCCGGGCTCGACCAGGCACACGTCGGCGGCGAACTCGCGGCAGCCGAGGTAGGGCTGGTTGACCCATTGGCCCTTGGCGGCGCGGCGCAGGAACATCTCTTCGTACTTCTGGCGCGGCTCGCCGCTGCGCACGTCCAGTTCGGCATGCAGGCGGTAGGCCACGTCGCGCAGGAAGAGGCCGGCGCGCTGCTGGCGTTCGTCCTCGACGTACAGCGCCAAATCGCCTTGGCCGGCGTTCATGGCCTGCTGCACATTGCTGCTTGAGATGACCGCGCCGACCTCGTTGCGGCGCAGGTTCATCCAGCGAATGGGCGCCAGCACCTCGATGCGCGTCACCCGCCATCGGATGGCGGGCTTCCACAGGATGGCTTCGAAGATGGAACGTGCGGCCGAGGGCGTGATGACGTCGTAGCTGACCCGCTCGACCTTCATCTCGGGGCGGGTGAAGCAGGCGAATTCGCCTGTGACGTGCAGGCAAAAGCTCTGTGGCATGTGGTGCTCCCTGGTTGGAACGATCTGGGTCGTCTGGCTGAAACGCTACTGCACCATGGTCATTGCATCCAGCGGGTTATCGCGCGGCAGCAGCCCAAACCGACGGTCGTAGCGGGTGTCGTCTTCCAGCAAGTAGATGCCGCAGGCCAGCGCCTTGGCGGCGCCGGTGCGCAGCAGCTCGTCCAACTGCCGCTGGCGGATGTTGAGCACATAGCGCTGAACGCTGCGCAGCAGCCAGCGGTCGGCCTCGCCGGCTTCGAGCTTGGCGATGAGGGGCGCGAGCTGGTCGTGCCCGTCCATCACGCGGTGCAGGGGAATGAGCAGCGAGGACTGGCCCTCGTCGTCGATGAGACGGAACTTGTCGGCGGCGCTGTGGAAGTTGAATTCCATGGGGCCGCTGCGCTCGCTGAGCAGGTCGACGATCTGGTGCTGGTCGAGGTTCTGTTTGGCATAGAAGGCCCGAAAGTAGCGCTCGAAGGCGGCTGGCGTGAGGGTGTCCGGCAGACCTTCGGCATGCAGGCTGACCGTGGTGTCGGCCGCCGTGCGCAGCAGTGCCAGCGGCTTGGGGATGGGGCGAACGATCACATGCACGTCGCCCTGCGCCCGGCGCCCCTCGCGGTTGCAGCGGCCGGCGGCCTGGGCGATGGAGTCCAGCCCGGCCAGCGCGCGCCACACCACGGGGAAGTCCACGTCCACGCCGGCTTCGATCAGTTGGGTGCTGACGACGTGCAGGGGCACGCCGGCCTTGAGCAGGTCACGGATCTCGGCGATGACCTGGGCACGGTGCGCGCCGCACATGGCTGCGCTGAGGTGGCGGGTGCTGTCGCGTGGCAGCAGCTTGGCCAGTGCCATGGCATCGGCGCGGGTGTTGAGGATGGCCAGTGCGCAGGGCTCTCGCAGCAGGCGCTCGGCCAGAGCGGGCAGTTCGGTGACGGTGTGCAGGTCTGCCGGCCAGTGGATCTCGGTGCGGCGCAGGGCGCTGAACAGTGGGCCGGGCGCGACGATGGGGCGGGGATCGGGCAGGCCGCGCAGGGCTTGGCGGGGGTCGAAGGCGCTGCGGCTGGTCAGCACCGGCTGGGTGGCGGTACACAGCACGAGGCTGATGCGGTAGCGGGCCAGGAGGACATTCAGCGTATCGAGGATGGGCTGCAGGAACTCGGGCGGCAGCATCTGCGCCTCGTCCAGCACGATGACGCTGCCGGCCAGCCGGTGGAGCTTGCGGCAGCGCGAGGTACTGGCGGCGAAGAGCGACTCGAAGAGCTGCACATTGGTGGTGACGATGAGGGGCGCGTCCCAGTTCTCGCAGGCCAGGCGCGAGGCGGTGGTGTCGCTGCTGGGCGCGCTGTCGGCCTGGCTGTGGTGCTCGATGACCTGCGCGGCCCCGAAGATGCCGGCGAAGACGCTGGCCGTCTGCTCGATGATGCTGGTGTAGGGGATGGCGTAGATGACGCGGCGCAGGCCGTGCCGGCGCGCGTGCTCCAGCGCGAAGGCCAGGGACGACAAGGTCTTGCCGCCGCCGGTGGGCACGGTGAGGGTGAAGACACCGGGCGGCTGGGCAGCCTGTGCAATGCAGGCCTGTTGCACCACGGCGCGGGCTCGCATCACGGCCGTGTCGGCCTGGCCGCTGGCTTGCACGCGGGCGGCCAGCTCGGCGAGGTGGGCTTGCAACTGCTCGGCATAGCGGGCGATGGGCGGGAAGCTGGCTCGGCGGGCGGCCTTGTCGGCGCTGAAGTGAGTCTCGGTGTCTAGGAAGTCGGCGTCCACCAGGGCCGAGAAGAGCATGCGCAGGGCCAGCGAGCGGGCGAGGGGTTCGCGCTGCCCCAGCAGTGCGCGTGCGGCGGCTGCGAGGGTGGTGGCGTCCGGCGCGGCGCGCAGCGTTTCACCGGCTTCGGCCAGGCCGCGCAGTGCCTCGTCGTACTCGGTTTGGGCGGCAGCGCTGGCCAGGCGGGGGGCCAGGCCGCCGTGGCCGTCCTTCGGCTGCCAGTTGGCCAGGCCGGCGTGATGGCCGGCGATCAGGTATTGCAGGACGCGCGCCAGACCGTCGGCACTGCGGGCGTCGAGCAGGCGGGCGAACTCGGCGCTTGCGTGCAGGGCGCCTGCGGCCGAGTGGGTCTTCTCGGCGCCGGGGACGCGACCTTCGATGTGACCGTCGGGATCGTGGCTGATGTGCTGCTGAAAGCCGGCCCGGGCCTTGCCCAGGTCGTGCCAGGCGCCGGCCAGCCCGGCCCAGAGCGTGTCACCCCAAGTGGCAGAGAACTCGGCTGCAAGGCGTCCGACCTTGTCGAGGTGCTCTTCCAGCAGGTGCCAGTCGCCAGCGTCGTTCCGGCTGTGCGCAATCAGCATGGTTCTCCCTGAGCTGTGTCTGTTGGTGTGCCAGCTTGAGCCCAGGGTAGCTCACTGGATGAGCCATGCGCTTGACGATCGTCAGTGTTCTCCTCCAGTTAGCGGAAATCCCGACTCTCCGTCGGCAACCTCCCCAGCATCGGGTTGAGGTTCTCGAACCCCTTGGCCAGCAGGTGGCGCACGTCGCCGTCGCCGCGTTGCCAGACGCCTTCCACCGCCAGCAGCCGCGCGCCGAGGATGGTGCTGCGGTGTTGCTCGTAGACCTTGGGCCAGACGATGACCTGGACGTTGCCGGTCTCGTCTTCCAGCGTGACGAAGAGGGTGCCCTTGGCCGTCTGGGGCTTCTGCCGGCCGGTGACGATGCCGCAGGCCTTGGCGCGCCGGCCGCTCTTCACGCCTTCGAGCTGGCGGGCGCTCAGCAGGCCCCGGCTGGCCAGGCGCGGGCGTAGCAGGGCCAGGGGGTGGCGGCGCAGCGTAAGGCCGGTGGCGGCGTAGTCCCACAGCACTTCCTCGCCTTCGGCGGCGGCGGGCAGGGCGAGGTCGTCCTCGGGGAGCAGGCTCCCCTGCAGCAGTTCGGGCATGGCGTGCAGGGCCGAGGCCTGCCAGACCTGCTGGCGGCGGTGGCCGGCCAGGCTGGTGAGGGCGTCGGCGGCGGCGAGTTGCTGCATGTCCTGCTGGCTGAGCCGGGCGCGCAGGGCGAGGTCCTGCGGGTGGGCGAAGAGGCCGTCGCGGTCGCGCGCCTGCTCGATGCGCATGGCCGCTTCGTCGCCCAGGCCGCTGACCAGGCGCAGGCCGAGGCGCACGGCCGGATGGTGCTGGCCGGGGCGAGGCTCCAGCGTGCTGTCCTTGCGGCTGTGGTTGACGTCGATGGCGCGCACCTCGACGTCGTGCCGCCGCGCGTCCTGCACGAGCTGGCTGGGCGTGTAGAAGCCCAGGGGCTGTGAGTTGAGCAGGGCGCACACGAAGGCCGCGGGCTCGTGGCATTTGAGCCAGGAGCTGACGTAGGTGAGCAGGGCGAAGCTGGCGGCGTGGGACTCCGGGAAGCCGTAGGACGAGAAGCCCTTGATCTGGCTGAAGATGCGCTCGGCGAAGTCGTCGGTGTAGCCGCGTTCGCGCATGCCCTTGACGACCTTGTCGTAGTAGGCCTCGAGCACGCCCGGCCGCTTCCACGAGGCCATGGCGCGGCGCAGCTGGTCGGCCTCGCCGGGCGTGAAGCCGGCCGCGATGATGGCCACCTGCATGACCTGCTCCTGGAAGATGGGCACGCCGCGGGTGCGCCACAGGGCTTCTTTCAGGGCCTCGCTGGGATAGACGACCTGGTCGGGCGGCAGCGCGCGGTTCTTCAGGTAGGGGTGGACCATGCCGCCTTCGATGGGCCCGGGGCGCACGATGGCGACCTCGATGACGAGGTCGTAGTAGTCGCGAGGCTTCAGCCGCGGCAGCATGGACATCTGCGCGCGGCTCTCGATCTGGAAGACGCCGATGGTGTCGGCCTTGCAGATCATGTCGTAGGTGGCGGTGTCGTGGTCGGGAATGGTCAGGTCGATGGACGTGCCCCGCATCGGGTTGACGAGGTCGAAGCACTTCTTGATCGCCGTCAGCATGCCCAGGGCCAGCACGTCGACCTTCATCATCCGCAGCTCGTCGATGTCGTCCTTGTCCCACTCGATGACGCTGCGCTTCTCCATCGTCGCGTTCTCGATGGGCACGAGGCGCTCCAGCGGGCCCTCGGTCAGCACGAAGCCGCCCACGTGCTGGGACAGGTGGCGCGGCAGGCCGTTGAGCTGCCGGCCGAGGGTGATGAGCTGCTGCAGGCGCGGGTCGTCGGCGGGCAGGCCCATCTGCTGCAGGAGCGCCTCGCGGTGCTCCTCGGGCAGCACCTGGGTGGACCAGCCGCTGTGGTCCTTGCTCATCACGTCGAGCTGCTCCTCGCTGAAGCCAAGCGCCTTGCCCACGTCGCGGATGGCGCTCTTGGGCCGGTAGCAGATGACGACGGCGGTCAGCGCCGCCCGCTCCCGGCCGTATTTGTCGTAGAGGTATTGGATGACCTCCTCGCGGCGCTCATGCTCGAAGTCGACGTCGATGTCCGGCGGCTCGTTGCGTTCGCGGCTGATGAAGCGCTCGAACAGCAGGGTGCTGCGGTCCGGGTCGACCGAGGTGACGTGCAGGCAGTAGCAGACGATGCTGTTGGCCGCCGAGCCGCGGCCCTGGCAGAGGATGCCGATGCTGCGCGCGAAACGCACGGTGTCTGCGACCGTCAGGAAGTAGTGCTCGTAGCCCAGCTCCTCGATGAGTTCGAGTTCGTGCTCGATGCGGAATTTCCATTTGTCGGGCACGCCGCCCGTGGACCACGGCCAGCGCTTTTCCGCGCCCTCGTAGGTGAGTTCGCGCAGGTGCTTGCGAGGTGTCGTGCCGACGGGCACGACCTCGCTCGGGTACCGGTAGCTGATCTCGTCCAGGCTGAAGCTGCAGCGCGCCGCCACCTGCAGGGTCTCCTGCATCAGCGCCTCGGGGTAGAGGCGCGAGAGGCGGTAGCGGCTGCGCAGGTGCCGCTCGGCATTGGGCTGCAGGTCGAAGCCGCACTCGGCCACGGGGCGGGAGAGGCGGGTGGCGGTCATCACGTCCTGCAGGGCCTTGCGCGAGCGCACGTGGAAGTGCACGTCGCCGGCGGCGACCAGGGGCAGGGCGGTGTCTTCGGAGAGCTGCTCCAGGCGCTGCAGCCACAGCGCGTCGCCAGCCTCGCGCAGCAGCTCCACGGCGATCCAGGCGCGGCCGGTGAAGTGCTGCAGGGCCCATTGCGCCGGCGCCAGCAGCTCGGCATCGCTGGCCTCGCGCGGCAGCACCAGCAGGGCCAGGCAGTCGGTGAGGTTTTCGGGGGCGATGGCGCGCCAGTGCAGCGTGTACTCGCCCTTCACGGGGCTGGCGCGGCGCAGCCGGGTGATGAACTGGCTGAGGTTGCCGTAGCCGTTGAGGTTCTGGGCGATCAGCACGAGCTTGAAGCGCGGCTGGCCCGCGTCGTCGCGGACGAGGAATTCGCTGCCGATCAGCAGCTTCAGCAGCCGCGGCGGCTCGATGTCGGCGTCGGGCTCGCCGGCTTCCTTCGCGCTCTCCTTCAAGGCGTGGTGGACCGCCTCGCGCATCTCGCGCAGTTGCTTGTGGGCGCGCACGACGCCGGCCAGCGAACATTCGTCGGTGATGGCCAGGGCCTCGTAGCCCTGGGTGACGGCACGCTCCACCAGTTCCTGGGGTTCGGAGGCGCCGCGCAGGAAGCTGAATGCCGTCAGGCAGTGCAGCTCGGCATAACGCGGCAGTTCGCCGGGGCGGCCTGGCGCGGCGGTCATTGGCGCGGCGGTCATGCAAACACCCCGTGCAGGAACCAGCCCGACGCGGCGGCCGTGGTCGACGACAGTCGTTCGTGATAGACCCACAGCAGGCCCCGCGTGGCGCTGCGGTAGACGTAGTAGTCGCGGGCCTGCAGGCTGCCGGGGCCCTCCCACCAGCCCGCCTCGATGCGGTGTGGGCCGCTGATGCGCGCCAGCGGGCCGGCGAAGAGGGGCTGCTCCTGGGCATCGCAGCGCAGCGGCTGGGGCGGTTCGACCCGCCAGGTCGGCTGGGGGCCCGGCGGCCGGCGCACGGCCGCAGCGGGCGGGGCGGGCCAGGGGTGCCAGCTCTGCATGCGGTCCAGGCGGTGGTCTTCGTGCAGCCGGCCTTCGCGCACCCGGTCGGCGCCCAGGCGCACGGACAGGCGCTCCAGCAGCGCATTCGTCGTCGTGCGTTCGGCCGGGTCGGCCGGCCCGGGCAGCAGGCTGGCGCTGCCGTCCGCGAGGGGCAGCAGGTGGTCTGCGACGAGGCGGATCTCGCCGGCCGGCGCGGCCAGCGTGGTGCGGGCCAGGTGCTCGCCCAGCAGGCGCGACAGGCGGCGCAGGTCGCGGGTCGTGTCTGCCGTGGCAACGCTCAGCTCGCCGTTGCCCGCCACATCGCGCGGGCGCATGGCGTCGTACTGCCAGGCCAGGCGCAGCGCGCGCACGCCGGCGTGGCGGGCCGCCAGGAAGGCGCAGAGCTGGCGCAGCAGCGTCTCGGCGAAGTTCAGCAGCACCGGCGCATGCTCCACGCGCCAGGGCAGTTCCAGCCGGGCCTCGAAGCGCTCGGGCAGCGTCAGCCACTCGTGGGCCTCGGGCTGCTCGCCATAGGCCTGGTCGAGCGCCGCCAGCAGGGCGGGGCTGAAGCGCTTGGCCAGGGCCGGGCGAGGCAGGCGGCGAAGCAGGCCGAGCTGGCGGCAGCCGAGGCGGGCCAGCATGGCGTGGTGGGCCTGGGCGGCGCTCAGGGCCGACAGGGGCAGGGCGTCGAGGCGCTCGGCCAGGCGGCCCTGGCGGGGCGCGTCGGGGCTGCGCGCCAGGGCCAGCGCGGCCAGGGCCGTCGGCGCCCAGGCCTGGGCCGCGATGGCCAGCCCTGCCGCTTCGGCCCGCTGCTGCAGCTGCTGCCGCAGGGCGCGGGCGCCGCCGAACAGCCTCAGGCTGGCCGACACCTCGGCCACCACCGCCTCCTCCAGCCGGGCGACGCGCGGCGTGAAGCTCAGCGCCAGCCAGGCCAGGGCGTCGGTGTCGCTGGCCGGCGCATCAGGCGGGCAGCACAGGGCGAGCCAGCGCATGGGGGCGCTCCGTCGGGGGGCTGGCCGGCTCGGGCGCGGGCGCGGGCGCCGGCACCGGGGCGGGCAGGGGCTTGCGCTTGGCCGCCGTCAGCAGCGGCTCGACGGCGCCGGGCACGGCGGCCAACTTGAGGGTGCCTTCATGGGCCGGTCCGCGGCGCTTGAGCAGGTGCACGTCGAGGTCCCAACCCTCGCCCGGCTGCACGACGAGGCGCAGCGGCGCGGCCGAGGACTGGTGCCGTGCGCTGTCGGGCCGCACCAGGAAGGCCGGCGCATCCGAACCGAGGGCGCCGACCTGCAGGCGGCGGACCTGTTCCGGCCGCGCCTCGGGCAGCCAGGCCAGCACGGCCACGCGCGCCTTGATGGCCTGCTCGGCCGCCCAGAGAGCTTCGGCCGGTGTGGTGGTGGCCACCCAGATCAGGGCCGAGGGTGGGAGGCCGAGAGCCTGCAGGCCCGGCAGGTGGGGCGTGCGTGGCGGGTTGACGAGCAGCAGCGGGCGCAGGGCCGGGGCCATGGCCTGCCGGGTGCGCCGGCCCGGGAGGGCGGCGGGCAGGCGCTGGCCGTCCCACCACAGGCGCAGGCCAGGGGCCAGCAGCCGCCACTCCAGCACGCCGGATTGCGGCGTCAGCACTTCGGTGGCGGCCTGCAGGGGCCAGCCGCCGCCAGGCAGTTCGGCATCCAGCGCGGCGAAGCCGCTGGGCAGGACCGGGGCGGCGGCCCGGCTCAGGCTGCTGCCTCGCCAGAGCCGGCCCTGCAGGTGGCCGTCGTCCAGCGGCAGCCGCCCGGGCCGGCCGGGCGGCGTCGGCCGCAGGGGCGGGCAGGCGATGGGAGGCGGCAGGGCGGAGGCGGACGACATGGCCAAACGGGACGACGACGATGACAGCGGGGGAAGGAAGCGGAGCCTGGATCAGATCACAATACTGTATGAATATCCAGTAAATTTTCGTGATCGACCCGGGCGGGCGCTAGCATTCGCCGCCCACCGACGCCCTCACTTCAAGCCAAGGAGATTTCCCATGCCGATGAACGACTACCTGGTGCTGTCGCGCGGCCAGTGGCGCAACGACGCCCAGCCGGAGGCGGTGCAGCAGGCCATCGACGCGTTCTACGTCTGGTACGAGCAGGGCCTCGCCGCGGGCCGCCTCAAGCCCGGCAGCCGGCTGCAGCCCGAGGTCCGCTTCGTCGCCGACGGGCTGGTGACCGACGGCCCCTTCGCGGAGACCAAGGAGTGGGTGGGCGGCTTTTGGTTCATCGTCGCCGAGACGCTGGAGCAGGCCGCGGCGATCGCCGCCGAGAACCCCTGCCTGCGCTTCGGCCTCAGCCTGGAGATCCGCCCGCTGGAGGCCACCCGGGCCCACGTGACGGTGGCCACCAACGAGACCCCCGCGAGCTGGCGTTAGGCTGGCGTCAGGCGAAGCCGTCGCCGTCGAAGTCGACGAAGTCCTCGTCCCGTGCGAGTGCCGGCGGCGCGTCCTTGGGCTTCATGGCTTCGAGCTGTTCCCTGAGCTTGGCCGTCTGGTCCAGCCAGTAGTTGGGCGTGCCGAACCAGGGGAAGGCCACCGGGAAGGCCGGGTCGCCCCAGCGCCGGGCCAGCCAGGCGCTGTGGTGGATCATGCGCAGGGTGCGCAGCGGCTCGATGAGGCGCAGTTCGCGGTCGTCGAACTCGGCGACCTGCTCGTAGCCGTCGAGCAGGGCATGGAGCTGCAGCCGGGCGGCGTCGGGTTCGCCGGGCAGCAGCATCCACAGGTCCTGCACGACCGGGCCCATGACGGCGTCGTCCAGGTCCACGAAGTGCGGGCCACGGTCGGGCGTCCAGAGGATGTTGCCGGGATGGCAGTCGCCGTGCAGGCGGGTGAGGCGCAAGTCGGGCAGGCCGTCGAAGGCGGCCTGGATGGCGTCGAGGCAGCGCTGGGCGGCATCGTCCCAGCCGGGGGCGATCTCGGGCGGGATGGCGTCGTTGGCCATCAGCCAGTCGCGGGCCGTGCGGGCGGGGGCGGCGCTGGTCCAGTGCAGGCGCTCGGCGAAAGGGCGCTCGCGGCCGACGACGTGCAGCCGGGCCAGCAGGCGGCCGATCCAGCGCAGCACTTCGGGGTCTTCCAGCTCCGGGCCCCGCCCGCCCTGGCGCGGCGTGACGGCCATGCGCTGGCCCTGGAAGTGGAAGAGGGTGGTGCCGTCCGCCAGCGTCCACGGTGCGGCCACGGGCACTTCCGCGGCGGCGAGTTCGGCCGCGAAGGCGTGTTCCTCGAGGATCTGCGCGTCGCTCCAGCGCGCCGGGCGGTAGAACTTGGCCACGGCCACCCGGCCGTCCTCCAGGTGGACCTGCAGCACGCGGTTCTCGAAGGAGTTGAGCTGCAGCAGCCGGCCGTCGGCGCGCAGGCCGGCGGCGTCGAGGGCGTCGAGCATGAACTCCGGCGTCAGGTCGCCGAAGCTGAGGTCAGGGGTCGCGGGGTGCATCCGGCGAGTGTCGCCGGGATGGGGGCGGGTGTCTCAGCCCCGGCGGGGACGCGGGGCGGCGTAGCGGGGCGCGTCGACGACCACGCCGACGATGTCGTCCATCATGGCGTCTTCGTCGGCATCGTCCAGCACGGGCAGGGTGCGGGGGTTGTAGCGACTGGTGTCCAGGCTGCGCTGCGGAGGCTGCCGCCGTTGGGCGGGCGCCGCCATGGTGTGGGTCGGCATGCGGGGATGGTGGCGTTCGCCGAAGCCGTCGCCGAAGCCGCCGGCGTCCTGCCACAGCGGCAGGGGTTGGGAGAACTGGCCCCAGTCGCTGCCGAACTCCTCGTCGCCCATGGCGGCGCTGCGGCGCCGCGACAGGCTGGCCGCGGCCGGCGGCGCCGGCAGCGGGCCGCGCGGGTTGCTGCCCTGGGGCACGAGCAGCTGCAGCTCGGCGACGCTGGGCAACTGGTCCACGGCGCAGCGCAGATAACGCACCCGGCAGGCTGACAGCACGGCATGCTTGATCTGCAGGCTTCGCGGCGTCACGCCGCGTTCGCCTTCGAGGTCGATGGCGGCCAGCACACGGCCGTTGGGGCTGCAGACGGCGAACGTGACGTGAGAGGCTCCGAGCAGGTCGAACCAGTAGCGCACTTCCTTGGCCTCGGTGGGCTGGCAGAAGCGCACCAGCGGCAGCTTGGACAGCACGACGTGATGGGGCAGGGCCTCGCGCAGCAGGCGGAAGACGCGCCGCTCGTCGGTGGTGAAGACCGGTCGCGCCGTGAGTGACCACTCCGCGGGCAGCCCGCGGTTGGCATAGGCCGGACGCCGCAGTGCCCACACCAGGCTGATGGCCAGGCCCAGCACGCAAACAGCCAGCGCAGCGATCCAGTAGATGGCGTACGGCATGTACGGCATGTCCCTCGAGGAGAGTTCGGCGGCGTCGCCGACTTGTCCTGCGGCGCGATGGAGGGGCAATGTAGCGCAACGTCCCTAAAAGAGATTACTCGCTAGTCCCGATTCCCCCGGGCCTGGGGGGGAAGCGCTTTCACGCAGCTGGCAGCCGGCTCACTCCTTGGCGGCGCGCCCCGAGGCGTCGAAATGCGCCTTGACCTCGGCCACGCTGTCGACGAAGTCGCCCAATACCCGGGCCTGGCGCTTGAACTGGAAGTCCAGCTCGCCGAGATGGCGCTCCAGGGCCTGCTCGACCTGGGAGCCGACGGTGTCGGGCGGCAGGCGCAGCCAGGCGGCCGACTCGCTGCCGTCGCGCTCCACGGTGGCGCCCGCGGCGGTGGCGATGCGCAGCATGGGCCGGTTCTCGCTCAGGGCGTGGATGAAGAGGGTGTCGATGCCGCGGTTGCGGGCGTGCAGGGCTGCCGCGTCGAAAAGGCGCCGGCCCAGCCCCCGGCCGCGTGACTGCGGCAGCACCGAGACGCCGAACTCGGCCATGCGCCGGGCCGGCTCCCCGGGCATGGGCAGGCCGTAGGCCAGGTGGGCCAGCGCCACAAGCTGCAGGCGGCGGTTGAAGACGCCCAGCACCTCGTCGCGGCTGAAGTCGATGCCCAGGACGTAGTTGCGGATCTGCTCGTCCGACGGCGCGTAGCCGAAGCGCAGGTAGCGGTCGCGCGGGTCGAGGGCGAGGAGGTGGTCGACGACGCGGTGGCGATGGCGCCGGGCCAGGGCGCGGATGGGCACCCAGGTGGACAGGCGCTCCAGCGCGGCACGGGCGCCGGCCAGCGGGCCGCCGGCCTCCTCGACGGCCGCGGGAACCTCGGGTTCGGGCGCCGGGGGCGGTGGGTTGGGGTCGGGCCCGAACGCCGCCAGCACCTCGTCCCATTGCGCCGCCGGGTCGCTGGGCGCGACGGCGGGGGTGGGGAGAGGGGCGGTGGGCATGGCGGGCCTGCAGGACAGCAAGGTTAACGCTTCGCGGCTTTCCAAACCAATGGCTGGCCTGCTACACTCGCCGGCTTTTCCGGCATTGGCTGCGGAAAAGGCCTGTGCAAAACACGGGCGGCTAGGGCCGAGAGGTTGCACTCAAGAAGCAGCACCGAAGCGCAACGCCAGCATTTCAGCCATCCATCGCCGGGCTTTTCATTGATAGAAGCCCGGCCCACAGAAAGCAACTCATGAAGACCTTCAGCGCCAAGCCGGCCGAGGTGACGCACGAGTGGTTTGTGATTGACGCCACCGACAAGGTGCTCGGACGTGTTGCCAGCGAAGTGGCACTCCGTTTGCGCGGCAAGCACAAGGCCATCTACACGCCTCACGTCGATACCGGTGATTTCATCGTCGTCGTCAACGCCGACAAGCTCCGCGTCACCGGCAACAAGGCCACCGACAAGGTGTACTACCGCCACAGCGGCTTCCCCGGCGGCATCTACGCCACGAAGTTCAAGGACATGCAAGCCAAGCACCCCGGCCGCGCGCTGGAGAAGGCCGTCAAGGGCATGCTGCCCAAGGGCCCGCTGGGTTACGCCATGGTCAAGAAGCTGAAGGTCTACGCAGGTCCCTCGCACCCGCACACCGCCCAGCAGCCCAAGGCTCTCGAGATCTAAGGAACGGCCATGATCGGAAACTGGAATTACGGTACCGGCCGCCGCAAGTCGTCGGTCGCCCGCGTCTTCATCAAGAAGGGCACGGGCCAGATCGTCGTCAACGGCAAGTCCATCGAGACCTACTTTGGCCGTCAGACCTCCATCATGATCGCCAAGCAGCCCCTGCTGCTGACGAACAACGGTGAGGCCTTCGACATCAAGGTCAACGTGCACGGCGGCGGCGAGTCCGGCCAGGCCGGCGCGCTGCGCCTGGGCATCACCCGCGCGCTGATCGACTACGACGCCACCCTCAAGCCCGAACTGAGCCGCGCCGGCTTCGTCACGCGCGACGCCCGCGAAGTCGAGCGCAAGAAGGTCGGTCTGCACGGCGCCCGCCGCCGCAAGCAGTTCAGCAAGCGTTAATTCCTGCGCTTGTCCTTCGAAAGGCCGATCGAATCGGCCTGCAAGTCAAAAGGCCGCTCGATGCGGCCTTTTGCTTTTGCGCCGACAATCCCCATATCCGTTTCCTGACCCCGTATCCCAGAGGAGCCCGCCATGAGCGCCGTGCTTGACACCCCCACCGACATCCCCGCGCCCCTGGTCTTCACCGACAGCGCCGCCGACAAGGTGCGCGACCTCGTCGCCGAAGAGGGCAACCCGGACCTGAAGCTGCGCGTCTTCGTGCAGGGCGGCGGCTGCTCGGGCTTCCAGTACGGCTTCACCTTCGACGAGGCCGTCAACGACGACGACACCCAGATGGTCAAGAACGGCGTGACCCTGCTGATCGACTCCATGAGCCTGCAATACCTGATGGGCGCCGAGATCGACTACAAGGAAGACCTGCAGGGCGCCCAGTTCGTCATCAAGAACCCCAATGCCACGACCACCTGCGGTTGCGGCTCGAGCTTCTCGGTCTGAGCCGGCCGTGATCCTCACCAGGAAAGCCGCCTGCGGGCGGCTTTCCCGCGTCTGAGCCATGGCATCGGCCTTGCCTCCGCCCGATCCCGCGCAGGAGCGCGCGCTGCGCCGGCTACTGTGGCTGGTCGCCGTCGGCTTCTTCATGCAGACGCTGGACGCGACCATCGTCAACACGGCCCTGCCCGCCATGGCGGCGAGCCTCGGCGAGAGCCCGCTGCGCATGCAGTCGGTGGTCGTGGCCTACTCGCTGACCATGGCCATGCTCATCCCCGCCACGGGGTGGATGGCCGACCGCTTCGGCACGCGGCGGGTCTACGTCGGTGCCATCGCCCTCTTCGTGCTCGGCTCGCTGCTGTGCGCGCTGTCGTCCAGCCTGGCGATGCTGGTGGCGGCGCGCGTCGTGCAGGGCCTGGGCGGCGCACTGCTGCTGCCCGTCGGGCGGCTGGTGGTGCTGCGCACCTTCCCGCGCGAGCGCTTCCTGCAGGCGATGAGCTTCGTCGCCATCCCCGGCCTCGTCGGCCCGCTGGTCGGCCCGACGCTGGGCGGCTGGCTGGTGGAGGCGGCGTCCTGGCACTGGATCTTCCTCATCAACCTGCCGGTGGGCGTGCTCGGCGCCCTGGCCACGCTGCGCTTCATGCCGGCCCCGGCGCCGATGGAGCGGGTGCGCTTCGACACCGGCGGCTACCTGCTGCTGGCCCTCGGCATGGTGTCGCTGTCCCTCGGCCTGGACGGCTTGTCGGGCCTGGGCCTGCGCCAGGCCTCGGTCCTCGTGCTCATGGTCTTCGGGCTGGCAAGCCTGACGGCCTATTGGCTGCATGCGCTGCGCAAGCCCTACCCGCTTTTCTCACCGCAGCTCTTTCGCGTCGGGTCGCTGCGCATCGGCCTGCTCGGGAACCTGTTCTCGCGCCTGGGCAGCTCCTGCATGCCCTTCCTGATCCCGCTGCTGCTGCAGGTGACGCTGGGCTACTCGCCCGCCCAGGCCGGCATGATGATGCTGCCGGTGGCCATCGCCAGCATGTCGGTGAAGCGCGTGACCACGCCGCTGATCACGCGCCACGGCTACCGCCGCGTGCTCGTCGTCAACACCGGCCTGGTCGGCCTCACCATGGCCAGCTTCGCCTTCACGACGCCGACGCAGCCGCTCGCGCTGAGCATCGTGCAGCTGGCGGCCTTTGGCGCGGTCAATTCCATGCAGTTCACGGCGATGAACACGCTCACGCTCAAGGATCTCGGGCCGGGCACCGCCAGCAGCGGCAACAGCCTGCTGTCCATGGTGCAGATGCTGGCGATGAGCATGGGCGTGGCCGCCGCCGGCGCCGTGCTGGCCGCCTTCACCGAGGTGTTCGGAGGCGGCGGCGTGCAGACGCTGCAGGCCTTTCGCGCCACCTTCGGCTGCATGGCCCTGATGACCCTCGCCTCGGCCGGCATCTTCTGGCAGCTCGCGCCCGCCGACAGCCGCACCGCGCCGGCAGCATCGGAGCCCGACGTCCCCGAGTCCGGTTGAACGGACGGTCAGGCCGGGTAGAGGGCGCCCAGCAGCCGCGGCCCCGCGGCGCCCGTGACGGCCGGCAGGTTGCCCGGCAGCCGCTGCACGAAGCGCTGCGCCAGCCAGGCGAAGGCGGCGGCCTCGACCTGGTCGACCGGCAGGCCGTGTTCGGCGCTGGACTGCAGGGCCACGCCGGGCAGCAGGGCGGCGAGCCGGCGCATCAGCGCGCCGTTGAGGGCACCGCCGCCGCAGGCGATCAGCACCCGCGCCTGCGGCATCGCGGCCTTCAGCGCGTCGGCGGTGCTGCGGGCGGTCAGTTCCAGCAAGGTGGCCTGCACGTCCTCGGGCGCCTGCCCCGCCGTGAGCCGCGCCTCCAGCCAGGCGAGGTGGAAGAGGTCGCGTCCCGTGCTCTTGGGCGGCGGCAGGGCGAAGAAAGGCTCGGCCAGCAGGATGGCCAGCAGCTCGGGCAGCACCCGGCCGCTGGCCGCCCAGGCGCCGTCGGCATCGAAGGCTTGGCCGCGATGGCGGGCGATCCAGCCGTCCATCAGGCAATTGGCCGGCCCGCAGTCGAAGCCGCCCGTGCGCCCGTCGCCATGCAGCAGGCTGAGGTTGGCGATGCCGCCGAGGTTGAGCACGGCGACGTCCTCGCCGCCGCGGCCGAACAGCGCGCGGTGGAAGGCCGGCACCAGCGGTGCCCCCTGGCCACCGGCCGCCACGTCGCGGCTGCGCAGGTCGCAGACGACGTCGATCCCCGTTTGCTCGGCCAGCAGCGCGCCGTTCAGCAACTGCGTGGTGTAGCCGTCGAAGCCGCCCGGCTGGTGGCGCACCGTCTGGCCGTGGGCGCCGAGGGCGCGGATGCGATCGCGGGCGACGCCCGTGGCCTCCAGCAACTGGGCCACCACGTCGGCATAGCCGCGGGAGACGGCATTGGCGGCCAGGGCGGCGCGGTGCAGTTCGTTGGCGCCCGGGGCGTTCAGCGCGAGCAGTTCCTCGCGCAGCGCCGGGGCGAAGGGGCGGTAGACATGGCCGGCCACGGCCAGCCGGTCCGCATCGAAGAGCACGCCGTCGATGCCGTCGAGCGAGGTGCCCGACATCAGCCCGATGTAGAGCCCGGCGGTCACCGCCTCATTCGGCGGCGGAGACGCCGTCCATGGTCTCGGCCACGGCCAGCTGGGTCTTGACGCTGGCGACCACCTGCTGGAACTGCGCCTTGGCGGTGGCGGGCAGGGTGATGGCCTCGGAGGCGCGGGCGATGACGCGCGGGTCCATGTGACGTCCGCCGACCCGGAACTCGAAGTGCAGGTGCGGGCCGGTGGCCCAGCCCGTCATGCCGACGGCACCGACGCGCTGGCCCTGCTCGATGCGCTGGCCCTTCTTGACGTCGATCTTGCTCAGGTGGGCGTAGACCGTGCTGCGGTCGCCGCTGTGGCGCACTTGCACGACGTTGCCGAAGCCGTTCTGCCAGCCGGCCACCTCGACGACGCCGTCGCCCACCGAGCGCACGGCCGTGCCGGTCGGCGCGCCGTAGTCCACGCCGTTGTGCTGGCGCCAGGTGTTGAGGATGGGGTGGAAGCGCATCGCGAAGCCGCTGGTGATGCGCGAGAACTCCATCGGGCTGGCCAGGAAGGCGCGGCGCTTGCTCTGGCCGTCGAAGCCGTAGAAGCTGCCCTTGCCCGAGGTGGCGTCCTTGAACCACACGGCGCTGTAGGTGCGGCCGTTGTTGGTGAACTCGCCGGCCAGCAGCCGGCCGGTGCCGCCGTCCCAGGTGACGGGCTCGCCGTCGGCCGTGAGGGCCTCGTAGACGATGCTGAAGCGGTCGCCCTTGCGCAGCTCGCGGTGGAAGTCGATGTCGCCGGAGAACATGTCGGCCATCTGCGAGGCGATGGCGTCGGGGATGTTGGCGTCGTCGGTGGCGGCGAAGAGCGAGGTGCGGATGCTGCCGGAGCCCAGGCGCACCTGGGTCTGGAACGGCACCGCCTCGGTGCGGGCCGCGAAGCGCTCGCCGCTGCGCTCGATGGTCAGCCGCGTGAAGTGACTCTGCTGCTGCTCGGCCTTCTCGGCAGGGAAGCGCACGACCATCTTCTGCACCTGGCCGGAGGCGTCTGCCGTGACGTGGACCATCTTGCCGGCCCGGCCCTGCAGGACGCGGCGGCCGAGCGGGTCGGTGCGCAGGAAGGCCGCGGCCGCGGGGTCGAAGGCGCCAGCGCGGCGCAGCAGGCTGTCGGGCGTGTCGCTGGAGCGGGTCGCCTCGGCGCGTGTCAGTCCGATGGCCTGGTTGGCGAGCTCGTCGAGCTGGGCGGCGATGTCGGGGGCCGGCAAGGTCTCGACCACGGTGCGGCGCGGCAGCTCGGCGGCGTCAGGGGCCAGCGGGGCGATGCCGAAGGCCGTCACGGCGAAGCAACTCAGTGCCCCGACGACGGCGACGGTCAGCGAGCGCGGATGCTTGGCGGCGAAGGCTTCGGCGGTCTTGACCGCTGTTCGTAGCTGATGGAGTCGTTTCTGGACTACGGTCACGCTCGGCATCCCGGGGTTGTCGCTGGGGCAATCCCGGCTCAGGCCGGTTCCAGGCGAAGGGGCGGCGGCGGGATGAAACGACGCGGCCCTAAAATCCATGTCGGTTGTGTTGAAGCAACACCCCCGATTCGAAGGGTGAATTCTAACGGCATTGTCCTACCCGGCATGCCGGTTTACCCCGATAGATCAACAACTTAACACTTTCGTCCGGTCAGCTCCGGGCGTAGCTGTGCCATGTCCGACGCTCCCCAGTTTCCCGTCACCGATGCCGTCCTCGAGGCGCTCGCCATCACCCGCCGCGGGGTGGACGAGCTGCTGCCCGAGGCCGAATGGACGAAGAAGCTGGCCCGTTCGGCCGCCACCGGCGTGCCGCTGCGCATCAAGCTGGGCCTGGACCCGACGGCGCCCGACATCCACGTCGGCCACACCGTGGTGCTCAACAAGATGCGCCAGCTGCAGGACCTCGGCCACCAAGTCATCTTCCTGATCGGTGACTTCACCTCCCTCATCGGCGACCCCTCCGGCCGCAACGCCACCCGGCCGCCGCTGACGGCGGAGCAGATCAAGGCCAACGCCGAGACCTACTACGCCCAGGCCAAGCTGGTGCTGGACCCGGCGCGCACCGAGATCCGCTACAACTCCGAATGGAGCGAGCCCCTGGGGGCGGCCGGCATGATCCAGCTCGCCGCCCGCTACACCGTGGCCCGCATGCTGGAGCGCGACGACTTCACCAAGCGCTTCGCCGCGCACACGCCGATCTCGGTGCACGAGTTCCTCTACCCGCTGATGCAGGGTTATGACTCGGTGGCCCTGAAGAGCGACCTGGAGCTCGGCGGCACCGACCAGAAGTTCAACCTGCTGATGGGCCGCCACCTGCAGCAGGAATACGGCCAGGAGCCGCAGTGCATCCTGACCATGCCCCTGCTCGAGGGCCTGGACGGCGTCGAGAAGATGTCCAAGTCCAAGAACAACTACATCGGCATCACCGAGCCGGCCAACACCATGTTCGCCAAGGTGCTGTCCATCAGCGACGTGCAGATGTGGAAGTGGTACGAGCTGCTGTCCTTCAAGTCCATGGACGAGATCGCCAGGCTCAAGGCCGAGGTCGCTGCCGGGCGCAACCCCAAGGACGCCAAGGTCATGCTCGCCAAGGAGATCACGGCGCGCTTCCACAGCGCCGCCGCGGCCGAGGGCGCCGAGCAGGACTTCAACAACCGCGCCAAGGGCGGCATCCCCGACGAGATCCCCGAGGTCCAGCTCAGCGGGGCTCCGATGGGCCTGGCCCAGGTGCTCAAGGCCGCGGGGCTGGTGCCGTCTACCAGCGAAGGCCTGCGCATGATCGAGCAGGGCGGCGTGCGCCGCTCGGGCGAAGTGCTGTCGGACAAGGGCCTCAAGCTCGACGCCGGCGAGCACGTGCTGCAGGTCGGCAAGCGCAAGTTCGCGCGCGTGACCCTCAGCTGAGCGGCGCCTCGCGCGGGTCGCGCCCGATCGGCCGGCTCAGGAAGCGCGACCCCGCCAGGCCGAAGCGCCACGGCAGCTCGGCACCGCGCGTGATGCCGATTCGCACGTCCGCCGCCACCTCCACCGCGACGGCCGGCGCTCGCCACTCGAACGGCGGCCGGTCCAGCGGCAGGCCGTCGAAGGAGCGGTCGATGCCCAGCGCCTGGCCGACCCGGCCGGGGCCCGACGCCAGCAGGCGCCGGTCAGCCGTGTTGCGCCGTTCGCCCATCTGCGCCAGCCCCTCGGTCGGCTCGAGCGCGCGGATCAGCACGGCCGCGCCATGGCCGGCCTCTCGGCAGACCACGTTCAGGCACCAGTGCATGCCGTAGCTCAGGTAGACGTAAGCATGGCCCGGCGGCCCGAACATCGCGGCATTGCGCGCGGTGGCGCCGCGAAAGCTGTGCGAGGCCGGGTCGTCGGCGTCGTAGGCCTCGGTCTCGACGATGACGCCGCCGACGCCGTCGACGAGCAGGGTCCAGCCGATCAACTGGCGGGCGAGGTGGACGGGGCCGTCGCGGAAGTCCGGGGTCATCGGCCGGATGTTAGGAGGCCACGGTGCCTCCTCAGGCCAGCCAGTGCTGCCCCTCTACGCCGAGGCGGGCCAGCACCGCCGCTTCGGTGGTCACGTCCCAGGCCAGCGGGTAGAGGCAGCGCGCCTGGGCCAACAGCTCGGGCCGGCCGCCCCAGCGTGCGATCTGCGCCCGCACGGTGGCCAGCTCGATGCTCATCAGCACGGCCGGCGCGTCGACGCGCGGGTTGTGCCGGGCCGTCGAGTGCGGCAGCCAGCCCAGCCAGCGCCGATAGAAGGCCACGTGGCGCGGGTGGACCTCGATGACGCCGCGCTGGCAGCGCGCGCGCCGATGGGCATGCAGGTAGGCGAGGTGGAAGAGCTGGGCGAGCAAGCGCTTGCGATCGCGGGAGTGCTCGTCCACTGCCAGGCTGCCGAATTCGCACAGCCGCGTGCCGGCGGCCCGCCAGGCGCCCAGCTCGGCGGCGAACAGCAGATCGGCGCGCAGGCCTGCCGCGCCGTCCAGCCGCACGCTCAGGGTGCCCACGGTGCGGTCGCCCTCCAGCGCCGTGCAGACGACGGCGCCGTCGTCGGGCCGGCTGCCGAAGCGCTCGCGGCCCAGGGCCAGGCCGCGGTCGACATAACGGCGTTCCAGCAGACCCAGCGCGTCGCCCTGCAGCGGGCCGAAGCCGCTGTTCAGCTCCAGCGGCAGGGCGCCGCAGGCGTGCAGGTCGGGCAAGGGAGGGAAGCGGGCGTTCATTTCGGGGTCTCTGGAGTCGCACTGTCGGGCCGGCGCGTTTCAGTGCGGCTTCAACGCGGGCCTGGCCGTGTTGCGTTTGTTGCGGCGGCGGGAGCGCGGCTTGCCGGCCGGCGACCTCAACATGGTGACGTGGGAACAGCGCGTCAGCGAGGGCAACCGCAAGCTCAGCGCCTCCCCGGACCGGCCCGCCTTCCCCAGTTCGCCAGCCTGCTCGGCCTGCGGGGGCTGCGCGTGGACCGCCCCGACCAGATCGCCGGCGCCTGGGCGCAGGCCCGCCGCCGAACCGCAGGGCCGGCGCACGCCGTCAAATCTGAAATCCGAATGAGCAGGGTCGATTTGCTTCGTTGATGGGCGCGATGATCGAACGCAAGCTGACGGGTTCCACTCGTGTCCCGACCAAGCTTCCATGACCCTGGCCCCGCTTCGTTCCCATCCCTTCTCCCTGTCACTGCTGGCCCTCGCCGCCGCCGCCGCACTGCCGGCCGCGGCGCAATCCGCCGACCCGGTCGCCCTGCAGCAGGTCGTCGTCACCGGCACGCGGCGCGCCGACCGCACACTGGCGCAATCCGAGTCGCCCGTCGACGTCATCAGCGCCGCCGACCTCCAACGCTCCGGCAGCACCGAACTGGCCGCGGCCCTCGCGCAGCTGCTGCCGTCACTGAACTTCCCTCGGCCCTCGCTCACCGACGCGTCCGACGCCGTGCGCCCTGCCCAGCTGCGCGGCCTGTCGCCCGACCAGGCCCTGGTGCTCGTCGACGGCAAGCGCCGCCACACCGGCGCGGTCGTCAACATCAACGGCACCCAGGGGCGGGGCTCGGCGCCCACCGACCTCAACGCCATCCCCATCTCCGCCATCGAGCGGGTGGAGGTGCTGCGCGACGGCGCCGCGGCCCAGTACGGGTCGGACGCGATTGCCGGCGTCATCAACATCGTCCTCAGGAAGGGCGCGAAGGGCGGCAGCCTCGGCGCCGAGGCCGGCGGCACCGACCGCGGAGACGGCCAGCGTGGCCAGGTGGGCGCCAGCCTCGGCTTTGCGCTGGGTGATGGCGGTTGGCTGCGCCTCGCGGCCGAAGCCGGCCACCAGCAGCGCACCAACCGCGCCGGCGTCGACACGCGCGATGCGGCGACCGAGCCGCACAAGGGCCAGGTCAACAACCGCCTGGGCGACCCGGACAGCACGAAGAAGTCCTTGCTGCTCAACGGCCAGCTCGACCTCGGCGGCAGTCTGCAGGCCTATGGCAACGTCAGCGTCAACCAGCGCGACACCACCAGCGCCGCCTTCTGGCGCACCCAGGCGACGGCGGTGGCCAACGGCGTGGGGACGATCCACCCCGAAGGCTTCCTGCCGCTGGAAGAGACCCGTACCCGCGACCTCGGCCTCGTGCTCGGCCTGCGCGGCCAGGGGGGCGGCTGGCAGTGGGACCTCAGCCTCAACCACGGTGAAAACCGCTTCGACATTGACGTGGCCAACACCGCCAACTATTCGCTCGGCGCGGCCAGCCCGACGCGCTTCCAGGCCGGGGGGCTGCGCAACCAGCAGACGCTGCTGAATGCCGATGCCTCGCGCGAGCTGGACTGGGGCCTGGCCCACCCCGTCGTGCTGACGACCGGCGCCGAGCTGCGCCAGGAGCGCTACGAGGTCGTCGCGGGCGAGCCCAGCTCCTACGGCGGCGGCGGTTCATCGGGCTTTCCGGGCTTCCGGCCCGGTGACGCCGGCCGCCACAGCCGGCACGACGTCGCCGTGTACGCCGACCTCGAAAGCCAGCTGACCGCCGACCTGAGCGCCACCGCCGCGCTGCGCGCCGAGGACTACAGCGACTTCGGCCGGGCCACGGCGGCCAAGCTGTCCGGCCGCTACGTGGTGAGCCCCGCCGTGGCCCTACGAGGCACGCTGTCGACCGGGTTTCGCGCGCCGTCGCTGGCGCAGCAGTACTTCGCGACCACCTCCACCAACCTCGTCAACGGCAACCTGGTGGAGGCCGGCACCTTCACCGTGCCGTCGGCGGCGGCCCAGGCGCTGGGCGCCACGCCGCTGCGTGCGGAGAAGTCGCGCAACCTCAGCCTGGGCCTGCAGCTCACGCCGACGCGCAACTGGCAGACCACGCTCGACCTGTACCAGATCGACATCGACCACCGCATCCTGCTGTCGGGCAACCTCGCGCTGCCGGCGGCGCTGCGCGCGCAACTGGCTGCGCAGGGACTGCTCGTCAGCACGGGCCGCTACTTCACCAACGCGCTGGACACCCGCACGCGCGGTGCCGACCTCGTCAGCACCCTGCACCAGGACTGGGGCGCGGCCGGCCGCAGCGACTTCACGCTGGCCTACAGCTACAACCACAACACCGTGCGCCGCCTGGCCGACAACCCGGCCGTGCTGACCGCCAACAACCTGCTCCTCATCGACCGCGTGACGCTCGCCCGCGCCACCGTCAGCGCGCCGGACGCCAAGCTCCTGCTGAGTGCCGAGCACCGCCGGGGCGCCTGGAGCGGCCGCATCGCCGCCACGCGCTACGGCAGCTACGAAGTGAGGCAGGCCAACGCGGCCAACGACCAGCGCTTCTCGCCCGCCTGGCTGGCGGACGTGTCGGTCGGCTGGCACCCCGGGCCGTGGAGCATCGATGCCGGGGTCGACAACATCACCAACCGCTACCCCGACCGGGTCCTCCCCGCCAATGCGGTCGGCGGCATCCTCACCTACAGCAGCTTCTCGCCGTTCGGCTTCAACGGGCGGCAGTACTTCGCGAAGCTGGGGTATCGCTGGTGAGTCCCGGCGGGCCGTGCCGCCGGTGGATCGCGAGATCGGCGCGCGACGCCCCCTGGCGCATGAGCCGGCTGATGTGGACGTAGAGGCCGGCCCAGGCATCGCGTGCCTGCGGCGTGAACGCCTCGCCGAGCGAGGCCTCCAGCGTGTCCAGCAGCGCGGCGCCGACGGTGTCGTAGTGGTCGTCGCGCACGCCGTAGGCCGCATGCCGGGCGCCCAGCACCTGCAGCACGGCGTCCAGCTCGTCGGGGTGGTCGAGCAGCGCGAGGGCGTCGCCCACCATCTCGAACAGCCGGCGGCTCTGCGCCGCCATGTCCGTGTCGAACAGGGCACTGACCGAAGGGTCGCGCTCGAACAGCTTGTCGTAGAACAAGGCGCCGGCCAGCGTCGCCCGCGGCGCCACCAGCGCGAAGCTGTCGCGCAGCAGCTGGATCTGGCGGGGGGTCATGGGCGTCGCCCCGGCGTCCGGCGCTTCCAGGGCATGAGGCCGATGGCGATCAGCACCAGCAACAGGCTGCCCGGCTCCGGCAGTTCGTTGGGCGGCGTCACCGGCCCGCCGCCCCCGCCCTGGCAGCCCGCCGTGCAGGCGAGTGCGCTGAACTGGCCCTGCAGGGCGCCGAGGTCGGAGTCCCACCGGAGCTGCGACGCCCCGAAGTCGGCCAGCGTGTAGCCGCCATCGCGCAGCGGCAGGCCGTTGCCGGACAGCGCCGCCATGTTCGCGTCGAACAGCGCCGCGCTGATCGTCCCAGGTGCGCCGGTGGCGAGCAGGCCCCACTGGTCCTGGCCGCCGAGGTCGTCGGTGACCGTGACGAAGAGGCTGTCGCCGAACAGCAGTTCAGCGCCGCCGTCGAAGGACAGCGTCAGCGCCCAGCCGGGGCCGGTGTAGGCGCCGGTGTGGCCAGTGGGGTCGCCGGTCAGCTCGGGTGCTGCGGTGTCGAAGCTGAAGCGGCCGGCGAAGGCCTGGTAGCCGCGGCCCGCTTCGTCGTCCAGCACCGTGCCGGAGAAGGCGTAGCTGACCGGCGCGGCGGAGGCGGCCAGGCCGAGTGCGCAGCCACCGGCGGCCAGCAGGCCGCGCAAGGATCGAATGGTTGGCATCGTCGAGTCCCTGGGCAAACGGTCAGTAGACGACGGCCTGCTCGACGTTGCCGCCCAGCGACTTCACGTTCAGGCGGCCGTAGCGGTTGTTGGCCGACATCGTGCCCACCACCGTGACGCCGGAGAGGCTGTTGCCGTAGTTGGCTCGCACGTTGCTGTTGCGCACGATCAGGAAGCCGCCGCCGTTCACACCGTCGCCGCCGTTGGAGGCCACGTTGCAGCGCTCGACCACACCGCTCGACTCGGCGATGCCGAACCGGTAGTTCAGGGCGACGGTGGAGTCGATGATGCGCGTGCCGACCATGGACCCGGTCGAGCCGCCGATACCGCCGTTGCCGTTGTGCGCGACGTGCATGTGCTCGATGGTCTCGCCTTCGGTCGTCTGGATGCCCGTGCCGCTGAAGCCGCGCACCGTGCCGTTGCGGATCACGGTGCCGGGGGCGTCGACGGCGACCTCGATGCCGTGATAGGTGCCGTAGGTCGGCTGCGTGCAGGTCACCGGCTGGGCGGTGTAGTTGAAGGGTTGGCTGCACAGACCCGGCGCGGCGATGGTGTAGCCGTTCAGGTCGAGGGTCACGCCTTCGGCCGCGATGACGATGCCCTTGGTGTTGGCCGGCACGCTCAGGTTGCCCGTCAGCTTGTAGCTGCCGGGCTGGCTGAGGGTGACGGGAAAGCCGGGCCCGTCGCCGGGCGTGACGTTGCCCGCGAGGGCCTTGTTCTGGTCGATGGTGATCTGGGCGAAAGCCGGGGCCGCCGTCAGCAGGGCGGCGAGGAGGGCGAGGGGGTGTTTCATGAGCGGGTTGGTTCGAAGAGAGCGGCCAGGCCGCCGTGGGTGGATGGGCTGTTGCAGCAACGCGAGGCAGTCTCGGTGGCGGCGCCCGGGAAGTCGTCAAGGCGTGGTTAGGCTTCGGTTAAAGCTGGTGGCCCGCGGGTGCCGGCCGACCCCGCGATCGCGGGGGCTGCGCCTGGGCCGGTCCCTGGCCACCGCCCCGGCAGAATCCGGCGCCGTGAACGCGCCAGACCGCATCTCCTCCGCCCTTGCCGGCCCCGTGGCGTTCGGACCCTTCGTGCTCGACCACCGCCAGGCTCGCCTGTCGCGTGACGGCGAGGCGGTAGCCCTGTCCGGCCGTCCGCTGGAGGTGCTGGCGCTGCTGGCCGCGCGCGCGGGCCAACTGGTCGACAAGGACACCGTGCTGGACGAGGTTTGGGGCCACCGGCACGTGACCGAGTCGGTGCTCAAGGTCGCGGTCAACGCCCTGCGCGCCGCCCTCGGTGATGACGCCAAGGCGCCACGTTATGTGGAGACGGTGCCGCGGCGCGGCTATCGCTTCGTCGCCGAGGTGCGGCCCGTGGTGGCGGCCCCGGCCCGGCCGTCCGGCGCCGCCGAGCCGGCGGCGCCGGCGCTGATCGGCCGCGAGCGCGACCTCGACCACCTCGCGGCGCTGCTGGCGTCCAGCCGCCTCGTGACCTTGTGCGGCCTGGGCGGCGTCGGCAAGACGCGGCTGGCCCTGGCCGCCGCCGCGGTGCAGGACCGGCAGGGCGCCTGGCCCGACGGCGTCTGGGTCGTCCGGCTGGAGTCCCTGTCCGACCCGGTCCTGCTGCCTTCCAGCATCGCTCAGGCCTTGCAGCTGGGGGCGCGGGCCGGCGGCGGGACGGCGGCCCTGGCGCAGGCCCTGGCACCCTTGCATCTGCTGCTGGTGCTGGACAACGCCGAGCACATGGTGGAGGCGGTCGCGGCGCTGGTGGCCAGCCTGCTGGAGGCGGCGCCCCGCGTGACCCTGCTGGTCACCAGCCAGGTGCCCCTGCGCGTGGGCGGCGAGCAGGTGATGCCGTTGGCGCCCCTCGCGCTGCCGCAGGACGTGGCCGACCCCGCGCCGCCGCCCGAGGGCTATGCCGCGGCCCGCCTGTTCTGTGCCCGCGTGCGCCAATGGCAGCCGGGGTACGCGCCCACGCCGGACGAGCATGCGGCGATCGCCGCCATCTGCCGCAGCCTGGACGGCGTGCCCCTCGCCCTCGAGCTCGCAGCGGCCCGCGTGCCCTTGCTGGGCACGGCCGGCGTGCGCACGCGCCTGAGCCAGCGCTTCGCCCTGCTGACCCGCGGGGCCCGGGACGCGGCGGCGCGCCAGCGCTCGCTGACCGCGGCCCTCGACTGGACCTATGGCCTGCTGTCACCGCAGGAGCAGCGGGCGCTGCAATGGCTGAGCGTGTTCGCCGGCAGCGTGACGCCGGACGCGGCCGAGGCGCAGCTCGCGGGCCTGGGCGAAGGGGCCGAGCCTCTTGACCTCGTGGCTGCACTGCTCGAACGCTCGCTGCTGGTGCCCGAGGCGACGCCCGAGGGGCCGCGCCTGTGCTTCTTCAACAGCGTGCGGCGTTATGCCCTGGAGCGGCTGGCCGAGGCGGGCGAGGAGGCTGCCGCCCGCGCGGCCCATCTGCGCAGGCTCGTGGCGCGCTTCGGCTGTGCCGACGCCGATGAGTTTCAGACACCCATGCACCGCTGGCTGCCGCCCCTGCGCCGCGAACTCGACAACCTGCGGGCGGCGCTGCGATTCGGCCTCGGCGCCGAGCCACCCCTGCGCGACGACGCCCTGCGCCTGCTGTGCGCGAGCGCTGCCTTCTGGGCCGTGGGCGGCCTGCGCGTCGAGGGCCTGCGCTGGTTCGACGAGGCCCAGGCCGTCGCGCCACCCGAGGGCGAGCTGGCGCTGCTGCTGGCTCATGCGCGCGGCATGTTCGCTGCGCGCAGCCAGCTCGGCTCGCCCCAGCAGGCGCTGGAGCTGCTGCGGCAGGCCCGGCCCCTGCTGCGCGAGCGCGGCGACCACCGGCGCCTGTACCAGTCGCGCAATGCCGAGCGCTATCTGCTGATGCGCCTGGCATCGCAGGAGGACGTGAGCGAGCTGCTGGCCGACATGGCCAGCCAGGTCCAGCCGGGCTGGAACATCGTCGCCCGCCGCCACCTGCTGCACCTGCAGGCCTATGCGCTGCGCGACCGCGGCGACCTGGAGGGCTATCGCCAGGCCTGCGCGGCCCTGCTGGAGGCCTGCAAGGCCGAAGGCGCCGAGTTCGAATGCTGGCCGGTCGCCAATGCCCTCGGCCAGGCCCTGGTGCAACTGGGCCGGCTCGACGAAGCCTGCCGCGTGCTGGGCGCCGCCGCGGCCCAGGTCTGGGCCCGCGGCATGCAGCGCGAGCAGGTGCCGCTGCTGGCCATTCATGCCTGCGTGCAGCTGTTCCGCGGCGCCGGGGCCGAGGCGATTCAGGCCGGCCGCGAGGCCGCCGCCCTGCTGCGCGCCGAAGGCATGCTCTGGTGGATGGCCGACGCCCTGCCGTGGGCGGCCTGGGGCCAGGGCCGCCACGACGACGCGCGCCGCCTGCAGGCCTGGGCGGATGCCCAGGTGAGCCGGCGCGGCGAGACCCGCGGCCCCCTCTTCAGCCGGCTGCGCCAGGCCTTCGCCGACGTCGCCGGCATGCCGGTGGGCGCCCCGCCGCCGGGCGGGGGCGGGGCCGAGCTGGGTGACGCGGCGGCGGCGGCCCTGGCCTTCGGGGCCTGATCGGTCGCGGCTGTCGGCCGGCTTCACCGCTGGCCGGCGTGGGCCGGCTTGTCCCAGGTCAAACGCCGGCGGGTCGCCGCCCCACGCCGGCCGGCCGCGACGTTAGACTCGCGCCGACCATGCCTCGCCGCCGCCTGCATCGACTGATCACCGCCCTCCTGGTGGTGGCATCGCTGCTGTTCTCGCAGCTGGCGCTGGCGGCCTATGCCTGCCCCGGCGAGTCCGGCGGCGCCTCGATGGCGGAGCGCATGGCCGCGGGCCAGCCCTGCGATGGCATGGACACGCAGCAGCCGGCCTTGTGCCATGCGCACGCCAGCGCGCCGGCCAAGGCCTTCGAGGCCGTGAAGCTGCCGGTGGCCGGCCTGCCGGCCCTGCTGCAGGTGGTGGAGCTGCCGCTGCGGCTGGCCGGCGACGAGGCGCCGCCCGTGCCGCCGGCGCCGTGGTCCGGCACGCGGCCACCGCCCGACCCGCTTTTCCTCAGCACGCTCAGACTCAGGGTCTGACCCGCTCCGTCGATGGATCGGTGCCGCCGCGGCGCAGGCCGCGGCGCTTTCCCGTTCGTTCCCGGAGTCTTGAATGTCCCCCTCTGCCTTGCGTGTCGCCGCCCTGGCGGCCGCCCTGCTGACCGCGCCCTGGGCCGTGTCGGCCCCCCTCTCCCTCGACGAGGCGCTGGACCTCGCCGTGCAGCGCTCGCAGCTGGCGCGCTCGGCGCGGGCCGGTGCTGCCGGTGCCGCCGAGATGGCCAGCGCCGCCGGCCAGCTGCCCGACCCAGTGCTCAATCTCGGCGTCGACAACCTGCCGGCGACCGGCGCGAGCCGTTTCAACGCCGCCGCCGAGGACATGACCATGAAGCGCATCGGCATCGCCCAGGAGTGGGTGCCGGCCGACAAGCGCGCCGCCCGCGAGGCGGTGGCCGCCGCCGCGGCGCGGCGCGAATCGCTGCTGGAAGGCGTGGCCGCCGCCGACGCGCGCCTGCAGGCCGCCCTGGCCTATGTCGACGCCTTCTACGCCGGGCAGGCCGAGGCGCTGGCGGCCCTCAACGAAGGCCATGCCCGAGAGGAACGCGAGGCCGGCCGCGCCCGCGTGGCCGCAGCTGCCGCCGGCAGCGCCGAGGCGCTGGCCCTGGACGGCGCCCTGGGCATGGCCGAGGACGACGCCGCCGAACTGCGGCAGCAGCACGCCGCCGCGGCCGCCGCCCTGCAACGCTGGACCGGCCTGCTGCCCGACGCCCTCGGCTTGCCCGCGCTGCCCACGCCGGCCGATGCCGACGCCTTCGTCGCGCGCCACCCCGCCGTGGTGGCGCGGGCGGGCGAGGTGGAAGTCGCCCGCCAGGAGGCCCAGGCCACGCGCCTGAACCGCCGCCCGAACTGGAGCTACGAGTTGTCCTACGGCCAGCGGTCCGGGCGGCCGGACCTGCTGTCCTTCGGCATCAGCATCCCGCTGCCGATCGCACCTGCGGCGCGGCAGGACCGCGAGAGCGCTGCCCGCCTCGCCCTGCTCGACAAGGCCGAGGCCGAGTTGGCCGAAGCGCGGCGCGGCGCTGCCGGGGAGTACGCCGCCCTCTCGAGCGACGCCGCCAGGCTGGGTGAGCGCATCGAGCGCTACGAAGCGCGCGTGCTGGAGCCGCTGCGCCAGCGCACCGTCGCGGCCCTGGCGGCCTACCGCTCCAACCAGGCGGGCCTGACGGCCCTCTTCGAGGCCCGGCATGCCGAACTCCAGGCGCGCCGCCGCCTCCTCGAGCTGAGGCGCGACCTGGCCCGCGCCGTCGCACAGCTCGCCTTCAAGCCCCTGTCCCGTGGAGATGCCTCATGAGCCGCCTGCAGATCGTCGCCCTCGTCGCCGCCGGCCTCGCGGTCTCCGGCGCCGCCTTCCTGCTGGGCCGCCACAGCGCCGCGGGCTCCGGCCCGTCGCCTGCCGCTGCCCCGGCCTCGGCCGCCGCCGGTGAACGCAAGCCGCTGTACTGGCAGGACCCCATGGTGCCTGGCGCCAGGTTCGACAAGCCGGGCAAGTCCCCCTTCATGGACATGCAGCTGCAGCCCGTCTATGCCGACGACGCCGCCGCGGGCGGCGACGCTGGCGTGCGCATCGACGCGCGGGTGCAGCAGAACCTCGGCATCCGCACCGTGGCCGTGAAGCGGGCCGAGGTGGCCACCGCCTTCGACGCCGTCGGCACCGTGCAGTTCGACGAAAGGGTCAGCGTCGCGGTGCAGACGCGAGCGCCGGGCTATGTGGAGCGGCTGGCGGTGCGCTCGCCGATGGAGCGCGTGGCGCGCGGCCAGGTGCTGGCCACGGTCTTCGTCCCCGAGTGGCTGGGGCCGCTCAACGAGATCGTCGCGCTGCGGCGAGCGGGTGCCTCGGCGGAGTTGCTGGCCGCGGCCACGGAGCGCACGCGCGCCCTGTCCATCCCCGCAGAGCTGGTGCGTCAGGCCGAGGAAGGCCGCACCCCCGAGGCGCGCCAGACGCTGCTGGCGCCCGCCGGCGGTGTGGTGGTGGAACTGGGTGTTCGCGAAGGCGTGGCCGTGTCGCCGGGCATGACGCTGTTCCGCATCGCCGGCCTGGACCGGGTCTGGGCGGTCGCCGAGGTGCCCGAGTCCCAGCTCGCCCACCTCGCGCGCGGGCAGAAGGTGCAGGCCGTCGCGCAGGCCGACCCCGGCCAGGTCTTCACCGGCCGGCTGCAGGAGATCCTGCCCCAGGTGAATGCCGCGACCCGCACGCTGCAGGCCCGCTTCGAGATCGACAACCGCCAGGGCCGCCTCGTCCCGGGCATGCTGCTGCGCCTGCGCTTCGACGGCCCGGCGGCGTCGCGCCTGGTGGTGCCGGCCGAGGCCGTGATGCGCACGGGCACCCGTGCCGTGGCCCTCGTGCGCCGCGACGGCGGGCGCTTCGAGCCGCGCGAGCTGGAGCTCGGGGCCGACCTCGGCGACCGGCTGGAGGTGCGCGCCGGCCTGGCCGAGGGCGAGGAAGTCGTCGCCAGCGGCCAGTTCCTGGTCGACTCCGAGGCCCGGCTGCGCTCGGCGCTCGGCGGCCTGGCCGGGCCGCCGGCCTCCGCGCCCACGGCGACGGGAGGTGCGCGGTGATCGCCGCCCTCATCCGCTGGTCGGTCGCCAACCGCTTCCTCGTGCTGCTGGCCGCGGCCGGTCTCGCCGCGGCGGCGCTGTTCGCCGTGGCCGGCACGCCCGTCGATGCCCTGCCCGACCTGTCGGACACCCAGGTCATCGTCCGCACGAGCTATGCGGGCAAGCCGCCGCAGGTCGTCGAGGATCTCGTCACCTATCCGCTGACGACCAGCCTGCTCGGCGTGCCCGGCGCGCGGACGGTGCGCGGCTACTCCTTCTTCGGCGACTCCTTCGTCTACGTGCTCTTCGACGACAGGACCGATCCCTACTGGGCGCGCTCGCGGGTCGTGGAGGCCCTGAGCCAGGTGCAGAGCCGCCTGCCCGCGGGGGCCACCGCCGTGCTGGGCCCGGACGCCAGCGGCGTGGGCTGGGTCTACGAGTACGCCCTGGTCGACCGCAGCGGCCGGACCGACATCGCCCAGCTGCGCGCCTTGAACGACTGGTTCCTGAAGTTCGAACTCAAGACGGTGACGGATGTCGCCGAGGTCGCCAGCATCGGCGGCATGGTGCGCCAGTACCAGGTGGTGCTCGACCCCGCGCGCATGTGGGCCCTGGGCGTCACGCAGGGCATGGTGGTGGAGGCCTTGCGCCGGGCCAACCAGTCGTCCGGGGGCTCGGTGGTGGAGATCGCCGAGGCGGAGGTCATGGTGCGGTCACGCGGCTTCCTGCAGTCGCTCGACGACTTCCGCGGCATCCCGGTCTCGGTCTCGGGGGCGACGCCGGTGCTGCTGCGCGACGTCGCCTTCGTGCAGCTGGGGCCGGAGATGCGCCGCGGCATCGCCGAGCTGGACGGCGAGGGCGAGGTCGCCGGCGGCGTGGTGGTGATGCGCTCGGGCAAGAACGCGCGCGACACCATCGAGGGTGTGAAGGCGAAGCTGGAGCGGCTCAAGCCCAGCCTGCCGCCCGGCGTGGAGGTGGTGGAGACCTACGACCGCTCGCAGCTCATCGACCGGGCCATCGACAACCTCAAGCTCAAGCTGGCCGAAGAGTTCGTCGCGGTGGCCGTCGTCTGTGCGCTGTTCCTGATGCACCTGCGCTCGGCCCTGGTGGCGGTGGTGGTGCTGCCCGTGGCGGTGGGCGGCGCCTTCGTGCTGATGCGCAGCCAGGGGCTCAATGCCAACGTGCTCAGCCTGGCCGGCATCGCCCTGGCCTGCGGCGCCGCGCTGGACGGCGTGGTCGTGCTGCTGGAGGCGGCGCACAAGCACATCGAGGCCTTCGAGCGCGAGCAGGGCGCGGCTCCGGCGCCGGCGCAGCGCTGGCGCCTCGTCAGCGACGCCGCGGTGGAGGTGGGGCCGGCGCTCTTCTTCTCGCTGCTGGTCATCACGCTGTCCTTCCTGCCCGTCTTCACGCTCGAAGCCCAGGAGGGGCGGCTGTTCGCGCCGCTGGCCTTCACCAAGACCTACACCATGGCCGCGGCCGCGGTCCTCTCGGTGACCCTGGTGCCCGTGCTGATGGGCCTGCTGGTCAGGGGCCGGATTCCCCGCGAGGACGCCAACCCCGTCAACCGCCTGTTGATGCGGCTGTACCGGCCCGCGCTGGAGGCGGTGCTGCGCTTCCCGAAGGCGACGCTGGCCGTGGCCGCCCTCGTGCTGGCCCTGAGCGCCTGGCCGCTGCTGCGCCTGGGCGGCGAGTTCATGCCGCCGCTGGACGAGGGGGACCTGCTCTACATGCCGACGGCCCTGCCGGGGCTGTCGGTGTCCAAGGCCACCGAGCTGCTGCAGCAGACCGACCGCCTCATCCGCACCGTGCCCGAGGTGGCGCGCGTCTTCGGCAAGGCCGGCCGGGCCGACAGCGCCACCGATCCGGCGCCGCTGGAGATGTTCGAGACCACCGTGCAGTTCAAGCCGCGCGACCAGTGGCGGCCAGGCATGACGCCGCAGCGGCTGGTCGAGGAACTCGACCGCGCGGTGCAGGTGCCGGGGCTGTCCAACCTCTGGGTGCCGCCGATACGCAACCGCATCGACATGCTGGCCACCGGCATCAAGAGCCCGGTGGGCATCAAGGTGGCGGGGGCCGACCTGGCGACGCTGGACCGGCTGGCCACGCGCATCGAGGCGGTGGTGCGGACGGTGCCGGGCGTGTCCTCGGCGCTGGCCGAGCGCCTGACCGGTGGCCGCTACGTGGACGTGGACGTCGACCGTGCCGCCGCGGCCCGCCACGGCCTGTCGGTGGCCGACGTGCAGGCCCTGGTCGCGACGGCCATCGGCGGCGAGAACGTCGGCGAGGTGGTCAGCGGCCGCGAGCGCTTCCCCATCAGCCTGCGCTACCCGCGCGAACTGCGCGACTCGCTGGAGGGGCTGCGCGACCTGCCGTTCGTGACCGAGCGCGGCGCCCAGCTGCTGCTGCGCGACGTGGCGCGGGTCGAGCTCGCCGAGGGGCCGCCGATGCTGCGCAGCGAGAACGCGAGGCTGTCGGGCTGGATCTACGTCGACGTGCGGGGCCGCGACCTGCGCTCCGCGGTGCGCGACATGCAGGCGGCCGTGGCCCGCGAGGTCGCCCTGCCGGCCGGCTACGCGGTGTCGTGGTCAGGGCAGTTCGAATACCTCGAACGCGCGACGCAGCGCCTCGCCCTGGTCGTGCCGGCGACGCTGGCCGTCATCTTCGTGCTGCTCTACCTGCTGTTCCGCGACGCCGGCGACGCGGCGCTCGTGATGGCGGCCGTGCCCTTTTCGCTGGTGGGCGGGCTGTGGCTGGTGTGGCTGCTCGGCCATGCGGTGTCGGTGGCGACGGCCGTGGGCTTCATTGCCCTGGCCGGCGTGGCGGCGGAGTTCGGCGTGGTGATGCTGGTCTACCTGGAGAACGCCTGGCGGCGGCGGCTGGCCGCCGGCGAGCCCGACGACGAGGCGACGCTCAGGGCGGCCGTGCGCGAAGGCGCCGTCCTGCGCGTGCGGCCCAAGGCCATGACGGTGGCCATCGTGCTGGCCGGCCTGGTGCCGATGATGTGGGGCCACGGCACCGGCTCGGAGGTCATGGCCCGCATCGCCGCCCCCATGGTGGGCGGCATGGTGTCGGCGCCGCTGCTGTCGCTGCTGGTGGTGCCGGCCGCCTGGTACCTGCGGCACCGCAGGCGGCCGGCCCCGCCTCAGGGCCTGACCGGCCGCGGGTAGCTGCCCGGCTTCACGGCCGGCACCGGCTGCTCGGCGATGCGCTGCTTCAGCGTCGCGATCGCCGCGTCCAGCTGGGCGTCCTGGCCCAGGAAGGTCGCGCGCGGCGGGTTGTCGACCTCGATGTCGGGCGTCACGCCCACGCCCTCGATGAGGAAGCGGCCCTCGGCGTCGATCTGGCCGGTCTCGGCGGCGCGCATGATGCCGTTGTCGATGAGGCGGTTCTGGTCGGACAGCCACACGCCGGCGCCCGAGCTGCGCTTGCCGATGACGGGGCCGAGCTTGAGGCGCTTGAAGCCTTCGGCGAAGGTCTCGCCGTCGCTGTAGGTGTCCTCGTTCATCAGCACCACGGTATGGCCGCGGTAGACGTTCTGCATGTTGGCGTAGACCGGCGAACCCGCTGGCGAGCGAGGCTGCCAGAAGGCCCAGGCGCGGCGCAGCAGCTTCTCCAGGATCCAGCTGTCGATGCTGCCGCCGTTGTTGTAGCGCACGTCGATGATGAGGCCCTCGCGGTCGCTGGCGGCGTAGAACTCGCGCACGAAGTCGGCGATGTCGTTGGGGCCCATGGCGCGCAGGTGCACGTAGCCGATGCGGCCCTGCCCGGCCGTCTCGACGGCGCGGGCGCGGCTGAAGCGCCAGTCGTTGTAGCGCAGCTGGTTCTCGCGTACCTGCGCCACCGGCGTCACGATGCGCTGCACCGTGCGGCCGCCGGCCGCCTGGCGCACGTCGAGCAGCACCTGGCGCCCGGCCTGGCCGCGCAGCATCTCCAGCAGGTGGGGCGCGTCGGCGGTGGGCCGGCCGTTGACGGCGGTGATGACGTCGCCCACCTGCAGGGCCACCGAGGGCGCGGCCAGCGGCGAGGCTTCGGACGGCAGCTCGGGGTCGGCGGCGTAGATGGCGTCGACGCGCCAGCCGGCCACCGGCGTGGTGACGCGCGAGAAGCGCCCACCCAGGCCGGCGAGGCCCGGCTCGTCGGGGGCGGGGCGGGGGTCGCCGGGGCCGACCTGGCTGTGCAGGGCACCGAGCTCGGCCACCATCTGGGCCATCAGCTCGGCCAGCTCGTAGCGGTCGGTCACGCGGTCGACCAGCGGCTCGTACTTGGCGCGCACGGCCGTCCAGTCGACGCCGTGCATGGCGGCGTCGTAGAAGTGGTCGCGGTGCATGCGCCAGGCATCGGCGAACATCTGCCGCCACTCGGCGCGCGGCTGGGTGGCGATCTGCCAGTCGCTCCAGCGCACGGTCAGCTTGGACAGGTCGTTCGGGAGCTTGGGCGCCGTCTCGACGATGAGCACCTCCGGCGCGCCCTGGCCCTGGTTGCGCACCACCATGAGCTTCTTGCCGTCGGCGCTGAGGTCGTAGCTGCGCACGTCGCCGGACAGGATCTCGGCCGGGCCGCCCTGGTTGTCAATGGCGATGGACTTGAGGTGGGTCTTGCGCTCCAGGTCTTCGTCGAGGAACCACAGCCGCTTGCCGTCCACCCGCAGCGCACGGTAATTGCCGCCCGGCACCGGCAGTTCGATCAAGCGCTGGGTCAGTCCCTCCCAGGCGATGGCAGGCCTGGCCTTCTTGTCGGCCGGGGGTTTCTTGTCCTTGTCGTCGGGCTTGCGTTCTTCGGGATGCTTGTCGGTGGCCTTGCGGTCCTCGGCGCGCTGTTCGTCGGCCTTCTTGTCGGAGGCGGTCTCCAGTTCGTCCTTGGGCGCGAAAGGCGAGCGTAGGCCCGGCTGCAGGGCCAGGGCGTAGAGCTTGCTGCGGAAGGCGAAGAAGGGGCCGGTGTTGCGGTCGCCCCAGGGGCTGCCGCCGCCGGTCGTCGCGAAGTTGCGCTTGGAGGCGTAGTAGAGCCAGTGCCCGTCGGGGCTGAAGGCCGCGCCCTCGCTGTCGTAGCGGTCGGTGGTGAGGGTGTGGGTGCGGCCGTCGGCCAGGCTGTAGAGCTGCAGCTGGCTGCGGTCGGGCTGGCGCAGCGCCAGCGTCCAGGCCAGGGCCTGGCCGTCGGGGCTCCAGGCCTCCAGGCGGGGCGGGTCCTCGGCGTGGCCCTGGGCGACCTGGCGGGTGTTGCGGCCCGCGGGAGCCTTGAGGTCGGTCAGCCAGATGCGGCCTTCCTTGTCGGTGTGGGCCAGCCAGCGGCCGTCGGGCGAGGGCAGCAGGTCGCGGCGCTGGGTGTCGGCGCCGCTCGTGACGCGTTCCGGCAGGCCGCCGCCATTGGCCGCGAAGCGCCAGACCTCGGTCTCGCCGCTGAAGTCGCAGACGGCGAAGACGCTCTTGCTGTCGGCGCTGAATGCACCCTTGCGGCAGCGGCCGTCGGCCGGCTGGGGCAGCTCCGCACGGCGCAGGGCGGCGACGCCCTGCGTGGCGAGATGGCCGCGCGCGGCGATGAGGGCCCGCTCGCCGTTGGGGGCGAAGGCCGTGTCGGTCAGGAAGTCCTGCGGCTTCTTGATCCAGCGCTGGCGTTGCTGGTCGAAGTCGCCGCCCAGGCTGATGTCGAGCTTGCGCGGCGCCGCGCCGGTCTCCGCCAGGTCGATGAGGTAGAGGTCGGCGCCGAGGGCGTAGACGACGCGCGTGCCGTCGATGGAGGCATGGCGGATGTCCCACCCGGCGTGGCGGGTGTGCTGGCGCAGGTCCATGCCGCGGGCGTTGACCGACCAGAGGTTGACGCTGCCGTCGCGGTCCGACAGGAAGGCGATGCGCTCCTCGCCGCCCACGCGGTAGGGCAGGGGACGGCGGTCGTTGGCGCCCTCGGCCACGAAGGGCCGGGCTTCGGCCTGGCTGCCCAGGTCCAGCGACCACAGCCGCGCGATGGCGCCGCCGCGGTACTGGCGGGCGTTGTCGCTGCGCAGGCCGCTGCGGGTGAAGTACAGGGTCTTGCCGTCGGCGCTCAGGGCGGCATCGCTGGCCTGGCCGACGGGCAGCTGGCGGCGCGCGCCGGTGGCCGGGTCCAGGGCGAAGAGCTGGACGCCGGGGCGGGCGTCGAGGCCGGTGTAGAGGATCTCGCCCGTGGCGGCGAAGCCCCAGACCCGCATGCCGCCACCTTCCCAGGTCAGGCGCCGCGGCACGCCGCCGGCGGCCGGCATCAGGTAGAGCTCGGTGCCGCCGTCGTACTGGGCGGTGAAGGCCAGCCAGCGGCCATCGGGTGAGACGGCGGGCTGGGTCTCCTGGCCGGCGTGGGTGGTCAGCCGCTGGGCCTCGCCGCCTTGCGAGCCGACCCGCCACAGGTCGCCTTCGGCGACGAGATAGACCTGGTCGCCGTGCAGGGCCGGCTGGCGGTAGAAGCCGCTGGTGCCGGCCCAGGCGCTCGTGGCACCGAGGATGGCCGCGAGCGCGGCGAAACGGAATCGGGACATGAAGGGCTCTCCTCGCAGGAGGCGCGATTGTGGAGCTGAGGGGGATGTCGGCCGATTCGTCACATCGCGCGGCGCCGCGGCGGTGCCGGCGCTGCCGTGGTGCGCGAAGCGCCGCATGCCGGTGCAGCTGCGGCCCTGAATGGTGAGGCGGCCCCCGGGTTCGCGGGGGAGGGTGGGTTGCCCGCGTTGACCAAAGTTGACGGGTTAGTGAAAGTCGGCCCCGACCCCCAACGTGACCCCGGAGATACGCGCATGACCACCAAGCTCCTGATCGCCTCGGCCGCCCTGCTTTCGGCAATGTCCGCACAGGCTACCGTGTCGGTCACCAGCACCGCCTTCACCTACAGCCAGAGCTTCGACAGCCTCGCCGGCAGCGGCACGGCCAATGCCTGGGCGAACGACTCGACCCTGGCTGGCTGGAGCCTCTTCAACGGCACGACCGCACTGACCACCTACCGTGCCGGCACCGGCACCGACAACGCCGGCGGCGTCTACAGCTTCGGCCTGGCCGGCGGCGAGCGCGCGCTCGGCAGCGTTGCCAGCGGCACGGTGGCCAATCCGACGCTGGCGGTGGCCTTCACCAACGACAGCGGCCACGCGCTGAGCAGCTTCACGCTGAACTTCGACGGCGAACAGTGGCGCAATGGCGGCAACACCACCACGCAGAAGCTGACGGTGCAGTACGGCTTCGGCACCAGCTTCGCCAGTGTCGGCACGTGGCAGTCGGCCGGCTCGGCCTTCGACGTGAACTCCCTCGTCAACGCCGCGACCGCCGCAGCCGTGAACGGCAACGTGGCGGGCAAGTCCGCCGGCCTCGGCGGCACCATCGCCACCGACTGGGCCGCGGGCTCGACGCTGTGGGTGCGCTGGAACGACGTCAACGACGCCGGCGCCGACCATGGCCTGGCCATCGACAACGTCAGCCTCAGCGTGACGGCCGCGGTGCCGGAGCCCGAGTCCTACGCCCTGCTGCTGGCAGGCCTGGGCGTGGTGAGCTTCGTCGCGCGGCGCCGCCGCGGCTGAGCCGGGCGACCGCCTCAGGCCGCCACGCCGGCCGCCACCTGCCCCGCGGGCACGTGGGCGGCCGCGCTTTCGACATGACCCGCTTGGTCGTCGAAGAAGAAGTCCGGCTCGAACTCGCGCAGGAACTCACCCTTGGCGAGGCCACCGAGGAACATGGCCTCGTCGACGTCGACCTGCCAGTCCATCAGCGTGCGGATGGCGCGCTCGTGCGCGGGCGCGCTGCGGGCCGTGACGAGGGCCGTGCGCACCCGCATGCCGCCGCCGGGCGACTGCTGCAGGCGGTGCAGGGCCGCGAGCACCGGTTTGAAGGGGCCGGCCGGCAGCGGCAGGTGGGCGCGGCTGCTTTCGTGCTCGCGAAAGGCGGCCAGGCCGTCGCGCTGGTAGACCTGCTCGGCTTCGTCGGAGAACAGCACCGCGTCGCCGTCGAAGGCGATGCGCAGCTCGCGCGGGTGGGCTGCCGAGGCCCGGGCCGCCTGGGGCATCACGCGGGCCGCGGCCACGCCGGCCGCCAGCGCCTGGCGCACGTCGGCCTCGTTGGCCGAGAGGAAGAGCTGGGCCGACAAGGGCCGCAGATAACGCCACGGTGAAGCGCCGCGGGTGAACACGCCGCGCTCGATGGCCAGCCCGTAATGCCGCGCCGAGCGGAAGACCCGCATGCCCGAGATCGGGTCGTTGCGCGAGAGCACGACAACCTCGACCTGGGGCGGCCCGCCGGCATTGAAGGCGAGCAGCTTCTGGACGAGGGAAAAGGCGACGCCCGGCCGTGCCGGTTCGTCGACCAGGCGCTGCTGCAGCGCCATGTAGGCGCGGTCATCGCCGGCTTCGAAGACCTCGTTCTCGGCCTCGAAATCGAAGAGGGCACGCGACGAGATGGCGACGACGAGCTGGCCGTTCAGGGTGGCGGGCATGCCCGCATTCTGAACCCTGTCACTGCACGAAGCCCATGCGGCCCTTCCTGGAGCCGCCGCTGGGCAGGTCCTCGCAGAGCAGGGCCTCGCGTTGGGCGAGGCGGGCATTGCCGAAGGCGGTCATCCACGCCCGGCGCATCTCGCGCGGCGCCAGCTCGGCCATGCGGTCGAGCACGGCGTCGCCGGGCTGCTCGTCGAAGCGCCGCCCCCAGTCGTGCGAGGCGCGCAACTTCTGGTACAGCCGCAGCGCGATGGCGCGCGCGGCCTCGAAGTCGGGGGCCTGGACCTCGTAGACGTTGACGCGGTTCAGGATGGGGTCGGGGATGGTGCGGGCATCGTTGGCCGTGGCCACCCAGATCACCTGGCTGGCGTCGACCGCCACCTCGGCGAATTCGTCGATGAAGGCACTGGCCGTATCGTGCTCGAGCAGGCTGTACAGCGAGCCGAGGGGGTCGTAGGCGGCCTCGCCGCCCGCCTTGTCGATCTCGTCGACGACCATGACGGGGTTGGCGTAGTCGCCCTCGACCAGGGCCTCGAAGACCTTGCCGGCCCGCGCGCCCTTCCATTGGCTGGACGCCCCAGACAGCACCCAGCCCGCCGTGAGCGAGCTCATGGACACGAAGCCCATGCCGGTGCCCAGCAGATCGGCGAGCTGGCGGGCGAAGTGGGTCTTGCCGACGCCGGGCGGGCCGAGCAGCAGCAGCGGCGTGATCTCCAGGGCGTCGCTGCTGTCGTTGCACAGGGCGATCTGGCGGCGCACGTCGTCGAGCACTTCGTGGAAGTTGGGCAGCTCGTCGTAGAGGGCCTTCATGGCCGGCAGCCCGGAGGGCTTGACCTGGAAGCGCTCCTCGCCCTTCTCGATCATGCGCTCGTAGGTGGCACGCAGCGACTCGTGCTCCTTGGGCGGGAGCTTGTCCAGCCGCCGCGTGACTTCCTCGACGTGGTAGATGTTGCGCATGCGCGCGACGGGGATGCGTGGGGTGACACAGGTAATGGCGTTACTGCTCATGCCGCGGCTCCTTGCGAGTGCCTATTCAAGCAAAAACCTCGCCCGCCGTGGACCTGGAGAAACCACGCATGCGGCAGCGGTGCGTGGCCGCGACAGGCTTTTCGTGAAGCAGTTCGCGCGGCCGGCCCACACCCGATGACCGCGCTGGCTTCCCCCAGGCAGCGCGGGGAATATGCGCGGCTTTGCCGCAGGCGGTAGGCGCCGGCGGCGCGAAGGGGGCCCGCATGTCATCCAACTCCAGCATCGCCCGCCAGGGCTCCATCGGCCGCCGGCTCGCGCTGGTGCTGTCCTGCATCCTGGGCCTGTCGCTGTTCAGCAGCGTCGTCGGCGTGTGGCAGCTGCGCGCCCTCGGCGACGAGATGGACGCCATGCAGCAGCGCAGCCTCAAGGTGGAGCGCGCCGCGTCGGACTGGATGCGCCACACCACCTCCGGCGTGCAGCGTGCCGCGGCCATCGCCAAGAGCAGCGACGCCTCGCTGATCGAGTATTTCGCGCCCTTCACGGCCGCCTCCATCAAGGAGACCAACGAGCTGCAGAAGCTCATCGAGTCGGCCCTGGACACGCCGGAGGAGCGCGAGCTGCTCGCGCGCATCGGCGAGATGCGCAAGGCCTACCTCTCGGCGCGCGAGGAGGTCAGCAAGGCCAAGAAGGCGGGCGATGTCGAGGGCGCGGCCCGGCTGTTCTCCGAGCGCTTCGAGCCGGCCTCCAAGGTCTACCTCGACGGCGTCGGCAACCTCGTGCAGCGCCAGCGCCAGCAGCTGGACGCGTCGGCCCAGAAGGTCGAGGCGCTGCGCTCGCGCACCATCTGGCTGCTGGTCGGCTGCACGCTGCTGGCCGTGGGCACGGGCGCCGTGCTCAGCCTGCTGCTGACCCGCAGCATCACCGGCCCGCTGCGCGAGGCGGAGCATGCCGCCCGCGCCATCGCCGACATGGACCTGACCGGCGAGGCGCAGCGCCACTACCGCGACGACGAGACCGGCCACCTGCTGCGAGCCATCGACGCCATGCGCGAGGCGCTGCGGCGTGCGCTGCAGGAGGTGCGTGGCGTCGTCGACAACATCTCCACGGCCAGCACGGAGATCGCCACCGGCAACGTCGACCTGAGCGCCCGCACCGAGCAGACGGCCTCCAACCTGGAGGAGACGGCCAGCGCCATGGAGGAGCTGACCAGCACCGTGCGCCACAGCGCCGACTCGGCGGCCCAGGCCAACCAGCTCACCAGCTCCGCCGCCCACGTGGCACGCCGGGGCGGCGACGTCGTGGCGCAGGTCGTCAGCACCATGAACGAGATCCACGCCTCCAGCCAGAAGATCAGCGACATCATCGGCACCATCGACGGCATCGCCTTCCAGACCAACATCCTGGCCCTGAACGCGGCCGTCGAGGCGGCGCGTGCGGGCGAGCAGGGCCGGGGCTTCGCGGTGGTGGCCGGCGAGGTGCGCACGCTGGCGCAGCGCAGCGCCGAGGCGGCCCGGGAGATCAAGACCCTGATCGGCGCGAGCGTGGACCGCGTCGAGGCCGGCGCCCGCCTCGTCGGCGACGCCGGCAGCACCATGACGGAAATCGTTGCCAGCGTGCAGCGCGTGACCGACATCGTCGGCGAGATCAGCACGGCCTCGCACGAGCAGAGCCAGGGCATCGGCCAGATCAATCAGGCCGTCGCCGACCTCGATCGCATGACCCAGCAGAACGCCGCCCTCGTCGAGGAATCCACCGCCGCCGCCGAAAGCCTGAAGGAACAGGCCGCCCGGCTCAGCAGCGTCGTGGCGACGTTCCGGTTGAACTGAGCGGCAGCCCACGCACCCGGTGCGCGCGCAGCGCCGCACCCCCTCCAGCGACCGCCATGGATCCGGCTCTGCCGGTCCATCGGCGGTGCCCCCTTGAGGGGGCCGCAGCTTCGCTGCGGTAGGGGGTGGTCTATTTCACCCAGGTATTGAGCTGGATGATGGGCAGCAACACCGCCAGCACGATCACCAGCACCACGGCGCCCATGGCGACGATGAGCAGCGGCTCCAGCAGCGACGCCGCGGCCATGGAGCGGCGGGTCACCTCCACGCCGAGCTGGCGCGCCGCGCGGCCCAGCATCTCGGGCAGCTGGCCGGTCTGCTCGCCCAGGCGCGCGAACATGGCCAGGATGCCGGGGAAGCGCTTCTTGCCGGCCAGGGCCGAGCCCAGCGGCGCGCCTTCGCGCACCTGGACGAGGGCGTCCAGCGCGTCGGCCTGCATGGCGCGGTTGGACAGGGTCTCGGCCGCCGCCTGCAAGGCCTTGAGGATGGGCACGCCCGCGCCGGCCAGCATGGCCAGGGTGCCGGCGAAGCGGGCCGCGTTGTAGCCGCGGGCCAGGCGACCGAGCAGGGGCAGGGCGAGGATGCCGGCGTCGAAGCGCAGCCGGAAGGCCGGCGCCTTCAGCGCGTAGCGCAGCGCCACGCCGCCGGCCACGAGGGCCGCGA
Source organism: Pelomonas caseinilytica (assembly GCF_021353235.1). GTDB lineage: Bacteria > Pseudomonadota > Gammaproteobacteria > Burkholderiales > Burkholderiaceae_C > Pelomonas > Pelomonas caseinilytica. The sequence continues at coordinate 612,563 of NZ_JAJTWT010000003.1, forward strand.
GCAGGGCCCAGCCCCAGTGGCGGACGAAGTCGCTCACCGCGAGCATCGCCACGGTCAGGCCGGGCAGGGCGCGCTTGGAGCTGGTGAAGACGGTGGCGATCTGCGGCACCACGTAGGTGACCAGGAAGATGACGATGAACACCGAGATGACGGAGACGATGGCCGGATAGGCCATGGCGCCAACGAGCTTGGCCTTGAGGTCCTGGCGTTCCTCCAGGTCGTCGGCGAGCTTCTCCAGCACCTGGCCCAGGGCGCCGCTCTGCTCGCCTGCGGCCACCACCCCACGGTAGACCTCGTCGAATTCGCGGGGCGCCGTGGCCAGGGCGCGAGCGAAGGCCGAGCCGGCGTTGACTTCGGCCTTGAGCTGGCTGATGAGCTCGCGCTGGCGGTGGTCCTCGCTCTCGTCGGCCAAGGCGGTGAGGGCCCGTTCGATGGGCAGGCCGGAGCCGACGAGGCCGGCGAGCTGGCGCGTCCACACCGCCAGGGCCGTGGTGCCGAAGACGCGGCGCGTGAAGCGGCTGCCCTCCTGTGCGCCGTGCTGCTGCACGGTGGCGATGGACAGCGGCGTCAGGCCCAGGGCCCGCACGGCCGCGCGGGCGGCACGCGGGTTGTCGGCCTCGATCAGGCCGCTGCTCTGGCGGCCGGAGGCGCTGAGGGCTTCGTACTTGTAGGCGGGCATTCAGAGGCACTCCGCGGGCCGAGCGCCGGGCCGCTCCCAAGCCGGCCCGCTCCGGCGATGTGCTTGCGGCTCAACGCCGCAAGCATCGCCGTCCCCTCGGGGGACCGGCCAAGGTACTCCTTGGGCGAGGGGCTTCATTCGCGAGTCACGCGGAGGACTTCTTCGAGCGAGGTCACACCGGCGGTGATCAGCCGCTCGCCGTCCTCGCGCATGGAGCGCAGGCCATTGGCCACGGCGGCGGCCTGGAGCTGGCTCTCGGGCGCGCGGTTGTGGATGAGGCTGCGCACGGCGTCGTCGGCCACCATCAGTTCGTAGACGCCGGTGCGGCCCTTGTAGCCGGTGTGGCCGCAGGCGTCGCAGCCGACCGGGTGCCAGCGGCCGTGTTCGTCGGCGCGTTTGCACACGGGGCACAAGCGGCGCACCAGGCGCTGGGCGAGCACGCCGAGCAGCGAGCTCGACAGCAGGAAAGGCTCCACGCCCATGTCGGTCAGCCGCGTGACGGCGCTGGGCGCGTCGTTGGTGTGCAGCGTGGCGAGCACGAGGTGGCCGGTGAGGGAGGCCTGGATGGCGATCTGCGCGGTCTCGTAGTCGCGGATCTCGCCGATCATGATGACGTCGGGGTCCTGGCGCAGGATGGCGCGCAGGGCCTTGGCGAAGGTCAGGTCGATCTTGCCGTTGACCTGGGTCTGGCCGATGCCGGGCAGCTCGTACTCGATGGGGTCCTCGACGGTCAGCACGTTGGTGGTGCCGGTGTCGATGGTCTGCAGCGAGGCGTAGAGCGAGGTCGTCTTGCCCGAGCCGGTCGGGCCGGTGACGAGGACGATGCCGTGCGGCTGGTTGACCAGGCGCTTGAAGGCGGCAAGCACGTCGCCGGCCATGCCCAGGCCCTCGAGGGTGAACTTGGATTCGGTCTTGTCGAGCAGGCGCAGCACGGCGCGCTCGCCGTGGGCGCTGGGCAGGGTGGACACGCGCACGTCGATGGCGCGGCCGCCGATGCGCAGCGAGATGCGGCCGTCCTGGGGCAGGCGCTTCTCGGCGATGTCGAGCTCGGCCATGATCTTCAGCCGCGAGATCAGCGCGGCATGCAGGGCGCGGTTGGGCTGCACCACCTCGCGCAGCGTGCCGTCGACGCGAAAGCGCACCGACGAGGCGCGCTCGTAGGGCTCGATGTGGATGTCGCTCGCACCGTCCTTGGCGGCCTGCGTCAGCAGGGCGTTGAGCATGCGGATGATGGGCGCGTCGTTGGCGGCCTCGAGCAGGTCTTCCACGGCGGGAAGGTCCTGCATCATGCGCGACAGGTCCACGGCGCTTTCGACCTCGCCGACGACGACGGCCGCGCTGCTCTCGCTGCCTGCGTAGGCCGCATTGATGCGCTCCGTCAGGGCGGCGGCGGGTTCGGCCTCCAGGCGGTCGACGACGTACTGGCGCTGCACCTCCGACAGCGTGGCCCAGCCCACCTCGGGCGAGGCCCACAGCGTCAGCGTGCTGCCGTCGTCTTCGAGCAGCACGCAGTTCGCCTTGGCGAAGGCGTAGGGCAGGGGGTGGCGGTTGGCGGCCATGGGCGGTTCGATTACTGCGTCTGCTGCAGCGAGGGTTGCGGCAGCGCCTTGTTCGGCGGCGCCGTCTTGGGCTCGGGCAGCACCGGCGCACCCGTGTCGGGCAGCAGCAGGTTCTGCTGCGGCTGGCTGCCCTGCTGCACGGCGCGGATGCTTTCGTAGCGGTCCAGCGTCAACTGGCTGGCACCTTCGGCCGTGCGCAGCACCACGGGCCGCAGGAAGACCATCAGATTGGTCTTCACGCGCTTGCGGTTCTTGCTGCTGAAGAGGTTGCCGAGGACCGGGATCTTGGACAGGCCGGGCACGCCGTCGTCGCCGTCGGTGTACTCGTCCTTCATGAGGCCGCCGAGCACGATGATGTCCCCGTCGTCGACGACGACGCTGGTCTCCACCGCGCTCTTGTCCAGCGTCGGGCCCTGGGTGCCGTTGCTGCCGGGCACGACGTTGGAGTTCTCCTGGTAGACCTGCATGCGGATGGTGCCGCCCTCGCCGATCTGGCTCTTGATCTTGAGCGTCAGGCCGACGTCCTTGCGGTCGACGGTCTGGAAGGGGTTGACCGTGCCGCCGGTGCTGGATCCGGTGTTGGCATAGGAGCCGGTCACGAAGGGCACGTTCTGGCCGATGACGATGCGCGCCTCCTCGTTGTCCAGCGACACGAGGTTGGGCGTGGAGAGCACGTTGGCGCCGCTCTGGCTCTCGAAGAAGTTGGCCACGGCGCCCAGCGTGTAGATGCTGCCGAACTTCTTCAGCAGGCCGACGTTCAGGCCGGTCGGGGCCGAGCTGCTGCTCAGCGCGCTTTGCACGCCCGAGGTGCCGCCGGCCACCGCGCCGGTGGCGTTGATGATGTTGGCCAGGCCGGTGCCGAAGTTGGTGCCGGCGCCGGTGATGGTCGAGTCGCCCTTGTTGCCGAACAGGTTCTGCCACTGCACGCCGAACTGGCCGGCCTTGGTGTTGTCGATCTTGACGATGAGGGACTCGACGTAGACCTGGGCCCGGCGCGCGTCGAGCTGCTCGATGATGGCGCGCACCTGGCGGTACAGGGGCTCGGCGGCGGTGATGATGAGGGAGTTGGTCGACGGGTCGGCCTGCACGAAGCCGCCCGTGGACGGCCCCGCGGAGGCGCTCAACGGCGAGGTGGCGGCGGTCGAGCCGGTGCCGGTCGTCGTGCCGGTGCCGCCGCCAGTGTTGCCCAGGGTCGTGCCCGCGCCGCCGAAGCTGCTGCCGCCGGTGGCGCCCGAGAGGCTGCCGGTGCCCGAGGTGGAGCTGCTGCCGCCGGCGCTGGACGACGAGCCCGCGCCGAAGGCCGCGCGCAGCACGGTGGCGAGCTTGGCGGCGTCGGCGTTCTTCAGGTAGACGACGTGGATGTTGTTGCCGCCGTCGGGGCTGGGCTGGTCGAGCTTGTCGACCATGGAGCGCACGGCGGCCAGGCGCGTGGGGTTGCTGGCGCGCAGGATGAGGCCGTTGGAGCGCGGGTCGACCAGCACGTTGACGGCGCTGCTGTTCTGGCCCGGCACGGCGGCACCGGCCGCCTGCCCGCCATCGGCCAGGCGCTGCACCAGCGGCGCGAGGTCGGCGGCGACGGCATGCTTGAGCGGCACGATCTCGATGTCGCTCGTGCCCGGCGTGTCCATGGCCGCGATGATCTTGGCGATGCGCTGCAGGTTGTCGGCGTAGTCGGTGATGACCAGGCTGTTGTTGCCCGGGTTGGCGTTGATGGTGTTGTTGGGGCTGATCAACGGGCGCAGCACGGCCACGAGGTTGTTCGCGTTCTCGTGCTGGATGCGGAATATCTGCGTGAGGATCTGGTCGCCGCGCGCACTGCTGGTCTCCACCGCCACCGAGCCGGCCTGCAGCTTGGCATCGGGCTCGGGCAGCACCTTCAGGAAGCCCGAGGACTCGACCACCGTGAAGCCCAGGCCGCGCAGCGCCGCCAGGTAGTTGCGGTAGGCCTCGGCCACCGACACCGGCTGTTCGCTGTAGACGGTGACCGTACCCTTGACGCGCGGGTCGATGATGATCTGGCGGTTGAGCATCACGCCGATGGCGCGGGTGACGGCCTCGATGTCGGCGTTGACGAAGTTCAGCGTGACGGGCGAGCTGGCCCGCACGGCCGGCCCCGCCCCGGAATGCGGGCGTCCGCGCTGCACGGTGGCGTTGTCCGGCTGGGCCTGCGTGGTGCCCGCGGCCAGCAGCGCGGCGGCGGCAAGGGCGATGGCGGTGCGTGGGAGATTCATGATCATCCGATCGTCAGGATGGAGCGCGCCCCTTGGCGGCGCCCGATGATGCTCAGCAGGTTGCTCAGCGCGTCTTCGCGACCCGGCGCGGCGCCGGCCTCGCCGACGAAGCGGCTCTTGCCACCGGGCACGAGCGTGCCCGCGCCGGACAGCTGCAGGGCGCCCTCCAGCGTGGTCAGGCGCACGGTGCTGACGCCAGGATTGCCGGCATCGGCCGCGACGCTGAGCCGGTAGCTTCCCAGCGGCGCGACCGTGGACACGCGCGAGGACAGGTTGACCAGGTCCAGGTCGAGCTGGCCGGATTGGCGCCAGCGGCCCTGCACCGATTCGAACTGCAGTTCGCGCGCCGACATGCGCAGCGAGCCGCCGAGCTGAAGGGTGTTCCAGGGCGTGCCCAGGCCGGACAGCACGGCGGCAGGCAGCCGCGCCAGCCAGTCGGCGTGGTTGTCGACGCTGAGCTGCATCCGCCCGAAGCCCGGCCGGATGCCGATCAGCAGTTCGCCGTTGATGCAGCAGTCCTGGCGCGCGGCGAGCTGCAGGCCCAGGCCCCAGCCCTGGAACTTCGGGCTCATCCGCCAGTGCAGGCGGCCGGGCAGGGAGGCGGCGTCGCGGGCGCCCGGGCCGCCGGTGAGCACGAGCACGCCGGAACCGTTCCAGATGCTGCCGCGGCTGTCGACGATGAGCAGGTGCTCGCCGGTGGCCGAGGCCAGTGCCCGTGCCAGCCAGCTCGCGGGTGCGAAGGCCACCAGGGCGACGAGCACGCCGAGCACGGCGCCGGCCACGCTCCAGCGGCGCGTCACGCCGTGGCGCACCGGCCGGGCGCCCGGCGCGCCACCGAAAACCGACTCCTGCACCGTCGTCTGCGGCGCGGCGGCGATGCGCTTGCGAGGCCAGGCCATCACGCGCCTCCCAGGGCGAGCACGAGGCTGCCCGAATAGCCCTTGGGGCCGCGCGTCAGCTGGGCCTCGACGGGGCGGGCGCGGGCGGCGGAGCGCACTTCGCCGAGCCAGGCCTGCAGTTGCTCCGGCGCGATGCCGTCGAGGGTGACAGTGGCGCGGTCGCCGGCCAGGTTCAGTCGCGCGGCGGGGCCGAGATGCTGGATGGAGGCGGTCAGGGCCGCCTGGGCCTGGGCGGGCGGCACGGCCGGCGCGGCGCTCAGCAGCCGGGCTTCCTGGGCCTGGGCCTGCATCTGCTGCAGTTGCACGTCCAGCCGCTCCAGTTCGGCCGGTGCCGTGTGCAGCGTGCGCCAGGCGGGCGCCACCAGCAGGCTCCAGGCCAGCAACAGGCCGAGGGCGATGCCGACCGAGGCCGCAGCCAGGCGCTCGCGCTCGCCGAGGGCCTGCCACCGGGCGGCGGCCTGGGCGCGCGCACGGGCGACTTGCGCCGCGATGCCGTTGCCGGCGGGGCGGGTGTCGATCAGGGCCATCAGCTGCGTCCTCGTCCGTTGGCGCGGCTGATGGTCAGCTTGCCTTCGCTGGCGTCGAGCTGCCAGCCGTCGCTTTGCAGCTGGGAGCGGAAGTTGTCGATCTGCGGCGGGCTCCAGCCCTGGGACGGCAGCGTCAACCGGCCGGGCTCGAAGGCCAGGGCGTCGGTCGGCGGCCGGTCGGCGGGCCAGGCGCTGGCCGCGGCGCCGAGCAGGGCTTCCAGGTCCTGCTCGCCGACGGCGCCGGCGCTGGCGCGCAGCAGGTCGAGCTGCTTTTGCATCTGGACTGGCGCGTCGAGGATGGCGCGCACCTGCGGGAAGGCGCCGGTGAGCGTCGCGGTGATGGCCTCGCGGCGGGCCGCGACCTCGCGGTTCTGATGCCAGGCCCAGAGGTTCATGCCGATCAGTTGCACCGCCAGCAGGGCGGCCAGGCCGATGCGCACGGGCTGCCAGGCCTTGCGCATCAGCGCACGGCTGACCAGGCGCAGGGCGCGCACGCCGCGGGCCCGCGGGGCGAGCTCGAACTGGCGCAGGTTCCAGGCGTTGTCGACGACGGCCAGGGCGCGCTGGGCCGGTGTCTGGACGGTGACGGCCGCGCCCAGCCAGCGTTCGGCGCTGGTGGCGACGGGCGGGGTGGCCGTCCATTGCGCCGCATGGACGAGGCCGGGGGCGAAGAACTGGCGCGCCAGCCCGCCGTCCAGCGGCAGGGTGGCCACGCCGTCCGCGTGGCTCCAGCGCAGGGCGATGCCGTCGTTGCCGGACTCGAAGAAATGGCCGCGCGGCGTTTCGTCGGGCCAGGCCAGCGGGGCCACGCGGTCGACGAAGACGTGCGCGGCATCGAGCTCGGCGAGATGCTCGGCCAACCAGGGCCGGGAGGTGATGGCGACCCAGGCCGTCTCGCCGCCGGCGGCGTCGGGTTCCAGCGCGAAGTGCAGGGCCTCGGGCTCGTCGAGCAGCGATTCCTCCAGCTTGCCGGCCAGGGCGGCGCGCATCTGGCGGCCGGCGCGCGGCAGCTCGACGCGGCGCCAGCTGACGTCGGATTCGGCCACGACGGCGACGACGGCATCGGCCTGCGGCAGCCGGCTGGCGGGCTCGCGCCCCTCGCGGACGATCTGGCGCCCGTCGGGCGTCAAGGCGAAGTCGTACTCGCGTGCGGCGCCGGCGCGCGGCTCGGGAGCCGGCGCGGCGTGGCCCGGCGCGCGCAGGCGCGTCCGTGGCGGGAGGAAGAGCAGCAGCGTACTCATGAGGTGGTTTGGGCGCGGCGCATTCTAGGAGGGGGCCGCGGTGCTCTCGGCGGCGGCCCGCGGCGGGCGGTGAAGTTGTGTTGCCGGATGGACATCAGGGCGTGGCCCCACGGTCCAGCAGCTGGTTGATGCGCTCGCGGGCCAGCACGACCATGTTCAGGCCCTGGCGCTCGATCAGCGAGCGCTGCTGCAGCTGGCGCTCGTCCAGGCGCAGCCGCCCGGTGACGATGAAGAAGGAGGAGTCCACCGAGGCCCGGCCGGTGCCGATCTCGGTATTGGGCGGCAGGAAGGGCGCGGCGTCGCCGGTGTTCTGCAGGGGCTTGGCCTTGCGCGACTGGACCAGGCGTTCGGCCGAGGCGAGGTCGACGCCGTCGAAGAGGGCGGCGATGACCTCGCGCGGCGCGGTGTTGAGGTTGACCGGCGTGGCCTTGGGCAGCAGCACGACATAGGGTTCCAGCCGCTTGAGCGTGTCGGCGTCGAGCCCGAGCCAGGCGAGCTGGTCCAGCCCGGCGGGCTGCAGCGGGCCGCTTTCGCTGAGGGTGGCGGGGGCGCTGGCCGGGGCGCTCGCGCCGCTGGCCGGTGCCGGGAAGGCGGCCCGCAGCCCGGTGATGATGACCGCGGCCGTGCCCGGCGGGGCGTTGACCTGGCTGCACAGCCGCTCCAGCACGCGCTGCTCCAGCGCCGGCACCTGCGTGCCGCCGACGAGGGCGCGCAGGTTGTAGCGGGCCTGGGCGTCCTCGATGGTGCCCGAGAGGAAGGCGTCGGGCCCCTCGTCGTCGGTGGCGGCGGTGCGGTCGGTGGCGAGGAAGGTGGACAGCCGCGCCTCGGCCAGGGGCACCGCCCAGGGTTCGCCGAGGTGGTCGACGGCCTTGCTGCGGTTCTGCCTGGCGTCTTCCTGCAGGATGAGGCGGGCCCAGTCCAGCGCGCCTTGCAGGATCCAGGCGCTCTGCGCGCGGGCGCGGTCGGCGGCCTCGATCTGCACGGCGCGGTACTGCTGCCAGACCATGCCGGCGGCCAGGCTCGCGATCAGCGTGACGATGATCATCGCCGTCAGCAGCGCGGCGCCCCGTTGCGTGCGGCGCGGGCTCATCGGACGGTCACCTCGAGCTCGCGGGTGAGGGTGCCGGCCAGGCCGCTGCCTTCAGCGAACTGCAGCGCGATGCGCAGGCCCGACGGCGGCTGCAGGCTGCCCTTGGGGTTGACCGGCCCTGCGTCGGACTGGCCCGAGCCGCCGGTGGACTGGCAGTTGCTCCATGCATTGCCCCAGAAGCAGTAGAGCTGCCAGCCGGCCAGCCCGTCGAAGGTGCGCAGGGCCGGGTTGCGCTCGGCGAGCTGCTGCAGGCCGCGCTGGCGCTGGTCGGACAGGTCCTGCACCGTGCGCTGGGCCGGGCTCTCCCATCGCCAGAGGCTGCCCTCGCGCAGGCTCCAGACGACGACCTGCAGGCCACCGGTGGCTTGGCGCGTCAGCACGAGGTTGCCGCCGTCGAAGGCCACCGGCGCCACGGTGCTGTGGCTGTCCTGCACGGCGCGCAGGTCCACTTCCCACTGCGCCAGCACGGTCTGCAGCCGTGCCGTCTGGGCCAGCCGCTGCTGGGCGATCTCGCGGCTGCGGGTGAGGGCGTCGATGCCCTTCCAGGCCATGGCCGCCATCGTCGCCATGATGACCAGGGCGACGAGGACCTCGACGAGGGTGAAGCCGGACGGGCGTCGAGCGGCGGCGCGCATCAAAACTTGCCCATGATGGTCGACAGGGTCAGCACCGGCTGGCCTTGCTCGTTGGCGATGTCGGCGTCGACCCGGCGGAACAGCGGGTTGGGCGTGGGGCCGACCCTGAGCTTGCCGGCGTAGCTGCGGCCGAGCTGCTCGCAGGAGAAGGGCGATTCGCCGATGTCGGGGAACTGCTGGGTCAGGCGCAGCTCGGTCAGCAGGTTCTCGGCACACCACTGGGCGGCGCTGACCTCGGCCAGGCGCTCGGCGTTGTTGGTCAGGGCGCCCGCCGCCTTGATGCCGGCGCCCAGCGCGATGGCGACGATGACGAGGGCGACCAGCACCTCGATGAGCGTGAAGCCCCGCTGCCGCTTCATGGCGCGGTCACGACGTCGAAAGCACCCAGGCCGTCGGTGCCCAGCACCAGGCGCTGGCTGCCCAATTGCAGGACCAGGCGCTGGGCCGGGATGATGGGTTCGGGCCCGAGCACCAGCCCGGGGTTGGCCGCGCTGGCGTTCTCGATCTGCACGGCCACCGGGTCGCCCAGCCAGCGCGTGGGCAGGCGCAGGCTGGGGGGCAGGCCCTCGAAGCGGAAGTCGTCCTCGCTCTTGAGGCCCTTGGGAATCCAGTGCACGGCCAGGCCCGAGGCGCGGCTCTCGGCACGTGCCGTCTCCAGCAGGGCGGCCAGGCGCTGGGCCTCGCGCTGCAGCTGCACCTCGGTGGGATCGCGCAGCGCCAGCGAGATGGTGGCGCTGGTGATGGCGATGAGGGCCACCACGACGAGCAGCTCGATCAGCGTGAAGCCGAGGTGACGGCCGCTGCGCCCGCGGGGCACGGCGGGCTTACTGCCAGGAACCGACGTCGGCGTCACGGCCCTCGCCACCGGGGCGGCCATCGGCACCGAAGCTGTAGACATCGACCTCGCCCTTCACGCCCGGGTTGGCGTATTGGTAGGGGTGGCCCCAGGGATCGTTGGGCAGCTTGTCGAGGTAGGGCTTCCAGTTGGGCGGCGGCGTGCCGACCGTGGGCTTGTGCACGAGGGCATCCAGCCCCTGCTCGGCGCTGGGGAAGCGCTGGTTGTCGAGCTTGTAGATCTTGAGCGCCTGCATCAGGTTGTTGACGTCGGTGCGGGCGGCGGTGACGCGGGCGTCCTCGGCGCGGTCGAGCACATTGGGCACGACCAGGGCGGCGAGCACGCCGATGATGACGAGCACGACCAGCAGTTCGATCAGCGTGAAGCCGCGGGCGATGGAGGAACGGCGCATGGCGGGAGCGGGGAGGCGCGGTAGCTGCGGTGAGCGGGCCATCATAATGGGCCATGCTTGCGCGATTGATGGCATTGACGGTGTGGCTGCTGTTGGGCGGCTCGGTGGCCTACTGGGGCCTGCAACTGCTGGCCCGGCCGCTGCCCATGCCGGCCTCGGTGCTGCCCGTGGGCGAGGCACGTGCGGCCCAGGTCGACCTGGGCCGGCTGCTGGGTGTCACGCCGCCGCAGGCGGCGGCTGAGCCGGAGGCGGCGCCTTCGACGCGGCTGCGCCTGCTGGGCGTCGTGGCGCCCAAGAACCCGCGCGCGGCGCAGGCCGGCGAGGGGGTCGCGCTGATCGAGGTGGACGGGGTGGCGCGCACGGTGCGCGTGGGCGCCGTCGTCGACGGCGAACTGCGGCTGCTGCGCGTGGAAGCCCGCACGGCCAGCCTCGGCCGCGCCGGCCAGGCGCCCAGCCAGGTCCTGCAGATCAGCCCGCCGGCCGCGCCGGCGACCGGCTCGCTGCCGGCGGCCTCGCCTTCGCCCGTGGTGCTGGGTGGCAACCCGCCGGGCACGGTCACCACGATGTCCGCCGCCGTCCCGCCGCCGTCGGCGGACCAGGTGGCACCGCCGCCGGCCCATGGCGTGCCTTACGGCGTGCCGCTGGCCGCGTCGGCCCCCGGCGGCGCGCCGCAGGAGCGTTAGGAGTCTGCGGTCGGCGGAGAGACACCCGCGCCGGGCCGCATCGACAGCCGCGCCTCGGCGACCTCGTGGAGGTCGGTCAGCAGGGCCGCGGCGGCGCGGATCATGGGCCAGGCCAGGGCCGCACCGGTGCCGTCGGCGCTGTCCATGCCCAGTTCCAGCAGCGCGGAGGCGTGGAAGAGGGCGAGGGCTTCGTCCAGGCCCCGGTGCACGTGGCTGCGGCAAAAGACCGCGTAGTCGGTGACGGGCGCGCAGATCAGCGAGGCGAGCTTCAGGGCCGCGCAGGCGGCGATGCCGTCCACGATGATGAGGCTGCGCTTGCTGGCGGCCACCAGCATGGCGCCGACCATGACGGCGATCTCATGCCCGCCGAAGGCCGCCAGCAGGTCCATGGGCTCCTTGGCGTCGCGGTGGCGGGCCAGGGCGCCGTGCAACACGTCCAGCAGGTGGACGAGGTCGTCCTGGCGCATGGTGGGGCCGGAGACGACGAAGTCGCGCACCGACTGCTCGGCCAGGCGCGACAGGATGAGGGACGCGCATTCGGCCGAGCCCTGGCCCATGCCGGCGCAGGCCAGCACGTTGCCGGGCAGGTTGTCGGCGATCTCCATCCCCACGCGCACGCCGGCGTGGGCCTGTTCCAGGCTCATGGCCTGGGCGGTGCGGGCGTTGCGGGTGCCGTGGGCGACCTTGCGAGCCAGCAGCCGTGCGTGCGGCGGCAGGTTTTCGGCCACGCCGCAGTCCACCACGGTGAGGTGCAGCCCCTGCAGCCGGGCGAAGACGGACACCGGCAGTTGGGCGTGCAGGGCCATCTGCACCTGATCCTTGGTGGCCCGACCCCATTGGGCGCCGACGCCGTCGACGACCAGACCATGGTCGGCCGCGAACAGGGCGAGGACGGGGTCGCGGAAGCGCGGCGTCAGGCTGTTCTGCACCAGGCCCAGGCGCACGGCCAGGGGTTCCAGCTCGCCGAGGCCGCCGGCAATGGCCGAGCGCCGGTCCACGCGGTCACGCAGGGCCTTTTCCAGCTCCGGGTTGGCGGTGGGGGAGATCAGCGACTGTTGGGCAACGGTCATGGCTCAGGCGGCGTGCGGACCCCGATTTCAACTCAACCGAGGAACAAGCGATAGGCCGGGTTGGCGGTTTCGTCCTCGAAGGGATAGTTCAGGCTGCCGAGGAACTCGCGCAGCGCCGCCGCGGCGCCACGAGGCACCTGGATGCCCACGAGGATGCGGCCGTAGTCGGCGCCCTGGTTGCGGTAGTGGAAGAGGCTGATGTTCCAGTCCGGGTGCATGCTGGACAGGAATTTCATCAACGCCCCCGGCCGCTCGGGGAAGACGAAGCGGTACAGCCGCTCGTCGCGCGCCAGTTCGCTGCGCCCGCCGACCATGTGGCGGATGTGCTGCTTGGCCATCTCGTTGTCGGTCAGGTCCAGGGTCTCGAAGCCGGCCTTGGTGAAGGTGCGGGCGAGCCTGGCGGCGTCGTCGGGCTTGGTCGTGGCGACGCCGACGAAGATGTGGGCGACGTTGGCGTCGGCGATGCGGTAGTTGAACTCGGTGACGCTGCGCGGGCCCAGCAATTCGCAGAAGCGCTTGAAGCTGCCGCGCGCCTCGGGGATGGTGACGGCGAAGAGCGCCTCGCGGTGCTCGCCGACCTCGGCGCGCTCGGCGACGAAGCGCAGGCGGTCGAAGTTCATGTTGGCGCCGCAGGTGATGGCCACCAGGGTCTGGCCCTTGGCGCCCGTGCTGGCGGCGTACTGCTTGACGGCAGCGACGCTCATCGCGCCGGAGGGCTCGAGGATGGAGCGCGTGTCCTCGAACACGTCCTTGATCGCCGCGCAGACGGCATCGGTGTCGACGACGACGAAGTCGTCCACCAGTTCGCGGGCGATTCGGAAGGTCTCCTCGCCCACGAGCTTGACCGCGGTGCCATCCGCGAACAGCCCGACGTCACTGAGTGTGACCCGCTTGCCCGCCTTGACGGAGCGCAGCATGGCGTCGGAGTCGGTCGTCTGCACGCCGATGATCTTGATCTCAGGCCGCAGCGCCTTGACGTAGGCCGCAACGCCCGAGATGAGGCCACCGCCGCCGATGGCGACGAAGATGGCGTCGATGGGGCCGGGATGCTGACGCAGCAGTTCCATGGCAATGGTGCCCTGGCCGGCGATGACGTCGGGGTCGTCGAAGGGATGGACGAAGGTCAGGCCCTGGGCCTTCTCGAGTTCCAGCGCGTGGCCGTAGGCATCGGTGAAGCTCTCGCCGAACAGGACGACCTCGCCGCCGAGGCTGCGCACCGCATCCACCTTGACCTGGGGCGTCGTGAGCGGCATGACGATGACGGCGCGGCAGCCCAGCTTCTTGGCCGACAACGCGACGCCCTGGGCATGGTTGCCCGCCGAGGCGCAGATGACGCCCGCCGCGCGCTGCTCGGGGCTGAGGTGGGCCATCTTGTTGTAGGCCCCGCGCAGCTTGAAGCTGAAGACGTCCTGCTCATCCTCGCGCTTGAGCCAGACCTTGTTGCCGAGGCGCCGCGACAGCTTGGCGGCGTGGGTCAGGTCGGTCTCGCGCGCCACCTCGTAGACCCGGGCGTTCAGGATGCGCTGCAGATAGCTGCTGCCGGGCGGCAGCATGGCCGGGGTGGGCGCCTTGGAAGCGGCTGGCGCACGGCGGCGCGAGGGGGCGCTCATCGAGTCTCCATGGGATCTTGTTGCGGCGCCGCATGATAAGAGACGGCTTCACGCTCATTGGATGGAAGCGGACTGGCGTCGCGCAACGAGGCGTTCAGAGCAGCTGAAGGACAGGCCTCGCGCCGCTCGCGGCGCGGACGGGCGTTTTGGCAATGGGCCGCAGGCCTGCGGCGCTTCAGCGCCGCAACGTCTCGCGCAGCGAGGCGTCGCCAAAACGAACGACAAAAAAAACCCGAGCTCTTTCAAGCTCGGGTTGAATCCACCATGGAGGCGGTGGAGGAGACAATCGGTGCGAAAACGTTTTCGCTTGGGTGTCAGTGTAGCGCCGAGTTATGCTGCGCTGCAATATTTTTCGTGAACGAATTGGAGCTTGCGCTCTAGAAAAAACATGGAATGCACTGTCAGTTGGCTGGGCCCGGAGGGCCCGAGCGGCATGAGCTTCGTCGCCGAGACGGGCAGCGGTCACGTGCTGTCCATGGACGGTGCACCCGACGGTGGTGGCCGCAACCTGGCGCCGCGGCCGATGGAGACCGTGCTGGCGGGCACCGGCGGCTGCACCGCTTACGACGTCGTGCTCATCCTCAAGCGCGGCCGCCACGACGTGCGCGGTTGCAAGGTCTCGTTGAAGGCGGAGCGCGCTTCCAGCGACCCCAAGGTCTTCACCGCCATCCATTTCCATTTCGTCGTCAGCGGCAAGGGGCTCAAGCCCGAGATCGTCGAGCGAGCCGTCGCCCTGTCGCACGAAAAGTATTGTTCGGCGACGGCCATGCTGGCCAAGACCTCGGCCATCAGCACCTCCTTCGAGGTCGTCGAGGCCTGATCAGACGTGGTGGGCCACGGTCGTCATGACCTTGGCCGCCAGGCGCATCAGGCCCTGGACCGGCGCCGGGAGTGGTCGCGCGCCGGCCGCCAGCGCCGCGTCGGCGTGAGCCGCCTCCTCGCGCTTCATCTGGTCGACGATGGCGCGGGACGCGGCGTCGTCGGCCGGCAGGCGGTCGAGGTGGGAGGCCAGATGGGCCTCGACCTGCCGTTCGGTCTCGACGACGAATCCCAGGCTCCAGTCGTCGCCCGCCAGTCCGGCCAGGCTGCCCCACGCGAAGGCGCCCGCCCACCACAACGGTGCCAGATGGCTGGTGTGGGTGCCCAATTGCGCCACGCGCTCCGCCGTCCAGGCGAGGTGGTCGAGTTCCTCGCTGGCCGCCTCCTCGAAGTGCCGGCGCAGGCTGCCGCTGCGGCTGAAGAGGGCCTGCGACTGGTAAAGGGCCTGCGCGCAGATCTCGCCGACGTGGTTCACCCGCATCAGCGCGCCGGCTTCCCGGGCCTGGGCGGGGTCGAGTTCGCCCGCGGTGCCGGCTGCCGGCGAGGGGCGTCCGGCTCGGGCGGGAGCAAACACGGTCCTAAGCCCCTGGTCGAGCGCAGCCAGGCAGCGGTCGCGGAAATCGAGCTGGAGAAGATGCGCTGAGGTTTCTGTTTGATGCATTCAGTTAAGCTGTATTGCCGTGAAGAAACCGTGACATTCGGCATGTCGTTGTGGTTCAGCAACGGCAACACATAATTTCATATCCGTGAATTCCCCAGGGGTCCCAACCTGTAGTGGAATACGCCCACTTCCGAAGAAGGAGGTGAGCCGCGGTGCCCAGTTCGGTCGGCGGCTCGGATGAATACCTAGGAGTATCGAATGAAGAAAGCTCTGATTGCCCTGGCCGTCCTCAGCCTGACTGGCGGCGCCGCCGTCGCGCAATCCTCGGTCACCCTGTTCGGCATCATCGATGCCGACATGAAGTACGTCAAAACCGGCGACCTCAAGCAGAAGAAGCTGGATTCCAGCGGCCTGAACACCAGCCGTTTCGGCGTTCGTGGCGTGGAAGACCTCGGCGGTGGCCTGAAGGCTGGCTTCTGGCTCGAGTCCGAAGTCGGTACCGATACCGGTGCCGGCGGCACCTCTACCGGCAGCACCGCCTTCTGGCAGCGCCGCTCGACCGTCAGCCTGATGGGCGATTTCGGTGAAGTCCGCCTGGGTCGCTACAAGACCGCGACCAAGCTGCACATCGAAGACTTCGACCCGTACTCGGCCACCGGCCTGGGCGACATCACCAAGGTCTTCAGCAACGCGCTGGGCACGGGTGCCGGCACCTTCTCGCGCGCCGACAACATGGTGAGCTACGAGACCCCCAAGAACCTGGGCGGTTTCTATGGCGCCGCCGACGTCGCTGCTGGCGAGGGCAACAACGCCAACAAGATGCAGGACGTGCGCCTGGGCTACAAGAACGGCCCGATCCACGTGTCCGGCGCTTTCTCCAGCACCGGCGTGGGCACCAAGTACAAGGTCCAGAGCATCGCTGGTTCGTATGATTTCAGCGGCATCAAGCCCGCCCTGATGTACACGGTCACCAAGGCTGGCGACAAGGAAATCAAGGCCATCACCGCGGCCCTGACCTGGAACCTTGGCCCCGGCGCCCTGCAGACGTCCTACACCGATGCCAAGGCCAACACCGCGGCTGAAGCCACGGCCGGCGTGGGCGATGCCAAGCTCTTCGCGATCGGCTACATCTACAGCCTGTCCAAGCGCACCGCGCTGTACACGACCTTCGCCCAGATCGACAACAAGGGCGGCGCCAAGTACACGGTCTCCGGCGCTCCTGCCGCGACGGCCGGCGGCCAGAAGTCCAGCGGCTTCGACGTCGGCATCCGTCACAGCTTCTGATCTCCTGCGGCCGTGGGCCGCTGCGAATCAGCCAAGCCGCCTTCGGGCGGCTTTTTCTTTGGGCGCTTGATTTGTCTCATCCGGGACAGGGGAATTGCTGTGGAAATTCCACAACAGCGCTCGCGTTATGGCATGCCCCTTCGCTGAGAATGAACCGGTTCACATTTCTAAGCAGGAGACAAAGTCGATGAAAAAAGCAGTTCTGGCCATGGCCGCACTGGCCGCTTGCACTTCTTCCGCCTGGGCCCAGTCCAGCGTGACCCTGTACGGCATCGTGGACGCCGCGGTGCGCTACGTTTCCAACAACAATGGAGCGCAGAAGCAACTGGTCCCTGGTGGCATGTCTGAGAGCCGCCTGGGCGTCAACATCACCGAAGACATGGGCGGCGGCCTCAAGGCCCTGGCCAATCTGGAGCACCGCCTGAATTCAGACACCGGCACGATCGCCGCAGCCGAGTTCTGGCGCCAGGCCTGGGTGGGCCTGCAATCCAATGATTTCGGCCAGATCCGCCTGGGTCGCCAGTACAACATCCTGTTCGACGTCTATACGTCGACCTACGCCTCCTTCCGCTACTCGCCCTACATCGAGGCGTTCAAGCCCGAAATCGGTCTGTCCGCCGGTGCCCGCCAGAGCAACATGGTCAAGTACCTCGGTCAGGTCGGCAATTTCTACGGCGAACTCCAGGTCTCCGCCGGTGAAGGCACCGGCGCTGCCGACAAGTCGGTCGGTGGCCTGCTGCGCTACAACGACGGCACCATCGGCTTGGGCGGTGCCTACCTGCAGGTGACCGACCTGCTGGGCAAGAAGGTCAAGGCGACCACGATCGGCGGCTCCTACACCAGCGGCCCGCTCTACGTGAACCTGTCCTGGGGCCAGAACAAGTTCGACCAGGGCGGCCAACTGGGCGCGGCCTTCACCAGTGGCCTGATCAAGGGCTACAACAGCATCGCCGTCCTGAACGCCGCGGCCAACGACGTCAAGAAGCGCGACATGATCATGGGCGGCCTGACCTACCAGCTGACGCCCCAGCTGAACCTGGGTGCCGAATACTGGCGCGCCGAGCAGACGCACTACGCCGTGGCCCTGGCCAACACCAAGAGCAAGGCTGACCATTTCGCCGTCGTGGCGGACTACGCCTTCTCCAAGCGCACCGATGCCTACGTCGAGGCCGACTACACCAAGTACACCGGTGCCGTCGCCTTCTCCAATGGCGCCACCAAGCGCGGTGGCACCATGGTGGGCCTGCGTCACCGCTTCTGATGCAGCGCGAGGCACCAGCCTCGCGATCGCAACACCCGAACGGGCCGCTGTCAGCGGCCCGTTTTCGTTGGTCCTCCAGGCTAGGTGCTTTCCCTGGCGGCTCGGGGCTTGCGGCTTCGGCCATGATCGCGCCTTCGCACGACATCGGGAACAGGTCGTGCTTGTCCTCAAGCCTTCATGCTGGTCTTCATCCTTCGCCGCCTGGTCCAGGCCCTCGTCGTCATGCTGTCGGTGGCCTTCATCGCCTTCATGCTGTTCCAGTATGTCGGCGACCCGGTCAACAACCTCCTGGGCCAGGATGCGACCGAGGACCAGCGCGTCGCCCTGCGCAAGGATCTGGGCCTGGACCAGCCCTTCCCCGTGCAGTTCGCCCGTTTCGCGGCCAACGCCGCGCAGGGGGAGTTCGGCATCAGCCTCAAGCAGGGCCGCAAGGTGTCCACCCTCATCGTCGAGCGCCTGCCGGCGACGCTGGAACTGGCCGTCGTCGCTGGCCTGATCGCCCTCGGGCTGGGCATCCCGCTCGGTGTCTACGCCGCGCTCAGGCGCGGCCGCGCCACGGCGCAGTTGCTGATGACGGGCACCCTCTTCGGCGTCAGCCTGCCGAATTTCGTCATCGGCATCGTCCTGATCTGGGTCTTCGCCGTCGAGCTGAAATGGCTGCCGAGCTTCGGCCGAGGCGAGGTGGTGAGCCTCGGGGCATGGACGACCGGCCTGCTGACCCGCGACGGCCTGCTGCACCTCATCCTGCCGGCGTTCACGCTGTCGGCCTTCCAGCTCACCCTCATCATGCGGCTGGTGCGCGCCGAGATGCTGGAGGTGCTGCGCGCGGACTACATCCGCTTCGCTCGCGCGCGGGGCCTGACCGACCGCAGCGTCTATTTCGGCCACGCCCTGAAGAACACCCTCGTCCCGGTCATCACCATCACGGGCCTGCAACTGGGCTCGTTGATCGCCTTCGCCATCATCACCGAGCAGGTGTTCCAGTGGCCCGGCATGGGGCTGCTCTTCATCCAGGCGGTGCAGTTCGCCGACATTCCCGTCATGGCGGCCTACCTCTGCCTGATCTCTTTGATCTTCGTCGTCATCAACCTCGCGGTGGACCTGCTGTATTTCGCCGTCGACCCGCGGTTGCGCGTCGAGGGCAAGGCCCACTGAAATCGCATCCATGGCCGCCGACGCTCCTTCGTCCCCGACCGCCTCGTCGTCCGCCCTGCGCGGGTTCTTCGATGGCGACGTCTGGCATTCCTTCCGCACATCGCCGGTGGCCGTGGCGGCTGCCGTCATCGCCGTCGTCTGCCTCGTCTGCGCACTGTTCGCCGAGGTCATCGCGCCGCACAACCCTTTCGATCTCGCCACGCTGGAGCTGATGGATTCGCTCAAGCCGCCCGCCTGGGTCGAGGGGGGCGAGACGCGTTATCTGCTCGGTACCGACGGCCAGGGCCGCGACATCCTTTCCGCGCTCATGTACGGCGCGCGCATCTCCCTGCTCGTGGGCATCGCCTCGGTCCTGCTGTCCATGGCGATCGGCGTCAGCCTGGGCCTGCTGGCAGGCTTCGTCGGCGGGCGCACCGATGCCTTCGTCATGCGGGTCTGCGACGTGATGCTGTCCTTCCCGTCCATCCTCGTCGCGCTGATGATCAGCGGCATCGGCCGCAGCCTCTTTCCGCAGGCGCCCGATGCGCTGGCCTTCGTCGTGCTGGTGCTCGCCATCGCGCTGACCGGATGGGTGCAGTACGCACGCACGGTGCGCGGCTCGACGCTGGTCGAGCGCCACAAGGAGTACGTCCAGGCCGCACGCGTCATCGGCGTCGGGCCGCTGCGCATCATGGGCCGCCACGTCCTGCCCAACGTGCTCGGGCCGGTGCTGGTGCTGGCCACCATCCAGATCGCCTCGGCCATCATCACCGAGGCGACCCTGTCCTTCCTCGGCGTCGGCGTGCCGGCGACCAGCCCGTCGCTGGGCACGCTGATCCGCAATGGCAACGACTACCTGTTCTCGGGCGAGTGGTGGATCACCGCCTGGCCCAGCCTCACCCTGGTCCTGATCACGCTCAGCGTGAACCTGCTGGGCGACTGGCTGCGCGACGCGCTCAACCCTCGACTGCGATGACTGCTCCGTTGCTCGAAGTCAATCACCTGCGGGTGGAGTTCCCTGGCCGGCGCGGCACGCTGCTGGCGCTGGACGACGTTTCCTTCGCGATCGCGCCGGGCGAGATCCTCGGTGTCGTCGGCGAGTCGGGCGCGGGCAAGTCGTTGACCGGTGCCGCCATCATCGGCCTGCTGGAGCCGCCAGGGCGGATCGCGGCCGGCGAGATCCGCCTGGCCGGGCGGCGCATCGACAACCTGCCCTATGAGCAGATGCGCCGCGTGCGCGGCCGCGAGATCGGCGCCGTCTTCCAGGACCCGCTGACTTCGTTGAACCCGCTCTACACCGTGGGCCAGCAAATCGTCGAGACCATCGTCACCCACCTGCCGCTGACCGCCGCCCAGGCGCGCGTCCGCGCGATCGAACTGCTCGCCTCCACCGGCATCCCGGCGCCCGAGGCCCGCATCGACCACTATCCGCACCAGTTCTCGGGCGGCATGCGCCAGCGCGTCGTCATCGCCCTGGCGCTGGCTGCTGACCCCAAGCTCATCGTCGCCGATGAGCCGACGACGGCCCTGGACGTGTCCATCCAGGCCCAGATCATCGCCCTGCTGAAGAAGGTGTGCCACGAGCAGGGCGCGGCCGTCATGCTGGTCACCCACGACATGGGCGTCATCGCCGAAACCTGCGACCGTGTCGCCGTGATGTATGCCGGCCGCATCGCCGAGATCGGGCCGGTGGGCGAGGTCATACACCGCCCGGCCCATCCCTACACGGCCGGCCTGATGGGCTCCATCCCGGCCATGGACGAGGACCGAGAACGCCTGCTGCAGATCGACGGCGCGATGCCGCGGCTCACGGCCATTCCCAGCGGCTGCGCCTTCCACCCGCGCTGCCCGCGCGTTGCCGAGCGCTGCCGCGCGGACCGGCCCGAGCTGGCCGAGGTCGGGGCGACCCGAGCTGCCTGCTGGCGGCCCGTCGGCCAGGAGGTGCAGCCGTGAGCTCGCCTCTCGTCGAGGTCCAAGACCTTGCCAAGGTCTTCGACGTGTCCCCGCCCTGGCTGAACCGCGTGATCGAGCGCAAGCCGCGGGCCTTCGTGCATGCAGTCGACGGCGTGTCCTTCGCCATCGAGCGCGGCACCACGCTCGCCCTCGTCGGCGAGAGCGGCTGCGGCAAGAGCACGGTGGCACGCTTGCTGGTGGGGCTGTACGGCGCCTCGCGCGGCGCGGTGCGCTTCGACGGCGTGGACGTCGCCACGACGCTGGCCGGTTCGGGCGCGGCTTCGCTGCGGCGACGCCTGCAGATGATCTTCCAGGATCCGTATGCCTCGTTGAACCCGCGCTGGAAGGTGCTGGACATCGTGGCCGAGCCGCTGCGCGAGCACGGCCTCGTCAAGACAGACGGCGAGGCCCACAGGCGCGTCGGCGAGTTGCTGTCGTCCGTTGGCTTGAACGCCGCGGACGCCGAGAAGTTCCCCCACCAGTTCTCGGGCGGCCAGCGCCAGCGCATCTCGATCGCGCGCGCCCTGGCCACCGAGCCGGAGTTCCTGGTCTGCGACGAGCCGACCTCGGCCCTGGACGTGTCGGTGCAGGCCCAGGTCCTCAACCTGATGAAGGACCTGCAGCGCCGCCAGGGGCTGACCTATCTCTTCATCTCCCACAACCTCGCCGTGGTGCGCCACATGGCCGACGAAATCGGCGTCATGTACCTCGGTCGGCTGGTGGAAGTGGCCAACAAGGCCACGCTGTTCTCGCGGCCCAGCCACCCCTACACCCGCATGCTGCTGGATGCCATTCCCGACATCCACATGACGGGCCGGGCTCGCACGCCGGTGCAGGGCGAGGTGCCGAATCCGCTGAACCCGCCCAGCGGCTGCAGCTTCCACCCGCGCTGTCCGCTGGCCAATGCCCGCTGCAAGGCTGAGCGGCCGGCTCTGCTGGAGATCCGCGGCGTGCGCGTGGCTTGCCACGCGGTGGAGGAAGGCCGCTCGGACTGACCGTCAGGGCCGGGGTGCGACGATGGGCGCCGAGGCCGGCGCCGACGCCGCGGTGGCGCTCGACGGCAGCGTCAGCGGCCCCTTCTGGCCACAACCCGCGAGGGCGGTAAGGACGATCGACAGGGTGGCTACCCACCCACCTACACTGGCGGCAGTCTTCTTCATCCGCCCAGTTTATGTCCCTGTCCGACGCTGACTATCACGCCAAGGCTCATGCGCTGCTCTCGCGCATCGAGGCCCAGATCGACGCCTGGCTCGAGGACGACGTGGTCGACATCGACAGCCACCGCACCGGCGGCCTGCTGGAACTCAGCCTGCCGGGCGGCAGCAAGATCGTCGTCAACACCCAGCCGCCGCTGCAGGAAATCTGGCTGGCGGCGCGTGCCGGCGGCTACCACTTCAAGTGGGACGGCGCGCAATGGGTGGACCGCGAGGGCCAGGAGTTCTGCGCGCGTCTGTCCCGCTGTGCCAGCGAGCAGGCGGGCCAGGCGCTGAGCTTCAGCGCCTGACGAGCTTCAGCGCTTGAAGAGGTCGAGGATCGACTTCTTCTCGTCCTCGGTCGCCGCTCCAGGGACGTTGGGCTCGTTGGACAGTTCGCGCACGCCGCTGCCGCTCGAGTATTCCTCGTAGAACCACTCGCCGTTGACGTTGACCACGCCCTCCGGCGGCGTGATCTCGTCCACCGGCTTGTTCTTCAGCGCGTACTGCATGTACTCGATCCACACCGGCAGGCTCAGACCGCCGCCGGTCTCGCGGTCGCCCAGCTTGCGCGGCTGGTCATAACCGATCCAGACGATGGCGACCAGCTCCTTCTGGTAGCCGGCGAACCAGGCGTCCATGGAGTCGTTGGTGGTGCCGGTCTTGCCGTAGATGTCGGGGCGCTTGAGCGTCGCCTGGGCCTTGGCGGCGGTACCGCTGCGGGTGACCTCCTGCAGCAGGCTGCTCATCATGAAGGCGTTGCGCGGCTCGATGGCGCGTGCGTCGTCGGTCAGCGCAACAGGCGCGGCTTCGTAGAGCAACCGGCCATTGCTGTCGGTGATGCGGGCGATGAGGTGCGGGTTGACGCGGTAGCCGCCGTTGGCGAACACGGCATAGCCCTGGGCCATCTGCATGGGCGTGACCGAGCCTGCGCCCAGGGCCATGGTCAGGTAGGCGGGGTGCTTCTCCGCCTCGAAGCCGAAGCGCGTGATCCAGTCCTGCGCGTACTTCACGCCAATGGAGTGCAGCACGCGGATGGACACCATGTTCTTGGACTTGGCCAGCGCGGTGCGCAGCGGCATCGGGCCTTCGAACTTGCCGTCATAGTTCTTCGGTTCCCAGGGCTGGCTGCCGGTGGTGCCGGCGTCGAAGAACAGCGGCGCGTCGTTGACGATGGTGGCCGGCGTGAAGCCCTTCTCCAGCGCGGCGGAGTAGATGAAGGGCTTGAAGCTGGAGCCGGGCTGGCGCCAGGCCTGGGTCACGTGGTTGAACTTGTTCTTGTTGTAGTCGAACCCCCCCACCATGGCGTGCACCTGGCCGTTGCTCGGGTCCATGGAGACGAAGGCGCCTTCGACCTCGGGCAACTGGGTGATGGTCCACTCGTTGCCGTCTTTCTGCTTCTGGCCCTTGACCACGCGGATGACGGCGCCGCGCCGGATGCGCGTCTTGGGGTTGCCCTTTTCCGACAGGCCGGAGGTTGCCGGGCGCAGGCCGTCGCCGGTGATGGTGATGGATTCGCCGCTTTGCAGCACGGCCGTTACCTTCTTCGGGTCCGCCTCCAGCACGACGGCCGCGAGCAGCTCGTCGTTGGCGGGATGGTCGCCCAGGGCCTCGGCAATGCGGGCATCCAGCTCCTTGGCGTCACCGGGCAGGTCGGCATAGGCCTCGGGACCCCGGTAGACCTGGCGCTTCTCATAGTCGAGGATGCCACGGCGCAGGGCGCGGTAGGCACTGTTCTGCTCGGTGCTGTTGAGCGTCAGGTAGACGTTCAGGCCGCGGGTGTAGGCCTCGTCGCCGTACTGGTTGAAGATGAGCTGCCGGGCCGCTTCGGCCACGAACTCCGCATGCGAGGCCGATTCGCTCACCGGCCGGATGCGCAGCTTCTCGGCCTTGGCCTCGTCGCGCTGCTCCTCGGTGATGTAGCCCGTCTCGTACATCCGCTCGATGATGTACTGCTGCCGGATGGTGGCCCGCTTGGGATTGTTGATGGGGTTGTAGGCCGACGGCGCCTTGGGCAGGCCGGCGAGCATGGCGGCCTCGGCGACGGTGATCTTGTCCAGGGTCTTGCCGAAGTAGACCTCGCTGGCCGCGGCGAAGCCATGCGCCCGGTGCCCCAGGAAGATCTGGTTCATGTAGATCTCGAGGATCTTCTCCTTGGGCAGGGCCGCCTCGATCTTGAGGGCCAGCAGGATCTCGTAGATCTTGCGGGTGAAGGTCTTCTCGGTGGAGAGATAGAAGTTGCGCGCCACCTGCATCGTGATGGTGGACGCCCCCTGGCTGCGCGACTCGCTGACGTTGGCCAGGCCCGCGCGGATGACGCCGAGGTAGTCCACGCCACCGTGCTGGTAGAAGCGCGCGTCCTCGATGGCCAGCACTGCCTCCTGCATGACCTTGGGGATCTGCTGGATGGGTAGGTAGCTGCGGCGCTCCTCGCCGAACTCGCCCAGCAGCACGCCGTCGCTCGACAGCACGCGCATCGGCAGCTTGGGACGGTAGTCGGTCAGTCCGCTGATGTCGGGCAGGTGGGGATAGGCGAGGGCGAGGCCCAGGCCCAGCAGCAGGGCTGCGGCGGCGATGCCACCGGCAAGCAGGCCCACGGCCCACAGCGCCAGATGACCCAGGCGGGACGGGAGCGTGCGCGAACGGGATGCAGGGCCGGCAGGAGCTGCGGGCGAAGGGCTGGACGCAGCGGATCGGGGCTTGTCGTTCATGTGCCGGCGTGCGCGCCCTCGGGACGCGTGGGGAGGAGGCGGCGGATTATAGGAAGCGCTTCCCCGCCCTTCCTGTATACGAACCGGCCTGCCAAACATCGTGCCAAACGACCGCTTCCCCTGTGTTTTTCAGGAGCTTGCAGATGCGTTGATTCGTGTATGTTTAGCAACGTGGCGTTACCAGCTCGGGCCGAAATTGCGTTCGGCGTCAACGGCTTTGCTGCTAGCATTCAAGTAACTTATTAATAGTCCGACACGTAACTCAAGTGTCGGGAACAAAGGGCATGGGAATACTTGACGCACTTTTGGGTCGCAAGCACCCCCCCCTGATTGGCCTGGATATCAGTTCCTCCAGCGTCAAGCTGGTGGAACTCAGTCAGACCAAGACCGGCGAATTCGTACTGGAGCGTTTCGCCAGCGAGCCCTTCGAGAAGGGCTGGATCGCTGACGGCCAGATCGAGAAGTTCGACGAAGTGGCCGATGCCGTGCGCCGCGTCGTGGCCCGCAGTGGCAGCAAGACCCGCGACGCCGCCCTCGCCATGCCGCAGTCGGCCGTCATCACCAAGAAGATCATGCTGCCCGCCGGCCTGCGCGAGGAAGAGCTCGAACTCCAGGTCGAGGCCGAGGCCAACCAGTACATCCCGTTCTCGCTGGACGAGGTGAGCCTCGACTTCTGCGTCATCGGCCCGAGTCCCACGTCGGTGGGCGACGTCGAGGTGCTGATCGCTGCTTCCCGCAAGGACCGGGTGCAGGACCGTCAGGGCCTGGCCGAAGCCGCGGGGCTCAAGCCGGTGGTGCTCGACATCGAATCGCACGCATCACGCATGGCCATGGGCCGGCTGGTGGCGGCTTTGCCCAACGAAGGCAAGGACGCCCTTGTCGCGCTGTTCGAGATCGGCGCCGACACCACCAGCCTCAAGGTCCTGCGTGACGACGAACTGCTGTACGACCGGGACCAGTCCTTCGGCGGCTCGCAGCTGACCCAGCTGATTTCGCGCCAGTACGGCTTTTCCTTCGAGGAGGCCGAGCAGAAGAAGCTCGCCAACGAGCTGCCGGAGGACTACGAGGCCAGCGTGCTGAACCCCTTCGTCGACAGCCTGTCGCAGGAAATCGGCCGCGCCCTGCAGTACTTCTTCACGAGCACGCCGCACCACAAGGTGCACTACGTGATGCTGGCGGGCGGCACTGCCACGCTGCCCGGGCTCAAGGAGCGCGTGACCGACCTGACCGGCTTCGCCTGCATGGTGGTCAACCCGTTCGAGAACATGGCCATGGGTGCTGCCGTGCGCGAGTCCAAGCTGCGCCGTGAGGCGCCGTCCTACCTCACGGCCTGCGGCCTCGCGATGCGGAGGTTCTTCCAGTGATCCTGATCAACCTGCTGCCTTACCGAGAGGAGAGGCGCAAGCGACGCAAGGCGGCCTTCTTCGCCGGCCTGGGCCTGGCGGGCCTGGCGGGGGCCGGCCTCGTCGTGGCGGCCTACCTGCTGCTGCAGTTCCTGACCACGGAGCAGCAGGCGCACAACCAGTACATCCAGGCCGAGATTTCCCGCCTCGAGAGTCAGATCAAGGACATCGCCAACCTGAAGGCGGAGATCGAGTCCCTGAAGTCGCGCCAGCGCGCGGTCGAGGATCTGCAGACCGACCGCAACACGCCGGTGCAATTGCTCAACGACCTTGCGCGCCTTGCCCCCGAAGGCATCTACCTGACCGCCATCCGTCAGGCCGACAAGGTCGTTACGGTCAACGGCATCGCCCAGACCAACGAGCGCGTGTCCGAGTTCCTGCGCAACGTGTCGCGTACCTCGGAGTGGCTGGAAAAGCCCGACCTCATCGAGGTCAAGCTCGCCAACGTCAGCACCAACACGCGGGACCAGCGCCGGCTGCTGGAGTTCTCCATGAAGGTATCGATCAAGGCGCCGCCCCGCGACGCCGCAGCGGGTGCCTCGGCCCCGAAGAAGGGCTGATCGACGATGGCCACTTCCATGCCCAAGATCGACCTGAACGCCTGGTTCGCGGAGTTCTCCGCCCAGTTCCAGGGCCTCAATCCCAAGGAGCCGGGCCAGTGGCCGCTGGCGCCCAAGATCGCCGCGGGGCTTGCCGTGATGCTGGGCGTCGTCGTCGCCGGCTACTTCCTGGTGTTGTCCGACGTGCAGGACGGCCTGGATGCCGAGCGCAATCGCGAACCCCAGCTGCGCCAGGACTACAAGAACAAGCTCGCCCAAGCCGTCAACCTGCCCGAGCTGCGCAAGCAGAAGAGCCAGGTCGAGGAGTACGTGACCCAGCTCGAGAAGCAACTGCCTGGCAAGGCCGAGATCGACTCGCTGTTGTCCGACATCAGCAGCGCGGGCGTGGGCCGCGGCCTGCAGTTCGAGCTTTTCCGCCCGGGCCAGGTGCTGGTCAAGGACTACTACGCCGAGCTGCCCATCTCGTTGAAGGTTTCGGGCCGCTATCACGACATCGGCGCCTTCGCGGCCGACGTCGCCAACCTCTCGCGCATCGTCACCCTGCACAACCTCGTGGTGGTGGCACCGAGCGCCCCCAACAGCCCCTTGAGCATGGAAGCGACCGCGCGCACCTACCGCTACCTCGATGCGACCGAGGTGGCCGAGCAGCGCAAGGCCGCCAACAAGGCTGCGGGAGCCAAGAAATGAAGCGGCTGTGCATCCCCCTGGCAGCCCTGGCCCTGGCCGGCTGCGGCAGCGACATGGACGAACTGCGCCAGTGGATGGAACAGCAGCGGCGCGAGGCCAAGCCCAGCGTCACGCCATTGCTGCCGCCCAAGAAATTCCTGCCCCAGCCCTACGAGGCCGGCACCGGTGTCGACCCCTTCAGCACGCAGAAGCTCAGCGTCGCCATCAAGCAGGAGGCGGCTCAGCCCAACTCGCTGCTGACGGCGGAGATCAACCGCCGCAAGGAGCCGCTGGAGGCCTACCCGCTGGACAACATGAACATGGTCGGCAGCCTGACGCGCGAAGGGCGGCGCTATGCGCTGCTGCGCGTCGACAGCCTGCTCTACCAGGTCAAGGCCGGGGACTACCTCGGCCAGAACTTCGGCCGCATCACCAAGATCAGCGAGACCGAGATCACGTTGCGAGAAGTCGTCCAGGACGCTGCGGGCGAGTGGATTGAACGCACCAGTACCCTCCAGCTACAGGAGAAGGGACGATGAACAGGACATTGCAGGAGAGCAAGCCGATGGGCCGTGGCTGGTTGCTGGGAATGGCACTCGCGTGGCTGGCCGCGCCAGCGGCCTGGGCACAGACGCAGATACGCGCGATCAACTCCAGCCAGCAGGCCGGGGTCGACGTCGTGCGCATCGAATTGAGCGAACCGCTGCCCGCCGTCCCCACGGGCTTCACCATCCAGACGCCGCCGCGCATCGCCATCGACCTCCCGGGCGTGGTCAACGGCATCGGCCGCAACCAGGTGGAGATCAACCAGGGCAATCTGCGCTCGGCCAATGTGGCCCAGGCCGGTGATCGTGCGCGCGTGGTCCTCAACCTGCGCCAGGCTTCGACCTACAGTGCGAAGCTGGAGGGCAGCGCCCTGGTGCTGGTGCTGAATTCGGCAGCGCCGGTTGCACAGACGGCGGGGGAGCCGGTGCATTTCGCACAAAGCCTCAACACGGCGCCCCAGCCCCTGCGTGACATCGACTTCCGCCGCGGGGCCGATGGTGCCGGCCGCATCATCGTCAATCTGCCGAGCACCCAAGTCGGTGTGGACATCCAGCAGCAGGGCCAGGGCCTGGTGGTCGAGTTCCTGCGGTCCAGCCTGCCCGAGAACCTGCGCCGCAAGATCGACGTGGCCGACTTCGGCACGCCGGTGCAGATGATCACGACGACGCAAACCGGCGACCGCGTCCGCATGACGGTCGAGCCCAAGGGCAACTGGGAGCACAGCGCCTACCAGAGCGACAACCAGTTCGTGCTGGAGGTGCGCCCGCAGAAGGTCGATCCCAACAAGCTGACGCAAGGCCCCGGCTATGCGGGCGACAAGCTGTCGTTGAACTTCCAGAACATCGAAGTCCGCGCCCTGTTGCAGGTCATTGCCGACTTCACCAACTTCAACGTCGTCACCAGCGACACCGTGACCGGCAATGTCACGCTGCGCCTGAAGGACGTGCCCTGGGACCAGGCCCTGGACATCATCATGCAGGCCAAGGGGCTGGGCTTGAAGAAGTCGGGCAACGTGCTCTGGATCGCGCCCAAGGAAGAACTTGCCGCCAAGGAAAAGCTCGACCTCGAGTCCAAGGCCGCCATCGCCCAGCTCGAGCCGGTGCGCACCCAGTCCTTCCAGCTCAATTACGTCAAGGCCGAGGACATCGCCAAGGGCCTGACCGGCCAGGCCATCGGCGGCAGCAGCGGCAGCGGCAGCGGTGGAAGCAGTGGCGGCAGCAGCGGGTCGAGCAGTGGCACGCGCATCCTGTCGCCGCGCGGCAGCGTCATCTATGAGCCGCGCACCAACCAGCTCTTCGTGTCGGACATCCCGAGCAAGCTCGAGGAAATCCAGGCCATGATCGCCAAGATCGACGTGCCGGTCCGCCAGGTGCTGATCGAGGCGCGCATCGTCGAAGCCAACGACAAGTTCGGCCGGTCGCTCGGCGTCAAGCTCGGTGCCAACGACCTGCGCGGCCAGCAAGGCGGCATTCCGGGCTACAGCGTCGGCGGCGGCAACTACGTCACCGTGGGCGGCAACTACAACGGCGTCGGCTCCCAGACCAACCAGGGCGTCGCCACGAACTACAACAACACGCAGTTCGTCAACCTGCCGGCCAACACCTCGTCCGACGCCTTCAGCAACGGCGTGGCGACCACCATCGCGCTGTCGCTCTTCAGCGCCACGGCCAACCGCTTCCTGAACCTGGAGCTCTCGGCGCTCGAGTCCGACGGCAAGGGCAAGGTGGTCTCCAGCCCGCGCATCATCACGGCCGACCAGGTCAAGGCCGTCATCGAGCAGGGCGAGGAACTGCCCTATCAGGTGGCCACGGCCAGCGGCGCGACGTCCATCGCCTTCCGCAAGGCCAACCTCAAGCTCGAGGTGACGCCGCAGATCACCCCCGAAGGCAGCGTCATCTTGAACGTGGACGTCAACAAGGACAGCCGCGGCACGCTGACGCCCCAGGGCTATGCCATCAACACCAAGCACGCCCAGACGCAGGTGCTCGTCGAGAACGGTGGCACCGTCGTGATCGGTGGCATCTACACCCAGGACGAGGGCGAGACCGTCAACAAGGTGCCTGTGCTGGGCGATGTACCCTTCCTGGGCAACCTGTTCAAGAACAAGACGCGCACCACCTCAAAGACCGAGCTCTTGATCTTCCTGACGCCCAAGGTCGTCAGCGAGCGGGCCACGGTGCGTTGATCGCCCAGAAGCATTCAGAGATTTCAGGAGTTCGAGCATGTTGCAATCCATCGTCACGCAGGGCTGGCGCCGTCTTGGCCAGGCTGTGCTGGGGCTGGGAATGGCCGCCTTTCTGTCTGCCTGCGGCGGCGGTGGTGGCAGCGCCGGTGATTCGGTCTTTCCGGGAGGCGGCAGTGGTGGCACCGGTGGCGGCACCACGCCGACCGCGTCCGATCTGGTCGTGACGCTCAGCGGTTCGACCCTGCCCACCGATGGCACCGGCTCCGTCCTCGTCACCGTCTACGCGGTCGACGCCAATCGCAACACCATCGCCAACGTGCCGGTCTCCATCTCGGTGGACTCCAATGCCCTGGTCTCGGCCAGTGCCAGCAAGACGGACACCTCCGGCGTCGTGACCGGCTCGGTCCGCATCGGCTCGGACCAGTCCAAGCGCACCATCACCGTGACGGCCGCCAGCGGCTCCATCACCAAGACAGCCCAGATCTCGGTCGTCACGCCATCGCCCACGGGCACGACCAGCGGGCCGGCCCTGACCGTGGCGCTGTCCACCACGCAGATCACGCCGGCCGTCGGTGCCAACGTGACGGTGCAGCTGAAGTCGGCCGCCGGGGTCGCCATGTCTGATGTCGTGGTCAGCCTGTCCACGGGCCGGGGCAACCTCGCGGATCTGTCCGTGGCCACCGTGCGGACGGACGCCAATGGCCAGGCTACTGCAACCCTGAAGGCAAGTGCCTCCGGCGTGACGGGTGCAGACTATGTGACTGCATTCGCCACCATCGGCGCGGTGACAGTCAGCGCCCAGCAGGCCTTCACGGTGACCAATGCGCTCCCGACGCTGACGGTCAGTCCCGCGCAGGTCACGTTGCGTCTGTCGCAGCCGGCGCCGCAGGTGACGGCGACGTTGCGCGACGCTTCCGGCAATCCGGTCGCCAATCAGGTCGTGACCTTCTCGCCGTCGTCCATCATCAATGTGACGCCGTCGCCCGACAGCGGCCCGACGGACACCAATGGCATCGTCCGCAGCACGCTGAATTTGGGTGCTTCGGCGGGCGCGAGTTCGTCGACCGACACGCTGCGCGTGACGGCCAATTACGCCGGCCAGTTCCTCGCGAGCAACGTCATCGTGCAGATCGTCGGAGAGTCGCCGACGGCGACCATGACGCTCAGCACTTCCAAGATCGACAGCACGACCACATCCTCGACCGTCAACGTGCTGGTGCGCGATGTCGGCGGCAATCCGGCGGCCAGCCAGGTCGTGCAGTTCAGCTCGCAGTTCGGCCTCGTCAAATTCGATGCGGCAACGGCAGTCACGGACACCAGCGGTGTCGCCACCGTCCACGTGACGCAAGCCACCTCATCTTCGAACGGCGCCGATGTCGTCAAGGCCAGCGTGACCGTTGCCGGGATCACTGCGACGGACAGCAAGCCGGTGCAGGTGGTCAGCGCCACATCGCCGGGGACGCCGGTGCTGCAACTGGGGCTGTCCTCCACTTCCGTGAGTGCCGCCGTGCCGGCAACCGTCACGGCGACGTTGACCGACGCACGCGGCCAGCCGGTCCCCGGCCAGGTGGTGAGTTTCGCGGTCGTCCGCGGCCTGGGCAGGACCAACGTCGGCACGGCACTGACCGATGCGAACGGCAAGGCCGTCGCCTTGCTGTCGCCGGCGACGTCGGCCTCCGCCGGTGCCGACGAGGTGACGGCCACGGTGCAGTACGCCGGCAGCACGCTGTCCGCCAGCCAGGGCTTCCAGGTTCAGGCCACCAACGCCACGATCGTCAGCTTCACTGGCCCGGCCTCGATCTCCGCCTACGGTCAGGACAGCCTGACGTTGACGCTGACGGGCGCCGCCGTCGACTCGCCGGTCAAGCTGAGCATCTCGTCCTCCTGTGCCGCCGCGGGCAAGGCGACGGTCTCTCCGGCCAGTGTCTCTGCGACGAGCAACACCGTGACGCTGCAGTATCGCGACAACGGCTGTGGCGCCATCCAGCCCTCAGACCTGCTGCAGGTCGTCATCGACGGCACGTCCACGGCCAAGCAGCTCACCCTGCCCATCGCGGCTCCTGCTGCAGTCAGCCTGGCCTTCATCTCGGCCACACCGGAGCAGATCTTCCTGAAGGGCTCCGGCTTTACCGAGTCGTCCATCGTGACCTTCGAAGTGCGTGACGCGGCTGGGAATCCGCTGCCGAACAAGGTGGTCGAATTGCGCCTGCAGACCGGTGCGGGCGGCGTGACGATGGAGGGCCGTAGCGTCGAATCGGTCGACCCGCCGTCGGCCAACCCGTTCACGCAGACGTCGAACGCGCTGGGCCGGGTGTCCGTCCGCGTCAACTCCGGTACGCAGCCGACGCCAGTGCGCGTCCATGCCAAGCTCAGCGGCGACACCATCGCCACCGTGTCGAGCAACCTGAGCGTCGGTATCGGCCTGCCGTCCCAGCTCAACTTCTCGATGTCGCAGCAGACGATCAACATCGAGGGCTACGACATCGACAACGTGCCCAACACCTATACGTTGATCGCTGCCGACCGCAGCGGCAACCCGGTGCCGGTGGGGACGACGATCAACTTCGTCACCGAAGGGGGCCAGATCGAGTCGAGCAAGCAGATTTCGCAGACCAACGGCATCTCCCAGGCGACTTCCAACTTCGCGTCGGCGCAGCCCAAGCCCGTCGACGGTCGCGTCACCGTCGTCGCCTATGCGCTCGGCGAAGAGTCCTTCATCGACAAGAACGGCAACAACATCTACGACGCCGGCGAAGAGTTCCAGGACCTGGGCAACATCTTCAAGGACCGCAATTACGACGGCAGCTACGACAGCGCCTTCGACGAGTTCATCGGCGTCAATTTGGCCGGCAACACCAATTCGGCCTGTGTGCCTCCGACGACGGTGGCCATCTTCGGGCTGACGGCCTACACGCCCAGCGTGCCGGGTACCTGCGACGGCAAGTGGACGGGGTCAGGCCAGATCTATGTGCGGCGAGCAGTCGAGACGGTGCTGTCTCGGTCCACGGCCCGGCCGCTCTGGCCGGGAGGCGACGTGCGCGTCGTGTACGCGAACGGTACGCTGCCCATGCAGACGGGGCCGACTACGGCCCAGGTCACCAACTACCAGGTGGCGAGCGGTGACACCATTTGCAATGCAGGCGGCAGCGGAAGCTTCACCTTGCTTGCTGCGGACTCGAACCCCGGGCTGCTGAAGTCGGGCCTGACCTTGCCCATCGACTACAGCGATGCCAACAACTACATCGTGCTGCCGCGCCTCAATCCGATGCCGGCTGGAACCGTGGTCACGGCAACCACGCCAACGACGGGTTTCTCGGTGGCCATGGCGGGTGGCACGCCGGTGCCGAACACGAGCCAGGCCAACCTGGTTGGCATCGGCTACACGTTTGATACGGCCACCGTCGGCACGGTCACCGTCACGTTCACCACTCCGCGTGGGACGGGGACGTCCTACTCGTTCACGGTGAAGAGGACTTGCCCCTAATGTGAAGCTCGCTCTTGTCGGCATGCCGGGCGGTGGCAAGTCCACCGTCGGCAAACAACTGGCACGCCAGATCGGCGTGCCTTTTGTCGATTCCGATCACGAGATCGAGGCGCGAATCGGCGGCAGCATCAAGCAGTTCTTCGAGCGGCATGGCGAGGACGCCTTCCGCGACCTGGAGACCGAGGTCATCGCCGAACTGGTGACGCGGCCGGGCGACTGCGTGCTGGCCACCGGCGGCGGAGCCGTCCTGCGCGATCGCAATCGGGACCTCCTGCACTCGAACGCCACCGTGCTCTACCTGCGCTCCACGCCCGAGGACCTCTTCAGGCGGCTGAAGCACGACACGACGCGGCCGCTGCTCCAGGTGAAAGATCCGCTGGCCCGGCTGCGCGAGCTCCACCATCAGCGTGACCCGCTCTACAGGCGCTGCGCCCACTATGTGCTCGAGAGCGCACGACCGTCGGTCCATGCCCTCGTGAACATGGCTCTGATGCAGCTGGAGCTGGCCGGCTTGCTCGACCCGACGCGGGTGGTCGCGACCGTGGGAGCCGAGCCGGTCTGAAGGCCGGACGCCGCAGGGCGGCTTGCCGGTGCGCGAAGGGGCGGGCTCTTACACTTGGCCGCATGCCCGCCACCGACACCGTCCGCATCCCTCTCCCCGACGATCGCGCCTACGACATCCGCATCGGCTCAGGCCTGCTGGACGAGCCCGCCAGCTGGCAAGGCTTGCCCAAGGCGGCTGCGGCCGTCATCGTCAGCAACGAGACGGTTGCGCCGCTGTACGCCGAGCGCCTGCGCGAGCGCCTGCGCAGCGTCTATGCCCGCGTCGACATCGTCGTGCTGCCCGATGGCGAGGCGCACAAGGACTGGGCCAGCCTGAATCGCATCTTCGACCACCTGCTCGGCCAGGCGCTGGACCGCAAGACCGTGCTGTTCGCCCTGGGCGGCGGCGTCATCGGCGACATGACCGGCTTCGCTGCGGCCGTCTACATGCGCGGCGTCCCGTTCGTCCAGGTACCGACCACATTGCTGGCCCAGGTCGACTCGTCGGTCGGTGGCAAGACGGCCATCAACCACCCGCTGGGCAAGAACATGCTCGGCGCCTTCTACCAGCCCGAGCGCGTCATCGCCGACCTCGACACGCTGGACAGCCTGCCCGACCGCGAGCTGCGCGCCGGCCTGGCCGAGGTCATCAAGTACGGGCCCATCGCCGATGCGGGCTTCCTGTGCTGGATCGAGGACAACCTCGATGCCCTGCTCGCGCGCGACAAGGCGGTGCTGGGCTACGCGGTGCGGCGCAGTTGCGAGATCAAGGCCGAGGTCGTCGGCCAGGACGAAAAGGAGCAGGGCCTCAGGGCCATCCTGAATTTCGGCCACACCATCGGCCATGCCATCGAGTCCGGGATGGGCTATGGCAAGTGGCTGCACGGCGAAGCGGTGGCCTGCGGCATGGTGCTGGCCGCTGACCTGTCGAGGCGCTCGGGCCTGGTGCCTGACGGCTTCGTCGAGCGGCTACGGGCGCTCGTCGAACGGGCCGGCCTGCCGACGGCGCCGCCGAAGCTGGGCATCGAGCGGTACCTGACGCTGATGCGCGTGGACAAGAAAGCCGAGGCGGGCGCCATCCGCTTCGTGCTGATCGAGGGGCTGGGTCGTGCAGGCCTGCATGCCGTGCCCGACGCCCGCATCGCCGAGACGCTCGCGGCTCACGGGGCGGCTTGAAGTGGCGGCGCGCGCGGCCCCTGCGTCGGACCCCGCGCGCAGCCGCGGGCGCCGGTTGCCCGAGCCGCCGGCCCCGACCCGCAGCGAGTTCCAGCGCGACCGCGACCGCATCATCCACAGCACGGCCTTCCGCCGCCTGGTCTACAAGACCCAGGTCTTCCTCAACCACGAGGGCGACCTGTTCCGCACGCGGCTCACGCATTCTCTGGAGGTGGCCCAGCTCGGCCGCTCCATCGCCCGCAGCCTCGGGCTGGACGAGGACCTGGTCGAGGCGATCGCCTTGGCCCACGACCTGGGGCACACGCCCTTCGGCCATGCGGGCCAGGACGTGCTGGACGACTGCATGCATGAGCACGGCGGCTTCGAGCACAACCTGCAGTCCCTGCGCGTCGTCGACCACCTGGAGCAGCGCTACCCGGACTTTGACGGCCTCAACCTCTGCTTCGAAACCCGCGAGGGCATCCTCAAGCACTGTTCGCGTCGCCACGCGGTCGTCATCGAGGCGATCGAGCCGGGCGGGATCGCGACACGCTTCATCCACGGCGGGCAACCCAGCCTCGAGGCCCAGCTCTGCAACCTCGCCGACGAGGTGGCCTACAACGCCCACGACGTGGACGATGGCGTCCGCTCGGGGCTCATCGAGCTGGAGCAATTGCTTGAAGTGGACCTGGTGCGCGAACACTGGCAATCCGCCCGCGACGCCCACCCGGGGCTGGCCGGCAAGCGGCTGCTGTTCGAGACGATCCGCCGGATGTTGTCCGCCCAGGTCTACGACATCATCGACGCGACGAGCGCCGCCCTGGCGGAGGCCCGCCCCGCGGATGCGGACGCCGTGCGACACGCGGCCAAGCCTCTGCTGTGCTTCAGCCCCGAAATGCGCGCCAGGAGCACGGCGCTGAAGCGCTTCCTGTTCGCCAATCTCTACCGGCATCCGCAGGTGCAGTCCACGCGTGCCCGGGCCGAACAGGTACTGCGCGATCTCTTCGCCGCCTACACGGCCGACGCCGCCCAGATGCCCGCCGACTTCGCCGACCGCCCGGACCGCGAGCGGGCCTGCGCCGACTACATCGCCGGCATGACTGACCGATTCGCCATCCGGGAACATCAAAGATTGACGGGCCGATCCCTGTTCTGAAATTGGGGTCGGAGTCGATTATCCTCGGCTGGCGCCCGCGTCCGGCGCTTGCTACGAGTACCCTCCATGGCCCGCTTGCCCCGGTTGATCCTCCCGGACCAGCCTCATCACGTCATCCTGCGCGGCAACAACCGCCAGGCCATCTTCTATAGCGACCTCGACCGAGAGCACCTGCTCGCCACGCTGAGGGAGGTCGCCGCGCAGTATGGCGTGGCCGTCCATGCCTACGTGCTCATGGACAACCACCTGCATTTGCTGGCCACGCCCCCGACCCCTGAGGCCCTCAGCCGCATGATGCAATCGCTCGGCCGGCGCTATGTCGGCTGGTTCAATGCTCGCCATGGCCGCAGCGGCACCTTGTGGGAAGGGCGCTTCCGGGCGGGCCTGATCGAAGGTGAGCGCCACCTGCTGGCCTGCATGCGCTACATCGAGCTCAATCCCGTGCGAGCGGGACTGTGCGCCGAGGCCTCGGAATGGCCGTGGTCGAGTGCCGCACACCACCTCGGCCTGACGCGCAGCCCCGTCGTCATCGAACACCCCATGTATTGGTCTCTCGGCAACACGCCCTTCGAGCGCGAGCATGCCTACCGTGAGTTCCTCGCACAGGGCGTGCCCTCGTCTGAACAGGCTCAGTTCACGGACTCGGCACTTCGAGGGCGGCCGGTGGGAAGCGAGAGTTTCCTGCAGCCCTTGTCCGCCGAGCACGCCAAGGTGGTGGTGCGGCGGCCCCGGGGGCGGCCGTGCAAGCCGTCATCGCCGCCTTCATAGACGTTTGACTATGGCCCCATTTACTTTGGAGTCGGTCTGTTGAATGGAATAATTCGACTCTGACCCCATATTAATGAAGTTGCCGCATTTGTTGCGGTGCAGTACCCTCCAGGTCTGTCGAGTTCCAGGAGGGCGCCATGAGCCACGCCGCGCAGATTCAGTCGGAAATTCAAGAGCTGGCCGAGCAGGGCCTTTACCGGGCGGCCAACGAGAAGGACGCGTGCGGCCTCGGCTTCGTGGCGCACATCAAGGGCCAGAAGGCGCACTCCATCGTCGAGCAGGGCCTGAAGATCCTCGAGAACCTGGATCACCGCGGTGCCGTGGGCGCTGACAAGTTGATGGGCGACGGCGCGGGCATCCTCATCCAGATTCCGGACGAGTACTACCGCGAGGAGATGGCCAAGCAGGGCATCAGCCTGCCGCCTCCCGGCGAATACGGTGTCGGCATGATCTTCCTGCCGAAGGAGCATGCCTCCCGCCTGGCCTGTGAGCAGGAACTGGCGCGGGCGGTCAAGGCCGAGGGCCAGGTGCTGCTGGGCTGGCGCGACGTGCCGGTGGACCGCGACATGCCCATGTCGCCCACCGTGCGCGAGAAGGAGCCGGTGATCCGCCAGATCTTCATCGGCCGCGGCCCGGACATCATCGTGCCCGACGCCCTGGAGCGAAAGCTCTACGTCATCCGCAAGACGGCCTCCAGCGCCATCCAGGCGCTCAAGCTCACGCACAGCCGCGAGTACTACGTGCCGTCGATGAGCTGCCGCACCGTCATCTACAAGGGCCTGCTGCTGGCCGACCAGGTCGGCAAGTACTACAAGGACCTGGCCGACCCGCGGGTCGTCTCGGCCATCGCCCTGGTGCACCAGCGCTTCTCCACCAACACTTTCCCCGAGTGGCCCCTGGCCCACCCCTACCGCATGGTCTGCCACAACGGCGAGATCAACACGGTCAAGGGCAACTTCAACTGGATGCGCGCCCGCGAAGGCGTGATGAAGTCGCCGGTGCTGGGTGACGACCTGAAGAAGCTCTACCCGATCAGCTTCGAGCACCAGTCCGACACGGCTACCTTCGACAACGCCATCGAGTTGCTGACGATGGCCGGCTACCCGCTCGCCCACGCCGCCATGATGATGATCCCGGAGGCCTGGGAGCAGCACGAGGGCATGGACGAGCGCCGCCGCGCCTTCTACGAGTACCACGCTGCGATGATGGAGCCCTGGGACGGCCCCGCCGCCATGGCTTTCACCGACGGCCGCCAGGTCTGCGCCGCCCTCGACCGCAACGGCCTGCGCCCGGCCCGCTACTGCATCACGGACGACGACCTCGTCGTCATGGCGTCGGAGTCCGGGGTGCTGCCCATCCCCGAGAGCAAGATCGTCAAGAAGTGGCGCCTGCAGCCCGGCAAGATGTTCCTCATCGACCTGGAGCAGGGCCGCATCGTCGATGACGAAGAACTGAAGAACCAGTTCGCCAACGCCCGCCCCTACCGCCAGTGGATCGAGAACGTCCGCGTCAAGCTGGACGACATTGCCGTCCCCGAGGCCGCCCGGCCGGGCTTCGCCACCTCGCTGCTCGACCGCCAGCAGGCTTTCGGCACGACCCAGGAGGACATCAAGTTCCTGCTCGCCCCGATGGCGGCCAACGCCGAGGAGGGCATCGGCTCCATGGGCAACGACTCGCCGCTGGCGGTCCTGTCCAGCAAGAACAAGCCGCTCTACAACTACTTCAAGCAGCTCTTCGCCCAGGTCACGAACCCGCCGATCGACCCGATCCGCGAGAACATCGTGATGTCGCTGAACAGCTTCATCGGCCCGAAGCCCAACCTGCTGGACATCAACGCCGTCAACCCGCCGATGCGCCTGGAGGTCAGCCAGCCCATCCTGGACTTCGACGACATGGCCCGCCTGCGTGGCATCGAGGCGCCCACCAACGGCAAGTTCAAGCCCAGCGAGCTCGACATCACCTACCCGCGCGAGTGGGGCCGTGCCGGCGTCGAGGCCCAACTGGCCTCCCTGTGCGCCTCGGCCGTGGACGCGATCAAGACCGGCCACAACATCCTCATCATCACGGACCGCCATCTCGGCCGCGACCGCATCGCCATCCCGGCGCTGCTGGCGCTGTCTGCCGTGCATCACCACCTGGTGCGCGAGGGCCTGCGCACGACGGCTGGCCTGGTCGTCGAGACCGGCACCGCCCGCGAGGTGCACCACTTCGCCGTGCTGGCCGGTTATGGCGCCGAGGCCGTCCACCCCTACCTGGCCCTCGAGACGCTGGAGGCCATGAGCGATGAGCTGCCCGCCAAGCTCACCGCCGAGCAGGCCCGCTACAACTACATCAAGGCGGTGGGCAAGGGCCTGTCCAAGATCATGTCCAAGATGGGCATCTCGACTTACATGTCCTACTGCGGCGCGCAAATCTTCGAAGCCATCGGCCTGAAGGCCGACTTCGTCGAGAAGTACTTCCGCGGCACGGCCACGCAGGTCGGTGGCATCGGCGTGTTCGAGGTGGCGGAAGAAGCCATCCGCATGCACGAGGCCGCCTTCGGTGACGACCCCGTCCTCGAGAACATGCTGGACGCCGGCGGCGAATACGCCTGGCGCAGCCGTGGCGAAGAGCACATGTGGACGCCCGACGCCATCGCCAAGCTGCAGCACAGCTCGCGCAGCGGCAAGTTCGAGACCTACAAGGAATACGCCCAGATCATCAACGACCAGAGCAAGCGGCACATGACGCTGCGCGGCCTGTTCGAGTTCAAGTTCGACCCGTCCAAGGCGGTGCCGCTGGAGGAGGTCGAGCCGGCCTCCGAGATCGTCAAGCGCTTCGCCACCGGCGCCATGTCGCTGGGTTCCATCTCCACCGAGGCGCATGCGACGCTGGCCGTGGCCATGAACCGCATCGGCGGCAAGAGCAACACGGGCGAGGGCGGTGAAGACCCGGCCCGCTACCGCAACGAGCTCAAGGGCATCAAGATCACCGGCGGCAGCAAGGTCGGCGACGTGCTCGGCCACAAGATCATGGCGGCCGATTACGAGCTGCAGGACGGCGACAGCCTGCGCTCCAAGATCAAGCAGGTGGCTTCGGGCCGCTTCGGGGTGACCACCGAATACCTCGTCAGCGCCGACCAGATCCAGATCAAGATGGCCCAGGGCGCCAAGCCCGGCGAAGGTGGCCAGTTGCCCGGCGGCAAGGTCAGCGAGTACATCGGCTTCCTGCGCCACTCCGTGCCGGGCGTGGGCCTCATCAGCCCGCCGCCTCACCACGACATCTACTCCATCGAAGACCTCGCCCAGCTCATCCACGACCTGAAGAACGTCAACCCCAGGGCGGACGTCTCGGTCAAGCTGGTGTCCGAGGTGGGCGTGGGCACGGTGGCCACCGGTGTCGCCAAGTGCAAGGCCGACCACATCGTCATCGCCGGCCACGACGGCGGCACGGGCGCCTCGCCCTGGTCGTCCATCAAGCACTGCGGCACGCCCTGGGAGCTGGGCCTGGCCGAGGCGCAGCAGACGCTGGTGCTCAACCGCCTGCGAGGCCGCGTGCGCGTGCAGGCCGACGGCCAGATGAAGACCGGCCGCGACGTCGTCATCGGCGCGCTGCTGGGCGCCGACGAGTTCGGCTTCGCGACCGCGCCGCTGGTGGCCGAGGGCTGCATCATGATGCGCAAGTGCCACCTCAACACCTGCCCGGTGGGTGTGGCCACGCAGGACCCGGTGCTGCGCAAGAAGTTCACCGGCCGCCCCGAGCACGTCGTCAACTACTTCTTCTTCGTCGCGGAAGAGGCGCGCCAGATCATGGCCCAGCTGGGCGTGCGCAAGTTCGACGAACTCATCGGTCGCTCTGACTGGCTGGACACCAAGAAGGCCATCAGCCACTGGAAGGCCAAGGGCCTGGACTTCTCCCGCATCTTCCACCGCCCGAGCGTTCCGGCCGATGTCTCGCGCATCCACAACGACGTGCAGGACCACGGCCTGGAGCGTGCCCTGGACGTCAAGCTCATCGAGAAGTGCCTGCCGGCCTTCGAGAAGGGCGAGAAGGTGCAGTTCATGCAGGAGGTGACCAACGTGCGCCGTTCGGTCGGTGCGCGCCTGTCGGGTGAACTGATCCGCCGCAAGCCCGAGGGCCTGCCGGACCACACCGTCTTCATCCAGATGGAAGGCACGGGCGGCCAGAGCTTCGGCGCCTTCCTGGCGCAAGGCATCACGTTCTACCTGATCGGTGACGCGAACGACTACACCGGCAAGGGCCTGTCCGGCGGACGCGTCGTCGTGCGCCCGAGCATCGACTTCCGCGGCGACGCCACCAAGAACATCATCGTCGGCAATACGGCGCTTTACGGCGCGACCCGCGGCGAGGCCTTCTTCCGCGGTGTGGCTGGCGAGCGCTTCGCCGTGCGCCTGTCGGGCGCGACGGCCGTCGTCGAGGGCACGGGCGACCATGGTTGCGAGTACATGACCGGCGGCACCGTCGCCGTGCTGGGCAAGACCGGCCGCAACTTCGCGGCGGGCATGAGCGGCGGCATCGCCTACGTCTATGACGAGGACGGCCACTTCGCCAAGCGTTGCAACACCAGCATGGTCTCGCTGGAGAAGCTGCTGCCGGCGCACGAGCAGGAAACCAGCGTCGACAAGGCCATCTGGCACCGCACCAAGGCCGTCGACGGCACCGACCGCGAGCCCCAGACCGACGAGGCCATCCTCAAGCGGCTGCTGGAGGACCACCACCGCTGGACCGGCAGCCAGCGCGCCCGCGACATCCTCGACCACTGGGCCGAGTCGCGCACCAAGTTCGTCAAGGTGTTCCCGAACGAATACCGCCGCGCGCTGGGCGAGCTCAACGCCGCCAAGGAAGCCGCACAAACCATCGCCCAGGCCAAGGCGCCTGAGGCCGCGAAAGTCTGAGGAGCATCGCCGTGGGAAAAGTCACCGGCTTCATGGAGTACGAGCGTCTGGAAGAGGGCTACGAGCCCGTCGCCGCTCGCGTCAAGAACTACAAGGAATTCGTCATCGGGCTGAACGTCGAGCAGGCCAAGCAGCAGGGCGCGCGCTGCATGGACTGCGGCACGCCGTTCTGCAACAACGGCTGCCCGGTCAACAACATCATCCCGGACTTCAATGACCTGGTTTACAAGGGCCGTCCCGAGGACTGGAAGCAGGCCATCACGGTACTGCACAGCACCAACAACTTCCCCGAGTTCACGGGCCGCATCTGCCCCGCACCCTGCGAGGCGGCCTGCACGCTGAACGTCAACGATGACGCGGTGGGCATCAAGTCCATCGAGCACGCCATCATCGACCGCGCCTGGGCCGAAGGCTGGGTGCTCCCGCAGCCGCCCAAGGCCAAGACCGGCAAGACCGTCGCCGTCGTCGGCTCCGGCCCCGCGGGCCTGGCCGCCGCCCAGCAACTGGCGCGCGCGGGCCACAGCGTCACGGTGTTCGAGAAGAACGACCGTGTCGGCGGCCTGCTGCGTTATGGCATCCCGGACTTCAAGATGGAGAAGTCCCACATCGACCGCCGTGTCGAGCAGATGAAGGCCGAGGGTGTCGAGTTCCGCACCGGCGTGCTCGTTGGTGCGATGCCCGAGGGCAGCAAGGTCACCAACTGGGCCAAGGAGACCATCTCGGCCGACGAGTTGAAGGCGCAGTTCGATGCCGTGGTGCTGACCGGCGGCGCCGAGCAGTCGCGCGACCTGCCCGTGCCGGGCCGGGAACTCTCCGGCGTGCACTTCGCGATGGAGTTCCTGCCGCAGCAGAACAAGGTGAACGCGGGCGACAAGCTCAAGGCCCAATTGCGCGCCGACGGCAAGCACGTCATCGTCATCGGCGGCGGCGACACCGGCAGCGACTGC
This sequence comes from Pelomonas caseinilytica, assembly GCF_021353235.1. GTDB lineage: Bacteria > Pseudomonadota > Gammaproteobacteria > Burkholderiales > Burkholderiaceae_C > Pelomonas > Pelomonas caseinilytica. The sequence continues at coordinate 655,298 of NZ_JAJTWT010000003.1, forward strand.
GTGGGCACAAGCAACCGCCATGGCGCCAAGAGCGTGACGCAGTTCGAGCTGCTGCCCCAGCCGCCCGAAGTGGAAGACCGGCCGCTGACCTGGCCCTACTGGCCCATCAAGCTGCGCACCTCGTCCAGCCACGAGGAGGGCTGCGATCGCGAGTTCGCCATCGCCACCAAGGAGTTCATCGGCGAGAAGGGCAAGCTCACCGGCGTCAAGACCGTGCGACTGCAATGGCAGGGCGGCAAGATGACCGAGATCGAAGGCAGCGAGCAGATCTTGAAGGCCGACCTGGCCCTGCTGGCCATGGGCTTCGTGTCGCCGGTGGCGTCGGTGCTCGAGGCCTTCGGCGTGGACAAGGACGCGCGTGGCAACGGCAAGGCCTCGACCGAGGGCGCGAACGCCTACCGCACCAACGTCGACAAGGTCTTCGCGGCCGGCGACATGCGCCGCGGCCAGAGCCTCGTCGTCTGGGCCATCCGCGAAGGCCGCCAGGCCGCCAAGGCGGTGGACGAATACCTGATGGGGGCGAGCTGCCTGCCGCGCTGATCACGCTGCCTGAACGACGAAAGCCGCCCTCGGGCGGCTTTCGTCTTTTGGGGGCTCTGAAGCCTCAGTTCCGGATGACGATCTCGCGCCAGTTCAGGCGCTGCAGGCCGATGGCTCCGGGCGGCGTCACTTCCTGGCCGCCAGTCCGTCCCTTGTCGTCGCCGTAGACGACGCGAACCTTGGTGGGGTCGCTGCCGGTCGGCGGGTCGGCAATGATCTGCACGTCGACGACGACGCCATCGGGCGGGCTGACGTAGCACGACGAGCTGGCGCCCTTGAGCGCGCAGGACCCCGAGCCCAGGTCGATGGCGAAGACACGGCTGTTGCCGTTGGGCGAGCAGGCGTCGCCTGAGCTGGGCGCCGTGGCCGCGAACGACACGATGCCGTAGTAGGACACGGGATCCGACAGCACGCGCCAGCCAGGCCCGCCCGCCGAGACGCCCAGGTCCAGATACCAGCCCACCTGGGTGCGCAGATCCAGCGTGATCTTGGTGCTCAGGTCGGTCAGCTGGCGCATGTTCGTCACGGTGAACGGGAAGCTGAGCCCCGAGGGCAGGTCGGCCGCCGTGCTGAAGAAGGCGTTGGTGCCATCCAGGATGGCGAAGAAGCGCTGCGCCTGGGAGCTGTTCAGGTCGCTGGAGTCCAACAGGCGGCCCGTGCCGACGGTGATGTAACGCCGGTTGGTGCCAGGTTGCACCACGGGCAGTGGCTTGCTGGTGATGGGCAGCGCATTGCCGTCCGAGCCCGTCAGCGTGGCCAGCTTGAGCGGTGCCGGGTAGCCGGACGAACCGGTCACGTCCAGCCGCCACAGGTTGCCCATCAGGTCGCCGCCGTAGATGGCATCGGCAACGCCTTCGCTGAGGTCGATGATGAAGGCATTGAGGTGGGCCAGGCCCATCTGGTTGCTCGCCGAGCAGGTGTCGCAGTCGACGGCGACCTTCTCCAGCAGCGCCCCGGTACGCGGGTTGATGAAGAAGAAGTAGCCGCGGCCGTTGCTGTTGTTGTAGCCCGAAGCGGCCACGACGACCCAGCCGTACTTGCGTGTCCGCACCACGACCGGTTGAGCGTAGGTGTAGCCCAGGTCCGCGTCGGTGAATTCCCACAGCACCTTCTGCGCCGCGGTTGCCTCGTTGGTGACGGAGGCGGGGTTGGTGACGTCCAGTGCGTAGATGGCCTTGCCCCCCTTGCCCAGCCCTCCCACCAGCAGCGTGCGCCAGTCCGTGCCGCTGCCGCCGGCGGTGCGGCCCAGGTCGACGTCCACGGCCATCGGTGTCGCGTCCACCAGGAAGTGGTGGGTGAAGTCGGGCTTGCCGACCGAGGCCAGCCCGTTGACGTTGGGCGTCGACGTCGGACCGTTGAAGAGCGTGCCTGGCACATAGGCGAAGACCTCACGGCCCGCCGTGGTGCCTGTCAGGTTGCCGTCGATGGCGTGCAGCATGCCGGTGTTCGTGCCGGCATACACCATCGGGGTGCGGCTGGCATAGGTGGTCTTGAAGCTGTCGTAGCCAGGGTTGCTCACGGCCGAGTAGGGCGCCGAAGGCGGCCCGACCGGCCGAACCTTGGCATTGACGATGTCGCCGACCAGGGTCGCTCGGTCGCGGTAGGCGCGGGTGGAGTTGCTCGCCGTCGAGGAGCGTTCGTTCGTGCGGTCGCCGCGGAGGTAGTTGAGATAGTTCACCGAATCGTCGCCGGTGACGTAGTCGGTGTTCAGCAGCGACAGCTGTGTCGACGAGATGCTGGTGCTGCGCAGCGGCACGCCGGCGCGTGTCGAGGTGTTGTAGGTGACGATGTTGCGCCCGCCGTCCCAGCCGGTGCCGGCCGCCTGGACAGCCAGCTTGTCGGAGAAGTTCCAGCGCGTGTCCAGGTTGGGCTTGCCGGTGTCCGTGTTGATCGTGGCCAGGCTGGCCACCACGTCGCCCGTCCAGGTCTTGGCGTCGTACTTGGCCGCATAGGACGAAACGCCGAGCGTGGCGATCTGGGGCACCGAAGTGACGAAGGACGTCGAATAGGCGCTCAGCTGGGAGGCGATGCTGGAGAAGGTTTTGGTGAGGCCCGCCACCATCTGGTCCGCACGGGCGGCGGTGTAGTAGTTGTCCGGCCTCGGATCGCCATTGGGCACGGTGTCCGTGGTGGTGTACCACCAGCTCTTGGTCGAGGCGTCCTTCTTGAACTGGTCGGCGGTCGCGGTCGAGTCCGAGTAGTTGTCGGGCACCTTGAAGCCGCCGAACTTGGCTGCCAGGTAGAACTGGTTGTTGGCCTTGAAGGCGCCGTATTCCAGCACGTCCAGCCAATAGGTCTGGATGGTCTGGGTGCCGGGCCAGTCCGGGCGGATATCGCTGATGTTGGCCCAGTAGGCCAGGCCGGCCATCAGCGCGCCGTTGTTGGTGCAGCAGCCGTTATAGCCCTGGACGGTACCGAGCGAGGTACCCAGGCCCTGCAGGACGCCGACGCGGTTGGTCCAGTCGACGGTATTCATGGTTGTGTCGTTGCTGACCTCCGCGGGCTTCGCAGGCTCCGATGCGCCAGTGGCGCCGGGCAGGTTGCGGTCGGCATGGGTGTTGACGTCGCCGATGCCGAGGATGAAGTTGCGCTGGCAGGAATACTGGATCGGGTCGTCCCAGTTCGTGATGACGGGAAATCCATCGGCCCAGGTCGCCAGGGTGGCCGCATCGGCGTTGCCTGGCGCGGTCCAGGCTGCCACATTGCCCTTGTTGCGCAGATATCGCTGCGCCGCGTAGTACAGCTCACCCACCGGGTCGTAGGTCTTGTAGGTGCTGGTGGCGCTGGGGTTGATCTCCCCGAACTTGTTGAGATAGTTCATCACCCCGCTGTTGTTGACCGTCACGCCGAAGGCGGTGGCGTCGGCGGTGTCGGGGTTGGACAGCATCACGCCCGTGGAGGCGTCCCACTCGGCCTTCGAATTCGCCACCGGCAGGCCGCCCGGCACAGGCATCGAGGGGCCGATGAACTTCTGCTTGGCCCTCAACACGCCACCGTCGCGCGTGACGACGTTGTTGGAGATGCGGCTGTCGTTGAGGTAGCCGAAGGCGCTGTAGCGGATCTTGTCGGCGTACTGCTGCATCAGCCCGGTCGGCTTGTAGTTGCCGTTGGGATAGAGCGTGCAGTTGCTCTCCATGGCGTCCAGGCCGAGCGAGGTATCGCAGACCTTGACGCGGATGAAGATCTCGTAGAGCTTGTCGTGTTGGTAGTTCGCGCCGGGGTTGTAGGCCGTGGCCGCGTTGCCGTAGTTGGGGGCCGGCGTGGTCGTCGCCGACGTCATGAAGCGCATCTTGTTGCCCAGCGCCGCGATGCGCGTGGCGATGCCGGCCGCGTTCGAGAAGGGCGTGGCGCCGGACACCGTGGCGTTGCCCGAGACGCTGCTGTCGGGGAAATTGTTGGTGCCGCCCTGATTGGTGGCCCAGGCTTTCTCGAGCACCGTCAGTGTCGTCGTGTCGGTGACCCGGTAGCCACCCGTCAGCGCCCAGCGGAACGGGTCGATGGTCTGCATCGACGCCCAGTTCAGGTAGTTGCCGCTCCACTGACCGGTGCAGGTGCGATTTGGCGCCTTGGCCACCGGATAGAAGTAGTTGTCGGTGCTGATGCCGTCGGTGTAGCGGTAGGCATAGCACTTCTGTGGATCGAAGTAGCCGATGTAGGTGTTGGCGGCCGAATAGGTGCCTCGCGGATGGGCGACGCTGTTGGCGGTCGGGAACTCGACGGACAGTGCCAGCGCCAGGTTGCCCGGCACGTTGACGGCGGAAAACACCGGCTGGTCGGCCAGGCGGACCTGGGCTGTCGTCGTGGCTGCGATCGACAGCAGGCTGAGGGCTGCGACCACGCTGCGAGCGCTGGCAATGCGGACTGCGTTCATGATTGACCTCGACGCGCCTTGGGGCGGTGTCTCAATTGGTGGTGAACGTGGACTGGAAGAACGACACCGTGTTGCGCGGGCCGGTCACTTTCAGCGTCATGCGGAAGATCGCCTGCGCGGGCGGGGACGGCTTGGGCGCCTCGTTCGATGCCCCACCGAAGACCTGTTGGTTGGCCATGGTGCAGGTGCTGGGCGTGCAAGGCCCCGCGGTCGTCGCCATGCGGTCGATCACGTAGCGGATCTTGACGCGCATTACATCCACGGAGATGTCGGGTGCGCTGCCGACGGCCGCGAAGGCGGCGTCATTCAGCAACGCGGTCGGGATGCCCTGGGCATTGGTGGGCAGCAGGGTGGCGCTGTAGTTGGCCGACTTCATATCGGCATTGCGGGCGGCTTCGGTGGACAGCGCGCCGCCAGCGCGCACGGCCTGCATGGCCAATTGAATCGCCCGCTCGCCCTGGTTGGTGAGGTCGCGCTTGAAGCCGATGTTGCCCAGCGTGAACTGGCTGCTGCTCACGGAGCGCGAAATGGCCACCGCACCGATCATGAGGATGACCAGCGTGATGAGGGCGAAGACCAGGACGATGCCGCGCTGCTGGCGCCGGTGCGGAGATGGGGCGCAGTGGTGTTTCATGGCGGCTAACGGGAGTAGCGGACATTGCGCAACGGCACGGTGAACTCCACGGTGCGGTAGCGCTGGGTCGTCGTGCCGGCGGGGACGGTGTAGGTGTACTGCAAGGCCGCCGGCAGGTCGCCGAACAGCGTGAGCTTCGGCGTGGTGACATCGCTCTTCTCGGCCTGGTCGCTGCGCAGCACCAGGCCCACGCGCACCGCCAGGATGGACTGCAGATTCGTCTGCGCCGCCGCAGTACCGGCACTGAGCGCAGCCGCTGTGTAGCCGTTGGCCGTGGGCGCCACCCAGTTGGCGACCGTCCGGTTGGCTGGCACGGGGGCCAGCGGCAGCGCCGCGACGCCGTAGCGCACCCGCATGTCGACGACACCCTCGACAAGCGCCTGGGTGCCTGCCGTCAACTGCAGCAGGTCATAGGCCATGAGCCGGTTGTTGTCGTCGATGCCCAGCAGCTGCAGCCGGGGATTGTTGCCGGTCACATTGCCCAGCGCCGAGATGGTCGTGTTGCCGACGGCATAGCCCGCCAGTGCGACGCCATTGATCACATCGGCCGCATACCGCCCCCCGAAGGTGAGCACTTCGGCGGCTCCGCCGGCGAACCCCGGCCCCACTTGCTCGAGCATGCAGTTGACGGGCGGGGCGGCTTGCGGCTGCGACACCAGCACCAGGTCGCCCCCGCGCATGCCCAGCGTGTTGGGCAACCTCACCTGGCCGGCAGCGGCCGTTCCCGGCACCACCTGCATCGCGGTTTCGGCCAATCCCGAATTGCCGGTGGCCACGGCGATCACGTCCGATCCGCCGGCCCCGGCGCCAGCATGGACGATCAGCGGTGCCAGTACGGGATTCTGCGGAATGGCAGCGAAGGGGGCGGGAAACGCGGTGGGCGACGGCAGCAACTGCGCGTTGTCGCGAGAGACCAGCAGCGTGCAGCTGTAGTTGCTGCCGACGGCCTGGCTGAAGCCTGCTCCGGCACTGCGCAGTTCTTGGTCCAGCAGATAGGACGCATAGGCCGCATTGCTGGTCAGGTCGTTGCCGGAGGTGACGCCGCGGCGCACGGCCTCCTGGCGGGCGACCATGGTGGAGATCGTCAGCGTCAGCACGAGGCCGATGACCACCGCCACCATCAGCTCGGGCAGGGAGAAGCCGCTGTTGTGACCTGTAGGCGCTTTCATCACGGGATCACCACGTCGGTGGCATAACGATAGCTGTCGGTGGCGCTGCCGGTGGGCTTCCAGGTCAGGGTGATGCGCGCGGTATTGCCGTTGACGACCACCGTGCCGTTGCCGCTTGGCATGCCGCCGCTGGCGGGGTCGGCGGCGCGGGCGGCCCAGGGCTTCACCACGGTCGCATCGTCCACGTTCACCGTGTTGGCGTTGATCATCAAGGCGGCCATCTCGTTGGCCAGCAACGCTGCCCGCTGCGCATCCTCGGTCGTGACGGAGGCCTGCAAGGCCCTGGCCTGCAAAGTGAGCAGACCCAGCAGCCCGAACGAGATGATCAGGACGCCCACCAGCATCTCGATGAGCGAGAAGCCGCGGGCCGGCGTTGTCTTGGCGTGCTTCACCACGGATCTCCTCATCTGCAGCCATCCGGCGCGCTCTTGGCCTTGCCCGGATCGCACATGCGCACGGCGCCCGACAGCGAGACGTCCAGTTGCAAGGGACGGTTCTCGGCGCCGCCGGTCGTCGGCTCGACGCGGAAGGTGATGGCATTCGCGGTGCAGTCCTGACCGATGGCCGCCGGATTGGTCAGCGTCGTCTGCCGGCCATCGCCTGCGAAACACAGGGCTGCCGCCTGCGTCGACGTTGAAATCTTGACGCCCGTCGAGACGTCCGTCAGCACGCCGCACTGAATGGCTTCAGGCACGTCGTCCGTCATCAGCGGGTTGGGTACCGAGCGGATCTGCCACTGCATGCCTGCAGCATCGGCCGTCGAGGTGGTCAAGCATTCCTTGCTGCTGGTGCGAAACAGCACGACCGACTGGTTGCGCCGCTGCGCCTCGGCCTGGGCCAGCCGGATGCTGGCCTGAAGGGCCTCCGCCACGGTGCGCACGCGTGCATTGCGGATCCAGGTCGTGAAGTTCGGGACCGCCATGGCCATCAGCACGGCCAGCACGCTGACCGCGACCAGCAGCTCGACGAGGCTGAAACCGCGGTCCGGGGCGTTCAGCATGATTCGCCCTTCTTCATGATCCACTTGCTGGTGCAGGTGCTGCCCCAGCCGGACGGCACCGCCGTTGTCGCGCGCACGTCCTGCTGGTTGATCGTGTACTTGAAGCCGCTGACCGGGCCGCTGCCGACCGCCTCGAGGACGAATTCCTTGTCTGTAGCTTTGGTGCAGCCGATGAGGAAGCTGCCGAAAGTCCGAGCCGACGTGGTGGCGTTGTTGCAGGGCGACACGAAGGTGCCGCTGTCGGCATAGGTGCGGTTGTCCTGGTAGTAGCGCTCCATCTGCGCCCGCATGGTGGCCAAGCCGGTGCTCGCGTCGGCAAGCCGGCTGCGCGTCACATAACTCGTGTACTGCGGGACTGCCACGGCAGCCAGGATGGCGATGATGGCGACGGTGATCATCACCTCGATGAGCGTGAAGCCTCGGGCGGGGACAGGTCGGGCTTGACGGGGCATGGCGACGTTTTCCTAGAGCAGATGCCGGGTATTTTGGTGTCGGGCGCCTGGCCCGGATAACCGCCTGTCGTGACGGCGCGAACGCTGGTCGTCGGCGGGTGTCGATTCGTGAACTGGCGCACACATCAAGCGGCATCTCCGCGTGTCCAATCGTAGGTGGCCGCAACCAGGCGTAACCACGCGGCGCATGGCGAGGCGCGCGAGCCATCCGAGGCCGTCGGACGGGCGAACTACCCCGGCTGCGCGGCCCTCTCCGTGTTTCCCCTATCATGGCGCCCTTCTTTTCCGCCCCGGCTCCGCCTGACTGCGTGAACCCCACTTCCACCGTACCCCTGATCGAACTGCGCAACGTCAGCTGCGGCTACGGCGACCGCGTGATCCTGGACGGCGTCAACCTCAAGCTCGAACGGGGCAAGGTGCTGGCGCTGATCGGCACGTCCGGCGGCGGCAAGACGACGGTGTTGCGCCTGCTCGGCCGGCAGATCCGCCCCATCACCGGCGAGGTCCTCTTCGACGGGCAGGACATCGCCCCGCTGAACCTCAAGGACCTGTACGCCGTGCGCCGGCGCATGGGCATGCTGTTCCAGTTCGGCGCACTGTTCACCGACCTCACCGTGTTCGAGAACGTCGCCTTCCCGCTGCGCGAGCACACCGACCTGCCCGAGGCGATGATCCGCGACCTGGTGCTCATGAAGCTGAACGCCGTCGGCCTGCGCGGCGCGCGAGACCTGATGCCCAGCGAGGTCTCGGGCGGCATGGCCCGCCGCGTGGCGTTGGCGCGGGCCATCGCGCTGGACCCCGACCTGGTGCTTTACGACGAGCCTTTCGCCGGCCTCGACCCCATCTCCCTGGGCGTGGCGGCCCGGCTGATCCGCGACCTCAACGATGCCTTGGGCCTGACCAGCGTCATCGTCTCGCACGACCTGCACGAGACTTTCGAGATCGCCGACGAGGTCGCCATGATCGCCAACGGCCGCGTGGTGGCCCAGGGCACGCCGGATGAGTTGCGGCACAGCGACGATCCGCTGGTGCGGCAGTTCGTCGGCGCCGAGGCGGATGGCCCGGTGCATTTCCATCAGCCGGCGCGGCCGGTGGCCGAGGATTTCGGGGTGGCCCGATGATCGCCCTGGCCACGCGCATCGGCGCCAGCGTCAGGCTGGCCCTGACCGACGTCGGGGCGTCGGCGCGCCTCTTCCTCGCGCTGCTTGCCCGCTCGCCGCAAGCCCTGGTGCGCTTCGTCCTCGTGCGCGAGCAGGTCTTCTATCTGGGCAACCGCTCGCTGTCCATCATCGGCGTGTCGGGGCTGTTCGTCGGCTTCGTCCTGGCGCTGCAGGGCTACTACACGCTGCAACGCTACGGCTCGGCCGAGGCGGTGGGCCTGCTGGTGGCCTTGAGCCTGGTGCGTGAACTGGGTCCGGTCGTCACGGCGCTGCTCTTCGCAGGCCGCGCCGGTACATCCCTCACGGCGGAGATCGGCCTGATGAAGGCCGGCGAGCAGCTGACGGCGATGGAAATGATGGCCGTGGACCCGGTGCAGCGCGTGCTGGCGCCGCGCTTCTGGGGCGGCTTCATCGCCATGCCCTTACTTGCGGCAGTCTTCTCGGCGGTCGGCATCATCGGCGGCTGGCTGGTGGCGGTGCCGTTGATCGGCATCGATTCCGGGGCCTTCTGGTCGCAGATGCAGGGGGGCGTGGAGGTCTTCGCCGACGTCGGCAACGGCGTGGTGAAGAGCCTGGTCTTCGGCGTGACGGTGACCTTCGTGGCCCTGCTGCAGGGCTACACCTGCAGCCCCACGCCTGAGGGCGTGTCGGCCGCCACCACGCGCACCGTCGTGCTGTCGTCCCTGGCCGTGCTCGGCCTGGACTTCATGCTGACCGCGATGATGTTTTCGATTTGAATGGAGTCAGGGAGTACACATGCAAGCCTCTCGACATGACGCCTGGGTGGGGTTCTTCGTGCTGCTCGGCGGCGCGGCGCTGCTCTTCCTCGCGTTGAAGGCCGGGAATCTGCTCAGCCTCAATTTCGACGCCACCTACCAGGTGTCGGCCCGGTTCGACAACATCGGCGGCCTGAAGCCCAATGCGGCGGTCAAGAGCGCCGGTGTGGTCATCGGGCGGGTGGAGTCGATCAGCTTCGACGACAAGACCTTCCAGGCCAGGGTGGTCATCAACCTGAACAAGGCCACCCAGTTCCCCAAGGACAGCTCGGCCAAGATCCTGACTTCGGGCCTGCTTGGCGAGCAGTACATCGGCCTGGAGCCGGGCGCCGACGAGAAGAACCTCGCCAGCGGCGACGTCATCAAGCAGACCCAGAGCGCTGTGGTGCTGGAGAACCTCATCGGCCAGTTCATCAACAGCAAGGCGGCCGACATGGGCAGCAGCGCCGCTCCGGCCTCGGGAGGCAAGCCGTGAGTCGCCTGATTCGCTGGATGGCGCTGCTGGCGTTGGTGCTGGGCCTGGGCGGCTGCCAGACCATGCATGGCGTGGGCCAGAAGCTGCAGGGCGCCGTCGACAAGGTGATGGGCTCCAAGGGCCAGAAGCTCGATCCGTGGGAGTCCTGGAACCGCAAGGTCTTCGCCTTCAACGAGAAGCTCGACGAGAACGTGTTGAAGCCGGTGGCCACGGCCTATTCGGAGGTCGTGCCATCGCCCGTGCGTACCGGCATCGGCAATTTCTTCGGCAATATCGGCGACGCTTGGTCGGCCGTGAACCTGATGCTTCAAGGCCGCTTCAAGGCGGGCCTGGAGCAGGGCATGCGGTTTGCCGTCAATTCGACCTTCGGCCTCGTCGGGCTGCTGGACGTCGCCACCGAGGCCGGGCTCGAGAAGAACAGTCAGGACTTCGGCAAGACGCTTGGCAAGTGGGGCATGGGCACCGGCGCCTACGTCGTCTGGCCGGTGTTCGGGCCGTCGTCGGTGCGCGATTCCATTGCGTTGCCGGTCGACTGGCAGGCCTCTCCGGCCGTCGTGTTCGACGATGGTCGCAAGAAGGTGGCCATTACCGCGCTGAACCTCGTCAACACCCGGGCCAATTTCCTGCGTGCGGGCGAGATGCTGGAGGGCATTGCACTGGACAAGTACACCTTCTACCGCGACGCCTACCTGCAGCGGCGTGGCAGCTTCGACGATGACGACGAGGTCGAGCTGCTGGTGCCTGGCAGCGGTGCCTCCGCACCCGAGGCTGCCGCATCGGCGCCAGCCGAACCGGCCTCGGCGGCCTCCGCTGCGGCGCGTTGAACCGGGGCGGCCAACCAAAACCCGGGCCGGCGCGTTAAGCGGCGGTCCCGTTTCCAGAAAGCGACACCATGACCCTGCTGAAATCCCTGCGCCGATTGCTCGCCGTGGCCACCCTGGGCCTCGGCCTGGTGCATGCCGCCCACGCGGCCGACGCCAGCGCGCCCGACCAGTTGATCCGCCAGCTCTCGCTGGAGACCATCGAGGCCCTGAAGGCCGACAAGGACATCCAGGCCGGCAACGTCAACAAGATCATCGCCTTGGTCGACAACAAGGTGATGCCCCATGTCAACTTCCAGCGCATGACGGCCTCTGCCGTCGGTCGCTTCTGGCGCCAGGCCACGCCCGAGCAGCAGAACAAGCTGCAGTCCGAGTTCAAGACGCTGCTCGTACGCACCTATGCCGGCGCTCTCACGCAGGTCAAGGACCAGACCATCGGCCTCAAGCCCTTGCGCGCCCAGCCGACCGACACCGAAGTCGTCGTGCGCACCGAGATCCGCGGCAAGGGCGATCCTATCCAGCTGGACTACCGCCTCGAGAAGGCCGGTGCCGAATGGAAAATCTACGACGTCAATGTCCTGGGCATCTGGCTGGCGGACCAATACCGCAACAGCTTTGCCCAGGAAATCGGCGCCAACGGCATCGACGGCCTGATCAAGAGCCTGGCCGACAAGAACGCCAAGGCCGCCAGCGCCCCGGCGCCGGCCAAGGGCTGATCTTGAGCGGCCTGAAGCTGCCCTCCCGGCTGCGCATGGACGGCGCCCGCGGCGCCTGGGCGCAAATGTCGCCCGCCTTGCGCGCCGAGGCGGCCCAGGTGCTGGCCGCGGCGGGCCGTGAGGTGCGGCTGTCGGCCGCGGAGCTCACCGACTTCGATTCCTCGGCCCTGAGCCTGCTGCTGTCGGCTGCCCGCCAGTGCACCGAGCAGGGCGTGACGCTCAAGCTCAACGATGCGCCCGACAAGCTGCGGGAGCTGGCCCGCGTCTATGGCGTGGCCGAACTGCTCTGGCCGGCGGCGCCGGCCTGAAGGCCGTCAGCCTGCGTAGCGCTTGGCGCGCAGGTTCTTCTTGATCTCTTGCAGCATGGGCCGCAGCTGCTGGCCCAGCTTGAGCGCCACGCCGGTCGTCAGGATGTCGACCGCGATGAGGTGCAGCAGCCGCGACACCATGGGGCTGTAGCGGTCGAAGTCCTCGGGGTGGTCCACGGCCAGCAGGATCTGGCCTGGGCCCAGCGCCATCTGCGCGAGGGGTGAAGCGCTGGCCGTGATGATGATGATGGTCGCGCCCTTCTTGCGGGCGATCTCGGCCGCGTCCAGCAGGTCGCGGCTGCGGCCCGAGTTGCTGATGATGACGGCGCAGTCGCCGGGTTGCAGCATCGTCGCGCTCATCAACTGCACGTGGCCGTCGCTCGTGGCCACCGTGTTCACGCCGAGGCGGAAGAACTTGTGCTGGGCGTCCTGGGCCACGATGCCGGAGTTGCCGACGCCGTAGAACTCGATGCGCTTGCCGTGGCGGGCCGAGTCGGCCAGGGTGTCGATGGCGCGCTCGAAGGCGTGGCTGGCGGCGTCGTTGCGGTAGTGCAGCAGAGCCGCGACCGCGTTGTCGACCACCTTGACGATGATGTCGGCTGGCTTGTCGTCCTCATCCACGGCACGGTGAACGAAGGGCACGCCCTCGTTGACACTGCCCGCGAGCTTGAGCTTGAAGTCGGCCAGGCCGTCGTAGCCCACGCTGCGGCAGAAGCGCACCACCGTGGGCTTGCTGACGTGCGAGCGGTCGGCCAGTTCGCTGACCGGCAGGCTGGCGAAGCTGCGTGCGTCCGCCAGCAGCAGCTTGGCCACGCGCTGTTCGGCCGGCGGCAGGGCGGGCAGGGCCGCCTTGACTCGTTCGAGGATGCTCACGAGAGGTCTCCCTGAGTGCCGCCCGCGAGGCGGCTCGGGTCCTTCGGCAGGACCTTCATTGTTCTTCCGCCCAGGCGAAGCCGTCGCGCGCGACCAGGGCCGACGCGGCGGCCGGGCCCCAGGAGCCGGCGGCGTAGGGGCGGGGGCCGTTGTTGTCGTTCTCCCAGGCGTCCAGGATGGGCTCGACCCAGCGCCAGGCCTGTTCCTGCTCGTCACTGCGCACGAAGAGGTTCAGGCGGCCGGCAATGGCTTCCAGCAACAGGCGCTCGTAGGCGCCCACGCGTTGCGTCGCGAAGGCCTTGTCGAAGTCCAGGTCCAGCGACACCGGCGTCAACTGCTCGCCGTGGCCGGTGCCCTTCTGTGCCAGCAGTTGAAGCTCCAGGCCGTCTTCCGGCTGCAGCTTGATCACCAGCCGGTTGGGCAGGCTGGCACCGGGGAAGATCTGGTGCGGCACGGGGCGGAAGTTGACGACGATCTGCGCGTCCCGCGCGGCGAGGCGCTTGCCGGTACGCAGGTAGAAGGGCACGCCGGCCCAGCGCCAGTTCTGCACCTCGGTGCGCAGCGCGACGAAGGTTTCGCAGCTGCTGTCCGCCGGCACCTTGACCTCTTCGAGATACCCCGGCACCGGGTGGCCGCCGCACATGCCAGCGCGGTACTGGCCGCGCACGACGTCCCGGCTCACCGATTCGGGCGTGAAGGGCTTGAGCGCCCGCAGCACCTTGAGCTTTTCGTCGCGGATGGCGTCGGCGTCGTTGCTGGCGGGCGGCTCCATGGCGATCATGGTCAGCAGCTGCAGCGCGTGGTTCTGGATCATGTCGCGCAGCGCGCCGGTGCCGTCGTAGAAGGCGCCGCGCGTGCCCACGCCGAGTTGCTCGGCCAGCGTGATCTGGATGTTGGCGATGCTCTCGCGCCGCCACAGCGGCTCGAACAGGGCGTTGCCGAAGCGCAGGGCCATGAGGTTCTGCACCGAAGGCTTGCCGAGGTAGTGATCGATCCGGAAGGCCTGGCGCTCGTGGAAGACCGACCGCACCATGCGGTTGATCTCCTGGGCGCTCGCCAGGTCGTGGCCCAGGGGCTTCTCGAGCACGACGCGCACCTTGTCATGGTTCAGGCCGACGGCGCCGAGCTGCTGGCAGATCCCGGTGAAGAGATGCGGGCTGGTGGCCAGGTAGAGCACCACCGTGTCGGCATTGCGCGCGTCGAGCCAGTCCTTCAGGCCCTGGTAATGCTCGGGCTGGGACAGGTCCATGCGGCGGTAGTGCAGAAGCGCGGCGAAGCGCTCGAACTCTTCGTCGCTGGGTCGCTTGCCGGCCTCCACCTCGCGGAAACGTTCCTTCAACCATTCGCGGTAGCGCTCGTCGGACTGTTCGTCACGCGCGACGGCGAGAATGCGGCCCCCGGCGGGCAGCTTGCCATGGCGGAAGGCCTGGAAGAGCGCGGGCATCAGCTTGCGCCACGTCAGGTCGCCGGTGCCGCCAAAGAACACGAGATCGAAGGACATCTGCGGAGTCTCCAGGCCAGCGCCGCCTCGCTGGGCGGGGCGCTAACCGTTGTGTAACTAAGTTTCGTGAAATACTATGCAGCAGTTTCTTCGCCCGGTCAATCCGGCTTGCCAGTCATGAATCAGCTCGACCAGCTCAAAGCCTTCACCACCGTCGTTGCCGACACGGGCAACTTCCTGCAGCTTGCGCAGTTCGCGCCGCGCGATGCGACGACCAATCCCTCGCTCATCCTCAAGGCCGTTCAGTCGCCGGACTATGCGCCGCTGCTGAAGGCGACCGTCGAGGCGCATCGCGGCCAGCCGTTGGACGAGATCGTCGACCACGTCCTCGTGCGCTTCGGGCTGGAGATCCTGAAGGTCGTGCCCGGCCGCGTGTCCACGGAGGTGGACGCCCGCCTGTCCTTCGACAAGGCCGCCAGCCTGGCGCGGGCTCGACGAATCATTGCCTTGTACGAAGCGGCCGGCGTCCCGCGCGAGCGCGTGCTGATCAAGCTGGCGTCGACGTGGGAAGGTATCCAGGCCGCGGCCGAGCTGGAGCGCGAAGGCATCCGCTGCAACCTGACGCTGCTGTTCGCCTTCTGCCAGGCAGTGGCCTGCGCCGATGCCAAGGTGCAGCTGATCTCGCCGTTCGTGGGCCGCATCTACGACTGGTACAAGAAGTCGGCGGGTGCGAACTGGGACGAGACCGCCATGGCCGGCGTCAACGACCCGGGCGTCAAGTCGGTGAGCCAGATCTACGCCTACTTCAAGCAACACGGCATCAAGACCGAGGTCATGGGCGCGAGCTTCCGCAACATCGGCCAGATCCAGGCGCTGTCGGGTTGCGACTTGCTGACCATCAGCCCCGACCTGCTGGCTCAGCTGCAGGCCAGCGACGCGACGCTGGCGCGTGTGCTGGACCCGGCCCGCGTGCAGCCCATGCCCGTGGTGCACTACGACGAAGCGGGCTTCCGGTTTGCGCTCAACGAAGACGCCATGGCCACCGAGAAGCTGGCCGAGGGCATCCGCCTGTTCGCCGTCGACGCCGGCAAGCTCGACAAGCTCATCGAAGCCTGCTGACCATGGCCAAGCGCTGCGACCAGTCCCCCGCCTGGGCCGAGCTGCAGGCCCACTTCGCCGCGGATGGTCGCGGCTTCGATGTCCGCGAGGCCTTCGCGGCTGATGGCGGCCGCTTCGGCAGGCTGTCCTTCGAGGCGCCGGAGGTCTTTGCCGACCTGTCCAAGAACCGCATCGACGCGCCGACGCTGGCCCTGCTGCTCAAGCTGGCACGCGACTGCGGCATCGAGGCCAAGCGCGACGCGCTGCTGCGCGGCGACCCGGTCAACACGACCGAGGGGCGGGCGGTGCTCCACACGGCCTTGCGGGCGCCGGCCGGCAGCGGGGCGCCTTTCAACGCCGAGGTGCAGGCCTCGCTCGATGCCATGCTGGCCTTTGCGGAAGGCGTGCGCCGGGGCGACCGCGGTGAGATCCGCGATGTCGTGCACGTCGGCATCGGTGGCAGCGACCTCGGTCCGGCCATGGTGGTGCAGGCCTTGCAGGCCTACGGCCGCCGCGACCTGCGCCTGCATTTCGTCTCCAACGTGGACGGCCACGACCTGGCGCCCGTGCTCGCCGGCCTCGACGCGAGGCGGACGCTCTTCGTCGTCGCCTCCAAGACCTTCACGACGCAGGAGACCCTGGCCAACGCCCAGGCGGCCAAGGCCTGGTTCCTGGCCCAGGGCGGGACCGACGTCGCTCGCCATTTCGTGGCGACGAGCAGCAACACGGCTGCGGCAGCCGCCTTCGGCATCGACACCGCCTTCGGCTTCTGGGACTGGGTGGGCGGGCGCTATTCGCTCTGGTCGGTCATCGGCCTGCCCATCGCCATCGCCGTGGGGGCGGAGCACTTCCGGGCTCTGCTGGCCGGCGCCCATGCCATGGACCAGCATTTCGCGTCGATGCCGCTGGAGCGCAACCTGCCCGTACTGCTGGGGCTGCTGGATGTCTGGTACCGCAACTTCCATGGCTTCACCAGCCGCAGCGTCGCGCCCTACCACCAGGGCCTGCGCAGACTGCCGGCCTACCTCCAGCAGTTGGAGATGGAGAGCAACGGCAAGGGCGTGGACCTCGACGGGCATGCCTTGTCCATCGGCACCTCGCCCGTCGTCTGGGGCGAGGCCGGAACCAACGGCCAGCATGCCTACTTCCAGATGCTGCACCAGGGCACGGATGTGATCCCGGTGGAGTTCATCGCCGTCAAGCGGCCCAACCACGGCGCGAGCGGTGAGCTGGCCGTGAAGCTGGCCGACCAGCATCGCAAGCTCTTGGCCAACTGCCTGGCCCAGAGCCAGGCGCTGATGCAGGGCAAGACCTCCGCCGAGGCCCTGGCCGAGAACGCACCGACGGCGTCCCAGACGCTGGACCGCGAGGTGCTGGCCCGGCATCGCAGCTTTCCCGGCAACCGCCCGAGCACGACGCTGGTGCTGGACGCGCTGACGCCGCGTTCGCTCGGCGCCCTGATCGCACTCTACGAGCACCGCGTCTTCGTCACCGGCGCGCTATGGGGCATCAACAGCTTCGACCAATGGGGCGTGGAGCTGGGCAAGGCGCTGTGCAACCAGCTGCTGCCGCGCCTGGAGTCCGGCGACGTTGCCGGGCTGGATGGTTCGACCGCCGGCCTGCTGAATCGGCTGGTGGCGGCATGAGGATCGTCTTCGACTTCGGCGGCGTCGTGTTCCGCTGGCATCCGGCCAGCTTCCTGGCCCGCATCTGGCCGCACCGCGTCGAGACGCTGGAGCAAGGCGCCCAGACCGCCGCGCAGTTCTTCCAGAACTATGGCGGCGACTGGGGCCTGTTCGACCAGGGCCTCATCGGCGCGGACGAAGTGGTGCGCCGCATTTCGGCGCGCACCGGCTGGCCGCGCGGCGAGGTCGAGGCGGTGGTGAAGGCCGTGCCCGACGAGCTGATGGCCATCCCGGCCACGGTGGTGCTGATCCGCGACCTCCGGGCCGCCGGGCATACCCTGCACTTTCTGTCCAACATGCCCGAGCCTTACGCAGACCATCTCAGCAGCGCCTACCCGCTGACCGAGTGGTTCGAGTCGGGCCTGTTCTCGGGGCGGGTCAAGCAGATCAAGCCTGGCGCCGAGATCTTCGAGATGGCGGAGAAGCACTTCGGTGCGCTGCCCGAGGAACTGCTCTTCCTGGATGACCATCCCGCAAACGTCGACGCGGCGCTGTCCCGCGACTGGCAGGCCTTCCTCTTCACCGATGCCGCCAGTGCGCGGCGCGAGTTCGTCTCCAGGCGCCTGCTCAGTGCATGAGGTGCTCGCCGCCAGACCCCGGCTCGTCGGGGTCCTGGGGCGGCTGGGCGGGCACGCGAAAGGCTTCGCTCGCCCAGGCGCCGAGGTCGATCTGGCGGCAGCGCTCGCTGCAGAAAGGGCGCCACTTGTTGCTCGGGGCGAAGACGCTGTCGCCGCCGCACTGCGGGCAGCGGACGATGCGCGCCTTGGGCTTGGCGTCGGCCGTCATGCGCACAGGGTCAGTTCGAAGCTGGCGTCCTCGGTGGCCAGCTTGAGCCGGCCTTCCTCGTCCTGACGCATCAACCGGATGGACACCATCAGGCGGTGGCCGGAAATCTCGGGGATGAGCCCGAGGCTGGGGTCGATGCGCATGCGCAGCAATTGGTAGACGCGGCCGGCCGGCAGGCTCTGCTGGAATTGACCGGCCACGGCCGCCACCTTGTGCGGTGCGCCGGAATCCCGCAACAGGCCCAGCAGGACTTGAAGCGCTTCAGCCATGGGCATCAGCGATTGCGCCCAGCCCATGAGGTCCTTGCGGCGGCGCACCGGCAGCAACTGCTGCCAGTTGTAGTAGGCGGGCAGGTCGAATTCGCAGGTGCCGCCGGGGATGCTGATGCGGCTGCGGATGCTCATCAGCCACTCGTTGCTGGCCAGGGCCGCGCCCGTCTTGCCGTTGAGTGCATTCAGGCGCTGGAAGGCGCCGTCGATGCGGGCGACGACTTCGTCGAGCCGTGCCTCGTCCACGCCGGGGCTGCCACGGTAGGCGTTGAACTGGGCCTTGTGCTTCTCGAGCTCCTTGAGCAGATCGCTCTTGAGGTCGGCCCGCGAGGCCACGTCGAGGATCTCGAACAGCGTGACCAGGGCGAAGTGGTGATCCAGCGCGGTGTCGCGCTCCATCAGGGCGCCGAGGCGGTCGAACAGGTGTTCGAGGCGGAGCATCGTGCGGATGCTCTCGTTGAACGGGTACTCGTACAGGACCACGGGCGGCAGACTTCAGTCAGGGCGACGTGATTGTTTCACAGCCCCAGCGCGCGGCCAGGCTCATGACCTCGTTTCTGAGCGTGACAAGGGCGATGCCATCGTTCACGAGGACGGCATCGGCAGCGGCGCGGCGCGCCTCGCGGGAGGCCTGCGCCGCCATGGCGCCGCGGACCCGCTCGGGCGTCCAGCCGGGGCGCTGCAGCACGCGCTGGCATTGGGTGTCGGCCGAGCAATCCACCACCAGCACCCGCGCGACACGCGCGCGCCAGCGGCCGGACTCGACCAGCAGCGGCACGTCGAACACCACGAGGGGGGCCGTCGCCGCGTCCGCTTGCCTCAGGGCCTCCGCGGTGATCAAGGGATGCAGGATGGCCTCGAGCCGGCGCTTGGCTGCGGCGTCGGAGAAGACAAGCGCGCGCATGCGGTCGCGATCCAGTGCGCCTTCGGTGGCGACGAAGTCGGCACCGAACTCCCGGGCAATGGCCGGCATGGCGGCACCGTCGGAGAGGGTCAGCCCACGGGAGATCGCATCGGTGTCGACGATGGCGGCTCCCGCCTCGCGGAGAAAGCCGGCCACCGTGCTCTTGCCGCTGCCGATGCCGCCGGTGAGGCCTATGCGCATCGGCGCCTTCAGGCCCAGCCGAGCCAGCCGAGGACGGTCTGCTGGCCGGCAAACAGGACGACGAGGCCACCGCCGGCCAGGAAGGGACCGAAGGGAACGTAGCGGCCTTCGCGCAGGCCGGCGCTCATCTTCAGCGCGATGCCGACGACGGCGCCGATGGCCGATGCGCCGAGGACGATGGGCAGGATCATCTGCCAGCCGAGCCAGGCGCCGAGGGCGGCGAGGAGCTTGAAGTCGCCGAAGCCCATGCCTTCCTTGCCGGTGGCCAGCTTGAACAGCCAGTAGATGGACCACAGCGACAGATAGCCGGCCACCGCGCCGATGACGGCCTTGTCGAGAGGCAGGGTCCAGCCCATCAGCGCGGCGACGAGGCCGCACCAGAGCAGCGGCTGGTTGATGGCGTCGGGCAGCAGCGTGGTGTCCCAGTCGATCATCGCCAGCGCGATCAGCGCGGCCACGAAGCCGCACCAGAGCAGGGTGGTCGGATGCGGCCCGAAGCGCCAGGCCAGGGCTGCGAACGCCAGGCCCGTGACGAGTTCGATGAGCGGATAGCGCTTGGAGATGGGCGCCTTGCACGACGCGCATTTGCCGCCCAGGCGCAGCCATCCGATCAGCGGCAGGTTCTCGTGCCAGCGCAACTGATGCCCGCAGTGAGGGCAGCGCGAGCGCGGGCGCGACAGCGTGAAGGGGGGCAGGGCCTCGATCCGCGTCCCATAGTCGTCGACGGCCTTGGCCAGCTTGTCGGCGTCGCCTTGCGGCACTCCGGCGACGCGAGCCATGGCGGCGGCGTCGGTCAGTTGCGCGGCCGATTCATGCAGCCACTGGCGTTCCAGCATCAACGGCAGCCGGTGGATGACGACGTTCAGGAAACTGCCGATGCACAGGCCGAGGAGGCCGAGGATCCAGGGCGAGAGCCAAACGGACCAGTCGATGGAATCAAGGGGCATGGTGGCGGCGAGGTGAATGGGAGCGGCAGCAATCTACCCGCATTCGTTGGTGACGCTGCACGGACTCAGACCACGGCGCCAATCTTGAAGATCGGCAGGTACATCGACACGACGATGCCCCCGATCAAGCTCCCCAGGATGACGATGATGAACGGCTCCATCAGACTCGACAGGGCCTTGACCGCTTCGTCCACCTCGTCCTCGTAGAACTCGGCGGCCTTGGCCAGCATGTGGTCCAGGGAGCCGGACTCCTCGCCGATGGACGCCATCTGCAGCACCATCGTGGGGAAGATGCCTGTCGTCTGCATGGAGGTGGTCAGCGCCGAGCCGGTGGAGACGTCGCGCTGGATCTGCTCGGTCGCCTCGGCGAACACGGCATTGCCCGAAGCCCCGCCCACCGAGTCGAGGGCTTCGACGAGGGGCACGCCGGCGGCGAACATCGTCGACAGCGTCCGCGTCCAGCGCGCGACGGCGGACTTGTACATGAGGTCGCCGAAGACGGGGATCTTCAGCAGCAGGCGGTCCATGCGCTTTTGCATCTTCTCCGAGCGCTTCCAGCTCTGCAGGAAGAAGTAGATGCCGCCGCCCAGCGAGCCGAAGATGGCCCACCACCATTTGACGAAGAACTCCGACATCGCGATGACGATCAGCGTGGGCGCCGGCAGATCGGCGCCGAACGAGGTGAACACCTCCTTGAAGGCCGGAATGACGAAGATCATGATGACCGCGACGACGATGAAGGCCACGACCATCACGGCGATCGGATAGGTCAGCGCCGACTTGATCTTGTTCTTGATCGCGACGGTCTTCTCCTGGTAGACCGCCAGGCGATCGAGCAGGGCCTCCAGGATGCCGCCCGCTTCGCCCGCCTCGACGAGGTTGCAGTAGAGGGCGTCGAAGTACATCGGGTGCTTGCGAAAGGCTGCCGACAGGCTGGTGCCGGTCTCCACGTCCTGGCGGATGTCGTTGAGGAGCTTGGTCAGGCGGGGATTGGTGGCGCCGCGCGCGACGATATCGAAGGATTGCAGCAGCGGCACGCCGGCGCGCATCATCGTCGCCAGCTGGCGTGTGAAGACCGCGATGTCCTTCTGCTTGATCGAGCTGCCGCCGCTGGTGCGACGTTTCTTGACCTTGTTGACGAGAATGCCCTGGCGGCGCAGGGTCGCGCTCACCATCGCCTCGCCGCCGGCGCGCAATTCACCCTTGACGATCTTGCCGTTACGGTCCTTGCCTTCCCATTCGAAGACGAAGTCCTTGGCGGGTTTTGCTGCGGCGGCGGCAGTGGCCATGCGCTCTCCTCGAGACTGATTATTCGTTGGTGGCGGACAGCACTTCTTCCAGCGTCGTCACGCCGGCGCGCACCTTGACCAGGCCGGACTGGCGCAGGTCGCGCACGCCTTCCTTCTTGGCTTGCTCGGCGATGTCCATCGCCGTTCCCTCGGCCAGGATGATGCGCTGGATGTCCTCGGTGATGGGCATCACTTGGTAAAGCCCCACGCGACCACGGTAACCATTCGTGCAATTGCTGCAACCGACGGCGCGGTAAGGCTTCCAGCTGCCGTCGAAGTCTTCCTCGGCGAAGCCCGCTTTGATCAAAGCCTCGCGGGGATAGTCGGCGGGCTGCTTGCAGTTCTCGCACAGGCGTCGTACCAGGCGCTGCGCCGTGATCAGCAGCACGCTGGAGGCGATGTTGAAGGGCGCCACGCCCATGTTCAGCAGCCGGGTCAGCGTCTTGGGCGCGTCGTTGGTGTGCAGGGTCGACATGACCAGGTGGCCCGTCTGGGCCGCCTTGATGGCGATGTCGGCCGTCTCCAGGTCGCGGATCTCGCCGACCATGATGATGTCCGGATCCTGGCGGAGGAAGGATTTCAGGGCGGCGGAGAAGGTCAGGCCTGCCTTGTCGTTGACGTTGACCTGGTTGATGCCCGGCAGGTTGATTTCGGCCGGATCCTCCACGGTGGAGATGTTGACTCCAGGCTGGTTGAGGATGTTCAGGCAGGTGTAGAGCGACACCGTCTTGCCTGAGCCGGTCGGACCGGTCACCAGCACCATACCGTAAGGCCGGGTGATGGCCGCCAGCAGGCGCTCCTTTTCGATCTTCTCGTAGCCCAGGGCGTCGATACCGAGCTTGGCGGAAGACGAGTCCAGGATACGGATGACGATCTTTTCGCCGAACAGCGTGGGCAGGGTGCTGACGCGGAAGTCGATGGACTTGGAGCCGAACTTCAGCTTCATGCGGCCGTCCTGCGGCACGCGGCGCTCGGCGATGTCCAGCCGGGAGATGACCTTGATGCGCGAGGACAGCTTGTCCTTGATGGCGATGGGCGGCTGGGTGATCTCGCGCAGTTCGCCGTCCACGCGGAAGCGCACGCGGTAGTGGAATTCGTAGGGCTCGAAATGCAGGTCGGAGGCGCGCAGGTTGATGGCGTCCACCAGCATCTTCTGCAGGAAGCGCACGACCGGCGCGTCCTCGACGTCGGCCAGCTCGGCCGACTCCTGCTGGGGTGTGGCGTCTTCCTCGGCGATGTCGAAGTCGAAGTCGCCCCCTGCGATGGACTCGAGCGTTTCGGCCGCGCTGGCGCCGGCGCTCACCAGCATCTTCGAGAGCTTGTCGTGTTCGACGATGACCCACTCGGGTTGCAGCTGGGTCGCGAACTTGATGCGCTCGATGACCTCCAGGTCGGTCGGGTCGGCCCCGCCGACGAAGAGCCGGTTCCCCCGGCGCGACAGCGCGACGACCTGGTATTGCTGCTGCAGCTTGGCGTCGATGACGTTCTGCGGCATGCGCTGGACGTCCATCGCCGACAAGTCCAGCAGCGGCAGCGCGAGGGCGCTGGACAGTGTGTGGGCCAGATCGAAGGGCGACACCTGGCCGCTGGCGATCACGGCGTTGACGAAGCTGATCTTCTTCTCGCGCGCCTGTTTGACGAGATCCTCGGCGGCCTTGGCTTGCAGCTTGCCGGCATGCACCAGCATGCGCGCGACCCCGGAGAGGGCAGACTGGTGCGGCTCGGCGAGCGTGGTTTCCACTGCTAGGGCGTCAAAGACGCAAAGATCGGACGTTCGGCGATTGTGCCAGTGGCCGACAACGCCAGAAGCGAGCGGATCTACGAGGTTTGGTGAAGGATTTCGGCTCTGCCGCAACTGCGTCGGCGTTAGGCCTGACTGTGTCGTTGCCGGCAGTCGTGTCCTCGTCCCGAGGGAAAGACTTGGTCGGGGTGAGAGGATTCGAACCTCCGGCCTCTACGTCCCGAACGTAGCGCTCTACCAGGCTAAGCTACACCCCGATTGTCTTTCGACCGCCCGTTGCGCGGCGCCTATTCAGGAATGCCGCTCAACCGACTGAATTGCGAATTCTAGCAGAGATTCCGTCCACTTGTTGCGAGGAAGCTGCTGAAGGCATTCGCTGGCCTGCCTGGCTTCGGCGCGGGCCGCTTCGCGGGTGGATTCGAGCGCGCCGGTCGAGCGCACGATGGCGACGATGTCCTGCAGCTTGTCCAGCTCGCCTTCCTCAATCGCGTGGCGCAGCAGCGCCCGCTGTTCCGGCGTGGCGCGTTCCATCGCGATCAGCAGCGGCAGCGTGGTCTTGCCTTCACGCAGGTCATCGCCGATGTTCTTGCCGAGTTCGTGCGTGTCGCCTTCGTAGTCGAGCACGTCGTCGATGAGCTGGAAGGCCGTGCCGAGGGCGCGGCCATAGGCGGCGCAGGCTTCTTCGACGTCAGCCGGCGCGTCGGCCAGCACGGCGCCGAGCCGGGCGCTCGCCTCGAAGAGCTTGGCCGTCTTGAAGCGGATGACACGCAGGTAGCTCTCGACGCTGATGTCGGGATCGTGCATGTTCATCAGTTGCAGGACCTCGCCTTCGGCGATGACGTTGGTCGCCTCGGCCAGCACCTCCAGCACACGCATCCGATCCACCGAGACCATCATCTGGAAGGCTCGCGAGTAGAGGAAGTCGCCCACCAGCACGCTGGCGGCATTGCCGAAGAGGGCGTTGGCCGTGGGCTTGCCGCGGCGCAGCGACGATTCATCGACCACGTCGTCGTGCAGCAGCGTGGCCGTGTGGATGAACTCGACGACCGCCGCCAGTTCGAAGCGGGCAGAGCTGTCAAAGCCCAGGGCGTTGGCGAACAACAGCACGAGCTTGGGGCGCATGCGCTTGCCGCCCGCGCGCACGATGTAATGTGCAATCTGGTCGATGAGGGCGACGTCTGAGCTCAGGCGCTGGGCGATGACGGCGTCGACCTGGGCCATTTCATCGGCCAGTACGGCGAGAGCCTCGGCAACTTGGGATGGGGACGAGGTTGACTCGACGCGCACTCTGGTCTCTCAAGCTAGTAATCGAAGGATTATAGGAAGCAGGGCGCCGCCGCCGCCCTCGTCGTGGGCGGTGCCAGCCTTCTGGTTCGTTAGGCGCCAGGGCCTGGAGGCATTGCCAAGCAGAAAAAGCTCAGGGTATACTCGCGGGCTCTTTGCATTTCGTGCGTCCATGGCGGGCGGCATGCGGGAGACACCAAAAATCGACAAAAAGGCCCGGTCTGGGGCGGCCATGCCGCGCAGCCGGGTGAATGCACCCACCCGGTGCGGAAGGATGAGTATGTACGCGGTCATTAAAACCGGCGGCAAGCAGTACAAGGTTGCTGCCGGTGAAAAGATCAAGGTCGAGCTGCTCGACGCGGAAGTCGGCGCCGAGGTCACCCTGGACCAGGTGCTGGCCGTCGGCAACGGCAGCGAGCTGAAGATCGGCGCTCCGCTGGTCGCCGGCGCCACCGTCAGCGCCAAGGTCGTGAGCCACGGCAAGCACGACAAGGTCCGTATCTTCAAGCTGCGTCGCCGCAAGCACTACAAGAAGAGCCAGGGCCATCGCCAGAACTTCACCGAGCTGGAAATCAGCGCGGTCAACGGCTGATCCAGCCGCTTACGCCACTTTCGAGGAGCTAACTCATGGCACAGAAAAAAGGCGGCGGTTCCACCCGGAACGGCCGTGACTCCAAGCCCAAGATGCTGGGCGTCAAGGCCTACGGCGGCGAACTGATCTCCGCGGGCTCGATCATCGTGCGCCAGCGCGGCACCCGTTTCCACGCCGGCACCAACGTCGGCATGGGCAAGGACCACACGCTGTTCGCCCTGGTGGACGGCCACGTCAGCTTCACCACCAAGGGCGCGAGCAACCGCGCGACCGTGGTGGTCACGCCCCTGGCCGCCTGAGGCGCCAGCCCCTGCGGGCGATTTGATCGCCCGGCCAGCCAAGCCCCGGCCATCCCGGGGCTTTGTCATTTCTGAAGCCTGAGGCGCCACAACACGGCGCATCCGGCCCTACCCAGCCATTACGATGGCCCGCCCGCCATGAAATTCGTTGACGAAGCCACCATCGATGTCGCCGCCGGCAATGGCGGCGCCGGCTGCGCGAGCTTTCGCCGCGAAAAGTTCATTCCCTTCGGCGGACCCGACGGCGGCGACGGCGGCAAGGGCGGCAGCGTCTGGGCCGAAGCCGATCGCAATCTCAACACGCTGATCGACTACCGCTACGCGCGCCGCCACGAGGCTCGCAATGGCGAGGCCGGCCGCGGCTCCGACTGCTTCGGCGCGGCTGCTGACGACATCGTCCTGCGCATGCCCATCGGCACGGTCATCACCGATCTCGAGACGGAGACGGTGATCGGCGAGCTGCTGGAGCCGGGCCAGCGCATCCTGCTGGCCAAGGGCGGCGACGGCGGCTTCGGCAACCTGCACTTCAAGACCTCCACCAACCGCGCGCCGCGGCAGAAGACGCCGGGCTGGCCCGGCGAGGCCAGGAAGCTGCGCCTGGAATTGCGCGTGCTCGCCGACGTCGGCCTCCTCGGCCAGCCCAACGCCGGCAAGTCGACGCTCATCACGGCCATCTCCAACGCCAAGCCCAAGATCGCCGACTACCCCTTCACGACCCTGCATCCCAACCTCGGCGTCGTGCGTGTCGGGCCGGAGAAGAGCTTCGTCGTGGCCGACATCCCCGGCCTCATCGAGGGTGCAGCGGAAGGGGCCGGCCTGGGCCACCAGTTCCTGCGCCATCTGCAGCGTACGCGACTGCTGCTGCACGTCGTCGATCTTGCGCCCTTCGACCCCGAAGTGGACCCGGTCAAGGAGGCCAAGGCCATCGTCGCCGAGCTCAAGAAGTACGACCCCGAGTTGCACGCCAAGCCGCGCTGGCTGGTGCTGAACAAGCTCGACATGGTGCCGGAGGAAGAGCGCGCCGCGCGCGTCAAGGACTTCATCAAGCGCTACCGCTGGAAAGGCCCGGTCTTCGAGATCTCCGCGCTGACCCGGGAAGGCTGCCAGCCCCTGGTCCACGCCATTTACGACCACGTTGCCGCGGAGCAGCGTGCCGTCGTCGAACCCGACATCCGCTTCGATACGCCCGATCCCGCCGAATGAGTCTGCTGTCCAGCGCCCGCCGCATCGTCGTCAAGGTCGGTTCCAGCCTCGTCACCAACGAGGGGCGTGGCGTCGATGCCGAGGCCATCGCCAACTGGAGCCGGCAGTTGGCCGCGCTTGCGGCCGAAGGACGCGAACTCGTGATGGTCTCCAGCGGCGCCATTGCGGAAGGCATGAAGCGCCTGGGCTGGACGACGCGGCCCAAGGAACTACACGAATTGCAGGCGGCGGCGGCCGTCGGCCAGATGGGCCTGGCGCAGATGTACGAGAGTCAGCTCAGTGCCCAAGGCATGCATAGCGCCCAGGTGCTGTTGACGCACGCCGACCTGGCCGACCGCGAACGCTACCTGAACGCGCGCTCCACGCTACTGACGCTGCTGGCGCATCGCGTGCTGCCGGTCATCAACGAGAACGACACCGTCGTCAACGACGAGATCAAGTTCGGCGACAACGACACCCTCGGTGCGCTCGTCGCCAACCTCGTCGAAGCCGATGCCCTGGTCATCCTGACGGATCAGCGCGGCCTGTATTCCGCCGATCCGCGCAAGGACCCTGCGGCCCGCTTCATCGACTCGGCCCAAGCCGGCGATCCGGAACTGGAGCGCATGGCGGGCGGAGCGGGTTCCAGCATCGGCCGCGGCGGCATGATCACCAAGATCCTGGCGGCCAAGCGCGCGGCCGGCAGCGGCGCCGGCACGGTCATCGCCTGGGGCCGCGAGCCCGACGTGCTGCTTCGCCTGGCGCGCGGCGAGGCCATCGGCACGGCCTTGCGTGCAGCCACGCCCAAGCTGCAGGCGCGCAAGCAGTGGATGGTCGATCACCTGCAGATGCGCGGAGCCGTCAAGGTCGATGCCGGCGCGGTGCTCAAGCTGCGCGGCGAGGGCAAGAGCCTTCTTCCCATCGGCGTCACCGAGGTGCAGGGCGACTTCCACCGGGGCGACGTCATCGCCGTGCTCTCGCCGGACGGCACCGAACTGGCGCGCGGCCTGGCCAACTACTCGGGGGCGGAGGCGCGGCTGATCGCCCGCAGGCCCTCGTCGGAGTTCGAGGGCTTGCTCGGTTATGCCGCCGAGCCGGAACTCATCCACCGCGACAACCTGGTGCTCCGCTAGGAGCCGCCGGTCATTCCTTGGCGTCGCCTTCCGGTGGCGCCGCGACCGTGGACTCCAGCGGCATGGGCCCGCTGTGCCGTTCCCGGTGCGCGGGGCGCATGCCGGCGCGCAGGTAGCGGTTGTGGTGGTTGATGCGCGGCAGGTAGCGCGCCAGCTCCGTCAGCGCCATCTCGTAGACGCCGCGCTTGAACTCGATGACGGCATCCAGCGGCACCCAGTACTCGTTCCAGCGCCAGGCGTCGAACTCCGGATGGTCGGTGGCGCGCAGGTTCATGTCGCAGTCGCGCCCCATCATCTGCAGCAGGAACCAGATCTGTTTCTGCCCGCGGTAGTGCCCACGCGCATCGCGCCGGATGAAGTGCTCGGGCACCTCGTAGCGCAGCCAGTCGCGCGTGCGGGCGATGATGCGCACATGCTCGGGGGTGAGTCCCACTTCCTCGTGGAGCTCTCGGTACATCGCCTGCTCGGGCGTCTCACCGTGCTTGATGCCCCCTTGCGGGAACTGCCAGGAGTGTGTCCGGATGCGTTTGCCCCAGAACACCTCGTTGCGCTGGTTGAGCAGGATGATGCCGACGTTGGGGCGGAAGCCTTCACGGTCGAGCATAATCAACCTCGAATCTCTAGTTGGTTCGATTATTGCATCGGGCCGCGATTGCGATACGGTCCTCGCTAACCCGAAGATTTGTCAGGTTTTGCCGCGAATTCGGCCGGGTTTTCACCCGGCCTTCGTTTTCTCATCCGCTCCCCCATGAAAGCCACCCAGTTCTTCGTCTCCACGCTGAAGGAAGCCCCCGCCGACGCCGAGGTCGTCAGCCACAAGCTGATGATGCGCGCCGGCATGATCAAGCGCCTGGGCGCCGGCATATACAACTACATGCCGATGGGGTTGCGCGTCATCCGCAAGGTCGAAAAGATCATCCGGGAGGAGATGGACGCGGCCGGCGCCGTCGAGTGCCTGATGCCCGTCATCCAGCCGGCCGAGCTGTGGCAGGAAACCGGCCGCTTCGACAAGATGGGCCCGGAGCTGCTGCGGGTGAAGGACCGCCATGGCCGCGACTTCATCGTGCAGCCGACCAGCGAGGAAGTCATCACCGACATCGCGCGCCAGGAACTGCGTTCCTACCGTCAGCTGCCGAAGAACTTCTATCACATCCAGACCAAGTTCCGCGACGAGCGCCGGCCGCGCTTCGGCGTGATGCGTGGGCGCGAGTTCACGATGAAGGACGCCTACTCCTTCGACCGTGACGTGGAGGCCGCGGGCCGCAGCTACGACAACATGTACCAGGCCTACTGCAAGATCTTCGATCGCCTGGGCCTGCAGTACCGCGCCGTCGCGGCCGATACCGGCGCCATCGGCGGCGACCGCTCCCACGAGTTCCAGGTCATCGCCGAGACGGGCGAGGACGCCATCGTCTACTGCCCGACCAGCGACTACGCCGCCAACATCGAGCTGGCCGAGGCCGTCGCCTTGCTGCCGTCGCGCGGCGAGGCCTTGCAGCCCCTGGCCAAGACGCCGACGCCCGGCAAGAGCACCTGTGAGGACGTGGCCCAGCTCCTGGGCCTGCCGCTGTCGCAGACGGTCAAGTCCCTGGTGCTGGCCACCGACGAACAGGATGCCCGCGGCGTGGTGGCCAAGACCCAGGTCTGGCTGCTGCTCGTGCGCGGCGACCACGAACTCAACGAAGTGAAGGCCGGCAAGGTCGACGGCCTCAAGGGCGGCTTCCGCTTCGCCACCGTCGGCGAGATTGAGGAGCACTTCGGCTGCAAGCCCGGCTACCTCGGGCCCATCGGCTTGAAGCAGCCGGTGAAGATCGTCGCCGACCGCACCGTGGCCGTGATGAGCGACTTCGTCTGCGGCGCCAACGAGGCCGACTTCCACCTGACCGGCGTGAACTGGGGCCGCGACCTCCCCGAGCCCGACCTCGTCGCCGACATCCGCAACGTCGTCGCGGGCGACCCTTCGCCGGACGGCCAGGGCCTGCTCGCCATCCAGCGCGGCATCGAGGTCGGCCATGTGTTCTACCTCGGCACCCGGTACTCGGCGGCGATGAACGCCACCTTCCTGGACGAGAACGGCAAGCCCAAGCTGCTGGAGATGGGCTGCTACGGCATCGGCGTCACGCGCATCCTGGGCGCCGCCATTGAGCAGAACCACGACGCCCGCGGCATCATCTGGCCGGACGCCATCGCTCCGTTCACCGTGGTGCTTTGCCCCATCGGCATGGACCGCAGCGACGAGGTCAAGGTGGCTGCCGAGACGCTGTATGGCGCGCTCAAGGCGCTCGGCGTGGACGTGCTGCTGGACGACCGCGGCGAGCGTCCCGGTGCCATGTTCGCGGACTGGGAGCTGATCGGCGTGCCGCATCGCGTCGTGCTCTCCGACCGCGGGCTCAAGGACGGCCAGGTGGAATACCAGGGCCGCCGCGACGAGGCCGCCGCCAAGCTGCCGGTGGGCGACGTGGTGGGGCACCTGAAGGGCCTGCTCAAGCTTTGAGGCGACGCCTCGCGCTGTCCGGCCTGCTGGCCGCGCCCCTCGTGGCGCGGGCCGGCGCCCAGGTGGAAGAGCCGCTGGCGGACGCCGTCCGTTCGGCGCTCAGCGCTTCCATCGCGCAGTCGGCACCGCCGCGCCCACGCTTCGACGACCCCGCCTTGCGCGAGGCCTATCTGCGCTGGCTGGGCACGATGAGCGAGCGGCTCAAGAACCGCAAGACGGAGACGCAGATCCGCGTCGA
This sequence comes from Pelomonas caseinilytica, assembly GCF_021353235.1. Classification (GTDB taxonomy): domain Bacteria; phylum Pseudomonadota; class Gammaproteobacteria; order Burkholderiales; family Burkholderiaceae_C; genus Pelomonas; species Pelomonas caseinilytica. Next base: position 685,676 of record NZ_JAJTWT010000003.1, read on the forward strand.
GTTCCTGGAGACGGTCTGGTACGAAGCCAAGCGGGCCGGCCTCGAACCCAGCCTCGTGCTCGGGCTCATCCAGGTCGAGAGCGGTTTTCGCAAGTACGCCATCAGCACCGCCGGCGCGCGCGGCTACATGCAGGTCATGCCCTTCTGGACCCGCGCCATCGGCGACGGCGACGCCTCGCGCCTCTTCCACATGCAGAGCAACCTGCGCTTCGGCTGCGTCATCCTGCGCCACTACCTCGATGTCGAGAAGGGCGACCTCTTCCTGGCGCTGGGGCGCTACAACGGAAGCCGCGGCCGGCCGGAGTATCCGAACGCCGTGTTCGCCGCGCGGCGGCAGTGGCTGCTGCCTGGGGAGAAGTGATCCGCGTGGTGCCTCAGAGGCCGGTCCAGGCCTTGGGCCGGGCCTCGGCCACGCCGGCCAGCTCGAGCACGCGCTCGACCGTCTCGGCCACCATCTCGTCGATGCTGCTCGGGCGGTGGTAGAAGGCCGGCAGCGGCGGGAAGCAGATGCCGCCCATCTCCGTCACCGCCACCATGTTGCGCAGGTGGGCGAGGTTGAGCGGGGTTTCCCGCACCATCAGGACGAGGCGACGGCGTTCCTTGAGCGTCACGTCGGCCGCGCGCGTCAGCAGGTTGTCGCCCAGGCCGTGGGCGATGGCGGCGAGCGACTTCATCGAACACGGCGCGACGACCATGGCCGCGGTGGCGAAGCTGCCGCTGGCGATGCAGGCGCCCACGTCGCCCGGGGCATGCGCCTGCGTGGCCTCGGCTTCCAGGGCCGATCGGTCCAGGCCGAGTTCGTGGTGGGCGTTGAGGATGCCCGCTGGCGTCGCCACCAGGTGCGTCTCGACGCCGAGTTCCCGTGCGCGGCGCAGCAGGCGCAGCGCATAGGCCGCGCCGGTCGCGCCCGTCAGTCCCACTACCAACCGTTGCGTCATGTCATCGAACCTTTGAAGGCCGGCACCTGGCGGCACAGTGCCTGACCAGGTGACTGCCGTGGAACCGGCTTTGCCGGGCCACGGGCAGCGTTCCCTTGAGGGGCCGCGCGCGAAGCGAGCAGGGGGGCGCGATTACGCGCCAGCCAGTGCCTGCTGCAGTTCGCCCGATTCGTACATCTCCATCATGATGTCCGAGCCGCCAACGAACTCGCCATTGATGTAGAGCTGTGGGATGGTGGGCCAGTTCGCGTACTCCTTGATGCCCTGGCGCACCTCTTCGTCCTCCAGCACGTTGAAGGTCTTGAGGTCGGTGGCGCCGGCCGCCTTCAGGATCTGGATGGCGCGGCCGGAGAAGCCGCACATCGGGAACTGGGCCGTGCCCTTCATGAAGAGCATGACGCGGTTGGACTTGACCAGGTCGTCAATGCGCTGCTGAACGTCGCTCATGGGGAATCTCGGAGTTGTCGTGTCAAAACCGTGATTATCCCGGAGCCCCCCCGGGCCGGCGCGGCCATCTCCCTGCGTGGAGACGGGCCTTGCCCGGCACGGGAGATCAGTAGCTGTAGGCCAGGCCCAGCTGCAGCAGGGGCTTGAAGCGGAGGTCGCGCATCGCGTCCTCGAAGCCCTGCGCGCTGCTGCGGCCCAGGCGCAGGCTGCCGACATTGCCCGACATCAGGCCGAAGTCGGCGCTGAAGGCCAGGCCGCTGCCCCGCAGGCGGCCGGTATAGCCCAGGCCCACGTAGGAGAGGTTGGAGCTGGGCTCCAGGGAATAGGTGTCGGGGCCGCTCAGCGCGAAGCTGCGCCGGCCGGCCGACAGCGGGCCGCTGCCGAGGGCCAGGCCGCCGCTGCTCTGCGACATCGACAAGGGGCCGAGCATCAGGCCGCCGGTGGCGCGCAGGCCGCCGCGCAGGCTGGCGAAGCCGGAACTGGTGAGGTAGTAGTCGCCCAGCAGGTTGGCGCTGAGGATGCGGGAGCCGCCGAGATGGGGCTTGCTGTCGGTGCCGGTGTCGACGCTGCTCAGCTGCAATCGCGCCTGCCAGCGCGGATGGCCGGTGTCGTCCGCCCAGGCCGACAGGGTGAAGAGGGCAGAGAGGCTCAGTACTGCAGCGCTGGCGAGGCGGGCCATGATCGTCTCCTGCGCGGTGCAACCGCTTGCACCGGGATTCGATACTACGCCGGCTGCGGGTTTCCGTGCATGAAGAACTGGGGGCAAAACATCACGCAAACGTGGCGGACGTTCGCCGCCCGGCAATCCAGCCTTCAGCCGGGCCAGCGCCCGCCGCTGGCGCGCGCACGCCCGCCCAGGTCGCGCCGCAGCGCGACCTCCCCGAAGCCCCGGCCGGACAACTGCCGCGCGACCGCCTCGGCCTGGTCCCAGCCGTGCTCCAGCAGCAGCCAGCCGCCGGGCGGCAGATGTTGCGGCGCCGCATCGATCAGCGTGCGCAGGTCGGCCAGGCCGTCGCCCCCTGGCGTCAGCGCGGTGAGCGGCTCGTGGCGCAGGGCCGGCAGGTGCGGGTCGTCGCCCGCGATGTAGGGCGGATTGCTGACGATGAGGTCGAAGTGCCGGCCGGCCAGCGGCTCGAACCAGTTGCCCTGCCGCCAGTCCACCTCCAGGCCCAGGGCCTCGCCGTTGGCGTGGGCGACCTCCAACGCCGGCGCGCTGAGATCGACGGCGCAGACGGTGGCTCGCCCGCAGGCGGCCTTGATGGCGAGCGCGATCGCGCCGCTGCCGGTACCCAGGTCGGCGACGGCCGGCCGGCCGGGCAAGCCGGCCAGCAGCTCGAGCGCCCAGTCCACCACGACCTCGGTGTCGGGCCGAGGGATGAGGGTGGCCGGCGTGACCCGCAGGTTCAGGCCGTGGAAGGGCTGACAGCCGGTCAAGTGGGCCAGGGGCTCGCCGTCGGCCAGGCGTTGCAGGGCCGCTTCGGCGCCCGGCACGGGGGCGTCGCCGTGGGTGATCAGCCAGGTGCGGTCCCGCCCGGCAAGGTGGGCGATCAGGGCCTGGGCGTCGCCGCGCTCGACACCGAGCCGGCGCGCCAGGGCCAGGGCCTCGTCGACCGTCACGCCCGGCCTTCCTCGAGCTGCGCGAGCTGCTCGGCGGCCTGGGCCGCCTGCAGGCCCTGGATGACGTCGCCCAGGTCGCCGTCCATGATCTGCCCGAGCTTGTAGAGCGTCAGGTTGATGCGGTGGTCGGTCAACCGGCCCTGGGGAAAGTTGTAGGTGCGGATGCGGTCGCTGCGGTCGCCGCTGCCGATCAGGCCCTTGCGCGTCGCGGCCTCCTTGGCCTCGCGCTCGACGCGCTCCTTGTCGCGCAGCCTGGCCTGCAGCACCGCCATGGCCTTGGCCTTGTTGCGGTGCTGGCTGCGGTCGTCCTGGCATTCCGCGACCAGGCCGGTGGGGATGTGCGTGATGCGGATGGCCGAGTCGGTCTTGTTGATGTGCTGGCCACCGGCACCGCTGGCGCGGAAGGTGTCGATGCGCAGGTCGGCCGGGTTGAGCGTGATCTCCTCGGCCTCGTCGGGCTCGGGCAGCACGGCCACCGTGCAGGCACTGGTGTGGATGCGGCCCTGCGATTCGGTCGCCGGCACGCGCTGCACGCGGTGGCCGCCGCTCTCGAACTTGAGCCGGCCGTAGGCGCCGCTGCCCTCGATGCGCACGACCAGCTCCTTGTAGCCGCCGAGGTCGGAGGCGTTCTCGCTCATCACCTCGCTGCGCCAGCCCTGGCTGTCGGCGTAGCGCAGGTACATGCGGGCCAGGTCGCCGGCGAACAGGGCCGACTCGTCGCCGCCCGTGCCGGCCCGGATCTCGAGGAAGGCGTTGCGGTCGTCGTCGGGGTCCTTGGGGACGAGGGCCAACTGCAGCTCCTGGTCCAGTGCAGCGAGGGCGGCCTCGTTGGCGGCGATTTCCTCGCGCGCCATCTCGGCCATCTCGGGGTCGGCCAGCATCTCGCGCGCGGCGCCCAGGTCAGCCTCGTGACGCTGGTAGCGGCGGTAGCGCTCGACCAGGCCCGACACCTCGGCCTGCTCCTTCGTCAGCGCGCGATAACGCTTCATGTCGGCGGCGATGCTGCCGTCGGCGAGGAGGGCGTCCAGCTCGGCGAGGCGGAAGCCGAGGCGTTCGAACTGCTGGCGCAGCGAGTCTTTCATGGCGAGATCGGGAGAAGGCAGTGAGGCGGCGCAGCTTGCGCGCCGGGCGGCGGGCAGGAGAGCGCCGCTAAGACTGCCTGCCGCGCAGGAAGAGCCGGGAGACGGTCTGCGCGAGCTGCAGGCGCTGCTCGCCGTCGCTGGCATGCAGTTCGGCCAGCGTGCCGTGCAGCAGCTTCTGTGTCAGGCCCTTGGACAGGGCGTCCAGCACCTCGTCGACGTTGGCCCCCTTGGCCAGCAGCTTGCGGGCGCGGGCGATCTCGAGGGCGCGCCAGTCGTCGGCCTGGGCGTGCAGGGCCTGGATGAGGGGCACCGTGTGGCGCTGGTCCAGCCAGTGCATGAAGCTCTGCACGCCGGTCTCGACGATGGCTTCGGCCTGGGCCACGGCGGCCTGGCGCTTCTCGCCGGCGGTCTGCACCTGCACGGCCAGCTCGTCGACGGTGTAGAGGTAGACGTCGTCCAGCTGGGCGACTTCGGGTTCGATGTCGCGCGGCACGGCCAGGTCCACCATGAACATCGGGCGGTGACGACGCTTCTTCAGCGCGCGTTCCACGGCGCCCAGGCCGATCAGGGGCAGGCTGGAGGCCGTGCAGGAGACGACGATGTCGAACTCGTGCAGGCGCTCGGGCAGTTCGGACAGGCGCATGGCTTCGGCGCCGAAATGCGTGGCGAGCTTTTCGCCGCGCTCCAGCGTGCGGTTGGCCACGGCCATGTGGCTGGGCGTGCGGGCCGCGAAGTGAGTCGCGGTCAGCTCGATCATCTCGCCAGCGCCGACGAAGAGGACGCGCGTGCGCGCCAGGTCCTCGAAGAGCTGGCCGGCCAGGCGCACGGCCGCCGCCGCCATGCTGATGGAGTGGGCGCCGATCTCGGTGGAGCTGCGCACCTCCTTGGCGACCGAGAAGCTGCGCTGGAAGAGCTGGTGCAGCGTCGTGCCCAGCGCCCCGGCCGCCTCGGCTTCACGCACGGCCTGCTTCATCTGGCCGAGGATCTGGGGCTCGCCGAGCACCATCGAGTCCAGCCCGCTGGCGACGCGGAAGGCGTGCCGCGCCGCGGCGCTGCCCTGCATGACGTAGGCGTGCTCGCGCAGGGCACCGGCTTCCACACCGCCCGTCTGGGCCAGCCAGGCGATGGCCGGCTGCACCTGCGCGGGCGGAGCGGCCATGTAGACCTCGGTGCGGTTGCAGGTGGACAGGATGGCCGCCTCCGGCGCGCCGGGCAGCTTCTGGCGCAGGCCGGTGAGCGAGGGGGCGATCTGCTCCAGCGTGAACGCGAACCGGCCGCGCAGATCCAGCGGGGCGGTGTGGTGGTTCAGGCCGAGAGTGAAGACCGACATGGAGGCGAATTGTAGGATTCGCCGCTTTTCCCGCCGCTGACGCCGATCAATCCGCGACCCACCGAATGAGCCCTTTGGACGCTTTCTGGCATCTCGCCAATCTGTTCGCCCCCGCGTGGGGCCTGGCGGCGCTGCTCGCGCTGGCGATCAAGGGGCTGTGGCGACGGGAAACCAGGTCGCTGGCCTGGCGGCGGCTGTGGACCTGGGGCGGCGCGGGCGGCAGCCTGGCCCTCGTCGCGGCACTGGCCCTGCTGGGGCGCGACGGCAAGATGGCCGGCTATGCCCTGCTGCTGGCCGGCGTGGCGCTGCCCCAGTGGTGGCTGCTCAGCTTCAGGCGCTGAGCACCTCTTCCGCCGTCACCACCTCGCCACGCAGCGAGTGGGCGAACGCCGTCGTGATGCGCACATCGACGAGCTGGTTCATCAGCCGTGGGGCGCCCTGGAAGTTCACGATGCGGTTGCATTCCGTGCGCCCCATCAGCTCCGTCGCGTCCTTGCGGGAAGTGCCGGTGACCAGCACCTTCTCGACCCGCCCGACCATGCCCTGCGAGATCGTCAGCGCATGCGCCTCGATGGCGCCCTGCAGTTCCTGCAGGCGCTTCACCTTGGTCTCGTAAGGCGTCGTGTCCTCCAGCGCCGCGGCCGGCGTGCCGGGGCGCGGGCTGAAGATGAAGCTGAAGCTGGCGTCGAAGCCGACGTCGTGCACCAGCTTCATCAGCTTGGCGTGGTCGTCCTCGGTCTCGCCGGGGAACCCGACGATGAAGTCGCTGGCCAGTCGCAGGTCCGGGCGGACGGCGCGCAGCTTGCGCACGATGCTCTTGAACTCCAGCGCCGTGTAGCCGCGCTTCATGGCCATCAGGATGCGGTCGCTGCCGTGCTGCACGGGCAGGTGCAGGTGGTTCACGAGCTGCGGCACCTTGCCGTAGGCCTCGATCAGGCGCGGGCTGAACTCGTTGGGGTGGCTGGTGGTGAAGCGCAGCCGGCGGATGCCGGGGATCTCGGCCACGTACTCCAGCAGCAGGGCGAGGTCGGCGTGCTCGGTCGTGTCGCCCATCCTGCCGCGGTAGGCATTGACGTTCTGGCCCAGCAGGTTGATCTCCATGACGCCCTGGTCGGCCAGGCCGGCGATCTCGGTCAGCACGTCGTCGAAGGGCCGCGAGACCTCTTCGCCGCGGGTGTAGGGCACCACGCAGTAGCTGCAGTACTTGGAGCAGCCTTCCATGATGGACACGAAGGCCGACGCGCCCTCGACCTTGGCCGGCGGCAGGTGGTCGAACTTCTCGATCTCGGGGAAGGAGATGTCCACCTGCGGGCGGCGCTGCTCGCGGCGGGCCTCCAGCATCTGCGGCAGGCGGTGCAGGGTCTGCGGGCCGAAGACGACGTCCACGTAGGGCGCGCGCTCGATGATGGCCGCCCCCTCCTGGCTGGCCACGCAGCCGCCCACGCCGATCATCACGCCCTTGGCCTTGAGGTGCTTCACGCGACCGAGGTCGCTGAACACCTTCTCCTGCGCCTTCTCGCGCACCGAGCAGGTGTTGAAGAGGATCAGGTCGGCCTGCTCGGGGTCGTCGGTGGGCGTGTAGCCCTTGGCGGCCTCGAGCACGTCGGCCATCTTGTCCGAGTCGTACTCGTTCATCTGGCAGCCGAAGGTCTTGATGTAGACCTTCTTGCCCGTGGTCTCGGCGCCGCTCATGGCTTGCTCCAGGTCTGGTTGCCCGGGTTGAACTGCCAGCTCGCCGACTCGGCCGGCGTGCGCGGCCAGAGCTTGTTCTCGCGCTCGGCGGCGTTGAGCACCCAGACGTCCATGATGAGCCCACTGCTCTCGACCGTGTAGTGCACGAGGAGCTTCTGCCCTGTGAGGCCCGCCGGCGGCACCCACAGGTTGTCCTCGTTCTTCACGCGGGCGCCGGGCGCCAGGCGGGCCGGCTGGCCGTTGAGCTGCACGTCGGGGAACTGCGTCACGACGAGTTCGCCGCGCAGCGCGGTGGCGGGGAAGAAGCGGTGGGTTTGCGCCTGGGCGACGACGCAACTGGCCGCCAAGGCCAGCGAAAGTGCACAGCGGTACATGGTATGTGTCCAGTGGCTGCGGATGAAGACCGGCGCACGACGGGCCGGCGCAAAGACAAACGGCCCGAGGAGTGCTCGGGCCGTTCGGATTTTGGTGGCGCTTCAGGGATTCGAACCCCGGACCTGCGGATTATGATTCCGTCCCGAAGCACCGCATTGCGCCACATTGTACCGCTATATCAACGGCTTAGACGCGATGCGCCCAGTCCCGTAGGTGGGTACACCGCGATGCCGTTGACACTACGTTGACAACCTGAATTCAGGCTGCTCCGGCCCCAAGCTCGAAACGTAGAGGCGTGCCCAGCGCAACACTGGCGCGAGCAAGCGTCGCAAGGGTCACGCTGGTGTCGCTTTCGTCCAGGAGCCGATTCACCACCATCCGACTGGTGTGCATCCGTGCTGCCATCTCGGTCTTGCTGACCTTCTGAGCCTTCATCGCTTGGGCGAACTGCCACGCGATTACCCGCTTCACGGCAGCGGCGGTCACTTCCTCGTGCATGCCTTCCTCTTTGAGGAAGTCGTCAAAGTTGCTACCAATGTGCTTGGTCATGGTGCTCTCCTACAGCTTCTTGAGCCGGTTCCTGGCTGTCTTCAACTCGTTGTCGGGGGTCTTTTGGGCTTTCTTGACAAAGCCGTGCAACAGAACCATCTGACCGTCCCTCACGGTGAAAAGGACGCGGGCAATGCCATCGGCGATGTCACAGCGAACTTCCCACAAACCAGGTTCCATCTTGCGGACCAACGGCATGCCCAAGGGCCATCCGTACTGGACCGTCTTGATGTCGGTGCCAATGGCCTTTCGATCCTCGACCGTGAGTTCACGAAGCCAGTCGCGGACAGGTTCACTGCCTGAATCTGCGCGGTAGAAAGCGACGGTAAGGATCGGCTCACCCATCCCGGGAATGTACCAAATTAGATACGTTCGCGCAAGATCACCTGAACGGTACGAGCTTGTTCAGCATCGAGCCCGTTGGCTGCGAGCAGCTCGGGGTGACCAAACTGTTACCGGGCGTGCGGTCCGAACACATCTATGCGAGATGCCGCAAGCCATCAGCCCGAATGAAAGCGCTGCTGCAAGGGCAGGGCTTCGAGACGGTCGACGTGTCCACAGCAGGCACGACCACACTGGAGCTTCGCCGTTGACACTTGGTTGACGCTGAAAGCGAAAGAGCCCGCACTCGGCGGGCTCTCTTCTAGTCCAATTGCTTGATGCAAAAAGACTTTGTTTGGTGGCGCTTCAGGGATTCGAACCCCGGACCTGCGGATTATGATTCCGTCGCTCTAACCGGCTGAGCTAAAGCGCCTGAGCCGGCCATTCTAAGCGAAGTTTTCGAGGCTGCGCAAGACCTGCCCGCGTTTTACAGCGCGGGCTCGCGCAGATAGGACTGCAGCGGCTGGCCGGGCAGCTGCTTCAGGCCCCGCACGACCTGGGTGGCGTTGAAGACGGCCCCCGCGTCGTTGGTGTGGGTGCGGGCGTCGGCGAAGTAACCGTCCACCTGGGCGGCTCCGACGGCGCGGTAGGCCTCGGTCACGAACATCGTGAGGTCGATGAACTGGGCGCCGTTCTCGCGCGCGGCCTGCTCGCCCCAGGCCGCGTAGTTCTCGAAGTCGCGGGGTTGGCCGGCCTGCCAGCGGTCCTTGTGCGGGATGGGCGACAGCACGACGACGCTGACGCCCTTGACGCGCGCGTCGGCGATGTAGCGCTTGAGGTACCAGCCGAAGCTCTGCACCGTTTCCTTGCTGCCGTCAGGGCGGGTGTCCTCCACCGTGTCGTCGCCGATGCCCGGCACCGAGCCGCGGTTCTTGCCGGCGGGGTCGCCGATGCGGGCGCCGTCGTTGTGGCCGAACTGGATCAGCAGCGTGTCGCCCGGCTTGAGCTGCTGCAGCACCGCGGCCCAGCGGCCCTCGGTGAAGAAGGTGCGGCTGCTACGCCCGCCGATGGCGTCGTTGACGATGTTGATGCGGCGGATGTCGAAGAAGGCGGCCAGGCGCTCGCCCCAGCCCCAGGCGCCGTTCTGGCCGCCGCTGCGCACCGTGGAGTCGCCGATCAGCACGAGGCTGGGCAGGGCAGGGTCGCGCGGCGCTTCGACCTTGACCTTGCGGGCGTCGGCTACGGGCCGGTCGTCCGCGCCGTCCGGCGTGAAGCGGCGCGTGTAGAAGGCATCGGGCAGCACCTTGGCCTGGATCAGGCCGGCGACGACGAGCTGGGCGTTCAAGGTGGCGCCGGCCAGGTTGGTGTGCACCGTCTCCTCGGGTGTGCCGCGCGGGAAGAGTCCGTCCACGGCCGCCTTGCCGAGCGCCTCGTAGCGCCGCGCGCCCCATTCGTTGAGGTCGATGAAGGCCACGCCTTCCTGACGCGCCACTTCAGCGGCCCAGGCGGCGTAGTTGGCGCCGGCTCGCTGCACCTTCAGGCCGTCGGCTTCCCACCGCTTGCGGATCACCGGCGAGCACACCACCGGCGTGGCGCCGGCCGCGCGGATCTCGGCGATGTAGCCGCGCAGGTAGCCGCCGTAGGTGTAGACCGTCTCGTGCTGGCCGGTGAGCAGGTTGTCGATCTCCTCGCTCTCGGGGCCGGTGCCGCGCAGCACGCCGCGGGCGCGGCTGGCGTCGTTGACGGGGCTGGCGTCGTTGTGGCCGAACTGCATCAGCACCCAGTCGCCCTTCTTGATGAAGGCCTGGGTGCGCGCCCAGTGGCCGCTGGTGCGGTAGGTGCGGCTGGACAGGCCGCCCACGGCGCGGTTGACGAGGTTGACCCGGTTCGCGTCGAAGTAGTCCGCGATCGGACGGCCCCAACCCCACTGCCCGTCGGCGCCCTTGCCTTGGCCGTCGTCATGGCCGTTGCGCACCGTGGAGTCGCCGATGAGGATGATGGATGGCAGCTCGGGCCGGGCCGGCTCGGGCAGGGTCACCTGGGCGCGGGCGGGATCGGTGCTGGCGGTGAAGGGCTGGGCCTGCGCGGCGGCGACGGCCAGCAGCGAGAGCACGGCGGCGACGCTGCGGCGGGTGAGGGCGCGATTCATGGCGCGGATGCTAGGAGCACGGCGGGCCGGGACGGCGCAAGTTCTTGAGCGATTGGCGGGCGGCCAGGGCGCGCCGGGCGAGGTCTCCTAGAGTCGCGGCCACCCCGCTACCGGTGCCCGCCATGCTGCTTCGCCAGACCTTCCTCCTGCTTGCCCTGATCGTGGCCGTGGTGCCGGCCCAGGCCCAGATCGGCCGCCGCTTCCCGTCGGAGAAGCGCGTCGTGGCCGACCCTGTCACCGGCACGCCGCTGACTTTCCTGACCACCCAGCCGCACGGCGACTCCAAGATCTACCCCAGCCACCCGCAGTGGACGGCCGATGGCCAGTGGCTGGTGTTCCGCTCCGCGCGCGTCAAGGGCGAGGCCATGGCGGTCAACGAGGCCAGCGGCGACATCGTGCAGGTCACCGAGGGCGGCTACGACGGCATGCTCAACCTCGCCCAGTCCGGGGGCAATCGCCTGTACTTCCTGCGGCCGGACAAGGGCGGGGCGCCCAAGGCCATGCAGGCCATCGAGGTGGACCTGGACCGCGTCTTCGCCGACAGCCAGGCCGGCCGCATGAAGCCGGCCGCCAGCTACCAGCGCGTCATCGGCGTGCTGCCGCCGGAACTGGAGGCCGTGGGCGACAACGCGCTGGACGCCGACGGCCAGTGGTTCTGCTTCCGCATCACCGGCAAGGCCTACGCCGCGGCGCACCTGCCTGCCGGCACCAAGATCGAGCCGCCCTTCGGCCCCCGCGGCATGGGGGCGGGCCCGCACGCCATCGGCAAGATCAACGTGAAGACGGGCGAGATCCGCCACGTCGTCTCCGTGCCCTTCCAGATCGGCCACATCCAGTCCAACCTCTGGAACCCCGGCGAGCTCGTCTTCAGCTGGGAGACGGGCGGCAAGTCGCCGCAACGGACCTGGACGGTGCGCGGCGACGGCAGCGGCCTGCGGCCCCTCTATCCCGAGGCGCCCTACGAATGGGTCACGCACGAGGCCGTCATCGGCAAGGACGAGGTGGCCTTCGCGCTGATGGGCCACCGCGCCATCCCCGGCGTCGCCGACCCCGGCCGCGCCGCCGGCACCGGCGTGGAGGGCGCCAACCCCGGCCAGGACGCCGCCTGGGGCGATGCCGGCACGCGCGAGAAGCCTACCGGCCTGGCCATCGTCAACCTGCGCAGCCGGGAGGTGAGCCTCGTGGGACAGACGCCCTCGGGCAGTGGCCTGTGGCATGTGCATGGCTCGCCGGACGGGCGCTTCGCGGTGGGCGACGACTTCAGCCGCAGCCTCTACCTGATCGACCGCCGCACGCACGAGATGATGTTGCTGACCACCGGCCACAAGGCGACGGCGCGCGACCACGTGCACCCCACCTTCAGCCCCGACGGCCGCAAGATCGAGATTCAATCCGCCATGCTGGCCGCCGACGGCCGCGAGATGAATATCTGCATCGTGCCGGTGCCGCAGGCCTGGCTGGACCGCCGGCCTTGAATATATTGAATCCACCGTTATTTGCGTGCCGGTATTCCGGGCCGAATATGGATATTCGGTCCGGCGCCGGCCGAGGTTGATTCCAGGCCGGTGCTCGATGTTTTCCTGGCGCGCGCTCCCTGCTGCGCTGCAGCGTGGCGGCCCGATAGCCAAAGCCGCCATCGGCAACCCCTGGCGATATCTTCCAGGCCAGGGTTCGATCAGGCACTTGATCGAAACACGAGCCGTCCAAGGGTTTTCGCGGAGTTCAACTGATCAAGCCCGTGATTCTTTGCTGGCTTGTGAACCTGAGGTGAATCAGGCCCCTAGACTGTCTCCCGGCAAATAAGAAACGAGCCGTTTCTGCTCTTCCCGGTCGATATTCTGGAGACAAATAAAATGCTGCTGAAAAGTATTCAAGCTGGGGCACCGGTGCTGCGTGGGTCGCCGCTGGCGTTGGCGGTTTCGGCCGCCCTGGCCACGCTGGCCGCCTCGGCCCAGGTCCAGGCCCAGCAGGCGCCCGCCGCGCCTGCTGCAGCCGCATCGGCTCCCGCCGCCAAGGCGGAGGCCGCCAAGTCCGAAGCCAAGGGCGGCAACCAGCTGGAGACGGTGATCGTCACCGGCATCCGCCGCTCCATCCAGAGCGCCATCGACCGCAAGCGCAACGCCTCGACGGTGCAGGACAGCATCGTCGCCGAGGACATCGACCAGTTCCCCGACAAGAACGTCGGCGAGGCGCTGTCCCGCATCACCGGCGTGCAGCTGTCGCGTGAGTTCGGCGAGGGCTCGCAGGTCTCCATCCGCGGCGTCGAGCCCGACCTGAACCGCGTCGAGATCAACGGCATGTCGGTGCTCAACACCAGCGGCACCGGCGGCCGCGGTGCCGAGCTGCGCGAGCTGGCCTCGGAGCTGATCGCCTCCATCGACGTCGTCAAGGGCGTGCTGCCCAACGTGACCGAAGGCGGCGTCGGCGGCACCGTGCGCATCAACACCCGCAAGCCGCTGGACTTCACCAAGCCCACGCTGGCCCTGAGCCTGGCGGGCGAGTCGGCCTCGCTGCGCGGCGGCGTGCAGCCGCGCCTGTCGGTGCTGGCCGCCGACAAGTTCCTCGACGGCAAGCTCGGCCTGATGGCCAACATCGTCTACGACCGCGTCTACACCCGCGGCGACTTCGCCCGCAACACCGGCTGGACCTATCTGCGCGACTGGGACAACTCCGCCGACAAGACCCGCATCAGCCTGGACCCGGCGGCCGCGGCCGTCACCACACAGGCCGGCTGCAACGTCCTGACCGGCGCCAGCAAGACGGCATGCCAGCAGCAGTGGTACGACTACGCGCCCAACACGCCGCGCGTGGGCATCTGGACGCGCGACCACAAGCGCTCCTCCGCCGAGCTGACGGCGCAGTACAAGTTCTCGAGCCACTTCGACGCCGAGATCAGCTACGAGGCCAACAACCAGAACCAGCGCCTGAACGACCGCAACTACGGCACCAGCTTCGGCAACAACGCCAACAACTCGACGTCGCTGAACGCCGCCCACCAGCGCCTGGCCACGGCCGCTGGCGGCAAGGCCCCGGTCTACAACGCCGACGGCACCATCAAGACGGCGGGCAGCTGCGGCGCCGTGTCCACCAGCGCGACGCCGGCCGGAATGACCTTCGACAACCACGTGGTCACCGGCTACACCGTCGGCGACTGCATGTACAGCGAGTCCAACAGCACCGGCCCGCTGGGCGGCTACAACGCCTTCAGCACCTCGGCGCGCGACTTCAAGCTCGACATCAACTCCCGCTACCTGCGCACCGGCGCCCGCTACCGCGACGACCTCTGGCTCATCGAAGGCATGGCCGGCGCCTCCAAGGCCGACTACGAGAACCTGACCAACAACATCTCGCTGGCCATGAGCGCGCCCGGGCTCAAGGTCGCGCTGGACGACCAGCACCTGCCCCACTTCACGTTCCCGGCGGGCTACGACCCGGCGGACCCCAGCTCCTACTACCGCGCCGACATCCAGTTCCGCCCCAGCATCACCAACGATTCGGAGAACACCGGCAAGCTGGACTTCCAGCGCGCCATCACCGAGATCCCGATGCTCAGCCGCCTGTGGTTCGGCGGCCAGACGACGACCAAGCACTCCAAGCAGTACGGCGGCGGCCAGCGCGTCGTCAGCAACGGCGCGACGACGTCCACCGCGGACGACATCGTCACCATGGCCGGCAACGTCAACGGCGCCATCGTCTACGACCGCCAGGCCCCGGCCATCGCGCCGGCCACCACCAACCTCTACGCCAACCCCTCCAACTACACCAAGTACGTCGGCAAGGCCACGATGGCCTCGCTGGCCCAGGCCGTGCTGCAGCCCACCGGCGGCAGCGGCTTCTTCTCGGGCTACGGCGGCGTGTCGGGTTATCCGTCGGGCTGGCTCTCGCCCAACTACGACGTCGCGACCCAGTCCTTCGACACCAGCCTCTTCAACTTCGACCACATCTACAACTCGCCGGCCGCCGACGGCAAGACCTATCCGCAGCTGCCGGCCTTCGACATCCGCGAGAACGTCAATGCCGGCTACCTGCGGCTGGACTACGACACCGAACTGCTGGGCTTCCCCATCGAGGGCAACTTCGGCGCGCGCTACGCCCGCACCCACGTCAAGGCCACCGGCACCAACAACCAGAAGATCGCCGTCTGGAACCCCAGCACGTCCAAGTTCGACGTGTCGGGCAACGCCACCGACATCCTGACCCTGGACAAGACCTACAGCGACGTGCTGCCGAGCTTCAACATCTCGACGACGGCGCTGGACGGCAACCTCGTGGTGCGCGGCGGCTGGGGCAAGGTCATGGCCCGGCCCAACCTGTCGCAGATCGCGCCCAACGTGACCTGCACCCTCGGCCAGGGCACCGACACCGCGCACGGCGGCGACGGCGTAGACGACTGCACCGCCGGCAACCCCGGCCTCAAGCCCTACCGCGCGACCAAGTACGACCTGAGCGTCGAGTACTACCCCAACAAGGGCGACCAGTTCAGCGTCGGCCTGTTCCGCAACGACATCAAGTCCTATGTGCTGCCGGCCCGGGTCATCTTCCCCGCCATCGACTTCTACGGCGACGGCCACCTCTACGACGTGACCATGTGGGCCAACGGCGAGGGCGCCATCACCCAGGGCGTGGAGCTGGCCGCGCGCAAGGCGCTGACCTTCCTGCCAGGCTGGCTGAGCGGCTTCGGCGTGGACCTGAACTACACCTTCATGGACTTCAAGTACCGCGCCGGCAAGGAGTTGATCAACCCGCTGGACAACTCCATCCTGCCGTATCCGGGCATGTCCAAGAACGCCTACAACGTCGGCCTGTGGTACGACCAGGGCATGGTCAACGCGCGCCTGGCCTACCACTTCCGCGACAAGTACTACACCGGCGGCAACGACGTGACGGGCAACCCCAACTTCCGCGACAAGACCGCCTACCTCGATGCCAAGCTGCAGCTGCGCTTCACGCCCAACTTCACGGTGTCGCTGGAGGGCAAGAACCTGACCAACCAGGCCGAGCTCACCTACGCCGGCGACCTGAGCCGGCCCAACGAGCTGGCCTGGTCGGGCCGCCGCTACTACGTGACCATGGGCTACAAGTTCTGAGCTGTCTCCGGGGGCGGGCCGACCGCCCCTGTTGCGCAGGCTTGCGCGTGCCGGCCCCGTCGGGGCCGTCTTTTTTTCGTGAGTTGCCGATGAACCTCCTGCGACCTCTGCTGAGCGCCCTAGCCGCACTCGCCATGGCGGCCGGCGCCGCCCAGGCCCAGCCCAAGGCGATGGAAAGGCTGGACCGCGGCCTGGTCGCGATGCGGGCCGGCGAGGGCGTCTTCCTGAGCTGGCGGCTGCTGGGCACCGAGCCGGCCGCCGTGCGCTTCAACGTCTACCGCGACGGCAGGCGGCTGACGCCCCAACCGCAGGCACTCACCAGCTTCACCGACGGCCAGGGCCGCGCGGACAGCCTCTACACCGTGAGCGCCGTCGTTGCCGGCCGCGAGCTGCCGGCCGAGGCGGCCGTCTCGCCCTGGGCCCAGCCTTATCTGCGCCTGCCGCTGCAAAAGCCCGCCGGCGGCGTCACGCCCGACGGCGTGGCCTACACCTACGAGGCCAACGACGGCTCGGCCGCCGACCTCGACGGCGACGGCCGGTACGAACTCATCGTCAAGTGGCAGCCCACCAATGCCCACGACAACTCACAGCGCGGCTACACCGGCCCCACGCTGCTGGACGCCTACCGGCTCGACGGCACGCGGCTGTGGCGCATCGACCTGGGCCGCAACATCCGCGCCGGTGCCCACTACACCAGCTTCCTCGCCTACGACTTCGACGGCGACGGCCGCGCCGAAGTGATGATGAAGACCGCTGACGGCACGGTCGACGGCACCGGCAAGCCCATCGGCGACGCCGGGGCCGACCACCGCAACGGGGCCGGCTATGTGCTGGCCGGCCCCGAGTTCCTGACCGTCTTCGACGGCCGCACGGGCGCCGCCCTCGCGACCGCGCCCTACGTGCCCGCCCGCGGCAACGTGGCCGCCTGGGGCGATGCCTACGGCAACCGCGTCGACCGCTTCCTGGCCGGCGTGGCCTACCTCGACGGCCAGCGGCCCAGCGCCGTGTTCTCGCGCGGCTACTACACCCGCGCCGTGCTGGCGGCCTGGGACTGGCGCGGCGGGCGGCTGACCCAGCGCTGGGTGTTCGACAGCGACCGCGACGCCGCCAGCCGGCCCGCGGCCGGGCAGGGCGCGCACTGGTTCTCCGTGGCCGACGTGGACGGCGACGGCCGCGACGACATCGTCTACGGCGCCGCCACCATCGGCAGCGACGGCCGGCTGCTCTACAGCGCCGGCCTGTGCCACGGCGACGCCCTGCACGTCGGCCACCTCGACCCCTCGCGCGAGGGCCAGCAGGTCTTCATGGTCCACGAGACGCCGCGCTGCTACGGCGCCCACGGCCTGGAGATGCACGACGCGGCGACCGGCAGGGTGCTGTGGAGCCTGCCGGGCCAGAACCACGACGTCGGCCGCGGCGTCTGCATGGACATCGACCCGGCCTACCCCGGCGAGGAATGCTGGGGCGCCGTCGGCGGGCTGATGAGCGCATCCGGCAAGCTCATCAGCGAGCGCCATCCCGAGCGCATGAACTTCGCGGTCTGGTGGGACGGCGACCTGCTGCGTGAATCCCTGGACGGCACCGCCATCGAGAAATGGAACCCGGCCGCCTTCCGGTTCGAGAAGCTGCTCGACGGCAAGCCTTTCGGCGCTGCCGCCAACAACGGCACCAAGGCCACGCCCGTGCTGTCGGCCGACCTCTTCGGCGACTGGCGCGAGGAGGTCGTCTGGCGCAACCAAGACAGCACTGCCCTGCTCGTCTTCAGCACGCCCCACCCGACGCCTTACCGCCTGGTCACGCTGATGCACGACCCGCAGTACCGCGTGCAGGTGGCCGCGCAAAACGCCGGCTACAACCAGCCGCCGCACCCCGGCTTCCATCTCGGCCACGGCATGAAGCCGCCGACGCCGGCGGCCATCGTCGCGCCGTGAAATCCCTTGCCTTGCTGCAGGCGGCGATCGCCGCCTGCGCAAGCGTCGAGCCCGCGCCCCGGCCGCTCTCCCCCGATCCCGTGCTTGACGGTGCGGCCGACACCACCCGCCGCAGCGCGCCGTTGCCGCCGCCGCATTTGCGGGCGGCCTTCAGGTCGCGGTGATGCGGGTGCTGCTGCTCGCCTGGCTGTGCGCGCTGGCCGTTGCAGCGCATGCGGGGCTGACCGTCGGCGTCAAGGCCGCGCCGGGCAGTCTGCCGCTCGACGGCGCCGTCATCGTCGCGGCGCCGGATGCCGACCCGCTCGAGGCTTTCGTCGCCAGGGATCTCGCCGCCGACCTGAAACGGCTGGGCTTGCGCACCGCCGCCAAGGGACCGGTGCAGATCTGGGTCGGCACCGCCGGCCGCCATCCCCTCATCGACGCCTCGGGCCTGGACCTCGGCAGGCTCAAGGGCTGCTGGGAGTGCTTCGAGATCGCGGTGCTGCGCAACCCCAGGCCTGGCGTGAAGCAGGCCCTCGTCATCGTCGGCGCCGACCACCGCGGCACGGCCTACGGCGTCTACACGCTGAGCCGGGCCCTGGGCGTGTCGCCCTGGGTCTGGTGGGCCGACATGGCGCCGCTCAGGCGCGGCCCTCTGCACGTCAGCGGCTCGCTGCACGACGGACCGGCGGTGAAGTACCGCGGCCTCTTCATCAACGACGAGGACTGGGGCCTGCAGCCCTGGGCCGCACGCACCTTCGAGCCCGAGGCGGGCACCATCGGCCCGCGCACCTACGAGCAGGTCTTCCGCCTGCTGCTGCGCCTGAAGGCCAACACGCTGTGGCCGGCCATGCACCCGGTCTCCGGCGCCTTCAACGCCGACCCGCGCAACGCGGAACTCGCCCAGCGCTACGGCATCGTCATGGGGTCGTCCCACGCCGAGCCCATGCTGCGCAACAACGTGTCGGAGTGGAGGGCGCCGCACGAGCAGTACAACTACGGCACCCATCCGGAGCTGGTGCGCGACTACTGGGCCGAGCGGCTGAAGACCCATGGCCGCTACGAGAACCTCTACACCCTGGGCATGCGCGGCATCCACGACAGCGGCATGCAGGGCGGCGGCACCGCGGCCGAGAAGCAGGCCCTGATGAACCGGCTGCTGGCCGACCAGCGCGAGCTGATCCGCCAGCACGTGGGCGACCCGGCGAGCGCGCCGCAGGTCTTCGTGCCCTACAAGGAGGTGCTGCCGCTGCTGCCCGGGTTGGCGCTGCCCGACGACGTGACCCTGGTCTGGCCCGACGACAACTTCGGCTATCTCCGCCAGCTCCCCGACGCCGCTCAGGCGAAGCGTTCGGGCGGCTCGGGCGTCTACTACCACCTGAGCTACCTCGGCGCGCCGCTGTCCTACCTGTGGCTGAGCACGACGCCGCCGGCCCTCGTCGCCGAGGAGATGGGCCGCGCCTTCGACGCCGGCGCGCAGCGGCTGTGGATGGCCAACGCGGGTGACATCAAGCCGCACGAGGTCAACCTCAGCCACTGGTTCGACCTGGCCTGGAACCCGGCCGCCGTGCGGGCGCAGGGACAGGGCGGCTATCTGCGCGAACTGGCGCAGCGGCTGTTCGGTGTCGAAGAAGTCGCCGACCTCTGGGATGGCTACTACCGCGTCAACTTCGAGCGCCGGCCCGAGCATCTGCAGTACCACCTGCCCGGCGAGCGCGTGAAGCGCAGCGGCCTCGCGCCGGGCGAGGTCGCGCAGCGCCTGGGCCGCTTCGCCGGCCTGCTCGCGCGGCTCGACGCGGTCCGGCCGCGCATGGCGCCGGCGCAGCGCGACGGCTTCTTCCAGCTCGTCGAATACCCGCTGCGGGCCTCGGCCCTGGCCAACGAACGCTTCTTCGCGCTGGAGCGCTACGCCGCGACGCTGGAGCGTGACCCGGCTGCCGCCCGTGCCATCGCCGCCCAGGCCGTGCGCGCCGACCAGCGGCTCAAGGCCCTGACCGCGCGCTATAACGCCGGCCGCTGGGCCGGCATCCTGGCCGAGGAGCCGGCCGATGGGCTGTGGACCAGCTACCGGCAGCAGGCTCCGCTGCTGCCCGCGCCGGGGCTGGGCGGCAGCGCGCCGGATGCGCTGCGCGACCTCGCCACGGCGGCGGCCGACCTCGCCCCGCCTGCATCCGCCGAAGTCGTCGCACCGCGGCTGCGCATCGGCGCCGCCGAGGGTTGGCGCCGGGTTCCCGGCCTGGGCCGCGGCGACGGTGTGCTGAGCGCCGCCCAGCCCGGCGCCACGCTCGAACTGGCCGCCGACGCCAGCGTCGATCCCCACTGCCTGCGCGTCCACGTGCTGCCCAGCTACCCGCGCGAGGCGGGCCAGCCCTGGCGCGCCGAATTGCTCGTCGACGGACAGGCCCATGCCCTCGCCTGGCCGCGCGGCGCCCAGGACGCCGCCTGGGCCCAGGGCGTGCTGGCCAACCGCTTGACGGCGACACTCACGCTGCCCGCCCTCCGCGCGGGCCCGCTGCGCCTCGTTGCAGGCCAGCCCGAACTGATGTTCGACGGTGCCGACCTGCAGCCCGGACCCTGTCGCCCCTGAAACCCCCGATCAAGCCATTCCAGCCTCAACCATGAAGCTCGTTTCCCTCATGCTTGCCGCACTGCTTGCCACTTCGGCCCAGGCGCAGAACCCGCTGAACCTGGGCAAGGACCTGCGCACCGCCGACCCCTCCGGCCACGTCTGGCCCGACGGCAAGATGTGGCTCTACACCTCGCACGACGAGGAATGCCAGGCCGACTTCCACATGAAGGACTGGTACGCCTTCTCGTCCACCGACCTCGTCAACTGGACCAGCCACGGCGCCGTGCTGGCCGTGAAGGACCTCAAGTGGGCCGACGACTACGCCTGGGCGCCCGACGCGGCCTACAAGAACGGCAGGTACTACCTCGTCTTCCCGGCCGGCACCGGCGTGAAGGACCGCCAGAACCCCAGGAACAGCACCAAGTGGATGGGCATCGGCATCGCCGAGAGCGACAACCCTGCCGGCCCCTTCAAGGACATGATCGGCGCGCCGCTGTGGCGCAAGCCCTATGCCAACGATCCCGCGCTCTTCATCGACGACGACGGCCGCGCCTATCTCTACAGCCGCACCTCGGGCGTGAACTACCTCGTGGCCGAGATGGCCGACGACATGCGCTCCATCAAGGGCGAGCTGCAGAAGATGGACATGGGCGGCTACGAGCCACCGATGGAAGGCCCGTGGGTGTTCAAGCGCAATGGCCTGTACTACTTCACGATGCCCGAGCGCAACCGCATCCTGACCTACTACACGGCCACCTCGCCCAAGGGGCCGTGGAAGTACCAGGGCGTCATCATGGACGCCGAGGGCGGCAACAACCACCACTCCATCGTGCAGTACAGGAGCCAGTGGATCCTGTTCTATCACCGCTGGCTGGACGTGCCCGGCGCGGCCTGCGCGAAGAAGCAGCGGCATGTGGCGGCGGAGTACCTGCACTTCAACGAGGACGGAACGATCCGCAAGATCGAGCGGACGAACGCGGGCGTGGGCGATTTTTCGGGGCGGGCAGCACCTGGCACTGCGGCAGGCGTGACAAGGTAGTCCGCACCCTAACCGCCCGCCGGCCCCCCGAGGCACCGCTCCAGCCAGCGGGCGGCCAGGGACGGCCATTGGCCATGCGTGCCAGCGAGGCCGCGCAGCGCGAAGCCGTGCTCGGCCTGCGGGAAGACATGGGCCTCGACGTCCAGGCCGTGGACCTGGGCGGCCTTGAGCAGGTTGAGCGCATGGTCGACCGGCACGACCGGGTCGTGCAGGGCATAGGCCAGGAAGACCGGGCAGCGCGGCAGGCCGTGCGGCTCGCTCGCGATGCCGATGGGCCAGGCGTCGTAGAAGGCCTGCTTCTCGGGCGGCAGGTAGTCGGGCTTGCCGGCGGGGGCCTTGTGGTCGCGGTGGTTGGCGTTGAGGGGCGCGTAGGCGATGACGGCGCCCGCGCAGTCGCGCTGGCAGGCCATGACGCCGGCCAGATGTCCGCCCGAGGACAGGCCGACGTGCAGCAGAGGCAGCGGCGGCAGCGCCGCGAGGTGGTCCAGGGCGAGGAGGCCGTCCTGCAGCGCGATGTCGGCGGGCTGGCCCGCCTGGCCCGGCAGGCGGTGGACCAGCACGTAGGCATCCAGGCCGAGCGTGTTCAGCCACGCGGCCACCTCGCTGCCTTCCTTGTCGTGCATGAGCTGCAGGTAGCCGCCGCCGGCGAAGACGAGGGCGCGGCCTCGCGCCGGGGTGGGGGCGAGGTGGGCGTGGAGTTCGGCGCGGGTGGGCTGGCGGCAGATGCGGTCGGGCGCCTCGCCGTCGAAGACGTTGGGCGCGCCGGGGCTGAG
Organism: Pelomonas caseinilytica; assembly: GCF_021353235.1. Taxonomy (GTDB): domain Bacteria; phylum Pseudomonadota; class Gammaproteobacteria; order Burkholderiales; family Burkholderiaceae_C; genus Pelomonas; species Pelomonas caseinilytica. The sequence goes on from NZ_JAJTWT010000003.1 coordinate 707,554, forward strand.
CGGGATGAGGGTCATGGCGGCGTCGTTTCCGGCAGCGGCCGGCCGAAGTCGGGCATGCCGTCGGCGGTGAAGCCCAGGGGCTGCACGCGCGTGGTGCGGCCGGTGTCCTTGAGCGGGTCGCCGGCGATGTCGCGGTAGTTGCGGGCGTGGTAGACGTTGAGCACCGTGCCGTCGGGCTCGGTGAGGAAGCTGTTGTGGCCGGGGCCGTAGATGCCGCGCTCGGCGCTGCTCGTGAACACGGGGCCGGGCGACTTGTGCCAGCTGGCGGGGTCCATCAGGTCGGCGCCTGCCTCGGCCCAGAGCAGGCCGAGGCAGTACTCCGCGCCGGTGCCGGCGGCCGAATAGCTCATGAACACCCGCCCGCCGCGCACGAGCACGGCCGGCGCCTCGTTGACGCGGTGGCGCACCTGCTCCCACGCGTACTCGGGGCGCGAGAGCCGCACCTGTGGGCCTTCGAGCCGGGTCGGGCTGGCCATGCGCGAGAGGTAGATGTCGGTGCTGTGGCTGCCGGCGGCCGGGTCCGTCTGCGCCCAGGCCATGTAGCGCTGGCCGCGGTGCTCGAACACCGTGGCGTCGAGCGTGAAGCTGTCCCAGGCCGTCCTGATCTGGCCGCGCTCCACCCAGGCGCCCTGCATCGGATCGGGCGAGGTGTTCTCGAGCACCCAGAGGCGGATCTTCCAGGGCTCGGCGGCCTCGCCGGCACTGAAGTAGATGAACCAGCGGCCGTCGATGAAGTGGAGCTCGGGTGCCCAGACGTGGCGGCTCATGGGCCCTTGCTCGTGGCGCCGCCACAGCACGCGGGGCTCGGCCGCTGCCAGGCCCGCCACGGTGCGCGCGCGGCGCAGCTCCAGCCGGTCGTACTCGGGCACGGTGGCCATCAGGTAGACCCAGCCATCCGTGTGGCGCATGACGTGCGGGTCGGCCCGCTGCGGGATCAGCGGGTTGGGCCACGGGGCTTCGGCCAGGCCGGAGCCGGCCAGCAGCGCGAGCAGCAGGGCGGCCAGGCCCCGCGTCAACGTCATCAGCATCATCGGCATTGGAGGATCTCGAAATCGCGGACCTGCAGCCGGCTCGCGGTGGTGCGCAGTGCGAACCAGCCTTGCAGGCGCGGCTGCGCATCGGCACGCATGAAGACGGTGCGGCCGTCGGCCTGCCAGCGCAGATGGACGGGATCGGCCGCCGTGGGCCGGCGCGACACGATCTCGATGGCCAGCACCTGCCCGGCCCGCAGCCGGGTGAGCGGGGCCATGGGCTGCTCGCCCGGCTCGCGCAGCGGCATGTCCGCGAAGCCCGCCAGGATGTGCCGTTCGCGCCCGTCGTACAGCCGCAGCCGCGTGGTCGTGTTGGCGTTGGCGCCGAAGCCGACGTAGTAGGTGGCCAGGCTGTCGTAGCTGCCGAAGCCACCCGGCCGCGGCCGAGGCGGGCCGCCGTCGGCCTCCTCGGCGTTCCAGAACATGTTCAGGTCGCTCAGGCGGCCGGCATGCGGGCCGGCGGTCTCGGGGGCGGGCAGGGCCTCGGCCGTGAAGCGGATGGCGTAGTCGCCGGCCAGCGGCTCGCGCCACCACAGCGACAGCCCGGCCGGCGTGGCGATGTCGAGCACGCCCGCCGTTGCGGTCGCGACGGCGCGCGGGTCTTCGGCCTCCAGCCGCCAGTGGCCGAGCCCGGCGGTGAAGTCATCGCCGGCGATGCGGGCCAGCTGCCGTGGCGGCTCGCACCAGGCCAGGGCCCAGAGCGGCCAGGCCGCGATCAGCCCGCAAAGTGGAAGACGGAGGGCAGGGGCCATTGGCGCGGCTTGTTGTCGGGCTCCACTTCCATCAGCGGGGCCATGTAGTCCCACCAGCGGCGCATGACGGGCCGCAGGGGCAGCGCGTCGAACGGGTAGCCGGGCTTGCGCTTGAGCACGGCGAAGAGGCTGAGCGTGTCCTCGTCGAGGAAGATGGAGTAGTCGTGGATGCCGGCGCCGCGCAGCGCTTCGGCCAGCTCCGGCCAGAGGTCGTCGTGGCGTTGCCGGTACTCGGCCACTGCGCCGGGCTTGAGCTGCATCTTGAAGGCGAGGATCTCGTCGCTCATGGGGGCTGTCTCCGGGTCTTGTCGGTCAAAGCAGGTCCTGCTCGGCGAGGCTGTGGGCCGACACGTCGCGCCGCTTGAGCGCCGGGTCGGCGACCCAGTGCTCGCGGTCCAGCCCCGCCAGTTCGCAGCCCGGGCCGAGGGCGATGGGGGCGTCCAGCTGCAGCCGGCTGCGCGTGAAGCGCCAGGCCTGCACGTCGTGCACATGGCCGCCGCGCCGGGCCTGGATGTCGAGGCCGTTGAAGCGGAAGCCGCGCAACGGGGCCTCGGGCGTCGCGTCCACCTCGAAGGCTGCGTGCGCACCGCGGGCCCGCAGCCCGTCGATGCGCACGCCGCTCACTTCGGTGTGGCCGAGGTCGGGCGGGACGGGCGTGGCCAGCACCTGCCAGTGGCGCGGGGCGTCCGCTGCTTCGGCGGGCGGCAGCAGGGCGCGGCTGTAGCCGGGGTTCCAGTTCATCGTCACGCGCAGGACGGTGGGCACGTCGGTGAGCGTGATGTCGCTGAGGTGGATGTCCTCGATGCGGCCGCCGCGCGTGGGGGCCGACTTGAACAGCACCCCCACCGGCACGCCTCGCTGCACCTGCAGGCCGCGCACGCGCACGCGGCGAAAGCCCCCGGAGGTCTCGCTGCCGAAGGTGATGCCCGCGGCGCCCTCGCGCACGACGCAGTCCTGGATGTCGATGTCTTCGCTCGCCCGCGCCACGCGCAGGCCGTCGGCGTCGCGCCCAGCCTTGAGCACGAGGGCATCGTCGTTGACGGCGATGTCGGCGTGCCGGACGCTGACGCGGCGCGACGAATCGATGTCGATGCCGTCGGTGGACGGGCCGCGCGCCCCGTCGTTGTTGCGGATGGTGAGGTCGTCGATGGCCACGTCCTGGCTGTAGCAGACGTGCAGCGTCCAGAAGCCGGAGCGGCGCAGCAGCAGCCCGCCGCCGAGTCGCACGCGGGCCGACTCGAACACCTGCACGAGGCGGGGCCGCTGGGCGTCGTAGTCGGACGCCCAGCGCAGGCCGCGGGGCTCGTAGGCGGCGCGCAGCCGCCAGTAGGCGTCCCAGAAGACCTGGCCATCGCCGTCGATGCAGCCTTCGCCGACGAGGCCGACGTCCTGCTCGCCGTAGACGTTCACGAGGGCTGCCGGCCAGCGCATCTCGATGCCGGCGACACGGGTGGGCAGCAGGGGGTAGTGGGCCAGCTCGCGCGAGCCGAGCAGCGTGGCGCCGCCGTCCAGGCGCAGCGTCATGCCGCTCTTCAGGAAGAGGGCGCCGGTGAGGTAGGTGCCGGCCGGCAGTTGCAGCTCGGCGCCTTGCAGGGCTGCCGCGTCGATGGCGGCCTGCAGGGCCTGCGTGTTCAGCGTGAGGCCATCGCCCCGGGCGCCGAAGCTGCGCGCATCCAGGGTCACAGTGGTTCCGGGCGTGGTGATTCCGCGGGCCGAGCGCCGGGCCGCTCCCAAGCCGGCCCGCCTTGGCGATGCGCTTGCGGCTCCATGCCGCGCGCATTGCCGTCCCCTCGGGGGACCGGCCAAGCTACGCCTTGGACGAGGGGCACCATGTTCAAACGATGCCGCTGCCGGAGGCGCCGGCCTTGGGCGGGCGCTTCACGGCCGCCTGCTCGCGCCAGCCGCTGGCGCGGTAGGCGGCGACTGGATCGATGGCGCCGCCGGAGCGCAGCCTGGCCATCGCGAGGATGGGACTCACGTCGGTGCGGAAGGCGTGCTTGAGCGTCTGCGCGGCCTGCAGCGCGTCGTTGGCCTCCTGATGGCCGGCCAGGGCCGCGCGGTCCACGAGGGCCGCCTGCACGAAGGCGCGCTGCACCTCGACGGCGCTGCTCATCAGGCTCTCGATGGGGTCGGTGACGTTGTGCGACTGGTCGAGCATGTAGGCCGGCTTGAAGGCCGCGCCATCGCGCAGGGCCGCATCGGCCAGTTCGTTGAAGACGAGGAAGAGCTGGAAGGGGTCGATGGAGCCCGAGTCCAGGTCGTCGTCGCCGTACTTGCTGTCGTTGAAATGGAAGCCGCCGAGCTTGCCGAACTGCGCCAGCCGGGCCACGATCATCTCGATGTTGGTGTTGGGCGCATGGTGGCCCAGGTCCACCAGGCACTTGGCCTTGTCGCCGAGCAACTGAGCCACGGCGAAGCTGGTGCCCCAGTCGGCGATGGTGGAGCAGTAGAAGGCCGGCTCGAACAGCTTGTGCTCGATGTACATCAGCCAGTCGGCCGGCAGGGCGGCGTAGATGGCCCGGGCGCTGTCGATGTAGCGCTCCAGCGCGCCGCGCAGGTTGTGTTGGCCGGGGAAGTTGGCGCCGTCGCCCACCCACACCGTCAGGCCCCTGGACCCGAGGGTCTTGCCCAGCTCGATGCAGTCGATGTTGTGCGCCACGGCCTGCTCGCGCGCGGCCTGGCTTTGCGCGGTCAGGCTGCCGAATTTGTAGGTGTGGGCCTGGCCGGGCTGGTCCTGGAAGGTGTTGGAGTTGACGGCGTCGAAGCCCAGGCCCAGCGCGTCGGCCTGCTCGCGCAGGGCCTTGGGGTCGGCCGGCCGGTCCCAGGGGAAGTGCAGCGACACGGTGGGCGTGGCGCGCGTGAGCTGGTGGATGACGGCGCAGTCCTGCAGCTTCTCCGTCACGTCGCGCGGCTCGCCCCGGCCGGGGAAGCGGGCGAAGCGCGTGCCGCCGGTGCCCACGCCCCAGCTGGGCACGGCCACGGCGAAGGTCTGGGCCTTGGCCGTCAGGGCCTCGATGTCCACGCCGCGGCGGGACAGCATGCCGCCGAGGGCGTCGTAGTCGGCCTGCAGCGCGGCGCGCCGGGCGGCGTTGTGTTGTTCGACTTGGCCGGCGTCGATGATGTGATCCATGTTTGTCTCCTGGGGCCGCTAGTTTGCGACGTCAGCGGGTGAAGGCGGCGGCGTTGCCGGCGTCGACGTTCAGCACGTTGCCCGTGCTCTTGCCGGACTTGTCGCTGGCCAGGAAGTACACCGCCTCGGCGATGTCCTCGGGCAGCACGCTGAGCTTGAGCATGCTGCGCTGGCGGTAGAACTCCTCGATGTCGTCGGTCTCGATCTTGTTGGAGGCGGCGCGCTCTTCCTTCCACTTGCCGTCCCAGATGCGGGAGCCGCGGATGACGGCGTCGGGGTTGACGACGTTGACGCGCACGCCGACGGCGGCTCCCTCCAGCGCGATGCAGCGGGCCAGGTGGATCTCGGCGGCCTTGGCGGTGCAGTAGGCCGATGCGCCGGCCGAGGCCACGAGGCCGTTCTTGCTGGCGACGAACACCATGCTGCCGCCGATCTTCTGCTGCTTCATCAGCCTGAAGGCGCCGCGGCTGACGAGGAAATAGCCGGTCACGAGGATGTTCTGGTTGCGGTTCCAGATCTCCAGCGTCGTGTCCTCCAGCGGCGCGGCCGAGGCGATGCCGGCGTTGGACACGAGGATGTCCAGGCCGCCGAAGCGCAGCGACGTGGCGGCCAGCAGCGCCTCGACCTGGGCCTCGGACGTGATGTCGCCCTGCGCGGCGGCCACGTTGTCCTTGCCGGCCACCTTGAGCAGCGACTGGCGCGCCTCTTCGAGGGCTGCGCCGTCGATGTCGGTCAGCATCACGCAGGCGCCTTCGGCCAGCAGCTGGCGCGCCACCGCCTGGCCGATGCCGCCGGCGCCGCCCGTCACCAGGGCCACGCGGCCGGCCAGGCTCTTGGGCTTGGGCATGCGCTGCAGCTTGGCTTCCTCGAGCAGCCAGTACTCGATGTCGAAGGCCTCCTGCTCCGGCAGGCCGACGTAGGTGTCCACGCCATTGGCGCCGCGCATCACGTTGATGGCGTTGACGTAGAACTCGGCGGCGATGCGCGCCGTGGCCTTGTCCTTGGCGAAGGACAGCATGCCCACGCCCGGGATCAGGTAGATGACGGGGTTGGGGTCGCGCATGGCCGGGCTGTTCGGTCGCTTGCAGCGCTCGTAGTAGGCCGCGTAATCGGCGCGGTAGGCCTCGAGCGCGCCGTCCAGGCCGGCCAGCAGGGCATCGACGTCGGGCCTGGCGGGGTCGAAGTCCAGCACCAGGGGGCGGATCTTGGTGCGCAGGAAGTGGTCGGGGCAGGAGGTGCCCAGGGCGGCCAGGGCCGGCAGGTCACGGCTGCAGACGAACTCCAGCACCGCGGCGCTGTCGTCGAAGTGGCCCAGCTTGCGCTCCGCCTGGCCGATGCGGCCGCGCAGGGCGGGCATCAGGCGGGCGGCGATGTCGGCGCGCGCCTCGGCCGCGAGCACGCCCGTCCGCGCGCCGCCGAACACCGGTTGCCTGACGTTCTCGGCGAGCCACTGCTCGGCCAGGCGGATCATCGCCAGCGTCGTCTCGTAGCAGGACTTGGCCGTGTCGCCCCAGGTGAAGAGGCCGTGGCCCTCCAGGATGATGCCCTTGAGCTGCGGCTGGGCCGTGGCCAGGGCCTCCAGCTTCAGCCCCAGGTCATAGCCCGGGCGCTGCCAGGGCAGCCAGCCGAGCTGGCCGCCGAAGATGACCTCGGTCAGGCGGCGGCTGTCCGCGCAGGCGGCGATGGCGATGATGGCATCGGGGTGCATGTGGTCGACATGCGCCTTCGGGATATAGGCGTGCAGCGGCGTGTCGATACTCGCGGCGCGCGGATTGAGGTTGTAGGTGCAGTGCGGCAGGTAGTCGACCATCTCGTCTTCATGCGCCAGGCCGCGGTAGCGCGACTTCAGCGCCTGCAGCTTGCTCATGTAGAGGGTCGAAAACCCATCCAGCTTGATGCTGCCGAGATCGCCGCCCGAGCCCTTCACCCACAGCACCTCGACCTCCTCGCCGGTCAGGTAATCCTTCATCTTCACCTTGGCCGAGGTATTGCCGCCGCCGAAATTGGTGACGCGCAAATCCGAGCCGAGCAGATTCGAGCGATACAGCAGCAGTTCGGGTTCGCTCATATGGGCCGCCGCGGTGTCGTCCCATTTGGAAACGATGGCGTTCTGCGCGGGGGAGTGGGAAATTGCAGTCATCAGCTTGCCTGTGTCCAGTACGTCGTCGTCGACGGCACCGCGCCATGCGGTCCGTAAGCCCGCTCCTTGCGGGTAAGCGGGGCGCAGTGTGGGCCGAAACATGGCGGCACGGTCAGGAGCGGCGCAGTAAATCAAAAGGATGATCGAAAGCGCGGACCGGTGCGGGGGCGCTCACGAAACGCTCAAGTCCGTGAGCGTTTCGTGATTGACCCTGTCATTCGATTGTCGTAGTCTGCACTTGGAACAGCGTTTCACCCATGTCTTGAGCGGTTCTGAGCGCGAGGGGACGCGGTTCCGGCAAGCCAAGAGACGCCCGCCCGTCGCGAACGCGAACGAAGGCCGGGCGATATAACGACGAGACAACGGTCGCCACCGGGTTCGGGTCGGCGCCCGACAAAGGTATTGCTCATGATCAATCACAAGCGTCACAAGCGTCTGCTCAAACTGCTGGACGAGCGCGAGCACGCCAGCGTGCAGCAATTGATGGAATGGTTGTCGGCCTCCGCCGCCACGGTACGCCGGGATATTTCCTGGTTGGCCGCCAAAAACCAGCTGACGCGCACGCGCGGCGGCGCCCAAAGGCTGGAGCAGAAGAAAAAATCCTATACGCTGTCCAGCGAGAAGTTCCAGACGAATATCCAGCAGCACGCCGCCGAGAAACGTGCCATCGCCCGTTATGCCAGTTCCATGTGCAATAACGGCGAAACCATCATCATCAACGGCGGCACCACCACCTTCATGATGGCGGAGTTTCTCGTCGAGAAACAGCTGAAGATCCTGACCAACTCCTTCCTGATGGCCGAACGCCTGCTGCTGACCAGCGACAACGAGGTCATCCTGCCGGGCGGCAAGATCTACCGCGAGCAGAACGTCATCCTCAGCCCCTTCGAGAACGACGTGGCCCAGCACCACTACGCCGCCAAGATGTTCATGGGCGTCTACGGCCTGTCCATCCTCGGGCTGATGGAGGCCGACCCGCTGCTGATCCAGGCCGAGAAGCGGTTGATCGGCCAGGCCGAGGAACTGGTCGTGCTGGTGGACAGCTCCAAGTTCGCGCGCAAGGCCGGGCTGGTGCTGTGCGGGCTCAACCGGGTCTCCACCGTCATCACCGACACCGGCGCCTCCGACAGCGCCGTGCAGCTGCTGGAGCACTACGGCGTGCGCGTCATCACCGTCGAGCCCGAAGCACTGGACCCACGGACGATGGAGGCCTCGGCCCTGAGCTCGCATGACTATGCCGGCGTGCTGGATGCGAGCGCCTTCCATCGTCACGCGCATGCGGGGCTGAACTCTTGAGCGCCAGGACGCGGGCCACCGTCGTCCTGGACATCGGCAAGACCAACGCCAAGCTCACGCTGATCGACGCCGCCGGCCGGACGCAGGCCGAGGTGCGCACGCCCAACACGGTGCGCCGCGACGGACCCTACCCGCACCATGACACGCAGCGGCTGTGGGAGTGGATGCTCGCGCAGTTGCGCGAGTTCGCCGCGCAGGCGCCCATCGGCACCCTCGTGCCGGTCACCCACGGCGCGACCGCGGCGCTGGTCGACGACGCCGGCCTGGTGCTGCCCGTGCTCGACTATGAGCATGTGCCCGGCGATGCCACTGACCTGGCGCGTTACCAGGCCATGCGGCCGCCCTTCGAGGAGACCGGCTCGCCGGAGCTGCCCGCCGGCCTCAACCTCGGCCGCCAGCTCGACTGGCTGCAGGCGCGCTTCCCGGCCGAGTTCGCGCGCGCCCGCCACGTGCTGACCTACCCGCAGTACTGGGCCTGGCGGCTCAGCGGCGTGGCGGCCAGCGAGATCACCTCGCTGGGCTGCCACACCGACCTGTGGCGGCCGCGCCAGCGGAGCTGGTCGACGCTGGTGGAACGCCGGGGCTGGCAGGCCCTCTTCCCGCCGCGCCGCGACGCCTGGGCGCGCCTGGGGCCGCTGCGCGCCGAACTGGCCGACCGCACCGGGTTGCCGCGGGATTGCGAGGTCGTCTGCGGCATCCACGACAGCAATGCCTCGCTGCTGCGCCATCTGCAGGCGCCGCAACACAGCGGCCCCTGCACGGTGCTGTCCACCGGCACCTGGGTCATTGCCGCGGCCCTGGGCTCGGCGACCCTGCCGCTGGTGGAGGCGCAGGACATGCTGGCTAACTGCAACGTCTTCGGCGAGCCGGTGCCCTGCCTGCGGTTCATGGGCGGGCGCGAGTTCGCCGCGATCGCCGGGCCCGCGCCGGCGCCGTTCGGGGCCGCCGAACTCGAGGCGGTGATCGCCCGCCAGACGCTGGCGCTGCCCTGTTTCGCCGAGACGGGCGGCCCTTTCGCCGGCCGCGCAGGGCGCATCGACGGGCCCCCGCCCGTCACGGCCGCCGAACGTGCGGCACTGGCGACGCTTTACGTCGTGCTGATGGCTGACCACGGCCTGTCGGCCCTGGGCGCCGAAGACTCGCCGGTCGTCGTCGAAGGCGCATTCACGGCCAACCCCTGGTTCGGCCGCTTGCTCGCCGGGTTGCGGGAGGGCCGCGTCGTCGTCGTGTCCGACGATGCCAGCGGCACGACCTGCGGCGGCTGGCTGCTCGCACGCTGGGGCGAGCCGCACACCGCTTCGCCTGGCGAGGTGGCGGCGGCCTTCGATTCGGCGGGGTGGCGGGCTTATCGGGAGGCTTGGCGGGGGAGGGTGGGGGCGGGCTGATCGGGGGCTGCAAGCGGGGGCGCTTGCTGGGGCGGGTTGCTTTTGCTCTTGCTTGCAGCATCTTGTTGCGAAGGCCCATGCCGGGAATTCGCCCCGGCGGGCGACCTACTTTTTGGGCGACCAAAAAGTAGGCAAAAAGTCGCCCCCGAACCGCCCGCCCCGCCGCTGCGCTGCGGGGTTCCCTGCGGTGCTCGCACCTCGAGGCCCCGCGCAAAACTCGCTTCGCTACGCTGCGCTCAGACAGTTGCGCGGAGTCAGTTGTTGAAGCGCGCTGCGCGCGCGGCCTCAAGGTGCTGCGCTCCTCGGCGGGCTCAAAGGGGGAATGAAGGAACAGCCGCGACCGCAGGGACGCGGCGTTTGGCTGTTGGCTGTTTCGGCTGTTTGGGGTCTCCCCTTCTAAACCGCCGAGAAGCGCAGAAGCCCGGGGCGCGTGCGAAGCACGCTTCAACAACTGACTTCGCGCCCCTTGTCTGAGCGTAGTGAACGCAGTGAACGAAGCGAGTTGGGCGCGGCCCCGGGCTTCGAGCATCGCAGGGAACCCCGAAGCGCAGCGCAGGGGCGGTTTTGCAGGGGCCGCTCTTTGCCTACTTTCTGGCGGGCCAGAAAGTAGGTCGCCCGCCGGGGCGAACTCCCGGCACAGTGCACCGAGTCAAGCAGGCTCCGAGCAAGAGCAACCAACCGCCGCTCGTCCGATCACCCAGCGATCCGCCGCCTCCTCCTCACCACCCCCAACCCCACCCCCGCCAGCGAGACCAAGGCCAACGACCCCGGCTCCGGCAGCGCGAAAGCCCGGACGCTGTCGATGGCCGGCACGCTGTAGCCGCTGGTGTCGCTGGCGCTGTCGAAGGCATAGAGCCTCACCTCGTCGAAACCCAGGGCGTCGCTCAGCCCGAGCACGTCGCCCACGCCGCCCGTGCCGAGCGAGATGCGGCCGTTGCCCGTCAACGCGCCGTCCAGCCAGGTCTGCCACATCAGGTTGATGCTGGCATAGCCCGAATCGACGGCGAACTCGATGCCGTTCAAGTCGCGCGCCGCCGTGCGGATGGATAGGTAGGCGTTCATGCCGGCCGTGGCGAAATAGTTGCCCGAGAAGGCCTGGCTGTAGCTCTCGCCGGCGGCCAGGTCGACGCAGAACTCGCCGGCGTAGCCGCAGCCGCCGTTGTCGTTGGCGATGCCGGTGTGGCTGAACACCAGGCCGCCTTCCGACCAGGGATTGGCCAGGGCGGTGTTGGCCTCGAAGTCGGCGGCATAGACCAAATGGGCCGCGGCAGGCGTGGCGCTGCCGGCGCCGGTGGTCTGCACGATGGAGGCCAGCGCCGGCGCGGCGGGCAGGGCGCCCAGCAGGGCGGCCAGGAGAGTCTTGTTCATGGCGAGGGCTTTCATGGCACGGCCACCAGGTCGATGGCGTCGAAGGACATGCCGGGGCTCAGGAAGCGGGTGCCGGCGGTGCCGCTGACGGTGTTGATGGTCAGCGTGTTGGTGCCGACGACCAGCTGGGAGGCGGGGATGTCGAAGGCATAGGTGCGGTTCACGCCGCGGTAGGTGCCCACGGTCAGGTTGCGCGACACCTTGGGCGGCGCGGCCGGGATGGCGGAGGTCCAGCTGTTGACCGTCACCTGCGGGCGGGCGCCGTTGTAGTCGGCCGTCAGGCCCACGCGCAGCCGCAGCGGCGCGGTGTTCTGACCGCGCCTCAGGGTGAAGCGCACCTGCAGGCCGTTGTTGACGTCCTTCCACTGGTAGGCCGGCCAGCCCGTGGCCGGGGTGGAGGTGCCGATCACGTAGGGGCCGACGTTCCACGACGCCATGCGCACGTCGCCCGGATGCATGAAGGTCAGCTTGTCGCCGTTGATGAACTCCTGGGGCGTGCCGTCCCACTGGCCGATGCGCCAGATCGCCGGCGTGGCGGCCGGGTCGGCCGTGATGGCCACGGGGTTGAGCGCATAGGTCGCGTTGGCCGTGACGGTGACCGGCAGGGTCTGCACCGCGAGCTCGCCCTTGTAGACGGTCATGGTGTAGCTGCCGGGCAGCATGCCCTCGGCGGTGAAGTGGCCGTCCACCGGGTCGGCGTCGGTCCAGTACTGCGCCCGGGCGTTCGCGAAGCCCACCGTGTAGGGCACGCCGGCGACACGGCCCGTGAGGCCGGCCGCGGTGACGGCGCCGCGTCCCGCCGGCGGCACATAACCCACCAGGCCCATGACGCCGTACCAGCTGGTGTCGGGCCTGACGGCCGGCAGCGAGCCGTCGGTGAACATCAGGATGTAGGTGTTCAGGATGCCCAGGCGGAAGGCCTCAGTCTGGGCCTCTCCGTAGTTGACCATGTAGGTCAGCTCGTTGGTGGTGTCGGTGATCTGCTGCAGCAGGCTGCGGTAGAACGGGCCGCCGGAGTCGCCCTCATGGTTGTCGCGCCAGAACCAGAGGCCGACGCCGGGGCCGGTGCCGCCGAGGATCTGCCAGTCCTTCAGGCGGCGGTTGGAGTAGTGCTTGGAGCGCGACTCGCCGGCACGCGGGTCGGGGGCCGTGAAGCCGAACACGTCGCCCGACTCGATGGCACCGCTGTTGCCGCGCAGGTCCTCGGCCCAGTAGCTGGCGCCGTTGTAGCTCACCAGGCCGCCGGCCGTCCCGGCCGGGCCGCCGCTGGGCAGCTTGCCGATGGGCACGCGGGCGATGAAGCGCACCAGGCCGTGCACGTCGGGCTCCTCCGTGAAGTGGGTGCCCATGTGGATGTGGGGCTGGCCGCGCCTGACGAGGTAGTAGTGCGTCAGCACGCCGCCCTTGGTGCTGGTGCTGGTCAGCGTGATCTTGATGTAGTCGCTGCCGTTGACGACGCCGCCGTTGGTGGTGGCGGCCGGGGTGGACGTGCCGTCGGCGGCGACGAGCTCGGCCTTGACGGCCACCGCGCTGACGTTGGTGTAGAGCCAGTCGGCGCCCGAGTTCAGCTGCGTGCCGCGTGCCGGGTCGGCGTATTCCACACCCTTGTAGACGAGGCTGGAGATGTCGCCCGCGGAGGTGGTGCTGGAGCCGTTGTCGTAGGCCCTCACCTTGAACACCAGGCCGGCATCGGTGTCGACGATGTACTGCGGCTTGGCGGCGTTGCCGCCGTCGAAGACCGTGGTGATGCTGAAGGCGGCCATCGCGGCGGGCGCGGCGGCAGCGAGCACGCCCGCGGCCAGCCAGCGTGCCCAGGGCGGGCGCGAGAAGCTCGTGGTCATGAAGTCTCCTGTCTTGTGTCGTTGTTCACGGCCTGCGGCGTTCGCCGGGGGGCCGGGGCGGACTCTAGGCAGAGGACTTCCTCGCGTGTACTCAACCCGCTGAGCGTTTGGCACGGGCCGCGCCGCAGGGCGCGCGGACGCGTCAGCGCAGCAGGGCCTGGTAGGCGAGGTTGCGCACGCGCAGGTGCAGGGTCGAGTTGCCTGCGGGCCGGAGCTGCGTCATGAAGAGGATGACGAGGCGTTCCTTGGGATCGACCGTGTACTGGGGGAAGTAGGCGCTGCCCCAGCCGAAGGCGCCCTCGCTGCCCAGCTCCCTGAACCCGCCCATGCGCACGTTGACCCAGAAGCCCAGGCCGAAGCCGTCGGCATCGCCGCCGGACCTGTTGCCGAGGTGGTCGGCCGTCATCAACTCCACCGTCTTGGGGGCCAGCAGGCGCACGCCGTCGAGCTCGCCCTTGTTCAGCAGCATCTGCAGAAAGCGGGTGTAGTCGCCGGCCGTCGACAGCATGCCGGCGCCGCCGGACAGCAGCTTGCGCGGCCCGTCGACGAAGTCGCTGCGCGACGGCGTCTCCATCAGCTTCAGGCGGCCGTTCTCCAGGCCGTAGACGTTGGCCAGCCGGTCCACCTTGTCGGCGGGCAGGAAGAAGCTCGTGTCCGGCATGCGCAGCGGGCCGGTGATGCGCTCCCGGATGAAGCGGTCCAGGGGCTGGCCGGAGACCACCTCGACGAGGCGGCCGAGCACGTCGGTCGCGAAGCCGTAGGTGAAGGCCTCGCCCGGCTGGCCCTGCAGGGGCAGGGCGGCGAAGCGGTCGGCCCACTGCGCCAGGGTCTCGTCGTTGCCGACGAGGTACCAGTCGATCAGCCCCGCCTTGGCGTAGTCGGCGCTGGCCGGCCCGGCGCCGTAGCTCATGCCGGCGGTGTGGGTCAGCAGGTCGTGGATGGTCAGCGGCCGGCGCAGTTTCTCGGTGCCGCCGCCGGCCAAGGCCACCCGCAGGTTGGCGAAGGCCGGCAGGTAGCGCGACACCGGCTCCTTCAGCAGGAAGCGGCCCTCCTCGTAGAGCATCATCGCCGCCACCGTCGTCAGCGCCTTGGTCATGGAGGCGATGCGGAAGATGGTGTCGGTGCGCATCGGCTTGCCGTTCTCGATGTCGCGCTGGCCGTAGGCCTTGAAGACGACCGGCCGGCCGTCGCGCGCCACCACCATGACGGCGCCGGCGAGCTGCTGCTGCCGGATCTGCTCGTCGATGGCCGCGTCCAGCCGATGGAGGCGTTCGGTGGAGAAGCCGGCAACGAGGGCGGGTTCGGGCGGCGCGGCGGCGGCCTGGGTCAGGGCGGCGCAGGCGAGCGCCACGGCGGCAAGGAAGGTTCTCATCGGCTCAGTCGCCCAGCGGGCGTTGGTGGGTGAAGCCAGGGCTGGCGGCAATGCCGGACTGCTCCGGCGCCTGCGGGCTGCCTGGCTCGATGGCGCCGAGGTCATCGCGCAGTTGCGCGGCGACGGGCACGCCGGCTTGCCTCAGGCCGAGGGCGACCAGGCGCGCCAACTGCATGGCGCCGTAGTTGTCGTGGTGGGTGTTGTCCAGCCGCCCGTTGTTCACGGGGTGGGCGGCCTGGGAGCGCTCCGGGCCGAGGGCGGCGTAGAACTGCCGGCTCATCGCGTTCAGGTCGATGAAGGCGAGCTTCATCTGCGCGGCGACCGTGCGGGCGGCGTCGGCGTATTCGGTCAGGCTGGGCAGCAGGCGCCCCTGGGCGTCGAAGTTGCGCCTCTCCATGGACGAGACGATGACGGGCACGCCGCCGCGCGCCAGGATGCGCTCGGCATGGGTGCGCAGCTCGGCCTGGTAGGTGGCGGCGTTGCCGCTGCCGTCCTTCTGCTGCTTCTGGTCGTTATGGCCGAACTGGATCAGCACCGTGTCGCCCGGCTGCAGGGCCGACAGGATCTTGTCCAGCCGCCGGCGCGCGAGCGAGTCGCGCAGCGTCTCGCCCGATTCGGCATGGTTGGCCACGGCGACCGTCGGCTTGAACAGGGCGGTCAGCATCTGGCCCCAGCTCGCATACGGCTCCTGCGACTGGTCGGCCACCGTCGAGTCGCCCAGCAGGAAGACGGTGGGCAGGCGTACCGGCTCGATGACGAGGCGGCGCAGGGCGGGGCGGGGGCCGTCGATCTCGAGGGTGAGGCGGCCGTCCCAGGCCCAGGCCTCCTCGACCGTCTCGCGCGGCGACTTGAGCCTGACCTCGCCGCCCTCCACGCCCGGCACGGCCGGGATGCGCGCCGTGCGCACGTTGACGACGAAGCTGCGCTGCTCGCTCGCACCGGCCGGCAGGCGCACACCGTCCAGCATCAGCCGGCGCAGCTCGGCCTTGATCGTCGTGTCGCTGGCTTGCGTGCCGCCGAGCGTGGCGGTGATGCGGTAGTTGCCCTCCGGCAGGTCGACCGAGAAGAAGGCCGGCTGGCCCGCCGCGTTGCGCGGCGCGCCGGGCTCGAAGCCATGGCCCCGCTCACGCGTGTAGATGGGTTCGGTGGCGAGGTCGAACTGCAGGGCTTGGCTGGCTTGCAGCGGCGAAACACAGCCACAGAGCCACAGAGGCGCAGAGAAAACCATGATCGCCAGGAGCCGCATGCCTGTGTGCCTCGGTGCCGCGGTAGCTGGATTCATTGCGGGCATGTCAGTCGGTGAGCTGATCGCCGATCAGCGCCAGGTTCTGGATGGCCGCCAGGCCCCACTGGGCCGTGTCGTTGGTGCTGATCCACGGCGCCTCGTCCACCGGGTTGAGGGCCAGCGGGCCGGTGATGCGCGAGGTCTTCAGCGTCTTGGCGCCGCGCGGGTCGTCGGCCCAGAACTCGCGCCAGGCGCGGCGGGCCAGGGCCGGGTCCTGCTTGTGCTTCGCGGCATACGCGCTCAGGCGCGAGTGGCCGACGCTGAGCACCGGGCTGCCGCCATGGGGCTTGCCGAGAACCCGCACCTGCTCTTCCCGTGGCGCGTTGTACAGCTCGCAGTACTGCAGCCAGGCCTGCTTGAACTCAGGCAGGTCGATCAGCTCCACCAGCTCGGCCATCATCTCCACCAGGCCGAAGACGGCGCTCAGGTGGCTGGCGCTGATCCTGTCGCCGCTGACGTTGTGGAAGGCGCCTTCGTTCGGCCCCGTGGGCTCATAGCCGCCGCTGCCGGTGAAGAAGCCGTGCGGCATGGCGGCGATGCCTTTCATGCCGCGCACGAGCTTGTCGCGCCAGCGCGGGTCGCCGGTGCGCTCCCACTCGGTCAGCACGTTGGCGACGATGGAGCCCCAGTCGGTGCCGAAGCCGATGCGCGCCGGCCAGGGGCCTTTGTCCACGCGGCCGGCGATCTTGCGCACCGGGTCGACCTCGTCCATCTTGGCGTCGGCGCTCAGCACCTCGCGCATGATGTCGCCGGTGCGCTCGTCGGCCGTCAGGTAGTAGTAGAAGCGCCGGTAGGCCGAGGTGGAGATGCGTGCCTGTTTGGCGCTGCAGCCCCAGTGCTGCACGTTGTGGCGCGAGCCCAGGCCCTGGAAGCGCCCGAGGTGGTAGATGTCGACCTCGCTGGTGTGGCGCACCATGGCCTCGGCGAAGCGGAAGATGTCGGCACGGCCGCTGCGCAGCCAGGCGTACCAGAGCCAGAGGTCGGGCGAGAGCTCGGAGTTGTCCCAGGCGAAGCCGCCGACGTCGTAGCGCCATTCGTGGCGGTCGGCGTCGTAGGTGTGGCGGATGTCGCCGTAGTCCCAGAAGCCGTACCAGTGGCGCTGCTCGACCTCGTTCCTGTAGAAGTCGAAGAGGAAGTCCAGCTTGTCCTCGATCCTGCGGCGCGCGGGCGTGGAGCGGTCGGGCAGGCTCCACAGCCGGCCGAAGACGCCGGCCTGCAGATAACGCGCCGGATGGGCGGCCAGCTGCGGCGGCGACTGCACGGCAGCCGCCATCTGCACGAGGCGTTCGCGGCTGGGCGTGGCGGGCAGGGCCCACAGCGTGATCTCGCTGCTGCGCGCGATGCCGACCGGCGTGCCCCAGCCCTTCTCGTAGTCCTCGTAGGTCATCTCCAGGCCTTCGAGCTCCTGCTCGTGGGTCTCCATGCCCAGGCCGTCGTGATAGAAGCGCAAGTCCATCGCCGGGGCCTGCGGCGAGTGCATCCAGACGGTGACCTCGGCCGTCTCGCCGATGGCGCCGCGGATGTCGAGCTGGGTCGGGTGGCGCTGCCAGAAGTCGCGCAGGCCGAAGGCCACGCCGCCGCTGGCGCCGCCGATGTAGCCGCTGCCGGGCGCCCGCCGGCCGAAGGCGGCGGGAATCCAGCCATGGCCGGCCTGGGTGCGCTTGCGGATCTCGAAGCCGTCGGCGCCGAGCTGGCTCAGCGTGTAGTCGCCCCAGGCGGGGATGCGGTGGTGCAGGTCCCGCACCGGCTTGCTCCACTGCGCCAGCGGCGGCGTGGCGCGGCCGGCGAGCTGGGCCTCGCGCACCGCGGCGCCGGGGTCGCGGCGCAGGCCGGTGAGGTTGCGCACGCCCTCGGCCCAGAGTCCGCCGGCTTCGCCGGCGAAGCGCACGTGGCGGTCGTGCAGGGCGTCGCGCAGCGGCACCTCGAAGCGCAGGCCGATGCCACGCAGGAAATCCTTCTGCTCGTCGCCGTCGAACACGAAGCTGTGCATCACGCGCAGCGATTCGGCGCCGGCGTAGAAGTAGAAGCGCACGCTGAAGGGCAGCCATTCGCGCCCGGCCGCGCTGCGGTGCCGGCCATCGACCTTGACGACGGCGCGCACCGGCCCGGCCTGCTCGACGACGAGCGTGTCGATGCGGCTGTCGAAGCGGGTCTGGGTGACGGGGCACTGGCCGGCATCGGGCTTGTCGTCGGCCTGGGCGACCAGGGTCGCCGCGCGCAGGATCTCGCGGCCGTCGCGTTCGATGCCGCTCACGAGCTGGGTGCCGCGGCGCGGCAGCCGGGCGCGGATGACGCCGGTGTCGACTTCGACGTACTCGCTTGCCTCACGCACGGTGACGCGCAGGCCCGTGGCGGCCTCGCCCCGGCCCGGCAGGATGCGGGGCGCGGCGCCGGCGTCGACGCCGGCGGGCAGGGCGTGGGCCGTCCATTTCAGCGACCCGTCGGGCCACCAGGCCAGGGGCCAGGTCTGCAGCGGCAGCGGCCGGCCCTGGGCGTCCAGTGCGTGGAAGTCCTGATCCTTCTTCAACTCACCGCGCGGCCAGGGCAGGCCCAGCGTCGCGCCCAGCATCAGCCCGGGCGCGGCGCCGTCCAGCCAGCGCAGCGCGCCCGGGGCCGGCACCGGCTCGGCCGGCGTGGCGGGAGGTGAGGTCGCGGGCGCGGCGGCGCTCGCGGGGCCGGCCAGGCCGCCCAGGCCGCCCACGGGCAGCGCGGCGGTCTTGAAGAAGTCGCGGCGGCTGAAGTCGGTCATGGGCGGGCGTGCTGGATGGGAGGAAGTTCGGATTGGGGGGCGGAGCTGCCGCGTCCCCACAGGCGGCTGTAGGGCCAGCCGGTCAGCGCTTCGACGATGCGGCGGCTGGCGTCGGTCTCGGCCTCGGTGGCGCCGCCGCGCAGCCGCTCGACCTCGTGCACCAGCACCGCGTGCGTGCCGGCATTGAGCCGGAAGCGCCACGAGGCCAGCAGGCCGAACGCCATCATCAGCAGGGGGCCGCCGATCATCAGCGCGGTGATGGTCTGGATGGCCGTGGGGCTTTGCACGACGGCCTCGCCGGGCCGGCCGATGGGCGAGACGTAGCCGCCCAGGTCGATGATCCAGCCGCTGGCCACGATGGCCGCGCTCTGTGCCATCTTGCGCACCAGCGTCATCACACCGGCGAAGATGCCTTCGCGGCGCTGGCCGGTGACGGCCTCGTCGATGTCCGGCAGGTAGTTGTAGACCGACCAGGGCACGAAGTTGAGCGTGCCCCGGCCCAGGCCGGCCAGGACGATGGGCAGGAAGAGCCAGCCGGCCAGGCCGAGGGAGAAGCCCGGGCGCGTGGGGTCCAGTGCCGCGAAGAGGTTGGGGCCGAGGGCCTTGAAGCCCTGTTCGAAGCCCTGGGGCCGCACCAGGTAGAAGCCGAGGTAGAGCAGCAACGCTGCACCGAACAGCGCGACGGCGAGTCGGTAGGCCAGCACGGGGCCGGTGCGGATGACGATCTGGATGGCGACCATGACCGAGACCAGCTGGGCCACGTACATCACCGTCATCAGCTGCGAGATCACGAGGGTGGCGCCCATGAGCACCGTGGCCACGAAGATCGGAAAGGCGGTGTTGAAGATGTCCTGCGAGAGGTAGCCGCCGAGGTAGATGGCCAGGTGCTGGCGGAAGGCGCGGATCTTCAGCGTGGAGAACAGGTCGCGGAACATCTTGACCGGGATCATCAGCACGGCGCTGAGCGCCACGCCGCCGTAGGTCTGCGACATGACGGCCTGTTCACGCGTGCCGTACGGTCGCTCCCAGGTCGTGAGCACGACGAGGGTGACGACGACCGAGAAGATGACGCCGAAGATGGCTGCCATCCAGAAGAAGGTGTCGGGCGAGTCCTTGCCGCCGAAGCGGCTGATCAGCAGCGTGGGCAGGTAGGAGGCCAGGATGGCCGAGCTCTGCGCCACGATCATGCGGGCCCCCGCGAACCTGGCCTTGGCCTTGTAGTCCTTGGTCATCTCGGCCGCCAGTGTTTCCCAGGGGATGAGGAACATGGTGTAGAGCAGCTCGAAGAAGACGAAGGCGAGCAGGTAGTAGGCGAAGCCGTGGCCGGTGCGGAAGACCAGCGCGAAGCTGGGCAGCAGCGGGATGGTGATGAGCAGGAAGAGCTTGCGCCGGCCGATGCGGCGGCCCACCCAGGTGTGGCGCAGGTTGTCGGACACGTAGCCGATCAGCGGGCAGGTGATGGCCTCCAGCAGCCTGGGCAGGCCGAGGATGAGGCCGGCCTCGATGGCGCTGAGGCCGCAGAAGGTGGTGAAGAAATAGAACAGCCAGCCGGTGATGACGGCCTGGGCGCCGGCACCGAGCATGTCGCCGCTGCCCCAGCCCCAGTAGTTGATCCAGGTGGGCTCTTTGGCCGCCGGGTGAAGGTTCTTGGAGGTCATGCGTTGGGCGCTTGTCTCTGTCTTGTGGTGGCTTTGTCTTGGCGCGTGAGGCCCATGCCGGGAATTCGCCCCGGCGGGCGACCTACTTTCTTGGGCGCCCAAGAAAGTAGGCAAAGAAACCGCCCCCGAACCGCCCGCCCCGCCGCTGCGCGGCGGGGTTCCCTGCGGTGCTCGCACCTCGAGGCCCCGCGCAAAACTCGCTTCGCTACGCTCCGCTCAGACAGTTGCGCGGAGTCAGATGTTGAAGCGTGCTGCGCACGCGGCCTCAAGGTGCTGCGCTCCTCGGCGGGCTCAAAGGGGGAGTGAAGGAACAGCCGCGACCGAAGGGATGCGGCGTTTGGCTGTTGGCTGTTTCGGCTGTTTGGGCTCTCCCCTTCTAAACCGCCGAGAAGCGCAGAACTCCGAGGCGCGCGCGCAGCGCGCTTCAAGCTCTGACTTCGCGCCGTTGTCTGAGCGCAGTGAGCGCAGCGAATGAAGCGAGTTCGGCGCGAGCCTCGGAGTTCGAGCATCGCAGGGCACCCACCCGCATCGCGGGTGGGCGGTTTTGCAGGGGCCGTTCTTTGCCTACTTTCTGGCGGGCCAGAAAGTAGGTCGCCCGCCGGGGCGAACTCCCGGCTGGGCCTTCCCAGCA
This sequence comes from Pelomonas caseinilytica, assembly GCF_021353235.1. Lineage (GTDB taxonomy): Bacteria > Pseudomonadota > Gammaproteobacteria > Burkholderiales > Burkholderiaceae_C > Pelomonas > Pelomonas caseinilytica. The sequence goes on from NZ_JAJTWT010000003.1 coordinate 728,192, forward strand.
AGACACCGCAACGCATAGCGCAAGAAACGTCAGCGTCAGATGAACCGCACCAGCAGCTCGCCCATCGCCAGCAGCGCCATCGCCTGCCCGAAGGGCATGGAGGTGAGCGGGACGTCCTTGTATTCCTGCAGCGTGTTGAACACCGGCGTGCCGAAGCTCACCTGCGTCAGCTCGCCGGCCTCGTTGATCTTGCTGCGCACCGCCAGCGCCGCCTTCAAGCCGACCGCTTCGTACTCGCGCGGCAGATAGCCCTTGCGGACCGCCTTCAGGATGCCGTAGGCGAAGCCGGCCGAGGCCGCGGCTTCGTCGTAGGAGGTGGGGTCGTCCAGCAGCGTCGGCCACAAACCCGACGGTGACTGGCAGCCGGCGAGGGCCTTGACCTGGGCTTCCAGCGTCGAGACGAGGAACTGCCGGAAGGCATCGCCCTCGGGCAGGTTCAGCAGCTCGATGAATTCGGGGATGACGATGGTGACCCAGGAATTGCCCCGCGCCCACAAGGCGTTGGCGAAGTTGTGGCGCCCCTCGAAGGTCCAGCCGTGGAACCACAGGCCCGTCCTGCGGTCGGCCAGGTACTTGATGTGCACCAGGAACTGGCGCTTGGCCTCCTCGACGTAATGCGGGCGGTTCAGCAGCAGGCCGAACTTGGCCAGAGGCAGCACCGACATCATCAGCGTGTCGTCCCACAGCTGCTGGTGGTTGACGCTGTTGTAGACGATGTGCTGGAAACCGCCTTCCTCGGTGCGCGGCAGGTCGTGGTAGACCCATTCCGCCCAACGGTCGATGTAGGGCAGGTAGCGGCGCTCGCCCGTGCGCTCGAACAGGCAGGCCAGCGTCAGGAAGGGCGCCACCGTGTTGATGTTGCGGCTGGGCATGCCTTCGGCAAAGCGGGCCTCGAACCAGCTCGTCATGATGTTCCAGGCCCCCGGGTCGCCGGTCAGCTCCCAGACCTTGTAGACGCCGTACAGCCCCACGCCGTGCGTCCATTCGAAGCCGTTCCAGCCCTTGGTATCGAGCACGCGGCCGTCGGCGAGGTGCAGCAGGAACTTGCCGTCGGTGTCCTCGATGTGGACGAGGTTGTGGATCAGGCGGTCGACGGCACCGCGGATGTCGTCGCGGTCGGCGCCCAGGCCAGCCGTGTGGTGGGCCAGCAGCGGGTGGATGCGCGAGGAGTCGACGGGCTTCAGCACTTGTTTCGTCATGGTCTAGTCTCGTTCGGAGAAGCGCCGGCCTTTGCCGGCTTTCAGCGCTGCAGGTGGCGGGGCTGGGGCACCGCTTCGAGCGGCACGCCACCGCGGGCCACGGCCAGGGGCACGAGGCGCACCGGCTCCAGCGCGTTGGCGGGATCGCCGTCGGTGGTGACGGCCAGGGTCAGCGTGTTCTCGCCGTTGGGGTTGAGGATGCCTGGCGGCAGCACGAAGACGCGCTGCGGTCCGACGTGGGCGATGAACTGGCCGAGGTTCCAGCCGTTGACGAAGATCAGCGCGCGGTTCTCGGCCGCGGAGCGCGGCTGGCCGGCGTCGCCGAAGGCCAGGCCCAGCTGCACGTCGTGGCCGGCGGGCAGGTCCAGCCTGAAGTGCGTGCGCAGCCAGTAGCTGCCGGGTGCTGGCGGTGCCGCGGTGGGAGAGGCGGCCTCCCAGCCGGGCTCGGGCTGGGGCCTGGCCGGGTCGACGGGCAGGTGCCAGCCCATGCGCTCGCCGTGCAGGCCGCCGCTGTTCATGGGGCCGCGCACGAGGTCGGCGATGTCTTCGCCGCCCCGGTTGCCCTGGATCTTCCAGGCGATGGGGATGGCGAAGCGCTGGCCGCCGCGAGGCGACAGCGAGGCGGCGATGAGGCCGCGGGCTTCCTTGTGTGCGTCGTCGGCGAAGAGGTCCCAGTTGTGCGAGCCGTTGCGCACGACGACGGCCAGCAGGTGCTCGCCGGGCGCGAGGTCCTTCAGCCGGCGCTTGAAGGTGTCCGTCGTCTCGGGGAAGGGGCGGCCGGTGTCGTTTTCCTGCTGGCCGAGGAACTGGCCGTCGAGCCAGACCTGGATCATGCCGGCGCCGCCACCGCCGAAGAAGAGCTCCAGCTGCAGCGGCCCGGCCGCCGTCGTGGCGAAGCGGCCGCGATACCAGACGTCGCCGTGATGGAAGCCGTAGTCGCTCATCGCCAGCACCGGCTGGCCTTTGTCGGGCGCGGTGTAGACATTGGCCACCGAGGCGCTCGCATCGGCCTGGCGCCAGGCGCCGTCGTCGAAGCCGGGCGCCGCCTCCAGGGAGTCGTAACGGCGTGTCCAGGCGAGCTGCATCAGGTCGGGCAGCCGGATGGCCTCGGGGCCGGGCAGTGCCGTGCGGGAGGCCAGGCTGAAGTTGCGCGCGCTGCCGCCCACGGCCTGGCCGTTGAAGCTCAGGGCGGTGATGCCGTCCGGCACCCAGGCGCGCAGCTCGCTGGGGCGGCTGGTGTCGCCGCTCAGGTGCAGGGTCGGGCCGTCGAGGCGGGCCTGGCGCATCAGGCCGGGGCTGCGCACGAGCACCGCTTGCTCGCCGGCCTGCAGCCGCCAGAACTCCCAGGCCGTCTTCTCGTCGGCGATCAGCAGCAGCAGCGGAGGTCGGCCGCCGGCGCTGACGAGCAACTCGATCAGCCCGGCGTGGCGGTAGTTCAGCCGCAGGTCGCCGCGGCGGGCATCCCACTCGACACGCGCCTGGCCGCTCAGCAGCCGGACCTCGGGGCGGCTCGCGTAGCGCAGCACGGTCTCGCCGTCGTCGCCGTCGCGGCCGTAGAGCAGGGCGAGGTCGCGCCCGCCTTGCCGCAGCTGGGCCTGCAGCTCGCTGGTGCTGTAGACGAGGTGCTGGCGCTCCATCGCGTAGGACGCGAGCAGCAGCTTGGCGTCCTGGCCGCTGAGCGTCAGCCGGCCGGCTTGCGGGACGCGGTAGCTGCCGTCGCGCGTCCTCAGGCTGAAGCCGAAGGCCTCGGTGCCGGTGAGCTGGTTGTGCTGGGCCAGCAGCACGTGGCTGCCGAGGGCGGCGTTGACGTTGTGATAGAGCTTCACGCGCGGGTTGCCGGGGTCCAGCGGCTCGCCCTTGTCCATCTCGGCCAGCACCGGCGTGGCGGCCTGCGCCAGGCCGCCCAGCTGCTTGAGCACGAGCGCCTTGTCGCGCATCACGCGGGCCTCGCTGATGGGGGCGCCGTAGTCGTAGCTCGTGTAGACGATGGGGCCGGGCTGCCAGCCCCAGCTGGTGCCGCCGTAGGCCATGTAGATGGAGTGGATGGTCAGGGCGTTGATGAGGCTGCCGCCGTAGACCACGCGTTCGTAGCCCGGACCCTGGCGCCGGGCGGTGCATTCGTAGGTGCCGTTGGAGCCCCAGTAGTCGAACCACCCCGTGCCGATCTCGGCGACGAAGCCCGGCGTGTTGGGCGAGGCGAGCGAGCCGACCTTGGGGAAGTTGCGGCCGTAGATGCCCCAGTCGGGCGCCGGAGCGGGGGCGCCGGGCTCGCCGTCCACGCCGCAGACGCCGCCGGGATAGCCGTCGAAGGCATACAAGTCGGTGGGGCCGGGGTTGGCGAAGGGGGCGGTCGAGTTTTTCGGCGTCCAGTCCGGCAGGCGCGAGGCGGCGTTGTGGAAGAGCGGCACGGTGATGCCGTCGGCGCGCGCCTTGTCCGCCAGGTGCTGCATGTGGCGGATGTTCTTGGGCTGCACCGAGAACAGCTCGTTCTCCAGCTGGTAGGCGATGACGTTGCCGCCGCCGTCGGTGACCTGGTGGCGGGCGAGGATGGCGTCGATCTGCGTCATCCACTCGTCGGCGGCGGCCTGGTATTCGGCGGCGTCGGTGCGCGCCTCGGCGCGCTGGCGCAGCAGCCAGCCGGGGAAGCCGCCAGCGGTCAGCTCGGCATTGACGTAAGGCCCCATGCGGGCGATGACGTAGAGGCCCTCCTCCTCGGCCATCTCGATGGCGCGCTCGACGTTGCGCACGCCGGTGAAGTCGTAGTGCCCCGGCTTGGCCGAGTGGTAGCCCCAGCTGAAGTAGAGGGACACGGCGTTCAGCCCCGAGGCCTTCATCTTCTGCAGCACGTCGCGCCAGAGGCTGGGCGAGGGCAGGCGGAAGGGGTGGAACTCGCCGGCGAAGATCACCTCGCGGCGGCCGTCGATGATCAGCGAATGGCGGTCCCAGGTGACGGCCCGCGGCGCGCGCCGTGGCGCCGTGGCCCGGGCCAGTTGTGCCGCGTCCTCGGCGATCACGGTGAAGTGGCGCACCGAGCCGGAGACGCCGCCGAGTTCCCGCTTGGGCGTCCAGGTCTCGAAGCCGTCGAAGCTGTCCGAGTACCAGTAGCGCTTGGCCATGTAGTCGTCGAAGTAGATGCGCCAGCCCGGCCGGCCGTCGGCCGCGTGGATGGGCACCAGGGCCTGGCCCTCAGCCGGGCCGCCCCAGCCGGCCCAGTCGCCGGTCCTGAGCAGGGTCCAGGGGCCGTCGAGCGAGGGGGCGCTGGCCAGTTCGATGAACTGGGTCGTCTCGTTCTTCGCGAAGGCCCAGTAGCGGCCGTCGTGCCGCACGACGAAGGTGTCGATGAAGTTGCCCTCGAGGCCGCGCAGCGGCGCCGGCTCGGAGAAGCTGGCGAGGCCGGCGTCCAGCGGCGTCAGGTAGTGGGCGGCGAAGGGGCCTTGCGTGCCGTTGCGGGAGAGGCTGACGACGAGCTTGAGGCTGCCGTCGGCGTCGCGGAACCATTCGGGGGCCCAGACGTTGGTGACGCCGGGCAGCCTGACGGGCACGTCGGCGACGTGGGTCCAGTGCCGCAGGTCGGCCGACCTGGCGATGCCGAAGCACGAACCCGTCCAATCGGTGGTGTAGGCGACGTAGTACAGGCCGTCGTCGGCGCGGACGATGGAGGGGTCGCGCAGCAGGCCCCGGGGCGGCTGGTAGACCTCGGAGCCCAGCGACGTGAAGGTGCTGCCGTCGTGCGAGCTGAAGAGGCTGAGCCGGTCCTGCGAGGTGGCCATGAAGGCCGACATCAGGAAGCCCGGCCCGCCCCGGGCCATGGGCGCCGCGGCGCTGGCGGCCGGGGCTGGAGCCGCTGGGGCCTGCTGGCCGGGCAGGTCCTGGGCGCTGACGACGGCGCACGACAGCAGCGCGGCGAGCCAGGCGGCGCAGCGGAGCGACAAGGCGGGCGACGGGACAGCGGGCATGGCGGACCGGGAGTGCGAAGGGCCTGGGCCAGTGTCACCCGGTTTGCCGGCGCCAAAAAATCAAGCGCGTGCGAGAAAGGCCGCGCCCGAGGGCGGCTGGCCCGGCAGGAGAAAATAGCCGCCTATGTTCAGTTTCTTCAAGAAGGCGGCGCCGGCGCCCGCCCCCGCTGCCGAGGCGCCCGCCCTGCTGCCCGAGGGCTGGGTGACCAAGCCGGCCAGTGTGCCCGCGCCCGTCCCGACGCCGACGCCCGAAACCCCGTCGGCACCCGCCCCCGAAGCCCGGGCTCCGCTCGCGCCCGTGCCGCCGCCGGTTTCGCCGCCCGTGGCCGTGCCAGCCCCTGTCGCCATGCCCGCGCCGCGGCCCGAGCCGCCCGCCGCACCGCGCCAGAGCTGGATGGATCGCCTGCGCAGCGGCCTGCGCAAGACCGGCAGCAGCATCGCCGGCGTGTTCACCGGCACCAGGATCGACGACCAGCTCTACGAGGAGCTGGAAGAGGCGCTGTTGATGGCCGATGCCGGCGTGAAGGCCACGCAGTTCCTGCTCGACGACCTGAAGCGCCGCGTCAAGGAGGCCAAGGCGGCCGACCCGCAGGCCGTGCGTGCGCTGCTCGTCGATGCGCTGGCCGAGCTGCTGGCGCCGCTGGAGAAGGGCCTGGAAGTGGGGCGTTACACCCCGACGGTGATGATGGTCGTGGGCGTCAACGGTGCGGGCAAGACGACCAGCATCGGCAAGCTGACCCGCCACCTCGCCGAAGCCGACCAGCGCGTGCTGCTGGCGGCGGCCGACACCTTCCGCGCCGCGGCGCGCGAGCAACTGGGCGTCTGGGCCGATCGCGCCAAGGTCGAGATCGTCAGCCAGGAAGGCGGCGACCCCGCGGCCGTGTCCTTCGACGCGGTCAATGCCGGCCGCGCCCGCGGCGCCGACGTGGTCATCGCCGACACCGCCGGCCGGCTGCCCACGCAGCTCCACCTGATGGAGGAGCTGAAGAAGATCAAGCGCGTCATCACCAAGGCCCAGGAGGGCGCACCGCACGAGGTGCTGCTGGTGGTGGACGGCAATACCGGCCAGAACGCGCTCAACCAGGTCAAGGCCTTCGACGAGGCCCTGGGCCTGACGGGCCTGGTGGTCACCAAGCTGGACGGCACCGCCAAGGGCGGCGTGCTCGCGGCCATCGCGCGCGAGCGGCCCGTGCCGGTCTATTTCATCGGCGTGGGCGAGAAGCTCGAGGACCTGGAGACCTTCAGCGCCCGCGAGTTCGCCCGCGCCTTGCTGGAATAGCCCCCGAGCCGCCCCGCCGGGAAGCGCCTCAGTGCGGCGCCGCGTGCGGCGTGTCGGCGTAGTAGCCGGGGCCGCGCGACTTCGGGAAGAGGGTCGCGCGCAGGCGGGCCGGCTCCTCGTTCTGCCACTCCCGCTCCCAGGTGGCGAGGGACAGCTCGGTCGCCGCCAGCACCTTGAGCAGGCGTTCGCGCCGGCGGGCCTGGCGGACCTGGCCATCGGCGATCGGCATGAGGACGACCGCGCGGGCATAGCCGTGCTCGTCGCACAGCGCGAAGTCGACGGTCAGCAGGCCGGTCCGCGACAGCCATTCGCGATAGGAGTGGTGGCGCGGCACGCGCACCAGCTTGTGCAGCGGCACTTGGGCCAGCAGGAAGCCCTTGGGATGCTCCAGCGCCAGGGCCTGGGCGAGTGACTTGTGGGCATGCCGCTCCGCGCTGCCCAGCACGCGCGCCAGCGTGGGCGGCCAGTGCATGACGGTGTCGGCAGGGTCGGCGGGCCGGCTTTCGGCCTGGCCGGTCAGGCGGCTCAGCCAGGCGCCCACGGCGCGCGGAAGGTGAAGGTTCAGCATGCGCCCGACGCTAGCGTCAGCGCCCCGGCTTGACCATGCCGCCGCGTCCTTCGATCTGGGGACCAAGTGTGAGCACTTGTGTCCCGCCGCGGTCAGCCCATCAGGCCTTTCATGCCGCCCATGCGCTTCATCATCTTCATGAGGCCGCCGCCCTTCATCTTCTTCATCATCTGCTGCATCTGGTCGAACTGGTTCAGCAGGCGGTTGACGTCCTGGATCTGCACGCCGGCACCGGCGGCGATGCGGCGCTTGCGGCTGGCCTTGCTCTTGCCGTCCATCAGCAGGGCGGGGTGGGTGCGCTCCTTGGCGGTCATGGCGCGCAGGATGCCTTCCATGCGCTTCATGTCGCGCTCGGCACGGTCCATGTCGGCCTGGCCGGGCTGCTTGTTGCCCATCATCTGCGTGGGCAGCTTGTCCATCAGGCCGCCGAGGCCGCCCATCTTCTTCATCTGGGCGATCTGCTGCAGGAAGTCGTTCAGGTCGAAGCCGCTGCCGCTCTTGAGCTTCTCCGCCATGGCCTGGGCCGAGGCGAGGTCCACGCTCTGCGTGACCTGCTCCACCAGGGCGACGATGTCGCCCATGCCCAGCACGCGGCCGGCGTGGCGGTCGGCGTCGAAGACCTCCAGGCCGTCGATCTTCTCGGACACGCCGGCGAACTTTATCGGCGCGCCGGTGATCTGGCGCACCGACAGCGCCGCACCGCCGCGCGAGTCGCCGTCGAGCTTGGTGAGGATGACGCCGGTCAGCGGCAGGGCCTCCTTGAAGGCCTTGGCGGTGTTGACGGCGTCCTGGCCCTGCATGGCGTCGACGACGAAGAGGGTCTCGACCGGATTGAGGACCGCATGCAGGTCCTTGATCTCGGCCATCAACGCCTCGTCGATCGCCAGGCGGCCGGCGGTGTCGACCAGCAGGACGTCGAAGTAGTGGCGCCTGGCGTGGTCCAGGGCGGCCAGGGCGATGTCGCGGGGCTTCTGGTCGGGCGCGGAGGGGAACCACTCGGCGCCGGCCTGCCGGGTCACCGTCTTGAGCTGCTCGATGGCGGCCGGCCGGTAGACGTCGGCGGAGACGGTCAGCACCTTCTTCTTGCGCTTTTCGATCAGGTGCTTGGCGAGCTTGGCCGTCGTCGTCGTCTTGCCGGCGCCCTGCAGGCCCGCCATCAGGATGACGGCTGGCGGCTGGACGGCGAGGTTGATGTCGGCGACGCCCTCGCCCATGGTGGCGGCGAGTTCCTTGTGGACGACGGAGACGAGCACCTGGCCCGGGTTGAGCGAGCCGACCACTTCCTGGCCGAGGGCCTTCTCCTTCACCCGGGCGATGAAGTCGCGCACCACCGGCAGGGCCACGTCGGCCTCCAGCAAGGCCATGCGCACCTCGCGCAACATGTCCTGCACATTGCTTTCGGTGATGCGGGCCTGGCCGCGCATCGTCTTGACGAGGCGACTCAGGCGGTCGGTGAGAGTGGAAGCCATGGGTCGGGGATGGGCCAGTCCGTCAGAACGGCGGAGGCCAAAAGTACACTGCGGCCATGAGTTTATCGCCCGCCCCCCTCGGAGACGCCGTGGCTGGCGCCCAAGGCCCCGGGCCCGGCGTGGCGCTGGCCATTGCCAGTGGCCTGGCATTGCTGGGTTATGTCTGGGTCGGCCTGCTGCGGGCACGTGCCGGCGAGGACCGCGCGACCACACGCCCGCCCTTGCGCTCGGTGCCGCCCATGGCCATGGCCTGGTGTGCCCAGTTCGTCGCCCTGTTCATCGACATCAGCGGCTATGGCCTGGCCGCACCCGGCGCCCGCTTCGGCTTCGCGCCGGCCTTGTCGATGACCACCTGGCTGGTGCTGACGGTCTATCTGGTGGAGAGCCGCTTCCTGCCGCTGCACAGCGTGCGGCGCGTGCTGGCCTGGCTGGCCGCCGCGGCGGTGCTGCTGGCCTGGACCTTCCCGGGCGAGAGCCGGCCGACGGCCGCCTCGCCGTGGGCACCGCTGCACTGGGTGCTGGGCCTGGCGTCCTACGGCCTCTTCGGCGTCGCGGTGCTGCATGCGGCTCTGCTCAACCGGGCCGAGTCGCAACTGCGCCGCAAGCAGCCCACGCCGGGCGGCCTGCCGCTGCTGCAGCTCGAGCGGCTGACCTTCCAGTTCGTGGCCGCCGGCGTGGGCGTGCTGTCCCTGGCCATCCTGCTGGGCTGGTGGTTCACGCCGCAATGGCACTGGGACCACAAGAACCTGCTGGCCGTGCTCGGCTGGCTGGTGCTGACGGGCCTGCTGGTGGGCCGGCGCATCTACGGCTGGCGCGGCCGGCGCGCGACGCGCTGGCTCTACGCCGGCGCCGGCCTGCTGCTGCTGTCCTACGCCGGTTCGCGCTTCGTGCTGGAGGTGGTGCTTCAGCGCGGCGTCAACGGGGGCGGGGGATGAAATACGTGCTGTTGCTGGCGCTGCTGGCCCTGCTGTTCTTCATGCTGGGCGCCAAGCGCGGGCGCCCGCGTGAACCCGAGGCGCGGGCGGCGCCGCCACCGCCCAAGCCGCAGGCCATGCTGCGCTGCGCCGAGTGCGGCCTGCACCTGCCGGCGGACGACGCGCTGCCCGGCAAGGGTGGCGTGTTCTGCAGCGCGGCGCACCGGGCCAGCTTCGAGGCCCGCCAGGGTCAGGCTTGAGCGTCGACGCCACGCGGCCTACGGACCTCGGTCCGCCGTCCGTTCGCGGTAACTGGTTCGTCGATGCCCTGCCGCCCGAGCCGGTGGACGGCGGCAGCGCCTCGTTCGAGCGCCTGTACCGCGCCTTTCTGTCGGCCCGTGCGGCGCTGGGCCTGGCGCTGATCGGCGCGCAGCTCATCGCCGCGGTCCTGTCGACGCCGCCGGCCCGCTCGACCCTGGCCCTGAGCGCGTCCTACGCCGTGGCGGCCGTGGCGCTGTGGCTGTTCCCGCCCCTGCGCCACGGCGTCTCGGCGCGCAGCTTTGCGCGCATCAGCAGCCCGCACTGGTGGGCGGCCATCGGGCTGGACCTCGTCCTCTTCGGCGTGCTCCATGCGCTGGACCCGAGCGGCGTCAACTACGGCGCGCTTTTCGTCATGCCGGTGCTGATGGCTGCGGTGCTCAGCCCGCGGCTGCTGGCCCTCGCCACGGCGGCCATGGCCACGCTCGGCCTGCTGGTCGCGGCGGGGTGGTCGTTGCTGAGCGGGATGGACGTGGGACTGAAGACGACGCAGGCCGGCCTCGTCGGCAGCGGGCTCTTTGCCGTCAGCCTGCTGGCCGGTGAACTGAGCGCACGGCTGGCCCGTGAGGAGAAAGCGGCGCGCGGCAGCCTGGCGCTGGCCCGCCAGCAGGAACAGCTCAACCGCCTGGTCATCGACGAGATGCAGGAAGGCGTGCTCGTCGTGGACCGGCGTGGCCGGGTCCGGGCCATGAACCCCGCGGCGCGCGCGCTGCTGGGGGCGACGGGCGGCGAGCTGAGCTGGCAGCTGCGCGGGCGTGCGGACTGGCAGCCGCTGGTGCAGGCGCTGGAGCAGGTGCACGCCCAGGGCGGCGACGGCGCGGGCACGGAGATCGACGTCAGCCTGCCGGTGGAGAGCGGCGTCGCCCACAGCCTGAGGTTGCGGCTGCGCTTCACGCGCCAGCGCGAAGGCAGCGAGGAGCTTTGCGTCTTGTTCGTCGAGGACAACCGCGAGCTCCTCGCCCGCACCCGCCAGGAGAAGCTGGCGGCCATGGGCCGGGTGTCGGCAGGCATCGCGCACGAGATCCGCAACCCCCTGGCGGCCATCGCCCAGGCCAATGCGCTGATCGCCGAAGACGTCGCGGGCATGCGGGCCGAGGAACTGACGCGCATGGTCGCCTCCAACGTGCAGCGTCTCAAGCGCCTGGTCGACGACGTGACCGAGGTGGCGCCCGGCGTGCGGCCCGACACCCAGGCGCTGGACGCCAGCGCCATCGTCCGCCAGGGCGCCGAGGAATGGTGCCGGATCAACGACGTGGCGCCGGACGGGAGCGGCCGCCTGGTGCTGCGCATTGCGGCGCCAGGCCTGCGCGCCCTGTTCGATGCCGAGCACCTGCGCCGCATCCTCGTCAACCTGCTGGACAACGCCCACCGCCACGCCGAAGCCGGCGCCGGGGCCATCCGCGTGACGCTGGAACCCGAGGGCGACACCCTCGTCCTCGTCGTGCGGAGCGCGGGGGCGCCGGTGCCGGCCGAGGTGGAGCGCCATCTCTTCGAGCCCTTCTTCTCGACGCGCAGCCGCGGCTCGGGCCTGGGCCTCTATATTTGCCGTGAGCTGTGCGAGCGCCATGGCGCCCGCATCGATTTCCGCCGCGCCGCCGATGGCGCGGCCAACGAGTTCATCGTGCGCCTGCGCACCCCCGAGCCCGAGACCGCATGAATCCTGCCCCGCCTGCACGCCTGCTGGTCGTCGACGACGAGCCCGACCTGCGCACGCTCTACGAGCTGACCCTGCTGCGCGAGGGCTACGAGATCGACAGTGCCGGCTCGGTGGCCGACGCGCTGGAGCAACTGCAGGCGCGCAGCTACAGCGCGGTGATCACCGACATGAAGCTGCCCGATGGCTCGGGCCTGGACGTGCTGCGCTGGCTGGAGCAGGCCGGCCGGCCCGAGAAGGCCATCGTCATCACGGCCTTCGGCTCGGCCGAGAACGCCGTCGAGGCCCTGAAGGCCGGCGCCTTCGACTACCTCACCAAGCCCGTGGACCTGCGGCAGTTCCGCCTCGTCGTCGGATCGGCCCTGGGCCGCCAGCCGGCTGCGCGCGCGCCGGACCCGGTCGCGCCGCCGCCGCGGGAGTCCTCCGTGTCGGCGACGGCGCTGCGCCTGGTCGGCGAGTCCCATGCCATCCGCGCCGTGCGGGCCCTCGTCGACAAGGTCGGCCGCAGCATGGCGCCGGTGCTGGTGCAGGGCGAGTCCGGGACGGGCAAGGAGCTGGTGGCTCGCGCCATCCACGACCATGGCGCGCGCGCCGGCCAGCGCTTCGTGGCGGTGAACTGCGGCGCCATCCCCGAGAACCTGCTGGAGGCCGAGTTCTTCGGCTACCGCAAGGGGGCCTTCACCGGCGCCAACGAGGACCGCGAAGGCTTCTTCCAGGCGGCCGACGGCGGCACCCTTTTCCTCGACGAGATCGGTGACCTGCCGCTGGCGATGCAGAGCAAGCTGCTGCGCGTCATCCAGGAGCGCTCGGTGCGGCCCGTGGGCGCCACCGCCGAGAGCCCGGTCAACGTGCGCATCGTCAGCGCCACGCACAAGGACCTGGCGGCCGAGGTCGCGGCCGGCCGCTTCCGCCAGGACCTCTTCTACCGGCTCAACGTCATCCAGATCCGCGTGCCGCCGCTGCGCGAGCGGCTGGAGGATCTGGGCTTGATCAGCGCCCGGCTGCTGGCCCGCATCGCCCAGGACGCCGGCGTGTCGCCCACGCCGCGGCTGACGCCGGCGGCCCTGCAGACGCTGTCGCGCTATGCCTTCCCGGGCAATGTCCGCGAGCTGGAGAACCTGCTGCACCGTGCCCTCGCCCTGGCCGGCGGCGAATGGATCGACGCGGATGACCTCGGCCTGCCCGATGACCTCTTCGACGAGGGCCGCAGCGAATCCCAGTTCGGGGCCCTGGAGACCCCCGTGGCCGCGGCGCCGGTGGCCGAGGGCCTGTCGCTGCCGGAGCAACTGCCCAGCGACCTGGCCCGCTATCTGGACGAAGTCGAGCGCGCCATCCTGCTGCGTGCCCTCGAGCAGCATCGCTTCAACCGCACGGCGGCGGCGGCCAGCCTCGGCCTCTCGCTGCGGCAGATCCGCTACCGCATGGCCCGGCTGGCCATCTCGGCCGGCGACAGCTGAGCGACATCCCCCTCGGGATTTGCCCTGCTTGAACTGTGCGCGGCGGCGATCGCGCGGGCGGGCCGCCGCCTGCGAAGCCAGTATTGGCGCGGCCTCGCGGGGCGATTCGGCCTGCAAGCGCAGTGGCCATGCGGGCCGCGGCCCGCAGGCCCCGATGCCATCGGGGCTGGCGGCCCACGGGGCCTCTCTCGGGCGTCTTGGGCACTGGGGGTTTGACACTAGGGGTAGTGGCTTGAGAGGGCGGGAGCCCGTAGATATAGTGTCCTTCGTGATATCCTGCTGAGCCAGTCGACCCCATGACCCTCCTCTCGGATTCGATGTTCGCAGTGGCCTCTGGCCCGCAGCAACGTGCCGATAGACCGAGCCAGATCCTTGGCTTGCCAATGGAGCGGCAGGGACGAAACACCCCCAGTGAAAACCTTGCTCTTGCGACGGCCCGCTCCCGGGTTGGTGCCGCGCATTTGCCCGATCTCTCTCGATAAAGGATTCCTCCATGCTGCATGAAGCCGCCACGGGCCCGGCACTCGCCAACCCCGCCGCACCGGTCGCGTTTGGATCCGACGCCACCGTCCCCAGCGCCCCCACGCTGACGACCTACCAGGCCTACCAGATCATTCGCCGCAACGGCGCCGTGGTCTCGTTCGAGCCCAGCAAGATCGCCGTCGCGCTGATGAAGGCCTTCCTCGCCGTGCACGGCACGAGCGGCGCCGCATCGGCCAGCGTGCGCGAGACCGTCGAGCAGCTGACCCAGAACGTCGTCCGCGCCCTGCTGCGCTCGCGCCCGAGCGGCGGCACCTTCCACATCGAGGACGTGCAGGACCAGGTCGAGCTCGGCCTGATGCGCAGCGGCCAGCATGACGTGGCCCGCGCCTACGTGCTCTACCGCGAGCGCCGCGCCCAGGAGCGCGCCGCCCAAGGCGAGGCCGCACGCGCCGCCGAGCCGCAGCTGATGGTGGTGGACGGCGGCGAGCGCCGCCCGCTGGACCTCGCCGCGCTCAAGGCCCTGATCGCCTCCGCCTGCGAGAACCTCGGCGCCGACGTCAAGCCCGAGCCGGTGCTGGCCGAGACCCAGCGCAACCTGTACGACGGCGTCGCCATCGACGAGGTCTACAAGGCCGCCATCCTGGCCGCCCGCACGCTGATCGAGAAGGACCCCGGCTACAGCCGCGCCACCGCGCGCCTGCTGCTGCACACCATCCGCCGCGAGATCATCGGCGGCGAGGTGACGCAGTCCGAGATGCAAGCCCGTTATGCCGAGTATTTCCCCGGCTACATCAAGAAGGGCATCAAGGCCGAGCTGCTGGACGAGAAGCTGGCGCAGTACGACCTGGCCAGGCTGGGCGCCGCGCTCAAGGCCGAACGCGACCTGCAGTTCGACTACCTCGGCCTGCAGACGCTGTACGACCGCTACTTCCTGCACATCGACGAACAGCGCATCGAGATGCCTCAGGCCTTCTTCATGCGCGTGGCCATGGGCCTGGCGCTGAACGAGATCGACCGCGAGGCCCGCGCCATCGAGTTCTACGAGGTGCTGTCGAGCTTTGACTTCATGTCGAGCACGCCCACCCTCTTCAACTCCGGCACGCGCCGCTCGCAGCTGTCGAGCTGCTACCTGACCACCGTCAGCGACGACCTCGACGGCATCTACGAGGCGCTGAAGGAGAACGCGCTGCTGTCCAAGTTCGCGGGCGGCCTGGGCAACGACTGGACGCCGGTGCGGGCGCTGGGCTCCCACATCAAGGGCACCAACGGCAAGAGCCAGGGCGTCGTGCCCTTCCTGAAGGTCGTCAACGACACGGCCGTGGCCGTGAACCAGGGCGGCAAGCGCAAGGGCGCCGTCTGCGCCTACCTGGAAACCTGGCACCTCGACATCGAGGAGTTCCTGGACCTGCGCAAGAACACCGGCGACGACCGCCGCCGCACCCACGACATGAACACGGCGAACTGGATTCCCGACCTGTTCATGAAACGCGTCATCGAGGGCGGCGACTGGACGCTGTTCAGCCCCTCCACCTGCCCCGACCTGCACGACAAGTTCGGCAAGGCCTTCGAGGAGGCCTACGTCGGCTACGAGAACAAGGTCGACCGTGGCGAGCTCAAGCTCTTCAAGCGCATGCCCGCCAAGGACCTGTGGCGCAAGATGCTGTCGATGCTGTTCGAGACGGGCCATCCCTGGATCACCTTCAAGGACGCCTGCAACGTGCGCAGCCCGCAGCAGCACGTCGGCGTGGTGCACTCGTCCAACCTCTGCACCGAGATCACGCTGAACACCAACGACAGCGAGATCGCCGTCTGCAACCTCGGCTCCGTCAACCTGGCCCAGCACCTGAAGGATGGCGCCATCGACCAGGCCAAGCTGAAGAAGACCGTGCGCACGGCCATGCGCATGCTCGACAACGTCATCGACATCAACTACTACGCCGTCAAGAAGGCCCGCGACTCCAACCTGCGCCACCGCCCGGTGGGCCTCGGCATCATGGGCTTCCAGGACGCGCTCTACCAGCTGCGCACGCCCTACGCCTCGCAGGCGGCCGTCGAGTTCGCCGACCGTTCGATGGAAGCCGTCTGCTATCACGCCTACTGGGCGAGCACCGAACTGGCCGAGGAGCGGGGCCGCTACAGCAGCTACAAGGGCTCGCTGTGGGACCGCGGCATCCTGCCCATCGACTCCATCGACCTGCTGGCCGAGCAGCGCGGCGGCTACGTCGAAGTGGACCGTTCGACCAGCATGGACTGGGACGCCCTGCGGGGGCGCATCGCCACCTACGGCATGCGCAACAGCAACTGCATCGCCATCGCCCCGACGGCCACCATCTCCAACATCATCGGCGTGGACGCCTCCATCGAGCCCTGCTTCGGCAACCTCTCGGTGAAGTCCAACCTGTCCGGCGAGTTCACCGTCATCAACGAATCGCTGGTGCGCGACCTCAAGGCCCAGGGCCTGTGGGACGACGTCATGGTCATGGACCTCAAGCACTTCGACGGCTCGCTGCGCCGCATCGACCGCGTGCCCGAGGACATCAAGGCCCTCTACGCCACCGCCTTCGAGGTCGACCCGCAATGGCTGATCGAGGCCGGCGCCCGCCGCCAGAAGTGGATCGACCAGGCCCAGAGCCTGAACATCTACATGGCCGGCGCCTCGGGCAAGAAGCTCGACGAGACCTACAAGCTGGCCTGGACCCGCGGCCTGAAGACGACCTACTACCTGCGCACCATCAGCGCCACGCAGGCCGAGAAGAGCACGGTCACGCGCTCGGGCCAGCTCAACGCGGTGGCGTCGAGCGCCGCGCCGGTGATGGCCGCACCCGCCGCGCCCGTGGCTGCCGTCGAGCCCGAGCTGCCGGCGTCGGACATCAAGTTCTGCTCGATCGACAACCCCGACTGCGAAGCCTGCCAATGACGACCGAACTGGCCCGGGGTTGCGGCGCAGCGAAGCGCAGCCACAACCCCGACTGCGAGGCCTGCCAGTGAGGTTGAGCGGAGTCGCGAGCTTGTATAGACAAGTTCGCGACCCGCGTTTTCGATGCCCTCGCGCAACAAAGATCGTTCGGCGGGTGCAAATTGCCGCAATGAGTCCTTGTTGATTTGCGCAAGGCCTGCCGATAATTCGAAGTGATAGGAAGCACACCATGCTGGTTTGGGACGAAGACCCACAGTCCACCGACAACACCTCCGCGGCCCGGCTCGCGGCTCAGCCTTCGGCACCCCTGATGCCTGAAGTCGCTTCCGCTCCCCCTCTGGCTTCCACGCCCGCTCCCAAACTGTCCGGCGAGCCCACCACGGCCCGCCGCGTGAAGGCGGCCGACAAGCGCATCATCAACGGCCAGACCGACGTCAACCAGCTGGTGCCCTTCAAGTACAAGTGGGCCTGGGAGAAGTACCTCGCCACCTGCGCCAACCACTGGATGCCGCAGGAAGTGAACATGAGCCGCGACATCGCGCTCTGGAAGGACCCCAACGGCCTGACCGAGGACGAGCGCCGCATCATCAAGCGCAACCTCGGCTTCTTCGTCACCGCCGACTCGCTGGCCGCCAACAACATCGTGCTGGGCACCTACCGCCACATCACGGCGCCCGAGTGCCGGCAGTTCCTGCTGCGCCAGGCCTTCGAAGAGGCCATCCACACGCACGCCTACCAGTACATCGTCGAGAGCCTGGGCCTGGACGAGAGCGAGATCTTCAACGCCTACCACGAGGTCGCGTCCATCCGCGACAAGGACGAGTTCCTGATCCCCTTCATCGAGGCGATCATGGACCCGGCCTTCAAGACCGGCACGCTCGCGGCTGACCAGACGCTGCTGAAGAGCCTCATCGTCTTCGCCTGCCTGATGGAAGGCCTGTTCTTCTACGTCGGCTTCACGCAGATCCTCGCGATGGGCCGGCAGAACAAGATGACCGGCGCCGCCGAGCAGTACCAGTACATCCTGCGCGACGAGTCGATGCACTGCAATTTCGGCATCGACCTCATCAACCAGATCAAGCTCGAGAACCCCCATCTCTGGACGGCGGAGTTCAAGGCCGAGATCAAGGCCCTGTTCGCCAAGGCCGTCGAGCTGGAATATCGCTACGCCGAGGACACCATGCCGCGCGGCGTGCTGGGGCTGAACGCCTCGATGTTCAAGGGCTACCTGCGCTTCATCGCCAACCGGCGCGCGGTGCAGATCGGCCTCGACGCCCTGTTCCCGAACGAAGAAAACCCCTTCCCGTGGATGAGCGAGATGATCGACTTGAAGAAGGAACGCAACTTCTTCGAGACCCGAGTCATCGAGTACCAATCGGGCGGGACCCTGAGCTGGGACTGAACCCCAGCCGCAACCCGATCAAGCTAGGCCAATGCAGTCACCGAGCGAAACCCGCAACATCACTCTCGAAGTGGCGGGGCTGCATGGCGATCCGATTCACCGCACCGTGGCGCTCCTCCTGGGCGACTCACGGGCGGTGAATAGCCGTATCCGCGCGGACCGGTCCGCGGGGGACGGTGTCTTTTCCACTTGATCAAGGAGAAAACCATGGCAACTGCGAAGAAAGCTCCGGCCAAGAAGGCCGCTGCCCCGGCGAAGAAGGCCGCTCCGGCCAAGAAGGCTGCGCCCGCCAAGAAGGCCGCTCCGGCCAAGAAGGCCGCTCCGGCCAAGAAGGCTGCACCCGCCAAGAAGGCCGCCCCGGCCAAGAAGGCTGCGCCCGCCAAGAAGGCCGCTCCGGCCAAGAAGGCTGCGCCCGCCAAGAAGGCCGCCCCGGCCAAGAAGGCTGCGCCCGCCAAGAAGGCCGCTCCGGCCAAGAAGGCTGCGCCCGCCAAGAAGGCCGCTCCGGCCAAGAAGGCCGCTCCGGCCAAGAAGGCTGCGCCCGCCAAGAAGGCTGCGCCCGCCAAGAAGGCCGCTCCGGCCAAGAAGGCTGCTGCGCCCAAGAAGGCCGCCGCCAAGCCGGCTGCCAAGCCTGCTGCGAAGCCGGCCGCCAAGAAGGCTGCCGCTCCGAAGAAGGCCGCTGCCAAGCCTGCCCCTGCGGCCAAGCCTGCCGCTGCTGCGCCCGCTCCCGCGGCCAAGACCGCGCTGAGCCCGCAAGCCGCCTGGCCCTTCCCGACCGGCAACAAGCCCTGAGCGTTTGTCTGGGCGGGCGGCTTCGGCCGCCCGTTCGAGCATCGCGAAACCCGGCCCGCTACTGCGGCGCCGGGTTTTTTGTGTGCGCCCAGCATGGGCGCACATCCTGGAGGTGCAAGTCCTCCCGCGAGCTGGTCACAGTGAGCGAAGCGAAGCGCAACTGCGTGAGGGCGACCGAGCGTGGGAAGGAAGCGTGGAGCGTA
>NZ_JAJTWT010000030.1:0-3364 GCF_021353235.1 Pelomonas caseinilytica
CAAGGTTAGAACCTCAAACACACCAGGGTGGTATTTCAACGTCGGCTCCATAAGATCTAGCGACCTTACTTCAAAGCCTCCCACCTATCCTACACAGATCTGTTCAAAGTCCAATGTAAAGCTACAGTAAAGGTTCATGGGGTCTTTCCGTCTTTCCGCGGGGAGATTGCATCATCACAAACATTTCAACTTCGCTGAGTCTCTGGAGGAGACAGTGTGGCCATCATTACTCCATTCGTGCAGGTCGGAACTTACCCGACAAGGAATTTCGCTACCTTAGGACCGTTATAGTTACGGCCGCCGTTTACTGGGACTTCAGTCAAGAGCTTGCACCCCATCATTTAATCTTCCAGCACCGGGCAGGAGTCACACCCTATACGTCGACTTTCGTCTTTGCAGAGTGCTGTGTTTTTAATAAACAGTTGCAGCCACCGATTCTCTGCGGCCTCATTGGGCTCCCCTTGTACAGGTTCACCTACTAAAGGCACACCTTCTTCCGAAGTTACGGTGTCAATTTGCCGAGTTCCTTCTCCAGAGTTCTCTCAAGCGCCTTAGAATACTCATCTCGCGCACCAGTGTCGGTTTGCGGTACGGTCGTCAATAGCTGAAGCTTAGTGGCTTTTCCTGGAAGCAGGGTATCACTCACTTCGGAGGCAAGCCTCCTCGTTATCACCCCTCATCTAAGCCCGGCGGATTTGCCTACCAGGCACGACTACAGGCTTGAACCGGGACATCCAACACCCGGCTGAGCTAACCTTCTCCGTCCCCACATCGCACTATTGATCGGTACAGGAATATTGACCTGTTTCCCATCAGCTACGCATCTCTGCCTCGCCTTAGGGGCCGACTCACCCTACGCCGATGAACGTTGCGTAGGAAACCTTGCGCTTTCGGCGAGGGGGCTTTTCACCCCCTTTAACGCTACTCATGTCAGCATTCGCACTTCTGATACCTCCAGCAGGCTTCACAACCCACCTTCACAGGCTTACAGAACGCTCTCCTACCACGCATATTGCTATGCATCCGCAGCTTCGGTAACTGGCTTAGCCCCGTTACATCTTCCGCGCAGGACGACTCGATCAGTGAGCTATTACGCTTTCTTTAAATGATGGCTGCTTCTAAGCCAACATCCTGACTGTTTTAGCCTTCCCACTTCGTTTCCCACTTAGCCAATTTTAGGGACCTTAGCTGGCGGTCTGGGTTGTTTCCCTCTTGAGTCCGGACGTTAGCACCCGGTGCTCTGTCTCCCAAGCTGTACTCTGCGGTATTCGGAGTTTGCCAAGGTTTGGTAAGTCGCCATGACCCCCTAGCCTAAACAGTGCTCTACCCCCGCAGGTAATACTTGAGGCACTACCTAAATAGTTTTCGGAGAGAACCAGCTATTTCCAAGTTTGTTTAGCCTTTCACCCCTATCCACAGCTCATCCGCTAGTTTTGCAACACTAGTCGGTTCGGACCTCCAGCACCTGTTACGGTACCTTCATCCTGGCCATGGATAGATCACTTGGTTTCGGGTCTACACCCAGCGACTATTCGCCCTATTCGGACTCGATTTCTCTACGGCTTCCCTATTCGGTTAACCTCGCCACTGAATGTAAGTCGCTGACCCATTATACAAAAGGTACGCCGTCACCCTTGCGGGCTCCGACTTTTTGTATGCATGCGGTTTCAGGATCTATTTCACTCCCCTCCCGGGGTTCTTTTCGCCTTTCCCTCACGGTACTTGTTCACTATCGGTCGATTACGAGTATTTAGCCTTGGAGGATGGTCCCCCCATCTTCAGACAGGATTTCACGTGTCCCGCCCTACTCTATTCGCGCCTAGTTCCACAATCGACATTTCTCATACGGGGCTATCACCCGCTCTGGCCGGACTTTCCATTCCGTTCTGATATGCCAACTGCTAAAACGCGAGGGCTACTCCGATTTCGCTCGCCACTACTTTCGGAATCTCGGTTGATGTCTTTTCCTCGAGCTACTGAGATGTTTCAGTTCACCCGGTTCGCTTCGTTACCCTATGTATTCAGATAACGATGACCTTACGGTCGGGTTTCCCCATTCGGAAATCTCCGGATCAAAGCTAATTTGCCAGCTCCCCGAAGCTTATCGCAGGCTATCACGTCCTTCGTCGCCTGTAATCGCCAAGGCATCCACCACATGCACTTAGTCACTTGACCCTATAACTTTGACACCGCTGACTGCAGTGTCGTCAAGGACTCAATCCAGATCCGCAGATCCAGACTGTTTTTGAGTATTCACGCGTTACGCCGTTCTTCTCTTGCTTTGAATCTCTTCATCAGCAATTGAAGTCTATGTTGACGCAATCAAATTGTTGCCGGCGGCACGGTGCATCAAGAGATGCTTTCCGCCGACAACGCTGATTCGACTCTACGAATTGTTAAAGAACAACAGCCGATCTTTCGATCAAGACTGGCAAACCTCAGCAGAACTGCTCTTCCGCTGAGGTTTGCCAACCTTTGTTGAGTGACTGGTGGAGGATGACGGGATCGAACCGACGACCCCCTGCTTGCAAAGCAGGTGCTCTCCCAGCTGAGCTAATCCCCCGTCGCAAATCTCTTCGATTTGCCGTGGTGGGTCTGGTTGGATTCGAACCAACGACCCCCGCCTTATCAAGACGGTGCTCTAACCGACTGAGCTACAGACCCACGCGAACTTTGTGCGTTAGCTCTGTCATCGCCAGCCTGTCGAGGCCAGCTCCCCAGGCTCACGCAATTCACTCACTGTTGTGACAGCCGATAAGTGTGGGCGCAAGAAGCAAAGTGCTGAGCTTTCGCTTTGCAGCTTCTGCTCTTTTGGATCTCGCTCTGGCAGTTCCGTAGAACTCCCGAGGCTCGATCTACTCTAGAAAGGAGGTGATCCAGCCGCACCTTCCGATACGGCTACCTTGTTACGACTTCACCCCAGTCACGAACCCTGCCGTGGTAATCGCCCTCCTTGCGGTTAGGCTAACTACTTCTGGCAGAACCCGCTCCCATGGTGTGACGGGCGGTGTGTACAAGACCCGGGAACGTATTCACCGCGGCAAGCTGATCCGCGATTACTAGCGATTCCGACTTCACGCAGTCGAGTTGCAGACTACGATCCGGACTACGACCGGGTTTCTGGGATTAGCTCCCCCTCGCGGGTTGGCAGCCCTCTGTCCCGGCCATTGTATGACGTGTGTAGCCCTACCCATAAGGGCCATGATGACCTGACGTCATCCCCACCTTCCTCCGGTTTGTCACCGGCAGTCTCATTAGAGTGCCCTTTCGTAGCAACTAATGACAAGGGTTGCGCTCGTTGCGGGACTTAACCCAACATCTCACGACACGAGCTGACGACGGCCATGCAGCACCTGTGTCCAGG
>NZ_JAJTWT010000031.1 GCF_021353235.1 Pelomonas caseinilytica
CCCCTCTCGCACCGACCGCCGGCCCCATCGGGTTTGCGGTTCAGTCCAACGGGTTTATCCGCCGCCGCCATGTCACCACGTCTTCCTGCCTCGCCTGAGCGGCGGATAAACGCTATTCGTTAGACCTCATGAGCCGAACGACTATCACCTACAGAGTTGGCCAAAAGCCAGACGGTTCGTCACTGCTTCGCCGAGTATCGGTATCGATCGCCGCGCGGCTTGCGGGGCACAGCGTCTATACCGTACCAAATCAAAGCATGCTGTCCACCCTTCGTCTCCATGACGTAGTGCAACTTGATGAGTCGGCCTATGTTTCCTCCGCGATCCAGCGCGGTGACGTAGTCGTCTATCGCAGCCTGAAACACGACAACATGCTGCTTCCCGGCCGTGTCGTCGGGCTGCCGAACGAAACATTGGAGTTGCGGAATGGTGCACTTCATGTCAATGGGCTAGAAATACCGGAACCCTACGTTGATGGCGATGCTGCCGAACAGC
This sequence comes from Pelomonas caseinilytica, assembly GCF_021353235.1. Lineage (GTDB taxonomy): Bacteria > Pseudomonadota > Gammaproteobacteria > Burkholderiales > Burkholderiaceae_C > Pelomonas > Pelomonas caseinilytica. The sequence goes on from NZ_JAJTWT010000031.1 coordinate 496, forward strand.
CCCACTCAAGAGTGTTTGGCGAGTTTCTCGTACCCAATGGCCACGTGTTTCTGCTGGGCGATTTCCGTGACATGAGCGAAGACAGTCGGTTTATTGGGCCCATACCCAAAGACCTCATCGTTGGTCGCATTACCCATGCAGCAGGCCAGCGTGAGGTCTAACCCCTCCGTCAAGGGGACCTGCCTTCGGCAGGCCCCTTACGTCGAACGTTAGGCTTCACATGCACACCATCCAGCTCGGGTCGGAGTCCGAGTTCGTTCGAATCACGCTTCGGAATCCGTATCTCTCCGAGGGCTGGTGCCAGGCGTCAGTGGAGATAGTTGTGCCTGGCTTCAGCGGTCAGATTGAGCCGTGGCTTGAAGCTGGCGACATTGAGTCCTTCCACGCCGAGCTTGAGCAGTTGTACAAATCGCTCAAAGGTGTGGCCCGACTCCACCCGCGAGAGGAGCAGTTCACTCTGCTGGTCCAAGCGAAGGCCGCAGGCCATGTCACCGTAAGCGGAGTCGCTTGGTCCCAAGCCACCTTCGGCAACAAGCTTGCGTTCGCAATCGAGTTGGATCAGTCATACCTTCCCAGTACGCTGTCCCAAATGACCGGCGCTACCAGCGCAAAGTGAAGCCTCTCAAGAAACACCCTCCAAGTAGTTGATTCCATTGACTGCTGACGCAACGGCCTGACGCTCGATCAGGCCGTTTGCGTTTCTGGCACCAGCTTCATGCCGAGCTGCTGGGCGCGCCGGCTGAGGCTGGCCACGACGCGCAGGCGGTAGCGCTCCTCGAAGTAGTCCTGCCCCTGGTCCGTGTACTCCTGCCCTCGGGTCAGCATCGCGTAGATCAGCCGCGCCAGCTTGTGAGCCGCTGCCGTCACGGCCTTGGCCTTGTCCATGCGAGCGCACATCCGCCGGTAGTACGCCCCCAGTGCCGACTTGCTGGTGCGCAGTGCCGCCGCTGCCAGCCGCAGCGCCTGCGCCGCCCGGTTGGCATTGGGCAGCGTGCGCCCGCTGAGCAGCTTGCCGCCGCTGATCTTGGTGCCCGGGCTCAGTCCCAGCCAGCTCGCGAAGTGCTTGGCCGTCGGGAAGCGGCTCAGGTTCGCCCCTGTCTCCGACACCACCACCAGCGCCGTCGTCACGTCCACGCCGTCGATGCGCGTGAGGTCCACCCCGCACATCTGGAACAGCCGCGTGCGCAGGTCGAACTTGGGCGCGTTGCGGGCCGTGCTGCGCTTCTTGCCCTTGGCCGGCTCGTCCTCGCCCCGCCGCAAACTTTGCAACTGGGCCTCCAACTGCGTATCCAGCTCGGCGAGCTGCTGGCCGCAGAAGTCGAAGGCCGCCAGTGCCTGCTTGAGCGCGAACAGGTGCTCGTGGCGCCAGGTGCCGTGCAAGGCCCGGGCAATGTCGGCCTCACTGGCCTTGACGCGGCAGTTGCGCAGCGCCGCCAGCTTGGCGGGATCGCGCTCGCCGGCCACGATGGCGCGCACGATGGCCTGGCCGGTCACGCCGGCCACGTCGGAGATCACGCCGGTGAGTTGCAGGTTCATCTGCACCAGGGCCTTGTGCATGTGCTGCACGCTACGGGCCTGCGTGCGCAGCAGCGCGTGGCGCTGGCGCATGAAGGCGCGCAGCGCCACCACGCCGTCAGCCGGGCGGAAGGCGCCGCGCAGCAGGCCGTAGCTGTGCAACTGCTGCAGCCATTGGCAGTCCAGCACGTCGCTCTTGCGGCCCGAGACGTTCTTGACGTGGCGGGCATTGACCAGCAACACCTCGAAGCCGCGCGAGGACAGCAGCTCGAACAGCGGTATCCAGTACACGCCGGTGGACTCCATGGCGACGGTGTCCACGCGGCAACTGCGCAACCAGTCGGCAAGGGCGATCAGGTCGGCCGTGAAGGCACGGAACTCGCGCACGGGTTCGTCGTCGCGGTCGGCGGGCACGGCGACGAAATGAGAGTTGGCGCCGATGTCGATGCCGGCGGCGTGGGGATGGGTGATCTGCAGAGCGGGGCCGCGAGAAGGCGGCGGCTTGGCGGCCTTGGGTGCAGGTTGGGGAGAAGTCCGGTTGCGTCGTGCCATGGCGTACTCCAAGATGAAGTCGGAACGTGGCACCGGATCGGGTACGTCGTCGTGATCACTCTCTCAAACGGGATGCCGCAAGGTCGGCTTCGCAGCCAGCCCCACGGCTCACCACTGTCGATGACGCAGCCCATGACCACGCTAACCCGCGGGCAATGCGCACCATTGCTGCTCCGGTCTTCCCCGGTGCCGCGTTCCACCGTGCCACGATCTGGACCATCGCGCCAAGTGTTTCTTCGGGACGATTTGCGGGCGAGGCGGGCCGATTACTCCGCTAACCCCTCCGTCAAGGGGGCGTCCCGCAAGCGGGCCGCCCCTTACGTCGAACGTTAAAGCGCATGTTTCGCTGTCCACACTGCCGACAGTCAGGGCTTCGTACCGTCGAGTTGGCGCTTTCAGCGTCGTGGGCTCCCGCTCGCTGCAACGTCTGTGGGAAATCGGCGCATACAAGTGAAGCCCTTCGCTTTGCTTCAGCGTTTGTCCTCGAGTTGCTGATCTACGTGTCCGTAGCCATGGCGCTGTACTTCTGGAGTTGGTGGCCGTTCGCTCTTTTCGTTTTAACAGCGCTTGGCTTCCAGTTGGCTGCGCTGGTCGTACCGGCTGTCCCCACCACGCCGAAACGGGTGCAAAGGGCGCGCTGGATCCACCGTGGGGTTGTCTTGTTGTTCATCGCCGCCGTTGCATATGTGGCGCACAGTCGTGCGTAACCGAGCTCCGCGCTTTAACCTTTTGAACCGCCCCGGTATCGCGGAGGCCCGTTGGTTTAAGTCAGACGGTCGCGGCCTGACCAGCGCGTTGACGATGGTAGTTGGCCTCGAACTCGGCCGGCGGGACATAGCCGAGCGGCTCCATCAGTCGGTGATGGTTGAACCAGGCGACCCATTCCAGCGTTGCCAGCTCCACCGCCTGCTTGGTCTTCCACGGCCCGCACCGGTGGATCACCTCGGCCTTGTAAAGCGCGTTGATGGTCTCTGCCAGGGCGTTGTCGTAGCTGTCGCCCTTGGAGCCCACTGAGGGCTCGATGCCGGCCTCAGCCAGTCGCTCGCTGTAGCGAATGGACAGGTATTGCGACCCGCGGTCCGAGTGATGGATCAAGCCGTCGTCTTCAGACGGCTTGCGGTCGTACAGGGCCTGCTCCAGCGCGTCGAGCACGAACTCGGTATGCATCGAACTGCTCTGGCGCCAGCCCACGATACGCCGGCTGAACACGTCCACCACGAACGCCACGTAGACCCAGCCCTGCCAGGTCGAGACGTAGGTGAAATCCGAGACCCAGAGCTGGTTTGGCCGCTCGGCGCGGAACTGCCGGTTGACCCGGTCCAGCGGACATGGTGCCTTGGGGTCTGGGACGGTGGTGCGCACTGCCTTGCCTCGACGCACGCCCTGCAGGCCTTGCTGACGCATCAACCGCTCGACCGTGCAGCGCGCGACCGCCACGCCTTCGCGGTTGAGCTGACGCCAGACCTTGTCGGCGCCGTAGACCTGCATGTTGGCCTGCCACACGCGTTGGACCTGAGGCAACAGGCTCGCATCGCGCTGCGCGCGAAGAGAGCACAGCGCAGGATTGCGCTGGCGGGCCGCATGGCGCCAGTACGCCGACGGGGCGATCTGCATGACGCGACAGTGCGTATTCCATGCGATCGCGGACACCGTTCCGCTGTGATGGCGGACAGCATTCCGCCGTGATGGCGGACACCGTTCCACGCTGATGGCGGACAGCATTCCAAACTGATCGCGGACACCGGGA
>NZ_JAJTWT010000032.1 GCF_021353235.1 Pelomonas caseinilytica
TGAGGTCGCCCTGGGCGTTGTAGCCCCAGCTGATGCCGTAGTTCTGGCCACCGTAGTTCAGGGTTTCGGAGGCGAGTTTTCGCAGGGCGTTGTAGCCGTAGGTCCAGGTGCTGCCGTTGCTGGTGCAGCAAACCCGATTCAAGTCGGGCGCCGAGTTGGGGCCTCGCTTACCGCGTACTGCAAAACCTACAACCACCACATCCCGCAACGTTCGCTCGAGTACCGCTCACCGTGCAGGCCCTTCAGGCGTAGCAGGTCTCCAACCTCCATTTGTTCAAGCGCGCCGTATACAAACAAGCGGGTCTTTTGACACCTAAGTGCCAATTGCGATCTCACCAATTTGATCAAATCGCAAGCCGCGCGCTCCGGATTTGAGCACTCGGTTCTTGAAGTCTTGTGTGCAAAATATTTGTGCCCTATTGGATCCCGTCAAGGTAAAAAGGGGCGCAATCAGCTCTGCATTGGCATTTATAGTCAATTTTACGGCCATATAAATTTCCCCATCGATTGAGCGCATCAGCTTTGAGTTCGGCTCATCGATTCCCGCAACAGAGGAAAGGCAGTTGACGATGAACCAAGGTCGCGCTTCAACTGTGATAGGCAAGAATTCTAGCTCAGCTGAAATACCTTCAAAAACTGCTCTTCTAAAGGATTCCTCCACCGCCAGCCCCCCTGTATTCAGGACTGCTACACTTGGAAAGTCGCTCTTCCGTCCAGCATCAAGACTGAGTGCCTTTGCAGGAATATTTCTCCAACCGGAGGCCAGTCTACGCACATTTAGCTGACGCATCGCCTCCAGATGAGCATCGTCATCAAAATATATTGATTTAAATCCTACGGCCGGCCATAATGAATATATTGGCATCATCGAATTTATCTTGGAAAGGTTCCAGCATATATCGCCACGGAAATATCAAAAAGGCGCATGGAAACATCTTTATAAGTTGATGCGCCTCTAAGTGCTGCGTTCACCGCGATGTAGTAGGCGTTCGTGTGCATGCCTTGACCTGATTAGCAATGAATCTCCGCATACCCGCGGATGACGCGTTCCGCACGAGGCTGGCATCGAGCCACATCGACGATGAGGCGTGCGCTCAGGGCGCGCAGGTCGAAGCGCCGGTTAAAGCGGTAGGCGAAGCCAGCGAGGTAGCTGGCGGCGTACTTGGCGAAGTCGAAGGCGTGGTGGGTGCCGGCCAGGGCGGTCTTGAGATTGCCCAGCACGGTGTTGACCCAGTGGAATTGCGGCAACTCGCGGGGCAGGCGCTGACCGACGACGACGGCCTCGTGCAGGCAGCCTGCAGCAGCCACCGCCGCGAAGCAGCTCAGCCCGTCGCTGAGCACGCGCGTTCCCGGCAGGAGGTGCGCCTTGGCCCAGGCCTCCAGGGCCTGCGAGGTAAAGCCCGTGACGGGCGTGAGCTTCAGATGCCGTGGACGCCCGGCTGCGTCCAGCGACACCGCCGCGACGAAGGGCACCTTGTTCTCGGAGCCGCGCCCGGCCTTGCCGCCGGCACGTTCGCCACCCAGGTAGGCATCGTCGAGTTGAACGGCGCCGTCCAGCCGATGCTCGGCCTCGCGCTGCGCCATGGCCGCCAGGATCTTGTGGTGCAGCAGCCAGGCCGTGGGGTAACTCACGCCGAGCTGCCGCTTGAGTTCCAGCGAGGACATGCCGTTCTTGGCCTGGCCGATCAAATGGATCGCGAGGAACCAGGTGGTCAGCGCCAGCTTGGTGTCGGCCATCAACGTACCGGCCGTCAGCGACGTCTGATGCTGGCAGGCCTGGCACTGAAACAGGCCATGCGACTGGCGCGCCAGCTTGTAGTGCGCGTCATGGTCGCAGCGCGGGCAGCGCCAGCCATCCGGCCAACGCGCCGCCATCAGCGCCTGCTCGCACTGGGCTTCAGTGCCGAAGCTGCGGTTGAACTCGGGCAGCGACATGCCGGGCTGGAACTGGATGCGGTTCATGGCCACGCGCGTGCTCCTGGTCGTGTTTGGAGCTTGCACTCTCCCTCCTCACTGGCTCATGGCGTGAGCTTGCGGAGATTGGTTGCTAATCAGGTGCCTTGATGAAATGCAGCGCGTAAAAACATTCCATTGTGAGGGTCATTAATACTCATGCCGACAGCTGCTAGTACCTTGCGAGCAGGCGCAGCAAGCGGGTGCTCAGCTGCAACGATGTGGTGCGCGTGATCGCCATCCAGTCGAGTCGCGCCGGTGGCCATCAAATTAACGCCTAGCTCTCTACTGTCGCTCCTGAATAAGTCTGGCGCTCCCATTGGTAGCGATCCATTCCCGAGGCTTGAAGGCGCCAACGCAAGCCCCGCAGGGCCTAAAGCCCTTAGCAGACCAGATAACCAAAGGTCTGCCCCAACTGCTGTAGCAATGGACGCTTCCGAAGAAACGCCCGCAATAGCAGCCGGCATCGCGATGATGCCAGCCGCATGCGCCGCGGCGAGCGGCGTGTTGGATGTGTTACTGTTACTATGTGACCCTCGACCTGATTCGACCAACACCTCACAATTGGCCATCTTGTGGCACTCTTCGTTGGTCGGCAACCTACCGTCCGGATCAATGGATCCATACGGGTTGTTGTTCACATACGTATACAGACCGAACCCAGCGCCGGTATTGGCGTCGGTAACAACCGGGTCCACCGAGAGAAACCTCCCCGCAATCGGATCGTAGTACCGCTGCTGCATGTAGAGGCTTTACATCGCAGGCTGACCACATCTGTGGTCAGCTCTCCTTGAAGAAGGTAAAGCCCTTCGCATTGGCATCTACATCCCGAGGGTCAACGGTCTCGATGCCATCCACCTTGAGCACAAGGCCGTCCATCGATCCACGAGCATTCACCAGCGCTTCAGCAAGGTCATCCTTAATAGATGAACGAACCAAGTTGATCGCAGTGTCAGCGTCCTCCGCTTCCACATATCGTGTTGCATAGAACCCTGCAATGGCGAGCGTTTTCTTCCGCTTGATCAAGCCCCAGAGTACCGGCAGTTCGCCAGCCATCTCCGAGCGCAGTCCTTCGCCCTCCATGCGGATCATGAACCAAGCCATATCCAGCCTTTACTTCTGCTCTTGGGGTTTGGGCTTCTTCTCTTCATCTTGCTTGCGCTTCTCTTCCCTCTCCTTCATGGCCTTGTCGTACTCATCCTGATTCTTGTACGGAGTACCGGGGCCATACAGTGTCCCGGGCGCCAGGGTCGAAGGAGTTGCAACGAGTGGGACGAGCAAGGCCTCCAGCAGCTCGGGCAAGATAGCACCCGACTGACTTCCCCAGAACGTATGCCCGTCCACCCCTTCGGTCTGGAAATGAGGATCACCGACTGAGCCGTCCTTCAACTCATGGCCCTTGTGTTGCAGGATCCCTTCCTTGTCTCCATTTCGGGCGGCGATCTCAATTTGCTTGGCGTCGGACTTGGTCGCGGCCTGTACGTTTTGCCCAGCCCTTCGGGCTGCTACGGCTTCAGCCTTGTCAACCTTCTTGAGAAAGATCTTCCCGCCGTTATCGAGCAACTTGACCAGGAATCCGATCGCATCTCGGCCATCACCATCAACATACCGATATGGGTTGTTGTTCGCGTAGTGATATCGGCCAAAGCTCTTCCCTGAGTTTGCGTTGGTCACCAGCGGATCAACCGACAAGAACCTCCCCGCAATCGGATCGTAGTACCGCTGCTGCATGTACACGAGATCCGTCTCGGCATCCTGCACATGGCCCGTGAAGCCCACGACGCTGGTGCCGGCGCCGGGCTTGGTGCCGGCGGCCACGTAGCCGTAGGGCTCGAAGCGGCTGCGGTTGAGTAGCGCGGCTGAGGCGTTGGTGTGCGCGACCGGGCTGCCCAGGGCGTCGGTATGCACGTATTGCAGGCCCGCGGCGCTGTTGGTCTCGGCGATCTGCTTGCCGCCCAGGTAGATGTAGCCCGTGGTGCTGCTGGGCCGGGGGCCGCCGCTGCTCGTGGCCCACAGCAGCTGCCCGGCCTGGCTGTAGACCTGGATGCGCGTGGAGCCGTCGCTGCTGACGATCTTGATGCGTCGGCCCAGCCCGTCGTAGGCGTAGCTGCCGCCTTGTGAGGACCAGCTCAGCCGGTTGCCGAGATCGAACCCGAAGCTCTGGGCGCCTTTGACGGTGAGGTTGCCGCGGGGGTCGAAGCCGTAGGTGGCGGTGCTGCCGTTGGTGGTGACGCTGGCGAGCTGGTTGTTGGTGCCGAAGTTCATCACC
>NZ_JAJTWT010000033.1 GCF_021353235.1 Pelomonas caseinilytica
AACACGTTGAACTAAACCGCTGACGCGGTACTCACCCTGCTGGGAAGTGGGTGGAACGCGAGGCGTACCTTGACCGACGCGGGCATGTGCCCGAGCGGATCAAGGAGAGCCGTCATGGCCGACCTCACCCCGACCAAGATCAGCCCCCTTCGCCAGCGCATGCTCGACGCGCTGCAACTGCGGGGGATGGCCGTGCGCACCCAGGAGAGCTACATCGACGCGGTGGCGCGCCTGGCACGGCACTACGACCGCAGCCCCGCACTGCTGAGCGCCGACGAAGTCCAGGCCTACCTGCTGTACCTGCTGCGCGAACGCCACCTCTCGCGCTCCAGCGTCAACCAGTACGGCTGCGCGTTCCGCTTCCTCTACGGCACCGTGCTGGCGCTGCCCGGCGACACCTTCCAGATCCCGCTGGGCCCGGCCCCGCAGACCTTGCCCGAGGTGCTGGCCCGCGCCGAACTCGTGCGGCTCTTCGACTGCGCCTGCCACGTCAAGGCGCGTAGCTTCCTGCAACTGGCCTACGGCACGGGCCTGCGCGTGTCGGAGCTGTGCCGGCTGCGCGTGGAGCACATTGACAGCCAGCCCGACCGCATGTGCCTGCACGTCGTGCAAGGCAAGGGCGCCAAGGACCGCCTCGTGCCGCTGAGCCCCGACACCCTGGCCGTGGCGCGCGCCTGGTGGCGCATCGGGCGGCCACGCGGCTGGCTGTTCACCGCACAGCGTGACGCCGATCTGCCGCTGGACCTCTGCGTCGCCCAGCGCTGGTACCGCGCGGCCTGCGCCCACGCCGGCATCACCAAGCATGGCGGCATCCACACCCTGCGCCACTGCTACGCCACTCATCTGCTGGAAGCCGGGGTGGACCTGTACAGCCTACAGCAGTGGCTGGGCCACAGCCACATCAGCACGACGATGCGCTACCTGCACCTGGCGCGGCCCGACGCCGCCGCCCCCCAGCGCCGCCAGCCCCTGGCGCTGCTGAGCGCACTGCCCACGCTGCACTGATCGCATCGCCCCGCCGAGCATGGCCACCACACTGGCCGAAGTGCTGCGCCGCTTCGGGCCCGAGTACCTGAGCCGTCATACGCTGAGCAGCGCGCAGGCCCGCGCCTGGCGTGCCATCGTCGCCTGCCGCACCGCGGCACTCGGCGGCGAGCGGCTGCGCTGCGACGGCTGCCACGCCGAGCACTGGCGCTGGCACAGCTGCCGCAACCGCCACTGCCCGCAGTGCCAGAGCCGCAGCCGCGACGCCTGGCGTGCCGCGCGCTTGAGCGAACTGCTCACCGTGCCCTACTGCCACCTCGTCTTCACGCTGCCGCACGAGCTCAACGCATTGGCCGGCACGCATGCACGCTGGGTCTACGACACGCTCATGCACGAGGCCGCCGCCACGCTCACCGAGTTTGCGGCCAACCCGCGCTGGCTCGGCGGCACGCCCGCATTCACGCTGGTGCTGCACACCTGGACGCAGGACCTGCGGCGCCACCTGCACGTGCATGCGCTGATGGCCTGCGGGGCCCTGCGCCAGGGCGAGGATGGCGCGTCGAGCTGGGTCACCCCCGCCCGCGGCGAGCGCTTCCTGTTCCCGGTGCATGCGCTCAGCCGCGTCTTCAGGGGCAGGTTCATGGCAGCGTTGCAAGCGGCTGAAGCCGCGGGCGAGCTGCCGCGCGACCCGGCCGATGCGCGCGAGCGTCGCGAACGCCGAGCGGCCCTGTGGCGCCATGACTGGGTGGTCTACGCCAAGACCCCGCTGGCCGGCCCCGCAGCGGTGCTGGACTACCTCAGCCGCTACACCCACCGCACGGCCATCGGCCATGAGCGGCTGGTGGACATCGACGGCGACAGCGTGCGGCTGCGCGTGCGGGCCGACGACCACGGCGACAAGCGCGTGATCTCGATGCCGGGCGAGCAGTTCATCGGCAGGCTGCTGCAGCACGTGCTGCCCGGCGGCTTCAAGCGCATCCGCCACTACGGGCTGCTGGCGCCATGCGCCAAGACCGAGCGGCTGCGCCAAGCGCGGCGATTGCTGGCCATGCCGGCGACCAACCCGCAAGCGCGCGAACAGGCCGAAGACTTCATGCGGCGAGTGGCCGTCATCGAGATCAACACCTGTCCCCACTGCCACGGGACCTGGCGTGTGGTGGAACAGCGCGGGGCGGATGTGCAGGCGTTGCGAGGGCTGCTGCCGGTGCGCCAGGCCAGTTGCCGGGGGCCACCATGACGAGCGGCGGGCAGGTCATGGGAGCGATGAGGCGAGGTGAAGGCGCCGGACGCGCGCCGTGCCCGAGACGTCCAAGCCCACCGCGAATCCGGTGTTGCCAGCGGTGCATGCGCCTGGCCGGGGCTTGTGCAGGGCAGGCGCGGTACACGACGTGGCCTGCCGCGCTCATCGGGGCCGGCCTGGGTGAATCCGCACGGGTCGGCCACGGGCGTTGAGCCTTACATTCCCCTCTCGCACCGACCGCCGGCCCCATCGGGTTTGCGGTTCAGTCCAACGGGTTTATCCGCCGCCGCCATGTCACCACGTCTTCCTGCCTCGCCTGAGCGGCGGATAAACGCTATTCGTTAG
>NZ_JAJTWT010000034.1 GCF_021353235.1 Pelomonas caseinilytica
GGACTAAACCGCTCGCGCGGTAACCGCTCCGGCAACACCACGATGGCTCGTCGGGTTTGTGGCTCTGCCAAGTTGGAGAGCGAGGCGATTTGCCTCGCTCTTCGATTGGAGCTGAACCATGAGCTCATTGACGACCAACGTCTCCCCGCTGCGCCAACGCATGATCGACGACATGCGCATGCGCAAGTTCAACGGCAAGACGCAGACCCACTACATCCGCGCTGTTCGCCGGCTCGCTGCCTTCCTGAGGCGATCACCTGACACCGCCACCGCCGAGGAACTGCGGGCCTTCCAGCTGCACATGGTCGACACCGGCACGGCCCCACCGACCATCAACGCCACGCTCAGTGGCCTGAAGTTCTTCTTCGACGTGACGCTGGGGCATGCTGAGTTGCTGGTGATGGTGCAGCCCGTTCACCAACCCCGCCCGCTGCCAGTGGTGTTGAGCTGCGACGAGGTTGCCCGGCTGATCGCTGCGGCGCCGAACCCGAAGTACCAGGCGGCGCTGTCGGTGGCCTATGGCGCCGGCCTGCGTGCCGCCGAAGTCTGCGCGCTGAAGGTCTCCGACATCGACAGCGAGCGCATGACGCTGCGCGTGGAGCAAGGCAAGGGCCGCAAGGATCGCTATGCGCTGCTCTCGCCCGTGCTGCTGGAGCGGCTGCGCGCGTGGTGGCGGGTGGGGCATGCGCAGGGCAAGATGCTGCCCGGCGGCTGGCTGTTCCCGGGGCTCAACCCCATGGACCCGCTGTCCACCCGGCAGCTCAACCGTGCCATCCACTTGGCCGCCGACGCCGCCCACATCGACAAGCGCGTGTCGATGCACACGCTGCGCCACAGCTTCGCGACTCATCTGCTGGAGCAGAAGGTCGACATTCGGGTGATCCAGGTATTGCTGGGCCACAAGCGGCTGGAGACCACCGCGCTGTACACCCATGTCGCCACTGAGGTGCTGCGCGCCGTGATCAGCCCGCTGGAGACGCTGCCGTCGCCATAGCGCGGCTGCCGTGGGGCACGCCGCCCTGGAAGTCGCCGACATCTTCCGCCTCCATGGGCCGGCCTGGCGCCAGGCTCAGCGCGGCCATCTGAGCCTGGACCAGCTCAAGGTCATGTCGGCCATCGAACAGTGCCGCAGCGCGGCACTGGGTGGACATGTCTTGCGCTGCGATGGCTGCGGCGCCGATCAGATCGCCTACAACTCCTGCCGCAACCGGCATTGCCCGAAGTGCCAGGCCAGCGCCGCCCAGCGTTGGCTCGAGGCCCGCAGCGCTGATCTGCTGCCGGTCGAGTATTACCACGTGGTATTCACGCTGCCGGCGCCCATCGCCGAGATCGCCTATGCCAACAAGGCGGTCGTCTACGGCCTGCTGTTCGACATCGCGGCCGAGACCCTGCTGACCATCGGCGGCGACCCCAAGCACCTGGGCGCGCGGCTGGGCGTAACGCTGGTGCTGCACACCTGGGGCTCGGCGCTGACTCACCACCCGCACGTGCATGGCATCGTGCCCGGTGGCGGTCTGGCACCTGACGGCGAGCACTGGATCGCATGCCGACGGGGCTTCTTCCTGCCGGTACGGGTGCTGTCACGCTTGTTCCGGCGGCGCTTCCTCGAAGCGCTGCAGCAGGCCCATCACGATGGCCGGCTGCAGTTCTTCGGGGAACACGCCTCGCTGGTCGATGCCGCGGCCTTCACGCGCTGGCTCGTGCCGCTGCGCCAATGCGAGTGGGTGGTCTACGCCAAGCGACCGTTCGCCGGCCCCGAGGCAGTGCTGGCCTACCTGTCGCGCTACACGCACCGGGTCGCCATCTCCAACAGCCGGCTCGTCTCGCTGGACCCGCGCGGCGTGACCTTCCGTTGGAAGGACTACCGCGTCAAGGGGCGCACCCGCTACAAGACCATGACGCTCGACGCGGACGAGTTCATGCGCCGCTTCCTGCTTCATGTGCTGCCCGGCGGCTTCCATCGCATTCGCCACTACGGGTTGCTGGCCAACTGCAACCGCACTGCCAACCTGGCGCTGGTGCGCCAGTTGCTGCAGGTACCACCGCAGGCACCGCCGCCCGACGGCTTCCCAGCCGACGCGCGACCGGCCTTCGTCTGCCCGCACTGCGGGCACGCCATGATCGTCGTGCAGACCTTCCTGCGCGGCGAGCCGATTCGCGCGCCACCCCAACAGACCGTGCCGCCATGAGCGCCTGGGCCCTTCACAGCATCTACTCGTCGACGCCAAGTGCGTTGGCATGGCCACTTTGTGCCGGGCGCTCAACGCCATCGGATTCTTGGCCTTGCCGACGCTCGTCGAGCACCATCTCATGCGGCATCGAGGACGCTCGCCCTGGCGCCACGCGTCTGTGCGTCCGCCGAGGTCGGCATCGCCGCGTTGCTGCGCGCCTGCAATCGCCATAGCCTCGAGCGGCACCGCCACGTGCGCCGCGGTTTCCTCCCTCGAGGCTTGTTCAACACCTGCCCTCTACTGGGTGTCGTTCGCACCACCGGCATGTCGCGCGGGCAGGTGTCGAACAAACCTAAACG
>NZ_JAJTWT010000035.1 GCF_021353235.1 Pelomonas caseinilytica
CGAGCGGCACCGCCACGTGCGCCGCGGTTTCCTCCCTCGAGGCTTGTTCAACACCTGCCCTCTACTGGGTGTCGTTCGCACCACCGGCATGTCGCGCGGGCAGGTGTCGAACAAACCTAAACGGGAGCGGTCTTTCGCTTCGCCGAACTCGGCGCCCGGAAGCTGTCGTTCAACGTTGGCGCTCAGCGGGCGGCGAAGCCGTCCGCTGCAGCAACGGGTTAGCCAACGCTGTTCCCCGCCGCAGCCCGGAAACCCTCAAGCTCTCGCAGCGGTGCGACCAGGAATGACTGATCAAGTTGAAGAGCATATTCAAGCTTGTTCTCATAGGTTGCCTTTGACCAAGCCTCGCCTGTGACTTCAATCTGCCCGCCAGGCAAGCAAACGAGCTTGGGAAATGCTGATTTATTGGGGCAGACCGCGATGGTGCTGCCTCGCAAGCGCGGGCACGATGCCGGCATGAGCCAACGCAGCTTTGCCAGCGCCGAGTACGCGATGAAGAAGAAGCTCACGCGGCGAGAGAAGTTCCTCGCCGACATGGAGCGCATCGTGCCGTGGCCGCGGCTGATCGCCGTGATCGAGCCGCTGTACCCCAAGAGCGGCCGCGTTGGCCGACCGCCGATCGGCGTGACGAAGATGCTGCGCATGTACTGCCTTCAACAGTGGTACGGCCTGGCCGACGAGGCGCTGGAAGACGCGCTGTACGACAGCCAGGCGCTGCGCGACTTCGTCGGCGTCGATCTGTCGCGCGAGTCTGTGCCGGACGCGACGACGCTGCTGAAGTTCCGCCGCCTGCTGCAGGCCAACGACCTCACGCGCGCGCTGTTCGACGAGATCAACGCGCACCTGAGCGAGCAGGGGCTGCTGATGCGCGCGGGCACGATCGTCGACGCGACGATCATCGCGGCGCCCAGCTCGACGAAGAACGAGGGCAATGCGCGCGATCCCGAGATGCACCAGACGAAGAAGGGGAACCAGTGGTTCTTCGGCATGAAGGCCCACATCGGCGTGGACGCCGAGTCGGGCCTGGTGCACTCGGTCATGGGCACGGCGGCCAACGTCGCCGACGTCACGCAGGCCGGTGCGCTGCTGCACGGGGACGAGACGCACGCCTTCGGCGATGCGGGCTACCGCGGCGTGGGCAAGCGCAAGGAGGCCCAGGGGCCCCAGTGGCATGTGGCAATGCAGCCGGGCAAACGCCGCAAGCTGGACCTCACGCGCCGTTGGGCGCAGTTGCTCGAGCAGGTCGAGCAGCTCAAGGCCAGCGTGCGGGCGAAGGTCGAGCATCCGTTCCATGTCGTGAAGAACCTGTTCCGTCACAGGAAGGCCCGCTACAAGGGCCTGGCCAAGAACGAGGCGCAGTTGTTCAGCCTGTTCGGCCTGGCCAACCTCGTCATCGCCAAGCGAGAGTTGTTGGCAATCCATGCCCGAGGTGCGTCCTGAACGGGCAAAACGGCCCCGAAAGGGGCTTCAAGACACCGCGTCGAGACATCTTGCGCGCCAATCGGCGCTCCGGCGCCGTCACCGTGCCGCGGACCGCGATCCAGGCACGTGATCTTGCCCATAGATCAGCGCGTCCCTTGATGGTGAACTGGCGATCGCGTGGACAGAACGTCGCTTCGCCTTGCAGAGAATCGTATAGGGCCCGCAACTGCTTGGAGAAGACCTCGATGTCCGTAGGCTCAACCCACGGTTCGATCCTGCCCTGGAAACCGCACACCGCAATTTCTACATCCACTTGTAGCCACGCTTCAGTCGCAAACGAGGGCGGCAGGCTGATCTTGACGTACTCGGAACCGGTCCCGAAATGAATGACTGGCATGCGCTGGCTAACGTCGGCGCTCAGCGGGCGGCGAAGCCGTCCGCTGCAGCAAAATGAATCGCCCCGGGTTTCGAGGAGGCTCAACACTCTGAGAGGATTGAGCCATGAGCAAGTCGAACAAGTTCTCGCCCGAGGTGCGTGAGCGCGCGGTGAGGATGGTGCAGGAGCACCGAGGGGAGTACCCGTCGCTGTGGGCGGCCATCGAGTCCATCGCGCCCAAGATTGGCTGCGTGCCGCAGACGCTGAACGAATGGGTCAAGCGCGCGGAGGTCGATGCCGGCGTACGAGAAGGCGTGACGACCAGCGAAGCCCAGCGCGTGAAGGAGCTCGAACGCGAGGTGCGTGAGCTGCGCAAGGCCAATGAGATTCTGAAGCTGGCCAGCGCGTTTTTCGCCCAGGCGGAGCTCGACCGCCGCATCAAGTCCTGAAGGCCTTCGTCGACCAGCATCGCCTGCAGTTCGGGGTCGAGTCGATCTGTCGTGCGTATTCCACTGATCGCGGACACCCATTCCAGGCTGATCGCGGACAGTGTTCCAGGCGATCGCGGACACCCTGAGTGAGGTGCCTGAGTGACGGGCCGGATGGTAGGTCAACTGTCCGCG
>NZ_JAJTWT010000036.1 GCF_021353235.1 Pelomonas caseinilytica
GTGTGCGCCCAGCATGGGCGCACATCCTGGAGGTGCAAGTCCTCCCGCGAGCTGGTCACAGTGAGCGAAGCGAAGCGCAACTGCGTGAGGGCGACCGAGCGTGGGAAGGAAGCGTGGAGCGTAAATCGCGAGCCGATGAACAAGAACCGCATAGAAGGCGCTGCCGAGCAGGGCGAGTGGGCACAAAACCACGAAGCTCTTGTGACCAAGGCGAAGTGGCGTAGATGCGGCGGTTGTGCGGTGAAGGAGTGCGCGTCTTACCTGGGGACGCCTCGCCTTGTGGCTGAAAGGCCGACGGCATTGCCGGAGCGAGGTCTCAGCAGAGGTCGTAGTAGCCGGGTAGCGGGGCCGCCGAGGCCACCAGTGAGAAGCGAAGGACCGAACGAGAGCAAGTGACCGAGGACCTGGGGATGTCAAAGGCCATGCGTCAGATGCCGGAGCGATCCGGGCGGGCAGGCGTAGCGCACGGTGAAGCCGGGCGTGATCCTGCCAGCGACGAAGCCTGCGGCCCGTCCCAGGAACACCAGGGCACAGGGTCGGCAACGCAGACGACAGGGGCTGGTCCCCTGCTGGAAGCGACGCTGACGAGAGAGAACCTGCAAGCGGCCTGGAAGCGGGTCAAGGCCAACAAGGGCGCAGCGGGCGTGGACGGGCTCGACATCGAGCAAAGTCTCCACCTGCTGCAAACGAAGTGGCCGCAGATCCGCCAAGAGCTGCTGGCGGGGAAGTACCGGCCACAGCCGGTACGCAAGGTGATGATCCCCAAACCAGATGGAAGCCAGCGCGAGCTGGGCATCCCGACGGTGACGGACCGGTTGATCCAGCAGGCGCTGCTGCAAGTGCTGCAACCGCTGATCGATCCCGCCTTCAGCGACCACAGCCACGGGTTCCGGCCGGGCAGAAGTGCGCACGACGCGGTGAAAGCCGCGCGGGCGTACGTCCAGTCCGGCAAGCGCGTGGTGGTGGACGTGGACCTGGCGAAGTTCTTCGACCGGGTGAACCACGACATTCTGATGGACCGGCTCAAGAAGCGCATCCCGGAGACGGCCGTCCTGCGGCTCATCCGTGCGTACCTGAACGCCGGGATCATGGATGGCGGGGTCAAGGTGGAACGGGACCAGGGCACGCCGCAAGGCGGACCACTGAGCCCGTTGTTGGCCAACGTGCTGCTCGACGAAGTGGACAAGGCGCTGGAATCGCGGGGCTACAGCTTTGCGCGCTACGCCGACGACGCCAACGTCTATGTGGGCAGCAGACGAGCCGGCGAGCGGGTGATGGCGTGGCTCAGAAAGCTGTACGGCAGGCTCAAGCTTCAGATCAACGAAGCCAAGAGTGCCGTGTGCAGTGCCTTCGGGCGCAAGTTCCTGGGCTATGCGCTGTGGGAGGCTAAGGGGCGTGAGGTGAAGTGCAAGGTGGCTCACAAGGCTCTGGACAACTTCAAAGCGCGCATCCGGCAACTCACCAGCCGCTCAAGCGGGCGAAGCATGGTGCAGGTGGTACAAGGGCTGCGGCCCTATCTGCTGGGCTGGAAGGCCTACTTCGGGATGGCGCAAACACCACGGGTCTGGCGCAAGCTGGATGAATGGCTGCGCCACCGGTTGCGAGCCATCCAACTCAAACAGTGGAAGCGCGGCACGACGATGTACCGCGAACTGCTGTCGATGGGTGCCCGCGCTGACGTTGCCCACCGGGTGGCGGCGAACGGTCGCTGCTGGTGGCGCAACAGCGGGAAGCTGCTCAACAGCGTGCTCACTGTTGCTTGGTTCGACCGACTGGGCCTGCCCCGACTCTCCTGACCTCAAGCGCTCGAACCGCCTGGTGCGGACCCGCATGCCAGGTGGTGTGGCAGGGGCGCCTCCTGAGATGGAGGTCCCC
>NZ_JAJTWT010000037.1 GCF_021353235.1 Pelomonas caseinilytica
ATGCGTGGTTACGTGGAGCCGCTGGGTGAGGTCGAGCAGGCCTTGGCGCAGATTTGGCAAGAGCTGCTGGGTGTGGAGCGCGTGGGTCGGCATGACCACTTCTTTGAGCTGGGCGGGCACTCGCTGATGATCGTCAGCCTGATCGAGCGGCTGCGGGTCCTGGGGCGACGTCTGGATGTGCAGCAAGTGTTTGCCAGCCCCGTGCTGGCCGATCTGGCTCAAGCGATGGGTCAGGGGGCGAGCCAAGCGCCTGCATGGGTCACTCCGCCCAATCTCATTGAGGCGGGTTGCAGCGAGATCACGCCAGAGATGCTGCCGCTGGTCGCGCTTTCACAAGGAGAGATCGAGACCATCGTGAACGCCATCCCCGGCGGTGCCTCCAATGTGCAGGACATCTATCCGCTGGCCCCGCTGCAAGAAGGCATCTTGTTCCATCATCTGCTGCAAGAGCAAGGCGACGCCTATGTCTTGCGCAGCGTGCTGGCCTTTGACAGCCGGGCTCGGGTGGAGGGCTTTGTCGCGGCGCTGCAGCAAGTCATTGCGCGTCACGACATTTTGCGCACTTCGTTTGCGTGGCAAGGGTTGTCCAAGCCCGTGCAAGTGGTTTGGCGTGAGGCGCAGGTGAAGCTCAACACCTTTGAGCCAACCCAAGAGGCACAGGTGCAAGCGCAGTTGCTGGCCCATACCGATCCAAGCCGGCATCGTCTGCCCCTGAACAGCGCCCCGCTGTTTGCGCTGGACATGGCCCACGATCCGGTTGCCCAAGAGTGGCTACTGGCAGTGCGCTTCCATCATCTGGTGGGAGACCATTCGACGATGGAGTTCATCGTCGATGAGGTGGCTGCGATTTTGCAAGGTCACGCGCAGGACTTGCCTGAAGCTCTGCCTTATCGCGATTTCATTGCACAGACCCTGAGTGTGCCCACTGAGATTCACGAAGCCTATTTCCGCAAGGAGTTGGCGGATGTGAATGAGCCTACGGCGCCGTTTGGTGAGCTGGCGGTGCAAGGAGGTGGCTCGATCAGTGAAGCCAACTTGCATTTGGAAGCCGCGCTGGCAGAGGGCATACGAAGCCAAGCTCGGCGTCTGGGAGTCAGCCCAGGTGTGCTGTTCCATGCGGGCTGGGCCCAAGTGCTGGCGCAACTCAGTGGCAAAGACGACGTGGTCTTTGGCACGGTATTGCTCGGGCGCTTGCAAGGTTCGGCGGGAGCAGACCGGGTATTGGGCATGTTCATCAACACGCTACCCGTGCGGGTCAAGCTGGCAGGGCGCAGCGTGCAAGAGGTCGTGCAAGCGACCTACCAAGGCTTGATGAGCCTGCTTGAGCATGAGCAAGCGCCACTGGTGCTGGCGCAGCGCTGCAGCAGCGTGGCTGCTGGGGTGCCGCTGTTCAGTGCCTTGCTCAACTATCGTCACAGCCAAGCAGGGGAGGCTGAGCAGGCCCAATCCTGGGAGGGTATGCGCCTGATCAGCGCTCAGGAGCGTACAAACTATCCTGTCAGCCTGTCGGTAGATGATTTGGGCGAGGGCTTTGGAGTTTCAGCCCAGACGGTTGAAGGCATCGACCCAGCCAGAGTTACCGCCTACTTAGTCACAGCCATGCAAGCTCTGGTGCAAGCTCTGGCAGAGCAGCCACAGCGAGCCATGCTGAGCCTGCCGGTGCTGCCGCAAACTGAGCGCGAGCAAGTGCTGGTTGGCTTCAACGCGACGCAGGCCGAGTATCCGCAGCAGGCGCTGATTCAAGAGCTGTTTGAGGCGCAGGTTAAGCGCAGCCCGCAGGCCACGGCGCTGGTGT
>NZ_JAJTWT010000038.1 GCF_021353235.1 Pelomonas caseinilytica
GACTCGGTTATTGAGCGGCAAAGCGACCTCAACCCGAGCGCGCAGACGCTGGGGCTGAACTCATCTCATCTGGCCTATGTGATCTACACCTCGGGCTCGACGGGATTGCCCAAGGGGGTGATGGTTGAGCATCGCAATGTGCTGCGCTTGGTCATCAACAATCCTTTTGTCTTGATCGGGCCAGGTGATTGCCTTGCGCATTGCTCTAACTCGAGTTTTGATGCAACCACCTGGGAGGTGTGGGGGGCCTTGCTCAACGGGGCGCGCGTGGACATTGCACCTCAAGAGCTGGTGTTGAGCCCTGCGCGATTGCGTGAGTATTTGCTGCGCAGTGGTGCCACAGCGGCTTTCTTCACCACTGCCTTGTTTCAGCAATATGTGCCTGTTTTGGGCTCGGCTTTGCAGGGGCTGCAATATCTGCTGTTTGGCGGCGAAGTCTGCGATCCAAACAAGGTGGCTGCGTTCATGCGTGCCCATCGCCCCGCTCATTTGATTCATTGTTATGGCCCAACGGAAACTACCACCTTCGCCACAACTTTTGACGTTGAGCAAGTTGATTCACAAACTCGCAGCATCCCTATCGGACGCCCGATTGCCAACACGCAGATCTACATCCTGGACCCGCAAGGTCAGCCGGTGCCGATCGGGGTGGCGGGTGAGATCTACATTGGTGGAGCAGGTGTTGCGCGCGGCTACCTGAACCGTCCCGAACTCACAGCAGAGCGCTTTATCGACGACCCGTTCAATGGGGGTCGTATGTACAAGACAGGGGACTTGGGTCGTTGGCTGGCGGACGGCAACATCGAGTACCTGGGGCGCAATGACTTCCAGGTCAAGATCCGAGGGTTCCGGATTGAGCTGGGCGAGATCGAGGCGCGCCTGTTGCAGTGCCAAGGGGTGCGCGAAGCGGTGGTCGTGGCCCGTGAGGACAGTCCTGGCGACAAGCGTCTGGTGGCCTATGTGCTGCCTCACAGCGGGCAGCAGGTCGAGCCAGCTGGTCTGCGCGGGCAACTGGCGCAGCACCTTGCCGAGTACATGATCCCCAGCGCGTTCGTGAGCCTGGGGTCTTTCCCGCTCACGCCCAATGGGAAGCTGGATCGCAAGGCTTTGCCGGCGCCCGATCAGGGCGCGGTGGTGATGCGTGGTTACGTGGAGCCGCTGGGTGAGGTCGAGCAGGCCTTGGCGCAGATTTGGCAAGAGCTGCTGGGTGTGGAGCGCGTGGGTCGGCATGACCACTTCTTTGAGCTGGGCGGGCACTCGTTGCTGGCGGTGCAGGTGGCTGCGGGCGTGCGTAGAGCGTTGGGCTTGGAGTTGCCTGTGCGGGAGCTGTTTGCTCGTCCCACATTGGCGGAGCTGGCCCAGACGTTGAGTGGGGCTGCCGCCGTGAGTCAGGCCCTGATCCCCTTGGCCGATCGCAGCCAACCGCTACCGCTGTCGTTTGCGCAGCAGCGCTTGTGGTTCATTGCTCAGCTCGATCAGGCCGCGAGCCGGGCTTATCACATTCCTGCAGCCTTGCGTTTGACTGGGGAACTCAATCGCGAGGCGCT
>NZ_JAJTWT010000039.1 GCF_021353235.1 Pelomonas caseinilytica
GCTACCGCTGTCGTTTGCGCAGCAGCGCTTGTGGTTCATTGCTCAGCTCGATCAGGCCGCGAGCCGGGCTTATCACATTCCTGCAGCCTTGCGTTTGACTGGGGAACTCAATCGCGAGGCGCTGAAGAGGGCGTTGGACGGTCTGGTGGCCCGTCACGAGGGTCTGCGTACTCGCTTTGTGAGCGCGCAGGGGGAAGTCCATCAAGTGATTGCGCCGGCCGACTGCGGCTTTGCGTTGAGCGAGTTGGATCTGCGCGTTGTGAGCCCTGACGAGCGCCAAATGCGTGTGAAGATGCTCATGAATGCGGAGGCGCAAGCTCCCTTTGATTTGAGCCAAGGCCCGCTGATTCGGGGGCAGTTGTTGCAGCTGGACTCACAAGAGCACCTGCTGCTGGTGACTCAGCATCACATCATCTCCGATGGTTGGTCCATCGGCGTTTTGGTGCGAGAACTGGGGGCGCTGTACCAATCTGGCGAGCAAGCGCAGTTGCCGGTTTTGCCCATCCAGTATGCGGACTATGCAGCCTGGCAACGTAGCAGCGCACAGCTTGAAGCCTTGGCGGTGCAGCGCGAATTCTGGTGCCAAGAACTTCAAGGAGCGCCGGCGCGACTGGAGCTGCCCACCGACAGGCCTAGGCCAGCGGTGCAAAGCTATGCGGGGGCTCAAGAGCCTATCCACATTGAGGCGGCCGTGCTCGAAGGGCTCCAAGCACTGGGGCAGAAGCACGGCACGACGCTGTTCATGACGGTGCTGGCGGGCTGGGCTCTTGTGCTGGCCCGCTTGAGCGGGCAGGACGACATCGTGGTGGGCACGCCGGTGGCTAACCGTCCGCGACAAGAGCTGGAAGGGCTGATCGGGTTCTTTGTGAACTCACTGGCGCTGCGCGTGCAGCTCAACCCGGCCCATAGCGTGGCTGAGTTGTTGGCGCAAGTACGTGGGCGGGCGCTGGCGGCCTATGCCCATCAGGACCTGCCGTTTGAGCAGGTGGTAGAGGCGCTGCAGCCCGAGCGCAGCCTGAGCCACAGCCCGGTGTTCCAAGTGATGCTGGCGCTCAACAACACGCCTGCACAAGACTTGGTGCTGGGCTCGCTGAGTCTGTCCTCTGCAGCGCCAGAACATCCTACGGCGCAGTTTGATTTGACGCTCTCGCTGACTGAGACTGATCAGGGCTTGGTGGGGGCGCTGGAGTACGCCAGCGATCTGTTTGAGGCGGCAACTGCACGTCGCATCGTGCAGTACGTGAGTACGGTTCTGGCGGCCATGGCGCAAGACGCCACGCGGGCGTTGGTGAGCCTGCCGATGATGAGTGAGGCTGAGCGCGAGCAAGTGCTGGTTGGCTTCAACGCGACGCAGGCCGAGTATCCGCAGCAGGCGCTGATTCAAGAGCTGTTTGAGGCGCAGGTTAAGCGCAGCCCGCAGGCCACGGCGCTGGTGT
>NZ_JAJTWT010000004.1 GCF_021353235.1 Pelomonas caseinilytica
CCCAGAATTTGCATTCATCGTCTGCGTCGCCGACTTATCGTCAGCAGCAAAGAAGCGAGATTCTAATCTGCTTTTTGCTTCGTCGTCAAGTATTTTTGAAAATTTCTTTTCTCAATACTCGGCAACTTCGCTTTCTTCACCACCCCGGCCAGCGCTTTCGCAATCCAGTCGTCAGCAGCAAAGAGGCGAGATTTTGATCCGCTTTCGCGACGCTGTCAAGTACTTTTTGAAGCTTCTCTTCAGATCCGCTTCCAGCACCCGACGAGCCTCAAAGCCTCGCCAGCAGGCTTTGATCACCTGCCCTCCGCCTTTCACCCCATCGCGCCTTCCGTTTCCAGTCAGCGCTGCGTTGTGATCAGCGAAGCCCACGACTGTAGCACAGGATTTTCGGGTCGAGCAAGAGCGCCACGCGAAATTCTTGTCTACGGAGCCGTCAATCGCCCTGCCTTGCCCCGAGCCCGCTCAGGACTCCTCCTGGAACGCCTCTTCCCGCTTGCTCTTGATGGAAGGCAGCATGACGACGACGACCATGAGCGCCGCCGCCGCCAGCAATCCCGCCGACAAGGGCCGCGTCAGGAAGGTACTCCAGTCCCCCCGGGCCAGCAGCAACGCGCGGCGCAGGTTTTCTTCCATCATGGGCCCGAGGATGAAACCCAGCAGCAGCGGCGCGGGCTCACAGCTCAGCTTGTAGAACACATAACCCAGCAGTGCGAAGCCAGCCGTGAGGTAGACGTCGAAGCTGTTGTTGTTCAGCGAGTAGGTGCCGATGCAGCAGAACACCACGATGGCCGGGAAAAGGAAGCGGTAGGGCACCGTCAGCAGCTTGATCCAGATGCCGATGAGCGGCAGGTTCAGCACGATGAGCATCAAGTTACCGACCCACATCGACGCGATCAGACCCCAGAACAGCTCCGGGTTGCTCGTCATCACCT
Organism: Pelomonas caseinilytica; assembly: GCF_021353235.1. Taxonomy (GTDB): domain Bacteria; phylum Pseudomonadota; class Gammaproteobacteria; order Burkholderiales; family Burkholderiaceae_C; genus Pelomonas; species Pelomonas caseinilytica. The sequence continues at coordinate 933 of NZ_JAJTWT010000004.1, forward strand.
GAGGTCCGGGCTGTATGCCCTTGATGGTCATGGCGCCGACCATCAGCGCCATGACTGCGTTGGGCGGGATGCCGAGCGTCAGCATGGGGATGAAGCTGGTCTGGGCTCCTGCGTTGTTCGCGCTCTCGGGCCCGGCGACGCCCTGGATGGCGCCCTTCCCGAAGGGCACGCTGGGCTTGCGCACCACCTTCTTCTCGAGCGTGTAGGCCGCGAAAGAGGCGAGCAGCGCACCGCCGCCCGGCAACACCCCGAGCACCGAACCCAACGCCGTGCCTCGCAGCACTGCCGGCCAGGCCTCGCGGAAGTCCTCGCGTGTGGGCCACAACCCGGTCACTTCCTTGGTGAAGACCTCTCGATGCTCTTCCGGCTGACCCAGGTTGGCGATGATCTCGCCGAAACCAAACACGCCCATTGCGATGACCACGAAGCCGATGCCGTCCGTCAGCTCAGGGATGTCGAAAGAGAAACGGGCTGTGCCTGTGATGACGTCGGTGTTGATCTGGCCCAGCAGCAGGCCGAGCACGATCATCGCGATCGCCTTGATGAGGGAGCCCGACGCCAGCACCACCGCGCCGACGAGGCCGAGCACCATCAGAGAGAAGTACTCCGCCGACCCGAACTTGAAGGCCAGCTCGGTCAGCGGCGGCGCGAAGGCCGCGATGATGACCGTGCCCACGCAGCCGGCGAAAAAACTGCCCAGGCCGGCAGCTGCCAGGGCCGCGCCGGCCCGGCCGCGACGCGCCATCTGGTAGCCGTCGATGGCCGTCACCACCGAGCTCGACTCACCGGGCACGTTGATGAGGATGGCCGTCGTCGAGCCGCCGTACTGCGCGCCGTAGTAGATGCCCGCCAGCATGATCAGGGCCGGCGTGGCGTCCAGTGTGTAGATGGACGGCAGCAGCATGGCGATGGTCGCCACCGGCCCGAGGCCCGGCAGCACGCCGATCAGCGTGCCCAGCACCGCGCCGAAAAAGGCGTAGGCCAGGTTCTGCAGGCTCAGCGCCGTGTGGAAGCCAAGGGCGAGGTTGTTCAGCAGATCCATGGCACGCCTCAGCCGGTGATGAAGACGGGCCAGAGCGGGATGGTCAGCTTCAGGCCCCAGATGAACAGGGCCCAACTGCCCACGGTCAGCACCACGCTGCTGACCAGCACGTCCCGCCAGTGGAACTCGCTGCTCGCCAGGGCCGACAGGGTGATGATCAGAGGCAGCGTGCAGGCCAGGCCCAGCCGCGGCAAGGCGGCGCCGAACACCGCGATGGTCACGACGATGACGAGCAGAGGTCGCCACGCGATGCGGCCGATGGGGTCGCCGTTCTCGGACTCAAGCGTCAGCGCCTTGAAGAGCACCAGGCCGCCAAGCGCGGCGAGCAGGATGCCCAGCCCGAAGGGGAAATAGCCGGGGCCAGGTCTTGCCGAGGCGCCGAAGGAATACTCCGTCGCGCCCCACGCGAACACCACGCCCACCACCAGGAACATCAGCCCGGACCAGAAGTCCCGCTGGCTCTTGATCTTCATCGTTTGTCGCCTCCGGCGCGCCCAGGTCCGGGCGCGCAACATCTGCCGGCGATTCTGTCAGCGGGGGGAGCCCCCCAGCCTGTGGATTACACGTAAGCCCGAGTTGCCGCGGCAGGTGACGTCAGGCGTCCCACGCCGGCGTGCTGCGCAGCACTTCCTCGACCGTCGTCACGCCTTCTGCCACCTTCATCGCGCCGGCCAGGCGCAGGGGCCGCAGCCCTTCCTGCACGGCCTGGCGGCGCAGGGCGCCGAGGTCGTCGAGGCTGCCCTTGACGCCTTCGGAGACCGTCAGCAGCTCGTACAGCCCGGCGCGGCCGCGGAAGCCCGTGTTGCGGCACTCCAGGCAGCCCACCGGCTTGTACGGCCGCACGCCGCCGCCCAGCCGCCAATGGCGCACCAGCTCGTTCAGGCTCTCCCGCGTCACCGTCGGGTCGGGCTGCTTGCAGTGCGGGCACAAGGTGCGCACCAGCCGCTGCGCGAGCACGCCGATGATGGTGGCGCTGATGAGGTAGCTCGGCACGCCGAGGTCCTGCAGCCGCGTGATGGCCGACACCGAATCATTGGTGTGCAGGGTGCTGAACACCAGGTGGCCGGTTAGCGCCGCCTGGATGGCCATCTCGGCGGTTTCCAGGTCACGGATCTCGCCCACCATGATGATGTCGGGGTCCTGGCGCATCAGGGCGCGCAGGCCGTCGGCGAAGCCGAAGTCCAGCTGGTTCTGCACCTGCGTCTGGTTGAAGGCCGGCTCGATCATCTCGATGGGGTCTTCGATGGTGGTGACGTTGACCTCGTCCGTCGCCAGCCGCTTGAGCGTGGAATACAGCGTCGTCGTCTTGCCGCTGCCCGTCGGGCCGGTCACGAGGATGATGCCGTGCGGCTGCTTGACCAGGGCCTCCCAGCGCTCGGAATCGTGCTGGCCGAAGCCCAGCGACGCCAGGTCCTTGACCGCCGTCTCGGGGTCGAAGATGCGCATCACCATCTTCTCGCCGAAGGCCGTCGGCAGCGTCGACAGGCGCATCTCCACCTCGTCGCCGGCCGGGTTGCGCGTCTTGATGCGGCCGTCCAGCGGGCGGCGCTTCTCGACCACGTCCATGCGGCCGAGCAGCTTGATGCGCGAGGTCATCGCGCTCATCACCGTGGGGGGCAGCTGGTAGACCGTGTGCAGCACGCCATCGATGCGGAAGCGGATGACGCCCATTTCGCGGCGCGGCTCCAGGTGGATGTCGCTGGCGCGCTGGTCGAAGGCGTACTGCCACAGCCAATCGACCACCTGCACCACGCCCTGGTCGTTGGCGTCGAGCTGCTTGTTGGTCTTGCCCAGCTCGACGAGCTGCTCGAAGCTCGCCACCTGGCTCTGCTCTCCCGCCTTGGCCGCGGCCCTCACCGAGCGGGCCAGCGTGAAGAACTCGGTCGTGTAGCGCGCGATGTCCAGCGGGTTGGCCACGACCAGCTTGATGGGCTTGCGCACATGCGACTCGATCTGCGCCACCCAGCCGGTGTCGAAAGGCTCCGAGGTCGCGATGGTCACGTCCATCAGCCCGAACTGCACCGGCAGGCAGCGCTTGGCCTCGGCATAGCCGATGGACATCACGTCGCCCACGCGGCCCACGTCCACCTTCAGCGGGTCGATGCGCAGATAGGGCAGCTTGGCCCGCACCGCCAGCCATTCGGTCAGCGCGTCCACGTCCAGCGGCTTGCCGGTCGCCAGGTGGACGAGATTGGCATGGCCCAGCCGCACGAGGGCGTGCAGCGAGCTGTCGCCCGCCCCCAACCTCTGCTCCGTGCGGATGGCCTGGGCCTCGTCGATCAGGCCATCCTTCAGCAGCCACTTCAGCAACTGGCGCCATTCCAGGCGGCCTTCCGGCTTGGAGGATGACGCGGACTCGGATTTCGGCTTGGAGGTCATCGTGGTCGGGGTCAAAGCGCCTGCAGGATGCTCGTGGGCAGGGGCCGCACGAGCCGCAGCCATTTGCGGGCCGGCAGCTTGAAGCGCGTTTCGATGTTAGCTGCGCGCTGCTCCAGCACCTCGCGGTGAGGCACCTGCACCCCGCGGGCCGCCACGACGATGGTGTTGCCCTCCTTGGTCGGCGCCAGGCTCCAGACCTGGTCGGAACCGAAGGCCCGCGCGATGCGCAGGGCGCTGCGGGCGAAGCTGGCGCTGCGGCCGAAGAGGTTGACCGTCATCAGCCCCCCATCGGCCAGCACGCCGCGGCAGGCGGCGTAGAAGGCCTCGTCGTCCAGCACCGGCGAGGCGGCCTCGTGGTCGTAGAGGTCGACGTTGAGCACGTCCACCGTCTGCAGGTGGGCCTCGTCGGCCACCCAGCGGGCGGCGTCCTCGTTCACCACCTGCAGCCGCGCGTCGTCCGCCGGCAGCCGGAACCACTGCCGGCAGGCGGCGATGACCTCGGGGTTGATCTCGACGGCCGTCGTCCGCATCTTCAGGCGGCCATGGCAGAAGCGCGTCAGCGCCGCCGCCCCCAGGCCCAGCTGCACCGCATGGCCCTCGCCCAGCGCGGCCGGGTCGCGCCACAGCATCCAGGCACACATGCGCTGCACGTACTCCAGCTCGATCTCGTCGGGCTTGCGGATGCGCATCGCGCCCTGCACCCAGATGGAGTCCAGGTGCAGGAAGCGCACGCCGTCGAACTCGCTGAGCGTGGCGGGCGCCCAGGTGGCGCCCCGTGGGTTCTTCTTCATGGCCGGCATCCTAGGGCCTGTTCACACTACGGCAGGGGTCGCGAAGGCCATCCCCCAGGGGCCAATCAAGGCGCAGCGCGCCGCCCGCATTGATATGCGGGCAAGCGGTGCAACGCCGAGTGGCCCCTGGGGGATGGCCTTCCCTTCGGGTTGTGACCAAAAGGCCCGCGCGCGGCGTTGCGAAGCCTCGCTTGGGGCCTACCCAAGCTTCGTTTCGCGCCTTGCTCGCGGGCCTTTTGGTCGCAACGCGACCCCTGCCGTAGGGTGAACAGGCCCTAGGTCAGCCGAGACAGGGCGCCAGCGCCTCGCGCCAGGCGGCGATCTTGGCGGCCAGGCTCAGGCCGGCATGCGCCGGGCTGGTGGACGGCAGCCGCAGCACCGGCAGCCCGGGCGCGCCCAGGGCCCGCAGCGCCTGCCCGTGGGCCAGGCCGCCGTTGCAGGCGATGGCCCGCAGCTGCGGCAGCCGGGCGACGAGCTCGGCCACGTCGCTCGGCTCGGCGTCCTCGATGGCCGTGTCGAGGCTGCCCTCGCGCCGGCAGGCCGCCACGGCGTCCCACAGGGCCACGCGCCCGCGGCGCAGCGCTTGCAGCCGTTGCTCATAGGGCTGCTGCGGCAAGGCAGCCTCGCCGAGCAGGGCCGCCATCACCGGCCAGAAGGCATTGCGCGGATGCGCGTAGTACTGCGCCGCCTTCAACGAGGCCGCGCCCGGAAAGCTGCCCAGCACCAGCACGCGGGCCCTGGCGTCGAACACCGGCGCCAGGCCGACGAGGCGCGCAGACTCGGGATTGGGGGGATTGGCCGTGGGCGGCTGGGAGGATGCGGTCGTCTTCAAGGGGTCGGTCGGCAATTTTCGAAGGAACACGGAAGCCGTCTGGCAGTTTCTCAGCACCCAGGGGGGTGGAATCCGGCCTGAAGGTGCCGGCCGCCGGCGTCTTCATGCAGGTGCTGCGGCCCTTCAAGGTGGGCGACTTCATCCAGGCCGGCGGCGCGCCCGAGAGCCTTCGGCCCTGCGTGAGACCCTACTGCCACACCGGCCATGCCTGGCAGGTCTACTTCGACACCCACAAGGCGATCAGCACCACCTTCCGAGCCGCGGGTTACCCCATGCCGGAGACGCGGATCGCGCCAAGCAACCGCTGACCGCCGACGAAAGACCCACCGCCATGGCCGACCTCATCGCCCGCATCGCCGAACTCTGGCGATACCCCGTCAAGTCCTGCGCCGGCGAAGCCGTCGAGTCGCTGGCGCTGGATGCCGACGGCTGGCCGGTGGGCGACCGCGGCTGGGGTGTCGTCGACGTCTCGGGCGAGCTGACCTGGATGGGGGCCCATCCCCGGCTGGCCCTGGTGCAGGCGCATCTCGCCGGGCCGGCCCTGCAGCTGCGCGCCGGGGGGCGGTCGCTGAGCGTGCCCGACGACGGCGGCGACGCCGTCGAAGTGCGCGGCTGGAACGGCGAACGCCAGGACTTCGACGTCCTGCAGGCCTGGGACGCCGGCGAGGACGCCGCGGCCCTGCTGCACGCCGCCACCGGCGAGCGCCTGCGCCTCGTGCGCCTGAGCATCGAGGCCCAGCGCCGGCCCATACTCAACGCCCTGCACCTGCTGGGCGACGGTTCTCTGCAGTCCTGGCAGGAGGCGCTGGGCCGGCCGCTCAACGGCCCGGTCCAGCGTGCCCGGCCCAACGTGGTGCTGTGCAGCGAGAGCGGCGAGCCGCTGCCGCCCTTCATTGAGGACCTCCTCACCGAAGCTCGCCTCGGCGCCCTCACGCTGCGCCGCACCTCGCCCTGCGTGCGCTGCGTGATGCCGACGGTCGACCCGGCCACCGCCGAACCCCAGCCGCCCGTGCTGGACGCGCTGGCCCGCCTCAGCGCCGAACGTGCGCCGGGCGAGCCCGTGCAGTTTGGCGTCTATGCACGCGGCAACGCGGCGGGCCGGCTGCACGTCGGCGACCGCGTCGAGCTGGCGCTGGCCTTCGCCGGGGCCTGATCAGCGCAGCCGCGGCAGCACCGCCCGCGCGTTGGCGCTGGTGATGCGCGCCGTTTCCGCCACCGTCCAGCCGCGCAGTTCGGCCAGGCTCGCGGCAATGCGCGGCAGCTCGGCTGACTCGTTGCGCGCCTGCCCCGGTTCGGCCTCGCGCTGCGCGGCCGTTTTGTAGAGCCAGTGCGGCGGGATGTCCGGCGCGTCGGTCTCCAGCACCGGCACGTCGTCGGCCACGCTGGCGGCGATGCGGCGGATCTGCAGCGCGCGCTCGAAGGTCAGCGTGCCGCCGAAGCCGAGCTTGAAGCCCAGCTCGACGAAGGCCTGCGCCTGCTGCTCGCTGCCGTTGAAGGCGTGGGCGATGCCGCCGTGCGGGAAGTCCACCCGGCGCAACCCGGCCAGCAGCTTGTCCGCGCTGCGCCGCACGTGCAGCAGCACCGGCAGGCCGGCTCGCTTGGCGAGCTTGAGCTGCTCCACGTAGAAATGCTGCTGGACGCCCGGGTCCAGGCCGTCGACGAAGAAGTCCAGGCCGATCTCGCCGACTGCGACAAGCCGCGGGTCGGCATGGTGGGTCTCGAGCGCTTCGGCCAGCCTGGCGAGGTCGCCCTCGGCCGCACGCATCACGCACAGCGGATGGATGCCGAGCGCATAGCTGAAGCCATGCTCGATGGCCAGCAGCCGCACCGCGTCCAGGTTGTGCACGTCGACCGCCGGGATGACGATCCGCGTGACGCCCGCGGCCTTGGCGCGGGCGATGACGGCGTCGCGGTCAGCGTCGAACTCGGCGGCGTCCAGGTGGCAGTGGGTGTCGATCCACATGCCTGACCTTCTAACTCAACGAAACACGACCGTGCGGTTCCCGTTCAGCAGCACCCTGTGCTCGGCATGCCATTGGATGGCCCGGGCCAGGGCCACGCACTCCATGTCGCGGCCGATGCCGACGAGCTGCTCCGGCGGCATGCTGTGGTCGATGCGGGCGACCTCCTGCTCGATGATGGGGCCCTCGTCGAGGTCGCTGGTCACGTAGTGGGCCGTCGCGCCGATGAGCTTGACGCCGCGCTCGTAGGCCTGGTGGTAGGGCCGGGCGCCCTTGAAGCTCGGCAGGAAGCTGTGGTGGATGTTGATGGCCCGGCCCGCCAGGTCGCGGCACAGCTCGGGCGACAGGATCTGCATGTAGCGCGCCAGCACCACGAGGTCGATCTGGTTGTCCGCGATCACCTCCCGGATCTTGGCCTCCTGCGCCGCCTTCTGGGCGTCGGTGCCGCCCAGCAGCGGGAAGTGGTGGAAAGGGATGTTGTGCGAGGCCGCCAGCTGATAGAAGTCGCGATGGTTGGAGACGATGGCCGGGATCTCGATGGGCAGGTGGCCCGTCTGCACGCGGAACAGCAGGTCGTTCAGGCAGTGCCCGAGCTTGGACACCAGCAGCAGCACGCGCGTCTTGCGGCTGCGCGCCACCAGCTCCCAATCCATGCCGAACTCGGCCGCCAGCGGCGCGAAGGCTTGCTGCAGCGCGCCCTCCTCGGCCGCCGCCTCGAACTCGATGCGCATGAAGAAGCGCGCGTGGTCGGCGTCGCCGTGCTGGTGCGAGGTGAGGATGTTGGCGCCCTCGCGCAGCAGCACGCCGGTGACGGCATGGACGATGCCGGCGCGGTCGGGGCAGGAGAGCTTGAGGATGAAGCGGGGGGTCATGCGGCGGGTCAGGCGAATTGGCCGGCCACGAGGCGCAGCTGCCGGTCGCAGCGCGCCGCGAGGTCGCGGTCGTGGGTGACGAGGACGAAGGCGGTGCCCAGCTCGCGGGCGCGTTCCAGCATCAGCGCGAAGACGGCGTCGGCGGTGTCGCGGTCGAGGTTGCCCGTGGGTTCGTCGGCGAGCACGCAGGCCGGCCGCGTCACCAGGGCCCGCGCGATGGCCACGCGCTGGCGCTCGCCGCCCGAGAGCTCACCGGGCCGATGGTGCAGCCGCTCGCCCAGGCCCACGCGGGCCAGCATCTCGGCGGCCGTGGCGCGCGCCTCGGGCCGCGCCTGCCGGCGGATGCGCAGCGGCATGGCGACGTTGTCGACGGCGCTGAATTCCGGCAGCAGGTGATGGAACTGGTAGACGAAGCCCAGGTGCCGGTTGCGCCAGCCGCCGCGTGCGGCCTCGTTCATCGGCGCGAGCGGCCGGCCCATCAGCGTGACGATGCCGGCCGTGGGCTGGTCCAGCCCGCCGAGCAGGTGCAGCAGCGTCGACTTGCCCGAGCCGGAGGCGCCGACGATGGCCAGGGTCTCGCCGCGCTTGACGGCCAGGTCCACGCCGCGCAGCACCGTCACGTCCAGCCCGCCTTCCTGGAAGCGGCGCGTCAGGCCCGTGGCCTGGATGACGAGTTCACTCATAGCGCAGCGCCTCCGCCGGTTGCACGCGGCTGGCACGCCAACTGGGGTAGAGCGTGGCCAGGAAGGCGAGCACCAGCGACACGAGGGCGATGGGCACGATGTCGCCGCTCTGCGGATCGCTGGGCATCTGGCTAATGACGTAGACGCTGCCCGGCAGGAAGCTGACGTTCAGCAGGTGCTCGATGGCCGGCACGATGACGTCGATGTTGAAGGCGATCAGCAGGCCGAGCAGCACGCCGGCCAGGGTGCCGATGACGCCCGACACCGCGCCCTGCACCATGAAGATGCCCATCACCGAGCGCGGGCTCGCGCCCAGGGTGCGCAGGATGGCGATGTCGCTCTGCTTGTCGGTCACCGTCATCACCAGCGTCGAGACGAGGTTGAAGGCCGCCACCGCGACGATGAGCGCCAGCACGATGCTCATCATGCGTTTCTCGATCTGCACGGCGTCGAACCAGGTGGCGTTGGCGCGCGTCCAGTCGCGCACCAGGATGCCGGGCCCCATCGTTCGGGCCAGCTCGCCGGCCACGCGGCGCGCCTCGTGCACGTCGCGCAGGCGCAGCTGCACGCCGGTCGGCCCCTCGGTGCGGAAAAGCTTGGCCGCATCGTCGAGATGGACGAGGGCCAGGCCGGAGTCGTATTCGTAGTGGCCGGCACTGAAGGTGCCCACCACCGTGAAGCTGCGCAGCCGCGGCACCACGCCGGCCGGCGTCACCTGGCCGCCCGGCGCCACGAGCGTGACCTTGTCGCCCTCGCCCACGTTGAGCTGGCGCGCCAGCTCCGCGCCGAGCACGATGTTCCAGGACCCCGGCTGCAGCCGCGCGAAGGCGCCGTCCTTGAGCTGCGCGCCCAGGCCCGTGACCTGGGCCTCGTCCGCCGGCGAGATGCCGCGGATGATGGCGCCGCGCATGTCGTCGCCGCCGTGGGCGATGAGGCTCTGCGTGGCGACGAAGGGCGCCGCACCCACGACCTCGGGGTTCTGCCGCGCCAGGGCCGCCGTGGCCCGCCAGTCGGGCAGGGCCTGGCCGCTGTAGTCCAGCAGCTCGACGTGGGCGATGACATTGAGCATGCGGTCGCGCACCTCGCGCTGGAAGCCGTTCATCACCGACAGCACGACGATGAGGGCCATCACGCCCAGGGCGATGCCGATCATCGATACGCCGGAGATGAAGCTGATGAAGCGGTTGCGCCGCCCGCCCCGGCCGGCGCGGACGTAGCGCCAGCCGACCTGGAGTTCAAACGGCAGGGACATGGGGCGGAGGTACGGCGTGAGGCATGGGGCCGGCATGGTAACTGGCAGGCCGCCGCCGCGCGCCGCCACGGTCACCACTGGAAACCCGCCGGCCCTGCGTCCGGCGGAGCCTCAGGGCGCCGCGCCCGCGCCTCGCTGCAGCTCCCAGCGCGCGATGGTCACCTCGCGGTAGGGCACGGCCTGCGTGGCCACCGCGCGCTCGAACCACGGCAGGGCCTCGCCGCGCCGGCCCTGGGCCGCCAGTTGCTGGCCGATGAAGAAATAGGCCTCGGCCAGGCGCAGCCTCTCCTCCTCGGGCTTGGCGCGGGCGGCCTTGAGCAGGGCCTCGCGGTCCAGGGCTCCGCCCAGATAGCGCAGCAGCAGGCTGCCCCAGCCCTCGCGGCCGGTGTCCACGCTGGCCAGCTCGTCGGCGATCGCGGCCCGGCCGCGCCCGCCCTGGCGCTCGGCGGCGAGGTAAAGCCACAGCAGCGTGAACTGCCTCACCTCCCCGGTCGTGTTGGCGGCGTTGTCGCGCAGGGCCGCCTCGGCCTGCGCGTAGTCGCCCAGCAGATAGTGCGTCGTGCCCAGCCACGAGCCGGGCGGCTGGCTGCTGCCGAGCCGGGCCTGCTCGTTGAAGGCCGCCAGCGCCTGCGCCGGCTGGCCGAGGCCGACCAGGGCGACGCCCCGCGCCGCCAGCGCAGCGGCGGCCTCCTCGGCGGGCGGCTCGAGCTTGAGCACCGCCTCGGCATCGGCGAGGCCGGCGGCGAAGTCGCCGAGCAGGTTGTTCGCCTCGGCCCGTTCGGCCAGCACCCGGGCCGCCATCCGGCCGCGCGGGTCCACGCGGTCGAGCAGCGAGGTGTCCACCAGCCGCGCGATCTCGCCGGCCTGCAGCATCTGGTAGAGCAGATCGGGACGGCCGGCCCGGTACTTGTCCAGCCGCCTGTCGATGGCGGCGAACTGCGGCTCCAGCGCCTTGTCGCGCACGTCCACCAGGGCCACGCGGGCCTGGTTGTTCGGCAGCTGGCGGGCGCGGCCGATGCGCTCGCGGTAGGCCTCCATGTCGGCCGGCAGCACTTCGTCGCTGCGGCGCTCGAAGCGGTTCACCGACACCAGGGTGCGGTCCTTCACCTCCACCCGCGCCTGGAAGCTGAAGTGCTTGTCCGCCACCTGCTGCGGCGCCGGCGGCGTGCCGCTCAAGGCCTGGGGCCCCGTGATGGCGATGCGCAGCTCCAGGCTGCGCGGCCCGTCCAGCCAGAAGGGATAGCGGCGCCGCGCCTCGGGCGGCACGGACAGCGCGTCCCCCAGCTCCACGGTCGGGAACTCCAGCTCCAGTTGTCCGCGCCGGTAGCGGCCCGGCGCGGGATGCTCGAACTGCAGGGTCAGCTCGAACTCGTTGCTCTCGCGGTCGTCGCGCAGCGCCGGCGCGCCAACGCTCACGAGGCCCGGCACCGCCTTCACGTAGAAGCCGCCCAGGGTCTCGGCGATGCGGTCCACGCCGGCCTGGGCGGCAATGGCACGCCAGCGCTCGGCGGCCAGGCCCGTGGCCTTCATCGAGGTGCGCAACTGGGCCGGGCGGCGCAGGTCCGACAGGTCCCAGTCCTGGCGGAAATCGAGGCCGTCGACGGCGAAGGCCGGGGGCACGATGGCCACCGGCCCGGCCGCCTCGGCCCCCTCGCCGCCGATGACCAGGCCCGCGCCGTAGGGCAGGTAGCCGCGCTTGTCCAGGGACAGGCCCTGGCCGTTGAGCGTCGGGTCGAGGAAGTACACCGCCCCGCCCAGCCGCACCCGGCTGATGACATGGTCGAACACGTCGTGGGCCGGCAGGAAATTGCGCAGGCCGCGGTTGCGCAGGGTCGACACCAGCGTGGGCCGCGCGTCGATGCCCAGGCCCGCCAGCAGCGCGTTCAGCAGCATCACCTTGTCCTTGCAATCGCCCAGGCGGTCGGCCAGGGTCTGGGACGCCGGCTTGGGCCGGTGCGAGCTCTCGCCCAGGCTCACCGAGAAGTAGCGGATCTCGTCCTGCACGAAGCGCAGCGCCTCGGCGACCTGCTGCTCCGGCGTGGCGGCACGCGCACGGATGGCGGCCACCTGCTCGGCGACCGCGGGCTGCAGCGGCTCGGGCGCGAACAGCTGCCGCGCCCAGCGGTCCACCTCGGGCCAGCCGGCGTACTCGCTCACGTGCAGCGCCGGGAAGACCTTGAACCACGGCGGCGTGGAGGTCTCGTCGGGCACCGGGGCCACGCGCTCGCGCAGCACCCGCAACACCTGCAGGCCGCCTTCCGTGAAGCGCTCGGGCTGCAGGTCCGTCGCCACGCCCCGCACCTGCAGCGGGCGCTCCGGCGGGCCTTCGATGCGCAGGTGCAGCCGGTCGATGGGGTCGTCGCTGGCCACGTGCAGCAGCGAGGCGAAGCGGCCCTCGAAGATGGGGTTCTCGCCTTCGACCGTGTAGGCGATCTCGACCACGTCGCCCACCCGCACGTCGCTGAGCACGACCAGGGCCGTGCGCACGCCGTCGATCATCTGGCGCTCGAGCTGCTGCTCGCGGCGCATCAGCTCCACGCGGGCCGCCTTGAGCCGGTCCTGGCGCTGGCCATCGCGCAGCACTGCCGCGGCATGGATGACGAGCTGCTGGTAGGCCGGGTTGAAGCTGATCTGCGGCTCGGACACGTCGCGCAGCGTGGAGCTGTCCAGCGCCACGCGCTGCAGGTGCACGTAGGTCGCCGTCGCCGACCTGGGCGCGAGGTGGATCTGCAAGTCCACGAGGGGCTCGCGCCGGGCCTTGGTGCCGGCCGCGGGCTCCACGCGGGCGGTGTCCGCGGCGGGCGGCAGGGCCTTGACCCAGCCGGGGGCCGGGCCGAAGCGATACCCGGCCCCGGCCGGCGCGGCGGGGTAGGCCGACGCAGCACGCGCCGGCTGACCCTTCGCCACCGGACGGGCCGGCTGAACCTGAGCCTGCGCCTGCGGCGCCATGGCCAATGTCATCGCCAGCGCGACGGCCGGCATCCACGCCAGCCCCGGTTTCCTTGCCATCCCGATCTCTCCCTGCATGAAGGCCGGATTGTGCGGGGCCGTCAGAGGACGAGAAGGGCCCGGAAGTCGTTGACGTTGGTGAAGGTCGGCCCCGGCACCAGCAGGTCGCCCAAGGGGGCGAAGAAGCTGGCGCTGTCGTGGGCGTCGAGCAGGGCCTGCGGGTTGAGGCCCAGGGCGCGCGCCCGGCCGAGGCTGGTGGGGGTGAGCAGGGCGCCGGCATGCGGGCCGACGCCGTCGATGCCGTCGGTGTCGGCCGCCAGGACGAAGACGCCCGGCTCGCCCTGCAGGGCCAGGGCGCAGCCGAGCAGGAACTCGGTGGCCCGCCCGCCCTTGCCGGCGGGCCGGCTGGCGTCCACGGTCACCGTGGTCTCGCCGCCGGACAGGATGACGCAGGGGCGGCCAAAGGGTTCGCCGCGCCGCGCGACGGCCCGGGCCAGGGCCGCGTGCACGCCGCCGACGACGCGCGACTCGCCCTCCATCTCGTCGCTGAGGATGTGCGTCTGCAGGCCCTGGGCGCGGGCCGCGGCGGCGGCGGCCTCCAGGCTCATCTGCGGCGTGGCGAGCATGACGAGGCCATGGCCGGCCAGGCGCTCGTCGCCCGGCTTGGGCGTCTCGAAGGCGCCGGACTCCAGGCCCGCGCGGGCGGCCGGCGGCAGCTCGATGCGGTGGCGGCGGCAGATGGCCAGCGCCTCGGCACAGGTCGTCGCGTCGGCCACCGTGGGGCCGGAGGCGATGACGGCGGGGTCGTCGCCGGGGACGTCGCTGATGGTGAAGGTCAGCACGCGCGCCGGCGCGCAGGCCGCGGCCAGGCGCCCGCCCTTGATGGCCGAGAGGTGCTTGCGCACGCAGTTCATCTCGCCGATGGCGGCGCCGCTGGCCAGCAACGCGCGGTTGACGGCCTGCTTGTCGGCCAGCGTGAGGCCGGGCGCCGGCAGGCTCAGCAGCGCCGAGCCGCCACCGGACACCAGGCAGATGACGAGGTCGTCGGCCGTAAGGCCGCGCGCCAGAGCGAGCATCTTCTCGCTGGCGGCCAGGCCGCTGGCGTCGGGCACCGGGTGGGCCGCCTCAACCAACTCGATGCGGCGCGGCCGCCAGCCGCCGGGCACGTGGCCATAACGCGTCACCACCAGGCCCGACAGCGGCGCCTCGGCAGGCCAGGCGGCCTCCAGCGCCTGCACCATCGCCCCGCCCGCCTTGCCGGCGCCGAGCACCAGGGTGCGGCCCTTGGGCGGCGGCGGCAGGTGCCCGGCCAGCACATGGCCCGGCAGGGCGCGGGCGACGGCCACGTCGTAGAGCTGGCGCAGCAGCGCGCGAGGATCGACATTCATGGGGCTTGCTGGCTCCAGCGGCCGATGAGGGCGCGCTCGTCGTCGGTGAGACCGGTGGCGTTGTTCAGCGGCATGGCGCGCTGCACGACCACCTGCTGGTAGATGCGGGCCTTGTAGATGGCCAGGCCCTCAGCCGAGTCCAGGCGCACGCCCTTCTGGGCCGCCTCGCCGCTGTGGCACATCGCGCAGCGCTGGGCCACGACGGCCTGCATCTGCGCCAAGCCCACCGGCTCCGCCGTCGCCGCCATGGCCTGGGGCCGGGGCGCCAGCCAGGCGATCACGCCGGCCAGCAAGGCGACGCCGAGCGCCACCGCGCCCCAGCTGTTCACCCCCTTGTGGCGCTTCACGAAGAAGACCCGGATGGCCACACCGGCCGCCATCATCAGCGCCAGCACCGCCCAGTTGTGCAGGTGCTGGTAGAGCATGCCGTAGTGGTTGCTCAGCATGGCGACGAGCACCGGCAGGCCGAAATAGGTGTTGTGCACGCTGCGCTGCTTGCCGCGCTGGCCGTGGATCGGGTCGGGCTTGAGGCCGGAGCGCATCTGGGCGATGACCTTGCGCTGGCCCGGGATGATCCAGTGGGCGACGTTGGCCGTCATCATGGTCGCCAGCGTCGCGCCGACGATGAGGAAGGCCGCGCGGCCGGCGAAGAGATGGCAGGCCAGCCAGCTTGCGCCCACGACAAAGACGGCGACCGCCGCCAGCACCCGGCCATCGTGGCCGACGCCACCCTCGGCCGTCCGCCCGAGGGTATGGCAGGCCGCCTCGTAGACCACCGTGCCCATGAGCAGGAAGCCCAGCGCCGCCGCCACGGCCTGCCAGGGAGCGCCCCAGGCGAAGACACGCGGGTCGATGAGCATCTGGCTGGCGTTGGCGAGGTAGAGGACGACGAAGAGGCCGAAGCCGCTCATCCACGTCCAGTAGCTCTCCCAATAGAACCAGTGCAGATCCTGTGGGAGGTTGGCGGGCGCCACCATGTACTTCTGCGGGTTGTAGAAGCCGCCGCCGTGCACGGCCCAGAGCTCGCCGTCCACCCCCTTGGCCTTGAGGTCGTCGGCGGTCGGCTTGACGAGGTGGTTGTCCAGCCAGACGAAGTAGAACGAGGCGCCGATCCAGGCGATGACGGTGATGACGTGCAGCCAGCGCAGCAGCAGGTTGGCCCAGTCGAGCAGGTAGATGTCCATGAGCAGTGGCGTTATCGGGCAGCCCCACCACGGCGGGTGCTGTGGGGCCCGGAGCGTCGCGTCCGCGGAAGCTGCGAGACCCCCGACACCGCTGCGACAGGGCGCGAGTTTATTCAGGCAGGCTCAGCAACTGGGCGAGCACGGCCACCGCGATGACGGCCGGTTGCTTGCCCGCCACGCCGGGCACCCCGATGGGGCAGGTGACATGGGCCAGGTCCGCCTCGCCGAAGCCCCGGCCCTGCAGCCGCTGGCGAAAGCTCGCCCACTTGGTCCGGCTGCCGATCATGCCGACGAAGGGCAGGTCGCCGCGCTCGCGCTGGCGCTTCAGGCAGGCGGCGACGATGTCGAAGTCCTCGGCATGGTTGTGGGTCATGACGAGCACGGCCGAGCCCGCGGCGAGGTCGGCGACGGCGTCGGCCGGCGGCTCGCAGGCCTCCTGCCTCCAGCCAGGCGCCGGTGGCTCGGCCGGAAAGGCCGCCGCCCGGCTGTCGATCCAGTGCAGGGCCAGGGGCAGGTCCCGCGCGATGCGGGCCAGGGCGTGGCCGACGTGCCCGGCGCCGAAGAGGGCTACCGGGCGCAGCGGCACCGCCGGCAGGCGCGCGGCCGGGTCTTCGCCCGACTCCAGGCGCTCGAAGCGCAGCCAGACGACGCCGCCGCAGCATTGGCCGAGGCTGGGGCCGAGGGGGTAGCGAACGATCTCGTCGAGCGGACCGCCCAGCAAGGCCGCCCGTGCCCGGGCAATCGCATCGAACTCCAGATGCCCGCCGCCGACGGTGCCGGTGGCGCCTTCCCGGGCGACGACCATCCAGGCCCCCGCCTCGCGCGGCACGCTGCCCGAGGTGCGGGCCACCACGACAAGAATTGCCTCTGTGCTCATGACATTGCGGACCGAGCTTGCGGCTTTCCGCGTTCACAGCACTCGCGACCCATGAAACGAATGCAGAAATGCAACCACAGAGGCACAGAGCCACAGAGAGAAAAGCTCTGTGTTTCCTCAGTGCCTCTGTGCCTCTGTGGTTGCCTTTGAGGTTTCACTTCAGTTGTCCATGGTGCTGCGCACCACCCGCAGCCGATGAAACGGGGTAATTGCGGGCCGAGCGCTGGGCCGCTCCCGAGCCGGCCCGCGCTGGCGATGTGCTTGCGGCTCAATGCCGCAAGCATCGCCGCCCCCTCGGGGGGCGGACCAGACCCGCGCCGCGTTCAGCGCGCGGGGTTGGGCCGGGGGCCGTTTCACTTCAGCTGCCACGGTAGGTCGAATAGGCCCACGGCGAGGCGAGCAGGGGCACGTGATAGTGCGAGCTTTCGTCCGCGATGCCGAAGTCCAGCGGCACCTCGTCCAGGAAGGCCGGTTCGGGCAGCTTCTCGCCACGGCCGCGGAAATAGGCCGCCACCTCGAAGACCAAGCGATAGCGGCCGGCCGTGAATGTCGGGCCCTCCAGCACCGGGCCGTCGGCGCGGCCGTCGGCGTTCAGGTGCAGGCTGCGCAGCCACTTCGGTCCCTCCGCGTCCAGTCGGTAGAGGCGCACGGCCATGCCCGCAGCGGGGCAGCCGTTGGCGGTATCCAGCACATGTGTTGTCAGTTTGCCCATGGCGATCCCATTCCTTGATGCACAGTGTAGGGATGAGCACCACCCGCTACCCCCGTGACCTGATCGGTTATGGCGAGAACCCGCCCCATGCTCAGTGGCCGGGCCAGGCCCGCGTCGCCGTGCAGTTCGTGCTGAACTACGAGGAAGGCGGCGAGAACTCCGTGCTGCACGGCGACGGCGGCAGCGAGCAGTTCCTGTCGGAGATGTTCAACCCGGCCAGCTACCCGGCGCGCCATCTCAGCATGGAGGGCATCTACGAGTACGGTTCGAGGGTGGGTGTCTGGCGGCTGCTGAGGGAGTTCGAGCAGCGCGCCCTGCCCCTGACCGTCTTCGGCGTGGGCATGGCGCTGGAGCGCCACCCCGACCTGACCCAGGCGTTCGTCGAGCTCGACCACGAGATCGCCTCGCACGGCTGGCGCTGGATCCACTACCAGAACATCGACGAGGACACCGAGCGCGCCCACATGGCCCAGGCGATGGCCTCGCTGCAGCGCCTGACCCTGGGCCGCGAGCCGCACGGCCTGGGCTGGTACACCGGCCGCGACAGCCCCAGCACCCGCCGCCTCGTCGCCGACTTCGGCGGTTTCGAATACGACAGCGACTACTACGGCGACGACCTGCCCTTCTGGCTGCAGGTGCGCAAGACCAATGGCGAGCTCGCGCCCCATCTCGTCGTGCCCTACACCCTCGACTGCAATGACATGCGCTTCGCCCTGCCCCAGGGCTTCAGCCATGGCGAGCCTTTCTTCGAGTACCTGCGCGACAGCTTCGACGTGCTCTACGCCGAGGGCGCCGAGCATCCCAAGATGATGAGCATCGGCATGCACTGCCGCCTGCTCGGCCGCCCCGGCCGCCTGCGCGCGCTGCAGAAATTCCTCGACCACATCGAGGCACACGACCGGGTCTGGGTCTGCCGGCGGCTGGACATCGCGCGGCATTGGAAGGCGATGCACCCCTTCGATGCCCGCAACGCCTTCGTTTGGGAATGAATATGGGGTCAGAGTCCAATTTCCTGACGCGCCTGAACGCCGCGTCGCCCGCCGAATTCGTCGCCCTGCTCGATGGCACCTACGAGCACTCGCCGTGGATCGCCGAGCGCGCCGCCGCGGCCCGGCCCTTCGCGTCACCCGCCGCGCTCAAGGCCGCCCTGGCCCGCGTCGTGCGCGAGGCCGCCGTCGACGAGCAGCTCGGCCTCATCCGCGCCCACCCCGAGCTGGCCGGCAAGGCCGCCGTGGCCGGCGAGCTGACGGCCGAGTCGACGAACGAGCAGCACAAGGCCGGCCTCACGGCCTGCACGCCCGAGGAGTTCGCCAGGCTCCAGCAGCTCAACGCCGACTACAACGCCCGCTTCGGCTGGCCTTTCATCCTGGCCGTGCGCGGCCCGCGCGGCACCGGCCTCACGCGCGCCGAGATCATCGCGACCTTCGAACGCCGGCTGCGCGCCCACCCCGACCTGGAGCGCGCCGAGTGCCTGCGCCAGATCCACCGCATTGCCGAGATCCGCCTGAACGACAAGTTCGGCGCCGAGCCCGCCCTCGGCCGGCAGCTCTGGGACTGGGCGGCCGAGCTGGCCCGCCACAGCGAAGACCCCGACTGGCTGACCTGCACCTACGCCACGCCCGCGCACACCGCCGTCGCCGAGCAACTGATGGCGTGGATGCGCGAATGCGGCTTCGACGAGGTGGGCCGCGATGCCGTCGGCAACGTCGTCGGCGTCTACCACGGCACGGGCGACCCCTCGACGGAAAAGCGCCTGCTGACCGGCAGCCACTATGACACCGTGCGCCGCGCCGGCCGCTTCGACGGGCGGCTGGGCATCTTCGTGCCCATGCTGGCCGTGCGCGAACTGCACCGTGCCGGCCGTCGCCTGCCCTTCGGGCTGGAGGTCGTCGGCTTTTCCGAGGAAGAGGGCCAGCGCTACCCGGCCACCTTCCTGGCGTCCAGCGCCCTCACCGGCGCCTTCGAGCCCGCCTGGCTCGACCAGGCCGATGCCGAGGGCATCCCCTTGCGCGACGCCATGCGCGCGGCCGGCCTGCCGGGCCGCATGGGGGCCATCACGGCCAGCAAGCGCGACCCGTCGCGCTACCTCGGCTTCGTCGAGGTGCACATCGAGCAAGGGCCGATGCTCGACAGCCTGGACCTGCCGCTGGGCATCGTCACCAGCATCAACGGCAGCCGGCGCTACACGGGCGAGATCACCGGCCTGGCCAGCCACGCCGGCACCACGCCCATGGGCCAGCGCCGCGACGCCGCCGCGGGCGTGGCCGAGCTCATCCTCTTCTGCGAACAGCGTGCCGCCGCGGTGCCCGACGTGGTCGCCACGGTCGGCATGCTGGAGGTGCCCTCGGGCTCCATCAACGTCATCCCGGGCCGCTGCCGCTTCAGCCTGGACCTGCGCGCGACGACCGACACCGTCCGCGATGCACTCGACAGCGACGTTCGCGCCAAGCTCGACGAGATCTGCCGGCGCCGCGGCCTGAGCGTCACGCTGCAGCCGACCATGGCCGCCAACGCCGCCCCCAGCGACCCCGCCTGGCAGTCGCGGTGGGAGGCCGCCGTCGCCGCACTCGGCCTGCCCCTGCACCGCCTGCCCTCCGGGGCCGGCCACGACGCGATGAAGCTGCACGACCTGCTTCCGCAAGCCATGCTCTTCGTGCGCGGCGGCAACGGCGGCATCAGCCATAACCCGCTGGAGACAGTGACCGCGGATGATGCGGAACTCGCAGTGCGGGCGTTCGAGTCGATGCTGTCATCATTACGCGCCGCGTAATACAATCGAGGCATGATCCAGTCCTTCAGGTGCCGCGACACGCAAGTCTTGTTCGAAGGCAAGCCACCGCGGCGCTTCAAGGCCTTCGCCGAAGTGGCTGAGCGCAAACTGACCCAGCTGGACGCGGCGCAGACGCTGGACTTCCTCAAGGCACCGCCCGGCAATCGCCTGGAGGCCCTGAAGGGGGACCGGCAGGGGCAGCACAGCATCCGCATCAACGATCAATGGCGCGTGTGCTTCCGCTGGACGACCGCCGGCCCCCAGGACGTCGAGATCGTGGACTACCACTGAAGGATCCCAGATGAACCGTCCCGTCAACCGCATGCGCCCGGTGCACCCGGGCGAAGTCCTGCGCGAGGACTATCTCGCGCCGCTCGGCTTGAGCGTCAATGCGCTGGCCGTCGCCCTGGGCGTGCCCGCCACGCGCATCCACGAAATCGTCAAGGAGCGCCGTTCGGTGACGGCCGACACCGCCGCCCGGCTCGCCAGGTATTTCGGCGGCGACGCCGCGTCGTGGCTGGTGCTGCAGGCGAACTACGACCTCAAGACGCTGCCGACGCTGGGCGACATCCAGCGGGACGTGCCGCGGCGCGACGCCTTGGCGGCCTGAGGCATGACCGAACCGGCCCTCCGCGCCTCCCAGCACCTCACCGGGACACTCAATGTCTGAACGCCTCGACTCCTGGCTCGCCGATCATTTCGACGACGAAGTCCGCTTCCTGCAGGCCCTCGTCCGCGTGCCCACCGACACCCCGCCCGGCAACAACGCGCCGCATGCCTATCGCACGGCCGAGCTGCTGGCGGAGCTGGGCCTGACGGTGGAGAAGCACACCGTCCCCGCGGCCGAGGTGCATGCCGCCGGGCTGCAGTCCATCACCAACCTCATCGTCCGCCACCGCTTCAGCGACGACGGCCCGACCATCGCACTGAACGCCCATGGCGACGTGGTGCCGCCCGGCGAAGGTTGGACGCACGATCCCTACGGCGCCGAGATCGCCGACGGCCGGCTCTACGGCCGCGCGGCGGCGGTGAGCAAGAGCGACTTCGCCACCTACACCTTCGCGCTGCTGGCCCTCAAGAACTCGGGCCTGCCGCTGAAGGGCGCGGTCGAGCTGCACTTCACCTACGACGAGGAGTTCGGCGGCGAACTCGGGCCCGGCTGGCTGCTGGCCCACGGCCTGACCAAGCCGGACTACCTCATCGCCGCCGGCTTCAGCTACCAGGTCGTCACCGCGCACAACGGCTGCCTGCAGATGGAAGTCACCCTGCACGGCCTGGCCTCGCACGCCGCCTACCCGGAGACGGGCGTCGACGCGCTGCAGGCGGCCAACCGGCTGCTGACGGCGCTGTACGCGCACAACGAGGTGCTCAAGGCACGCCGCTCCGAGGTGCCAGGCATCACGCATCCCTACCTCAACGTCGGCCGCATCGACGGCGGCAGCAACACCAATGTCGTGCCTGGCAAGGTCGTGATCAAGCTCGACCGCCGCATGATCCCCGAGGAAGACCCCGCCGCCGTCGAAGCCGAGGTGCGCGACCTCATCGAGCGGACCGTGGCCGCCTGCCCGGGCATCCGGCTCGAGATCAAGCGCCTGCTGCTGGCCCGTTCGATGAAGCCCCTGCCCGAAGCCGCACCCCTGGTGGCCGCGCTGCAGCGCCATGCCCGCGAGGTCTTCGGCGAGCCCGTGCCCACGTCCGGCACGCCGCTCTATACCGACGTCAGGCTCTACACCGCCCGCGGCATCCCCGCCGCCATCTACGGCGCCGGGCCGCGCACGGTGCTGGAGAGCAACGCCAAGCGGGCCGACGAGCACCTGGTGCTGGACGACCTGAAGCGCGCCACCCGGGTGGTCGCCGCGGCACTGGTTGATCTACTGCAAGCCTGAAGCCGGCCGCGCCTGCCTAGAATCCGCGCCATGCATCGCCTGCCGATCACGCACCGCACCGCCCGCCGCTCGGCGTGGTGGCTGGTGGCCGTGTTCCTGCTGGGCGTGCTGGCGCCGGGACTGAGCGCAGCCCTGGCCCATGCGCGCGGCGGCGATGCGGCCTGGCAGGACGTCTGCCGGGCGCCCTCGGCGACCCGGGCCGCCGAGCCCGCACCCATCGAGGCCGCGCTGGACCTGCTGGCCCACGGCCACTGCCCGGCCTGCCACATCCATCACGCCGACCTGGCTGGCCCGCCCGCGGCGCCCCAGGCTCTGCTGCGCAGCGACCTCGCCACCGAGGCGCCCGAGCGCTTCTGGACCGCCCCGGTCACCGCCCACGCCTGGCGTCCCGCCAGCGCGCGCGCCCCACCGCGCTGATCTGAGTCCCCGCCGAGCCGTGGCCTGCGGGCCCGGCACTTGCCGTCGCCCGTGCGCGCGACGGTGCGACTCCGATCACCGCTTCCATGAACAAAACTGCCCTTGCACGCGCGGCCGTGACCTGCGCCGTGCTGCACCTGCTGGCGCCGCCCGCGCTGGCCTGCGACGACTGCGACTGCGACGACGCCCCGGCCGAAGCGCCCGCCGCCCCGCCCCACCACAAGCTGGCCCTGGTCCGCGTCCAGGCCGCCGCGCCGACCTCCCTGCCCACCAACATCCCGACGACCCGCGAGACCGTCACGCGCGAGGACATCGAGCGCACCGTCAACGCCACCGATGCCGAGGATGCGCTCAAGTACCTGCCCAGCCTGCTGGTGCGCAAGCGCTACATCGGCGACTACAACCACGCCATCCTCTCCAGCCGCGCCTCCGGCACCGGCAACAGCGCGCGCTCGGCCGTCTACGCCGACGGCATCCTGCTGTCCAACTATCTCGGCAACGGCGTGGGCGGCCTGAGCTTCCCGCCGCGCTGGGGGCTGGTCACGCCGGAGGAGATCGAGCGCGTCGACGTCATGTACGGCCCCTTCTCCGCCGCCTACCCGGGCAATTCGGCGGGTGCGGTGGTGGACTACGTGACGCGCATGCCCACCCGCTTCGAGGCCCACGCCAAGCTCGGCTTCGTGACCCAGCCCTTCGAGCTCTACGGCACCAAGGCCACCTACCGCGCCTGGCAGGCCAGCGCCTCGCTGGGCGACCGGTCGGGCGCCTTCAGCTGGTGGCTCGGCCTCAACCGCACCGACAGCGACGGCCAGCCCCTCACCTACGCCAACCGCCTGGCCGCCACCGGCACGGCGCCCACCAACGGCCGGCCGGTGACCGGCGCCGTCCTGGTGCCCAACAGCAGCGGCCAGCCCTGGTACATGCTGGGCTCGGCCACGCAATACGCCACCCGGCAGGACCACCTCAAGCTCAAGCTCGCCTACGACCTGACGCCCACTCTGCGGGCCAGCTACGTGCTGGGCGCCTGGCGCAACGAGGCCGACGGCCACTCCGAGAGCTGGTTGCGCGACGCCGCCGGCAATGCCGTCTACTCGGGCACCGTCAGCATCGACGGCCGCCAGTTCGCCGCGCTCAACGGCGGCGACTTTCCGCTGACCCACGAGAAGCTGCTGCACCTGATGCACGGCCTGTCGGTGA
Source organism: Pelomonas caseinilytica (assembly GCF_021353235.1). Classification (GTDB taxonomy): domain Bacteria; phylum Pseudomonadota; class Gammaproteobacteria; order Burkholderiales; family Burkholderiaceae_C; genus Pelomonas; species Pelomonas caseinilytica. Next base: position 24,125 of record NZ_JAJTWT010000004.1, read on the forward strand.
AGAGCCACGGCGGCGGTGAATGGGACTGGGAGCTGGCCGCCAGCCTCTACGACTACCGCAAGGACGACAAGCGCCAGAACGCGGCCGGCAACCCCCAGCCCGGTGCCCGCACGGGCGGCGCCGGCACCCTGGCCGACGGCAGCGGCACGGGCTGGCACACGCTGACGCTCAAGGGCGTCTGGCGCCCCGCCGGCAGCGGCCACGTCGTGGACCTCGGCCTGCAGCAGGACACCTACCAGCTGCGCTACCTGACCTCCAGCATCGGCGGCAACTACCTGGCCGACGGCCCCGGCGCGCTGGCCGGCAACGTGCGCGGCGACACGCGGCTGCAGGCCGCCTACGTACAGGACGCCTGGCTGCCCGCCGAGGACTGGAAGGCCGTGCTGGGCCTGCGCGCCGAGCACTGGCAGGCCCGCAACGGCCACACCGACTTCTCGGCCACGGCCGGGCAGGACTACGCCGCGCGCAGCGGCAACTACCTGTCGCCCAAGGCGGCCCTCTCGTGGCAGGCCGCGCAGGACTGGGTGCTCAAGGCCTCGGTCGGCCGCGCGGTGCGCATGCCCACGGTGTCGGAGCTCTACGGCGCCACGTCGACGACGAACTCGCAGTACGTCAACGACCCCGGCCTCAGGCCCGAGAAGTCCTGGACCGGCGAGCTGAGCGCCCAGGGCGCCGCCGGCCCCTTCCAGTCGCGGCTGACGCTGTTCGCCGAAGACACGCACGACTCGCTGTACTCGCAGACCGTCTTCGACGCCGCCGCCAACAAGAACATCAGCCGCGTGCAGAACGTCGACCGCATCGCCACCCGCGGCCTCGAAGCCACGCTGGGCGCGGCCGACTGGCTGGCCCCCGGCCTGGACCTCTCGGCCAGCCTCACCTACACCGACTCGCGGATCAAGGCCAACGCCGGCTTCGTCGCGACGCCGGGCGACACCCTCGACAAGTGGCAGCCCAACATCCCGCGCTGGCGCGCCACCGCCACGGCCGCCTGGCGGCTGGACGAGCACTGGAGCGCCAGCCTCGCCGCGCGCTACAGCGGGCGCCAGTTCCGCACGCTCAACAACGCCGACGTGAACGGCTTTGCCTACATGGGCGTGAGCCGTTATGCCACGGCCGACCTGCGCCTGCTCTGGAAGATCGACCGGCAGTGGAGCACCGCCTTTGGCATCGACAACCTGAACAACGACAAGTACTGGAACTTCCACCCCTACCCGCAGCGCAGCTACGCGGCGGAGCTGAAGTTCGACCTCTGAGGAAACACGCCATGAAGACCTCCCCGCTCCTCTCCGCGGCCCTTGCCTCCCTCACCGCCCTCCTCACCGCCGGCGCGGCCCGCGCCCACGTCGTGCTCGACCAGCCCGCCGCCCCCGCGGGCAGCAGCTACCGCGCGAGCTTTCGGATCGGCCACGGCTGCGACGGCGCCGCCACCCGTGTGGTCGTCGTCACCCTGCCCGAGGGACTTCGCGGCGCCAAGCCCATGCCCAAGCCGGGCTGGACGCTGACGACGACGCGCCGCCCGCTGGCCGTGCCCTACGACAGCCACGGCAAGACCATCGCCGACGAACTCGCCGAGGTGCGCTGGACGGCCAACACGCCGGCCGACCAGCTGCAGGACGACTGGTTCGACGAGTTCGTGCTGCGCGCCGTGCTGCCCGCCGAGCCGGGCGAACTCTGGTTCTCCGTGCGCCAACTCTGCACCCGCGGCGAATGGAACTGGGCCGAGCGCCCCAGCGCCGAGACCCCCAAGCCCCGTGCCCCCGCCGTCAAGCTGACCGTGCAACCGGCCGTCGCCGGCGACAAGCCCCACCACTGACATGCACGACCAGAACTTCCCCCGCGCGGGCCTGCGGGCCGCCGCGCCCATCAGCCTCGCCTGCCTCCTCGCCTGCCTCCCCGCCGTGCCCGCCTCGGCCCAGGTGCTTGCCGCCACGCTGGAGCGCGTCTCGGTCAGCGGCACGGCCGCCGGCCTGGCCGCGCCCGCCGGCAGCCCCTCGCGCCTCGGGCTGAGCCTGCAGCAGACGCCGGCCAGCGTCACCGTCATCGACCGCGAGGCCCTGGAGGCGCGCGGCGCCGCCAACACCCAGGACCTGCTCAAGGGCGTGCCCGGCGTCGTCTTCGCCGACCCGCCGGGCTCGGCCGGCAGCGTCTACTACCGCGGCTTCGGCGCCAGCTCGCTGGCCCAGCTCTACAACGGCATCAGCGTGCAGTACGACGCCATCGCCGCGCGGCCGGTGGACAGCTGGATCATCGAGCGCCTGGAAGCCATCGGCGGGCCGTCCAGCTTCCTCAACGGCTCGGGCGCCGTCGGCGGCACGATCAACGTCGTCACCAAGGTGGCCGACACCAGCGGCGACCTGGCGCGCCTGGTCGTCGGCCTGGGCGACCGCGCCCAGCTCGCCGGCAGCTGGCAGCGCGGCCTGGGCGATGGCGGCCAGGTGCTGCGCGTGGAGCTCAACCGCACCGAGGGCGCGCTCTGGACGCAAGGCCGCGACCGCAGCGCCTGGCAGGCCAGCGCCTCCTGGCGCGCGCCGCTGGCGCCGGGCCTGGTGCACACGCTGGCCCTGGAGCGCCAGCACGAGCGCGTGACCCAGCCCTACTGGGGCACGCCCATGCTGCGGTCCGCGGACGGCAGCGTCAGCGGCGCACTGCGCTTCGACCCCGGCACCTACGGCATCAACTACAACGTCGTCGATGGCCGCTACGAGCAGGACGTGGACTGGGCTCGCTCCATCACCGAGTGGACGCCGTCGCCCGGCACGCGCGTGAGCCACACCCTCTACCACTACGGCGCGCTGCGCGACTACGACAACGTCGAGTCCTACGCCTTCAAGGCGGGCAACACCCGGGTCGAGCGCTCCAGCGCCCTGCTGCAGCGCCACGACCAGCGCGTCAGCGGCAGCCGGCTGGAGGTCAGCCAGGCCGCGAGCATCGCCGGCCGGCGCTCGGACTTCGCCTTCGGCTGGGACTGGAGCTTCAACCAGCAGACGCGCTTCCCGCTGTCGGTGGCCGGCCCCTTCGACCTCACCGACCCCTACGCGCCGCGCGACACCTACTTCCTGCAGACGCCCGGCATCACGCGCACCTACACGCCCGGCGCGACGAACCTGCTGCGCAGCTTCGCCCTCTTCGCCGAGAACCGCACCGAGCTGGGCGGCGGCTGGGCGGTGGTAAGCGCGCTGCGGGCCGACCGCATTGCGCTGGACGTGCGCAACCACCGCGCCGCCAGCGCCAGCAACCCGGCGCTGTTCAACACCCGCTTCTCGCCGCTGACCGGCCGGCTCGGGCTGGTGAAGGACCTGAGCGCCGACTGGCAGGTCTATGCCCAGGCCAGCACCGCGGCCGACCCGCCCGCCGGCGTGCTCGCCACCGCCGGCTTCTCGGCCCTGCGCGACTTCGACCTCACGCGCGGCCAGCAGGTCGAGCTCGGCAGCAAGCTCGGCTTCGACCGCGGTCGCGGCTGGGCGACGCTGGCCGTCTACGACATCAAGCGCCGCCATCTCGCCATCACCGATCCCAACGACCGCACCCAGGTCATCCCGGTCGGTGCCCAGAGCAGCCGCGGCGTGGAGCTGAACGCGCACTGGCGGGCGAGTGCGCAGTGGACGCTCGCGGCCCAGGCCAGCGCCACGCGGGCGCGCTACGACGACTTCGTCGAGGTCGTCGGCAGCGCCACCGTGTCGCGCGCCGGCAACCGGCCGGCCAACGTGCCGGTGGTGGTGGCCGGCGCCAGCGCCGACTGGCGGCCCAACGAGGCCCTGGTGCTCGGCGCCGACTGGCGCTACGTGGGCCAGCGCTATGCCAACACCGCCAACACGGTCTGGGACGGCGCCTACCAGCTGCTCGGCCTGAACGCCACGCTGCGCATCACGCCGCAGCTCAGCGCACGGCTGCGGGTGGACAACCTGACCGACCGGCGCTACGTCGCCAGCCTCAGCACCAGCCTGCCCTACCTCGGCGCGCCCCGCAGCTTCAGCGGGGCCCTGGACTGGCGGTTCTGAGCATGCGCCGCGCCCTCTACCTGCTGCACCGCTGGGCCGGCATCGCCCTCGGGCTGGTGATGGCCCTGTGGTTCCTGTCGGGCATGGTGATGCTCTACGTCGGCTACCCCAAGCTGACGCCGGCCGAGCAGATGCAGGGCCTGCCCGTGCTGCGTGCCGGGCCGGGTTGCTGCGTGCCGCTGGCCGACGCCCTTGCGGCCTCGGGCCTGCGCCAGCCCGCGCAGTGGCGGCTGCTGCAGGTCGCCGGGCAGCCGCGCTACGTCTTCGGCGACGGCCGCCGGCTCGCCGTCGCGGTGGATGCCGTGAGCGGCCGGCGCGTGACGGCCGTCGACCGCGACGCCGCCGTGGTCGAGGCCAGCGCCTTCGCCGGCGGCCTGCCGGCCCGCTGGCTGGGACTGGCGGACGAGGACGCTTGGACCCATTCGCGCGCCCTCGACCCGCACCGCCCGCTGCACCGCGTGGCCGTGGACGACGCGGCCGGCCGCTGGCTCTACGTCAGCAGCCGCACCGGCGAGGTGGTGCGCGACGCCACCGCCGCCGAGCGCCGCTGGGGCTGGCTCGGCGCCTGGCTGCACTGGCTCTATCCGCTGCGCGGCGGCGCCCTCGACGCCTGGTGGGCCGACATCGTCATCGGCCTGGCCGTGGCCGGCAGCGCGCTGGCCCTCAGCGGCCTGGTCGCCGGCCTGTGGCGCTGGCGCTTCCAGGGCCGCTACAAGAGCGGCTCGCGCTCGCCCTACCGCGGCGGCCTGATGCGCTGGCACCACCTCGTCGGCCTGGCCGGCGGCACGCTGGCGCTCACCTGGGTCGTCAGCGGCCTGTTCTCCATGAACCCCTGGAAGGTCTTCGAGGCCGCCGGGCCGCGCGCCGACCGCCAGGCCTTCGCCGGCGGGCCGCTGCGCGCCGACGACGCCCCCGAGGCCCGCCGCGTGCTGCAGCGCCTGGCGGCCGACGGCTGGCAGCCGCGGCTGCTGGAATGGCGCCGCGTGGCCGGCCGGCCCGTCGTGCTCGTGCAGGCCGTAGGCGACAGCTTCCTGGCCGACGCCGAGGGCCGACGCCTGCCACCGCTGGACGAATCCACGCTGGCCGCCGCCGCCGCGCGCATGCTGCCGGGCGCGCGCATCGCCGAGCGCCAGTGGCTGCACGGGTATGACGCCCACTACTACGCCCGCGAACCCCACACCATGGGCGGCCAACGCGAGCGCCCCCTGCCGGCGCTGCGCCTGCGCTTCGACGACGCCGCCGCGCACGAGGCCGTCATCGACCCCGCCACGGGTACCCTCGTGCAGCTGAGCACACGGCCGCAGCGCGCGCAGCGCTGGCTGTTCGCCTTCCTGCACAGCTTCGACCTGCCCCGCTTCCTCGACGCCCGGCCCGCCTGGGATGCCTGGATGCTGGGCTTCAGCCTGGCCGGCCTGGCCCTGTCCGCCACCGGCGTGGTGATGGGCTGGCGCCGGCTGCGCGGCCGGCCGCGGCGCCGCGCCGTCCTTCCGTTCCAATCCCCACAGGAGACTTCATGAAACACTCCCTCGCCCTCCTCCTCGCCAGCCTGGCCCTGGCCGCATCGGCCCAGGCACAAACCGTCGCCACCGACGCCTGGGTGCGCGCCACCGTACCGGGCCAGACGGCCACGGGCCTGTTCGTGCAGCTGACCTCGCCCACCAAGGCCCGCCTGGTGGGCGGCCGTTCGCCCGTGGCCGCCTCGGTGGAAGTCCACGAGATGAGCATGCAGGACGGCGTCATGCGCATGCGTGCCGTGCCCACGCTGGAGCTGCCGGCCGGCCAGCCGGTGATGCTCAAGCCCGGCAGCTACCACGTCATGCTGATGGGCCTGAAGGGCACGGTGAAGGCCGGCGACACGGTGCCGGTGACGCTGACCGTCGAGCGCGACGGCGCAGCCCCCGAGACGCTGCAGCTGCAGGCCCCCGTCCGCACGCTGGCGCCGACTCCGGGCCATGCGCATTGAGCGGGAAAAAGCCGGGGCGACCCGGCTTGATCGCGGCTTCGTTCACGCTCGCGAGCCCCGATGATTCAGCCCGTCACCAGTGCACGGCCCCCGGCAACGCTGCGGCCCCTGGCGAGGCGGAACGCGACCCGCCCGCGACCATGAAAGCATCAACTTTCGGCCAGCCCGCGTCACCCTCCCGTGTCGCACCGACGGCCGCCTGCGCTGTGATCCACGCCGCAGCCCAACGCCCCTCGCGGGTGCGTCCCGGGCGGCGTGGAGCGCCCTTGCGCCCCGAACCGCTCCGCCGGTTCGGGGCCTTCCTTTGCCCGCCTCCACCGGCCCGCTGACCATGCACGCCGGCCGCCGCCCCTGGCGCTTCACGACCTGGCTGGCCATCGCCGCCTTCGTGGCGGCGGCGCTCGCGCCCGCCCTGTCCCACGCCGTCGCCCTCTACCGCGGCGCGAGCTGGGCCGACATCTGCAGCGCCTCGGCGCAGCGCCCGGCCCCGGGCGACGACACCATCCCGCTGACCCAGGCCTTCGAGCATTGCGGCTACTGCACGCTACACCTGCCCTCGCTCGACCTCCCGCCGCCCCCGGCCCTGGCCGCCGCCCCGGCGCACGGCGTGGCCGCGCCTCGCCCGCCCCGGCCACACGCCCCGCCGTCGCCGCCCTGGCTCCGCGCCCTCCCCCGCGGGCCACCGCGCGGCTGATGCCGGCGGCCGGTGGCCGCCTTCGACTCCCCATGTTCCGTCCGCGCCCGGCGCACCGAATGGTGCCCCGGCGTGGCACCCCATTTCGACTCCACGAGAACCCACATGAAGCACTTCGCATTTGCCGCCGCGCTGCTCGCGGCCTTCGGTACCGCCCCGGCCCACGCCACCACCTACACCGTCACCACGACGTGGCTCGAGCCCCAGACGCAGCCCAAGAACACCGTCTTCCAGGGCAGCTTCCTCTACGACGAGGCCACGCACACCGTCTCCGGGCTGCAGGGCCTGCTGAGCGAGTCCATGACCGGCATGAACGCCGCCTCGATGGTGTGGCTGCCGCTGAACTACCAGCTGCAGAGCTGGCATGACGCGTCGCTCGGCGGCACCTTCGCGGCCGTCTTCAAGAACGGCACCACGGCCACGTTCTGCTCGACCGCGATGTGCGGCAGCCCGACGGACGACTGGTCGCCCCAGACGGGCTTGGCCGTCGGCGGCATCTACGCCGGCTTCCCGGTCGCCCGCAACAACGCCGGCAATGCCTACGCGCTGATCTTCGTGCCCGACAACCCGACCGCCGCCCTCACGCAGGCGCAGGTCGACAAGCTGGCCTATGCCGACTGCACGCCCACGGCACCGGGCGGAATGATGATGGGCGGCGGCATGATGGGCGCGGTGTGCATGACCGGCACCAGCCTCGCGGGCTACGGCGCGGTCGGCACCATGGACGGCTACCCGGTGTCGCAGACCATCGCGGCCGCCGTGCCCGAGCCCGACAGCTACGCCCTGCTCCTGGCCGGCCTGGGCCTGATGGGGGCCCTGGTGCGGCGCCGCCAACGCGAGGCCTGAGCGCCATGCGCCGTCCTCTTCGCTTGCTGGCGGCGGCCGGCCTGGCGCTGGCCGCCCTGCGCGTGCTGGCGCAGGCCACGCCCGAGGCTCCGCCGGCCGCGGCCAGCGCGCCGCAGCCGCTGCCCCGCCAGGTCGTCACCGGCACGGCGCGGGAGGACGGCCTCTTCGCCGCGCGCGCCAGCGCGGCCCAGCTCGCCCGCAGCCGCTCGGCCACGGGCGACAGCGCCCGGCTGCTGCAGGACCTGCCGGGCGTGAGCCTGTACGGGGCCGGCGGGGTCTCGAGCCTGCCGGCCGTGCACGGCCTGGCCGACGACCGGCTGCGCACCCAGGTCGACGGTATGGACCTCGTCGCCGCCTGTCCCAACCACATGAACCCGGCCCTGTCCTACATCGACCCCGCCGCCGTGGGCAGCGTGAAGGTCTATGCCGGCATCAGCCCGGTCAGCGTCGGCGGCGACAGCATCGGCGGCACCGTCCAGATCGAAGCGGCCGTGCCCGAGTTCGCCGCCGAAGGCGAGGGCCCGCTCGTGCACGGCCGGTGGTCCGGCTTCTGGCGCAGCAACGGCCGCGCGCACGGCAGCAACGCCTCGGCCACCTTCGCCACCGAGCAGCTGAGCGTGAGCCTCGCGGCGGCCACGTCGCGGCAGCGGAACTTCCATGCCGGCGGCGCGTTCAAGCCCGCCGCGCCGGGTTCGGAGACGGGGCCGGTCATCCCCGGCGACGAGGTGGCCTCCAGCGCCTACCAGGCCCGCAACGAGGAAGTGCGCCTGGCCTGGCGCGAGGCCCGGCATCTCGTGCAGCTCTCGTTCGGCCACCAGCGCATCGGCTTCGAGGGCTTCCCGAACCAGCGCATGGACATGACGGACAACCTCGGCCGTCAGGCCCACCTGCGCTACACGGGCCGCTTCGACTGGGGCCGCCTGCAGGGCCGGCTCTGGCAGCAGAAGGTCCACCACGCGATGGACATGGGCCCGGACCGCTACTTCTACGGCTTCGGCATGCCCATGCTGACCGAGGCGACGACGCGCGGCATGCAGGCCCAGGCGGACATCGACGTGGGCGAAAGCGACACGCTGCGCCTGGGCGCCGAAAGGCAGACCTACGTGCTCTACGACTGGTGGCCGCCCGTGGGTGGCTCCATGGGGCCCAACGCCTTCTGGAACGTCGACGACGGCCGGCGGCTGCGCTCCGGCGCCTTCGCCGAGTGGGAGGCGCACTGGGGCGGCGCGTGGACGACGCTGGCCGGCGTGCGGGGCGACCGCGTCGTGACCGATGCCGCCACGGTGCAGGGTTATGACAACGGCCTGGGCGCCATCTGGGGCAACGAGGCGGCGGCCTTCAACGCGCTGCACCACCGCCGCGGCGACAACCTGCTGGACCTCGCGCTGACCGCGCGCTACCAGCCCGACGCCCGCCAGTCCTACGAGCTCGGCATCGCGCGCAAGGGCCACGCGCCCAACCTCTACCAGCGCTACCCGTGGTCCACGCAGCCGATGGCGGCACTGATGAACAACTTCGTCGGCGACGGCAACGGCTACGTCGGCAACGGCACGCTGCGTCCCGAGACGGCCCACACCCTCGGCCTGAACGCCGCGTGGCGGGACGCCGCGGGCGAGGACTGGGAACTCAAGGCCGCAGCCTACCTGACGCGGGTGCGCGACTTCATGGACGCTCGGCGTTGCGACTTCGGCCAGTGCGGCGCCGCCAATGCCACGGCGGCCACGGGCTTCCTGCTGCTCCAGTACGCCAACGCGCCGGCTCGGCTGTACGGCCTGGACCTCTCCGGCCACCGGCGGCTGGCCCACGGCGAGGGCGGCGAGTGGAGCGCCGCCTTCGTGCTGGCCGTCGTGCGCGGGCGCAACCGCGCGACCGGCGACGGCCTCTACAACCTCATGCCCGACAACCTCAAGCTCGCCCTCACGCACAAGCTCGGCGGCTGGACCGGCTCGCTGGAGCTGCAGGGCGTGGCGGCCAAGCAGCGCATCTCGCGGGTGCGCAACGAGATGGCCACACCCGGCTACGCCCTCGCCCACCTGCGCGCCAGCTACGAGTGGCGCCAGGCCCGCATCGATCTCGCCATCGAGAACCTGCTGGACCGGCTGCACGCCTCGCCGCTGGGCGGGGCCTACCTGGGCCAGGGCCGCTCGATGACCTCCGCCGGCATCCCCTGGGGCACCGTCGTGCCGGGCGCCGGCCGCTCCTTCAACACCTCGGTGAGCCTATGGTTCTGACCCCACCTTCACGCGCAGCCTGGGCGACCCTGTCCTGCGCGGCCCTGGTCGCGGCCTGCGGCGGCGCGGCCGGCGACGGCGGCCCGCGCGTGCAGGACGGCCCGCAATCGATCCGCTTCGACCCCGCACCCGCCCTGCGGGCCGGTGCCACCGCCACCGTCTCGGCCCAGGCCAGCTCCGGCCTGCCGGTGAGCTACGGCAGCCAGACCCCCACCGTCTGCAGCGTCGACGCCGCGTCCGGCGCCCTCACCGGCCTGGCCATCGGCACCTGCACCCTCGCCGCCAACCAGGGCGGCAACGACCACTTCGCGCCCGCGCCGCAGGCCGTGCTCACGCTGAGCGTGGAGGGTCGCCCACAGGCAGTGACCCTCACCGCGCTGCCCGCACTGCTGGTGGGGGCCAGCGCGCAGGCCGAGGCGGTCGCGAGCTCGGGCCTGGCCGTGGCCTGGAGCAGCCAGACCCCCGAGGTGTGCAGCGTGTCGGCCGCGGGCCTGGTGCACGCGCTGGCCGCCGGCACCTGCACGATCGCGGCGGACCAGGCTGGCGACGCCACCTGGCAGGCCGCGGCGCAGGCGCTGCAGTCCGCACTCGTCAGCCGCGCCGGGCAGACGCTGGCCTTCTCGGCGGCGCCCGCCGGCCTCACGGTCGGCAGCGCGATCACGCTGGGCGCCGGGGCGAGTTCCGGCCTGGCTCCGGCCTACGCCAGCGAGACCGGCACGGTCTGCCGAATCGACGCCGTGACCGGCCTGCTCACGCCCCTGGCCATCGGCAACTGCATCGTCACCGCCAGCCAGCCCGGCGACGTGGCCTGGGCGCCCGCCACGCCGGTGAGCCTCACGCTGCCCGTGGCGGGCAAGGCCCAGAGCATCAGCTTCGACGGCGCGCCGGACATCGCCGTCGGCGGCTCGGCGGCGCTGCACGCCACGGCCAGCTCGGGCCTGGCCGTGAGCTACCGCTCGCTGACCGGCAGCGTCTGCACGGTCGACGCCGGCACCGGCCTCGTGAACCGGCGGGCTGTGGGCCGCTGCACCATCGCCGCCGACCAGGCCGGCAACGGCGTCTGGGCACCCGCACCCCAGGCCAGCCTCAGCTTCACGGCGGCCAATGCGGCGCAATCGATCAACTTCTCGGCGGCCCCGGCGCTGGTCGTGGGCGGCACGGCCACGGTACGCGCCGTCGCCACCTCGGGCCTGCCGGTGAGCTACGCCAGCCTGACGCCGCAGACCTGCGGCGTGAACGCCACCACCGGCCTGGCGACGGGCCTGGCGACCGGCAGCTGCACCATCGCTGCCCGCCAGGACGGCGACGCCACCTGGGCCGCGGCGGCGCAGGCGACACAGACATTGGCCGTCGCCCCCGACCCCGTGCAGACGATCAGCTTCGGCGCCGCGCCCAGCCTCACGCTGGGCGGCACGGCCACGGTGCGCGCGACGGCGAGCTCTGGCCTGGCCGTCGCCTACGCAAGCCTGAGCGCAGGCATCTGCAGCGTGAACGCGGCCAGCGGCCTCGTGAGCGCCTTCTCGATGGGCGACTGCGTCATCGCCGCCAACCAGGCCGGCAACGCCAGCTACAACCCCGCCCCGCAGGCCACGCAGACGCTGCCCGTGCAGGCGCCCGCCGGCGTGACCGTGCCCGGCGTGCCGCAAGGCGTCACGGCCACGCTGGGCACCGGCCTCGGCAACGTCGTCGTCGCCATCGGCTCGGTCGCCAGCGGGGGCAGCGGCATCACCGGCTACACCGTCGTCTCGCGGCCCGCCGGCATCACGGTGCACTCGGCCAGCGCGCCGGTCACGGTCAACTGCCCGTCCAGCTGCGCGGGCTATGCCTTCGCGGTCTACGCGAGCAATGCACTCGGCGCGGGCAGCGCCTCGGCCGCGGTGGAGGTGTTGACGACCTTCGACGTGCTGACCCGCTTCCACGAGCCTGACACCCAGCCGCGCGACTCCCTCTTCACCGGCTCGTTCACGCTGAACTCCACGACCGGCGCGATCAGCGGCCTGGCCGGCCGGCTCACGGAGTCGATGACGGGCAACGCCATCGGCAGCCCGCCCTACTACGACATGACGCAGGTGCCGCTGAGCTACCAGCTCCAGTCGTGGCGCGACGCGGCCCTGGGCGGCAGCTTCGTCGCCAGCTTCGCCAAGAACACGACGAGCACCTTCTCGACGGCGGCGGGCGGCGACGGCTGGTCGCCCCAGGCCGGCATCGCGGTGGGCGGGGTCTACGCGGGCTTCCCGGCGCGCTACGCGACGACGATCCAGAACTCGTCCATCCTGGTGTTCGTGCCCGACGACCCATTCGCGCCCCTCACGGCCGCCCAGCTCGCCAGGCTGGCCTACGCCGACTGCGCACCCGGCGGCATGATGGGCGCGGTGTGCATGACGGCCACCAGCTCCAGCGGCTACGGCGCCGTGGGCACCATGAGCGGCTATCCGGTGTCGCAGCAGATCACCCGGCGATAGGGTCAGCGCACCGGGCGGTCAGCGCATCGCGACGATGCCGCCGCCCTCGCGCGCCTGCGCCAGCAGGAAGAGGCCCGCTTCGCTGCGCTCGCCGCTCCTGACCTGCACGTCCACCAGGCAGGCCTGGCCGACCGGGGTGGCGCGCAGCAGCCGCGTCTGCCGGGGCTGCGGCGAACGGCCCAGCCGCTCGACGAGTTCGCGGTAGACGGCCTGGCGGCCCGGCTCGCCGGCCGCGCCCAGGCTGCCGTCGTCCGCGAACTGCGCCGTCAGGCCCCAGGCGTCGCTGGCGTTCCAGCGGGCGTCGAAGGCATCGAGCCGGCGCTGCAGGGTGGCGCCGTCCTCGCAGGGGCCGGGCGCGGCGGCGGCCTCTTCGGAATAGGCCAGCACGACGACGGCGATGAGCCAGGCGGCGGCCAGCAGGCCCAGGCGGGCGGGGGTGATGAGGTTCATGTCGGTCTCCGGAACTTGGGGTCAGTGCTGGGCGGGCGGCAGCGGCTCGGGCACCTTGTTGCGCACCGGCGGCAGGGTCTGCAGGTAGGCGAAGACGGCCTTGAGGTCGTCGTCCGTCATGTGGCGGTAGACGGCGATGGGCATGGGCGGCAGCACCGGCCGGCCGCGGCCGAAGTGGCGGCCGGTGCGGATGGTCTGCACGAAGTCGTTCTCGCTCCAGCGGCCCAGGCCCGTCTCGGGGTCGGGCGTCAGGTTGGCGGTGAAGCTCACGCCCCAGGGGCCGGCCCAGGCCGTGTTCGTGGCCGACGACACCACCAGCCACGGCCCCGCGGGCAGGGCCGGCACCGGCGGCATGACGAGCTCCTGCGGATGGCCGGCGAAGAGGCGGGCCATGTCGGGCTCGGGGCCGTTGGCGCCCATCTTCAGCGGCGTGTGGCAGTCCATGCAGCCGCTGGTGTTGACGAGGTAGCGGCCGTGCTCGATACGGTCGCGGGGGGCCGGTTCGGCGGCCTGGGCGACCGCGGTGGCGGCCAGCAGCGTGAGCAGGGGAAGCAGGGTCTTCATGGTCGGTCTTGCGTGACGAGGGGTTGGAGGTGGCGGTTCAGCAGGGCCAGGCCCTGGGGATCGATGTGGCGGGTGCCGAGAGGCGGCATCTGCACATAGGGGTTGCGGGTGCCGGCCCGGCGCAGCACCTCGGCGGCCTGGCCGGCGGCCAGCGGCGCCGGGCGCGCGCCCACGTCCAGGGCCAGGCGCAGCGGCACCGGCACGCCGCCGTCGAAGTGGCATTGGCCGCAGTTGCCGTGCAGGTAGCCCCGGGCCGCGCGTTCGGCGGGGTCGGGCGCGTCGAAGTCGGGGGCCTGCCCGGCCCAGGCGGCCGGCGCGTTCTTCAGCAGGCCCTCGCGCACCAGGGCGGGCACGGCCGGCCCGAGCTGCAGGGCCGCGAAGCCCAGCACCGGGCTGCGCGCGCCGGCATGGCAGGCCATGCAGTCGCCGGTGGACGGGATGGCGTAGGCCTTGCCGCCGGGCAGGATGAGGGTCTGGCCGCGGGCCGGCGCGCGGACGGCGTCACCGCCCTCCCAGACATAACTGGCGAACTCCCAGCGGCCGTCGGCGCCGAGAACGTAGTGCCGCGTCTCGACGGGCCGGCCGTCGACGCTGAACTCCTTCCACAGCCGCGTGCCCACCGGGAAGCGCCAGGCATCGGGCCGGCTCGCGTCCACGGCGGTGCCCGGCGGCAGCGCGATCCAGCGCCGCTTGGCCGCGCCGTCGGACCACAGCGGGAAGCGCGGCTCGAAGGCACGCACCGCGGCGGCGTCGGACAGGCCGGTCTGGCTGAGGCGCTCGGGCAGCGCCGCCCGGGCCACGGGCGTGGCCAGCAGGGCGAGGGCGACAAGGCCGGGCAGGACGGACGGGGATGGCATGGGAGGGCACTGTGCCGGCCGGCGGGCGTGCTGCCATCGCCCCGACGGGCCAGCATCCCGGGCGCCAGGGAGCCATGACCCAGGTCATGCCATGGCCCGCCAGGTGCAAATTCACTGGCCCATCGCGGGCGATGGCGGCGCCGCGGCAGCCCGCAACACTGGCGGCCATCCGGCACCCCTTCGCCGGCCCCGACACGGAGCCCCACATGACCGCCAACGCCCCTCGCCTCGACCTCTACGCCCATATCCACAAGGCGCTGCGCCTCTTCATGAGCGACACGCTGCAGCACCTCGGCCGCATGGACGTGGACGACCCCCTCGACCTGGCCGCCGCCCTGGCCCAGCTGGACGCGCTGCTGGACGCCGCCGAGCACCATGTGGAGAAGGAGAACACCTTCGTCCATCCGGCCATCGAGGCTCGCCGCGCCGGTGCCAGCGCCGCCATCGAGGCCGAGCACGACGAGCACCTCGACGCCATCGCCGGCCTGCGCGCCGAAGCCGCAGGCCTGCGCGCCCTGCCCTCGGCTGCCGCCGCCCAGCGCCTGTACCGCCGCTTCGCCGCCTTCGTGGCCCACAACTTCGAGCACATGGGCGTGGAGGAAAGCCGCCACAACCAGGCCCTCTGGGCGGCCTACACCGACGCCGAGCTGGCCGAGATCCACGGCCGCATCATGGCCACCCTCGGCCCGCGCGAAATGAGCGAGACGCTGCGCTGGATGATCCCGGCCCTGACGCCGGCCGAGCGCGCCCAGCTCGTCGGCGGCCTGCCGCCGGCCGTGCAGACGCCCGTGCTGGCCGCCGCCCGGCCCCTGCTCAACGACACCGACTGGGCCAAGCTGTGCCGGGCCGTCGCTCAGGCGCCTGCGCCCGGCCTGGTGGAGGCCTGACGCTCGCGCCACCAGGCCGCCGCCTCGCCGCGCGAGTTCAGGCCCAGCTTGTCGAGGATGTTGGCCACATGCCGCTTGACGGTGTGGGGGCTGAGGTCCAGCGCGCGGGCGATGTGCTTGTTGCTGGCGCCGGCGGCGATCTGGGCGATGACCTCGGATTCGCGCTGCGACAGCCGGTCGTCGGCCGGCGTGGGCGGCGCGGGCACCAACGGCGCCAGCGCCTCGACCCAGGCGCGCAGCCGGGCCACGGCCGCCGGGTCGATGAGGCCGCCCCAGTCCTCGGCGGCCATGCGGCGCATCAGCGGCACCGCCCAGAGCAGGCCGCCGGGGTCGTGGCCCGCCAGCGCCGGGGCCAGGGCCTCGGCCGCCGCGGCACGCTCGCCGTCGGCCAGCAGCGCCGCGGCAAGCCGCAGCCGCGCTTCCGCGAGCTGGGCGAGCAGGTCGCCGCCCTCTCCTTCGGCCAGCAGTTCGCGCCACAGCGCGATCGCCTCGGCGCCCCGTCCCGCCAGCCAGGCCTGCTGGGCCCGCAGCCCGAGCAGGGGCCGGCGGCGGTGCGGCGGCGTCAGGTCGGGCAGCTCGGCGCCTTCGCGCTCGAGCCGGGCCAGGCTCTCGTCCAGCAGCGGCCGGTCGCCGCAGGCCGCGGCCATGCGGCTGCAGAAGAAGAGGCCATGCCACAGGCCCCAGCGGCCGTAGCCGGGCACGTGCTCGGCCAGGCGCAACCGCATCAGCGCCAGCGCCGACTCGTGCCGGCCCTGCACCAGGTCCAGCATGGCGTGCAGGGCCTGGCCGTGGTTGCGGGCGATGACGAGGCGGCCGAACCAGGCCGCGTCGGCCTCGGCGCGGGCCAGGTGCTGTTCGCTCTCGGCGACCTGCCCCTGCCAGAACAGGCTCCAGGCCCGCGCCATGTAGGCCATGACGCCCAGCGGCAGCGGCCGCTCGCCCACCACCTGCACGGCGCCGCGGAACCAGCGCTCCATGGGCGCGGCCATGCCGCGGCAGCTGATCTGGCGCGGCGCCGGCACGCCGGTGTACCAGGCGTCGACGGTGGGCTCCTTCAGCAGCGCGGCCAGCTGCGCCTCGAACAGCGGCGCCACGCTGTCGAAGTGGCAGCTCTCCAGCGCATGCCAGCAGCGCGCCAGCAGCACCACGCGCCGCGCCTCGCCACTGAGCTCGCGCTGGGTGCCGAAGGGGTCGAGGTCCTGCAGCAGGCCGGCCGCCTCGGTCAGGCGGCCCTGGGCGATGAGCAGGATGCTGCGGTGGGCGCGCGCGATGCGCAGACCCGCCTCGTCGCCGCGCGCCTCGAACAGCGCCTCGGCCCGGCCGAGGTGGAACTCGGCCCGCTCGGCCTCCCATTGCACCCACAGGGCCAGGGCCTTGACGCGATGCAGCTCGGGGCTGGCCTCGGCGAAGGCGGGGTCGAAGCGCGCGGCCAGGTCGAGCAGGCCCTGGGCGCCGAGCTGGTTCATCAGCAGCGGCCCGTCGGCCAGCAGCAGGTCGGCCGCGCGCTCGGGCCGGCCGGCCGCCATCAGCAGGCCGTGGCGGCGCAGGGCGTCGGTCTCGAAGGCGGCGGCGCGCTCCAGCAGCTGCAGCTGCAGCTCGGGCTGCTCCAGGCGCAGGCGCTGCTGCAGCATGTCGCGGAAGAGCTGGTGCAGGCGCAGGGTCAGCGGCGCCAGGTCCACGACGGTGGCGAAGAGGGCCAGCCGCTCGATCTCGGCCAGGAAGGCCGCCGCCTGGGCGCCCTCGCCCAGCGCCTGGCAGCGCGCCACGTCCAGCTCGTGGAGCACGCTGGTGCGCAGCAGGAAGCCGCGCAGCCCCGGCTCCAGGCGGTCCAGCACCTCGGCGGCAAGGTAGTCGAAGGTGGCACGGTCGATGGCCGCTGGCAGGGCGGCCCGCTGGGCCAGGCCCAGGGCCAGGCGCAGCCCGGCCGGCCACCCCTGGCTGCGGCGGTAGAGCTCGGCGCCGGCCTGCTCGTCCAGGCCCGCGGCCTGCGCGAGCTGCGCCACCTCGGCCTCCGCCAGGGCGAGGTCGGCAGGGCCGAGGTCGGCCAGTTCGCCCGCGGCCCGCAGGCGCGACAGGCGCAGCGGCGGCTCGTGGCGCGTGCTCAGCACCAGGCGCCAGCGCTCGCCCATGCGGGCCAGCCAGCGGTCCAGGAACTGCAGGGCGGCGCCGTCGGCGAGGTGGTGCACGTCGTCCAGCACGATGAGGCCTCGCGCCACCTCGCAGGCCTCCAACGCGTTGAGCATGGCGTCGGCCGCCGCGGTGAGGTCGGGCCCGCCACGCAGGGCCGCGTCGCGCAGGCCCTCGGGTGCCGTCCGCCACGGCAGGTCATAGGCCTCCAGCGCGGTGAACAGGCAGTCCAGCAGCCGGCCGAGGTCGTCGCCTTCATCCAGCGCCACCCAGGCCACGGCCGTGTCGGGCGGGGCCTCGGCCAGCACCTGGGTCAGCAGGGCCGTCTTGCCATAACCGGCCGGTGCGCTGATCAACAGCACGCGCTGCTCGTCCAGCGCACGGCCCACCGCGGCCAGCAGCGCCGGCCGGTGCAACAGCAGGCCCTCGCGGGGTCGCGGGGCGCGGGTCTTGGTCAGGGCGAGTGCCATGGGCGCGAATGCTAGGGCCGTTGTGCCGCGCAAGGCCAGAGCCGGGCGCGGCGGATAAATCCGGGATGCCACGGGCCGAGCGCTGGGCCGCTCCCGAGCCGGGGCGGACCAGACATGCGCCGCGCTCGGCGCGCGGGGCTGGGCCGGCTGCAGTGTCACTTCAGCACCACTGCGGCGTCGATGAGGTCCACCCCCTGCAACTGCCCCAGCCAGGCGTCGAACCAGGGCTTGTGGGAGGCGCCGACGATGGACAGCACGCGAGCCCCCGGGCGCTCTCGGAAGGTCTCGCGGATGTTGGCCACCATGCGCAGGTTGCGCGTCTCCCAGCCGCCCACCCAGATCTGCGGATAGCCGTGGGGTGCGGGTGCGCGCAGGGCCGCCGCGACGTTGATCTCGGCGAGCGCCTGCAGGTAGCCTGGCTCGTTGACGTAGCGGTACAGCGGCAGCAGGTCGGCCGCGGCGGACAGGGCCTTGACCTGTTTCTGCCGCTCCTCCATGGCCGGCTTGCCGGCCGCCCAGGCGCCGCTGACCTCGCGTTCGAAGGCCTGCTCGTCGGCGATGACGATGTGGTCGCCGGTGTGGTTGTCCACGGCATGCACGCGTTGCAGGCCCAGGCGGGCGGCCAGGCGCGAGCCGATCATGAAGCTCTCGTTGTTGCGCGTGCCGAGCTGGCCCAGCATCTGCACCAGGGCTTCGTCCAGGCCGTCGCCCGGCCGGCGCTCGGCCTCGGGCAGCTGCAGCCACTGCACCAGGGCCGAGGCGCGGTCGTTGGCGGCCAGGAAGAGCGCCGCCAGGTGCCGCCGCTGCGCCGGCGTGGGCGACGCCGGCCAGGCGGCGAGCGCGCGGTCGACCTCGGCCAGCGCGGCCGGCACGGCCAGGCCCGTGGCGGCCTGGGCGACGTCGGTGCTGCCGCAATAGTCCATGCCGTGGCGCGTGGGATGGCGGGCGGCGAGGTCGCACTCTTCGCCGGTGAGCGCCTCGATGGTGACGATGTCGGGCCGGAAGGCGGCCAGCCGGTCCAGCACGCCCTGCAGCGCCTCGGGCGGCAGGCCCGCGGGCAGGCCGCTGAGGTGCACGGTGCCCAGCACCAGCACCTGGGCCCGCGGCCCCGTCATGCCGCGGTCCAGGCCCTTCAGCATGCCCTGGGCCGACGCCAGCAGCGGCAGCAGGGCGGCCAGGGCCGCGCCGGCCTTCATCCACATGCGCTTGTTCATCCGTGATCTCCCAGGGGTGGTGGCGCGTCAGGCGCCGCAAAAAGGCAAGGCCCGCCGGCGGCGGGCCGTGGGCCGTTGGCCGGGCCGTCTTCAGAGGGCCGGCGCTGCGGGCAGGGCCTGCGCGAGCCGGAAGTCGTCAGCCGGCGCGGCACGGCGCCGCTCGACGACGACGCGCGGCAGGCGCGCCACGACGGCGGGAGCGGCGGTAGCCATGTGCGAGCCCGTGACCACGACGCGCTCCAGCCTCACCACCTCGGTGGCCGGCGTCGCCGTCCGCTCGGCCAGCGACACGCCGATGGCAGCGGCCGAGGCCACGGAGGCGGCAGCGATGAGCAGGGTCTGGAGGGCGGCGTTCATGGCGGGCTCCGGTCGATGGCTGGGTCAGTGCAGGCAGTGTCTGCAAGCGCGCCGGGCGCCGCGAGGGCCGCGCGATGGAATGCCGGCGCGGCGGGACGAAATGCAGCGGCGCCGGACCGGCCGCTCACCGCTCCAGCGTCATCACCACATGCAGCGCCTGCGGCGAAGTCTCGGTCTGCGTGACGCGCCAGCCCATGGCGGGCAGGTCCAGCCCGGCGAACAGGGCCTCGCCGGTGCCCAGCAGCGTGGGCGACACGGCCAGGTGCATCTCGTCGATGAGGCCGGCGAGCAGGTACTGGCGGATGGTGGCCACGCCGCCGCCGATGCGCACGTCGCGGCCGGCCGCCGCGGCCTTGGCCTGGGCCAGGGCGGCCTCGATGCCCTCGGTGACGAAATGGAAGCTGGTGCCGCCTTCCATCTGCAGGGGTGCGCGCGGATGGTGGGTCAGCACGAAGACGGGCACGTGGTAGGGCGGATTGTCGCCCCACCAGCCCCGCCAGCTCTCGTCCGGCCAGGGGCCGCGCACGGGGCCGAACATGTTGCGCCCGAGGATCCAGGCGCCGACCTTCTCGAAGCTGCGCGCCGCGTACCGGTCGTCGACGCCGGTGCTGCCGCCTTCGGCGCCGAACATGCGCGTGAAGGTGCGCGTCGGGAAGGCCCACTCGTGCAGGCGCTTGCCGCCGACGCCCAGGGGCTCGTCCAGGCTCTGGCTCGGGCCGGCGCCGAAGCCGTCGACGGAGATGCTGAAGGCGGCGACCTTGACTCGTGACATGGAGTTCTCCAGGAAAGCCGGCCCGGCCGTTCAGGCCGCCGCCAGCAGTTGCTCCAACCGCTGCTCGCGCAGGCCGTAGAAGCGCTTGATCTCGGCCACCTGGGCCAGCAGCTCGGGCCGGCGCGCGGCCAGGGCCTCGGCGGCGGGGCCTTGCGCCTTCACGGCCAGGATCATCTTGTTCTTGCTGGTGTGCTCCAGGGCGATGAACTCGAAGACCTGGGTGCGGTAGCCCTGGCTTTCCAGCAGGAGAGCGCGCAGGGAGTCGGTCACCATCTCGGCCTCCTGGCCGAGGTGGATGCCGTGCTGGAGCATGGGCCGCAGCACCGGGGGCAGCGTCATCTGCGGGCGCAGCTCCTTGTGGCAGCAGGGCGAACTCATGATGATGCGCGCGCCCGACTGCAGGCCGACGTGCAGGGCGTGGTCGGTGGCGATGTCGCAGGCGTGCAGGGCGATCATCACGTCCAGCGGCTGCACGGCCTGGCTGCGCACGTCGCCCTGGTCGAAGCGGATGCCGGCCAGGCCCTCGTTGGCGATGATGGCGTTGCACAGGCCGACCATGTCGTCGCGCAGCTCGATGCCGGTCACGCGCGGCGCAAGGCCCTGGGACTGCAGCCAGTCGTGCACGGCAAAGGTCAGGTAACCCTTGCCGGAGCCGAAGTCGGCCACGCGCACCGGCGCCTGCAGGCCGGCTTCGTGAACCGCGGCGGCGAGGATCTCGACGAAGCGGTTGATTTGCTTCCACTTGCGCGCCATGGCCGGCACCAGCGCGGGTTCGCCCTTGACGAGATGCGTCAGCCCCAGGGCCGACCACACCGGATGGGCCATGTCGAGCGGGCGGTGCTTGGCCTTGTCGTGAGCGGCTGGCGGCGGCGCGGACTCGGGCGCGTCGAGCCGGGTCACGCGCAGCGTCTCGCGGCCCTTGCGGCTGACGGCGAACTGCACCTCCTCGGTGGCCGTGTGCAGGTGGGCATTGCGAAAGCGCGTGCCGAGCAGGGCGGCGATCTCGGCCAGTCCGGCATCGGGCGCGTGGTTCTTGGTGACGTCGCGGGTGCGGTGGCGCCAGAGGAAGCTCAGCGCCGGCTCGCCGCGCAGCTCGATGGCGCGTACGGTCAGGCGCTCGACGTCGTCATCGTCTCCCACGGGGCCGGACAGCAGCAGCTTGCCGAACTGGCCGCCGGCCAGCGCCAGGCGGACGAGATGCAGGAAGCGCTCGTGGGCGGGCGCGGAGGCAGCGGGCGGCGGGGTGACGAGGCGGGTGAACATCGGCCGCGATTGTCGGCCCGGACCTGCCCCCCGTGGACGGCTCCCAATGCGGAAATGCAACCACAGAGCCACAGAGCCACAGAGAGGAAAGCGCTGTGTTTCCTCTGTGCCTCTGTGCCTCCGTGGTTGGCTTTGAGGCTTCACTTCAACCGGCGCGTCGGCGCTGGCTCCAGCAGCCGATGAGGCCGAGGCCCGCCAGCAGCAGCGCCGTGCTGCCCGGCTCGGGCACGGCGGCCGTCACCTTCAAAGCCTCCCAGCTCATCGAGGCCAGGCCGAGGCGCTCGTCGGTGACGACGCCCGGAATGCCGTAGCTGGGCCAGCCCATGCTGTCGTAGCGGAACAGGGGCGCGCTGTCGCCCTCCATGCTGACGCTGGCCATGTGGTCGATGCGGCGCTCGGCGACGTTGAACTCCAGGCCGGCGCGGTCGTCGAAGCCGTGGCTGAAGGCGGCCACCGCGCGGTTGCCCGACCAGTGCAGCTCGAACTCGGTCAGTTCGTAGCCGTAGAGCCAGCCGTCGCCGTCGAGGTCGGTGCCGGCGAAGTGGCCGGTCAGCACGGCGCCGTCGGCATAGCCGCCCTGGCTGAAGGAGAAGCTCTGGGCCTGGGCGGGCTGGGCGAGGGCCGCGACGGCGGCGACGAGGGCGGTCAGGGAGGCGAGACGCAGGGCGGACATGACGGACCATTCGATGGTGGTTGGGAAGCCGCCATCGTGCCGGCCGAGCCGGCGCCGCACATCGCCCGTGGGAGCCAGCTTGCGCCCCGGAGCCATGGCCCGATCGGGCCAGTTGCGCCGCCGGCTCAGGCGTGAGTGATATGGACCCGGGTCTCGGCCGTGTCGAGGTGAGGCAAGGTGTTGAATGTCACCAGATGGTGGCGTTTGGGATTGAAGGCGAACTCGGTCACGGCCGAGTTGCGGATGCGCAGGTTCAGCTCGACGAAGGTCTCCGGCGGCGCGGCCAGCACCTGGGCCACCGCCGTGGCGATGGGGCCGCCGCTGGAGACGATGAGGGCCTGCTGGCCCACGCCGAGGGCCAGCACGCGGGCCAGGGCGTCGGCGACGCCGGCGGCGAAGTCGGCGTGCGTGGGCATGCCCTCGGGCCGCACCTCGCCGCGCATCCAGGCCAGCAGGCCCTGGCGCAGCAGCCGGAAATGCTGCTTGACGGTCTCGGGGTCGGTCGGCGGCGCCAGCGGCCCGGGGTGGATGGCGCGCACGACGGCCTCGCTGTCGTACTCGTTCAGCCCCGGCAGGGCGGTGGCGGGCAGGTCCTCGCCGTAGCCCTCGACGATGCCGGCCAGCGACTGCGCGTGGCGGCGCAGCGTGCCGGTGAAGACGGCGTCGAAGCGCAGGCCGCGCTCGCGCCAGTAGGCGCCCAGCAGGCGGCACTGCTCGCGGCCACGCGGGCTGAGCTGGTCGTAGTCGGCGGCGCCGAAGCTGGCCTGGCCGTGGCGGACGAGGTAGAGGCTTCCCATGCCCGCATCATGAAGGCGGTGGGGCGGCGCAGCTGTCGCGACAATGACGCCATGCTTGAAACCTACGAGATCGAAACCGGCCCCGAGCCGCGCACCTCGCTGATCGTGCTGCACGGCCTGGGCGCCGATGGCCATGACTTCGTCCCGATCTGCGGCGAGCTCGACCTCTCGGCGATCGGGCCGGTGCGCTATGTCTTCCCGCATGCGCCCGAACGCGCCGTCACGATCAACGGCGGCTACGTGATGCGGGCCTGGTACGACATCCTCGGCACCGACCTCGTCCGGCGCGAGGACGAGGCCGGCCTGCGCGAGTCGCAGCGGCAGATCGCCGGGCTGATCGACCGCGAGCGCCAGCGCGGCGTGGCGGCCGGGCGAATCGTCGTCGCCGGCTTCTCCCAGGGCTGCGCGATGGCACTGATGACGGCCCTGCGCTACCCCGAGCGGCTGGGCGGCGCCGTCGGGCTGTCGGGCTATCTGCCGCTGGCCGACACCACGGCCGCAGAGCGCTCGGCGGCCAATGCCGACCTGCCCATCTTCATGGCCCACGGCAGCCAGGACCCCGTCGTCGCGCCCGTGCGCGGCACGGCCAGCCGCGACACGCTGCGCGCCCTGGGCCACCCGGTCGAGTGGCACGAGTACCCGATGCCGCATTCGGTCTGCATCGAGGAGATCGACGACCTGAACGCCTGGCTGCTCGAGCAACTGGGCTGAGTTCCAGGCCTTGTTCGCGCGGACGCCTGCTGCGCGGCTCGGCGAAGATCGATGAGTCATGGAGCGCCTGGCCGAACAGATCGTTGACTGGCACAACCGCCACCCGCTTGCGCGGCGCATCGCCGTGGGCGATGTCCACACCATCGGGGTGGTCGCCCTGCCCTTCGTGCGCGCGTCGGCGCAGACGGAGGGCGTCGTCGAGCCGGTGCTGACCGATGTCGTCAGCGCCTTCGACGAACTGCACGGCTCGCCGCCGCTGTCGCGCTGGGCGGTCTGGATGCAGCGCCTGAAGCAGTTGCCCGGCCGCGTCGCCCGGCGCCCGCGCACCCAGTGGCGCGCCTTCAACGAGAAATTCCTGCCGGGACTGAGCCCGGCCCAGGTGGAACGCTTCGCCCTCGCCCACGGCTTTGCGGAGCCGCCGGCCACGCCCGAGACGCGGCCCTGGCGGGTCATCGTGATCGACGAGGCCCTGGCCAGCAGCCATGCCGGCTGGCCCTTCGAGCTCTATCTGATGACGGCCGGCATCGACGTCGGCAGCAGCCGCACCCGCGTGCTCACCGGCCGCGGCATCCCGTCGGAAATCATCGGCCGCCGACTCTGGGACCCCATCCGCCTTGGCGCCGCCGCTGCCGTGCTGGCCCTGATGGCCGGCGCAGGCACGTGGGCCCTGTGGCCGCGCCGTGCAGCCGAGCCGGTGCCGGCACCGGCCCCGGCGGCTTCCGCGCCGGCCTCGGCACCGGCCGCCCTGCCGGCCCGGCCGGTGGTGGCGCCCTCCGCACCGGCGTCTGCCGCGCAGGCGGCTTCTGCGCCGCCAGCCGCGTCGGCACCGACCGATGCCGCCAGCGAACCGGCGGGCGAAGCGCCGCCGCCCGACATCCGTCCCCATCTCGTGGAGCGGTCCGACGGCATCAAGCGGCCACCGCTGCTGCGGAGTGAGAAGTCGGCAGCGACGGCCGGCGAAAAGCTTGGCGAAAAGGCCGCGGACAAGCCGGTGGGCACGGCCGCCGACGAGGCCCCGGCCAAGGCCGCCAAGCCCACCGACGAACTCGCCGCTTCCGCGCGGGCCGCCAGCAGGCCCGAGCCCGCCGACCCGCGGCTGAGCCGCCTCGCACAGTCGCCGAACCAGGTCGTCGTCGCCCTGGTCGGCCCACCGGGCAGCAAGGCCGAGGCCGAGGCCCTGCTGGCCAAGATGAAGGCCGGTCTCGTCGGCGTGCACAGCCACCCGGAAGCCCTGCAGGCCGACGTCATCCAGACCCCCGAAGGCTGGCGCGCGACGATCTGGCCCTTCCCGAGCCGTGAACAGGCGCAGCTCATCAACGCGACGCTGGTGGCGCGCGGCCTCAAGACCAAGGCGGTGAATTTCTGAACGGGCCGGGCAGCCGCAAGGCCGGCTGCCCTTCCAGCAGCAGCCATGGAACCGGCTTTGCCGGGCCATGGGCTGCGCCCCCTTGAGGGGGAGGCGCGTCAAGCGCCTCGGGGGTGGTCTATTTCACTTCAAGCCCCATGGTGTGGGCGATGAAGGCCAGGATGTCGCTGCGCTCCTCGATGATCTTGGAGGTGGGCTTGCCGGCGCCGTGGCCCGCATTGGTCTCGATGCGGATGAGCTTGGGGGCGGGGCCGGTGTCGGCGGCCTGCAGCGTGGCGGCGTACTTGAAGCTGTGCGCCGGCACGACGCGGTCGTCGTGGTCGCCGGTGGTGACGAGCACGGCCGGGTAGCGGGTGCCGCTCTTGATGTTGTGCAGCGGCGAGTAGGCGTAGAGGGCCTTGAACATCGCCGGGTCGTCGCTGGTGCCGTAGTCGGTGGCCCAGGCCCAGCCGATGGTGAAGCGCTGGTAGCGCAGCATGTCCATCACGCCGACCTGGGGCACGGCGGCGGCGAACAGGTCGGGCCGCTGGTTGGTGACCGCGCCGACGAGCAGGCCGCCATTGGAGCCGCCGTTGATGGCCAGGGTCGCAGGGCTGGCGACCTTGTTCTTGACCAGCCACTCGCCTGCGGCGATGAAGTCGTCGAAGACGTTCTGCTTGCGGAGCTTGGTGCCGGCCTCATGCCAGGCCGAGCCGTATTCGCCGCCGCCGCGGATGGACGCCAGCACGTAGACGCCGCCCATCTTCAGCCAGGTGGCGGCGGTGACGTTGTAGGCCGGCGTGATGGCGATGTCGAAGCCGCCGTAGCCGTAGAGCAGCGTAGGGTTGCTGCCGTCGAGCTTGAGGCCCTTCTTCGCGGCGATGAAGATGGGGAAGCGGGTGCCGTCCTTGCTGGTGACGAACTCGCGGCGGGTCTCGTAGTCGTCGGGGTTGAAGGCGGTCTTGGGCTGCTTGAAGGACGAGGCCTCGCCGGTCTTGACGTCGTAACGGTAGATCTCGGCGGGGTTGGTGAGGCTGGTGTAGCTGAAGAAGGTTTCCTTGTCGCTCCAGCGCCCGCCGAAGCCGCTGGCGGTGCCCACGCCGGGCAGCTTGACCTCGGACAGGGCCTTGCCGTCGGGGGCGTGCACGCGCACCAGCGTCGCGGCGTCGTGCAGGTAGCTGAGCAGGAAGCGGCCGCCAACGGCGGAGGCGCCCGTCATCGCGTCCGGCCCTTCGGCCACCAGCGTCTTCCAGCCTGCAGGCGCCGGGTGCTTGAGGTCGATGGCGACGAGCTTGCCGCGCGGCGCGCCCTTGTCGGTCTTGACGATGAGCTTGCCGCCCACGGCGGCCACCGGCGTGTATTGGGCATCGAAGTCCAGCGTGACGGGCTGGGGCTTGCCGCCGGCGAAGGCACCCTTGGGCAAGGGCAGGACCAGCAGGCCGTTCTTGCTGCCGGCGCTCTTCCAGACGTTGATGAGCAGCAGCCGGCCGTCGTCGGACACCTCCGCGCCGAAGCCCCACTCCTTGTCGTCGCGGTTCTCCACGACCAGGACGTCCTCGGCCTGCGCTGTGCCCAGGCGGTGGTAGTAGAGCTTCTGGAAGTAGTTGGCGCCGGTCAGCTTCTCGCCTTCCTTGGGAGCGTCGTAGCGGGCGTAGAAAAAGCCCTTGCCGTCGGCCGTCCAGGCGGCGTTGCTGAACTTGACCCACTCGAGGCGGTCGGCGAGGTCCTGGCCGGTGGCGAGGTCGCGCACCTTCCAGGTCTGCCAGTCGGAGCCGGCGCCGGCCGTGCCGTAGGCCAGCAGCTTGCCGTCGCGCGAGGGCACGAGGCCCGAGAGGGCGACGGTGCCGTCCTTGGACAGCAGGTTGGGGTCGAGGGCGACGACCGGCTTGTCCTGCAGGGACTTGGCGGTGTAGATGACGTTCTGCTGCTGCAGGCCGTCGTTGCGCGACCAGAAGTAGCGACCACCTTCGGAGAAGGGAATGCCGAAGCGCTCGAAGTTGTAGAGCTCGGTGTAGATGCGCCGGGTCGGCAGCCGCTGCGGCATGGCGGCGAGGTATTTGTCGGTGACCTCGTTCTGCGCGGCGACCCAGGCCTTGGTCTCGGCGCTGTTGTCGTCTTCGAGCCAGCGGTAGGGGTCGGCGACGGCGGTGCCGTGGTAGGTGTCGGTCTGGTCGACCTTGCGGGTGGCGGGGTAGGCGAGGCCTTGGGCCTGGGCGCTTGTGGCGAACACGGCGGCAAGGGTCAGGGCGGACAGGGTGAGCTTCATCAGGCGGAGTCCTGGATTCGACAAGGCGCCGATTCTCGGGGCCGCCCGCGGCGGCCACCGATGGTCATGCGATGAAGCCCTGACAGCAATAACCCGGAGCCTGGACGGGATCAGCTGCGATAGTCGGCGTTGATGCTGACGTAGTCGTGGCTGAGGTCGCAGGTCCACACCGTCGCGCTGGCGGCGCCCCGGTTGAGGCCGACCCGGATGCCGATCTCGGCCTGCTTCATGACGCGCTGGCCGTCCTCCTCGCGGTACTCGGGGCGACGCCCCCCCCGGGTGACGACGTGGACGTCGTCCAGGTGCAGGTCGATGAGGCCCTGGTCGAGGTCGGCGATGCCGGCGTAGCCGACGGCGGCGAGGATGCGGCCGAGGTTGGGATCGCTGGCGAAGAAGGCGGTCTTGACCAGGGGCGAGTGGGCGATGGCATAGGCCGCGAGCTTGCACTCGGCTTCGTCTCGCCCGCCCTCGACGGTGATGGTGATGAACTTGGTGGCGCCTTCGCCGTCGCGCACGATGGCCTGGGCCAGCTCCTGGGCCAGGGACACCAGGGCGTCGGTCAGCGCGCGGGCGTCGGCACTGTCGAGCGAGGTGATCTCGGCATGCCGGGACTTGCGGCTGGCGACCAGCATGAAGCAGTCGTTGGTGGAGGTGTCGCCGTCGATGGTGATGCGGTTGAACGACGCGTCAGCAGCGGCCTTGACCAGGGGCTGCAGCAGGGCCGGGGCGATGTTGGCGTCGGTCGCGACGAAGCCGAGCATGGTGGCCATGTTGGGGCGGATCATGCCGGCGCCCTTGGAGATGCCGGTGAGCGTGACGGGCAGGCCGCCCAGGCTGATGCGTCGCGATGCGGCCTTGGGCAGGGTGTCCGTCGTCATGATGCCGGCGGCGGCCTCGGCCCAGCCGTCTTCGCGCAGGGCGGCCAGCGCCGCGGGCAGGCCGGCGGTGATGCGGTCGACGGGCAGGGTCTCCATGATCACGCCGGTCGAGAAAGGCAGCACCTGCTCGGGCGCGCAGCCGATGAGGCCGGCCAGGGCCTGGCAGGTCTGGCGGGCGCGGGCCAGGCCGTCCGCCCCGGTGCCGGCATTGGCGTTGCCGGTGTTGACGACGAGGGCGCGGACGGCGGAGCCGGCGGCCAGGTGCTCGCGGCAGACCTGCACCGGCGCGGCGCAGAAGCGGTTGCTGGTGAACACGCCGGCCACGGCGGCACCTTCGTCCAGGGCGATGACGGTCAGGTCGCGGCGGTTGGCCTTGCGCACCCCCGCCATGGTCACGCCGAGGCGCACGCCCGGCACGGGCAACAGGTTGGCGGGATCGGGGGCGGAGAGGTTGACGGGCATGGCGCGCTCAGGAGGTGGAAGGACTGCGCGCGGATTGTAGGAACCACCCCGACGAGCGCACCGAAGGCTCCGCATGGACGTCTCGCCGGGCATGCGCCCCGCCCTGTCGCGCAGCGCATCGGCAATCGCGGCGGGCATCGCTGCAAGCCGCGGCCGGCCACGCCCGTGTGGGGGGCCACTGACACAGGGGGGCTCGCCCGAAGGGGCAGATGCGTACCGCCGCGCCGTTAGGCATCCTGCCGGTCATGCTGAACTCTCTATTGGAGCAACCATGACCCGCCGCTCGCGCTGGGCCGCCTGTGCCCTGTTCTGCCTGAGCCTTTCCGCCGCGGCACAGACGCGCCATGTCGTCACGTTCGAGGACATCGCTCCCAACGATCTGGCCGACGGCTATGGGGAGCTGGCCGGATGGTCAGCGCTCGGTGGCCCTGGCATCTCTGACGCCGACCTGGGTGGCAACGGGCTGAAATCCTTCTATGGCCATGGTGGCATGTTGACCTTCCTGGGCGGGCCGGTGCGCTTCGAAGGCGTCTACTACAAGTCCTACGCGGCCCCGCAGGACGATCCGCCGTCCCCGGCCCTTGATCTCTGGTACCACGGCGCGCCCGTGGCCAGCATCGCGGACCCGTATGCGCCGCTGGCAATGGCGTGGCTGGCGTCGAGCTATCACGGTCCGGTGGACGCCATCCAGATCCACGGCGGGCTGGAAGGCTTCTCGATCGACGACTTGACGTACGAGCGCATGCCCGTCAGCAGTGTCCCCGACCCGGCCACCTGGACGCTGATGGTTGGCGGCCTGGGCCTGCTGGGCTTGCGGCGCCTGCAGGGGAAAGGGGCTGCGCGCGACGGCGATTGACCCTCCCTTGCCCTCGTCGCAGGGGCCGCCTTGGCGCTGCCGGCCCGAACCGCCCGGCCGTCATGCCCTTTGGTGCTATTGAAGCTGGCCGGGCGCCCTCCTAACGTCGACATCTTCTGATCGACCTGCCTGATCGAGCAGGCTGCCGAATTCAACCTCTCCACACCATGCCGACGCGACCTTCCATGAAAACTGCCCTCTCGTGTCTCGCCTTCGCTGCAATCTCCGTCGGCTGTGCCGCCGTCATCACCCCAGGCGGCATCGAGCAACGGGCCTCTCAAGCAACCGGCCTGCCGCTTGGCTCCTTCACCGTTGCTGATCGGGTGGAGGGCGATGCGGGACGCATCGATTTCACCGTGAACGGAAAGTCCGGTGCAACCTACCGCTGCTACATGTATTCGGCCACCGCCTTCCAGCGTGCCATGTCGTTTGGCCAGACACCCCACTCGGACGCGATCTGCACGGCCATGAAGGGAGGTGCGGCGCCCGCCAAGCCGGTCTGCGATGCCTTGAGCAAGGCTGCCGGCAAGTGCTGATGCGACGCGGGGCGACGGCTCGAGGCCTGCGACATACTGGGTGGCATGCACCTCCTGCTCATCGATGACCATCCCCTTTTCGGGGCCGGATTCGCCCATGCCCTGGAGGTGGTGCGTCCCACGGTGCGCGTGCGCACCGCCCCGACGCTGGATGCCGGGTTGAAGCTGGCCGCGGCTGACGACCGTCTCGATATCGCACTGATCGACTACCGCCTGGCTGGCGAGAATGGCCTGGCCGCCCTGGCCAGCTTTGGCCGGCGGTTCCCGCTGGTCGCCCGCGTGCTGATCACGGGGGAGGACGTGCGACACCTCGTGTGCCAGGCGCGCGCGGCAGGTGCAGTGGGCTGTCTGGGCAAGCAGCACTCGGCCGAGGCCATCCTGGCCGCGCTGGAGCGGGTGCTCGATGGCGGCGAATGTTTCGACGAGCCGGACGGCGCGCGCGCACCGGCCGCACCGGTCGCAAGCGCGACGGCGCGGCAGATGGAGGTGCTCGCCCTGATTGCCAAGGGGCGGCTGAACAAGCAGATCGCCGACCAACTCGGCATCGCCGAACGAACCGTGAAGCTGCACATCACCGCACTGCTGCAGGCCTTTGACGCCCGCAACCGGACGCACCTGCTGGTGAAGGCCCGCGAACACGGGCTGCTGTGAAGATCGGCGAAAGCGACCGATTCAGCGCCCCGTCCTGGGCGCGAGCCCTGATTGGCGGAGAAGTCGAACGGGAGCAACTCGTCTCGATGTTCAGGGCCACACCCTGGGGCTGGAGCCTGGGGCTGCTCGGGGTCGCCATCCTGTATGCGGAATACGGCCGTGGGCCCGAAGCTCCGGAGACGGCGTTGTGGCTGTGCTGGATCGGCGCGGTCGTGCTGGTGAGGTTGGCAGGGTGGACGCTGTGGCTGCTGCGCGGTGGCCACATGACTCTGAGCGTGGCCTGGGCCGTCTTCATCCTCGGCTCCAATCTCGCCTTCGCTGCCTGCTGGGGCAGCCTGCCCCTGCTGCTGGGCGAGTCGGTGTCGCCGTCGTCCGAGGGCATCCTTCACGTCACGCTGGCCGCCGTGGCGATCGGTGGGGCGACAAGGCTGGCGGGTTTCGATCGCGTGACGTTCGCCTTCGTGGCGCTGGTGCTCGCCCCGCTGGTGCTGCGCGACTTCTGGATCGGGACCGGCTTCGGGCTGCTCATGATCATCATCGGCCTGTATGCAGGCGTGAGCGGCCTGTCGCTGTCCCGGGCGCTGCGTGACGCGCAACTTGAGCGCGCCCGCAATGCCGACCTCGCGGCCCGGCTGAGGGAGGAACTCCAGCGAGGGGAGATCGCACGTGCGCGGCTCGAAGAAGTCGGACGGGCACGCACCCGCATCTTCGCCGCAGCCAACCACGATCTGCGCCAGCCCTTGCACGCGATGGGGCTGCTGATCCAGGCCCTGAGGTCACTGCCCGGCTCCGAGGAGATGCAGTCGCTTGCCGAGCGCCTGGAGGGCTGCACGGAGGGCATGGGCGACGTGGTCGACGACCTCATCGAACTCACCCGGGACAACACCGAGCCCAGGACGCCCCGTCTGGCACCGCTTGCCCTTCGGCCGCTGATCGAGGACTGCTGCCGTCCATTCGTCGCGCTGTCGTCGGCCAAGGGCCTGCAACTCGACATCGAAGTGCAGGACGTCGGCGTGTTCAGCGACGGCGGCATGTTCTCCCGCATCGTCGCCAACCTGGTGTCGAATGCCGTGCGCTACACGCCGAGCGGACACGTGCGCGTCAGCACGGCCCGTGAACGCACGGGCGCCGTCTACCTGCACGTGGAAGACACGGGCATCGGCATCGCTGCCGACGAGCTGCCGCGCATCTTCGAGCCCTTCTACCAAGTGGACAACCCGGGTCGCGACCGCCGCCGAGGGCTGGGGCTGGGGCTCGGGCTGGCGACGGTGCAGCGGTTCGCGGCGCAGTTGCACATCGAAGTCACCGTGCATTCCGTCCCGGGTGAGGGCAGCCGGTTCACATTGCGCCTGCCCCGCTGCGAGCTTCCCCAGCGGATCGCGCGAGCCGGCCAGGATGCCCAGCCAGCCGCCTTTGCCGGCCGCCGCGTGCTGGCGGTCGAGGACGATCCGGCCATCGCCGACGCCCTGCAGCGGCTGTTGCAGGCCTGGGGCTGCGAAGTCGTGCTCGCGAGCAGCGGTGCCGACGCCCTGTCTGCCGCCGAGGCCATGGGGTCGCCGGATGCCGTGATTGCCGATCTGGCGTTGCCCGGGGAGACCTCGGGCGCGGAGGTGGTGCAGCGTCTGCGCGAGCGTTGGGGCGACGCCGTGCCCGTCACGTTCCTGACCGGGTCGACCGGCGGGCCGGCCGTCGAGGCCGCGCGAGCGACCGGACTGCCGCTGCTCCTCAAACCCGTCGCACCGGCTCGCTTGCGCGCGTTCCTGGCGCAGGCCTTCGCGACGCCCCGTCCCTGACCCGAGGGGCGATGGCTCGGCATCAGTCGCCGCGACGCCCTCTGCGGCGCAGGCGCCCCCTCGGCGCGGCGGCACGCCAGCAGGACAAGGCGTCGTCTGCAAGGTCAACGTCCTTGGATTCAATCAAGCACCGGCAGGGCCGGCCCAACGGCGCGTGGCTCGGCCACCGGCCGATTTGGCTGCCGGCGGCCTCTCGCCTCAGCGTCGCGACGCCGTGCGATGAGCTCGCCTTCGGCTGGATTCGCCGCGCTGTGCATCGACTCGCTGCGGACGCGGGCGTCGGCGGCGCCCGACAGACTGCTCTGCGCCGCGACCGCTTCACGACTGATCGCCCAGTCGGCCGCCGAATAGCGCCCCTGGCCCTTCTGACATTGCCGGGCACGACGGATCTCGTCCTGCACGAAACGCTTCGCGTCCGCTGGCAGCGTGGTCGAATTTGCGGTGGTCTCCATCGACGCGATGTCCCGATCCGAGGGGCACACGTTCGCAGGAAGCACGGGTGCCGCCCCGAACTCGGCGCGCACCAGCGGAGAACTCTGCAGGACGCTCGCGTGCAAGGACGCGGCCGGACGGCCCACGTCGATCACATTGCCCTGGAGCGAGCGCTGAGGGAGTTGGCTGCCCTTCGCCCCCTCTTGGCAAGGTTGGTCCGCATACTGCGTTCGGCCGTCGCGGCTGCACTTCCAGACGTCGGCGCGGGTCGATGGCACCACGGCGGTGGCGACGCAGAACGCGAGGGCGACCCAGCATCCGTCGAACCTCGGACTGACGCCTCCCCGCCAGATCTTGCGTGCCGCTGAGCCGAAAGCCATGACTGGTGTCCAACCGATCCCGTTCATCTGCGATGGCGAGCACGCCCGGCCTCACCTGCGGCAGCACCTCTGCGTGCCCGTCCCTGCAATCTAGCGTCGAAACCCTCGTCTGCGCCCGCCCCTGCCCTTAGGGGCAGCTCAGCCGGAATTGGCACCGGAGGGGCAATGGGTCGAGTGCAACTGCGCCGTTATGGCGCCCAGGAACGCGAAAGGCCCCCGCAGGGGCCTTCCGAGGCGATGCCGTTCGATCAGCGCGGCAGGCGGCGGCGGGCCAGCAGGCCGACGAAGCCCAGGCCGCTCAGGAACAGGGCGTAGGTCTCGGGCTCGGGAACGGCGGCGGTGACGGTCGTGGCGACCACGAGGTCCTGGTAGCTGGCGTTGCTGAGCTTGGTCAGGCTGTACAGCGACGGGCCGCTGTAGCTCTGCGCGGCGCTCAGGTAGTGGGTGGCCAGGGCCTGGACGGCGTTGGCCGCGCCATCGGTGCTGGCCAGGTAGAAGCTGCCCTGGTCGGCGCCGGTGGCGATCTTCAGCGGGGTGCCGCTCGTCTCGCTGACGATCTCCCAGACCGCGAGCTGGAAGGCGGCCTGCTGGTTGCCGGTGTGGACCGAGCCGAAGCTGCTGGAATACAGGCCCTGCAGCAGGCTGGCCTGCGTGCCGGTGAAGCTGCCGACCGAGTAGGTCTTGAAACCCTTGGCGGAGATGGCGAAGGGCTGGGCGGGCTCGATGCAGTACGCCTGGAAGCTGCCGGTGGCGGCGTTCAGGTAGTTGAGCGCACCCGTGGCGTAGTCGGTCGTCACCGAGGTGGTGAGCACGGGGTCGGCGGCGTCCTTGCTGACGAACTTGATGCTCACGTCGGCGAAGGAGGGCGTGGCGGCCAGCACGGCGGCGGCGAAGGCGAGGGGCTTGAACATGAGGTACGGCTCCTTTGATTCGGTGGTTCAGCGGCTGCGGCGGCGGGCCATGCTGAGACCGGCCAGTGCGACGGCCACGAGCGACAGGGCGGCCGGCTCGGGCAGTTCGTTGCCGCGGCCGTTCAGGGCGGCCGTGAACCCTTCGGGCGCCTTGACGCCGTAGCCCTCGCCGATGACGTGCAGTTCCCAGCTTCCGGCCGACAGCCACATGGGATTGAACGTCCAGGTCTCGACGCCGAACTCGTCCGCATCCCAGTTGACGCCATGGGTCTCAACCAATTGGTAGGTCTGGCCGCCGGCGGCCTCCAGGTAGGCCGAGGTGATGTTGACCCAGGGGCCGCTGGCCTCGGGCGTGTGGGTGGTGATGGTGCCGCCGAGCAGGGTCTGCGCGTTCAGCAGGAAGCTGAAGCTGTCGTTGAAGGCAGCGATGTCGTTGCCGTCGGACTTGATACCGTTGTCGCTGAAGCTCAGCGACACGGGCGCGGCGGCGGCGGTGCCGGCGGCCAGGGCCAGGCTCAGGGCGGCGAGGGCTGCGGTCAACGGTTTCATGGTGGGCTTTCGGGTTCTCTATCCAGGTCTACCCGGGGTTTCACCGGGGAATGGACTGCACTCTAGGGGGGTGAACGCGCGGCGAGCACCCCTCATGCGCGTGGCGCGGGGCCTGCGATGTGCTCAAACGCACGCTTTTCCCCCTGGATGAGTGGGGTGGCAGGACCCGCCGCACCAAGAAAAACGGGCCGGCGAAGGCCGGCCCGTAACGCATCGGTCGACTGCAGGCTCAGGCGAGCTTGCCGTGGCAGAGCTTGAACTTCTTGCCGCTGCCGCAGGGGCAGGGGTCGTTGCGGCCGACGTGGCCGTACTGGGCCAGCAGGGTCTCGGGGTCGACGTCCTGGCTGACCGAGCCGTCCTCGTTGGGATGCTGGTAGGTGACGTTGGACACGGCCTCGGCGCGGCGCTCCATGGCCTCGGCGGCCTGGTTGGCCTCTTCCTGGGTCTGGATGCGCACGTTCAGCAGGGTGCGGGTGACCTCCATCTTCACGAGGTCGAGCATCTGCGAGAACAGCTCGAAGGCCTCGCGCTTGTATTCCTGCTTGGGGTTCTTCTGGGCATAACCGCGCAGATGGATGCCTTGGCGCAGGTAGTCCAGCGCGGCCAGGTGCTCGCGCCAGCGCTGGTCGATGCTCTGCAGCAGCACCATGCGCATGAAGGGGTTGAACTGCTCCAGGCCGACGCGGTCGAGCTTGCTCTGGAACAGCGCGTCGCCAGCCTTCACGACGGCCTCGACGATGTCCTCGTCGCTGATGGAGTCGCTCTTCTTGACCAGGTCGGTCAGCGACAGATCGATCTGCCATTCGCTGCCGAGCACCTGCTCCAGGCCGGCGAGATCCCACTGCTCCTCCAGGCTCTCGGCGGGGACGAAGGTGCGCACCACGTCGGTGAGGGTGGACTCGCGCAGCGAGGCGATCTGCGCCTCGAGGCTCTCGGCCTCGAGGATGTCGTTGCGCTGCTGGTAGATGACCTTGCGCTGGTCGTTGGCGACGTCGTCGTACTCGAGCAGCTGCTTGCGGACGTCGAAGTTGCGCGCCTCGACCTTGCGCTGCGCGCCCTCGATGGAGCGGGTGACGATGCCGGCCTCGATGGCCTCGCCCTCGGGCATCTTGAGCCGGTCCATGATGGCGCGCACCCGCTCGCCGGCGAAGATGCGCATCAGCGCATCGTCCAGCGACAGGTAGAAGCGCGAGGAGCCCGGGTCGCCCTGGCGGCCCGAACGGCCTCGCAGCTGGTTGTCGATGCGGCGGCTCTCGTGGCGCTCGGTGGCGATGATGCGCAGGCCGCCCTCGGCCTTGACCTTGTCGTGCAGGCCCTGCCATTCGTCGTGCAGTTGCTGGATGCGCTGGGCCTTCTCTTCGGCCGGGATGCTCTCGTCGGCCTCGATGAACTGGACCTGCTTCTCCACGTTGCCGCCCAGCACGATGTCGGTGCCGCGGCCGGCCATGTTGGTGGCGATGGTGATCATGCCCGGGCGGCCGGCCTGGGCGACGATTTCGGCCTCGCGGGCGTGCTGCTTGGCGTTGAGGACCTGGTGGGGCAGCTTGGCCTGGGTCAGCAGCTGGGAGATCAGCTCCGAGTTCTCGATGGAGGTCGTGCCCACCAGCACCGGCTGGCCGCGCGTGTGGCAGGCGCGGATGTCTTCGATGACGGCGGCGTACTTTTCCTTGTCGGTCTTGTAGACGAGGTCGAGTTCGTCCTTGCGGATGGTGGGCCGGTTCGGCGGGATGACGACGGTCTCCAGGCCGTAGATCTCCTGGAACTCGTAGGCCTCGGTATCGGCCGTGCCCGTCATGCCGGACAGCTTGCCGTACATGCGGAAGTAGTTCTGGAAGGTGATCGAGGCCATCGTCTGGTTCTCGGCCTGGATCTGCACGCCTTCCTTGGCCTCAACGGCCTGGTGCAGGCCGTCGCTCCAGCGGCGGCCCGACATCAGGCGGCCGGTGAACTCGTCGACGATGATGACCTCGCCGTTCTGGACGACGTAGTGCTGGTCGCGGTGGTAGACGTGGTGGGCCCGCAGCGCTGCATTGAGGTGATGCATCAGCGTGATGTTGGCCGCGTCGTAGAGGCTGGCACCCTCGGGGATGAGGCCGGCCTGGCTCAGCAGCCGCTCGGCGTTCTCATGGCCCTCTTCGGTCAGGTGGATCTGGTGGGACTTCTCGTCCACCGTGAAGTCGCCCGGCTCGATGACGCCTTCGCCGGTGCGCGGGTCGAGTTCGCCGATCTGCTTCTTCAGGCCCGGCACGACGGCGTTGATCTTGAGGTAGACGTCGGTGTGGTCGTCCGCCTGGCCCGAGATGATCAGCGGCGTGCGCGCCTCGTCGATGAGGATGGAGTCCACCTCGTCGACGATGGCGTAGGCCAGGCCGCGCTGCACGCGGTCCTGGGTCTCGTAGACCATGTTGTCGCGCAGGTAGTCGAAGCCGTACTCGTTGTTGGTGCCGTAGGTGACGTCGGCGGCGTAGGCGGTCTGCTTCTCTTCGCGCGGCATGTTGGGCAGGTTGATGCCCACCGACAGGCCGAGGAAGTTGTAGAGCTTGCCCATCCACTCGGCGTCGCGGCGAGCGAGGTAGTCGTTCACCGTCACGACGTGCACGCCCTTGCCGGTCAGGGCATTCAGGTAGACCGGCAGCGTGGCCATCAGCGTCTTGCCCTCGCCGGTGCGCATTTCGGCGATCTTGCCGGCGTTGAGCACCATGCCGCCGATGAGCTGCACGTCGAAGTGGCGCATCTTCAGGGCGCGCTTGCCGCCTTCGCGGCAGACGGCGAAGGCTTCGGGCAGGATGTCGTCCACCGTCTCGCCGCCGGCCAGGCGCTCGCGGAAGCTGGCGGTCTGGGCGCGCAGCTCGTCGTCGCTCATGGCCTCGTACTTCGGCTCCAGCGCGTTGATCTGCTGAACGGTGCGGCGGTAGGTTTTCAGCAGGCGCTCGTTGCGGCTACCGAAAATCGAGGTGAGAAGCTTGGGCAACATGCTGCGGTGGTGAAGGCTGCGGGCGCCGGCGGGGCAGGCCCGGCGTGGAAGGCGCGAATCTGGGGGCGCGGCGAGCCAATGCAACACGGGTTTGCCTGGTCGCGCAAAACGGCGCAGTTTAGCAGCGGGCCCCCACGCATCGCCGCGGCCGGGCGGCGCTCACTACACTGCGGCCATGTCCTCCGCCCCGCGATATCTCGGCCCCAAGGTCCATCGGGCCAGTGTGCCCTCGCCGACGCCGGTGGCCGAGGCCATGCGGGCCCACGAGGGCCTGAGCCAGCTGGGCGCGCGGCTGGAGGCCTCGCGCCGGCGCCTGCGCATCATCGCGCCCGCCCTGCCCGGCCCGCTGGCGGCCAGCGTGCAGCCGGGGCCGCTGGACGAGGACGGCTGGAGCCTGCTGGCCGCCAACGCCGCCGTGGCGGCCAAGCTGCGCCACCTGCTGCCGCGGCTGGAAGCCCTGCTGGCCCAGGCCGGCCTGCCGGGGCGCATCCGCGTCAAGCTGGTCCAGAAATAGAAAACCCACGGCGAGCCGTGGGTTGGGGTGTTGGTGCCGGCTATCGGATTCGAACTGATGACCTACCGCTTACAAGGCGGTTGCTCTACCAACTGAGCTAAGCCGGCTGAAGGCTGGCGATTCTAGGCCGACCTCACTTCACTCGCTTGAGAGTCGGGCGCGGGCCGGCGCCAGGGCCGTCGGGCGGCGGCGTGTCGTCACCCTCGTCATCGCTGGTGTCGGTGGCCAGGCGCAGCCCGCTGCGGCGAGGCTCGGCCGGACCCGCGGCGGCCGGCACGGGCGGGTTGGCGCCTTCGGCCAGGGGCTCGGGCGCCGGGAAGGCCATGCCCTGGCCGTTCTCGCGGGCGTAGATGGCCACGACGTGATCCACCGGCACGATGATCTCGCGGGCCACGCCGCCGAAGCGAGCCTTGAACTGGATGAAGTCGTTGCCGAGGTCCAGCCCGCTGGTCGCGTCGAAGCCGATGTTCAGCACGATCTCGTGGTTGGACACGTACTCCATCGGCACCTGCACCGAGCGGTCGACGTGGACCGCGATGTAGGGCGTGAAGCCGTTGTCCGTGCACCAGTCGTGCAGGGCACGGATCAGGTAGGGGCGGGTGGACGTGCCGCCGCCGGAGCCGGTCGAAGCGGGCGTCTGGTCCATCAGCGTCGCATGACCTTCTCGGAGGGCGTGAGCGCCTCGATGTAGGCGGGGCGCGAGAAGATGCGCTCGGCGTACTTGAGCAGCGGCAGCGCGTTCTTGGACATGTCGATGCCGTAGTAGTCCAGGCGCCACAGCAGCGGGGCGATGGCCACGTCGAGCATGGAGAAGTCGTCGCCCAGCATGTACTTGTTCTTCAGGAAGATGGGCGCGAGCTGGGTCAGGCGGTCGCGGATCTGCGAACGGGCCTTCTCGAGCTGCTTGTCGGTCGCCTTGGCGGTGGCGCCTCGGCCCTCCAGGACGTTCACGTGGGCGAACAGCTCCTTCTCGAAGTTCAGCAGGAACAGGCGCACGCGGGCGCGGGCGACCGGGTCGCCGGGCATCAGCTGCGGGTGCGGGAAACGCTCGTCGATGTACTCGTTGATGATGTGCGATTCGTACAGGATGAGGTCGCGCTCGACGAGGATGGGCACCTCGTTGTACGGGTTCATCAGGGCGATGTCTTCAGGCTTCGCGAACAGGTCGACGTCGCGGATCTCGAAGTCCATGCCTTTCTCGAACAGCACGAAACGGCAGCGGTGCGAGTAGGGGTCGGTGGTGCCGGAGTAGAGGACCATCATGGCTTGGGCTCCCGAGGGGTCAATCAATCGAAACGCGCGGCGGGTGCCGCGCTGAAAAAGCAAACGCAGTGGGTGGCCGGTAGCGCGCCCCACTGCGTGGTTCGGCGCCGCCGTGAAGCGGCACCGGGACTGGCAGGCTTACTTCACGTCCTTCCAGTACGCGGCGTTCAGGCGCCAGGCGAACACGGTCAGGAAGCCCAGGAAGATCAGCACGATGACGCCGAGCTGGAAGCGCTTGGCCTGCGCCGGCTCGCCCATCCACTGAAGATAGGCGACCAGGTCGGCCACCGCATCGTCGTATTGGCGCTCGGTCAGCTTGCCGGGGGTCAGCTGCTCGTAGCCGGCAAAGACGTGGACCTTCTTCTCGTGGTCGTGCGGGTCGGCCACTTCCTCGAACTTGGCGGCCCGCTGGCCCTGCAGCTCCCACAGCACGTGCGGCATGGCGACGCTGGGGAAGAGCAGGTTGTTCCAGCCCGTGGCCTTGGTGTCGTCGCGGTAGAAGCTCCGCATATAGGTGTAGAGGTAGTCGGCGCCCGAGCCCTTGGCCCCGTCGGCCCGCGAGCGGGCGATGACGGAGAGGTCGGGCGGCTGGGCGCCGAACCAGGCCTTGGCTTCCTTGGGGTCGATGCTGACCTTCATGGTCTCACCGACCTTCTCGGCCGCGAACAGCAGGTTGTCCTTGATCTCGACTTCCGACAGGCCGATGTCGCGCATGCGGTTGTAGCGCATGTAGGCCGCCGAATGGCAGTTCAGGCAGTAGTTGACGAAGATCTTGGCGCCGTTTTGCAGCGCCGCCATGTCGGACATCTTTTCCTTGGGGAACTTGTCCCACTCGACGCCGCCGGTATTGGCATGGGCGGCACCGGCCAGGCTCAGCGAAGCCAGGAGGATGGCGATCAGCTTTTTCATTGGTGTTCTTGCTCCGCGGCTCAGTGGGCGTGGAAGGTCACACGGTCGGGCACCGGCTTGGGCGTCCCGAGGCGGCTCCACCAGGGCATCAGCAGGAAGAAGCCGAAGTAGAAGAGCGTGCCGGCCTGTGCGACGAGGGTGCCGATCTCGCTGGGCGGCTGGATGCCGAGGTAGCCCAGGATCAGGAAGAACACGACGAACACGGCGTACAGGTACTTGTGCCAGTCGGGACGGTAGCGGATGGACTTGACCGGGCTGTGGTCCAGCCAGGGCAGGAAGAACAGGATGATGACCGCGCCGCCCATGACGACCACGCCCCAGAACTTGGCGTCGAAGACCTTGAGCAGGAAGATCAGCACCGCGGCGGCCACCAGCAGGGCCAGCTTGGCCGGGCCGCCGAACTTGCCCTTCAGGAAGCTCACGACGGCCGCAATGCCGACGACGCCCACCAGCACGTTGACCATCACGTCGGTGGTGGCGCGCAGCATCGAGTAGAACGGCGTGAAGTACCAGACCGGCGCGATGTGCAGCGGGGTCTTCAGCGGGTCGGCCGGGATGAAGTTGTTGTACTCCAGGAAGTAGCCGCCGAGTTCGGGCGAGAAGAAGATGATGGCGGTGAACACCATCAGGAACAGGCAGACGCCGTAGATGTCGTGCACCGTGTAGAACGGGTGGAAGGGCACGCCGTCCAGCGGGCGGCCTTGCGCGTCCTTGGGGCCCTTCTTGATCTCGACGCCGTCGGGGTTGTTGGAGCCGACGTCGTGCAGGGCCAGCAGGTGGGCCACCACCAGGCCCAGCAGCACCAGCGGCACGGCGATGACGTGGAAGCTGAAGAAGCGGTTCAGCGTGGCGTCGCCGACGACGTAGTCGCCGCGGATCATCAGGGCGAGGTCAGGACCGACGAAGGGCACCGCGGCGAACAGGTTGACGATGACCTGGGCGCCCCAGTAGGACATCTGGCCCCAGGGCAGCAGGTAGCCCATGAAGGCCTCGGCCATCAGGCACAGGAAGATCGCGCAGCCGAAGATCCAGACCAGCTCGCGCGGCTTGCGGTAGCTGCCGTAGATGAGGCCGCGGAACATGTGCAGGTAGACGACCACGAAGAAGGCCGAGGCGCCCGTGCTGTGCATGTAGCGGATCAGCCAGCCCCAGGGCACGTCGCGCATGATGTACTCGACCGACGCGAAGGCCAGGGCCGCGTCGGGCTTGTAGTGCATCACCAGGAAGATGCCGGTGACGATCTGGATGACCAGCACCA
Organism: Pelomonas caseinilytica; assembly: GCF_021353235.1. Lineage (GTDB taxonomy): Bacteria > Pseudomonadota > Gammaproteobacteria > Burkholderiales > Burkholderiaceae_C > Pelomonas > Pelomonas caseinilytica. Next base: position 65,438 of record NZ_JAJTWT010000004.1, read on the forward strand.
GCAGGGCCAGCGAGCCGAAGATGTACCACCAGTTGAAGTTCTTGGGCGCGTAGTACTCCGACATGTGGACCTTGTAGGCGTCGAACGCGGTAGGGAACCGGTTCTCCAGCCAAGTCATGGTCTTCACGCCCATCGAGGCGCCTGCGGGAGCTTCCTTGAATTCAGCCATGTCTCGTCCCGTGTTCTTGTTTAGGCCTTCTTGCTCTCGCCGATCAGCACGCGGCTGTCGGAGAGGAACATGTACGGCGGCACCTCGAGGTTGTCCGGCGCGGGCTTGTTCTTGAAGACGCGGCCTGCCATGTCGAAGGTCGAACCGTGGCAGGGGCACAGGAAGCCGCCGTTCCAGTCGTCCGGCAGCGAGGGTTGGGGGCCGGCGACGAACTTGTCGCTCGGCGAGCAGCCCAGATGCGAGCAGATACCGACGACCACGAGGAACTCGTCCTTGATCGCGCGGGTTTCCTTGTTCACGCCCTCGGGCAGGGGGAAGGCCTTGCGTTCGGAATTCGGATCGGCCAACTGAGCATCGTTCTTCTTGAGGTTGGCCAGTTGCTCGGGCGTGCGGCGCACGATCCAGACCGGCTTGCCGCGCCATTCGACGGTCAGCTTCTCGCCCGGCTTGATGCCGCCGATGTCGACCTCGACCGGCGCACCGGCCGCCTTGGCGCGCTCGCTGGGCGCGAAGGTGCTCACGAAAGGCACCGCGGTCGCAACGCCACCAACGGCGCCTGCACAGCCGGTCGCAATCAACCAGGTGCGCTTGCCTTGGTCCACTTGCTGGTCACTCATGAGGGTCCTCTAAAGAGACTTCTGGTAGGGGCAGCCCAGGATTCTAACGGACGCTTACCCCCTGCCTTGCTGACGCCTGCCGCGCGACCGCAGGTTTACCCCCCTTCAAGGCGTGCACACTAGCGGCCAATATCAGTTGACCCGCCTGTCCAACAACACCAACCCAGGAGTGCGCATGAGTTTCTTTTCCGAGTTCAAGGAGTTCGCCGTCAAGGGCAACGTCATCGACCTGGCCGTCGGCGTGATCATCGGCGGCGCCTTCGGCAAGATCGTCGATTCCCTCGTCGGGGACGTCATCATGCCGGTGATCAGCAAGATCTTCGGTGGCCTGGACTTCAGCAATTACTTCATCCCGCTGGCCGGCCAGACGGCCACCACGCTGGCCGAGGCCAAGAAGGCCGGCGCCGTGCTGGCCTACGGCAGCTTCATCACCGTCTCGCTGAACTTCATCATCCTGGCCTTCGTCATCTTCCTGATGATCAAGCAGATCAACCGCCTCAAGCGCGAACCCGAGGCGGCCGCCGCCCCGGCCGAGCCGCCCCCCACACCGGAAGACATCCAGTTGCTCCGGGAAATCCGCGACTCCCTCAAGCGCTGAGCCCTTTTCCGGCCAACCCGCCCGGTAAGTAATGGTTACCGGGCTTTTTTTTGCCACGAAGTTGGCGAACTGCTGAAAACCCTCCCCTGTTGCAGGCGCGATACTTTCGAAGCAGCTTGTGCCACTTTTGATGAACGCGCCCGAGATCCGCCTGAACCCGCACCTCGAAGCCTCGCTGACCCGCATCCGCCTGGCGGGAGAGCAGGCGGCGGAGCGCTGCGCGGAAGGCCTGGGCCTGTCCGCACTGTCGGCGGGCCAGATCAAGCGGCGCGATGCCCTACTGGCGGCCCAGTTCGTGTTCCGGCAGCAGCAGGGCGTGTTCTCCCAGCGCTTCGTGCAGGGCCTGCGCCGCCACGTGGCCGCGGAGCAATCCGAGACCCGCCCGGCGAGCGCCCCGGCCGCCAAGAAGGACTGGGGCGAGCTCTCGCTGATGGACGACGACCAGGTCAACAACCTCGTCGCCGCGGACCGCATCGGCTTGGCCATCGGCCACCACAGCGAATGGGAGTTGCGCGAGGTCGAGTCCTACATCGCCGGCATCCAGGTCGGCGAGCGCAACCCGCTGCGGCCCGAGCTCATCGGCCAGGCCTTGCTGGACGCCGTGCAGGCCATCACCGACGACCCGCTGACGCGCCAGACCCTTACCGACGAACTGACCCGCGCCCTCGCCCAGGAGATGCGCGCCTGCTATGCCGACATCGCCGAGCTGCTGCGCTCGCGCGGCCTGCGTCCGCAGGACCTGCGCGTGCGCGCCACGCCCGACGGCGGCTCGCGCCATGGCGGGCTGGGCGGCGGCAGCCAGCATGGCGAGTTCGACTCCAGCCACGGCGGCATGTCCACGCGCGGCGGCTATGGCGGTTCGGGCCACGGCGGCCTCGGAGCGCCCAGCGGGCGGGGCAGCGGCTTCGGTGGCGGCAGCGGCTACGGCGCTAGCGGCTATGGGGGCGGCGGCTTCGGCGGACGCTCCGGCGGTGGTGGCGGGATCGGCCGCGTCGACCCGCAGATGATGAACCTGCTGCGGCGCCTCGCCCACACGCCCGGCGCCTACGAGGCTGGCTACGACACCCAGGGCATGTCCGGCCGCATGGGGCTGGACACGCTCAGCGGTGAGCCCAGCGCCTGGGGCCAACTGCCGCTGCCGGCCAACCTCATCCACCTGCACCGCGACGAACTGCGCCAGGCGGCGACCGGCCGGCTGGACAACATGGTCATCGACGTGGTCGGCAGCCTGTTCGACCAGATCCTCTCCGATCCCAAGGTACCGCCCCAGATGGCGCGCCTGCTGGCCCGGCTGCAGCTGCCGGTGCTACGCGTGGCCCTGGGCGACGAGACCTTCTTCTCCTCGCGCCGCCATCCGGTGCGCCAGTTCGTCAACCGCATGGCGTCGCTCGCCTGCGCCTTCGAGGACTTCGCCGAGGACCCCGGCCGGTCCTTCCTGGCCCATGTGCGCGAGCTGGTGCAGGACGTGGCCAGCGGCGACTTCGACCGCATGGACGTCTACACGGCCAAGCTGGACGCCCTCGAAGCCTTCATCGCCGAGCAGACGCGCAACACCCTCAAGGCCGCGGGCGACGCCGCGGCCGTCGTCGAGCGCCGCGAGACCGACCTACGCCTGCAGCAGCGCTACGCCCTGCAGCTGCAGCAGGCGCTGGCCAAGGTGCCGATGCAGGAGTTCCTGCGCAACTTCCTGGCCCAGGTCTGGAGCCAGGCCATCGTGCTGGCCTCGCGCGAGGGCGCGCCCGAGCGGGCCCTGCGCCTGCGCCAGCTCGGCCGCAGCCTCGTCATGAGCGTGCAGCCCAAGGGCGGCACGGCGGCGCGCGCCGACTTCCTGCGCGAGCTGCCCAACCTGATGCGCACCCTCAACGAGGGCATGGACCTGATCCGCTGGCCGGACGCCCCGCGCAAGGACTTCTTCAGCGCCCTGCTGCCGGCCCATGCCGAATCGCTCAAGGGCCAGGCGCCGAGCGCCCTCGACACCAACCTGCTCATCAAGCAGCTCGACCAGATCTTCGGCGTGCCCCCGCCGGCCGAGGCCGACCTTGCCAAGCCCATGCCGGGCGACACCCAGCCGGCCGACCTCGACGCCAGCCAGCGCCTGACGCCGGCCGAGGCCAAGAGCCTGGGCCTGGTCGAGGACACCAACGTCGACTGGAGCGGCGAGCTCGACCTCGACCTCTCCGGCAACGATGCCGTGGCCGCCGCGGAACCGTTGCAGGCGGTGGACATCTCCATCGACGGCCTGCCGGCTGCCGAGAGCGCCCCGGAGCCGAGCAGCGGCGCCCTGCTGATGGACAACATGCAGCTGGGCTTCGCCTACCAGATGCACACCGGCGAGCAATGGCAGAAGGTGCGACTGGCCCACGTCAGCGCGGGCCGCAGCTTCTTCATCTTCACCCACGGCAACCGCCACCAGGAGACGGTGACGATGACGGCCCGCATGCTCAAGAAGCTCTGCGAGGCCGGGCGCATGCGCGCCTACGAGCAGGCCTACCTGCTGGAGCGCGCGACCGCGCGGGCACGCGCCCAGCTCGCCGCGCTCGGCGGCACTCCCCGCTAAGCCGCCACCGCCGAAAGCCGTCGAGCCATGGCCAGCGCCGCGCCCAGGCTGGCCGGGTCCGCCACGCCCTGGCCGGCGATGTCGAAGGCCGTGCCGTGGTCGGGGCTGGTGCGCACGAAGGGCAGGCCCAGCGTCACGTTGACGCCCTGCTCCACGCCCAGGTACTTGACCGGGATGAGGCCATGGTCGTGCGTCATCGCCACCACCACGTCGAACTCGCCGCGGCGCGCGCGCATGAAGACCGTGTCCGGCGCGTAGGGGCCGCTCGCGTCGATGCCGGCGGCACGGGCGTCGGCGATCGCCGGAGCGATGTGCTCGATCTCCTCGCGGCCGAAGAGCCCTCCCTCGCCGGCATGCGGATTCAGGCCCGCCACCGCGATGCGCGGCGCCGCGAGGCCCATGCGCTTCAAGGCGGTGTCGGTGATGCGCAGCGTCTCCAGCACCGCCGCGCGCGTCACCCGCTCGATGGCCTCGCGCAGCGAGCAGTGGATGGTGACCAGCACCGTGCGCAGCTCCTCGTTGGCCAGCATCATGCGCACCGGCGGGCCGCCGGCCAGCGCCTGCAGCATCTCGGTGTGGCCCGGGTAAGGCGAACCGGCCGCATGCAGGGCCTCCTTGTGGATGGGCGCCGTGACCAGGGCCCGGCCGCGGCTGGCCAGGATTTCGGCGACGGCCGCCTCGATGCAGCGTGCCGCTGCGGCACCAGCACGCCGGTCCACTTGGCCGAGTGGGGCACTGGCCAGGTCGGCCGGCAGGCCGTCGGGCTGCCAGACGGGCAGGCAGCGAGGCGGCACGCGGCCGAGCTCCTGCGGCGTCTCCAGCACCGCCACCGCAAGGCCGCCACCCGCCAGGGCCACCGCGCGGCGCATCACGCCCACGTCGCCGACGACGACGGCATCCCCCGGCGCCTGACGCGCCCATTGCATGGCAATGTTCTCGGGGCCGATGCCGCAGGCATCTCCCATCGTGACGAGCAGGGGCGGAGTCGGTACGTCGGGGCGGGCCATGCGGCATTCTTCCATCACGGGGCTGCATGGCTGGCAGACTGCCCGTCATGACCACGCACACACCCTACCCCATCGGCACCCCGGGCCAGCCCTGGTCCGCCGCCCAGACCGACGCCTGGCGCCGTCGCATCGAGAGGCAGCGCAGCTACGCGGACGACGTGCTCGCCGCTCTCGAGCCGCTGCGCGGCGACTTCGACCTCGTCGACTACGGCACCGTGCAATACGACGGCCAGGCCTTCCCGCTGCGCTCGGCCCGCAGCCGCGGCTGGAACGCGGCCTTGCCCACCCTCGTCGTCACCGGCGGCGTGCACGGCTACGAGACCAGCGGCGTGCTCGGCGCCCTGCACTTCCTGCGCGAGCACGGCCTCGAACAGGCCGGGCGCGCCAACCTCCTCGTCGTGCCCTGCGTCAGCCCCTGGGCCTACGAGCGGCTGCAGCGCTGGAACCGCGACGCCATCGACCCCAACCGCAGCTTCCGCCCCGACAGCCCGGCAGGCGAATCCGCCGCCCTCGTGGCCCTGCTGGCGCCGCTGCGCGGCCAGGTACTGCTGCACATCGACCTGCACGAGACGACCGACTCGGACGAATCCGAGTTCCGCCCCGCCCTGGCGGCCCGCGATGGCGTGGCCTTCGAGCCGGGGACCATCCCCGACGGCTTCTACCTCGTCGACGACATCGACCACCCGCTGCCCGACTTCCAGCGCGCCGTCATCGAGGCCGTGGCCACGGTCACCCACGTCGCCGAGCCCGATGCCGACGGCCGCATCATCGGCTGCCCGCTGCTGTCGCCAGGCGTCATCGGCTTCGAGGTGACGCGGCGCAGCCTGTGTGCGGCCATCACCGCGGCCCGCTTCGCGACGACCACCGAGGTCTACCCCGACAGCCCGCGCGCCACGCCGCAGCAGTGCATAGCCGCCCAGGTGACGGCCGTGAGGGCGGCCATCGCCCACGCCCTGGCCCACGCGGGCTGACGCCTCCGTCAGGCGGGATTGTCAACGTCGATGAACTGCCAGCTCAGGCCGAGCTCCGCGGCGGCCCGGGCGGCCACGGCCTGGACGCCGTAGCGCTCGGTGGCGTGGTGGCCGGCGGCGACGTAGGCCACGCCGGTCTCGCGGGCGTAGTGGGCCTGAGGCTCGGAAATCTCGCCGGTCACGAAGACGTCGGCGCCGGCCGCGATGGCGGCCTCGAAATATCCCTGGGCGCCGCCGGAGCACCAGGCCACGCGGCACAGCGGCCGGCCGTCGCCGGGCACGGCCGTGACGGGCCGGCCCAGGCGGCTGCGCAGGGCCTCCGACAAGGTCGCCAGGTCGGTCGCTTCGACCGGCGCGCTGAAGCCCAGGTCCTGCTCGCCGAAGCGGCGGTCCGCCGTCCAGCCCAGGCGCGCGCCCAGCTGGGCGTTGTTGCCGAGCGCCGGATGCGCATCCAGAGGCAGGTGGTAGGCGAAGAGGTTCACGTCCGCCACCAGCAGCCGCGCCAGGCGCTGCTTCATCCAGCCCGTCACCCGCCCGTCCTGGCCACGCCAGAACAGGCCGTGGTGGACGAGCAGGGCATCGGCGCCGGCCGCGAGGGCCGCGTCGATGAAGGCCAGACTGGCGGTGACCCCGCAGACCAGATGGCGTACCTCGGAGCGGCCCTCGACCTGCAGGCCGTTCGGCCCATAATCCTTGAACCGCGCGGGCTCCAGCCATTCGTTCAGGCGGAGTTCCAGCGTGGCGCGATCGGTCATGGCTTGAAAAGGATGTTGGGGTGGTGAAGCGGCTCTGGCTGATTTTCGCGCAGGCGGTCACGGTCGCCCTGGCGGTGGTCTTCGTCATCGCGACCCTCAAGCCGCAATGGCTGCAGCACGCCCGCTGGCGCGAGGCGCCCATCGCGCAGACGGCCCGTCAGATCGCCCTGCCGCCCTCGCCGGCCGCCTCCATCGTGCGGGCCGGCTTCGCCCAGGCCGCGCGCATCGCCTCGCCGGCCGTCGTCAGCATCACGGCGAGCAAGGCGCCGTCGCAGGCCGCGCGCCGTGGCCGCGATCCGCTGTTCGGCTTTCCCTTCGGGCGCCGCTCGCCGCACGACGGCCCGCAGCTCGGCCTCGGCTCGGGTGTCATCATCTCGGCCGACGGCGTGTTGCTGACCAACAACCACGTCGTCGAGGGCGCGTCCGACATCGAGGTGCAGCTCAGCGACGGCCGCCAGGCGCGGGCCCGGCTGGTCGGCACCGACCCCGAGACCGACGTCGCCGTGCTCAAGATCGAGCTGGCCGACCTGCCGGCCATTCCGCTGGGCGAGGCCGCCAACCTGCAGGTGGGCGACGCCGTGCTGGCCATCGGCAATCCCTTCAACGTCGGCCAGACCGTCACCTCCGGCATCGTCTCGGCGCTCGGCCGCAACCAGTTGGGCATCAACACCTTCGAGAACTTCATCCAGACCGATGCCGCCATCAACCCCGGCAACTCGGGCGGCGCCCTCGTCGACGCCGACGGCCGGCTGGTGGGCATCAACACGGCCATCTTCTCGCGCAGCGGCGGCTCGCTGGGCATCGGCTTCGCCATCCCCGTGGACGTGGCGCGCCAGGTGGCATCGGCCCTGCTGAAGGACGGCGTCGTGGCGCGCGGCTGGATCGGCGTGCAGACGCGCGAGCTGACGCCCGAACTGGCCGAAGCCCTGAAGCTGGACGAGGCCAGGGGCGTGCTGATCGGCGGCGTGGTCGCCGATGCGCCGGCGGCGCGGGCCGGCATCAAGCCGGGCGACGTGCTGACGCGCATCGGCGGGCATGCCGTCGCCACGCCCGCCGACCTGCTGGCCAGCGTGGCGGCGCTCAAGCCGCACAGCGAGGTCGAGGTGGCGGTGCAGCGCGCCGGCAAGGCGCTGAGCTTCCGCCTGGACGTCGACCAGCGGCCCAGGCCCCAGCGCGTGGCCGAGGACGATTAGTCCACTGCGTCGGGGAAATGGCACCCCCGCCGCAGTGGACTAGGCCTGCTTGTCTTCAGGCTTGTCTTCGGGCGCCTGGGTGCTGCGGATGAAGTGGGTGGCCGCGAACAGGCCCAGCTCGTAGAGCAGGCACATGGGGATGGCCAGGGCCAGCTGCGAGACGATGTCCGGCGGCGTGATGACAGCCGCGACGATGAAGGCCACGACGATGAAGTAGCCGCGCCACTCGCGCAGCTTGTCCACCGAGACGACGCCGATGCGGGCCAGCACGACGACGATGACCGGCACCTCGAAGGCCGCGCCGAAGGCGATGAACATGTTCATCACGAAGCCGAGGTAGGCCTCGATGTCAGGCGCCGCCGTGATGCTCTTGGGCGCAAAGCTCTGGATGAAGCGGAAGACCTGCCCGAAGACGAAGAAGTAGCAGAAGGCCACGCCCGCGAAGAACAGCAGCGTGCTCGACACCACCAGCGGCAGCACCAGGCGCTTCTCGTGGGAGTACAGGCCCGGCGCGACGAAGGCCCAGGCCTGGTAGAGCACCACCGGCAGGGCGAGCATGAAGCCGGCCAGCAGCGTGATCTTCAGCGGCACGAAGAAGGGCGCGATGACGTTGGTGGCGATCAGCTTGGTGCCGGCCGGCAGGTGAGCCACCAGCGGCGCGGCGAGCAGGTCGTAGAGATGGCCGGGCCCCGGATAGAGGGCGAGGGCGCCGAAGCAGACGGCCACGGCCACGATGGCGCGCAAGAGCCGGTCGCGCAGCTCCATCAGATGGGCGACGAAGGGCTGCTCGGTACCGGCCAGCTCGTCGTGATCGGGGTTCTGGAAGGAACTCATCAACGGATACCGGGCGGTCTGAAGCGGGCCACGCGGGCCGCGCCGGACTGGGTGTGGCGGCGCACGCCGGCCTTCTGCTTGAACCACATCGGCGTGGCGCCCCGCTTGAGCCGCCAGTTCTTCTTGGGATGGCGGTACTCGGGCGGCGGTGGGGCGATGCTGCTGGCCGCCTCGTAGGAGGTGTCGCTGGTCACGTCGCTCCAGGTCTGGTTCAGGGCCTGGGTGGCGGAGCTGACCTCCTGGCGCACGCTCTGCTCCACGTCGCGCGCGGCCGTCTCGAACTGGCTCTTCATCTTCTGGAGTTCCTCCAGCTCGATGGAGCGGTTGACCTCGGCCTTCACGTCCGCCACGTAGCGCTGCGCCTTGCCCAGCAGCGTGCCCACCGTGCGGGCGACACGGGGCAGCTTCTCGGGGCCGATGACGATCAACGCCACCGCGCCGATCAGCGCGAGCTTGTCAAAGCCGAAATCGAGCACTCGGCGTCAGTCTCAGGACTTGGTCTTGGCGTCGACGTCGACCGTGTTGGGGTCGCCGACCTTGCTGGCCGTGACCTGCTGAGGCGGCGCCGCGGGGGTGTCGCTGCTGCCGTCCTTCATGCCGTCCTTGAAGCCCTTGACCGCGGCGCCCAGGTCGGAGCCGACATTGCGCAGCTTTTTGGTGCCGAAGATGGCGATCACGACGACCAGAACGATCAGCCAGTGCCAGATGCTGAATGAACCCATGATGTTGACTCCTTGTGGACTGGCCCAAATTCTAGGTGAGCGACACCCTGCCGCCCGTCGGACGGGTCAAGGCGCAGCCCATCCGGTGCGTTAGCGCACGGCCGCTACATGAGGTTGCAGCTCAGCCTTTCAACCACGGCCGTGGACCGCCCATCACGTGCAGATGCAGGTGATACACCTCCTGACCGCCGTCCGCCCCGGTGTTGATGACGTGGCGGAAGCCGTTGGTGACGCCCAGTTCCTTCATCAGCCGCGGGCCGAGGGCGGCCATGCGACCCAGCAGGGGGGCATGGTCGCCCGTCACGTCGGCCATGGAGGCGATGTGGGTTTTCGGGATGATGAGCACGTGCACCGGCGCCCAGGGGTGGATGTCGTGGAAGGCGAGCAACTCCTCGTCCTCGTAGGCCTTCCTGCTCGGGATCTGGCCGGCGACGATCTTGCAGAAGATGCAGTTGGGGTCGTGGGACACGGTGGATTCCTCGTTCAGACCGGCATGGGCTTGCCGTCGTTCCAGTTGAGAAAGCCTCGCACGAGGCGGTAGACCAGCCACAGCCAGTTGGCGGCCAGGATGACGAAGCCCACGCCGAGCCAGACGGTCGCCCAACCGAGGACGGCCCACAGCAGGCTCCACCAGAAACTGCGCATCTGCCAGCCGAAATGGCTGCGGTAGAGGGTGCCCTCGGTATCGTCCACCTTCACGTGATTGATGATGATGCCGATGAGCGCCGGCAGGCCGGTGAAGACGCCGACCGCGTAGAGGATGTAGACGGCGAGCGTGATATTGCGCAGGCTTTGCAGCCTCTGGTTGTCCATGGGCGGCGCGGTTTGGATGTCGGTGCCTTGCATGTCCCTGCTTCCCGTCAATCGGCCTTGCGCGCGGCGAACTCGGCGAGCCCCGACAGCCCTTCGCGCCGGGCCAGTTCCGCCAGCACGTCCTCGGGCTTCAGGCCGAAATGCGCGAGCGCCACCATGCTGTGGAACCACAGGTCGGCCACCTCGTAGACGACCTTCTTCGGATCGCCGTCCTTGGCCGCCATGACCGTCTCCGTGGCTTCCTCGCCGACCTTCTTCAGGATGGCGTCCAGGCCCTTGTCGAAGAGCTTGGCGACGTAGCTGGCGGACGGGTCCGCACCCTTGCGGGATTCGATGACCGCGCCGACGCGGCGGAGGATGTCGTCACTCATAGATCTTGGCGGGGTCCTTCAGCACCGGTTCCGCGGCCGTCCAGGCGCCGTTCTCCAGCTTCTGGAAGAAGCAGCTGTGCCGGCCGGTGTGACACGCTATTCCAGGTTCAGCGGGGTCGTGCCCCAGCTGGGTGATGGTCAGCAGCAGCACGTCGTTGTCGCAGTCCATGCGGATGGCGTGCACCTGCTGGAAGTGGCCACTCTCCTCGCCCTTGTGCCAGAGCCTGCCGCGCGAACGGCTCCAGTAGACCGCCTGGCCGCGCTCGGCCGTCAGCGCCAGGGCCTCGCGGTTCATCCACGCGAACATCAGCACGTCGCCCGTGCCCCGCTCCTGGGCGATCACGGGCACCAGGCCGCGGTCGTCCCATTTCACTTCGTCGAGCCAGTTCGTCGATGCCATCGCGTCAGTCTAGGTGAGTCGGGCCGGCGTGGCCGCGTTCTTCGGCGAACCAGTTCAGCACGGGGACGGTCCCAGGCAGCACCGGCCTGACCTGCACCGGCAGGTCGGCCCAGGCCATCTGCTGGCCTTCGAGCATCTGGAAGTCACCGCTCCAGTCGAAGACCTTGCAGAAGTTCAGCCGCACGAGGGCGTGGGGGTAGTCGAACATCTCGACCTTCCAGGGCAGGGCGGCGCCGATCTCGATGCCCAGCTCCTCGCGCAGCTCGCGCGCCAGGGCCTGCTCGACGGTCTCGCCCGCCTCGACCTTGCCGCCCGGAAACTCCCAGTAGCCGGCGTAGACCTTGCCTTCGGGGCGCGTGGTCAGCAGGAACTGGCCATCAGGCCGGACGAGCACGCCCACCGCGACCTCGGTGATGGGGCGGCCGGCGCTCATTCGCCCCGCCCCGCCAGGTCGCGCGCGAACTGGAAGGCCACCCGGCCCGAGCGCGAGCCGCGCTCCAGCGCCCACACCAGCGCCGGCTGGCGCGCCGCCTCGATGGCCGCCTCGTCCAGCCCGAAGTGGCGCAGCCACTGGGCGACGATGGCGAGGTATTCGTTCTGGCTGAAGGGGTAGAAGCTGATCCACAGCCCGAAGCGTTCGGACAGGGAGATCTTCTCCTCCACCGCCTCGCCGGGGTGGATCTCGCCATGCTCGCCGTGGGTGCCGCCGAGGTTGTCGGCCATCTTCTCGGGCAGCAGATGGCGGCGGTTGCTGGTCGCGTAGATGAGCAGGTTATCGCTCGCCGCGGCCACCGAGCCGTCGAGCACGCTCTTGAGGGCCTTGTAGCTGGCTTCGCCCTCGTCGAAGCTGAGGTCGTCGCAGAAAACGACGAAGCGTTCGGGCCGGCCCTGCACCTGCTCGACGAGGTCCGGCAGGTCGACGAGGTCGGCCTTGTCGACCTCGATCAGCCGCAGGCCCTGGCCGGCGAACTCATTGAGCACGGCCTTGATCAGCGAGCTCTTGCCGGTGCCCTTGGCCCCCGTCAGCAGCACGTTGTTCGCCGGCCGGCCGGCGACGAACTGCGCGGTGTTGCGCAGCAGCTTTTCCTTCTGGGGCTCGACCTCCTTCAGGTCGGCCAGGCGGATGCGGCTCACCGAACGCACCGGTTCCAGGCACAGCGCGCCATGGCGGCGGCGGGCGCGGAAGGCGGTGGAGGCCGACCAGTCGGGCGGCGTGGCGGCATGGGGCAGCACGGCCTCCAGCCGGGCGAGCAGGCCCTCGGCGCGGGCGATCAGCGATTCAACAGCGGCGGACATCGCCGCAGTTTAGGCGGGGGCTCAGCCGATCGCCTTCAGCGAGGCTTCGAGTTGCTCGGTCGGCAGGCGCTTGAATCCCGAACGCGCATAACGCTGCAGCCGGCCGATGATGAAGCTGACCCAGACCGAGGCCTGGGCGTTGGCCTGCACGGTGGGCGTCATCGAGCCCTGGGCCTCGGCGGCGACGCGCAGCACCTGGCGCAGCGACGACTCGATGCGGTCGAAGAACTGATTCATGCGCGCGACCAGGCGCTCGTTCTCGTAGACCAGGGCGTCGCCCACCATGACGCGGGTCATGCCGGGGTTCTTCTCGCCGAACTGCAGGACGACGCTGGCGATGCGCGCCGCCTTGCCGGGCGGCGGCAAGGGCAGCGCGCTGTCGGCGATCTGGTTGACCAGGCCGAAGACGCTGGTCTCGATGAAGTCGATCAGCGCCTCGAACATCTGCGCCTTGCTGGCGAAGTGCCGGTACAGGGCCGCCTCGCTGACCTCGAGCTTCGCCGCCAGGGCCGCCGTGGTGATGCGCTCGGCTCCCGGCTGCTCCAACATGCCGGCCAGCACCTGCAGGATCTGCGTGCGGCGCTCGCCGGGCTTGGGGCGCTTGCGCGGCCCGGGTTGGGAAGTAGCGGCTACCGGTTCGGGGGTGGTGTCGGTGTTCACAGCTGCGATCTTGCCGTAACAGCCCTCGAAGGGGGCGCGCGAAGCGCGTGAGGGGTGGGCCGGATCAGTCGCGCAGCCAACCCAGGCGGCGCGCTTCGTAGATGGCCTCGACCTTCGAGCGCACGTGCAGCTTGCGGTAGACGCGCTTCACATAGGTCATGACGGTGTGCGGCGAGACCTGCATGAACTGCGCGATCTCGTCGAAGGTGAAGCCCTTGGCGGCCAGGTGCAGCACACGCGACTCCTGCTCCGACAGGGCGACGACCTCCTCGTCGGCGAGCGTCGCCGCCATGGCCTCGGGCGAGGGACCGCTCGAGCCCTGGGCACCCGGCGCCAGGCGCACCAGCAGGCGGCGCGCGATGACGGGGCTGATGGGGCTGCCGCCGGCGCGCAGGGAGCGCAGCTGGCCGGGCAGATCCAGGGCGAGGCTGTCCTTGAGCAGGTAGCCGGTGGCGCCGGCCTCGATGCTGGCGACGACGTGCTGCTCGTCGCCGAACACGGAGATCACCATGACCTCGCACTGCGGACGGGTCTGGGCGGCATGGCGGATCAGCTCGATGCCGCTGCCGCCGGGCAGGTCGAGGTCGACGAGCAGCACGTCGGGCTGGAGCTGGTCGAACATGCGCCGGCCCTGGGGCAGGTCGGGGGCGATGCCGAGCAGCTCGATGTCGGGGACGCTGCTGAGGGCATGCGTGAAGGCCTCCCGGAAGCGAGCTTGGTCTTCGACGATCAGGACCGAGAACGGGGTCATTGAGTGAGAGGATTCTTCAAATGCGCGAAGGGCGCATTTTCGGGCGAGGATACCCCCTCGGCCATCCGCGTCTTCCTTCAGAACTGGGGAGAACGTAACAGCGCGGCCAGCGAACGCACCCGTCGGTTGACGTAGCCCGGCCGGCGGTGCAGTCGGGCGGCGCCGGCGCGGCGCAGCCAGCGCTGCATCCAGACGGTGGCCAGGCCCAGGCCGCGCGCCGCCTTCTGGTGCACGAGGGTGTCCTCCACCAGCACGCATTGCCCGGGCCTCAGGCCGAGGCGGGCGAGCACGATGCGGAACATGCGCGCGTCAGGCTTGGGCCGCGACTGGCCGAAGCAGGCCATGTCCTCGATGCAGATCAGGCCCTCGAAGACCCGCCCCAGTCCCAGGGCCGCCAGCACCCGCTCGGCGTAGGCCCGCGGGGCATTGGTCATCAGGAACTTGCGGCCCGGCAGGCGGCGCAGCGCCGCCAGGTCATGGGCGTGGCCGTGCAGGTGCTCGTCCAGCCCCGGCAGCAGGTGCGTCTCGTGCAGGAAGTGGGCGGGCCGCACGCCATGGTGGCGCTGCAGGCCCGTCAGCGTCGCGCCGTAGCGCAGCCAATAGCGGTGGCGCAGGGCCACCGCCTCGTCTTCGGCAAGGCCCAGGTGGTTGACGATGTAGGCCGTCATCGACGCGTTCAACTCGCGGAACGCCCGGTGGGAGGCGTTGTGCAGCGTGTCGTCGAGGTCGAACAGCCAGACGCGGTCGCGGGGGGTCAATTCAGTTCTCCATTGCGCAATCCCGGGACCCGCACCGCATGAAACCGGAAGAGAAATGCAACCACAGAGGCACGGAGACACAGAGAAAACGGGCTTCTCCGTGCTCGCTCTGTGCCTCCGTGCCTCTGTGGTTGCCTTAGGCTTTCAACGGGACGAAATCATCGTGCCGTAGGCCTGGTCCGTCAGCACCTCCAGCAGCATGGCGTGGGGCACGCGGCCGTCGATGATGTGCACGGCGTTGACGCCGCTCTTGGCCGCGTCGATGGCGCCGGCGATCTTGGGGATCATGCCGCCGCTGATGGTGCCGTCGGCCACGAGTTCGTCGATGCGGCGCGGCGTCAGCTCGGTCAGCAGCTCGCCGGCCTTGTCGAGCACGCCGCGGATGTTGGTCAGCATCAGCAGCTTCTCGGCCTGCAGCACGGTCGCCAGCTTGGCGGCCACCACGTCGGCGTTGATGTTGTAGCTCTCGTTGTGCTCGCCGAAGCCGATGGGGCTGACCACGGGGATGAACTGGTCGTCCTGCAGCGCCTTCACCACCGACGGGTCGATGGAGACGATGTCGCCGACCTGGCCCACGTCGTGTTCCTTGGCCGGGTCATCCTTGTCCAGCATCTTGAGCTTCTTGGCTCGGATCATGCCGCCGTCGCGGCCCGTCAGGCCCACGGCCTTGCCGCCGGCTGCGTTGATGAGGCCCACGATGTCCTGCTGCACCTCGCCGGCCAGCACCCATTCGACGACGCTCATGGTCTCCTCGTCGGTGACCCGCATGCCCTGGATGAAGTGGCCTTTCTTGCCCAGCTTGTTGAGCGCGTCCTCGATCTGCGGTCCGCCGCCGTGCACGACGACGGGGTTGAGGCCGACCAGCTTGAGCAGCACCACGTCCTCGGCGAAATCCTGCTGCAGGGCCGGGTCGGTCATGGCGTTGCCGCCGTATTTGATGACGATGGTCTTGCCGTGGAAGCGCCGGATGTAGGGCAGCGCCTGGGACAGGATCTCTGCCTTCTCGCGCGGGGCGATGTGGGACACGTCGGGGGACAGATGGGTGCTGGTGGGGCTGGTCATGCGCGGCTCCAGGGGAAAACTGCGGGCGGATTCTAGGGACGCGCCGCGGCCATCGCCGCGTCGGGGCCGGTCGGCACGCGGCGGGGCCGGCCGATGCCACGCGACAATCCCGCCATGCACGCCAGCGCCTATCTCAAGCTCTCCGTCGCGACGGCGGTCGTGACCATCCTGCTCAAGGGTGCGGCGTGGTGGTGGACGGGTTCCGTCAGCCTGGCCGCGGACGCGCTGGAGTCGCTGGTCAACCTGGCCGGTGCGGTCTTCGCGCTGGCCATGGTGACGCTGGCCGCCCAGCCGCCGGACGCCGAGCACCCCTACGGCCACCATAAGGCCGAGTATTTCTCCAGCGGCTTCGAGGGCATCCTCATCATCGCGGCGGCGCTCGGCATCTTCTGGGGCGCCGCCCAGCGCTGGCGCCACCCCGAGCCGCTGGAAGGCATCGGCCTGGGCGCCGCGCTGGCGGTGGTCAGTTCGGCCCTGAACGGGCTGCTGGCCTGGGCCATGCTGCGCAAGGCCCGCGAGGCGCGCTCGGTCGCCCTCGCCGCCGACGCCCGCCACCTGATCACCGACGTCTGGACCTCGGCCGGCGTGGTGGCCGGACTGCTGGGCGTCATGGCCACCGGCTGGCACTGGCTGGACCCGCTGCTCGCCATGGTCGTGGCGCTCAACATCCTGCGCGAAGGCCTGCACCTGCTGCGCGAATCGACCAGCGGCCTGATGGACCAGGCCCTGGACGACGAGAGCCTCACCCGGGTGCAGGCCGTGCTCGACGGCTTCAGGCATCCCTACGACGTGCGCTTCGACCACATCGTCAGCCGCGTGGCGGGCCAGCGCCGCTTCATTGACCTGCACATGCACATGCCGGCCCACTGGACGCTGGGCCGTGCCGCCACCTTGCGCGGCGAGGTGGAACAGGCGCTGATGGGCACGGTGCCCGGCCTGCGCTGCAGCATCCAGCTGCTGCCCATGGACGTCGAGGCCCACTCGCTCCATCAGGAGGACGGCGCATGATCGCCGTACTGCAACGGGTGCGCGAAGCCCGCGTCGAGGTGGGCGGCGCGGTGGTGGGTGCCATCGGATCGGGCCTGCTGATGCTGGTCTGCGCCGAGCCGGGCGACACCGAGGCCAGCGCCGAGAAGCTGGTCGCCAAGGTCCTCAAACTGCGCATCTTCAGCGACGAGGCCGGCAAGATGAACCGCAGCCTTCAGGACGTGGGCGGCGGCCTGCTCGTTGTCAGCCAGTTCACCCTCGCCGCGGACACGGCCGGCGGCAACCGGCCGAGCTTCTCGGGCGCGGCGCCGCCTGACCTCGGCCGGCGGCTCTACGAGCACGTCCTCGCCGTCGCGCGGCGTCAGCATCCCGTCGTCGCCAGCGGCGAGTTCGGGGCCGACATGCAGGTCCACCTCGTCAACGACGGGCCCGTCACCATCCCGATGCGGATGGCCTGAGCCGGCGTCAGCCGATCTCGACGATCCAGCGGCAGACCGCGCCCGGTGCCGGCCGCGGCAGGGCCAGGGCGCCCAGGCGGTAGGCGTGAGGCCGCCGTTCGCCGGGCAGTTCGCCACCGGCCTCGTCGCTCACGCGTTCGACGCCGTGCCCCCTCGGGCCCACGCGGTAGGTCAGCTCGAAGCGCAGGTCGGCCAGCCCGAGCTGCACGGTCAGGCCATCGAGCCGCGCCGGCATGACGGGGTCGAGCAGCAGGGCGTCGTGCTCCAGCCTGAGGCCGAGCAGCGAGCCGATGACCAGGCCCAGCGCGATGCCCGGGCCGCTGGAGTAGATGCGCCAGCCGCCGTCCAGGGCCACCTCGCCGGCCAGCACCCGGCCGTAGTGGGCCTGGGCCTCGTAGCGGTCGGCGAAGGCGGCGTCGCTGCTGGAGTAGTAGCAGTTGGCCTGGCGCGGGCTGGCGCTGGGCACGCGGTCGCGCAGCGCCACCGGATGGGCCAGGGCCAGGGCCTGCAGGAAGGCTTCGGCGTGGCCGAGGTGGGCCAGCATCTGCGCGTAACGCAGGTGCGCGTGCATGTACATGATGCCGATCTCGCGGCCGAAGAAGCTGCTCGTCTCGGCGCGCTGGAAGAGGCGCGACGGCCCGCCGCGGTAAGGCAGCGGCGCGTCGAAGAGGCGGGCGCCGTCCGGCCCCTTGAGGTGGCGCTCGATCAGCGCGGCCTGCAGTTGCGCCTGCTCGGGCGTGAACAGGCTGTCCAGCACGGCATGCATCATCGGCAGCAGGCTGTAGCGCAGGCCGGTGCGCGTGTCCTGCGGATGGATCCAGAGCTCGCGCTCGCCGCTCTCCGGGAAGAGGGCGTAGCCGGTGACGACGTCGTCCTGCACCAGCAGGCGCTGGAACTCGGCGCGCACGCCGGCGGCTTCGGCCACCAGGGCCGCGGCAGCGTCGGCACGCTCAAGGCGCGCGAAGGCCGCGGCCAGGGTGTGCAGCGTCTGGTGGTGCAAGGTCACCGTCCAGGCACTGCACAGGCGCTCACGCAGCGCCGGGTCGGCCGGTTGCAGGGAGTCGTTCCAGTCGCCGTGCCAGTAGGCGGCCAGGCCCGTGCCGGGCACGACGCGGCGGCGGATGAGGCCGAGCGCGCGCTCGACGTGGGCCGACAGGGGTGCCGCCTCGTCGTCATGGAAAGGCAGCACCTCGTCCAGCACGCCGGCGTCGCCGCTGGCGATGAGGTATTGCGCCAGGCCCAGCAGTGGCCAGAAGACGATGTCGCCATGCGAGTCACCGGCGCGGATCCCGCGCTCGCGCTCGAAGAACATGAACCACTGCGGCCAGTCGCCATCGGCGTTCTGGGCCGAGAAGACGCGCAGCAGCAGGTCGCGCACGGGCGCCGTGCGCCCGAGGGCGAGCAGCATCTCCAGCGGCCCCTGGCAGACGTCGCGCGTGCCCCAGCCGCCACCCGTGTACTGCTCCAGGCCGCGCGGCGACAGGTAGTGCACCAGGGCGTTATGGGCGTACCAGGGCAGGATGTCGGCGAGCTGGCCCAGGGCCGGCTCCGCCCCCTGCCACTGCGGCAGCGCCAGCGGTTCGGCCGGCGGCGGCTCCACCTGCAGCAGCCGGCCGCGCAGCGCCAGCGCGAACGACGCCGCCGGCAGGAAGTCCAGGCAGACGACCGGTTCACCCCGGCTCACGCCGTCGTCGAAGAGCCTGCCGTCGTCGCCGACGATGGCCAGGCCGGGCGCCTCGATCTCGAAGCCGCCGCCGGGAAACCGCTCGGCCAGCTCGCTGCCCTCGGGCGGCGTCAGCCGCAGGCGGTCGCCGCCGTGGGCCCAGACCGGCTTGTGCGGTGCCGCGCCATCGTCGCCACCGAGGGCCAGGTGCAGGCAGGCACGCACCGCCAGCGGCGGGCCCTGCAGCACTTGCAGTGCGAGGGTCTGGGTATCGGGCGCCTCGCCGGCTTCGGCCACGACCTCGATGAGGCCGCCGGCATGGGCATAGAGCCAGCGGCAGCGCTGGGGCTGCATCTCGAACGCGGACGGCAGGCCCAGCAGCTGCCAAGCGCCGCCCTCCTCCCGCACGAACAGCCTCAGCCCCGCGGTGTGGAAGAGGCCGAGCAGGCTGCGCCGCGTGGACAGCAGGCGGTTGAAGCTGACATGCCCCTGGGTCAGCATGGAATGGAAGATGCCGCCCATCCAGCAGGTGGAGGTCAGCGCGCCCTCGTCGGGCAGAAGGTGCTGGCCGCTGCGCAGGATGTGGCCATGCGGGCGCTGCACGAGCAGCTCCTTGGCACGTAGCACGACGTGGCCGGCCGGGCCGGCGAAGAAGCTGAGCAGGCGCCCGTCCTGCCATTCCTCGTGCCGGTGCTCGCCCGGGAAGAGCCGCTGCCGGGCGTCGGCATCGAGGTCGAGGCTGGCCAGTTGCGGCGCTCCGGCGAACAGGCTGGCCGCGGGGGCGTGGCCGGGCTCGTCCAGCGGCTGGCCGGGCGCCGCCTCGGGCATGGCCATCAGGGCGGACAGCAGGGCCAGGTCGGCGTCGCCGCTGGCCTCGGGGTGGTGGGCCTGCACGCTGAGGAAGAAGCCTGCGGCCAGCGCCTGGCCCGGGGCCAGCGTGGCGGCCTCGTCCTGCAACGCGACGAGGGCGTGCTCCTGCTGCAGGCGCTGGCCCGGCAGGCCGGGCGCCAGCGCCTGCGGACCGAGGCCCTCGCGGCCGGCATGGCCCCACACCTGCACGGCATCCGTCGCGAAGGACACGGCCCGCCGCAGCGAGCCGGCCAGCAGCCAGGGATGCCGGCCACGCTGCGCCTGGTTCTGGCGCGCGGCCAGCAGCACGCCGTGGGTGGCGTGCCGCAGCGGCTGGAGGTCGATGTAGTGGCTGACGTAGAACTCGTTGGTCCGCACGGTGGCGTAGTCGGCCAGGCCCACGTCCTGCACGAGCACGGGAGCGAGCTCGCAGGGCGCCTGGCCGCGGTTCTCGGCCTGCAGATGCCAGAAGAGCGTCGGCTCGTCGGCCGCCAGGCGCAGCGACAGGCGCAGGGCCAGGCCCTCCCAGTCGCCGCGCATCTCGAAGGCGTTGTCGCCGGCATGGACCTGCAGCGGCGAGCGCGGGCCAAGCAGCGGCACGGCGCGCCAGTCGCCGCCGGCGTCGCGCCGGCGCAGCCAGACGTTGGCCGGCCCGCCTTCGAGCTCGTTGCCGGGAAAGAGATTGAGCATCAGCCCCGGCGCGAGCAGCAGCCGGCGCAGGGCGCCATGGGAGAGCAGCTCGACGCCGAGGCCGGCCTTGTTACGGATCAGTTGGGCAGTCATCGTCAGGTCCGGTGCTGCGCGAGCAGCCAGGGCATGAGGTCGGGATCTTGGTAGGCCGGCGTCCAGGCATCATGGCCGACGCCGGGATAGATGGTTAGCGTAGCGCGCCCGCCCGCGGCCAGCAGCGCGTCGACGCAGGCCTGCTGGCGGGCCAGCGGCACGACGGGATCGACGGCGCCGTGATAGGCCCGCACCGGCACGCCGCGCATCGCGGCCACCGCGGCGGGGTCGCCATAGCCGCAGACCGGCGCGATCGCGGCCAGGTCGCCGGGATGGGCGCTGGCCCAGTTCCACACGCCGTGGCCGCCCAGGCTCAGGCCGGTGGCCACGCAGCGCCGGCGGTCGGCGTGCAGGTGCGACTGCAGGGCGCCCAGCAGGCGGTGCAGGCGCTCGGGCTCCCAGCGGGCGCCCTCCTCCAACTGCGGGCTGACGAGGAGGCAGGGGTAGGCCGTGCCGCGTGCCACCCACATCGGCGGGCCGTGTACCTTGACCTTGTCGAGCTCGGTGCCGCGCTCGCCCGAGCCGTGCAGGAAGACGACCAGCGGCCAGCGCTCGGCGCGCCGCGTGTAGTCGGGCGGCAGCCACACCCACATGCGCTCGCCACCGAGCCGCCAGGGCCGCTGCTCGCCGGCAGCCAGGCCCTCGGGAGGCACGGGCGGCAGGGCGGCGCAGCCCCCCAGCAAGGGTGGAACGGTGGCAAGCAGCTGGCGGCGGTTGATCATCGGCGAGGCTCCAATTGGACGGCGGCGACGCCGGGCGGCAGCGGCAGCTCGCGCCCCTGCCAGGCCAGCTCGCGGCCTTCGGCGCTCGCGCGGGGCAGGGCTTCATCGCCGGGCCAGGCCAGGCGAAGCTCGCCGGCGAGCCGTTCGGGCCGGCGGTCGATGGAGAGGGTCCAGCCGCCGGCGGCGCGGCGTTCGAGACGGTAATCCAAACGCCCCCACGCCGTGGAGAGCCCCGCCACGCCGATGTCGCCGGCCAGCTTCCATCGCAGAGGCAGGCCGGCGCCCAGCACGAGGCTGCCGCCGGCCTCGCGTTCATAGGCGAAAAGATCCAGCGCCGAGCGCAGGTAGTCCGACGAGATCCAGGCATGCGGCATGTCGCCGAGGAAGCGCGGCTCGCGGGCGTCGGGCAGCACGACCTCGGCCCATTGGTTCCATCCGGCCGGGCGCTGGTGGCCGAAGAACCAGGCCAGCAGCCGGTGGGCTTCGTCCACCCGCCCCAGCCGCACCAGGGCGCTGACGTTGCGCAGCTCGTAGGGCGTGTAGTCCTTCCAGGCCTTGCGGCCCTCGATGCGGGCCAGGGCCTGCGCCCAGTAGCGCTCGAAGGTGGCGCGCAGCAGGGCCGGCGGCAGCTTGTCGGCCTGGGCGGGGTTGAGGGCCATCGTCGTGGACGTGGCGTCGAAGTCCCCGCGGTCGGCGGCGCCGGCGACGTGGTCGATGCCGTAGTGCCTGGCCGTGGCCACGACCGAGCCGGCGAGATCGGCCTCGAACTCGTCGCGCCAGACCGCCCAGCGGCGGGCGGTCGCGGCGTCGCCCAGGGCCTCGGCCATCTGCACCGCATCCTTGTAGCCGCGCAGCGCCCAGAAGTCGTCCCAGTACGAATACGCCGGCTTGTCGCTGTAGCCCTCGTGGCTGATGGAGGGCGGCATCAGGCCCCAAAACCTGGGGTCGGCACCGGGCTTGCGCTCGCTCTGGCGCAGGCCCTCCATCCAGGCCACGACACGCTGCACCTGCGGCCAGTGGCGCTGCAGCAGTGCACGGTCTTGCGTGTGGCGCCAGAGCTCCGCCACGGCGAAGAGGTATTCGCCGTGGCTGTCGTTCTCGACGACGGGGTCCGAACCCCGCTGGTCCACGCAGCACGGCACCTTGCCTGACTCGAAGATGTGGCCGCCGAACCAGTCGACGAACTCCGTCGCCGCGCGCGTCTCGCCCATGCGCAGGAGGCCGGCCACCATCATGGCGCCGTCGCGCACCCAGGAGCGGGCATAGGAGCGCGTGCCGGGCCGCAGCGCCGGGCCCTCGCGGGACATCAGGATCTGCGCCAGGGCGCTGCGCATGGTGTCGGCCACAGGCGCCGCCTCGGGTGGCAGGCGCAGGCTCAAGGCTCCCAACCGGTCGCGCCAGCCGGCCGCCGCCACGGCCAGGCGGGTGTCGAGGTCGCGCGCCTGCAGGCTGCCTCGGCCCGACACCCAGCCGATGCCGCGGGATTCGCCCGGCGCCAGCTCGACGTCGAAACGCATCAGCGCCGACGGCAGGGCCTCGGGGTCTGCCAGGGCCTGCAGCGGCGGTGCCTGCAGGAGGGTGGCCAGGCCCGCACCGGCTCCGAACGGTGCCGCGCGGACCTCGGCCGGCGTCTCGCGCGGCACGATGCCGAGGCCGGCCGCGGTGAGCCGCCCATCGGCCCAGCCCAGGGCCGGCAGCGGGCTGACGCCACCTTGCGTGGACAGGAACTGCTGCGGCGGGTTGACCTGCCAGGGCCGCAGAGTCAGCAGCAAGCCATAGCGCTGCGGCCGGCCCGTGGGGTTGCGCAGGGTGTAGCGCGCCAGCAGCTGCGGGTCCGACGCGGGGCCGTCCGCCGCGGCCTCGATGTGCAGCTCGGCCTCGGCATGCCGCCACTGCACGACAGGCAGGGCCTGCTCGACGAGGCTGTGCTCGATGCGGGCCTGCGCCCAGGTGAGCATGCGGCCGTCGGCCAGGAGCACCGCCGGCTCGACGCTGGGGCCGCCGCGGCTCAGTTCGATGGCGCCGTCCTCGCTGACGAGGCCCGACCGCTGCGCTCCGCCGTCGACGCCCACGACGGTCCAATAGTTCTGTTCGCCGACGAAGGCGCGCGGCAGGTCGCCGCGTGGCAGCGACTTGGCCAGTTCGGCGACGGCGGCATTGAGGTCGGGCCATCGCGCCGCGTCGCGCAGCTGCACCTCGGGCGGCTTGCGCCCGGCGTAGCGCAGCCGCAGCCAGCGCCACTCCTGCTCGCCGAGGAAGACCGCGCGGCCGGGGCGGGCCGACAGCAGCTTCCAGCGCCGGTTGTCGTCGGAGGCCTCGATGCGGGTGGCTGCGCCGTTGGCGAACCACAGGCCGTTGAACTCGCGCAGGCGCTGGAAGTCCAGGGTCATCTCGCCGCCGGCCAGGGTGCGGCGGGGCTCGGGCCAGCTCGCGGGCGCCGGCTCGCGCGGCTCCATGGCCAGGGCGCCGAGGCACAAGCGCCCTGCCCCGCCGCCCTGCTGGCCGGCCACGACGACCAGCTCGACGAACTGGCTGTGCCGCAAGGTTCGGTCGGTGGCCGGGCCCCAGGCGAAGGCGACGTGGCGGCGCTTGAAGCGGCTCTCCGTGAGGGTCTCGGGCAGGGCGAGCGCCGGGCGGTTAACCCACCAGACGTTGTCGCCGCTGGCATCGACGAGCTTGAGCTGCACGTCGTTGCCGCGGCCCTGGCCCTTGAGCTGGACGGACAGCGCGAAGTCCTGCGGCCAGTCCAGCGGCAGCTCGCGGCGCATGACGGCATAGCCCGAGACGCCGGAGAAGTCGTAGTCGAGGCAGAGGCTGCCGTCCTGGGCGTCACGCCGCAGCGCGGCCTTGACCTGGTCGGAGGCGGAGGCCTTCCAGGGGCTGGCGTCCTTCATGTCGTCGAGGACGGCGGCCTGGGTGAGCAGGGTGCAGGCGGCAAGGGTGGCGGCCAGGAGGGCGCGGGGCGCGGTCATGGGATCAGTGAGGGGTTAGTGGGCGGGGGACTGCTGGATGCGGGTTGCTTTGGCCTGGAGCCATGTTGTTCGGTGCACCGTGCCGGGAGTTCGCCCCGGCGGGCGACCTACTTTCTGTCCCGCCAGAAAGTAGGCAAAGAGCTCCCCCCGACCGCGCCGCCCCACCGCTTCGCGGCGGGGTTCCCTGCGGTACTCAAGCCTTGAGGCACCGCGCAAAACTCGCTTCGCTACGCTCCGCTCAGACATTTGCGCGGAGTCAGAAGGTGAAGCGTGCTGCGCACGCCGCCTCAAGGCTTTCCGTTCCTCGGCGGCGCTAAAGGGGGTAAGACGAAATACCTCGGGGGCACGGCCGCTGCGATAGGCGCCCTGGCTGTTCGGCTGTTGGCTGTTCGGGCTCTCCCCTTCTAAACCGCCGAGAAGCGCAGAACTCCGAGGCGCGCGCGTAGCGCGCTTCAAGAACTGACTCAGCGCCACTGTCTGACCGTAGCGAACGCAGTGAGCGAAGGGAGTTTGGCGCTGGCCTCGGAGTTCGAGCATCGCAGGGGACCCACCCGCTGCGCGGGTGGGCGGTTTTGCAGGGGTCGTTTCTTTGCCTACTTTCTTGTCGACACAAGAAAGTAGGTCGCCCGCCGGGGCGAACTCCCGGCACGGTGCACCGAGTCGAAAGGCTCTTGGCAAAAACAACCCCCGCCACTCCAAAGTGGAGCCAAGCCCGAACACCGAGGTCACTTCACACTCCCCATCAACAACCCCTGCATGTAATAGCGCTGCAAGGCCACGAAGAGCGCCAGCACCGGCAGCACCGTGATCACCGCGCCCGCCATCATCAGCTCGCTGTCCTGCACGTGCTCCCGCGACAGCGCCGCCAGCGCCACCGGCAGCGTGTGCATCTCCCCGTCGGTCAGCACGATCAAGGGCCACATGAAGTCGTTCCAGCTGCCGAGGAAGGCGAACACCGCCAGCGTCACCAGAACCGGCTTGAGCGTCGGCAGCACGATGTTCCAGAAGATGCGCCATTCGCCCGCGCCATCGAGCCGGGCGGCCTCCAGCAGCTCGTCCGGCACGCCGCGCGCGTACTGGCGCACGAGGAAGATGCCGAAGATGCCGGCCATGCTCGGGATCAGCACGCCGGCCCAGGTGTTCACCAGCCCCATGCCCTTGAGCATCAGGAACAGGGGCAGCATGGCGACCTGGCCCGGGATGACGAGGGCCGCTATCAGCAGGCCGAAGATGCGCTCGCGGTGGCGGAAGCGCAGCTTGGCGAAGGCATAGCCGGCCAGGGTGTTGAAGCTGACCGAGACCAGCGTGCTGACGACGGCCAGCCCCAGGCTGTTGGCGAAGGCGCGCTTGAGCCCGCCTTCGCCGAGCAGCTGACGGTAGTGCTCCAGCGTGGGGTGCTGGGGCAGCACCGGCGGCGGCAGGCTGGAGGCGCTGCCCAAGGGCATCAGCGACACGCAGACCATCCAGACGAGCGGAAACACCGCCAGCGCTGCGAAGGCCCACAGCAGGGCATTGACGAACACGCGCTTCATGCCTCGGCCCCCGTGAGCCGCCGCTGCAAGGCGATCAGCCCCTTGCTCACCACAACGATGATGACGAAGAGCACGAAGGCCACGGCCGAGGCCAGCCCCAGGTTCCACCACTTGAAGCCCTCGTCGTACATCAGGTAGAGCACGCTGACCGTGCTTTGCAGCGGGCCGCCCTGCGTCATCACATAGGGCTCGGCGAAGAGCTGGAAATAGCCGGCGGTGGTGAGGATGGCGACCATCAGCAGCGTCGGCCCGATGCCGGGCAGCGTGACGTAGCGGAACTGGTTCCAGCTGCGGGCGCCGTCCAGGCGCGCGGCTTCGTAGAGGTCCTGGGGCACGGCCTGCAGGGCGGCGATGAAGATGATCATGTTGCCGCCGAAGTTCTTCCACGCCGCGAACAGGATGATGGTGGGCATGGACCAGCGCGGGTCGCCGAGCCAGTCGATGGGGTCGATGCCCAGGGACTGCAGCGTGTAGTTGACCAGGCCGTACTTGACGTGGAAGAGGTAGCGCCAGATGACGGCGACAGCCACCAGCGTCGTCACGACCGGGGCGAACAGCGCCGTGCGCAGCACGGGCTTGAAGCGCACCAGCTTGCTCTGCAGCAGCACCGCCGCGGCCAGCGACACGCCGATGGACAGGGGCACGCCCAGGGCGACGAAGTAGGCCGTGTTGCCCAAGGCCTTCCAGAACAGCGGCAGGCTGAGCACGTGGACGTAGTTGCCGAGACCCTGCCAGCGCAGGTTGCGCGGGTCGGCCAGGGCGTAGATGTCGAAATCCGTCAGGCTCAGGGCCAGGCCGGCGAGCACGGGAACGCCGAAGAACAGGGCGATGACGACGAGGGCCGGGCTGGCGAAGGCCCAGGCGGCGAGGGATTCACGGCTGAGCTTCTTCATGGGTGCCGCTCCAGCATCCAGCGCCGTTTCTCGAGGATGCCGTCGACCTGGGCGTCCAGGCGGCGCACGGCGGTGTCCTCGTCTTCCTGGCCGCCGACGACGCGGGCCGCGGCGTACTGCATCTCCCAGGCGATGCGTTCCCACTCGGGCACCGCCGGCGCCGGGCGCACGCGTTCGAGCTGGCGGCGGAAGGCCGCGGCGTGACGGTCCTGCGCCAGCGTGCCGCCACCTTCCAGCGGCATGGCCCAGACGCTGCGCCGCGGCGGCAGGTCGCCCGTCAGTCGGTAGAACTGCAGCTGCACCTCGGGCCGGCTCAGGTAGCTGATGAGCGCCCAGGCCTCGGGCTTGCGGCGCGAGCGCCGGAACATGGCCAGACTGGCACCGCCGGCGATGGACATGCCCGGGCCGTCGGGGCCGGGCAGCTCGGCAGTGGTCCAGGCATTGGCCAGTTCGGACGGCAGGCGGCGCTTGAACTCGCCGATGTTCCAGGGCCCCGAGATGTAGAAGGCGAAGGCACCGCGGCCGAACTCCTGCCAGAGGTTGGAGATCTGGTTGTTGGTGAGGCCCGGCGCCTCGCCGCGGCGGAAGCGCTCGACGTAGAAGCCCAGGGCCCGGCGGAAGTCGGCCGACGAGAAGTTGCCGAAGCGCCCGCCATCGCGCAGCACCTCGGAGGGTTGTTGCAGCGCCAGGGCCAGCAGCGGCTCGAACTCGTTGGTGGGCAGCAGGATGGGCGTGTCCATGCCGCGCTCGCGCAGCCGGGCCAGGGCGGCTCGCCACTCGTCCCAGTTGCCTGGCATGCGGGGAATGCCCGCGCGAGCCAGCAGGTCCTGGCGCACGAAGAGCAGCCGCGTGTCGACGTACCAGGGCAGGCCCACGCGCTGACCGGCCGGTGCGTTGGTGGCCCAGATGCCGTCGAAGTAGTCGCCGGGCTGCAGTTCGGGCGTCCGTGCCAGCCAGGGGTCCAGCGGCTCCAATGCGCCCAGGGCATGCATCTCGGGCAGCCAGCTGTTGCCCATCTGGGCGAGGTCGGGCGTGGCGTCCCCGGCGAAGGCCGTCAGCAGCTTCTCGTGCGCAGCGGTCCAGGGCAGTTGCTCGACCTTGACGCGCACGCCGGGGTGCTCGCGCTCGAAGGCAGGCATCAGCTCGGCCACGACCTCGCTCTCGCGGCCCATGGCCCAGAAGCGCAGGGTGGTGTCCGTGCGGGAGCCGCAGCCCGCCACCCAGGGGGCCAGGCCGAGCGCGGCCCCGGCGCGCGAGACCGTGCCCAGCCAGGCGCGACGGCTTGGCGGGGAAGGCGGCGGCGTCATGGTCACCATGGCGTCAGGCCTGCGCGGCCTTGTCGAGCCAGCCGCCCCGGAACCCGGCACGGAGCAGGCCGTGGCGCAGCGGGCCGCTGCGGCGCATCCAGCGCCACACGCCGTCGCGCTCGTGATTGGCCATCATCATCAGGATGGGGCCTTGGTCGATGGCGATGTAGTCGGACGCCACCCAGCCCCAGTCGGGCACGTAGCGGCCGTCGCCCAGCTCGCGGTTGCCGCCGCGGAAGCTGCGGTTGAAGGAGTCCAGGAAGCCGTAGCGGCGGTAGATCTGGTCGCCGAAGGCTTCGTGATAGTGGCGCAGCGTGGGCAGCACGATCTCGGGCGCGAAGGGCAGCGAGGCCAGGGCCGCGGTGGGCGCGAGGGTGCCGTCGTCCGACGTCTCGGAGATGCCCACGCCGCGGGCGCGGTAGGCCCAGTAGTTGCGGCTGCGGCCCGACCAGTCGGTGCCATACATGTCGCCAGGGCCGTCGCAGGCGGTCAGGCCCCAGGCGGTGGCGCCGTAGTCCTTGAAGCCGTAGCGGTTGTAGATGGCGTAGCGCTGCTGCACCAGGCTGGCGCGCCGGCTGTTGACGAAGTAGTCCAGCCCCGGCGCCTCGCGCTGCACGCTGCGCATGAAGCCGTCGCGCAGGCCGCGCATGTCCAGCCAGCTCTGGCTGTACTGGTGGAAGAAGTGGGAGGCGCCGCTCAGGTGCCGCTGGCCCAGCATCTCACCCCAGTGCGAGCGGTAGGTCGAGCAGTAGCCCTGCCACAGGCCGTCGCTGCCCGGGTGGGTGGGCGAACCCAGGGCCAGCAGGTAGAGGAAGCTGGCCTCGTCGTAGCCGTGGTAGTCGATGAAGGGGGCGAACCCCTTGTCGGGCACCCAGCCCATGCAGAGCAGGCCGACGCGGCGCTCGAACCAGGGCCACTCGACGCGCCGGTAGAGGGCATCGGCCAGCGCGGCCAGCTCGCGGGCCTGGGCGTCGCCCTGGGCCTCGAAGTAGGCCTGGGCATGCAGCACGCCCATCATCAGGTGGCCGGTGTCGATGGACGACAGCTCCACGCCCGGGGCGAAGCGCAGGCCGGTCTCCATGTCGATGAAGTGGTAGAAGAAGCCGCGGTAGCCGGCGGCCTCCATGGCGGAGTCGTTCTGGGGCAGGCGGGTCAGCGTCTGCAGCGTGCGGCCGACGCGCTCGCGCAGTTCCGCCTCGGTGATGAAGCCCTCCTCGCGCCCGCAGATGTAGGCCGACAGCGCCATGCCCACGCCGGCCACGCTGCACATGCGCGGATGGCCCGGCCAACGGTCCGGCACCAGGCCGGTGACCGGATGGGCCGTCTCCCAGAAGAAGCGGAAGGTGCGCTGCTTGAGGTCGGCCAGCAGCGCGGCGTCGCTGGCCTTGCCGCCCTGCAGCAGTCGCCGGGACAGGTCGCTGTCGTCGTCCGGGCCGGGCAGGCCGAGGCGGAAGGCGGCGGTGTCGGGCCGCGCACCGCCGTCCTTGGCCAGGACCCAGCCGGGCAGGCCGGCACCAGCCAGGCCAACGCCCAGGCCGGCGAGGCCTCCGAGCACCGAGCGGCGACTCCAGCGTGCGTTGAGGGGGAGTTCAATAGGGTTGCGCGGGTTTGAAGCAGTCATTGGCGCACTTGACGATTCGGAAAACTGATCTTGGCTCTTGCCGCGCTCACATTCGGCCGTGGTGTGCCGAACACGCGGGTTCAGCGCACCGGCGCTGAGCTGCAATCCCGTGACATGCAGGCCAGGCGCCCTCAGCCGGCGGTCGGGCACATCGAACAGCACCGGCAATCGGCTTGGCATCGTGCATCAGCGGGCCAGCACGCCGCGCACGACCTCTGTATCCGTCCAGGTGTGGGCAAGTCGCCGACGTCGCGCAATTGGCGACCGCGCGAATGCCCACACTCGGCGGACACACTGAAAGACCCGGGGGGCTGGCAGCGGCACATGCATCGAGTGCCGCCGCCTGTGTCGCCTTAGAAGGCGTACGAGAGCGTCACCTTGTAGGTGCGCATGTCACCGCGGATGTCGTTGCGCGCACCCAGGTTCGGGTTGTCGCCGCCGAGGTAGTTCTGCGGGTTGCCCGGGCCACCGCCCCAGTCGTCGTAGTAGCCCCAGTTGGTGCGGTTGAACAGGTTCAGCACGTCGGCGCGCAGGCGCAGCGAGCCCGGGCCGACGCGGAAGTCCTTGGACAAGCCCATGTCGACCTGGTTGAAGTTGCCCGGCTTGCCTTCCACGTTCACACACTTGTCCCAGCCCGCAGCGCAGCTGGTGATGCGACGCGGGTTGCCTGAGTCCCAGGTCAGCTTGCCCGACAGGCCGATGCCCCACGGCAGGCGGTCGGTGAAGCCGGCCAGCACCAGGCGATCCTTGGCGGTCAGTACCGACGGGTTCCAGCCGTGCGTGCTGCGGCCATAGATCCAGTCGAAGATGTCGGTGTTCCAGTCCTTGTTGGTGGTGCGGCCCTTGGCGTGCGTGTAGGCCGCGGTCGCGCTCCAGCCGCTGGCGGCGGTGTACGGCTTGTCGAGCTTGACGAACAGGCTGGTCGTCTTGATCTCGCCGACGGTGTCGCCGAGGATCAGGTTGCCATAGCCGCTCGGGCCGCCCCACAACGGGTCGATGGAGCTTTGCGTGCCCCAGCCGCCGTTGGGGTCGCGATTGCCGCTGAACCAGATGAACTGGTTCTTGGCGTGCTGCTGCGACAGCGCGATGTCGGCGTTCCATTCGCCCACGGCCTGGCGCACGCCAAGGCTCATCTGGTCGGCGAACGGCATCTTGTAGTTGTTCTTGATCAGCCAGATCTCGCCATTGGGCTGGGCGTTGTGCTGCAGCTCCTGCAGCGCCTGGTTGGCCATCGTGCGGTCGTAGCTGCGGCCCCAGCCGCCGTAGATGACGGTGCTGCGGTCGCCCATGGCGTCGAACGAGAAGCCCAGGCGCGGGGCGAGTGCGCCCTTATAGGCCTTGCGCGAGTTGCCCGTGGCGATGTAGTCGTCGATGTTCACACCGCCCTTGGCCAGCGACTGGGCGTAGGTCTGGCCGGCCGGCGCGGTGATGCCGCCGATGGTGCGCCCGTCCAGCCCGTGCAGCGCCGTGACGATGTTCGCCGGCGTCGTGTAGCTGTTGTTGAGCATGTTGTCCTCGTAGTCCCAGCGGGCACCGACGGACACCTCGAGCTGGCGGGTGACGGACCAGTCATCCTGCAGGTAGAGGCCGAACTGCTTGTTGTTGAAATTGACGTCGATGGGCTGGGCCGAGCGCGTGATCTGGCACTGGTCGCTCTGCAGCTTGTCGGACGACAGGTTCGTGCCCGTGCAGACGCCGTTGGCGTAGTAGGGCTGGCCGGTCGTCTGGTCGACGACGACGTTGACCGCGGGCACGCCGTACTGCGTACCACCCAGGCGGTACTTCATGAACTTGAGCTGCGCGCCGCCCTTGATGACGTGGCCCTTGACGCCGGTATAGCTGAGGTCGTCCTTGAGGTAGGTCTCGCCTTGCTTGCGGTCCTGCTTGTCGAGGGCGCCGCCGTCCCAGATGATGTCCTGCGTGTTGCGCAGTTCGTTGGACGGCGAGTACTTGTAGCGGAACAACGGCGAGGTGGCGTCCGAGTGCGGATTGAAGCGCGAGTTGGCGACGCCGAACTTGGCCTCGTTCAGCCATGGGCCGCGCGACCACTCGTGCGCCACGTCCAGGCGCGATTCGGTGTTCTTGGAGTTCTTGGCGGTGCTCGCGGCAGCGATGCCGTCCACGCTTTCGAGGTTGGTGGAATCCTCGTCGCGCACCGTGAAGCTTACGTCGAGCTTCTGCTCGTCATCGATCTGGGCCGACAGCTTGCCGAACAGCAGGTGCTCGTCGAACTTGCGGGTGTAGGGGCCAGCCAGGGCTTCGAGCTGGCCGATGATGCCGGGCTTGCCGGGGTATTTGTCGATGTTCTTGGCCACCACCTGCAGCGGCCGCTCGATGGACTTGCCGTCGTACGCCAGGAAGAAGTGAAGCTTGTCCTGCATGATCGGGCCGCCCAGCGAGAAGCCATCCTCGATCTGCGTGAACGACGGCCGCGGCGTGCCCGCGTTCTCGCGCTCGCGCTCCTTGGGGCTGTAGGCGCGCCAGTTGGAGCCGGTGCGGTTGACATAGGCCTCGCCGTGGAACTCGTTCGTGCCGGACTTGGTCACGGCCGCGATACCGAGCGAGCTGAGCTGGTCGAACTCGGCCTTGTAGTTCTGCGTGAGCACGCGGTACTCGGCGATGGCGCCCTGCGGGAAGGGGTTGCCCTGGCTCTCCTGCTGGCCGATGACGCCGCCGCGCAGGATGTTGTTCTTGCGGCCCACGCCGTCGATGAAGACGTTGACGCTGTCCTCGTTCTGCGCGCCGCCGCGGATGCGGGTGCTGCCGTCGCTGCCGGTCTCGAAGCGGGCGCCCGGGGCCAGGTCGACCGCGGACAGGAAGTTGCGCGTGATCTGGGGCAGCGCCTCGATCATCTTGTTGGAGACGAGGGTGCTGACCTGCGTGTCGCGCACGCCCTGGCGCTGGGCCGTACCGCTGACGACGACGGTGTCGAGCTGGTTGGAACTGCTGGAGAGGTCGAGCGTGGCGTTCTCGCCCACCGAGAGCGTGACCGGGCTGCCCTTGCTCGCGCCGCCGACGCGGATCTCGTAGGGTCCGGGGTTCAGGCCCAGCAGCACATAGGTGCCGTCGGCGAGCGTGCGCGTGCGGTAGGTGTTGCCGTTGGCCTTGTTGACCGCGACCACCTCGGTGCCCTCCGGCACCTTGGCGCCGGCCGTGGTGATCTGGCCGCGGACGGTCGCGCCGGTGATCTGGGCGTGCGCGGCGGTGCCGGCCAGCGCCAGCACGATGGCCGTGGCCAGTGCATGGTGGCGGAAGCACCGGATATCTCTGGTTCTGCTCATGTCGTCTCCTGTTCTTGGATGAGTCGCTCTAGGGAAATTTCTGCGTGCAGGACTCGCGCACGACCAGCTCAACGGGGATCACGGTGCGGGGCGGCTGCGCCAACGCACGGCTGCGATCGCCCACATCGAGGGCATCGGCCAGCGCGTCCAGGGCCTTCGTGCCCATGGCCGCGATGGGAACCCTGACGGTGCTCAAGGCCGGACGCATGTAGCGCGCCAGCGGGATGTCGTCGAACCCGGCCAGGGCGATGTCGTCGGGCACGCGCAGCCCGGCGTCCGCGAAGGCGTGCAGTGCGCCCACGGCCATCATGTCGTTGGCGCAAAAGAGGGCATCCGGGCGCTCGCCCGCGGCCGAGGCCGCCAGGGCGGCTCCGGCGGCATAGCCGCTCTGCTCGGAGAAGTCTCCCGACAGCAGCACGGGCCGGCTGCCCGCTGGCAGCCCCGCTTCATAGCCGCGGCGGCGCTCCTGCGCCTCGAAGTTGCCGGCCGGACCGCCGAGGAAGGCGATGCGCCTGCGGCCGGACCCGACGAGATGCTCGGTCATGGCCCTCGCCCCGCCGAAGTTGTCGACGGCGAACACCGGCTGGCGGGCCCCCTGCACGCCCGAGTTCAGCAGCACCGCCGGCAGCGTGGGCGGCAGGTTCTGCGACAGGAAGTCGTCGTCGGCATGGGGCGACATGACGATGAGGCCGTCGACGCGCCCGTTCATGGCACGCAGGGCCGCGGCAGCCTCGTGGACGTCGTCGTGGGAGCTGGACAGCAGCAGGTGCAGGCCGCGCGCGCGGGCCGCCTGGTCGATGCCTCGGATCAGTTCGGAGAAGAACTCGCCGTGCAGGTCGGGCAGCAGGGCGCCGACGGTGTCGGTGCGCCGGGTGATGAGGCTGCGCGCCGCGCCCGAGGGGGCATAACGCAGTTCCCGGGCGACATCGAGGATGCGCTGGCGGGTGTGGGGCAGCACGTTCTCGGCGCCGTTGAGGGCGCGCGAGACGGTGGCGACCGAGACGCCGGCCTCGCGGGCGACGTCCTTGATGGTGGCGGGGCTGGTGCTCATGCGTCTACTCGAGTTGGGCGCCATGGCTGGCGATGACGCGAGCGTAGTAGCGGGCACTGGCCTTGGGCGTGCGCTGCTGTGTCTGGAAGTCCACATGCACGAGACCGAAGCGTTTGGCGAAGCCGAGCGCCCATTCGAGGTTGTCGAACAGCGACCAGGCGCAGTAGCCCCGCACGTCGGCGCCGCGGGCGATGGCATCGGCCACGGCGGCGATGTGGGTGCGCAGGTAATGCACGCGCAGCGGGTCGTCCACGCGGCCGTCGATGGCCGACGGCGGGTCGTAGAAGGCCGCTCCGTTCTCGGTCACGTACAGCGGCAGCCCGCCGTAGCGCTCGTGCATCCAGACCAGGGTGTCGGCCAGGCTCTGCGGGTGCAGTTCCCAGCCGGTCTCGGTGTAGATGCCACCCGGCTGGCGCTGCGGCGCCACGGGCACCGGCCAGGCCTTGGGGTCGTGCCGGACGACGGCGCGGGTGTAGTAGTTGAGCCCGAGGAAGTCGATGGGCACCTTCAGCGCCTCGACCTCCGCGGCCGGCCAGTCGGGCCAGGCCTCGCCGAAGACCTCGCGCAGTTCCTCGGGGTAGCGGCCGAGGAGGGCCGGGTCGAGGTACTGCCGGTTCATGTAGGCGTCGGCCAGGCGGGCGGCGTGGCGGTCGGCGTCGGTGGCGTCGGGCGGCAGGTGCTTGGGCTCGATGTTGACGACCAGGCCAATCTGGTGCCGCCCGACCGCACGGTAAGCCCGCACGCCGGCCGCATGGGCCTGCATCAAGCGGTGGGCCACGATGGCCGCTTCGAAGGCGCTCCTGTGGCCGGGCGCGAGGACGCCGTGCATGTAGCCGCCGTCGGCCACCACCCAGGGCTCGTTGAGCGTCGTCCAGCGCTGGACCCGGTCGTCCAGCGCCTTGAAGCAGACCTGGGCGTAGTCGGCGAACCAGCCGGGCATGTCGGGGCTGAGCCAGCCGCCGCGGTCATCCAGCGCGACGGGCAGGTCCCAGTGGTAGAGCGTGGCCATGGGTTGGATGCCGGCGGCCAGCAGTTCGTCGACCAGGCGCTCGTAGAAGCCGAGCCCCGCCGCGTTGACCTTGCCGCGTCCCTCGGGCAGCACGCGGCCCCAGGCGATGCTGAAGCGGTAGGCCGTGAGGCCGAGGTCGCGCATCAGGGCGACGTCGTCCTTCATGCGGCGGTAGTGGTCGCAGGCGACATCGCCGGTGTCGCCGCCGAGCACGCGGCCCGGCGTGCGCACGAAGCGATGCCAGTTGCTCGCGCCGGCGCCATCGGCCAGGGGCGAGCCCTCGATCTGGTAAGCGGAAGTCGCACAGCCCCAAAGGAAGCCGGGCGGGAACGGTTGTCTCATCCGTGATGCCGGCTGCGCTCTCGCGGGCCGGTCTGCTGCTCAAGTCATGTAAACGTTTACATGGATTGTTCCGTGGAAGAGCTGCAGACGTCAATGACGGGTTTACCCGGCGTGAGGATTCGGCGCGACAGCCGTGCCGCCC
Source organism: Pelomonas caseinilytica (assembly GCF_021353235.1). Lineage (GTDB taxonomy): Bacteria > Pseudomonadota > Gammaproteobacteria > Burkholderiales > Burkholderiaceae_C > Pelomonas > Pelomonas caseinilytica. Next base: position 100,584 of record NZ_JAJTWT010000004.1, read on the forward strand.
GGGCGGGCCGGGGCACGTTGCATGAAGGGCCGCAGGACGGATGCGGAGGTTGGAGCCGGATATCCCGGCTCAGCCGACGGGCCGCCGGTCCTCGATGACACGGCCGTCGTTGGGCAGGCTGCCCGGCGCCATCAGCTCCACCTCGCCGCGCAGCTTGGTGCAGTCGCGCAGCGCGGCCTGCAGTTGTTCCGTCAGGCCTGGCGCCGGCTCGGCCACCTCGAGTTGCAGGCACATGCTGTCGTTGGCCAGTTCGCCGTCGACGACGAGGCGCGCCCGCCCGCGCTGGCCGCAGCGCGCGAGGACCTCGGCCACCTGACCGGCGTGCACGAACATGCCGCGCACCTTGGCGGACTGGTCGGCCCGGCCCAGCCAGCCGCGCAGCCGCTGGTTGGTGCGCCCGCAGGGGCTGGCGCCAGGCAGCACGGCCGACAAGTCGCCGGTGGCGAAGCGGATCAGCGGATAGCCCCGCGACAGCGTCGTGACCACGACCTCGCCGACCTCGCCATCCGGCAGCGGGTCGCCCGACCCTGGCCTGACGATCTCGACGATGACGCCCTCGTCGACGACGAGCCCTTCCCTGGCACGGGTCTGGTAGGCGATCAGGCCGAGGTCGGCCGTGGCATAGCACTGGTAGGCATCCACGCCGCGTTCGGCGAACCACGCCACCAGGGCCGGCGGGCAGGCCTCGCCGCTGACCAGGGCCCGCTTCAGCAGCGGCAGGGTCACGCCCGCCTCGGCCGCCTTTTCGAGGAGGATGCGCAGCAGGCTGGGCGTGCCGGCATAGGCCTCGGGCTGCAGGTCGATCAGGGCCTGCAGCTGCAGTTCGGTGTTGCCGACGCCGCCAGGGAAGCTGGCCGCGCCGATGGCGCTCAGGCCGGCTTCCATCATGGCGCCGGCCGGCGTCAGGTGGTAGCTGAAGCCGACGTGGGCCAGCTGCCCGGCGCGGATGCCCGCGGCGTGCAGGGCACGGGCGATGCGCCAGGGGTCGCTGCCCTCGTGCTCCGGCTCGGGTTCGTAGAGCGGGCCGGGAGACTGGAAGATGCGCCGCGGCGCGCCCGCCGCATAACCGCCCAGGCGCAGGGCGCGGCGTGCGGCCTGGGCCGCGGCGAGGCTGCTCTTGCGCGTCAGCGGCAAGGCCGCGAGGGCCTCTCGGGAGGTAACGGCCGCGGCATCGACGCCGGCCAGCAGCGCCATGTAGGCCGGGCTGCTGGCCTGGGCGTGGGCGATCTGTGCCGGCAGCGCGGCCATCAGCGCGGCCTCGCGCACGGCGGGGTCGCGCGTCTCCAGCGCATCGAGGGTTTCGCCGGTGGTGTTCACTCGTCGTCCTTCCAGCGGGTGAGCCGGCGCTTGATCTCGTCCTGCACCTTGCGCAGCTCGGTCGCCGACCTCAGCGTGAAGGCGTCCCACTCGGGGGTGCGCGCGGGGCGCCTGGCGAGCTGGACCTTGACCGTGGCGCCGTCCATCGCCAACCTGAGCACGACGTCGGCGCCCAGCATCCAGCCCTCGCTGCGCTCGGCCAGCACGCGCTGGTCGCGCGCGAAGCGCTTCATGGTCTGCAGCGCCGCGTCCGCATTGAAGGGCGGCGGCGCGATGTCCCAGCTGTCGTCACTCATCCAAACTCTCCTTCGCCTGCCCCGCGCAGCGGCGTGCAGCGCAGGTCATGCCAGCCAGCGCTTGCGGCGCTTGTAGCTCTTCACGTCCTTGAAGCTGCGCCGTCCTTCGCCGCCGACGCCGAGGTAGAACTCCTTCACGTCCTCGTTCTCGCGCAACTCGGCGGCGGCGCCGTCCATGACGATGCGGCCGTTCTCGAGGATGTAGCCGTAGTCGGCATAGCGCAGCGCCATGTTGGTGTTCTGCTCGGCGAGCAGGAAGGTCGTCTTCTCCTTGGCGTTGAGGTCGCGCACGATCTCGAACACCTCCTCGACGATCTGCGGCGCCAGGCCCATGGACGGCTCGTCCAGCAGCACCATCTTCGGGTTGGCCATCAGCGCCCGGCCGATGGCGCACATCTGTTGTTCGCCGCCCGAGGTGTAGGCCGCCTGGCTGGCGCGGCGGGTCTTGAGACGGGGGAAGTAGGCGTAGACCTTCTCCAGCGTGGCGGCCACGGCCGCGCGCCCGTCCTTGCGGGTGTAGGCGCCGGTCATGAGGTTCTCCTCGATGGTGAGGTGGGCGAAGCAGTGGCGCCCCTCCATCACCTGCACGACGCCGCGCTCCACCATGGCCGAGGTGGACAGCTTCTCGATGCGCTCGCCGCGCAGCTCGATGCTGCCCTTGGTCACTTCGCCGCGCTCGCCCTCGAGCAGGTTGGACACGGCGCGCAGCGTGGTCGTCTTGCCGGCGCCGTTGCCGCCAAGCAGGGCCACGACACTGCCTTCCCTGACCTGCAGGGACACGCCCTTGAGGACGAGGATGACGTGGTTGTAGATGACCTCGATGCCGTTGACGTTCAGGAGGGGGGCTGTCATGGGTGACTGCGCTCCTTGCAGGTGTTGGGAGCTTTTGCTGTGAGCCGGTTTGCTCGGTGCACCGTGCCGGGAATTCGCCCCGGCGGGCGACCTACTTTTGAGCGACCAAAAGTAGGCAAAAGTCGCCCCCCGATCCGCCCGGCCCTTCGGGCTGCCCTGCGCGGCTCAGGCCTCGAAGGCCCGCGCAAAACTCCCTCCGCTACGCTCCGGTCAAACAGTTGCGCGGAGTCAGATCTTGAAGCGCGCTGCGCGCGCGCCTTCGAGACCTTCCGCTGCTCGGCGGGCTCCAGGGGGGTGTGAAGGAACAGCCACGACCGAAGGGATGTGGCGTTTGGCTGTTGGCTGTTGTGGCTGTTGGGGCTCTCCCCTTCTAAACCGCCGAGAAGCGCAGCAACCCAGGGCGCGCGCGCAGCGCGCTTCAACAACTGGCTTCGCGCAGTTGTCTGAGCGGAGCGTAGCGAAGCGAGTTCTGCGCGAGCCCTGGGTTGCGAGCATCGCAGGGGACCCACCCGCAGGGTGGGCGGTTTTGCAGGGGTCGTTTCTTTGCCTACTTTCTTGTCGACACAAGAAAGTAGGTCGCCCGCCGGGGCGAGCTCCCGGCTGGACTTCGCTATAAACCCAAAGCCGCTCAAGCGTCCCTCAACTTTGGCATTCCGCCGACGTGCGGCGAGTCAGCTTCTTCTCAGCCGCGTACTTGTCCGCCGCCGCCTTCACCATCGGCTTGAGCAGCGCCTCGTCCGCCTGGTACCAGTCCGAGGAGAAGTTCCACTGCTTGCCGTCCCAGGTGTGCACCCGCACCGAGGTGGAGCCCTGGTGGTCGAAGCAGCTGGTGCTGATGGGCCGGATCACGCCGGTGAGGCCCAGGGCGGCGAGCTTCTTTTCGTCGAGCGCCAGGTTCTCCAGGCCCCAGCGCACCTGCTCGCCCGTCATGACCTTGCCTTTGCCGAAGCGCTCCTGGGCACGCCGCACGGCCTCGACCGCCAGCGCCTGGATGACCACGCCACGCGTGTACAGCACGGAGCCGACTTCCTCCTTCGGCCCCGTGCCCTGGCCCTTGCCGTGCACGTACTTGAGGATGTCCTGGATGACCTTGGGCGACTGGCCCGAGGTGTTGAGGGCGAGGGCGTTGTAGCCCTTGGCGCCCTCGCCCACGTCCTTCACGTCGGGCTCGGCGCCCGACCACCAGACGCCGTACATCTTGTCGCGCGGGTAGCCGGTGGCCTGGGCCTCCTTCAGGGCCGTGGAGTTCATGACGCCCCACCCCCACAGCAGCACGTAGTCGGGGCGCTGCTTGCGCACTTCCAGCCAGGCGGACTTCTGCTCCACGCCCGGTGCCGTCACGGGGATCTTGATGAGCTCGAAGCCGTGCATCTTCTGCCGCTCTTCAAGCAGCGGGATGGGCTCCTTGCCGAAGGGGCTGTCGTGGTAGACGAGGGCGATCTTCTTGCCCTTGAGCTTGTCCAGGCCGCCTTCCTTCTTGCCCAGGTGCTGGATGAGGACGTCGGCCGCGGTCCAGTAGCTGCCCATCAGCGGGAAGTTCCAGGCGAACACGCCGCCGTCGGCCGAGGCCGAGAGGCCGTAACCCAGCGTGATCAGCGGGATCTTGTCGTGCGGCACCTTGTCGGTCAGCGCGAAGGTGATGCCCGTGGCCTGGGGATCGAAGAGGCTGGCGCCCTTGCCCTTGAGGCGCTCGTAGCACTCCACGCCCTTGTCGGTGGCATAGCCGGTCTCGCACTCCTCGAAGGTCAGCTTCACGCCGTTGACGCCGCCGTCGCGGGCGTTGATGAGCTTGATGTAGTCCTGCTTGCCGTTGGCCCATGGCGTGCCATTGGGCGAGTAGGGCCCCGTGCGATAGACCAGTAGCGGGAAGAACTGTTCCTTGGCCTGAGCCTGGGCGGCCGGGGCCACCAGCTGCAGTGCGGCCAGCGCCGCGCATGCGATGAAGGTCTTCATGGACTGTCTCCTGTCGTCGTCGTGGTGTGTCGGGGTCAGTGAGGGAAGGGCCACAGGCGCAGCTTCTCCTTGGCCGTGGCCCAGAGTCGCGCGAGGCCGTGTGGCTCCTTGATGAGGAAGAAGACGATCAACGCGCCGAAGATCATCAAGGCCAGGTGGGAGGCCGTGGCGGTGTCCATGGGCATGCCCGTCCAGTAGGGCAGCTTGTCCAGCACCAGGGGCAGCACGACGATGAAGGCCGCGCCGAAGAAGGCTCCCGAGATGGAGCCCAGGCCGCCGATGATGACCATGAAGAGCAGGTCGAAGCTGCGGTTGATGCCGAAGGCCGCCGGCTCCCAGGAGCCCAGGTGCACGAAGCCCCACAGCGCGCCGGCCACGCCGATGATGAAGCTCGACACCGCGAAGGCGCTGAGCTTGGCCTGCATGGGCCGGATGCCGATGACGCTGGCGGCCACGTCCATGTCGCGCATGGCCATCCAGGAGCGGCCGATGTGGCCGCGCACGAGGTTCTTGGTGGCCAGCGCGAAGACGACGACGAAGGCCAGGCACAGCAGGTAGCGCGCCTGCGGAGACTCAAGGCTGAGGCTGCCGATGTGCAGATCGGCGACGCTGACCGAGCCTGAGGTCGAGTCGTTGGTGACCCACTTCAGCCGCAGGCAGGCCCAGTCGACGAAGAACTGCGCCGCGAGCGTGGCCACCGCCAGGTACAGGCCCTTGATGCGCAGCGACGGCAGGCCGAAGGCCACGCCCAGCACCGTGGCACCCAGGCCGCCGGCCAGCAGCGCGACGATGAGGGGCATGCCCTCGAAGCGCGCCTGGCAGTTGTAGGCCACATAGGCGCCCACGGCCATGAAGGCGCCGGAGCCCAGCGAGATCTGGCCGCAGTAGCCCACCAGCACGTTCAGGCCGAGGGCGGCCAGGGACAGGATGAGGAAGGGCACGAAGACCGCGCGCAGCAGGTATTCGCTGCTCGCCATCGGGACGAGGATGAAGGCGGCCGCCAGCAGCAGGCCCATGGCGATGCGGTCCTGCCGGATGGGCAGGATCTGGCTGTCCGCCGGGTAGCTGGTCTTGAACTGGCCGTTTTCGCGGTAGAGCATCGCTCAGCCCCCGGATGAGGAAGAAACGAAGCCACAGAGGCACAGAGACACAGAGAGGCCGGACATTGGCAATTCCTCTGTGCCTCTGTGCCTCTGTGGCTGTGTTGGATTCAGCTCAAACGCGATCAATGATCTTCTCCCCGAAAAGGCCCTGCGGCCTGACCAGCAGTACCACGAGCACGAGCACGTAGCCGAACCAGTACTCGATGCCGCCGCCCATCAGGCTGCCGAGGTAGGCCTCGGACAACTTCTCGCCGACGCCGATCAGCAACCCGCCGACGATGGCGCCGGGCACGCTGGTGAGGCCGCCGAGGATGACCACGGGCAGCGCCTTGAGCGCCACGAGCGACAGCGAGAACTGCACGCCCAGCTTGCTGCCCCAGATCATGCCGGCCACGAGGGCGACGAAGCCGGCCACGCTCCAGACGATGACCCAGATGCGCGACAGCGGGATGCCGATGCTCTGCGCGGCCTGGTGGTCGTCGGCCACGGCGCGCAGAGCCCGGCCGGTGGCGGTCTTCTGGAAGAAGAGGCTCAGGCCGGCGACCAGGGCGGCGGCGATGAGCGCGGCGTAGAGGTCTTCCTTGCTGACGAGGATCCCGCCTTCAAAGGTCTGCTCGAACAGGAACATCGGGTCCTTGGGCAGGCCGATGTCGATCTTGTAGATGTCGTTGCCGAAGAGCATCTGGCCGGCGCCTTCGAGCAGGTAGGCGATGCCGAGCGTGGCCATCAGCAGCGTGATGCCCTCCTGGTTGACGAGCCGGGACAGGGCCAGCCACTCCACCAGCCAGGCGACCACCACCATCACCGCCAGGCCGCCGGCGAAGGCCAGCAGGTTGACGGCCAGCTTGCCGTCCAGGCCCGTGTACTTCTGGATCCACTCGGCGAAGCGCGCCATGGCCAGGGCCGCGAACAACACCATGGCGCCCTGCGCGAAGTTGAAGACGCCGCTGGCCTTGAAGATCAGCACGAAGCCGAGGGCGATCAGCGAATACAGCATGCCCGACATCAGGCCGCCGATGAGGGTTTCGAGGAAGGGTCCCATCCTCAGCCCGCCCGCGCCAATGAAACAAAGCCACAGAGGCCCAGAGGCACAGAGAAATCGGTGTTCATGCGGGCAACTCCTCTGTGTCTCTGTGCCTCTGTGGCTGTGTTTGTTCGCCGCCGAGATAGGCGCGGATCACATCCTCACTGGTCCGAACTTCGTCGGGCGCGCCATCGCCGATCTTCTTGCCATAGTCCAGCACGACGACGCGGTCGGAGATGTCCATCACCACGCCCATGTCGTGCTCGATCAGAACGATGGTGGTGCCGAACTCGTCGTTGACGTCGAGGATGAAGCGGCACATGTCCTGCTTCTCTTCCACGTTCATGCCGGCCATGGGTTCGTCCAGCAGCAGCAGGCTGGGCTCCATGGCCAGGGCCCGGCCGAGGTCGACGCGCTTTTGCAGGCCGTAGGGCAGGCGGCCGACCGGCGTCTTGCGCCAGGCCTGGATCTCGAGGAAATCGATGATGCGCTCGGCCACCGCGCGCTGCTCGGTCTCCTCGCGGCGCGCCGGGCCGATGTGCAGGGCCTGCCAGAGCAGGCCGCGCTTCATGCGCAGGTTGCGGCCGGTCATGATGTTGTCCAGCACGCTCATGCCCTTGAACAGGGCCAGGTTCTGGAAGGTGCGGGCCACGCCCATCTCGGCCACCTGGCGCGGACTCATGCCGTGGTAGGTGCGCCCGCGCAGGGTGATGGCGCCCTGCTGCGGCTGGTAGACGCCGTTGATGCAGTTGAGCATGGAACTCTTGCCGGCGCCGTTGGGGCCGATGATGGCGCGGATCTCGTGCTCGCGGACGTCGAAGCTGATGTCGGTCAGCGCCTTCACGCCGCCGAAGGCGAGCGAGATGTTCTTCACGTCGAGGACGACGTCGCCGATGCGCTTAGTTGCCATTGCCACGCCCGATGAAAGGCAACCACAGAGGCACAGAGACACGGAGAAAGACCGCTGGGCTCTGAACCTCCTCTGTGCCTCTGTGCCTCTGTGGTTGCATTTGCTGCCTCCTCACGCCGCGCTCCTCACCGCCGGAAAAGTCTTCGCCTCGACGATGCGCAGGTCCGCCGCCACCATGGATGTGCGGCCGTCCTCGAACTTGACCTGGGTCTCGATGTACTGCGAGGCCTTGCCGGCGTAGAGCGCATCGATGAGCACGCCGTATTTCTCGGCGATGGCGCCGCGGCGGACCTTGCGGGTGCGGGTCAGTTCGCCGTCGTCGGCGTCGAGTTCCTTGTGCAGCACCAGGAAGCGGCTGACCTGGCTGCCGGCCAGGAGTTCGTCCTGGGCCAGGTCGGCGTTGACCTTCTCGACGCAGTCGAGCATGAGCTGGTAGACCTCGGGCCGCTGGGCGAGGTCGGTGTAGCCGGCATAGGGCAGGTTGCGGCGCTCGGCCCAGTTGCCCACGGCCTCGAAGTCGATGTTGATGAAGGCGCAGACCTTCTCGCGCCGGTCGCCGAAGCAGACCGCCTCCTTGATGTGCGGGAAGAACTTCAGCTTGTTCTCGACGTACTTGGGCGCGAACATCGCGCCGTCGAAGGCGCCGCCCGAGAGGCGACCCACGTCCTTGGCGCGGTCGATGATCTTGAGGTGGCCGCCGGGCGTCAGGAAGCCCGCGTCGCCGGTGTGGAACCAGCCGTCCTCGGTCAGCGCCTCGCGCGTGGCGGCCTCGTTCTTGTAGTAGCCCTTGAGCAGCCCCGGCGAGCGCACCAGCAGCTCGCCGCTGTCGGCCAGGCGGATCTCCACGCCGTCGATGGGCACGCCCACCGTGTCGGCGCGCGCCTCGTGGTCGGGCTGCAGGCAGACGAACACGGCCGTCTCGGTCGAGCCGTAGAGCTGCTTGAGGTTGATGCCGATGGCACGGTAGAAGCTGAAGAGGTCGGGCCCGATGGCCTCGCCGGCCGTGTAGGCGACACGCACGCGCGAGAAGCCCAGCGTGTTGCGCAGCGGGCCGTAGATGAGCAGGTCGCCCAGGCCGTAGGCCAGCCGATCCAGCAGACCCACGGGCTGGCCGTCCATCAGCCGCGTGCCGACGCGGCGGGCCAGCGCCATGCAGCGGTCGAACAGCCAGCGCTTGGGGCGGGCGGCGTCCTCCATGCGGATCATCACGGTCGTCAGCAGGCCCTCGAAGACGCGCGGCGGCGCGAAGTAGTAGGTGGGCCCGATCTCCTTCAGGTCGATGCTGACGGTGGAGGCCGACTCCGGGCAGTTGACGACATAGCCGCAGGCCAGCCACTGAGCGAAGCTGAAGATGTTCTGGCCGATCCAGGCCGGCGGCAGATAGGCCAGCACCTCTTCGCGGTCCGTCAGCCTGTCGAAGCGCTGGCCGGCGCGGGCGCGGTCGATCAGCGTGGCGTGGGTGTGGATGACGCCCTTGGGATTGCCCGTCGTGCCCGAGGTGAAGAAAAGGGCCGCGACGTCTTCGGCCTGGCCAGCGGCCACCTCGGTGGCGAAGAACTGCGGCCGTTCGCTCTGGGCGGCGCGGCCGTGGGCGATGAGTTCGTCCAGCGATGCGAGGCCGGGCTCGTCGTAGTTGCGCAGGCCGCGGGGGTCGTCGTACCAGATGCGCCTGAGCTGGGGCACCTGCTCGCGCAGCTCCAGCAGCTTGTCGACCTGCTCCTGGTCCTCGACGACGGCGAAGGCGACCTCGGCGTTGTTCAGCGGGAAGACGAACTCGGCGGCCACCGCATCCTGGTACAGGGGCACCGGCACGGCGCCGATCGACTGCGCCGCCAGCATGCAGGCGTACAGCCGCGGCCGGTTCTCGCCGACGATGACCAGGTGCTCGCCGCGGCGCAGGCCGGCGGCGGCCAGGCCCAGGGCAAGCTCCTGCACCAGGGTGGCAAGCTGCGCCCAGGTCAGCGTCTGCCACAGGCCGAAGGCCTTCTCGCGCAGGGCGGGCGCCTCGGGGCGCGTGGCTGCATGTCCGAGCAGTAGCCGAGGGAAGGTTTCCACCAAGCTGTCTCCGTTTCGCGGGGCTGGAGCCACCGTCTGTGCGGCCCATTCTGGCGAGGACTTTGACGCCCATCTGTCGGTACGACGACAATCCAAGGGTCTTCACGGCCCAGACTTTCCCGCATGGCCGACAGCTCTCTTCCGTTGCGCCAGCGCGCGCGGCGCCCGACGCCGGCCGAACTCGAGGCCATCCCCTGGCTCAAGCTGCTCGACCGCGGTCAGCGCGAACGTGCCGTCACGGCGCTGGAGGTGGCCGACGCCGAGCCCGGCGAGCGCCTGTGCCGCATCGGCCGGCCGGCGACCTTCTGGTTCGGCGTCGTCGACGGCCTGCTGAAGATGAACAACGACGATTCCACCGGCCAGGCCGTCACGTTCACCGGCATCCCGCCCGGCGGCTGGTTCGGCGAGGGCACGCTGCTCAAGCGCGAGACCTACCGTTACAACATCCAGGCCTTGAGGCCCAGCGTCGTGGCCGGCCTGCCCATCGACAGCTTCCACGCGCTGCTGGACGGCAGCATCGCCTTCAACCGCTTCGTGCTGGACCAGCTCAACGAGCGCCTCGGGCAGTTCATCGCCGCCCGCGAGACCGACCGCATCCACGACCCGGACGTGCGCGTCGCCCGCAACCTGGCCGCCCTCTTCCACCCCCTGCTCTACCCGGGCGTGGGCAACTGGCTGCGCATCACGCAACAGGAGCTGGGCTATCTGGTGGGCCTGTCGCGCCAGCGGGTCAACCAGGCGCTGCACCGCCTCGGCGGGGCCGGGCTGATCCGCATCGAATACGGCGGCCTGCGGGTGCTGGACCTCGCGGGCCTCAGGCGCTTCGGGGCCTGATCAGGCGGCGAAGGCGATGGCCTCGGGCTCGGCCCGCGGCAGGCTGGCCCAGCGTTCGGCGGTCAGCTCATAGAGCAGGGCCGCGGCGCAACCGGCATCGGCCAGGGTCCCCTTGAGGCGCAGGCCCAGGCCTTCGAGCGTCTTGCGCGTCGGGGCGTTGTTGGGGAGGACGGCGGCGACGACGGCGGCCTCGTGGCGCTGCTCGAAGGCCTGGTCGAAGGCGTGCAGGGCCATCTCGGAGGCCAGGCCCCGGCCCCAGGCCTGGGGCGTGATGCGGTAATAGAGGTAGAGGCCGGTGTGGCCGGCGACGCTGCGGTGCATGAGCCCGCCGAAGCCGATCAGCGTCTCGGGGTCGTCGCGCTCGGCGATGGCCCAATGGCCGAAACCATGGCGCTGCCAGTGGTCCGTCCAGGCCTTCAACTGCACCTGGGTGGCGGCTCGCCCGTGGGGCGTGGCCGCAGCGCAGAAGCGGGTGACGGCCGGATCGGCGTACAGGGCTACGAGGGTGTCCAGATCGCTGTCGCGGGGCGGGCGCAGCACCAGGCGGCGGGTGACCATGGCGGCCGGAACGGCGGCAACGGGCTCGCGAAACTCACTCTGGACCATGAAAAACGCAGACTCGGTAAAAACCCGTAGGAGGGTAGCTGTCCCGCGCCCGGCGGGAAAGCCCGCATCGACGGGTTTGTCGCATTACCGTCACAAAGCCACGAATCACGGCGCCGCCGCCGCGGGCCCGGCCGCGGTGGCCTTGACCAAGGCCCGCAACTCCTCGGCAACGACGTCCGGACGGTCCTTCTGGATGTAGTGCCCTGACCTCTCCACCTGGCGGCGCGTCGCACCGGGCAGCAGGGCCGGCCATTGGGCCTCCAGGCGGCGCGCAAGGTCCTGGAAGGCCTCCCCCTCGCCCAGCCCGAAGCTCGACCGCACGAGCAGGCGCACCGGCACCGCGGGCGGAGCCGCCGCGCGCAGCTCGGCCAGGCATTCGGGCCGCGCCTGGGCGTCGAACTCGGCCTGCATGGCCGGCGCGAAGACCGTCGCCCGCAGGCCGCCCACCAGCCGCGCGGCGGCCGGCGCCTCGCGCTGCATGCGGGCCCAGTGCTCGGGGTGGGTCGGGTCCAGCAGCAGCACGGCGGCCACCTCGCCGGGGAAGAGGCGGGCGAAGGCGTACTGGTAGAGCCCGCCGACGGAGTGGCCGACGAGGACGTAGGGCGGCCGGACGCCCGTGGCCCGCAGGAGGGCGTGGAGTTCACGCGCCGTGGTGCAGGGGTCGCGCGGCGGCGCTGCAGCCGCCACGGGCACGTTGCCGCTCTGGCCGTAGCCGGGCCGGTCGTAGGCGAATACGGCCATCTCGGGTGCCACACGGCCGATGACCTCGGCCCAGACCGACTTGCCGTCGCCCAGGCCGGACTGGAAGACGACGACCGGCGAGCGCCCGGCCGGGCCGGCCCGGGTGTAGGACAGGCGCTGCGCGCCGAGCTCCAGCGTCTGGCCGGGCGGCATGGCCGAGCAGGCCGAAAGCGCCGCCACGGCGGTCGTCAGGAGCTGGCGCCGGATGACCCGCATGGCCTCAACGCGTCTCCACCTTCACGCGCTTGAAGCGCGAGCCGCCGCCGCTGTGGATGCTGACGGACGACTTGGCGCAGTCGAAGCGCTTGGCGACCAGGGCGACCAGCTCGGCATTGGCCTTGCCGTCCACCGGGGGCGACTTCAGCCAGGCCGTCCAGGTGCCGTCGGCCTCCTGGACCAGCTCGGACCGCGACGACCCGGGCTTGGCCTTGAGCTGAAGCGTGGTGGTCGCCAAGCGATCAGCCTGCCAGCAGGGCGTTGACGCGCTTCACGTAGGCAGCCGGGTCTTCCAGGTGGCCTCCCTCGGCGAGCACGGCCTGGTCGAACAGCACCTGGGCCAGGTCGTCGAAGTGGGCCTGAGATGCCGAACTAGCGTCCAGCCGCTTGACGAGGGCGTGCTCGGGGTTGATCTCGAGCGTGGGCTTGGACTCGGGCGCAGCCTGCCCGGCCTGTTTGAGCAGGCGCGCCAGGTGGCCGCTCACGTCGCCCTCCTCCACGACGATGCAGGCCGGCGAATCGACGAGGCGGGTGGTCACGCGCACGTCCTTGGCGCGGTCCTTGAGCGCTTCCTTGAGCTTGTCCAGCAGCGGCTTGAGGCCTTCGGCGGCCTCCTCGGCCTTCTTCTTCTCTTCCTCGTCCTGCAGCTTGCCGAGGTCCACGGCACCCTTGGCCACGGACTGCAGCGGCTTGCCCTCGAACTCGTAGAGGTGGCTGAGCATCCACTCGTCGACGCGGTCCACCAGCAGCAGCACCTCGATGCCCTTCTTGCGGAAGATCTCGAGCTGCGGGCTGTGCTTGGCCGCGGCCAGCGAGTCGGCCGTGATGTAGTAGACGGCCTCCTGGCCTTCCTTCATGCGGCCCACGTAGTCGGCCAGGCTGACGCCTTCGTCGGCGTGCGTGGAGGCGAAGCGGAACAGCTTGGCCAGGCGCTCCTGGTTCTGGTGGTCCTCGCCGATGCCCTCCTTGAGCACCTGGCCGAAGTCCTTCCAGAACGCCGCGTACTTGGCGCGTTCGGCCTCGTCCTCGCTGTTGGCCAGGCTCTCCAGCATGCCGAGCACGCGCTTGGTCGAGCCCTCGCGGATGGCCTTGACGTCGCGGCTCTCCTGCAGCAGTTCGCGGCTGACGTTCAGCGGCAGGTCGGCCGAGTCGATGACGCCCTTGACGAAGCGCAGGTAGACCGGCATCAGCGCCTCGGCGTCGTCCATGATGAAGACGCGCTTCACGTACAGCTTCACGCCGCCGCGCTTGTCGCGGTTCCACAGGTCGAAGGGGGCCTTCCTGGGGATGTAGAGCAGTTGGGTGTACTCGCTGCGGCCTTCCACGCGGTTGTGGGTGTAGGCCAGCGGCGCCTCGGTGTCGTAGGAGATCTGTTTGTAGAACTCCTCGTACTGCTCGGGCGTGATGTCGCTCTTGCTGCGCGTCCACAGGGCCGAGGCCTTGTTCACCGGCTCCCACTCGTCCTTGAGCACTTGCTTGGCGGCGTCGGCGTCCCACTCCTCCTTGCGCATCAGGATGGGCAGGGAGATGTGGTCGGAGTACTTGGCCACGGTCGACTTGATGCGCCAGGTCTTGAGGAACTCCTCCTCGCCCTCGCGCAGGTGCAGGATGACGTCGGTGCCGCGGCCGGGCTTGGTGATGGCCTCGATGTCGTATTCGCCCGTGCCCTCGCTGCTCCAGCGCACGCCCTGGTCGGCGGCCAGACCGGCCCGGCGGGTCTCGACCGTGATGCGGTCGGCGACGATGAAGCCCGAGTAGAAGCCCACGCCGAACTGGCCGATGAGCTGGGCGTCCTTCTTCTGGTCGCCCTCGAGCTTGGCCATGAACTCGCGCGTGCCGCTCTTGGCGATGGTGCCAAGGTGGGCCGCGGCCTCGTCGGCACTCATGCCGATGCCGTTGTCGCTGATGGTCAGGGTGCGGGCCGCCTCGTCGAAGCTGATGCGCACCTCGAGGTTGGGCTGGTCTTCCCACAGCGCCGCGTTGTCCAGCGCCTCGAAGCGCAGCTTGTCGCAGGCGTCGCTGGCGTTGGACACCAGCTCGCGCAGGAAGATCTCCTTGTTGGAGTACAGCGAGTGGGTGACGAGGTGGAGGATCTGCTTGACTTCGGCCTGGAAGGCGTGGGTTTGCTTGGTCATGGTGGGATTGCCGTGAACGAAAACGCGGCCGAGATAGGGCCGCGCTGCCGGGTTTCAAGAGGGGTCAGTAGGACACGGCCAGCCGCGGCACGTCGACCTTGATCAGCGCCTTGGACAGGGCGCCGGCCGTCGCCCGGGCGTAATCCAGCGCCCAGGCGGGGTCGGCGAAGGCGGCCGGGCCCATCGCGGCCGCGACCTGGATGATCTTGTCGGCCAGCAGGATCTTGCCGGAGCCTCGCAGCGGCTCGCATTCGAGGCGGACGAATTGCTCGTCCAGCCAGCGCCTCGCGGCCTCGAAGTTCAACACCTCGGCGCTGTCGAGCTGGAGCTCGATGGGCGCGCCGGTCTCGAAGATGACGGTGATCCGGGCTTGCATGACCCCCGATTGTGTCAGCCCCGGCGGGCTTTGACTGCTGCCGACAGCACGTCGAGCACCGCAACGGAGTCGTCCCAGCCCAGGCAGGCGTCGGTGATGCTCTTGCCGTAGGCGAGCTGGGCGGGGTCGTCCTTGCCCGGCGTGAACTTCTGGGCGCCGTCGTTCAGGTGGCTCTCCACCATGACGCCGAAGATGCTCTTGCTGCCCTCGCGCATCTGGCCGGCGATGTCGCGCGCCACGTCGAGCTGGCGCTGGTGCTGCTTGCTGCTGTTGGCGTGGGAGCAGTCCACCATCAGCCGCTCGGGCAGCCTGGCCTTGGCCAGGTCGGCGCAGGCGGCGGCCACGCTGGCCGAGTCGTAGTTGGGCGCCTTGCCGCCTCGCAGGATGACGTGGCAGTCGCCGTTGCCGCGCGTCTCGACGATGGCAACCTGGCCGTTCTTGTGCACGGACAGGAAATGGTGGCCCTGGGCCGCGGCCTGGATGGCGTCGGTGGCGATCTTGATGTTGCCGTCGGTGCCGTTCTTGAAACCGATGGGCGCCGACAGGCCCGAGGCCAGCTCGCGGTGCACCTGGCTCTCGGTCGTGCGCGCGCCGATGGCGCCCCAGGAGATGAGGTCGCCGATGTACTGCGGCGAGATCACGTCCAGGAACTCGCTGCCTGCCGGCATGCCCAGGCGGTTGATCTCCAGCAGCAGCTGGCGGGCGATGCGCAGGCCCTCGTCGATGCGGTAGCTCTCGTCGAGGTAGGGGTCGTTGATCAGGCCCTTCCAGCCCACCGTCGTGCGCGGCTTCTCGAAGTAGACGCGCATGACGATCTCCAGCGTGTCGGCGTACTTCTCGCGCTGCTCCTTCAGCCGGCGGGCGTACTCGATGGCGGCCGTCGGGTCGTGGATGGAGCAGGGGCCGATGACGACGAGGAGGCGGTCGTCCTGGCCCTGCATGATGCGGCGGATGCGCTGGCGGGTCTGGCTGATCAGCGCCTCCATCGCGGTGCCGCGGATGGGGAAGAAGCGGATCAGGTGCTCCGGCGGCGGCAGCGGCGTGATGTCGAGGATGCGCTCGTCATCGGTGGCGCTGGTCTTGTCGTCCTGCGAGTACCAGCGCTGGGCTTCGGGTTCGACGGACTGGAGCTTGGTCGCATTCATCTTCGGGCACCTTGGAAAGAAAAAACCGCCGGGCTTGGCGGCCTCGGCGGTTTCTGGGGAGTCGGTGTTCAGCGCGCGCGCTCAGGACTCTCCACCGCCGGGGCGGGGAAAAAACCAAAAGCGAAAGTAGGCAGCGCGGGACATGGGTGCGGAATCTAGCACGCCGGCCCGCGAGCCGCTTCGATCCAGCGCAAACCAGCCATCGCGCGGCGCGACGGCAGCGGCGCTCGATCAGGCCGGCCGCGGCCACCCGGCCCGAGCCATCTTCAGGCGGTGCCTCCGACGGTCAGGCCGTCGATGCGCAGCGTCGGCTGGCCGACGCCCACCGGCACGCTCTGGCCTTCCTTGCCGCAGACGCCGACGCCGGTGTCCAGGGCCATGTCGTTGCCGATCATGCTGACGCGCGTGAGCGCGTCAGGCCCGTTGCCGATGATGGTGGCACCCTTGACCGGGTACTGGATCTTGCCGTTCTCCACCCAGTAGGCCTCGCTGGCCGAGAACACGAACTTGCCGCTGGTGATGTCCACCTGGCCGCCGCCGAAGTTGGTGGCGTACAGGCCCTTCTTGATGGAGGCGACGATCTCCTTGGGGTCGTCCCGGCCGCCGAGCATGTAGGTGTTGGTCATGCGCGGCATGGGCACGTGGGCATAGCTCTCGCGACGGCCGTTGCCCGTCGGGGCGACCTTCATCAGCCGGGCGTTCATCGCGTCCTGGATGTAGCCCTTGAGGATGCCGTCCTCGATGAGCACGTTGCGCTGGCTGGCGCAGCCCTCGTCGTCGACGTTGAGGGAGCCGCGCCGGTCGGGCAGCGTGCCGTCGTCCAGCACCGTCACGCCCTTGGCCGCCACGCGCTGGCCGATGCGGCCGGAGAAGGCGCTCGAGCCCTTGCGGTTGAAGTCGCCCTCCAGCCCGTGGCCGACGGCCTCGTGCAGCAGCACGCCGGGCCAGCCCGGGCCGACGACGACGGTCATCTCGCCGGCCGGCGCGGGGCGGCTTTCGAGGTTGGTCAGGGCCGCGTGGACGGCCTGCTCGACGTAGCTGGCGATCATCTCGTCGGTGAAATAGGCCAGGCCGAAGCGCCCGCCGCCGCCGCCCGAGCCCACCTCGCGGCGGCCGTGGCTCTCGGCGATGACGGTGATGGACAGGCGCACCAGGGGCCGCACGTCGGCCGCGAGCGTGCCGTCGGCGCGGGCGATGAGCACCACCTCGTGCTCCGCGGCCAGGCCGGCCATCACCTGCGCCACGCGCGGGTCCTTGGCGCGGGCCATCTTCTCGGTCCGCTCGAGCAGCGAGACCTTGGCGGCGCTGTCGAGGCTGGCGATGGGGTCGGCCACGCCGTAGAGCTCGCGGCTGCCGGCCACGCGTCCCTGCGACGGCACCTTCACGCGCCGGCTCTGCCCGGCCGCGGCGATGGTGCGCACGGTGCGGGCGGCGTCCAGCAGGGAGTCCAGCGAGATGTCGTCGGAGTAGGCGAAGGCCGTCTTCTCGCCGGCCACGGCGCGCACGCCCACGCCCTGGTCGATGCTGAAGGAGCCGCTCTTGACGATGCCCTCCTCCAGGCTCCAGCCCTCGGCGCGCGTGGTCTGGAAGTAGAGGTCCGCATCGTCGACACGGTGTTCCGTGATGACGCGCAGGGCCTGCGACAGCGAAGCCTCGGTCAGGCCGAAGGGCTCCAGCAGTCGGGAGCGGGCGGTGGCCAGGCGGGCCAGGGTGGGTTCGACGGCGATCATGGGGCGATTCTAGGAAGGCGGCCGTCAGCACTTGCAAGACATGGACATGCTTCTTTACCCGGACGTGTCGGCCGCCGTGTGGCCGGCGTCGTTGTGACCAGGCCTTCCAACCCACTCCACAAGGAGCCCTCGATGAAGACCTTGCACACCGCCCTGATCGCCACCCTGGCCCTTGCCGGCGCCGGCGCCTTCGCCCAGACGCCCGCCGCAGCGCCGGGCACCAACACGCCGCGCGTCGACCAGCGCGAAGCCAACCAGCAGGCCCGCATCGCCAGCGGCGCCGCCAACGGCAGCCTGACGGCCCACGAGACCCAGCGCCTCGAGAAGGAGCAGGCCCGCATCGACACCGCCGAAGCCAAGGCCAAGTCCGACGGCACCGTCACGGCCAAGGAGCGCCGCCGCCTGCACGCCATGCAGGACGGCGCCAGCCGCGACATCCACCGCAAGCGCCACAACGCGCGCGCCGCGAGCGCACCGGGCTGATACCGCTGCTCACAAATCTGTCCGCAAGCTTGCGGCATTAGGGATGTCGCCGGCGGGAGCCGGCGCACAGCATGCGGCGCATCCGTCCCCCCGGAGCGCCGCATGAAGCCCCTCCTCCTCGCCAGCCTCGTGCTGGCCATCGCCGGCCCCGCACACGCCGCCACCCTCGTCGGCTCGGGCTATGACCAGCCCCTCTTCCTGACCGCGCCCATGGGCGACTCGCGGCTCTTCGTCGTCGAGAAGGGAGGCCGCATCAAGGTGCAGCAGGGCGGCAGCGTCTCGACCTGGTTCGACATCTCCAGCCAGGTCGACACCGCCGGCGAGCGCGGCCTGCTGGGCCTGGCCTTCGACCCGGGCTTCGCGTCCAACGGCCGCTTCTACGTCGACTACATCGACAAGGCCACGCTGAACACGGTCGTCGCGAGCTACACGGTCAATGGCTCGGGCGCCGTCGACATGGCCAGCGGCCGGACCGTCATCACGGTGGCCCAGCCGGCCGGGCGCGACAACCACAAGGCGGGCTGGATAGGCTTCAGCCCGGCCGACCCCGTCCACCTCTTCATCGCCACGGGCGACGGCGGCAGCGCCAACGACCCGGACAATAACGCCCAGAACCTGAACAGCAACCTCGGCAAGCTGCTGCGCATCACGCCCCAGGCCGGTGGCGGCTACACCGCGCCGACCGACAACCCCTTCACGGGCAGCGTGCCGGGCAACGACGAGATCTGGGCCTACGGCCTGCGCAACCCCTACCGCAACAGCTTCGACCGGCTGACGGGCAATCTCTGGATCGCCGACGTCGGCCAGGGCGCCCGCGAGGAGGTGGACTTCGCCGCCGCCGGGAGCCTGGGCCGGGGCGCCAACTACGGCTGGCGGGTGCGCGAAGGCACCATCGCGACGCCTGGCATCAGCGACCCGACGCCGCCCAACCTGACCGAGCCCCTCTTCGACTACGGCCACGACGTCGGCAGTTCCATCATCGGCGGCTACGTCTACCACGGCCCCGATGCCAGCCTGGCCGGCAAATACGTCTTCGGCGACTTCGTCTCCGGCGCCCTCTGGACCTACGCCGGCGGCACCGTCACGCCACTGGCCTCACCCTTCGGCGGCTCCACGCTGACCAGCTTCGGCGAAGGCGGCGACGGCACGCTCTACGCCGTGGGCATCGACGGCAGCATCTACCAGGTCTCGGCCACCGTGCCCGAGCCCGCGACCACTGCGCTGTTCGCCGCCGGGCTCGCCGCGCTGGGCGGCTTCATTCGTCGCCGCCGCGCTTGAGCGCCAGGCCCGCTTCGTAGAGGCGGTTGCGCGCCGCGCCGCTGATCTGGGCCGCCAGGGCCACCGCCTGCTTGAGCGGCAGCTCGGCCGCGAGCAGGGCCAGCACGCGCTGCGCCTCGGGCGGCAGCGCCTCGTCCTCGGCCGGCGCGACCGGCGCGCGGGCATGCAGCACGAGCACGAATTCGCCGCGCTGGCGCTGCGCATCGGCCGCCAGCCAGGCCGGCAGCGTGGCGGCCTCGGCCGTGTGCACGGTCTCGAACTGCTTGGTGAGTTCGCGGCAGACGGTCACGCGCCGAGCGGGCGCCAGTTCGGCCAGCAGCGCCAGCAGCTCGGCGATGCGGTGCGGCGCCTCGAAGATGACCTGGCTCTGGCCTTCGACGACCAGCAGCGCCTGCAGCGCCGTGCGCCTCTCCCCCGCCTTGGTGGGCAGAAAGCCGGCAAAGGCGAAGGCCGAGGCGGCCGTGTCGCCGGCGACGCTGAGGGCCGTGACCGCACTGCTGGGGCCGGGCAGGGGCAGCACCCGGTAGCCCGCCGCGACGGCCTCGCGCACGAGGACGGCACCGGGGTCCGAGATCGCGGGCGTGCCCGCATCGGAGGCATAGGCCACGCGCTCGCCCGCTGCCAGCCGCGCCAGCACGCCCGCGCTGGCCTCGCGCTCGTTGTGCTGGTGCAGGGCGATGAGGGGCTTGTGCAGGCCGAGGTGGCGCAGCAGCGCCCCGCCCTGCCGCGTGTCCTCGCAGGCCAGGGCGTCGACCAGGCCGAGCACATGGATGGCGCGCAGGCTGAGGTCGGCGAGGTTGCCGATGGGCGTGGCGACGAGGTAGAGCGTCGCGGCGGGATACTGCTGGCCGCCGGCCGCGGCCTGGGCGGCCTGGCGAAGCAGGGAGGCGTCAATGTTCAACTGGGGCTCTCGATCCAAACCGGACACCAAGGCGCGCGGCGATGCCGCCGAGGACCTGGCGCTGGCCCACCTGCTGCGGTCCGGCCTGCGCCTGCTGGAGCGGAATTATCGAGTGGCCGCCGGGCCGAGCCGGCGCGCCGGCGAGGTGGACCTCATCCTGCTCGACCGCGACGGCACCCTGGTCTTCGTCGAGGTGCGCGCCCGCGCCCACGCCTCGCATGGCGGCGCCGCTGCCAGCGTCACGCCGGCCAAGCAGGCCCGGCTCATCTACGCCGCCCGCCACTACCTGCTGCGCCACGCCAGCCCGCCGCCCTGCCGCTTCGACGTGGTGGCGATCGACGGTGCCAAGCTCAACTGGTTGCAAGGGGCCTTCGACGCCGAGTGAAGCTGCGCTCCGAGGCCAGGCTTGGCTGGCAAGCGGACCAGCGCCGGGCCGCCCCAAGCTGGCCCGCAGGCGATGTGCTTGTGGCTCAATGCCACAAGCATCGCCGTCCCCTCGGGGGACCGACCAGACTTGCGCGCGTCCAGCGCCGCAAGGCTGGGCGAGGGGCTTCTATGATGGCGCCGCATGATTGAACAACGCATCCAGCAGCAGTTCTTCGAGAGCGCCGACCTGCTCTATCAGGCGGCCGAGCAACTGGCCCGCCCCCTGGCCATGGCCGCGCAGATGGTGGTGGACGCCATCACCGGCGGCAACCGCATCCTCTGCGCCGCCCATGGCCTGGCCGCCCTCGACGCCGACTACCTCGCCGCCCGGCTGGCTGGCCGCTTCGAGCAGGAGCGCCCGGGGCTGGCCGCGTGGAGCCTGGCCGCCCAGGCCCGCGAGGCCGCCGGGCTGGATCTGGCCCGGCTGCTCCAGGCCCATGGCCACCCGGGCGACGTGCTGGTGATGATCGAGCCGCTGCGCGAACAGCGCGACGCCTGGCAGCCGGCGGTGGCCGTGGCCCATGCGCAGGAGATGAGCATCATCGCCCTGACGGCGCAACCGCAGGGCGCCGCGGACGAGTGGCGCGGCCTGCTGCAGGACACCGACATCCAGATCCGCGTCAGCCATGGCCGCGAGCCGCGCGTTGTGGAAGCCCAGCGCGTGCTGCTGCACGCCCTGGCCGACGCCGTCGACCTGCAATTGCTCGGCAGCGACGAATAACCCCGATTGGAAGCCCCACGATGAAGAAGCTCAGCCTGACCCTGACCGCCGCCGCCCTGGCCGCCCTGCTGAACACCGGCTGCGCGCCGCTGCTGATCGGCGGCGCCATGGTGGGCGGGGTGACGGTGGCCACGGACCGCCGCACCTCGGCCACCCAGCTGGAGGACGAGACCATCGAGATCAAGGCCGGCTCCCGCCTGCGCGAACAGCTCGGCGACCGCGTCCACATCAACGTCAACAGCTACAACCGCGTGGTCCTGATCACCGGCGAGGCCCGCAACGAAGCCGACCGCGCGGAGGCCGAGCGCCTGGTCGGCGGCGTGGAGAACGTCACCAGGGTCATGAACGAAGTGGCCGTGACCCTGCACAGCTCACTGACCAGCCGCTCCAACGACCTGGTCATCCAGAGCAAGGTCAAGGCCCAGCTCATCGACGCCCGCGACCTGCTGAGCAACGCCTTCTACGTCGTCGTGGAGCGCGGCGAGGTCTTCCTGATGGGCCGCGTGACCGAGCGCGAGGCCGACCGCGCCACCGAGATCGCCCGCCAGGTGGGCGGCGTGAAGAAGGTGGTGCGGGCCTTCGAGATCATCAGCGAAGACGAGCTCGCCCGCATCACCCCCAAGAAGCAGTAAGCCTCCAGCCACCGTTGGATGGGGCCACAGAGGCCACAGAGAGACCGGGCCTCTTGCGCGGAATGTCCGTCTCTCTGTGCCTGTGTGGCGTGTTGTTCCTGATGGCCGCCTACCGCGCCCATCAAGCGGGGTTCAGAGCCGCTTGATCAAGCTCGACGTGTCCCAGCGGTTGCCGCCCATGGCCTGGACGTCGGCGTAGAACTGGTCCACCAGCGCCGTCAGCGGCAGGCGCGAGCCGTTGCGGCGGGCCTCGTCGAGCACGAGGCCGAGGTCCTTGCGCATCCAGTCGACCGCGAAGCCGAAGTCGAACTTGTCGTCCACCATGGTCTTGCCGCGGTTGTCCATCTGCCAGCTCTGGGCCGCGCCCTTGCCGATGACCTCCAGCACCTGATGCATGTCCAGGCCGGCGTTCTGCCCGAAGCGCACGGCCTCGGACAGGCCCTGCACGACGCCGGCGATGCAGATCTGGTTGACCATCTTGGCGAGCTGGCCGGCACCCGGCCCGCCGAGCAGGGTCACGGCCTTGGCGAAGGCGAGGGCCACGGGCCTGGCCAGGTCGAAGGGCGCGGCGTCGCCGCCGCACATCACCGTGAGGGCGCCGTTCACCGCGCCCGCCTGGCCACCGGACACCGGCGCGTCGATGAAGGCCACGCCGCGCCGGGCGGCCTCGGCATGCAGCTTGCGGGCCACGGCGGCCGAGGCCGTCGTGTGGTCGACGAAGACCGAACCCGACGTCATGCCCGCCAGGGCCCCTTGGTCGCCGAGCACGACGGAGCGCAGGTCGTCGTCGTTGCCGACGCAGCAGAACACGAATTCCGCGCCCTGGGCGGCGGCGGCCGGCGTGGCCGCGAAGGCGCCGCCGTACTGCTGCACCCAGGCCTCGGCCTTGGCGGTGGTGCGGTTGTAGACCGTGACCTGGTGGCCGGCCCGCGCCAGATGGCCGGCCATGGGATGGCCCATGACGCCCAGGCCCAGGAAGGCCACGCGGCGGGCGGGAATCGGGTCGTAGGTTCGGGTGCTCATGGGCTCAGACGATGGTCAAGTGTTCGGTGCCGGAGGACAGGTCGCCGCTGCGGGCGCGCTCGCTGTTGAGCTTGATCTGCAGCCGCAGGTCGTTGACGGAGTCGGCATTGCGCAGGGCGTCCTCGTAGGTCACCTTGCCCGCCTCGTAGAGGTCGAAGAGGGCCTGGTCGAAGGTCTGCATGCCCTGCTCGCGCGAGCGCTTCATCAGCTCCTTGATCTCGCTGATCTCGCCCTTGAAGATCAGGTCGGAGATCAGCGGCGTGTTCAGCAGGATCTCCACCGCCGCGACGCGGCCCTTGCCTTCGCGGCGCGGCAGCAGGCGCTGGCTGATGAGGGCGCGCAGGTTCAGCGACAGGTCCATCAGCAACTGCTGGCGCCGGTCCTCGGGGAAGAAGTTGATGATGCGGTCCAGCGCCTGGTTGGCGCTGTTGGCGTGCAGCGTCGCCATGCACAGGTGGCCGGTCTCGGCGAAGGCGACGGCGTGCTCCATGGTCTCGCGGTCGCGCAGCTCGCCCATCAGGATGACGTCGGGCGCCTGGCGCAGCGAGTTCTTCAGCGCGGCCTCCCAGCTGTCGGTGTCCAGGCCCAGCTCGCGCTGGGTGACGATGCAGTTCTTGTGCGGGTGCACGAACTCGATCGGGTCCTCGATGGTCACGATGTGGCCATAGGTCGTCTCGTTGCGCTCGTCGATCATGGCCGCCAGCGAGGTGCTCTTGCCCGAGCCCGTCGCGCCCACCACGATGACCAGGCCGCGCTTGTGCTGCACCACCTCGCGCAGCACCGGCGGCAGGTCCAGCGAGGTGATGGTGGGCAGCGTGGACGGGATGGTCCGCAGCACCAGGCCGACCTGGCCCTGTTGCAGGAAGGCGTTGACGCGGAAGCGCCCGATGCCGTGTGGCGAGATCGCGAAGTTGCACTCCTTGGTGCGCTCGAACTCCGCGGCCTGCTTGTCGTTCATGATCGACCGCGCCAGCTGCAGCGTGTGCTGGCCGGTCAGCGGCTGGGGCGACACCTTGGTGAGCTTGCCGTCCACCTTGATGGCGGGCGGGAACTCGGCCGTCAGGAAGAGGTCCGAGCCCTTGCGCGACAGCATCAGCCGCAGCAGGTCGTTGATGAACTTGGAGGCCTGGTCGCGTTCCATGGTGGATTCCTAGGAAATGCAACCACAGAGGCACGGAGGCACAGAGATGACAGCCATGAATCCTCTCTGTGTCTCCGTGCCTCTGTGGTTGCTTTTTTATCGAGTCGGTCAGCCGGGGAAGTTCTCGGGGAACTTGGCCTTAGACCTCGCCTCCGCCGGCGAGATGATGTTGCGGCGGACCAGGTCGGTGAGGTTCTGGTCCAGGGTCTGCATGCCCAGGCTGTTGCCGGTCTGGATGGCCGAGTACATCTGGGCCACCTTGTTCTCGCGGATGAGGTTGCGGATGGCCGAGGTGCCCAGCATGATCTCGTGGGCGGCCACGCGCCCGGTGCCGTCCTTGAGCTTGCACAGGCTCTGCGAGATGACCGCCACGAGGGACTCCGACACCATGGCCCGCACCATCTCCTTCTCGGCCGCAGGGAAGACGTCGACGATGCGGTCCACCGTCTTGGCGGCCGACGAAGTGTGCAGGGTGCCGAACACCAGGTGGCCCGTCTCGGCCGCCGTCAGCGCCAGGCGGATGGTTTCGAGGTCGCGCATTTCGCCCACCAGCACGGCGTCCGGGTCCTCGCGCAGGGCCGAGCGCAGGGCGTTGCTGAAGCTGTGCGTGTGCGGGCCGACTTCGCGCTGGTTGATGAGGCTCTTCTTGCTCTCGTGCACGAACTCGATCGGGTCCTCGATGGTGAGGATGTGGCCGTACTCGTTCTCGTTGAGGTGGTTGATCATGGCCGCCAGCGTCGTGCTCTTGCCCGAGCCGGTGGGGCCGGTCACCAGCACCATGCCGCGCGGCTTGAGCGCCAGGTCGGCGAACACCTTGGGCGCGGCCAGCTGCTCCAGGCTCAGGATCTTGCTCGGAATCGTCCGGAACACCGCGCCCGCGCCGCGGTTCTGGTTGAAGGCGTTGACCCGAAAGCGCGCCAGGCCCTGGATCTCGAAGGAGAAGTCGACCTCCAGCGTCTCCTCGTACATCTTGCGCTGGGAGTCGTTCATGATGTCGTAGACCATGTCGTGGACCGCGCGGTGGTCCAGGGCCTCGACGTTGATGCGGCGCACGTCGCCATGCACCCGGATCATCGGCGGCAGGCCGGCCGAGAGGTGCAGGTCCGATGCCTTGTTCTTGACCGAGAATGCCAGCAGCTGGGTGATGTCCATGGTGTGCAGATAAAGAGCTCGGCTGATTATGGCGATCTCCGATTCCCTCCAAGCCACCAAAAATCGCATTGATGCGGCATGTGCCGCAGCCGGCCGTCCACCCGGGGCGGTCCGCCTGCTCGTCGTCAGCAAGACCTTTCCGGCGGCCGCCGTGCGCCAGGCCTTCGAGGCCGGGGCCCGCGCCTTCGGCGAAAACTACGTGCAGGAGGGCCTGGCCAAGGTCGCCGAGCTGATCGACCTGCGCGGCCAGCTCGAATGGCACCTGATCGGCCCGCTGCAGTCCAACAAGACCCGGCCGGTGGCCGAACACTTCGACTGGGTGCACAGCGTGGACCGGCTCAAGGTCGCCCAGCGCCTGGCCGAGCAGCGCCCGCCCGAGCTGCCACCGCTCAACGTCTGCCTGCAGGTCAATATCAGCGGCGAGGCCAGCAAGAGCGGCCTGGCGCCCGCCGACGTGGCCGCGCTGGCCCGGCAGGTCGCCGGCCTGCCGCGGCTGAGGCTGCGCGGGCTGATGGCCGTGCCCGAGCCCGGCCCCGGTGCCCTGGCCCAGCACCAGGCCATGGCCGCCCTGTTCGCCGCGCTGCAGGACGAGGGCCTGGACCTGGACACGCTGTCGCTCGGCATGAGCGCCGACCTGGAAGACGCCATCCGGGCCGGCTCCACCATGGTGCGCGTCGGCAGCGCCATCTTCGGGGTCCGCACGTGAAGCCGGCCTGGCTGCTGGCTCTGGCGGCGCTGTCCGTGAACGCGCAACCCGTCCCCGACACCCTGGCCCAGCGCGCCCTGGCCTGCACCGGCTGCCACGGCAAGGAAGGCCGCGCCGCGCCCGACGGCTACTACCCCCGGCTGGCCGGCAAGCCGGCGGGCTATCTCTACAACCAGTTGCTGAACTTCCGCGACGGCCGGCGCGACTACGGCCTGATGAGCGAGCTGATCTCGCCGCTGTCCGACGACTACCTCAAGGAACTGGCCGGCCATTTCGCCTCGCTGGACCTGCCCTACCCCCCGCCCCAGCCCGCCACGCTGCCGGCGCCCGAGCTTGCCCGGGCCGAACAGCTGGTACGCCAGGGCGACGCCACCCGGCGCCTGCCGGCCTGCACCGCCTGCCACGGCGAGCGCCTGACCGGCACGCAGCCGGTGGTGCCGGGCCTGCTCGGCCTGTCGCGCGACTACCTCAACGGCCAGCTCGGCGCCTGGCGCAGCGGCCAGCGGCGCGCCCAGGAGCCCGACTGCATGGCCCAGGTCGCCAAGGCGCTGACGGAGGCGGACATCAACGCCATCACCCAATACCTCGCCAGCCGGCCCATGGCGGCCGACAGCCATCCCGCCGCCGCCCTGGCCGCGCCCGCACCGCTGCGCTGCGGGGGGCTGGCGCCGTGAGGCGGCTGCTCATCGGCCTGGTGCTGCTGGCCGCGCTCGCCGTGGCGGCAGGCTTCGCCCTGCTGGCCTGGCAGCGCCACCTCGGCGACGACACGCCCCGGTCGACCACCTCGGCCGACGCCCGGCGCGGCGCCTACCTCGCCGCGGTCGGCAACTGCGCCGGCTGCCACACGGCCCGGGGCGGCGCGCGCCTGGCCGGCGGGCGGCCCATTCCCACGCCCTTCGGCACCGTCTTCTCGCCCAACCTGACGCCCGACGCCACCGGCCTGGCTGGCTGGAGCGCCAACGACTTCTGGCGGGCCCTGCACCTGGGCATCTCCCGCGACGGCCGGCTGCTGGTGCCGGCCCACCCCATCACCAACACCACCCTCGTCAGCCGCGAGGATGCCGACGCCCTGCACGCCTGGTTGCAGGCACAGCCCGCCATGGCCGCGCCGCGCCGCGCCCACGAGCTGCGCTGGCCCTACGGCACGCAACTGGCCCAGGCCGCCTGGCGGGCGCTGTACTTCCGGCCCGGCACCTTCCGACCCGACCCCGCCCGCGGCGACGCCTGGAACCGCGGCGCCTACCTCAGCCAGGGCCTGGCGCACTGCAGCGCCTGCCACGCGGGCCGCGACGCCCTGGGCGGCGACGCCGGCGCGGCGGACTTCCGCGGCGGCCGGCTCGCCGGCCTCGGCTGGGTGGCCCCGTCACTGCACGACCCGGCCGAGGCCGGCGTGCAGCGCTGGCCGGCCGAAGCGCTGATGCGCTGGCTGCGCGACGGCCACGCGGACGGCCATGCCGCGCTCGGCCCCATGGCCGAGGTCGTGCTCGGCAGCACCTCGGCCCTGAACGACGCCGACCTCGCCGCCATGGCGACCTACCTGCACGCCCTGCCCGAGCAGGCGGTCCCGCGCGCCGAGCCCACCGAGCCCGACCTGCGCCGCCGCGAGCAAGGCGCCGCCCTCTACCGCGACCATTGCGCCGCCTGCCATGGCGAGCGCGGCGAAGGCCGGCGCGACGCCTCCGGCGCCCTCGCCTACCCGCCGCTGGCCGGCAGCCGCATCGTCACGCAGGCCAGCGCGGCCAACCTGATCCGCGTCATCGAGCGCGGCGGCTTCGGCCCCGCCACGCCGGGGCATCCGCGGCCCTACGGCATGCCGCCCTTCGCGGGCGTCCTCGGGGCTGAAGAGCTGGCCGCCCTGGCCAGCCACCTGCGCCAATCCTTCGGCCACCAGGCCGGCGACGTCGACGCCGTCGAGGTGGTGCGACTGCGCACTGCCGCCACCGTGCATTGACCGCGATCAAACCGCGGCAGGGGCGACGTGAACGTTTTCACGGGGGCCTGCCGCAGGCGAGAAGCAAATGGTCACAGGTCGGGACACACTGCGCGGCGGCCGTCGGGTAGGCCGAAAAACCAGGGCCGCAAGGCCTGAAGTCATCGTTGGTTAGAGCGCGGCATCCGGCCGCCGACACCCGGGATCACCGGACAAGGACCTCATTGCAATGAACTTCCTGACGCAACTGCGCATTGGCCAGCGCCTCGCCGTGAGCTTCGGCCTGCTGATCGTGCTGCTGGTCGCCATCGGCGTCTTCGGCGCGACCAATGCCAACCGGCTGGCCAAGGACCTGGACCGCACCGCCAACTCCAGCCTGGTCAAGATCGCCGCCGCCAACGGCCTGGAGAGCCAGGTCAACATCATCTCGCGCGCCGTGCGCGACCTGCTGCTGCTGGACACGGCCGGCGCCATCAAGAAGCAGAAGGCCGCCATCGCCGGCGCGATCGACGAGGCCGAGAAGCAGCTCAAGAGCCTGGAAGACGCCGCCGCCGAGGGCAGCGAGAAGACGGTCGCGGGCGAGGTCCGCGAGCGCAAGACCAAGTTCCTGGCCGCCCTCGAGAAGTTCCAGAAGATCCAGGCCGACGGCACGCCCGACGAGGCCCGCGAGAGCCTGATCACCGACCTGCGCCCGGCCCAGGCCGCGCTGCAGGAAGGCATCAAGAAGCTGGTCGACATGCAGTTCGACAGCGGCAAGGAGCTGGCCACCAAGGGCGGCGAGCTGGCCCGCTCCTCGGTGATGCTGACCGTCGTGCTGGTCGCCGTCGCGGTGGCCCTGGGCATCGGCGGCTTCCTGGTCATCTCGCGCTCCATCGTCGGGCCGGCCCGCAAGGCCCAGGCCGCTGCCGAGGCCATCCGCGCGGGCGACCTCACGCAGGACATCCAGGTCGAGGGCCGCGACGAGCTCAGCCAGATGCTGCAGGCCATGAAGGACATGCAGGCCGCCCTCTCCGGCGTCGTGCGCGACGTGTCCACCGCCGCCAGCGAGGTCGCCTCCAACTCCGGCTCCATCGCCGACAGCAACACCAACCTGGCCGAGCGCACCACGCGCTCCGCCGCCAGCCTGCAGAACACCGCCGCCTCGGTGGAGCAGATCGCCTCCACGCTCAAGGGCGCCAGCGAGCTGACCCGCCGCGCCGCCGGCATCGCCGTGACGGCCCGCCAGTCGGCCAGCAACGGCGGCGCCGTGGTCTCCAAGGTCGTCGAGACCATGGAGGAGATCAGCGCCAGCTCCAAGAAGATCGGCGACATCATCGGCGTCATCGACGGCATCGCCTTCCAGACCAACATCCTGGCCCTGAACGCCGCGGTGGAAGCCGCGCGGGCCGGCGAGCATGGCCGCGGCTTCGCCGTGGTGGCCGCCGAGGTGCGGGCCCTGGCCCAGCGCTCGGCCGGCGCCGCCAAGGAGATCAAGGTGCTGATCCAGGAATCGACCGTCAAGGTCGAGAACGGCACCACCCTCGTCAACAACGCCGGCGTGACCATCCGCAGCGTCGTCGACGAGGTCAACAACATGGGCCAGCTGATCGAGGAGATTTCGCACTCGGCGCAGGAGCAGGCCTCCGGCGTCGGCGTCGTCAACGGCGCCATGAACGAACTCGACAAGGCCACCCAGCAGAACACCAGCCTGGTGGGCGAACTCAGCCGCTCGGCCGACGCCCTGCGCGACAGCTCGACCCGGCTGATCGAAGCCGTCGGCTTCTTCCGCGCGGCCTGAACCCCTTTTCCCACTTGCAAAGGTTCGCCATGTCCTTACTGCGTTCCGCCACCGTCCTGGCCGCCAGCCTGATGCTGGCCCTCGCCGCCCACGCCACCCCCAAGGTGGTCAAGAAGGTACCGCCGGACTTCCCGCGCGAGGCTGCCCAGAAGGGCATCTCCACCGGCGTCGTCAAGGCCAAGCTGACCATCGAGGCCGACGGCAAGGTGAGCGACGTCGAGATCGTCGAAGCCGAACCCAAGCGCGTCTTCGACCGCGCCGTGAAGTCGGCCCTGATGGAGTGGAAGTTCGAGCCGGGCGAAAAGGCCACCCACGAAGTCAAGCTCGTCTTCAAGAACGAAGACTGAGGACTATCAACGGGCGGTCGCCACCTCGCCCGGCTTCGCGCCGGGCGGCCAGAGCTTGATCCCGCCCACCACCAGCACCAAGGCGAGAACGGCGCCGCCGGCCGCGAGGCCCAGGCGCCGTTTTCTTTGCGCCCGCCGCACCCGGGCGCGGCCCACGCCGGTCGCCTCGCGCAACGCGGGGCTGAAGGGCGCCGCCTTCAGCCGCTTCAGGTTGACCGCCTGCTTGCGGCCGTCACGCGCCGTCACAATTTCGAAACTGAGGGGCTCGTCCAGCCGCGGGCCCTCGCCGTCGGTGGGAAAGGCCGCGAGGCCGACGAAGACCTCCTCGCCGCCTCCGCGCGGCCGGATGGCCCCGTAGCCGGCGTCCTGGTTCCACGCGCTCAGCACTCCTTCGAATCGCATACCGCCCCTCACGCAATCCTGAAATCTTGGGGGAGGCCGCCTTGGCCGCCGAAACGGGATGTAAGCCCGACAATGCCCCCTTTGCAAGCCCCCAATCTCGCAGCGCATGCCCATCCATTGGTTTCCCGGCCACATGAACGCCACCCGCCAGGCGATCAAGGATCGCGTCAAGGCGGGTCTGGACGTGGTCATCGAGCTGCTCGACGCGCGCCTGCCCGGCTCCAGCAGCAACCCGCTGCTGGCCGCGCTGACGACCGGCCGGCCTTCGCTCAAGGTGCTCAACAAGCAGGACCTCGCCGACCCCGCCATGACGGCCCGCTGGCTGGAGCACTACGACGCCCAGGCCCACACCCGCGCCATCGCCCTGGACGCCGGCGAGAAGGCGCCCGCCCGCGCCCTCGTCAAGGCCTGCCGCGAACTCGCGCCCCACCGCGGCGGACTGGACAAGCCCATGCGCGTGCTGATCTGCGGCATCCCCAACGTGGGCAAGAGCACCCTGATCAACACCCTGGTCGGCCGCCGCGCCGCCAAGACGGGGGACGAGCCCGGCATCACCAAGGTCGAGCAGAAGATCGTGCTGGAAGACGGCTTCTACCTCTTCGACACCCCCGGCATGCTGTGGCCGCGCATCTCGGTCACGCAAAGCGGCTACCACCTGGCCGCCAGCGGCGCCATCGGCCGCAATGCCTTCGACGAGGAGGAGGTGGCGCTGGAGCTGATCGCCGTGCTGCGCCGCCACTACCCCGAACGGCTGAAGGAGCGCTTCGGCCTGGCGGAGCTCGGCACCGACGACGCCGTGCTTGAGGCCATCGGCCTCAAGCGCGGCGCCAAGGTGCGCGGCGGCGGCGTGCAGATGCACAAGGCCGCCGAAGCCCTGCTGGCCGACTTCCGCCAGGGGCTGCTCGGCCGCATCACGCTGGAGACGCCCGAGGAGATGACGGCCTGGCGCCAGGCCGCCGCCGAGGAGGAGGCCCGCGAGGCCGCCGAGCGCGAAGCCGAGAGAGCCGCCGACAAGGAGCGCCGCAGCGGGCGCCGGGCGGCCTCCAGCGGAGACGCGTGATTCCCCGGCTGTGAGCCGGCGCGGGGCGCGCCTATGCTGGCCCGACCGCCACTGCGCCCCCGTCCCATGAGCCGACTCTCCCTGCTTGACCTCGCCTTCTTCATCGCCGAGAACGAGGCCAGCCCCAAGCACGTCGCCGGCCTGCACATCCACCGCCTGCCCAAGGGCGCCGGCCCGCGGTTCGCGCGAGAGCTCTACGACGAGTTCCTGACCCACACCGAGGTGCAGCCGCCCTTCGATCAGGTCATCCGCTTCCTGTCGGCCGGCCTGATGCCGAGCTGGGAGCGCGCCGAGTCGGTGGACCTGGCACAGCACGTCTTCTTCCACACCCTCAAGCGCGGCGCCAACGACCGCGAGGCCCTGTACGCCCTGGCCGCCCGGCTGCACGAACCCATGCTCGACCGCAGCCGGCCGCTGTGGGAGGTCCACGTCATCGCCGGCCTCTGGGACCGCCAGTTCGCCATCTACTACAAGATGCACCACGCGGTGGCCGACGGCATCACCATGGCGCGCTGGGGCGTGGAGTCGCTGCGCACCACGCCCGACGACCTCGCCGTGACCCCGGTCTGGACGCTGGACCACAGCCGCCACGCCGCTGCGCGTGGCCGCAAGAAGCGGCTGGATCAGGCCGTGGCCGGCACCGTCTGGAAGCAGCTCACCGCCAACAGCCAGCGCGCCGTCGGCATCGGGCGGCTCACCGCCATGCTGGCGCTGGAAGCCGTCAAGCTCACCAAGAACGCCATCGCCCTGCCCTTCATGGCCAGCGGCGACACGCCCTTCACCGGCAATGCCACGCCCGGCCGCCAGTTCGCCACGGCTGCGGTGCCCATGGCCCGCATCGACGCCATCCGCAAGGTCGCCCGCGCCACGCTCAACCACGTGGCCCTCACCTGCCTGGACGGTGCCATGCACCGCTACCTGGCCGACGAAGGCATCGCGCTGGACCGGCCCATCACCATCCAGATGCCCGTCAATCTGCGCCGCGAAGGCGAGAAAGGCGCGGGCAACAAGATCGGCATCATCCTCGTCGACCTGTCCCCGCCCACCGACGACGCCTACGTGCGGCTGCGCAACGTCGGCTACTCGCTGCGCAACGTCAGGTCCATGATCGACTCCGTCGCCCCCGAGGCGGTCGAGACCTACACCATCCTCACCGGCCTGCTCGGCCAGATCGCCGGCATGCTCAACCTGGCCGACAAGGTCACACCGCTGGGCAACACCCTCGTCTCCAACGTGCCGGGGCCTTCGCACACCCTCTACCTCAAGGGCGCCGAGCTGCGCGAGATGCATCCGCTGTCCACCATGCCCGCGACCCACCTGATGAACATCACCCTCTTCAGCTACGCCGGCACCCTCTACTTCGGCCTCATCGCGACCGACGCCCTGCCCAACCTCGGCCGGCTCGCGGGCTACGTCGAGGAAGAGATCGCCGCCCTGGAAGCCGCCGTGGGGATTGCCTGATGCTGGACGCCTACCTCTTCCACCACTGCCGCACGCCGCGCGGCAAGGGCAAGCCCGAGGGCAGCCTGCACCGCGCCACGCCGATCTGGCTGGTGCGCACGCTGCTGCAGGCCCTGCGCGAGCGCACGGGGCTGGACACCGCCCTGGTGGACGACGTCGTGCTGGGCTGCGTGACCCCGGTGGGCGAACAGGGCGGCGACATCGCCCGCATCGCCGTGCTGGACGCCGGCTGGGCCGAGTCCGTCGCCGGCATCACGCAGTCGCGCTTCTGCGCCTCGGGGCTGGAAAGCGTCAACCTTGCGGCGGCCAAGGTCGCCAGCGGCTTCGAGCGCCTGGTCGTCGCCGGCGGCGTGGAGAGCATGAGCCGCGTGCCCATGGGCAGCGACGGCGGCGCCTGGCTGCAGGACGAGCGCGTCATCGAC
The DNA here is from genome assembly GCF_021353235.1 of Pelomonas caseinilytica. GTDB lineage: Bacteria > Pseudomonadota > Gammaproteobacteria > Burkholderiales > Burkholderiaceae_C > Pelomonas > Pelomonas caseinilytica. Next base: position 133,739 of record NZ_JAJTWT010000004.1, read on the forward strand.
GCCATCGGCTTCGTGCCCCAGGGCATCAGTGCCGACCTCATCGCCACGCTGGAAGGCTTCTCGCGCGCGGAACTCGATGCCTGGGCCGCCCGCTCCCACCAGCGCGCCGCCGCGGCCCGGGCCGAAGGCCGCTTCGCGCCCGCCCTGGTGCCCGTGCACGACGAGGCCGGCACCCTGCTGCTGGCCGAGGACGAGACCATCCGCCCGCAGACCACCGCCGAGACCCTGGCCGCGCTGACTCCGTCCTTCGTGAAGCTGGGCGCGAGGCTCGATGCCCTGGCCCTGCGCAAGTATCCGCAAGCCGCCGCCATCGAGCACCGCCACCACGCCGGCAATTCCTCCGGCATCGTCGACGGCGCGGCCCTGGTGCTGGTCGGCTCGCGGGCCGGCGGCGAGGCCGCGGGCCTGAAGCCGCGCGCCCGCATCCGCGCCGCCGCCGTCACCGGCAGCGAGCCCACCCTCATGCTCACCGGCACCACGCCGGCCTGCCTCAAGGCCCTGCGCCAGGCCGGCATGCAGGCCGCCGACGTCGACCTGTGGGAAATCAACGAAGCCTTCTCCGCCGTGCCGCTGAAGACGGCGCGCGACCTCGGCCTCGACCCCGAGCGCGTCAACGTGAACGGCGGCGCCATCGCCCTGGGCCATCCCCTCGGCGCCACCGGCGCCATGCTGCTCGGCACCCTGCTCGACGAACTCGAACGCCGTGACCAGCAGACCGGCTGCGTCACCCTGTGCGTCGGCGGCGGCATGGGCATCGCCACCCTGATCGAGCGTGTCTGAACCCGGCCCGGTTTCAAGGCCGTGTCGCCGAAACAAGGCGGCCTCCCTAGTTCATGACTCCTCCATCGGGCGGTGCATGCCGAGAATCGCCGTCCCGATCCCCGCCGCTCGCGGCGGGGCCCGGGCGATGGAGGGCTGCATGCATACCAGTCATGCCAGGGGGGCGCCTGGCACCACGAGTTCGGGACCGCCGCGTGACAGGCGCCGGCCACCCGAGGAGGCTGGCCGCGACGGCTGGCGCTGGCTTCAGGGCGTGATGCGAAGGCCGTTCAAGCTCGGCTGGCGGCGCGGCCTGCCACGGCTGACGTTCGTCGAACGCCGTCGCGCGCCGACCGCCGACCCCGAGTTGCGAGCGCTGCGCACGGACCTGCGCGCCGAACTGCTGGCCCTGGCCGACGGTGCTCTGGCCTTGCGCGAGCTGGTGCTGGTGGATGAAACGCTGGGCGCGGCCGGCTGGCCGGGCCTGCGCGGCCTGCCGGGTCGCGTGCTCGCCCGCGCGGCGCTGCAGGCGGAGATGCTGGCGGAGTCGTCGGCCTCGCAGCCGCTGGCGCTGCTGGCCTCGCGCCTGCGGGCACTGCAGCAGTCGCGCGAGGCGCCGGCCGTCGACGCCGCCGCCCCCGCCGCCCCGGCCCGGCGCGCCTTCAACCCGCCGACACCGACCGTCATCGAGTCGGTGGAGGTGCTGGAGCTCAGCGAGGACGCCTACGTCGAGGCCGAGCAGCTCTGGGCCGCCAGCCGGCCGGCCGCCCTGCCGCCCGACGACGGTCCGCTCAAAGCCTGATCCAGCCGCCGACGCGCAGATGCCAGCGCCCGCCGTGGTTCTCCCAGCGGTGCGGCTCGTAGCGGTAGCCCGGCCGGGCCCGCTCGTAGTAGCCCGGCACCCAGTAGTGGCGGCCACCGCTCCAGCCCCAGTAGCCGTTGATCCAGACGGCGCCGGGATACGGCGCCACCGGCACCACTTCCGCATAGGGCGCCGGCGGCGGAGCGTCGACGACGACGGCCGGCGCGGCCTCGTAATAGCCCGCATGGTGGGCGGGCACCACCACGCAGGCCGACAGCAGCACGGCCGCCGCCAGGGCGACGGCGTGGGCCGGGGTGAAGGGTAAGGGCAGTCGTTTCATCGGTGTCTCCCAAGCCGCGCGACGGCGGCGGTCGTCCTCAGGTTTCATCGCGGGCCGTAGCCGCGGTAGTCGCCCCTGTAATCACCACGGTAGTCGCCCCGGTAGTCCCCCCGCTCGCCGTGGTACTCGCCGTAGGCGCCGCCACGGTAGTAGCCGTAGCGGTGCGCCGGCACGACGATGCAGCCCGACAGCAGGGCCGACGAAATCAGGGCGATGGCCAGAGCCAGTCGTTTCATGGTGGGTCTCCGGGCCGCGACGGCGGCCGTGACCCTCTAACCGCCGGCACCCGCTGGCGGATGACGCCGTCACAGGGAGTTACTTCGTGGCCGAAGTTTGCTGCGGGCGCGTCCCCAGGTGGCGGTCCATCCAGGCGATGAAGCGGGCCTCCCAATCGCGCTGGTAGCTCGGCAGCGACAGGCCGTGGAACTGCCCTGGGTAGACGACCAGCTGCGTCGGCACGCCCAGCATCTTCAGCGCCAGGTACATCTGCTCGCCGCCGGCGATGGGCACGTTGAAATCCTTCTCGCCACCGAGGAAGAGCGTCGGCGTGCGGATGCGGTCGGCCTTGAAGAAGGGGTAGCTCACCTTCAGCCAGCGCTCGCGCTGCGCCCAGGGCGCGCCCATCTCGCGCTCGTACTGCACCGCGTACTGGTCGACGCCGAACATGCCGAGCTGGTTGCCGCTGCCCGCACCGCTGACCGCCGCCTTGAAGCGGGCGTCCGTGGCGATCAGATAGTCGGTCAGCAGCCCGCCATAGCTCCAGCCGCCGACGCCCAGCCGCGCCGGGTCGGCGATGCCCTGGGCCACCGCCCAGTCCACCGCGGCATGCAGGTCCTGCACCTCCAGATGCCCCCAGTCGCCGAAGATGGCGCGCTGGAAGGCGCGGCCCCGGCCACTGCTGCCGCGGTAGTTGACCTGCAGCACGGCATAGCCTGCAGCCACCAGCCGCTCGCGCATGACGCCGCGCGGGCCGAGGTCGTGGGTGTCCTGCCCGTTGGGGCCGCCGTGGATGAGCAGCACGGTGGGCAGCGGCAGCCGGGCCCCGGGCGGCAGGGCCAGCAGGCCGTGCACCTCGGTGCCGTCGGCGCTGCGGGCCGAGAACTCGCGCCCGACGGACAGCACCAGCCCCGCCCGCCAGGCGGCGTGGTGGGTCGTCAGCGGCCGGGGCGTGGCGGCGCCGGGCTCCAGCAGCTGCAGCTCCGCCGGCTGGCTCCAGGCGCCGGCCAGGTAGGCGATGCGGCCGTCGCGCGCGACGCTCGCCTGCGCCGCCGAGCCGGGCCCGCTCAGGCGCTCGACCCGCCCATCGGCCAGCGCGATGCGGGCGAGCTGGCTGTGGCGGTCGTCGTCGACGACACCCACGACGCCGCTGCCGTCGGGCGTCCAGGCCAGCTGCGGCTGCCAGCCGCGGTCGAGGCTGCCGAGCACGCGCCCGGCGCCGCTGGCGGTGTCGTACACGCCCACGCGCCACTGCTGGTAGGCGCTCCACTTCACGTCGTCGCCCGTGGCCAGGGCGATGAAGCGGCCGTCGGGGCTCCAGGCCGGGTGGGCGTCGTCGTTGTCGGTCGTCAGCGTGGCCAACTGCCGGGCCGCGGCACCGGGCTGCGCGTCCATGACGAAGAGGCCGGTGGCCTCGGTGCGGTCGCGCTCCGGCGCCCGGTTGCTGAGGAAGGCGAGCCGGCGCCCGTCGGGGCTCCAGGCCGGCGCGGCCTCGTCGTACTCGCCCTGAGTCAGCACACGCAGCTGCCGGCCATCGAGCTCGAGCAGTTGAAGGTGCTTGCGCCGGCCTTCCAGATAACCCTCGCGATCCTGCTTGAAATGGAAGGCGTCGATGACGATGGGGAAGGCCGTCTTGCGCTTCCAGCCGGCGATGGCCTCGGGGTCGGGCGCCTCGTCCATGACGACGAGGGCGGCACGCCTGCCGTCGGGTGACAGGGCGTAGTCCTCGATGCCGCCGGGAATCGCCGTCAGCTTCTCGGCCTCGCCGGCCGCTGCCACCGGAAGCTGCCATAGCTGGGCGCCCTTCTTGCGCTCGTCGTCGCCACCCCGCGCAGCCAGGAAGGCGATGGCCTCCCCCGCCGGACCGATCCAGTGCGGCTTGCCGGCGACCTCGCAGGAGAAGGTGAGCCGGCGCGGCGTGCCGCCCGCCGCCGTGGGCGCCAGCCACAGGTCGGTGCAGAACTTGTCCTTCTCCACGTCGGCCGTCTTCAGGCCGTAGACGACCCAGCGCCCGTCGGGCGAGATCTCCGGCTCGACCAGGCGCTGCAGGCCATTGGCCGCCTCGGCGTCGAAGGGCCTGGGCGCAGGCTGGGCCAGGGCCGGCAAGGCCGTCGCCAGGGTCAGCATCAGGGTTGTCAGCAGGTGTCTCATGTCACTGGGTTGGTCCGTCAGGTGCGGGCTATTCTCCGGCGCCCTAAAACAACATCCTCTTGTCATGCTCCGTTCCCTGCTCGCCCTGCTCCCCCTCCTCGTGACCGCCTGCGCCCCGATGCCGCCGGCCGAAACCGCCTCGGCCGAGGAACCCGGCGTCGTCTGCGAGCGCGAGATCCGCACGGGCAGCCACATGACGAGCAAGCACTGCCGCTCGGCCGAGCAGCGAGACAAGGAAAGGGCCGAAGCCCAGAGCTTCGGCGACAGCGTCCGCGCCACACCGCCGGGCGGCCAGGCCCCCGGCCGCTGATCAGGGCCTGACGCGGCTCACCGCCAGCAGGCAGGCCACCCCCACGGCCAGCACGGCGGCCGTCAGCCACAGCGCGGCATGGAAGCTGCCGCTGGCCTCCACCATGCGGCCGGTCAGCGCCGGCGCACTGACCTGGGCGACGCCATAGCTCAGCGTCAGCCGCGCCATGGCCTTGCCGGGGTTGGACGGCGAACGCCGCCCCACCAGGGCCAGCGTGAGGCTGACGATGCCGATGAAGGTGGCGCCGTAGAGCAGCGCTCCGAGCAGGGCCGCGGCCAGCCCGTCGAAGAGCGCCGGCAGCAGCACGCCGACGATCTGCAGGCCGAAGGCGATCAGCAAGGCGCCCACGTCGCCGGTGCGGCGGGCCACGCGGTCCCACAGGAAGACGGCCGGCGTCGCCGCCAGGCCGACCAGCAGCCAGGCCCAGGGGCCCTGGCCGGCCAGCAGCGGCTGCTTCTCCACGATGGCCACCGTGAACGTGGCGTTGATGACGAAGCCCCAGCCGGCGCAGAAATAGGCCGCCACCATCAGGGCCATCCACTGCCGGCTCGGCGCGCGGCCGGCGGCGGCCTTGACGACCGGCGGCGGTACCGGCGGCCGCCAGAGCCAGGCCGGCACCAGGAAGGCCAGGCCCAGCAAGGCGAAGCCCTGCCACTGCGCGGCCCAGTCGAGGTCCAGCCGCGTCATGCCCATGGCGCCCAGGGCGGACACCGCCACGCCCAGGCCCAGTCCGATGAAATACAGGCCCAGCTCGGGCCGGTGCCCCGAGCGCATCAGCCAGCCCTGCACCAGGCCGGAGCCGAGCAGCATGCCCGCGGCGCCGCACAGGCCGCCGACGTAGCGTGACGCCGCCCAGACGCCGAAGCTCGAGCTCCAGCCCATCAGCGCCGTGATGACCAGGGCCAGCGGCAGGGCCACGCTGTAGAGGCGCTGGCGCCAGGCCGGGCTCTCTATCCATGCGGCCAGCAGGGCGCCGCTCATGTAGCCGGCGTAGTTGATGGCCGCGAGCAGCCCGCCGTCGGCCACGCCGAGTCCGGCCTGGGCATGCATGCGCGGCAGCAGCGGCGTGTAGGCGAAGCGGGCCAGGCCGATGGTGAGCACCAGGGCGCAGATGCCGCCCAGCAGCACCTGCCAGGCCTGCAGACGGGAGATCGGGGCGGACTCGGGCATGGCCCGCAGGTTAAGCGAGCCGGGCGCCACCGGGGTTTCGGCGGGGCTTGCAAGGCGGGCCGCCAGCCCCAGCTGGGGTGGATGCCACGCGGGTCGACCGGCCCGGGACCGTCCGCCATGCCACTGCTGATCGCCTTCTGTCTCGTCCTGCTGGCCGCCGCCGCGGTGGCCCTGTGGCCGCTGTGGGTGTGGCGGCGCCGGCAGCGCATCGCCGGCCGGCCCTTCCCGCCGGCCTGGCGCCGCCAGCTGCGCCGCCACGTGCCGCTGGTGGCCCGCCTGCCCGCCCGCCAGCAGCTGCGGCTGAAAGGCTTGATGCAGGTCTTCCTGGCCGAGAAGCCCATCATCGGCTGCCGCGGCCTGCGCGTGACGGACGAGATGCGCGTCACCATCGCCGCCCTCGCCTGCCTGCCGCTGCTCGGCGCGGCCCGCGGCCTCTATCCCGAGTTGCGCCAGGTGCTGCTCTATCCCACGGCCTTCGTCGTGGACCGCCCGGTGACCGAGTCGGGCGGCGTGCTGTCGGACCAGCGCCGCGTGCTCGCCGGCGAGAGCTGGAGCCAGGGCCAGGTGCTGCTCGCCTGGGACGAGGTCAGGCGCGGCGCCGCCACGCCGGGAGACGGGCACAACGTCGTCATCCATGAGTTCGCCCACCAGCTCGACCAGGCCGGCGGCCCGGCCAACGGCGCCCCCGCCCTGCCGACGGCCGAGGCCTACCGGCGCTGGTCGACGGTGATGCAGAACGAGTTCGATGCCCTGCGCTGGCGGCTGGCGCGCGGCGAGCCGGGGCTGATCGATGCCTATGCGGCGACCGAACCGGCGGAGTTCTTCGCCGTCGTCAGCGAGCTGTTCTTCGAGCGGCCGGTCGAGCTGGCCGCCGGCCATCCGGCCCTGTACGCCGAACTGAGTGGCTACTACCGGCTGGACCCCGCCGGCTGGGCCTGACGCCAGCCGGGCTCAGAAGCCCAGCGAGGCGAGCAGGTCGTCGACGTCGTCCTGCTTGAGCGCCTTGTCGGGCGTCTGCACGCCGTGCAGTTCGTCGGTCTGCAGGGGCTCGGGCGGAGGAGGCAGGGACTGCATCAGGTCGCGCAGCGGCGGCTCGGCGCGCTCCAGCATGCGGCTGACCTTGTTGATGACCTGGCCGGAGAGATCCTGGAAGTCCTGCGACATCATGATCTCGGTGTGCAGGGACTTCTCGCGGGAGGCGAAGCTGGCCGCGTCGGCAGCGTAGGCTGCGCAGAGCTTCATCAGGTGGCGGGCACGGTCCTGGCTGATGTTGGTGGACAGGGCCAGGCGGTTGAGCGCATCGGACAGCTCGCGGCCCTTCTTGCGCACGGCCTCGGCATCCTCCGCGGCGGCCTCGACCAGCGTCAGCACCTTGGTGGCCGCCTGCTCCGTCATGCTGCGCACATAGGCCAGGCGTTCGCGGGCGTCGGGCAGCTCGTCGACCACGTTGTGCAGGATCTGCGCCGCGTCGGCCCGGATCAGCGTCTGGATGGAGGCGTCGGACATGGAATCACTCCCTGGGCGCCCCCGGCAACAGCGACGGGAGCACGAACCAGTTTAGGCGTCGGCCCGTGCACCGCACCCCTGTCCGCGAGGCGCGAACGAGGCCTTTGTCACACCCGCCGCGGGCGGCTGGCGCCACCTGCCGGCCGTCAGCGCAACAGCGCGTGCAGGGCCGCGGCCTGGGCTTCGTCCAGCCGGCCGGCGGCCTCCGCCAGGGCCAGCTGGCGCCGGCCCAGCGCGAACAGCAGGTCGGCCTCCAGGCCCGCCGCGAGCAAGGCATCCAGGTGCCGCGCCAGCACGCCCACGTCACCGCGTGCGACGGGGCCCGAGACGGCGCCCGCCAGGCCGCGCGCCAAGGCCGTGTCCAGGGCGCCGCGGGTCAGCGGCAGCAGGGCCGGCAGGGCCTGGTCGCCGGCCAGGCCGGCCGCCTGCCAGAGGGCGCTGGCTTCGGCCAGCACGGCCAGCACGCCGCTGGCCGCCAGGTTCGCCGCCGCGTGGTAGGCGGCCCGCGCGCGGGCGTCCATCGGGCAGGGCAGCGCCAGCGGCACGAGGCCGAGGCCCAGGGCGAGCGCCTCCAGCGCCGGCCGATGCGCGTCATCGGCCTCGATGCCGACATGCGCGCCGGCCAGGCCGGCATCCCCCGCCAGCAGCTTGAGCGGATGGAAGCCCGCCGCGGCCGGCGCCGGGGCCAGAGCCGCCAGGGGCGTCGCGCCGCTGCAGTGCAAGGCCAGCTGGCCGTCCCGCCAGGGCAGGGATGCCGCCGTCGCGGCGATGTGGTCGTCGGGCACGGTCAGCCACACCCAGTCGGCCGCGCGGGCCGCGTCTGCCGGCTCCGCCTCGCCGTCGCCCGGCCTGCGGCGGCCGACGACGACCGCCTCCCCCGCCGCACGCAGCGCCGGCACGAGCGCCCGCGCGAGGCGCCCGAAACCGATCACCGCGTGGCGGCGCGCCATCAAGGTTTCACGAACTTGAGCGTCATGCGGTCACTCTCGCCGATGGCCTGGTACTTGGCCCTGTCCTTGTCCTTGAGCGCATAGGTCGGCGGCAGGGTCCACACGCCTTCGGGGTGGTCGGCCGTGTCCTTGGGATTGGCGTTGACCTCGCTGCGCCCGGCGAGCTTGAAGCCGGCCGTCTCCGCCAGCTTGATGACGGTGGCCTCCTGCACGTAGCCGGTGGGCGCCTTGGGGTCCTGGGTGCGCGAGGCCGGCAGGCGGTGCTCCTCCACGCCGAGCACGCCGCCCGGCTTGAGGGCCTTGAAGGCCGCGTCGAAGACCGCCTGGGCCGTGCCGCCGCCCATCCAGTTGTGCACGTTGCGGAAGGTCAGCACCGCGTCGGCGCTGCCCGGCGGGGCGATGTCCAGCAGGCCCTTGGCCGGGTCGAAGCTCGTGATCCTGACCTTGGCGTAGACGGGCAGCGACTCCATCTTGGCCTTGAAGCGGGCGCTGCCGCCGTCGGCCGCGTAGAGCTGGCCCTGTTCGCGCAGATAGGGCGCCAGGATCTCGGTGTACCAGCCGCCGCCCGGCGACAGCTCGACGACCGTGTCGGTGGGCTTGATGCCGAAGAAGCTCAGCGTCTCGTAGGGGTGGCGCCAGGTGTCGCGCGCGACGTTGCCGACGCTGCGGTGGTCGGAAGCGACGGCGGCCTTCAGCGGGTCGGCGGCTTGCGCCTGCGCGCCGGCTGCGGCGGCGAGGGCGAGGGTGGCGGCGAGCCAGGTCTTCATGGGCAGGTGTCTCCTGAGTTGGGCGTCCAGTATGCGGCGGCGCGCGAGGGCGTGACGAAGGTCAGCGCCCCGCGGCCAGCGAGGCGAATGCGAGCGCCATCAGCGCCGCGCCGAACAGGCCGAGCGCGTGCAGGCCCGGCCCCTTGAGCACCGCGCCGCCGAGGGCCGAGCCCAGCGTGGCGCCGACGTAGATGGCCGAGGCGTTGAGCGCGAACAGCACCGGCAGTTGCACCGGGTCCAGTGCCGCCAGCCGCGCCTGCTGCGGCACCATGAAGCTCCAGGCGAACACGCTCCAGACGAAGATGAGCGCGCCGACGACCGCCAGCGGCCAGGTGGGCAGCGTCAGCGCCGGCATCAGCACGGCCTGGGCCAGGCAGAGCAGCACCAGGGTCCAGCGCGGGCCGATGCGGTCCGTCAGCCGCCCGCCCATGGCGTTGCCGGCGACGGCGCCCAGGCCGAACAGCGCCAGCATGCCCGTCACGCCGTCGCGGCTCAGGCCGTAGAGGGTCTCCAGCAGCGGCGCCAGGAAGGTGTAGCAGACGTAGAGGGCGCCGATGAAAAGGGCGGTGAAGGCGACGGCCCCCATGCGCCGGCCGCTGCGCAGCACGCCGGCCAGGCTGGCCAGGCTGGCCACCGGCACGCGGATGCCGCGCGGCAGCGCCGCCGCGACGGCCAGCAGCCCGAGCAGCGCCAGCGCCGCCACCACCGCGAGGGCCGAGGCCCAGCCGAAAGCATAACCCAGCCATGCGCCGGCCGGCACGCCCAGCACCTGGGCCAGCGTCAGCCCGCCGAAGACGATGGCCAGCGCCTGCCCCTGCCGCCCCGGGCCGGCCAGCACCACGCCGACCGACGCCGCCACCGGCGTGACGAGGCCGCCGCCCAGGGCCATCAGCGCCCGCGCCGCGAGCAGCCATCCGAAGCTGGGCGCTAGGGCCGCGGCCAAGGCGCCCAGGCCGAACAGCCCCAGGCCGAGCACCAGCAGCAGGCGCCGGTCCAGCCGGCCGGTGGCCGCCACCAGCAGCGGCGAGGCGACGGCATAGGTTCCGGCGTAGACGCTCATCAGCGCGCCGGCCTCGGGCCGCGTCACGCCGAAGGCCTGGGCCAGCGGCGACAGCACGCCGACGACGACGAAGGCGCCCATGCCGATGACGAAATTGGCCAGGGCCAGCAGCCAGAGCTGGCGAGGGGTCGATGCATCCATGGGCGCGCATCATCGCCAGCCGTGCCGGGCCCTGCCGCCCGAGGGTCAATGCAGGGCCCAGCCCATCCACGAGGCCAGCGTGTCGAAGAAGGCCGCATAGACGACGAGGGGGCCGGGCAGGCCGATCAGCGTGCCCAGCATGTAGTGGCGAAAGCGCAGCCCCGACAGGGCCAGGGCGTAGTTCAGCGCGGGCACGGTCTGGAACACCAGCCTCAGCAGGGCCACGCTGCGCACCGGGTGGGCGTCGAGCCGCGCGAACAGCCGCCGGGCCAGCGGACCGGGCAGTTCGCGCAGGGCCTGGCCGCCGAAGGCTCGCACGACGAAGAAGGTGACGACGCAGGAGACCAGCGCGGCACTGAAGGTGGCCAGCGCGCCCCAGGCCGGGCCCAGGGCCAGCACGGCCGAGGCCAGGAAGATCCAGCCCGGCAGCTGGATGAGGTTGCCCAGGGCGAACAGGGCCGTGAAGGCGGCGAAGCCCCAGGCGCGGTGCTCGGCGAACACCTCGCGCAGCGCCTGCGGGTTGATACGGGCCCGCAGGCCCGTGAACTCGAACACCGCCCACAGCAGGGCCAGCACCACGAGCACCGCCGCCAGCCGCCGCCACGGGCGGGCCGCGGGCGCGGGCGGGGCGGTGTCGCGGGGGGTCAACGCTTGGGCTTGGGCGGCTTGCGGGAACCCGAAGTATCGGCCGGCGCGACGACGCCCTTCATTGCCGCCTGGGCGAGCTTGAAAAAGACGTCGGTGTTGTCCATCACGCCGGTGAAGGCCAGCGCGCCGGGGCCGTAGGCCGACAGCGGCACGTCGGTGGCGGTGTGCACGGCCTGTTCGCCCGGCACCTGGCCGGTGACGAGGTAGTCGCCCAGCGCATCGTCGCGCTCCAGCGCATTGGCCGGGTACCACTTCAGCGGCGCCTCGGCGGCGAAGGGCTGCTGCACGTCGCGCTGGGGCGTGCGCTTGGTGCGCCAGTCCTCGTGGCGGTCGGCGTTGGCGCCGTAGCCGACGAGCAGGCGGTAGTCGATGTCGGTGGTCTCGGGATAGCCGTCGGCGGCGAGGCGGTAGTGCGGGAAGCCGGCCTTCTCGTAGACGCCGACGACGCTGTTGCGCAGGTTGGCCACGCCCTTCTTGGCGGCCAGCTCGGCCAGGCGGGCGTCGGTGACCACCGAGCCGCCGATCAGCGCCGCGCCCGAGCATTCATGGTCGGCGGTGACGATGACCAGGGTGTCGCCCTGCTCGGCTGCGAAGTCCTGCACCACGCGCACCGCGCGATCGAACTCCAGCGTGTCCAGCATCCAGCGCTCGGTGTCCATGTTGTGGGCCTGCTTGTCGATGGAGGCGCCCTCGACCATCAGCACGAAGCCCTTGGGCGAGCGCTTGAGCACGGCCAGGGCCTTGGCCGCCATCTCGTCGAGCATGGGCTGGTCGGGCAGGCCGAAGTCCTCGACGACGCTGCCGCCAGACAGGCCGTTCTTCTCCGTCCCGCGGCGGCCGTTGATCTTGTCCAGCGCCACGTTCATGTTGGAGAAGGCGAACAGGCCGAGCAGCGGCCGGGCAGGGTCGGCCTTGTCGAGGTCGGCCCTGGTGGCGGCATAGCCGAAGCCGGCGGCCTGGAAGTCGCGGATCAGGTCGCGGCCCTTGTCCAGCGTCCCGGCCGCAGCGCCCCAGCGCTTCACGATCTCGGCCGTGTGCGGGTCGGTCGCCGAGAAGGCGTAGTCGTTGCTGTCCGTGCGGGCAGAGCCCGGCGTGCCGGCCGGCAGGAACCACTTGCGCCCGCCGCCCATCAGCACCGTCAGGCCGGTGAGGCGGCGGTCGTCGAGGAACTGGTCGACGATGCCGGTGCCCGCGCCGCGGTTGCTGCTGTGCACGGCGTTGCCGGCGGGCGTGGCGTCGAAGACGTCGGCCGTGGTGACGATGCCGAGCTGCTTGCCCTGGGTGCGGTGCAGGTACTCGCTGAGGTATTCGACGCGGGGGTTGTCGAAGGCGTCGACGGTGTCGTCGGGGAAGACGCCCTCCTCGTTGTTGTTGTTCTTGTTGCCGCTCACGTAGGACGTCATGCCGGGCGACGAGTCGGTGACGATGGAGTTCAGCGAGGCCGTTTTCACCAAGCCCGTGGCCGTGAAGCTGTCCATGGCCAGCGCCTGCAGCGCCTTGCCCTGGGCATAGCCGTGCACGATGCGCGCGGCCGTGCGCTGCGAGGCGCCCATGCCGTCGCCGAGCAGGATGACGATGTTCTTCACCCTGGGGCCCAGCGCCGCGGCGAAAGGCACGACCTCGAAGTTGCCCGTGGCGGTGGCCTTGCTCCCGTCGGCCTGCGTGGCCTCGACGCTGAATTCATGCCGGCCCGACGCCTCCACGCCCACCGCCCGCACGGTGGCGATGGCGGTCTCGGCCGCCAGGCCCTTCACGCAGCCGCTGGCGCAGTCTCGCAACGCGATGGGCGCGGCGACGGGCTTGCCATCGATGAAGAAACGCGCCGCCGTGATGCGCTGGCCGGCGTCGGGCCGCACGGTGGCCTGCAAGTCGAAGCGCTGGCCGGGCAGGAAGCGGGCGACGACGGGGTCGGCACGGCCGCTGGCGAAGCGTTCGCTCGGCGGCGTGAGCCGCGTGACGACGGGCGCCGCGGCGGCACTGCCGGCGGCCAGGAGGGCCAGGACGGGAGCGAGAAGCAGGAAGGGAGGTTTCATCAGTCGGTCTGCGGGTGGATCGGGCGAAGGAGAGGCTGCGAGTCCAGGGCATCGGCGGCGAGCCGCAGGCGCAGCCAGCTGACACGGCCGGTCGCGTCTTCCGCTGGGCCGTATTCGAGCCGGCCGACCACGGCCAGCGGCCCGGCCTGGTGGGCCACCACGCGGTCGCGCTGGCCTTCGGGCAGCAGCACGGTGACGGTGGAGGCCGGCAGGTCGTCGGCCTCGCCGTCGGCGTGCTCGGCCATGGCGACGGGACGCGGCGTCAGCATGAATTGACCCGCCAGGGCCTGCTCGCGCTGGACCATGAAGCCGACAAGGCGCACCTCCCGGCCGTTGGCCGCCTGCAGCCGCGCCGTGGGCTCCAGGCCGCGCGGGCCGATGGGCCGGACGAAGAAATCGCCGAAGGCCAGCTCCACGGGGGGCAGGGCCTGGGCCGTCGGCGGCAGGCAGGGCCCGGCCAGGGCCAGCACCAGCAGGGGGATCGCTCTCATGCAAAGGCTCGCAAAAGCTCGTATGCTGGCCTGGCCGTGTGTCAAAGCCGTGACGGCGCCGCTCCGGCAAGCCGTCCTTGACCCAGCACAAGCCGACGGGCGACGCGCCCGCCCATGCCGGCCCGGGCGCCGCACAATCAGCGGACCTGCCGCGACAACCGAGCGGCAGGCGCGCCGATGTTCTCGCCCTTCGATGCCCTGCAGACCTGCGCGACCGCGGCCGACGTCGCCTTGGCCTCGCACGCGGACGCGGCGGCGCTCGCCATGCGCCAGCGGCGGCGCCTGGGCGAGCTGCTGGCCCATGCCGCCCGCCACAGCACCCTCTACGGCGGCGTGCTGCGTGGCCACGACCTCGGCGCGCCGATGCAGACCCTGCAGCGGCTACCTGTGCAACACCGCGCCGAACTGATGCGGCGCTTCGACGACTGGGTGACCGACCCAGCGCTGCGGCTGCCGGCCCTCCACCGCTTCATGGCCGAACGCGGCACCATCGGCACGCCCTTCGCCGGCCGCTACATCGTCTGGGAGAGTTCGGGCAGCAGCGGCGAGCCCGGCGTCTTCGTGCAGGACGCCTTCGCCATGGCGGCCTACGACGCGCTGGAGGGGCTCAGGCGCAGCCAGCTGCGCCCCGCTCGCAGCCCGCTGGACCCCTGGTTCGGCGGCACCATCGCCTTCGTGGGCGCCACCGACGGGCATTTCGCCTCCACCGTCTCCATGGAGAGGCTGCGCCGCCTCAACCCCTGGCTGCGCCAGCGCCTGCGGGGCCTGTCCTTCCTGCAGCCCCTGCCCCAGCTCGTCGAGCGGCTGCAGGCCCTGGCGCCGGCGGCCATCGCCACTTATCCCAGCATGGCCGTGCTGCTGGCCGAGGAGCACCGGGCCGGCCGGCTGACCCATGCACCGCGCGAGGTCTGGACCGGCGGCGAAACCCTGTCGGCCGCGGCACGGCGCCACATCGAGCAGGCCTTCGGGGCGCCGGTCGTCAACAGCTATGGCGCCTCCGAGTTCCTGACCCTCGCCAGCGAATGCGGTGCCGGACAGATGCACCTGAACAGCGACTGGGTCATCCTCGAACCCGTCGACGCCGACGGCCGGCCGGTGCCGCCCGGCGAGATGGGCGCGACGACGCTGCTGACCCACCTGGCCAACCATGTGCAGCCGCTGATCCGTTATGACCTCGGCGACCGCGTCAGGCTGCGGCCCGGCCGCTGCGCCTGCGGCTCGCACCTGCCCGCCGTCGACGTGCTCGGCCGCGACGACGACACCCTGCACCTCGAGCTGCCCGGCCGCCGCCCGGTGCCGGTGGTGCCGCTGGCCATCGCCACGGTGCTGGAGGAGGAGGCCGGGCTGTTCGACTTCCAGCTCCTGCAGCAGGGTCCGGCCGAGCTGCTGCTCTCCACCGGCCTGCCCGCCTCCTTGGCCCGGCCCCGGCTCGCCCGGGCCCGCCAGGCCCTGGGCGACTTCCTGTCCACGCAGGGCGCACCGGGCGTGCGCATCCACTGCCGCAGCGGCGCGCCCTGCCCGCGCGGACGCAGCGGCAAGGCCAAGCGGGTGGTGGGGCTCTGATCGGGGTCAGGCCGGCATGACGCGACGTATTGCGGGCCGAGCGCTGGGCCGCTCCCGAGCCGGCCCGCGCTGGCGATGCTTTCGGCTCAATGCCGCAAGCATCGCCGTCCCCGCGGGGGACCGACCAGGCTCGCACGCGTTCAGCGATGCGAGAGTGGGCGAGGGGCTCACTTCAATGGGACATGAGGACGGGCAAGGTCATGGATCGCAGCAGGGTGCGCGTGGCGCCGCCGAGCACGCGCTCGGTCCAGCGCGGCCGGCCCCAGGCCCCCATGACCAGCAGGTCGGCGCCGAGGTCGGCGGCCCGGGACAGCAGCTCGTTGCCGGCGTCCACCGTCGAGGCCTCCAGCCTGACCTGGGCATCCACGCCATGCCACATCAGCCAGCGGCGCAGGGCCTCCATCCGCTCGCGCATCAGGCCGCCTAGGTCGTCCAGGTCGGTCCCCGGCGGCTCGCAGCGCATCACCGTCACCTCGCGGGCCTGGCAGAGCAGGGGCATGGCGTCGGCCACCGCGCGGGCCGCCTCGGGGCTGCCGTTCCAGGCGACGAGCACACGCTCGCCAAGCGTCTGGACCCGGCCTGCCCAGGGCAGCACCAGCGTAGGCCGCGCGCTCATCAGCACGACCTGCTCGACGGCGATGCTCGCATCCGGCAGCTCGCCCTGGCCGATGATGAGCAGGTCACTGCAATGGGCGTGTTCGACGAGGGAGACGACGGCGTCCTCGTCGTCCGCCAGGGCCTCGACCGAGGTCAGGCCGGCGGCGTGGCAGTCTGCCACGAAGTCGTCGGCCCGGCGCTGCGCCCGGGCCCGCACCGCATCCATCGCATCGGCCAGGGCCGCCGTGGCGGCGAAGCTCATCGAGACCGGCATGCGCCCCACCGGAGCGAGGCCCACGAGATGGGCGCCGAAGCGGCGCGCCAGCTGCCGCGCGACCTCCGCATGGGCGGCGCCATGCTCGCCGTCGTCCAGATGCACCAGAAGGCTTCGATACATGCCGTCCTCCAAGGGTTCGACTCGCGAAAGACCCTGATTCTGGGCCGCCTGCCGGCCCGCGGCTTGAGCCAGCGCAAGGCCGGGCCGGGCCTGCCCCCGCAACATCGTCGGCATGGACGGCCGCCCCGCTGACTCCCCCGCCCCGGCCGCCGCGCCGCTGTTCGAGGCGCGCGGCCTTTCCAAGACCTACCGCACCGGTGAAGTGGAGGTCCAGGCCCTGCGCGGCGTGGATCTCGACGTGGCCCGGGGCGAGTTCATCGTGCTGCTGGGCGCCTCGGGCAGCGGCAAGTCCACCCTGCTCAACATCCTGGGCGGCCTGGACACGCCGACGGCCGGCGAGATCCGCTTCGCCGGCCGGCCGTTGAGCGGCGCCAGCGAGGCCGAACTGACGGCCTACCGGCGCGAACACGTGGGCTTCGTCTTCCAGTTCTACAACCTCATCCCCAGCCTGACGGTGGTGGAGAACGTCCAGCTCGTCACCGACATCGCCCGCGACCCCATGCCGGCCGAGGAGGCCGTCGGCCTCGTGGGCCTGGCGCCACGCCGCGACCATTTCCCCTCGCAGCTCTCGGGCGGCGAACAGCAACGCGTGGCCATCGCCCGGGCCATCGCCAAGCGGCCGCAGGTGCTGCTGTGCGACGAGCCCACCGGCGCGCTGGACTACCAGACCGGCAAGCTGGTGCTGGAGGTCATCGCCCGCGTCAACCGCGAGCTCGGCACCACGGCGCTCGTCATCACGCACAACGCCGCCATCGCCGCCATGGCGGATCGCGTCATCCATCTCGGCGACGGCCGCATCCAGCGCATCGACAAGAACGCGCAGCGCCTCTCGCCCTCCGAGCTGAGCTGGTGATGCGCGCCCTGGACCGCAAGCTGCTGCGCGACCTGCGCCAGATGTGGAGCCAGGCGCTGACCATCGCCCTCGTCGTGGCCAGCGGCATCGCCGGCTTCGTGACCAGCCTGTCGGCCGTGGACTCCCTCGCGCTGGCGCGGGAGCGCTTCTACGCCGAGGGCCGCTTCGCCGACCTCTTCGCCGGCGTGAAGCGCGCGCCCCGGGCCCTGGAGGCCAGCCTGCGCGAGGTACCCGGCGTGGCCGACGTGCAGACCACCGTCGAGGCCGCCGTGCGGGTGACCATCCCCGGCCTGAGCGACCCCATCATCGGCCAGCTGATCGGGCTGGACCGCAGGCAGCCGCCGCGCATGAACCTCGTCACCGTCGGTGCGGGCCAGGGCCTCGCGGCCCTGCGCGACACGGCGGCGGGCGACGGGAGCCTGCCGGCCCTCGTCAACGAAGGCTTCGCCCAGGCGCGCGGACTCAAGCCCGGCGACGCCGTGGACGCCCTCGTCAACGGCAGGCTGCGGCGGCTGCGCATCGTCGGCACCGCGCTGTCGCCCGAGTACATCTTCGCGGGGCTGTGGGGCATGCCCGACATGCGCGGCTTCGGCGTGTTCTGGCTGGACCGCGACGCCCTGGCCGCCGCCTACGACATGCAGGGCGCCTTCAACCGCGTGGCCGTCAAGCTCGCGCCGGGCGCCTCCGCCGAGGACGCGGCGGCCGGCCTGGCCGCCCAGCTGGCGCGTTATGGCGGGCGCGACGTCTACGGCCGCGCCGACCAGGTCTCCAACCAGATGCTGGACAACGAGATCAAGGAGCAGCGCGTGCTCGGCACCGTGCTGCCGGCCATCTTCCTCGGCGTGGCGGCCTTCCTGCTCAACGTCGTCGTGACGCGGCTCGTCGGGACCCAGCGCGAGCAGATCGCCGCGCTCAAGGCCCTGGGCTACCCCAACGCCAGCATCGCGGCCCACTACCTGAAGCTGGTGCTGGCCATCGTGGCCGCAGGCCTCGCCCTGGGCGTGCTGGCGGGCGACAGGCTCGGCACCGGCCTGACGGCGCTGTACGCGGAGTTCTTCCATTTCCCGCGCTTCGAGCACGTGCTGGCGGCGCCGCTGCTGCTGGTCAGCGCAGGCATCACGGCAGGCACGGCGGTGGCCGGCACGCTCAGCGCCATCCTCGCCACCGTGCGGCTAGCGCCGGCCGAGGCCATGCAGCCGCCAGCGCCGGGCCGCTACCGGCGCACGCTGCTGGAGCGCCTGGGCCTGCGCGCCATGGGGCCGGCGCTGCGCATGACGGCGCGCAACATGGAGCGCCGGCCGCTGCGCACGGCCCTGGCCGTGGGCGGCGTCGCGGCGGCCGTGGCCATCACCATCATGGGCAACTACTTCCGCGACGCGATGGAGGCCATCATCGACACGCAGTTCACGCTGTCGCTGCGCGGCGACCTCACCGTCTGGACGGCCGACCCCGTCGACGCCGTCGCGGCGCGGCTGGAGCTCGGCCGCCTGCCCGGCGTGCAGGCCGTCGAGACGACGCGCTTCGTGCCGGTGGCGATGAGCTTCGGCCACCGGCGCGAGCGCGTGCTGATCCGCGGCTTCGCGCCGCGGCCCGAGCTCTACCGCGTCGTCGACGTGGACAACCGCCAGGTCCTGCTCGAAGGCCGCGGCCTGCTGCTGACCGACCGGCTGGCGGCCAAGCTCGGCGTGAAGCCGGGCGACCGTGTGCGTGCCGAGGTGCTGGAGGGCGAGCCGCGCACCGTGGTCTTCGAGGTGGGCGGCACGGTGCGCGACATGATGGGCCTGAACGCCTACATCGACCGCGACGCGCTCAACCAGGCCCTGGGCGACGGCGACCTCGGCGGTGGCCAGGTGCTGGCCGTGCAGCGGGGCCGCGAGGCCGAGGTGCTGGCCGCGACCCAGGCCCTGCCGCGCGTGGCCGGCGCCTTCAGCAAGGCGACGATGGTGCGCAACATGCAGGAGATCAGCGCCCGCAACGTGCGCATCATGAGCACCATCCTGACGGTGTTCGCCAGCGTCATCGCGGTCGGCGTGGTCTACAACAACGCCCGCATCGTGCTGGCCGAGCGCGGCTGGGAGCTGGCCTCGCTGCGCGTGCTGGGCTTCACCCGCGCCGAGGTCTCGGCCATGCTGCTGGGCGAGATGGCCATCACCATCGCCATCGCATTGCCGCTGGGCATGGGCCTGGGCTGGGGGCTGATCCACGCCATCTCGGAGCTGCTCAAGTCCGACCAATTCTTCTTCCCGGTCGTCATCCGCGCCCGCACCTATGCCTGGGCGGCCCTGTGCGTGGTGGCGGCGGGCCTGGCCAGCGGCGCCGTCGTGCGCCGCCGCATCGACCGGCTCGACATGGTGGCCGTCCTCAAGACAAGGGAGTGAACATGAAGCGATCGACCGCCCTCGCCTTCGCGGGCGCCACGCTGGCCGCCCTGGCCGCACTGGCCTGGGCCTTCGCGCCACGCCCGCTGGAGGTGGAGACCGCCGCCGTCGCCGAGGGCCCCTTTGAGGCCACCGTCGACGAAGACGCCCGCACCCGACTGCGCGACCGCTACGTCGTCTCCGCGCCGCTGGCCGGCCGGCTGGACCGCATCACGCTGCGCGAGGGCGATGCCGTCACGGAGGGCCTGGTGGTCGCCACGCTGACGCCGGCCCTGTCCCCGCTGCTGGACGAGCGCAGCCTGCGCGAGCTGCAGGCGCGCGTCGAGGCCGCGCGGGCCGGCGTCGAGCGGGCCTCGGCACGGCTGGAGAGCGCCAAGGTGGCCGTGCTGCAGGCCGGCAACGAGGCACGGCGCAGCGAGGAGCTGGCACGCCAGGGTTTCGTCGCGCCGACCAAGCTGGAGTCCGACCGCCTCGCCCTGCTGGCCGCGCAGAAGGACCAGGAGGCCGCCACGGCCGAGCGCCACGTCGCCCTGCACGAGGCCGAGCAGGCACGCGCGGCTCTCGGCGCGGCCCAGCGCGGCGGCGGGCCGGCCTTCCCCATCAAGGCGCCGGTGGCCGGGCGGGTTCTGCGCGTGGTGCAGGCCAGCGAGGCCACCGTGGCCTTGGGCGCGCCGCTGCTGGAGCTGGGCGACACCGCGCGCATGGAGGTCGTCACCGACCTGCTGACCACCGAGGCCGTCAAGCTGCGGCCCGGCCAGCCCGTGCACATCGAGCGCTGGGGCGGCCCGGGCGAGCTGCAGGGCCGCGTGCGGCTGGTGGAGCCCGGCGGCTTCACCAAGGTCTCGGCCCTGGGCGTGGAAGAGCAGCGCGTGCGCGCCCTCATCGAGCTGACCAGCCCGCCCGAGCAATGGCGCTCGCTCGGCGACGGCTTCCGCGTCGGCGTGCGCATCGTCGTGCAGGCCCGGCCGCGGGCGCTGCAGGTGCCGCTGGCGGCGGTCTTCCCGCGCACGGACGCGCTCGGCATGGCGGTCTTCGTCGTCGACGGCTCGCGGGCCCGGCTGCAGCCGGTGGAGGTGGCGGCCCGCAGCGCCACGCACGCCTGCGTCACGCAGGGGCCGGCGGCGGGCACGCGGGTGGTGATCTATCCGCCGGCGGGGCTGGCGGATGGCGGTCGGGTGAGGGGGCGGAAGATTTGAAGGGGTGACGGCGGCGCTGGCTGCCGCATCGCGCTGGTTGCCGTGTGATGAGGTGGGCAGGGCCGGGCCTACCAGACCGCGTTGACCAGCAGCCAGTCGTCCGGAGCCAGCCCGTCCAGCATGCGCCGGATGGCATCGTGATCGGGATCGGCCCCGACGGGCCGCAGGCAGGGCAGCAGGCGCAGCGCGGTCCGCCCTCGCACCCAGCGCCCGAGGTGGGCATCGGCGGGCGAGCGCATGTGCTGCCCGGTGAGGGCGCCCAGCCACTGCGCCAGCGAAGCGCCCGTCACCACCCGCCGCGCCAGCCCGGGCGGCAGGCCAGCGGCATGCGCCTCGTTGGCCATGGCCTGCCACGTCCGTGGCGGCAGCGTGGGCAGCGGGGTGGTCCACGCCAGCATCTGCAGCGACAAGGCCATGCTCGCGCCCTCTCGGCCGGCTCGCAGCCAGCCGAGGGCTTGCCCGGGTTCGGCCAGGCCCAGGCAGGCCAGCAGTTCGGGCGCGAGCGTGGGCAGGCGGCTCAGCGCCTCCTCGTGGACGAAGGCGCCCTGCCGGGCGGCTGCACGCTGCCACTGCGCGAGCAGCAGGCCGCAACGGGAGGCCGGGAGCCTGCATCGCCCGCAGTGAACGACGAAGGCCATCGGCATCCCTCCAGTGCAGCGTCGGGGTGGGTCAGTGACAGCCCTGCGCACTCCCGTCCCTGACGATGGCGGTGGGCAGGCGGGAATGCGCCATGGCGTTGAAGACGGCCGCGGCACGGGCGCTTGAATTGGCGTTGCTGACGCCTCCTATCGTCGCCTTCGCGATGGACCAGTGGCCCAGCGGATTGTTGTCGAAGAAGACCGGCCATGGCCCCGCGTTCGCGCCGCCCGGGGGCGGGTTGGGGATGGTCAGGTCGGCGATGGCTCCCGGCACGGGCGGCGGCGCGTTGCCCGGCACGTCGACCGAGATCCTCAGCCAGCACGGGAACAGCAGCGGGTTGTTCATGTTGTTGAACAACGAGAGGTTGGGTGCGGGGCCGGAGACACCGAAGCTCGCAGCGCTCCAGTCGATCTGGTTGCCGGTGCCGGCCACCACCCTCACCCCGCGGTAGAGCGGGTAGGGAAAGGCGACCCCCACCTCCGGTTCATCGGGCGGCGGAGGCGGTGCGGGCGGCAACTGCGCGCAGGCGGCGAGCAGGGCCATCGACAAGGACAGAAGCATGGACTTGTTCATCATGGTTTCCTGGGTTCATGAATGAGGGGCGAGCCCCGCCCGGCGCAGCAGGCGGCCGGGCGGGGCCTTGGCTGGCGAGCGGGCGGGTCAGACCCAGGCCGCACCGGTGCGGCCCGGCCACCAGCCGGTCAGCTTGATGTGGCCGCGCCCGAGTTCCCAGGTGTTGAGCGGGTGATCGACACGCAGGAACTGCGTATCGCCGGCCGTGAAGTCCATGCGGATGTCGAAGTTGGTTGCCTCCAGCGGGATGCCGGTGATCTGGCCATCCAGGCCACCGGAGACGCGCACCTTGTGCTCCTTCCTCTCGCTGCCCAGGTTGTAGGTCACCGTGGCGTGGACGATGTAGGAGCCGCCGTTGTCGAGCCACAGGTTGAGATAGGGGATCTCGCCCACCCAGCGCGGGATGATCACCCGGCCCGCGAACGACGTGAACTCGTAGGCGTAGGCCACCGGCTTGCTCTCGACCTCGTTGACCTTGCTGGGGAAGATGCGCTTCTCGACGTTGTTCGTCGACGTGGTGTTCTTGTAGGAGCCCTTCAGCGAGGCGGACTGGTCGCTGCCCGTCATGGCCGACACACCGTCCACCGAGCCGACGATGCTGAACTCGCTGTTGTCCTCGCGCGAGCCGATGTTCACGCACCCGTCGGTGAGCCAGACGCGGGTGATCATCCCGAACCCCTGGTCGATCTTGCCGTCGTGGGCCTTGTTGTACTTCCGGGCCACCTCCAGGATCTCGTCGTACTTGGCCAGCATGACGCTGGCGGGGTCCTCGACGTACTCCACGCCGAAGGCCGAGCCCGACGACGTCAGTGACCCCTTGGTGCCGAAGTCCCAGCTGCTCTGCACGCCCACCGTCACGGTGGTGCCGGTGGTGGGGTCGAAGTAGGGCACGTCGAACTTCACGCCCACGGATGACTGCTTCACGTCGCCCTGCTCGAGGTGCCAGTCGGAACTCGAGGCCACGATGCCGGACGGGACCTCGATGTCCTTCTGCGCCCACTGGAACTGGCTGTCCGTGGGGTTGAACCAACCCAGGGCGCCGACCCGGATGGTCGGGTCCAGCGTCCAGTTGCCCCAGGCATACCGGTCCGTGTTGCGCAGCAGCCGCGTCAGCTGCACGTTCCATGCCGTGCCGCTCTCGTCCTCGATCCCGTTGGGCTGGGTGAGGGTTTGAAAACCTTGTTCGGTCGATCCAGACATAACGATCTCCATGTCGAGTGAATGAGGGAAGAGATGTGCTGACGCCCCGTTTCAGCGGATTGGCGGCAAATCCCATCACCGCAGTCCCGGCGACGGGCGCCGGCGGCCATGGATCGAGGTTGGTTTGACCGTCCCTGGCGTCGTGTCGGGCCGCGAGGCCCGCCGACGTCTTGTGCGCCCATCGTGCGGCGCCGCGCCCGGCGCCGTCCATACTCCCGATGTCGTAGGCCTCAGCCTTCGGCGCTACCGGCGCCGTCGGAGCCTGCCGGGCCGAGCGCCATCAGCTGGGCCGTGCTGCGCAGGCCCAGCTTCCTCAGCAGGTTCTCGCGGTGTTTGCGCACCGTCAGGCTGCTGATCCCGAACTCGCGCGCGATCTCCTTGCTCGTGCGGCCCTGCAGGACGAGGGCCATCACCGCCCGTTCACGCGCGGAGAGCGCTGCTGCGGCCTGGAGGCCCCTGGGGCTGCCTCAGCCAGCCTCGCAGCCGCGCGACGACGACCAGCCCCGCGGCGTTGTGCGCTCCCACCTTCGCGAACATGTTGCTGCGGTGCTTGCGCACGGTGGACTCGCTGATGCCCAGCGCGGCACCGATCTCCCGGCAGCTGAGGCCATGGGCGATGGCATCGAGGATGTCGCCCTCCCGGGCCGTGAACGGCGAGGCGCCATGGGTCAACCGCCCGCCGGCCATCGAGAGGGGGCGGCGCTCGCATCCGAGCTCCGCGAATGGCGCATTCCAGCAAGCATGGCTCCCTCCCTCGCACCGGTCGATCGCCAGCGCGTTGCACGTATGCCTGCAGGGCCCGGCATCGTGCGGCCCGGCCCGGTGCCGGCACCGCGATTGATACTAACCGACCGGTTGATAGGCGTGCCCGCCGCGTCGCTTCGCTCGCGCGGCCGCGCCCAACGCCACCGTCGCCAAGCCGGCGAGCATCAGCGCGGAGGATGCGGGCTCAGGCACGGTCGCAGCCACGTCGCCGGGGCGCACCGCGACCGCGGCCTGCCAAGCCGTCTGATCCGAACGCCACTGGAAACCGCGGTTATTGCCAACGGTGTCCGCGTCGTAGAGGTGGAAGAACCAGGCGCTCCCCGGATGCTCCGCGTCCGCCGTGCCCGACCAGTAGCCATAGTGCTGGATGTTCTGGAACGGACCGGCGTTCGTGAACGAATGGTCGGTATTGCCCAGCACCTCGTAAAACAGATAGCCCATCTGGCTGCCCGTGCAGTTGTACAGCGCGCACGGGCCGCTGCCGTCCGGGTTGCGCGAGGTCGGAAGCGACCAGTTGGCAAAGGAGCCCACCTGCAGGTTGGACGCCCAGGCCAGCTGACCCGCCCAGCTCCTGGGGCCGCTCGCGTTCCAGTCGCGCAGCCAGGTGAGATTCATGTTCGGGTCGTATTCCATCACCGCCCTGGGGTCGTAGGCGTCCACCTTGGCACCGGTGATCGTCCGGCCTTCCAGCGGCGCCAGCGCCGTCGCGGCATGGCTCGACGCCAAGGTTGCCAACGTGAAGATCAGTGCCGCAGCACGGGGTTTGAAGTCGCCTGTCATGGTCGCGGTCCTTGCGTGGGTGGTGGCCAGGGCGGCCACCCGCACCGGCCATCACCATCGACGGCCGAGATGCGATCTTGGTCACCGAGGCTGCGGCAGCCTTGAGCGAACGCAAGGAGGACGCGGAGCGGCGGCCGTCACCCTAGGGGGTCGACGGCCTAACGCGCCAGATAGCCGCCATCCACCGGGTAATACGCCCCCGTCACGAACGACGCCCGCTCGCTGCTCAGCCACAGCACCAGCTCAGCCACCTCCGCCGGCTCGCCGAGGCGGCCGAGGGGGTGCAGGGCGACCAGGGCCTGCTGGGTGGCGGGGTCGCCCTCCAGCGGCGCAATCATGGGCGTGTGGATGAAGGCGGGGCCGACGGCGTTGATGCGCACGCCCTGGGCGCCGTACTCCAGCGCCGAAACCTGGGTCAGGCCGACGACGCCGTGCTTGGCCGCCGTGTAGGCCGGCGCGTTGGCGAAGCCGACCTGGCCGAGGATGGAGGCGATGTTGACGATGGCGCCGCCACCGCCCTGGGCGAGCATCTGCGTGATCTGGGCCTTCATGCCGTAGAACACGCCGGAGAGGTTGACCGCGATGACGCGCTGCCAGGCCTCGTCGGGGTAGCTGGCGGTGGGCGCCAGGTCGCCGCCGATGCCGGCGTTGTTGCAGGCGACGTCGAGCCGGCCGAAGGCCTCGATGGCGCGGCGCACCAGAACCGCACCGGCGGTCGGGTCGGCCACGTCGGCCGGGGCGAAGCAGGCCTGGCCGCCGGCCTCGCGCACGAGGCGCACGGTCTCCTCCCCGCCCTCGGGCTGGAGGTCGGACACCAGCACGCGGGCGCCTTCACGGGCATAGGCCAGCGCCACGGCGCGGCCGATGCCGGAGGCGGCGCCCGTCACCAGGGCCACCTTGTCCTTGAGCAGCGGAGTCATCGCGGGTCTCCCAGTTGGCTCAGCGGACGTTGATCAGCGTGTTGCTGCCGCCCGACCGCTTCGGCAGGGTCAGCTTGAGCACGCCGTTCTCGAACTTGGCCTCGGCGGCCTTCTCGTCGACGTTGCTGGCCAGGCGGAAGCTGCGCGAGGCGCTGCCGTAGTAGCGCTCGCGCACGAGCACGCGCTCGCCCTGCTTCTCCTCCTTCTCGCTCTTCACCTCGGCGGAGATGGAGACCACGTTGCCGTCCACGGAGACGCGGATGTCGTCCTTCTTCGCGCCGGGGATCTCGGCCTGCACGGTGTAGGCCTGGTCGGTCTCGCTCACGTCAATGCGGATGTCGGCCGGCGCGGGGTGGCGCTGGGCGAGCGGCGTCATGAAGCCGCGGAAGAGCTGGGGAAACATGTCGTCGAGCGGGTCGAGGCGGGTCAAGGCACTCATGGTGGGCTCCTGCGGGCGCCGGCCAGCGGGGCACCCGAAAAGTGGACTGGAAGCTGCCGGCCGATCACAAGCTTAGGAAGCCAGCGGCCGAAAGCTTTGCGCCACGTCAAGCGGCGTGCCCGGCATGGGGCGGCAGGCGACGCCGGCTCGGCGTGCCGTCCGACACCCTGGCGCCCGGGGGCGGTCCTAGGCTTGGCGCGTCTGCCACGCCGCCGCCCCCACCATGACCGCCAGCGCCACGCGCGCACCTGCCGCCACCGACACGACCTCCGCCTGGGGCCGCTTCCTCGTCGTCGCCCGACCCTACTGGACGGGCGACCGGCGCGCCGTCGCCTGGGCCGTGCTGGCGGGGCTGATCGTGCTGATGCTGCTGGACACGCAGTTCGCGGTGATGCTCAACAAGCAGACCGGCGAGCTCACCTCGGCCCTGTCGGCGCGCGACGAGGGCCGCTTCTGGGCCGCCGTGCGCGGCATGCTGTGGGTGGTGGGCTTCGCGGTGCCGGTCTACGCCTTCTACTACGCCTCGCGCGACGCCTATGCCAACGACTGGCGGCGCTGGCTGACGCGCCGCTTCCTCGACGCCTACCTGAGCGACCGCGCCTACTTCCGCCTGGCCGGCGTGGACAACCCGGACCAGCGCATCGCCGAGGACGTCAACACCTTCACGGGGCGCTCGCTGAACTTCCTGCTCATCCTGCTCGGCTCCGTCATGCAGCTGGTGGCCTTCAGCACCGTGCTGTGGGGGCTGTCGAAGATGCTGGTGGGCTTCCTCGTCGTCTACGCCGTCGTCGGCACGGTGCTGTCCATCGGGCTGTTCGGGAGGCCGCTGATCCGGCTGAACTTCTGGCAGCTCAAGCGCGAGGCGGACTTCCGCTTCCGGCTGATGCGGCTGCGCGAGAACGCCGAATCCATCGCCTTCTACCGCGGCGAGCAGCAGGAGCGCCACCAGCTCGACCAGCGCCTGCGCGCCGCCCTGCTCAACACCAGGAAGCTGATCCGCGCCCAGTTCATGCTGAACCTCTTCCAGCGCTCCTTCAGCCAGTTGAGCCTGCTGGTGCCCTTCGTTGTGCTGGCCGCCGACGTGCTGGCGGGCCGGCTGGAGGTGGGCCAGGCCGTGCAGGCCGGGGGGGCCTTCGCGGCGGTGCTGAGCGCCGTGTCCCTCATCGTCGACAACTTCGAGAGCCTGTCGCGCTTCGTCGCCGGCATCGACCGCCTGCACGTGATGGCCGCCGCCCTGCAGGCGGCACCGCCCGACGGCGGCATCAAACGCCAGGCGGCGCACGACCTCAAGCTCTCCAAGCTGACCGTCAAGGCGCCCGACAGCGAGCGCGTGCTGGTGGAGAACCTGTCGCTGACGTTGCCGCCGGGCGAGTCGCTGCTGATCACCGGCGCCAGCGGCTGCGGCAAGAGTTCGCTGCTGCGCGCCATCGCCGGCCTGTGGACCCATGGCAGCGGGCGCATCCACCACCCGCCGCAGGAGGACGTGTTCTTCCTGCCCCAGCGCCCCTACCTGCAGAGCGGCACGCTGCGCAGCCAGCTCATCTACCCGAGCACCCACACCGCGCTGGACGACACCGCCCTGCTGAAGGTGCTGGACGAGGTGCAGCTGCGCCACCTCGCCGAGAGCGAGGCCGGCCTGGACCGCAGCGAGGACTGGGAGAAGCTGCTCAGCGGCGGCGAACAGCAGCGCCTGGCCTTCGCGCGGCTGCTGGTGCACGCGCCGCGCGTGGCCATCCTCGACGAGGCCACCAGCGCCCTGGACGACGCCAACCAACGCCGCCTCTACGAGCGCCTGCGCGACCGCGGCACCACGCTGATCAGCATCGCCCACCGCGCCGCCGTCGCCGGCTTCCACCGCCGCGTGCTCAATCTCATCGGCGGCGGGCGCTGGGAGCTGCGCAGGACCCGGCCCGCCGAGACCCAGGCCGCCGAAGCCACCGCGCCCGCCGCCCGCGCCGCCCGCGCCGACCAGGCCTGACCGCCATGCCGCACTTCCTGCACTACACCGTCCATCCGCTGAACCCGCAGCCGCGGCTGCTCGGCCACGCGGCCGGCGTCATCCGCGCCGGCGGCATCGCCGTGCTGCCCACGGCCGCCGGCTACCTGCCGGCCTGCCGCCTCGACGACAAGGCCGCCACCGCTCGATTGGCGCGCTTGGCCGGCACGCCCGAACGCGACCCGCCGGTGCTGCTGTGCCGCGACCTGTCGCAGGCGGCCGTCTACCTACGCATCGACGACGACGACTTCCGCGCCATCCGTGCCGGCAGGCCGGGCGACCTGGCCCACACCCTGCCCTGCACGCGCCGCGTGCCGCGACGGCTGGCCGCAGCCGCGCGCGGCCTGGCCCGGCTCTACTTCGCCGGCCACACGGCGACCGAAGCGCTGCTGGCCCAGTTCGACGAAGCCCTGCTGCTGGCGCCCGCCGCGTGGGGACCGGGCCCGGAGTCGGTGGACGAGCTGCCGCCGCGCTGGCAGGCCGGCACCGACCTCGCCGTCGATGCCGGCCCGCTGCCGGAACCGGCGCGGGACGCCTTCGCGCCCGCCGCTACAGACGCGCCCATCGCGCCGGACCTTCCGGCCGAGCCCGGCCCGTCCGCATCCCTAGGTCGTCAGATCGCTTGCGACAGCCCTTGACCCGGGTCAATGAACCCGCCGTAGGTCTTGAACAAGATCAAGGTTCAGGCTCGGCGCGCCGCCGAGCATCGGCCATCATGTCCACCGTCGTTCCTCCGCCCAGTTGCTGCGCCAGCCTGCGCCAGACCCTGATGCAGGGCTGGCAGCAGGGCTTTCCGCTGCATCCCTCGCCCTTCCGGCAGATGGCCGCCCGCAGCGGCGCCACGCCGCGCGAGCTGCTGGCCGCCTGCCGCGAGCTGCACCGCAGCGGTGCCCTGCAGCAGATCCGCGCGCGCTGGGGCGACACCATGCTGCGCGAGCGCTGGCGGCTGGCCTTCGCGCCCCGCGGCGTCGCCGCCGCCGCCGCACTGACGACGGCCCTGGCCCGGTTGCCCGGCTGCTATCGCATCGAAAACGCCCAGGCGGCCCCGCCCCTGCCCTCCGTCTGGGCCGAGATCGAGGCCATCGACGAAGCGGCACTGCTCAGCCAGCTCAGGCGCCTGCCCTGCCCGCCCAAGGCCAGGCTCAGGCTGACCGAACCCCAGGCCGAGGCCTCCCTCGCCTGCGAGGACCCGGACCTTGCCGCCAGCCTGGAACGCGGCCTCAGCCTGTGCGCCCGCCCCTTCTCGGACTGCGCCCGGCGCCTGGGCCGCAGCGAGCACCGCCTGCTGTCCAGCCTGCAGGCCTGGCGGCGCACCGGCCAGCTCGAATGCCTGACGCTCAAGCCGCCGCCCACCCGTGTTCCGCTGCCCGGGGTGCTGGCGCTGTGGCAGCGCTTCACGCCCTCGCCGGCCCTGCTCGCTCAGCTGCAGCAGCACCGCAGCGTGGACCGCGTCGTCGTCGGCCCCGGCACGCCCGAGTGGCCCTGGCGGCTGGCCCTGGTGCTGCGCGCCACGCCGCAGCTGGGCTTCGAGCAACTGCGCGCGCTGCTGGCGGAGCTGGGTGTCGACGAGGCGCCCGACGCCCGCGTGCGCCTGCTGGTGGAGCAGCCCCGCGACCAGGCCCTGCTGTTCGACACCGGCGGCTGAGCCGCCACGCACCGCGCCATCAGGGGCCGGGATAGGCGGCCAGGCGGCGCACCGAGGCGATGTGGATGCGCCGCCCTTGCACGCGGATCAGCCCGCCTTCCTCCAGCTCGCGCAGCACGCGCGAGAAATACTCCGGCGTCAGCGACAGGCGCGACGCCAGCGTCGCCTTGCTGACCGGCAGCTCGACGAGGCCCGGGCCGTCGCCCTTCGTATCGCTCAGCAGGTAGCCGATCACGCGCTGCACGCCCGACTGCAGCGCATAGGCCTGCACGTCGCCCACCAGGCCGTGCAGACGCCGGCTCAGGCCGGCCAGCATGTACAGGGCCAGGCGCTGGTCGGCCGCCATGGCCTCCAGCACCGCGGCGCGCGGCAGCACCAGCAGGCGCGTCTGGCCGAGGGCCTCGGCAGTCACGGGGCTGGGCCGGCCGAGGAACATCAGGGCCTCGGCGAAGCTCTGGCCGGCGGCGACCAGCTCGATGACCTTCTCCTGCCCGTTGGGCGCGAGCACGAAGAGCTTGATCGGCGCGCCCAGGTTGACGAAGAAGGCTTCGCAGCGGTCACCCGCACGCAGCGCCAGCGCGCCGCGCTCCAGCGGACGCATCCGCACCGCCGCGGCCAGGCGGGCGAGCGACGCCGCGTCGACCTCGCTGAAGAGGGGCAGGCGCCGCAGCCGGGCTTCGATGTCGACGCTGTCCATGCGCTCACCCCGCCCGGCCGTCGGCGCGCGGCCGGCCCAGCCAGCCCAGCAGCCGGCCCGCCCAGCCCGTGGCAACCACCGCCCAGGCCGCCGCGGCCAGCACCAGCCCGGCGTGCGCAAGCCCCAGGCCGGCCGCCAGGCGCAGCAGCACGGCGAGCTGCAGCAGCCGGTACAGGGCCCAGCCCGCGCCGTCCACGGCCAGAGGCCGGCCGCCATGGCCGGCGGCCACGCGCGTGGCCGTGGCCAGCAGGGTGCTGCCCATCCAACCCAGCGTCAGCACATGCAGCGGGGCCGCCCCGAAGCCCGCCTCGCCGCCGGCCTGGCGGGCCAGCGAGGCGGCCTGCAGGCCCAGCGCCAGGCCCAGCCAGGCGAAGCCCCCTTGCAGCATGGACGACAGGCGCTGCGACGGCCCCGCCGTGCGGTGCAGCCAGGCCCGGCGCAGCGCCACGAAGAGCAGCACGGCCGACGCCAGGGCCAGCGGCGGCGCGGCCAACCCGGGCGGCAGCGCCCCCACGTCGGCCAGGCCGCCGAGCGCCAGGCCGCCCAGCATGGGCAGCAGCATCGCGTTCGGCTGCCAGGCCTCCAGCCGGGCCAGGCCCGCAGCGGCGAAGAAAGGGATCATGCGGTGCGAGGCCGCCGCGAAGACCGGCGCCACGAAGCCCCAGAGTCCGACGCGCACGGCCACGTCCAGCCAGTGCATGTCGCCGACGAGCAGGGCCGCGCAGGCCAGCAGCAGCGCCGCCACGCCGAGGCTGCCGGCCGCGAGGATGCAGCGGGCATGCAGGCGGTCGGCCACGCGGCTGGCGCCCAGCATCGCGGCGAAGCCGAGCATCAACCGCAGCCAGGCCGCGGCCAGCGCCGCCAGGCCCAGGGCGGCCGGCCACGGATGCGTGTGCGCGCCGGCCAGCAACAGGGCCACGCCCGCGGCCCACTGCTGCAGCGGGCCGAGCAGGCTGCGCGCCTGGACCGCCGGGCGCTCCAGCCAGCGCGGCCCGGCCGTGAACAGGAAGCCCGCCATGAAGGCCGGCATGAAGCCGAAGGTGAAGAGCAGGCCGTGGGCCAGGGCCGCCGGCAGGGCCCACGCCAGGCCACTCGCGCCACCGAGAGCCACGGCCGCCTGCACCGCCAGCCACCACAGCGCCAGCAGCGCCATCGCGGCGGCGCCGAGGGCGAAGCCCAGGCGGTGAGGCGCGTCGAGGAGTCGCCGGGGCTGCCAGGTTGCGGGCTGCGCCTTGAACTGCGTCAAGGCCGTCATCGCCCGGTTCGGGCACCCTGCGATGGTGACGTCAGGTCCAGCCTGGCAGCGCCTTCACCATGGCCAAGAAATTCCCCATCAAGCCCGCCAACCCTGGACGCATCTGCTGGGGCTGCGACCGCTACTGCTCGGCCGACGCGCTGCAATGCGGCAACGGCAGCGTCGCCACGCCCCACCCGGCCGAGCTCTTCGGCGACGACTGGCAGGACTGGGGGCTGGACGCCCGCCCCGCGGCGGCGGTCGACGACCCGGCTGCCGAGGGCGGCGACCGCTGACCGGCCATCCAGGCGCAAGGCCGGTCCCGCGGCGTGGCGCCTCACCGGACGCAGCAGGAAGACCGAGGGGTCGCGCCCGCAGTCCAGCAGCAGGCTGCGCACCCGCTGCAGCCACAGCCGTCCGAGCTCGGCCTCTTCCTCCGCGCTCGCCTTGCCGTCGGTCCAGCGCTTGAACAGCGGCTCGATGGCCGGATCGGCCGGCACCTGAGCCATGTCCACGCCCACGTCCACCGCGTCGCCATTGTCCAGGCGGGTGAAGCGCAGCAGGTCGAGCAGGTCAGGCCGCGTGCGGATGAGGCCGGCGCGGGCGAAGCGGCCGGCGATGCCCTTGAACCCGGAGCTGCCGGAGGCTCCGGTCAGCATCTGCACCACCGTGGCGATGACGCCGGTGCTGCCCGCGCGGGCGTCGTCGCGGAACTCGACCTTGACGCCGCCGCGCTGCGGGAGTGCGCCGGGGTAGAGGTGCTCCAGCGCCAGGCAGGTGAGCCAGTAGGCGGTGGCGACCGTGGGGCAGGCATGGCCGGTCAGGCGCACCGCGTCCGCGAAGCCGTACTCCAGGATGCCGTCCTGCGCGCAGCCGAAGGTTCGCGCCAGCGGGTCCTGCACGGTGAGCCGCGGAACTTCATCGAAGAAAGAAGGCATGTTCATGGGCGCACCGCCAGGTCCGATTGCGGGAAGGTGGCGCGGCGCGGGCCGCGGCACGAGGCCCGGATACTCCGTCCGACACGCGCGTTAGTGCTTGATCGTTGTCAAGCGCGTGCGCTCACCCAGGGCGCCCGTCGACCCGGGGCCGCGACAGCACGGGCCAGTAGCGCACCGCGTACAGCCCGAAGCCGGCCGACCACAGCGCGGCCGAGGCCAGCACGGCCGGCATCGTCAGCGCGGGCGCGGCCAGCGGCAGGGCGACACGCACGAGGGCCGCCAGCAGCACGAGCACGTAGCAGGCGGTCTCGAAGCCGTCGGCCTTCAAGGGCCGGCCGGTGTGGCCGCGGGCGGTGCGCGTCACCATGCCGATGACCAGGCCGCCGATGGCGCCCACGGTCAGCGCATGCGTGGCGAGCGAGGGCGTGACGGCGCCGGCCTCGGCCAGGCCGCGCAGCAGCAGGTGCACGGGCACCCAGGCATAGGCCAGGTGCAGCACCCACACCAGAGGCACACGGCGCGTGCGCCATGGCTGCCACAGCAGCCAGCGCCAGGCATGGGCCCCGCAGGCGGCCAGGGCCACGGCGGCCACGGGCGCGCCCTGCAGCCCGGCGATGTCGGCCGCGGCGAGGGCGAGCACGAGGCCCAGCGAAAGCTTCTCGACGACGGGCTGCCGCGTCGCGCCGGCGCCCGGCACGCCGTTGTTGGTGAACATCGGGATGACGCGCCCGCCCATCACCGCGAGGATGAAGAGCACCACGTCGAGGGCGACGGTGATGCCGCGCCGGGCCGGCAGGCTGGCCAGGCCGAGCTGGCCGAGGTGGAAGAAGCCGGCCGCCGCGGCCAGCAGCACCAGCAGGCCGACGAAGAAGTAGTTGCGCCGGCTCCTGGCCTTGAAGAAGGGCACGGCCAGGGCGATGGCCGCCGCCAGCGGGAAGGCGACGTTGGCCACGGCCGCGGCGATGGCGAAGGGCGTCAGCACGAGCACACGCGCTGCCAGCCAGAGGGCGCACAGCGCGGCCAGGCGCCAGCCGGTGGGCGTGGGCAGGTTGGTCCAGTTGCGCCCCGCCGTGAACAGGAAGCCGACGATGACGGCCAGGGCGAAGCCGAACAGCATCTCGTGGGCATGCCACAGCGGCCCGGCGAGGTAGGGGTGGCCGAGGCGGCCGGAGTACTGCAGGGCCCACAGCGGCACGGACAGCGCCGCCAGCAGGCTGGCCAGCAGATAGAAGGGCCGGAAGCCCAGGGCGAACAGCGCGAAGCCGGGCTTGGGCGCGGCAGAGGGTTCTTCGATGGTGAGCATCATGCGAGAGTCTTTCGGGCACCGTCGGGTGCCTTCAGCCGCCAGGCCAGCGCGGCACCGGCGAGCGTGGCGGCGAAGGCCGCCAGGGCCAGGGCGTTGCCGGCCGCGCCCGCCGCCAGCCAGTGCGGCGACGCGGCACCGCCGGCCAGCCGCAGCAGCAGCGAGGCATGCAGCAGGGCGAGCGGCAGGTAGAAGGGCCAGCCGAACAGCACCTTGATGCGGGCGATGGCCGGCAGGATCACCGGGGCATGGGCGAACACCATGCCCATGACGAAGCCCAGCGCCAGGCCGTGCAGCGCGGCGTCGCGCGCCGGGTGGCCGAAGGCCGCCGCGACCCAGGCCGCGCCGGCCACGAAGAGCCAGCCATAACCGAGCAACAGGCAGACCGCCATGTAGCGGCTCAGGCCGTGGGCGCGCACGGTGCGGCGGGCGATGTCGAAGGCCACGAGCCAGGCGGCCAGGGCCGCCAGGGCCAGGCCGTAGAGCGCCCCGCCCCAGGGGCCGGGCAGGGCCGAGGCCGCCGCGCCGGCCAGCAGCAGCGCGACGAAGGCGTACAGCGTCTCGGCGGCACCGGCACGGCGGCGCGCCAGGCGCGTCATCTCCAGGCGCTCGGCCGCGATGGTGAGCACGAGGAAGGCGAGCCACCACGGCAGCACGGCCGCAGGCCCGGCGCCACCGGCAAAGGCCGCGCAGCCCAGGGCCCAGGCCAGGGCGCCCAGGCCGAGCACCACGGTGTGCGGGGCCGGCTGGCGCCGGATGATGACGGCGTTGACGGCGACGAAGGCCAGGGCCGCGCCCAGCGCCATGCCCGCCGCGGCCATTGGCGCGCCGGCCAGCCAGGCCAGGCCCGCACCGGCCGAGGCCGCCGGCCCGGCGAAGCCGAGCACGTGGCGCAGGGCCACCGCGCGCTCGATGCCGATGACGGTGCCCATGAAGGCGCAGATCACGAGGAAGGCATGGCCCGTCGCCGCGGCGGCGAGCCAGTCGCCACCCACGGCCGCGGGCGCGGCACCGGCCCGGAGCAGGCCGCCGAAGACGCCGGCCACCAGCAGCACCGGCAGCGCGATGAGGCAGGCCCGCAGCAGCCAGCGCGCGGCGAGCCCGGGCTTCATCACCAGCCCATGAAGGTCTTGGCGTAGGGGCTCATGCGCTCGGGCGTCCACGGCGGCTCCCACACCAGTTCGACCTGCAGCGGCAGGCCTTCGGGTGCCACACGGTCCAGCTCGGCCAGCACGTCGTCGACGATGACGTCGGCGACCGGGCAGGCCATGGACGTCATGGTCAGGCTCACGTGCAGCCGCTCGGGCGTGACGGCCACGCCGTAGACGAGGCCCACGTCGACGATGGACAGGGCCACCTCGGGGTCCATCACCTGGCGCATGGCCTGGGTGAGCGGCTCGCGCAACGCCTCCGGGCCGTCGTAGGGGAAGGGCGCGGCCGAGGCGTTCATCCGTTCACCGCCCGCGGAATGTGCAGCACCTGGGCCAGCACCTCGCGGTTGCGGGTGATGTCGGCCAGGGTGTAGCGGTCCAGCACCGCGTAGAAGGCGTTCACGGCCTCGGCCAGCACGCCCTTGAGGCGGCAGTTGCGGACGATGGCGCAGGTGTCGCTCTTCTCCGTGGCGAAGCATTCCGCCGGTGTCACGGCGCCTTCGGTGTCGCGCACGACGCGGCCGATGAGGATCTCCTCGGCCGGCAGGGCCAGCGTCAGGCCACCGCCCTTGCCGCGCACCGTCGCCACCCAGCCGCACTTGGCGAGGTGGTGGACGACCTTGGTCAGGTGGTTGGGCTTGACGTCGAAGGCGGAGCAGATCTCGGAGACCGTCGCCCGCCGCTCGGGCCTGGCCGCGAGGTAGATCAGCACGCGCAGGCTGTAGTCGGTGAAGGCGGTCAGTCTCACGAGTTGCTCCGTTCGGGTTCAGCGCCCAGTGGCCGGCAGGGCGCCGGTGGCCACCGCCTGCCTGGCCGGCGAGCGGCGCAGCAGGTATAGCGCATAGATGGCGAGGAAGACGCTGCCCGCGGCGAACACGATGTCGCCCGGCACGCGCAGCCAGACGAGAGTCTCCATCAGCTTGGAGTGGATGACTTCCGGCGAGCGCGCATACCACAGGCCCTTGGTGATGCTCTCGTAGGCCTGGTAGATGCCGGCGGGCAGCAGCGACATGAACACCATCATCGCCAGGCCGACGTTCAGGCTCCAGAAGGCGGGCTTGAGGAAGCGGTCGGCATGCAGGGTGCGGTCATACAGGCCGCGCAGGCAGAACAGCATCAGGCCGATGCCCAGCATGCCGTAGACGCCGAACAGCGCCGCGTGGCCGTGGGCCGCCGTCATGTTCAGGCCCTGCACGTAGTACAGCGAGGCCGGCGGGTTGATGGCGAAGCCGAGCAGGCCGGCGCCGACGGTGTTCCAGAAGCCCACGGCGACGAAGGACAGGATGACCCACATGTAGGCCCCCAGCCAGGCCACGCCCTTGGAACGGCGCCAGGTCTGCAGGGCCTCCAGGCCGATCAGCGTCAACGGCACCACTTCGAGGGCCGAGAACACCGAGCCGACGGCGATGACCGAGGTCGGCGTGCCCGTCCAGTAGAGGTGGTGCAGGGTGCCGAGGATGCCGCCGAACAGGAAGACGATGGTCTCCGCGACGATGGCGCGGTTGGCCGACGCCGCGCGGATGAGGCCGAGGTTGGTGAAGATGAGGGCGACGACGGCCGTGGCGAAGACTTCGAAGAAGCCTTCCACCCACAGGTGCACCAGCCACCAGCGCCAGTACTCGATCATGGAGTAGTGGGTGTGCTGGCCCCAGGCGAGCGAGGTGGCGTAGAAGCCGCCGATGCAGGTCGCCGACAGGAAGACCATGGCGATGAGGCCGCGGGTCTCCGAGGGCTTCTTCAGCGCCGGCCACAGGGCGCGGCCGAGCAGGAAGACCCAGAACAGCAAGCCGACGAAGAGCAGGATCTGCCAGAAGCGGCCCATGCTCGTGAACTCCAGGCCCTGGTTGCCGAACCAGAAGCTGAAGTCGACGCCGCGGTGCTGCAGTGTGCCCAGCCAGCCGGTGATCGTCGAGCCGAGCACGACGACGATGAGGGCCCAGAAGAGCGCATCGACGCCGAGCTTCTGCAGCTTGGGCTCGCGGCCCGAGAGCAGCGGCGCGACGTACAGGCCCGTGGCCAGCCAGGCAGTGGCGATCCAGAACACGCCAATCTGGGTGTGCACCGTGCGGCTGATGGTGTAGGGCAGGACCTGCGCGAGCGGGATGCCGAAGAAGGACTGGCCCTCGACGGCGTAGTGGGCGGTGATGGCGCCCATGCCGATCTGCAGCAGCATCAGGCCGATGACGGTGAAGAAGTACTTGCGCGTGGCCTTCATCGACGGCGTGGCCTTGGCGCCCAGCAGCGGATCGGCCGCGGGCACGGCGGCCTCTTCCTCGTGGCCCTCGCCCTTGTGCAGCCACAGCATGGCGGCGATGCCGGCCAACAGCAGCACGATGCTGGCCATGGACCACATCGCGGCCGACGGCGTCATGGTGTTGCCCACCAGCGGCTCATGCGGCCAGTTGCTGGTGTAGGACAGGCCGGCCTCGCCGGGGCGGTCGGTCGTCGCGGCCCAGGCCGACCAGAAGAAGAAGCCGGTCAACGCACGGCGGTGCTCGGCCTCGGGCAGCGCGCCGGCCGTCATGGCGTACTGGTCGCGCAGCTGGTCGAGCTTGGGGTCGGTGCCGAAGAGGCCTTCGTAGTGCTCGGCCACCTCGCGGATGACGCGGGCACGGGCGTCGGACACCTTGAGCGTGCCGGTGGCCTCGTCATAGGTGTTGCGGCGCATCTCTTCGCGCACGGCCTCGTCGACCGCGCCGCGGTCGGCCGCGGTCAGTGCCTGGCCGCCCTCAGACTGCTCGGCCAAGCGCCGCGCGCGCAGCGCCTCGGCCTCGCGGTGCAGCCAGTCGGCCGACCAGTCCGGCGCGACGTAGGCGCCGTGGCCCCAGACGGTGCCGAGCTGCTGGCCGCCGGCCGACATCCAGGCCTGCTGGCCGAGCTGGATCTGCTCGCCGGTATAGAGCACGTCGCCATTGGCGGCGACGACCTGCTTGGGAATCGGCGGTGCCGACAGGTAGATCTGCCAGCCCAGGTAGCCCAGGGCCCCGAACGACAGGACGAAGATCAGCCCCAGCCAACGCCAGAGCCTGCTTGTGGATTTCATGATGTTTCCTTGAAGTTGCCGTGGCGTGGGAGGTCAGGCGCCGCCGCAGGAACCGCAGCAGCGGCCATCGCCATGGCCGGCCGCCAGCTTGGTGACGCGCACGCGCCAGACGTCAGGGCCGCCCTGGAGGGGGTCCCACGAGAAACCTCCGGGCAGCGCGGCCTGGAAGGCCTCCTTCAGCGGCCGGGGGTCGTGGTCGCTGATGAACTCGACGGACTCGCGCGCCCCCAGGGCACGGAAGGTGTTGAAGACGAGGGGATGCCGCTCGCGCGGGTCGAGGGCCCGCAGGTCGAGGCTGGTGCCGTAGCTGGCGAGAGTCATGGACCGCTCCTTTTGAACATGCATTTCAGATGTATGAATGTTAGGAAACGCCCTCGCTGCGGGAATTGACCCAGGTCAAGTGCGGCGACCTGCACACGTAAAAAGGCCCCGGTGCGCGCCAACGCATCGGGGCCGGGGAACCGGGCTGCGCCGGATCAGCGGTCGTCGCCGAGGCGGATGCGTGCCTGGGCCGACTGGCCGTCGGAGGTCTGCGCCACGATCCGCACTTCCACCACACCCACGCCCGCGGGCGGCAGGCCCTGCAGCCGGCCGGACTGCGCGTCGATGCGCAGCCAGCCGGGTAGCGGACGTCCGTCGGCCAGCGTGGCGCGGTAGGTCACCTGCACTCCGGCCGGCGGGCTGAAGAGCCGGTCGACCGCGATGCCTTGGGCGAGGTCGAAGGGCGGCACCTGCAGCACCGGCTGCAGCACCACCAGCCGCGCGGCCGAGGCCGCGGCGGGCTGCGGCGCCGCACCGCCGGCAACGCCGGGCGCCACCGCAGCGGGCGCGGCGGCCGGGCCGGTCACCGCGGCATCCCCAATGGCGGGGGCCGGCGGCGCCGCGACGCCACCGCCCAGCACCGTCAGGGAACCGGCGGGCCCCATGCCCGAGCTGCCGGCGGCCGGCAGCGGCGCGTTCAGCACCGGCTGAGTGACGGTCGCATGGGCCAGCGCAGCCGCGGGCGTCTCGTTCACCTGCACCTGCAGGTTCTCGGACTTGACGGCCGGCGACGGCTTGACCGTCAGCACACCGTCCACCAGCGTGAGCGCGTAGTTCTGAGCGGTGGCGCCGTGGACCTGGATGGCATAGCTGCCCGGCGGCGTGCCGGCACCGGTGGGTGCGCTGAGGCTGGCGTTCTGCACGACCGCCGCCGTGTCCTGGTAGCGCAGCTGGCTGGCGTCGAGCGACCAGGTGAGCACCGGGTCCTGTTCGCCCGCGGTCTTGGTCTTGTCGTCCGCCGTGACGGTCAGGGGGGCCTGGGTCACGGTCAGCACGCCGTCGCGCACGCTGACCTGGTAGTTGCTCGCCGTCGCGGCGCCGCTGATGGCATGGGTGCCCGCCGTCGCCTGCGCACCCTGTGCGGTCGAGACGCTCACGAGCTGGACGACGCCCGAGCCGTCACCGTACTTCAGTTGGCTGGCATCGACGCTCCAGGTCGCGGCGGGATCCGCGGCGCCGTAGACCTTGGTCTGCGGGTTGAAGGTGAGCGTCAGCGGCGCCTTGTCCACGGCGAGCGTGGCCGGCACGAACTGGGTGATGCGGTAGTTCGCGTCCACGCTCAGCGTGCCCAGCGTGATCGCGTGGCTGCCGGCGGTCGCCTGGGCGCCGGTGTCGGCGGCCAGCTGGCCCGCGAAGCTGCCGGCCACCGAGTCGCCGGCCACCAGCCCCTGGCCGCCGACGCGGTAGGTCAGCGTGGGGTCGGCGTCGCCGTAGACCTTGTGCTGGTCGTCGGCCGTCACGGTGAGGCCGCGCGGCGTGATGGCGGCGCTCGACTGGGACTGCACCGTGACGGCGTAGTTGCCCAGGTCCACGCCGCCGAGGGAGGCGAGCACGGCCACCACCTTGCCCACGCCGGCGTTCTTGTCGGCGAAGCTGCCGCTGGCACTGTCGACGCGCACCTGATCGCCCGCGACCAGGCCCTGCCACTGCACGCCCTGTGCGCTGACTTGCGCGGCCAGCGTGCCGTCGTAGACCTTGTCCTGCGCCTGCAGGCCGGTGACCGTGAGGGCCCGCGGCGTGATGTCGGCCGTGAGGCCCGTGGGCTGGCTGACGGCATAGTTGCCTGCCGCGGCACCGGCCAGCGTGTCAGTGACGGTAACCGCCTTGCCGGTACCGACGTTTTTGTCGGCGAACAGCCCGGACTGGACGAGGGTGACGGCGTCGCCGCCGACCAGGCCGACGATGCTGCCGCCGGTGACGGTCGCCAGCGTCGTGCCGTCGTAGACCTTGCCCCTGGCGACACTGCCGCTGATGGTGACCGTGCGCGCGCTCACGGCGGCGCTCAGGCCGGTGGGCTGGCTGACGCTGTAGTTGCCGGCATCAGCACCGGTGAGCGCATCGGCGGCGATCACGGCCTTGGAAGCCCCGGCATTGCGGTCGGCAAAGTCGCCGGCCTGGACCAGCGTGACGGCATCGCCGCCCAGCACGCCCACCAGGCTGCCGCCCACGAGGGTCGCCGACGTGGTGCCGTCGTAGACCTTGTCGGCCACGGCGGTGCCCGTGACGGTGACGGTGCGGGGCGTCACGGTGCCCGTCAGCGCGGCGGGCTGGACGAGGCTGTAGTTGCCGGCGTCGCTGCCGCCGAGCGTATCGGCCGCGGTCACGGCCTTGGCCGTGCCGGCGTTCTTGTCGGCGAAATGGCCCGTCTCGGTCAGCGTGACCGTGTCGCCATCGACCACGCCGACGAGGCTGCCGCCGCCCAGCGTCGCGGCAGCGGTACCGTCGTAGACCTTGCTCGCCACCGTCGTGCCCGTCACGGTCAGGGCCTTGGCAGTGATGTCGGCCGCCAGGCTGGTCGGCTGGGTCAGCGCGTAGTTGCCGGCGTCGGTGCCGCTCAGGCTGTCCGCCGCCGTGACGGCCTTGGCCGTGCCCACGTTCTTGTCGGCGAAATGGCCGGCCTGGGTCAGCGTGACCGTGTCGCCATTGACGACGCCGGAGAGGCTGCCGCCACTCAGCGCCGCCGCGATACCGCCGTCGTAGACCTTGCTGGCCACCGTCGTGCCGATGACCGTGATGGCCTTGGGCGTGATGGCCGCCGCCAGGCTGGTCGGCTGGGTCAGCGCGTAGTTGCCGGCGTCGGTGCCGCCCAGGCTGTCTGCCGCCGTGACGGCCTTGGCCGTGCCCACGTTCTTGTCGGCGAAATGGCCGGCCTGGGTCAGCGTGACCGTGTCGCCATTGACCACGCCCTGCAGGCTGCCGCCCGTCAGCGTGGCCGCGGTGCCGCCGTCGTAGACCTTGTCGGCCACCGTCGTGCCGGTCACGGTCAAGGCCTTGGGCGTGATGTCAGCCGCGAGGCCGGTCGGTTGCGTCACCGTGTAGTTGCCGGCGTCGCCGCCGCCGAGCGTGTCGGCCGCGGTCACGGCCTTGGCCGTGCCGGCGTTCTTGTCGGCGAAATGGCCCGTCTCGGTCAGCGTGACCGTGTCGCCATTGATCAAGCCCTGCAGGCTGCCGCCCGTCAGCGTGGCCGCGGTGCCGCCGTCGTAGACCTTGTTCGCCACCGTCGTACCCGTCACGGTCAGGGCCTTGGCGGTGATGTCGGCCGCCAGGCTGGTCGGCTGGGTCAGCGCGTAGTTGCCGGCGTCGGTGCCGCCCAGGCTGTCTGCCGCCGTGACGGCCTTGGCCGTGCCCACGTTCTTGTCGGCGAAATGGCCGGCCTGGGTCAGCGTGACCGTGTCGCCATTGACGACGCCGGAGAGGCTGCCGCCACTCAGCGCCGCCACGATGCCACCGTCGTAGACCTTGTTCGCCACGGTCGTGCCGGTCACGGTCAGCGCCTTGGGCGTGATGGTGGCCGCCTGGGTGCCGAAGCTCAGTGTGTAGTCGCCGGCCTGGGCGCCGGTCAGCGTCAACCCGCCGAACTGCACGAGCGAGGCCAAGGCGACCTGGCTGCTGTCGTAGGTCGCCGTGGCGCTGCCCGTGAGCGAGACGGTGTCGCCGCTGTAGGGCTTGCCGTCGGCCGTGCTGCCCGCGCCGCCTGCCTCGCTCGCCAGCAGGGTGCCGCTGCCGATGACGGTGGCGGCGGTGCCGCGGTCGTAGACCTTGCTGGCCGCGACGCTCAGCCCGCCGACCGTCAGCGCCTTGGGCGTGATGTCGGCCTGCACGGAGCCTGCGCTGATGGTGTAGTTGCCGGCGTCCGCGCCGCCGAGGGTGAGGCCGGAGAGCGTCACCGACTTGGCCGTGCCGACGTGGCGGTCGGCGAAGGCGCCGCTGCCCGTGCCGGAGATGGAGATGACGTCACCGTTGAGTGCCTTGCCGTCGCCGCTGGTGCTGCCGCCGGAGGCGATGGAGGCCGACCCGGTCACCTGCGCTGTGGTCGTTCCGTCGTAGACCTTGCTGGCGGCGCTCAGGCCACTCACGTTGATGGCCTTGGGGTTGACGACGAAATTGCTGCTGCCCGTCGTGACGCTGATCTGATAACCCAGCGACGACGCGAACGTGCCCTGCCCCGTGAGGTTGACCGCGTAGGTGCCCACCGGGATGAAGCCCGCGCCCGAGGGCGTGTAGCTGCCCGTGGTGACGCTGAGGCTGCCCGTCGTGGCCGACGCCAGGGTGTCGCCGTCGATGAAGCCCGTGACGGCGACGCCTGGCACGCTGCCCGGGTCGCCGTAGGTGATGGTCGCACCGGCGCCGACGCTGACGCTCAGCGTCGGCGCGGTGCTGTAGAGGAACCAGCTGCCGCTACCCGCGTAGCCCGGCGTGCTGCCGGCGCTGTAGGCCTGCGCGTAGTGCTTGCCGTAGCCGGTCATCCCTTCGGTGGTGCCGGACGGCGTGGCCGCGTAGACGAGGTAGCGGCCCGTGCCCACGCTCAGGCCGGTGTCGACGGCGTTGTTGTTGACGAAGTTGCGGCCGGCGGCCAGCACGAGGTCGCCGCTGTTGGTGCTGACGGGCTTGTCCAGCGTCAGGTCGGCCGTCGCGCCGACGGTGCGGATCACGGCGCCGGTATTCACCTGCAGGCCGCTGCCGCCGGAAACGCCCACGGTCAGGCTGCCGCTGGTCTTGAGGTCCAGGCTGCCGGCCTGGCCGGTCAACGTGCCGATGGTGTTGGTGCCGTTGCTCAGGGCGATGCTGCCGTCGCTGTCGAGGTTGACGCGGTTGGCGTTGAGCGTCGAGCCGCTGGCCTGGGTGATGGAGCCGCCCGAAGGCGCCCGCAGCGACAGCGAGCCGGCCGAGGTGGCCACCAGCGACGAGGTCGCCGCCAGGTTGATGTTGCCGCCCCAGCTCGTCAGCTCCAGGCCGTGGTCGGCGTCGGCGCCGGACTTGAGTGCGCCGGTCAGGTTGATGCCGCCGCTGCCCGTCTCGAAGACCACGCCGAGATCGAGGGCGCCGCCGCCGCGCTGCATGGAGGCCTGCGTGAAGTCGACGTTGCCGACGGTCGTCAGGCCCGCCTGGCCGCCGCCACCGAAGATCAGGCCGCCGAAGCCGCTGGTGTGCTGGATGAGCTGGCCCATCTCGCCGGCCGTCATCGCAAAGCCGGTGCTGGTGCTGCCGCCGAAGGTGACGGCCAGGCTGTCGAGGGAGGCGCTCGCCCACATGACGGCCCAGGGCGCGCCGACGAGCTGGGTGTCAGTGCCCACCACCAGGCCGCCACCAAGGGCGCTGGTGCCGCGGGCCCGCAGCGTCAGGTATTCGGTGGCGCTGTTGCCGACGACGGCGCCCGGCTGGAAGCGCACGCCCTGGCCGCGGTTGCTGGCGTCGACGCCGGCGTTGCTGGCCAGCACCTGGGTGGCGTCCACCGAGGCCAGGCGCAGGGTGCCCGCGTCGTTGTAGGTCTTGCTGCTGCTCTCGGCGATGGTGAACTCGGCATTGCCCGCGCCGGTGGAGACGGTGGTGCCGGCCTTCTGCGTGATGATGGCCGTGCAGACGCTGCAGTCGGCATCGACGACGCCGGTGCTGAGGTTGGCGTGCGCGGCGAAGTTGCCGCCGTCGGTGCCGATGTTGGCGCGCAGGTGGATGGAGCGGCCCGCCTCCAGCGTCAGGCTGCCGCCGGCGCCACCGGCCGAGGCGATGACGTCGCGCAGCACGGTGATGTCGTTGTTGGCCTGCAGCGTGACGCTGGTGCCCGCGTTGAGCAGCGCCGTCAGCGCGGCCGGCGTGATGACGACGTCGGCGCCGGTGTTGGCCGCGAAGCCCAGGGTGCCGCTGCTCAGCCCTGCGCTCGTCAGGCCGGCGGCATTGCCGGCGAAGAGGCTGCCCGCCCAGTTGGCGTTGCCACCGCTGCCGTTGACCTGGTCGACCGTCGTGGGCGCGGCGGCGCTGTCGGCCAGCAGGGTCAGGCCGTAGGCATGGCTCGCGTTGTTGCCGGAACTGGCGTTGGGCGCCGCCCAGACCAGCGGCCGCCACGCGACCTGCTCGGCGCTGGTGACGGCGGCGGGCAGCACGGTGGCGCGCACGTCGCTCGTGAAGCTCCAGCCGTCGAAACCGGTGGTGGCCAGGCCGTCGGCGGCGGAGAAGGCGCCGATCAGGCTGTTGCGCCAGCTCACCGGGCCGGCCGCGCCATGCGCGCCGGAGAACAGCGTGATGGCGCCCGCGCCCGCGACGCCGCAGAAGGCGTAGTGGCTGAGCAGCAGCAGGTCGCCGGTCTCGACAAGGCTGCCACTGACGTTGCGCTTGAGCGCAATGCTCTGGCCGCCGACGGCGTCGCCCGCGCTGCTGCCGGTGAGACTGTTGGCGTCGGACACGGCGGCGCCGACCGCCGACTCGCCGTAGGCGTGGCCATTGCTGCCGTCCACCCACGTCACGGCTCCTGCGCCGGCGGCCGGTGTGGCGCCGCCGTTGCCGTAGGTGCTGGTCCAGTCCACCGAACGCACCATGTAGTGGGTGGCGCCGCCGCTGCGCAGCACGACGACGCCGGAGTCGATCTGCGCGCCGAAGGTGTAGGGGTCGTAGCTCGAGAGGCTGCGGCCGACGTGGTCGCCCGCCGTGGCGCCGACCAGGCTGTTGGCGGCCGACACGGTGCCGGCGATGCCGCCCGTGGCCGCGAAGGTGACGGCGCCGACGCCGTTCGTCGCGCCGTTGCTCCACCAGGGGCTGGCCACCACGTAGCGGCCGGCGTCCAGCGCCGTCACGCCCGGGGTGATGTAGTGCTGGCCCGAGCTGGGGTCGACCCAGGCGGAGTAGCCGACGGCGTCGCCCGCCTGCGTGCCCACGAGGCTGTTGGTGGCGCTGATGCTGCCGCCCGCCGCGCCGGTGCGCAGCTGGCCGTTGGCGCCGTTGAGCCAGGTGACGGCGCCGAGCGACGAGGGCGCGGCGGTCTTGCTCCATGGCGTGCTCTG
The DNA here is from genome assembly GCF_021353235.1 of Pelomonas caseinilytica. Lineage (GTDB taxonomy): Bacteria > Pseudomonadota > Gammaproteobacteria > Burkholderiales > Burkholderiaceae_C > Pelomonas > Pelomonas caseinilytica. Next base: position 178,703 of record NZ_JAJTWT010000004.1, read on the forward strand.
CTGCCACAGCGGCGAGCCGATGACCGCGTTGCCGTCGGCCAGCACCGTAGCGCCGCCGTCGCCGACACGGTCGCCGGCGTTGTCGGAGCTGCGGTCCACCCAGTCGGCAGTCAGCACATGGCCGCGCACGATCTTGTAGACGGCGTTGGGCACGGTGAAGCCGACGCTGCCGGAGCCCGTGTCGCCGACCAGGCTGTTGGCGCTGCCCACGGTGCCGGTGACGCCGGCGGTGCCGCTGCCCCAGGTGACCGCGCCGCGCTCGTCCCACCACTGCGGATTGAGCAGCACGAAGTTGCCGTTGCCGAGTTCGGTGAAGCCGTCCACCGGCAGCCGGAAGCCCAGCACGTCGCCCGCATGGCTGCCCACCAGGCTGTTGGCCGCGGACAGCGTGCCGCCGCTGCCGCCGCCGGCCAGCGCGCCCGTGGCGCCGTTGATCCAGGAGATGGCGCCCGCCTGCGCGGCGCCGGTGTCGTTCCAGCCGGGGCTGGCCACCAGCACGTTGCCGTTGGCGAGCTGCTGGACGATGGGATAGCCGTTGTAGAGGAAGTTGGTGGTCAGGTAGCCGTAGGACTCGTCCAGCGAGGCGTTGTGCGCGGGCGCGACGCTGTAGCTCTTGCCCATGGTGATGTTGGCGCCTGCGCCGAAGGCCGCGTCCGTCTTCACGACGCTGGCGGTGGCGAAGGAATACGGGCCGACCGGCAGGAAGTTCACCGTCGTGTGGGTGTTGCCGCCGACCGTCGTCTCGCTCACCACCGGCACCACCCAGTTGGTGCTCGGCAGGGTGCCCAGCCGGTCGCCGGTGGCGGTGATGGCGCTCTGGTTGGCGTCGCTGTAGGTGTCGGGCGTGCTGCCCACGAGGCTGTTGGCCGACGACACGGTGCCGGCGCGGTTGCCGCTGCCCACCCAGGTGATCGCGCCGCGGCCGCCGTTCCAGTAGGGGCTGATGGCCACGTAGTTGCCGTTGGCCAGGGCCTGGCCGACGAGGCCGACGTGATCGCCCGTGGTGGTGAGCCGGTAGGTCGTGTCGGTGAAGCTCAGGCCGCCGCGCGTGGCGACGCTGCTGCTCGTCGAGACCACGTCGGCCGTGCTGCCGACCAGGCTGTTGGACGATGACACCGCGCCCGCCAGGCCCGTGCCGCCGCTGCCCCAGGTGACGGCGCCCTTGCCGCCGTCCCAGCCTGGGCTGCGCACGAGGAAGTCGCCATTGGCCAGCAGGTCCACGGTGGCGCTGAGCACGGCATTCCAGGCGCCGGTCACCTGCGACAGGTTGCTGCCGTCGCTGGTGTAATTGGTGGCGCGCTGGTCGGCGTAGTGAAGGCTGCCGACGTAGTCGCCGGCGTGGCTGCCCACCAAGCTGTTGGCGGACGAAACCGCGCCGCCCGCGGCGCTCTGGCCGGTGGCGTAGCCGGTGCCGCCGTCGAGCCAGGTGACGGCACCGTAGGACACCGTGCTCGTGTCGCTGCTGCGGTTGCCCCATTGCGGGCTCAGCACGATGGCGTTGGGCCTCAGGCCGTCGCCGCCCGTCGTGCCCACGGCAATGGCGCCGCCCGAGCCGACGCGGCTGCTGGCGGTCGTGCCGTAGAGGCTGTTGCTGGCGGACAGCGCGCCGCTGATGCCGGCCGTGCCCGAGCCCCAGGTGGCCGCGCCGCCATCGACCGCGCCGACGTCGGCATTGGGCGAAAGCACGACGTAGTGGCTGCCGGAGAGCTCGAGGACACCGCCCGAGCCCACGCCGTCACCGGCGCTCGCCCCCACGAGCGCATTGCTGGCGCTCACCGCCCCGGCGAGGCCCGTGCCGCCCGCCGCGAAGGCGACGGCGCCCAGGCCGCTGTTCCAGTCGGTATCGACGACGAGGTAGTTGCCGTTCTTCAGCAGCTTCACGCCGGTGCCGGACGCCGTGGCCCGCGTGCTGAGCGTGTCGCTGCCGTTGTAGATGCGCGTCGACGTGGGCAGGCTGCTGCCGTTGGAGAGGCTGCCGAGCAGGTCGCCCACGCCGCCGATGAGGCTGTTGCTGCTGCCCACCGCGCCGCCCGTGGCGCCCAGGCCGAAGATGTTGCCGTTCGTGGCGTTCACCCACGTGACGGCGCCGTTCGGGCTGTTCTGGAGGAAGTGCCCCGCGGTGCCATTGGCGCCGTCCGCCCAGTAGGGGCTGGCCACCACGTAGCCCTGGCCGGCACCCACCGGCTGCACGCCGCCGCTGGAGACGAAGTCGTAGCTGTGGCTGCCCACCAGGCTGTTGCCGCTGGAGACGGCGCCGACGCTGCCGCCGGCCGCGCCGAAGGTGGCCGCGCCGGTGTAGACGCTCGCGCCATCGGTGAACTGCGGGCTGGCGACGACGTAGGCGCCGCCAGACAGGGCCGTCAGCGTGTTGCCCACCGCATCGCCCCCCGCGCCCGGAGGCGCCGTGCGCAGGTTGGCGTTGCCGCTGTCCTTGTTCACCAGGGGCAGCGAGGCGTTCAGGCCGATGACGTAGACCGACTTGCTGTTGCTGTCGGTGTCGACCGGCGCCAGGCTGCGGATGCCGGTGCTGCCGACCAGGGCCGTGCCGGACGAGACCGCCCCGCCGGCCGCGGCATTGGCCAGCGCGCCGGTGCTGCCGTTCATCCACGCGACCGCGCCGCGGCCGTTGAACCAGTTGGGCGCGGCGATGGCCACGTTGCCATCGGTCAGCTCGACGATGCGGGTCGTGCCCTCGACGGCCACGCTGCCCCAGGCGTCGTAGGTGGTGACGTTGCCCAGCCGGTCGTTGGCCGTGATGGTCACGCTGGCGCCGTTGGTCACTGTCAGGCCGGAATAGCCGTGCGAGGTGACGCTGTCGGTGTTGGCGGTGCTGCCCACCAGGCTGTTGCCGCTGCCGATGGAGGCGCTGCCGCTGCCCGCCGCGCTCTGCCAGGTGATGGCGCCGGCCGAGGCCGTGCTGCCGGACTGGATGGCGTAGGCGCTGGCCCCGGCCGAGCTGTAGGGGTCGCCCGTGGCCAGGCTGAAGGTGTTGACGCCGCTGATCGTGCCGTACTTGGGGCTGAGCACCAGGTAGTTGCCGTTGGCCAGCACCTGCACGCCACCGCTGCCCGCCTGGTCGCCGGCATTGCTGCCACGCAGGTTGGACAGCAAAGCGCCCGTCTGGCTGTTGAACAGGTAGACCGCACCGGTGGAGGTGGTAGCCCCGGTGCTGGCGTTGGGCGCGGAGATGATGACGTTGCCGTTGCCCAGCACCTGGGTGAAGGTGCCGAAGCCGTTGGTGGCGGACGGCGTCGGGTCGGCCAGGTCCAGGCTGGCCAGCGAGCTGCCGGCGTTGTCGATGATGATGTTGCGCGGGTCCAGCAGCAGCCGGCCGGCGCGGCCGTCGTGGCTGGCGAGATCGGCCCGGCCCTGGAACACCAGGTCCTGCTTGCCTGACACCTCGGCCTGGCCGCCTGCACCGGCCAGCGCACCGCCGTGGGCGCTCACGGCCCCGGCGAACTGCGTGCTGGCGTCGGACCACACCACCACCTGGCCACCGTCGCCGCGCATGCCGGTCGCGTCGGCGCGCAGCACGGTGGAGGCGTTCACGCCCACCGTGGTGGCGTTGCCGAGGTCGGCATCGGCACCATGGAAGCCCCCGCCCACGCGCAGACGGCCGCCCTGGGCGCCGCTCGCATCGAGCATGGCCGCGCGCAATTGCACGCTGGAGGCGGTCAGGTCGATGCTGCCGCCCTGCCCCGCGCCCGATTGGGCACTGAAGCGGCCGGAGCTGTAGATCGTCGAAGCGCTGCCCGCGCCGGTGCTGCCCGTCACCGCGATGCGCCCGCCCTGCGCGGCGCCGTCGGCCGTGATGGCGGCCTGGGCCGTCTGCACGAGGGTCTCGGCCTGCAACTGCACCGCGCCGCCGACACCCCGCGTGGACGAGACGTCCAGGCTGCCGGACTGGCCCACGTAGTCGCCCTGCACCTGGATGCGACCGCCCTCGCGCGCTGCGATGCTGCCGGCGAGTTCGACGTTGCCGCCATCGATCTGCACGCGGCCCGCCTGGGCCGAGATGCTGCCCGTGTTGCTCACCAGGCGCACCACGCCGTCCTGCTCCAGCATCTGCGTGGCGCTGCTGCCGCCGGCCACCGCCTGCTGCTGCAGCTGGCGCGCCGCACCGGCCGCGAGGATGACCTGCCCGCCGTCGGCCACGAGGGCCTGGCGGTTCTCGATCAACGTCCTGAGCGTGCCCGCCTCGACCTTGATGCCCAGCAGTTGGGCACCATCGAAGTGGAGGGTGACGGCGTCGCCGCCGGCCAGGGCCACCGTGCCGAGGCGGGCGCTGACGACGCCCTCGTTGCGCACCTCGGGCGCCAGCAGGGCGGCATAGCCCCCCGCCGCGGCCGAGAGGCTGCCCTGGTTGACCACGGCGCCGGCCGTGGCACCCCGCGTGAAGCGCATGCGACCGGCCATGAAGTCGTCGTCAGCGAGGCTGAGGGTGGAGGCCACCAGGCCGCCCACGTCCACCTGGGCGCCCTGGCCGAAGACGATGCCGTTGGGGTTGACCAGCACCACCTGGCCGTTGGACGAGAGCTTGCCGAAGATCTGCGAGACGTCGCTGCCGACGACGCGGTTCAGCGCCACCGAGCCCGCGCCGGGCTGGTTGATGCGGACCTGCGCCTGCGCACCGATGTCGAAGCTCTGCCAGTTGATGGCGGCCCGGTTGCTGCTCTGGTTCACGTCCAGCCGCGCGCCGCTCTGGGTCCACTGCGCCTGGCCCTGCGTCACCACGCCGCCCTGGGGCAGGGCATTGGCAGCCGGAGGCGCCTGCTGGGCGAAGGCCGACAGGGCCGCACCGGCCAGCACCGCGCCGACCACGGCCTTGGAGGAGCCCGAGCGGCCCTTCCCGCGTCCGCTCACATGTTCGGCCACGGCCACGAACGCGCCCAGCGCGTCGTTCCACACCAGCCTGAACGCACGATTCATCGCACCGGGTCCACGAGCCTTCATCTCACACCTCTGAATTCGTCTGCTTCAATGGGACGCCATGCCGTGACCGGCCGGCTCAGAACCACTTGGACACGGACAGCAGCGCCCGCGTCTCCTTGCGGGTGCCGTCGGCGTCGGCCAGCGTCACGGGGTTGCGCGCCGGGTTGCTGCCGTGGCGGTGGGCCAGGGCGGCGCGCACCTGCACGGCGCCGGGCCCGTCCCAGCTCAGCTCCGCGCCGGAGCCCCGCAGGTGCAGCCAGTTGGGCTGCAGGGTCGCCAGGTTGGGCTTCTCGTCGCGCCAGCCCGCCGCCTCGTCATGGAAGACGGCCACGGCCCAGCGGTCGGCGAGCTTGTATTTCCATTCCAGGGTCAGCAGCGCCCCCGTGTCCACGCTCGGCTCGGAGACGCTGTAGGCCCGCACGGCATAGGGGCCGGAGAGCTGGAATTTCTCGGCCGGGTCGAGGTTCTTGCTGGCGACCTGGCCAGAGGCCGAGACCGTGAGGGTCTGGCGTTCATCCAGGCGCTGCATGCGCGTCAGCGTGGCGCCGATGCGGGCGAAGCGGCCGTTGCGAGCGGGGCCGTTGGCGAGCTGGTCGCTGGCCAGGTCGGCCGCGTTGGCGCCCAGGTCGAGCCGGCCCGCCGCGAGCTGGCCCGAAACGATCCACACGCCGCCGCCGCCCCAGTCGTCCAGCCGGTCCAGGTTGAGTCCCAGCGTCCCCAGGTCGATGTGCTTACGGCTGAGCTCGATGCCGGCCACGCGGTTGGCGAAGCTCTTGTGCTCCAGCGTCGCCTGCAGGCTGAGGTTGCGCTCGGCGCTGCGCCGAACCGGATAGTTCAACGTGCTGCCCACGGTGCTCGCGTTGCCGGCGTAGCGCACGGCGTTGAGGTCGTAGCCATAGTGCAGGCCCGAGACCTGCAGCGAGACCCGCAGGCCGTCGCGGCCCAGCGGCAGCGAGACGGCGCCCCGCGCGTACTTCGAGCCCTGGCTGGCGAAGGTGCCCAGGGTCCACTGGTCGCCCTGGGCCAGTGGGCCGTTCAGGGCCAGGTTGACGGCGGCGCGCGCCCGCCCGGTCGCCCGCGCTCCGGTGTTGTCCAGCAATGCGCTGCCGCTGAGGAGGGGAGCGTCCGTCACGGCCAGGACGATGCGGCTGTCGCCGTCCCGCTCGCCGGGCTCCAGCACCGAAGCGACATGCTGGCCGGGGACCTCGTTGAGCAGGGTCACGGCGCGCTGCACATCGTCCGTGCGCAGCGCCTCGCCCTCGCGCTGGCGGGCGAGCATGAACTCGCGCAGTTGGGCCTCGGGCAGGGCGCGCGGGGCACCGCGGTTGTCGATGCGCAGGCCCGACAGCCGTCCCTCGGCCACGCGGATGACCACCACGCCGTCACGGATCTCCTGCTCCGGCAGCCAGGCCCGCGCCAGGTAGCCGCTGCGCCGGTAGGCCTCGACGAGGGCGTCGGCCGCGCGCTGCAGCGAAGCCAGGTCGGACTTGTGGCCGACCCAGGGCTGGAGCACCGCCTGGAGCGTGTCCGCATCCAGCAGCCGGGCACCCTGCACGTCGAAGCGCTTCACGACGACCGCCACGCCTGCGGCGGGGCGGGACGGAGCGGGCGGCGGGGGCGCGGGGAGATCGGGACGCCGGGCGCGGCTGGTGGCCTTCTCGGCCTCGCGCAGCAGGTCTTCACCCGATGGTGGCGTTTGCGCCTGGGCCAGCGAGGCCAGGGTCAGCAGCAGCCCCGCGGTGGCCAGCGGTTTCAGACTCGGGGGGGCTTGCATCATCGGCGTCTCCACGGAAGGAATCGGGTCGACGACTCGCCGCCGTCCCGGCAAGAGTGCTGCGCGATGGATGGGCCGGCGTTGGCCCGACGTGAGGCTTCTTTGCCTGGACGGGCCGCTTGCTCGCAGTCGGCGGGCCGGCCGTCGTTCAGTGCAGCCATTCTTCCCGAGAGGGCCGCCAGCCAACCCGGAGGAAAGTGCACTTTTTGACGCTTACTGCGGCGTTATGACGGCATGAGGCCACGAAGCAACGCCGGACGTCAGGCCCGCGGGGCGACGCCCAAGCTCAGGGGCAGAATGCCGAGGTCTGACCGACCGTGCCTGCGCACTCTTGAACAGCGGGGAATACGACGATGGCATCCGCTCCTGACGCCCGCGAGCGCCCGCTCGAGAAAGCTGACGCCGCGTCTGCACTGCAGCCGGCGAACCGGCGCGGCGGCTCGCGACGGGCGGTGTTGGGTTCGATCCTGGCCGTGGCGCTGGCCGCGGCCTGGTATGGGTCCACGCGGTCGAGCCCGGCCTCCGAACCCGCGGAGAAGGCCGCCGCGCCCCAGACCGCCAGCGTGCAAGGCATGCAGCCCGCCCGGGCGCTCGAGCCCGCGTCGGCCGCAGCCGAAGCCGCCTCTCAGGCCAGCCCTGTGCAGGAGGCGGCACCCCTCGCCCGGCCGGCGAGCCTCGAACGCGCTCAGGCCGACAAGGCGCCCATTCCCGGCGGAGCACCTTTGCCGGAACGCCGGCAACAGGCCATGCCCGGCCCGAAGCCGGAGAGCCTGCCCGAGCTGACCGTGGCGCCGCCGCCGCCGTCGTCGGCCGCGCCGGCACCGGCCCTTCCGGAGCGCGTCGCGGCGCCCCTGCCGGGCCGCCCGTCGTCGCAGCCGGAACTCAGGTGATCCCGGCGGACGCCTGCGGCAGCGGCGTCACGCCGGCAAGGCGGCTCAGGGAGCGACGTCCACCAGATAGCCGGTCAGCGTCAGCCGCGCATTCGCTCCGGTGATGCCGCCGAACCCGGCGCCCAGGCCCAATTCCACGATGGGCACTTCACCCGCCTCGTAGATCACGTCGACCGCCTGCGTCGTGGAGGCGACCGGGCCGTAATAGGCGGCGTTCATCGGCGGCATCATGGTCAGGTAGACGGCGTTGACGCCGCTCATGTCGTTGCGGTGCAGCGCGAGGAGGTGCGACCCTGACGAGGTGTTGGAGCGGACATAGGCGGCGATCTCGGTCACGCGCAGCCGCTTGCCGGCCGGCACTGTGGGATAGGTGGCCGAGCACTGGTTGCTGAAGGTGCACGAGGGAACCATCGTGCCGCCATAAGGCACGCGCGCCGGCTCGTCGACGCTGCGGACCAGGGCCGGCCGGGTCTGCGCCAGCGCCGCGCTCGCAGCGCCCAGGCAGGCCAGGGAAACCAGCAAGGGCACCGCGAGCCTGCTGCAGATTGACGGACTCGACGCTTGGGGACTTTGACGCATTGCGCTCTCCGGTTGGTGTTGTGCCGAGCAGGCGCCCGCTGCACTGGGGCTATGCGGGCCCGACGCCTCTGCCGCGGTCATTCTTCGGGCAAACGGAAATCCGGGCGCCCTACACCGGCAGCATGGGAGTCCCTGCATCCACGGGGAGGTTCGCGCTTGCAAATGCCGCGTTATCTGCTTGTCGGTCCCCATCCCCTGATGTACGGGGGGCGCGCGCACCACCCCTTGGCTATCCTGCGGACGCTCATGGCGGCATGTCGCAACCGCAGGAGACCCTCATGTTGAAGTCCTTCGCCCGTGCCACGGTGATGGCCGTGATGCTCGTCGGCGGCCTGGCCCAGGCCGCCGTCCAGACGCTGTCCGGCCGCCTGGACGACGCCGCCAACACGGCGCTCATCGGGTCCTTCGGCGCGCCGCCGGTCTTCACGGCCGACCCGCTGGACAGCATGGAAAACGTCGCGCTGTACGCCTTCAATCTTGCGGCGAACCAGGCGGTCAGGTTCCAGAGCCTCGGCTACGCGGCCGGCGGCATCGACCCCTACGTCTCGCTCTTCTCGGGTACGGGCGACCCCGCCACCTTCGTGCGCTCCTTCGCGGGTGCGGCGGTGGGCGACTTCGACGAGACCGTGATGCTGCTGGCCGGCGACTACACCGTCGCCATCGGCCTGTACATGAACATGTCCTTCGCCGAGAACTACGGCAGCGGCACGCTGGGCGACGGCTTCACCGGCCTGGGCGGCAGCGACTTCGGCGACGGGTCCTACCGGCTGCTGCTGACGACCTCGGACGTGGGGCGCTTGCCGGAACCGGGGAGCCTGGGGCTGCTGCTCGTCGCGCTGGCGGGCGCGGTGCTGGCCCATCAAGGTTCACGGCTCCCGCAGCACTGACAGAGCGCCCGTCGCGTCGGCGACGCGCAGGTCCGGCACGACGGCATGAGCGCGAGGCCCGGCCTCGGTCCGCGTCTGACCTCGTCCGCGAATCCAGCCTCAGCCTTCGGCCTGGGCGGCCGCCAGGCACACCCGGTTGCGCCCGCCTCGCTTGGCCTCGTACAGCGCGGCGTCAGCCCTGGCGAGGAGTTCAGGCAGTGAGTACGCCGGTGCCGCCGCCAGGCCGATGCTGATCGTCACCGACAGCTTCGTCCCGCCAGGGCTCTCGACCGTCATCCGCTCCACCTGGCCGCGCAGTCGCTCGCTGATCTCCTGGCCCTCGGCCAGCCCGGCGCCTGGCAACAGCAGAACGAACTCCTCGCCACCATGACGCACGAGGACGTCGCCGCCCCGGATGCAGCGACTCGCCTGGCTCGCGAGCGCCACGAGGACGGCGTCGCCCGCCGCATGCCCATGACGATCATTGACCTGCTTGAAGTGATCGACATCGAACATCACCAGCGTCAGGGCCTGCGCCCCCTCGCTGAGGGCGCTCAGCAACTCCGAGGCCCGCCGTTCCAGGTGGCGCCGGTTGCCGATGCCGGTGAGGGAATCACGCTCGGCATCGGCCTGCAGCTGCGCGGCCCTGGCCTGCTGTTCGCGGGCATCACGGCGCGCCCGGTCGGCCTCCTGCCGTGCCCTCAGCTCCTCGCTGCGGGTCACCAGCAGCTCGGACTGGATGCGCATCTGCGTGGTCAGGAGGCGGCGCTCTATCTGCTGGGCCGCGACGAGATGGTCGTTGGCCACCTTGTAGCGTCGCATGGCGCTGGCGGCCCGCGCCGCCACGTCATGCAGGCGCGACAGCGTCGCTGCAGCCGTACCGTCGCCCGCCTCGGCCAACAGGCCGACGGCGAGCCGAAACGCCCGGGAGGCGTCGCCGCGGTGGAGCCAGGCATCGGCCAGCAGCATCCGGGCGTACTGCCCATAGGTTGACAGCCCCTGGCGCTCGGCGATCGCCAACGCCTGCTCGAGCAACCGGCAGGCCTGGTCGTACCGGCCGGCTCCGATCAGGACCTCGGCGAGGTTGGTCTGAAGCACGGCCTGGTACAGCGCGTTGCCCAGCCGTCCCGCGATGAGCATGCCCTTCTCTCCGGCAACCCGTCCGCGCTCCAGCACCGAGAGGCGCTCCTCCGGGGCGTCGGAGTCGTGCAACAGGCGGGCCACCTGCGCGCAGACGGCGCACAGCGCGTTGCACGCGGACGCCACCACGACGTCCGGCCCCCGCTCGCCATGCGCCTCGAGCGCCCGCGACAGCAGGCGCTCCGCCTGCCACATGTCGCCAAGCCGCTCGAAGCAGACGGCCAGCGCGATCGCCGCATTGAGCGGAGTCGCGGCGTCCTCTGCGGCGGCGGCCCGCTGCATCAACGATTGCGCGGCATCGATGGCCACGTCGAACTGGCCGAGTTCACACGCCGCCAGGGCCGTCAACCGCAAGGCTTCGGCGACCAGCGCCGACTCGGCGCCGGCCGGCGGGCTGGCCAGGACGGCCTGCGCCTGGGCCAGCGCCTGCGCATGGCGGCCGAGGTGGAACAGGTGCCGCGCCAACCACACGCCAGCCTGGAGCGTCTCCCGCGTCAAACCCAGGCGCCGGCTCCAGGCCTCGGCCTCGCGCGCAGCCTGCTCGGCCTGCGCAGGCTCCAGGTTCGACGCCGGGTCTGCGCGGCGCATCAGCTCCTGCTGGCGCAACGCGTCGTCCGGGGCGTGCATGAGGTTCAAGCCTTGCGCGTCGTGCTCACGAACGCGGCGATGTGCTTGGCGGCTTCTTCCGGGTACTGGTGATGGGGGCCGTGCCCGGTCTTGGGGAATGTGACCAGCCGCATCGTGGGCAGTTGGCCGTTGAGGGCGTACCAGTTCTCGACCGGGAAGATGATGTCGTGGTCGGCGCCCAGGTGGAGGATGGGCACATTGGTCGTCTTCAGCATCTGCAGCACCTCTTCCACGGGGAACACCGGGTTGCGCGGCGCGTTGCCGATCTGGGCGATCGCCCAGTCGGCCGGCACATCGGGGCTGCGCGGCACCTTCTGGCCCATGATGCGGTCGAAGGACCGCTTCGACGCGCTGCGGCTGCCCTCGTCCGCGGGCTCGAAGAAGATGGTGGTGAAGTTGTCCAGCCCGATGCCGGGCACCGCGGCGGCATCGTAGAAGAGCTGTTCGGCCGGCTTGACCAGCTTGCCGGGCGGCGTCGTCGCCAGCAGCACGACGTGGCTGACGTTGGCACCGAACATGGCCAGGTAGATCTGGGCGACGATGCCGCCGATGGACCAGCCCCCGATTGCCACGTCCTTGAGGCCCAGCGCGTCGATCAGGTCCTTGGCGTCCTTGACCATCGCGGCCGGGTTGTAGCTGGGCTCGCCGGTCGAAAGTCCGAGGCCGGAGTAGTCGAACGTGATGACCTGGAACCCCTCGGCGGCCAGCGCGTCGATGAAGGCCGGATCCCACAGTCCCAGCACGCCGCGGAAGCGGTGGAACAGCACCAGGGGCTTGCCCCGGCCCACGGAGCGGTAGGCCAGCTTGCGGCCGTTGACTTCGACAAACCGGGTAGCCGCGGACGCCGAGAAGGCTTCCGCGGCCTGGGCGTCGGCGGGCAGCGCCAGCGCGGCAGCGGTGGCGGCGGCGCCCGCGAGCAGCGCCTGCCGGCGGGTGGCCAGGCCTGCCTCGGCTGGGATGCTGGTTGCGTCTTGAGGGGTGGTTTCGTTCATGGCATGGCTCCTGAGTGCCGACGTTGAAGCGCGACCGTCCTGCTGGCGGGTGAACGGCCGCGGGGTGGGAACGTGGCGATGCGCTCGAGTGCGAACTCGAGGATCGAGGGGGTTCAGAGACCGAGCTGCTGACGCAAGCTCTTGTCGAAGGCGGCGGCCGGCACGAAGCGCCTGAGCAGGCTCACGCGCCTGGCGACGCTGCCGGCGGTGTAGCGCAGCCGCGGCTTGGGGTCCTGGGCGGCTCGCAGCACCACCTGCGCCACGGTCTCTGGCGTGTCGGCCTGCTGCATGACCGTGCGCACCAACGCCTCGGCCTGGGTGCGGGCGGCCTGGTAGGCGTCCAGCTTGCGGTCGGCATGCAGCACATTGCCTTCGAACGAGGTCCGCGTGTAGGCCGGCTCCACCAGCAAGGCGCGGATACCGAAGCCGCGCACCTCGTGGTCCAGCGACTCGAAGTAGCCCTCCATTGCGTGCTTGGTGGCGGAGTACAGCGCGGAATACGGCGAAGGGATGACGCCGAGGATGGAGCTGAGGTTGACGATGCGGCCCGAGCGCTGCCGGCGCATCGCGGGCAGCACCGCCTGGGCCATGCGGATGGCGCCGAACAGGTTGACCTCGAACAGCGCCCGGGCCTGCTCGACCGACGATTCCTCGGCGCCAGCGATCAGACCGATGCCTGCGTTGTTCACCAGCAGGTCGATGCGCCCCGTGGCCTGCAGCACCTGCTGCACGGCCGCGCTGACGGACTCGTCGCGGGTGACGTCGCAGGCGAGGTACTCGATGCCTCCGGCCCACTGTGTCAGGGGCTTGCGGTAGGTGCCGAAGACGCGGTAGCCGGCGGCCTGCAAGGCGCGCGCGGAGGCCTCGCCAATGCCGCTGCTGGCGCCGGTGACGAGTGCAACGGGGCGGGAGGTGGAGGTCGAGGCTGGGGTCATGATCGATCAGGAGAGGTCTGGAAGGAGGGCTGCGGGAGAGCGCCGCCAGCAGGGTCGGACATCACGCACCCGCGCCGAGATAGACCGCCGGCGTCGCGCCGAAACCCGCCCGCACATTGCGGGTGATGTCGTCGACCAGCACCTCGCTCTCGCCGGCCTCCAGCGCCTGGAATGCCCGGCGCGCCACCTCGTCGGGCGAGGTCTTGGGCATCTGCACGCCGCTGGCCATGTCGGTGTCGATGAAGCCCGCATGCACGGACAGCAGCGCGGTGCCCTGCCCCTTCAGCTCCTGGCGCAGCGCATTGCTCAGCGCCCAGGCTGCGGCCTTGGACGCGCTGTAGGTGCCGCTGACGTTGGCGATGGTGAGCCAGCTCAGCACCGACAGCATGTTGACCACCGCGCCACCGCCATTGGCGGCCAGCACCGGCGCGAGCGCCTGCACCAGGCGCAGCGGGCCGACCGCATTCGTCTCGATCTGGCGCAGCAGTGCCTGCTCAGCGTTGGGCGCCAGCAGCGGGCCGGCCTCGAAGATGCCCGCGTTGTTGACCAGCAGCGTCACATCCTTCAAGTCGCGCGCCAGCGCGGCCACTTGATCCGGCTTGGTGACATCCAGCGGCACCGGCACCACCCCGGGCTGCGTGATGCTGGCTGGATTGCGGGCGGCAGCGTAGACCTTGGCTGCGCCACCGGCCAGCAGCGCGCGGGCGAAGGCCGCACCCAGGCCACGATTGGCGCCGGTGACGAGAGCGACAGAACCTTTGATCTTCATGAGGACCCCTTTCAATGGGCAACGATGGAACAAAATATGACGATCGTCATACTCGACGTGAAAAAAACGGCCCGCCGGGCGAACGCCATGCGGACCTCAGCCTGCCAGGTGGTGCAACGCGGACTCGAGCACCGCGTCGGCCAGTTTTGGATCGTCGACGGCACGCGCGAGGATCAGGGCCCCGACCATCGTGGCCGTTGCCGACAAGGCCTGCGCCTGCCCACCCGGTCCGCCCCGGCCCGGCGAGACACTGGCCACCAGGTCGATCATGTCCTTGATGCGGCGCGTGGCCGCGTGGCGCACTTCCGGAGCCTGTCGCGGCATCTCGGAGCCGACGGCGGCCACCGGGCAGCCGGTTTCCACCAGGTCGGCATGCGCCCGCGACAGATAGGCCGCCACCAGCCTGCGGTAGCGCTCGGCGGGGGGCGCCGCCTCGACAAGCTGCCTCAGCGTGGCGACGGTCTGCTGCCCCGCGCGATCCGCCGCTTCGGCCAGCAGCGCGTCGCGCGACTCGAAGTGCGCATAGAAGCCACCATGCGTGAGCCCGGCCTCCTTCATGATGTCCGCCACGCCCGTGCCGGCATAACCGCTGCGCCGGATGGCGCGCGTGGCCGCATCGAGGATGCGCTCGTGAGAGATTTCCTTGCGGGACGGGGTAGGGCTTTTTTTCATGTCGCGCCATCGTATGACGATCATCATATTTGAACGCGAGTTTGCCTGCAAGTGGGGGTGGGTGATGGGACACCCAAATGGGTCGAGCCGCGAATGGTCTCCTTCGGGTGAAGGCGTACCGAAACTGTGACCTTGGGGGCTATGGCGAATACACGCCGTTGGCGGAGAAGCACGGACTGCACTTGCAGCACTACGAGATGCGTGACCTGCACATCCATGACCTGCGCCGCACGCTGGGCTCTTGGCTGGCCAGCGGCGGCACCAGCCTGCCAATCATCGGCAGGGCTCTGAACCACAAGACCCCGGAGGCCGAAACCACGGTACGGAACTGATTGAATTTCGCATCACTTGAACAGAAGTAATGCGAATATTAAACTCCCCTCCATGAGCCAGTCTGACCACATCCTCGAACTGGCCCGGCACCGGCGCGTGCTGCGGGCGGCGGATGTGCGCGAGCACGGCTGGTCACCGCAGCTGCTGATCCGGCTGCACCAGTCCGGCAAGCTGCAACGGTTCGCCCGTGGCCTGTACGGACTACCTGACGCTGAAGTCACCGAGCATCAGACACTGATCGAGGTCTGCCAGCGCGTGCCCAAAGCCGTGCTGTGCCTGCTGAGTGCGCTGCAATTCCATGAGATCGGCACGCAGTTGCCGCACGAAGTGTGGATTGCACTGCCTGAAGGCAGTCAGACCCCGGCGCTGAGCTATCCCACGCTGCGCATCACGCGCCTGCGCGGCACCGCCTACAGCGACGGTATCCAGACCGTGACCGACCACGGCGCCCCCATCCGCGTATACAGCGCCGCCAAGACGGTGACCGACTGCTTCAAGTTCCGCAACAAGATCGGCCAGGACGTGGCGCTGGAGGCACTGAAAGACGCTTGGCGCAGCCGCAAGGTCACCATGGCCGAGCTGAGTCACTTTGCGAAGATCAACCGAGTCGAACGTGTCATGCAGCCCTATTTGGAGGCGGTGACGCAATGACCGGAAGCCTCGCCGCGTCCATCCTGGCCCGGCTTCTGACTATCGCCAAACAGCGCGGCGACGACTACAGCCTGCTGCTGAACCGCTTCGGCATGGAGCGCCTGCTTGCTCGCGTCAGCACCTCAACGCATGCCGATCGCTTCTTGCTGAAGGGCGCCCTGCTCTTTGCGCTCTGGTACGACACCCCGCACCGACCGACACGGGACGCAGACTTGCTGGGCTTCGGCCCTGACGACGAGGCGAACCTGATCGCCACCTTCCGCGACATCGCCGCCATGGACTTGGGCGACGGCATCGTGTTCGACCCCGACTCCGTGAAGGCCGACGCCATTCGCGAGGACAACACCTACGGCGGCACCCGCATCACGCTGGTGGCACGCATCGGTTCCGCACGCTGTGCCCTGCAGATCGACGTGGGCTTCGGTGACGCCGTGACACCGGGGCCACAGACGGTGGCTTACCCGACTCTGCTGGGCGACTTCCCAGCCCCCATGCTGCGGGTCTATCCGGTCTACACCGTGATCGCCGAGAAATACCAGGCCATGGTCATGCTGGGGCAAGCGAACAGCCGCATGAAGGACTTCTTCGACCTTGCTGTGATTGCACGGCGCACGGAACTGGACGGTGCCACGCTGGCGGCAGCCATTGCCGCCACCTTTGCCCGACGCCAGACCGCCCTGCCCACCGAGCGGCCCTTGGCACTGACCAAGCAGTTCAGTGAAGACGCCGCAAAGCTACGCCAGTGGCGAGCCTTCCTGAACAAGAACCGCATCGAAGCCGCGAGCCTGGGTGAGACCGTCGCACTGCTGGACGACCTGCTGTGGCCACCGACCCAGGTCGCCGTCGCTGGCAGTCTGGCAACAGCCACTTGGCGCCCCGAGGTCCTGCGCTGGGTCTAAGCGCCAAATAGCGGACGCGCCGGCCGACCTGCAGGACCAGATGCTGCGCGGTGCTCCGGCTCTGCAGGCTCGGACGTCGCGCATAGTCCTCGGGCGTGATCCACACGTCCGCGGGTTCGGCCAGTTCATCGAACCAGTCGTCGTCGCTCCAGCGCTCCGTCAAAAGCGGCAGTACCGTTCTCGCCATGGCGAACCTGGTGTCGCTCGCGAAAGTCATGAAGAAGTCGGCGAAGTGCTCCGGCCGGCTCTCTGAGCACTCGACCGCCGCAGCGCTCAGCGGAAGAAGCCCGGCGATCAAGAGCAGCCCAAGCCGCCGCCCGCCAAGCCACCTCCGCCCCCGGGCCGGCGGCCATTGGTTCCAGCAGCGGATGATTTCGCACGCGGCCAGGAACTTCATGTCATCCATTTCAATGAGCTGCACGGCACCGGCACCTGGAGCTGCGAACCGGTGGACTGATGCTTTCGGAATGTCAGGCTAGAAGTGCGCGCCTGACTGGAAGCTGACCTGCCAGTCAATGCCGGCGGGGCTTTGCGGGTACTTCATGAGCCGTGGCGGCGGGCCGGCGAGCAGTTCGCCGATCCGCGTCACACGCGGAACTTCATGAACTGCCGGGATGAAAAGGCGAGGGGCGAGAGAAGGAGACCTTGTCCCTGGGTGAGGAAATCGGTCTCAGCGGCCACAAGACGGCGATGCCGCCAATCAAGATCGCCGTGAGGGCGCAAGCAGCGTACAAGACGCTGATACCGCCAAGCCATCCAGAAAGCAGCAAGGCGATGATCAACAGCAACTCCAAGGCCGACCCGGTCAACAACGTCGCGACTGGCGGCTGATGGCTGAGTTCGTCGCAGCGGGCGCATCGAACAGGGCTACGCTTGTTCGACCGAACGGCGGCAAGCAGCGGTATCGAGCGGGCAGCGCAGTGCGGGCATCGCTTCATGATGTATGGCGAGAACTGCTTACCAGTCTTCAGCATCGCGCTTGGGGCGGGGGCCACGAATGGTCTCCTTCGGGTGAAGGTGTACCGGAACTGTGACCTTTGGGGCTATGGTGAATAGCCGTCGACGCAACAACACAAGCGCTGAGCTGTTGATACCAAACGGGAATATTTGGTAGGCCGTATTGGACTTGAACCAATGACCAAAGGATTATGAGTCCTCTGCTCTGACCAACTGAGCTAACGGCCCCCGGGGAGGAGGGGCGGATTCTAGTCAGCGCTGGCTCAGCGCCTGCCCCACCATGCGCGAGGTGATGTCGACGATCTGGATCATGCGGTCGTAGGCCATGCGGGTGGGGCCGATGACGCCGAGCGTGCCGACGACCTGGCCGTCGACCTCGTAGGGGGCCGACACGATGGACAGCTCCTCGTAGGGCACGACCTGGCTTTCGCCGCCGATGTAGATGCGCACGCCCTCGGCGCGGCTGGAGGTGTCGAGCAGGCGCATCAGCTGCGTCTTCTGCTCGAAGAGGTCGAAGAGGCGGCGCAGGCTGCCCATGTCGTGGCTGAAGTCCTGCACGGTCAGCAGGTTGCGCTCGCCGGAGACGATGACCTGCTCGTCCTGCTTTTCCATCGCCTCGGAGCCGACGTCGACCGCCGCGCTCATCAGCTGGCCGATCTCGCCGCGCAGGGCGTCGACCTCGTGGCGCAGGCGCTCGCGCACGGCCTCCAGCGTGAGGCCGGAGTAGCCGGCGTTCAGGCGGTTGCTGGCCTCGGCCAGTTCGGACTGGCTGAGGTCCTGCGCGGTAAAGATGACGCGGTTCTGCACGTCGCCGTCGGGCGACACGAGGATGACGAGCACCCGGCGCTCGCCCAGGCGCAGGAACTCGATGTGGTGGAAGACGCTGGGCTTGCGCGGCGCCGTGACGACGCCCACGAAGCTGGACAGGTTGGACAGCATCTGCGCGGCGTTGGCGATGACGCGCTGGGGCTGGTCGGGCTGCAGCTGGGCGGTCTCGACGCTGATGAGGCCGGGCTGGGCCGTCAGCATGGTGTCGACGAAGAGGCGGTAGCCGCGCGCCGTGGGCACGCGGCCGGCGCTGGTATGCGGGCTGGCGATGAGGCCAAGGTCTTCGAGGTCGGCCATCACGTTGCGGATGGTGGCCGGGCTCAGCTCCAGGCCCGAGGCTTTCGACAGGGTCCGCGAGCCGACGGGTTGGCCGTCGGCGATATAGCGTTCGACCAGGGTTTTCAGCAGGGATTTGGAGCGCTCGTCGAGCATGGCACCATTCTAAGAACACCCCTGTTCTCTCCGGGAGAGGCGATACCCCTGTGGTGTAATTTGCCGCATGGCCGAGCGCTTCAGACATGTCGCCATCGTGGGCAAGCATCAGGCGCCTGGCATCCGGCCGGTGCTGGAGGAGATCGCCCATTTCCTGTGCAGCCAGGGCCTCGACGTTTCGCTGGAGGCGGACACGGCGCTGAACACCGGACTGACCGGTTATGACGCCCTGTCCCACGACGAACTCGGCCGCGCCTGCGACCTCGCCGTGGTCATCGGCGGCGACGGCACCATGCTGGGCTTCGCCCGCGAGATGGCCTGCCACGGCGTCCCGCTGCTGGGCATCAACCAGGGGCGGCTGGGCTTCATCACCGACATCCCCATCGAGCGCTGGCGCGAGTCGCTGGCCCCGGTGCTGGCCGGCGACTACGAGGTCGAACCCCGCGCCATGCTGGAGGGCTCGGTGCTGCGCGACGGCGAGTCCATCTTCTCGGGCCTGGCGCTGAACGACGTGGTCGTCAGCCGCGGCGGGACGGCTGGCATGGTGGAGCTGAAGATCGAGGTCGGCGAGCAGTTCGTGGCCAATATGCGGGCCGACGGCCTCATCGTGGCCTCGCCCACCGGCTCCACGGCCTATGCCCTCTCGGCCGGCGGGCCCATCCTGCATCCCAGCATCGCCGGCTGGCTGATGGTGCCCATCGCGCCGCACACGCTGTCCAACCGGCCCATCGTGCTGCCGGACGGCGGCGAGGTGCGCATGGAGATCGTCGCCGGCCGCGACGCCTCGGTGAGCTTCGACATGCAAAGCCTCGCCAGCCTGCTGCACGGCGACACCATCACCGTGCGGCGCAGCGAGCACCAGGTCCGATTCCTCCACCCCAAGGGCTGGAGCTACTACGCGACCCTGCGTCGCAAACTGCGTTGGTACGTCTGATTCCTGCCTAGACCATGCTGCGGCATCTGAGCCTCAAGGATTTCGTCATCGTCCCCGCGCTGGAGCTCGACTTCGAGCCCGGCTTCGCCGTGCTGACCGGCGAGACCGGCGCCGGCAAGTCCATCCTCATCGACGCCCTGCAGCTGGCCCTGGGCGGGCGCGGCGACGCGGGCGTAGTGCGCGAGGGCGCCGCCCGCGCCGAGATCACCGCCGAGTTCGACACCCCGCCCCATCTGCGCGCGTGGCTGGACGACGCCGGCTTCGAGCCCGACGAGGGCCTGCTGCTGCGCCGCGTCATCGACGCCGCCGGCAAGAGCCGGGCGTGGATCAACGGCGGCGCGGCCACCGTCACGCAATTGCGCGAGCTGGCCGACCACCTGCTGGACATCCACGGCCAGCACGCCTGGCAGGGTCTCACCCGCCCGGCCTCCGTGCGCGAGCTGCTCGATGGCTTCGCCGGCCTGGACACCGCGCCGCTGGCCCGCGCCCACGCGGCCTGGAAGCAGGCGGCCGAGGCGCTCGAAAAGGCCCAGGGCCTGCAGGCCGAGGCCCAGCGCGAACGCGAGCGCCTGGCCTGGCAGATCGGCGAACTCGACGGCCTCGCGCCGGGCGAGGGCGAGTGGGAGGAGCTCAACGCCGAGCACCAGCGCCTGTCGCACGGCCAGTCCCTCATCGACGCGGCCCAGTCGGCCCTCGGCGCGCTGGACGACGCCGAGCCCAGTGCCCAGTCCCTGGCCGGCAGTGCGCTCGACCAGCTTGAGCGCGTGCTCGACCACGACCCCCGCCTGCTGCCCGCCGTGCAGGCCCTGCGCGACGTGCAGGCCCAGCTTCAGGACGCCAGCCACACCCTGGCCGCCTACCTGCACAAGGCCGACCTGGACCCGGCCCGGCTGGCCGAGCTGGACGAGCGCGTCTCGGCCTGGCTCACCCTGGCCCGCCGCTACCGCCGCCCGCCCCAGGACCTGCCTGCCCTGCTCGCGCAGTGGCGTGCCGAGCTGGCCCAGCTGGACGCCGCCAGCGACCCGGCCCAGCTCGAAGCCGCCCTGGCCGCGGCCCGCAAGGCCTTCGACACCGAAGCCGGGCGCGTGAGCCGGGCCCGCCGCAAGGCCGCGCCCGAGCTGGCGGCGGCCGTCACGGCGGCCATGCAGCAGCTCGGCATGGCCGGCGGGCGCTTCGACATCGCCCTGCAGCCGGCCGACGCACCGCAGAGTTATGGCGCCGAGTCGGCCGAATTCCTCGTTGCCGGCCATGCCGGCAGCACGCCGCGCCCGCTGGCCAAGGTGGCCTCGGGCGGCGAACTGTCGCGCATCGCCCTGGCCATCGCCGTGACGACGAGCCAGAACGCCACCGACAACGCGCCCGGCACGCTGATCTTCGATGAGATCGACGTGGGCATCGGCGGCGCCGTGGCCGAGACCGTGGGCCGGCTGATGAAGCAGCTCGGACGCGAGCGCCAGGTGCTGGCCGTGACCCACCTGCCGCAAGTGGCCGCCTGCGCGGACCGCCATCTCGTCGTCGCCAAGAGCCTGGAAGGCGGCGCCACCGCCAGCCGCGTGGCGCCGGTGGCCGGCGAGGCGCGCGTGGCCGAGATCGCCCGCATGCTGGGCGGCGAGCGGCTGTCCTCCACCAGCCTCGCCCACGCCGAGGAGATGCTGGCCGCCTCGGCCCGCACGCGCAAGGCCAAGTCATGAACACCGATCACGACCTGCAGGGCGACGTGGTGCTGTTGACCGGCATGTCGGGCGGCGGCAAATCGGTGGCCATGCACGCGCTGGAGGATGCCGGCTACTTCTGCGTGGACAACCTGCCGGCCGAGCTGCTGCTCGACTTCCTGCGGCTGGAGCAGCAGCGCGGCGAGCGGCGCGTGGCCATCGCCGTGGACGTGCGCTCGGCGGGCTCGCTGCCGCTGATGCTGCCCCTCATCAAGGACCTGCGCAGCCGCGGCGTGGCCGTGCGCTCCATCTTCCTGGACGCGAGCGACGAGGCGCTGATGCGGCGCTTCTCCGAGACGCGGCGCCCCCACCCGCTGCGCCAGGACCGCGACACCAACTTCGGCGCCCTCGAAGGCAGCGCCGAGGACAGCCACCGCCTGCTGCTCGACGCCATCCAGCTGGAGCGCGAGCTGCTCGGCGGGCTCAAGGCCGAGTCCACCGTCATCGACACCAGCCAGCTGCGCCCGGCCCAACTGCGCGCCTGGCTGGGCGACCTCGTCGGCCCGGGCGCGGGCACCAAGCTCACCCTCGTCTTCGAGAGCTTCGCCTTCAAGCACGGCGTGCCCAGCGACGCGGATTTCGTCTTCGACGTGCGCGTGCTGCCTAACCCCTACTACGACCGCGAGCTGCGCCCCCTCACCGGCCGCGACGCGCCGGTGGCTGCCTACCTCGCGGCCCAGCCGGAGGTCGGGCTGATGATGGGCCAGATCGCCGGCTTCCTGTCGCGCTGGCTGCCCAACTTCGCGGCCGACCAGCGCAGCTACCTCACCGTCGCCATCGGCTGCACCGGCGGCCAGCACCGCTCGGTCTACCTCGTCGAGATGCTGGCGCGGCAGTTCAGCCACCACGGCCATGTGCTCAAGCGTCACCGGGAACTGGACGCACGGTGATTTCAGAATAAAAGTTCTAGACAACAAGTTCTAGAACACTTATTCTGCGGCCATGCCTCAGAACGCCGCACCCGCGGCCCGCCCCACCGCTGCCGAACTCGACCTGCTGCAGGTGCTGTGGCGGGTCGGCCCGGCCGACGCCAAGGCCGTGCACGAGGCCCTGCTGCCCGACCGGCCCGACGCCACCTACGCGACCGTGCTGCGCCAGTTGCAGGTCATGCATGCCAAGGGCCTGCTCACCCGCGACGAGGACCACCGCCCCCACCTCTACGCGCCGGTGCAGGCGCAGGACAAGCTGCAGCAGTCCCTCGTCAAGGACTTCATCGCCCGTGCCTTTGCCGGCTCGGGCAAGGCCCTGGTGCTGGCGGCCCTGAAGAACCACGTCAGCGCGAAGGACCGCGCCGAGATCCGCCAGCTGCTGGCCAAGAACACCGGAGAAGACGCTTGATGCGCCTGGACATCGCCATGAACGCCTGGGGCTGGGCCCTCGTGAACTTCGTCTGGCAGGGGGCCGCCGTCGGCCTGGCCGCGGCCCTGCTGCTGGCCCTGCTGCGCGGTGCGCCGGCGCGCTGGCGCTACGCCGTCAGTGCGGCCAGCCTCGGCCTGTGTCTGGCCCTGCCGCTGGCCCAGTGCCTGGACCTGGGCGGGGCCGAGGCCGAGTTCGTCGGCGAGCTGCCGCCACTGGCGGAGCAAATGCCGGCCCTGGTCACCGCCTGGGCCCTGGGCGCCGGCCTGATGCTCGCGCGCCTGGCCCTCGGCCTGGCCTGGGTGCAGCGCGCGCGCCGGCGCAGCACCGCCGCCCCGGCCGACTGGCAGGCACGCCTCGACGCCCTCGCCCGCCGCCTCGGCCTGAAGCGCCCCATCGCCCTGCGCCTGCTGCCCGAGCTGGACGGCCCCATCGCCCTGGGCACGCTGCGCCCCTGCGTGCTGCTGCCCGCGGCCCTGCTGAGCCGTCTGCCGATCGAGCTGATCGAGGCCCTGCTGGCCCACGAGCTGGCGCACGTGCGGCGCTGGGACTACCTCGCCAACCTGCTGCAAAGCGCCGTCGAGGCCCTGCTCTTCTTCCATCCGGTGGTGTGGTGGCTGTCGGCCCGCCTGCGCGCCGAGCGCGAGCTGGTGGCCGACGAGATCTCGGTCGAGGTGATCGGCGGCGGCGACGGCGGGCGCCGCCTCGCCCAGGCCCTGCATGCTCTGAGCGAGCTGCAGCTGCGGCCCCTGCCGGGCGTCGCCCTCGCCGCACGCGGCGGCGACCTGCTGCACCGCGTCGAGCGGCTGCTCGCCCCGCGGCCCCAGGCCACGGGCTGGAAGCTCGCCCTGCCGGCGCTGCTGATCGCCGCCACCAGCTTCGTCGTGCAGGCCAAGGGCCGCAACGCGCCCGACGCGCCGGTGCCGCCCTCGGCCAGCGCCGATGCCGCCACCGCGCCGCCCCTGCGCCTGCCGGTCAACGCCAAGCACGTCGTCGTCGTGGACGACGCCAGCGGCAAGGTGCTGATGGCCCGCGACGCCGACGCCGTGGTGCCCATCGCCTCGCTGACCAAGCTGCTCACCGCCATGGTGGTGCTCGACGCCAAGCTTGATCCCAACGAGAAGCTGCGCATCACCAGCGACGACGTCGACACGCTGAAGCACAGCAAGTCGCGGGTGCGCGTGGGCACGCAGATGTCGCGCCAGGCGGCGCTGGAGATGGCACTGATGGAGTCCGAAAACCGCGCCGCCTTCGCCCTGGCCCGCACCTTCCCCGGCGGCGAGGACGGCTTCGCCAAGGCCATGCACGCCAAGATCCGCGCCCTGGGCCTGAACCGCACCACCATTAACGACCCCACCGGGCTGTCGCCGGCCAACACGTCGACGGCCTCCGAGATGGCCGCCATCGTCGCGGCGGCCTCGCGTTACGGCGAGATCGAGCGCATCACCAGCGTCAAGAAGGCCAAGGTGCCCGTGGACGGCAAGCCGCGCGAGCTGCACAACACCAACCGGCTGGTGGGCACCAAGGGCTGGGACATCCGCCTCTCCAAGACCGGCTACACCGAAGAGGCCGGCCGCTGCCTGGCCATGCGCATCATGAACGGCAAGCGCCCCGTCACCGTCGTGCTGCTCGACGCCGACGGCTCGGCCCAACGCCTGCGCGACGCGGCCCTCATCCGCAAGGGCCTGCTCGGCGCCCAGAACTGAACCGGAGACTGCTCCCATGCAACGCCGCCACCTGCTCGGTGCGGGCGCCGCCGCGCTCGCCTCGTCGCCACCCCACGCCCACGCGCTGGACTTCGCGCCGCGCCCGGCGCCGGCCACCATCCGCGCCGATGTCGACCGCCTCGTCGACATCGCCGTCGGCATCCGGCCCTTCCGCGCGCGCGGCCCGCGCATCGAGGCCGAACGGCGCTTCGGCAAGACCCTCGTCCACCACTACGGCCATGGCGGCAGCGGCTGGTCGCTGTCCTGGGGCTCGGCCCAGCGGGCCCTGGCGCTGATCCAAGGCGCCGGGGTGAAGCCGGGCGAGCGCATCGCCGTCATCGGCTGCGGCGCCATCGGCCTGACGACGGCCCGCACGGCCCAGCAGGCCGGCTTCAAGGTGAGGCTGTACAGCCGCGACCGGCCGCCGCGGGTGCACTCCTCGGCCGCTACCGGGCTGTGGACGCCGGACTCGCGCATCGTCACGGCCGAACACGCCAGCGACGACTGGATCGGCGGCTGGGAAGCCATGGCCCGCGCCTCGTTCAAGGTGCACCAGAGCTACCTCGGCCTGCCCTCGGGCCCCGTCGAATGGCATGACGGCTACCTGCTCGCCGACGACGGCTTCGACACGCCGCTGCCCGGGCACGTGGGCGAACCCGACTACCCCGACCTGGCCCAACGCATCGCCGACCTGCGCCCCCACGGCAAGGCCCTGGCGGCCGGCGAGCATCCCTTCCGCTCGCCCCATGCACGCCGCTTCACGCAGCTGGTCTTCAACATCCCGGCCTACCAGCGCCTGCTGCTGGACGACTTCGCCCGCGACGGCGGCGAGCTGGTGCAGCGCGACCTGCGCGAGCCGCGCGACTTCGCCCGGCTGCCCGAGCGCCTCGCCGTCAACTGCACCGGCGACGGCGCCCGCAAGCTGCTGGGCGACGCCAGCCTCACGCCCGTGCGCGGCCAGACGGCCCGCCTCATCCCGCAGCCCGAGGTGGACTACGCCCTCATCTACCGCGGCCACAACCTCGTGGTGGTGCCGCGCCGCGACGGCCTGCTCGTGGCCGCCATGGGCGAGGACGATTTCGGCAATGACGACCTGCGGCCCGACCGCGCCCAGTCGGAGGACGCCGTCCGCCGCCTGGCCGCGTTGTTCCAGCCTGGCGCCGCGCAGGCTGCTGGTTAGAAGGTCTCCCAGTCGCCGTCGTCGCCGCTCGACGCCGCCGGCGAGGCGGCTCTGGACGGCGCCACGGGCGCCGGCACCGGAGCGACGGGGGCGGGCGAGGCCGGCTTGCCCGGCGCCGCTGCGGCCATCGGCCAAGGGGCGGCCTGGGCGGACGCCGGCTTTGGCGACGGCCTGGACGACGGCTTTAGCGCCGGCTTCGGCGCCGGCCTGGACGGCGATCGGGGTGCCGACCCGGGTGACGGCTTCGGCGCCAGCCCAGGGCCCGCCGCGGGCGAGCCGCCCGCCCCCGCCGCGACGCGGAACACCGCCACGGCCTCGGCCAGCTTGGCCGTCTGCATGCGCATGCTCTCGGCCGCCGCGGCCGTCTGCTCCACGAGGGCGGCGTTCTGCTGGGTGGCCTGGTCGAGCTGACTGACGGCGGCGTTGATCTGGCCGACGCCTTCGCTCTGCTCGCGGCTGGAGGCCGTGATCTCGGCCACGAGGTCGGTGACCTTGCGGACCTCGCTGACCATCTGGCCGATGGTCTCGCGCGCCGCCAGCACCTGGCCGCTGCCGCTCTCGACCTTGCCGACGCTGTCGCCGATCAGGCTCTTGATTTCCTTGGCCGCCTCGGCCGAGCGCTGGGCGAGGGAGCGCACCTCGCCGGCCACCACCGCGAAGCCGCGGCCCTGTTCGCCGGCCCGCGCGGCCTCCACCGCCGCATTCAGCGCGAGGATGTTGGTCTGGAAGGCGATGCCGTCGATGACGCCGATGATGTCGGAGATCTTGCGGCTGGATGTGGAGATGGCGTCCATGGTGGTGACCACCTCGGCCACCGCCGTGCCGCCCGCGCCAGCCACCTCCGAGGCATGGTTGGCGAGCTGGTCGGCCTGGCGCGCGTTGTCGGCGTTGGCCTTGATCTGCGCGGCCATTTCCTCCACCGACGCGGCCGTCTCCTCGAGGCTCGACGCCTGGCTCTCGGTGCGGGCCGACAGGTCGGCATTGCCCTGCGCGATCTCGGCCGCCGCCACGTTGAGCTGCTCGCAGCCCTGGCGCACGCCGGCCACCATGCGGGC
This sequence comes from Pelomonas caseinilytica, assembly GCF_021353235.1. Lineage (GTDB taxonomy): Bacteria > Pseudomonadota > Gammaproteobacteria > Burkholderiales > Burkholderiaceae_C > Pelomonas > Pelomonas caseinilytica. The sequence continues at coordinate 204,922 of NZ_JAJTWT010000004.1, forward strand.
GAGGTTCTGGGTCATTTCGTCCAGACTGCCCAGCAGCTGGCCGAGCTCGTCGCGCGAGCCGGCCTGCAGGCGTTGCGTCAGGTCGCCGGCAGCCACCGCCTTGACGGCCTCGGCCGCCTGCTGCACGGGCCGCGTGATGGAGCGCGTGATGGCCACGGCCGCCGCGGCGCCCACGGCCAGGGCCACCAGGCAGACGATGGCGAAGGTCCACTGCACGCGGCGGTAGGCCGAGTCGGCCGCCTCGGCCGTCTGGCCGGCCAGCTTCTCGTTGTAGTCCCACCACTGGGCGATCGCTTCGCGGACAGCCACGAAGGTCGTGCTGGCCGCGCCGAAGGTCAGCTCCTTGGCGGCGGTGCCCTGGGTGGGGTCGGAGGCGCTGTCCTCCGAGGCCTTGAGCACCTTGTCCTGCACCGCCAGGTAGGCGGACAGGCCGTCGGCCGCCTTCTTCATCAGCGCCCGGTCCTGGTCGTCGGAGATGAGGAGCTCGTAGTCCTTGAACCGCTGCTGGAGGTCGGCCCGGGCCTTGGCGATGCGGGCCGACAGCGACTTCTTTTCCTTGTCGTCTTCGCTGAGGATGTGGTGCTGCTCCAGCCGGCGGGCATCGGAGATGGCCGCGTCGATCTGGTGGATGGTGCGCAGCGAGGGCAGGATGTCCTCGGGGTAGTACTCGGCGTAGTAGTTGATGGACTTGGCGAGCATCGAGCCCACGCCGGCCATCACCAGGAGCAAGGCCAGCACCACGGCGAAAGCCAGGCCCAGCCGCATGCCGACACGCAGGTTCTTCAAAGCGTCCAACGCTGTCCCCTCGAAACGATGTTATCGATGGGACTGTGCCCGGTTCACGCCGGGCCGGCAACGCAGAGCGGGCGCGGGATCAGGCGAAAGTCACGTTTCCGCCGCGTCCGCCTCGCCCAGGAGCATCGCGAGCAACACCGCGGTGCCCACCGGCATGAAGACGACGATGGCCACGAACCACGGCAGGAAAGGCCGCCCCGTGCGGCGCACGAGCTGCATCATGAAGACGCAATGCATGGCGCCGGCGACGATCAGCGCCAGGCCGAGGACGACGAGCCTCGCCACCGGCGCCTCGTCTTCCTGCGCCCCGGCGATGAGCTGCCACAGACACAGGCCGGCCACCAGCAGGGTGATCAGCGCGTACTCGACGCCACTCTTGATGTGCGCTTTCATGGCTCAGCTCTCCTCGAACAGTTTCTTCAGCGGCGCGGGCAGCGCGTAGTCGGCGAGATTCTCCCGCGCGACCCAGGTGCCGCCAGGGGTCATGCCCGCGCCGGCCACGTCCGCGCGGACGGTGTGGAGCACCCAGTCGAAATGGGTCAGGGCATGCTCGATACGCGGCAGTGTCTCCAAGGCGACGCCGGGCAGGGCCTGGCGGGCGCCGGCCTCGTCGTCGAACATCGGCAGCGTCCACAGCCCGGCCCAGACGCCGGTGGCCGGGCGCTGCTGCAGCAAGACCTGGCCCTGCTTCTCGATCCACAGCCACCAGTTCTCGCGTCGGCCGCGCTTGAGCTTGCGCGTCTTGACCGGCCAGCGGGTCGGGTCGCCTTCGCGCTGGCCGCGGCACATCGACTGCACCGGGCAGAGCAGGCAGTCGGGCGACCTCGCCGTGCAGACGGTAGCGCCGAGGTCCATCAGGCCCTGGGTGTAGGTGTCGACGTGCTGCGCGGGCAGCAGCTCGGTGGCGCGGTCCCACAGGCGCTTCTCGGCCGCGCTGCTGGCCAGGTCGCCGTCGAAAGCCAGCACCCGCGCGAGCACTCGCTTGACGTTGCCGTCGAGGATGGCCACGCGCTCGCCGAAGCAGAAGGCGGCGATGGCCGCAGCCGTCGAGCGGCCGATGCCGGGCAGGGCCTGCAGCGCGGCGGCCGTGCCGGGGAACTCGCCGCCATGCTGCTCGGCCACGGCACGGGCGCAGGCATGCAGGTTGCGCGCGCGGCTGTAGTAGCCCAGCCCCGCCCACATGGCCAGCACCTCGTCCAGCGTGGCGGCGGCGAGGTCGGTCACCCGCGGCCAGCGCGCGAGAAAGCGCTCGTAGTAGCCGAGGACGGTGGAGACCTGCGTCTGCTGCAGCATGATCTCCGACAGCCAGACGCGGTAGGGGTCGCGCGTGGCCTGCCAGGGCAGGCCGTGGCGGCCGTGGCGGCGCTGCCAGGCCACGACCGTCGGGCCGAAATCGTCGATCAGCGCTTCTGGCATGAGGGGCAGTAGAAGGTGGAGCGCTGGCCCTGCACGATGCGCCTGATGGCCGCCCCGCAGCGCCGGCAGGCTTCGCCCTCGCGGCCATAGACCTGGGCCTGCATCTGGAAGCTGCCGGCCACGCCGTGGGCGTCGCGGAAGTCGCGCAGCGTCGTGCCGCCGGCCTCCAGCGCCTGCGCCAGCACGGTGCGCACCGCCTCGGCGAGCCGGCTCGCACGCGGACGGCTGAGCTTGCCCGCGGGCAGGCGCGGGTCGATGCCGGCGAGGAAGAGGGCCTCGCAGGCGTAGATGTTGCCGGCGCCCACGACGATGTCGCCGGCAAGCAGGGCCTGCTTGACCGGCACGCGCCTGCCGCTCAGTCCGGCGTGCAGGTGGGGGCCGTCGAAGCGCTCGTCGAAGGGCTCCAGGCCCAGGCCGCCGAGCAGGGTCGACACGGGCTCGGCATCCAAGGCCGGCGCCCACACCACGGCGCCGAAGCGGCGCGGGTCGGTCAGGCGCAGCAGGCCGCGGTCGGTATGCAGGTCGAAATGGTCGTGGGCGCCGGGCGCCGGCGTGCCGCCGAGGAAGGCCAGCGACCCCGACATGCCCAGGTGCATGAGCAGCCCGCCCGAGCCTTCGAGCGGCAGCCACAAATATTTACCCCTTCTTTGCACGGCGCCGACGCGGCTTCCGAGCAGGGTTTCGGGGTCTGCGCCGAGGGGCCAGCGCAGGGGTTTTCCCAGGCGCAGCCCCGTCACCCGGGCTCCCTGGATGGCGCCGGCGAAACTGCGGCGCGTGACTTCGACTTCGGGCAACTCGGGCATGGGGCGGAAATCATAATCAGGCCCTGTCCTGCGGAGTACGAATGCCCCTGACCCATCGCCATGCCCACCGCCGCGCTCGTGCCGCCGGCCGCGTGATCGCCGCCGCCGCCCTGCTGGCCGCCCTGCAGGTGCGCGCCGACGAGGCCGCCCCCGCCGCGCCGCCGGCCGAGCCGCCCACGCACTCGGCGATGGATGCGCCGCTGTTCTATCAACTGCTGATCGGCGAGATCGAACTCGGCAACGGCCAGGCCGGCGTCGCCTTCCAGGTGCTGCTCGACGCCGCCCGGCGCACCAGCGACGAGGAGCTGTTCAAGCGCGTCGTCAACATCGCCCTGCAGGCGCGTGCCGGCGACCAGGCCCTGATGGCGGCCCGCGCCTGGGCCGAGACGCTGCCGAATTCAGTCGACGCCCACCAGAGCGTCGTACAGCTGCTGGCCTTGATGAACAAGCCGGCGGAAGTCCCGCAGCCGCTGACGGCCCTGCTGCGCATCGCCCCCGAGGTCCAGCGCCCCGGCCTCATCGCCGCCCTGCCCCGGCTCTTCCAGCGCTCGCCCGATCCCAAGTCGGTGCTGGCCGCCCTCGGGCCGGTGCTGCAGGCCCAGACCGGCGCCCTCAAGCCCGCCGCCCTCTATGCCGAAGCGCGGCTGTCCATCAATGCCGGCGAGAACGCCCGCGCGCTGGCGCTGACGCGCGAACTCGCCGCAGCCCTGCCCGACGGCGACGATGCCATGCAGCTGGCCGTCGACCTGCTGCCGGCCGAGCCCCAGGCGGAAGGCCTCATCACCGAGCGCCTCAAGTTCAGGCCCGACCAGCACGCCCTGCGCCAGGCCTATGCCCGCGCCCTGGTGCAGGCGCAGCGGCCGGTCGATGCCGCGCGCGAATTCCGCATCCTCACCACCGCCACGCCCGACAACCCCGCGCCTTGGCTGGCCCTGGGCGCACTCGAGCTCGACCTCAAGCACACCACCGCCGCCGAGTCCGCCTTGCGCGAGAGTCTGAAGCGCTTCGACACGCCGGCCGCCGGCACCGAGACGGAGATCCGCGCCCGCGCGGACGGCCGGCAGCAGGCCTGGCTGATGCTGTCCCAGGCTGCCGAGCAGCGCGGCGACCTGAAGGCCGCGGAAGCCGCCCTCAAGAAGGTGGACGGCAACGGCCTGGACGTGCGCTACCGCCGTGCCAGCCTGATGGCCCGCCAGGGCAAGCTGGCCGACGCCCGCAAGCTGCTGCAACCCGCGGCCGACGCCAGCGACGCCGATGCCCGCACCGCCCTGCTGGCCGAAGCCCAACTGCTGCGCGAACAGCACGACTACGCGGCAGCCTTCGGCGTGCTGAAGACGGCCACGGAGCGCTTCTCCGGCGACACCGACCTGATCTACGAGCAGGCCATGATGGCCGAGAAGCTCGGCCAGTACGACGACATGGAGGCGCTGCTGCGCAAGGTCATCGAGATCAAGCCCGACTACCACCACGCCTACAACGCCCTGGGCTATTCCTTCGCCGATCGCAACGTGCGCCTGCCCGAGGCCAAGCAGTTGATCGAGCGCGCCCTGAAGCTGGCCCCCGGCGAACCCGTCATCGTCGACAGCCTCGGCTGGGTGGAGTTCCGGCTCGGCAACCTGCCCGAGGCGGCCAAGCTGCTGCGCCAGGCCCATGCCGGCCGCCCCGACGCCGAGATCGCCGCCCACCTCGGCGAAGTGCTGTGGGCCAGCGGCCAGCAGGACGAGGCCCGGCGCGTGCTGGCCGAGGCCGCCCAGCGCGAACCGGACAACGAGGCGCTGCGCGAGACGCTGGGCCGGCTGAAGGTCAAGCCTTGAGGATCGCCGCATCCGTGCTGGCACTGGCTGCGGCCCTGGCGGGCTGCGCCCAGTTGCCCAAGGCGCCACCCGCGGACGCCTCCGCCGGCCACCTGAGCGGACGCATCAGCGTGACGGTGGCGGGCGATGTCCACAACCGCGGCACCGGCGGTGCGGCCAGCTTCGAGCTGTTCGGCGGCCCCGAGGCCGGCCGGCTGGAGCTCACCTCGCCGCTGGGCGCCCTGGTGGCGCGCGCCGAATGGCGGCCGGGCGTGGCCTCGCTGCAGACGCCCGGCGACGAGCGCCGCTTCGACGACCTCGACGCGCTGACCCGCGAACTGCTCGGTGAGCCGGTGCCCGTCGCCGCCCTGTTCGACTGGCTCCGGGCCCGCCCCTGGGGCGCCGCGCCGCACCGGGCCACGGCGGGCGGCTTCGAGCAGCTCGGCTGGCGCATCGAGCCCCGGCTGCCCAGCCTCGTGGCCACGCGCCTGGCCGAACCCACCGTGACCCTGCGCGCCAGGCTGGATGGAGGCGATGAAGGCACTCCATGACCTGGCCGCGCCGGCCAAGCTCAACCTCTTCCTGCACGTCGTCGGCAAGCGCCCCGACGGCTACCACCTGCTGGAGTCGGTCTTCGTGCTCATCGACTGGGCCGACACCCTGCACGTCGAGCGGCGCGGCGACGGTCGACTGCAGCGCCACGACGTGCTCGGCGGCGACCTGCCGGCCGACGACCTCTGCCTGCGCGCCGCACGACTGCTGCAGGCCGAGACCGGCTGCACCCTGGGTGCCGACATCCACCTCGAGAAGCGCCTGCCCGCCGGTGCCGGCATGGGCGGCGGTTCGTCCGACGCGGCGACCACGCTGCTGGCGCTGAACCGCCTGTGGGACCTGCGCCTGCCGCTGGAGCGCCTGATGGCCCTCGGGCTCAAGCTGGGCGCCGACGTGCCCTTCTTCCTCGGCGGCGGGCCGGCCTTCGTCGAAGGCGTCGGTGAGATCCTGCATCCGCTGGCCCTGCCGCCGCAACGCTTCGCCGTGCTCAAGGGCCCGGCCGGGCTGGCCACCAAGGACATCTTTTCGAGTCAACGGTTGGCAAGGTCGGAAAAGTTGGCTATAGTCGCGGGCTTTCCCGCCCTGGCAGGAACTGCAGAAATCCTCGCGAGGGGTTTTGGTCGCAACGACCTTCAACCCGCCGCCGAAGAAATCAGCAGTGAAGTGCGAGACGCGTTGGCCCTGTTGTCGAAGACATTCGGCAACGCCCGGATGACGGGCTCGGGTGCCGCCGTGTTCTCGATACTGGCCGAGGATGGAAAAGAAGGCGAGGACGACCAGTCCCTGGCGACATTGCTCCAGGCACAACCTGGAGGGTGGACCGGTCGAATCTGCCGCAGTCTGGCCTCGCACCCGCTCGCGGGTTGGGCCGACTGAAAGGTTTTGGGGTGCAGCAGCTCTGCTGTGTCCTGTGTAGGGGAGTCGCCAAGTTGGTCAAGGCATCGGATTTTGATTCCGACATGCGAGGGTTCGAGTCCTTCCTCCCCTGCCAAATTTTTTCGTTTCGCTGAACCGGCTTGCTTCAGCGAGCCACTGACACCAGAGGCTCCCAGTGCTGCTCAACACGGTTCTCTTCACCGGCAACGCGAATCCGGTCCTCTCCCAGGAAATCGCCACCCATCTCGGCCTCGAGCTGGGCAAGGCCGTCGTCGGCCGCTTTTCCGACGGCGAGGTGACCGTCGAGATCCAGCAGAACGTCCGCGCCCGTGACGTCTTCGTCGTGCAGCCCACCTGCGCGCCGACGAACGAGAACGTGATGGAGCTGCTGATCATGGTGGACGCGCTCAAGCGCGCCAGCGCCCGCCGCATCACGGCCGTGATCCCCTACTTCGGCTACGCCCGCCAGGACCGCCGCCCCCGCTCGACCCGCGTGCCGATCTCGGCCAAGGTCGTGGCCAACCTGCTGGAGACCGTCGGCGTCGAGCGCGTCCTGACCATGGACCTGCACGCCGACCAGATCCAGGGCTTCTTCGACATCCCGGTCGACAACATCTACGCCTCGCCGGTGCTGCTGTCCGACCTGAAGAGCCGCAACTACAGCGACCTGGTGGTCGTTTCACCCGACGTCGGCGGCGTGGTGCGCGCCCGTGCCCTGGCCAAGCAGCTCGGCTGCGACCTGGCCATCATCGACAAGCGCCGTCCGGCGGCCAACGTCTCCGAGGTCATGCACGTCATCGGCGACATCGACGGCCGCAACTGCGTGATCATGGACGACATGATCGACACCGCCGGCACCCTCGTGAAGGCGGCCGAGGTGCTGAAGGCCCGCGGCGCCAAGAGCGTGTTCGCCTACTGCACCCACCCCATCCTGTCGGGCCCGGCCATCGAGCGCATTTCCAGCTCGCAGCTCGACGAAGTCGTCATCACCAACACCATCCCGCTGACCGACGCCGCCAAGGCCTGCAAGAAGATCCGCCAGCTGTCGGTGGCCTTCCTGTTCGCCGAAACCATCCGCCGCATCTCGGATGGCGAGTCGGTCACCAGCCTTTTCTCCGAGCAGAACAACAACTTCTGACCGGAACATCCGGCCGTCGCAAGACGGCTTTTTCACACGGTGCCTGGTCGCGGGCGCCGTTCTCTTTTTGGAGAAAACCATGAAGTTCGTCGCTTTCGAGCGCAAGCAGCAGGGGACCGGAGCGAGCCGCCGCCTGCGCGTGGCCGGCAAGGTGCCGGGTATCGTCTATGGCGCCGGTGAGCCCGCCCTCATCGAGCTGGACCACAACGCCCTCTTCCACGCCCTCAAGAAGGAAGCCTTCCACAGCTCGCTGCTGGACATGGAGCTCAACGGCTCGGTCACGCAGGTCCTGCTGCGCGACTTCCAGATGCACCCCTACAAGCCGCAAGTCCAGCACATCGACTTCCAGCGCGTGGACGCCACCACCAAGATCACGAAGAAGGTGCCCCTGCACTTCGTGGGCGAGGAGAACTCGGTCGCCGTCAAGACCGACAAGTGCACGGTCAACCACGTGATCACCGAGCTGGAGATCACCTGCCTGGCCCAGCAACTGCCCGAGTTCATCGAGGTCGACCTCTCCGGCCTGACCAAGGGCCACTCGCTGCACGTCAATGACGTGAAGCTGCCCGCCGGCATCAAGGTCGTGACCCACGGCAAGCCCAACCCCGTCGTCGCGACGCCGGTCGAGCCCGTGACCGAGGAAATCGTCGTGGCCGCCGCCGCACCGGCCGCCGACGACAAGAAGGGCAAGAAGGGCAAGAAGTAATTCCTGCCGGCTTCAAGCCAAGACGAAGGGCTCCGCAAGGAGCCCTTTTTCGTTGGTGCCCCGTCGCGTGACGAGCGCGCCGGGTCAGGCCGCTGGCGGCAGCCGCCCGCCCAGGTTCTTGAGCAGCAGGTTGGCCGCCGCCAGCTGGCGGTTGCGGGCCGTCAGCACATTGCCCTCGGCGGAGAGCAGCGAGCTCTGTGCCGCGCTGACGTTCAGGTAGCTCACCGTCCCGGCACGGTACTGCGCCATGACGATGTCGAGGTTGCGCTGCGCGGCCTCCAGCGCGTCGCGCTGCAGGGCCACCTCGGCGCCCGTCTCGGCGAACTGCACGAGGTTGTCCTCCACCTCCTGGAAGGCCGTCAGCACGGCCTGGCGGTAGTTGGCTGTGGCCACCTCGGCCGACGCGCGGGCCTGGTCGCTGGCCAGGCGGCGCTGGCCGCCGTCGAAGAGCGGGGCCGTCACCGCCGCGCCGAGCGACCAGATCAGGTTGGGTGCGGAGACGAGGTGGGACCACGAGGAGCCGCGATAGCCACCCGAGGCCGACAGGTCCACCGCCGGGAAGAAGGCGGCGTCCGCCACGCCGATCTGGGCATAGGCGGCGCGCTGGCGCTCGCGCGCCGCGGCCAGGTCGGGCCGCTGGGCCAGCAGCGTGGACGGCACCAGGGCCGGCACCGGTGGCAGCTCCGGCAGGTGAGCGTCGGCCGCCGCCGGCACGCGGAACTGGCCGGGCAGCTTGCCCAGCTGCGCGGCCAGCGCATGCTCGAGCTGGGCGCGCTGGCTGCGCATCTCGCTGAGCTGCGACTCGACGTTGCGCAGCTGGGTGCGGGCCTGCAGCACGTCGGTCTGGGCGACGACGCCGCCGGCATAGCGGTCCTGGGTCAGCTCCAGCGCGCGCCGGTCCGCGGCCACGGTGCGCTCCAGCAGCGCCTGCTGGGCCTCGGCCGTGCGCAGCGCGAAATAGGTCTGGGTCAGCGTCGCCTGGGCGGACAGCCGCAGCGCCGCGAGGTCAGCCTGGCTGGCGCGGTAGCTCGCGCCGGCCACCTTGACGGCCTCGGCCAGCCGGCCCCAGAGGTCGATCTCCCAGGCGGCGTTGGCGGTGAGCGCGTCGGACGTGGAGACCGTGCGGCGGCCATTGCTCTCGCTGGCCGAGCGCGTCGTCGCCCCGCCGAGGGAGAGCGTCGGCCAGATGGCCGAGCCGCTGGCGCGCAGCACCGCGCGGGCCGAGGCGAGCTGGGCCAGGGCGGCGGCAAGGTTCTGGTTGCCGACGACGAGGTCGGCCTGCAGGCCGTCGAGCACGGGGTCGTGGAAGAGGGTCCACCAGGCCTCGGGCACGGCGGCGCCGGTGGCGGGCAGGCGCTGCCACTCGCTGGAACCGGCAAAGGCCGCCGGCATGGCCGGCTCGGCGGGCAGAGGCGGCGAGGTCACGGCGCAGCCGGCCATCAGCAAGGCGGCGGCGAGGGGCGCGAGAGGCGCGAGGGCGGAGTGGTTCATGGCTCAGGAGGCGGCGGCAGGCAGGGCGGCGGGCGGCACGGGCGCGGCGCGGCGGCGCCTGCGGCTCAGCCGGTCCATGCCGCAGAAGACGACCGGCGTGGTGTAGAGGGTGAGCAGCTGGCTCAGCAGCAGGCCGCCGACGATGGACAGGCCCAGGGGCACGCGCAGCTCGGCGCCGTCGCCATGGCCGATGGCCAGGGGCACGGCGCCGAAGATGGCAGCCACCGTCGTCATCAGGATGGGCCGCAGCCGCAGCAGGGCCGCGCGGTAGATGGCCGCGCCCGCGCCCAGCGGCCGGCCGCGCGCCTCGGCCGCACGCCGGGCCGACAGCGCGAAGTCCAGCATCATGATGGCGTTCTTCTTGACGATGCCGATCAGCAGGATGACGCCGATGAGGGCAATGATGGTGAAGTCGGTCTTGAAGAGCATCAGCGCGAGCAGCGCGCCCACGCCCGCCGATGGCAGGGTGGACAGGATGGTGATGGGGTGGATGAGGCTCTCGTAGAGCATGCCCAGCACCAGGTAGATGGTGACGATGGCCGCGAGGATGAGCAGGGGCTGGGACTTGAGCGAGGCCTGGAAGGCCTGGGCGGTACCCTGGAAGCTGCCGCGCACCGACACCGGCGCGCCGCTGCCGGCCACCGCGTCGTTGATGGCCGCCACCGCATCCGACAGGGCCGCGCCCGGCGCGAGGTTGAAGCTGATGGTGCTGGCCGGCGTGCCGCTCTGGTGGTTGACGGCCAGCGGCGTGCTGGTGGTCTCGACGCGCGCCACGGCGGACAGCGGCACCTGCTGGCCGCCGCCGGCCGTCAGCATCAGCCGGTCCAGCGTCTGCGGGCTCTGCAGCCAGGGCGGCGCCAGCTCCAGCACGACGCGGTACTGGTTGAGCGGGTTGTAGATGACGCCGACCTGGCGCTGGCCGAAGGCGTCGTTGAGGGTGCTGTCCACGGCACTCATGGTCAGGCCCAGGCGCACGAGGGCGTCGCGGTCGACGACGAGGGAGGTCTGCAGGCCCTTGTCCTGCTGGTCGGTGTTGACGTCGGTGATCTCGGGCACCTCGGTCAGCGCCCGGCGGATGCGCGGCTCCCAGGTGCGCAGCTCGGCCAGCTCGTCGGCCTGCAGCGTGTACTGCCACGAGGCGTTGGACTGGCGTCCGCCGATGCGGATGTCCTGCACCGGCGCGAGGAAGAGGTTGGCCCCCGGCACCTTGGCCAGCTTGCCGCGCAGCCGGTTCATCACGTCGTCGACGCTCTCCTTGCGCTCGCTGCGCGGCTTCAGCGCGATGAACATGTTGGCGCTGTTGCGCTGGCCGCCGCCGGTGAAGCCCATCACGTTGGCGACCGCCGGGTCGGCGCGCACGATGTCGTGGAAGGTGCGCAGCTTGCCCTGCATGGACTGGAAGGAGCTGGCCTGGTCGGCCTGCACGCCGCCGAACATCAGGCCCGTGTCCTGCTGCGGGAAGAAGCCCTTGGGAACGCTCACGTAGAGGGACACGTTGAGCGCGACGACGCCCGCCAGCGCCAGCAGCGCGACCGGCTGGTGGCGCAGCGTCCAGCGCAGGCTGCGCCGGTAGCCGCGCATCACCGCCTTCTGCCAGGCGGCCACGCGGCGGCCGATGCGCCCGGCGGGCCGGCTCTCGCCATGCGGCTTGAGCAGGGTCGCGGCCATCATCGGCGTGGTGCTGAGCGACACGACCATGGACACGAGGATGGCCACCGACAGCACCACCGCGAACTCGCGGAACAGCCGCCCGATGATGCCGCCCATGGCCAGGATGGGGATGAAGACGGCGATCAGGCTCAGCGAGATGGAGATGACGGTGAAGCCGATCTCGCGCGCACCGCGCAGCGCCGCCTCGCGCGGCGCCATGCCCCGCTCGATGTGGCGCGAGATGTTCTCGAGCACGACGATGGCGTCGTCGACGACGAAGCCGGTGGCCACCGTCATGGCCATCAGCGACAGGTTGTCGATGCTGTAGCCCAGCAGGTACATGACGCCGAAGGTGCCCGCCAGGCTCACCGGCACGGCCACGGCCGGCAGCAGGGCCGCGCGCAGCCTCCGCAGGAAGACGAAGACGACCACGATGACCAGGCCGAAGGCGATGGCCAGCGTGCGCTGCACCTCGGTGATGCTGGCGCGGATGGTGGCCGTGCGGTCCATCACCACGTCGACGTCGATGGCCGGCGAGATGGACGCGCGCAGCCGCGGCAGCAGGCCGCGAACGGTGTCGACCGTCTTGATGATGTTGGCGCCGGGCGCCTTGTTGAGGATGAGCAGCACCGCCTGGCGGCCGTTGGCCAGGCCGTCGTTGCGCAGGTCCTGCACGCTGTCCTGCACGTCGGCCACGTCGCGCAGGCGCACCGCCGCACCGTTGCGGTAGCTCAGCACCAGGGGCGCGTACTCGCGGGCAGCCTTGGCCTGGTCGTTGGCGGCGATCTGCCAGTAGCGCCCGCCTTCCTCGAGCACGCCCTTGGGGCGGTTGGCGTTGGTGGCCACCACGGCCGCCCTCACCTGCTCCAGCGACAGGCCCTGGGCCGACAGCTTGTTCGGGTCCAGCTCGATGCGCACCGCCGGCAGCGCCCCGCCACCCACCGTCACCTGGCCCACGCCTTCCACCTGCGACAGCCGCTGGGCGATGACGGTGGACGCGGCGTCGTACATCTGGCCGCGCGTCAGCGTGTTCGAGGTCAGCGCGACGATCATGATGGGCGCGTCGGCCGGGTTGACCTTGCGATAGGTCGGGTTGCTCGGCATGCCGGTCGGCAGCAGGGCGCGGGCGGCGTTGATGCCGGCCTGCACGTCGCGCGCGGCACCGTCGATGTCGCGGCCGAGGTCGAACTGCAGCGTCACCCGCGTATTGCCCAGCGACGAGGAGGACGTGATCTCGTTGACCCCCGCGATGGTGCCCAGCGTGCGCTCCAGCGGCGTGGCCACCGTGGCGGCCATGGTGTCGGGGCTGGCGCCGGGCAGCGAGGCGCTGACGGAGATGGTCGGGAACTCCACCTGCGGCAGCGGTGCGATGGGCAGCAGCAGGTAGGCGATGGCCCCCGCCAGGGCCAGGCCGCAGGTGATGAGGGCCGTGCCGATCGGCCGCTCGATGAAGACGCGCGACAGGTTCACGCCGCCTCCTCGCGCGCCTGCCCGCGGCCCCGGCGCAGACGCGCGGCCAGCGCCGAGAAGCCGAGGTAGATGACCGGCGTCGTGAACAGCGTCAGCAGCTGGCTGACGATGAGGCCGCCGACCATGACCACGCCCAGCGGATGGCGCAGCTCGCTGCCCACGCCCGTGCCCAGCATCAGCGGCAGGGCGCCGAGCAGGGCCGCCATGGTCGTCATGAGGATGGGCCGGAAGCGCGTCATCGCCGCCTGGTGGATGGCCTCGCGCGGCCGGAGCTTGCCGTCGCGTTCGGCCTCGAGCGCGAAGTCGATCATCATGATCGCGTTCTTCTTGACGATGCCGATCAGCAGCACGATGCCGATGATGGCGATGATGTCCAGGTCGAGCCGGAAGGCCAGCAGGGCCAGCAGCGCGCCCAGCCCCGCCGAGGGCAGCGTGGACAGGATGGTCAGCGGGTGGATGGTGCTCTCGTAGAGCACGCCCAGCACGATGTACATCGTGACGATGGCCGCGAGGATGAGCAGCAGCGTGCTCGTCAGCGACGCCTGGAAGGCCAGGGCCGCGCCCTCGAACCGGGTCTCGACGCTCAGCGGCAGCTGCAGGCTTTCGACCTCGGCACGGATGGCCTTGACCGCCTCGCCCAGCGACGCGCCCGGCGCCAGGTTGAAGGAGATGGTCGACGCCGGGAACTGGGCCACGTGGTTGACGGCCAGCGGCGCCTGGCGCTCGGCGAAGCGGGCCACCGAACTCAGCGGCACCTGCACGCCGCCCGCACCCGGCACGTAGAGCCGCCGCAGGCCGTCCAGCCCCGCGCGGAAGTCGGGCGCCACCTCCAGCACCACGCGGTACTGGTTGCTCTGCGTGAAGATGGTGGAGATCAGCCGCTGGCCGAAGGCGCTGTACAGGGCACTGTCGATGGCCGCCACGCTGACGCCCAGGCGCCCGGCCGCGTCGCGGTCGATGTCGACATAGGCCTGCAGCCCCTGCTCCTGCTGGTCGCTGGCGACGTCGGCGATCTGCTTCACGTCGCGCAGCCGGTCGAGGACGGCCAGGGTCGAACGGCTCAGTTCGGCGGCATCGGGCGAGGACAGCGTGAACTGGTACTGCGTCTTGGCGATGCGGTCCTCGATGGTGAGGTCCTGCACCGGCTGCAGGTACAGCGCGATGCCGGGCTCGGCCGCCGCCGCGTCGCTCAGGCGGCGGGCCACGGCGGCGGCGCTCTCGCCGCGCGCCTCCTTGGGCCTGAGGGCGATCTGCAGCCGGCCCTGGTTGAGCGTGGTGTTGGCGCCGTCCACGCCGATGAAGGACGAGACACTCTCGACGGCCGGGTCCTGCAGCACGCGCTCGGCGATGCGCTGCTGGTGCTCGGCCATGGCCGCGAAGGAGGTGGACTGGGCCGCCTCCGTGATGCCCTGGATCTGCCCGGTGTCCTGCACCGGGAAGAAGCCCTTGGGCACGATGAGGTAGAGCACGCCGGTCAACAGCAACGTGGCCAGGAAGACGACGAGGGTGGCGGCCGAGCGGTCCAGCACCCAGTCCAGCATGCGGCCGTAGGCGGCGATGGTGCGGTCGAAGGCCCGGCCCACCGCATGCCACAGCCGGCCATGGCCCGCCTCGTGCTCGTGGTTGAGCAGCCGCGCGCACATCATGGGCGTGAGCGTGAGGGACACGAAGGCCGAGATCAGGATGGACACCGCCAGCGTGATGGCGAACTCGTGGAAGAGCCGGCCCACCACGTCGCCCATGAAGAGCAGCGGGATGAGCACGGCGATCAAGGAGACCGTCAGCGAGATGATGGTGAAGCCGATCTGCTTGGAGCCCGAGAGGGCCGCGGCAAAGGGGGAGATCCGGGCTTCGGGCACCATGTTCTGGCTGCGGCCGGGCGCATCCGCGCCCTTCACGTCGGCGTCGCCGACGTGAGCCTGCGCCGGAACATCGCCCGCCCCCTCTTCGAGGTGGCGGGCGATGTTCTCGATCATCACGATCGCGTCATCCACGACGAAGCCCGTCGAGATCACCAACGCCATCAGCGTCAGGTTGTTGATCGAGAACCCCGCCATGTACATGACGCCGAAGGTGCCCACCAGCGACACCGGCACCGCCACCGCTGGGATGACCGTGGCCGGCAGGCTGCGCAGGAAGACGAAGATGACGCCGATGACCAGCACCACGGCGAAGAGCAGCTCGTGCTGCACGTCGCGCACCGAGGCGCGGATGGTCGTCGTGCGGTCGGACAACACCTGCACGTCGATGGAGGCCGGCAGGCTGGCCTGCAACTGCGGCAGCACGGCGCGCACACGGTCCACGGTCTCGATGACGTTGGCTCCCGGCTGGCGCTGCACGTTCAGGATGACGGCCGCCGTGGAGGCGCCGCCGGGCCGGCCGGCCCAGGCGGCCAGGCGCAGGTTCTCGGCGTCGTCGACGAGCTGGGCCACGTCGCGCAGGCGCACGGGGTTGCCGTTCTTGTAGGCGATGACGAGATTGGCGTACTCGGCCGCGCTCTTGAGCTGGTCGTTGGCGTCCAGCGTGGAGGCGCGCAGTGGCCCGTCGAAGCTGCCCTTGGACTGGTTGACGTTGGCCGCCGAGATGGCGGTGCGCACGTCGTCGATGGACAGCCCCAGCGCCGCCAGCGAGCCGGGGTTGGCCTGGATGCGCACGGCCGGCCGCCGGCCGCCGGCGATGGCCACCAGGCCCACGCCGGGCACCTGGGAGATCTTCTGCGCCAGCCGGCTCTCGACGAGGTCGTGCACGCGTGGCACCGTCAGCGTGGCCGAGCTGACGGCCAGCGTCAGCACCGGCGCGTCGGCCGGGTTGACCTTGCTGTAGACCGGCGGCATGGGCAGGTCGGACGGCAGCAGGTTGCTGCCGGCGTTGATGGCCGCCTGCACCTCCTGCTCAGCCACGTCGAGGGACAGGCTGAGGTCGAAGCGCAGCGTGATGACCGAGGCGCCGCCCGAGCTGGTGGACGACATCTGCGCCAGCCCCGGCATCTGGCCGAACTGGCGCTCCAGCGGCGCGGTGACCGAGGAGGTCATCACGTCGGGGCTGGCGCCGGGGTAGAGGGTGGTGACCTGGATGGTCGGATAGTCCACCTCCGGCAGCGCCGAGACGGGCAGCAGCCGGTAGGCCAGCGCGCCGGCCAGCACGATGGCCAGCATCAGCAGCGAGGTGGCGACCGGCCGCTCGATGAAGAGGCGTGACGGGTTCATCGCGCTGACCCGCTACTGCGCCGCGGCAGAGGCGCGGTGCTGCTGGAACCAGGCCCGCCTCTCCTCGGGACTCATGGCCTTGAGCTTCTCGGCCACCTCGGGCGGCACGCGGTCCATCCAGCGCGGGCGCTCGCCAGCATCCGCTGCGGCGGCCGAAGCGGATGCAGGTACCGGCGCCGCACTGACGGCATTGGCCGCACTGACCGCCGCGCCCGGCGCGCGCCCGCGCCCGCCACGGCCGCCCGGCGCGGAGGCACCGCCCGCCGGCACGCGGATCACCTCGGCCTTGCCGCCGTCGCGCAGGCGGTCGGCGCCGTCGATGACGACCTGCTCGCCCGGGCGCAGCTCGGCCTGCACGGCGGTAGAGTCGCCGTCGGCCGCCAGCACCTGCACGCGCCGCAGCGACACCTGGCCGTCGGCCACGACGTAGACGAAGGTGCCCGGCGCGCCGCGCTGCACCGCCGCCGTCGGCACGACGAGGGCGTCCTTGAGCGTGTCCAGCTGCAGGCGCACGTTGACGAACTGGTTGGGGAAGAGGCCGCCGTCGGTGTTGGGGAACAGGGCCTTGACCTTGATGGTGCCGGTGCTGGCGTCGATGGCGTTGTCGGTGCTGGCGACGCGGCCCTCGGCCAGCATCTGGCGCCGCTCGCGGTCCCAGGCCTGCACGGCGAGGGGCTGCCCTCCGGCAAGCTGCTGCCGGATGCGCGCCAGCCGCGCGTCCGGCACGGCGAAGACGACCGCCGCCGGCTGGGTCTGGGCGATGCTGAGCAGGCCGTTGGCGTCGCTCGGCGTCACGGTGTTGCCCAGGTCGGCCTGCTTGAGGCCGGCCTGGCCCGAGATCGGCGCCGTGACCCGGGTGTAGGAGAGCTGCAGCGCGGCGTTGGCGACGGCCGCCTTGTCCGACAGCACGGTGGCCTCGAGCTGGCGCACCAGGGCCTGCTGGGTGTCCAGCTGCTGGCGCGGCGCGGCCTCCTTGGCGACGAGGTCGCGGTAGCGGGCCAGGTCGGCACGGGCGTTCTCGAGCTGGGCCTGGTCGCGGGCCAGGGCGGCCTGGGCCTGGTCGCGGGCGATCTCGAAGGGCCGCGGGTCGATCAGCGCCAGCGCCTGGCCGGCCTTCACCGGCTGCCCTTCCTTGAAATACAGGGCCTTCAGCTCGCCACTGACCTTGGCCCGCACCACGGCCGTGTTGGCGGAAGCGATGCTGCCGATGGCGTCGACCGTGACGGCCAGGTCGCGCCGCTGCACCGCGGCCACCGACACCGGCTGCGGGCCGCTGCGGCCGAAGCGCCCGCCGCCCGGGCCGCCGCGCCCCGGTCCCGAGGCCCCTGGCGCGGCGGAGGCCGCCGCTGCAGGCCCGTCGGCCCCGTCGCCACCCCGGCCCTTCCACCACCACACGGCCAGCGCAAGGGCGGCCAGCGCCGCGACGACGAGCACGCCGGTCCTCGCCGCACCCGCCGACAGGCCGGATCTGGAATTCTTGTTCTCCATTCGGTCCACTCCTGGTGACAGCCGGCGAGTGTCCCGGCCGAATGTAGCTGGCTCATTTCTGCGAGCCTAAGCCTGGCCGTGGCGGTCCGGCCCGGACAGGCTCTAGGATGCCGGGCATGATCCGTTTGCTTGTCGGCCTGGGCAACCCGGGCCCCGAATACGAAGACACCCGCCACAACGCCGGCTTCTGGTGGATCGACGGCCTGGCGCGCGGCCTCAAGCTCAGCCTGCAGCCCGACAAGGCCTACCACGGCCTCGTCGCCCGGGCAAACCATGCGCCCGGCGCCGCCGGCCCCATCTGGCTGCTGGAGCCCATGACCTACATGAACCTCTCGGGCAAGTCGGTGGCGGCCCTGGCTCGCTTCTACAAGATCGCGCCGGAGGAGATCCTGGCCGTGCACGACGAGCTGGACCTGCCGCCCGGCGAGATGAAGTTCAAGAAGGGCGGCGGCAACGGCGGCCACAACGGCCTGAAGGACATGCAGGCCCAGCTCGGCAGCGGCGACTTCTGGCGGCTGCGCCTGGGCATCGGCCATCCCGGCCACAAGGCGGAGGTGGCGGGCTACGTGCTGCGCAAGCCGCCGCTGGCGGAACGCCAGGCCGTGGAGGACTGCATCCAGAAGAGTTACGACGCCGTCGAGCTGATGCTGCGCGGCGAGATGGACAAGGCCCTGGCCCGCATCCACGCCAAGCCGCCCCGCCCCAAGCCACCGCGCCCGGCCGCCGCCCAGCCGGCGCCGGCCACCGAAGAGGCCCCCAAGCCATGAAACCCCTGCTGCTGGCCCTGGCCCTGGGCCTCGCCCTGCCCGCCCTGGCCCAGACCCAGGTGCGCCGCGCCCAGGTCTACCGCTGCGGCACCGACGGCCGCGACCTGCGCGACTCCCCCTGCCCGGCCGGCCCGCAGGCCAGCGGCACCGTCGACTACGACCAGCCCAGCAGCGCCGACAGCCGCGCCGCCCGCGAGCGCCACCTGGCCGAGGCCAGGCAGGCCAGTGCCCTCGCCGCCGCGCGCCGGGCCAGCGAGGCCGAAGCGCGCCACCAGCGCAGCCTGGCCGTGGGCCTGCAGAGCCTGCCGCCGCCGGCCCAAGCCGCCAGCTCGCCGGCTTTCCCGCCGCCGCCCAAGCGCCCGCATCTGGCCCGCCCGGCCAAGCCGCACAAGCCGGCCGCCTCCGTCGCGGGCCGATAGAATCCGCCGCGTTGGTGCTCGCGAACGCCCTCAAGGCGCAAGCAGTTCAACGGGAATCAGGAGGGCAAGCCGCCACGCGGCGCGCCTAACCTGAGCTGTCCCCGCAACGGTAAGTGGACGAGGCCCTCGCGCCTCACCTCGCAATCACGCGCCACTGGTGCCTCGGCACCGGGAAGGCATTGCGAAGACGTCCATCAGCCCGGATACCGGCCAACGACGGGGTTCGCACGCCAAGGCGCGCGAGCCGTTTTTCAGCGGTGCTGCGGGGGTCAGCACGGCTGAGCGACACGTTTGCGTCCCTTCCATGTCCCTGTCCTTTCCCGCGGCCCGCCGGTCGCTGTCCGCCCTGGCCGTGCTGGCCCTGGCGCTGCCCGCCCACGCCCAGAACAAGCTCGACACCGTCGTCACCACCGCCACGCGCACGCCGCAGCGCCTGTCCGAGGTGCTGGCCGACCTGACCGTCATCACCCGCGCCGACATCGAGCGCCAGGCCGCCGCCAGCGTGGCCGACCTGCTGCGCAACAACGGCTGCGCCGAGATGGTCCGCAACGGCGGCGCCGCCTCCACCACCTCCCTCTACCTGCGCGGCGCCGACACGCGTCACACCCTCGTCCTCGTCGACGGCGTGCGCATGGACTCGCAGGCCACTGGCGGCGCGAGCTGGCAGGGCATTCCGCTGGCCCAGGTCGAGCGCGTGGAAGTGCTCAAGGGCCCGGCCAGCGCCATCTACGGCTCCGACGCCGTCGGCGGCGTGGTGCAGATCTTCACCCGCAAGGGCGGCGGCAAGACCAGCGCTGACCTCGGCGTCGGCGTCGGCAACCTCGGCACGCGCAAACTCGACGGCGGCATCTTCGGCGGCACCGGCCCGCTCGACTACGCCGTCACGCTGGCCGGCGAGCGCAGCGACGGCTTCAATGCCACCCTCGACGTGCCCGGCTCCTTCAGCTACATCCCCGACCGAGACGGCTGGCGCAAGCACCAGGCCAGCCTGCGCCTGGGCGCCCGGCTCGCCGACGGCCAGCGCGTGGAAGGCGTGGTGCTGCGCAGCCACGTGAACGGCCAGTACGACGCCTCCAAGTCCCAGCCCCAGAACGACGACCGCGCCCTGCAGGACACCGATGCCGCCCGCCTGTCCTGGACCGGGCAGTGGACGCCGGCCCTGCAGACCCAGCTGAGCTACGGCGAGTCGCGCGACCGCTACGAGACCCGGCCCTCGCCCTACCTCACCATCACCCATGTGAGGAACCTCGCGCTGACCGGCTCCTACCTGCTGGGCGCGGGCTCGCAGCTGAACTTCCAGGCCGAGCGCATCGAGGACAAGCTGGAGAACAGCGGCCTCGTGACCGCCGGCGTCGGCAAGCGCCACCGCAATGCCATAGGCGCGGGTTATCTCTTCAATGCGGGCGCCTTCAGCCTGCAGGCCCACGCCCGCCACGACGACGACAGCGAGTTCGGCGGCGTCAGCACCGGCACGTTGCTGGCGGGCTACGAGATCGCGAAGGGGCTGCGCATCGTCGGCTCCGCCGGCAACGCCTTCCGCGCGCCGACGCTCTACCAGCAAGGCACCGTCTACGGCCCCGACCTGTCCCAGCCGGGCGTGCAGGCGCTGCAGGCCGAGCGCGGCCATAACGTCGAGTTCGGCCTCAAGTACGGCAGCGGCGACACCGAGGTCAGCGCCACGGCCTACCGCAACCGCGTCGGCAACCTCATCGTCTTCGGCGCGGCGGGCAGCTGCCGCAGCGCCTTCGGCTGCTACCAGAACGTCGCCGCGGCGCGGCTGCAGGGCCTGAGCCTGGCCGGCAGCACCACGGCCGGCATCGTCAACCTGCGCGCCACCGTCGACCTGCAGTCGCCCAAGGACGCGGCCACCGGCCAGCGGCTGGCGCGCCGCGCCAGGCACACCGCCACGCTCAATGCCGACACCGCCCTGGGCGACTGGCTGCTGGGCGCCGGCGTGCAGGCCTCCGGCGCCCGCTGGGACAACGCCGCCAACACGCGCAAGCTCGGCGGCTACGCCCTCGTCAACGCCAGCCTGCAGTACCGCATCCGCCCCGACCTGCGCCTGCAGCTCAACGTGGACAACGCCTTCGACCGCGAGACCTCGACGGCCTACGGCTATGCCTCGACGCCACGCACAGCGCTAATCAGCCTGCGCTGGAGTCCCCAGCTCTGAGCATGGCGGCCCACCAGCTCATCGTCGGCGGCCAGCGCAGCGGCAAGTCGCGCCGGGCCGAGGCACTGGCCCGGCGCTGGCCCGGCCGCGTCGTGGTCGTGGCGACGGCGCTGGCGGCCGACGAGGAGATGCGCGAGCGCATCGCCCGCCACCGCGCCATGCGGCCCGCGGGCTTCGAGACCGTCGAGGCGCCGCTCGCCCTGGCCGCGACGCTGCGCCAGGCTGACGACGCGGGCACCCTGCTCGTCGTCGACTGCCTGACGCTGTGGCTGGTGAACTGGCTGATGCCCGCCGCCGGCCCCGTCGGCCCCGTCGACGAGGCGGGCTGGGCGGCCGAGCGCGCCGCCCTGCTGGAGCTGCTGCCGCGCCTGGCCTCGCCCGTGGTCTTCGTCTCCAACGAGGTGGGCTGGGGCGTGTCGCCCCTGGGCCGCGAAGCGCGGCATTACGTCGACGAACTCGGCCGGCTCAACCAGGACGTGGCGCGGCGCTGCGCCACACTGACGCTGATGGTGGCGGGCCAGGCCTGGACCCGACCCGTGGAGGACCCTTCCCATGCTTGAACGCCTGTTGGCCCTGTGCCTGCTCGCCCTGGCCCTGCCGGCCGCCGCGGCCATCGAGATCAAGGACGACCTCGGCCAGGCGACGACGCTGGCGGCTCCGCCGCAACGCATCGTCAGCCTGCTGCCCTCGCTGACCGAAACGGTGTGCGAACTGGGCGCCTGCGGCCGGCTCGTCGGCGTCGACCGCTACTCCAACTACCCCGCCTCGGTGAACGCCCTGCCCAAGGTCGGCGGCATCGACGACACCAATGTCGAGCTCATCGCCTCGCTGCGGCCCGACGTGGTGCTGGTGGCGGTGTCCTCGCGCGTCACCGACAGGCTGCGCGCCCTCGGGCTCAAGGTCATCGCGCTGGAGCCGCGCAGCTACCGCGACGTGCAGCGCGTGCTCGGCGTCATCGGCCAGGTGCTGGCCGTGCCCGACGCCCAGCGCGTGTGGCGCCACATCGAGGCCGGCGTGTCCGCGGCCGCCGGCAGCGTGCCGCCCGCGGCGCGCGGCCTGCGCGTGTACTACGAGGTGGCCAGCGGCCTGTACGCGGCCGGCACGGCCTCCTTCATGGGCGAGACGCTGGCGCGGCTGGGCGCGGGCAACATCATCCCGGCCGAGCTCGGCCCCTTCCCCAAGATCAACCCGGAGTTCGTCGTCAAGGCCAACCCGGGCGTCATCATGGTCGGCTCGCGCGGTGCCGAGGGTCTGGCCGAGCGGCCGGGCTGGAGCCGCATCGACGCCGTCAGGCGCGGCCGGATCTGCGTCTTCAAGCCCGACGAGGGCGACATCCTGTCGCGCCCCGGGCCGCGCATGGCGGAGGCGGCGCAGATCATGGCCCGGTGCCTGCGAGAGAAGGCGGGTTCATGACGCTGCGCCCCGGCGTCCTGCTCGCGTTGCTGCTGTTGCTCGGCGCGGCGGGCATCGTCGCGGGCGTGCTCATCGGCAGCACCGGCTGGGCCGACCTCGGCGACGAGGGCATGGCCGTCATCCTGTGGGACATCCGCCTGCCGCGCTCCCTCGGCGCCTGGTGGGCCGGCGCCCTGCTGGGCATGGCCGGCGCCATGGCCCAGGGCCTGTTCCGCAATCCGCTGGCCGACCCCTACCTGCTCGGCAGCGCCTCGGGGGCGGGCCTGGCGGTGGCCGTCGCCCTGGCCTTGACGGGCGTGTCGCCGCAGACCTCGTCGCTGCTGGCCCGCGTCGGGCTGACGGGCGTGGCCTTCGTCGGCACGCTGGTGGGCGTGGGCCTCACCCTGGTGCTGGCCCGCGGCGTGGAGCAGACGCTGCGCCTGCTGCTGGCCGGCGTCGTCGTCGGCGTGGTGCTGAACGCGCTGACCGGCCTGGCCACGCTGTGGGCGCCCGACATCCTGCGCGCCATGCAGGCCTTCCTGCTCGGCAACACCGGCCTGCTGGGCTGGAGCAGCGTGGCCGTCATGGCGGCCTGCGGCGTGGCCGCGCTGGCGGTCGGGCTGCTGGCCAGCCCCGCCCTCGACGCCCTCACCCTCGGCGAGGCCACGGCCACGTCGCTGGGCGTGCGCCTGCCGGCCGTGCGCCTGCTGCTGATCTTCGCCTTCGCCCTGGCCACCGGTGCGGCCGTGGCCCAGACCGGCATCGTCGCCTTCGTGGGCCTGGTGGCGCCCCACCTCGTGCGCAGCCTGTGCCCGATGCTGCACGGCCGCCTCATCGCGCTGTCGGCCGCCGCCGGTGGCGCCCTGCTGCTGGCCGCCGACGTGCTCGCCCGCGGCCTCACGCGCCCGCAGGAGCTGCCGGTCGGCCTCGTGACGGCGCTGCTGGGCGGCGTCTACCTCCTTGTCCTCATGCACAGGCGCGGAGCCCCACGCCGATGACGCTGCTGCATGCCCGCATCGAACGCGTCCGCATCGACGGGCGCGACCTGCTGCACGACATCGAGCTGGCCCTGCCGCGCGGACGCTGGACGGCCATCGTCGGGCCCAACGGCGCCGGCAAGTCGACGCTGCTGCGCGCCGTCGCCGGCCTGCAGCGCTGCGAGGGCGAGGTGCAGTTGGCCGGCCGGGCCTTGCACGCCTGGCCGGCCCAGGAGCGCGCCCGCCAGCTCGCCTGGATGGGCCAACAGGAAAGCGGCGCCGACGACCTCACCGCCCTGGACGTCGTCATGCTCGGCCGCCTGCCGCACCGCCCCTGGCTCACACCGCCCACCGCGGCCGACCGCGCTGCGGCCGAGGCCGCGATGCAGGCCACGCAGAGCTGGGCCTGGCGCGACCGCCGCCTGGGCAGCCTGTCGGGCGGCGAGCGCCAGCGGGTGCTGCTGGCCCGCGTGCTGGCCGTCGACGCGCCGCTGACGCTGATGGACGAACCCCTGGCCCACCTCGACCCGCCTCATCAAGCCGACTGGATGGCCCTGGTGCGCGGCCGCGCGGCGGCCGGGCACGGTGTCGTCAGCGTCCTCCACGAACTCCACCTCGCCCTGCAGGCCGACCATCTCGTGCTGATGGCCGACGGCCGCATCGTCCACACGGGCGCCCCGGCCGACCCGGCCACCCACGATGCGATGAAACGCGTCTTCGGGCCGCGCCTGCACATCGTCCAGATCGAGGGCCGCTGGGTGGCCCTGCCGCTATGACCTCCTGTCCCGCCCTCTTCATCAGCGCCCCGTCCTCGGGCGCCGGCAAGACCAGCATCACGGCCGCCATCGCGCGCTCCCACGCCCGCCGCGGCCGGCATGTGCGCGTCTTCAAGACCGGCCCCGACTTCCTCGACCCCAGCATCCTCGAGCGCGCCAGCGGCCGGCCCGTCTACCAGCTCGACCTCTTCATGGGCGGCTTCGCGCACTGCCAGGGCCTGCTCGCCCGGGCCGCCGCCGAGGCCGACCTCATCCTCGTCGAGGGCGTGATGGGCCTGTTCGACGGCAACCCCAGCAGCGCCGACCTGGCCGCGGCCTTCGGCCTGCCGGTGGTCTGCGTGATCGACGCGTCAGCGATGGCCCAGACCTTCGCGGCCCTCGCCACCGGGCTGGCGCGCTACCGGCCCGAGCTGCACCACTGCGGCGTCATCGCCAACCGCGTCGGCAGTGCCGCGCACGGCCGCATGGTGGGCGAGGGCCTGCCGGACGACCTGCCGCTCATCGCCGCCCTGCCCCGCGAGCCGCGGCTCATCCTGCCGGAGCGCCACCTCGGCCTCGTGCAGGCCCTGGAGCAGCCCGGCCTGGACGGCCAGCTCGACGCCTGGGCCGACGCCTGGGAGGCAGGCCTGCGGCCCGGCTTCGACTTCAAGCCCACGCGCTTCGAGGCGAGCGACGCCGCCGCGCCCGCGCCGCTGCTGGCCGGCCGGCGCATCGCCATCGCCCGCGATGCGGCCTTCGGCTTCATCTACGCCGCCAACGTGGACCTGCTGCGTGAGCTGGGCGCCGAGCTGAGCTTCTTCTCGCCGCTGGCCGGCGAGGCCCTGCCCGAGTGCGATGCCGCCTGGCTGCCCGGCGGCTACCCCGAGCTGCATGCCGACGGCCTGGCCGCCAACGCCGGCTTCTTCACCGGCCTGCACGCCCATGCCGCCGCCGGCCGCCCGCTGCTGGCCGAATGCGGCGGCATGCTGGCCCTGCTGGACACGCTGACCGACGCCCAAGGCCGCCGCCATGCCATGGCCGGCCTGCTGCCCGGGCGCGCCCACGTGCAGTCGCGCCTCGCGGCG
This sequence comes from Pelomonas caseinilytica, assembly GCF_021353235.1. Classification (GTDB taxonomy): domain Bacteria; phylum Pseudomonadota; class Gammaproteobacteria; order Burkholderiales; family Burkholderiaceae_C; genus Pelomonas; species Pelomonas caseinilytica. Next base: position 229,874 of record NZ_JAJTWT010000004.1, read on the forward strand.
CTGGGGCTGCAGGCCATCGCCTGGCCCGAGGGCCCACTGCGCGGCCACAGCTACCACTACTCCACGCTGGAGACGCCGCTGCCGCCCCTGGCCGTCGCGAGCAACCCCAACGGGGGCCGCACCGCCGAGGCCCTCTACCAGAGCGGTTCGGTGCGCGCGAGCTACGTGCACCACTACTTCCCGTCCAACACCGAAGCCATCGCCGCCTTCTTCGCCGGGTGAAGCCATGCAAATCGAACAACCTCCAGTGGACCGCCAACGCGTCGTCCCCAGCGGCGAGCGCCGCGGCCTCGTCCTCGTGCACACGGGCGACGGCAAGGGCAAGAGCACGGCCGCCTTCGGCCTGGCCCTGCGCGCCCACGGCCGCGGCAAGCCGGTGCTCATCTACCAGTTCATGAAGGTGCCCAGCGCCCGCTTCGGCGAGCACCGCGTCTTCGAGCAGCTCGGCGTGCCGCTGATCGGCCTGGGCGACGGCTTTTCCTGGAAGAGCAAGGACCTGGAGAACTCGGCGGCGCTGGCCCTCGAAGGTTGGGCGAGGGCCGAGGCCACCATCCGCGGCGGTGAGCACTTCCTCGTCGTGCTCGACGAGATCATGTATCCGCTGCGTTATGGCTGGGTGCCGCTGGACCGGGTGCTGGCCTGCCTGCGCGAGCGGCCGTCGCACGTGCACGTGGTGCTGACGGGGCGGGGCGCGCCGGCGGAACTGATCGAGGTGGCCGACACGGTGACGGAGATGGGGATGGTGAAGCATCACTATCGGGCGGGGGTGCCGGCGCAGAGGGGCATCGAGGATTGATGAGGGCGTGGCCACATCGCTGATGTCGATGGACAGGTGGCTTTTGCTTCGAACCTTTGTGCCCGTTGCACCGTGCCGGGAATTCGCCCCGGCGGGCGACCTACTTTTTGTCCCGACAAAAAGTAGGCAAAAAACGGCCCCTGCAAAACCGCCCACCCGCAATGCGGGTGGGTGCCCTGCGATGCTCGAAGCCCGAGGCCAGCGCCAAACTCCCTCCGCTCACTGCGTTCGCTACGGTCAGACAGTGGCGCTGAGTCAGTTGTTGAAGCGCGCTGCGCGCGCGCCTCGGGCTTCTGCGCTTCTCGGCGGTTTAGAAGGGGAGACCCCAAACAGCCGGAACAGCCGAAACAGCCAACAGCCAAACGCGCCAGCCGGCTGGTGCCGGCTGTTCCTTCACTCCCCCTTTGAGCCCGCCGAGCAGCGCAAGGGCTTGAGGGCGCGAGCGAAGCTCGCTTCAACTTCTGACTCCGCGCAATTGTTTGAGCGGAGCGTAGCGAAGCGAGTTTTGCGCGGGCCCTCAAGGCCTGAGCAGCGCAGGGAACCCCGTCGCGCAGCGGCGGGGCGGGCGGTTCGGGGGCGGTTTCTTTGCCTACTTTCTTGGGCGCCCAAGAAAGTAGGTCGCCCGCCGGGGCGAATTCCCGGCATGGGCCTCGCCAGCAAGACACCGGAGGCAAAGACCCCCAACCGGAGGCGGACATGAGCACTGGCCTCCTGCTCGCCCTCGCCATCCCCACCGCCCTCCTCATCGACCGCGTCCTCGGCGAGCCCCCGGCATGGGCTCACCCCGTGGTCGCCATGGGCCGCTATCTGAGCGGCTTCAAACTGACCCGCCTGCCCCCGGCCCTCGCCTTCGCGGCCGGCGCCCTCGCCTGGCTGCTCGGCGCCGCTCTCGTCGCCGTCATCGCCCTGTGGCTGCAGGGCACGCTGCTGCTTCGGCTGCACCCCGACGCCTCGCCGCTACGCCTGGCCGCCGCCGCCCTGCTGACCGGCCTGCTGCTCAAGCCCCTGCTGGCCTGGCGCATGCTGGCCGAGGAAGCCATGGCCGTCGAAGCCGCGCTGCAGCAGTCCCTCGACGCCGGCCGCGCACGCCTGTCCCGCCTCGTCAGCCGCGACACCGCCTCCCTCACCGAGACCGAGGTCCGTGAAGCCGCCATTGAGACCCTGGCCGAGAACCTCAACGACTCCGTCGTCGCGCCCCTCTTCTGGTTCGCCCTGCTGGGCCTGCCCGGCGCCGCCGTCTACCGCTTCGCCAACACGGCTGATGCCATGTGGGGCTACCGCGACGAGCGCGAATGGAGCGGCAAGTGGGCCGCACGGGCCGACGACCTGCTGTCGTGGCTGCCGGCACGGCTCACCGCCTGGCTGCTGCGTCCGCCCTCCCTCGCCCGCCTCGCCGGCGAGGCTCGCCGCACGCCGTCGCCCAACAGCGGCTGGCCCATGGCCGCGATGGCCTTGCGGCTGGGCGTGGCGCTGGGCAAGCCCGGCGTCTACACGCTGAACGCCGCGGCGCGCGCCGTGCGGCTCGCAGACCTCGCCGCCGCACGCCGCCTGGCCGCCCAGGCCGTGCTCGCCGGCGGCGGGCTCATGGCCGCGCTGGCCCTGCTCGCGAGGGCTCCCGCATGAGGCCGCTGCGCGCCGAGCACGGCGGCCCCGACGGCGGAGCGGCCGTGGCCCACGACTTCTCCACCAACGCCAGCCCGCTGGGGCCACCGCCCGCGCTGTGGGCCGCCGTGCAGGCCGCGGATCGCCAGGCCTATCCCGACCCGGACTACCGCGCATTGCGCCGCCTGCTGGCCGGCAGCGGCGATCCCGACCTCGTGCTGCCCACGGCCGGGGGCGCCGAGGGCATACGCCGGCTCACGCTGGCGGCGGCGCTCGACGGGCGCCGCGAGGCCTGGGTGCCGCAGCCCGGCTTCGGCGACTACGCCCTGGCAGCCCAGGCCCTGGGCCTGGCCGTGAAGCCCTATGCCTCGCCCGCCGAGCTGCGCCCCGGCGCACCGGCCCTGGTGTGGATCTGCGAACCCTGCAACCCCACGGGAGACAGCGTGGCCGCCTGGCCCGACCTGGCCGGGCAGCTGGTGGTGGTGGACCGCGCCTACGAGCCGCTACGCCTGCACGGCGAGGCGCCCGCCCTGCCGCCGGGCGCCTGGCAGCTCGTCTGCCCGAACAAGGCGGTCGGGCTGACCGGCGTGCGCGCCGGCTATGTCGTCGCCCCCGCGGCGGACGAGGTCTGGTCGCGAGCCGCGTCGCTGGCGCCGAGCTGGGTGCTGTCGGCCGAAGGCGTGGCCCTGCTGACGCACTGGCCGAGCGGCGAGACGCTGCGCTGGCTGGGCGAGGCCCGCGCGCAGCTGCGCGGCTGGGCCGCCTCGCAGCGCGAGATGCTGGCCGGCATGGGATGGACGCAGCGGCCGAGCTGCACGAACTTCTGGCTGGCGCGCCCACCGCGCGCCGACATGGCCATGCGGCTGCGCCGGCACGGCCTGCGCGTGCGCGACGCGGCGTCCTTCGGCCTGGCCGGATGGGTGCGCGTGTCGGCCCAGCCCCCCGAGGCCCAGGCCGCGCTGCGCCGGGCGCTGATCGACATCCAGGGAGACGAACGATGAGTCGAGGAAAAGCCGTGATGGTGCTGGGCACCACCAGCGGAGCGGGCAAGAGCTGGCTGGCCACCGCCCTGTGCCGCTGGTATGCCCGCCAGGGCCTGAAGGTGGCGCCCTTCAAGGCGCAGAACATGAGCAACAACGCCCGCGTCGTGCCGGGCTTGAACGGCGGCGCGGGAGAGATCGGCAGCGCCCAGTACTTCCAGGCGCTGGCGGCGCGGCGCCTGCCCGAGGTACGCATGAACCCGGTGCTGCTCAAGCCCGAGGCCGACACGCAGAGCCAGGTCGTCGTGCTGGGCGAGGTGGACGCCCAGCTCTCCCGCATGCCCTGGCGCGAGCGCAGCGTCCTGCTCAAGCCGCGGGCGCGGGCGGCCCTGCTGGAGCTGCTGCGGGAGAACGACGTCGTCGTCATCGAGGGCGCGGGTTCGCCGGCCGAGATCAACCTCGCGCCGAGCGACTACGTCAACCTCGGCACCGCGCGCGACGCGAGGGCCGCCTGCCTGCTCGTGACCGACATCGACCGCGGCGGCGCCTTCGCCCACCTCTACGGCACCCACCAGCTCATGCCCGAGGACGTGCGCCGCCAGGTGCGCGGCTTCGTGCTCAACCGCTTCCGCGGCGATGCCGGGCTGCTGGCACCCGGGCCCGAACAGCTGCAGCAGCTGACCGGCGTGCCCACGCTGGCCACGCTGCCGATGTGGCGCGGCCACGGCCTGCCCGAGGAGGACGGCGTGTTCGACAGCGCGGCCACCGGCGCGGGCCTGCACGTCGCCGTCATCGCCTACCCGCGCCTGTCCAACCTCGACGAGTTCCAGCCCCTGCGCCAGCTGCCCGGCGTGCGCCTGTCGTGGGCACGCGAACCGCGCGACCTGGCGGGGGCCGACTGGGTCATCCTGCCCGGCTCCAAGGCCACGGCGGCCGACCTGGCCTGGCTGCGCGCCCAGAAGCTCGACGCCGCCCTGAACCACCACCGTGGCCGCATCCTGGGCATCTGCGGCGGCCTGCAGATGCTGGGCGAGGCCCTGATCGACACGCACGGCGTGGACGGCAACGCGCCGGGCCTCGGCCTGCTGCCGCTGGTGACCGTCTTCGAGCCCGACAAGCTGTTGCGCAACACGGCCCTGCGCTTCGAGGCGCTGGAGGCGCCCTGGGCCGAGCTCGCCGGCACGCAGGCCGAGGGTTATGAGATCCGCCACGGCCGCACCCAGCCCCATCCGGGCCTGCCGCCCCCCCGCGTGGCGCTGCGCAACGCGGCCGGCGAGGCCATCGGCTGGCAGGCCGGCCGGGTGCTGGGCGTCTACGCCCACGGCCTCTTCGAGCAGCCGGCGGTGCTGCAGGCCCTCTTCGGCCAGCCCGGCCGATCGCTGGACCAGGTCTTCGACGGCCTGGCGGATTTCATCGACCTGCACTTCCAGCCGGGCGCGCTGGCCGGCCTGCTTGACTAGGGCCTGTTCGTTTTGTCGCAAACCGCACGGGGCGCACATTCGCTGATCCGCCGCTAAGCCTTTGATTCACATGGCGGGCGTGCGCTGGCACGGCTCTCGCAATACGGGTCTCGCATCCTCCACTGCAGCGAGACCTGGCCATGAGCAACACTGCCTTCGTGTCGATCGGCGACCTCCGCAAGGGCCGCCAGGCGGTGAGCCAGGTCGTGGAGACGGCCGCCGCGGGCGGCTGCTCGACCAGCGGAGGCGCGGGCAAGGCCAGCTGCGGCTCCTCCGGCGGGCCCGACGACATGCCCGCCGAGATCTGGGAGAAGGTCAAGAACCATCCCTGCTATTCCGAGGAGGCCCACCACCACTACGCCCGCATGCACGTGGCCGTGGCGCCGGCCTGCAACATCCAGTGCAACTACTGCAATCGCAAGTACGACTGCAGCAACGAGTCGCGCCCGGGCGTCGTGAGCCAGAAGCTCACGCCCGAACAGGCGGTCAGGAAGGTCGTGGCCGTGGCCAGCGAGATCCCGCAGATGACGGTGCTGGGCATCGCCGGCCCGGGCGATGCGCTGGCCAACCCGAAGAAGACCTTCGACACCTTCCGCATGCTCCAGGAGCAGGCGCCCGACATCAAGCTCTGCCTGTCCACCAACGGCCTGGCGCTGCCGCAGATGGTGGACGAGATCTGCAAGTACAACATCGACCACGTCACCATCACCATCAACATGGTGGACCCCGCCGTGGGCGAGAAGATCTACCCCTGGATCTTCTGGGACCACCGCCGCGTGACCGGCCGCGAGGCCGCCGAGATCCTGCACCGCCAGCAGATGCTGGGCCTGGAGATGCTGACCGCGCGGGGCGTGCTCACCAAGATCAACTCGGTGCTCATCCCCGGCATCAACGATGAGCACCTGTTCGAGGTGAACCGCGAGGTCAAGAAGCGCGGCGCCTTCCTGCACAACATCATGCCGCTGATCAGCGAGGCCGAACATGGCACCGTGTTCGGGCTGACCGGCCAGCGCGGCCCGACGGCCCAGGAGCTCAAGGCCGTGCAGGACGCCTGCATGGGCGGCGCCAACCTGATGCGGCACTGCCGGCAGTGCCGCGCCGACGCGGTGGGCCTGCTGGGCGAAGACCGCAGCGACGAGTTCACCCTCGACCGGATCGACCAGATGGAGGTCGTCTACGACCTCGACAAGCGCCGCGCCTACCAGGCCCGGGTCGAGGCCGAGCGCCAGGCCCAGCATCAGGCCAAGCTGCAGGCCCTGCAGGCGGCGGCCGGCGGCGAGCCGCAGGCGGATGAGATGAAGGTGCTGGTGGCGGTGGCCACCGAGGGCCACGGCAAGGTCAACCAGCATTTCGGGCACGCGACGGAGTTCCAGATCTTCGAAGTCAGCCGCAGCCAGGCGCTGTTCGTCGGCCATCGCCGCGTCGACCTGTACTGCCAGGGCGGCTACGGCGAAGACGAGCAGCTGCCCTCCATCGTGGGCGCCATCAACGACTGCCACGCGGTGCTCGTGTCCAAGATCGGCGCCTGCCCGCGCGACGAGTTGACCGCCGCCGGCATCGAGCCGGTGGACGCCTATGCCCACGAGTTCATCGAGAAGGCCGCGCTGTCCTGGTTCGCCGGCTACCGCGAGCGTGTGGCCAGTGGCCGCATCGTGCATGAACCGCGCGGCGACGCGCGCATCCGGCAGGGCGCCTTCACCGCTGCCGCCTGATTTGACCGTCCCGAGGAGACCTCCATGGCCCTGAAGATCATCGCCTCCATGTGCACCGCCTGCTCCGCCTGCGAGCCCGAGTGCCCCAACGTCGCCATCCGCGAGAAGGGCGGCACCTACATCATCGACCCGGCCAAGTGCACGGAATGCGAGGGCCACTTCGATGCGCCCCAGTGCATCGCCGTCTGCCCGGTCGACGGCTGCATCAAGAAGGTCTGACGATGGCCTCGCTCACCCAGCTCACCGTCACCGCGGCGGCGGAAAAATTCATGCGCCGCATGGTGCGTTTCTCCGAACACCCGGCCGGCGGCTTCCGCCTGACCGTCACGCCAGGCGGCTGCTCGGGCTATGCGTCGGAGTTCAGCGTCGAGGCGGCGCCGCGCCAGGGCGACAGCGAACTGGCCGTCAACGGCCTGCGCGTCTTCCTGCCCGCCGAGAGCCGCCTGATGCTCGACGGCGTGACGGTGGACTTTGCCGACACGCCCACGCAGTCGGGCCTGACCTTCGTCAACCCGAACGCCGCGGCCTGCGGGTGCTCGACGTCGGACGCGGCCAAGCCGCCGGCGCAGGCCGCCGTGTCGCTGTCGTCCATCAGGCGGCTGTAGCGGGCGCGCCCCCGGCATGGACGCCGATTTCGACACCGCGGTCCTCGGGCTGGCCATGCCGCCCGGCGTCGAGGCCGCGTTGCGCGAGGCCGGCACCTGCCGCGGCGATGCCTGCGCCACCATGGCCGCCCTGATGCGCGCGCAGGCACTGGCGCCGGAGCACCCGGCCGTGCTGATCGCCTTCTACCGCCACTACTTCTACGGCCACCGCCCGCGCCAGGCCCGCCACGTGGTGCGGCGCGCGCTGGCCGTCGGCGCGCAGGCGCTGGGACTGCCGCGGGTGTGGCGCGAGGTGCCCCGCCTCGCCCTGGCCGGCGCGCGCCACGACGCGACGACGCGCTTCTACCTGTTCGCGCTCAAGGGCTACGCCTACCTGAGCCTGCGCCTGGACGACCTGGCCGAAGCCGGCGACGCCCTCGCCCTGCTGCGCGCACTGGACCCGCAGGACTGCGTGGGCGCGGCGGTGCTGGAGGCCGTGCGCCGGCGCTCGCTCGCGGGGCCGGGCGAAGACGACGCTACCCCTGCGTTGCAGGCCACCGGCGCCGCAGCCTGGGCGAGCCTGGCATGAAGCGAGGCCGGCCATGAGCGCAGCGCCGGCGGACGGCACCACGGGCGCCATCCCCGCCATCGACTGGCAGGGCCAGCCCATCACGCGCGCGCGCTGCGCCGCCTGCGAGCACGCCGCGCTCAGGGCCGGGGGCGGCTGCGAGCCGGGCCACAGCTGCATGCAGGACGCCTACGCCCGCCGCATCGACCGCTTCTTCCGCAGCCACCGCGCGCTCGCCAACGACCACCTGGATCACGCCTATTTCGAGGTGCGCGCCATCGCCGCCCGGCACGCCGACCTCTTCCACCTGCCGCCGCTGATGAGCGACCCCGACGAGACCGTGCGCCTGCAGGTGGCCTTGCGCGTGCCGCAGCGGCTGCTACGCGCCATGCGCGACGACCCCCACCGCGAGGTGCGCATCCGCGTGGCCCACCGCATCGCCCTGGACGACCTGGCCGCCATGGCCGACGACCCGGACTACCAGGTCCGCGCCATCGCGGCGCAGCGCCTGCCCGTGGCGGCGCTGCCGCGGCTGCTGGACGACGGCGACCTGCAGGTGCGGCTGCAGGCCGCGCGCCGTGTGGAGATGCCGGCGCTGTGGCGGCTGCAGGACGACCCCGCGCCCGAGGTCAGGCGCATCGCCGCGCAGCGCCTGCCGGCTGCCGGCCTGTGCCGCCTGGCCCACGACCCTGACTGGACCGTGCGCTGGGAGGTGGCCGGCCGCGCCGACGCCCCGCTGCTGACCGGCCTGCTGCACGACGTCGAACCCGAGGTGCGCGAGCAGGCGGCCCGGCGCCTGCGCCTGGCCGCCGCGGGGCTGGAGGCCCAGCATGGCTGACATCGCCCGCGAAGACGACACCGTCGAGCTCGCCCACCCGCCCCGCTTCGCCATGGGCGAGCGCGTGGCCAGCCGCAGCGTGATCCGCAACGACGGTACCTACCGCGGCTACGACATCGGCGCCGTGCTGGTGCACAAGGGCGACGTGGGCTATGTGCGCTCCATCGGTACCTTCCTGCAGCAGTTCTACATCTACGCCGTCGAGTTCACCGACAGCGGCCACCAGGTCGGCATGCGTGCCAAGGAGCTGTGCACGCTGGACCACCTGCCCGACGACGTGCTCGCCCAGCTCGGCGAGCGCGCCGCGCTGCTTTCCTCCCTGCGCTGAGGACCTCACCATGGAACGCCGCGAACCGAAGTACCGCTGGGGCCAGGCCGTGCTGGCCGCGGAGGATCTCTACAACGACGGCAGCCTGCCCGAGGTTGCCGAGGACCTGCTGCTGGTGGTGGCCGGCGGCCCCGGCGAGATCGTGCAGGTGGGCCACCATGCCGAGGCCAACGTGCCGGTCTATCTGGTGGATTTCGGCGTCGCGGTGCTGGGCTGCCTGGAAGAGGAGCTGGCGCCGGCGGTGGAGGCCCTGGCGTGATGGCCGCCGCGCTGCCGCGCCGCCCGCCCTCGACGGAGGGCCGGGCCGTGCGCAGCCTGGCGCAGGCGCGCATCGAGCGCGCCCTGTCGCGGCGCGCCCGCTACCGCTACGTGGTGCCGCGGGTCGAGCGCGAAGGGCGCGGCTGGAAGGTCGTCAGCCCCAACTGCTCGCGCAACGTGGACCGGTCCGGAGGCGACATCGCCATCGCCTGGTTCGTGCCGCTCGACGGCGGGCACTGGCTGCTGCACTCGCGCGACCACCGCGCCGGCTGCTGGCGCGTCGAGGCCTCGGGTCTGACGCTGGAGGAAGCCTTGCAGCGTGTCTGCGAGGACCCGCTGCGGGTGTTCTGGCCATGAGCGGCACCGTCTACCTGGACTGGAACGCCACCGCCCCGGTCTGGCCCGAGGCGGTGGCCGAGATGCTCGACACGCTGCGGCACGCCTGGGCCAACCCCTCATCGACGCATGCCCCCGGCCAGGCGGCCCGCCGCGTGCTGGTGGACGCGCGGCTGCGGGTGGCCGCCTTCCTGGGCGCGACGCCGGCCGAGCTCGTCTTCACCAGCGGCGCGACCGAGGCCAACCACCTCGCGGTGCTGGGCACGCTGGCCGCCGCGCCCGAAGGACGCCGGCGGGTGGTGATGTCGTCCGTCGAGCACCCCGGGCTGCTGGCGCTGGCCGCGCGCCTGCGCGGCGAGGGCAGGCCGGTGGACCTCATCCCGGTGGACGGCCAGGGCCGGCTGGACCTTGACGCCGCCCAGGCCCTGCTCGGCGACGACGTGGCCCTGCTGAGCGTCATGGGCGCCAACAACGAGACCGGCGTGCTGATGCCGCTGCCGCAGCTCGCCGAGCTGGCCCAGGCCCATGGCGTGCCGCTGCACGTCGATGCCACGCAGCTGGCCGGCAAGCAGGCGCTGTCGTTCGCGGCCAGCGGCGCGGCGCTGATGTCGGTGTCGGCCCACAAGATCGGCGGCCCCAAGGGCGTCGGCGCCCTGCTCGTGCGCAAGGGCCAGGCCCTGGCGCCCCTGATCGCCGGCCGGCAGGAGCGCCAGCGGCGCGGCGGCACCGAGAACGTCGCGGGCATTGCCGGCTTCGCGGCGGCCTGCGGGCGCACCGCCGCGACCCTGGCCGAAGACCTGGCGCGACAGCTCGCCTTGCGCCAGCGGCTGGAGCAGGGCCTGCTGCGTGCCCTGCCCGGCACCTGCGTGCTCGGCCATGCCGCCGAGCGCCTGCCCAACACCGTGTGCCTGCGCTTCGGCGAGCTGGAGGCCGAGCCCGTGCTCGCGCGGCTGGAGCGCGCGGGCATCGTGGCCTCTTCCGGCGCCGCGTGCAGCGCCGGCGGCACCCAGCCCTCGCACGTGCTGCTCGCCATGGGCCTGGACGCGCGGCAGGCGCGTTGCGGCGTGCGCTTCTCGCTCGGCCCCGGCACCACCGCGGCCGACATCGACTTCGCCATCGCCGCCGCCGCGCGAGCCCTCACACCGCTGCTGGCCGAGACCGAGGCGGGCATGGCCGCCTGACCCCTCACTCCAAGGACCCCGCATGAAAGTCATGATCCGCAAGACCTCCTCCGGCGCCCTGTCGGCCTATGTGCCCAAGAAGGACCTGGAGGAGCCCATCGTGGCCCAGGAACGCGCGGAGCTCTGGGGCGGCAGCATCACGCTGGCCAATGGCTGGACGCTGGCCCTGCCCGAGATGGCAGCCGGCACCACGCTGCCGGTCACCGTCGAGGCCCGGCGCCTGTCGGGAGACTGAGGTGACTGCGCCCGACGACGCCCCCAACGACTGGCTGCTGCTGTCCGAGCCGGATGCCGGCCCGCTCGAGGCCCGCCTGGTGCAGGCCGCGCTGAGCGCGCCGCGCTGGTCGAGCGGGCGCATGGTGGAGCGCTTCGAGCGGGGCTTCGCCGACTGGCTGGGCCGCGGACATGCCGTGGCCGTGCCCAGCGGCACCCTCGGCACCTGGCTGGCGCTGCGGGCGCTGGGCATAGGGACCGGCGACGAGGTCATCGCCTCCACCTACGGCTGGCACCAGGTGGCGCAGGCCGTGACGCTGGCGGGCGCGCGAGCGGTGTTCTCCGACATCAACTACTGGAGCGGCTGCCTGGACCCTGTGCGGGCCGCGGCCCAGGTCACGCCCGCCACGCGCGCCCTCGTCGCCGGCAACGTCAACGGCCACCCGGCGGCCTGGGAGGCGCTGGGCGCGCTGGCCCGCGAACACGGCCTGGCCCTGGTCGAGGACGCCACCGAATCCATCGGTTCGCGCTACCGCGGGCGGCCGGTGGGCAGCTTCGGCACCGTGTCGGTCTTCGACTTCTCCCAACCCTCGGCGCTGTGCTGCGGCGAGGGCGGCATGCTGGTCACCGACGACGCGGCGCTGGCCAGCGAGCTGCGCTACCTGCGTGCCCGGTCGGTGGCCGACCGGCAGTCCGTCTCGGTCGGCGCGCGCGTGCCGCTGCAGGCCGCGATGAGCGAGGTCACCGCGGCCCTGGGCGTGGCGCAGCTCGCGCGCATCGACGAGATCCTGGAGCGGCGCAAGGCCGTGGAGGCCGCCTACCTGGAGCAGATGCTGAGCTTCGAAGGCATCAAGCCGCCCTACATCGCGCCCGACGTGGACGAGGTGCACTGGATGCTCTACCTCGTGCACCTGGGCAAGCGCTTCACCGCCAGCGCCGTGGCGCAGGTGGTGGAGGACCTGCGCACCGAGTGCATCGAATCGGCGCTCTACTGCCAGCCCCTGCACCAGCAGCATCACTACACCGCCCAGGGCTGGCGCCGCGGGCAGCTGCCCCTGGCCGAGCGCATCGCCGACCGCGCGCTGGCCCTGCCCCTGCACGGCGGCCTCTCGCCCGAGCAAGTGGGCTTCATCGTCAAGACGCTGAAGGACTCCTCCGTCAACGTCGGCGCCGGCGCGGCCATCTACTGAAAGGGGATCTGCCATGAGCACCTTCGACACCCTCGACGACCTGCCGCCCGACGTGGCGCAGGGCCTGCGCGCCGGCAAGCTGGCGCCCTACCTCGGGCCAGGCATGCTGTCGTTATGCCTCGGGTCCACGCCGCCCGCCGACCCGCTGGCCCTGGCCGCGGTGCTGACCGCCAAGGTCTCCGTGCCCGGCAAGATCAGGAACCGCCTCACGGCGGCGGCGCAGTTCATCGAGAACTTCAAGCACCGCAAGACGCTGGTGAAGGCCATGACCGAGGCCTACGCCACCGCCGCCGAGCCCTCGCCGCTGCACCATTGGCTGGCCGGCCTGCGCACGCCGCTGATCGTCGACGCCTGGTACGACGACACGCTGCGCACCGCACTGGCCGCGGCCAGCGACCGCGTCGACTGGGCCGAGGTGCAGGGGCTGTCGCAAAGCGAGCACTTCGGCACCTGGGCCGGCTGGTACGACGCCCAGGGCGGCGCCCAGCCCGACCCCATCGAGGCGCCCACCCTGCTCTACAAGCCCTGGGGCGGCCACGCGCCGGCCGCCAACTTCCTGGTGTCGGACAGCGACTTCGTCGAGGTGCTGACCGAGATCGACATCCAGACGCCCATCCCCGCCTCCGTGCAGTTGCGCCGCAAGCACCTGGGCTTCGTCTTCCTGGGCTGCCGCTTCAACGACCAGTTGCCCAGGGCCTTTGCGCGCCAGATCATGAAGCGCTCCGCCGGCCCGCATTTCGCGGTGCTGCCGGACGCGCCCACCCGCATGGAGGCGCGCTTCCTGGCCGAACAGGGCATCACGCGCATCGCGATGCCGCTGGCCGCGGTGGCCGCCGCGCTCACCCAGCCGGCCTCCGTGGCGGCTTGAGCGGGCCCTTCGTCATCTCTTCCCTTCATCACAGGAGCACACCGTGAGCACGCTCACCCTCATGCCCGCCGGGCTGACCCTTGAAGTGGCCGCCGGCGCCTCGCTGCTGCAAGCCATCCTCGACGCTGGCGGCAAGCTCGTGAACCCCTGCGGCGGCGGCGCCAAGTGCGGCGGTTGCCACGTCTTCGTCACCGCCGGCCGCAAAGGCCTGACCCGCGTGACCCCCGCGGAAAACGCCAAGCTCGACACCCTGGTCGGCATCGGCAGCAAGTCCCGCCTGGCCTGCCAGGCGCAGTTCACCGGGACCGAGGACGTGACGGTGGAACTGCTGGGGGCGTTGTCGGGCTGAGGCAGGGCCCTTGACGGAGGGCCTCAGCCGTGGAGTTCGAGAAGGACTTCGGGATGGGCGACAGCGACACGAAGCAGCATCTTTGCCGCTCCGGTGGGCTCCCTTCGACCCTGCTCCCAGTCCTGCAGCGTGCGGGCCGACACGCCCAAGAGCCGAGCAAACTCCTGCTGTGACAGGCCCACGCGCGAACGCGCCTCGGCCGCCTGCGGCAGCTTGACCTTCGTGACGCGGGCAGCCTGCCCACGACGCATTTGCTTGACCGACTCAAGCAGGTCACGCTTGAACGCTTCAATTTCCGAGGGCATCTTCAACTCCTTGCCTGAGCTCGGCCAGAAAAGTGGACGGGAGGTTGTCGAACTTGGCCTTGGTGTAGACGATGAGTAGCCAGATCGTCGTCTCGTCGGCATTGAAGTAGATCACCCTTGCGCCGCCGCGCTTGCCTACACCTGCCCGCGACCAACGGACCTTCCGGCAACCGCCGCTGCCGGGGATGACATCTCCGGCTGTTGGATTGGCTGCGATCCAGTTGATGAACTCAACTCGTTCCGCATCGGCCCAGACTTCGGCAGCGTAGCGCTGGAAAATCGGCGTTTCAGCTACGGTTCGCACGTCGAAACTATACGGCAATGCCGTATGTTCTGCAAGACCCCAAGAGTCGATGTCGCCGCACCGGCTGGCCGCAAGCCGCCCTCCCCCCAACGTCCACCGCCCCTACTTCACCCTCGCCCTCTCCGCCCGGCTGTAATGGCTGAAATGCCCCTCCCGCGCCGCGGCGCGGCGGGCGGTGGCGATGGTGGCGGCGCTGGTGCCCTGCGGGGCCGTCAGCGAGACCTGGCGCTCCAGCGCCGTGCTGGCGCAGTGCGGGCAGGTGGGCACGGTGCTGCTGCGCACGAGCAGCTCGCAGCTCTGGCCGCAATGGCTGCAGCGGTAGTCGTAGATGGGCATGGAAGCCTCCTCAGCGGGGTTGGAAGGTTCGGGCCAGGGCCAGCAGGGCGCCGGTCTGGTCGGTGATGGCCTGGCGCGTCGCGGTCTGCAAGCGGGAGAGCCAGCGGCGAGGCAGGGCGCCGGCGCCGCAGCGGGCGCCGGCGAGCATGCCGACCAGGGCGCCGGTGGTGTCGGCGTCCTCGCCACGGTTGACGGCGGCGACGACGGCGTCCTCGAAGCCGGCATGCCGCGTGAACGCGTGCAGCACGGTCTGCACGGTGTCCACCACGTAGGCGCTGGCGCGGCCGGGATACCGCTCGAAGCGGAAGTCAGGCTCGGCGGCGACCCAATCGGCGACGTGCCGCGCCATGGCCTCGGCATCGGCCCCGGCAAGCTGCCGGCGCAGCAGGTGGCCGATGCCGAGCACGGCGGCATCGGACTGCGGATGGTGGTGGGTGATGCGGGCCTGGGCGAGCGACACGCGCTCGAAGGCGGCGTCGTCTCCCAGCGTCGCGAGCACGGCGGGCAGGTTGCGCATCAGCGCGCCGTTGCCACCGTCGGCCTCGTTGGGCGGCCCCTGCAGCGAGCCGTCGCGCAGGTAGCGCGCGATGCCGCGCCGGCAGGTGTTGCCGCAGTCCACCGGCTTGGCGCGCCACCAGGCGGCAAAGGCGTCGGCGATGAGCCCGGTGTCGAAAGGGCGACCCAGCGCCTGGCCACGCAGCAGGCCATCGCCCAGGGCCAGGCTCATGGTGGTGTCGTCGGTGACCTGGCCGGGCGCGAGCCTGAGCCAGCCGCCGCCGGTGATGTGGCGGTGCACGCCGCCCTGGGCGGCATAGGCCTGGGCGATCTCGCGCGCCGTCATGAACTCGAGGGTGGCGCCCAGGGCGTCGCCGAGGGCCAGGCCCAGATAGGCCCCGAGGGCGCGGTCCCAGATGGGCAGCAGCTCGGCGGCTTCAGTCATAACGCGCCAGCACCTCGTAGCAGCCGCCGATGGCCAGCACCTCGGACTCGCCCTGCAGCGTGGCGCTGGCGAGCAGGCCTGGCCACAGCAGCAGCTTGACCTGCGGCACCTCGGCCTGCAGCAGCCAGTCGCCGAAGCAGCCGGCCTGCTCGCGCGCGAGGCTGAAGGAGACGAGGTTGTTCAGCCTCACGGTGCATTGCCGGCCCCGCAGCGAGCCGGCCAGGACCTGCTCCTCGCAGCGCGTGCTGCCGCGCCACAGCGTCACGCGCGGCGCGCCGCCCAGCGGCTGGAAGCGCGCCAGCATCCACTGGCTGAACTCGTAGAGCAGGTCCAGCTGCTGGAAGATGTTGTTGTTGTGGAAGCGGCTGCCGGCCTTTTCCTCGAGGTAGGTCGTCCAGGCCGGCGAGGGGAAGCGTGCCAGGACCGCGCGGTGGAACACCGGCACGATGCCGAAGCGGCTCTCCACCCAGCCTTTCAGCACCGCGCCGGCCGCGCCGTTGGCGTCCAGCCCCCAGCCTTGCAGCAGCTTGAGGTAGCTGGCCCGCCAACGCCGCGGCTCGGCGGCGTCGCTCCCGGCGGCACGCCGCTGCAGCCCGAAGGCCAGGCTCATGTAGTGCGCGAACACGCCGCGGGCCTCGGCCGCGTCCGTGCAGCGTTGCAGCAGCGCGAACAGGCCGGCATGCGACTCGCGCACCCCGGCCACGTGCAAGGGCTGCGGGTGGGCATTGAAGCCGGCGCTGGCGAGCACCGGCGCCGGGATGCCGACCAGGTTCGTCGTGTACCAGCCCGCGGGATCATGCTCGTCGCCCACGTCGTCTCGCCGGGCCGCAGCAGGCTGCGTCAGACTGGCCGGTTCTCGTTGGGGTTGCGCACCGGGCCCATCAGCGCAAGGCCCTCGGCGTAGGTGATGGTGTCGAAGCCGAGGTCGAACTTCAGCGCGGCATCGGCCACGCGGTCGGTCTTGCCGGCGGTGTCCAGCTTCTTCAGCTCCGACTTGTCCAGGTAGAACAGCTCCAGCAGCTCGTTGTAGACGGTAGCTTCGTCGATGGGCAGCACGTAGAACACGGCGCCGTTCATGGCCACCTGGTACTTCTTGCTGAGGTCGATGTTGTTGCAGAACAGGAAGTACTTGCCGCCGGCACCGAGGGTGTCGCCCAGGGCCTCGGCGACGTCCTTGAGGTGCTCGAAGCTGAGCAGGTAGCCGGCGAAGAAGGCGAGCTTGGGGTCGCCCACCTGGGCCACGGCGATGACCTGGTCGCAGGTCAGCTCGG
Source organism: Pelomonas caseinilytica (assembly GCF_021353235.1). Lineage (GTDB taxonomy): Bacteria > Pseudomonadota > Gammaproteobacteria > Burkholderiales > Burkholderiaceae_C > Pelomonas > Pelomonas caseinilytica. Next base: position 246,293 of record NZ_JAJTWT010000004.1, read on the forward strand.
GCGGGCGGGCCTCGTCGGCCAACCGGGTGGCGAAGCGCAGCGCCAGCTCGCCGCGGAAGCCGAAGCGCCCGGGCTTTCGGGTCGGGCCCTTGAGCACCGGGTTGAGCAGGCGGCCCTCGGCCTCCAGGCGGGCGAAGGCGGTGGTGGCGAGGCCGGGTTCGGCGAAGGTGGTGCTCATCAGTGGCTTTCGGTGGTGGTCGGAAACGGGAGTGGCGAGGTGGCGGGCCACCTTGGTGAAGGCCGCCATCAGTTCGTCGCGCAGCGCGGCATCGGCGCAGCACTCGTGCAGGGCCTGGCGCATGCAGGCCAGCCAGGCGTCGGCCGCGGCGGCGTCCAGCGCGAAGGGCCGGTGGACGCGGCCCAGGCGCGGCGCGCCGCGCTCGGCCGTGTAGCGCCGCGGGCCGCCCAGCCATTCGCACAGGTAGGTCACCAGCACGGCCTTTGTGGCGGCGAGGTCGGCGGCATGCATGGCGCGGATGGCGCGAGCGTCGGGCCGGCTGTCCATGGCCGCGTAGAAGGCCGAGACGAGCCGCGCCACGGCCGCCTCGCCGCCCAGCCGCGCGAAGTGCGGGTTGGCGACGACGGCGATGGTGGACAGCACGCTCATGCCTCTTCCAGAGCAACGCCCGTACCAGGCCGGTCTCCACAGGGCGCGAGCCAGGCGCGGTGGCAGCGCAAGGCCGACAAGCGGCCCGGTTTGTCGGGTTTCGAACACAGGCGCGACAAGGTCCTCCCGCCGGCCCGCCGCGACGTTTCTCCAGGCAAAACAAACACTTGAGCGGCCTGCCGCGGGGTGGCACGCCCATTGCGTTAGCAGGGCTGCGCGACATCCGATGTCAGGCCCCGAGGAACCTTCATAAGAAGACCTATCCAAGGCACCGAAGGCTGCATAGAGATCGCGACGAACCCTCTCGATCGTCAACTTCTCATCCACACGACTGGAGCACTGAAATGGCAAAACTTCGGCAGATCGCCTTCTACGGCAAGGGCGGCATCGGCAAGTCCACCACCTCGCAGAACACCCTCGCCGCCCTGGCCGAGATGGGGCAGAAGATCCTCATCGTCGGCTGCGACCCCAAGGCCGACTCCACGCGCCTCATCCTGCACGCCAAGGCGCAGGACACCATCCTCTCCCTCGCGGCCGAGGCCGGCTCGGTGGAGGACCTGGAGCTGGAAGACGTCATGAAGATCGGCTACCGCGACATCCGCTGCGTGGAGTCCGGCGGCCCCGAGCCGGGCGTGGGCTGCGCCGGCCGCGGCGTGATCACCTCGATCAACTTCCTCGAGGAGAACGGCGCCTATGACGGCGTGGACTATGTCTCCTACGACGTGCTGGGCGACGTGGTCTGCGGCGGCTTCGCCATGCCCATCCGCGAGAACAAGGCGCAGGAGATCTACATCGTCATGTCGGGCGAGATGATGGCCATGTACGCGGCCAACAACATCTCCAAGGGCATCCTGAAATACGCCAACAGCGGCGGCGTGCGCCTGGGCGGCCTGGTCTGCAACGAGCGCCAGACCGACAAGGAGCTGGAGCTGGCCGAGTCGCTGGCCAAGATGCTGGGCAGCAAGCTCATCCACTTCGTGCCGCGCGACAACATCGTGCAGCACGCCGAACTGCGCCGCATGACGGTGCTGGAGTACGCGCCCGACTCCAAGCAGGCGCAGGAGTACCGCACGCTGGCCGAGAAGATCCACGCCAACGCCGGCAACGGCACCATCCCCACGCCCATCACGATGGACCAGCTGGAAGACCTGCTGATGGAGCACGGGATCATGAAGTCGATCGACGAATCGCTGGTGGGCAAGTCCGCCGCCGAACTGGCCGCCGAATCCGCCCTCGCGGCCTGACCCCGAACGCGGTGGCGCAGCGGCGCCACCGCTCCCCACACCATCGCGGAGCGAACACCATGAGCATGACGGTTGAAGAGCGCAAGGCCGCCAACAAGGCCTTGATCGATGAAGTCCTGAGGGCCTACCCGGACAAGATGGCCAAGCGCCGCGCCAAGCACCTTGGCCAGTACGAGGAAGGCAAGCCGGACTGCGGCGTGAAGAGCAACATCAAGTCGCTGCCTGGCGTGATGACCATCCGCGGCTGCGCCTATGCGGGCTCCAAGGGGGTGGTGTGGGGGCCCATCAAGGACATGATCCACATCAGCCACGGCCCGGTGGGCTGCGGCCAGTACAGCTGGGCCGCGCGGCGCAACTACTACATCGGCCTGACCGGCGTGGACAGCTTCGTGACCATGCAGTTCACGAGCGACTTCCAGGAAAAGGACATCGTCTTCGGCGGCGACAAGAAGCTCGACAAGATCATCGACGAGATCCAGGACCTGTTCCCGCTCAACAAGGGCATCAGCATCCAGAGCGAGTGCCCCATCGGCCTGATCGGCGACGACATCGAGGCCGTGTCCAAGAGGAAGAGCAAGGAGCATGGCGACCACACCATCGTGCCGGTGCGCTGCGAAGGCTTCCGCGGCGTGAGCCAGTCGCTGGGCCACCACCTGGCCAACGACGCCATCCGCGACTGGGTGTTCGACGGCACGACGAAGAAGGAGCACGCCTTCGAGTCGACGCCCTACGACGTCACCATCATCGGCGACTACAACATCGGCGGCGACGCCTGGAGCAGCCGCATCCTGCTGGAGGAGATCGGCCTGCGCGTGATCGCGCAGTGGTCGGGCGACGGCACCATCGCCGAGCTGGAGAACACGCCGCGGGCCAAGCTCAACCTCATCCACTGCTACCGGTCGATGAACTACATCAGCCGGCACATGGAGGAGAAGTACGGCATTCCCTGGGTCGAATACAACTTCTTCGGCCCGACCAAGATCGCTGAGAGCCTGCGCGAGATCGCCAGCCACTTCGACGACAGCATCAAGGCCAAGGCCGAGGCCGTCATCGCCAAGTACCAGCCGCTGGTGGACTCCGTCATCGCCAAATACAGGCCGCGCCTGCAGGACAAGACCGTGATGCTCTACGTGGGCGGCCTGCGCCCGCGCCACGTCATCGGCGCCTACGAGGATCTCGGCATGAAGGTCGTCGGCACCGGCTACGAGTTCGGCCATAACGACGACTACCAGCGCACCACCCATTACATCGGCGACGCGACGCTGATCTACGACGACGTGACCGGCTACGAGTTCGAGAAGTTCGTCGAGAAGATCCAGCCCGACCTGATCGGCAGCGGCATCAAGGAGAAGTACGTCTTCCAGAAGATGGGCGTGCCCTTCCGCCAGATGCACAGCTGGGACTACAGCGGCCCGTACCACGGCTACGACGGCTTCGCCATCTTCGCCCGCGACATGGACATGGCCATCAGCTCCCCGATCTGGAAGCTGGCCAAGTCCGCGCCCTGGAAGACCGCCGCGTAAAGAACCGACTCATCCCCGCCAGGAGAACACCATGCCCCAGACCGCAGAAAAGGTCATCGACCACGAACTGCTGTTCCGCGAGCCGGAATACCAGAAGCTCTTCGCCGACAAGAAGGCCAACTTCGAGTTCAACCATGCCGACGTGCGCATCGAGGAGATCCGCAACTGGACCAAGACGCCGGAGTACAAGGAAAAGAACTTCGCCCGCGAGGCGCTGACGGTGAACCCCGCCAAGGCCTGCCAGCCGCTGGGCGCGGTGTTCGTGGCCAACGGCTTCAACAAGACGCTGAGCTTCGTGCACGGCAGCCAGGGCTGCGTGGCCTACTACCGCAGCCACTTCAGCCGCCACTTCAAGGAGCCGACCTCCTGCGTCAGCTCGTCCATGACCGAGGACGCCGCCGTCTTCGGCGGGCTCAACAACATGGTGGACGGCCTGAGCAACGCCTACAGCCTCTACAAGCCCGACATGATCGCGGTCAGCACCACCTGCATGGCCGAGGTCATCGGCGACGACCTGAACGCCTTCATCAAGACCGCCAAGGAGAAGGGCAGCGTGCCGGCCGAGTTCGACGTGCCCTTCGCCCACACGCCCGCCTTCGTCGGCAGCCACGTGACCGGCTACGACAACGCGCTGCTGGGCGTGCTGCAGCACTTCTGGGACGGCAAGGCCGGCACGGCGCCGGCGCTGCAACGCGTGCCCGACGACAGCATCAACTTCATCGGCGGCTTCGACGGCTTCGTCGTCGGCAACATGAAGGAGATCAAGCGCATCTTCAGCCTCTTCGGCGTGACGGTGAACGTGATCTGCGACCCGAGCGAAGTCTGGAACACGCCCACCGACGGCGAGTTCCGCATGTACCAGGGCGGCACGACCAAGGAGACCGTCGAGGCCGCGCTCAACGCCAAGGCCACCATCGTCTTCCAGGAGTTCTGCTGCGAGAAGACGGCCAAGTACATCGCCGAGAAGGGCCAGGAGGTCGTGCTGCTCAACGCCCCCGTGGGCGTGGCCGGCACCGACCGCTTCCTGATGGCCATCAGCCGCCTGACCGGCAAGCCGGTGCCGGCCGAGCTGGAGAAGGAGCGCGGCCAGCTCGTGGACGCCATGGCCGACAGCCAGAGCCACCTGCACGGCAAGCGCTACGCCCTCTACGGCGATCCCGACCAGATGATCGGCTATGCCGAGTTCCTGCTGGAACTGGGTGCCGAGCCGGCCCACGTGCTGGCCACCAATGGCGGCGAAGAGTGGGCGAAGAAGGTGCAGGCCGTGTTCGACGCCTCGTCCTACGGCGCCGGCTGCAAGGTCTACCCCAAGCGCGACCTCTGGCACCTGCGCAGCCTGCTCTTCACCGAGCCGGTGGACTTCCTGATCGGCAACACCTATGGCAAATACCTGGAGCGCGACGCCGGCACGCCGCTGATCCGGGCGGTGTTCCCCATCTTCGACCGCCACCACTACCACCGCTTCCCCACCTGGGGCTACAACGGCGCCCTGTGGCTGTTCACGATGCTGCTGGACGAATTCTTCGAGACGCTGGACGCGAACACCATCGTGCCCGGCAAGACCGACTACTCCTACGACATCATCCGCTGAACGTCCGGCGCCCGCGCGGCGACATGATCTTCGTCATCGAAGTCCCCGACCAGGCCGAACCCTCGGCCTGGTTCGCGTTCGACGTGGACGACCTGCTCGGCAAGATCGAATGCCGCGCACCGGGCCTGCTCGCGCTGCAGGAACCGGGCGCGGCCACCGCGCCTGCGGCTGCGCGATGCCGCATCTTCTGGAACGAGGCCGAGGCCACCGCCGCCTTCGAGCGCGGGGACGACCCGCTGTGGCAGGGCCGCGGCTGGCGCGCCCGCCAGGCCCTGCGTGAGCAGCTCGTCGCGCTGGACGTGCTGGCGGACGACCTCTGAGCGAGGCAGCCGCCGGGGCCGGGAGGCCGGGCGAACCGCGCTGTCCGTGGCGCTTGGAGCCAGGCATACGGCCACAGAGACGCAGAGACACAGAGGCAGCGGAATGAAGGCCCCTCCGTGTCTCCCAGGCGCGTCGTGTTTGTCGCAAACCCGCCAGCTCAGCGCACACCGGCCTCGGCCCCTGGCCTCTCCAAGTCCTTGATCCGACAGCGTTGCGGGACCTGCGCGGCCCTGGCATCGATCCTGCATTGAGCCTCTCGTCCGCCACTCCGGGAGGCCCCGATGTCCGCCAGCCTGAACGCCAAGATCGCCGAGGTCTTCGACGAGCCTGGCTGCGACGTCAACCAGGCCAAGAGCGCCAAGGAGCGCAAGAAGGGGTGCACCAAGCAGCTCACGCCCGGTGCCGCGGCCGGAGGCTGCGCCTTCGACGGCGCCAAGATCGCGCTGCAACCCATCGTGGACGTGGCCCACCTCGTGCACGGCCCCATCGCCTGCGAAGGCAACAGCTGGGACAACCGCCACAGCGCCAGCTCCGGCCCGCAGACCTACCGCACCGGCTTCACAACCGACATCAACGAGCTGGACGTGATCTACGGCGCCGAGAAGCGCCTGTTAAAAAGCATCCGTGAGGTCATCGAGCGCCAGGACCCGGCGGCGGTGTTCGTCTACCAGACCTGCGTCACCGGCATGATCGGCGACGACATCGAGGCGGTGTGCAGGCGCGCCGCCGAGCGCTTCGGCAAGCCGGTGATCCCGGTCAACGCGCCGGGCTTCGCCGGCCCCAAGAACCTGGGCAACAAGCTCGGTGCCGAGGCGCTGCTGGATCACGTCATCGGCACGGTGGAGCCCGAGGTCACGACGCCGACCGACATCAACATCATCGGCGAGTACAACCTCAGCGGCGAGCTCTGGCAGGTCAAGCCGCTGCTGGACGCCCTGGGCGTGCGCGTGCTGTCGTGCATCAGCGGCGACGGGCGCTACCGCGACATCGCCGGGGCCCACCGGGCGCGCGCCAACATGATGGTCTGCAGCAAGTCCATGATCAACGTGGCCACACGCATGCAGCAGCGCTGGGGCATCCCCTACTTCGAAGGCTCGTTCTACGGCATCAGCGACATGAGCACGACGCTGCGCGAGATCGCGCGGCTGCTGGTGGCGCGCGGCGCGCCAGCCGACCTGGCCGACCGGGCCGAGGCGCTGATCGCCGCCGAGGAGGCGCGCGCCTGGGAGCGCATCCGCGCCTACCGCGAGCGGCTGTCGGGCAAGAAGGTGCTGCTCATCACCGGCGGCGTGAAGAGCTGGTCGGTCGTCTCGGCGCTGCAGGAGGCGGGGCTGGAGGTGGTGGGCACCAGCGTCAAGAAGAGCACCCGCGAGGACAAGGAGAAGATCCGCGAGCTGATGGGCGACGGCGCCGATGCCCACATGATCGACGACCTGAGCCCGCGCGAGATGTACGCCATGCTCAAGGACGCCAAGGCCGACATCATGCTCAGCGGCGGGCGCAGCCAGTTCGTGGCTCTGAAGGCGCGCATGCCCTGGATGGACATCAACCAGGAGCGCCACCACGCCTTCGCCGGCTACGAGGGCATGGTGACCATGATCGCGGAGATCGACAAGGCCTTGTTCAACCCGGTGTGGCAGCAGGTGCGGACGCCGGCGCCATGGGAGACGCAAGCGGCCCTGCTGGGCGAGGCGGTGTGACATGGCCCACGTCAGCGAATCCCGTAAGGCCTGCGCCGTCAATCCGCTCAAGATGAGCCAGCCGCTGGGCGCGGCCTACGCGTTCATGGGGCTCGCGTCCTGCATGCCCGTCATGCATGGCTCGCAAGGCTGCACCTCCTTCGGCCTGGTGGTGCTGGTGCGCCATTTCAAGGAAGCCATCCCGCTGCAGACCACCGCGATGAACGAGGCCACCACGGTGATGGGTGGTTACGACAACATCGAGAAGGCGTTGCTCAACATCCGACAGCGCGCCAGGCCGGCGCTGATCGCCATCTGCTCGACGGGCCTGACCGAAACCCGCGGCGACGATGTCGAAGGCCACCTGAGGCTCATCCGCCAGCGCCACCCGGAGCTGGCCGACACGGAGATCGTCTACGTCTCCACGCCCGACTACGTCGGCGCTTTCCAGGACGGCTGGGCGCGAGCGGTCACGGCCCTCGTCTCCCAGCTGCCCGCACCGCAGGCCCCGCGCCGGGCCGGCCTCGTCAACGTGCTGCCCGGCAGCCACCTGACGCCCGGCGACCTGGAGGAAGTGCGCGACATGATCGAGGCCTTCGGGCTCACGCCGGTCTTCGTGCCCGACGTGTCGGGCTCGCTGGACGGCCACATTCCCGAGGCCTGGCTGGGCACCACGCTCGGGGGCACGCCGCTGGCGGCGCTGCGCGAACTGGGCACGGCCGAGCACACCCTGGCGCTGGGCGAGCAGATGCGCCCCGCCGCGCTGGCGCTGCAGGCGCGCTGCGGCGTGCCGTTCACGGTGTTCGACCGACTCACCGGCCTTACCGCCACCGACGCCTTCGTCGCCCGGCTGGCCGAACTCTCCGGCCGCGCGGTGCCCGCCCGTTTGCGCCGCCAGCGCAGCCAGCTGGTGGACGCCATGCTCGACGGCCACTTCCACTTCGGCAACGTGCGCGTGGCGCTGGCCGCCGAGCCCGACCTGCTGTGGAGCGCCGGCAGCTTCCTGGCGGAGATGGGCGCCGAGCTGGCCGTGTGCGTCACCACCACCCGCTCGCCGCTGCTCGAACGCATGCCCAGTGCCGAGGTGCTGGTCGGCGACCTGGAGGATTTCGAGCAATCGGCGCGCGCCGCCGGCTGCGAGCTGCTGATGACGCACTCGCACGGACGCCAGGCCGCCGAGCGCCTGGGCCTGCCGCTGTTCCGCATCGGGATCCCGATGTTCGACCGCATCGGCAACTCCCACATCTGCCACGCGGGCTACCGGGGCACGCGCAACTTCGTCTACGAGGTGGGCAACCTGCTGATGGCCCACGCGCCCCACCACGGCCCCGACGACTGGCCGCTGCCCGCCGCCTCGCTGGCCGCCGCGCAACCGGGCCGGCCCGCCACCGCCGGCGCCTGAACACCCCCACGGAGATGCCATGAAAGTCGCCTTCGCCACCCAGGACCAGCAGCGCGTCGACGCGCACTTCGGCTGGGCCAAGCACCTCGCCGTCTACGAGGTCTCGCCCTCGGGCTACCGCTTCCTGCAGGACTTCCCCTTCGGCGAAGACCTGGCGGAGGACGGCAACGAAGACAAGCTCTCGCCCAAGCTCGCCGCCATCCACGACTGCGCCATCGTCTACGTGGCCGCCATCGGCGGCTCGGCCGCGGCGCGCGTGGTGGCCAGCAAGATCCACCCGGTCAAGGTCACCCAGCCCGAGCCCATCCTGGACATCCTGGACAAACTGCAGGAGACCCTCGCCGGCATGCCGCCACCCTGGCTGCGCAAGGCGCTGCTCAAAGGCCAGGCGCGGGTCCACGACTTCGAGGAAGACGACGAGGTGAAGAATGACTGAAGCCACCGCCGAAGCGCTGGCCGACCCCTTCGTGCGCGAGCTGGTCAAGCAGTTGCGGGCACAGGACACCCACGGCAGTTGGGAGGGCAGGAGCGACGCACAGCTGCTGGAGCCCTTCATCGTGACCGCCGAGCAGCGCCGCGCCCTGCCCATCATGGGCGACCCCGACCCCGACACCCTGTGGCGGCTGGACCTCTTCCACAACGCCGTGGGGCTGACCATCGAGCGGGCGACGCGATGCATGGTCTCGCCCATGATGAAGATGAGCCACGAGGGCTTCGGCCGCGCGGTGCTGACCACCGGCCGGCTCATCGTCGTCAACCGCTACCTGCGCGACGTGCACCGCTTCGGCTTCCCCAGCCTGGCCAAGCTCGCCGAGGCCGGCAACAAGCTGGTGAAGGAAGGCGTGGACCTGATCGAGAAGTACCCGGAGGTGGCCCACTATGGCTGACGTCGATACCCTGAAAGCCGAGCTGAAGAAGCTCAACGCCCGCGCCACCCAGGCCAAGATGGACCTGCACGACCTGAGCGAGGAGCTGCCGACGAACTGGGAGCGCATCCTGGACGTCGCCCAGGCCGCGCACGACGCGCATGCGGCCTTGATGGCGGCACGCCGCCAGCTCGCGGAGGCCGCGCCATGAGCGACTTCACCATCACCCTGCCCTCCGGCGCCAGTTGGACGCCGACCTTCGTGCAGGCCATCAACGAGGACAAGTGCATAGGCTGCGGGCGGTGCTTTCGCGTCTGCCCGCGCGGCGTGCTGGAGCTCGTCGGCCTGGACGAAGACGGCGGGCGCATCGCGCTGGATCCCGACGGCGACGAGGAAGAGGAATACGAGAAGAAGGTGATGACCATCGCCCGCCAGGCGCTGTGCATCGGCTGCACGGCCTGCTCTCGGATCTGCCCCAAGAAGTGCTACACGCACGCGGCGGCCAGCGCCTGAAGGGGCCTGAGGTGGGCGCGCGCGAACTGCACTTCCAGCTGCACCCCGCCGTGCACGAGCGCCGCCTCACGCGGGACGACGAGGTGGACGACCTGCTGGCCTTGCTGCGCGGCCACGCCGACCCCGCCGCCGGCACGGCCGCCGAGATCGACGCGGTCGCGCTCGCGGTCGCCCTGGCCAGCCTGGGCGACAACCACCTCTGGCAGGACCTGGGGCTGGGCTCGCGCAGCGAGCTTTCGGCGCTGATGCGCCACTGGTTCCCGGCCCTCGTCGAGAGGAACGTCGGCGACATGAAGTGGAAGAAGTTCCTCTACCGCCAGCTGTGCGTGCAGGCCGAGATCCTGATCTGCAAGTCGCCGAGCTGCGCGGTCTGCGCAGACCAGCCGCTTTGCTTCGGCCCCGAGAGCTGACGAACGTTCCGGACGGCTGGGCCGGGCGAATCGGGCCCGGCACTTGCTTGGCATCGTTGTGTACGACGCCACATAACCCCGGAACTGCCATGAAGCCCATCCCCCGTGTCCTGTTTGTCGCATCCCTGACGCTCGCCGCGCTGGGTGCCCGCGCCGACGAGGTGCAGGTGGCCGTGGCCGCGAACTTCGCCGTGCCGCTGGCGCGTCTCGGCGAGGGCTTCACGGCCGCCACCGGCCACAGCCTCAGGATCTCGGCCGGCGCCACGGGCAAGTTCTACTCGCAGATCGTGGCCGGTGCACCCTTCGACGTGCTGATCGCCGCCGACGACGAGACGCCCAGGAAGCTGATCGCCGAGGGCCTGGCAGTCACGGGCAGCAACTTCACCTACGCCGTCGGCAAGCTGGTGCTGTGGAGCGCCCAACCCGGCCTGGTGGATGACCAGGGCGCCGTGCTGGCCGCGGGCAGGTTCGCCCACCTGGCCATCGCCAATCCCAAGGTCGCACCCTACGGCGCGGCGGGCATGGAGGTGCTCAAGGCCCGCGGCCTCGGTGAAGCCGTCGCGCCCAAGCTGGTCACGGCCGAAAGCATCGCCCAGGCCTACCAGTTCGTCAGCACGGGCAACGCGGAGCTGGGCTTCGTGGCGCTGTCGCAGGTCGCCGTGCCGGGCAAGCCGACGGTCGGCTCGTACTGGCTCGTGCCGTCCAACCTCTACGGCGAAATCCGCCAGGACGCGGTGCTGCTCAGGGCCGGCGCGAACAAGCCGGCCGCGGCTGCGCTGCTGGCCTACCTGAAGGGCGCCAAGGCCCGTGACATCATCAAGTCGTTCGGCTACGGACTCTGATGACGCTGCCCGCCGACGACTGGGCCGCCGTTCGCCTGACCGCGCAACTCGCGGCACTGACGACCGCGTTGCTGCTGGTGGCCGGCACGCCGGTGGCCTGGTGGCTGGCGCGCACGCGTTCGGCGTTCAAGCCCGTGGTCGCCTCGCTGGTGGCGATGCCGCTGGTGCTGCCACCGTCGGTGCTGGGCTTCTACCTGCTGCTGCTGATGGGTCCGCAAGGGCCGGTGGGCCAGCTCACGCAGGCCCTGGGGCTGGGGCGGCTGCCCTTCACCTTCGGGGGGCTGGTGGTGGCCTCGGTGCTGTACTCCATGCCCTTCGTCGTGCAGCCCCTGCAGCAGGCCTTCGAGGCCATTCCCGAGCGCACGCTGGAAGCGGCGGCCACGCTGCGCGCCGGCGCCTGGGATCGCTTCTTCACGGTGGCGCTGCCGCTGGCCAGGCCCGGGCTGCTGACGGCCAGTGTGCTCGGCTTCGCGCACACGGTGGGCGAGTTCGGCGTGGTGCTGATGATCGGCGGCAACATCCCCGGGCAGACGCGGGTGCTGTCGGTGGCCATCTACGGCCACGTCGAGGCCCTGGAGTTCGCCGACGCCCACCGGCTGGCCGCCGGCATGGTGGCATTCGCGATGCTGGTGCTCGTCACGCTCCACGTGCTGAACCGGCCCGCGCGCAAGGGGGCCGCGTGATCCGCGCCGCGCTGCGCCTGCCCCGCGCGGGGTTCACCCTCGATGTGGACCTGACGCTGCCCGCCAGCGGCGTGAGCGCGCTGTTCGGCCCCTCGGGCTGCGGCAAGACGACCGTGCTGCGCGCCCTCGCCGGCCTGGAGCGTGCAGCCGGCCGTGTCGCACTGGGCGGCGAGGTCTGGCAGGACGACGCGCGGGGCCTCTTCCTGCCCACGCACCGCCGCGCCATCGGCTACGTCATCCAGGAGGCCGCGCTCTTCCCGCATCTGGACGTGCGCCGCAACCTGGACTTCGGCCGCCGCCGCATCGCCCCGGGCGAGCACCGCATCGAGCTGGACCAGGCCGTCGAGCTGCTGGGCATCGGCTCGCTGATGGGCCGCCGGCCGGACACCCTCTCCGGCGGCGAGCGGCAGCGCGTGGCCATCGCCCGGGCCCTGGCCACCAGCCCGCGCCTGCTGCTGATGGACGAGCCCCTGGCGGCCCTGGACGCCGCGCGCAAGGCCGAGGTCCTGCCCTACCTGGACCGCCTGCACCGCGAGCTGGGCATTCCCATCGTCTACGTCAGCCATGCCATCGACGAGGTCGCCCGGCTGGCCCACCACGTGGTGCTGCTGGAGGCCGGCCGCGTCGTGGCCGCCGGGCCGCTGGGCGACGTGATGGCGCGGCTGGACCTGCCCACCGCCCATGGCGAGGGCGCCGGCGTGGTGCTGGACGCCGTCATTGCCGAGCACGACGCCCCCTGGCAACTGGCCCGGCTGAGCGTGGGCACGGCGGACTTCAGCGTCTGGGCACGCGACCTGGGCCTTCCCGTGGGGCGGGCGGTTCGCGTGCGTCTGCTGGCCCGCGACGTGAGCCTGACGCTGGCCGCCCAGACCGGCACCAGCATCGCCAACCAGTTGCACGGCACGGTCGAAGCGATCGCCGACGACGAGCATCCGTCGCTGGCGCTGGTGCGCGTTCGCGTCGGCACCAGCCCGGTGGTCGCGCGGCTGACACGCCGCTCGGCTGAAGGCCTCGGGCTGGAGGTGGGCCTGCCCGTCTGGGCGCAGGTCAAGTCCGTCGCGCTGATGGAATGAACGCATGAAGCCCACGAGTGACGGCGCGCTGCTGACGGCGGAGTTGAAGATCGCCGGCCGCCTGGACGCGCGCTTCTTCGCGCTGCTGAAGGCCCTGCAGGACACCGGCTCCATCAACCGCGCCGCCCGCACGGCGGGCCTGAGCTACAAGGGGGCGTGGCTGCTGCTGGAGCAGGCCTGCAACCTCGCCAACGAGCCGCTGCTGCACACCGCCACCGGCGGCGCGGGCGGCGGCGGCACTCGCCTGACCGAAGCGGCCCTGGCGCTTCTGGCGGCCTGGCAAGACCTCCAGGCGGAGCACCGCGACTTCATCCAGGCGCAGGAAGCACGCCTGGCACAACTGCCGGCCCTGCACGGGCTGATCCGAAGGATGTCCATGAAAACCACCGCACGAAACCAGTTCGCAGGCACCGTCGGTGCGGTCGAGGTCGGGCCGGTGTCGGCCCAGGTCACGATCACGCTGGCCTCCGGCGTTGAGATCACCACCACCATGACGAGTGCCGCCGCCCAGCGTCTCGAGCTGGCCCCGGGCCAGGAGGCCCTGGCCCTCATCAAGGCCAGCGCCGTGGTGCTGGTGACCGACTTCGCCGGCTGGCAGCTCAGTGCCCGCAACCAGCTCCAGGGCACCCTCTCGCGCATCGAGCGCGGCGCGGTGTCATCGCTGGTGGTGCTGACGCTGCCGGGGGGCTCGGCCATCACGGCCAGCGTGACCAACGAGGGTGTCGAGGCCTTGGGGCTGAAGGTCGGCGTGCCGGCCACCGCCGTGTTCAAGGCCTCCGCCGTGATGGTCGCCACCCAGCCCTGACGGCGCACGCGCGCCGCTCACAGGCCGAGTTGGGCTTCTGTCGCGGCAAGCCAGGTTTCATTGACGACCCGGGGCGCACAGCTGTCCAGGCGCTCGATGCGGTCCACGCTCATCAGCCATTGCCCCGACTGCAAGCGCCAGGCCGTGCGGCGCTCGTGGCGCACAGCCACCGTCAGCGGGAACTCGTCGATGTCGAAGGTGTCGACGCATGCCGTGTGGTCGTGGCGTACGAAACAGCGCCGTCCGCCGGCATCGAAACCGTTGAGCTTGCGGGCACAGGCCGCCTCGTCCACATGCGTGTCGAAGCGTGCCGGCACGACGACCGCGGCGCGGTAGGTTCCAGGCAGGCCCTGCGACCAGCCCGGGCGCGATGCGGCGCCTTCAGTCATGACGCAACGGCGCGTCCAGGCGCCGTGAGGCGATAGTCAATCAGGGTCATCGGAGCCTCCACGGCGGTGGTCGAACGGCACGTTATGTACAGAAATACCCAGCGCACGGCCTGATCGCAAATTGGATGCCAGCGCCGGCGCTCCTGGGAGCGCCTGGTCGAAGCCGCCGCGTGCGCCGCAGGCTTTGTCGGCGAGTCGACAAAGCCGACATGCACGCGCTCTGCGGCGGGTTCGCCGCGGAGGGAGATGCGCCGCAATTGCCTGAATCCACTGGGCTTTCTCGGCGCCCGGCCGGCTGGCACGGTCCGTGCGATCAGCCAGCCCGAGCACAGGCAACGGAGCCCCGACCATGGACCCGCAGGACAGCAAGCCGATCTACCTGGACTACGCCGCCACGACGCCCGTCGACCCGCGTGTGGCGCAGCAGATGGTGCCGTATCTGTACGAACAGTTCGGCAACCCGGCCTCGCGCAGCCATGCCTTCGGCTGGGCCGCCGAGGAAGCGGTGGAGATCGCCCGCGAGAACGTCGCGCAGCTGATCGGCGCCGATCCGCGCGAGATCGTCTGGACGAGCGGGGCCACCGAGTCCAACAACCTCGCCATCAAGGGCGTGGCGCAGTTCCACAAGGCCCGGGGCCGCCACCTCATCACGCTCAAGACCGAGCACAAGGCGGTGCTCGACACGATGCGCGATCTGGAGCGCGAGGGCTTCGAGGTGAGCTACCTCGACGTCCAGCCGGACGGCCTGCTCGACCTCGGCGCGCTGGAGGCGGCCATCCGCCCGGACACCCTGCTGGTCTCGGTCATGTTCGTCAACAACGAGATCGGCGTCATCCAGGACATTGCCGCCATCGGCGCGCTGTGCCGCGCCCGCGGGGTGCTCCTGCACGTGGATGCGGCCCAGGCCACCGGCAAGGTGGTCATCGACCTGGACGCGCTGCCGGTGGACTTGATGAGCCTGTCCGCCCACAAGACCTACGGGCCCAAGGGCATCGGCGCGCTGTACGTGCGCCGCAAGCCGCGCGTGCGCATCGAGGCGCAGATGCATGGCGGCGGACACGAACGCGGCATGCGCAGCGGCACGCTGGCCACGCACCAGATCGTCGGCATGGGTGCGGCCTACAGGCTCGCCCGCGAGACCATGGGCGCCGAGACCGAGCGCATCCGCAGCCTGCGCGACCGGCTGTGGGCCGGCTTGCGCACCATCCCCGAGGTGCGGCTCAACGGCCACGAGGAGCAGCGCGTGCCGCACAACCTCAACGTCAGCTTCCAGTTCGTGGAGGGCGAGTCGCTGCTGATGGGCATGAAGGGCATGGCCGTGTCCTCCGGCTCGGCCTGCACCTCCGCCAGCCTGGAGCCGAGCTATGTGCTGCGCGCGCTGGGCCTGCCGGACGAGATCGCCCACAGCTCCATCCGCTTCTCCATCGGCCGCTTCACGACCGCGCAGGAGGTGGACCGCGCCATCGCGCAGGTCAGCGCCACGGTGGAGCGCCTGCGCACGCTGAGCCCGCTGTGGGACATGCATTGCGCCGGCATCGACCTTTCCACCATCGCGTGGGCAAGCCACTGAACCGACGGAGCGCCACATGGCCTACAGCGAGAAAGTCATCGACCACTACGAGAGCCCCCGCAACGTGGGCAGCCTGGACGCGGCCGACGCCAGCGTGGGGACCGGCATGGTCGGCGCACCGGCCTGCGGCGACGTGATGAAGCTGCAGATCAAGGTCAACCCGGCCACGGGCGTGATCGAGGATGCGCGCTTCAAGACCTATGGCTGCGGCTCGGCCATCGCCTCCAGCTCCCTGGTGACGGAGTGGGTCAAAGGCAAGACGCTGGAGCAGGCGCTGTCCATCAAGAACACGGCCATCGCCGAGGAGCTGGCGCTGCCGCCCGTCAAGATCCACTGCTCCATCCTGGCCGAGGACGCCATCAAGGCGGCCGTGTCCGACTACCGCAGCCGCCAGTCCGCCACCGTCGAGCAGCCCGCCTGCGCGCCGGCGTCCCACTGAGCCTTCACGACCCCAAGGAGAACCCGATGTCTTCATGCCAATCCCAGGGCCACGGCGGCTCGACCTGCGCCACCTCCGCCCCGCTGGCCTCCCGCGAGTTCACGCTGCCCGAGGGCGTCGAGCCCATCCGCATCAGCAGCTCCGTGGTGGACAAGGTCGCCGAGCTGCTGGCCGAGGAAGGCGACGCGTCGCTGCAGCTGCGCATCTTCGTGACGGGCGGCGGCTGCTCGGGCTTCCAGTACGGCTTCGCCTTCGACGACGAGCGCAAGGACGACGACCTGCGCATCACGCGCGGCCCCGTCAACGTGGTGGTGGACGCGATGAGCCTGCAGTACCTCGTGGGCGCCGAGATCGACTACGAGGACAACCTCGAAGGCGCCCGCTTCGTCATCCGCAACCCCAACGCCGCCAGCACCTGTGGCTGCGGCAGCTCGTTCTCGGTTTAGGAGATCCTCATGTCCATCTCGGTGACACCGAAGGCGGCGACGCAGATCCGCAAGGCGCTGGCCAAGCGCGGCGGCGGCATGGGCCTGCGCGTGGCGGTCAAGACCAGCGGGTGTTCCGGCTACGCCTATGCGCTGGAGTTCGCCGACGCGGCGGCGGCCGACGACCTCGCCTTCGAGAGCGAAGGCGTGCAGCTGCTGGTGGAGGCCCGCAGCCTGCCGCTGCTGGACGGCACGCAGCTGGACTGGGTGCGCGAGGGGCTGAACGAGGGCTTCAAGTTCAGCAATCCCAACGCCAGCGCCACCTGCGGCTGCGGCGAGTCCTTCGCCGTCTAGCCAGGAGCGGGCCATGGCGCTGCTGCAGATCGCTGAGCCCGGCCGTGCGGCGGCACCGCACCAGCACCGCCTGGCCGTCGGCATCGACCTGGGCACGACCAACTCGCTGGTCGCCACCGTGCGCAGCGCCGTCCCGACCGTGCTGGCCGACGAGCAAGGCCGCGCGCTGCTGCCCTCGGTGGTGCACTACGCCGCCGACGGCAGCTGCCGCGTCGGTGCCGAGGCCCTGGCCATGGCCGCCACCGACCCGCAGAACACCATCGCCTCGGCCAAGCGCCTCATCGGCCGCGCGCCGGCCGACATCGCCCCGGGCAGCCTGCCCTACGCGGTCGAGGCCCTGTCCGACACGTCCGTCGGCGTGCGCACCTGCCAGGGCCAGGTGAGCCCCGTCGCTGTCGGCGCCCAGGTGCTGCACGCGTTGAAGGCGCGCGCCGAGGCGGCGCTGGGAGGCCCGCTGGTGGGCGCGGTCATCACCGTGCCGGCCTATTTCGACGACGCCCAGCGCCAGGCCACCAAGGACGCCGCCACACTGGCCGGCCTCAACGTGCTGCGCCTGCTCAACGAGCCCACCGCCGCGGCCGTGGCCTACGGCCTGGAGTCGGCCGAGGAAGGCATCTACGTGGTCTACGACCTGGGCGGCGGCACCTTCGACGTGTCGGTGCTGCGGCTGACGCGCGGCGTCTTCGAGGTGCTGGCCACCGGCGGCGACGCGCAGCTCGGCGGCGACGACTTCGACCAGCGCCTGGCCGACTGGTTCATGCGCGACACCGGCGGCGCCTGGAGCGCCGTGGACATGGGCGCGCTGCACGCGGCGGCCCGCGCGGCCAAGGAGGCGCTGACCGACGCTCCCGTCGTGACCATGCGCTGCGTCCGCGCCGACGGCAGCGAGGCCTGCCGCGAGGTCGACCGCGAACGCTTCGACGCGTTGACCCGCGACCTGGTCGACCGCACGCTGGCGCCGCTGCGCCGCGCCCTGCGCGATGCCCGGCTCAAGGCCGCCGACGTGAAGGGCGTGCTGCTGGTGGGCGGCTCGACCCGCATGCCGGCCGTGCGCGCCGCCGTGGCCGCGCACTTCGGCCGCGAGCCCCTGACCGGCATCGACCCCGACCAGGCCGTGGCCCTGGGCGCCGCCATCCAAGCCGACCAGCTGGCCGGCAACCGCAGCCATGGCGAGGGCGCCGACGGCCTGCTGCTGCTCGACGTGAACCCCCTGTCGCTCGGCCTGGAGACCATGGGCGGCCTGGTCGAGAAGATCGTGCCGCGCAACAGCACCGTGCCTACCGCCCGGGCGCAGGACTTCACCACCTTCAAGGACGGCCAGACCGCCATGGCGCTGCATGTGGTGCAGGGCGAGCGCGAGCTGGTGGGCGAATGCCGCTCGCTCGCCCGCTTCACGCTGCGCGGCATCCCGCCCATGGTGGCCGGGGCCGCGCGCATCCGCGTCACCTTCCAGATCGATGCCGACGGCCTGCTGTCGGTCAGCGCCGTGGAGCAGAGCACCGGCGTGCAGGCCCACGTGGAGGTCAAGCCCAGCTATGGCCTGGCCACGGGCACGATCGCGGAGATGCTGCATTCCGCCCTCACCGGCGCCGAGGCCGACGCCGCGGCCCGCATGCTGCGCGAGGCCGAGCTCGACGCGCGCCGCCTGCTCGACGCCACCGACGCCGCCCTGCGCGAAGACGGCGACCAGCTGCTGCAGCCCCGCGAGCAGTTCGCCATCCTGAAGGCCATGCAGGACGTGGCCGACCTGCTGACCCAGTGCGCCGACGGCGAGGGCACGACGCCCGACGAACACAAGGCGCTGCGCCAGGCGCTGCGCGCCGCCACCGATGCGCTCAACCAGGCGACCACGCCCTTCGCCGGCCGCCGCATGGACGCGCGCGTGCGCCAGGCGCTGTCCGGCCAACGGCTGGACCAGCTCGCCGCATGATGAGCCCGGACGCCAAGCCCACGGCCCCGGCCACTCGCGTGCGCGTGCTGCCGCATCCGGACCTCTGCGCCGCCGGCCTGGAGTTCGAGGCTCGCGCCGGCCGCAAGCTGGTGGACGAACTGCTGGCACAGGGCATTGCCATCGAACATGCCTGCGAGAAGGTCGGCGCCTGCGCCACCTGCCACGTGCACGTCCGCGAGGGCGGCGAACACCTCGCCGCGGCGGACGAAGACGAGGAAGACCAGCTCGGCGACGCCTGGGGCCTGGACGCCCAGTCGCGCCTGTCCTGCTGCGTGCGCTTGAAGGGCCCGGAGCTGGTCATCGAGCTGCCGCGCTACACCAAGAACCACGCGCGGGAGGGGTGAGGGGTGGCGTTGGCGGGGGGATGGGACGCGAGAGGCGCCCCAGTCGATTCACCCAGCAGGCTCTTCGGGCGAGGGAGAGTCGTCAGGCGACAAGTACAACTTGACTCGGCTGGTCGTCCAGGTGGCCACACCCGTGCCGAAGAAGTCCGCGTCTTCGGTCCAAACCGGACAGTCCAACATCAATGCACAGGCCAAAGCTGGCCAATCGTCGGCATCGCGTTCCCCGATGCGCGCGAGGGCGCGCTGCTCGAATGCCTGGTACAGCTCTGCATCCAGCGGGCGGACCACGGCCTCAAGTGCGCCGAGCGTGGCCAGGGCCACCGCGCCGTCGACACCTCGTTTCTCCAACAATCCCGGAAGGTACCTGCGCGCTTCGTCGAAGGCGGCGGCCGGAGCAAAAAAGCTCACGTCAGCCAGGGACTCCGCGATCAGCTCGCGCACACGCTGCCCGAGAACAGCGCGGATCAAGATGTTTGCATCCAGGACGATCGCGCGCCGCTTCATCGTCTGATCACGCGCGTTTCGAACGGGCGACCGTCTTTGTTTGCAGCTTTGCGCCAGCCTTTCGTGCAGCCTTGAACTCCGATGCGACCTCGTCGACGTCGACCGCCCTGGCAGCCAGCAGGCGGTCCAGTTCAGCCGCGGCCTTCTTCAGGGCAACGACATCCGCTTCGGACTGGCCATGCGTCGGGATGAAGTAGCCCACCGTCTGGCCATGCCGGGTGACCGCGACGGGCGTGTCCGACGCGATGAACTCGGCAAGCCCCGCGCGAAACTCGCGAATACCGACCCTTGCGCTTTCCATGTGGAACTCCACGCGCACCCTGCGCGCAGGGCATTGTGCATCATTGTGTACACAACAACAAGAACGGAACGGAGCCGCGTCCCTTGACGTTCGCCCAGGCATGCGCGCGCGGGGAGAATCACCGGCCGGACAGCCCATCCCCGTCCAGCAGCCGTTGCCGCCAGACCCTTCATGACCGACGCTCACTACACGACCTTGCCGCAATGGCCCAATGCTTATCCGGGCAGCGGCGCCAGCGCCACGCTGAAGCGCCTCAACGAGGATTTCATCGTGACGGAGCTGCCGTTGCAGCTGCCCTCCGGCGAGGGCGAACATCTCTGGCTGGACGTCGAGAAGAACGGGGCCAACACCGCCTTCGTCGCCCAGCGGCTGGCCGAGGCCGCCGGCGTGCAGGACAGGGACGTGGGCTATGCCGGCCTCAAGGACCGCTACGCCATCACCCGGCAGTGGTTCAGCATCTATCTGCCGAACGGGAAAGGAAAAGGCGAAACGCCCGACCTCACCCAGCTTCAGCACCCGGAGTTCAAGGTGCTGAGCCAGAGCCGCCACGTGAAGAAGCTGCGCCCCGGTGACCTGCAGGGCAACCGGTTCCGCATCGTGCTGCGGGACGTGGCCGGCGACCGCGATGCCATCGAGGCCAACCTGAAGGCCGTGGCGTCGCAAGGCGTGCCCAACTACTTCGGCGCCCAGCGGTTCGGGCACGACGGCGGCAACGTCGAGCAGGGCCGGGCCATGCTGGCGCGCGAGATCCGTGTGCGCAACCCGAAGAAGAAGGGCATCTACCTGTCGGCGGTGCGCTCCTTCCTCTTCAATGAGGTGCTGGCGCTGCGGATCCGGCAGGGACTGTGGGGCAAGACCCTGCCCGGTGACGTGCTGGACGAGGCGGGCCGGCCCACCGGACCGCTGTGGGGGCGGGGCCGCGTGACCACCACCGATCAGGCCCAGGCCCTGGAAAACGGCGTGGCCGAGCGTCACGCCGCCTTGTGCGACGGCATGGAACACGCCGGCCTGGACCAGGAGCGCCGCGCCCTGGTGGCGAGTCCCGTGGACATGTCATGGGAATGGCCGCAAGCCGATCAACTCGTGCTCACCTTCTCCCTGCCCGCCGGCAACTACGCCACGTCCGTCCTGAACGAAATCCTCGCCACCACGGAGCCGGAGCGGCACACGGAGAGCGAGGCCGCGGCGGCCGACTGACGCGGCCCTCGTCGCCAAGACGATCCCGATGCGCCGCGCCATCGGCCGCCGGGCTGTCGTGAACCTCACAAAGCCCACAGTCGCCGGGGCCTGCGCCCGCGCGGCAAAAGTCGCGGCCTGACAAGGACTTGGGGGCCAGGGCCCGGGGTGGCATACGCCTTGCGATGGAAGGGCCGAGGAGCCTGCACATCGCCATGACCGCCCCCATCTCCGACACCTGTCCCTACACGATCAACGACACCACCCTGCGTGACGGCGAGCAGACGGCGGGCGTGGCCTTCAGCGACGCCGAAAAGCTGGCCATCGCCCACGCGCTGGACGCGGCGGGCGTGCCGGAGATGGAGGTCGGCATCGCGGCCATGGGGGCGCAGGAGGTGGCGCTGATCCGGGACATCACCGGCTCCGTGTACCGGGCGCGCACCATGGTGTGGGCCCGCATGGCGGACGCGGACCTCACCGCCGCACTGACCTGCGGCGCCGACATCGTGCACATGGCGATCCCGGCGTCTGACCTGCAGATCGAGCGCAAGCTGCGCCGCGACCGCGCCTGGGTGCTGTCCACCGTGCGCCGCCTGGTGGACCGGGCGATCGACGCCGGCGCCACGGTGAGCGTGGGCTTCGAGGACGCCTCGCGCGCCGACCCCGCCTTCCTCGCCGAGATGGCCGGCGTGGCCCAACGGCACGGCGCGGTGCGCGTGCGGGTGGCCGACACCCTCGGCCTGCTCGACCCCTTCCAGACGCATACGCTGGTGGCCGGCCTGCGCCGCGAGGTGGATCTCGACATCGAGATCCACGCCCACGACGACCTGGGCCTGGCCACCGCCAACACGCTCGCCGCCTTGCGCGCCGGCGCCACGCATGCCAGCACCACCGTCAACGGCCTGGGCGAGCGCGCGGGCAATGCGCCGCTGGAAGAGGTGGCCATGGCGGCCCGCCACCTCTACGCGATGGAATGCGGCATCGACACGACCCGGCTTCCGGCCATCTCGCGCCTGGTCGCACGGGCCTCGGGCCGGCCGGTGGCGCCGGGCAAGAGCATCGTGGGCGAAGCCGTCTTCACGCACGAATCGGGCATCCACGTCGACGGGCTGCTGAAGGACCGCCGCAACTACGAGACCTTCAGGCCCGAGGAAGTGGGCGGGCACCACCGCCTCGTGCTGGGCAAGCACTCGGGCACGCACGGCGTGCGCGAGGCCTATGCGCGCCTGGGGCTGGTGCCCGACGAGGCGCTGGTGCACGCCCTGCTGGCCTGCGTGCGTGAACACGTGATGCGCACCAAGCGCGCGCCGGACGACGCCGACCTGATCCGCTTCTATACCGAATTGCTGCCCCGCATGGCAGCGCATGCCGCCTGAGCGAGCAACGCATGAAGGAGCTTCCGATGCAAACCCTGTTGAACCGGCTCAAGGCGCTGTCCAGCGCCGAGGACTTCCTGAACTTCTTCGGCGTGCCCTTCGATGAGCGCGTGGTGCAGGTCAACCGGCTGCACATCCTCAAGCGCTACTTCCAGTACCTCAACCGCACGGAGGGCGTCGAGGGGCTCGGCGAGGTGGAGTTGTTCGCACGCTACCGCGAGCTGCTGATGCAGGCCTACGAGGACTTCGTGCACTCCAACGCCCAGCGGGAGAAGGTCTTCAAGGTGTTCCAGACCGGCGACGGCCAGCAGCATGTGCAGCTCAGCAGCCTGCGCGAGAGCCTGGCGGGCCGCCGCCGCGCCGCCTGACCCCGGCCCCAGGAGAGCGACATGCACATCGTCGTCTGCATCAAGCAGGTGCCGGATTCGGCGCAGATCCGCGTCCACCCCGTCACCAACACCATCATGCGCCAGGGAGTGCCAGCCATCGTCAACCCCTACGACCTCTTCGCGCTGGAGGAGGCCCTGCGCCTGAAGGACCAGTTCGGCGGCCGCGTGACCGTGCTGTGCATGGGCCCGCCGCAGGCGGAAGACGCGCTGCGCAAGTGCATCAGCTTCGGGGCCACCGACGCCATCCTCGTCACCGACCGCGCCTTCGCCGGTGCCGACACGCTGGCCACCAGCTACGCACTGGCGGCCGCCATCCGCAAGATCGGCCAGGAGCAGGCGGTGGACCTGGTGTTCACGGGCAAGCAGACCATCGACGGCGACACCGCGCAGGTCGGCCCCGGCGTGGCCAAGCGGCTGGGCCTGCAGTTGCTGACTTATGTGAGCCGCGTCGTGGAGGTGGACCTGGATGCGCGCCGCCTGGTGGTGGAGCGCCGGGCCGAAGGCGGCGTGCAGGTGCTGCAGACGCGGCTGCCCTCCCTCATCACGATGCTGGAGGGCACGAACGAGATGCGCTTCGCCAGCATGGACGACATGCTGCGCGCCGGCCGCTGCCCGGTGCGCAAGTGGAACAAGGAAGACGCCGGCATCGAGGACGTCACCAAGATCGGCCTGAAGGGCAGCCCGACCATCGTCAGCAAGGTGTTCGCCCCCAAGGCCCGCAGCCAGCGCGCCGAGATGCAGGAGGTGGGCGATGGCAGCGGCGTCAACGACGTCTGCCTGAACCTGCTGCAGAAGATCTTCACCACCCACCCGACGCTCGAACAAGAGACGGTGGACCGGCTGTCCGCATGAGATGAAGCAGCCCCTCGCCCACCCTCGCATCGCTGAACGCGAGCGAGTCCGGTCGGTCCCCCGCGGGGACGGCGATGCTTGCGGCGTCGAGCCGCAAGCACATCGCCGGCGCGGGCCGGCTCGGGAGCGGCCCAGCGCTCGGCCCGCAATACATCGGTTTCACGCCCGCCGGGGTGGCGCCAAGCACCATGGACAACTGAGGAGCACCGCATGAGCCAATCCACCCCTCCCGCCGCACCGCCCATGGCTGCCGCCGCCGCGGCTGGTGCCGTGAAAACCGCCGGACGCAGCGGGCGCAACACCGAGCTGCCCGAGCACCTCAAGGCCTACAAGGGCGTGTGGGTGTTCGTCGAGCACGACCGCGGCCAGGTGCACGGCGTGAGCTGGGAGCTGATGGGCGAGGCCCGCAAGCTGGCCGACAAGCTGGGTGTCGACGTGAGCGGCGTGCTGCTGGGCGGTCCGGCCGACAGGCTGGACGACTTCGCCCGCGAGGCCTACGCCTACGGGGCCGACCACTGCTACGTGATGCGCGACCCGGTGCTGCAGGGCTACCGCAACGAACCCTTCACCAAGGGCCTGACCGACCTGGTCAACCGCTACCAGCCCGAGATCATGCTGCTGGGGGCCACGACGATGGGCCGCGACCTCGCCGGCAGCGTGGCCACCACCCTGGGCACGGGCCTGACGGCCGACTGCACCGAGCTGAACATCGACGGCCGCGCCCTGGCCGCAACGCGCCCGACCTTCGGCGGCAGCCTGCTGTGCACCATCATGACCCTGGCCTACCGGCCGCAGATGGCGACCATGCGCCCGCGCACCGCGCCCATGCCGCGGCGCGACGACACGCGCAGCGGCGGCATCACCGAGATGCCGCTGGGCATGATCGAGACCGACATCGTCACCAAGCTGCTGGACTTCATCCCCGACACCACGCGCAACACGGTGAACCTGGCCTACGCCGACATCATCGTCACGGGCGGCAAGGGGCTGAAGAACGCCGACAACTTCAAGCTGGTGTGGGAGCTGGCGCGCACGCTGGGGGCCGAGGTAGGCGCCACGCGCGCCGTGACCCAGGCCGGCTGGTGCGAGGCCGAGCGCCAGGTGGGCCAGACGGGCAAGACGGTGCGGCCCAAGCTCTACATCGCCGCCGGCGTGAGCGGCGCCATCCAGCACCGCGTGGGCATGGAGAGCTCGGACGTCATCGTCGCGATCAACACCGACCCCAACGCACCCATCTTCGACTTCGCCCACCACGGCATCGTCGGCAACGCGATGCAGGTGCTGCCGGTGCTGACCCAGGCCTTCAGAACCCACCTCGACAAACGCATCCGCAAGGCAGCGTGAAAGGAGACGCCTCATGAGCCAGGAAAAGTTCGATGCCATCGTCGTCGGTGCCGGCCCCTCGGGCAACACCGCCGCCTACACGCTGGCCAAGGCGGGTTTGAAGGTGCTGCAGATCGAGCGCGGCGAATACCCGGGCAGCAAGAACGTGCAGGGCGCCATCCTCTACGCCGACGCACTGGAGCGGGTCATCCCCGACTTCCGCGACGACGCACCGCTCGAACGCCACGTCATCGAGCAGCGCGTCTGGGTGCTGGACGACAACAGCTTCGTGGGTACCCACTACCGCAGCGACGACTACAACAAGCCGCCCTACAACCGCTACACCATCATCCGGGCGCAGTTCGACAAGTGGTTCAGCTCCAAGGTCCGGGAGGCGGGCGCGCTGCTGATCTGCGAGACCACGGTGGAGGAGCTGCTGATGGACGGCGAGCGCTGCATCGGCGTGCGCTGCGACCGCAAGGGCGGCGAGGTCTACGCCGACGTGGTGATCCTGGCCGACGGCGTCAACAGCACGCTGGCCCGCAAAGCGGGCTTCCATGGCGAACTCAAGGGCGAGAACGTGGCGCTGGCGGTGAAGGAGATCCTCTTCCTGCCGGAGGAGGTCATCCAGCAGCGCTTCAACATCGGCGAGGAGGAAGGCGTGGTCATCGAGATGATGGGCACGGTCACGGAAGGCATGGTGGGCACGGGCTTCCTGTACACCAACAAGGACTCGCTCACCATCGGCGTGGGCTGCATGCTGAGCGACTTCAAGAAGAACCCGGCCCGCACGACGCCCTATGCCCTGCTGGACAAGCTCAAGCGCCACCCCAGCATCGCGCCGCTGATCGAGGGCGGAGAGATGAAGGAGTACGCCGCCCACCTCATCCCCGAAGGCGGCTTCCACGCCGTGCCCAAGGTCTATGGCGAAGGCTGGATGATCGTCGGCGACTCCGGCGGCTTCGTGAATGCCGTGCACCGCGAGGGCAGCAACCTCGCGATGACCACCGGGCGGCTGGCGGCGGAGACCGTGATCGCCGCCAAGGCAGCCGGCCGGCCGCTCACCGCCAGGACGCTCAAGGCCTACAAGGACAGCCTGGACGAGAGCTTCGTCATGAAGGACCTGCACAAGTACCGCGACATGCCCCAGGTGCTGCACGACAGCCCGCAGTTCTTCACCACCTACCCGGCCCTGGTCAACCGCGCGGCCAAGACCATGTTCACGGTCGACGGCATCGACAAGAAGGCCAAGGAGCGCGCGATCTTCGGCAGCTTCAAGGCCGCACGCCGCTGGCGCGGCCTGCTGGGCGACGCCGTCAAGCTCTGGAGGGCCTTCAGATGACGGGCCCCGCCCCGACGCGGCAGCGCCGCGCCCCCTGCAACGCCCTGCGTGAGGTCAAACCATGAGCACGATCACGGTCAACGTGGAAGAGAAGCTGTTCCAGAACCGCTACCGGGTCGACCACGGCCGGCCGCACATCCGCATCAAGGACGCCGCCGTCTGCAGCAACGAGTGCCGGCAGCAAAGCTGCACCTACATCTGCCCCGCCTCCTGCTACAAGGCCGAGGGCAATGGCGGGGTGACCCTGATCACCGACGGCTGCCTGGAGTGCGGCAGTTGCCGCGTGATCTGCAGCGAGCACCTCAACGTCGCCTGGGAGTACCCGCGCGGCGGCCACGGCATCCTGTTCAAGTTCGGGTGAGCGGCCATGGACGGTGTCGCGGCCTTGCAGCGCCCTGCGGTGACGCCGCAGCACAAAGCGGCCATGTCGCACGAGCC
This sequence comes from Pelomonas caseinilytica, assembly GCF_021353235.1. Lineage (GTDB taxonomy): Bacteria > Pseudomonadota > Gammaproteobacteria > Burkholderiales > Burkholderiaceae_C > Pelomonas > Pelomonas caseinilytica. The sequence continues at coordinate 273,025 of NZ_JAJTWT010000004.1, forward strand.
GATGGCCGCCCGTGCCGCGTGACGGCCGCCGGCCGCGGGCGTGGCGCGGTTCTTGCGTTTTCCCTCATCGAGTGCGGAGCACGGGGGCCGACTGCCCCGCGCCGATGCATGGCCTCCAACGGCGGCGGGCCCATGCACCGGCGACGTGCCGAGCAGCCGATCAAGGAGGTGCGCGGTGTCGTTGAGCCGGACAACCCATGACCATCGGTCCCATCTGGAACTGATCACGATTTACGAGATCTGCCGGATCCTGGGAGCCTCGCTGGACATCGGGCGCACCTTCCGCGGCGCCCTGAACGTGATGGCGGCCCACGTCGGCCTGGACCGGGCCATGATCGTGCTGCCCGACGCCGAGGAAGGCCGGCTGCGCGTGCACTGCTCCATCGGGCTGACGCGAGAGCAGGAGGAGCGCGGCGTGTGGAAGCACGGCGAAGGCGTCATCGGGCACGTGTTCGCCACGGGCATGCCCGTGGTGGTGCCGGACGTGGCCCAGGCCCCGGAGTTCATCGACCGCACACAGGCCTTCGGCGCCGCGGAGGGCCAGATGATGGCTTTCGTCGTCGTGCCGCTGAAGACGGACAACGCGGTCGTCGGCGTGCTGGCGGCCCAGCGTGCGGTGAAGGGCGGCGCCCGGCTAGCGGACGACCAGCGCATCCTGACCATGGTCGCCACGCTGCTCGCCCAGGCGGCCTCGCTGCACAGGGCGGTCAGCGACGAGCACCGGCGCCTGCAGCAGGAGACCACGCGGCTGCAGAAGGCGCTGCAGCGCGAGCCGCGCGGGCGCTACGTGCTGGACAACGTCATCGGCCACTCCAGGCCCATGCAGCAGGTGTTCGCCGAAGTCCACCAGGCCGCACCGTCGCGCGCGACGGTCCTGCTGCGCGGTGAAAGCGGCACCGGCAAGGAGGCCGTCGCCCGGGCCATCCATTTCCTGTCGCCGCGCAAGGACGCGCCCTTCATCAAGGTCAACTGCGCGGCTTTGACCGAGAGCCTGCTGGAGAGCGAACTCTTCGGCCATGAGAAGGGCTCATTCACCGGCGCGGTCGGCGACCGCAAGGGCCGCTTCGAGCTGGCGCACGGCGGCACGCTCTTCCTGGACGAGATCGGCGACGTGTCGCCGGCCTTCCAGGCCAAGCTGCTGCGCGTGCTGCAGGAGCGCGAGTTCGAACGCGTGGGCGGCAGCAAGGCCGTGAAGGTGGACGTGCGCCTGATCTGCGCCACCAACCGCGACCTGGAGAAGATGGTGCAGCGCGGCGAGTACCGCGCCGACCTGTACTACCGCATCAACGTCGTCTCCATCACGCTGCCGCCGCTGCGCGAGCGGCGCGAGGACATCCCACCGCTCGTCGCGCACTTCATCGACCGCTTCAACAAGGAGAACCGGCGGGAACTCAAGGTCACGCCCGAGGCGATGAAGGTGCTCTCGGCCTGCTACTGGCCGGGCAATGTGCGCGAACTCGAAAACTGCGTGGAGCGCACCGCCACCATGGTGCAGGGCGACACCATCCGCGACCTGGCCTTCCCGTGCCGGCAGAACCGCTGCCTGACACAGACCCTGCATTTCCTGGACAAGGCCGACGCGGTCGCCGCGGCGGCACCGTCGATGCCGTCCTCCCGCGGGTCGCAGCCGGTGGCGACAGCGCCCTCGGAGGTGACGCGCATCGGCCCCACGCACTCGCTGCCGGCCGCCCCGCAGCCGGCGTCAGCCGACGCGGCCGACCCACCCCAGGACGAGCGCGATCGCCTCATCTGGGCGATGGAGCAATGCGGCTGGGTGCAGGCCAAGGCGGCCCGGCTGCTGCGCGTCACGCCTCGCCAGCTGGGCTACGCCCTGCAGAAGAACCGCATCGAGGTGCGCAAGTTCTGATCGCGCACTGCGCTCGAGCGAGACATCGCGCGGATGCCGGTGGCGCGCCGCCCGCTCAGCGACGAACGCGATAGCGAATGTGCGTGGCATCCGGCGTGTCGATCACCCGAACGATTTCCAGTTCAATCCGCGATGGCAATACGTCGAACAGCCGACGGCCGCCGCCGAACAGCACAGGAATCTGATGGATCTGCAGTTCGTCCAGCACACCGGCCTCGAGCGCCCGCTGGGCTGTGTACGCGCCGAGCACCAGCGCGTTCAGATTGCCGGCGGCCGCCTTCGCCTGCGCCATCGCGCTCTCGATTCCGTCACGCACATACGTCACCAACGGGTAGTTCGCGACGGATGGGCCGGGCGGCCGGCGGCTGGGCACGAAGATGGGGACGCCGTGGTTGTCACCGCCCCAGTGATCGATCTGCTCCACGGTACGCCGGCCCGCCAATATCGATCCAGGCCGGTTCCACTCGTCCCACAGTTCTCCGACGGCCCCTGACGGCCGGGAGAAGTCCCCATACCACTCGTGTAGCCGGTCGAAGGCGTCGCCTCCGGGGTTGCCGACTTCGTCGTTCGGACCCGCGATATATCCGTCGAGCGACATTGACATGAACAGTACCGATGCAGACATGGGCGTCTCCTGGCCCTCGAAACGATGGCCTATGCACCTACGACGAGCGATGTGAAGCAGGATCGACGTGAGCGCTTCAGTTTTTTGCCCGTGGTCCCTCGACGAATTCGGTCGATCATGATGTTGGGGTTCGCAGGCGCACCCCTGAGATTCCGGATTCGAGGTGCGGGGACAGACGGCGGTCCTGTGCCGCCGCTCCGCTGTCACGCCAAATTCGCCACCTCCTTCATTGACCCGCCTCGCCGCCCAGGCAAGATGGCGACCTCGACCGTCCGAAGGACCGCCATGCGCCGCCTGCTCGTCACCACCTTGCTCGCTACCCCGTTGCTCGTCCAGGCCTGGGGGGCCGACGGCCACCAGACGGTGGGCGCCATCGCGGCCGGCCTCATCAAGGGCACGCCGGTCGAGGCTCGTGTCGCCGCGCTGCTCGGCGACATGCCGCTGCCGCTGGCGGCCATCTGGGCCGACTGCGCCAAGGGCATCTCGCCGGCCCAGCCCTACACCTATCCCACGCCCGGCAAATACGCCGAGTGCGCCGCGCTGGAAACGCCCGAACGCATCGCCGAGATGGCCGACTACGTCAGGCGCAACGACCGCCAGTGCAAGATCGGCATGGACGAGGACAGCTGCCACAAGCAGACGCATTACGCCGACGTGCCGCTGCAGCGCAGCCGCTACCTGCCGGGCTTCACCGGCACGCGGCCGGACGACGTCGTCGGCGCACTGCGCCAGGCCATCCTCGTGCTGCAGGGCCGGCCGACGACGGGCCAGCCGAACTACAAGTCCCAGCGGGAAGCGCTGCTGGTGCTGGCCCACCTGGTGGGCGACGTGCACCAGCCGCTGCACGTCGGCGCGGCCTATCTCGACGCTACCGGCCGGCGCGTCGACCCCGACAAGACCGGCTTCGATCCCGCGAGCTTCACCGTGGGCGGCAACAGCCTGTTCGTGGTGGCCGCGCCCAAGCCGGCCGCGGCGCAGCCCGAGCTGGCGGCGGCCTTCGGGCCGTTGAAGATGCATTCGCTGTGGGACGGCGTGCCCGACCGGCTCAAGCCCGGCCGTGTCGACGCCGCCTGGCTGGCGCAGGCGCGCAAGGTTCACGCCAACCGGGGCGACCCGGCCGACTGGCCCGCACGCTGGGCCACGCAGTCGCTGGAGGAGGCCGGCGTGGCCTTCGAGGGCCTGAGCTTCTCGCCCAAGGAGGGTTCGCACTGGAACGTCAGCCTGCCGGGCGGCTACAGCGCCAAGGCCGAGGCGATCAAGCGCGAGCAGCTGACGCTTGCTGGCGCGCGGCTGGCGGCGGTGCTGAAGGCGGTGTTCCCGAAGTAGACGTCCAAGCAAGCGCCGAAGCAGGCGCCGGGCGCCGTGGCCTCAGGTGGCGGCCTCGGTGAGGCGCAGGTACTTCTGCATCAGCGTCTCGCGGCTTTCGATGTGGGCCGGGTTCACCGGAATGCAGGCCACGGGGCAGAGCGCCACGCATTGCGGCTCGTCGAAGTGGCCGACGCATTCCGTGCACTTGGCGGGGTCGATCCTGTAGAACTCCTCGCCCATGCTGATGGCGTTGTTCGGGCAGGCCGGTTCGCAGACGTCGCAGTTGATGCATTCGTCCGTGATCATCAGCGCCATGGCTTGCTCCCGATGGCTGGGCTCACGGATACAGCTGACGCCCGGACATCTCTCGACACAAGCCTCAAAACACAGCCACAGAGGCGCAGAGGCACAGAGAAGCTCGTGCGAAGCCAACCGGGCCCTCTGTGTCTCTGTGCCTCTGTGGCCATGTTCATGGCCGATTGCAAAGCCAGGCCTCTCATTTGGCGGTCCGACCGTTCAGCCGGGCCAGGACGCCCGCCGACACGAATTCCGCCACCTCGCCGCCCAGCGTCGCGATCTCGCGGACGAAGGTGCTGGAGGTGTACTGGTGCTTCTCGCCGGGCGTCAGGAAGATGGTCTCGACCTCGGGCATGAGCTTGCGGTTCATACCGGCCATCTGGAACTCGTATTCGAAGTCACCACCGGTGCGCAGGCCGCGCACGACGACACGCCCGCTGTGGGCGCGCACGAAGTCGCGCAGGAGGCCGTCGAAGGCGATGACCTCGACGTTGCCCAGCGGCGCGGCGACTTCCTGGGCCATGGCCAGGCGCTCGTCCAGCGAGAACAGGGTCTTCTTGTGGTGGCCCACGGCCACGGCCAGCACCAGCCGCTCGAACATGCCGGCAGCCCGGCGCATCAGGTCTTCGTGGCCCAGGGTGATGGGGTCGAAGGTGCCCGGGTAGACGGCGGTGATGGCGGTGCGCGTGGTCATGGCGCCGGATTGTCCCCCCGGCGCAGCAGCCGGTAGTGCACGGCGCCGGCACGGCCCTCGCGCCAGACGGTGAATCCGGCCGGCGCGGCGATGTCGCGCGGCGCCTCGACGTAGATCAGGCCGCCCTCGGCCAGCAGCGGCGCGGCGGCCTGCAGGGCGGCGTCGAAGAGGTCGGCGGCGAACGGCGGGTCGAGCAGGATGAGGTCGAAGCGGCCAGGCGGCTGCGATCGCATCCAGGCCAGCGCGTCGGCGGTGTGGACGCTGACGGTGGTCGCCTTCAGCCGCTGGGCACTCGCGCGCAGGCCGGCCGCCAGCCGGGCGTCGCGTTCGACGAGCACGACTTCGGCCGCGTCGCGCGAGGCCGCCTCGAAGCCCAGGGCGCCGCTGCCGGCGAAGGCGTCGAGCACGCGCCAGCCGGTGAGCGCCTGGCCCAGCCAGTTGAACAAGGTCTCGCGGATGCGGTCGGACGTGGGGCGCAGGCCGGGTGCGTCGGGCACGGGCAGCTTGGAGCGCTTCCACTGCCCGCCGATGATGCGGACCTCGCCCATTCAGGTCCTGACGGGGATGCCCCGCGCGGCCATCAGGGCCTTGGCCTCGCCCACCGTGTGCTGGCCGAAGTGGAAGATGCTGGCGGCCAGCACCGCGTCGGCGCCGCCTTTCGTGATGCCGTCGGCCAGGTCGTCCAGCGTGCCCACGCCGCCGGAAGCGATGACGGGCACCGGCACGGCGTCGCTGACGGCACGGGTGAGTTCCAGGTCGAAGCCGCTCTTGGTGCCGTCGCGATCCATGCTGGTCAGCAGGATCTCGCCGGCCCCGAACTCCGCCATCTGGCGGGCCCAGGCCACGGCGTCGAGGCCGACGTTCTTGCGTCCGCCGTGGGTGTAGACGTCCCAGCCGGGGCCGCGCGCGGCGAGGTCGTCGCCCTGGCGGCGCTTGGCGTCGATGGCGACGACGATGCACTGCGCGCCGTAGCGGTCGCTGGCGGCGCGGATGAGTTCGGGGTCGGCCACGGCCGCGGAGTTGAAGCTGACCTTGTCGGCGCCGGCATTGAGCAGCCGCCGCACGTCGGCCACCGAGCGCACGCCGCCGCCCACCGTCAGCGGGATGAAGACCTGGCTGGCAACGTCCTCGATGATGTGCAGGATGAGGTCGCGGCCGTCGCTGGTGGCGGTGATGTCGAGGAAGGTGATCTCGTCGGCACCCTGCTCGTTGTAGCGGGCGGCGATGTCCACCGGGTCGCCGGCATCGCGCAGGCCGACGAAGTTGACGCCCTTGACCACGCGGCCGGCGGTGACGTCGAGGCAGGGAATGATGCGTTTGGCGAGCATGGCGGGCAGTCGGGAGGAGGCCGGATTATCCCGGGCGCGCCGGCACCGCCCGGCGGCGCCTGGCCGGCCGGGCGACGACGCGGGAAGCGCGCTCAGCTCGCGGCGGCGAGCAGCGCGTCGGCACGCGCCTGGGCGGCGGCGAAGTCGAGGGCGCCGGTGTAGATGGAGCGCCCGCAGATGACGCCTTCGACACCTTCGCTCTCGACGGCGCACAGCCGCTCGATGTCGGCGATGTCCGAGAGGCCGCCCGAGGCGATGACAGGGATGGTCAAGGCCTGGGCCAGCTTGACGGTGGCGTCGATGTTGATGCCGGTGAGCATGCCGTCTCGGCCGATGTCGGTGTAGATGACGCCTTCGACGCCATAGTCCTCGAACTTGCGGGCCAGGTCGACGACCTCGTGGCCGGTGAGCTTGCTCCAGCCGTCCGTCGCGACCTTGCCGTCCTTGGCGTCCAGCCCCACGATGATGTGGCCGCCGAAGGCGCTGCAGGCGTCCTTCAGGAAGCCCGGGCTCTTGACCGCCGCGGTGCCGATGATGACGTAGGAGAGACCGTCGTCCAGGTAGCGCTCGATGGTGTCGAGGTCACGGATGCCGCCGCCGAGCTGGATGGGGATCTCGTCGCCCACCTCCTGGATGATGGCCTTGATGGCCGGTTCGTTGACCGGCTTGCCCGCGAAGGCGCCGTTCAGGTCCACCAGGTGCAGGCGGCGGGCGCCGGCGTCGAGCCAGCGGCGCGCCATCGCGGCGGGGTCTTCGCCGAAGGTGGTGGAGTCGTTCATGTCGCCTTGCTTGAGGCGGACGCAGCGACCGTCTTTCAGGTCGATGGCAGGGATCAGCAGCATGGCTGGTGGCAGGGACGCAAGAGGGTGGGAAAAAGGTGCGGCAAAGAGGCTGTGAGCCGTGCGCGAGTGCCCGAGCGGCGTCCGGGCGGAACGAGCGGGCATGAGGGCATGGCTCCCAGCCTCTCAGGGACTCCAGTGCAGGAAATTGCGGTACAGGGCGAGGCCCAGCGCAGCACTTTTCTCGGGGTGGAATTGGGTCGCAAAAATATTATCCCGGGCCACTGCACAGGTAAAGCGCAAGCCGTAGTCGGTTTCGCCGGCGGCGTGCTCGGGGGACCCGGTCGTCGCATAGAAGCTATGGACGAAGTAGAACCAGCTGTCGTCCGGGATGCCATCCCAAACTGGATGGGCACGCGACTGGTGCACGCGGTTCCAGCCCATCTGCGGGACCTTGTAGCGGCTGCCGTCCTCCTGCAGCCGGCCCTCGAGACGGAAGCGCTGCACCCGCCCCGGGATGAGGCCGAGGCCGGGCGTGTCCTGCTCCTCGCTGTGGTCGAGCAGCATCTGCATGCCCACGCAAACGCCCAGCAGCGGCTTGGTGGCGGCGGCCTCGAGCACGGCCTCCTTGGCGCCCGAGGCGGCGAGCTCGGCCATGCAGTCGCGCATGGCGCCCTGGCCCGGCAGCACGACGCGCTCGGCGGCGCGGATGACGTCGGGGTCGGCCGTGATGGCCACGTCGAACCCGGTCCCGGCGGCCACGTGGATGACGGCCTGCGAGACCGAACGGAGGTTGCCCATGCCGTAGTCGACCACGGCCACGGTTCGCTTCATGTCAGAGGCTGCCTTTGGTGGAAGGGATGACACCGGCCGAGCGCGGGTCGGGCGTCGTGGCCATGCGCAGGGCGCGGCCGAAGGCCTTGAAGATGGTCTCGGCCTGGTGGTGGGCGTTGTGGCCCTTGAGGTTGTCGACGTGCACCGTGGCCAGCGCCAGGTTGGCGAAGCCCTGGAAGAACTCGTAGGTGAGCTGGGTGTCGAACTGGCCGATGCTGCCGGCCGTGAACTTCACGTCCATGTGCAGGCCCGGGCGGCCGGACAGGTCGATGACCACGCGCGACAGGGCCTCGTCCAGCGGCACGTAGCTGTGGCCGTAGCGCGTGAGGCCGGCCTTGTCGCCCACGGCCTGCGCCACCGCCATGCCGAGGGTGATGCCGACGTCCTCGACGCTGTGGTGGCCGTCGATGTGCAGGTCACCCTCGCAGTGGATGTCGAGATCGATCATGCCGTGGCGGGCGATCTGGTCGAGCATGTGGTCGAAGAAGCCGATGCCGGTGTGCAGCTTGGACTGGCCCGTGCCGTCGAGGTTGACGCGCACGGTGATGCGGGTCTCGCGGGTGTTGCGGGTGACTTCGGCGATTCTCATGGGGCGTCTCAGGCGAGGATGGCGTCGAGGGCGGCAAGCAGCGAATCGGTATCGGCCTCGGTGCCGACGCTGATGCGCAGGAAGGGCGCGATGCGCGCCGGGCGCTTGAAATGGCGCACCAGCACCTTGTGGCCGCGCAGCAGCGTCAGCAGTTCGGCGGCGTCGCGACCGGGGAAGCTCGCGAAGATGAAGTTGGCCGCCGAGGGCAGCACGACGGCGCCGCGGGCGCGCAGGGCCTCGCTCATGCGCTCGCGCGTGGCGACGACGCGCTCGAGCGTGCGCGCCAGCCAGGCCGTGTCGTCCAGGGCCGCCACGCTGCCAGCGATGGCCAGGCGGTCCAGCGGGTAGGAGTTGAAGCTGTCCTTCACCCGGGTCAAGGCCTCGATGAGCGGCGCCTGCCCGATGGCATAGCCGACGCGCAGCCCGGCCAGGGCGTGGGACTTGGACAGGGTGCGCACCACCAGCAGCTGCTCATGCTGCGCGACCAGGGGAATCGCGCTTTCGGCGCCGTACTCGGCATAGGCCTCGTCCACGACGACGACCGAGCCGGTGTTGGCCCGCAGCAGCCTTTCGACCTCGGCGCGCGGCATGGCCATGCCGGTCGGCGCGTTCGGGTTGGGAAAGATGATGCCGCCGTTGGGGCTGGCGGCCAGCAGGTCGTCGACGCGCAGGCTGAAGTCCTCGGCCAGCGCCACTTCGCGCGCCGCGATGCCGTAGAGCCTGGCGTAGACCGGATAGAAGCTGTAGCTGACGTCGGGGTAGAGCAGCGGCGATTCATGGCGCAGCAGCGCGTGGAAGGCGTGCGCCAGCACTTCGTCCGAGCCGTTGCCGACGAAGACCTGCTCGACCGGCACGCCGTGGTGGCGCGCAATCGCCTCCTTCAGCGCCCGGGCTTCAGGATCTGGATAGAGCCGCAGCGATTCCCCCACCGCTGCGGCGATCGCCTGCTGGGCTGATTCGCTCGGCGGATAAGGGCATTCGTTGGTATTGAGCTTGACCAGCCCCTCGATGCGGGGCTGCTCGCCGGGGACGTAGGGTGTGAGGCCGTGGACGACCTCGCTCCAGAAGCGGCTCATGGGGTTTCGGGGGGCAGGTCGTCGAGCAGCTCGGGGCCGAGGACGAAGGGGTTGACGATGCGCAGCTTGTCGATGCGCTGGTCGTGCGGCAGGTCTTCGGTGAGGAACAGCGTGCAGCCCATTTGCTGGGCAGCGGCCACCATCAGGGCGTCCCTGTAGCTCAGGCCGTAGCGGCTCTCGACCGCCCAGGCCGATTCGACGGTGGGATGGTCGATCTGCCAGGGCTGCCACACCTGGTATCGACGTACCTCGGCGCGCGCGTCGCCGGCCGAGATGGCACTGGAGAACTTGCGCCGCGCATTGGCGTAGAACTCGTTGAGGACCTGGGTACTCAGCCGCCCGCAGCGACGCTGCCAGCAGACCGCCAGCCACTGCCTTGCACCGTCCCGCTTGGCCGGCAGCTTGTCGTCCACAGCGTAAAGCAGGACATTGGTGTCGACGAAGACGGCACTCACGGCTGATCCGCGCGACCGCGGAGGTAGGCGCGGTCATTGGCTTGTTCGCGCGTCAGGTAGGGCCCGGTGGACTTGCCCCAGCTGCGCCACTCCAGGGCCTCGCGCATGGCGCGCTCGTAAGCGTCGTCGTGCCGCATCTTGTCGGCGAGCATCTCGCCCACCAGCCGAGACACGCTGGTGTTGCGCTTGGCGGCTTCGATGCGCACCCAGTCGGCGACGGCGTCGTCCATGGAGACGGTGACGTTCTTCATGGCCCGTAGATTACACGAAGTTCGTGTTGCACGAACTTCGTGTAATTCCAAGACGAGTTTCAGGCCTTGCGGCGGCGCATCCAGGCCAGGCCGCAAAGGCCAAGGCCGAGCAGGGCCGGCGTGGAGGGTTCGGGCACCTGGGCAACCAGGGACACATCGTCCAGGTTAGCACCCAGTGAATCGCTCGTGCCCAGCGACGCGAAGCGCAGGGAGTTGACGCCGGATTGAGCCGTCACGGTGAAGTGGTACTCGGTCCAGAGGTTGGCGTTGCCACCCGCGGCAGCAATGGTTCCGGCCAGCGACTGGCCATTCCACAGCACACCCATGCCCGTGGTGGCGGCGGGCAGACCGACGCGCGGCGAATACCAGAAGCTGAGGTCGTAAGCGGCACCGCCGACGAGGTTGCCGAACACCTGCTCGATGGTGGTGTTGCCGTTGGTGTCCAGTTCGATGAAGTTTCGACCGCCATGGGCCGTGCCGATAACGTTGTCACGCACTTCGAAGCCAGTACCGGGGCCGCCGACGACCTGCCAGCCCTGGACGCTGGCGACGTTCATCCACACGCCGTTGGGAACGGCGTTGGCCTCGAAGCTGCCGTTCACGACGAGATTGACGGGCGCCGCGTGAGCGGATGCGGCCAGGGCCAGGGGAGCCAGGGCGGCGAGAAGACGATTGCGCATGGATAAATGCTCTGCAGATTAGGGATGGCGAATTGTTGTCGCCGGCTGTAGGCATCTCCTGTGCGGAGTTCACGGATGGGCGGGCACCCCCCGCAACTGCGCGGGCCGATGGCGGGCCTCAGTCAGGGGGGGGCGGGGCGAAGCGCTGCTTCAGGCCCGGTCCGACAGACGCAGTTCGGCGGCCCGTGCATGGGCTTGCAGGCCCTCGCCGTGGGCCAGTGTCGAGGCGATGCCGCCCAGCACCTGCGCACCCGCTGCGCTGACCGCGATGAGGCTGCTGCGCTTCTGGAAGTCATAGACGCCCAGCGGCGAGGAGAAGCGCGCCGTGCCGGCAGTGGGCAGCACGTGGTTGGGGCCGGCGCAGTAGTCGCCCAGGCTTTCGCTCGTGAAGGCGCCCATGAAGATGGCGCCGGCATGGCGCAGCAGCGGCTCCCAGCGCTGCGGCTCGGCGGCGCTGATCTCCAGGTGCTCGGGCGCGATGCTGTTGCTGATCTCGCAGGCCTCCTCCATCGAGCGGGTGTGGATGAGGGCGCCGCGGCCTTCGAGCGAGGCGCGGACGATGGCCTCGCGCGGCAGGCTGGGCAGCAGCCTTTCCATGCTGGCCTGCACGGCGTCCAGGTAGGCGGCATCCGGGCACAGCAGGATGCTCTGGGCGAGCTGGTCGTGCTCGGCCTGGCTGAAGAGGTCCATGGCCACCCAGTCGGGCGGCGTCGTGCCGTCGGCGATGACGAGGATCTCGCTGGGCCCGGCGATCATGTCGATGCCCACCTGGCCGAAGACGTGCTTCTTGGCCGAGGCCACGTAGGCGTTGCCCGGGCCGGTGATCTTGTCCACGCGCGGCACGGTGGCCGTGCCGTAGGCCAGGGCCGCCACGGCCTGGGCGCCGCCGATGGCGAAGACGCGGTGCACGCCGGCCACGGCCGCCGCGGCCAGCACCAGCGGGTTGCGCACGCCGTCGGGCGTGGGCACGACCATGATGATTTCCTTCACCCCGGCCACCTGGGCGGGGATGGCGTTCATCAGCACGCTGCTGGGGTAGGCGGCCGTGCCGCCGGGCACGTAGAGGCCGACGCGGTCCAGCGGCGTGACCTTCTGGCCCAGCAGGTTGCCGTCCTCGTCGCGATAGCTCCAGGACAGGCCGCAGGCCTGCAGCTGGCGCTCGTGGTAGGCGCGCACGCGCCGGGCCGCGGCCTCCAGGGCCTCGCGCTGTGCGGGCAGGATGGCGGCCAGCGCCGCCTGCAGCTCGGTCTGGCCGATCTCGAGAGCCGCCATGCCGTCGACGCGCATGCGGTCGAAGCGGGCGGTGTACTCGAGCACGGCCGCGTCGCCGCGCCGTTGCACGTCGGCGAGGATCTCGGCGACCCGGCCCTCGATGGCCGAATCCGTCTCGGCCGACCAGTGGCGCAGCCGCGCGAACTCGGCATCGAAATCGGCGGCGGCGGTGGAAAGGCGGCGGACGAGTGTCATGCGGAGGTGGCCGGGCGCGCAGCCGCGGCGAAGGCGTCGATGAGGGGGCGCAGGGCCGCGCGCTTGAGCTTGAGCGCGGCCTGGTTGACGACGAGGCGGGAGGAGATGTCCATGATCCGCTCCACCTCGACCAGCTTGTTGGCGCGCAGCGTGCCGCCGGTGGACACCAGGTCGACGATGGCCTCGGCCAGGCCCGTCAGCGGGGCCAGTTCCATGGAGCCGTAGAGCTTGATGAGGTCCACGTGCACGCCCTTGTCGGCAAAGTGCTGGCGGGCGATCTCGGTGTACTTGGTGGCCACGCGGATGCGCGAGCCCTGCTTGACCGCGGTGGCGTAGTCGAAGTCGGCGCGCGTCGCAACGCTCATGCGGCAGCGGGCGATGCCCAGGTCCAGCGGCTGGTAGAGGCCGTGGGAGCCGCCCTGGGCCAGGGCCTGCTCATGCAGCACGTCGCGGCCGGCCACGCCGAGGTCGGCGCCGCCGTACTGCACGTAGGTGGGCACGTCGCTGGCGCGCACCAGCACCACGCGCACGCCGTCACGGTTGGTGGGCAGGATGAGCTTGCGCGAGGTCTCGGGGTCTTCCAGCACCTCGATGCCGGCGGCGCGCAGCAGCGGCAGGGTCTCCTCGAAGATGCGGCCCTTGGAGAGGGCGAGGGTCAGGCCGGCGCTCATTGGGCGCTCCACTCATCGGGGGTCAGCGTCTTCATCGACAACGCGTGGATCTCCTCGCGCATGCGCTCGCCCAGGGCGGCGTAGACGCGCTGGTGGCGCTTGATGCGCGACAGCCCCGCGAACTCGGCCGACACGATGGTGGCGAAGAAATGGCGGCCGTCGCCCTCGACTTCCAGGTGCGCGCAGGGCAGGCCTGCGGCGATGAAATCGCGTACTTCGAGCGGGGTCGGGTCGGCCATCACGGGTCCTCGGTGGAAACCCGTGATTCTAGGGAGACCCTAGGACCTGATCTTGTAGCCCTTCTTCAGCAGGGACAAAGCCAGCCCCGCCGTGACGACGAAGCTGCTCGCGACGACGGCCAGGCTCAGCCACGGCGACACGTCACTGACGCCGAAGAAGCCGCGGCGGAAGCCGTCGATCATGTAGAAGAAGGGATTGAGGTGGCTCACGGCCTGCCAGAAGCCCGGCAGCGAGTGCACCGAGTAGAAGACGCCCGAGAGAAACGTCATCGGCATGATGATGAAGTTCTGGAAGGCGGCGAGCTGGTCGAACTTCTCGGCCCAGAGGCCCGCGATGAGGCCCAGCGTGCCCATCAGCCCGGCGCCCAGCACCGTGAAGGCCAGCACCCAGAGCAGGTTGTCCAGGCCCGGCGGAGCGAACCACGCCGTCACCAGCAACACGCCCAGGCCCACCGCCAGTCCGCGCACCACGGCCGCGCCCACGTAGGCCACGAACCAGGCCAGCGGCGACAGCGGCGTCAGCAGCAGGAAGACGAGGTTGCCGGTGATCTTGCTCTGGATCAGGCTGGACGAGCTGTTGGCGAAGGCGTTCTGCAGCACGCTCATCATCACGAGGCCCGGGATGAGGAACTGCGTGTAGCCCACCGTGTCGTAGACCTTGACGTGGTTCTCCAGCGTGTGGCCGAAGACCAGCAGGTACATGCAGGCCGTGAGCACCGGCGCCGCGACGGTCTGGAAGCTGACCTTCCAGAAGCGCAGCACCTCCTTGTAGAAGAGGGTGGAGGCGCCGTTCACTGGTGGGCTCCCTGCATGATCTCGATGAACACGTCCTCGAGGTCGGCGCGGCCGATCTCCAGGTCCTCGACGGGGCAGCCGACCTTGCGCAACTCGGCCAGGGTGGACTCCACCTCGGCGGCGTCGTGGGCCGTCACCTGCACGATGCGGCCGGTCACGCGGGCGCGGGCCGCGATCTCGGCCGGCAGCGTGGCGTCGGTCTTGAAGCGCAGCATGGTGTGGGCCGTGCCGGCCAGCAGCTGGGAGGTGCGGTCCAGGGCCACGAGACGACCGGCCTTGAGCATGCCGATGCGCTGGCACAGGGCCTCGGCCTCTTCGAGGTAGTGGGTGGTCAACAGCACCGTGTGGCCTTCGCGGTTGAGCCGGGCGATGAACTGCCACAGCGTCTGGCGCAGCTCCACGTCGACGCCGGCGGTGGGCTCGTCCAGCACGATGACGGGCGGGCGGTGCACCAGGGCCTGGGCCACCAGCACCCGGCGCTTCATGCCGCCGGAGAGCTGGCGCATGTTGGCATTGGCCTTGTCCGTGAGGCCGAGGTTGTGCAGCAGCTCGTCGATCCAGTCGTCGTTGTGCGCCACGCCGAAATAGCCGCTCTGGATGCGCAACGACTCGCGCACACTGAAGAAGGGGTCGAACACCAGTTCCTGCGGCACCACGCCCAGGGCCTTGCGGGCTGCCGCGTAGTCATCCACCACGTCGTGGCCCATGACGCGCACCCGGCCTTCGGTGGCGCGGGCCAGGCCGGCCAGCACGCTGATCAGCGTCGTCTTGCCGGCGCCGTTGGGGCCCAGCAGACCGAAGAACTCGCCGCAGGGGATGTCGAAGCTGACGCCGTCCAGCGCCCTGACCTGCCCTCCCCGGTATGTTTTCCTGACGTTCTCGAAGGAGATGGCGGGCGGGGAGGCGGCATGGGGCATGGAGCGCGATTCTAAAAGTGGGCCCTCTGCGGCCGCTGATCGCTGACAGAATGACCCGATGAACTGTCTGCCCCCACGCTCACTGCGTTCGCTGCCCCCCGCGGGGGCGCGTCAGTCGCTCCGGGCGGCCGCGCGCTCCTGACATGCCCACGCCCAAACGCCCCCGCCGCACCGCCGAGCGCATCCTGGAGGTGACGCTGGATCTCTTCAACGCCTTCGGCGAGCCCAACGTGTCGACGACGCTGATCTCGGCCGAGCTCAAGATCAGTCCGGGCAATCTCTACTACCACTACCCCGCCAAGGACGAGCTGGTCAACGCCCTCTTCGGCCGCTACGAGGCCGAGCTCAACGCGTTGCTGGCCGCCGCCGACAACGTGCGCAACGTGGAGGACGCCTGGCTCTTCTTCCACATGCTCTTCGAGCTGATCTGGAAATACCGCTTCCTCTACCGCGACCTGAACGACCTGCTCTTCAAGAACCGCCGCCTGGAGACCCACTTCCAGAGCCTGCTGGCGGCCAAGGAGCAGGCGATGCGGCATGTGCTGTCGGGGCTGCACCTGGGCGGCGCCCTGAAGATGGAGCTGCGCGACGCCGCCCCGACGGCCAACGCCATGGTGGTGGTCGTCAGCTACTGGCTGAGCTACGAATACGTGCGCGACCCGCGGCACGCCCTGGAGCCCGACCGCGCCGGGGCCGCCCTGATGCGCGGGGCCTTCCATGCGCTGAGCCTGCTGCTACCCTACCTCGAGCCCGCGTCGCGCGACCATCTCTTCAAGCTCGCGGGCCAATACCAAGCCCAAGCCCAAGCACAACAACCCTGAAGGAGACGACAGCGATGGCCAAGTGGACCGCCTTTCCCTACGACAACAGCGCCTTTGTCTACACGTCGGCCACGCTGAAGAAGCATTGGGCGCGGCTGCATGCCGGCGACGCCGAACCGCTGCCCAAGGACGCCGACGTGCTGCAGGCCTGGATCCATTTCCATGCCGGCGACTTCCAGGCCGCCTACGACGCCGGCCTGGCCGCGGGCGGCGCCGGCATCACCGTCGCGAACAAGGCCCAGGGCATCTACGCCAACTACCTCGAGAAGAAGGAGAAGGTGAAGCTGGAGATGTTCCTGGAGATCGCCGAGCGGGCCGAAGCCCAGCAGGCCGAGGAGCCCAAGAACCCCAACGCCTGGTACTGGCAGGCCTACGCCCTGGGCCGCTACGGCCAGGGCATCAGCGTGGCCAAGGCGCTGGCCCAGGGCCTGGGCAGCAAGGTGAAGACGGCGCTGGAGACCACCATCAAGCTCGCGCCCAAGCATGCCGACGCCCACATCGCCCTGGGCGCCTTCCATGCCGAGGTCATCGACAAGGTCGGCAAGCTGCTCGGCAAGACCCAGGGCGCCGACGCTGCCACCGGCCTGAAGATGTTCGAGCAGGCCTTGAAGCTCAACCCCGGCAGCGCCATCGCCATGATCGAGCGGGCCAACGGCCTCGTCATGCTCGAAGGCGACAAGCGCATGAAGGAAGCCGAGAAGCTCTATGCCGATGCCGCCGCCTGCGAGGCCATGGACGCGATGGAGCTGCTCGACATCGAGCTGGCGCGGGAAGAGCTGGAGGACTGAAGCGGGAAGCCGTGGAAACCCCGAGGCGCCGGGCCGTTCGTGACGCATGTCACGGCCGCAGCACCCGTGCCTCCGGGGGTGCAAGTCCGCGCGCCGAGTCGTAAGCTTCGCTCCCATCACCCACCCCTCCGACGAGACCGCGCCATGAAGTTCCTGATCCCCGCCATCGCCGCCGTGACCGCGTTCGCCGCCCAGGCCGGCAACAACGCCACGCCCGAGCAGGCCGAGCTGCGTGCCGAGTGCGCCAAGAGCTACAGCGATACCAGCAGCATCTCGACGCCCGTGGCGGCCAACGAGTACCAGTTCGTCTACGCCAACGGCAAGTACAAGGGCGAGGCCAAGCCCGGCCGCCTGCTGCCCTGCACCGCGCAGCAGTACGCCGCCTACCTCGACAAGGCCGACCCCGCCAAGGTGATGGCCGCCTACCCGACGGCCGCCGGCCGCCCCACCGCCAAGAAGAAGGTCGAGCCCTTCCGCCTCTGACCGTTTCAGCCGGTCACCGAAAAAAGCCTGTTCACAGACAAAAGGCGCTCCTCGGAGCGCCTTTTGTTTTGCGCTCGCGGCATCGGCAGCCTAATCTTGTGATTACACGCACCCTTCAAGGAGCATCGCCATGAAGACCTGGATCACCGCCCTCGCCTGCCTGGCCGCCTCGGGCACCGCCCTGGCCGCCGACGACGCCGGCATGGACAAGGCCCGGGCCGAGCTGCGTGCCGGCTGTGCCCAGAGCTACGCCAGCTTCATCGCCCATCAACCGGCGGGCAATGCGTCCGAATACCGGGGCGACAAGTCCCCCGGCGACACCACCCACTACGGCGACGCCAAGCCCTGCACCGAAGAGCAGCTGGCCGCCTACCTCGACAAGGCCGACCCCGCCCTGGTGATGCGCGCCTACCCGAGCGCCGCCGGCCGGCCCAAGGCCAAGAAGCCGGCGACGGCCGCTTCCGGCTCCGGCCGCTAGGCGTCTGCCCAGGGGAGCATCAACGACAGCAGCAGCAGCTTCTCGAACTCCGGCGCGAAGTTGGCGACGATGGCCTCGGGGTCGGGGCACAGGCCGCGGTCGGTGATGAGGCCGAACTGCACGCGGCCGGCATAGGTGAGGATGCTCACGCCCATGCCGATGTCGCCCGACTGCGGCACCCAGAACATCACCTTCTCCACCGTCGAGCCGCAGAACTTCAGCGGTTCGGCCGGCCCCGGCACGTTGGTCATGACGGCCGTCGCCTTCCTGGCGAAGATGTTGAGCATGGCGTGCTGCACCGGCTTGATCAGCAGGCCCGCCACCGACAGCAGGCCGAAGGCCATCACCGGCTGGAAGCTGCCCTTGAGTTCGCTCATGCGCGCCCGCACCGCGAACAGCCGCTCGATGGGGTTGGCGATGCCGATGGGTAGCACCAGCGGCACCAGGCCGAAGCGGTTGCCGAGCTGCCAGGCGTCTTCCAGCGGACGCAGGTTGACGGGCACCATGGCGCGGATCTCCTTGCCGGCGGGGTCCTCGCCTCTGTCGGCGAGGTAGCGTCCGATGGCGCCGGCCGCGCAGGCCAGCAGCACGTCGTTGATGGAGGCGCCCAAGGCCTTGCCCACGGCCTTGACCTCGTCGAGGGCGAGGCTGTCGTCCCAGGCCACCGTCTTGGCCGCGCCCGGCTTGCCCTTGAGCCGCGTGTGGGAGTCGTCGGGCATGAGGGCGAAGGCGGCCACGTCGGACACCGCCTGGTAGCCCATGCGCGCCATCTCCAGCGACGAGTCCACCGGCGTGGCGCCCCCCATGACCGCGTCCACGCCCCGCGCCATGCCCTTGCCCGTCATGCCAATGGCCTTGAGGGTCATGCTGGTCATGGGCCGCAGGAAGGCGTCGAGCAGCCAGTCGCCCTCATGGGCCTCCTGGCCCTCGGGCCCGGCGGCCCGGTCGGGCGGCGCCTTGCCGCCATCGGTGATGGACAGCATGACGGCGATCAGCGCGATGCCGTCGGCGATGCAATGGTGGATGCGGCAGATCAGGGCGCTGGAGCCGTCGCCCATGTCCTCGATGAGCTGCATCTGCCACAGCGGGTGATCGTGGTCCAGCGGCTGGGAGCACAGCTCGGCCACGCGCTCGCGCAGAACCTGCTCGCGGCTCTCGCCGGGCAGCGGCAGCGGCACTTCGGCCACCACGTGGCGGGCGATGTCGAACTGCCGGTCGGCCACCCATTGGGCCCCGAGCAGCGCATCCTCGACGACCTTCTGCCTGAACCGCGGGTACTTCAGCAGCCGCTCGGCCACGCGCTCGCGCAGTGCCGCCAGCGTGATGCGCGGCCGGATGGACCAGACGCCGACGATCATCATCAGGTTGGCCTCGGTGTCCATGCGCAGCCAGGCGGTGTCCACCTTGGACATGCGTTCGCTGGTGTGGGCCAAGTCGGTCTCCTCGAGGTGTTGTTCTGGCGGCCTAAACTCCCGGCGCCGCCGGTCGATTGTCACCAGATCGGCGCCCCTGATTCAGCCTGGAGAACCCCGTGAGCCTGAAAGACCAGTTCGAAGCCGCCGTCGCCGAATCGAAGAACCTGCCGGAGCGGCCCGACAACATGACGCTGCTGAAGATCTACGCCCTGTTCAAGCAGGCCAGCAGCGGCGACGTGGACGGCAAGCGCCCCGGCTTCACCGACATGGTCGGCCGCGCCAAGTGGGACGCCTGGAACGAACTCAAGGGCACCTCGTCCGAGGACGCGATGCAGCAGTACATCGACCTCATCGAATCATTGAAGTAGAGCCCCAAAGGCAACCACAGAGTCACAGAGGCACAGAGCCAACACGGAGAAGACCGCCTCTCTCTGTGTCTCTGTGCCTCTGTGGTTGCATTTCCGCCTTCTTGGCATGCACAGCAGCGGCGCGCGGCGCCAAGGATGACTGACATCCTGCGCCCAAGCAGCCGGCCTCAGCCCGCCTTCTTCTTCGACGGCGCCTTTTTCGGGGCGGCCAGCAGCGCGTCGAGTTCCTTCTCGATCTCGGTCTCGATGGTCTTCTTGAAGGCGCCGAGCAGGAAGCCGAGGTGGGCGACCAGCTCGAAGTGGTCGGGTGCCACGGTCAGCTCGCCCTTCACGCCGCTGCGCGTGAACTCCACGGTGTCGCTGAACTCGCCCTCGAGCACCGTGCATTCCATGTCGAACTTGCCCTCGACCTGCTCGGCCCATTTCCAGGCGATCTCGCGGGCCTTGGCCAGGCCGAGGTCATGGTCGCGATGAATGCGGATCTCCGCCATCGATGGCTCTCCTTGTTGGCTGCGCCGCACTCTACGCGAGAAGGCCCGGCCGCGGCGCGAACACCGCGGTTGCGCGCATACTGCGCCTCGCAGAGCGGGCGCCAAACCCGCCGGACCAGGGAGGATGATCCATGCGCCTTGTCGACCCCGACCCGCACGCCCTCGACCCGCATTCGCTCGACCCGCTCACCGAAGGCCTGCGGCATTTCGGCGCCGCCGAGCCCGACCACGAGCAGGCGGTGTACTGGTTTCGCGTCGCGGCGGACTCGGGCAGCACCGAGGGGCTGGCCATGCTGGCCCTGTGCCAGCTCGAAGGCCTGGGCCTGCCGCGCGACGCCGGCCAGGCCCGCGAACGCCTGGAGCGGGCCGCCGCCGAGGGCAGCCTGACCGCCCGTTTCCATCTCGCCCGCGCCCTGCTCGCCGGCTGGGGCGGCGCCCCCGATGCCGCCCGCGGCGTGGCCCTCTACACGGCCGCCGCGGCCCTGGGCCATGCCGACGCCACCTTCAACCTCGCCAGTTGCCTGGACGCCGGCTGGGGCTGCCAGCCCGACCGGCTCGCCGCCAAGGCCCTCTACCTGCGCGCCCGCGCCCTGGGCAGCCCGCTGAAGCCGCCGGGCCTGCGCGTGCGCCAGCGCGAGCTGGAGGCGGTGCGCGACCTGGCGCGGCGCTTCGAGCGGGGCAGCGACCTCGCCCACGTCGTCGAAGAGCGCCAGCACGAGATCGCCCTGATGCTCGAACTCGCCCACCACCCGCGGCGCCGGCGCCGCTTCCACGCCCGCCGCCGCCGCCTGCTGCGCGCAGCCAGCTTCACCGCCGTCGTCGCCGGCCTCGCCGCCGCCCTGGCCGGCTGGTTCGGCTGGCGCGGCGGCACTCCGCTGGCGCATGATGCCGGCCCCACGTCCATCGCATGACAGGCATCAGCCCCTCGCCCATCGCGGGCCGGCTTGGGGGCGGCCCGGCGCTCGGCCCGCCAAGAATCACCCAACAGAAGCGACCTCATGTTTTCTCTGCCCCTGAACGCCCACTTCACCGACGTCGGCCCCCTCGTCTACGGCTGCATGGCCCTGGGCGGCGACTGGGGCGGCGGCCCGGTCTCGGAAGCCGATGTCGCCCACGCCCATGCGGCGGTCGAAGCGGCCCTGGACATCGGCATCAAGCTCTTCGACCACGCCGACATCTACCGCCGCGGCAAGGCCGAGGCCGTCTTCGGCGAGCTGATCAGGCGCGACGCCGGCCTGCGCGGGCGGATCCGGCTGCAGAGCAAATGCGGCATCCGCTTCGCCGACGACGCGGCGCCGGGGCGTTATGACCTCAGCGCCGAGCACATCGAGAAGAGCGTGGACGGCACGCTGCAGCGCCTCGGGGTCGACCGCATCGACATCCTGCTGCTGCACCGGCCCGACCCGCTGATGCAGCCGGCCGAAGTCGCCCGCGCCTTCGGCCGCCTCAAGGCCACCGGCAAGGTAGCCCACCTCGGCGTGTCCAACATGCATGCCGGCCAGATGGCCTGGCTGCAATCGACGCTGGCCGAGCCCCTGGTGGCCAACCAGCTGGAGATCAGCCTGGCCAAGCTCGACGCCCTCGACGCCGGCACCACCTTCAACGACCCGCAGGCTGCCGCCCGCCCCGGCGCCATGGCCTGGGCCGGCACGCTGGAGTACGCCCAGCGGCATGGCGTGCAGCTCCAGGCCTGGGGCTCGCTGGCGCAAGGCCGTTTCAACGACCCGGCCGCATCAGCCGCCGCCAGGGCCGTCCACGAAGTCGCCGAGGCCCACCGCACGACGCCGAACGCCGTGCTGCTGGCCTGGCTGCTGCGCCACCCGGCGGGCATCCAGCCGGTCATCGGCAGCGGCAACCCCGAACGCATCCATGCGTGTGCCGATGCGACCCGGATCGCGCTGAGCCGGGAGGAGTGGTATCGGCTGTATGTGGCCGCGCGCGGTCAGTCGCTGCCCTGAGCCGTTGGCGGGCTGGCCGCTGCTCAGTGATTGAAGCTTGGCTCACAATGGAGCCTCTCGCCAGGAAAGAAAAGCCATGACGACGCTGGAAATCAAGCTTGATCTGCCCGACCGGCTGGTCCGGGACGCGACGGCCGCCGGCCTTCTGACGCCCAAAGCATTGCGCGAGATGGTCAAGGATGCCATGCAGCGTCGCGCTGCACAGGCGCTGCTGGCGGGAGCACAGCGAGCAAGCGCGGCCGGAAGCAAGCCGCTGTCGATGAAGGCGCTGCAGAGCGAAATCAACGCGGTGCGCCGCGAGCGCAAGGCGAAGAGCGTCAAGGCGGCATGAAGCGTCGGCCTCGTTGGGTCGTCGACACCAACGTGGTCGTCTCGGCGCTGCTGTGGCGAGGCACCCCGGGGCGCCTGATCGAGTTGGCCGTGGAGGAGCAGGCCGTGCAGCTATTCACCAGCCGGGCACTGCTGGCTGAACTCGCCGCGACTCTGGTAAAGAAAAAGCTGACCAAGTACGTCGCCGCAACGGGCATGACTGCCGACCAGTTGCTGGCCAACTACCGGCTCGTCGCAACGACAGTGGCGGTGCGAAACCTCGACGTTCGGGTGTCACGCGACGTCGATGACGACGACGTGCTGGCCTGTGCCATGGCGGCTCACGCCGATCTGATCGTGTCCGGCGATGAGGACTTGCTCGTGCTCAAGGCGTTCGCTGGCGTGCCTATCGTCACGGTGGCTCAAGCCATCAAGTCGAGGCAATCAGGATGACAGCCTCGGCGAGTTGTCAGCGCACTTCCCCCAGCAATGGCTGCCTCGGATGCAGCCGCGCCATGGCGATCACGTCCTCGTAGGCGCCGTTGCGCATCGCGTAGGCGCGCAGCCGCCCCTCGGGCGCGAAGCCGTGGCGCTCGTAGAGCCGGATGGCCCGCTGGTTGTCGTGGAAGACGGTCAGCTCGATGCGCAGCACCTGCGCCCAGTTGTCCGCATAGTCCAGCAGCGCCGCCATCAGGGCATTGCCGACGCCCTGCCCTTGCGACGAGGCGGACACGGAGATGCCCAGCATCATGGCGTGGCGGCGGCGCAGCTGGGCGCTGACGGGATGCAGGCCGGCGCTGCCGACCACCTTGCCGTCGAGTTCGGCGACCAGCATCAGGTCGGCCGAGCCGGCCGCGGGCGGCGTGTTCAGGCGCTGCTGCCACAGCTCCACGTTGGCGTAGGGCAGTTGCAGCAGGCCGGGAAAGACGTCGGGTTCGGCCAGTTGTTCCGCCAGGGCGGCGGCGTCAGCGGGCCGGGCGCGGCGCAGGATCAGGTTCATCGGGACCTCCCAGGCTGCGCAATGTAGCGCGCCGCTCGGCAGGCGCCAGCGGCTTGAGGCCCTCCACGGCCGCATGGAAGCGCGGCCAGTCGCGCCCTTCGCGCTCGAACAGGCGCAGGAAGGCCGGCACGAGGTCGTCGTAGGCCGAGAGGATGGCGAAGCTCGCGTTGTTGGCGCGCTGGAACCAGGCCTCGTAGCCGGGCGCCTCGTCGCGGGCGCGCGCGCGCAGGTCGGCCATCACGGCGGCCTTGCCCTCGGCGCGGCGCTCGGGCGAGCCGGCATAGACGGCAGCGAGCCGCTCGCGCCCGGCCCGCGCGAAGGCGAGGAAGCGGGCGCGTCGCGCACGGCCGCCCTCGAAGGCAGCGAGGGCTTCGGGCTTGCCGGCCAGCCAGGCCCGCGCGCCGAGCAGTTCGACGGCGCTGGCGTAGGCCTCGTTGAAGCCGGTGTCGTCGCTGACGTAGACGCGCTGGTGGGCCAGCTCGTGGAAGATCATGGCCGCCAGCTCGCCTTCCGGGTAGCGGATGAAGGTGTTGAGCAGCGGGTCGCCGCCCAGCCAGCGGCTCCAGCCGAGACTGGAGTACGCCGGGATGGCCTGCACCTGCACCTCCCAGCCCTCGGCCTTGAGCTCGTCGGCGTGGCGCCTCGCCTCGCCGGCGTCGAACCAGCCCTGGTAGCCGGCGCAGCCCATGATGGGATAGCACCAGGTCTTGAGCCTGAAGCCGAACTCGGGCGCGGCGACGATGTTCCAGACGACGGCCGCGCGGCCGAGATCGGCGTAGCGGCGATAGCTGTTGTTGTCGGGCAGGGCGAGGCGGGCGGTGGCGAAGTCGCGCATCTGCTGCGAGAGCCTGAGCCGCTCGGCAAGGTCGGCCGGCGTGCCCGGGTCGGCCAGCCAGTCGTCCACCGGCCTGGCCGCGCGCATGATGGCCAGGTGGCCGCCCGCCGCCTGGCCCCAATGGCCGACGGCGCTGCAGCCGCTCAGGAAGAGCGTCAGCAACAGCAGCAGGCGTCGCAAGGTCAGGCCGCTTCGATCTGCACCAGGCAGTCGTAGAAGGCCGGCGCGTTGCCCATGTCGGTGAGGCGCTGATGCGTCACCTCGTTGACGTTGGTGCCCTGCACCCCGAGCTTGCGCCACCACACGCCCAGGCCGTTGACCACGCCGGGCCGCGCCCGCGGGCTGACCTTGAGGCGGGCCACGTAGCGGCCGCGGTCGTTGTAGGCCGCCACCAGGCTGCCGTCGGCCAGGCCACGGGCGGCGGCATCGGCGGCATGCATCTCGATCAGCGGCTCGCCTTCGATGTCGCGCAGGCTCTTCACGTTGACGAAGCTGCTGTTCAGGAAGTTGCGCGCCGGCGGCGAGATCATGGCCAGCGGATAGCGCGCGGCCAGCTCGGGCGCGCTCTGCACGCTCTCGTAGTTGGGCACGAAGTCGGCGCCCGCCGCCTGGGCGCGGCCGTTGGGCGTGCGGAAACCGCCCTCGGCGAAGGGCGCCTCGGGGATGGGCAGGGGCTGCCAGCCCTGGGTGCGCAGCAGGCCGAGGTCGATCTCGGCCGTGAAGGCCTGGGCCACCAGCTCCTCGTCGGTCTCGCGCAGGGCCGGGTGGTCCAGCCCGAGTGCCGCGGCCAGCTCGCGGAAGATCTGGCTGTTGGGCTTGGCCTCGCCCAGCGGCGCGATGGCGGGCTGGTTCATCAGCACGTCGGTGTGGCCGTAGGCGGTGTGCACGTCCAGGTGCTCGAGCTGGGTGGTGGCCGGCAGCACGTAGTCGGCCAGGTCGGCGGTGTCGGTCATGAAGTGCTCGAGCACGACGGTGAAGAGATCCTCGCGCTGGAAGCCCCTGACCACCTTGGGCGACTCGGGCGCCACCGCCACCGGGTTGCTGTTGTAGACGACGAGGGCCTCGATGCGCGGCCCGAACGCCGGCGAGGCCTCGGCCAGCAGCGCGTCGCCGATGGTGCTCATGTTGACCATGCGCGGCTGGCGGCCGGCGAGCAGGTCGGGGCGCTCCAGCTCGGGGTTCTTGTAGGGCGCGAACCAGCCCGAGGACGACAGCAGCACGCCGCCGCTCGGGTGCCGCCAGGCCCCTGTCAGGCAGGGCAGCAGCGCGATCAGCCGCACCGCGTTGCCGCCGCCGCGCACGCGCTGCAGGCCGTAGTTCATGCGGATGGCGGCAGGCTTGAGGGCGGCGTAGTCGCGCGCCAGCCCGCGCACCTCGTCGGCCGTGATGCCGCAGACCTCGGCGACGCGCTCGGGCGGCCAGTCCAGGGCCTTGCCGCGCAGCTCGGGCCAGCCGTCGACGTGGCGCTCGATGTAGTCGTGGTCCAGCCAGTCGTTGCGGATGAGTTCGTGCATCAGGCCCAGGGCCAGGGCGCCGTCCGTCCCGGGCAGCAGCGCGATGTGCTGGTGGCATTTGTCGGCCGTCTCCGTCTTGCGGGGGTCGATGCAGACGAGCTTGGCCCCTTCCCGCCTGGCCTGGTTGGCATAGGTCCAGAAGTGGAGGTTGGAGGCGATGCTGTTGCTGCCCCAGATGACGATGAGCTTCGCACCCGCGAAGTGGCGGGTGTGCATGCCGAGCTTGTGGCCGTAGGTGGCCGCCAGGGCCGTGCCGCCGGCCGAGGCGCAGATGGTGCGGTCCAGCCGCGCGGCGCCGAGGGCGTTCCAGAGCCTGCCGGCCATGGCCTCGCCCTGGATCAGGCCCATGGTGCCGGCATAGCTGTAGGGCTGGATGGCCTGGGGGTCTCGGGCGGCGATGTCCTTGAGCCGCGCGGCGATGTCGGCCAGGGCCTCGGCCCAGCTCACCTGCACGAAGCGCGGCGCCTCGGTCTTACGGCCGACGCGCTTGAGGGGATGCAGCACGCGCTCGGGGTGGTAGGTGCGCTCGGGATAACGCGACACCTTGGTGCACAGGGCGCCGTGCGTGCTGGGATGCTCGGCCCGGCCCTGGACCTTGACGACGCGTTCGTTCTCGACGGTCACCTGCAGGGCGCAGGTGTCAGGGCAGTCGTGAGGGCAGGCGCCGTAGACGGTGCGGGTGGTCATGGTGTTGCGGCGGTCGGATCGGACAGCGCCGATTGTCGCCACTCGGCGGGAAGACCCTTCAGACCGCGGGCAAGGTGAGGCGCGCGATGCAGCCGTGCGGCGCGGCGGGCAGCAGCTCGGCGCTGCCGCCATGGCGCTCCGCGATCTCGCGCACGATGGCCAGGCCCAGGCCACAGCCTTCGCCCTGCGTCGAGCCCCGCACGAAGCGCTCGAAGGCGCGCTCGCGCAGCTCGGGCGCGAGGCCGGGGCCGTTGTCCTCGACGTCCAGCCAGATGTCGTCCCCCGCCCGGCGCACCCGGACGGTCACGGTCGCGCCCCGGCCCGCGTAGCGCAGGGCGTTGTCGATGAGGTTGACCAGGGCCTCGCGAAGCAGCAGCGCCACCCCCTGCGCATGCAGGGGCCCGAGGCCGATGTCGGCGCCGAGGTCGCAGCCGGCGGCCAGGGCACGCGGCACCCACTCGGCCGTGACGTCGTGCACCAGTTGGCCGCAGTCCACGTCGGCCCAGCCCTGGGCGGCAACGGCCTCGGGGTCGGTGCGGGCCAGCACCAGCAGTTGCGACACCAGGCGCGCGCCGCGCACGGCGCTCTCGTGCACGCGTTCCAGGCGCTGGCGCAGCGCCGGGTCAGCCGTGGCGTCGACGGCCTGCAGGGCCAGCTCCGTCTGGCTCTTGAGGCCGGCCAGCGGCGTGCGCAGCTGGTGGGCCGCGTCGCTGATGAAGCGGCGCTGCACGGCAAGGTTCTGCTGCACCTGGCCGAGCAGCTCGTTGACGGCACCGGCCAGCGCCTTCACCTCGGGCGGCGCGGACTGCAGCTGCACGGGGTCGAGGGCGTCGGCGCGGCGGCCTTCCATCTGGCTCTGCAGCTCGGCCAACGGACGCAGGCCGCGGCGGATGCCGGCCCACACGCCCATGCTCATCAGCGCGATGAGGACGGACAGCGGCAAGGCCGTGTCCAGCAGCATGCGCCGCGCCAGCAGCTCGCGCGGCGCGCTGGAGCGGGCCACCTGCACGCGCAGGGCCGAGTCGGCGGCGCCGGCCGCGGCCAGGTGCAGGTCCAGCGAGACCACGCGCATGGGCTCGGGCACCGTCGCGTCGTAGAACACCGGCTCGCCCACCGCGGCCGCACGCGGCGGCTCGGGCAGCCGCATGTCGCCGAGCAGGAGCTGGCCGGGCGGCGAACTGACGCGGTAGGTGACGCGGTCCTGCGGGTCGGCGGTCAGGATGTCCTGGGCCGAGCGCGGCAGGTCGATGAAGATGCCGGTGGCCGTCGGCTTGATCTGGCGGGCCAGGGCCCGGGCGGCCTGCAGCAGGCTCTCGTCCACCAGCTCGTCGGCGTGGCGGCTGGCGAGGCGGTAGGCACCGAAGGCAGCCACCAGCCACAGCACCACCTGGGGCAGCAGCAGCCACAGCAGCAGCTGCCGGTGCAGGGAGCGCCCGGCCGGCGGGCTCACGATGCCGACGAGGCCGCCTCGAGCAGGTAGCCCAGGCCGCGCACCGTGCGCACCGCCAGGCCCGAGCCTTCCAGCTTCTTGCGCAGGCGGTGGATGTAGACCTCGATGGAGCCGCCGCCCGTGCCGTCGTCGCTGTCCCAGGCCTGCAGGATCTGCGGCTTGGTGACGACGCGGTCGCGCTCGGTGACCAGCAGATCGAGCAGGGCCCATTCGCGCGGGCTGAGCTCCAGGGCCTCGCCGGCTACGCTGGCGCGGCGGGCGGCGCGGTCCAGGCTGAGGCGGCGCAGCTGCTGGGCCTGCGAAGCCGGCCGGCTGCGCCGCATCAGGGCATGCAGCCGGGCCTCCAGCTCGGGAAAGTCGAAGGGCTTGGTGAGGTAGTCGTCGGCCCCGGCCTGCAGGCCGGCGACGCGGTGCTCCAGCGCGTCGAGCGCCGTCAGCACCAGGATGGGCAGGGTGCGGCCCGCCTCGCGCACGCGCTTGAGCACGGTGAGGCCGTCGACCAGGGGCAGGCCGAGGTCGAGGATGGCGACGTCGAAGTCCTGCTTGCGCAGCAGGTATTCGGCGACCGCCCCGTTCTCGGCCCACTCGACCTTGAACGAGGCGTTCAGCAACTGCTGCTGCAGCGCGTCGGCCAGCAGGGTGTCGTCTTCGGCTAGCAGCACGTTCATGGGAACCACTGTAGTCTCGGCCGGCCTCATGGTTAATCCGCTTTTAAGTTTATTAATTGCCGGTAATCATGCGCGCGACAGCACACGACTCCGCAGGAGACCGCCTTGACCCGCGTCCACATCCAGGACCTCAGCATCCGCTTCGGCAACCATGAGGTCATCAAGGGCCTCGACCTCGACGTGCACAGCGGCGAGTTCCTCGTGCTGCTCGGTCCCTCGGGCTGCGGCAAGTCGACGCTGCTGCACACCATCGCGGGGCTCAACCCGGTCAGCGGCGGCAGCATCCGTATCGGCGAGCAGGACATGACCCAGGCCGAGCCCAGCCAGCGCGGCGTCGGCATGGTGTTCCAGAGTTATGCCCTCTACCCGACGATGACGGTGAAGGAGAACCTCGCCTTCCCGCTCAAGATGGCCAAGATGGGCAAGGCCGAGACCGAGAAGCGCGTGGCCGCCGCGGCCGAGATGCTGCAGCTCGGCCCCCTGCTGGAGCGCCGCCCCGGCCAGCTCTCGGGCGGCCAGCGCCAGCGCGTGGCCATCGGCCGGGCCGTGGTGCGCGAGGCCAAGGTGCTGCTACTGGACGAGCCCCTGTCCAATCTGGACGCCAAGCTGCGCACCGACCTGCGGCGCGAGCTCAAGACCCTGCATGCCCGCCTGGGCAACACCATGATCTACGTGACGCACGACCAGGTCGAGGCCATGACGCTGGCCACGCGCATCGTCGTCATGCACCAGGGCGTCATCCAGCAGATCGGCACGCCGGCCGAGGTCTACGACAAGCCCGACAACCTGCGCGTGGCCGGCTTCGTCGGTTCGCCCGCCATCAACCGCATCGAGGGCCGGGTGGGCGAAGGCGGCCAGTTCGTCGCGCCGGGCCTGAGCCTGCCGCTGCCGGCCGGCCTGGCTTCGCGTCCGCAGGGCGAGGTGCTGACTCTGGCCGTGCGGCCCGAGAACGTGCGGCTGGGCAGCGGCCAGCCCTTCTCCGCCGACATCCAGCTCATCGAGCCCCTGGGCAACCAGCACGTCGTCTGGATGAACTGCGCCGGCACCACGGTCTCGGCCGTGCTGCCGGGGCAGCCTGAGGTGGCGGACGGCGCCCGCGTCGCCTTCGGCTTCGACGCGGCCAAGATGCTGTGGTTCGATGCCGAGGGGACCCGGCTGGAAGTTCCGGCCCAGGCCTAGTCCGGGCCGGCGCGGGGCCTCGATGGCGCCCCGCCCGGCCGGCAGGCGGGCCTCTTCAGTTCTCCATGGTGCTGCGCGCCACCCGCAGCCGAGGAAACAGGGTATTTGCGGGCCGAGCGCTGGGCCGCTCCCGAGCCGGCCCGCGCTGGCGATGTGCTTGCGGCTCGATACCGCAAGCATCGCCGCCCCCTCGGGGGGCGGACCAGACCCGCGCCGCGTTCAGCGCGCGGGGTTGGGCCGGGGGCTGTCTTACTTCAGTTTTCCTTGTAGACCCTCACCCAGTCCACCTTCATCTGCGCCGGGAAGACGGTGTTGGCGTCCGGCGAGCCGGGCCAGTCGCCGCCGATGGCGAGGTTGAGGATGACGAAGAAGGGCTTCTCGAAGACCCAGTTGGCGCCCGCCGGCAGCGAGGCCGGCGTGAGGCGGTGGTAGTCCTTGCCGTCGACCTGCCAGATGATCTCGTTGGGGCGCTTGATGATGGTGTAGGTGTGGAAGTCGGCCGACACCGCCGAGCCCAGGTCGTAGGGCTTGTTGATGCCCTGGGCGCCCGAGTAGCCGGGGCCGTGCAGGGTGCCGTAGACGGTGTTGGGCGTCTTGCCGACGAATTCCATGATGTCGATCTCGCCCGAGTTGGGCCAGCCGGCCGTGGCGAGGTCGGTGCCCAGGGCCCAGAAGGCCGGCCAGATGCCGGCGCCGGCCGGCAGCTTCATGCGCGCCTCGACCTTGCCGTAGGTGAAGCCGACCTTGCCGTTGGTGTGGATGCGGGCCGAGGTGTAGGGGCAGGGCGAGCCGTTCCAGCAGGGGCCGGGGTTGCTGGCCTTCTCCGCGGTGATGACGAGCATGCCGTTGCCGTCGGTCTGGGCGTTGCGGGCGCTGGAGGTGTAGTACTCCAGCTCGTGGTTGCCCCAGCCGCTGTTCTCGGCGTTGCCGAGGTCGTAGTTCCAGTTGGCGGCATTGGGCACGGCACCGGCGGCGCCGTCGAACTCGTCGCTCCAGACGAGGGTCCAGCTGTTCGACGGCGCCGGGGTCGAGGCCGCAGGGGCCGGGGCCGGCGCGGCCGTGGCGGAGCCGCCACCGCCACCGCAGGCGGTCAGCACGGCGGCGAAGGCAGGCAGCAGGCCTCGCCAGGGGCGGGGTGGGCGGGCGATGTCGTTCATGCGGTGGTCTCCATGGTCGTTGGATGAGGTGGGCTCAGCCGCGCCAGGCGCGGATGAAGTCGCGGTACCAGTCGGCGCTGGCCTTGGGCGTGCGGGCGAGGGTGGCGTAGTCGACGTGGACGATGCCGAAGCGCTTCTCGTAGCCACTGGCCCATTCGAAGTTGTCCATCAGGCTCCACACCATATAGCCTGCCATCGGCACGCCCTGGCGCAGGGCGGCGGCCACGGCGGCGATGTGGTCGCGCAGGTAGGCGGTGCGGTCGGCGTCCTGCACGCGACCGTCGACGACGGCCTCGTCCTTGAAGGCCGCGCCGTTCTCGGTGATGTAGACCGGCGGCAGGCCGGGGTAGTCGCGGTGCAGCAGCAGCAGCAGGTCGGTCAGGCCCTCGGGGTAGACCTCCCAGCCCATGTCAGTGATGGGCAGGCCGCGGTCGCCAGCCTTCCATTCCTGGCCATCCGCCGAGACGACGGAGCGGGTGTAGTAGTTGACGCCGAGGTAGTCCATGGGCTGGGCGATCGATCGCATGTCGCCGGGCTCGACGACGGGCGCGTCCGCGCCGAGCTCGGCCATGACCTCGTCGGGATAGGCGCCCTTGAACAGCGGGTCGGCATACCAGCGCCGGCCGCGGGCGTCGGCCATGCGGGCGGCGGCGATGTCCTCGGGCATGGCGGTGGCCGGCATGCAGGACGAGAGGTTGAGCACGATGCCCAGGCGGCTCTTGGCGCCGTCGGCCCGCAGCGCCTGCAGGGCCAGGCCGTGGCTGAGCAGCAGGTGATGGCAGACCTGCGTGGCGATCTTGCGGCTCTTGATGCCCGGAGCGAAGTTGCCCTGCTCATGGCCCAGCACGGCGACGACCCAGGGCTCGTTGTGCGTGGTGATGCCGTCCAGCCGGTCGCCCAGGCGGGCCTGCACGTGGCGGGCGTAGTCGACGAAGCGGTGCACGGTGTCGCGGTCGTTCCAGCCGCCGCGGTCCTGCAGGCCCTGCGGCAGGTCCCAGTGGTTGAGCGTGGCGAAGGCGCGGATGCCGCGGCGCTGGAGGCCGTCGACGAGGCGCTCGTAGAAATCCAGGCCCTTCGGGTTCCAGTCGCCATGGCCCAGCGGCTGCACGCGCGGCCAGGCGATGGAGAAGCGGTAGCAGTCGACGCCGAGCGAGGCGATGAGGTCGAGGTCGGCGTCCAGGCGGTGGTAGTGGTCGCAGGCGACGTCGCCATTGCTCGCGTCGGCGATGGCGCCGGGCTGGCGGCAGAAGCGGTCCCAGATCGACTCGCCCTTGCCGTCCTCGCGGGCGGCGCCTTCGATCTGGAAGCTGCTGGTGGCCACGCCCCAGACGAAATCGGGAGGGAACTGGCGATGCAGGGGAGCTTGGGACATGGGAAGGTCGTTGTTATTTGACGGCGCCGGCCGTGAGGCCCGCGATCAGTTGGCGCGAGGAGATGACGAAGAGGACGAGCAGGGGCAGCGTGGCGATGGCCGAGCCGGCCATCAGCGCCCCCCATTCCGTGCTGGTGGTGCTGAAGAGGCTGCGCAGGGCCAGCGGCAGCGTGTAGTTCTCGGCCGAGCGCATGACGATCAGCGGGTTCATGAAGTTGTTCCATGAACTGATGAAGGTGATGAGGCCGAGCGTGCCCAGGGCGGGCTTCATCAGCGGCAGGGCGATGCGCCAGTAGATGCCCAGTTCGCTGGCGCCGTCGATGCGCGCCGCGTTGAGCAGCTCCCGCGGCACGGTCGAGGCGGCGAACTGGCGCATCAGGAAGATGCCGAAGGCGCTGGCGGCGCCCGGCAGGTACAGCGCCCGGTGGGTGTCGATCCAGCCCAGGGCGTCCATGACCATGAAGCTCGGGATCATGTTCATGAAACTGGGCACCATCATGGTGGCCATCACCAGGGCGAAGAGGGCCTTCTTGAAGCGGAACTCCAGCATCGCGAAGGCATAGCCCGCCATGGAGCAGAACAGCAGCGTCAGCGCCGTGGACATCAGGCCGACGTAGAGGCTCCAGCCGACGTTCTTCCAGAACGGCAGCCGCGTCGTCAGCACCTTGATGTTGTTCAGCAGCTCGCCGCTGAACCACAGCGGCGGCGGCACGTTGAAGATGTCCGTGCGCGACTGGGTGGCGAACACGAACATGAAGTAGAAGGGCGCGAGCATGATGAGCGCGCCGACGGCGACGATGGCATAGGCCGCGAACCGGGGCAGCGTCTTCATGCCTGCACCTGCCGGTCGGCGAAGGCCTTGTTCGTGAGCCAGGTCAGCAAGGCGATGAGGCCGAACATGATCCAGGCCAGGGCGCTGGCGCCGCCGAAGTCGCTGAAGTCGAAGGCCAGGCGGTAGAGGTAGATGGCCACGGTCATGGCCTGCTGGTCGGCGCCGCCCTTGCCGTTGGTGAGGATGAAGGGCTCCTCGAAGAGCTGCAGGCCGCCGATGATGGACAGCGTCACGCCGAAGAGGATCATGGGCTTGAGCGCGGGTAGCGTGATGCGCCGGAACTGCTGCCAGGCCCCCGCGCCGTCGAGCCGCGCCGCCTGGTAGAGGTCGTGCGGGATGGTCTGCAGGGCGGCCAGGTAGAGCACGAGGTTGAAACCCACGTAGCGCCAGAACACGATGAGGGCCACGGCGGGTTTGATGGCCTCGGGCGAGCGCATCCAGTTGATGTGCTCGATGCCGAAGAGGGCATGCAGGGCCTGGTTGACCAGGCCGTAGTCCGTCGAGAACAGCGAGCCGAACAACATGGCGATGGCGACGGTGGAGGTGATGTAGGGCAGGAAGTAGGCGCCCGAGAAGAGGCCGCGCCAGCAGCCGAAGGACTGGTGCAGGAAGACGGCCAGCGGCAGGGCCACGAGGTGCTGCGGCAGGCCTGAGGCCACGGCGAGCCACAGCGTGTTGCGCAGGGCCTTCCAGAACCAGCCGTCGGTCAGCGCGAACACGAAGTTCGACAGGCCGACGAACTTCATCGACTCGATGCCGCTGGTGGGCTCCCAGGACTGGAAGGCCAGCCAGGCTGAGAACACGAGCGGGAACAGGCCGAAGACGGCGAAGAGGATGAGGAAGGGGCTGACCAGGAGGTAGGGGGCCCAGCGGCTGGGGATGCGCAGGGTCATGTGCTCTCCTCGACTGGTGGGACGGGGTGGTCGGTTGCTTTTGCGGGGCGCCTGATCGCTCGAGGTGGGAAGTCCGAGCGGGTTGCTCTTGCGTGCAGCGTCTTGTTGCGAAGGCCCATGCCGGGAGTTCGCCCCGGCGGGCGACCTACTTTCTGGCCCGCCAGAAAGTAGGCAAAGAGCGGCCCCTGCAAAACCGCCCCTTCGGGGTGCCCTGCGTGCCTTGCCGCTTGCAAGCGGCAAGTCCCTCGGCAGGCGTCGCGCAGTGCGCAGGCACTGCACTCGGTCCTGCCTCGGTGCGTCGAAGCCCGGGGCCGCGCCCAACTCGCTTCGTTCACTGCGCTCACTACGCTCAGACAAAGGGGCGCGAAGTCAGTTGTTGAAGCGCGCTGCGCGCGCGCCCCGGGCTCCTGCGCTTCTCGGCGGTTTAGAAGGGGAAGCCCCAAACAGCCGAAACAGCCAACAGCCAAACGCGCCAGCCGGCTGGTGCCGGCTGTTCCTTCACTCCCCCTTTGAGCCCGCCGAGGAGCGCAGCACCTTGAGGCCGCGCGCGCAGCGCGCTTCAACAACTGACTCCGCGCAACTGTCTGAGCGCAGCGTAGCGAAGCGAGTTTTGCGCGGCGCCTCAAGGTGCGAGCACCGCAGGGAACCCCGCCGCGCAGCGGCGGGGCGGGCGGTTCGGGGGCGACTTTTTGCCTACTTTTTGGTCGCCCAAAAAGTAGGTCGCCCGCCGGGGCGAACTCCCGGCATGGGCCTCGCCACCAAACCGCAGACCGCAAAGGCACCCCGCCAACGAACATTCCCATCACCGGTTCGCCCTATGAACCAGCAACGCCTGCGCATCCGCCAACGCCTGCTCGATCGGCTTGCCGTACTCCAGCACGTTGTCGAGTTCGGCATTGACCACCTCGTCGGCGAACTTGTGCTGCTTGTGCATCCTCACGACCGGGATGCGCCGTGCCGCGTCGCGCCAAAGCAGGCGTGCACGCTGGCCGCCGAGGAAGGGCACGGGCTGGTCGAAGAAGGGGTCGTCCTGGGCCGCCAGGAGCGCCGGGAAGGCATCCTGGGAGCGGAAGGCTTCGAGCTGGCGCTGGCGGTCCAGCGTCAGCTCCTGGATGAGCTGCCAGGCGAGCGCCTTGCGCTCCGGCGCCGAACGGCGCGGGATGGCGTAGTAGGTGCCGCCGTAGGAGCAGTAGGTGCCCTCGGGCAACTGGGCCACCCGCCACTTGCCGGCCGTGCCCGGCGCCACCCAGTTGGCCATCTGGCCGGCCATCCAGCCGCCCGACATCTCGGTGGCCAGGCGCCCGCGCTTGAGCATCTCCGCCCAGTCGTTGAACCAGACCTCGACACGCGCGTCCAGGCCCTGGCGGCGCACCTGGCGCGCCAGCTCGAAGGCACGCACGAAGCGCGGCGAGGTCACCTGGGGCCGGCCCTCGCGGTCGAAGAACTGGCTCTCCCCCGGCGGCGTGCCGGCCCGCACGATGATGTCCTTGAGCAGGCGCACGTCACCGATCAGGTAGGCGCCGGCCCTGGCCTTGAGCTGGGCGCCGGCGGCGACATAGTCCTCCCAAGACCGCGTCAGGTCGGCCTCCTTCAGACCGGCCTGGGCGAGCAGGTCCACGCGGTAGAACAGCGAGCCGGGGCCCACGTCGGTCGGCATGGCAACGATGCGCCCCTCGCGGTTGCGCGCCGTCTCGATGGCGAACGGGACGAAGCGGTCCTTGAAGCGCTCGGCGCCGAAGGGCTCGGCCGACAGGTCCTCCAGGCCCGACCCCAGCGAGAAGCGGCCGAGGTAGCTGGTCTCCAGCGCGATGACGTCGGGCAGGTGGCCCGAGGTGGAGAGCGCGGTCGTCATCGCCGTGTGATGGTCGTCGTACTGGCGGCTGATGACCTGGGTGCGCACACCGGGATGGCGCTGGCTCCAGCCCTTGAGCACGTCGCGGGCGATGACGTCCACCAGCGGGAAGGCCGCCACGGTCAACGGCGCGGGCTCCGAGGCGCAGGCCAGCCCGGCCGTACCGCCCGCAGCGGCGGCGGCCAGCAGTTGGCGGCGGGAGATAAACGGCGTGTCGTGCATGTTTGAAAGCGCTTTCAAGATTGTGCAGTGATGCCATGGCCGGCCCCAGCCGAACAAACCCTAGGCCGGCCCTCGGGAGGCGAGCTGCGGGAGGGCGGCCGGCGACGACGCCTCCCTAGAACCCCGTGCGGGCAACGTTTTGTCACCCTTGCTCCGGGTTTCCACCGGTGACGGTTCGGGCGCGGTTTCGCAAAGTGGTATTCAAGAGGTGATAGCAGTCTCAAACTGGAGTAATACCAGTTAGAACCAGCTCACGAGCCTGCATGGAGAGGCAGGTCAGCCGCCGGACGGGCCATGCCCGTCCTTCCCAACGTGCCCATGGCCATGCATAGGACAACCCCATGAAGCAGCCCTCCACCGCCATCCCGTCGCACCAGTTGCGCCGCCTCGCCGCCATCACCGCGGCAGCCTTCGCGCTGACCGCCGCAGCCCACGCCCAGACCTACCCCGCGTGGGCGCCCGACGTCTACTACACGGCCGGCACGGTCGTGAGCTACAACGGCCACCTCTACAGGGCCCTGGTCAACCAGACCGACTACGCCTCGACCGGCTGGAACCCGACCAACACCTCGCTGTGGACCGACCTCGGGGCCACGTCGGGGCCTGCGCCTTCGCCAGCCCCGACGCCCGCGCCCACCCCGGCACCCACGCCGGCGCCCTCGCCCGCACCCGCTCCGAGCGGCAGCTGCGCGCCGGCCTGGGTCAGCACCAAGGCCTATGGCGGCGGCGAGATCGCCAGCGAGGGCAGCACCAACTACAAGGCGAACTGGTGGACCCAAGGCAACGACCCCGCCACCAACAACGGCCCCTCGGGCAGCGGCCAGCCCTGGACGTCGCAAGGCGCCTGCTCGGCCTCGCCGAGCCCCAGCCCTTCGCCATCACCTTCCCCTTCGCCATCACCTTCCCCTTCGCCTTCGCCGTCCCCGAGCCCCGCCCCCGCACCCGGCCTCAGCGACCCCAATGCCAAGTCGGCCACCCAGGCCGGCCGGGCCTACACGGTCTACTACCCGAGCTGGAGCGACAACTGGTTCGACGCCACCGGCAAGACCCTGGACCAGGTCTTCCAGGCCAGTAACTTCGCGCGCATCCCGGCCAACTACACCCACGTGGTGGCGGCCTTCGCGCAGCCGAATTTCAGCTGGGGCGGCATGGCGGCCAACAACTGGTCGGGCACGGGCATCAACTTCAACGGCCGGCCGTCGGACATCAAGGCGGCCATCGACGTGCTGCACGCCCGCAACATCAAGGTCATCCTGGCCGTGGGCGGCGCCACCTACAACAGCTGGAGCACCTTGTCGGCCGAAGGCCACGCCGGCAGCGGACCGACCATCACCGCGCTGGCCAACGTCATGAAGGACGTGGGCTTCGACGGCCTGGACGTGGACTTCGAGATCGAGGGCCTGGACGCCTATGCCGGCGCCGTGAAGGCCATGCGCAAGGCGGTCGACCTGGCCGGCGGCGGGCGCATCCTCACGGTGGCCGCCTGGTCCACCGGCGCGGACTGCACCGGCGCCACGCAGAACGACCCGCAGTGCGCCGGCGTGGGCGTGAGCTACTGGGGCGGCAAGGCGGGCCTGGAGCGCCAGCTCGTCAGTGCCTACCCGACGCTGGCCGGCGCCTTCAACATCGTCAACATCATGAGCTACGACGCGCGCTACGAGCACTACGACGGCGTGACCGCGTGGAACCAGTACCGCAAGCTCTTCCCGAGCGGCACCATCGTCTCCATCGGCTTCGAGACGGCCCCCGAAGGCTGGGCCGGCGGCCAACTGGTGGTGAACAACGGCGATGCCCAATGCACCGGCTCGGTCATCCTGCAGAACAGCTACGGCGCCAACGTCAACCAGCCCTATTCGGTGGAGCGCTACCTGAACGCCGTCACCGGCAGCACCCTGGCCAACCGCAACCCGCGTGACGGCGCCATGCTGTGGCAGGCGTTGAAGACGGCCTCCGGCAGTTGCGGCAGCGCGCCGCTGGCCACCCCGGGCAGCATCGGCAGGAAGGCCGCGGGCAGCCTGGGCCTGGTGGACGACCCCGCGCTGCAGAACGCGCCCTGGAAGTAGGCCCACGGCACTCCCCCGCACCGCCGCCGTCCCGCCTCCGCGGAAGCCGGCGGCGGTGTAACCGAGTTCTCCTGGCCGCCGAGGCCCGAGGGCGCGACGACCGCGCCCGCCACGTGGCAGCAACGTCCCCGCCCCTGCGGGTCCACCCGTCCCTCCGTTAGGGCACAGGCCGGTGTTGCCACGTGGCCGGTCGTCCGCCTAAATTTTCGCCGCGCACTGAAAGCGCTTTCAAGTTGCCGACACAGGCAGCAAGCCCCCCCACCACAGCTGGAGACACCTCATAAAATTGCTTCCCTCCTTCATCCGGCCCCTGCTGGCCGGCTTGCTGGCCGTCACGGCTGGCCTCGCCCAGGCCCAGGGCTGGCAGCTCGTCTGGAGCGACGAGTTCGACGGCAGCATCGGCCCCGACTGGGTCTTCGAGACCGGTGCCGGCGGCTGGGGCAACAACGAACTGCAGTACTACCGCCGCGAGAACGCCACCATCGAGAACAACGCCCTCGTCATCACGGCCAGGCGCGAGGACTTCGGCGGTGCGGCCTACACCTCGGCGCGCATGAAGACCCAGGGGCTCAAGACCTTCAAGTACGGCCGCATGGAAGCGCGCATGAAGCTGCCGGCCTTCCTGGGTGCCTGGCCGGCGTTCTGGATGCTCGGCGCCAACCTGCCGCAGGTGGGCTGGCCGGCCTCCGGCGAGATCGACGTGATGGAACACGTCAACGACGAGAACAAGGTCTACGGCACCATCCACTGGCAGGACAACAACGGCCAGTACGCCCAGTACGGCGGCAACACGGCCGCCACGGTGACGGACTGGCACGTCTACGCCGTCGAGTGGGACCCGAGCGCCATCCGCTGGTACGTGGACGGCACCAAGTACCACGAGGCCAACATCGCCGGCGGCATCAACGGCACCGAGGAGTTCCAGAAGGACTTCTTCCTGCTGCTGAACTTCGCCATCGGCGGCAACTGGCCGGGCTTCAACGTCAACACCGCCGCGCTGCCGGCCAAGATGTATGTCGACTACGTGCGCGTCTATGCACCGGCCGGCAGCGGCGTGGCCACCGTCTACCAGGACTGCAACTACGCCGGCTACGCGGCCGCCCTGCCCGAGGGCAGCTACACGCTCGCCCAACTGCAGGCCCGCGGCGTGCGGGACAACGACCTGTCGTCGCTGCGCGTCGCCGCCGGCTACCAGGTGCAGCTCTTCGACGGCGACAACTTCAGCGGCGCCAGCGTCGTGCGCACGGCCGACACCGGCTGCCTGGTCGACCAGGCCTTCAACGACCGGGCCACGTCCATCGTCGTCTCCAAGGCCGCGCCGGCCTGGTCGCAGCAGGTCGAGGCCGAGTCCTTCAGCGCCCAGGCCGGCGTGCAGACCGAGGCCTGCACCGAGGGCGGGCTGAACGTCGGGTGGATCGATACCGGTGACTGGATGGCCTACAACGCCATCAGTTTTCCCACCAGCGGCGCCTACCGCGTGGAGTACCGGGTGGCGAGCGTGGGCGGCGGCACCCTGTCGCTCGACCTGAACGCGGGCAGCATCCCGCTCGGCCAGCTCGGCGTGCCCGCCACGGGCGGCTGGCAGAACTGGACCACCATCTCGCACACGGTCAACATCAACGCGGGCACCTACAACGTCGGCGTGTTCGCCCAGCAGGGCGGGTGGAATCTGAACTGGATCAAGTTCACCAAGCTGTGAACGACAAGCCCACCACAGAGTCACGGAGGCACAGAGAAAACACGGAGAACCTTCTCTCCGTGTCTCCGTGCCTCCGTGGTTGCATTTGCGCCTGCGCTGCATGCGGCCGGATCGTGACACCCCGCCTCGGGCCCGCCCCTACACTCGGGCACCGATGAAAGACAAGACGCCACCTGCCAAGAAAGCGCTGCCGACGCGACCGGACGGCGTCGTCACGCTGGAACAGGTGGCCGAGGCCGCCGGCGTCTCGCCAAGCACCGTCTCACGCATCCTCAACGGCACCGCCGCCGTCAGCCAGGCCAAGAAGGACGCCGTGCAGGCCGCCATCCAGGCGCTGGGCTTCCGGCCCAACCCGGTGGCACGCGGCCTGGCAGGTGGGCGCACTCTGTCCGTCGGCGTCGTCACGCAGATCATCTCCAGCCCCTTCTACGGCGAGGCCCTGCTCGGCATCGAGCGCGAGCTCGAGCAGGCCGGCTACGTGCCCCTCTTCGTCTCGGGCAACTGGCACGAGGAGGACGAGCGCAAGGCCATCGAGACCCTGCTGTCGCGGCGCGTGGACGGCATCATCGTGCTCGCCGGCCGGCTGGCCGACGAGGCCCTGCTGAGCCTCACCGCCGGGCTGCCCACCGTCGTCGTCGGCCGCCAGCTCGAAGGGCCCCAGCTCTACAGCTTCAGCTTCGACAACCGCGCCGGTGCGCGCGCGGCCACGCAGCACCTCATCGACCAGGGCCACCGGCGCATCGCCTTCATCGCCGGCGACCTCATCCATGACGACGCCGTCGAGCGGCAGAACGGCTACCTCGACGCGCTGGCGGCCGCCGGCATTGCCATGGACGCCAATCTCATCGTGCAGAGCGACTTCACCGAGGCCGGCGGCATGCTGGCCGTGAGCCGCCTGCTGGAGCGCGACGCCCACTTCACGGCCCTGTTCGCCTCCAACGACCAGATGGCCATCGGCGCCTGCCTCGGCCTGCACCGCCGCAACCTGCGCGTGCCCGACGACGTCTCCCTCGTCGGCTTCGACGACCTCATCATGGCGCGCTATTCCATGCCCCCGCTGACCACCGTGCGCCAGTCGGTCTACGAGATCGGCAGCGAGGCGGCCACGGCCATGCTCGGCCTGCTGCGCGGCACCACGCCCAAGGTGGAACTGCCCCAGCCCGAGTTGGTGGTGCGCGAGAGCACCCGGCGCATGCAGCGCTGACGGCACGCCGTCCGCTGTTGCCCGCCTCGGGTAAACCATGTGGCCGCCATCCGGCGCAGCGCTGCATGATGAACTGAAAGCGCTTTCAGTCGCTTCACGGTTTCGTCGCTTTTCAACCCCGATCGACCCCCGGACGCTCAAAACGCGGTTCCGCCCCCAGGAGCGCGATCCGCCCCGCGTCGCCGGAGGACATCCGGGTACGGCATCTCCTTGATGGCCACGCGTTGCCTTAACGCCGCAACCAAGGGTGATGCCTAGGTTGAAAGCGCTGCCAATACCGTATTCTTGAAAGCGCTTTCAGCCCATCCAGGGCGCCACGACAAGATCACAACTCTGGAGACACGTGAATGAGACAGCCTAGCCCTGCCCTTCGCCTCACCCGCCTGGCCGCCGCCAGCAGCCTGCTGTTCGCGGGCGCTGCAGCCCAGGCGCAAACCGCTGCCGCGCCGGCCACGGCCGCCAGCGCGCCGCAAAGCCAGCAGCTCGAAACCGTCGTCGTGACCGGCATCCGCCGCAGCCTCGAGACCTCGGTCAACCTCAAGCGCTCGGCCTCCGGCCTGGTGGACGGCATCGTCGCGGAGGACATCGGCAAGTTCCCCGACACCAACCTGGCCGAAGCCATGTCGCGCATCAGCGGCGTGTCCATCGACCGCGCCAACGGCGAAGGCACCAAGGTCACCGTGCGCGGCATGGGCCCGGACTTCAACCTGGTGCTGCTCAACGGCCGCCAGATGCCGGGCTCCAACGTGGACGGCAGCGCACCCAGCTCGCGCTCCTTCGACTTCTCCAACCTCGCAGCCGAAGGCGTGTCGGCCCTGGAGGTCTACAAGACCAGCCGCGCCGGCAGCCCCACCGGCGGCATGGGCGCCACCATCAACATCCGCACGCCCCGGCCCTTCGACAGCAAGGAGACCATCGCCAGCGTCGGCGTCAAGCTCGTCAAGGACCAGTCGGCCCAGCGCCTGCCCGACCCCGAGAAGGGCAAGAACGTCACGCCCGAGCTGTCGGGCATCTACAGCACCCAGCTCGCCGACGGCAAGTTCGGCATCGCCCTCATCGGCAGCTACCAGGAGCGCGACTCCGGCTACAACCAGGCCAACGTCAGCAGCGGCTGGCACACCTTCAAGGGCAGCGACAGCGGCTGGGGCCCGCTGCCCAACCCGGCCCCCGAGGTCAAGAACCGGCCCGGCGCGACCGACATCTACAGCGTGCCCCAGAACATGAACTACTCGTTCACGGGCATCCACCGCGAGCGGCTCAACGGCCAGCTCGTGCTGCAGTTCCGCCCGGTGAAGGAACTGGTGGGCACGCTGGACTACACGATGTCCGAGCAGAAGTTCCGTCAGACCCGCAACGACATCTCGGCCTGGTTCAACTTCGGCGGCCAGTTCGGCGAATACAGCCCGGGCCCGATCTCCTCGCCCATCATCTACGGCGAGCACATGACGAACTCCGACGTCGCCATGGGCGCGTCGCGCATCCGCACCAAGAACAAGAACCAGTCGCTCGGCCTGAACCTGAAGTGGAAGGCCACCGACGCGCTGAACTTCGACCTCGACGCCCACCACTCCACGGCCACCTCCGGCGCCGCAGACCCGCTGGGCACCAGCGTCACCATGGGCACCGCCTCGCTCAACCGCGGCGACACCTTCGTCGACTTCAGCAACAAGTTCCCCGTGCTGAGCATCGCCAACGCGCCGCTCAACCCCGCGCTGCAGGAGCTGCAGGGCTCGGTGTTCGGCAACAGCTACCAGCGCAACCAGGTGGA
The DNA here is from genome assembly GCF_021353235.1 of Pelomonas caseinilytica. Lineage (GTDB taxonomy): Bacteria > Pseudomonadota > Gammaproteobacteria > Burkholderiales > Burkholderiaceae_C > Pelomonas > Pelomonas caseinilytica. The sequence goes on from NZ_JAJTWT010000004.1 coordinate 315,403, forward strand.
CCAGGTGCAGGCCCGGGGCAACTGGAAGATCGACGCCGACAGCAACCTGGACTTCGGCCTGTCGCTCACCAACGTCAAGAACCGCTCCGCCTTCGCCAACGTGCAGCGCGACACCTGGGGCGGCGGCGCCGCGGGCGGCCCCGCCGCCATGCCCGACGACATCTGGCATGCCGACTCCGTCAGCAAGTACTTCAGCCGCATCCCGGGCTCCAACGACCCGCGCCTGTACAACCAGATGTTCGTCTTCAACTTCGACGACCTGCGCAACGCCGCCATCAAGGCGCTGGGCTCGGACGCGCTGCTGAAGGCCTCCTTCGACTTCAAGGACGACTACCGCACGACGGAGAAGTCGCAGGCCCTCTTCGCCCAGTACAACACCGGCTGGGAGTGGGGCGTGCCCTTCGAGGCCGCCCTGGGCGCCCGCTACGAGCGCACCAAGGTCAACTCGCCGAGCGTCGAGTCCATCCCGACGACCGTGCGCTGGGTCTCCGCCAACGAGCTGCCCATCACCTTCAACGGCACGCGCAGCGCCTCCCGCTCGGGCAAGTACGGCTACTTCCTGCCCTCGCTGGACATCGCCGCCGACGTGACGCCCGACACCAAGCTGCGCCTGAGCTACGGCCAGACCATCGGCCGGCCCGGCTGGTCAGCCATCCAGGGCGGCCAGACGCTCAATGGCCTGGCCCGCATCAACGGCGGCGAAGGCTCCGTCGGCAACCCCGACCTGAAGCCGCTGAAGTCGCGCAACATCGACTTCTCCGCCGAGCACTACTACAGCAAGGGCAGCTACATCTCGGCGAGCTACTTCCACAAGTCGATCACCAACTACATCGAGTCCGTCATCGCCAACGCGACGCCCTTCGACCTGCACACGCCGGTGGGCGGCACGATGTACAACCAGGCCATCAGCGCCGGCGGCTGCGCGCTGACCGACTCCGGCTGCATCCGCGACTACATCTTTGCCAACTTCCCCAACGCGCCGGGCGTGGACGTGGCCAACAAGGTGATCACCGCGCAGGCCTCCGACCCCGCCCTCGTGTTCAAGCTCGCCACCCAGGCCAACAGCAGCCGCAAGGCCAGCCTCAACGGCATCGAGCTGAATGCGCAGCACACCTTCAGCAACGGCTTCGGCGCCTCGGTCAACTACACCCGCGTGCGTTCCGGCCTGGCCTTCAAGGACGGCCTCGTCGGTGCGCAGTTCGCCCTCGTCGGCCTGGGCGACTCGGGCAACGTCGTCGGCTTCTACGAGGACGCGACCTACAGCGCCCGCGTGGCCTACAACTGGCGTGGCAAGTACCTGGCCGCCAACTACGGCGGCACGGACGGCGCCCAGCCGCTGTACGTGGAACCCTATGGCCAGGTCGACATCAGCCTGGGCTACAACTTCAACAAGAACCTGACCTTCCAACTCGAGGCCATCAACCTGACCGACGAGTACACCCGCACCCACATGCGGACGGAGAATCAGATCGGCTCGGTCACCCAGCTCGGCCGCCGCGTCATGATCGGCGCGCGCTACAAGTTCTGAGGCTGGGTCACAGTCTGGTTCGGCGGCGCTTGCTCTCTGGGGTGCCGCCCTTGTTCGCCACTTGGCGAGGCCGCGCAAGCGGCCCTTTTTGTTTCCGGGAAGAGGATCGTGGAAGACAGGCTGGGTGAAGTGGTCGTGCTCGGCGGTGGCTCAGCCGGCTGGCTGGTGGCCGCCCTGCTGGCCGCCGTGCACGGCGGCCCGCAGGGCGGCCTGAAGGTCACCCTGGTCGAGTCCACCGAGGCCCCGCCCATCGGCGTCGGCGAAGGCACCTGGCCGTCGATGCGCGACACCCTGCGCCGCATCGGCCTGTCGGAGGCCGACTTCGTGCGCCGCTGCCACGTGTCCTTCAAGCAGGGGTCGCGCTTCGAGGGCTGGATGCGCGGCGAGGCCGGCAGCGCGGGAGACCGCTACGACCACCCCTTCATGCTGCCCGTCGGCCACGGCGACGTCGACGTCGTGCCGGCCTGGCTGGCCGACCCCGCCGGCCGCCCCTTCGCCCACCTGGCCAGCCCCTCCCCGCAGTTGATCGACGCCGGCCGCGCGCCCAAGCAGCCGCAGACACCCGAGTTCGCCGCCGTCGCCAACTACGCCTATCACTTCGACGCCGGCCTCTTCGGCCAGGCCCTGCGCGAGCACGCGGTGTCGCGCCTGGGGGTGCGCCACGTCGTCGACCATGTCGATGCGGTGCTGGCCCGCGACGACGGCGACATCGCCGCCCTGCAGACGCGCGGTCATGGCCGGCTGGAGGCCGACCTCTTCGTCGACTGCTCCGGCCTCGCGGCCCGGCTGATCGGCCAGCATTTCGGCGTGCCGCTCAGGAGCGAGCGCGAGGTCCTCTTCAACGACGCCGCGCTGGCGGTGCAGGTGCCCTACGCGGCGCCCGACGCGCCGCTGGCCTCCTGCACCATCGCCACGGCCTGGGCCAAGGGCTGGATCTGGGACATCGGCCTGCCCATGCGCCGCGGCGTCGGCGCCGTCTACTCGCGCGCCCACGCCAGCGACGACGAGGCCCAGGCCGCCCTGGCGGCCTATCTCGACGCCACCGGCGCGCCGACCGAGCGCCCGGCGCCGCGCGCCATCCGCTTCGACCCCGGCTACCGCGAGCGGTTCTGGGTGCGCAACTGCGTGGCCATCGGCCTGTCCTCCGGCTTCATCGAGCCCCTGGAGGCCTCGGCCCTGGCCCTCGTCGAGCTGTCCGCCTCGCGGCTGTGCGACGAGCTGCCCATGACGCGCTCATCCATGGACACCGTCGCCCGCCGCTTCAACGACGACTTCGGCTACCGCTGGTCCCGCGTCATCGACTTCCTGAAGCTGCACTACGCCCTGAGCCGCCGCGACGACAGCGACTACTGGCGCGCCCACCGCGACCCCGCCACCTGGCCCGTGCGGCTGCGCGAGCTGCTGCCGATGTGGAAGCTGCGCCCGCCCGCGCGGCACGACTTCGGCCGCATCGACGAGGTTTTCCCGGCGGCCAGCTATCAATACGTCCTCTACGGCATGGGTTTCCGCCCAGAGCCTGCCAACGCGTCTGCGCACACACTGGAGGCCGGCCGGGCCTGCTTCGACGAGGCCGCCCGCCAGGCCCGGCGCCTCGTGCCGGGGTTGCCCGGGCACCGCGCCCTCATCGACCACATCCTGCACCCATGACCCGCCCCGCCCTTCTCGACAACGTCACCCACCGCCACCTGCGCGTGCGCACCGAACGCTCCGCCGCCCTCGGCGATGCGCGCCAGTCGGCCCTCGCCCTGCCCGCCGAATTCCGCCAGCTGCAGGCCCACTTCCCCATCGTCTTCCAGCACGTGGACGGCGGCGCGGGCTTCCAGCCCATCGTGCTGCTGGGCCTGGAGGAGGAGCAGAACCTCTTCCTGACGGAAGCGGGCTGGGACGCGCCGGTCGTGCCCATGGCGCTGCAGCGCGATCCCTTCATGATCGGCCGCGGTGCCGAGGGCCTGCAGCTGCACGTCGACCTCGACAGCCCGCGCATCGTGCGGCCCGAGGAAGGCGAGGTCGGCACTGCCGTCTTCATGCCCCATGGCGGCCACAGCGACTACCTGGACCATGTCGTCGGCCTGATGGAGCACCTGCATGCCCAGGCACAGCGCCTGCCGGCCTTCATCGAGGCGCTGACCGGCCACCAGCTGCTCGAACCCTTCGCCCTCGACATCGAGCTGTCCAACGGCGAGCAGGGCCGGCTGGCCGGCCTCTACACCATCCACGAGGAGCGCCTGGCCGCGCTGCCAGGTGCCGCCCTCGAGGCCCTGCAACGCGAGGGCCACCTGCTGCCCATCTACATGCAGCTGGCGTCCCTGGCCCAACTGCCCGGCCTGGTGGAGCGCGCCAACCGGCGCGTGGCGGGCGGCTGAGCCGTCGCGACGCAGAACACGGCCACAGAGACACAAAGGCACAGAGAGATGGCGCATCCGCGGCGATCCGGTGATCTCTCTGTGTCTCTGGGCCTCTGTGGCAGCCTGCCGCCGCCAGCATCCGAGCGCTGACCCACAGCTGACCGACATGCGCGACATCCCCACCTGGACCGGCCCCTTCGACCCGGACGACCTGCCGGCCGAACTGCTGGCGGCCGAGCGGCCCTGGCTCGTGCGCGGCGGCTTCGCGCACTGGCCCGTCGTGCAGGCGGCACGCGAGTCCGACGACGCCCTGGCCCGCTATCTCATCGGCCTCTACAACGGCATGCGCGTCGGCCTCTTCCAGATGCCGCCCGAGGCCGCAGGCCGTGCCTTCTACAGCGACGACACGCTGACCGGCTTCAACTTCACGCGCCACATCGCCACGCTGGACCAGGTGCTCGCCGGCCTGCTCGGCCTGGCCGGCACCGCCGAGCCTCCCGCGCTCTACGTCGGCTCCACCACGGTGGACGCCGTGCTGCCCGGCTTCCTCGACGCCAACCGCCTGGGCCTCGGCACCCGCGACGCGCTCGTGAGCCTGTGGCTGGGCAACCGCACCCGCATCGCCGCCCACTACGACCTGCCGGACAACCTCGCCGTCGTGGCCGCCGGCCGGCGCCGCTTCACCCTCTTCCCGCCCGAGCAGATCCACAACCTCTACATGGGCCCGCTCGACCCCACGCCGGCCGGACAGCCCGTCAGCCTCGTCGACTTCGCGGCGCCCGACTTCGAGCGCTTCCCGCGCTTCGCCGAGGCGCTCGCGGCCGGCGAGGCCGCCGAGCTGGAGCCGGGCGACGCCCTCTTCATCCCCAGCATGTGGTTCCACCACGTCGAGGGGCTGGCACCGGTCAACCTGCTCATCAACGCCTGGTGGCGGCAGACGCCGCGGTACGTGGACTCCCCGCTGAACGCCCTTCACCTGGCCCTGCTGACGCTGCGCGACCTGCCCGAGAAGGAGCGCCGCATCTGGCAGCACCACCTCCAGCACTTCGTCTTCGCCGCCGACGACGCGACCTGGGCCCACATCCCCGAGGCCGCCCGCGGCCTGCTCGGCCCCATCGACGAGACCCTGTCGCGCCAGGCGCGCACCCAACTCCTGAACCAGCTCAAACGATGATGAACACGTCCGCCCACAAGCCCATGCGCCGCATCGTCATCGCCGGCGGCGGCACCGCCGGCTGGATGATGGCCGCCCTGATGAGCAAGCTGCTCGGCCGCCAGCTCGACATCAAGCTCGTCGAGTCCGAGGAGATCGGCACCGTCGGCGTCGGCGAGGCCACCATCCCGGCCCTGCACACCTTCCACAACCTGCTCGGCATCAACGAGCCCGAGTTCATGGCCGCCACCAACGCGACCTTCAAGCTCGGCATCCAGTTCGAGGGCTGGAAGAACATCGGCCAGGACTACTTCCACTCCTTCGGCACCACCGGCACCGACCACTGGAGCGCCGGCTTCCAGCACTTCTGGCTCAAGGGCCGCGCCGAGGGCATCGCCCGCCCCTACACCGACTACAACCCCGAGACGGTCGCCGCCCACGCCAACCGCTTCGCCCACCTGCCGCGCAACGGCCTGAACTACGCCTACCACCTCGACGCCGGCCGCTACGCCAAATACCTGCGCGCCATGAGCGAGGCCCACGGCGTGCAGCGCATCGAGGGCAAGATCGCCGCCGTGCTGCAGGACGGCCCCGACGGCAAGGCCGGCGACATCACCGCCCTGCAGATGCAGGACGGCAGCCGCATCGACGGCGAGCTCTTCATCGACTGCACGGGCTTTCGCTCCCTGCTGCTCGGCGAGACCCTGGGCGTGGGCTACGAAGACTGGTCGCACTGGCTGCCCTGCGACCGCGCCGTGGCCGTGCAGACCGCCTCGGTGCGCGAGGCCTGGCCCTACACCCGCTCCATCTGCCACCCCTTCGGCTGGCAGTGGCGCATCCCGCTGCAGCACCGCGTGGGCAACGGCCTGGTCTACAGCAGCAAGCTGCTCAGCGACGCCGACGCGCCCGAGGTGCTCAAGCGCAACGTCGAAGGCGAACTGTTGATCCAGCCGCGCGTCATCAAGTTCCTGCCGGGACAGCGCCACAAGGTCTGGGAGCGCAACTGCATCGCCGTCGGCCTGGCCAGCGGCTTCATCGAGCCGCTGGAGTCCACCAGCATCCACCTCATCCAGCGCTCGGCCATCCGGCTGATGCAGCTCTTCCCGGCCGGCGGCATCAAGCCGGCCGACGTCGACGAGTTCAACCAGCAGTCGCAGCGCGAGCTCGAGCACATCCGCGACTTCATCGTCCTGCATTACCACGCCAACGAGCGCACCGACTCCGAGCTGTGGCGCCACGTGCGCGAAATGCAGGTGCCCGCCACGCTGCGCCACCGCATCGAGCTCTTCCGCGAAAGCGCCCGGGTCTTCCACCCCAGCGACGAACTCTTCGCGCCCAACTCCTGGATCCAGGTCATGATGGGCCAGGGCATCCAGCCCCAGGGCTACCACCCCGTGGCCGACCTGATGGGCCCCGCCGAACTGACGAACTTCCTCGGCGACATCCAGCTCAAGGTCTCCCGCACCGTGGCCGGCCTGCCCGGCCACCAGGCCTACGTCGAGCAACTGTGCGCGCCCTACCGCAACGCTTCGACGGCGCAGCTGGCGGCCACGCCGCTGAGGGCATGAGCGACAGCGCGTCTCCACAGTCTTGTGGATGCGACTGGTTTCCTGCGTCCTACACTGGCCTGCGCTTCCCCGGCGAAGTCCCTGAGCGGGTCAATTCAACGAGTCAAGGGAGAGAAAGATGGCAACCAGGCAGGTGATGGAAGTGGATCAAGCCGTGGTCATCAAGAGGCCGTTCGACTTGACCGTCGTGGCTCGCGGCCGGGTGCCGACTTCCCAATGGTCGGAGCCGATCCTGGTGGCAAGCCCAATCAGGGACGGTTGCCTCGAGCTCTCCTTCGAGGCCGTGCCGCCCCACGGACCTTCTCTCCAGGTCATCACGCCAATCGCGATGTCCCACACGCAGGCGATTCCGTCCAAAGATGCCGTCAAGCGCGTCATGATCAAGACGGCGGAGAACGCCATCTCCGTCGATGTCGCGGACATCTGGCAGTGGCACGAAAGCGGCACAGGACAGTGAAGAGGCTCATGCCTGCCACAGGCCTTGAAGCCCACCCCGCCGCCACCAGATTTCCCCACACGCCACAAGGCCGTTGCACCCCGCGGACAATCGCACCCATCATGAAGCTCAACCCCACCGTCCAAGCCCGCCTCAGCCCCTGAGCGCCCTTCGACCGTGTTCGGAAGGCGCCCGCTGCCTTCCGGTCCCCACCACCCCGGCAGGCTCGCACCTCCCGGGGTTTTGTTTTTCCTGACTGCGAGTTTCCACATGCGCATGCGCACCTTCGACAAGCTGATCGCCACGATTCCCGAGCGCCGGAGCGCGGCTCGGCCCTGCCTGTCGCGTGCGCGCTTCGGCGTCTTGCATTCGCGCTAGCCCCGTGGGTCCTCCACGGGCTGGCCACACCACCCGAAACAGGAACCCACATGAACTCGAACACCTTCCGCAACCTGCGCAACATCGGCGTCATCGCCCACGTCGACGCCGGCAAGACCACGACCACCGAACGCATCCTGTTCTACACGGGCGAAAACCATCGCATCGGCGAAGTGCACGACGGCAGCACGACGATGGACTTCGACCCCCAGGAACGCGCGCGCGGCATCACCATCCACAGTGCGGCCACCACCGTGCACTGGCAGGGCACGCAGATCAACCTCATCGACACGCCCGGCCACATCGACTTCAACATCGAGGTCAAGCGTTCGCTGCGCGTGCTCGACGGGGCCGTCGTCGTCTTCGACGGCGTCGCCGGCGTGGAGCCGCAGACCGAGACCAACTGGCGCCTTGCCGACGACTACCGCGTGCCCCGCATTGCCTTCGTCAACAAGCTCGACCGCGCCGGCGCCGACTTCGGGCGCGTCGTGGCGATGATGCGCGAGCGCCTCGGCGCCAACGCGCTGCCGCTGCAGCTGCCCATCGGCGCCGAAGGCGAGGTCCGCGGCGTCGTGGACCTGCTCGAACTGCAGGCCCTCGTCTGGGAGCGCGACGACGCCTCGGCGCCGCCCCGCGTCACCGAGATCCCGCCCGAGCTGCTGGATGCCGCCCGGGCCGCGCGATCGCGCCTGGTGGAAGCCGTAGTCGAACGCGACGACGCCTTGCTCGACGCCTGGCTGCAAGGCCGGCAGCCCTCGGTGCAGGCGCTGCGCGCCGGCCTGCGCGCGGCCACGGTGGCCGGCGACGTCGTCCCCGTGCTCGCCGGCTCGGCCTTCCGCAACCGCGGCGTGGAGCCGCTGCTGGACGCCGTCGTCGCCTACCTGCCCGCTCCGGGTGAAGCTCCGGGCGCCGTCACGCCTGGCGGCCCGCTGTCTGCCCTCGCCTTCAAGCTGACCGCCGACGACCACGGCGCCATGGTGTTCGTGCGCGTCTACAGCGGCAGCCTCAAGCGCGGCGACACGGTCTGGAACGCCAGCACCGGCAAGGCCGAGCGGGTGGCGCGCCTGTACGAGATCCATGCTGACCGCCGCGTCGAACGCGAGGCGCTCGTCGCGGGCGACATCGCGGGCATCGTGGGCCTCAAGGACGTGCTGACCGGCCACACGCTGGCCGACCGCAAGGACGCGCCCGTGCTCGAAAGCATTGCGGTGCCCGAGGCCGTCATCGACCTCGCCATCGAGGCCAAGGCCCAGGCCGACACGGCCGCCCTGGCCAAGGGGCTGGCCGTGCTCGTCCGCGAGGACCCGTCGCTGCGCCTGCGCCAGGACGTGGACTCGGGCCAGACGCTGCTGTCCGGCATGGGCGAGTTGCAGCTCGAAGTCGCCGTCGAGAAGCTGCGTTCGCGCTTCGGCGTGGACGTGGCCGTCGGCCGGCCGCAGGTCGCCTACCGCGAGACCATCACGGCGCCAGCCGAGGTGCGCCATGTGCACCGCAAGCAAAGCGGCGGCCCGGGCCAGTTCGCCGAGCTGACGCTGCGCGTGGCGCCGTTGGCGCGCGGCGCGGGCCTGCGCTTCGAGAGCACGGTGGTGGGCGGCGCCATTCCGCGCGAGTTCATCCCGGCGGTCGAGGCCGGCATTCGCCGCGCGGCCCAGGCGGGGCCCGTGGCCGGCTACCCGCTGGTGGACTTCGAGGCCGTGCTTGTCGACGGCAGCCACCACGTGCGCGACTCCTCGGCCATGGCCTTCGAGCTGGCGGCCGGGGCGGCCCTGCGCGAGGCCGCGCTGAAGGCGGCGCCCGTGGTGCTGGAGCCGGTGATGGCCGTCGAGGTCATCACGCCCGCGGAGTCGCTGGGCGACGTCATCGGCGACCTGCTGCGCCGGCGCGGCCAGGTGCAGGGCCAGGACAGCCGCGGCAACGCGGTCGTCGTGACGGCCCACGTGCCGCTGGAGCGCATGTTCGGCTACATCGGGCAGCTGCGCGCCCTCAGTTCGGGGCGGGCGCAGTTCACGATGCAGCTGAGCCACTACGCCGAGCTGCCCGCCCGGGCAGCGCTGGCGGCGGCCTGACGGCAGCTGGGGCGGCAGCCGGCAACGGCTGCCGCCCTTTTTTGCCGTCGCCTGACGAGACTTTCGAGCGCATGGATGCGCGGGCGGGCGGAGGGCGCCAGAATCGCAGCGTTCGAGCAGCGAGGCCCGGCGGGCCCTGCTGCCCCACCCTGACGCAACCGCACGCCATGCCCCGATACGTTGCCTTCCTCCGCGGGGTCAGCCCCATGAACGCCCGCATGCCGGAACTCAGGGCCTGCTTCGAGGCCGAGGGCTTCGGCGAAGTGCGAACGCTGCTGTCCAGCGGCAACGTCGTCTTCAACGCCCGCTCGTCGTCGGCGAGCGCGCTGGAGCGGCGCGCCGAGAGGGCCATGCAGGCGTCGCTCGGCCGCAGCTTCCGCACCATCGTCCGCCGGGCCGCCTACCTGCAGGAGCTGCTGGAGGCCGATCCCTTCGCCCCCTTCGAGCTGCCCGCGGCGGCCAAGCGCGTCATCACCTTCCTCGGCAGCCCGGCCGACACCCGCCTCGCCCTGCCCCTGGAGAAGGACGGCGCCAGCATCCTGGCCGTCATCGGCTCGGAGGTGCTGGCCGCCTACATCCCCGGTCCCAAGGCGCCGAGCTTCATGAGCCTGATCGAACGCAAGTTCGGCACGGACATCACGACGCGGACGCTGGACACCGTGCGCAAGTGCGCGTCGGCCTAGCCAAGGCCTGATCCCGCCGAGGCGATGGGCTCCGTCAGTCGCCGCAGCCCCGCACGTCCCTCACCTCCACGCGCACCTCCTTCACGGGGCAGGACGGCGTCGGGCTGATCTCCACCGAGTCGCCCATGAAGCAGTCGGTGGCCAGGCCGGTGAAGTTCTTGGCGACGCCGCGCACGCCGTTGCCCTGGACCTGGCCCGGACACAGCGCCTCGTAGTGCACGTCCACGCAGGACACCTTCTCGGGCTTGATGCGCGGCCGTAGGCCTTCGACGTAGTAGCTGCCCTTGCCATCGGGGCAGTGGCGCGCGGCCAGCCGCGTGCCGCGGCGCAGCTGATCGAGGTAGTCGGTGACCGCCCGGGCCTCCTCGGCCGCGGCCTTCTCCTTGGCCAGGCGCGCCGCCTCCTGCTCGGCCTTGCGGGCGGCCTCGCGGGCTGCCTTCTCCTGCGCCGCCTTTTCCTGGGCCAGCTTCTCGGCGGCCAGCCTCTCCTGCGCGGCCTTCTCCTGTGCGAGCCGATCGGCGGCGAGCTTGTCCTGCGCCTGCTTCTGGCGCAGGGCCTCCTGCTCGCGCTGCTGGGCGGCCTGGGCCTGGGCGGTCTGCGCCGAGGCCACGGTCATGCCGCCCGGCGCCGCGGCGGCGCGGGCTGTCGCCGTCTGTGCGGACGGGGAGGACTGGGCCGCGGACCGCTGCTGCGCCGCCTGGGCTTCGCGGCGTTCGGCCTCGGCGCGAGCCCGGGCCTGCTGCAGTTCCGCGGCCCGGCGCTGCTGCTCCAGCATGGCCTGCTGCACGGCGGCGCTCTGGTTGCGGGCGGCCTGGATGTCGGCCCCGGCGGCCTGGATGCCCCGGCCCTGGCCGTCGGTGGCCACGTCGGAGATGAAGCCGCTGGCCATGCGCACCTTCTCGGCCGAACTCAGGCCCGGCGCCTTGCCGATGATGGCCGCGCCGATCAGGCCGGCCACCCATTTGCCGTTGTCGGAGGAGGAGGACTCGGACTCGGCCTTGCGGGCGGCCATCTCCGTCGGCCCCTGGCGCTTGCCGTCGATGTACTGGCCGGCGTGGCGGTCGCCATCGGCCCAGGTGGTGACGCCGTAGCCGTGCTGCTCGCCGTTGACCCACTCGCCTTCGTAGCGGGTGCCGTCGGGCCAGGTGTAGACGCCCTGGCCCGAGCGCTTGCCGTCGACATAGCCGCCCTCGTAGGCCTGGCCCCCGGCGTAGCGCTCGCGGCCGAAGCCGGCCCGCTTGCCGGCGAGGAAGCCGCCCTCGTAGCGCGAGCCGCTGTCCTCCACCATGACGCCCTGTCCGCTGCGCAGTCCATCGACGAAATCACCCTCGTAGCGCGCGCCGCTGGCGTACTGGTAGACGCCCTTGCCGTTGTACTTGTCGTTGAGGAATTCGCCCTCGTAGTAGCCGCCGTCCTTGAAGCTGAGCTTGCCGTGGCCCGAGAACTGGCCGGCCAGGAACTCGCCCTCGTAGCGCTGGCCGCTGGGCCAGGTGAACACGCCCGGCCCCGAGCGCTGGCCCTTGGCGTCGAAGCCGCCTTCGTAGACCTGACCGCTGGCGAAGCTGTAGCGCCCCCTGAGCTTCTGCCCGTCGGCGAACTCGCCCTCGAAGCGCTCGCCGTTGGCGAAGCTGAGCACCCCGCGGCCATGGCGCCGGCCCTCGACGAACTCGCCCTCGTAGCGCTGGCCGTCGACACCGACGGTCACGCCGTTGCCCGTCTTCTTGTCGACGGCGAACTCCAGGTCCACGTCGATGCGTCGGCCGTCGGGTCGGGTCTGCACGCCCTTGGCCGTCGCGTTCTCGACGTAGCGGCCCTCGAAGACGCTGCCGTCCGGCTCCTTCATGCGGCCCTGGCCATGGAACTTGCCGGCCTTGAACTCGCCCTCGTAGACCGTGCCGGACGGGAAACGGTAGACGCCCGGGCCGTCGAGGCGGCCCTCCGCGTCGGCCCCGCCCTCGTAGACCTGGCCATTGGCGTACACCACCCGCCCCTGGCGGAACTGGTCCTGGGCGAACTGGCCTTCGTAGCGGGTGCCATTGGCCATCACGAGCACGCCCTGGCCCTCGTACTTGCCGGCCACCAGGTCGCCTTCATAGCGCCGCCCGTCGGTGCCCGTGACCACCCCGCGCCCGGTGCGCCGGGCCGTCGCGAACTCCCGGTCCACCTCGACCCGGCTGCCGTCGGCCTTGATGGTCACACCCTTGGCGAGCTGGCCGTCGACGAATTGGCCCTCGAAGCGCGAGCGGTCGGCGTAGGCCAGGGTGCCGGCACCGTGGTAGCGGTCGTTCTGCCATTCGCCGTCGTAGCGCTGGCCGCTCGGCCAGGTGTAGACGCCCCGGCCGGCGCGCCGACCGTTGAGGAAGCCGCCAGCGTAGGTCTGGCCGTTTGCATAGCTCATGCGCCCCTGGCCCTCGATGCGGCCGGCGACGAAGTCGCCCTCGTAGCGGTCACCGTTGAACTGCTGCAGCACGCCCGGCCCGGTCTTGCGGCCGGTGACCATGGAGAGGTCGACGTCGTAGCGCTTGCCGTCGGCCAGGACGCGCACGCCCTTCTCCGGTTCATCATTGGCGAACTGGCCTTCGAAGCGGGCGCCGTCGGCCTCGGTCAGCACCCCGCGGCCGGCGCGCTTGCCGTTGGAGAAGTCGCCGTCATAGACCTGACCGCTGGGGTAGCGCAGCCGGCCCATGGTCATCTCGTCCTTGAGGAAGACACCTTCGAAGCGCCGGCCGTCGGGCCAGGTCAGCACGCCGCGCCCCTGGCGCTTGCCCTGCACCACGCCGCCTTCGTAGCGCATGCCGGAGTCCCAGACGTAGACGCCCTGGCCGGAAGCCTTGTCGATGGACAGCCACTTGTCGGCCTGGGCGGCGCCAGCGCAAAGCAACAGGACGAGGGCGGCCGCACGGCCCGGAGGATGGAACATGGTGGCGCCGAGGAGCTGGGGGTCGGGCCATGTTCACACGCAGCCCGGCGCGGCCCGGGCGCAAACCGGGGCCAGGCGTGACGCATTGCGCTGGCCGCGCGCCGCCGCGACCGGCGACTGTCAGCCCGGCACCACGGCCGTGACCTCGATCTCGACCTTGGCGCGATCCTCCATCAACGCGGCCACCTGCACGGCGCTCATCGCGATGCCGTAGTCGCGGCCCATCACCTCGCGGTAGGCCTGGCCCACCTCGCGCCCGCGGGCGAGGTATTCGCGCTTGTCGACGAGGTACCAGGTCATGCGCACGATGTGCTCGGGGCCCGCGCCGGCCTCGGCGAGCACGGCCCGCACGTTGAGCAGGGCCTGGCGCACCTGGGCGATGAAGTCGTCGCTGTCGAATTCGCAGCGCTCGTTCCAGCCGATCTGGCCGGCGACGAAGATCTGCCGGCCGCTGGCAGCGACGCCGTTGGCATAGCCGCGGGGTGCGGCCCAGCCGGCGGGCTGGAGGATCTGTTTGTGGGTCATGGCGTTTCCTCGGCGCGCGCCAGCGCGGCACGCAGGTCGTCGGGCAGCGGGCAGGCGGCGTGCGTGTCCAGCGAGGTGCACACCAGCACCTGGTCGAACTCGACCCGGGTGCCGTCGTCACCGTCGAAACTCACGGTCAGGGCCAGCGAGCTGCCGCCCACGCGCCGCAGGCGCAGGCGCTGCAGCAGCCGGTCGCCCTGGCGGCTCATGCGCCTGAAGCGGGTGTCCAGGTGGACCGTGGGCAGGCCGAGGCGCCGCTGGCCGATCAGTTGCTCGAACGGCAGGCCCAGGCCTTGGGCGAACCAGTCCTCGACCAGCTCGTTGAGCATCTCGAAATAGCGGGGATAGAAGACGATGCCGGCCGGGTCGCAGTGGCCGAAGCGCACGAGCTGCTCGCGCTGGAAGGCGATGCCATCGGCCATCACGGCGCCTCGCGCAGCTTGAAGCGCTGCAGCTTGCCCGTCTCGGTGCGCGGCAGGCTGGCGCGGAACTCGATGGCCCGGGGGTATTTGTAGGGCGCGATGGTGGCCTTGACGTGGTCCTGCAGTGCCTTCACGTCGCCGCCCTGGCCCTCGCGCAGCACCACGAAGGCCTTGACGAGCTGGCCGCGCTCCTCGTCGGGCACGCCGATGACGGCGCATTCCGCCACGGCCGGGTGGCTGAGCAGCGCCGCCTCGACCTCGGGGCCGGCGATGTTGTAGCCGCCGGAGATGATCATGTCGTCGGTGCGGGCCTGGTAGACGTAGTCGCCGTCGGCGTCGACCAGGTAGGCGTCGCCGGTCAGGTTCCAGCCGTCGTGCACGTACTGGAGTTGCCGCTCATCCGCGAGGTAACGGCAGCCGGTGGGGCCTTTCACGGCGAGGCGCCCGACCTGGCCCGGCGGCAGGCGGCGACCGGCGTCGTCGAGGATGCAGGCCTGGTAGCCCGGCACGGGCCGGCCGGTGGCCCCCGGCTTGGCCGTCGCCTCGGTGTGGGAGATGAAGATGTGCAGCAGCTCGGTCGCGCCGATGCCGTCGATCAGCTCGATGCCGGTGGCCTGCTTCCACAGCGCCCGCGTCGCGGCCGGCAGGGCCTCGCCCGCGCTGACGCATTTGCGCAGGCACGAGACGTCATGCTGCGCCACCTGGGCCGCCATGGCGCGGTAGGACGTGGGCGCAGTGAAACAGACCGTGGCCCGGTGCTCGACGATGGCCGCCAGCAGCAGCTCGGGCGAGGCCTTCTCCAGCAGCACGGTCGACGCGCCCACGCTCATCGGGAAGAGCAGCAGGCCGCCGAGGCCGAAGGTGAAGGCCAGCGGCGGGCTGCCGATGAAGACGTCGCTGGCGCCGGCCTGCAGGCAGTGCGGCGGCCAGCAGCGGCAGATGGCCAGCACGTCGCGGTGGAAGTGCATCGTGCCCTTGGGCTGGCCGGTGGTGCCCGAGGTGAAGGCGATCAGCACGCAGTCGTCGCTGGCGGTGTCGACGTTGGCGAAGCGGGCCGGCTGGCGGGCGGACCGCGCCTCCAGGCCGTCCGGCGCGGCGCTGCGGAACAGGCAGACCTGGCGCAACACCGGGTGCCGGGCCTGCGCCGCCAGCAGCTCGTCAGCCAGGGCCGCGTCGCACAGCGCGTGGCTGACCTCGGCCTTGGCGATGACCTTGCCCAGCTCGCCCGCGCGCAGCAGCGGCATGGTGGCCACCGCGATGGCCCCGGCCTTGACGACGGCGAACCAGCAGGCCGCGAGCTGGGGCGTGTTGGCGCCGCGCAGCAGCACGCGGTTGCCCGGCACGACACCGAGTTCTTGCACGAGGACGTTGGCGATGCGGTTGGCCTCGGCCTGCAGCTCGGCATAACTCCACCGCAGGCCGGCCCCCTGCACGCAGGGGCGGTCGCCGAGACCCTGCTCGACCCAGCGGTCCAGCAGTTCGGTCGCCGCGTTCAGGCACGGCCCGAACTGGAGCTCGGGCAGGTCGAACAGCAACTCGGGCCACTGGTCCTGCGGCGGAAGGTGGTCGCGGGCGAAGGTGTCGACGTGGGCGCTGGGATGCATCGAGACTCCTTCAACAGCCAATGAACACAGCCACAGAGGCACAGAGGCACAGAGGGACTGTCATCCCGCTGCCTCTGTGTCTCTGTGCCTCTGTGGCTTTGTTTGGATTCATCTCATCAACTCGCGGCCGATGATGAGTTGCTGGACTTCGCTGGCGCCCTCGTAGATGCGCAGCGCACGGATCTCGCGGTAGAGGGACTCGACGACCTCGCCGCGGCGCACGCCGCGCCCGCCGAAGAGCTGCACGGCCGCGTCGATGACGCGCTGGGCGCCTTCGGTGGCCATGAGCTTGGCCATCGCGGCTTCCTTCGTGATCGTGCGGCCCTGGTCGCGCAGCCAGGCGGCGCGGTAGACCAGCAGGGCCGACGAGTCCACGGTGCAGGCCATGTCGGCGAGCTTGGCCTGCGTCAGCGGCAGGTCGGCCAGGCGGGCCCCGAACATCGGCCGTGACTGCGCCTGAGCCAGGCCCTCCTGCAGGGCGCGGCGGGCGAAGCCCAGGGCCGCGGCGGCGACCGAGGTGCGGAACACGTCCAGCGTGCGCATGGCCACCTTGAAGCCCTCGCCCGGCGTGCCCAGCATCTGGCTGCGCGGCACGCGGCAGCCGGTGAAGCGCAGCCGCGCCAGCGGATGGGGCGCGATCACGTCGATGCGCTCCGCGATCTCGAAGCCCGGCAGGCCGGCATCGACGATGAAGGCGCTGATGCCCCGCGCGCCCGGCGCCTCGCCGGTGCGGGCGAAGAGCACGTAGAAGTCGGCGATGCCGCCGTTGCTGATCCAGGTCTTCTCGCCGTCGAGGAGATAGTCGTCGCCATCGGCCACGGCGCGGCACTGCATCGCGGCCACGTCGGAGCCGGCCTCGGGCTCGGAAAGGGCGAAGGCCGCCAGCGCCTCGCCGCGGGCCACGCGCGGCAGGTAGCGCGCGCGCTGCTCGGGCGTGCCCTGCAGCGAGATGGCACCCGAGCCCAGGCCCTGCATCGCGAAGGCGAAGTCCGCGAGGCCGTCATGCCGGGCGAGGGTCTCGCGGATCAGGCAGAGGGCGCGCGTGTCGAGGGCCTCGCCCTCGCCGGCCACGGCGTGGTGCAGCCATCCGGCTGCGCCCAGTTGGGCCACCAGGGCGCGGCATTGCGCATCGACGTCGGCGGCGTGGGCCACACGCAGGTGGTCCGCGCACCAGGCGTCCAGCGAAGCCGCCAGCTCGCGGTGCCGGTCATCGAAGAAGGGCCAGTCGAGGTGCTGCATGTCAGGCGAACTCCGGTTGCCGAGGCAGCCCCAAGGAAACACAGCCACAGAGGCACAGAGTCACAGAGAGACCTCCATCCCGCCGCCTCTGTGCCTCCGTGCCTCTGTGGCTTTGTTCGGACTTCATCTCAATCCCCCTTGAAGACCGGCTTCTGTTTGGCCACGAAGGCCTCGTAGGCGCGGTGGAAGTCCCGCGTCATCATGCAGATGGCCTGGGCCTGGGCTTCGGCCTCGATGGCCTCGTCCACGCCCATGGACCACTCCTGGTGCAGCATTCGCTTGGTCATGGCGTGAGCGAAGCCCGGGCCGGCGGCGATCTCGGCGGCCCAGGCCGTGGCCTCGCCCTGCAGCTGCTCGGGCGCCACCAAACGGTTGAGGAAGCCCCAGGCCAGCGCCTCGTCGCCGCCCAGGCTGCGGCCGGTGTAGAGCAGGTCCGACGCTCGCCCCTGGCCCACGATGCGCGGCAGCATGGCGCAGGCGCCCATGTCGCAGCCCGCCAGCCCGACCCGCGCGAAGAGGAAGGCCGTCTTGCTGCGCGAGGTGCCCACGCGCAGGTCCGAGGCCATCGCCAGGATGGCGCCCGCGCCGGCGCACACGCCGTCGATGGCCGCCACGATGGGCTGGGGGCTGGCGCGCATGGCCTTGACCAGGTCGCCCGTCATGCGGGTGAAGGCCAGCAGGTCGGGCATGGCCATGCCGGTGAGCGGGCCGATGATCTCGTGCACGTCGCCGCCCGAGCAGAAGTTGCCGCCGGCGCCGTGCAGCACGATGGCGCCGACCTCGTCCACGTAGGCCAGGCGACGGAAGAGGTCGCGCAACTCGGCGTAGGACTCGAAGGTGAGCGGGTTCTTGCGCTCGGGCCGGTCCAGCGTGACGACGCCCACGGCGCCCTGCTGCTGCCAGCCGAAGTGCTGCGGCGCGAAGCCGGCGAGGGTCTGCCGGTTGCCCGATGCCAGGTGGGGCGTCATGCGATGTCCTTCAGGTGCGTCTTGAGGTGGGCGAGCAGCTCGTGGACCTGGCTCTTCTGGGCCGGCGACCAGCCGGCGAAGAGCTCGACGATCCAGGCCTCATGGACGGTGGCCATGCGCTTGAACTGGCGCCGCCCCTGGGGCGTGAGCTTGACGATGAAGCTGCGGCGGTCGTCCGAGCGCGTCTCGCGCAGGACGAGGCCTTCGGCTTCGAGCTGGTCGGTGATGCCGGTGACGTTGCCGCCCGTCACCATCAGCCGCCTGGACAGCTCGCGCATGGTGAGCCCGTCGGGGTGGCGCTCCAGCTGGGCCAGCAGGTCGAAGCGCGGCAGCGTGGTGCCGAACTCCTGGCGCAGGCGCTGGCGGATTAGATCCTCGATGCGGGTGGTGCACGAGAGCAACCGCAGCCAGAGCTTGAGGGCCTGGTGGTCGTCGGCCGAGAGGCGGGTCTCGAGGTCGAGGTCCGCGTTCATCACGAGGTCTCCCCGCCGCAGACGGCGATGGCCTGGCCGTTCACCGCCGCATTGCCCACCAGCCAGGCGACCGTGCCGGCCACCTCCTCGGGTTGGATGAAGCGGCCCTGCGGATTGGCCCGGGCGAGTTCGGCGCGCGCCTGCTCCGCCGTGCGGCCGGTCTTGGCGACGATGTTGTCGACGGCCGCGGCGACGATGTCGGTCTCGGTGTAGCCGGGGCAGACGGCATTCACCGTCACGCCCATGGCCGCCACCTCCAACGCCAGGGCGCGCGTGAGGCCGAGCACGCCGTGCTTGGCGGCGCAGTAGGCGGCAACGTAGGCATAACCTTTCAGCGCCGCGGTGCTGGCGATGTTGACGATGCGGCCATGGCGGCGCGCCAGCATGCCGGGCAGCACGGCGCGGCTGCACAGGAAGCTGCCGGTGAGGTTGACGCCGAGCATCCGTTGCCAGAGCTCCACCGAGGTGCGCGCCAGGGGCGCCGTCTCCACCTGGCCGGCGTTGTTGACGAGCACGTCCACTTCGCCGACGGCCGCGAAGGCGTCGGTCACGCCGTCCTCGTCGGCCACGTCGCAGGCCTGCACGGCCACGTCGCCGAGCGCCGCCTGCTGCGCCAGCAGCCTCTCCAGGCTGCGGCCCATCAGTGTCACGCGCAGGCCGTCGGCCAGCAGCCGCCGGGCCACCGCGGCGCCGATGCCGCTGCCCCCGCCCGTCACCACGGCGTGCAGCGGCCTCATACGCCCAGCGCCCGGTTGGCCTGCTCGGCGGCGGCCACGCTGCCCGCGCGCTGGCGCTCGAACTCGCGTTCGAGCTGGGCCTTGCCCGACAGGTACTGCACCGGCCATGCCAGGCCCACGGGCCCGGCGTAGCCGATGCGCGCGGCCTCGGTCAGCGTCCAGGCCGGGTTGGCCAGGTGAGGCCGGGCGATGGCGCAGAGGTCGGCCCGGCCTGACGCGACGATGCTGTTGACATGGTCGGCCTCGGAGATGGCGCCCACGGCCATGGTGGCGATGCCCACGCGGTTGCGGATGCTCTCGGCGAAGGGCGTCTGCCACATGCGGCCGTAGACGGGCTTCTGCGCCTTGCTGACCTGGCCGGAGGACACGTCGATGAGGTCCGCCCCCGCGGCCTTGAAAGCGGCGGCGATGTGCACGGCGTCCTCGGGCGTGGTGCCGCCCGGCACCCAGTCGTGGGCCGAGAAGCGCACCGACATCGGCCGCTCCTCGGGCCAGGCAGCGCGCATTGCGGCGAAGACCTCCAGCGGGTAGCGCAGCCGGTTCTCCAGCGAGCCGCCGTGGCCGTCGGTGCGCCGGTTGGTCAGCGGCGAGATGAAGCTCGACAGCAGGTAGCCATGGGCGCAGTGCAGCTCCAGCAGGTCGAAGCCCGCCTCGGCCGCGCGGCGCGTGGCGGCGACGAAATCGTCGCGCACCCGGTCCATGTCGGCCCGAGTCATGGCCCGGGCGGTGGCGCTGACGCCAGGCAGGTATTGCTGCTCGCTCGCCGCCACCAGCGGCCAGCCGCCGGTGGGCAGGGGCTGGTCCTCGCCGCCGTCCCAGGGCACGCAGGTCGAGCCCTTGGGGCCGGCATGGCCGAGCTGCATCGCGATCTTCGCGCCGCTGTTGCGGTGGACGAAGTCGACGATGCGCTGCCAGGCCCGCCCCTGCTCGTCGCTCCACAACCCCGGGCAGCCGGGGGTGATGCGGGCCTCGGGCGACACGCAGGTCATCTCGGCGAAGACGAGGCCGGCACCACCGAGGGCGCGGGCGCCGAGGTGGGTGAGGTGATAGTCGCCGGGAACGCCGTCCTGGCAGCTGTACTGGGCCATGGGCGAGACGACGACGCGGTTCTTCAGCGTCAGGCCGCGCAGCGTGAAGGGCGTGAACATCGGCGGCACCTGGGCGTCCACGCCGCTGCGGTTGGCCAGCCAGCGCTCGAAATCGCCGACGTAGCGCGGATCGCGCAGCCGCAGGTTCTCGTGCGAGATGCGCTGCGAGCGCGTCAGCAGCGAGTAGGCAAACTGCGCGGGCGCCAGGCGCGCGTGGCGCTCGACGTTCTCGAACCATTCGGTGGAGTTGCGCGCGGCGTTCTGGATGCGCAGCACCTCGACGCTGCGGCTGGCTTCGTAGGCCTGCAGCGCAGCGGCCAGGTCGCCCGGGTGGGCCTGGATGTCCCGCGCCAGCGCGATGGCATCCTCCAGGGCCAGCTTGCTGCCCGAGCCGATGGAGAAATGGGCCGTGTGGGCGGCGTCGCCCATCAACACGACGGGCACGCCGTCCTCGGCGCGGCGGTGCACCCAGGTCCGGCACACCACCCGCGGGAAGCGTATCCACTGCGCCGAACCGCGCAGGTGAGCGGCATTGGAGATCAGCGGATGGCCGTCGAGCACGCCGGCGAAGAGCTTTTCGCAGAAGGCGATGCCCTCCGCCTTGCCCATGGCCTCCAGGCCTGCCGCGCGCCAGACCTCCTCGGGCGTCTCGACGATGAAGGTGGAGTGCGTGGCGTCGAAGCGGTAGGCATGCGCCTGGAACCAGCCCCACTCGGTGCGCTGGAAGTCGAAGGTGAAGGCGTCGAAGAGACGGGTCGTGCCCAGCCACACGAAGCGGCAGCGGCGCAGGTCGATGTCAGGCTGGTAGGTGGCGGCGTACTTCTGGCGGATGCGGCTGTTGAGGCCGTCGGCCGCGATGACGAGGTCGGCGTCCAGGCCGGCGTCGTCGGCCACGTCGGTCTCGTAGGCCAGCTCGACGCCCAGCGCCTGGGCGCGCTCCTGCAGGATGTTGAGCAGCTTCCTGCGGCCGATGCCGCAAAAGCCGTGGCCGCCCGAGACGATGCGCCGGCCGCCGATGTGCACGGCGATGTCGTCCCAGTGGTTGAAGGCGTCGGCGATCTGCCCGGCCGTCTCGGGGTCGGCCTCGCGCAGGGCGTCCACGGTCTGGTCCGACAGCACCACGCCCCAGCCGAAGGTGTCGCCCGCGCGGTTGCGCTCCAGCACCCGGACCTCGTGAGCCGGGTCGGCCTTCTTCATCAACAGGGCGAAGTAGAGGCCGGCCGGACCGCCGCCGATGCAGGTGATGCGCATCGCACCACTTTAGGAATCAATAGTTGAAACGTCAACCATCTACCCTCATCCCTCGCAGCCAGGGAAACCCCAAGGGAGGCGGCCTGGGCGACTGCGGCGGGGCCATCCGCGCGGGACCGCGACAATCGCCATCGTTGCCCGGTGCAATGCCTGATCGGGCATGCCCGGCCGTGCCGCCCCGTTGATGAGTAGATCCCATGAAGTACCGCCTCCCCTCCACCCGCCTGATTTCCCTCTCGCTGGCCAGCGCCTTCGTCGTGGCCATGCCTGCCGCCGTCCTTGCCGCACCCCACGCCAAGGCGCGCGCCGCGGCCCACAAGCCCAAGGCCACCGCCCCGGTCGAACCCACGATGACCACCGACGCCAACGGCCAGTCGGTGCCCGTCCTCGCCAACAAGGCGTGGGTGCTGATGAACTTCGACAACGGGCAGATCCTGGCCTCGTCCAACCCGGACGAACCGCTGCCGCCGGCGTCGCTGACCAAGATGATGACCAGCTACCTGGTGGAGCAGGGGCTCAAGAGCGGCAAGCTCAAGCCCGACGACAAGGTCACCATGAGCGAGAGCGCTTGGTGCCGCGGCGGCAAGGACGGCGACAGCTGCATGTTCGTGCCCCTCAACGCCCAGGCCTCCCTGATGGACATGCTGCGCGGCGTGGTCATCGCCAGCGGCAACGACGCCTCCAAGGCCCTCGCGGAGCACGTCGGGGGTTCGGAGTCGGGCTTCGTGGCGATGATGAACGCCGAGGCCAAGAAGCTGGGCATGACCAAGACCCAGTTCGCGAACGCGGCGGGGCTGCCCGACCCCAACAACAAGGCCTCGGCACGCGACCTGGCCGTGCTGGCGGCCGCCATCATCCGCAACAGCGCCGAGTACTACCCGATCTACGCGGAGCGCGAGTTCACCTACAACGGCATCAAGCAAGGCAACCGCAATGCGCTGCTGTACACCGACCCCACGGTCGACGGGCTCAAGACCGGGCACACGGAAGAAGCGGGCTATTGCCTGACCGCATCGGCCAAGCGCAACGGCATGCGCCTGATCTCGGTCATCATGAACGCCGACAGCAAGCAGGCCCGCGCCGACCAGACCCGCGTGCTGTTCAACTGGGGCTACGCCAACTTCGAGCAAGCGTCCCCCGCGCAGGCGGGCGCGACGTTGACGAGCGCCAAGGTCACCTACGGCGTGGCGCCCACGGTGAACGCCGGCATCGCGCAGCCCTGGACCCTGGTGGTGCCCAAGGGCCAGGCGGCGGCCGTGCAGACCGCGGTCTCGCTGAACCCCGCGCTCGAGGCGCCCATCGCCAAGGGCGCCGTGATCGGCAAGATCGTCGCCACGGCCAATGGCAAGGCGCTGGGCGAAGCCCCCGTCGTTGCCCTCGCCGACGTGGCCCGCGCCGGCTTCTTCGAGCGCCTGCGCCAGCGTGTGGCCGGCTGGTTCTCGAAGTAGGACTTTCGGGGAGGGTCAGCGGCGGCGCCGGCTACTGCCAGCGCAGCTGCACCACCCGGTAGCCGTTCGCCTTCAGCGTCTGCAGCAGGAAAGGCAGCGCCCGGGCCGTCTGGTCCTGGGCGTCGTGCAGCAGGATGATGCCGCCGCCCGGCTTGGCGAGCTGTGCCAGCAGCTTGTCGGCCAGCATCTGCGGCGTCTGGTCGGGCAGCCAGTCTTCGGCGCCGGCGTCGACGGACATGACGGTGATGCCGCGCTGGTCCAGCGCCTGCAACAGCACCGGCGACTCGGCCAGGAAAGGGAAGCGGTAGGCCGGGGGCGCCTCGCCCAGCACCTCGACGTAGGTCGAGATCATGGATTCGAGGTCGCGGAGCTGGCCTTCGGCCGGGATCTGCGAGAAGTTGTCGTGCCGGTAGCCGTGCATGCCCACGCTGTGGCCGGCGTCGCGCACCTGGCGGGCCAGTTCCGGGTGACGGGCCATGGGCTCGCCGTTCATGAAGAAACTGGCCTTCACGCACTGGTCGGCCAGGGCCTTCAGCACCAGGGGCGTGGATTCGGGCCGGGGGCCGTCGTCGAAGGTCAGCACCACTTCCCTGGGCGCCAGGCCCGGCAGCGGCGCGTGCTGGACCGTGCCCCAGGCGCCCGCGGCGCGCGGCAGGGCCAGCGTACGCGAGGTGCCCAGGGCATCGGGCGCGCAGGCAGGGGCGGCGGGGGCGGCTGAAGCCGCCGACACCGCGGCGGCGGCGAGGGCCATGCCGAGTAGGTTGCGCATCAGTGGCCTCCCACCACGGCGGCCTCGCCGTGGTTCTCCGGCGCCTGCTCGTGGTCGTGCGGGAAGGGTGCCAGCCAGGCCAGGATGACCGGCGGGATGGAGAACACCAGCACCCAGCCGAAGAAGCTGACGTAGTGGTGGTCCACCATGTTCCACAGCAGGCCGCTGACGCTGCCCGTGCCCCATTTCGTGAGCGCCATGACGCCCGTGGCCATGGCGTAGTGGGCCATGCGGAAGGGGCCGGGGGCGATCTGCTGCATCATGTAGAGCATGTGGCCGACCGAGCCCATGCCGAAGCCGAACTTCTCGATGGCGACGATGACGGCGATGGTGGTCGTGTCCGTCGGCATGGTCTGCGCGAGGTAGAAGTAGGTCAGGTGCGGGATGTTGAGCACCAGGGCCAGCGTGAAGAAGCTGCGCGGCAGGGTGCGCCTGGCGACGAAGAAGCCGCCCAGGAAGGCGCCGGCGATGAAGGTCAGCGTGCCGACGGTGCCGTTGATGTGGCCGAGGGATTCGTTGTCCATGCCCAGGCCGCCGGCGGCCGTGCCATCCAGCAGGAAGAGCGGGCCGAACTTCTCGATGAAGCCCTCGCCGAAGCGGTAGAAGAAGATGACGGCCAGCATCATCCAGATCTGCGGCTTCTGGAAGAAGGTGAGCCAGGCCTCGGCGGTGGCGCGCAGGCCCACGGCCATGCCCTGGCCCTGCAGGGCCGACGGCGAGCCCGGCGGCAGCACGCGCAGGTGGTACACGCCGAAGAGCGCCATGGCGCCCGCCGCGAGCGACACGACGACGACCCAGCACTGCACCCAGCTCATGGCCATGTGGTTGTGCAGGTAGCCCGTCAGCGACACCAGCAGGCCCGAGGCGATGACGGCGCCCATGTTCCAGCACATGCCCTGCAGGCCGGAATAGCGCGCCTGGTCGGTCTTGCTGACGGTGGTCATGAAGACGCCGTCGGCGCAGGTGTCCTGCGTGGCCGAGGCGAAGCCGACGATCCAGAAGAAGGCCAGCGAGAGCTTGAAGAAGCCCTCCAGCGGCAGGCTCAGCGCCACCAGGCCGAGGCCGGCGGCCATGGTGAACTCCATGCTGATGACCCAGAAGCGCTTGCTGCGATAGGCCTCCAGCAGCGGCGCCCACAGTGGCTTGAGCACCCAGGGCAGGTACATCTGCGAGGTGTAGAGGGCGATGTCCTCGTTGGCGACGCCGAGGTTCTTGTAGATGATGGCCGCGACCACGCCGACCATCACGTTGGGCAGGCCCATGGCCAGGTAGAGCGAAGGTACCCAGACGAGCGGGTGGCGGGAGGATGGTTTCATGGTGGGGTGGGCTTCTTGCTGCCGCTGAGCAGCGCGGCGATGGCGGCGGCGTCCTGGTTGGATTGGAGGGCCTGGAGGGCGGCGCGGGCGCGCTCGGCCCCCTCACCGCCGTGCGGGTTGCTGGCCAGCATCTGCAGCGGGCGCAGGGCCTTGTCGCGATGACCCGCCTGCACGTTGACGGATGCCGCCAGCAGGGCATAGGCCCCGACCTGCGGTTCGTAGGAGGCCGCCCCGTCCGCCGCGTTGATGACGCTGGGGCTCAGGCCTTTGCCCTCGAGCAGCACCCGGGCGAGCTGGTACAGCGTGGGCGCATCGTTGCGTCGTTGCTTGTAGGCCGCCACGAGGAAGGCGCGGGCCTGGTCGAGCGCCTGGCTTCGCTCCGCGCCTTGAAGGTGTTCGGCTTCGGCTTGCCAGGCCAGGCCGAGCTGCAGGTTGGCCATGAACGGCGCGTCGTCGCGCTGGGCCCAGAAGGACAGGATCTCGAAGGCGCGCGCAAGGTCGCCACCTCGGATCTCGGCATAGGCCAGGGCCAGGCGGATGCGCTCCGGCGCCTGGTCGCCACCGGCCTTGGCGACGGCCGCGCGCAGCCGCTCCAGGGCCGCCTTGCCCACCTCCGCCTTGGGACTCGCGAAGACGACGAGCCGGTCGAACTCGGCCTCCGCCTCGGCCTGCGGCAGGGGCTTGACCCGCAGCTCGACCTTCGGAAACGCGCTGTTGGGAATGCGCGCGGCGTACATCTTGTCGCGATAGCCCCGCAGTTCGTCGTTGAGCTTGTCCACGGCGATGCCGACGGCGGGCTCGAAGGCCGCCAGCGCGTCTTCACCTGCGGCCACCCGGCGGAAGTAGTCGTTGAAACGCTGGGTCCGGGCGCTGTCCGCCAGCATGTAGTGGGTCAGCAGCCAGGACTGGGCATAGAAGGTCGGGCTGTCCAGGGGATCGAAGTCCTTGCCGGCCGCGGTCTTGCCGGGTTTCAGCAGCTGCGCAGCCTCCACCCAGCGCTCGTGGTTCAGCACGTGGGCCGACAGCAGGGCAGCGCCCAGCTCGACGGCTTCGGTATCCATGTAGGTCGCCCCGAAATACTCCGCAAAGCCTTCCACATACCAGCGCGGATAGGGGATGCGGGCGTACTGGTACATCACGCGGTGGGCGTACTCGTGATACAGCACCATGCCCGTGTAGTCCCGGCGCCCCTGGTCCAGCCAGGCGGTGGAGATGGCCAGGGAGCCCCCTTCATCCAGGATGAAGACACCCGACGCCCGGTCACGCAGCTTGGGGAAGAAGCTGGCGACGACGTTCTCGTCGTCCTTCAACACCATCTCGAACGGCGGGCGGTTCAGCGCCTGGCCTTCCCCGACGCCCAGGGACAGCAGCATGGCGTGGTGCAGTTGCTCGAGCTTCTGCAGGCGCTGCTCCAGCATCACTCGCGTGCCGCGTGCCAGCACGTGGAAGTGCGGCGACTCGGCCTCCACCCACTGGTAGGCACGAGCCGGCCCGGCAGCCGCGGCGAGCGCGGCCAGCAACAGCGCGGTCAGCCAGTTGCGAGCTTGCATGTCCGTCCCGCCGGCTCCGTTCCTACCTGGCCTTCGGCGTCAGCGCCTGCAGCGCCGCCGACACGTAAACCAGCGGCGCATTCCAGTTGATGGCCACCTCGTTGCTGGCATAACTGCAGAAATGATCGAGCCAGGAGCGTGCGGGCAGCGGCGAGGCGTAGCGCACGGGGCAGCCCGGCTGGTCCTGCTGGCCGGGGTTGGGGCCGCCGACGACGAAGCCCGGCACCGGCTCGTCGACGCCGTCGGCCTCGGAGGGCCTGTGGTGGGGATGGCGAGGCGGCCGGCTGCCGAAGCCGGTGACCAGCGAGCGGCCCATGGGGTTGCGGCCGAGCACGTGGTCGAACAGCGCCTGGGCGGCGGCCAGGGTGTCGGGCCTGGGCGCCAGCCGATAGCCCTGGATCAGCATCAGGGCCCGGTTGAGCATGACGGAGCTGCTGCCCCATTCGTAGTCCTGGGCACGCATGCCGACACGGTAGGCCGAGGCCCGCCAGGTGGCAGTGAGTTGATCCGCTAGGGCCATGATGCGAGTTTTGACGACAACGCTGTCATTCTGACTCAGATCCTGCCGATGGCTGCCTAGGGTTACCCAGGCCAGGCCCTTCACGTCGCCCCAGGACGGCACGCCGATGGGCAGCCGCTCCAGGTCGGGGCGGAAGGCCGCCTCGCCGGTGCTGACCCACAGCTCCACGCCGGCCCAGGCGAACTCGTCGGACAGTTCCGGGTCGCCGTACTCGCCGGTGTGGATGTCCGCCGGCTGCCGGTAGATCTCCCTGGGATGGGCCTGGGCCCAGCTCCAGGCACGCCGAGCCGCCGTCAGCATGCGGGCCGACAGGCCCGGCCGCTCGGTCTCGAAGGCCGCGAACACGCGGCTGGCCTGGGCCATGACGGCGGCGAAGTCGAGTGCCGCGGCCGTCGTCTTCTGCACGACATAACGCTCGCCCTTGGCGTCGGCCGGCATGACCACGCCGTCGAAGCCCTTGTTGGTGAGCTTGTGATAGACACCGCCGTCCGCCGGGTCCTGCATGGCCAGCATCCATTCGAGGTTCCACAGGGCCTCGTCGAGCAGGTCGGGCAGGCCATTGCCGCTCTCGGGAATGCGCAGGTCCTGGTCGCGCAGGACTTCGGGGAAATGCTCCCACGCGGCCAGCAGCGTGTAGACGGTGATGCCGGAGTTGACGATGTACTTGTTGTAGTCGCCGGCGTCGTACCAGCCCTTGGGCGCGCTGATGACGCTGCCTTCCGGCCGGCCGGGCCCGGCGGCGGAGGCGTGGACGATGACGTGGTCGTCGGGGTGGCCGGCGGCGCGGGCCCAGGGGCCGGCATGCTCGGCCAACAGCGGGGTGCTCGCACGGTTGAAGTAGTAGGCCCGGATGGCGCCGGCGTTGAGGGCGGCATAGGCCTCGGCGCCGATGTCGAAGGCCGGCGAGTCGGGCAGGCCCTCCACCCGCAGCCGGTAGCGGCCGGGCCGCTTCAGCGCGGAGAAGTCGGCCAGCCGCACGGCCTGGCCGGCAGGCGCCCAGGTCGACGCGGCGCCGAGGCGCCCGCGCAGCGCGGTGCGGCCCTCGGCGTCGATGACGCTGAAGGCCGTCGCCCGGCCGGCCGGCACGTCGGCGACCTTGGCCGCCCCCGGCAGGTAGCCGACCTGGTTGACGGCGATCTCGTCCTGCGCGGGCGCAGCCAGCGGCACGGCCAGCGCGGCCGTGAGGAGCAGGCGGCGCATGCTCAGTCCGCCTGCCAGCTGAGGGCGCCGCCCTCGGCCTGCACCGGGCTGCGGCGCCCGTCCACCTCCAGGGCCCAGTCGCGCAGCGCGCCTTCGCTCACCTGGGCCGTGTAGCGGCTGCCTTCGCGCTTCACCGCACCGCGGGCCGCGACCTGGCCGTCCACGCCCACGACCGTGAAGGCCGCGCTCGCGCCGTCGGCCAGCTCGAAGACGCGCAGCACCGTGCCGCGGGTGTAGTCGTAGTCGGGCCGTTCGGTCTCGGCACCCCAGGGGATGACGCTGCCCGGCGCGGCGTAGAGCGGCATGGACAGGAAGCCGTGCACCTCGCGGTGCCAGCGCCCGCCCTGCTTCTTCTCGCCGTTGAGCAGATGGGTCCACGTGCCCTCGGGCAGGTAGAAGTCCACCTCGCCGTCCTCGGTGAAGATGGGCGCCACGAGCAGGGCCTCGCCGAGCTGGTACTGCCGGTCCAGCGGCGCGCAGGCCGGGTCCCGCGGATGCTCCATCAGCATGGCCCGCATCATGGGCACGCCGGTCTGCGTGGCTTCGTGCGCCTTGGCGTAGAGGTAGGGCATGAGCTGGTGCTTGAGCCGGGTGAACAGGCGCAGCACGTCGCAGCTTTCCTCGTCCACCAGCCATGGCACCCGGTAGCTGCTGCTGCCGTGCAGGCGGCTGTGCGAGGACATCAGGCCGAACTGGATCCAGCGCTTGTAGACGGCCGGCGGCGGGTTGCCCTCGAAGCCGCCGATGTCGTGGCTCCAGAAGGCGAAGCCGCAGCTCGTCAGCGACAGGCCGCCGCGCAGGCTCTCGGCCATGGACTCGAAGGTGCTCCAGCAGTCGCCGCCCCAGTGCACCGGGAAACGCTGGCCCGAGGCGTAGGTGGAGCGGGCGAAGACGATGGCCTCCTTGCCCTGCACTTCCTGCAGCAGCTCGAAGACGGCCTCGTTGTACTTGAGGGCGTAGAGGTTGTGCATCTCCACGGAGTCGGAGCCGTCGTGATAGACGACGCCCTCGCTCGGGATGCGCTCGCCGAAGTCGGTCTTGAAGCAGTCGGCGCCGGTGGCCAGCAGGCGGCGCAGATGGCCCTGGTACCAGGCCTTGGCCGCGGGGTTGGTGAAGTCGACGATGGCCATGCCGGGCTGCCACTGGTCGGTCTGGAAGGTCAGCCCGTTGTCCCGCTTGATGAAGTAGCCGTGCTTGACGCCCTCGGCGAAAAGGGGCGACTTCTGGGCCACGTAGGGGTTGATCCAAAGGCTGATCTTCAGGCCCTTGGCGTGCAGGCGCTTCAGCATCGCCTCGGGCTCGGGGAAGCCGCGGCGGTCCCATTCGAAGTCGCACCACTGGAACTCGCGCATCCAGAAGCAGTCGAAGTGGAAGACCGACAGCGGCAGCTCGCGCCGCGCCATCTCGTCGATGAAGTGGGTGGCGGTGGCCTCGTCGTACTTGGTCGTGAACGAGGTCGTCATCCACAGGCCGAAGCTCCAGGCCGGCGGCAGCGGGGCGCGCCCCGTCAGCGCGGTCAGGCGGGAGACCACGTCCTTGGGACTGGGGCCGGCGATGACGCAGTAGGCCAGGCTCTCGCCCTCGCGGCTGAACTGCACGCGGGCCACCTTCTCGGAGCCGACTTCGAAGGACACGGGGCCCGCCTCGTCGACGAGCACGCCGTAGCCGCGGTTGGTCAGGTAGAAAGGCACGTTCTTGTAGGCCTGCTCGCAGGCCGTGCCGCCGTCCTTGTTGGTGTTCTCCACCACCTGGCCGTTCTTGACCCAGGGCGTGAAGCGCTCGCCCAGGCCATAGACGTTCTCGCCGACGGCCAGCGTCAGCTGCTCGTGCACGTGGTTGCCCTTGCCGGCCCACTGGACATAGCCGAGGCTGCGCCAGTCGCTCTTGGTCAGGACGCGCCCGCCTTCGCGGAAGACCAGGCTCCAGCCCTCGCCCTTCTTCACCTCCACGGAGATGGGGCCGGAGGTGAGCGTGGCGTGGGTGTCGGTCTCGGCGACCTGCACCGCCGGCTGCGTGGCGCCCACCATGGGCACGTGCAGGCGCGGGGCGCTGGAGGCCGTGTAGTGCTCCACGCTCACGCGGATGACGCCGGGCAGCGGCGAGGTCAGCGTCACGGTCAGCGTGGGACCCTGCAGCGTGTCGCCACGGTGCTTGATGGGGCGGGTCGTGGCGAGCACGACGAGGCGGTCTGAGTGGGCTTCCACCGCATAGGCCTCGGCCGCGTAATGCGCGGCGACGCCCGGCTGAAGCATCCACTGTCCGTCAGTGAACTTCATGAATCGGTCCTTGTTGTCTCCGTGAAAGGCAGGCCTCGTGGCCATTCGCCTCGTGCGGTGCCGGTCTGCGGACAAGCCCGTCAGGGCATCTCCAAAGACATCAAAACACAGCCACGGAGACACCGGATCACTGCGAGGGCGTCGGCCGATCGCCTCTGTGTCTCCATGTCTCCGTGGCTTTGTTCGTCTGCGGCCTCGTTGGTGGTCGGCGGCGCGATCTTCGGCGTGGACGCACCAACTCGGCTAGGTGCTTTCACCCTATTTACTTCGTGCGACGGTCGAACTAATATGGCCGCAAACCGTCATCAGGCGGTCACAAGAGGAGACAGGTTTGCAGGCTGAAGCCGCCGGCGCCCAGCAATTGCTCAAGGTCATCAACCGCATGGCCCTGGTGCGCCATCTGTGCGCCAACCCGGGCCTGTCGCGGGCCGACCTCGCCGGCACCGTGGGCCTCACCAAGTCCACCGTCAGCCTGCTGGTGCGCGAGCTCATCGCCGAAGGCTGGCTGGTGGAGCGCGAGGTCGTCGCCACCGGCGACCTCGGCCGCCGGCCCACGCCCCTGTTCATCGACCCGGCCCGGCTGCTCCTGCTCGGTGCCGAGGTCGGCATCGAATCGGTCCGCGTCGTCGCCACCTCGCTGACCGGCGAGGTGCTGGCTTTCACGGTCGCCAACTACGGCGCCAGCCGCACGGCCAAGGCCTGCATCGCCAGCCTCGCCGGCGCCCTGCTCAAGGTGCGCCGCCAGCTCGACGCCGGCCAGCGCATCCTCGGCATCGGCGTGGGCCTGCCCGGCGGCGTGGACGAGGCGCGCGGCGTGCTGCACTTCGCCCCCAATCTCGGCTGGCGCGACCTGCCCTTCGGCGCCCTGCTCGGCGAGAAGCTGCAGGGCACCGAGCTGGCCGGCGTGCCCCTCTTCCTGCAGAACGAGGCCGACGTGGCAGCCCTGGGCGAGATGGAGTTCAACGCCGCGCCCGCCTCCGACCCGCTGCTGTACGTGTCCATCAACCAGGGCCTGGGCGCGGGCGTCATCGTCGGCGACCGCCTGCTGACCGGCAGCCGCGGCTTCGCGGGCGAGGTCGGCCACATGGTGCTGCAACTGAACGGGCCGCGCTGCTCCTGCGGGCGCCGCGGTTGCGCCGAAGCCCTGATCGCCACCCGCGCCATGCTCGGCGGCAGCGAGGACACGGCCGCGCTGCGCTCGCTGTCCGAGGTGCGCGCCCATCTGGTGGACGAAGACTCCGAGACCCTCAGGGCCGTGGCCTCCGCCGGCCGCTACCTCGGCGTGCTGCTGCAGAACCTGGCCACCGCCTACGACCCCGGCAGCATCGTCCTCGGCGGCGCCGTCGTGGAGCTGGGCGAGCCCTTCCTCAAGCCGGCCTTCGACACCCTGAACGACTACGCCGCCGCGGCCAACCTGACGCCGCCCAGCGTGCGGACCTCGCGCTTCGGCGCCAACGCCGTGGCGGTCGGTGCCGCGGCCTTGGCGCGCTACCGCCTGACCCGCCCGGCCCTGCCGCTGGCGGAAAGCCGCACTGCCGCCAGCGGCACGACGACGCCCATCGCCACGGAGGAGGCGGCATGAAGTGGGACCTGAAGGCAACCCGCAGAGCTACGGAGGCGAGCCAACGCGGCGATCTCTGCCTGCCCTGCACGGTCGTATTTCTCGTCTCGTTTCATGCCCCAGCACCACGAACCACTGAAATGAGATCAACATTCCATCGCGCCTACCCGTTCGAGAGGGCCGCCTGATGTACCTCGGCATCGATCTCGGCACTTCCGAAGTCAAGCTGCTGCTGCTCGACGGCGATGGCCGCATCGTCGGCACGGCCGGCAGCGCGCTGACGCTGTCGTCGCCGCAGCCGCTGTGGTCCGAGCAGAACCCCGTGGACTGGTGGCGCGCCACCGGCGAGGCGGTCTCCAGGCTGCGCGCCGCCCACCCGGCCGAGTTCGCCGCCGTGCGCGGCATCGGCCTGTCGGGCCAGATGCACGGGGCCGTCCTGCTCGACGACGGCGATGCCGTCCTGCGCCCCGCCATCCTCTGGAACGACGGCCGCAGTCACGCCGAGTGCGCCGAGCTGGAAGCCGCCGCGCCGCGCCTGCACGACATCGCCGGCAACCTCGCCATGCCCGGCTTCACCGCGCCCAAGCTGCTGTGGGTGAGGAAGCACGAGCCCGAGACCTTCGCGCAGGTGCGCAGCGTGCTGCTGCCCAAGGACTGGCTGCGCCTGCAGCTCACCGGCGACAAGGTCAGCGACCCGTCCGACGCCGCCGGCACCCTGTGGCTGGACGTGGCGCGCCGCGACTGGTCCGACGAACTGCTCGCCGCCTGCGGCCTGACGCGCGCCCACATGCCGCGCCTGGTCGAGGCCAGCCAGCCCAGCGGCGTGCTCAAGCCGGAACTGGCCAAGGCCTGGGGCCTTGGGCCGGAGGTGGTCGTGGCCGGGGGTGCCGGCGACAACGCCGCCAGCGCCATCGGCATCGGCGCCACGCGGCCGGGCGACGGCTTCATCTCCCTGGGCACCTCGGGCGTGCTCTTCGTCGTCAACGACCGCTACCGCCCCAACCCGGCGTCGGCCGTCCACGCCTTCTGCCACGCCCTGCCCCAGCGCTGGCACCAGATGAGCGTGATGCTGTCGGCCGCGAGCTGTCTGCGCTGGTTCTGCCAGCTCGTGGGCAGCGACGAAGCGACGCTGCTGGCCGAACTCGCGCCCGATGACAGCGTAGTCAACGACCGGGTCGACCGCACCGCCAGCGCCCCCATCTTCCTGCCTTACCTCGCCGGCGAGCGCACCCCGCACAACGACCCCTTCGCCCCGGGCGTCTTCCACGGCCTGCGCTCGGCCACGACGCGCGCCGACTGCACCTATGCCGTGCTCGAAGGCGTGGCCTTCGGCCTGGCCGACGGGCTGGACGCGTTGCGCGCCGCCGGCACCGAGGTGCACCAGCTGTCCCTGGTGGGCGGCGGTGCCCGCAGTGCCTTCTGGGCCGGCCTCATCGCCGACACCCTGGGCGTTGACGTCGCCGTGCACGCCGGCAGCGAAGCCGGCGGCGCCCTGGGCGCGGCGCGCCTGGGATTCCTCGCCGCCGGCGGCAGCGTCGACGCCGTCTGCACCCGGCCTCCCGTGGCCGCCCTCCATTGCCCCGACCCCGCGCGGGCGGCTCGCCTGGCTCCGCGCCTGGCGCGCTTCCGCGATCTCTACCGCCGCCTGCGCGGCGCCTGAACTCCGACCATGACGAGCTACTTCCAACACATCGCCCCCATCCGCTACGAGGGCGCCGACAGCCCCAACGAGCTGGCCTTCAAGCACTACGACAAGGACCGCCTGGTCCTGGGCAAGCGCATGGAGGACCACCTGCGCTTCGCGGCCTGCTACTGGCACAACTTCGTCTGGACGGGCCTGGACCCCTTCGGCGGCGCCACCTTCGAGCGGCCCTGGTTCCAGGGCGGCAGCCCGATGGAACTGGCCCGGCTGAAGGCGGACGCGGCCTTCGAGTTCTTCGCCAAGCTCGGCCTGCCCTATTACTGCTTCCACGACCGTGACGTCGCCCCCGAGGGCGCCACGCCGCGCGAGAGCCAGGACAACTTCAAGCGCATCGTCGAGGTGCTGGCCGACAAGCAGCAGGCCACCGGCCTGAAGCTGCTGTGGGGCACGGCCAACCTCTTCAGCCACCGCCGCTTCATGTCGGGCGCGGCCAGCAACCCCGACCCCGAGATCTTCAAGATGGCGGCGCTGCAGGTGCGCGACGCCATGGACGCCACGCTCGCCCTTGGCGGCGAGAACTACGTGCTCTGGGGCGGCCGCGAGGGCTACGAGACCCTGCTGAACACGCGCCTCGGCCAGGAGCTCGACCAGCTCGGCCGCTTCCTCAACATGGTGGTCGACTACAAGCACAAGATCGGCTTCAAGGGCGCCATCCTCATCGAGCCCAAGCCGCGCGAGCCCTCCAAGCACCAGTACGACTTCGACACCGCCACCGTCTACGGCTTCCTCGTGCGCTACGGCCTCGAGAAGGAGGTCAAGGTCAACATCGAGGCCAACCACGCCACGCTGTCGGGCCACAGCTTCGAGCACGAGATCGCCACGGCTGGCGCGCTCGGCATCCTCGGCAGCCTGGACATGAACCGCGGCGACCCGCAGCTCGGCTGGGACACCGACCAGTTCCCCAACAACGTGCCCGAGACGGCCATCGCGCTGTACCACGTGCTGCAGGCCGGCGGCCTGGGCTCGGGCGGCCTGAACTTCGACGCCAAGGTGCGCCGCCAGAGCATCGATGCCGCGGACCTCTTCCACGGCCACATCGGCGGCATGGACGTCTGCGCCCAGGCCCTGCTGGTCGCGGAAAAGATGATCGTCGACGGCCGCCTGAAGGCCGCCGTGGACAGCCGCTACGCCGGCTGGGACACCGCCGCCGGCCAGGACATCCTGCAGGGCCGCCGCAACCTCGCCGACCTCGCCGACGAAGTGCTGGCCCGCAACACCGACGTGGCGCCCGTGTCGGGCCGCCAAGAAGTCCTCGAGAACCTCGTCAACCGCTTCTGCGGCTGAGCATCCCGACGTCGCCCTCCATCCCATCAACCCTCGCCGAGAACGCTGCCAAACACCCCCGTCGAAACGCCCGAGGCAGCCCTGATCGGCTCGGGTGACGAAAAACCTCCACACCGCCGAACCCGCTGTTCCACCAGAGGCCTTGAGCCCCAAACCAGAACTAGGAGACACAGTGAACAAGCCCAAGAGAACCGCCATTTCCGTCGCCGCCGCCCAGGCGGCCCTGCTCTTCAGCGGCCTGGCCTTCGGGCAGGCGACGACCACGCCCGCCGCCCAGCCCGCGGCCACCGACGCCAAGACCCAGAAGATCGAGACCGTCGTCGTCAGCGGCCGCCGCGCCGCCCTGCAGTCCGCGCAGAAGATCAAGCAGGAGTCCGACGAGATCGTCGACTCCGTGAACGCCGACGACATCGGCAAGCTGCCGGACAAATCCGTCACCGAGGTGCTGCAGCGCATCGTCGGCGTGACCATCGACCGCACCATGGCCAAGGGCGACCCCGAGCACTACTCGGTGGAAGGCTCGAGCGTCAACATCCGCGGCCTGTCCTGGGTGCGCTCGGAAGTGAACGGCCGCGACACCTTCTCCGCCAACGGCGGCCGCGCGCTGAACTTCGAGGACGTGCCGCCCGAGCTGATGGCCGGCGTGGACGTCTACAAGAACCCGTCGGCCGAGCAGGTCGAAGGCGCCGTCGGCGGCCTCGTCAACCTGCGCACCGCCCTGCCCTTCGACTACAACGGCCTCAAGGGCGCCGTCTCCGTCAGCGGCAACTACAACGACCTGCAGGGCAAGTGGAGCCCGGCCGTCTCCGGCCTGCTGTCCAACCGCTGGAAGACCGACCTCGGCGAGTTCGGCGCGCTGCTGAGCCTGGCGCGCAGCAAGACCACCACCCGCACCGACCTCTGGCAGGTCGAGCCCTACTACAACGTCGACGGCACGCACTGGGTGCCCAAGGGCTCGCAGTGGCGTGACTCCAATTTCGACCGCACCCGCGAAGGCACCTACGGCGCCCTGCAGTGGAAGAAGGCCGACGTCAGCAGCTCGCTGACCTACTTCGAGTCCAAGTACCGCATGCACTGGGACGAGAACGCGCTGTTCAGCCAGAACTCGCCCTTCAACATCGTCATCGGCAGCAACGCCACCTACGGGGCCAACAACCAGCTGCTGACCGGCACGCTGAGCGACCCGACCGACGGCGGCATCAACTTCGGCGCCGACACGCGCTACATGACGCGCGACTCGCGCACCCGCGACCTCGGCTGGAACCTGAAGTGGAAGGCCAGCGACCGCTGGAGCTTCAGCACCGACTTCCAGGTCGTGCGCTCCAAGACCAACGCCTTCGACTCCACCGTCGCCACCGGCCTGCAAATCCCCAAGGAGACCGTGGACCTGACCGGCTCCACGCCGCGCGTCGTCTTCGACGCCTCCGACCTGGCGGCCTTGCAGGACAAGGGCAACTACTACTGGGCGTTCACGATGGAACACCTGGACAAGAGCAAGGCCAACTCCAAGGTCTGGCGCGCCGATGCGAAGTTCAACTTCGACCATCCCGTGCTGCAGGACCTGCGCTTCGGCATCCGCCTGACCGACAAGGACGCGACGACGATCAACTCCACGCCGAGCTACAACTGGGCTGCCATCACCCAGACCTGGCAGCGCGGCTGGGACATCAACCACCTGGCCTACCTGAACGACCCGCGCTTCAACGCGCCGGTCACGCTGCACGAGTTCAAGAACTTCTTCGGCGGCCAGAACGTGCCGAGCATCTACGTTCCCGACGTGTCCCTGGCCAAGGGCTACCCCGGCACCTACGCCGACCTGCACAAGTACCACGACATCCTCTGCACCGAGCAGCACGGCGGCAACGCCTCGGCCTGCGGCGCCTGGGCGCCCGCGACCTTCGGCACCGACCCGCTCGGCACCAACGAGCAGCACGAGAAGACGCAGGCCGCCTACGGCCAGCTGCGCTTCGGCTGGGAAGACCAGCCCATGCCCGTGGACGGCAACGTCGGCCTGCGCGTCGTGCGCACCGACATGAGGGCCGCCGGCTTCATGGTCTTCAAGAACAACGCGCCCACCACCACCACCACCGGCGTGCCCATCCCGGTCGTGGCGGCCTTCAGCAAGGCCCTGGACGCGTCGCAGACCTACACCAACGTGCTGCCCAGCCTGAACCTGCGCCTCAAGGCCTCCGACCAGCTGCAGTTCCGCCTGGCCGCGGCCCAGGCCATGTCGCGGCCGGACTTCTCCCAGATGCAGGCCTACACCTCGCTGAGCCTGGACACGCAGAAGCACACCCTGCCGGACAACACCGTCGTCATCGACAGCGTCAGCCTCACCGGCAAGGCTGAAGGCAACCCGATGCTCAAGCCCATCAAGTCCAACCAGCTGGACCTGACCGGCGAGTGGTACTTCTCCAAGACCGGTTCGCTGACCCTGGCCCTGTTCGACAAGGAGCTCAAGGACATCATCGTCGGCCAGTCGGCCACCGTGCAGCTCACCGACGGCAGCGGCACGCCGGTGAACTTCACCGTCACGTCGCCGGTCAACGGCGCCAAGGGCCACGCCCGCGGCCTGGAGATCGCCTTCCAGCGCTACTTCGACATGCTGCCCGGCTGGCTCTCGGGCTTCGGCGTGCAGGCCAACTACACCTACGTCGACAGCAAGACCAAGCCCTACAGCCCCGTCATCAGCGCCTACTGCGCGGGCACCAGCACCGGCGCCGACAACCTCAACCTCAACATCAACGGTTGCGACACCGACGGCCGCACCTTCGGCAACCTGCCGCTGCTCAACCTGTCCAAGAACGCCTACAACCTGGCCCTGCTCTACGACTACGGCCCGATCTCGGCGCGCGTGGCCTACAGCTGGCGCTCCAAGTACCTGCAGGGCGTCAACGTCAACGGCACCAACGGCGGCGACGGTCGACTGGCCAACGGCACCGGCGTGGCCTGGGCGCTGCCGACGTGGAGCGACGCCTATGGGCAGATCGATGCCGGCGTCACCTACCGCTACAGCGACAACCTCAGCTTCAGCCTCGAAGGGCAGAACCTGAACAACGCGCTGGCCCGGCAGCTGATGCAGCAGAACATCGGCTACATGACCCGCGGCGTGAACTACACGGGTCGCCGCTACTCGGTGCAGGCCAGCTACTCTTTCTGAGCGTTGGCCCCTCGGCCGGGCGGCCCGCAGTGCGGGGCCGCCCGGCCTTTTACGGAACATGCGATGAAGACCTCCTCCCTCCTGGCCGCGGCCCTGGCCGGCCTGCTGTCGCTGCAGGCCGCAGCAGCCGAGGCGCCGCGCCTGGTCACGCGCGACGGCCGCCACGCCCTGCTCGTCGACGGCAAGCCCTTCCTCATCCTCGGCGGCCAGGCGCACAACTCCAGCAACTACCCCGAGGCGCTGAAGACGGTATGGCCGGCCATCGACGACCTCAAGGCCAATACCCTGCTGATGCCGGTGGCCTGGGAACAGGTGGAGCCGCAGGAGGGCCGCTTCGACTTCAGCTTCCTCGACACGCTGGTGAAGCAGGCGCGCGAGCACGGGAAGCACCTCGTGCTGCTGTGGTTCGGCACCTGGAAGAACACCAGCGCCCAGTACACGCCCGAATGGGTCAAGCTCGACCCGCAGCGCTTTCCCTTCAACGTCGACCGCGAAGGCAAGGCCAACTACAGCCTCAGCCCCTTCGGCGCCGAAACGCTCAAGGCCGACAAGCGCGCCTTCGTCGCGCTGATGGGCCACCTGAAGAAGATCGAC
The DNA here is from genome assembly GCF_021353235.1 of Pelomonas caseinilytica. Lineage (GTDB taxonomy): Bacteria > Pseudomonadota > Gammaproteobacteria > Burkholderiales > Burkholderiaceae_C > Pelomonas > Pelomonas caseinilytica. The sequence goes on from NZ_JAJTWT010000004.1 coordinate 354,167, forward strand.
GGCGACCGGCACACCGTGCTGATGGTGCAGGTCGAGAACGAGGTCGGCACCTACGGCCTCGTGCGTGACTTCAGCCCCGCCGCCCAGGCCGCCTTCGAGCAGCCCGTGCCCGCCGCCGTGCTGGAGCGCCAGAAACCCAGGGCCGCCGCCACGGGCAGCTGGCGCGAGGTCTACGGCGACTATGCCGACGAGTACTTCCACGCCTGGGCCGTGGCCCGATACATCGGCGAGATCGCGGCGGCCGGCCGCGCCGTCTACGACCTGCCGATGTACGTCAACAACGCCCTGCGCGACCCGCTGGAGCAACCGCCCAAGCCCTGGAACAAGAACTTCGCCAGCGGCGGCCCGACCTGGGACGTCATCGGCATCTACAAGGCCGCGGCGCCCGCCATCGACATCGCCGCCCCCGACGTCTACAACCCCGAGTCCGCGCAGGTGAACGCCAACCTCGGCCTGTTCCAGCGCCCCGACAACGCGCTGTGGATTCCCGAGATCGGCTCCAAGCCGGCCTACGGCCGCTTCCTCTACGCCATGCTCGGCCGCGGCGCCATCGGCGTCTCGCCCTTCGGCATCGACTACTTCGACTACACCAACCACCCGCTGGGCACGCAGGCCACCGACAAGGCCATCGTCCAGCCCTTCGAGCGGGTCTACCGCATGTTCGCGCCCCTCCAGCGGCAGTGGGCGCAATGGGCCTTCGAGGGCCGGACCCAGGGCATTGGCGAGGGCGACGACCGCAAGCCCCAGCAGCTCGACTTCCCTGGCTGGACGGCCAAGCTGACCTACCGCCTCGGCCGCTTCGGCGAGGCCAGCTGGGGCGGCGACTACGCCAAGCCGGCGCCCGGCACCGAGGAGCCCGGCGGCGGCGCCGCCATCGCGCAAATCGGGCCTGACGAATTCATCCTCATCGGCGAGCGCGTGCGCGTGCGCATGGAGCCGGCCGCCGGCACCAGCGGCATGCTGCTGCGCGCCGAGCAAGGCCGCTTCGACGCCGAAGGCCGCTGGCAGATGGAGCGCGTCTGGAACGGCGACCAGGTCGACTACGGCCTGAACCTGCCGGCCGAGCCGGTGATGCTCAAGATCAAGATGGGACGGCCTCGTTGATGCTGCGCCGCCGCCACCTGCTGCAGGCCGCCGGCCTGATGAGCCTGCCCGCCTGGGCGGCGGAAGGCGCGCCCGCCTACGACTGGCGCAGCCTGACCTTCGGCGCCGGCGGCTTCATCGACGGCTTCGTCTTCCACCCGCGTGAGCGCGGCCTGCTCTACTGCCGCACCGACATCGGCGGGGCCTACCGCTTCGATGCCGCGGCACGGCGCTGGCAGCCGCTGCTCGACCACCTCGGCCGGGCCGATTCCGACCTGATGGGCGTGCTCAGCCTGGCGGTGGACCCGACGGACGCCAACCGCGTCTATGCCGCCTGCGGCCTCTACACCCACGGTGGCGCCCGCGCCGCCGCCCTGCTCGCCTCCACCGACCGCGGCGCCAGCTGGCAGCAGCACGAACTCGGCCTCAAGCTGCTGGGCAACGGCCCCGGACGCGGCTCGGGCGAGCGCCTGCAGGTCGACCCCGACCGCCCCGAGCGCCTGCTGCTGGGCAGCTCGCAGGACGGCCTGCTGCAAAGCACAGACCGCGGCCGCAGCTTCAGCCGCCTGGCCGGCTTCCCGGCCCGGCACGTGTCCCTCGTGCTCTTCGACCCGCGCAGCGGCCAGGGCGGCACGGGCTGCCGCACCGTCTACGCCGGCAGCCACGACCAGCCCGGCCTGTTCGTGTCCACGGACGGCGGCGTCAGCTTCGCCCGCATCGCCGAGCTGCCGGCCCAGGCGCCGCAGCGTGCGGCCTTCGGCCCGGATGGCTCGCTCTACGTCAGCCTCGCGGCGGGTGCGCCCGGCAGCGTCGTCAACCCGAGCTACGCCAAGACGGGCAGCGTCTGGCGCCGCTCGCCCGACGGCCGCTGGCGCGACATCACGCCGCTGAAGCCCACGGCCGCCCAGCCCTTCGGCTATTCGGGCCTGGACGCCGATGCCTCCCGCCCCGGCCGCCTCGTCGTCTCCACCATCGAGCGCTGGAAGCCGGGCGACGAGATCTTCGTCTCCGACGACTTCGGTGCCAGCTGGACGCCGCTGAGCCCGCGCTCGCGCTTCGACGACAGCCGCCACCCCTGGCTGCAGGCCTACCAGAAGAAGCAGCACCACGCCCTCGGCCACTGGCTGGCCGACCTCAAGCTCGACCCCCACGACGGCGCGCATGCCGTCTACGGCACCGGCTACGGCTTGTGGATGACCCACAACCTCGGCGCCGAGCGCGTGGACTGGGACTTCACGGTCGAAAACATCGAGGAGACCGCCACCCTCGGCCTGGAGAGCCCCTCCGGCGGCGCCTCGCTGCTGGCCGCCATGGGCGACGTCTCGGGCGCCGCCTGGGACGACCTCTCGCAGGGCCCGCGCAGCGGCATCTTCCTGCCCGCTGGCGAGACCTGCCGCTCCATCGCCTCGGCCGAACTCAACCCCGGCATCCTCGCCCGCACCTCCGACATGGCGCCGAACGGCGGCTACCTGTCCACCGACGGCGGCGCCAGCTGGCAGCCCTTCGGCCCCTCGCCCTCGCGGGCCACGCAGACGCCGCAAGGCTGGCGCGCGTCCACCGGCCAGGTCGCCGTCTCGGCGCGCGGCGGCTTCCTGCTCTGGGTGCCCGAGAGGCAGGCCGCCCTGTTCTCCCGCGACCGCGGCCGGACCTGGTCCCAGAGCGAAGGCTGGCCGGCCGAGCGCGACGTGGTGCTCAGCCCCGTCGCCGACCGGGCCGTCGAGGGCGTGTTCTACGTGCACGATCGTGCCGCCGGCCGCATCCTCGTCAGCGTGGACGGCGGTGCCACGTTCACGCCCGCCCTCACCGGCCTGCCCAAGCTCGAAGCCTGGCAGCACGCCCAGCTCGTCTGCGCGCCCGGCAAGGCCCGCGACCTCTGGCTCTGCCTGCCCGACGGCCTGCTGCACGTGGCCGGCGCCGACGCCCGGGCCCAGACCCTGCGCGGCGTCGTGGAGCCCTGGCGCGTGGCCATCGGCAAGGCCGCCGAGGGCGCGGCCTACCACGCCGTCTACGTCTGGGGACGGGTGCTGGTCGGCGGCGATCCGGTCGAAGGCCTGTTCCGCTCCACCGACGCTGGCGCCAGCTGGCAGCGCATCAACGACGACCGCCACCGCTACGGCCGCCTCAACGCCATGGCGGCCGACCCGCTGGAGTTCGGCGTCGTCTACCTCGCCCCCGAAGGGCGCGGCGTCGTCATCGGGAAGCCCCGAGCATGAGAGCACTCAAATTGCGACCCTGGCTGCATTCCGTCGTCGCTCTGCTGCTGGCCGCCACGCTGCCGCTGCAGGCCGCCGAGCCCTTGTTGCGTTATGACCAGGCCGCACCCGACACGCCCCAGGGCTGGGAGCAGCGCGCCCTGCCCATCGGCAACGGCCGCCTGGGCGCCATGCTCTTCGGCCAGGTCGCGCGCGACCGGCTGCAGTTCAACGACATCACCCTCTGGACCGGCGACCGCCGCGCGCTGGGCGCCTACCAACCCTTCGGCGACGTCGTGCTCGAACTCGACGCCGGCGCGGCGCCGGTCGAGGGCTACCGCCGCGAACTCGACCTCGCCCGAGCCCGCCACCGCCTCGCCTACGAACAGGGCGGCGTGCACTTCGAGCGCGTCGCCTTCGCCAGCCATCCGGCCCAGGTCATCGTCTGGCGGCTCGCCGCCGACCGGCCCGGCCGCTACAGCGGCCGACTCAGGCTGACCGACCGCCACGGCGCCGCGCTGTCCGCCGAGGGCGCCGCCCTCACCGCCGTGGGCGCCCTGCCCAACGGCCTGGCCTACGCCAGCCAGCTGCGCGTGCTGCACGAAGGCGGCAGCATGAGCGCCGAGGGCGACGCCCTGGTGTTCCGCGGCTGCGACGCGCTGACGCTGATCCTCGGCGCCGGCACCAGCTTTGCCGACGGCGGGGCGCCGCTGCCGCGCGTGCAGGCCCAGGTGGCCGCCGCCATCGCCCGGCCCTGGGCCGAATTGCGCGCCGAGCACGAGGCCGACGTCGCCGCCCTGCTCGGCCGCGTGCAGCTGGACCTCGGCGCCAGCCCCGCCGAGCGCCGCTCGCTGACGACCGACGCGCGCCTGGCCGCCTACACCCGCGACGGCGGCGACCCCGAACTGGAGGCGTTGTACTTCCAGTTCGGCCGCTACCTGCTCGCCAGCAGCTCGCGGCTGAGTTCGCAACCCGGGCTGCCAGCCAACCTGCAGGGCCTGTGGAACGACAGCCTCACACCGCCGTGGAATGCCGATTACCACAGCAACATCAACCTGCAGATGAACTACTGGCCGGCCGAACCGACCAACCTGGCGGAGACGGCGCGGCCTTTCCACCGCTTCGTGCAGCGCCTGATCCCCGAATGGCGCCGCCCCGTCGCCGAGCGGGCCGCCCAGGCGCTGAAGGACCCGGCCGCGCTGCCGCCCGAGACGCCGCCCTGGGACCACTCGGTGCAGCCGCCCGTCGAGACCTTCCTCAGCTCAGTGAGCCCCCAAGGCCGAACTGCGTCCGACCCGCGCCCCGTGCGCGGCTGGACGCTGCGCACCGCGACCAACCCCTTCGGCGCCCAGACCTACCTCTGGAACATGACGGGCAATGCCTGGTATGCCCGCCACTTCTGGGAGCACTACGCCTTCACGCAGGACCGCGCCTTCCTGCGCGACGAGGCCTGGCCGGTGCTCAAGGAGGTGGGCGAGTTCTGGGAAGACCGGCTGGTCGCCGCGCCGGACGGCCGCCTCGTCGCACCCAACGGCTGGTCGCCCGAGCACGGCCCCATCCAGGACGGCGTGGCCTACGACCAGCAGATCCTGTGGGACCTGTTCGACAACATCGCCCAGGCCGCCGAGGTGCTGGGCGACCGGGCCGCGCGCGACCATGCCGCCCGGCTGCGCGACCGCCTTGCCGGCCCGCGCATCGGCAGCTGGGGCCAGCTGCTGGAGTGGCCGCAGGAACTGCACGACCCGGTGCTGGACACGCCGCGCGACACGCATCGCCACGTCTCCCACCTGTTCGCCCTCTACCCCGGCCGGCAGATCTCCACCGCCCGCACGCCCGAGCTGGCTGCCGCCGCTCGCAAGACCCTGCAGGCCCGCGGTGACGTCAGCACCGGCTGGTCCATGGCCTGGAAGATGGCCTACTGGGCCCGGCTGCGCGACGGCGACCATGCCCACGAGCTGCTGCGCGGCCTGCTGGCCACGCCCGGCGCCCGCAGCGTCCGGACCGGCGGCGAGGTCAACCAGGGCGGCACCTATCCCAACCTCTTCGACGCCCATCCGCCCTTCCAGATCGACGGCAACTTCGGCGCCACGGCCGCCATCGCCGAGATGCTGCTGCAATCGCAGGACGGCATCATCGAGCTGCTGCCCGCACTGCCGGCCGCCTGGCCGAACGGCGCCGTCAAGGGGCTGCGCAGCCGCGGGGGCTTCGAGGTCGACATCGCCTGGGCCGATGGCCGCCTGACGCGCGCCACCATCCGCTCGGTCGCCGGTGCCGGCGGCGGCACGGCCCGCTGGGGCCGCCACCTCGTCGACCTCCGGCTCGAGCCCGGCCAGGCGCGAACCCTGCTGGCCTCCGACTTCCAATGACATGACCGCGCCCATCACCGCTCTCACCCCCTGGCTCGCGCCCTGACGGCCACGCCTGACTCCATGACCGCACTGACCTACTCCAGCCCCTTCCCCGCCGACTTCGTGTTCGGCGTCGCCGCCGCCTCCGCCCAGATCGAGGGCGCCGCCTTCCAGGACGGCAAGGGCGAATCCATCTGGGACCGCTTCTGCCGCCGCCCCGGCGCCGTGCACGACGGCGACACCCTCGACGTCGCCTGCGACCACTACCACCGCTTCGACGAGGACTTCGCGCTGATGGCCTCGCTCGGCGTCAAGAACTACCGCCTGTCCCTCGCCTGGCCCCGCATCTACCCGGACGGCGATGGCGAGCTCAACCCGGCCGGGCTTGACTTCTACCGCCGCCTCTTCGCCAGCATGAAGAAGCACGGCATCACGCCCTGGGTCACCCTCTTTCACTGGGACCTGCCGCAGTCCCTGGAGGACCGCGGCGGCTGGACCTCGCGCGTCACCGTGGACGCCTTCGCCCGCTATGCCGACACCGTCGTCAAGGCCTTCGCCGGCGAGGTGAAGCACTGGATCACGATGAACGAGATCCGCTGCTTCACCCTGCTGGGCTACGGCAGCGGCACCAAGGCGCCGGGCCGCAAGGAGAACGCCGCCGTGGTGGCGCAGACCTTCCACCACGCCCTGCTCTGCCACGGCCACGGCGTGCGGGCGGTGCGCGAGTTCGGCGGCGCGGGCGCGGTCGTCGGCCTCACCGACAACTGCGACGTCTGCATCCCCGTCACCGAGACGCCCGCGGACATCGCCGCGGCCCAGGCCTGGTTCCTGGAGAAGAACGCCCACGTGCTGGGTGCCATGCATGCCGGGCGTTATCCCGAGGTCTACCTGGCCCGCATGGGCGCCGACGCGCCCCAGGTGCTGCCCGGCGACTTCGAGCTCATCAGCCTGCCCACCGACCACCTCGGCCTGAACATCTACACCGGCACCTACGTGCGCGCCGGCCGCGACGGCGCCGCCTGGGAGGCCGTGCCGCTGCCGGCCAACTACCCGCGCGCCGACAGCCCCTGGCTGCACATCGCGCCGCAGTCCATCTACTGGGCCACGCGCTTCTGCGCCGAGCTCTACGGCCACAAGTCGCTCTACATCACCGAGAACGGCTGCGGCTACAACGACGAGCCGGTGGTGAACGGCGAAGTGCTGGACCTGCACCGCCGCGACTTCCTGCGCAACCACCTGCGCGAGGCCCACCGCGCCATCGCCGACGGCGTGCCGCTGCACGGCTACTTCCTGTGGAGCTTCATCGACAACTACGAATGGGAAGACGGCTACCAGCGCCGCTTCGGCATCGTGCATTGCGACTACGCCACGCAGGTCCGCACGCCCAAGCTGTCGGCCCGCTATTACGCCGAGGTGATGCGCGAGCGCCGCATCCTGTGAGCCCCTCGTCCAGCCCCGCCGTGCTGAACGCAGGCGCGCCTGACCGGTCCCCCGAGGGGACGGCGACGCTCGCGGCATCGAGCCGCGAGCACGTCGCCAGCGCGGGCCGGCTCCGGAACGGCCGCGCGCTCGGCCCGCAAAAACCCAATCCACGTCTGCCATGAAACCGGAACATCTGCCGCTCACCCAAGCCGTTCGCCCCGCCGACCGCCTGCCCCTGCGGCAGAAGATCGGCTTCGGCCTGGGTTCCATCCTCGACATGTGGGGCCACTGGCTCTACCCGTCGCTGGCCTACCAGGTCTTCAACATCTTCCTCGGCGTGGCCCCCGGGCTGATCTCGACGGTGCAGATGATCAAGATCTTCATCGACGCCGGCTCCGATGCCGTCTTCGGCTGGATCTCCGACAACACACGCACCCGCTACGGCCGGCGCCGGCCCTTCATCCTCGTCGGCGGCGTACTCGCCGGCATCGGCCTGCCGCTGATGTTCGCCGTCGGCCGCGGTTGGACCGACTCGCAGTACTTCGTGTTCATGCTGATCAGCATGATCATCTACGTGCCGGTGATGAGCTGCTTCAACATGCCCTGGAACAGCCTGGGCGCGGAGATGACGCCCGACTACCACGAGCGCACGACGGTGATGGCCTTTCGCAACGCCATCCAGAAGGGGCCCGAGCTGGCGATGTTCTTCGCCGCGCAGTTCACGACGCTGGCCATCTTCAACGGCGCCAACGGCAAGCCCGACATCCTGCGCGGCGCCCAGACCTACTGCGCCATCCTCGGCGCCATCATGGTGGCCGCCTCCATCGCCATCTTCCTGCTGGTGCGCGAGCGCTACTACGAGAAGCTGGTGGCCCGCACGCAGACCCACATCCCCTTCGCCGACACGCTCTGGCGCACGCTGCGCTGCCGGCCGTTCCGGCGCATCCTGGGCGTGATGCTGGCCTACGGCACCGGCACGGCCATGGTCAGCACGCTGGGCTACTACGCCACGGTCTACTACGTCTGCCGCGGCGACGTGGTGCAGGGCGCCCAGTGGAACACCGCCATGGGCCTGGCGGGCATGGCCTTCGGGTTCGCCGGCATCCCCTTCTTCGCCTGGGTGGCGCGCCGCCGGGGCAAGCGGGTCGGCCTGGCCACGGCCCTGCTGCTGGCCATCTGCGCCTTCATCGGCGACTGGTGGCTCTACGACCCCGCGCGGCCCTACCTGCAGCTCTTCGCCTGCGGCTTCGTCGCCTTCACCGGCGCGGGCTTCTGGACGCTCTACAACGCCACGCTGGGCGACGTGGTCGACTACGACGAGCAGCAGACCGGCCAGCGCCGCGAGGGGTCGTTCTCGGCCTGCCAGTCGTGGATCTCCAAGCTCGGCATCGCGCTGGGCGTCGGCGCCTCGGGCTGGATCCTGCAGTTCACCGGCTTCGACGCCAAGCAGGCCGTGCAGGACCCGCACGCCATCTTCATGATCCGCATCCTGCTGTCGAGCATCCCGGTCATCGGCCTGGTGCTGGCGCTGATTTCGCTGCTGCGCTTCGAGCTGACCGAAGACCGCGTGCTGGACATCCGCCGCCGGCTCGAAGAGACGCGGGGGCACGTATGAGCGTTTCCCGCCGCCAGGCGCTGCAGGCGGCGCTGGCCAGTACTGCCGCCGCGCCGGCACTCGCCGCGCCGCGCTTCGGCACCGGCATCGAGGGCCAGCGCCGCGCCGACCTCGGCGACGGCAGCTACCGCAACCCCATCGTGCCCGGCGACCACGCCGACCCCACCGTCCTCAAGGACAGCGCCGACTACTGGATGACCTTCTCGTCCTTCCAGTCCTACCCCGGCGCCGTCATCTGGCACTCCACCGACCTCGTCAACTGGACGCCCGTCACCGCGGCCCTGCACGAGAACATCGGCACGGTCTGGGCGATGGACCTGGTCAAGCACCGGGGCCGCTACTACCTCTACATCCCGGTGCTGCGCGACGCCGGCATGGGCATCTTCGTCATCCACGCCGACGACATCCGCGGCCCCTGGAGCGCGCCCGTCGACCTGAACATCCCGGGCTGCATCGACCCCGGCCACGTCGTCGGCGAGGACGGCCGGCGCTACCTCTTCGTCAACGGCGGCCGGCGCGTGCGCCTGACCGACGACGGCCTGGCCACCGACGGCCCGCTGGAAGACAAGGCCTGGACGCCCTGGCAGTACCCGCAGGACTGGGTCGTCGAGATGTTCGCGCCCGAGGGCCCCAAGCTGTTCCGCCGCGGCGAGTGGTTCTACCTCGTCTCGGCCGTTGGCGGCACGGCCGGGCCGCCCACCAGCCACATGGTCACCGTCGCCCGCTCCCGCTCGGTGCACGGCCCCTGGGAGCACTGCCCGCACAACCCCATCGTGCGCACGACGAGCGCCGACGAGCCCTGGTGGTCGCGCGGCCACGCCAGCGTCGTCGAAGGGCCGGGGGGCGACTGGTGGATGGTCTACCACGGCTACGAGAACGGCTTTCGCACGCTGGGCCGCCAGGCCCTGCTCCAGCCCATCGAATGGACACCCGACGGCTGGTTCCGCGCCCGCGGCGGCACGCTGGACCGGCCGCTGGCCAAGCCGCGCGGCGGCAAGGCCGGCCCCGCCGGCGCCGCCCTCTCCGACGACTTCTCGCGCAGCCGCCTGGGCGTGCAGTGGAGCTTCCACGCGCCGGGGCCGGACGAAGCCTCGCGCCTGCGCTGGGAGGACGGCAGCCTCGTGATGCGCGGCAAGGGCCAGTCCCTGGCCGACTGCTCGCCGTTGACCTGCATCGCCGGTGACCGCAGCTACGTCGTCAGCGTCGAGCTCGAGATCCACGGCGAGGGCCAGGGCGGCATGGCCCTGTTCTACGACGAGCGCGGCCATGCGGGCGTGGGCTTCAGCCGCAGCCACATGCTCACCTACGGCCACGGCAGCGAGCACCGCTGGGCGCGCCAGGCCATGGAGGTGCAGCGCGTTCGGCTGCAGCTCACCAACCGCGAGAACGTGCTGACCTGGCGCTACTCCCTGGATGACGGCCGCACCTGGCGGCAGCACTACTGGCAGATGGAGGTCTCGGGCTTCCACCACAACGTCTTCGGCGGCTTCCTGAGCCTGCGTCCGGCGCTGTTCAGTGCCGGCGCCGGGGAGGTCCGCTTCCGTCAATTCACCTACCAAGGACTGAACGCATGAGTTCTCCCAACCGCCGCCAGCTGCTGGCCGCTGCCGCGGCCCTGCCGCTGACCTCCGCGTCGCTCGCCGCCGCGCCCCGGCGCCGCATCGTGCTCGACCTGGCCGAGGCCCGGCAGCCGCTGGACCGCTTCTTCGACCACTGCGTCGGCTCCGACTTCCCCGGCACGCTCTACCGCGACGACTCCCTCGCGCAGCTGAAGACGGCCGTGGACGAGCTGGGCTTTCGCTACCTGCGCTTCCACGCCATCTTCCACGACGTGCTGAAGACCGTGACGCGCGACGCCGCGGGCCAGCTCGTCTTCGACTTCTCCGGCATCGACAAGCTCTACGACGCCCTACTCGCCCGGCGCATCAAGCCCCTGGTGGAGCTCGGCTTCACGCCGCTGGCGCTCAAGACCTCGGACAGCAAGATCTTCTACTGGCAGGGCAACACCTCGCATCCCGAGCCCACCGGCTGGGTGGCCCTGATCGAAGCCTTCACCCGCCACCTGCTGCAGCGTTATGGCGCGGCCGAGGTGCACAGCTGGTACTTCGAGGTCTGGAACGAGCCCAACCTCGACGGCTTCTGGGAGAAGGCCGACCAGAAGGCCTACTTCGACCTCTACACCCGCACCGCCAAGGCCATCAAGGCCATCGACGCGCAGCTGCGGGTCGGCGGCCCGTCCACGGCCGGCGCGGCCTGGGTGCCCGAGTTCCTGGCCCACGCCAAGGCGACGGACACGCCGGTGGACTTCATCACCACCCATGCCTACGGCGTGGACCACGGCTACCTGGACGAGTTCGGCCAGGAGGACCGCATGCTGTCGCCCAACCCCGACGCCATCGTCGGCGACGTGCGCCGGGTGCGCCAGCAGATCGAGGCCTCCCACCTGCCGGGCCTGCCGCTGTTCTTCACCGAATGGAGCACCAGCTACAACCCGCGCGACCTCGTGCACGACAGCTACATGAGCGCGGCCTACGTGCTCACCAAGCTCAAGCAGAGCCAGGGCCTGGCCCAGTCCATGAGCTACTGGACCTACAGCGACCTGTTCGAGGAGCCGGGGCCGCCTGACGCCCCCTTCCACGGCGGCTTCGGCATGATGACGCGCGAGGGCATTCGCAAGCCCGTGTGGTTCGCCTACCGCTACCTCGCGGAGATGGCCGCGCTGCAGGGCCGCCAGGTGCCGACGACCGACGCCTTCACCTGGGCATCGACCGACGGCCAGCGGCTGCAGGCCCTCGTCTGGGACTGGCGCAACCCCGAGCAGAAGGTCAGCAACCGCAGCTTCTTCGGCAAGCCGCGGCCCTCGCACGACGTCGGCACGGCCACCGTCGAGCTGCGGCATCTGCCGCCCGGCCGCTACCGCGTCACGCAGCGCCGCACCGGCTACGAGGTCAACGACGCCCACACGGCCTACCTCAAGATGGGCTCGCCCAAGGAATTGGACGCCCAGCAGCTCGCCACCCTGCAGGGGCTCACGACCGACCGGCCCGAATCGGAGCGCGAGGTCCGCGTCGGCGCGAACGGCTCGGCCACACTGACCCTGAAGCTGCGCAGCCACGACGTCGTGCTGCTGAGCCTGGCCAGGCTGTAACGATTCCCGTCGCGCTCGCGGGAGCTGACGCACTTCGACTATCCTGTTAGCACCGCCCGTGCCGTCGGGCGCAGCAGGGAGCCGACTTGGACGCAAGCAGCCCGCCCGCGCAGGGCGTCGCCCCTTCCTCGCCGTTGCCGCCGCCGGGCGGCCCGGCCTTTCTGCTGACGCAGCCGGCGGGCCCGCGCGAACGCCGCCATGCGGTGGCCGTGGCGTTGGCCTCCATCGCCGTCTTCGCGGCCCTGGTGCCCTTCGCCAAGCTCAAGCTGCCGGCGGTGCCGGCCTTCATCCCGATCTACGAGTCGGCCCTGGTGCTGACCGACCTGATCACGGCCGTGCTGCTGTTCGGCCAGTACCGCATCCTGCGCTCGCAGGCCCTGCTCGCCCTGGGCTGCGGCTACCTGTTCACGGCGACCCTGGCCACCGCCCATGCGCTGAGCTTCCCGGGCCTCTTCAGCCCGACCGGCCTGCTCGGCGCCACCAGCCAGACCACCGTCTGGCTCTACATGTTCTGGCACGGCGGCTTTCCGCTCTTCGTGCTGGGCTACGCGGCGCTGAAGCGGCGCCCGCCGGCCGGGCCGCCGCCGGCGGCCTGGCTGCTGGCCACCCTGGTGGCCGCCACCGCTCTGGTGGCCCTGGCCACCCTCGGCCACGAGGCCCTGCCCGACCTGCTGGTGGGTGGCCGCTATTCGCTGAACTTCGGCGTCACGGTGGGCTGCGTCTGGCTGCTCAGCCTCGCGTCGCTGCTGACGCTATGGCGCCAGCAGCCGCGCACGGTGCTGGACCTCTGGCTGATGGTGGTCAGCCTCGCCTGGCTGTTCGACATCGCGCTGTCGGCCATGCTCAACGAGGCCCGCTTCGACCTGGGCTTCTACGCCGGCCGCATCTACGGCCTGCTGGCCTGCTCGGTGGTGCTGCTGGAGCTGCTGCTGGAAAACAGCAGCCTCTACAACCACCTCTTCCGCGCCTACGAGGCCGGCCACCGGCAGGGCGAGGCGCTGGCCGCCGCACGCGACCGCGCCGAGGCCGCCGATGCGGCCAAGAGCCTCTTCCTGGCCAGCATGAGCCACGAGATCCGCACGCCCATGAACGCCATCATCGGGCTGACCAACCTCGTGCTCGAGACGCGGCTGGACACCCGCCAGCGCGACTACCTGTCCAAGGTCCAGACCTCGTCCAAGGCCCTGCTCGCCCTGCTCAACGACATCCTCGACTACTCCAAGATCGAGGCCGGCAAGGTCACGCTGGAGGCCGAGGAGTTCAGCCCCGAGGAGCTGATCGAGAACGTCGGCCACCTGTTCTCCGCCCGACTCGAGGAGGCGGGGCTGGACCTGCTGTTCGAGCTGGACGAGCACCTGCCCGACCGCCTCGTCGGCGACGCCCTGCGCCTGACGCAGGTGCTGAACAACCTCGTCGGCAACGCCATCAAGTTCACGCCCAAGGGCGAGATCGTCGTGCGGGCCGAGTTCCTCGGCGAGCAGGACGGCCGCATGCGGCTGCTGATCAGCGTGCGCGACACCGGCATCGGCATGACGCCCGAACAGGCCGGCCGCCTGTTCGAGGTCTTCGGCCAGGCTGACGCCTCCATCGCGCGGCGCTACGGCGGCACCGGCCTGGGCCTGGCGATCTGCAAGCGCCTGGTGGAGCTGATGGACGGCAGCTTCGAGGTCAGCAGCCTGCCGGGCCAGGGCAGCACCTTCCGCTTCAGCTGCAGCTTCGGCAAGGCCCGCCCTGGCGCCGAGCGCATCGACCTGCACCGCATCCGCGGCATGCGCACCCTCGTCGTCGATGCCCAGCCCACCGAGCGCCTCATCCTGCAGCAGATCCTGCAGAGCTGGCGCTTCCAGGTGGGCGTGGCCTCCTTCGGCGACGAGGCCCTGTACCGGCTGCGCCAGGCCGACCCCATGCACCCCTGCGAGCTGCTGCTGCTCGACTGGAAGACGGCCGGGGCCGACTTCGTCGACGCGGCCCGGCGCATCGCCGCCGAGCGCGGCGCGCCGCCGCCGGCCGTCATCGCCCTGGGCAGCCTGCACGCCAGCGAGCGCGTGGCCGAGGCGCTGCAGGGCCGGCCCGCCACGCAGGTGCTGGTCAAGCCGGTGACGCCTTCGCGCCTGTTCGATGCCGTGATCCAGCTGCAGCTCGAGGAGGCCCGCGCGACGCCGCCGGCGAGCGGCGGCATGGCCGACATCGCCGAGGCCACGCAGCCGCTGCGCGGCGCCCGCGTGCTGCTGGTGGAGGACAACCCCGTCAACCAGCAGGTGGCCTGTGCCTTCCTGGCCATGGCCGGGCTGGAGGTCGGGGTGGCGGACAACGGCCTCGCGGCGATCGAGAGGCTCAGGCACGAGCGCTTCGACGCCGTGCTGATGGACATGCAGATGCCCGAGATGGACGGCCTGACCGCGACGCGGCTGATCCGCGCCATGCCCGAGCACGCTCACCTGCCCGTCATCGCGATGACGGCGGGCGCGATGGAGCGTGACGTCCAGGACTGCCTGGCCGCCGGCATGAACGCCCACGTCAGCAAGCCCATCGACGCCAGGCAGCTGGTGCGAACGCTGCTGGCCTGGATCGCCCCGGTGGCCCGTGAACGGAACGGTTAGCGGTCGCCGGCCAGGCGCTCGAAGTCCATCACCCAGTTGGTCTCCCAGGTGGCGCCGCCATCGGCCGAGAAGGCCTGCTGCCAGCGCGCGCTGACCGGGGTGACGTCGGTCCACAGGAAGCGCACGCGGATGGGCTGGCCGCGCAGCACGTCCTCGCACTGGAACTCGCCGACGCCGCCCTCGAAGCCGCCGATGACCGGCGGTTCGAGCGAATGCGGATGGCGGCCGTCCACCCACCAGATCGCCCACTGCCGCTTCACCGGGTCGAAGGTGCGCAGCGACACGGCGCGGTAGGGGCCCGAGGGCAGCTCCAGCGTGTTGTCGTCGACATTGCCCAGGCCGCCGAGCAGGGGCTGCATGTGGCAGCGGCCCTCGAAGTGCTCCCAGTCCTGGCAGCCGAGCAGGCGCTCCTTGAGGCGGCGATGGCTCACCTTCCAGTGGCCGATGAGGAAGTCGAAGTCTTGCGCGGTGGAGGAGGTCGTGCTGTCCATGGTGGCCTCAGGCGTGGAGGGTGGAGCGGGTGGTGGGCGACAGGCGCAGGGCCTGTGCAGGCGCGGCGAGCCAGGGCTGCAGCAGCGCATCGGCCGCGGCGGGCCAGGCGCAGTCGCCGTCGAACAGCGCGAGTGCGACGAGCACCGGCTCGCCCTCGCGCACCGGCAGGCGCGGGAAGTTGTTGGGGGCGTCTTCGGTGGCATACCAGGCCACCACCTGCGCGCCGGCCTCGCGCAGGCACTGGCTCACTGGGCCGCGGCACAGCGCGAGCAGCTCGGCGACAGGCGCGGCCGGCAGCGGCAGCACGCGAGCCTGCACCAGCCCGCGCGCAGGCCCGGCGGCGCCGTGCGCGGCCCGCTCGCCCGACGCCTCGGGCAGGCCAGCGCCCTCCCAGGCCGGGCGCAGCAGGCGCACGTCGTCGGAGTCCACCATGGTCGCGTTGGCCTCATCGCGGTGTGCGGCCCACACCGGCCCGCCATAGAAGGCCTGCAGCGCCGCGGCGCGGCCCGCCATGCCGGCGAAGCCGCGCAGCCAGACGAAGCGGTCGGTGTCGTCGAGGTCGCGGAACTGCCCCAGCACGCGCATGCCGGTGGCCTCCTGGCTCTCGACGAACTCGCGGTCGAAGAGCTCGATGAGCGCTTCACGCCGGCCGGGATGCAGGGTGTACTGGCGCAGCTCGACGACGCGGCAGTCGGCGGCCAGGGGTGGCGGGGGAGGTCGGGTCGGCGTCATGCGCGGCGGTCCATGGAGTTCAAGGTGGGCGCAGTCTGCGCCACCTAAGCTGACAACCCGTGTCGTGTTTTCCGCCGCTCGTTCAGAACCGGCCGCTGGCCCGCATGCCCTCCAGCCGCAGCGCGATGGCCTGCTCCAGCTCGGCGAGCTGCTGCTGCAGCCGGCGGCGCGCGGCGTCGTCGCCGGCCGCCTCCAGCTCGGCGCGCAGCCGCGCGCGCTTGTGGAACATCTCGACCTCCGCCGGCGGCAGGTTGGCGTTCTTCAGGATCTTGAACGGCAGGCGGAACTCCACCGGCGTCTGCGCCCAGCCCTCGGCCTCGGCGAGCGGCCGGCCATAGCTCTCGGCGCTCCGCAGCTCGCCGCTGCGCTGGGCCTCGGCGAGGTGCTCGGCGATGGTCTCATCCAGCGAGCGGATGGCGGCATCGCGCTGCTTGCGGCGCTCGGAATCGGTCGGTCGGGTCATGGCGTTGGCAGCGTGGAGGGCGCCGCACCAAGGCCGAACTCGGCCTTGAGCCACTGCGCGAAATGGGGCTCGCCGGCATCGATAGGCGTCAGCAGCCAGTAGCGGTCGGGGCCCTCGACGACGGTGTCGAAGGGAGCGACGAGTTCGCCGCGCTCGCAGAGGTCGGCAAACAGGCGCGGCGACAGCAGGGCCACGCCAAGCCCCTGCACCGCGGCGCGCGCTTCCAGCTCGTAGCTCGGGAAGCGGGTCGCGACGAAGTCCGGCCGCGCGTCCGGCCGCCCGGCGGCGGCCAGCCAGGCGGCCCAGCGCGGGTCCGGGATCAGCGGCAGCCGCAGCAACTCGTCCACCGTCCAGCGGCGCTGGCGGCCGGCCAGCTTCGGGCTGAGCATGGGCGTACCCTGCTCGGCCAGCAGCCGCGTCGCGCGATAGCCTGGCCAAGGCCCCGTGCCGCTGCGCACGGCCACGTCGAAGCTGCCCGGCGGTGACAGCCCCTGGCCCGCGTCGAGCGCGATCGTGTCGGCGCCCGGCAGGGCCTGGTAGGCGACCAGGCGCGGCACCAGCCAGCAGGCGGCGAAGGTGGGCGCGCAGGTCACCCGCAGCGGCGGGCGCGCACACCGGCAGTCGTCCACCGCGCGACGCATCAGCGCCAGCCCCTGCTCGATGCCGGCCGCCAGCGCCGCGGCGCGCTCCGACACGATGAGGCGGGGCCCGTGCCGCGTGAACAGCCGCACGCCCAGCTGGGCCTCCAGCGCCCGCATGCGCTGACTGACGGCGGTGGGCGTGATGGCCAACTCGTCGGCGGCGCGCGAGAAGTTGCCATGCCTCACGCAGGCCGCGAGCACACGCAGGGATTCCAGCGGCAGGGGCGGCGTCATGGCGATCCGAAGTTCGGCTTCAAGTGAAGCTCAGCATTCATCGTTTTGAGCAGCGCGGGGCTCTTCCTAGACTGGCTCGCACCCCAACCCAGGACGCCCGCATGACGCCATCATCCGCCCAAATCCGCCGCTGCCTCGCCGGCCTGGCCTTTCTCGCGGCGGCGGCCTCGCCCGCCGCCGATGCCGCCCAACCGCCGGGTTACACCCTCGAGCGCCGCGGCGACTCCCGCGACTTCGACTTCCTCGCCGGCGCCTGGACCACCGTGCAGCGCCGGCTGAAGGCACGCGGCGTGGGCAGCCACGACTGGGACGAATTCCCCGCCCACCTGTGCATGACGCCCTACCTCGACGGCATCGCCAACGTCGACGAACTCTTCATGCCGACGCTCAAGCGCCGCGGCCTGACGCTGCGCACCTTCGACACGGCCAAGCGCCAGTGGTCCATCCACTGGGTGGCCACGCCATCGGGCCGCTTCGACCCCGTGCCGGTCGTCGGCGGCTTCGAGGGCCGCCGTGGCGAGTTCTACGGCGAGGACAAGGACGGCGACAAGCCGGTCAAGGTGCGCTTCATCTGGGAAAGCCTGGACCGCGACCACGCCCGCTGGCAGCAGGCCTTCTCCTACGACGACGCCCACTGGGAGACCAACTGGACGGCCGACTTCACCCGGGCCGACCCCGCGACCCTGTGCGACCAGGGGCGGCCGAGGGGCGGCTGAGCCGGCCCGCGGCGCTCAGCCGCCGCGCCGCCGCAGCAGTGCCGCCGCGCCCAGCAGCGCAGCCAGCCAAGCCGGCGAGGCGCCGCCACCGCCACCTCCTCCAGCCGGAGCCGGCGCGGGAGCCGGGCTGGGCGGCGGCGGCGGTGCCGGCGTGGGCGAAGGCGCCGGAGCCGGTGGCGCCGGCACCGGAATGCCCGTGCTTCCTTGCACGAGGCCGCAGCGGGTCAGGCCGCTGCTCTGCAGGCCCAGCGAGCTGCGCGCCGGTGCGACGTAGCCCGCGGGGCTCAAGGCGTACTTCACCGCCTCGGCCGCATCGAGCAGGCCGGCGCCGCCGGTCGTCGCATTCAGCGTGCAGCGCTTGTGGTTCAGGCTCGTGCAATAGCCCAGGGCATAAGCCGTCACATGGGGCCTGGCGCTCGCCTTGAGGCCGGTCTCCACCTGGGCCAGGGTCAACGCGGGGTTGGCCGACCACATCAACGCCGCCGCGCCGGCCACCTGCGGCGCCGCGAAGCTGCTGCCGCTGACGGCGCCATAGCCTGCCGTGGCCGGCGAG
This sequence comes from Pelomonas caseinilytica, assembly GCF_021353235.1. GTDB lineage: Bacteria > Pseudomonadota > Gammaproteobacteria > Burkholderiales > Burkholderiaceae_C > Pelomonas > Pelomonas caseinilytica. Next base: position 372,406 of record NZ_JAJTWT010000004.1, read on the forward strand.
GTCGTGCCGGTGTTGGTCGTCGAGACGATGCCGGCATCGGCAAGTTCGGTGTCGCAGTCGGCGCCATTGCCGGCATCGCCTCCAGGCGCGGCCAGCTGGACCTCCGAGCCGAAATTGGCGTAGATGGCCTTGAAGCCCTCGCGATTGGCCGCCGTCACGCCGAAGACGCCGGCGCAGTTGGCCGGTCGCCCGACCGCCCCGCCCTGGTTGCCGGCGGCGGCCACCACCAGCACCCCCAGGTTGCGCAGTTCGGCCAGCGCGTCCGCGTACATCCGCGCAGCTGCGGCGACGTCGGGGTCGGCGTCGGCGGGGTTGCAGGACACCGGCTTCACGCTCGCAAAGCCGATGACGAGGATGCGGGCCGGGTTGGGGTTGGCGGGCACGCCGGCCACGGGAAGGCCGGCCGCCCAGCGCATGCCGTCGACCATGTCGGCCACCGAGGCGCCGCACTTGCCCGAGACCCTGACCGGCAGGATGCGGGCATTCCAGTTGATGCCGGCCACGCCGCCGGCGTTGTTCGTCACGGCGCCGAGCTGGCCCGCGATCAAGGTGCCGTGCCAGCTGCTCACGGGGTTGACGATGCAGCCGTCCCACAGCGCCGCATTGGCATTGAACTCCGCCTGGCTCAGGGCATCGCCAGGGTCGTTGGCGCCCGCGCTGCGGCCGGTGCCGCCGTTGTTGGCGAACTCCGGACGGCTGACGAAGTTGTAGCCCGACAGCAGGTGGGCGTTCAGGTCGGCGTGCGAGGTGACGCCCGAATCCAGCACGGCGATGACGGGCGACGGCGACCCCTGGGTGGTGTCCCAGGCCTTGGTGAATCCGGCCGCGGCCGGATTGGTCGCATCGTTCTGGTCGTCCAGCCACCACTGGCTGTCGGTGGCCGCGGCGGCGCGGAACAGCGGGTCGTTGGGCACGGCGGCGCGCTGCTCGCGCAGGTCGCCCATGGCATGGGCCAGGCGCCGGTCGCCGCGCAGGCGTGCCAGCCAGCCCGCGCGGCTCGCCGCGTCCGCCGCCACGCGGGCCTGCAGACGCCACCAGCCCGAACCCAGCGGTCGCTCGGCCTGCAGCGGAAGCCCGGCGTCGGCGAGCACCTGGCTCAGCTCGGCCCGCTGGCGCCGATCGTCGCCCTGCGCCTGAGCCAGCTTGACGATCAATGCCGATGGCGAGGCCGAGACGGCCGCCTGCGCCGGCTGCAGCCGCGAGGCCAGCCCCACGGCCGAAACGGCCACGGTGGCGACGGTGGCCATGGCCACGGCGCGGTTGAGTCCCAGGCTGCGCGGGGCGGGGAGGGGCGGCGGGGTGAGCGCGGGAGGTCGGGTCTTCATCGCGCCGGCACGTTAGGTGGCCGCGGTGAAGGGGCCATGACATGAGCCGGACGGCCCATGCCGATGGTCATCGTCCCGTCTTTCACGTCGCGGTCACCGCGCCTTCCTAACCTTCGCCGCCCTGACCCGTCCGGACCATGACCGCCCACACCACCCTTCATCGCCGCCGCGGCTTCACGCTGCTGGAGCTGCTCGTCGTCATGGTCATCATCGGCCTGCTCGCCGGCTACGTCGGGCCCAAGTTCTTCGCCCAGATCGGCAAGAGCGAGGTCAAGGCCGCACGCGCCCAGATCGATGGCCTGCAGAAGGCGCTCGACCAGTACCGCCTGGACGTCGGCCACTATCCGAGCACCGAGCAGGGGCTCGGCGCCCTGGTGACGCGCCCGTCGGACGAGCCCCGCTGGGCTGGCCCCTATCTCGCCAAGGCCTTGCCCAGGGACCCCTGGGGCCACGACTACCAGTACCGCGCCCCCGGCGAGCACGGCGAGTACGACCTGCTGAGCCTCGGACGCGATGGCCGTCCCGGCGGCGAAGGCGAGGACGCGGACCTGACCAGTTGGTGACTCCGATGCCCGAATTCCGCGTCCGTTACCTCGACGCCGCGCGCCAGCCCGCCGAAGCGTGCGTGCAGGCGGCGGACGTCGGCGGCATCGCCAAGGCCCTGGGGCTGCCGGCCGCATCGCTGCTGGCGATCGAGCCGGTCGCGGCACCCGCGCGCAGGGCCGCCACGGGCCGCTTCCCGCGCCGGCAGTTCGCCCAGCAGCTGGCCGTGCTGCTGCGCGCCGGCATCCCGCTGCTGGAGTCGCTGCAAACCCTGCAGTCCCAGGACAATCCGCCCGCGGTGGCCGCCGCGCTGGGGGGCATCGTCGAACGCATCCGTCTGGGCGAAGCCTTCTCGGCGGCCCTGGCCACCCAACCGCAGGCCTTCGACGCCCTCTTCGTCGCCGTCGTCGAAGCCAGCGAGCGCAGCGGCCAGCTCGAACAGGCCCTCTTCGAACAGGCGGCCTACCTCGCCTGGCTGGAGCAGCTGCGCGGCAAGCTCGTCGCCGCGGCGGTCTACCCGGCGCTGTTGGTGACGGCCGGCTCGGCGGTGGTGATCTTCCTGCTCGTCTTCGTGGTGCCGCGCTTCGCGGGCCTGCTCGACGGCGTGGGCGGGGAGCTGCCGCTGGCCTCGCGGGCCCTGGTCGCGGTGGGCGCCTTCAGCGGCGCCCATCCCGGCCTGCTGCTGGCGCTGGCCGCCGCACTGGCGGCAGCGCCGGTGCTGGCCTGGCGGCACGGCCTGCGCGAGGCCCTGCAGTCGCGGCTGTGGCGGCTGCCCCTCCTGGGTCCCCGGCTGCACCTGCTGGCCCTGGCCCAGCTCTACCGCTGCCTGGCGATGCTGCTGCTGGCGGGCGTGCCCGTCGTGCCCGCCCTCACCAACGCGCGCGGCGTGGCCGCCGCCCACCTGCGCCAGGGCCTGGAGCGCGCCATCGCCGCCGTGACCCTGGGCGAACGGCTCTCCGTGGCCTTGCAGCGCGAAGGCCTGGCCACGCCGGTGTCGCTGCGCATGCTGCGCGTGGGCGAACACAGCGGCGAGCTGGGCGCCATGCTGGCTCAAGCGGCGGGCTTCTACGACGAGGAGCTGTCGCGCCTGTCGGAGCTGGTGACGCGCCTGGTCAATCCAGTCTTGATGCTGGTGATGGGCCTGGTCATCGGCACGGTGGTGGTGCTGATGTACCTGCCGATCTTCCAGCTCGTGGACCAGGTGCAATGAGCGCCGTCGTGCAAGCCGATGCCGACGTGCTGGCGCGCCTGCCGGCCTCGGACGCGCCCTGGTCGCTGACCTTCGCGCCCTGGCCCCATGCCGAGGCCCAGCGCTGGCGCGCGGTGATGGCCCAATCCAGCCAGGGCCGCCTGGCGCTGCTGGCCGACCGGCCGCTGGAGCCGCTGCTGAGGCTGCGCATCGAGTCCCAGCTCAGGAAGCCCATCCTCTGGTGGCCCTGCGAGCCGGCCGAGGTGCAGGCCCTGCTGGAAGCCGGCCAGGCCGGCTTTCGCGCGCTGGGCGAGGTGGACGGTGCCTTTGGCGGCGACGCTGCGCGCGAGGCCGCGCAGGAGCTCTCTGCGCTGCACCTGGCCGAGCAGGCCAGCCCCGTCGTGCGCCTGCTCGACGCCACCCTGCACGACGCGCTGCAGGACGGTGCCAGCGATCTGCACTTCGAGTGCCAGCCGCGCGGCATGCGCATACGCAGCCGCGTCGACGGCGTGATGCTCGACGTCAAGCAGATCGAGGGCGTGCAGGCGGCCGAGCAGCTGGTGTCGCGGCTCAAGGTCATGGCCGAACTCGACATCGGCGAGCGCCGCCTGCCGCAGGACGGCCGCTTCAAGCTGCGCCTGCAAGGCCGCGAGGTGGACTTCCGCCTGTCCATCATGCCCAGCGTCTTCGGCGAGGACGCCGTCGTGCGCGTACTCGACCGCGCGCAGGTCCAGGCCGAGGGCGCGCTCACGCTGGACGCACTCGGCTTCGAACCCGAGGCACGCGCCCAGATCCGCACCCTGGCCCGCCAGCCCCACGGCATGCTGCTGGTCACCGGACCGACGGGTTCGGGCAAGACGACGACCCTCTACGCCGCCATCAGCGAGGTCAACACCGGCCGCGACAAGATCATCACCATCGAGGACCCGGTCGAGTACCAGCTCCAGGGTGTGGTCCAGATCCCGGTCAACGAGAAGAAGGGCCTGAGCTTCGCGCGCGGCCTGCGCTCGGTGCTGCGCCACGACCCCGACCGCGTCATGGTCGGCGAGATCCGCGATGCCGAGACGGCGCAGATCGCCGTGCAGGCCGCGCTGACCGGCCACCTCGTCTTCAGCACCGTGCATGCAAACAATGCGTTCGACGTGGTCGGGCGCTTCATGCACATGGGGCTGGACCTCTACAACGTCGTCTCGGCCCTGAACGGCGTGCTCGCCCAGCGGCTGATGCGCATCAACTGCCGTCACTGCGCCGCACCGCTGGCCGTCACCGCCGAGCAGCGGCAGGCCCTCGGCCTGCCGGAAACGGCCGCGCTGCAGCAAGGCCGCGGCTGCAGCCACTGCCGCGGCACCGGCTACAAGGGCCGGCGGGCGGTCAGCGAGCTGCTGTGGCTGGACGACGAACTGCGCGACCTCATCGCCGGCCGCGCGCCCCTGGGCCGCATCAAGGAGGCGGCCCGCTCACGCGGCATGCGTTCGCTGCGCGAAGCGGCGGTGGCGCTGGTGCTGGCCGGCGAGTCCACGCCCGAGGAACTCGAACGTGTCACGCTCGCCGGTTGAGCGGCTGCTGTTGGGCGCCACCGGCCTGCTCGACGCGCGCGGCCGGACCTGGGCCGACTTCGGCGCCTGGTGCGCCGCCCATGCCGGCGCGCGCGTGGAGCTGTTCGCCGGACCCGGGCGCATGCACAGCCTGCTCCTGCCCGCCGACCTGCCCCTGGCCGACGAGGACGCGCAGCTCGGCTATGCGCGGCTGCAGTTCGCCCACTACCTCGGGCCCGCCGCCCAGGCCTGGCCCTTGGCCTCGTGGCCGGGCGGGGTCTGCGCCCTCGCCGAGGGAGACCCCGCGACGCTGCAGGCCACCGCCCGGACCCATCGCGTGCGCCTGCTCTCGCTGCGCCCGAGCTGGACGCTGGCGCCGAGTGACGACGGCCAGGCGGCCGTGCTCGACGACGGCATGCTGACCCGCCTCGTCCGCCGCGATGGCTGCCTCGTGACGCTGGAGCAGCGTCCCCTCGACGAGGCGCTGCTGGCCGAACTCGACGGCGCCAGCGTCTTCCACGCCGCCGCCCTGCTCTCGGGCCCCGGCGGACCGCCGTGGCCCGATTTCATCGCCAGGCCTCGGGCCGTGCGCACGCGCGCCCTGGTCTGGGCCTGGGCGGCCTCGGCCGCCGCCGCCTGCGCGCTGGTGGCCGTCCAGGCCCGTGAACTGCGGCAGGAGGCCGCCCGCCTGTCCGAGCAGTCCGCCGTGATCGACCGCCTGCAGCGCGCCGGCCGCCCGGCCGCGGCCACAGCCACCCTCGCCGCCCAGGCCTCGGCCGCCGCGGCAGGCGTTCGCGCGGCTGCCGCCGCCCGCCAGCTCGACACCGACTGGGCGGCCCTGTGGACGGACGTCGAGCGCGCCCTGCCTGCCGGGCTGCAGCTCGCGGCCCTCGACCTCGACCGGCGGGCCCTGCGGCTGGAGGGGCGGGCCGGTGACCCCGACGCGGTGACCCGCCTCGTCGACCGCCTGAGCCTGCAGGCCGCCCCTGGCGACGTGGTCGTGCTGACCCGGCTGCAGAAGGCCGACACGCCGGTCGACGGCGACGGCCTGCGTTTCGAAGTGATGCGGCGCCCCGGAGGTGCCCGATGAAGCTCTGGCTGAAGCGCTGGCGGCGGCTCGGCTGGCCAGCGGCGCTGGCGGCTCTGCTGACCCTGGCGGCGGCGCTGGGCGCAACCTGGCTGTCCCACGGGCAGGCCGGCCTGCAGGCGCAGCGCCACGACCTCGCGCGCCAGCGCGCTGCCCTCGCCGCCCGCCGGCTGCCTGCCGATGCCAAGGCCCGCGATGCCGAAAGCCTGCGCGCCGCCCTGCCGCCGGACAGCCAGCGCGCCGCGCGCACGGCCGCGCTGCTGGGCCTGGCCACCGAGCTCGGCCTGCCCTGGCCGCGCAGCGAGTTCCGCTACGAAGCCGACCGCGAGCTGGGCGTGGCGCAATACCGCGTCGCCATGCAGGTCGACGGCCGCTACGGCGCCGTGCGCGACTTCGTCGCCGAGGCCCTCAGGCGCGACCCCGCCCTCGCCCTGGACGGCGTGCACCTGCGCCGCGACGCGGCGCGCCCCGGCGAGGTCAGGGCCGAGCTGGCCTGGGTGCTGCTCATGCAGGGGGCGCGGTGAGCCGGCTGCCGCCGCGCCGCCTGGTGCTCTTCGGCGCCCTCGGCCTGAGCCTGGCGGCGACGGCCTGGTTCGCCGTCGAGGACGACGATGGCGCCACCGCCCCCGAGGCCTCGCAGCGCCCGGCCCGGACCGCATCCACCGGCACCCTGGCGACCGCGACGCCCCGCAGCCGCGGCGACTGGCCCGCGCCTGCCCCCCAGGCCCGCGCCGCCTGGGGGGAGGTTGCGCCTGTGGCCGCAGGGCCCGCCCTCCCGCCCGCCGCGCCGGCCGAGGCCGCCGACGAGCCCCCCGCACCACCCGCCCCGCCGCCCTTTCCTTACCAGTTCGTCGGGCGCATGAGCGACGGCACGACGCGCGCCATCCTGACCAACGCCCTGCGCACCGCCGTCGTCGGCGTGGGCGAGGTCGTGGAGGGCCAGTGGCGGGTCGACGCCGTCGACGCCGGCGGCCTGCGCCTGACCTACCTGCCCCTGGGACAGGCCCAGTTCGTCCCTTTCGCCAGCAGCCCTTCCGCATGACCCGCATCGCCGCCTTCGCCCTTGCCGCCCTGCCCGCCCTGCTGCTGGCTGCCTGCGCCGCCAACCCTGCCCTGCGCGAGGCCGACGCCCTGGCCCGCCGCGGCGAGCACGAAAGCGCCTGGCGGCTGCTGAGCGAGGCCAGCCGCGCGGCGCCGCAGGACGCCGAGCTGCGCGTGGCGGCCCAGCGCCAGCGCGACCTCGGCCTGCTGGCCCTAGCCACGCAGGCCGAGAACGCCCGCGCCGGCGGCCAGCTCGACGTCGCCGACGAGCTGCTGCAGCGCATGCAGGCCCTCGACCCCCAGGCGCCGCGCACCCGCGCGCTGCAGTCCGCACTGCGCCGCGCCCGCAGCCACGAGGCCCGGCTGGCCTCGGCCTCGCAGCAGCTCCAGGCCGGCCAGCTCGACGCCGCACGCGAAGCGATCACCGCCGTGCTCGCCGAAGACCCCGGGCAGCCCCAGGCCCTGGCGCTGCAGCGCAAGCTGCGCCAGCGCTATGCGCCGCCACCCCTGCCGTCCACGCTGGCGGCGGCCTACCAGAAGCCCGTCAGCCTGGAGTTCCGCGACGCACCGCTGCGCACCGTCTTCGAGGCCCTTGGCCGCGGGGCCGGCATCAACTTCGTCTTCGACAAGGACGTGAAGGCGGACGCCCGCGTCAGCCTCTACCTCAAGGACGTGAGCGTCGACGAAGCCATGCGCGTGGTGCTCGGCACCCAGCAGCTGGAGCGCAAGCTGCTCAACGAGAACTCGGTGCTCATCTACCCCAACACGGCGCAGAAGCTGCGCGAGCACCAGGAGCTGGTGACGCGCAGCTTCTACCTCAACAACGCCGACGTGAAGCAGGCCCAGGCCCTGGTGCGCATGATGGCCAAGACGCGCGACCTCTTCATCGACGAGCGGCTCAACCTGCTCGTCGCGCGCGACACGCCCGAGGTCATCGCCATGATCGAGCAGCTCGTGGCCGGCCTGGACCTGCCCGAGCCCGAGGTCATGCTCGACGTGGAGGTGCTCGAGCTCGGCACCGACCGCACCGACGAGGCCGGCCTCAACTGGGCGACCGATGCCAGCTTCGGCAGCCTCGACGGCGCGGCCATGGTGCCCTGGAGCGCCCGCGGCAGCTTCCGCACCCTGGTGGCCAACCCCGTCGTCGCCGCACGGCTCAAGGGCGCCTCGGGTTCGAGCAACCTGCTCGCGAGCCCCAAGCTGCGCGCCCGCAACAAGGAAAAGGCGAAGATCCAGATCGGCGACCGCGTGCCGGTCTTCACCAGCACCTCGACGGCCAACGTCGGCGTGTCCACGGCCGTGACCTACATCGACGTGGGCCTCAAGCTGGAGGTCGAGCCCACCGTGCAGCTCGACAACGAGGTCATCATGAAGGTCAATCTCGAGGTGAGCAGCCTGGGCCCGAAGGAGAGCTCCGGCGGCCCTCAGCCGACCAGCGCCTACCGCATCGGCTCGCGCACGGCCTCGACCTCGCTGCGCCTGCGCGACGGCGAGACCCAGGTCCTCGCCGGCCTCATCAACGACGAGGACCGCAAGAACGTCAGCGGCCTGCCCTATGCCTCCGAGGCGCCGCTGCTGGGCCGCCTCTTCGGCGTGCACACCGACAGCCGCAAAAAGACCGAGATCGTGCTGCTCATCACGCCCCATGTGCTGCGCAACATCGGCCTGCCGGAGGCGAGCCAGACCATCCTGCCCTCCGGCTTCGACGCCAACCCCGGCGCACAGGGCCTGCGCCTGCGCTCGCCGGGCAGCGTCGCGGCGCCGCTGGCGGGCTCGCCACCGCACGCCGGCTCAGGCCCGGCTGCCGTGGCGCGCAGCCCGGGCGAAGCCGTCGTCGAGATGCAGACCAGCGCGAACGCGGCCGTCGGTGAGACGCTGAGCGTCGGCCTCACCAACACCGGCGCCGCCAGCGTCAAGGGCACGCTGACCTACGACGTGTCGCTGTTCACCCGCGCCGACGCCGGCGGGGCCGAGGCCAGCAGCGGCAGCGTCGACGTGGAGCTGCCGCCGCAGGGCCAGAAGGTCTTGCTGCTGCGCGCCCGCCCGGGCGCGGCGGGGCAGTCCGGCATGGTGGAGTTCGTCAACGCCAGGGCCGCCAATGCCAAGGGCGAGGCCCTGCCGGTGCGCGTGGAGGGCGAAGGCCATGTCGAAATCCGCGCCAACTGACGCCCGGCCGCACCGCGCTCCGGGCCGGGCGCGCGGCTTCACCCTCGTCGAGGTGCTGGCGGTGGTCACCATCGTCGGCATCCTGGCCGCCGCCGCCCAGCCGCTGGCCGTCTGGGTGCACAAGCGCCAGCGCGAAAGCGAACTCCGCCAGGCGCTGCGCAGCCTGCGCGGCGGGCTGGACGCCTACTGGCAGGCCGCCCACGAGGGCCGCATCGCGCTGAAGGCCGGCGACAGCGGTTACCCGCCCGACCTCGACAGCCTCGTGCAGGGCGTGCCCGACGCCCGCGACCCGCAGCGCCGCCGGCGCCTGTACTTCCTGCGCCGCCTGCCCCGCGATCCCATGGCGGACGCCGCCCTGCCCGCAGCGGCGACCTGGGGCCTGCGCAGCTACGACAGCCCGCCGGAAGCCCCCGCCCCGGGCCGCGACGTCTTCGACGTGTACTCGCGCGCCGAGGGCACCGCCCTGGACGGCACGAGATACCGCGATTGGTGACGGCCATGCGGGCTTCGCGCGGATTCACCCTCATCGAGCTCATCGTCGTGATGGCCATCGTGGCCCTGCTCGCCGGCATCGCCGCGCCGCGCTACTTCGCCGCCGTCGACCGCGCCAAGGCCAACAGCATGCGCTCCTCGCTGGCCGTCATGCGCGACGCACTGGACAAGTACGCCGCTGACAAGGGCCGTTATCCCGACTCGCTGGATCAGCTCGTGCAGGACCGTTACCTGCGCGCCGTGCCGGAAGACCCGCTGACCGGTTCTGCCGCGAGCTGGGTCCTGCTGCCGCCACCGCCCGCGGCCGATCTGCCCGGCCAGGTCGGCGACGTGCGCAGCGGCGCGGCCGGCCGTGCGCCCGACGGAAGCCTCTATGCCGACTGGTGAAGCGGCGCGCCTGTCGCGGCCCGGCGGCCAGCGCGGCTTCACCTATCTGTGGCTGCTCTTCGCCCTCGCCCTGGGCGGCGTGGCGCTGGCGGCCCTGGGCGAGCAGGAGCTGACCCGCCAGCGCCGCGACCGCGAGGCCGAGCTGCGCTTCCGCGGCGAGGCCATTGCCACGGCCCTGGGGCGTTATGCCGAGGCCACGCCCGCCGGGCACCTGCCCTTGCCGCAACGCCTGGAGGACCTGCTGGCCGACCGGCGCTTCCCGCGCGAGCGCCGCCACCTGCGCCAGCTCTATCCCGACCCCTTCACCGGCCAGGCGGATTGGGAGGTCGTGACGGGCCAGGCGCAGGTCGTGGGGCGGGCGGCCGGCGAGGGCGGCGCTTCCCCGAGCCCGACCACGCCGGCCGTGGGTACCGGGATCGTCGGCGTGCGCAGCCGCTCGGCCCGGCCGCTGCTGGCCAGCGCCGGCCACGCCACGGCGCACGACTGGGTCTTCATGGCGGCGCCGGCCGCCCCCGCCGCGCCGGCCGCGACGCAGCCATGAGCCGAACGGCTCATGCCTTCGGCAAGCCTTCAAAGCCCAGTCACGCGCCGTTCCTAAAGTTTCCGCTTCGTGAGCGCGTTACGAAGATTTGTAACGCCTTCCTCCTTCCCGGGCCCTCCATGACACTCAACGAAGCCGAGCCCGCCAACCCATCCCTGCACGACCCGGTCGAAGCCATCGTCCGCGCGGCCGAATCCGCGCTGACGGTGCGGCGGCGTTACCAGTTCTTCGTCTGGACCCAGAGCTACCTCAGCCGGCTGGTGCCCCACCAGCTGGCCGTCTGTGGCTGCTACGACCGTGCGGCGCGCGAGCTGCTGTTCGACGTCTTCAACAGCGTCAGCCTCGAGCCGGTGCTGATGGACGCCCTGGCCGACGGCCGCAGCCTCCTCATGCGCCACCTGCAGGCCTGCTGGCTCGACGCCCGCGGCAGGCCCGCCGCCGTGCAGGCCGCCGAGCTGCCCTTCGCGTCGCTCGGCAACGTCCGCGACGCGCTGCTGGCGGCGCGCTTCGCCACCTTGCTGGTGCACGGCGTCTCGCGGCCCCAGCGCCCGCAGGAGATCGAGAGCTTCTTCGTTTTCGCCGTACAGGACTGCGCGCCGCCGGACTCGCACATGAGCCGGCTGGAGCTGCTCATCCCCCATGTCCATGGCGCCTGGCAACGGGTCCAGGCGGTGGAGCGCGACTTCGGCGGCATCGCGCCGGCGCAGGTGCCCGCCGCCAAGGCCGGTGGCGTGACGCAGCGCGAGCGCGAGATCCTCCGCTGGCTGCGCGAGGGCAAGAGCAACCAGCAGATCGCCGAGCAGTTGGGCATCAGCGCGCTGACGGTGAAGAACCACGTGCAGAAGATCCTGCGCAAGCTCGGCGCTGCCAACCGCACGCAGGCCGTGGCGCAGGCCATGTCGCTGCAGTTGCTCGAACGCGGTCCCCGCTCCTGAAACAAGCGCCGGCCGTCTGGAGAAAACGCCCGCAGCAATCCACGATCACTGCGGGCGAAATCCACCGAGGCGGTGGAGGAGACAACGGGTCGCCGCGTGCATATTGCAGTGCAGCAATTTCGTCAGCTTGAGGGACGAACATGTCGTATTCATGTCAGCGCCACTCACTCGGTGGCGATGCGCACAACGGTCCAGGGGCCCTAGTGACTTCTCATGACGTCTGGATGAATTTCGCGGGATTCCACTGATCCCATTCCAGCGAAAACCCTGTCACCAAATTGAGGGACATCCATGGTCAGAATGCGCCGCGATTCGGGGCATTGCAGTCACGACGCAGCAGTAGGAGCGGGTCGCGCCCGGCCATCATGGAAAGACTTGTTCAAGCCTTCGACGGCGTGACCCTGCGCCAGCGGCTGGTGCTCGTTGCGGCGCTGTGCGCCTTGTTGTGCGCGGTGCCCACCTGGCGCTTGGGCCAGCAGGCCAGCGTGCGGCTAAAGGCCGTCTCGGTCGAGCGCGCCGCGCTGCCGGCCAACAAGGCTTGGCAGAAGCTGCTTTCGGCCTTGAGCGCGCATCGGCTGGCGGCCACCGTCGTTCGTGCAGCATCTGACGGAGAAACCGCGCGCCAGCGAGCTGCCGACGGCACCGACCGTGCGTTCGCGGACGTCGAAGCAGCGCTGGCCAATGCGTCGCAAGAACGGCGCGACCGACTGCAGACCATCCGCGCCGACTTCAAGGCGCTCAGCAGCACGGCGGCGCAGGGGGCCCTGCAGTTTCCGATGCTGCTGAAACGGCACCGCGCCCTGGCGGATCGCGTCATCGACGAGATCGAACAGCTGAACGCCGAGGCGGGGCTGCTCGTCGATGCCGATGCCGGCACGCACTACGCGATCCTGGCGGGTTTGCAGGTCGCGCCGCAGATCGGCGACGCGCTGTCGGAACTGGGCTCGATCGCCGCAGCAGCCTCGGTCGACGACGTAGCCAATGTGGCGGCCGCCGCCGGGCGCTACAACGCCAGCAGCCATCGCCTGATCCAGATCCTCGAGCTGGCGGCGCGACTGGAGCCCGACCGCAAGGCAGATCAACTCGCCACGCGTGACGCCGCGGTGAAGCAGCAGGCGATGGTCAACGACACGCTGAACGCGTCCGCCGCCGACGTGAACTACCCGTTGGACAAGATGAGCGCCACCTTCGTCGAGGCAGCCAACCTGCAGGCGCAGTTGGGAAGCCAGGTGCTCGGCGCCGTAGACGAGCGGCTGGACGCGCGCGAGCGCGGGCTGCAGCGCGATGCCCTGGTGCTGCTCGGCACCGTGACGGCCGGACTCGGCGTCGTGGGCCTGCTGCTGTGGCGCACCATCGTCGGCATCCTGCGGCCCGTCATGCAGGCGATCGAAGCCACCGAGCGCATCGCGTCCGGCGACTTGAGCACCCAGGTCGACACCGACCGGCGCGATGAGATGGGGCGCGTGCTGCACGCCATCGAGGCCATGCAGCAACGCTTGCGCCGGCTGGTGCGCAAACTGCAGGAGGCCTCGGGCGAAATCCACGTGGCCGCCGACGAGATCGCATCCGGCAACCAGGACCTGAGCCGGCGCAGCGAGCAATCGGCAGCGCAGATGGAAATGGCGGCCAGCAATGTCGAGGCCTTGAGCGAAACCGTGGCGGCCACGGCCAAGGCGGCGGACGAAGCCAGCCGCCTGGCGCAGGCCGCATCGCGCTCGGCAGACGCCGGCGGCCAGGTGGTGGGGCAATTCCTGTCCACGATGACGAGCATCAGCGACGGGTCGCGCCGCATCGCCGAGATCATCGGCGTCATCGATGGCATCGCGTTCCAGACGAACATCCTGGCGCTGAACGCGGCCGTCGAGGCCGCCCGCGCCGGTGAGCAGGGGCGCGGCTTCGCCGTCGTGGCGTCAGAGGTGCGCGCGCTGGCGCAACGCAGCGCCACCGCGGCGCGCGAAATCAAGGTGCTGATCGAGGCGTCGGCCACGCAGGTCGAGAACGGCTCGAGGCAGATCGGCGAAGCCAATGCCGCGATGACCCGCGTCACCCAGGGCATCGACCAGGTCAGCATGATGATCCGCGGCATCGCCACCGATGCATCCCAGGAGTCGGCACGCATGCACGACCTCAGCGGGACCATCATGAAGATCGACCAGATGACCCAGCAGAACGCGGCGCTCGTCGAGCAGTCGGCGGCGGCGGCGCATTCCATGAACGATCAAGCCGAACAGATGTCCACGCTGGCCTCGGGTTTTCGCCTGACGAGTCGGTCGTCGCCCTGAAGGAACTCGCGCAGCCGCAACGACGGCTGGCAGGCCGATATGCGGAGCACGTCACGCTCTTGCACGGCTTCAACGCATTGTCATCAGCGCCTCAACCGCGCTGGACACCATGCGCGCGCATCCCCGGAGCCCGCCATGTCGTCAAGCTCGCATCCCGTCAAGACCCGCGCCGCCCGCGTGCTGCTGGCGGGCTCCCGTTCCACGCTCAGCGCGCAGATGCGTATGCTCCTGATCAACGTCAACGGGCAGCGTGGCGCCGCGGAACTGCAGGACATCGCACGCGCGCTGAACCTGGGCCCGCAGGCGCTTGAGGAACTCCAGCGCGAGGGCTACGTCACCGGCCTGCCGGAAGCGGCCTCCGCGCCGCTCGTTGCGGAGCCTCCTGCAGCGGCACCGAAGGCCGCCACGGCATCGGCAGGCGACGAGCTGCGGCGCCTGATGAAGGCCAAGATGTTCGCGTTCGACCTGGCGTGCCGCATGCTGGCGGGCCGTGATGCCGACCTGCGCGCCGGCGCGCGCGAGGTCAACAGCGAGTCTCGTTTCCTGGATTGGCTGTCGGATGCTTCGGCCCGCATCGAAGCCGCGTCCGGCGCCGAGAGGGCGCAGTTGTTCCGCGAGCGCGTCGCGCAGGCCGCGGCCTGACCCGCCGACGGTCTTGCCCGTTGCCCGTCACCCGCGCCATTGCACATGGCTGCGGCCCCTGCCGTCGAAACCGGCCAGAGACCCGTGCCGAACGGCTCACGGGTTTGCGCGTAGTCCTTTCGGACTGCTAATCCCACGTTGCCCAGGTGCGGATGTCACCGCATGCCAGAAGAATGCCCGCTGAACGATCTTTCGATCACCGCTCTTTGATCGGGTCACCCGACCCAGGCGCCCAAGGCCACCGCCGATTGCACGACGCGATCCAGGGGAGGCAGCCAGGCGTGACGGACCGCCGCCCATCCCGGGCTGACGTCCCATCACTACTGACCAACGGAGAACCTTCCATGAAGTTCCATTCCATCGCCCTGGCCGCCCTGGCCGCCGTCGCCGCTCCCGCTTTCGCCACCGTCCAGACGGGCGGCACGATCGGTCAGGCCGAATACGTGTTCATCGCCACCAACGCGGCCGGCTCCTACTTTCAGGATCTCGGCACCTCGACCGACGCCGTCGCCGCCCTGATGAATTCCACGGGCAGCTTCAGTCAATCCGTTGCCGGCACCGAGTGGAACAAGTTCCTGGCCTTCGGCGGCACGGGCACGACCTGGGCCATCATCGCCGCCCAGCCGCTGGACGTGGGCTTCAACCCCGGCGAAATCAACGCCTGGACGACCCGCAACGTCAACCAGCCCCTGGGCACGATCCAGAACAGCCAGTCCAATGACGGCACGAACAACCTGGCCACCTGGTTCCTGCAGGCCGACAACGCCGCCAACCCGAAGGTTGCCAACAACCGCCAAGCCGCGGCCTTCGGCACGCCGACCTACTTCGACAACGGCGTGACCTCGTTCAACGGCTTCTTCAACGCGCGCAACGCGGTCGGCACCGCGGCCCAGATGGTCTATCTGACGCCGTCCAGCGACACGAGCGACGCCCCCTCGCAATACAACGTGCTGGCCAACAGCGCCGGCAACGCCTATACCGCCAACTTCGACGGCACCCACGTGACGATCACGGCCGCCGTTCCCGAGCCCAGCAGCTACGCCATGCTGGCTGCCGGCCTGGCCGCCATCGGCTTCATGGTCCGCCGCCGCAAGGCCTGAGGCCTGCCGACCCGCCGGGCCGTGCGGCCCGGCCTCTCCCGCTTCGACCGCCAGCCGTCCCCGCTCCAGGGGCCGGCCTGGCGGAGCACTGTCCGAACGTCTCTCACGAAAGACCCATCATGAAGCTCCGTTCCTCCCTGATCGCTCTGGCCTGCCTGGCCTCCTTCGGTGCCGCCCACGCCCTGACCCCGACCGAGATCGCCGCGGCTCGCGCCGACGGCTCGCTCAAGGAAATCCGCCTGGCCGGCGCCTCGGCCCTGCGCCTGATGGTCGGCGCCTACATCCAGTCCGACCTGGCCCAGCCCGCCACCTTCGACGTCTTCTTCGACTCGGCCACCGGCTCCAACCACCGCGCCTACTCCTTCAAGACCAAGGTCGCCATCGGCGGCTGGCCCGTCGGCACGCCGGTGCTGATCACCAAGCGTGACGCCGGCGGCTCCGCCCAGGGCGTGACGCCGCTGCTGAACGGCGGCGACGCCACCCAGGCCCACATGCTGGTCGACGCCAGCTGCACGGCCGCGTCCGGCGGCGTCTCGCCCGCGACCGACATCCAGAAGGCTGGCTTCATCTGCTCCGGCACGACGACCGGCCTGGCCACCGCCGGCTTCTCCGACGTCGAGCCCGCCCTGCTGCAGGCCACCGTCAACGGCGGCACCGGCCTCGACGTCTCCGGCCTCGACGCCGCCGGCTTCGTGCAGAACATCTTCGCCGTCGGCGTGAACAAGAAGCTCTACCTGGCCCTTCAGAAGGCCCAGGGCCTGGTGGCCGCGGGCGCGACCGACATCGACGAGTCGGCCGCCGCCCAGCCCAGCATCCCGAAGAGCTTCATCGCCGGCGCCCTGACGGGCCAGCTGCTCGGCAGCTCCTCCAACAAGAAGGGCTGGAACCTGCTGATCCCGGCCTCGGTCGACAGCAACATCAACAACAAGCGCATCAACGTCTGCCGCCGCACGCCCGGCTCCGGCACGCAGGCCGCGTCCAACCTCTACTTCGCCAACAACCCCTGCGGCGGCACGGCCAACCAGTTCGTCCCGACCGCCGGCACGACGACCGCCACGCTGGCCGTGACGGGCTCGCTGACCACGCTGCAGAACAGCAGCACCGGCGCCGTCGAGACGTGCCTGGGCACGGTCGAGGGCCTGGCCGACAGCACCGGCGGCGGCTATGCCTTCGGCGTGCTGGGTCGTGAGAACAACCCGCAGGCCGTCGTCAACGGAGTGCCCAGCGAGAAGGGCTACCGCTACGTCAAGCTCAGCGGCGCCACGCCGAGCCGTGCCGCCCTGATCTCGGGCGAGTACGACTTCGCCGTCGAGGCCTCGATGCAATGGCCCAAGGCCGGCGCCGCCAACGCCCCGTCCGCCGACGCCCTGGCCCTGCTGACCAAGATGCGCAGCGAGATGGGCAAGGCCGCGATCCTGCAGGGCCTCGACCCCGACCTGCAGAACGGCCTGGCCGCCCTGCCGTCGACCGTGTCCGGCGCCTGGTCCGACCTCGACGCCACGACCAAGAGCTACACCTCGCACACGAACCGCATCAGCGCCAACAGCTGCTCGTTCGTGCGCATGACGAAGTAATCGACCGGCAGTCCCCGGGCGCGAAGGGCTTCGGCCCTTCGCGCTGCTTTCCGTCAAGGCAATGCAATTTCTTCGGCATGCGCGCCACCCGGCAGGCATGCCAAAGCAATCCGCCCGCGTCCGATGGCTCATCCCGACAGTCCACGATCGCCCAAGCCCATGAACTTCCACCGTCCGCCCTTCATCGTCCGACTCGCGATCTCGACGACCTTTCTCGCCTGCGCAGCGCAGGCCCATGCCGCGCTGCGCGTCGGCGATTCCACGCCCGAAGGCGTGGCTGCGGGCAACACGCCGGAACTCGCGCTCATCATCTGGGACCCGGTCAAAGAGGTCTCCTACACCAAGGACCTGGGCATCGCCGTCTACAAGGAAAACTACGCTGGCGGCGATCCGTCGACCAACCTGTTCATCTACGGCCAGCAGGACGCCGGCTACCAGAAGCTGTTCGACCCGCTCAACACCGACGCGAACTTCCAGTCCTTCTTGTCCAAGTCGACGGACGTCGCCAACCAGATCTGGGCGGTCATCGCGGTCTCGAACGACCCCAATGCGCCCGCGTTCGCGGGGGGGACTTCGTTCTTCACGACGCTCAACGCCGCGACGCCGACGGGAACACTCAACCCGCAATACACCTACCTGCTCGGCTTGCCCAACAGCGACTTCGCCAACGGCGCGGGCACGCTCGCCCAGAGCTTCGGCGACATCAGCGCCCAGGCCGGGAGCTGCTCGGGCGCTTGTGCCACGGACTACGGCAACAACAGCTCTTACCTCAACGTCAAGGGCCAGACCGCGTATGCCGGCAGCATCTTCAGGGCCGACCACACGCTGTCGGGCGCTGGCGACCACGCGCCGAACATCTTCAATCCCGTCAACCGCTCGTCCTGGTTCTACACCGCCACGGTGACCAGCGACAACAGCACCGAACCCATCGCCGTCGACGAGTTCGACAACGGCACGATCGCCGGCGGCGGCCATGACGCCTACTGGGGCCTGGGCGTCGACGGCAGCGGCAACTACATCCTCAGCTACACGCTCGAGGCCGCAGTGACGCCGACCAGCACCGCCGCAGGCGCTCTGCTGCGCCTGCGCACCGATTTCGCCGCCGCCTATGGCCGCACGCGCCTGATCGCGTCGCCGGCCGGCGACACGCTCGATCTCGGCGGCAGCCACAACGTCACCGCCGTCCCCGAGCCGGCCACCTGGGGCCTGATGGGCCTGGGCCTGGCCGTGGTGGGCCTGCGTGCACGCCGCCGCCGCTGAGCGCGCTTCGCCGCCGCATGCATGGGCCGCCCCCTGGGCGGCCACCGTTTTTCACGACCGATTCACCCGCCCTCGGGACACTGACTTCATGGACGCCGCTTCGACGCGCGCCCGCCCGCGGGCCCGCTGGTTCTTCTTGCTCGCGATGGCGATGGTGCTGTGTGCCCATGGCCTGACGGCCCTCGCCCAATCCAACCTCCGCTTCGACATCCTCGAGTTCGAGATCGAAGGCAACACGCGGCTGAGCGCACTGCAGGTCGAGGCCGCCGTGATGCCCTTTCTGGGCGAGGGCCGCGACATGGCCGCCATCGAGGGCGCGCGCGCCGCGCTGGAGAAGGCCTACCAGGGCGCCGGCTACCTGACCGTCTTCGTCGACGTGCCGGAGCAGCGCATCGAAGGCGGCCTCGTGCGGCTGGCGGTGCTGGAGGGCCGCGTCGACAAGCTCTACGTGACCGGCTCGCGCTACTACGACCAAGGCCGCATCCGCGCCGTGGCGACGGAGCTGGCCGAGGGCCAGGTGCCGAACTTCAACGTCGTGCAGCAGCAGGTGGCCGCACTGAGCCAGACACCCGAACGCCGAGTCCAGCCGGTGCTCAGGCCGGGCCGCGAGCCCGGCACGGTCGAGGCCGAACTCAAGGTCAGCGACAAGCTGCCCCTGGGCGGCAGCGTGGAGGTGAACAACGCCGCCCCCGCCGACACCGAAGCCCTGCGCACCGCCGTCAACCTGCACTACGACAACCTCTTCCAGCGCGAGCACTCGCTGTCGCTGACCGCGCTGACGGCCCCGATGCGGCCCAGCCAGTCGCAGGTGCTCGTCCTCAACTACCTCGTGCCCCTGGGCGACGGCGACTCGCTGAGCTTCACCGGCGTGCACAGCAGCAGCGACGTCGACACCCTGGGCGGCACACGTGTGCTCGGCAAGGGCACGACTCTGGGATTTCGCTATGGCATGAACCGCCTGGACGCCAACGCCGCCCACGGCCTTCAGCTGGGCTTCGACGTCAAGGACCTGAAGGAAGACGTGCAGACCAGCGCCGGCGCCATCAGCACCCCGCTGCGCTACGCGCCGCTGCAGCTGGCCTACAACGGCAACTGGTGGGGCGAGCAGGGCAGGCAGCAGCAGCTCAGCGTCAACGCCACCTTCGGGCTGCGCCCGGTGTGGCAGCAGGACCGCCAGGACTGCCAGCTCGCCGACGGCAGCTTCGGCACGGCCGACCAGTTCGCCTGCAAGCGCCGCGGCGCGGACGGCGGCTTCACGACGCTCAAGCTCGACTGGCGCGGCAGCCGCCGTGTCGGTCCGAGCGAATGGGCGCTGCGCGTGGCCGGGCAGATCGCCAGCCAGCCCCTGGTCAGCGCCGAGCAGTTCGCCGTCGGCGGCGCCGAGACCGTGCGCGGCTATCCCGAGGCCGCCGTGTCGGCCGACTACGGCGTGCTGGCGTCCTTCGAGCTGCGCAGCCGCAATCTCGCGCCGGCTCTGCTGTCCGCCTTCGAGGGCGCCAGCCTGCCGCCCTTCACCGAGCTCGTCTTCTTCGGCTTCGGCGACGTGGCCCGCGTGGCCCTGATCCAACCCGAGCCCGGCCAGCCCCATCGCAGCACGTTGATGGGCAGCGGCGTGGGCGTGCGCCTGGGCCTGCAGCCGGGGCTGAGCCTGGCCCTGGACTGGGCGCGCCGCCACCGCGACGTCGCCGGCCGGGGCCTGCCTTCCGAACGCGTGCACGTGCGCGCCGCCCTGCGTTTCTAGAGCCGCGCCATGTCCAACACCGCCGTTCCGCGCAAGACCGCCCTCCTGCTGACGCCTCTCGTCGCCGCGCTGGCGGCCAGCCTGCCGCTGGCCGCCCTGGCGCAGGCACCGGTGGCGGCACCGCCCCCGCCGCCGATCAACCGCGTGCCCCTGCCGGCCCCGGGCTGGCGGGTCTACGGCAGCGGCAGCAGCGCGCCGGTCAACGTGAGCAACACGCGCGGCGGCGTGGACATGACCATCGGCCAGACAAGCCAGCGCGCCATCTACAAGTGGCAGAGCTTCGACATCGGCGCGGCCAGCTCGGTCACCTTCGACATGGCCCAGCCCGGCTCCAGTGCGCTCAACCGCATCGGCAGCGTCAGCCCCAGCCTGATCTTCGGCCAGCTCAAGGCCACCAACGGCGGCGAGATCCTGCTCTACAACCGCAACGGCATCCTGTTCGGCAGGGATGCGCGCGTGGACGTCGGCGCGCTGATGGCCACGACGCTGGCCCCGAAGGACAGCGACTACGTCAATGGCTTCGTCACTGCCATCACGGGTGGCAATCCGGCCCTGAGCATCCGCAACGAGGACGAGGCCAACCCGGGGAGCCTTTACACCGGCAGCTTCGTCCGCATCGAGACGGGCGCCGAGATCAAGACGGCCGAGGGCGGACGCATCCAGCTCTATGCCAGGCAGGTGGAGAACGCCGGCACGCTCGCGGCGCCTGGCGGCCAGGTGATCCTGGGCGGGGGCGCCGAGGTCTTCTACAAGCTGCCGACCGCCGAGCCGCTCTACGCGTCCGAATCCAACCCCAATGTGCCGGCGCTGCGCGGCCTGCTGGTGGAGGTGGGCCGGGCCGACCTGGACTCGGGCCAGGGCAGGGTCATGAACACCGGCACGATCAGCGTCCCGCGAGGCAACGCCACGCTGGTGGGCCTGGCCGTCAACCAGGCCGGACGCATCAGCGCGACGACCAGCGTGTCGCAGAACGGCTCCATCCTGCTGCTCGCGCAGGGGGATGCCGGCACGACCTATCTGGACGGCGGCGCGGTGGTCCCGAGCGGCGACCGGAGCACCTACAAGCAGGCCGTTCGCAGCGGCCAGTTGACACTGGCCGCGGGCAGCGTCACCGAGATCACGCCGGACAACAACGGCGCGGACGGCAAGCCGCTCACCAGCGATGACAGCGCCACGTTCACGCGGTCGCGGCTGGACCTGGCGGGCGGCCAGATCACCTTGGCCCGGGGCGCCAAGGTCGTCGCGCCCGGCGCCGTCGCGGAACTGCGCGCCCTGGACAAGCCGGCACCGCTCGGCGACCTGCTCGGCAGCGGCAACCCCTTGAACGCGACGGGCGGGCGCATCGTCGTCGAGACCGGCGCCGGCATCGACGTCTCCGGCACGAGGGACACCACGGTCAGCGCCGCCCGCAACTTCGTGACGACCGAACTGCTGGGCAGCAACGACCTCAAGGATGCGCCGCTGCAGAAGGACGGCCTGCTCTACCGCAACAAGGTCACCCTCGACATCCGCGAGACCTCGCCCATCCTCGGCGACCTGTCCAACTACCGCTCCGCCGTGCAGCGCACGGCCGGCGAGCGCCTGGCCAGCGGCGGCAGCCTGCGGCTGATCGCCGGCGAGGCGGTGCTGGCGCAGGCCGGCTCCAGCCTGCGCGTCGACGGCGGCCAGGTGACCTATACCGAGGCGCTGGTCTCGCCCACTCAGCTGTACAGCAGCACCGGCGCGGCCTACACGCTCAACACCGCGCCCAGGGACCTCGTCTACACGGCCATCGGCAATGCCGGCACCAGCAAGGCGCGCTATGACCGCTGGGGGCCGGTCGTCAACTACGGCAGTGCCATCCCGGCACGCCTGGAGGCGGGCTATGTGGACGGCAAAGCCGGCGGCAGCCTGACGCTGGTCGCGCCGACCGTGGTGGTCGACGGCCAGGTCAGCGGCAGCACGCTGACGGGCCAGCGCCAGCTGCTCGGGCGCGACGCCCTGGCCGCGGCAGGCCGGCTCGCCATCGGCGCCCTCCAGCATGTGGCGGCCTTCGGCGACGGCAGCTACAGGGGCGCCGTGCTCGGCAGCTTCGCCCTGTCGGCCGATGCCACGCCGCGCCTGGGGGCCGGCGCCCTTCCTGCATCGCTGGACGGCATCGCCTCCGGCCTGTCGCTCGACACCCTGCGACACGCCGGCTTCGGCTCGGTCAGCATCACGGCCGTCGGCGACGTCAAGCTCCGCGGGGCGCTGAACCTGCCGGCGACCGGCGCGCTGCGCCTGCAGTCCGAGAGCGGCACGGTCGAGGTGGACGGCTCGGTCCATGCGACCGGCGGCCAGCTCGTGCTGCGCAGCCTGACCGGCGACGTCAGGCTCGCCGAGCAGGTGAAGCTCGACGTCTCCGGCGCCTGGATCAACGCGGCGCTGGACCCGCTGGGCGCGCAGTCGGCGCCACGGACCGCCATCCAGGGCGGCAGCCTGACGGTGCAGGCCGGCGGCGACGTCTCGCTGGCCAGCGGCAGCGTGCTGGACGTGTCCGGCGGCGGCTTGGTCGGCACCAGCCAGGCCGTGACGGGCGCCGCGGCCGGCAGCCTGACCCTGTCCGCCGGGCCGGGCGTGGTGACGCAGGGCCCCGTCCACACCCTCACGCTTGACGGCGAACTGCGGGGTTATTCCTTCACCCAGGGCGGCAGCCTCGGCATCACGGCCCCGGCCCTGCGCTTCGGCAGCGCGCCCGCCACCCCCGATGCGGCCGGCACGCTGCGGCTCGACGCCGGCTTCCTCAACCGCGGCGGCTTCCAGAACCTGGCTTTCGAGGGCCGCGAGTCCCTGGTCGTCGAGGCCGGTACCGCGCTCGCACCGCGGCTGCAGCTGTGGCAGGCCTCGGCCGCGAGCCGCTTCGTGCCCAGCGGCAGCGACGACTGGCGCAGGACGCTGACCTTGAGCGCACCGGCGACCGGCTATGCCAGGCCCGTCAACCTGAACCTCGCGTCCAATGGCTACCGGGCCGCCGACCCGCAGGGAACGCTGGTGGTGGCGCAGGGCGCCAGCATCTCGCTGGATCCGACGGCCACCCTCGGCCTGAACGCGCGCAACCGGCTGAGCCTGGACGGCAGCCTGCTCGTGCCCGGCGGCAAGGTCAGCCTCGGCCTGAAAAGCGACAACGGCAATGCGGGCCAGGCGCGGTTCCTTTGGCTGGGCAGCTCGGCCCGCATCGACGTGGCCGGCCTGCGCCAGCTGCAGCCCACGCAGGACGGCCTGCTGACCGGCCGGGTGCTCGCGGGCGGCAGCATCAGCCTGGACGCCGGCGCAGGCGACCTCGCCTTCAGGACCAGCCTGGTGGTGCAGCAGGGCGCCCAGCTCGACGTCTCCGGCGCCGCCGGCCTGCTGGACGTGCGCGAGCGCGCCGAAGGCGGCGACCGCGTGACGCGCCAGCGGATCGGCAGCTCGGCCGGCAGCCTGTCGGTACGCGGCAACGGGCTGATGCTGCTCGAAGGCGACCTGAAGGCCCAGGCCGGCGCGGCCGGACAGAGCGGCGGCAAGCTGCAGGTACGCCTGGAAGCCGGCCTGGTTCGCGATGCCAGCCTGCCGGAGGTGCAAAGCCTGGTGCTGGCCGCGGGCGACGGCCGGCTCACCGGCGCGCTGGTGGCCGACGACCTGGGCCGCGCGGCCGGCGTCGAGGCCCTGGCCCGCGTCGATGCGACCTGGGTGGCCCGCTCGGGCGTCGCCGACTTCACCCTCAGCGCCCGCGAGCGCATCGCCGTCGACGGCGGCGTGTCGCTGGACCTGTCGCGCGCCCTCACCTTGGATTCGCAGGCCCTGGCCGTCACGCCGCAGTCCGGCAAGACCGCCGCACGCCTGTCGGCGCCCTGGATCAGCTGGGCCGACACCCAGGGGCAGCCGCTGACGGTGGACCAGACCACCCGGGCCCTGCCGGCCGCCAGTGGTGGCAGCGCCAGCCTTGTGCTGCAGGCCGGCGAGCGACTGGACCTCAACGGCCGCGTCGTCAGCCAGGGCATCGGCGAGCTGGCGCTGCAAAGCCAGGGCGACCTGGTGCTGCAACGACCCACCCCCAGCGACGAAGGGCGGCTCGCGACCGCGGCCGACCTGGTGCTGAACGCGCGCCAGGTCTACCCGGCCACCGATACCGCCTACACCCTCGACGCAACGGGCCGCAGCGTCACCATCGGCCAGCCGGCGGGCGAGGCGCCGGACCTGCCCTGGAGCGCCGGGGGCCGGCTCGACGTGCAGGCCGCGACCATCGTGCAAGGCGGCCGGCTGCGCGCGCCCGAAGGCAGCATCACGCTCAAGGCCAGCGAGGCGGTGCAGCTGCTGGACGGCAGCGAAACCTCGGTCACCGCCAAGGGCCGCAGTGCTCTCTTCGGCAACTGGAACGGCGAGCTCTGGGCCGCCCCCGGCAGCCTGCCCGGCAAGACCAGCGGCGCCGCGCCGGCCAAGGCCATCGTGCTCGACGCGCCCAAGGTCGACATCGCCGCGGGCGCCACGCTGGACCTCAGCGGCGGCGGCCAGTTGCTCGGCTGGCAGTTCGTCGCCGGCCCGGGCGGCTCGGCCGACATCTTCAGCGCCGCCGACGGCAGCTACGCCATCGTGCCCGGCGTGCAGAGCACCGGCGCGGCCGACAACTCGCTGCCGGGGCTGCCGGCGCTCGGTCGCCAGATCCATTTCGGCAGCGGCCTGGCCCTGCCCGACGGCACCGTGCTCAGCGGCAGCTACACCCTGCTGCCGGCGCGCTTCGCGCTGCTGCCCGGCGCCCTGCTCGTGCGTCCGGCCAGCGGCACCGCCCTGGCCCTGGGCCGCGCCATCGCTCGCGACAACGGCAGCCTGCTCGTCGGCGCCCGGCTCGGCCAGGCTGGCACGACGGTGCTGGACGCGCTGACCAGCAACTGGCAAGTCCTGACCCCGGCCCAGGCCCGGCGCTACAGCGAGATCCGCCTGGCCGGCGCCGACGCCTTCTTCAGCGCCCTCGCCGTGCGCAACGACCAGCCCACGCCGGCGCTCAACCGCGATGCCGGCGCCCTCGTCGTGTCGGCCCGGCAGGCCGACATCCGCGGCACGCTGCGCTTCACCACCGGCAAGGCGAGCAGCGGCGAGGCGGGCCGCGGCGGCAGCGCCTATTTCGGTGCCGAAGACATCCACGTCGGCACGGGCGGCAGCAGCGGCGGCCTGCAGCTCGACGCGCGGCAGCTCAGCGGCCTGGGCGTCGACAGCCTCGTGCTCGGCGCCGTGCCCATCGACCTGCAGCACCCCGGCAGCCTCGACGTGCGCGCCACGACGCTGAGCGTCGAGGCCGGCGAGAACCTGGTCGCGCCGACCCTGCTGCTCGCGGCCCGCCAGTCGCTGGACCTGGGCGGCACGCTCAAGGCCGAGGGCAACGGCGCCACGGCCACCGACTGGCGGCTGAGCGGCGACGGCGCCGCCGTGCTCGCCAGCGCGCGCAGCGACAGCCAGCTTCTGCGCCAGGGCGCCACGCTGGACGGCGGCAGCCTCACGCTGCGCGCCGGCGCCGCGCTGCGAGCCAGCGGCGGCCTGGTGCAGCTCGACGCCACCAGCCACACCGCCATGGCCGACGGCGCCACGCTGGATGCGGCAGCCCTGGGTATCGGCGTGCCCCGCCTGCAGCTCGGCGGCACCCAGCCGCTGGCCGGCGACAGCCTGGTGATCGGCAGCGACCTGCTGGGCCAGCTCGGCCGTGCCGCCAACCTGCTGCTGCGCAGCTACTCCAGCCTCGACCTCGTCGGCGCCCTGGACTTCGGACGCGACGCCGCCGGCCAGACCACCCTCGGCCGCCTGACCCTGGACACGCCGGCCCTGCGCGCCGCGACGGCGGACGACGCCGCGAGCATCTCAGCCCGGTCCCTGGTGCTGACCAACAGCACCGGCCGCGAAGCCACTGGCGCCGGCGGCGGCGGGCAGATCAGGCTCGCCAGCGGCGCCACGCTGCAGGTGGGGCCCGGCAGCCAGGCCTGGCAGGCCGCGAAGACCTCGCTCGGCGCGCCCGACGGTATCGTCCTCAGCGGCGACAGCCAGGTCGCCGCGGCCGGCGAGGTCAACGCCACGACGAGCGTCGTCGGCGCCAGCGCGGCCGGCACGGCCGCGGCGCGAAGCCGCTGGACCGTGCAGGGCGGCCTGCAGCTCCTCGGCACCGGCGCCGCCGCTCCCGCCGCCGCCCGCGGCGCTGCCGCCCAGCTGGCCCTGGCGGCCCAGTCCATGGACATCGCCACCGACATCGACCTGCCCGCCGGGCAGCTCGTGCTCAACGCCATCGGCGACCTCAGCATCAGCGGCGGCCGGCTCAGCGTGGCTGGCCGCAGCGACCTCATCGCCAGCGGCGACCACGCCGTGCGCACCGACCTTGCCGCGGGCAGCCTGACGGCCAGCAGCAGCACCGGCAACCTCGTACTGGGCGCCGGCGCCCGGCTCGACGTCTCGGCGGCCGGCGACGGCGATGGCGGCCAGCTCAGCCTGAACGCGCCGCAGGGCCGCCTCGCCCTGGGCGGCCAGTTGAGCGCAGCGGCCTCCGACGCCGCCGTCACGGCGGCCAGCCTGGCCCTGGACAGCAAGGAGGCCATCGATCTCGGCGCGCTGGCCGCGGCCATCGGCGGTGCCGGCCACCGCGCTTTCGAACAGCGCATCGCCGTGCGCAACCGCAGCGGCGACCAGGCCTTGCCCGTCGGCGCCCGCCTGGCGGCCCGGTCCCTGGAACTCAGCAGCGACACCGGCAACCTCGCCATCGCCGGCGACCTGGTCGCGCTGGCATCGGCCAGCGGCGGCGGCCAGATGTCCCTCAACGCCGGCGGCGACCTCGTCATCGCCGACGGCGCCCGCCTGCTGGCCCGCAGCGCCGGCAGCGCCGGCGACCTGGACCCCGGCCGCATCGCGCTCAACAGCAGCGCCGGCTGGCTGCGGCTGCAGGGCGGCAGCATCGACCTCGAAGGCGGCGAACTCGCGCTGCGCGCGCTGCGCGAGGGCCAGGACGTGCGGATCGCGGAGCTGCAGACCCGGCTGAACCAGGTCGGCAGCGTCGACGTCGAGGCCGTCAAGGTCTACGACGGCATCGAGCAACTGGTGGACCAACTGGCCCCGGCGCCTGCCCCCGCGCCGACGCCGACGCCGACGCCGACACCCATCCCTTCGCCTTCGCCTTCGCCTTCGCCCGGCCCGAGCCCTGCTCCGGTGCCCACGGCTCCAGATCCTGCGCAAGGCAACGGCCCGAGCACGGGCGACGCCCAGCCGCCGGCGCCGCCCATGACCGCGCCGCCCAAGCCGACGGCCACCGCAGTCAAGGCCCTGGCCGTCGCAGCCGCCTCGAACTCACTGTCGACGCCGTCGGACGGCAACGGCCCGACCACGGGCGACACCCAACCCCCGGCACCTCCGACGGCGCCGGCGCCCGTCCCGGCGCCCTCGCCGACGCCTGCTCCATCGCCCTCACCGTCGCCGGCACCTTCGCCCGCGCCGGCACCTTCGCCCGCGCCGGCACCTTCGCCCGCGCCAGCACCTTCGCCCGCGCCGGCACCTTCGCCCACGCCGGCACCTTCGCCCGCGCCAGCACCTTCGCCCACGCCGGCACCTGCTCCCATGCCGGCACCTGCGCCCGCACCAGCACCTGCGCCCGCACCAGCACCTGCGCCCGCACCAGCACCTGCGCCCGCGCCGGCACCTTCGCCCGCACCAGCACCTTCGCCCGCACCAGCACCTTCGCCCGCACCAGCGCCTTCGCCCGCACCAGCACCTTCGCCCACACCAGCACCTTCGCCCACGCCAGCACCTTCGCCCACGCCGGCACCCTCGCCCGCGCCAGCACCTGCGCCCACGCCAGCACCTTCGCCCACGCCGGCACCTGCGCCCGCGCCGGCACCTTCGCCCACGCCAGCACCTTCGCCATCCAATCCCGCGCCGGGCAATGGTCCGTCGACGGGCGGTACCCAGCCTCCCTCTCCGCCGCTGCCACCAGCCCCCGCGCCCACCCCGTCGCCCAGCCCATCGCCGACGCCCTCACCGGCGCAACCTGCGCCGGGCAATGGTCCGTCGACGGGCAATACACAGCCGCCCTCTCCACCGCTGACGCCGAGCCCCGCCCCATCGCCAAGCCCGTCGCCGTCGCCTTCGCCCAACCCCGTGCCTTCGCCCAGTCCGGCGCCTTCGCCCAGCCCTTCGCCATCGCCCAGTCCGGCACCTTCGCCCAGCCCCGCGCCCTCGCCCAGCCCGGCACCATCACCTGGCCCGTCGCCATCGCCCAGCCCCGCGCCGTCCAACCAGCTGCTGCTCAACCAAGTCGCGGCCGACAACGCGGCCTTCATGGGCGAGGCCCAGCAGACGGCCCAGGCCATCGCGGCTCGGCTGAGCGCGGGCCAGTCCGCGCTGATGCCCGCCATGCGGGTGCGCCCGGGCGTCGAGGTGCGGTCCCAGGCCGACCTCAGCCTGACGGCCGGCTGGCGCCAGCCCACGCTGACCGCCGCGCAGCAGGCCGCCGCGCCGAATGCCGCCGAGGCGGCCGTGACCCTGCGTGCCGCCGGCGACGTGAAGCTGCAGGCCAGTCTCGCCACCGGCCTGCGCGAATCGCCGACGAATGCCGGCGAATGGATAGGCACCTCCGCCCGCGCCGGCGCCATCCGCATCGCGGCCGGGGCCGACCTGGGCGCCGCGAACGTCATGACCACGCGCAGCGACGCCTCGGCCGGTTCGCTGTCGATCGGCGTGGCCGGCTCCGACGCCGCGCCGGTGCAGCTGCGCAGCACCACCGGCCGCATCGAGCTGGCGGCGGCGCAGGACATCCGCTGGCTGGACGGCCGCGCCACCATCGCCACCCTCGGGGTTCCGGTCGGCGCGATGCCGGCTGGCGCACCTGCTCCTTCCGCCGCGCCTCCCGCCGTGCCCTCGGCCGCCCAGGCGCATGCGACCGCGCTGGCCGCCACGGCGGGAGGCGGCGCGCCCTCCGAGGGCAACGGCAACACCACCGGCAACGTGCAGCCGCCGCCCCCGCCGGGCGCCGATACGTCGGCACCCGCGCCGGGCCCCTCCCCGAGCCCGTCGCCCAGTCCCGCGCCCAGCCCTGCGCCGGCGCCCGACACCCCCGACCCGCTGCCCTCGACGCCCTTCAATTCGCTGCTCGAGAACCTCGCCCCGGCGCTGGACACCTCGGGCCTGCTGCCCTTCACGCAGCAGGGCGGCGCCGTGAGGCTGACGGCCGGCCGCGACGTCGTCGGCCAGGCGGGCAATGCCAGCCAGCGCTATGCCACCGGCTGGCTGTGGCGAGCCAAGGGCACGCTGGACGACACGGTGGCCTGGTTCGGCCGGACCGACCTGTTCGCCCAGGGCGTGGCCACCTTCGGCGGCGGCTCGGTGCAGGTGCAGGCTGGGCGCGACGCCGTCCATCTGCACGCCGCGGCGGCGAGTTCGGGCTTCATCGCCCCCACGGGCAGCGATGCGCAGGGGCTGCCGAGCGGCCTGCAGCAGTTCGGCGGCGGCAGCGTGCAGCTGCGCGCCGGCCGCGACGTGGTCAGCGGCCAGCTGCTCGCCTCGCATGGCATCGACGTGGCCGCCGGCGGCGCGGTGCGTACCGAGTCCGGCGCCGACCTCAACCTCGACCCGGGCCTGCAGCTGCTCTACCAGAACGGCGCGATCCGCGTGCAGGCCGGCGGTGACGTGACGCTGGCCAACGCCCGCAATCTGGCGCTGGCTCTGCCCTCCAAGGCCAACAACGACGCTCAGGGCCAGAACGTCGCATTGCCCATGCTCGATGCAGACGCCCGGCTGTTGGCGCAAAGCGGCAGCGGCTCGGTCACCTACCTGGGTTCCCTGCAGCCGCTGGAAACCGGCAGCAGCGGGTTGACCACGCCGGGGAAGGTCGTGCCGGTGGATGTGCGCCTGCTGGCCCCCCAGGGCAGCGTCGGCGCCACCAGCCTGTGGCAGTGGAGCACCGCGGCCGACCCGCTGCAGGCGCGCACCTGGATCGCCGGCCGCGACGCCGTCAGCGTCAACGACGTGCGGGCACTGGCCCTCGGCTCGCCCCTGGCGCCCCAGGCCACCTCGATGCTCACGCTGGCCGACGAAAGCCTGCCCAATGCCCGCCTGCCGGAGGCCCAGTTCTTCTCGCGCAACGCCTTGGGCCAGGCCCAGCTCGACCAGAGTTCGCGCGACCCGGTGCTGGTGCTGTCGGCCCAGGACGACGTGACGTTGAACGACCTGCGCTCGACACGCAGCCTCGTGGTCTCCGCCGGTCGCGACGTGCGGCTGTCGCAGGTGAGCGTGCAGCACCAGGGCGCCGCCGCCGGCAGCCCCAGCGACCTGAGCCAGCTGCGGGCGGGCCGCGACGTGCGCTTCACGAGCGGCACCGGCCTGGAAGTCGCCGGCCCCGGCGACGTGCTGGTGCTGGCCGGCCGCGATGTCGACCTCGGCAACAGCACCGGCATCATCGCCCGCGGCAACCTGTCCAACAGTGCCTTGCTGCCCGAGGGCGGTGCTCGGCTGACCGTGGTCGCCGGCCTGGGCGCCGACGGCGACGACTACGCCCGCGCCAGTGCCGCGGGCTTCCAGGTCCTCGGCGCCACGGGCCTGGCAGGCAAGCTCGGCCAGGCCTGGGTGCTGCTCGGCGGCAGCGGCACGGCCGCCGCCTTCGACGCCGCCTCGCCGCCCCGGCAGCTGGACCTGCTGCGCCAGCGCTTCGGCACCGCGCTGGTGGACCGCCTCGTCATCGAACAGGTACGCGCCCAGCCGGCCCGCGCCGAGGCCGGCGACCAGCGCGCCCGCATGGCCGCGCTGCTCGGCAAGCCGGTGGACGACCCGGCCGTCACGGAGGCGCTGAAAGGCCAGGCCAGCCTGCTGCAGCCGGCCTGGTCGGCCCTCGACGATGCGGCGGCCCTGGCCCAGCTCGACAGGCTCGGCACCGCCCAGCAGGCCCTCCTCGTCAGCCGCGTGCTGATGAATGGCCTGGCCGCGCAAAGTCCGCATGCCCGCGCCTCGGCGCTGTCCCAACTCGCGGCCCCGGCCGACCTCGCCAGGCTGGCCGACTATGTCGCCCAGATGGGCGGCCAGCGGGGCGCGGATGCGGCGGACACGCTGCGCCTGTTCGAGGCCCTGCCGCTGGCGCGGCAGATCCCCTGGCTCAACCGGGTGCTGATGGGCGAGCTGCGCAGCGCCGGCCGCGCCGCCGCTGAGCTGGAGGGCGACGAGCGCTGGGCCGCCTATGCGCGCGGCTACCAGGCCATCGACCTGCTCTTCCCGCTGGGCGACGCGCCGTCGCGCCCCGCCGCCCAGGTCCGCATGCCGACCAGCCAGATCAAGACGCTGCAGAACGCCGACATCACGCTGATCAACGCTGGCGGCGGCGTCAATGCCGGCGAGGTGGCGGCGGGCAGCAAGGCGCCGACCGAGCTGGGCATCGTCACCGTCAACGGCGGCGACGTGTCGGCCGTCGTCGCGCAGAACTTCGACGTCAACCAGTCGCGCGTCTTCACCCTCGGCAAGGGCAACCTGCTGATGTGGTCGTCGGGCGGCAACATCGATGCGGGCCGCGGCGCCAAGACCGTCACCGGCGCCCCGGCGCCCGTGCTGCGCCTGGACTCGAACGGCAACCTGGTGTTCGACACCTCGGGCTCCTTCAGCGGCTCGGGCATCGCCGTGCTGTCGGCCGGCAATGACCTCGACCTCTACGCCCCCACCGGCGAGATCAACGCCGGCGAGGCAGGCATCCGCTCCAAGGGCAATGCCTTCCTCGGCGCCGAGCGGCTGGTCAATGCCAACGACATCCAGGTGTCGGGCGCCCGCGCCGGCACCACCGCCGAGGTGGCCATCACGCCGCCCGTCGCCGTGCCGGTGACCCAACCCGCAGCCGCTCCATCCGCCGGCAATGCCGACACCGAGAAGGACAAGGACGAGCGCCGCCGCCGTCGCCGCCAACTGTTGCTGGAGTTCCTCGGCTTCGGCACTTCCTGATCCCCGAAAGACCGCCACCATGATGCGCAAAGCACTCACCGCACTCGCCCTCGCCACGCTGTTGCCCGCCACCGCCCATGCCTGGTGGAACGCCGACTGGAGCGAGCGCGCCAAGGTCACGCTCAACACCTCGGCCCAGGGGCTGGAAACCAAGGAGGCCGCCGCGGGCGTGGCCGTCGCGGTGCGCCTGCACTCCGGCAACTTCGACTTCACCGCGGCCAAGGAGGACGGCGGCGACCTGCGCGTCGTCGCCGCCGACGACAAGACGCCGCTGAAGTTCAGCATCGAGCGCTTCGACGCGGTCAATGAACTGGCCGTGCTGTGGGTGCAACTGCCCAGCGTGCTGCCCGGCACCGACAAGAACGTCTTCTACGTCTACGCCGGCAATGCCAAGGCGGCGGCCGAGGGCGCCGATGGCGGCGGCTTCGACGCGGCCACCGTCGTCGCCCTGCACTTCAGTGACAAGCCCGCCGGTGGCGACCAGCTCGGCGCCATCAGGCCCCAGTCCCCGCCGGCCATCGAGCCCAACGGACTGCTCGCCGCCAGCGCCAAGCTCGCCGGCGAGCCCATCGTCTATGCCCTGTCCGACAAGGCCGTCACCGACGCCGGCAACCAGCTGACGGCCAGCCTGTGGGTGAAGCTGGACGACGTGCAGCGGGCCACGCTGCTGCAATGGGGCGGCCTGACGCTCGGCCTGAGCGGCGGGCGCCTGGTCGTGCGGGCGGACCGCGCGGAGGTCTCGGGGGGCGAGGTGCCGGTCGCGCGCTGGACCCAGGTCGCCGTGCGCCTCGGCCTGGGCAAGGCCACGCTCTTCGTCAACGGGGCGCAGGTCGCGCAGGGCGACCTCGCCACCCCGGCCCTGGGCAGCAGCCTGCGCCTGGGCGAAGGCGCCCGCGGACTGATGGACGAGGTGCAGCTCTCCGCCGCGCTGCGCAGCGCCGACTGGATCGCCGTCGCCGCCGGCGCCCAGGGCGGCGAGAGCCGGCTCGTAGCCTCCGCGCGCGAAGCGAAGGACGCCGTTGAGGCCGAGGGCGAGAGCCACGGCTACATGGGCATCCTGGTCAAGAACCTGACGCCCGACGCCTGGGCCGTCATCGGCATCCTGGCCGTCATGTTCGCCATCGCGGCCTGGGTGATGGTGACCAAGGGCTTGCTGGTCAACCGGGTCGCCAGGGCCAACCGCAGCTTCGTGCTGCGCTTCCGGGACGCCAGCGACGAGCTCCTACACCTGGAGCAGCACGCGCCGCATCCGCAGTCCCCGATCTACCGCCTCTACCAGGCCGGTGTGCGCGAGCTGGCCAAGCGCAGGGTCGGCGAGGCGGGCAGCGCGCCGCTGTCGGGCGCGTCGCTGGACGCCGTCAAGGCCTCGGTCGATGCCGACTACGTGCGCGAGAACGCGCAGCTCAACTCGGGCATGGTGCTGCTGACCATCGCGATCTCGGGCGGCCCCTTCCTCGGCCTGCTGGGCACGGTGGTGGGCGTGATGATCACCTTCGCGGCCATCGCCGCGGCCGGCGACGTCAACGTCAACGCCATCGCCCCCGG
This sequence comes from Pelomonas caseinilytica, assembly GCF_021353235.1. GTDB lineage: Bacteria > Pseudomonadota > Gammaproteobacteria > Burkholderiales > Burkholderiaceae_C > Pelomonas > Pelomonas caseinilytica. The sequence goes on from NZ_JAJTWT010000004.1 coordinate 405,725, forward strand.
CATCGCCGCGGCCCTGCTGGCGACCGTGGCGGGCCTGGGCGTCGCCATCCCGAGCCTGTTTGGCTACAACTACCTGGCGTCGCAGATCAAGAACGCGACGTCGGACATGCAGATCTTCATCGACGAGTTCATCACCCGCGTGGCCGAGCTCTACGGCGCGCGTTGAAGCGATGACATCGGGAGAGCGCCATGGCCGGTGACGTCAAGACCGACAACCAGCCCTACGACGACATCAACGTCACGCCGATGCTGGACCTGGCCTACGTGCTGCTGGTCGTCTTCATCATCCTGACGACGGCGTCGGTGCAGGGCGTGAAGGTGAGGTCGCCCGAGACGCAGGCGGCCAACAACCTCGCCAAGCCGCAGACGCGGGCCATCACCATCACCGCCGACGGTGCCGTCTACCTGGACGCCTATCCGGTGGACATGGAGCAGCTGCGCACGACGCTGGCCCAGTACAAGTCGGCCAACCCTTCGCTGCCGGTCGTGCTGAAGGCGGATGCGTCGGCGCAGTACGAGAAGGTGATGCAGGTGCTGGAGGTGGCCAAGAAGCTGGACATCACCGAGATCGGGCTGGTGACGAAGCGGGCGGGGGCGGAATGATGGCGCTCCTGCTGCGTCGTGGTGCAGCCGGCAGGGTCTGTGGGGGGCTTTTGCTACGAGCCTCTGGACTCGGTGCACCGTGCCGGGAATTCGCCCCGGCAGGCGACCTACTTTGGCTTCGCCGAAACCTTCGGTTTTCTGGCCCGCCAGAAAGTAGGCAAAGAGCGGCCCCTGCAAAACCGCCCACCCGCGATCCGGGTGGGTGCCCTGCGTGCCTTGCCGCTTGCATGCGGCAAGGCGTTCGGCAGGCGTCGCACAGCACGCAGGTGCTGTGCTCGGTCCAGCCTCACTGCGTCGAACTCCGAGGCTCGCGCCGTACTCGCTTCGTTCGCTGCGCTCACTGCGCTCAGACAACGGCGCGAAGTCAGAGCTTGAAGCGCGCTGCGCGCGCGCCTCGGAGTTCTGCGCTTCTCGGCGGTTTAGAAGGGGAGACCCCGAACAGCCGAAACAGCCAACAGCCAAACGCCGCATCCCTGCGGTCGCGGCTGTTCCTTCACTCCCCCTTTGAGCCCGCCGAGGAGCGCAGCACCTTGAGGCCGCGCGCGCAGCGCGCTTCAACAACTGACTCCGCGCAACTGTCTGAGCGGAGCGTAGCGGAGCGAGTTTTGCGCGGCGCCTCAAGGTGCGAGCACCGCAGGGAACCCCGCCGCGCAGCGGCGGGGCGGGCGGTTCGGGGGCGGTTTCTTTGCCTACTTTCTTGGGCGCCCAAGAAAGTAGGTCGCCCGCCGGGGCGAACTCCCGGCATGGGCCTGGCCACCGAGGCACTGCAAATAGAAGCACCCAAGCCCAGGCACTCTTGCCCAAGCCTCCGAAGGAGCGCCTGACATGCAAGTCAACCAGGACGCCAAGCCCTACGACAGCATCAACGTGACGCCGATGCTCGACCTCGCCTACGTGCTCCTCGTCGTCTTCATCCTGATGACGACGGCCTCGGTGCAGGGTCTGTCCATCACCATGCCCAAGCCGAGCAACAAGCCCAGCACCGAGAAGCATGAGCTCAAGATCGTGCAGGTGATGCCGGACGGCGGCGTGCTGCTCAACGGTGTCGGCGTGAGCCTCGCGGAGCTGGAGGCCCAACTGAACGCCGCCAAGGCGCGCGATGCCGGCATGTCGGTGGCCATCAAGGGCGATGCGCGCACGCAGTACGCCAGCGTCGTGGCGGTCATCGACCTGTGCAACCGGCTTCAGGTCAACATGGGCTTGGTGACGAGCCGGATCGGCACGTGATGAAGCCGCTGCACCTCAAGCTCATCGCCGCCGCGGCCTTCGTGCTGCTCGCCTTCGCGGCCTGGTGGGCCCTCAGCCACATGAAGGCCGAAGGGCCCAGGCGCCAGGTGGCAAAGATCTCCATCCTGCCCGACACGCCGCCGCCCCCGCCGCCCCCCAAGCAAGAGAAGAAGCCCGAGCCGCCCAAGGACGAGCCCAAGCAGGTGATGCGCGAGGAGCAGGCCAAGCCGGTCGAGGCGCCCAAGCCGGCCGAGGCGATCAAGATGGAAGGCGCTGCCGGCGACGGGCCGAGCGCCTTCTCGTCGGGCAGCGTGTCGCGCGACTATGCCGGCGGCACGCCCGTCACCGGCGCCGGCGGTCCCGCCGGCACGGTCACCGACCGAGCGCAGGAGCGCTTCTACGCCAACACCGCGCGCCAGTTGCTGCAGGGCGAGATCGAGCGCCACCTGAAGGCCGACGCCGACCAGCTGACCGCGACCTTCGCCATCTGGCTGGACAAGGACGGCGCCATCCAGCGCTTCGAGCTGAGCGCCAGTGGCAACGACGGCAACGATGCCGCCTTGCGCGCCGCCCTCGACGAGACCCGCCGCCAATTCAAGTTGCCGCCGCCGCCGGCGCTCGCGCTGTCGCAGCCGATGCGCTTCCGGCTCAGCGTGCGACCCCAAGCCTAAGCCTCCAACCGCCGCCCATGAAGCCCATCCTGACGCCGCTGCTCGCCAGCCTCATCCTCGCCGCCGCCCTGCCCGCCGGCGCCCAGACCTCTGACAAGGAGGAGATCGCCCGGTTGCGTGCGACGACCCAGGCCCTCATCGACGCCCTCGTCGCCCAGGGCCTGCTCACCCGCGACAAGGCCGAGGCCATCCTGAAGCAGGCGCAGGCGTCTGCCACGGCGCCCGCGGCCGCCCCGCCAGCGCCCCGGGCGGAAGCCAGCGCGACGCCCAAGGTGCTGCGCATTCCCTACGTGCCCGAAACCGTGCGCCAGCAGATGCGCGACGAGATCAAGGCCGAGGTGCTGGCCCAGGCCAGGGGCGAGCGCTGGGGCCAGCCCGATGCGCTGCCGGACTGGATCGGCCGCATCAAGGTCGGCGGCGACCTGCGCGTGCGGGCGCAAGGCGAGTTCTTCGACAAGACCAACGTCGCCGCGGAGGTCTATCGCGCCCAGGCCGCCTCGCCGGCCTGGGCCCCCGACCTGAGCAACACGACCACCGATCGACAGCGCCTGACGTTGCGGGGTCGCCTCGAAGTGGACGCCAGGCTCAGCGACCAGGTGCTGGCCAGCATGCGCCTGGCCACCGGCAGCACCAGCAACGGCGCGACGTCGACCACCCAGACCCTGGGCAACGACTTCAACCGCTACACCCTCGGCCTGGACCGGGCCTACATCCGCTGGCAACAGGGGCTGACGGGCGACGGCCTGTCCGCCGATCTCGGCCGCATGCCCAACCCCTTCTACAGCACCGATCTCGCCTGGCCCGACGACCTCGCCTTCGACGGCGTGGCGGCGAAGATCGGCCGCGCCTTCACGCCCCAGCGCAGCCTCTTCGCCACGGCCGGCGTCTTTCCGCTGGAGGAACTCAACCTGTCGACCAAGGACAAGTGGCTGCTGGGCGCGCAACTGGGCGGCGAGATGGATCTCGCGCGCGGCGTGCAGTTCAGGCTCGGCCTGGCGGCCTACGACTTCCGCCACATGGAAGGCCAGCGCGAAAGCAGCCCGCCGCCGGCCGGCCCCCTGAACGGGGCGACCAGCTACTTCGCCTCGCAATACGGCGCAGGGCTGCGCCTGAAGGGCAACACGCTGATCAACCTCAACGACCCCACCAGCACGGCCGCGCCGACCTGGGGCCTGGCGTCCAGGTTCCGGCCCGTCAACCTGACCGTCGGCCTGCAGCTCGACGCCAGCGTGCTGCCCGTGCCGGTCGGCCTGACGTTGGACTGGATCAAGAACACCGGCTTCGACATCGCCGACATCGAGCGGCGCGCGGGCGAGTCCCTCCGTGACCCGGTCCACCCCGAGAAGACCATCGTCGACAGGACCCATGCCGTGCAGGCCCGCATCCTCGTCGGCAATCCCACGCTGGCGCGTCGCGGCGACTGGCAGGGATTTGCCGCCTACCGACTGGTGCAGCGCGACGCCTGGATCGACGGTTTCACGGACACGACCTGGCACCTCGGCGGCACCAACTACAAGGGCTGGAGCATCGGCGGCAACGTCGGCCTGGACCGCAACTTCTGGCTGAGCGCCCGCTGGACCAGCACGCGCAACCTCGACGACGGGGTGCGCTTCCTGGCCGTGCCGGGCGACGCCACCTCGCTGAGCGGCAACCTCAGCAGTGCGCCGCTCAAGATCGAGGTGCTGCAGCTCGACCTGAACGCGAGGTTCTGACCATGAAGCGCATCGCCCTCGCCTGCCTGCTCGCGGCCAGCCTGAGCATCCAGGCCCAGGAGGCCAAGCCTTCGAAGGAACGCGAGGCCCTGCGCCGCGCCCAGGCCGCGCTGCGGGCGGCCCAGGAGCAGCAGGCGACCCTGCAGGCCGACAAGGCGAGGTCGGACGCCGAAGCGGCCACGGCGCAAAGGGCAGCGGCCTCGGCGCGCAGCCAGGCGGCCGGCAGCGCGGCCCGGCTCAAGGCCAGGGAGTCCGAGCTGCAGGCGCTGCGATCGCAACTCCAGGCCGGCGAGGATGCGCGGCGGCAGGCCGAGACCCGCGCCGCCGAGGCCGAACAGGCCTGCCAGCAGGAACTCCTTGCCGCGCGGCAGGACCTCGCCGCCCGCCAGCAGGCCAACCAGGCCCTCGTCCAGCTGCTGGAGCGCAGCACCCGGGCCCTGGCCGATGCCGAGGCCAGGAACCGCCAGCTCTACACCGTCGGCCAGGACCTGGTGCAGCGCGCCCTCGGCCGCTCGCCGCTGGACACCGCCGCGCTGCAGGAGCCGCTGCTCGGCCTGGCTGCCGTGCGCGCCGAAGACGAGGCCGAGAAGCTGCGCGCGGAGCTGGCCGCCCTGCGCACCACCGGCTCACACTGACTTCCGGGCCTGGCTCGCCGCGGCCCCACAGGCGGCGCAGCCTTCTTCACGCAACTACAGTCGTTGCATGAAACGAGACAGCCGCACAGCCGCCTTTCCGGCGTCCTGCACGTGCTGCTGCACATGGCCGAGTCGGCCGGCCAGGACGGGCGGGCGCCGGCCGACATCGTCGCCGACGCCAGGGCGCAACGGCTGGCCTACCCGAACGTCCGCTGGATCGACGCCCTCGCGAACGGTGCACTGACCCTGCCTGGTGGCCGCCGCCATCGGGACCGCGGGCCTGCTGGTGATCAGCACCCTGCGTTTGCGCCGGGCCAGCCATCTGGAATGACCCTTCAAACCGGCTGAGCTGCAAAACTTGCCGAAATCAGGGGCACCAGGGGGGACAGCGGAGGCGCGGGCCTTTGCGGGACCCGGGCATCGCACTTGCCCAATCCGGGGAGTCGGCGTTTCGCCGGCTCAGTGATAGGAGATCCAGATGAACCAGCAATCCCGCAATGAGTCCCAGCGCAATCAGCAAGGCGGCGCACGCAGCAATCAGGAGCAGCAGCAGCAAGGCCAGCAGCGTGACAACCAGCAAGGCCAGCGCGGCCAGGGCCAGCAGCAGGACATCAGCCGCGGCAGCGATTCCAGCCGCAACAACCAGGGCTCGAGCCATGACTCCGGCCAGGGCCGCCAGCAGCGCTGACGCCCCCCTGACCCCGCGCCGCGGCGCAGCGAGGCCCGTTCCCGGTGCCCGCTGCGCCGCGGCGCTTTTGAAGGCATGAAAGGACCGCCACCATGGAAAGCAGAGGCGGGAATGCGCCGGCGCGCCCTCTTTATTTGATAAAAACAGCATAGCCGTCAGGCGGCGGCGGACTGACCTGGGTACGAGCGGCACCCCATCGCATGACGGGCACCGTCGGATCTGCGCTCAGCTGAGGAGTTTTGCCGGTTTGGGCCGACGGCAGGTTGCGCCGCCAAATTTGATACATCTGATAATTCAGGAATCAAATTCAAGGCGAGCCATGAAGAAGATCCTGATCGTCGACGACCACGCCGACATCCGCCGGCTGCTGCGCATGACGCTGGAGTTCGAGGACTACGAGATCGAAGAAGCCCCCGACGGCGAATCGGCCCTGGCGGCCGCCACGGCGCGACGGCCCGACCTGGTGCTGCTGGACGTGATGATGCCCGGCGCCCTCGACGGCCTGGCGCTGTGCCGGCAACTGCGAGAGCGCTTCGGCAGCCGCGGCCCCAAGGTGGTGATGCTCAGCGCCCGCGGCCAGGCGCGCGACCGCGAGGCGGGCCTGCAGGCCGGTGCCGACGCCTACCTCGTCAAGCCCTTCAGCCCGCTGCAGCTCATCGGCTGCATCGCCGACCTGTGGGCACCGGCCTGATGGACGCCGCCCTGCCCGGCCGCAGCTTCGACGACGCCGCCGCGGCGCAGATGGAGCGCATCGTCGTGGACCTGCGCCGCATGTACCACGAGCGCAACGAGGCGCTGCGCGAGGTCACGCGCGCGCATCACGAGGCCCTGCTGCGCCTCGCGCTGGCCGCCGAGCTCCGCGACGACGACACCGGCGTGCACATGGCACGCATCGGCTATCTCGCCGAACGCCTGGCCCTCGCCCTGGGCCAGCCGGCCTCCTTCGCCCGCATGCTCAGGCGCGCCGCGCCCATGCACGACGTCGGCAAGATCGGCATCCCCGACGACGTCCTGAAGAAGCCGGGCGGCTACTCCGCCGACGAGCGCCGGATGATGAACCAGCATGCCGAGATGGGCGCCGACATGCTCGGCCGCTCGCGGGTGCCGCTGTTCCAGCTGGCCGCCGAGGTCGCGCTGACCCACCACGAGCGCTGGGACGGCAGCGGCTACCCGCGCGGCCTGGCCGGCGAAGCCATCCCGCTGTCGGGCCGCATCGTCGCCGTGGTGGACTTCTTCGATGCCCTCACCATGGACCGCTGCTACCGGCCGGCCTTCGGCGACGACGTGGCACTGCGCATGCTGGCCGAGCAGCGCGGCGCGGGCTTCGACCCGCGCGTCGTCGACACCTTCATCGACAACGCCGCCGCCCTCATCGAGCTGCGCGAGAGCATCAACCGCGCGCCGCCGAGCTTCGACGACCTCGTCGCCTTCGAATGACAGCCTCCCCCGCCATGTCCTCGACGCGCCGCCTGCTCCTGCTGCTCGCCGCGCTCGTGCTCGGCCTCCCGCCCGCCGCGGCCCAGACCCTGGACCGCGTGCGCGCCAGCGGCACCCTGCGCGTGTGCATCTGGCCCGACTACTACGGCATCACCTACCGCAGCCCCCGGACCCAGCAGCTCGGCGGCATCGACATCGACCTCAGCGCCGAGCTGGCCCGCGACCTGAACGTCGGCCTGGAGTACGTCGACTCGTCGTTCCCGCAGCTCGTGGGCGACCTCAACGCCGGCCGCTGCGACGTCGCCATGTTCGCCATCGGCATGCTGCCCAGCCGCAAGGAGCAACTGGCCTTCACCGAGCCCTATCTGCAAAGCGACATCTACGGCGTCACCACCCGGGGCAGCCGCACCGTGCGCCAGTGGTCCGACATCGACCAGCCCGGCGTGCTGGTGGCCGTGCAGGCCGGCACCTTCATGGAGCCCGTGATGCAGAACGCCCTCAAGCAGGCGCGCATGGTCGTCATCCGCCCGCCGGCCACGCGCGAGCAGGAGCTGGAGGCCGGCCGGGTGGATGTCTTCATGACCGACTACCCGTACAGCCGCCGCCTGCTCGACAACGCCGACTGGGCCCGCCTCGTCGCGCCGCCCAAGCCCTTCTTCGTGCTGCCCTACGCCTATGCCGCCAAGCACGGCGACGCCCGCTGGCTGGCGCGGCTGGACGAATTCGTCGCCGCCATCAAGCACGACGGCCGCCTGCTGGCCGCGGCCCGCCGCCACGGCCTGGCCGACATCGCCCTGTTGCGCTGAGGCATGGCCCGCCAGCGCCCCGACGACCCGCCGCCGGCCCGGCCCATGCTCGGCCGCGCCGGGCTGCTGGCCCAGGGCCTGGCGGCCTTGCTGGCCCTGGCCGTGCTCGCCGCGCTGGCCGCGCTGGCCAGCTTCGAGCGCCGCGAGGCCCTGGACAACGCCCGCGACCGCGCCGCGCTCGTGGCCCGCACGCTGGAGGACCACGTCACCCGCACCGTCGAGTCGGCCTCGCTGCTGCTGCAGACCCTGGGCGACGGCATCGCCCAGCAGGCCTCGGCCGAACCCGCGCGGCTGCAGCCCCTGCTCGGCCGCAGCCTGCTCAGCGGCCTGCCCTTCCTGCGCGGCGCCGCGGTGCTGGACGAGCACGGCACCGTGCTGGCCAGCTCGGTCGCCGGCGAGGCCGGACTGCGCGTCGACCTGCGCCGCCTCGGCCCGCTGCCCGCCGACGGGCGCGAGGCGCTGCTGCCGCTGTTGGCCGGGCGCAGCCTGGCCGACCTCGCCAGCCCGGCCCGCACGCCGCGCGCCGCCGGCGTCGGCATGCTGCCCTTGCTGCGCACCGTGCAGTTCGGCGGCCGGCGGCTGCTGCTGGTGGCCCTCGTCAACCCCGGGGCTCTGGCCAATTTCCAGCAGGTGGCGCTCGCGGACGGCGGCGGCCTGGCCGCGCTCGCCGGCCTGGGCGGCCAGCTGATCGCGGCCAGCGACGAGCTGCCGCTGCAGCCCGGCCAGCGCCTGCAGGCCCACCCCGTCTTCGACAGCTGGCTGCCCGAGCGCGAACACGGCGACTACATCGGCCCCGGCCTGCTGCCCGGCCGGCAGGTGGTGGCCTTTCGCGCCTCGCGCAGCCGGCCCCTGGTCGTCATGGTCGAGATGGCCGAGACGGCGGTGCTGCACGCGTGGTACGAGCGGCTGAGGTGGCTGGGCGTCATCGGCCTGCTGGCCCTGGCTGCCGTGGCCGGCGGCACCGCCGCGCTGCTGCGCGAGATGCGCGCCCGCGAGCAGGCCCGCCACGCCCTGGACGGCGCCCATGAACAGGTGGCCCTGCGCGAGCGCGAACTCAGCGTGCTGCTCAAGAGCGTGCAGGAACTGATCTTCCGCACCGATGCCGATGGCGCCATCACCTTCGTCAATGCGCGCTGGGCCGCCATCAGCGACGAAAGCCCGAGCCAGGCGCGGGGCCGGCGATTCGCGGACCTCGCCGCGCCGGCCGATCGCCAGCGCACCGCCGAGCTGTTCCGCCGCGACGACCGCACCAGCGTGCGCCAGACCCAGATCTGCATCCCTTGCCGCGACGGCCATCCGCGCCACTTCCTCATCGCCGTCGTGCCGCTGTACGTCGAAGGCCGCATCGTCGGCTTCGCGGGCAGCGCCATGGACGTGAGCGAACGCGTGGCGTCGGACCAGCAGCTCCAGCACCAGCTCGCGTTCACGGGCCTGCTGCTGGAGATCAGCCCGCTGCCGGTGTCCATGTTCGACACCGCGGGCCGCTACCTGATGGTCAACCAGGCCTGGGAAGAACTGGTGGGCCACACGCGCGAGGAAGTCATCGGCAGCCCCGTGGGCGACTTCCTGTCCGCCGGCGACCCCGGCGCCCAGGCGCGGCAGGACGCCCGGCTGATGGCCGGCGGCGGGCGGCTGCGCTACGAGGCCCAGGTGCGCCACCGCGACGGCTCGCGGCGCGACGTCGTCATCACCCAGGTGCCCGTTCCCGGGGAAGGCGGCGGCACCGCGGGCATCCTGTGCACGCTGATGGACGTGAGCGAGTTCCGCGACGCCGAGCGGGCCACGCGCGAGGCGCGGGACGCGGCGGAGGAGGCCTCCCGCTCGAAGTCGGAGTTCGTGGCCAACATCAGCCACGAGCTGCGCACGCCGCTGCAGGCCATCCTCGGCTTCTCGGAGCTGGGCTTCGTCCGCGGGCGCGACCAGCCCCGCCTGGCCGCCATGTTCACCGACATCCACAACTCCGGCCAGCGCATGCTCGCCCTGGTCAACGACCTGCTGGACGTGTCCAAGATCGAAAGCGCCGTCGGCACCTTCGACCTCGAGCGCTGCGACCTGCGCACCCTGGTACAGGCGGTGCTCAGCGAGCTGGACCCGCTGCTCGGCCAGCGCCGGCTGCGCCTGGACCTGCGCCTGCCCGAGGAGCCGCTGTCCGCCAAGGTCGACCCCATGCGCATCCACCAGGCCATCCGCAACGTCGTCGCCAACGCCATCAAGTTCTCGCCCGAGGGCGGCACGCTGCAGATCGAGGCCGTCGCCCTGACGCCCGAGGAATGCCGGATCAGCGTGGCCGACCGCGGCCCGGGCATCCCGCCGGCGGAGCTCGACGCCATCTTCGAGGCCTTCGTGCAGTCCAGCCAGACCAAGGACGGCTCCGGAGGCACCGGCCTGGGCCTGGCCATCGCCCGCAAGATTCTCGAAGTGCACGGCGGTCGCATCACGGCGGAGAACCGCGTGGGCGGCGGCGCCATCTTCCGCATGCACCTGCCCCTGCGCGTGCCCGGCGACTCGCAACTGCATACCACTTACTGAGCACTTACGGGGAGTGACCGCGCCCTGCCTTGATCCTGATCAAAGGCGCACAGTTCGGTGCAAGAATGTTTGCACGCCATAACGCACCAGCCACGACGAAGCCGTGACTCTCCAGCATATTGCCGTCGTCGACGACGAGGCGGACATCACCCAGTTGCTGGCCCACTACCTCAGCGGGCACGGCTTCCGCACGACCCAGCTCTCCTCCGGCCACGCCTTGATGGAGCTGATGCCGCGCGACCCGCCCGAACTCGTGCTGCTGGACCTGGGCCTGCCGGGCGAGGACGGCTTCGCCATCGCGCGCCAGCTGCGCGAGCACTGGCGCTGCGGCCTGGTCATCATCACCGGCCGGGGCGACGCGGTCGACAAGGTGGTGGGCCTGGAGATCGGCGCCGACGACTACGTCACCAAGCCCTTCGACCTGCGCGAGCTGGTGGCCCGCATCAAGGCCGTGCTGCGGCGCCTGGGGCCCGCGGTACCGGCGGTGACGCCACCGGGCCCGTCGGCGCCGCCGGCCGCCGCGCCATCGGCCCCGGCCGAGCGCCTGGCCTTCCTCGGCTGGGAACTCGACCTCGCGGCCCGCCGCCTCAACGACCCCGAGGGCAACGAGGTGCGCCTGACCAGCGGCGAGTTCTCGCTGCTGGCGACTTTCGCCCAGCACCCGGGCCGGGTGCTGTCGCGCGACTTCCTGCTCGAGCACACCCGGGGCCGTGAGGCCGCGCCCTTCGACCGCACCATCGACGTCCAGATCGGCCGGCTGCGCCGCAAGCTCGAAGACGACGCCGAGAACCCGCAGATCATCAAGTCGGTGCGCGGCGCGGGCTACATCTTCATCCCGCCGGTCGGCCCGGCCGGCGACGCCCCATGACCCACCCCGCCGCACCGCAGCCGCCCGCCGCATCGGCCCAGCCGGTGGACGACCTGAGCGTCTACCGCTCGCTGTTCTCGGCCTACCCGGACAGCCTGCTGCTGGTGGACGCCGACGGGCGCATCGTGCTGGCCAATCCGTCTGCCACGGCATTGCTCGGTTATGCGGAGGGCGAGCTGATCGGCCTGGGCGTGGACGCCCTGGTACCGGACAGCATCCGCCCCCGCCATGCCTCCTACCGCCAGGCCTACGGCCACGCGCCGCGGCCCCGGCCCATGGGCACGCAGATGGAACTGGTGGCCAAGCGCCGCGACGGCAGCGAGGTCATGGTCGAGATCGCGCTGAGCCCGCTGCAGAACCACGGCCTGCCCTACGTGGTGGCGGCCATCCGCGACATCGGCGCCTACCCCCGCGTCAAGCAGGCCCTGCAACGCGCCCGGCACAGCGAGCACCTCGCCCTGCTCGGCCGCATCGCCGTCGACGAGCGCGACCCCCAGCAGCTGCTGATGCAGGTGCCGGCCATCGCGGCTGAGGCCCTGGAGGTGGAGTTCTCGAGCGTGCTGCTGCTGGAGCCCAACCGCCAGGAATTCCGCGTCGCCAGCCGCTTCGGCGAAGTGGCGGCGGCGCCGGTGGGCACGCGCATTCCCAACCGTGCCGATTCGCCGCCGGGCTATGTGCTCTCCCAGGGCCGCCCCGTCGTCGTGGACGACCTGCGACTGGAGGACCGCTTCCAGGTGCCGCGGACCTACCTCGACGCGGGCATCGTCAGCGCCCTGGCCGTGCCGCTGTCCGACCGCGGGCGCATCGTCGGCGTGCTGTCGGTGCAGTCCCTCGCCCCCCACCGCTTCGGCGACGACGAGACGCGCTTCCTCGAGTCGATGGCCAACCTGCTGGCGACCTGCCTGCAGCGCGCCCAGAGCGAGGAGGCACTGAACCACGCCCAGCGCCTGGAAAGCGTCGGCCAGCTGACCGGCGGCATCGCCCACGACTTCAACAACCTGCTCACCGTCATCCAGGGCAATCTGCAGGTGCTGGAGGAGCTGCCCGCGCTGGCGGGCGATGAGTTCGGCCAGCAGCTCGTCGGCGCCGCCACCCGCGCGGCCAAGCGCGGCGCCGAGCTGACGAGCAAGCTGCTGGCCTTCTCGCGCCGGCAGGTGCTGCAGCCGAGTTCGGTGGACGTGGGCGCCATGCTCGAGTCGCTGGCCGACATGCTGCGCCGCACGCTCGACCAGCGCATCGAGATCAGCGTGGAACTGGCGCCGGAATGCCCGCCCGTCCTGGCCGACCCCGGGCAGCTGGAAAGCGCCCTGCTCAACATCGCCATCAATGCCCGCGACGCCATGCCCGAGGGCGGCAGCCTGCGCTTCAAGGCCGAGCTGGCGGGCGCCCTGCCGGCCGACGTGAGGCGCGAGATCGACGACCCGAGCGCCATGGACGAGCGCTTCGTGCGCATCGCCATCTCCGACACCGGCTCGGGCATGCCCGAAGAGGTCAAGGAGCGCGCCTTCGAGCCCTTCTTCACCACCAAGCAGGCCGGCCGCGGCACGGGGCTGGGCCTGAGCACGGTCTACGGCTTCGTCAAGCAGTCGCGCGGGGCCGTGGCCATCGACTCCGCACCCGGGGCCGGCACGACCATCGCGCTCTACCTTCCCAGGCCCTGGGCCGAGGAGGCGGCCGTGGACGAATCGCTGCACGACGGCGACGCCGTCCGCCCCGGCCTCAAGGTGCTGATGGTGGAGGACGACACCGAGGTGCGCGTCGTGGCCCGCCGCTTCCTCGAGATGCTGGGCTGCGAGGTCACCACCAGCCCGAGCGCGGAGCAGGCCCTGCTGCTGCTCAAGCCCGGCGCCGCCTTCGACCTGCTGCTGACCGACATCGCGCTCGGCTCGGGCATGCGCGGCACCGAGCTGGCCCGCATTGCCCAGGAGCGGCTGCCGTCGCTGGCCATCCTGCTGATGTCGGGCTTCTCCGCCGAGCTGCTGGACGCCGACCGCGACTCGCCGGCCGGCTGGGAGCTGCTGCCCAAGCCCTACACCCGCGCCGAGCTGGCGCGAGCCATCGCCCGGGCGGTTTCAGGCGCCCAGTAAGGCGCCGCGCTGCGCCGTCAGCTGCGCCTGCAGCGCAGCCGCCGGCTCGGGCCGGCCGAAGTGGTAACCCTGCATCTCGTCGCAGCCCTGGCGGCGCAGGTGGTCGCGCTGCGTGCTGGTCTCCACGCCTTCGGCGACGACGCGCAGGCGCAGCCGGTGGGCCAGGCCGATGACGGCATCCACCAGCGCCGCGCCGTCGGGCACCTCGCCGATGCGCTTGACGAAGGACTGGTCGATCTTGAGCGCGTCGATGGGGAACTGGTGCAGGTAGGCCAGGCTGGAATAGCCCGTGCCGAAGTCGTCCAGCGACACCTTGACGCCCAGGTTGCGCAGGCGCTGCAGCATCTGCGTGCCTTCCTGTGGGTTGCTGATGAGCATGCCTTCGGTCAGCTCGAGTTCCAGGCAGTCGGCGGGCACGTCGTGACGCTCCAGCGCGCGGGCGACGACCACGTCGAGGTCGCCGGCTGCGAACTGCCGCGCGGCCACGTTGACGGCGATGCGCACGATCGGCAGGCCGGCATCCATCCAGTGGCGCAGCTGCAGGCAGACGGCGTCGATGACCCAGGCGCCGATGTCGAGGATGAGGCTGCTGTTCTCGGCCATGGGGATGAACTGGGCCGGCGCCACCAGGCCGGCGCCGCCGCGCTCCCAGCGCAGCAGGGCCTCGGCACCGATGATGGCGCCGCTGCGCGCATCGACCTTGGGCTGGTAGAACAGGCGCAGCTCGTCGCGCTCGATGGCGCGGCTGAGCGCGGCCTCCAGCTCCAGCTTGGCCATGGCGGAGGCATTCATGTCGCCGGTGTAGAAGCTGAAGCAGTTGCGGCCCATCTCCTTGGCGCGGTACATGGCCGCGTCGGCGTCGCGCAGCAGCTCGACCGCCGTGGGGCTGCCGTCCTCAGGGAACATGCTGATGCCGATGCTGGCCGTCAGGTAGGCGTCCTGGCCGACCGACAGGGCCACCGGCGCCGACACGGCGGCGAGCAGGTCGCGGGCCAGGGTGTCGATGGCGCAGCCCTCGGTCGGCGCCTCGACGATGACGAGGAATTCGTCGCCGCCGAGCCGCCCGAGGAAGTCCTCGTGGCGCAGCCGCGCCTGCAGGCGCTTGGCGATGCAGACGAGCACCTCGTCGCCGGCCGGGTGGCCGAGGCTGTCGTTGACGGTCTTGAAGCCGTCCAGGTCGATGACCAGCAGCACGGCGCGCGTCTCGTGGCGGCGCGAGCGCGCCAGGGCCTCTTCCAGCCGCCGCTGCAGGTGCAGCCGGTTGGGCAGGCGGGTCAGGGGGTCGTGGTTGACCAGCCAGTCGTTCTGGGCTTCGCTGTGCTTGAGGCGGCTGATGTCGGTGAAGACGCCGACGTAGTTGGTGACGGCGCCGTCGTGGTCGTCGCGCACGGCGCTGATGGTCAGCCACTCGGGATAGATCTCGCCGCTCTTGCGGCGGTTCCAGATCTCGCCCTGCCAATGGCCGTCGGCGTTGATCGCCGCCCACATCTGGCGGTAGAAGTCCGGCCCGTGGCGGCCCGACTTGAGCAGGTTCAGGCCCGAGCCGATGGCCTCGTCGGCGGCATAGCCGGTGATGGTGGTGAAGGCGCGATTGACGGCCTGCACGCGGCCGAGGGAATCGGCGATGACGACGCCGTCGCGCACGTCCTCGAAGGCCGTGGCCCATTGGCGCATGCGCTGCTGCAGGTCGCGCCGCTCGGTGATGTCGCTGCTGACGCCGTAGACCCCGATGGTGCGCCCCTCGTCATCCAGCAGCCGGCCCTTGGTGCAGGCATGGATGCGTTCGCCCTCGGGCGTGGCCAGGCGCAGCTCGACGCAGACCGGCTTGTCGGCGCGCAGCACGGCGGCATCGTCCTGGAGGAACCGGTGCATCTGCTCCTTCGGCACCCGGTCGCTCAGGTCCTTGCCGACGAGTTCCTCCGCGCTGCGTCCGGCGATGCGGCACATCTCGCGGTTGACGAACAGATAGCGGCCCTGCAGGTCCTTGGCGAAGATGGCGTCGCTGGAGCAGTTGGCGATGGCCTCGGCGATCTTCCAGGCCCGCACGCCCTCCTCGCGGTGCTCGGCCACGCGGGAGGTGGCTCGGTGCTCGCGGCGCCGCTGCGCGGTGTAGAGCACGCCGCCGGCGGCCAGCAGGGCCAGCACGTCGGTCACGGCCAGGGCGGCCGCGCCGCTCCAGAAGGCGTCGTCGATGCGGTCCCGCGGCGTCTGCACGGCCACGTACCAGCCGGAGCGACGCACCGCCGCCGCGACGGCCAGGCGGGCTTCACCGCTGCCGTCGTCCAGCCCGCCGAGCAAGCTGCCGGCCAGGCTGGCGCGGCCGGCCAGGTCGGCCAGCGAAGGCTTGCGGGCAGGCGCCGGCCGCTGCTGGGCCGCGTCGCTGCCGCCGATGCCGAAGGCCAGCACACCCGTCGGCGAGGGATACAACAGCAGGGTCTCGGGCGCGCCGCTGGTGGCGCGCATCAGCAGTTGCGGCAGCAGCTGTGTCCGCGGCGCCGTGCGCAGCACCAGCACGGCGTCGGGATGGCCATCGGCGCCGGCCAGCGGCACCATCAGGTCCATGTGCAGGTTGGGGGCATCGCCGTCGGCGGTGTAGAAGTCGGTGCTCTCCGGGGCGCCGCGGGCGAAGGCGCGTTGCACGCCGCGGCTGAGTTCGGGCCCGAAGCGGCGGGCGGCGCCGTCGGGCGCGAGCAGCAGGGCGGCACTGCCGTCCACCAGCACGGCATCGGCGTAGCGGCCGGCCGAAGCCAGGGTCTTGAGATAGCGGCGCAGCGCCTGGGCCGAGGCCTCGCTGCCGGTGCGGCGCCAGCGCAGCAGGCTGTCGCGCAGCAGGGCGTCGCCGGTCAGCTGGCCGGCCTCTTCGGCGCGTTGGTCGATCCAGCCCTGCACGATGCCGGCCTTGAGCTCGGCCTCCTGGCGGAGCTGGCCCACCTGCTGCTCGTGCGCTCGGTGGGCGGCCGTGGCGTAGCTGACGAGGCTGGCCAGCACGATGGCGGCGGCCAGCAGGCCGAAGACCCAGGGCAGCGCATCGCGCTCCTCGCCGCGTGAGGCCTCGACGCGCGGGCCCGCCGGCGCGTGGCGGGCGGCGACCAGGTAGATGAGTCCGCTGGTGACGAGGATGAAGGCCACGCCCTTGCCCAGGCCGACGGCCGACAGGGTCGCCACGTCGGGCGCCACCAGCTGCATCAGCCGGTCGGACAGCAGCACCCAGGCCAGGCCGAAGAAGGCATAGGCCAGGGCGGTCAGCGCGGGGCCCGAGGGCCTGGGCCAGCGGCGCCACGGCGCGCCCCGCGTGCGGGGCGGGTCTTGGTGCGCCGTGTCGGGAACAAGGTTCGGCGGCGTCATCCGGATCTCCCTGAATCTTCTTGGTCTCGGGGTCGCCGGCGCGCCGGCCGCGCGTTCAGTGCAGGCCGGCAGCGGCCTCGCGGCGCTGGATAAAGGCGTCCAGCGCGTGGAAGTCGGGGATGCAGATGTCGCGGCGGTTGCGCTCGTTGAAGGCGATGAGCTGGGCGCGCGCCAGCTTGGACAGCACGCGGCTGACCGTCTCCAGCGTGAGGCCCAGGTAGTTGCCGATCTCGGCGCGGGTCAGGCGCAGGCTGATCTGGTCGGTGCGCAGGCCACGGCTGGCCAGCGAGTCGGCCCAGTAGTGCAGGAAGGCGACCACGCGGGCGTCGGCCGGCAGCGTGCAGATGGAGATGAGCACATCGCGGTCGCGCATCATCTCGTGGCTCATGGCCGCATGCATGACCTCCATCAGCTCGGGATGCTCGGCGCAGGCGCGCAGCAGGGCGTCGTAGCGAACGGTCCAGACTTCGCCGGTGTCCATGGCCACGGCGTCGCAGGTGTAGCGGCCCTTGGCGATGCCGCAGAAGCCCAGCCAGTCGCCGCGAAAGCGCAGGCCCACGACCTGCTCGCGGCCCTCGGCGGACGAGCTGAGCAGCTTGAACAGGCCCGAGTTGAGGATGTGCAGGCTGGTGAAGGCCTCGCCCGCACGGTAGACCAGGTCGCCGGCGCGCACCACGCGGCGCTTGACCTCCAGCACCTCGACCAGCAGCTTCATCGTCTCGGCGATGCGCGCCGCGGTGTCGGGGTCGGCCCGGCGCTGGGCACCCTCGCCGGACGGCACCGCGAATTCGCGGCGGGCGGGGATGCCGCGGGTCAGGGGGGCGATGGCGGGCGTGGTGACGATGGGGGCGGCGGTCTGCATGGCGATGTCCGTGTGTTGGCTCGATGGCATCGATGCTAGGCAGGGCCCGGCAATGCAGTGCCAATGCGAGACATCGCTCGGTAGCGCTGGGTAACGCTGGGTAAACAGACGGTGACGAAGAGGCAACACCAAACGACATCCACCCGAGTTGACCTCCGTCAAGGCTCGGGCAGATCGCTCCGATACGCTGCCGCCAATGCGTTTCAGAGCTCGTCAAGGTACCGCCGGTACCGATTTCCAGGACCCCAAGCAAGCCGCCGCCGTGCTGTCGCAGGCGCGCGTCCTTGCGAGCGCCGATGGCGCCGGCCTGAAGCTGATGAGCGGCAAGCGCCTGGCCCTGCTGTCGCCGGAGAAGGGCGACGAAGGCGCCACCGCCTTCGTGCAGGCGGCCACGGATCTCGGCGCCCACGTGTCCTTCGTGCAGCCCAGCCTGGACGAAGCCAGCAGCGCCAGCCAAGTCGCCGACACGGCGCGCATGCTGGGCCAGCTCTACGACGCGGTCGAGTGCCAACACCTGCCGATCTCGCTGGTCAAGCGCATCGCCAGCAACGCGGGCATCCCCGTCTTCGCGGGCCTGGCCACGGCCAGCCACCCGACCTGCGCCCTGGCGACCGAACTCCAAGGTGACGCGCCAGTCGAGGTCAAGCGTCGTCGCATCCTGCAAGCCGCCTTGCTCGTCAGCATGGGCTGAGGGCTTCGCGCCGAGGGCGCAAGCGGCCGAGCGGTCGAGCCGGCCCGGCCGGTCCAAACGGTCCGACAGGCCAGGCAGTGACGTCATGGGTCCGGGGTCGTGCTGCAAGGCGCGCAGCCTAGGGGTGTGCGCCGCTTAACGCCTTGATCCAGCGCAAGAGGCCGGGGCGCCAGCCCTCACCGCGGGCCGGAGGCGGCCGAGCCTGACGGCGGCTGCGTGGCCCCACCGCCGCCGGGCTCGATGCCGCTGCCGGCCAGCGGCGCGGCAGCGCCGCTCGCCCGCGCCCCAGGGAGCTTGGGCATGGTGGAGTCCGGTTGCGAGGCGCCTGCCGGCGATGCAGGTGCCCGAGGGCCCGCTTCAGCCGCCGGCGAGCAAGCCGAGGTAGACGCGGGTCAGCATGGGGTAGCGCTCGCGGATTTCGCCGCGCAGCGCCGCGGCCACCTGCGCGGCCCGCTCGGCGCTCACACCGGGCGCAAACCCCAGCTCCATCACGAGCAGCGCCTCCTTGGGGCCGATGTACATGCTCAGCACCGGCCCGGTGGCGACGACCTCGACATGCGCCCGCGCCAAGGCCACGAGGGCCTCGGCAGTGTGGGGCTGCACGCCCTCGCCGACGAGCAGGCCGCGCGCCTCGCGCACCAGCAACAGGGCCACGCCAGCCAGCAGCAGGCCGATCACCATCGAGGCCAGGGCGTCGATTTCCGGGCGGCCGAGCGCCTCGGCCAGGGCGATGCCCGCGGCCGCGACGAGCAGCCCCAGCAGGGCGGCGGCGTCCTCGGCCACGACGGTGTAGGTGGTGGGGTCCTTGCTCAGGCGCAGCGCCGCCCACGTCGGCCGGTCGCGCGCCTCGCGGCGGAACTGCCGCCAGGCGATGGCGAAGCTCGTCCCCTCGAACAGCAGGGCCGCGCCGAGTACGACGTAGTTCCAGAACGGCTGCTGGGCCGGTAGCGGATGTCGCAGGTGGCGAACACCCTCGTAGAAGGACACGCCGCCGCCCAGGCCGAAGATCAGCACCGCGACGATGAGGCTCCAGAAGTAGAGCTCGCGGCCATGGCCGAACGGGTGGACGGCGTTGGGTGGCCGGCGGCTGCGGTGCAGGCCGAACAGCATCAGCAGGCCGTTACCGGTGTCCACCGTCGAGTGCACCGCCTCCGACAGCATGGCCGAGCTGCCGGTGTGGGCGGCGACGGCGAACTTGGTCACCGCGATGGCGACGTTGGCGGCGATGGCACCGTACAGCACCACGGGCGATTCGCGGGAGCGGAGTTCGGACGGCATGCCGGCTCGGAGCAAGCCGCATACCGGCGGCGGGATTTGCCGCAAGCCGCTCCGTGGGGCAAGCGGCGCGCCTCGCCGGCATCCCCCTTTCGCGCGCACAGGGAAAGCGGATTGCCTCCGGAGCCGGCAGCCCAGGAGGACCGGCGGCACCACGGTGCGACCATGGCGCTGACGCGGCGCTCGCCCGCTGGCAGTGGCAGCACAGCGTGGCGCCGGTGCAGGCGCTGCGCTGGCCCATCACCTTCCGCACGCGCCGCTGAGCCGCTGCAGCTCGCTGCCTTGCCGAACAGGGTCGCGCGCAGCGGCTCGGGCGCGGCAGTGTGGCGCTGGATGCGGGCGGCATCGTAGAAGAAGGCCACCGCGTCGCCGCCGGCCAGGCACAGGTCGGCTCGCCGACGGCACCCGGCCAAGTCGTTGCCATCGGGAACCGGCGTCCCGCAGGCCGCGGGTGGCCGCTCAGGCGCCGCGCGCGTAATCGGCGAAGCCGGGCCGCGGCCGGTCGGCATCGGCGTGGCGGTCGGCCGGCATGCCGGCCTCCAGCGAACGCAGCGGCAGGTCGCGCGTGAGCGCATCGGGGTCGGCGGCGGGATCGCGGCCCAGGCCGTCCGGCATGAGGCCGTCCGACGTGGGCAGGGATACGCGGTCGGCCATGGCGCGGGCGGACAGGGAGCGCCAGATCAGCGTGCCGACCGTGGCAGCAGCCGCAAGGACGAGGAGACGCGAAGGCATGGGAGTTCCTTTCGGGAAGGCCAGGGAATGGCGCCGCTGGCGCCGCGGTCGTGCGGCCCCGGCAAGGCCCGTTCCGGTCGCCCGGCCGTCGAAGCCGCCGTCAGCGAGCGGCCGGGGCCCGCAGCAGCCTCAGGCCGTTGAACACCACCAGCAGGCTCGCCCCCATGTCGGCGAAGACGGCCATCCACATCGTGGCGCTGCCGAACACGGCCAAGGCGAAGAACACCATCTTGATGCCCAGCGCGATGGCGATGTTCTGCCAGAGCACGGCATGGGTCCGCCGGGACAGGCGGATGGTCTCGGGCACCTTGCGGAGGTCGTCGTTCATGATGAGCACGTCGGCCGCTTCCTTGGCCGTGTCGGTGCCGGCACCGCCCATCGAGAAGCCCACGGCCGCCGCGGCGAGGCTGGGCGAATCGTTGACGCCGTCGCCCACCATGCCCACCCGCCGGGTGGTACCCAGGTCGGCGATGACATCGAGCTTGTCCTGCGGCAGCAGATGGGCTCGCACGTCGTCGATGCCAACCTGGCTGGCGATCGCCTTCGCCGTCGAGGGGTTGTCGCCCGTCAGCATGATGGTGCGGATGCCCAGGGCCTTCAGCTCGGCCACGGCCTGCCGGCTGGACGCCTTCACGGTGTCCGCGACGGCGAACAGCGTCAGCACGCCGTCTTCGTCCGCGAGCAGGGACAGCATCAGGCCGGCCGCCTCGTGCTCCTCCAGCCGCGACTCCAGCTCGGCGGAGCACAGGCCGCGCTCGTGCACCCAGCGATGGTTGCCGAGGAAATAGCGGCGGCCGGCGACCGTGCCGTGGACGCCGCGTCCCATCTGGGCGCCGAAGTCCTGGACGGCCAGCGCCTGCCCACCCAGCCCGGCCGCGACGGCCTGGGACACCGGGTGGTCGGAGCGGGACGCGAGGCTCTTCGCGACCTGCATCACCTCGGCTTCGGGCCGCGCCTGCGACAGGGCCGCGTGGGCGACGAGGCGCGGCCTGCCTTCGGTCAGCGTGCCGGTCTTGTCGAGCGCCATCACGCTGAGCCTGCGGGCCTCCTCCAGGTGGACGCCGCCCTTGATGAGGATGCCGCGACGCGCGGCGGCAGCCAACCCGCTGACGACGGTCACGGGCGTCGAGATGACGAGGGCGCAGGGGCAGGCGATGACGAGCAGCACCAGGGCCTTGTAGACCGCCGCCGGCCACGGCCAGCCCATGAGCAGCGGCGTGCCCACGGCGACCGCGAGGGCCAGCGCGAAGACGGCCGGGGTGTAGACGGCGGCGAAGCGGTCGACGAAGCGCTGCGTCGGTGCGCGCTGGCCCTGGGCCTGCTCGACGGCATGGATGATGCGCGCCAGCGTCGTGTCGCCCGCCGGCTTGGTAACTTCGAATTCAAGGGCGCCGCTCTGGTTGATGGTGCCGGCGAAGACCTCGTCGCCCGGCAGCTTGTCCACGGGGATGCTCTCGCCGGTGACGGGCGACTGGTCGACGGCGCCCTGGCCCGCCGTGACCCGTCCGTCGAGCGCAAAGCGCTCGCCCGGCTTGACGCGGGCCAGGGCCCCCACGGCCACGGACTTGGCCGCCACGCTGGCCCAGCTGCCGTCGGCCTGGCGCACTTCCACGCGGGGTGGCGACAGCGCGAGAAGCCCGGTGATGGCCTTGCGCGCCCGCTCGACCGAACGGGCCTCGATGAGTTCGGCGAGGGAGTACAGCGCCATCACCATCGCGGCTTCGGGCCACTGGCCGATGACGAAGGCGCCCAGCACGGCCACCGACATCAGGGCGTTGATGTTGAGCTGCCCGCGCAGCAGCGACGACAGGCCCTTGCGGAGCACCGCGAGGCCGGAGAGGGCGATGGCGGCGCCCGCCAGGGCCATGCCGGCGAGTTTCCAGGCCAGCGCGTCCGGCGCCGAGAAATGAACCGTCTCAGCACCCAGGGCCACGAGCAGCGCCGCCAGCAGCCGCGCCCACTCGCCGCGCCGCGCCTTGGACGTGTCCTCGGCCGCCGGGGGAACGGACAAGGTCTCGGTCTCGAAGCCGAGGGCACGGATGGCCGCGGCCACCGGTTCCCAACTGGCCGGCGGGGCGTCGATGCTCAGCGTGCGGGCGCCCAGGTCGAAGCGCAGCCCGCGGATCTCCGTGAAGCGCTCCAGCGCGCGGCGGATCTGCCCCTCTTCCGTGGGGCAGTCCATCGCGGGAATACGCAACAACAGCCCGCCGGCTGAAGGAGGCGTCAGCGTCGTCGCGACCGGCGAGGCGCAGGTGGGGCCGCAGCAGGGCACCGCATGATCGTGGTCGCGGTCGTGCCCCGAGCCATGGGCGTGGTCATGTGCGTGGTGGTGATCGGCAGGCGCGCCGTGGTCGTGGGTGCTCATGCGGGATGGATCGTCAGGTGCAAGGGCATTTGACAATCTGTAGCTGCTACAGAGTCAAGTCCCTACACTCGGCCGATGGCGAACCCAGGGGCCCATCATGAAGATCGGTGAGTTGTCCGCTGCCTCGGCCACCGCCGTCGAGACTATCCGTTATTACGAACGCGAGGGCCTGCTTCCCGCGCCGGCCCGCACCCAGGGCAACTTTCGCGTCTACGAGACCCGGCACCTGGAGCGGCTGCAGTTCATCCGCTACTGCCGGGGCCTGGACATGTCGCTGGACGAAGTGCGCATCCTCCTCAAGGTCAAGGACGCGCCGCACGAAAGCTGCGGCGACGTGAACCTCCTGCTGGACGAGCACATCGAACACGTCACCCAGCGGATCCGCGAACTGCGCGCGCTCGAAAAGGCGCTGAAGTCCTTGCGCGAGCGCTGCGGCGACGCCCGGCCGTCCGACCAATGCGGCATCCTCTCCGGCCTGTCCGACGCGTCCAGAGAGGCGACCGCCGCCAAGGCGGTTTCAAAGCATCTGCGGTCGGTTCATTCCGGCTGAGGCGGACGCCGGACGGTGACTGCAGTCGAGAACACCGCCTGCGAGCGGGCCCGAAGACATTGAGCTGGCGAAATGGAAAAACCCGCTGAGCGGCTGGCACTCAGCGGGTTTCCGGATTTGGTTGCGGGGCGCGCAATTCCTCCCGGAGACGCCTCTATTTCCCCAGGTGAACCGCCCTGGCGGTGGCCGCAGCATCGCCGAACCCCTACCATTCGCCTATGCCTTTGCAACCCGATGAAGCGGCCGCCCCGCAGCAGCTCACCGACGCCCAGCGTGCCGAGCTGCGCGCGCGCCTGGCCCACCATCAGGCCAATCCGGGTGAGCGCGGCGTCTCCATGCACGAGCTGAGGGCCAAGCTACTGGGCGCTGACAAAACGCCCCAGCCGTCACCATGAGAAGATCGCACGTATGAAAAGCGTTCTCTTAGCCAAGAGCCGTGCCAAACCCAAGCCTATCGGCCTGAAAAAGGTCGAGGGCATCGGTTTCTACGAGGTGCCCAGCAGCGCGCCGCGCCTGACCTCGGAAGAGATTCGGGCAAGGCTGGACGCGTTCTATGCCAAGCATCCTCGCCGGACCCTGAAGAAGGGCCAGAAGAGCATCGTCGAGCAGCTCCGCGAAGACCGTGATCGTCGTTGATGCCTCCGTCGCGCTCGCCTGGGTGCTGGACGAATCGGAGGTCAATCACCAGTACGCGGCGGATGTGGCCGCCGCGAAGCTGGAAGGCGACGAAGAGCTGATCGCGCCCATGCTCATGGCGCAGGAATGCAGCTACCGGCTGTTGAAGATCGGGCGCACCAAGCGCTGGGGCGAGGCCCTGGTTGCAGAGTACGGCGAGACCATCGACATGATCGGCGTCCGCTACCTGGATCAGCTGTCCACCGTCTCGGGCCTGGTGCGCTTCGCCGTGCGCCGGCACGTTCAAGGCTATGACGCCGTGTATCTGGCGCTGGCACTCGCCACGGGCGCCAAGCTCGCTACCCTGGATGGTGGACTGAAGACCGCGGCGCGCGCGGCCGGCGTCGAACTCTTCTCCGCCTGAACGACTGCGGCCGGGAGGCCAACCTGCGCCGCGTCCCCTACTCACTGACGAAGGCGTCAGCGGCTCGACGCCGCTGGCGATGCGCGCCGGCGGCAAGGCGCTGATGGCCGACGCCCTCGCCAAGCGCTTCGACGTGCTGTACATCGGCCACGTGGTGTGGAACCGGCGGCAGTGGCAGAAAGACCCGGAGACGGGGAAGCGCCGCTATGTCGAGCGCCCGCCGGCGGAGTGGCAGACCCGCGAGGAGCCCGAGCTGCGCATCGTGAGCGATGAGCTGTGGCGGTGCGTGCAGGACCGCGCACGACGTGGCCCCGCGCGCGGCACGCGCACCGGCAAGGGCGCCATCCCGCGCACGCTGTTCGCCGGCATGCTCCGGTGCTACGCCTGCGGTGCGGCTTTCACGGCGATCAATCCCAAGCGCTACGGCTGCAGCGCCCACCGGGACCGCGGCGCGGCCGTGTGCGCGTCGTCGGTGACCATCGGGCGCGACGTGCTCGACAAGCGACTGCTGGCCGAGGTGCGCGATGACCTGCTGAGCCCCGACGCGATGTCGCTGCTGCAGCGTGAAGTCGCTGCACTCCTCGCCGACATGCAGCGCGAAGCGACGGGCGAGGTCGCCACAGCGCCTCGCCTGCTCAAGACGCTGGAAGCCGAGATCGGCCGCCTGGTGGAGGCCATCGCCGCGATGGGCATCAGCCCGGCGCCGCAGCAGCGGCTTCGCGCCGCCGAGGCCGAGCGCACGCGGCTGCGCCAGCTCGTCGACCAAGCCGCGGCCGGCCCTGGCCAGGTCATCGACGACGTGTTGGCGCGCTACCGGCGCCAGGTGCTGGAGCTGCAGCGAGTCCTCGAGGAAGACACCGACCGCGACCGCACGCGGCAACTGCTGGCCGACATGCTCGGCCCGGTGCAGATGGGCCGCGACGCCGACACGGGCGCAACCAGGGCCGAAATTGAAAAACCCGCCGAGCGGCTACTGCTACTCGGCGGGTCTCTGAAAGTGGTTGCGGGGGCCGGATTTGAACCGACGACCTTTGGGTTATGAGCCCAACGAGCTACCAGACTGCTCCACCCCGCGACTGAAGCTGAAAGTGTAGCACGATTTTCCTGGTCCGGGCAAGGTGCTCGCCAGGGCGAGGCAGGCGGGAGCACGGCGGCGGGCGAGAGGTTGTCGGCCAGGGCCTCGAAGCCGCGTCGTCGCAGCCCCCGGCAGCGCGCAGGCCGTCGGCGCGATGCGCACGTGGGCATCGAGGCATTGGGCACACTGTGGCGATGCCCGATCTGGTCACGCGCCGCCCGGAAGGCCTTTACTGCGACGCCGGAGGCTTCTACATCGATCCCTGGTTGCCGGTGGACCGGGCCGTCGTCACGCACGCCCATGCCGACCACTGCCGGCCGGGCCATGGCGCCTATCTCGCCCAGCGCGACGCCCTCGGCCTGATGCGTTCGCGCCTGGGTGACGACGCGACCCTCGAAGGCCTGGCCTATGGCGAGCCCCGCCGCATCGGCGACGTGACGCTGAGCCTGCATCCCGCCGGCCACGTCCTCGGTTCCGCGCAGGTCCGCATCGAGCATCGCGGCGAGGTCTGGGTCGTGTCGGGTGATTACTTCGTCAGTGGGGCCGGCGACGTCAACACCACCTGCGCGCCCTTCGAACCGGTGCGCTGCGACTGCTTCGTCACCGAAAGTACCTTCGGCCTGCCCATCTACCGCTGGGCGCCTCAGCAGGAGGTGCTGGCCGAAATGCGCGCGTGGTGGGCGGCGTGCGCGGCCGAGGGCCGGCATGCGCTGCTGATGGGTTACAGCCTCGGCAAGGCGCAGCGACTGCTCGCCGGGCTGGCCACGGCCGATGCGCCGGGCCCGGTGCTCGTGCACGCCGCCGTCGCGCGCCTGAACGCAGCCTATCGAGACGCCGGCGTCGCCCTGCCCGCGGCCGAGACGGTCACGCCAGAGACCTCGTTCAAGGCGCTGCGCGGCGCCCTCGTCATCGCGCCGCCGGCGGTTCAGGACAGCCGCTGGGCGCGCGCCCTGGGCCCGCATGGCGACGCCTTCGCCAGCGGCTGGATGCGCCTGCGCGGCGCGCGGCGGCGGCGCAGCGTCGATCGCGGCTTCGTCTTCAGCGACCACGCCGACTGGCCGGGCCTGCTGTCGGCCATCCGCGCCACCGGCACCGAGCGGGTCATCGTCACGCACGGCGACGAAGGCGCCCTGGTGCGCTATCTGAGCGAACTCGGCCTGCGCGCCGAGGCCTTCGCGACCGAGTACGGCGACGAGGCGCAGGCCGGCGAGGGCGAGGCATGAAGCGCTTCGTCGCCCTCTACCTCGCGCTGGACGCCAGCACCTCCACGCTCGCCAAGGTCGCAGCCCTCAAGCGCTACCTCGCCCAGGCGCCCGCTCGCGACGCGGCCTGGGCCGTCTACCTGCTGGCCGGCGGCACGCCAAGGCGGGCCGTGCCCACCAACGAACTGCGCGCCCTGGCCTGCGAGGCGGCCGGCCTGCCGGAGTGGCTGTTCGAGGCGGGCTACGCTGCCACGGGCGACCTCGCCGAGGCCATCGCCTACGTGCTGCCCGACCCGGCAGACCGGCTGGACGAGCCGCTGGCGGACTGGATGCAGGGGCGCATCCTGCCGCTGCGCGCCCTGGACGCTGCCGCCCGGCGCGAGGCGGTGCTGGCCGCCTGGAACGGCCTGTCTGCGGACGAGCGCTTCATGTTCGTCAAGCTCGTCGGCGGCGGCTTTCGCGTTGGCGTCAGCAAGCTGCTGGTGCAGCGGGCGCTGGCCGAATGGTCGGGCGCGGATGCCGCCGGCATCGCCCAGCGCATGATGGGCTACACGGACATCGACACGCCGCCGACGGCCGAGCGCTTCCTGGCCCTGCTGCGGGAGCCTGAGGACGGCGCACGCGGCGGCCAGCCCTACCCTTTCTTCCTGGCGCATCCGCTGCCGGGCGACCCGGCTGAACTCGGCGCCAGGAGCGACTGGCTGGCCGAGTGGAAGTACGACGGCATCCGCGCCCAGGTCGTCAAGCGTGGCGGGCAGGTGTGGATCTGGTCGCGCGGCGAGGAACTCGTCACCGAGCGCTTCCCTGAAGTGCTGGCGGAGGCCGCCACCTGGCCCGATGGCACGGTGGTGGATGGAGAACTGCTGGCCTGGCTGCCGGGCGAAGCCGGTCCCGCACCCTTCGCCCTGCTGCAAAAGCGCATCGGCCGAACCAAGCTGTCCAAGGCCATCTTGGCCGAGGCACCGGTTCGGCTGTTGGCCTACGACCTGCTCGAAAGCGAAGGCGTGGACCGTCGGCACGAGCCGATGCACCTGCGGCGCGCGCGGCTGGAGGCCCTGGGCATCACGACCTCGCCGCTGGTGGAGGCCGCCGACTGGCCCGGCCTCGCGACGGCGCGCGAGGGCTCGCGCGAGCGGCGCGTCGAGGGGCTGATGCTCAAGCACCGCGACTCGCCCTATGGGATCGGTCGCACGGGCAGCGCTTGGTGGAAGTGGAAGATCGCGCCGCTGAGCGTGGACGCCGTGCTGATCTACGCCCAGGCCGGCCACGGCCGCCGCGCCAGCCTCTACACCGACTACAGCTTCGCGGTGTGGAGCCGGTCGCCGCGCGATGCCGCCGAGGCGCAGGCGGCGCTCGACGGCAGCGTCAGCGCCCTGGCGCTGGTGCCCTTCGCCAAGGCCTATTCGGGGCTGACCGACGAGGAGATCAAGCGCGTGGACCGGGTGGTGCGGCAGACGACGGTGGAGAAGTTCGGGCCGGTACGGCGGGTCCGGCCGACGCTGGTGTTCGAGCTGGGCTTCGAGGGCATCCAGGCGAGCACGCGGCACAAGAGCGGCATCGCGGTGAGGTTTCCGCGGATGCTGAGGATCCGGGAGGACAAGCCTTTGCATGAGGCGGATACGCTGGATTCGTTGAGGGCGTTGATGGAGGTGGTGGGGTGAGGGGGGCGCGCTGACGATGGTTGTTTTTGCTTTGAGCCTTTCGGCTCGGTGCGCTGTGTTGTTGGGCGCTCTTGCATGGAGCCTTTCGACTCGGTGCACCGAGCCGGGAGTCCGCCCCGGCGGGCGGGTAACTTTTCTCTGTCGCGCCAGAAGAAAGTCACCAAAAGAGAGGCGCCCTCAATCCGGTGCCCTGACGCGCTTAGAGCTCGGACCGTCCCAGAAGCGACCCGCTTCGCTCTCGCCGCTGTCCCTATCCAGAGCCCGAGCCATCGGACCTTCGCGCCGGTTAACGCCGGCTGCACGCCGGGCTCACCAATGAAGCCACCACATGCCCCGACGCGCCGCCCGAGCGGCGCTTGTATTCCTACTCGTGAGCACGGCGTGCAGCCGCGCGTTAGGCGGGCTGGCGGTGGATGGATGGGGCTCGGGATAGGGACAGCAGCGAGAGCGAAGCGGTTCGCCTGGGGGCGCTTCTTGGCGTTCAACACATCAGGGCCCTCGATTTATGGCGCCTCTTCTTTGGTGACTTTCTTCTGGCGCGACAGAAGAAAGTTACCCGCCCTCGCGGGGCGGATTCCCGCGGCGGTGCAGAGAGTCGCAAAGGCTAGATGCAAAAGCAACCTCAAAAGGCCCGCGGCATGAAGACCGCCACCACCACCGCCTGGCTCAACGCCAAAGGCTGGAAAGCCTTCCCCTTCCAGCGCTCCGTCTGGAAGGCAATGAGCCAGGGCCGATCGGGCCTGCTGCACGCCACCACCGGCGCTGGCAAGACCCTCGCCGTCTGGCTCGGCGCGCTGCAGGCCTTCGCTGACGCCGAGGCTCCGCTGACCGTGCTCTGGGTGACCCCCATGCGAGCCCTCAGCCATGACACCCTGCTCGCCCTGCAGGACGCCGCCTCCGCCCTCGCGCCCCACTGGACGCTGGCCGCCCGCACCGGCGACACCACCTCCACCGAGCGCGCCGCGCAGCAGCGCCGCTGGCCGACCGCCCTCGTCACGACGCCCGAGTCGCTGAGCCTCATGCTGTCGCGCGCCGACGCGCCGGACATCCTGAGCCGGGTGCGCCTCGTCGTCGTCGACGAATGGCACGAGCTGCTGGGCACCAAGCGCGGCGTGCAGGCGCAGCTGGCCCTGGCCCGGCTGCGGCGCTGGAACCGCGGGCTCATGACCTGGGGCCTGTCCGCCACGCTGGCCAACCTGGACGAGGCCCGGGACACGCTCGCGCCCCAGGCCGTGATCGTGCGCGGCGCGCAGGACAAGAAGATCGCCATCGAGACCCTGCTGCCCGCGCGCATCGAGCGCTTCGCCTGGGGCGGCCACATGGGGCTGACCATGCTGCCGGCCGTCGTCGAGCTGATCGACTCGGCCGCCAGCAGCCTCGTCTTCACCAACACCCGCTCGCAGAGCGAGCGCTGGTTCCAGGCCCTGCTCGACGCGCGGCCCGACTGGGCCGGCGCCATCGCCCTGCACCACGGCTCCATCGACGCCGAACTGCGCCGCTGGGTGGAGGCGGCGATGAAGTCGGGTCAGCTCAAATGCGTCGTCTGCACCGCCAGCCTCGACCTGGGCGTGGATTTCCTGCCGGTGGACCAGGTGCTGCAGATCGGCTCGGCCAAGGGCGTGGCCCGGCTGCTGCAGCGGGCCGGCCGCAGCGGCCATGCGCCGGGGCGCCGGTCCAGGGTCACCATGGTGCCCACGCACAGCCTGGAGATCGTCGAGGCCTCGGCGCTGCGCGCCGCCGTGCAGGCCGGCCGCATCGAGCCGCGTCGGCCGCCCGTGGCGCCGCTGGACGTGCTGGTGCAGCACCTCGTGACGGTGGCGCTGGGCGGCGGCTTCCGGCCCGACGAACTGCTGGCCGAGGTGCGCACCGCGCCGTCCTACCGCATGCTCACCGACGAGGCCTGGCAATGGGCCCTGGCCTTCGTGCGCCACGGCGGCGAGAGCCTGCGCGCCTACCCGGACTTCCAGCGCGTCGTGCCCGACGACGACGGCGTCTGGCGCGTGCCCGACGTGCGGCTCGCGCGGCGCCACCGCAGCAACATCGGCACCATCGTGTCGGACGCCGTCATGAGCGTGCAATTCCTCACCGGCGGGCGCATCGCGACGGTGGAGGAAAACTTCATCGCAAGGCTCAAGCCGGGTGACGTCTTCCTGCTCGGCGGGCGGGCGCTGGAGCTGGTGCGCACCGAAGGCCTGACGGCCTATGTGCGCGTCGCCAAGCCGGGCCGCGCCCTGCTGCCGCGCTGGAACGGCGGCCAGTTCCCCATCTCGGACACGCTGGCGGACGCCATGCTGGAGCGCTTCGACGAAGCGGCGCAGGGCCGCTACGGCGACCGCGAGATGCGCTTCGTCGCGCCGCTGCTGAAGCTGCAGGCCGAGTGGTCGGCCCTGCCCGGCTCGCAGCGGCTGCTGGCGGAGGTGCAGACCTCGGCCGACGGACACCACCTCTTCCTCTACCCCTTCGCCGGCCGCACCGTGCACCTGGGCCTGGCCTGGCTGCTGGCCTGGCGGGTCGGGCGAGACACGCCGGCCACCTTCACCGTCGCGGTCAACGACTACGGCATGGAACTGCTCAGCGCCACCGAGGTCGACTGGGCCGCGCGCCTGCCCGGCCTGCTCGCCGCCGTGGACCGCGCGACCCTGCGCGGGGAGGTGCTCGCCAGCATCAACGCCAGCGAGCTGGCGCGGCGGCGCTTCCGGCAGATCGCGCGCATCTCCGGGCTGATCTTCCAGAGCCACCCTGGCGAGGTGCGCAGCCAGCGCCAGCTGCAGGCCTCGGCCTCGCTGTATTTCGACGTCTTCCGCCAGCACGATCCGGGCAACCGGCTGCTGCGCCAGGCCGAGGAGGAGCTGCTGTCGGCCGAGCTGGACGTGGACGCCCTGGCCCGCACGCTGGACCGCCTGGCCGCCCTGCCGCTGGAGCTGCAACGCCCGGCGCGCACGTCGCCCCTGGCCTTCCCGCTGCTGGTGGAGATGCTGCGCGAGCGGGTCACGACCGAATCGCTGGCGCAGCGCCTGACTCGCATGCTGGCCGAGCTGGAGGCCGCCGCGGGCGGCGGCACCGCGCCCGGCGACGTGGGCGAGCGCCTGGCCTTCGGGCAGGAGGGCGACAAGGCCGCGCCACGCGGCGGCGGGCGGACAGGGCAAAGATCAGGGCGGAGGCGGCGGTGAGCCTGCGCCTGGACGCGGCCGGGGAGTCGCTGTGGCTGCTGCCTGACGGCGCCGTCTGGTGGCCGGCGGCGCGCACCCTGTTCGCGGCCGACCTGCACCTCGGCAAGGGTGCGGCCTTCCGCGCCCAGGGCCAGCCCGTGCCCGCCGGCAGCAGCGCCCGCACGCTCGCCCGCCTGCGGAGCCTGGCCGAGTTCCACGGCGCGCAGCGCCTCGTCGTGCTGGGCGATTTCTGGCACGGCGCCGAGGGCCTGACGCCCGCCTTGCTCGCCGACGTGACGACCTTCGCCTCCGCGATCGAGACCGTGCTGGTGCTGGGCAACCACGATCGGCGCATCCACCCGGCCGGCCTGCCGTTGCGGGCGGTCAGCGGTTCGCTGGCCCTCGGGCCGTTCACCGCCGCGCACGAGCCTCCGGCTGCCGGCACGCCCGGCTTCACGCTGGCGGGACACCTGCATCCGGCCGTCGTCATCGCCAGCCGCGCGGGCGACCGTCTGCGCCGGCCCTGCTTCGTCCGCTGGCCGCATGCCCTGGTGCTGCCGGCCTTCGGCGGGCTGACCGGGGCCCTGACCCTGCACCGCGCTGAACTGGCCCGTCAGGGCGCCGAGGTGGCCGTGCTCGGCGACGGCGAGGTGCGCTGGCTGCCCCGAACGGCTTGATCCGCCGGCGGGGCAGGTGAGAGGGCCGATTCGGAGCAGGCCTCAGGGTTGGCTTAGGCTTTGGCCTCCTGGACCACGATGCCCTTCGCCATATGCACCGCCTGTTTGCCCTGCTGGCCTGCCTCTGCCTGTCCGCCTCACCGCAGCTCGCGCATGCCGGCGAACCGTGGCGCTTGGCCACCTACAACCTGCGGCTGAATGTCGCCAGTGACGGCATCAACGCCTGGCCGCAACGGCGCGCGCAGGTGCTGGCGCTGATCCGCTATCACGGCTGGGACATCTTCGGCACGCAGGAAGGGCTGCCGGACCAGATCGCCGACCTCGAGCAGCTCGCCGGTTTCGAGCGTGTCGGCGTCGGACGCGACGATGGCGCGGCACGCGGCGAGCATGCCGCCCTGTTCATCCGCCGGGAGCGCTTCGAGGTGCTGCGCAGCGGCACCTTCTGGCTGAGCGAGACGCCGGAGAAGCCCTCCAAGGGGTGGGACGCCCGGTGCTGCAACCGCATTGCGACCTGGGTCGAGCTGCGCGATCGGCGCGCGCCGCAGGCCGGGCCGTTCTACGTATTCAACACCCACTTCGACCACGAAGGCCTCGTCGCCCGGCGCGAATCGGCCAAGCTGCTGCTGGCCCGCCGTGCCAGCATTGCCGGCGATGCCCCGACGCTGGTCATCGGCGATTTCAACAGCGGGCCTGGCAGCGAGCCGGTGCAGATCCTGCTGAGCGAACTGCTCGACGCGCGCGCCACCAGCCGCACGCCGCCCTACGGCCCGGAGGGCACGTTCAACGGCTTCCGCATCGATGCGCCACTGCCCGCCGAAGAGCGCATCGACCACATCTTCCACACGCGCGGCATCGAGACGCTGAGCTGGGGCGCGCTCACCGACTCGCGCCAGGGGCGCTACCCGTCGGACCACCTGCCGGTGGAGGTGCTGCTGCGCCTGCCCTGAATCCCGGGCAACGACCGATGCCGGTCAAATGACCCGTCAGAACGGCAGTTGGGCGCCGCGGGCCTGCATGCGGGTGCGCAGGTGGGAGCGTGCGCGGGAGACGCGGCTGCGCACCGTGCCGATGGGCACCGACAGCAGGGCGGCGGCGTCCTCGTAGCTCATGTCGTCCATGGCGACGAGCAGCAGCACCTCGCGCATCTCGGGCATCAGGCCGTCGAGCTCGGTCTGCAGCAGCAGCATCAGCTGGTTGAGGTGGCATTGCTGCTCGGGGTCGGCCTGGCCGCAAGGGGTGGACTCCAGCGCCGTCTCGTCCTCGAAGCGGTACAGGCGCGACGGCGCCCGCGACAGGTGGTTGCGCACCAGGTTCATCGCGATGCCGTAGAGCCAGGTTGACAGCTGCGACTCGCCGCGGAAGTGCTCGAAGGTGCGCGCCGCCTCCACGAAGGCCTGCTGGGCCAGCTCCTCGGCCTCGGTGCTGTCGCCGATGTGGCGGAGCACGAAGCGGTACAGGCGGTCGCGGTGTTCGCCGAACAGCTCCGAGAAGATGACGTTAGGGTCTGCAACAGCGGGGTGGCGGATCTGAAGGCACTGCATCGCGGGCTCCGGGCGGTGGCGGCGATCACGATGACCGCCTTGTGTGATCAGACGCCGGCACGGCCAGCGGGGCGACATGGCTGTCCCGCCCTACCCCCGCGTTTGCGGGCATGGGTTAACCCCCGTCACCGTGAACTACTTCACGACCCGGTTTCAGTGCGCGGGCTGACTCAACAATGCGCGAAGCCTCGCCGTTATGGCTTCGGCATCCGCGGAGGGTGGCGGGAACTCCGATCGCAGGATCACGTCCAACGCCTCCCGGCGCTCCGGGCCCAGGGAGGAGGGGTCCAGCCCCAGGCCCTCGGCGACGCGGCGGAAGCGCCAACCTCCCAGCACGGCCGAGAACTCGAAGAGCAGGAAGCTGGACTGCGCCAGCAACAGGCTGAGCGCCGATTCCGCACAGGCCACGGCCCGCCGCACGGTGCGTGCGGGCAGCAGGCGGCGCGGCTGCAGGCCCAGGCGCCACTCGCGCTCCGCGATGGCGCTGGCGGCCTCGCCGAAATGCTCGCGCAACGCCACCACGAAGAGCCGCCCCACCTGGTCGGAGATGCCGTCGGCGGGCGTGGCGCCGCTGCACAGCGTCTCCTGCCCGTCCACCAGCGCCACCCAGAGCAGGGGCCCCGCGGCGGCGGCCGCGACGAAGGCGTCCAGCCCGGGGTGCCGGGGCGTCGTCGCCGGAACGGCGAGCGGAGCGGGGGTGGGGGTCAGAACGCGGTCCAGAGTCGTCGTGGAGGCCCGGTCGCACCGCGGTGCGACCGGCAGGCCCCTGTCTGTAACCGCAAGGCCGAGCGGGTTCCCCCGCCCTGCGCGAGGCGGGGCGCCGGAAGGGCTAACGCACCACTTCCAGGCTGAACACCGCCGCGCCGAATTCCGCCGCGCAGGCGGGCCGGCCGCAGTCCGGCTGGCCGAGCAGCCAGCTCGGGGCGCCGGCCGGAGTGCCGGTGGCCGGGCCGCGCGCGGGCAGGGTCAGGAAGCCGTAGGCCGGGTCCTTCTCCAGCGCCCAGGGCGCGAAGCTGCGGGGCTCGGCGGTGACGAGGACGAGGAAGTCCTCCAGCCCGGCCGGCTCGCTGGCCTTGAGCGGCCAGCTCGATTGCGGCAGCTTCACCGCCTGGCGGGCGGAGACGCGGTTGTTGCGGGCCTTGTCGTTGGGGTAGATCTGGGTGAGGCTGCCGTCGGGCCCGGCCATCAGCACATACAGATAGCCGTCGCGCGAGGGGGTGACGCTGAAGCGCAGCTCGTCGCGGTCGATGCGCAGTTCGGTGCGCTCTGCCTGGGCCTGCACGTCGAAGCCCGGGCTGTGGTGGGCCACCAGGTCGAGGAACTGGGCGTGCAGGTCGGCGGGCGCAGGGGCGGCAGCCAAGGGAGGGGTCGCCGGGGCCGGAGCCGGAGCGGCAATGGGGGCGGGCGCCGTCGCGGCCGGCACGGCGGCGGTGGCGGTGCCCTCGGCCGGCGCGGGCGGTCGGGTCAGCAGGTAGGCGGCCACGCCGGCAGCGGCGACTCCGGCCAGGCCGAGCCCGGCCAGCAGGGCCCCGCGGCCGCGCGCGGGTGCCGGCGCCGCGGCGGCGGCCGGCGTAGGCGCCGGCGCGGGTGCCTGGATCAGCGTGGCCATCTGGCTCGGCCTGGGCGCGTCGACGCCGCCCAGGCCCAGCGCCTCGCGGAAGGCTTCCATGGAGGCGATGCGCTGTTCGGGCATGACCTGCAGGGCGCGGTCGACGGCCTGCACGAGGCGCTCGCTGTAGCGGCCCTGGGCCAGCTGGGCCAGGGGCACATAGTCGTCCTTGACGATGCGGCCGACGCTGGGCGGCGGGGTGCGGCCCGTGATGGCGCAGTAGATGACCGCCGCCAGCGCGTAGACGTCGGTCCACGGCCCCTGCTTGAGGCTGGGCACCTCGGCGTACTGCTCGATGGGCGCGTAACCCGGCTTGAGGATGACGGTCAGCGCCTGCGTCATGTCGCCGATGACGCGGCGGGCGGCGCCGAAGTCCAGCAGCAGCGGCATGCCGCTGCCGCGCAGCAGGATGATGTTGTCGGGCGCGATGTCGCGGTGGTAGCAGTGCTCGCCGTGCAGCACCAGCAGGGCCTCGGTCAGCGGCGCGAGCATGGCCATCAGCCAGTCCTCGCCGGGCGGCCCGCCCATTTCGCGCAGCGTGTCCTTCAGCGTCTTGCCCTCGATGAAGGGCATGACCATGAAGGCGGTGCCGTTGGCCTCCCAGAAACGGTAGACCTTGACGAGGGAGGGATGGTCGAACTGGGCCAGCAGCCGGGCCTCGTTGATGAAGCTCTTGAGGCCGGCCTCGAAGGTGTCGCGGTGGCGCTCGGAGCGCACGCGTACCTGGGAGTGCTCGCCGCGCAGGGCCAGGGCCGCGGGCATGTATTCCTTCAGCGCCACCATGCGCTCGAGCAGGTGGTCGCGCGCCAGGTAGACGATGCCGAAGCCGCCCTCGCCGAGCACGCGGGTGATCTCGAACTCCGCCTGGCGGCTGCCCACGGGCAGGGCGTTGCCGCCTTCATGGCGGTCCGGCCGTGCGGCGGGTGGCGGCCCGGCGGGGCCGGCGCCCGGCGGTGGGGCGATGACCGTGGCCGCGTCGTCCAGCGCCGCGGGCAGCGCCGGCACCGGGCCGGCGGGCGCGGGGCCGATGGGCCGGATGATGGTCGCGTCGTTGTCGTCCGGGGTGCTGGAGGCTGGTGGGTTCATCGTGCGGGCTGGGCGGCGAACGCGCCGCGCGCGCGTCCAGGTTGCTGAGTGTCGCGCAGCGCCATTCCGTTCCCGGCGGTAGGGGCCTGGGAACTAAGCGTCAGGCCCTGTTACTCAACGGCCGAGCACCCAACCACCCTCCCGAGCTTCCTTCCCACCTCCATGGACACCTCGCCCTTCGACGAACCGGCCGACCCGGCGCTTGACCCCGCGCTGGCGCCCTGGCTGGAGCCGGTTTCGGAGGACGACCCCTGCGGGCCCGACCTGGAATACGACAACGACTTCCTGGCCCTGACCCAGGCAGCCTCGGGCAAACCCGAAACCCAGTTCGCCCCGGCCGAGCCGCCGGACTGGCGGGCCGTCCTCAGCCTGGCCGAGGAGCTGAACGGCCGCACCCGCGACCTGCGCGTGGCCAACCTGTGGCTGCGCGCCCGTCTGCGCATGGAGGGGTTCGCGGCGCTGGCCCAGGGCCTGCGCCTGTTCGAGCAGCTGCTGCTGCGCTGGTGGGACGAGCTCCACCCCCGGCCCGACGACGGCGACGCCTATGCCCGCGTCAACGTGCTGGGCGAGCTGTCGAGCCTGGACTCGACGCTGGGCGACGTGCGCGCCAGCCTGGTGCTGGACGACCGCGGCATCGGCCAGATCAGCGTGCGCGACATCGAGATCGCCATGGGCGACCTGGTCGCCCGGGACGACGAGTCCACGCCCTCGCGCGGCCAGATCGAGAACATGCTGGCCGACGCCGTGGCCGAGAACCCGCAGGTCGGCACCCAGGTGGCCGAGGCGGTCGCCGCGCTGGACGCCCTGGTGGAATGCCTGTCCACCCGCCTGGGCTACGGCGAGCAGCCCGACTTCTCGGCCCTGCGAAGCATGCTGGACAGCGTCGCCGCGGTATCGCCGCAGGCGGCCACCATCAGCGCGGATGCCGACGACCTCGCCGGCATGCTGGGCGACCTGGGCATCGAGGACGCCAGTGCCGACGATGCGCCCGCCCCGTCGCGGCGCCGTGGCGGCGGCGGTGGCCTCGGGTCCATCGAGAGCCGGGCCGACGCGGTGCGCGCCATCGACGCGGTCTGCGCCTACCTCGAGAAGCACGAGCCCACCAACCCCGCCGCCGACCTGCTGCGCCGTGCGCAGCGGCTGATCGACCGCAACTTCCTGCAGCTGGTGCGCGAGTTCGCACCCGATGCCGTCAACGAGGTGGCCCGCATGCTGGGCGTGGACCCGGAAAGCCTGGAGTCCCCGTGACACGCCGCCCCTCGCCCCGTTTTGCCCCCACGGCCCGGCGCCGTTGAACCCTGAATCCCGTCCGCAAGGAGCATTGAGATGAGCAAGAGCAGCCAGAAATTCATCGCCCGCAACCGGGCCCCGCGGGTGCAGATCGAATACGACGTGGAGCTGTACGGCGCCGAGAAGAAGGTGCAGCTGCCCTTCGTGATGGGCGTGATGGCCGACCTGTCGGGCAAGCCGGAAGACCCGCTGCCTCCGGTGGCCGACCGCAAGTTCCTGGAGATCGACGTCGACAACTTCGACTCGCGCATGAAGTCGATGAAGCCGCGCGTGGCCTTCCAGGTCGAGAACACGCTGACCGGCGAGGGCAACCTGCCGGTGGACATCACCTTCGAGAGCATGGACGACTTCTCGCCGGCCGCGGTGGCCCGCAAGGTCGACGGCCTGAACAAGCTGCTCGAAGCGCGCCAGCAGCTCTCCAACCTCATCACCTACATGGACGGCAAGTCCGGCGCCGGCGAGCTCATCGCCAAGGTGCTGGCCGACCCCACGCTGCTCAAGACGCTGACTGACGCGCCCAAGGCTGAATAAGCCGCAGCCCCGAACCTCACAGAAACGACCGGAGTTTCAACCATGACCCAAGCGGAACAGTCGGCATCGGCCCTGGCCGGCGTGACCTTCGAAGGCAACGACTTCGCAGCCCTGCTGAACAAGGAATTCAAGCCCAAGACCGACGAGGCCCGCGGCGCGGTGGCCCAGGCGGTGCAGACCCTGGCCCAGCAGGCCCTGTCCAACACCGAGCTGCTCAGCGACGACGCCGTCAAGACCATCGAATCCATGATCGCGGCCATCGACGCCAAGCTCACGGAGCAGGTCAACCTCATCATCCACCACGAGGACTTCCAGAAGCTGGAGTCGGCGTGGCGCGGCCTGCACTACCTCGTCAACAACACGGAGACGGACGAGCAGCTCAAGATCCGCGTGATGAACGTGTCCAAGCAGGACCTGGGCAAGACGCTCAAGCGCTTCAAGGGCACGGCCTGGGACCAGTCCCCCATCTTCAAGCGCCTGTACGAGGAAGAGTACGGCCAGTTCGGCGGCGAGCCCTACGGCTGCCTGGTGGGCGACTACCACTTCGACCACACGCCGCCCGACGTGGAGCTGCTGGGCGAGATGGCCAAGGTGGCCGCCGCCGCGCATGCGCCCTTCGTCACCGGCGCGGCGCCCAGCGTCATGCAGATGGAGAGCTGGCAGGAGCTGGCCAATCCGCGCGACCTGACCAAGATCTTCACGACGCCCGAGTACGCCGCCTGGCGCTCGCTGCGCGAGTCAGACGACGCGCGCTACCTGGCGCTGTGCATGCCGCGCTTCCTGTCGCGCGTGCCTTACGGCGCCAAGACCAGCCCCGTCGACGAGTTCGCCTTCGAGGAGGACACCGAGGGCGCCGACCACAGCAAGTACACCTGGTCCAACGCCGCCTACGCGATGGCGGTCAACATCAACAGCTCGTTCAAGCAGTACGGCTGGTGCTCGCGCATCCGCGGCATCGAGTCCGGCGGCGCGGTCACCAACCTGCCGACGCACAGCTTCCCGACCGACGACGGCGGCGTGGACATGAAGTGCCCGACCGAGATCGCCATCTCGGACCGCCGCGAGGCCGAGCTGTCCAAGAACGGCTTCCTGTCGATGGTGCATCGCAAGAACAGCGACTTCGCCGCCTTCATCAGCGGCCAGTCCCTGCAGAAGCCCGCCGAGTACGACGACCCGGACGCCACCGCCAACGCCGCCCTCGCCGCCCGGCTGCCCTACCTCTTCGCCTGCAACCGCTTCGCCCACTACCTGAAGTGCATCGTGCGCGACAAGGTGGGCTCGTTCAAGTCGCGCGACGCGATGGAGGACTGGCTCAACAGCTGGATCCTCAACTACGTGGACGGCGACCCGATGAACTCCTCGGAGGAGACCAAGGCCAAGCGCCCGCTGGCGGCCGCCCAGGTCGAGGTCGAGGAGGTGGAAGGCGCGCCGGGCTACTACCAGTCCAAGTTCTACCTGAAGCCGCATTACCAGCTCGAGGGCCTGACCGTGTCCTTGCGCCTCGTCTCCAAGCTGCCGTCTGAAAAGTCGAGCTGAACCCAACAGGTCGGAGGGCTCGCCCCGCGCGGGAGCAGGACGGGTCGCCTCACATCACCACCACCCGCGCACACTGAACCTCTAAAGGAGAATCAACATGGCAGTCAATGCATTCGTCACCTTCTTCGACAAGGCCGATGGCGAGTCCATCCAGAAGGGCAAGGAGAAGTGGATCGAGATCCAGGGCTGGGACTGGGAAATCGAAGCCGAAACCAGCTGGACCAAGGGCGGCGGCGCCTCCGTCGGCAAGCCCAACCCCGGCAAGATGAACTGGGAGCACTACTTCGACACCTCGTCGACGGTGATCATGGGCTACATCTGCACCGGCAAGGCCTTCCCCAAGGTCGAGCTGCAGATGATGAAGACCACGGGCTCGGCCACGCCGGAGACCTACTTCACCATGACCATGGAAGGCTGCTTCATCACCAAGGTGTCGCAAGCCGGCACCGAGGAGGGCTCGGTCACGCAGAAGGTCGAGATGGTCTTCAAGACCGTCAAGATCGAATACAAGCCGCAGGACAACAAGACCGGCAAGCTCGGCGCGCCCAAGACCTACAACTGGGACATCCCGGCCGGCACCGCCTCGCCCTCGGCCTGAGCCCCATGACGCACCCCTCGTTCGAGTTCGCCTTGCGGGCCGAGCGCCGGGCCGCCCCAAGCCGGCCCGCCTTGGCGATGTGCTTGCGGCTCAATGCAGCAAGCATCGCCGTCCCCTCGGGGGCTGAGCCCGGACACATGGCGCCCGGTGGGCGGCATGTGCCTGGCGAAGGGCTGCGGCGCAAGCTGCAGCGCGGCCTGCAAGACCGGCCGGCGTATTCGCCGGACGAGGGGTCCACATGAGCCAGTCGAACATCTTCATGCAGCTCATCACCGGCGCCGGGCCGGTGGTGGGCGAGGGCCTGCTCGAGGGCTTCGAGGGCTCGGTCGAGATCCTGGATTTCGAATGGGGCATGCGTGCGCTGAAGGACCCCAAGCCCAGGAAGACCGGCATGGCCGGCGTCGCGAGCGCGGCGGCGGCCATGGCGGGCCTGGGCAAGCCGGTGTCCATCCAGATGGAGCCGTTGAGCTTCAAGAAGCGGTTCGACGTCGGCTCCTCGCAGATGCACTTCTGCCTGGACAACCACTTGCCGGTGGTGAGCGCGTCCATCACCGTGCTGCACATCAAGCAGCAGGGCCGTGCCATCCACCAGCCCGGCTTCGTCGTCATGGCCACGCAGGGCTACTTCGAAAGCTGCGCCCTCGAAGTGCGCGATGACGGCCTGTCCAAGCAAGTCATCGAGAGCTGGGTCCTCAACTTCAAGAACATCAAGATGACCTACCTGAAGACCCTCGGCAAGGACAACCTGCCGACGGCGCCGTTCTTCCACCCCCTCGCCCTGTGAGCGCCCTGTCATGTCAGACGCCGGTGCCGACATCTTCCTGATCCTGCTGCGGCCCACCCGGGTGCCGGTGGCGGGCGAAGCCGTCTCCCACCTCTTCCAGGGGCAGGTGCTGATCGAGTCGCTGTCGTGGACGCTCACGAACTCCGACGAGTCCAAGCAGGCCGAGAGCCGGCGCGATGCCTTCAGCGCCAAGGAACAGCTGATCAACCGCAGCGGCAGCGTCGACCTGCGCACCAGGCATGCCTGGCAGGACGCCGAGCGGGAGCAGAAGAACGCTCTGGACGAGTTCATCAAGGACCGCGCGAAGATCGACCCGACCGACCGCGACGCGCTGCGGCGCGCCGACAGGCAATTCCACCAGGAGATGAGCTCGATCAACGAGCGGCATCAGCAGACGCTCGACGAGATCCGCGGCATCGAGCGCGCCCAGACCGCCGAGCAGCTCGAGGACCAGGCGCGCCAGCAGGCCATCGACGAGGCCGAGCGCAATCGAAATTTCGAATTCAAGTTCACCAAGCGTGTGGACATCGCCAGCACGCAGATGCTCAACTCGATGAAGTCGGGCGACATCTTCCCGTCGGGCACGCTGACGATCCACAGGCGCTCCGCGACCGTGGCCGAAGGCACCTCGCTCGTCTTCAACATCCAGAAGATCCGGCTGCTGGAATACCGGCTGCAGGTCGCCGTCACCGACACGATGACCGAAATGATGGAAGAGTGGACCTGCGAGTTCGGCGCCCTCTCCTACGTCTACAAGAACCCGCCCGCGCACTATTCGAGCGGCAACGCCGGCCAGGCGGCGGCCAAGGCGCTCTCGCAAGGCACGGCCCGCGCCTTCACCATGAAGACGATCGGCTCCCCGATCTGACCCCGTCCCGGAGCAGACCTTGGCCCTGACCAACTACCGCGACCTCAGCACGTCGATGAGCGACGTGTCGGCGGGCTTCCAGTTCGAGTTCTTCTGCGAGAAGTGCGGCGAGACCTCGCGCTCGGCCTTCAAGCCCTACCGCAAGGGCCAGATCACCGGCTGGCTGAGCCGCTTCGCCTTCATGTTCTACGACCTCAACAAGGCCAGCCGCGCAACCGGCGCCTTTGCCGAGGCGGGCGGTGGCAGCGCCAAGAGCGAAGCCCTGGCCGAAGCCATGGCCGCCGCCGCGCCGCTGTACGAGCGCTGCGAGACCTGCCGCAAATGGGTGGGCCGCGAATGCTGGAACGCCGGCACCGGCACCTGCCGCGAATGCGCCACCAAGGCGGCCACGGGCGGCGGCGGTGGCGGCTATGGCGCCTCGGGCGGCGGCTCGGTTTGCCCCAACTGCCAGACGCCCAGCGAGGGCGG
The DNA here is from genome assembly GCF_021353235.1 of Pelomonas caseinilytica. Lineage (GTDB taxonomy): Bacteria > Pseudomonadota > Gammaproteobacteria > Burkholderiales > Burkholderiaceae_C > Pelomonas > Pelomonas caseinilytica. Next base: position 447,922 of record NZ_JAJTWT010000004.1, read on the forward strand.
ACGCTTCTGCCACGAATGCGGCTTCGACATGGCCAGCACGCACAAGAGTTGCCCGGCCTGCGGCGTCACCCTGCCACGCGCCGCCCGCTTCTGCACGGATTGCGGCCATGGTTTCTGAATTCAAACAAAGCCACAGAGGCACAGAGGCACAGAGAGGGCGGGAAGCCAGGCCCTCTGTGTCTCTGTGCCTCTGTGGCTGTGTTCCCTGGCCGCAAGCCACATCGGATCGCATGCGGAATGGCCATCCCGACCGCGCAACGGACGACTGACATGAACCCCCAACAAGCCGCCGAAGAGGCCCTGCGTGCCGGCGACCCGCGTGCCGCGCTGGCCAAGCTGACCGAGGCCGTGCGGGCCAAGCCGGCCGACCCCAAGCTGCGCACCTTCCTGGCCCAGCTGCTGGCCGTGCTCGGCCAGTGGGAGCGGGCCCACACCCAGCTCAACGTCGTGGCCGAGATGGACAAGCTGGCCATCCCCATGCGCGAGACCATGGGCCACGCCATCCGCTGCGAGCTGCTGCGCGCCGAGGTCTTCGCCGGCCGGCGCACGCCGGTCGTCTTCGGCCAGCCCGAGGCCTGGGTGGCCCAGCTGATCGAATCCCTGCGGCAGCAGGGCGAAGGCCACGGCGAGCTCGCCGCCGACCTGGCGGCGAAGGCCTTCGAGGCCGCCCCCACCCGCGCCGGCACCATCGACGGCCAGCCCTTCGAATGGCTGGCCGACGCCGACTCGCGCCTCGGCCCCGTGCTGGAAGCCTGCCTCAACGGCCACTACACCTGGGTGCCCTTCCAGCACCTCGCCAAGATCCACTTCGACGCGCCGGAAGACCTGCGCGACTGCGTGTGGATGCCGGCCCAGCTCAGCTTCACCAACGGCGGCCACAGCGTCGCCCTGGTGCCGACGCGTTATCCCGGCTCGGAGAAGAGCGAGGACGGCCTCATCAACCTGGCGCGCAAGACCGAGTGGACGGCCATTCCCGGTGCGGCCGGCGACGAGCGCTACGCCGGCTTGGGCCAGCGCGTGCTCGCCAGCGACGCCGGCGACCACGACCTGATGGCCATCCGCGACATCATGTTTGAGGTGGCCGAAGGTGCGGCGCCCGAGGCGCCCGAGGCGCCCTGATGGCCGGCCTCGGCGCCCAGGACCGGCTCCAGCCTTCGCTGCTCGACCGGCTCACCGACAACGACCCCGGCTCCAAGGTCGAGCCGCTGGAGGCCCGCGTGCTCAACCGCCGCCAGCTGCGCGAGGCCGTGCTGCGCGACCTGTCCTGGCTGTTCAATGCCGTCTGCGAGGAGCCCGACCCGCTGCATGGCGATCGCGAACGCGTCGCGCTGTGGGAGGAGCTGCCGCATGCGCGCGACTCGGTGCTCAACTTCGGCATCCTGCCGCTGACCGGCCAGTCGTTCTCGGTGCACAACTTCCCCATCATCGAGGCCCAGGTGCGCCAGGCCATCATCCGTTTCGAGCCTCGCCTCGAACCGGCCTCGGTCGAGGTGCACATCATGAACGACCTGAGCACCGGCCTGCGGCCCACCAGCCTGCGCCTGACCATCAAGGGCAATATGTGGAACCAGCCGGTGCCCCTGGAATTGATGCTCAGCGCCGACGTCGACGTCGACACCGGCCAGGCCGCGGTGAAAGACATGCGGGGCTGAACATGCGCGGGTTGCACCTCCAATGACCAAGAACAAAGCCACAGAGACACAGAGGCACAGAGACATTCCGGGCCTCTCTGTGCCTCTGTGCCTCTGTGGCTGTGTTCCTCGCAGCCCAGGCGCGAAACGAGGGGTGTGACATGGACCCCCGCCTCCTCCGCTACTACAACCAGGAACTGCGCTATCTCCGCGAGATGGGCGGCGAGTTCGCGCGCGAGTTCCCGAAGATTGCCGGGCGCCTCGGCATGGAAGGCCTGGAGGTCGCCGACCCCTACGTCGAGCGGCTGCTCGAAGGAGCCGCCTTCCTCGCCGCCCGCGTGCAGCTCAAGCAGGACGCCGAGTTCCCTCAGCTCGCCCAGCGCCTGCTCGACATGGTCAGCCCCAACCTCGCGGCGCCGCTGCCGTCGATGCTGGTCGCGCAGATCACGCCCGCCAACGACCCCAACCTGCTCAGCGGCTTCACGCTGCCGCGCGGCAGCGCGCTGCTCGGGCCGCGCACCGCCCTCGGGCCCACGCGCTGCGAGTTCCGTACCGCCCAGCCGGTGACGCTCACGCCCGTCAAGGTCACCCAGGTCGAGTATTTCCTGAGCGCGCCGGACCTGCCGCTGTCGGCCCTGTCGCTGCGCGAACGGCCCCGCAGCGGCGTGCGCCTGCGCCTGGCCCTGCCCGAGGGCATGCGCTTCTCGCAATTGCCGCTGGACAGCCTGCGCTTCTTCATGGGCGGCCTGCAGGACGTGGCGCTCAAGCTGCACGAGCTGGCCACCTGCCGCTGCGTCGGCCTGCTCGCTGGCCCCGGCGGCAAGGATGCCCAGCGCGTCTTCCTCTCGCCCGACCGCGTTCGCCAGGTCGGCCTCGCGGACGACGAGGCCATGCTGCCTGTGACGCTGCGGGGCCTGTCCGGCACGCGGCTGATGCAGGAGTACTTCGCATTCCCGCAGCGCTTCCTGTTCATCGACGTGACGGGCCTGGCCTCCGCCTTCGCCCGCACGCCGGGCAACAGCTTCGAGCTGGTGATGCTCTTCGACCGCTACGAGGCCTCGCTCGAGGGCGGCGGCGAGCCCGCCAACTTCTCGCTGAACTGCGTGCCGGCGATCAATCTCTTCGAGCGCCGCGCCGAACGCATCGCGGTGGACGACCGCAGCACCGGCTTCCAGGTCATCCCCGACCGGCTGGCCGGCAACGACTACGAGGTCTTCGACGTCGGCACCGTCACGGGCTTTTCCAACGAGACCGACGAGCTGCAGTTCCTGCCGCTGTTCGACGTGCCGCACGCCGGCCCCGCGGGCGCGGCCGGCTTCTTCAGCGCCCACCGCGAACCGCGGCTCGTGAGCGAACGCGGCAAGCGCGAGGGCCCGCGCTCGGCCTACGTGCCCTCGGAGGTCTACCTCACCCTCGTGGACCTGCAGCGCGCGCCCTACCGGCAGGAGCTGCGCCAGCTCGCCGCGCAGGTGCGCTGCACCAACCGCGACCTGCCGCTGTTCATGCCGGCCGGCTCCGCCGACGGCGGGCTCAGCCTCGAAAGCCGCGCGCCGGTGCAGTCGGTGGGCATCGTCGCGGGGCCGTCGCGGCCCGTCAGCGCGTTGCGCGAAGGGCCGCTGGCCTGGCGGCTGCTGTCGCTGCTGTCGTTGAACTATCTGTCCCTGGTGGACGAAGACCCCCAACGCGGCGCGCTGGCCCTGCGTGAACTGGTGGGCCTCTTCGCCCAGAGCAACGACGCCGGCCTGTTGCGCCAGGTGGAGGGCCTGCGGGCCGTCAGCGCCCGGCCGGTGGTGCGCCGCCATCCGGTGCCCGGGCCCATCGCCTTCGGGCGCGGGCTGGAGGTGCGGGTCGAGGTCGACGAACTCTCCTTCGAGGGCGGCAGCGCCACGCTGCTGGGCAGCGTGCTGCACCACTTCTTCACCCGCCACGTGTCGATGAACAGCTTCGTGCAGACGCAGCTGGTGTCGCGCACGCGCGGCGAACTCAAGCGCTGGGCCCCGCTGTCGGGCGCCCGGCAACTGCTGTGAGCGAAGAGGCGCACCCGGCAGGCGACAGCGGGGCGATCTTCCGCGCCCTGTCCGAGCGGCCGGGCCGGTTCGACCTCTTCCAGGCCCTGCGCCGCGTGGAGGCCGCCCACCCCGACAAGCCCCGCCTGGGCGAGGCACTGCGGCCCGGCGACGAGCCGCTGCGCTTCGCCGGCGAGCCGGCGCTGAACTTCGCCCCCACGGCAATCACGCGGCTCGAAGTGCATCCCCACGGGCCGCCTCGGCTGGTGCAGCGGGTCATCGGCATGTTCGGGCCCAACGGCGCCCTGCCCACCCACCTGACCGAATACGCCCGCGAACGCCAGATGCACCATGGCGACCGCAGCTTCTCGGCCTTCGTCGACCTGCTGCTGCACCGCTTCGGGCTGCTGTTCTACCGGGCCTGGGCGCGCGCCAACCCGGTCGTCGGCATGGACCGGCCGCATGACGCCCCCATCGTGCGGCACGTCGGCGCCCTCGCCGGCCTGGCCGAACCCTCCCAGCGCGGGCGCGACGCCCTGGGCGACTTCCCCAAGCTGCACTTCGCCGGCCGCCTGGCCCGCTCGACGCGCGACGCCGATGGCCTGGAGGCCTGGATGCGGCTGCGCTTCGGCGTGCCGGTGCAGGTGCGGCAGTTCCAGGGCCACTGGATGCCGCTGGACCGTGAAGAGCGGACCCGGCTGGACCGGCATCCGGGCCCGGCCCAGGCCCTGGGCCGCGGCGCGCTGCTGGGCGCCCAGGTGTGGGACGTGCAGCACAAGTTCCGCATCGTCGTCGGCCCCCTCTCCTGGCCGGACTTCCAATCCTTCCTCCCCGAGGGGCAGCGCCTGGAAGCGCTGCAGGCCATGGTGAGGCAATACGTCGGCTTCGAGTTCGCCTGGGACGTGCAGCTGCGGCTGCGGCCGGCCGAGGTGCCGGCCTGGCGCCTGGGCCGCGAGCGCGGCATCGGCCAGCTCGGCCGCAGCGCCTGGCTGAACAGCGGGCGGCCGCGCGCGCGCGCCGACGAGCTGGTCATGAACGTCGAGAGCATCTGCCGGGCGCCGCTCAGCCGCTCCCTCGCCCCGGCGCATCTCATCTAACAAATCAAACACAGCCACAGAGGCACAGAGGCACAGAGAGGCCCGGATTTCTCTGTGCCTCTGTGCCTCTGTGGCTTGTGTTCGGTTTTCGACTTTCGGTTTTCTCGAGCAGGGAACTGAACGGCCGACTCGGGCACCAAGCACCGAGGAGATTTCCAGATGACCGACATCAGCCGCCAAGCCCTTTTCGGCAAGCTCAACCCGCTGGCCTACAAGTCCATCGAGGGCGCCACCGTCTTCTGCAAGCTCAGGGGCAACCCCTACGTCGAGCTGGTGCACTGGATCACCCAGCTGCTGGAGAACAACGAATCCGACGTGGCCGCCCTGGTGCGCCACTACGGCCTGGACGCCGCCGCCCTGGCCCGCGACGTGACCGCGGCGCTGGACCGCCTGCCGCGCGGCTCCACCTCGATCAGCGACTTCTCCGAGCACATCACCCACGCCATCCAGCAGGCCTGGGTCTACGCGACGCTGATGTACGGCGACGCCCAGGTACGCAGCGGCCACCTGCTGCTGGCCCTGCTGAGCACGCCGACGCTGCGCAATGCCCTGCTGGGCATCTCGCGCCAGTTCGAGAAGATCAAACCCGACGACCTGGCGGACAAGCTGCCCGCCCTGGTCGGCAAGACCGGCGAAGCGGGCCTGGGCGCCACCGACGGCAGCGCCCTGGGCTCGGCCCAGCCCGGCCAGGCCGAAGGCGCGATGGCGCCGGCCGCCATGGGCCGCCAGGAAGCGCTGAAGAAGTTCACCGTCGACCTCACCGAGAAGGCCCGCAACGGCGAGATCGACCCCGTCACCGGCCGCGACGACGAGATCCGCCAGATCGTCGACATCCTGATGCGCCGCCGCCAGAACAACCCGCTGCTCACCGGCGAGGCCGGCGTGGGCAAGACGGCGGTGGTGGAGGGCTTCGCGCTGCGTCTGGCCCGCGGCGACGTGCCGCCGCCGCTGCAGGGCGTCACGCTGCTGACCCTGGACATCGGCCTGCTGCAGGCCGGCGCCTCGATGAAGGGCGAGTTCGAGCAGCGCCTGCGCCAGGTCATCGACGAGGTGCAGCAAAGCCCCAAGCCCATCATCCTGTTCATCGACGAGATCCACACCCTGGTCGGCGCCGGCGGCGCCGCCGGCACGGGCGACGCGGCCAACCTGCTCAAGCCGGCCCTGGCGCGCGGCAACCTGCGCACCGTGGGTGCCACCACCTGGGCCGAGTACAAGAAATACATCGAGAAGGACCCGGCCCTGACCCGCCGCTTCCAGACCGTGCAGGTCGAGGAGCCCGACGAGAAGAAGGCCATCCTGATGCTGCGCGGCGTGGCCACCGTGCTGGAGAAGCACCACCAGGTCCAGCTGCTGGACGAGGCCATCGAGGCGGCCGTCAAGCTCTCGCACCGCTACATCCCGGCCCGCCAGCTGCCCGACAAGGCCGTCAGCCTGCTCGACACCGCCTGCGCCCGCGTCGCCGTCAGCCAGCACGCCATGCCGGCCGAGGTGGAGGACTGCAAGCGCCGCATCGAGTCGCTGGAGATCGAGCAGGGCATCATCGGCCGCGAGGCCCAGGTCGGCGTGAACGTCGGCGACCGCGGCGCCACGGTGGAGGCGTCGCTTGCGGCCGAGCGCGCCCGGCTGGCCACGCTGGAAGAGCGCTGGCAGCAGGAGAAGGCCCTGGTCGCCCAGATCCTGGAGCTGCGAGGCCAGCTGCGCGGCGACGGCCAGGCGGTGGACGAGGCCGGCTCCAGCCAGCCCGACCGCGCCGCCCTGCTCGGCCGCATGCACACGGCCCAGGCCAGCCTGGCCGAGCTGCAGGGCGATGCGCCGCTGATCCTGCCGTCGGTGGACGCCCAGGCCGTGGCCAGCGTCGTGGCGGACTGGACCGGCATCCCCGTGGGCCGCATGGTCAAGAACGAGCTGGAGGCCGTGCTGCGACTGGGCGCCACGCTCGGCCAGCGCGTCATCGGCCAGCAGCATGGCCTGGACATGATCGCGCGCCGCATCCAGACCTCGCGCGCCAAGCTGGACAACCCCAACAAGCCCATCGGCGTCTTCATGCTCTGCGGCACCTCGGGCGTGGGCAAGACCGAGACCGCGCTGGCCCTGGCCGAGTCGCTCTATGGCGGCGAGCAGAACGTCATCACCATCAACATGAGCGAGTACCAGGAGTCGCACACCGTCTCCACGCTCAAGGGCGCGCCTCCCGGCTACGTGGGCTACGGCGAGGGCGGCGTGCTGACCGAAGCGGTGCGCCGCCGGCCTTACAGCGTGGTGCTGCTCGACGAGGTGGAGAAGGCCCACCCCGACGTGCACGAGCTCTTCTTCCAGGTCTTCGACAAGGGCTGGATGGAGGACGGCGAGGGCCGCCTCATCGACTTCAAGAACACCATCATCCTGCTGACGAGCAACGTCGGGTCCGAGCTCATCATGAACATGTGCCGCGACCCCGAGCTGCTGCCCGACCCCGAGTCGCTGGCCACGGCGCTGACCGAGCCGCTGCAGAAGGTCTTCCCGCCGGCGCTGCTGGGCCGCATCGTCACCATCCCCTACTACCCGCTGTCCGACGAGATGCTGGCGCGCATCGTGCGCCTGCAGCTGGGCCGCATCGTCAAGCGCGTGGCCGAGAACCACCGCATCCCCTTCGAGTACAGCGACGCGGCGGTCGAGCTCATCGTCAAGCGCTGCAACAACGCGGAGTCGGGCGGACGCATCATCGACGCCATCCTGACCAACACGGTGCTGCCGCGGGTCTCCATCGAGTACCTGTCGCGCACGGCCTCGGGCCAGCCGCTGCAGCGCGTCTCGCTGGACGTCGCCGACGGCGACTTCAGCTATGCCTTCGACTGACGGGCCGGGAGGGCGCGCATGAGCAGCCATACCTTGTCCATCGAGACGGCGCTCGGCGGCGGCACCGACAAGCTGCTGGTGCTGCGCATGCAGGGCCAGGAGAAGCTCGGCCGACTGCCGGAGTGGCAGGTCGACCTCGTCGGCAACGTCAGCCGGCTCGGCATCAAGGAGCGCGTCGACCTGCATGCCATGCTCGGCAAGCCGGCCCACGTGGTGATGGACCTGCACGGCGTCAAGCGCGAATTCAACGGCCATGTGACGCGTGCGGTGCGCGGTGAGCGGCACGGCCGCTACGAGGCCTTCAGCATCGTCATGCGGCCCTGGCTGTGGTTCGCCACGCGCAGCCGCAACTCGCGCGTCTTCCAGGACAAGACGGTGCGCGAGATCGTCGACGCGGTGCTCGGCCCCTACAGCAGCGACATCGACTGGAAGCTGCGCACGACGCCCGCCTATCCGACGCTCGAATACTGCGTGCAGTACGACGAGACCGACTTCGATTTCGTCAGCCGCCTGCTCGAGGACGCCGGCATCTACTACTTCTTCAAGCACGACAGGAAGAAGGACATCCTCGTGCTGACCGACGGATCGGGTGGCGGCCTGCCCGCCCTCGACAAGCCCACGCTGCAGTGGGCCAACGGCCTCAAGCACGACGAGAGCCTCATGGACTGGCGCCGCCAGGAAGAGGTGCGCTCGACCAAGGCCATCGTCCGCGACCACGACTATCTCGCCTCCACCAAGGAGATCGAGGAAGAGAAGGCGGCCCTGCAGACCGCCTCGCCCAAGGTGCCCGGCGGCGGCGAGGTGTTCGAATTCCCGGCCGGCGCGGTGCTCAACCAGAAGAACACCGAGGCCCAGTCGGCGACGACGGCGGCCAAGGAAATCGCCAAGCTCCGGCTCGAGGAGCTGCAGTCCCTGCAGACGGTCTGCACCGGCACGACCAACTCCAGCGCCGTGACGGTGGGCGCCGCCTTCAAGCTGACGAAGGCGCTCGCGGCCTCCGACAACGTCGACTACCTCGTCGTCGGCATGTCCTACCGCGCCGAGTTCGGCGACCATGAGGCCATCGACGACCTCAAGGGCCTGAAGGGCCGGCGCGACGGCTTCGTCTCCGATCTCGCCTGCATCCCGAAGAGCGGCCATCCCTTCCGCCCGGAGCGCCTCACGCCGCGGCCCCGCATGCATGGCCCCCTGACGGCCGACGTCGTCGGCGCGCAGGACAAGGAGATCGAGGTCGACAAGCACGGCCGCGTGAAGGTGCAGTTCCACTGGGACGGCAAGGGCGGCAAGGACGAGGACAGCTCCTGCTGGGTCCGCGTGGCCCAGCCCTGGGCCGGCAAGAGCATGGGCATGTGGATGATCCCGCGCATCGGCCACGAGGTCGTCGTGAGCTTCATCGGCGGCAACCCCGACCGCCCGCTCGTGACTGGCTCCGTCCACAACGACGCCAACCTGCCGCCCTACGAGCTGCCCGCCCATGCGCACACCAGCGGCTGGGTCAGCCACTCGACCAAGGAAGGTGCCGACGACGCCCGCAACGAGCTGCGCTTCTGCGACGACAAGGACAACGAGCACGTCTGGCTGCAGGCCCAGAAGGCCTTCTACCGGCACGTGAAGGGCGACACCTTCGACCACCTCGAGATGAACGAGACGCGCCGCGTCGGGCAGTCGGTCAAGGAAGTGGTGGGCGGCGCCTGGAGCCTGAACGTCGGCGACGACGTCATGCACGACCTCGGCAAGGACCTGCACACCACCGTCGCCGGCGACATCTTCACCAAGGGCGCCGCGACCTGGCAGATCAAGCTCGAGAAGGAGCTCAGCGTCAAGACCGCGACCGACGTGAGCGTTGACGCCGACGGCAAGTCCGACTGGAAGAGCGGCGGGGACGTGCACCTGGACAGCGGCGGCGTGCTGCACCTGAAGTCCACCGGCAACCTCGTCGGCGAGAGCGGTGCCAAGGTCTCGCTCAAGGCCGCCAGCGACGTCGTCGCGGAGGGCGTGAGCGTCAAGATCAAGGCCAGCGGCGAGGTGGTGATCGAAGGCACGGCCGGCATCAAGCTCGTCTGCGGCGGCTCCTCCATCGCACTGACGTCGAGCAGCGTCGACATCACCGGCGGCCTGGTCAACATCAACTGCGGCGGCGGTGGCGGCTCGGCGGGCTCGGCGGAGAGCGCCGCCGCCGCCTCGCCCAAGGAAGTGGCGGACGCCAAGGTGCTCGACGAGCTCAAGAGCGACCAGCAGGACGACTACAAGAAGCAGCTCGCCGACCCCTTCGAGGAGGGCAGCTCGCCAGGCGGCACCGCCCCCGGCGGCGCGGCCGGGGGCCGGCCGCGAGCGAACGCCTTCTCTGCGGGCAGCGGCCTCGCGGCCTCGGCCGGCGCGCTGGGCGACGCCGCCGGTGCAGCGGCTGGCGCAGCCGCGGGTGCGGCGGCAGGGGCGGCGGCGGCCGTCGCGGCGGCCACCGCGGCTGCAGCCGCCGGTGCCGCAGCCATGGCGCTGCTCTCGCCGCCCGCGCCACCCACCGACCCGAACCAGCGCCCCGACATCTACGACAAGGACGGCCAACTCGTCGGCGGCCCCCGCGCCCAGACCACCGACCCCAACGCCCGGCCCGACATCTACGACAAGGACGGGCAGCTCGTCGGCGGCCCGCGCGCCAAGACCACCGATCCCAAGGCCAGGCCCGATCTCTACGACCGGGACGGCCAACTCGTCGGCGGCCCGCGGGCCCAGACCACCGACCCCAACGCGCGGCCGGACCTGTACGCCAAGGATGGGCAGCTCGTGGGCGGCGAGAAGGCCGTCACCACCGACCCCAACGCCCGGCCCGACCTCTACGAGAAGGACGGCCAGCTGGTCGGCGGCGAGAAGGCCACCACCACCGACCCCAACGCCCGGCCCGACATCTATGACGCGGACGAGCGCCTCGCCGAACCGCCCGCCTCGACCGAATGACCGCGACGGCTGCTTCGTCGACCGCGCGCTTCAGCCTCGCCCAGCTCGAAGCGGCACTGTGGGCGCGCGGCCGGGTCTACGCCGTCATCGACGGCTGCCGGGTGCCCGGCCTCGCCGAGCGGCTGCAGGACAGTGGCGCCGACTTCAACTGCCTCAGCCGCGGCCAGCTCGATGACGCGCAGGCGGCACGCGCCGCCTACATCGCCGAGCTTCGCCCCGACGAGCCGCTGCTGCGCTGGCTCGTCGACGAGGCCACGACCGCCTTCACCGGCTGGGGCGTGCTGCTGGTGTCCAACCGCTCGCTGCTGGCGATGCGCGAGTACGCGCGCGACCTGGCCGAAGTGCAGCTGCCCGACGGGCGCCGCCGCCCCTGGCGCTGGTGGGACCCGGTGCTGCTCGACGCCCTGCTGCCGCTGCTCGCCCCGGGCCAGCGCGACCAGGTCTTCGCGCACGGCCAGACGCTGGTCGGCTTGGCACCGCAGGTCTGGCTGTGGTGGTCGCAAGCCGAGGGCGTCCTGCAGCGGGAGGCCCGGTGCTTGCTCTGACTGACACCCAGTTCGAGCGCATCGAGGCGCTGGAGCGGCAGCGCTTCGGCGCGGCGCTCGCGCCGGTGCTGGCCGGCATCTGGCCGGCCGTCGCCGAGCGCCTGGGCCCGCGCTGGCCGGCCTTCGTCGCCTCCGCGGTGGAGCGGGCCGCCGGACACGGCATCGCCGCCTGCGGTCCGCAAGCCGACTTCGTCGCGCTGTGCGGGCTGTGGGGCGCGAGCTTCGACGCGCGGCCCGGCTTCGAGTGGGCGGCGGAGATCCTGCGCTCGCCCCGCCTGGACGGGCGGCTCAAGGTCCACCAGCTGCTGGCGCGCGCCCGCGCGGAGCTGCCGGCCACCGGCCCGCTGAACCGCCCGGGCTTCGACGCCGCACTGCAGCGCTCGGCCGTCATCGTGGCCGCCCTCGAACGCGCGACCGGCGTGTTCGCCGACATGCCCGATCCGACGCCGCTCGTCACCTGCGACCTGGCCACCGTGCGCCTGGCCGTCGGCACCGGCGAGCCGCTGACGCTGCAGGACGCCCCCGCCGAACCGCTGAGCCTTGCCGTGCTCGCGCCGACGACGCTCAAGCTGGCCGTCGATGCCCTCGGCGGCTGTGGCCGGCACCCGGAGCTGCGCCACGATGGCCCGGCAGGGCGGCTGCAGCGGCGCGGCGCCGACGCGCGCCGCCTGGCCCTGCCCCTGCCCGCCCCGCGCGAGGCCGAGCCTGGGCTCACCGGCATCGCCCACTCGCCAGGCCCGGCGCTGCACCAGTTCACGGTCGGCACCTGCGGTGTGCGCGAGGCCGGTGCGCCGTTCCGCAGCCTGGCCGTGTCGGTGCAGGCCTTCGCCCGCACGGCCTGGCAGCTCGGTCTGCACCACGGCGACTGGCCCGCCACGCGCTGGCCCGAGCCCGAACCCCTCGTGCCCGCCGCACTGCAACTGCGCCTGGAGGCCGATGGCCGCGAAGTGGACACGGCGCTGTGGCAGCCGCAGTGGCTGGACCTGCAAGCGCAATGGCGCAAGGGGCTGGACAAGCTCTTCAACGCCTGGGCCCGCGGCGTGGAGCAGCCGACGCTCGAGGCCGAGAGCCGCCTGCTCGCCGGCCAGGCACGGCTGGCCTGGGCCTGGCGCGAGACCCCCGAAGGCATCGCCATGCAGGCCAGTGGCCGCATCGACCTCACCGCCGCCGCGCTGGACCTGCGCCTGGCGGGCCAGCTGCGCTGGGGCGACAGCCTCGCCGAGCTGCGGCTGCAGGCCAGCGGCCAGAGCCTGTGGCAGCAGGAGGTCGACCCCACCACGCCGCTGGAGTCGGTCGCCTGCAGCTGGTGCCATCCGCTGACCTTGACGTTATTGCCCTGCCTCACCGGCGACCCGGCCCTGCTGCACGCCCGGCCGGGCCTCACCGGCGCGCTCGCCGGCAAGGCGGGCCTGCGCCCTCGGCCCGACGGGCGCGGCCACCAGTGGTTCTGCCGCATCGAGCTCGAGCCCGTGCTGCTGCCGCTGTCGCGGCTGGACCCGGTGCTCGGCGAGCAGCGCGAGACGCGACCGCTGCTGCCGGCCCTGACCTTGCTCGACTGGAGTGCCGGCTGATGGAGCGCCTGATGTGCCTGCAGGTCAGCGCCCTGGGGGTGGCCGTCGAGGTCGCCGTCAACGGCCTGCCCGTGCTGCGCCTGCCCGAGGGCGCACCGCCGCGCTGCCTGCCGGTGCACGAGGTCCTGCTCGCGGGCGAGAACCGCATCAGCCTGACGATCGCGCCGCCGCCCCCGGGGCTGGACGGCGCCGCGGCGCAGCCCCGCGTGGCCGCCGCCGAGCAGATGGCCGTCGCCCGGCTGCTGCTGGTGCGCCAGGGCCGCACACCCGAGTCGCCCAGTACGCGCGAGCTGGCGGCGGCCCGCTGGGCGGTGGCTGCGGGCGAGTCCTACGAGGCCCCGACCACGGTCCACCAGGACGTGAACCTGCCCGTCGGCTTCCCGCGCTGGCGCTGGCTGGACGCGCCCGTCATGCCCGCCAGCCCCAGGCTCGACGCGCTGCTGCTGTCGTGGCTGCAGAAACTCGCCTTCGAGCTTTCGCGCGGCCGGCCCGACATGCTGCTGGCCTGCAGCCGGCTCAAGCTCGACGAGCTGGGCCAGGCCTACCAGTGGCCCGCCGGCCAGGCGGCCGAGCGGCTCAAGGCCGGGTTGCAGGCCCTGCACGAAAGCGGCAGCCTGGCCTCGCTGCAACCGCCCACCGCGGCGGACGTGATCCTGCGCCCCGTGGCAGGGGGCCGCCTGATTGACTGCCTGAACGCCTTGGGCGAACCTGCCCTGCAAGTGCCCAGCACCACCTGGCCGCTGCGCGTCGCCGTGGTCGAAGGCCAGGTCTACGTGCTGCGTTGACCGCCAGCCCCGACACTCCGGCCATGATCCGCCTCCAAGTCACCTCCTACAACGGCCAGCCCCTGGCCCAGCCCCTGTCCGCCCAATTCGACGAACTCGGCGGCGACATCGGCCGCGCCGAGACCAACCAGCTGGTGCTGCCCGATCCCGAACGCACCGTCTCGCGCGTGCATGCACGGGTGCTGTTTCGCGCCAGCAGCGGCTTCGGCATCGTCGACCAGGGCAGCAACGCCATCAGCGTCAACGGCGTGCAGCTCGGCAAGGGCCGCGAGGCGGCCATCAAGCCGGGCGACACCCTGCAGATAGGCGGCTATGTGCTGAGCGTCGAGGCGGCCACGGCCGGTGGTGGCGCGAGCGACCCCTTCGCCGACTTCTTCGGCCTGGCGCCCGCCCAGCCCAAGACCCAGCCGGGAGTGCGCCAGGCCGCGGCCGACCCGCTCGGCCTCTTCGGCAGCGCACCGCCGCCGGCCGCTGCGGCGGCGCCGGCCTTCGCCGCCCCCACGCCACCGGCGCCTGCGGCCGGCGGCATCCCGGCCGACTGGGACCCCTTCGCGCCCGTCGCCCCGGCGCGCCAGGCCCAGGCGCCGGTCCCTGCCGCCGGCGCCCGCGCCCTCGGCCTGGATCTCGGCTCCGGCGCGCCCGCCCCCCTCATTCCCGACCTGCCCGGCGCCTCGCCCCGCGGCGGCGCGGGTGGCGATTCGCTGGACGCCCTCTTCGGCCTCGGTGCGCCCGCGCCCGCCGGCAACCCGCTCGGCCAGTCGCTGCTGGGCGAGGCCATCGCCCAGCCCAACATGGCCGGCCACGCCGACCCGATGAAGGCCCTGGGCATGCTGCCGGCCGCGGCGGGCCCCGCGGCGCCTGACACCCTGTCCGAGCTGAACCGGCCCTTCCTGCCACCGGCGGCGCCGGCCCTGCCGGCCACGTCGACCGGCCAGCGGCCACGGCCGCCTGCGGCGTCGATGGAGGCGCTGAACAAGCTCGACCCGTCGGGCACGCTGTCCGGCGCCGTCGTCTCCTGGAACGACAGCGCCGGCGAAGGCAAGACCATCATCCGCGCCGGCCGAAAGTCCGCCGCACCGCCCGCCGTGCCGCCCGCAGCGCCGCCCGCCGATGCCGACGCGACGCTGCTGCCGCCCACGCCGGCCCCCGCGCCGCCGGCCACCGTCCAGGCACAGACCGCGGTCCCGGCATCCGCGCCCGCCGTCTCGGCCGACCACGCCGCCCTGCTCGCCGCCTTCCGCGAAGGCCTGGGCCTGCCCAACCTGCCGGCCGGCGGCCTGACGCCCGAGTTCATGCGGCTGCTCGGCCAGCTCATCCACGAGTCGGCACGCGGCACCGTCGACCTGCTGGTGGCGCGTGCGGCGCTCAAGCGCGAGGTGCGCGCCGAGGCGACCATGATCGTCGCCAAGGAGAACAACCCGCTGAAGTTCTCGCCCACGCCCGAGGTGGCGCTGGGCCACCTGCTCGGGCCCCAGGTGCGCGGCTTCATCGAGCCGCAGCGGGCCATGCGCGACGCCTTCGACGACCTGCGCGCCCACCAGCTCGCCTTCCTGGCCGGCATGCGCGCCGCGCTCGAAGGCCTGCTGCAGCGCTTCGACCCCTCGGCCCTGGAGTCGCGCCTGACGCAGAAGTCGGTGCTGTCCAGCCTGCTGCCGGCGGCGCGCAAGGCCCAGCTGTGGTCGGTGTTCCAGCAGGAGTACCAGCAGATCGCCGGCGAGCTGTCCGACGACTTCCATCAGGTCTTCGGCCGTGAGTTCCTGCGCGCCTACGAGGCGCAGCTCGACGCGCTGCAGTCCGAACCCGGCCGAGACTAAGAGCCCAGCAAAGGACCCCACACCCGTGCATATCGAGCTGGCATTGATGTCGGAACGCGGCGGCCGCGACTACAACGAGGACGCCTGCGGCCACTGGCACTCCGAGCGCTACCTGTGCTGCGTGCTGGCCGATGGCGCCGGCGGCCATGGCGGCGGCGACGTGGCCTCCAAGCTCGCGGTGAGCCACGTGCTGCAGGGTTATGCCAACGCACCGGCCCACCACCCGCAGGCCCTCGAGGCCCTGCTGATGGACACCAACCGCGAGGTACTGGCCCACCGTGCCGACAACCCCGCCCTGCGCAACATGCACTCCACGGTGGTGGTGCTGTCCATCGACCTGCAGGAGCGCCACGCCCTCTGGGGCCACTGCGGCGACTCGCGCTTCTACGCCTTCCGCGACGGGCGCCTGGCCGAGCGCACGCGCGACCACAGCCTCGTGCAGTCCCTCATCGACGCCGGCCTGCTCGACGAGGCCGGCGCGCGCGTGCATCCCAAGCGCAGCGAGCTGTATTCCGCCCTGGGCACCGAGGGCAGCGATCTGCAGATCAGCGTCTCGCAGACGCCCTTCCCGCTGTTCGGGCGCGAGGCCCTGATGCTGTGCACCGACGGCCTGTGGGAATGGGTGCCCGACGACGAGATCGCCGCCGCCCTGGCCGCCGCCCACGAGCCGCAGGCCTGGCTCAACGACCTGGAGCAGCGCGTGCGCCGCGCCGCGGCGGGCTCGCCCAAACACGACAACTTCACGGCACTGGCCCTGTGGCTGGGACCGGATTGAGGAGAACGCCATGCCCCAACACGTCTGCAGCGGCGCCGCGCTGGCCTGCCCCTTCGGCGCCGCGCCCAGCCAGTTGACCGTGCTGCCCAAGAACAAGATGAAGACGAGCAACCAGCCGGCGGCCAACATCATGGACAACGTGCCCAACGTCAACATCGCCCCCTTCGGCGCGTGCAGCAGCATGGGCAATCCGACGGTGGCCTCGGCCACCGCCTCCGCCACCGCCGCCGCGATGGGCGTGTTCACGCTGACGCCCATGCCCTGCCAGCCGGTGTTCCCGGCGCCCTGGACGCCCGGCGCCGCCACGGTCATGCTGGCCAACATGCCGGTGCTCAACAACACCTCGACGCTGAACTGCGCCTACGGCGGGGTCATCACGATCACCATGCCGGGGCAGACGACGGAGATGGTGCCCTGAAAGCACGTCGCCGCCCGAGGGCGGCGACATCGACCGGAGTGCGCGGCAGAACGCCGCGGGGTGAAGGTCAGTTCAAGCGCGTCAGGCCGAACTGCCCGACCAGGTTCTTGACCTCGTAGCCGGGGATCTTCTTCAGTTCGGCCTCGAGCTTCTTGACCGCGTCGTTGCGGGCCTTCTCGATCGCGGCATTCAGCTTGGCGACGTCGGGGTCGTTCTTGAAGCCGTCCTTGTCCTTGCCGCCGTACTTCTTCTTCCAGATCTCTTCGATCTTGGCCTGGGCCGGCGCGATCTGCTTCTCGTAATCCTTCTGCGCCTTGGCCGTGAGCTTGTCACCGGCCTTCTCGGCCTCGGTGGTGGTCACCAGCTCGTCGCCCGACTTCAGCGTCGCCGCGGCCCCGAGGTTGCCCTTCACCTTGCAGTTCTTGATGCCCTTGGCCTTGAGCAGCTCCCACACCTGCTTGGTGTAGTTCTGCATCGCGCCGCCCTGGGCCGTGAAGCAGCCGTCCAGGTAGATGGTGCCGGAGTAGCTGGGGTTGAGGCGCTTCTTGGGGTCCTTGTTGTCGACCAGCAGCGCCACCAGGTCCTTGGGCGAGCTGCCGGCGAAGTCCTTGCCGTAGATCTGGCCGCTGGCCGTCTTGTCCTCGTCGCCATGGGCCAGCAGGATGATGGACACGCTGCCGTCGATCTCGCCCAGCCCCTTGCCGTCGCCCTTGACGCCCAGCGCCTTGACCATGTCCTTGGCGGCCTTGTCGATGACCTTGTCGCCCTTGTCGAGGTTGTAGACCTTGGTCTCGGTCAGCAGCTTCTTCTGCTTCTCGCGGATGCCCTTGTAGTCGGCGACCAGCGTGCAGGCGCGCTCGTACTTGGCGTTCTTCAGGTCCGTGACCAGGAAGATCATGTCCTTGCCCGACATGCCGGCGCGCAGCCAAGGCTGGGCGCACTTGCCGCCCACCAGGTCCTCCTTGACCTTCTTGACGATCGCGGTGGCGTCGTTCGCCTTCACCACCAGGCCCTGGATGGGCCGGCCGACGAAGGCGATGAGATCGTCCCCGATGCCCTTCACGAGCTTGCCCGCGTCGTAGTTCGCGATCGCGTTGGGATTGGTGGCCTTGATCTCGTAGACGACGGTACCGCTATCGATGGATTTGCTCATGGTCTTCGTGGCTTGTTGATCGGCGGGATGCGACGGCGGGCGAGTGCGCTACTTGCGGCCGATCTCGACGCGGCGGTTCTCGTCCGCGTTGGGCTTGGCCGGGTTCTTCAGGTCCTTGGAGCCCACGCCCTCGGTCACCAGCATGGCCGGGTCGGCGCCCTTGCCCACGAGGTAGTCGCGCACCGACTCGGCGCGCTTCATGGACAGGGCCTGGTTGGCCTCGGGCGTGCCGGAGGCGTCGGCGTGGCCGATGATGCGCACCTTGCGGTCGCTGTTCTTCCTGGTCTTGAGCACGTCGGCGAAGACGTCGAGCTGGCGCTTGAGCAGGGCCGGCAGCTCGGCCGAGCCGACCCGGAAGGAGGTCGCGGGCAGCGAGTACTTGATGGCCGGCTTGAAGCCCATGCACTTGAAGCCGTTGGCCTCCAGCTCCTTGCACTTGTCGTCGGGGAACAGGCCTTCGGCGATGGCCTCGGCGGTGGGCACGGTCTTGCCCAGGTCGACGGCCTCGGGCGCCGAAGCCGCGGGGGGCGGCACGATGTCGGGCGTCTGGGCCGCCACCCAGGAACTCAGGGTGAGGCCACACAGGGAGAGGACCAGGGCGGGGCGAAGCTGCTTCATGGCGGATCTCGTGTCGTCGGGGGTGGAACGCTGACTGAGTGACCGCCGGCCGCGAATGGTTCCCGTGCGGGCCGGGAACCAAGCCGCCGCCCCGGTCACTCAGTGCCTGATCGCAGGCCGTCATGGCTGCGCCCCCGCTCCCTTTCCCCCGCTCCTTGAGGCAATTGCATCCCTATGACCTGGCGTGACCGAGTGATCTGGACGGAGGGCATGTTCCTCCAGCCGCAGCACTTCCAGCAGCATGACCGCCACTGGGAGCACCAATGGCGCCAGCGCCTGCAGCAGGCCGTGGCCTACGCCTGGGGCTTTTCCGCCCTGAGCCTGGACGAGGCCTCGCTGACCCTCGGCAAGGTGGGCCTGGCCGCCGCCCAGGGCCTGCTGCCCGACGGCACGGCCTTCTCGGCGCCGGGCAGCGACCCCGCCCCGGCCGCGCTCGACATCCCGCCCGACGCCCGCAACGAGATCGTCGTGCTGGCCGTGACCCTGCAGCGCCCCGGCGTCGTCGAGACCGATGCCGAGCAGGCGGCCGGGGCCATGGGCCCGCGCTTCCTGGCGGCGGAAGTGGACGTCGGCGACAGCAACTCCCAGCTCGACCGCGACGCCGCCCTGCAGATCGGCCGCCTCAACCTGCGCCTGATGCTGCAACGCGACGCCGGCGACGGCTATGCCACCCTGGGCGTGGCCCGCGTCGTCGAGCGCCGCGCCGACAACCGGGTCGTGCTCGACCCGAGCTTCGTGCCGCCGCTGCTGCACGCGCCCGCCCACCCGGTGCTGGACGGCTATCTGCGCGAACTCTGCGGCCTGCTGAACCAGCGCGGCGAAGCCCTGGCCGCCCGGCTGGCGGCACCCGGCCGCGGCGGCGTCGGCGAGATCGCCGACTTCCTGCTGCTGGAGGCCGTCAACCGCAACCAGGCCGTCTTCAACCACCTGCGCACGCTGTCGCTGCTGCATCCCGAGCGGCTCTACAGCGACTGCCTCGCCCTGGCCGGCGACCTCGCCACCTTCCGCGACAGCCGCCGCCCCACGGCCTACGCCGACTATGTGCACGACGACCTCGCCGCCACCTTCCGGCCCGTCATCGACGACCTGCGCCAGTCGCTGTCCATGGTGATGGAGCAGACGGCGATCCCCATCGAGCTGCAGGACCGCGCCTACGGCGTGCGCGTGGCCCTCATCCCCGACGTGGGGCTGCAGCGCACGGCCACCTTCGTGCTGGCCGTGTCGGCCCAGCTGCCGGGCGACGCGCTGCGGGCGCGCTTCCCCACCCAGGTCAAGATCGGCCCGGTCGAGCGCATCCGCGACCTCGTCAACCTGCAGCTGCCCGGCGTCGCCCTGCGCCCATTGCCGGTGGCGCCGCGCCAGATCCCCTACCACGCCGGCCACAACTACTTCGAGCTGGAGACGCGCGGCAACGAGCTGTGGAAGCAGCTCGAAAGCTCCGGCGGCCTGGCCATGCACATCGCGGGCGAGTTCCCCGGGCTCGAACTCGAGTTCTGGGCCATTCGCGCCTGACGCCATGGAAATCCGAACACAGCCACAGAGGCACAGAGACACAGAGAAGTCGGGCCCAGGCCTGCGCTCGTGCGTCTGCCCGGTCCGGCTGTCTCTGTGCCTCTGTGGCTGTGTTCCTGAATTGATCGGTTGATCCCATGAGCGATCCCAACAACGACGATCCCTTTGCCGCCTTCGGGCAGGACCGCACGGTCATCAAGCCCAGCGCCGGCCGCCCCATCGGCGGCCAGCCGCAGCAGCAGCCCGCGCGGCCGGCGGCGGCCGCGGGCGGCACGCCGGTCGGCGTGCCCGCGGGGCCGGCCGGGCGGGAGGCGCCCCTGGCGCTGGAAGCCCTCACCACCGCCAGCCTCAACCCGCTGGTGGCCGCCGCCATGCCGCTGCTGTCGGCCGCGCCGCGCATCCGCCACAGCGCCCAGCATCCCAACCCCGCCGGCCTCAAGGAGGCGCTGGCCGAGGGCGTCCGCGCCTTCGAGGCCAAGGCGCGCGCCGACGGCCTGCCCAACGAACAGGTCATCGCCGGCCGCTACATCCTGTGCACCCTGCTCGACGAAGCCGCCGCCAGCACGCCCTGGGGTGGCTCCGGCGCCTGGGCGGCGCAGAGCCTGCTGGTGCAGTTCCACAACGAGTCCTGGGGCGGCGAGAAGGTCTTCGCGCTGATGGCCAAGCTGGCCGAGAACGTGCCGGCCAACCGCAACCTGCTCGAGCTCCTTTACGTCTGCCTGGCCTTCGGCTTCGAGGGCCGCTACCGCGTCATCGACAACGGCCGCGCCCAGCTCGACGGCGTGCGCGCCCGCCTCGCGCAGATGCTGCGCCAGGGCCAGACCCCCGACCCGGCGCTGTCGCCGCGCTGGCAGGGCGCCGAGGCCCGGGATGCCGGCCTGCGCCGCAAGCTGCCGCTGTGGGCCGTCGCCGCGGCCACGGCCCTGGTGCTGCTGGTCGTCTACATGGGCCTGCGCTTCGGCATCAACGGCGCCTCCGACGACGTGTTCACGGCCTTGCGCAGCTATGACGTCAAGACCGCCGCCGTCGCCGCGCCCGCGCCGCCACCGGCCGCACCGCGCCTGGCCGGCCTGCTGGACGCCGACATCAAGGCCGGCCTCATCGAGGTCAGGGACCTGGCCGACAAGTCCATCGTCGTCATCAAGGGCGATGGCCTGTTCGGGCCCGGCAGCGCCGAGGTCTCGTCCGAGCTGCGCCCGCTGGTGCTGCGCATCGGCGAGGCCCTGCAGCGCATGAAGGGCCCCATCCTCGTCACCGGCCACACCGACAACCAGCCCATCCGCTCGCTGCGCTTCCCGTCCAACTGGCACCTGTCGCAGGCGCGGGCCGAGGCCTTCCGCAACCTGCTGTCGGAGCGGGTCGACATCAACCGCGTCCGCGCCGAAGGCCGCGCCGATGCCGAGGCCGTGGCCGACAACGCGACGCCCGCCGGCCGCGCGAAGAACCGGCGCGTCGAAGTCACGCTGATGGTCCAGGACGGACGCTCATCATGACGACTGCATTTGCCAGGGCCGCAGAACACAGCCACAGAGACACAGAGGCACAGAGAGATTGCGCCTGTGCCTCCGTTGTGCCGCAGCGCCTCTGTGTCTCTGTGTCTCTGTGGCTGTGTTTGGCAACCCCTTCGCAGGCGCCCGCCGCCTCGTCGAAGGCAGACGCAGCGCGACGGAACTCCTGATATGAAGAAATTCCTGTCCATCCTCTTCCACCCGATCACGCTCGGCGTGTTCTTCCTGGCCGTTGTCTCGGCCCTGGTCTGGTGGGTCGGCCCGTTGATCGCCTTCGGCGAGCACCGGCCGCTGGATTCCAGCCTGGTGCGCTGGATCGTGCTGGCCGTCGTGTGGCTGCTCGGTGGCCTGCGGCTGGTGTGGTCGCAGATGCGCCGGCGCCGCATCAATGCCGCCCTCGTCAAGGGCATGGGTGGCGGCCCGTCGGCCGCGGCCAAGGAGGAAGCGGTGCTGCAGGAGCGCTTCAGCCAGGCCATCGGCCTGCTGAAGAAGGCCCCCGGCAGCAAGCGCGGCCTGTTCGCCGGCAACTCGCTCTACGACCTGCCCTGGTACGTCTTCGTCGGCGCGCCGGGCTCGGGCAAGACGACCGCCCTGCTGAATGCGGGGCTGAATTTCCCGCTCGCCGACAAGCTCGGCCAGGCCAGCGTGCGCGGCGTCGGCGGCACGCGCAACTGCGAGTGGTGGTTCAGCGACGAGGCCGTCCTCATCGACACCGCCGGCCGCTACGCCACGCAGGACTCCGACAAGGACACCGACGCCTCGGCCTGGAACACCTTCCTGGACCTGCTGCGCAAGGCGCGCCCGCGCCGCCCCATCAACGGCGTGCTGCTCACCGTCAGCGTGCAGGACCTGCTGGCCCTGCCGCCCGACCAGCGCAAGGAGCAGGCCGCCCGCATGCGTGGCCGCATGCAGGAGCTGCAGCAGCGCCTGGGCGTGAAGGTGCCGGTCTACGTGATGGTCACCAAGTGCGACCTGCTGGCCGGCTTCAACGAGACCTTCGGCCCCATGGGCAAGGAGGAGCGCGACCAGGTCTTCGGCTTCACCTTCCCGCTGGCCACCGCACCGGGCGAGGAGGTCATGGCCAACTTCGGCAGCGAGTTCGCCTCGCTGGAGAAGCGCCTGCGCGAGCGCCTCATCGAGCGCATGGAGGCCGAGACCGACACGCTCAAGCGTGCCGTCATCTTCGCCTTCCCGCAGCAGTTCGGCGGCCTGCGCGGGCTGCTGGGAGGCTACCTGGAGACCGTCTTCGGAGGCGGCGGCGCGCTGGACGAAGCCCCGCGGCTGCGCGGCGTCTACTTCACCAGCGGCACGCAGGAAGGCACGCCCATCGACCGCGTGCTCGGCGCGCTGGCCCGCAGCTTCGGCGTCGAGCGCCGCCTGACGCCGCCGGCCGCCGCCAAGGGCCGCAGTTATTTCCTCAACCACCTGCTGCGCAAGGTCGTCTTCGTGGAGCAGGGCCTGGTGGGCCAGAACGCCCAGGTCGAGCGGCGCAACGCCCGGCTGCGCCTGGCCGGCTTCGCGGCCCTCTCCCTGGCCACGCTCACGCTGCTGGTCGGATGGGGCTTCAGCTACGTCGGCAACAAGCGCTACATCGCCGAGATCGAGGCCAAGCTGCCGGCCCTGCGCGACACCGTGGCCGCGCTCCCGCCCACCAGCGGCAGCGACCCCTCGGCCCTGCCCGAGGCGCTGGCCGCCATCCGCGACGCGGCCCAGCCGCCCGGCTTCGCGCTCAGCGACCCGCCGCTGCGCCTGGGCTTCGGCCTCTTCCAGGGCGACAAGCTCGACGCCGGCGCCCAGGTGTCCTACCACCGGCTGCTGGAGCGGGCCCTCGCCCCGCGCGTGGCGGCACGGCTGGAGGAGCGGCTGCGCACGGCCAACCGCGACAACCTGGAGTTCGCCTACGAGTCGCTCAAGGCCTACCTGATGCTCTACACGCCCGAGCACCTGGATGCCGCGGGCCTGCAGGCCTGGGTGGGGCTGGACTGGGACGCCAACCTCGAAGGCAGCCTCGGCCCCGAGAAGGTGGCCCTGCTGAAGAACCACCTCGACGCCCTGCTCTCCCGCGGCGCCTTCGAGGTGGCCCAGCCCATGGACAAGACCCTCGTGGCCAGCGTGCGCGAGATGCTGGGCGCCTACCCGCTGGAGTACCGCATCTTCAGCCGCCTGCGCCGTGCCCAGATCGACGGCGACCTGCCGCCCTTCACCGTGGCCGCCGCGGCGGGCCCGCAGAGCCCCAACGTCTTCGTGCGTGCCAGCGGCCAGCCGCTGACGCAGGGCATCCCCGGCATGTTCACCCGGGACGGCTACAAGAAGGCCTTCCAGACCTCGGTCGACAAGACCGCCAGGCAGCTCGCCGAGGAGGAGGCCTGGGTGCTGGGCACCAACCCCGCCACGGCCAAGCGCCAGGCGGCGGACAAGACCCTGGTGGAGCGCGTGCGGCGCCTCTACCTGGAGGAGTACGTCAAGGTCTGGGACGCCTACCTCGCCGACGTGCGCCTCGTGAAGATGAACGGCCTGGACCGCGGCATCGCCGTGTCGCGCCTGCTGTCGGCGGTGGACTCGCCGCTGGCTGCCTTCCTGCGCGCGGCCTCGCGCGAGACGACGCTGATCGATCCCGCCGGCGCCGACAACGCCCTGGCCAAGGAGGCCAACAAGAAGGTGGACGACGCCGTGCTCGCCAAGGGCGGCGAGCTCGCCCGGCTGGCTGGCAACCAGGCCCGCGCGCCCCAGGCCATCTCGACCGGCGGCCCGCTGGAGAAGATCGTCGACGACCACTTCGACTCGCTGCACCGCCTCGTCACCGGCACGCCGCCGCCGCTGGACGACGTGATGAAGATGTTCAACGAGGTCTACGTGCAGCTCAGCGCCGTGCAGGAAGCCCTGAAGAGCAAGTCGCCGCCGCCGGCCGGTGGCGGGGGCGCCAAGCTCAAGGCCGCTGCCGGCCAGCAGCCCGAGCCACTGCGCGGCGCGCTGGAGACCCTGGCCGAGGCGGCCGACAACCAGAGCCGCCTGGTGGAGCGCCAGAGCCTGACGGGCGAACTGCAGCCCATCGCCGACTTCTGCGCCCGCGCCATTGCCGGCCGCTACCCCGTCGCCCAGGGCTCCAAGGTCGACGTGCTGCCCGAGGACTTCGGCCAGTTCTTCGCGCCGGGCGGCATGATGGACGACTTCTTCAGCCGCAAGCTCAGCCCGCTGGTCGACGTCGGCACCAACCCGTGGAGCTTCCGGCCCACGGGTGACGGCAGCCGGCCGGTGTCGCCCGCGGCGCTGGCCGACTTCCAGCGCGCCGCCCGCGTGCGCGAGGTCTTCTTCCGCAACGGCGGCAAGGCGCCGGCCTTCCGTGTCGACGTGCGCGCCCTGGAGCTGGGCGACGGCCTGAAGGAACTGACGCTGGACATCGACGGCCAGGTCACGAAGTTCACGGCCGGCAGCAACCAGGCCGTCAGCCTGCAGTGGCCCGGCGCACGGCTGAGTTCGCAGATCCGGCTCAGCGGCCAGCCTGGCGGCGCGCCGGTCAGCTTCGACGGCCCGTGGGCGCTGTTCCGCCTCTTCGACCGCTTCGAGGTGCAGGGCTCGCCGCAGCAGCCCGAGCGCTTCGTCGTCGTCATCAACCTCGACGGCCACCGCGCCCGCCTGGAGGTGACGGCCAGCAGCGTCTTCAACCCCTTCCGGCTGCGCGAGCTGCAGCAGTTCCGCTGCCCAGGGGCTTTGTGAACATGGGCATTCAAAGAAACAGCCACAGAGGCACAGAGGCACAGAGAGAGTGGGACTCCGAGTCCCTCTGTGTCTCTGTGCCTCTGTGGCTGTGTTCGGAGTTTTCGACATGACCGCAGGCTGGTACGGCAAGTTGCCAGCCCTCGGCGACTTCGCCTCGCGGCGACTGACGCCCGAGTGGATCGCCCAGTGGGACGGCTGGCTGGCCGAGGGCCTGCACCAGCTGCGCGAGGCCGCGCCCGACAGCTGGCTGGACGACTACCTCGCCAGCCCCGCCTGGCGCTTCGCCCTGCTGCCCGGCTGCATGCCCGACGGCTCGGGCGAAGGCCTGCGCGTGGGCGTGATGATCCCGTCGGTGGACCGCGTGGGGCGCTACTTCCCCCTCGTCGTCGTCAGCGAGCCGCTGCCCCGGCCGGCCGACGGCGCCCAGGTCGCCGCGCTGTGGCAGTGGGCGGGCCGCATCGAGGAGATCGCCGTCAACGCCCTGCACGACGACTGGAGCGCCGAAGCCCTGGACGCGGCCCTGGCCGAGGCACCGCCGCCCGCCGAGCCGCAGGCCACCGATGCGAACGTCCCGGCCGCGCTGACCGCCCTGCTCGGCCAGGCCGCCTGGGACGGCCTGCAGGGCTGCAGCCTCTGGATGCACGCGGCCAGCGGCCCCAGCGTGCAGCCCGCCCTGCCCCGCGGCGCGGCCTTCGCCGCCCTTTTCAGACCTTGAGGATTCCCATGGCCCACTCCGACTGGACACCCGACTACGGCACGCTCGACGCCGCCGCGCCCCCCTGGGCCGCCAAACGCCCCGTGCGCATCGCCCTGCTCGGCGACTTCGGCGCCGGCGCCGCCGCCGGCCGGCTCGACACCGGCAGCGACCTCGCCCGCCACAAGCCCAAGTCCGTCGAGTTCGACTCGCTGGAGGACTGGCTCGGCCAGCAGGACCTGACGCTGACCCTGCCCATCGGCAGCAAGCGCGGCGGCGTGCAGGTGCCCCTGGCCGACCTGGAGTCCTTCCATCCCGACACCCTCTTCCGCGAGCTGGACTTGTTCAGGAAGCTCGCCGACCTGCGCAAACGCCTCAACAACACGGCCACCTTCGACAAGGCCGCGGCCGAGGTGGCCAAGATGGCCGGCATCAAGAAGAAGGCCTCGCGCGCCGGTCGCGGCGCGCGGGCCCGTGGCGCGGCGCCGGCCGCCGGCGCGCGGCTGGACGACTTCGCCCGCCTGACGGGACGAACGAGCGCCCCCGAGGCCGGCGGCATCGACGCCCTGCTGCGCGACGTGGTCGGCCCCTTCGTCGTGCCGGCCGCCAAACCCGAGAAGGCCGGCCTGCTCAATGCGCTGGATGCGGCCATCGCCGACGGCATGCGCGCCGTGCTGCACCAGGCCGACTTCCAGGCCGCCGAGTCGCTGTGGCGCGGCGTGGACTTCCTGCTGCGCCGCCTGGAGACCGGGCCCATGCTGCAGGTCCACCTCATCGACGTCAGCGCCGAGGAGTTCGCCGCCGACCTCAGCAGCGGCGACGACCTGACGGACACCGGCCTGTACAAGCTGCTGGTAGAGCAGCCCAGCCAGGCAAAGGACGGTGGCTACACCTACATCGCCGGCCTGTACGAGTTCGAGGCCACGCCGCCGCACACCGAACTGCTCGGCCGCATGGCCAAGGTGGCCGAGGCGGCCGGCGCCGGCTTCTTCACGGCCATGGCCGTGGACGATCTCGCCAACCCCAAGAAGCCGCCCCATCCGCTGGTGGCCGAGGCCTTCACCGCGCTGCAGGCCCTGCCCGAGGCCCGGCGGTTGAGCCTGCTGGGCCCGCGCTTCCTGCTGCGCCACCCCTACGGCAAGCGCAGCGACCCGATCTCGTCCTTCGCCTTCGAGGAGTTCACGCTGGCCGACGGCCTGTCGGGCATGCTCTGGGGCCACCCGGCCCTGCTGGCCCTCACGGTGCTGGCCGGCCAGGGCGGCACGCCGACGGTGAACGACCTGCCCTTCCATCACTACGTCGACGCCGACGGCGACAGCACCGCCCTGCCCTGCACCGAACGCTTCATTTCGACGGTGGCGGTGTCGGCGCTGGCGCGCTGGGGCGTGGGCGCCCTGGTCGCGCACAAGGGCGAGCCGAGCGTGCGCCTGGCTGGCCTGGCCGGCTTCACCGCGGCGGGCGCGGCCTCCAAGGCCGGCGCGCGTGCCGGCATCGAGATGAGCCTGAAGTCCAAGCTGGCCGAGGCCGACGCGCGCCCCGCGCGGCGCGGCACTGCCACCGACGACGACAGCCCCTCCGACGCGGACGAGGCCATCGCCGGCCTCGACGATGCCGGCACCAGCAGCGATGGCGACGCCGGCACCGACGACCTCGACGCGCTGCTGGCCAGCCTGGGCGGCAGCGACGACGGCGACGCGAGCGGTAGCGACGATCAGCCCGGCGAGGGCGACGCGTCCGCCGCAGCGGACGACGCCGACATGGACCCCGAGCTGGCCGAGCTGCTCAAGTCGCTCGGCTGACCCAACCGCCACGATCTGCCGCAGCACCAGAACAAAAATGGCATGTCCCAAGGAGGCTCCGCCGTGAAGCGAGGATATCTGCGCAAGTACTAAACCAGGGCGAGATGACGGCGGGTCTGCAGCGCAGGACTAAACCGCTCGCGCGGTAACCGCTCCGGCAACACCACGATGGCTCGTCGGGTTTGTGGCTCTGCCAAGTTGGAGAGCGAGGCGATTTGCCTCGCTCTTCGATTGGAGCTGAACCATGAG
>NZ_JAJTWT010000040.1 GCF_021353235.1 Pelomonas caseinilytica
GCCGCCGGCACCAAGCCCGGCGCCGGCACCAGCGTCGTGGGCTTCACGGGCCATGTGCAGGATGCCGAGACGGATCTCGTGTACATGCAGCAGCGGTACTACGATCCGATTGCGGGGAGGTTCCTCAGCGTGGACCCCATCGTCACGGATGCGAATACAGGGAAGGGGTTTGGGCTCTACTCATATGCCGATAACAACCCCTATGTCAAGGTAGATCCTGACGGGCGTGATCCGAAGCAGTCTGATCCCGATAAATGCTGGTGGACCGCTGGTTGTGGGATTCTTGTGGACTCGGGCCGTAGTCAGAATAGTGAAGCATTATCGCGCAACTCTGCCACCGTTCCTGCGCCATCTGCGGCTCCGGGATCACCATCTGGCGATGGATCCGGCGGATCTACGAACATCCTTGTCGAAGTTTGGGTGTTTCTTAGCAAGCCCAGAGGAAGTTGCGCACAACCTGCAGGATGTTACGGAGGGGCAGCCCCTTTACCGCTCGCAGTAGGTGGAGTGTCGGGAACGTTAAAAACTGGAGAACTATTTGAAAGAACTTTTCACACGAGTAAGGGGGTGGTCGACTTTGTGGCAGAAGTTCAAATAGTTGGCGATAAATTAATATTGAATTCTGCAATATTGTACGGACGGTCTGAAGTGGCACTTACCGGCTTGACGCGTGAAATTTATCGTGGAATTCAGGAGTTAAGATACTATGCATCGACTCAGGGTTTTGCAAAATTGCAGATAAACGGAGTTCGAGCCGTCAACAGCTCATCTGCTACGCCAGGAGCGACATGGTCAGGCGAATGGAGTGTACTCTTGTCTCCCCCATGAATTATAAGGATGCATGATGAAAAATTCGGAGATAATCATTTTGGTTAATCAACTTCATTCAGAAGGAAAGACCATTGCGGAAACCATCAAGGAGGTGCGATTTCGATTTGGCCTTTCACTTGCGGAATCCAAGTTAATTGTTACGAGTCAACCGTGTTGGCAACTGACCGTGTCGAACAGTGCGACTTTGCATGCTGAAGCGTTGGAGATGGTTAAAAAATCTTCGTAAACAATTGGATTGTTAACTAAATATATAATTCTCATTATTGGAATGGTTGCTTCGGAAATGTCGCCACATTACTCGCCTCGTACAAGTCACGCTACACCGTCGTCTCCAACGGCTACACCGTCGTCGACAACGACTACGACACCCTGGGGCGGCTCACCGCCCACCGCGAGTTCGGCATCCTGAAATTCACCCAGGCCTACAACGCCGACGGCACCCTCTACTCCCGCGCCGACGGCGCCAACAACACCACCACCTTCACCAACTACAAGCTCGGCATCCCGCAGACCGTCAGCCACCCGCTGGGCATCACCGAAAGCGCCACCGTCGACTCGCTGGGCCGCGTGACCAGCA
>NZ_JAJTWT010000005.1 GCF_021353235.1 Pelomonas caseinilytica
GGTCCCACTCCTTCCCATCCCGAACAGGACAGTGAAACGAGTCAGCGCCGATGATAGTGCGGATTCCCGTGTGAAAGTAGGTCATCGTCAGGCTATTTACCCCAGCCAACCCCCATCGTGTCCAGCACGGTGGGGGTTTTGCTTTTGCGGTGCTGGAATATTCGGTGGTGGCTATCGGGTCCGAATCCCAGGATATGTTGCACCGCTTTATCTCTTGTTCGCCAGCCAAACAAAAACCCGCCTCGGCGGGTTTTAAGCTATTGATCCGTTCAGCGGTTAAACGTTGAACAGGAAGTGCAACACGTCGCCGTCCTTCACGACGTAGTCCTTGCCTTCCGCCCGCATCTTGCCCGCGTCCTTGGCCCCTTGTTCGCCGCGGTACTGGATGAAATCCTCATAGGCGATGGTCTGAGCGCGGATATAGCCGCGTTCGAAATCGGTGTGGATCACGCCGGCAGCTTGGGGGCCGGTATCGCCGATGTGGATGGTCCAGGCGCGGACTTCCTTCACGCCAGCCGTGAAATAGGTTTGCAGGCCCAGCAGCTTGAACGCGGCGCGGATCAGGCGATTCAAGCCAGGTTCGTCCTGGCCCATTTCGGCCAAGAACAGCGCACGGTCCTCGTCGCTCATCTCCGCGAGTTCGGCCTCCGTCTTTGCGCAGATGGCGACGACCGGGGCGTTCTGGCCGGCGGCGTAGTCGCGCAGACGGTCCAGGAAGGGGTTGTCCTGGAAGCCATCCTCCGCCACGTTGCCCACGAACATGGCCGGCTTGGCGGTGATCAGGCATAGCGGCTTGAGCACCGCCAGTTCTTCCTTGCTGAACTCGATAGAGCGCACGGGCTTGGCTTCGTTGAGCGCTTCCTGGCACTTCTTGAGCACGTCTACCAGCCTTGCCGCTTCCTTGTCGCCACCGGCCTTGGCGACCTTGCTGTAGCGCTGCAGGCTCTTCTCGACCGTGGCGAGGTCGGCCAGGCAGAGTTCGGTCTGGATGACCTCGATGTCGGCGATGGGGTCGACGCGGCCGTTCACATGGATGACGTTCGGGTCCTCGAAGCAGCGCACCACGTTGACGATGGCATCCGTCTCGCGGATGTGGGAGAGGAACTGGTTGCCAAGGCCCTCGCCCTTGCTGGCGCCGGCTACCAGGCCGGCAATGTCCACGAACTCCACCACGGCCGGCAGAACCCGCTCGGGCTTCACGATCTCGGCCAGCGCCGCCAGACGCGGGTCGGGCAGTTCGACGATGCCGACGTTGGGCTCGATGGTGCAGAAGGGATAGTTCTCGGCGGCGATGCCGGCTTTGGTCAGGGCATTGAAGAGCGTGGACTTGCCGACATTGGGCAGGCCCACGATGCCGCATTTGAGGCTCATGGCGGGGGCTTTCCGTTGGGGAGGCGGCCGGCCGAGCGCCGGCGCACAAGCGCATGATTTTAGTCGGCCGACGCACTCGCACCCCAGGGGCTCCGGCCCGGGCGTCGGCGGACGCGCACCCCCTGCCTACAATCACCGGATGCAAAGCGTGGATGTATTGGTCAGGGGCCGGGGCGCGGTCGGCAGCAGCCTTGCCCTCAGCCTGGCAGCCCAAGGCCTGAGCGTGGGCATGACGGGTGCGCCGGAACAGCGCCGGCCGAGTGACGTCCGCGCCTATGCGCTCAATGCCGCCTCGGTGGCCCTGCTGTCCGAACTGAAGATCTGGGGCAGCCTGCCGGCCGACGCCTTCTGCCCCGTCTATGACATGGTCGTCTGCGGCGATGCGGCCGTCGGGCAGCCGGCGGGGCGGCTGAGCTTTTCTGCCTGGCAGCAGGGCCTGCGCGAACTCGCCGTCATCGTGGACGCCGCCGAACTCGAAGCCCAACTCGCCGTGGCCCTGCGCTTCTCGCCTCACGTCCACGATGTCGCCGACAACACACCGGCGGCCCTCACCGCGCTCTGCGAGGGCCGCGAATCATCGGCGCGCACGGCCCTTGGCGTCGGATTCGAACCGCGTCCCTATGGCCACAGGGCGCTCGCTGCGCGGCTGGTGTCGGACCGGCCCCACCAAGGTACGGCCCGACAGTGGTTCCAACCGGGGGGCGAAGTGCTGGCGCTGCTGCCCTTCGAGCGGCCCGCGGCTGGTGCCTCCTATGGCCTGGTCTGGTCGTGCGACGAAGCCCGGGCCCAACAGCTGCAGGCCATGCCGGCTGCGGAGTTCGAGCAGGAACTCAATGCCGTCACCGCCGGGGCGGCCGGCGAGCTCTCGCTCGGCAGCGAGCGTTCGAGCTGGCCACTGGCCCTCGCACGGGCCGACGCGGTCAGCGGGCCGGGCTGGGTCTTGCTCGGCGACGCCGCGCACATCGTCCACCCCCTCGCCGGCCAGGGCCTGAACCTCGGCCTCGGTGACGTCGCTGCCTTGTCCCGTGTGCTCGCAGGGCGCGCGTCCTGGCGGCCCCTTGGGGACGAGCGGCTGCTGCGTCGCTATGCCCGTGAGCGACTGGCTCCCACGCTCGCCATGGGCGAGCTGACCGATGCCCTGCAGCGCCTCTTCGCTCACGCCTCGCCGGCCGCCCAGGGCTTGCGCAACCGCGGCCTCGATGCACTGAACCAACTTGCTCCCGTCAAACGCTGGCTGACCCAGCGCGCGCTCGGGCTCTGAACCCCAACCGCCTCACACTATCGTGCTGTCCCTTGCCGCCCGCCTCTCGACTGGCCTGCTCATCGCCGCCAGCCTGCCCGCCCTGGCCAACGAGGCCGTCATCCGCAAGGCCTTCGCCGAGCGCATGCCCAACGCCCCCAAGATCGACGAAGTCCGCCAGTCGCCCATGCCCGGCCTGTGGGAGGTGCGCATCGGCAATGAACTGCGCTACACCGACGCCACCGGCAGCTACCTGATCGAAGGCGAGCTCTTCGACCTCAAGGCCCGCAAGAACCTTACCGAAGAGCGCGTGACCCAGCTCAACCGCGTCGACTTTGCCGCTCTGCCGTTCAAGGACGCGCTGATGTGGAAGAACGGCACGGGCAAGCGCCGCATCGCGGTCTTCGCCGATCCCAACTGCGGCTACTGCAAGCGCTTCGAGAAGGCCCTGCAGGAGATGAAGGATGTGACCGTCTACACCTTCCTCATCCCCATCCTCGGCGGCGACTCCCCGGAGAAGAGCCGGGCCATCTGGTGTTCCAAGGACGGCGCCAATGCCTGGCTCGGCTGGATGCTGCGCGGTGAGCAGCCGCCCAAGGCGCCGGCTGGATGCGACGACAGCGCCCTCGAGCGCAACCTGGCGTTGTCGCGCAAGATCCACGTCAACGGCACGCCGGCCATCGTGCTGGAAGACGGCAACCGCATCCCGGGCGCCGTCGGCGCCGTCGAGCTGGAGAAGCGCCTGCAGAGCCTGAGCGGCGCGTCGAGCAAGTCCTGACGCCATGAGCGAAGATTTCCGCCGGCTCACGCATCGCCTGGGCTATGCCGGCCTGGTGCCCTTCGTCCTCGGCTGTGCGCTGATCTGGCTGATCGGCGACCGCAACCTCGACCAGCATGCCTTCGTCAGCCTCGCCTTGTCGGCCTGGGCCGGGCTCATCGTCGCCTTTCTCGGCGGCATCCATTGGGGCCTGTCCTTTGCGCGTGGCCTGCCCGGCCGTCAGCCCCTGGTCTGGGGCATCAGCGCGGTGCTGCTGGGCTGGCTGGGCGTGTTGATGTCGCCGTACGCGGGGCTGGCCCTGCACGGCGGCGTGCTGATCGCCTGCTATGCGGTCGACCGCCGCGTCTACCCGCAGCTCGGTGCGGGCGACTGGCTCACCTTGCGCTTCCGCTTGACCGCCGTGGCCTCGCTCAGCTGCTTCCTCGCCGCCGCGGGCAGCTGATGCGAGGCCCGCACTACCGCATCGAGCTGGCCGACCCGGCCGCCCACCGCTATCGCGTCACGCTGACGCTCGACGAACCGGCTCACTGGCAGGAGTTCAGCCTGCCGGTCTGGATTCCGGGCAGCTACCTGGTGCGCGAGTTCGCCAAGCATCTGAGCCGACTCACCGCCCGGCAAGCCGGCCGCGACCTGCCCTTGCAACAGCTCGACAAGGCCCACTGGCGCGTGGATTGCTCCGGTGATGCCGCCTTGACCTTGAGCTATGAGGTCTACGCCTTCGACGCCTCCGTCCGCACCGCCTGGCTGGACGCCGACCGGGCCTTCTTCAATCCCAGCAGCCTGTGCCTGCGGGCCCATGGCCGCGAGGCGATGCCGCACAGCCTCGAGCTGGCGAGCGTGCCCGAGGGCTGGCGCATCGCCACGGAGATGCGGCAGGTCGGCTCGCGCTACGAGGCCGCCGACTACGACGAACTGCTCGACCATCCCTTCGAGATCGGCCCGCACTGGCAGGGCGAATTCGTCGCGGCCGGCGTGCCGCACCGCATCGTCGTGGCGGGCGCCTGGCCCAGCTTCGACGGCGGGCGGCTCCTCGCCGACGTGCGGCGCATCTGCGAGGCCCAGATCGCGTTCTGGGGCGGCTCGCCCTTCGAGCGCTACAGCTTCCTGCTCTGGGCCGTCGAGGACGGGCATGGCGGCCTGGAGCACCGCGCGAGCACGGCCCTGATCTGCGCCCGGCGCGAGCTGCCGACGGCTACCGAGCCGGCCGCGCCCGGCGACGGCTATGCGCGACTGCTGGGCCTCTTCAGCCACGAATACTTCCACGCCTGGAACGTCAAGCGCCTGCGGCCGGCCGAGTTCGCGCAACTCGACTACCAGCGCGAGAACTACACCGAGCTGCTGTGGTTCTTCGAGGGGTTCACGAGCTACTACGATGAGTTGATGCTGTGCCGGGCCGGCCTCGTGGACGCGCCGCGCTACCTCAAATTGCTCGCCGCCTCCGTCAACGGCGTGCTGGCCGCGCCCGGCCGTCGGGTGCAGTCTCTCGCACAGTCCAGCTTCGAAGCCTGGACCAAGTACTACCGCCCCGACGAGAACAGCCCCAACGCGACCAGCAACTACTACGCCCAGGGGGCTCTCGTCGCGTTGTGCCTGGACCTCAGCCTGCGGGCGCGCCAGTCCAGCCTGGATGCGCTGATGAAGCGGCTGTGGGACGCCAGCAGCGGCGGCCCGGTCAGTGAGGCCGACATCCTCGCCGCCGTGGGCGCCTTGGGAGGCGACGACACCGCGGCGCAGCTCCAGGCCTGGGTGCACGGCACCGAGGAGCTGCCGCTGCGCGCCCTGCTCGAAACCCATGGCGTCAGCTGGCGTGACGAAGGCCGGCAGACGGTAGCCCAGCGCCTCGGCCTGCGCGTGCGCGAGGGCGCATTGACCGGTATCTCGGTCAGCCACGTACTGGCCGGCGGCACGGCCGAGGCCGGCGGCGTGAATGCACGCGACGAGATCCTGGGCTGCAACGGCTGGCGCCTGCGCCGTCTGGACGACGCTCCGGGCCTGCTGCCGTCGGCGCACGCGCGGCTGCGCCTGCTCGTCGCCCGCGACCAGCGCCTGCTGGAGCTGGACGTCGAGCTGCCCCCTGCCGGACCGGCCGCCGTCGCCCTCGGCCTGGCCGAAGCCGCTCCTGCCGGGCGGCGGGACTGGCTGGGCGCCTGACCGGGCCATGAAGACGCCGCGGCCGCCCTGGCTGCTGGTACTGGCCGTGCTGGCCGCCCACCTTTTGCTGGGCCACGAGGTGCAGCGCATCCATGAGGGCTGGCTCAGCGACGGTCCCCCGCCCCTGCCCGAGCGGCTGCACGTGGCGCTGGTGCGGGAGATGCAGGTCCAGCCTCCACCCGCCGCCGCCCACCGGCCGCCTTCGCCTCCCCCAGCGCCCGTGCGAGCCCGTGCTCCCGCTGCGGCGCCGGTGTCTGCCGTGTCGAACGAGGGGGCGGCCTCGCAGCCCGTCGTCCCGCCGGAGCCGGAGCCCGATGCGCAAGCCTCGGCGCCGGCGGCCTCCGCGCCCGAACCAGTCGCCGAGGCGGCCTCCGCACCGCCGGACGCCATGGCCCAGGCCGCTTCGGCACCGGCCGACGGCGAGCCGGGACCCGAATGGCCGCTGTCCACCCGCCTGACCTATGTGCTCACCGGCAACTACCGCGGCCCCATCTACGGGCAGGCCGAAGTCGAGTGGCTGCGCAAGGGCCGGGACTACCAGGTGCGCCTGGATGTCGCCGTCGGGCCGAGCTTCGCGCCGCTGATCACGCGGCGCATGGTCAGCCAGGGCCAGCTCACGGCCGATGGCATCACACCGCAGCGTTATGACGAGGAGACGCGGTTCATCGTCGGCGACTCGCGCCGGGCCACGGTCTTCTTCCTGCCCAACGAGGTCCAACTGGCCAGCGGCCCGCGCGTGCCGGCGCTGCGCGGCGGCCAGGACTCGGCCAGCCAGTTCGTGCAGCTCACCTGGCTGTTCCTGACGGGGCGGGAGCCGCTGAAGGCGGGCCATGTCATCCGCTTCCCGCTCGTCCTGCCGCGTCGGCAGTACGAGGACTGGCAATACGAGGTCATTGGCGAGGAGCCGGTGCAGACGCAGCTCGGCTGGATGCCGGCCTGGCATCTGCGGCCCAGCCGGCCCGCCAAGTCGGGCGACCTCTCCGCCGAGGTCTGGCTGGCGCCGGGCCTGCAGTACCTGCCGGTGCGCCTGGTCATCCGCCAGGACGCCGAGACCTACGTCGACCTCATGCTCAGGAATCCGCCGCTGCAAGCCGCGCCAGAATCCGCCAACGACATTCCCAGGAGACTCTCGCAATGACCTACGAATGCATCCTCACCCAAGTCCACGGCGAAGGCCCGCGCAAGACCGCGTTGATCACGCTGAACCGGCCCAAGGCCCTGAACGCGCTGAACGACCAACTGATGGACGAGCTGGGTCAGGCCCTGCTCGGTTTCGACGCTGACGACGTCATCGGCTGCATCGTGCTGACGGGCTCGGAGCGCGCCTTCGCGGCCGGTGCCGACATCCCCACCATGGCGCCGCACACCTTCGTGTCGGCCTTCAAGAGCGGGCTGATCTCCAAGAACTGGGAAACCATCCTGCAGGTGCGCAAGCCCGTCATCGCGGCGGTCGCGGGCTTCGCCCTCGGCGGCGGCTGCGAGCTGGCCATGATGTGCGACTTCATCATCGCGGCCGACACCGCCAAGTTCGGCCAGCCCGAGATCAAGCTGGGCATCGTGCCGGGTGCCGGCGGCACCCAGCGCCTGCCGCGTGCGGTGGGCAAGAGCAAGGCCATGGACCTGCTGCTCACCGCCCGCATGATGGGCGCCGCCGAGGCCGAGAGCGCCGGCCTGGTGTCGCGGGTGGTGCCCGCCGACAAGCTGCTGGAGGAAGCCCTCGCCGCGGCCGAGACCATCAACGGCTTCAGCGCGCCATCCGTGGCCCTCATCAAGGAACTGGTCAACCTGGCCTACCAGGCGCCGCTGACCGACGGCGTGGCGGTCGAGCGCCGGTACTTCCATGCGCTCTTCGGCACGCATGACCAGCGCGAGGGCATGGAGGCTTTCCTCGCCAAGCGGGCCCCCCAGTTCGAGCACCGTTGATTCATGTCGTTTGTGGTGCGGCGATGACAAGCTAGGGATGACTATTTTGGAATCGTGAATAGTCAGTTCCCAAGAGCCTAGTGTTTCTACTGAGACGGGCTGCCTACAGTTCAGGCCATGGACACCGCGGTCGCGATGTCCGAATGACCCAGAAGCAGGACCTTCCTGCCAGTCACTGAAGGAGCCCGTCATGAACAAGCTGTCCACCGTCATCGCCGCCGTCGCCCTCGTTGCCGCCGGTGCCGCCTCCGCCCAGGCCACCGAAGCCGCTGCGCCCCTGAGCCGCGAAGCCGTCATTGCCGACCTCGTCGCCGCCCGCAACAGCGGTGAACTGGCCGCCATCCAAGGCGAAAAGGGCGTCGAAGTGACGACTCCGGCCAGTGCCAAGGCTGCCGCCGTCGCCACCACCAAGCTGCCCCGCCAGGCCGTGCTGACCCTCAAGCCCACCGAAGTCCGCGCCGACGAAAAGACCGCCGCCGCCCTGGCCGCCGACCATGGCGAGAACGCCGCGCGCGAGCTGGGCGATTTCCCGGCTCCCATCGTGCGCCGCACGCCGGCGATGGCCAGCCGCTGAAACAGAAGCGGTTTCGAGCGATGCAAGGCGACCCGTACGGGTCGCCTTATTGTTGCGTGCGCCCAGCATGGGCGCACTCTTGCGGGAGCAAGTCCCGCCGTAAGTTCATCACAGCGAACGAAGCGAAGCGCAACTGCATGAGGGCGACCGAGTGTGGGGAGGAAGCGTGGAGCGAAGCTGCGAGCCGATGAACAAGAACCAGATAGAAGGCGCTGCCAAGCAGGGCGAGCGGGCACGCACCCGGAGGGCTGAAACGCCCGTAGAGCAACCGGGGGCTTTTGCCGTGGCTTGCGGCCGCTACGGGCCTGCCTCAGAAACGGCGGCAAAGGCTGCATCCTGCGACTGACCGGCTGGTGGCCCGGTGTGGACGTTTATCTCGATCTGTACGGACAAATGGCGTACAATGAAACTGTAGCTGCCGATCCACCCCAGCGAGAGCGCCCATGCCGAACACGCCTGAAACCCACGACAAGACGCGCAACGCGCGCCTGGAAGCGCGTGTCTCCAGCGACCAGAAGGATTACTTCCAGCGGGCCGCCACGCTGACCGGGCGCACGTTGAGTGAACTCGTCATCGACAGCACTCAGGAAGCGGCGGCGAAGATCGTGCGGGAGCATGAGGTCATCCGCCTGTCGCGCGAGGAACAGGTCGCTTTCGTCAGCGCCTTGCTGGCACCGTCCGAACCGGGCGCTCGCCTCAAGAAGGCGGTCCAAAGCTACCGTCAGAAGGCGGGGCTGTGATTGGCCCTCGCCCTTGCCGCGGAGCACGTCCATACGCTTGAGAAAGCGCATGACCGCAAGTCTTTCGACTGCGGCAACGACGATCTGAATCGGTATCTGCGCGAGCAGGCGCGGCAGGACGCCGAAAGGCGTGTCGCCGCGCCTTTCGTGCTCACGCAGCCGGGCAGTCCAGCGGTGCTCGGCTTCTACACACTGTCGGCATCCATCATTCCCGTTGATGAACTGCCGCCGGACCTGATGAAGCGGCTTCCGCGTTACGGGCAACTGCCGGTCACGCTGCTCGGCAGGCTGGCCGTGGACCGCTCTGTCGGCGGTCAGGGAGTCGGGGAGTTCCTGCTCGTGGACGCCCTGCGCCGCAGCTTGGAGGCAGCGCAGCAGATCGCGGCTATGGCGGTGATCGTGGACGCGAAGGATAAGCGGGCCGAGAGCTTCTATCGGCATTTCGACTTCCGGCCGTTCCAGCAGACCCCGTTGCGACTGTTCCTGCCGATGGGCCAGATCGCGAAACTGTTCGCCTAGGGAAACGCTGATTCATCCGGGGCGTTTTGGCGTCTGCTGCTGACCAACCAACGATCTGACCAAGGCCCTGTTCGACGAGATCAACGCCCTCCTGGCCGAGCCAGGTGTCGGCTTGCGCTGAATGCAAAACTGAAGAATGGCTTGAGTCAGCAACTTGGCGCCCCTCGAACCAAAGAGTCTTTAACTCCGCTAGGCGCCTTGAACGGCCTCACGCCACGTCAGGCGATCGAACAGGGTGATGCCGAGCGAGTCTCGGCACTCGCTAGAGAACATCTCTAGCCTGTTCTGCCTTTCGTACCTGAGGCTGCCGGCGGACCATGCAGGCCTGGTGAAATTTCGCTCGCGTGCCATCCTGACCGCTCGCCTCTGCCTGGGTCATTTCCATGGAAATTGACCCTGGGTCAGCGGCGGCACTCAGTGTGTCGCAAACCGGATGATCGAATCTTGGGCGGCCTGATCGACCACTTCCACGTCGAGCCCGATCAACTCTGTACGGATGTCTTCAAAAGCATGGTTGCGCTTCGCATCGCCTGGCGTGGGGCGGGCCAGCGGGAACAAGGTGTTGACGGGAAGAAGTCCACGGCTGCGCAAGCGCCTGACCTTCTGAATCCAGTCGTCGCCCCGCTCGTAGATGCTGTTGGCATCCCGCTTGTTCAGGTCAAGAGGCTTGATGACCTTGAAGACCTGCTCACCACGCCGCTGAACCAACGGGAATGTGGCATGCACCACGTCATCACCCACCCGGTCTACCTTGAAGGGCGCGGTCAA
The DNA here is from genome assembly GCF_021353235.1 of Pelomonas caseinilytica. GTDB lineage: Bacteria > Pseudomonadota > Gammaproteobacteria > Burkholderiales > Burkholderiaceae_C > Pelomonas > Pelomonas caseinilytica. The sequence goes on from NZ_JAJTWT010000005.1 coordinate 10,065, forward strand.
GTTCAGCGTCTTGAGCAGCTTGCCGATCCGCCGTGCCATCTTCGCTTCAACGTGCTCCGGCGTGGCGAATGCTCGGTCTACGTAGTGCTTGAAGAGGCGCTCAAGCTCCTTCGCAGGCGCCTCGGCCAGCACAACGCGCGGCTTGCTGAACCGTACCAACGCTTCGCGTGGGTGGGTTGCCCGGTCGAAGATCATGCGCGTCATGGCCACAAGGTCGTCGCCGCGCAGGTTGGTTAGCACCTGCTTCGTCCGTTCCAACTCGTCGCGCATCACAGCCATGGCCGCGCGATAAGTCGCAGGAGCCAGCTCTTCAAAGAAGTCCGTCACGCGCTTGTGCTTGCGCGTCTCCAGCTTGAAGTCGAAGTAGCCGGTCTGAGGGCAGGCTACGACCATGCCGACGTTCACGAACTCTTCGGTCTCGGCATGGGGCATGAACTGGACGACGGCATAGCGACAAGCCTGCTTGTTCATTCCGCCCTCCAGAAATCTTGTTGCAAACACCGTGACAGCACGCGGATCGCGTCCTCGGGATCGTAGTTCGCCGGTACATCCTGCTCGGCGTTTTCCCACTGCCACTCGGGAGCACCATTATCGCAAGCCCATCGAGCCACGGCCAGCGCCTGGGTCATTCGTTGTACCCATTCGTCACGAAGAATCCAGTCCTGCTGCAGCCTGCCCCACTCCGACGCGAAGACGTGATGCTGCAAGAAGCCGTGAGGGTCAAAATCCGCGTCGAAGGCCTGGTTGTGGTCAATCACCACGAGCCGCCGCTCAACGGCTTCCCAAAGCAGGTTGGTGTTCCCGACTTGCCGGTCGGCGTTGCGGGTCCACCAGTCGAAGATCAGCAATCCCTCTTGGACCCGGATGTCCACGCGGGGCGTGAGCGAGTTTTCGTACCAGGTCAGGCCGGGCAGCTCCTGAGAGCCGAACGCGGGAGTTGGGCCTATCGCCCGTAGCTCGAAAGGCAGTTCGCGCAGCAGCATCTCATCGACCTGCACCAGGCTGAAAGGCGCGATGGGCAAACCCAGAGCCTGGGCAAGGTGCCCGGCAATCCACTCCCGCCACAAGCTGGACCGATTGGTCTGTTGCCCTTTGACGTAGTAGCGATGACCGTCCTCCCCTGTGCAAAGGATGGGCTTGGTCATGCCCTGGTCGGCTTCACGGATCACTTCGGTGATCTGGACGATGCGAGGCGGGTCAGGGTAGGGCACGGCTGGCTCCCAGGCTGGCTATCAGCATCGTGAGGGGGCGCCAGCGAAGTTCTACGAATCGCGTGCTGGCGCGGCGAGGTCGCGTCGAACCGTTGAGACGCCACGTACCCCTCGGCGGCTGCATCGAGTGTAGGAAGGGTTTGAGTTCAAAACTCAGCGCAAACAATTCCAAACTCAGCGCAAACCGACACCAGGCCTGCTGATGCGCTCGGGCACCAGCACGGACGCGATGGGGAACAGATCATAAGCAGTAGATTGAAAATACAGCTCTTGAGGCGTAAACTGCAAAAACAAATCATAATACGTGAATCAGATTCACAGCTCCAAGTCTGTATGCCTCAGTTCACCGTCCGCACTGCCGAGCAGCTGCCGTCGCTGCTCCAGGCCTTCCGAAAGGAGGCCGGCTTCACGCAAGGTGAGGTCGCCCTTCGCTTGGGCGTTTCGCAGCAAACCTACTCTGCGATGGAGCGCAATGCCGACAAGGTGGGCGCCGCCAGGCTGCTGAAGCTGTTCAACATCCTCGGTGTCGAGTTGATCCTCGGCAAGCCATCGCCTACATCCGCGCCTGATTCGACCCATCAGCGCTCCCCGACCGACAAGCCGGCTTGGTAAACCGTGGGTCGGCGCTCCCATACCCGACGGCTCGGTCTCTGGATGAACGGGGCTTTCGTCGGTACCTGGAGCCTGGCGCCCCACGCCCCCGACATCCTCCAGTACGACCAAGGCTGGACGCGGTCGGAGCAAGGACGCCCACTGTCGTTGTCCCTGCCTTTCACGCCCGGCAACGCGCCGCACCGGGGCGACAAGGTCCGCGCCTACTTTGAGAACCTGCTGCCGGACAGCAAGGACATCCGGGAACGCCTGGCGCGCCGGTTCAACGCCGGATCGACCAACGCGTTTGAGCTGCTTGCCGAGATTGGTCGGGACTGCGTCGGCGCACTCGAGATTCTCCCGGAGGGCGCAACTTCCGAGGGTAGCTTGCCGCTTCAGGCGCAGCCCTTGAGCGAAGCACAGGTCGCCCAGATCCTGCGCGGCACGACAGCTCTGAGCGCCATGGGCTGGGGTGCCGAGGACCACGACTTCCGCATCTCGATCGCCGGCGCTCAGGAGAAGACGGCTCTTTTGCTACACGACGGCCAATGGTGCCTGCCGCACGGCAACACACCCACGACCCACATCTTCAAGCTGCCACTGGGCCTGATCGGCGGAATGAAGCTCGACATGCGTGACTCGGTCGAGAACGAATGGCTGTGCTCGCTGATCCTGCGTGAATTCGGGCTCCCCGTTGCCACCTGCCACCCGGTGCAGTTCGAGGACGTCAAGGCGCTGGTGGTCGAGCGCTTCGATCGGGCCTGGTGGACCCATCCATCCGGGGACAGCCGCTTGATCAGGCTGCCGCAGGAGGATATGTGTCAAGCCACCGGTGTACCGCCCGAAGCAAAGTACGAAGCCGACGGCGGGCCGGGCATGGACCGGATCTTCGATGTACTGGACGGATCCATGACCCGCGAGCACGACCGACGCGCCTTTTTCAAGGCGCAACTGCTCTTCTGGATGCTCTGCGCGACGGATGGCCATGCCAAGAACTTCAGCCTGTTCCTGCGCCCCGGCGGACGCTACCAGTTGACGCCGCTCTATGACGTGCTCTCGGCCTATCCGGTGTTGGGAGAGGGCCCATCGAAAATCTCGCCGTCCAAAGCCAGGATGGCGATGGCCGTACGTTCAAAGAACGCGCACGGGAAGTGGCGCGACATCCTGCGCCGACACTGGGTGGCATTGGGCGCGCGCCACGGCGTCCTTACGGACCAAGGCCATGAGGCCGAGCATTTGATAACCCAGATCGCGGAGCGAACGCCGGCTGTCATCGCTGCGGTCAATGAAATGTTGCCTCGCGGCTTCGACCGAAATGTCGCTGATGCCATCTTCAGCGGCATGCGGGGCTCGGCTGAACGCCTCCTTGGATGAACTGGTGCCGCAGCGCACGCAGGTGCGGGATGGCCGCAAGGTGTAGGCCCGGATCTCGACGCGCGCGTCGGCGGGTCTTCGAGGTCGGGAGCCAATCCGGCCAGGTCGAAGCGATGGGTGGCCGGCCGCAAGGGCCGACCTCAGTGCCTCTCCAGCGCCCGGATCGACGGCGAGGCGGTCAGCCGCATGATCAGCCGGTCGATGCCGATGCCGCAGCCACCCGTCGGCGGCATGCCGTATTCGAGGGCGCGTATGAAGTCGCCATCAAAGAACCTCGCCACTGGCTCTAGTCAAAGTTTCTCATTCTGTACATTCCGCCTAGTTTGTCTGGAATGAGAAACATGCCAGCGAAGGCGCCTCTCGTTTCTCCCGCTGTCGCAGCCCAACTGCGAGCGCTGGGCCAACGCATCCGAAAGCAGCGTGAAGGGCAGCAAGTCACGGCGACCGACACCGCCAAAGCCGCGGGCATGTCGCGCGTCACCTTGCATCGCATCGAGCGTGGCGAGCCTTCGGTGACGATGGGGGCCTATCTCGGCGCCCTGGCTGCTGTCGGATTGAGCCTGGACGTCAAAGATCCGGCGACGCCCGTGCCCTCGGCGATCCCCCCTGTCATCCGGCTGGCCGATTACCCCGCACTTCAGCAGTTGGTCTGGCAGATGCCGGGCGTCACCGAGCTCACGCCCGCGCAGGCGCTGGATCTCTGCGAACGCAACTGGCGCCATCTCGACCGCGAGCACTTGACGCTTGCGGAGCGCCGGCTGATCCAGGCGCTGGTCGACGAACTCGGAGGAGGGCGGCTCCTTGTTTGAGCGCGAGCACCACCGGCGTATCAGCCGTGCTCGCCGCGCTGGATGCCGACGTACTCGCGGCCCACGCCTGCTGGTTCGGCGGCGGCACCGCCGTCGCGCTGCGCTATGGTGAGTACCGAGAGTCCGTGGACATCGACTTCATGGTGTCAGACTTGGCCGGCTACCGCGCATTGCGGCAACGCCTGACGGGGCCCGCAGAGTTGGGCGCGCTCGCTTGTCCCGGCGCGACGCTGGTGTAGGCGAGCGACCTGCGCGCGGACCAGTACGGCCTGCGCACGCTGGTGCGTGAGGCCGGCTGGACCATCAAGTTCGAGATCGTGCTGGAGGCCCGCATCGAATTCGATGTTCCGGGGAGCGAGGACGTCGCCGCCGGGGTGCGCGCCTTGACGCCACTGGATCTGGCCGCGCGCAAGCTGCTGGCGTTGGCGGATCGCTGGCGCGACGCAGCGTCTTCAGCCGCGAGCCGATCGACCTGGCGATGATGCAGCCTCCGAAGGTCCTGCTCAAAGCCGCCCTCGCCAAGGCAGCCGGCGCTTATGGCGACAGCGTCCAGGCCAGCCTGATCAAGGCCGTGCAAGATTTGCGTGACCGGCCCCATCGGCTCGAGGCCTGCATGGGCGCGATGGGCATGACGACCGTGTCCAAGGCCCAGCTATGGGCCCGGATCAAGGCGCTGGAGAAGGGCTGAGCTCAGCCCTCGCGCCTGAGCGCCGGGAACAGGATCACATCGCGGATCGACGGCGAGTCGGTCAGCAGCATGATGAGGCGGTCGATGCCGATGCCGCAGCCACCCGTCGGCGGCATGCCGTATTCGAGGGCGCGGATGAAGTCGGCATCAAAGAACATCGCCTCCTCGTCGCCGGCGTCCTTGTTGGCCACCTGGGCCTGGAAGCGCGCGGCCTGGTCCTCGGCGTCGTTCAGCTCGGAGAAGCCGTTCGCATACTCGCGGCCGGTGATGAAGAGCTCGAAGCGCTCGGTGATCTTGGGGTTGCTGTCCGAGGCGCGCGCCAGCGGCGAGACCTCGACGGGGTAGTCGATGATGAAGGTCGGCTCCCAGAGCTTTTCCTCGACGGCCGCCTCGAACAGGCCGAACTGCAGCTCGGCCAGGCTCCAGCGCGCGGGCGCCTCCTCGCCGGCGGCCTTGAGCCGGGCGCGCAGCACCTCGGCATCGTCCGCCTCGGCCTCGCTCAGGCCCGCGTACTGCACCAGCGAGTCGCGCACCGACACGCGGGCGAAGGGCTGGTCCAGGGCCACCGGCTTGCCGGCATAGGTGAGGGCGGCGCTGCCCGTGGCGGCGATGGCCGCGTGCCGCAGCACGGCCTCGGTGAAGTCCATGATGTCGTGATGCGTCCAGTAGGCCGCATAGAACTCCATCATCGTGAACTCGGGGTTGTGGCGGACCGAGATGCCTTCGTTGCGGAAGTTGCGGTTGATCTCGAACACCCGCTCGAAGCCGCCCACCACCAGGCGCTTGAGGTAGAGCTCAGGCGCGATGCGCAGGAACATCTCCTGGTCCAGCGCGTTGTGGTGGGTGATGAAGGGCTTGGCGTTGGCGCCGCCGGGGATGGGGTGGAGCATGGGCGTCTCCACCTCCAGGAAGCCGTGCTCCACCATGAAGCCACGGATGGACGACACCGCCTTGCTGCGCGCGACGAAGCGCTTGCGGGCGTCCTCGTCGGTGATCAGGTCGACATAGCGCTGGCGGTACTTCTGCTCCTGGTCCGTCATGCCGTGGAACTTGTCCGGCAGCGGGCGCAGGCTCTTGGTCAGCAGGCGCAGCGTCGTGACGGTGACGGTCAGCTCGCCGGTCTTGGTCTTCATCAGCACACCCTCGCCACCGAGGATGTCGCCCAGGTCCCAGTGCTTGAAGGCGTCGTAGACCTCGGCGCCGACGTTGTCGACCGTCACGCGCAGCTGGATGCGGCCGGTGGCGTCCTGCAGCGTGCAGAAGCTGGCCTTGCCCATCACGCGCTTGAGCATCATCCGGCCGGCCACGCTGACCCGGATGGCCTGGGGCTCGAGCTCTTCGTTGGGCAGTTCGCCGTACTGGTCCTGCAGCGGCTGGGCGCGGTGCTGAGGCTTGAAATCGTTGGGGAAGGGCACCGCCGTGGCGGCCCGCAGCGTGGCCAGTTTTTCGCGGCGCTCGGCGATCAGTTGGTTGTCGTCAGACTGAGCGGGGAGGGCGGAGGAGGTGGGGGCTTGAGTCATTGCGGGCCTTGGTGAACCCGCGATTCTAGAATCCTGCGCCCTTATGAGCCTGACGCGCGCCACCCTCACCTTGCTTGCCGGCAGCGCGCTGGCCCAGGCGCTGCCGCTCCTGCTGGGGCCGTGGATCTCGCGGCTGTACACGCCGGCCGAGTACGGTCAGTTCTCGCTGGTCTGGACGGTGGCCGCCAACCTGGCCGTCGTCGGCTGCGCGCGCTACGAGTTCGCACTGGCCCTGGAGACCGGCGATGCCGGCGCCGCGACGCTGCTGGCCCTGTGTCTGCGCGTGCTCCTCGCGGTCACCTCACTGGCCATCGTGGTGGGCGCCGCCTGGATGCTCTGGGCCGACCTGTCCGTTGCCGCCGCCCTGCCGCCGATCGTGCTGGCCGCGTCCGCCAGCCAGGCCCTGGCCCAGTGGGCCGCCCGGGCGGGGCGCTTTGCCCTCCTGGCCTGGGGACGCCTCGTGCAGTGGGGCGGCGCCGCCGTCGCCCAGGTCCTCTTCGGCCTGCTTCAGGCTGGCCCCTGGGGCCTGGTCGGCGGTGCGGCGCTGGCCACGGCGGCGGCCGCGGCCGTGCAGGCCAGGCCCGCGCCGGCCGGGGGCTGGCGCGGCCTGCTGGCGGCCCAAGCCCTGCGAGAGATGGCGGCCAAGCACCGCGACTTCCCCCTGCTGAACACGCCCCACGCCTTCGCCGGCGCGCTGCAGGACACCGTCGCCATCGCGCTGCTGACGGCCTGGCTGGGCGCCCCCGAAGCCGGCGCCTGGGCCCTGGCCCTGCGCTACCTGAAGGCGCCGGCATCGCTCGTCGGGGGCTCACTGTCGCAGGTGCTCTACCCGCGCCTCGCGCAGGCGGCGAGCCTGGCCGAGGCCCGCGCCCTGGTGCGCCGCAACCTGCTGCTGCTCGCGGCCATCGCCCTGCCGCTGATGCTCGCCCTGCTGGCGGCAGGGCCCTGGCTCTTCGCCACCGTCTTCGGCGCGCAATGGCGTGGCGCCGGCGAACTGGCCCGTTCGCTCGCGCCCTACGTCGCCCTGCACTTCATCGCCTCGCCGCTGTCGGTCGTGCTGATGGCCTGGGGCGCCCAGGGCTGGGGCCTGCGGCTGGCGCTGGTCGGCCAGGTGCTGTTCGTCGCCGGACTGGCCGCGGGCCTGAAGTTCGGCGGCCTCGCCGGCGCGGGCTGGGGCGTGTCGGGCGCGATGCTGCTCTACTTCGGCTACTTCTTCTGGGCCCTCTGGACGTGGGAATAATCCGCCCCTTCATCAACCGCCTGCGCCGCCGCCTCGCGCGGCTGCTCGGCTTTCGCATGCTCTTCGGCGAGCCCGGCGCGCCGCACAGCCGCATCGCGCCCAGCACCTGCATCGAAGGCGAGGCCGGCCTGCAGCTGGCCGACCACGTCTTCATCGGGCAGTTCAATTTCATCGACGCCGGCGCCGGCCTCGTGATCGAGGAAGGCGTGCAGATCACCAACTTCTGCTCCATCGTGACCCACAGCACCCACGACGCCCTGCGCGTCAACGGCCGACGCTTCGCCACCGTGGGCGGCGAGCCGCCCGGCTACCGCAAGGGCGCCGTGCGCCTGGGCGCCTACAGCTTCGTCGGACCCCACAGCCTGATCGAGCCCGGTGCCAGCCTGGGCAAGGGCGCCATCCTCTGCGCCTATTCGCAACTGCGCGGCCAGGCGCCCGACTTCGCCATCATGGCCGGCCAGCCGGCCCGGCAGGTCGGTGACACCCGCGAGCGCGATGCCGCCCTGCTGGAGCGCCATCCCGAGCTGCGCGAGGCCTATGCCGCCTGGTCGGGGGTACGCCCGTGAGCCTCGGCGGCGGCCTCAAGCTCGTCCTCATCGGCGACGGCGAAAGCCCCCACCTGCTGAAGTGGGCCCGCGCCCTGAAACCCCGGGTGCAGCTTTACGCCATCTCCTCGCGCGGCTTCCTGCCCGAGTTCCACCAGCTCCTGCCCGACGCCCAGCGCCTGGCCCTGAACACCGCGCCCGACCATGGCGGCGGCAACGTCGCCCTCATCAAGCAGCTGCCCAAGGTGGGCGCCTGGCTGGCGGAGACCGACGCCGACTGGCTGCATGCCCATTACCTGACGTCCCATGGCACCCTGGCCTGGGCGGCCAAGTTCGGCTGGCGGCTGCGGGCCCAGATCGCCGGCTCGGCCTGGGGCAGCGACATCCTCGTGACGCCCCAACGCGGCGGCGCCTGGCGCTGGATGACGAAGAAGGTGCTGCGCAGCTGCGCCGTCACGACTTCGGACTCCGTGCACATGGCCGAGCGCATGCGCGAACTCGGTGCCAGGGAGGTCATGGTCTTCCCCTTCGGCCTGGAGGCCATGCCCAGGCAGAACGCCAGGAAGCAGCCTTGGCTGTGCTTCGCCAACCGGGGCCTGGAGCCCATCTACCGGCCGCAGCTCGTCATCGACGCCTTCGCCCGCATCGCCGCCGCACAGCCCGAGGCGCGGCTCGTCGTCGCCAACGACGGCTCGCTGCGGCCTGCGCTCGAAGCCGACGTCAACGCGCGCGGCCTGGCCGATCGGGTCAGCTTCGTCGGCCGGCTCGACGCCGCCGCCCAGGCGGCTCACTACGCGCGCTCCACCTGGTTCCTGAGCCTCCCCGAAAGCGATTCGGTCTCGGTCTCGGTGCTGGAGGCGATGGCTCACGGCTGCGTGCCGCTGCTGTCCGAGCTGCCGGCCAACCGCGAACTCATCGGTGACTCCGCGCGTGGCCTCATCGTGTCGGGCACCCCGGCCTCGCTCGACGACCTGCCCGCCCGCATGGCCGCCCTCGACACGACACGGCTCGCCGCCAGCAACCGCGACTGGGTCGCCGCGAACGGTCTGTTCGAGCCGCATGTGCAACGCTTCCTGACCCGCCTGAAGGAGCTGACGCCGGCATGAGGATCCTCCTCGTCAACCACTACGCCGGCTCACCCCGCCACGGCATGGAGTTCCGGCCCTACTACCTGGCCCGGGAATGGGTGAGGGCAGGGCACGAGGTCACCATCGTCGCGGCCTCCTACTCCCACGTGCGCGCCGTGCAGCCCGAGGTGCCCGGCCAGCCGGTCGAGGAGGTCATCGATGGCATCCGCTACCGCTGGCTGCCCACCCCTGCCTACCAGGGCAACGGCATGGGCCGGCTGCGCAACATCCTGTCCTTCCTGCGCCAGCTGCGGGCGGACGCCTGGCGGCTGACGCGCGAGTTCCGGCCCGATGCCGTCATCGCATCCAGCACCTACCCGATGGACGTCTGGGTCGCCAGGCGGCTGGCACGCCTGGCGAAGGCCAGGCTGGTCTACGAGGTGCACGACCTCTGGCCGCTGTCGCTGATCGAGCTTTCCGGCATGTCGACGCACCACCCTTTCGCCTTGCTGTGCGCCAAGGCCGAGGCCGATGCCTACCGCGACGCCGACGTGGTGGTCTCCATGCTGCCTTGCGTGCACGAGCACATGGCCTCCCGCGGCCTGGACCTGCGCAAGCTCCACATCGTGCCCAACGGCTTCGCACCGGAGGAATGGCAGGGCGACTCCGCCCCGCTGGGCGCGACGCTGCAGTCCCACCTCGACGCCGAGCGGGCCGCCGGCCGCGTCATCGTCGGTTATGCCGGCTCCATGGGGCTGCCGAACGCGCTGGACGTGCTGCTCGACGCGGCCGCCAGGCTGCGCGATGCACCCTTGAGCTTCGTCCTGGTCGGCAGCGGTCACGAGGCGCTGCGCCTCGCCCAACGCGCCCAGGCCGAAGGCCTGCAGCACGTGCGCTTTTTCGCGCCCATCCCCAAGGCCCAGATCCCGACCCTGCTGTCCCACTTCGACATCGCCTACATCGGCTGGCAGCGCACGCCCATCTACCGCTTCGGCATCGCGCCCAACAAGCTCATCGACTACCTGATGGCGGGACGCGCGGTGCTGCATTCGGTCGAAGCCGGCAACGACCCGGTGGCCGAAGCCGGCGCCGGGCTGACCGTGGCGCCGGAAGACGCGCAAGCGGTGGCGAACGGCCTGCTGCAACTGGCCGCGCTGACACCCGGACAGCGCGCCGACATGGGCCGGCGCGGCCGTGCCTTCGCCATGGCCCACCACGCCTACCCGGTGCTGGCGGCGCGCTTCATCGAGGCCTTGCGGGCATGACGCCCCCACGGCCGCTTGGCGTCCTGCCCCCCAAGGGGGCGCATGGCCATCTTCGGGCGGCCGGGCGGTGACCATGACCGAGCTGCAGCGCATCGTCGAACGCTATGCCCGCAGGGATGCCGGCGACCGCTACAGCCTGCTGCGCCCCGAGGTCTGGCGCATGTGGCAGGAGCGCCAGCGCGCCCTGCTGCGCCTGCTGGCTGCACGCCCCGGCCGCCCCGCCGAATGGCGCGCGACGGAAGTGGGTTGCGGCGCCGGCGGCAACCTGCTGGACCTGCTGCGCATCGGCCTGCTGCCGCCGCATCTGACCGGCATCGAGCTGCTGCCCGAGCGCCTGGCCGCCGCGCGCGCCGCCCTGCCCGAGGGCGTACGCCTGCTCGCGGGCGACGCCTCCGTCGCCGACGTCGCGCCGGCCAGCCAGGACCTGGTGCTTCAGTCCACCGTCTTCTCCTCCATCCTCGACGACGGCTTGCAGCAGCGCCTGGCCGAGGCCATGTGGCGCTGGCTCCGGCCTGGCGGCGCCGTCGTCTGGTACGACTTCACCGTCGACAACCCGCGCAACCGCGACGTTCGCGGCGTGCCGATGCGCCGCGTGCGCGAGTTGTTCCCGCAGGGCGGCTTCAAGGCGCGCCGGGTCACGCTGGCGCCGCCACTGGCCCGCGCCTGGCCCGCCGCCTATGCCCTCTTCAACCTCGTCCCGTGGCTGCGGACCCACCGCCTGGTGCTCATTGAGAAGGTCTAGAATCAGTGCATCACCGCATCTGATGCAAAGCCATGCGCACCACCATCGACATCGACGACGATCTCCTTCTGGCCTCCAAGGAACTGGCCCAGCATGAAGGCACGACGGCCGGCGTCATCGTGTCGCGACTGCTGCGCCAGGCCTTGACGGCAGGCGCCGCGCCAGCGGGCCAGGCGCCAGCCGCCGGCCTGCCGGGCTTTCGGCCCTTTGCCGCCAAGCCAGGGGCGGTGGTGACCGATGAACTCGTCAACCGTCTGCGGGACCAGGCCGGCATCTGATGCGTGCCCTGCTCGACGTCAACATGCTGCTGGCCCTGCAGGATCAGTCGCACATCCACCATGCGCGGGCGACGGCATGGATGCTGGCCCACTGGGATGCCGGCTGGGCATCCTGTCCCCTGACGCAGAACGGCTGCCTGCGCATCCTCAGCCAGCCCGGCTATCCGAATGCCCAGACGCCCAACGCCGTGCGCGAGCGCCTGCTCGAAGCCACCTCCCACCCAGCCCACCGCTTCTACGCCGATGACTTCAGTCTGCTCGAGGAGGGCGTGCTGAACTGGACCCACGTCACCGGCTCACGCCAGGTGACCGACGCCTATCTGCTTGCCCTGGCCGTGCGCAACGACCTGTGCTTCGTCAGCTTCGACCGCGGGATCGCCCGTCCCACCGTGCGCGGCGCGCGTGCGGAACACCTCGTCACTCTTGCCGCATGACCGCCCAGCCCTTCCTCCCCTTTGCCCTGCCCGACATCGGCGACGACGAGATTGCCGAAGTCGTCGACACCCTCAAGTCCGGCTGGATCACCACCGGCCCCAAGGCGAAGCGCTTCGAGCAGGCCTTCGCCGAGTTCCTCGGCGATCCCCAGATCGAATGCATCGCCGTCAACTCCGCGACGGCGGGCCTGCACCTGGCTCTGGAAGCCATCGGCCTCGGACCGGGCGACGAGGTCATCACGACGACCCACACCTTCACCGCCACCGCCGAGGTCGTGCGTTATCTCGGCGCGGACGTGAAGCTGGTCGACATCGATCCGGCGACGCTGAACATCGACATCGCCGCCATCGAGGCCGCGATCACGCCTAGAACCAAGGCCATCCTGCCCGTGCACTACGCGGGCCTGGCCGTCGACATGCTGGCCATCCTCGACATCGCCCGCCGCCACGGCCTGCGCGTCGTCGAGGACGCCGCGCACGCACTGCCCACCACGCTGGAGAAGGAACTGATCGGCACCCTGGGCAGCGACGCCGCCGTCTTCAGCTTCTACGCCAACAAGACCATGACGACGGGCGAGGGTGGCATGCTGGTGACGCGCAACCCCGAACTGGCCAAGCGGGCCCGCATCATGCGCCTGCACGGCATGAGCCGCGACGCCTTCGACCGCTTCACCGCCAAGGTGCCGAGCTGGTACTACGAGATCGTCGCCCCGGGCTTCAAGTACAACCTGACCGACATCGCCGCGGCGCTGGGCCTGCACCAGCTCAAGCGCGTGCGCGCCTTCCAGCAGCGGCGCGAGCAGATCGCCGAGCGCTTCAACGAGGCCTTCGCCGACCTGCCGCTGATCCTGCCGCCCCAGGCCCCCGAAGGCGACACCCACGCCTGGCACCTCTACGTCGTGCGACTGGCTGACGACGCCCCCATCGACCGCGACGCCTTCATCGAAGGCATGTTCGCCGCCGGCATCGGCTGCAGCGTGCACTACGTGCCGCTGCACCTGCACCCCTACTGGCGCGACCGCTACGGCCTCACGCCCGAGCAGTTCCCCCGGTCGCAGAAGGCCTACGAACGCACCGTCAGCCTGCCGCTGTACACCGCCATGAGCGATGGCGACGTCGAGCGCGTCGTCACCGCAGTGCGATCGCTGCTGGCCTGAGGCAGGCTTGGCCAAACGCTGTTTCGACGTGCTGTGCGCGGCCCTCGGCCTGCTGCTGCTGGCGCCGCTGCTGCTGCTGATCGCGGTCTGGATCAAGCTCGACTCACCCGGCCCGGCCTTGTTCCGCCAGACCCGCGTCGGCCGCTTCGGCCGGCCCTTCACCATCCACAAGTTCCGCACCATGCGCGTCGAGCCGGGCGCCGCCATCACGGTGGGCGCCGACCCGCGCATCACGCGCTCGGGCCAGTTGCTGCGTGCCAGCAAGCTCGACGAACTGCCCCAGCTGTGGGACGTGCTGCGCGGCGCGATGAGCCTCGTTGGCCCGCGTCCCGAGCTCCCGCGCTACGTCGAGCTCTACCCAGAGGCCCTGCGCGAACGCGTGCTGGCGGTGCGACCAGGCATCACCGACCCTGCCTCGCTCGCCTTCAGCCACGAAGCCGAACTGCTCGCCGCGGCGGCCGATCCCGAACGCGAATACCGCGAGGTCATCCTGCCGGCCAAGCTGCGCCTGTCCGCGGACTACGCCGCCAGCGCCAACCTCGCTACCGACCTCAGGCTCATCCTGCGCACCCTCGGCCGGGTCGTCCACCGCTGAGCCCGACAATCACGCCCCTATGGATTGGCAACGTCTCGATGTGCTGTTGACCCGCGTGCGCCCGCACCGGGAGCGGCTCGCCCTGCTGCTCGACCTCCTCGTCGTCGCGCTGGCCTGGCAGTTCACCTACCTTTTCCGGCTGGGCTTCGAGCGCTGGTTCTCCGCCCGCCCCGACTACGACGGCTACGTGCTGCTCGGCGTCCTCGCCCTCTACGCGACATCCCTGCTGGCCCTGCGGGTGCCCAAGGGCATGTGGCGCTTCTCCGGCTTCGGTGAAGTCAAGCGCCTGGCCCTGGCCTGCGGCAGCGCCGGCCTCGTGGCTGCCACTCTCGTGCTGATGGCCCACCTGCACGGCGTCCCGCGCGCCGTGCTCGCCCTGCACCCCCTCTTCACGCTGATGCTGCTGGCCATGATGCGCATGGGCTACCGCATGCTCTACGAGCACATGCGCAGCCGCATCAGCGGCAGCGCCAACGAACAGCGGCGGGCCCTGGTGATGGGGGCGGGCGACGCCGGGCGGCTGCTGGTGGCGGGCCTGCAGCACACGCAAGGCTGGGTCATCGTCGGCTTCCTCGACGATGCGCCGGAGAAGCTCGGCGCCCGCGTGGCCGGCGTGCCCGTGCTCGGGCGCCTCGAGCAAGCGGCCGAGTTCGCCACGCTCCACGGCATCACCCACCTGATCGTCGCCATGCCGGGCGCCACCGCCCAGCAGCGCCGCCATGCGCTGGACCTCGCCGGCAAGGTCGGCCTGCCCGTGCTGACGGTGCCGAGCAGCGAGGAACTGCTGTCCGGCCGCTCGGTCAACCAGGTGCGCGACATCGAGCCCGAAGACCTCCTCGGCCGTGAACCGGTGGAGCTCGACGAGGGCGGCATCGCCGAATGCCTGAACGGCAAGGTCGTGCTCATCACCGGCGCCGGCGGCTCCATCGGCTCCGAACTCTGCCGCCAGGTCGCGCGCTACGGCCCCGCCAAGATCGTGCTCTACGAACTCAGCGAGTTCGCCCTCTACACCATCGAGCAGGAACTCGGCGAGAAATTCCCCCAGATCCCCCTCGTGCGCCTCATCGGCGACGTGAAGGACCTCGAGCACCTGCGCTACGTCTTCGCAAAGTACAAGCCCCAGATCGTCTTCCACGCCGCGGCCTACAAGCATGTGCCGCTGATGGAGGAAGAGAACGCCTGGGCCGCCCTGAGGAACAACACCCTGGGGACGTATCACGCCTGCCTGGCCGCCGCAGAGAACAACGCCGAACGATTCGTCCTGATCAGCACCGACAAGGCGGTCAACCCGACCAACGTCATGGGCGCCACCAAGCGCGCGGCGGAGCTGGTGATCAGCCACATGGCCAGCCAGGGCCACCCGACCAAGTTCATGGCGGTGCGTTTCGGCAACGTGCTCGGATCCAGCGGGAGCGTGATCCCGAAGTTCAAGGAGCAGATCGCCAAGGGTGGACCGGTGACCGTGACGCATCCGGACATCACGCGCTACTTTATGACGATTCCGGAGGCGGCGAGGCTGGTGGTGCAGGCAGGGGCGATCGGGGAGCACGGTCAGGTGTTCGTGCTCGACATGGGGGAGCCAGTAAGGATCGCTGAATTGGCTAAGACGATGATTCGCATGAGTGGCAAGAACCTGCAGGAGATCCGGATCGAATTCTGCGGGCTGAGGCCGGGGGAGAAGCTCTACGAGGAACTGCTAGCCGGCGCCGATACGACTTTGCCAACGTCGTTCGACTCGCTGCGTGTGGCGCGCCTGCACGATCAGCAGAAGGCCGCCGAGGTGCTTGACTGGCTCACCCCCTATGTGGAGCGCAACCAGCGCGATGATGCCGAGATCCGCGCAGGCTTGCGCCACCTGCTGGCGGGTGAGTACCGGGCGAACTGACACCTCCGACGGCTAATCGGTCCCGCAGTCTTCTTATGGGTCGGCAAGGCGCCTGGCTCGGCGCCGGCGGCGCCGCCCCACGTCGCTCAGATCAGGGCCCCGCAGAAGTCCAACGCACCTGCTTCCTCCAGCGCGCGTTTGGTACCAGCCTCCAGAAATTGGCGATGCTTCACCAGCACGGCGAACACATCGGCGGTGCCCATCGCGCCCTCTAGCGGGGCCAGCGCCAGGGTGTCATGCGACTCGATGTTGGGCTCCACCGCAACCACGTCGTAGCCGGCCGAGGCCAGCGTTTGCGCGATGTGCATGGCCGGCGACTCGCGCAAGTCGTCGATATCCGGCTTGAAGGCCAGCCCCAGGCAGGCGACGCGCGGCTTGCGGCCCAGGCGGACCGACGCGTCCGCCACGGCGATCTTGATGCGGTCGATGACCCAATCGGTCTTGCCGTTGTTGACTTCGCGAGCCGAGCGGATCAGGCGGGCCGTCTCCGGATTGCGTGACACGATGAACCACGGATCCACTGCGATGCAATGCCCACCGACGCCGGCCCCCGGCTGGAGGATGTTGACGCGCGGATGGCGGTTGGCCAGCCGGATCAGATTCCACACGTCGATGTGCTCCTTGTCGCAGATCATCGACAGCTCGTTGGCGAAGGCGATGTTGACGTCGCGAAAGCTGTTTTCTGTCAGTTTGCACATCTCGGCCGTCCGGGCATCCGTCTCCAGCACCTCGCCGTGGACGAAAGAGCGGTAGAACGCGCTGACCGCCGCCGTAGCCCCCGGCGTGAGACCGCCGACGACCCGATCGTTCTCTACAAGCTCCGTCATGATCTTGCCGGGCAGCACGCGCTCCGGGCAGTACGCTATGTGGATGTCGGCGACGCTCACGCCTGCTCCCACCAAAACCTCAGCCATTGCTTCGGTCGTACCGACCGGGGAGGTCGACTCCAGGATGACCAGGTCGCCCGCCTTGACGAAGGGGGCGATGCTTCGTGTGGCCGCCAGCACGGCATCGATGTTTGGGCGCGGGATCGCCCCACCCTCATGAAACGGCGTCGGGACGCAGATCATGTAGATGTCGCCGGCCTGCGGCGTTGTGAACGCGGTCAGTCGCTGCGCCGCGACCGCCGAGCGGACGAAGGCGTCCAGATCGGGCTCGACGATGTGGATCCGTCCCTGATTGATCGTATCTACAGCATGGGCGTTCAGGTCTACGCCCACGACGTGGTAGCCGTTGCTGGCCAGCAGCGCGGCGGTGGGCAGGCCAATGTAGCCCAGGCCGACCACGCAGACGATCTTCTTGTTCATTCCTCAGATCCTCTTCAACAAATCGACGATGCGGCCACATGCCTGGCCGTCGCCATACGGATTGTGCGCGTGCGCCATCGACTGATAGGCCGCCTCGCTGTCAAGCAGTTCACGGACGTGGTCGACGATGCGCTGCCGATTGGCGCCCACGAGCCGTACAGTGCCGGCGGCCACTGCCTCCGGCCGTTCCGTCACGTCGCGCATCACCAGGACGGGCTTGCCCAGGCTGGGCGCCTCTTCCTGAATGCCGCCGCTGTCGGTAAGCACCAGGTACGCGTGCTTGAGCAGGTAGACAAAAGGCTCGTAGTCGATCGGTGCGACCAAGTGCACGTTGGCTAGGCCGGAGAGAATCTCGTTGACCGGCTGCTGCACGTTGGGGTTCAGATGGACCGGGTAGACGAAGCGCACGTCTGGATAAATGCTGGCCAGCTCACGCAGCGCCTCGCAGATCTGCAGGAAGCCGCCGCCGAAGTTCTCGCGGCGGTGGCCGGTGATCAGCACGAACCGCGTGGTGCGCCAGTTGAAAGGCAGTCGCCCTTCAAGCAGCGCGGTCACGTGCGCCCGGCGGTCGGAGTCGCCGTCGATGCGTGCCAACACCCACATCAGCGCATCGATCACGGTGTTGCCGGTTACTGAGATGCGATCGTCGGGCACGTGCTCATCCAGCAAGTTCTGACGGCTTACCGCCGTTGGGGCGAAGTGCCAGCGCGTCACCTTGCCAGCGACCTGGCGGTTGAACTCTTCGGGGAAGGGCGCGGAAACGTCGTGCGTGCGCAGCCCCGCCTCCACGTGCCCCACCGGCACGCCGGCGTAAAAGCCAGCCATCGCCGTGGCCAGTGTCGTCGTGGTGTCGCCATGGACCAGCAGCAGGTCGGGGCGCTCGCGTTGGATGACGTCGCGCATGCCTAGCAGCACGGCGGCGGTGACGTCGAACAGGTCTTGACCCGACTTCATCAGGTTCATGTCGATGTCGGGCGTAATGTCGAAGGTCTGCAACACCTGGTCCAGCATCTGCCGGTGCTGGGCAGTGACGCAGGCAAGCGTCTCGAAATCGTCGTCGTGGCGGCGCAGCGCGTGGTACAGCGGTGCCATCTTGATGGCTTCGGGCCGGGTGCCGAACACCAGCATCACTTTCTTCTTGCGATTCATCGAACTTGCAGCTTTCTGAGAATGTCCAGCATCCGGCGCGCCAAGTCGGTACGGTTGTATTTGCGCCCGGCCGCCGGGCCATTGGCGCGATAACGGGCCATCCGTTCGGGGTCGGTACGCAGGCGCACCAGAGCCTCCTCGAGCTGGATGGCGTTGCTCGATTCGAACACCTCGCCCACGCCCTCGCGGCGCACAATCTCGGCGGATTCGCCGGGCACGCCATGCAGCACGGGGATGGCCATTCCCATGCATTCGAAGAGCTTGGACGGAATGACAGAGTCGAACAGGTCCGTCTTTCTCAGGTGGATGATGGACACATCCAACAGCGACCAGTAGCGCACCACTTCTGACTTCGGGACGGAGTCGATGAAGCGCACATTGGCCAGACCGAGGCGCGCGCTCTGTGCGACCAGCGCGGCCTTCTCGGCACCGTGACCCAGGAAAATCAGCCGCACGTCCTGCGCGTCGGGCCGGCGCTGCAGCGCAGCGGCCGCTTCCAGTAGCGTTTCCAGACCGTGCGCCATGCCATGGGTGCCGATGTAGCCCGCCACGAAGCAGCCCTCTAGGCCGAGATCGCGCACCAGCGTCGCGTCCTTTAGCATCGGATGGAAGTTGGCGAGATCGACGCCGTTGGTGACGACTTCGATCTTGGAGCTGTCGATGCCGCGGCGTGTCAACGCATCCTTGAAGGCGTGCGTCACGGCCACGATGAGGTCGGCCTTGCGGTACAGGAATAGCTCGAGGCGTTCCAGCAGCCGGATTGCAGCCGACTCCTTCATGGCGCCTACCGCCTTGATCGACTCCGGCCAGAGGTCGCGCAGCTCGAAGACCCAGGGCCGACGCTTGAGCAGGCCGGTTGCATAGGCCGCACAGGCGGTGAAGAACTGCGGCGAAGTGCCTATTACAACGTCTACTCGCCGCACGAACAGCGCTGCAATGGTTGCCGTGACCATGAAGCTCAGATAGTCGAGGATGCGCTTGACGAAGCCCTCGTTCGCCGTGATGTACGACCAGACCCGGATCACACGGATGCCGTCCACCGTCTCGCTCTGCCACGGCCAGTTGCGGTAGCCGTCAAAGACGGCGCCCTTGGGAAAGTTTGGCGCGCAGGTGATGACGGTGACTTGGGCACCCTCGCGCACCCATTCGCGGCAGTGCTCGAAGGTGCGGCTGGCCGGCGCGTTTACCTCCGGCGGGAAATTGTCGGTCAGGAATAGGAGATGCACGTCAAGTCCAGTCGAAATCCACGCGAGCCTGTGCGTCGCGCAATTCCACGACGGCGCAGGTCGTGTCCACTACTTGGCCGAACTTGGAGGCGTATGACGAGCTCTCCAGGCGCAGCGCTCCCTGAGTCGTGCGCAGGCGCAGCTGCCCGCCGCTCGGCAAAGTGAGCCGCAAAGCGTGCTCGCCGTCGTCTTCGACGCGCACGCCGGGATGGAAGTGGTAGCGGGCTTGCGCGTGGCAGAAACGGCCCGTCACGCGGTCCGACACAGTCAGGCCGGCGGTGCGCCAGTGCCATTCGCGGTGGTGTTCAGGCCGGCCCGGAAGGCGGCGGTAGCCGTCATGGGCACAGGCGACGACGGCCTCGTCGCGCCCTACGCTCATGCACAGGCCAACCGGCCGCGCGCGGCGCGCAACACGGAAACCGCCCCAGACCTCGGACGAGTCCTGGCCGTCGATGATCACCGTGCTGTGCGCGGCGGTGCCACGCTCGCGCAGCCGCTCTGGACCGAGGCCGTAGCGCGAGGTTCCACCATTGACGATCGCCCGTTCGCCGAAGACAGACAGCTCGAACGACAGCGTGTCCGCGTGTGCGTGTCCCGGCAGGTAGTCGGGGCCGATTGGGGCGACATCGAGCAGTGCTACAGCTACGGGTAGATCAACGCGCAGGTAGCCGCTGTCGGGCAGCGCCGTCAGAACCGGACCCGCGGGCCGCGGCCATGCCAGCACGGGTGCGTCTACGCCGACTCGGGCGGCATAGTCCAGCAACGTCTGCGGCGGTGGTGCGATGCCAATGGCTGCGTCGTTGAATAGCGAGATCTCACCGTCGGGATGGCAGACGGCGCGCAGCCAGGCGGTCATGCGGCTCGCCGTGCGCCGCCATCCGTCCACGGTGTCCGCGGGCACGCGGCCTGGGAATGCGCTCGCGGCGTTGAGCATGTCGAGCACATCCTCCAGGAAAATCGCGTGGTACATCGGACTGCGTTCGAAATTGCCGCCGTCAGGCAGGACCTGTTCGTGCAGCTCTTCCGCCAAGATTGCCAGGCCCTTCGCCAGCCAGCGTTCGGACTCGGGACCGTCAAAGAACAGGCCGGCGAAAACCAACGCCTTGGCGTTCACGAACAGGTGGTTGCCCAGCAGGTGCCACTCCAGACGCTGCGTCAGCCAGCGCGCCTGTGCGGCGAGGCTGTCGCGCTGCGACACGCTCAAAGGGCGACCGTCCAGGTGGCGTTTTATCCAGTTTACGATCCGCAACGAACAGGGGTACGGCTCCCAGCCGGTGCCGCCGACAGAATGATGGGTAATCCAATCGTCCATCAGGGCGATGTGCCATGCGTCGCGCGCGGGCGCGTCCGCCGCGTTCAGGTCGTCGAAGTAGTGCAGGTTGTAGAGCCAAAGCTTGGACCGAGTTGTCTCCTCCCAGTCATCGCGCGTAAGTGTGCCCGCTTCGTTGAGGAAGCTGAAGGCACGTGCACCGCTCATCGTTGGGGCGCGATGCACGGGCTGCCGCCAGGTTCCAGACGCAAGTCGTAGCGCCGGCGCTGCCGAGCGGTCTAGGCGCGGACGGTGCATCCGAAACCACAACCGGCCGTAGAACTGGACTGGCTTGAGGTATTTGAGCGTGTGCCAATAGCGACTCGCCTTGGCCAGTGGGCTCAAGAGCACACCCCCCCCGCGGCGATTTCGATGCTGACGCGGCTCACCTCGATCAACTGCTCTAGGGGGATCGGCGACGCGCCGCCCTGTGTAACTGCGTCGACGAAGGCCTTTGCGCAGGCCTTCTGGCCCTTGTCCTGGCGCCACAGCGACAGCTTGGTGAAGCCCGGCCAGCCGAAGCCGATCAACTTGCGGAAGTTGTCCAACTGCAGCACGCGACCGGCGGCGAAGATCTCCAGCCGTTCCTTGGGGAAGGCCTTGCTGCCGTTAGCGAAGTAATGGACGGTCCCGATAGAGCCGTCCGCGAAGCGCAGCTGGATCGTCACCGTGTCGCCAGTGCTGCTGTCCATGTCCAGGCGGTCCCAGCCGGTGATTGGCGCGTCCGCGAGGAAGCGCAGCAGATCAATGAAGTGGCACGCCTCGCCGATGATGCGGCCGCCGCCGACCGCGGGGTCCTGCGTCCAGTGCTCACCGGGAATCGCCCCGGCGTTCACCGTCATGACGAACGACTTGGGCACGGTCACGCCCAGCAGCAACTGCTTCATGCGCACGACATGCGGCGCGAAGCGCCGGTTGAAGCCCACCATCAGCAGTCGGTTGGCGTCGCGCGCCGTCGCGTGAATGCGTGCGAGTTCGTCCAGCGTCAGGCACAGGGGCTTCTCAACGAAGACGTGCTTGCCGGCGGCCAACGCCTGCAGCGTGAGCGCGGCGTGGCTGTCGTGGCGAGTTGTGATCACGATGGCGGCAGCCTGTGCGTCTTCGATCGCCGCGGCGGTGTCGGTCGTCGTCTTCGCGAAGCCGAACTTGCGCGCGGCGTGAAGGCCGCTGACGCCAGTCGCGGACGCGACAGCGTGCAGCCGCGCACCCGAGGACTTGAAGGCCGGGATCAGCACGGCCGTAGCGTAGTTGCCCGAGCCGATGAAGCTGATGTCAAGACTGCCAGCTCCGGCCGCCGCGCCCGTGGTCATGGCGGCAGGCGGCAGCACTACGGTACGGGCCAGGGCGCGGTCTGCGTCTTGTACCGGATATTTCAGCACGATTCCAAGCGCCTGCTCGGCGCCACCGACCACGTCGTAGGCCGCGGTCGCCATGTCAACGTCGAAACGGTGCGTAACTAGTCGCGATACGTCCAGTTGACGTGTGGACAGCATGTCCAGCACGGCCTCGAAGTTGCGCTGCTCTGTCCAGCGCACGTAGCCAAACGGGTAGTCCTGGCCCTTCTCCTCGTAGTTGGAGTCGTAGCGGCCGGGGCCGTAGGAGCACGACACCTGGAAGGTGAGTTCCTTCTCGAAGAAGTCAGCGCGTGACAGCTCCAACCCGGTCACGCCGACGAGAACGATGCGTCCGCGCTTGCGGCACATCAACGCAGCTTGGTGGACAGGCTCGTTGCTCTTGGTAGAAGCGGTTATCAGGACCGCGTCGACGCCGCGGCCACGCGAGTAGCTCTTCGCCGCTTCGAGCGGGTCCTGGCCCTGTGCGAGATTGACCACCTCGGCGCCGAACTCTCGCGCCAGCGCCAGTTTGGTCGCGTCGAAGTCCAGGCCTAGTACGCGACAGCCATGCGCGCGCAGCAACTGCACGGTGATCAGACCGATCAGGCCCAGGCCAGTGACCACGACGGTCTCGCCCAGCGTCGGCTGCACCAGCCGGATACCCTGCAGCGCGATAGCGCTGATGACAGTGAAGGCGGCTTCCTCGTCGGCCACGCCTTCAGGCACCTTGGCGCAAAGGTTGGCCGGCACCGCCACGACTTCCGCGTGCTTGCCGTTGGACGCGACTCGGTCACCCACCTCAAAGCCGGTCACGCCGGCGCCGACCTCGACGACTTCGCCGATGTTGCAATAGCCCATGGGCAGAGGCTGGTCAAGCTTATTGCGCACAGCCTCCAGCGTTGGTGCGAGTCCATCGGTCCTGATCTTGTCAAGCACCATGCGCACCTTGTCAGGCTGCTGGCGGGCCTTCTCGATCCAGCCGGCCTTGCCGAAGTCGACCAGCATGCGCTCGGTCCCGACGGAGACAAGGCTGCGCGTTGTGCGGATCAGCAGATGTCCGCGCTTGACGGCGGGGCAGGGGATGTCGGCGACCTCGGTGGCCCCGGTTTTCAGGTTCTGTAGGACTTGCTTCACTTCGCGGCTTCGATTTGTCGTTGGATGCGGGCGCGAGCCTCGCTGAAGGAGAAGGTCGCCAGGCGTTCCCTTGCGCGGACCATGTCAGTGATGCGCAGCATCAGCAGAGTGGAAAGGACGACCTCTTCCCACGCGCGTGCTGCCTGCCGCTGGAAGGGTTGCAAAATCGCAAGTCGATGGCCGACATCCTTGGGCCAGAACCGCTTGCGCTGTACGTGTGAACCGCGCCAGATGGTCAGGTGCCGGAAATCGTCGATCTTCGCGATCGTCTCTCCATGTTGCAGGTTGATTGTTTCGTTGATGCCTTCGAATGGCTCGCAGCGCGATGTGAGCGTGACCGTGAAGAGGTCGCCTCGGTCCGAGGTGATCGTGATGGAGACGTTGTCGTCAGGCTCATCGGCATCAGCCCAACTCAATGACACATCCATCCTGTCCGGCATTCCTCGCCAAGACAGCACGTGCACCATCAAATCCAGCCAGTGGCCGACATTGCCGCAGATCCGCGTGCCTTCTTCCGGGCGCCGATACCAGTGCTCCGCGCCAAGCTGATGGCCACTGATGAAGCACGACAGCGTGAAGCCGCCGTTCGAGTCAACAGGCATGACCGAGCGCAGATGCCTTACGGCACTGGAAAACGGGCGATTGTAGCCAGCGAAGATCCGGCCCTCCGCGCCGCGGCAGGCGCGTAGCAGGCGCACCAACTGCTCTTCAGTGACAGCGATCGGCTTCTCGACGTAAACCTGAAGTCCCGCCTGCAAAGCCAGTACGGCGTAGTCGGCATGCGACGCGTGGTTCGATGCGATGTAGATCGTACGTAGCCGGGGATCCGTGAGCAGTTCGTTGATGCTCGCCGGAGTCGATCGCACGCGCTGTGCACGGGCGAGCGACTGTTGTGCGCGGGGATCGACGTCGTAGCACGCGAGGATGCGTGAGCCGAAAGTGCTGTGGATGAAATAGCCGATGGTGGCAAAGGCGAACTGGCCACAACCTATCAACCCGATGTCGGGCGCGGGCCGACGCAATGCGAACGTGGGCAGCCCAATGCGGAGACGGCCAGCGGCCTTGAAGAGGCTGCGACCGAGGCCGTAGATTGCAATAAAGCGGACGAACTTGCGGAGTCCGGCGCTCATGTAGAGTCCTTAGATTGGATACGGCGCGCGGCTCGCACGCGGCTCACAGCGGCGGCGATCATCCGAAGCATGTCGATACGCACAGCGATCCGGCGCTGCCATCCCAGCCCGTTCTTTGGCGTGACGTTGTGACGGTGTTGGCGGTAGCGCACCAACGGCTTGTCAAGCTGATAGAGGCCGTCGGCAGCGGCTGCGGCCACGGTGAGCCAATGGTCGTGGGCATAGACGGACGCGGGGAAGGGCAGCAGGATGTCCAGCAGCGAACGGCGCAGTGCGACCGCGCAGCCGAAGACTCTGCAGCGCACGCATTGAGCAGCAAGGAACGCCGCGCCGCGGAACTCGCCTTCTTCGACGGAATTCCAGCGCGGATCGAGTGTGCGTCCCGCCTCGTCCATCGTAGTCAGCGCGTGATGGACCATCTGGACACGTGGGTGAGCCGCCAGCGCGGCCATCACTTCGCGGACCTTCTCCGGTGCCCACACGTCATCCTGATCGGAAAGAAAGATCACGTCGCCGCTGGCGGCCTTCAAGGCCCGCTCAAAGTTGCGCACGTGGCCGAGGTTGGGGCCGCAGGGAAGGACGTGCACGCGCGGATCGCCGATGTCGCGTACGGTCTGGACTGTCGCGTCCTTGGACCCATCGTCGCTCAAGATCACCTCGTCCTCGCATCCGAGTTGCGCCAAGATGCTGCGAAGCTGCTCTTCGACGTAAAGCTGTCCGTTGTAGGTTGCGATGCAGACGCTGATTCTCGGCTTGCCTGTGCTCATCAGGAAGACAGGCCGTGGCCGGTTTGAATGAAGGTAACGATATAGAGTATGCCGGCGTATGCGAAATACGCAGCACTCGAAATCGCCCCAAGATTCATCCCTCTATTCCGCTGAAGCGCGAAATACATGAAGATGAAGTAGCCGAACAGGACGATTCGGTCAGAACCGACGAAATAGGTCATCGCCAGAATGGGCACGAAGGTTAGTACGGTTCGCCATTGCTGGCCAGTGTAATACATGGTCCCCAACATAAGTGCAAGCGGCTTCACCATCACCAACAAGGAAAATGATTCTGCGATGGAGTAATGGTCCAACTTGTTTGTTAGATAGGCCAGAAAAAGGGGGGCCGACTCCTGGAGGTAGGAAAAGGCCGCTACCGCAACGCTGGCGCCAGCTAGTGGCAGCAAATAGCGCGCACCCGGTTTGGACGTGTTCCACGTGAGGATGGAAAAGAGCAGCAGCGCGGATTGGAAGTGCGAGCCAATCGCGAGGGCAAAGAGAAGGTAGCGTCCGCGCGATTCGAGCAACATTCCCCAGACCACGAATGTCATCGCCAACTTCAGGCGTTCGGCTGAATAAAATAGAACGATCAGATAGAAGTTCAGCGCTAGCAGCAAGATGACCAATGGAGCTACACGGCGGGAAAATAGCCAAAGTCCAACGCCATAGGCTAGCGCAGTGTTTACTAGTGAGAAAAGCAGGGTCTTCGGAAGATAGGGGGCCGCAAGGGTGATAAGGCCGAGGTAGACCGGCTCCATTGCGCTCGTGTGCCAGAAAAAGGCTTGGTAGCGATCCTCCCAAGTGTGCAAGAGCGGCAGTTCGCGATAGAGCGCCGAGTAAAAGAGTTGATCGCCGGAATAGTGCAGCGGTGAGAGGATCAAACTCGCGACAAACAGCACAAGCGCAAACAGTACCGCCCCGGCGTGGCCGGTTAGATAGACACCGCTGGACGGAACGGAGGTCGCGGATAGGGTCGCAGTGCGCATGTATTTCTGCCCTTAGACAGTCCGGACAGTACGTCGAAGCGCATACAGGACACGCTCGTTGCCCGGAACGGCGTGGCGCTCCTCGATCACCCAGTGCGAGGCAATGGCAGCTTCGAATACCGCCTGATTAAGGTGCTCATACAGCGGCAGGTTTGGGCCAGCGATCTCCTGGAACTTGCGATCGTGAGGCGGTATCCATTCGATCAGCAGCTCGTGCGGACCGAGATCGGACAGGAACTCAAGGACGTCCGTGAGCGGTACACGCACGGTGACAAGCAGATGATGCAACAGGCCCACGCACAGCACAGTTCCAAAGCGCCCGCGCGCGCGGCTCAGTGTGGGCGCCACCTCAGCATTGCGCCAACCCAGTGCCGGGCCGGGATTTGCAAGATCCAGCAACAGTGTGCTGATGGGCAGCGCTGCCTTGCCTTGATGCAGTTCCTGAAGCGACTGTTCATCAATGTCCGCTGCGATCACGCTTCGACCGGCTTGAGCGGCATGCAGCGCGTACTCGCCGGTGTTGCAGCCCAGATCGAGCAGCCGACCGTGGCCTGAGGCTAGCCGCCTCGTCAGAAAGGCGTGCTTGAGCGCCAGACCCTCCCGGGTGTAGTGATCCCGCTGTGCGGTGTAGCGGGACCAGTTCGTATTGCGCCGACGCAGGGTCGGCTCCAGCGACTGGACGACACCACGTAAGCGGGCCAGAAGCGCCTGGTGGGCCTGCACGGCAGTTTCCATATCTCCGCTTTGAGGGGAAGGTGCTACACGTCTGGCGTCTCGGAGCATGGCGGGCAGCCCGATGAACTCTGCAGCCGCGAGCGACGAGAAGCTCCGCCAGCGGCCCAGCAGGCGACGTGCGAACTCGGGTGTCAAGCCATCGCGGTGGCGCACGAAGGTGTCGGCCGGAGACATGCGCAGATGGTGCGAGAGCAGCAGCGGGATGACGAAGTGGCGACCGAACTGTCCGTATGCCAGCCAAAGGGGGCTGCCGTCGTGTGGAACGAACGAGGTCAGGTCTACAAAAACCGCGCGACCGTTGACGTGTAGGACGTTCCATGCGGATGCGTCCTTGAGCATGTGGCCGGTGGACAGAGCGTCTTGGGCAAGGTCGAGCGTCAGCAAAGCGGCGTCATAGAGTTGCTGCGAGGTGATCTCGTGTGGATACAGCGGCATCTCAAGTGTCTGGTGACGAATCCAGCGCCAGTCGTCTCCCCACGATAGGCAGCCTGGCGGGGCGGCGCACCAGTCGGAGGCCGGCATGTCGCCGCGCTCCACGCGCGTTTGAAGCCAGCGGGATCGAAGCAGTGTCTCGACGTGTGCTGCATGCTCAGCGGCCACCGCGCGATGGATCACTCCGTCCACGGCAACGACGCGGGCGATAGGATCGCGGAACGACAGTGGAACTACCTCAGTCGGCATTCGGAATCCATGTCGGCACATAGGGCTGTTTCAGATACCACTGTCGGATATCACCGTGTGAATCCAATTCGCCGCGCAAGAACGCGAGCGTAAGGCCCGCGAGGTGGTATGAGGAAACCGGATTGTCGATCACGAGTGGTGTTGAATCATGGCGCAGTTTCACCATCAGCAATGCCGGGTGCGGTGTGCGCACCCCTCGCGCGCGCCACCAATGGTCTGAACTGATGATCAGTAGCTGCTGCTGCGAGCTAGGTGCGCTTTCAAGCGCTTGCCGGATTTCGCCGACGACACGATCCGTGTAGATAAGGTTGATGCGGTAGGCGTCCGTCGAACTCGTGGCCTTGACGCCGGTTTGCGCCTCGGCATAGTGAGACGGCAGATGCGGCAGGTTGAGGTGCAGTACTGTCAGGGTCTTGCTGGCATCTGCCAAGAGGCCTGGCCAGATGGCCACTTGTCTCTCCGAGATGCGCGTCATGGGGTCCAGCACGCCGGTAATTCGCTTAGGCACGAGATTCGCGAGTCCATCGAACCATTGGGTGCCCATGTTTGTGCCGATGCTCGTGCACGCTCCGAGCGCAAAGACCTTACAGTACGGGTGATAGAACCCGAGCATGCTGGCGCTTGCAGGGCCGGACGGAAGTTGGCCGAAGACGCTGTGAGCGGTGTCGAAAGGGGTTCGCTGACCATCCGTGTCGACCAGCGTTGCACGGCCCGGGCCATCGTAGATTAGGCTCCGCACGGTCTTGCCCATCAGCATTGCTGGCAAAGAAAGGTCCGTCGAGCCGGCAGGCGAAGCAGCCCGCGTCATCACGACGCCCGACGCTCGCACCTTCTGTAGGTTCGGCATGTCCGCAGCGACACCCAGCGCTTGATGGAAGGCCACCTCAGGGTCGAACTCGTCTAGCACCAGCCAGATGACGCGCCGGGGAGCCGGCGTCGTCGTTGTGATGACCGCCTGGGCTTGCACCAGCGGCGGTCCCGTGAAGCCGATCGGCGTCTGCAGCATTCGCCACACGCCCAGCGGAACTGCGACCACGCCGCATACTCCGAGAAACCGAAGCAACGATGCCGACCGCAGCGGACTGTTCAGCAAGAAGAGCGTCGTGAGAACGGCCGGGGTGGCAAGAAGCCAGCGCTGTGGGCCGCCTTGCGCTATCCAATCGAAGCGCAGCACCTCATCGGTCAGCAGATAGCCGGCTACCTTCATATAACACCGCAGCGCCACCGCGAGCATCATTCCGCTGTAGACGGCGAAGCCGACAGTTCGCAATACCCCTGACGCCGCTGCAAGAATTGAAAGAGCGCCACGACACGCGAGCAGGCTGACGAACCACAGCACCGCCGTGGCGATCAACAGGTCGGCACGGGAGTAGGTCGCCGAGAGGTAGACGCCGCTGCCGTCAACCGTCTCGATGAAAAAGTTGAAGTAGTACGTGCCGGCAGCCAGGCAAGCCAAGCCCGCAGCAGTCCTCCACGGGGAAAGAACCATTGGTCAGGGACGATTCTTGCGGCGAAGACGCTCCCACAATGTCCTGAGCGTCTTGATCGGATGGCGGATGTAGGCGAGGACGGCAACCACCATTGCAATCAGCGCCTGTACCAAATAGGCGCCGGTGCCAGGGTCCACATAGGCAAATGCCATCGAAGGCGTGGCGAAAAACAGCGCGATTGCGACAACACGGATCAAGGCAGCACCTCTTGCTTGGCTGGGCACGTCAGGCGGCGTCGAGGTCAAAGACATCGCGCATCTTGTGATATCCGAACATCGACTCCGCCCGGCTCGCAATATCCAGCCGCTGCGCGTCGCTCGTCTGCTGGAGGTTTGATGATGGACGAGGGGTCGTGCCGGCAACAATGGTGCCAGCGTCGGGAAAGTGGCGGCGCACCGTGTCGGCCGCAGCGCCGACCCATTCGCCGACCATGACCTGCAGGCCTGCGCCGAGGTATTCGACAAACTTGACTCCCAGGCGCGATTCCCAATCGTCAGCCTTCTTCATGATGATCACGCCATAGTCGCAGGCAGCAATCAGCTGGCGTGCGCGCGCGGGATCGTCCACACGTTCAATGAAGGCTTCGGAATCCTTGAACCGCGGATCGGAGCGTAACTCGTCCGCGCTTGGCGTGATGATGCAGACTCGGTAGCCGGCTTTCAGACAGGCGGCGAAGAAGTCGGCGTACATGTCGATGTTGTTCCACTTCTGGTCCAGCGAACCGTAGTAGCAGATGACGACGTCTTCGTCGCCAAACCCCATCTGACGCCGGCCGTCGTCACGCATGTTTCGGCCCAGGAGTCGCTTGTCGGGCTGGCTGAAGCAGGGAATGACCTGGACGCGCGCCTGCGGTGCCACCCCGCGGTAGTACTTCGCCTGTGCTTCCGAGACAGCCAGCACCTTGGCCGAACCGTTCAATAGCGACAATTCGATTTGGAGCCAGCGCTTGTGCGCAGCGCTGCCGGCCTGAAGCCGGCCGGCACTCACGTTTTCCTGCACGAACTGGCTGCGTGTGTCGAATACCAGGTCAATCGGCTTGATCCGTTTCAACATTGCCACGGCCAGCGCGGAGAAGTAGCTGCGAGCGACAACGACGCTGCCACGCGGAATCACAAACGCGAGCACGATCGCGTAGTACATGGCAACCAGCCGATCCAGCAAGCCACCCAGTTTGAATTGGTACAGGCGGGCCGGAATGCCACAACGAAGTGTGCGCAAGCGCCGAACGCCTTGGGCGGGACGCGCCATTGGATGCATCAGGTTGACGACCTCAACCCTCTCACTCAAGCCAGCCCCCTCCAGGGGCTGGAGCAATTGCGCACGTAGCAGCCCGCTGCTCACGCTCTCGTTGGCGACGAAATAGACAAGCGGCTTCATCAGGCTTTCGGCCTTCCGAACGCCAGCTTATAGATGTTCGCCAAAAGTTTCCAAAGACCCAGCTCGGTACCGTACTCTGCGTGCCCCTTCTCAGGACGCGCAATGTAGGCATCCAGCTGCTGCTCGGACCAGTTCATCTTTTTGAGGAAATACAGGCGATCACTGTCTAGTTCAGCCTGTGAGGGATAGGGGATCTCCGATAGTTTTTGGAGAGCATCAGCCCTAGTCATTTGACCTGTGGTCACTAGGGTAGCCAAGTGTACCTTGCGCTTATCGATGCGGAATTTACGAGGCAGAATAAAGCCTTGATAAAAGCGCGTGAATATGGATTCATAATGCTTGTAAGGATAGCGACGATAGCCACATTCGCGCTCTAGAACTTGCAGCGCCTCTTCCTTTTTGTAATCGAGGAGGTCAAGGAATGATACCCACCTAACTTTTCGGATATACTCTTGCCATACATACTCCAGAACGCCGATCGCAGGAAAGGTCTTCAGGCGAGTAACGCCGCGACGCTTGCCGATGCAGCGGATGTTTCGCGCATCAAATTTGAACCAGTTCCAGCCAGGAGGCATGCGCATGCCTTCGGTCGACTTGTTTGTGCCAGCCAAAATCCACTTGATGCCGTACTTTGCTGCAAGCCGGTAGTTCACAGCGAACATCGCGTTGTCGTAAAGTAGCTCGACATCGACGACGTCCGCGTCGAAGAAGGCTTGCATTAGCTCTCGATATTCATGCCAGTCGATCACATGAGTAAAGAGGTGGACATCGAGTGTGCGGACCAAACCTTCAATGTTGCTCTGCGCCAAATTTGAGTTCCAGCCGTTGTCCATGTGCACGGACAACGGGCGCAGCCCTAGCTTCTTGGCCTGATACAACACCCAGGCGCTGTCGACGCCTCCTGACAACCCGATGATGCAGTCGTATTCTTTGCCTTGACCGTCACGTTTGACCTGCTCTACAAACGCGCTGAGGGCCGCTTTACGCTGTGCTGCGTCAGGGGAGAAGCTTTTACCCATCAGCGCAACCAAGTCTGTGCAGTAGTTGCACACGCCTTGCGCGTCGAAGCTGATGTCAGGGATGGTCGAGTCCATCAGGCAGCGGGTGCAGATCTGTTTCATGCGGCTTCAAGACAAGGCTGCACGCAGCTTGTCGTAGTCTGGGTAGGAGATAAGGACCGCGCGGTGGGGTCCATAGAAAACGAACATTGCGCCGGCGGAAACCGCCGAGGCGTGGCCCTGGCGCACCGCCGCGCCGAAGTCGGCCAGCGAGCCGGCGCCGCCTGAAGCGATGACGGGCACGTTCACCGCCTGTGCGATTTTGGCGACGAGGTCGAGATCGTAGCCGACCATCGTTCCATCACGGTCCACCGCGGTCAGCAGAATCTCGCCCACACCCAGTTCTTGGACCTGGTGCGCGAAGGTGACGGGATCGACGCCAGTGGCAGTTCCGGCATTCTTAATGAACACTTCCTGTCGGCCAAGCAGCTTGCGCTTGACATCCATGGATGCAACGATGGCCTGGCTACCGAAGGTGCGCGCCGCTTCGCGCACGAATTCGGGATCGGTGTGCAGGGCGGTGTTGATGATGACCTTTTCAACGCCGAGGCGCAGCAACTGTTTGACCTGCGCCACGGTACGCACGCCGCCGCCGTAGGCCAGCGGCATAAAGCACTCGCTGGCGATCTCCTCGATGAGCTCGAAGTTGGGCGCTCGGCCCTGCGCGGTCGCGGAAATGTCGAGCAGCACCAGTTCGTCGACCTCCTTCTCGTTGAAGATGCGAATAGCATTGATCGGATCGCCAACGTAGACCGGATCCTTGAAGCGACGAGTTTTTACGAGGCCACCGTCCTTCATCAGGAGGCACGGAATGACGCGATGGTTCAGCATGTCAGTAGCGCTCCAGGAAGGCCTTAAGCAGTGCCATGCCGAAGCGGTGGCTCTTCTCCGGATGGAACTGGAAACCGAGGATGTTCTCGCGCTCGAACGCGGCGTCGAAGACGACGGAGCCGTATTGCGCTGCGAGCAGCGCGTCTTCCCGGTCGCGGCAGTGCACGTGATATGAGTGCACGAAATAGAACCGCGACTCGCCTTCGAGGAAATCGAGTGCCCGGCTCGGCTTGAGGCCGCTGACGACGCTCCAGCCCATGTGCGGAATCTTCATGGTTTCGCCCGCGGCCGGGGCGAAGCGCGTGGTCCGAGCAGGCACCCAGCCAAGGCCGGGGAACTGGCCTTCTTCACTACCGTCGGTCATCAGCTGCATGCCGAGGCAGATGCCCGCGACTGGAAGCTTTCTACTGAGCACCGCTTCGTCGAGCGCCGGACGTAGGCCCGATGCGTTGAGCTGACCCATGCCCGCATCGAATGCGCCGACTCCAGGCAGGATGAGCTTGGTGGCGCGCTCGATGGTGGCGATATCGGACGCGACGGCGGACTCCGCGCCGAGCTTCTTCAGCATGTTCTGGATCGAGCCCAGATTGCCGACGCCGTAGTCAACCAAGGTAATCACTGCAGTTCTCCAGCGGATGAGGATTGCGCTTGCTCAGAGGCCGCGCACAATCGGTTGATTAGCTGGTCTATCCGCTGCGTAAAGCCTGGCGAGGCGTATTCCCCCATGTCGGCCGCCGTAAAGCCTCTTAGGGACGCGAGCAAGGTCCAGACCGCCTTTGGGGTCTGAGCAGAAAAAATGGACCTTCCGTTGATAGCCGCCTCCATTAGGTAATGGCCCTGTAGCGGCATTACTACGCTAGGAACTCCCAGTGCGGCGGCGTCGAAATGACAGGCCGAGGAGATGCTGAGGTGTAGGTCCGCCTCTGTTAATAGCTCCCACACGTTGGGCTCCTGAGAGCCAGCAACCAGGACTGCGCCATGCAGGGCGACCAGCCCCGCGTAGGGGGCTGCGTCGTTGTCATACGCCGGATGCAGCTTGACGGTCAGCGTCGTCCGTAGATTGGGTGGTGCCGACTTCAAGAGTGTGTCCAGCCACGCGACTGCTCGCTCCGTATCGATTCCCTGGCTCGTGAAGAGCAAGTGCACTTGCGTGTTGGCCTCGTCGACTTGCCGGCTCAAACGCCGAACTCGGTAGTAGTCGACCAGTTCGTTGCCAACCGGTTGTGCAACCCCGTACTGACGAGACGCAGCGAGACGCGCCACCCAATACGGACCGTAGCAAGCCAGCGCGTCCGGAAGCAGCAACTCGGCCGCCGAACCGCTCACCCACGCAGGAACGGCGTCCGGATGGTCTTCATCGAATACGCCATGTTGCATTTCGACAAAAGGGATTCCGCGCATCGAGCAGGCTCTCCGCAGTGCGTATTCGGACGTGTCTGCCACCATAACTAGGCGGGTTCGTAGGCGGGCCAGCAGTAACGCATACAGGCGCGATTCCCAATACATTGCTGAAAGGCGCTGCAGTAGAAAGCGCTCACCTATCTCAATCCCGACCTCTGATTGCAGACTTCCCGCAAGATCTCTGCAAAATACCTCGGCTTCCCGGCAGGGGAAGAGCCGACCTAACACCGCACCCCAGAAGGTAAAAGCATAGGCGTCGGCATTGGCGGGGCGAAACGCTTGGGCAGCCTGCCGGGTGAACGCCGTTGTATTGACGACCTCCAGTTTGAAGTGTGAAGGCTGCTGGTCTAGGACGCCGTCAAAGTACACGTCGCGGAAGCGGTCACCATGCCGTGATCTCAGTGCGGATCTGAACGACTTGACCAGCACATCACAATGCCGGCCGATTAGTAGATAGCCGAGCACCCCGGCCGTTGCCTTCAAACTGCGCTTGAGCTGGCTCTTACGCGATTCGCGTGTATAGGAAAGGGGTAGGGCGGCGGCGACGTTGTACACAGGCGTGCGTAGCACCCGCCAGACGGCCCAGCCGTCTAGGCGGAAATCGAACCACCCATGCCGCCGTTCAGCGGCGTAGAGGGCCGAAAGCGCCGGCGATTTGCCAGCCTCAGAGGACATGTTGCTCCGAGATGGCGTCCAAGCCGTAGATGCGGGCGACTAGACGCATTGAACGGGTGGCGTCTTCCAAGGTAGGAAGACAGACCGGTTCGCCATGCACGCCGGCAACGATGCGTTGCGCCTGGAAATGCAGCCCCGGTTTGAAGTCTGTGTCCACCGTATCCGTTGGCACCTCGGCAAAGCGGCGTTCGCCGCGCCGTTGGACCGTCAGCTTTTCAAGTGGTCGCATCTCATGCCGCGACTTTGCAGTCGTCACGGTAACAGCCCATGGGCCAGGCCCATCCCAGACGGCTTGGTACAGACCGAAGTCGCCGCTAGCGAAATGTATCCCTGCAACCACCAACCCTGGCTGGTTTGGGGTCCAGGGCTTGACCACGTCTACCTTGCGGATCTCGCCCCGACCCAGGAAGGTAAGGTAATCCACGAGGTGAATGGAGTTCGCGTACATCCAATTGAGCACCACAGGTTCAGGTTGGCCAATGTCGCGCGCGACCTTCATGTCCTGCTGGTCTAGGACGTTAATGATCCGTGGTGACGGGTCGTCTCCCAGCTCTTGAAGGACCTGCCGGGTAGAGGAGTGTGAACGGCGGTTGAGCGCGACGTAGACAGTTGCGTTCTGCTCACGGCTGCTCTGCAGCAGCGCCTCTGCCTCCGCCAGGTTGAGTCCCACCGGCTTCTCGAGCAAACAGATCCAAGGGTGACTGAAGCACTGCCGCGCGACATCTGGCATCGAGAGCTCGGGAACCGCGCCTATGACAACGTCCGCTTTAGTAGCCTCATACATTTCGACGATGGAATCGAAACGCCGGGCGCCGTAGCGGCGGGCCAGATCGTCCGCGCGAGCCGGAGTGCGGCTATGCACGCCGACGATGGCGACGCCGGGCAGGGCCGCGAAAGCCTTGGCGTGCTCCTGCGCCATATAGCCGGCGCCGACGATAGCGATCTTGATGGTGTCGTTCATCTGCGGCTCCGTTCAGGCCCAGTCGAAGTGTTGTGAGGGCGACAGCGCTGTATCGGCGAGTGCGACGGCGCTTCCCTGGCGGGCATGCGAGGCATGCGCCGCGACCAGGCAGCGCAGTGCGTGAAGGCCGGCGTCGCGGCCTTGTGGGAACGTTTCACCCGATAGCATGGCCTTCCACAGAGAAATCGTTGGCGCAACAACCTCTACGGGTTCGATCGCGATGCGTTCGATGTCAGCAGGCATGCCGTAACGGGTGGTCGGCAGCTCACGGTACTCATCCTTTCGGGCTGTAATCCGAATCTCTCCCGCGAGTTCGTCCACGGTGATTTGGGCATAGCGGCAGATGTAGGTGCACTGCAGGCCGTGGCCTGCGCCAGCCGAGAAGTCCATGAACAGTGATGAGCCGTCTGCGGTAGTTGCACGAACCTGGCCGGCGCGGTCGTCGAACTGGGGGCCGCGGGGGTTGGTCAAGCGCACGTCGTCAAACCAAGCCTGGACAGCGTGGATGTCCCGGCCAGTCATGTAGCGGAACATTTCGAAATAATGGCTGCCATTCATTGCCAAGCCGAAGTTGGAGCCGGCAACCTGAACGGCTACCAGAGGGCCGATTCGTTCTGTGCCGATCAATGCCTTGACACGGAAGTAGTTCGGCATGAACCGCATTTGATGGTTAACCGCAAGCTGCGCGCCAGCGCGTTCGCACGCTGCCAGCATGCGGTCGGCTTCTTCCAATGAACTGGCCAGCGGCTTCTCGCAGAGGATGTAACGGGTGCCTGCATCAGCTGCCGCAATAACAAGATCGCAATGTGATGGTGCGGTTGTTGCCACAACCACAGCTTGCGGCCGTGTCCGAGCCAGCATCTCTCTAGCGTCGTTGAAGGCCGCTGATTCGGGTAGCCCCTCGGACTTGCAGGCTGCCTTGGCGGTTTCGGCTACGACATCCATGATGCCCACGACCTGCATCCCAAGTTGCTTTGCGGCCTGGACGTGACGTACACCCATTCGCCCCGCGCCGATGACAGCGCAAGTGAGTTGTTTAGGATCGATCAAGCTGTGCTCCTTAAGTTCGGTTCCGCTGAAATTAAATGAGTGGCCAAGGCCTCATAAAGAAACTGGTGAGCCTTGGCGTTGATGTGATAGCCGTCGGCGAGCAGTGATTCCGGATGTTGGCGGGTGTACGCAAATAGATCGATGACTTGGCTGCCGGCTTCCGACGCAATTGTTTGCAGCGCGGCGTTGTAGCGCTCCACCAGCTCCAGGGCGCCGTGATTCCGTAAGAGGAAGGTCGCGCTCGGGCAAGCGATGTTGACAATGGCGATGCTGCAGTCGATGCGAGCTTTGCGAGCCTCAAGAATGAAAGCTTGAAGGTGTCGTTGGAACTCATCCAACGGGATCATTGGCATGTTTCGCTGGCGCGTTATAGCCGCTCGATTTCGCGAAGCTGCACGGATGATGGCCCTGGAAATGGCCCGTAGCAGCGGGACACGCTGCATGAGGCGGAGTAGACGCCGCTCTCCTTCGGTGAAGATCCTAGGCGTACAGTCGACAACGCCAACCTGGATAACGACATGGTCCGGCGCAAGAGGGCGCAAATATTCGTCGAGATACTCTTCGGATGCGATCCGGCGACTTGAATTGGCGCGTTCGGAGCCGTTTATTACCAACATGGCTGGGTGCGCCCGCTGGATCCTGACGGCATAGATCTGCTCGAAACTTATCCCGTCCGCGTGTCGTGACATGGATAGCGAATCACCTGCGATCAGCAGTTTCATCGGCCAGCCTTCCAAGCGGCGATCCATGGCATTGGAAAGACCTTGATCGAGCAGCGCAGATTGAGTGCAAAGCTGAGCATCTCAGAGACGAGAACGCCGTAAGCTGCCCCTTTCACTCCAATAACCGACGTCAACGCGGCGGCGGTGGCGACGCCCAGTACCCCCGACAATAGGCTATTTGCGGCCAAATACCTATTCTTATCTGCTATGTTGATGAAAATGGCGGTCGCAAAATAGCCGCATCGAAACATCGCGGCAATAGTGAGAGGTAGCAGTAAGTCTCGCCCCGCTGCGTAGTGGCTACCGACAAAAAGTTCGAAACCAACCATCGCGATGGCATAGAACGCTGCCGCGGCTAGCGTTGTGCCTGCCAGCAAGCGATAGGTGGCGCGTACCACCTGCACGCGCAATTCTGGATTTAGTGAGTTGGCGATGACCCACGGGTGAAATGCTTTGAAGACCGCGTCGAACAGTACCGTCAGGATCATGGCTACCTGACCAGCAACCGCGTACTGGCCCAAGTCCGCGAGCGACAGTGTGCTGCCCACGATGATCTTGTCTCCCGCGGTGATGAGAAGCCCCCCAAGGACGTGCGCGACCAGTGGCGTCCCGTAGCGCAATGCGTCGCCGACGTAGGCAGTCGCACCTTGGAACCGAACTTGGTGCCGCTGCAGCATCAGCAGCATCGCTACCAACGCCGTCAGGCCGCAGCCGACCACGATGCCGACCAGGCGGCCTTCCCAGGCCCAGCCGAGTCCGACCACCAAGGCAAGGGTCACCAGTGCATCCGTAAGGGTCTGTAAGATGCGGAGAGCGCCAAAGCGGAGTGGCTGACCTGCGGATTGCCATAGCGTCAGCTGGATCTGGATAATGAACTGCGCCGCGGAAGCGAGGACGGCGGTAATGAGCCATCCCACATGAAGTCCGGTGTATTGGACGAACAGCGGCCCTAGCAGCGTTACGCAGGACACAGAAGCCAGTGATGTGCCGGCTAGGATCTGCAGGCAGGCGCCGACGTAGCGCGGAAGGTCATATCGGTCCTGCTGGAAGTAGCGGATGCTGACGGCGCCATTAACACTGAGCCCCGTCAATGCGCCGAGGATGGACATGGCGAGCGTGAAGGCGGTCACCAGGCCGTAGGAATCTGGCGACAGATGGCGCGTCATCACGGGCAGCATGGCGAAAGGGATCGCTGAACTGAGCGCCGTAGTGAGCGCATAGACCGCCGCTGGGCCAAGAAACTTCCGCAGTTGCGACATAGGCTCCGAGCGCTCAGAGCTCTAGGAAGTGACCTAGCAATTTCAGACCGTTCTCGCCGCTTTTCTCAGGATGAAATTGACAGCCGATGATGTTTTCGCGTTGGATCGCCGCAGTGATTTCGTGACCGCCATAGGTGGCGAGCGCAAGAATATCGCGCGAGTCTGCCGGCTTCATGTGAAAGGAATGCACGAGGTATGCCGAGGCCCCTATCGACAGGCTCCGCATCACCGTATTGCCCCATGAGGACTGAGGCCCAGGATGCAGCGAAGCCCAACCAATATGCGGCGTCTTCAATCGAGCACCGTCAACGGTCACGTTCGGGATTGCAACAACGTCACCTTCTATGAGGCGCAGGCCTTCAGTCTCTCCAAATTCGAGGCTTCGGCTTGCCAACATCTGCATGCCTAGGCAGATACCGAGTAGCGGTCGACCGGCGCGTGCAAAGGCTTTGATCGGCTCGACGAGTTGCTGCTGCTCGAGACCATGCATGCCTTCGGCAAAAGCACCCACGCCCGGAACGAGCAGGCGATCGGCGCGTTCGATTTCAGCGGGGTCTCCTGACAAGCGGACATTCGCGCCACAATGCTCTAGCGCGCGCGCGACACTCAGCAGGTTACCGCTGCCATAGTCAACGATCGTGACACCCGCACTCATGATGCCCTCACATTCAGTTTTGCTTCGATGGCGGATTCGCGGATTTGCGCCAACGTGAGTCGGTTGTAATGCAACACATCCGCCATTGCGACCGCGTCGGCGTGACCGTTCTTCACCACGTCGATGAGGTCTTCCACATTGCCCATACCGCCGCTAGCGATGACTGGCACTGGCACTGCGTCGGTGACGGCCGCGACCAGGGCCGTGTCGAAACCTTCGCGTGTCCCCTCCTTGTCAATTGAGGTCAGTAAGATCTCGCCCGCGCCTAGTTCAACGGCCTGTTGGGCCCACGCGATGACGTCAAGGCCGGTCGGCTCTCGGCCGTTATCGGTATAGGCCTCCCAGCGTCCGGGCCCAATGCGCTTGGCTTCAATGGAAAGCACCATGCATTGCGATCCGAAGCGCCGCGCGACCTCGCGAATCAACTCGGGCCTCTTTGTGGCGGCCGTGTTGATCCCTACCTTGTCGGCGCCTGCGCGCAGAACTTCGCGTACATCGTCGATCGAACGCAGTCCGCCTGCCACTGTAAGCGGCACGAAGACATCGCGGGCCGTATCGCGCACGATGTCATGTAGGCTGTTCCTTCCGTAGAGACTGGCTACGACATCGACGTACAGCAGTTCATCCGCACCTTCTTCGTAATATCGACGCGCGTGAGACTGCGGATCACCGATAACGCGAAGGCCTTCCAGGTGAATGCCCTTGATCAAGTTCTTACCCTTGACATCGAGCCGGGGCATCAGGCGCACGCGAGACATTACGCGAACTCCGTGCCGTCCCAAGGCGTGCGGCGCAGCTTCCATTCACCGTCCTCCACCTTCCAGAGGTGAGGCGAGCGGAAGCGGTCACAAAGTTCCAGAAACTCTTCGCGCGACATGCTGATGTAGTCGAGGAATTCCTTTTCGTAGCGCGCGGGATATTCGCCCTCGTAGCGACGCATGAGCGCGAGTGCCTCTTCCTTCGTGATGTGATGGTTCCGGATCTCTTGTGCCGAATCCATCATGGCCCGACCGACCCCGAATTTGATCCAGCGCGTGAAGTAGAAGAAGCCGTCGACTTTGTCGTCCAGGCTGTTGTACTTCGAGTACGTACCTTCGGTACGCAGCGGATTGGCTTCGAAGCCGGTGTGCTCGACAGCGTAATAGTAGGCTTCCTGCGGGACCCACTTCTTGTAGTAGCCAAGATATTTGAAGTCGATTCCCTTGCGCTGAAGGACCTCGAGATCCATCGGCAGATAGCTCTTCAGATCGGCCATGGCTACGCCCTCGTCCAGGTATTCGCCGATTGGCTTGCCCCCCAGCAGCACGTCGCGGATATCGCGGCCGCTGATGTAGTCGAGCGAAAAACCTTCGCTCTCAGCCTTGTCGGTCGAGGCCGCATAACCCGTCGTCTTGTGTGAGATCTTCTCGCCATACTCTCCGGGCATCTCTCCGTAGAAGATCAACGGGATGTTCAGCTGCGCCGCCATCTTCGCTACGAAGGTTTTCTGTCCGAGAATGAACGGCTGGAAGGGGTGTAGAAGGTTGATCGTCGCGTTGCGCGTGAGCAGGCGATGAATCTTGCCATTAGGCGTGTAAAGGAAATTGTCGAAGCCGCCCACATGCAGCCAGTTCTGGAAGTTCTTCCAACCGATATCGGTATAAAGGTGGGGGGACCACGTTACCGTGAGCGGATGCATTCCATATTTGTACTTGAGCAGATGCGACTGCATCGCGCTGTCCTTGCCGCCGCTGCCGCCGACGATGCAATCGTAGGATCCGTCGTTCTTGCGGAACTGGTTGCAGAGTTCTACAAGTTCGCGCTCGCGCTCATTCCAGTCGATCTCGCCCGTCTCTTTGAGGAAATTGAACCGGCAAGCGTGGCAGACACCCTCTTCGTCAAAGCTCAGCGTCGTCTTGGTCGAGTCCTTTCCATGCGCGTACTCATTACTCGACATCGGCTGTTGGTTGGACATGTTGCAGACTTTGCAGAACTGCACGTAACGCGGCATTCCGTACAGCACCTCGAGCTGCTCTTCGGGCCGATCGAAACGGGTGAGGTCGGTACTTGGGCTGGGTCCGATTTTCATCATGCTTCCTTGGTTCAACGTTCTTGCCGATCCCGGGCGAGGATGGCGGATTCCGCGGCGTTCAAATCGGCCGGGGTGTCGATGTCGATGGAGCGACTCTCCGGCATGGGATATCCCACCGTCTCGGGGGAGACAAAACTACGGTGCTTGCGCAGCCAATCGGTGTGCGCGGCGTAAACGGCGCCGTTAAGGCACCAAGCGGCCGGCAGATCCTGGCGACGCAATGACTGATCCTGGCTCGGCTGGGCATACGCAACCATGGCACCGTCGTCGGCCAGGCGGTAGGTGAGGTACGGATGTTCGCGCGCGCGGCGCAGCGACACGCACGAGGGTGCACCGGAAGCTAGCAGGCGCTCAAGGCTGGCGTCGATGTCGGCACCCTCGCGCAATGGGGAGGTCGGTTGGAGCAGCACGACGAGGTCATACGCAGGCAAGCGGTCTAGTGCGTCAAAGACTACGTCCATCGTCGATGCTTCATCGGTGGCCAGTCTGTCAGGCCGTTCGAACGGCACCTCGCATCCGTAATCAGCAGCGACCTTCATGATCGTGGCGTCGTCGGAAGACAGGACGACGCGGTCAACGTAACGCGAATCCCGTGCGGCCTCGATGGTCCAAGCGATCATTGGACGGCCACCTAATGAGACGATGTTCTTGCCCGGGATACCCTTGGATCCGCCGCGAGCGGGAACTAGCGCCAACACGCTTAGTCCGTCGATCATTTGAAGACCTCGTGGAAATCGGTGTTGGCGCGCTCGTAGTCAGCGGGGCGCCCGATGTCTAGCCAATAGCCATCAATGTGGTGGCAACGGGCCCGCATGCCGCGGCGCACCGCCTCGTCGAACAGACTGGGCATGTCATAGAACGTGTCACTCGGCACCAATTCCAACACTGATGGCGACAACACGTACATGCCCGCACTTACAACGAATTGCTGAACTGGCTTTTCCTCGATGCCATGGATCAGCCCATCCTTCTCCTGCACAACGCCGAACGGCACCTGCATCTCATACTTGCGGACACCCATCGTCGCGTCGGCCCCGGCCCCCACATGCCGATCCACCATGCCACCGTAGTCTTCTTTGGTCAGAAGATCGGCATTGGTAACGATGAACGGCCGATCAGGCGGCTCTGGCAGAAGGCTCAGTGCGCCTGCCGTGCCAAGCCGCTTCTGTTCGCGCAGATACCGCACTTCGATGTCAAGCGCGGATCCATCGCCGAAGTGGGCCTCGATTTGCTCGGCCCGATAGTTCACCGCCAGGTAGAAGCGCCGAAACCCTTGCTCCGAGAAGGAGCGCAATATTGTCTCAAGCAGGGGGCGCGAGCCCACATTGAGCATCGGCTTTGGTGTTTCCCGCGTCAGTTCCTTGAGTCGGGAGCCGAGACCTCCGGCCATGACGACGACCCATTCTTCGCGAGCGGGCACGCGCAAGAAGTCGTCGACGATTTCCAGGCCAACGACGACACCATCGTCTTGGACGACCGGCAGTTGATGCAGTCCGAGCCGCTGCATTACGGCTAGGCGCGAGTGGCGGTCGTCCGTCGCTCGGACTGTCCGCGGTTGATGGTTCATCGCTTCGCCAACGCAGTCAGTCAGGGTGAGACCGCGGAGCAGGGCGCGGCGCGCATCACCGTCGCTGAACGTTCCTAGCAGCTTTCCGTCCCCGTCGACCACCAGGGTCATGTGACAACCTAGCGCGTTGATCGTCTCGAGAGCCTGGCGGAGCGTCGTGCCGGGGCCAATGAGAGAGTCTTTCCAGTTTTTCATTACAACGAATTAAAAGGTCGGGCAGGGACGCCGAGAAGCACGCTTGAAGTGCCTGTGCTTCTCACGACGGCAGCCCCTAGGCCGACAAGGCTGCCATCGCCAATCGAGAGACCCTGACGCACGGTGACGCCAGCACCGATATGGCAAAAGCGTCCAATGCTTACGTCGCCGCAGACGACGGCTCCAGGGGCGATGTGGGACCAGTCCCCCACGCACACATCGTGTTCCACGATTGAGCCGGTATTGATGATCACACCGTCGCCGAGCACCGCACCGCATTGGACGACACTGCCCGCCATGATTTGCACACCGTCGCCCAGAGTGGCATACGAGGACAGGGTGGCGCTGGGATGAATGACGCGGGCGAAGCGCCAACCCTGTGCCCGCAACGTTTCCTGGACCTGCTCCCGTACGGAGGGCCTACGGTTGTCGATGCTGCCGATCCCATTGACCAGTTCGACTTCTCGCGGCGAATAGCTTTCGAGAACCTCGTCGCTGCCGAGAATCGGCAAGCCTAGAAGCGCCGTGCCGCGCAGAGCCGCCTTTGCGTCGGTGAATCCGAGCACGGGACGGCCGGATCTTAGGAGGGTGTCGGCTAGCACGCGTGCGTGACCACCAGCACCAATGACGATGACCGGCAGAGCGAGGCTCATGGCGCAATCAGCTCGTCGACTTGGTAGTCGTCCCGCGCGGGACGGTCAGCCAGGAACCAGATGTCCATCGGTGAAATGCCCTCACCTGGACGTTTGTAGGCCAGCTTGTCCAAGGTGAGTTTCTCGCCCCGTTCAATCGGTCTGGCCGCGACGACGCTGCGACGCGCCACCCTACGGTTGTCTAGCTCTTCGCGAGCAGGCCCCTTGATTGCAGTGCCAAGCGCTTGCTCGACGACGCGGATGCTGCGCACTAGCTCCTTCAATTCTTCCGGTTCCAGCGATGCAGCGTGATCCGGACCGGGCATGCTGCGGTCGAGCGTGAAGTGCTTTTCAATCACAGTGGCGCCGCGCGCGACGGCGGCAATGGAGACCTCCAAGCCCAGCGTATGGTCTGAATAACCCACCGGCAGGCCGAAGGCATCTCGCATCGTGTCCATGGCTCGTAGGTGGACCGAACTCGGCGGAGCCGGGTACTGGGTGACACAGTGCAGCAACGTGACATGGTCCCGCAGTGCTTGACGACCCTCTGGACTGCTGTACGCGGCCTGCAACTCAGCGCGCGATGCCGGCGTGCCACTATGCATCAACCCAAAAGCGATTACGGCCAGTGCCTGCTCAATGTCCCCGAGCGTGGACATGCCGGTAGATACGATGAGCTTCTGATGCAGTTGGGCAGCTTGCAAAAGTAGCGGGCCACAGGTGATATCCCCTGATGGGATCTTGATCGCGGGCATGTTCAACTGACCCAGCAAGGCCAAGCTTTCCGCGTCGAAGCCGGTGGACATGAAGGCGATGCCTCGTGTGCGGCAGTGCTCCAATAAGGCCTCGTGATCCTCGTGTGGGAGCTCAAGTCGACGCAGCATCGCGAGCTGTCCGCCGTCCTCCTGCGTATTGTCGATCTGGTATTGCGCCTTGCGCGCCGAGGCCGTGACGAGGTTCTCAGCCTTGAAGGTCTGGAACTTCACGGCGTCCGCGCCCGCCTCGGCGGCGACGTCCACGAGTCGCCGTGCCAAGTCCAGCGACCCGTTGTGATTGACGCCAGCCTCGGCGATGAAGAAGACGGAATGGCTCACGGTGCGCCCTCTCAAGTCGGGGAAATCAGGTGGAACTGCTTCTTCAGCAGCGCTTGGCCCAATGGCACATCGAGCAGCGCCTGCACGATACGTCCGGATGACCGACCATCGCCATATGGGTTCACGACGCCGGCGCAGTTGAGCTGCCACGCGCTTTCCAGCGCTGCGGCGATGCTGTCCGCGCGCGGCTCGCATTGCAGCACTGAGGTCGCTGCCAACCGGCCGCGCTGTCGATCACCGATATTGACGGTGGGGCGCTGGAACGACGGAGCTTCGTACAGACCGCTCGAGGAATTGCCCACGACTATGTCCACCATGGACATCAGGCTCAGATAGCGGAGCTGGCCCAGGGAGGTGTAGACGTGCACGTTGGCCCTCCCTGCCGCCCAGGCCTGGAGATCGGCCGCCAGCGCGCGTCCTCCAGTATCTGCGTTGGGCAACGTGAACCAGCACACTGTGTCGCCATCCAACCCCGCCAGGACCGACAACAGTTCCTGTTGCTGGCGCAGCCCTTCTCC
This sequence comes from Pelomonas caseinilytica, assembly GCF_021353235.1. Lineage (GTDB taxonomy): Bacteria > Pseudomonadota > Gammaproteobacteria > Burkholderiales > Burkholderiaceae_C > Pelomonas > Pelomonas caseinilytica. The sequence goes on from NZ_JAJTWT010000005.1 coordinate 54,780, forward strand.
CGCTTCTAGTGTGACAGGATGGAAGGTGATCAGCAGGTTGCGGCGAGCCAACGGGGCGCCCAGCGAAGCTTCGAGCGCCGCCCTGTCCAGCAGTGAACGCCTGCGCAAATGATCCAAGCCAGGGCTGCCGACCACCAGCACACGTTCCGGTGCTTCCCCCATCTGCCGTACACGGCACGCTGAGGATTCTGTCGTCACTAAGTGCAGGTGCGACATTTTGGTGATCGCATGGCGAATCGCCTCGTCGAACGCCCCTTCGGTCGTGTCGCCGCCAGCGATGTGCGCGATCGGGATGTTGTGGATCATGGCCGCTTGGGCCGCAGCCAAGATCTCGAACCGGTCGCCGAGTACCAGCATCATGTCCGGCGCCAGTTGGGCGAGTGCATCGGACATGCCTATGACGCCCAGTGCAACTGACTTGGCCGTGCTGCTTGGCGTGTCGCCGGACAGCAGCATGTCCACTCGGCGCGCAATCGGGAAGCCGTCACGTTCGATCTCGCGAACCGTCAGGCCGAACTCGGGCGCCAAGTGCATCCCGGTCACGATCAACTGCAGCTCTACGCCAGGATGGGCCTGCAGATCCTTCAGCACCCAAAAAAGCAGGCCGTACTCCGCGCGGCTGCCTGTGACGACTGCGATCTTGCGACGAGCGCTCACACCACCCCCGCAATCAGCTGCGGGCTGCTTGGCACGTTGATGATGCGCCTAGCGAGGTCGTCCGCGACGGGTGTGGTCATGCGTTCGCATGCGCCGTACATCGGGAGCGTATACAGCAATTCCCAGACTGGCCGTGTCATCTGCCCGGCAGCGTTGGTGACGGCAAGGATCTCGTCGCGCTGCGACGCCACCTCGGGCGCGAGGAGCAACGTTTGCAGCCAGTAATTCACCTTCGTGCCGGTTCGCTCAAGGAACAGGGAGACCTCCGGAACGTCTCGGAAAGCTTCGGCATAGCGCAAGGCGAGGAGGCGCTTAGCTTCCAGGAAGCTGCCGATGCGTTCGAGTTGCGCGCAGCCCATTGCAGCATTCAGATTGGGCATGCGGAAGTTGTAGGCTACCTCATCGTGGAAGAACGCCCAGGCATGCGGCTGCTTGGCTGTCGTCGTCAGATGCTTGGCGCGCTTGGCCAGCACAGCATCGTTGGTGATGATCGCTCCGCCACCGCCGGTAGTGACGATCTTATTGCCGTTGAAGCTGAGCATCGCGCAGCGGCCGAACGTGCCAGTGTGGCGGTCACCAATCCAGCTACCGAGCGATTCAGCGGCATCCTCTACGACTTCCAGGCGGTGACGTTCCGCCAGTGACATCAGCGCAGGCATGTCTACCGGATGACCGAAGGTATGCATCGGCACGACGGCAGCGATGCGCCGGCCAGTGCGGCGGTTATAGCAACCGTCGACACGAATCTCTCCCACCTCTCGCAGGTAGGCGTCGAGCTTGCTCACGTCCATGCCCAAGCTGCGGATGTCGCTATCCACGAAGTGAGGCCAGGCGCCGCAGTGACGCACCGCGTTCGCGGTCGCCACGAACGACAGTGCGGGCACCAGCACCTCGTCGTCGCGTCTGACGCCGACCAACTCCAGCATCACCTGGAGGCCGGACGTCCCATTACTGACAACCACGGCATGTGCTGCGCCGGTGTAAGCGGCGAGCTCGCGCTCGAAGCGGTTGACGTACTCACCGACGGACGATACCCAGCCCGTCTCGATGCACTCCGTCACATACTTCAACTCGTTGCCTCCGAAGGTCGGCTCGTGGAGCGAGACCTTCGGCAATTGGGTGACGCGCTGGATGCGATCAAGGACGGTGGCGGCGATGGACATGCGCGGTCTTACGTTCAGATGTTGTAGACGCCGGCCTTGTAACGGCGCAGGTTCTCGGGCTGGGTGAACCAGTTGATGGTCTCTCCCAAGCCGCGCTTGAGGCCCTCGACACCCGGATACTCCGGAGTCCAGCCCGTCAGTTCACGGGCCTTCGCGTTCGCGGCCCACAAGCGTTCTACCTCGCTGCCCGTCGGACGGATCCGCTGCTCGTCGCTGATGAACTCGACCTTTTGACCCATCAGTTCAGCGATCAATGCCGCAGTCTCCCCGATGGAGACCTCGTAGTTGCTTCCGATATTCACGACCTGGCCCACAGCGGCGTCACACTGAGCCAGGGCCAAGAAGCCGCGCACCGTGTCTTGCACGTAATTGAAGTCACGTGTCGGATGCAGGGCGCCAAGCTTGAGCTGGCGTGCGCCAGCGGCGATCTGCGTGATGATTGTTGGAATCACAGCGCGAGCGGACTGGCGCGGTCCATAGGTGTTGAACGGCCGGATGGTTGTCACCGGCGTTCCGAACGAATGGAAGAAGCTCTGTGCAATCTGGTCCGCGCCGATCTTGCTGGCCGAGTAGGGCGATTGACCCTGCAGCGGATGTTCTTCGGTGATCGGCACGAAGCGGGCGGTGCCGTACACCTCACTCGTGGAGGTATGGACGACCCGCTCGACACCCAGGTCGCGGGCGGCCTGCACGATGTTCAGCGTGCCCTTGACGTTGGTATCGACGTAGGTGTCAGGCGAGTGGTATGAGTAAGGAATTGCGATCAGCGCGGCCAAGTGCAACACCACGTCGCAGCCCTTCATTGCGGCCCGCACGCCATTAGGGTCGCGCACGTCGCCGGCGAAAACATCCAGCGATTTGCGAACATCCTCGCTGGATTCGTCCAGCCAACCCCAGGAGTTGAAGCTGTTGTAGTAGACGAACGCGCGGACGTCGATACCCTGGCGGACCAGACACTCTGTCAAATGGGAGCCGATGAAGCCATCGGCGCCGGTAACCAGGACCTTCTTACCTGCGAGCTTCATGCGCCGGCCCCGTCAAAGCTGCGGATGGCATCGACCACGGCGTCAATGTGCGCCTCGGTCATTTCGGGAAAGATGGGCAGCGACAGAATGCGGCTCTGGTCGTGATGCGCGTTCGGGAAGTCCGACGCCTGGTGGCCCATTGGCGCGTAGCAAGGCAGGAAGGGCAAGGCCACTGGGTAGTTGATAACCGTCTGGATTCCCTTGGACTTCAGGTGTGCGGCCAGAGCGTCGCGCTGTTCGTGACGGATGACGTACAGGTGCCACACTGGCTCACGTCCTTCGGCGACTGCAGGAACGCTGACGGACGATAGGCCGCTTAGGCGTTCTGTGTAGACCCTTGCCCATTTCCGACGCGCTTCAGTCCACTGCGGGAGGTGGGGCAGCTTGACCGACAGGACAGCCGCCTGCAACCCATCCAGACGACTGTTGATACCTTCGATCTGATGGTCACCTTTGGTCAGGCCGCCATGGCGGGCAAACATGGCCATGCGCTTGGCCAGATCGGGATCGTTCGTCGTCACCGCGCCGGCGTCGCCCATCGCGCCGAGGTTCTTGCCGGGGTAGAACGAGAACGAAGCGGCGTTGCCGAATGTGCCGACCAGTTGGCCTTTGTAGCGTGCGAGATGCGCCTGAGCGCAGTCCTCAAGCACCCACAGCCCATGCTGGCGCGCGAGAGCCATGATCGGGTCCATGTCGGCGGGCTGGCCGTACAGGTGGACTGGAATGATGCCGACTGTGCGCGGAGTGATCAATGCGGCGATCTTGGAGGGGTCGATTGTGTGCGTTAGGGGGTCTGTGTCGCAGAACACCACCTTGCCACCTACCTGCGTGATCGTCTCAGTCGTTGAGATCCAGCTGTGCGCGGGTGCAATTACCTCATCGCCTGGCTTTACGCCAAGCGCGTGCATCGCGATGTAAAGCGAATCCGTGCCATTCGCGCAGGACACGCAATGCTTGGCATTCATCATGTCGGCGAACGCTGCTTCGAACTTCTCAACGTAGGGGCCGCGAATGAAAGCCGACGTGCGGATCACGTCGGCGATTGCGGCGTCGATATCGTCTTTGATCGTCAGATACTGAGCGTGCAGATCGGCGAAAGGCACTTGGACAGTGTTGGCCATGTCGGTCTCAATCCTTCTCGGGCTTGGCGCGCAGCATGCGCGCAGGGTTTCCGGCGTAGAAACCGGGTTCAGTGATATCTCGGGTCACCACGGCTCCAGCGCCGATGACGACGTCATCGCAGATCCGGACGGGCATGATCGTTGCGTTGGAGCCGATGGAGACGCGATCTCCGATCTGAGTCGATTTCCAAAGCTCCCGCCGACCTCGCGCCGGACCGCCGATCGAGAACACGTCATTGATGAACATGACGCCGTGAGCGACGACGCAGTCTGAGCCGATAGAGACGAGTTCGCAGACGAAGCTGTGAGACTGGATGCGAGTACGCGCGCCGATCGTCACGCCCTTTTGGATTTCGGTGAAAGGGCCAACAAAGCAGTTATCGCCGAGCGTGCACTCATAGACGTTCGCTGGCTCAACGATCTTTACACCTTCGCCGCAGCGAACCTCCCGGATCGAGGTCTGCAGGACCGTGGGCGCCATGCTCATCTCAAGCGCGCCCGAGACGGCTGTGCTCAGTCTTGAGCGGCAGCTTTACTTCAAGTCCACTGGCCATCGATTCGTACAGCGCTGCGACCAATTCCAGGGCGGTGCGTCCCTCGTGGCCGTCCACCAGTGCCTCTTCGCGGCCCTCCAGTACTGCGACCACGTGTTCGTAATAGGCTTGATGCCCGAACCCGTAGACGTTGGGCGGATTAACCGAGAACCGCTCCATCACCTCAACGTCTTCAGCGCGCGATTCGACGAAATTCCAATGACGGATCTTGTTGACGGCGAAGCCGCCAATCTCGACCGTACCGCCAGACCCCAGCACCGACAGAGAGCCTTCCAGATCTTTGGGGCGCGTGGCGTTGGTGGCTTCGATGACGCCCACCGCACCACTGCGGAATTTGACGGTGGCGACTGCGGTGTCTTCCGCTTCGATGTTCACCAAGGCGCGCACGCCGCGAGCGTGAATGCTCTCCACCGGACCCATGAACCAACCCAGCATGTCGACGTGGTGGCTCGCTTGGTTGGCGATCACGCCGCCGTCTTGGGCCCAAGTGCCACGCCATGCATCTTGGGCGTAGTAACTTTGATCGCGGCACCAGCGCACGCGCACGGTGCCCAGCACCAGCTGGCCGAAGCGGCCGGCGTCGAGCGCCTCGCGGGCCTTGACCACCGGAACATTGAAGCGGTTCTGCTTGACGACAAGCAGCCGAACATTGTTTCGGTCGGCGGCTGCGATCATCGCGTCGGCGTCGTCCAGGCGCAGCGCCATGGGCTTTTCGACGACGACATGCTTTCCGGCGTTGGCGACCATGATGGCGTGCTCGGCATGCATTCCGCTCGGTGTCAGCACGGCAACGGCGTCGATACCGGGCGCGGCCAGCATTTCGGTGATGCTGGTGAAGCCCGGCACGCCGAACCGCTCGGCGAACGCCCTCGCGCGAGTTGGGTCGATATCGCAAACAGCTGCGAGCCGTGCGCCGCCGATCTGGCCGGTCCCAAGCAACTCAGCGTGGCGCTTGGCGATGCGGCCGCAGCCGATGATGGCGAAATTGATCATGGTCTTCCAATGCAGAGATATGTGAGGCCGGCCGCGCGTGCCTGCCGAGGGTCAAGGATGTTCCGGCCGTCGACGACGACGCGCAGCCGCAGCGCGGCAACCAGTTTTTCCAGGCTGGTGCTCCTGAACTCTTTCCACTCGGTGACGATTAGCAGCGCGTCGGCTCCCTCAAGGGCCATGTCGGCCGATGCGGCGAAGCGCAGTCGCTCGGAGGGCGGAAGGATGCGGGCTGCGTTCTCTGCCGCGATGGGGTCGTACGCCACGACGGAAGCGCTGCGCGCCAGCAACTCCGAGACCACCACCAAGCTGGGTGCCGCGCGCATATCGTCGGTATCCGGCTTGAATGCCAGGCCCCACACGGCGATCGTCAGGCCAGCCAGGTTGCCACACTGCTCCGCAAGTTTCTCGACCAGTACGCGCTTCTGGCGTTCATTGGCGGCTTCAGCAGCCGCCAGGATGCGCATGGGCTCGCCATGTTGTTGGCCGGTGTGCAGCAGGGCTTGCACGTCCTTCGGAAAGCAGGAGCCCCCGTATCCACAGCCAGCGTAGAGGAAGTGCGTGCCGATGCGAGGATCTGATCCGATACCGCGACGCACATGGTCGATGTCCGCGTTCACGCGATCGGCCAACAACGCCAGCTCATTCATGAAACTGATGCGGGTGGCGAGCATGGCGTTGGCAGCGTACTTCGTCAGTTCGGCTGAGCGGGTGTCCATCTCGATGACCTTGGGATGGTTACGCTCGAAGGGGGCGTACAGGGCGCGCAGCAGATCCATGCCCCACCGTTCGTCGCCGCCTATGACGATGCGATCGGGTCGCATAAAGTCTTCGATCGCGGCGCCCTCCTTGAGGAACTCTGGATTCGACATCACGCAGAAGCGAAGATCACCCGCGCCGCGGGCGTCGAGCGCCGCTTTCACCGCATTTCGCACCAAGTCGGCCGTCCCGACCGGGACCGTGCTCTTATTGACGATCACTTGATCGCCCCGCAGGTGACCGCCGATGCCCCCTGCAGCGGACAGGACATGCTGCAGGTCCGCCGAGCCATCCTCGCCTGGCGGTGTACCAACGGCGATGAAGAGCAAATCGCCATGCGCGACCGCCGATGCGGTGTCGGCCGTGAACCGCAGCCGCCCGGCACGAGCATTGCGTTGGATCAGTTCCTTGAGCCCTGGTTCGTAGATGGGCACGCCACCCGATTCGAGCAACTCGATCTTGCGCGTGTCGATGTCCAGGCAAACCACGTCGTTGCCGACGTCTGCCAAGCAGGCGCCGGTGACAAGGCCGACATAGCCCGACCCGATGACGGTTACTTTCACTTTTGTTCTTCTCTCTCTGGTGCAGGCGGGATATCGAGTTCGTGTTTCAACTCTGCGATCACCTGTTGAAGACGCTCGAATTCAAGTTCCTTGCGCTGGATGAAAGCGCGAGTGAGGCGCACTTTCTCTGATAGGCCGCTGGGCGTGAGTACGTACGCATAGGCCAACTTGTTGTCGCTGCGTCGAAAGTTTCGTACCTTGACGAATCCCTTTTCGAGCAAGGCCTTAAGCAGGTAATTCGTGCGCCCGACGCTGATCCCCAGTGCTGACGCAACCTGTCGCTGGGAACTCTCCGGATCAGATGCTAGAAGCCGCAACGCCGCGAGTTGCGCGGCGTCGCTGGAACTTGCAGCTAGGTGCTGGTTCTCGTCGGGGGTGCGTTCAGGCATTGAACGAAGTGTACGCGAAAGCGTCACTCCCAGTTCATCACCCCACTCTTCGGCGCATTCCAGCAGCTTGGCGCAGGCGTTGCAGCCGCGGGCCGATGTGCGGATCGCGCAGGCCCGCGCGCCACCAGTGGGCGACCACAACGCCAGTGAGCATGATGACCAAAGCGGCCAGGGCCACCGAAATCGCAAGCGCGCCTCGCTTGGGCTTGCTCTTGTACTCAGGTACTCCTGCGGGATCGACGACCTGAATCGAGGAGCCCTCACGGCTCTCGTCCAGTCTTGCCATCTCGAACTGCTTCGAAAACGCCTCGAAAAGACCCTCCTGGTACTTGTACTCTCGATAGGCCGCCACGTAGCCCGTGTCGCTGCGACCGCCATCGGACGTGCTCTCGAGCTTTCCAGCCTGGATGCGCAAGGCCGAGAGCATCGTCAGCTGTTGCTGGACCTCTGGGGAGTTTTCCGCGAATGCCCGGCGCAAGGTCTGCAACCGGATCTCGGCAGATGTGATTTCTGCCCGTATGCGGGCATAGGCTTCAGCCGCAGAGCGCGGCTCGGCCTTTAGCGCGCCGGCATCGAAGCCGCTACGCTGCAACGCTTCTTGAGCCGATTGCAAGGCGGCGCGCGTTTGCTTCAGTTTGCCTTCATAGAAGGCACGGCGTTCTTGAGCTTCGCTGAGTACCAGTTCCGAACTCAGCCTGCGGAGTTCCGCGACGTAATAGTTGGCAATGTCAGCGGCGAGTTGCGGCGATTGAGCGTCGACCTCAATCGTGATCAGCCCGTCTTTCTTGCCCAACGACACCCGAGTGTTTTTCGCTAAAGTGGCCCTTGCACCGAAGCGGTAGCGCGCTTCATAAACTTTCATGAGATCGAATTTGTCGACGATCCGATCGGCGATATTGTCGCTCTGCAGCAATGAAACGTATTGTTCCGCTGGGGACTTTGCAACCGCACCGCCCGTGAGACTCGAGAGTGCGCCCAGTGAGGCTGCCAACGAGCTGGTTGCGCTTTGCTGCTGGGGCGGAATGAACGTGGTTCGCGCCGTGAACGTAAGGGGTATTAGATAGCTTGCGCCGAGCGCGGCGGCACCTGCCAGGATCGTGACGATCGCAATCAGCCCTTTGCGCGAGAGCCATATCATCAATACTTCGATGAAATCGATAGCGTTCGTCTTTTCTGAGGCATCCTCATTCATCTGGATTGAGTTGGATCGTTGATTCACGTTGATTCGCAGCTGGCTTAATTCTTAAGCGTCTTCAAAGCAGCCGCACCCAGACCAAACTGATAAAGGATCTGCGTCCAGTCCTTAGCTTCCTGCATGAAGGTGGTCTTGTTCAGTTCTTCTGGCACAAACACGGTATCACCCGGCAACGCGGCCAAGTTGGACAACGTATTCCCGCCCAACCAGCCGCTGCTGGATTGCCGGGCGCTGACGACGCTGCCGTTGGCCCGAAGCACGAACATGCTGGCCGTATCGGCGCCACGGGTGGGGCCGCCAGCCAGCTTGACGATGTCCTCGATCGAGTCGCCTGACTTGAGCAGGTAGCTGCCACCGTTGAAGACGCTGCCGAACACGCCGACGGTATTGGGGCGAGCCGGGATATAGAGCCTGTCCCCGTCTTCGACCGCGAGCGCGGGCACTTCGCGGGAAGAGTCGGTCACGTCCAGCACGACGCGTCCCGTCGGACGCACCGCCCGTAGGCGCTCGATCAGTCGGGTCGTCCCAGCCTGTTTCTGCACTATGGCGGCGGCGTCCTCTGCGTTGCTGACTCTCTGGGTCGAGGTGTTGCGGGTGAAGTCCGTCTCCAGATCCCGCAGTGCTCGGTCGTACTGCACTTCCTGCACCTTGCGCACGCTTTCGCGAGACAGATCAGTACCGAACAAATAGGCCTGAGCGGTGAGTCCACCGGCGGCCTGCACGGCATCCACCAGCGTACTCGTCGGTGGCACCACATAGTCACCCGGCCGCACTACTTCACCCTCGATGCGGATCCGCTTGTACTGCTTGGCTTGCGGCAGCACCGCGGCCACACTGTTGAAGGCGCGAACGACGTCGCCGTTGTTCATGCGCTGGCCGCCGTCCCGGGGCAAGGCCAACTCGACGACGCGACGGTCGTTGCGCTCGCTCAGACGTTCGACGGCGACGCGGCTCATGTCCGCCACAGTCGACAAGCCGCCGACGAAGCTGATCGCGTCGTTCACCGTCTCATTGCCCTTGAGTTCCACGATGGCCGGCCGGTTCACGCTGCCGATCAAAGCGACCTGGGCGCCGATGGGACCGATGTAGAGGACATCGTCGGCCTGCAGCGGCAGGTCGCCCTTCTTGTCGCCCTTCACCAGCAGGTCGTAGAGATCGAACTGACCAACGGCCTTGCCGCTGCGACGCAGTTCGATGTTGCGGAAGCTCCCGGCTGCGGAAGGTCCACCCGCCTGCACCAGGCCCGTCATGACGGTGGCCAGGCTGCTGACGCTGTAGGCGCCGGGGCGAGCCACGAAACCGGTCACGTAGTAACGGATGCTGCGCAGGCGGCCGAGCGTGGCGCTCAGCTGGAAGTTCTTGAAGACCTGGCCGACGCGGCGCGTCAGCAGGTCGTTCAGGTCCGCGTGACGCACGCCGGCGACGACGACCGGGCCCACGCGGGGAATGACGATGCGGCCGGCGCGGTCTACGGTCAGCCGCAAATCGGCGTCCACCGAGCCCCAGATGGTCAGCTGGATCTCGTCGCCCAGGCCGACGACGTAGTCGGGCGGCACCTGGCGGTTGGCCTCGATGGAGGCGATGCTGCGGCTGGGCAGCATCAGGTCGCTGCCCAGGCGCTGGATGGGCATGCCGGCCAGTTCGCTGGCGTAGGCCTCGAATTCGCTCGGAGCCGGCGGCTTGGGCAACCCACCGCGCTGCCGGCCGTCGAGCAGGCTGTCTTCGCCCGCGGTGGAGCGGCTCGACTCATCGGTCGTGGACGGCCCACGCGCCGGATTGGCGCCCAGACGCACAGGACCCGTCGTCTGGTTGTCGGTATCCGTCGCGGGATCAATGGCGGCGGCCGAAGCGGGTGCGGCGCCTGCGAACAAGGCGGCCGCCAGGAGAGCGGTGAGAGGATGCCAGCGCAAGGGGATTACCAGTCGGTTGATCGGCATGACGGTGCGCCTGCCAAACAGGCGCGCCATGTGAAATGGTGGGCGATTCTAGAGGCCTCGCCGTTGGCGAAGGCCGACGGGTGCCTCGGTAAACTGGAGCCGATGTTGTATTTGCTCGTGTCCTTCTTCGTGGCGGCCGTGGTGACCCTGATGGTCATCCACTCCTCTCGCAGCCATGCGCATCTTTCGGCCGATGCCGACCTTTCCGGCCCGCAGAAGTTCCACGCCACCCCGGTCCCGCGCATCGGCGGAACGGGAATGTTCACCGGCCTGGTCTGTTGTGTCGGCGTCGCGGCCCTGACACACCGCCCGGATTGGAAGCTGGGGGCGCTTCTGCTGGTGTGCGGCCTGCCGGCCTTCGGCGCTGGTCTGGTCGAAGACTTCACCAAGCGCGTTTCGCCGGGTAAGCGTCTGCTGGCCACCGCGATCTCGGCGGGCCTGGGCATCTGGCTGCTCGGCGCGACCATCACCAAGACCGACGTCCCGGGCCTGGATCTCCTCGTCTCCACCGCCGTCGGTGCGTGGATCGCCACCGTTTTCACCGTCGCCGGCGTCGCCAACTCCGTCAACATCATCGACGGGTTCAACGGCCTGTCGTCGATGTGCGTGAGCCTGATGCTGCTCGTCTTCGCCTATGTGGCCTACCAGGTCGGCGACCTGCCGCTGACGCTGTGGGCGTTGGCGGGCGTCGGTGCGGCGCTCGGCTTCTTCGTCTGGAACTTCCCGGCGGGCCTCATCTTCCTGGGCGACGGAGGGGCCTACTTCCTCGGCTTCTACCTCGCCGAGATCGGCATCCTGCTGATCGCCCGAAACCCCGACGTGTCGCCGCTCTTCCCGCTGATGGTCTGCATCTACCCGGTGTTCGAGACGGTGTTCTCCATCTACCGGCGCAAGGTCGTGCGGTCCGTGCCGCCCGGGCTGCCGGACGGCATCCACCTGCATTCGCTGATCTACCGCCGCCTCATGCGCTGGGCCATCGGTGCGCGCGACGCGCGGCAGATGACGCGGCGCAATTCGATGACTGCACCCTATCTGTGGATGCTGTGCATCACCTCCCTGTTGCCGGCCCTGGCCTTCTGGGACTCCACCCCGATGATCGCCGCCTGCATGCTGCTCTTCGGGCTGACCTATGTGGCGCTGTACCGCCGCATCGTGCGCTTCAAGACGCCTAAATGGCTGGTCGTGACGCGCTGAAACGCCTGGAAATGCCCACCCGGCGATAATCGCCGGCTATGAGCGAAAACGCTTCCCCGTCCGTTCCGCCGGTTATGGCGGACATCGAACCGGCGCCGCCGGCCCGTTTCGACACCCTTCCTCTCGATGCCAAGCTGCTCCGTGCGGTCGCCGATTCCGGCTACCTCACGATGACGCCCATCCAGGCCAAGGCCATCCCCATCGTGCTTCAAGGGCGCGACGTCATGGGCGCCGCCCAGACCGGCACGGGCAAGACGGCTGCCTTTTCCATCCCGCTGCTGCAGCGCATGCTCAAGCACGAGAACCCGAGCGTCTCACCGGCCCGCCATCCGGTGAGGGCCCTCGTGCTGGCGCCGACGCGCGAGCTGGCCGACCAGGTGGCCGACAACGTCAAGAAGTACGCCAAGCACACCCAGCTGCGCTCGGTCGTCGTGTTCGGCGGCGTCGACATGAAGCCCCAGACCGCCGCCCTCAAGGCCGGCGTCGAGGTGCTGATCGCCACGCCGGGCCGGCTGCTGGACCACATCGAGGCCAAGAACTGCGTGCTCAACCAGGTCGAGTACGTCGTGCTCGACGAGGCCGACCGCATGCTGGACATCGGCTTCCTGCCAGACCTGCAGCGCATCCTGAGCTTCCTGCCCAAGGCGCGCCAGACCCTGCTGTTCTCGGCCACCTTCTCGCCTGAGATCAAGCGCCTGGCCCAGAGCTATCTGCAGGACCCCATCCTCGTCGAGACGGCCCGTCCCAACCAGACGGCCTCCACCGTCGAGCAGCGCTTCTACGGCGTGGACGACGACGACAAGCGCGCCGTCATCCGCCAGATCCTCAAGGACCGCGCCATCCGCCAGGCCATCGTCTTCGGCAACTCCAAGCTGGGCGTTGCCCGTCTGGCGCGTTCCTTCGAGCGCGACGGCCTGCGCACGGCGGCCCTGCACGGTGACAAGTCCCAGGACGAACGCCTCAAGTCACTCGACGCGTTCAAGCGGGGCGAGGTGGACTTGCTCGTCGCCACCGACGTGGCCGCCCGGGGCCTGGACATCGCCGACCTGCCGGCCGTCTTCAATTTCGACGTGCCCTTCAACGCCGAGGATTACGTCCACCGCATCGGTCGCACCGGCCGCGCCGGCGCCTCGGGCCTCGCGGTGACGCTGGTGACCAAGTCCGACGCCCGCCTCGTGGCCGACATCGAGAAGCTCATCAAGCGCAAGATCGAGCTGGACAGCTTCGAGCTGGACAACGACCGCCCCCGCTTCGAGCGCCGCCGTCGCGAGGAGTCGCCCGAACGCGAGGACCGGCCGCAGCGTGCGACCAGCCCGGCGCTGCGCGCGCCCGTCGCCTCCGCCGACCCCTTCTTCGACAAGCCCTACGAAGCCAGCTCGCGCGACGAGCCGCCCGCCTGGGAAAAGGCCAAGGCCGCAGCTCCCGCCGCCAAGGGCCTGTCCAGCTACATCAAGCCCAAGAAGCAGGTCGCGGCGCTGTTCGGCGGCGGCAAGAAGCCGGCGCCCGCCGAGAGCTAAGCCCGCGGCGAAGACCGCGGGGACGCGGTCGGGCAGGGCGGCGCCTTTCATGCTCCGTTCGGAGGGAGTGCCTGGGGCGGCAGTGACATGCTCCGTCGGAGGGTAGCTACCACTCCTCCATCCACGCCGTGAGCTCGAGCGTGGCCTTGGCGATTCGCTTGTGGACGGCGCTGACGCTGATGCCGTGAGCTCGGGCGATCTCGCTGTAGGGCAGGCCGTCGACCCGGTGCGACAGGAAGACGCTGCGCGTGGTCTCGCTCAGGCGGCTGAGGCCAACGCTCAGCCGCGCAAGGCGTTCCTTTGCCAGCACGATCGCCTCGGCTGTGGGCGCCAGGTCGATGAGCACGATTTCCTCTGCGAGAACCTCGTCTCCCCGCGTCACCTGCGCCCGGTGGGCGTCGATTGACAGGTTGAGCGCCGTGCGCATCAGGAAGGCCTCGGGCCGCTCGACAGCCTGCTCCTGCTCATAGCCGGCGAGCCGGACCCACGCCTCCTGCACGAGATCATCGGCATCCTGCTCGCTGCGCCCCCGGCGCATCAGCGCGCCGCGCACGCGCGCGAGGATCTCGCGCCAGTGCTTGGCGAGGTGCTCGGTCATGTCGCGTACAAGCGCCGATCAGCTTTTTCAAGCGCCTGCGCGAGGAAGGCGGCGGCAGCGACCTCGTCCTCGAAGGGCGCCCGACGCCGGATCGCACGTGTGATGCTCTTGTGCAGGCGCTCTGCCGTTGTGGCGGCCGACTGAAGCACCACCCGTCGCTGACGGCCGCTGTCGGCTCCGGTGCGTAGGCGCAGGGCGTTGACACCGTCCGCGGCCGCGGACCATTGGACCGTGGGGTGCAGAGACGCGAAGTCGGCGACGCGTTCGGCGGCGATCGCCGTGATTTGCTCGATTCCCCGCTTATGCAGGTCGTGCGCAACCTCGGCGAGGGGGGTCTGATCCGACCAGGCGCCAAGGATTTCGTATTGGTCCTGCTCGAACAGTCCGACCGCCCAAAGCCAGCGAGCCTGTTCCACAGTGTCGCTATGGCGAATGGGCAGGTTCAGGACCTTGAACTCGGCGAACGCGTAGCGGCAACAGAGTGGTCTGCTGAGCCAGTCTGAGACTGGCGCGAATCGAGCGTGCGACAGGACCGTCGGCAGTTGAATGGCCATGGAAGATCTCCCATCAGCTCCGACATCTGCGGGGATGTCGGTGCAATCTGTTGACTGACGAGCCAACGATTCAGATTCTGGCGCAGGGCGACGTCTGGGGCAACCATAAGTGTTGATTCGCAACTCAACAAAAATGGCCGATCAACGACGTCCCCGGCAAAAGCTCGATGAGGCAGCTCAAGGTGAGCTGCCGGTTCGACTGGGACGCAACCTGGCAGCGCGTCGCAAGGCGCTCGGACTGACGCAAGCCGGTGTAGCAGAGCGGCTCGGAGTCGATACGGAAACGCTGTCAAGGTTCGAGCGGGGCAAGCATGTGCCATCGCTGCTGACGCTTGAGCGGTTGGCGGCGGTTTTAGGCTCCACCTGCGGCGCATTGCTCGAAGAGGTGCCTCCGCAGCCGTCATCCGACGCGCTCATGATTGAAACGTGGCTTGCCGCCTTGAGTGCGAAGGACGCCGCTTTTGCGAGGCGCATGCTCAAGGCCTTCTGCGACCACCTCGCTCGTTGATACGTCGCCGCGATCCTCCGCCGAACGCCGTAATCCATAGGCCAGATTGAAAGGGCTGCCGAAGGCGATTTCCCACCAATCGCTCTGTCGTTCAGTGCTACGCAAGGATCGCGAAGGCCGCAGGGATGCGGTCGGGCAGGGCGGTCGAGCCGCCCCGCTCTTTATGGCAATCTCCCTGATGTGCTCAATGCCCCGTGCGCATAGGTCCCGGGCCGCGTGAGCAAGCGCGGCGCGCGCCGGCCAGGCGCCCAGGATCTCGTACTCGCTCTGCTTGAAGAGTCTGAGCGCCCAGCGCCACGCGAGGTGTTTGACCGCATCGCCATCCCGGATGGGCAGACGCAGGGTTTTGAACTTGGCGAAGACGTAACGTCGGCAGAGCGGCCTGTCGAGCCAGGACGTGTTTTGCTGAACAGGGATCTTGCTCATCGCCACCTCAACTGAGGGCTAGATAGATGACAGCATATATGCCGTGGCCTGATCATGCAACGCCTGCGAACCTCGTTGGGTGGCTCCGGCAAAAGTTCCTCTCAAACGCACGACGGTCCGTGCGACGCCACGGTCTGACTCGTTTGACCCTTCAGTGGCAAAAGCCTGTGGGACGGTTCTGCGGGCCATGCGCCTCGAACGTGGTGTGGCCCAAGACGCCTTTGCCCTGTTGGCGGGCATTGACCGCTCGTATTACGGCAAGCTCGAGCGAGGCGAGCGTCAGCCTTCGATCGCAGTCCTGCTCAAGTGCGCCACCGCGTTCGCGGAGTCTGGCGCGGCGTTGATGGCGGCGATTGAGCGCGAGCTGGTGGCTGTCCGTCGTGCGCCCAACGCGTAGTAGTGCTGCTGCCTTGGGGCTGTGCGCCTACTTTGATCTCAGACGTGCCCCCTCTGCAAAAGGCGGCTCCGGTGCCGGGTCTGCGCTGGCGGCCGAGGTGCCGGCATCACGGGTCACGGTGCGCTTACATGCGATGCCAGGGCTAGTGCATAGCTCCCCAACGGCACGAAGCGCTTAGCCGAGGATCGCGAACACCGCCGGGATGCGGTCGGGCAGGGCGGCCGAACCGCCCCGCTTCCAGTCGGCCACCGTCGCGGTGTGCGTCCAGCCACCGGGCAGCGTCAATCCAACGCTGATCGACAGCCGCGTGCCCGGCTTCAGCGTGTTCAGCAGGGCCTGGCGTAAAGCCTCGTTGCGGTAGGGCGTTTCGATCAGCAACTGGGTCTGCTGAGCTTTGGCCGACAGGGCTTCCAGCTCGCGGATCCGTGCCGTCTTTGCCGCGCCGTCCACCGGCAGATAGCCGACGAAGGCGAAGCTCTGCCCATTCAGCCCGCTGGCGGCCAGGGCCAGCAGCAGCGAGCTCGGACCCGACAGCGGCAGCACCTCGACACCCGCCTGGTGCGCCAATGCCACCAGGCGCGCGCCCGGGTCGGCCACCGCCGGCAGGCCGGCCTCCGAGATCAGGCCGAGGTCATGCCCGTCCAGTGCCGGCTGTAGCAGGGCGCGCCAGGCTACTGCGTCATCGCCCGCCGGCTTGCCACCTTTGGCTGGCCGCGGCAGTTCGGCAATGTGCAGGGCCTGCAGCGGCTGGGCCAGCGGCGTGAGCGCGTCCACGCGCTTGAGCAGGGCTCGCGTCGTTTTCGCGTTCTCGGCCGCCCAGTGCGTGAGCCGTGCGGCGGTCTCGATCACCCGCTGCGGCAGCACCGTGCGCAGGTCGAGGCTGTCGTCCACGCCGAAGTCCAGCGTGTTGGGCATGAGGATGAGGCGACCCTTCTTCACGCCAGCGGCTCCAGGCCGGCGCGCCGGAGCAGGGCGCAGGTGCGGATCAGCGGCAGGCCGATCAGGGCCGTGGGGTCGTCGGATACGACGGCGTCCAGCAGCGCGATCCCTAGGCTCTCGACCTTGGCGCTGCCGGCGCAGTCGTAGGGCCGGTCGGCTTTCAGATAGGCCTCGATCGCGGCGTCGCTCAGTTCGCGGAAGCGCACCCGCACCTCGGCGCGCTCGATGGCCGCCAAGCCCGGCGCGACGACGGCCACCGCCGTCTGGAAGATCACTTCCCGCCCGCTCATGCGGCGCAACTGGGCGGTGGCCACCTCATGCGTGCCGGGCTTGCCGATGGTCTCGCCGTCCAGGTCCGCCACCTGGTCGGAGCCGATGACGACGGCGCCGGGCCGCTGGGCGGCGACGGCCCGCGCCTTGGCCAGGGCGAGCCGCTCGGCCAGTGCCGCCGGCGCCTCGCCGGGCAGGGCGGTTTCGTCGACCTGGGATGCCGCCGCCTCGAAGGGCAGGCGCAGGCGGGCCAGCAGCTCGCGCCGGTAGGGAGACGTGGAGGCGAGGATCAGAGCAGGCATCAGGGCATTGTCCCCCGCCTAAACTCCGTTCCATGAAACCGCGCGCCTTCGTCCCCGAGAAGCTTGACCTCGCCGCCTTCGCCCGCGACGGCGCCAGCCTGGACGGCGAATGGCCCGCGGCCACCCTGGAGCGGCTGGCCGACTTCGGCGCGCCGGAGTCCCCGGCGGAGGCTTGGCCGGCGGTCCGCTGGAGCCTGCATGGCGAAATCCGCCAACCCAAGGGCGGCGCGGCCCAGGTCTGGCTGCACCTGGCAGCGCAGGCCCATGTCGCCCTGACCTGCCAGCGTTGCCTGCAGCCCGTCGAGGAGGCGCTCGAGGTGGACCGCTGGATCCGCTTCGTCGACACCGAGGCCGAGGCCGCGGCGCTCGACGCCGATAGCGATGACGACGTGCTCGCCCTGCCGCGCCACCTCGATGCCCGCGAGCTCATCGAGGACGAGCTGCTGCTGGCCCTGCCGCTGGTGCCGCGCCACGAGGCCTGCCCCGAGCCCCTGGTTCACCAGGACGAGGCCGGCGCCGCCGAGGTGGAGGAAGAGCGCCCCAACCCCTTCGCCAAGCTCGCGGCGCTCAAGCGTGGCGGCAGCGCCTGAGGCCATGTCGTCGCACGCCGAGGCGGGCCGGTCGAACGGCGTGGTTTGGCGGAGCGGGCATTCGGTGCTACACTCGCGGGCTTTTCTGCGGCCTGGAGCTCGAGCCTCGTTCTCGCTTCCTGGGGTCGCAACCCCCAGCACCGCACCCGCATTCGGAGAATTTCATGGCCGTCCAG
Organism: Pelomonas caseinilytica; assembly: GCF_021353235.1. Classification (GTDB taxonomy): domain Bacteria; phylum Pseudomonadota; class Gammaproteobacteria; order Burkholderiales; family Burkholderiaceae_C; genus Pelomonas; species Pelomonas caseinilytica. Next base: position 72,604 of record NZ_JAJTWT010000005.1, read on the forward strand.
CAAAACAAGAAGTCGCCTTCCAAGCGCGGCATGCACCGTTCCCACAACGCCCTGGTCAACCCGGGCACGGCCATCGAGCCGACGACGGGCGAAGTGCACCTGCGTCACCACATCAGCCCCAACGGCTTCTACCGTGGCCGCAAGGTGCTGAAGAGCAAGGCCGACGCGGCCTGATGACGCCCGGCGTCGCCAGGCGCGCCGCCGCACCGCTGAAGAATCTGCCGACCCGGCCTGCGCACCGCGCAGCGCCGGGTTTGGTCTTTGTGGCTCACCCAAACCACTGCAATGACCAGTAGTCCCTCGTCCGAACCGATCCGCCTGGCCGTCGACTGCATGGGTGGCGACCACGGCCCCTCGGTCACGCTGCCGGCCTGCCGCGCCTTCCTCGACAAGCACCCCGGCGCCGAGCTCCTGCTCGTCGGCAAGCCCGAGGCGCTGACGGCCGCGGCGGCCTGGCCGCGCTGCCGCGTCGTCGCCGCCAGCGAGGTCGTCACCATGGACGACCCCATCGAGGTGGCCTTGCGCCGCAAGCGCGACTCCTCGATGCGCGTCGCCATCCAGCAGCTCAGGGCCGACCGCGACGGCAATCCGGCCTCGGCCCACGCCTGCGTCTCGGCCGGCAACACCGGCGCCCTGATGGCCGTGGCCAAGGTGCTGCTCAAGACCCTGGACGGCATCGATCGCCCGGCCATCGCCACCGTCATGCCCAACCAGCGGGGGCGCTTCACGACGGTGCTGGACCTGGGCGCCAACGTCGATTGCACGGCCGAGCACCTGCTGCAGTTCGCCGTCATGGGCAGTGCCCTGGTGGCGGCCGTCGAGGGCAACGAGGAGCCCAGCGTCGGCCTGCTCAACATCGGCGAGGAAGCCATCAAGGGCAGCGAGACCATCAAGCAGGCGGGCGAGCTGCTGCGCGCGGAAGGGTCGTCGGGCCGGATCAACTTCTTCGGCAACGTCGAAGGCAACGACATCTACAAGGGCACGACGGACATCGTCGTCTGCGACGGCTTCGTCGGCAACGTCATGCTCAAGACCTCCGAGGGCCTGGCCACCATGATGGGCGCCTTCATCAAGGAGGAGTTCAGCCGCAACCTGCTGACCAAGGCGGCGGCCCTGGTCGCGATGCCGGTGCTCAACGCCTTCAAGAACCGCGTCGACCACCGGCGCTTCAACGGCGCGGCCCTGCTGGGACTGCGGGGCCTCGTGTTCAAGAGCCACGGCTCGGCCGACGCCTTCGCTTTCGAGATGGCGCTGGCCCGCGCTTATGATGCCGCCCGCAACCGGCTGCTTGACCGGGTCCACGACCGCATCGTCGCCACGCTGCAAGCCAGGGCGACCGATGCCGGAGACAACGCGGCGGATTCCGTCGCGCAGGCTGCATGAGCCCTTCCGCACACACCTCTCCCCGCTACTCCCGCATCCTCGGCACCGGCAGCTTCCTGCCGCCGGACCGCGTGACCAACCAGGCCCTGGCCGACCGCCTCGCCGCCGACGGCATCGAGACCTCCGACGACTGGATCGTCGAGCGGACCGGCATCCGCGCCCGCCATTTCGCGGCGCCCGACCAGGCCTCCAGCGACCTGGCCTTCCCGGCGGCCCAGGCCGCGCTGGAGGCGGCCGGCGTGAAGGCCGAGGAACTCGACCTCATCATCGTCGCGACCTCCACGCCCGACATGGTCTTCCCCTCGACGGCCTGCCTGCTGCAGCGCAAGCTCGGTGCCTTCGGCTGCGCGGCCTTCGACGTGCAGGCCGTCTGCGCGGGCTTCGTCTACGCCCTCAGCGTGGCCGATTCCATGATCCGGGGCGGCACGGCGACCAAGGCCCTGGTCATCGGCGCGGAAGTCTTCTCGCGCATCCTGGACTTCAAGGACCGCACGACCTGCGTGCTCTTCGGCGACGGCGCCGGTGCCGTCGTCCTCGGCGCCAGCGAGACGCCCGGCATCCTGGCCACCGAGCTGCATGCCGACGCGCGCCACGTCGACATCCTCTGCACCCCCGGCACCGTCTCCGGCGGCCAGGTGATCGGCTCGCCGCTGCTGCGCATGGACGGCCAGGCCGTCTTCAAGCTCGCTGTCGGCGTGCTCGACAAGGTGGCCCGCTCGGTGCTCGACAAGGCCGGCATGACCGACGCCGACATCGACTGGCTCATCCCCCACCAGGCCAACATCCGCATCATGCAGGGCACGGCCAAGAAGCTGCGCATGCCGCTGGACAAGCTCATCGTCACCGTCGACGAGCACGGCAACACCTCGGCGGCCTCCGTGCCGCTGGCGCTGGATGCCGCCGTGCGCAGCGGCCGCGTCCAGCGTGGCGACACCGTGATGCTCGAAGGCGTCGGCGGCGGCTTCACCTGGGGCGCCGCGCTGCTCAACTACTGATCCCTGTCTCTCTCCGATCCCATGACTGCACCGTTCGCCGTAGTTTTCCCCGGCCAGGGCTCGCAGGCCGTCGGCATGCTCGACGCCTTTGCCGACCATCCTGAAGTCCGCCGCACCCTGGAAGAGGCCTCGGCCGCCCTCGGCGAGGACATCGGCGCCCTGATCCACGCCGGTCCCAAGGAACAACTCGACCTGACGACCAACACCCAGCCCGTGATGCTGACCGCCGGCATCGCCTGCTGGCGCGCCTTCGTGGCCGAGACCGGCGCCAAGCCGGTGGCCGCGGCCGGCCACTCCCTGGGCGAGTACACCGCCCTCGTCGCCGCGGGCGCCCTGAGCCTGGCCGACGCGCTGCCGCTGGTGCGCTTCCGCGCCCAGGCCATGCAGGAGGCGGTGCCCGTCGGCGCCGGCGCCATGTACGCCATCCTCGGGCTCGACGGCGAGGCCGTCCGCGAAGGCTGCGCCAAGGCCGCGGCCGAGACCGGCGAGGCCATCGAGGCCGTCAACTTCAACGATCCCAAGCAGACCGTGATCGCCGGCAGCAAGGCCGGCGCCGAGAAGGCGGCCGAGATCCTCAAGGCCATGGGCGCCAAGCGTGCCCTGCCGCTGCCGGTGTCCGCACCTTTCCATTCCAGCCTGATGAAGCCCGCCGCAGAGCGGCTGAAGGACAAGCTCGCCGGCGTGCAGTTCCAGCCGGCCGCCTTCCCGGTCGTCAACAACATCGACGTGGCCGTGACCGACGGCGCCGACGCGCTGCGCGACGCCCTCTACCGCCAGGCCTTCGGCCCCGTGCGCTGGGTCGAGGTCGTGCAGGCCCTCAAGGCGCGTGGCGTCCACCATCTCATCGAGGCTGGTCCCGGCAAGGTGCTGACCGGCATGGCCAAGCGCATCGACGCTGAGCTGCAGGCCGCCTGCATCTTCGATCCCGCCTCGCTGGCCGAGGCCCGTGCCCTCCTGGGAGCCTGAAGCCATGACCGAATCCGCATCCCTGGGCGTCGCCCTCGTCACCGGCGCCAGCCGCGGCATCGGCCGTGCCATCGCCCAGCGCCTGGCCGAAGCCGGCTGGCGTGTCATCGGCACCGCCACGTCCGAGTCCGGCGCCGCCGGCATCACCGAGGCCCTGGCGCCCCATGGCGGCCGCGGCATCGTGTTGAACGTGACCGACGCCGCCGCCAGCCAGGCCGCCGTCGACGACATCGTCGCCAAGGAGGGCGGCCTGCACCTGCTCGTCAACAACGCCGGCATCACCCGTGACGGCCTGTCCATGCGCATGAAGGACGACGACTGGGACGCGGTGCTGGACACCAACCTTAAGGCGGTCTTCCGGCTGGCCCGGGCCGCCACCAAGCCGATGATGAAGCAGCGCGCCGGCCGCATCGTCAACATCACCTCGGTCGTCGGCGCCTCCGGCAATGCCGGCCAGGCCAACTACGCCGCCGCCAAGGCCGGCGTCGCGGGCCTGACCCGCTCGCTGGCCCGCGAACTCGGCAGCCGCGGCATCACGGTCAACTGCATCGCGCCCGGCTTCATCGCCACCGACATGACCGAGGTCCTGCCCGAAGCCCAGAAGGCCGCGCTGCTGGCCCAGATTCCGCTCGGGCGCCTGGGCTCGGCCGACGAGATCGCCGCCGCGGTGGTCTTCCTGGCCTCGCCCGGCGCGGCCTACATCACCGGCACCGAGCTGCATGTCAACGGCGGCATGTACATGGCCTGAGGGCCGGCCGGCGACCCCTTTCATCCCTGCTTGAGCCCCGTCTTAGGGGCACAACTCTAGAGCCCGTAGAATGCCGGGCTGTTTTCTGCAAACCTCTCCTGGAGGAGTTCATGAGCGATATCGAAGCACGAGTCAAGAAGATCATTGCCGAGCAACTCGGCGTGGCGGAAGCCGACGTCACCAACGAAAAGGCTTTCGTCGCCGATCTGGGCGCCGATTCTCTGGACACCGTGGAACTGGTGATGGCCCTCGAGGACGAGTTCGGCATCGAGATCCCCGACGAAGAGGCCGAGAAGATCACCACCGTGCAGCTGGCGATCGACTACGCCGTCAAGCACCAGAAGGCCTGAGCGCCTTCTCCTCTCTCGCAACTTCCGTGATCCGTACCGCATGACTCGTCGCCGCGTCGTCGTCACCGGTCTTGGCCTGATCAGCCCCGTCGGCAATACCGTTGCCGAAGGCTGGGCCAACATCCTCGCCGGCCGTTCCGGCATCGCCACCGTCACCCGATTCGACGCCAGCAACCTGGCGTGCCAGTTCGCGGGTGAGGTCAAGGGCTTCAAGATCGAGGACTACATCCCCGCCAAGGAAGCCCGGCACATGGATAACTTCATCCATTACGGGCTGGCGGCGTCCATCCAGGCGGTACGTGATGCCGGTCTCCCGACCGGCGACCAACTCACCGAGGAGCAGGCCGAGCGCATCGGCGTGCTCGTCGGCTCGGGGATCGGCGGCCTGCCGCTGATCGAAGAAACCAAGACGGAGCTGATCAACCGCGGTCCGCGGCGGATCTCCCCCTTCTTCATCCCGGCCTCGATCATCAACATGATCTCGGGCCACGTGTCCATCCAGTTCGGCTTCCAGGGCCCCAACCTGGCGATCGTGACGGCCTGCACCACCGGCCTGCACGCCATCGGCGAGGCCGGCCGGCTCATCGAGTACGGTGACGCCGACGTGATGGTGGCGGGCGGCGCCGAGGGCGCGGTCTCGCCGCTGGGCATCGGCGGCTTCGCGGCCGCGCGGGCCCTGTCCACCCGCAACGACGACCCCGCCACCGCCTCCCGCCCCTGGGACAAGGACCGCGACGGTTTCGTGCTGGGCGAGGGCGCCGGCGTGCTGGTGCTCGAGGAGTACGAGCACGCCCGCAAGCGCGGCGCCAAGATCTATTGCGAGCTGGCGGGCTTCGGCATGGGCGCGGATGCCTATCACATGACGGCACCGAACGTGGACGGCCCCAAGCGCTCCATGCGCGCGGCGCTGCGCAATGCCGGCCTCAATGCTGATCAGGTCCAGTACATGAACGCCCACGGCACGTCCACGCCGCTGGGCGACGTGAACGAGACCAACGCCATCAAGCTGGCCTTCGGCGACCATGCCAGGAAGATGGTCGTCAGCTCGACCAAGTCCATGACCGGCCACCTGCTCGGCGGCGCGGGCGGCATCGAATCGGTGTTCACGGCCCTGGCCGTGCGCGACCAGGTCGCGCCGCCGACGATCAACATCTTCAACCAGGATCCCGAGTGCGACCTGGACTACTGCGCCAACGAGGCGCGGCCGATGAAGATCGAGATCGCCGCGAAGAACAATTTCGGCTTCGGCGGCACCAACGGCACGCTGATCTTCAAGCGCGTCTAGAGCCGGCCGGCGATGCGCCGCACGCCGCCGGTCGTCGTCCAGATCGAGCCCCTGCCGGCGGTCCAGGCCATCGTCGCCCTTTTCGCTGCGCCAGCGGGGCAGGCCGCCCCATGAGCGCCGGCAATGACGCCGAGGCCGACGCCTTCCTGGTCCGCGAAGCCCAGGCCGGCAGCCGCGCCGCCTTCGACATGCTGGTGCTCAAGTACCAGCGCCGCGTCGAGCGCCTGCTCTCGCGCAGCGTGCGCGATCCCGCCGACGTGGCCGACCTTTGCCAGGAAACCTTCCTGGCGGCCTATCGCGCCTTGCCCGCCTTCCGCGGCGAGAGCGCGTTCTACACCTGGGTCTACCGCATCGCCATCAACGCCGCCAAGCGCCATCACGGGCATCGCGCCCGCCAGCGGCCGGTCGAATCCCTGGACGAAGGCGAGGGAACTTTCGGCACCGACCCGGCTCCAAGCGACCATGCGACCCCCGAGGCCCTGCTCGCCAGCCGCCAGCTGGCTCGCGGCCTGGACGAAGCGGTCGCAGCCCTGGCCGAGGACCAGCGCCGTGCGCTGTTGCTGCGAGAGGTGGATGGTTTGAGCTACGACGAGATCGCCGATCTGATGGACTGCCCGCCGGGCACGGTGCGTTCGCGCATCTTCCGCGCCCGCGAGGCGGTCGCCTCGCGGCTGCGTGCGCTGCTGGGCGGGGGAGGGCGGCCATGGTGAACACCGGCTCGCAGCTCGAGCTGCACGCGGCGCTGTCCGCCGTGATGGACGGCCGGGCCACGGCCGCCGACTGGGCCCGCGTGAATGCGGCCTGGGATCAGGACCCGTCGCTGCGCGAACGCTGGGCGCTCTGGCATGCCGCGGGCGACGGCCTGCGCTCAGCCGAACTGCCGGCCTTGCATCGGGACCCGCAGTCGCTGCTCGATGCCCTGCATGCGCGGATGCCGGCATCGCCGGCCGAACGCACGCCGCGGCGCGACTGGTTCGCCCCTCTGGCCGTCGCGGCCAGCTTCGTGGCGGTGGCCGTGGGGTTCGGCGCCTTGCGCCCGCCGACGGCGCCGGAACCGAGCCTGGCCGAGGCGCCGTTTGTCACGCCGCATGCCCAGGTGCTTAGCGGCATGAGCTTTGCGCAAACGGCCGCCGGCCGTACCCTGCCGGGCCTGGGCGCGCCGCAGGAGTCCGGCTTGCCGGCGCAGGCCGTGCCGGAGATCATCGACTGGGGCCTGGCCCTGCCCGAGCCGGCGGCTTCGCAGCCTCAACCTTGAAGCGCCGGCCCGCTGCCCCATTTCCACCGTTTCATCCGCCGTTGCCTCGTCCAAAACTGGAACCTTCCCATGCACGCTGAGAACCGTCCCGAGTCCGTCCGCGCGCGCCGCTTGCTGTCCGGCACGGCGCTGGCCCTGGCCATCGTCTTCGGCCAGACGCCCGCCACCGCCCAGTCCCGCGAACTGCCCGACTTCAGTGAACTGGTCGAGCGCGTCGGCCCTGCCGTCGTCAACATCCGCACGGCCGAGAAGGTCAAGATGAGCGAAGGCCAGGCGGAGATGAACGAGCAGATGCAGGAGTTCTTCCGCCGCTTCGGCATCCCCGTGCCCAACCAACGCCGCGGTGCCCCGCGCGGCGGCGGCACGCCCGACGACGACGGCCCCATGCGCCGCGGCGTCGGCTCGGGTTTCATCCTGAGCGCCGACGGCTACGTGATGACCAATGCCCACGTCGTCCAGGGGGCCGACGAGGTCATCGTCACGCTGACCGACAAGCGCGAGCTCAAGGCCAAGCTCATCGGTGCCGACCAGCGCTCCGACGTGGCCGTCGTCAAGGTGGAAGCGAGCGGCCTGCCCGTGGTCAAGGTCGGCGACAGCAACAAGGCCAAGGTCGGGGAATGGGTCATGGCCATCGGCTCGCCCTTCGGCCTGGAGAACACCGTCACCGCCGGCATCATCAGCGCCAAGCAGCGCGACACCGGCGACCTGCTGCCGCTGATCCAGACCGACGTGGCCATCAACCCGGGCAACTCCGGCGGCCCGCTGGTCAACATGCGCGGCGAGGTCATCGGCATCAACTCCCAGATCTACAGCCAGAACGGCGGCTACATGGGCATCTCCTTCGCGATTCCCATCGCCGAGGCCGTGCGCGTGGCCGACGAGCTGCGTGCGGGCGGCCGTGTCGTGCGCGGCTACCTCGGCGTGCTGCCGGACGACATCACCAAGGAGATCGCCGAAGCCATCGGTCTGGGCAAGCCGCAGGGCGCCGTGATCCGCTCCGTCGTCGCCGGCAGCCCGGCCGAGAAGGCCGGCATCGAGGGGGGCGACGTCGTCACCAAGGTCGACGGCAAGACCGTGGACCGCGCCGCCGACCTGCGTCGCCTGGTCGCCGCCGTCAAACCTGGCGCCAAGACCACGCTGACCGTCTTCCGCCGCGGCGCCACCAAGGACATCGTCGTGACCATTGGCGAAGACGAGCGCAGCAAGAAGCCCGGCAGCGGCAACGACGGCAGTAGCGCCGAGCCGGCAGCCCCGACCGGCCCGAGCGCCGCACTCGGCCTGAAGGTGTCCGAGATCGCCGAGGCCCAGCGCAAGGAACTCAAGCTCAAGGCCGGCGTGAAGGTCGACAGCGCCACCGGCGCCGCCGCCCGGGCGGGCCTGCGCGAGGGCGACCTCATCCTGTCGGTGGACAACGTCGAGGTGGCGTCGGTCAAGGCCTTCCAGGCGCAGATCGCCAAGGCGGAGAAGAGCAAGGTCATCAACCTGGTGGTGCGGCGGGACGACGTCACCAGCTTCGTGCTGCTCAAACCCGGGCGTTGACGCTCAAACCTCATTCGCCGGCTCGGTCTTTCCGCCATGCGGCAAGCAAGCCGGCGAGGTTGTCCACCGTTTCTGGAAGTTGGCGCCGGCTAACTTTTTTGAAGACGCCGGGATTGTTCGCTCCGGCAGCTAAAATCACTGCCCGAAGAGACCTGGAAGGCGGTGTCCCGCGACGGAATAGCCGGCCGCTGGCGGGACCCCGATTTGATCCACAGGCGATCCACAAGAACTTGTGGATAAGCTGTGGTTAAAATCCTTGTTGGCAGCCTGCAACGGGCGGGAAACCAATGCTGGTGCGGTTTCCCGGCCGACCCTTTTGGCTACAATGGAAGCCCAACAAGCAGTTGCCATACCTTTTGTTGGAAGGCGCGTCACCTCTTCGACGTGCCTTTTTTTTGTTTACGGCACGGCCCTGGCGGGCCTTCACATCGCTGCGCGATATGAGCCTCCAACGCAACGGCGTTCGCCGTTGTAGCCCCAGCGATCCGTGCAGCCGACGAGCATGAACCACATCCGCAACTTCTCCATCATTGCCCACATCGACCACGGCAAGAGCACGCTGGCCGACCGCATCATCCAGCGCTGCGGAGGCTTGAGCGATCGCGAGATGGAAGCGCAGGTGCTGGACTCCATGGACCTGGAGCGCGAGCGCGGCATCACCATCAAGGCGCAGACGGCGGCGCTGCAGTACACGGCCAAGGACGGCCAGGTCTACAACCTCAACCTCATCGACACGCCCGGCCACGTCGACTTCTCGTATGAGGTCAGTCGCTCGCTGTCGGCCTGCGAGGGTGCGCTGCTGGTGGTGGACGCCTCCCAGGGCGTGGAAGCGCAGACGGTGGCCAACTGCTACACCGCGCTGGATCTCGGCGTCGAGGTCGTGCCGGTGCTCAACAAGATGGACCTGCCGTCGGCCGACCCCGACAACGCCAAGGCGGAGATCGAGGACGTCATCGGCATCGACGCGACGGACGCCATCCCCTGCTCGGCCAAGACGGGCATGGGCATCGACGAAATCCTCGAGGCCGTCATCGCCCGCATGCCGCCGCCCCAAGGCAACGCCGACGGCCCGCCGCGGGCCATGATCATCGATGCCTGGTTCGACAACTACGTTGGCGTCGTCATGCTGGTGCGTGTCGTGGACGGCGAACTGCGCAAGAACGAGCGCATCCGGCTGATGGCCACCAACGCCATCTACGGCATCGAGCACCTGGGCGTCTTCACCCCCAAGAGCGAGAACCGCGACTCGCTCAAGGCCGGCGAGGTGGGCTTCGTCATCTGCGGCATCAAGGAACTGGCCGCCGCCAAGGTGGGCGACACCATCACCCTGGAAAAGAAGCTCCCGAACAACGCCGGCCCCGCGACGGAGCCGCTGCCGGGCTTCAAGGAGATCCAGCCCCAGGTGTTCGCGGGCCTGTACCCGACCGAGGCCAGCGAGTACGACCAGCTGCGCGACGCACTGGAAAAGCTCAGCCTCAACGACTCCTCGCTGCGCTTCGAGCCCGAAGTCAGCCAGGCCCTGGGCTTCGGCTTCCGCTGCGGCTTCCTGGGCCTGCTGCACATGGAGATCGTCCAGGAGCGCCTGGAGCGCGAGTTCGACCAGGACCTCGTCACGACGGCGCCCAGCGTCATCTACGAGGTGGAGCTGAACGACGGCACCGTGCTGCAGGTCGAGAACCCGTCCAAGATGCCCGACCCCGGCCGCATCCGCGAGATCCGCGAGCCCATCGTGACGGTTCACCTCTACATGCCGCAGGACTACGTCGGCGTCGTCATGACCCTGGCCAACCAGAAGCGCGGCATCCAGCTCAACATGGCCTACCACGGCAAGCAGGTCATGCTGACCTACGAGATCCCGCTGGCCGAGATCGTGCTGGACTTCTTCGACAAGCTGAAGTCGGCCTCGCGCGGCTACGCCTCCATGGACTACGAGTTCAAGGAGTACCGCGCCGCCGACGTCGTCAAGGTCGACATCCTGATCAACGGTGACAAGGTCGACCCGCTGGCCATGATCGTCCACCGCAGCCAGAGCCAGTACCGCGGCCGGGCGGTGGCGGCCAAGATGCGCGAGCAGATCCCGCGGCAGATGTACGACGTGGCCATCCAGGCCGCGATCGGCGCCAACATCATCGCCCGCGAGAACATCAAGGCGCTGCGCAAGAACGTGCTGGCAAAATGCTACGGCGGCGACATCACCCGCAAGCGCAAGCTGCTGGAAAAGCAGAAGGCCGGCAAGAAGCGCATGAAGCAGATCGGCTCGGTCGAGGTGCCGCAGGAAGCCTTCCTCGCCATCCTGCAGGTCGACGACTAACCCCACACCCGCCCGGATTCCCCTGCCTTGAAAACCTCCCTGATGAGCGCACTGACCGGTGTTTTGTACGCAGCCCTGGTGGCCTACCTGGGCGGCTGGTACGTCGGTCGCTGGAGCGGCAACTTCGCGTTGCTGCTCTTCATCCTCACCGCCGTGACCATGCTGTATTGGCTGGCCGAGCGCTTCCACTTCGCGCCGGCCCGCCGCGCCGCCGCCCAGAACCTGGTCGACAACGACGCCAAGCGGCGCGAGAACCTGGCCGCCCAGGGCATTTCCCGCGTCGACGGCGACATCGAGCCGGCCCGCCAGCAGATCCTGCAGCAGCCGTGGTGGCTGGACTGGACCGCCGGCCTCTTCCCGGTGATCCTCGTCGTCTTCCTGCTGCGCAGCTTCCTGTTCGAGCCCTTCAAGATCCCGTCGGGCTCCATGGTGCCGACGCTGCTCGTGGGCGACCTCATCCTGGTCAACAAGTTCCACTACGGCATCCGGCTGCCGGTGATCAACAAGAAGATCGTCTCCAACCACGACGTGCAGCGCGGCGACGTGATGGTCTTCCGCTACCCCGAGGACCCGTCGACCGACTTCATCAAGCGCGTGGCCGGCATCCCCGGCGACGAGGTGTCCTACGTCAACCAGAAGCTCTACATCAACGGTCAGCTGGCGCCCACCCAGCCCCAGGGCAACTTCTACGACGAAGATGCGCGCGTCTACCGGCAGCGCTTCCTCGAGAAGCTGGGCGCCAAGGAACACCAGATCCTCGTCGAGCCCAACGCCCAGCGCTATTTCCGCGCCGACCGGGCCGACGGCCCCTTCCCCTTCAGCGAGAACTGTCGTTACAGCCTCGAGGGCGTGACCTGCAAGGTGCCGGCCGGGCACTACTTCATGCTGGGCGACAACCGTGACAACTCGCGCGATTCGCGCTTCTGGGGTTTCGTGCCCGACGAGAACATCGTCGGCAAAGCCTTCATGGTCTGGATGAATTTCGGTAACCTCAAGCGCATCGGCACTTTCTTCGATTGACGCATCAGATGAGCCACCGCCGCCTAACCTCGCCGTCCACCTGCCACCGCCAACGTGGCCTCACGCTGATCGGCCTGCTGTTCTGGGGCGGCGTCATCGCGGTGCTCGCCGTGGTGGCGATGAAGGTCTTCCCGACCGTGCTGGAGTACTACACCGTCCAGCGCGTCGTCGACCGCATCGCCGCGAGCAACCCCGCCACCGTGCCCCAGGTGCGCCAGGAGTTCGACAAGGCCACCCAGGTCGAATACTCCATCCAGAGCCTCAAGAGCAGCGACCTCGTCGTCACCAAGGACGGCAACGACAAGGTCGTCATCGAGTTCGCCTGGGACAAGGAAGTCGACCTCTTCGGTCCCGTCTACCTGCTGATCAAGTACCGCGGCCGGTCCCACTGACCATGACCCTTCGACGATGAGCGCCGCGCTCGATGCCCTCCAGCGCCGCCTCGGCCACCGCTTCCAGCGGCCCGAGTTGCTGGCCAGGGCCCTGACCCACCGCAGCTACGGCGCCGACCACAACGAACGCCTCGAGTTCCTCGGCGATGCGGTGCTCAGCCTGGCGGTTTCCAGCCTGCTCTACGAGCGCTATGCCGGTTCCGACGAAGGCGACCTGACCCGCGTGCGGGCCCACCTCGTGCGCGAGGACAGCCTGCATCGCCTGGCCCTGGCCCTGGGCCTGCCCGAGGTGCTGCGCATGTCCGAGGGCGAGGCCCGCGGCGGCGGCGCCCAGCGCCCGTCTATCCTGGCGGACGCGGTCGAAGCCCTGCTCGGTGCCGCCTACATCGACGCCGGCTACGAGGCGGCCCTGGGCATCGTGCGCCGGCTGCTCGGCGAGACCATCGCGACCGCGAGCGACGCCGGGGATTTCGCCAAGGACGCCAAGACCGCCCTGCAGGAATGGCTGCAGGCGCGCCGCATCGCCGTGCCGAGCTACCGCATCGTCGCCACCCGCGGCCAGGCTCACGCCCAGACCTTCGAGGTCGAATGCGCTGTGCCGGCCCTGGATGTGGCCGCGCTCGGCGAGGGCCGCTCCCGCCGCGCCGCCGAGCAGGAGGCGGCCCGCCGCCTGCTGGACCGACTCACCGCCGAACGAGGCAGCCGATCATGACCGTGCCCCCGCCCGCCACCGAAGCCGCGCCGCCGGCGCCTCAACGCTGTGGCCTGATCGCCATCGTCGGCCGCCCCAACGTGGGCAAGTCCACGCTGCTCAACGCCCTCGTCGGCCAGAAGGTCAGCATCACCTCCGACAAGGCGCAGACGACCCGCCACCGCATCACCGGCGTGCGCACGGTCGACGAGGCCCAGTTCGTCTTCGTCGACACGCCCGGGTTCCAGACCAAGCACAACGCCGCGCTCAACCGCAACCTCAACCGCACCGTGCACGGTGTGCTGGCCGACGTGGACCTCGTCCTCTTCGTCGTCGAGGCGGGTCGTTTCGGCCTGGACGACGCCAAGGTGCTGGCCCTGCTGCCCGAGGACAAGCCGGTCGTTCTGGTGGCCAACAAGCTGGACGCCGTGCACCGCCGCGCCGAGCTGGCGCCCTGGCTCAAGGGCATGGCCGAACGCCGCAACTTCGCGGAGTTCGTGCCGCTGTCGGCCAAGAAGGAAGCCGACGTCACCCGGCTGTTCAAGATCCTCAAGCCCTACCTGCCCGAGCAGGGCTGGTTTTACGAGGAAGACGCGCTGACCGACCGCAGCGAGAAGTTCCTCGCCAGCGAAATCATCCGCGAGAAGCTCTTCCGGCTGACTGGCGACGAGCTGCCCTACACCTCCACCGTCGTCATCGACAAGTGGGAGGACGAGGGAGAACTGCGCCGCATCAGCGCCAGCATCATCGTCGAGCGCGATGCCCACAAGGGGATGATCATCGGCCAGGGGGGCGAGCGCCTGAAGCGCATTGGCTCGGAGTCGCGCCAGGAGCTCGAGCACCTGATGGACGGCCGCGTCTTCCTGGAGCTGTGGGTCAAGGTGCGCTCGGGCTGGGCGGACAGCGAAGAGCATCTGCGCAGCTACGGCTACGAGTGACCCGGCTCGATCCCAAGGGCCGTCAATGAGCGCCCGCAGCCCGTCGCAGCAGCCCGCCTACGTGCTGCACCAGCACGACTGGAGCGAGTCCAGCCTCATCCTCGACCTGTTCACGCGCGAGTCGGGCCGTATCGCCGTGGCGGCCAAGGGCGCCAAGCGGCCTTATTCGCAGCTGCGTGCCGTGCTGCTGCCCTTGCAGCGCATCACCGTCTCCCTGAGCAAGCCCGCCAAGGCCGACGGCGGCGAGGTGCAGACCCTGCGCAGCGCGGAGTGGGGCGGCGGCGCGACGCTGCCCAGCGGTGCCGCGCTGTTTTCCGGTTACTACCTCAACGAGCTGCTGCTCAAGCTGCTGGCCCGCCACGACCCGCATCCCCAGCTCTTCGACGCCTACGCCGACGCCCTGGCCCACCTGGGCGAGGGCGATGCGGCCCTGCGCGCCTTCGAACTCAAGCTGCTCGCCGAACTCGGCCTGCTGCCCGACCTCAGCGTCGTCACGACGACCCAGGCCCACGTCGACCCCGACCGCCGCTACCAGCTCTCGCCCGAGTCCGGCCTCATCCCGCCCACCGGCGACGCCAGCCTGCCCGGCACCCTGCTGATCCAGCTGCAGGCCGCCCTGCTGCACGGCAGCCCGGCGGCCCTGCGCCAGGCCTGCGCCACGGCGCCGCAGGCCCTCAAGACGACGCTGCGCGGCCTGCTCCACTACCATCTCGGCCACCAGCCGCTGCGCACCCGCGCGCTGATGGTGGACGTGCAACAACTGCTCGACACATGAATCCGCTCGCCCCTGCCGCCGCGCATTGCGCCCTGTCGGTCAACGTCAACAAGGTGGCCCTGCTGCGCAACACCCGCCACCTCGGCATCCCCAGCGTGCTGCGCGCGGCCGAGCAATGCCTGCTCGCGGGGGCCCATGGCATCACCGTGCACCCCCGGCCCGATGCCCGCCACATCCGGTCTGGCGATGTCGACGATCTCGCCGCCTTCCTCAAGGATTGGCCCCAGGCCGAGTTCAACATCGAGGGCAACCCGACGCAGAACCTGATGGATTTCGTGCGGCGGCACCGGCCGCACCAGGTCACTTTCGTGCCCGACGCCGAGGACCAGTTCACCTCGGACCACGGCTGGACCTTCCCGGCCGACGCCGAACGGCTGAGGCCGCTGATCCGCGAAGCTCGTGACTTGGGCGTGCGCGTCAGCCTCTTCATGGACCCCCATCCGGAGGCGATGGCCGCTGCGGCCGAGGCGGGCGCCGACCGTGTCGAGCTCTACACCGAGACCTTCGCCAGCGCCTTCGGCACCGAGCGCCAGGACGCGGTGCTCGCCGGTTTCACGGCCGCCGCCGTCGCGGCGCTGAAGGCCGGCCTCGGCCTGAACGCCGGCCACGACCTGAACCGCGACAACCTCAGCGTCTTCCTGCGCCATGTGCCGGGCGTCCAGGAGGCCTCCATCGGCCATGCCCTCATCGCCGACGCGCTGGAACTGGGCTATGCCGAGACGGTGCGCAGCTATCTGCGCGTCATCGCCACCGCCTACGTCTGACGCCGTGGCGGTCTTCGGCATCGGCACCGACATCTGCGACATCCGCCGCATCGAGGCGACGCTGGCCCGGCGTGGCGAGCGCTTCGCCGAGAAGGTGCTGGGCCCGGATGAACTGCAGGTCTTCCGCGCCCGCCGGGCGCGATCCGAAGCGCGCGGCCTGCGTTACCTGGCCACCCGCTTCTCGGCCAAGGAGGCCTTCAGCAAGGCCATCGGCCTGGGCCTGCACCTGCCCATGCGCATGCCCGATTGCCAGATCCTCAACCAGCCCAGCGGCAAGCCCGTGCTCAAGCTGGGCGGCCCGCTGGCGGAATGGTTCTCCGAGCGGGCCTTGAGCGGGCAGGTCACGCTCAGCGACGAGAGCGACTACGCGGTCAGCTTCGTCGTCGTCGAGCAAGCGGGTTAGGACTTCTTCTTGTCCGCCTTGGCGCCGGCCTTGGGCGAGGCCGGCCGGGCCAGCGACTCGCCCTTGGCAGTCATCAGCATGTCCATGTCCATGTGCATGATGCCGTTGTCGGGCATCTCCATGGTCATCTGCATGTCCATGGACAGCTTGTTGGCCAGCGGCAGGCGGTCGGCCAGGCGCAACTGGCTCGTGCCCTGGCCATGGCCGCTGATGCGCATGTGCATGGCCTTGGGCGCCGCCGTCGGCGCGGAGGCGGCACCACCCTCGGGCGCGGAGGCCGCGGCGCCACCCTCGGGTGCCGAGGCGGCCTGGGGAGCCCTCGGCGTCGGAACCGGCACGTCGGCGTCCACCTTGAGGTCCATGCCGAGGTCGAAGTAGGCGATGCCGCGTTCCAGGCGGACGAGGGTGTAGCGCACCTGGCCACCCATGTTGCCCGCGCCGCCGGGCAGGGGCATCGGCAGAGCCAGGTTCAAGGGCAGGTCAACGCTCTCGCCGACCTTCATCGGCTTCTGGCTCAGGGCCTTGGACAGCTGCAGCGCCTCGTTCACCATGGCATTGCCCTGGGTGCGCATCATCTCGCCGAGCTGGGGCGCGCCTTCCACATTCTGCACCTCGACGCTGAAGTCGCGCGGGTTGAAGCGGGCGGTGACGCTCAGGTCCGAGACCTTCTGGTTGGGCATGGGCATGACCTTGCCGCCCACTTCCATCTGCCCGCTCTTGGCGCCGACGTCCACCGTCAGCGGCAGCCAGCCGTCGGCATCGGGATTGCCGACCTTCAGCGTCTGCTGCATGTGCATCGTCATCTTCATCGGCCCCATCTGGGCCATCTTCTCGGCCGCCTGGGCGGCCTGGGCCCGCTGGGCTTCGGTTGCATCCGGGCCGGCCTCGGCACGCATCTTCACGGTGGCCTGCATGTCGATCTGCAGGCGCTGGTGCTGGCCCGGCCGCGGCGTGGTGTCGAAAGTGGCGGTGGCGGCCGGGGCGGCCGGCGCCGCACCGGCGCCAAGGTGAAGGGCCATCAGGCCGGCGGCGAACAGCGGGCGAAGCGGGGAGGCGAGGGTCACGTCAAACTCCAGAGGAAGGCCGCCAGGCTGGCAGCAGGTCGGCATCCTAGGGGCGGCGCATCAGCGCGCCCGTCAGGATCGCCCGGTAATTTCACCAGCGGGCGCTGATGCGGCGTCTTCAGACTCCTTTACGCGCATCGCGCTACGCTCCCTGTAAGTGCATCAGCCGCAGGCGTCCTCGCAACTGAATTCAGCACCCGCGTCGCGCCCAGTGGCGGCAGGTCCGGATTGGACCGCGGGCGAAGGTATTTGCGAGGGGCCATTGCGAGATCTTGTCGTTGCGTTTGTGGGCTGTCATGAGGGCCGGCTTGGCGCCCTGGATCAGCTGCGTGCGCAGGTAGTCGTCACCGCGTTTGGTGATACGGCCCAGCACCGTCTTGCCGCCGCTGGAGTTCTGCCTGGGCACCAGCCCCAGCCACGAGCCGAACTGCGCGCCGTTCTTGGACTGTGTGAAGTCGCCGATCGTGGCGACGAGCGCCGAGGCGGTCACGGGGCCGATGCCGGCAAGTTGGGCTGCTGACAGCTTCCAGCCTGCTGCTGATTTGGCGAGCTCTGCTTTGGGCACGAAGCTGCCCGGTGACTCAGAAGGCGATAAGCGTGGCCGACAGGAGTCGTCGCGTCGCAGCGTCACCGCCTGGCCTGGCGCCCGATTTCAGTGGCGGTAGTCTTCTTCGCGCTGGTGTCGAACAGCACCCACGACCACGTCGTTGCCGACAACTTCGAACAGCACAACATAGCCCGCGCCGCCAAATGGCACGATCAATTCACGCGAGCGGCCATTCCCCAGTTCCGCCTTCCGGCACGTGAAAGGCGACCAGGACAGTAGACGCATCCCCTCGATGATCGCGTCGAGCGCGCACTGCGGCGTCGTCCAATCCGGCGTTTCACTCGCCAGTTCACGTTCGATGGCGAAGTCCTCCAGGCGCTGAAGGTCGGCAACTGCCTCTTCGAGCAGCGTGACGCTGTAGACGGGCTTCACCGGCCAGTGCGTTCAGCTGCTCGACGTTTCGCGTCGTCAAGGCGCCCCTGTAAGCCGGCCATGACCTCGTCGACCGTACGGCCGCCGCCTTCTTGCTTCCAACGCTCAATCGCCGCCTCGCCGCGGTTGACGAACTCGGCCTGCACGCGACGCCAAGCTGCGGCCGCAACGACTGCTTCCTCGATGAACTGGGTCAGCGACTCGCCGTCCCGCAAGACGGCTTCGACTTCGGCCCGAACCTCGGGCTTGACGCGGATGGGCGGAAAGGTGGCGGAGCGCATCGCTCAAATGTATAGCAAACGTGCTACGTCGACAATCCGCATCCAAGCTGCCGGTGCGCAACCCCTGTCGATTCGGGCGGCCAAGGCGCATGCTTACTGGCCCTCAACTCGACTTGCCCACTCGCGCGTAGCTCTGGCGCAGCGCGACGCCCGCCTTCTGGGCAGCGGCCACCAGTTGCTCGCTGGTGCGGTTGAGCAAGCGGCTGTCGGTCGGGTGCGCGAACGCCTTGGGTTGCACGGTGGTGTCCAGCACCGCCGTCTGCAGGCTGCTGTGTGGCTGATCACGCCGGCCTTGGGGGCGGCCTCGATGTCCGCCATGTCGGGGGAATGCTGTCCGCCATCGGAGCGGAACGGTATCCGCGGTCGCGTGGAATATGCCCTGAGCAAGTTGGGCGACGAGGCGGTGAACGTTAGCGCCCCATGCATGCGCCGCGGTGCTGAAAGCAGCACAAGCAACTATCGTGGGCAGTTGTAATACCAGAAGGCGCTTCATGCTGGCCAGTGCCGCGATGGTCTGCTGCACTCGTTCAAATACAGGCAGTGACTGAGTCTAGGAATTGCGCTTCAGTGCGTTGTCGACTGTTCTGGCCAAGGAAGACTTTCGTAGAAGGCCTGGACGCGAGCGTATGCATCGTCGAACTGGGGGGGCTTAGTCGCGATCAGCGTGACTACTTGCGGATAGTCTCGCTGCGACAGTTCCCGCAGCTGCTCGCTACGCAGTGCCATGGGATCCATCGGCACTTTGCGATCTTCAGAGGCTGACATCAATTTAGCCAATACGGAAGCCCGGTCTTCATCGTTGAATTCAATGCAATCCAACAAGAGACAGAGGTCGTAGATATCCTGAAATCGAGAGCGATTGCGAATTGGCTGCTGCAATACTGAGCGGATTTTCTCGGCAATTAGGTCGTGATAGGCATACATCGCGAGCAGGCCGCCATCAATCTCGCCAGTCTCAACGTCTGAGGCCCATTCGTTGAAGCTGTAGTCAATTTGAACTGCTTTGGCGGATTGGCCTGCGGCCAGTTTTTTGAGCTCGTTGGGTACGGCGCGATTTGCGTAACCAATCTTCATCTGCAGCGTGGCAAAAAGGCTATCTGCTCGCTTCGGATTCAGGACTTGAGATTGCAGCGCAATTGCCAAGCCGTAGTCGTTCTCAAGACTAACCTGCTCCAAGGCCTTCTGCATTTGATCGATGAAGCCTGGCACATCGACCTCTTGGAGCTTCCGCTGTGTCGAGAAGTCCACGTCCTTAGTGAACCGAGTACTTTGATACCGGATCGCTAACAAAATCCCACCCTTCATGACCATGATGGGTGCCAGCTTCTCAGACTGAGCAATGGCTCGAAGAATCAGATGGACAGCTTGTCGAAATTCGCGACGACCGGCATCGGCTTCCGCTTCGACCCAAGCGACCAAGTTAAGTTTGCTCATTTATGAGGATGGGTACGTTGAGGGAAAGCGCCCAACGTTCAGAGAAGTCTGCGCTGTAGTCTGCCGACGCATCCAGCTTACGCGAACCGCCACGCTGGGCGAAAGCTGTCCAAGCGTCGATTCTGACATCACGAATGTGGCATAGGGCTTCAAGAATCCAACCAGCCCGAACCTTCTCGATAGGTTTACCGTGTTGGTCCAACTCATCCAATATTAAGCGCAGTGAAGACTGCGCGTGTTCCCTAAACACATCTAGGACATGGTTAATGCCACCGCACAACTGGGGCTCGCGTAGCATGTCAAGGAAGGTGCGTCCGCGAGTCGCGACGCGTATGTGCTGATCTTTCAGATGGCGAAAGGCGCCTAGGTGAATACTGGTGACTTGATGTACAGGCTTCCCAAGTAGCTTCTCCGGTCTTGATCGCTGCAGCTGCGGTAGCCGCGCATTTATATAGTCGTCAAATTCTGCGCCCAAATCTTTTTGCATTTGCTCATCGGCGAACTCTTTCCACGGGCCGTGAGCAGGCGATGAGATATATAACTGCTCAGGCATTCGATCCGTAAGACCGTGGAATTCCATAGCGCTGAGATGGGAGATGTAGCAGAAGGGATCTGCCGCACATGCAAGTACCTTCGCATCAGTTACGGCAGCCCCAATCAGCAGGTAGACCGGTGGGCCTGTGATGCCCGAAATGGGGCGGAGGATGCCATTCCGCAGCATCAACTGGTGGTAGCGGTTGAAGGCAGCCCAGTCGAGGTGCGCCTTATGCGCACGAAGCGGTACGCCGTTTAGCTCGGTGCGTTTGCAAAGCCGCCAAGTCGCTACTGCAAGTTCGTAGTATGAAACGGTAGGTAGGCCACGCTCACCCAGAACTTGCGCCAAAGCAGCGGGGATGGTGATGCGCTTGTGTTCTTCTGTGCTCATGGCGGGACCTGCTGTGGAGCCTGAGAAGTTGGAAGGCGGCCTACGCTTCGTCCTTAGGACGAAGCGTAGGCCGCCGTATAACCATCTGTCAAGCTTTGATTGACCATAGCCTAGATGAGGCAAACGACATGCCTAATCCGCGAAGCAAAAAATCGCGCGCGTTGGGATACCCTACGTCCTAAGGACGTAGGGTATCCCATAAAAGACAACGAGTCAAACGTTGCCCGCACAACTGCTGCCGTCATGGCGAAAAGTCTTCCAAAATGTTGGTCATCTTGCTAGAATGCGTCCTAAGGACGCATTCTAGCAAGTCCATTGACTACTCTTGATTGCACACCTTCCGGCGGTTCAGCGTGAGCTGGCGCAGATCGCTAGGCGCGGCCTGCTAGCTGGCCAAGTGCTTGAGGAGGCGGAATTTGCCACTCGACCAGATGGTTTGTCATGTCCTCACGCCGAAGATGTGTTGCTTGCGGCAAGTTGTTCAATGTTCGACCACAGATCCCGGATCAGAGCTATTGCGCAGAACCCGCCTGCCAGCGGGAGCGCAAGCGCCTTTGGCAGCAGGAGCGCCGTGTTGCCGACCCGGACTACAAGGACAACCAGTCCCGCGCTCAAACGGCTTGGTTGCAGCGGCACCCTGACTATTGGCGGGAGTACCGCGCAAGCCATCCGCCTCGGGGGCCTCGCTGTGCAGTCCCCATCGTTCGTTCATGAGGCCCAGCTGCGTCTGGGTCGCAATGCGATGGCCATCTACCAAGAGCTGGTCGATGAGCACGGGTTCGCGAGGCGGTACAACTCCGTCAAGCGCTTCGTCGGTCGACTGAAGGCCGGGCTCGAACCACAGCGACCAGGCGACGTTCGATGCCTGCCCAATAGCAGGCCTAGTTGGCCCGGGCTTGGAACAGCAGCCGCTCGGCCAGCTCCCGGCGCGCCGGCGGTTGGGCGGGCAGCCGGTCCAGCAGGGCGATGACGGGATCGCAGCCTGCACCGGCGGCGCCCGGCGCCGCATCCGGCGCATCGGCCCACAGCCGCGCCAGCATGCCCAGCGCCGAAGGCCCGACGGAGCGGTCCAGCACCTCCACTTCGATGGCGGTGGGAGGTCGCGGCAGCCAGCGTGGTGGCGCGCCGGTGGCGGCGTCAATCAACCACTCGCTCTCGCGCGCCTGCAAGGCCACGGGCAATTGCTGGCGGGCGTTCAGCCGGCCGTCCAGCAGGTCGCGGCAGGTGGGCCGCGCGCTGGCGTGCGCGGGCGAGCGCAGCGCCTTGAGCTGCTCGGCGACGAGCTGGACATAACGCCGGCGCAGCACGGCGTCGGTGCCGTTGATGAGCTCGGGCATCTGCCGGGCCAGCGGCGCCAGGGCGGCGGTCTGCACCTCCTCCTCGGCGGCGCCGGCCTTGTGCGCCTCCCACATGCGCTGGGCCACTGCGGCGATGGTGCCGCCTTTGCGCTGCTCCAGCGCGCTCCAGACAGGATGGATGCGCAAGGCGTCGTCGAAGTCGGCGACGGCGGCGCCCGGGGCCGGCAGCGGGATGGCCAGGGTCTGGGGCAGCGGCGCGATGAGGGCGTGCGACAGCAGCTCCTCGCGTGGCGCAAACCACATGCTGCGCGACGGCGTGCGCAGCGTCGTGTCGATCATGCTGTCGGGCAGCCCGAGGTCGCGGTAAGTGACGGCGAGCTGTTGGTTGGCCAACTCCTCGAAGACGGGGTTGTAGGTGCCGGTCGAGGCGCGGTGGAAGCCCAGGCGAGCGCCGGGCGTCAGCTGGCGCGGATGGCCGCCCAGGAAGACAAGGGTGCAGGCGCTGGCGCAGGTGCCGACGGCGCGGCTCTCGTAGCCGCGCTGCTTGAGCGCGGCGGCCATCTTCTCGGCCTCGTGCACGCGTCCGCCGGGCGAGGTCAGCTCCACCCGCTTGAGGCCGCGGGCCGCCTCGCCGGCCAGCACGGCCTGCAGCCGGGCGGCGTCGCCCATGCCGATGACGCCGTCCAGGCGCAGGCTGCGGCCGTCCGGCGAGAGGCTCAGCGTGGCGTGGCCCAGCGGGTCGATGCCGCGGGCCATCTGCCAGTATTCGCCGAGGTTCGGCAGGAAGCCGAACAGCACCGAGGCCACCAGCTGCAGGGCGCCGAGCGCCAGGGTGATGCGGGCCAGCCAGCCCCACAGGGCCGAGCCGCCCTCGCGCAAATAGTGCGCTGCCGACCGCCAGGCGCCGACCAGGCACCAGACGTCCAGCGACATCAGCAGCGGCAGGCCCAGCAGCAGCACGATGGCGCTGACTTGCAGGGAGTCGCCCTTGACGCTGATCCAGCTCATCAGCCCGGTCAGGCCGAAGGCCAAAGGCGTCGCGACGACGATGTTGTTGACCCAGTAGCTGCGCACCAGGCTCATTTCGCCATGCCAGTGCCGCGCGAAATAACCACGCCCGGTGTCCGGGGAGGCGCGCGGGCGAGGCTTGGCACGGGCCGCGGGGCGGACGCGTGTCGAGGCTTGCTGCCAGGCGGCCGGCTCCGGCTCGGGCGGCGGCGGGCGCGGCGCGTCATGGTCGACCAGCGTGGGGTCGACGTAAGGACGAGGGGCGGGGGCGGGACGGTCGTCGGTCATGGCCGCGCCAGCTTACCGAGGAACCGGCCCGAACGAAGGTTGGTATTCACCGCCGGGCGTCAACCTCGGTAGTTGTCCTGCATCGGGTAGCGCCGTGCGACCAGGCCGAAGGCCGCCGCGGCCACCAGGGCGAAGCCGGCGAAGAAGAACATCAGGCAGGCCGTCTCGCTGTAGCCGGTGGCGTGGATGGCCTGCAGGGCCGACGGGCTCTTGATGCTGACGTTGGACAGCAGCACCCAGAGGTTGCCGATGGTCACCGAGAGGTTCCAGAAGCTGGTGATGGTGCCCTTCATCGCCAGTGGCGCCTGGCTGTAGGCGAACTCCAGCCCGGTGGCCGACACCAGCACCTCGCCGAGGGTGAGGGCCGCGTAGGGCAGCATCTGCCAGACGATGCTGACCGCCTGGCCGGCGTCCAGCCAGAGCTGCAGCATGCCGGCGAAGATCCAGGCCACCCCGGCCAGGGCGATGCCGCAGCCCATGCGGCGCAGGGCCGTCACCTTCACGCCTGCGCGGCCGAGCAGGGGGTAGAGCACGACGTTGTTGAAGGGGATGAGGATCATCACCAGCGCCGGGTTCAGCGCCTGCATCATGGAGGACTGGAACCAGGCGGGCTTGGCCATCTGGTCGGCCTGCAGGACCCAGGTCGAGGCCTTCTGGTCGAAGAGAGACCAGAAGGGCGTGACCAGGGCGAACAGCACCAGCAGGCGCAGCACGGCGCGCACGCCATCGACGGCCTCGTCGGGGTGGGTGCCGCGGGCGCGGTCGAGCTGCAGGGCCGCGCCAGCGCCGCCGAAGCCCATGACCAGCACCAGCGCCAGGCAGACGGCCGGGACGAGGCCGAGCCCGTCGATGCGGCTCAGGCTGTAGAGCGCGCCGACGGCGCCCAGCGCCGCCACGGCGGCCCCGGCGCCGCCGGCCTTCAGCGCCGTCCACACCACCTTCAGGAAGCTGTGCGGGTTGGCACCGCGCGCCGGTTGGTGCACGTACTTCTGGCGCCCCGCCCACAGCACCAGCGTGGCCACCAGCATCAGCAGCCCCGGCACGCCGAAGGCCACGCGTGGGCCGAAGGCCTTCAGCAGGATGGGCATGAAGAGGGAGGCGAAGAAGGACCCGAAATTGATGATCCAGTAGAAGGCGTCGTAGACCTTCTGCGCGAGCGAGCGGTTGCTCTTGTCGAACTGGTCGCCGACGAAGGCGCTCACCAGCGGCTTGATGCCGCCCGAGCCCAGCGAGATCAGGAACAGGCCCGTGTAGAAGCCGGGGATGCTGTCGTCGAAGAGGGCCAGGCAGGCGTGGCCGGCACAGTAGACGATGCTGAACCAGAAGATGGTCGGGTACTTGCCGAAGAAGCGGTCGGCCAGCCAGCCGCCCAGCAGCGGGAAGAAGTAGACGCCGATCACGAAGGTGTGGAAGACCTCCTTGGCCTCGGCCTTGCGTAGGTCCTCCGGCACGGCCAGCAGCAGGCTGGTCATCAGGAAGACCGTCAGGATGTTGCGCATGCCGTAAAAGCTGAAGCGCTCGCATCCTTCGTTGCCGATGATGTAGGGGATCTGCGGCGGCATCCTGGCCGCCGGCGCAGCGGACTGCGCGGTCGCGGTGGTCGTGGTCATTCGTCAGCCTCGGTGAAGCTCAAAGGAAAACGCCGCTCGGCTTGTGGCCGGCGGCGTTCGGGGGAGGGCGGTTCAGCCGTGCGGGATCATGCCTCGAAAGGCAGCTTCACCTGGCTCAAGTCCTTGCGGGTTTCCACGAGCACCAGCGGGCCCTCGTCGATGACGACGACAGGCGCCGGCTCGCGGCCCAGCGGGGCGGGTGCCGGCTCGGCCGCGATGGCAGCCTGGGCGGCGGCGATCTTGTCGGCGTCGGAATTGACCCAGGCCAGGCCCGCCGCGGCGGCGATGGCATTGAGCTCGTCCATCGGCAGCGTGAAGGGCGGCACGACCGGCTTGGCCGCGGGCGCGGCCACCGGCGCGGCGACGGCTGCCGGGGCGGCCGTCGGGGACAGGCTCATGGCCTCTTCGATCAGCGAGCCCTGCACGGGCTGGCTGGCAGCGGCTTCGGCCGGGGCTTCGGCGCCCAGGTCCTGGCCGTCGACGGCGGCCTCCTCGCGGCGGCCTCGGCCGCCACGGCGGCGGCGGCGCGGTTCGCGGTCATGGCCTTCGCCGACGTCGTCGCTTTCCACCGGTGCGGCGTCCGCACCTTCGGTCGTCGCAGCCTCGGCGGCGAGTTCGGTCGTCTCGGTGGCTTCGCTGCCGGTGGCCTCGGCGCCCTGGGCGTCGCGGTCACGGCCGCCGCGGCGGCGACGGCGGCGACCGCCCTGGCGCTCTTCCGAAGCGGCAGTGTCGCCGGCGGTGCCGGCCGGCAGGGCGGCATCGGCCTCGCTGTCGACGAAGGCCGGCGGCGCATCATGGACGGCGGCCTGGGCCTCGGTCAACGGGGCGGCCAGGGCCTGGGCCTCGACGGCCTCGGCCTGCGGCGCGCGTTCCTGGCGCTCGCCACGCGGACGGCGTTCGCCGCGTTCGCCTCGCTCACCGCGTTCACCACGCTCACCTCGTTCGGCGCGCTCACCACGCTCCGCGCGGTCACCGCGTTCGGGGCGCTCGGCGCGTTCCGGGCGCTGCTGCTGTTCCGGCTTGTCGGCGCCTTCGCCGCGGGCCTTGTTGCGCTCGCCACGTTCGCCACGGCCTTCCTGCGGCTTGCCGTCACGGCGGCCACCCTGGCCGCGCTGTTCGTTGCGCTCGCCACGGTCACCGCGCTCGCCGCGTCGGCCGCCGTCGCGACGGCCGTCACGGCCGCCTTCGCGCTTGGGCTTGTCGGTCGCGGCCGGCGCAGGTGCGGGGGCTTCGACGGCCGGCACGGGAGCCGGGGCCGGCTCGCCGCCGAAGAAGCTCATCAGGCGGCTGAAGAAGCCCTTCTTCGCCTCGGGTGCGGGCGGGGGCGGCGCGACGATGGGCGCCGGCGGGGGCGGCGCCACGACCGGAGCGGGCGCTGGCAGCGGGGCGGGCTGCTCGGGCAGGATGCCCTTGATGACCGGCTCCTGCTTGTTCTTCTTCTCGTCGGCATCGCGACGACGGGTGATGCCGACTTCGTCGTCCGGCTCCTCGATCATCGTGTAGCTGGCCTGCAGGTTCTCCAGGCGCGGGTCGTCGTGGCGCAGGCGCTCGAGCTTGTAGTTGGGCGTCTCGAGGTGCTTGTTGGGCACGAGCAGCACGGTGACGCGCTGCTTGAGCTCGATCTTGGTGATCTCGGTGCGCTTCTCGTTGAGCAGGAACGAGGTGACCTCCACCGGCACCTGCACGTGCACGGCGGCGGTGTTGTCCTTCATGGCCTCTTCCTGGACCATGCGCAGGATCTGCAGGGCGCTGCTCTCGGTGTCGCGGATGTGGCCGGTGCCGTTGCAGCGCGGGCAGGTGATGTGGTTGCCTTCGGAGAGGGCCGGGCGCAGGCGCTGGCGGCTCATCTCCAGCAGGCCGAACTTGCTGATGGAGGCGAACTGCACGCGGGCGCGGTCCTGGCGCAGGGCGTCGCGCAGGCGCTGCTCGACGTCGCGGCGGTTCTTGCTCTCCTCCATGTCGATGAAGTCGACGACGATCAGGCCGCCCAGGTCGCGCAGCCGCATCTGGCGGGCGATCTCGTCGGCCGCCTCGAGGTTGGTGCGGGTGGCCGTCTCCTCGATGTCGCCGCCGCGGGTGGCGCGGGCGGAGTTGACGTCCACCGACACCAGGGCCTCGGTGTGGTCGATGACGATGGCGCCGCCCGAGGGCAGGTTGACCGTGCGGCTGAAGGCCGTCTCGATCTGGTGCTCGATCTGGAAGCGGCTGAACAGCGGCGCGTCGTCACGGTAGCGCTTCACGCGATGCGCCTGGTCGGGCATCACGTGGTTCATGAACTGGTGGGCCTGATCGAACAGGTCGTCCGTGTCGATCAGGATTTCGCCGATGTCGGACGTGAAGTAGTCGCGGATGGCGCGGATGACGAGGCTGCTTTCCTGGTAGATCAGGAAGGCGCCCTTGCCGCCCTTGGAGGCGTCGTCGATGGCGCTCCACAGCTTGAGCATGTAGTTCAGGTCCCACTGCAGCTCGGCGGCGGAACGGCCGATGCCGGCGGTGCGGGCGATCAGGCTCATGCCCTTGGGGTATTCGAGCTGGTCGAGGTTTTCCTTCAGCTCCTCGCGGTCCTCGCCCTCGATGCGGCGGCTCACGCCACCGCCGCGCGGGTTGTTGGGCATCAGCACGAGGTAGCGGCCGGCCAGCGAGACGAAGGTGGTCAGGGCCGCGCCCTTGTTGCCGCGCTCTTCCTTCTCGACCTGGACCAGCAGTTCCTGGCCTTCCTTGATGGCGTCCTTGATGGTGGCGTTCTTGACGTCCACCCCTTCGCGGAAGAACTGGCGCGAGATTTCCTTGAAGGGCAGGAAGCCGTGGCGGTCCTCGCCGTAGTCCACGAAGCAGGCTTCGAGCGAGGGCTCGACCCGCGTCACGACGGCCTTGTAGATGTTGCCCTTGCGCTGCTCGCGGCCTTCGATCTCGGTCTCGAAGTCGAGCAGCTTCTGTCCATCGACGATCGCGAGGCGCCGCTCTTCCGGCTGCGTCGCATTGATCAGCATGCGTTTCATGTCATCACTCCTTCGCGCGTCCCGTGCGGGAACGCGCCACGTCATGCCGCCCGAAGGCGGCGTTCAAGACGCACGAGCGACGAAGGAGGAACCGTGGAAGGAGTGCCCTGGACCGCTCGAGTTTCTGACGGAGGTCAGACGCCGAGCGGCGTTGGCGCATGCGACCGTGCCGTCATGGCGCGGGGAAGCCCCGTCTCGACCCAGCCGCGCGTAAACGACGCGAGCGCGCCGGGCCGCACGACCACCTCAGCTTCTGGCTGGGGTCGCTGCGGCGGGCGCATCGGGTGGGGGAGGGAAGGGCTCATCCGCGAAGGACTGCTGGACGCTGGCTCGAGTGCTTGCGGGCCGGGACTGAAACCAGACCGCGCGCCCTCGCGCCGTGAAAACCTTGTTCTGCAACCGGATCTCTTCGGGCTGCTGGGCACTTGAAGAGGGCCGGTGGGTTCCGGGTGTCATCGCTCTGCCGCACCGAACCGCCAACCGCTGTTTCACTTGGGGAAACCGCCTGCCGGCCGCTGGGATGCGTTGCATCGCCTGTTGTGCCCGTGGGATGTCAGCCCCGGGCGCCGCGCCGCCGCCGCTAAAATCAAGAGAATCAAACACTTACGGCAGCAACGTGGTGAAAAGGATTATAGGGGCAGGCATGGCGGCCCCTGCCACGGGGTCAGCCACCGCCGTGAGTACGGATAAACCCGCGGTTCGGCGCGTCCTTGTCGACGAGGGATCGGCGGGCCAGCGCCTGGACAACTTCCTGCTCCGCGAACTCAAGGGTGTACCCAAGACCCACGTCTACCGGCTCATCCGCTCGGGCGAGGTACGGCTCAACAAGGGCCGCGCCCAGGCCGACAGCCGCGTCGAGCTGGGCGACGAAGTGCGCATCCCGCCGGTGCGCGTGCCCGAGAAAGCCGAGGCGCCGGCCGCCCCGGCGCGTGAATTCCCCGTCGTCTTCGAGGACGAGCACCTGCTCGTCATCGACAAGCCGGCGGGCGTGGCGGTGCATGGCGGCTCCGGCGTGAGCTACGGCGTGATCGAGGCCCTGCGCCGCTCGCGGCCCGACGCCAAGTTTCTGGAGCTGGTGCACCGGCTCGACAAGGAAACCTCGGGCCTGCTGATGATTGCCAAGAAGCGCAGCGCGCTGACGGACCTGCAGGACCAGCTCCGCGACCGCGAGACCGGCAAGACCTATGCCGCCCTCGTCTGGGGCGAGTGGCCGGAGAAACTCAAGGTCATCGACGTGCCCCTGGTGAAGTTCACCGGAAGCGACGGCGAGCGCTGGGTGCGTCCCGGCAAGGCCGAAGAGCCGGAGGCCAAGCGCTCGATCAGCCTCGTCAAGGTCGTGCAGCGCACGCCGCGGTTTTCGCTGCTCGACGTCACGATCAAGACCGGCCGAACCCACCAGATCCGCGTGCACCTGCAGCAGGCCGGCCATGCCATCGTCGGCGACCCCAAGTACGGCGACTTCGAGCGCAACCGCGAACTCGCCCGCGGGCCGCTGAAGTTCGACCGCATGTTCCTTCACGCCCGACGGCTGCGCTTCACCCACCCGGCCACCGGGGCCGAGCTCACCCTGGAGGCACCGCTGCCGCCCGAGTGTGCGAAGCTGATGACTCCATGAGACCGCAACGTTTTGACCTGATCGCCTTCGACTGGGACGGCACCCTGTTCGATTCCACCGCCCTGATCGCCCGCTGCATCCAGCGCGCCGCCGTCGACATCGGGCTGCCCGAGCCCGAGTTCGAGCGGGCCAAGTACGTGATCGGCCTGGGCCTGCGGGACGCGCTGGAGCACGTGGTTCCCGGCCTGGCCCCCGAGCGCTACGGCGAACTCGGGCTGCGCTACCGCCACCACTACCTGGCCTCGGAACACGAGGTGGCGCTGTTCGAGGGCAGCCTGGAGATGCTGCACGCCTTGAAGGGCCGGCACCACTGGCTGGCCGTCGCCACGGGCAAGAACCGCGCGGGCCTGGACCGCGTACTCGCCCATGCCGAGCTGACGAAGATGTTCGACGCCACCCGCACCGCCGACGAGACGCGTTCCAAGCCCCACCCGCAGATGCTGCTGGAGCTGATGCGCGAGTTCGGCGTCGAGCCGGAGCGCACGCTGATGATCGGCGACACCACGCACGATCTGCTGCTGGCGAGAAACGCCGGCGTGGCCAGCGTCGGCGTCAGCTTCGGCGCGCACGACCATGAGACCTTCGCCGAGCACGAGCCCCTCTTCGTCGCCCACTCCACGCGCGAGCTGCACGACTGGCTGATCCGGCATGCCTGAGACCGATGTTGCCCCGCCTCAGCGCCTATGCGCATCGGCCGAGCTGGCGGAGCGCGGCAAGGCCGTCGCCTTCGACGTGCTGCAGTGGCGCCAGCCGGCCCGCGCCTTCGCGCTGCGCTTCGACGGCCAGGCCGTCGCCTACCTCAACCGTTGCGCGCACGTGCCCGCCGAGATGGACTGGCAGGAAGGCGAGTTCCTGGACGGCGACAAGCGCTTCATCATGTGCAGCATCCACGGCGCCGTCTACGAGCCGCTGACGGGCCGCTGCGTCATGGGCCCCTGCAACCGCGGGCGGCTGACCAAGATCGAACTGACCGAGCGTGACGGCGAGGTCTACTGGCATCCCACACGCGATACCCAACCGGCGTTTCCGGACTGATATGAGCACCCCCAACGACGACCTGCCCCCACCCATGGCCGAGCCTGTTGGCGTGCCGCCACCCCGCGTGTCGCCAGAGCACGAGCCCGTGCTCGCCGAACTGGCCCGCGACTTCCTGCGCGAGCGCCGGGCCGAGCGGCGCTGGCGCAACCTCTTCCGGCTGTTCTGGCTGACGCTCGCGGCCCTGCTCGTCTACAGCCTCTGGATGCAGGGGCGCCACGTCACCCCGTCGGCCACGCCGCACACCGCCCTCATCGAAGTGCGCGGCGAGATCGCCGCCGACACCGAGGCCAGCGCCGAGCTGCTGCTGGCGGCGCTCAAGGACGCCTTCAACGACGATGCCGCACAGGCCATCGTGCTGCGCATCAATTCGCCCGGCGGCAGCCCGGTGCAGGCCGGCATCGTCTACGACGAGATCAAGCGGCTCAAGAAGCTGCATGACAAGCCGGTCTACGCCGTCGTCGAGGAAGTCTGCGCCTCGGGCGCCTACTACATCGCTGCGGCGGCCGACGAGATCTTCGTCGACAAGGCCTCGGTCGTCGGCTCCATCGGCGTGCTGATGGACGGCTTCGGCTTCACCGGGCTGATGGACAAACTCGGCATCGAGCGTCGGCTGCTGACGGCCGGCGAGAACAAGGGCATGCTCGACCCCTTCAGCCCGCTACCGCCCAAGCAGCGCGCCTACGCTCAGGCCATGCTCGACCAGATCCACCAGCAGTTCATCGCCGTCGTGCGCGAGGGCCGCGGCAAGCGCCTGAAAGAAACGCCCGACACCTTCTCCGGCCTCTTCTGGAACGGCGAGCAGGCCGTGCAGCTCGGCCTGGCGGACCGCTACGGCAATCTCGATTTCGTCGCCCGCGAGGTCGTCAAGGCCGAGGACATCATCGACTACACGCCCAAGGACAATGTGGCCGAGCGCCTGGCCAAGCGCTTCGGCGCCTCCATCGGCGCCGGCGCGGTGAGGGCGCTCAAGGAGATGGCGCCCATCCGTTGATCCGGATGTTCGACGAAGGGAGCCCAATCCTCTCCAAATGTGTAACAAGCTCCGCCCTCCCTAAACCGCAGCCGGATTGCCCGGATAACTCCCACTGACAAGGCGCATGGGGCGGGCGTGACTCGCTGCCAGGGCCTCTGGCGATCGGGTTTCGCCATCAAGATCAGGGAGAGAGTCGATGGTTGCAGTCGTGACGGGCGGTGGGCTGGGTCTGAATCTGGGTTCAGCGTCGGTTTTGGGGGGAGCGGGGATCGCAGGAGCTGCCAGCTTCGGCCGCCAGAGCGACCGCATCTACGTCAACGCGGCCAGCGGCAACCTTGTCGTGCAGGTGCGCGACGAACTGCTGGTCGGACGCGGAGGCGACGCGGCGGGGTTGCGCACCTACAACAGCCTCGGAAGCTTCATCGACGACAACGGCGACAACTGGTTGCCCGGGCTCGTGCGTAAGGTCTGGTTGAGCAGCGGCACCGCCAACGCGGCTGGCTCCGTCGCCATGCGACGCGATGAAGACGGCAGCGAAGCCGTCTTCAATTGGGACGGAGCCAGCGGCCGCTACGTCAGCACCAACGGTGCCGGCGCCTACGACAGCCTCAGCTTTGATGCCGGCAGCGGCAACTGGACATTCGTCGACGGCACGAGCCGCACCGTGGAGGTCTACGCCAACAGCACAGGGCGGCTGCTCAGCGCCACCGACGCCGACGGCAACAGCTTCCTGCATGTGGGTCAAGGTTTCGTCAAGAACAGCTACGACCAAGCCGTGGCGGGCATGATGAACCGGCAGAACAGTTGGAGCGAGCGCGCGGTGCATACCGTGCTTGCTACGGCGACGCTGCCGCTGGCCGCAGCCGAAGAGCTGGTGCGCGGGGCGCTCAACATCCCCAGTGCCGCGGCTGAGGCCATTCCCCTGGCTGCTCAGGCGGGGACGAATGCCGCCAGAGCGATGGACAGCCGGTTGTCAACGTCTGATCGAGTTGAGGCAGGGCTTGCGGCTGTTCGGGATGGCGCGTTTGCGTTTACTGGGCTGGGTGGTGCGGTCACAGCCCTGCGGCCTAGCTTGGAAATTGGCATGCCGCCGGTTGGACCGAGCGCAGAACGCATGACGGGCGGTCTACGCAACCCGGCAAACCTCCGTCTGGATGAGCGGCAGATGCAGCGGCTCTCCCAGGAGTTCGTTGAAGTTGGAGGAGACCCCGCCATGCTTCGATTTAATCGAGGCAGTCAGACATCGTTTGTGGACGAATTGAACATCGTGAACGTCCGCGGTGATGTGTTGCCCATTGAGGATGCGCTGCACCCCCGCTCATCAATGAGTTCGAGGGCCGTATTGGCTCATGAGCTAGGGCACGCTGCCCATCGAGGAACTGGCGTTGAAGTGGGCGCGTGGAATGATGAGTTCCGAGCGAGCTACTGGGCGGCCCGGAATGCTCCGGGGCTGTCGGAAATGGAGCGCGTTGATTTGCTGAATGATGCAGTTCTGCGCGCTCGCGAGGCTGGGGTGCCGATCAAAATGAACAAATTCATGCGGGAGACGCTATATGGCTACTGACGCGCCAAGGCAAATCACAGAGGACGAGTTCTTCTTGGTTGAGGATGCCTACGTCGAGTTCCGCGATCATGGCAAGACTGAAAAGTCATGCCCTTGGTGCGGTGGAGAGTTGAAATTTATTGACCGGGTCTCGGCGCACTCCATCGAGTGCTCGCGGTGTGATCTCAAAGTAACGGTTAGAGGAATCTAGCCCTTCCAAGGACCACGCTCGTGGTCAGCCACCTCTGCAAATACTTCCCCCAATGCCTGCTTCCACAGCGTGACCGGCCTTCGAACCGTTCACCGCTGTGGCACACTGGCTCGGCAAAGACAACGAGCTGCCGTCAAGCAGCAACCTGACCACCGTGGCCCTCGGGCCGTGGTGACTCAGCCCCAACGCTGAGCCCTTCGAGGCAAAGCTCGCCGCGCTAGTCGCGGCCTCTCAAAACGCCCTTCGGGGCTGCCGCCAGGCCCAGCCCTGGCGTTCAACAAGTCCCCCGCCGGGGGCGACTGGGTGTGCATAGCCGCACTCGGTGACCGACAGGAGAGGTGCGTCCGCTTAGGACCGCTGACCCTGCCGGCCACAGGTCGCCCACGGCGCCGGACCTCCACAGCGAACCACCGCCCGGCGCTTCGGCAGCCGCGGCACGAGTTCGCTCCCAACGGCCGATCCCCTCGGCCTTCGATTGCCCGGGCCGCTGGCCTGCGCACTCTCAAAACGCGTGCCCCTGCGCGTGCTGCCCCAGCACGCGCATGCGCGCCCCATCGCCCTTGCGCCGTGGTCGGCCGAGCGTCAGCTCGCGCCGCGCCAGGCCTCGCCGCGCGACTCCCACCCAAGACCACCACCGGTCGCTCAAGCGACCGGGAGCGCCATGCCGCTCAAGCGTTCCGGCATCGATCCGCCTGCGGATCGACACCGGCCGACAGACCCATTGCACCGACTGACCCATGACCCACACCGATCCGATCCACCACCCGCTGCGCATCCGCCAGCGGCTTCGCCCTGCGCGTCTTCGAAAAGCTGGCCCGCTCATCGGCGGCCCAAAACAGGTACCCACACCTGACGCAATCGCCGATTGCGCGGCCTGCCGGCCGCAAACCCAGCACTGGCGCGGCTTCGCGCTGACCACGGCCCTGATCGCGGCGGACCACCGCACGACCACAAGCGCTGCAACCCATTGACCGACAAGGACAAAGCTATGACCGACAAATTCCTCAAGACCCGCGTCCCCGAGGCGCTGTACTCCACCCTCCTGGCCGAGGCCGGCACCGCCGGCAAGCGCCTCAACACGCACGTGCGCGAGCTGCTCCAACAGCACGCACAAGCCGTCAGCACCGCCGAGGCCCTGGCCCGCATCGAAGCCTCGATCAGCGCCCGCCAGGCCGCGCCGCAGCCCGGCGCGCTGGACCACGACAGCGCGCGCCAGCTCGCTGAAGTTCGCCTGCTGCTGCGCGAGCTGTGCATGCAGAGCAATGCCCAGATCGTCAGCCGCGTGGCCCACCAGCTCGCCGCGCAGGTCCCGCAAAACCGCAGCTAAGGAGAAGCCCATGAGCAACTACTACGACCCCTGGGCGCACGCCATTCACCTCTTCTTCAGCCGCCTTGTTCAGTTCCTGCTGCTGTCCCTGCTGCTCGGCCTGGCCGTCTGGTGCGGCCTGCTGCACTGGGTCTTCGAGGCCGACTGGCGCGCGGTGGCCACGTCCACCTGGGCCATGACGAGCATCACCGACCCGCGCTGGCGCGTGATCCTGGGCCAGTCGCTGGCCATTGGCGTGCTGCTGAGCGGCTGGCTCTTCACCTGGCTGCTGGGCCGCTCGCGGCTGCGCCGGGGTGAGCGCCACCATCGTGGCGCGCGCGTCATCGACGCCCAGGACTGACAGGAGCCGGCGATGATGAACCTCATCAAACACCTCGCCGGCGCCGCGCCGGCGACCACGCGCGCGCCACTCGTGGTCGGGGGCGTGCCCCTGGCCTGGGAGCAAGAGCCCCTGCACCTGCTGCTGGCGGGCAGCACGGGCACGGGCAAGACCACGGCCGTGGCCGAGCTGCTGGACGGCATCACCGCGCGCGACGACCGTGCCGTGATCGTGGATCCCAACGGCGCGTACCTGGCGCAGTTCGGCGAGCCCGGCGACGTGGTGCTGAACATCTTCGACAAGCGCAGCCCCGGCTGGAGCCCGTTCAACGAAGTTCGCAAGCCCTACGACTTCGACAAGATCGCGCGCAGCATCGTCCCCGATGGCCACGGGCCTGACGCGGCCTGGCACTTCTACAGCCAGGTGCTGATCGCCGAGGTCATGCGCGCGCTGCTTCGCGACGGCCGCGGCGACACCGCTGCGCTGCTGGAGGCCCTGACCATCTGGCCGGCGGAGAAGCTGCACCAGCTCGTGGCCGGCACCGCCGCGGCGGGCCTCTTCGACAAGGAGGCGGCACGTGCGTTGGCGTCCACACGCTTCGTGCTCTCCAGCCACCTGAAGCCCTACGACAGCTTGCAGCCGGGCGCGTTCAGCGTGCGCCAGTGGGTCGAGTCCGACGGCAACGCGGCCAAGCGCCTCTTCATCACCTGGCGCGAGGACATGACCGCCTCGCTGGCCCCGCTGATCGCGGCCTGGGTGGACATCGTCTGCACGGCCACGCTGAGCCTGGCGCCGGACCCGCAGCGGCGGTTGTGGCTGCTGCTCGACGAGCTGCCGAGCATCGGCAAGATCGGCAGCCTTGAGGCCGCCCTCACCAAGGGCCGCAAGCACGGGCTCTGTTGCGTTGCCGGCGTGCAGAGCACCGCCCAACTGGAGCGCCTGTACGGTCGAGAAAGCGCCATCGTGCTGCGCAGCTGCTTCCGCAACCTGGCCGTCTTCGGCCTGGCCAAGGCCGACCCCGACACCTGCGAAACCTTCAGCCGGGCGCTGGGCGAGCGCGAGGTGGACCGTGCCCAGCAAAGCCGCAGCCGGGGCGCCAGCGGATCGAGCCAGAGCGTGGCCATCCAGCGCGTGCGCGAGCGCCTCGTGCTGCCGGCGGAGCTGGCCGAGCTGCCCGACCTCACGGCCTTCCTGTGTCTGGCCGGCGCGCAGCCCGCGCGGCGCATCGCACTGACCCCGAGGGCGCGGCCGGCACGCCTGGCCGCCATCGTCGAGTGACACCGAACAAGGAAAGGACTCCCCATGCTCTCCATGTCCAACGTGGCCAACAGCGCCCATGCCGGCCAGTACTACGAACAGGCCGACGACTATTACTCCCGCGACCGCAGCCCCAGCCAGTGGAGCGGCCAGGCTGCCGCCGAGCTGGGGCTTGCCGGCGAGGTCAAGGGCGAAGACTTCCGCGCCATGCTCGACGGCCGCCTGCCCAACGGCGTGCAACTGCACCATGCCGGCGAAGGCAGCGGCCGCCGGGGCGGCACCGACATGACCTTCAGCGCCCCCAAGAGCGTGTCGCTGCAGGCCTTGATCGACGGCGACACCCGGCTGCTGCAGGCGCACGAAACCGCTGTGGGCCGTGCGCTCGAACAGGCCGAGGCGCTGGCGGCTTGCCGCGTGACGGTCGACGGGGTGACCAGCCGGCAGACCACCGGTGTGCTCGCCGTGGCCCAGTTCCGCCACGACTTGAGCCGCGCGGCCGATCCGCAACTGCACACCCACGCCGTGGTCTTGAACGTCACCCAGCGCGCCGATGGCCAGTGGCGCGCGCTCGACAACGAGCCGCTGTACCGCAACAAGATGTGGCTCGGCGCCTACTACCGCAGCGAGCTGGCCAAGGAGGTGCAAGCCCTGGGCTACGAGCTGCGCGTGACCCATGCCGATGGCCGCTTCGAGCTGGCCCACGTTGGCACCGAGCAGGTCAAGGCCTTCAGCAACCGCTCGCAGATGATCGAGCAGGCCTTGCAGAGCCAGGGCCTGAGCCGCGAAGACGCCAGCGCTCGCCAACTGCAGGTGGCGGCGCTGCAGACCCGCCAGGGCAAGGAAGGCCACGACCGTGGCGCGCTGCTGGCCGAATGGCGCGAGCGCGCGGCGGCGGCCGGCCTGCACCTGGACCGCTCCACGGCCCCGGTGGCGCGGGACGAAATGGCCCTGGCCCAGACTCGTGCGCAGACGGCCGACCAGGCCGTGGGCTATGCCGCCGCGCACCTGATGGAGCGCGAGGCCGTGGTGCAGCGCGTGGACATCGAGCGCGCGGCGCTGGAGCGCGGCACCGGCCAGACCGACCTGGCGGCGATCCGTACGGCCATCGGGCAGGCGGTGCAGCGTGGCGAGTTCATCCGGGATGGTGAGCGCTACACGACCCCGCAGGCCCAGCAGCGCGAGCGCGAGATCCTGGGCATGGAGGCCGCCGGCCGGGGCCAGGTGGCGCCGCTGATGAGCCGGGAGGCCGTGCAGCAGGCGCTGGCCCAGGGCGAGTTCCACAAGCTCAACGAGGACCAGCGCGGCGTGGTCGCGCATGTGCTGACCGGGCAGGACCGCGTGAGCGGCGTGCAGGGCGGCGCTGGCACCGGCAAGACCACGGCGCTGCGGGCGGTGCGCGAACTGGCCGAGGACCGTGGCCTGCAGCTCGTCGGCGTCGCACCATCCGCCAGTGCCGCCCGCGAGCTGGGCCGCAGCGGCATGGACAGCCAGACCCTGGCAGCGCTGGCCACACGCCAATACCCCGGCCTCAATGACAAAACCCTCATCGTGCTCGACGAAGCCGGCATGGTCAGCGCCCGCGACATGCATGCCTTGCTCAAGGCGGCGGACCAGGCCGGCGCACGCGTGCTGCTGGTCGGCGACACCCAACAGCTCAAGGCCGTGCAGGCGGGCCGGCCCTTCGCGCAGTTGCAGCAGGCGGGCATGGCCTGCGCGCAGTTGCAGGAGATCCAGCGCCAGCAGGAGCCCGAGCTCAAGCGCGCCGTCGAGCTGGCGGCGACCGGCGATGCGGCCGGCTCGCTGGCTCGGCTGCGCGCCAGCGTGGTCGAGATCGTGGACCACCGCGAACGGCACCAGAGCATCGCGCAGGACTATGCCGCGCTGACCCGAGACGAGCGTGCCGCCACGCTGATCGTGGCCGGGACCAACCAGAACCGCGAGGCCATCAACCGCGAGGTGCGCGAGGCGCTGGGCCGGACCGGCCAGGGCCAGGTGCTGGCCACCCTCAGCGGCAAGAACCTCACCGAGGCGCAGGCGCTGCGCACGGTGAGTTACGAGGCAGGCGACGTGGTGCGGGCGGATCGCGACTACAAGGCCCTGGGTCTGCAGCGCGGCGAGCTGGCCACCGTGGTGGACGGCCGCGCCGGGGTGGTGACGCTGGAGCGCGCGGACGGCGAGCGCGTGGAATGGCGGCCGGTGAACCAGCCCCACATGAGCGGCTTCACGCGGCACGAGCGCGAGCTGGCCGAGGGCGACCTGGTGCGCTTCACCCGCAACGACTACGCCCAGGGCTTCGTCAACGGCGAGCGCGCCACGGTGCTGGCCGTCGAGCCGGGCCGCCTCCTCCTGGAAAAGCTCGACGGCTCGCGCCTGGTGCTCGACCCGGACAAGCCGCTGTACCTGGAGCACGGCTACTGCCAGACCGTGCATGCGGCCCAGGGCCAGACCTGCGAGCGCGTGCTGATCGAGTCGCCGGCAGGCAGCGGGGTGGGCAACGAGTCCAGCCACTATGTGGCGATCAGCCGTGCCACGCACGAGGTGAGGATCTACACCGACGACGCGCAGCGCCTGCCCGAGACGCTCAGCCGGGAGGATGGCAAGACGGCCGCGCTTGATCTGCAGCCGGAGAAGGACAAGCAGGCCTCGCGAGAGATGGCGCTCGGTGCGTAGAGCTTCTTAAAAAGACAAAGCGCTGTCCCAGCCCCGCTCATGCGGGGCTTCTTCAGCCGCTAAAGAAGGTGCGGCGGCAGGCCTACTTCGCGACGGCCTGGATGAGTTCGATGTCCTTGCGCAGCAGGCTGTTGACCAGCGCTGCGACCTCCACGCCCTTGGCGCGGGCGCGCTCGGCGAGGAAGGACTGCACCTCGTCATCGAGGTAGACCGGCATGCGCAGCGCGGCGCCTGCGCGGTGGAACTTGCCGCGCACGCCCTTGGAGAAG
Source organism: Pelomonas caseinilytica (assembly GCF_021353235.1). Classification (GTDB taxonomy): domain Bacteria; phylum Pseudomonadota; class Gammaproteobacteria; order Burkholderiales; family Burkholderiaceae_C; genus Pelomonas; species Pelomonas caseinilytica. The sequence continues at coordinate 111,527 of NZ_JAJTWT010000005.1, forward strand.
TCGATCTCTGCGGGCATGCCGTCGTCGGGGGTGGTGCTTGCGGTCATGTGGGCTGCCTCAAGAGGGGTTCAGCGAGGTTCATCCTCATAGCTGCGACGTTCGCGCGGCGTGGCCTCGCGGGCGGAGATGAGGCGCACGCGGGCCTCGGTGGCGCTGAGCGACTCGTAGGTGTGCACGACCACCAGCAGCGTGCCGTTGCTGGCGCGGCCGATGGTGAACCAGCGCTCCTCGAACTCGCTGTGCGCTTCATCGTAGACCGTCAGGGCCAGCGCGTCCTGCAGCACGGTGGCCGCCGTCTCGAAGGCCACGCCATGCTTGGTCAGGTTGGTGCGAGCCTTGTTCGGGTCCCACTCGAAATGCAGCACCGGCGAGGTCATGAGCGCGCTTGCTGGGCCAGCACCGTCTCCAGCATCTGCGTGACGAAGCGCTGCTGCGTGCGCGGCAGCTTGGCGATGGCCTCGATGTGCTCCTGCCACTGCGGCACGGGGCCACGGCGGCTGCGGGCCGGCTTGGCGGGCTCTTCGCCAAACAGCTCCTCCAGCGACACGCCCAGCGTCCTGGCCAGTTGCGGCATTGACGACACCGGCACGCGGCGCGCGCCGGCCTCGTAGGCCTGAACGGTCTGCTGTGCCAGGCCGAGCACTTCGGCGAGCTGGACCTGCGTCAGGCCGGCGGCCTTGCGCAGCTGGGCGATGCGCCCGCCCAGTTCGACAAAGAAAAGGCGTTCCTCGGTGCTGATGGCCACGACAGATGGGGGTGGATGCGTTGGGATGGTCATCACGATACCGAGCGGGTGGGAGGGGCTGGCACGACATTACCACGTAACGTGGTACATTGATGCGAAGTTATTTATTTGCTCGGTCGATTGCAGAAAAGACCCTGCGCCGTACTCGGAAAAGGAGCCCGCCCGCCATGCCCCGCATCCCGAACGACGAGCTGGAGCGGCTGAAGAACGAGGTCAGCGTGCAGCGCCTGGTGGAGGACGCCGGCATCGAGCTGAAGAAGGCGGGCAAGGACTTGCTGGGCCGCTGCCCCTTCCATGCCGACGAAACGGCCAGCCTGGTCGTGACGGCGCCGAAGAACCTGTGGCACTGCTTCGGCTGTGGCATCGGCGGTGGCCCCCCGTAGGATCAAGGAGGTGGGGCCTGCCTAGTGGCCCCGGAGACCAGCCGGGACTAGCGCTTCGGGTGGCTCGAAGAATCCAAGCGGATCAGTGCCGATTTCCACGTCACGCAGGTGGACGCATGACAAGCGACAGGAAGACACGGCGGCGATACAGCGAGGCAAAGAAGGCGCAGGTGCTGGCCGAATGTGCGAGCCCGGCGCGTCGGTGGCCAAGGTAGCGATGACCCACGGCATGGGACGCAAGGCGAGGTCGTCAAGGCCGAGGACATCGTCGATTACACGCCCAAGGTGATGCCCTCTTCGGATGTGCGTCCATCCGATTGCGTACCCTTCACATGAGAAAGGCCGCAGCCCTTTCGGACTGCGGCCTTGCGCGGAGCGCTGTCGCGCTTACTGCGTCTTGGTCTCGGTCTTGGCGGCCTCGCCGGCCTCGGTCTTGGCGTGCTTCTTGGCGTGGTGCTTCTTGCCATGCTTGGTGGCGCTGGCGGCTTCGGCCGGCGTGGCGGCGGAGGCGGGCATCGCGGCCGGAGCAGCCTTGGTGGCGGGCGTCGCGGCGGTGGCCGGAGTGGCCGGCGTGGCAGCCTGGGCGACGGTGGTCGCGGGGGCGGCAGTCTTCGCGGTGGCCGGGGCCGGGTTCTGTGCCAGGGCCACGCCCGAGACGAGCGTGATGAGGGCGGTTGCGATGGTGGTCTTCAGCGTGTTCATCTTGAGGGCTCCAGGGTGGTTTGGGTTTCGGGTTGGGGCTTCGCGAAAGCTTGTGTCCACAACGACCCCTGCAGCGCCGCGGTTGACGACGCCCCGTTCGGTTGCAAAGGTTTACACCGGCAGAATCGGAGCGCATGAGCACCGCCTTCCGCTTCGACTGGCGTGCCGGCTACCCCAGCCGGCGCACTCCCCTGTTCGCACGCAACATCGTGTCGACCTCGCATCCGCTGGCGGCCCAGGCCGGCCTGAGGATGCTGCAGGCCGGTGGCAATGCCGTCGACGCCGCCATCGCGACGGCGGCCTGCATGACGCTGGTGGAGCCCTGCAGCAACGGTCTGGGGTCCGACGCCTTCTGCATCCTCTGGGACGGCCATCAGCTGCACGGCCTCAATGCCTCGGGGCCGGCTCCCGCGGCGTGGACGCCGGACTTCTTCGGGGGTCAGGTCATGCCGCGGCGCGGCTGGGGCGCAGTGACCGTGCCCGGGGCCGTCGGCGCATGGGCGGCGCTCAGCGAGCGCTTCGGGTGCCTGCCGTTCGCCGAGCTGATGCAGCCGGCCATCGAGATCGCCGAGCGTGGCTATGCGGTGCCGCCCATCGTGCAAGGAAAATGGGCGATGGCTGCCGGCCTGGACGAGATCACCTCGCAGCCCGGCTTCGCCCAGGCCTTCCTGCCCCGCGGCCGCGCGCCCGAGGTCGGCGAACTGTTCCGCTTCCCGGACGCGGCGCGCAGCCTCAGCCTCATCGCCGAGTCCCGTGGCGAGGCCTTCTACCGCGGCGAGATCGCGGCGGCCCTGGCCCGCTTCGCGCGCGACACCGGTGGCACCCTCACCGAGGCCGACCTCGCGGCGTACCGGCCCGAATGGGTCACGCCGCTGGCCAAGGACTTCTCCGGCCACACGCTGCACGAGATCCCGCCCAATGGCCAGGGCATCGCGGCGCAGATGGCACTCGGACTGCTGGAGCACTGCGGCCTGGCGGCCCATGAGGTGGACAGCCCCGAGGCCCAGCACCTCATGATCGAGGCGATGAAGCTGGCCTTCGCCGACGTCTACCGCTTCGTCGCCGAGCCCGGCGCGATGGCGGTCAGTCCTGCCCAGCTGCTCGACCCCGCCTACCTCGCCGACCGGGCGCGCCTCATCGATCCGCAGCGCGCCCAGGTCTTCGGCGCCGGCAATCCGGTCAAGGGCGGCACCATCTATCTGACCGCGGCCGATGAGAGCGGCATGATGGTCAGCTTCATCCAGAGCAACTACATGGGCTTCGGCTCGGGCCTGGTGCTGCCGGACTACGGCGTCAGCCTGCAAAACCGCGGCCACTGCTTCACGCTCGAGGCCGGCCATCCCAACCGGGTCGCGCCCGGCAAGCGCCCGTTTCACACCATCATCCCGGCCTTCCTGACCCGGGACGGTGCCCCGGTGATGAGCTTCGGCGTGATGGGCGGCAACATGCAGCCGCAGGGCCACATGCAGACCCTGGTGCGCATGCTCTGCTATGGCCAGAACCCGCAGGCCGCGTGTGACGCGCCGCGCTGGCGCTTCAACGAGGGGCTGTCGATCAACATCGAGCCCCACATGCCGGCCGCCACCATCGAGGCCCTGCGCGCTCGTGGCCACCAGGTCGGCGACATCCACGACAGCTACCAGGACTTCGGCGCCGGCCAGTTCATCTGGCGCCTGGGCGAGCCGGGCGTGGACGGCTATGTCGCCGCCAGCGACCCGCGGCGCGACGGCGCGGCGGTGGGTTTCTGAACATGCAGGCGCTGAGGCTGCATCCTGGCGACGACCTGCGCCTGGCGCTGGAAGGGCAGGGTGGCTGCGGCTTCGTCGTCGTCGGCATGGGCAGCCTGTCGAGTGCCCGGCTGCGCTACGCCGGTCAAGCCGAGCCAGCCGTCGTCGAAGGACCGCTCGAAATCCTCACGCTCAGCGGCAGCCTCGCGCCGGATGGCGCCCACCTGCACGCCAGCCTGGCCGACGCCACGGGCCGGGTGTTCGGCGGCCACGTCTGCGTTGGCTGCCTCGTGCGCACCACGGCCGAACTGCTCATCGCATCGCTGCCCGCCGGATCGCTGGCGCGCGAGCTCGACCCCGCCACGGGCTACGCCGAGCTCGTCGTGCGCCGCCCATGACCGTCGGCACGCGACGCCACGGCGCCGCACTGCTAGCATGCGTCGCATGACCAAGCTGCTCGACCTCGACTGACGCCCCTGCGCGTCACCCCACACCGGCGGGAGCCTCCCGCCTGTCGAGTCCTGTCGGAGCCTTGAGCGTCATGTCCTCCAAGTTCTTCACCCTCGCGCCCGGCGACCTGCTGCGCGATGCGGTCTACCGGCGGCTGTGGTCGTCCATCCTGATCTCGTCTCTGGGCGGCCAGATCACCATGCTCGCCCTGCCGCTGACTGCGGCCGTGCTGCTGCAGGCCAGCCCGACGCAAATGGGCTGGCTGCAGGCCATGGAAATCCTGCCCTTCGTGCTCTTCTCGCTGCCTGCCGGCGTGCTGCTGGACCGCGTGCGCAAGCTGCCCGTCTACGTCGCTGGCGAGAGCCTGCTGGCCGTGGCGGTGGCCAGCGTGCCGCTGGCGGCCTGGCTGGGGGCGCTGGGCATGGGCTGGCTCTACGTCGTCGGCTTCGTGCTCGGCTGCGTCTACACGGTGGCTGGCAGTGCCGCGCAGATCGTGCTGACCCAGGTCGTGCCTCGCGAACGCCTCGTCGAGGCGCATGCCAAGAACGCGCTGGCCTCCTCCGGTGCGGAGGTGGCCGGCCCCGGCCTGGCGGGCGCGCTGATCAAGCTCGTCGGCGCGCCGCTGGCCCTGGCCGCGGATGCCCTGCTATTGCTGGCCTCGGCCGCCATCCTGCGTGGCATCCGCGTCAATGAGACCCTGGCCGAGCGCCGAGGGCAGGACTTCTGGACCGAACTCAAGGCAGGCCTGCATTTCGTGCGCGAGCGCCGGCTGCTCGTGAGCCTGGCCACGGCCTGCGGCAGCTGGCAGCTCTTCCACAACGCCGCCCTGGTTGTGCAGATCCTGTTCGCCACGCGCGAGCTGCGCCTGAGCCCGCAGACTGTCGGCCTGTCCTACGTGGCCCTGGGCGCCGGCACCGTGCTGGCCAGCGTCTTCGGCCACCGCATCAGCCGCCGCATCGGCCCGGGGCCCTGCCTGGTGCTCGGCTACGCCGCCTGCGGCCTCGGTTGGCTGCAGCTCGCGCTCGCGCCCGCCGGACGACTCGGCGTCATCAGCTTCGGGTTGATGCTGTTCGCCTTCGGCGTCGGGGCCGTGCTCATCTTCATCAACTTCCTGTCGCTGCGCCAGGCCGTCACGCCGGCCCCCATGCTGGGCCGCATGACCAGCACCATGCGCTGGCTCATCCTGCTGCCGGCGGGGCCCGGGGCCCTGATCGGCGGTTGGCTGGGCGAACACGTCGGCCTGCGTTCGGCACTCGGTTTCTCGGGCGTCGGTGCCTGCCTGCTGGCCTTCCTCGCCTGGCGGCACGAGGCCATCCGCGGCGTGCGCGAACTGCCCAAGCCTGTGGAGGTCGTGACGGCATGACTATCGATCCCGTCCTCATCGACGTCCCGGAGCGCCTCGACGGTGAGCGCACCGTGCTGCTGGCGCCCCATGCCGGCCTGGGCGCCGAGATGGCCGTCGTCATCGGCCAGTCCCTGTCCCACCTGCGGCCCTGGATGCCCTGGGCGCAGGAGGCGCCGACGGCCGAGAACGCGGAGCTGGTCGTGCGGCGCATGCAGGCCGACTTCATCGCCCGGCGCGACCTGTGCTTCCAGATCTACGCCCGTCGTGCCGACGGCAGCCCCGGGCGCCTGCTCGGCGGTACCGGCCTGCACCGCATCGACTGGGCCGTCCGGCGCTTCGAGATCGGCTACTGGATCCGTCCCGAGGCGGCGGGCCAGGGCCATGTGAGCGAAGCGGTGCGGCTGCTGACGGCCCTGGCCTTCGGCCCGCTGGCGGCGCGCCGCGTGGAGATCCGCTGCGACCCCCGCAACCTGAAGAGCCGGGCCGTGGCCGAGCGCTGCGGCTTCGAGCTCGAGGGCGTCCTGCGAAACAACACACTCGGCGTCGACGGCGCGCCACGCGATACGGCGGTCTACGCGCGCATCGCCGGCTGATCGCTCCTCACGCCGGGGGCGTGGAGCCAGGCGACCACACCGTCGCTGCTCGCTCAGCGCTGCATCGACCATTCCACGGTCAACCGGCGCGCCGCCCGGTCGTGCTCCATGGCGTGGATCCCCGGTGCAACGTTGTGTGCTGGCGCAACGTCCCGCTCGGGTGGTGGTCCCAGCATCTCCGTGACGAAAGGCGTCTCGCGAAGGAAGGCCGCGACGTGTTCGGCCAAGGCGCGGTCCGCCGGGTCGGGGGACCGGGCAAGAGCCGTCAGGATGTGGGACCAGCACTGCATGGCTTTCGCACGCTTATTGAAACCTTGGCTTCCGATCTCCATGGTGATCCCGACGTCGTGTTGTCCCTGTTCATCATTGCGGACGAGCCAGGGCGACTCGTACTTCCGGACCTCGCCACGGGTGGATTGCGAGGAGGCTTCAGCGTCGACACCGAGATCGCGCAGCTTTTCTGCGAACGTCTCTCGCCAGCGATGACGGTCGCTCCACGGGTTCAGGCGCATGCCGGACTTGGTCTGTGCCCGGACGGCCAGATGCACATGCGGATTGGCCTGATGCTCGTGAAGCACCATCACGTACTGGCTGTCAGGCAGCTCCTCCTGCGCGAACGCGCGCGCGGCCTGGAGCACGAGAGAAGGTTGGACGCCAGATGGCATCGACAGGGTCACGTACAGCGCCTCATGCCGATGCGACACCTCGTCGATCAAGGAGCCGCCAACGCGCCACCGGTACGCCATGTCGTCGAGTGCGTCCTTGCCCTGGGTCCGCACGCCACGGTCGTCTTCCATTTCAAGACTGCCGTGGTGGGTGATGTAGTCGAACTGGGCCTTGATGGCACGCATGCCGCGGCCACCGCCGACGATCTTGACCATCACCTGCGGCGCCCGCCGCACCACGAGGGCTTCGATGCGCTGTCGGATGATTGCAGCCTTGCGTCGATCCAGGACGGCCAGCCTCGGCGTCGGATCCGCTTTCACGATCCGGTTGGCGGGATAGAACAACGGCTCTCCCCATCGCACGAGGATGCCTCCGACTATGGGATCGCTCATTTTCGCCACCTTTGGGTCCGTTCGAGTGAGGCCAGCAAGGCCGCCGCCCGCTCAAGATGTGCATGGACGGCGGGGATCAGTGATCGGAGCCCCGCGCGATAGGGTTCGAGCGCGGCACTCGGAAGACGGCCGAGCAGGCGCATGAAGGCGTTCAGGTCGGCGGAGAGCGAGGCGAGTTGGACCGTCGAGGCCATGAGCGAAGCGATCAGGCGCTCATGATCGAGGGGCAATGGCGCGGGCGTCTCGCCCTCCATCAGCAGCACGACGTACTGGCTCCTTGACACCCCTGCGTTGCGTGCGCGGCCCACCAACATGGCCGCTGCGGGCTCCGACATGCGAAGCAGCACCCTCACGGCCGATCCGGCGTGCGTCGGCTCATCGACACTTGGTCCGGCCGGTGTGCTTGCGGCCGTCTCCAGCAGCCGTGCAATCGCGATCCGGATGGCGCATGACGCGCTGATCCTCTTGTCTGCGGCGTACGCACGCAGGCTCGTGCCGAGCCCGCAAAGATTGACGTTGAACTGGTCTCTCTTTGAACTCGAGGACTTTGGCGGTTCGACTTCGGTGGCGTCGGTCATGTAGACATATTCGACGGTTCCACGGTTGCCGCAGGCGCTGATTCCGATCCGAAAATCAGCGCCTCCAATGCAGGAAGGGCGTTCGCCCGAACTGACGGCTCCGCCATTTCACGGGCAGCAAGCGCTGCTCTCCAACTGGAGCCTCACGCGCGTCTCAGGAACCTTGCTGCGTCCTTTGCTGTGCGACACCGGTCATCGGGTGGCACTTTGGCAGGCCGACGAACAACACCGCAACCTCGGGCCCTCGCTCAGCGAACGTTCCAACGGTTGCGCCGCTCCTCCGCGGCCTCGCGCCACTGCTCGCGCGCCGCCTGCGCATCCAGCTGTACGCCCAGGCGGCCGTCCTCCAGGGCCAGGGCCCAGTCCTGCATGGCCGCCGGCAGATGCTGCTCGGCGGCCTGCTCCAGCCAATGGCGGGCCAGTCCTGCGTCGGGTGGCGTGCCCTCGCCCTGGGCATAGGCCTGGGACAGCAGATACATGGCGCGGGCATTCCCGCGCCGTGCCGCGAGCTCCAGCAGGGACACGCACTGCCGCGCATCCCGAGGCACGCCATCGCCGTTGCGCGCTGCCAGCGCCAGGGCGAGCGTGGCGCCGGCATGGCCGGCCTGCATCGCCCGCGCGAACCACGGCCGTGCGGCGGCCGCGTCTGGCCGCCAGCCCAGCCCGCCGCCGCGGTGAGCCTCGCCGAGCGTGAACGCGGCCTCGGCATCCCCGGCCTCCGCGGCGCGGGTCAGCCAGCGCACGGCTTCGTCGGCCTGTGCAGCGTCGCGAGCCAGGGCCAGGCCCAGTTCACGGGCGGCCAGCGGCGCGAGCGGACCGCCGGCCTCCGCCCAGCGCGCCAGGCGCTGCAGGGCCTCAGGCCGGTGGGTCTGCGCGGCCTGCATGCCGAGCGATTCCACGGCCGCCGCATCGCGCGGTGGTGCCGGCGCGCAGGCCGACAGCCCCGCCGCCGCCAGCGCGGCAATCAGGAGCCGAAGCCTCACTTGCTCAGGTCGATCGAGTAGCGGGCGTAGCCCGAAGCGTCCACCGTGCCCTCGGCCGTCACGGTGGCCAGGCCGAGCTGCTGGGCCACGGCCAGCTTGCCGGGGGCGCTGCGTAGCACCACGGGGCCGGCGGTGGCCGTCTTGACGAAGCTCCAGGAGCGTGCCGCGCCGTTGGCGGCCCGTGTCAACGCCGTCTGCTTGCGCAGGTAGGCGGCCACGACGGCCTGGTTGGCGTCGGGCGACTTGATGATGGTCTTGCTGCCGTCGATGCCGGGGAAGGCGCCGCCGCCACCGGCGCGGTAGTCGTTGGTGGCGACGATGAAGTCGGCGCCGTCGGCCACCGGCTGGCCTTGGTAGCGCAGGTTGACGATGCGGGAGCCGACCGGCTGGGTGACGTCGATCTGGTAGGTCAGCGCATTGCCCTCGGCGTAGAAGACGTCGAAGTTGTAGATGGTGGAGTAGCTCGGCACCAGGTCCTGGGTCGTGGTGCTCGTGGGGTCGACCCGGCCGAACTGCTTGGCCGAGGTCTCGAGCCAGTTCTTCAGGTCCGAGCCCTTGATCTTCACGGCCTGGATGTTGTTGTTGCCGTAGAGGTAGAGGTCGCCCGGGTTGCGCACCTGCAGCGCGAAGGGGCTGGTGCTGCTGGCGCCCGGGGCCACGTCGGTGAAGTCGCCCGCGCCATTGCGGCCCGCCTTGAAGGGCGCGCTGCAGGAAATGACGGGGATGCCGGCATAGCTCTTCAGCGTGGCGTCGGTGCTGGTCGCGATGAAGTTCTTCACATAGTCGATCTGGGCCTGGTTGACGATCTGGATGGCGCTGACGTCGCCCACCAGCGCGAAGTAGGCCGACATCTCGAAGTCGGTCGCGACGCCCAGCGGCTGCTTGGCGTAGGCGATGGTGGCCTGGTGCTCGGCATCGACGAGCTTGGCCATGTCGGCGTCAGGCGTGACGAAGGTCTTGCCATCCTGCCAGGCCAGGCCGCGGGATTCGACCGTGGTCTTGTCCTTCTGCACCACCCACTTGCCGCCCTGCCAGGCCAGGGTCAGCTTGATGATGCCCAGCCGCCGGCCCCAGCTCTGGGCCATCACGGTGGGCACGCCGTTGACCATACCCTTGGCGCTGTCGACGGTGGCTGCCGGAAGGGCCGCCAGCGAGGCGTCCAGCTTGGGCGCATTGGGCTCGCGCGGAGCGGGGAAGACGAGGTGGGAGTGGCCGGTCACGAGGGCGTCCACGCCGGCCACCGTGCTCAGGTGCAGGCTGCCGTTCTCCATCTTGGGGCTGTAGGGACTGGCGTCCAGGCCGCCGTGGGACAGGGCGATGACGAGGTCCGCACCCTTGCCGCGCGCCTCGGCCACGTACTTCTGTGCCGACTCGACGACGCCGTTCACGGCCAGCTTGCCGGTGAGATTCTTGGCGTCCCAGTCCATGATCTGAGGCGGCACGAAGCCGAGGACGGCCACCTTCAGCGGCAGCGTGGCGTACTCGCCGGTGGGCAGCTTGACGACGAAGTTGCGGTTCAGCAGCGCATAAGGCGGCAGGATGGGGTTGCCGCTCGTGGCGCTGGTGACGTTGCTGTTGACGACCGGGTAGCTCGGCGCGCCGCAGGTTCCGGCCGGCTTGACGACACCGGCCACACCGAGGTCGGCGTTCAGCGTCTGGCTCAGGAAGGGCAGGCCGTAGTTGAACTCGTGGTTGCCCAGGCCTGCGGCGTCGAAGCCGAGGGAGTTCATGGCCTTGTAGATGGCCAGGGTCTGGGCACAGGAAACGGGCTGGGCCAGGGCCTGGAAGTCCCCCAGCAGCGTGCCCTGGGTGGCATCGCCGTTGTCCAGCAGCAGCGTGTTGCGGTTCTCGGCGCGCGCTGCCTTGATGACGCTGGCCGTAGCGGCGAGGCCCAAGGTGCCGGAGCCGGAGAGGTTGGCAAGCTGGTAGTAGTCGTAGCTCAGCAGGTTCTGGTGCAGGTCCGTGGTGCTGAGCACGGCGACTTCCATCGTCGTGCCTTCCGGGATGTCATTGGATTTGTCGCCGCTGTTGCAGCCGGCAAACGACAGAGTTCCCAGAGCGGAGACCAGGGCCAAGTGAAGGGGGGTGAGGCTGAAGCGCATGAGCGGTCCGAAATCACGAAAGCCGCACAGTCTCGACCTGTCGCATGACGGGTCGGTGAACGCTTGCGTCAGCCAGCTGTCACGGCCTTCGACCCGCAGGTACGCCATCCATATCGTCTCTCGCACCTAGGTTGGCGGGCGTCGTCGGCGAGACCGGAAGCTCACAAGCATCCCTCCACATACCTCACTGACTTTGAGCGCCCGGCAATGATGGCCGCGACCTTGCCGTCAGACGTGCTGAAGCGCAGCGAATACTGCCCGTCCTTTGAATTGATGGTGAATTCCGGCTGCGCTTCGTCATAGAAGTTCGGAGTCTCAATTGCCGCTTGCCCATAGGTGTCTTTGACCTTCTTGATCGGATCGCCAACCGCCACGCCCTCCTTGGTTTCAATCCCTGGCTCGGTCACATCGAATCTCGTAAGAACATCGCCTTCAATCATCATGTAAAAGCGAGGGCCGCTGCTCGGGTTGACGTAATAGCAGCTTCCGGTGTCGTTGAAAGCAGTTCTCTGAATCGGCTCCTCCAGCCGTATCGGAATCTTGGTCAAGTGCATGCCGATCTTGACCGAGCCAATACTAGAGGAATCAACCGTCAAGGGCGCTGCAGCTGAAACAGCAGACGCTGCAGTAAATGCAGCAGCGAAGATGTGTGACAGTATCCTCATACTCGGCATGACGTCCTCTCGTGTGGGGTGGTTCAGGGCAAATGTTTCCCGGACGGCCTCGGAGGACGCAAGCTGCCGTCCAGGTGCCATTGCTCACGCCCCGGAAGATTTCTTCTCGCAGGACGTGAGGATCCCGGAGGACATCACAATCCTCGAGGCGGCTACGTTGCGGTGATGGACGTTGCGATGCCACAGCTGGGAACGTGGTTAGCGCTGCGGGTTGATGCTGTTCAACCGGGCAGTGCCGAGCGACGTATACATGACCGCCGCGATCTGCCCGCCCATGTCCGAGCCCACGTGCAGGGAGCTCTTTCTGCGGTCCAGGGGCAAGTGATCAATGAACTTGGCCACCCGCAGGTGGGCCAGCAGGCCGACCGTGGGGATGCCCTTGGCGATCACGCGGGCCGGCGCCGGTGCCTGCACGATGTGCTCGCGGCGCTTGCAGACCCACTTGCCACGCACATGGCGCTCGACGGTGAACGCGCCCGGCCGGTAGGCTGGCTTCTCCGACACCTCCTCGCCGATGCGCTGCTTGGCCCTTTGACGGTGGACGCTTCAAATGCGCTTCCTTTGCCAAGATCTGCCGGAACTTGTTCGACGTGCCCACGTCTCAATCCTCTCAGAGTGTTGAACCTCAAACCCGGGGCGGCTCACCGTGCAAAACGGCACATCCCTCAGAACGAAACGGCATCGACTTAAGAAGCTCAGCCGCCTACGATCCCTTTGGCCCTCTCATTCTCGAGCCAAGGCTAATTTCACAATATGATCTGGAAGAAGACGGGCATGGCCGTACCCGCACATCAGACACTCTGGTCAGCGTCGGACGCTAGAACGCTGGCTGTGGCTGGCAGGGCGCGCCGATCCGGCGGCACCTTGCGTCGTTGCGCCGATGACGGCATCAGGGCCCCATCATCTTCGTTTGCTAAGAACGCCCCCAAGGACGGAACCTCATCTCGCCGTCGACGGGGCAGTCGCTCAGCCGAACGGCACACCTGCCGTCATGGCGGCCATCCGGCATGATCGATTGGCTTAGGGCGCTTCGCGCCAAATTGCCCTTCGGTGGGGAGCAGGTTGGACCCGGAACCAAGCTCGACCTGCGACTGCTCGTCGGCGCGAACGATCCCGTCACGGGCCTGCCCGGCCCCAACGCATTCGAGAACACGCTGGAACAGGCGGTGCGCCAGGCCGACGTCAAATCCCGTCGGCTGGCGCTTCTTCTGGTGAACATCGACGACTTCAAGTCGATCAACAGTACGTTTGGCAGCCTCAAGGGCGATGAGGTCCTGCGCCAAGCCGCCAAACGCATGCGGCCGCTCGTGCAGCCCTTCATGGCCGCGCGGCTTGCAGCGGACGAGTTCGCGCTGTTGATGAATGAAGATCCGCAGCCGGAAGATGCTGCAGTCCTGGCGACCAAGGTGTTGCGGGAGATGAGGCTGCCTATCGGCGTCGGGCGAGGCCAATCCGTGACGCTGGCATGTTCGGTCGGCGTCGTGATGTATCCGGACTGCGGCGCTGTCGAGTCCATGATCCCGCGTGCAAGAGTCGCGATGGCCAATGCCAAGGCGGCTGGCGGCGCGAGGTATGCCTTCTTTGACGCAAGCATGACGAAAGGACCGCCGGATCAGATCGAGCTGCTGCGGGAATTGCGCCTCGCGGTCGAACTCAACCAGCTCGAACTGCATTACCAGCCGAAGATTCATGCGCCCACGGGAGAGATCACCGGCGCCGAGGCGCTGCTGCGATGGAATCATCCGACCCGCGGCATGGTCAGTCCGGCCTCCTTCATCCCTCTTGCCGAGCGCAGCGGTCTGATCATCCCGATCGGACGCTGGGTCATCGAAGACGCCAGCCGCCAATTGCGCATCTGGCGCGATCAAGGCATCCGGATGCGCATCGCGATCAATCTGTCCGTGCACCAGCTGAGACAGCCGGACCTGGCTGACCGGATCGCCAGTGCGCTGCGCACGCACCAGATCAATCCCGAATTGCTGACGTGCGAAGTGACCGAGACATCGGCAATGGTCGACGTGGACGCCACGGTCCGTGTACTGCAGAAACTGCACGCCATGGGCATCCAGCTGTCCATCGACGACTTTGGCACGGGGCATTCCAGCTTGGCGTACCTGCGCTCTCTGCCTGCCGATGAACTCAAGATCGATCGCAGCTTTGTGCTCGACCTGGAGACCAATGAGGACGCCCGCAAAGTCGCACGCGCCGTCGTGAACCTCGCAAAGGCCCTGGATCGCAAGGTCGTGGCCGAGGGTGTCGAGACTGAAGGACAGAACCGCATCCTGCGTGAATTCGGTTGCGACCAGCTTCAAGGGTACCTGTTCGCCAAGCCCATGTCGGCCAAGGCGCTCGCACTATGGGCCACGGACAATGTGGGGCCGCGGACTATGAACTTTCGGGCCTCGATATTCAAAGACACGTCCACGATTGGCGAAACAGCGCCACTCGACGGAGGCGCGGTAAAAGGGCCGCTGGTGCTGTAAGCAGACCGCCGGGCGCCGTCGGCGTTAGGCCCTGTCCGGGGACTTCAAGGGCGCCTCCAACGGCATGTGCAGGCACACGCCCAAGCCCCCGAGCGGCGAACTGACGAATTCGAGGGTCGCGCCGAGGCGCTCGGCCCGTTGACGCATGTGCAACAAGCCGCGACCGTCCGGAGACTGCTCGTCCGTGAGCCCCTGGCCATCGTCCTCGACGAGGACGACGACTCCGGTGGCTTGCCCATCGATACCGTCGTTTCGCACGACGGCTATCCGCAGTTTCCGACCACCCGCATGCTTGATGGCATTGGCGACGGCCTCCTGCACGATGCGCAGCACGTCCAAGGCCTCAGGCGCATTGAGCCAGGGCAGCGGCGGTACGTCGCCGACCGACCATTCCAGCTCGATCCCGGCGCCATCTAGCCGGTGGTTGAGCCGGTATCGAAGGGTGGCCAGCAAGGCCACGAGGTCGTTGCCCATCGGGTCCAACGAGTCGATCACGAGGCGCAGTTCATCGAGGCAGTCGCGCAGGACCTTAGACGCTTCGTCCAGGTCGAGGCGCTTCTGTTCGATAGCCTTGATCGCGAAGATCAGCGAAGAGCCTATGCCGTCATGCATGTCACGCAGCAAGCGTTGGCGCTCTTCGGCGAGTGCCCGTTCCCGGCTCACTTGCTCTACCTTGGCTTGCTGCGCTTGCAACTCTTCGGACAGCGCCTGCAGCTGGCGGCGTTGGCGCACGACTTCGAGCATGTTGGCCTGCAGCACCCGGCCATGCTGAACGATGAGCACCAACACCAGCAGGCTGAGGCCGCCGGCGACCGGCAGGCCGGCATGCCAAGTCAGAGCCGAGGCCAACACGACACCGGCCGGAACCAGAACCGCCAACAGCATGCCCACCGAGGTGCTGGCGCTGGAGACACCCAGAAGGAACATCACCGTGCCGAATGCCCCAAGCAGTTCAGCCGACCTTGACTCCGCCGGCATCCACCACACCAGAGAACCCCACAGCGCACCGACGCAGATCGTCAGGACCAGTGTGGCGGCGCACCATGGAGGCGGAGGACTGGCAGCTTGACACTGACGCTCCAAATTCAAGCACAGCAGCGCCTGAACCACATAGACCAGCCAGCCCAGCGCCGCCCACGTCCACAGAGAAGATCCGGGGATGAGCGCATTGAAGGTTGCCGCCAGCGCAGCCGACAGAATTGCTGAGCCACTCAGCGAAATGCGCCACGTCCGCATGCTGCGGCGAAACAGCTCATTGCCAGCCGCGTCAGCCACGCCGAGCAGGCGGGCGGGCAATATCTCGAGCGCCGAGCCGACCGCCATGCCTACTCGAAGAAGAGGAAACCAGAGGCGGCCGGAATCGGCAGACTCGCGGCAAGCGGCCACTGACTTCTCAAGGCAGTTGACCCGTTATGCCTGGAGGCTGCTCCGAAGGGCTCATGCTGCCCATCTCCGAAGACGGCCCGACATCGTCACCCGTCGGCTGCCGCTCTGTGACGCGGTAGCGGCTATCGTGCTCGACACTGGCGACGGTGGGCTCCATGCGGATCACTCTAGGCAGGCGAAACGTTGCCCTTGGTAAGGAGGCAACTGGAATGGAATCTCCAATTATGACCATCACCCCGGCTAGGCTCCGGCCCATGCACCGGTGATCCAGAAAGGCTGGGCACCTTGCCGGAGAGCGGGGATCAGCCTTGCGAGGTCGAGACATCGGAGCGAGTAGGCTGGGAGGTTCACCACTTGCCCTCGCAAAACGCGACCTGAGCGTCAAGGCTTCATGATCCCACCCGAAGGCGTAACGCAGAGCACCACCAAGGCAGTTTCAGCGCGTCAGTACGACATCCCAATCCACGAAATTGATGGCCGTCGCCAATCTGGTGGTCGCGCCCCGCCTTCAACGCCGTAGCAGGCATGGAGTCGACGCCTTCTGCCGGCGCCATCATGGCAAGGTGACGTCGTGCCCGCTCAAACTGCAATGCATGTTGCGAGGTGATGCATTGCCAGAGTCATAGGCGATCACCGCCACCTGTTCGCCGCTGGCGTAGTAGGCCAGCAGCCGTTGGTTGGTGAAAAACGGCGACATTCCGGGCACGCTCTGCGCCGCCGGCAATCTTGCCCTGGACTTTCCGTAAGGAGACTGCGTGTTGAGCTCGACGAAGGTGATGACATCGGACGATGACGACGCCGAGAAGGTGCAGGCGACGTACTCGATGACTCGACGCGTCCCGGAGGGCACGGTCGCGAAAGTCAGGCTACAGCTGTTACCGATGCAGCTGCCAGCGTTCGACCGCAGATCCGCATCCTCCCAATACGCATGACGATCGGCCTGGTCCACATCCTGAACCAAGGCCGGACGGGTCTGGGCGGACACTTGCACATGAGCCGCCATTCCGAATAGGGCCGCGACTATCGTGAGGGGCTGGGCGATTCTCATGGGTGTACTCCTCGTCGGTGTTGAGGGAAGGTGGTTGTATGCGGGCGATGTGGCCAGGCCTTCCGGCGTTCAGGCTGCCCATGCGGCCTGGCGATATGGCCGCAGCGGTAGCCTTGTCAGGCGGTGTGGCATCCAGCTGGCGGACTTGTATACGCGCCTCCGCCGCTCGGATTTCCGACCACGACGAGCACACCGTCGCCAGCCCGGCCCGATGCTCACCCGCGTCTGCGCCTCAGGCTCACGAACCCGCACAGTGCGGCCAGCCCAGCCAGCATCAGCGACGCCAGGGTCGGTTCGGGCACGGGGGCGGCGAACGTCGTCGTGACTGCGAACCGGAGGTCGACCGACTCCAGCGTCGCCACGGCACGCGCGGCGGGCATGCACAGCACCGACGCGCAGGCCGGGTCGGACGACGGCACTAGGTAATTCGCTCCGATGACGCCGCCGCCCAGGTAGTAAGTGGGTACCTCATCAAACGTGATGGTCGAACCCCGGCGCTTCAGCGAGTTGGCGACTTCACCGTCTGCCAGGATGCTGCCGAGTTTCCTTGTCCCATAAGCGACGCCCCCGAGGCTCGTCATCGCGACCAGGTAATTCTGGCCGTAGGACGTGGCAAGCTGGGCGTCGCGCGGCTTCGCATAGGAGGCCGTCGCGGTGATGACCGTCGCGGCGCCGTCCAGCGTTTCGGTGGCGATCCGTCCATCTTGGCTGAGACCCGTCTGCGGCCCTTTCAAGACCAGCATGAGATTGGCGATCCGCCAGTTGCCGCCACCAATGCTGATATCGATCTGGCCGACCTCGGTCGGGGTCAGGACCAGGTCGATGAACCCGCTGCCTTCGCTCAGCACCGTGGAAGTGCGCGTGGTGAGGGTCCATTCGTTGCTGTCGACGCCATAGACATCGAAGAATGGGCTGGCGCTGATGACACCGGCCCGCGCTCCGGACGCTGCGCCCAGCATCAGTGACAGGCCGATGGCGGAGAAGAGAAGCGCGGAACTGCGCCTGGCTGTGGACTTCATGAACCCTCCCGAGACAGTGATGTGCGGGCCAACTGAGCATGGCCCTGGATCGACTGTCAGATGCGCAGCACGCAGGGTCCAGGGGCGGCTATACCGCCTTCCCGGTACAACCCCTCCATATCGGTGGCGTCCATCCCATCCGGACGCCAGAACGCAACGGGCACCGTTCGCAGATGAAGTCGGTGATGCCCGCAACTCGGCCAACGGCAGGCTCGAGCCGAGCGGATTCAATCGGCGCAGGGGGTGTGCTTCAACCGGGTGCTGCCGCGGACCCGACACCCCGAGACCGATTCGCGAGCGCGCACGCGCCGATGTCGACGTACGCCGGCAAGCTCTTGGCGCGGTCCTTCCGGCTAATGACCAGGCCGCCCAGGCGAGGCCGCACGGCAGCGAGGACCGCGACCAGCATGCAAGTCCGGCCCGGGCCCGTGGTATTCACTCGGACGCCGATGTGGCGGCAGCAGCGGCGCGCGGCCTTGCCTTGGAAGATTTCCTTGCAGCGGCACGCTTGGTGGCCTTCGTCTTCCTGCCCACGGCGGGTTTGGCCGCCGAGGGGGCCTTGCGTGTCCGTTTTGACGCTGGCTTGCCAGCGTCGGTCGCCGCGACCGACTGCGAGCCCGCGCCGCCAACCAGAAAGTCTTCGAGGGCCTTGCCTGCGGCCAGAGCCTGCCGGAGCCACTCGGGGCGCTTGCCCACGCCGCCCCAGCTGTTTCCCGCCTGGTCCGCGTACTTGGCGACACGGGGCGTCGAGGACTTACGGGTCGGCTTGGCTCTCTTCGCGCCACTGCCTACAGCCGCGCCAAACAGCTGTTCGGGCGTCAGATGGTATTTGGCGATCTCCTTTCTGATGCGGTCGATGACTTCGGACTGGATCAACGAAGCCTCTTTCTGGAGGCGTTCGATTTGATTCAGGAGGGATGTAAGCGACTTGGCCATTGCGAGGAGCCCTTATTGAGTTTTTGAAACTGCGAAACCGTTCTGCGAATCGGCAGGACGACTTTAGTGCAATGCCATCTCACCGAGCTTACGGACCGCGTCTTCTCCCAAGAATCGAACCGGCAGGGCGTTACCCCAGTGACCGCGACGAGAATGGGACTCGCTCTCACAGACCGTGAGCCGTTGCGATGAGCGGCTCTGCGCCACGGTTTCACGCCGCAGTGCCTTCAATGCGCCGAACCTCAACTGCAGGCCCCGGTAGTCGAGGCAGTTGCTCCATCTCCGGACGCCATGTCCAACCTGTGGAACCGTCGCCTTGCGCCCGACTCGATGTGGCCCGCCCGCCTGTTTCGGGCTGATAGATCAGACGCAACGTCACGGCATCGGCGCCGCAGTCGGACAGTACCGCGAAAGCCAACGGTTCCTTGGGGCGGAGGTTGTAGGGAAGGCTTCGCGTGAACACGCGCTCCTCGGCGACCAGCTTGTCGATGAGCTGCTGTCCGAATCCGTCGCCTACCGGCAGCCACTGCATCGACACCGGCATCAAGCACAGTTCATGGATCGACGCCACGCCGGCGCCGCTCAGGCCGAACGTGGCGATCATCACCATGCGGATGTCGGCCGAGCTGGCCCAGAGAGCCAGGTCAGGCTCGAAGCTGCGTCCGAGCCGCTTGTAGAGATGTTCGTCGAGCATCAGAGCGTGGTCCGGAAGATGCTTCACGACCGCCTTGTATCCGTAGCGAGACGGGACGATCTCCTTGACTTCCGCGATGAGCAGCATCAGCGGTGAAGGCCCTTTAGGTTGTGCGACCGCCCGCGACCACTCGGCCAGGCGCCGCTCGTTGATGGCCTCACGCCGTTCGAGCGAGAACGGCTCCGGGATGTACAGGCGCAGCCTCAGCGGGTCACCGCCAACGCGCTTGTGTTCCGCCGCCGCGAGCAGGAGGCGGCGCACGGTCCCCCAGCTTCGCTTGCCGCAGAAGCCCGGATGCCAGCGGGTCAGCTCGGCTTCGTCCCACAGGTAGTGCAGGAGGCCGCGCAACGACAAGCGAATCCCCGTCGTGCTGACGCTGGACGTCACCGTGTCCGACGGGGTGGGGCTCGTGCGGCCGGCGATCTTGGAGAGCGCGAAGTCGAGCGCCAATGTGGTTTCCCCGGTGGTGGGGTCCTCCGCGATGGCACTGCCAAGCACCTGTCCGAGGCCGGAGAGCTCGGCCGGCGGCGCATAGGAGGGACAGGCTGGCGCGTGATGCCAGCCGGTGTCGGGCAGACGCTTGACGGCGTAGCCGCCGTGCGGTGGCGCCAGCCGGGCGACATACATCTCCACCCCGTCCGCCTGGCACAGGCAGCGCAGCCGCCGATGGCAGGCATGGGCCTGGGCAACCGCGTCCGCGAACGCGGCGGCGGCCCCCGCCACCTCGAAGCGTTGACCATCGATCTCATAGACCGCGCCAGCGGCCGAGATGGCGAGGGCTGGAACGGGCGCCAGGTCACTCATCGCTGCGGCGTGGGGTCCGACCGCTCGACCGCGCGCGTGGGCGCCGGCACCGCCGTGGCGCCCGCCAGCGGCGCCACGGCGTCCCTGTCATAGATCCTGACCCGCGGCTCGCGTCCTTCGCGGATGCGTTGTGCCAGGTTCTCTGCGACCGCCGCCATCAGCTCCTCACGTCGTTGCTCCGGCACGTTCTTGGCGACGAGCACGGCCTCGACGGCTGCCAGGACCGTCTTGCGCCTGCCGGGAGCCGGTGCCGAGGCTTCGGCTTGCGGGGGCGACGTGCCGCCGGGTTGCTGCACGCGCTCGACGCGATTCGCCTGCCTGGCGTCCTGCTCGCGCCTGAGCTGCTGCAAGTCGTCCGGCGAGGGCTCATAGCCCACGGACTTGAGTCCACGCAGGGTCGCTTCGAACCAGACCCTGCGCTTGAATTCCTCATGACCGGAGACCCGCAGCCCCTGCCAGCCGCGAGCCTCTGCCACATCGACCATCGAGCGAGCGACGGACGGAAGGTTGTTGTCGGTTGCCAGCCGAAACCTGGATTCGGTGAAGGCCACGCGAACGCCGTCCCCCCGAAACCGATATTCGATCCGTCCGATCATCGCGTCCCCCACGCTCACCGGGGCCCGGTGGATCGTGTAGCGCTCCCGCAAGGCGGCCTCGAGCCGGGCGACATGGGCGGCGCGCTCATGCTCGGCCTCGGAATGCCCGAGCGTCCCGGCACCTTGGCGCTGGGGCGCTTCCCGCCGAGATGACAGGGCGGGCGCCGGCCCCTGCGTCGGCACCGACGACGGATCCCGCGTTCCCGAAGGTGAGGCCGGGGAAACGGACGACGCCGGCCGCTGCGGACCGCGCCGCCACTGGCCGTCGATTTTCTCGATCGACGTGCGCCTGCCATCGGCGGCCACGGCAACGAAGAGGTCACTGCCGAGTCCTTCCGCCTTCGCCGCCATCTCGGAGAAGGTGTTCGCGCGATGGACCTCTTTCGTGGTGCGGTCTCGCAACTCGTATCGCTCGCCGGCCGGTTCTTTGGGCGTCCGGGGTCGTTTGCTGGGTGCTGGCGTGCTCGGTACCGACTCGACGGTTCCACCGGGTGCTTCATTGCCGAATTGGCCACGCGGTCGTGATGTGTCCATGGTGTAGGTCTCGACGAGATGGAATTCAGGGGCGGCGCGCTTGGCTCGGCCCCAGGGGGAGTGGCAGGGCAGGGTAGAGCTCGACTTCGACCCGACGGTTCACGGCTCGGCCTGCAGCACTTTCGTTGTCGGCGGCGTGGTCGCCCGTCGGTTGATAGGTCGTGCGGATGCGTTGCGGCGCGACACCGGCTGCGACCAGGTAGTCGCGCACGGCCACCGCTCTCGCCCGGGCCATCCGCGTCTCGACCAGGCTGTCGCCGCTGCCGTCCGTCCGGCCCCGTAGCAGCACCAGCGCGGCGAGCCTTGCGGCTTCGACGAGCGCCTGGGCGTCGGGAGAGGGGATGGCGACGTCCGCGCTGCCGAAGGCGAACAGGACCGTGAACACGCGATTGCGCGGCTCGCGTTGGTGGGCAGCCGCCTCCTGGGCAGCCGCCAGCGATTGCTGGCGCTGGGAGAGTTGGGCCAGGATTTCCGCGTTGGCCTGGGCCAGTCGGTCCGACTTCGCCGCCAGCAGTCGGGCGTCGTGCAGGTCGTTCCGGCAGATCTGCAGCTCGACGATCGCTGGAACGTTCGCAGGTCGCTTGCTGGCTGGGTCGACCACCGGGGGCTTGGGCGGCGCGCTGCAGGACGCGAGCGCCAACGCGCAGATGAGGCCGTTGAAGGCCCGAGTTCGACTTTTCATGAGAGGCTCCATTGCGCGTCGCCTTGGCGCGCGCGATCCAGGGGGGGCTCACCGATCAGGACACCCTCGGCGTCGGCGACCGCATCGATCGCGCCGCCCGCCGATGGGCCGGTCTGGGTATCCGCAACAACGTCAATCAGCCCTTCCGCCGCCTCGCCTACCGGCGCCTTGATCAAGTCGGGCAATTTGTTGAGCTTGCTGGCCAGCTCTTCGATGTCGAGCTTCTTCTTGCCAGGCGGCAGCTCGGGATCGGCATGGCGCCAGCGCTGATGCACCTTGGCCAGGTGCAGAGCCATGTCCATGCGCGGCACCTCAGGTGCGGCCAGCAATCGCGCCTTGAAGGCGGGGTCGCGGTGATAGCGGACCTTCTCCGCGAGGATGGGTTTGCAGTTCTCCAGGATGATGACGAGCCGTTCGCTGCCGAGTTCCTTCATCTCTTGTGGCAGCAGCAGGTCCCGGCGCTGGTCGCTTTCATTGGTGCTGACGCTGGTGTCGCCCAGAACGCCGGAGGACCGGCTGCGGCCGTGCGAGGTGGCGCGCGCCGTGTAGTGGCCAAGCATGGCGCTGTATTCGTCCGCATCTCGCTGCTCGCGGGGGGCGAAGAGGATCTGCAGTCCGTGGTTGGTCGCAAAGGTCCGGGCTTGCCGGTCGCCATAGATTGCATCGAGCTGCGACATCGCCTGGATGACGGTGAGCAGGCGCAGGCCGTATCCGGCCAGGTAGGGAGCGGCATTGACGATGGCACGGACGCGGCCCAGCGCGGCGAACTCGTCGGCGACGATGAGGCACTGGAACGGGGCCGCGCTGTCTTGCGAGGGCAGGAACTGCGTGTTCAGGTTGACCAGTTGGGAAAAGAAGAGATCGAGCAGCGGGCGTGCGGCCGCCAGGCGGTTCGGCGGGATGCGCACATACACCGTCATCCGGCGCCGCCTCACGTTCTCGAGTCTGAAGTCATCCCAGCTGGTCGCCGCATCCACGATCGCGTCGGCGAACAGCGTCAGGGGGGCGACGAAGGTCGCCACGATGCTGGCCATCGTGTTGTCCGAGTTGGACAGCAGCCGCTGCAGCGCGTCACGGCATTCGTCGGACAGCGCCTCGGAAGTCCCGGCGCGTGAAGAGATGCAGTCGGTCAGGTGATCGAGCAGCGGCCGGCCTTTCCCGGACGACTGGCGCAACATCTCGCCGATGGTTCGCGGCAGGTTCGGCGATTCGAGCAGCAGCAGTCCGAGTGCCAGGAAGAGATTGCGCGCCTGGTCATTGAAGAAGCCTTCGGACGCGGTGCCGCTGCCGTCGTTCGCATAGAACACCTGGCCGATCGTCAGCAGGTCGCCCACGCGGTGCAGCGGGCTGCTTCGAACCGCCGTCAGCGGGTTCCAGCGGTGGCTGCGCGCGTCGTGGTCGAACGGGGAGAAGGCATAGACCTCCTGGCCGCGCGCAGACCGACAGCCCGCGGTGATGTCGTAGTTCTCCCCCTTGATGTCCAGGACGACGGCCGAATCGGGCCAGTTCAGCAGGTTGGGGATGACCACGGACACGCCCTTGCCGCTGCGCGTCGGGGCCGACAGCATGACGGACAGCTGCCCGGGCAGGTGCAGGTCACGACCGCGGTAGCGACCGACAAATATGCCCGGCTCCGAGCTGTCGGTGAGCCCCGACGCCATCACCTCTGCCGCCGACGCGAAACGGGCATCGCCATGGAGACTTCGGCGCTGGCGAGCCGCCAGGACCATGGCCGAAGGCAGGGCCAGCTGCAGAGCGCCCGACACGGAGATGGCGGTGATGAGTCTCTTGCGAAGCCGGGGATCGTCGCCGTAGAGCTTCCAGTAGTGGACGATGCTGCCCCACCGGGCCTGTGCCGGGCTCGCCTTGTTGAGCAGCAGGAAGAGGACGCCGGCCAGGTAGAAGGCGGCGCCGGCTGACAGCACCAGAGCGCCCAGCGCAAAGAGGCCCGCCACGATCTTCCGGCCCGGCGACCACGTCGCGAACGTCCTGACTGCAGGCTCATCCATGGTGCCCCCCGTCGGCGCGAGAGCGCGCCACGCGCCTGGACCTCGGTTCATACTGGATCTGTGCGATGTAGCGCCCGCCTTCGTCACGGTCCAGCTGGACGACGACGTCCACGACCAGATCGAGCAGGCGCCTGATCTCCTCCATCGTCAGGCCGCCGCCTGCTCCGCTTTCTCGGATCATCAAGGCGAGCTGCTCGAAGGCCAGGGCACAGCTCCCCGCATGCACGCTGGTGAGGCTGCCTGGGTGCCCCGAGGCCGCCAGCCGCACGAAGTGGAAGCACTCGTCCCCCCTCACCTCCGCCAGAAAGATCCTGTCGGGTCGCATGCGCAGGCAGGCTTCCAGCAGCGACTTCGCCGTGACCTTGGCCGTGCCCTGCTGGTCCTTGCTGTAGAACAGATGGACCGCATTGGGGTGATGGGGGAGGGTCAGCTCGGCGGCGTCCTGGATCGTGATCAGGCGCTCGTCGCGCGGCACTTCTTCGACCAGGCCCTTCATGAAGGTGGTCTTGCCGGAGCCGGTACGGCCGCTGATCACCATCGTCTGGCGACGGCGGATAGCCTGCCTGAGGAACTGCGCAAATCGCCCTTGCCGGTGCAACTCCAGCAGCTCCTGCTCCGCCCGATCCGGCTCGTCATCGCCAGCCGTGACGGCTTGGGTGCGCGAGAACAGGCCTTCCTGCTCGAATTCGGCCAAACGCCTGATCGTCCGTGCCGGCTTTCTCAGCGTGATGGAGACGCACCCGCGGGAGACCGCCGGGGGAATCGCGAACTGCACGCGCTCATCGGTCGGCAGGGTGGCCGACAGCAGCGGCGTCTCCTGGTTGACGCGCTGATCGCAGAAGGTCGCCACGGCGGTGGCCAGGGACATGCATCGTTCGTAGGTCATCTCCGGTGCGATCACGACGCGCCAACCCATCGCCGTTTCGACATGCAGTTCACCGGGCCGGTTGACGCAGACCTCGGTCACGCCGGCTTCGTCCAGGTGCTCCCGCAGCGGCCGGATGAACTCCAACACCGAGGTGGCATCGCCCCGCCAACAGGCCGTCGAGCGCTCCTCCTGGTCGGCGCTCACCGGGATTCCCCCGCGTCGGCATCCGTCTCCGGCACCAGCGCATAGATTCCGGAAAAGTCGATGTCGCGCGCGACGTAGATGCCGACGATGCCGCCTTGGTTCTGGTAGATCAACGGCGGTATGTTGATGGTGCTGTCCAGCACCTTCTCCGCCAGCTTGCTCGTGTTGGCCGTGGTCGATGGCAGGACGATGGTGTCGGCCTGCCGGTCGCGGGACTGGTTCTCGATGACGAGCTTGACCGAATCGTCGATGAGCGACAACAGCATCGCCGCGCCGATCCTCTCGGTCCAGCGGTTGTCGACATGGCCCTCGATGCCGGACTCGCCCAGCTTGCCGGTGGCCGGTGAATCGATGTCCACGGTCACGCCATGCGGTGTCCTGATGCGGGTCCAGAGAACGGGGATGCGAACGGACCCAGGACGCAGGCCGGTGACCCGGTACTCACCGTCGAGGTGGGAGCCGCGCTCGATCAGCAGCACCCGACCGTCGTCGCTGAACACATGGCGCTGAACCTGGCATCCCACCAGGCCCGAGGTCGCACTGATGACGCGCGTCTTCAGGGCACAGGTGAAAGCCGTGCCCTTGGCAAGGGTCAGGCTCCGGTTCCCCAGCAACCCTGCCACGACACGTGGCGTCGCCGAGGCCTTCAGCGGACCGACCGGGTTGTCGGCCGGTACGCCGTTCCGTCGCAGGCCGGCGTCCGCGGTCGACGACGGCACCTCGCCACCCAAGGGCCCGGCAAGCGGGGCAGACTGCGTCAACTTCTCCAGCAACCCTGCCAGCTGCCGCTGGTAGGCCTGAAGATTGCGCGTCGTCGCGGCCATCGGATCGGATGGGTCCGCATCGATGGGAGGCGTCCGCGCCTGTCCAAGCCCCGCATCCTGGGGCGTGATGGACGGATGGGGTGCAAGCCCCTGAGTGGGACGTGTGGCGACCAGCAGCACCGGCGCGTCCTCGGGCCGAGGTGCGGCCGGTCCGGTCGCCACGGACGAGCCGGTGCCGCTGCGCCGCACGCCAATGGGCTCCGCCTCGCCCTCGTCCATCATGCCGATGGCCGGCACCCGGGGCTCTCCGATGCCGGAGGCCGGCGGCGCTGCAGGGCGCGCCATGTCGAGCCTGTGGGGTTCCATGCTCGCGGCAAGCGGCCGGTTTCGGCCAAGAGGGGTTTCGTCGCTGCCGGAGCGGCTCCCGCGACCGAAGGCACCAAAGATCGCGTAAGTGCTGACCGGGATGGCAATGACCGCAGCGATGGACACGGTGAGCCATCGCTTCCCACACCATGAACATGCCGAGCGCCACAGCGCCGCGATGCTCGGAATACGCCGCTTGCCGCGAGTCGGCGAGGCCGCGGGGGCGGCTCCGCCGGAGTCTGTCCCTTCTGAGGGATCCCGCGTGTCGGGCTGCACTGTGTCCGTCATGGGGTGTCCTCCTGCGAGCGGGCCGGTGCGGGTCGAGACGGCTTGATGACACGACGCAGGCCTGGCACGGTCGTGCCCCGTTCGGGCGGCGCACCGTCCCCGTCGAAGGCGTCGTTCCAGAGACCCACGACCGCCGAGCCGGAGCGGAGCACCAGCCGGCGACTCACGCGATCGACGACCAGCAGCTCGTCCTCCATCCGGGTGTTGACCAGCGTCTCGCTGTCGTCTTCCAGCACCTGGAACACCGCCGGGATCTCGCGGTTGCCGCGGAACTGCAGATAGGTGAAGCGGCCGTCATCGAAGACCAGACTTGGAACGATGTCCTCGGAACCTGCCCCCGTGGCCAGCGAGTACCGGGTGTTCGAGACTCCCGGCTTGGCCTGCAGCCGCTCGGCCACGACCTGCTCGACAGTCGGAGGATGCGGAGCCGCCGGCAGCACGGGCAGCACGGGCACGAGCCCGGGCGTTGGGGCGGGGGCAGAAGGTGGCGGCGCTGGTGGGCGCACGACCAATCGATACACCGGCGGGCGCGGGTCGCCGTCGTTCAGCACGATGAACTGCAGGTTGTGGACGCGCCGGTCGGTGACGACCGCCAGGTTGTTGGCGGCGCTCGCCGTGCTCTTCGGCTTGACGAAAAGAGTGCGACCACCAGCCTGCGCTGCGACGCACCACGATGCCTCCGGCTTGGCGCAGTCACTGCCGAGACCGGCCGCCACCTCGGAAATCGCTTCGTCCGCTCCAAGCAATACCAGCGTGACCGCACCGCGCTTGACCGGCACGGTGATGATGGCGCCCGCGTCGTAGGGGACTTCGCGCAGTCGCGAGTCCGGGGCGGCAGGCAAGGTGGCCGGCATCGTGAGCGCGAAGGCCACGCCGGTCCAGGGCATCCAGTGACCCGTCCTCATGGCTTGGCCTCCACCGTGGCGGTATTGATCTCAGGGTCGGATCGATAGGCGGTCACGACGAACCCGAAAGGGTTGTCCAAGCGGTCGCTCTCTTTCGTCAGGGCCCTGGGCTGGTACTCGAAGATCAGCGTCGCGGTGTGGCGCGTCCGGGTCTCTGGGAGATTGCGATCCGTGAGGCGGACAAGCTTCTCGTAGGTGACGGTCGCTTCGCCGTGGTTGCCGGCCCGGCCGGTGGCGGGCAGGCGGACGCTGATCACGTTGATGCGGCGCTCCTCCGTCGCCCCGATCTTCTTTTGCAAGGCATCCGGACCTTCGAACTGGCGGCTGTACGCGGCAAACACGGCGGGCACCGCCATGCGTGCGACCTGGTCGAAGTCGCGTTGGAGGAAGGACCAGCTGTATCCCTCACGGGCCCGTACGAAGGTCGCTACGTTGTGCTTGTCCATCGAGTCCATGGCAGGGACGGTCTCGACGCTCAATCGCTGTTGGATCGTGGTCTCGCCGGTGACGCGGTCCACGACGATGGGAACTTCAACGATGCGTCGCAAGGGTCCCTGGACGAACACCGCCCCGACGCCAAGGAGCGCGGCGGCAAAGGCCGCCGCTGCGATCTGCCAGGCATGCCGCTCGGACCGCTGGAGCATCTCGGCTCGGTCCAGTTCCCAGGCGCGGTTTGCACCCAGCATCGCCGCGTCCTCTTCGGCGCCGGCGTCCTCGGACGGATGCGTAGGCAATGCGGCAGCTCTGCCTGTCTTCAGGACGGCATTCATGGGATACCTCTCGAATCGTCTGTGGCCGGACGTCCTCAGTGCAGGTAGTCCGAAACCTTGCCCGTGCGATTGAGCATTTCGTACTGACGCTCGCGGTCCCGCGAGCGCGCGATGCGCTCATCGCTTTCCGCCACGCCCTGCAGCATCTGGATCTGGGACATCTCGTGGGCGAGCAGCGCGTTTTCCGCCCCGATGCGCGCCGTGATCTCCTGAATGGCCTTCTGATCCGTCGTTGCGTTGACCATGGCCATGAGAGAGTGAATCTGGCTCAGCCTGCCGGCAGCGGCCGTCATCGCGTCCTGCAGCATCGCCTTGTGCTGGTAGGGCCGGGCGAGACGCGCCTGGCAATCCAGGCGCGCGCCGCCGCCCATGTCCATGCAGTTGTAGACCATGCCGGCATTCCGCAAGGTCTTCGCCGTGGGGGTCAGGCCGGCGTACCCGCTCGAGTCGGGAGCGTTCAATAGGACGAACGCCTTGGGCGGCACGTAATTCAGCAGCGACGGGTCGTTGAAGACGTTGCCCAGGTTGCGCATGCCGTTCATGCTGTTCAGCTGCGCCTGCATCTGGGCGATCTGCTGGACCTGGTTGTTGATCTCGGTGATGCCGTTCACGACCTGCTGGACCGTCTGGACCAGGTTGGCGACGTCGATGACGGGAATGCCCTGAGCGGCGGCATTCCCGACGCCAGCGGCGGCGATCAGGACCGCACAGAGTCTTTGGAAGGTGGTCATGGACATCTCCTTGTACGAGTCCGTCAGGACCTGGCCCGCTGTGCCGCCTGCTTGTAGGCAGGTACCTTCGCCGGCTCGGTGCCCGGCCGAACGGCAGCGGCCCCCGCCGTCATGCCGGCCACGAGGCGACCCGCCGCATAGGGAAGGCCGGTACCGGCGCGGACCGTGCCACCCGGTGCCGCGGCTAGCGGGGGCTGGTGGCGTCCTGATGAGCGAAAGCGCGACGCCATCAGGACGTTCTGGACCATCTGGACACCCTGCTGAATCGCCGTGCCGCCAGCGAGCGCCGAGGCGAGGCTGGGCGCCTGGAAGCACAGGATCGCCATCAAGATCATCACGACGCAGTACTTGATGGACTCCGCCACCGCATTGAACGTCGGCCCCAGAAAGCCACCCTGGTCGTGGATGGCCTGCACCAGGGTGTCGCCCATGAAGCAACTCAGGCCGAGTGCGAAGAAGGCGAACCAGGTGAGGACGACGGCGTTGACGACCATGGACAGCCAGCTGTCGAAGAATCTTGCCGTCGGGCGCCAGGCGAGGCAGAAGATGAACAGCGGCCCGACGGCTATCGAGAACGTCAGGAAGATCTTTGCCAGCGTGACGACGAACAGGGCGAGACACAGGAATACGACATTGCCAAACGCCGTCACGACCGCCGCAAAGACCAGGTCCAGCCGGGTGATGCCGGCATCCTTCAAGAGATCGACGACGAGCTGGCTCGCTTTGTCGTTGAATCCGTCCAGGACGCCATACGGGCTGTCAATCGTTGCCGGTGCGGAATTCGGAGCGAGGAAGGTCGTCGCCATGCCGGTTGCGAGCGAATTGGCCGCATCGGACACATTGCTGATGTAGAAGCCGGACTGCAAGGAGAAGACGAGGACCAGGCCGATCTTGAAGGACTTCCAGATGAAGACGGGCAGCGTCTCCGGGGCCTCGTTCCGAAGAACCGCCCAGCCGTAGAGCAGCATCCACAGCGTCGTCGCGGTCACCGCGACCGGAGCGATCGCGGCCGTCAGGGATTGAACGACACCGACGACGTAGAGGTTCAGCGCGGAGTCAAGCTGAGATCCGACCCAGGAGAACATGGCGGGCTCCTTCTAATGAGCGGTGCTGTCGGGGCTCACGATGCCGTCGGCCAGCCGGGCGACCGCGTCGTTTCCCTGGACAAGGCGGCCGCGGCCCATCGATGCCCGGACCGCCAACGTATGAGCCGTCGTGTTTGCCGTCGAAGTCATGCGCTTCTCCTTTGACTGCTGAGCCGGCGATCGCGGACCGCCTTCTGAAGTTCGGGGAGCCACCGCCGCGGCTCGTCGCCGAGCCGTTGACGTAGGGAATCCAGCAGCGCGACGTTGTCGGCCGTGCCGGAGAGCACCGTGACGTAGTCGTCGAGACCGGCCAGGTCGAGCTCGCAGATCGCGCTGCCGTGCCCCTGCTTCACCAGGAAGCGTCGGCCACCCTGCGAACCCAGGCTTCTGACAATGTCGAACTCCGCCTCGCTGAGGCCGAAGCCCTCGACATACTCCTCCCGCACCGCTTCCGGGTTGGCAAGAAAGATCTTGGTGACGCTTTGCTCGACCATGGTGCGGCCGATGGGATGCCTGAGGACGTCGGACGGGCTCTGGGTATCGAAGATCCCCAGGCCGTTGTGCTTGCGGATCGTCTTTTGCCTTTGCTTGGAGAAATCGCTGAAGACCTCGTGATCCAGGGCCTTCCAGAACTCGGAGATGACGTAGATGAGGCGGCTGCCGTCGACCAGCTCTTCCATCACCTGCAAGAGGTACATCATGACGGGCGTGCGAACCTCAGGGAGTTCGAGGAACTCGGTGGTGTCGAAGGCGATCACCGGCGCCGAGTCCAGCTCGCGCAGCCGGTCATCCCCCTCGTCGAAAACCCAGCCGAGCGCACCTCCTTCGCACCAGCGGCCCAAGCGGTCGTGCAGGCTGTTCTGTCCCGACTTCGGCAGGTTCTGGCGAACGGTGGACAGTCGGCGCAACGGGGCAGGCAGGCTGGCGACGGCCTTGAGGGCGTCGGCGATGGCTCGTTCGTCTGCGGGCAACAGGGGCATGGCCGGCGTCGCGACGCAGGTGCGTACCCATTGCTCCCAGAACTGAATCCTGGCGGGCGTTGGCTCCCACTGCAGTGGGTTGCAGCCGGTGGGCTGGCCGGCCTCCATCGTGAAGTAGACCCCACCAAGCGCTCGCATCGCGATCTCGCACCCGCGGTCGAGGTCGAAGAGCACGAGGCGGGGTGCCGGGTCCCACTTCCGTGTCAGCGTCAACAGGAACATTTCCAGGGTCGTCTTGCCGACGCCCGTCGATCCGATGATCAAGGTGTTGCCCGGCAGCTTCTTGTCTTCCGAGTTCTCGTCGACCGGGCTGCTGTGCAGGTTCAGATAGAACGGCTGGCCGGAAGGCGTGCGCATCAGGGCCAGGGCCTGGCCCCAGGGATTGCCGTCCCGCTTGCCGCGCGGAAAGTTGTGGGCGCTGGCTAGCGCGGCAAAGGCCCGGGAGGACAGCTTGGCCTCCCGGGGGCGCCAGCGCCAGTTGCCTGGCATCTGCGCGAACCATGCGGCATCCGCGACCAGATCCACGGGGGCAAGTTGGAGACTCGAGGTCTCGCTGATGGCGCCGATGGCCCTCGCGGCCCGGGACCCGGCGTCGCCTGCATCCCTGCCGAAGACGATGAGCGAATAGTGGTATTCGCCCATGCAGAACTGCCCATCCCCGAGGTCGTTCAGGGCCGCGTCCATGTCGGCGATCTGGGTGGCGACCACATCGTCGCTGGCGATCAGTTGATCGCGTTGGAGCTCCAGCGCCCGCATCGCGTCGCGTCGGGGAAGGATGGACAGGCTTTGGGTCTCGATGAACTCGGTCTCCTCGTAGAGCAGCGAGTCCAGGACGCCCGGCTCGACCGCGTCGGCATACTCCTTGATGTCGACCAGGGCCGCGTAGCGGCGGTGGTCTCCCGACCTCAACTCGAGCTTGTCGCCGCTGAAGCCCAGTCGAACGGACGGCAGCGTCCGGTACAGCGGGCCGGCCGCCATCGGTACCGGACGCCAGGACCCGTTCACGAGGTAGCCGAGGAACTCCGCCACCTCTGAATAGCGCCGCTGGTCCTGCGTACGGCTGCCGAGCAACCGCGGTCCGAAGCTGCGCAGGACGCGAGCGACCAGGGCTGAACGCTCCTCCATCACCCGGATGGCATCGGCCTGCGCATCGGCGATCGCCTCCCGTGTACGCGGCCTTGTCCCGAGTACCCCATGGACCGCGGATGCTCTGGGGCGGTAGACCAGGGTGAGGTAGATCTCGTTGCTCATCATCCGCCGCTCGCCGAGCTTGGCCTGATACGCCTCGGAAAGGTCCCGCGCGAAGCCCGCCTGGGGAGGGTGGTCCAGCGCATCTTCGACCAAACGGTGCAGGCGGTGAGTCCAGACCGCCCATTGCCCGCCGGAGAGGTTGCGCAGCAGGCTGCACAGCGATTCGTGCCGCTCGACGATCAGCCGCTCGTCAGCGCTCTCGAAGCTGACGCCGTCCAGGGCCCACACCCTCAGATAGTCCCCGCCGCGTGTGATGACGTCGTGTGCGCTCACCATCGAAGAGAAGGGAACGAAGGCTCCCAAGGGGTTCTCGTTCATGGCGAGCGACCAGAAGCGAGGCATGGGCCCTGAGCCCGTGGACCGACATCCGGGGCGGCCCTTCTTGCTAGACATGCCGAGCATCGCGAGCCTTTCCGAACGTGTTGGGCGAATAGCTGCGGCACTGCCAGAGTTCGTGATTGCGATCGCGCAGTCGCAACCGCAGGGCGAGGAACATCTGCCGCAAGCGCTGGTCATCCGAGGCGGTGACCACCCGCATCCATAGCAGCACCGGTCCGATCCCGCCGATGGCGGCCACGGCGACCGACCAGCTCAGGAACACGCCGCCCCAGATGGCCAGCAGCATCCCGGCGCCGACGAGGAGGACGAGCGGCACCAGCGGCACTCCCAGCTTCATGGCCGGCCGGGTCGCGCCCTTGTAGATCGCCTCTGCAAGCATGGTCCCCGTCCCTCAGGAGACGATGTAGGCAGCGAACCCGCTGGCACCGCCGATCAGCGTGCCGCCGAACAGGATGTTGGCGACGTCAGCCAGGCGCGCGGCCTGGAAGATCATCTTGAAGCCGGCCCACATGATCGCGGCCGTGACGACCGCGACCGCGATCGTGACCAGGATCGCCACGACGTTGTTCGTCGTCTGGTTGATCTTGTCAAAGTTCTGAGCGATCGCCATCTGGCAGCCCAGTCCGACCAAGAGCGGTCGCAACGGGAACACCAGACTCTTGATTTGCGCAATGCGGTTCATGTCAGCTCCTTGATGACGTGGTGGAAACTCGGCCTGCGGAGGCGGTCATCGCGACCCTCAGCACATAGCCGTGACGGAAACCGGTTTCGAAGTCGCCGCTGTAGTAGCAGGAGAGCGCCGCGCCGAGCGCGCGTCGCGACGTGAGCCCGGTGGCGGTGGCGCGTTGGAAGCATTCGTCCAAGATGGCCTGCATCGCACCGAGATTGGTGCAAGGCTCGAATGCCGTCTCCAGCGTCAGACCCAGCCGGTGGAGGTTGAGCAAGTTGATCTGTGCAAGGCCCACGCTGAAGTTCCACCCCCCGGTTCGCAAGGCGCGTGCTGTCGCGAGTGCCTCAGCCTGCGTTCTTGGCTGCCGAAGCAGGCGCCCTCCGACGACGCCGATGGCCCAGGGATTGAATCCACTCTCGACCTGAACCAGGGCCCGCGCGGTTTGGGTATGAATCGCCGGCGCGCACTTCAAGGCGAGGGCGAGGAATGCCGATGCGTCCATGGCGCGCTCAGTCCGGAATCGTCCCGGCCGCCTGCCTGGCGAGCCAGTCGGTGTATTCGTCGTCGAATCTCGTATCCCACCGGCCGAGGGTCGCCTTCGCCGACTCGGTGAACTGGGTCACCGAGTCTCCGGAATCACCCCACCAAGTCTTCGTGAAGAGCCGGCCGTTCACCGTGACCGAGATCGAGCCGCTGTAGTCGCATCGATAGATGGGGCCGCTCGGCCCGTCGATCGTCCTCGTGTACTGCGGTGGGCAATTGGTCGGCGCGGCCGACCATTGATGCTCGGCGGAGTTGCCGGTGCCGCCCATGGCACAAGTCGGGAAGGGCCTTCCCTTGGCCAGGTCGCGCAGCAGCTGCCTGACGGGCGGCACGCATTGCGGAATGGCTCGCCAGCTCGGGGCCGCGAGGCAGAGCAGAACCAGACATCCGTCAGCGCTATGGGCAAGGGGTGAACCCAGGATCCCTACGGTGGCCGCGAATGCGCCAGCGAGGCGGAGTCTGCGCATGCCTGGATCGGCGCGTACTGCCGCGGCTTCATGCGTTGCCGGGTCCGGTGTCCTGTTTGGCTTCATGGCGTATGACCTCATCACGGTCGGCTCGGCTGGCACTGTTCTTTCAGGGCCAGCCGGGCCTTCATGAGGTCAATTTAGAAGCCGTCAGGCCTGGATCACGTGCTGATTTCCTGCAGAAATTCAGCGTCAGGCAGGCCCGTCGAGTGGGCCGCGTGTCGTGGCCATTAGGTCGCTACGCTGAAGTGGGCGCCGGACCGGTCATCTCGTCTGCGATGGCTTCCAGAATGCAAACGACAACGACGCGGACATCCCTCTAGATGGCCATCGCCGCCATCGAAGTCAAGCTCGCCAGGCGCACGCTGCTGAAACAGGCCGTTCGCATGAGCACCGTGGTTCCTAATGCCTCACGGGTTGCACACGTCCCCCACCTGTTCAGGTTGCGCCGCCGCGCTTGTCCTGGCCTGTGCTGCGGCTGACGTCGGGCGAGGCGTCGGAGCGGCTCAGCGCGCCGAGTCGGCGGGCGAGTGCCAACCGCGGGCTGAGTGGATCCTGGGCTCGCAGGGTGGGCAGCACTTCACGGGCAATGGCCGCAGCTTCCTCAGCGCGGCCCAGCAGGCGCAGCGCCTCGGCGCGCCGAAGTTCCGTGTCGGCTCGCTCCGCCGCAGACGGAAACGGCGGCCGTGGCAAGGGCGCAATGACGGCGAGCGCCTGGCTCGCGGCTTTCGAATCGCCGGCCTGTGCAGCGGCCAGTGCCACGACGGACAGCGCGGCCCTGTAGCTCGGACTCGCGGTGCCGTGAGCGGTTTCGATCATGGTGGCCAGCACTTGAGCCGTCCGTTGTGCGTCGGCAGGCGCGCCAGCGGCCAGCTGAGCTTCGGCCATCACCTGTTCCATGCGCAGGCGCGTGCGCTTGGGCGTATGCCCGTCGGGCCAATGCGTCAGCAGGAGTTCCAGTGGCCGCTGCGCCGCCTGGGCCCTCCCATCCTGCACGGCGGCCTGGGCCGCCAGCAGGATCAGCGCCTCGTTCTCGCGCACCGCGGCGGGCGACTTGAGCGCCGACTCATCTGGCAGGGCAAATGAGTGCGACTTCTTCACATCGCCGCTCAGCCAGGCGGCTTCGAATTCTCGCGCCCGCAACAGGCCGTCGGACTGGACGGACAGCGCGCCCGACTGCCGGACAAGCGCCTCACGCTCCTCCGCAATCAGCGTTTCGGCGCGGGCAGGGTCCAGCCGTGCGGTGACTGCAACGCTGCGTCCGAACGCCCGAACGGCGCTGCGACTCTCTCGCCCGTAGGCGCGACGATAGCTGGCCAGCGACGCCTGCATTGCCGCTTCGGCCTCGGACGTCAGGCCGTTCGCAAGCAGCGCATCGCCGAGCTGCCACTCCATCTGTGCGACGGTGTCCTCATCTGCAGCACCGTTGGCGCGCAGCTCGACGCGGGCCTGCCGAAGCAGCTGCAGTGCCCGTGTGTCGTCGAAGCCGAGATAGAACATCCCGAGTCGCATCAGCGACTCGTAGCGCAGGTGCTGGGCACCGCCGTACTTCGTTGCCAACTGGTCCGCCTGAGTGAGGACTGACAGTGCCTCCTCGCGCCGGCCGCGGTTGGTCAGCAGGCCGCCGAGGTCGGCGGCGATGGTCATGCGCAGCAATTCAGTCTCACGGTCGTGCGCGTCTGGCATCCATGCGAGGCCGGCGCGGCGCATCGCCTCGCTCTCGTCGAGCCGCCCCAACTGGAACAGCGTGCGCCCCAGCGAGGCAAAGGCGTTGATGACCTGCGAGGGCGGCGCGCCATGCTCCTTCAGCAGGGCCAGGTACTCCTGGCCGACGGCAAGCGACTCTTTGAAGCGGTGGTCGTAGTTCAGTTGCACCATCACCGCTTCAAGCTGCGCACCGCGGGCGTCGGGACGGTCGGCGACGCTCGGTGCCAACGCGTGCAGCTTTTCCAGCAGTACCGACGTCACTGCGCCAGGCCGTGTCAGCGCCTGGGGTTCCTCGGCTGCCAACACCGAGAGCCGCGACAGCGTCTCGATGTACAGATCCTGCGTCGCCCGCTGCCGTAGCACCTCGGCTGACGCCCGTTGCTCCTGCTCGCGGGCCTGGTGCGCCTGCCAGGCGGTCAGCACGCCACCCGCGAGCAGCGACAGCGTCGCCGCAGATCCCAGCGCCACGGCCAACCGGTGGCGGCCGACGAATTTGGCGAGGCGGTAGGCCCGGCTGTCGGGCCGGGCCAGCACGGGCTCACCACGGAGGTGGCGCTGCAAATCCTGCGCGAAAGCATCCACGCTCGGATACCGGTCGGCCACTTCCTTCTTGAGCGCTCGCGAGAGGATGGCATCCAAGTCGCCGCGCAAGGCCTTCTTCAGGAGCGGCGTGGCCGCGGCGTCGCTGGCGCGAGGCGGGTCGGCCGTGGTGATCGCCTCTTCGAGCTCAGCCGCCGTACCGCGCGTCAACCGGTACGGTTTGGTACCGGCTAGCAATTCATAGGCCAGTACGCCCAGGCTGTAGACATCGCTCGCGGTGCCGAGCGGCTCGCCGCGGATCTGCTCCGGGCTGGCGTAATCCGGCGTCAGCGCGCGCCCGGAAAGCTGAGTCAGCGCCGTTGAGCCGGCGAGCCCGTCGTCCAGGAGCTTCGCGACGCCGAAGTCCAGCAGCGTCACGCGCCGCTGGTCGTCCACCAGAACATTGCCCGGCTTCAGATCGCGGTGCACCACCAACCGGCCATGGGCGTGAGCCACCGCGGACATGGCTTGCAGCAAGAGCCCGATGCGCTCGGCAGGTGAAAGCGCATGGCGCCGGCAATAGGCGTCGATCGGTTCCCCCTCGACGTACTGCATCGAGATGAAAGGTCGCCCCTGCGAGTCCGTGCCGGCGTCGTACAGCCTCGCGATGTGCTCGTGCTCCAGTCCGGCCAGGATCTCCCGCTCTCTTGCCAGTCGCTCGGAAAACGCCTGTCCCCAGGCCAGGCGCGGGAGCTTGAGCGCGACACGCCGCGCCGCCACGCCGTCGTTGCGTTCCGCCAGCCAGACCAGCGCCATGCCTCCACGACCCAATTCCCTGATCAGCCGGTAAGGGCCGATCTGCTCACCCGCACGAGGCTCAAGTCCAGAGGCGCCGAGAATCGCCGCGCCGCCCGGCGGCAGCGTCTCAAGGAAATCGTCGGTGTCCAGCCCCGCCTGCGTCTTGAGCAGCGCCATCAGCGTTTCGCGATGCTGGCGGGCGTCGCCTTCCAAGGCGTCGAGCCACGCAGCGCGTGCCTCCGCAGGAAGGGCCAATGCCTCGTCAAGCAGTCGGCTGACGATGGCCCAGTGCTGGGCCAGACCAGGCAGGCGTGACATCGTGAGGGAAGTGTAGACGGCGATTCCATGCAAGGGCAGACGTGACTATGCACAGCATAGTTAGGGGGTTATTGAACGAGGGTCACGCCGTGGGGGCCCGGTGTCACGGGCCACAAGAGTCGTCTGCCTTGCCGCCCTGCTTTTCCTTGGTGGGGCAGGTCGCCGCGGCGGCGCTCAGCCCTTGTCGTCCCGCAGCTCCTTCGCGAGTTGGGCGATCTCCTTCGCATATTTCGTGTACATCGCCGGGATGTCGTGGGAGGCGGCCTTGAGCTTTTGCGAGTCGCTGGCCAGCACCTTCGCGTCGCCCAGCGCCTTTGACAGACCTTGCGCGAGCTTCTCATCGGCCCGAAGCACCGCCTGGATCTCGTCGGCCACCTTCTTGAGCTTCTTGTCGTCCTTCATCAGCTTGTAGGCCGCCTCACAACTGGCACGGCTGTTCTTGGTCTCAACCGTCTTCAGCGCCTGCAGCACGGTCTTGTCGGCGCCCAAGGTCTCACAGGACTTCAGCCAACCCTTCTTCTTCAGGTCAGGGCCGGCGAGCTTGTAGCCGTCAATGCTCTTCTTGAGTGTCTGCAGCTCGGCCAGAACCTTCTTGCCGTTCTTGTGAAATTCGGTCGATTTGGCCAGAGCACTCTGGAAATCGACCACGATTGCATTGATGTCATCGGCAGCCATGGCTTAGACCCCCACCAGTTGTCGCGCGCCGCCCGCGATGGCCTGCAGGACGCCCAGGCCCTTGGCCAGCAGCAGGCCCTTGCCGCGCTCCAGCGCCAGGAGGCGCTCGAAAAGCGCCTTCACTTCGCCGCTCATGGTGGCCATGCGCCGGCGCCTTCCCATGTCGGCCCGTCCCGCATCGCCGCCGCCGCGCAACTGCGCGATGACCAACTGCAGCATCTGAATCAGCCGCAGTGACAGCGGCCCCAGCCAATCGCTGTTCAGCACGATCAGCACCAGGATGCTGGAGCCGAACATCTCGAGAATCTGCTTGATGACCTTCACGGTCAGCCAGTCGTCCATGTTTCCTCTCCCGTGCAGGCGGATAGCGAGTGGCTCGGCGCCCGCCGCCTGCCAGCTGGCCCAAGCACGCGGTGAGTGGCCTCTCGTGCCCGGCCGGTTCCTGCCATGATTACCGCGAATGCATGTCGGGAAACGGGGCGCAAATCCGTTGTCGATCGGGAGCCTGATGCGTATTGGGCGTGGGCGTCCTGGCATCGCATCCAGTGTGCTGAGCGGCGAGAGGCGCGCCAGGACATCTCCGGCCCCGGTGAGCGTCAGAGCAGTCCATACAGCCGTGCGATTCGCGCTGCAGTTCGCCGGTCAGGCGCCCCGAGCTTGGCGCGCAGACGCTGGAATCGGCAGTTGATGGTCGAAGCCTCCATGTTCAGTCGTGCGCATATCACCTTGGTGCTGTGACCCGCTTCTTCGTGCCGCAGCAGGTCCACGTCATCGGGGGTCAGCCCGGAGAGCGTCAGCAATTCCCGACGAGCGGCCTGAAAGAGCCACCGGTGCAGTTCCATGGAGAGCGCCCGGGCAATAACCCGGACCGACCGGTAGGCGTCGCATTCAAAGAAGCCTGGCTGATGCGATCCCAGGCAGAGAACGCCCACCCGGGCATCTCCAGCAGATGTTGGGGCGGGAGCGACGACGGCGGACGCGAAGCCCAGCTTCGCTGAGGCCCTGATGAACGGCTCGTCGTCTGGACGGAGCCTCAACTCGCTGATGCGGACCGGCTCGGTGTGATTCATGGCATGCCGGAGCCACGGGTCGCGCTCCTCCCAGTCGCCCTTCGTGTACTCGATGGCCCACAAGGGGTCGCAGGCGAGAAGTGATCGAAACGTGGTGCGGCCCGGCCCGTCTCGAACGACGCTCAGAAAGACGCCGGCGTCGGCCCCCATCAGCCGGAAGGCGCTTCGGAACCGAACCACCGCGACCGCGGCGTTATCCGAGTCCTCGATGCTGTTCAAGGCTGCAAGCGTGCGCTCCGCATAGTCTGCGGCGGATGTGAACGCGGCCAGGCTGAACAGGTCATCCTGGTTCACCGAATGCTTCATGGCCTTCTCGGCGCAGCGCGTCGTAGAGGATCGGATCGTCGAACCTCAGAGGCTCGGCCGCACACCACTTGTCAAAGGTCGCCGGGCTTTCGAATATCAGCGTGTGCGCGGTGCGCGGCCCGCTCAAGGGGCAATGGCGCCGCTCGACCCACAGTCCGACCGGTGTCGGCCGAATCGCGATGGCCAGCGTCCCGTCG
Source organism: Pelomonas caseinilytica (assembly GCF_021353235.1). Taxonomy (GTDB): domain Bacteria; phylum Pseudomonadota; class Gammaproteobacteria; order Burkholderiales; family Burkholderiaceae_C; genus Pelomonas; species Pelomonas caseinilytica. The sequence goes on from NZ_JAJTWT010000005.1 coordinate 150,879, forward strand.
CGTGAGGTGAGGAGATGCCCTCCCGGACCCCCGGCCTTCAGCGACAAGCCGGCGCGCCATGCCGACGTCAGATGCGGGAACCTGCGCGCATGCAATTTGGCTCGCTTCGTCGGTAGCGCAGCGTCCACCTTGGATGGCGGAGTGCTGTGTTCCGCTTGGGATCCAGGCTGGGTGAACAGATCGATGTCGGCCGAACCGAACTTCTCGTCCATCACCGGCTCCATCCCGTGAGCGCGTGCCGGCGCAACGACGGGTGTCTGAGCCTCTCCTGGGGCACGGCCCCGGCTGCTGCGCCAAGCCGCCCGTCGGACGACCCTACCGAAACGAGCCGCGTGGCCGCACGCCGAAGGTGAACCTCAGGCGGCGTCTGACCATGCCAACGGCTGGTGCCAGTCATTGTTTCCATTCCCTGCTCCCACGCTCAATGCGGGTGCCGCCGGCTCATCGAAGCCGTCGAACCCGAAGGCCATTGCATTGCAGATCGCGACGGGCGGTTCTGTCTACAGGCCGACCGAATGCCGTAATGGGGACTCGACGCGCGTTCTTCGGGAAGAGACTTCATTGACGGGAACGTCGACCGAACGAATGGTGAGTTGCTAGGACCTGTTTCACGAATGAACTGGTGACGTCTACGCGTTCGGTGACGGTGATTTCCGCGGTCTCACCCGTCCAGCGATTTCCATCGTCGGCCGGGCAAAGATGCTTTTACCAATTGTTTCATTCGAGATCTGCGCGAAGGCCCGGTCGACGGCGGCAGCGAAGAGCCGCTGCGTGCCGAGCTGGTGCAGCGTTATGGCAAGCAGATGCTCTTCCGCCCCCGGCCGCATGCCGCCACCGCGCCGCTGTGGCTCGGGCCGCTGGCGCTGCCTGGGCGGGCTCATCTACTGGCGCCAGGCCGCCGCCGCAAGGACTCCGCATGACGGCCTTTGTGCTGGCCGCCGCCGCGCTCGCCCTGGCATCGCTGCTGCCCCTGTCCCGCCCCCTGCTCGCCGCTGGCCCTGCGCCGCGCGCCTGGCGCACGAGCGGCGCGCTCGCCCTCGGCCTGCCGCGGCGGCTACGGCGCTCCAGGCCCACCTCGGCGTAGTCGCGGCTGGCGCCGCAGGGCTTGGGGGCGCTCGCCGGCAGGACGAAGGAAGCTGTAACCATGGGGACCGCATGCCTTGCTTACGGTGGACCGGTCCTCCATCGGTAAAGGCCTCGCCCGTGCGACGCCTCGGTATCGCAACCTTCCGCCCCCTTGCGATCGGCACGCCCGTATGTACACCCGCGTGCGCGTGGCTCTGCAACCCCCACACCTTCAACCTGCCCGCGCACCACGGCAAGCCATGACCCCGATTCAGCCGGGGCATGCCACCCGTCGCCTGCGCCTGCTGCTGCAGACGCTGCGCGACATGATGGTCTCGATGGGCCCGCTGCTGCTGCTCGGCGGCGGCCTGCTGGTCGCAACGTATGCGTGGCTGGACCCGCAGCCCCCGCGCCAGGTGAGGCTGGCCACCGGCCCGGCGGGAGGCGCCTGCGCCGCCTTCGGCGAGGGCTATGCCAAGGCGTAGGCGCGCGAACGCATCCAGGTGCAGCTCAGGGCCACCGAAGGTGCGCAGGACGACCTGGCCCTGCTGCGCGCAGGCGAGGCCGACGTGGGTTCGTGCGCGGTGGCATGGCCGACCCCGCGGCCGATACCGAGGCGGGCATCGTTTCGCTGGGCAGCCTACGAGCCGATCTGGATCTTCTACCGCCGCGACCTCGCCATCGCACGCCGCCAGCCCGGCGGCGAACTGCAGCGCCTGGCGCAGCTGCGCGGCCTGCGTGTCAACGTCGATCAGGACGGCAGCGGTGTGCCGCAGATCATGGAGAAGCTGCTGGCCCTGAACCAGCTGAAGCCGACCGACCTGCAGCTGTCCAACCTCGCCCCTGACGCCGCCGGCACCGCCCTGCGGCAGGGTCAGCTGGACGCCGCCATGCTAATTTCGGCGCCTCAAGCAGGCCTCATCCGCACGCTACTGCGTGACCCGGCGATCGCGCTGATGGCCATCGGGCAGGGCGAGGCCTACTCGCGCCACCTGCCTTTCCTGTCTACCGTGCGGCTGCCACGCGGCGTGGTCGACCTGGCGGCCGACGTGCCGCCACCAGACGTGCCGCCGCTGGCCACCACGACCGCGCTTTTGACCGGTTGAATCAGCCGTCGGAAACGGTCGATGACCTGCGGCCAAGCAAACCATCTGCACACCGCGGAGCCTGAACGGCACACGGAGAACGCGGCCGCGTCTCTCGCTCAGATCGGCCCCGGATAATCAGGCCCCCCGCCGGTTCGATGCACCCACCTTTCATCATGGACAAATTCTTGCTGCAGCAGCAGGTGCTGGAACGGCTGGCCGAAGACTTGCTGCAAACCGAGCGGGCCGCGCGGACGGCGCATGAAACGGCGACGCACGAAGAAAACATCGCCGAGAACAAGTACGACACCTTGGGCCTCGAAGCCGCCTACCTGGCGACCGGACAGGCGCGCCGCGCCGAGGAGATCCGCCAGGCGATGGCCAACTGGCGCCAGTTCCGCCCGGGCGCCTACGACGCCGGCAAGGGGATTCAACTCGGCGCGCTGGTGTGCTTGGCAGGTGCCGACGGCAACGAGCAGCAGCTCTTTCTGGGGCCGGCTGGGGGCAGCATGAAGCTGGTCTGCGGCGCCGAGGCGGTGCAGGTCATCAGCAGCGACGCCCCGTTGGGCAGGGCCTTGCTGGGCAAGTGCGAGGGCGATGAGGTGTCGCTGCAGGGCGCTCCCGTCCGACAGCGGTTTGAGGTGCTGCGAGTGTATTGAAGCGTCGCCGTCGGGGGATCATGGTCTTGGAATGCGACTTGCCACGTTCTGGAGCGAGATTGAAACAACAGCTGATCGGGTTCTTGTTGACCCTGGCGGTCGCGGCGCAGGGCGCCGCGGCGGATTCGCAGCTTGCTTACCCACCGCCGCTGAAGCCGGCGGTGCAGGAAGCCAAGGCGGCCCACTTGGCGGCGGAGCTGCTTTCGCGCTACCACTACAAGGCCGTGCCGCTGGACGATGCCTTGTCGAGCAAGGTGTTCGACCAATACCTGAAGGCGCTCGACCCCGAGAAGGTCTATTTCCTGCAGGCTGACGTCGACCGCCTGACCGCCGAACGCACCCGGCTTGACGACGCGATCCTGACCGAGGATCTGCGCGCGCCGTTCGAGTTCTTCAACCTCTACGAACGCCGGGCCGTCGAGCGATTGACCTATGCCCGCAGCCTGCTGCGCAAGGGGTTCAGTTTCGATAGCGACGAGACGCTGATGATCGACCGCAAGGACCAGGCCTGGCCTGCGACCGAGGCAGAGACCCTCGACCTGTGGCGCAAGCGCGTGAAGAACGACTGGCTGCGGCTCAAGCTCGCGGGCCAGGATGACGCGGCAATCGCGAAAGTCCTCGACAACCGCTACGACAACACTGCCAAGCGCCTGGGCAAGATCACCGGCGCCGATGCGTTCGAGGCGTTCATGAATGCCTACACGATGGCGATCGAGCCCCATACCAACTACCTGGGACCGCGCGCCGCCGCCAACTTCGACATCGCGATGCGGCTGTCGCTCGCGGGCATTGGCGCCGTTTTGACCGACATCGACGGCTACGCCACCATCCGCGAGCTGGTCGCGGGCGGGCCGGCGGCCGTCTCCGGGCAACTGCACGTGGGCGACCGCATCGTGGGCGTTGCGCAAGGTGCGAACCGCCCGGTGGACGACGTCGTGGGCTGGCGGCTGGACGACACGGTAGCGCTGATTCGCGGCGCGGTGGGTTCGACGGTACGGCTGGACGTGCTGCCCGCCGACAAGGGCGCCGACGCGCCGAGCAAGACGGTGGTGCTGGTGCGCGACACGATCAAGATCGAGAACAGCGCGGCCAAGGCCAAGGTCTATTCGGTGGCGACCGGCGAAGGCAAGCGCTTGATCGGCGTGATCACCTTGCCATCGTTCTACGAGGATATCGATGCCCTTCGCAAGGGGAACAAGGATTACCGCAGCGCCGGCGGCGACGTGGCCAGGCTGCTGGCGGACCTAAAGGCCCAGAAGGTCGATGCCGTCTTGATGGACCTGCGCAACAACGGCGGGGGTTCGCTGCGGGAGGCCGTCGGTCTGACCGGCCTGTTCGTTGGGAGGGCGCCGGTGGTTCAGACGCGCAACGCCAAGGGCGACGTCACCGTGGAAAAAAACGTGAACACCCCCGTGTCCTGGGACGGGCCGATGGGCGTGCTGATCAACCGGGCCTCCGCCTCTGCGTCCGAAATCTTCGCGGCAGCGATTCAAGACTATGGCCGCGGCCTGATCATGGGCGAGCCCAGCTTCGGCAAGGGGACGGTCCAGACCGTGGCCAGCCTTGACCAGGTTGCCCGCAATGCCAGCCCGGTCTATGGCGAATTGAAGATGACCATCGCGCAGTTCTTCCGGGTGGACGGTGGCACCACGCAGCTGCGTGGCGTGACACCGGACATCGGCTATCTGCAAAGCGACAACGACGCCTTGTTCGGCGAGTCGACCTTTGACAACGCCTTGCCTTGGACCCGCATCAAGGCGGCCGACTACGTGCCCGTGGGCGACATCAAGGCGCAGCTGCCGCGCTTGCTGGCGTGGCACGAAAGCCGCGTCCAGCGCGACCGCGATTACCAGGGCCTGCTGGACGACCTGGCCAAGGCACGGGAGCGGCGCAAGAACAACGTGATCTCACTCAACGAAGCGGTGCGGCGCAAGGAGCGCGCCGCATTGGAGGCCCGCCTGACCGCCATGTTGGGCGCGGAGGGGGCGGCCGAGAGCGGCGCCCTGGCAGACGATGGCTTGCAATTCAATGAACGTAAGTTGAGCAAGGACCTCGCCCTGGAGAAGACCCGGAAATCCGTCAACGACGTCGTTTTGAACGAGGCGGTCAGCATCCTGTCCGACAGCGCGGCGTTGAAAGAGGGCAAGTCCCAGATGGCCGCGAGCGCCTTGTCGACCCGTCCTGTCGTGGTGACGCCCGTTACGGCAGCGACATCGAAACCTGTGGAGCCTGAGCGCTGAGTCGCAGCAGCAACGCGCCTGAGGCGGCCCCCAGGGCCGGGCAAAATCTGCTCTCCAGGTCGAGCCAGCGGGCTCGCCATTCTTTGCGTTGATCTCCTTGAGGACCTCGATGTCCAGATCACGCTCGGCCAACGAATCCTTCGCCATCTATTCACGACCCAGCATGCCGTCCGGGCCGCCTTCTCGTCCGAGACCTTGGCCGCCGTGGAGCAAGCCATCCGTGACGGCGAGCAGGCCCATGGTGGCCAGTTGCGGTTCGTGGTGGAAGGCGGTCTCGACGGCCCGCCGGTCTGGCAGGGGCAGCCTGCGCGCGAGCGGGCCGTCGATCTGTTCTCGCAGTTGCGGATCTGGGACACTGAGCACAACTGCGGGGTGTTGATCTACGTGCTTTTCGCAGATCGCGCCGTCGAGATCGTGGCGGACCGCGGGATCCATGCTTGCTGCGGCGACCAAGCCTGGCGCGAGGTCTGCGTCGAGATGCAGAGCCAGTTCACCGAGGGGCGTCTTGCCGAAGGCTCCTTGGCAGGCGTCAGGGCCGTCGGGGAGCTGCTGGTGCGGCATTTTCCCCGGCGCCTTCCGGAAGAAACAAACGAGCTGCCTGATCGCCCGCTCTTAGTGTGACCACGACCAGGTGGCAGGAGACGTAATGGGTGCAGACTCGCCGACTTTGATCAGCGTTGCGAGTGATCTACTCATCGGGATCGCTGACACCGTGGTGGTCACGCTACCGTGCCCTGTCGCGATGCAACACCGTGATCCAGAGAAGTATTTCGCGAAGTGAGCTCGTTAGCGATTCAATTCCAATGGCGCAAGTAGATCGCTAATGTCGACGCCCAAGGCAGCGGCTAGCGCTTCAACGTTGTCCAAGGAGACGTTCCTTTCGCAGCGCTCAATGGATCCCACGTAGGTCCGATGGAGCTCCGACTTCTCGGCCAAAGACTCTTGCGAAAGCCCTTGCTCGGCGCGCAGGGTTCGGAGGTGACGAGCTACTCGTTCTCTTGCGGTTCCCCCAGTGATCCGGCGCATTGTCATGCATCGGAGGTTGGTCTGAGGACGATTATTGGTCTACAGACTCAGAGTAGCATCTCGGGGCCGCCAGGGCGACTGATGAGGCCAGGTTTACAGCGGATTTCGACGGTTCGGCGTCGCCTGTGCACGATCGTCTCTGGGGTCGGAGCGGCCGGTACGGCGCCGTACTATGCAGAGCCGGGCGGTGAGCCATGTCGTGGCACCGAACGTCGGTCCATCCTTCGCCATATAGAGAGGCTTCTGACTTGATGACTTTGAGTATGCAGACTTAAAGTAGCGAAATGGCTGACCCCGTTCCCTTAAGCTGGTCTGGTGGGTGGCGCCCTGTCGCGGCGCATCAGCGACCGCTCTGTCGCAGGTACGCTGCCGTAGTCCTGCGCAGAACAGCAGTGCCTGTTGAGGCGCCAGAAGGGGTGATCCTTCAGGCGCTCCGGTGGGCCGTTGGATGCCTAAGCAACGGCGAACTTGAGTTGCTCGGTGTTTGGATCGTCCCGCATGGCTCCGTGACGGTACCCATCCTTCCGGTGGCCGACTTGAACGTCCGTGGGGTGGTGGAGATCGGAATTGGAGTCGGGACAGCTGGCGAAATAGGACAAACACCAGCGAACTCGTTCCCTCGCGTCCGCAACGTCGCGTCTGTTGAGCAGATTCTCGAATCAGTCCTGGCCAGCGTCCCGCCGCGATACCGCCTAGAGGTGTCGCGCCACCTGCGAGCAGCGGCGGACGCCGCAACTCAGGAAGCCGGGCTGTCGCAACTGGCGGAATTTCAAGGATCCAGACTCGGTGAAAGATACCCGGAAGTCGTGCGGCACTGGAGCGACGCCCTGGCAGGATTTGAGCCGATCTACAGGCTGCATCCGCGGTTGCGCGGGCTGGTTCGTTCGGCCGACCGGACCGCCGCGGACATGCGTGAGCGGCTGACGCGAGCAATTCTCCGGCATGGGCCTTTCGTGGACTCCGACGCGGCGCTCGCATTCGTTGCCGATACGCTGTTGCGTACCGAGCAAAGGCTGGACCGCGCGCGCGCCGCGGCGCTGGCTGCCCGACAAGCCGCGCAGGCCTCCGTTGCCGCTGGCCCGGCCCCCCATAGCCTCGCCGTACCGACGTTGGCGTAGCTGATATTGCGATGCTGATTGATTGGCAAAGCGTATTCTTGCGGGTGCGGTCCGCGTTGATGCGTCGCGGCCGCTCGGAGCAGGATGCCGATGATCTGGTGCACGAGGCCTGGATCCGGCTCACCAAGTTCGCGCTCGAGCAGCCCGTGGATCAGCCGGAGGCCTTCTTGATGAAGGCGGCTCTGAACTTGTCGATCGACGCCCATCGCGCCCGGACGGTTCGAGGAGAAGAGGTCTTGCTGGAGGATGTGGTCATCGTGGACGGCAGTCCCAGCGCCGACGAGGTGGTGCTGGCGCGCGAGCGCGTGGCCCGCCTGAGCGAATGTCTTTCGCGCATGAACGAGAAGACGCGTGCCATCTTCCTCGCGCACAAGGTCGACGGGCTGAGCTACAAGGAGATTGCCCAGCAGTACGGCATCACGAAGAGTGCGGTCGAGAAGCACATCTCCAAAGGCGTGATGCTGACCGCCACGTGGATGGAGGGCTGGTAGCCATGACCCGGCCCCGCGCCGGTACTCCCGAGAGTGCAGAATTGAAGCCCAAGGTGACGCGCGAGATCGCCGCCGAGGCGGCGGTGTGGGTGACGCGTCTGCATGGTCCCGACCGGTCGCCGCAGATGGAGCGGGAGTTCCGCGCCTGGCAGGCGCAGTCTGCCGTCCATCGGGAGGCTTTCGAACGCTGCACCGACGTCTGGATCGACGTGGGCAAGATCAAGCTTGCCACGGCCTATGAGACGGTGTCGCCTTCGAGCTGGCGGAAACGACCGCGCCACGGCGCGCGATGGTGGGCGGCAGGCGCTGCGACAGCGGGTATGTTGGCCGTCATGCTGCTGCTCGGCCGCCAGTGGTGGGAGCAGGGCAACTTCACCACCGACATCGGAGAGCAGCGCGCGGTGATGCTGGACGACGGCTCGCGCATGCTGATGAACACCGACACGCAGCTGCGGATGGCCTTCGACGACCGGCAGCGGACCATCGAGGTGCGTCGCGGCGAAGCGTTCTTCGAGGTGGCGAAGGATCCGCATCGGCCGTTCGTGGTGCGCGTCTCCGGCAGCGAGGTGGTCGCCGTGGGCACGGCCTTTGCGGTGCGCTACGGAGCGGCGCAGGCCAGTTCGCCCAGCGAGCTCACGGTGACGCTCGTCGAAGGGCTGGTCAACGTCCGGCCGGCGACCGACGCCGGTGCCGATGCGGTCGCACCCGCCCAGGCCATCTCGATGAAGGCGGGCGAGCGGCTGCGACTGGACCGCAGCGCTGGATCTGCAGCGACCGAGCCGCCGAAGGTGGATCGGCCCAACGTGGACCAGGTCACCGCCTGGAAGCGCAGCGAGGCGGTCTTCGACGCCACGGCCTTGCGGGACGCCGTGGACGAGATGAACCGCTACAGCCGAACGCCGATCGTGTTGGTCGACGGGCTGAGTCGCTCGGCGCTGCGCGTCAGCGGCCTCTATCGCACCGGCGACAACCTTGGATTCGCCCGTGCAGTAGCCCACTTGCATGGCCTGCGGCTCAAGACGGAGGGCGGACGGTTGGAGCTCGGAAAAGCTCAGTAGGGAGAAGCACTGGCCACGTGGCACTCGACTGAAACGTCATCTTGTTGTTCCCCTCTCAAACACAACAAGGACATCAGATGAGACACACGCCCTTTCGCCGAGTCACCGAACGCCAGAACCTCCTGCCGCACGGTACCTGGCTTTCTCTCCTCCTCGCCTTCGGCTCTGCGTTCGCCGCCGATCCGGTGCCCGTGTCACGCTACGCCATCGAGCAACCGTCGCAGGGCATGGCCGAAGCACTGCGCGCTATCGCGCGGCAGACCCGTACGTCGGTGCTCTTCGAACCGGAGGCCGTCGCGGGACGTGTGGCCCGCCCGGTTTCGGGCAGGCTGTCCGCCATCGAGGCCATCAGGCAGGCGCTGCAGGGAAGCGGGATGACGGCCGAATTGATGGCGGACGGCGCCGTCGTGGTGAAGGCATCGACTTCGGCCGCCCCTGCCGGGGCTGCCAGCCACCCGCCCGCGATGTTGCCGGCGAGTGATCGCGATGGCCGGTTCAACGGCGGCGAGGAACGGGGCGTCCAGGGCTCGGCGCAGGACACGTCGACGGCAGCTGCCGGTGCCGCCCAGGAAAGGCAGCCGTACGAACTCATCCGCGTCGAGGTGACCGGATCACGGCTGAGGCGGCTGGATGCCGAAGGACCGGCGCCGGTGAACGTCTACAGCCGGGACGAAATCGACCGGAGCGGGCAACCCAACCTCCAGCGCTTTCTGGCATCGCTCACGGAGGTCTCGGCCTCGTCCGGCGAGGGCGGCTTCGGCACGACGCTTGGACAGGGGACGGTCCAGCTCCGTGGTCTGCCGCTCGGATCGACGCTGGTGCTGGTCAATGGCCGCAAGGTCCAGGGCGTGGGGTCGTTCACCGGCAGCGTGTTCAACCTCAATCTCATCCCGATGGCGGCGATCGAGCGCGTCGAGGTCGTGCCGTTGGGTTCGTCGGCCGTGTATGGCGGCGACGCGCTGGCCGGCGTGGTCAACGTGATCCTGAAGAAGGCCATCAACGGCCAGTCGTTCACCGGCCGCGTTGGTTCGGGACGCGGCTTCAGCGACGGCAGTCTGTCTCTGGCCACCGGTGGGCGCAGCGCCGAGGGCGAGTTCCTGTTGATGGGCTCGTACAGCCGGTCTTCGCCACTGACGATGCAGCAACGCGAGTTCTTTCGGGATGCGGACTACCGCCGGTTCGGCAGCACCGACGAGCGAATGAGCTATTGCGTGCCCGGGACGGTGCGGAGCGTGACGGGCAACCTGCCGGGCCTGAACGGGAACGTCGCGGCGATCCCGGACGTTGCCGCGGGGCAGCCGTTGAAGGTTTCCGACTTCGTGGCAACGGCAGGCGCGCAGAACCTTTGCAATGTGTGGACCACCGGCGGGGGCGTCGCCCTGTTTCATGGCTACGAGACCCTCGCATTGCACGCGCTCGGCGAGCACAAGATTCTGGGCAGCTGGTCGGCATTCACCGAACTGACCTACACCCGCGATCGCATGCACGCGCCTGACGTCGGCCTTCGTCTGGGCAACGTCACCGTGCCCGCAGGCAATCCCTTCAACCCCTTCGGCGTCGACGTCAGGGTCACGGCGGCCCTCAGCCCGGACAATGGCACGGAGGGGCTCTCGCGCCAGACCCACTTCACCCGGGCCCTCGTCGGCGTTCGAGGTGAGCTGGGCCTTGGTTGGGACGCCGAGGTCTCCGCGTCGACGACAAGCGATCGCGGCGGTTCCCAGACCTGGAACGAGGCGGTCAACTCCGCGGCGTTGACCGCCGCGTTGGCCTCGACGACGCCGGCCACGGCCCTCAACCCGTTCACGTCCGGCCGCGTGGCCAGCGATACGGTGCTGCGCGGCATCTGGTCCGACAACCGGCGGCACAGTGTGGGACGCAAGGACCAGGTGTCCGGACAGGCGCGCGGAACGCTGATCGATCTGCCGGCCGGTGCGGTAGATGCGGTCGTCGGCGCAGAGGCGGCCCGGGACGCCTATGACGTCTCCAGCTCGACCGAGACCCATGGCTCCCGCACCAGCTCGGCCGCCTATGGCGAACTGCGGGCACCGCTGCTGAGGGCCGGTGGCGAGGCTGGCGGGGGCTGGAGCCTGGCCGCGCTGACGCTCGCCGGCCGTCGTGACCACTACAGCGACTTCGGCTCGGCCAATACCTTCCAAGGTGGGCTCGAATTGCGGCCGACCCGCAGCCTGCTGATTCGGGGCTCGGCGGCCAGTTCCTTCAAGCCGCCGACGATCCTGCAAACCCACGTCAACGACATCGTCTATCAGGCATCCATCTTTCGCCTCGTCGATCCGGCGCGAGGCGGCGAGCCGATCACTTCGGGCACCGTGGTGCGGACAACCAACCACGACCTGGTGCCTGAGCATGGGCAGGCCAGGGGCCTGGGCGTCGTGTGGGAGCCGGAGGGAGGGCAGGGCACGCGCTTCAGCCTCACGCACTGGCAGATGCGCATCCGCGACATGATCGCGGTGCTTCCAACGCAGTCGGCCCTCGACTATGAGAACCTGTTTCCGGGTCTGGTGACGCGGGAGCCGGCTGTGAACGGCCAGCCGGGCGCGGTCACGAGCGTGAAGTCGACCGAGGTCAACTTCGGCCGACTGGACACCTCCGGGACGGACGTCGACGTGGCGTATGTGTGGAAGACCGCCATGGGCAAGCTGACGGCGGCGGGCGGCGCGAGCCGCACCGATGAGTACCGGGTCGTGCTGGCCCCCGGCGCCGCGGCCGTGGACCGGCTCGGTCGTCGGTTCAGGGACTTTTGGGCGCCACGCTGGAAGGGGCGCCTCTCTTTCGGGCTGGACCAGGGCAGCTGGAATCTCGGCCTGACCGGCCGCTATCTGGGGCGCTACAAGGACATCGGTACGAGCGAGCGGCGCCTTGGCGACTACTGGATGCACGACCTCGCCGGCTCGCTGGATCTGAAGAAGCTGTGGCCTGACCTGCTGCCGGGCTTCCGAACGGCGTCGCTCGGTGCCAGCGTCGCGAACCTGACGGATCGCGAGCCGCAGTTCGCCCAGGGCGCCCCCTACTACGACGTCACGCAGGCCGACTGGCGCGGGCGCTACGTCAGCGTCCGCCTGTCGCTGGATTGGTAGCCATCGCAGCGGCCCTTCCCCGTCCTTCCTCCTTCTTCCTCCTCCCGGTTCGCGGCCTGCCTGCCTGAGCGCAGGAGGGCGGGCTGCGCCTTTGCCTACCACCTGCCCACCATGCGCTTCTCGCTGTTCGTCACCTTGCCGTGGCTCGTCGTCGCGGCATCTTCTTCCTGGGCTCAGCCTTCGACCGGACCTTCCGTTCGCGACGTCGTCGAGTTCAAGTCCGTCATCCTTCCGCGGGCGCACGACCTCGAAGGGTTCCGGCAGCAGACGTCACCGTCCGGCGCGCGCGCCTTCATCGTCACCCGCAAGGCCGACGTCGCGGCCGACATGAATCACTATGAGATCCTGATGCTCAACCTCGCGCCGCAGCGGCTGGCGGAGCGCCGCCCGGCCGCGCCCGAGGTCGTGTTCGCATTCGATGCCAGGTACGACAACGAATCGGGATATCCGGCCCTGGCCCAGGTGCAGTGGGCCGACGAGCGCACCCTGGTCTTTCGGGCAAAGATCCGCGACGCGGTGTATCAGGTGTACAGCCTTGACTTGCCGACCCGCAAGCTGGTGCAACTGACCAACGCTCCGACGCCGGTCGAGTCGTTTGCCGCCTCGGTCGACCTCAAGCGGGTGGTCTACGCGGTACAGGTTCCCAATCCGCCCATGAAGGAGGGGGCCCGCAGCATCGTGGTGGGCAACCAGTGGTTTCGTGGCGTCCTGTACGGACAGCGGGCGCTGAAGGAACAGGTCCGGGCCTTCCGCTTCTACGTGGCAGACGTCGGCTCCGGCAAGCCGGCGCGGCCGCTCGGAGACGCCTTCGTCCAGGCCAATCTGGGCTGGCCCCAGGCCAACATCTCGCCTGATGGACGCTGGGCGATCCTGCCCCGGTTCGAGCGCGGCCGTACGCGAGCCTGGAGTCTGCAATACCCCTTGCTCGAAGCGGCGGCAAAGGAATACGGCCCGGCGATACGCCGCGATCCGCTGGGCTATTTCAGTGGTCCCATGTCCTTCGCGGCCCGGCGCATGGTGGCCTGGCGCCTGGACGATGCGCACGAGCAGACCATCCTCGATGCGCCCGACGATTCGATCATGGGCGGCCGCCAATCCCGACGAGACAAGGTCTGGCAGGCCACGGGATCTTCCGTCGTGCTTGCCGGCACGCATCTTCCGCTGATCGACGGCCGCCAGGTATCCGCCGCCTCGCATGTCATCGAGTACTGGCCGGACAGCGGACGCTGGATCGTCGTCGCCAAACTGAACGGCCGCCTGGAGGAGGCGCTGCCGGCGGGCGACGGTGTGGTGGTCATGGACAGCGGCAAGAGGCGGCAGTTCCAGCGCCTTGACGCAGGGGGCTGGCAGGAGGTGGCGCCGGTGCCGCGAGCGTCCGGATCGGGTTGGCGCCTGCAGTTGCAGGAGGGACCCAACGAACCGCCGGATGTCTTCGCCGTCGGGCCAGCCGGCCAATCGGTACGTCTGACGACGTTGAATCCGCAATTCGACCCCAAGACCTGGGGCACCATGTCGTCCTTTCAATGGCGCGACGCCAAGGGACGGCAGTGGCAGGGTGGCCTCATGGCGCCGGTCGAGGACCGCGGCAAGCGACTACCCCTGGTCATCCAGAGCTACAACTACTTCCCGGACACCTTCTACCTGGACGGCCCCAACTTTGCCGACCGCACCGGCACCAGCGCCTTCCCGGGACGCGCCTTCGTCCGCGAAGGGGTGCTGGTCCTTGCCATGCGCGCACAGCCCGGCACGGCGCCCCATCGCGATGACGCGAACCAGAATCGCCTGTTCAACGAGGGCGTCAGAGGGGCCGTGGACGCGCTCGTCAGGGCAGGGCGCGTCGACCCGGCGCGCGTCGGCATCATCGGCTGGAGCGGTACGGGGGAGAAGGTTCTCAACGCCATCACGTTCTCCGACCTGCCGATCCGAGCGGCGACCATCGCCGACGGCGACGCCAACACACTGTTCTCGTACGCGGTGACCTATGGGTTTTCGGACTACACCTGGGGCCACAAGGAGACCGTGAACCGAGGCCTTCCTATCCGGCCGAACCTCGGGGCCTGGATCGAAACCGACCCTTCGATGAACACGGACTGCGTCAAGGCGGCACTACGCATCGAGACCTACGGCATCCCGGTGCACAACTATTGGGACATCTACGCGCTGATGCGCCGCCAATACAAGCCGGCCGACATGATCCTCATTCCGGGGGGCTCGCACGGATTGGCAACGCCCAGCGAGCGCATGATCTCCTTGCAGGGCAATGTCGACTGGTTCAATTTCTGGCTGAATAACGAGAAGCGCAGTGTGCCGCTGCTTGCAGCCGAGACCGCCGCCACGCTGCAGGCCCAGTACGAGGCCTGGGACCAGATGGCCGCGATGAAGCGAACCCACGACAGACGTCCGCGCTGCCCGCTGGCCAGCGTCGGCTAAGCGCGCTCAGCTTGCGCCGTCGATCTGTTGCCGCCACATCCGCGCGTACCGTCCGTCCCGGGCCAGCAGATCGGCATGCAGCCCACGCTCGTGGATTCGCCCGTCAACCAGGACAATGATCTCGTCGGCTCGCATCACCGTCGAAAGTCGGTGAGCCACGACCAGCGTCGTGCAGCCGGCCGCGGCCTGCCGGAGCTCGACGAGGACTTCGGCCTCCGTCTTGCTGTCCAGCATCGAGGTCGGCTCGTCGAGCAGGAGGACGGTGGGCCTGCGCAGCAACGCGCGCGCGATGGCCAGGCGCTGGCGCTCGCCTCCAGAAAGCTTGAGGCCGCGCTCCCCGACCATCGTCCCGTAGCCGTCAGGCCATGACTCGATAGCCTCGTGAAGTCTGGCGGCTTTCGCTGCACTGACAATGCTGTCCATGCCGGCCCCCGGGCGCCCCAGTGCGATGTTGCTGCCGATGGAGGCATGCAGTAGCGGTGTGTCTTGAGGCACCAGTGCCATCTGCCTGCGCAGCGCGCCGAGCGCCAGCATGTCGATCGGATTCCCGTCCAGCAGGATGCGCCCCGCTTGCGGCGAGTACAACCGCAGTAGCAGGCGGATCAACGATGACTTCCCAGAGCCGCTGGGACCGACGACAGCGATGGTGCGCCCCGCCTCGACATGGAGGTCCAGTCCACGGATCACTGGCCGCTCGGGGTCGTAGCCAAAGGTCACCCCTTCGAATCGGATCGTGGACGGTTGCCGCGACGGCCTGCCCGATGGCTGTCCGGGGGAGACGGTCGCTGTCAGGATCGCGGCACCCTCAATCTCTTCACGGAGGATCTCAAGCAGCGGTTGAGAGAGCCTGAGCGAACGCGATAGATCTCGCATGGCGGACCCGAGCACCTCGAGTGGTCTCACCATCTGCAGCAAATAGATGCCGGTCAGGATGAAGCCGCCGACGCTCAGGGATCCACTGGCCACGCCGTTCGCAGCGATTCCCAGGCTGGTGGCCAGCGATACCGCAAAGACGGCCGTCGCTGCGACTCCCGTGCCAGCGCTGGCCCGGTAGTAGCCCTGCCAACGGTCGACCAGCGATGATGAGGCCACCGCGAGCGCTTGCTCGGCCTCGTCTTCCGCGCACAGACAGCGCAGCGTTTCGACATTGGCCAATCCGTCGGCGAGCTGCCCGTGTACGGCCAGGCTCGACGTCGTGACGGCATCGGCATGACGCGTCAACCGCCGCGCGCCCTGTGCGAAGACAGCCAGGTACAGGGTTGCGGTGGCACCGAACAACATCATCAGCGCCGGCTGCTGCAGCCGGGTCAAGATCCAGGCCATCACCGAGAGTTCCACGGCGACCGGCGCGAGGCTGTGGACCAGATGAGTCACGAGCAGTTGGATGCCCGCGCAGGACAGGTCGAGGCTGTGCAGAAGCTCGCCGCTTCGCCGATTGAGCAGACGGGAGAGTGGCAGGCGCAGGACGTGCCCGTAGAAGCGTCGTCTCAAGGCCGCCACGAGACGCTGGTCAGCAGCTCCAGTGCACAGTGGCCGCAGGTCACCCAACAAACGAGCACCGCACAGGGCTGCGATGTAGAGCGCGACGGCTGCCAGGATGGACGACGGCGACGCGGCTCGGGCCCCCGGGGCAGCGGCCACCGCATCGACCAGATGTTGCAGTGCCAGCGGGGAAAGCGCCGACAAGGCGCCCCCGAGGACGACGAGCAGGGTCGCCGCAGCCATCTCGCGCCATATGACGGGGTCGGCGACCTCCCTGATCAGGCGCAGAACGGCTCGGAGCCCACTGCCGCGACGCATCGCGAGTCGAACTCAGCCCGTTACGGGGCGAGACCTGACGTTTGCGGCGCGCTGCAGCCAGGTCTCGACGGCGATGCAGGTATGGACTTCGGTCACGTAGGCGTCGCTCGTCGATGGGCGCCCAGCCAGCGTCGCTTCGACGCGGGGCCGGTCCAGCAAGGCCCTTCGTGCCAACTCTCCATCCAGCAACAGATGCCGGGCGAGGGGCAGGCTGCGCTGGAGGACCGATGTGACATGCTCTTCCGTGCCGCCTTTGGAACGGCGGACGGCGATTTCGGGCGGCAGGCGATCCGCAAACGATTCGCGGGCCAGCCCTCGGCCGCGCCCCCCGCAGGTGAGGAGGTAAGTGGGCAGGGCAAGGCTCAGCTCCAGCAGCGGCTGCGACATGAGCGGGTGGACGAGCTCGGGCGATGTCGCGGCGGCGAAGGGGTTGTAGTAGTCGAACGGAGAGATCAATGCGCGCAGCTGGGCAAGTTTTCCGATGGGCAGATCGAATGCCTCCAGCAGGCCCGGATGGATGAAGCGCTGCGCACGCTCAAGGGTCGCCTCGATCACGCTGCGAGGCACCAGGGTCACGTATTGGCCGGCGCCCGCCATCGGATCGTGTGTCGCGAATCGGTCCCGGAACGCGAGGCACAGGCTTTTCCAGAAAGACACCTCGCCCAACCGAGCGGCGTCGAGCACGGCTGCCGGGAAACCTCGATCGACCCCGCGCAGCTGCAGGTAGTCGGCGGCGGTCCAGGTGCAGCGGACTTCTTCGAAAAGCTGATCTCCACCGGCCCCGGTAAAGATGACTGGCGCCTCATGAGCGCGCGCCACTTCCGCATCCATCCGGTCCGAGCCCATGCGGCCGATATAGCTGCCCGGCGCCGGTGTGAGCGCGGGATTCATCACCTCACCGAGGTGGAAGCCAATGTCTCTCTGTCTCTCGACCAAGGGACATCCGACGCGTGTGGCAGCCAGTCGAGCGTAGCGACGCTCGTCGCTGTCCGATCCGGGCGAGAAGTAGTTGAGACACAGGACGCTGGCCGTGGGCGCAGGACTGAATAGGCAGCCGAGCAGGATGGCGGAATCGACGCCTCCGGAGAGGCGGAGCACGATGTTGTCGTAGCAGGCCATCCATGACCGTATGCACTGCGTCGTGACGTCGCGCTGCATCCGAGCTGCAAGGTCAAGGTCTGGATCCACAGGGCGGCGGGCGACATCGATGGCCCGCCAAAGCGGCCGCGCCGGCGTCGGGCCTGTCGAAAGCACGGTCAGCTCACCGGGCAGCACCTGGCTCACTCCGTCCAGGGCCGTCTCCCGCCCACCAAGGCGGCCGAAGACGAGCACTGCGGCGACCGCGTCCCAGTTGATCGCTGGCCGCGCGATCCCCATCAGGTCGATCAGATCCTCCAGCCAAGAGAAGGCGATGGAGAGGCCTTCCAGCTCCAGGCGATAGCAGGGAAGAGTTCCCGTGGGATCCCTGAGCACCCGAGCTTCGCCGGTCCAGGATGGGAGGAAGGCGATCCACCGACCCCAGAAGTGATCGATCAGGGCTTGGCCGTCCGACCGGACGATGCGATCGGCCTCCTGATCGGTCAGCTCGATGTCGCAGGAATGTGGTGTGGAGGTCTCGTGCCGACGGAACAGCCGTCCGAGAACCAAGCCACCGCCGGACGGCAGCAAGTAGCTGTCATTCACGCCTCGGCGGTTGCCAGTGATGTAGACCTTGAGCCCGGCCGAAGAAAAGGCCCCGCGCCAACCGGCGGCCTTGAGCCGGTCGGCCAATCGTGAAGCCAGTTCGGTGGGCACTTCGCATGAAGGTGCCCAGCTGAAGCCGATGTAGCGGAACATCGCCGGCTAGACGACGAGTATGGGCGTGAAGCCCCGCACGTGCTCGTGCATGTCATTGAGCACCAGGGTGCCGGCCTGCACCCAGGAGTGCGCGGCAAATGGCCGCATCCTCACGCCGATCACCCATTGCGGATGCAGTTGTTCGGCAGCCAGAAACCGCACCAGGGTTAATGAGTCGTGCAGGCACTCGTCTCGCGAGCTCATCACCAGGGGCCTCGTCCGCAGGTACCAACGGGCGGCATCGCGAAGCGCCTCCGCGGGGAGTCGGTCGTCATCCCTGTGGCGGAGGGGGCGCATGGAGGCGACGGTTTGGGTGATCGTCGCCAAGCTGCGGTGCTTGAGCCAGCCTGACGCGATGAACGACGAACGGGCCAGGTTGGCAATGCGGCGCCATTGAAGCGCCGACGAGATCGAGGCGCTGGCGTCGTAGACGCTCGCATCAGGCAGCATGTAGGCTGCGTTCACTGACGCTGGTGTCGCTGCGCAAGCCAGCAGACCCTGACGGCGCAGGTCATCGACCCGTCGTTCGACCTCGGAGTCTGGGTCGCTGGGAAGGCCGGTCGACGGTCTGGCGGGCCAGCCGCCAACCGCGCGGGACAGTGCGCAGACCAAGGGCCCGCCTACCCCGATGTAGCGGCCCCGCTCCAGATCCAGCAGGACCACCACTCCATCGACGAGGCAAGCGCGGACATGATCGGCGAGGCGATATTCCGGGAGGGGCGATGCTTGCGTCGGCATGGTGATCCTGATGGGCGTGCGCCATAGAGGCGCACGCAAAGTCGCGTCAAGAAATCAGATCTCCTTGAAGAGCGCGACTTGGTTCTCTTCGGGCTTGGGCAGGTCGGGCCGACCCTTGGTCTCTTCCTTGGCGTCGCCCAGGTCGACCAGCTCCAGTTGCGGTGCTTCGTTCATGACGTTCTCCTTCAGGTTGCGTGCTTGTGAAATGCCTTCGGCATCGGCTTCAGGCAACGAAAAGATAGACGGCACTCTGAGGGCCGAACAAACTCAAAGGCCGCTGAAACGCGGCGTTCGGCCACGGGCCATCCCCTGCTGGAGAGTGCCGCCGGCACGTCTGCGCGCCACGACTCAGGTGGCCGCATCGCCGCGTACGTTCGGCGGACCGGTCGGCTGAAGCCCCGGCATCTGCTGACGCGGCATGCGAGCTGGTCGATCCGCTGTCGAGCAGCCGCTGTCGGCAGGTACGCACGCGCCTACGCAGATGCGCACGCGCGCGTGGACCTGTGGCAACGAGGCGGCCACCGAACGATTGGGGAGGTGGTCAGTCGAGGCGCTGAGGTTTTTCCGTCCAGAAACGTCATGGAGTTATGGAGTACTCCATTCCAAGAAGTGCATCGACATGGCACATCTGCTGGCAGGCCGCGACGGGGCGCGACCTCGTTGCGGATTCCAGACTGGTCGGGCGCGTCCGTGAGCGGCTGCTGAACGCGCATCGCGCCGAAGGGCGGCAGTTGCTGCACTACTTGATGATGCCGACTGAGATCCATCTCCTGTCGTGCCTGCCGGTCGGACAGAGTCCGCCGGCCATCGTCCGGGCTATCGCCGCCGTCGTGTCCCGCTGGGTGCGGGAGACGCAGCCCGTGAGGGGACCCGTCTTCGCCGCGCGCTACCGCGCGCACGAGATCCGGTCCGATTCAGAGCTCGAGCGTGAGATTCGAATGCTGGCCTGGAGGCCGGTGCAAATCGGGCTATGCGTGACGCCCGTCCACTACACGCACGCCTCCCTGCGGACGACGCTGGGCCTCAACCGCGCGCAGGGATTCGACTCGAGGGCACTGCTCGGGCTGTTTGGCGCAACGGTGCCCGAGGCACGCAAGGGCCTGCGCGGGGTGGTACGGCGCCGGCCCGGCGAGGCGGAGTGGCGAGAGTGGGAGTTGAACCACGGATTGACGCTCGCCGTGGGGTCCATAGGACCGAGCTTCGGTATGGCACGCGAGGTGAAGGGCGATGCAGCCATTCTGGTGGCAGCGGCAGATTCAAGAGACATCGACGGTGGCTTGAAGTTGTTGGAACGATGGGTCGCCGTAAGGCTCGGTTTGGATGCCGACCAAGATCTGTCATCACTGGCCGGCCCGCAAGGTGCCCGAGCCAGGGCGTTGGTGGGTGGGCTCGCCGTGCGTATGGACTTATGTCCTGCGGCGGCGGTCGCCCGGCACTTCAAGCGCGCGAAGGCGACGTTGTGCGAACAAATGACGGCGTCTCGCCTGAGGGAAGACGATCGCCGGCTGATCGCGACGCCAATTCAACTGGTCTTGGACGAGCTCGCGGCATTGAACCGGTTCTGAGAATCCGGTCGCAGCGTGGAGGGGGCGCCGGCATAGGGACTCACGGCGATGGCAGGGGGTCGGCTCAGCCAGGTCCTGGGCAACGCAGGCCGAGGAAGCTGACCTCCTGCTGGTCGTCAAGCCGCCGCGCCGGTTGACGCACCGGCCTGACGCCGCCGCATGCCGTGGATGAGCGGCAGCAGGCCCACGAGCCAGAGTGCCGGCGTTGCAGGCTCCGGCACGGCACTGATGCTCAGCTCTCCGCTCGAATACAGCTTCGACGTGTCCCACTTCAATCCGGCGGCCAGCGGCGCGCCAGACAGGTCGATCTGTGAAAAGCTGCCTTCGCTGCGGCCCCAGTCGAACAGGTCGAAGCGCTGGCCCGCCTGCCCCGCGAAGTGGTTCCACCACACCACCTTGAGCACGCCACCGAAGCCGAGCGTGCCGGCGACCTCGTACTTGTCGAAGCCGGAACCCGGAGCCAGGCCGCCGATCTCGGCGAGATACACGTTGCCGCTGCCGAAGGCCACGTCGCCGCTGTCCACGCCGAGGCCGGGCGAAGCGCCCACCGACAGGCCGCCCTCGTAGAACTTGGACCCGGTGCCGGAGAAGATGGCGCCCGTGCGTTGAAGCACCTGGCCGAAGAAGACGGCGGTGCTGCCGCTGGACACGCGCAGTTCCCCGCCGGACCTGACATCCACGGTGTCGTAGAACGTCGTGTCGCTGTTGCCCGACAGGGCGATGCGCCCACCGGAGACCGTCGTGACTGCCCCGTGCACGTCCGAGGTTCCGAAGGTCACATCGATCTGGCCTGCGTTGTTCGCACCGCCGGACAAGCGAAGCTGCCCGTTCTTCAGGAAGATCCGGCCGCTGGCGGCGTTGTCGAGCTGACCGCCGAACTCCAGCACGCCGCCATCGGCGGCTTCCATCGTGCCGGCGTTGCGATGCGAGGCGCCGGTGATCTGCAGCGCCTGGCCCGCGCCGCTGCGCACCATCCCGCTGGCGGTGTTGTCCAGGCTGGCGTTGAGATGGCCGTCGCCCTCGACCAGCCCGGCGTTGGAGAAGCTGCCGGTGACGCTGAGGTTATCGGCGCGCACCGTGCCCCGGTTGACCAGGTCGCCGCGGATCGTGCCGTCGCCGGCAAGCGTGCCTGTGGCCTGCACGGTGACGCCGCCGGTGGCTGTCAATTGCGCGCCGTACTGCAGGAGCAGTTGCGGCCGGCCGCTGCCACCGGCGGCGCTGCCCAGGCTCAGACTCTTGACCGCTGTGTCGGTGCTGGCCTGGATGGTCTGGCGCCCTGCCGGTGCGACCACCGCATCGAGGAAGCGGCTCGGCGCGAAGCCCTGTTCCCAGTTCGCCCCATCGGCAAAGCTGCCGCCCGCGCCGCCCGTCAGCCAGGCGATCGAGCCGGTCGGGGTCAGCAGCACGGCGTGGGCCTGGCCCGTCGTCATGCGCGCCGTGGCGGCGATCTGGCCGGCGTCGTTGATGCCGTTGGCCCGGGTGACCGTGGCGCCGCTGCCTGCAGGCAGCAGGGCGTTGAGGTCGGTGATGCCGCCTTGGGCGGTGGCCAGGAAGCCGCGGCTCTCGCCACTGACCGTGCTGGAAGTGCCGACCACCTGCCCGGCCGCATTGATTCCGTAGCCCTGGCTGGAGGCGCCGCCGAGGGTGCCCAGGTCCTGAATGGCGCCGGAGCGCCACAGGACGGCGTGGAGATTGCCATTGGCGGCATACGAGGAGCCCGCCACCAGCCCCGTGGCGTTGATCGCATAGCCGACGCTGCCGTTGCCCGCCAGGCTGCCCAGGTCCTGCATGGCGCCGGTCTGCCACAGGAAGGCATGAGTGGTGTTGGCGCTGGTGTCGGAATCACCCACCACCTGGCCGGCAGCGTTGATGGCGCGGGCGGTGCTGTAGATGCCGCCCAGCGAGCCCAGGTCCTGCATGTTGCCTGTCTGCCATAGGAAAGGATGCTGCCGGGCGTCGCCGCGGATGTCGGAGTAGCCCACGACCTGGCCGTTGGCATTGATGCCGAAGGCGGAGCTGTAGGTGCCTCCCACGGTGCCCAGGTCCTGCAGGTTGCCGGCCTGCCACAGGAAGGCGTGTCCGGCATTGCCGCCCGTGTCGGAATAACCCACCACCTGCCCGGCGTCGTTGATGCCGTTCGCGTAGCTGAGACTGCCGCCCAGCGTGCCCAGGTCCCGCATGCCACCGGCCTGCCACAGCACGGCATGTCGAGCGGCATCTCCTCGGGTCGTGGACGAGCCCACGACGTCTCCGGCCGCGTTGATGCCAGCAGCGCCGCTGTTCGAGCCGCCCAGCGTGCCCAGGTCGGTGACGGTGAACCGCACCGCCGCACCGGCTGGCAAGGAGCCTAGGAGCGCCGGGAGGGCGAGCAGCGGGCCGCACAGCGTGCGCAGCAAGGCCTGTGGGTGGCGTGCGCGCAGGCGGCGCGCGAAGGAGGGTTTGCGTTTCATGAGGGTCCTCTGCGGCGGTGGTTGATTCGCAAGAGGAGGTACGAGAAGCCGTGCTGCGGCCGGACACGAAAAATCCCGACGGTCACCGCATCCCTAGGTCGAAGCCCACCCCCCTGTCCCTGCGCCGCACGTTCCGTCGTTCAAGCCAGCGTGAATGCCGCCGTCGCACCTTCGGGTTCCCCAATCTGGCGCCCGGGCATCCCCGGCACCTGCCAATCTTGAAAGCCAAGGACTTGAATGGACTCCACGCTGGTCTCAGGGCTCACCGGTTTCGCCACCGCGGTGGTGGGCACCTTCCTCAGCCATCGGTTCGTGCAGCAGCGGGCCTTCAAGGAATTCGCGGAGCGCTACCGCAACAGGCTGTTCGACAAGCAGCTCGCCGCCTATGAGGCGTTGTGGGTCAGCCTGCGCAGGTCGTCGATCTATTTCAGCGACGAGACCGTCTTCGTCCGCCAGCGCGGCGAAGTGTTCTTCAGCGGCCAGAACGCGACGAAGATGGCGATCGAGCTGACCGACGTCTTCTTCACGGAGCATGGCCTGTACCTGTCCAAGAGCACGCGCAAGGCGCTCTTCGACGCAAGAAGGGCGCTGCAGAAGGCATCCTCACAATATGAAGGGGGCGATCCGCTGGTTCGGATTCCCAGGGAGCAGTTCAACGAAGTCAGCGCAGCGCTCAAGGAACTGGTTCAAGCCACCCGGCGCGATGTCGGCCTGCGCGCACTGCGATTCAACGCTGCGGAAATCGGGATTCCAGAGGAGCAGGCCGAGAAGTGAGGTTCCGCCCGCGGCCTTGCCGGCCAAAGTTGCGGCTGACTTCCCGGGCGTGCCGGGAACTCCTCAAGGCGCCACGCCGTCCTCACGTACGTCGATGGCCAGCGACGGCGAGACCGCGGCCTTGGGCAGCAGCTTTCCCTTGAGCGCCGCCACCACGGTGAAGGCGAAGATCCCCAGCACCACCGCGTTCGCCATCACGAACAGCACCGGCGCCAGCGCCGCGAAGACGCGGTCGTCGCCCCGGGCGGCGAAGCGCAGGGTCGCCGAGGCGATGGCCGTGGCGCCAAAGGTGAAGGCCCAGTAGCCCGGCGTGAAGGGCTGGCGCAGCCAGGGCATGAGGCGCAGCACGATGAGGCCCTGGACGATGGCATAGCCGAGCAGCATGTGGGCGACCAGGTCCGGCGGTCCGGTGGTGATGCTGCTGTAGGCCAGCAGGGCGACGGCGGGCGGTGCGGGCTGGATGCCGAGCGTGGCGCGCAGCGGCAGCGGCATCTCCTCGCCGTTGAACAGGCGGCCCACGATGACCGATTCCAGCGCCAGCCAGGCGAGCACGCCTGCGCCGAAGAACAGCTGGCCCAGCTCCGGCAGTCCCAAGGCGCCCGCGGCCATGGCCGACACGAGGTTGGCGGCGACGGTCGGCAGGTAGAGCACCGGCGTGGTCGCGCCCACCGGGCGGGTGCCCCGCCACAGGCCGCCATGACGCCAGGCGCCGAACACCAGCGACACGGCCGAGCCCAGCACGCACAGCGCCACGGCCAGGGGCCTGGCATGCGGCAGCACCGCGAGACCCACCAGCATGGCCGTGACCGGCACCAGCGCGACGAAACAGCACTGGATGGGATGGGCCACCTCGGCCCGGGCTTGCGAGCCGTGGCTCAACCACTTGTTCGCATACAGCGCCGCCAGGAGCAGCCACACGCCGCCCGCCACGGCCATGACGGCCTCGCCCACCCACGCCGGGGCGCCCCACAGCGCATGGGCCGCGCGCCAGTCGGTGCCGAGGCCGCACAGGCCCAGCACCATGCTGAAGAAGGAGGCCGGGACGACCCAGCGGCTGGCGTTCATGGGCGACGACCCTCCTGCGGCCCGAGGCGGTCGACCGCGTCGGTGATGATGCCGTCGATACCGTCGGCGACCAGCCGCTCGGCCACGTCCGCGTCGTTGACCGTGTAGACCAGCGCCCGCCAGCCGCGGCCGTGCAGCCGCTCGATCAGGGCGCGGTCCATCAGCCGCCAGTTCGTGACGATGGCGACGACGCCCAGCGATTCGGCCACCTCCGGCCAGTCGTCCCACAGTTCGTCGAGCAGCAGGGCGCGGGGCAGGGCGGGTTCGGCGTCGCGCGCGGCGGCCAGGGCCTCCGGCTTGAAGCTGCTCAGGAGGGGCGGCAGGGTGCCGGCCCACAGCCGTGCGGCCTCGCGGGCGACGGCAGCGCCCGTGCGGGCTTCTTCGCCGGGGCAGGGCTTGATCTCGACGTTGAGCGCGCAGCCGTTGGCCTGGCAGAAGGCGGCGATCTGGGCGAAGCGGGGCAGGGGTTCGGCGGCGTAGGCCGGGCTGTGCCAGCCGCCGGCGTCGAGCCTGGCCAGTTCCGACCAATCCTGGGAATCCGGGGAGCCGCTGCCGCTGGTGGTGCGCTCGAGCGTGTCGTCATGCAGCAAAAAGGCTTCGCCGTCTCGGCTCAGCTTGACGTCACATTCGAAGGCTCGGAAGCCAAAACCGGCTCCCAGCCGGAAGGCGGCGAGCGTGTTCTCCGGGGCGAGCTTGCCCGCGCCGCGGTGCGCGAGCCACAGGGGATAGGGCCAGGGCTTCATCCGTCGGATTCTGAAGGGAAAACCCCCTGCGATACGATCCTTTCCCTCTATGAACGCCCCGCATCCCCTGATGCCGGCCGCCGCTGACGCGGCCGACACGCCCGCCGCCGGTGATCTGCCTCGCCTGCGTGAGATTCCCTACAACTACACCTCGTTCTCCGACCGCGAGATCGTGATCCGGCTGCTGGGCGCGCGCGCCTGGCAACTGCTGGACCAGTTGCGGCTGGAGCGTCGCACGGGCCGATCCGCGCGCATGCTCTATGAGGTGCTGGGCGACATCTGGGTGGTGCAACGCAACCCCTACCTGCAGGACGACCTGCTGGACAACCCCAAGCGCCGGGCGCTGCTGATCGAAGCCCTGCACCACCGCCTGGCCGAAGTGCAGAAGCGCCGCGACCCGGCGGCTGACGCGCAGCGCGACGCCGCGGTGGGCGAGCTGCTGACCGCCGCACGCGCCGCCGTGTCCGAGTTCGCGGACATGTTCGAGCGCGTCGGTGCGCTGCGCAGGCGCGCCTCCCGCGCGCTGGCCCGCCACACGGCCAAGGACAACATCAAGTTCGACGGCCTGTCGCGCGTCTCCCACGTCACCGATGCCACCGACTGGCGGGTCGAATACCCCTTCGTCGTCCTGACCCCGGACACCGAGGCGGAGATGGCCGGTCTCGTGGGCGCCTGCTTCGAGCTGGGCCTGACCGTCATCCCGCGTGGCGGCGGCACCGGCTACACCGGCGGCGCGGTCCCGCTGGTGTGGAACAGCGCCGTCATCAACACCGAGAAGCTCGAGGCCCTGCGCGGCGTCGAGATGATGAAGCTGCCTGGCCTGGACCGCGAGGTGCCGACCATCTTCAGCGAGGCCGGTGTCGTCACCCAGCGCGTGGCCGACCTCGCGGAGCAGCACGGCTTCGTCTTCGCCGTCGACCCGACCTCGGCCGAGGCCAGCTGCATCGGCGGCAACGTGGCCATGAACGCCGGCGGCAAGAAGGCGGTGCTCTGGGGCACGGCGCTCGACAACCTCGCCAGCTGGCGCATGGTGACGCCCGAGGCCAAGTGGCTGGAGGTCGTGCGCCTGAACCACAACCTCGGCAAGATCCACGACGTGGAGGTCGCGAGCTTCGAGCTGCGCCACTTCGACGCCAGCGGCAAGACGCTGGAGCGCACCGAACGGCTGGACATCCCGGGTCGCGTCTTCCGCAAGGAGGGCCTGGGCAAGGACGTGACGGACAAGTTCCTCGCCGGCCTCCCGGGCATCCAGAAGGAAGGCTGCGACGGCCTCATCACCAGCGCCCGCTGGATCGTGCACCGCATGCCGGCGCACATCCGCACCGTCTGCCTGGAGTTCTTCGGCAACCCGCGCGACTGCGTGCCCAGCATCGTCGACATCAAGGACTACATGTTTGGGGTCGCCTCGACGGGCGTGCTGCTGGCGGGCCTCGAGCACCTGGACGACCGCTACCTCAAGGCGGTGGGCTATGCCACCAAGAGCAAGCGTGGCGGCCTGCCCAAGATGGTGCTGGTGGGCGACATCGTCGGCGACGACCCCGATGCGGTGGCGCGCGCCACCAGCGAGGTGGTGCGCCTGGCCAATGGCCGCTCCGGCGAGGGCTTCATCGCCGTCAGCGCCGATGCGCGCAAGAAGTTCTGGCTCGACCGCAAGCGCACGGCGGCCATCAGCAAGCACACCAACGCGTTCAAGGTGAACGAGGACGTGGTGATCCCGCTGCCGCGCATGGGCGAGTACACCCTGGGCATTGAGCGCATCAACATCGAGCTCTCCTTGCGCAACAAGCTGGAGCTGGTGGCCGCGCTGGAAGGCCTGTTCTCCGCCGGTCGCCTGCCCCTGGGCAAGACCGACGATGCCGGCGAGATCCCGAGCGCCGAGTTGCTCGAAGACCGCGTGCAGCAGGCCCTCGCCCTGCTGCGCGAGGTCGGCACCCTCTGGCAGCAATGGCTCGACGGGCTGGACAGCCAGGGTTTCTTCGAGCGGTTGCAGACCCATGAGCTGCGGGCCTCCTGGAAGACACAGATCCTCAAGCCCCTGCAGGGCATCTTCAGCGGCGCGGCTTTCGAACCGCTGCTGGCCGAGTGCCGCCGCATCCACAAGGAGGTGTTGCGCGGCCGGGTCTGGGTGGCCCTGCACATGCATGCCGGCGACGGCAACGTGCACACCAACATCCCCGTCAACAGCGACAACTACGCCATGCTGCAGACGGCCCACGAGGCCGTGGGCCGCATCATGGCGCTGGCGCGCTCGCTGGACGGCGTGATCTCGGGCGAGCACGGCATCGGCATCACCAAGATCGAGTTCCTCAGCGACGAGGAACTGGCCAACTTCACGGCCTACAAGGCCAAGGTCGACCCCGAAGGGCGCTTCAACAAGGGCAAGCTGCTGCGCAACGCCGCCACGCCCTCTGACCTGCGCAACGCCTACACGCCGTCCTTCGGCCTGATGGGGCACGAGTCGCTGATCATGCAGCAGAGCGACATCGGTGCCATCAGCGACTCCATCAAGGACTGCCTGCGCTGCGGCAAGTGCAAGCCCGTGTGCGCCACCCACGTGCCGCGAGCCAACCTGCTCTACAGCCCGCGCAACAAGATCCTCGCCACCTCGCTGCTCGTCGAGGCCTTCCTGTACGAGGAGCAGACCCGCCGCGGCGTGTCGATCAAGCACTGGCAGGAGTTCGAGGACGTGGCCGACCACTGCACGGTCTGCCACAAGTGCCTCACGCCCTGCCCGGTCAAGATCGACTTCGGCGACGTGACCATGAACATGCGCAACCTGCTGCGCAAGATGGGCCAGAAGAGCTGGCGGCCCGGCAACGCCGCGGCCATGTTCATGCTGAACGCCACCAGCCCCGAGACCATCAAGCTCATGCGCACGGCCATGGTGGGCATCGGGTTCAAGGCGCAGCGCTTTGCGGTGGACCTGTTCAAGCCGGCCGGCCGCCGGCAGTCGAGCGCGCCGCCGGCCACCGTCGGCCCGGCACCGGTCAAGGAACAGGTCATCCACTTCATCAACAAGAAGCTGCCCGGCGGCCTGCCCAAGAAGACCGCGCGGGCGCTGCTGGACATCGAGGACAAGAACTACGTGCCCATCATCCGGCCGCCCGCCACGGCGAGCGAGACGGAGGCGGTGTTCTATTTCCCCGGCTGCGGCTCCGAGCGGCTGTTCAGCCAGGTCGGCCTGGCCACCCAGGCCATGCTCTGGCACGCCGGCGTGCAGACCGTGCTACCGCCCGGTTATCTCTGCTGCGGCTACCCCCAGCGCGGCTCGGGCCAGTTCGACAAGGCCGAGAAGATGATCACCGACAACCGGGTGCTCTTCCACCGCGTCGCCAACACGCTGAACTACCTCGACATCAAGACGGTGGTGGTCAGCTGCGGCACCTGCTACGACCAGCTGCAGGGCTACAAGTTCGAGGACATCTTCCCCGGCTGCCGCATCGTCGACATCCACGAGTACCTGCTCGAGAAGGGCATCACCCTCGGCTCCACGCAGAGCTACCTCTATCACGACCCCTGCCATTCGCCGATGAAGCAGCAGGAGCCGATGAAGACGGTCAAGGCCCTGGTGGGTGAAGGCGTCGTCAAGAGCGATCGCTGCTGCGGCGAGAGTGGCACCCTGGGCGTGACGCGGCCGGACATCTCGACGCAGGTGCGCTTCCGCAAGGAAGAAGAGTTGCGCAAGACCGAGGCCGCGCTGCGCGGCTCCGGCAAGGTGGGGGCGCAGGAGAACCTGAAGATCCTGACCTCCTGCCCGAGCTGCCTGCAGGGCCTGAACCGCTACCAGGACGACCTGCAGAACGGCCTGCTGGAGGCCGACTACATCGTCGTCGAGATGGCCAACCAGATCCTCGGGCCCAACTGGATGCCCGACTACGTCGCCAAGGCCAACAACGGCGGCATCGAGCGGGTGCTGGTGTGAGGCGCCAGGGCTGCCCGCTGTGCGAAGGCGACGGCGGCCTCGTCGTCGCCCGCACGCCGCGGTTTCGCGTCGTCAGGGTGGTGGAGGGCGAGGAAGCGTTGCGTTTTCCCGCCTTCTACCGGCTCATCTGGAACGACCATGTCGCCGAGTTCAGCGACCTGCTGGTTACGGATCGACACGCCTGCATGGACGCTGTCACCGAGATCGAGCGCTCCCTGAGGTCTTTGCTGGCGCCGGCCAAGGTCAATCTCGCCAGCCTGGGCAATGTCGTGCCTCACCTGCACTGGCACGTCATCGCGCGCTTCGAGGCGGACAGCCACTTCCCGGCGCCGGTATGGGCGCCGCCGCAGCGCGAGGCTGCGCCTCTTCGGCTCGACCTCGCGGCGGTGGACGCCGCCATCGCTCAACGGCTGGGCGACAAGGCGAGCACGTAGGGCTTGCCGGGGCCGGCCGCGACGGCGGTGCCGGCGCTCGGCGCGTTGGGGTCGACGAACACGACCTGCATCCGGTAGATGCTGGTGCCGGGCTGGGCGCCGGTGCACTGCAGCTGCCTCACCGCACGGCGCACTTGCAGGGCCGTGTTGAAGGACACGCCGCGGGCGTTCACGCCCTGGACCTCGCCGTCCGTCACGACGAAATTCACGTCCACCGTGCCGTACAGGCGCTCGCGGAACCACGTGGACAGCAGCGCCTGCTGAAGCTGGTCGTCGGCCTGCTTGCAGCTCTCCAGCACGTCGTAGCGCGCTGGGGCCTCGAAGACACGGCCGTTGATCTCGACCCGGTCGAGCGCCGACTGCGCGAAGGCCGGGCCGGCGGTGAGGGCCAGCGTGATGGCGCAGGCGAGGCCGGCGAACAGGCCATTGAGGGCGGGCGTGCGGCGTGCGAGGGAGTAGCGGGTGGGCATGACGGGCTCCTTGAAGTGGCGTCGGGGCGGGGACGTGAAATGCGTCGACCTGTGCTCAGGCTAGGCGTCCGGGCCGCACGCCCCAAGGCGCAAGCGATGAGCTGCGTCCGCCGTGCGACGGTCCGCAGAAATCCGACGCTGAACTGCGAACGGCACGATCGAGCGGCTTGCGGAGCCTGCGTGCCATTCGTCATGCGGTCTGTCATCGGTAGATCCCCGCTAGGGTGACCTCCGTCACTCCCTGCGGCGACTTTCTCGGATGGCATCGGCGGCACACACTGCGCGCCGCTTCGGAAGGCGCCGGGCCGGCGCGGACGTGGAGTTGTCGGGACAGGAGTCGAGCCGGCCAGCCGCAACACGGCGGCGCCCCTCGTGGCGATCCCACGGGCCGGGCCGGTGCACCGTCCGCCACGGTGACCTTGATGGAACTACGACGATGAGCTTTGCTATTGCCAAGAAGAGAACCTGGATCGCCGCTGCCTGCGGCCTGCTGGCGGTTGCCGCGGTCCAGGCCGGCGTGTCCACGGGCCAGGCCGACCAGGGCCGGTTCAGCGCTGCACTGCGTGCCGCGCCCTCGACCGACCGGCTGATCATCGGCTACCGCGACGCGGCCCAGGCCGACGCCGCCGACGCCCGCGTGCTGCATGCCCGCAGCGTCGACGCGCAATCGATGGCCACCCGCCTGGGGGCCGTGAATTCGGCCCTCGCCTTGCGTGGGGCGCAGGCGCGGCTGCTGCGCCAGACGGGCACGGGCGCCCACGTCTTCAAGCTCGACAAGGCGCTCTCGCATGCCGAGCTGCGCCAGCTCGCGGCGAACCTGAAGGCGGCCGATCCCAACATCGCCTACGCCGAGCCCGACCGCAAGATGTACCCGATGATGACGCCCAACGACTCGAGCTACAGCGCCCAGTGGGACCTGTACGAGACGACCGGCGGCATCCGCGCGCCGGCGGCCTGGGACCTGGCGACCGGTTCGGGCGTCGTGGTGGCCGTCATCGACACCGGCATCCGTCCGCATGCCGACCTCTCGGGCCAGACCGTGGCCGGCTACGACATGATTGCGGACACGACGGTGTCCAACGACGGCAACGGCCGCGACAGCGATCCGAGCGACCCGGGCGACTGGGTCGCGGCGGGCGAATGCGGGACGGGTTCGCCGGCGGAGAACTCCAGCTGGCACGGCACCCACGTGGCCGGCACCATCGCCGCCAAGACCAACAATTCGACGGGCGTGGCGGGCATTGCCTTCAACGCCAAGGTGCAGCCGGTGCGCGTGCTCGGCAAATGCGGCGGCTACACCTCCGACATCGCCGACGGCATGGTCTGGGCCTCGGGCGGCACCGTCTCCGGCCTGCCGGCCAACGCCACGCCGGCGCGCGTCATCAACATGTCGCTGGGTGGTGGCGGCGCCTGCGACACCACCTCCCAGAACGCCATCAACAGCGCACGCTCGCGCGGCACCGTCGTCATCGTCGCGGCGGGCAACGAGAGCCAGGACGCCAGCAATTCCAGCCCGGCGAACTGCTCGGGCGTGGTGGTCGTGGCCGCGACGGACCGCTACGGCAGCCGTGCCTTCTATTCGAACTACGGCTCCATCGTGACGCTGGCTGCGCCGGGCGGCGACCTGAGCTCGTCCAGCAGCAATGGCATCCTGTCGACGCTGAACAGCGGCACGACCTCGCCTGGTTCCGACAGCTATGCCTACTACCAGGGCACCTCCATGGCCACGCCCCATGTGGCCGGCGTGGCGGCGTTGATGCTGAGCGCCAAGCCGGGTGCGACGCCGGACCAGATCAAGGCGGCCCTGCAGAGCAGCGCGCGGCCCTTCCCGGGCAGTTGCTCGCAATGCGGCGCCGGCCTGCTGGACGCCGCCGCAGCCATCGCGGCCATCACGGGCTCGGGTGGCGGCGGCCTGCCGACCGTCAACGAGACGGAGTCCAACGGTTCGCTGTCGACGGCCAACGTGGTGTCGCAGCCGTCCATCGTCAACGGCAGCATCTCGTCCAGCACTGACACGGACTACTTCAAGGTGACGCTGCCGGCCGGCAAGACGCTGACGGCCACGCTGAGCATGGCCAGCAGCAGCAACGACTTCGACCTCTACCTGAAGAACAGCGCCGGCACGACGGTGGCGATGAGCGAGAACCCGGCGGGCCAAGCGGACACTGCCAGCTATACCAACTCGGGCAGCGGGTCGGTGACCATGTATGTGCGGGTCTATCGGTACAGCGGCACGGGGGCCTACACGCTGAAGCTGCAGTGGTGATGGCGGATTGACCTGAAGGTCGATCAAGGACGGGGCTTCGGCCCCGTCCGACCAAACAGGGCTACCACACCGTGACCGGGTCCGTCGCCACCATCGCGCTCCCCGCCTTGCACGAGAACGCCTGCGCGAAATAGGGCGAATTGCTCATGGGCACCAGCACCCGGTACCTGGCCGGCGAGTGCGTATCGGTGCGGACCTGGTTGATCAGGAATTCCGGCCTCACCTTGGTCCGCCAGACCAGTGCATTGCTGATGAAGAAGCGCTGCGCCGGCGTGTAGCCGTCGACGAGCTTGTTGCCGGCCATGCCCGAGCGCTTGAGCGCACGCTGCAGGCCCTCGTAGGCGATGGGCAGGCCCGACATGTCGGAGATGTTCTCGCCCAGGGTCAGGCGGCCATCGATGTGATAGCCGGGCAGCGGCGAGATGGCGCTGTAGCGCTCGGCCACCTTGTCCGCTCGCGCCTTGTAGCCCGCGGCATCGGCCGGCGTCCACCAGTCTGCGAGAGAGCCGCCGGCGTCGAAGTTGCGCCCGCTGTCATCGAAGTGGTGGGTGATCTCGTGGCCGATGACCATGCCGATGCCGCCGTAGTTGGTCGCGTCGTCCGCCTTGGCGTCGAAGAAGGGCGGCTGCAGGATGCCGGCCGGGAAATAGATCTGGTTCAGGCCGCCCGCGAAGGCGTTGACGATGTGCGGGCTGACGCGCCAGCGTCCGCGGTCCACGGGGGCGTCCAGGTCCTTCATCTGCTGCGCGCTGAACCACAGCGCGGCACGCAGCCAGTTGCCCGCGTAGTCGTTGCCGTTCATCTGCAGGCCCTCGAACTGCGGCCACTTGTCCGGCGCGCCGATCATGGGCTGCATCTGTGCGAGCTTGTCCAGAGCCTTGGCCTTGGTGGGCGGCGTCATCCAGTCGAGCTTCTCGATGCGCTCCTTCAAGCTGGCACGGATGTCCTCCACCAGCAGTCGCGATCGGCGCTGGGCCTCAGGCGAGAAGGCACGGGCGACGAACAGCTCGCCGAGGGCCAGGGCGACCGGCTCGCTGCCGGTGCGGCCACCGATCTGCAGGATGACGTCTTCGGTACGGGGCGGCCGGGCCTGCAGCCCGGTGAGGGTCTTGCCGCGGTAGTCGAAGGAGGCGTTCGCGAAGGCCTGGGGCAGGCGAGGCGCGGCCGCGTCGAGCACGCGCAGGGCCAGGTACTGGCGCCATGTCGCCAGCGGCGTGTCGGCCGCCAACTGGGCGGTGCGGGCGGCGAACTCCGGCTGGCCGACGAGCAGGCGTTGCGGCAGCTTGGCGCCGGCCGTCAGCACGGCGAGGTAGGCCGTCCAGTCCAGCCCCGGCGCGGCGGCGGCCAGTTCGGTCGGGCTCATCGGGTTGTAGCTGGCGTTGGGGTCGCGCAGCTTGGCGCGCTCGCGCGAGGCCTCGGCGAGCTGGGTCTCGAAGGCCATGAGGGCGTCGAGGTCCTGCTCGCTCGCGGTGCGGCCCGAGGCACCGAGCACCGTGGCGGCGAAGCTGCGATAGGCGGCCTTGACGGTCCGGGTGCGCTCGTCGTCGCGGAAGTAGTCGTCACGGTCGGGCAGGCCGAGGCCGGCCTGGGACAGGCTGAGCACGTTGCGGCGGGTGTCCTTGCGATCGGGCTGCACGGCATGGGCCAGCGGCGCGGCGATGCCGCTGCGCGCCAGCAGGGCGAGCAAGGCGGGCAGGTCCTCGCGGCGCTGCAGGCCGTCGATGCGGTTGAGCAGCGGCGTGATCGAGCTGAGGCCGCGCGCCTCGATCGCGGCTTCATCCATGCCGCTTGCGAAGTAGGCGGCGATGAGCTTGAGACCCGGGGTCGTCTGCAGGGCCGGCTTGTCGGCCAGCTCCAGCAGGGCCCGCGTCAGCAGCTCGTCGTTGGCCTGGCGCAGCTGCTCGGCGCTGCTGACGCGGGCGCGGTTGGGCGGCAATTCGGTGGCGGCCTCCCAGTTGCCGTTGACGAAGGCGTAGAAGTCGTCGCAGGGCTTGACCTCCTTGGACAGGCCCGCGAGGTCGAGGGCGGGGGCGCTGGCGGCCAGGCCGAGCAGGGCGCTGGCCAAGGCCAGGCGGTGGCGGGCGAAACGGGGCATGGGGGGCGGGGAGCGGTGTCGAAACAGACGATTAGAGCCCCCGCGCCGCCGGACCGTCGGAAGACACAGGGCATGATTGCGGGTTTTTACCAAGGCTCCTCTTCCGGTCCATGTTCCTGCCGTCCGTCGCCAAGCGCCTGGCTCTCGCCCTCCTGGCCCCGCTGCTGCTCTGCGCCGCCGCCGCCCCCGCCCAACCCCAGCCGGCCGTGCATGGCCGTGGGGCCACCTTTCCCTCCAAGGTCTACGAGACCTGGGCGCGGGCCTTCGAGAAGGCGGGCGGTTCGGCCGTGGCCTACCAGGGCACCGGCTCGGGCGACGGCATCAAGCAGGCGGCCGCCCGCACGGTGGATTTCGGCGGCACGGACGCGCCGCTGACGCCGGCCGAGCTGGCGCGCCAGCACCTGGTGCAGATCCCCATGCTGGTGGGCGGCGTCGTGCCCGTGGTCAACCTGCCGGGCCTGGCGGCGCCATTGCAGCTGGACGGCGAGGTGCTGGCCGAGATCTTCCTGGGCCGCATCAAGGCCTGGAACGACGGCCGCATCGCCGCGCTGAACCCGGGCGCCGCCCTGCCGGCCCTGCCGATCCGGCGCGTCGTGCGCGCGGAGAAGTCCGGCACCACCGACGGCTTCACGCGCTACCTGGCCGGGGCGTCGGCGGCCTTCAAGGCCGAGGTCGGCGCGGGCCAGGCGCCGGCGTGGCCGGGCCAGCCGCTCAAGGCGGAGGGCAACGACGGCATGGTGCAGGCGCTGCGGGCCACGCCGGGGGCGATCGCCTACGTGTCCCATGACCGCGTGCTGCGCGACCGGCTGGCGGCCGTCAGGTTGCGCAACGCCGCCGGCCGCTTCGTGCTGCCCGGCGAGGCGGGCTTTCGCGCGGCCATCCTGGACAGCGACATGCACCGCCAGGGCGACGACCTGGCGACGCTGCTGGACCGCCCGGGCAACGATGCCTGGCCCATCACGCTCACCAGCTTCGTCCTCGTCGACGCCGAGCCGCCCACGGCGGACCAGGCCCTCGGCGCCCTGAAGTTCCTGTATTGGTGCTTCATGCACGGCGATGACCTGACCCGGGGCACCGGTTTTGCGCCCCTGCCCATCAGCGTGCAGTCGCGCCTGGCCGCGCGCTTCACCCAGGTACGCCCCAAGGACGGCCGGCTGCCGGCCTACCAGGCGTTCTGAGGGACACTCCCGCCATGGCGCTGCCCACTGAAATCACCGTCCACCAGCAGTCCCGCGTGCTGGAAGTCGCCTTCGACGACGGCGCGCGTTTCCGCATCCCCTTCGAGCTGATGCGCGTCTACAGCCCCTCGGCCGAGGTCATGGGCCACGGCCCGGGCCAGGAAGTGCTGCAGACGGGCAAGCGCGACGTCCTCATCACCGGCCTGGAGCCGGTCGGCCACTACGCCGTGCGCCCGGAGTTCTCGGACGGCCACGCCAGCGGCCTGTTCACCTGGGACTACCTCTACAAGCTCGGCAGCCAGCAGGACGCCCTCTGGCGCGACTACGAGGCGCGCCTGGCCGCGGCCGGCAAGGGCCGCGACGATCCCATGCCCGTCAAGGCGGGCGGCTCCTGCCACTCACACTAGATGCCTTCCATGAGCCAAACGCACTTCGGTTTCCAGCAGGTCGACGAGAACGAGAAGGCGAGCAAGGTCCGCGGCGTCTTCGACTCGGTCGCGTCCAAGTACGACCTGATGAACGACCTGATGTCGGCCGGCCTGCATCGGGCCTGGAAGGCCTACACCGTGCAGGTGGCCAACCTCAAGGCCGGAGAGCGTGTGCTCGACATCGCCGGCGGCACCGGTGACCTGGCCCGGGCCTTCGCCCGCAAGGTGGGCGACACGGGCGTCGTGGTGCACACCGACATCAACGAGGCCATGCTGCGCCAGGGGCGCGACCGCCTGCTGGACGAAGGGCTGATCCTCCCCACCAGCCTGGCCGACGCCGAGAAGCTGCCGTTCAAGAGCGAGAGCTTCGACCTCGTGAGCGTCGCCTTCGGCCTGCGCAACATGACGCACAAGGACCTGGCGCTGGCCGAGATGTGCCGGGTGCTCAAGCCGGGCGGCCGGCTGCTGGTGCTGGAGTTCTCCCGCATCGCCGAGCCGCTGAGGAAGCCCTACGACTGGTACTCCTTCAACATCCTGCCTCGCCTGGGTTCGCTCTTCGCGGGTGACGCCGACAGCTACCGCTACCTGGCCGAGTCCATCCGCATGCATCCCGACCAGGCCACCTTGAAGGCCATGATGAAGTCGGCCGGGTTCGGACACGTCGACGTGCACAACCTCAGTGCCGGCATCGTCGCCTTGCACGCCGGCATCAAGTGCTGACTCGCTGACCCGCCGCGCTTCCTTCGCCGGTGCCTGAGACCCCCCAAGAATGTGGGGGGCGCGGAACTTTGCGCGAGTTTTTGCTCTAACCGCGGGCGTGTCACGAACCCAGTAATGGGGGCTTGGGGCCCACGGAAGCGACATATGCCGCCGGTACACTGGCCCGCTTCGATCGGCGGCCCCCTCCACTGCTAACCAGGAATTCCAACAAATGGCAATGCGAATGATCAAATCCAGGGCACCTCTGCTGGCGGTGCTCGCCGCGGCGGCACTGTTGGCGGCCTGCGGAGGCGACAAGGGCGACAAGGCGTCGCAGACGGCCGCCAAGGTCAACAAGGAAGAGATCACCGTCCACCAGATCAACTTCGTGCTGCAGCGCCAGCCGGGCCTCAAGCCCGAGCAGGCCGAGGCCGCGAGCCGCCAGGTGCTGGAACGCCTGATCGACCAGGAGCTGGCGGTCCAGAAGGCCCAGGAGCAGAAGCTCGACCGCGACCCGCGCGTCGTGCAGCAGATCGAGGCGGCCAAGCGCGAGATCATCGCCCGCGCCTACGTCGACCGTGTCGGCGAGACGGTCTCCAAGCCCACCAACGAAGAGATCGCCAAGTACTACGCCGAGAAGCCGGCCCTCTTCAAGGATCGCCGCATCTACAGCCTGCAGGAACTGCAGATCGAGGCGAAGCCCGATCAGTTCGAGGCCATCCGCGCCAAGCTCTCCGCTGCCAAGACCGTCAACGAATTCGCCGAGGCCCTGAAGGCGGCGGACTTCCGCTTCTCCGGGAACCAGGCCGTGCGCGCCGCCGAGCAGCTGCCCCTGGCCAGCCTCGACGCCATCGCCAAGATGAAGGACGGCGACTCCGTCATCAGCCCCAATCCCAACGGGCTGACGGTGCTCTTCCTCGTCGGCTCCCGAAGCCAGCCGGTCGACGAGGCCCGCGCCCGCCCGGCCATCGAGGCCTTCCTGCTGAACCAGCGCAAGGCCGAGGCCGTGCAGAAGGACCTCAAGGCCCTGCGCGACAGCTCCAAGATCGAATACGTGGGCAAGTTCGCCGAGGCTGCACCTGGTGCTGCCAGCGCGCCGGCCGCCATCGAGTCCACCGCGCCGTCCGCGCCGGCGCCTGCCGCTGCTCCCGCTCCGGCGGCCAGTGGCCTGGATCCTGCTTCCATTTCCAAGGGCATGGGACTGAAATGATGACGCGACTTCACCGACTGCTCCTCGCCGCCACCCTGGGCCTTGCCGCTGTGGGGCTGCAGGCCCAGCCTGCAGCGCCCGCCGCGGGCAATGCCGCCGTGTCGCCCGAGTACCGCCTCGGCGCAGGCGACGTGGTGCGCATCCTCGTCTACCAGAACCCCGACCTGACGCTGGAGACGCGCATCTCGGAGACGGGCATCGTGAGCTTCCCGCTGCTGGGCAATATCCGCATCGGCGGCCTGGGCGTCAGTGCCGCCGAGAAGCTCATCGCCGACGGGCTGAAGAACGGCAATTTCGTCAAGCATCCGCAGGTCACGCTGACCCTGCTGCAGGTCAAGGGCAACCAGGCCAGCGTTCTCGGCCAAGTCAACCGACCGGGGCGTTATCCCATCGAGACGGCCGACATGCGCATGACCGACCTGCTGGCCAACGCCGGCGGCGTGGCCACGACGGGCGGCGACCAACTGGTGCTGACCGGCACCCGCAACGGCAAGCCCTACCGCCTGGAGATCGACCTGCCCACCGTCTTCAGCGCCGAGCAGAACCGCGCCAACGACGTGCTGATCCAGAACGGCGACGTCCTCTGGGTGGACCGTGCGCCCCTCGTCTACATCTACGGCGAAGTCCAGCGCCCCGGACCGGTGCGGCTGGAGCGCGGCATGACGCTGATGCAGGTGCTGGCCGCCGGCGGCGGCCTGACCCAGCGCGGCACCGAACGCGGCATCCGCGTGCACCGCAAGTCCACCGACGGCAAGGTGCAGGTCGTGCAGCCGGGGATGGACGACGCCGTCAAGGACGGCGACGTGGTGTACGTCAAGGAAAGCCTGTTCTGATCTTCTCGGGAAACCTGCGATGAACTTTGCCCAATTCCTGGCCATCCTGCGTGCCCGCTGGAAGGTCGCACTGATCGTGTTCGTCAGCGTGCTGGTCCTCGCCATTGCGGTGAGCCTACTGATGCGCAAGACCTACATGGCCAGCGCTTCGGTGGTTGTCGATTCCACCAAGCCGGACCCGTTGGCTGCGGTGTTGTACGCCGGCGGCGTCAACCCGAGCCTCATTGCGACGCAGATCGACGTGATCCAGAGTGACCGCGTCGCCTTCAAGGTCGTGCGCAACCTGCGCCTGACGGAGAACCCGCAGATCCGTGAGCAGTGGCAGGACGCCACCGACGGCGTCGGCTCCATCGAACAATGGCTGACGACCACCGTGTTCCAGAAGAGCCTGGACGTGAAGCCGTCGCGGGAGTCCAACGTCGTCACGGTCAGCTACAAAGCCCCTGACCCGCAGTTCGCCGCGGTCCTGGCCAATGCCTTCGTGCAGGCCTATCTCGAGACCAATGTCGAGATGCGCGTCGAACCGGCCAAGCTCTATTCGTCCTTCTTCGACCAGCGTGCCAAGGAGGCCCGGGAGGCGCTGGAGAAGGCGCAGTCCAAGCTGTCCGAATTCCAGAAGGAGAAGGGCATCATCGCGACCGACGAACGCCTGGACGTGGAGAACGCCCGGCTGTCGGAGCTGTCCTCGCAGTACGTGGCGCTGCAGTCCCTGGCCTCCGACTCGGGCAGCCGTCAGACGGCCGCCAAGGGCAAGGGCGCGGACCGCATGCAGGAAGTGCTCAACAATCCGCTGATCGCCGGCCTCAAGGCGGACCAGGCGCGCCAGGAAGCCAAGCTTCAGGAATTGACTGCGCGACTGGGCGAGAAGAATCCGCAGGTGATCGAGGCCCGCGCCAACCTGGCCGAGCTGAAGGCGCGCGTCGACAGCGAGACCGTCAAGGTGGCAGGGTCGCTGGGTATCGCCAACAACATCAACCAGCAGAGAGCCGGCGAGATCAAGGCGGCGCTGGAGGCGCAGCGCGCCAAGGTCCTGCAGATGAAGGCGGTGCGTGACGATGGCGCCGTGCTTCAGCGGGACGTGGAGAACGCCCAGCACACCTACGACACGATCATGCAGCGCCTGAACCAGACCACGCTGGAAAGCCTCGCCACGCAGAGCAACGTCTCCGTGCTGTCGCAGGCGGTTCCGCCGGTCGAGCCGGCCTCGCCCAAGCTGCTGCTGAACATCGCCGTGGCCATCTTCCTCGGCACCCTGCTCGCCATCGGGTTGGTCATGGGCATGGAGTTGCGCGACCGTCGTGTTCGCAGCATCGAGGATGTGGCACAAGCCGTGGCGCTGCCCATCATCGGCGTGCTGCCGTCGCCGCATGCCCGCCGCCTGTTCCGCAAGACAGCCAGGGTGAATCTGATGCAACAGCGTCTGCTCGGCGGCTATGCGCCCGAAGCAGGCAAGGGGGCCTGACATGGTCGCCATCTCTGGAGCCGCTTCCGTGAATTCCGCCGATCAGCACGACCGACCGCAAGACCGCCACATCGGTGACTTGATCCGGGATGCCCGCAACCTCAGTGCGTCCGAGGTGGAACAGGTGTTGCGCTACCAGCGCGAGCGTGGCGTTCGCTTCGGCGAGGCGGCGGTCGCGCTGGGTCTGGCCAGCCCCGAAGACGTGCTGAACGCCCTCGCACAGCAATTCCACTATCCGCTGGCGACCGCAGCTCGGCGTGACGCCAGTCCCGAACTCGTCACGCTGACGCAGCCCTTCTCGGTGCAGGCCGAGGCGGTCCGGGCCGTGCGCAGCCAGGTCACCATGCGCTGGAACAAGCCGGACGCCCAGCGGCAGGCGTTGGCTGTCATCAGCCCGGCATCGGGCGACGGCAAGACCTATTTCGCGGCCAATCTCGCCGTGTCGCTCGCGCAACTGGGTGGCCGAACGCTGCTGGTCGATGCCGACTTGCGCAGCCCTCGACAGCACGAGGTGTTCGGCGTCAGCAACTCGGCGGGACTCTCGACGCTGCTTTCGGGGCGCGCGGAGCACCAGGTGATCCAGCCGGTGGAGGGGGTGGCAGGCCTGTTCGTGCTGCCTTGCGGCCCCATCCCGCCCAATCCGCTGGAACTGATCGAACGTCCGGCCTTTGGCCTGCTGGTGCGGGAGCTTGCTTCCAAATTCGACCATGTCGTCATCGACACCGCCGCCGCCGCGCTCGGAGCTGACGCCTGTGTCGTGGCCGCCAGATGCGGTGCTGCCCTGGTGCTGACACGCAAGCACGAGAACAAGGTCGTCGCGCTGCAGGACCTGGTGGCCAGCCTTGCCGGCAGCACCGTGCAATTCGTCGGCGCGGTGGTCAACGAATTCACGTCGTGAGTGGTGATTCCGCGATGTCGATGACCGGGCCCGGCCGCGGGCGCCCCGCCATCCTGCCGGCCGGCGTCGATGTGCCGGCGCTGGTGCTGGTCGCGCTGGGCCTGCTCATCGCCTACGTCCCGGAATACCTCGAACTCTCCCGGACCATCTGGCGCAGCGATGAGCAGGGCCATGGGCCCATCATCTTTGCAGTCAGCCTGTGGCTGCTCTACAACCAGCGACATGCCTTGGCCGGGCTGCAGTCGCGCCCGGCAACGATCAGCGGCGGGGCGCTGATGGTGATCGGCAGCCTGCTCTATGCCTTTGGACGATCGCAGGACATCTGGATCTTCTCGATCGGTTCGCAGATCTGGGTGCTGGTCGGCCTGGTGCTGCTCTTCAAGGGCTGGCGCGGGCTGAGGCTGGTCTGGTTTCCGCTGTTTTTCATGCTCTTCATGGTGCCGCTGCCCGAGGCGCTCGTGGCCGCCGTGACGGCGCCGTTGAAATCGGCCGTCTCCCTGGTCGCCAGCAATCTGCTGTATGCCGCCGGCTATCCGGTGGGCCGCTCCGGCGTCACCTTGACGGTGGGGCAGTACCAGCTGATGGTGGCCGACGCCTGCGCCGGGCTGAACTCCATGTTCACGCTGGAAGCCCTGGGCATGCTCTACATGAACCTCATGCGCTACAGCTCGGCGGCCCGCAACGTGACCCTGGCCGTCATGCTGGTCCCTATCGCCTTCTGCGCCAACATCTGCCGGGTGATGATCCTCGTGCTCGTCACCTACTACTTTGGCGACGCAGCAGGGCAGGGCTTCGTGCACGGCTTCGCCGGCATGGTGCTCTTCCTGGTGGCCTTGCTGCTGATGCTGTCGCTGGACAAGCTGCTGAACGTCTTCTTCAAGTCGGAGCGGGGTGTCGCGTGAGCGGGATGTTGACGGGCGTGAGGTTGCGTGCGCTCTTCGCGGCGCTGCTGCTGGTTTGCGCCTCCGGCCTGGCCCATGTCATCAAGCCGACCCGGCACCTTGCCGACCAGATCGGCAAGGTCGACCTCGACCGTGTGTTTCCCACCCAGTTCGGCGACTGGCGCCTGGATACCAGCATGCCGGTGTCCATCATCTCGCCAGACGTGGAGGCCCTGCTGAAGACGCTGTACGCCCAGACGGTCAGCCGGACTTATGTTGGCCCGTCGGGCGAGCGCATCATGCTGTCGGTCGCCTACGGCGGCGACCAGTCCGACGCGACGCGGGCGCACCGCCCGGACGTGTGCTATCCCTCACAGGGCTTCGAGATCCTGTCCAACGTCGACACCGTCATCGATGTCGGCCAGAGCCAACTGCCCGTTCGCCACATGCTGGCCAAGCTCGGGCAGCGCATCGAGCCCGTGACCTTCTGGTTCGTCGTCGGCGAGCATGTCGCCGTCTCCGGCCAGCAGCAAAAGATCGCGCAGCTCCGCTACGGACTACGCGGTGTCATCCCCGACGGCATGCTGGTGCGGGTGTCCAGCATCGACCCGGATGCCCCGACGGCCTACCGGACCCAGGCCCGCTTCATCGCCGACATGCGTGCGGCCATGACGCGTCCAGCCCGGCTACGCGTTTTCGGCAGCGCGTTTGCCGGCTGATTTCTTTCTCCATCTCAAGAATCATGAGCAGTTCAAAGAAAGTTGCCCTCATCACGGGCGTCACCGGCCAGGACGGCGCCTATCTCGCCGAGCTGCTGCTCTCGAAGGGCTACGAAGTGCACGGCATCAAGCGCCGCAGCAGCCTGTTCAACACGGACCGCGTGGACCACCTCTACCAGGATCCGCACATCGACAACCAGCGGTTCAAGTTGCACTACGGCGACCTGACCGACTCCACCAACCTCATCCGCATCGTCCAGGAGACCCAGCCTGACGAGATCTACAACCTCGGTGCGATGAGCCATGTGGCTGTGAGCTTCGAGCAGCCGGAGTACGCCGCCGACGCCGACGGCATCGGCACGCTGCGCATCCTGGAGGCCATCCGCATCCTGGGCCTGGCCAAGAAGACCCGCTTCTACCAGGCCTCCACCTCCGAGCTCTACGGCCTGGTGCAGGAGATCCCGCAGAAGGAGACCACCCCCTTCTACCCGCGCAGCCCCTACGCGGTGGCCAAGATGTACGCCTACTGGATCACGGTGAACTACCGCGAGGCCTACGGCATGTACGCCTGCAACGGCATCCTCTTCAATCACGAGAGCCCGCTGCGCGGCGAGACCTTCGTCACCCGCAAGATCACCCGCGCCATCGCCCGCATCGCGCTGGGCCTGCAGGACTGCCTGTACCTGGGCAACCTGAGCGCGCTGCGCGACTGGGGCCACGCCAAGGACTACGTCGAGATGCAGTGGATGATGCTGCAGCAGGACAAGCCCGAGGACTTCGTCATCGCCACCGGCGTGCAGTACAGCGTGCGCCAGTTCGTGGAGTTCGCGGGTGCGGAGCTCGGCATCGAGATCGCCTTCGAAGGCGAGGGCGAGAAGGAGGTCGGCATCGTCAAGGCGGTGCATGGCGACAAGGCCAAGTGCAAGGTCGGCGACGTCATCGTCAAGGTCGACCCGCGCTACTTCCGCCCGACCGAGGTCGAAACCCTGCTGGGCGACCCGACCAAGGCCAAGGAGAAGCTCGGCTGGGTGCCCAAGACGACGCTGAAGGAACTCGTCGCCGAGATGGTGCAGGCTGACTACACCTCCGCCCGCCGCGACAGCCTCGTCAAGATGGCCGGCTTCCAGGCCTACGACTACAACGAGTGAGCGCTGCCCTCTCATGGACAAGAACGCCCGGATCTTCGTGGCCGGCCACCGCGGCATGGTCGGCTCGGCCCTCGTGCGCCGCCTGCGGGCTGGCGGCTATACCCAGGTCTTGACGGCCCCGCGCAGTGAACTCGACCTGCTCGACCAGCGCGCCGTTCATGCCTGGCTGCAGCAGCACAAGCCCGACTACCTCTTCATCGCCGCGGCCAAGGTTGGTGGCATCCAGGCCAACAACATCTACCGCGCCGAGTTCCTCTATCAGAACCTCATGATCGAGGCCAACCTCATCCACGGCGCCCACCTGGCCGGCGTGCAGCGGTTGATGTTCCTCGGCTCGAGCTGCATCTATCCCAAGCTGGCGCCGCAGCCGTTGTGCGAGGACAGCCTGCTCACCGGCCCGCTCGAGCCCACCAACGAGCCCTATGCCATCGCCAAGATCGCCGGCATCAAGCTCTGCGAGAGCTACAACCGCCAGTACGGCCGGCAGTACGTCAGCGCGATGCCGACCAACCTCTACGGCCCCAACGACAACTACGACCTCGCCAACAGCCATGTGCTGCCGGCGCTGATCCGCAAGGCCCACGAGGCCAAGCAGCGCGGCGACAAGGA
The DNA here is from genome assembly GCF_021353235.1 of Pelomonas caseinilytica. Lineage (GTDB taxonomy): Bacteria > Pseudomonadota > Gammaproteobacteria > Burkholderiales > Burkholderiaceae_C > Pelomonas > Pelomonas caseinilytica. Next base: position 195,369 of record NZ_JAJTWT010000005.1, read on the forward strand.
GTTCGTGGTCTGGGGCACCGGCACGCCGCGGCGCGAGTTCCTCTATGTCGACGACCTCGCCGACGCCTGCGTCCACCTGATGGAAACCGGTGCGGAAGACGTGCTGACCAACATCGGCGTGGGCGACGACGTCACCATCCGCGAACTGGCCGAACTGGTCACGCAGGTGGTCGGCTTCGAGGGCGAACTGGTGTTCGACACGAGCAAGCCCGACGGCACGCCGCGCAAGCTCATGGACGTCAGCCTGCTGGCCAGCCGTGGCTGGCGCGCGCGCACGGGCCTTCGCGAGGGTATTGCCCTGGCCTATGCGGACTTCCTGAGCCGATGAGCGCCATCTTCCAGTACGTCTACCTCGCCGTCTTCTTCGGGATGGCGATGGCCGTTCCGCTGGCGATCGCCACCTGGGTCATGGTCGGCTCGCGGGCGGCCTCGGTCTGGGTGCTGGTCTACCTGCTGCCGCTGTTCTGCTTCCCCAATGCCTCCTGGGGCCTGGTCGAGACGGCGGCAGGCACCAACTTCTACACCCGCGGCACGGGCACCTTCTTCTTCTCGGCCATCAACCTGCTGCTGTTCGGCCTGGCCGCGCAGGCCTTCGTGATGCGCCGCTTCGGCAACCTGCCACCGGCCCGGCACAACCTGAAAGTCCCGGCGGCGATCTTCGGTGCGCTGATGCTGGGCAACCTCGCGGTCTTCTTCGCGATGCCCAACGTCTACTGGTTCCAGCTGCTGGCGCCCTCGGGCCTGCTGAACGTCTTCAACCTGATGCTGGCGTTCTATGTGCTGACGACCTGCTTCGGCGACGACAAGGCCCTGGACCGCCTCGTCAACCTGCTCATCGCCGTCGTGGCCCTGCGGGGCGTCTGGGGCCTGGTGCGCTACGTGGCCCTGGGCGGTGACCCGGCCAATTTCTATTCGAATTTCCAGCACATCAATGTCAAGCTGACCTTCTTCGATATCAATGATTCGTTCCTCGCGGCGACGTGCTTCTTCCTCGTCGTCTGGCGGCTGTTGACCGACCAGGTCCGCGGCCTCGGCATGCGCAGCCTCTACGTCGGCATCGCGCTGCTCGAGCTGTTCATCATCGTCTTCTCCTACCGCCGCACCGGCTGGGCCGGCTTCGGCCTGGCCTTGCTGCTGCTGGCCTTCAACGTCAACCGGGTGCAGCGCGTGTGGCTGCTCGGCAGCTATGTGTTCGCCGGCCTGCCGCTGCTCATCTACAAGCTCGTGCAGCGCAGCGCTACCTCGGTGGCGCATGGCGGCGCCAGCGGTGGCAGCCTGCTGGAGAGGGCCTTTCCCGACATCTTCCAGCACGGCAGCCTCAGCTTCACCACGGGCCGATTTGCCGAGCTCTACGCCGCCTTCCTGTCGGTGCGCGAGAGCCCGCTGTGGGGCCTCGGCGCCTGGGGCCGCTACGACGGCTTCCGCTTCTCCGACCTGGCCTGGCACCAGGGCGACTTCGGCTGGATGCACAGCGGCGTGCTGCACATCGCCTTGAAGACCGGCCTGATCGGTGTCGTGGCGATGTTGATCGTGATGGTGGGCGCCTTCCGGTTCGTGAGTCGGCACCATGCGCGCCTCGCGCCCCGCGAGCGCGGCGTGCTGCTGGCTGGCGCGGCGGGCTTGCTGTTCATGTTGCCGAACTGGCTGTTCGGCACGCCGGTGATCGAGTACCGCACCATGCAGCTGATTGCGCTCGCGCTAGCGCTCCCTTACTGCGCAGTGGCCGTGGCGGATCGACGTGGCTAAGCCCGTGGGTTTGATGCGGGGCGCCGCGTTCAACCTGTTGGGCGCCGCCGTCCCGGCCGTGCTGGCCGTGCTGACGGTGCCCATCACGGTGCGCTACCTCGGCCAGGAGGACTACGGCCTGCTGATGCTCGTCACGTCCATCATGGGCTACTTCGCCCTGATCGACATCAATGTGACGGCCGCGTCCACCAAGTTCGTGGCGCAGCACCATGCGCAGGGCGCACAGCGCCGGGTACACCAGACGGTCACCTTCGGCCTGCTCATCTACCTGGGCATCGGCCTGGTGGGCGGCGCGGCGCTGTGGGCCTTTGCCCAGCCGCTGGCCACCGGGGTGTTCAAGATCAGCCCGGCCCGGCAGGCCGATGCCATCCGGGCCCTGCAATGGGCCGCGCTCGGCTTCCTGATGGGCCAGGTGCAGGTCTACCTGCAGAGCCTGCCCGGCGCACTGTCGCGCTACGACCTGGCCGGCAGCGTGGAGGCCGGTTTCGGCATCCTGCTGCCGCTGCTGACGGTGGGCCTGCTCATGCTGGGCGGCGGGCTGGTGGAGCTGATCTGGCTGCGCATCGCGCTCAGCGTCATCCAGGGCCTGGGCGTGCTGCTGTGGCTGATGCGGCGCATGCAGCTGCGCTGGGCGCGGCCAGATGGCGACACGCGGCGGTCCATGCTGTCCTTCAGCGCGTTCGCCTTCCTGAGCCGCTTCGCCGCGCTGACCTATGCCCACGGCGACAAGCTCATCATCGGTGCCGTCGTCGGCGCCGGCTCGCTGACGCTCTTCGCGGTGCCCACCACGCTCGTCAATCGCGTCATGGCCCTGCTGTTCCGCCTGGCCGCGGTGATGTTCCCGCATGCCAGCCAGCTCGCCGCGCAGAACCGCATGGGCGAGCTGCAGACCGCCTACTTCAGCGCCTCGCGCTACCTCTGCTTCCTGAACGGCGCCCTCGCGCTGCTGCTCGCCCTGCTGGCGCCAGCCATCCTGACCGTCTGGATGGGCCCGGGGTTCGCCACCACCGGCGCCACCATCCTCAGCCTCATGGCCATTGCGCAGTGGCTGGACTCGCTCACCCATGTGCCTTCCCTCGTCAACGACGGTCTGGGCCATCCGCGCGTCAGTGGCCTGTTCGCCGTCACGCGGGCGCTGCTGGGCCTGGGCCTGATCGCGCTGGGCGTCAGCCATGCCGGCATCGTCGGCGCGGCCTGGGCGCATGTGGCGGCTTCGCTGCTGCTGGGGGGCGCGTTCATCGGCTTTGCGCATGGCCGCTCGCTCCCCTTTGCGCTGGGTGCCTGGCTGCGGAAGGCCGCGCTGGTGCCCACGCTGGCCCTGCTGCCGGGGGCTGTGGCGGGCTGGGCGCTGCGCGGCTGGGCCGGCCAGGGTTGGCTGCCCCTGATCGCCGCCTCCGCCGCCGTGGCCCTGGTGCATGCCGCTACGGGCTGGGCCTTTGTCGTCGAGCCCGGGCACCGCGCCGCGGTGGTCGGCCGGTTGCGCCGCCTCGCGGGCATGAGCAGCAACGCATGAAGATCCTGCTGATTTGCGAAAACATCCCCGCCCCGCAGCTGGGTGGCCTGGGCAAGCATGTGGTGGCCCTGGGCAATGCCCTGCTGGCGGCCGGCCACGACGTGAGCCTGATGGGCCGCAGCGATCTGCCCTATGCCGACTGCTCGGACGAGGTAGGCTTTAACGGCCCGTTCATCCCCGGCTTCGGCAACCCCGTCAAGGGCTGGAAGGAAGGCCCCATGGGCCTGTTCAACCCCTGGAAGCGACCGTATTTCGCCAGGCAGATCGCCGCGACCATCGTCGCCCACGCGCCGGGCTTCGACGTGCTGCACTACCACGGCCACCACCCCATGGTGGCGGCCTATGTGCCGCCTGGCCTGCCCTTCATCCAGACCCGCCACGACCAGGGCAGCGAATGCATGACGCATATGCGCTTCCGCCAGGGCCAGGTCTGCAACGCCGTCGACCCGCGGGTCTGCGCCCAGTGCGCTCATCCGCGGCCCGGCCCGTTGCGCACCGCGATTTCGGCGGCGGCCGTGCGTCGCTACCGCGATGAGACGGCCCAGGCCTATGCCCGCCATCCGGTCGTCTTCGTGTCGGACTTCCTGCGCCGCAACTTTGTGCGTGCCGTTCCCGGAGCGGACATGAGTCGCGCGCACGTCATTCACAACTTCGTCGAGGAGTCGCGGCTGCCGCAGCAATCGCGCAGGGCCGGGGAGGGCGTGCGCCTGCATGTCGCCGGGCGCCTGGATGGCGCCAAGGGCATCGTCGACCTGACCCGTTTGCTAGCGCCGGTCCTGCCGGCGGGGTGGACCCTGCACCTCTACGGCGACGGTCCCCGGCGCGACGAAGTGAAATCGCTGTGCGGCGCGCAAGTGCACTGGCATGGCTACACGCCGATGAAGCAGGTGCTGTCCGATCTGGCGCTGGCGTCCGCCGTCGTAGTGCCCTCGCTGTGCGAAGAGGCGTGCAGCACGGTCGTTCTCGAAGCGCTCCGTTCTGGCCAGCCCTGCTTTGCTCTGGAGCGGGGCGGTACGCCGGAACTCGCTCGATACGGCGCCACAGGCCAGCTGCGGCTGTTCGCCGATCTGCCCGCTCTCGTCCAGGGACTGCTGGCTTCGGTCGAGCCCTTGCCGGGCGGCCACGGTGGCGAGTCCGCCGACGTGACCCGGCGCATGCACGAACTTTTGGATCTATATCGCCGTCTGCCGTCACGAGGTTTGCACGCATGAGCGGCATGAACAACGCCAACAGGCCCGCGCCCCAGGTCTCCGTCATCACCGTCAGCTTCAATGCGATGGCGGTGCTGCCCGAGACGCTGGCCTCGCTGCGCGCTCAGCGCGGCGTGGACTATGAGTGGGTGGTCGTGGACGGTGCGTCCAAGGACGGCAGCGCCGAATGGTGCGCGGCGCAGTCGCCCGATGCCTTCATCAGCGAGCCCGACCGTGGCATCTACGACGCCATGAACAAGGCCGTCGGCCTGGCGCGCGGCGAGTGGGTCTACTTTCTCAACGCCGGCGACCGGCTGGCCGATGCGAGCGCCCTGGCCGATCTGGTGGCCGCGGCCCAGCCCGGCGACGGCGTGGTCTACGGCGACGTCGTCTACTTCGGCGAGAGCGGCAAGCGCCGCAAGCGCTTCGACTGGGTCACCGCCGGCAATCTCGTCTACGGCGACCTCTGCCACCAGGCCCTGATCGCACGCCGCCGCTTCTTCACGGAGGTTGCTCCCTTCGACCTGGCCTACCGCTGGAATGCCGACTTCGACTGGCTGCTCAAGGTCGTCGCCACTGGCGCCGGCCTGCGCTACGTGCCGCGCGACGTGGCCCTGTTCCACGATGCCGGCGCCCATGTGGCCGCAGCGCAGAAGAGCGAGATCGAGCGCGACCGCGTGCGCGCCCTCCACTGCAGCCCGCGCTGGCGCTGGCTGCTGGGCCATCTGCTGCTGCGGGTGGAACTGAAACTGCGCCGCCTGCGCGGCCAGGAGATCGCATGAATCGAGGTAACAAGGCTCGCGGCGCGAGCGCTCGGGGAGTGGGGCTGAGGTCGTCCATGCCCTTCTGGTCGCCCGGTTTCCTACTTGCACTGGGGCTCAACCTGTTTTCGGCGCCCGCGCTGGCGACCGACTATCACGTGTCTCCGGCCAACGGCGATGACCGCTATGACGGCTTGGCCCAGGCGACCGCCGGCGACCGCCGGGGGCCGTTCGCGAGCCTGCGCCGCCTTGAGCAGTTGCGGCTGCATCACGGCGATCGTGTGCTGCTGCACTGCGGCGAGCGCTACACCGGCCCCCTGCGGCTGACGCTGGATGACCGCAGCGGCGGTGAGCTGCTCATCGGCAGCTACGGGGATTGCCAACCTGGTCGCGAGCCGGTGCTCGACCCGCGCCAGCCACTGCCGGCGCCGAACCGCGACGGCCTGCTTGAACTGGCGATGCCGACGCCGGTGGTACAGGTGTTTGCCAACGACGAACCGTTGACGGTGGGCCGATTCCCGGCGGCCGGGCCTCTGCTCGTGCCGGACAACACGGACGCCAGCGACAAACGCCGGCTGCCGACGCTGGCCGCACTTGCCGGCAAGCCGCTGGCCGGCGCCCGGCTGCTGGCGCGCACCGAGGAGTGGTACATCGAGGAGCGGGCCGTGCTCAGCGACGACGGGCAACTCGATAAGCCGCTGGAATACGCGCTGCGACCGCGTACCGGGCTGGTCCTCACGGGCAAGCGCTGGATGCTCAAAGGCGGGCGCGGCTGGGTGTGGGACGCCAGCAGCCAGCAACTGACGGTGCAGACCGCGCCGGATGCACGGCTGTCCGCCGTGACGGGCGCACCGCTGCTGGCGGTGGTCGGCGGACGTGGTTCCCTGACGGTGCGCGGACTGGTCTTCGATGCCGCTGGGGGAGACGCGATCAACGTCCGGCTGGATGGGGTGGTCACGATCGAGGACGTGACCATCCGGCGCGCCTACGGCAATGGCATCGCGGTGGCTGGCGCGCGGCAGGCGCTGGTGCAACGCAACCGGATCGAGGACGTCGCTCAGGACGCGGTGTTCTTCGCCGAGGTGCGCCGTGCCGAAGTGCGCGGCAACACCGTGACGGGCGCCGGCATGTACGTCAGCGGCGGCCCGCGCTCGGTGCTGGCGGCGATCAACGCCCACCGCACCGACGCCGCGGTAATAGAAGACAACGAAGTCGACCGTTCGGCCTACCACGGCATCCGCATCGCCGCCGCCGCGCAGGTGCGCAACAACCAGGTCCTCCGCAGCTGCCTGCGCCTGAGCGACTGCGCGGCCATCTACACCTGGCGCCGCAATGTTGACGACCGACGCCCGCCTTCGGAGATCAGCGGCAACGTCATCGTGGGCGTGGCTGGCGACACCTCTGTGAAGCTGGGCGTGAACGACTACTTCGTCGGCATTTACCTCGATGAGTTCGCCAACGACGTGCACGTCGAACGCAACGTGATCGTCGATGCGAACCAGGGCATCTACCTGCACAACGCGTACGGCAACAGCGTCGTCGGCAACATCGTCGCGGTGCGCGGAAAACCGAAGATTGACGCGGCCGACGCAAAGAAGCTGGGCGCGATGGCCGAGCGGCCCAACGACTGGAATGACAACCTCGAGCGCAGCGGCAACTACCAGCTGGCTACCGTCGACGATGCTGGCCGGGCGGGCGCGCGGCGCGGTGCCCCGTCGTTGGCGGCACGCCCGTTGCGGGTGCTGCGCAGCGGCACGGCGGCTCCGGACAGAGATGCAGCTCGCTGCACCGAAGCACCCGCTGTGGCGACGTATGCCGCTGTGACCGTTTGCGACTGATCTGCGATGGATCTTCGATCGAATGCTGCGCCCGGCGCAGCCCCTATCCACTTCCGACCGACCCGATGAGAGCCGATTCAGACCACCACCCTATCGCCGCGCGCGTCGTGCAGCTGCTGCGGGTCACGGGCCGCCAGATGCGCAAACGCCGGGGCCTGGAGAGCTCCTTCTACCCGGCGTGCACTGATCTGACGCTGGCTGCGTGGGACCCAGGACGCTTTCCCGGCGTGGCCTACGGGCAGTCGGCGTCAGACCTGATCCATGACGAGCTGGCCGCCGCCAAGCCCAGCATGATCTGCCGCATCGGCGCATCGGAGCTCAACTGCATGGCCGCGACCAGCACCGAGCTGACCTTGGGCAACGCCTTCAAGCTGGCGGCTGGCGACGACCTGGTGCGCGACATCGGCATGCACCAGGGGCTGATCCGCGGGCTTTGCGCGCTGTCTGGTTTTTTCCCGGCCAGCGTGCCGCTTGGGCGCCGCTTCGTCGAGATGATGTGCGAAGACTTGAAGGACGTGGACGTGCTGGGCACCTGGTGCAAGCAGGAAGTGGTGTTCCGCGACCTGCTTGCGCCGGCGCGCAAGGTGCGCTTCCGCGACCTCGAGCCCTACATGCATGACAAGCCGTGGAGTCGCGTGCTGGCGGGGCAGCGCGTGCTGGTGGTGCATCCGTTTGCCGAAACCATCGCGAGCCAGTTCAAGCGCCGCGCGAAGCTGTTCAGCAACCCCGACGTGCTGCCCGAATTCGAGCTGCAGACGATCAAGGCGGTGCAGTCCATCGCCAACACGAAGACGGAGTTCGAGACCTGGTTCGACGCGCTCGACCACATGAAGGCGCAGATGACGGCTACCGACTTCGACGTGGCGATCATCGGTTGCGGCGCCTACGGCCTGCCGCTGGCCGCCCATGCCAAGCGCCTCGGCAAGAAGGGTGTTCACCTGGGCGGCCAGACGCAGCTGCTGTTCGGCATCAAGGGCAAGCGCTGGGAAACCGGCCACGACGAGATCGCGCGCCACTTCAACGAACACTGGGTCTACCCGGCCGAGGAAGACCGGCCCAAGGACTTCCGCGTCGTCGAAGGCGGGGCGTACTGGTGATGCGGGTCGACGCGCGCAGCGGGGAGTAGGCCGTGCGGATCGCCGTATTCGCTCCAGACTGCCCGTTCCCGCCCGACCGCGGCGGACGCGCCGACGTGTGGCGCAGGCTGCTCGCCCTGCGCGGCGGCGGCCATGAGCTGATGCTCGTGCATCTGTACGAGCCCGCGGGGCCGCTCGCGCCCAAGCCGCAGGACCTCACCGCCATGGATGCCCACCTGGCGCGGCGTTTCGCCTTCCCGATCAAACGCGGGCCATGGCGGACCCTGAGGCAGCTCGCGGCTTCGCCCTGGCTGCCCTGGCACGCTGCGACCCGAGTCCCCGAGGGCGACGAGCGGGCCGCGCTGGATGCCGCGCTGCAGTCCTTCTCGCCCGAGGTGTTGCTGCTTGAGGGACCATGGTTCGGCGAAATGGTCAAGCGCACCGCAGACCGGCTGTCCGTGCCCTACCTCTATCGCTCGCACAACGTCGAGCACCGCTATCTGCGCGGCCAGGCCCGCGCCGCGGGGCATTGGCGCGACCGCATCGCCTGGCGCCTGGCCTGCATCGGGTTGGAGCGTTATGAGCTCGAGCTGATGCGCGGCGCGCACCACGTCTTCGACATCTCCCAGGAGGACCGCGCCTTCTGGGCCGCCCGTGGCGTGCGGGGCAGCTGGTTGCCGCCCGTGCCCGAGCAGGCTTTCCGCGAGCGGCCGGAGCGGCTGGAGCCCAGTGAGGTGCTCTTCCTCGGCAACCTGCGCACGCCCAACAACGTCCGGGGCCTGCGCTGGCTGATCGCCGAGGTGTTGCCGCTGTTGCGGGTGCGCCGGCCAGAGACCTGCCTGACGGTGGTGGGCTCGCGTCCCACACCCGAGCTGGCGCAGGAGCTGCAAGCCCAACCCGGCGTGCGGCTGCGGGCTGACCAGCCCGACGTACAGCCTTGGCTGTTCGGAGCGCGCGTGCTGGTGAACCCTGTCGCGACCGGCAGCGGCGTGCAATTAAAAACCCTGGACATGTTGATGACAGATGCCCCCATCGTCAGCCGAGCCCAAGGCCTGAGCGGCCTGCCGGAAAGCTTTGCGAGCTTGCTTCGCATCGCCGAGACGCCGGCCGCCTTTGCCGATGAAATCCTGGCGGCGCTGCAATTCCCCGCCCCGCCGGATCCGGCCCGCGTGGCGGCGCGGGCGCAGTTCACGCCGGCCGGCGTCAACGACGCGGTCGAGGCGGCGCTCGCCGGAGCCCGCGCATGAGCATCGCACCGCATCGGCCCCATGTGCTCGTGGTCCACTCCTCGGCCGAGCTGTATGGCTCGGACAAATCCCTGCTGGACCTCGTGCAGGCCCGACGCGAGGAGTTCGAGTTCACGGTGGCCCTGCCCGAGGATGGCCCCCTCGTTCCGCTGCTGAGGGCCGCTGGCGCGCGGGTGGCGGCGATGGACGTCTGCAAGGTCAAGCGCGACATGCTCAAGCCCGCGGGCCTGCTGGCCGTCTGGCGCAGCACCCGGCGCAGCCTGCCGGCACTGCAGGCGCTGGCGGGGGACCGGCCCTTCGACCTCGTCTACTCCAACACCATGGCCGTGCTCGGCGGCGCCCTGCTGGCGCGGCGCGCCGGTCTGCCTCATGTGTGGCATGTGCGCGAGATCGTCGCCAACTCGCGCCTGATGACCTGGGGCTTTCGCGCCCTGGCCCTGTGGCTGGGCACGCGGCTGGTCTGCAACTCCGGCCAGACGCGCGCGTGGATCGCCGGCCCGGGGCTGAAGAAGCGCTGCGATGTGGTCTGGAACGGCGTGGAGCTGTCGGTGTCGACGCAGGGCCGGGAGCAGGAACGCAGAGCCCTGGGCTATGGCCCGCAGGATCTCGTCTTCTGCTTCGTCGGTCGGCTCAATGCCTGGAAGGGCCAGTTGCTCGCCGTCGAGGCCTTTGAGCGGCTGCAGGCGCGCGCGCCGGGCCGTCACCGGTTGTTGATCGTCGGTTCTTCCTTCGCCGGCCAGGAGCACTTCGAGGCCGAACTGACGGCACGGCTGGCGGCCTCACCCTGTCGCAACGCCATCCAGCGCCTGCCCTTTCGCGACGATATCGACAGCATCTGGCAGGCCGCAGACGTCGTGCTCGTGCCCAGCCTCGAGCCCGAGCCCTTCGGCCGCGTCGCCATCGAGGCCATGGCCCATGCCCGGCCGGTCATCGCCGCCGCCCATGGCGGCCTGGTGGAGATCGTGGACGACGGGCGCACCGGCCTGCTCTTCACCCCCCGCGACGCCGAGGCCCTGGCCCAGGCCATGCAGCGCCTGAGCGCCGATCCGGCGCTGCGGCAGAGCATGGGTGCGGCAGGCCGCGAACGCCAGGCGTCGCTGTTCTCCGTCGCCGCTTATGCCGAGCGCATGGCCCGCGTCTTCAAGCAAACGCTGACCCGTCACAACCAGGCATGAACAAGCCCACTCCCACCCTACGCATCCTCGGCATCCGCGGCGTGCCCGCTGCGCACGGCGGCTTCGAGACCTTCGCCGAGCGGCTGGCGTTGGACCTCGTGCAGCGCGGCTGGCGCGTCATCGTCTACTGCCAGCAGGAGGGCAGGGAGGCGCTGCCCGACGACGAATGGCGGGGCGTCGAGCGGGTCAACATCGCCGTGCCGGGCGATGGCCCCGGCAGCACCATCCGCTTCGATTGGCGCTCCACCCTTCACGCGGCCAGGCACCCGGACCTCTGCCTCGTGCTGGGCTACAACACGGCGGCATTCGTCGCGGCGCTGCGGCTGCGCGGCGTGACGACGGTCATCAACATGGACGGCATCGAGTGGAGCCGTGCCAAGTGGGGACCGGCGGCCAAGACGTGGTTCTGGCTCAATGAGCGCGCGGGCGCGTGGCTCGGCCACTACCTGGTGGCCGACCACCCGGAGATTGCGCGCCACCTGGCCACGCGGGCATCGCCGCGCAAGATCCACACCATTGCCTACGGCGCAGACCGCGTGGCGCAGGCCGACGCGGCACCGGTGCAGGCGCTGGGCCTGCGGCCAGGCGAGTACGCCAGCGTGATTGCACGGCCGGAGCCCGAGAACTCGCTGCTGGAGATCGTGCGGGCGTTCTCGCGCCGCCGTCGCGGCCGGCAGCTGGCTGTGTTAGGCAACTACTCGGCGGCCAACCCATACCACGAGGCGGTGCGGCGCAGCGCGAGCGACGAGGTGCTGTTCCTCGGCGCCATCTACGACCGGCAGGTTGTGGCGGCGCTGCGCCTGCACAGCGCGCTCTACGTGCACGGTCACCAGGTGGGCGGCACCAACCCGTCGCTGGTGGAGGCGCTGGGGGCGGGCAATGCCGTGGTGGCGCACGACAACCCGTTCAACCGCTGGGTGGCCGGTCCGCAGGCCGCCTACTTTGGCGACGAGGCGGCGCTGGCGGCGCAGTTCGACGCGCTGCTGGACGCACCCGAGCGGCTGCAGGCCATGCGCCAGGCCAGCCTGGACCGCCATCAGCAGGCGTTCCAGTGGCCGGACATCCTGGCGCAGTACCGCGAGCTGCTTGAACTGGCCGGCGGCTTTTCGACGAGCCGCCCGGCTGCCATGGCCGATTCGCAGTAGAGCAATCGACCGCGCGCCCGCTTTGTGTCAGCGAAGCTGGAAGGGAGTAGCGGAGAAAACCAGATGCGATTTTTGCCGTCGGGCAAAGGCAGCTATACGCTGCCCTGCTCACCCGGAGCAGCGCATTTTGAAGCACTGGAGCGGCTGGGCCGCACGCGGCTCCCGGCCCAGCGACTGTAGGCGGGGCGCGTCCGCCGCCAGGGCGGGCGCGTAGGCCAGCACCACGCCGAGCAGGGGGCGGATCAGAGGGCGGCGAGAGGGCGGCGCAGGGACATGCGGAGGGTTGCGGGAGATGCCGGTCGTGCAGTGGAGCCGGCGTTGTCGGCGACGCCTTGCAACCCCGATAAAACGCGCACCCAAGCCCGACACCGAGACAGCAAAGGGAAAGGCACCCGAAGGTGCCTTGAGGGGTGGAGACGGGAGGCTCAGCGGCGCCAGCTCGAGTCGGCGCGCAGGTACAGCTGCGAGCTGCCGGCGGTCAGCGTCTGGGGCAGCGTCACCGGAACACCGTCGATGGTGGTTGCGCTGCAGCCGGCCGGCCAGCCCAGCGAGGCGCAAGTGACCGTGCTGCTCTGGCCTACCGGCGCGGTGGCGACTGCGGCCCAGTCGGCGGTGGTGGAGAACGAGAAGCCGGTGATCTCGCGGACCGACACCGAGTCGAACCGCACGGAAACGCCGGGCGTCTTGACCTGCAGGTTCACACGCGCCAGGTCGCTTGACTTCGGCGTGAAGAAGGCTTCGTAGCGAATGACCTGGCCGGCGCTGCCGCTCAGCGCCACCGACGAGGTGTAGCCGGCGGTGGCCATGTTGTCCCAGGGTGTTGCATTGCGGCTGATGTAAGGCCAGCCCAGCGTGGCCGCGCCACCCAACGTCGCGGTGTAGGCATACAGGTGCGGGGCACCGGCGCGCATCACGAAAGCGGGACTGGCGATCCAGTCGTTGCTGGTGCCAGCCGTCAACTGCACGCAGGTGCCAACGCAGCCGCCGCCGGAGGAGGCGCTGGCGCTGCCGCCGCTGCCCGCATTGCTGAACCAGCTGTTCCAGGCGCCGAAGCCGCTGTCGAAGTTGCCGCCGGGCACGAGCTCGGGGCCGAGAGTCAGTTGGTACAGAGCAAACGCCATAGGCGTGGCGGTCGGCGCGTCGAGGCGGTTAAAGGTGGCCCAGGTGGCTGAGCTCATCCGCGTGTCTTCGGTGTTCGAACGCAGCCAGGCGTGCACACCGTCCGCGCTGCCGTCGAAACGCACCACCTGGTTGCCCGTGAAGGTGTTGTTGCCGGAACTGATCGACGAGGCGGCACCGAAATTGTTGAAGAACCAGATGGGGTACGACTCGCTGAAGGTCGGCAGCGCTGGGAACTGGTTCACCGCCGACTTGACCGGCACGAACTGGTTGTTGCGCCAGATGTTGCCGACCAGATAGTCGCGATCGGTCTGGTCGTTGCTTGCCGTGATCGCAGCCCGTGTCGGGAGCCACACCCGGTTCGACTCGAAGACATTGTTCGAGCCGTTGCGCAGCACCAGGCCGAAGGGCACGTCGCGGACCACGTTGTTGCGCACCGTCACCCCGTGCGAGAAGTCGTCCAGGAAGATGCCGCCGACGACGTCGATGCCGGGGCCAACAGCGCCTTCGGCGTTCGGCCTGCCGCCCTGGACCTGGTTAAGCTCGACCGTGGCGAGTTGGGTCGAGCCCGTCAGCTTGGGGCCGTTCCAGGTATAGATGGCGGCGCAGTCCGACAGGCGCACGCAGTAGCGTGTCACCGCGTTGTTCATGACGGTGCTGCCGCCTGTTCCGGAGAAGCGGATGCCGTGGTAGGCCGTACCGTCGACGATGTTGTTGAGGATCTTTGCCCCCTTGCCGCCTTCAATGGCCGCATGCGACCAGCCCGGGTAGCTGATGGTGCCGGTGTCAGTCACGTTGTTGTCGCTGATCGTGGTGGCGCCGCCGAAGACGGCATCGATGCCGTAGACGAAGTTGTTGCTGATGCGGCTGCTGCGGATCGTCGCGCCGGGCAGGGTTTCGTCCTGCACCACAGAGACGCCTGTCTCGCCGTTGCCGCTGGCCTCGATCCGCTCGACCAACGCGCCGCTCGCGTCCATGAGCAGCAGGCCTTTGACGCGGGCCATGCGCACGGCGATGTCGCGCACGCCGACGGTGGTGCGGTTGGCAACGCGCAGGGCGATGTCGCGCACGCTGCCTTCAACGGTGCGGCTGTTGAGGTCTGCCTGGGCCGTGCTCGACGACGGATAGACGTAGAGGCGGTTGTTGACGGTGTCGTGGAAGAACTCGCCCGGCGCGTCCAGCATCCAGAGCTTGTCTTCGAGCACATAGCCTTCGCCGGCGTCCATGGTGTAGTCGGTACCGGTCGCCAGCGTCAGGGTGCCGGACGCGTAGCCGGCGATGCGGCGCGACTCGATCATCCACGCCGACGTACGTGCGTAGACCGTGGCACCTTCGATGTCCTTGCCGGAGAGGGCTGCGAGATCACCATCGGCAACGCGGATGGACCACTTGGCGCCACCGCCGAGTGAATTGACCAGCGCATAGCCTTGAGACGTCGAGGTGGCGTTCGGCCAGCGGGCGGTTGCCTGCGACGTGCCATCGATGAACAGGCGGCGGATCTTGGGGGTGCCCGCCGGCACGGCGCGCGACCAGACGTTGCCGGACTTGGTCCAGCCGCCGTTGAACAGGTCGGCGCCTGAAATGACCGCCTTGGCCGTGGCGCACTCGGTGCCGTAGCCGGCGATGTTGGTCCCGTTGGCCAGTTGGATGCCGTCCAGCGCCAGGGATTCGCGCCAGACCTGGCCGCACCGCAGGAATACGCTCTGGCCGGTTGTCAGGCGGGCTTCGGTCGCCTTGCGCAGGGTCTTCCAGGGCAGGGCCTGGGTGCCCGGGTTGGTGTCGCTGCCGGCCGAGGCGTCGATGTAGACGCCCGTGCTCCCCGTCGCGCTCACGGCGCCGCCAGGCAGCTGGAAGCGCAGGGCGCCGTTCCAGAACAAGCCTTCCTGGCCCGGCATGGTGTCGACACCGTCAAAGGCGGCGCTGCCGCTGCCGCGGTCGAACACCACGCCCGACCCCGTGGAGGCGTAGGTCTGGCCACCCACCGTGATTGAATTGACCCACAGGTTGCGGTCGATGCCACTGACGACGGCGTCATTGGTGTAGACGATGTCCACGGCGCTGCCCGGACCCAGGTCGGCCACGGTGAAGCTGTAGTCCTGCAGAGTGGTGGAGCGGACTTCGGTCGTTGCCACGAGCAGGCCGTTGACACGGATCTCGATGGTGGGGCCGACGTTGCCGGCCAGCACCCCGCGAGCCCGGACGACCAGCGCGGTGCCGGTGGTGGTCGTGGTCGTGGCCAGAGGCTTCGCGGTGGCGTCGGCGACGGAGGCGGCGCCATCGGCGGTCGAGGTACCCGCAGCGGCGGCGGTCACGGGGGCCGAAGCTGCCGTGCCGGCGGAGGCGCCTGCGACAGAAGGGGTTTCTGCTGACGAGCCGCCGCCTCCCCCTCCGCATGCGGCAAGCAGGGCGCTGGAAGTCAGCAGGCCTGCCAAAGCTCCCTTGCGGGTGTCTAGAAGAATGTGAAAGCGTCGCGTCATGGCTGGGTACAACTCGTGGGGGGTGGGCGCTGATCAGACGACGTGTTCAGCGTGTAGCCCGGATTGTCTGGAGCATGGGCTCCCGGGGCAGTGCGATATCTCGCGGTTGACGGGGGGTGGGGGTAAGGCATTGCAACGACCGAGCACTAGTTCCCATCCCGGCGCTCCGGCTCGGGCTGAGGCCCGGCTTTCGCTGCGCGCTTGATCAGAATCAAGCGCCGTGCGGGCCGGCCGTTACGGCTTTTGACCAATCCACACATCGCATGCTGGGTGCGGGCCCCGCTTTCGAGGGGCCGCCGCCCCGAGGCGGATACGCCGGCTGGCGGAGAATGCGGTGCTGGCGATGCGGTGCGCAGTTGCTCCGCGCCGCCCGCTGTGCATCATCTGGGAGACCCGCGTTGAAAGTACTCGTCACCGGCGCCGCCGGCTTCATCGGCATGCATGTCAGCCAGATCCTGCTGGCACGCGGCGACCAGGTCGTCGGCCTGGACAACCTGAACGACTACTACAGCCCGCAGCTCAAGCATGACCGCCTGGCGCGGCTGACGCCCAAGCCGGGCTTCAGCTTCGTCAAGATGGACGTGGCCGACCGCGAGGGCATGGCCAAGCTCTTCGCGGAGCAGCGCTTCGACCGGGTCGTCCACTTGGCCGCGCAGGCCGGGGTGCGCTATTCCATCGAGAACCCGCACGCCTACATCGACAGCAACATCGTCGGCTTCACCAACATCCTCGAGGGCTGCCGGCACAACGGCGTGCAGCACCTGGCCTACGCGTCGAGTTCCAGCGTCTACGGCGGCAACACGCTGATGCCCTTCTCGGAGCACCACAGCGTCGACCACCCCATCAGCCTCTACGCCGCGACCAAGAAGGCCAACGAGCTGATGGCCCACACCTACTCCCACCTGTTCGGCCTGCCGACCACGGGCCTGCGCTTCTTCACGGTCTATGGCCCGTGGGGACGGCCGGACATGGCCCTCTTCCTGTTCACCAAGGCCATCATCGAAGGCCGGCCCATCAACGTGTTCAACCACGGCAAGATGATCCGCGACTTCACCTACATCGACGACATCGCCGAAGGCGTGGTGCGGGTGCTGGACCGCACGGCCGAGCCCGACCCGAACTACGACCCCGTCAAGGCGGACCCGGCGCGCTCCAGCGCCCCCTATCGGGTGTTCAACATCGGCAACCACGCGCCCATCCAGCTGATGAGCTTCATCGAGGCCATCGAGCAGGCCGTCGGGCGCGAGGCGGTGAAGAACTTCATGCCCATGCAGGACGGCGACGTGCCCGCCACGCACGCCGACGTCGAGGAACTGGCGGCCTGGACCGGCTTCCGTCCGGCCATGCCCGTGCCCGAAGGCATCCAGCGCTTTGTCACCTGGTATCGGGACTACTACAAGGTCTGAGCGGCATGCCACCGTCATGCGGCTGGGTTACAAACGCGTGAACTGCAGTTGAACAAGGACTAGGAATGAAAGTCACCGCGATCGGCACCGGCTATGTGGGCCTGGTCACCGGCGCCTGCCTCGCCGAGATGGGCAACCACGTGGTCTGCCTGGACGTGAATCCCGAGAAGATCCGCGTCCTCAACGACGGCGAGATCCCGATCCACGAGCCGGGCCTGCTGGAGGTGGTGCGCCGCAATGTCGCGGCAGGTCGCCTGCAGTTCACGACCGACGTGGACATGGCCGTGCAGCACGGCACGCTGCTCTTCATCGGCGTGGGCACCCCGCCGGACGAGGATGGCTCGGCCGACCTGCAGTACGTGGTCGCGGCGGCCCGCTCCATCGGCCAGCGCATGACCGACTACAAGGTCATCATCGACAAGAGCACCGTGCCCGTCGGCACCGCCGACAAGGTGCGCGCCGCCGTCAAGGAAGAGCTGGACAAGCGCGGCCTGGGCGGCATGTCCTATGCCGTCGTGTCCAACCCCGAGTTCCTGAAGGAAGGTGCTGCGGTCGACGACTTCATGAAGCCCGACCGCATCATCGTCGGCTCCGACGACGAGCAGGCCACGTTGCTGATGCGCGCGCTGTACGCGCCCTTCAACCGCACCCAGGACCGCATGCTGGTCATGGACGTGAAGAGCGCCGAGTTCACCAAGTACGCCGCCAACGCCATGCTGGCCACGCGCATCAGCTTCATGAACGAGCTGGCCCTGCTGGCCGAGAAGGTGGGCGCGGACATCGAACTCGTGCGCCGCGGCATCGGCTCGGACCCGCGCATCGGCTACCAGTTCCTCTACGCGGGTGCGGGCTATGGCGGCTCCTGCTTCCCCAAGGACGTCAAGGCCCTGGTCAGGACGGCGGCGGACAACGGCATCCCGCTGAAGGTGCTGACCGCCGTGGAAGAGGCCAACGAGCGCCAGAAGCGCGTGCTCGTGGACAAGGTCGTCAGCCGTTTCGGTGGCGATCTCAAGGGCCGCCGCTTCGCGATGTGGGGCCTGGCCTTCAAGCCCAACACCGACGACATGCGCGAGGCGCCGTCGCTGGTCATCATCGACGAGCTGACCAAGCGAGGCGCGACGGTGGCCGCCTACGACCCGGTCTCCATGTCCGAGACGGCCCGCATCCTGGGCCCCCGCGACGACGTGAGCCTGGTGGAGCGCGCGGAAGCCGCGCTGCAAGGCGCCGACGCCTTGCTCATCGTGACGGAGTGGAAGGAGTTCCGCACGCCGGATTTCGATGCCATCAAGGCGGTGCTGAAGTCGCCGGTGGTCTTCGACGGCCGCAACCTCTACGACCCCAAGCTGATGAAGGCCCTGGGCATCGAGTACAGCGGCATCGGACGGGGCTGAGCGGCATTGCCGCGCCCAAGCGCAAACGCCCTCCGTCGGAGGGCGTTTTTCATGGGCGCGGGCCTCTCAGTCGAAGGTCTTGGCGTCGGCCAGCAGCGGCGCGGCCACGTCCTTGGCCGACAGCTGCGGCGTGAGGCCTTCGACGGGCCAGGCGACGCCGATGGTCGGGTCGTCCCAGCGCACGGCGCCCTCGCATTCGGGGGCGTAGCGGCCGCTGGTCTTGTAGAGGAAGTCGGCCGTCTCGCTGATGACGACGAAGCCGTGGGCGAAGCCGGGCGGGATCCACAGCTGACGCTGGTTCTCGGCGGACAGTTCATAACCCACCCAGCGGCCGAAGTTGGGGCTGGAGCGGCGCATGTCCACCGCCACGTCGAAGACGGCGCCCGCCACGCAGCGCACCAGCTTGCCCTGGGCATGCGGCGCGAGCTGGTAGTGCAGGCCGCGCAGCACGCCGCGGGCCGAGCGCGAATGGTTGTCCTGCACGAAATGGATTTCCTGGCCGAGGGCGGCGTTGAAGCGGGCCTCGTTCCAGCTTTCCATGAAGAAGCCGCGCGCGTCGCCGAAGACCTGCGGCTCGATCAGCAGGACCTCGGGCAGGGTGGTGGGAGTGACCTTCATCGTTGTCAGAACACTTTCTCGGTCAGCACCTTGAGCAGGTACTGGCCGTAGCCGTTCTTGGCCAGCGGCATGGCGAGCGTCTCGAGCTGGCCCGCGTCGATCCAGCCGGCGCGGTAGGCGATTTCCTCGGGGCAGGCGACCTTCAGGCCCTGGCGCTTTTCGAGCGTGGCGATGAACTGGCCGGCTTCCAACAGGCTGTCGTGCGTGCCGGTGTCCAGCCAGGCATAACCGCGGCCCATGATCTCGACATTGAGCTGACCCTGCTCCAGGTAGCGGGCGTTGACGTCGGTGATCTCCAGCTCGCCGCGGGGGCTGGGCTTGATGCTGGCCGCGATGTCGCAGACCTGCTCGTCGTAGAAGTACAGGCCCGTCACCGCGTAGTTGCTCTTGGGCGCCTTGGGCTTTTCCTCGATGGACAGGGCGCGCTTGGCCGCGTCGAAGGCGACGACGCCATAACGTTCGGGATCGTGGACGTGGTAGGCGAAGACGCTGGCGCCGTCGTTGCGTGCGGTCGCATTGCCCAGCAGCCGCGCGAAGTCGTGGCCGTAGAAGATGTTGTCGCCGAGGACGAGGGCGCTGGGCTTACCGTCGACGAAGTTGCGGCCGAGGATGAAGGCCTGGGCCAGGCCGTCGGGGCTGGGCTGTACGCAGTAGCTGATGTTCAGGCCCCAGCGCGCGCCGTCGCCCAGCAGCGCCTCGAAGCGGGGCGTGTCCTGCGGCGTGCTGATGAGCAGGATGTCCCGGATACCCGCCAGCATCAGCGTGCTCAGCGGGTAATAGACCATGGGCTTGTCGTAGACCGGCAGTAGCTGCTTGCTCATCGCGAGCGTGGCCGGGTGCAGGCGCGTGCCGGAGCCACCGGCGAGGATGATGCCTTTGCGGTTCTTCATGAGGACCTCCCTCTTCAGAGGATTTCGTTCAGCATGCGCTCGACGCCTTGCTGCCAACTCGGCAGTGTCAGACCGAAGCGCTGTTGCAGCTTGGCCGTGGACAGGCGCGAGTTCAACGGGCGCTTGGCCGGCGTCGGATAGTCGCTGGTCGGGATGGCGAGGATCTGGTCGGGCGCCACCTGGATCGGCCGGCCCCGCTGGCGTGCGAACTCGATGACGAAGCGCGCGTAGTCGTGCCAGCTCGTCTCGCCGCCGGCCACGGCATGGTAGGTGCCGACGAGGGACGGGTTCACGCGCGCGGCGCGCAGCATGTGGGCCGTCAGGTCGGCCAGCAGCTCGGCGCCGGTCGGCGCGCCGATCTGGTCGGCGATGACCTTGAGCTGTTCGCGTTCCGCCGCCAGGCGCAGCATGGTCTTGGCAAAGTTGCCGCCGCGCGCGGCATAGACCCAACTGGTGCGCAGGATGAGGTGCTGGCAGCCACTGGCGCGGATGGCATCTTCGCCTTCGGCCTTGGTGCTGCCGTAGACGCTCAGCGGCGCGATGGCGGCCTCTTCGTTCCGCGGCTGGCTACCGCTGCCATCGAAGACGTAGTCGGTCGAGTAGTGCACGAAGAAGGCGCCGAGGCGCTTGGCCTCGATGGCCAGCAGGGCGGGCGTGGCGGCGTTGATCTGGCGCGCCAGCGCCGGCTCGCTCTCGGCCTTGTCGACGGCGGTGTGGGCCGCCGCATTGACGATGACCTGGGGCGCCAGGGCCTGCACGCGTGCCAGCAGCGCGTCGGGCCGGGTGAAGTCACCACCGTCGTCATGGTCCAGGGCGACGACCTCGCCGACGACGGCGAGCGAACGCTGCAATTCCCAGCCGACCTGGCCGTTCTTGCCGAGCAACAGGATCTTCATCGCTCAGCTGTACTGTTTGTCGAGCCAGTCGCGGTAGGCGCCGCTCTGCACGCGCGCCACCCACTCGGGATGGTCGAGATACCACTGGACCGTCTTGCGGATGCCGGTCTCGAAAGTCTCGGCCGGGCGCCAGCCAAGCTCCCGCTCGATCTTGCGGGCGTCGATGGCATAACGGCGATCATGGCCGGGGCGGTCCTTCACGTAGGTGATGAGGCGCGAGTAGGGACCTTCGGCCGAGGGCTTCAGTTCATCGAGCAGGGCGCAGACGGTCTTGACGATGTCGATGTTGGCCTTCTCGTTCCAGCCGCCGATGTTGTAGGTCTCGCCCAGCTTGCCGCCGGCCAGCACGGCGCGGATGCCGCTGCAGTGGTCGGTGACGTAGAGCCAGTCGCGGATCTGCTGGCCGTCGCCGTAGACGGGCAGCGGCTTGCCTGCGAGGGCGTTGACGATCATCAGCGGGATCAGCTTCTCGGGGAAGTGATAGGGCCCGTAGTTGTTCGAGCAGTTGGTGGTCAGCACCGGCAGGCCGTAGGTGTGGTGCCAGGCCCGCACGAGGTGGTCGCTGGCGGCCTTGCTGGCCGAGTAGGGACTGTTGGGCTCGTAGGCGTTGGTCTCGGCGAAGGGCGGGTCGGTCGGCTTGAGGGAGCCGTAGACCTCGTCCGTCGAGACGTGATGGAAGCGGAAGGCCGCCTTGGCGTCGCCCTCGAGCGCGCTCCAGTAGGCCCGCGCGGCTTCGAGCAGCGTGAACGTGCCCTCGACGTTGGTCTTCATGAAGGCGCCGGGGCCGTGGATGGAGCGGTCGACGTGGCTCTCGGCCGCGAAGTGCACGATGGCCCGCGGGCGGTGCGTGGCCAGCAACTGGTCGACCAGGGCGCGGTCGCAGATGTCGCCCTTGACGAAGACGTGGCGGGCATCGCCTTCGAGCGAGGCGAGGTTCTCCAGGTTGCCCGCGTAGGTGAGGGCGTCGAGGTTGACGACGGGCTCGTCGGACTGGCGCAGCCAGTCGAGCACGAAGTTGCTGCCGATGAAGCCGGCGCCGCCGGTGACCAGAATCGTCATGGATCAAGCCCTGCCGTAGGTGTCTTCGAAGCGCACGATGTCGTCCTCGCCGAGGTAGGAGCCCGACTGCACCTCGATGATCTCGAGCGGCACCTTGCCCGGGTTGGCCAGGCGGTGGGTCTGGCCGAGGGGGATGTAGGTGCTCTGGTTCTCGGTCAGCAGGATGGTCTTGTCGCCGTTGACGATCTCGGCGGTGCCGCTGACGACGATCCAGTGCTCGGCGCGGTGATGGTGCATCTGCAGGCTGAGCGACGCGCCCGGCTTGACCATGATGCGCTTGACCTGGAAGCGCTCGCCCGAGTCGATGCTGTCGTACCAGCCCCAGGGACGGTGGACCTTGCGGTGCAGGGCATGTTCGCCGCGCTGCTCGGCGCCGAGCCGGTTGACGATCTGCTTGACCTCCTGGCTGCGGGCCCGGTCGCTCACCAGCACGGCGTCGGCGGTCTCGACGACGACCACGTCCTTCAGGCCGACCACGCCGACGAGGCGGCTGGTGGCGTGCACCAGCGTGTTCTGGCTGTCGGCGATCAGGGCGTCGCCGACGAAGGCATTGCCGGCCTCGTCCTTGTCCGCCACCTGCCAGACGGCTTCCCAGGCGCCGAGGTCGTTCCAGCCGGCGTCCAGGGCCACCATGCGCAGGGGGATGTCGGTGCCGGGGCAGCGCTCCATGACGGCGTAGTCCACGGACTCGCTGGGCACGGCGGCGAATTCGGCCTTGCCGGGGCGCACGAACTTGGCGTCGGCCTTGCGGGCGGCCCAGGCGGCGCGGGTGGCTTCGGCGATGTCGGGGCGGAAGCGCTCCAGGGCCTTCATCCAGACGCTGGCGCGTAGCACGAACATGCCGCTGTTCCAGTAGTAGTCGCCTTCGGCGAGGTAGCGCTGAGCCGTCTCGAGGTCGGGCTTCTCGACGAACTGGGCGACGGCCAGGCCGCTGCCTTCGGACGTCGTGCGGATGTAGCCATAGCCCGTCTCGGGCCGGTCGGGTGTGATGCCGAGGATGGTGATGGCGCCGTCAGCGGCCAGGCGGATGGCCTGGTGCAGGGCCGCGGTGAAGGCTTCCGGCTTGGTGACGGTCTGGTCGGCCGGGGTGACGACGAGGACCGGGTCGGTGCCGCCTTCCAGTGCGGCCAGCGCCGCCAGGGTCAGCGCCGGAGCGGTGTTGCGGCCCATGGGCTCGAGCAGGACGCTGCTGGGTTCCAGCTTCGTTTCGCGGAGCTGGTCGAGCACGAGGAAGCGATGCTCGTCGTTGCCGACGATGCAGGGGCCTGCCAGGTCGAACTCGGGCGAGGCGAGGGCGGCCAGCCGGCGGGCGGCCATTTGAAAGAGGCTCTCGTTGCCCGACAGCACCAGGAACTGCTTGGGATAGCCGGCGCGCGACAGCGGCCACAGCCGGGTGCCCGACCCACCGGCCATGATGACGGGCAGAACGGAAATCTTGCTGAGCGGGGTGGACATGGTGATGGGGTTCAGTTGAAGCCTTGGGGATTGAGGTGTTGCCAGCGCCAGCTGTCCTCGCACATGCGGGCGAGGTCCAGCCTGGCCTCCCAGCCGAGCAGCTCGCGGGCCAGGGTGGGATCGGCCCAGCAGGCCGCCACGTCGCCGGGACGCCGTGCGACGATCTCGTAAGGCACCTTGCGGCCGCTGGCGGCCTCGTAGGCGCGCACGAGGTCGAGGACGCTGTAGCCTCGGCCGGTGCCGAGATTGACGGTCAGTGAGCCGGCAGTGTCCAGCAGGCGGCGCAGGGCTGCCACATGCCCCTCCGCGAGGTCGCTGACGTGGATGTAGTCGCGCACGCCGGTGCCGTCGGGCGTGGGGTAGTCGTTGCCGAAGACAGAAAGCTTCTCGCGCCGGCCGACGGCCACCTGGGCGACGTAGGGCATGAGGTTGTTGGGCGTGCCGCGCGGGTCTTCGCCGATGCGGCCACTCTCATGGGCGCCGACCGGGTTGAAGTAGCGCAGGCAGGCGGTCTGCCACGCGGATTCGGCGACGCCCACGTCGCGCAGGATCTGCTCGCCCATCAGCTTGGTGGCGCCGTAAGGATTGGTGGCCGAGGTCGGCGCATCTTCGCGCAGGGGCAGTTTCTCCGGCGCGCCGTAGACGGTGGCGCTGGAGCTGAAGACCATGCGCAGGCAGCCGTGGCGCCTCATGGCCTCGCAGGTGTTGACCAGGCCGCCCAGGTTGTTGCGGTAGTAGGCCAGAGGTTGGCTGACCGATTCGCCCACGGCCTTGTAGGCCGCGAAGTGGACGACGGCCGCCGGGCGGTGGGTGCTGAAGATCTCGTCCATCGCCGCCGGGTCGCAGACGTCCGCGCGCTCGAACTCGATGGGCGCGGCTGCGAGCTCCTTCAGGCGCTCCAGGACGACCGGCGAGCTGTTGGAGAAGTTGTCGACGCCGACGACGCGGTATCCGGCCTTTTGCAGGGCGAGCCAGGTGTGGGAGGCGATATAGCCGGCCGCGCCGGTGAGCAGGACGGTGGTCATCAGTACAGGATGGCTTGGCCCGTACAGCCGTAGCTGCTGGCGCTGTAGACGTACTGGGGCACGCTGCTGTCGCGGCTGGCGTGGTCATACTGGCAACTGAGGCTGAAGCCGCGGTAGATGCTCCATCGCAAGCCGAGGGAGTAGTTCGTCGTGGCATCCTGTGCGTCGGCTAGCACGGCGCCGGAGTCGCTGGTGCGGCGGGCCCGGTTGTCGGAGAAGTTCCCGCTTAAGCTGACTTTCCCAGTCAGCGCGTAGTTGGCGCCCAGCCGCCAGGAGCGATAGACGCGGTTCAGGTCGGCAGAGCGGACGACACTCTCTTGCCCAGTGTCACGGGAATACTGGAGATTCAGTTGCAGCTTGGCCGTGGGCGTCCAGATCCAGCCAACGGCGCCGGTCGTGCCGCTGAAGTCTCGGAGAATCTCCAAACCGTTCGTCGTGCGGCTGCGGCTGATGCGCGTATTCAAGTTGCTATGCCCGCCCAGCCGCCAATTCGTCGTGAAGTCCAGGTCGTTGCGCGTGTAGTCGTTGCGCGTGCTCGTCAGGGCGAAGCCCCCGCCGGGTAGCGGCACGAGTAGGGTGTAGCGCGGGTTGTTGCCCTTGGTGTGGCGGCCGACCAGTCCCAGTTTGACGTTGCCCGCCGGAGTGGCATACACCCCCAAGGACTCGGTGTTCTGGCGGTAAACCAGCCGGTCGTACTCCTGGGCGGTGAAATCGCGGTTGCGCCGCGTCCAGCCTGCCTCGACGGTGTAGCGTGTGCCCACGCCAAGCCGGGCAATGGCTTGGTATTCCTCGTCGCGCTCCACGTTCTTCACGCGGATGGGCTCAATGCCGATGATGCCGACGTTGAAGTCGGCCAGGGAGCGGTCGGACTTGGCACTCAGCACGCCCGACAGGTCGCCTACGGTCTGCCAGTTCAGCGCGGCTCGCACGCTGTGCGAGCGGTAGTTCAGGTCCTTGTTCGTCGAATAGCGGTTATCTTGCAGCGAGCCGTCCAGCGTTAGATGCTGTCGCCCCAGGCGCCGGTCGACGCCCGCCAGCAGGCCGGCGCTGATGACCGTGTCGCTGTTGGGCGCGCTGGCCTCGCGGTAGACGTTGGACACGTGCGAGACGCCTAGCGAGCCGCCAGCATAGAAGGGCGCCGCGTCGTCCGTCTGTGCATGCGCGGCAGCCACCAACCCGGCCATGGCAGCCAGGACCGAGATGCGCGTCGCGGCGAGCGAGTGGGGGGGCTTAGTAGGCATGGCGGTCAAAAATCACCAGCCTCACGGTGCGCAGGATGATCTGCAGATCGAGGGCCAGCGACCAGTTGCGCAGGTATTCCAGATCGTATTCGACGCGCGCCGCCATCTTGTCGATGGTGTCCGTCTCGCCCCGCAGGCCGTTCACCTGGGCCCAGCCGGTGATCCCCGGCTTGACCTTGTGCCTGACCATGTAGGCCTTGATGAGCTTGCGGTATTCCTCGTTGTGGGCCACCGCGTGAGGGCGCGGGCCGACGATGCTCATGCGGCCTTGCAGCACATTGATGAACTGCGGCAGCTCGTCCAGCGAGGTGCGCCGGATGAAGGCGCCGAACTTCGTGATGCGTGGATCGTCCTTGGTCGCCTGTTTCACGACGGGGCCGTTGTCCTGCGTGCGCATCGAGCGGAACTTGTAGACGATGATCTCCTCGCCATCCAGCCCGTTGCGGCGCTGCTTGAAGATGACGGGGCCGGGCGAGCTGAGCTTCACGCCGAGGGCGAGGATCAGCAGGATGGGCGAGATCAGGACGAGGATGATGCTGGCCAGGACGATGTCGCTGAGCCGCTTGACGAGCTGGTTGGTGCCCGTGAACGGGGTTTCGCAGATGCCGACGACCGGCACGCCGCTGATGTCCTGCAGCCGTCCCTGGATGATGCTGATGCCGAACACGTCGGGCACGAAGAAGAGGGATGCCGTCGTCCCCTGCACCTGCTCCAGCAACTCGACGATGCGCGGCTGTGAGCCCAGTGGCAGGGTGATGTAGACCTCACGCACACCCTTCTCACGGACGAATTCGCTGAGCTTGGACAACGGGCCGAGCAGTTCGGCGCCGGCGTCCGGATGCAGCCGCTCGCGGCCGCGGTCGTCGAAATAGCCCAGGCAGACGACGCCCTGCGACTCGCGCAGCGCGCGCGCCAGTTTGTGCCCGAGCGGCCCGGCGCCGACGACCACAGCGGTGCGCCGGGCGCTCGGGTCGCGCGCCCGCCACTGCTGGATGCGCCGTCCGACCTCGATGGCGGCGATCTGGATCACCGGAGTGATGATGGCCCACCACAGCAGCACCTCGTCTTCGAAGTAATGCAGGCTGTTGGTGGCATAACCGCACAGCAGCAGGATGCCGAGCAGCATCAACCAGGAGGAGACGACGTCGACGAGGGCGCTGGCGGGGTGGTCGTTGAAGCGGTTGCGCCCCGGAAAGGTGAGGGCAAAGACGAGCAGGCACAACATCAGTGCGGGCCGCATGACCGGCTCGTCGAAGTGGCCGTTCACGACCAGGAAGGTCACGACGATGATGCCTGGCTCCAGGAAGGCGGCAATCAGCGACTCGACCGACTGGGGGGCGCTGTAGAACGTCCTCTTGTAGCTGCGATCCTCGAACATCGTGGCAGGGGGGGAGCCCGGGTGGGCGGATGGCTTGCAAAAAGCGATCCGGGATTCTCCATCAACAAATTTGACAACCCGACCGTGCACGTCCCCTGTTCATGGTCCCCTGCCTACAATCTTGAGCATGCCCGCGCCCTGGAATCTCCCGCCCTTGCCCTCACTAACGCCGTTGCTGATGCCGGCCCTGCAGGACCGCCTCGTGCTGCTGATCAACCATGTGGTGTCCCGGGAGCCCATCGCCGCTCGCCGGCTGCAGCCACACGCCGGCCGCAGCCTCGTTGTCCACTTGGCCGGGTGGCCGGCGCTGCTGCCGGCTGCGCCGGACTTGATACTCGGCGTTACACCTGCGGGCCTCTTCGAGCGCCTGGAAGCGCCCACGTCCGCCGGTGGCCTGCGCGTCGAGATCGATGCCTCCAACCCCGCGGGGCTCGCCCTGGGCGTCGTCACAGGGACGCCACCGACCGTGACGGTGCAGGGCGATGCAGCCTTCGCCGGCGAGGTTCATTGGCTGATGGACAATCTTCGCTGGGACATCGAGGACGACTTGGCCGGCATCGTCGGTCCGCTGGCGGCCCGCCAGCTCGCGCAGTTCGGCCGCACGCTGCGGCGCAGCCTCTCCGGCATGGCGCAACGCCTCACGCCCACCCCGTCCGGTAGCGGCGCATGAGGTTTGTCTCCCGGCTGCTGGTCATCCTTTGGACGGTCTGGCGCTTCGGTCTCGATGACCTGGCCCTGTCGGGCCTGCGCCGCCGCCGCTTCCGGCTGCTGAGGCGTGTGACCCGGCTCGGCCGGCGCTGGCAGGAGCCGCGCGGCGTGCGGCTGCGGCTGGCGCTGGAGCGGCTGGGGCCCATCTTCGTCAAGTTCGGCCAGGTGCTGTCGACCCGGCGCGACCTGCTGCCCGCCGACGTCGCACTGGAGCTGGCCAAGCTGCAGGACCGTGTGCCGCCCTTCCCGGCGGCGGTGTCGCGCGAGATGGTCGAGCGCGCCTTCGGGAGGCCGCTCGAGGAACTGTTCGCCAGCTTCGAGGCCGAGCCGGTGGCCAGCGCGAGCATCGCCCAGGTGCACTTCGCCACGCTCAAGGACGGCCGCGAGGTGGCGGTCAAGGTGCTGCGTCCGGGCATGTTGGACGTCATCGACGACGACCTGTCCCTGATGCGCAAGCTGGCCGGCTGGATCGAGCGCTTCTCCGCCGACGGCCGCCGGCTCAAGCCCCGCGAGGTGGTCGCCGAGTTCGACACCTACCTGCACGATGAGCTGGACCTGGTGCGAGAGGCCGCCAACGCCGCTCAGCTGCGCCGCAACATGGAGGGGTTGGACCTCGTCCTCGTGCCCGAGATGCACTGGGACCTGTGCAGCTCCGAGGTCATCGTGATGGAGCGCATGAAGGGCGTGCCCATCTCCCAGCGTGCCGTGCTGGAGGAAGCGGGCATCGACATCAAGAAGCTGGCCCGGGACGGCGTCACCATCTTCTTCACCCAGGTCTTCCGCGACGGCTTCTTCCACGCCGACATGCACCCCGGAAACATCCAGGTGAGCCTGGCGCCGGAGACCTTTGGCCGCTACATCGCCCTGGACTTCGGCATCATCGGCACGCTGACCGAGGTCGACAAGGACTACCTCGCCCAGAACTTCATCGCCTTCTTCCAGCGCGACTACAAGCGCGTGGCCGAGCTGCACATCGCCTCCGGCTGGGTGCCGCCCGAGACCCGCGTCGATGCGCTCGAAAGCGCCGTCCGGGCCGTCTGCGAGCCGCATTTCGACCGGCCGCTCAAGGACATCTCGCTCGGCCAGGTGCTGCTGCGCCTGTTCCAGACCTCGCGGCGCTTCAACGTCGAGATCCAGCCCCAGCTCGTGCTGCTGCAGAAGACCCTGCTCAACGTCGAAGGCCTGGGGCGCCAACTCGACCCGGAACTCGACCTCTGGGCCACCGCCAAGCCCTTCCTGGAGCGCTGGATGAACGAGCAGGTCGGCTGGCCGGCCCTCACCAAGCAGCTGCAGAAGGAGGCGCCACGCTTCGCCCAGCTCATTCCGGAGCTGCCGCGCCTCCTGCATGACGCCCTCAAGGGCCAGGCCCGCGGCGCCGACGACGCCCAGCTGCGGGCCCTGGTGCGCGAACTGCGCAGCACCAACCGGTTGCTGTCGGGCCTGCTCTGGGGCGGTGCGGGCTTTGCTCTCGGGGCCACGCTGGCCTGGCTGACCGCGCGCTTTCTGGGCATCAGTCCCTAGCCGGCCGCCGCACCCCCGCCTTCATAATCCGCGCCACTTTTTTCCGGCGTTCCTCCCTGCCATGAACACCACGCTGATCGTTTTCGTCGTGCTCTACCTGCTCGGCACGCTGGGCATCGGCGTGTGGGCCGGCACGCGGGTCAAGAACACCTCCGACTTCGCCGTCGCCGGCCGCAGCCTGCCGCTCGTCATGGTGGTCACCACCACCTTCGCCACCTGGTTCGGCGCCGAGACGGTGATGGGCCTGCCGGCCAAGTTCGTCCAGGGCGGCCTGAACGCCGTCGTGGAGGACCCCTTCGGCGCCGGGCTGTGCCTCGTGCTGGTCGGTGCCTTCTTCGCGGCCAAGCTCTACCAGAAGAACCTGCTGACCATCGGCGACTTCTACCGCCAGCGCTTCGGCAAGGGCGTCGAGATCTTCTGCTCGCTGGCCATCATCCTGAGCTATCTCGGCTGGGTCGCGGCCCAGGTGACGGCCCTGGGCCTGGTGTTCAACATCCTGACCGACGGCGCCATGAGCCCGCAGACCGGCATGATCGTCGGCCTGCTGGCCGTGCTGGTCTATGTCGTCATCGGCGGCTTCCTGGCCGTGGCCTGGACGGACTTCATCCAGATGATCGTGCTGGTGGTCGGCCTGGCCATCATCGCGGTCTTCGCGTCCGACCTGGCCGGCGGCGCCGGCAAGGTGCTGGACCTG
Organism: Pelomonas caseinilytica; assembly: GCF_021353235.1. GTDB lineage: Bacteria > Pseudomonadota > Gammaproteobacteria > Burkholderiales > Burkholderiaceae_C > Pelomonas > Pelomonas caseinilytica. The sequence continues at coordinate 224,938 of NZ_JAJTWT010000005.1, forward strand.
GCCCAGAGGCGCGACCTCGGCCGCTTCCTGCCTGAGCCGGGCTTCACGCAGCTGGCGATGTTCATCGGCTCCGGCCTGACCATGATGCTCGGCTCCATCCCGCAGCAGGACGTCTTCCAGCGCGTCATGTCGGCCAAGGACGCCAAGACGGCGCAGCGCGGCGCCATGATCGGCGGCTTCAGCTACATCGCCTTCGCCTTCGTGCCCATGTTCATCGTGCTCGCTGCCGTCGGCGTGATGGGCGACAAGGCGCTGGAGCTGGCCCAGAACGACTACCAGCGCGTGCTGCCCAGCTTCGTCATGGGCCACATGCCGCTGGTGATGCAGATCCTCTTCTTCGGCGCGCTGCTCTCGGCCATCAAGAGCACCTCGTCGGCCACGCTGCTGGCGCCGACGACCAGCTTCGTCGAGAACATCCTCAAGCAGATCCGCCCCGGCATGAGCGACAAGCAGCAGCTCGTGGCCATGCGGGTCACCCTCGTCGTTTTCGCGTTCGCCGTGCTGGCCTATGCCATCGCGCTGCAGGGCACGTCCATCTACGACCTCGTCAGCGCCGCCTACCAGGTGACGCTGGTCGCCGCCTTCGTGCCGCTGGTCTTCGGCCTGTACTGGCACCGCGCCACGACGCAGGGAGCCGTGTTCTCCATTTTCGCCGGCGTTGGCGTCTGGGTGGCCTATTTCCCGCAGGTCACGGCCTGGGGCGAACTCTTCCCGGGCCAGCTCGCCGGCCTCTTCGCCGCGCTGGCCGGTATGGTGGTGGGCTCGCTGATGCCCCAGATCCTGACCAACCGCCACGAGCACGTCAGCCACCATTTGCAGCCCCACCCCTGAAGGCCGGAGGGCGTTCGCGGGCCCGTGCCCGCCGCCGCCCACCTGGCTTCGGCTTGAAATCGGCGCGGTGCCCCTAAAATGACGGGCTTTGCCCACTCTTTTGCACCACCATGCCGATCTACGCCTACCGCTGCAGCGCCTGTGGCCACGCCAAGGACGTGCTGCAAAAGCTCTCTGACGCCCCTCTCACCACCTGCCCGTCCTGCGGCGCCGAGGCCTTCGGCAAGCAGGTCACGGCCGCCGGCTTCCAGCTCAAGGGCTCGGGCTGGTACGTGACCGACTTCCGCGGCGGCAACAGCGGCGGCGGCGCCGCTGCGAGCGCGGCGGCACCCGCGGCCGAGCCGGCCAAGTCGGAGTCGTCGTCGACCGAGGCCTCCTCGTCGTCGGCCCCGTCCACACCTTGCGGCGGCTCCTGCGCCTGCCACTGACCAGCAGGGCTTCGTGGGCGCATCACTCCGCAAATACCTCGTCGCCGGCCTGCTGGTCTGGCTGCCGCTGGCCATCACCGTCTGGGTGCTGACCCAGGCGCTGGATGTCGTCAACGGCGTCTTCGGCTCGCTGCTGGCCGCGCTGGCGCTCGTCGTGCCGGCGTCGCTGCGCGAGGGCCTGCTGGAGCTGCGCCACGTGCCCGGCCTGGGTCTCGTCATCCTGGCCGGCGGCCTGCTGCTGACGGGCGTCTTCGTCGCCAACATCTTCGGACAGTGGATGCTGGCGCAGTGGGACCGGCTGATGTCCCACATCCCCATCGTCAAGAGCATCTACAGCTCGGTCAAGCAGGTCTCGGACACGCTGTTCTCCAGCAGCGGCAACGCCTTCCGCGAGGCGGTGCTGGTGCAGTACCCGCGCGCCGGTTCCTGGACCATCGCCTTCGTCACCGGCACGCCCAGCGGCGAGGTCGCCTGCCACCTGGACGAGGAGCACCTCAGCATCTACGTGCCCACCACGCCCAACCCCACCTCGGGCTTCTTCCTCATCGTGCCGCGCTCCGACGTGAAGCCCCTGCACATGACGGTGGACGAGGCGCTGAAATACATCATCTCGATGGGGACGGTCGCCCCGCTGCCCCACCTCGACCAGGCGGGCGCCCTGCCGCTGGACGAGACGGCGCGAAACCGGCCGGGTTGAACGCCCCGGCAGGCGTTCAATCCTGAGAGCCGAGCGAGCTCGCCAGCGCCCACAAGACACCCGTACTGAATTCCGGAGAACTCCATGCGTACCTGCTATGCCGGCCAAGTCAGCGAAAAGCTGCTCGACCAGACCGTGACCCTGATGGGCTGGGCCCACCGTCGCCGCGACCACGGCGGCGTCATCTTCATCGACCTGCGCGACCGTGAAGGTCTCGTCCAGGTCGTCTGCGACCCCGACCGCCCCGACATGTTCAAGATCGCCGAGGGCGTGCGCAGCGAGTTCTGCCTCAAGATCATCGGCAAGGTCCGCTCGCGCCCGGCGGGCACCGAGAACGCCAACCTCGTCTCCGGCAAGGTCGAGATCCTCTGCCACGAGATCGAGGTGCTGAACCCCTCGGTGGCCGTGCCCTTCCAGCTCGACGACGACAACCTGTCCGAGACGACCCGCCTCACGCACCGCGTGCTGGACCTGCGCCGCCCCTACATGCAGAACAACCTCATGCTGCGCTACCGCGTGGCCATGGAGGTGCGCAAGTTCCTGGATGAGCACGGCTTCATCGACATCGAGACGCCCATGCTCACCAAGAGCACGCCCGAGGGCGCGCGCGACTACCTCGTGCCCAGCCGCGTGCACGACGGCCACTTCTTCGCGCTGCCGCAGTCGCCCCAGCTCTTCAAGCAGCTGCTGATGGTGGCGGGCTTCGACCGCTACTACCAGATCACCAAGTGCTTCCGCGACGAGGACCTGCGCGCCGACCGCCAGCCCGAGTTCACGCAGATCGATATCGAGACCAGCTTCCTCACCGAGGAGGAGATCCGCTCGATGTTCGAGGGCATGATCCGCCACGTCTTCCGCAAGACGATGAACGTCGAGCTGGGTGACTACCCGGTCATGAAGTACGCCGAGGCCATGCACCGCTTCGGCTCCGACAAGCCCGACCTGCGCGTCAAGCTCGAGTTCACCGAGCTGACCGATGCCATGGCGACGGTGGACTTCAAGGTTTTCAGCGGCCCGGCCACGACGCCGGGCGGCCGTGTCGTTGCGCTGCGCGTGCCGGGCGGCGGCGCCATGAGCCGCGGCGAGATCGACGCCTACACCGAGTTCGTCAAGATCTACGGCGCCAAGGGCCTGGCGTGGATCAAGGTCAATGAGGTGGCCAAGGGCCGCGAGGGCCTGCAGTCGCCCATCGTCAAGAACCTGCACGACGAGGCCATCGCCGAGGTGCTCAAGCGCACCGGCGCGCAAGACGGCGACCTGCTCTTCTTCGGCGCCGACAAGGCCAAGGTCGTCAACGACGCCATCGGCGCCCTGCGCCTGAAGGTCGGCCACAGCGAATTCGGCAAGGCCAACGGCCTCTTCGAGGACCGCTGGGCGCCGCTGTGGGTGGTCGACTTCCCGATGTTCGAGTTCGACGACGAAGCCAACCGCTGGAACGCCGTGCACCACCCGTTCACGGCGCCCAAGGACGGCCATGAGGACTTCATGACCACCGACCCGGGCAAGTGCGTGGCCAAGGCCTACGACATGGTGCTCAACGGCTGGGAACTCGGCGGCGGCTCGGTGCGTATCCACCGCGCCGAAGTGCAGGCCAAGGTCTTCGACGCCCTCAACATCGGTCCCGAGGACCAGCGCGTCAAGTTCGGCTTCCTGCTGGACGCCCTGCAGTACGGCGCCCCCCCGCATGGCGGCTTGGCCTTCGGCCTGGACCGCCTGGTCACGCTGATGACCAAGGCCGAGTCCATCCGCGACGTCATCGCCTTCCCCAAGACGCAGCGCGCGCAATGCCTGCTGACCGGCGCGCCCTCGCTGGTGGACGAGAAGCAGCTGCGAGAGCTGCACATCCGGCTGCGCAACGTGACGCCGGCGACCTGATCGTCAGCCGCTCATGCAGAAGCCCCGCGATGCGGGGCTTCTTTCATTTCGCGAGGGCGGCCAGCAGCTTGTCGTGAATGCCGCCGAATCCGCCATTGCTCATGCACAGCAGGTGGTCACCCGGCTTGGCGGCCTTGACCACTGCGGCCACGAGGGCGTCCACGTCGGCGCCGACGACGGCCTGGGCGCCCATGGGCGCGAGCGCCTCCCTGGCGTCCCAGCTCAGGCCCTGCTGGTTGCAGAAGGCCAGGTCCGCCTCCTCCAGCGCCCAGGGCAGCTGCGCCTTCATGGTGCCTAGCTTCATCGTGTTGGAGCGCGGCTCGAAGATGGCGAGGATGCGTTCCGCCGGCGCGATGCGCCTGCGCAGGCCGTTGATGGTCGTGCGGATGGCCGTCGGGTGGTGGGCGAAGTCGTCGTAGACCTTGATGCCGTTGACTTCGCCGCGCAGCTCCATGCGGCGGCGCACGTTCTGGAACTCGGACAAGGCGGCGGCCGCCTGCTCGGGCGCCACGCCCACGTGTTCGGCCGCGGCGATGGCCGCCAGCGCATTGAGCTGGTTGTGCTCGCCGATCAGGCTCCATTCGACGCGGGCGACCTTGAGGCTGCCGCGCAGCACGTCGAAGGCCTGGGGCTCGCCCCGTGCGCGCAGCATGCCGGCTTCTTCCTTCTTGGCGCCGAAGCGTTGCACCTCGCTCCAGCAGCCGCGGGCGATGACGCGCTGCAGCGCTTCCTCGCGGGCGTTGACGACGAGTCGGCCACTCGCGGGCACGGTGCGCACGAGGTGATGGAACTGGGTCTCGATGGCGGCCAGGTCGGGGAAGATGTCGGCGTGGTCGTGCTCGAGGTTGTTCAGGATGGCCGTGCGCGGCCGGTAGTGCACGAACTTGCTGCGCTTGTCGAAGAAGGCGGTGTCGTACTCGTCCGCCTCGATGACGAAGCATTTCCCTTCGCCGAGCCGGGCCGAGACGCTGAAGTTCTGCGGCACGCCGCCGACGAGGAAACCCGGCTTGAGGCCGGCATGCTCCAGGATCCAGGCCAGCATGGAGGTGGTCGTCGTCTTGCCGTGGGTGCCGGCCACCGCCAGCACGTGGCGGCCCTGCAGCACGTGCTCCGCCAGCCATTGCGGCCCCGAGATGTAGGGCAGGCCGGCGTCCAGGATGGCCTCCATCAGCGGGAAGCGCTCGCCGCGCGTGACGACGTTGCCGATGACGAAGACGTCCGGCTTGAGCTCCAGCTGCTCGGCGCCGAAGCCTTCGATCAGTTGAATGCCCAGGGCCTCGAGCTGGGTGCTCATCGGCGGATAGACGTTGGCGTCGCAGCCGGTGACCCGGTGGCCGGCCTCGCGCGCCAGGGCTGCCAGGCCACCCATGAAGGTGCCGCAGATGCCGAGGATGTGCAGATGCATGTCGATGGCGCCCGAGGGGCGCTCCAGGTTCAGCGCAAGGCCGTGCGCGCGGCGGCCAGCGTGGCGGCGATGTCCGCCTCGCTGTGGGCGGCCGACACGAAGCCGGCCTCGTACAGCGCCGGAGCAAGATAGATGCCGGCATCCAGCATCGCGTGGAAGAAGCGGTTGAAGCGCTCCTTGTCCGTGGTCATCACGGTCGTGTAGTTCTGGGGCAGCTCGGGCAGCAGGAAGAAGCCGAACATGCCGCCCTCGCAGTCGGCGCTGAAGGGCACGCCGTTGTCGGCTGCCACCGCCTTCAAGCCGTCCACCAGCTGGCGGGTCCGGGCGGCGAGGGCGTCGAAGAACCCGGGCTTCTGGATCTCGCGCAGCGTGGCCAGGCCGCAGGCCGTGGCCACCGGGTTGCCGGAGAGCGTGCCGGCCTGGTAGACGCCGCCGAGCGGGGCGAGGTGCTGCATGACCTCCCGCCGGGCGCCGAAGGCGGCCAGCGGCATGCCGCCGCCGATGACCTTGCCGAAGACGGAGATGTCCGGCGCGAAGCCGGGGATGAGCTGGGCGTAGTGGCCCTGGGCCGATCCGAGACCGACCCGGAAGCCCGTCATCACCTCGTCCAGCACCAGCAGGGCGCCGTGCTCGGTGCATAGCCGGCGCAGCGCCGTCATGAAGGGCAGGGAGGCCCGCACGAAGTTCATGTTGCCCGCGATGGGCTCGACGATGACGCAGGCCAGTTCGCGGCCGAACTCGGCGAAGGCGGCCTCCAGCTGCTCGACGTTGTTGTATTCCAGGACGACGGTGTCGGCCGCCGCCCCGGGCGTGACGCCGGCACTGGTCGGGTGGCCGAAGGTCGCCAGGCCCGAACCGGCCTTCACCAGCAAGGCGTCGGTATGGCCGTGGTAGCAGCCCTCGAACTTGATGAACTTGGGCCGCCCGGTGGCGCCGCGGGCCAGGCGGATGGCGCTCATGGTCGCCTCGGTGCCGGAGCTGACGAGGCGCACCTGGTCGATGCTGGGCACCAGCTTGAGGATCTCCTCGGCCAGCTCGATCTCGCGCTCGGTCGGCGCGCCGAAGGAGAAGCCCTCGGCGGCGGCCTTGAGCACGGCCTCCAGCACGGCGGGATGGCCATGCCCGAGGATCATCGGCCCCCAGGAGCCGATGTAGTCGACATAACGCCGGCCTTCGGCGTCATAGATGTAGGCGCCCTCGCCGCGAGCGATGAAGCGCGGCGTGCCGCCGACGGCGCGGAAGGCGCGCACGGGCGAGTTCACGCCGCCGGGGATGACGCGCGAGGCGCGCTCGAAGAGCTCGGAATTGCTGGCCATGGAACGGGATCTGGGGGTTAGTGCATGCGCCGCGGCGTCTTGGGCGTCGGCTCGGGTTCGGGCTCGATGTCCTCCGGCTCGGGCTCGGCGCCGTCCTCGTCGGCCGGCGGCAGCGCCCAGAAGAAGCGGTCGGGCACGACGTTGCCCATGCCCGGGCGGAAGCCCGCGTCCAGCGACTGGTCCAGGAAGGACAGCGCCTCGCTGACGGCCGAGTGCAGCTCGGCGCCCACCGACAGCAGCGCCGCCAGCGCGGCCGAGAGCGTGTCGCCGGCGCCGACGAAGGCGGTCTCGAAGCGCTCGAACTTCTCGCCGGCGATGGGGCCCTGGGCGTTGGCCAGCACGTTGTCCACGTACTGGTTGGGCAGCTGGATGCCGGTGACGAGCACGTGGGGCACGCCGGCCTGCGCCGCGGCGACGGCCAGCTCGCGGGCCGAGGGCGAACGCTCGCTGTCCCAATCGGGCAGCAGGAAGTCCGTCATGGTCTTGTGGTTGCCGACCAGCACCGTCGTCTGCGGCAGCACCAGCTCGCGCAGGGCGTCGAGGTAGCTCTGCTGCTCGTCCTCGTCGATCCAGGCGACGGAGGGCAGGTAGGTCACCAGTGGAACGTCCGGGTAGTCGCTGAGCACTTCGGCCACGGCGCTGACGGCCTCGGCATTGCCCAGGAAGCCCACCTTCCAGGCCGTGATGGGCACGTCCTCGAGGATGTGGCGGGCCTGCTCGGCGACCGTGTCGGGGTCGAGGCTCTCGTGCTCGAAGACCTCGGCTGTGTCGCGCATGACGATGGCCGTGACGACGGGCAGGCAGTGGGCGCCCATCGCGGCGATGGTGGCCACGTCGCCGGCCAGGCCGCCTGCGCCCGAGGCGTCGCTGGCGTTGAAGCTCAGCACGCACGCGGGCGGCGGGCTTTCCTGTTCGTCCTGGGGGTCTTCGACCTCGGTGTCGGGGGGGAGGGGTGTTGAGCTCATGAGGAGTCGTGGCGGTCGCGGCCGAAAGAGCTGCCGCAAAGCGTGGAGTCTGCCGCTAAAAGGCCGCTTCCGAGGCCCTAAGCACAGGCGTTTGCCCTCAGCATTGCGCTCTCGGGCCCTGGCTAGAATGATTCGATTGTAGTGAGCAAAGTTAGAGCAACGTGAGCGAACCCAGTACCTGGATGTGCCTGATCTGCGGATGGATCTACGACGAAGCAGCGGGTGATCCCGAGCATGGCATTGCCCCCGGCACCAAGTGGGAGGACGTGGACATGAACTGGACCTGCCCCGACTGCGGCGCACGCAAGGAAGATTTCGAGATGGTGCGCATCTGACGCCGTCTCGCCACCGGCCTGGCCCCGAGCTGACGAAGTTTCGAGGAGACGAGGTTTGAAAGAGCAAGTTTCCGACGCGGGGCCGACCCGCATCCTGGTCATCGACGACAGCAACACCATCCGCCGCAGCGCGGAGATCTTCCTTAAACAGGGCGGCCACGAGGTCGCCCTCGCCGAAGACGGATTCGATGCCCTGGCCAAGCTCGGCGACTTCCATCCCGACCTCGTCTTCTGCGACATCCTGATGCCGCGTCTGGACGGATACCAGACCTGCGCCATCATCAAGCGCAACCCGGAGTTTTCGGGCGTGCCGGTGATCATGCTGTCGTCCAAGGACGGCCTCTTCGACAAGGCCCGCGGGCGCATGGTGGGCTCGCAGGACTACCTGACCAAGCCCTTCACCAAGGATCAGCTGCTTCAGGCGGTGCTGCAGCACCGGCCCTGACGGGGCCTGAAGCGACTACTGAGCGAGAACTGCCATGAGCATCCACAACATCCTGCTGGTCGACGACTCCAAGACCGAGCTGCACGCCCTGTCCGAGATGCTGGTCAAGCGCGGCTACAGCGTGCGTACCGCCGAGAACGGCGAAGAGGCGATGAAGCGCCTGGCCGAGGCCAAGCCCGACCTGATCCTGATGGACGTCGTCATGCCCGGCCAGAACGGCTTCCAGCTGACCCGCGCCATCACGCGCGACGAGCGTTACAAGGAAGTGCCCGTCATCATGTGCACGAGCAAGAACCAGGAAACCGACAAGGTCTGGGGCATGCGCCAGGGTGCCAGCGACTATGTCGTCAAGCCCGTCAAGGCCGAGGAACTGATCGCCAAGATCAAGGCCCTCGGCTGAAGGCGGCGCCGACATGGCCAACAAGACCGCACTCCGCGAACTGCAGCAGCGCCTGGCCGAGCGCATGCAGGCCGCGCGCGAGCAGACGCTCATCGCCACCTGGCTGGCCGTCGACTGCGCAGGCGTGGGCCTGCTCTTCCCGCTGCGCCAGGCCAGCGAGATCTTCGCGCCCGTGCCGGTCAAGCCCGTGCCCTATGCCAAGCCCTGGCTGGTCGGCGTGGCCAACCTGCGCGGCGGCCTCTTCACCGTCGTGGACCTGGCCGTCTACCTCGGGCTGAGGGAGCCGACGCCCGGGCGCGTCATCCCATCGCACAGCCGGCTGGTCTCGCTGGGCGCCGATCTCAACCTGAACTGCGCGCTGGTGGTGGACCGCCTGGCCGGCCTGCGTAGCGACGAACAACTGCCGCTCGTGGCCGAGGCCGCGACCGGGCCGAGGCCACGCTTCGCCGGCGCCTTGCGTCGCGACGAAGCCGGCCGCCATTGGCAAGAAATCAATCTCGAAGCGCTGTCGAGGCAGGAGAACTTCCTGCACATCGTCGCGTGATCCGCATTAACAAGCCCCACGGCCCGCGCGCTGGCGCGGACATCGCAAACATTGAAGGACGAGGGTGAGATGAGCCTGCTGGACAAGATCAGGGGAAAGTCCGACGTCGATGAGCTTGCGCCCGCGGCGCCCGAGGGCGTCGACACGACCATCGACTCGCACAGTGGCGGTTTCGACGCGACGACCTCGCGTGCCCACGACTCCACCCTCGCCGGCGTCGAGATGCCCACACGCACCGAGGCGTTTGGGCGCACCGAGGCGCCCTCCATCATCTCCCCGGCCGTCCCGACCGAGCCGGGGCCGAGCAGCGAGTTCCCGTCCAGCTCGATGAGCTTTGCGCCGACCACCCAGGCCGCCGACCCCACGGCCCTGCCGCAGCCTCAGGCCGACGGCGCCGACAAGCTCGGTGACCTCTTCGGCCGTCACCGCCAGCGCGTGCTGACGGGCCTGGTCGCCTTCGGCCTCATTGGCACGGCGGTGTCGGTCAGCATGGTGCTGGTCAGCTCCAACCGCAGCGCCGCCCAGGTGCGTGCCACCGGCCAGGCGCTGATGCATTCCCAGCGCATGGCCAAGTCGGTGTCCGCGGCCCTGGTGGGCAACCCGGCGGCCTTCGCCGAACTGCGCGAGTCGGTCGGCACGCTCAGCGGCGTCGTCAACAACCTGCGCACCGGCGAAGGCGAACTGGCGATCGCGCCGGCGGCCGTGCAGCCCACGCTGGAATCCATCAAGCCCCTGGTCGAGCGCGCCGAGAAGAACGGCAAGATCGTGCAGAGCCAGGAGAAGATCCTGACCCAGGTCGGCCAGGCCCTGCGCGCCATCAACCGCCAGTCCAGCGACCTGCTCGAGAGCGCCGAGGCGGTGTCGTCCCAGGCGCTGCAGATCGGTTCCTCGGCGGGCGAGGTGTCCGCGGTCGGCCAGCTCGTCATGCTGACCCAGCGCATCGGCAAGAGCGCCAACGAGTTCCTCACCCAGGAAGGCGTCAGCCCCGAGGCCGTCTTCCTGCTCGGCAAGGACCTGAACTCCTTCAAGCTCATCACCGAGGCCCTGATCAGCGGCAGCCCCGAGCTGCGCCTGAACGCCGCCAAGGACCCGCAGCTCAAGGAACGCCTGCAGACCCTGCTCAAGCAGTACGAGCAGACGCGCACCCAGGCCTCGGCCATTCTCGGCAACCTGCAGGGCCTGGTGTCGGCTCGCGAAGCGCAGACGGCCATCCTGAACGACTCGGAGCCGCTGCGCAAAGGCCTGGAACAGGCCGCGGCCGACCTGGAAAGGTCCGGTGGCGCCGGCTGGGGCACCATCGTCTTCATGCTCGTCTCGCTGGCCGCGCTGGTGGGCGGCGCGGTGGGCTTCCTGCGCCTGTACCTGGCCGACCAGAGCCGCCGCGCGGAACTGGCCGAAGCCGAGAAGCAGCGCGCCGAGGCCGAGGAGGCCGAAGCCAAGCGCGTGAACGACGCCAACCAGGCCGCCATTCTGCGGCTGATGAACGAACTGGCCACGGTCGCCGAGGGCGACCTGACGCAGCAGGCCACGGTGACCGAGGACATCACCGGCGCCATCGCCGACTCGGTGAACTACACGGTGGAGGAGCTGCGCAACCTGGTCGGCCAGGTGCAGTCGACCGCGGCGCGCGTGACGGACACGACCGGCGCCGTCGACCAGACCTCGACCGACCTGCTGGCTGCGTCCAAGGAGCAGCTGCACGAGATCCGCGCCACCGGCGAGGCCGTGCTCGGCATGGCGAGCCGAATCAACGAGGTGTCCGCGCAGGCGCAGACCACCGCCGAGGTGGCGCGCCAGAGCCGGCAGGCCGCCGAGCAGGGCCTGGCCGCGATGCAGAACAACATCGCGGGTATGAATACCATCCGCGACTCCATCCAGGAGACCTCCAAGCGCATCAAGCGCCTGGGTGAGTCATCTCAGGAGATCGGCGAGATCACCGAGCTGATTTCCGACATTACCGAGCAGACCAACGTGCTGGCGCTGAACGCGGCCATCCAGGCCGCCTCGGCTGGCGAGGCGGGCCGCGGCTTCTCCGTCGTGGCCGAGGAAGTGCAGCGGCTGGCGGAACGCTCCGGCGACGCGACGCGGCGAATCGCAGCCCTGGTCAAGACCATTCAGACCGACACCCACGACGCCGTGGCCGCCATGGAGCGCTCGACGCGCGGCGTGGTGGAGGGCACGCAGCTGTCCGACGCGGCCGGCAAGGCGCTGGAAGACATCGACAACGTGTCGCGCCAGCTCGACGAGCTGATCGTGCGCATCTCCTCGCAGGCGCGCCAGGAAGCCGAGCACGCCAACGAGGTGGCCTCCAATATCCAGCACATCTTCGCCGTGACGGAGCAGACCTCCGAAGGCACGCGTTCCACCGCCCAGATGGTGCATGAGCTGTCCCGGTCCGCCGAGGCGCTGCGTGCGTCGGTCGCGCGGTTCAAGGTGGCTTGACATGATGCCCCCGGTCCAAGGAGCACCTTGGCCCACCCCCCGAGGGGGTGGCGATGCTCGCGGCATTGAGCCGCTCGCACATCGCCCGGCGGGCCGGCTTGGGGCGGCCCGGCGCTCGGCCCGAAATGCTGGCCGTTGTGGAGTGGACAACTGATGGACAGCTCCCTGCGAGACTCCGAATTCCCGGCCGACCTCAGCCCACTGGCCTGGGTGCAGGAGGAGTTGCGCCGCTCGCTCGAGTCGGTGCACAAGACCCTGCGCCGCCTCGTGCGCGACGGGGCGGACAACCGCCTGTCGGCCTTCGGCGCCGACGCCCAGCCCAGCGCGCCGCTGCAACAGGCCGCGGCCCAGCTCCACCAGGTCAGCGGCGTGCTGTCCCTGGTCGGCCTGCCGGCCGGTGCCGCCGTGCTGCGTGCCGCCGAGACGGCCGTCGCCCGCCTGGCCGAGCGGCCGCTGGAGGTCGAGGCCGCCACGGTCGACATCATCGAGCGGGCCGACTTCGCGCTGCTGGCCTATGTCGCGCGGCTCCTGGCCGGTAACAAGACCTCGACGCTGGCCCTCTACCCTGGCTACCGGGAGCTGCAGCAGCTCAACGGTGCCGAACGCATCCATCCGGCTGACCTCTGGTCCTACGACTGGGCGTGGCGGAGCATTCCGCTCGAGGAAGGCGTGCTGCCGCGCTCGGCCGACGCGGTGCGCGCGCCGTTCGAGGCAGCGCTGCTGCGCCAGATGCGCGCGCCGAGCCCCTCCCACGCCGCCAACCTGTCCGGCCTTTGCGCGGGCCTTGCGGCGGCGCTGCCGGCCGGGTCGGCGCGCACGCTGTGGCAACTGGCCGCCGCGGTCTTCGAAGGCCAGGCCCTGAAGCTGCTGGGCAGCGACGCCTACACCAAGCGCCTGGGTTCCAAGCTGCTGCACGAACTGCGAGTGCTGGGCCGTGGCGAAGTGTCCGAACGCCTCGCGCAGGACCTGCTCTTCTTCTGCGCCCAATGCCGCATCGCCAAGGGCGCCGGCCCGCGCTTGAAGGCCGTGCACGAGGCCTACCGCCTGACCGACGAACTCGCCGGCGACTACGAGGACGCCAGCCTCGGCCGCATCGACCCGGCCTGGGTGGCCCAGGCCAAGCGCCGCGTGCTGGCTGCCAAGGAGAGCTGGTCCAGCGCCGCCGAGGGCGACCAGCACCGCCTGACCGGCCTGGACGAGCAGTTCGCCGCCCTGGCCGATTCACTCACCCGCCTGTTCCCGAGCGGCGAGGTGCTCGCGCAGACCCTGCAGCGCGCCGTCGTCGCCACGCTGCGCTCGCGCAGCACGCCGCCGCCGGCCCTGGCGATGGAAGTCGCCACCAGCCTGCTCTACGTCGAAGCCGCGCTGGAAGATGCGGCCTTCGACCAGCCCGACCAGGCTGACCGCGTGCGCCGCCTGGCCCGCCGCGTCGAGGCCGTGGCCCACGGCCAGCCGGCCGAGCCTCTCGAAGACTGGATGGAGGACCTCTACCGCCGCGTCTCCGACCGCCAGACCCTGGGCAGCGTCGTGCACGAGCTGCGCGCCAGCCTGTCCGAGGTCGAGAAGCAGTGCGACGAGTACTTCCGCAGCCCGACCCAGCGCGAGCTGCTCATTCCCGTGCCCGGCCAACTGCAGGCCATGCGCGGCGTGCTGAGCGTGCTGGGCCTGGACCAGGCGGCCCAGGCGACCGTGCGCATGCGCGACGAGATCGACGGCCTGGCCAACACCGAGATCGACTTCAACCGCCCCGGCGCGCGTGATGTCTTCGAGCGCCTGGCCAACAACCTCGGCGCCCTCGGCTTCCTCATCGACATGCTGAGCGTGCAGCCGGCCCTGGCCAAGCGCATGTTCCAGTTCGACGAGGCCACCGGCCGGCTCGACGCTGTCATGGGCCGCCGTGAAGGCGCCGTCGAGCTGCCCGACTTCGAGGCCAGCGGCTTCCACATCGACCTCGAGCCCGAGGCCGCGCCAGCACCTGCCGCCGAATTCGCCCACGAGGCGACCCAGCCGCTGCGCGTCGACCTCGCGGCGTTGGATTTGCCCGACCTCAGCCTGCCCGACCTCGACCTCTCCCAGCCCGCTCCGCAGCCTGCCCCGGCTCCCGTCGCCTCGCCCGCGCCGGCCCCGGTGGCCATGCCGGAGCCCAGCGTCGCCGACGACCCGGAGATGCGCGAGATCTTCCTGGAGGAGGCGGACGAGGTCATCGGCAACGCCCGCGCTGCGCTCGAAGCGCTGCGCGAGGCGCCGGCCGACCACGGCCAGCTCACCGTCGTGCGCCGTGCCTTCCATACGCTCAAGGGCAGTGCCCGCATGGTGGGCCTCACCGATTTCGGCGAGGGCGCCTGGGCCTGCGAACAGCTCTACAACGCCCGTCTGGCCGAGGCCACGCCGCAGGCCGATGCGGCCCTGCTCGGCTTCACCGCCGAGGCCCTGGACTACTTCGCCCGCTGGCGCCAGCAGATCGCCGGTACCGAGCCCGGCCACAGCGGCCCCGAGCCGCTGCGCCGCAGCGCCGATGCCCTGCGCCTGCAAGGCCTGGCCCTGCCGCTGGCCGAGCCCGCGGCAGCCGCCGCTCCGGTGCAGCCGCCTGAAGAACAGGCCGTGGAACCAGCCGTCGAGCCCGCGGTCGACCTGGCGCTGGACGTCCCCGGCGTGGAGATCGTCGAGTTCGGCCCCGAACTGCTCGCCGAGGATGCATCGCCGGGCGAACTGGTCGACATCACGGCGGCTGCCGAGCCCGCTGCCGCGCCGGTCGCACCCGACTTCGTGCTCGACCTGACCGAGGCTGGCTCGACCGCACCGGCAGTCGCCGAGTCGGCCGCGCCGGCAGCCCTGCCCGACGACGAGCCCACCCTCGATCTGGGCCATGCGCCCACCGAGCCGCTGCCCCTGCCGTTGCCTCCGCGGGAGGAAGAGGCCACCCTCGCCAACTTCCACCTCGAGCTCGACCTGGACGAGCCGACCCTGGCCACCGTCCACGCGCTGCCCCTCGGCGAGCCGCCGCAGCGGCCCGAGGAGTCGACGCTGGCCATCCCGGCGCTGGAGCCGGCCGAGGCCGCGCCCGTGCTGCATCTCGTCGAAACGCCCGCGCCCCAGGAAGAGGTCGTCGAGTCCGAGCCTTCGTCGCCCGAGTCCGACGAGGGCTACAAGCTCATCGGCCCGCTGCGCATCAGCATCGCGCTGTTCAACATCTTCCTCAACGAGGCCGACGAGCTGTCGCGACGCCTGTCCATCGAGCTGGCCGAGTGGGGCGCCGAGCTGGACCAGCCCGTGCCCCAGAGCTGCGAAGCCCATGCCCACAAGCTCGCCGGCAACGCGGCGACGGTGGGTTACGACGACCTCTCCAGCCTCGCCCGCGAGCTGGAGCATGCGCTCGGACGCGCCCACCGCGCGGTCCGCTACGAGGAGGCGGACGCCGAACTCTTCCAGCGCGCCGCCGACGACATCCGCCGCCTGCTGCACCAGTTCGCTGCCGGTTTCCTGAAGGCCAACGATCCCGAGGTCGTCGCGCGCCTGCATGCCTACCAGCCGCAGGAAGAGCCGTTGACGGCCGCCGCCTCCTTCGACGAGACGCCGGTGCCGGCCTTGCACGACAGCTTCGCCGACGAGCCGGCCGAGCCGCCTGCCCCGGCCCTGGTCGAGCCGGTGAAGGAACCGGTGGCCGAGCCACCCGTCGAGCAGGCCGTCGCCGAGACCTTCGTCCCGGCCCCGGAAACGCCGGCCGAGCCCGAGCCTCAGGCCGCCGAGGCCGGCGAGGCCGACAGCATCGAGCCCGACCTCTTCCCCATCTTCGAAGAGGAAGGCCGCGATCTCCTGCAGCAGCTGCACGCCGCCCTGCGCGACTGGCTGGCCGAGCCGGCCGACCTCGGGCGCTCCGACGCCTGCATGCGGGCCTTGCACACCTTCAAGGGCGGCGCCCGCCTGGCCGGCGCCATGCGCCTGGGCGAACAGGCCCACCGCCTGGAATCGGCCATCGAGGCCCTGGTGCACGCCGGCAGCGCCGACTTCGGCCAGGTCCAGGCGCTGCAGAACGACGGCGATGCGCTGGACCAGGCCTTCGAAGCCCTCGGCCGCAGCCTGAGCACGCCCGCCGCCCCCGCGCAGGCGCCCACCCCGGCCATGCCGGTGGCGGCCCCCGAGCCCGCGGCAGCGCCCGAACCCCGCCCGGAGCCGCTGGCCCGCTTCGCCACGCCCGCCCCGGTGGCGGAGGTGTCGACCACCGAGCCGGCGCGCGAGATCGACTGGAGCCGCTTCGCCGACGAAGAAGAGGTGGCTTCGGGTGGCGACAGCCTCGCCATCGGCCAGGCCCTGGTGCGCGTGCGCGGCAGCCTGCTCGAACGCATGGCCACGCAGGCCGGCGAGGTCAGCATCCGCCGCGCGCGGATGGAGTCCGAGCTGGCCCAGATGAAGGGCGCGCTGCTCGATCTCGACGACAACCTCGAGCGCCTGCGCGCCCAGCTTCGCGAGCTGGAGCTGCAGGCCGAGGCCCAGATGCACATCCAGCAGGAGATGGCGCAGCAGGGTGGCCGCGAGTTCGACCCGCTGGAGTTCGACCGCTACACCCGCTTCCAGGAGCTGACCCGCATGCTGGCCGAGTCGGTCGGCGACGTGGCCACGCTGCAGCGCTCGCTGACGCGCAACGTGCAGACCGGCGAAGACGAACTCGCCGCCCAGTCCCGCCTGACCCGCGAACTGCAAGACGACCTGCTGCGCACCCGCCTCGTGGAGTTCGACTCCATCGGCGAGCGCATGCACCGCGTCGTGCGCCAGGCCGCGCGCGACAGCAGCAAGCAGGTCAAGCTGGAGATCAGCGGCGGCCACACCGAGCTGGACCGCTCGGTGCTGGAGCGCACGGCCGGCGCCTTCGAGCACCTGCTGCGCAACAGCGTGGCCCATGGCATCGAGGCGCCCGAGGCGCGGGCCGCCTCCGGCAAGGACCCGGTCGGCACCCTGCGCATCGAGGTCAGCCAGCAGGGCAACGAGGTGCTGCTCAACTTCTCGGACGATGGCGCCGGCCTCAACCTTGCCCGCATCCGCGAGCGCGGCGTGCAGCTCGGCCTGATCGCGCCGGACGCCGAGCCCGACGATGCCCAGCTCAAGCGCCTGATCTTCGCCCCCGGCTTCTCCACCGCCAGCCAGGTCACCGAGCTGAGCGGTCGCGGCATCGGCATGGACGTCGTGCGCGCCGAGGTCGGCACACTGGGCGGCAGCATCGAGACCACGTCGACCTCCGGCCAGGGCACCAGCTTCCTGCTGCGCCTGCCGCTGACGACCGCGCTGACGCAGATCGTGCTGCTCAAGAGCGGCGACCAGATCGTCGCCGTGCCGGCGGCCCTGATGGAGTCGGTGCAGCGCGTGCCGGCCGAGGCCGTCGAGGCGGCCTATGCCAGCGGCAAGCTGCAGCACCGCAATACGGAGCTGCCGTTCTACTGGCTGGGCGGCCTGCTCGGCCAGGCCGGGCGCGGCCATGTGCACGGGCGGCATGCCCCCGTCGTGCTGGTGCGCAGTGCCCAGGCGGCGCTGGCGCTGCACGTCGACGAAGTGGTCGGCAACCAGGAAGTGGTCGTCAAGAACCTCGGCGCCCAGCTCAACCGCGTGCCGGGCCTGGCGGGCATCAGCCTGCTGGCCTCCGGCGAGGTGGCCCTGATCTACAACGTCGTCGCCCTGGCCGACTGGTACGGCGTGGACGCCCGGGCCCGACTGGCCGCCGCCCAGGCGCAGGCCCAGTCTCACGAGCCGGCCGCGCCTGTCGCCGAGGAGGTGCCGCAGGCGCCGCTGGTGATGGTGGTCGACGACTCGCTGACCGTGCGTCGCGTGACCCAGCGGCTGCTGGAGCGTGTCGGCCTGCGCGTCATGCTGGCCAAGGACGGCCTGGACGCCATGGAAAGGCTGTCGGGCGACGAACTGCCGGCGGTGGTGCTGTCGGACATCGAGATGCCCCGCATGGACGGTTTCGACCTGGTGCGCAACATGCGCGCCGACTCGCGGCTGGCCGCTTTGCCGGTCATCATGATCACCTCGCGCATCGCACAGAAGCACCGCGATTACGCAGCCCAGCTCGGCGTGGACCACTACCTCGGCAAGCCCTATGACGAAGAGCAGCTGCTCGGCCTGATCCGGCAGTACACCGAGCAAAGCGTCACCGCCTGAGCCTCCAGCTGTGTTCTGATCGCGCCCCATGTCCCAGGTTGTCGACCATCTCGCCGAACTGACCGGTTTCCGTGACCGTGACGTCATGGACGTCACCCTGGTCATGGCGCTGCGCGACCTGCTGGAGCCGGAGTCCGTGGCCATCTACCGCTGCGTCGGCGAGCCAGGGCAGGAGCGCTGGTTGACGCGCGCCCATCTGCGCGCCGGCGATGCCGTGGCCTCGGCCGACCCGCTGTGGGCCAAGCCCGAGGCCCTGCCGCCGGCCGCCGCCCATCCACTGCGGCTGGAGGCGATGCGCAACCGCAGCGTCACCCAGGTCGCCCAGGGCGGCCAGTGGCTCTATCTCTTCCCCATCGCCACCGACCGTGACGTCGTCGGCGTCATCGAGATCCTGTCCACGCGGCGGCTTGGCACGGGGGCGCAGCGCATGGTCAGCAGCGTGCTGCGCATCTATCACAACTTCCAGGGCCTGCTCGACTATTCCGAGCGCGACACCCTGACCGGCCTGCTCAACCGCAAGACCTTCGACGAGAGCTTCCTCAAGGTCGTCTCCGACATTCCCACCCAGCACGACGTCAGCCACGAGGCCGAGGACCGCCGCCACGAGACGGCCACGCCGCACTACGTGCTCGGCGTCATCGACATCGACCACTTCAAGTCGGTCAACGACCGCTTCGGTCACCTCATCGGCGACGAGGTGCTGCTGCTGCTGTCGCGGCTGATGCGCGGCTCCTTCCGCTTCCACGACCTGCTCTACCGCTTCGGCGGCGAGGAATTCGTCGTGCTGATGCGCTGCGACGAAGAGATCCATGCCGGCGAGGCCTTCGAGCGGCTGCGCGTGAACACTGAGCGTTATGTCTTCCCGCAGGTGGGCCGCATCACGGTCAGCATCGGCTTCACCGAGGTGCGCCCTGGCGATTCCCCCGCGGCGGCCTTCGAGCGCGCCGACAAGGCGGTCTATCACGCCAAGGCCCACGGCCGCAACCAGGTGCACAACTACGCGGCCCTGGTGGCCAGCGGCGTGATCCAGGAAGCCGCCCAGCTCAGCGACATCGAGCTGTTCTGAGCGCCTGCCGGCCGGCAGCGGCCGTCAGGGCAGGGCGCGCGACTTCACCACCGCATACCGCGCCAGCGTGCGCTCGCGGGCCTCGGCGTGGTCCACGACGGGGCGCGGGTAGCCCACCCCCTGCATCGCCAGCGGCGCACGCTGCCAGGGCGCGTGGATGGCCTTGCCGTCCAGCGCGGCCAGCTCGGGGCAGTAGCGGCGGATGAAGCGGCCATCGGGGTCGAACTTCTCGCTCTGGCTCGTCGGGTTGAAGATGCGGAAATAGGGCTGGGCGTCGCAGCCGCTGCTGCTGGCCCATTGCCAGCCGCCGTTGTTGGCGGCCAGGTCGAAGTCGAGCAGCTGCTGCGCGAACCAGGCCTCGCCACGGCGCCAGTCCAGGCCGAGGTCCTTGCACAGGAAGCTGGCCGCCACCATGCGCAGGCGGTTGTGCATATAGCCCGTCTGGCTGAGCTGGCGCATGGCGGCGTCGACCAGCGGATAGCCGGTGCGGCCCTCGCACCAGGCCTGGAAAAGGGCGTCGGCATGGGGCCCGGTCTCCCAGCGGATGGCGTCGTACTCCGGACGGAAGGAGGCCGTCATCGCCCGGGGATGGTGGTGCATGACCTGGTGGTAGAAGTCGCGCCAGATCAGCTCCGACAGCCAGACCTCGGCGCCGCGATCGCCGCCGTGCATGCGTTCGTGGGCGAGCCGCGCCAGCCGCCGGATCGACACGGTGCCGAAGCGCAGGTGCACGCTCAGGTAGCTCGGCCCCTTCAGGGCGGGAAAGTCGCGCTTCTCGTGATACTCGCCGATGCGCTCGAGGAAATCCTCGAGCAGCGCCTCCGCGCCGCGGCTGCCGCGGCCGACGTGGGGTGTCAGCCCGGCGGGCTGGAAGCCGATGTCGCCCAGCGTGGGCACACCGCCAGCCCGTTCGCTCATGGCCAGGGCGGCGGCATGGCGGTCCACCGGGTAGGCGCTCAGGTAGAAGGCGTCGACCTTGCGCAGCCAGGCGTTCTTGTAGGGCGTGAAGACGCCGTAGGCGCCGCCGGTGCCGGTGAGCACCTCGCTGCGCTCGAAGACGACATGGTCTTTGAAACTGCGGAGTTCGGCGCTGCGGCTGCGCAGGCCTTCGGCGACGCGGGCATCGCGCGCCAGGGCCTGGGGCTCGTCGTCGTGGTTGACGAACACGGCCTGCACGTCGAGCTCCTCGGCCAGGCGCGGAATCTCGTCGGCCGCGATGCCGTGGCGGACGATCAGCCCGCCGCCGCGCTGGCGCAGGTCCTCGTCGAGCACCTCCAGCGCGGCCAGGATGAACTCGACGCGCCGGTCGGCCCGGGGCAGGGCGTCGAGGATGTCGCGGTCCAGGACGAAGGCGCAGTACACCTGCCGGGCGCTGCGCAGGGCGTGGTACAGGGCGGCCTGGTCGTCCACCCGCAGGTCGCGGCGGAACCAGACCAGCGCCCGGTCGATGGGGGCATTCATGCCCGCAGAATAAAATGCGTTCATGGCCGCCGACCGGATCTCCCTGACCAACCAGTTCCTCATCGCCATGCCCGGCATGGCCGACGAGGCCTTCGCGGGCACGGTGGTCTATCTGTGCGAGCACAACGACAACGGCGCCCTGGGCCTGGTGATCAACAAGCCCATCTCGCTGACGCTGGGCACGCTGTTCGAGAAGGTCGAGCTCAGCCCGCCGGCCGAGCCGCTGGCCGACACGCCGGTCTTTTACGGCGGCCCCGTGCAGACCGACCGCGGCTTCGTGCTGCACGAGCCGCTGGACGCCCAGGGCGGTCACTACAACGCCACCCTGGCTGTGCCCGGCGGCCTCGAGATGACCACCAGCCGCGACGTGCTGGAGGCGCTGTCCAACGGCGCCGGTCCGCGCAAGCTCCTCGTCACGCTGGGCTACAGCGGCTGGGCCGCCGGCCAGCTCGAGGAGGAGATCGGCCGCAACGGCTGGCTCACCGTCGACGCGACGCCGGAGATCATCTTCGACACGCCGGTCGAGCAGCGCTACGAGAAGGCCCTGGGCCTGCTGGGCATCGACCCGCGCATGCTCAGCCTGGACGCGGGCCACGCGTGATGTCGGCATCCGCCCTCACGCCGGCCCACCAATCCTTTCTCGCTTTCGATTTCGGCCTGCGCCGCATCGGCGTGGCCTCGGGCACGCGGATGCTCGGCGTGGCCGAGCCGCGCGGCACGGTCCGGGGCGGCGACTTCGACGCCATCGCCGCCCTCGTGAAGACCTGGCAGCCCGACGCCCTCGTCATCGGCGTGCCGCGACACCCCGACGGCGCGCCGCACGACATGACCACCAAGGCCCAGGCCTTCGGCCGCCGGCTCGCCGGCCGCCACCACCTGCCGGTCTTCGAGGTGGACGAGCGCTACACCAGCGTCGAAGCGGAGGGCGAAGGCGCGGGCGACGTCGATGCCGCCGCAGCCGCGCTCATCCTTGAACAGTTTTTCCGAGAACACCCATGAGCGACCTCAAGTTGGATGCCGAGGCCCTGTACCTCGAGCTCAAGCGGGGCGTGCAGCGGCTGCTGACGCCCGACACCGCCCTCGTCGGCATCTGGAGCGGCGGGGCCTGGCTGGCCGAGCGGCTGGCGACCGATCTCGGCCTGGCCTCCGGCACCATCTCCAGCGCCCTGCACCGGGACGACTTCGGCTCCCGGGGCCTGGCCAAGGCCGACCACACCACGCTGCCCTTCGACGTCAACGGCCGCGACATCCTCCTCATCGACGACGTGCTCTACACCGGCCGCACGACGCGGGCGGTGCTCAACGAGCTTTTCGACTTCGGCCGCCCGGCGCGCGTGCAGCTCGCCGTGCTGGTGGACCGCGGCGGGCGCCAGCTGCCCATCGAGCCGGCCTTCTCGGCCGCGCGCGTGACGCTGGACGCCGGCCAGAGCCTGCGCCTCGCCCGTGCCGACGACGGCCGCTTCCGCTTCGAGGTGAAGTGATGCTCTCCAAACGCAACCCCCAGCTGAACAAGCACGGCGAACTCATCCACCTGCTGTCCATCGAAGGCCTGCCGCGCGCGGTCATCGAGCAGATCCTGGACACGGCCGGCAGCTTCCTCTCCGTCAACGACCGCGAGGTCAAGAAGGTGCCGCTGCTGCGCGGCAAGTCGGTGTTCAACCTGTTCTTCGAGAACAGCACCCGCACCCGCACCACCTTCGAGATCGCCGCCAAGCGCCTGTCGGCCGACGTGCTCAACCTCGACATCGCCCGCAGCTCCACGGCCAAGGGCGAGACCCTGCTCGACACGGTGGCCAACCTCAGCGCCATGCACGCCGACATGTTCGTCGTGCGCCACAGCGAGAGCGGCGCGCCCCATCTCATCGCCCAGCACTGCGCGCCCCACGTGCACGTGGTCAACGCCGGCGACGGTCGCCACGCCCATCCGACGCAGGGCCTGCTGGACATGTACACGATCCGGCACTTCAAGAAGGACTTCCGAAACCTGACGGTCGCCATCGTCGGCGACATCGTGCATTCGCGGGTGGCCCGCAGCGACATCCACGCCCTCAACATCCTCGGCGTGCCCGAGGTCCGCGCCGTCGGCCCCAAGACCCTGGTGCCCGGCGACCTGCGCGAGATGGGCGTGCGCGTCTGCCACGACATGGCCGAGGGCGTGAAGGACGCCGACGTCATCATCATGCTGCGCCTGCAGAACGAGCGCATGAACGGCGCCATGCTGCCCAGCAGCGGCGAGTTCTTCAAGCACTTCGGCCTGACGCCGGAGAAGCTGGCCCTGGCCAAGCCCGACGCCATCGTCATGCACCCGGGGCCCATCAACCGCGGCGTGGAGATCGCCTCCGAAGTGGCCGACGGCAAGAGCAGCGTCATCCTGCCGCAGGTCACCTTCGGCATCGCCGTCCGGATGGCGGTGATGGCCATCCTCGCAGGGAACGAAGCATGAGCACGAAGATCCTGATCAAGAACGGCCGCCTTCTGGACCCGGCCTCCGGCCTGGACCGTGTCGGCGATGTCGCCATCGCCAACGGCCGCATCGTCGGCCTGGGCGATGTGGCGGACTTCGGCGCCGACCGTACCGTCGATGCCGCCGGCCTCGTCGTTGCGCCGGGCCTCGTCGACCTCTGCGCGCGGCTGCGCGAGCCCGGCCACGAGCATGAGGGCCTGCTCGAAAGCGAACTCGCCGCGGCCGCCGCCGGCGGCGTGACCAGTCTCGTCTGCCCGCCCGACACCGACCCCGTGCTGGACGAGCCGGGCCTGGTCGAGATGCTGAAGTTCCGTGCCCGCAAGCTCAGCCGCTGTCGCCTCTTCCCGCTCGGCGCCCTGACGCGCCAGCTCGAGGGCGCCGCCCTGACCGAGATGGCCGAGCTGACCGAGGCCGGCTGCATCGGCTTCTCGCAGGCCGACGCGCCGATCCGCGACACCCTGGTGCTGCACCGCGCCCTGCAGTACGCCGCCACCTACGGCTACACCGTCTGGCTGCGTCCCCAGGACGCCTGGCTGGGCGGAGGCGTGGCCGCCAGCGGCGCCGTCGCCACGCGGCTGGGACTGTCCGGCGTGCCTGTCAGTGCCGAGACGGTGGCCCTGCACACCATCCTGGAGCTGGTGCGCACGACCGGGGCCCGTGTGCACCTGTGCCGCCTCTCCAGCGCCGCAGGCGTCGACATCGTGCGGGCCGCCAAGCGCGAAGGCCTGCCTGTCACGGCCGATGTCTCCATCAACTCCCTGCACCTGAGCGACGTGGACATCGGCTACTTCGACTCCGCCATGCGGCTGACGCCTCCGCTGCGCCAGGGCCGCGACCGCGACGCGCTGCGCGCGGGCCTGGCGGACGGCACGATCGACGCCCTGGTGTCCGATCACATGCCGCTCACGACCGACGAGAAGGCCGTGCCCTTCGCCGAAGCCACGCCGGGCGCCACCGGCCTGGAGCTGCTGCTGAGCCTGGCCATGCGCTGGGCCCAGGACTCGGGTCTGCCGCTGCACCGGGCCCTCGCGGTCGTCACCGCCGAGCCGGTGCGGGTGCTCGGCGGCGCCCTCGGCTCCCTGGCCGCGAGCGCGGGCCGGCTCGTCGAGGGCGGCGTGGCGGACGTCTGCGTCTTCGACGCCGGTGCGAGCTGGGCCGTGACCCCCGAGCAGTTGGCCAGCCAGGGCAAGCACACGCCCTTCGAGTTCTCGCGCAGCGGCTTCGAGCTGCCGGCGCGGGTGCGCTGCACCCTGGTGGCCGGCCACGTCGCCTACGAGGCCTGATGCGTGCCCTGGTCGCCGCCTGGCGCCTGGCCCGGCTCGCGCCCCATGTGCTGCACGGGCTGTGGATCGTCAGACGGCGCTTCGACCTGCTGACGGCCGCCGAGAAGCACGGCCTCGTGCAGTGGTGGTCGCTCAAGACCCTGCGCATCCTCGGCATCGCGCTGCGCGCGCAAGGCCAGGCGCTGCCGGCGGGTCATCTCATCGTCGCCAACCACGTCTCCTGGCTGGACATCGCGGCCGTGCATGCCGTGCTGCCCCAGGCGCGCTTCGTCTCCAAGGCCGACGTGAAGCACTGGCCGCTGGTCGGCTCCCTGGCCGAGGGAGCGGGCACGCTGTTCATCGAGCGCAGCAGCAAGCGCGACGCCCTGCGCGTCGTCCACCAGACGGCGGCGGCCCTGCAGGCCGGTGACTGCGTGGCCGTCTTTCCCGAGGGCACGACCGGCGCCGGCCCGCAGCTGCTGCCTTTTCACGCCAACCTGCTGCAGGCGGCGGTGTCCACCGGTGCGCCGGTGCTGCCCGTGGTGCTGCGCTGGTTCGAGCCGGGCGAACGCTTCAGTCCGGCGGCACGCTTCATCGGCGAGACGACGCTGGCGCAAAGCCTGTGGCGCATCGCCTCGGCGCGCGGCCTGGGCATCGAGGTGCAGATCCTGCCGAGTGTCGAGCCGCAGGAGCAGGACCGGCGCGCCCTCGGCGAGGCCTTGCGCGAGGCGATCAGCGCGCGGCTGTGAGCCAGGCCAGGCCTGCGGAGGTGTCGCCGCGAGGCCGGTATTCCAGGCCGACCGTACCGGCCCAGCCGCATTCGTCGAGCAGGGCCAGCTCGGCGGCGTATTCGGCGCGCCCGGGTTCATGGCGGCCATCGACACCGGCCACCTGGACATGGCCGAGCAGGCCGAGGTCCAGAGCGCAGCCCAGGTGGCTCAGGGACTCGCCTTCCGTGCGACGGCAATGGTAGAGGTCGAGCTGCAGCGCCACGCGCGGCGAGGCGAGGTCGGCCAGCAGGGCCAGTGCCTGGGCCTGGCGGTGCAGGAAGTAGCCGGGCATGTCGATGCGGTTGATGGGCTCCACGGTGAGCGTGATGTCGCCCGCCTGCTCGGCGGCCCAGCCGAGGTTGTCCAGCCAGGTCGCGCGGGTCTCGGCCCCGTCTTCCGCCAGCCCGGACAGCAGATGCAGGCGCGGCGCGCCCAGCCAGGCCGCCAGCTCCAGGCCGCGCAGCGTCGCCTCGCGGAAGCGCGCCTGCTGCCCCGGCAGGGCCGCGAAGCCGCGCTCCCCGGCCGCCCAGTCGCCGGCCGGCGCATTCATCAAGGCGACGCTCAACCCGCTCAGGCGCTCGGCCAGGGCGCCGGCATCGTGCAGATGGGGCTGCTGCAGCTCGACGGTGGCGAAGCCGTCTTCGCGCGCCGCCTGCGGCCGCTCGAGGTAGGGCCGGTCCGTGTAGAGCCAGTCGAGGTTGGCGGCGAAGCGCGCAGGGATCACTTGGACTCGGCCACGAGGGCGGGATTGAGCCGCGGGTCGTTGTACATCTTGAACTGCCGATACACCTTGAAGTAGGCCCGGCCGGCGCGCGAGTCGGCCAGCAGCTCGTCGTAGCAGGCGCCCAGGTCGGCACGTTGCTGGACGAGGCGCTGCAACCGCTCGCTGCAGGCCTGGCGATGGGCATCGTCGACGTCGCGGCGCAGCGTCTGCTCGCGCATCGCGGCGATCTTGAGGCCGAGGATGGAAATGCGGTCGAGCATGGAGCCGGCCGTCTCGCTGTTGAGCCGCGCGCCCGCGGGCACGGTCGAGCGGGGCAGGGCGGTGGCAAGGGTCGACGGGTCCACGAGGCCGAGGGCCGAGAGCAGGAACTCGTCGATGCGCTCGATGGCGTCGTTGCGGGCCTGGTTGTGGCGGTCGATGGCGCGCTTGTTGGCCACGATCTCGGCGTCGGGCGCCTGCGTGCGGCGGGCCAGGTCTTCCTGGGCCCAGAGGCTGCGGTTGTGGAAGTGGTTGACGGCGATCCAGCCTCGCAGGTCGTCGGCGTCGACCGCGACCGGGGCATGGGCCAGTGCCGCATCGTGCAAGGCGATGACTTCGGCGGAAGAGGGCAGTGAGTTCATGAATGGGGTGGAAAATCCCGCGCCACCTGAGAAGAGACCCATCGATGATAGAAGGCCGCCCGCTGATCGTCCGTTTGCGCAATTTCGTTGGCGACACGGTGCTGAGCGTGCCGGCGTTGCGCCTGCTGGAGCAGCACGGCTGGCGGCTAGAGCTCGTGGGCAAGGGCTGGGCGCGCGGCCTGCTGGAGGCGGAGGGCTGGCGCGTGCATGTACGGCCCAACGGGCTTTCCGAGCGCATAGGCCAGTTGCGCGATCTACGCAGGCAACTGCGCGCCGAGGACCCCGGCTTCGACCGGCGCTCCAACGCCCTGCTTTTTCCCTACGCGTTCTCGGCGGCGCTGGATGCGCGCCTGGCCGGCCTGAAGGCCGAGGGCCATGCCGGAGATGGGCGCACCTGGCTGCTGCGCCGCGGCCTGCCACGCCGCGAAGGACGCCACACCCTGGTCGAGTATTGGGAGCTGGCCTGCGATTTCCTCGGCGTGCAGGCCGAGCCGCCCATCGACATCGGGATGAAGGTCAGCGAGGCGCAGCGTGATGCCGCGCGCTCCCTGCTGGCCGGGCATGGCGTGGGTGCGGGCTATGTGCTGATCTGCCCGTTCGCCAACGGGCGCGTGGAGTTCCTCGACCGCAGCTGGCCGGTGTTCCCGGACTTCGTTCGCCGCGCGCATGCGGCGGGCCGCCAGGTCGTCATCGTGCCGGGGCCGGCCGAGGTGGAGGGGGCCAAGGCGCTCTACCCCGACGCCATCCGGCTCGATGGCGTGGGCCTCGGCGTCTACAACGCCCTGCTGCAGCTGGCCGGGGTGGTGGTGGCCAACGACACCGGGCCGGCCCACATGGCCGCGGGTGTCGGCGCCCGGCTCCTCAGCATCTGGGGGCCGGTCGACCCGGGCCGCTGGGCGCCGTGGGGGTCGACAGTGACGCTGATGAGGCGGCAGCCGGGGTGGGTGGACGTGGATGAGGTGATGGCAGAGGTGGGCAGGGCGTTGGGGTAGAGGGGGCTTGCGTTGCTTTTGCTGAGAGCCTTTGCAACCCGGTGCACCGCCGCGGATCCGTCCCGCGAGGGCGGGTAACTTATGTCTGTCGGCGCTGTACAGACAGGGGACATAGGTAATGGGTGTGCCAGGACATGGGTAACGCTTTCGGGGTTTCGTAGCCCCGGAAGAAGCCCATGGTCTGGACGGAGAACAACACCGTGTCCCTGCGTCAAGAATTCGTGCACCCGGCCCGCCAGGAGGGTGCCAACGCGGGTGCGCTGTGTCGCCAGTTCGGCATCAGCCCCAAGACGGGCAACAAGTGGCTGGGCCGCTTCGAGGCAGCTTCAGGCCATGTGCGGGCCCTGCACGCCACAGCCGGCGTGCAGCCGGCGTTAAGCGGCGTGAAGGTCCGACGTGTGGCGCTCCGGATAGTGACAGCGGCGAGCGCGCAGCGGGTAGCCTCGGGGCACTTCTTGGCGTTTGACGCAGAGGGTGCTGGGTTTAGAGCGCCTCTACCAAGGACAAACTTCTGATACTGTAGCACTGTGTGCTACACTGTGCCGGCAAGATGAAGCGCAAGAGAGTATTCAAGACCAAGTCGTTCGACCGATGGGCGAAGAAGGTCCTGACTGATGCGCTTCTCTGTGCTGCAGCCCGCGAAATCGAGCAAGGCGTGTACGAGGCTGACCTTGGACAAGGGGTGTGCAAGAAGCGCATCGCTGTCTCGGGGAAAGGCAAGAGTGGGGGCACTCGAACGCTTGTAGCCAAGCAACACGCAGCGGCCATCATCTTCCTCGTCGGAAGAGAGAAGAACGAACCTGGACCAGACTTCTCCGATGTGGTGGTCGAAGCCGCCAAGACCATCGCATCGGACCTCAGCAAGATGCCGATTGCCCAACTGGAAACAATGGCCACCGACGGCAAATTGAAGGAGATTTGCAATGCCAAAGAGAAGCAGTGAAGAGGCTCGCATGCTCCGCGAGTTGCTGGAGACCGCCGAGGACCTCAACGGGTACGGCGTCATGTCGAAGACGAACATGGCCAAGGTGCGGGCCCTCTGTGCGGAACCTCCCGTCTATACGCCAGACCGAGTCGTTTCCGTTCGCACGACCATCGCCAAGATGAGTCAGGCTGTCTTCGCTTCGTTCCTGAACGTGAGCGTCTCGACAGTTCAAAAATGGGAGTCTCCGTCCGCGGACAAGCATCCAAGCGGCGCAGCCGCAAAGCTGCTGCAGTTGGTCGAGTCCAAGGGCGTGGAAGCGCTCATTGCCTGACGCGGCAGAGCCGGGCTACGGCGGCCACGGAAGGCATCTATAGCGACCAACCAAGCACTAAGTGCTTGATTCTGCTAGGGGTGGCTCACCCATAATGCCGCGGATTCCCGCGGCGGTGCAGAGAGTCGCAAAGGCTCCATGTAAACGCAACCCGACCAAAAACCGGCCCCGAGTTGCAAAGGCTTGACGCAAAGCAACCCAGCAAACCAAAGCGCCAAGTTGCAAGAGCTCTCAGCAAGAGCAACCCGAAAAATGCACCGCCCGTCAGCCAGACGCTCCGGTCCGCATCCTCACGCCTTGCCCTGCGCTGCCACCGCCGCCGCCGCCTTCGCCGCCGCTTCCGGATCGCCCAGGTAGTAGCTCTTGATGGGCTTGAGGTCGGCGTCCAGCTCGTACACCAGCGGGATGCCGTTGGGGATGTTGACGCCGACGATGGCGTCGTCGGCGATGTTGTCCAGGTACTTCACCAGTGCGCGGATGCTGTTGCCATGCGCGGCGATCAGCACGCGTTGGCCCGACTTGATCGTCGGCGCGATCGTGTCGTTCCAGAACGGTAGTACCCGGGCGACCGTGTCCTTCAGGCATTCTGTCAGGGGCACCTCGCCGTCCTTCAGGCCGGCGTAGCGGCGGTCGCCGCGCTCGCTGCGCGGGTCGGTCGCTTCCAGAGCCGGCGGCGGCGTGTCGTAGCTGCGGCGCCAGATCAGCACCTGTTCGTCGCCGTATTGCTTGGCCATGTCGGCCTTGTTCAGACCTTGCAGGGCGCCGTAGTGGCGCTCGTTCAGGCGCCAGCTGTGGCGCACCGGCAGCCATGTGCGGTCCATCTGGTCCAGGCAGTGCCACAGCGTCCAGACGGCGCGCTTGAGCACCGAGGTGTAGGCGATGTCGAAGTCGTAGCCAGCCTCCTTCAGCAGCCGGCCCGAGGTCTTGGCCTGCTCGACGCCCGTGGGCGTGAGGTCCACGTCGGTCCAGCCGGTGAAGCGGTTTTCCAGGTTCCAGGTCGATTCGCCGTGGCGGATGAGGACGAGCTTGTACATGGGGCAGGGCGCACAGGTGATGGAAGGCGGCGGATTATCGGCTGCGGCGATAATGCCGGGCTTCGTTGAACTGCACGGGATGCTTGCTTGAACTTCCTGATCGAGAACTGGTTTCTGGTCGTCGCCGCCCTGGTGTCGGGCGGCATGCTGCTGTGGCCCCTGCTGGTATCGGGCTCCCAAGGTGCGGGCGTCAGCGCGGCCGAGGCCGTGCAGTTGGTGAACCGCGAGAAGGGCGTGCTGATCGACGTCAGCGAGCCCGAGGAATACGCCAAGGCGCACGCCGTCGGCTCGCGCAACATCCCCTTCGGGCAGATCGAGGGCCACAAGTCGTTGCCTTCCAACAAGGCCCTGCCGCTGGTGTTGGTGTGCCCGACCGGCGCGCGCGCCGGCCGCGCCGCAGGCATGCTGCGCAAGCTGGGCTACGAAAAGGCCCGCGTGCTGGCAGGCGGCCTCAAGGCCTGGCGGGAGGCCAACCTGCCGGTCGAACGCTCCGCCTGAGCGGCAGTCCGCCCTGAGTTGCGCAAGGAGATCCGGCGATGGCCCCCGTCAAGATGTACACGACCTTGGTCTGCCCCTACTGCATCCGCGCCAAGATGCTGCTGAAGCAGCGCGGCGTGGCGGAGATCGAGGAGATCCGTGTCGATCTCGATCCGGCCGAGCGTGAAGCCATGATGAACATGACCGGCCGCCGCACCGTGCCGCAGATCTTCATCGGCGACACCCACGTCGGTGGCTGCGATGACCTCGTTGCCCTGGACCAGCGGGGCGGCTTGATGCCCCTGCTGCAGTCCTCCTGAGGACCTCCGGGCGACGGCCCGGAATTCAAGGCCGGGCAAGCCCCACGGGGTTGTCACGGCCGAGCGCCGATAATCCGCGATGCCGCCCGCAGCACGCCGCTCGCGGGCTTGTCTTTTGAAAGAACCGCCCCCATGGCCGACGACATCCAATCCGCC
Organism: Pelomonas caseinilytica; assembly: GCF_021353235.1. Lineage (GTDB taxonomy): Bacteria > Pseudomonadota > Gammaproteobacteria > Burkholderiales > Burkholderiaceae_C > Pelomonas > Pelomonas caseinilytica. The sequence goes on from NZ_JAJTWT010000005.1 coordinate 255,373, forward strand.
GAAGCCGGCACCCCGGTGTTCCAGATCCAGCGCATGTACCTGAAGGACCTGTCGCTGGAGCAGCCCAACGCGCCCCACATCCTGCTGGAGCAGCAGCAGCCCCAGGTCGACATCAACCTGACCCTGTCGGCCGAGAACGTCACCGACGGCATCTTCGAAGTCTGCGTGACGGCCACCGTCAACACCAAGGTCGGCGACAAGACCCTGTTCCTCGTCGAGGCCAAGCAGGCCGGCATCTTCGAGATCCGCAACGTGCCGCAGGACCAGGTCGAGGGCATCCTCGGCATCGTCTGCCCGCAGATGGTCTACCCCTACCTGCGCGCCATCGTGTCGGACGTCTGCACCCGCGCCGGCTTCCCGCCCGTGCTGCTGACCGAGGTGAACTTCCAGGCCATGTTCGAGGCCCAGCAGGCCCAGCGCGCCGCCCAGGGCGGCCAGTCGGTCAACTGAAACGCCGCGCTTCTTGCGGCCACGACGCCCCGCCCGTGCGGGGCGTTTTCACATGGCTCATCCCGCAGGCTTGTCCACGGTGGCGCGGCCGGCAGATGCCCAGCCATCGATGCCGCCCGCCAGGAAGCGCGCATTGCGGCCGGCGGCTCGAAGCCGCATCGCCGTCGATCGGCCCACCTCATGGCCGTACACGCAGTACACGACCACCGGTTGGTCAGCGGGCAGTTCAGCGGCCCAGGTGCCGACCGTCATCGGATCCCGCCACAGTGCACCGGGGATCATGGACGTGGCTTGCTCGTAGGCGCCCCGGCGCCGCACATCGAGCACCATCGCACCCTTGAGCGCATCCGCATCCGCTGCCAGCGGCTCGCTGGCTCCCTGGACCGCGGCTTGATAGCGTTCGTAGACGCCTTCCCAGTCGATGTTGTCCATGAAGGCGTCCACATACCCCCCGGCGGCGGCACCGTGGTCCAGGTGGTAGGCATGCTCGTACATGTCCAGCGCGAGGATGGGTACGCCGCCGGCGACGGCGTGGGTATGGTCTGCCGCCCACTGGTTCACCAACGCGCCCTCGCGCGGCTGGAAGACCAACAGCACCCAGCCGGAGCCGCCGCCCAAGGCCTTGGCGCAGGCCACGAACTCCTCGCGCCATCGCTCGACGCTGCCGAAGTTGGCGTCCAGGGCCAACGTCATGGCCGGTGCCATCGTGACGCCGTCTCCGCCCAGGCTGGCGAAGTACAGCTCATGCAGCAGCACGGAGTTGGTGGCGATCAGCTCTTCGCGCTTCAGGCCATTGAGCTGGAATCCCGGTGCCTGGCCGACGGCCAGCTCGCCCAACTGCTTGCGGATCGCATTCAGCCGCTTCGCGGCGCCGGTGTAATTGTTCTGGTGGTGGCTGACGATCAGCTTCTCGGAGAGGCCTCGCAGGCTCGTGGGATCAAAGGGCAACGGGACGGTCTGCAGGTCCATGAATGCTCCGGTGGAGTCAGAGGTGGGCAAGGGGGTGGAGCGCCAGCCCGGCAAGAGCCGCCACGGCCACGACGACGGGCTCCGGCAGCTTCTTGAAGCGCCACAGCACGGCAACCGTGACGAGGGCCAGCACGGCAGTCGCGACATCGCTGATGGAGCGCTGGCCGATGACGATGACGGCTCCCGTGATCGCGCCGATGGCCGCCGCCGTCACGCCGTCCACGAAGGCCACGATGCCCGGGCGCTTGCCGTGCCTCTTGAAATACGGGGCCGGCAGGATGGTGAAGAGATAGCAGGGTATGAAGGTGCCCGCTGCGGCGACGACCGCGCCCCAGAAGCCGGACACCAGGAAGCCGATGAAGCCCGTCGTGATGACCACGGGACCCGGCGTGATCATGGCCACCGCCACGGCGTCGACGAATTGCCGGTCGTTGAGCCAGTGGTACTCCTGGACCACGCCGCCGTACAGGAAGGGCACGATGGCCAGGCCGCTGCCGAAGACGAAGCTGCCCGCATAGGCGAAGTAGGCGCCGATCTGGCCGAGCTTGTGCCAGTCCAGGTTGTCCATCGCAAAGAACGCGGCCAGCGGGGCCGCCGCGCTGTTCACCTTGCCTTTGGTGGCCCAACCCGGTGGTGCACGCAGCAGCCAGACCAGCGCGCCAGCGCCGAGGAAGACCCAGACGACCTCGGACTTGGTGATGACGGTCACCGCGGCGCTGACCGCGAAGATGGCCCAGAGCAGCTTGTCCTTGCCGATGTTCTTCGTGGTGAGCTTGTAGGCGCTCATCGCGATGATGCCGATGACCGAGGCGCCGACGCCATAGAACACGGCCTGCATCCAGCCGATGCCGCCGAAGGCTGTGTAGGCGGCGCCGATGGCGACCACCATGAAGAAGGACGGCAGCACGAAGGCGGCGCCCACCAGCGTGGCGCCAAGCACGCGGTAGTGCACGTAGCCCAGGTAGATCGCGAGCTGGGCCGCCAGCGGCCCGGGCATCAACTGGGCCAGGGCCATGCCTTCCTTGTACTCGGCCTCCGAAATCCAGCCGCGCTTCTCCACCAGGTCGCGGTACATGTAGCCCACCAGCGCCACGGGGCCACCGAAGCCCCAGGCCCCCAGGGTTATCATGTAGCGCACCATCTGCCACAGGGTGTAGCGGGGCGGCGCCGGGTTGTCGCCCACGATCTCGTTCATCGGCGAGCGCTCCTGTGCTTGGGGTCAGCGGCGTCGCGCCGGAAGTGGGCGTACAGGGAGTCGAGGACCTGGCCCATCTCGTCCAGCAGCGCGTCGTCATCAGTCAGCCGCTCGCGGGCGCCGGACATCACGGCCTCGAAGCCCCGGGCCTCCGGCACCGGGTCGCCGCCCACGTCGAGCGAGTGGACGAGGGTCGCCAGGCGCATCAGCGCCGCGTCGGCCTCCAGGCCGAAGCTGGCGATCAACGTCTCGAAAGTGACGCGGTTGCCGACATGGGTGAAGGCCGCGCCGTCGAAGTCGAAACCCAAGGCTCGCTTGGGGCAGTCCGAGGGCTTGGCCAGCCACTGAAAGCGCGCCTGCCTGTCGATGAACCGGCGGATCAGCCAGGCGCTGGCCACCCGGTCAACCCAGAGCCTTCGCCGGGTGGCCCAGACCTGGCCCTGGTAGTCGGCGATCTGCAGCCGCGGAATGCCGCCTTCGGTTTCCTGCGGTTCGTCCGGCGACAGGATGCCTTCAACGCGCTGGTTGAATACCACCCAGTCGGCCTCTGCCTCCATCGACGCCTCTCCCGGAAAGAAGTCGATCGCCCGGAGTGCATCGAACTCACGCCGCAGCTTGCGCTGCAGTCGTGTCAGCTCCGCAGGGCCGAGGTGGCCGACCGTTGCATGGGCCTCTTTCCACGACTTGCGGAGTTCGGCGTAGTCCTCGTGACGGTCAAAGAGCTGGCGCAGGGCGAGGGTCTCGTCGACGGAGCGAGGCTCGACCCTCATCAGCCAGGCATTGCCACCTTCACGCAAGCAGTCGTCGGCCAGGGCCTGCAGAGCCCGCTCTCGCTCAGCCTCGGATGGCAAAAGGTATGCCCCGTCGCGCAGCGCCGCACAGCCCAGCGACTTGAGGCCCCGCCAGATGCGCATCCGCGCGGTGGCGCCGGAGGTCGGGAGGGACAGGACCAGCAGCAGCCAGTCTGGATCGGAACTAGTCATGTAGAGAACAATACATGAATGTAGATATCGATACGAGATTTACCATTCGGCCCTTAGGGCGATGGATCGCACGTCTGCCTCGAGCTGGTGCCGGCGTCCCTTCCCAACCGGGGCGGTCACGCGCCGACCGTTCATCGAGGGTTCAGGCGCGGCGAACTATCCTGTCGCCTTTGCCTTGCCCGCGTCGTCCGACGACCGAGACCTCGTGATCAACCAGTTTCCCGAAGATTCAGAAGCAAGCGAGCGCACCAGTGGCGAACGTGCGGCTGCGGCCTCGCGAAGCACCTGGGTCAGCGTGGGCGTCAACCTGGCGCTCACGTCTACGCAGATCGTCGCCGGCGTGCTGACCAAATCCCAGGGCCTGGTGGCCGATGGCGTGCACTCGCTGTCGGACCTCATCGCCGACTTCGTCGTGCTCCTGGCCAATCATCACAGCCAGAAGGACGCCGACGAGGACCACCCTTACGGCCACCATCGCTACGAAACAGCGGCTTCTCTCGTGCTGGGCCTGCTGCTGCTGGCCGTGGGCCTGGGCATGCTGTGGTCCGCCGTCGTCAAGCTGGAGCGGCCGGACGCCATCCCCCAGGTACATATGGCAGCGCTCTGGGTCGCATTGGGTGCGCTGACGGCCAAGGAGCTGCTGTTCCGCTACATGCTTGCCGTGGCCAAGCGGGTCAAGTCCAGCATGCTGGTGGCCAATGCGTGGCACGCCCGCTCGGATGCCGCGTCGTCCCTGGTGGTGGGTCTGGGCATCATCGGCAACTTGGCTGGCTACCCCATCCTGGATCCCATCGCCGCCGCCATTGTCGGCTTCATGGTCACCAAGATGGGTTGGGAATTCGGCTGGGATGCACTGCACGACCTGATGGATCGTGCCGTCGACGAAGAGGAGGTCGCCGCCATCCGTCAAACGCTCGCCGAGACGGCCGGCGTCGAGGGGGTCCATGACATCCGCACCCGCAAGATGGGCGACATGGTGGTGGTCGACGCCCACATCGAGGTGGATGCCTCACTGACCGTCGAAGCCGGCCATGACATCGCCGTTGAAGCACGGCGTCGCGTCATGCAGCGCCACCGCGTGTTGAACCTGATGACCCATGTGGACCCCTGGAGCCGCCCGGATGGAGACCACGAGAAGGTGGCGCCCTCCGCTCCGGGCTGAGGGGCACGGAATGAAGCCTCAGGTCATGTGCCTGGACGGCAGGTCGACCGGGACAGCTTCGCCGGGATGGCGATTCAGGCTGATCGGCATCGATAGGAAGGCAACGGAGATCACGGCAATCAGCGCCAAGACGACGGTGCCGATGAAGCGGGAGAGGAAGCGGCGCAGTTCGTGATGCATGGTCGGCTCCGGTGGTGGAGTAATCGATGAACCCAGTATTGAGCGCTTGACATGAACGCGTTCTGAATGGCGGCGACGCGCCAGGCGCCGCGGATGGCCATCAATCGAGCTTCGGATCTGTCTCAGGGAAAATGGCCCGCGTGGCCCGCGTGGCCCGCGTGGCCCGCGCAATGCTGCGCTGTGTGGACCCGCACGTTCGCGGCATGCGAGAGGCTCGACCGACAATGGCGGACCCCTATCCGATTCGTGGACACTGCTGCGCATGACAACGATGAGAATCAGCGTGCTCGGGGCCGGCGCTTGGGGTACGGCCCTGGCCATCCAGGCGGCCAAGGCGGGGCATGAGGTGCAGCTCTGGGGGCGGGATGCCGCCGCCATCGAGCGCATGTGCTCCAGCCGCCGCAACACGGCCTATCTGCCCGACAGCGAACTGCCCCCGGCCCTGGGACTGACGCACGATTTCGCACGGGCGCTGCGCCATGCCGACGGCGGTCTGGCCATCATTGCGACACCGATGTCCGGCCTGCGTGGAACGCTCGCCGCGCTGCCTGAGACGCAGCGCGTGCTCTGGCTGTGCAAGGGCTTCGAGGCCGGCACGGGTCGCCTCGGCCATGAGATTGCGCGCGAGCTGCGGCCCGGCATGCGTGTCGGGGTGCTGTCGGGCCCGAGCTTCGCTCAGGAAGTGGCCGCCGGCCGGCCGACGGCCCTGGTGGCGGCCAGCGACGATGCCGATCTCGCCCGCGCCGCCGTCGACGCCTTCCACGGCGAGCGGCTGCGCGTCTACACCTCGGCCGACCCGGTCGGCGTGGAGGTGGGCGGCGCGGTGAAGAATGTGATGGCGATTGCCGTGGGTGTCTGCGATGGCCTGTCGGGTTCCGCGCCCGATGCGCCAGGGCTGAACGCGCGTGCGGCGCTCATCACGCGTGGCCTGGCCGAGATGCTGCGTCTGGGCCTGGCCCTTGGCGCGCGGACCGAGACCTTCATGGGCCTGTCGGGGCTGGGCGACCTGGTGTTGACGGCCACGGGTGACCTGTCGCGCAACCGGCGGGTGGGGCTCATGCTCGCCCAGGGCCTGGCGCTGCAACGGATCCTGCAGCAACTCGGCCATGTGGCCGAAGGCGTCTACAGCGCGCCGACCGTGCTGGCGCGGGCGCGGGCTGCCGGCGTCGAGATGCCGATCACCGAGGCCATGGTGGCGCTGCTGGAGGGGCGCCTTCTGGCCGCACAGGCCGTCGACGTGCTGATGGGCCGCGAGGCGCGGGCCGAGTAGCTTCAGCCGCCGCCAGCGTAGCCGTTCTGCCGCCAGGCCTCGAACACGGCGACCGCGACGCTGTTGCTGAGGTTGAGGCTGCGCTGGCCGGGCCGCATCGGCAGCCGCACGCGTTGCCTGTCGGGAAAGGCGTCGCGCAGGGCGGCCGGCAGGCCGGCGGTTTCGCTGCCGAAGACCAGCCAGTCGCCCGCCCGCCAGGCGACGTCGGCCAGCGGGCGGCTGCCTCGCGTCGTGAAGGCGAACTGCCGCGTCGGATCGGGCGCCTCGGCGGCGAGGAAGCCCGCCCAGTCGGCGTGGCGCTGCACGCGGGCGTACTCGTGATAGTCCAGGCCCGCGCGCTGCAGCAGGCGGTCCTCCATCGAGAAGCCGAGCGGTTCGATCAGGTGGAGTTCGCAGCCCGTGTTGGCCGCCAGCCGGATGACGTTGCCGGTGTTGGGCGGGATCTCGGGGTGGACGAGGACGATGCGGAACATGGGCCGGGAGTATCCCCGCGGCTTCAGTCCTCGCCCGGCTCGGGCGTGCGTGCGATGACCCAGGCCTGCACGCTCATCACGCCGGCCTGCAGAAGCACGCGGGCGATCTCGAAGAGCGTGGCGCCGCTGGTCATCACGTCGTCGAGGAGGGCGACGCTGGTGCCGCGCAGTTGGGCCGCGTGCAGGGGATCGACGGCGAAGACGCCGCGCACGTTGGCGGCGCGGGCGTCGAGCTTGAGCCCGGCCTGGCGCTCGTTGTGCCGTACGCGCAGCAGCAGGCCCGGCTCGCAGCGCAGCCCGCGCCGGCGTGCCAGCGCCTTGGCCAGCTCGTGGGCCTGGTTGTAGCCGCGCTCGCGCAGGCGCTCGGCCGAAAGCGGCACGGGCAGCAACCAGTCGGGGGGGTCGACCTCCGCCGCCGTCAGTGCGCAGTTGAGCCGCTCCAGCAGGCTCTCGCGCAGCTCCAGGGCCTGGTGGTACTTGAAGTGCTGCAACAGGCCGTCCCACGGGAAGCGGTAGTCCAGGGCCGCCACGGTGCGATCCAGCGGTGGCGCCTCGATCAGGCAGCGCCCGCATTGCGGATGCGGCCTGCCCATCAGAGTCAGCGGCAGCCGCGCGGCGCAGGTCCAGCAACGGGGCACGGGGCGGGCGTAGCGCTGCAGGCAGTCCTCGCAGACGGTCTGGTGGCTCCAGGCACGGCAGACCGCGCACTGCCCGGCGCAGCGCAACAGCACCTTCTCGACGAGTGTGGGTCTGGGCGTGGCCAGGGGCGGGGCGGGCATCGCCTCAATATACTGACCGGCCCATGAGCGAGCCGGCAGCGTCCCCTAGTTCAAACAAGGGGCCGCGGCCCCAGGACCTCGACGCGGCCGCGTTGCGCCATCACGCCCGGCGCCTGGCGCGGGCCGGGCAGCCGCCCTGGCTGCACGTGGAGGTGGCGCGGCGCATGGCCGAGCGGCTGCCGTTCATCAAGCTGCAGCCCGCCCGCGTGCTCGACGCCTCGCCGGCCCTGGGCGCCAGCGGCAACCTGCTGCGGATGGCCTACCCGAACGCCGAGATGCTGTGGCACGAGGCCGACGGTGTGCTGGCGGAGCGTGCGGCCGCGGTGCGGGCGCCGAACTGGTGGCGCAAGCTGCGCGGCGGCCACTCGGGCCGCATCGAGGCGCTGCCCGCCAGGCCCGAGGTGGAGCTGCTGTGGTCCAACATGGCCCTGCACACCTGCGCCGACCTGCCGGCCGTGCTGGCGCAGTGGCAGGCCAGCTTGGCGGTCGGCGGCTTCGTCATGTTCTCAGGCCTCGGGCCGGACAGCTTCGTGGAACTGCGGCCGCTGTACGCGCGCAACGGCTGGGGCCGGTCCGCGCCCGATTGGTGGGACATGCACGACATCGGCGACCTGGTGCTCAAGGCGGGCTTTGCCGATCCGGTCATGGACCAGGAGACCCTGCGCCTGACCTGGGCCACGCCCGAGAGCCTGCTGGCCGACCTGCGCGCCCTGGGCGGCAACCTGGCGCCGCTGCGATTCGCCGGCCTGCGCGGGCGGGCCTGGCATCGGCGATTGCTCGCCGAGCTGGAGACCCTTCGCGATGCCGACGGACGGCTGGCGTTGACGGTGGAACTGGTCTTCGGCCACGCCTTCAAGGCTGCACCGCGCCTGACTGTCGCGGAGGAGACGCGCGTCTCGGTCGACGCCCTGCGCGCCACCCTGAAAAAAGGCCGTCCGGGTGGGTGATTCCCCGGGGCTGGCCCCAGGCAGAGCCGCGATGTGCCTGGGCTAAACTCTTGCGCCGCATCAAGGACAAAGCGAAAAACTTTGTTCTCACACGGAACTTGCGTTGCAGACCGGGCCGTCCGGCCGGTTGCAAGCCCGCCATTCAAAGAACCAAGTGACAACCATGACGATGATGAACGCACGAGTGCATAGCGCCTCACGCGGTTGGGCCCAGCGGGCCGCCGTGGCGGCGACGGCGATCCTGGCAACGGGTTCGGCCCTCGCGGTGAACGATCTCAAGGGCGGCCCGGGCGTCAATCAGCTCAACCTGCACGAGCCGGTCACGCGCATCGCGAGCGACCAGATGTGGTTGCACAACTTCATGCTCGTCGTCTGCCTCGTCATCTTCGTGGCGGTGTTCGGCGTGATGTTCTATTCCATCTTCAAGCACCGCAAGTCCAAGGGCGCGGTGTCGGCCAACTTCCACGAGAGCGTGGCCGTCGAGATCGCCTGGACGGTGGTGCCCTTCCTCATCGTCATCGGCATGGCCCTGCCGGCGACCAAAGTGGTCGTCGCCATGAAGGACACCACCAACGCCGATCTCACCATCAAGGCCACAGGCTACCAGTGGAAGTGGGGCTACGACTACCTCAAGGGCGAGGGCGAAGGCATCGGCTTCCTCGCCACCCTCGACACGGAGCAGCGCGAGTCGTCCAACTCCGGCCACCCGGCGCCCGTCGACAACTACTTGCTCAAGGTGGACAACCCGCTGGTCGTGCCGGTGGACAAGAAGGTCCGCATCATCACGACGGCCAACGACGTCATTCACGCCTGGATGGTGCCGGCCTTCGGCGTCAAGCAGGACGCCATCCCCGGCTTCGTGCGCGACACCTGGTTCCGCGCCGAGAAGGTGGGCGACTACTACGGCCAGTGCGCCGAGCTCTGCGGCAAGGAGCACGCCTACATGCCCATCCACGTGAAGGTGGTGTCCGCCCAGGACTACACCGCCTGGGTCGACGGCAAGAAGAAGGAAGCCGCCGCCAAGGCCGACGATCCGAGCAAGGTCTGGGAACAGGCCGCACTGATCGCCCGCGGCGAAAAGGTCTATGCCGCCAACTGCGCGGTCTGCCACCGCCCTGACGGCAAGGGCGCCGGCCCGGTCAAGCCGCTGGATGCCTCGGCCGTCGTGCTGTCCGACAACCACCTCGACCAGATCCAGGTCGTCCTCAACGGCCGCCTCGACAAGGGCATGCCCTCGTGGAAGCAGCTGAGCGACACCGAGATCGCCGCCGTCGTCACTTACACCAAGAACAACTGGTCGAACAAGACGGGCCAGACCGTGCAGCCCGCCGAAGTGGTTGCCGCGCGCAAGTAATCGGAACGCCGAATCAGAGGAACCCAAATGAGTGCAGTGCTCCCCCCCCACGGCGTTCACGGCGGCCACGCTGGCGACCACGCCCACGACGATCATCACGACCACCACGCGCCGAGCGGCTGGCGCCGCTGGGTCTTCGCGACCAACCACAAGGACATCGGCACGCTGTACCTGCTGTTCAGCTTCACGATGCTGATGATCGGCGGCATCCTGGCGCTGTGCATCCGCGCCGAGCTGTTCCAGCCCGGCCTGCAGTTCTTCAACCCCGAGCTGTTCAACCAGTTCACGACCATGCACGGTCTGATCATGGTGTTCGGGGCCATCATGCCGGCCTTCGTCGGCTTCGCGAACTGGATGATCCCGCTGCAGATCGGTGCCAGCGACATGGCCTTCGCGCGGATGAACAACTTCAGCTTCTGGCTGCTGATCCCCGCGGCCCTCATGCTGGTGGCCAGCTTCTTCATGCCGGGCGGCGCTCCCGCCGCCGGCTGGACGCTCTACGCGCCGCTGACGCTGCAGATGGGGCCGTCCATGGACGCCGGCATCTTCGCCATGCACATCATGGGCGCCTCGTCCATCATGGGCTCGATCAACATCATCGTCACCATCCTCAACATGCGCGCCCCCGGCATGACACTGATGAAGATGCCGATGTTCTGCTGGACCTGGCTGATCACGGCCTACCTGCTGATCGCCGTCATGCCCGTGCTGGCCGGCGCCATCACGATGACGCTGACCGACCGCCACTTCGGCACCGCCTTCTTCAACCCGGCGGGCGGCGGCGACCCGGTCATGTACCAGCACATCTTCTGGTTCTTCGGCCACCCCGAGGTCTACATCATGATCCTGCCGGCCTTCGGCATCATCAGCCAGATCGTGCCGGCCTTCGCCCGCAAGCGCCTGTTCGGCTACGCCTCCATGGTGTACGCCACCGCTTCCATCGCCATCCTGTCCTTCATCGTCTGGGCCCACCACATGTTCGCCACCGGCATGCCGGTGACGGGCCAGCTGTTCTTCATGTACGCGACCATGCTGATCGCGGTGCCCACCGGCGTGAAGATCTTCAACTGGCTGGCCACGATGTGGCGCGGCTCGATGACCTTCGAGACCCCGATGCTCTGGGCCGTGGGCTTCATCTTCGTGTTCACGATGGGCGGCTTCACGGGCCTGATGTGTGCGATGGCCCCCATCGACATCCAGATCCAGGACACCTACTACGTCGTCGCCCACTTCCACTACGTGCTGGTGGCCGGCTCGCTGTTCGCCCTGTTCGCCGGCGTCTATTACTGGGGCCCGAAGTGGACCGGCGTGATGTATTCGGAGACGCGCGGCAAGATCCACTTCTGGGGTTCGCTGATCTTCTTCAACCTCACCTTCTTCCCGATGCACTTCCTGGGCCTGGCCGGCATGCCCCGCCGCTATGCCGACTACCCGATGCAGTTCGCCGACTTCAACGCCATCGCCTCGGTGGGTGCGTTCGCCTTCGGCCTGATGCAGGTGTACTTCTTCTTCTTCATCGTCTTGCCGATGATGCGTGGCAAGGGTGAGAAGGCTGCGCAAAAGCCCTGGGAAGCCGCCGAGGGCCTGGAGTGGGAAGTGCCGTCGCCGGCGCCCTTCCACACCTTCGAGGAGCCGCCCAAGCTCGACGCCTCGGCCACCAAGATCATCGCCTGAGCCCGACCATGACGCCCGAACAGCGCAAGGCTAACCGCCGGCTGGCGTTGATCCTGCTCACCGTGGCCATCGTCTTCGGTGCGGGCTTCGTCGCCAAGATGACCTTGTTCGCGCACTGAGGCCCGCATTCCCATGGGCCTGCGCTCCATCGCCGCCGCGCTGCGTCGCGACAACGACCACCTCCTGCTGAAGCTGGCCGTGGTGGTGACGCTGATGTTCGGTTTCGCCTATGCGATGGTGCCCTTCTACAAGGCCATCTGCAACGCCCTGGGCATCAATGTGCTGTCGCTGGCTGAGCGGCAGACGGCGCTGGCCGAGAAGGGCGTGGCCAACGGCAACGGGCAGGTCGACTACAGCCGCGAGATCACGGTCGAATTCGACACCAACGCCCGCGGCCCCTGGGACTTCAAGCCGGCGGTGCGGCACATGACGGTGCACCCGGGCGAACTGGCCCAGGTCATGTACGAGTTCCGCAACGTGCAGAACCGCACCATGGCCGCCCAGGCCATCCCGAGCTATGCGCCCATGCAGGCCAGCGCGCACTTCAACAAGCTCGAGTGCTTCTGCTTCAACGAATACACGCTCAAGCCGGGCGAGAGCAAGCAGTGGCCGGTCGTCTTCGTCATCGACCCCAAGCTGCCCAAAGACGTCAAGACCATCACGCTCTCCTACACCTTCTTCGAGGTGGCGGGCAAGGGTGGAGTCAAGCTGGGCCAGGCGCCCAAGTCCGCTGGAGGTTCCCTGTGAGCCGCCCCGGCGAGGACCTGAAGAAGGCCGTGCGGCGCAAGGCGTCCTTCGGCCAGACCCTCTCGGCCGTGGCCTGGAGTTTTTTCGGCGTGCGCCGGGGCAAGGACCATGAGAACGACATGGCCAAGCTCAACCCGGTGCACGTGATCATCGCCGGCGTCATCGGCGCGGCCCTGTTTGTATTGATGCTGGTGCTGTTGGTCCGTTGGGTCATCGGCAGCGGCGTCGCGGCCGGCTGAGGCTGGCGGCGGCAAGGTTCAGAACGAGAGTAGAACTAGGAGAACGACATGTCGGCAGCGACAACCCCGGGCAAGACCCCGTACTACTTCGTCCCGGCGCCCTCGCGGCATCCGGTGATGGCCGCCATCGGCCTGTTCTTCGTCATCCTGGGCGCCGGCCAGTGGGTCAACGGCCACGGCTGGGGCATGTACTCGCTGTTCGGCGGCCTGCTGTTCTGGGCCTTCGTGCTGCAGGCCTGGTTCCGCGACGCCATCGGCGAGAGCGAAGGCGGCCTCTACAGCGACCGCATCGACCTCTCCTACCGCTGGAGCATGGGCTGGTTCATCTTCTCGGAGGTGATGTTCTTCGCCGCCTTCTTCGGCGCACTGTTCTGGGCGCGGGTCTACTCCGTGCCGCTGCTGGGCAGCCTCGAGAACTCGCTGCTTTGGCCCGACTTCAAGGCCATCTGGCCGAGCACGACGCCGGGCTTCACGGCCTCGCCCGCGGGCACCGTCGAAGCCTTCAGCACCATGGGCCCCTGGCCCATCCCGACGCTGAACACCGCGCTGCTGCTGACCTCGGGCGTCACGCTCACCATCGCCCACCACGCCCTGATCGCCGGCAATCGCGGCAAGACCATCCTGTGGATGTGGATCACGGTGCTGCTGGGCGCGACCTTCCTGGGCTTCCAGGCCTACGAATACCACCACGCCTACACCGAACTCAACCTCAAGCTCAGCTCCGGCATCTACGGCTCGACCTTCTTCATGCTGACCGGCTTCCACGGCTTCCACGTCTGCGTGGGCGCGCTGATGCTGCTGTTCATCACCATCCGCCTGATGAAGGGCCACTTCACGCCGGAACGCCACTTCGGCTTCGAGGGCGCGGCCTGGTACTGGCACTTCGTCGACGTCGTGTGGCTGGGCCTGTACGTCATCGTCTACTGGATGTGAGGCCGCGAGGCCCCGAAAGCAAAGCGCCGCTCAAGCGGCGCTTTTTGCTGGCGGCTACGATCTGACCGGCAGGCCCGTCGGGTGGATCCAGCCCATCTTCCAGCTCAGCAGGATGATCAGGAAGAGCGCCACCGACAAGGCCACCCGCAGGGCCAGCGCCCGGGCCATGTTGGGGCTGCGCTTGCCGTCGCCGCGGCCCTTGCGGAGCATGAAGAACCCGGCCGCCCCCAGGGCGCCCAGGATGCCGAGGAAGGCGACCAGGATCAGGAATCTCATGACGACGAATTATCCGCCCCGGGTCGCATTGGGCCGCCCGGCATGACGGCGCGGCGCTGGCTCATCCTGGCGGCGGCCCTGCTGGGTGCGGCCCTGACGGCCCGCCTGGGCGTCTGGCAGCTGGACCGCGCCGCCCAGAAGATCGCCTTGCAGGCCGCCATCGATGCCGAGGCCGTCCGCCCGGCCCTGGGCAATGCCGAGCTGGCGACGGATGGCGCCGGTCAGGTGCATCGTCAGGTTCGGCTGCGTGGCCGATGGGTCGCCGAACGCACCGTCTGGCTGGACAACCGGCCCATGGACGGCCGGGCCGGCTTTCACGTCGTCACGCCGCTGCGGCTCGCCGGCCGCGGCGATGCCGTCCTCGTGGAGCGTGGCTGGGCGCCGCGCGATCCCTATGACCGCAAGCACCTGCCGCCGGTGGACACGCCCTCGGGCGAAGTCGAGGTGGTGGGCCGCCTGGCCGCCTCGCCATCGCGGCTTTATCAGCTCGGCGAGGGTTCCACCGGAACGATCCGGCAGAATCTCGATCCCGCGGCCTTCGCCGTCGAGTCGGGGCTCGCCCTGTTGCCGCTGACCGTCGTGCAGACCGCCCCCGCCGGCGCGCAAGACGGCCTGCTGCGCCACTGGCCGGCATCCGATCTCGGCCTGCAAAAGCACTATGGCTATGCCTTTCAATGGTTCGCGCTCTGCGCGCTGATCCTGGGTCTCTATGTCTGGTTCCAACTCGTCCGCCCGCGGCTCCGCAAGCCCTGAACCCCTCAGCTTCGCGGTGCACAGCCTGCCCGACCCGAGGCAGGTCACGGCCCAGCGCGCCGGGCGCTGGAAGATGCTGCTTGTGCTGGCCTTGTGCGCGGCCCCGGTCGTCGCGTCTTACTTCACCTTCTACGTCATCCGCCCGCACGGCTCGGCCTATGGCGAGCTCATCTCGCCGACCGCCGAGATACCCGCCGACCTACCCCTGACTGACGTGCAGGGCCGCGCGGTGCCGGCGGCCTCGTTGCAAGGCCAGTGGCTGCTCGTCGTCGCCCAGCCCGCCGCCTGCGGCGCGGCCTGCGAACGCCAGCTCTACGTGCAGCGCCAGCTGCGCGAGATGCTGGGCAAGGAGCGCGACCGGGTGGACAAGGTCTGGCTCGTGCCCGGCGACACCCTGCCCGACGCCCGTGTGCTGTCGGCCATCAGCCAGAAGGGGGCGGAGGTGACGGTCCTGCGCGTGCCGAGCGACCGTCTGGCGGCGTGGCTGCGGCCGGCGGCCGGCAAGGCGCTGTCCGACCATTTCTACGTCGTCGATCCGCTCGGCCGCTGGATGCTGCGCGCGCCGGCCGAGCCCGAACCCCGCAAGCTCAAGGCCGACCTCGACAAGCTGCTGCGCGCCAGCGCCGGCTGGGACCAGGCCGGGCGCCCGGGCGGACCTCGATGAACGACCTGCTGCTGCCTCTCGGCCAGGTGGCCGCCATCGGCGGTGCCGTGGCGCTCGGCCCGCTGCTGTGGTGGCGTCAGCGTGCTCGTGCTGCCACGCCCACCGGCCGCCTGCGCGCGCTCACCTTGCTGGCGCTGTTCCTGACCTTCGACCTCATCGTCTTCGGCGCCTTCACGCGCCTCACCGACTCGGGCCTGGGCTGCCCCGACTGGCCGGGCTGCTACAGCGCCGCCAGCCCCGTCGGTGCGCACGAGCACATCGAGGCCGCCCAGACGGCCATGCCGACAGGGCCGGTCACGCACGCCAAGGCCTGGATCGAGATGCTGCACCGCTACCTGGCGAGCGCCGTGGGCCTGCTCATCCTCGTCATGGCGGTGCTGAGCTGGCGGCTCAGGCGCCATGACGGCGAGTCGGCGCCTTCGCCCTGGTGGCCGACCCTGACCCTGGCCTGGGTCTGCGTGCAGGGCGCCTTCGGCGCGCTGACGGTCACCATGAAGCTCTTTCCGGCCATCGTCACGCTGCACCTGCTGTTCGGCCTCGGCCTGCTGATGCTGCTGGCCTGGCAGCGCGAGGCCTACGAGCTGCGCCCGCTGCCTGCGCCGGCGTGGTTGCGCGGCGCGGCTGGCCTGGTGCTGGCCCTGGCGCTGTTGCAGGTGGCGCTCGGGGGCTGGGTCAGCACCAATTACGCGGTCCTGGCCTGCGACGAATTCCCCACCTGCCACGGCGGCCAGTGGTGGCCTCACCTCGACTTCGCCCAGGGCTTCGAACTCTGGCGCGACCTCGGCCGCCGCGCCGACGGCGGCTGGCTGGGCTTCGAGGCCCTGGCCGCCATCCACATGGCCCATCGCATCGGCGCGGCCGTCGTGTTCTGCGCCCTCATCGCCCTCGCCTGGGTGCTGCGCGGGCCCGCTCCCGCGTGGTCGCGCTGGCTGCTGGCGGCCGGCGGCTGGCAGCTCGCCACCGGCCTGTCCAACGTCGTGCTCGACTGGCCCATCGTCGCCGCCCTGGGCCACACCGGCGGCGCTGCGCTGCTGCTGGCCCTGCTCACCACCTTGCTTGCGCGCCTGCAGAAAGGGCGCCCCTGACCATGGCTTCCACGTCCACCGCCAGTGCCCTCGTGCACAGCCCGCGCTGGCAGCAGTTCTACCAGCTGACCAAGCCGCGGGTCGTCCAACTCATCGTCTTCTGCGCCGCCATCGGCATGGCCCTGGCCGTGCCGGGGCTGCCGGACCTGTCGCAGGCCATGACCATGGCCGCTGCCGTCGCCGGCATCTGGCTCGTCGCGGGCGCGGCCGCGGCCTTCAACTGCCTGATCGAGGACGGCATCGATGCCCGCATGAAGCGCACCGCCTGGCGCGCCACCGCCAAGGGCGAACTCAGCCGTGCGCAGACCCTGGCCTTCTCGGCGCTGCTGTGCGCGGCCGGCATGGTCATGCTGGCGATCTGGGTGAACCTGCTGACGATGTGGCTGACCTTCGCCACCTTCGTCGGGTATGCGGTCGTCTACACCGTCATCCTCAAGCCCATGACGCCGCAAAATATCGTCATCGGCGGCGCCTCGGGCGCCATGCCGCCGGTGCTGGGCTGGGCCGCCATGCGAGGCGAGGTCGGCTTCGAGGCCTGGCTGCTGTGCCTGATCATCTTCCTCTGGACGCCACCGCATTTCTGGGCCCTGGCCCTGTACCGCGCCGAGGACTATGCGCGTGCCGGCCTGCCCATGCTGCCCGTCACCCATGGCAACGACTACACGCGGCTGCAGATCCTGCTCTACACCTGGGTGCTGTTCGCCGCCACGCTGCTACCCTTCCTCACCGGCATGAGCGGCTGGTTCTACCTGGTGGCAGCCGTCGCGCTGGGGCTGGGCTTCTGCGGCCACGCCTTGCGGCTGTGGCGAGCCTATTCCGAGGCGCTGGCCCGCAGGACCTTCTGGTTCTCCATCTGGCACCTGTCGCTGCTGTTCGCGGCCTTGTTGATCGACCACTACATCTCATGACCACACGTCGCCTCGGCCTGGCCGCACTGGCCGCATTCGTCGCCCTGGGTTTTGCCGGCTGCCAGAAGGCGGCGCCCGACCAGCCGGCGTTCAAGGGCATCGACCTGACCGGCGCCGAATATGCGCGCCAGCTCAGCCTGACCGACCAGAATGGCCGCGCCCGGTCCCTCGCCGACTTCAAGGGCAAGGTGCTGGTGGTCTTCTTCGGCTACACGCAATGCCCCGACGTCTGCCCCACCACGATGGCCGAGGTCGCCGAGGTGAAGCGCTCCCTGGGCGCTGACGGCGACAAGGTGCAGGGCATCTTCGTCACCATCGACCCGGCCCGCGACACGGCCGACCTGCTGAAGAACTACCTCGCCAGCTTCGATCCGAGCTTCATCGGCCTGCGCGGCAGCGAGGAGCAGACGCAGGCGGCGGCCAAGGAGTTCAAGGTCTTCTATGCCAAGGTGCCCGGCAAGACGCCCGAGACCTACACCATGGACCACACGGCGGCCAGCTTCATCTTCGACACCGAAGGCCGCGTGCGGGTCTATGCCCGCTACGGCGCCGGCGCCGAGCCCCTGGCGCACGACATCAAGCTGCTGCTCGCCGAGGCCAAGAAGTAAACCCACGGCTGGCCGGACGCCAACCGGCAACCCGACGCACCATGAACAAAGCCCCGGCATGCCGGGGCTTTGCTTTGCGGGGGAGGCCGGCGCTCAGGCGGCTTCGGTCAGCGCCTTCTTCATCTTCTTCATCGCGGCGACCTCGATCTGGCGGATGCGCTCGGCCGACACGCCGTACTCGGCGGCCAGTTCGTGCAGCGTCATGCCGCCCGAGGCGTCGTCGTTCACCTTCAGCCAGCGCTCCTCGACGATGCGGCGGCTGCGGGGGTCCAGCACGTCCAGCGCGCGAGTGATGCCGTTGCCGGCGAGTTCGTCACGCGAGCGGGCCTCGATGACGCGGGTGGGCTCCTGCGTCTCGTCGGCCAGATAGGCGATGGGGGCGAAGGTCTCGCCTTCGTCGTCGGTCTGCGGCTCGAGAGCCACGTCGCCGCCCGACAGGCGGGTCTCCATCTCCAGCACTTCCTCGCGCTTGACGTTCAGCTCGCGCGCCACCTGGGCCACCTCGGCTTCGGTGAGCGTGTTGCGGTGCGTCTCGCCATCGGCCTGCTCGGCCTTGAGCTGGTGCTTCATCGAGCGCAGGTTGAAGAAGAGCTTGCGCTGGGCCTTGGTCGTCGCGACCTTGACCATGCGCCAATTCTTCAGGATGTACTCGTGGATCTCGGCCTTGATCCAGTGCATCGCATAGCTCACCAGGCGCACGCCCTGATCGGGGTCGAAGCGCTTGACGGCCTTCATCAGGCCGACGTTGCCTTCCTGGATCAGGTCGCCCTGGGGCAGGCCGTAGCCGAGGTACTGGCGGGAGATGGCCACCACCAGGCGCAGGTGCGACAGCACCAGCCGCCCGGCGGCTTCGAGGTCACCCTGGTCGCGCAGGCTGCGGGCGGCGGAGCTTTCCTCCTCCGCCGTCAGCAGCGGCAGGCGGTTGACGGCGGAGATGTAGGCGTCCAGATTGCCCAGCGAGGGCACCAGGGCCCAGGGGTCGCGCACGGCAATGGCAGAAGAGGCGGACATCGTCTTGAATCCTTCCAGAACCACCCCGTGAAGCTGGGGCGGTGATGGAATATTAGCACTCCGCTTTGCCGAGTGCTAAGAATCGAGACCCTATACGAGAAACGCAGTATTGACGCTGGTGAAACGGTGAGCTTCCACCAACTTCTTTCAGTCCACCAAGCCGAAATCCGGGCTCTGGATCATCGCCTCGATGTCCAGCAGGATGAGCATGCGCTCGCCGATCTTGCCCAGGCCGGTGATGAAGCGGGCGTCCATGGCCGCCGGCACTTCGGGGCGGGCCTTGATCTCCTCGGCGCTCAGCTCCAGCACGTCGGAGACCGAGTCGACAACGATGCCCACGACCCGGCCGGCCACGTTCAGCACGATGACCACGGTGAAGGCGTTGTACTCGCCCGGCTGGCCCAGGCGCACGCGCAGGTCCAGGATGGGCACGATGACGCCGCGCAGGTTGACGACGCCCTTGACGAAGGCCGGCGCGTTGGCAACGCGCGTCGGCGCTTCGTAGGAGCGGATTTCCTGCACGCGCAGGATGTCGAGGCCGTATTCCTCCTCGCCGATGCGGAAGGTCAGGAACTGTCGGCCATCGGTGCGCGCCAGGGTCTGGACGGCCTGGGCGCCGGTGCTGGGAACGAGGTCGGTGGAGCTCATCGGGCGCAGTGAAGCAGCGGGGGGCGAAACTTTTATTTTGCCCGCTCCGGCCCGGCGGGCACTGCCAACAATTCGTCGATCAGGGACAGCAGTTCGCGCACGTCCAGCGGCTTGGTGAGGTAATGCTGGGCGCCGGCGGTCTGGGCCAGGGCCATCTGCTCGGGCTGGGCATTGGCCGAGACGACGATGACCGGCGGCGGCGTGCCGCCCATCTCGCGCAGACGAGCCAGCAGCGTCAGGCCATCGCCATCGGGCAACTGCCAATCCAGCAGCAGCAGGGCCGGCGGCTGCCGGCGCAGGGCCTGCAGCCCGGCCGCGGCCGTCGTCGCGACCTCCAGCTCCAGCCCCGGACGCTGGTCCAGGATGCCCCGCATGACCTCGACATTCAACGGGTTGTCCTCCACGTAGAGGAGCCGCCGGTGCGCCGTCGGCCGCAGGGCTGCCGGCTCCTGCGGCGCCGGCTCCGCCACGGGCGTGACCGCGCCGCCTGCTGCGGGCAGCCGCAGCACGAAGCGGGCGCCGGGGCCGGACGAGGCCTCGGCGCGCAGGCTGCCGCCCATCATCTCGGCCAGGCGCTGGCTGATGACGAGGCCGATGCCGGTGCCCGGAAGGCCGGTGTGCTCGCGGCCCAGGCGGTTGAAGGGTTGGAAGAGGGCGGCCCGCTGTTCCTCCGTCAGGCCCAGGCCGGTGTCCTGTACGGCGACTTCCACCCAGCCCGGCTCCGGCGAGCGGGCCTCGATGCTCACGCTGCCGCCGGGGCGGTTGTACTTGACGGCATTGCTGAGCAGGTTGGTGAAGATCTGCGTGACCCGCGTCGGGTCGCCCACCACGCGCAGCGCGGCCGGGTCGAGCCGCTGGCTGATGACCAGGCCGCGCTCGGCGGCGCTGTGCTGCACCAGGGCCAGCGCCCGGGCAAGCAGAGGCGGCAGCTCCAGGGCCACCGGCTCCAACCGCAGTGAGCCCGACTCGATGCGGGACAGATCCAGCGTGTCGTTGATCATCTCCAGCAAATGCCAGCCGGCCTGGGCGATCTGCTGCGCCCGGCCGCGCTGGGCGCTGGACAGCGGCTCCACCGCGTCCATCTGCATCAGCTGGGTGAAGCCGAGGATGGCGTTCATGGGCGTGCGCAGCTCATGGCTCATGCGCGACAGGAATTCGTTCTTGGCCTGGTTGGCCGCGACGGCCGCCTCGCGCGCCCGGTCCAGCTCCTCGATGCGCAGTTGGTCGGTGATGTCCTCGACCACCCCCACCAGGCGGTGCGGGCGCCCGTCCGCGCCGCGCAGCAGGCTCACCAGCACCCGTGCATGCACGATGGCGCCACCCGGCCGCACGTAGCGCTTGAGCCGGCGGTAGAACGGGATCTCGCCGCGCATCAGCCGGCGCGCCAGGCGGATGTCCTCGCGCCGGTCGTCCTCGTGGGTCACATCGATGGCGCGGCGGCCCACCAGGGCCTCCGGCGGGTAGCCGACCAGGCTGCAGAAATGCGCATTGACCTCCTGGAAGCCGCCGTTGAGGTCGGTGAAGGCGATGCCGATGGGCGCCGTCTCGAAGATGCTTCGAAAGCGCTGCTCGCTCTGGCGCAGCGCCTGCTCGCCCTCGGCGCGGCTGGCGATCTCGCGCTCCAGCGCCGCGGTGCGCTCCTTCACGAGGGCCTCCACATGCTGGGTGCGGCCCGACATCAGCAGCAGCAGGGCCCCCACCATGGCCGTGGACAGCAGGCCCACGAGGGCGAAGGCCCAGCTGCGTCCGGGCGCCTGCGCGAGACCGGGCAGGTCGTAGATGCGGACTTCCCAGTGCCGGCCGCCGAACTCCACCGGCATCTTCACGAGGGGCAGCGTCGCGTCCTGGCCGCGCTGCACGGCCTCGCAGCCCGGCCGGCCGGCCAGCCGGACGAAGCTGGCGCCCGGCT
This sequence comes from Pelomonas caseinilytica, assembly GCF_021353235.1. Taxonomy (GTDB): domain Bacteria; phylum Pseudomonadota; class Gammaproteobacteria; order Burkholderiales; family Burkholderiaceae_C; genus Pelomonas; species Pelomonas caseinilytica. Next base: position 276,590 of record NZ_JAJTWT010000005.1, read on the forward strand.
CCAGGTCGACCAGGCAGGCTCCCAGGTGCTCGGGCCAGTGCTGGGCCAGGCGCGACATGAGCAGGTCAGGGCGCAAGGTCGCGAAGACGACGCCGTCGAGGTCCTGATCGCTGGAACCAGCCGATGGCCGGTAAAGCGGCTGGTAGACGACCACGCCCACGGCGCCCTGCTTGTCCTGAGACAGCTCGAAGCCCGCCGACGCCACGGCGCGCCCGAGGGCGGCGGCCCGGCCGATGGCCGCGCGCGCGCCGGGGATGGTGCGCACGTTCACGCCGAGCGCCGCCGCATTGCGCGACAGCGGCTCGATGAGGCGGATGGCCATGACGTCTTCGTCGGGCGGAGGGGCCAGGTCGCCGGCCCGCGAGCGTTCGCGCACCTGGTAGCCGCCGGGAAAGCCGTCCGCCGCGGCAGCGGCATTGAAGTGCCCGATGTCGGCGCGGGCGACGCGCAGCGTCAGCCCCAGCGCGATCAAGGGGCTGTCCTCGGCCAGCAGGCCGCGGGTGGCGCGGGCGAACTCCTCGCGCGTCGGCCGCGGCTTGACCTGCAGCAGGCCGTGCACGCCTTCCAGCGCCAGCAGCGGCTCGCGCAACCGGCCGACGAGGTCCTGGGCGGCACTGGCGGCGTCGCGGGTGAAATCGGCGCGGTTGCGCTGGCGGTCCCACTCCATGGTGGCCGCCACGCCCAGCCCGACGAGCAGGGTCGTCAGCAGCATGGGCAGCCCCACGCTGAAGCGCCGCGTGGCCCAGGCCGCGCGCGGCTGGCCGATCAGGGCCAGGGTGATGGGCGTGGCGATCAGCACGCCCATCAGGTCGCCCGTCCACCAGACCGTCCAAACCAGGCCCATCTGTGCCTTGGCGATGACGCCGGCGGCCATGAGCACCAGCGTCGCGCAACTGGGGCTGACGCAACCGGCGATCGCCGCCGCGGCCAGATAACCCGCCACTTCGCGCGGCGAGGCCAGCACCAGCGGCCGGCCGCACCAGCGCCGCATCAGCAGGGTGCCAGCCGCCGCCTGCGCCGCGGCGCCCAGGCCGATGCCCAGGGCCAGCGCCACCGGATGGCTGCTGAGTTCGCCCAGCATCGTGGCCTGCACGACGAAGGACCCGAGGGCCACCGCCGGCAGGTAGCGCAGCCCCAGCACCAGCAGCACGGCCAGGCCCCAGCCCGCGGCCGGGTAGATGGGCGCCACCTGGTAGGGCGGCAGCACCATCAGCAGGCCCAGGCGGCCAAGCAGGTAGTAGACGAGGGTGATGCCCGCCGTCAGCAGCAGATAGCGGCCCGCCTCGCGGGGCGTGGGGGCCCTCATTCGGCCTGGGCCTCGCGCAGCGTCTGCACGACGGGGCGTTGCAGCACCCCGCGCAGGCTCCACCAGCCGGCGCCCCAGGCCAGCAGGGCGCCGCAGGCCGAGCCGACCAGCGGCGCCCAGGGCTTGACCTGCCACTCGAACTCGAAGACGTAGCGGGCCAGCAGCGCGGCCAGCACCAGCGCCACGCCGCCGGCCAGGAAACCAGCCAGCGCGCCCACACCCAGCAGCTCGGCCCGCTGCACCCTGGCCAGCAGCGCGGACGGCGCGCCCAGGGCCCGCATCAGCGCGAATTCCCGTGTGCGGGCCTCGCGGGTGCTGCCCACCGCCGCGAGCAGCACCACCAGGCCCGTCGCCAGCGTGAAGCCGAAAAGGAACTGCACCGCCTGGATGACCTGGTCGAGCACGCCCTGCACCTGGTTGAGCTGGGCCGACACGTCGATGACGGTGAGGTTGGGGAACTGCCGTGCCAGCTCGCGGTCCAGCTGGCCGGCGGCCGGGTTGCGGTAGGCGGCGATCTGGGTCGAGGGCAGGTCCGGCAGGTCGGCCTTCTCGAAGAGCACGAAGAAATTGACCCGCATGGACGACCAGTCCACCTTGCGCAGGCTGGTGATGCGGCCCTGCACCGGCTGGCCGGCGATGTCGAAGGCCAGGGTGTCGCCGAGCTTGAGGCCCAGCGTCTGCGCCAGGCCCTCCTCCACGCTCAGGCCCGTCTCGCCCGCCGCCGCGCTGCCCCAGCGCCCGCCGACGATCTGGTTGTGCTCCGGCCGGTCGCCGGCATGGCTGAGGTTGAACTCGCGCTCGGCCAGGCGCTGGGCGCGCTCGTCGGCAAAGCGCCGGCCTTGCACCGCGTCGCCATTGATGGCGGTGAGCCGCCCGCGGATCATGGGATACCAGTCGTAGCGCGTCACGCCGGCGTCGGCCAGGGTCTTGCGGAAGGCGTCGGCCTGGTCGGGCTGGATGTTGATGACGAAGCGGTCAGGCGCCGAGGCGGGCGTGGCGCGGCGCCAGCTGTCGATCAGGTCCGTGCGCAGCAGCACGAGCAGGGCCAGGGCCAGCAGGCCCACTGCCAAAGACGCCACCTGCATGACGGCGAAGCCCGGCCGGGCCGCGACCTGGCGGGTGGCCAGCAGCAGCCAGCGGGGCAGGGCGGCGCCACTGACGTTCACCGGCACGAGGCGGCGCAGCAGGGCCACCGCGCCCCAGGCCAGCAGCGCGAAGAGCAGCACCGCGCCCGCGAAGCCGGCGGCGGCGATGCCGCCGAGCTTGAGGTCGCCGGCCAGCACCACGAGGATGGCCGCCAGCCCGGCCACGCCGGCCCCGAGCACCAGCAGGGAGCCCGCTTTGGGGGCGCCCAGGTCGCGGCGCATCACGCGCAGCGGCGGCACGGCGGCCAGCTGCAGCACCGGCGGCAGGCCGAAGCCCATCAGCAGCGACAGCCCCAGCCCCAGCCCCAGCAGGGCCGGCCAGATGCTGGGCGGCGGCAGGCTCACGTCGATGAGCCCGGCCAGCAGCGACACGAAGACCTGGTGCAGCGCCAGCCCCGCCAGCACGCCGCCCGCGCTGGCGACGAGGCCGGCGAGCAGGAACTCCAGGCCGTAGGCCCAGGCGATGCGGCGCTGCGGCTGCCCCAGCACCCGGAGCATGGCGCAGGCGTCGAGGTGGCGGGCGGCGAAGTCTCGCGCCGCCAGGCCCACGGCCACGGCGGCGAGCAGGGCCGACAGCATCGCCACCAGGCGCAGGAAGCGCGCGGCACGGTCCAGGGTCTGGCGCATTTCCGGGCGGCCCGATTCCAGCGACTCCAGCCGCACGCCGCGCAGCTTGTCCTTCTCGACGAGGGCTTCGGCGCCGGCCACGAAGCGCCGCACCGCGTCCGGGGCCGCGCCGGGGCCGGGCACCAGGGCCAGGCGGTAGGTGATGCGGCTGGCCGGCTGCACGAGGTGGGTGGCGGGCAGGTCGGCCTCGGCCAGCATGACGCGGGGGGCGAAGTTCATGAAGCCGGCGCCACGGTCGGGTTCGGTCTCGATCAGGGCGGCGAGCCTGAGGCGGGCATCGCCCAGGAGCAGGACGTCGCCGAGCTTGAGACCCAGGGCATCGGCCACGGCCGGGTCGGCCCAGACCTCGCCCGGCGCCGGCGCACCCGAGCGGCCCGGCAGGGCCTCGCGCAGCGAGATGCGCCCACGCAGCGGGTAGCCGCTGCCCACGGCCTTGACCGCCACCAGCCGGCTCCCGCCGCCCTGGGCGTCGTCGGCGCGCGCCATGCTCGGGAAGGTGGCGGTGCGCACGCCGGTCAGCTTGAACTCGTTGGCCAGCTCGGTGAGCGGCGGGGGTGTCGGCTGGTCGCTGGCGACGACGGCATCGCCGCCGAGCAGCTTGGCCGCGTCGCGGCGCAGGCCCTGGTCGAGGCGGTCGGACAGGAAGGCCACCGCGCATAGCGCCGCCACCGCCAGCGCCACGGCCAGCATCAGCAAGCGCAGTTCGCCGGCCCGCCAGTCCCGCAACAGCTGGCGCCAGGCGATGGCCAGGGTGGCGGGCGGGCGCGAGGCAGCGGCGGCGGTCATGCGCGCGACTGTAGCGGCCGGGAGACGCCCCTCAGGGCTGGCGGGTCGCGTCGAGCGTGGCAGTTGCCGCGTCCCGCCAGGATGGCTCCGCGGCTTGGGCGCGACGCACCGCCTGCTCGGCCGCGGACCGGGCGCCGGGCACGTCGCCGGCCGCCATGCGCAGCCGCGCCAGGTTGATCCAGGCGACCGCGCTGTCGTGGCGCCTGGCCACGGCGTCGAAGGCCGCCGCGGCGCCTAGGGCGTCTCCGGCGGCGTTGAGGCTGTTGCCCAGGCCGATGCCGGCGAGCAGGTTGCCCGGCCAGCGCGTCAGCAGGGTGCGGTAGGCGACGGCCGCCTGCGCCGGCTGAGCGGCGCGTTCGAAACCCACGGCGGCATCCTGCGCCTGCGCCTCGGTGGCTGTGGCGGCCAGGCGGTCGGGCGGCAGCACGGTGACGGCCCAGCGTCCGGCCCGCGTCCAGGTGTAGTCGAAAGTGCGCAGGGGCAGGGCCTCGCGCCGGGTACCGCCGCTGCGCAGGATCAGCTCGCGTTCGGCGAGGTCGTAGCCGACGACGACGGCGTAATGCCAGCGCGGCAGCCAATCGAGGCCGAGGTTCTGCAGCACCACGACGGCGTGGCCTGCCGCCACTTCCCGCAGCAGCGCCTCCAGTTCGCCGGGCAGGCGCGTCGCGACGGCGCCCTGGCGGCGGGCGCCGCCGAGCATCTCCAGCTGCAGGCTGCCGCCGCGCGAGGGCAGGAAGACGGCGTCGGCGAGGCGGTCGGGGTCGGCCGGCAGGCCGGCGTCGGCCAGGGCCGTCGCCAGCGCCGCCGGGCCGCAATGGTCGCGCGTCTGCGGGAAGAAGGGCACCTCGTCGCGCTCGACGCGCGGCGGCAAGTCCTGCGGCGGCCGGGCCAACAGCTCGGCCGTCTGGGGCGGCGTGAAGACGGCGGCGCATCCGCCCAGCAGCAGGGCGGCCAGGGCCGCCAGCGCCCGGGCGATCAACGCACCGAGCGGGTGAAGGGGAAGACCTTGGTCAGCCCGAGGATGTCGGTGACCAGCAGGATGATGAACACGGTGAACAGCACGCCGAGGACGTCGCTGCTGCCGGCCGGGGCGCTGTCGATCTGCTGCAGCATCTGCTGGGCTTCGGCGTCGGTGAGCGCGTCGACGCGGGCACGCATCTCGTCGACGGACACGCCCCGCGCCTGCAGCATGGCGGCGAGGTCGGCACGGTCCAGGGCGGCCTGCAGGCGGGCATGGGCTTCGCTGCGCGACGCGGCCTGCAAGGCTGCGGCGGCCTGCTCGGTGCTGATCAGCGCCGTCGGCGCGGCCTGCGCCATGCCGCTGAAGACGAGGGAGGCGACGAGGACGGAGGCGAGCACGCGCTGGGCTTTGTTCTTCATGGTCTGCTCCTGCTTGGGGAGGCTGTTGTGGATGGGGCGGCATGCTAGGCCCGCCATGGCACGCTCCGCGGCGCGCCGATGCGGGATGCGGCCTTGTCCTACACGCGGTGTTGCGCGGCGGAACCACGTCATAATCCGCGCCATTCGCGGGCGTCGTTCAATGGCAGGACCTGAGCTTCCCAAGCTCAAGACGTGGGTTCGATTCCCATCGCCCGCTCCAGTGCCGGCGCCCAGGGCGCCACGCCGCCGTCCAGTCGCGGCCCAGGGGCCCTGGCCTCACTCTGGCGGTTCTACCCAACTAAGAATCCCTGCTGGCGCGCCACTCGAGCAGACGCCTGCAACGCCAAGGCCCTCCCTGACCCGGAGGGCCTTTTGCTTTGTGCGCCCAGCATGGGTGCACTCTTGCGGGTCAAGTCCCGCAGTAGGTTGGTCACGACGAACGAAGCGAAGCGCAACTGCATGAGGGCGACCGAGTGGGGAGGAAGCGTGGAGCGAAGCTGCGGGCCGATGACAAGAACCGGAAAGAAGGCGGCGACTGCACTTTCAAGGTTATCTACGATATGGTATCGTGATATAACCTTTATAACTCTCGAAGGAGAGCATCCGTGGGTATCGTTGCTGACCATCTGAGGGTCTCGACTTTGGTGGGCACCCCGAAAGAGGTACAGGCCCGTCTTGAAACGTCGCACGCTGACCGCGTGCTCGTGGTCGCGTTTGACCACGTCAAACCAAAAGTCTTCCAGGCCCTGGCGGAGAACTTCACCAACGTGGCATCGTCCATGTTCGAGGTGTTGCTGGAACGACAAGACAGAGAGTCGCTGGAGCGTTTGGCCGAGGTCTTGGTGCCGCGGACTGTGCCGTCTCCCCGTCTGCTCAAGGAAGCGGCCATGCTCGTGCGGGCGCGCAAAGCCGTACTGGAAAGCGGGGACTGGTTGACCGCGGCCGACATCGCGAAATTGGCAGGTCTGAGCACCCGCAACCCCAGCGCACAGCCCAACAAATGGAAAAAGCAGGGGCTGATCTTCGCCATCAACCATGGGGGCGTCGATTACTTCCCGGGCTATGGGCTGGACCGCGACGCCAGCTTCCGGCCGGTGAAGGCGCTCGCCAAGGTCATCGAAATCTTTGGTGTGCGCAAGGATGCTTGGGGAATGGCCTACTGGTTCCGCTCAGATAACAGCTTCCTGGGAGGTAAGCGGCCACAGGATCTGCTGGCATCGGCGCCCGAGCGGGTGATCGAAGCGGCGATGGACGAGATTCAGGAGATCGCCCATGGCTAAGGGAAGCGCCAAGCCGGCGAGCGGCACCGACGCGTCGCCCCCTGCCGGCGAGACGTTTTCCAGCACACCAGCCCCTCCAGACAAGCTCCATGCCTCGTTCACTTTGCTCGCAAAGGGAGAGGTGCTACATCGTGTGCATCAGAGCAAGTATCAGGCTGACCAGTTCAACGCTGGCGTACGCGGCAATGCACGTTTCAGCCCGATCCAGGATGCACATGGAAAGCCGATTCCCACGCTGTACGGCGGCACGACAATGGAGTGCGCCCTGATGGAGACGGTCTTCCACGACGTTCCGCATACTGCCGGGTTCAAGAGTGTCGACAAAGGCAAACTGGTTGAACAGGTGCATTCCACCCTCCGGGTAGAGCAGGAGCTTCAACTCGTCGATCTGGCGAGCGTGCCGTTGCGCAAGCTGGGCGTGACCCGCAAGCAGCTCATCGATACCGAGAAGGACCAATACCCGGTCACCCGCAAATGGGCGGAGGCGATCCATCGCCAATGCCCGCGGGCCCAAGGGCTGTCCTGGGTCTCAAGGCAGGACGACTCGGCGCGCGCCTTCGTTCTTTTCGGCGACCGCATCTCCGATGGAGCCGTTCGACCGGACGGCAACTCCCGCAGCCTGCTCGACGATGGTGACGCTCACGATGCGGTGCTCGACCTTGCCGATCGCATAGGCGTCAACATCGTGCCGGGGAAAAGCTGAATGGAGGGCTTGCGGATCGACGAGAGCGGCTATGCGGGATTCGATCTTCTCGAGCCCGAGCAGCATTTCCAGGGGCGACGGCGGTGGCCATCAGCGATGAGGATGCCGCGCGCCCGATCAAGCACCACTTTCCAAAGCTGCAGATCTCCAAGTGTCGGTCGCTGTCGCGCCGCCCTTCAAACCACCCACGCCTTTTGGCCTGCAACGGAACACCTTGACCAACTTGCAAGTGTGTCACCTTCGTCTGCGACAAGCGTTTCCTGCCGTTGCTGCTGTTCCGGACTAGGGGGTCGCGCCGTTCTTCTACGAGCGGGACCGAACTTCTACGAGGACGGGCAGAACTACTCGTTGGCGTCGCTCCTTTACACCGGTAGCCCCACACTGCTGGGTAAAGAGGCCTTCGATGGTGTTGAGGCTGCGTTCCAGCACGCTGTTAAGGGAAAGACGCCGCCGACGGCCCTCTTGGCGATCTAGTCACTGCGGCGCGCAGAACCAATTGGCAAGTGTTGCCGGAAGCGCTGGGACCTTTGGCGCCGTATGCGACGCCAAAGTGTCTGAATGAGATCGCGCCCGAGGCGACGGACTGCCGTTCAGGCGTGGCGTAGGGGCCCTGGCCTCACTCGCGCGCGATCCGCCCCGGCGCGGCCTCATCCACGGCCTGCGGGCGGGTGCGCAGCAGCTCCACCAGCGCGTCGATGTCCGTCCCCAGCACCGCGCGGTCGCGGCCGTGCTTGAAGCCTGTCTGGGCGTCGCCGCCTTCCGAGAGAAAGTTGTTCACGACCACGCGGTAGTCGCGCGTGCGGTTCAGCGGCAGCCCGTCGACGAGGATTTCGCGCAGTTCGGGGTTGCCGTCGGCACCGGCGCGCCAGCGCATGCGCAGCGTGGAGGAGGGCTGGAGGAAGCGTGGCGTGGCGTCGCCCTTGGGCAGCTGGCGCTGCAGGATCTCCCAGAGCTGCTGGCCGGTCAGCGTCAGCGCGACGATGTCGTTGCCGAAGGGCTGGATGGCCAGCAGGTCGCTCATCGTCGTGGGTTTGCCGGGCTCCACGCTGAGTTCGGCGCGGATGCCACCCTGGTTGATGAAGGCGATGTCGGCCGGCCCCTGCTTGCGGGCGAAGGCGAGCTGGCTGTCCGCAATGAGGTTGCCCAGCGGCGCGTCGCCGTAGGGCGCTTTCGGGTGGCGCGTGGCCCCGTGCGGGAGCGTGGCGACCGGCTTGTTGCGCTGCTCGGCCGTCAGCGCGGCTGCGCGTGCGACCAGGGCCGCCAGCGCCGGATTCGGTGCGTACACCGACTGCAGGACCGGGTGGTTCACGGCCTGGGCGTCGAGCACGCGTCCGGCGGCGTCGAGCTTGAGGTGGCTTTCGGTGATCCAGCCGCCGTAGCTGCCGGCCTGCACGACGAGCCGGCCGCCGATCTTGCAGGTATAGGCCTGGTGGGTATGCCCGCCGATGATGATGGCGTAGGCCGGGTCCAGCCGCTTGGCGATGTCCTGCACGCGGCCCGTCAGGGTCGGGCAGGCATAGCTCGGGTCGTTGGCCTCGCCGCCCGGGCCCTGTACGCCGCCCTCGTGCATGACGGCCACCAGCACCTGAGCGCCTTCGGCCTTGAGTTGGGGCACGAGCGCATTGAGCGTGTCCGCCTCGTCGGCGAACCGGATGCCCTTGATGGCCCGCGCGACGATGACGTGCGGCGTGTCCAGCGTCGCGACGCCGGCGATGGCGACCTTGAAGCCAGAGGCCTGCTTGATGACGTGGGTAGGCAGGAGCGGCTTGCCGGTGGCGGCGTCCAGCACGTTGGCGCCGAGATAGGGGAAGCCGGGACCTTTGAAGCCGGGCCACAGGCACTCGGTCGGCCCGCACTCACCGTGCGCCTTGCGCAGTAGCTCGGGCAGCCCGGCGTCCAGTTCGTGGTTGCCCAGGGCGCTGGCGGTGATGTCCAGCCTGGACATGGCATCGAGCGTCGGCTCGTCGCGCAGCAGGCTTGAAATGAGCGGCGAAGCACCGATGAGGTCGCCGCCCGCGATGACGAGGGAGTCCGGGTATTTGGCGCGGAGCTCGGTGAGCGCCGAAGCGAGATAAGCCGCGCCGCCCGCCGGCTGGGGTTTGACTTCACCGGTGGCGGGATTGGGGACCCGTGCCATCAGCGGCGTGGGCTGCGACGGCTGGATGTTGCCGTGGAAATCGTTGATGGAGAACAGCGTCAGGTCGGTCGTGGCCGACGGCTGCTGCGGCGTGGCGCAGCCGGCCAGCAAGGCGCCGATGGCGGCAAGGAGGGCACCGGCACCGATGCGGATGTGAGCGTTGAAGGCCATGGCGGAAGGGGCTTGAGCGAAGGCGGCGATCTTAAAAGTGGCTTTGTTGCTGAGGTTTGTCGCGGTTTTGCGACAGCGACTCGACCCTAGCTTGAGGTTTACAAAATCGACCAAATGCGCCATATCGGTGCGTAGCTGCTGAGATCTGCCCTTTTCGATGGGAGCTTCAGGGCGCGGCGAGGTTGCGATGGCATCAGAAAATGAACCAATATGGTGCAATTTTGCCCGACCACAGCCCAGCTGAGGCCGACTTCTGACTTACCCGTAAAGTTCTGTCACAGAAACTCATGACAATTCGATCACCGTTGCGGCCGGGCTCGTCTGGAGCGCCGGACGACGCAACCGCGAAGACGTTGTGTGACGTTTTCGTGACCCTTTTCGACATCAGCCCGCGCTGCGCCGCGCGAACAACAGGAGTGATTGGGATGAGCAACAGGTTCGGATCTGGATTCCCGCTATCGGCGCTGTGCGCCGCCGTGGCCATCGTGGCCGCCGCGCCCGCGATGGCGCAGAACACGACGGCTGCGATCAACGGCCAGGTGCTGGGCGCCGACGGTGCGCCGCTGGCCGGTGCTTCGGTGACCATCGTGCACCGGGAGTCCGGTTCCACCACGACGCTGACGACTGATTCGCAAGGCCGGTTCTCTGCCCGCGGCCTGCGCGTCGGTGGCCCCTACACGGTTACGGCCGTCAAGGGCAATGATCGCGAGGTCCAGAACGACATCTACCTGGCCCTGGCCGAGACCCAGAGCCTGGAACTCCGCGTGCGCGGCGCCAATGTGCTGGAGACGGTGGTCACGACCGGCAGCGCCACCGGCACCAACAAGTTCGACAGTTCCACCATGGGCGCCGGCACCAGCATCGGCAAGCAGGAGCTGGCAGCCTACGCCTCCATCTCCCGCAGCCTGCAGGACTACGCCCGCAACGACCCGCGTGTCGTACAGACGGACAAGGGCAACGGCGAAATCTCCGTGGCTGGTCAAAACGGCCGCTTCAACACCGTCACGGTGGACGGCGTCAAGATCAATGACACCTTCGGGCTGGAACTCAACGGCCTGCCCATGCTGAAGCAGCCGATCTCGATTGATGCGATCCAGGCGGTTCAGGTCAACATCTCGAATTACGACGTCACGCAGCAAGGCTACACCGGCGCCAACATCAACGCGGTGACCAAGTCCGGCACCAACGAATTTACCGGCAGCGTCTATTACGTCTACCGTGATGAAAAGCTCACGGGCGACCGGTATGACCGTACACGCAACGTCACGTTCCGCACGCCGGGCTTCCAGGAAGACTTGAAAGGCTTCACCCTGGGCGGTCCGATCATCAAGGACAAGCTGTTCTTCTTCGCCAGCTATGAAGAACTCAAGAGCAGCCGCACCGTGCCGTCTTTTGGTCCCATTGGCACCGACAGTGTCAACGTCGGCATTACCCAGGCGCAAATTCAGGCGGCCCAGGATCTGGCGAAGAGCAAATACAGCATCGACATTGGTGGCCTCAACATTCCGAAGGGCGTCAATCTGATCGGCAAGGACACGCTGCTCAAGCTCGACTGGAACGTCAACGACAACCACAAGGTCAACGTCCGCTACACCAAGTCGGAGGAAACCAATCCGATCTTCCCGAACTTCACGGCCACGCAGTTGGCCTTGTCTTCGGACTGGTATTCGCAGGTCAAGACCCTGGAAACGGTGGTGGGTCAGTGGTTCGCCGATTGGACTGACAACTTCTCTACGGAGCTGAAGCTGTCCCAGCGCGATTACAAGAGCGATCCGAAGAACAACAGCGATCTGCCGCAGATCAGCCTCACCTGGACTTCCAAGGATCCGTTGGGTAGCACTAGCAACCGCACGCTGACGTTCGGTACCGAACAGAGTCGCCACTTCAACAGCCTGCATACCAAGACGTTCAACGGTTTCTTTGCGGGCAACCTGTTCCTGGATAAACACGAGATCAAGGCTGGCGTCGACATCGAGCGCAACGAGATCTTCAACGCTTTCCTGCAGAACACGAAGGGCCTTTACGTCTTCAGCAGCAGCGACCCCGTCGCACAATGGGCGACTGGAACGCCGTCGACCTATACCGTCCAGCAGCCCATCAATGGCAATACGCTCCAGGACGGCGCTGCGAACTGGACGCTTTCCAACATCGGACTGTTCCTGCAAGACACTTGGAAGGTCAGCAAGCAACTGAGCGTCGTGGGTGGCTTGCGGCTCGATACCCTCAAGACGGACGACAAGCCCAAGTTCAATGCGGGCGCCTCTGCCGCAGTGATCGCCGGCAATGTCGGTACGAATCTTCGGCAGACCGGTGGCTTCGGCTACGACAACAGCTATACGCTGGACGGCCAGAAGATTGTCCAGCCGCGGCTGGGCTTCAATTACCAGTTCGACCAGGCTGACAAGCGCAAGATGCAGTTGCGCGGTGGCGTTGGCCTGTTCATGGGTTCCGCTGCTTCAGTGTGGCTGACCAATCCCTATCAGAACACTGGTGTGACCGTCGCAAACCTTAGCTGCGGCACGACCGCCGCGCCGTGCGCGACGGCCGCTGGTGGCAAGCCGGTTCAGTTCTCTGCTGATCCGAACAACCAGCCTCAGCTGTCCGGCACTCCACCGGCCGCCAACGTGGACTTCATCGCTCCGGGCGTGAAGCAGCCGACCGTGTGGAAGATGAATCTGGCATTGGACAAGGAACTGCCCTGGTACGGCATCGTCGCTGGAGCGGAATGGCTGCATACCGAGGTCGACAAGGGTCTGTATTACCAGTTCCTGAATCTGGGTCCTGTGACCAGCACCTCCCCGGTCGATGGCCGCGAGATGTACTACAACGCTGCGGGCCGCAATCCGCTGTGCTACAGCGGCGGCAACGACTCGAGCCCCACCAATTGTGGTCGTGTGACAAAGGCGCTGAACAACCAGTCTTACAACAACGTCACTCTGCTAAAGAACACCAGCAAGGGCGACGGCGACGTGCTGACCCTGTCCCTGCAGGGCCCGAACAAGGCCGGGTTCGGCTGGGGGGTTGCCTATAGCTTCACCCGTGCCACGGAAGTTAGCGGCCTGACGTCGTCAACGGCCAATTCCGGCTGGCTCAATCGCGCCGTCTTCAACCCGAATGAAGAAGTCGCTGCGAACTCCGCCACCATGATCCGCAACCGGATCAGCGGCAATGTCAACTTCTCGAAGGCCTTCTTCGGCAAGTACAAGACGACCTTTGGCATGTTCTACGAAGGCCGTACCGGTCACGCGTACAGCTGGACGTTCAACAACGACGTCAACGGTGACGGCGTTGCCGGCAATGACCTTCTCTACATCCCGAAGGCTCAGGGCTCCGGCGAAGTGCTGTTCCGGCTTCCGGTCAGCGGCACCGCCATCAGTGGCCTGCCGGCCGCCCAACAAGCTGCTGCGCTCTCGGCATATCAGCAGCAGACGGCTGCGCAAGCTGAAGCGAAATTCTGGGCCATCGTGGACGCTAACCCCAGCCTGCGCAACTACAAGGGTCAGGTGGTCGGGCGAAACAAGGCGTTCTCGCCCTTCGTCAATAGCTTCGACGTGCGCTTGAGCCAGGAAGTCCCCGGCTTCTTCGGTAACAACAAGGGTGTGCTGACGCTGGACATCCTGAATTTCGGCAACCTGATCAACAAGCGTTGGGGCCGTATCGATGAAGTCGGATTCGGGACCGGCGGTGCGACCCGTCGCTGGATCAACTACGGTGGCATCGATCCGGCGACCGGCAAGATGATCTATTCGGTCAACGACCCGAGCGACTACACGACCAAGCAGACCCGCGGCGAATCCCAGTGGGCCATGCAGATCACGGCCAAGTACGAGTTCTGATCGCGCAAAGAGCAAGAAAAGCAGGGCCGCCTCATCGGCCCTGCCAATGCAAAGGGCCCCACAAGGGCCCTTTTTTCATGAGCGCGGCAAAAGCACCGCAGACCGCGGGCTACTTCTGGATGTCGCCCAGGCACAGGTACTTCACCTCCACATAGTCCTCGATGCCCTGGCGTCCGCCCTCGCGGCCCAGGCCCGATTGCTTGACGCCGCCGAAGGGCACTTCCGCTGTGGAGATGAGCCCGGTGTTGATGCCCACCATGCCGTACTCCAGCGCCTCGCCGACGCGGAAGATGCGGCCGATGTCGCGGCTGTAGAAGTAGCTCGCCAGGCCGAACTCCGTGGAGTTGGCCAGGCGGATGGCGTCCTCCTCGGTCTGGAAGCGGAACACAGGTGCCACGGGGCCGAAGGTCTCCTCGCGCGAGCACAGCATCTGCGGCGTCGCGTCGGCCAGCAGCGTGGGCTCGAAGAAGTTCCCGCCGGCTGGCGTGTCGATGCGCTTGCCACCGGTCAGCAGCTTGGCGCCCAGGGCGATGGCGTCGGCGACGTGCGTCTCCACCTTGGCCAGGGCCTGGTCGTCGATCAGCGGGCCGACGTTGACGCCGGGCTCGAAGCCGTTGCCCGTCTTCAGCGCCCCCACCTTGGCCGCGAACTTCTCGATGAAGGCGTCGTAGACGCCGGCCTGCACATAGATGCGGTTGGCGCAGACGCAGGTCTGGCCGGCGTTGCGGTATTTGCTGGCGATGGCGCCGTCGACGGCCGAGTCGAGGTCGGCATCGTCGAAGACGATGAAGGGCGCATTGCCGCCGAGCTCGAGGCTGAGCTTCTTGATCGTCGGCGCGCACTGCGCCATCAGGATGCGGCCGACTTCGGTGCTGCCGGTGAAGGACAGGTGGCGCACGACGTCGCTGTCGCACAGCACCTTGCCGATCTCGATGGACTGCGTGGCATCGCCCGTCAGCACGTTGAGGACGCCCGAGGGCATGCCCGCGCGCTGGGCCAGCTCGGCCGCGGCCAGGGCGGTCAGCGGCGTGGCTTCGGCGGGCTTGATGATGACCGGGCAGCCGGCCGCCAGCGCCGGAGCGACCTTGCGGGTGATCATGGCCAGCGGGAAGTTCCACGGCGTGATGGCTGCGCAGACGCCCACGGCCTGCTTCAGCACCAGGTAGCGCTTGGTCGGGTCGGTGGTCGGGATGGTCTCGCCGTAGACGCGCTTGCCCTCCTCGGCGAACCAGTCCAGGAAGCTCGCGCCGTAGACCACCTCGCCGCGGGCCTCGGCCAGGGGCTTGCCCTGCTCGGCCGTCATCAGCCGGGCAAGGTCGTCGGCATGCTTGACCAGCAGTTGCTGCCAGCGCACCAGCACGGCCGCCCGCTCCTTGGCCGGCTTGCTGCGCCAGGCGCCGAGGGCGTTGGCGGCGGCGGCGATGGCGGCGTCCACGTCGACCCGGCCGAGGTTGGGCACCTGGGCCAGCTCGCGTCCCGTGGCCGGGTCCGTCACGGCGAAGGTGTTGACGCTGCCGACCCATTCACCGTTGATCAGGGCCTGGGTGCGCAGCAGGCCGGGGTCGTCGAGTGCGGCGAGCGGGGAATTCGGGTCCATCGGGGGTTCTCCAGAGGGGTTTGAACGTCACTCTACCGCCGACCCGCAAGGGGCCCTCTCTACAATCGACCCTCTTTGTCACTGACCTTTTCCAGGAAGCCCCGGGATGAAAGCCGCCGAGATCCGCCAGACCTTTCTGAAGTTCTTCGAGTCGAAAGGCCACCAGATCGTCGCCTCCAGCCCCGTGGTGCCCGGCGACGACCCGACGCTGCTGTTCACCAACGCCGGCATGAACCAGTTCAAGGACGTGTTCCTGGGCTTCGACAAGCGTCCCTACAGCCGCGCGACCACCAGCCAGAAGTGCATCCGCGCCGGCGGCAAGCACAACGACCTGGACAACGTCGGCTACACCGCGCGCCACCACACCTTCTTCGAGATGCTGGGCAATTTCAGCTTCGGCGACTATTTCAAGAAGGACGCCATCGCCTACGCCTGGGAGCTGCTGACCGTGCACTTCAAGCTGCCGGCCGAGAAGCTCTGGGTCACCGTCTACGAGGAAGACGACGAGGCCTACGAGATCTGGAACAAGCAGGTCGGCGTGCCCGCCGAGCGCATCGTGCGCATCGGCGACAACAAGGGCGCGCGCTACATGTCCGACAACTTCTGGATGATGGGCGACACGGGCCCCTGCGGCCCCTGCACCGAGATCTTCTACGACCACGGCCCCGACGTGGCGGGCGGCCCTCCCGGCTCGGCCGAGCAGGACGGCGACCGCTACATCGAGATCTGGAACAACGTCTTCATGCAGTTCAACCGCACCGAAGACGGCGTCATGCACAAGCTGCCCAAGCCGAGCGTGGACACCGGCATGGGCCTGGAGCGCCTGGCCGCGGTGCTGCAGCACGTGCACAGCAACTATGAGATCGACACCTTCGTCACGCTGATCAACGCCGCCAAGAAGGCGGTCGACGAAGCCGCCGGCGGTGGCGACTGCGACATCGCCAGCCCCTCCCTCAAGGTCATCGCCGACCACATCCGCGCCTGCTCCTTCACGGTGGTGGACGGCGTCATCCCGGGCAACGCCGGCCGCGGCTACGTGCTGCGCCGCATTGCCCGCCGCGCCATCCGCCACGGCTACAAGCTCGGCGCCTGCACGCCCTTCTTCCACAAGCTCGTCGCCGCGCTCGCGGCCGAAATGGGCGACGCCTACCCCGAGCTGCGCCAGGCCGAGAAGCGCGTGATCGACGTGCTCAGGCAGGAAGAAGAGCGCTTCTTCCAGACCATCGCCACCGGCATGGAAATCCTCGAGGCGGCCCTGGCCACGGGTGGCAGCGTCGACGGCGACACCGCCTTCAAGCTGCACGACACCTATGGCTTCCCGGTCGACCTGACCGCCGACGTCTGCCGCGAGCGCGGCGTGACGGTGGACGAAGCCCGCTTCCACGAACTGCTGGAAGAGCAGAAGGCCCGTGCCCGCGCCGCCGGCAAGTTCAAGATGGCCCAGGGCCTGGCCTACAGCGGCACGCCGACCGAGTTCCACGGCTACGAACACCTCGTCTGCGAGCACAGCAAGGTCACGGCCGTCTACGTGGACGGCGTGCAGGTGAACGAGGCCCAGGCCGGCGACGATGCCGTCATCGTGCTCGACCACACGCCTTTCTACGCCGAGAGCGGCGGCCAGGTCGGCGACGCCGGCGAGCTGCGCAACGGCACGACGCGCGTGGTCGTGTCCGACACGCTCAAGATCCAGGCCGACGTCTTCGGCCACCATGGCCAGGTCGTCGAGGGCTCCGTGAAGGTGGGAGACGTCTTCGTCGCCCGCGTGGACGCCGAGCGGCGCGCCAGGACCGTGCGCAACCACAGCGCCACCCACCTGATGCACAAGGCCCTGCGCGAGGTGCTGGGCGGCCACGTGCAGCAGAAGGGCTCCCTCGTCAACGCCGAGCGCACCCGCTTCGACTTCGCGCACAACGCGCCGCTGACGGCCGAGGAGATCCGCGAGGTCGAGGCCCTGGTCAATGCCGAGATCCTCGCCAACGCCGGCGCCACGGCCCAGGTCATGGCCCTGGACGATGCGCAGAAGTCCGGCGCCATGATGCTGTTCGGCGAGAAATACGGCGACAAGGTGCGCGTGCTGTCCATCGGCTCGTCCAAGGAGCTGTGCGGCGGCACCCACGTCAAGGCCACGGGCGACATCGGCCTGTTCAAGATCGTGGGCGAGTCCGGCGTCGCGGCCGGCATCCGCCGCGTCGAGGCCGTCACGGGCGACAACGCCCTGGCCTATCTGCAATCGCTGGAGACGACGGTCCACGGCATGGCCCAGACCCTCAAGGCCGCGCCGGGCGAGCTGGGCTCGCGTCTGCAGGGCGCCCTCGACCAGATCAAGCAGCTGGAGAAGGAGCTGGCCGCCGCCAAGAGCAAGCTGGCGTCGGCCCAGGGCGACGAGCTGCTGGCCCAGGCCGTGGACGTCAAGGGCCTGAAGGTGCTGGCGGCCAAGCTCGAAGGCGCCGATGCCAAGACCCTGCGCGAGACCATGGACAAGCTCAAGGACAAGCTCAAGACGGCGGCCATCGTGCTCGCGGCCGTGGACGGCGACAAGGTGCAGCTGGCGGCCGGCGTGACGGCCGACAGCACGGGCAAGGTCAAGGCCGGCGAGCTGGTCAACTTCGTCGCCCAGCAGGTGGGCGGCAAGGGCGGCGGCAAGCCGGACATGGCCATGGCCGGCGGCACCCAGCCGGCCGGTTTGCCGGCGGCACTGCAGAGCGTCGCGGCCTGGGTGGCCGAGCGGGCCTGACGCCAGGCCCTCCAAAGACGACGGGCGGCCCGCGGGCCGCCCGCTTCGTTGTCGGCCGCTGCGGCCGACGATGGCGTTAGAAAGTCTCCCAGTCCCCGTCGTCCGCGGCGGCCGCGGCCGGGGGCGTCGGCGCTGGGCGTGGACTCGGCGCTGCCGGCGTGGCGGCGGGGCGTGGCGTCACCAGCGGCGGCGGGGCCACCACCTTGACGAGGGGCTTGGCCTTGGGGGCGGAAGCCGGCCGGTTCGTGGCCGCGGGCCGGGCCGCAGCGACGGGGGCCTTCGGCGGGGTGGGCGAGGGCGCCTGCACCACCGGCCGGGGTGCGGGAGCCGGGGCGGACCGATGGGCGGGCTCGCCGCTGGCCACGCGGAACACCGCGACCGCCTCCACCAGGCGCTGGGCCTGCTCCTTGAGGCTCTCGGCCGCCGCCGCCGACTCCTCGACGAGAGCGGCGTTCTGCTGGGTCATCTGGTCGAGCTGGACGACGGAGGTGTTGACCGAGGCGATGCCCTCGCTCTGCTCGTTCGCGGCCGAGCTGATCTCGCCGATGATGTCCTGCACCCGCTGCACGCTGGTGACGATCTCGTCCATCGTCGTGCCGGCCGTCTGCACGAGGCGGGCGCCGTTCTCCACGCGCTCGACGCTGTTGCCGATCAGGCTCTTGATCTCCTTGGCGGCCTCGGCGCTGCGCTGCGCGAGGCTGCGCACCTCGCCCGCCACGACGGCGAAGCCGCGGCCCTGTTCGCCGGCCCGCGCCGCCTCGACCGCGGCGTTCAGCGCCAGGATGTTGGTCTGGAAGGCAATGCCATCGATGACGCCGATGATGTCGGCGATCTTGCGCGAGGCGGCGTTGATCTCGTCCATGGTGGTGACCACCTGGCCCACGACTTCGCCGCCGCGCGTGGCGGCGGACACCGCCGATTGCACCAGTTGGTTGGCCGTGCGGGCCGAATCGGCCGTCTGGCGCACGGTGCCGGTCAGCTCGTTCATCGACGACGCGGCGTTCTGCAGGTTGCTGGCCGTCTGCTCGGTGCGCTGGCTGAGGTCGAGGTTGCCGGTGGCGATCTCGGTGCTGGCGGTGCCAATGCTGTCCACCGAGTTGCGCACCGTGCCGATGGTGGTGGCCAGGCGCAGGCGCATGCCTTCGGTGTCCTGGATCAGCGAGCCGATCTCGTCGTTGCGGCTGCTGCTCACCGACTGCGTCAGGTCACCCTCGGCGATGGCGCCGACGGCACGCTGCAGCGAGGCCAGCGGCTGGGCCACCCAGCGGCGCATCATCCACATCAGCCCGAAGCCCAGGCCGACGGTCGTCAGCGCCAGGGCGCCGCGGAAGAACCACAGCGTGGCCCGGCCGGCGGCCTCGGCCTCGGCATGGGACACCTGGGCGACGACCCAGTAGCCGGTCTTCTCGCTCTTGCGGGCGACGGCGAAGTTGTCGGACAGGCCGTTGCCCAGCACGTCGGGCACGTCGTCGAGTACCACCTCGTTGGCGGTCTGCTCGGACAGCCGCTTCTCGAAGCCCGGCGCGACGCTGGACAGCAGCTTGCCCTTGGCCGTGGGATGGGCGGCGAGCTGGGCCTTGGACGGGTCCTTGGGCATGGCCACGATGTAGGTGCCGCCGTGCTCGAAGAACTTGGCGCTGGAGGCCATGCGGTCCATCGCCGTCTCGAAGGCATCCAGGTCGAAGCCGACGAAGAGGATGCCGACGATCTTGCCGGCGTCGTTCTTGATCGGGTCGTAGTGCGTCATGTAGGCGCGGCCGAAGAGCAGGGCCCGGCCGGTCCAGGGCTTGCCGGCGATGACGCTGGCATAGGCCGGATGCTGTTTGCCCAGCATGGTGCCCATGGCCCGCTCGCCCTTGTCGTTCTTCAGCGAGGTGGTGATGCGTTCGAAATCGTCGCCCTTGGCGACGAAGACGGTGGCCACGCCGCCATTGACGGCTGCGAACTTGTCGACCTGGGTGAAGTTGCCGTTGAGCTTGGGACCCCAGTCGCGCAGTTCGCCGGTGGCCTCGTCGAGGGTGAAGCTGGGGCCGAAGTCCTGGCGGAAGGAGCCGAAGCTGCGCTGCACCTGCTTGGCCGCCACCTCGTCCATGGCCTGCATGGCATCGACGAGGGCTTCCGCCTTGTCGCCCACCCAGGTCTGCACCTGTTCGTTGGCGGAGCGCTTGAGGAGAGCGCCGACGACGAGGCTGACGCCCAGCAGGACGGCCGCGACGGCGATGGCGCCGGTCATCGAGACCTGACGGGCAATGGAGTGGGCGGGCTGGCTCATGGACAAACCTCCAAAGACCTCAACGGACAAGGCTCCGCAGGCCCCGCCTCGTTGCGGGGGGCTGCAAAAGAACTTCAGGAATCGGCGTTCAGGCGGCGATCGCTGCGTCCATCAGGCCCATGTCGGCGCTGCTCATCAGCCCCTCGATGTCCATCAGGATCAGCATGCGCTCGCCCACGGCGCCGATGCCGGTGATGAAGCTGGTGTCCACCGACGCCGCGTTCAGCTCGGGCGCCGGCCGGATGACGTCGCGATTGAGTTCGAGCACGTCGGAGACCGAATCGACGACGGCGCCGACGACGCGGTTCTTCACGTTCAGCACGATGACGACCGTGAAGCTGTTGTACTCGGCGCTCGGGCAGCCCAGCTTCAGGCGCAGGTCGACGATGGGGACGATGACGCCGCGCAGGTTGACGACGCCCTTGATGAAGTCGGGCGCGTTGGCGATGCGAGTGGGCTGCTCGTAGGAGCGGATCTCCTGCACCTTCAGGATGTCGATGCCGTACTCCTCGGAGCCGAGGCGGAAGGTGAGGTATTCGCCGCCGGCAGGTCCATGGGACTTGGCGGCGCTGACGGCGCCTTGCTGGCGCAGGGCGGGGACGTTGCTGGCTTCCATGCGGACCTCTTTCGTGTGTGGGATGGTTCAGTGGCGCGAACGGCGCACGAGGCTGCCGACGTCCAGGATCAGGGCCACGCGGCCGTCGCCCATGATGGTGGCGCCGGAGACGTCGCTGACCTTGCGGTAGTTGGCTTCGAGGTTCTTGACGACGACCTGCTGTTGTCCGAGCAGTTCGTCGACCAGCAGCGCGACGCGGCCGCCTTCGGCCTCGACGACGACCATGATGGAGCTGACGTGCTCGAAGTCGAAGCGCGGCACGTCGAAGACCTTCTCCAGCTCGATGACGGGCATGTACTCGTCGCGCACCTCGACGACGCGGCCCGAGCCGGCGACGGTCTTGATGGTGTCGGCCTGCACCTGGAAGGACTCGACCACCGACGACAGCGGCAGGATGTAGCACTCGTCGCCGACGCCGACGCTCATGCCATCCATGATGGCGAGCGTGAGCGGCAGGCGCACCGAGACCTTCATGCCATAGCCTTCGGCCGAGTCGATCTCGACCGTGCCGCCGAGGGAGGTGATGTTCTTCTTGACCACGTCCATGCCGACGCCGCGGCCGGACACGTCCGTCACCACCTCGGCGGTGGAGAAGCCTGGCGCGAAGATCAGGTTCCACACCTCGGCATCGGTCATGCTGTCCGGCGCGTCGATGCCCTTTTCGCGGGCCTTCTTGATCAGCTTGTCGCGGTTCAGGCCGCGGCCGTCGTCGCGCACCTCGATGACGATGCTGCCGCCCTGGTGGGAGGCGACGAGGGTGATGGTGCCCTGCTCGGGCTTGCCGCGGGCGGCGCGGTCGGCCGGCATCTCGATGCCGTGGTCGCAGCTGTTGCGCACGAGGTGGGTCAGCGGGTCGGTGATCTTCTCGACCAGGCTCTTGTCCAGCTCGGTCGCCTCGCCCTGCGTCACCAGCTCCACCTTCTTGCCCAGCTTGGCGGCCAGGTCGCGCAGCATGCGCGGGAAGCGGTTGAACACCGTCGACATCGGAATCATCCGGATCGACATGACCGATTCCTGCAGGTCGCGCGTGTTGCGCTCCAGGTCGGCCAGGCCCGAGGTCAGCTGCTGGTAGAGCGCCGGGTCGAGCTCGCGGCTGTTCTGGGCCAGCATGGCCTGGGTGATGACGAGTTCGCCAACGAGGTTGATGAGCTGGTCGACCTTCTCGATGGAGACGCGCAGGGTGGTCTGGTCCAGGCCGCCGGCGGCATGCTTGGCCTCCGTCTTGGCCGGCGTGGCCGGGCGTGCCGGCACGATGGCAGCCGCGGGCTTGGCCTCGGCGGTGGCGGCCGGCGCAGGCGCCGCTTCCGCCGCCGCACCGGCGGGCAGGCCCGGGGCGTCGTCGAAGAAGCCGTAGCCCGGGTCGGTGGACGGAGCCTCGGCCGGCGGTGCGCCGGGGGCGCCGTCGTAGAAGCCGAAGCCGGGGCCGAGGGGGATCAGCTTGACCTGGTCGCGGGCGACGTGGAAGGTGAAGAGATCCAGCAGGTCGTTGTCGGAACTGCTGGTGAGCACCTTGAAGCGGCGCATGCCATCCGACGACTGGCCCGCGTCGAGCGGCTCGATGGTGCCGAGGTCGGTGATCTCCTTGAACAGTTCGACCAGGTTCTCGGCCACGGCGGGGTCGGGCAGGGGGCCGACCTGCAGCTCCAGCAGCCGGGCGCCGGGCTTGGCCGGCGTGGCAGCGGCTGCCGCTGGTGCCTGGGCGGCCGGCGCCGGCGCGGCGGCCACCTTGGGCGCCGCGGGCGCGGCAGCAGGCGCGGCGGGCGGGGCACCGCCTTCGACGAAGGCCTTGATGTGGGTCAGCAGCTCGGTCGTGTCGACAGGATCGGCGCCGGAGCCCTGGTGGCGGCCCAGCTGGGCGCGCAGGGCGTCGCCCGACTGCAGCAGCACGTCCACCATCGCGGCGTTGGGCTGCAGCTCGTGGCGGCGCAGCTTGTCCAGCAGCGTCTCCATCTGGTGGGTCAGTTCGGCCACGTCGCTGAAGCCGAAGGTCGCCGCGCCGCCCTTGATGGAGTGGGCGCAGCGGAAGATGGCGTTCAGCTCCTCGTCGTCGGCGGCGTCGACGTTCACGTTGAGCAGCAGCTGCTCCATGTTGTCGAGGTTCTCGCCGGCCTCCTCGAAGAAGACCTGGTAGAACTGGCTGAGGTCGATGCCGGCGCTGATGCTCGCGCCTTCGGAGGTCATGTCACCCATGGCTGGTGCTCTCCTGATGCGGGCTTCAGCGAATGACCTTGCCGATCACCTCGATCAGCTTGGCCGGGTCGAAAGGCTTGACCAGCCAGCCGGTGGCGCCCGCGGCGCGGCCGGCCTGCTTCATCGCGTCGCTGGACTCGGTGGTCAGGATCAGGATGGGCGTGGTCTTGAACTTGGGGTTCTCGCGGAGTTTCTTGGTCAGGCTGATGCCGTCCATGCGGGGCATGTTCTGGTCGGTCAGCACCAGGTCGAAGTCGCGCGTGCCGGATTTTTCCCAGGCGTCCTGCCCGTCCACTGCTTCCACCACGTTGAAGCCGGCGTTCTTGAGCGTGAAGGCCACCATCTGGCGCATCGAGGCCGAATCGTCGACAGCGAGGATTGAATGCATTTGAGTTTTCTCCGAGGGAACGTGTTTGCCTGGTGCTAACGGGCCGGGGGTTCAGAAAAGTTCGATGGAGCCGGCGTCCATCTCGTCCTGCGTGACGGGATTGGGACGCAGCGGCGCGATCTCGACGACGGCGGCGCCGTCCTCGTCGTCCATGCCGAAGGTGTCGCGCGCGAGCTGGTCGGAGCAGTTGCGCAACCGCTGGCTCGTGTGTGCGATCAGCTGGGTGGCCATGTCCTGGAACTGCAGCGCGGTGATGGCGCCGGCGATGTCCTGCATGATCTGCTTGAGGCCTTCGGAGGCCGGACTGCCGTCGCTGTCGCTCAGCAGGGTCATGACCTGGTTGGAGGCGCTGTAGAAGTGGGTCGACAAGGCCTCGCCCGCGTCGTCGAGCAGCCGCTGCAGGCGCTCGAGATCGTTCGTCACCGTCATCAGGTGATCCTGCAACTCCGCAGCCGCCAGCAGTGGCAACGCGGCCACGGCTCCTTCGAATTCGGCTGCGGTGGAGGGGTCTGTCTGCATCGTGTCTCCGCGAGGGGATGCCGCTTCTTGTTCAAAGCCCTGTGGATACCCTCAGGGCCAATGCATCATGGCATGTTCAAGCGATTTTCGGCAGCCGTCGAGTTTGAGATATGGGTCAAACGAGCGGTATTACCGCTCTGACCCCGTTGAGTGTGGCGCCGGGCCGGCGGGGCATACTCTGCGCCCATGACGACTTCAGGTGTGGATCAGGCAGCCCGCGTCCTGCGCGTGCTGCACGTCGAGGATTCCGAACTGGACCATCAGCTCATCCTGGCCCAATTGACCCGTGCCGGGCTGAAGGTCGAGATGGAAAGGCTGGATGCCCGGGACGCCGTGCTTGCCGCGCTGGACCGCCCCTGGGACGCCATCATTTCCGATTTCAACCTGCCGGGCTATTCCGGCCTGGACGTGCTGGAAGCCCTCAAGGCCCGTCAGCTCCTGACGCCCTTCATCCTCATCTCCGGCGAGATCGGCGAGGACACGGCCGTGGCGGCGATGCGCAACGGCGCCTCCGACTACCTGCTCAAGAACAACCTCAACCGCCTGGCGCCGGCGCTGCTGCACGCCATCGACGCGGCCGAGAACGAGCGCGGCCGGCGCGCCGCCGACCAGGAGCTGGTCAAGTCCAAGCAGCGCCTGCACGAACTGGCCGGTCACCTGCAGACCAGCGTCGAGCTGGAGCGGGCGGCCATCGCCCGCGAGATCCATGACGACGTCGGCGGCTCGCTGACGGCCCTGAAGTTCGACCTCGCCTGGATCGACCGCCATGCCACCGAGCCCGAAGTGCGCCAGCGCGTCGCAGCGGCGCTGGAGACGGTCAATTCCGCCATCGACGCCAGCCAGCGCATCATGCACAACCTGCGCCCGGCCATCCTGGAGCAGGGCCTGGTGGCGGCACTGCAGTGGATGGCCGCGCGCTTCGAGCGCCGCACCGGCATCGAGGCCGGCCTGCTGGTCGGCGAAGAGCGCCTGGCCCTGCCGCCGGGGGTGCCCTTGGTGGCCTACCGCACCGCCCAGGAGGCGTTGACCAACGTCTCCAAGCATGCCGCAGCGACCCGCGTGGACATCGAGCTCAGCCTCGACTCCGGCGTGCTGACGCTGGAGATCCGCGACAACGGCAAGGGCATCGCCCCGGGCGACCTGGCCAAGGAGCGTTCCTTCGGCATCCGCGGCCTGCACGAGCGCGCGGCGACCGTCGGCGGCTGGGTCGACCTGAGCAGCTCACCGGGCGCTGGCACCAGCCTCATCCTCACGGTGCCGCTGGCGCAGGACGCCATCGACGCCCTCGACGACTCGACCGACTTCGGCAAGGACGACGTCGGCCAATCCATCTGGGGGCGCGTGTGATCCGGGTCATCCTCTGCGACGACCACGGCCTCATCCGCCGCGGCATCCGCGACACCCTGGCCGACGCCCAGGACATCGAGGTCGTCGGCGAAGCCGGCGACTACACCGAGCTGCGCGGCCTGCTGCACAAGCTCGGCAAGGACAACCCCTGCGACGTGCTGGTGCTGGACATCAACATGCCCGGCCGCTCGGGCCTGGACGTGCTGCACGTGCTCAAGGACGAGGGCACGCCGGTGCGCACCCTCATCGTGTCCATGTATCCCGAGGACCAGTACGCCATCCGCGCCCTGCGCGCGGGCGCCTACGGCTACGTCAACAAGGGGGGCGATCCGGCGACCCTGGTGCAGGCCGTGCGCACCGTCGCCCAGGGCCGCAAGTACGTGACGCCCGAGATCGCGCAGATGCTGGTCGAGAGCCTCACCGCGCCGGTCACCGAGCAGGCCCACCACAAGCTCTCCGACCGCGAGCTCCAGACCCTGGTGATGATCGCCTCCGGCAAGCGCCTGTCCGACATCGCCGAAGAGCTGATGCTCAGCCCCAAGACCGTCAGCGTCTACCGCGCCCGTGTGCTGGAGAAGCTCGGCTTGACCAACAACTCCGAGCTGACGGTCTACGCCATCCGCAACGGCCTGGTCGAAAGCTGAGCCGCGCCGGCGCCGGGCAAGGACGCCCGGCCGCCGTTCATCGTCCGCTGCCGTCGATTCGGCAGCCTGGCCGGCCGTTCGTCGAAATTCGGGGTCGCCGGGCAGCGCTGTCTGTGCACAATGCGCGCGGTTCCCATCTGTGACGGATTTCACGAGGAGCAGGCCATCGATACCGGATTGCTGAAGGAGCTGCGCATCGACGGCGCGCAGCGCGAGGAGCGTGGCGGCGGGCCGCCGAAGTGGGTTTGGGGCGCCGTCGCCGGCGCGGTGGTGCTGGCCCTGGCCGGCGGCGCCGCCTGGTGGTTCCTGGCCGGCCACAAGCCCGTGCCCGTGCAGACGGCCACCGTGCGCGCCAACGGCCAGGGCGCCAGCGCCGACGCTGTCCTGCAGGCGACGGGTTATGTGACGGCGCGCCGCATGGCCACCGTCTCGGCCCAGATCACCGGCACGCTGACCCAGGTCCTCATCGACGAAGGCTTCAAGGTCCACAAGGGCCAGGTCCTCGCCCGGCTCGACGACACCGGCCTGAAGGCGGCACTGGCGGCTGCCGAAGCCCAGGTCCGCACGGCCCAGGCCAACACCGGCCAGTTGCGCGCCCAGCTCGCCCAGGCCGAGGCCGACGCCCGCCGCCAGGCCGAGCTGGCCGCCAGCGGCATGACGACACGCCAGACCCAGGAGCAGACCGCCACCGCCGTGAAGGCCTACACCGCCCAGCTGGAGGCGGCGCAGCGCCAGGTCGAGGCGGCCCAGGCCCAGGTGCGCCAGGCCCAGGTCAACTTCGACTACGCCACCGTCAGGGCGCCGTTCGACGGCGTCGTCACGGCCCGTGCCGCCCAGGTGGGCGAGATCATCTCGCCGCTGTCGGCTGGCGGCGGCTTCACCCGGACCGGCGTGGGCACCATCGTTGACATGGATTCGCTCGAGGTGAACGTCGACGTCAACGAGGCCTACATCGCCCAGGTCAGGCCCGACATGCCCTGCGAGGCCGTGCTCGACGCCTACCCCGACTGGAAGATCCCCGCCCGGGTCGTCGCCGTCATCCCGAGCGCCGACCGCGGCAAGGCGACCGTCAAGGTCCGCGTGGCCCTGGACCAGAAGGACGAGCGCGTCGTGCCCGACATGGGCGTGCGCGTCAGCTTCCTGGCCGCCCGGCCCAAGGCCGAGGCCAAGCCGGTGCCGGGCGTGCTGCTGCCGCCTGACGCCCTGGTCCAGCGGGACGGCGCGCAGGTCGTCTTCGTCGTCCAGGACGGGCGCGCCGAACAGCGCACCGTCCAGCTCGGGGCCGACGTGGGCAAGTTCAAGCTGGCCACGTCCGGCTTGAAGGCCGGCGAGACCGTCGTCGTCTCGCCCCCCGCCGAGCTGAAGCAAGGTTCCACCATCGCCACCAAGGAGTGAGCATGAGCGCACTGATCCAGGTCCGCGACCTGTCCAAGGTCTACACCCGCGGCAAGCAGAAGGTCGAGGTGCTGCACAGCATCAACCTCGACGTGCAACAAGGCGACTTCCTCGCGCTGATGGGCCCCTCCGGCTCCGGCAAGACGACGCTGCTCAACCTCATGGGCGGGCTGGACGCACCCAGCGGCGGCTCCATCACCGTGGGCGGCGAGCGCATCGACCAGCTGTCGGGCGCGGCCTTGGCCAAGTGGCGGGCCTCGCGCGTCGGCTTCGTCTTCCAGTTCTACAACCTCATGCCCACGCTGTCGGCGCAGAAGAATGTCGAGCTGCCGCTGCTGCTGACCAAGCTGTCGGCGGGCGAACGCAGGAAGCGCGCGGCCATCGCGCTGCAGCTCGTCGGCCTGGCCGACCGCGCCTCCCACAAGCCCACCGAGCTGTCGGGCGGCCAGCAGCAGCGTGTCTCCATCGCCCGGGCCATCGTGTCCGACCCGACCCTGCTCGTCTGCGACGAGCCCACCGGCGACCTGGACCGCCAGTCGGCCGAGGATGTGCTGACGCTGCTGCAGGCCCTCAACCGCGAGCACGGCAAGACCATCGTCATGGTCACGCACGACCCGCGTGCCGCGGCCCGCGCCAGCCACACGCTGCACCTCGACAAGGGCACCCTGGTGACCGAAGCCGACCTGGCCGCCGCCTGAGCGAGGTCCACATGCGGCCCCCACGCAAACTTCATCTGCCGCCCCTCAAGGGGGCGCCCAGCCTCCTCGAGGCGGCTCTGCGGAGACTGGCATGAAATACCTCCACCTCGTCTGGGCGGCGCTGTTCAGGCGCAAGCTGCGGACCATCCTGACCCTGGTCTCCATCATCACGGCCTTCCTGCTCTTCGGGCTGCTGGACGCGGTGCGCGTCGGCTTCGACCAGGCCGGCAAGACGGCCAACGGCGCCCAACGCCTGCAGACGGGCTCCAAACTGTCCTTCATCCAGCTGCTGCCCATGTCGCTGGGCGCGCGCATCTCGCAGATCGACGGCGTCAAGGAGGTCACCTTCGCCAACTGGTTCGGCGGGGCTTACCAGAAGCCCGAGAACCAGGTCTTCAGCTTCGCCGTGGCGCCCAACTACCTCGACGTCTACCCGGAGATGGAAGTCTCGGCCGAGCACCGCAAGGCCTTTGCCGAGACCAAGAACGGCGCGCTCGTCGGCGAAGGCCTGGCGCGCAAGTTCGGCTGGAAGGTCGGGGACCAGGTGCCCATGCAGTCCACCATCTTCCCCGACCGTAACGGCAGCCAGAACTGGCCCTTCCAGATCGTCGGCGTCATCCACGTCGCCGACAAGAAGTCCGGCGCCTGGTACGACCAGATGTTCCTGCTCAACTGGAAGTACTTCGACGACACCACCCCCTGGAACCAGGGCCAGGTGGGCTGGTACGTGACGCGTGTCAAGGACGTCAACCAGGCCGACCGCGTGCTCAAGGCCATCGATGCCATCTCGGCCAACTCCGACCACGAGACCCGCACCATGACCGAGCAGGCCGCGATGTCCAGCTGGATGAAGCAGGTGGCCGACATCAACCTCATCGTCACCTCCATCATGGGCGCGGTCTTCTTTACGCTGCTGCTGCTGGCCGGCAACACCATGATGCAGGCCGTGCGCGAGCGCACCGGCGAGATCGCCGTGCTCAAGACGCTGGGCTTTTCAGGCGGCAGCGTCCTCGGCATGGTGCTGGCCGAGTCGGTGCTGTTGCTGCTCATCGGCGGCGTCATCGGACTGGTGCTGGCCAGCGTCATCGGGCCGGCCGTCAGCGCGGGCAGCGGCGGCACGCTGAACCTGCCGGCCGCGGGCCTGGCCAGCTGGGCGATCGGCGTCGGCCTGGCCCTCTTCTTCGGGCTGGCCGTGGGCGCCTTCCCGGCGCTGCGCGCCATGCGCGTGAACATCACCGATGCACTCGCCGGGAGGGCCTGACCATGCGATTCCTGAAGAACTTCGGCCTCGTGCTGCTGACCCTGCTGGCCCTGGCCGTCTGGGTGATGCTGCCCTGGCAGGGCGCCCTCGTCGCGGCGGTCCTGCTGGCGCTGTGGATGTTCCTGTTCCGCAGCGGCGCCCAGACCCGCTCGGTCGCCGCGGTCGGCATCAGCACGCTCACGCAGCGGCTGGGCTCGTCCGCGGTCATCGTCGTGGGCATCGCCGGTGTGGTGGGCGTGCTCGTGGCCCTGCTCGCCATGGCCGAGGGCTATGCCCAGACCCTGCGCAACTCCGGCAGCCTCGACACCGCCATCGTCATGCGCGGCGCCTCGGCCAACGAGGTGTCGTCCTCGCTCAGCCGCGAGGACCTGGTCCAGATCGAACAGGCACCGGGCGTGGCCCGCAATGCCAAGGGCGAACCCATCATCTCGGCGGAGACCGTGGTGGCGGCCAACCTGCCCGTGCGCGGCAGCACCACCGGCGACGAGGGCAGCGCGCAGCTGCGCGGCGTCAGCGAGGCGGCCTTCACTGTGCGGCCCAACGTCAAGATCATCGAGGGCCGGACCTTCCAGCCGGGGTTGCGCGAGATCGTCGTCGGCAAGGGCGCGGTGCGGCAGTTCTCGGGCCTGCAGGTGGGCGGCACGCTCAAACTCGGCAACCAGCCCTGGACCATCGTCGGCATCTTCGCCTCGGGCGACGCGATGGAGTCCGAGCTCTGGGCCGACGCCAATGTCGTCAACGACACCTACCGGCGCGGCGCGGGCCGCAACTCAGCCACGGTGAAGCTGGAGAACGCCGCCGCCATCAAGGCCTTCAGCGAGGCCCTGGAGGCCAACCCGCAGCTCAAGGTCAAGGCCAGCACCACGCTGGAGTTCTTCGCCAAGCAGAGCGAGCAGATGACCAAGATCCTGCGCGTCATCGGCATCACCGTGGGTGCCATCATGGCCGTGGGCGCGGTCTTCGGTGCACTGAACACGATGTTCGCGGCGGTGGCGACGCGGGCCCGCGAGATCGCCACGCTGCGCGCCATCGGCTTCCGCGGCCTGCCGGTCGTCGTCGCGGTGATGCTGGAGACCATGTTGCTGGCCCTGATCGGCGGGGCCATCGGCGGCGCCATTGCCTGGCTGGTGTTCAACGGCTTCGAGGCCTCGACCATGGCCATGGGCTCCGTCGGCAAGCTGAGCTTCAACCTCGCGGTGTCGCCGGGCCTGCTGTGGGAGGGCATCAAGTGGGCCCTGGCCATCGGCTTTGTCGGCGGACTGTTCCCGGCGGTGCGGGCGGCGTCGCTGCCAGTGACGACGGCGCTGCGGGAGGCTTGAGGCGGCTGACTCTTCGAGCGATCGACCATCCGTCGTCGCTTGAGGGAACGGTGGCTTC
Organism: Pelomonas caseinilytica; assembly: GCF_021353235.1. Lineage (GTDB taxonomy): Bacteria > Pseudomonadota > Gammaproteobacteria > Burkholderiales > Burkholderiaceae_C > Pelomonas > Pelomonas caseinilytica. Next base: position 306,999 of record NZ_JAJTWT010000005.1, read on the forward strand.
GGGTTGGTGTAGGTCGGTTTCAGGCTGGTCAGAGTCATTTGCCCGTGCCCACCGGAACGTCAGCTGCAGCCGTCACCAGTCATTCGAATCAGGCCGCCGGCTGCGACCGCTTGAGCCTTGAGACCAGATACTCGCCGGCCGGTGCCGGCCGTCGGGCTGCGAATGACCGGCCGCGGCTCGGGTGAACTGGTACTTCCGACCCTGAGGCGACATTCGAGCTTTAGATTTCAACGCCAGGATGCCGCCGCCCAAAACACCCGCTTACGGAGCAATCGATTCAACCCTCAACTGTCGTGGCTCGGCGGGCGAGCATTCAATTGTTACTCCAATCATCGACCGCCCAACGCCTCGATCGATAATCGAGCGTTATAACGCTTCCCATCAAGTCGCGTAAGCCAAGTAAACCAGCGATTTTTTGCTTGATATTGAAGTCGGGGTGCTCGCAATAAGAAACACGAAAGGTCTTCACTTCATACTGCAAGCCGATGTTCAAGGGGCCAGGCCTATCTGTCTCAAAGCAGCTAACCTGCTTGCCCCAGCTGTTGACTTTGTACTCGACAATGCCAGGACCAGCAACAGGCGGCCGCTCCACTAGATCTGCCCACGCGCTCGCTGTCAGTGGACTTAATCCGAAGCTTGCTGCTCCCGTATCCAGCATTGCGTATTTAATTTCCCCCGATGGCACTCTCACTTCTACCAAGAGGTGGCCACCAACCTCATACCATTGAGCATAGATAAGCGGCTGAGCCTTTGGCGATGAGGCCAGGACTGCGCCCCGATCGAATTTGTATCGAGAATTGCGCAGATCGAGAACAAGACTTCCATTTTCAAAGAAGGCATTACCTACCGAGGCGATTGTCTCGCAATCGCCTTTTTGGATTTGTTCCAGATGTCGCTTGTCGACAGCGTATTTTTTAACTACTCCCGCTACTTCAAAATTTATCTGTGTCGAGTCTCCACTCGCATCGCTATGCCATTGAAATTCTCCGTTCATGCCAGTGTCCAATTGCACAGTGCACGGGTGCCCATCAAATTCCGCAGGCAATGCCAGTGCAACGCGCTCCTTCGGGCGCTCGGGAGTCACTCTGTCATATTTCCAGACGAAAGAACGCCAATCTGCATGCGCATGCACATGAAATAGAGCCATGCACGTGGCAAGCAACGGAATAATCAGGCGCATGAATCACCCTTTCCAATCGCAAATATGAATGTCTGCACCTGGCCGGCAGCGTGAGCCCATGGACTATGCTGTCAGCGGACACCCGGCGCAGCAACCGTGCTGGCCGAACGGCTGCCTTGTGAATATTCACCCGAGCTCGCGCTGCCGGCCACTACCTACCGCTCGTTGATGTCAGGTTCGGGGGAGCGATGCTGCGCACGAAGGGGGGCGGCACTCGCCGTAAGCTGTCTTACGGCGTCGACGTCCTATGTTCGTTGCGTACGGCGTTAAACGAATGGATCGATAAGCCGCACGCCGGTTCCGGCAAAGTCGCGCACGTTGCGGGTAACGAGCGTCATCCCATGCTCGAGTGCAGTGGCTGCGATCACGGAGTTGCGCCAAGCGCGCGGATTGGGGACGTGCAGAGGCGCACACAGTCGGGCCCCGCGCGCCGTGAAGGGTAGTGTTCGACCGTCATACGCGGCCTCGAGCCCTTCGATCCAAATCTTGAGACTGGCCGCCTGGGGCGCATCGCTGCGAGCCTTGAGTTCATAGCCCAGCCACAACTCGAGCAGTACGACTGCCGACAGATAGAACTGCTCAGCTGGAAAGCGCGCAGCCCAACTGCGCACCGCCGCCGAGGGCTGCTTCTTGCCGGAACGCAGTTCGGAGACGACGTTGGTGTCGAGCAAGAACATGCTCAGTCCAGATCGGCTGCCGACGGCTGGTCGATCAGGCGGGGAGGTTCGAAGTCCATGCCCGTCGTGTCTGGGAGTCCATCCATGAGCTCCAGGAGGCTGCGACTTGGCTGGCGGCTCCCGCCGAGCTCATAGAAGTCGTCGATGCGCAGCAACGCGTAGGCAGGATGGCCGCGATCGGTGATCAGTACCGGGCCCATGTCTGCCGCCCGCTTGGCACCAGCCAGATCACGGGCGAATTGGCGTGCTGGGATGGTTGTAATCTGCTTGGACATAGGGTGACTCCTGCGCGGCCGCCTTCCAAATGTCAGCATGTTATGACATTTGACCCGTCAAGGCAAACAGCCCTGCATCCCCAGCGAACTCCTTTTACGTACAGTCCCGCCGTGCAGAGCGAGAGTCAGGTTCTCGGCGCTCAGCCGGTGAGGCGAATGTCGCTGATGGGGTCGGACCCGGAGATCCGCGACGACGAACAGCGGCCATTCGCATGGCCCCTGGCGGCATGTGTGACGCGAGCGACGGCTGCCCGCTGAAGCCGGTCGTTGACACTGTCACCGGCATCGCGCGGCAGTGACCGCGATGCGCGCGACACCGTGAGCCCGGCAGCCGTGGCCGACACACCGAGATCGCTGTGAAGCCGCCTTTAGCCGAGACTCAAGCGCTCGATCAGCTGAACGCCGCCAGCAGCCGCTCCAGCGCCACGGTGAAGGGCGTCTGCATCAGCGGCAGCGTGGCCACCATGCCGATCAGGCCGACGCTGACGGTCAGCGGGAAGCCGACCGAGAAGACGCCGATCTGGGGGGCGACGCGCGAGATCACGCCGAGCACCAGGTTGACGAACATCAGCATGGTGATGAGGGGCAGGGCGATCCACAACCCGATGCTGAAGATCTCCGCCCCCCATTCCTGCGGCCTGGCCGCGCGCAGGAAGGCGAAGGGCTCGGCGCCCACCGGGAAGGCGTGGAAGCTCTGCACCAAGGCGTTGATGAGCAGCAGGTGGCCGTTGATGGCGATGAAGAGGAAGGCCACCATGCTGCCGAAGAAGCGCGCGCTGGCGGTGCCCTGGGCGCCGGTGCCGGGGTCGAAGAAGCCGGCGAAGTTCAGGCCCATCTGCAGGCCGATCAGTTCGCCGGCGAACTCGAGGGCCGCGAACACGATGCGCACCGCGAAGCCCATGGCCAGGCCGATCAGCAGCTGCTGGGCGATGAGCAGGGTGAGGGCGGGGAAGGAGTCCAGCGGCGTGGCGGGAATCTCGGGCAGCGAGGGCTGGGCCGCGACGGCGATGAAGAGCGACAGGCCGACGCGCAGGCGCAGCGGCACGTTGCGCTGGCTGAAGGTGGGCATGCCGGCGAAGAGGGCCAGCGTGCGGATGAAGGGCCACAGAAGTGGGTTCAGCCAGGCGAGGAGTTGGGGTTCGGTGACGGTGAACATCCCGTTCAGGCTCCAAACGGGTCGCTTTTGCATGGAGCCTTTGTGACTCGGTGCACCGAGCCGGGGCGGATTCCCGCGGCGGTGCAGCGAGTCGCAAAGGCTCTTCGCAAGAGCAACCTCAAGCAAGTTCGGGCAAAACTCAACCCACCACCGAAGGAATCGTCTGCAACGTCCGCTGGATGTACTCCACCAGCGTCGTCATCATCCACGGCCCCGCGACGGCCAGCGTCAGCACGGCCGCAACGACCTTGGGCACGAAGGACAGCGTCGCCTCGTTGATCTGCGTCGCTGCCTGGATGACGCTGATCACCACGCCGACGAGCAGCACGACGATGAGCACCGGCGCGGCCACCAGCATGAGCATGTACAGGCCTTGCTGGCCGAAGGTGAAGACTTGTTGGGCGTCCATGGCGGTCGGGTCGTTCAGGTCACGAAGCTGGCTGCGAGCGAGCCCAGCAGGAGATTCCAGCCGTCTGCCAGCACGAACAGCATCAGCTTGAAGGGCAGGGCGACGAGCACCGGCGACAGCATCATCATCCCCAGGCTCATCAGCACGCTGGCCACGATCATGTCGATGACCAGGAAGGGGATGAAGATGAGGAAGGCGATCTGGAAGGCGCTTTTCAGCTCGCTGGTCACGAAGGAAGGCACCAGCACCTTGAAGGGCACGTCCTCGGCCTTGACGCTCGGGTCGAGCTTGGCCAGGCGCGAGAAGAGGGCCACGTCGGCCTGGCGCGTCTGCTTGAGCATGAAGGCCCGCATCGGCACCTCGGCGCGCTTCAGGGCCTCGTCGAACTGGATCTGCCCGGCGCTGTAGGGCTGCCAGGCCTCGGCGTAGACCTTGTCCAGCGTCGGGCTCATGACGAAGAAGGTCAGGAACAGGCTCAGGCCGACGATGACCTGGTTGGGCGGCGCCGCCTGGGTGCCCAGGGCCTGGCGCATCAGGCTGAGCACGATGGCGATGCGCGTGAAGGCCGTCATCATCAACAGCACCGCAGGCAGGAAGCCCAGGGCCGTGAAGAACAGCAGCGTCTGGATGGGCACCGAGTAGCTGCCGCCGGCGCCCTGGCCGACGAGCAGCGGCAGTGTGGCTGGCGGGGTCTGGCCCTGCTGTGCGAAGGCGGTGCCGGCGGCGGCCAGCAGCGCGAGCGTGACCGTGGTCTTCACCGCGGGCCGAGCGCCGGGCCGCCCCAAGCCGGCCCGCGGGCGATGTGCTTGCGGCTCGACGCCGCAAGCATCGCCGTCCCCTTGGGGGCTGAGGCCGGACACGGCAAGTCCTGAGGACTTGCCGCGCCCGCCGAAGAGCAGCCGCTCTGTCGGCTGCGCGGTCTGCAAGACCGACCGGACTCGCTCGCGTTCAGCTATGCGAGGGTGGGCGAGGGGCTCAAACATCCTGGCGCTCCTTCTTCAGGAAGCTCGAGAAGCTGGCCGGCGCGACCGGCTCGGCCTGGGGCGGCATGACGTGCAGAGTGCTGATGTTTTGCGCCGTGGCGCCCAGCACCAGCCAGCGGCGGTCGTCGCCCTGGCCGACCTCGACGACCAGCAGGCGTTGGTTGGGGGCCGTGGGCAGCTGGGCCACGACGCGCAATACGCCGGCCGCCGCCGCGCCGCCCATGGGCGTGCGCTTGAGCAGCCACAGCGCGACGGGGATCAGCGCGACGATGCCGAGGAACCAGAGAAACGGAAGCAGGCCGGTGGCGTTCATGCCTCGGCATTCTGCGGACGGACTTGAGCCGCCGAACCCCCTAAGTGGCAGGCAATGCAGCCTCTATTCAGAGCGACAAGAAATGCAACCACAGAGGCACGGAGGCACAGAGAACGAGTTCCTCTGAACTCCTCCGTGTCTCCGGGTTGCCTTTGATTCCGGCGTCATGCAGATTTGGACAAGCGGCGCATGCGTTCGGAAGGCGTGACGATGTCGGTCAGCCGGATGCCGAACTTGTCGTTCACCACCACCACCTCGCCCTGGGCGATGAGGTAGCCGTTGACCAGCACGTCCATGGGTTCGCCGGCCAGGGCGTCCAGCTCGACGACGGAGCCTTGCGCCAGCTGCAGGATGTTCTTGATCGGGATGCGGGTGCGGCCGAGCTCGACGGTCAGCTGGACGGGGATGTCCAGGATCATGTTGATGTCGCCCGCCGGGCCGCCCGCCGTCGTGGGCGTGAAGTTGGCGAAGCTGGGCGTGGACACCTGCTCGGGCGCCACCTCCTCGGCCACGGCGGTGCTGGCCGCGGGCGCGGCGGAGGCCTCGGCGAGTGCCGCGGCCCATTCGGCCGCCATCGCGTCCTGTTCTTCTTGGCTCGGGGAATCAGGGCTCATGTCGGGCTCCCAGCCAGCTCTCTTGCGAGCCGGTCAGCATCTTGTCGATCTTGAGGGCGTACTTGCCGTTGGAGGTGCCGTAGTGGCAGTCGAAGACGGGCACGCCGTCCACCTTGGCCTGCAGCAGGGGCTCCAGGTCCAGCTCGATGAAGTCGCCCGGCTTGAAGGCGAGCAACTGCTCCACCGTGGCCGGTGCGGTGCCCAGCTCGGCGACGAGTTCGACCTCGGCGGCCTGGATCTGCGTCTTCAGCAGGTTGATCCAGCGGCGGTCGGGCTCGGAGGAGTCGCCCTGCGTCGTGCTGTAGAGCACGTCGCGGATGGGCTCCAGCGTCGAGTAGGGAATGCAGAAGTAGATGGTGCCGCTGGTCTCGCCGATCTCCAGCGTGAACGAGGTCGAAACGACGATCTCGCTGGGCGTGGCGATGTTGGCGAACTGGGGCTGCATCTCCGAGCGCTGGTACTCCAGCTCCAGCGGATAGATGCCCTTCCAGGCCTTGTGGTACTCGGCGAGGATGACCTCGACGATGCGGGTGATGACGCGTTGCTCGGTGGGCGAGAAGTCGCGGCCCTCGATGCGGGCGTGGAACTTGCCGATGCCGCCGAACAGCGAGTCGATGACCGAGAACACCAGGGTCGGGTCGCAGACGATGAGGCCGCTGCCGCGCAGCGGCTTGACCGAGACGATGTTGAAGTTGGTCGGGACGACGATCTCGCGCAGGAAGGCGCTGTACTTCTGCACCTTGATGCCGCCGATGGCGACTTCGGGACTCTTGCGGATGAAGTTGAACAGGCCCACGCGGATGTTGCGCGCGAACCGCTCGTTGATGATCTCCATCGTGGGCATGCGCCCACGGACGATGCGTTCCTGGCTGGCGAGGTTGTACTCGCGTATGCCGCCGACCTGCTCCTCCTCGGCCTCGAGCTTCTGGCTCTCGCCGGTGATGCCCTGGAGCAGTGCATCGACTTCGTCTTGGGAAAGAATCTGCTGGTTCATGGCCGCAAATCCGGCTTACTGGACGATGAAGTTGGAGAAGAGCACCTGGGTGATCGGGTTCTCGACCGCCGCCTTCTTTTTCTTCTTTTTCTTCTTGGGTGCGTCGGAGGCAGCCGCGGCGGCCTCGTCCTCTTCGTCGTCGACCTCTATGCCCATGGGCCGCGCCGACTCGCGCATGATTTCACGCGCCAGCTTTTCCTTGCCCTCGCGCGTGAGCAGCTCCGCCGCCGTCTTGTGCGAGAGCACCATCAACACGTTGGAGCGGATGGCCGGCATGTAGGCCTTGATCTGGTCGGCCACCTTGGGGTCCTCGACCTGCAGCGTCACGCCGACCTGGGCGAAGCGGTCCACGTCCTTGTCGGCGAGGTTGACGGTGAAGGGGTCCAGCGGCACGAAGGTGGGCGGATGGTCGCTCTTGGCGTGGGCCTTGGGCTTGGCCGGCGCCTCGACGGCTTCTGTGCCGTCGTCGGCCTCTTCGTCGACGGGCTTCTTCTTCAGCAGCATCACGGCCGCGCCGCCGCCCACCAGCACCAGCAGCAGCACCGCCGCCAGGATGATGATCAGCTTCTTCTTGCCGCCCCCCTTGGGCGCGGCATCAACGGCAGCCGGCGCAGTCGCCATGAAAACTCCTTGAACGGTCTCCGCCCAGGCCATGGGCGGCTTTCGCTCCGATTATTGACCCGGGTCTTCCCTGGGATGTCCTGATTAGGTCGGGCCGGGCGTGGCTATTTCCGCTTCAGGCTCAGGCAAATGTGTCGAGAAGGCCGACGCTGCGCTTCGGGGCGCTCGCGGCGCCGCCGCCAGAGCCGCCGCCGGCGCGCGAGACGCCCGCCGTGCGGCTGCCGGCGGCTTCATCGCCGCCTCGGGCCTCGCCCTGGGCATCGCCGTCGCGCGGCGCCTGCTGGAAGACGCCACCGCCCGACAGCGTCAGTCCCTGGCCCTGCAGGGCGGCGGCCAGGTCGGGCAGGCTCTGCTCCAGGGCCTGGCGCGTCTCGGCCTGGGCGGCGTGGAAGGACACCTGGGCCTGCGAGCCGTCCACGACGATCTGCACGGCCACGGGCCCCATGTCGGCCGGATTGAGCTGGAGTTCGGCCTGCTGGATGCCGTCCACGGCCATCAGGCTGACACGGGCGCCGATCTCGGGGGCGAAGGTGCTGCCGTGCAGGGGGGCCTGGATGTGGGCATGGGCGGCAACCGGAGCGTCGGCCGCGCCGGGCGCCGTGGCGGTCGACCCCGGCAGGGCCTGGGCCAGCGCGGCGGCAAAGCTGGGTGGCGCGGCGTCGGCGCCCGCATGGGCCGGGGCAGCCGGGCCCGCGGCCGAGGTCAGCGACTCGGTGGCGGCGCGGGCGCTGGCCTTGTCGGCCTGCAGTTCCGCCGTCCTGGCGCGCGGAGCCTCGCCGGCTTCGGCGGCGGCCCGGCCGTCGACTGCGCTGCCCGCCGTCCCGGCGACCGCTGCGTTCGCACGGCCGCCGGCGCGGGCCGTCGTCTCGTCCTCGTCGGGGGCCGCCTTGGCATGGGCGCGGTGGCCGGCATGGGCCGCGGCGCCCGCCTCGGGTGGCGCCGTCGGGGCGGCTTGCGGGTTCAGGCCCAGCAGTTGCGTGAATTCCTTGAGTTCCGGCGTGTCGGGCCCGTCTTCGCCATCGTCCTTGCCATCGGCGCGGGCGGTGGCGGTGGCCTCAGGCGCGTCGCTGGCGTCGGCCTTGGCCTCGGCCGGCTTGGCCTGGCCTTGCGGCGCAGGCGTCTTGGCCGGCGGGTTGGGCTTGGCGGGCGCCGGGGCGGCGCGGCGGGCGGCCTGGGTGTCGGCGGGGCTGGCCGGCTCCGCGTCATGCGGCGCGGCTTCGGCCGGCGCCGGCGTGGCCTGGCGGGTCAGGAATTGGGCGAAGCTCGGTCCGGCGGGGGCGTTGGCGGCATTGGCCGTCGGCGTGGGTGGCGCGGCCGGGGGCAGGGCGGCCGGCTTGGGGGCGATGGTCTGGGAACTGGCGAGCATGGCTTAGGCGTGGGCGGTGCGGCGCAGGTGGGCGCGGGCGGCGAATTCGTCGGCGGCGCGCTGCTCGCGGCGCTGGGCCACCTTGGCGGCCTCGGCCTGGCGGCGGGCGATCAGCTGGCGCAGGGCGGCGACGCGCAGCTCGGCCTGGCGCAGGGCGTCGCGGGCGCGCACCTGGCGCTGGTCGGCATGGCTGGCGACGTGGCCCTGGGTGTCGACGGCCTGGTCCAGCCGCTGGCCGAAGCTCTGGTAGCAGGCCACGATGTCCATGGTGGCCGCGCGCGTGAACTGCTGCGTCCAGCGCTGCTGGTATTCCTGCCGGTAGCCGGCCAGCTGGCCGTGCTGGCTGCGGGCCGCCTCGGCCTGGGCGCTGGCGGCATGCAGGGCGCGTGCCGCGGCGTCGCGTTCGCTCTCGGCCCGCTCGAGCAGCAGGACCAGGGTGTCGGTGGCGGATGCACTCATCGAATAAAACTCCAGCGCGGCACATGGCCCACGGCCACGCGCTCAATCGATATCGGCGGGCGCCGGCCTCGGGTTTAGGCGCCCTGGACCACGGCCTGCAATTGGCTGACGCTGGCGTGAAGAAGTGCCGGGCTGTGCATGTCCTGCTGCAGCAGCCGCGTCATGTCGGCATGCAGGCGCACGGCCAGGTCCAGCTCGGGGTCGCTGCCCGGGGCATAGGCGCCGAGCTGGATCAGGTCGCGGGCCTTGTTGTATTTCGCCAGAAGCTGGCGGAAGCGACGCGCGGAATCGACCTGGTTTTGGGGTGCAACACTGGTCATCACCCGTGAGATGGAGCGCTCGATGTCGATGGCGGGGTAGTGGCCGGCCTCGGCCAGCTCGCGCGAGAGCACGATGTGGCCGTCCAGGATGCCGCGGGCTGCGTCGGCGATGGGGTCCTGGGGGTCGTCCCCCTCGGTCAGCACGGTGTAGAAGGCCGTGATCGAGCCCTCGCCCGGCAGTCCGTTGCCGCTGCGCTCCACCAGCTGGGGCAGCTTGGCAAAGCAGCTCGGGGGGTAGCCCTTGGTGGCCGGCGGTTCGCCGATGGCCAGGGCGATCTCGCGCTGGGCCATGGCGTAGCGGGTGAGGCTGTCCATCAGCAGCAGCACGTGGCGGCCCTGGTCGCGGAAGTACTCCGCGATGGCGGTGGCGTAGTGCGCGCCCTGCATGCGCATCAGCGGCGGCGCGTCGGCCGGCGCGGCGACGACGACGCTGCGACGCAGGCCCTCCTCGCCGAGGATGTCCTCGATGAACTCCTTGACCTCGCGGCCGCGCTCGCCGATCAGGCCGACCACGATGACGTCGGCCTGGGTGTAGCGGGCCATCATGCCGAGCAGTACCGACTTGCCGACGCCGGTGCCGGCGAACAGCCCCAGGCGCTGGCCGCGCCCGACGGTGAGCAGGGCGTTGATGGCCCGAACGCCGGTGTCCAGCGGCGTGCGCACGGGGTCGCGGTCCATCGCGTTGATGGGGCGGCGCACCATGGGCTCGTTGTGGATGCGGGTCAGCTCGCCGCGGCGGTCGATGGGGTGGCCGTGGGGGTCGACGACGCGGCCGAGCAGCCCGTCGCCCATGGGCAGGTGCAGGCCGCGGTCCTCGCCGCGGCGCCAGGGATGCAGCGGCGCCCCCAGCTGCGGGGCCAGCGGTGGCAGGTGGCGGGGCACGACGGTGGCGCCGCTGGACAGTCCTTGCACCTCGTCGGTGGGCATGAGGTAGGCGCGGTCGCCGGAGAAGCCGACGACCTCGGCGTTGACAGGCGCCATGCCGCGACGCGGCGCGTTGCCGGTGCTCGGCATCTGGATACGGCAGACGGAGCCCAGCGGCACCTTGATGCCGGTGGCCTCCAGCACCAGGCCGGCCACGCGCACGAGCTTGCCCTGGGACTCCAGCGGCGCGGGATTGCTGGCCAGCGTTTCCAGGTCGGCGAGGTAACGCTGCCAGCGGGTGGTGCGCTGGGTCACGGCGCCACTCCGCCGAATTCAGACACAGCCACAGAGGCACAGAGGCACAGAGAGAGCCGGATGGTGCTGCCTCTGAGTCTCCGTGCCTCTGTGGCCTTGTTTTTGGATTTCACTCGTCCACCTCGCGGCGGTCTTCCCAGATCGACTGCTGGCCGATGGCCGAGACCGCCTGCTGCCAGCGCGCGGCGATGGTCGCATCGACGCTGGCGATGTCGGCATCGACCTTGACGCCGCCGCGCGCCACCTCCGCATCGGGAATGAGCTGGGCCTCGCGGGCCTTGAGTTCGCTGCCGGCGCCCTCCTGCACCAGCGGGTAGTCGTCGGGATGCACGCGCACGCGCACGTGGCGGGCCGACAGCTGCAGGGCCTCGACGGCATCGTGGGCCACGCGGGCGACCAGCTCCGGGCGCTGCTCGAGCTCGCTGCGCACCACCTGGCGGGCCAACTCGACGGCGATGCGGGCGACGGACTGGGCCATCTCGCCCTCGAGGGCCTGCAGTTCGGTATCGAAGTTCTTCACCAGCTGCCCGACCTGGGCGCTGATCTGCTGGGCAAAGCTGTGCTTGAACGCATCGAGCGCGGCCATGCCGTCGCGGTAGCCGTCCTGGTAACCGCTTTGCCGCGCGGCATGCAGCAGCTCCTGGAGGTCGGGCTCCGGCGGAGGGGGCGGCTGCACCGGTGCCGCCGCCGCGGCCGGTGGCGGCGCGGGCGGCCCGCCCGGACGCATGGGCGCGAAAGGGCCGGCGGGTGCGGCGCCGCCGAGGTTGTCGAGGTTCCAGGCGCGCGCGCCCTGGAGTTCTTCACCGGGGATGAAGCGGGCATAACTGCCCCGCCGCTCGCCTTCGCGGCGCTCGGGCGGGGGGACTTGCCGGGGCGGTGGTCTGGTTGCCATGGCGATTCAAACGCAACCACAGAGACACAGAGGCACGGAGAAATCCAAAACCATGACTTTGGGCTGCTTCTCTGTGGCTCTGTGCCTCTGTGGTTGCATTTCCTTAACCGCCGTTCTACACGAACTGATCGTCGCCGCCGCCGGCCAGGACGATCTGGCCCTCGTCGACGAGGCGTCGCACGATCTTGAGCATTTCCTTCTGCTCGGCCTCGACCTCGGACAGCCGCACCGGACCGCGCGACTCCAGGTCCTCGCGCAGGGTCTCGGCCGCACGGGTGGACATGTTGCGGAAGATCTTCTCGCGCAGTTCGACGCTGGCGCCCTTGAGGGCCACCACGAGGCTTTCGCTCTGCACTTCCTTGAGCATGGCCTGGACACCCTTGTCGTCGATCTTGTTCACGTCGTCGAAGGTGAACATGTTGTCCATGATCTTCTGCGCCAGGTCGGCATCGGCCTCGCGGATGTAGTCCAGCACCGAGGCCTCGACGCTGGAGCCCATCATGTTGATGATCTCCGCCGCCGTCTTGGCGCCGCCCAGCGAGCTCTTCTTCATGCGCTCGCCGCCGGCCAGGATCTGGCTCATGACCTCGTTGAGGTCTTTCAGCGCCGTGGGCTGGATGCCGTCCAGCGTGGCGATGCGGATCAGCACCTCGTTGCGCCCGCGCTCGGGGAAGAGCTTGAGCACCTGGCTGGTCTGGTCGAAGTCGAGGTGGGCGAGGATGGCCGCGATGATCTGCGGGTGCTCGTTGCGCAGCAGCTCGGCCACGCTGGCGGCGTCCATCCACTTCAGGCTCTCGATGGACGAGACGTCGCTGCCCTGCAGGATGCGGTCGAGCAGCAGGTTGGCCTTGTCCTCGCCGAGGGCCTTGCGCAGCACGGCGCGCACGTACTCGTCGGTGTCGGTGACCAGGGTGTGGTGGGTGTCGGCGATGTTGTCGAACTTGTCGAGCACCTGCTCGACCTGGGCGCGCTTGATGACCTTGAGCTTGGCGATGGTCTCGCCCAGCGCCTGCACTTCCTTGGGCGACAGATGCTTGAAGACCTCGCTGGCTTCTTCCTCGCCCAGCGACATCAACAGGATTGCGGCGTTCTCGATGCCTTTGTCGTCCATGGTCAAACCTCAAACACCCGAAGCGTAGTCCCATGCCTTGCGGGACGAGCGCCGGGCCGCTCCCAAGCCGGCCCGCCATGGCGATGTGCTTGCCGGTCAACCCGGCAAGCATCGCCGTCCCCTCGGGGGACCGGCCAAGGTACTCCTTGGACGAGGGGCTTCATGTTCAGCTGGCCGTCTCGCCGGCCATCCAGTCGCGCACGATATTCGCAACCGCCACCGGATTGTCGCGGGCCAGGGCGCGGGCACGGTCCAATTTCTCGCTGTGCACCGGGGCTTCCAGGCGCGGCATGCCGTCGGCGGTGGGCAGCAGCTCGGCGTCGTCCACGACCTCGCTCACCGATTCCTTGGGCTCCTCGGGCTTGGCGGGCGCGGCGGCCTTGATGGCCGGGCGGATCATGCCGAAGACGGCGATCAGGGCTATGGCCACGAAGGCCAGCGGCACGATGGCGCTGCGGGCGACGTCGATGAGCCAGGGCTGCTTCCACAGCGGCAGGTCGGCCGGCTCGTTCTTGTCGACGACGAAGGGGGCGCTGATGACCTTGACTGAGTCGCCGCGCTCGGCGCTGAAGCCCAGGGCCTCCTTGACGAGGTCGGTCAGGCGGGTGATCTCCTCCGCCGACACCGGCTGGCTGGTGGTCTTGCCCTTGGCGTCGGTCACCTGGCGCTGGTTGACGACGACGGCGGCGTTCAGCCGCTTGACGCTGCCGACCGCGCCGCGGGTCACGCGCACGGTCTTGTCCAGCTCGTAGTTGGTGACCTGTTCGCGGCGGCTGCTGGCATTGCCGGCGCCGCCCTGGGCAGGCTGCAGCGGGGCGCTCGCGCCGTTGACCGGCGCCGTGGCCGGCACGGGCGGCTGGTTGCTGGCGGCGCCGGGCACCCCCGTGGGCAGGGCGGGGTTGCTGTTGGTCTGCTCGTTGCTCTGGCTGGAGCGCACGGCGGCCTGGGCGTTGGGGCCCTGGTTGGGGCGGTATTCCTCGGCCGTCGCCTCGGTCTGGGAGAAGTCCACGTCTGCCGTCACCGTCGAGCGCAGGTTGTCGCGGCCGACGACGGGCTCCAGCAGCTCGAAGATGCGCTTGTTGTAGCCGGCCTCGACCTGCTGCTTGTACTGCAGCTGCTGGCCGTCCAGCCCGGTGGCGCCGTCGGACGGCGCCTGGGAGATCAGGGCGCCGGTCTGGTCGAGCACGCTGACGGCCTTGGGCGAGAGTTCCGGCACGCTGGAGGAGACCAGGTGGACGATGCCGGCGATCTGGCTGCGGTCCAGGGTGCGGCCACCGCGCAGCGTCAGCATCACGGAGGCGCTCGGCTTCTGCTGTTCGCGGAAAAAGCCGTTCTGCTGCGGGATGGCCAGGTGCACGCGGGCGTCGGCCACGTCGGACATGGCGGTGATGGTGCGGGTCAGTTCGCCCTCGAGGGCGCGCTGGAAGTTCAAGCGCTCGGCGAACTGGGTCTGGCCGATGGAGGACTTGTCCATCAGCTCGAAGCCGGCGGCATTGCCGTTGCCACCCTTGGGCAGGCCCATGGCCGCGAGCTTCATGCGCAGCTCGTAGACCTGGTTGGCCGGCACGAGGATGGTGCCGCCGCCTTCGTGCTTGTAGGGCACCTGCATGGCCGAGAGCTGGCCGATGATGGCGCCGCCGTCCTTGTCGGCCAGGCCCGAGAACAGCGGGCGGTAGTCGCCCTGGCTGGACCACAGCGTGATGGCCAGCACGGCGCCGGCCAGGGCCAGCAGGCCGGCGCCCATGGTCAGCTTGCTGCGCAACGGCAGGCCGTTCAGGCGCTGCACGAAATTCGGCGCGGCTTCGGCCGGCGAAACCATCATCGGCGCGGTGGCGGCGGGGGCGCTCAGGGCGTTGTCCATCGGGGAGGCAGGGGGCACGGAGGGTCGGGGATCGACCGATGGCGCAAATTATTCGTGGCGCCACCCTCAAGAAAGCGCCGAAGTGGCCGATGCTGCCCGCCCATCTCCGGGCTTCGTGCGCGTGACTTGCTGCCAAAGTGCCGACCCATGGACATGAAGCTGCGCCCCTTCGATTTCGCCCAGGCCGCCGCCCGCGCGGGGCTGAGCGTCAGCGGCCAGCCCTTGTCCGCCAAGCCGGCGGCCACCTCGGGCGCGAGCTTCGGCGACGCCATGGCCCAGGCGCTCAAGGGCGTCAGCGCCCAGCAGAACGAGGCGGCGAGGCTGCAGCGCGAGGTGCAGCTCGACAACCCGACCGTCAGCCTCGAGGAGACCATGGTGGCCATGCAGAAGGCCCAGATCGGCTTCCAGGCGACGCTGCAGGTGCGCAACCGGCTGGTCTCGGCCTACTCCGAAATCATGAACATGCAAGTGTGACGAGCCCCTCGCCCAGCCCGGCCGCTGCACGCGTGCCGGTCTGGTCGGTCCCCCTGGGGGACGGCGATGCTCGCGGCATCGAGCCGCTCGCACATCGCCAGGCGGGCCGGCTTGGGGCGGCCCGGCGCTCGGCCCGAACACCGTGGCGGCTTCGGGCCGGTCAACAACTTCCCTTGCGCGCGTCGGTGCCGCAGATGGCGGGCCGGCCGAGGGGGTTGAGGTCGATGTGCAGCTGCTGGTTGCGCTCGTTGGAGATGCCGATGCGGGACCAGCCCAGCGCCCGGCCGAGGCCGGCTTCGAAGGTGATGCCCTGGCCGGATTGCAGCAGCATGCCCTTGTGGTCGCGCGACGTGACGCCGCCGAGTTCGCAGCGCGGCTGGGCGGTGGCGCAGTCGCAGGGCGCCTGGCGGCTGGCGCCCCAGCACCACTGCGGGCCGCTGTGGAAACTGACGTGGACGTTGCGACCTTCGTTGACGCTCAGCTCCCGCGCGCGGCGCAGGTCCAGCTCCAGCAGTTCGGCGACGTGGCGCAGCCGCTGGCGGGCGAGATAACTCGCATAGGTCGGCACGGCCACGGCCAGGATGATGCCGACGATGGCCAGCGTGACGGCCACCTCGATCAAGGTGAAGCCTCGCGCGCGGGCGGCCTTCATGGGTCGAGCTTGAGCAGCCGGCGGCGCTTTTGCGTCTGATCCACATAGACCTGCAGGGCGCGCGTGGCGGTGGAGTCGAGATCGATGAAGGCGCAGCCGAGCTGCAGCGTGCCGCCAGGCTCAGGCGCGGAGCCGGAGATGGGGCTGGCGTGGTGGGGCAGCAGGGCGATGCGCAGGGCGGTGATGCGATCCAGCTCCAGCACCAGGCCGTCCAGCGGCTGCCCGACCGGCAGTGCCGCTTCGGCGGCGGGGTCGGCCGGCAGGGCCAGCGCCAGGCCGCCGATGCTGATGTCCAGCACGCGCAGCGCGCGGCCGGGGGCGCTGCCGCCGGGCAGGACGACGCGCGGGTAGATGCTGCCGGCCGGCTGCACGCGGAAGGATTGGCGGCGCTGGAAGCGGTAGAGCCGGGTCGGCACCCGGCTGCGCAGCACGGTGCCCTGCTCGCCGCTGACGAGGACGGCATCGTCCAGTTCGAATTGCAGCTTGATGGCGCCGAGGTAGGCCACGGCGGTGATCTCACCGCTGGCCACCAGCGCTTCGCTGGCGCCTTCGGGGTCGGCACCGACCTCGAGACCGAGCACGTCGGCCGCGGCGTCCAGCGTGGTGATGCGGCTGGCCAGACTCCAGCGCGGCGGGCCGTTGAGGAGGATGTTGGCGTTCTCGCGCTGCAACTGCTGCAGATAGGCCACCACTTCGGCGGCAGCGGTGACGCGGAACTCCTCGGAGGCGGCTTCGGTCGCGGACATGGCCCGCATGGTAATCCGCTTAGGAGCGGCGGTCCGAAGCCGGGGGAGGGTCAGTGCACCATCCGGCTCTTGCCCTTGAACACGTGGTCGAGGTCTTCCAGCCAGGGCTCGGCCAGGTGGCGGATCTCGGCGTCGTTGACGAGGATGCGCTGCATGATGCGCGTCTTCAGCGCGGACTCGTTCGGCGCGAGCTGCTGCTGGTGGGCGGCGGCCTTGAGCTGCGAGATCAGCAGCACGCAGGCACCTTCGAGCTTCACGACTTCGTCCCAGTTGCCCGTGCGGGCCGCCGACAGCATGTCGGCGCTGGCCTGTTCGATGGCCTCGTAGTAGTTGAGCAGTTCGGAGTTCATTGCGGGGTCACCGGTGATCTTGCGGAATGGGGGCGGCGCTGGGCCGGCGTTCAGGCGGCGCGCGGCACGTTCTGGGCCTGGCCCGCCTGGGCGGCGGGCGTGCCGGCGATGGCCATCCAGGCCTCGCGCACGGGGGTCAGCAGGCGCTGGCATTCCTCGACGGCGGCGAGGTCGCTGTGCAGGTTGGCTTGCGTCAGGCGCGTGCAGACGTAGCCGTAGAGCTCGCGCAGGTCGGCGGCCAGCTGGCCGGCGGACAGGTCCAGCCCGGCGCGCAGGCCTTCGTCGAGGATGCGCACGGCGCGGCTCAGCGAGCGCCCCTTGAGTTCGACGTTCTGCGCCTGGATGGCGACGCAGGCCTGGTTCATCGCATCGAAGACGCCGTCGAACAGCATGGCCACGAGGCGGTGCGGGCTGGCGGCCTGCACGTCGGTCTCGAGGCCGACCTTGGCGTAGAGGTTGGCGCGTTGGTTGCGTGCTGCGAAGGGGGAGGACATGTTGCCGTACATGTTGGGGGCCTGAGGCGTCGTCGTTGTTGACTGTTTTTCGGCCTGTGCCTCGCGGACTTGAGCCGTCAGGTCCCGGAAGATGGCTGGACTGTGAGCTTATTTGTCGCGACTGCAAAGAAAAAGGGCGACCCCTGGGGTCGCCCGCCTGCCTGCCGCCACCGGCCGCTCACTTGTTCAGCGAGGCCAGCTGCTGGGTGAGGTAGTTGGAAAGGCTGCTGAACTGGCTCATCTTGGTGTCTAGGGCCGAGTACTGGGCGCGCAGCCGGGTCTCGGTCGAGGAGGCGCGCAGGTTCAGGTCGTCGACGCGCTTGTTGTTGTTGTCGATCTCGCCCTGGATGCCCTTCTGGCGGCTGGAGACACTGCCGTCCACGCTCAGGGCCTGGTCGACGAGGTTGCGGATCTGCGTGGCGAAGCCGCTGTTGCCGTCGTTGGTGTTGTCCACGGCCATGAAGAACTGCTTGAGGTCGGCCAGGTTGGACATGGCCTTGTCGAGCTTGGCGCCGGCCGTCGGCAGGTTGCCGTCGGAGCCGGGCGCCAGGCCGATGTCTGCCAGGCGGTGCAGGCTGGTGCTCAGCGAGGTGCTGCCGCCGGCGATGCCGCGCAGGCGGTTGTTCAGCCCCACGGCGGTGGAGTCGCCCTGCAGCGGCGCGGCCGTCTTGCTTGCTGCGTCGTACTTGGTCTGGTTGCGCAGCAGCTGGTTGACGGCGTTGTAGGCGGTCGTGAAATCGCTGACCGCCTTCTTGATCGCATCGGCGTCCTGGCTGACGCTGATGTTGACCGGCGGCGTCGTCCTCAGCAGCGTGATGTTCAGGCCGTCGATGGCGGAAGCCAGCAGATTGCTTTCGGAGCTGATCGGCAGGCCGTTGAGGATGGCCCGGGCATTGGCGGCCGGCAGGCTCAGCGACATCTGGCTGACCGAGTTGCTCGGGTCGTAGGCGAGCTGGGACAGCCCGGACGCGTCGCCGCCGTTGCCGTCGGCATCGTTGACCGTCACGCGGAAGGCATTGGTCTCACCGGTGTTGCGGGAGGTCAGGGTCAGCCGCGAGCCGGTCGCGTCCGTGACGATGGCGGCGGTGACGCCGGCACCCGAGGCATTGATCTGGTCGCGGATCTGGCCGAGCTGGTCCTGGCCGGGGCCGATGGTGATGGTGACGGGCGTGGCGTCGGGCTTGGACGTGAAGCTGGTGACGCCATTGGTGTCGGTGGCCCAACTGCCCAGCTCGATGGTCATGGAGCCCTGGCCGACGGTGGCGGTGCTGCTCGTGAAGGTCGAGGAGGCCAGGGTCTGGGCCGCGGCGAGCTGGCTGACGCTGATGGAGACGTTGCCGATGGCCGCGCCCGTCGAGGCACTGGCCGTGATGGCCGTGGCGTCGCTGGACGTCGTCTTGGTGCCGGCCCAGGTGTCGGGGTTGGTCAGCTTGGCCGCCGCGTCACGCAGGGTGGACAGCGTGCTCTGGATCTGGCCGTAGGTCGACAGCTGGGTCTTGAGACCGTCGGTCTTCTTGTTGAGGTTGTTGATGGGCTGCTGCTCGACCGCCATCAACTTGGTGATGATGGATTCGACGTCGAGACCGCTTCCGATACCGAGGGATGTGATGGTGGCCATGGGTCAGCAATGCAAAAAAGGCCGATATGCCAAGGCGATATCGGCCAGTGTGCGCCGGAACTTGAGGCCCCGGTTACAAATTTCTCATCACTTGAGCAGCTGCAGCACCTGCTGGGGCAACTGGTTGGCCTGGGCCACCATCGCGTTGCCGGCCTGCTGCAGGATCTGCGCCCGGCTCATGTTGGCGGTTTCCTGGGCGAAGTCGGCGTCCATGATGCGGCTGCGGGCGGCCGTCTGGTTCTCGACGGCGACCTGCAGGTTGGAGATCACGGCATCGAAGCGCGACTGGATGGCGCCGTAGGTGGCACGGGTGTTGTTCACCGCGTCCAGGGCCGTGTCGATGTTGTTGATGACGGTGCCCAGGGCGGCGAAGTCGGCCGTGTTGTCGATCAGCGCGGGGAAGGGCGTCGTGCCGGTGCCCAGCAGGGCCGTGACGGCCGGGTCCTGCGTCAGGTCCAGGGCCGTGACGGTGATGGAGTCGTTGGCCGTGGTGTTGGCGCCGATCTGGAAGGTCTGGCCGGTGCCCGCCGCCACGCCGGCCGTGTCGGCCAGGATGGGCTTGCTGTTGAAGGTCGTCGCGTTGACGATGCGCCAGATTTCGGAGCCGAGCTGCTCGAACTCCTTGTTCAGCGAGTCCTTGTCGGAGCTGCTGTTGGTGGCGTTGCGGGCCTGCACCGTCAGCTCACGCATGCGCTGCAGGTTGTCGCCGATCTTGCCGAGCGCGCCTTCAGCGGTCTGCGCCAGCGAGATGCCGTCGTTCGCGTTGCGGATCGCGACGTTCATGCCGCGAACCTGGGTGTTCATCCGCTCGGCGATGGCCAGGCCCGCCGCGTCGTCCTTGGCGGAATTCACCCGCAGGCCGGACGACAGGCGCTGCATCGACGTCGCGAGCGAACTCTGCGAGGCGTTCAGATTGCGCTGGGCGTTCAGCGAGTTGATGTTGGTGTTGATGGTTTGGGGCATCGCGCACTCCTGGGGTCAGTCGCCGAGCCGGCTCTAAATGCCAGACTCGATGGACCGAATTCTGCGGATGCGCTGCCGTCCCAAAAGCCCGATCAAGGGCCCAAACCACGGCTATTCAAAGGCTCCGCGCCGCCACCTCCCGGTGCGCGGCGCGGGGGCTGCCCGGCGGCTTCAGCCGCCGCGCAGCAGGGCCAGCACTTGCTGGGGCAGCTGGTTGGCCTGGGCCACCATGGTGTTGCCGGCCTGCTGCAGGATCTGGGCGCGGCTCAGGTTGGCCGTTTCCTGGGCGAAGTCGGCATCCATGATGCGGCTTCGCGAGGCGCTCTGGTTCTCGACGGCTACCTGCAGGTTGGAGATGACGGCGTCGAAGCGGTTCTGCGAGGCGCCCAGGGTGGCCCGTTCGCCGTTGACCTTGTCCAGCGCCGTGTCGATGTTGGTGATGACCGTGTCGATCGTCGTGCCGGTGGCGGTGTTGTCGATGACAGCCCGGCCGGCGCCGGTGTTGTCCGTGCCGGCGACGGTCGTGATTTCCGTCGCGGTCGTCATGTTGCTCGTGACGATGTCGATGCGGTCGTTGGCGGTGGTGTTGGCGCCGACCTGGAAGGTCTGGGTGCCCGACTCGGTGGCCAGCACGGCCTTGCCGTTGAAGGTGGTGCCGCCCAGCACGCGCTGGATTTCCTTGGCGAGCTCGCCGAACTCCTTGTCGAGGGAGTCCTTGTCGGCGCTGGTGTTGGTGGCATTGCGCGACTGCACGGCCAGCTCACGCATGCGCTGCAGGGCGTCGCCGACCTTGGCGAGGGCGCCTTCGGCCGTCTGCGCCAGCGAGATGCCGTCGTTGGAGTTGCGGATGGCGACCTGCGAGCCGCGCACCTGCGCATTCATGCGTTCGGCGATGGCGAGGCCGGCCGCATCGTCCTTGGCGGAGTTCACGCGCAGGCCTGAGGACAGGCGCTGCATGGACACGGCCAGGGACGACTGTGACATCGCCGTGTTGCGCTGGGCATTCAGCGAGGCGAGGTTGGTGTTGATGACTTGGGGCATGACTCAATCCTTTCGTTGACGAGGGCGTCTGGTACGTAGTCCTCGAGTGAATCGCGAACCCGTTGAGATGCTTATCGTCGGCACGATGGATTGACTTGAATCCTTTTTTCACACGGCGCCTAAAAAACGCCCCCCGCGCTGGCGGGGTGGCGTTCAAGGTGCTTGTGCTGGTGGCGTGAGGGTGACCGTCTTCGCAGTGGACGCTTCACTCAGGGCCAGCGGTGCTGGCCCGGCTTCATCGAAGCAAGGACAGGACTTGCGACGGAATCTGATTCGCCTGGGCGATCATCGCGTTGCCTGCCTGCTGGAGGATGTTGGCTCGGGAGAGGTTGGCCGTTTCCTGGGCGAAGTCGGCGTCGGTGATGCGGCTCTTGGCGGCGCTCTGGTTCTCCACCGAGATCTGCAGGTTGGAGATGACCTGGTCCATGCGGTTCTGGGCGGCACCCAGCGTGGCGCGCTCGGAGCTGACCTTGTTGATGGCGGTGTCGATGTTGGAGATGACGCCGTCGATCGTCGTGCCGGTCGCGGTGTTGTCGATCACGGCACGGCCTGCACCGGTGTTGTCGGTGCCGGCCACGGTCGTGATTTCCGTCGCGGTCGTCATGTTCGAGGTGGCGACGTCGATGCGGTCGTTGCTCGTCACGTTGGCGCCGACCTGGAAGGTCTGGGTGCCCGAGTCGGTGGACAGGATGGCGCGGCCGTTGAAGGTCGTGCCGCCCAGCACGCGCTGGATTTCCTTGGACAGTTCGCCGAACTCCTTGTCCAGCGAGTCCTTGTCGGCGCTGGTGTTGGTGGCGTTGCGGGCCTGGACGGCCAGCTCGCGCATGCGCTGCAGCGAGTCGTTCACCTTGGCCAGCGCGCCTTCAGCCGTCTGCGACAGCGAGATGCCGTCGTTGGCGTTGCGGATGGCGACGTTGGAGCCGCGCACCTGGGCGTTCAGGCGCTCGGAGATGGCCAGGCCGGCGGCGTCGTCCTTGGCGGAGTTGACGCGCAGACCCGAGGACAGGCGCTGCAGCGAGGTGGCCAGCGACGACTGCGAGGCCGAAGTGTTGCGCTGCGCATTGAGCGACAGCAGATTGGTGTTGATGACAGAGGCCATGATGCGCTTCCTTTCAGCTTGAGATACCCGGCAATAGCGCCGGACGAAGACCCGAGTGCCCGGGTGCGGCACCCGTGCTGCTCCATCGAGCGCACCCTGCGGTGCGCCCTCCTGAGCGACGCCCGACGCCAGTCAACCGTTGAAGCCCGTGACGCCACCTGTGAACGGCGTCACACCACCTCGGCCTTCCAGCCGGACCACGAACCCGTTTGGCGAGTGCGTTGAGTTGGCTATCGGTGCGCGGGGGAAGTTTCTTTAGCCCGATTTGTCAAGGCCGTGATCTTTTGAATAAAAGGCGATGCAGGTGCTTGTTCGTCGGATCGGCCGCCGGCCGGGAAAGCGGCCCGCAAAGCCCCGGCTTTTCGCGGGATCGCCGGCCGGGGTGCTTCCTAAAGTGCGCTCCAACCCGGCCGAACCCCTGCGCCGGAACGAAAGCCCCGCCATGCGCGCTTCATCGACCGCCCAACGCACGACCTCCCGCAACGGCCACCGTCCCGTCGCGGTCCCGGCCAACGACCCGGCGATGCTGCTGGCCCGCGCCCGCAACGCCGCCTACGCGGAAGCCGCCAAGGGCAACCTCGGCGGCGGCCTGGGCGTGCTGTACGACGCATTGCAGGGCGAGCCCATGAGCCACGACCTGCTGTCTGACATGGCGGCCCTGCTGCTGGCCGCCGGCCGGCTGGAGCATGCCGCGGCTTATGCCGACCGTGCGCTGCAGGCGCGCACCCAGCACGGCCCCAGCCTCTACACCCTGGCCTTCGCCCTTTCGGGGCTGGGCCAGACGGACCGCGCCATCGGCGTGCTGACGGAACTGCAGAGCGGCGCCGGCCGCGACAGCCTGCAGGCCGAGGCGCCGGAACTGGTGCCCGTCGCCATGATCGAGCTCGAGCGGCTCAAGCGCGCCCGCGCCTGACACGGCCCGCCCTCCTCCCTCACGGGGCCCCGCCAGCGCAAGCTGCCGGGGCCCCGGTGCTAGCTAGTCCACTGCGTCGGGGAAATGGCACCCCCGTGAGGTCCCAAGCCGGCCCAATCAAGGCGCGAGGCGCAGCCGGGGTCGGGCCCCGGCGAGGCCGAGTAACGCCGAGTGGGCCGGCTTGGGACCTCACCCTGCGGGCCGGGGCGTAAAGGCAGGCATTCAGCGTTGCTCGTCGTTGTGGGTCCCGACCCACGGCCTCCTCGCGCCTTGCCTGCCTGCCTTTACGCCCCGGCGGGGGTGTCATTTCCCCGACGCAGTGGACTAGTGAGCGGCGCCTGCCCGACGCGCGTGTAGGAATTTCGCTGACAAGGCCTGCTCCGAAAGTGGACGCCGCGCACCGACAGAACCTGATATCGAAGAAGAAGAGGGGTCAACACAATCCGTTTCACTGATCCGCAACGCCCCTCTACCTCTGAAACGGAAGCCCGCCATGAACGCCGACCAAATGCTCGCCGAGATCCGTGAAGCCAACCTGTCCTACCTGATGCTGGCCCAGAGCCTGATCCGCGCCGACCGCGAGCAGGCCCTGTATCGCCTAGGCATCAGCGAAGACACGGCGACCCTGATCTCCACGCTGAGCCCGGCACAGATCATGAAGATCGCTTCCGGCAACACGCTGCTGTGCGCCTTCCGCATGAGCGACGACCTGGTGTGGGGCCTGCTGACCAACCACAGCAAGCCGGGTGCGAACGAGAGCGTCAGCCGCCTGCACGCTTCCATCCTGATGGCCGGCCGCCACGAGCACGCCTGACCTTCCGCCCCCTTCGCTGCCAATTCAGTCACAGATTCCGGAGCCCGCCATGCGCGTCAAGAGCATCCTCACCGAAGCCAGGCAGATCGAGCGTGCCGTCCAGCTGATCCACCTCGGGGCCCGCCTGCAGGTGCTGGAGTCCGAGACCGACCTGTCCTACGAGCGCCTGCTGCGCCTGTACAAGGAGGTGAGCGGCAAGTCGCCCTCCAAAGGCCAGTTGCCCTTCTCGACGGACTGGTTCATGACCTGGCAGCCCAACATCCACGCCAGCCTCTTCCTGAACATCCACGAGTACCTGAACAAGGCCGCGGAGATGGACGAGATCGACACCGTCATCAAGGCCTACCAGCTCTACCAGGAGCAGACCCAGGCCCAGGGCCTGGAGGCGATGTTGTCGGTGACGCGGGCCTGGCGCCTGGTGAAGTTCGTCGACAACGGCATGCTGACGCTGACCAAGTGCTCCAAGTGCAACGGCCAGTTCGTCACCCACCCGCACGAGATCGCACGCCACTTCGTCTGCGGCCTGTGCAACCCGCCCGCTCGCGCCGGCAAGGGCCGCGCCCAGGGCTCCATCCAGATGCATTGATCGGCAGGCCGGGGCCAGGCCCCGCCCTGGATCAGGCCGGCAAGGCGGCCGGCGGCAGGCCCTGGAGGGCCCGCTCCCACATGCGCTGGTACAGCGCCTCCAGCTCGCGCGCGAAGCGCGGGGTGTCGTAGAGCCCCTCGGGGCGCGAGGCGATGCGCTCGTGCAGGGCCCGCCTTTCGGCGCCGTCGCGCCCAAGCGCGCACACCCGCTCCACATAGGCCCCGGCATCCAGGGTGACGCAGCTCTGCAGGCCCGCGGCGGCGAGGATGCTGGCCGCCACCCGGCCGGGGAAGCCGTTCGTCTTCAGGGTCACGACCGGCACGCCGGCCGCCAGCGCGTCGCTGGTAGTGGTGTGGCCGTTGCAGGGCCAGCTGTCGAGGGCGAGGTCGGCTTGTTGCAGGCGCGCGAGGTGTTCGTCCATGCCCACCGGCGGCATGAAGACGAGGCGCCCGGGCTCGATGCCGGCCTGGGCCGCGGCGTCGCGCAGCCGTGCGTCGGCCTGGTCGCCGCCGCTGAGCTGCCAGAGCTGGGCCTCGGGCAGGCGGCGCAGCACCTCCATCCAGGCGGCCCACAGCGGCGGCGTGATCTTGTACACGGCGTTGGCGCCCAGCAGCACCAGGGCGTGGTCCCGCAGGCCGAGCTGGGCGCGCGAGGGCGCGGCTCCCGGGCGGCGTTGGCGGTCCTGCGGCTGATAGCAGCGGGGCAGCTGGGCGATGCATTCGCTGTAGTCGGCGGCGTCGCCCAGCGGCGTGACGACGGGGTCGCCGATGACGTAGTCCACATAGCCTGCGCCGCTGGTGCCCGGGAAGCCCAGCCAGCTCACCTGCACCGGCGCCGGCCGGCAGGCGAGGGCGGCCAGGCGGCTGCCGGCCGTGTGGCCCTTCAGGTCGACGAGGATGTCGATGCCGTCCGCACGGATGCGCTGCGCCGTGGCGGCGAGGTCGAGCGGCGTCACGTCGACGAAGTGCTCGGCCGCCCCGCGCACGCGCTGCCGCAGAGCCGAGCCGTCGTCGGGGCCATGGGAGTACAGCCGCACGTCGAAACGATCGCGGTTGTGGCTTTCCAGCAGGTCCGCCATCAGCGCGGCCGTGGCATGGGCGTGGAAGTCGGCCGACAGGTAGCCGACGCGCAGGCGCTGGCGTGCCTCGGGCCGGCGCGGCGGCAGCGGGCGCAGGCCCCGGGCCACGTGGCGACTGGCCAGCCCGGCGGCCTGCTTCAGTTCCTGGCGGCTGTGTGGCAGGCCCACCAGGGCGAAGGGCATGCCGAATTCGTCGTCGGCGCCCGCCGGCTTGGCAGCGAGGGCGGCGCGCAGGGCGGCGAGGTCGGCATCGAGCTGGGTCCAGTCCGCCGCCTTTTGCGTGGCATGGACGAGGTAGCCCTGGGCCATGACGCTGCCGGGCTCCAGCAGCGCGGGCGTGCGGAAAGCCTCGGCCGCCTGGCTGTGCAGGCCCAGGGCCTGGAGGGCGAAGCCGAGCTGGAGGTAGGTGTCCACCTCGGTGGGCGCGAGGGCCAGGGCCTGCAGCAGCAGGTCCACCGCCTCGGCGGCGCGGCCGGCATGGCGCAGCGCCTCGGCCTGGCGGCGCAGGGCGGCGGGCGTCACTCGGCGGCCGCTCCGGCCTCGGGCCGGCTGGCCACGGCCAGCAGCGAGATGCCGTTGAAGAAGAACATGCCGTCGATCTGCCAGGGCGTGTACTTGCGGATCACATTGGAGAGCGTGAACGGCGTGTACCAGCAGTTGTGGTCGGGGTGCACGACCTCGACGAAGGTCTGGGCGCCGCTGTTGTAGTCGAAGTGGCGGCGGAAGCACGAGTAGGCGTCGGGCACCGTGATGAGGTACTGCGAGGCGCCCAGGGCGTCGAGCTGGCGCAGGAAGCCCTGCACGTCGGGCACGTGCTCCATCACCTCCGGCACCAGCACGGTGTCGTAGGGGCCCTGCACGTCGGCCCAGTCGCTGTAGAGCCGGCCTTTCAAGTGCGGGCGCATCAGTTCGAAGGCTTCGCCATGGATGTCGAAGCCGTCGAGCTCGCAGTGGGCATCCAGCTGCAGGTGCAGGGAGCGCTTGAGGTCGGTGATGGGCCAGTCCACGCAGCCCACGTGCAGCACGCGCCGGCCCTCGCACAGGGCCACGAAAGCGTCCAGCCGCGGCACGCCGACGAAGTCCTCGCCGACCTTGACCTTCTGCACGAAGTAGCGCTGGTGGGCGTATTCCAGCGGCGAGACCGGCAGGTCGGCCGCGTCCTTGCGCTCGGCGGCGAGTACGGGTTGGGTGCTCATGCGACCTTCCTCTTGTGCAGTTCGTCGTACTTGCCCAGCGTGCTGCCCCATTCCTGGCCGGCGAACACGCTGCCGCCGCCGCTGTATTCCAGGCCGGTGAAGTGGCGCGGGATGAAGAAGTGGCTGGGCCAGATCGTCAGGCCCGTGTAGCGCTGCAGGCGCACTTCCTCGGTCAGGAACAGCGGGCCCACGCTCTGCCAGGCCATGCGGTCGACGACGGTGGGCATCTTCTGCAGGTCCAGGATCATCTGGCCGAAGAAGGGGTTCTCCGGGATGGAGGCGACATAGCCCGCGGCGATCAGCCCCGGGCGCACCAGCTCGTTCTCCCACGAGGCGCAGGCCTCGCCCTCGAAGAGCCAGGGCTCCAGCGGGCGCCGGCAGATGCTGTCGGCGTCGACCACGAAGCCGCCCTCGTGATAGAGGATCTCCCAGCGCATCAGGTCGGCCACGCCGTTGAGCTCGCGCCCGGCCATCTCGCGCATGTGGCGCGCATTGATCCAGCCATAGTTGGCCAGGTCGTCATTGCCCCAGACGCGCAGCGTCCAGTCCGGGTTGTGGCGGCGCCAGGTGTCGATGCAGTTGTCGGGGCGCTTGGATTCGTCGCCGACCCAGATCACATGCAGTGTGCGGGGGATCATGGGGAGCCTCGCGGGCTGTGGAGGAGGTTGGCACTCTAGGTCTCGCGCGCGGGCTCCGATGCGCCGTGAAGCGGGGAAAAACCGGTCCTGACCTGCCTTCACGGCCGGGCGGGCATGCGGACAATCGCGCCATGAACGCTGCCGCCCCGCCGTGCCGCCTGGCCCTCGTCGTGATCGCGCGCGACGAGGCGGCCCGCATCGCGCGGCTGCTGGACAGCGTGCGGCCCTGGGTCGACGAGATGCTGGTGCTGGACACTGGTTCGGTGGACGACACGACGGCCGTGGCAGCCGCCCACGGGGCGAGGGTCGAGCGCTTCGACTGGTGCGACGACTTCGCCGCCGCCCGCAACCGTGCCCTAGACCTGGCCGGCGCCGACTGGCACCTGGTGCTGGACGCCGACGAGTGGCTCATCTCCGGCGGCGAAGCCCTGCGGGCGCTGCGCGGGACGCCGCCCGGCTTCGTCGGGGCCCTGCAGCTGCGCGACCGCTTTGACCTCGCCGCGGACCGGGCCGGCGAAGCCATCGCCTGGCTCAGCCGGGTGCTGCCCGGCGCGGTGCGCTACGCCGGCCGCGTGCACGAGCAGCCCCGCCACGCGCTGCCGGTGCGCCGGCTGCCCCTGGTGGTGGGCCATGACGGCTACGTGGCCGAGCGGCTGGCCGGCAAGCGGGGCCGCAACCGCCGCCTGCTGGAGCGCGCCCTGGCCGAGACGCCCGGTGACGCCTATCTCTGGTACCAGCTCGGCAAGGACTGCGCCGTCTACGACGAGCACGAGGCCGCCGAGGCCGGCTTCGCCCGCGCCTGCGAACTGCCCGGCGCCGCGGCGTCGCCCTGGTGGATGGACCTGGTGGCGCGCCGCCTCTTCGCGCTCAAGTGCCTGGGCAGGCATGCCGACGCCATGGACTTCGCACAGTCGCAGATGGCCGCGGGCGACGAGTCGCCCGACTTCTTCTTCGCCCTCGGCGACCTGCTGCTGGACCTGGCCGCCAGCCAGCCGGCACAGGCCGGCGAACTGCTGCCGATGATCGAGGCGGCCTGGCGCCGCTGCCTGGCGCTGGGCGAGCGGCCCGACCAGCCCGGCGCCGTGGCCGGCCGCGGCAGCTTCCTGGCCGCGCACAACCTGGCCGTGGTGCTGGAAGGCACCGGCCGCCCCGACGAGGCCGCCGCCCTGCGGGCCGCCCACCCCGCGCCGTGTTGAAGCGGCTCGCCACGGCCTGGCCGCTGTCGGCGCTGTGGGTGTGGGTGGCCGCCTGGATCGCCCATGCGGCGCTGCTGGGCTGGGGGCGCGAGGCCGCGCTCATCGGCGGCATGCTGGTGGGCGCCGGGCTGGCGCTGCTGCATCCGCAGCGCTGGCGCCGCCTGATCGCCGCCCTCGGCTTCCCGGTCTCGGCCCTGGTCCTCGGTCTGGGCGGGCAGGGCGGGGCGCCGGGCGTGGTGTGGCTGCTGCCCCTGGCCTTGCTTTGGTGGCTCTACCCGCGCCGCAGCTGGAGCGAAGCGCCCATCTTTCCGACACCGCGCGGTGCGCTTGAGCAGCTCTCCAGCCTTGCGCCGCTGCCGCCCGGCGCCCGGGTGCTGGATGCCGGCTGCGGCGCGGGCGACGGCCTGCGTGAGCTGCAGCGCGCCTATCCGCAGGCGCGGGTGGAGGGCGTGGAGTGGAGCCGGCCGCTCGCCCTGCTGGCGCGCTGGCGGGCCCGCGGCGCCAGCGTCCGCCGTGGTGACCTCTGGGCCGACGACTGGGGGGGCTTCGCCCTCGTCTATGTCTTCCAGCGGCCCGAATCCATGCCCCGCGTCTGGGCCAAGGCCTGTGCGGAGTTCACGGCCGGCGCTTGGCTGGTGAGCCTGGATTTCGCCGTGCCCGGCGTGGAGCCCGTGACCAGCTGGCGCCTGGGCAACGGCCAGTTCGTGTGGCTTTACCGCCCTGGGCGGTTTGCTGCGTCAAATCCCGCCAATTGAAGGCTTCGCCCCGGGGGCTGCACGGCATACTTTCCTCAAGCCCCCCCGGCATCGGGCCGATATGGCCTGAACACCCTCAACTCGTTCACTCATGTTCGTCATCATCGGCTGGGCCGTCTCCATGGCCTGCATCTTCGGCGTGTTCATCGCCCACGGCGGGAACATCGGCGTCGTCCTGCACGCCTTGCCCTTCGAGATGATCACCATCTTCGGTGCGGCCCTGGGCGCCTTCCTGGCCAACAACCAGATGAAGGTCGTGAAGGCGACGGCGGCGGGCCTGGGTCAGTGCTTCAAGGGCAGCAAGTACAGCAAGGCCCGCTACATGGAGCTGCTGGCGCTGATGTACGACATCCTGCAGAAGGCCCGCAAGGAAGGCCTGATGTCCATCGAGAAGGACGTCGAGGACCCGCACAGCAGCCCGCTGTTCCAGAAGTACGCGACGGTGGGCAACGACCACCACGTCACCGAG
Organism: Pelomonas caseinilytica; assembly: GCF_021353235.1. GTDB lineage: Bacteria > Pseudomonadota > Gammaproteobacteria > Burkholderiales > Burkholderiaceae_C > Pelomonas > Pelomonas caseinilytica. Next base: position 336,491 of record NZ_JAJTWT010000005.1, read on the forward strand.
TTCATCACCGACTACCTGCGCATGATGGTGTCGGGCAACCTGAACGCCCACGAGATCGAGTCGCTGATGGACAGCGAGATCGAGACCCACCACCAGGAAGAGCACGCCGCCGTGGCCGCGCTGCAGCGCCTGGCCGGCGGCCTGCCGGCCTTCGGTATCGTGGCCGCCGTGCTGGGCGTGGTGAACACCATGGGCTCGGTTGGCCAGCCGCCGGCCGTGCTGGGCGGCATGATCGGCTCGGCCCTCGTCGGCACCTTCCTCGGCATCCTGCTGGCCTACGGCTTCGCCGAGCCGCTGGCGGGCCTGCTGGAGCAGAAGGTCGAGGACGCCGGCAAGGAATTCCAGTGCATCAAGACCACGCTGCTGGCCAGCATGCAGGGCTACGCCCCGCAGGTGGCCATCGAGTTCGGCCGCAAGGTGCTGTTCTCGGGCGACCGGCCGACCTTCGTCGAGCTCGAGAGTCACGTGAAGAAGAAGTGATGCGCGCCATCGCCCAAGCAATACGGCCACAGAGGCACAGAGGCACAGAGAGGCCCGGACTTCTCTGTGCCTCTGTGCCTCTGTGGCTGTGTTCTTTAGCCATAGGAGAACGCCATGGCTGGTGATGCGAAAAAGCTCCAGCCCATCATCATCAAGAAGGTGAAGAAGGGCGGCCACGCGGCGCATGGCGGCGCGTGGAAGATCGCCTATGCCGACTTCGTGACGGCCATGATGGCCTTCTTCCTGCTGATGTGGCTGCTCGGCTCCACGACGGAGGGCGACAAGAAGGGCATCGCCGAGTTCTTCCAGTCGCCGCTCAAGGTCGCCATGCTCGGCGGCTCGGGCTCGGGCGATTCGTCCAGCATCGTGCGCGGCGGCGGCAAGGACCTCACCCGCGAGACCGGCCAGGTCAAGGAAGGCGACAGCGCCGCCAAGCGCGCCAGCTACACGCTGCGGGCGCTGAAGGAAGAGCAGCGGCGCGCCGAGAAATCGCGTCTGGAGCAGCTCAAGACCAAGGTCGAGGAAGTGCTGTCCGAGAACCCCAAGCTCGCCGCCCTGGGCGGCCAGATCCGCCTGGACATGACCAAGGAAGGCCTGCGCATCCAGATCGTCGACGAGGGCAACCGCCCCATGTTCGACAGCGGCAGCGCGGTCGTGAAGCCCTATATGCGCGAGCTGCTGCGTGAACTCGGCAACGTGCTGACCGAGGTGCCCAACCGCCTCACCATCGAAGGCCATACCGACGCGCAGCCCTTCTCCGCGGGCGACAAGGGCTACAGCAATTGGGAGCTGTCCGCGGACCGCGCCAACGCCTCGCGCCGCGAACTGGTGGCCGGCGGCCTGCCCGAGGCCCGCATGCTGCGCGTGCAGGGCCTGGCGGCCAGCAAGCTGCTCGACGCCAAGGAACCCAACAGCCCCCTGAACCGGCGCATCAGCATCATCGTGATGAACCGTGATGCCGAGGACGCCGTGCTCAAGAACCTGCCCGACGAGCCCGAGGGCGAGGCCGAGCCGGCCCAGCCCGCGGCTGCCAGCGCCACGCAAGTGCCGCCCAGCGGCAAAATGCCGCAAACTCAGTCGCAGGCGCCGGCTCGCTAGAAACTAGACTGCGGGCTGACCCCTGAATCCTGCCCGCCGAGAAAGAGGATCGCCATGAGCGCTGACATGAAATTCCTGGTCGTCGACGACTTCTCCACCATGCGCCGCATCGTGCGCGGCCTGCTCAAGGAAATCGGCTACAACAACTGCGAAGAAGCCGAAGACGGCGTCGAAGCGCTGAACATGCTCAAGGGCTCCAAGTTCGACTTCGTCGTGAGCGACATCAACATGCCCAACATGACGGGCTTCGAGCTGCTGAAGGCCATCAAGGCGGATGCCAACCTCAAGCACCTGCCGGTGCTGATGGTGACCGCCGAGGCCCGCAAGGAAGACATCGTGCTGGCCGCCCAGTCGGGCGCAGCCGGCTACATCGTCAAGCCCTTCACCAAGGCCACGCTGGAAGAAAAGGTCCAGAAGATCATGCAGAAGCTGGCCGCTGCGGCCTGACGGGAGCGGCGCCATGTCCATCGAACAACTGGCCAAACTGAGCACCGTCGGCACCGACCCGCTGATCGTCTCGCCCGAGGTCTTCCAGCAACTGGGCACCATCACCCGGGTGCTGCACGACACCATGCAGCAGCTCGGCGTGATGCCCAAGCTGCAGGTGGCGACCGACGGCCTGCCCGACGCCCGCAGCCGCCTGAGCTACATCGCCACCAAGACGGCCGCCGCGGCCGAGAAGGTGCTGAACTCCGTCGACCAGGCCAAGGCCGAGCATGCCGGCATCAGCCAGGCGACGCGCGACATGGCCGCGGCCATCGTGGCCGACCCGGTGCGCGCCGTCGCCAGCGGTGCCGTCATGAACTTCGTCAAGGACGTCGAGAGCCGCACCGCGCGCATCGACGCCCACCTGACCGACATCATGCTGGCCCAGGACTTCCACGACCTGACCGGCCAGGTCGTCGCCAAGGTCGTGACCCTGGCCAACGACCTCGAAGACAGCCTTGTCAAGCTGCTGGTGCAGGTCGTGCCGCCCGAGCAGCGCGAGAAGGTCGACCCCAACATCCTCCAGGGCCCGGTCGTGAACCCGGAAGGCCGCACCGACGTGGTCGCCGACCAGGGCGAGGTGGACGACCTGCTGGCCAGCCTGGGTTTCTGAACCCGTCCGCGTGCTGAAGAGCCGGCCTCGCGCCGGCTCTTTGCATTCCGTCATCGGCATTCGCGGCTCAAAGGCAACCACAGAGGCGCGGAGGCACAGAGGAAACATAGAGCTTTTGTCTCTGTGGCTCTGTGCCTCTGTGGTTGCGTTTGCGCATTCGGTTCATGCGTCGCAGTCGCCGCGAATGCGGCATGGACAACCGAGAAGCAAGATCGGCGTCAGTCGCCCTGCACCTCGGGCAGCAGCTCCCGGATCGCCTTGTTGATGCGGTCCATCACCTGGGGCGTGACCTGCTGTGAGCAGGCCAGGTAGCGCAGCTGCCCTCGCGGCATGTCGGCGAACTCGATGCGCACCAGCGGCAGCGGTGCGAACTCCGCGTCCTTGCGCAGCCAGGCGAGGTCCTCCTCGTCGATCAGCATGTAGTCCACGCGGCGCGCCGCCACCATTCGAGCCAGTTGCAGCGGCGTGAGCTGGGCGCGCACGGCGGGACGGGCGGTGGCCGAGAGCGCCTGGTCGAGCTGCTCGCCGTAGGACACGCCGTCCAGCAGCCCCGGCTGCAGGCTGGGGTCGGCGAACAGCTGGGCCAGCCGCGGCATGGCGCGGATCTCCGGCGCGATGGCCGCGTGGGCCAGCACGACGTGGGGCCGGTCGCGGTGGATGGGCAGCGAGAAGCGGGCGTAGGCCTCCCGTTCCGGAATCTTGTACAGGCCCGGCGAGCACAGCGCCGTCTGGTTGCCTTGCAGGTTCAGCAGCGTGCGGCGGATGGGCACCTCGGCGTAGCGCGCCTCGATGCCGGCGCGCTTGAGCAGCTTGACGGTGCGCTCGATCAGGAAGCCAGCGGGTCGGCCGGCCTCGGTGTAGCTGTAGGGCGGCTTGTCGCGGTACTCGATGGCGAGCGGCGCGCCCGCCTGCGCACGCACGCCGCCGACGCCGCAAGCCGCGCAAAGTGCGGCTGTCAGCGCGATCAGGCGGGCAGGGGCGAAGGCCATGGATGCAGATTACCGCCGCACGGCGGCCGCTTGCCACCACGGAGGCGGCATTCCTGCACGCCGGACGGGCCGAGCGGCGCCGTGGCCCGGAATTGGCCGCCGAGCAACCCGCTTTTCCCGCTCAAGTTCGGCGGTCGGCCTCGAACAATGCGAGCCAGCGCTGCAGCACCGCCATGGCCGACCACGACGCACAGGACCGCAACTTACCCGCCTCGCCCAAGAAGATCGAGAGATCGCGGGCCGAGGGCCAGTTGCCGCGCTCGCGCGACCTGCCGCATTTCGCGATGATGGTCGCCGGAGGGGCCGTGCTGGCCGTAGGTGGCCCCCAGATCGTCGAGAAGCTGCGCCAGACGCTGGTCGCCGGCCTGCACTTCGATGCCCGTCAGCTCGCCAGGAGCGGCTTCATGGCCGAACGCCTCGTCGAGATGACCCTGGCCTTCGCTGCCGTCGCCGGCCCGATCACCGTGTTGCTGATGATGGTGGGCGTCGCGGCCAACTTGGCCAGCGGGGGCTGGAACTGGACGATGAAGCCCCTGGCGCCCAAGTTCTCGCACATGAACCCGATCGCGGGGCTGGGGCGGCTGTTCACCGGCCAGGGCTTCGGCACGGCGCTCAAGGCCGTACTGCTGGCCCTGGTGCTGGGCAGCGTCGGCGCCCTGGTGCTCAAGGACCGCCTGGAGGCCTTCGTCGGCATCATGTCGGTGCCCCTGCCGTCGGCCCTGGCCTATGCCGGCCAGCAGCTGATGGGCGGCCTCGGGCTGCTGGCCGTGGCGCTGGCGTTTTTCGCCGCCATCGACGTGCCGCTGCAGCGCCAGCTCTGGCTGCGCCGGCTGCGCATGAGCCGCGAGGAGGCCAAGCAGGAGCTCAAGGAGGTCGAAGGCAACCTCGAGGTCAAGGCCAAAATGCGCGCCCGCATGCGCGAGATGGCCAAGCGCCGCATGCTCGCCGCCGTGCCCCAGGCCGACCTCGTCGTCATGAACCCGACTCACTATGCCGTGGCGCTGAAGTACGAGGAAGGCAAGATGGCCGCGCCCAAGGTTGTCGCCAAGGGGGCCGACCTGCTGGCCATGAAGATCCGCGACCTGGCCAAGGAGAGCAAGGTCCCGGTGCTGCAGCAGCCGGTGCTGGCCCGTGCCCTCTATGCCCACGCCAAGCTCGACCACGAGATCCCCGCCGCGCTGTTCGGCGCCGTGGCGCAGGTGCTGGCCTACGTCTACCAGCTGCGCGCCGCCCTGGCCTCGCGCCATGCGCCGCGCCCCGACATGCCCAAGCCGCATGTGCCGCCGGAGCTCGATCCGCACAACAAGCCGGGCTGGGCGCCCGAGCCCGAGGAAGACTTCACGGAGTGAGCGTGACGGGCGGCGGCGGGCGAGAACAGCCCGGTTTTCACGCCCTTTCTCCGGCTCAAGTCTCGCGAGCCGCCAAGAAGAATGCGGCTGAGACCCGATCTGCCGCATGAACCAGCTCACCGCCAAACTCCAAGCCCTGCTCGGTCCGCGTGCCGGCGTCATCGCTGCGCTCGGCGCGCCCATCGCGGTACTGCTGGTGCTGTCGATGATGGTGCTGCCGCTGCCGCCCTTCGTGCTGGACCTGCTGTTCACCTTCAACATCGCCATGGCGGTGATGGTCATGATGGTGGCGGCCCACATGATCAAGCCGCTGGACTTCGCGGCCTTCCCGACGGTGCTGCTGTTGACGACGCTGATGCGGCTGTCGCTGAACGTGGCCTCCACGCGCGTCGTGCTGCTGCAGGGCCACACCGGCACCGGCGCGGCGGGCAAGGTCATTGAGAGCTTCGGCCACTTCCTGATCGGCGGCAACTTCGCCGTCGGCCTCATCGTCTTCGCCATCCTCGTCGTCATCAACTTCATCGTGGTGACCAAGGGCGCCGAGCGCATCGCCGAGGTCGGCGCGCGCTTCACCCTGGATGCGATGCCCGGCAAGCAGATGGCGGTGGACGCCGACCTGAACGCCGGCCTGATCAACGAGGCCGAGGCCAAGCGCCGCCGCGCCGAACTGGGCGACGAAGCGGACTTCTTCGGCTCCATGGACGGTGCCAGCAAGTTCGTTCGCGGCGACGCCGTGGCCGGCATGCTCATCCTGGCGATCAACATCGTCGGCGGCTTCGTCATCGGCGTGGCCCAGCACGGCCTGTCGGCCGGGCAGGCGGCCGACAGCTACATCCTGCTGGCCGTCGGCGACGCCCTCGTCGCCCAGGTGCCGGCCTTGCTGATCTCGGTGGCCGCCGCCATGGTGGTGTCGCGCGTGGGCACGGACAAGGACATCGGCAGCCAGATCGGCAAGCAGGTCTTCGGCTCGGCCAAGAGCATCGCCATCACGGCCGCCGTCATCGGGGCCCTCGGCCTGATCCCGGGCATGCCGCACATCGTCTTCCTGCTCATCGCCAGCGGCATGGGCTATCTGGCCTGGTGGCTGCGCAGCAAGGAGCAGGCCCTGGAGGCCGCCAAGGCCGTCAAGCCCATCATGCCGCCCAGCGAGGGCTCGGCCGAGGCGAGCTGGGAGGACCTGGTGCCCGTCGACACCCTGGGCCTGGAGGTGGGCTACCGCCTCATCACCCTGGTGGACAAGACCAAGGAGGGCGACCTGCTCTCGCGCATCAAGGGCGTGCGACGCAAGTTCGCCCAGGAGGTCGGCTTCCTGCCGCCGCCGGTGCACATCCGCGACAACCTCGAGCTGCGCCCGAGCCAGTACCGCATCTCGCTGCGCGGCGCCGTCGTCGGCGAGGCCGAGGCCTACCCGGGCATGTGGCTGGCCATCAACCCTGGCCATGCCACGCAGAAGCTCATCGGCACGGCGACGACCGACCCCGCCTTCGGCCTGCCGGCGGTGTGGATCGACGAGCGCCACAAGGAGATGGCCCAAATGAGCGGGTTTACGGTGGTTGATTGCTCGACCGTCGTGGCCACCCACCTCTCACACTTGATGCAAGTGCACGCGGCCAAGTTGTTGGGCCGCGTGGAGACGCAGGCCCTGGTGGAACACCTCACCAAGCAGGCGCCGCAATTGATCGAAGACGTGATTCCCAAGATGGTCAGCATCGCCACCCTGCAACGCGTGCTCCAGCTGCTGCTGGAGGAGGGCGTGCACGTGCGCGACATGCGCTCCATCGTCGAATGCCTGGCCGAGAACGCGCCCACGGCGACCGACCCGCAGGAGCTGGCCCGCCGCATCCGCACCCACATCGCGCCGGCCATCGTGCAGCAGATCTACGGCAGCACCAAGGAGCTGGACGTCATCGCGCTGGAGCCCGAACTCGAGCGCCTGGTCACCCAGGCGCTCAACTCGCCGCACGGCGCGGCCCTGGACCCGGGCGTAGCCGACACCCTGGCCCGCAGCGCCGCCGAGACGGCCCAGAAGCAGGAAGACCGCGGCGTGCCTGCGACGCTGCTGGTGCCCGACCTGATCCGCGCGCCCATGGCCCGGCTGCTAAAGCGCGCCGCGCCCCGCCTGAAGGTGCTCGGCCACAGCGAGATTCCTGAGACCCACACCATCCGCATCGGCTCCATCATCGGAGGCACAGCATGAATGTCCGTAAGTTCACCGCGAGGACGTCCCGCGAGGCCCTCGCCCTCGTCAAGCAGGCCTTCGGCCCCGACGCGGTCGTGCTGTCCAACAAGTCCGTGCCGGAAGGCGTGGAGGTGCTGGCGATGGCTCCCGAAGGCATGGGCCAGATCGAGCAGATGGCCGCCACCGCGCCGCGCGCGGCGGCCCGCCCGCCCGTGCAGCCGGCCGCCCAGCCGCAGCGCGCGAGCCTGGCCGAGCGCGCCCAGCGCCAGGAGCCGAGCTTCGGCGCCCCCGAGGTGCGCCAGGACGTGGAGCAACTGGCCATGAGCACGCTGAGCTTCCAGGACTATGTTCGCGAGCGCGTGCTGCGCCGCCGCCAGGCCGAGATGAACGGCCAGCCCGACCCGCTGCTGGCCGCCCCCGCGGCGCCGTCCGCGCCGCTGGCCCCGCAGCAGCCGCCGGTCGCCGCCCTGGACGCCGCGCGCGCCCAGCGCGAGCGCCGCGCCGCCGAAGCCATGGCCGCCCTGGCACCCAAGCGTGCCGCCGCGCCGGCCCAGCCCCAGCCCCGCCCCGCGCCGCCGGTGCTGCGCGACGAGATCCGCATCCCGCCCGCCGTGGCCCAGCGCGCCGTGCCCCAGCTCGGCGACGTCGCCATGCCCGAGCCGCTGCCCCTGCCCGGCCAGCCCAGCGCCAGCCAGCGCAGCCAGATGGACATGGCGGCCGAACTGCGCCAGATGCGCGGCCTGATCGAGGAGCGCTTCTCCTCGCTGGCCTTCATGGAGAAGCTGCAGCGCCAGCCCGTGCAGGCCCGCCTGACCCAGAAGCTGCTCGAACTAGGCTTCAGCCCCGCCCTCGTGCGCAAGCTGGCCGAGAGCTGCCCGTCGGACTTCCGTGCCGGCTCGCCGACCGACCCCGCCGACGAGACCGCCTGGGCCGCCCACGTGCTGTCCCGCAACCTGCAGACCGACGAGGCCGCCCCGGCCATCGAGGACCGTGGCGGCGTGTTCGCCCTGATCGGCTCCACCGGCGTCGGCAAGACCACGACCACCGCCAAGCTGGCCGCCCACTTCGCCACCAAGTACGGCGCCGGCCAGCTCGGCCTGATCACGCTGGACGCCTACCGCATCGGCGCCCACGAACAGCTGCGCGCCTACGGCCGCATCCTCGGCGTGCCGGTGCACACCGCGCACGACCGCGCCTCGCTCGACGACCTGCTCGACCTGCTGTCCAGCAAGAAGCTGGTGCTCATCGACACCGCTGGCATGGCGCAGCGCGACAGCCGCACCCAGGAGCTGCTGGAGATGCTGGCCCACCCGAGCATCAAGAAGCTGCTCGTCATCAATGCCGCCCAGCAGGGCGAGACCATCGAGGACGTGGTGGCGGCCTGGAAGGGCGCGGCCTGCGAGGGCGTGGTGCTCAGCAAGATCGACGAAGCCGTCAAGCTCGCTCCAGCGCTGGACACCCTCATCCGCCACAAACTCAAGGTGCTGGGCGTGGCCAACGGCCAGCGCGTGCCGGAAGACTGGCACCGCCTGCCCAGCACGGCCCTCGTGCAGCGGGCGCTCAAGGGTGCCGCCTCGGGTGCCTGGCGCATGGACAACACCGACGTGAACCTCATCTTCGCTGGCGCGCCGCTCAGCGACGGCACGAGGGCCATCCACTGATGACGCACACCACATGTGTATTGAGCGGGCCGAGCGCCGGGCCGCTCCCATGCCGGCCCGCCTTGGCGATGTGCTTGCGGCTCAATGCCGCAAGCATCGCCGTCCCCGCGGGGGACCGGCCAAGGTACTCCTTGGACGAGGGGCAGACATGATGGATCAAGCCCACGGCCTGCGGCGGCTCTTCGCCGCCTCCAAGGCCCGCTTCGTGCCGGTCGTCAGCAATCCGCGCGTCATGGGCGCCGGCGTGCTGCTCGAGGGCCTGTGCGCCGCCTTCGGCGAACTGGGCCTGCACACGCTGGTGGTGGATGCCGGCGAGCTTTCGCCCCAGCCCTCGGAGCTGGCCCAGGTCGACCTGTCCAACTGCGTGGAGCGCCTGTCGCCGCGGGTGTCCTACCTGGCGGCGCGCGGCCTGCCGCTGCGCTACATCAACGCCAACGGCTCGGCCGCTGCTTTCCTGGAGGCCGTCGCCGACGCCGCGCCCCAGGCCGACGTCATCCTGCTGCACGCGCCGGCGGCCGAACTGGCCCGGGTCGTCGCCCTGCGCGAGGTGCGCCCGCTGCTGCTGGCCGACACCGAGCCGGCCAGCGTCACCGAAGCCTACGCCGGCATGAAATGGCTCACACAACGGGCCGGGCTGATGGTCTACAGTCTGCTGATGGCCTGCCACCCTCAGTTGCGCGTGGCCACCCGCATCGCGCAACAGCTGCACTCCTGCGCCGACGGCTTCCTCGGCGCGGTGCTGCGCGATTGGGCCTGCCTGGACCCCCGCACCGCCCACCACGCGCCGCTCACGCCCGAGCTGCGCCACCTCGCCCGCGAGCTGTTGCTCGCCGCGCCCCCCGGAGCGGCCCTCGAAGCCGCCTCCGACGCGACCCCGCTGCGCCCGGCGCGCACGGTGTCCTCCCCCTTCCTCGCAGCACACTGACCCCGCCGGGAGTTCACGATGTACACGCCCAAAGGCCGCCTCGACAACAGCACGCTGATCAAGCAATACAGCCCGCTGGTGCGACGCCTGGCGCACCAGATGATCGCCAAGCTGCCGGCCAACGTGGAGGTGGACGACCTCATCCAGGTCGGCCTGATCGGCCTGACCGACGCGCTGTCGCGCTTCGATGCCGAGCAGGGCGTGCAGTTCGAGACCTTCGCCACCCAGCGCATCCGCGGCGCCATGCTCGACGAGCTGCGCGGCGGCGACTGGATGAGCCGCGGCACCCGGCGCCAGCAGCGCGAGATCGAGGTGGCGGTGCACAAGGTCGAGCAGCGCCTGGGCCGCGCGCCGACCGAGACAGAGATCGCCGCCGAGATGGGCCTGCCGCTGGCCGAGTACCAGGAATTGCTGTCAAAAGTACGCGGCACCCAGCTCGTGTACCTGGAGGACATGTCGGGCGACGACGGCGACGACGACTACCTCGACCGCCACGTCGCCGACGAGGCCAGCAACCCCATGGCCCGGCTGCAGGACCACCGCATGCGCGAGGCGCTGGTGGCCGCCATCAAGAACCTGCCCGAGCGCGAGCAGTTCGTGATGAGCATGTATTACGAGCACGACATGAATCTCAAGGAGATCGCGGCCGTGCTCAAGGTCACGGAGTCCCGGGTCTGCCAATTGCACAGTCAATCCATCGCAAGGTTGCGCGTTAAGCTGCGCGACTGGTGAATTAGCTGGGCGGATCTCCTGCGAAAAGAGGTCGGTCCCAGGCCATAACGAGGGGGACAAGTGCATGTTCAGATGGCCCAAGCCTGCAGGCTCGCCTTCCACCGTTGCGCGGGAGGAGCCTTCGCGGCGTGACGACAGCGCTGCCCTGAACGTCGTCAAACGGTTGTCGCGCTCGATCTCGACGGTCGGCAAGGACGCCGCCGAGGTGCGCGGGGCCCTGGAAGACACCCAGCGCGTCGTCCAGGCGCAAGGCCAGGCCATGCAGGCGCTGGCCCAGCAGCTCGACCACATCGGGCAGGCCCAGGCCGCCATCGCCACCGCCACGGCCGAGAGCGCCGCGGCGGTCCAGCGCGCCCGCGGCGCCCTCGGCACCGTCGGCAGCGAGGTCTCCGGCATGGCGACGACCCTGGCCCAGGTCTCCGAGGCCGCAGCCGAGATCACCAAGATCTCGCTGCAGACCCGCCTCGTGGCCTTCAACGCCGCCGTCGAGGCCAAGCATGCCGGCGACGCCGGCCGCGGCTTTGCCGTCGTGGCCGAAGCCGTCAAGGCCCTGGCCGGCCAGGTCGAGGCCTCGTCCAAGGCCATCGTCACCGCCATCGCGACGCTGCAGGACCGCATCGACCGCTTCAGCGCCGAGCTGACCGAGAACGCCGCCAGGCCGAGCCAGATCCACGCCGCTTTCCACGAGGTCGAGGAGGACGTCCAGCGCATCTCCAGGTCGGCCGCCGAGAGCGGCCAGCAGATGAGCGTGCTCAATGAACGCGCCCATGAACTGGAGCGCGAGGTGCTGCAGGCGACCCACGGGCTCAAGGTTGCCTTCGACGGCAGCGACCGTTTCCTGCGCATGTCGGAGGAACTGGTCGAGCAGATCGCCGAGAGCGGCGTGGAGGTCGACGACATGGCCTTCATCCGCGCCGCCCAGGAAGCGGCCGGTGAAGTGGCGGCGCTGCTGGAAGGCGCGCTGCGCGACGGCCAGATCAGCGAGGCCGACCTGTTCGACGAGAACTACCGGCCCATCGAGGGCACGTCGCCGCAGCAGCACACCACGCGCTTCTGTGCGCTGACCGACCGCGTGCTGCCGAGCGTGCAGGAGAAGATGCTGGGCTTCAGCGACAAGGTGGTGTTCTGCATCGCCGCCGACCGCAACGGCTACATCGCCACCCACAACCGCAAATACTGCCAGCCCCAGCGTCCGGGCGACACGGTCTGGAACACGGCCAACAGCCGCTACCGGCGCATCTTCAATGACCGCACCGGCCTGGCCTCGGCGCGCAATACGCGGCCTTTCCTGCTGCAGACCTACCGCCGCGACATGGGCGGTGGCCGTTTCGTCGTGCTGAAGGAAGTGGCGGCGCCCATCACGGTGGCGGGCCGCCACTGGGGCGGCCTGCGCATGGCGTTCAATTTTTAGCCCCTCGTCCAGCCGCACACGCTGAACGCCGTGCGGCTGGCCGGTCCCCCTAGGGGACGGCGATGCTTGCGGCCTCGAGCCGCAAGCACATCGCCAAGCGGGCCGGCTCGGGAGCGGCCCAGCGCTCGGCCCGCGTCAGCCCTTCAGTCGCTGAGCAACCGCCGTGTTCACTCCGCGACGCACGCCCGGTTCTTGCCCGTGTGCTTGGCCTCGTACAGGGCCACGTCGGCGCGGTCGAGTGCGGCTTCGAGCGTCTCGCCGGGCCGGTAGAGGGTGACGCCGGCCGAGAAGGTGACGAACACGTCCTTGCCCTCGTGGTTGAAGAGGGCGGCCGACAGCGAGCGCTGCAGGCGCACGAGCACCTGCTGGGCTTCGTCCAGCGGCGTGTCGGGCAGCATCAGCACGAACTCCTCGCCGCCGTAGCGCGCCACCATGTCGCCCGGCCGCAGCGAGGCCTGGGCCCGCTCGGCCAGGGACTTCAGCGCGATGTCGCCGGCGTGGTGGCCGAGGCTGTCGTTGAGCTTCTTGAAGTTGTCGATGTCCAGCAGGGCCAGGGCGATGCGCGTGGACTCGCGTTCGGCGCGGGACTGCTCGATACCGAAGGCGTTGATGAGGCCGCGGCGATTGGCCACCTGGGTGAGCTGGTCGGTGTGGACCTCGTTGGACAGCCGGCGCAGCTCGGTCTCCAGCTCGTCCACGCGCTGGGTCAGCGCAGCGGCGCGGTCATGTTCCAGCGTCAGGCGGGCCTGGGTCTGGGCGACGAGGCCCTGCACGCTGCGGCTCTCCTCGACCATCTCGCGCACGGTGCCTGCCAGGCTCTCCAGCGAGTCGGCCTGTTCGATGGCCTCGGCATAGCGGCCGACACTGCTCTGGAAGCGGTCGGTGTGCTGGCCCAGCTCGCCCAGTTCGGCCAGCATGCGCTGGATCAGGCCCTTGAGGGCGTCGCGCGCCTTGGAGCGTTCCTCGCGCAGGGCGCGCTGGCGCTCGCGCGTGCCAGCGAGCAGCTCGGAGACGGTGCGCACGCCGCGACCCGACAGGCCCTGGGCCAGGGTGTTGTTCATGGCCTCGGCCTGTCCCCGGGCCCAGGAGTCGTCCTCGGCGAGGTCGACCAGGCTGGCGCTCAGTTCGCGGCACAGGCCGCCGAGCTCGTCGAAGAGGTGGCGGCGGTGGTCCAGCAGATGGCGGGCACGCTGGCACAGGGCGGCCATCTGCGTGGCCCGCGCCGGCGTGGCGCCGCCTTGCTTCAGTTCCGCCTGGGCGGCTTCGATCTCGCGCATCAGCGCGTCGGCCGGCGTGGCTTCGTTTTGCGGCGAGCGCAGGGCATGACGCACGGTGCCCGTCAGTTCGCCGCTGATGTCCTTCCAGGGACCGGTGTCGACGGCTGCCGGCGCGCTCTCGGTCGTGACGCCGCCACCCAGGTCGCCGAAACCGCTGGGCTCGCGGAAGCCCGTGTCCTGGAAGTCGATGTCGGCGAAGAGCTGGCTGGGCGTGCCGCCGTCGGCATCGGTCTCGACCTCGCTGCCCTCGACGTCCTTGTCCCAACTGGCCGCCAGCTGGCCCAGGCGCTTGACGAGCTTGTGGCTGTCGGTGCGCGAGAGCTCCAGGGCGCGGGCGATGCCGTCCTTCTTGCGGGCCAGGGTCCAGTGCCGGCCGCCGCGCTCCAGGCCACGCACCAGCCGCTCGATCGCCTGGGCCAGCGCCTCGGCCTGGGCCGCCGGGCCGGCCACGTCGAGCAGCTTGTCGACCTGACGCTGCAGTTCCTCGTAACGCTGCTCGCGAAGCGCGGCCTGCAGTTCCTGGCGCGCGGTGCCCGAGGGCAGGGCCAGGCTGATCAGGCGCGAGATGAGCTGCTGGGTACGCTCAGGCACGGCGCCGTTCGCCGTGGGCGCCGACTCGCCGCCCGCCTCGATGGCGTAGGCGCGGGCGTAGTTCTCGGGCGTGGGCTCCAGCCGGGCCTGGGCCAGGCGCTGCAATGCGGCCTTGGCCAGCTGTGCCGGGGGCAGTCGGGCCTGCATGGCTCAGCGCTGCCCGCGAGCCAGGTCCGAGCTGCCGTCGGCCTGCGTGATCCAGGGCGCCTTGCGCGGCAGCACGGTCTGAGCGATCCAGCGCTCCAGCTCGTCGGCCGGCAGCGGCTTGCTGAACAGGAAGCCCTGCATCAGCGAGCAGCCCAGGCGGTGCAGCACTTCCATCTGGCGCAGCGTCTCCACGCCCTCGGCGATGACGCGCAGGCCCAGGGCCCGCGCCAGCGCGATGATGGCGGTGACCACGGCCGAGCTCTGGGGCGTGATGCCCAGGTCGCGCACGAAGGTGCGGTCCACCTTGACCTCGGAGATGGGCAGGGTGGTGAGGTAGGCGAGGGAGGAGTAGCCGGTGCCGAAGTCGTCGATGGAGATTTCCACGCCGACTTCGTTGAGACGGTGCAGCGACGGAATGACGTTCTGCAGGTCCTTCATCAGGTTGTTCTCGGTGATCTCGAGCTGGATGGAGCGGTGCGGCACGCCGTAGGCGCTGACGCACTGGTGGATGTGCTCGACGAGATCGGTCCGCTCGAACAGGCGGCTTGGCAGGTTGACGGCGATGGAGTCGGCGAAGCCGAACTGCAGCGACCACAGCTTGGCCTGGCGGGCCGCCTCCTTCAGCGCCCATTCGGACAGGGGCACGATGAGGCCGGTTTCCTCGGCCAGGGGGATGAAATCGGCCGGCGGCACCAGCACGTTGCCGCGCTGCCAGCGCATCAGCGCCTCGGCGCCCACCATGCGGGCGGCGCGCACGTCGATCTTGGGCTGGTAGTGCAGCACGATCTCGTTGCGTTCCAGCGCCTTGTGCAGGGCGCTTTCCAGCTCCAGCTTCTGCTTGCCGTGGCCGGCCAGCTGCGGCGAGTAGACGGCAGAGGCGTTGCGGCCCTGGCTCTTGACCGCGTACATGGCCACGTCGGAGTTGCGCAGCAGGTCGGCCATGGTCTGGCCGTCGCGCGGGTAGAGGGCGATGCCGACGCTGGCCGTGACGAAGCACTCCTGGCCGCCGACGAAGATGGGTTCGCGCAGGGCGTCCAGCACACGCTGGGCGACGCGCTCGGCGTCGCGCTCGTCGGCCACCTCGGGCAGCAGGGCCACGAACTCGTCACCGCCCAGCCGGCCGACGGCCTCCAGGCCGCGATGGCTGCGGTTGCCCAGGCCCTCCAGCACGCCTTCCATGATCTGGTCGGAGTGGCGGACGCAGCTGCGCAGCCGGCGGCCGACTTCGATCAGCAACTCGTCGCCGGCCGCGTGGCCGAGGGTGTCGTTGATGACCTTGAAGCGGTCCAGGTCGATCAGCAGCAGGCCCACCTCGTGGCCGCCGCGGCGGGCGCTCTCGATGGCCCGCTCCACGCGCCAGATCAGCTGGCGGCGGTTGGGCAGGCCGGTGAGGG
This sequence comes from Pelomonas caseinilytica, assembly GCF_021353235.1. GTDB lineage: Bacteria > Pseudomonadota > Gammaproteobacteria > Burkholderiales > Burkholderiaceae_C > Pelomonas > Pelomonas caseinilytica. Next base: position 351,823 of record NZ_JAJTWT010000005.1, read on the forward strand.
CGTCGAAATGGGCGAGCTGGCGGATGCGGTCCTCGGCCTGGCGGCGGTCGGTCACGTCCTGCAGGATGCCGGTGTAGCCGTTGACGGCGCCCTGCTCGTTGAACTCGGGCTCGGCCTCGATGTGCACGACGCGCTGGCGGCCGTCCGGCAGCGTCAGCGGCAGGTCGGTGATCAGCACCGAGGTGTGGGCGACGACGTCGCGCAGCAGGCGCAGGAAGACGTGGCGGTCGTCGGCCGGCACCATGCGCAGCACGCCGACGAAGTCGAGCCGGTCCTGCGGGCCGCGGCCGAACACGCGCAGGCCCTCGGCCGAGATGGTGAAGCTGCCCGCCACGCCGCGCCGCCACTCGAAGCTGCCCATGCGGGCCAGATCCTGGGCGCGGGCGAGCTTGGCCTTGCTGCGCTCCAGCTCCAGCCGCGTGCGGGAGCTGCGCAGCAGGTAGCGCAGCCGGCCGTCCAACAGGCTCCACTGCGGCGACTTGACGAAGAAATCCGTGGCGCCGGCCTGGTAGGCGCGGTTGATCGAGGCCTCGTCGTCCAGACCGGTGAGCATGAGCACCGGCAGCGACTCGAAACCCGGGGTGGCGCGCAGCAGGGCGCAGGTCTCGAAGCCGTCGAGTTCGGGCATCAGGGCGTCGAGCACGACGACGTCGGGGGCGCGCGTCGAAAGCTGGGCCAGGGCCTCGCTGCCGCTGGCGGCCTCGGTGACCTCGAAGCCACGCTCCCGCAACGCGGCGGCGGTCAGCAGCAGGTTGACCTCGTCGTCGTCAACCAGCAGCACCCGTGGCCGCGGCGGCAGGTCGTCCAGGGCTTGACCGGTGGGCAGCATGGGGCTGGGCATCAAAGCAGCGCGGCCAGCGCCGCACGTACTTGTTGGATGTCTTGGAGCATAGCGTCCAACTGCTCCTCCAGGCCCTCGGTGCGGCCGTCGCGGGCCATGGTTTCGATGTCAGCGCAACGCGACGATAGGGCCATCGCCCCGAGACTGGCCGAGGAGGACTTCAGCGTATGGCTCACGTGGCGGATGGTGGTCAGGTCGAGCTTGTCGCCCTGGCGGGCGCGGGCGAGGTCTGGAAGCAAACGATCCAGCGAGTTGGAAAAGGCGGCCACCACGCGCTCCAGCAGCTTGTTGCCGCCGCTCGGGTCGAGCTCGCGCAGGCGACGAATCGCCTCGGTGTCGAGCTGGGCTGCGGGAGGTGAGGCTGTCATTGGCGGCTACACAGGCGGCATCCTGCAAATGTAGCTCGGCTGGGTAGGGGGGACGGCGCGAAGAAATGCACAGATTCGGGCCTCCTCAAGGGGTGGTGCATATGCACGTCGCCCAGGGAACCCCTGCCTACAATGCCGCGCATGAACAGCCTCAGCGACGAGAGCGTGCTACCGCGCCGCACCGAGCGGCGCGTGCCGATGCGGTTGCTGGCGCTGGGTCTGGCGGGCGTGTCGCTGCTCTTCCTGCTGCTGGGCACGCTCGTCGTGCTGGCCCTGATGCGCGTCTGGGGCGGCGAGGTCGGCCTCGTGCACGCCGCACTCGTGCTAACTGCATTTTTCACCGGGTTCATGCTGCTGGTCGCCGCGGCCCTGGGCTGGCATGCCGGCGTGCGCCTGACCCGCCAGCGCCTGACCGAGCCGTTGCGCGAGGCGCGCCAGCAGCTGTTGATGCAGGCCCAACTGCAGCGCGACTGGCAATGGGCCACCGATGCCGAGCATCGCCTGGTGCGCTGGCAGGCGCCGCAGGGGGCGCCGTCGTCGAGCTGGGTGGGCGCCGGCTTCGGCACCCAGTTGCTCTGGGAGCGCTTCGAGCCGGCCGAGCCGGCGGCCCAGCTTCGCGAGCGGCTCGATGCCCACCAGCCCTTCGCCGAGCTGCTGCTCTCGGCGGCCGACGGCGATGCCCGCTGGCGGTTGCGCGGCCTGCCCTGCATCGACGGCCAGGGCCATTTCGCCGGCTATGTCGGGACGGCCCGGCCCGAAGAGGCGGCAGCGGCACCAGCCGCGCCGCTGCCTGCGCCGGCCGCGGGCGACATGGGCCTGGAGCACGAATCCTTCAGCTACACGGTCTCGCACGACCTGCGCGCCCCCCTGCGCGTGGTGGAGGGGTTCGCGCGCATCCTCAAGGAAGACTACGGCGCGCGGCTGGACCGCGTCGGCAACGACCACCTCGACCGTGTCATGAGCGCCGCGGCGCGCATGAACAGCATGATCGACGCGCTGCTGTCGCTCAGCCAGCTGTCCACGCGTCCGCTGGCCCGCCAGCCGGTGGACCTGTCGCAGTTGGCCGGCTACGTGATGGAAGAACTGCAGCGAGGAGCGCCCCAGCGCTCCGTCGAACTGCACATCGAGCCGGGCCTCGTCGTGCAGGGCGACCCCACGCTGCTGCGCATGGTGCTGGAGAACCTGCTGGGCAACGCCTGGAAGTACAGCGCTAAGGCCGACTGCGCCCGCATCGGCTTCGGCTGCGTGGAGCAGAACGGCCGGCGCGCCTTCGTCGTGTCGGACAACGGTGCGGGCTTCGACATGCGCTTCGCCGAGCGGCTGTTCGGCGTCTTCCAGCGCCTGCACAGCGCCAGCGAGTTTCAGGGCACGGGCGTCGGCCTGGCCCTGGTGCGCCGCATCGTGCGCCGCCACGGCGGCGACGTCTGGGCGGAGTCGGCGGTAGGCGAGGGCTCTCGCTTCTACTTCACCCTTGGCTGAAGCCGGGAGTCCGTGGGTCGGGCGACCAAGGCATGCCTTGGACGAGTGAGTTATTTCTGCCCGGGGCGGGCGAGAAGCTCCACGGCGTCGACGATGCGGCGGGCCTGCTCCGGCAGGCTGTGGCCATCGGCGCTGGCCAGGCTCATCAGCCGCGCCAGGGCTTCGTCGCGGGGCAGGGAATAACGGTGCATCAGCACGCCCACGGCCAGGGCGGTCGGGTCGAGGGTGGAGGGCAGCTCCGAGGGCGGCGGCGCCGCCGTCGCGGCAGCCGGTGCGGCCGGGGCGGCTGCCGCACCGGTGCGGGCGAAGGCCGCCTCGACGGCCGGCACGATCTGGGAGATGTCCAGGGGCTTGATCAGGTAGGCCACCGCGCCCAGCTCCTTGACCTTGGCGACCGTCGCCTCGTCGGCGAAGGCGGACAGGAACATGAAGGGCGTCTGCAGGTATTCGCGCAGATAGGCCGCCACGTCGAAGCCGGTGAGGCCTTCCATGCGGATGTCGAGCAGGGCCAGCTCGGGCCGGTGCTCGCGGGCCAGCAGGATGGCATCGTCGCCGTTGTCGGCGTCGATCACCTCGAAGCCGGCCTGCGTGAGCCCGTAGCTCAGCGTCGCCAGCACCAGTCTGTCGTCGTCGACGACCAGGATCTTGCCCTTGCTCACCGTGCCCCTCAAGAACTTGGTTTTGTGCCGGGATTGTGAACCACGCTTGGTGGAATTAGTTCCAGGCGGCAGACGACGTCGCCGTCCTGCTGTTCCAGGCTCAGGATGGCGCTGCGCCGCGGCAGCAGCGCCCGCACCAGGCCCAGGCCGGACACGCCGCTCCTGATGTTCTGCAGCGCGAAGCCTTCCGGGAGGCGGCCGGGGTTGACGATCTCGACCGTCACGCCGGCCGTGTCGCAGATGAGCTGGCAGCGAACCTGGGCGCCGTGGCCGTGGCGCAGGGCGTTGCCCAGCAGCTCGTTCAGGCTGAGGGCGATGGGAATGGCCTCGGCCTCGGGCAGGCACCAGTCGTCCATCAGCGCGCCGCCCTCGGCGGCGGTGGTGATGACGCGGCCTTGCATGCGCTGCACCGAGCCGACGATGGCGTCGAAGACGCGCTTGAGCAGCAGCGGCCCCGAGGCGCCGACCTGCAGCCCGTAGACCTGGGCGATGGCCTGCACCTGGCCGACCGCCTCCTTGAGCACCGGTGCCACCTCGGGCCGGCGAGCGGCGATCTGCTGCAGCAGCCCGGCGACGCCCTGCAGGTTGTTCTTGATGCGGTGGTGCACCTCGCGGACGAGGAGTTCGCGCTGCGAGATGGCGGCCTGCAGCCGCGCCTGCTCCGCCGCGCGCTGCTCGGTCACGTCGCTGGCGACGAGCAGCAGCAGCTCGGGAGCATCGTCGCCGCCCACGCCGGCCAGGTGCAGCAGACGGGTGTCCCAGACCCGTGTGGCCATGCCCGCCGGCACGCGGTATTCGCGCTGCACCACGGCCAGCGACTCCAGCGCCTCGCGCATGTCCGCGGCGACCTGCCCGCCCTGCTCGGCGCCGAACAGCGCTTCGGGGCCGCCGCCGAGCAGCTGGCCTTCGCTGCGGCCGGCCATCGCGGCGGCGGCCTGGTTGAGCTTGACGATGCGCAGGCTCTGGGCCTCGTGCAGGCTGATGGCCAGGGGCGCGGCCTCGATGATGCGGGCGAGCGAGGCCTGGGCCTGGCGGCTCTGGGCCTCGGCCTGGCGGCGGCGGTCGATGTCGAGCAGCGCGTAGGTCAGCTGCGTGGCGCCGTCCTCGCGCGGCGTCTGCACGGCGTTGCCGATGACCCAGAACTCGCGCCCGTCGCGGCCCCGCAGCCGGCATTCGAAGATGTCGGAGCCGGGTTCGGCGTGGAAGGGGTGGTCCTCGTCGTCGGGGGCGAGCACGCCCATGGGCTGGCCCTGCACGTCTTCCAGCTCGCAGCCGAACATGCGGCGGGCCGAGCGGTTCATCCATTCGATGCCGTCGGGGCCGACCGTGACGATGCCGACGAGCACCGAGTCGAGTACCGCCCGTTCGCTCTCGGCCCGCAGCAGCAGCGCGTTCTCGGCCTGGGCCTGGGCCGTCACGTCCAGCGTGACGACGGAGGTGGAGCGGCGTCCGCCGGCCAGCAGGCCGGGTGCGACGCGCGTCAACAGCCAGCGCCGGCCCAGCTCCGGGTGGCGCACGGCATAGCGCACCTCCACGGCGTCGCCCTTCTTCAGCGCCCGCTGCAGGCGCTCGAACTCCGGCAGCGAGGCCGGCTCGACGATGTCGCGGCTGATGCCTTGCAGCGAGCCCTGGCTGCCGTTGGATGGCCGGGCGCCGGTCTTGAACGGCGAGCCCTTGCGGTCAGCCTTGAGCCAGCCGGCCTCGGGCTGGAAGGTGGCCAGGCCCACGGCGGCGGTGTCCATCAGCGCGTCGAGCTGCTGGTGGGCGAGATCGCGCTCATGCAGGGTGCTGTGGTCTTCCAGCACGGCCAGCAGCAGGGCCCGTCCGCCGAGGCGCCACAGGCGCAGCCGCGCCTGCAGCCAGCGGTGACGCCCCTGCGGGTCGACGAACTCGGCTTCGGTGACGAGGGGCGGGTCCTGCACGCGCTGGGCCGTCAGGGCCGGCAGGGGCACGCCGCGGTGCCAGCCGAGCAGGGCCTGCAGCAGGTCGGGCAGGTCGTTGAGGTGGCGGGGCGTGCCGGGGCACAGGGCCTCGAAGGCGGCGTTGCGGCGCAGCAGTCCGCCGCCGGCCGCGTCCGCCAGCACGGCCGGCAGCGGCGACAGGGCCAGCCATTCGACGATGGGCGGCTCGACGGCCTCGGCACCGCTCAGGCGGGCGTGCAGCAGCCAGTTGGGCCGATCGCGCAGCAGGTGCAGCGTGGCGCGTTGGCCGTCGGCCAGCTTGAGCGGGGGCGCGGGTGGCGGCGCGCGGCCGGTGTCGATGGCCAGCGTCGCCTCGCGCAGCCAGGTCTCCAGCCGGGCGCCGGCGGCCTGGCGCAGCAGCCGCCAGCCTTCGGCGGCATCGGCCCCCAGCCATTCGCGGGCGGCGGGGTTGGCCCGCAGCGCGGACAGGTCGCCCCGCAACGTCAGCACCGGGTCGCCGACGAGGTCGAGCAGGGTGGCGGTGGCAGGCGGGCCGAACATCGTTCAGCCTCTCGGGGCAGCCCCGTTCATTCGAGCTGCGCGGCCTTGTACAGGGCCCTCAGCACGCAGGCGTTGATCTCGCCGGCGCCGATCATCAGGGCCTCGGCACGGTCGCGGTAGTCGAAGACGCTTTCGGACTCGATGGCCCTCACCAGCTCCAGGTAGGGCAGGAAGGGGCCGGTGTCCTCGACGAGCGCCTGGCGGACGCGCTCCGGCACGGGGATGGATTGCAGCAGCTTCTCGAAGGGCGCCTTGAGCATGTGGTCCAGCAGCGAGAACAGGCCGCAGATGAACATCTCGTCCTTGAGTTCGCGCTCCTGCATGCCGGCGGCGAGCTCTTCCATCAGCAGGCCGCGGCGCACGGCGGCGTACATGATGGGGCGCATGCTGTGGTCCTTGCTGGCCGTGGTCAGCAGCAGGGCCAGCCAGCGCTTGAGCCGGGCATAACCGAGCAGCATGATGGCGTGGCGGAAGCTCGACACCTCCACCGGCAGCCCGAAGGCGGCCGAGTTCATGTAGCGCAGCAGCTTGAAGGCCAGGCTGGGGTCGCGCTTGAGGGTCTGCTCCAGGCGCTCCACGTCCTCGCCTTCGTCGACGCGCGAGATCAGCTCCATGATGACCTGCAGGTCGGCGGCGATCTCGGTCTTGCCCACGGCCGCCCCGGCATCGAAGGGCCCGTCCATGGGCCAGCCGATGACGGCGCTGGCGCCCGCGGCGAAGCTGGCGTCGATGGCCTCGGCGCCGCGCACGCCAGCGTGCAGCAGGGTCAGGCCCGCCGGTGCCGACTGGCCGGGCTCGAGCACGACGCGCTTGAAGACGCCGGCCACCTCGGCCGGCAGGGCGTCCTGCGGCAGACCCTTGAGCACGCCGACGTGGCCGCCCGCCTTGAGCGCGGCGAGCGCCGCGGCATGCGCGGGGTCGGCGGCGATGAAGGCCGGCATCTCGATCTGCACCGGCTGGGCCGGGGGCTGGGCGAGCAGGGCGGCCAGCAGGGCCTCGCCCTGCGGATTGAGGAGTTCGCCGCCCTGGGGCCAGACGGCGGCCAGCGCCGCGAGCAGTTCGGCCTGGTCGACCTTGGCGTCCGCCCGCAGCGGCACCAGGGTCAGTCGCGTGCCGGTGATGGCGCGCTGTCGGTCGATGACCGGGGCGTAGCCGAGGGCGACGCCCGGCAGGATGGCGTGGTCGAGGGCGGCAGGGCTGTTGTCGGGCATGGCGCGTCGCGGGTGCAGGCGATGAATGCGGCAGTCTGCCACGGGCGCCGCCGGCCCATGGGGACGATTCGTGACGAATTCATCCGCCGGACGTAGCGCCCCGCCCCTCAGCCTCCCGAGATGTACTGGAACAGCGACATGCGCTGGACGAGGGCGTAAGTCTTCAGCGCGGTGTCGTAGCCGGTCTGCTGGTTCTGGAAGTCCGAGATGCCCTGCACCATGTCCAGGTCCTCCGCGGCGCTCTTCTCCTCGGTGCTGTACTGCTTGAGGGCGGCCAGGCGGGTTTCGGTGCCGTCGAGGTTGTTGAGCTTCTCGCCGACCTGGCTGCGCGCGTTCTGCAGGCCGCCCATGACGGCGTCCAGGTCGCGCAGCCGGCCGGTGTTGCTCTGCTGGATCTGGGCGGCGTTGCGCAGCGGGGTCTTGAGCTCGCTGATGGCCCGGTCCAGCACGTCGAAGACCTTGAGCGAGTTGGTCGCCGGCGCGATGCTGAAGTTGTCGCCATCGGCCGGGGCGCCGGAGACGGCCACGCTGATGCCGTCGAACTGGATGTTCTGGCCCGACTTGTAGCTGCCGCTGGTCACGCCGGCACCGGTGTCCGTGTTGGTGACGGTGTAGGTCTGCGCCGGCGCCGTGCCGGCGATGTCGATGCGGTAGTTCTGGCCGGTCAGCAGCGAGGGGTCGGTCACGCGGCCGGAGTCGATCCAGCCCTTGGCGGGCTGGGCCGGGTCGATGCTGTTGGGGCCGGCATCGGTCACGAAGGTGCCGTTGCCGCTGCGGGCCTGCTCCCAGGCGCCGCGGCCGTCGACGCTGAGCTGGAAGCTGTCGAGGTTGCCCGTCTGGATGGTGCCCGGGGTGCCGACGTAGCTGACGCCGCCGGCCTGGTCGAGGAAGGGCGGGTTGGCCGAGCCCTGGCCAGAGAAGACGTAACCGCCGGCGCCGTCGGGGCGGTTGGCGATGGCGAGCAGCTGGTCGCGCAGGCCCTGGAGCTTGTTGGCCAGGCCCTGGCGCTCGGCATCGGAATAGCTGGCGTTGCCGGCGGACACCATGGTCTCGCGCGCCTGCTGGAGCAGCTCGTTGGCGTCGCCCAGGGCCGACTCGGCCAGGGTCATGCTGTTGCGGCTGGCCTCCAGCGCGCGCTGGTTGGCCTCGACGCGGCCGATGGAGGCCAGCGCCCGCTCGGCGCGGGCGGCGCCGGTCGGGTCGTCGCTGGCCTGGGCCACGCGCTTGCCCGAGGTCAGCTGCTGCTGCTGGTTCTGCAGGGCCTGCTGGCGGCGCTGCAGGTTGGCGATGGAGGCGTCGTAGAGGTTGGCGGTTGAAAGTCTCATCGACGTCTCCCGAATGAGTCAGCGAATTCGCCGAACGGCGTTGGCAACGTGGTGCATTTCCAAGCGGCCCCCGTGGAACCGGCTTTGCTGGGCCACTGGGTGCGCCCCCTTGAGGGGGAGCGCGAAGCGCTACGGGGGTGGGTCATCTCTGTGCGATCTGCATGAGTTCGCTGAACAGGGTCTGCGCCGTCTGCAGCACCTTGGCGGCAGCCTGGTAGGCCTGCTGGTACTGCATCAGGCGCGAGGCCTCTTCGTCGAGGTTGACGCCGGCCTGGCCGGAGCGCGTGGCCTCGGCGTCGCTGGCGACGGTGGTGGAGACGCCCGACAGGTAGGTGGCGCTCTGCACGCGGGCGCCGATGTCGCTCATCGAGGCGGCGTAGGCGTCGTTGATCGTCGAGCCGGGCGTGATGCTGCCGTCGGGCAGCGTCTGGCGGCCGACGAAGCCTTCGGTCTGGATGTTGAGGAAGGCCTTGGCGTTGCCGTTGTTGGTGCTGGTGTAGGCGGTGCGGTCCAGCGAGACCTTGTCGCCCTTGCGCGGCACGCCGTTGGTGCGCAGCTCGAACCCGAGATCGATGCCCGCGGCCGGCTGGTTGCCGATGGGCTGGCCGGCGCTCCAGGTGCCGTTGAGCACGGTGCCGTCGGACAGGGTCAGCGTGTACTGGACGTTCGCCGGGTTGGCCGGGTCGGGGTCGCCGAACTCGACGGTCATGGGCGCCTTGGTGGCATCGAAGTTCTGGTTGACGGCGTAGATGCTGTCGGCGGTCAGGGTGCCGGTGTTGTTGACCGAGGCGGAGGCCGTCAGCGGCGAGGCGGCGGCGATGCCGCTGGGGTTATCCAGCACGCGGCGCATCTCGACGGCGGCGGCGCCGACCGGCTCGATGAGGAAACTCTCGCCGGCGCCGGGGGCGGCGGGGGCGAAGCTGAGCTTGAAGCCGTCGACGGTGTCGCCGTCGTTGACGTTGCGCACCAGTCCGTCGGACAGGCGGGTCAGCTGGTAGCTGCCGGCGACGCTGGAGGTCAGCTTGTAGCTGCTGGCCTGCAGCTGGCTGGCGTCCACGATGCTGGCCTGCACGCCGGTGGCGAAGCTGCCGTCGGGGTTGCGGGCGTTGGTGGCGGCTGGCAGCACGCGGGGCGGGGCCACGTTGAAGATGGGCGCGCCCCTGCCGGGCGGGTTGGACTGGTCCAGGCCCAGGGCGTTCTGGCCGTTGACGCGGGTGCCGATGGCTGCAGCCAACTGGCCGAGCATGTTCTTGGCGTCCTGCAGGTCGTGGTTCTGGAAGGACAGCAGGGCGGTCATGGAGCCGCCGGTCAGCACGCTCTCGTCCAGCGGCCGGTTCTGGCCACCTTCGTTGAGCGACAGCACGGCGCGCTGGGAGTCGTAGGCGTCGGCCGAGACCTGCAGCGTTGAGGCCTGGTTGCCGAGCACGAGGCGCTGGCCGCCGCCGATGAAGACGCCGACGGTGTCGTCGTCGGCCGGCAGCGTCGAGACGGCGATGTGCTCGCCCAGCTGGGAGATCAGCTGTTCGCGCTGGTCGAGCAGGTCGTTGGGCGTGTGGCCGCTGCCGCGCGTCTTGGAGATCTGGTCGTTGATGTTGGCGATCTGCTGGGCCAGCTGGTTGACGACCGTGACGTTGGCCTTGAGGTCGCTGACGATGCCGGCCTGGAGGTCGGTCACCTGCTGGCCGGCATTGGCGAAGCGCACGGCCAGTTCGTTGGCGCGGCCCAGGGCCACCTGGCGGGCGGAGGGGTCGCTCGGGCGGCTGGTCACGTCGACCATGGCATTCAGGAACTGGCTCGCCGCGTAGCCCAGGCCGTCGGTGCCCGGCGGGAAGAGCTTTTCCATGCGCGAGAGCTGCTCGGCACGGGTCGAATCGGCCATGGCCGTGGACTTGGACGCGGCGGCTTCCTTGGTCAGGAAATCGTTGTGCGAGCGCACGACGGTCTGCACGTCCACGCCCTTGCCGAAGAAGCCGGCGCCGGTGTATTGGCCGGACGACGTCGTCAGCACCACGGACTGGCGCGAATAGCCCGGCGTGTTGGCGTTGGCGATGTTCTGGCCGATGGTCTGCAACGCCGCCTGGTTGGCGAACATTGCGCGGGCGCCGAGTGAAAGCAAGCCGGCCATGGTCTAGTCCTCGCGATCTTCAGGCCAACGTGCTCTGCACGCGCTGGGTGGTCTGGATGGTCTTGGCCAGCTTCTCGGCATAGGCCGGGTCGGTGGCATAACCGGCCTGCTGCAGGCCGCGGGCGAAGCCGGCGGCATTGCCGTTCTGGGCATGGGCCACGACCTTGGCATAGCGCTCGTTGCTGCTGATCATGCGGGCGTAGTCCTTGAATGCCTCGTCGTAGCTGCCGTAGGCGCGAAAGCGCGCCGTCACTTTGTGCGCCTGGCCGTTGATGACCTCGGTGGTCTGCACGTCGACGGTCTTGCCCGTCCAGCCGGGCGTGGCCTTGATGCCGAAGACGTTGTAGCTCTTGCTGCCATCCGTGCCGGTGATCTCGCGCTTGCCCCAGCCGCTCTCGTGGGCCGCCTGTGCCACCATGAAGCTGGCCGGGATGCCCGAGGCGGCCGAGGCGGCGCGGGCGGCGGCGTCGTGCTTCTGGATGAAGCTCTGCACGTGGTTGGGAATGCCCTTGGTGGCCAGGGCGGGCAGGGCCTGGGCCAGCGTCGTCTGGCTGGCCTTGCGGACGCTCTCAGGCGACAGGTCCGGCACGCCCATCTGGCGCTGGAGCTGGCGGGTGATGGCGTCGGACAGGCCGCCCGGCAGGCCGCTGAGCTTGCCGGCGAACTGGGTGTCCAGCATCTCGGTGCCGAGCTGGGTCGCGTTGTTGTCCAGCATGCCGCTGGACAGCGTGGACGCCCGCATGCTCTTCATCACCTCCTGCATGAAGAGGGCCTCGAACTGCTTGGCCGTCTCGCGCGCGGCGCCCTTGGGGTCGCGCGAGGCGGCGGCCTTGAGCTGGTCGAGGCTGCCGAGGCTTTGGCCGGAGATGGACTGGAACGAGGACATCAGATCACCTCGAGCTCGGCGTTGAGGGCGCCCGCGCTCTTCATGGCCTGCAGGATGGCGAGCAGGTCCTGGGGCGTGGCGCCGAGGGAGTTCAGCGCCTTGACGACGTCCGACAGCCGCGCGCCGGCCGGCAGCTGGATGAGGCTGCCCGGCTCCTGGCGGATGGCGATGTCGGCCTTCTCGGCCACGGTGGTCTGCCCGCCGGACAGGGCGTTGGGCTGGCTGATGACGGGCGTCGAGCTGATGGTCACCGACAGGCTGCCGTGGGCGACGGCGCAGGCCGACAGCGTGACCGCCTGGTTCATGACGACCGAGCCGGTGCGGGCGTTGATGACGACGCGCGCGGCGGGCGTCGCCATGTCGACGTTGAGGTTCTCCACGTCGGCCAGGAAGGCGACGCGATCGTCGGGCGTGCTCGGCGCGCGCACGCGCACGACACGGCCGTCCAGGGCCTGCGCCGTGCCGGCGCCCTTGGCCTTGTTGATGGCCTGGGCCACGGCGCGGGCGGTGGCGAAGTCACTGCTGTTGAGGTCGAACTGCAGGGTGTCGCCCTGGGCGATGGGCGTGGGCACCGAGCGCTCGACCAGGGCGCCCGCCGGGATGCGGCCGGCGCTGAGGTGGTTGATCTGCACCTTGGAGCCGCCCGCCGAGGCGCCCGCGCCGCCGACGACGAGGTTGCCCTGGGCGATGGCGTAGATCTGGCCGTCGGCGCCGCGCAGGGGCGTGGCGATCAGCGTGCCGCCGCGCAGGCTCTTGGCATTGCCGATGGAGGAGACGTTGATGTCCAGCTCCTGGCCGGGCTGGGCGAAGGGCGGCAGCGAGGCCGTCACCATGACGGCGGCGATGTTGCGCGGCTGCATGGTCACGCCCTGCGGCAGCAGCACGCCGAACTGCTGCAGCATGGCCGTCAGGCTCTGGCCGGTGAACGGCGCCTGGGTGGTCTGGTCGCCCGTGCCGTCCAGGCCGACGACGAGGCCGTAGCCCGTCAGCGGGTTGGAGCGCACGCCGGCCACCGCCGCGACTTCCTTGATGCGCGTGGCCTGGGCGACGGGAGCCAGCACGATGGCGAGGCTGAGGAGGAGGACTTGCAGGTACTTCACTCGGCCGATTCTGCGGATGCTTGAGCCCGCGAAGCCGATGAAAAGGCCGCCGTCCACCGTCCATTTCGAAGCCGCGGGTCCGAGCCGGCGAGGCGGCGCGGGATTTTTCACGGTGTAAGGCACGCTCCTCGGCGCCGACCACTGGGCACCTGTGAGGCACTGAGGCGCCCAGGCAGCACGGGACCTTCCATCCCCTCATCTTCTGGAGACCTTGAATGAAACGCCTTTCCCTGCTGCCTTTGCTGCTGGCTGCCACGCTGGCCGGCTTCTCCCTGCCCGGCCATGCCCAGGCCCTGACCCGCCAACAGGTCCAGATGGACCGCGACGCCTTCCTCGCGTTGATGCGTTGGGACGAACTGACCGGAATGTGGGTGCTGAAGTCGGGCATGGAGCCGCCCAAAGGCGTCACCTCCCGGGCCGAGGTGCTGGCCATGCGCGACCAGTTCCTGCGCATGAACGTGTACGACGACACCGTCGGCACCTGGGTGCCCTTGAAGGCGCCGCGCGACATGAGCACCCTGACCCGCGAGCAGGTCAACATGGAGACGGTGCGCTTCCTGATGATGTACCGCTACGACGAGTCGCGCGGCGACTGGGTCAGCCGCAGCCGCTGAGCAGGAAGCGAGCCGCCAGCCTTGACGTGGTGCCCGGCCGCTGGCCGGGCACCACCCATTTCCGGGGGCGGGAAAACGCCAGCCCCGACCGCAAGCTCGCCCTCAGGTTTCCGCGCAGGCGACGTGAGACCCTGTCCATCCCTAAGGTGCCGGCGGGCTGCGCCGGCCGTGGCTGCGATTCCGGGTGGCGAGGCTGGCAATCCTCCGCGTTTTCCCTTGCCGAACGGGCCGCAATCTCGCTCCAGGGGCCGATTCCGGGCCCCGACACCGTTCAAACCCGGGGGTAGGGCGCAAGGTTTCTGAATGTGTCCATCGGTAAAGTTTTGCGTACCGACTTCCGTCGCATTCGCCCGACTCGCCCGCCATGCCTCCGCTTTCCGAGCCGCTGACCCTGGTCCACGTCGTCTTCTCGTCCCGGCTCGCGGGGGGTGAACTTCACTGCGTTGACCTCGCCAATGCCCAGGCCGCCCTCGGGCACCGGGTCCACGTCGTCGGCATGGCCGGCTCGGCCGTCGAAGGCGCGCTCTCGCCCGAGGTGCGCTTCCATGGCTTGAAGCTGCCGCTGATGCGGGGCTGGCGCCTGGCCGCTCTTGCTCGGCGCCTGGGGGCCGACGTCTGCCACGGCCACCTGGGGCCGGCCTGCAAGGCGGTGGCCCGCACGCGCGGCGCCGCGCGCGTCGGCACGCTGCACGTGGGCTACAAGGCCCATCACCATGCCCGCATGGACGGGCTGGTCTGCGTCAACCGCGCTCAGCTCGACGGCCTGCCCACCGAGCGCGCCGGCCTGGCCAGCCTCATCTACAACTGGGCGCCCGAGCGCCCAGCCAGCGGCTCGCCGGCGACCGACCTGCGCACCGAACTGGGCCTGGCCCCGGGCCAGTTGCTGGTCGGCAGCGTGGGGCGCCTGCAGCGGGCCAAGGGCATGGACCTCCTCGTCACGGCCTTCAAGGCGCATGCGCCGGCCGATGCCGTGCTGGCCATCCTGGGCGAGGGCCCCGACCGCGCCCAGCTCGAGGAACTCGCCGCCGGCGACGCCCGCATCCGCCTGCTGGGCTTCCGCCGCGACGTCGACCAGGCGTTGCGCAGCCTCGACCTCTTCGTCTCCGCCTCCCGCGAGGAGGCCTTCCCCCTGGCCATCCTCGAAGCCATGCGTGCGGGGCGGCCGGTGCTGTCCACGGCCACGCAGGGGCCGGTGGAGATGCTGGCCGGCCAGCCGGCCCGGCTGGTGCCGGTGGGCGACGCCGACTCGCTGGGTCGGGCCCTGGCCGAGGAGGTCGCGCGGCTGCGGCTGCTGGCGCCGGCCGAGCGGGCCGTGCGCTACGCCACGGCGGCCTACGACCGCAGCCAGGCGGTGGCGCGGACATTGTCCTTCTACCGTGACGTCATGCGCCACCGCGCATTCCAGGTCGAGCACTTCGAGGACGAGGACGAGGCCTACGCCGGCTGGAACGCCTGATGCTGAAGCGTCCCCGGACCGACTTCTGGCAGGTCGGCATCGTGCCCCTGCCCGTCGAGGACATCGATGCCGGCCGCCTCAGCGCCGTGCGCGAGCGCATCACCTGGCTGCCGGAGGCGGGGCGCTGGCGCTACCTGGCCGACCCCTTCGGCCTGGTGCGCGGCGACGCCCTGCATGTCTTCGTCGAGGCCTTCGACTACCGCGTCAAGCGGGCCAGCATCGAGCGCCACGAGTTCGGCCTGCACGATCTCGTCTGGCGCGGCCAGGCGACGGTGCTGGACCGACCTTTCCACCTCTCCTACCCCCAGGTCTTCGAGCACGAGGGCGAGACCTGGATGGTGCCGGAGAGCTTCCAGGCCGGCGAGGTCGCGCTGTACCGGGCGACCGACGACTCCCTGGACCACTGGGAGCGCGAGTGCGCCCTGCTGTCCGGGCTGCCGGGCGCCGACGCCTCGCTCGTCGAGCACGGCGGGCGCTGGTGGATGTTCTACACCCTGGTCGGCCCGAACGCCCGTGACCAGCGGGAGCTGCACGTGGCCCACGCCCCGGCGCTGGCAGGCCCGTGGACGCCGCTCGCCGGCAACCCGGTACGCGTGAGCCGTGACGGTGCCCGGCCGGCCGGCCGGCCTTTCGTGGACCGCGAGGGCGTCCTGACCCTGCCGGTGCAGGACAGCTCCACCGGCTACGGCGGCGCGACGCGGCTGCTGCGCTTCGCGCAGCTGACGCCGGAATGCGTGGCCATCGAGGCCGGCACGGAGCGCCTGACCGGCGACCTGGCCAGCGACACCCACACCGCCGGCCTGCATACGCTGTCGGGCTGCGATGGCCGCTTCACGCTGATCGACGTGAAACGCATCGACCGCTCGCGCGGCAAGCAGTGGCTGGACTTCAAGCGGCGCATCCGCCGCATCGGTGGCCTGGCCGCCCGCTGAGCGGCCGTCGCGTTCATCTCCTCACGCTCGAAACAGCCGCGGTGGTGCTGCCGCAACAACTCAGCGGCATCGGCAGACCTACCATCCTGCGTGAGGAACACCGGCACGCCCCATCCGCCATGAGCCCCATGCCTCCCCTGAGCGATCGCATCGCCGCTTTGGCTGCGGCGTTGGAGTCCCAGGTCATCGCCTGGCGGCGCGACCTGCACCAGCACCCGGAGCTGGGCAACCGCGAGTTCCGCACCGCCTCCCTCGTGGCCGAGCATCTGCGCGGCCTGGGCTTTGACGAGGTGAAGACGGGTGTCGCCCACACCGGCGTCGTCGGCCTGCTGCGGGGTGGGTTGCCGGGCGGCGTGGTGGCCCTGAGGGCCGACATGGACGCGCTGCCGGTGACCGAGGAGGTGGAGCTGCCCTTCGCCTCCAAGGCGCGTGCGGTCTGGAACGGCGAGGAGGTGGGCGTCATGCATGCCTGCGGCCACGACTGCCACGTCGCCATCCTGATGGGCGTGGCCAGCATCCTGGCGAGCCTGCGGGCCGAGATCCCCGGCAGCGTCAAGTTCATCTTCCAGCCGGCGGAGGAGATGCCGCCCGAAGGCGAGGAGGGCGGGGCGGCGCTGATGATCAAGGAAGGCGTGCTGGAGAACCCCACGCCCAGCGCCATCTTCGGCCTGCACGTCACCTCCCGCCAGTCGGCCGGCGTCATCGGCTACCGGCCGGGGCCGACGATGGCGAGTTCGGACAAGCTGCGCATCACCGTGCAGGGCAAGCAGACCCACGGCGCCGCGCCCTGGCTGGGCGTGGACCCCATCGTCACCTCGGCGCAGATCGTGCTGGGCCTGCAGACCGTCGTCAGCCGCACCCTCGACCTCAACCGCGAGCCGGCCGTCGTCACCATAGGCGCCATCAAGGGCGGGGTGCGCGAGAACATCATCCCGGACTCGGTCGAGATGCGCGGCACCATCCGCAGCTTCGACGAGGGCATGCGCGACGCCATCCACGAGCGCGTCACGCAGCTGGCCGAAGGCATCTCGGCGGCCTCGCGGGCGAGCTGCAAGGTCTGCATCACCAAGAACTACCCGGTCACGCGCAACGACCCCGTGCTGACCGAGCAGATGGTGCCCACGCTCACGCGCGTGGCCAGCACCGGCCCGCGGCCCATGGGCATCGAGGTCGTGCCCAAGGCGACCGGCGCCGAGGACTTCTCCTTCTTCCAGCGCCTCATCCCGGGCCTCTTCTTCTTCGTCGGCGTGACACCGCCGGACATCGAGCCCAGCCAGGCCTACTCCAACCACTCGCCACGCTTCGTCGTCGACGAGCGCGGCCTGGAAGTGGGCGTGCGGGCCCTGGCCAACCTGGCCGTTGATTACCTCGCCAGCAAGGCGGCCTGAGAACGCGGATGGCACCGTGCCCGGCTTCGACAGGCGGGCGCAGCCCCGCCGCTCCTCCAGCGACTGCCGCGGAACTGGCTTCGCCAGGCCGCTGGCAGTGCCCCCTTGAGGGGGCGGCCGTCAGGCCGTAGGGGGTGGGCTCTCAGCTCGGCGCGATGTTCAGGAAAAAGCGCGACAGCCAGCCCACGGCGTGGGCGTCGGAGGTCGCGCCGCGGCCGCGCTGCTCGATGCGCACGTTGGCGACCGAGGTGGATGGAACGGCATTGCCCTGGCCGATCATGCGCGGGTCGACCTGGCCGGAGAAGCGCAGCACGTCGACGTTGTGGTTCACGCCGATCTGCTTCTCGCCGCTGATCATCAGGTGGCCGTTGGGCAGCACGGCCGTCACGACGGCGGTGATGGCGCCGGTGAACTCGTTGGTGTTCTGGTTGCTGCCCTTGCCCTTGTTGTCGTTGGCCGAGGTGGCGCCGGCGCTGGCGCGGCCGAAGGAGTTGGGTGCGATGCCGGGCAGGGCGGTGATGCCGGCCGACAGGCTGCCGCTCTTGCTCAGCTCGCTGGTGCTGGTCTGCGAGGCGGAGACCTTTTCGGTGATGTTGATGGTGAGCGTGTCGCCGACGAGGCGGGCACGGTGGTCCTCGAACAGCGGCCGGTAGCTGGCGGCCTGGTAGATGGAACCGTTGGTGGGCGCCGTGGCCTCGACCGGCGGCAGGTTGACCACCGGCGTGTGGGCCAGCTCGACCTGGGGTTCGGGGTAGGGCGTGGCGCAGCCGGCGAGCAGCAGCGGCGTGGCGAGGAGAACGATCAGGCGCGTCATGGGGCGCTCCGGCAAGGTTGGCATCTGTGGCTGCGTTCAGCGACTTAGATCTGGGCGAGCTTTTGCAGCATTTGGTCCGAGGTCTGCACCGCTTTGGAATTGAGTTCGTAGGCGCGCTGGGTCTGGATCATCTGCACCAGCTCCTCCACGACGTTGACGTTGGACGTCTCGACATAGCCCTGCTGCAGGGCGCCCATGCCGTTGTTGTTGGGGGCGCCGGTGTTGGGCGTGCCGCTGGAGGCGGTCTCGGCGAAGAGGTTCTGGCCCTTGGGGTCCAGGCCGGCCGGGTTCACGAAGTTGGCGAGCTGGATCTGGCCCACGCTCTGCGGCGTCGCCTGGCCGGGCAGGGTGACGCTGACGGTGCCGTCGGCGCCGATGGTCAGGCTCTGGGCGTTCTGCGGGATGGTGATGCCCGGCAGCACCGTGTAGCCGTTGCTGGTCACCATCTGGCCATTGGCGTTGAGCTGGAAGCTGCCGTCGCGGGTGTAGTTGGTCGTGCCGTCAGGCATCTGCACCTGGAAGAAGCCGTCGCCCTTGATGGCCAGGTCGAGGTTGTTGCTGGTCTGCTGCAGGTTGCCCTGCGTGTAGATGCGCGCGGTGGCCACCGGGCGCACGCCCAGGCCCACCTGCAGGCCGGTGGGCAGCGTGGTCTGCTCGGTGCTGTTGGCGCCGCTCTGGCGCAGGTTCTGGTAGATCAGGTCCTCGAAGACGGCGTGCGAGCGCTTGTAGCCGTTGGTGGCGACGTTGGCGAGGTTGTGGGAGATGTTGTCCAGCTGGGTCTGCTGGGCTTCCATGCCGGTCTTGGCGATCCAGAGCGAGCGCATCATGGCGGTGTTTCCTTAGGTCGAACCGAGCAACTTGGCGGATTGCTGGCCCTGGGTCTGGGCGATCTGCAGCAGCTTCATCTGCTGCTCGAACTGGCGGCCCGCGGCGATCATGGCGACCATGGTCTCCACGGGGCTGACGTTGGAGCCTTCGAGGGCGCCGTCCTGCAGCCGGGCACTCGGGTCGGCGGGCAGGTCGCCGTCGGCGGCGCGGAACATGCCGTCTTCACTGCGCGTCAGCGGCGCCTCGGGCGTGACGAGCTTGAGCCGGCCGATGTTGGTGGGGCGCTGGTTGGGCGCCTTGGCGCTGATGGTGCCGTCGCTGCCGATGGAGAGCTCGCTGTTGGGCGGCACGTTGATCGGGCCGCCGTCGCCCAGCACCGGCATGCCGTTGCGCATGACGAGCAGGCCGTCGGCGCTCACGTCCAGCGAACCGGCCCGGGTGTAGGCCTCGGTGCCGTCGTTGGCCTGCACGGCCAGCCAGGCCTTGCCCTGCATGGCGACGTCGAGGTTGCGGCCGGTGGGCGTCAGCGGGCCGGCGGCGTCGTTGTAGCCGATGGTCGTTTCCAGCGCATAGGCGCGCGTGGAGGCGCCGTCGCCCCGCACCGGCACGGCGCGGAAGGCCTGCAGTTCGGCCCGAAAGCCGTTGGTCGTGACGTTGGCGAGGTTGTGCGAGAGCACGTCCTGCCGCTGCATGGCCGCCTTGGCGCCGGCCATCGACAGGTAAATCATCCGATCCATGCTTCAGCCTCGCGTGGGTTCAGCGCAGATTGACGATGGTCTGCAGGACCTGGTCCTGCGTCTTGATCGTCTGCGCATTGGCCTGGTAGGCGCGCTGGGCCGTCACCATGTTGACCAGCTCGGCCGTCAGGTCGACGTTGCTTTCCTCCAGGGCGCCGGACTGAAGGGCGCCCATGTTGCCGTCGCCCGGCACGCCGACGACGGCGTCGCCCGAGGCCACGGTGCGGATCCAGACGTTGCCGCCCATGGTCTGCAGGCCCTGCGGGTTGCGGAAGCTGGCCAGCTCGATCTGGCCGGCCGGCTTGCTCTGGCCGTTGGAGTAGCGCGCCTGGATGACGCCGTTGTTGGCGACCTGGATGCCGGTGAGCTGGCCCGGGGCGTAGCCGTCCTGGGTCAGGTCGGTCACGGCGAAGCTGCTGCCGTTCTCGGTGGCGCCCGTCATGTCGAGCTGGATGCCGGGGATGGCCAGCGTCGCGTTGCCGCGGGTGCTGGTGCCGGCCGGCACGTTCATGGCGATGGGGGCGGTCGGGCTGGTCGGCGAGCCGCCGGTGGGCGGGAAGGTGATGGTGGTGAAGGGGGCCGTCGGGTTGCCGGCGGCGTCCATCGCGATGGCGGCCCCGGTGGCGTCGGTGTCGAAGGGCGTGCCGTTGGCGGTGGCGTAGACGTTCCAGGTGTCGCTGCCGTCGGCGGCCGTGGCGGCCTTCTGGAAGTAGAAGGTCACCGCCACGTCCTGGCCCTTGGCGTCGTAGACGGTCATGGACGTGGCGTTGTTGTAGGTCGTGCTGTCCTTGAGGTCGATGCCGGTGCCGGTGCCGCCGCCGGGGGCGGTGGTCTTCAGGCGTGAGTCGAGGTTGAACTCCATCTTGACCGTCGTGGTCACGGCCGGCGGGATGCCGCCGGTGGGCAGCTGCAGGGGCTGGGCGGTGCCCGGCTGGATGACACCCGCACCGTTGGCCGGGTAGCCCATCAGCTTGAGGTTGTCGTTGTTGACGATGAAGCCGTCCTTGCTGACCTTGAACTGGCCGTTGCGGCTGTAGCGCGTGGGGTTGACGCCGTCGCTGACCTGGAAGAAGCCGCCGCCGTTGATGGCGAGGTCCATGGGGTTCTCGGTCGTCGTGATGTTGCCCTGCGTGAACTGCTGGGCCACCGACTGCAGCGAGGTGCCGATGCCGATCTGGTTCTGCCCCGCGCCGTTGAGGGCGGCGGCGTAGACGTCCGCGAACTCGGCCCGCGAGCCCTTGGCGCCGTAGGTGCCCGAGTTGGCGATGTTGTTGCCGATGACGTCGAGGTTCTTGGAGGCGGCGTTGAGCCCGGAGAGGCCTTGCTGGAAGCTCATGGAGGAGTCCTTGCTGTGCGGAAGGGGTGATCAGTTGACGGCCGACACGGCCGTGTAGTCGACGGGGCCGAGGCGGTCGAGGTTGAGCTTGAGGCTGCCGTTCTCGCTGTAGACGGCGTTGACCTTGTCGTAGGCGTAGGTCGTCGACGTGACGGCGGCGGTGCCGTTGGCTGCGGTGATGCGGTACTTGACCTCACTGCCCTCGGAGGCCAGCGTGCCGGCCTTCCAGGTGAAGGTCTGGCGGCCCGAGCCCTGGGCACCCAGCTGCTGGGTGTCGATGACGTTGCCGGCCGGGCCGAGGATCTCCAGCTTGACCGTCTTGGCCGCGCCGTCGAGCTCGTAGCTGCCCTCGGCGACGCCGTTCACGACCTGGATCTTGTCGCTGGGCACGGCCACCTCGCGGCCCACCAGCGAGATGGACTGCAGCGCCTGCATCTGGCCGAGCTGGCCGCCCAGGCTCTTGATGCTGGTGTCCAGGGTCGAGAGGCTCGTGACCTGCTGGATCTGCGCCATCTGGCTCGTCACCTGGGCGTTGTCCATGGGGTTGAGCGGGTCCTGGTTGTTCATCTGCGCGACGAGCAGCTTCAGGAAGCGGTCCTGGGTCTCGGCGGCGTTCTTCGTCGAGGTGGGGCTGCCGGTGCCGGAACTGCTGCCGTTGAGTGCCGTGATGTCCATCGCTCAATCCTTGTTTTCAAGCCGCGGCGCCGAAGGCCGCCGCGACATCCAGCAGCAGCCGCGGAACCGGCTTTGCCGGGCCGCTGGTTGCGCCCCCTTGAGGGGGGAGGCGCGAAGCGCTTCGGGGGTGGGTCATGACTGGCCGAGTTGCAGGGTCTTGAGCAGCAGGTTCTTTGCCGTGCTCATGACTTCGATGTTGTTCTGGTAGGACCGTGACGCCGAGATCATGTTGACCATCTCTTCCACCGGGTTGACGTTGGAATAGGTCACGTAGCCGTCGGCATCGGCCTGCGGATGCTTGGGGTCGTGCACGCGGCGGCCGGGGGTCTGATCCTCGGTGATGGTGCTCACGCGCACGCCGGCGTTGCCGCTGTCGTTGCCGGCGCCCATCAGCTGGGTCTGGAAGACGACCTGGCGGGCCTTGTAGGCCTGGCCGTCGGGGCCGGCCACGGTGTCGGCGTTGGCCAGGTTGCTGGCCACCACGTTCAGGCGCTGGCTCTGGGCGCTGACCGCGCTGCCGCTGACACTGAAGATCTGGAACATCGACATGGCTCAGTCCTTTCCTTGGCCGTCAGCCCTGGTTGGGCGACTTCATCGAGTCCAGCGTCGTGCGCACGGACGCGTTGATGAAACGCAGCGTGGCCTCGTACTTGACGGAGTTGTCAGCGAAGCTGGCGCGCTCGCGGTCCATGTCGACGCCGTTGCTGTCGAGGTTGGTCTGGGCCTGCAGCGCATAGACCTTGCCGCTCTCGCCGCGGGCGCCGGCCAGGGGGGCGATGTGCCCGGCCTGGGTGGTCGCCATGGCGCCGGGCGTGCCGACCTCGCCGGTCGCCTCGCGCAGCGCCCGGGCGAAGTCGATGTCGCGGGCCTGGTAGCCCGGCGTGTCGGCGTTGGCGATGTTGCTGGCGAGCAGGCGCTGGCGCTCCGCCCGCAGCGTCAGGGCCTGGGTCTGGAAGTTCAGCGTGTCGGTGAGTCGGTTCAGCATGGTGGTCCCCTCGCGTTGCATGGCCGGGGCGGGCCTTCTCGCAAATTGTTCTGCCGCAGGCCCCGAAACATGAGCGGGATAAGCAGGGCCAAAGCCGCTCAATTCCGACCCAGCGCGCCTCCCGCCATCTCTAGAGTGGCGGCCATGCTGCGTGCCACCCTGCTCTTCGTCTGCCTTTGCGCTGCCGTGCTCACGGCGCGGGCGCAGACCGCCCTCGACCCGGCGCTGCTGGAGCGGGTGCGCGCGCTGGCCGAGACCGCGGCCCGCGCCGCCGCGCCGGCCAGCGCCCGCGTGGCCGTGGAGATCGGACAGCTGGACGCGCGGCTGCGCCTGGCGCCGTGCGCACAGGTCCAGCCCTATCTCCCCCCGGGCATGTCCATGTGGGGCCGCACCCGGATCGGGCTGCGCTGCACCGAGGGCAGTACCCGCTGGAACGTGACGCTGCCGGTGCGCGTGGCCGTCTTCGGCAAGGCCGTCGTCGCCACCGGGCCGCTGCCGGCCGGCGTGAATTTGTCTCAAGACCAGCTGGCGATGGCCGATATCGACATTGCGGCCGAACCCGGCGCCGTCTTCACCGAGCCCGGCCTGCTGGTCGGCCGGGTGCTGGCGCGCCCGCTTGCAGCGGGCGATGCCGTGCGCGCGCCGGCCCTCAAGTCGCGCCAGTGGTTCGCCGCCGGCGAGACCGTGCAGGTCCTCGCCGTCGGCGAGGGCTTCTCGGTGGCGTCCGAGGCCCAGGCCCTCGGGCCGGGCCTGGAAGGCCAGGACGTGAGGGTGCGCTTCGAGAGCGGCCGCGTGGCCAGCGGCCGGGCCGTGGGCGAGCGGCGAGTGGAGCTGCTGTTGTGAGCAAACTGCCACGGATCGCCGGAACTGGCCGGAAAAACCTCCCAAATCCCGCTCAAGATCCTCGGCTGGCGGCCGATACAGGAGGAAACTCCCCTGCAGTGCCCGCCGCGGGGCCCGCCCCGCACCCTGGAGAAGCTCATGAAGATCGGTAACAGCCACGACGGCAGCGTCAGCCCCCCGAAGGCCGAACGCGCCACCTCGCGCAAATCCGAGGCCACGGCCACGACCGGCAACATCCAGCATCCGGCCAAGTCGGCCCCGGCCGCCAGTGCCCAGGTCGCCATTTCCAGCGCCGCCAAGCTGGCCGCCGCCGGCACCGGTTCCGACGACGGCAGCTTCGACGCAGCCAAGGTCCAGCGCATCTCCCAGGCCATCAGTGAGGGCAAGTTCACGGTCAACGCCAGTGCGATCGCGGACAAGCTGGTCGCGAATGCGCAAGAATTGCTGAACGCGCGTGCCAACAAGCATTGATCGACCCTCCATGACCGCCACTGCCACGTCCACCCCGCTCGGCGCCGAGCTCGAAGCTCCGCTGCTGGCCGTCGAGGCCGCGCTGAACCAGCTCGGCGACGCCCTGGCCCGGCGCGACGCCGCCGGCATCGAGCAGCACGCGGCCGAACTGCACCAGCACCTGGCCTGCGCCGTGCAGACCTTCAGCGCCGCCGCCCGCACCGGCGGCGTGCCCGCGGCCCTGCGCAACCGCCTGGTGCGCGCCGGCGGCCTGCTGGCCGCCCAGCGCGAAGCCCTGGCCCGCGGCAATGCCTCGCTGGACCGCGCTCTGGACGTGCTGATCCCCAGCGAACCCACGGGCCTCTACGGCGCGGGCGGCAAGGCCGAGCGCCGCACCGTCGGCGGCGGCAGCTATCAGGCCTGAGGCGTCCGCGCCCCATGATCAAAAGCCACCCTCGGGTGGCGTTGTCGTTTTCGAGGCCGGGGGCTCAGCGCGTGGCCGCTTGGCGCACCTTGTCGAGGTAGGCGTGCCCGTCCGGCGGCAGGCCGCTGCGCTGCGAGGCCCAGATCATCTCGCCCAGAGCCTCCATGGCCGTGTGGTGGGCTTCGTGCCTCGAATTGCGCCGGGCCGAGAGCAGGTCGACGGCCTGGCGGATGCCTGCGGGCTGGTCGATGGCATGCTGCTCCGTGATGGTCAGGTGCATGGACAGGTGCAGAAAGGGGTTGGTGCGCCCCTCTTCCACGGTGTAGACCTTTTCCAGCGCGCCGGCCTCGTCGGCCAGGTCGGCGTGGTACTCGGGATGCTCGGCGATCCAGTCCGCCGCCAGCGCCTCCATGGGCGTGAGCGGCAGTCCGTCACGCCATTTGCGGTAGGTGGCGCAGAAGAAGCGCCGGACTTCGAGCTGGGAGGGGGCGAACATGGGCGGATTGTCTCAGCGGGCGTAGTCCATGCCCCGAGCCCACATCCCTGCCATGCCGTCCAGCAGGGCTTTCGGGATGCGCTCGTCCTGGTGGGCTGCGGCGAGCGTGTCGCGCAAGGCTTCGGCGATGCGGGCCAGTACCGGCGCCGGCTGGGCCACGCCGCAGGCCTGCCGGCCGAAGCGCAGGAGTTCCTCCGTGGTCGGGTAGGCCCGCGTCTGGCCACGGCCGGCGAACAGGCGCAGGGCCAGGGTTCGGTCCTCCTCGTCCTCGCCGCCGGTCCAGCGCTGGTAGCGGTAGATGGCCGTGGTGACGACGTCGTACATCGGCGCCAGGCGCGCACCCCAGGACTCGTCGTAGCCGACGCCGAAGTTCTTCAGGTGACCGTCCCCGTTGCGGACCATGATGGTGAAGGCCACCTGCTCGAAGAAGCGTGCGAGGTCCACCGCGGGCAGGGCCAGCGCCTTCAGCACCTGGGACACCGTCTCGTAGCTGCCGTGATATTTGCGGTCCGACAGGGTGTCACGCACGGACAACCCCATCAGCGCCGCGACGTCCTCGAAGCCCAGGCGGCGGCCATCGGGCTGCAGGTCGAAGCGGTCGAGGATGAGCAACTGGCCGTCGTCCGACAGGGCATGCCCGGGCACGGCGATGCCGGCGCGCGACGCCGCCTGCAGGCACAGGAACTCATTGGCCGCGAGCCCTGGATAGGCTTGCGAGCCGGCCTTGACGATGAGGTTGGGCACCGGGATGGACGCGCGGTCGGGCAGCATGAGCTTGGGCTGCACCCCCGCGATGCCGAGGCCGCTGGACAGGTAGGCCGCCACCAGGTCGTCGAACACCGCCTGGCTGTAGGGCAGGCGGAGCAGCTGCTCGCGCGACATCGGCACCGGCGGGGGTGCAGGCGGCGCCTCGGGCAGGTGGAAGCCCAGCCGGCCGATGCCGTTCTCGCCGATCAGGCCGAGCAGATGCATGGGCGTGAGCGGCTGCTTGGGATACAGGGCCCGCACCCGCTCGAAGAGATAGCCCTCCGGCAGGTTCTGGTCCATCACCGGGAACAGGGCGCTGCTGCGGTAGAGCAGCTGGCGCGGCGGCATCAGCAGGCCGACCGAGGGCTGGGTGTCGTCATCGCGGCGATAGCTGAAGACGAGCTGCGACTCGCGCCGCAGGTCGCCGCAGGGGGCGCCGTTGAGGTCGACCCGCAGGTGGCGGATGCGCTCAGGCAGCGTCGTCATCGTCGAGCGCTTCCGCACCGAAGCGGCGCTGCATCTCCGCCAGGGTCGGCATGCCGGCGGGCTGCAAGGCGAGGCTGAGGCCGAGGGCGCGCAGGATGTCCAGCAGGGCGCTGACCGTCACGTCCTCGCCACGTTCGAGGCGATAGAGGATGTCGCGGCTGCGGCCGGCGCGTGCGGCCACCTCCACGGCGGTCAGCGCCAGTTGCTGGCGATGGCGCTTCACGGCGGCGCCGAGGTCGATCGGCAGGCGTATGGTGTCCATGATTCAGGACATTTTCGCCGGAACAGGCTTGAAATGTCCAGAAATCAGGACGCGCCTCCGGCCATTCAGCCGTCCTGCCGGTCCCAACCACCCCGCTGCGCCCTTCTGTGCGCCTCCTCCGCCTCGCGCTCGGCGGCAAGGAGCTGGTCGAACTGCTGGCGGCCCAGCTTGGCGGCGGCGATCAGGGCGTTCTCGTCGCGCTGCAGGGGCACCATGCTTTCGAGCAGTTCGATGTTGTGGCGCCGAAAGCGCATGGCCTGGCGGCGGGCGGCGTGTGGCTCCATGCCGGTCAGCTCGAGCACGCTGCGGGCGCTCATCAGCGCGGCATCGAAGGTCTCGCGCTCGACGTGGCTGACGCCGAGTTCACGCAGCCGGTAGTAGTGCTGCACGTTGCGGGCGCGGGCGACGACGGCGAGCTCCGGGAAGTGCTCGCGCGCCAGCTCGGCGAGGGTCAGGCTCTGGGCGATGTCGTCGATGGCGATGACGAGGATGCGCGCCGTGGCCGCCCCGGCGCTCTTGAGCAGGTCCAGCCGGGTGGCGTCGCCGTAGTGCACCTGCCAGCCGAAGCGGCGCAGGCTCTCGATGGCTTCGGCATCGTGGTCCAGCACGGTGGCCTCCAGGCCGTTGGCCCGCAATAGCCGGCCCACGACCTGGCCGTAGCGCCCGCTGCCGGCGATGAGGATGGGTGCGGGCGGCGGCGGGGCGTCGTCGCGCGGGTGGCCGGCGCCCAGGCGCGCGAGCTTGCGGGACATCAGGCCGTCGCCCCCCGCCAGCAGCAGCGGCGTGAGCGCCAGCGACAGCGCCACCGCGGCGACCAGGGCCGAGTTCTGGGCCGCGTCGATCATGCCTTCGCCCTGGGCCAGCTGGAAGACGACGAAGCCGAACTCGCCGCCCTGGGCCAGCAGGATGACGAAGGCCGGCCGCTCCACCAGCGGGACCTTCATGGCCCTGGACATCGCCGCCAGCACCAGCGTCTTGCAAACCAGCAAGGCCACCAGCACGGCGGCCACCAGCCCCGGCTGGGCCGCGACGGCGCGCAGGTCCAGCCCCATGCCGACGGCGATGAAGAACAGGCCCAGCAGCAGGCCCTTGAAGGGCTCCAGGTCGGTCTCCAGCTCGCGGCGGTACTCGCTCTCGGCCAGCAGCACGCCGGCCAGGAAGGCGCCGAGGGCCATCGACAGCCCCACGAGCTGCATCAGCGCCGCCGTGCCGATGACCAGCAGCAGGGCCGCCGCGGTGAAGATCTCGGGCGTCTTGCTGTGGGCGATCCAGCGCAGGGCGGGGCGCAGCAGCAGCCGGCCGCCGAAGATGATGGTGACGATGGCGCCCACCGCCTTGCCCGCCGCGAGCCAGGTGCGGCCGTCGCCGTCGTCGTGGGCGCCGCTGAGGGCGAGCACCGGCACGAGGGCCAGCACGGGGATGGCGGCGATGTCCTGCAGCAGGGCCACCGACAGGATGCTTTCCCCGGCGGTCGTTCGGCCGAGGTTGCGCTCGGCCAGCACGGCCAGGGCCACGGCGGTGGACGACATCGCCAGCCCCAGGCTCACGACCAGGGACAGCCGCCAGGGGTGGCCCGTGGCCATGCCCACGGCGGTGAGCACCGCCGCGCAGCCCAGCAGCTGCACGCTGCCCCAGCCGAAGATGGGCCGGCGCATGGCCCACAGCCGCTTGGGCTCCAGCTCGAGGCCGACGAGGAAGAGCATCAGCACGACGCCGAGTTCGGCCACCTCGGGAATGGCGCTGCTCTCCGGCACCAGGCCCAGCACCGCGGGGCCGATGAGCACGCCGGCGACGAGGTAGCCGAGGATGGAGCCCAGGCGCAGATAGCGCGCCAGGGGCACGGCGAATACCGCGGCGGCGAGGAAGACGAGGGGCAGGACGAGCCAGTTGCCGTGGGTCATTCGGCGTCTCCGGCATCGAGCGGCGAGAACATCGGTGGCCTTTCGTCCAGGGCCACGGCCTCCTCGTCGCCCACCTCGGGGGCGGCGAGGGACTGGCACCAGTCGGGGTAGTGCAGCAGCCGCTTCGCGAAGAGCTGGGCATGGGCGTCGATGTCGGCGTCGCTGGCGCGGTGGGCGGCGTGCAGGATCTGCGGCGGCAGGTAGTGCATGCCGCAGGTCTTGGCCGACTGCTGGTAGGGCAGCAGGAACTCGTCGATGAGGTGGTGGTTGTGGCCGGTGGGGTTGTAGCTTTCGGGGCCGCCGCCGGTGGAGACGACCAGCCAGAAGTCCTTGCCGTGCAGGGCCGTACCGCCGGGGCCGTAGGCCCAGCCCAGGCGCAGCACCTCGTCCAGCCACAGCTTCTGCAGGGCCGGCATGCTGTACCAGTAGATGGGGTGCACCATGACGACGAGCCGGGCGGCTTCGAGTGCGCGCTGCTCGGCCTCGACGTGGATGTGGAAGTCCGGGTAGAGGCGGTAGAGATCGCGCAGTTCGACGCGGCCGGCGGCCGGCGAGGCGCGCAGCGCCTGCAGCACGGCGCGGGTGGTGTTGGAGCGGCCCAGGTCGGGGTGGGCGGCGAGGACGAGGATGTCGCGGGCGGAACTGTCAGGCATGGCCGGCTAGGTTACCGTGGCCGCACGACAGCCCGATCGTCTTGCACCCCAATGCGCATCTTCGACACTCTCGCCGACCTGCAGCCCCTGGTGGGCCAGCCCCTGGGCCACAGCGACTGGATCACGGTCGACCAGGCCCGCGTCAACGCCTTCGCCGAGGCGACAGAGGACCGGCAATGGATTCACGTCGACCCCGAGCGCGCCCGCGGCGGGCCCTTCGGCGGGCCCATCGTCCACGGCTTCCTGACGCTCTCCCTCATCCCCTATTTCTTCGAGACCGGCTTTTCGGTGCGGGAGACCCGCATGGTCGTCAACTACGGCCTGAACAAGGTGCGCTTCACGGCGCCGGTCCCCGTGGGCAGCCGCCTGCGCGCGGCCTTCCGGCTGCTGGCCCTGGACGAGGTGGCCGGCGGCGCCACGCAGCTCACCGTCGAGGTGGCCATCGAGCGCGAGGGCGCGCCCAAGCCGGTGTGCGTGGCCGAGAGCCTGGCCAGGCACTACCGCTGAGTCCGGCGTCGCCGGATAGCATCGCGGCCTTTCCAACGACGCCGCTGCTCCATGGCCTCCAGCCTCTTCGTCCTGCTCGACGACATCGCCACCGTCCTGGACGACGTGGCCACCATGACCAAGGTCGCCGCCAAGAAGACGGCCGGCGTGCTCGGCGACGACCTGGCCCTCAATGCGCAGCAGGTCACCGGCGTCAACGCCGACCGCGAGCTGCCCGTCGTCTGGGCCGTGGCCCGCGGCTCGCTGCTGAACAAGGCCATCCTCGTGCCGGGCGCCCTGGCCATCTCGGCCTTCGCGCCCTGGGCGGTCACGCCGCTGCTGATGCTGGGCGGGGCCTATCTGTGCTTCGAGGGCTTCGAGAAGCTGGCGCACAAGTTCCTGCACAGCGCCGACGAGGACCGCACCCACCACGAGGAGCACGTCAAGGCGCTCGTCGACGAGAAGGTCGATATGGCGGCCTACGAGCGCGACAAGGTCAAGGGCGCCATCCGCACCGATTTCATCCTGTCCGCCGAGATCATCGTCATTGCCCTTGGCACCGTGGCCGGCGCCTCGCTGCAGCAGCAGCTGATCGTGCTGGTGGCGGTGTCCGTCGCGATGACGGTGGGCGTCTACGGCTTCGTGGCCGGTATCGTGAAGATGGACGACGTGGGCCTGTGGCTGTCGCGCAAGGCGGGTGGCCTGGCCCAGGCGGTGGGCCGTTTGCTGCTGGCCGCGGCGCCGCGGCTGATGAAGCTGCTGTCGGTGCTGGGCACGGCGGCGATGTTCCTGGTGGGCGGCGGCATCCTGGCGCACGGCATCCCGCTGTTGCACCATGCCGTCTCGCAGCTGGCCGAGGGCCAGGCTTGGCTGGCGAAGGCGGTGCTGGAGAACGGCGCCAATGCGCTCATCGGCGTGGCGGCCGGCGCCCTGGTGCTGGCCGGCGTGGTGGCAGTGCAGAGGCTGCGCGGGCGCTGAGGCCGGCGCCCGCCGCTCAGACCGGCGTGTAGGCCAGCCGCACGTAGATCGGCGCGAAGGCCTCGGCCTGGGTGATCTCGAGCAGGTGCTCGCGCGCCAGCTCCAGCATGGCGATGAAAGTGACGACGAGCACGGCCTGGCCCCGCGTCACGTCGAAGAGCTGCTCGAACTCGACGAAGCGCTGGCCCTGCAGCCGGCGCAGCACGATGCTCATGTGCTCGCGCACCGACAGCTGCTCGCGACTGATGCGGTGATGCTGGTTGAGCTTGGCGCGCTTGAGGATGTCGAGCCAGGCCTCGCGCAGGTCGGCGGTGTCGACGTCGGGGAAGCGTGGCGAGAGCGACTGCTCGATGTGGACCTGGGCGCGCAGGAAGTCCCGCCCCAGCTGCGGCAGCCGGTCCAGCCGAGCGGCGGCGAGCTTCATCTGCTCGTACTCCAGCAGGCGCCGCACCAGCTCGGCCCGCGGGTCCTCGGCCTCCTTGCCGTCCTCGGTCTTCTTGGGCGGCAGCAGCATGCGCGACTTGATCTCGATGAGCATGGCCGCCATCAGCAGGTATTCGCTGGCCAGCTCCAGGTTGTGCTGGCGGATCTGCTCGACGTAGCTCAGGTACTGGCGCGTCACGTCGGCCAGCGGGATGTCGAGGATGTTGAAGTTCTGCTTGCGGATCAGGTAGAGCAGCAGGTCCAGCGGCCCCTGGAAGGCCTCCAGGAAGACCTCCAGCGCGTCCGGCGGGATGTAGAGGTCCAGCGGCAGCTGGAACAGCGGCTCGCCGTAGAGGCGGGCCACCGCCACGGTGTCCACCGCCTCGGGCAGGCCCGACTCGACGTGGCTGGGCTCGTCGGCCACGGCGGTCACGGCGGCTTACTTGGCGTCGGTCTGGTAGACGTAGGGCTTCTGGGCCACGCGCGCGGCGTTGAAGTCGGCCTGGGCGGCGCGGTCCTGGGGCTTGTCCCAGAGCAGGGCACGGCCGGCACGCTGCTCGGCTTCCAGGGTGGGGCGCTGGGCCTTGAGCTGCTCGATGAATTGGGTGACTTCGGACTTGTAGGGCTTCCAGAACAGCGGCATGGCGGGGGTCTCTTCGGCTAGGCCGGTGATTTTAGATCGGCGAGCGAGGTGACGATGCCGCCGGCGCCCAGCTCGTCGGCCAAGCCGGCGCGGCGCAGCAGGTCCAGCGGCTGGGCGTTGAGCTGGGCCAGCACCAGCCGCGCGCCACGCTTGGCCAGCGTGCGGTGCAGGTCGCGCAGGGCCTCCATGCCCGAGGTGTCGAGCTGCACGAGCTGGTGCATCTGCAGCACGAGGGTGCGGGTGCCGGGCGGGAGCTGGTCGGGCAGGGCCTCGAGCTTGCCGATGGCGCCGAAAAAGAGGGCCCCGTAGAGCTCGAAGCCCACGCAGCCTTCGGGCACGGCCGTGCTCGCCATGGGCCGCAGCTGGAAGAGCTGGCTCATGCGGTAGACGAAGAAGAGGCAGGCCGTGACGAGGCCCACTTCCACGGCCACGGTCAGGTCAGTCACCACGGTCAGCGTGAAGGTGCCCACCAGCAGCGTGCGGTAGGTGAGGTTGAAGCGCTTGAGCCGCGCGAACTCGTGCCATTCGCCCATGTTCCAGGCCACGACGAGCAGGATGCCCGCCAGCGCCGCCAGCGGCACGTGCACCGCCAGCGGCGCCGCCACGAGCAGGATGAGCAGCAAGACGAGGGCATGCACGAGGCCGGCCACCGGGCTGGTGCCGCCGGCCCGGATGTTGGTGACCGTGCGGGCGATGGTGCCCGTGGCCGGCAGGCCGCCGAAGAGGGGGGCGGCGAAGTTGGCGATGCCCTGGGCCATCAGCTCCTGGTTGGGGTCGTGGCGAGGCAGTTCGGGCGTGAGCCTGTCGGCCACCCGGGCGCACAGCAGCGACTCGATGGCACCCAGCAAAGCCAGGGTCAGCGTCGGGATGACGAGCTGCTGCATGCCGGCCCAGCTCATGGCCGGCCAGGACAGCGCCGGCAGGGACCGCGGGATGCCACCGAAGCGGCTGCCGATGGTTTCGAGCGGCAGCTGCAGCAGGGCCGTCGCCGCCGTGGCGCCGACCAGGGCGATGACGGTGCTGGGCAGCAGGGCCATCCAGCGGCGCACGCCGCTCAGCGGCTTGTCCTGCACGATGTTCTTGGGCCAGAGCAGCACGATGGCCATGCAGGCCGCGGCCATGACCGGGGCCACGGGGTTGAAGCCGCCGAGGTGCTGGTGCAGGGCCCCGATCTGGCCGAAGAAATCGGCCGGCATCTTCTCGATGCGCAGGCCGAGGAAGTCCTTGAGCTGGGCCAGGGCGATGAGCACCGCGATGCCGTTGGTGAAGCCGGTGACGATGGCCACCGGGATGTAGCGCACCAGCGCGCCAAGGCGTAGGGCGCCCATCAACAGAAGTAGCAGGCCGGCCCCCATGGTGGCGATGAGCAGGTTGGCCAGGCCGTGGCGTTGCAGGATGCCGTAGACGACGACGATGAAGGCGCCGGCCGGCCCGCCGATCTGCACGCTGGAGCCGCCGAGCAGCGAGATCAGGAACCCGGCGACCACGGCGGTGGCCAGGCCCTGCTCGGGGCGCAGGCCGGAGGCGATGGCGAAGGCAAGCGCCAGCGGCAGCGCGACGATCCCGACCGTCAGGCCGGCGCCGAGGTCAGCGAGCAGGCGCTCCCGCGAGTAGCCCGACAGCAGCGCCAGGCTGCGCGGGCGGAACGGATGCAGGCGGGGAAGGGGCATGGAACCTCCGGGGGCTGGGACACGACGCGGCGGGCGTCGTGACGGGAGGTCCGCAGTGGTGGCGCTCGGCGATGAAGCGCCGGCGCCGGGTGAGGCCGAGGGTTCCGAGCGGGGTTCGTGGCGTCGCTCGGCTCATGGGCTCAGCGTACCCGCATGCCCGGCTGCGCGCCGGTGTGGGGTTCCAGCACGAAGATGCCGGGATGGGCCTTCTCGTCAGCGTGGCTGGCGGCCAGCACCATGCCCTCGCTGACGCCGAACTTCATCTTGCGCGGGGCGAGGTTGGCGACGAGCACGGTCAGCTTGCCTTCGAGGTCCTCGGGCTTGTAGGCGCTCTTGATGCCGCTGAAGACGTTGCGCAGCCTGCCCTCGCCAGCGTCAAGGGTCAGGCGCAGCAGCTTGTCCGAGCCCTCGACGTGCTCGGCCTTGACGATGCGGGCGATGCGCAGGTCGACCTTGGCGAAGTCGTCGATCTTGATCTCCGCGGCGATGTCCTCGCCGCCGGGGCTGACCTGGACCGGCGCGGGAGCCTCGAACAGGGCCTCGACCTTGGCGAGGTCCACGCGCTGCATCAGGTGCTGGTAGGTGCCGATCTCGTGGGCGCTGAGTGCGCGCCCGGCGTCGGCCCACTGCAGGGGCTCGATCCTGAGGAAGGCCTCGACCTGGGCCGCCAGGGCCGGCAGCACGGGCTTGAGGTAGATCGTCAGCAGCCGGAAGGCCTCGATGCAGACGCTGCAGACGTCGTGCAAGGCGGCATCCATGCCCTGCTGCTTGGCCAGCTCCCAGGGCTTGTGCTGGTCGACGAACTCGTTGACCTTGTCGGCCAGGGCCATGATCTCGCGCAGGGCCTTGCCGAACTCGCGCTCCTCGTACAACTCGGCGATGGCGGCGCTGTGGGCCCGCAGCGTCTCGAGCAGGGCCGAGCCTTCGACGCCGAGGTCGCCGCTCAACCTGCCGTCGAAACGCTTGGTCAGGAAGCCGGCCGCGCGCGAGGCGATGTTGATGTACTTGCCGACGAGGTCGCTGTTGATGCGGGCGGCGAAGTCCTCGGGGTTGAAGTCGATGTCCTCAACCTTGGCGTTGAGCTTGGCGGCGATGTAGTAGCGCAGCCATTCGGCGTTCAGGCCCAGGCTCAGGTACTTGAGCGGGTCCAGCCCCGTGCCGCGGCTCTTGCTCATCTTCTCGCCGCCGTTGACGGTCATGAAGCCGTGCACGAAGACGTGGTTGGGCGTCTTGCGTCCGCTGAAGTGCAGCATCGCCGGCCAGAACAGCGTGTGGAAGTAGGTGATGTCCTTGCCGATGAAATGGATCTGCTCCACCGACGGGTCGGCCATGAAGGCGTCGAAGTCCTTGCCAATCTTGCCGAAGTAGTTCTTCAGCGAGGCCAGGTAGCCGATGGGCGCGTCCAGCCAGACGTAGAAATACTTGCCCGGCGCGTCGGGGATCTCGATGCCGAAATAAGGCGCGTCGCGGCTGATGTCCCAGTCGCTGAGCTTGTTGGCGCCATCCTCGTCGGCGGCGAACCACTCGCGGATCTTGTTCAGCACCTCGGGCTGCAGCCGGCCGGCCTCCTGGGTCCACTGGGTCAGGAAGTCGACGCAGCGCGGATCGCTCAGCTTGAAGAAGTAGTGCTCGCTGCTCTTGAGCACCGGCGTCGCGCCGGACAGCACCGAGTAGGGGTTCTTCAGTTCGGTGGGCGCGTAGACCGCGCCGCAGACCTCGCAGGAGTCGCCGTACTGGTCCTTCGCGCCGCATTTGGGGCACTCGCCCTTGATGAAGCGGTCCGGCAGGAACATGGCCTTGGCCGGGTCGAAGAACTGCTCGATGGTCTTGACCTCGATCAGCTCGTGCTGGCGCAGCGCCAGGTAGACGGCCTTGGACAGCTCGTGGTTCTCCGGCCCGTCGGTGGAGTGCCAGTTGTCGAAGCTGATGTGGAAGCCGTCCAGGTATTGCTTGCGTCCGGCCGCGATGCCGGCGACGAATTCCTGGGGGGTCTTACCGGCCTTCTCGGCCGCGATCATGATGGGCGCGCCGTGGGCGTCGTCCGCGCAGACGAAGTGCACCGTCGAGCCCGCCATGCGCTGGAAGCGCACCCAGATGTCGGCCTGGGTGTACTCCATGATGTGGCCGATGTGGAAACCGGCGTTGGCATAGGGCAGGGCGGTCGTGACGAAAAGCTGGCGGGGCATGACGGCGGGGGCCTTGGTGACAGCGGCGCATGCGCCGCGGGAAAACCGCCGATTCTAGGTTTGCGGCTTGGCCGGATCGGACGGTGCGGTCGTCTCGCCTTCGGCCTGCGGTTCATCGGGCGCGGCGGCCTCGTCAGGCTTGCCGTTGAGCTTGCGCTGGCGCTTCTCTTCGGCCTTGCGTTTCTTGGCCAATTCGCGCTGGCGCTTTTCGTAGCTGTAGTTCGGGGTAGCCAAATGGACTCTCCTTTGAGGATGCGGCCGGCCCAATGTAGCGTGCGCCGAGGCCGCGGGCGCTCCCAAGTTGGCGCCGAAACCTCCACGGCGCATCAACGATCACGCTTAAGTCACTGATTCGTAACAGTTCCGCGAGCTATCCACCGACTCTGTGGAAAACTTTGTGGAGAACCCCCTCGCATCGCCGCCAAACCCTTGTGCGATGCGGCTCCGCTTAGGTTGCCCGTTTTTTGAGCAGCCATGTCGACGCTATATGAATCAATCACTTAGCGGCTAGCTGCCGCAGTTGGCGCGGATGAGATGACTCAGGGTCCAAAAGACTTGACGGCTGCCAGAAGTGGGGATAAGTCAAGCCGCGCATGAGCCTTGTCGCGGGTCTGGAGGACAGCGCGGCGGTGTTTGTCCCCGCCAGCTGTGGACAAGTCTGTGGGCCGGCTGACGACAGCGGCGCTAAGTGCTTGATCGGCCATCCTGTGGTTTGCCCTGCCTGTTTTTGAGGCGGTCCGCCGTGTCGTCCTGGGGGCAGTCCCCGAGCGGGGTGTCCGTCGGCGACGGATAAACTCGCGGCCTTTTGACGAGGCGCTGGCGGGCGATGAGGGGCAGATGGCGGACATGACGAGGGACAGCGGCGGTCGCAGGAGCGCCCAGCGCGCCGGCGCGTTCGAGTTGAAGTCGCGCCGCTTCAGCCTGCTGGGCCTGGTGCTGCACAGCGCCGACATGGCCGAGATCGCGGCCGACTGGGCGGCGCGCGTCGGCTCCGGCGGCCCGGCCTTCGAGCACGAGCCCGTGGTCATCGACCTCAGCCTGGTGCCGCGCGCCCTGGCCGCAGCCACCGAGGCGCCCGAAGGGCAGGCGCCGCTGGCCCTGGACGGCCCCGCGCCGGTGGACCTGCGCGCCGTCGTCGAGATGCTGCGCGCCAGCCAGCTGCAGCCGGTGGCGGTGGCCGGGGCCACGGCCGACGAACTCGCCGTGGCGCGGGAGCTCGGTCTTGCGGACGCGGCCGACGAGCCTGCGGCCGAACGCCCTGTCCAGGCGGCGCCGGCCGAGGTGGTGCGCGAGATCACCGTCGAGAAGATCATCGAAAAACCCGCGGCGCCCGCGCCCACCCTGGTCGTCGACAAGCCGCTGCGCTCCGGCCAGCAGGTCTATGCCAAGGGCGGCGACCTGGTCGTGCTGGCGGTGGTGAGCCACGGCGCCGAAGTGATCGCCGACGGCAGCATCCACATCTACGCACCGCTGCGCGGCAAGGCCATCGCCGGCGCCCGCGGCGATACCTCGGCGCGCATCTACACGCGCAGCCTCGAGGCCGAGCTGCTGGCCGTCGCCGGCATCTACCGCACCGCCGAGAACCCGCTGCCCGCCGACGTCGCGGGCAAGCCGGCCCAGGTCTATCTCCAGGGCGAGAAGCTGCTGTTGCAGCCGCTGCCCGCCTAAGAAGCTAACAACGCAAGGAACACCCAGATGACCAAGATCGTCGTCGTCACCTCCGGCAAGGGCGGGGTCGGCAAGACCACCACCAGCGCGAGCTTCGCCACCGGCCTCGCGATGCGGGGCTTCAAGACCTGCGTCATCGACTTCGACGTCGGCTTGCGCAACCTCGACCTCATCATGGGCGTCGAACGCCGCGTGGTGTATGACCTCATCAACGTCATCAACGACGAGATCAAGCTGACCCAGGCCCTCATCAAGGACAAGCAGCTCGACAAGCTCTACATCCTGGCCGCCTCGCAGACGCGCGACAAGGACGCCCTCAAGCAGGAAGGCGTGGAGCGCGTGCTCGACGAACTCAAGGCGATGGAATTCGACTACATCGTCTGCGACTCGCCGGCCGGCATCGAGACCGGCGCGCTGATGGCCATGCACTACGCCGACGAGGCGCTGGTCGTCACCAACCCCGAGGTCTCCTCGGTGCGCGACAGCGACCGCATCCTCGGCATGCTCTCCAGCAAGACCAAGCGCGCCATCGAGGGCGGCGAGCCGGTGAAGGAGCACCTGCTCATCACCCGCTACAACCCCAATCGCGTGGAAGGCGGCCAGATGCTCAGCCTGGACGACATCCACGAGATCCTGCGCACGCCGCTGATCGGCGTCATCCCCGAGAGCGAGAGCGTGCTGCAGGCCTCCAACCAGGGCACGCCGGCAATCCACCTGCAGGGCACGGACGTGGCCGAGGCCTACAAGGACGTGGTGGCCCGCTTCCTCGGCGAGGACAAGCCCATGCGCTTCACCGAAGCCGTGAAGCAGAGCTGGTTCAAGCGCGTCTTCGGCGGCAAGTGAGGGAGGCCTGCAAATGGGATTCCTGAACTTCTTCCTCGGCGAGAAGAAAAGCTCGGCCAGCGTCGCCAAGGAGCGGCTGCAGCTCATCCTCGCCCACGAGCGCAACGGCCGCAGCGCCAGCCCCGACTACCTGCCGCAACTGCAGAAGGAACTGGTGGCCGTCATCAGCAAGTACGTGTCCATCAACCCTGACGACATCAAGGTCCACATGGAACGCCAGGGCGACCTCGAAGTCCTCGAAGTCAAGATCGAGCTTCCCGAAGCCAAATAAGCCCTGGCCGCGGGCCGAGCGCCGGGCCGCCCCGAGCCGGCCCGGTGGGCGATGTGCGAGCGGCTGGATGCCGCGAGCATCGCCGTCCCCTCGGCAGGACCGGACGAGGGGCTAAGTCACTCGTGCGTGAACTGGTCTGAGTTCTTGCCCTTGTACTGCGCGTAGTAGCGCTTGATCTGCGCCATGTCGGCCTCGATGTCGCCGCTGGGCGTGAACAGCGGACCCAGGCCGACCAGCTTGCGCGGGTAGTCCATGTAGGCCATGACGATGGGCAGCTTGGCCGTCGCGGCGATCCAGTAGAAGCCGGTCTTCCAGTACACCGTCTTGCTGCGCGTGCCCTCGGGCGGCACGATGAGCTGCACCGGGCCGTCGGCCGCCTGCAGGGCCTCGGCCGAGGCCGAGACGAGGTTGCTGGATTTGCTGCGGTCCACCGGGATGCCGCCGAGATAGCGCATCAGGCCGCCGAAGGGGAAGCGGAAGATCGAGGCCTTGCCCATCCAGTAGGGCGTGAGCCGCAGCGCGAAGGCGGCGAAGAGCGTGTAGGGCAGGTCCCAGTTGCTGGTGTGGGGCGCGGCGATGAAGACGCTCTTGCGCGCCTCGGGTGCCAGTTGGCCTTGCACGGTCCAGCCGGCCAGGCGCAGCCACGCCAGCGAGAAGCCCCTCAGCAGGGTGCTGACGACGGGCGTCGTGAAGATGGTGCGATGCATGCCGCGATTGTTCCGGCGCCCGGCCTGCCTCAATCTGAGGCAGCGCAAGAAAAGGCCTGTTGCGCCAACAACTTGCGGTGTCCGCCCGCAGGCTGTTCACGGGTTTGTCCACAGCGGCTGTGGACGATGTCACGGTCTGGCGAACGGTCAGCCCGGTCGCATCGTCAGGTCGCTGCGCGGCTCGGCCACGCAGGGCAGGAAGAAGCCCTCGGCCTTTTCCTCGGCGGACAGCCCCGGCCAGGCGATGCGATGCTCGATGCGGCCGGCTTCCAGGCGCGAGATGCAGGTGCGGCAGGTGCCGTTGCGGCAGGACCAGGGCAGGGCCACGCCGGCCGTCAGGCCCGCCAGCAGGACGGGCCGGTCGGCCGGCGCCTCGAAGCTTTCGCCGCCCGGCAGCACGGTGACTCGGAATGTCTCGGACATGATCGCCATCATGCCCGGGCGGCCGTTAGGATGCCGCCCGCCGGACGCGAGTCCGGCAGCGTTCTCAGGGCGGGGTGGAACTCCCCACCGGCGGTATGCGCTCCATGAGCGCGAGCCCGCGAGCGCCTTCGCCGCTGCGCGGTGGAGGGTCAGCAGACCTGGTGAGAGGCCAGGGCCGACGGTCACAGTCCGGATGAAAGAGATCGCGTCAGTGACGGCGCTCCCGTGCAGGCGGGCGGCGCCGCCGCTGCGTGCGCTTGCCCTGATTCTGGAAAACCGTCTTTCAAGAGGACACCATGAATCAGCCCCTCAATCCCAGCTTCAAGCTCAACCGCCTGCCGCGGGTGGCCATCGTGGCCGCCAGCTGGCACAAGGACATCGTCGGCGTGGCCGTGTCCGCCATACGCCATGAGTTCGACCGATGTCGCATCCCGCCCGACCAGGTCACCGTCGTCGACGTGCCCGGCGCCTTCGAGATCCCGCTGCATGCCAGGCGATTGGCCCGTTCGGGCCGCTTCGACGCCGTCATCGCCTGCGGCCTCGTCGTCGACGGTGGCATCTACCGCCACGAGTTCGTCGCGCACGCCGTCATCGATGGCTTGATGCGGGTCCAGCTGGACACCGACGTGCCGGTGTTTTCGGCCGTGCTGACGCCCCACCATTTCCACGAGCACGGCGAGCACAAGCGCTTCTTCGCCGAGCATTTCTCCACCAAGGGCGTGGAGGTGGCGCGCGCCTGCCTGGCGACAATGGCGAGCCTGGACCAGCTCGACGCGCTGGCCGCCTGACCCTGCACCGCGCGGCGCCCACCACGGCGCCGCGCCCTTGAATCGCGCCATGCTTGCCGCCCGCTACCTCGCCGGCTATCCCCCCGAACTCATCGCCCAGGCGGAGACCCTGCGCCTGCAGGGCCGCCTCGCCAGCCACCTCGCGCAACGCCTGCCCGAGCGCCACGAGGTGCGCAGCGATGTGGCACTGTTCGACTACGTGAACGAGTTGAAGAGCCGCCACATGCGCAACGCCGGCCCGCTGCAGTTCGTCGGCTTCGACGCCAAGCTGCGCGTGCTGCAGCAGGCACTCGGCACGCACACCCGGCGCACGCAGGTGCAGGGCGCCCGGCTCAGGACCCGCCGCGAGATCCGCGTCGCCACCCTGTTCAAGGAGGCGCCGGCCGCGCTGCTGCGCATGATCGTCGTGCACGAACTGGCCCACCTGCGCGAGCTCGACCACGACAAGGCCTTCTACCAGCTCTGCCAGCACATGGAGCCGGACTACTTCCAGCTGGAGTTCGACCTGCGGCTGTACCTGATGCACCTGGACCAGCCCCCGGGCGGAGCCGCGCCATGATCCTGCTGGCGCCCATGGAGGGCCTGCTCGACCACATCCTGCGCGACGTGCTGACCCGCATCGGCGGCGTGGATCGCTGCGTGTCCGAATTCATCCGCGTGACCGACCAGCTGCTGCCCAGCCGCGTCTTCACCCGCATCGTGCCGGAGCTGAGGAACGGCGGGCGCACGGCGGCGGGCGTGCCGGTGCATCCGCAGCTGCTGGGCTCGGACGTGAGCTGCCTGGCCGAGAACGCCGCCCGCCTGGCCGAGCTGCGGCCCGAAGGCATCGACCTCAACTTCGGCTGCCCCGCCAAATGCGTGAACCGCCACCGCGGCGGGGCGGTGCTGCTGGACGAGCCCGAACTCATCCATGCCATCGTCGCCGCCGTGCGCCGTGCGGTGCCGGCCGAGGTGATGGTGTCGGCCAAGATGCGCCTGGGCTACATGGACGCCCACCGCACGCTCGACGTCGCTCGCGCCATCGCCGAGGGCGGTGGCAGCGAGATCGTCGTCCACGCCCGCACCAAGGCCGACGGCTACAAGCCGCCCGCCTACTGGGAGCGCATCGCGGCCGTGCGCGAGGCCGTGGACCTGACCGTCATCGCCAACGGCGAGATCTGGACCGTCGAGCACGCCGCCCTGGCCCGCGAACGCAGCGGTTGCGAGCACCTGATGCTGGGCCGCGGCATGGTGGCCGACCCCGGCCTCGCCCTGCGGGTCACCGGCCAGCGCGCCGGCGGCCTGCCCTGGATCGAGCTGCTGCCGCTGATGCAGGACTTCTTCGCCCAGGTACGCGCCACCGTCGCGCCGCGCCACCAGGGCGGCCGCCTCAAGCAGTGGCTGCACTACCTGAAGCGCGTCTACCCCGAGGCCGAGGCGGCCTACGCCGAGCTGCGCACGGTCAATGCGGCCGACGAACTCGCGCGGCGCCTGTTCGCGGCGCCGGCCGCGGCCTACTGAGCCGGCGCGCAGCTCGCCGCCACGAGGCGGCCGAGGTCGTGCACCCGCAGGCCGCCGCGAACCACGTCGACCAGGCCCAGTTCGCCGAGTCGCTTGAGCGCGATATTCGCGCGCTGCCTCGACGTGCCGGCGAGCATGGCGACCTCCGCCTGGGAAATGCGCAGCACGGCATCGCGGGTCGACGAGCGTTGCGCCAGCTCGGCCACCGCGCGTGCCACGCGTGATTCCAGCGAATCCAGCCGCGTGCTGAGGGCTGCGCTGATCATGGTGCCCAGCCGGGCGTTCAGCAGGTCCTGCAGGAAGTGGTTGAAGCCGAGACTGGCGGCGCGCAGGCGGCGGAACTGCGCCGCGGGGATGAGCACCGCGCGGGTGTTGCGCAGGGCGACGGCGTCGAACAGGCAGGGCTGGGCCTTCATCAGCGTGCCCTCTCCGAACCAGCCGCCGTCTCCGACGACGTCCAGCATGGTCTGATCGCCGTCCGCATGCGTGACGGACAGCGACACCAGCCCGTCGATGACGCCGAACCAGGACGTCAGCGGGCTGCCCACGGCCGCGAGGTGGGCGCCGCGCGCGAAGCTGCGCTCCACGGCCGAAGCCTGCAGGTCGCGCAGGTCTTCCGGCGCCAGCAGCTTCGCCAGCGGCGTGGTCTCGAGATGGGCGCGCGCATCCAGCATGGGCGCGCAGTTTAGGGGGCGGCTTTCCATCGAAGGCGGCGCGCATCGACCTGAAAGCCCAGCGGCCGGCGCTCGGCGGGTGACAGGCGCCAGCGCCAGCCGACCCCCGGGCTTGCCCTGATGGCCGCGTCGCCTAGGCCCGCCCTTGACGCTGGATGGCGCGGCTAGCATGCGGCGATGAAGACCCTCCTGTCCCTGCTCGCCTGCGCCTGCGTCACGAGCGCCGCCGCCGCCCAGCCCTCCCAGGCCCAGCCCCTCACCCTCGAACGCATCACCGCCGACCCGCCGCTGGCGGGCCGGCTGCCGCGTCAGGCCGAGGTCTCGCCGGGCGGCAAATGGGTCAGCTTCCTGCGGCCCTCGCAGGCCGACAGCGAGGTGCTGGAGCTTTGGGCCCAGCCCGTGGGCGCGGAGGTCCAGGGCGGCGAGCCGCGCAAGCTCGTGGCCGCGGCCGACCTGCTCGGCGGGGCCGCCCAGCAGCTCAGCGAGGCCGAGAAGATGGCCCTGGAGCGCCAGCGCATCAGCCAGCGCGGCATCACCGGCTACCAGTGGTGCGGCCGGGACGACAGCACGCTGCTCTTCCCGCTTTCGGGCGACCTCTACCTCGTGCGGCTGACGGCCACCGGCCCCCAGGCACGCAAGCTGGCCCTGCCGACCGGTGCGCCCAAGCAGGACCCGCGCTGCACCGCCGACGGCCGGCGCCTGGCCTATGTGCAGGGCGGCAACCTGTTCGTGCTGCCCCTCGACGAGGGCGCCAGCCCGCGCCGCCTGACCGCCGATGGCGGCGCCACGCTGGGCTGGGGCCTGGCCGAGTTCATCGCCGCCGAGGAGCTGTCGCGCCAGCGCGGCTACTGGTGGTCGCCGGACGGCAAGTCGCTGCTCGCCCTGCGGGTGGACGAGGCGGGCGTGACCGTCAAGACGAGGGCGCAGATCTTCGCCGACCGCACCGCCATGACCCAGCAGCGCTACCCGGCGGCGGGGGAGGCCAATGCCAAGGTCACGGCCTTCGTCATCGACGCCGCCACCGGCCAGCGGCGCGAGCTGCCGCTGCCGGCGAGTGCGGAGTACATCGCCCGCGCCGGCTGGTTCGCCGACGGCACGCCCTGGCTGCAGTGGTTCACGCGCGACCAGACCCGCCTCACGCTAACCGAGTTCAAGGCCGGCGCCGCGCCGCGGGACATCACCGTCGAGACCGACCCCGCCTGGGTCGAGGTGCACGACGACCTCATCGAGACGCCGCGCGGCCTGCTCTGGTCCAGCGAGGCTTCGGGCCGGCGCCAGCTGCTGCTGCTGGACCGCGCCAGCGGCGCCCGCACCCCGCTCACGCAGATGGCCGAACCGGTCGCCCATGCCGTCTGCGCCGATGCCCGTCAGGTGGTCTTCGCCGCCGCCGGTGACCGCGGCAAGGCCCAGGAGCTCTACAGCCTGCCGCTGGCCGGCGGCAAGGTGCAGGCCCTGCCCGGCGCGGCCAGCCGCCAATGGCGCGACGCCAAGGCCGACCGCGCCTGCACGCGGCTGCTCGTCACGCGCTCGGCCTGGGGCATGCCGCCGCGGCTGGAACTGCGCGCCCTGGACGGCTCCGACCGCGCCATCCCCCTGGCCGGCGACCCGCCGGACCCGCTGCTGCGCCAGATCGCCAGCCTGCCGCTGGCCCTGGAGCTGACCGCGGCCGACGGCCGCACGCCGCTGAACGCCTTCTTCTTTGCCGCCCAGGACCGCCGCGAGGGCCGGCACCCCGTCATCGTCATGGCCTACGGTGGCCCCGGTGCCGCGACCGTGAGCTGGGCCTGGGGACGCGACCTGCCGCTGATCGCCTACTGGCAGATGCGCGGCTATGGCGTGCTGACGCTGGACACGCGTGGCATGGAGCATCGTGACCGCGACTTCACCCGTGCGCACTTCCACGCCTTCGGCAAGGTGGAGGTGGCCGACCTCTTCGCCGCCGTGCGCGAACTGCCGAACCGAGTGCCGGGCGTGGACCCGGCGCGCATCGGCTTCTTCGGCTGGAGCTATGGCGGCTTCCTCGGCGCCCGCGCGGTGCTGGATGCGGACACGCCCTTCGCGGCTTCGGTCGCCGTGGCACCGGTGACGGACTGGACCCTCTACGACACCGCCTACACGGAGCGTTACCTCGGCCAGCCCGAGGGCGGCAAGGCCGAGACCTACGCTTCGGCCAACCTGCCCGCCCGCGCGGCGCTGCTGTCTCGGCCGCTGCTGCTGATGCACGGCACGGCCGACGACAACGTGCTGTTCGAGCACACCCTCAGACTGGTCGAGGCGCTGCAGGCCGCCGGCAAGACCTTCGACCTGCAGATCTACCCCGGCAAGGCC
The DNA here is from genome assembly GCF_021353235.1 of Pelomonas caseinilytica. Classification (GTDB taxonomy): domain Bacteria; phylum Pseudomonadota; class Gammaproteobacteria; order Burkholderiales; family Burkholderiaceae_C; genus Pelomonas; species Pelomonas caseinilytica. The sequence continues at coordinate 395,894 of NZ_JAJTWT010000005.1, forward strand.
CACGGCATCGCGGGCCGGGCGTCACGGCTGCACCTGTATCGCACCATGGACGCCTTCTTCGAGCGGCATCTCCAGCCGGGCCGCTGAGCCTGCGCGACGGCCGGGCGGCGCAAGGCGCGCTCAGTTCAGGCCCTGCCGGCCCCGCTGGCGCGCAAGGTAGTTGGCCTCGTACTGGTCGCGCTCGCGCTGCACGCGGGCGTCGCGGGTCTCCCAGTCGCCGCATTGGAAATAGGAGCCGCCGAACAGCCAGCCCAGCACGCTGGAGTCATCCAGCGCCCGTGCGTCGCCGCCGGTGCAGACCATGGCGGCCTTGGAGCCGCTCTGCTCGGCCAGTACCGACTGCACGAGCATGGAGCGCGACAGCAGCACAGACACCGGCATGCCCACGGCCAGCAGCACGCCGCCGATGACCACGCCTTTGAGCCAGCGCGGCAGAGGGGCCGCCGCCGAATCGGCAGCAGCCTGGGACGGTGTGGCTTCGGGCCGCTTGAACGGCACGGTGGCGGTGAAGCTCGTGGCCTCGGTGGCCGTGGTGGATGCCGTGCGTGTGGCCTGGCGCCCGCCGCCGGTGCCGCTGAGCAGCCGGGGCGGGGCAGGGCGGGAGGCGGTGGCGGGCGGGGACTCGGGCATGCGGGACGGACGGCTTGGCGGCGAAGCGATGCTAGGGGGCACCCTCCGGCGCCACCTGTGAGCAATTGAAAGCCTGGCGTGGCAAGCGCGGCGATTCGTGGCGGATGTCACGGCCGCCGTGGCCGGGGCCCGGCGGGACGACCGTCGTCGAGCCGGACGACCGGCCCTGGCGGATGGACCCGCCGTGACATCTTGGCGCGCGGGCCCCCCACCGACGGGAGGGCCGATGACGGCCGCGACGTTTTCACGCGCGGTGGGGCGATGCGGCGCCTAGTCTGCTTGCCAGAGAGGTGCCCCATGAACTCACGTCCCCTGCCCCTGACGACTGGCTACGAACTGCGCTTCGAGTCCCTCTTCCACACCGGCCGGGCGCTGGCCTTTCCCTGCGATGCCAGGGGCGGCGTGCAGCTGGACGCCCTGACGGAGAAGGCGCGACAGAACTACCTGTTTGCCCGAGCGGTGGTGGGCCGGGACTACGCCAGCCCCATCGTGCTGTGCTGCGGTGCCCACGATTGAGGGGTTTATTCGCGCGCGGTGGGGTCGCCGCGCCACAAATGACGCCGCGAGGGGCGCGGCCACGCCCAGCTGTGGTGCAATGACTGGATGGGAGTTGACAGGGGAGGCCCCGTTGACGGGGCGATGTCCGGTGAGCGGCGCAGGCTGTGCGCGGCCGCCTTGCTGGCGTGGTTGGGAAGCGGTGGCGCCTTGGCGGCCGAGACCCCGGTGCTGCGCATCGAGACCATCCAGTCCGAACCCTTCGGCCGCATCGGCCCGCAGGGCGGCAGCGGCCTCATGTACGACATCGGCAACCTCATCGTCCAGCGTGCGGGGCTGGCGGCCGAGAACCGCGTCGTGCCCTATGCCCGCACGGTGCTGAGCCTGCAAAGCGGCACCTCCGACATGGTGCTGCGCTTCTCGAACGACGAACTGAAGTCGGTGGCCCACCAGGTGGCGCCCGTGCTGGCCCTGCCGACGGTGCTGGTCAGCCGGCGCGATGCGCCCGTGCTGCGGATGGAGGATCTGGCCCGCCTGGCACTCGCCGTGCCGCGCAGCTTCCCCGTGCCCGAGAGCCTGGCCGCCGTGCCGGGCCTGCACGTGCAGTGGGTCAACAGCAACGAGCACGCCATCCAGATGCTGATGACGCGACGCGTGGACGCGGCCTACGGCAGCACGCTGGGCCTTTTCGGCGCGGCCCGCGGCCTGGGCCTGCGCATGCAGGAGTTCGCGCGGCCGGTGCTGGTGGAGCGGCAGACCTTCTGGCTGCACCTGTCGCGCCGCAGCGCCACGCCGGAGCTGATCGACCGCCTCAGCCGCGCCGTCGACTCCCTGCAACGCGACGGCAGCATCCAGCGCCTGTACCAGCGCGCGCTGCAGGACTTCGGCGACGACCGGATGCCGGAGTGAGTCCGGCATCGGCCGCGCCGTTCAGCGGCTGAAGCTGTCCTTGAGGCCGGTGATCTTGTTGAACACCGGCCGGTCGGCGCGGTGGTCGACGCGGTCGGTCACGAAGTAGCCGTGGCGCTCGAACTGCCAGCGTGCGTCGGCGGGCGCATGGGCCAGCGACGGCTCGACGAAGGCCTGCACGACGCGCAGCGAGTTCGGGTTCAGGAACTCGAGGAAGTCGCGCCCGCCCACATCGGGCTGGGGCTCGGCGAAGAGGCGCTCGTACAGCCTCACCTCGGCCGCCACCGCCTCGTGCGCGCCCACCCAGCCGATCACGCCCTTGACCTTGACGGCGTCGGCGCCGGGCGTGCCACTCTTGGTGTCGGGCACGACCGTGGCCAGCACGGCCGTCACCCGGCCCTCGGAGTCCTTCTCGCAGCCCGTGCACTCGATGACGTAGCCGGCCTTGAGTCTCACCTTGTTGCCCGGGAAGAGGCGGAAATAGCCCTTGACCGGCACTTCCATGAAGTCCTCGGCCTCGATCCACAGCTCGGGGCCGAGGGAGAAGCGGCGCAGGCCGAGTTCGGGCTTGTGCGGGTGGGCGGCCACCTCGCAGGGCTCGCGGTGGTCGGCGCTGCCGAAGACCTCGGCGAAGTTGGTGAGCTTGAGCTTGAGCGGCTGCAGCACGGCGAAGGCGCGCGGCGCCTGGGGTTCGAGGTCGGCGCGCAGGGCCTGGTCGAGCACGGTGTCCTCGATCCAGGCGTTCTGCTTGCTGGCGCCCGTGGCCTCCACCATGGCGCGGATGCTCTCGGGCGTGAATCCGCGGCGGCGCAGGCCGACGAGGGTGGGCATGCGTGGGTCGTCCCAGCCGGTCACGTGGCCTTCCTCGACCAGCTGGCGCAGCTTGCGCTTGCTGGTGACGACGTAGTTGAGGTTCAGGCGGCCGAACTCGATCTGCTGGGGCAGCGGGCGCGCGAGCAGGCCGAGGTCGGCCAGGCGCTCCAGCAGCCAGTCGTAGAAGGGCCGCTGGTCTTCGAACTCCAGCGTGCAGATGCTGTGGGTGATGCGCTCCAGCGCGTCCTCGATGGGATGGGCGTAGGTGTACATCGGGTAGATGCACCAGGTGTTGCCCGTGGCGTGGTGCTCCGCGTGCTTGATGCGGTAGAGCGTCGGGTCGCGCAGGTTGATGTTGGGCGAGGCCATGTCGATCTTGGCCCGCAGCACCATGGCGCCGTCGGCATGCCGGCCATCGCGCATCTCGCGAAAGCGCGCGAGGTTGTCCTCGGGGCTGCGGTCGCGGAAGGGGCTGTTCACGCCCGGCCGGCCGAAGTCGCCGCGGTTGGCGCGCATCTCCTCGGCGCTCTGCTCGTCGACGTAGGCGTGGCCGGCCTGGATCAGCGCCTCCGCGGCCCGGTACATGAAGTCGAAATAGCTGCTGGCCTCGTAGAGGTTGTCGCCCCAGCTCCAGCCCAGCCACTGCACCATCTCCTTGATGGCCTTGACGTACTCCAGCTCCTCCTTCTCGGGGTTGGTGTCGTCGAAGCGCAAGTGGCAGGCGCCGCCGTAGTCGCGGGCCAGGCCGAAGTTCAGGCAGATGCTCTTGGCATGGCCGATGTGCAGGTAGCCGTTGGGTTCGGGCGGGAAGCGGGTGCGGATGCGGGCCTCGTCCAGCGGGCCGGCGGCATGGTGGGCCGCGTCGCCGGGCGTGCCTGCGAAATGGCGGCCGGCGAAGGTGCCCGTCTCCAGGTCGTGCTCGATGCGCTGGCGCAGGAAATTGGTGGCAGGGGCGGCGGAAGCGTTGTGGCTCATCGGCGACTCGGGAAAAGACAAACGGGCCGCCTGTTGTTGCACGGCGGCCCGGCAGGGTTGGCGTCGATTCTAAGGACGGGCCCGCAGCGGCAGCCGCACATGCGCCAGGCCAATGCTGATCCACACTGCGACGCTGAAGTAGAGCGTCATCCAGACCACCTCGCTGCGCCAGCGTGCCCAGTCGTGCGAGACCGTCCAGCGGCTCGCCGCATCGGCGATGCCGGCGGCCAGGCTGGCATAGCTGCTGCCGGCCGCCTCGTCGGCCACCCAGCGGGCCCAGTACATGGGCACGTCGACGGCGAACATGTAGGCGGCGTAGAGGGCGCCGGCCGCGATGGCCAGGGCCAGCCAGCGCCGGCCGCGCGCCGTGGCCCGCGGCCAGATCACCAGCATGGCCAGCACGCTGAGCACCGCCGCGCTGCCCCACAGCGTCTCCTCGACGACGTGGCCGATGTTGCGCGTCGTCAGCACGGCGTACCAGGAGTGCAGCTCGGCGATGGCGATCATCGGCACGATGGCGTGGGCCACCTGCAGGCTGAAGCGTCGTCCGGTCGCCAGGGCGCAGCCGCGCAACAGCAGCGCCCATTGCGCGGCGAAGCTCAGCTCGGCGATGGTGGCGACGGTGCGGCCGACCAGCACGCTGGAGGCCCAGCTGTCGACCATGACGACGCGTGGCACGTCGAAGACCGGCAGGAAGGAGCGGTAGCCGCAGCCCAGCACGTACAGGGCTGACAGCAGCAATTGCAGGCGCTGATGGGGCCAGGTGGTGCCGTCAGGCCGGTGGCGATGCAGCCAGGCGGTGGAGGCGGTCCAGGCGAGCAGGTTCAGGCCGGCGATGGCGCACAGCAGGTGCCACCAGGTCAGGGTCGTCGCGTCCATCATCGCGATCTCCTCGAAGGTTGATGCGGCCGGCCGTCTGCGGCGCCGCGGAAGGCTGCGCCGGCAAGCGGGATGCCTGCTCAGCCGCCGGAGCCGACCTTGAAGACGCCCACCACCTCGTGCATGTGCTGGGCCTGGCCGCGCAGGCTGTCGGCGGCGGCAGCAGCCTCCTCCACGAGGGCGGCGTTCTGCTGCGTGACCTTGTCGAGCTGGGACACGGCCTCGCTCACCTGGCCGATGCCCGTCGTCTGCTCCTGGGTGGCCGAGCCGATCTCGGCGATGAGATCGGCCACGCGGCGCACCTGGGTGACGATCTCGGTCATGGTCTCGCCCGCCTCGCCGACGAGGCGGGAACCGGCGTCGACGTTGTCCACGCTGTGGCCGATCAAGGTCTTGATCTCCCGCGCTGCCTGGGCGCTGCGCTGGGCGAGGGCCCGGACCTCGCCGGCCACGACCGCGAAGCCGCGGCCCTGCTCGCCGGCGCGTGCCGCCTCGACGGCGGCATTGAGCGCCAGGATGTTGGTCTGGAAGGCGATGCCGTCGATGGTGCCGATGATGTCGGCGATCTTGCGCGAGCTGGCGCTGATGTCGCCCATGGTGGCGATGACCTGCTGCACGACCTGTCCCCCGCGCGCCGCGACGCCGCTGGCCGACTCGGCGAGCCGCGTGGCCGTCTGCGCGGTGTCGGCGTTCTGGCGCACGGTCGCGTTCATCTGCTCCATGGAGGCGGCCGTCTCTTCGAGATTGGCGGCCTGCTGCTCGGTGCGCTGGGACAGGTCGGCGTTGCCGCTGGCGATCTCGCCGGCGCCGGTCAGGATGGAGTCGGCACCCTGGCGCACCTGGCGCACGATGTGGACCAGGCCATCGCTCATCTGGCCCAGGGCCGCCAGCAATGTGGCGATCTCATCGCGGCCGTCGGCACGGATGGCCGAGGTGAGGTCGCCGCCCGCCACCGCCTGCGCGAAGCCGACGGCGCGTCCCACCGGTTCGGTGATGGACCGCGTGATCATCCAGGCCAGGGCGGCGCCGAGCGCGAGGGCGACGGCCGTGAGGATGGCGGTGGTGGCGACGGCCATGGCCCGGGTTTCCTGGCCGCGCTGGTATTCGGCGGCGGCCTCCTCGACCTGCAGCTTGACGAGTTGGTCCGCCAGGTCACGGGTCTTGCCGGCCAGAGGCAGTGTCTTCTCCTCATAGATCTGCAGCGCCGTGCTCATGCCGCCCGTGGACAGCGCCGTGCTGACCGGCAGCAGGCCTTCGTCGATATAGGCCTTGCGCATGGCGGCGAAGCGCTTCAGCAGCTCGCGCTCCCGCTCGGTCAGCTGCGTGGCGAGGTAAGCGTCGAGCAGCTCCTGGCCGCGTTTGAGGTTGGCGTTGAGTTCGTCGCTGCGCCGCTTGATCTCGTCGAAGCCCGGCGCGCGCAGCATCTCCACGATGACGAGGCGGTTGCGCGTCGAGAGGTTGTTGAGTTCGGCCAGCTGGGACAGCGGCACGGTGCGGTCCCGGTAGACCCGCTCCAGCCCCGCCGCGACGCGGAAGGTGCCGCCCACGCTGACCACCGCCACCACCAGCATCAGGGCCAGCACGACCGCGAAGGCGATGCCGAGTCGGTAGCCGATGCGCAATTGCGTCAGAGCTTTCATGGCGTCTCCCGTCTATCTCTTGGTGTGCGCACCAGTCTGCCGCATCGCCGTGGCGGCGTCGATCAGGAGAACGTCGTCTAACTTGCCCGGTGTGCGGTTTCACCGCAACGGTGTGCGCGATTCAGCGCCGCCGCGACCCTCCGCCGCCGAGCAGGCTGCCCAGCACGCCGCGGATGATCTCGCGGCCCACGGCCGTGCCCATGCTGCGCACCGCCGAGCGGGCTGCCTGCTCGGCCAGGCCCGGATGCCGCCCGCCTCGCGGGCCGGTGGTGCCAAAGAGCACGTCCTTGAGGCCATCGAGCATGCCGCCGCCGGTGTCGGCGGGTGCGGGTGCCGGCACTGCCGGGCCGCCCTTGAAAACGCTGCCAGCCTCGGCGGCGATGCCACCTCCGGTTCCGCCGGGCGCCGTTGCCGGTGCGCCGCCGGCCCGGCCGGTCAGCTTCTCGTAGGCGGATTCGCGGTCCAGGGCCTTGTCGTAGACGCCTGCGACCAGGGAATTCGCGATCAGCGCCTGGCGCTGCGCCGCCGTGATGGGCCCGATCTGGCTGCCCGGGGGCAGCACGTAGACGCGCTCGGTGACGCTGGGCCTGCCCTTGTCGTCGAGCAAACTCACCAGGGCCTCGCCGACGCCCAGCTCGGTGATGGCCGCGGCGATGTCCAGCCCGGGCTTGGCGCGCATGGTGTCTGCCGCGCTCTTGACGGCCTTCTGGTCGCGCGGCGTGAAGGCCCGCAGTGCGTGCTGCACGCGGTTGCCCAGCTGGCCGAGCACGGCGTCGGGGATGTCCAGCGGGTTCTGCGTCACGAAGTAGACGCCCACGCCCTTGGAGCGCACCAGGCGCACCACCAGCTCGATGCGCTCGACGAGCGCGTCAGGCGCGTCCTTGAACAGCAGGTGGGCCTCGTCGAAGAAGAAGACGAGCTTCGGTCTCTCCAGGTCGCCCACCTCGGGCAGGGTCTCGAACAGCTCGGACAGCATCCACAGCAGGAAGGTCGCGTACAGCCGCGGCGCGTTCATCAGCTTGTCGGCGGCCAGGATGTTGACGACGCCGGCACCGCCATCGGTCTGCATGAAGTCGGCGATGTTGAGCATGGGCTCGCCGAAGAACCGGTCGCCGCCCTGGGCCTCGATCTGCAGCAGGCCGCGCTGGATGGCGCCGATGCTGGCCGCCGAGACGTTGCCGTACTGGGTCGTGAACTGGCTGGCGTTGTCGCCCACGTGCTGCAGCATGGCGCGCAGGTCCTTCAGGTCCAGCAGCAGCAGGCCGTTGTCGTCGGCGATCTTGAACACCATCTGCAGCACGCCGGCCTGGGTGTCGTTCAGGGCCAGCATGCGTGCCAGCAGCAGCGGCCCCATGTCGGACACGGTGGCCCGCACCGGATGGCCCTGCTCGCCGAACACGTCCCACAGCGTCGTGGGGCAGGCCACGGGCTCGGGCGGCTCCAGGCCGCGGTCCTTCAAAGTGGCCAGCAGCTTGTCGCTGGCCTGGCCGGCCTGGCTGATGCCGGTCAGGTCGCCCTTCACGTCGGCCATGAAGATCGGCACGCCGAGCCTGGAAAAACTCTCCGCGAGCTTCTGCAGGCTGATGGTCTTGCCGGTGCCGGTGGCACCCGTGATGAGGCCGTGGCGGTTGGCCAGCGCGGGCAGCAGCAGGCACTCGGTGTCGCCGTGGCGGGCCAGCAGGATGGGGTCGGTCGTCATGGTGCTGAAGGGCCTCCTCTAAAATCGCCGTTCTGCCAACGATAAATCAGGCCGCCGCAACGCTGGCCGTCAGAAGAGGACAACCCATGGCCGGACATTCCAAATGGGCCAACATCCAGCATCGCAAGGGCCGCCAGGACGAGAAGCGCGGCAAGATCTGGACGCGCATCATCCGTGAAATCACCGTCGCGGCCCGCCAGGGCGGCCCCGACATCAAGGACAACCCGCGCCTGCGCCTGGCCGTGGACAAGGCCAAGGCCGCCAACATGCCGGCGGACCGCATCAAGTACAACATCGACAAGGCCAGCGGCAACCTCGACGGCCTGAGCTACGAGGAGATCCGCTACGAGGGCTACGGCATCGGCGGCGCGGCCATCATCCTCGACACCATGACCGACAACCGCGTGCGCACGGTGGCGGAGGTGCGCCACGCCTTCAGCAAGTACGGCGGCAACCTCGGCACCGAGGGCTCGGTGGCCTTCCAGTTCAAGCATTGCGGGCAACTGGTGTTCGCGCCGGGCACGTCAGAGGACAGGATCATGGAAGTGGCGCTGGACGCCGGTGCCGAGGACGTCATCGCCGGCGATGACGGCTCCATCGAGGTGCTGACCGCCCCGGCCGACTACGAGACGGTCAAGGCCGCCCTGGAAGCCGCCGGCCTGACGCCCGAACTGGCCGAAGTGACCATGCGCGCCGAGAACCCCATCGAGCTCACGGGCGACGATGCCGAGCGCATGCAGAAGCTGCTCGACGTGCTCGAGGACCTCGACGACGTGCAGGCCGTCTATCACAACGCGGAACTGGGCTGATCGATGAAAGTCCTCGTCATCGGCAACGGCGGCCGTGAACATGCCCTCGCCTGGAAGCTGGCGCAGAGCGAGCGCGTCAGCCAGGTCTTCGTGGCCCCGGGCAACGGGGGCACGGCACGCGACGAAAGGCTGGAGAACCTGCCCATCACCGACGTCAAGGCCCTGGCCGACTTCGCCGCGGATGCCAAGGTCACCCTGACCGTCGTCGGCCCCGAGGCGGCCCTGGCCGCCGGCGTCGTCGACGAATTCCGCAGCCGCGGCCTGCGCATCTTCGGTCCCACCAAGGCCGCGGCCCAGCTCGAAAGCTCCAAGGCCTTCGCCAAGGACTTCATGAAGCGCCACGGCATCCCGACGGCGGCCTACGAAACCTTCTCCGACCCCACGGCCGCCCATGCCTACGTGGACGAGCGCGGCGCCCCCATCGTCATCAAGGCCGACGGCCTGGCGGCGGGCAAGGGCGTGGTCGTGGCGATGACGCTGGACGAGGCCCACGAGGCCATCGACTGGATCCTGCAGGACAACAAGCTGGGCGTGGCCCACAACGCCGGCGGCGCGCGGGTCGTCATCGAGGAGTTCATGCAGGGCGAGGAGGCGAGCTTCATCGTCGTCTGCGACGGCCGGCACGTCGTGTCCCTGGCTACCAGCCAGGACCACAAGCGCCTGCTCGACGGCGACCAGGGCCCCAACACCGGTGGCATGGGCGCCTACTCGCCGGCCCCGGTCGTGACGCCCAACGTGCACGCCAAGGTGCTGCACGAGATCATCCAGCCCACCATCGCCGGCATGGCCAAGGACGGGCATCCCTTCACCGGCTTCCTCTACGCCGGGCTGATGATCGACGAGCACGGCCAGCCGCGCACCGTCGAGTTCAACACCCGCATGGGCGACCCCGAGACCCAGCCCATCATGATGCGGCTCAAGAGCGACCTCTTCGAGCTGCTGATGCACGCCACCGACGGCACGCTCGACCAGGTCGAGCTGCAGTGGGACCGGCGCGTGGCCCTGGGCGTGGTGCTGGCCGCTGAGGGCTACCCGCTCAACCCCCGCAAGGGCGACGTCATCACCGGCCTGCCCGCCGACGCGGAGGACGGCATGGTCTTTCACGCCGGCACCGCCGAGGTGGACGGCCAGCTCGTGACCAGCGGCGGACGCGTGCTGTGCGTGACGGCGCTGGGCGAATCGGCTCGCACGGCCGCGCAGCGGGCCTACGAGCTGGCGACAGGCATCCAGTTCGCCGGCCGCCAGTACCGCAGCGACATCGGCCACCGGGCCATCAAGCGTTGAGTGCGGCGCCCGTCGTCCTGACCGGGCCGCTGCGACCCCATGGCCGCCCGAGTCATCTGGCGCGCGGGCTGCTCCGGCTCTTCGGCTGGACGGTCGACGCGCCGGGGCTGCCGGCCGAACAGGGCGTCATCCTCGTCTATCCCCACACGTCGAACTGGGACTTCGTCGTCGGCCTGCTGGCCAAATGGGCCATCGGCCTGCAACTGCGCTTCTGGGGCAAGGACAGCCTCTTCAAGGCGCCGCTGCTCGGGGCCTGGATGCGCTATCTCGGCGGCGTCGCCGTGGACCGCAGCAGCCGCCGCGGCCTCGTGGGCGACACCGTGAGGCAGATGCGCGAGGCCGGCGAGCGCGGCGAGCGCTTCTGGCTGGCCGTGGCGCCCGAGGGCACCCGCTCGCTCACCGCGGGCTGGCGTACCGGCGCCTACCAGGTGGCGGTGCAGGCCGGCGTGCCGGTCGGCCTGGCTTACTTCGATTTCGAACGGCGTATCGTCTCGCTGACGCGTTTCCTGCAACTCAGCGGAGACCCGCAGGCGGACTTCGCCGCTTTCGCCGACTATCTCGGCTCGCGGGTCGGCAGGCGTCCCGCCCTGGCCAGCCCCATCCGTCCACGCCCATGAATTCCCAAGCCGTCCGTGACTACCTGCTCGACCTCCAGCAGCGCATCGTGAGCGCCCTGGAGGCCGCCGATGGCAATGCCTTCCTCAGCGATGCCTGGACCCGCGAGCCCGGCGGCCGGCTCGAGGGCGACGGCCTGTCGCGGCTGATCGAGGGCGGCTCCGTCTTCGAGCGCGGCGGCGTCAACTTTTCGCACGTCAAAGGCCGGGTTCTGCCGCCCTCGGCCACGCAGCACCGGCCCGAGCTCGCCGGCGCGCCCTTCGAGGCGATGGGCGTCTCCCTCGTGCTGCATCCGCACAACCCCTTCGTGCCGACGGTGCACATGAACGTGCGCATGTTCGCGGCCCTGCCGGCCAACGCCCCGGCGGTGACCTGGTTCGGCGGCGGCATGGACCTCACGCCCTACTACGGCTACGAACGCGACGCCCAGCATTTCCACCGCGTCTGCCGCGACGCCCTCGAGCCGCACGGCGAGGCCCTCTACCCACGCTTCAAGAGCTGGTGCGACGAGTACTTCTTCCTCAAGCACCGCCAGGAGCCGCGCGGCATCGGCGGCATCTTCTTCGATGACTTCGCTGTTCCTGAAGGTTCTGGCGGCTTCGACGCTGGCTTCGCGGTCATCCGTTCGGTCGGCGACGCCTTCCTGGCGGCCTACCTGCCCATCGTCGAGCGCCGCCAGGGCTACGCCTACGGAGAGCGCGAGCGCGACTTCCAGGCCTATCGCCGCGGGCGCTACGTCGAGTTCAACCTCGTCTGGGACCGTGGCACGCTGTTCGGCCTGCAATCGGGCGGACGCACGGAATCCATCCTGATGTCCATGCCGCCCCAGGCGTCGTGGCGTTATGACTGGGCCCCGGAGCCCGGCACGCCGGAGGCGCGGCTCTATGCCGACTTCCTGCGGCCACGCGACTGGGCCGACGAGCCGGCGACGGCGCTGTGGCTTTGAAGCTCGCCCTGTTCGGCGGCAGCTTCGACCCGCCCCACCTCGGCCACCTGGCCTTCGCGCGCTACGCCCTCGACGCGCTGGAGCCCGACCAGCTGCTGTGGTTGCCGGCAGGCCGGCAATGGCAGAAGCCCGACCAGATCATGGCGGCAGGCATCCACCGCGTGCAGATGCTCAAGCGGCTGATCGCCGGCGAGCCGCGCTTCGCCGTCGACGAGCGCGAGCTGCACCGCCGCGGCCCCAGCTTCACGGCCGATACCCTGCGAGAATTCGCCGCCCAGCATCCGGGTGCCGAGCTGATGTTCCTGATCGGCCAGGACCAATACGCCCGGCTGCCGACCTGGTACCAGGCGGAGTCCGTGACCGAGCTGGCCACCCTCGTCGTCGTGCCCCGCGCCGGCGAGGCCGTCGTGACGCCCGCGGGCCTGGGGCCGCACCGCCTGCGCGTGCTGCCCCTGCCCGAGACACCCATTTCATCCACCGCCGTGCGCGAGGCCGTCGCGCACGGCCAGGACATCGGCCCCATGGTGGGCGCCGAAGTCGCAAGCTATATTGCCTCGCACCGCCTTTACGAGAAGAAGCCCTGAATGGACATTCGCAAGTTGCAACGCGCCATCGTCGATGGTCTCGAGGACGTCAAGGCCCAGAACATCGTGGTGTTCAATACCGAGCACCTGTCGCCGCTGTTCGAACGGGTCATCATCGCCTCGGGTACAAGCAACCGCCAGACCAAGGCGCTTGCTTCCAGCGTGCGTGAAACGGTCAAGGGCCGCGGCATGCAGGTGATGCGCACCGAAGGTGAGGACAACGGCGAATGGATCATCGTCGACTGCGGCGCCGCCGTTGTCCACGTGATGCAGCCGGCTATCCGCGACTACTACCACCTCGAGGAGATCTGGGGCGAGAAGCCGGTCAAGCTCAAGCTCGGCAGTGCCGAGACCAAGCTCGTGAAGGCCTCCGAGGAACCGGCGCCGGCCGCGAAGAAGGCCGCGGCCAAGAAGGCGCCCGCGGCCAAGAAGGCCCCGGCCGCCAAGAAGGCGGCGCCGGCCAGGAAGGGCGTCAGCCGCGTGGTCGGCACCAAGACGCCGGCGGCCAAGACGGTCAAGGTCGGCGCGCCCAAGCCGGCCGCGAAGAAGCCCGCCGCCAAGGCTGCGCCGGCCAGGAAGGCCGCGCCGGCGAAGAAGGCGGCGCCCGCCCGCAAGGCCGCGCCCGCCGGCAAGACCGCCGCCAGGAAGGCTCCCGCCAAGAAGAAGGCCTGATGCGCCTCCTCCTCGTCGCCGTGGGCCAGCGCCAGCCGGCCTGGGCCGACACCGCCTACGAGGATTTCGCCAAGCGCTTCCCGCCGGAACTCAGGCTGGAGCTGAAGGCCGTCAAGGCCGAGACGCGCGGCAGCAAGACGGCCGAGCAGCTGATGGCCGCCGAGGCGGCCCGCATCGAGGCGGCGTTGCCCAAGGGCGTGCGCCGCATCATCCTGGACGAGCGCGGCGAGCGCCGCACGACGGTGCAGTTGGCGGAGCGGCTGAAGCTGTGGATGGGCGAAGGCCGCGACGCCGCCCTCGTCATCGGCGGGCCGGACGGCCTGCATCCCGACCTCAAGGCCACGGCCGACGAGACGCTGCGCCTGTCGGATCTGACCCTGCCGCACGCCTTCGCCCGCGTGCTGCTGGCCGAGGGCCTCTACCGTGCCTGGACGGTCACGACCGGCCACCCCTACCATCGTGAGTGAGCTGATCTACCTCGCATCGCAGAGCCCGCGCCGCCGCCAGTTGCTGGAGCAGATCGGCGTGCGCCACGAGCTGCTGCTGCCAGGCGCGGATGAAGACGCCGAGGCGCTGGAGGCCGTGCTGGCCGGCGAGCCGCCCGAGGTCTACTGCGCCCGGGTCACTGGTGCCAAGCTCGACGCCGCACTGGCGCGGCTGGCGGCGCGCGGCCTGCCTTCGGCGCCGGTGCTGTGTGCCGACACGACCGTCGCCATCGACGACCTCATCCTCGGCAAGCCGCAGGACGAGGCCGATGCCCGGCGCATGCTGGGCCTGATGTCGGGCCGCACCCACCGGGTGGTCACGGCGGTGGCGGTGGCCGACGGGACACGCCGCGCCGCCGCGTTGAACGTGTCCCACGTCGAGTTTGCGCCCCTGGCTGCCCCCCAGATCGAGCGCTATGTGGCCAGCCGCGAGCCCTTCGGCAAGGCGGGCGGCTATGCCATCCAGAGCCAGGCGGCCGCCTGGATCGTGAAGATTGCCGGCAGCTACTCGGGCATCATGGGGTTGCCCCTCTTTGAGACGGCGCGGCTGCTCGAACAATTCGGCTTTGAGTTTTGACGCTTGCGTGCCGCGGCACGCAAGGGTCAGCATTCAAAGGTTCGCGATGGAAGACATCCTGATCAACTGGTCGCCGCAGGAGACGCGAGTGGCCGTGGTCGAGAACGGCGCCGTGCAGGAGCTGCACATCGAGCGCACGTTGGAGCGGGGCCTGGTGGGCAACGTCTACCTCGGCAAGGTGGTGCGCGTGCTGCCCGGCATGCAGAGCGCCTTCATCGACATCGGCCTCGAGCGTGCGGCCTTCCTGCACGTGGCCGACCTGCACAGCGCCTCGCAGTTCGGCCACGGGCGTCACCAGGGCGGCACCGACAGCCCGCCCACGCCCATCGAGCGCCTGGTCTTCGAGGGCCAGCCCCTCACGGTGCAGGTCATCAAGGACCCCATCGGCACCAAGGGTGCGCGGCTGTCCAGCCAGATTAGCATCGCCGGCCGCATGCTGGTCTACCTGCCGCAGGACGAGCACATCGGCATCAGCCAGAAAATCGGCTCGCCCGAGGCGCGCGAGGCTCTGCGCGCGCGCGTGCAGGCCCTCGTGGGCACCAAGGAGCAGGGCGGCGGCGGGGGGTTCATCCTGCGCACCAACGCCGAGGATGCCAGCGACGAGGAGCTGGCCGCCGACATCGCCTACCTGCGCAAGACCTGGCAACAGATCCGCGAGAAGGCGCTGACGCTGCCGCCCGCCAGTCTGCTGCACCAGGACCTGAGCCTCGTGGAGCGCGTGCTCCGCGACCTCACCAACGAGCGCACCGGCTCCATCCGCATCGACTCCAAGATGCAGTACGACGTGCTGCGCCAGTTCGGCGAGACCTTCATGCCGGCAGCCACCGCCAAGCTGGAGCATTACCGCGGCGAGCGGCCCATCTTCGACCTGTGCAACGTCGATGCCGAGATCGCCCGGGCCCTGGCCCGCAAGGTCGAGCTGAAGTCCGGCGGCACGCTGGTGTTCGACCAGACGGAGGCCATGACGACCATCGACGTCAACACCGGCGGTTTCGTCGGCGCCCGGAACTTCGACGACACCATCTTCAAGACCAACCTTGAAGCGGCCGGCGCCATCGCCCGCCAGCTGCGCCTGCGCAACCTGGGCGGCATCATCATCGTCGACTTCATCGACATGACGCGCGAGGAGCACCGGGCGGCCGTGCTGGCCGAGTTCAAGAAGCAGCTCGCCCGCGACCGCACCAAGGTGACGGTCGGCGGCTTCACCCAGCTCGGCCTCGTGGAGATGACGCGCAAGCGCACGCGCGAGTCGCTGGCCCGCATGCTGTGCGAGCCCTGCCCGACCTGCGAAGGCCGCGGCCAGGTGAAGACGGCGCGCTCGGTCTGCTACGACATCCTGCGCGAGATCCTGCGCGAGGCGCGCCAGTTCTCGCCGAAGGAGTTCCGCGTCGTGGCCGCGGCCAACGTCGTGGAAATGCTGCTGGATGAGGAGAGTGCCCACCTGGCCGGCCTGTCGGACTTCATCGGCAAGCCCATCTCGCTGACCGCCGAGCCGACCAACCAGACCGAGCATTACGACATCGTGCTGCTCTGAAGCGCCGGTCGCTGCGGCGGCGGACGGTTGCCGCCGACGCGGCCTTGTCTGACGTTACAAGTGACGCGGCTGCGGCAGAATCGCGCGCCATGCTCGCATCCGTTTCACGTCGCCGCTCCCTCGCGGCCCTGGCCGCCCTGGGCGGCTCGTTCGGCGCCGGCACTGCGCTGGCGCAACTGCGCATCGACATCGCCGGCGTCGGCGGCACCCGGGTGCCGGTGGCCATCGTCGACTTTCGCGACGAGTCGCGCTCGCCCCAGCCCATCGCCGCCATCATCCGCGCCGACCTGGAACGCAGCGGCCAGTTCCGCAGCGTCGATGCGCCGGCCGGCTTGAGCGAGACCTCGGTGCCGGTCTTCGGCGACTGGCGCAGCCGGCAGGCCGACGCGCTGGCCGCGGGCTCGGTGACCCGCCTGGCCGACGGGCGCCTGGACATCCGCTTCAAGCTCTGGGACGTGGTCAAGGGCAGCGAGCTGATGGGTCAGGCCCAGGCCGTGCTCCCGGACGACGCCCGCCTGGCGGCCCATCGCATTGCCGACGCCATCTACGAAAAGCTCACCGGCGAGCGCGGCGTCTTCGCCACCCGCATGGCCTACGTCACCAAGGCCGGCTCGCGCTTCAGCCTCGTGGTGGCCGACGCCGACGGCGAGGGCGCACGCGTCGCCCTCACCAGCCCCGAACCCATCATCTCGCCGGCCTGGGCGCCCAACGGCCGCGAGCTGGCCTACGTCTCCTTCGAAAGCCGCAAGGCCACCGTGCGCATCCAGGACGTGCAGACCGGCCAGCGCCGCGTGCTGGCCGACTTCAAGGGCACCAACAGCGCCCCCGCCTGGTCGCCCGACGGCTCGCAACTCGCGCTCAGCCTCTCGCGCGAGGGCGGCACCCAGCTCTTCGTCATCAACCGCGACGGCTCGGGCCTGCGCCGCTTGACGCAAAGCGGCGCCATCGACACCGAGGCCTGCTACGCGCCCGACGGCAGCAAGATCTATTTCGTCAGCGACCGCGGCGGCGGCCCGCAGATCTACCGCATGCCCGCCAGCGGTGGTTCGGCGGAGCGTGTCACCTTCGGCGGCAACTACAACATCAGCCCGGCCGTCAGCCCCGACGGCCGCACGCTGGCCTACATCAGCCGCGTCAACGGCGCCTTCAGGCTGACGGTCATGGACCTGGCCAGCGGGCAGTCGCAGCAGATCAGCGACGGCAACGACGACGAGAGCCCGGCCTTCGCGCCCAATGGCAAGCTCATCGTCTACGCCAGCCGCGCCGGTGGCAAGGAAGTGCTCATGACGACGACGCTGGACGGCAAGATCAAGACGCCGCTGCTCGTCACATTGGCCGAAGTCCGCGAACCCACCTGGGGTCCTTTTACGCGCCAGTAACTTGACAGTCCACGCCATGTAGGACAATGACGCGCCGTATTTCCCGCCCCCTGTCTGTTGTGGAGACCACTCGAATGAAGCTGACTCGCTATGCGCTCACCCTGATTGCCGCCGCCGCGCTTGCCGGCTGCGGTTCCGCCGTCAAGCTCGACGAGCCCGCGCCGGTCAAGGACATCTCCACCGCGCCGCCGGTCAACAACACCTCGCAAGGCAGCACCGCCGCCGTGGCCGACAGCGCCGTCAAGACCGTGTCGCTGGACGAGCAACTCAGCCAGCAGGTCCGCGACAAGCGTGTCGTCTACTTCGACTTCGACAGCGACGTCGTTAAGGAAGAGTACCGCCCCCTCGTCGAGCTGCATGCCAAGCGCCTGAACAACAACCGCAAGCTGGCCCTCAACCTCGAAGGCCACACCGACGAGCGCGGTGGCCGCGAATACAACCTGGCCCTGGGCCAGCGCCGCGCCGAAGCCGTCGCCAAGTCGCTGACGCTGCTGGGCGTGCAGGCCTCCCAGGTCGAAGCGGTCAGCTTCGGCAAGGAGCGCCCTGCCGTGCAGGGTAGCGGCGAGGAAGCGTGGGCCAAGAACCGCCGCGTCGAGCTCAAGGACAAGTGATGCGGGGTCTGCGTCTCACGCTCGCGGCGCTGGCCGCGGGCCTGTTCCTCGCGCAGCCGGCCCGGGCCGGCCTGTTCGAGGACGACGAGGCCCGCAAGGCCCTCCTCGAGCTGCGCGCCAAGGTGCAGGCCAACGAGGATCTCGCCAACAAGCGGGCTGCCGAGGTCAATTCGCTGGTGCAGGACCAGATCCAGCCGCTGCGCCGCAGCGTGCTCGACCTGAACGCGCAGATCGACATGCTGCGCAGCGAGATCGCCAAGCTGCGTGGTGCCAACGAGCAGCTCGCGCGCGACCTCGCCGACACCCAGCGCAAGCTGACCGACCAGTCGCAGTCCGTCGACGCGCGCCTCAAGCCGCTGGAGCCCCAGAAGGTCAGCCTCGATGGCCGCGAGTTCCAGGTCGCCCCGGACGAGCGCAACCAGTACGAGGCCGCCATCGGCCTCGTGCGCCGCGGTGACTTCACCGAGGCCGTGGCCGCGCTGAACGCCTTCCTCAAGCGCTACCCCGCCAGCGGCTACACCGACTCGGTGCGCTTCTGGCTCGGCAACGCCCAATACGGCAAGCGCGACTACAAGGACGCCATCGCGACCTTCCGCGCCTTCATCGCGGCCAACGGCGACCATCCCCGTGCCGCCGAGGCGCTGCTGGCGCTGGGCAACTGCCAGGTCGAGCTGAAGGACAACAAGGCCGCCCGGCGCAGCTTCGAGGAAGTCGTCAAGGCCTACCCCGGCACCGAGGCCGCGCAGGCCGCCAAGGAACGGCTGGCGACGCTGCGGTGATGGCGCCGGCAGATCAGCCCGATGCTGATCTCGAACGCCGCTTCGGTGGCCTGCGTCGCCTGCATGGCGACGCCGCCTACCAGCGCCTGCGCGCCGCCCGCTTCGCCGTCGTCGGCCTGGGCGGCGTCGGGTCCTGGGCCGTCGAGGCCCTGGCCCGCAGTGGCGTCGCGGCGCTCACGCTGATCGACCTCGATCACGTCGCCGAATCCAACATCAACCGCCAGATCCAGGCGCTCGGGTCGACCGTCGGCATGGCCAAGGCCGAAGCGCTGCGACGGCGCATCGCCGACATCCACCCCGGCTGCGCCGTCCACGTGATCGAGGAGTTCGTGGAGCCCGACAACTGGCCCGCCCTCGTCGACGGCTTCGAGCTCGACGGCCTCATCGACTGCTGCGACCAGGTCCGCGCCAAGGCCACGCTCGCCGCTTGGGCGAAGGCGCAGGAACTGCCCTTCGTCACCGTGGGCGCTGCCGGCGGCAAACGCGAGCCGCACCGCGTGCAGCTCGACGACCTCGGCGCCGCCACGCACGACCCCTTGCTGGCCTCGCTGCGCCAGCGGCTGCGCAAGCAGCACGGGTTCGCCCGCAGCGAGCGCATGGGCGTGGCCTGCATCTACTCGCGCGAACCGGTGCACCTGCCCGTGGCGGGTGAGGGCGAGGCCTGCGACGTGGGCGACGGCAGCCTCAACTGCCACGGCTACGGCTCCAGCGTGACCGTCACCGCCACCTTCGGCCTGTGCGCCGCGGCCGAACTGCAGCGCCAGCACATCGCCCGCCCATCGGCCTGACGGCAACGCCTCGAAAATTCTTGCTGGGCGCCGAAAAACCTGCCTATAATGGCAGGCTCTGCTTGACGCGGGATGTTAGCTCAGTCGGTAGAGCAGCGGACTTTTAATCCGTTGGTCGCAGGTTCGAATCCTGCACATCCCACCAGAATTCTGGTGTTGATTCGCAAGAATCGCGCTACAATTATTGGCTCAGCGAGGCACCGCCTAAGCTGAATCAGGGCTCTTAGCTCAGTTGGTAGAGCAGCGGACTCTTAATCCGTTGGTCGTAGGTTCGAATCCTACAGGGCCCACCAATTAATCATCCCGGGGCGTCCCGGGAAGTCAAAAACCCCTTAAGAATCAACGCTTAAGGGGTTTTTTGTTGTCCCAAGCGGTGCGGGTAAGTCCCCCAGGTGCTCACCCCCTCGGCGGGTAACTTTGCGGGTAAGGTGCCCGCTGCGGGTAACTCGGGCGTAGAGTGACCCGCATGGCTACCGTTTCTCCCCTGACGGACAAGGCAATACGGGCTGCGATGAGCAAGGCCCAGAAGGACGGCGCGCCGCTCCGCCTGACCGATAGCGACGGCCTGCGGCTGGACGTCAGGCCGACCGGCTCGGGGTGGTGGCGACTTCGCTACCGGCATGACGGCAAGGAAGGCATGTTGTCCTTGGGCACGTACCCGGAGGTCAGCCTGGCCCAGGCGCGTGAACGACGCACAGACATGCGGCGCCAGCTCGCCGCAGGTCACAACCCCAGCGATCAGCGCAAGGCCGACAAGACCGAAGCGAAGCGGCTGCAGGAGGCGAATCGTCGAGCCGCGGCGGGTGAGCCCCAGGAGGGGAGTTTTCAGGCCGTCGCACTCGACTGGTACGCGGTCCAGTCCAGCAAATGGGCGAGCAGCTACGGTGAAAAGGTCCTGGCCCGGTTCAAGGCGGACGTGTTCCCGTTCATCGGGACGCGCCAGGTCGCGGAGCTGACCCCGCCGGAGTTGCTGAAGGTCTTCCAGGGGATACAGGCCCGGGGCGCCATCGAGACGGCGCTGCGCGCCCGCGCGGAGTGCTCCCAGGTGTTCCGCTTCGCGGTGGTCAAGGGCCTGGTGCAGAGTGATCCGTGCCGTGATTTGACCGGCGCGCTGCAGACGCCAACGGTCCGTCACTTCGCGGCCGTCACCGACCCTGCCCAGCTTGCCCAGCTCCTGCGCGCCTGCGAGGGCTACACGGGGACGCCGATCGTGCGTGCCGCGCTGAAGCTGGCGCCCATGCTCTTCGTCCGTCCCGGCGAGCTGCGCTTTGCTGCCTGGTCGGAGTTCGACCTGGAAGCCGCGACCTGGACGATCCCGGCGGCGAGGATGAAGCGGAACAGGCATGACAAGCTGAACGGCGCTCCGCACTGGGTTCCGCTGCCGCGACAGGCTCTCGATGTGCTGCGCACGCTGCGGCCTCTCACCGTTGCCACCGGCTGGGTCTTCCCCGGCGAGCGCAAGCGAGACAAGCCGATCAGCGAGAACACGGTGAACGCGGCGCTGCGCGGCTTGGGTTTCGGCAAGGAAACGGTCACGGGGCATGGCTTCCGAGCCACCGCACGCACATTGCTGGCCGAGCGTCTGGGGCAGCCTGAGGCTGTGATCGAAGCGCAACTGGCGCACAGCGTGCCCGATGCGCTGGGTCGGGCCTACAACCGCACGCAATGGATCGACATGCGCCGGACCATGATGCAGACGTGGGCGGACTACTTGGACCGTTTGTGCAACGGCACTTAGGCCTTGTCGATGAGTGACAGGGCGGCGTAGGGGCCGGCTTGGGCTCTCGCCGGACTGGGGCACGTCACCGGGCTTTGAACCTCCCCGTCAGTGCTTGAGAATTTCGGAGTTCCAGGAACTCCTTGCCATCGGATGCTTGGTAGCGGTACGATTTAGGAATTAAAGAAATTATTCCTCTGCCCGGCATGGTGAGGTTGAGATTTCTGGAATTCCGAAATGACGCGCATCGCCCCTTCCAACGACCTCCTACGCATCGGCTCACCCGCGGACCTCGGTCCCGCCATCCGCGCTCGACGTCGCGAGCAATCACTCAGGATCGACGACGCTGCTTCGCTGAGCGGCGTCTCCGTTGACTTGCTGTCCCGTCTGGAGAATGGCAAGGGCTCCGTGCGCGTGGACAAGCTGCTGACCGTGTTGGATAGCCTGGGCCTCGCGCTTGTGCTCGGGCCCAAGAGCCACCCCGTGATGCAGGCCGCGCTGCAGGCTGGCGTTGAGTTGCCGGAGCAGTCATGAGTGGTTTCGGCGCCCCAACCCCTACCGCCCACCCTCCCATACACGCATTGGCCCTTTGGGCCGACGGCCAGAAGGTGGCCACACTGGCGCACGAGCCGTTGAACGACCGGTGGTCGCTGGACTATGAAGCGGCGTGGGTGGCCAGGCCGGGGGCGTTTGCGCTGTCGCCTGCGCTTCCCTTCCAGCCTCCTGCCGCCGGCTACGCGGTCGGCGCCGTGAAGCGCTTCGTGGAGAACCTGCTGCCCGAGGGACGCGCGCTCGACATCACCGCCTCGACCATCCATGTGTCGAAGTCGAACATCTACGCGCTCATCAGCGCCCTCGGCGCCGAGACCACGGGGGCATTCCGTTTCTGGCGCGTGGACCAAACTCCTCCGGCCGTCGTGTCGACACCACCGCGGGAGGTGACGCGCGGGGAACTCGACAAACGGCTGGCTGAGCGCGACCAGATGCCCTTGGCCGTTTGGGATGGCAAGGTCCGCATGTCCATCGCGGGCGTCCAAGACAAGTTGATGGTCTACCTCGACCGTCCGCTGGACGAGGGCGGTCGCTTGTTCCTCGTCGAGCCGCCGCTGGCCTCGACACACATCCTCAAGCCCGAGCCCGGGCGCGAGCTAACGCCGCATCTCGTCGTCAACGAGCACTACTGCATGACGCTGGCACGGCACATGAAGTTGCCGGTGGCGGACGTCGCCATCTACAGGACGCCGCGGCCCGTACTGCTCGTCCGGCGCTTCGACCGCATCGCATCGCAAGGGGACGCCGGCCCTGTCGTCCAGCGCCTGCACGTCATCGACGCCTGCCAGGCATCGGACCTGCCAGTGACCTACAAGTATGAACGCAACCTCGGCAACGGCGAGCACGTGCGCCACGTCCGCGACGGCGTGAGCTTCGAGGTCTTGTTCGACCGCGTCGAGCAGACCGTGAACAAGGCCGCCGCGCGCATGACCTTGCTCAGGTGGGCGTTGTTCCAGTTCCTGATCGGCAACAGCGATGCCCACGGCAAGAACTTCTCGTTTTTCGTCCATCGCGAGGGTCTGGAGCCGGCGCCTTGGTACGACCTGGTCAGCGTTGTTCAGTACCCCAGCATCGACCACGAGCTGGCGATGGCCTGGGGCGACGCGTTCACGCTGGAAGAGGTGACGGCGTTTGCGTTGGCGGACTTTGCGCAGCGATGCGGGGTCGACCGGCAACTGCTCAAGCGCGAGGCCAGGCGGATGGCCAAACTCGCCGGCGAACACGCGCCGCAGCTGGCGCAGGCCGCCGACTACATCGACGAGGCCGAGCGGGCCTTCACAAGGCAACTGCGGGATTTCATTGTGGGCCAGGCAGCACGGCTGACTCAGCTGGCCGACGCCGCCGCCAAGATAAAGGGGGAATACCTGTGATGGGCTTCAGAGAGCCTGCCTTGCCAAACCCCTGAATAGGTGTCACCGGCCGGCTAAACCGGCCACCGCTGGGAGCGGCATATGCCGGCCAACTGAGCCAGTTCGGCGCCAGTGCGTGAGTCGGTGGGGGCCGGCAATTCGCCGGTAGGCCTGCGTTATTCACGAGTTAACATGGATCAATGGCGAACCACTCTTCAATTCTCCGCGTCCCTTCAACACTTGATCTATCCGGGGCACTGCGTTTCGCTAAAGACATTGCCTCAGTACCGCAGGCCGATGAATATATAATCGACTTTTCGAGGATGGGTCATGTGGAGCCGTTCCCGATGTTGCTGATTTCAAGTGAAATTCGCAAATTGGCTCGCCGTGAACATCGGCCTCGGGTAGGTTGCTCCAATTTCAAGCAATGCACCTACGCGGCTCACATGGGGTTCTTTCGCTCTTTTAATCTAGAGCACGGAAATGCGCCTGGACAAGCTCGGGGAAATGAAAATTACTTACCGATTACTGTATTCGAAACGCGCGATTTAGAGCGAGAGGCCCTGGAGCAAGGGATTGAAGTAGGCAGCCAAGTCGAGTCGATTAGCAAGAGAATGTCTGCGGTCTTGTGCGGCGCAGACACAGGTGACATGTTCGACACTCTGGTCTATTCCATTCGCGAGATAATTCGGAATGTGGTGGAGCACAGTGGTGCCGAGCGTTTCGGCATATGCGCACAGCATTGGCCGAAAAACCGCCGAGTGGAAGTTGCCATTTTGGATCGTGGAATTGGGCTTAGGTCAAGCCTATTCAGAAACCCACACATTGATGTCTCCGATGACAAAAAAGCGCTCAATTACGCATTAATGCCCGCCGTCTCAGGTCGAGCATTTAAAGGCTCGCGAATTAATGCAAAGGGGAATTGGGCAAATTCCGGATTTGGGCTGTATATGACTAATAGAATCTGCCGGAATGGTGGAAACTTTTTCATCGCTAGCGGCGATACCGGAATGCTGCTAACCAAGACTGCCGGGAAAAGATACTTCAACTGTGGTCTCGACGGCACAGCCGTGCGGATGGTCATGGACACCTCAGCACTGGTCGGTCTGCGTGACGCTCTGGGGCGGTACAGAGAGGAAGGCTATGAGATACAGAGAAAATACAGGGAGATTGTCAACATAGACCCGTCTTCCGCATCTCTCATGCTGTCAGAGGATTTCGACAAATCCGCTGTCGATAGCATTCTTCTCAAATTAAGGCGAGCGCTAGGTTAGTGGCCACGGTTTGGCAGGCTAAGCTGACAGCAAGTGGTGAAGAAAGTAAGCGTTCGGCGCCCCAACCTTGATGATGAGGTTGCTTACGCGGATTGGTCGTGGAACTCGCGACGGACGGACGACTGTCATGCCGAGGTCAAGGCAGGCTCATCGCCTGCGATGTCGTCGCTGACGAGCTTGCCAGCTAGGTGGCCGGCATGTCTATCCAGTGAATATCCGGAGCGTCGTTGTCCTCAATAGCCTTGCCGCTTCGACTGCCTTTCATCTCCTCAATGACCATCAAGCTGGCAGCCGCGAGGTTCCCTCGAACCACAAGCTCGCTGACAACCACGATTGAGTCCAATTGCCCATCCTCCAGTTCGTCCAAGGTGTCTGCAACGATTTCCTCCTCGTCGACGAGAGGTGCTGAAATCAGCACGCCGACACGCTTTCCTGACTCACTTTGCGCAAATATGTGTATCGCGAAGGGCTCGCCATTCTTCCGCGTTAGTTGAGTATTGACAGCAAACGTCTCAGTACCGTCCGTCTGACGAGCTAGGTCACAGCTAAGCAGATGTATTGCCTTCTGAAGCCGCAGCGGAGAGAACTCTGGAATAGTCCCATTGAGGAGATGCTCAAGCAACTCGATGCCGACGTGGCGATCCAGCATTGCATGTTCGATCTTGTTCTTGAAAGAGCGTAGGCACCTGTAGCAGGACGCCTCGCAGCCTTCCGCGCAGGACTTCAGGACATCGAGTGCGATCTCAAAAAGGCGGTGTGTGTCTTGAGCCACTAGCGTTGAGAATCCGGCACCGCCAGGCAACGTGTCATAGAGAAAAATCTCCGCTTCGAGGCCGTCTCGTCCAGTCGAGTCCTTTGTCACCGCAGGGCGGAATTCTGCTAATACCTCGCCAGGCTCAATGTTGAGCATGATGCCTGCCGCCTTCGCCAATGCCTCGCTCACAGTCCGTAGCGCTACTTGCGTCGGATAGGTCCCTGGCCTGAGCCGCAGCGGCTCGGAAAGCCTAAGCGACACCAGGGCCACGTCGGTTATGAAATCGGTGCCCAAAACAAAGTGCCGAAAGGCGAAAGTTCCGTCGCACGTCGAGTCAGCGCCGGCAGGGAACGGCTTTGCATGAGGGCTAAAGAGGGTCGGCGTGGGGCTACTGCTTGCCTCAATACGGCCGCATTTGACGCAATACGTATAGCCGTCTCTGTCAGGTCCCGTATTGGAGACGAGCAAATGCTGCCGAGTGGGCAGCACCCGCAGGCGGTCGTTGACATGAAACCAGTTTCCGCTGTCCGGCGGCGTCTCTATGGTCAGCTTCGCCCTAGTGGCGTAACTGGTCTCAGGCATGTCATCAGGCGATGTTACTTCTGGAACATCAATGGGATGCGCGAATCCCGGAGGACGCAACCAGAACCGGGCCGGGCCGAATGTCCCCTCGCTTCCGCAAGCGGAGCAGTCAGCGACAGACCGCACTTCGACACCTTGCGCAAGATCGAGAGTGTGTGCGAAGCCGCAAACAGAGCACTCCCGGTAGAGGCGTCTGTGTTTGAACGCTTCGTACCGCTCGTTTCTCATAGGCGAGTAGATCGCGCCTGATATGTAGCATTTGCCAGATATCCAGACCTCCTTGCCGGGAGCGTACTGAGAAAGCGCAATGGGCAAGCTCTGAGAAGGCGCAAACCGCATGACATGACGAAATTCGCTCGACCGAGCGATGTCAAAGACGGCGAACGTGGCAACGTCGGTCGGAAATGCGTAACGCGGAAGGATGCCGCAATACAGCAATCGGTCGAGAAGCGTATCTACACGGCCGAGCTGAG
This sequence comes from Pelomonas caseinilytica, assembly GCF_021353235.1. GTDB lineage: Bacteria > Pseudomonadota > Gammaproteobacteria > Burkholderiales > Burkholderiaceae_C > Pelomonas > Pelomonas caseinilytica. The sequence goes on from NZ_JAJTWT010000005.1 coordinate 421,698, forward strand.
CTGGCTTTTCGTCTTCAACCTCAGTGGGCGTCTCGGCGTTGTCAGCCTCGTCGTCCTCATCATCGTCGTCAGCAGGTTCTGGTGCGCGCTCATCTGCGCTGGGCTCTATGGCGAGTTGGACTTCCTTAAGGCAGTCGGCCGCCATGGTGTGAACCAACTCTCCGATGGCTTCACTGCCGAGTTCCGTCGGTAGCCATGAACGGACGCGCGCCTCAAGGACTTCATGATTTTCAGCAAGCCAAATCTCGAAGTCGTGAATGTTCAGGCGGGACTCCGGAAGCCTGAACGCCGCAACTGTTCCGAGCACTGAGAACAGACTGTGATGAGCAGCGCCGACTGAAGTCGGGACACGCGCCTGATGGTAGGTTTGTAGCAAGAATGCGCGGATGTGCCTGCGAGCAACCTCAACGTTGTTTAAGGTGAGCCTCGGGTCCACCACCGCACCGCGAATCATCGAGTCGGGCTTAGAGAAGTAGTGCTCATCGTGGCTGTCGGCGCTGCCGAAGGCAACGACGGTGGCCACGGCGTTCCCTCGACGGCCGGCCCGACCTGCACGCTGCTGATAGTTCGCCCGACCCGGAGGCATGTTCCGCAGCGCCACTCCAGAAAGTGCGCCAATGTCGATGCCGACCTCCATCGTGGTGGTACTCGACAGTACATCGATAGCTGTGCTCTTCGTTCCTTCGGACTTCCACGATAGGTCGACGTCCTGAAACAGAAGCTCGTTCTCCTCAGCCTTAGAGAAAACGTCTTCACTTTGGGGAGCGTTCAATTGTGCGGTGTGCTCGGCTGCAATCAAGGCAAGCGGTGCAATTGGGGGGGCGCAGAGAGCTTCGAGGACCGGCCTGCGGTAGTAACCTTTTCGGGCAACGAAGATTGCATCGGCGTCCGGCTCTAGCGCCTGCACGTCTGTCGATCCGCAGTCCAAGCAGTGATGGATTGTAGAAATCGGCCTGTGCACAGACTTGCAGGTCCGGCAAGTTACCCAACTCCCTTCGAGTAGCAGCCGAAGGTTCCGTCCTTCTAGCCTGTAAGTACCGTCCTGAGCGGACGTGAACTCCTTCATCAAGACAGGAAGCCACTTCGTATCAAACTTCTTTCTCGCCGCGCGATCAGGAATGACTCGCTCCATGGCCGAGAACTTTCCCTTCTGCCCGCGAATGCTCGTGCCAGTTGAAGTTGGGCGCATCCACCAACTGGTCGGCATTGCGTTCAACCAGAAGCCTAGACGACGCCGGCTCCAACATCGCAGCCATGCACGCGCAAGCGCAAGCTTGTGTTCATCCGTCTCGGCGATCCCGTCAATGTTCTCTAGCGCTTTTGCAAGTGCAGATGACTTGTCGGCCCGTTCGGCCAGAGAGGCGAGAGCAAGTGCCTCCAATCCTAGGTGTAGGTCTTGAACGGTTTTGTAAATGTCGTCGAGCAGGGCGACTGGCGGGCGCTCAGAGCGCAGCTCAGTGCATAGCCCAACAAGCGCAGTCGAATCGTTTAGCGCGTCCTCTTCATGGACAGCTCTTTCGACAATACGCATAGCGTCAAACGACTCGCCAGCCATGGTTTCCGGGCGAAGGCGAACCGGCAAGGCGCAAGACGCAAGTAGCACGGCGAGGTATACGTCGTCTAGGCTCAGTTTCCGCGCTATAGCGGGCACCGACTGCAGCTTCTGCAAGCCCCAAATCAGCATCGGCCGGAGGGAGTCACGCGTTGAGTACATTTGCAGGTTTGGCGCGAGCCTCGCAGCGACTTGGCGCGAGTCGGAGAAGACCAATACCTTGCGACCTCGTAGTGGGGCAAAGGCCCAATTGCCAGCTTGATTTGGCGGCTGAACCTGAAGCTGCCGAGCCACCAGCGTCTGAAAGGGCTGGTCACCCTTCGTTTGGTGGTCCTGAACGGGGCTTCTTGACGACGCCGCGTAGGTCTTGCAAGCACCGCAGGGGGCAAACTGCCCTCGCGCTTCGCGCCGTGTGTCTTGCTCACCATCATCACCTACGGCAGCCGAGAACCGATTCTTTCGGAGAAAGACGGAGCGCATGCGGGGGCCCTGAGTGGGCGAATTGAGGCGGCCCGTCTCAAGGTCGTAGTAGGCCTCTTCGACTTCGTCGACTTCCCTTGGCTGCTCAAGGAGCAAATCGATGGGAAGAAGAGGCTCAACTTCGCCGCTAGCGAATCGAAGCTGCCTACCCGGCTCGCTCCAAAGAGAGTTTGGGTTCTCTATGTCATCCGAGTAGGCTCTGCCATACGCGGTGCCGCAGTTCCTGCACGTGAAGAGCTGCAGCACCTGCGCCTCGCATTCGCACCTCTCCCTTGGCTGTGCATACAGACGTCCGCATGCTGAGCTCCGATGGCTCGGCTCCGAAATCGCTGTACAGGACGGGTCCATGCACGCCCACAGTCCGGGCAGGCCACGGAAGAAGTTGTGAATTCGGCACGGCAGCAGTCCTGGAGCCTCAGGCGAGGGGCGAGCAACGCTGCCAAGTGCAAGCAGGCTAGTGACGGCACGGTCGCCGACGTCCTGAGAAACGCTGGGGAAAAGCAGTCCCCCTAGTTGGCTGAGAGGTGTTGCCTCTCTCATAGTCGTATTGGTAAGCATGCCCATAACGCCGAAAGAGCGGAGAGCCTCGTAGAGATCGGCTTCGGCGTTTGTGGTGGTCGATACGCCTCTATGCTTTAGAAATGACTCAACCGCTGCAGCGCGCTGAGTCGGCGCCTGTGCATAGAACCCATCTAGGTCAACGGCAGCGAGAGCAGCGGCGTCGGAGGAGGAGCCGGTTGATGCGACCGGTGCGAGCTTGAGAAGCCCCGTAATCGGTACAAAGCTCTCCGCGCTCGCGCCAGACAGCTGTGCGCCGAACTCAGGCGCGTAGTCTCGGTCTGAGAAGCTCGCCGTGGCGCAAATAAACTTTAGTCGGTCAACTCCGACGCCCAGGCGGTCACGAAACCGCCTCAATAGCAGCCCAACTTCTGCGCCAGGTGCACCTCGGTAGAGATGCGCCTCGTCTAGAACGACAAGAAACTTCTCGTTCGGGTTGTCTCTGAGCCATCTCGACGTAGCGTCGAAGATGTCTCGCTCGATCGGCCGCATCAGCATGTACTCCAGCATGGAGTAGTTCGTCACTAAGAGGTCTGGCGGGTTCTCTTGAACTTCATGCCTGGTTAGGAGTTCCGCGTCGCCGGGTAGCGTTACGGCGCGGGTAAATTCTTGATTCTTGTCTTGCCAGCGCGCTCCCTTCCTTCCGTACCAATCGGTGAGGCTCGGCTTGGCCGGCCATTTCCCACGCTTCTTGAGTTCCGAAAGGAGCTGTGCGGCTTCTACCTGATGCTCCGAATCTGCGTCGTGCGCAGTCCTCTCGGTGTCTACATAGAAGTCCTCAAAAGACTTCAGCTTGCGCGGGTCCTTCTTGGCGGTGCGGACGCCTGCGTATGGCGTTCGGCTTGTGTATCGTGCAAAGCGCGCCGGTCGACCACTCCATGCTGTGAATTGGCCTACAAGGCGAGGGTCTCCGAATATTGCTCTTAGGCGGCCAAGCTGGTCGTTCACGAGCGCATTCATCGGGTAAAGAATCAGTGCGCGCATTGCCGGTACGGCAAAGGATTCCGGCGAGGTGCTCGCTTCGCGGGCGAGCTGCCCGAGGATAGGGAGTAGGAATGACTCTGTCTTGCCAGAGCCTGTGCCCGTCATGATGACGAGGTTTCGTTCCTCCACCAATGACAGGCGAATCGCATCTACCTGGTGTGAATATGCGGGGTCATGCAATACCTGAGGGCACCCATCGCTGGCGACGGAGAGCGTTTGATATGCGGCAAGGGCGCCCGCAGGGAGCTCTTCAATCTCTGAGAAGGTGCACCCAGACTGGTATCGCGGCGTTGATTCAAGAAACGGGATCTGCCGGGTTACGCCAATCTGCTGAAGGAGCTTCTTCCGCTGTTCGATAAGCGCCGGGTCCCCGATGTGATACGTGGCTTCAATGTAGTCACAAAGCGCGCGGTGAAGGGACTCGATAGTCTCGTGGATGGTCTTCGCCATTCAGCTCTCCCAAGAAGACGCTATGAGGTCCGGCGACGGAGCCAGAGGTTGTCCTGCAAGAAATCGACTATTCCGCTGCTCGATGCGTTAGCAAATCTGAACGCCAATAGGCAGCTACTGTCATCAATGCGAATTCCTGACAGTTCCAGGCGCCGTTCAGCCCACATTGGAATTGGGCAGTACAGCTTGATCGTGCTGCTGGCACCAGATGTGACCAGGTCGAAGTGTGACGGGTGTCCGTTCTCTGCTTCGAGTGCGTGCAGGAGACGCCATGCCGCGTCACAGCCTCGGAAAGCCTCGCCAGCAAGCGGGAGGTCAACGAGATGACTCACGTCACCATCTTGGACCTCAACAAAGCACCAACGCTTCGAACCATATGCCTGTGATCGTCTGGCAACGAAACTGCCACTATTGCCCTTCGGCTCGCACCAGCGCTTTGAGTAGCCCATAGATGCATCGCCGCCGAAGAGCGCTAGACCTTCCACTTGACCGGCACTTGGGTTCTTAGCAAGGATGCGACGAGTTCGGCTTAGCAGTTCTGAGGCGGCGACTTTCGCTGGCATACGTAGCCATCCATCAAGTGATTGCTCTCGGTATCCATACGCCAGCAACTGTTGAGCAATATCGTCCGCCCCAAGCGAAAGAAGTATTCGTCGCACACCGCGATGAACAACGCGACGGCGCAGATCGTCAGGAAGGGGCATTGCATCTTCTTCGCTCATCCCGAACAGTAGTGCGTCACCGCCTTCAAGACGCACAAAGCTGGGTGGCGCCACGAACAGGGATGTCTGCGGCAGTGATTCGTCAAGGCTAGACACTGACGACAGCTCCAGTAGATCGCCATTCGTCAGGAGGCGATCAACGACATGCTCAATGAGTTCCGAGAGACCGTCTTCTGCGAGAACACCTGCCAGGCATGCCTTTGTAGCGAATACCAGCGTTCGAGCTGAGCAGGGTGCCCGAACGCCAGCAATTCGCCGGACTGCGCCTGCGAGCAGTGCTTCCGTCGCAGCCTCTTCATGCGCGGTGGCGACGTTCAAGCCCAAGCCGGTCGCCGCCGCCTGCACCACGTGGTCAGCCGACACAATGGAAATCATCTGGTCCACCCAACTGAGGAGTGCTCGATGCTCTCCCGACCAAGAATGGCGGCTAAGCGAGCCGCTCGAACTAGGACCGGGTGCTGACTCAGTCCATCCAGAATCGCGAGGGCAGCGGGTCCTGCCCACGTCAAAAAGCTGGTGGGGGACGCTACAAGGCGAATTGCCGCCTCGCACAGCCGCTCGTCTCCACATACGTGATGTCGGATAGAAACAGCCAGGAGCGACTGGCGACCGTCCTCTATTGACGGTGCGATGATTTCGGCGTGTGCCCCAGAAACCGCGATTGCATAACTGAGATGAGGCCGAGTGAATTCGTTCTCAAGGGCGGTTCGCTGATCCTCTAAGTCACGGCCACGCTGAATCAGTTCTGCGGCGAGCCACTGCGGCCAGCACATGGTTGCCACCAGTTGATCCTCCATGCCTCGGAGGGCAATGGCGCGTCGCTGGCGTGCGAGAGGGCCGACAAGTTTTGCGCTCGCCCAAGCGGCCATTGCGCTAAGTAGCGAAATGACCGCAGGGCCGTTCTGAAGCGGTTCATGAAGCTCGGGCCAAGCCGCAAGCTGCTCAAGCGATGCGATCCTCGTGGGGGGGCTAACAACTATGGCTGCACATTCGTCACCGCATCGTGCAAGGTAAAGCCCTCCGTCGGAAATCTGCCTATAGGTGCCCCGCTCTAGCTCTACGAGGTGTGGCTGCGTAGGGTGGCGGAAGGACGAATACGCAACCTGCAGATTCCCCTCACCATCACTGTCGTCGAGGAGTTGAACCTCAATTCCCTTGGTGCTCCTAGAAAGCCAACGAATTGGAGCCACCCTATGCAACAGTGGGTACCGAATCGTCCCCAACTCGTCCCCATCTACGACCAGCACCGCACTGCCAGCTCTGAGAAGTACGTCGGAGCTATCAGCCACGAGGTCGGCCGACTCCAACGCCAACCGCAACCAGTCCTGACTTGCTGGAATTTGCACCTCGCCGAGGGGAATTCGACCTACGCCGCCACCACTTGCATCTCGCAGGTCGACAAAGCAGCGAACGGTGCGGTTCTCTGGGCCTGCAATGTGAACGACGACCTTGCCGTCGAGAAGCGCGCCTAAGCTTGGCTGCGCGGGGAGCGTACTGACTATAAGCCCATCGTGTGCTGACACCCCGGGTACCCAAGTGCGTCGAGGCCGGACGACGACATCCAGCGCCGTTCGGGCGCCCGCGCGGCGGAGATGGTTCCCCCCTGCGCAGTTTTGATATGTCGCGGAGACGGATACGGCATGAACGCCATCTGAGAGCTTGCCGAGGGAGATTAGAGTCGGAGAGGTTTCCGATTGGCTCAACTTGAGTTGTTGACTACCGACTTGTACGACTAGTTCCTCGCAGGCCTCGCTATGAGATACGGCGATGCATATCTCGTCGCCTGACAACCACTCCGCGTGCCCTTCGCCATCCCAGTGAACCGGCGGGAGGCCGACCGGCCAAACCCGAAGCGCGCGCTCAACTGACAGGCCAAGGGCACCAAGGCACTGTATCGCCTCTTCCGATGGACGCTCGTCGACGGAGAACTCGATGGCAGTGACGTCTTTGCAGTCGAGCTTCGCCTCGCGAAAAGGAAGATCGCTACCAGGGTGGACCTGGGCTGTAGCAACCAGCAAGTATCTATGTCCTGGGCGTACCTTAGGAATTAGCACCTGCGCCGCAGTTCCATCACCACCAATTCGAAACAGCCAACTTGGGCCTTCAGAGATTCGACACTCAGATTGCAGGATGTGATGGATAGCTCCATCCCAAGCTTCAAATCGCAGGACGGGCTTGGACGGGTCCGGCCATTCGATAACCTTTCGCCGTTGCCCACCGTTGAGTAGCCAGCCTCGGGGATACCAAGTAGTCCCTGCGGATGGCACTGTGCAGCGGTTCTCACGAAGGAACGAGGCGAACTTAGGGTCTAAGGTCGCGATGCCTGAAAACGACGGCAATTCCAAGGTGCACTGCCAAGACGCGGCGTCATTTCTCGTCACCCTGAGACTGGGCCTGATGGATCGCATCTGCGCTTCGCGCAGTGCCGTAGAGGCAGAGTCCGCTACTTTGGATACGCCGTGGCGATTCAGCCGTACGCTGGCAGCTCGTACAGCGACTGCGTCCGCAACCTTCCTCGCCTCGTGCAGCCAGGCCCTAGCGTCGCGCCTGGATTCCAGGTCTTGGATGATGCGAGCCAGCGCCGTAGGTGCGAGGGTTGGCTGATTCGATTCGCTGCCTTTCCTGAGCAGAGCGCCAACAATCCAGCCAACCAGTTCCTCCTGCTCAAGCAGGTTGACCAGTCGAGCCGACCCGTGTGCATAGAGCCGGAGGACCCTGCCGACCTGCGATGGCGATGACCCCGCGAGTTCGGCAACTAAGTACCGCTCTTCGTACAACAGCCGCGCCAATTGCTGCTGCAGGTCTTTCGGCAGTAAGGCATGCGTGATTGGCCAAGCAATGATGGAGAACTGGCTCGCCCAGGGTCCGCTCGGCTGAAAGCCGCCATAAGCGGACTGAAAGCGAATAAAGCACCAGCGGAGCTGGGACCGCCTCGTCGGGTCGGAGCGCCAGTGCGGCGTTCTCCGCTCGAACGAATGCCAGAACTCGAGGCCGTCATAGTCGTATCCAAGCTCGGTCGCGTAAATCACCCAAAGCAACCAGTGATGTCGGAGCGACTCCCCCATGGAAAGCCACTCGCGCAAATCCGTCGCAATCGCCGTCACCTCACCTTCGGACAGCTCGTGTTCTAGCGCGAAAACAGGTTGGCCCTCAAGGTGTCTCGTCGCGGCCAGAGTCTCGAAATGACTTTCGAGCTTTCGCTCCCATTGGTCCAGTCGAGATGCCAACTTTGAGAGCATTCGCTGCCTACCTGGCGGTCTTCCGAGCCACCGTAGTAGCTACTCCGACGGGGTGTGCGGCGAGGAGGTTAAGAAAGTCCTCCCTCGTCCAAGTTTGGTAGTCCGGCCGACGGTCCGCGCGACCAATCATCCATCGCTCCACTGCGAGCGCACCGACCTCTTCTGCTGACAATAGGCTATCCAGCTTTGGGCTTCCGGACTTGCCGCCAAGAATCTTCAGAGAGTTCGAGGCCGTCTCGCAGAGGAAGACCTCACGCTGAATCCCGTGCTTCATCAAGTCTTGCTTAAAGCCCAGGGTGTCGAGAGCCGCCCGTACCGTCCGAAGCCGCCAATTCGGCCCGTCTCCGAATTCATGCTTGTCGGCGTATGGATGCCCGATGCTCCGAAGGTAGTCGCGAATTTCGGAGAACAGCTCCTCCGGGATGTGGAAGTGTCCCCACCCGCCCGTATAGCCAATTGGTCGAAAGTAATCGACGCCGTGAAGCTTCAACCGGTTGTATACCGAGGATCTTCCCATGGAAGACGTTGTTGTGATTCCGAGCAGCCTCGCCTTCTTTTTCTCGCCTGAAATGACCCCTTCAGTGCTTCCATAGATCTTCGCAAAGTCGTCGTAGACGTCTCGGGAGCGAAGCAGGCACGCCACGAGTTTTCCACCAAGGAGTGAGCTATAGGGCGGTATGGCACCCAGCACGTACGCGTCCATGAGGTTCACAAGGCGCGCGCCTCTGTCCTCAACGCTCCACCCGATAAGCTTGTCTCGAACGGAAAGGTTGTAGACGGGGTCACCGATGGCAGCTATTCCTATCAGCTTGCCATTGCTCTCGTCCCAGACGAGGTAGCGAATCCTTCGGCCAAACCCGACAGACACCGGAACAGACCAGGAAAGAGCGACCAAGCGGAAGAGGTCAGACTCCCAGGTGCCGCTGCTCACGCGCTGGAGCGATGGTCGAATCCTAGAAGGAACGACGTCGGCACCGGACGCAAGCTTTCCAAGGAGCTTGGTACTGGCAGAAGCCACGAACCCTTGTGCCTCGCGGAGCCGCTCTTCGCGCTGAGCGCTGTGCAGCGTCCGCACGACTTCCTTCCCACCCTCAGGAAGTACCAGCGACCCGTCTTTTGCCTTTTGAAATCCAAGCACCGCAAGGTGCTTGCGCAAATGCCGCTTGATACTCGCTTCACGCGTGAAGGCGTCCGCAGCCTTCTTGATGCTCGCCATACTTCCACGCGCAGTGTCGCGCGCCCCTCCCCATTTTTTGCCTATGGTAGCGCCCTGTACCAAAGTCTGGCTGGAGCCCCCCCTAGCGGTCGTCAGGTCGGTCTTCCCCGCTGTGCGCCCGCAACCGCGATCATGTTTTTCGCTCGCCCGGCTCATTTTTAGTGTAATGCCGTCCTCGGCTACAAGGCATCCACATGCTGGCACTCGGCCTATCCTGCCCTCGTCCTTTCCCCTCCTGCCCTCGTCCTTTCCCCTCCTGCCGCGGTGTTGCTCCGATGGATTCGAGGCCCGTTTCCAGCGGAAGTCGTTGCCTTGGCAGCGACGAAACTGCATCAACCGCGCAAGAACTGACCCGCATGCGAACCGAAGGCGAGCAATCTGCATAGGAGCCGCCACAAGAGCGAGAAAACTGACCAAGCAGCGGCAAATCTGCACAGCAGCTGACCCGTTACCGACACGCCGCTGAAAAGGGGAGTCGCCATGAAGCTGGATCCCGTAGGCCCACCAACCGGCTACCGCAGGGCGCGCCGCTATGCGTCACAGATGCTGGAACTGCGCTTGCAGGGCTACACCTTCGAGGCCATTCGCGAGGCCCTTGCCGACGCTGGCGTCAACGTGAGCAACAGCACGGTGCAGCGCGAGGTGGCGCGACTTCGGCACGCCAACATCGGCAGCCGGCCTTAGCCACACCTAGCGACGAAGACGATTGAGCCTGCCCCTTGAACCCGTCGCCGGTGCGAAGCGCCGACGACAGCGGCCCGGCATCGGGCGTGGCGGGTGACCAGGGTGGGGATCTTGCCGGCACCGCGCCGTGCGCCGTCACGCCGGCAAGTTCACCAAGCCGGCTCGTTCACGCATCGCGTGAAGGAATGAAGCCGGCGCTTCCTGGGCACGGGAAGGGCCGCTGCCAATGCCCATTGCAGTGCGACCGCCATCAGCGCTCAAGCTTCGGATCCGGCCTGCCCTTTGACACGTCATGGCGCGGCACCTTCACGGGCTCCCGGGTCACTGGAACCTCCTGCCCGAGTCGGCGACGCGCGGCCTCCTTGAAGACTGACGAGCCGCGCACAAAGCTGCCGATGCGCTCCGCAAGTTCTCGATCTCCGTCGATCTCGGACGCCGCGAGCGCCTTCAAGATGTGAGCCCAACTGACCATAGCGTCGGCTCCGCCGCGCGAAGCGCGCGGCTCCGCCTTGGCTGTCCCAGGCTGCGGGCGCAGCCGCCCCTCCTGCCTGGCCTTGAGCCGCCACAAAGGCTCGTAGGCGCCGCTCTCGCCGCGGGTCACCTGGCGAGTGGCTTCGGCCTCGATGCCCCACCCGCGCAGCTTCTCGGCGAACGTCTCACGCCAGCGATGCAGGTCCGCCTTGCGAGGGTTCAGGCGTTTGCCGGATGCGGCCTCAGCCTTCACGCTCAGATGGATATGCGGATTGGCCTGGTGCTCGTGCAGGACCATCACGTAGCGGTGCCCTGCCAGCTCGGCCTGTGCGAACTCGCGCGCCGCCTTCTTCAGCAGATCGGCGTTCGTCCCGGCCGGCATGGACAACATGATGTTGAAGGCCTCGCGCCGATGCCCTTCCGCGCCGATCAGCGATCCCCCATAGCGCCATTGATCCACCAGGTCGCGCACCGCCTCCCTGCCGCTGCGCACGACCTCCCGGTCGTCTTCGATGTCGAGCCGGCCGTTCTTGCTGATGTAGCGGAAGTGCGCCGCGATGGCGGCCATGCCTCGGCCACCGCCGGTGACCTTGACCATCACCTGCGGCGCGCGCCGCACCGTCGCCTCGATGCGCTGGCGGATCACTGCGGCCTTGCGCCGCATCAGCGTGCCCAGCCTGGGCGTCGGCAGCGACTTGACGATGCGATTGGCGGGATAGAACAGTCGCTCGCCCCACTGCACCAGAACGCCGTCAACCTGTTGGCCCCTCATCGCCGTGGCCTCCTCGTAGGCGCGAGGTCGGCGATCAATGCCGAGGCCTTGGCCAGGTGTGCTCGCATGTCGCTGGCCAGCGATTTCAACCCGGCCCGATAGCCCGCCAACTCGCCGGCCGGGACATGCCCCAGCAGCCGCAGAAAAGCGTTGAGATCGGCGGACATGGCGGCGACCCGGTCAGTCGACGCCCTCAACGCGCTGACCGACGCCGAGTGGTCGGCGCAGAGCGGTGGCGCGGGCGCGCCATCCAGCAGCGTGCAGACGTACTGCCCCTGGGCCACGTCGGCAGCACGCGCCTGCCTGGCCAGCATCGCCGCGTACACGGGCGACATGCGCAGCGTGACCTTGACAAACTGGCCGCAGGTCGGCTTTGCGGCGCAAGCCATGTCGCCGCGCTCAGGGCTGCCGTCGTCAAGCAGGAACACGACCGCGCGCCTCACCAGCGCCGCGGGGGTGATCCCGCGTTGCGTCGCCCGCGCCTCCAGGCGAGATCGCAAACCACGCAGGTCAACCGTGATGCGGTCGCGACGATGGATGTTCTCGCCTGCCGTAGTCCGACAAGCGGGCCTAAGGTTCGCACGACCGCTGGCGCCACTGGGGTGCGGCAGCGCGCGACGTGACGACGGCCCCGGCGCTGCATCAGGCAGAAGCTCCAGCTGCAGCCCGTTGGACGAACTCGTTGACGTGGGCATGGCGCCGTATCGTGCCCGTCCGCTGACGGCGTGGGTAGCCCGAAGGAGGGGCAGCTCTGACGCATCCGAACGTCCCTGGCGATCTCGGGAAGATCCGCCTCGTCTCCTGCCGTCTCCGTTCGGCTAACGAACCGTTTCAACTCATTTGATGATGCAGGCCACCTGCGGCGCCAGGAGGGGCTGCATCTCTGCCTTGTGGGAGGAGCGCGACAAAGCGGAGGGCTATTTGCCCGCCAGCTCCAGCCCACCGTCGCGTGTCCGTACGACCAGGCCAAGCAGCTTCGCCACAGCCTGCGCAAAGGCCTGGTTGTCGCCAGTACGGAATACCCCGCTGACACGCAGGGCCCTCAGCGCTGCCGAGTCGGCCAGCATGATCGGCACCTTGCTGTAGCGGTTCATGTCGGCCACGGCATCGGCCAGAGCGACGTCATCCAGCTCGGCAACGCCGCGCTTCCAGGCCAGCAGCGGGTTGAGCTGCGGACGGTCCAGGCGCGCCCCTGTGGGCCCGGCGCGCCCGTTCTCGCCGATCGCCTGGCCCACGCGCAAGCGGTCGCCGGGGGTCATGACAACCGCACTGCTCAGCGCGCTCTGCACGGCGGCGTCCGAGCGCTGCACGATCACCTGGCCTTCAAGCAATGTCACGCCAAAGGCGTCGCCACCAGCCTTTGCCGGCGGCGTGGATCGGACCAGGAAGGCCGTCCCCGTGGCGACGACCTTGGCATCGGACACGCTGACGACGAAGGGCCGGCCGGCATCCTTTGCGACTTCGAACAGCGCCTCGCCGCGCGCCACCGTCACCGTGCGCAACGCGTCCGTCAGCTTCACACGGACGTCGGTGGACGTGTTCAGCGTCACTCGGCTGCCGTCCGCCAGGACGATCAGCCGCTGCTCGCCAACGCCGGTGGTGTAGGTGCCGTCAGGCCAAAGGCTCAGGGCAAACGCGCCCGCGCAGCCGAGCGCTGCGATGGCCGTCGCCAGGCGCCAGCCCTTCCCGCCGACTTCTGAGCTGCGTACCTGATCCTCGGAGGTCGACGCGGGGATGTCGGTGCGCCGGACACCTGCAACGTCCTGCCAGGTGTCGGTGCAGCGTTCGAAAGCAAGACGGTGCGCGGCCGACCGCGCCTGCCATGCCAGGCATTCGCGCTGCATTGTTCGCGACCGGTCAGGACCATGCAACCGGGTCACCCACACGGCCGCCTCTGCCAAGATCTCGCGCGTCATCAGCGGCTCTTCGCTTGCCCCCTGCGTCCCGGAGGCGTCCAACGGTTGCACGGCTACCAGCCTTCCATCCACTCGGTCAGCCGCAGTGTCGCCTTGGCAAGGTGCTGATGCACGGTCGTGACACTGATGCCGTGGAGCTTCGCGATTTCCGTATAGGGCAGGCCGTCGAGTCGGTGCGCCAGGAAGACGTCACGCGTCCTCCCGCTCAAACGGCTCACACCCAGCGTCAAACGAGCCATGCGCTCCCTGGCCAGCACGACAGCCTCTGTGGAAGGGGCCGTATCGATCAGCACCACGTCCTCCAGCAGCACATGCTCGCCGCGGCCTGAGCTCATGCGGTGGGCATCGATGGACAGGTTCAGCGCCGTCCGCATCAGGAAGGCCTCGGGCTGCTCGACGGGCTGCTTTTCGTCCTCATAGCAAGCCAGGCGCAACCACGCCTCCTCAACCAGATCCTCGGCTTCGTGCTCGGTACGCCCGCGACGCTGCAACGCACCCCGCGCCCGTGCCAGGACGTCCTGCCAATTCTTCAGGAGTCGGAACGACATGGCGCTCAGGCGGCAGCGGCCAAGGCCGCGGCTGACGCGCTGGCACCATAGGGCGCCGGCCGGGCGCGCCCCCACCGGTCGTCCAGCAGATCGCGGTCCGCCCGTTGGAACGCCTGCGCGATGAATTCGGCCGCCGCTGCATCGTCGGCAAACGGGGGCTGGTTTCCTATGACGCGCTGCATGCGGTTCTGCAACTGCTGCGTTGCGGCGTCGGTCCAGCGGATGGCCTGCCGCATGCGCGGGCCGAAGGCGCTGCACTCGGCGAGTTCAGCCACGGTCGAACGACAGACCTTGGGACGGAAGCCTTCCATGGCCGCAACCAGGCTGTCGTTGCCCGCGAGCGCCTTGATCCTCTCGACGCCTCGGTCATGGATGTCTGTGGCGATCCGCTGCGCCGTTGCAGCGCCTTCGTCACGCCACGCGCCAAGCACCTCGAACCGGCCGTCGGTGAAGAGGCCGAGCGCCCAGTGCCATTCGGCGGTGCCGGCCGTCCCTTCGTTTCGCATCGGAATGCGCAGCCTGTCGAAGCGGACGACCAGGTAGCGGCAGCAGAGCGCGCAACTGAACCAGTGGGTGGATTTCCAGAAGAAGTAGGACATCGAGTAGCTCCCAGCAGCCTTGCTTCTCAAGGCGGTCGATGGACGGCGGGCCCGTTGAACGTCGGTGATGGCGGACGCGTTCAACGATCACCCAAAGCCTGTTTGCTGTCAATAGACACGTGTCTTTAGTGTACGAAGCCAAAACACTTCGGGTCGATGCGACCCAGCCGAAATCAGAAGCTCATCGAGGCGCTCGCCGTGGAGATAAAGGCGCGCCGGCAGGAACTGGCGCTGACGCAAGAAGACCTTGCAGGTCGGTGCGACCTTGACCGTCCGTTTATCTCGTTGATTGAAGTGGGCAAGAAGCAGCCCACGATCAGCGTTCTGTACAGGCTGGCGTCGGCTCTTGAGCTGTCTTTCGCCGACTTCGTGGGACGCGTCGAGTCGCGCTATCTGCAAGCAGGCTGAGCGCGCTTGAGGCGCTGAAGAAGGGACGTTAAATTCATCCTTCCTGGTACGGGCGACGCTTCTGCACAGTCGCGGTCAAGCTGCTGATCTGGCCATAGGGCTGGGGTTCGATTCCTGGCCGCCAGCAGCCGAGATTTGCGGGTAACTTTGCGGGTAACTTGTCGCGAAAAAGCCTCACTTTTCATAGAGGATGTGAGTGCTACAGGGCCACCAAAATTTCCATTTAGCAGCAAGCACTTGCAGCGGTTCCGCGGTAAGTGCTTTTTGCTTTGTGGGGCCGCGGTAAGCGGGGCGTCTGCAGCGCGCGGTTGCAGTGAGCGACATAGTTTTGGGACGGACGATGGGTACCGCACAGGCCGTTGAACAAGCGCTGGCTGACTGGAAAGCCTCCCTCTGCCCCGAAATGCATGTGCTGGCCAGCCTGTTCGTGAGCCCGGCGGCATTTGCTTCTGGCAGGTTGCTCATGTGGTGAGCCCCTTTCACAGCGCCAGCTTGCCAGGACTGGCAGGACCGTTTCCCGTGGGGAACGCTTGCGCTGATATACAAAAACTTGTATCTTCGATGGCGTGGCCGATGTCAAGCCTATCGAGTTCCGGGGCAGTTCCCTGGATGATCTGCGCGCCTTCCCGTTGGATGCACGGCGCGAGGCGGGCTATCAGCTTGACCTGGTGCAAGGCGGTCGCGACCCCGACGATTGGAAGCCGATGAACACCGTGGGTGCCGGAGTCAGGGAAATTCGCATCCGGGACGCTGCAGGCGCCTTCCGCGTGATCTACCTGGCGAAGCTGGCTGATGCCGTGTACGTTCTTCATTGTTTCCAGAAGAAGACCGAGAAGACCAGCAAACCGGATTTGGACTTGGCGGCGCGGCGCTTCCGCGACTTGATGCAGGAGTTGAAGCCATGACCGACCAACGATTCGCCAGCGTGTGGGACGCCATCGAGGACACGCCCGAGCAGGCCGAGAACATGAAGCTGCGCGCGACGCTCATGACCGCGTTGAAGGACCGCATTGCTCAAAGCGGAATCAGCCAGGCGCAAGCGGCTGAACTGTTCGGCGTGACTCAGCCGCGCGTGTCCGACCTGGTGCGGGGCAAGATCAACCTCTTTGGCTTGGATGCTTTGGTGAACATGGCGACTGCTGCCGGCCTGCATGTCGAACTTCGCGTTCTTGAGGCTGCCTGACCTTTCGGCTTCGCCGAGGTGCTGAGCCGCGGTCTTCACACTGGCCTTCGCGGGCCACCTTCCTCATACGCGGTATCCAGGGCCTCGGTAGACCACCGTCGTCACCAGAGGAGTATTTCGCGGTGCCCTGTCCGGGAGGCAGGGCAGGAGGCCGGTAGGAGCCGGCCCGGGGCTATCGCAGCGGCGACAAGGACTTGGATTCTTGTCGCCGGTTTGCTTTTCAGGTTTCGATCGCCGGATTCCCAGCTTGGGAAACAGGCGGCGCCGCCAGTTGCCGGGCCCCCGGCAAGCATTGACCAAGGACAAGCCCCGGCCTTCCGCCCTGCGCCAGACTTGGGCGTTTGCATTGAAGGAGCCCGCATGTCCACCCTCCAGGTCTTTGATCCCGCCTTGTGCTGCAGCAGCGGCGTGTGTGGTCAGGACGTCGATGCCCGGCTGGTGCAGGCGGCGGCCGACATCGAGTGGGCCAGGAGCCAGGGCGCGCAGATCGAACGCTTCAACCTCGCGCAGCAGCCCCTCGCCTTTGCGCAGAACGAGGCCGTCCGCGGCTTCCTCGAGCGCTCCGGGCAGGAGGCCTTGCCCATCACCGTGCTCGATGGCCAGGTCGTCCTGGCCGGGCGCTACCCCAGCCGCCAGCAGTTGAGCCAGTGGGCCGGCCTGCCGGCGCCTGCAGCCCCTGTCGAAGAGGCCGCGGCGAGCCGCTGCTGCGGCGGCGGCAAGTGCTGCTGAGGGCAGGCAGCGCATGAATTTCATCGAACAACTGCCGCGCTTCGTCTTCTTCACCGGCAAGGGCGGCGTCGGCAAGACCTCGCTGGCCTGCGCCACGGCCGTGCGGCTCGCGGATGCCGGCCGGCGCGTGCTGCTGGTCAGCACCGACCCGGCCTCCAACGTCGGCCAGGTCTTCGGCATCGACATCGGCAACCACGTCACCGCGGTGTCCGCCGTGCCCAACCTGTGGGCGATGGAGATCGACCCCCAGGCCGCCGCCCAGGGCTACCGGGACCGCATCGTCGGCCCGGTGCGCGGCGTGCTGCCGGCGGACGTCGTCAAGGGCATCGAGGAGCAGCTCTCGGGCGCCTGCACCACCGAGATCGCCGCCTTCGACGAGTTCACCGGGCTGCTGACCGACGAGGTGCTGATCGCCCGCTTCGAGCACGTCATCTTCGACACCGCGCCCACGGGCCACACCATCCGGCTGCTGCAATTGCCCGGCGCCTGGAACAGCTTCCTGGAGGCTGGGAAGGGCGATGCCTCCTGCCTGGGCCCGCTGGCCGGCCTGGAGAAGCAGCGCGCCCAGTACAAGGCGGCGGTCGATGCGCTGGCCGACCCCGCGCGAACCCGACTCGTCCTGGTCGCCCGGGCGCAGGGGTCCGCGTTGCGGGAGGTGGCTCGCACCCACGACGAACTCGCCCGCATCGGGTTGGCGCGCCAATACTTGGTCATCAATGGCGTCATGCCCGAAGGCGAGGCCGCGCATGACCCGCTGGCCGCCGCCATCGTCCGGCGCGAGCAGGCTGCCCTGGCGGCCTTGCCCGACATCCTTCGCGGCCTGCCCATGGACAGCCTGCCCTTGAAGGCCTTCGACCTGGTCGGGCTGGAGGCGCTGCGGCGGTTCTTCGACGAGGCGCCGTCCGCCGCGGCTGCGGCCGTCGAGCCCGTCGGGCCATTGGCTGCGCCCACGCTGGCCCAGTTGGTGGACGGCCTCGCCGAGCCGGGGCACGGCCTCATCATGGTGATGGGCAAGGGCGGCGTCGGCAAGACGACCCTGGCCGCCGCCATCGCCGTGGAGCTGGCACGCCGCGGCCTGCCCGTGCACCTGACCACCTCCGACCCGGCCGCCCACCTGACCGACACCCTGGCCGGCCAGATGGCGCAGTTGACGGTGAGCCGCATCGACCCGCAGATCGAGACCCAGCGCTACCGCGACCAGGTCCTGGCGAGCAAGGGCAAGGGCCTGGACGCCCAGGGCCGCGCCCTGCTGGAGGAGGACTTGCGCTCGCCCTGCACCGAGGAGATTGCCGTCTTCCAGGCCTTCTCCCGGGCCATCCGCGAGGCGGGCCGCAAGTTCGTGGTCATGGACACGGCGCCGACCGGCCACACCCTGCTGCTGCTCGACGCCACCGGCGCCTACCACCGCGAGATCGAGCGGCAGATGAGCGGCTCGGGCGTGCACTTCACCACGCCCATGATGCAGCTCCAGGACGAGGCCCGCACCAAGGTGCTGATCGCCACGCTGGCCGAAGACACGCCCGTGCGGGAGGCCGCCCTCCTGCAAGGCGACCTGCGCCGCGCGGGCATCGAGCCCTGGGCCTGGGTCATCAACAACTGCGTGGCAGCCACGGCCGTCACGTCGCCGCTGTTGCGCGCTCGGGCGGCCAAGGAGCTGCCCTTCATCGACGCGGTCGCGAGCCGGCATGCCAGCCGGTATGCCGTGGTGCCCCTGCTGGCGCAGGAGCCCGTGGGCATCGCGAGGCTGCTGGCCCTGGCAGGCGCTGCCCCTTAGTCTGCCGCCTTCCGGGCCGCCTTCCGGGCCGCCCCTCAATGGGTGATGGTCATCCTGTCGACCACCTGGGTGACGCCCGGCGTGTTCCACGCCGCGTTGGTGGCGGTCTCGCGTTCGGCCCAGGAGCGGACGGTGCCCGAGAGCATGACTTCGCTGCCCTCGATGGCGACCGAGATCTTTCCCGGCGCGGCGATCGCGGCGCGCCCGAGTGCGGACTCGACGTCCGCCCTGACCAGCGCGGCCGAAGGCGACGGCTTGATGCGGATCTGGTTGTCGATGCCGGCCACTCCCATCATCGGGCGCACGGTGTCGACCGCCGCCTGCCGCTGGAACTGCCAGTCCACGTCGCCCGACAGCGTCACCCAGCCGTTCGCCACCATCACGTGGATGCGCCGGCTGACCGCCAGCGAGAAGGACCATTCCAGGGCGTTCTGCACCGCGGCGGCGATGTCCGTGTCGGACCGCCGGCTCGGCTCGGGGAGCCTGACCTCGAGCTCTGTGGTCATCGCCCTGACGCCCGCCACGCGTTGCGCGGCCCGCTCGGCATTCAGCTTCTCGGCATACGAGTCGACCTGGCCGGCCAGCGTCACGATGCCGTCCCTGACCTCCACGCCAATCCGCGCGGCGTGCACGGACGGCTCCCAGCCCAGTTCCTCGATCACGTCGCGCTGCAATTGGCTGTCGGTCTTCATGAGGGCCTCCTGCTGTTCCTGCGGGAGGCCGAGCCTGCGCCCGCGCCCGCGCGGGGTCTGTGCGCCTGCTGACAGACCGCTTCATTGCCCCTCGCGGCCGGCCGGGCCGTCGGGTCGGCGCGGGGGGGCTCCCCGCATCGTGGGTACGCCAGCGCACTGACCCGGGCCAGGGCCGTCGGCCACGCTCGGTGGGTCCAACATTCCCGGGAGCCCTTATGAACCAGCAACGCGCGTCCACCACCGCTTCCGGCCCCCCGCTGGGCTCCGCTGGCCTGCTCGGCTCGCCGGTCTCCCTCGGTACGGAGCCTGGCAGGCACCCCGGCACGGCCGGCGAGTTGTCTCACGCCGGGGCCGATCCGGCCGCCCTCTGGCGGCAGGCCGTGCATGACCTGCGCGGACTGCTCGGCGTGGTCTCGAATGCCACGCTGCTGCTGCAGCGCCCCATCAGCGACGAGCGCCGCGCGGACCTGCTGGTCGTGCTCGACCGCAGCGTGGCCGCGCTGCGCGACCTGCTCAACGGCGTGGCCGACCTCGCCGCACTCGACGCGGTGCAGGAGCGGCCGCACCTCCGCGCGGTCGACGTCGGCACGGTGCTCGACGGCCTGTGCGGCAGCCTGCGCGAGCTGGCGGGGTCCCGCGGCCTCCATCTGGACTGCCGGGGGCCCGCCAGCCTGCTCGCCGAGAGCGATGCGCTGATGGTGACCCGGATGGTGCAGAACCTGATGCTCAACGCCATCAGCTACACGCAAGCCGGCGGCGTGACGCTGACTTGGGGGCCGTGCGGCGACGCACAGTCTCCCCATTGGTATTTCGAGGCCTGCGACATGCCCTATGCCGTCGCCGCCGTGCCCGCACCCGGGCTGGCGCCGGCGGCGCCATTGCGCACTGCCGCCCCGGCGCCTGAAGCCGGCCAGGGCATCGGCCTGTCCATCGTCAGGCGGCTGTGCGGCGCGCTCGGCGGCACGATGCAGGTCGTGTGCGGCAGCGCTGGCAGGTCCACCCGCATCCGGCTGCCGCGGCACTACGCTGGCTCGCTCGAGGAATTCACCATCGCCGCCACCGGCCGTGGCCGGCCGGCCGGCGCGGACGCCGGAGGCGGCAGCGGGACGCCGCGCAGTTGAGCCGGCAGGGCCCGGATCGGCCTTGTGGCCGCGCCGCGGCCCTGGCCGCCCGACTCAATGCATGGCCGAACCGGGCGGGCGGTCTTCGGCGAACTTCATGCCCAGCCTGTAGCTCGTCAGGTCCTGCGCGTAGCAGCTGCAGGCCGCGCGCTCCAGGCCTGCGCGGTCGCAGACCTCCATCCAGCCGCGGTGGTACCGGATCAGGCCCGCCTCCTGCAGCCCGCTCGCCGCCACCGTCACGCCCACGCGCCGCACGCCCAGCAGGTGGGCCAGCTCCTCCTGCGTCACCGCGAAGCCGTCACCCTGAGCGCGGTCCTGCCCCATCAGCAGCCAGCGCGCCAGCCGCGCCTGCAAGGCATGGAAGTGCAGGCAGGATGCGGCCGTGACCGAATGGCGCAGTTGCACGCCCAGATAGCGCATCAGCAGCCGCCGCAGGCCCGGGCTGACCGGCAGCGCGCGGCGCAGCGTGGTGGCCGTCATGCTCCAGGCCTGGCCGCTTTCCTGTACGAGGGCGCTCACGGGGCTGGCCGCCACGCCCAGTTGCAACTGCACGCCCAGCACGCCTTCGCGGCCGACCATGCCCACCTGCACCGGCAAATGGGCATCCAGCGACGTGACGAGGCAGATGAAGCCCTGCAGCGGGAACAGCAGCCCATGCGAGGGCCTGTCCTGGCTGGCCAGCGGCTGGCCCTCCAGCAGCGGCACCTGGGCGCAACTGGCGAGCAGGCGCCGCAATTCGGCGGCCGGCAGGTGATCGAGCAACTGGTTGGCAATCATGAGCCAGTCTGCGTGCAACCTGCCAGCTAGGCTGTGCGGCAACGCACCCAGCGGCTCCGGCATGCCCTCCCGTCAACGGCGGCGCCATGCCCGCATCAGCCAGGCCATCGCCAGGCCGGTGCCGGCGGCTACCAGCACCGGGCGCACCGTGCCGTGGCGAGCGAACTCCGGGCCGCCGTCTGGCCGGCCTCTCCATTGCTGCGCGCCTGCCTCGGCCCGGCCCGCCGGTCGGGGCGCGGCCGGCATCGGCGGGTGGGCGCAGGCGGCCGCGCAGACGGCCAGCAGCCGCATCTGCTCGGCCTGCAGCGCCAGCAGCTCGCTCCATTGCTGCTGCCGCAACTGGTCGAGCTTGTCGTGCAGCAGCATGATCTCCAGCTCGGCCTTGAGGTTGACCTCGTAATCGTGTCCCGCGGAGTCCCTGTCCTTCTCGGACTGGCGGTTCTGCGACATCAGGATGATGGGCGCCTGCACGGCCGCCAGCATGGACAGGAAGAGGTTGAGCAGGATGAAGGGGTAGGGGTCGAAGGTGCTGCCGTGCAGCGCCAGCAGGCCGACGTTGATCGCCACCCAGGCCACCATGATGGCCGCGAACAGGCCCACGAACACCCATGAACCGCCGAAGGCGGTGACCGCGTCGGCCGCGCGCTGTCCGGGCGTGGGCGTTGCCGCGGCCGGAGGATGCCGGGAGATCGGCAGGCGCTGCCCGATGTGGAGCGCCACGCGCTGCGCCCGCGCGTCCAGTTCGGCGAAGGGCCGCCCCATCAGGGCGGCCGCTTGGTCGTCGTGGAGGTCGTCGGGTCGGCGCCAGCCGCTGCCAGCCGCCGCGGACGCGCTCACTTGCGGACCTGGTCCCCCGCCTCGCGGGCGAACACCACCTCGACGCGGCGGTTCATCTGCCGGCCGGCCGAGGTGCCGTTGCTGGCCACCGGGCGCTGCTCGCCGAAGCCCTGGGTGCTGAGCTGGCTGCCCGGCACGCCCAGGTCCATCAGCGCCACGCGCACGGCGCGGGCGCGGCGGTCGGACAGCACCTGGTTGGAAGCCGCCTTGCCGACGTTGTCGGTGTAGCCGTCGATGGAGGCATGCCGGTCCGGATAGCGCTTCATGAAGCTGGCCAACTGATCCATGCGGTGCTGGCCATCGCGGCGCAGCTCGGCGTCGCCGGTGTCGAACAGCAGGTCGCCCAGCGTGACGACGACGCCGCGGTCGGTGTCGCGGGCGTTCATCTCGTGCAACTGCGATTGGAGGTCGCTCACGGTCTGGTCGCGCCGCGCGACGCGGTCACGCTCGGCCTGGGTGTCGGCCTCGGACCGGGCGAGTTGCGCCGTCTTGTCGGCGCTGGCCGCCTCGGCGGCGGACTTCTGCGAGAGCGCCGTGTCGGCTTCGCGGGTGCGCAGCTCCAGGCGCATGCGGTCGCGCTCGGCTGCCGCGCCGGCCACCACCGCCTGGGCGCTGCGGCTGGCCGCCGTCTCTTCGGCGATGACCACCTGCTGCAGGGCGAGATGGGACAGGTGGTTCACCTGGGCCACGTCGCCACCCTGGACCTGGGCCTGGTCGGCGCGCCGCAGCGCGTCCCGGGCACGGGCCAGTTCGTCCGCGGCCAGTGCCACGGTCTTGGGCTGGGACTGGGCGGCATCCAGGCGGCTGTGGGCCTGGTCCAGCGCGGCATTGCGGGCCGGCATGGACGAGCAGGCGGCCAGCAGGGCCAGGCAGGCAGCGGCAACCGGGCCGGCCAGCGCGAACGGACGGTTCGGAGTGAGGGGAAAACGGGTGTTCATGGCATGTCTTTCAGGGTGAAGTGGGGCGGGCGGTCAACGGACCGCCTTGCGCTGGATTTCTTCGGCGAGGGCGCGAGCCGCGGACTGCGACTCCTGCGCCGCCTTGTTCGAGCGCACGGCCTCGGCATGGAGTTCGGCCACGCGCGCATCGATATCGGCCTGCTCGCTGAGCCGGCGGGCGCGCTCGGTGTCGCCGGCGGCAACGGCGGCGCGGGCCGCGGCGAGCTTGTCCTGGGCCACGCGCAACTCGGCAGGTGCATCTGTGGCCGTGGAGGGGGTGCTGGCGCGCAGCACGGCGGCTTCGGCCACGGCGAGTTGCGGTGGCGCCTGAGGCGTCGTGGCGCAGGCGCCGAGCAGCAGGACGGCGGCCGTGGCTGCGGCCATCCCCTGGAAGGTGAAGCGCGTGGCGCCAGGCGGGGAGAGGGGGTGGGAGGTCGAGTTCATCAGGGTTCCTCGGGGTCAGGCCGCAGTGGCGGCGACGCGCCGGGAAGTCCGGCAACCCAGTGCCTGCCGGGGACTGTCCCGCTTCAGCGCGCTGTGTGACGGACTCTGGGGGATGCGCTTGCGCATGTCTGTCCGCCAGCGCACGCTGCCCGGAGCAGGTGGCGCCGCGGCGCGGCGTTGAGCGGTGCCTAACGCTGCTGTGCGGTGGCGAAGCCGGCCGGGCGAGCGCCCCTGGACCACCGCTCCAGGCCGTCGAACACCGCCTGCACCACGACCGCCAGAGCCGCGGCCGGCAGGGCACCGGCCAGCATGAGGGTCGTGTCGTTGACCGCCAGCCCCGCGACGATGCGCTCGCCCAGGCCGCCCGCGCCGACGAAGGCCGCGACGGTGGCCGTGCCGACGTTGGTGACGGCCGCCGTCTTCACGCCGGCCATCAGCGTCGGCAAGGCCAGCGGCAGTTCGATGGACCGCAGCGCCTGCCCGCGCGTGAGCCCCAGGGCGAGCGCGGCCTGGCGCAGGCCGTCCGGCACGGCCTGCAGGCCGGCATGGGTGTTGCGCACGATGGGCAGCAGCGCGTAGACAAAGAGGGCCAGCAGCGCCGGCACGAAGCCGATGCGGCCCACCAGGGCGATGAGGAAGGCCAGCAGCGCCAGGGAGGGCAGGGTCTGCAGCAGGCCGACGCCTGCCATCACCGGGCCGGCCAGGCGCGGCAGGCGGTGGGCGGCGATGCCCAGCGGCACGGCCACCGCCACGGCCAGGGCCAGCGAGGCCAGCACCAGTGCCAGGTGCTGGCCGAGCAGCCGCGCCAGGTCGGGTGCGAGCAGTCGCGCCGTCAGGCCCGGCGCCGCATCGGCGACCGCTGCCGCCGATGCCGGCGCGCTCGCCGCCTGCTGCAGAAAGCCGCGCGCCACCTCGGCAAAGGGCCGGCCCTCGAGCTCTGCCGCCGCGTTCAGGCGGATCATGGCAGCCTCGGGCAGGCGGCCGGCCAGGCGCTGCAGCGGGCGCTCGTCTACCCCCTCGCGCATCAGCAGCACGGCGTCGTAGCGGGGGAAGAAGCCGCGGTCGTCGCGCAGCACGCGCACCGGCTGGCGGGCGAGCTGGGCGTCGGTGGTGTAGACGTCGATGAGGTCGACCTCGCCGCTGGCCAGGGCCTGGTAGGCCAGGCCATGGTCCAGCCCCGCGCCCGCCTTCTGCGGCAGGCCGTAGGCGCGCTGCAGCGCCGGCCAGCCGTCGGCCCGCGCGATGAACTCGTGGGACAGGCCCAGCTTGAATCCCGGCTCGAGGGCGGGTGCCCGCGCGGCCAGCTCGGAGATCGTCGCGATGCCCAGCCGTGCCGCGTCGGCCTCGCGCATGGCCAGGGCGTAGCTGTTGTTGAAGCCCAGCGGCACGCCCGCCTTCAGGCCCAGCGGCGCCAGCCAGGCGTTGATGCGTTCGAGCGGCGCCTGCGCATCGGCCGGCGACTCGCGGTGCAGCAGCTCGCGCACGATGGTGCCGGTGTACTCGGGGTAGACGTCGATCTGGCCCTGGCGCAACGCGGCGGCCAGGATGGCCGTGTTGCCCAGGCCCTGGCGGTGTTCCGCCGCGATGCCCTGGCCGGCCAGGGTCTGCGTCACCAGTTCGCCCAGCAGATAGCTTTCCGTGAAGCGCTTTGAGCCGACCTGCAGGGCCGGTGCCGCCTGGGCGAGCCCGGCGGCGCATAACCACGCGAGGAGCAGGAGGCGAAGCAGGGCGGGAGGCAGTCGCATGGCCCCATGTTGCCTGAACGCGGCGCGGGTCATTTCACGATGTGAGCACGTGTCAGACGCACCCTACAAGGGTTGATGTCGGTGTCCGAATGCAACCGGCGGCCCCTTCGCCTAAAGTCAAACGACACCATTTCAGAGGAGGTCTCCATGTCCCGCGCCACCGATCATCTGCTTCGTCAGCACCTGGACAGCCTGGGCATCCACCTGCGCCAGTGCCGCACCCTGTCGGATGGGCGGCTGCGCATGCTGTTCTCGCTCGAAGCCCTCGACGCGGCCTTCGGCCAGCGCGTCTTCACGTCCGTCGTCACCGGCTGCCTGCTGATGGCGATCTTCCTCACCATCGCGGGCTGACCCCGGCGCGCGCCTCCCATCCCTCGGTTCAGCGGCCCTCAGGGCCGCTGTTTTTTCGTGTGCGCCCAGCATGGGCGCACATCCTGGAGGTGCAAGTCCTCCCGCGAGCTGGTCACAGTGAGCGAAGCGAAGCGCAACTGCGTGAGGGCGACCGAGCGTGGGAAGGAAGCGTGGAGCGTA
>NZ_JAJTWT010000006.1 GCF_021353235.1 Pelomonas caseinilytica
CCGCTTGAACTGCTTGGCATGGGCATAGCCGCCGGCACGACGACGCAGGCTCTGGCCCTCGCGCTCGTGCGTCATCTTGAGCTTCAGGCCCGCTCGCTTGGCCAGGCGAGCGATCTTGGCCCGCGCGACCTCCAGCAATCGGCTGTCCGTCGGGTGGGCGATGGCCTTCTCCTGCACCGTGGTGTCGACCGTCACGCGCTCCAGCTCTACGGGCTTGACCGCCTTCATCGCGACCGCCGCTTCGATGGTGGTCTTGAGCAATTGCTCCACGCCAGCTTCGCCCAGCACGCGTCGAAAGCGACCGAGCTGCGTGGCGTCGCAGGGCAGCTTGCTCTGGTAGTACTCCATGCCGCTGAAGAGCTGCCAGACCACGTTCTCGCTCCAGCGCTCGACCACCGACTCGTCGCTCTCGTTGAAGGCGTGCTTGAGGTACAGCAGCGCGACCATCAGCCGGATCGGCAGGCGCGGCCGACCCGCGCGGCTCACACCGCCCGCGGCCACCACCAGCGTGGGCCCAAACATGTCGGCGTCCTCGCGGGACTTGCCCATGCGGGCCTTGCGTGCGAACAGCGGGGCGAGCGACGCTTCAATCTGCGACCAGGGCATGCGCCGGCCGAGAACCGCGAGCGGGTGCCGGGGATCCACCATGCCATCCAGCCGCGCGCGGAAGAAGTCGTCGGTCGCCATTGCCAGCCCTCCAGAACTCCCAGAAATCAATTGCCATTGAATTTGATTCTGGGAGTTCTGACC
This sequence comes from Pelomonas caseinilytica, assembly GCF_021353235.1. Lineage (GTDB taxonomy): Bacteria > Pseudomonadota > Gammaproteobacteria > Burkholderiales > Burkholderiaceae_C > Pelomonas > Pelomonas caseinilytica. Next base: position 751 of record NZ_JAJTWT010000006.1, read on the forward strand.
ATCGGCATTCACCCCGCATCACCAGTGTTCATGCGGGTTGCGGGCGTTTTGCAGGGCCGACTACGACGCCAACGGCAACGTCACGGCCATCACCGACCAGCAAGAGGGCGTCTTCAGCCGCAGCATGGGCTACGACGACCTGGACCGCCTCACCAGCACCAGCGCCCCCAACGTGTGGGGCAGCGCGACCTATGCCTACGACCCCGTGGACAACCTGCGTGCGGCCACTGTGGGCAGCCGGGCCAGCACCTTCAACTTCGACGCCAACAACCAGCTCGCCAGCGCCACGACCAACGGCAGCACGACCACCTACGGCTTCGACGCGCGCGGCAACCTCACCGCCAAGGGAGGACAGACCTTCGGTTTCGACCTGGGCAACCGGCTGAGCTGGTCCTCACAGGGCGGCAGTTATGCCTACGACGGGCTGGGCCGGCGCATCAGAATCGCCAGCAGCGACGGCTCCACGCGCATCCAGGTCTACAGCCAGGCCGGGCAGCTGCTGTGGGCCACGAGCAGCGGCGGCCCGAGGCCCGCCAGCACCACGGGCTACATCTACCTGGGCGGCAAACAGATCGCCGAGATCGACAGCGTGGCGGGACCGCAATACGTGCACACCGATGCGCTGGGCAGTCCGGTGGCGCACACCAACGGCTCGGGTGGGTTGCTGAACCGGGCGCGATTTGAGCCCTATGGCTACGTGGCAGCGGGCACCAAGCCCAGCGCCGGCACCAGCGTCATCGGCTTCACGGGGCACGTGCAAGATGCCGAGACGGATCTCGTGTACATGCAGCAGCGGTATTACGACCCGATTGCGGGGAGGTTCCTCAGCGTTGATCCGGTCGTTACCGATGCCAACACCGGAAAGCTCTTCGGACGGTATACCTATGTCGATAACAACCCTTATGCCAAGATTGATCCGGACGGGAGAGAACCGGGAGAGGTTGCTTACGGGGTCGGCGCAAGGCTCGTTTTCTCTAAAGAGAATGCCCAAATCCTCGCCGAGGTTGAGGCATCCGTTGGCAACACGAGAGCAGCGGGAGCAATTGCAGCGGGTCAGGCTCTTAAGGAATTAATTGGCTCGCCGACAAATATCGATGGTCAAAAAGCGGCTCAGGCTGCCAGCATTATTCTGGTGACCAAGATCGGAGCTGGAAAGCCCTTTACGAGAGCGCAAAAGCGAGATATTTTGCAGGCCAATCGTGAAAAGAACGGTGGCACTTTAAAGTCTGACAAGAGTGGCGAAGTGTTGGTTCCATCCCAGAAATCGGAAAGTGGAGTGACGCCGCCTGCGAATGAAGCCCAAGTTGATCATATTGTGCCCAGATCCAAAGGCGGCACAAATGATCCGTCGAATGCACAGGTACTTTCACGCAAGGAAAATCGGGATAAATCCGATAAAACAGAATGAGTAAGAAAAGCGAAATATTGCGATGTGCTGCTATTGTTTGTTCACATGTGGCTAAAGATCGAAAGCCAATTTTGGTGGCAGACCGCGAGACACCCGAGGATCCAGCGGATAGCGGTTGGCAGTTTTTGTGCGGGGCAGAATTTGAGGAATGGAACTTGGCGCAAGTGTGGTCGCTGGGAGAGGTTATTGATGTCGAGCCAACACTGGAGCCTTTTATTAATATGAATGCTGGGTCTAGGTTGGTTAGAAATTCTGCTCAGGATGAGTGGATGCAATTGCCGGGCGAGGTCGAAAAGCATTGAAATTACCGTTGCCACATTTGTGGTCAGCCCGCCGAGTGGTATCAAACCGCCGAAACCTCCTGAGGAGAAGAAGTGAAAACCATTGAGAGTTGGCTCCCGGAGGTGTTGCCTAGAATCTTTGAGGATCGCGATGTTCAACTGGAGTTAGGGAAGCGCCTGGAAAGTATTGATCCTCGAATCAGATGGGAGGCGGGTCCGCATGGCAGCCAGGGATCATTTTTGGCGTTCAGCCCTAACTTTCACAACGATTTATTGCCTTTGACCGAAGAGCTTGCGAGGGCCATGCCGAAAATACAAGGGTGGCACTTCTTTGGAGCAAAGCCAAGAAAGCACTGGTCTGTGAGGAAGGTGCTCTTCAAGGGGGTTGAGTATTTCTTCGACGAATGGCGCTATCGGCTGGTCATGTTCAAGGGAGGTGAGTTCTTTGACATTGATTTCTTTACATTCAATCCAGAAATCGACGAGCGTGATCGAGCTGGGCTGGGTGTTTTTTTGGCTTGCTCTGAGCTAGGTGAGAAGCTGTTTATGCGTGCGATTGATCGCGTCAATGTTGATGTGAAGCCGCAGACTGGTGAAACAACTATTCACATAGAGTCGCTCTTCGAGCAGATCACAGATTTATTCCACGGAGAGTTGCCTTCCGAATAGTCCGAAGGCACGGTGAGCTGAAAGCAAATTTGGGCTGTGACCGACTACATCCGTGGTCAGCCCAAAGGCACGCGCTGGTACTTCCAACGTTAAGTCAGGGCGGCATTGACCTGTCGCTCAATTTCGCTCGGATCATCCGTAGACATGGCTGCCTCATATATTGCTTCGTGCCACTGGTCCGGTTGGAGAGCAACAGCGGCCAATAGCGCAGAAGCAGCTCGCGCTTCAGAAAATAAAAGCAATGCCTCCTCGTTCGTTCCGTCTTGCGCTTCGCTCAGAGAAAAGTACGTTCCATCCTTTTCGTCGATAAATAATTTCAAGGCTTCAATTATTTTAGGCGTGGTTGTATTGCATCGAAAACAGTCGAGCGCGCCTTTAATGACTGGATCGATCGACTGGAGGCATGCGACAGCAGCATCGCACGCGGCCAGAACTGCCGCCCTACGGCTTGGCAGCGTAGCGCGTTGAAACGCGCGATCCAATTGTGGCGAGAATGTATAAAGACGAGATGGCATTTATGGTCCCTTAAGAGGCGTCACCGGATATCCACCTGCACCGTCAATTGCACCAGCACATCCGGCACAAATCGGTCGGGTCGCGCCGACGGGGCCAAGTCGCAGCCCATTCAGATTCGAGAAGTTTGCGATATCGGCTTCCGCATGCCCTCGGCCGGGCACCATTGTTTCCCATGGATTGAGATCAAAGCCCGGGCGCAAGTAGCCTCGCGGTTCGTTCGTTCCTATGAGAATAATTGGTTCGCCCGTCGCGGTCTCAGCGTAAGCAGCTCCGAGGGTAATGTATCTATTGTCCGGAATCAAAGAGCGCAACTGCTCTGCTCTAAATTTAACGAAATTGTCCCAAGATGCGCTGCATCGACCGGAATTCTGATTTGTCAGCACATCTCTATAAATTTCCATCAAATCGCGAACATTATTTCTATCGTAGACGTTCGCGCCTTGTTCGGAAATCGTTTCATAGCGAAAGCCGGGTCTTACCTCGCGAATCAATTCAATGAGTCGGTTTGCTTGCGGTATTGCAATTGCCTGCTCAAATGTGATTGTTGAGTCGGGCCGAATCAGTCGATTTCGATTAAGGCCGGCGGGGTCGACGCCATCCAGTGGTGAATTGGCAACGTAGGCATAGGAATTTATTCCGCCAGCTTGACCAATTGGGTCGCCCTGAACATATCGACCGGTCGATGGGTCATAGTCCCGAAAGTGGTTGTAATGCCTTCCGCCAAACGCCTCAAACTGTTGGCCCGGAAACCTCAAGTTCTGCTGCAGCGCCGCCAACCCCGCCGTCGGCTGTTGTTCGGCTAGGTTGCCGCCGAATGGGTCGCCCATCCAGCGCCAGCGCACCTGCCCGGAAGCGTCCAGAACCATTCTGGGCGTGTCCAGATGATCGGTATGGATGGCATATAGCTGGACCCCACCAGACCCGGTCGAGTCGGTCTTGACCACCGCCACCGGCGTATCCCCAAACCAGATGTACTCGGTGATCGGCGTGCCATCGGCCTGGTATTCGCCCAGGAGGTGGTTGTCAGTGTCATAGGCGTACAGAGTGACCGTGCGCGGGTTGCTCGGGCTGCCCGTCCACTGGCTGCGCGTGACGCGTCGTCCCAGGCCGTCGTAGCCGAAGTCCACGCCTGCGGCGTTCGCTTGGAGCATGCTGGCAAGCCGGCCTTCCAAGCTGTAGCTCGCGGTGTAGCTGGCCGACGAACCACTCTCGTTGTCGCTCTTGGTCGAGCCGTCCTCCCAATAGAGCAGAGTGCGGCTGGGGTTGGTCAGGCCATCGAGCCGGTTGCTGGTGGCCGAGACGGTGTAGGCGCGCGTCGTGCTGCCGGTGGTTGATGCGGTGCGATTGCCGTTGGCGTCGTAGCTGTAGGCATAGTTGATCGACCCCGTCACCGACACCAGCCGCCCGAGTTCGTCGTAGCCAAAGCTCTGGTCATAGGCAGGCGCCGCCTGGGCCGATGCCGCGGTGTAGTGAGTGAATCGACTGATGCGGTCCGCGTCGTCATATGTGATGTCGCGCACGAGGTTGCCCAGAGGCTGGCGCACCAAACGGCCATTCGCGTCGTAAACGCGCTGGTGCAGCCGCCCGACGCCGCCCAGGCGCCAAATCCAGCTTTGCACGGGCCCGAACGGGCTCATGACCGCCTGGTCGAGCAATGCGGTCACCACGCCGCCCGCGCTCATGCCCGTGGACACCGGCCGGCCGTTGACCCGGCCGATATAGACGGAGCGACCCGAGGGATAGGTCAGCTTGGTGACGTTGCCGTTCTCGATGCCATAGGTGACGGTCAGCGGCACCCCGATCGCACCGGTCTGGACCGTCTTCGTGACCTGCCCGTTGCTGTTGTATTGGACGGTGGTGGTGGCATCGGGCGTGGCCGCCGTGGTGATATGCCCGACGCCGCTGCCGAAGTTGCCACCGGTCTGGTCGTAGGTCAGGGTGATGGTGCGACTCGCATTCCCGGAGCGGCTGTAGACCACCTGCTTGACGCGGTTGAGCGCGTCATAGCCGTAGGTCGCAAGCACCCCTCGGGCGTCGGTGCGTGTCTTCAGGTTTCCGGCGGTGTCGAAGGTGCTGTTGGTCGTGCCGGTATCGGGGCTGACCAATTGCTTGACGTCACCGAGACCCGTCGACTGGTACTGCGTGACGAGATTGCGCGGGTCCGTGATGGACGTCAGCTGGTCCAGGTAGTCATAGCCCAGCTTGAGGAGGCCGTTCTTGGCGTCCGTGATGCTGGTGCGCCTGCCCAGAGCGTCATAGCCCTGCTGGGTGGCCAAGGCCTTCGTGGCGGGGGCTAACGTTGTCTTGGTGGGGTTGCCCTCGGCGTCGTACTCGTATTTGGCGACGGGTGCGGGGGAGGCCGGCGGCGCAGGCAGGGTCTGAGCGATTGCAGCGGCACTTGCCGCCCATGCCGTGAATGCCATCAGGATTGGACGACGCATGATTCACTCCCTCCCCGTGACTTGCTGGATGCGATTGAGCGCATCGGGCACGCGAGCGAGCGTGCGGGCCAATCTGCCAGTGGGGTCGGAGACGTTTTCCGTGACCCGGTTGCCACTGTTGTCCAGGCTGTAGCTGATCTTGTTGCCCAGGTCGTCAGCGATGCTGGTCAACCGGTGGGCGTTGTCATAGCCGTAGCTGATCGTGCTGGAGTCGGGGAAGGTGACGGTCTTGAGCAAGCCGGTGGGCCAGTAGTCGAAGCGGGTCGACAGAGCGTCCGTTGTCACGCTCTTGATCCGTTGCCGCAGGTCGAATGTGCGGGTCGTGGTCATGCCGTTGGCATCGACCATTTCGAGCCATTGGCCGGCCGGGTCGTACTTCGTGTAGCGGGCAACGACCTGGTTGAGCGCGTTGGTCACCGTATTCAAGTCGCCCAACGTGTGGTCGGTCGTGGTGTCGGCGTAATAGGCGTTGGTCGTCGCATTGCCGAGCGGGTCCTTCACGGTCAGCACTTGGCCGAAATCGTTGTATTGCCATTGGTAGGTGCGCGCCGCCAGGCTGGTGTCCTTCGATGCCGCGAATCCTTGAGAGCCGTTGCTGTCCGTCGTGGCAATCTCGTGACGCCGGCACAGCACGGCCAGCGGCCGGCCATCGGGCAATTTGACGGGCGTCAAAGTACAACTCGCCACACCGCCGAGAACCGGGTCCGACTGGCCGTTGTAGACCCAATAGACCAGCTTCCTTGGCAGGGCTCGTGCCACCGGCACTCGCCATTGCGGGTGCCACTGCGTCGAGACCTTGCGCACGCCGATGGGCAGAGAGGCGGCGGCCGATACATAGCTCGCGCAGTTCGCCGACGACCCGAGTCCTTCCACGCGCACGCTTTCGAGGTTGCGCACCGGGTCGCTGACGATGCAGGTTCGCGTGCCATTGAAGTCGTTGCGGCTCGCGACGTTGCCATTGGCGTCATAGGTGCGAGACGCGTCGGCCCCGATCACCGCCTGGTTGGACTTGGACTGGAAAGTCAGTGGATGCGCCACGCCGCTGTAGACCGCGAAGCTCACCTGGCGCACGGTGCCGAGGGCATCGGTGATCGACACCACGCCCGTGTTGGCGTATTGAACGCTGACACGTTCCACCCCTCCGGCCTTTTGCGAGGACGTCGCTCGCCCCACCGCGTCGAAAGTCCAGTACCGGTCCTCGACCGTCGCCTCATCAACCGTGCTCGTCAGGGCGTGCGCAGGCGTTGCAGGGTCGGCCCGCCCCGCCTCGTTGTACCGGTAGCTTCGTCCGGACTGGTCCGCGAACGTGACGCTCGTGAGGTTCAAGGCGGCGTCATAGTCGAAAGTTTCCGACCGTCCTCCCGTCCAACCGATTGCGGACAGCCTGCCGTCGTCGCGATAGGAGAAATCGAGGCTGCGGCCGAACATGTCGACGACATGATCGACATTCCCTGCGCTCATCTGAACGTCTCGCTTGAAGCCGTCCATGGTGGTGATGCTGATGAGCGTGCCGCCGTCGTAGATTTCCAGTTCGTTGTCAGGCGTGCGTACGATCCACGACGAGGGGTTCGATCCGCCACCCGAGTAGACGGCGGTCAGGGTGAAGTTCACATCGGAATCCGACGTCCATGACCCCGAACTCGTCTCCGTGAAGTAAAGCCATTTGCCATTCGGCCGGCTCAAGGAGACCCGGCGAGGCGTCGCCGCTAAATGGGTGTAAAGCGAGCGCTCGTAGTGATGACGCCAGCCGTATCCGAGGCTTCCCAGCAGTGGAGCGCGGCTGTTGTAGTAGCGGCGGAATTGCAGGGCACCACCGGCGCTCAGATCGGTGTTGGACTGGAAGCTGTTGCCGTTGGCGTAGTTGATCGGATCGCCACAGAACTTCGAGCAGTCATCGTCGTCGCCATCATCCTTGGTGCCGGGGGGAACAAGGTTGGATTCCAGCAGTTGAAGATCCGTTGTTGAGTTGTCGGCGGCACGCTGCAGCCGACGAATTTCCCCTACACCGTCTCCCAGCCAAACGTCATCAGCGTTGTTGAACTCCGCGCCCAAGTTCATCGACTGTTGAACATGCAGAGCATTGAATCTGCCAGCAGGTACCGTGATCGTTTCAAATCCAACCACGGTGACCGAGGCCGTGTATGGAACTACCTGGCTCCCTTGAGCCGACTGCCAGTTCAATGAGCCTGATGAGTTGAACGTCTGCCCAAGTTCTGCCGATTTCGGCAAAAAGAGCAGCGCCGGCGAGAACGTCTCAGTTCCTACGTCGTCTATCTGTTTTGGCAATTGGATCGACGCACCTCCGTCAAGAAAGAAATACTGCGCATTTGTGACGCAGTCGCCGTCGACCTGATTAAATGTTGGAGCCTGACTGTTTCCGGTGGAATACACCAACGTCGTACCAACGCCTGCTTTGGATTTGCAGGCGTACGTCCACCGGTTCCCGCCGGCCATGGGCCAATAGCGTGACACATCTATGGGCGTAGCCCACACCACAAACGGCCAGTTCAAAGCGCACAGCCCTATCCCTAGAGCAACGCTCCTCAAGTTGTTTTTCATGACTCTCCCTAATCGCACGTTCGCTAGGCGCGACTGCGCGCAATTTATCGAACGTGCGCACTGTCCGTAGGCATCAAATTAGGGGAGTCCCTAATTTTGAGCTCGGACGATGTGCTGGACGCAGACGTTGGCTGACGGCCGAGTTTGACAACGAATTCATGTGGTGCAGGTCCGCAAGATCGTGGAACTCGTGGCCTTCGGCGGTTGCTGGCATCAGAGACCACGTTCTCGCCGCAGCCGCCGTGGGACTGCTGTGCGTCCCTCCGGCGGCTATCAGGGGCCGGGCCACTTCCTGACCGCCTATGCGATGGTCTCTACCGGCGCGTCGGCGCCGGAGCGACAACTGATGGCGTCCGCGACGCCGAGGAACTCCGATTTGTGCTGTCGGGCTACGACGACGGGACCGAGTGGCCGCCAGGCTCGGGCATTTCCTTCACCGCCGGGCTTGCGCCCGTTTCGGATGGCCGAAGGTGCCGAGCGCCTGATGCAGGCCATGGTGGACGAACTGCCGGAGAAGTACGCACACCTGGCACTTCAGTTGGCTGGCCGGAGCGCGGGCTTGGTACAGCCGGCCGGGCTCCCTAAGTCGCCAAGCATCAACTTCTGTTGCAAAGCGGCATCAACCTTGGTTGAAGGAGCGTGCATCGAGGGTGACTGACTCACCCGATTAACACAGCTATTGCGATAAGTATTCTTAGCGCAATAGTGCTGTCCATCGCCTAAAGTGGAGCCTGGGAAAACCGGGGAGACCCAGATGGGCCGGACCAAGACCGCCGCGGATGCCCAGTCCGCGGTCGCCGGAAAGGGCGACTTGCCGAGCGCCGACGCGCTGGCGGCGATGCGCGCCTGGTCGGAGGGACTTTCGGCGCGCGACGCGGTCCACCGCTACCTGGGAAGGACAAAGCCAGACGGCCAGTCGTCCAGGGCGCTCCTCAGCGCGACGCGTCAGCAATTGATCGCTGCCGCCGCGCGTCGGCGGCGGCCGGACCTGCAGGGCGTGTTCGAGTCGACGTCGAGAGGCTCCTTCGCCCAATCGGGCCTGTCGCTGAACTTGATGGAGGCCGTCGACGACTTGATGGCCAGCCCGGTCCCGGCGCCGCGCCTGATCGATGACGTCGCCTTGTGGTTCAGCACGCGCACCACGGCCTCGCTTCACGCCCAAAAGATCCGAACGCTGGGCGAGCTGACCCTGCGCGTTCCGCGCCGCAAGATGTGGTGGGTCGGCATCGCAGGGCTGGGAGCACACGGTGCTGCCAAGGTGACTTCGTTCTTTGCGGAGCATCCCGAGCTGACCGAGCAGGCGCGTGCACTGGTCGGACCTGATGTTCGCAGCGAGATCCGGCCCTGGGAGCGGGTCAAGTTGCCAGCAGAACTCGATGGCTCTTTAGGCCGCTTTCGTGCGCCGGTGAATACGTGCGCCCTCAACGCGCGCAACGACTACGAGGCGGTTTCAGCGTGGCTGGAGCGACACGAAAGCCCGGCCACGCAGCGCGCCTATCGGAAAGAGGCGGAGCGGTTGCTGCTGTGGGCCATCGTCGAACGCGGCAAGCCCATGTCCTCGTTGGCTGCCGAGGACGCGACGGCCTACCGGGCATTCCTTCGCCGACCGACACCGCACATGCGCTGGGTCGGGCCCTCGCGCTCGAGGAACTCGCCCGAATGGCGACCGTTCACCGGCGGCCTGGCGCCTAGGTCGATGGCCTACGCGCTGACGGTACTGAACTCCTTGTTCCGGTGGTTGGCCGAGCAGCGCTACGTCACGACCAACCCGTTCGCCGGTCTGAAGGTTCAGGGTGGTGCGCAGGACGGGCCGCTGGATCCTGAGCGCTCCTTCACTGAGGGTGAGTGGGGCTTGGTCAGAGTGATAGCGGACGGACTTGAATGGTCTTATGGCTGGGACAAAGCCGCTGCCGTCCGACTTCGCTTCCTGCTCGACTTTAGCTACTCCACCGGTCTGCGCAACAGCGAGTTTGTGGGCGCCACCCTACGGCAGATCGTCGAGGGCGACGATGGCAGCCACTGGCTAGCGGTTGTGGGCAAGGGTTCCAAGCGCGGTCGTGTCGCTTTGCCGCCGATGGCGATGAGCGCGCTGGACCGGTATCTTGTGGCTAGAGGCTTGCCGATCACGCCGTCTCGGTGGCGGCCTGACACACCAGTCGTGGGACGGGTGGCAGTAGACGAACAGGGGATGATCTCGACGACGCGACTTTGGGCGATCTGTCGGCGCTTCTTCCGGCTGGCCGCCAACGTGGTCGACGAGACGAGTCCGAGTTTGGCGGCCAAGTTGCGCGGCGCATCGCCACACTGGATGCGCCACACTCACGCGTCGCATGCCCTTCACCGCGGCGCTGAGTTGACAACGGTACGCGACAACCTACGGCATGCCTCTATCGCAACCACGTCGACCTATTTGCATGGTGACGACGAGAAACGGGCGAAGCAGCTTGGGGACGCATTCCCGGCCACCTGATTGCATGAAAAGGCGGCAAGTGAACGCTGAATTCTTCACGGAGGGCACCTTCAACGCGCAGATCTCGGCGGCGCGCAGGCCGGCGCCATAGGCCATCGCCGACAGAAGGCTTCGTCTCCGCCTCGGTCACCAGCGCCGCAGGAGATTGGCGTTGACGCCGTGGGCCATGGCGACAGCCGCAATGGAGATGCCCGGCTGCATGCAATCGAGGCCACCGGGGTGGGCTGACGCAGCTGTTGCAAGCGCGATGGTTGTGGCGAACTTGATGCTGAGGCATGGATCACCAGTTCCTCGCGATGCCCTTGGATGCCGGTGGCGCCGCCCACCGTTGGTTGCGTCAGGACGGCTTCACCGTGGGCCCTAAGGCCTGGCGCAATCCAAAGGCTGTTGAAGCCTTTGACTTGCTGAAGCTGCCGGGCTTGGCCGAATGCCACTTCACGGCCGCCGAAAGCGACTGGGGTCTGGTGGCAAACCTTGGCGACCTGGAGTCCGTCGAGGGAGACCCTCTCGCGCGCGGCGTACGTGGGTTGGTGGGTCTTGCGGCGCGCGACCTTGGATGCATGACGCCAGCACTGGCCGCCGCGCTGCAGAAGACCCGCACCATAGATCCGCATGTCGAGCTGATTGACGAGATCGATGCCCTCATGAACTTGGCCAGGTCAGCCGGCGATGCGGAGGCATGCAGCAAGATCGCGCGGCTACACAAAGCCGCTGCCAAGGGCTATTGGGATAGCCGCCGGTCTTGCGGTTGTGGTGGCAGCCTTGGGCATCGAGGCCACCGGGGTGGGCCGACGCAGCTGTTGCAAGCGCGATGGTTGTGGCGAGCGCCGCCGGTAGACGGGTCTTCATGTTGTTCTCCCTCGGGCTGTCGACGGTGCGCCGGGCGCGCCGGATGGGCAAGCTGGTGAACCCTATCGACGCCAGCCGAGCGTTCTGGCCAGGGCAGAAAGAAGTGCCCCGGCGCGACGGCCGGGGCGAAAACACCAGCGACGTGTCGCGGTGCCTGCTCAGGGAGGGAGAAGCAGGGGGCAGGTGCCCGGCCGAGACTGTAAGTGGGGTATCTGACCAGCGCCTGTCAGCGTCGTTGCGCGCGCTGCCAGACGACACGCGTACCTCCCCGGTTCGCCCTCGCCCGACGACTTTTAGGAGCCGGCTCGAGCTGCCTCGATGCTCTTGGGCAGCGTGTAGAGGTACGTCAGCACGTACCGGGTGAGCAGCTCGATGGCCTGGGCGTGCTCCCGTGACGGATCTTCCTCGCCGTGCACAGCCTCATTGCCGTCAATGCGCAACTGGTGGGCCCAGTCCTTCAGCGACTGAGTCAACTTGCCTTCAGCTGCCAGCTTGTCGATGCGCTTTTCCAGCTTCCAGGCTTCGACCTCGGGAGCCAGGTCTTTGAGGCCCCACTCCAGCGCCTTGCGGAACTGGCTGCAAGCCGCCGATGGGCTGGCTTGAAGGACCGCGCACCCCTCGGCGAACGCTCTTGCAACGCGGTCGGGGACGTGCTCTGGAATGGTCGGCGGGTGGTTCTTCGGCCACACCTCCAACGTGGTTCCCCACGCGTTTTTGGTGCCGAGGTCACCTTGATAGCTGAGGGGTGGCGGGATACCTTGTGGGTTGTTGGCATTCATCCTGACGACGATGCCGGCGTTGCATGCCGGGCAGAGCCCGAAGCACTCGAAGATGCGTTCAATGTTGGGGAAGCGACCCGTGACCCGCTGATGCCCAGTTCCTCGGCGATCTTGCTGGCCGGTGTCGACCAGACGCGGTCGTAGAGCTCGGAGCGCTTCATGCGGCGGGCGCGCCGTCGCGCATCAGGGCATGGACGTCGTCAGTCGGGTAGTTGCTTGTGCCGGCTGGCTCCCGGGCGGGGCATCTCGCCATGAGCATGTGGAGCCGGAACATGTCTGCTCCCACGAGCAGCCCGTGGAGGCCGTCGGCGAACTCCTCACGGATGTGCTGGAGCGGCGCGCCATCGGCGATACGAGTCTTGAAGAGGCGAGTGAGTTGGTCGCGGTAGCCCATGTTGTCGACATGCAACGAGGCGGCGCCGGACCTGGGACGCGTGCCGCTGCCTACGATCGGACAGGGCAACAAAAAGGCTCCCATAGGAGCCCTTGCGTTCCCCGGGCGTTACCCCAAGGCTGGATTGAGTTGAGCTGGTAGCCTCTAACTCATTGATTTTCCTGGTCGGGGTGAGAGGATTCGAACCTCCGGCCTCTACGTCCCGAACCTACGTCTCCGGAAACTACATCTAGTTTGCTCCGCGAGCGGTAGACCGGGCGGACCGTCTGCCGGTCTTGAGGCTGGAGAAGAAGCTCGCCATGGCCAAGTTGTTGTCCCACCCCCTCGCAGACACCGGCGCCCGTGACAGATGACCCGTCCGCGAACCTCGGTTAAACAGAATCAAATTATCCCAAACCGGCGGGACGGAAAATTTTCCATCAATCGCCCGCGGATCGGGACAAAAGCAATTTGGCTTGCGCAGGAATTCGATGGGGAAGGGCTGAATTATGACGGCCAGGGTCGGCTGGCCTGTCAGCAATACCCCGGCAGCCGCATCCCGCACCCCGCGCCCCGCACTTCGTCTCCCGCCTCGCCGGCCTGCCGCGCGGCGTCCCTAAGATGAAGCCATGGACACCCTCGGCCCCCGCACCGCCCAGCGCCGCCCGAACGCGCGGCTGTGGCTGGCCTATGCCGGCGGCTGCGCCCTGGCCTGGTGCCTCTTCGTGCTGGCCGGCAGCGAGTTCGACCGGGGCCTGGATCCGTTCTGGCTGGCGGTGTACCAGGCCACCACCATGCTGTGGGCGCCCATGCTGCTGGGCATCGCGGTATGGCCGCTGGCCCGGCGCCTGCACGCCAGCGACGCCGGCTCGGCCGCCACCACCATGGCCCACGCCCTGGCGGCCTGCGCCTTCGCCGCCCTGTGGCAGGCGGGCGAGTTCGCCGTCAACACCGCGCTCTTCGGCGCCGACCACGCCGGCGCCGTGCTGCTGGCCGGGCTGCTGTGGCGCTCGGTCTGGGGTGTGGTGGTCTATGCCACCATCGCCACCGCCTTCACCGCCGTGCTGCAGTCGCGCGCCGCGCGTTCCGCCGCCGTCGCCGCCGCCCAGGCGGAGAGCGCCCTGGCCAAGGCCGAGCTGTCGGCCATCAGCGGCAAGCTCAACCCACATTTCCTGTTCAACACGCTGAACTCCCTGATCGCGCTGACCCGCAAGGACCCGGCCGCGGCCGAGGCGGCGCTGCTGAAGTTCGCCTCCATGCTGCGCTACGTGCTCGACACCAAGCGAGGGGCGGAGGACCGTGTCATGCTGGCCGACGAGATCGACTTCCTGCGCGACTATCTGGCGCTGGAGGCCCTGCGCCTGGGGCCCCGGCTGCGCGTGGACTGGGACCTGGAAGAACGCGTCATGGCCGACGAGCTGCCGCCGCTGACCCTGCAGCCGCTGGTGGAGAACTCCATCCTGCACGCCGTGGCGCCGCGGCGCGGCGGCGGGCGCGTCACCATCACGGCGCGCCGCAACGCCCTCAACCACGGCCTGGACCTCGCCGTCGCCGACGATGGCCCCGGCTGCGCGCCCGAGGCCCTGGAGCCCCGCCCCGGCCAGCGCCGCGGCGTGGGCCTGGCGGCCCTGCGCAAGCGCTTCGCCCTCGACTACGACGGCCAGGCCCGGATGCGCATCCACACCGCTCCGGGTGACGGCTTCCGCGTCGACCTCTTCATTCCACAGGCCTGAACGATCATGAGCATGACCACCGTCCTGATCGCCGAAGACGAACACCTCGCCGCCGAAGCCCTGGCCGACTGGGTCAAGGCCACGCCGGGCCTGCAGCTCGTGGCTGTCTGCGAGGACGGCGAGACGGCGCTGGCTCAGATCCGCGCCTTGAGGCCCGCCCTGGTGCTGACCGACATCCAGATGCCCGGCCTCAGCGGCCTGCAGGTCGTGCAGCAGCTGCAGCAGGATGCCCACCAGCCGCGCATCATCTTCACGACGGCCTATGACGCCCATGCGTTGACCGCCTTCGAGCTGCATGCGGTGGACTACCTGCTCAAGCCCTTCTCGCGCGAGCGCTTCGACGAGGCCATCGCCCATGCCCTGCGCGACGCCGTGCCCAGCGCCGCCGACGTGGCCCAGGCCCTGGGCGCGCCCGCCGACGCGCCGCTAACCCGCCTGCTGGTACGCGACCAGGGCAAGATCTTCCCGTTGCAGGTCGACGCCATCGAGTGCCTGCGTTCCGACAACAAGTACACCGCCATCACGAGCAAGGGTCGCAGTTTCCTGGTGAGGCTGCCCATCGCGAGCTTCGAGACGCGGCTCGACCCCACGCGCTTCCTGCGGGTGCAGCGGGGCTGCATCGTCAACCTCGACTTCGTCGAGAGCATGACGCCCGACGAGAACTCGCAGCTCGTCGTGCAGCTGCGCGACGGCACGCGCATCACGGCCAACCGGGAGGTGTCCAAGATGCTGAGGGAGCAATCGCTGTGAAGACCTCTTTCCTGCCGCTGCTGCTGGCTGCCGGCGCGGCCGCGGCCCAGACGGTGCCGCCCGCGCCACCGGCGGTGCCGGCCCCGGTCGCACAGCCCGCGCCGGCCGCGCTGCCGGCGCCGCCGGCCCTGCCCGCCGAGCCCGGCAAGGTGTATGCGCCCGGCGCCTTCGACCGCCTGGAGCTGGCCGGCGCGGCCCGCGTGCTGCTGGTGCAGGGCGATCGCGACCAGGCCTTCATCGCCGGCGACCCCGAGGTGCAGAAGACCGTCGAGGTCGAGCTGTCGGACCGGCAGCTCTTCATCCGCCCGACCGGCGGCTGGAAGTTCTGGCACAGCAACAAACTCTTCGTCCAGGTGGAGATGCGCCAGCTGCGCCAGCTGTCCATCTCCGGCGCGAGCGACGTGCACGCCCCGGGGCCGCTGCGCACCGACCAGCTCAAGCTCAGCATCAGCGGGGCCGGCCAGGCGCGGCTGGACCAGCTTCAGGCGCGCCAGCTCGTCTTCGCCATCTCTGGCGCGGGCGACGGCCAGCTCGGCGGCAAGGTGGACGAACTCGCCCTGCAGATCTCGGGCAAGGGCAAGGTCGTCGCCGACCGGCTGCAGGTGCAGCGCGCGCGCGTCGGCGTCAGCGGCATCGGCAACGTCGTCGTCTGGGTGACGGACGACCTGTCCGCCCACATCTCCGGCATCGGCTCGGTGGACTACTTCGGCAACCCCTCGGTGCAGCGCTCGGTGTCCGGGATGGGCTCCATCAGCGCCAAGGGCGAAAAGCGCTGATCCAATGGAGCCCATGGACATTGACCTGCAGGCGCTGGAGCAGCGCATCACCGACCTGGAGATCAAGGCGAGCTTCGCCGAGGACATCGTCGAGCAGTTGAACCAGGTGGTCGTGCGGCAGCAGGCCCAGATCGACCGGCTGGTGCAGGAGCTCGTCGAGCTGCGCGACCGTGCCGCGTCGGCCGAGCCGGGCGGCTTTCGCAGCCTGCGCGACGAGCTGCCGCCGCATTACTGACGTGAAGCGGCCTCTCGTCCGCCCTCGCATCGCTTAACGCGAGCGAGCCGTCAGTGCAATGCTTTTCGGGTCGGTTGGACGATGACTGTCTGTAGGCGACGGCGATCTCTTTACACGGGCCGGCGCTAGGTGCAGGCACTCAGAGACCAGCGTCGCTGGTCTGTGCGCGGCCTGTAGCGATCTCTATCGCGAATGCGGCAAAGGCGCTGCACGGGGTGCTGGGCCGTGGCCGGCTTCAACATCCAATGCCCTTTACGGGCGCGCTTCAGCGGCGCGCATTTCTCACAAATTTTGAAGCGTCATTCTTTAATATCGCATCGACCATTGCATCGCGAAGATGCAAGACTTGAGCCTTTGCGGTGGCAGCCTCGGTACCGGATAAACCACGAGCCAAGAGAATTAGCTCCTGATCAACCGCATTTTCAGCCGCGCATGTCATCTCGTAGAATGCGCAATTCCAGACAAACCTTGAACCGCCCTTGTTGCAATCCTCGCCGAAACTGCACGCCACCAACGACTGGGCGTAAAGCAATGCTGCTTGGGTATTCACTACTCGCACGGGATCCCCATACTCATAGATTTGACCATCGAAGTAATTGTCCCTCCCAAGCGCACCTGCGAGCTCAAAAACGCCTTGGCGAAGACCATCAAAAATCGATAGAACCTGCTCTGTTCGTTCCGAATTTGTAGAGGCTGGCATCTTGATTGCTAAGCGACCATACTTTTCATAAAGAGGATCGCTAGAGGGCTCTAGCAACTGACGCTTCACCTGGCTCCAGCCCACCTCATCTTCTAAGAGTTGGTCACAAGATTGAGAAATCTTACCTTGAGCGATTTTGCTATCCAGCGCAGACTGATCGTTCCCATCCATATTCCCCTTATTGGGGCGCTGCGCCTGCAATCGATTGAATGTTTCGCATGCATTAACTATGCGACTGACTAGCAGCATACTTCCAGCCCTTTTGCTGGAAATGGCATTGACATAGATTGGTCGCCAGTTTTGGCCCGGCGTAAGTGGCAAGCTCCAATCAGGATTATCGGTACGCACAACACTCGATCCAACAGATGCGGAAGCGGTGGCGTCTCGCGGCGGCGGTGATGGCGGCGAACCTAGCTGCTGGCTGCTTGTGCCGGCTCTCAACTCGATATGGGTAGCAGCATTGGGCTGCGACTCATCAACCCGAGGAGACCGGTGGTATCCATGCACGAGAGCGATAACTCCACCCAGTGTAACCAATCCAACGACGACAATAGTTTTGGCACGTGCGTTCATCATTGCGTCCAAGGGCAGTCCGTATTACCCGGAATTCCAATGTCGAGAGTGCCAGGCACGGGTAGCCAAGCCAGCGAAGCGCGAGGATCCGACAATATATATATCTCGAACCCGCCATCGCCGAATGTAACCGTCTGTCGGTCACCCTTCTTGAGGTTAAGGGGATAGGCTCGACGAAGCACATTGTTCGCCGTCGCAGTTCGTAGCTCCACGATATCGGTCGAACTTGTCTGTTTATCTTCGGCGGTACCGCTGCACCGGACATCCCTCAGTTTTCTGTCAAGCAGCTTTTTATCAAGCTTGGCATTCCAATTTCGTGCGAGGGCTTGATAGTAATACAGGTCACTTTCTGAAGAACTGCTGTAGTAGGGCCTGTAAAACGATAGCGACATGAAGCTGGGATTCCATCCCCCATTCGAGTATCCCGTTACAACCACCGTATCCAATATTTCTGCGCCATATGCCTTTCCGCAAAGAAGGACTGCAAATAGCATTAGTCGTGAAATAAATTTGAACGGGCCAATGTGACAAGATAAAATACCGGGGAACCGCTTCACTTTAAACATCACCCTTGCTGAAACAAGCGGAATGTTCTTCGCCAAATTCGACCCCGTCTGTCCCCAGATCTGGTTTCTCTGCAACACCTATTTTTGCAACTTAGCTATAGTGCATTCGGTTTCACCGGTCGGTATCGCATCTCGATCCTAGGAGGGACTGATCGGTCGCTTTGCTGACCAGCGGGCACGCTGGAGAACGGTTCTTCATGGTTAGGCTCCGCAGCTGTCCAGCTGAATTCGCTCTCCTTCGGGCGATGCCTGTGGCATTGAGCCGCAAGCACATCGCCTGCGGCCGGCTTGGGAGTGGCGCAGCGCTCGGCCCGCAATACACCGGTTTTGCGCGCCACCCCCCCGCGAGTGGCACGCAGCACCATGGAAAACTGAGGCATCAGGGTTCATCGACCCAGTAGTCCACCCCGGCATCCTGCTTGTGCAGGATGCGCAGGCCCGGCGCGTAAGTGCCGACCTTGCCGGAGTCCAGATACACGCAGACCTCGACCTCGGCCTGGGTGCTGATCGACAGGAAGTGCAGCGGCGCGTCGGAGGTGTTGATGATGTGGTGCGGGTACTCCGGCCCCGCGGGGATGTTGATGGTGTCGCCGGCGCGGATGGGAAGCCGCTCGCCCGCCACGCGCAAGGTCCCCTCGCCCTGCAGGACGATGAACATCTCCTCCTCCGCGTGATGGTAGTGGTAGGGGCAGCCCATCTGGCCGGGCGCCAGGATCTCGAAGCGGGCGCCGAGCTGCTTGGCGGCGGTGCCCTGGGACAGTGAGGCGCCCTCGCAGTCGTAGAGGGGGGCGCGGACGAAGCGCTCGCGCGGCGCGTCGTGGAAATTGCGGATGAGCCGCTGGCGCAGCTCGTCGGGGGTGGGCATCGGGGCTCTCCTGGGACAATGGCGGCTGAATGAATCCGCCCGCGCATCTTCCCGAACCCACGGACGACCTGCAATCCGCCGCACGCCAGGTGCTGTCAGCAGTCTTCGGCTACACGGCCTTCCGGGGCCAGCAGGGCGACATCGTCGAGCACGTCGCCGCCGGTGGCGACGCCCTGGTGCTCATGCCCACCGGCGGCGGCAAGAGCCTGTGCTACCAGGTGCCGGCCATCCTGCGCCAGCAGCGCGGGCAGGGCGTGGCGGTGGTGGTGAGCCCGCTGATCGCGCTGATGCACGACCAGGTCGGTGCGCTCGAGGAGGCCGGCGTGCATGCCGCCTTCCTGAACTCCAGCCTCACCGGCGAGGAGGCCAGCCGCATCGAGCGCGAGATGATGAGCGGCCGGCTGACGCTGCTCTACGCCGCGCCCGAGCGCATCACGACGCCGCGCTTCATGGCCCAGCTGGCCTCGCTGGAGGAACGGGGCCTGCTGTCCATGTTCGCCATCGACGAGGCGCATTGCGTCAGCCAGTGGGGTCACGACTTCCGCTCGGAGTACCTGCAGCTGTCGCAGCTGCACGAGCGCTTCCCCGACGTGCCGCGCATCGCGCTCACCGCCACGGCCGACGACCTCACCCGGGCCGACATCATCGAGCGGCTGCAGCTGCAGGACGCCCGCGTCTTCATCAGCAGCTTCGACCGGCCCAACATCCGCTACCTCATCGTCGAGAAGAATGGCTCGCCGCGGGAGCAGTTGCTGCGCTTCATCCAGGACGAGCACGAGGGCGAGGCGGGCATCGTCTACTGCCAGAGCCGCAAGAAGGTCGAGGAGACGGCCGAATGGCTGACCTCCGAAGGCCTGAACGCCTTGCCCTACCACGCGGGTCTCGACGCCGACGTGCGCCGCCGCCACCAGGACCGCTTCCTGCGCGAGGACGGCCTCATCATGGTGGCGACCATCGCCTTCGGCATGGGCATCGACAAGCCCGACGTGCGCTTCGTCGCCCACCTGGATCTGCCCAAGAACATCGAGGCCTACTACCAGGAGACCGGCCGCGCCGGCCGCGACGGCGCCCCCGCCGAGGCCTGGATGACCTATGGCCTGGCGGACGTCGTCAACCAGCGCCGCATGATCGACGAGAGCCCCGCGGAAGAGACCTTCAAGCAGGGCCAGCGCGGCAAGCTCGATGCGCTGCTGGCCCTGGCCGAAGCGATCGACTGCCGCCGGGTGCGCCTGCTGGCGTATTTCGGCGAAGCCAGCCAACCCTGCGGCAACTGCGACAACTGCCTGAACCCGCCGGCCACCTGGGACGCCACCGAGGCAGCGCGCAAGCTGCTCTCGTGCATCTACCGCTTCCACCAGCGCGGCGAGCGCTTCGGTGCCGGCCACCTCATCGACGTGCTGCGCGGCAAGGTGACCGACAAGACCCGGCAGTACGGCCACGAGAGCCTGTCCACCTGGGGCTGTGGCGCGGAGCTGTCCGAACAGCAATGGCGCGCCGTGCTGCGCCAGCTCATCGCGCTGGGCCACGTCGTGGCCGAGGGCGAGTTCAACACGCTGGCGCTGATGCCGAGTGCGCGCGCCGTGCTCAAGGGCGAGGTGGAGCTGCGGCTGCGCGAGGCGGAGGAGAAGAAGGCCCGCCGGGGCAAGGCCTCACGGGCGGGTGGGCGGCCCAAGGCCGACCCGTCGCTCGGCCTGGACGCCGAGGCCCAGGAACGCTTCGAGGCCCTCAAGGCCTGGCGCTCCGAAGTGGCCAAGGAGCATGGCCTGCCGGCCTATGTGATCTTCCAGAACACCACGCTGGCCGAGATGGCCCGGGTGCTGCCCGGCGACCTCGCCGAACTCGGCGACATCAGCGGCGTGGGCGCCAAGAAACTCGAGGCCTACGGCCGCGAGATCCTGCGCGTGCTCGGGCGTTAGCAGACGGCCGGCGCCACGCAGGCGCTGGCCACCTGGGTGCCGTCGGCCGCGCTGCTGCGGCGGCCTTCGATGACGACGCGGGGCAGCTGGGCCACCACCTCGGGCGTGTGCACGCCGCTGATGACCACGCGATCGAGCTTGACCACCTCGGGCGCCTCGGCCGGCACGGTCAGCGTCATCCACGTCGCGCCGGTCAGCGCGACGAGGGCGACGAGGACGGCGGCGCTGAAGGCCTGCAGGCGGTTGCGAGTGCTGGTGGTGCTGATGCGGTTCATGACGTTCTCCCGTTCGATGGTTGAACTGTCGCGCCCCAGGGTTTGCCCGTCCTGGGGTTTGCGATAGGTCGCGCCTTTTCGCGGACGAGATGCGGTTGGCGCGGATGAGTCGTCATCGTCAAGCTTGTGGGGACGCTGCGAACGGGACGTCGTAGTGGACCCGCATACTCCTGCCGCTAGGAAAAGGGGACACGAACGATGGCAAGGGGAAACGACGTCCAGCTGGGCGGCATCACCGACCTGGTGCTGCTGGCCGACATCAAACCGGGGTTCGTCGACGCGCTCGAGGTCGCGACCTACGTCGACCGCCTGCGCAAGGTGCTGCGCACCCTCAACGGCCTGCGGCTGGGCTCGCGGGAGTCGAGCGCGCCGGCCTCGCCCTACACCGACATCGTGGCGCGCTGGCGCATCGTGCACTCCTTCCGCTGGGCGGTGGTGGAGGGCCGGGGCGGCGCGCCCGACCGGCTGTTGCTCAACGTCAACTTCGACGGCGGCTGGGAGCCCTATATGCGGGTCATCTGGGACCAGCTCGGCTCCACGCTGGACCTCATCCTCTGCCATGTCGAGGGCTACGAGCTGTCCTGCAACTGCAGCTTCGAAACCTATTCGCGCTGGGTGCGCGAGCACGAGGTCTCGGCGGACTTCCTCTTCATCGAGTCCGGCCGCAGCGTCGCCGACGCCGACTACCTTTCCAGGCTTGAAGCCGCCCAGCGCGGCCATGCCAGCGAACTGGGAGCCGACCGCCTGCGCGTGCCGGCTGCGGGCGAGGTGGCGCCGCTGCCCACGGCGCCGGCCGAACGCTTCGCGATGGCGGCGCGCGGCCTGGTGCCGCTGGCGGGCCTGTTCACCCTGCAGCGCTATTTCAACGAGTCGGCCTGGGATGGCCGCGTGCTGCTGCGCGCCGCGCAGGACGTGCTCTTCGAGCTGACGCGCCTGGGCACGCGCGAGCACTTCCCCATCGGCACCGGCGACACGCCGGGCGAGCAGCTGCGGCGCCGCCATTTCGCGATGCTGCAGTGGTTCGAGGCCACGCCGACCCCGCCCGCCGTGCAGGCGCGTGCCCTCGAAGTCGCCGACGCCGACCTGCAGGCCGGCATGCTGACCAAGCTGCCGGCCAACCGAGGCGCGCTGCTGCTGCTGCGCATCGCCCAGCCGGCCCAGGCCCTGGCCTGGCTCTCGACCGCGCCCGTGGCGGCCGAGGGCGAGGCGCCACCGGCGGCCGGCCCGCTGCAGGGCATCTGGACCCAGGTCGCGCTGACGCTCACCGGCCTGGTCGCACTGGGCGTGCCGGCCTCGCGGCTGGAGCGCTTCCCGCAGGCTTTCAAGGAGGGCATGGCCGCCCGCGCCGGCCTGCTGGGCGACGTGCGCCACAACCACCCGTCGCACTGGCCGCTGGCGCCCCACGTCAACGGCCGCGACCGTTTCGACCCGGCCGGCGCCCATGTCCTGCTTCAGCTGCGCTTTGCCAGCACCGAGCCGGGCGAGGCCGTGACGCCGGCCGACCAGGCCCGCATCGACGCCGCCGCCCAGGCCCTGACCGAGGGCACGGGCCTGGCGCTGATGGCCGTGGAGCCCTTGCGCAGCAACGCCGTGGACAGCGAGAACTTCGGCTTCAAGGACGGCATCAGCCAGCCCGTGCCGCAGTGGAAGGCGCCCCAGCCCACCGGCGAGCGCTGGGATGACCGCGTGCACGACGGCGAGATCCTGCAAGGCTTCCCCACCGCCCGGGACAAGGGTTATGCCGTGCCCGAGCAGCCCGACCCGCTGCTGGACCGCGGCAGCTTCCTCGCCGTGCGCAAGCTGCGCCAGTACGTCGGCCGGCTGGACGCGCGGATGACGGCCGAGGCCGCCCGCACCGGCCTGTCCAAGGACGTGCTGATGGCCAAGCTGATGGGCCGCTGGCGCAGCGGCGAGCCCCTGGCCGACGACCGCGCGGTCAACGACTTCAACTACGAGGCCGATCCCAAGGGCGCGCTCTGCCCCTTCCATGCCCACATCCGCCGCACCAACCCGCGCGACGTGGGCGCCGACATGGCCTTCGCCCGTGCCCGCATGCCGCGCATCCTGCGCCGCGGCATGAGCTACGGCCCGCCGCCCGACCGTCAGCACCCGGTCGACGATGCCGACCGCGGCCTGATCTTCATGGCCTACAACGCCCACCTGGCGGAGCAGTTCGAGGTCGTCCAGCGCTGGGTGGCCGGCGGCAACGCCAGCGGCGGCTACTCCGGCCAGAGCGACCCGCTGCTCGGCGTCGTCGACGGCAGCGGCCCGCGCATCTACCCCTTCGAGCACGACAAGCGCGCCTACGAGATCGACCTCGGCCACCAGCCCTTCGTCACGCTGCAGTGGGGCGCCTACTTCTTCGTGCCGTCCCGGCGCGCGCTCAAGGCCCTGCCCGGCCTCGTCGAGCTGCCGCTGCCCCAGCTGCCTGCGGCGGCGCCGCTCGAGGCTGTGCCGGCCCTGGGCGACTTCGACGCCTGGCGCGAGGCCCTGGAAGATCCCAACCGCCGCGACGCCACCTGGGCCTGGGTGCGCGCCCAGCCCGGCGGCGTCGTGGCCACGGCCTACGGCGTGCTCGTCGGCGCGGCCGAGCGCGTGCAGCAGGTGCTGCGCAACCGACCGGACCGGTACTCCGTGGCTGGCTACGGCGAGCGGATGAGCGACTCCATCGGCACGGGCTTCCTGGGCCTGGACGACGACACCGGCCACCGCGAGCAGGCGCCCGCGGTCAACCGCATCCTGGAGGGCGTGAGCGAGGGCGATGCCTTCATGGCCGCCTACCAGGTCGCCAGCGGCGGCATCGCTGGCCTGAAGCAGGAGGCGCTGGCCCTGCTGTCGGCCTTCCCGGCGAGCCAGAAGCCGGCCGACCTGCCCACCGACACGCCGCTGGACCTGGAGCGGCTCAGCGAAGGCGTGCTGGCCAGGCTCTGCAACCTCTGGTTCGGGCCGCCGGACGGCCGGCATGTCTGGGGCACGGAGTTCCATGCGCCGGCCGAAGCCGAGGCGCCGCGCTGCCCGGCGGCGCTGTTCCGGGTGTCGCGCTACGTCTTCGGGCCGCATCCCACGCCCGACGCCTGCCGGGCCGGCCGCGAGGCCGGCAGCGCCTTCACGGCGGCGGTGGACCGCTGGCTGGCGGACACGCCCTTCGAGCAGCTGCCCCGGCTGACGCAGGCCATCCTGATGGCGGCCCGGGCCGTGCCGGGGGCACCGGCCGACCTGCCCACGCGCACCCTGGCCGGCGTCATGCTCGGCTTCCCGCCGACGACGCATGCCAACCTGCTGGCCACGCTGGCCATCTGGGTGCAGACGCGCAAGCTCTGGGAGCTGCAGCCGCAATGGCACGAGGTGCCCGCGGGCGCCAGCCTCCCCGAGCGCTACACGGCGGCGGTGGCCCGGCTGCGGCCGGCCCTGGTGGCGACCATGAACTTCAAGCCCACGCCCTACCAGGTCTGGCGCCGCGCCCGCGCCGACCACCGGCTGGGCGAGGTGGAAGTGAAGGCCGGCGACACGCTGGTCGTGGCGCTGGGCTCGGCCACCCAGCAGGACCCGCTGCGCCACCACGTCGTCTTCGGCGGCGACCGCGCTGACCCGGCCGGCCCGCCGCCGCACGCCTGCCCGGGCTACGGCATGGCCATGGGGGTGATGCTGGGCGTGATCGCGGCGGTGCTGGACGCGGGGGTCATGCGCTTCACCGGTTCCCCGACGGTGGTGTCGCTGGCGGTGTGAGGCTTCAGGTTTGGGCGTTCGGCGGCGCCTTGCGCAGGCGCCGCCAGATCCATCCGGCCAGCGGCACCAGCAGCGTGGCCCACAGCCATTGCCAGTTCTTCGCGACGAACGCCCGGGCCACGGCCAGCCCGCTGACTTCGACGCGGATTTCCTTGTCGAAGCTGCGCACGGTCCTGCGCGTGGTCGCGCCATCGACGACGAGGATGGAATTCAGCGTCAGGTGCAGGGACTTGGTGCCACCGTCCAGGGGCTTGATCTCCCAGCTCCAGGCGACGTCGTCGGCGCTGCCGAGCAACTGCTCCGTGGCGCTGATGGGCGTGATCTCGAAGTCCGACCGCGACGCCGTGAGCAGGGCCTCGACGCGCCGCGACACGCGCACCTGCGCGCCCTCGACGCGGTCGGTAGGTGCCGCGGCCAGCTCCCTTTCCAGCGCGGCCACCTCCTGGCGCAGGCTCAGGTGAAGCTCGACGGTGGCGCTCTGGTCCTGCCGCATCTGGGCCGGGGCCCGGAAGGCGAGGTTGGCGTTCTCGAGCTTGGCCAGGACCTGGTCTGCCGCGTCCACTCCGGGGGCACCGCCAGCAGGACCCCGGGTCGTGCCGCCGCCGATCGCCGAGTCGGGTGGCGGGGGTGGCGGGGGTGGCGAGGGCAGGTCTCGGCTCGGACGGGGTCTCGTGGGGGCCGAGCCGGTCAGTCCGCCAACGGGTGGCGCCTCGTCGGGCGCCTGCGCTGCAGCGGCCGATGCCGCCGGGGCGGGCGGGGCGGCCTCGACGGGGGCCGGCGCTTCCTCCTTCTTCTCACCGCAGGCGCCCAGCAGGGCCAGGCCCAAGGCCAGCCCGATGACGCTGGCGCAGTGGCGGATGCTTGTCTTCATTCGCGGTCCCTCCCGGCCTTGACGGCTCGCGGCCCAGCTTAGCCAGCAGGGCGGCGCGGCGCATCCCGAGGGATGAGGATGGTCCGACTCGGCGCTGGTGCCGCCGCGGCCGGCTACTTCAGCTGCGTGCAGGTCTCCGTCCCGAAGTTGCCACCCTTGAACTCCGGCTCGTAGTACCACTTGCTGAACTGCCAGCGGCCGTCGCTTGTCTTCACGAAGCGGGCGATGCCGGTGCCGTAGTCCTTCGTGGCTTGATCGGTCAGCGCGAAGTGGATGGCCATGTGGGCGCCGTCGCTGGCCGCCTGGCCGGGGTAGCGGCCATAGCCGGGCACCTCCAGCTCGAAGCGGTAGGCGCCGTGGCGCCCGCTGCTTTGCTCGCGCACGAGGGCCAGCGTCACGGTGCCGGTGTAGGGGCCTTCATGGTCGTCCTGGCCCCGGCATTCGTAGCGGCCGCTGTAGTCGATGCCCGTGAAGGGCTGGGGGGCGGCCTGGGCCGCCGAGGCGGCAGCGGCGAGCAGCAGGAGAGCGAGTCGGGGCATGGGGTCGTGAGGGTCGGAAGGAAGAGGTCAGAGGGAGCGCGCGCGCTGGAGGAAGCCGGCCATGCCCATGCGCTCGAACTCGGCGCTCGCGCGCTCGAGCGCGGCGCGCCAGCCGTCGTCGAGCCTGAGCTCGGCTTCGAGCAGGGCCGTGACGGCCGCCTCGTGGGCCGAATTGCGCTGCTCGCCCGCCCCGCGGGCCAGCGCGAGGTAGCGGCGGGCGCGGTCGGCGTCGCCCATTCGGGCCGCCAGTCGGGCCGCGGCGCGGTAGGCCATGGCGCCGCCGATCCAGTCGTGCTGGCGCCCGCGCCTGAGGGCCTGGGCGACGTGGTGGCGGGCGGCCCCGGCGTCGCCCTGGGTGGACAGGATGTCGGCCAGCCAGCCGTGGTTGAAGCTGCTGTACAGGCCGCCGCCGCGGGGTGCGAGCCAGGCCGTGGCGTCGAGGATGTGCTGGCGCGCCGCCGGGTCGGCTTCTTCCATCCAGGCGCCATAGGCCGCGGCGGCATGGCCCATGGCGCAGGTGAACATGCTGCGCACCTGGGCCCCGACGCGGTGGGCCACGAGGGCGGCGGTGCGCGCCTCGGCCCAGCGGCCCTGCCACAGCAGCACGGCCGCCCGCCAGCCCTGGATGCTGGCCTCGACGGCGTGGCCGCTGCCGTCGAAGGGGGCCAGGGCCTCGGCGAAGATGGCATGGGCCTGGCCGAAGCGCCCCTGGTCGCCCAGCACGTAGGCGCGGCAGCACAGCGAATAGGACAGGCCGATCTGGTTGGCCGGGCTCTTGCTGGCGCGCTGGCGCTGGCGGTCGATGGCGAGGTCCAGCATGGGCAGGGCCTCGGCGTAGTTGGCGGCGGCGGCCTGCAGCTGGCCGACGGTGCCGGGCAGCTGGGCGAGCAGGGCGTGGTCGCCGCATTGCTGGGCCTTGTCGACGGCGGCGTGGGCATGGGCGAGGCTGTCTCGGGTCTCGCCGAGGGCGTAGCCGACGTAGGCCAGCCAGTACTCGGTGCGTGCGATGAGGCCGGCGTCGCCATCGGCCTGGGCCAGGGCGGCGGCGTGCTTGAGGACGCGCAGGTCGTCCTGCGAGGCGTCGAAGACACAGGCCATGCCCAGGCGCTGGGCGATGTTCACCCAGCGGCGCCGCCGGGTGGCGTCGTCGGGCAGGAATTCGAGGGCGGCCAGGGCGGCGCGGAACTGCTTCTTGGCGCGGTCCAGGGCCGAGGCGGCCAGGGCCTGGTCGCCGGCCGCCTCGGCGTGGTCGGCGGCGGCGGGCCAGTCGTTGGCGGCGGCGCCGTGGTAGGCGAGCTGCTCGTGCAATCGGCCTTCGCCCGCGCCGCGCTGGGTGAGCTCGGCGCTGATG
The DNA here is from genome assembly GCF_021353235.1 of Pelomonas caseinilytica. Classification (GTDB taxonomy): domain Bacteria; phylum Pseudomonadota; class Gammaproteobacteria; order Burkholderiales; family Burkholderiaceae_C; genus Pelomonas; species Pelomonas caseinilytica. Next base: position 27,972 of record NZ_JAJTWT010000006.1, read on the forward strand.
CGCCGGTGCAGGGCCTGGCGCTGGTGCAGGCCGGTGGCCTCGTAGACGACATCGCGCGTGATGCCGTGCTTGAAGCGCAGGTGGCCGGGGCTTTGGTCGGGGAAGATGAAGTCCTGGCTCGCCAGGGCGCGGACATCGGGGTGGTGCTCGCCGCAGCCCGACAGGGCTTCGAGCAGCCACACCGGGATGACGTTGCCGATGACGGCGGCCAGGCGCACGAGCTGGGCCTGGGCCGGCGGCAGGCGGCCCACGCGGGATTCGACCAGGGCGGCCAGCCAGGCCGAGCTGCTCTGGCCCTCGACGAGGCCTTCGCCCGTCTCGGCCGCCGCGTGGCAGAGCTCCTCGATGAAGAGGGGGTTGCCGCCGGCGTGGCGCTGGACCTCGGTGGCGATGAAGGGGTCGATCTGCGGCAGCAGGTGGTGGACGGCGCGGGCCGCCTCGAACTCGTTCAGCGGCGGCAGCTCGATGATGTCGGCATCGCCGTCGTTGGCCCCCGGCAGGCTGGGCTGGGGACGGCTGGCCGTGAGCAGCAGCAGCGGCAGCCGCTCGCGCTCGGCCGCGCTGCGCAGGCGGTGCAGCAGGCGCAGCGAGGCGTCGTCGGCCCATTGCAGGTCGTCGATGCAGACGAGCTGCGGCGAGCGCCGGGCCAGGGCCAGGAGCAGGGCGAGCAGGGCGTCGGCGCGCTGGGCCGGCGGGCTTTGCAGCGCGGCGAAGAGTTCGGCGGGCGGGTCGGCCATGCCCTCCAGGGCGCGCAGCATCTGCAGGAAGGGCTGCAGGGGCTCGGCGCTGAGATAACTCTCGCAATAGCCGCGGTGGATGCGGCAGGCCTGGCCGCTCTCGTGCGCGACGTGGCGCAGGAATTCCTCGGTCAGCCGCGTCTTGCCGACGCCGGCCCCGGCGCGCAGGCCCAGCCATTGCGTCCGGCCGGCCAGGGTGCGGGCGAGGGCGGCGTCCAGGGCGGCGAGCTGGTCGCCGCGGCCGACGAAGGGCGCCAGGCCGCGACGCACGCTGGCGTCGAAGCGCCGGCCGATGGCGGCACGGCCGATCACGCGGTAGGCGGCCAGGGGCGTCGCCCGGCCACGCAGCTGCAGGGACAGCCGCGGTCCGGTCTCGAAGAACTGCCGTTGCAGGCCGAGGCTGTCTTCGCTGGCGATGATCTCGTCGGCCTTGGCCGTCTCGGAGAGCCGGGCGGCGATGTTGGGGGCGTTGCCCAGCAGCTCGAATCGGCCGCGCATCTGGTCGCCGTCGTTGACGAGGACGACGCCGGCATGGATGCCGCTGTGCAGCGTCAGGCCGCGGAAATCGGCCGGCTTGGGGCCGGGCGGGACGAGGCTGCGGACGGCGGCATGCAGCTCCAGTGCGGCGTCGGTGGCCCGCCGGCCGTCGTCTTCACGCACCTCCGGATGGCCGAAGACGGCCAGCATGCCGTCGCCCTGGATGCGGGCGATGACGCCGCCGTGGTGCGGAACGATGAGCTCGTACAGCTCGCGCAGCGACGCGAGCATGGTGGCGTAATGCTCGGCCTCCATCCATTCGGCCATGGCCGTGGAGCCGCTCAGGTCGACGAACAGCAGGGTGAGCAGCCGCCGCTGGCCGACGGCTGCGGCGGGCGCGGTGGAGCTGGAAGACTCGGTCGCCACGCGGGCATCGTAGCCGGTGCGCCAGTCTGCGCGCAGCAAGAGCCGACCCTTTTGCTGGGTCGGCTCCCCGGCGCTCAGCCCTGCATGGGCGCGAAGTCGGTGTCGGCCACGGTGCGCGGCGCGTCGGGCGGCAGGTCTTCTTCGCGCAGGCCGAGGTAGATGGGCTCGCCGTTGCGGCGGTGGATGTTGATCTTGGCGTTGTAGACGCGATGGATGAGGCCGTGCTTGTCGGCCATCTGGTACTCGCTGATGCCCCACAGGCCCGAGGCGTCGCGCCGGCCGGTCAGGTAGCAGGCGATCTCGTCCACCTCCGAGCCGGCGAGCTTGAGGCCATTGAGGCTGCGCAGCGGCGCGCGGGTGCGCTCGACGAAGTCCAGGCTGTCGATGCGCACGTCCTCGCCGGTGACCTCGTCGTGCATCAGGGTGTTGAACTTGCCGACGAGGATCTGGCCCGGCAGGGCGTTCTCGATCATGCGCGCCAGCTCGATGGTGACCTGGCCGACCAAGTAGCTGAAGGAGGTCGGGTTCAGGCCCTCGGACTGGTAGAACTCGTAGTGGGAGCCGACGTGGAAGCAGGCGCGCAGCTTGGGCACTGCCTCCGCCCGCGTGGCGCGCTCGTGCGCCAGGGCGTTGTCGGCGAGGATGAACTGCATCAGCTGGTAGAGCTCGACATTGGCCTCCACGCCGCGCATGCGGTTCCAGATGTAGAAGCCGTCGCCCGTCGTGGTGCGGGCGAAGTTGATGTTGATCTCGCGGTCCAGCAGCTTGGCGTAGGCGGCGTTGACCGAGCACGACAGGCTGTTGAGCTGCACCACCTGCTGCAGCGGCGTCAGCAGCGAGAAGCCGACGGCGTCGAAGAGGATGACGGCACGGTCTTCCACCAGGCGCACGCCGTAGCGTGCGGCGATGGCCGCGATCAGGGGCAGACCCAGGCCGCGTTCGGGGGCGAAGGGCAGCTCGATGAACTTGGGCGCCACGCCCAGGGCCGCGGCGACGGCGTCGAAGGCCTGGGTGTCGAGGTGGTCCTGGTTGGACAGCAGCTTGTCCAGCAGCCGGGCGCGGCGCGTCAGCTCCTGGGGCGGCAGCCGGCCGTCGCCCAGGGCGAACTCGGTCAGCATCGGGTGGGGCGCGACGAGCACGCGCAGGCCCCGCGGCTCGGGGGTCCAGGCGTAGATGAGGTTGTCGCCCAGGTTCCACAGCGCGTACAGCGCCTGGTCCAGCAGGATGATGTTGTCGCGCAGCTCGGTTTCGCTCAGGCCGGCCGGGGCGGGATAGGCCATGAAGCCATCCAGCCAGGACCGGCGTTTGCGCAGCTCTTCTTTCACAAGCGGGCTCCGATTGAGAAGCCCGGATTGTCTTTCAGAGATGTTACGGCGTGTGTAGGGGTCAAGCCGACTCGGCGGCGCAGCGGCGGCCGGCGCCTCGCTGCGCCGGCGACTCGGCTCGGCAGTGGTGCATCGACGGCATCGTCAAACGTCGGCTCAGGCGCGGCGGGCGGTGACGGTCACGCGGGGCAGTTGCTCGACCTGGGCGACGTCGCGCACGGCATAGCCGGTGACGACGACGCGCGGCAGCTGGGCGACTTCCTGGGTGGCCTTGCCGGTCACGACGACGCGGGGCAGCTTGTGCACTTGAGGGGCGGCGGTGGCGGCCAGGGCGGTGAAGGCAAAGGCGGCGACGGCGGCGGCTTGGATCAGGACGGTGGCTTTCATGGGGCTTCCTTTCGGGTTCGCGCAGCGGGATTGCTGTGTCGATGGAAGCAGTTTCGGCAGCGCGCCCCGGCCTTGCCAGCGCGCTGCGATGAACCGCAGCGGCCACAGCGCGAGCTGCATGCCGCCGCGACGAACCGTCAGTGCCTTGAGGGGCGGCGGCGGGCGAGGATGCGTTCGAGGGGGCCGCATTTCCGGGCGCGCGACGCTGCCGGCCTATCATGACCGGTTCGCTCGTGAAAACTCCCATGCCTGCCCCGGATCTGCCCGAGTCCAAGTTCATCCGCGTGCGCGGCGCGCGCACCCACAACCTCAAGAACATCGACGTCGACCTGCCGCGGCACGCCCTCGTCGTCATCACCGGACTGTCGGGCTCGGGCAAGTCGTCGCTCGCCTTCGACACGCTCTATGCCGAAGGCCAGCGGCGTTATGTCGAGAGCCTGTCGAGCTACGCCCGCCAGTTCCTGCAGCTGATGGACAAGCCTGACGTGGACGTCATCGAGGGCCTGTCGCCGGCCATCTCCATCGAGCAGAAGGCCACCTCGCACAATCCGCGCTCGACGGTCGGCACCGTCACCGAGATCCACGACTACCTGCGGCTGCTCTACGCCCGCGCCGGCACGCCCTTCTGCCCCGACCACCACCTGCCGCTGGAGGCCCAGTCGGTCAGCCAGATGGTGGACGCCGTGCTGGCCATGGCCGACGAATCCCGGCTGATGCTGCTGGCGCCCGTCGTGCGCGACCGCAAGGGCGAGTTCGTGGAGCTGTTCCAGGACCTGCAGGCGCAGGGCTATGTGCGCTTCCGCGTCGATGGCCAGACGGTGGAGGCGCCGGACATCCCCGCGCTGAAGAAGGCCGAGAAGCACGACATCGACGTGGTCATCGACCGCGTCAAGCTGCGCGCGGACGCGCAGGACCAGCTTCGCCAGCGCCTGGCCGAGAGCTTCGAGGCGGCGCTGCGCCAGGCCGATGGCCGGGCCCTGGTGCTGGACCTGGATTCCGGCGCGACGACGCTGTTCTCCAGCAAGTTCGCCTGCCCGGTCTGCTCCTACTCGCTGCCCGAGCTGGAGCCGCGGCTGTTCTCGTTCAACTCGCCGGTGGGCGCCTGCCCGAGCTGCGAGGGCCTGGGCCAGGTGACGGGGTTCGACCCCGAGCGCGTGGTGGCCTTCCCGACGCTGTCGCTGGCCAGCGGCGCGGTCAAGGGCTGGGACCGCCGCAACCCCTACACCTTCTCGTTGCTGGAGTCGGTGGCGGCGCACTACAAGTTCGACGTCGAGGCGCCCTGGGAGAGCCTGCCGGCGACGGTGCAGCAGGTGCTGCTGCACGGCTCGGGCGAGGAGGACATCGCCTTCACTTACCAGGCCGAGTCGGCGGCCGGCAAGAAACGCCAGGTCAAGCGCCACCATCCTTTCGAGGGCATCCTGCCCAACCTGCAGCGGCGCTACAAGGAGACCGACTCCGCGGCGGTGCGCGAGGACCTGGCCCGCTACATGGCCGCCAAGCCCTGCCCGGACTGCGGCGGCTCGCGGCTGCGTCGCGAGGCGCGCAACGTCGTGCTGCAGCCGGCGGATGCGCCGGCCGGCTTCAAGGGCCGGCCCATCTACGAGGTAGAGCATTCGACGCTGCGCGAGAGCCTGGACTACTTCGAGGGCCTGAGGCTCAAGGGCAACAAGGCCGAGATCGGCGACAAGGTCATCCGCGAGATCTCGTCGCGCCTGCGTTTCCTCAACGACGTGGGCCTGAACTACCTGAGCCTGGACCGCAGCGCCGACACGCTTTCCGGCGGCGAGGCGCAGCGCATCCGCCTGGCCAGCCAGATCGGCTCGGGCCTGACCGGCGTGATGTACGTGCTGGACGAACCCAGCATCGGCCTGCACCAGCGCGACAACGACCGCCTCATCGCCACCTTGCGGCGGCTGCGCGACCTGGGCAACTCGGTCCTCGTCGTCGAGCATGACGAAGACGCCATCCGCGCGGCCGACTGGGTGCTGGACCTCGGCCCCGGTGCCGGTGTGCACGGCGGCCAGATCATGGCCCAGGGCACGCCCGAGCAGGTGGCGGCCGACCCCAACTCGCTGACGGGGCGCTACCTCAGCGGCGCGGCACGCATCGAGGTACCGGCCCGGCGCCATCAGGTGGCCGACGGCGCGAGGCTGCGCATCGTCAACGCCCGCGGCAACAACCTCAAGGGCGTGAGCGTGGACATCCCGGTCGGCCTCTTCACCTGCGTGACGGGCGTCAGCGGTTCAGGCAAGAGCACGCTGGTCAACGACACGCTCTACGCCGCCGTCGCCAAGAAGCTCTACCAGAGCCACCAGGACCCGGCGCCCTACGACGAGATCGAAGGCCTGGACGCCTTCGACAAGGTCATCAACGTCGACCAGAGCCCCATCGGCCGCACGCCGCGTTCCAACCCCGCTACCTACACCGGCCTGTTCACGCCTATCCGCGAGCTGTTCGCCGAGATGCCTACCGCTCGCGAACGCGGTTACGGCGCGGGCCGCTTCAGCTTCAACGTGGCTGGCGGGCGCTGCGAGGCCTGCCAGGGCGACGGCGTGCTCAAGGTGGAGATGCACTTCCTGCCCGACGTCTACGTGCCCTGCGACGTCTGCCAGGGCCGGCGCTACAACCGCGAGACGCTGGAGGTGCTCTACAAGGGCAAGAACATCACCGACGTGCTCAACATGACGGTGGAGGACGCCCACGAGCTCTTCAACGCCGTGCCGACGCTGGCGCGCAAGCTGCAGACCCTGCTGGACGTGGGCCTGGGCTACGTCAAGCTCGGTCAGAGCGCGACGACGCTCTCGGGCGGCGAGGCCCAGCGCGTCAAGCTGGCGCTGGAGCTGTCCAAGCGCGACACCGGCCGCACCCTCTACATCCTCGACGAGCCCACCACCGGCCTGCACTTCGCCGACATCGCCCTGCTGCTCAAGGTGCTGCACCAGCTGCGCGACGCGGGCAACACCATCGTCGTCATCGAGCACAACCTGGACGTGATCAAGACGGCCGACTGGCTGCTGGACATGGGACCGGAAGGCGGAGCCGGCGGCGGCACGCTGCTCGTGGCGGGCACGCCGGAGGACGTGGCGGCCTGCGAGGCCAGCCACACCGGGCGCTACCTGGCGCCGCTGCTGAAGAAGCGCTGAGGCGGCTTCAGCGCTGCTTTGCGGTCCGGGACGCGCGCCAGCCGATCACCAGCAGCCCTGCCGCGATCAGCGCCCAGCTGCCGGGCTCGGGCACGGCCGGCGTATTGATGGGCAGGCCCGGGTTGGAATCGGCCACCCGCACCGTGCCGGGCGGCAGGGCGGGCATGCCGAGGTTGATCAGCCCCGGGCCGCGACCGCCCTGGGCTGCCGCCGGCCCGTTGGCCGGACCGGCCGCCAGCAGGCTGGAATTGCCGCCCGGTGCCGCACCGCCGCCCAGGCTGGCGGTGCCGGATTGCTGGGCGAAGCTGTCGGGCGCCGCGGCGGCGGCCATCGGGCCGGCCGCCGGGGCCTCGAATTCCAGGGGCGTGTTGTCCTCGGCCTCGCGGGTCGACGAGGCGACGTTGCCGGCGTGGGCCGCCGCCGCGGCGCGCGGTTCGACACGGCGGATGCGGCTGACGTTGCGGCAGACGGTGGGCACGAGGATGCACTGGCCGTCCTCGCAATAGACGAGGCCGCGCTCCTGGGTGGTGGCCGCCCACTTGGACCGCGTGACGCTGCGGCAGACCGCGCCCGGACCGAAGTGCATGTCGCGGATCTCCGGCGCGTACTCGGCCTTGCCGCGGATGGCGTCGCGTTCGATGACGGCGATGTCGTCGTAGCGGCGGGCCTTCATGCGCGCCTTGAGCTTGTCGCGCGTGGCGGCGGGGATGTCGGTGTAATGGTCCACCGCCGCGACGACGTCCCCCATGAAGGGGTTCACCCCGGGGCGGTCCCAGCTGCATTGCGGCAGCGAGGAGCCGGCGGAGACGGCGAGAGCGAGGGTGGCGATCAGGGACATCGGAAGCCCGGCAGGCAGGTCGCGTCCGACCCAGGACGCATGCCTGAAGTGTTAGGGATAGACAGGGTTTCCATGCCTTGCTAACCCCCGAAGATGGGGTGGTGGCCGGGTGCGAAATGTCACGCAACCGCGGGGAAAGGTGGCTGCCGCCGCCAACGGGCGGGCCGGGTCCCCATTGCTGCTATCGTGCCGGCGCCGTCCTGCTTCCCCTTCCCGCCATGCCCGAACGCGCTGCGCCGCAGGTGCTCTACGTCGAAGACGACCGCATCCATCTGATCCTGATGGAGGAGGTCTTCCGGCTGCTGCCGGGGTGGGCGCTGCGCTGTGCGGAAACCGGCGGCGAGGCCCTCGAAGCGCTGGCTTCGGCCCGGCCCGACGTGGTGCTCGTCGACATGAACCTGCCCGACATGACGGGCCTGGAATTGCGCGAGCGTGTGGCCGGCGACCCCGCCCTCGCCGCCACCCTGGAGGGTGTGCGCTGGATCGCGCTGTCGGCGGACGACCCCGCCGAGACCGTGCGCGCCGCCCGCGCCGCGGGCTTCGACGACTACTGGCTCAAGCCCATCGACGTGGCCCGGCTGCAGCACGATTTGCGCCGGTTGCTCGACGCGGCCTGAGCCTGTGCCGGACGGCCGTCCGAGCGGCCACAAAAAAGGTTCTTCACGCCTTTCCGGGGAACGCCGCGCGGATCTTGAGGAAGAAGAAGGCGGTATCGCGGTAGCCGTAGGCCATGCGCTTGATGAGCTTGATGCGGTTGTTGATGCCTTCGAGCTTGCCGGTGTGCATGGGCCATCGGACGCGGGCGAGGATGCCTCGCCAGTAGGGACGCAGGGTTCGCGCGAAGCGCTGCAGCGCCGGTATCTCGCTGTCGTGGGCGTGAGCGAGCCACTGCTTCCAGCGGCGGCGCCATTCCCAGGCGTCAGGAGCTGTCCATAGCCCTTTGAGCTGCTCGTTCATGACGTAAGTGGTCATGAGCGGTTGGTTGGCGGCCAGCACCTCGTCCAGGCGTACCTGCTGAACGTCGCTCAGCGAGCTGCGGTTGCGCAGCAGCAGCCAGTGCGCCTGCTTGACCACACGGCGCGCTGGCTTGTCCTGACGCAGCTTGTTGGCGGCATCCACACGCACTCGTGTGATGACCTCGCGGCCGTACTTGGCCACGACGTGGAAGAGGTCGTAGACGATGCGCGCGCTTGCGCAGTGGTGGCGCACCTCCAGGTCGAAGGCGCTGTTCATGTCCATGGCCACCGCTTCGATGCGTGCGCAGCCCTGGGTCCCCAGTTCCTTGAAGAAGGGCCGTACCGACTTGCGGCTGCGGCCCTCGGCCACCCACAGCACCCGTCCGCTGTCGGCGTCCAGAATGACGCTGGCATAGCGGTGGCCCTTGAACAGTGCGAACTCGTCCATGATGAGCCGCCGGGGTTCAAGGGCTGGCAACGCCGCCACCTCGGCCAGCAGGCGCTGCTTGTCCAGCGCGCGCACCGTGCTCCAGTGCAGCCCCAGCCATTGCGCCACGTGGGCCACCGCCATCCTGGTGCACGCCTGCGCTGCGGCCTGCTCCAGGCGCCGTGTGAGCCGGGAGTGCCTGGCCAGCCACGCCACATGCTGCAGCCGCTGCCCACAGCTCGCGCAGGCCAGGCGGTACAGCACCACCTCCAGCCTCACGGGGTGGCCCACCATGGGCAAATCTCGCACGCGCCGCGTGAGCTGCTCATGGATGCGCGAACATTGGGCAAGGCAATGCCCGCAGCGCAGTGGCACGGTCGGATCCGGCTCCAGCCGGATCTGCACCTCTGGACCCTGAACGTTCGAGGTAAGGGGCTTGCCGCAGGCAAGTCCCCTTGACCGAGGGGTTCGGCGTCATGCCGGCTTCTGCGGCACCAGCTTGACCTGAAGATCGCAACCTACGGCCGCTGCATACTTCTTCAGCGTTGCGAGCGAAGGGGTGTGCCGCCCGGCGGCCTCTAGCCTTGAGATCGCGCTCTTGGTTGTACCCATGCGTTCAGCCACTGCATCTTGGGTAAGGCCTGCCTTCGCGCGAGCCTTGAGCATTTGCCCGGCCAGGGCATACTCGAGTTCGAGAGAGTCGTACGCCTCGGAAAAGCCGGGGCGTTGCTTGGCCTTAGCCAGGAACTCGGCGTGATTGTGACGAACGGGCTTGTACTTCAGGTCAGCCATGCTGCACCTCCTTGAGGCGCTTGCGCGCAAGTTTCAATTCACTGTCGGGCGTTTGCTGGGACTTCTTGATGAAGGCGTGCAGGACGACGACGCGCTTGCCAACGAGAAAGCAATAGAAGGCCCGGCCGATTCCCGAGCGCCCGCGAGGGCGCAACTCAAAAAGACCATCGCCGAAGGCACGCGAGTGAGGTAGGCGAAGGCTCGGACCATGCTCCGTCAGGAGTTCAATCAGTCTGGCGTAGTCGGCAAGAACTTCAACTGGCCATGACTGGATCTCGGAGAGAACGCGCTCATGGAAGTAGGTGATTTCAAACGCCATGCGCCATGTTAGCAAAAGCGCTAACTTGACGCAACCGACCTCTCATGACGCCGAACCTTCAGTTCACAAACGCGAAAGCCCGGCCAAAACGGCAGGGCGTCTGTATCCTTGTGCATTGGAGCGGTGCTCTCGGAGCTTGATGTTTGGTCGCACAACCATCTTCTCCGAGCGTCACCGCTCTACCCATTTGCGCCCCGGACTTCCGCGAAGAACCACAAAAAAGCCCGGCGGTGCCGGGCTTCGTCTTGCAGTGCCGCGGCGAGCGCGGCGCCGCATCACTTCAGGTGGCTGTTGATCAGCTTGGTCATCTCGAACATGTCGGCCTTGGCCTTGCCGAAGATTTCCTTCAGCTTGGCGTCGGCGATGATGACGCGCTTCTGGACTTCGTCCTGAAGCTTGTTCTTCTTGATGTAGTCCCAGACCTTCTTGGTCACGTCGGTGCGCGGCAGCGGGGCTGCGCCGACGATGGCGGCCAGGGCCGCGCTCGGGGTCAGGGCCTTCATGAAGGCGGCGTTGGGCGTGCGCTTCTTGGCGGGCGCGGCGGCCTTCTTGGCCGGGGCTGCCTTCTTCGCGGGCGCGGCCTTCTTGGCCGGCGCCGCCGCCTTCTTCGCAGGCGCCTTGGCGGGCGCTGCCTTCTTGGCCGGGGCGGCCTTCTTGGCCGGTGCCGCCTTCTTCGCGGGCGCGGCCTTCTTCGCAGTTGCCATGTCGATTCACTCCATCAAAGGTTGTTGATGTGCCGGGTCCGGGTGAAGGCCGCGTAAGCCTTCAATACTCTCTAGCACCCTGCGCCGGCGATGGTACTGCTCTCCCTGGAGGAATAGAAGGCTTTCTCCCAGGAGGAAACGCGTATCTGCCCAGGAAACATCGAGGTTGTCGCGGCATTGCGTCACCCAGGGCCGCGGAGATGCCCTTTGCGACGGGCCTCTCAGGCGATGTCGTCGCCTTCGGGTGCTCGCTTCATGCCGCTCAACATCGAGGCCACGAGGTTCTCGCGATGGCGCCAGCCCGTCACGGCGACGCCGCCGAGATGGCCGGCGACGAGGGTCGCGATGAGCCAGGCGAGGGCCGCATGCAGGTCCGACAGCCACTCGTAGCCCCAGAGCCAATCGGTCGTGTAGAGCCAGCCGGTCAGGCTGAGGGCGCCGGCGACGGCCCACAGCAGCACCACCATCCACCCGCCCAAGGGGTTATGGCCGAGGTAGCGCGGCTCGCGCCCGGCCCGCAGCGCGCGCGCATAGGCCAGCACGGCGCGCGGCCCGCGCAGGAACTGCCCAAGGCGCGCATAGCCGCTGCCGGCCCAGCCCCAGGCCAGGCGCAGCACCACGGCCGCGCCGGCCACGTAGCCGGCCGTGTGGTGCCAGGCGTCGAAGTGGCGCGGCGGCCAGTGGCCGCTGATCCAGGCGGTGGCGACGGCGCTGGCCAGCGTCCAGTGCAGGACGCGGACGGCGGCGTCCCAGACGCGCAGGCGCGCAGCGTCGCTCATGCGGGCTTACTTCTTGGCTTCGGGCTGTTCGCCCTCGGGGTAGACGCGCTCGAAGGTCTTGGGGTTGTAGAAGGCCTCGGCCTTCTTGCCCTGGCCGTCGAAGCCGTAGACCTCGTAGCAGCCGTTGTAGTTCTGGACCTTGCGGACCTTCCAGCCCTCGCCCTCGAGCTTCTTCTGCAGCTCCATCTGGGGCTTCCTCTCTTCCTTGGGCACGGCCGGGCAGGAGACGTTGCCGTGGGCGAAGGCGGTGGAGGCCAGGGTGGCGAGGGCCAGCGATGCGATGAGTTTCATGGGATCTCCTTCAACGGGGATTGCCGGGCCAGAACAGCGCCGGGCCGGCGTCGGCGAGGGTCTTGCAGCCGCACAGGCCCATGGCGATCTCCAGCTCGTCGCGCAGCAGGCGCAGCGCGTGGGCGACGCCGAGGGCGCCGCTGGCGGCCAGGGCCTGCACGTAGGGGCGGCCGATCAGCACGGCACTGGCGCCGAGGGCGATGGCCTTGAGCACGTCGGTGCCACGGCGGATGCCGCCGTCGACCAGCACCGGCAGCGCCGGCCCGACGGCCGCGCGGACGGCAGGCAGCAGCTCGGCGCTGGCCGGCACGGTGTCGAGCGTTCGGCCGCCGTGGTTGGAGACGACCAGGCCGCTCACGCCGCGAGCCACGGCTTCGCGGGCGTCGTCGGCATGCGTCACGCCCTTGAGCAGCAGCGGCAGGCGGCTCTCGCTGCGCAGCCAGTCGACCTCGCGCCAGGTGGCCGCGCGTGGCATGAGGCCGTCGAAGAGCACGCTCTGCCCGGGTTGCAGGTCCAGCGGCTTCTTGAGGCCGCCGAGGTTGACGGCGCGGATGCCGTCGGGGAGCTTGAAGCCGGCGCGGCGCTCGCGGTCGCGTGCACCGTGGACGGGCGCGTCGACGGTCAGCACCAGGGCCTGGAAGCCGGCCGCCTCGACGCGCCTGAGCAGGGCGCGCATGAAGTCGCGGTCGTCGCGCCAGTAGAGCTGGAACCACAGCGGACCGGCGGCCGGGTCGGCGAGCATGGGTGCGGCCACGGCCTCCATCGGCACGCTGGCCTGGGCGCTCAGCACGACGCCGGCGCCCTGGGCGGCGGCGGCGTGGGCGATGGCGACCTCGCCATCGGCATGGAAGAGACGTTGGTAGGCGATGGGCGCGAGCAGGATGGGATGCTGGAGTTTGCGGCCCAGCAGCGCCACGCGGGTGTGGCCGCCGGCCAGGTCGCGCAGCACGCGCGGGTGCAGCTTGAGGGCGTCCCAGGCGGCGCGGTTGGCATGGCGGGTGAGTTCGTCGGCCGCACCGCCGTCGAGGTAGGCCCAGGCCGCGGCGTCCACGCGGGCGCGCGCCGGGGCCTCGAAGTCGGCGAGGTTGGCCAGGCCTTCGGGCAGGGCTTCGATGGCCGGCGTGGCACTCACGTGTCTGCCCACATGCGAAGCAGGTTGTGGTACGTCCCGGTCAGCTGCACCAGCTCGGGCGTCTCGCCGAGTTTGCCGCGCAGCTTCATCAGGCTCATGTCCATCTCGTAGAGCAGGCGGCGCTGCTCGTCGGCCCGCACCATGCTCTCGATCCAGAAGAAGCTCGCGAGCCGCTCGCCGCGGGTGACGGGCTCGACGCGGTGCACGCTGGTGCCCGGGTAGACGACGATGTCGCCCGCCGCGAGCTTGACGCGCTGCTCGCCGTAGCTGTGCTCGATGACGAGGTCACCGCCGTCGTAGCTGTCGGGGTCGCTGAAGAACAGGGTGCAGGAGATGTCGGTACGCACCCGCTGCAGGCCGCCGGGCAGGTAGCGCACCGCCTGGTCGACGTGGTTGCCGTAGGTGTTGGCGCTGCCGGCGTAGCGGTTGAACAGCGGCGGCAGCACGCGCTTGGGCAGGGTGGCCGAGAAGAAGACGGGGTGCTTGTCCAGGGCCTGCAGCACCAGGGCCTGAAGCTCGCGGTGGGCCTCGCCGCCAGGCGGCAGCTGCTGGTTGTTCTTGACCTGCGCGGCCTGGCTGCCGGCGGTGGTGCGGCCGTCCACCCAGGAGGCGGCGGCCAGCAGTTCGCGCGCCCGGGCGAGGCCGGCGGCGTCGAGGACCTGGGGGATCTTCAGCAGCATGGCAGGCTCGGCCTCCCGAAGGTCAGAACTTGTAAGTGCCGGTCAGCGCCACGATGCGGCCCTTGCCTGGCACGTAATGGCCGGTGTAGAGCGTGTCGGCGTAGAGCTTGTTGGTCACATTGTCGACGTTGAGCCGGAACAGCAGCTCGTCCTCGAGCACCGTGTATTCGGCCATGAGGTTGGCGACGACGAACTTGGGCGCGTAGAAGCCGGGGTTGCGGTTGGGCTGCTGGCCGCTGCGGGCGTTGAAGCCGCCGCCGACGCGCCATTGCGGGTTGAGCTTGTAGGTCGTCCACAGGCTGCCGGAGTAGCGCGGGGTGAGCGACGGCCGGGCGCCCTGGCCCTCGGCGCCTTCCGCGGCGACGTCGATCTTGGCCACGGGCATCCACGTGAAGGTGCCGAAGACCTCCCAGTCCGGCGTGATGCGGCCGGTGATGTCGACGTCCAGGCCGGCGGCGTGGCGCTTGCCGGAGAGCTCGACGAGGTTGGTCAGCGGGTCGGTGTTGCGTTCGTGCAGCTTGGTCGCGCGGAAGATGCCGAAGCGCGTCGTCAGGCGGCCGTCGGCGGAGTCGAACTGCCCGCCGAGTTCGAGGTTGATGGACTTCTCCGGCGGGATGCCGGCGTTGGCGGCGCTGAGCGAATAGGTGTCGCCCGAGGTGTTGAAGGAGGTGGCGCCCATCAGGTGGAAGGACAGCTGGGCGTTGGGCTGGAAGAGCACGGCCGCCCGCTTGCTCCACTCCGACACGCGCATCGAGTAGGGCTGGGTCGTGACCGGCGCCGGGGCGTTGGCGGGGATGGCGTAGACCTTGTAGTCGCCGTCGAGCTTGTCGTAGCGCAGGCCGGCCAGCACTTTCCACATCGGCGCGACCTGCATCATGTCCTGCAGGTAGGCGCCATAGCCCTTGGAGACGTAGTCGTTGTTGGTGCGGAAGCTGCGCAAGCCCTCGTCGATCCAGGCGCCGTCGTTGGGGGTGCCGATGGTGGTGGTCGGCTTGACCGGTACGACGCCGCCCTGGGCCGCCGAGTAGGCGGTGTAGACCTGTTTCTTCTCCTGGGCGAAGTCGACGCCGGTCTGCAGGCTGTGCTCGAAGCCGGCCGTCTTGAAGCGCGCGCTCAGGTCGCTCTGCAGCGTCACGGTCTGCATGTCCTGGACCTTGAGCTGGGTGCCGCGGTTGATGACGGTGTTGGGGCCGAAGGTGTCCAGCGAGACGCCGACCTTGCCGGGCTGCAGGGCCGCGGCGGCGAAGCGCACGGTGCCGGCCCGCTGGTCGCGGGTGTAGCTGGCGTAGCGGGCCTTGGTGACCAGCTCCACATCGGGAGTGAAGCGATGCGTGTGCTGGCCCATCACGTAGCGGGCCGAGCCCTTGTTGCGGTCGCTGGCCATGCCGTAGTAGGCGGTCGGGTCCAGCGGCAGCAGCGTCGTCGCGCTGGCGGGCGAAGCCAGCGTCGGCCGGATCCAGGGCATGCCGTAGTTCATGCCGTTCTCGTTCTCGAGGGCGTAAAGGGTGAGGCCGAACTCGTCGTCCTCGCCGATGCCGGTGCGCACCGAGCCTGCAACACCCGCCTTGTTGATGCTGCTGCCGGCGCCGTCGTTGTCGCCGCGGTTGACCATGGTGCCGATGCGCCAGGCCGTCGTCTCGCCGGTGCGGCGGTTGAAGTCGCCCACGGCGCGCAGCTGCGAGTGGCTGCCGACGGTGACGTCGACCTGGTTCTGGTCGGCCAGCAGGGCCTGCTTGGTCACCTGGTTGACCGCGCCGCCGCTGGAGCCGCGGCCGAACATCAGCGCGCCCGAACCGCGCAGCAGCTCGATCTTGTCGAGGAAGAAGGTGTCGCGGTCGTAGAAGGCCGGGTCGCGCATGCCGTCGATGAAGATGTCGCCGGTGCTTTGCAGCGAAATGCCGTGGATCTTGATGTCCTCCTCGCCGCCCTCGGCGGCCTGGAAGGTGATGCCGGCGGTGTTCTTCAGCACTTCCTTGACGTTGTCGAGGTTGCGGTCGTCGATGAGCTTCTCGGTGACGACGGTGAGGCCTTGAGGGATGTCGCGCAGGTCCTGCTTGCCCTTGCCGATGCGGGTCTCCGTGGCCTGGTAGCCGTCCTTGCCCTGGGGCTCGGCGCTGGCGCGGGCGCGCACGGTGGGCAGCACGTTGTCGGTCTTCTCGGGCGCGGTGGTCTGGGCCAGGGCGGCCGAGGCCAGGCCGAAGCCGGCGGCGAGGGCGCCGAGGGGAAGGAGGACGGTGGGCTGCGGCTTGCCGGATTTCTTGTTGTGGCGGGACATGGAAGGCTCCGATGGATCGTGGTGAATGGGCATGGCTTTGCCCAAGGCGGCCTCGGGGCCGCCCACGGCATGGCTACTCGGGGAAAGCGGTGCGGGTCAGCGGTCGACTTCGTAGGACATCGGGGCGATGACCTCCCACTCGACGGGCTGGCCGTTCTCGGTCTGCGGCACGAAGCGGGCGCTGCGCATGTCGAGCAGCGCCTGTTCGTCCAGGCGGGTGAAGCCGGAGGACTTGACCAGCGTGATCTCGCGCGGCAGGCCGTTCATGTCGACGACGACGCGCAGCTGCACCACGCCGGACTCGCGCAGCCGCTTGGACATCAGCGGCACGGTCATGCGCGGCTCGCGCAGGTAGCGCACGGCGCTGGCCGGGATGCGCTTGAGGGCCGGTGCCGGCGGCGGCGCGACCTGCACGACCGGCGTGGGCGCCGTCTGCACCGGCACGGCGGCCGGCGGCGGCGGGGGCAGCGCGGCCACGACGGGCGCGGGGGCCGGCGCCGCGGCGATGGCGATCAGCGGGGGCTCGATCAACGTCGGCGCCGGCACCTTGAGATCGGGCATGGCCACGGGCGTGGGCGGCAGCGGCTTGGGCGGCTCGGCGGGCGCGATGACCCGCACGACGATGGGCGTCACGCGGCTGATGGCGCGCTTGACGTCCTGCATGCGGCTCAGGCCCCAGAAGGCGAGCAGGTGGGCGGCGGCGATGCCCACCAGCAGCACCCGCCGGCTGCGCGGAGGGCGCGCCAGCTCGGCGTAGCTCGTGCGCGGCGGCACCAGGGCCGCAGGCCGCGGCGGCAAGGCGACCGGCGACGGCGCAACGAAGGCGAGGGAGGCGGGCTTCACGAACGAGGCGGCGGAGGAGGACACGGAAAAATCTTAACACGAATGCGAACGATTCTTATTTGATGAATCGCAAGCGAGGCCCCCGCGCGACACCCGCCGAAGCGGGCGCCCGATATGCTCGCGGCATGAAGATCCTCGTCCGTTGGCTGCTGCTCGCCGGCGCGTTGCTGCTGGTGGCCCACCTCTATCCCGGCGTCGTCGTGCGCAGCTTCACCTCGGCGCTGATCGCGGCGCTGGTGCTGGGTCTGCTGAACACCCTGCTGCGGCCCATCCTGGTGCTGCTGACGCTGCCGGTGACGGTGCTCAGCCTGGGGCTCTTCCTCTTCGTCATCAACGCCCTGATGTTCTGGGCGGCCGCCTCCGTGCTGGACGGTCTGGCCGTCACCGGCTTCGGCGCGGCCCTGATCGGTTCGCTGATCTACAGCCTGTGCGGCATGGTCATCGACGTGCTCATCGAGCGCCTGTTCCCAGGGGACTGAGCACCATCTCCACCCCGGCGCGCGCCAGCGCCGCCAGGGCTTCGCGGGCGTCGCCCGCCCGGGCTCGCAGGGCCATCGAATGCAGCACGGCCGAGGCGAGCTCGGCCCGCGTCGCGACGTCGGTACCGGCCGGCAGCTCCCCGGCGTCCACGGCCTGCTTCAGCCGCGTCTCGAAGGCCGCCGTGAAGCTGCGCAGCGAGTCGCCGAGCTGGCGGCGGATGGCCTCGTCGCGGGGCGCTTCGGTCGCGGCGGTGCCGATGAGCAGGCAGCCGCGCGCCGCTTCGTCGGGCGGGTAGTAGAGCTGCAGCGCCAGGTCGTAGACGCGCAGCAGCCCCTCGCGCAAGGGCCGGCCTTGGAGGGCCGCGGCCATGGCGGCGTTGGATTGCTCGGTGTACAGGCGCAGGGCCTGCAGGTAGAGGGCGTGCTTGTCGCCGAAGGCCCCGTAGAGGCTGGGCCGGTTCAGGCCGGTGGCGGCGCCGAGGTCGTCCATCGAAGTCGCCGCATAGCCTTGGCGCCAGAAGGCCAGCGTGGCCTGGGCGAGGGTGGCGGCAGCGTCGAAGCTGCGCGGCCGGCCGCGAGGCCGCCGTGCCGGCGTCGGGCCGTCGTCTTCAGGTTTTTGTACCACGATGAATGAAATTCATTGACGCCATTGAATTCTGTTCAATATAGTACAAAACACTTTGGAGATCGTGATGGAGCTGTTCTTTTCACCCATGGCCTGTTCGCTGGCGAGCCGCACCGTGCTGTACGAGGCGGGCGCCGAGGCACGTTTCACGCAGGTGGACGGCCGTGCCAAGCGCACTCGGGACGGCCGCGACTACTGGCAGATCAACCCCATGGGCCAGGTGCCGGCGCTGCGAACGCCCGAGGGCTGGCTGCTGACCGAGAACGCCGCGGTGCTGCAATACCTGGCGGAATCATGGCCCGCCGCCGGCCTGCTGCCCGCCGACGCCGGTGCCCGTGCCCGGGTGCGGCAATGGCTGGCCTTCATCGGCACCGAACTGCACAAGGCGGTCTTCGTGCCCCTGCTGGATCCCCAGGCACCGGCCGACGTGAAGGCCTACGCCATGGAGAAGGCCGCGCTGCGCCTGTCGGTGCTGGAGGCTCATCTGCAGGCACACGAGCACCTGGAAGGCGACTATGGCGTCGCCGACATCTACCTCGCCGTCGTGCTGAACTGGGCGCCCTATGCCGGTGTCGACCTCGCGCGCTGGCCGGCCGTGCTGGCCTATCACCGCCGCATCGGCCAGCGCGAAGCCGTCGCCCGCGCCCTGCGCGAGGAATTCGCCCTCTACCAGGAAGAACAGCGCCAGCGCGCCGCGTGACGGCAGCCTCTACCCGCCCCGAGGCGCGCGCAGCGCCGCCACCCCTCCAGCGACTCCCACGGATCCGGCTTTGCCGGTCCGTCGGGAGTGCCCCCTTGAGGGGGCGGCCGTCAGGCCGTAGGGGGTGGTCTCAATTCGGAAGCTCGACGTCCGGCGGGATGTAGCGGCCCTTGTACATCTCGGCCAGGATGCCCTGGCGTTCGTAGACGAGGGTGCGCAGGCGCGCGTCGATGACCGAGGCCTCGACCTGGTCGGCATCGGGCCCGCGGGACTGGCGCAGCCCCGAGCGCAGGCGGTCGATGGCGCCGTTGAGGTCGCCCGCGGCGGCGCGCGTCTCGGCCTGGGCGCGCACGGCGCGCAGGGGCTGGCCGAGCTTCTCCCAGATGAGGGCGAGTTCGTGCCAGGCCAGCGCGTCGTTCGGTTCCAGGCTGACGTGGGTTTGCAGTGCGTCCGCCGCTTCGCGCAGCGCGGGTCCGGCCGTCGAGGCGGGGCCGGAGGCGAGGGCCAGGCCGACGCGCTGCATCAGCATGGGCCGGGACTTCTCGCCTTGCAGCTTGTCGAGCGCCGCGATGCCGTCGGCGGGGCGCCCCCGGGCTTCGGCCAGCTCGGCGCGCAGATAGGTCAGCAGCCGGCTCGCCGCCGCCGTCTCGGTGGGGCTGGGATTGAGGAGTTGCAGCGTCAGCTCGGCGCTGCGCAGGGAGGCGCCGGCGCGATCGAAATTGCGCAGCTTGATGGACGCCAGGGCCGCGGCGTAACGGGCGCCGAGCTGCTCGTAGCCGTTGCCGCCGTCCTTCAGGTCGCGCGCGCCGGCGTCGTAGTTCTCGAGCACCTTCCAGGCGTCCACGCGCGGGTCCATCAGCACGCGCGAGCGGGCGGCCATCAAGGCGTGCTCGGCCAGGCCGCGCGGGCGGGCGAACGGCTCCAGGGCCAGCCGGGTGCGGGCGTCGCCGATGCGCTCGCTCGTCAGCGGGTGCGAGCGGAGGTAAGGGTAGGCGCCCGAGTCCATCAGGTGGTAGGCCTGCTCCATGCGCTCGAACATGCTCACCATGCCGCTGCCGGCGAAGCCCGCCTCGACCAGCACGTTGAAGCCGACACGGTCGGCCTCGCGCTCCATGTCGCGCGAGAAATTGAGCGACAGCTGCGTGGCCGCTGCCTGGCCGCCGACGATGCCGGCGTTGGCCATCTCGATGTTCCCGCGCGAGGCGGCCAGCACGCCCAGCAGCAGGCCGGCGATGGCCACCATGCTGTTGCGCGAGTCGCCGGCGATGCGCCGGGCGATGTGGCGCTGCGTGATGTGCGACAGCTCGTGCGCCAGCACCGAAGCCAGCTCGTCGCGCGAGCCCGTCATGGCGATCAGGCCGAGGTGGGTGCCGACGAAACCGCCCGGCAGCGCGAAGGCATTGACGCTGCGGTCGCGCACGAGGAAGGGCTCCCAGGCGAAGCGCGCCTGGGTCTCGTCGCCGATCTGGCCGAGCTTGCGGGCCGCCTTGACCAGCGGCTCCCAGATGCCTTCGAGGTATTCCTGCAGCAGCGGGTCCTGGACGTAGTCGGGGTCGATGCGGATCTGGCGCATGACCTGGTCGCCCAGGCGGCGCTCGGAGCCGACGTCCAGGTCCTGCGAGACCGAGTCGCCGAGGGCCGGCAGGTTGACCTGGGCATTCAGCGGCGCGCCGGGCAGGGCCAGCGTGGCGGCTGCGAGCAGCGTGAGCAGGGGACGGGTGGCGAACGGGATCTTCATCAGGCAAGGGCTCCTGCCGCCGCGGCGCCGGGCGGCTGTCTATGATGCCTGCAACTCGGTTTCCTGTTTGTTTCGCTGTATGAGCAACCCCCTGACCCACTTCGACGCCCAGGGCCAGGCCCATATGGTGGACGTGTCGGCCAAGGCTGAGACCCACCGCGTCGCCGTGGCGGCCGGCGAGATCCGCATGAAGCCCGAGACCCTGGCCCTGATCGCCAGCGGCACTGCGAAGAAGGGCGACGTGCTGGGCGTGGCGCGCATCGCCGCCATCCAGGGCGCCAAGCGCTGCAGCGACCTCGTGCCACTGTGCCATCCGCTGCCCATCACCCGCGTGGCCGTGGACTTCGAGCTGGACGAGGCCGGCAACCGCGTGCGCTGCCGCGCGCAGGTGGAGACGCTGGGACGCACCGGCGTGGAGATGGAGGCCCTGTGCGCCGTGCAGGTGGGGCTGCTCACCATTTATGACATGTGCAAGGCGGCGGACCGCGGCATGGTCATCGCCGAGGTGCGCGTGCTGGAGAAGCACGGGGGCAAGAGCGGCGACTGGCAGGCCGCCGCCTCAGCGTAGCGAGCGCCAGTCGACGATGCCCGACGCCGGCTGGCACTGCTTCATGGCCGGCGCGGAGGCCGGGTCATCGCAGGTGGCGAACCAGGTGTCGCCCGTCGGGTTGCGGAACTCGCGCAGCCGGTCGGCCAGGTAGCGGGCACCCTCGACGTCGCCGGTGGCTTCGAGCGACATCGACCAATGCATCAGCAGCCGCGCGTCGATGAGGCTGAAGGCGGTGCGCCGCGCCGCTGCGAGCGCGGCAGGCCCCGGCGGCTGGCTGGTAGCCGCGGCGTAATCGGCCTGGTGGCTGAAGAGTAGCGAGTGCTGGCCCGCGGCAATGCGCTCGTCCAACGGCGCGGCATCGGCTGGCGGCGCGTAGATGGCGACGACACGGTGGTAGTCCCACAGCGCGAAGGCGCTCCCGGCGATCAGCAGGCCGCCGAGCCCTGTCCACAGACCGGCGGTGGGTCGCGACGCGGTGGTGTCGACCGGCAAGGCCAGCCCGAGGGCGAAGCACGCCGGCAGCAGGAAGTAGGCGTACCACAGCGGATATTCGAGCAGGCTGTGCAGGCCGATGGTCAGCACGATCATCAGGGCAGCGCGGCGCAGCGGGGCGTCGGCGTCGTCGGCCGCGGCACCGCGCCAGGTCTTGACCAAGGCCCAGGCCAGCAGGCCGAGCACAGCGCCCGCCCACGGCAGGCCC
This sequence comes from Pelomonas caseinilytica, assembly GCF_021353235.1. Taxonomy (GTDB): domain Bacteria; phylum Pseudomonadota; class Gammaproteobacteria; order Burkholderiales; family Burkholderiaceae_C; genus Pelomonas; species Pelomonas caseinilytica. The sequence continues at coordinate 49,295 of NZ_JAJTWT010000006.1, forward strand.
AGCTCCACGGCCAGCTGGGCCGGCAGGTTGTGCGTGTGGTCGAAGAAGGCGATGGGCCGGGTCGGGAAGGGCGTCAGGCTCCAGGCGAAGTTGAACTCGCCCCAGCCCACACCGAGCCAGGGGTTGGCCAGGGTCAGCGCCCAGGCGTCGCGCAGGATGGCCAGCCGCGACGGCGAGCCCGCGCCCTCGGCCAGGCGCGAGGCGGCGCGGAAGGCGTGGCCGCCTTCGGCCGACCACATCGACATCAGCCACCACGAGGCGCCGAGCATGAGCGGCGTGCACAGCAGGCCGAGCCGCGCGCTGCGGGACAACCGGCTGTCCACCGCGCCCCAGATCGCCAGCATGGCGATGCCGATGTAGCCGGTGCGCGAGGCGCTGAGCACCACCGTGAAGACGAAGGCCCACAAGAGCGGCACCAGTGCCCAGCGCCAGCCGCGCTTCTCGGTGACGAAGACCGCGCCGATCGACGACCACATCATCAAACTGGCCAGGTGGTTGGGCTGGCGCAGGTTGCCCACCGCGCTGCCCACCACGCCGGAACGCGCGATGAGGCTGCCGTCGGCCAGCTCAGGTGCGAAGACCTGGACGAGGCTGACCAGCACGCTGGCCAACCCGGCGGCGAGCAGGCCCCAGCACAGCGCCTCGGCGGCGACGCGCCGCGCGTCGGCCGACAGACCCTGTGCCAGCAACAGCACGGCCAGGCCGGCGCCGATGACGGCCATGGCGCTCAGGGCCAGCGACAGCGGCAGGGCGCGCCAGAGGAAAGAGGTGAGCGGCGCGATGAACAGGAGCAGCATGCCGAGCGCGGCAGGACCCTTGAGCGCCGCCAGCCAGCCCGGCGCCGAACGCGCCCACAGCACCAGGACGAGGCCCCAGCCGGCCAGGGCGAGCAACTGGTTGTAGAGCGTCGCCGCCGGCGTCTGGTTGTAGGCCAGCAGGGGCGGCAGGGCGGCGGCGATGACGAGGCCGAGCGGCGCGGCCTCGTTCGAGGGAGAGGTCCGGGAAGACATGGGCGCGGATGATGACACGCGCCGATGGTGATCGCCCGGTCGCGTCTCAGCGTGACGACGGCGTGGTGGGAAGTCCTGGCCAGGTCGGCGGTGGCGTGGAAGAGAAGTACTGGGGACGCCATTTCCAGCCGCAGATGTCGAAGAACTCGGTCACCGCATAGTCACTGCGCCGCGCCCACACGACGTAGGAGCGCGCGGCGAGCGGGTCATGTGCCGGCAGGGCGGCGTGGCGGGCCCCTCCTTCTAGGTGGAAAGTGGCCTCACCCCACGCCGTCGGGCCGCTCAGGGTCGCCACGGCCATCACGGCCGGGGCGAGGCGTCGCGGCGCCAACTGCGTGATGTGGAGCGCGCTGCGGGCGAACAGGTAGACCAGAGGTGGCATCGAAATACGCATGGCGGCGTCGGGCACGCTGCCAGCGGTCCAGGGGAGCAGCGTGAGGATGGCCAGGGCGGCGACGCTGGTGGCGTTCTGGACGAGGCGACCGCGCAGGATGAGGGCCGGAATCGCCAGCTCGACGGCGAGGAAGAGCACGTAGGCGCCAGGCCTGGTCAGTCGCTCGCCCACGCAGTCCAGGCACAGACCGCCCTGCGGGACTTGGTGCGACAGTGTCCAGGCCATGAGGCCCACGAAGACGGCGGCGAAAACGCCGCAGCTCGTGGTGGCCAGGCTCGGATGGCGCAGCGCATGGCGGAGATCGGGCGGCTCAAGCAGCTGGGCGGCGAGCAGGACGGACGCGCCGATCAGCACGTAGGGCGACCAGAGCGCCAGCAGTCCGGTGGCCAGCACCGTGGGTCCGATGTCTGCAGGACGGCGCAGCCGCAGCAGCAGGCCTACGAACAACAGACAGGGCAGGGCCTGGTGAGGCACCCAGAGCAGTTGGCTGAGCGGCGCGCTGTATTGCAGGGGGTGGTCCAGCAAGGTATTGGCCCACCACTCGTGATGAAAGCCAGTGAAGCTGATCGGCCGATCTTCAGGCCGCAGCAGCGTCTGCATCCAGCCGTCTGCGCCGCCCATGGTCAGGAACAGCGGGATGACCAGCGAGGCGAGCCGCCCTGCGCCGCGGCCGAGGCCTTCGAAAGCCAGGGCGAGGCCTAGTCCGTACCACACAGCCGTACAACCCACGATGCTCCAGCCGGTGAGGTAGGCGAGCCCCGCAGGCACCAGGTAGGCCCCGAGGTAGAAGCGCAGAAAGGCAGGCTCGCCCTGGAGGGTCAGCTGTACCGGCCAGGTTTGCGCCTCAAGTGTGTTCAGCAACGCCCAATGCTTGATCCAGTCCCAGTTGAAGTGGTCGGTGCCGAAGCCCATCAAGGCGAGGACGGGCAGTGACCATGCCGCGGCGAACAGCGTTGGCGGCCGAGGGCCGCCGTCGCCATCGCCGGAACGCATGGCCCGCCAGAGCAACAGGACCAGTGCGCCAGCCAGCGGCCAGCCAAACGCCGGCGTCATGAAGGTGATCAGGTAGAGGACGGCGGGAGCGCCAAGGTAGAGCAGGACTGCGGGTGTCACGACGGCGCGCCGCAGTTGAAGATCCGCTGCGCCGCGCCGAACGCCCACGCCAGCCAGCGACCCCGTGCTGTCAGCACGAAGCGCCCATGCTCCTCACTCAGGGTGCCGGTGGCCAGTTGCTCACGGACGCGGCGTTCAACGCCGCCCTCGCCGATGAAGCGGCCCGCGAACCAGTCTTCCATCTCGGCGCGGCTCATGCCGTCCCGGCTTTGGTCGAGTTGCTGTATCAGCCTCACCGAGTAGGCGCGATCCACCGTGGTCGGCACCGTGAACATGAAGGCATAGGCCAGCAGGAAGGTCAGCAGCGCATCCTTCGTCGCCGTCAGCCGGGCGGCTCGCGTCGAACGGCGTGTCACCACCCATTGGGCCAGTGCGCAGGCCGAGGCGCAGGCCAGGCCCTGATAGAAGAGGATGCCCTGTGGGAGCAGCTGGCGCGTCACGACGAAGGCGACGAGGAAGAAGAGGCAGCCGATGACGATATGCATATCGAACCTCGCGCACCAGCGCATCGCTGTCGAAATCAGCGCTTGGCGCCGTCCTCTTCGTGATAGTCGTCGTCGATATTGACGTCCCAGATCGCGTTGCGGCCGGCGCCGTTGTTCATGATGGCCTCGGCCGCGAGGCGCGCCGACATCATGGAGTGATCCTGGTTGTTGTAGCGGTGCATGCCGTTGCGGCCGCACAGGAAGAGGTTGTCCAACCCGTCGAGCCAGGCGCGCAATTCGTCGAAGCGCTGGAAGGCCGCGCCGAAATAACCCGGATAGGCCTTGGGCTGGCGAAGCACCGTGGCGTCGAGAAGTTCGGCTTCGTCGGCCAGGCCCAGCTGCTGCATCTCGCGCACGGCCAGGGCCTTCAGTGCGTCTTCGTTCAGGGCCCACAGCTCGTCGTCGTCGCGGGCGAAGAACTCCAGTCCCAGCCAGACGGTGTCCGGGTCGGCGACCATGTAGGGACTCCAGTTGTTGAAGACCTGCACGCGGCCGACCTTGACGCCCGGCTCCTGGATGTAGATCCAGTTGTCGCTGACATGGCGTGCCTTGCCGGCGACCTTGGGGCTCATGCGGCGGTAGAGCAGGCCGACGGTGATGAAGTCGCGGTACTCGAGGCCGCTGGCAATGGCCAGCGTCGGCGCGTCGGGCGCGGGTCGGAGAGCCTGGGCGAGCTCCCGGATGGGCATGGTCGACACGACGGCGCTGGCGTCGAAACCCTGACGCTGGCCTTGCGCGTCACGCGCGACGACGCGTTCGACGCGACGATCCTGGCGATGGATTTCGTCGACCGTCCAGCCGCGCAGCAGCCGCCCGCCGCGGCGCTCGAACTCGGCGGCAGCCGTCTCCCACATCTGGCCGGGGCCGTACTTCGGGTAGAGGAAGCTCTCGATCAGCGAGGTGTGCTGGGTGTCGTTGCTGCCGGTGACGATCTTTTTGAGCGCCTGCTTGGCGGCGCTGCCGATGGACAGGCTCTTGATCCGCTGGGCGCCCCAATCGGCGCTGATGTCGCGGCAGGGCACGCCCCAGACCTTCTCGGTGTAGTCCTTGAAGAACTGCAGGTAGAGCTGGCGGCCGAAGCGGTTGATGAAGAAGTCTTCCAGCGTGCGTTCGGGCGCGATGGGCCGGGCGGCCGCGGCCATGTAGCTGCCCGCGAACTGCAGGCAGCGCAGCGGGCCCATCTTGGCGACCAGGTCCATGCCCGGCTTGAGCGGGTAGTCGAAGAAGTTGCCGCCGAAGTAGATCCGCGACTGGCGGCTGCGGATCAGCATCACGGCGTCGTCCGCCTCGCTGGCGGTGGCTTCGTGGCCGCCGAGCAGACGCTGCCGGCCCTGATAGGCCAGACGCGCGTCGCCGCCGCCGTTGGCGGGCTTCGCGACGGGCAGGACGTCGCGCCACCAATCCATCACCCAGTCGGACTTGGAAAAGAAGCGATGGCCGCCGATGTCGATGCGGTTGCCCTTGTAGTTCACCGTCTTGGAGATGCCGCCGATGGCGTCGGTCGCCTCGAGGAGGGTGACCTTCGGGTAGCCCGCGCGCAGCAACTCGAGACCCGCGGTGAGGCCGGCGGGGCCGGCGCCGATGATGAGGGTGTGGGACATCAGGACGGTCGCACCGGGCGGACTCTCGTGAAGAGCAGCCACTTGCGCAACGAATAGTTGAAGCTGAAGACGAAGCAGGCGGTCAGGGCCTTGGCGGCAAGGACCGGCCAGCCGAGCTGACCGACGAAAGTCCAGAGCAGCAACTGTGTGAGGAGGAGGCCGGCCAGGCCGATGAGCACGAAGCTCGCAAACTCCACGCCGGGGTTGCGCAGCGTGCGCACGTTGAAGGCGTAGCGCACGCTGATGGCATAGCTCACGCCCATGCCGCTCAGGAAGCCGACACTGGTCGCCCAGGGCAGGGCCAGGCCTTGCCGCAGCGCCAGCATGAGCACGGCGGTGTCCAGGGCCAAGGCCAGTCCGCTGCCGAGAAAATAGACGGGTAGGCCCTGCAGGTGTCGTCGGAGTGGATGCACGGGACGTATTCGAAGGGTGCAGATGCGCCGAGGGACTTGCGGCGCATTGTGTGCGGGACGCGGCCGACCCTCATCGTGGCGGAAGCCTGCAATTCGGGTGTTTTTCACTATTGCGGATCGCGGTTGGGTCGGTCTCGCGAGCACTGGGTTGCAACAAGGAAGGCGATGGCCGGTTCGGTCAAGGCCCGGCGATGAGCTGGGCGCAGCTGTAGAGGGCGAACTCCTGGGCCGGCTCCCGATGCCTCGGCGGCGCCCAGACGGCGAGGGGCGCCTCCCGAAGCCGCTGCGGCAGGACAAGGTAATCTGGTCGGTCACGACGACTGCAGACCGTCACCAGTCTTTCCCGTTCCGGCATTTCGCAACCTCGCCGTGACGCGCGGTCCTTGACCAGCAACGAGGCGGCGCGGCAGCTGTCGCGCGTCGTCCGGATCGGCTGGTAGACCTCATTGCGGCTGCCGAAGATGACGGCGGTCCCACGGTTGAACAGCAAGCCGGCGCCCTGCTGGGTTGCGAAATGGCTGGGGCGCTCGAGCAGACCCCACACGGGGGCCAGTTGATGAGGCCAGTACACCGTCGCGTCGGACGGCATGTAGCTTGCGAACGGATGGGCGGAGGCGGCGGGCGACTCGATGGCGCGCGCGAGATCCGTGCGTTGATCCCAGGAGGCCACGGCGGCGCCGAACAGAAGAACGCTCAGGCCGAGGGCCATGAACGCGCCCCGGCGGCCCTTGCTGCTCAAGAACAGCAGACAGGCGAAGCCGATCACGGCGATGCTCGGGAAGGCGGCCACCCGCGCAAGGCCGTCGTTCCAGAAGGTCTCAGGCGTCTGCCAGGCAACTTCGCCCAGTTGGTCGGTCAGGCGGGCGACTGACAGGCCGGCGATGGCCAGCACGACACCGCCGATCGCAAACCGCCGGACCGAGCATGACGGCGCCCTCAGCCGCCAAGCAGCGACGGAACTGGCCGCCCACAGCGAGAGGGTGACCACGCCCTCGTCCAGGCCGATGTGGGCGTTGACGATCGCTAGCAGGAGCGCGCAGGCGCTCAACGGCCAAAGGCCTCCGAGTCGCCAGAGGCGGACGGCCAGCCAAGGCGTGAGCGCGACGGCGATGAGATGGGCGATCCAGTGCACGCGCCACAGCTGCAACTGGGTGACGAGCACCGAATGAAAGCCGTCAGTGCCCAAGGCGGTGAGACCCATGAGCCCGACGGTGGCGGTGACCACGGCGTGGAGAAGGCGCGTCCAGGCGTCGGCCGGGCGCAGGCGGCTTACCGCGAGCAACACAGCGATGTCGAGCAGGACGCGCAGCAACTCGTCGAGCGTCCAGCCCGACAGCATCACCATCGGGTTGCGATCTTGAACCATGGCCCACCAGTACGGGTCATAGGTTTTCAAGAGGCCATCCCAGGGACGCAGGCCGGCCAGTGCGGCCAAGACCACGAGAGGAACGACCGCCAGAAGCCAGAGCCAGCGGCGGTTCGACTGAAGGAGAAAGCACCAGCCCACCACCATCACCGGCAGGGCCATCAGCGGATGGAATGCAGCGGCCAGTCCCGCCAAGGCCGCTGCGGCCCACGTCCTGCCGTCGATGAGCGCCACCAAGCCCCATAGCAATGCCGGCTCGGCGAAGCTGCGTGCGGTCAGGAAGGGCTCCCCGTAGCCGATCACCGTGGTGCCACCGTAGATCGGTGAGACGACGGCGAATGCAAGCGCGCCCCATAAGGAAAGCGGACCGCGTGGCTCGAACCTCCGCAACAGAGCCAGCACGGCGCTCAGCATCAGCAGCCAGTCGGTCAGCAAGATCCCGACGTGCGTGGCGACCAGGCCCAGACGGTCGTACAGCGGCGCGATCACGGCGGCGTAGATCGAGTAGCTGTCCTGGGAGCCGCCCGCGAAGAAGGTGTCCTGGATCAGCGCCGGGACGCGGGAGTGGAGCAGGGCCTGGCCGAGGTAGAGCACGCCGTCATGGCGGATGCCTTCATAGGGGCGGGCGAGCAGCATCCCGGCACCGATGGCCAGAAGCGCAGCCAGCCGCTGCAGGCGCGCGGTTTCAGGCATCGAGTGGTCCTATGCAACGACAAAAGGGGCCGAAGCCCCTTGTTGTGCGAAGTGCCGCCGGAGCGGCACCTTGGAACGTCACGATCAGGTGTTGTTCTTCTCGATGGCATCCTTGATGACCGTGTCGGTGACCGTGGTGGTGGTCTTCCAAATCACGGCATCACCGACGACGTTCGCCACGTCGAACTTGATCGTCTTGGTAGCGGTGTCCTTGCCGATGTCGGCCAGCGTCAGGGTGATGGCGCCATCCTTGACATCGACGGACGCGACCTCCTTGGTGGCCACGGTATTGGGAATGCCATTCGTGCCGAGGTCGCAGCCCGTCGCGACGCCACCCTTTTCTTGGATGCAAAGGGCAACAGCACTCTTGTAGGCATCGCCGACGGTGATGGCGTTGGCGGCCTTGGCGCGGGTCGTGTAGGTGCGGTACTGCGGCAGGGCCACGGCAGCCAGGATGCCGATGATGGCCACGACGATCATCAGTTCGATCAGGGTGAAGCCCTGTTGGGCGCGTTGCTTGAGTTGCATGTCGGTACTCCGGAAAGAGTGAGTGGGAGGAGGGCAGACCCCTTGAATGCAGGGGGCGTGCCAGCTTCGGGAGCCTTCGGTGCCGTGCGAAACCGCACGTTTCGGCCGCGCGACGCCCCGGCTTTGACAAAAATCGTCACTCGGACCTGACGCGTTATGTCAGTCGACAGCCGGCGGCCAAGAAACGTCAGGCGCGAAAAAGGCGCCCGTGGGCGCCTAGCTCTCCGGAGCAGGGCTGGCCGCTCAGAGCTGCATGTGCTGCCCCGCCTGCAGCGCGCCGATGCGGTGCGGGCTGGCCAGGCCCCGGACGCCCTGCATGACGGCGTCGACTTCGCCGGGCTTGATGTGGGTGATGTGCACGTTCACGCTGCCGCCGAGCTGGGCGAGCTCCTGGCCGAGGTCGGCCGGGCAGAGGTGCTGGCTGACGTGGGCGAGTTCGGCCTCGTCGTCGCTGAAGGCCGTCTCGATGACGAGGTGGGACAGGCGCAGCTGGGACAGCCGCCGCCACAGCGCGGGATTGGGGCCGGTATCGCCGGTGAAGACCCAGTGCGCATGGCCTGCCGCGGCGCCGCCGTCGACGGCGAAGCCGACGGCCGGCACGGTATGGATGGCCGGCAGCACCTCGATGAACCGGCCACCGAGGTCCAGCCGGTCGCCGATGGCAAAAGGATGCAGGCTCAGCACCGGCGCTTCGCGGGTGGGCAGGGCGGTGAAATCGGGCCAGATGGCGCCGTTGAAGATGTGCTGGCGCAGCGCCTGCAGAGTCTCGGGCAGGGCGTGGACCTGGATGGGCGGGCGGCCGGCTGCCGCGCGCAGGCGCAGCACCGCGTCGGCCAGAAGCGGGATGCCCAGCACGTGGTCGAGGTGGGAGTGGCTGAGCAGGATGTGGTCGACGGCCGCCAGCGCGTCCAGTGGCAGGTCCCCCACGCCGGTGCCCGCGTCGATGAGGACATCGGCGTCGAGCAGGAAGGCGGTGGTCTTGTAGCCGGCGGCAATGGCGCCGGAGCAGCCCAGGACGCGGATGTTCATGCGGTGCGTGGCTCGGATTCAGGACCTCGCGTCGGGCGAGGCGGAGCCAAGAATGTACGCACCCCTCACGGGCGGGGGACGGTCGGATTACCGACTTGGGGGCATCGCTATCGTGAGGAAATCACACGCGGTGGCTGGGCCCGACGGGCGTGCCGCCCGACCGTGCCGCTAGGGCCGTCAGCCCTGGACGAATTGCATCTGCGTGCCGGCGAGCTCGATGAGGTCGCCGCTGCGCAGTGCGATCGATTCGCCCGTCAGGGGGATGCCGTTGACGCTGGGCCGCTGCCCGCCTTCGACATGGGCGAAGACGTAGCCGGTGGGGCGCTTGGTGATGGAGGCCACCTGCACGCCGGGCTTGCCCAGCGTCGTGACGACCTTGGTCAGCGCAACCTCGCGGCCAGCCGCGGCGCCGGTCAGTACCTTGATGGAGGCCGGGCCGACGCTGGCACCGCCCAGGCCGCCGAAGGAGGAACCCACGCCGGCGGAGGCCGGGGGAGCCATGCCGGCCCCGGCGCCCGGCTTGAGGATCATGGTCTTTTCGTAGTCCCCGCCGTCGTTGAGCAGGAACTTGATCTTGTACTTGCCGATCTCGACGGTGTCGTTGTCGGCGAGCAGCTGCTTCTTGATGGCCTTGCCGTTGATGTAGGTGCCGTTGGTGGAGTTGAGGTCTTCGATGAAGACGTCGTTACCGACCATCTGCAGGACGGCGTGCTCGCCCGACACCGCGAGGTTGTCGATGACGATGTCGTTGTAGGGACGCCGACCCAGCGTGGTCTTGTCCTTGGTGATCTGGACCTCCTTGATCACGACGCCGTCGAGCGAAACCACCAGTTTGCCCATGAATGACCTCAAGTTCTGTTGTTAGCGCCGACACTCTGCAGGCAAGAGTTTGTCAGTTGCCGCCACGCCGACCGAAGGGCCACCAGCCCCGTCCTTCGGTACGTTGACGGCCCTCGGCGCGGGCCAGGATAAGTGCGATGTTATCGCGCCCGCCGCTGTCATTGGCCGCGTTGATCAGCGCCCGCGCAGCCTCGGGCAAGGCCGGATTGCCGTTGAGCAGGTTGGCCAGGCTGTCGTCATCCAGCATGTCTGACAGCCCGTCCGAGCAGAAGAGATAGGTGTCGCCGGCCTGCACCTCGTGCAGGTGCAGCTCCATCAGCACCGTGTCCTCGACGCCGACGGCGCGGGTGACGAGGTTCTTGTTGCTGGAGAACGCGGCCTCCTCAACAGTGAGGAGGCCGGCGTCGATCTGCTCCTGCAGCAGGGAGTGGTCGCGGGTGATCTGGGTGAGGCGGCCGGCCCGCAGGCGGTAGCCGCGCGAGTCGCCGACGTGGCCAAGCAGCAGCCCCTCGGGGCGGAAGACGCCCAGCACCAGGGTCGTGCCCATGCCGGCGTAGCGCGGGTTGGTGTTGGCGGCGTTGAAGATGGCGCGGTTGGCGTTGTCGACGCAGATGTCCATGGCGCGGCGCACCTCGCCGGCCCGCGCCTCGCGGCCGGCGTCCTTGAGCCAGCGGCCCAGTTCGGTGGCGACGAAGCTGGTCAGCATCTGGCTGGCCACTTCACCGGCGTTGTAGCCGCCCATGCCGTCGGCCAGCACCGCCAGCCCGGCCGCCTCGTCCAGGGCCACCGAGTCCTCGTTGTTGTCGCGCGCACGGCCGACGTCGGTGGCGCTGAAGAACTCCAGGATCATGAGGCTTGCGGGGACTCGGGCGGTTGTGCGTCGGAGGGGGAGCGGCGATTCTGCCCTGCTTCCTCGGGCGGCAAGCGCAGTGTTTGCGCGAAGGCCTGGTCCTGGGCCTGGGCCGCCTCGGGGGGGGCGGGCTCGGCGTGCAGGTCCATCACGAGGACGGCCTCCAGGTCGCGGGCCATCTGTTCCCCGGAGGAATAGCGCAGCTCGGGCCGCTTCTCCAAGGCCACCGCGAGCACCAGCGCGAGGGACTCCGGCAGGCTGCGCCGGTAGGTCCGCACGTCGGGCGCGGGCTCCGTGGCGATCTGCTGCATGAGGCGGGCCATGGATTCGCTGTGGTGGGGCAGGGCCCCGGTCAGCAGCTGGTAGAGCAGTACGGCGAGGGAGTAGAGGTCGCTGCGGCCGTCCACCGTCAGGCCGGCCAGCTGTTCGGGCGACATGAAGGACGGCGTGCCCAACACCAGGCCGGTGCGGGTGCGGCTGCCGTCGCCGACCCGGGCGATGCCGAAGTCCATCAGCTTGAGGCTGCCGTTGACGCGGTCGAGCATGACGTTGGCGGGCTTGATGTCCCGGTGGATGACGCCATGACTGTGCGCATAGTCCAGCGCCCGCGCCAGCCGCACCCCGATCTGCACGACCTCGCGCACGGGCAGCAGCTGGTTGGCCTTGGTGAAGAGGCTGAGGTCGCGGCCCAGCACGTATTCGAGGGCGATCCAGGCGTCGGTGCCCTCCTGGCCGGCATCGATGACCTGCAGGATGTCCGGGTGCTCGAGTTGGCCGGCGGCACGCGCCTCGCGCATGAAGCGCTCGCGCACGTCGGCCAGGTCCTCGGCGGAGAACTCGCGGCTCAGCGACAGGCGCTTGACGGCCACCTGGCGGCCGGTGGAGCGCTGGGTGGCTTTGTAGACGATGGCCATGGCGCCGCGGCCGATCTCGGCTCCGAGTTCGAAATCCCGCAGGTCGTGCGGCGGCGTCGCGGACCTGGCCTGGGGGGCCGAGGCGCCGGGGGCCTGCGTCTGCTGCACGGCCGGCAGCGTCGAGAGTTCGCTGGGCGGCGCCTCGGCCGGCTCGGCGACGCGGCCGATCAGCCGTCGCCAGAAGCCGCCGGACTTGCTCGATTTGCCGCCGCTTGCCATGCGGCCGATCTTAGGTCGACTGGCGCCTGCCGCGCCGGCTCAGCAGCCAGCCGACCGCGACGACGAAGACGGCACCGCTGAGGCTGACCGCGTAGTCCAGCCCGTGCAGGTGGGTCTCGAACCACTCGTGCACCGCGGCGTCCGTGGTCGCCATCTCGCCGGCCACGAAGCCGAGCAGGGCCGCGCCGAGGGTGATGATGGCGGGGAAGCGCTCCATCAGCTTCAGCAGCAGCGTGCTGCCGAAGATGATGAGCGGGATGGACAGCCCCAGGCCGATGACGAGGAGGATGACCCGCAGGTTCTCCGGCGCGCTGTTGGCGGCGGCGGCGACGGCGATGACGTTGTCCAGGCTCATGACGAGGTCGGCGACGAGGATGGTACGCACCGCACTCCAGAGGCTGGAGTGGGCGTGCACGTCGGCTTCGCCTTCATCGTCCGCGAGCAGCTGGATGCCTATCCACAGCAGCAGCACGGCGCCGATGAGCTTGAGCCATGGCAGTTGCAGCAGCCGCACGGCGAAGAGGGTGAGCACCACGCGCAGCACGATGGCCGCGCCGCTGCCGAAGACGATGGCGCGCTTTTGCTGCGAGGCCGGCAGGTTGCGCGCCGCCAGGGCGATGACCACGGCGTTGTCGCCGGACAGCAGGACGTTGACCCAGATGATCTTGAGCAGCGCGATGAAGAAGGCGGCGTTCAGCAGGTCCATGGAGTCGGCGTGGCCGGTGCGATCGGCGCGGGCGAATGACAAACGGCAAAGAAAAAGCCGCCGGTGTCGAACCCGGCGGCTTCGTCAGGGGGTCGATTGCTGGATTACAGCAGGGCTTTCAGCAGCTTGCCCATTTCCGAGGGGTTGCGCGTCACGGTGAAGCCGCACTCCTCCATGATGGCGAGCTTGGCATCGGCCGTGTCGGCGCCGCCCGAGATCAGCGCGCCGGCATGGCCCATGCGCTTGCCCGGAGGGGCGGTGACGCCGGCGATGAAGCCGACGATGGGCTTCTTCATGTTGGCCTTGCACCAGCGGGCGGCTTCCGCCTCGTCCGGGCCGCCGATCTCGCCGATCATGATGACGGCGTCGGTGTCGGGGTCGTCGTTGAAGGCCTTCATCACGTCGATGTGCTTGAGGCCGTTGATCGGGTCGCCGCCGATGCCGACCGCGCTGGACTGGCCCAGGCCGATTTCGGTCAACTGGGCCACGGCTTCATACGTCAGCGTGCCGGAGCGCGAGACGACGCCGATGCGGCCCTTGCGGTGGATGTGGCCGGGCATGATGCCGATCTTGATTTCCTCGGGTGTGATCAGGCCCGGGCAGTTGGGGCCGAGCAGCAGCGTCTTCTTGCCGCCGGCAGCTTCCTTGGCCTTCATCTTGTTGCGCACTTCCAGCATGTCCCGCACGGGGATGCCTTCGGTGATGCAGATGGCCAGGTCCAGGTCGGCCTCGACGGCTTCCCAGATGGCGGCGGCAGCGCCCGCGGGCGGCACGTAGATGACCGAGACGGTCGCGCCGGTCTGGGCGGCGGCTTCCTTGACGGTGGCGTAGATGGGGATCTCGGAGAACTTCTCGCCGGCCTTCTTGGGGTTCACGCCGGCGACGAAGGCGTTCTTGCCGTTGGCGTAGGCCTGGCAGCCCAGGGTGTGGAACTGGCCGGTCTTGCCGGTGATGCCCTGGGTGATGACCTTGGTGTCTTTGTTGATGTAGATCGACATTTCTGATTCCTTCGGGCGTTAGGCCACAGCCGCAACAATCTTGGTGGCCGCTTCGGCCATGGTGTCGGCGGCGATGATCGGCAGGCCGCTCTCGGCCAGCATCTTCTTGCCCAGTTCTTCGTTGGTGCCCTTCATGCGCACGACGAGCGGCACTTGCAGGTTCACGGCCTTGCAGGCGGTGATGACGCCCTCGGCGATGGTGTCGCACTTCATGATGCCGCCGAAGATGTTCACGAGGATGCCCTTCACGCTCTTGTTCTTGAGCATGATCTTGAAGGCCTCGGTGACCTTCTCGGCCGTGGCGCCGCCGCCCACGTCCAGGAAGTTGGCCGGCTCGCCGCCGAACAGCTTGATGGTGTCCATGGTGGCCATGGCCAGGCCCGCGCCGTTCACGAGGCAGCCGATGTTGCCGTCCAGCGAGATGTAGGCGAGGTCGAACTTGCTGGCCTCGATCTCGGCCGGGTCTTCTTCGTCGAGGTCGCGGTAGGCAACGATCTCGGGATGACGGAACAGGGCGTTGGCGTCGAAGTTGAACTTCGCGTCCAGGGCCATCAGGTTGCCCTTGCTGTCACGGTTGAGCGGGTTGATCTCGACCAGGGACGCGTCCGTGTCCATGTAGCACTTGTAGAGCTTGGCGAACAGGTCGACGGCCTGCTCCACGGTGTGGCCTTCCATGCCAATGGCCGTGGCCACCTTCTTCGACTGCTCGGGCGTGATGCCGGTCAGCGGGTCGATCATCTCGGTGATGATCTTCTCGGGCGTGCTGTGGGCGACCTCTTCGATGTCCATGCCGCCTTCGCTGGAGGCGATCAGGGCCACCTTCTGCGTGGCGCGGTCGGTCACGAGCGAGACGTAGAACTCCTTGCCGATGTCGGCGCCGTCCTCGATGTAGAGGCGGCGGACCTTCTGGCCCTCGGGGCCGGTCTGGTGCGTCACCAGCTGCATGCCGAGGATGCCTTCGGCCTTGGCCTTCACGTCCTCGATGCTCTTGGCCACCTTGACGCCGCCACCTTTGCCGCGGCCGCCGGCGTGGATCTGGGCCTTGACGACCCAGACCGGGCCACCCAGCTTCTGCGCGGCTTCGACGGCTTCCTGCACGGTGAATGCGGGGATGCCGCGCGGCACGGGCACGCCGAACTGGCGCAGGATTTCTTTGCCCTGGTATTCGTGGATTTTCATGGCTGGGTCTTTCGGGTCGGGGAAGTCAGGAAGCGGTCGCGGCCGGCTCTGAGGCGCTCAGGTGCCAACGCGGATAGAACTTGGCGACCACCGCGCCGTCGCGGCGCAGGGCGTGGCAGCGGTCGAGCTGGAAGGGCGGGTTGCCGGCGGCGTCACCCTCCCGTGTGTCGATCACCGAGCCGGCGAAGGCCTGGATCACGGCGGTCGGCAGCACCTGGCAGAGCTCGGTCAGGTGGGTGCAGCCGCGGGTGCCGGCCAAGCGCTCCTGCACGGCCTGCCGGAAGCCCTTCATCAGGCTGAGGCCGACGAGGCGGGCATAGGCATCGGCGTGGTCGTCACAGGCACCGGGATAGGGCATCCACCGCGTCTCGGAGGTCGCCGCGGTGATAGTCAGCTGGGTGTCCACCGTCAGGAGCAGCCGCATCTCATGGATGGGATCGCCGGCCCTGCGTGCCTCGCCGGCCAGGGACACGTCATGCGTCTTGGTGTCCGTCAGGCTGGCTTCGACGTCGAACAGGCCGTCATCGCGCGCGAAAACCTGCACATCGAGGGCGCGGCGGTGCAGCAAGCGGCGCTGTGCGGTGGATGGAGCGACGGGCATGGGCGGGAACTGGAGACGCAACCCGGCTCCAACCGAGCCGGGACGGGGCGGTCGAAAGCGCCTGGACACGAGCCGATTCCCGGAGGCGGAAACCGGTTGCCCAGCGGTTCGCCGCCGTTTTGAGCAGGCGGCAATGTAGCACGCGGGGCTTGAGCGGGCCTTACGCGGGGGCGGTCGACGGGCCCTGCGGGGGCCTCAGCGGAGCAGCCGCCGCACCACGTCGGCCGCAAAGCCCCGGGCCAGCAGGAAGCGTGTCTGGCGGGCCCGCTCGACGGGTTCAGCGGCCGGCTCGGGCCCGAAACGCCGCAGCCAGACCTCGCGGGCGCGCTCCAGTTCGGTGGCGCGGAGCTGCGCCTGCTGCTCGGCGTCCAGGCGCAGGCCGTGCTGGGCCAGCTCCTGCTGGATGCGCTGGGCGCCGAACCGGCCCGACCGGAGGTGGAGCCGAGATTCGACGAAGCGGGTTTCGTCGAGGTAACCCTCGGCGGCAAGGGTGTCGAGCAAGGCATCGACGGCGGACTCGGCAGCTTCCGCGCACGCCGTGTCGTCGTCGGGCGGTTCGTCCCCCGGCGCACTCTCGGCCGCTGCGGCGTCGGCCAGCCTCGCGCGGCGCTTCTGTTCCTGCTCGATGCGCAGCAGCTTGCGCCGCAGCTCGGCACGGCTGTGCTCGCGCTGGGCGAGAAGCCCGATGGCTCGGGCCTTCAGGGACAGTGGGGCACGGGTCACCGGGATCGCCGCAGCCGGATTACTCCTGGCCGCCTTCGGCCTCGCCCAGCGGGGCGACGCCGACCGCTTCGCGGATCTTGTTTTGACGAAACCGCATGGGTCACTCCTTGCCAGTCGTGCCTTCGGCTTCGCCCAGCGGGGCGACGCCGACTGCTTCGCGGATCTTGTTTTCGATCTCGCGGGCGATGTCGGGGTTTTCGCGGAGGTACTCGCGGGCGTTGTCCTTGCCCTGGCCGATCTTCTCGCCTTGGTAGGCATACCAGGCGCCGGACTTGTCGACGATCTTGTGGACGACGCCCATGTCGACGATCTCGCCCTCGCGGCTGATGCCTTCGCCGTAGAGGATGTCGAACTCGGCCGTCTTGAAGGGGGGGCTGACCTTGTTCTTGACGACCTTGACCTTGGTCTCGGAGCCGATGACCTCCTCGCCCTTCTTGATGGAGCCGATGCGGCGGATGTCCAGGCGCACCGAGGCGTAGAACTTCAGCGCGTTGCCGCCCGTGGTCGTTTCGGGCGAGCCGAACATGACGCCGATCTTCATGCGGATCTGGTTGATGAAGATGACCGTGCAGTTGGTCTTCTTGATGGTGGCCGTCAGCTTGCGCAGGGCCTGGCTCATCAGGCGGGCCTGCAGGCCGGGAAGCTGGTCGCCCATCTCACCTTCGATTTCGGCCTTGGGCGTCAGCGCGGCGACCGAGTCGACGACGATCAGGTCCACCGAGCCCGAACGCACCAGGGCGTCGACGATCTCGAGGGCCTGTTCGCCGGTGTCGGGCTGGCTGATCAGGAGGTCCTGCAGGTTGACGCCGAGCTTCTGGGCGTACTGGATGTCGAGGGCGTGCTCGGCATCGATGAAGGCGCAGGTGCCCTGGATCTTCTGCATCTCGGCGATGACTTGCAGCGTCAGCGTCGTCTTGCCGGATGACTCGGGGCCGTAGATCTCGATGACCCGGCCGCGGGGGAGGCCGCCGACGCCCAGGGCGATGTCCAGGCCCAGCGAGCCGGTGGAGACGACCTGGATGTCCTCGATGACCTCGCCTTCGCCCAGGCGCATGATGGAACCCTTGCCGAACTGCTTCTCGATCTGGGCGAGGGCGGCCTGCAGGGCCTTGGCTTTTTCCGTGTTCAGGGCTTTGACGGGGGCGTCCATGCGAATCTCCAGGTGAATGCGTCAATTATGGGGCAATCTGTATGTTTGTACAGTGGTTATTCCCCAGTTTCCGGGCGTGGCGCCAGGGTTGAACGGCATCCTAGGCGCTTGGTGGCTCATGGCGTGAGCCAGCTTGCGCCCGCGCAAGCCGCCCGTAGGGTGGTCGCACATAACATCGGCGCAGGAGACAAACGACATGCGCATCCTCATCGCGGAAGACGACCAAGTGCTGGCCGATGGCCTTTTGCGCGCCCTGCGCGCCTCTGGCTATGCGGTGGACCGGGTCAGCACCGGCACCGAGGCCGACACGGCGCTGGCGACGCATGAGTTCGACCTCGTCATCCTCGACCTCGGCCTGCCACGCCTGCACGGCCTGGAGGTGCTGCGCAAGCTGCGGGCCCGCGGTTCGACCATGCCGGTCCTCATCCTGACGGCCGCGGACAGCGTCGAGCAGCGCGTCAAGGGCCTGGACCTGGGCGCCGACGACTACATGGCCAAGCCCTTCTCGCTGCAGGAGCTGGAGGCGCGGGTGCGGGCCCTCACCCGGCGCGGGCTGGGCACGGCCAGCAGCGTCATCAAGCACGGGCCGCTGAGCTTCGACGCCACCGGCCGCGTGGCCTACATCAACGAGCAGATGCTGGAGCTGTCGGCGCGCGAGCTGTCGCTGCTGGAGGTGCTGCTGCAGCGCGCCGGGCGCCTGGTCAGCAAGGACCAGCTCGTCGAGCGCCTGTGCGAATGGGGCGAAGAGGTCTCGAACAACGCCATCGAGGTCTACATCCACCGGCTGCGCAAGAAGATCGAGCAAGGCCCCATCCGCATCGCGACGGTGCGCGGTCTCGGCTACTGCCTCGAGAAGATCCCCTCGTGATCGATGCCGAATAAAGGCGGCGCCAGCCCCCAGCAGGGCTCGCTGTTCGGCGAGATCCTGGACTGGATGCTCGCGCCGCTGCTGCTGATCTGGCCGATCAGCGTGGCCCTGACCTGGCTGGTGGCGCAGGGCATCGCCAGCCGCCCCTACGACCGCGAACTCGGCGAGGTGGCGCGCAGCCTGGGGCAGCAGGTGGCGGCGACGGAAGCCTCTGGCGCCGGAGCGTCCAAGGGACGGGACCGTTATGCCCTCGTGCCGGAGGCGGCGGCGCTGCTGCGGGCGGACGCTTCGGACACGGTCTTCTACCAGGTGCTCGGGCTGCGGGGCGAGCTGCTCAGCGGCGACGCCACGCTGCCGGTGCCCACCGACGACGGGCCCATCGTGCCGTGGGAGCTGCACTTCCGCGACGACGAGGCCGGGGCCGACGCCGTGCGCGTGGCCTACCTCTGGGTGGCACCCGAAGGCCAGGCCGGCACGTCGCGGACCATGCTCGTGCAGGTGGCGGAGACCCTGGGCAAGCGGGCGCGCCTCACCAACGAGATCATCAAGGGCGTCATCCTGCCGCAGTTTGTCATCCTGCCGCTGGCGGTGCTGCTGGTGTGGCTGGCGCTGGCGCGCGGCATCTCGCCGCTCAACGAGCTGCAGCGCCGCATCCGTTCGCGGGAAAGCTCCGACCTTTCGCCCATCGACGAGCGGCGCGTGCCCGATGAGGTGGCGCCCCTGGTGCGGGCCATCAACGACCTGCTCGCCCGGCTGGATTCGTCCATGAGCCGGCAGAAGCATTTCCTCGCCGACGCGGCCCACCAGCTGAAGACGCCGCTGGCCGGCCTGCGCACGCAGGCGGAGCTGGTGGAGCGCGAGATCGATGCCGGCCGCTCCACGCCCGACGAGCTCAAGCGCTCGCTGGCGCAGATCGCGCGGGCCAGCGAGCGGGCGGCCCACATGGTCAACCAGCTGCTGTCCATGGCGCGCGCCGAGGACGCCGAGCAGGCCATGCGGCGCGAACCGGTCAACCTGGCGGAGATCGCCATCGACACGGTGCGCGACTTCGTCCCCCGCGCGCTGGAGAGGCGCATCGACCTCGGCTATGACGGCGTCGCGCCGGACGAGGCGCGCCTGCGCGTGCAAGGGCAGCCGGTGCTGATCGGCGAGCTGGTCCGCAACCTCGTGGACAACGCGCTGCTCTACACGCCGGCCGGCGGCGTCGTGACGGTGCGCGTCGTGGAGGACCCCTTCGGCCAGGTGGTGGTGCTGCAGGTCGAGGACACCGGCCCGGGCATCCCGCCGCCGGAGCGGGAGAAGGTCTTCCAGCCTTTCTACCGGTCCCTGGGCAGCGGCGTCGAGGGCTCGGGCCTCGGCCTGGCCATCGTGCAGGAGATCGTGCAGCAGCACGAGGCGGAGCTGACGCTGGACGACACGCGCGTGCGGCGTGCGGCGGGTGGCGAGTCGCCCGACGGCCAGGGGCCCGGCGCGCGCTTCACGATCCGCTTCCCCGCCGCCGCGGCGCTCAGGTCTTGACCAGCTTCCTGACCCGCGCGATCGACAGCAGCAGCCCGAGCGACAGGCCCAGGGTCACCATGGCCGTGCCGCCGTAGCTGACGAAGGGCAGGGGCACGCCCACGACGGGCAGGATACCGCTGACCATGCCCATGTTGACGAAGACGTAGGTGAAGAAGGACAGCGTCACCGCACCGGCCATCAGCCGCGTGAAGAGCGTCGGCGCGTCGGAGGCGATCATCAGCCCGCGCAGGATCAGGGCCGTGAAGCCAACCAGCAGGGCCAGCGCGCCCGTCAGCCCGAACTCCTCGCCGAAGGCGGCGAAGATGAAGTCCGTCGTGCGCTCCGGGATGAACTCCAGGTGGGTCTGCGTGCCCTGCATGAAGCCCTTGCCCGTCATGCCGCCCGAGCCGATGGCGATCTCGCCCTGGATGATGTGGAAGCCCTTGCCCAGCGGGTCCTTGCTGGGGTCGAGCAGGGTGCAGATGCGGTGCTTCTGGTACTCCTTGAGCACCGGCCATTTCAGGTCGGGATCGCAGATCTTGTCTTCGCTCAGCACCAGGGCCGTCGCGGCTGCGGCGCCGAGCACCAGGGCCGGCACGATCAGACGCCACGGCAGGCCGGCGAAGAAGATCACATACAGGCCCGCGGCCAGCACGAGGATGCCGGTGCCCAGGTCGGGCTGCTTGGCGATCAGCAGGAAGGGCACCCCCAGCAGGCCGAAGGCGGCGATGAAGTCGGGCCAGCGCAGCAGGCCCTCGCGCTTCTGGAACCACCAGGCCAACATCAGCGGGGTGGCCAGCTTGAGCAGCTCGGACGGCTGGATCTGCGTGACGCCGATGCTCAACCAGCGCGTGGCGCCCTTCTTGGTGACGCCGAAAAGGGCGGTGGCCACCAGCAGCAGCACGCCCACCGTGTAGAGCGGGATGGCGATGGCCATCAGCTTCTGCGGCGGTACGCGGGCGACGATGAACATCAGGCCGAGGCCCAGGGCCATGTTGCGGGCGTGGTCGACGAAGCGGGTGCCGTGGTCGTAACCGGCGGAGTACATGCACACGAGGCCCCAGCCGCACAGCCAGAACACGGCCAGCAGCAGCGGGATGTCGAAGCCGCTGAGCCAGGGCTTGAGCCGGCTCAGCAGCGGCGGGCGTTCGATGACGGTCATTGGGTGGCTCCCGAGGCGGGTGCGGAGGCGGCAGAGGCTGCCGCGTCAGGGGCGGACGCCGCCTGGCCGGGCAGGGGCACGTCGGCCGCGCGGCGCGGCGTGCCGATGGGGGCGAAGGTCTGGCCCAGCTGCGTCTTGGCGATGTCCTCCTCGCTCGGGTACTGGCCCAGCAGCAGGTAGTCGAACACGCGGCGCGCGATGGGGGCCGCCGACGACGAGCCCCAGCCGGCGTTCTCGACGATGAGGGCCAGGGCCACGGTCGGGTGGTCCACCGGCGCGAAGGCGACATAGAGGGAGTGGTCGCGCTTCCTCTCGTCGGCCTTGATGGCGCTGTACTTCTCGCCCGCCTTCAGGCCGACGGCCTGGGCCGTGCCGGTCTTGCCGGCGCTCTGGTAGGGCGCGCCCATGAAGACCTGGCGCGAGGTGCCTTCCAGTGTCACGCCGTTCATGGCGTTATGGATGACGGCGACGTCGGCCGGCCTGAGCTTGAGCGGCTCCAGCGCGTCGCTGGCGATGCGGCGCTGCTCGTGGTGGACGACGTCCTCGATCTCGCGCACCAGCCGTGGCTTGAAGCGCTGGCCGCCCGAGGCGATGGTGGCGTAGGCGGTGGCCATCTGCAGCATCGTGAAGTTGTTGTAGCCCTGCCCGATGCCCAGGGAGATGGTCTCGCCAGGGAACCACTTCTGCTTGAACCTGCGGTACTTCCAGTCGGTGGACGGCAACACCCCCGTCACCTCGCCCTGCACGTCGATGTCCGTCCTGCGGCCCAGGCCGAAGGGCTCGAGCTGGTCGTGGATGAGGTCCACCCCCATCTCGTTGGCCAGGCTGTAGAAGTAGACGTTGGAGGAGGTGACGATGGCCAGCCGCATGTCCTTCGGGCCGGCGCGGTCGGTCTCGGGGCTGCCGAAGGTACGCCCGCCGAAGCTGTAGGTCAGGTTGTCCTGGATGACCAAGCTGGGCGAGCGCTTGCCGCTGTTGAGTGCGGCCATGGCCATCAGCGGCTTGAAGGTGGAGCCAGGCGGGTAGGTGCCCCGCAGCGCGCGGTTCAGCAGCGGCTTGTCGATGTCCTCGTTGAGGTCGCGCCAGGAGTCGGCGTCGATGCCGTCGACGAAGAGATTGGGGTCGAAGGTCGGCTTGGAGACGAAGGCCAGCACTTCGCCGTTGCGCGGGTCGATGGCGACCAGTGCGCCGCGCCGGTCGCCGAACAGGCGCTCCACCAGGGCCTGCAGCTTGATGTCGACGGAGAGGTTGAGCGTGTTGCCCGGCGTGGGCGGGCGGTGCGCCAGGCGCCGCACCGCACGGCCGCCGGCGCTGGTTTCGACCTGCTCGAAGCCCGTCGTGCCGTGCAACTCTTTCTCATAGGCCTGCTCCAGGCCCAGCTTGCCGATGTACTCGGTGCCGCGATAGTTGGCGAGGTCCTCCTCGTCCCACTCGTCCATCTGCTTCTTCTCGGCCTGGTTGATGCGCCCGATGTAGCCGATGAGGTGGGAACCCACCTCGCCGAGCGGGTAGGAGCGGAACAGCCGCGCCTTGATCTCGACGCCGGGGAAGCGGAAGCGCTGGGCCGTGAAGCGGGCGACCTCCTCGTCGCTCAGCTTGGTGCGTATGGGCAGGGAGTCGGTGTGCTTGGCCTCCTCCAGCAGGCGCTTGAAGCGGCGCTTGTCACGGGCCTGGATCTCGATGACCTGGCCGAGGGCCTCGATGGTGGCGTCGAGGTCGCCGACCTTCTCGGGGTTGATTTCGAGCGTATAGGCCGAGTAGTTGCTCGCCAGCACGACGCCGTTGCGGTCCTTGATGAGGCCGCGGTTGGGCACGATGGGCACGACGGCGATGCGGTTGGACTCGGCCCGCTCGGCGAAGCTGTCGTACTGCACCACCTGCAGCCACACCAGGCGCGCCACCAGCAGCCCGAAGCAGAACAGCACGAAGGCGCCCGCCGCCAGCACCCGCAGGCGGAAGCGCGACAGCTCCTGGTGGAGGTTCTTGAGGACGACCACGTCAGTTGCCCAACGCAGCGTGGAGCCGCCAGCGGCGGCGGACCAAGCATCTCGGGCCGAGCGCCGGGCCGCCCCAAGCCGGCCCGCCAGAGGTTGTTCGCGGCACCATGCCGCGAACAGCCTCGTCCCCTCGGGGGACCGGCCAGACTCGCCCGCGTTCAGCGCGGCGAGGTTGGACGAGGGGCCTATGCATCACAACGGGCGATGGGCGTCGCGGTCCGGTGCGCGCCGCTGCGGCGCCAGCAGCAGCACGCTGGCCACCGGCCACAGCAGCGCCTCGAAGACCGGCGCCAGCAGCACGCTCCAGCCCGGCCACATGCCGCCGACGATCATCCGCACGACCAGCGCCAGCACATGGGCGGCGAAGAACAGCGGCAGCACCTGGATGGACTGCGCACCCAGCGAGAACCACGGCAGGCGGCGGTGCAGCGAGATGGCGCCGAAGCTCAGGCCGCTGTAGGCCAGGGCATGCTGGCCGAGCAGGGCGCCGTCGTGCACGTCGATGAGCAGGCCGAAGACGAAGGCCCACAGCACGCCGACGCGGCGCGGCTGGTGCACGCCCCAGAACACCAGCACCACGGCCAGCACGTCGGGCATGGCGGCCAGGCGCCCCATGGGCACCATGTCGATCATCAGCGCGACGACCAGCGTGAAGACGATGAACCAGGGGTTGGCGGGAAGGAGCAGCTTTTCGGCTGCGCGCGGCATGATCATGGCGCGCTCCCCTCGGGCCGCGCGCCGGGCCGCCCCAAGCAAGGCCCGGCCCCCGCGGGGGGGCGCCGCAGAGCGGCGGGGGGCTGACATGCCCGCATGATCATGGCGCGGCTCCCGAGGCCTTGGCGGCGGCCTTCTCGGCGCGCTCGGCCTTCTTGGCGGCGCGCACGGCGGCCTTGGTCTCGGCGGCCGAAGCGGCTTCTGCGGCGGCGGCGACCTCGGCCTCCCTCTTGGCCGCGACGTGGCGGTCCAGCGGCTGCAGCACCAGCACGTGGCGGGCGCTGTCGGGCTGGGCGATGGGGGCCAGCAGCACCTGGGCGAAGCTGGAGTCGCCGCGGCGCTCCACGACGGCCACCTTGGCCACAGGCAGCCCCGGCGGGTAGACGCCGTCCAGCCCCGAGGTCGTCATCAGGTCGCCCACCTTCACGTCGGCATTGGCGGCCAGGAAGCGCAGCTCCATGCCGCTGCCGTCGGCGCGCCCGATGGCGACATTGCGCATCTGGGTGCGGGCGTTCAGCAGCGGGATGGCCGCATCCTTGTCGGTCAGCAGCGTCACCTCGCTGGACAGCGGGTAGACCCGCGTCACCTGGCCCAGGACGCCGGCCTCGTTGATGACGGGCGAGCCGGCCGACACGCCCTGGGTGGCGCCGCGGTCGATGACCACGCGGCGGGAGAAGGGGTCGGGTGCCTCGAAGAGCACCTCGGCCGCGATGGACGCCACGCTCAGCGCCGGCTGCAGCACCAGCAGCTTGCGCAGGCGGTCGTTCTCGGCCTGCAGGGCCTCGGCGCGCGACAGGCGCTCGGCCTGCTGGGCCAACTGACGCCGGGCCAGGTCTTCGGCCGCCATGGCGCGCTTGGTGCCGCGCAGGTAGTCGCCGGCCGTCTCCCAGGCATCCACGGGGGCGAGCAGCAGGCGCTGGACCGGCTGCAGCACGAGGGCCAGGGCGGCGCGGGCGGGCTGCATGACGTGGAAACGGGCGTCGGCCACCATCAGCAGCAGGGCCAGCGCCGAACACAGCGCGAGCTTGGTCAGCGCCGACGGACCCTGGCGGAAGAACGGCGGTGGGGTGCGGTCGAGGGTGCCGAAGGGCATGGCGCCGCGGAATCAGGCGGTGAAGTGCGGGGGGCGCACGAAAGGCAACCACAGAGGCACGGAGCCACAGAGGAAATCCGAAGCTTTCTTCTCCGTGGCTCTGTGCCTCTGTGGTTGCATTTTTCTCAGGACGGGATCGAGCCTGCCTTCATTCCGACGTGAAGATGCTGCCCAGGCGCTCCATGCGCTCCAGGGCCATGCCGCAGCCGCGCACGACGCAGGTCAGCGGGTCCTCGGCCACCAGTACGGGCAGACCGGTCTCCTCGCCCAGCAGGCGGTCCAGGTCGCGCAGCAGGGCGCCACCGCCGGTCAGCATCATGCCGCGCTCGGCGATGTCGGCGCCCAGCTCGGGCGGCGTCTGCTCGAGCGCGTTCTTGACGGCGGAGACGATCTGGTTGAGCGGGTCGGTCAGGGCTTCGAGGATCTCGTTGGACGAGATGGTGAAGCTGCGCGGCACGCCTTCGGAGAGGTTGCGGCCCTTGACCTCCATCTCCTTGACCTCGCTGCCAGGGAAGGCGCTGCCGATGTTCTTCTTGATGGCCTCGGCGGTGGGCTCGCCGATGAGCATGCCGTAGTTGCGGCGGATGTAGTTGATGATGGCTTCGTCGAACTTGTCGCCGCCGACGCGCACGCTGCCCTTGTAGACCATGCCGCCCAGCGAGATGACGCCGACTTCCGTCGTGCCGCCGCCGATGTCCACCACCATGGAGCCCGAGGCTTCGGCCACGGGCAGGCCGGCGCCGATGGCGGCGGCCATGGGTTCCTCGATCAGGTAGACCTCGCTGGCGCCCGCGCCGAGCGCCGACTCGCGGATGGCGCGGCGCTCGACCTGGGTGGAGCCGCAGGGCACGCAGATGATGATCCTCGGCGACGGCTTGAAGGTCTTGCTGTCGTGGACCATCTTGATGAACTGCTTGAGCATCTGCTCGGTCACCGTGAAGTCGGCGATGACGCCGTCCTTCATGGGCCGGATGGCCTCGATGTTGCCGGGCACCTTGCCCAGCATGGCCTTGGCCTCGCGGCCGACGGCCTGGATGGTCTTCTTGCCGTTGGGACCGCCCTCGTGGCGGATGGACACCACCGACGGCTCGTCCAGGACGATGCCCTTGCCGCGCACGTAGATCAGGGTGTTGGCGGTACCGAGGTCGATGGCCAGGTCGGTGGAGAAATAGCGGCGCAGGGAGGCGAACATGATGGGCGCGGGGAGGAGCCACGCCCGGGGCGGGGCTCGGAATCGGGGGGGCTGAATAAGCAGCGAGGCCGCCCTCTCGACAACGGATTCCGTCGCGGGATGGGCAGCCCCGAAGGCCTTGGAGATGGGCGGCGATAATAACCGATCACCCCCTTCCGAGGCCCGCCAGTTGGGACTGGTAACACGATGGCAAAGGGCCGCGAAGGCCATCCGCAAAGTGCCAATCAAGGCGCGACGCGCCGCCCGCACCCATGTGCGGGCAAGCGGTGCAACGCAGAGTGGCGCTTTGCGGATGGCCTTCCCGGAGGGTTGTGGCCAGAACGGCCGGATACTGCGTTGCGAATCCTCGCCGGGTATGCACCCGGCTGCGGTTCGCGCCTTGTTCCCGGCCGTTCTGGCCACAACGCGACCCTTTGCCATCGTGTTACCAGTCCCCGGTTTCTGGCCTCGGGCTTACATCTGAAAACCCTTCATGAGCCTCACCCCTGACGACGTGAGCCGCATCGCCCATCTGGCGCGGCTGGAGCTGCAGCCGGCCGAGTCCGACGCCTTGCTCGGGCAGCTCAACGGCTTCTTCAAGATCGTGGACCAGATGAGCGCCGTCGACACGGCCGGCATCGAGCCGCTGTACACGCCGCTGTCGGCCGTGCAGCAGGTGCAGCTGCGCCTGCGCGACGACGTGGTTACCGAGAGCAACCAGCGCGAGCTCAACCAGAAAAGCGCCCCGGCCGTCGAGGACGGCCTCTTCCTCGTTCCCAAGGTCATCGAATGAAGCCCGTTCACGACATGGGCGTCGCCGAGCTGGCCGCCGCCCTGAAAAGCCGCGCCCTCTCCAGCCGCGAGGCCACCCAGGCGCTGCTGGCGCGCATCGCCGAGCGCGACCCGGCGCTCGGCGCCTTCCTGCACGTGGACGCCGAGGGCGCGCTGGCCCGCGCCGCCGCCGCCGACGCCGCCCTGGCGGCGGGCAGCGCCGGGCCGCTGGCCGGCGTGCCCATCGCCCACAAGGACATCTACGTCACGGCCGACATGCCCACCACGGCCGGCTCCCGCATCCTGCAGGGCTACCGCAGCCCCTTCGACGCCACCGTCGTCGCCCGGCTGAATGCGGCCGGCACCGTTGCGCTCGGCAAGCTCAACTGCGACGAGTTCGCCATGGGCTCGGCCAACGAGAACAGCGCCTACTTCGCCGCCCACAACCCCTGGGACGCCAGCCGAGTGCCGGGCGGCTCCTCGGGCGGCTCGGCCGTTGCCGTGGCGGCCCGCCTCGTGCCCGGCACGACCGGCACCGACACCGGCGGCTCCATCCGCCAGCCGGCCAGCTTCTGCGGCATCACCGGCATCAAGCCCACCTATGGCGTGTGCAGCCGCTACGGCATGATCGCCTTCGCCTCCAGCCTGGACCAGGCCGGCCCCATGGCCCGCTCGGCCGAGGACTGCGCCCTGCTGCTGTCGGCCATGAGCGGCTTCGACGAACGCGACGCCACCAGCGTCAACCAGCCGCCGCAGGACTTCCATGCCCAGATGCTGTCGGCCAGGGAAGGCGCCTCGGCGGCCAAGCCGCTGGCCGGCCTGCGCATCGGTCTGCCCAGGGAGTTCTTCCCGGCGGGCCTGAGTGCCGACGTGAACACCGCCGTGCGCGCCGGCCTGGCCGAGCTGGAGAAGCTCGGCGCCACGCTGGTGGACGTGAGCCTGCCGCGCACCGAGCTGGCCATTCCGGTGTACTACATCATTGCCCCGGCCGAGGCGAGCTCCAACCTCAGCCGCTTCGACGGCGTCAAGTTCGGCCACCGCGCCGCGCACTACGACGACCTGCTCGACATGTACAAGAAGACGCGCGCCGAGGGCTTCGGCCCCGAGGTCAAGCGCCGCATCATGATCGGCACCTACGTGCTCAGCCACGGCTATTACGACGCCTACTACCTCCAGGCCCAGAAGCTGCGCCGCATGATCGCGGACGACTTCCAGCAGTGCTTCGCGCAGTGCGACCTGATCGCCGGCCCGGTGGCGCCCACGGTCGCCTGGAAGGCCGGCACCGGCGCCGACGACCCGACCCAGGCCTACCTCGCCGACATCTTCACCCTGCCCGGGTCGCTCGCCGGCCTGCCCGGCATGAGCGTGCCCGTCGGCACGGGCGAGGGCGGCATGCCGGTGGGCCTGCAGCTCATCGGCAACTACTTCAAGGAAGGCCAGCTGCTGCACGCGGCCCACGCCCTGCAGCAGGCCACCGACTGGCACCGCGCCGCGCCTTCGGGACTCTGAACATGCCTACAACGCCCAAACTCATCCGCGGCTACGAGGTCGTCATCGGCCTCGAGAACCACGTCCAGCTCTCCACGCAGAGCAAGATCTTCAGCGGCAGCTCGACCGCCTTCGGCGCGGCGCCCAACACCCAGGCCTCGCCCGTGGACCTGGCCCTGCCCGGCACCCTGCCGGTGCTCAACCGTGCCGCGGTGGAGCGCGCCATCCGCTTCGGCCTGGCCGTGGGCGCGAAGGTGGCGCCGCTGTCCATCTTCGCCCGCAAGAACTATTTCTACCCCGACCTGCCCAAGGGCTACCAGATCAGCCAGTTCGAGATCCCGGTGGTGCAGGGTGGTTCGGTCGAGTTCTTCGTCGGCGACGTGAAGCACAAGGTCAACCTGACCCGAGCCCACCTCGAGGAAGACGCGGGCAAGAGCCTGCACGAGGACTACCACGGCCAGTCCGGCATTGACCTCAACCGCGCCGGCACGCCGCTGCTGGAGATCGTCTCCGAGCCCGACATGCGCTCCGCCCAGGAGGCGGCCGAGTACGCCAAGACCCTGCACGCGCTGGTGATGTGGCTGGGCATCTGCGACGGCAACATGCAGGAAGGCAGCTTCCGTTGCGACGTCAACGTGTCGGTGCGCAAGCCCGGCGAGCCCTTCGGCACGCGGCGCGAGATCAAGAACCTCAACAGCTTCCGCTTCCTCGTCGACGCGGTGAACTACGAGGTCAACTGGCAGATCGACGAGATCGAAGATGGCCGCAAGATCCAGCAGGCCACGGTGCTCTACAACCCCGACACCGGCGAGACCCGCGCCATGCGCAGCAAGGAGGACTCGGCCGACTACCGCTATTTCCCCGACCCCGACCTGCCGCCGCTGGTGATCGCGCCGGAGTGGGTGGAGCGGGTGAAGGGCGAGATGCCCGAGCTGCCGGCCGTGATGGCCGCGCGCTTCGTGGAGCAGGACGGCCTGCCGGCCTACGACGCGACCATGATGACGCAGAGCCTGGCCACGGCCCGCTACTACGAGGCCGCCAAGGCGGCCGGCGCGCCGCCCAAGCTGGTGGCGAACTGGGTGATGGGCGAGATCAGCAAACGGCTCAACGCCGCGGACATCGAGATCGACGCGGCACCGGTCGGGCCGGCGCTGCTGGCACGGCTCATCGGCCGCATCGCCGATGGCACCATCTCCAACAACGCCGCCAAGCAGGTGTTCGAGTCACTGTGGAGCGGTGAATCCACCGACGTGGACGCCGTCATCGACGCCAAGGGCCTCAAGCAGGTCAGCGACACCGGCGCCATCGAGGCCATCCTCGACGAGGTGCTGGCGGCCAACCCGAAGTCCGTCGACGAATACCGCGCCGGCAAGGACAAGGCCTTCAACGCCCTCGTCGGCCAGGCCATGAAGGCGACCAAGGGCAAGGCCAATCCGGCCCTGGTCAACGAGCTGCTGAAGAAGAAGCTCGGCTGAGGCCGCCCCGGGCAGGCCGGGTCGCCGGCCGCTACTTCGAGGCGGTGGACGGCTTGGGCGTGGGCGGCGGTGCCGACCGGGGCAGCTCGTTCAAGGGCGGCAGCGTGCCTGGCGCGGCGCCGGCCCAGAGCTTGCGCAGCCGCGCCAGCTCGGCGTCGAAGCGCGTGTTGATGCGCACGATCTCGGCCTTCTGGTTCTCGATGAGCACCTGCTGCGCCTCGATGCTGGCGTCGTTGGCGTCCAGGGCCTGCTTGAGCTTGGGCGGCAGCGGCTTGCCCTTGTAGAACTCGGCCTCGTCCAGCAGCGGCTTGCGCTCCTGGTTCAGGTCCTTGATGCGGCGCTCGGAGATCCGGGTGGCCTTGTTGGCATCGTCCAGCGCCACGTTGCGGGCGCGCTGGTGGGCGGCCTCGTTGGGGTAGCGCTGGATCAGCGTGCGGTCGCGGCGGATGGCGTCGAGCTGGGCGACGCGCTCGGCGGCGGCGCGGCGGTCGGCGGCCTCCTTGGCGGCACGCTCCTCCGGGCTCAGGAAGGGCGGCAGCGTGGCGCGCTGCGAGCCATCGGGGTTGAGCACGCGCTGCTCGCGCGAGGTGCATTCCGGGATGGGCCGGTCGCTCGTCAGCTTGCGCCCGTCGGCCGTTGTGCAGGTGTAGATGCCCCTGCCCGGCACGCCGTCCTGGGCCTGGGCGGCGGTGGCAATCAGCAGTGCGGCGACGAAGGGCAGCAGGCGCATCGGTGGCTCAGACCCCGTAGCGTTCGCGATAGGCCAGCACCGCCGGGCGATGGGCGGCCAGCTCGGGCGCGCCCTCCAGGTAGGCCAGCAGGTCGGCCAGGCCGGCCACGGCCACCACCGGCAGGCCGTAGCGCTGCTGCACCTGCTGGACGGCGGACAGCGGGCTGTCGACACCGTTCTCGGCGGCCTTTTCCTGGCGGTCCAGCGCGATGGCGACGCCGCAGGGCCTGGCCCCGGCGGCTTCGATCATCTGGATGGACTCGCGCACCGAGGTGCCGGCGGATATGACGTCGTCGATGATGAGCACGCGGCCCTTGACCGGCGCGCCGACCAGGGTGCCGCCCTCGCCGTGGTCCTTGGCTTCCTTGCGGTTGTAGGCGAAGGGCAGGTTGTGGCCGCGGCGCGCCAGCTCCATCGCCACCGCGGCGGCCAGGGTGATGCCCTTGTAGGCGGGGCCGAAGATCATGTCGAAGGCCAGGCCCGAGGCGATCAGCCGCTCGGCGTAGAAGCCGGCCAGGCGGCCGAGCTTGGCGCCGTCGTCGAACAGGCCGGCGTTGAAGAAGTAGGGGCTCAGCCGCCCCGCTTTGGTCTTGAACTCGCCGAAACGCAGCACGCCCGCCTCGACGGCGAAGGCGACGAAGGACTGGGCGAGGGAGTCGGTGGGTGCGGCGGACATGTCCGCGCGATTCTAGGGGGCAGGAAAACCGGCCCGACCCCTAGAAGGAGCCGGGCCGGGCGGTGGTTTCACCGAGTCGCTGCCGCGACCGGTTTGTCGTCAGGCGTCAGAAGCTGGCCTTGAACTGCACGCCGTAGCTGCGCGGCTCGTTGACGATGCCGGTCAGGTTGTCGAAGTCGATGGCGGCGACGACCTGGCGGTGGTTGGTGATGTTGCGCGAGTAGGCCGCCACCTCGTACTTGCCGCCCGCCCAGCCGTAGCCGACACGCAGGCCGCCTTCCAGCGCCGCCTTGGCCTTGTACTCGACGGCCTCGTACAGGAACATGTTGTACTTGTCCTTGTAGGCCCAGTCGGTCAGCACGGTGAGTTCGCCATTGCCGATCTCGGTGCTGTACTTCAGCGTCCAGTTCCACACCCACTTCGGCGCGCGCGGCAGCGGGTTGCCGTTGATGCTGACGGTGCCGTTCGGGCCGGCCGGGTCGGTCACGGTGCAGCCCGTGTTGGCCTGCAGGAACTGGAAGTTCGCATTGCCGCAGGGTGAGACGAAGAGGTTGGGGTCCTTGATCTTGGTGTCGTTGTACGACACGCCCAGCGTCGTGCGCCAGTCGCGCGCGACGATGGCCTGGGCGTCGAGCTCGAAGCCCTGGCCCTCGGCCTTGGCCGCGTTGACGAGGCGGTTCTGGTTGATCGAGCCCGAACCGGCCGTCAGCTGCATGCCCTTGACGCGGTACTTGAACAACGAGCCGCTGATGCGGGCGGTGTTGTCCAGCAGGTCGGCCTTGAAGCCGACCTCGGCCGACAGCACCTTCTCGGAATTGGCGATCGAGATCGGCGACGTGCCGGCCGGCACGGCCGAGGCGTCGAAGAACAGGATGCGGCCTTGGATGCTGGGCGCGCGGTAGCCCGTGGCGATGCGCGTGTAGACGCTGGTGGCCTTGTCGAGGTTGTAGTTGGCGCCCAGGTCCCAGCTCCAGTTGGTGGACTTGGGATTGGCCGTCACCAGGGCGATGTTCGGCAGGCTCGGATGCTGGGTGCGCTGGGCGTCGAAGTCCTTCTTGTCATCGGTGTAGCGCAGGCCGGCGGTCAGCTTGAGATCGGGCGTGACGGCGTACTTCACGTTGCCGAAGGCCGCCCAGGACTTGGCTTCCTGGTGCTGCACGGCATAGCCGTTCTGCGGGTCGCCGACGGTGAAGCTGTCGAAGTTGAAGCTGTCCACCTGCAGCTTCTCGTTGAAGTAGTAGAGGCCGCCGATCCACTGCAGCGGCGCCGTGGTATTGGACTGAAGGCGGAACTCCTGCGTCATCTGGCGCAGGTAGGGAATGCCGTCGGCGGTCTGGGCATCGAAGGGAATCAGCGCCGGCTGGCCGGGGTAGCTCGGGCCGTCCGGGATGCTGCAGAAGCGGCAGCCGAAGCCGCCGTCCACGTCGCCGCGGCTGTAGAACTTGGCGCGGTCGTAGGCGGTGATGGAGTAGAGCGACACGCCATCGAAATCCCAGCGCAGGCGGGCACTGACTTCGCTGGACTTGAGCGTCTGCGAGTTGTAGCCGTCGGTCGGGTAGTAGCTGTCGTCGTAGCCGTCGACGAGGTCGTTGGTGCCGCGCTTCATGATGTTGGCGCGGAAGGTGGTGGCCGTGCCCTTGTAGTCGCGGGCCTGGACCTTGAAAAGACCCGTGAAGCCGCCGTTCTTGTACTGGGCCTGCAGGCGCAGGGCCTTGTCGTTGTAGCCCTCGAGGTCGGAGGTGGCGTTGGGCAGGGGGTTGTGCACGCGGTCGTCCTGGCGCTGCACGATGCCGGCCACGCGCAGGCCCCAGTCGGCATTCAGCGGCACGTTGACGGCGGCCTCCAGATTGGCGGAGTTCCAGCGGCCATAGCTGAAGTTGGCATAGCCCTCCAGCCGCTTGCCGGGCTTGGCCGAGTCGAACTTCATGACGCCGGCCGGCGAGTTGCGGCCGAAGAGCGTGCCCTGCGGGCCGCGCAGCAGCTCCACCTGCTCCATGTCGAACACCGGGAAGCCCTTGAGCGCGATGCTTTCCTGCACCACGTCGTCGTAGACCAGGCCGACCGGCTGCGAGGCGTTCATGTCGAAGTCGGTGTTGCCCAGCCCGCGCACGTAGAAGCGCGGGAAGGTGCGGCCGTAGTCGGATTCGATGTTCAGGCTGGGCACCTTGCCGGACAGCGCGCGGATGTCCTGGCCGCTGGCGTTGTAGGTGTCCAGCTCCTCCGACTTGATGGCCGAGATCGACAGCGGCACTTCCTTGAGGTTCTCGGCCCGGCGGCTGCCGGTGACGATGACCGCTTCGAGCTGGTTGACGTCTTTCTTGGCCTCGGGGGCCGCGGCCGTCTGCGCGAAGGCCGTCGACATCGGGAAGGCCGCGCCCAGCGCCAGTGCGAGCAGGGTCGGAGACATGCGGAGTTTCGGCATGGGAAATCCTCGGGTTGTTCGGGGGGACGATCGGGGGGATACAGCGAAAGACCGGGCACTTCCCCAGTGCCTCTTGATTGCTACGGAATAGTAAGGATCACGTGACGGTTTCGTGATGAAAGCGCCCGTGGTGTTGTGCGTTCGCCGCACTGCGATACTGACGCGACGCAGCCCTCCTCATAGAAAGATGCGCTTCATCACCGCCAACCTCAACGGCGTCCGCTCCGCCGCCAGTAAGGGTTTCTTCGACTGGCTCGACCGTCAGGAAGCTGATGCCGTCGGCGTGCAGGAACTCAAGGCCCAGGCCGACGTCGTCGAGAGCCAGTTCCGCAGCTGCAACCACCTCAACGGCCACTTCCACTACGCCCAGAAGAAGGGCTATTCGGGCGTAGGCCTGTACACCAAGGAGGAGCCCAGCGACCTCGTCGTCGGCCTGGGCATCGACGAGTTCGACAGCGAGGGCCGCTGGGTCGAGAAGCGCTTCGACAAGCCCGGCCGCAAGCTCAGCCTGATCAGCGTCTATTTCCCCAGCGGCACCAGCGGCGAGGAGCGCCAGCAGGTCAAGTACCGCTTCCTGGCCGCCCTCTATCCGCACCTGATGGCGCTCAAGGCCGAGCGCGAGTTCATCCTCGTGGCCGACGTCAACATCGCCCACAAGGAAATCGACCTCAAGAATTGGCGCAGCAACCAGAAGAACAGCGGCTTCCTGCCCGAGGAGCGGGCCTGGCTGACGCGGCTGTTCGACGAGGGCGGCGTGGTGGACGTCTTCCGCACGCTCAACGACAAGCCCGAGCAATACACCTGGTGGAGCGCACGCGGCGCCGCGCGGGCCAACAACGTCGGGTGGCGGCTGGACTACCACCTCGCCACGCCGGGCCTCGCCGCCCACGCGCGGCGCGAGGCCATCTACACGGGCCAGCTTTTCAGCGACCACGCGCCGCTGACCATTGACTACGACTTTTCGATCTGAGGCGGTCATGCGCGCCCCATGTCGGCGCGGGTCGTCTCAGAACCTTGCGACGAGGTAACCACGCGCTACCGCTGTCGGGAGGCTCCTACAGCGGGTCTGGCCCAGGGCCGACCCCGGGCGTGAAGTCACCCTCCTAGAGTGGAACCCAGCCGGTGGAAATGCCCGGCCTCGCCGGTCGGCCTCCCGGGTCGGCCACCGCACTGAAAGGAGTTCCACGATGCCCACGCTCAAGACCGTCACCAGCGCCATGACCGCCGCCGTCCTCGTCACCGGCATCGGCCTGGCCGTTGCCCAGACCGACACCCAGAACCAGCCGACCGACCCGATGGCCGCCGCCACGGCGAAGCCGACCAGCGAGCAGACCCCTGCCGACCCGAACGCACCGGCCACCGACGCCACCATGGCGGCCCAGGCCCAGCAACAGCAGCAGCCCGCTTACGACCCCAGCCGCACGACGCCGCCGGCCGATGGCACGACGGCCCCGCTGCCCCAGGACAGCACCGCCGCGACGCCTTCCACCGCGCCGGCCACCAACTCGATGAACTCCACGAACTCCACGGCCACCACCACGCCGTCGGATTCGTCGATGAACTCGTCGACCACGACGTCCACCGACACCGGTTCGTCCAACAACTCGTCCTACCCGTCCGCGCCCGAGCGCGCCCCCCGCTCCGACCGCAACTGATCGAGCGCGAGCCCGTCTCCGCACCGCTGAATCATGAGGTTCGGAGACCCTCCTGACGGCGACGCCACCCCCGGGTGGCGCGACGTCCTCATCGGCCTGCGCAACGGCGTGCTGATCGCCGCCGTGGCGCTTGCCGTTCTCTATCCCTTTCTCAGCCACCGGCTCTGGCGCTCCCCGGCACATCCGCCGGCGGCCCGCCCGGTGGCCGCACAGCCGGCGCCAGCGGCCGTCGCCGCACAACCCCCCATCGAGCGCCAGCTCGACTTCGGCCACGTCCGCCCGCCCAGCGACGTGAACCGCGTGGCGGCCTGGGCCGTGCGCGAGGCCGACAACGGCGACCGCCCCTTCGCCATCGTCGACAAGCGCCGTGCCCAGGTCTACGTCTTTTCCCCGGGCGGCAAGCTGCTGGGCACCAGCCCGGTGCTGCTTGGCTACGCCGCCGGCGACCTGTCCGTCGCCGGCATCGGCCAGAAGGCCATCGAGGACATCCGGCCCCAGGAACGCACCACGCCGGCCGGCCGTTTCGAGTCCGCGCCGGGACGCAATTCGCTCGGCCACGACGTCGTCTGGGTGGACTACGAGGCAGCCGTGTCCATGCACCGCGTGAGGGCCACCAACCCCAAGGAGCGGCGCCTGGAGCGCCTGGCCACGCCCACGCCGGCCGACAACCGCATCAGCTGGGGCTGCATCAACGTGCCGGTGCCCTTCTTCGACAGGATCGTCTGGCCCAACTTCGGCCATGGCCGCGCCATCGTCTACGTGCTGCCCGAGCAGCACACGCTGACGGCGTTCTTCCCTGCCGCCGCGGGCGGCCAGCCCCAGGTGCTCGCCCAGGCCTCGCTGCCACGGAAAAGTAACACCGCCAAACCGTGAAGTTCTTGTCTGGGTGTTACAGGCCCGGATTCCTAGACTGCCCCCAAGGCAGGCGCGGGGTTGCGCCTGCCAGTCGTGAGTGGGGCATCGGGTGGGCAGCAGTTGGGCGGGCCGGTTCAAGGCCGGGATTTGCGGCGTCGTCGTCGCGTTGGGGATGGTCGCCGCGGGCAGCGCGGCCGCCCAGGGGATTTCCAGGACAGCGCGGCCGGTGGCGGCCGACGCGCGCGACGGCAGGCCGTTCGCCATCGTCGACAAGCGCGCCGCGACGCTGGCCGTCTACGACGCCGAGGGCCGCCTGCTCGGCCGCGCCCCCGCACTGCTGGGCCTGACGCCGGGCGACGGCGAAGTGCCGGGCTCCCGCGGCAAGCTGCCGGCCTCGCTGACCCCGCAGGAGCGCACCACCCCCGCGGGTCGTTTCGAAGCCCAGCCGGGCCATAACCTCCACGGTGAGCGCATCGTCTGGATCGACTACGACGCCAGCCTGGCCATCCACCGCCTGCGACCCGCGCCGGCCCGGGAGCGGCGGCCCGAACGGCTGGCCTCCGCCAACCCGCAGGACCACCGCATCACCCTGGGTTGCATCGTCGTCGACCCCGAATTCTTCGAGCGCGTCGTGCTGGCCACGCTGGGCAGCGACCGCGGCGGCCTGGTCTACATCCTCCCCGAGAGCCAGCCGCTGATCGCCGCGGCCGGCGGCACGCCGCACGCCGCGGCCCCCTGACCCGACGCCGGTCCACCCGGGCAATCCCGGGGCCGGCGCTCCGTGCAAACGTCGTTGCAGGCTGGACAATTCCGGACCTTGCCGCGGGCCACCGCCCGCCTCCTGCCCGCGCACCCCGCGGGGCTCACCTGGAACGACTGACGTGACGACAACCTCCCCCGTGGCCGACCCGGCCGCCTCTGGCCGCGCGGCGACCCCGCGGTCCCAGGCCATCCTCGGCCAGCCCAACCAGCTCTTCGTCCTCTTCTTCACGGAGATGTGGGAGCGCTTCTCCTACTACGGCATGCGCGGCCTGCTCGTGCTCTTCCTGGTCACCGAGGCGGCCAAGGGCGGCTGGGGCTGGACGCGCGCCGAGGCCACGTCGCTCTACGGCTGGTACACGGGCCTGGCCTACCTGCTGCCCATCCTGGGCGGCTACATCGCCGACCGCTACCTGGGCACGCGCCGCTCGGTCCTCATCGGCGGCTTCGTCATCGCCGCCGGCCATATCTCGATGTTCCTGAACACGGTGCCGAGCTTCTACGCCGGCCTTGGGCTCGTCGTGCTGGGCACCGGCCTCTTCAAGCCCAACGTCTCGGCCATCGTCGGCCAGCTCTACGGACCCAAGGAAGACAACGCCCGCGACGGCGGCTACACCCTCTTCTACATGGGCGTGAACGCCGGCGCCTTCTTCGGCATCCTGCTGTGCGGCTACATCGGCGAGAAGGTGTCCTGGCACCTCGGCTTCGGCCTGGCGGGCCTGTTCATGATCCTGGGCGCGCTGCAGTTCTGGTTCAGCCAGGGCATCTTCGGCGACATCGGCAACCCGCCGACCGCCGCCGACCGCGCCAAGGCCAGCGCCAGCGCGGCGGACGAGGCCCCCGCCCACGTCGTAGCCGACCGCCTCAAGGCCATCTTCGTCTTCTCCTTCTTCACCATCTTCTTCTGGTTCGCCTTCGAGCAGGCCGGCGGCTCCATGACCATCTTCGCGGCCGACTACACCGACCGCGCCCTGGTCGGCACCAGCGGCTTCGTCTTCAAGGTCGTCAACTCGCTGATGACGGTGCTGCCGGCCATCATCCTGACCTGGCTGCTGTGGAAGCTCAACCGCAGCACCGGCAGCCGCTACCTGCTGGCCAACGCCATGCTGGCCCTGGCCTTCGCCGTCATCTGGGGCCTGGTGCTGTGGATGCTGGGCCGGGAGTTCGCGCTGGAGCAGTCCGAGGTGCCGGCCAGCTGGTTCGGCGTGCTGAACTCCTTTTTCCTCGTCATCCTGGCGCCGATGTTCTCCAAGATGTGGGAGAAGCACTGGAACCCGGCCGGCCCGGTCAAGTTCGGCGTGGGCCTGGTGCTGCTCGGCCTCGGATTCGCCGCCCTGTCCTACGGCTCCTCCGGCATCCCGCAGGGCGCCAAGACGGCCCAGGTCAGCATGGTCTTCCTGTGCCTGGCCTACCTGCTGCACACCATGGGCGAACTCTGCCTGTCCCCCGTGGGCCTGTCCTACATCTCCAAGCTCGCGCCCACCCGGCTGCTGGGCCTGATGTTCGGCGTCTGGTTCCTCAACACGGCCATCGCCAACAAGCTCGCCGGCTTCACGGGTTCCTACATCGACGACATCTCCAACCACTATTCGATGTCCGTCTTCTTCCTGATCTTCACCGCCATCCCCATCGGTGCCGGCGTCGTGCTGATGCTGCTGACGCCGTGGATGAAGAAGAAGATGCACGGCGTCCACTGAATCGACGCGTTACTGAATTACGCCGCCAGGCCGCCTCCGGGCGGCTTTTTTTGTACTTCGTGGGGGCTGTTGACAAGGGATGTCAGCAACTTCAAGGGCTTTCGGGCGAGTGGTAGTCAGCGCGGGGGTGATCTGATTACAGTCGCCCGCTTGGCAAATCGGAGCCCTCCATGACGAAGAAAAACCTGGCGCTGACCCTGACCCCGCTCGTCGCCGTCCTGCTCGCCGCCTGCGGCCAACAACAGGACGGAGCCGGCGGCCCGGGCGGGCACGGCGGCCCGCCGCCCGTCTCCGTCGCTCCGGCCACCCAGCGCCAGATCCAGGAGTTCGACGAGTTCACCGCGCGCCTGGAGGCGCCCGACACCGTCGACGTGCGCGCCCGCGTGGCCGGCACGGTCGAGGCGGTGCGCTTCCGCGAAGGGCAGCTCGTCAGGAAGGGCGACCCGCTGTTCACCATCGACGCCCGGGGCTTCAAGGCCGAGGTCGCCCGCGCGGAGGCCCAGATCGCCGCGCTCAAGACCCAGGCCGAGCTGGCCCGCGCCGACCTCGCCCGCTCCGAGAAGCTGGTCAGCGTCAATGCCGTCAGCCAGCAGGAGATCGACCAGCTGCGCGCCGCCGTGCGCTCGGCCGAAGCCAACCAGAAAGCGGCCGAGGCGGCCCTCGTGCAGGCCCGCCTGAACGTGGAGTACGCGAACGTGACCGCGCCGGTCAGCGGGCGCACGTCGCGCGCCAACGTCACGCCCGGCAACCTCGTCGGCGTGGGCGACCCGGTGCTGACGACGCTGGTCTCCAGCGACAAGGTCTTCGCCTACTTCGACGCCAGCGAGGCGACCTACCTCAAGTACATGCGCGCGGCCCGCGAGGGCAAGCTGCCGGCGCGTGACGCGGTCGCGGTGCAGATGGGGCTGTCCAACGAGCAGGGCTATCCGCACACGGGCAAGCTCGATTTCGTCGACAACCGCCTCAACCCGGCGACGGCCTCCATCCGCGCCCGCGCGGTGTTCGACAACAAGGGCGGCGAGTTCACGCCGGGGCTGTATGCGCGCATCAAGCTCGGCGGCGGCGCCAGCTACACCGGCGTCGTCGTGCCGGACCGCGCCATCACCACCGACCAGACCCGCAAGATCATCCTCATCGTCGGCCCCAACAACATCGTGCAGCCCCGCCCCGTCACGCCGGGCGCGCTGGTGGACGGCATGCGCGTGGTCGACGGCGTCAAGCCCGGCGAGCTGGTCGTCGTCGACGGCCTGTTGCGCGCCTTCCCCGGCGCCCCCGTCACGCCCCAGGTGCTGAAGGTGGACGACAAGGGCATGCCCCTGCCCGCGCCGCCGCAAGGCCCGCCGGGCGCCGCGCCCGCCGCACCGGCGTCCGCCGCCTCGAAGTAATCCCAAGGCGGTAGCCCATGGACATCTCACGCTTCTTCATCGACCGGCCGCGCTTCGCGACCGTGCTGTCCCTCTTCATCTTCCTGATCGGCGCCCTGGCCATCCCGCTGCTGCCGGTCTCGGAATACCCCGAGGTCGCGCCGCCGCAGGTGGTGGTGCGCGCCCAGTACCCCGGCGCCAATCCCCGCGTCATCGCCGAGACGGTGGCCACGCCGCTCGAGGAGCAGATCAACGGCCTCGAGAACGTCCTGTACTTCGAGAGCCAGGCCACCGGCGACGGTGGCATGACGCTGACCGTCACCTTCAAGATCGGCACCCACCCCGAGGCGGCCGAGACGGCGGTGCAGAACCGCATCAACCGCGCCCTGCCGCGCCTGCCCGACATCGTGCGCCAGATCGGCGTGACGACGGAGAAGTCGGCGCCCAACCTGACCATGGTGGTCCACCTCGTCAGCCCGGACAACTCGCGCGACGCCCTCTACCTGCGCAACTACGGGCAGCTCAACGTCCGCGACGACCTGCTGCGCGTGCCCGGCATGGGCTCGGTGCTGATGTTCGGCGCCGGCGACTACGCCATGCGCATCTGGCTGGACCCGCAGAAGCTCGCCGCG
This sequence comes from Pelomonas caseinilytica, assembly GCF_021353235.1. Lineage (GTDB taxonomy): Bacteria > Pseudomonadota > Gammaproteobacteria > Burkholderiales > Burkholderiaceae_C > Pelomonas > Pelomonas caseinilytica. Next base: position 89,136 of record NZ_JAJTWT010000006.1, read on the forward strand.
CGCAGCATGACGGCCTCCGAGGTGGTCGGCGCCATCCGCGAGCAGAACACCCAGGTCGCCGCCGGCGTCGTGGGCGCCTCGCCGTCGCCCAAGGGCACCGACTTCCAGCTCGCCATCAACGCCCAGGGGCGGCTGGCCAGCGAGGAGGAGTTCGGCAACATCATCGTGCGCAGCGACACCAAGACCGGTGCCATGGTGCGCGTGCGCGACGTCGGCCGCGTCGAGATCAGCGCCAACACGTATGCCCTGCGCAGCCTGCTGAACAACAAGGAGGCCGCGGCCATCGCCGTCTTCCAGGCGCCGGGCTCCAACGCCCTGGCCATCTCCGACAACGTCCGCAAGACGATGGAGAGGCTCAAGCCCAGCTTCCCCAAGGGCGTGGACTACGCCATCGTCTACGACCCGACCCGCTTCGTGCAGACCTCCATCGAGAAGGTCGTGCACACGCTGTTCGAGGCCGTGGGCCTGGTGGTGCTCGTCGTCATCATCTTCCTGCAGACCTGGCGCGCCTCCATCATTCCGCTGGTGGCCGTGCCGGTGTCCATCGTCGGCACCTTCGCCGTGCTGCTGCTGCTGGGCTTCTCCATCAACACGCTGACGCTGTTCGGCCTGGTGCTGGCCATCGGCATCGTGGTGGACGACGCCATCGTGGTGGTCGAGAACGTCGAGCGCAACATCCAGGACGGGCTCACGCCGCATAACGCGACGGTCAAGGCCATGCAGGAGGTCTCGGGCCCCATCATCGCCATCGCCCTGGTGCTGTGCGCGGTGTTCATCCCGCTCACGCTGGTGCCGGGCCTGTCGGGCCAGTTCTACAAGCAGTTCGCGGTCACGATCGCCATCTCCACGGTGATCTCGGCCTTCAACTCGCTGACGCTGTCGCCCGCCCTCGCGGCCATCCTGCTGCGCCCGCACGACGCGCCCAAGGACGCGCTGATGCGCGGCATGGACAAGGTCTTCGGCCCCTTCTTCCACTGGTTCAACCGCTTCTTCCACCGCCGCTCGGAGGACTATGGCCGCGGCGTCACGGGCATCCTGAAGCGCAAGTCCGCGGCCGTGCTCGTCTATGCCATCCTGCTCGGCCTGACGGGCCTGCTGTTCACGCGCATCCCCAGCGGCTTCGTGCCGGCGCCGGACAAGCAGTACCTGATCGGCGTGGCCCAGCTGCCGGCGGGCTCCAGCCTGGACCGCACCGAAGAAGTCATCCGCCGCATGAGCGCCATCGCGCTCAAGGTGCCGGGCATCGTCGACTCGGTGGCCTTCCCGGGCCTCTCGGTCGCCGGCTTCTCCGCCTCGCCCAATGAAGGCATCGTCTTCTTCGGCCTGGAGGGCTTCGACAAGCGCACCTCGCGCGAGAAGAGCAAGGAGGCCATCCTCGGCCAGGTCAACGGCGCCATCCAGCAGATCCAGGGCGCGCGCATGTTCGTCGTGCCGCCGCCGCCGGTGGACGGCCTGGGCATCGCCGGGGGCTTCAAGGTGCAGGTGCAGGACCGCAGCAGCCAGGGCGAGCAGGCCCTGTACGGCGCCACCTGGGGCACGCTCGGACAGATCTACGGCAACCCCAACACGTCCATCGGCACGCCGTACTCCAACTACGACATCAACGTGCCGCAGCTCTTCGCCAACGTGGACCGCGTCAAGGCCAAGCAGATGGGCGTCCCGCTGGGCTCCATCTACGACACCCTGCAGATCAACCTCGGCTCGCTCTACGTCAACGACTTCACCAAGTTCGGCAAGACCTACCAGGTCATCGTGCAGGCCGACGCGCCCTTCCGCGCCAAGGCCGAGGACATCGTCCAGCTCAAGACCCGCAACGACGCGGGCGAGATGGTGCCGCTGGGTTCGCTGATGAGCGTGGAGCCCACCTTCGGCCCGACGCGCGTCACGCGCTACAACGGCTTCCCCAGCGCCGACATCAACGGCGCGCCCAAGCCCGGCTTCTCCTCGGGCCAGGCCGAGGCCGAGATCGAGCGCCTGCTCAAGACCCTGCCGCGCGGCTTCGGCTACGAGTTCACCGACCTGAGCTACCAGGACAGGCTGACCCGCAACGTCACCGTGCCCGTGCTCAACGTCGAGGTGCCGACGCTCGCCGCCGTGCTGATGTTCTCGGTGCTGCTCGTCATCCTCGTGCTCGCGGCGCAGTACGAGAGCTGGAGCCTGCCCCTGGCCATCATCCTGATCGTGCCGATGTGCATCCTGTCGGCGCTGTTCGGCGTGTGGCTGTCGCACTTCCCGCCCTTCATGCAGGCCGGCGACCTCAACATCTTCACGCAGGTGGCGCTGGTCGTGCTCGTGGGCCTGGCCTGCAAGAACGCCATCCTGATCGTCGAGTTCGCCAAGGAGCTGGAGGAACGCGGCCGCAGCATCCGCGACGCCGTCATCGAGGCCTGCCGCCTGCGGCTGCGCCCCATCCTGATGACCTCCATCGCCTTCTGCGCCGGCGTCATCCCGCTCATCCTCGGCAGCGGCGCGGGCAGCGAGATGCGCCGCGCCATGGGCATTGCCGTGTTCGCCGGCATGCTGGGCGTGACCTTCTTCGGCATCTTCCTGACGCCGGTGTTCTACAGCCTGTTGCGCGCCAGCACCGAGAAGCGCCGCGCTCGCGCGGCGGCCCTCAAGGCCCAGATCGACGCCTCGGCGCATGCCTTCCATCCCGGCATTGACGACGAAAAGGAGGGTCACTGACATGCTCGTCCGCCTGACCCCCCTCGCCCTGGCCGCACTGCTGGCGGCCTGCGCCGCGCCCGGGCTGTCGCCCGGCCCGAAGAACCTCGCCCCGGCGCAGTTCGCCCAGCTGCCCGCCCCCAGCCCAGGTGCGGCCACCATGACGGCAGCCTTCGTCGACGATGCCCAGCTGCAGCGCGTCGTCGACGAGGTGCTGGCCAACAACCGCGACCTGCGCGCCGCCGCCGCCCGCCTGAAGCAGGCCCAGGCGCTGGCCGACGCGGCCGGCGCCCAGCGCCTGCCGACCGTGGGTGTCGGCGCCAGCGCCAGCCGCCAGCGCGCTCCCAACGACCAGGGACAGTTCAACAACTTCAACAGCTACAACGTCAACGCCACGGCAGCCTGGGAGATCGACCTCTGGGGCCGCGCCGCCGCCAACGCCCGCGCGGCCGGCTACGACGCCGAGAGCGCGGCCCTGGACCGCGACGCCGCCCAGCTCAGCCTGGCCGGCACGGCCCTCAACCTGCAGGCTCAGCTCATCGGCCTGGGCCACCGCCTGGCCCTGGCCAAGGACGCGCTGACGGTGCAGAACCAGCTGCTCGACCTCGTCAAGGCGCGCGTCGGCGCCGGCCGCGGCACGGCCGTCGACCAGGCCCGCGCCGAGGCCCTGGTCGCGCAGACCTCGGCCACCGTGCCGGCCCTGCGCAACGCCGCCTGCCTCACGCGCCTGCAGCTCGACCTGCTGCGCGGCCAGCCGCCGGCCGACTGCGACAAGGCCGACAGCGACCCCCTGCCCGCCATGCCCGAGCCGCGCCTGGTCAGCCTCGGCACCCTGCCCGATCCCGCCGGCCTGCTGGCCGCGCGGCCCGACGTCAAGGCCGCCGCCGCGCGCGCCCAGGCGGCGGCGGCACGTGCCCATGTGGCCTGGGCGGCGCGCTGGCCCAGCCTCGGCCTCACCGGCCAGATCGGCTGGAGCGCCGGCCGTGCGGGCGACCTCTTCAAGAGCGGCACCCAGATCCACAGCGTCGCCGGCGCCCTGAACTGGCAGTTCCTGGACTTCGGTGCCCGCAAGGCCGAAGAAACGGCCGCCCGAGCCGGCTACGAGGCCGCCGTCGCCACCGCCGAACAGGCCCAGCTGACGGCCCTGCAGGATGCCCAGGGCAGCCTCTCGACCCTGCGCGAGACCGAGCTGCAGGCCGCCGCCCAGGCCGCCGCGGCCGACGCCACGGCCCGCGCCCGCGAGCTGGCCCTCAAGCGCTACGAAGCCGGCGTCGCCGACTTCTACTCGCTGCTGACCGCCGAGCAGGACCGCCTGCAGGCCCAGGACGCCCTCATCCAGGTCCAGGCCGCGCGCGCGACGGCACTGCTGTCGGTGCACAAGGCCTTCGCGGCCCGGTTGACGGCCCAGCGCTGAGGGCGCTGCGGCACGAAAGTTCCCATATTGGGTATATTTCCACCCAATATGGGAATCTCTCCATGACAGGCGAGTCTCGAAGCCTTGCCGACGCCCTGTTCTCGCGGACGCAGCAGCGTGTCCTGGCCTTGCTCTTCGGTCAGCCGTCCCGCAGCTTCTACGCGACCGAGCTGATCGAACTCGCCGGCAGCGGCGTGGGCGCCGTGCACAGGGAACTTCAGAGCCTTGCCGATAGCGGCCTCGTGCGGGTCACGCGGTCCGGCAATCGCAAGCACTATCAGGCCAACCCGGCGTCGCCGATCTTTGCCGAGGTTTGCGGCATCGTGCAGAAGACCGTGGGCCTGGCCGAGCCTTTGCGCGAAGCGCTGTCCGTCGTGGCAGGCCAGATCGTCGCGGCCTTCGTCTACGGCTCGGTGGCCAAGAGGACCGACAGCGCCACCAGCGATATCGACCTGATGATCGTCAGCGACACCCTGACCTATGGCGACGTCTTCGGCATGCTCGAGCCCGCGAGCCAGGCACTGGGCCGTACCATCAATCCGACCCTCCTGACCCGTGAGGAATTCAACCGCCGTCTGGTCGGCGGTGAAGCATTCCTGGGCCGAGTCATGGAACAGCCGAAGGTGTGGATCGTCGGAGCAGAAGATGACCTCAGCGTTTGACGCCCTGTGCGGACCGGGGAAGCCGCTCAAGGCCGAGCCCCCCGATGCGAAGGAGTTCGCCGGCCTGAAGCGCTCCGGCCACGCCCGCCTGAAGGACGCGCTCAACGCGACCCTGTCGCTGGAAAGCAGGTTCGACCTTGCCTACAACGCCGCCCACGCCTTGTGCCTCGCGGCCCTTCGATGGCACGGCTACCGGTCGAGCCATCGATACATCGTCTTCCAACTCCTGCCGCAAACCCTCGGCCTCGGCCCGGCGGTCTGGCGTGTGCTGTCCAAGTGCCACGACGTTCGCAACCTTGGCGAATACGAAGGCGACCTGAACGTCGATGACCGCATCGTCAAGGATCTGATCTCCGCCTGCCAGCAGGTCGCAGCGCAGGTCGATGGTCTTACGACCCCGCCACGATCCTCGCCGCCAGCGCCGTGACGCTGCGGCGGTAGGCGTCCGCCAGCGCATCGGCCTGTGCCGCGCACGGCACGGTCAGCTCGGCCCGCCCCGGGGGCGGCAGCGCCGTGCCGGCCGGGGCGTGCAGGGGCGTCCAGTGCCAGTGGGCGCGCAGGTGCAGCGCCAGGCCGGCGCCTTCGGGGCGGGCCAGCCACTCGTCCACGCGCACGATGAGGCGCAGCGACTCCAGGCTCTCGTCCACCCGCGGCGTCCCGCCGAGGGCGACGGGGTAGGGCTGGCGCAGCCGCCACAGGTCCTCGGCGAGCACGCGGGGCAGGGCGTCGCGCAGCGGTTCGGCCCAGCGCGCCTCGGGCCAGGGCCGCAGGCCGGCGCTGCCTTCGGCGACGAGGATCTCCTCGCGGTCCAGCAGGTCGGGCAGGCCGATGTCGGGGCTCAGCACCCAGGCGCGGCCATCGCGGCCCGGCCGGGCCTCGGGCGGCAGGGGCGGCGTGCCGGTGAGGCCGTAGAGGCGGCGCGGCGGTGCATCGCGCGTGGCGCAGCCGGCCAGCGTCGCGGCGGCGAGCCAGAGCAGGGCCGCGCGGCGCGTGGCGCCGGGCGAAGGCGGGGCGAGGGTCGGGGCGGGCGTCATCGTGCGGTCTCCTCGGCGGGCCGGGGGTCGGGCCGGCGCCCGCGCAGCAGCGATTCGGGCTGGGCCTCCAGCGAGTCGGCCAGTTGGCGCAGCGCACGTGCGGCGCTGGAGAGGTCGCGCATCGTCCGCTCGGTCTGCTGCAGCAGCGGCCCGTCGCTGTCGGCGGTCTCGCGCAGCGAGGCGCTGGCCCGACCCAGTTCGTCCAGCGCGCGCCGCAGGTCCCGCACGACGGTGCCGTTCGGGTCCAGCAGCTCGCTGGCGCGGTCGGCGCCGCGGCCGAGGCGGTCGGCGGCGTCGGAGACGCGGTTGCCCGCCCGGTCGACGCTGGCCAATGCGCGCTGGGCGCCGTTGCTCAGCGGCGCGGCGCGCTGGTCGAGCTGGGCGGCGAGCCGCCTGGCGTGCGCGGCCATCTCGGCGAAGTCCTTGAGCCCCTGCTTGAGCTCCGGACCCGTCACGAAGGCATGCGCCGCGCTGGAGATCTGGCTGAGGTCGTCGAGGATGCGGCGCAGGTCGATGCCGTCGAGCTGGCTCTTGAGGGCCTGGAAGACGGTGGCGGTCGTCGGGATCTCGGTCGCGTCGCCCTGGTAGCCGCCGCGCAGCGCGCCGCGCTGCTTGGGGCGCAGGTCCAGGTCGACGTAGAGCTGTCCCGTCACCAGGCTCTGGGTGCCAAGCTGGGCGGTCAGGCCGCGCGCGATCAGCGTCGGCAGCGCATGGCCGATGTCGCCGTGGGTGCGCTCGCCTTCGAGGTCGCGGATGGCGTCGTCGTCCAGCTCGGCGATGACGGGGATGGCATAACCGTCCGTCTTGCTGTCGTAGTAGACGCGGATCTCCGTCACGTCGCCCACGTGCACGCCGCGGAAGACGACCGGCGCGCCCTTCTGCAGCCCGTAGACCGAGCCCGAGAAGAACATCACGGCGCGCTGCGGACGCTTGAACCAGTGGTTGCCCGGCAAGGCGATCAGGGCCGCGGCCAGCAGCGCCAGCGACGCGGCCACGAAGGCGCCGATGACCAGGGGATTCGCGCGGCGGCGCGTCATGCCGCCGCCTCCTCGGCTGCAGTCGTGCGGGCCGGCCGGCCGCGGTTCAGGAACTCGCGCACCGGCTCGGGGCCGTGCTCGCGCAGTTCCTTCGGCGGGCCGAGGGCCGTGGCCGTGTGCGCCTCGACGTCGAGGAAGAGCATGCGGTCGGCCACCGCGAACAGGCTGTCCAGCTCGTGGGTGACGAGGACGACGCCGGTGCCCAGGTCGCGCTTGAGGCGCAGGATGAGGTCGTCCAGCCGTGCCGAAGTCAGCGGGTCCAGCCCGGCCGAGGGCTCGTCCAGGCAGAGCATGGGCGGGTCCAGCACCAGGGCGCGGGCGATGGCGGCGCGCTTTCGCATGCCGCCCGAGAGCGACGCGGGCTCGGCGTCGAAGGTGGCCGGGTCGGACAGGCCGGCCAGCGCGAGCTTGTAGCGGGCCTGGCGCTCGCGCTGGCCGGCGTCGAGGTCGGTGTAGAGCTCCAGCGGCAGCATCAGGTTCTCGCCCACCGTCATGCTGCTCCACAGCGCGCCGGCCTGGAAGGCCACGCCGATCTCGCGGTGGGGCGGGTCGTCACCATGAACGTCGCGTTCGGCGCCGCCGGCCGTCCAGAGCACGCGGCCCGCCTGCGGCGCCTGCAGGCCGATCATGTGGCGCAGCAGCGTGCTCTTGCCGCAGCCGCTGGCGCCGACGATGGCCAGCACCTCGCCCGCGCGCACGTCGAAGCCAAGGCCATGCTGCAGCTCGCGTCCGCCGGCATGCAGGCTGAGGTCATCGACGCGCATCAGCACCTCGCCGGCCATCACACCCCCAGCCGCTGGAAGATGACGGTCAGCGTCGAAGCAGCGACCACCATCCAGACGATGGCCTGCACGACCGCCGCCGTCGTCGCCTCGCCCACCGCCTGGGCGCTGCGCCCGGCGTTCAGCCCCTGGCGGCAGCCGGCCAGGGCCACCAGCACCGCGTAGACGCTGCCCTTGAGCAGGCCGATGGCGATGTCCGGCCCCTGCAGCGCCCCGCGTGTGGTCGACAGATAGGCCAGGGCCGGCACGTCGTAGAGCAGCACGGCGACGGCGCAGCCGACGGCCAGGCCCGCCATGCCGGCGCACAGCGTCAGCAGCGGGCCGGTGACGAGCAGGGCCAGCATGCGCGGCAGCACGAGGTGCTCGACCGGGTCCACGCCCAGCGTCGTCAGCGCATCGATCTCCTCGCCGGCCCGCATGCTGCCGATCTGGGCGGCGAAGGCCGCGCCGACGCGGCCGGCCAGCACGATGCCCACGACGAGGGCCGCGATCTCGCGCACCACGCCGATGGTGACGAGGTTGGCGATGAAGCTCTCCGCCGCGAAGCGCTGCAGCTGCTCGGCCCCCATGTAGGCCACGATGAGGCCGACCAGGGTGCTCACCAGCAGCACGATGGGCAGGCTGCGCGGGCCGGTCTGCTCGATCTGCCAGAGCCAGTCCGAGCGCCGCATCGCCGTGCGGCCACGCGCCAGCCGGCCCAGCGCGGCGAGCAGCTGGCCGATGAAGACGAGGGTCTTGCGCCATTCGGGCTCGGCGGGCGCGGCGGCCTCGGCCTCGCGCGGTCGGCGGGGCGGCGCGTCGGCCTCGGGCAGGCTCAGGCCCAGCAGCGGTTGCAGGCCGCGGGGCAGCCCGGCGAGGTCCAGCTCGGCGCCAGCGCGCGCCAGCGGAGCCAGGGCCTGCCAAAGCATGGCCGCCAAAGGCGGCTGCCAGTGCGACAGCGCCGTGGTGTCGAAATCCAGCCGAAGCCCCTGGCCTGCCCGCAGCGCCTCGGGCGCAGGCGGAATCTCGGCCGCGGCCCCGCTCCAGTCGCCGGCCAGCACCAGTCGCCACTGGCGGCCTTCGCCTTCCCAGCGCGCGCTCGAGGCGGCAGCGGCCGGCCCGGCGTGGTCGGACGGCGTTAGCGCAGCGGGCAGGGCATGGGACATGGCAGCGATGCTCAGCCGCGGCAGCGCATCCGCGGCCCGGCCGTCGCCTGCGCCCGTTGTAGGACGGCGCGCCGCCGCGCGCCCGGCTGTCGGCGTCGACCGACAGCCCGATGGCGGGCCGGACGATGCCGTGGCCGCGAAGCGGCGAGGACAGTGTCTCCATCCCCCACCTCGGAGGCCTCGATGAAGCCCGCACCCGCCCACAAGGATCAGCCGCGCACGCTTGGCGACGCCTCCCGCCCCCAGGGGCCTTCCCTGCCGCACGACCGCGACCAGCAGGCCGCCTCGACCGATGCCGAGCCCAACCCCCACATCGAGCGGGCCGCGCGCGACCTCGCCGAAGGCCAGGTGGACACCGACCTGCGCAGCTCGCCCGGCCTGGACGCCGAACGCCGCGGTCGCATGGTGCAAGGAGGCGAGCGCGGGGCGAGCAACCCCAAGGCCGGTCCGGGGCGCCACTGACGCTGGGCCGAACGGCGGCCCTGCGGGGGCGAACCGCGCGCCCGCCGCCCGACGGCGCCGTTAACCTCGGGGCATGTCCCTGCTGCCGCCGCGCTGGCGCCTGCCCTACGTCGCCCTGCTGACCGTCGTCGGCCTGCTGCTGAGCGCCTCGGCCCTGCAGGCCTACCGCCTGTCGGGCGGGCGGCGGCCCTGGGAGCCCTTCCTGTGGGAGTTCAGCTCGGTCGCCGTCATCGGCCTGCTGGTGCTGGGCGTGCATGCGCTGATGGGCGCGCTGCGTGGCCGGCCCTGGCCGCAGCAGCTCGCGGCCCACGCCCTGGCCCTGCCCCTGTTCAGCGGCCTGCACATCGCCGGCATGTTCGGCATCCGCCTGCTCGTCTACGGCCTCGTCGGCGTGGGCTACCACCCGGACGACCTGCCCACGCTGCTCGTCTTCGAAGGCGGCAAGGACGCGGTGAGCTACCTGAGCTTCTGCCTGATCTCGCGTGGCGTCTGGATGGCCGGTGCCGCCGCCGCCCGCGCCCGGGAGCTGGACCGTGCCCGCCGCGAGCTGGCCGAGGAGCGCCTGGCGCGGCTGGCCGACCAGGTGCAGCCGCACTTCCTCTTCAACACCCTCAACCTGATTTCATCGGTGATGTACGAGGACGTCGCCCGCGCCGACCGGCTGCTGTGCGAGCTGGCCGCGCTGCTGCGCCAGACCCTCGCGGCCCAGCAGCGCGCCGAGCACAGCCTCGCAGACGAACTGGCCCTGGTGCAGCCCTTTCTCGCGCTGATGCAGGCCCGCTTCGGCCGCGAGCGCCTCGTCGTCGAGATCCAGGCCGATGCCGACGCCCGCGCCTGCAGGCTGCCGGCCCTGCTGCTGCTGGCGCCCGTGGAGAACGCCATCAAGCACGACGTGGCCCGGCATCGCGGGCGGGTGACGGTGAGCGTGCGCGCCGAACGCGACGGCGAGCGGCTGCGGCTGACGGTCAGCAACCACGCCGACCAGCCCCTGCCCGCCACGCCGCCGCTGCCGCCGGAGCGCGACGGCGGCCTGGGCCTGCGCAACCTGCGCGAACGGCTGCAGGCCCGCTACGGCAGTGCTGCCCGGGTCGACTTCGGGCCGCAGGCCGGCGGCATGCGCCTGGCGATGGAGCTGCCGTGCACGTCCTGATCGTCGACGACGAGCCTGCCGCGCGCGCCAAGCTGCGCCGCCTGCTGGCTGCCGAGGCCGACGTGGCGGGGCTGCTCGAGGCGGCGGATGCCCCCGCCGCCCTGGCCCTGGTGCAGGGCCTGCCGGCGCCGCCCGACCTCGCACTGCTGGACATCGAGATGCCCGGCGGCAACGGCGTGCAGCTGGCCGCGGCGCTGCGCGAGATGGGGGTGCGCTGCATCGTCTTCTCGACGGCGCACGCCGAGCATGCGCTGCAGGCCTTCGAGCTGGCGGCGCTGGACTACCTGCTCAAGCCCTACACCGCCGAGCGCCTGTCCGCGGCGCTGGCCCGCGTGCGCGAACAGCTCGCCCGCCCCGCCGCGCCGCCCGGCATCCACTGGGTGGACGGGCAGCGCCTGCTGCTGGCCGAGGTGCAGTGGATCTCGGCCGCCGACAACTACGTCGAGCTGCACCTGCCGCCGCGCAGCTGGCTGGAGCGCGTGCCGCTGGCCGAGGCCCTGGCGCGCCCCGGCTGGGCGGCGCGCTTCCTGCGCGTGCACCGCAGCCATGCAGTCAACCCGTCCCACGTACAGCGCATCGAGCGCCTGGGCAGCGGCGAGGCGATGCTGACGCTGGCCTGCGGCGAGCGGCTGCGGGTGTCGCGCGGCTACCGCGATGCGCTGGAGGCTCTGGCCCCATCCGCCCCGTAGGTCGCGCCGTTCGCCCCGGCGCCCTCGCGAGGCGGCGCGCGGCCCGCGAAGCTGCCGGCCATGAACACCGCCCTCCCCACCTCCGGTTCCCGCCTGCCCTTCCTGGACGGGTTGCGCGTCGCGGCCTTCGCGCTGCTCATTCCCTATCACGTCGGCATGTACTACGTGACCTGGGACTGGCATGTGAAGAGCCCGGCCGCCAGCGACACCCTCGAGCCCTTCATGATGCTCAGCTCGCCCTGGCGGCTCGGGCTGCTCTTCCTGATCGCCGGCGCCGCCTGCCGGGGGCTGATGGCGCGGCGCGGGGTGGCCGGCACGCTCAAGGACCGCACGCTGCGCCTGCTGCTGCCGCTGTTCTTCGGCATGGCCGTCGTCGTGCCGCCGCAGGCCTACTTCGAGGTCCTCACCAAGGCGCCGGCCCTGCTGCCCGGCGACGGCGGCTACCTCGACTTCTGGTGGGCCTATCTGCATGGCGGGCGCTACTGCCGCGGCAGCGACTGCATGACGGTGCCGACCTGGAACCACCTGTGGTTCCTGCCCTATCTGTGGCTGTACGCCGTCGTGGGCGCCGTGGCTGCGGGCCTGCTGCGCCTGAAGCCGCCGGCCCTGCGCATGCCTGCCTGGGCCTGGCTGCTGCTGCCGGCCCTGCCACTGGCGCTGGCCCGCATCTTCGTGATGCCGCACTTCCCGACCACGCACGACCTCGTCCACGACCTCTACGAGCACCTCGAATACGGCTGGCTGTTCGCCCTGGGCTGGGCCAGCCGAACGCCGCTCGCGGCGCAACTGTGGGCCGCGGCGCTGCGGCTGCGCTGGGTGGCCCTCGCGGTCTTCCTGGCCAGCTGGGCGCTGCTGCTCGCCTTCGCCATCGCCTACGACCAGGTGGCGCCGCCCGCCGGACTGCTGGTGGCCGCCCGCGCGCTGCGCGGCTCGGAAACCTGGTGGGCCATCGTCGCCGCCTGTGGCTGGGCGCAGCGCGCCTTCCCCCGCGAGTCGCCGCTGCTGCGCCAGGCCAGCGCCGCGGTGTTCTGCCTCTACGTGCTGCACCAGAGCGTCATCGTCGCGCTCAGCCAGGGGCTCAGGCCGCTGGGCCTGCCGTGGGGTGTGGAGGCCGTGGCGCTGGTCGGGCTCACCTTCGGGCTGTGCGCGCTGGCCTACCTCGCTCTGCGCCGGGTGCCGGGCCTTGCGCTGCTCGTCGGCATCCAGCGCCCGCGCGGGCGGCTGGAAGGGCGGGTTGCGTCCGCGGCCCTGGCGTGAACGGGCCTCAGGCGGCGGCCAGCTCGGCCACGCCCTCGCTCACCCAGATGCAGTCGCCTTGCTCGAAGACGCGCACCTCGCCGGGAGCGAAGGCCTGCCAGGCCTCGTCGTGCGTCAGGGGCTCGGTGGCGACCAGGGTCATGCGGTCGCGCGGGCCGTTCAGCGTGGCCAGGTCGACGCTCAGGTCGCCGTCGCGCAGGCGCACATGGCCGAAGGGGGGCTCGCGGCGCAGCCAGTGCAGCCGCGTGGAGGCGTGGGCCAGCAGGGCGCGGCCGTCGGTCAGCAGCAGGTTGAAGCGGCCATGCTCGGCGATCTCGTGCACCCAGGGAGTGAGGGTGGCGGCCAGGTCCGCCCAGGTGGGCAGTTGGGCGCCGAAGCGCTGCTGCAGCCGCTGCATCAGCCAGCAGAAGGCACGCTCGCTGTCGGTCTGGCCCGTGGGGAGGAAGCTGCCGTCCAGCGCGGGGTGGAAGTCCTTCAGGTCGCCGTTATGGGCGAAGACCCAGGTGCGGCCGGCCCATTCGCGGCGGAAGGGGTGGCAGTTCTCGACGGCGCGGGCCCCCTGCGTGGCCTTGCGGATGTGGGCAATGATGTTGCGCGCCTGCACCGGATGCTGGCCGTAGTGCGAGGCCAGGTCGGACTCGGCAGCCGGCCGGTCCTCGACGACGACCTCGCAGCGCTCGCCCTCGTGGAAGGCGACGCCCCAGCCATCGACGTGGTCCGCGGTGCGCCCGCCGCGGGCGGCGAAGCCGCGCAGCGAGAAGTTGGCGGCGGCCGGCAGGCGGCTGTTGAGGGCGAAAAGCTCACACATCGGGGGGTCGGAGCAGTGCGGATGAGTCCTGAACGCCGCAAGTCTGACGATGGATGACGCCGACGCCAAGGAATCTTCCGTCATGTCTTCATGCATATTGGCGTTAAGCGACATTTCTGCGACAGAGTGCTCGCTTTTCGCGGGTCGCCCGCCAGCCCAGGACCGCCATGACCGACCAAGCCGCACCTCCGCCCAACGACACCGCCACCGAGCTGCAGCGCGTGGTCGACGCCCTGCGCGGCGCCCGCCAGCGCTGGCGCGACGCCCACCGCCGCGGCGACGGGCGCGACCTGCCTTCGCGCGAGCTCCTGGCCGAGATGGTGCAGGGCCTGTCGGGGGCGCTCTTTCCGATGCGCCTGGGTCCGCCCACCCTGCAGGCCGACAGCGAGGACTACTACGTCGGCCACACCCTGGGCGCCGCCCTGGCGACGCTGCGCGAACAGGCGGCCATGGAGCTGCGCCACGATGCCCGCCAGCGTGGCGAGGCGCCGCCGCCGGCGGCCGAGGCCGACGCCCTGGCCCGCCGCTTTCTCGCCACCCTTCCCAGCCTGCGCGAGCTGCTCGACCGCGACGTGCTGGCCGCCTACCGGGGCGACCCGGCGGCACGCAGCGTCGACGAGGTGCTGATCTGCTACCCCGGCGTGCGGGCGCTGATCAGCCACCGCATCGCCCATGAGCTCTACCGCCTGGGCCTGCCGCTGATCGCCCGCGTCGTCGCCGAGCTGGCGCATGCCGAGACCGGCATCGACATCCACCCGGGCGCCACCATCGGCCCGGGCTGCTTCATCGACCATGGCACCGGCGTCGTCATCGGCGAGACGGCCGTGCTGGGGCGCGGCGTGCGCATCTACCAGAACGTCACCCTCGGGGCCAAGAGCATCCCCACCGACGGCGAGGGCCAGGCCGTCAAGGGCGAGCCGCGGCATCCCATCGTGGAGGACGAGGTCGTCATCTACGCCGGCGCCACGGTGCTCGGGCGCGTCACCATCGGCCGCGGCGCCGTCATCGGCGGCAACGTCTGGCTGACGCGCAGCGTGGCGCCGGGCAGCGTGGTCACGCAGGCGGACACGCAGTCCGGCGCGGCGTGAGGCCGGCTGCCGTGCCGGCTCAGCGTGCGCCGGGCGTGTAGATCTGGTCGAACACCCCGCCGTCGTCGAAGTGCGTCTTCTGGGCGTTGCGCCAGCCGCCGAAGAGCTCGTCCACGGTGAAGAGGTCCACCTTGGCGAACTGCCTGGCGTACTTGGCCGCCACCTTGGCGTCACGCGGGCGGTAGAAGTTGCGCGCCGCGATCTCCTGGCCCTCGGGGCTGTAGAGGTAGTTCAGATAAGCCTCGGCCTGCTTGCGGGTGCCGCGCCGGTCGACGACCTTGTCCACCACGGCCACCGGCGGCTCGGCCAGCACCGACACGGCCGGCGTCACGATCTCGAACTTGTCCGGCCCCAGCTCCTTCACGGCCAGGTAGGCCTCGTTCTCCCAGGCGATCAGCACGTCGCCGATGCCGCGCTCGACGAAGGTCGTGGTCGCGCCGCGGGCGCCGGAGTCCAGCACCTTGGTGTTGGCATAGATGCGCTTGACGAAGGCCTTGGCCGAGTCGGCATTGCCGCCCGGTGATTTGAGCGCGAAGCCCCAGGCCGCGAGGTAGTTCCAGCGGGCTCCGCCGCTGGTCTTGGGGTTGGGGGTGATGACGTCGACGCCGCTGCGCGCCAGGTCCGGCCAGTTGGCGATGTGCTTGGGGTTGCCCTTGCGCACCAGGAAGACGATGGTGGAGGTGTAGGGGCTGGCGTTGTTCGGCAGCTTCTTCTGCCAGTCGGGGCTGAGCAGCTTGCGGTCGGCCAGGGCGTCGATGTCGTAGGCCAGGGCCAGCGTGACGACGTCGGCCTCCAGGCCGTCGATGACCGAGCGGGCCTGCTTGCCCGAGCCGCCGTGGGAGGCCTTGATCGTCAGCGTCTCGCCCGTCTTGGCCTTCCACTGCGCGGCGAAGGCCTTGTTGAAGTCCTGGTAGAGCTCGCGGGTGGGGTCGTAGGAGACGTTGAGCAGGGAGGTCTGGGCCAGGGCCCCGAGCGGGGCGGCGGCGAGGGCGAAGGCAGTGAGCAGGCGGCGCATGGCGGTCTTGAACGGTCTCGAAGGTCGGGAGCCGCACTCTAGGAAGCGCCCCGGGGCCGCGCAAAGAAGAAGTTCGCACATGCTCATGCGCATCCCGCGCTTGGGGCCGTTGAGTGCTTGTCCGACGCGGGCATCGCCGTGGCGCCGACACGGCCGCGTCGCGGCTCTTCCTAAGCTGCGTTTGACTTGGCATGTCCCTTGCCAAGCCCTGACCCATGAAGGAGACCCCATGACGACGAGAACCCGCGCACCCCGCTTGCTGTGCCTGGCCCTGGCCGCCTGGGCCGGCGTGGCCTCGGCCAACCTCAGCAAGCCCGTCTACAGCCAGGCCAAGGACGAGGTGAAGGCCATGTTCAAGGCCGAGCGCGACAAGTGCGACGCCCTCTCGGGCAATGCCAAGGACGTCTGCGTCGAGCGCGCCAAGGGCCATGAGAAGGTGGCGCTGGCCAACCTCGAGTACCAGCACACCGGCAAGGAAAAGGACCGCAACGACTACCTGGAGGCCCGCTACGAGGCCACCTACAAGGTCGCCAAGGAGATGTGCGACGACAAGTCTGGCAATGCCAAGGACGTCTGCGTCGCCGAGGCCAAGGCCCAGCATGACAAGGCCAAGGCCGACCTCAAGGCCAACAAGGCCGTCGTCGCGGCCGAGTCCGACGCCGCCGAGGCCCGCCTGAAGGCCGACTACAAGGTCGCCAAGGAGCGCTGCGACAGTCTTTCGGGCGACGCCAAGGACAGCTGCCAGGCCAGCGCCAAGGCGCGCTACTTCCAGTAAGCGCCCCGGCGCCGCCGGCAGGTCAGCCGCCAGCCCCTCGGGCCGGCGGCTTTCTTTCGAGCCCGCTCAGGGCAGCGACGCCCCGCCGGAGGCGCGCGGCGTCAGCAAGGCTTCCTGCGTGGGCGGGTCCAGCAGCAGGCGGTTGTCCACCGCGCGCACGCCCGCCTGGGTGCTGGCCAGGGCCAGGGCATGGTTGCGGGTCGCCTCGTCGGGCACCGTGCCTTCCATCAGGACGATGCCGGCGACGGTCTTCACGTCGACGCCGGCCTGGGCGATCAGCGGGTCGGTGGCGAGCGCCTGAAGGACGCTGCGGGTGATGGCGCCATCGTCGACCGGCACAGCCGCCCGGGCCTGCGAGGCCGCCACCGCCGGGGCCGAAGCGGCGGCGGATGCGGCGGCCCGGGGCTGCTGCGGCACTCCGTCCACCACCGCCACCACCTGGCCCGGCTGCGGCAGCACCAGGCGGTTGTCGACCGCCTTGACGCCGTCGCGCGCGCTGGCCAGCACCGTGGCGCGCTGGCGGGACTTTTCGTCCGGCGCCGGGCCTTCCAGACGCACGACGCCGTTGCGCGTCGTCACGACGATGCGCGAGGCGCTCAGCGCCGGGTCGGCCGCCAGGGCCGCCTTGATGCGGGCGCTGGTCGCGGCATCGCTGAACGCCGTGCCCAGGCCTTCGGCCGCGCCGCGCGAGGCCTGGGCCGCGGCGTCGCGGGACTCGGCCAGCCCTTGTCCGGCGCGGTCGCCCAGGCCGCGCAGGCCGGCCACGGCTTCGTCGAGCTGGGTGCCGAGGCTGCGCGGGTCGCTCAGGCTGGCCACCGTCACCAGGGCCAGCGCGGCGCCCAGCCCCAGGGCCAGCAGCCAGCCGCTGGCCCGTGACGGCGGGCGGGCATCGCGGCGCCAGCGGCGCCGGGGGCGGGGCAGGGCGGTCGGCGCCGCCGGTTCGGCGCCCGGGACGGGCGGGCGCCAGTGGGGGTCCGCGGTGCGGTCTGCATCTCTCATGGCGGTCTCCTGCGGTCTTGGCTGCACCCCAAGTCTGGGCGGTGCCGCCCGACCTGCCCGTCAGCGGGCGCAGACCCGGGGTGTAGGACCGCCGCCTGCGGCCGGTGCGGGGGCCGCGTCCTTCCGCTTGTTGATGCGCGCGGCGCCGCTGCCGGGCCAAATACACGGCAGCCGCAACCCCGGAGCGTGCCCGCATGAGCCCTGCCGACCCCCCGCACAAGCCACGCGGCACCGGCCGCGCCTTTTGGGAAGACCTGCTGAGGCTGCCCCTGCAGATCGTGCTCGTGGGCGGCGCCGTCACCCTGGTGGGCATGCTGCTGCAGCACGGCATCGGCATGCCGTCGCTGTCGGCCCTGCAGTTCGACGACAAGACCGCCAGCGGCCTGCGGCTGGTGGTGGCCGTGCTGATCTTCGCCGTCGGCATCGCGGCGGCCGTCTTCCTGTGGTGGCTGTCGTCGCGCTTCTTCGGCCTCATCGAGGGCAAGTCGCTCGACGCCGCGGGCCTCGCGGCGGTCAAGGACCTGCCCCTGGGCCTGCCCGAGGGCACGGTGCGGGCGGTGCTGGCGCTGGTGGTGGCCGTCGTCGGGCTGCCGCTGCTGCTGTTCAGCAACGTCGTGGGCATGGACCCGGCCATCGCCGGCTACATCAACGGCATCGTCACGGGCGTGTTCGGCTTCTACTTCGGCACCCGCACGACCGGCGTGCCGGCCCAGGCCGTCGACAAGATCGCCGAGGCCAACCGCGAGGCCATGCAGCAGACCAAGGCCGCCGCCAGCGCCAAGGAGACGGCCAGCCAGGCCCAGAGCGCCGCCCAATCGGCCCGCCAGGAACTCGGCGAGGCCCAGCAGCGCGCGGACGAGAACAGCGGCCAGCTCGACCGCGCCAGCAAGTTCGACACCACGCTGTCCACCGTCAAGCGCCACCTCGGCGTGGCCAAGACCGTGCTCGTCACGCTGGGGCCGCTGCTGCCCAAGGGCCTGCTGCCCGACGACCTCGACAAGACCATCGACGCCGCCGACCGGGCCGTCACCGCCGTGCAGGGCGTGACCGCCGCCACCGCCTCGGCTGACCAGCTGTCCGCGCTGACCGACGCCTTCGAGTCCCTGACCGGCTCCGGCAAGTCCCCGCTCGGCGCCTTGCTCGGCAAGGCGGCGCCCCTGCTGCAGAACGTGCTGCCGGCCATCCCCGGCCTGGGCGCGGCGGCGGGCCTGGCCACGCTGATCGGCCTGGGCGTGAAGCTCGGCTCCAGCCAGTTCCAGCGCTGGCGGGCGCGCGTGCTGGCCGCGCCGCTGGCGCAAGGGCTGATCGAGTTCGGCGCCCTCTCGCCCGAGCTGGTGCGCAGCGCGCTGAACCGCTCGCCGCTGCTGCGCGACAAGCTCGCCGAGCAGCCGCCCGGCGACGTCAACGCCGCCTTGCTCGACGCCGTGCTGCGAGATGACGGCCCGCAGCGCCTGCTGGCCGCCTACGGCCCGGCCGGCACCCTGGCCGCCGGCCTGCTGACGGAGGCCGACGTGGACGCCGGCCTGGCCGAGCTGCGCCAGTCCCTGCTGGCCCTCTACGGCGCGGGCGACGTGCAGGACTCGACGCTCAACCAGGTCAAGGCGGCGCTGGCCGGCGCGGCCAATCCGGAACTCGCGGCGACGGCGGTGCAAAGCCTCACGGCGCGCGACGCCAACCGCCTCATCGACGCGGCGTCGGGCATCTCGGCGCAGCCGGGCGTGCCCTGGGACCAGGCGGCGGCCTTCGACGCCCTCGTCATGCTGACCGACAGCGCCCGCCGCGACAACGTCGACCTCGTTCGTGCCCTTGCGGAGGTGAAGTGATGCGCAGCCTGTTGACCGTTCCCCTAGCTGTCCTGTTGAGCGCCTGTGCGGCCGTCTCGGGCCCGACGGCCCAGCTCGAACGCATGACGAAAGCCCAGGCCGCGGGCCAGGACGCCGCCAACGCCGCCGAGACGCCCGACGGCGACTGCGCCGCCAAGCCCGACGACCCCGCCTGCCTGCGCATCCAGGCCATCCGCGGCCGGGCCTGCCTCGCCCTCGCCCGGGCCGAGGCGGCCCCCGGCGCGGCCTGCCCGCCACCCAGCGCCACGGTCAAGCGCCACCTCGACTGTGCCGTCGATGCCTATGCCAAGGCGCGCGGCGCGGCGCCCGCCGGCAGCACCGACGCCCTCAACCTCGCCGAGAACGCCGCACGCGCCCAGTACTGCGCCTCGGGTTTCAAGCCGCCGGCCGAGGGCCTGGCCCTGTTGCGCCAGGCCCGTGCCGGCATCGCCTCGCTGCCCGCTTCGCCCGAGCACGACCTGCTCGGCGCCTCGGCCGCCCTGGCCCTGGCCCAGCGCAACGGCGTCACGGCCGAGGAGCGCTGCGGCGCTGCCCGCGAAGCCTCGCGCCTGGCGGCCCGCGCCCTGGGCGCATCCCCGCCACCGAGCGTGGCCGACGCCGCCACCGCCACGCGCAACGCCGCGCGCCAGGAAGCCTCGGGCCTGGCCGGCTGCACGGGGGTCTGAGCGATGCAGTTCACCCGCGAAGTCGCCTTCCGCTTCCCGCTGTGCCGCGGCGAGGACGTGCGCGCCATCCAGCAGGCCCTGACCATCCTGCAGAACGAACCGCCCTGCGGCACGGTGGACGGCATCTTCGGCGGTGCCACCCGGCAGGCCGTGGCCGAGTACCAGCGGCGCAATCACCTCGATGCCACGGGCGTCGTCGACGCCGCCACCTGGGCCTCGCTGTTCGCGGCGGCGGCGGTGCGCCAGAAGGACGTGCCCGAGAAGTCGGCCTCCGCCCTCGTGAAGGCGGCGCTGGCCGGGACGGCGCCGGCCGCCGCGCCCGCCGATGCCGGCCCCGCGCCGGCCGACCTGCCGGTCTCGCGGCCCCAGGCCCTGCGCACGCGCGACTGGCTGCTGCGCAACTTCGCCGCGCAGATCGAGCAGGCCGTGCAAGGCACGCCGCTGGATGCCGACCTCGTCGCCGCCATCGCCTGCAAGGAGACGGCCAACGTCTGGCTGCACTGGATCGACCGGCTCAGCCCCGCCGAGGTGCTGGCGCGCTGCGTCTTCGACGGCAGTGGCGACGTGCCGGGCACCTCGCGCAGCGCCTTCCCGCGCAACGCGGCGGACTTCCGCGCGGCCGTCGGCGACGCGCTGACCGACGCCCTGATCGACGAGGCCAACGAGACCCGCAAGCTGCGCGGCTTCGGACCGCAGCGCTGGCTCTACAAGGGCTACGGCCTCTTCCAGTACGACCTGCAGCACTTCAAGACCGACCCCGACTTCTTCCGCAACCGCCAGTGGGGCGATTTCGGCGCCTGCATCGACCGCTTCATGCGCGAGATGCGCACCAAGCTCGCCGACGCCCACGGCGACCTGCCCGACGCCGTGCGCCGCTACAACGGCAGTGGCCCCAAGGCCGAGCAATACCGCGAGCATGTGATGTTCATGTACGGCTGGCTCAAGGCGGCACCGTTCACGCCGCCCCACTGAACCGCCCGGGCGGCGGCGTGCCGTCCTACGCCGGCACGGCCGCTGCGCCGATGACGTGCCGGCGGGGCCGCCGCGACAGTGCGTTAGCGCCACGCAGCAGAGGTCCATGAGTTCGCAAGTCCATCCCCTGGCGGGCCAGCCGGCGCCGCCCGACGCCCTCGTCGACGTCGAAGCGCTGCGGGAGGCCTACTTCTGGCGGCGCCCCGACCCGGCGAGCCCCGAGCAGCAGGTCGTCTTCGGCACCTCCGGCCACCGCGGCTCGGCCCTGGACGGCTCCTTCAACGAGTGGCATGTGCTGGCCATCGCCCAGGCCATCTGCGACCACCGCCGCCGCCAGGGCATCGCCGGTCCGCTCTTCCTGGGGGCCGACACCCATGCCCTGTCCGAGCCCGCCACGGCCAGCGCCCTGGAGGTGCTGGCGGCCAACGGCGTGGAGGTGATGCTGGCGCCGCCGGGGCAGTTCACGCCGACACCGGCCGTCTCCCTCGCCATCCTCGAATACAACCGCGGCAAGGAGGGCAGCGCCCGCGGCGACGGCATCGTCATGACGCCCTCGCACAACCCGCCGCGCGACGGCGGCTTCAAGTACAACCCGCCGCACGGCGGCCCGGCCGACGGCGCCACCACGGCGGGCATCCAGGCCGATGCCAATGCCTATCTGCGCCACGACCTGGCCGGCGTGCAGCGCCTGGACGCCGAGCGCGCCTTCGCCCGCGGCAGCTGCCACGAGCACGACTACCTCGCGCAGTACGTCGCCGCCCTGGCCGAGGTGGTGGATTTCGATCTCATCCGTGCGGCCGGCGTGCGCATGGGCGTGGACCCGCTGGGCGGCGCGGGCGTCGACTACTGGCCGGCCATCGCCGAGCGCTACCGGCTGCCGCTGACCGTCGTCAGCGACGCGGTCGACCCGCGCTTCGCCTTCATGACGCTGGACTGGGACGGCAAGATCCGCATGGACCCGTCCTCCCCGTATGCCATGCGCCGCCTCACCGCGCTGCAGGACCGCTTCGACGTCGCCTTCGCCTGCGACACCGACCATGACCGCCACGGCATCGTCACGCCCAGCAGCGGCCTCATGCCGCCCAACCACTACCTCAGCGTCTGCGTGGACTACCTGCTGCGCCACCGACCCGGCTGGCGGGCCGACACCGCCATCGGCAAGACGGTGGTGACCACGGCCCTCATCCACCGCGTCGCGCAGCGGCTGGGCACGCGCGTGTTCGAGACGCCGGTGGGCTTCAAGTGGTTCGCGCAGGGCCTGCTCGACGGCTCGCTCGGCATGGGCTGCGAGGAGAGCGCCGGCGCCTCGCTGCTGCGCCGCGACGGCCGCACCTGGACGACCGACAAGGACGGCATCGCCGCCGCGCTGCTGGCCGCCGAGATCACGGCCCGCGCGGGGGTGGACCCGGGCGCCTGCTACCGCGCGCTCACCGCCGCCCTCGGCACGCCGCTCGCCGACCGCGTCGAGGCCCATGCCACCCGCGAGCAGAAGCAACGCCTGGCCGCGCTCACGCCGGACAGCGTCAAGGCGACCTCGCTGGCCGGCGAGCCGGTGGAGGCGGTGCAGAGCCGCGCCCCCGGCAACGGCGAGCCCATCGGCGGCATCAAGGTCTGCACGGCCAGCGGCTGGTTCGCGGCCCGGCCCTCGGGCACCGAGGACATCTACAAGATCTACGCCGAGAGCTTCCGCGACGAGGGCCACCTGCGGGCCCTGCTGCAGGAGGCGCAGGGGCTGGTGGACGGGGCGCTGGCTGCGAGCTGAGCGGCCGTCGCGAAGGGCAATTTCCAGACAAGGCCACAGAGGCACGGAGGCACAGAGAGGGCGGGAGGCTATTCCCTCTGTGTCTCTGTGCCTCTGTGGCTTTGTTCCTGGTCTTTGTCATCGGCGTGTTCCACCCCCAGCCGCCGCGCCAGCGGCGCCAGCGTCGGCCCCTGGATGAGCAGCGACAGCAGCACCACGACGAAGGCCACGTCGAAGAAGCGCCAGCCGTCGGGCATGCCGGCGAGCACGGGATAGGTGGCCAGCACGATGGGCACGGCGCCGCGCAGGCCCGACCAGGCCACGAAGGCCTGCTGGCGCCAGCCGAAGCCCAGCGGCGCCAGGCACAGCAGCACCGCCGCCGGGCGGGCGACCAGCATCAGGCCGAGGGCGACGGCCAAGGCCGGGCCCGCCAGGCGCCAGGCCTCGTGCGGCGTGACGAGCAGGCCGAGCAGCAGGAACAGCACCGCCTCGGCCAGCCAGGTGTAGCCGTTCAGGCCCGGCAGCGCGAGCTGGGCGACGCGGCCGGCGTGGTGGCGCACCAGCAGCCCGGCCGCATAGACCGCGAGGAAGCCGGAGCCGCCGAGCAGCGTCGTGCCGGCGAACATCAGCAGCCCGAGGGCGGCCATCAGCAGCGCGGCCAGGCCGTCGTGGTCGTCGGTGACCGGCAGACGGCGCACCCAGAAGGCCGCCAGCAGCCCGCCGCCGACGCCGGTGAGCAGGCCGTAGCCGAGCTGCTCGGCCAGCAGCCTGAGCAGGGTGGCCATGCCGTCGGCGGCCGGTTCGTTGGCCTGCCCGAAGGGTGAGAGCCAGGCGATCAGGCCCAGGGTCAGCACCACGGCCATCGGGTCGTTCATCGCCGATTCGACCTCGATGGTGGCGGCGATGCGGGGCTGCAGCTTCAGCTGACTGGCCGTGAACTGGGCGAACACGGCCGAGGCGTCGGTGGACGACACCGCGGCGCCGAGCAGCAGGCCTTCGGACCAGCTCACGTCGAGGGCGAGATGCGCGATGCCCGCGACGATGCAGGCCGTGGCCGCTACGCCCAGGGTGGCCAGCAGGGCGGCCGGCAGCAGGCCGCGGCGCACCTCGGGCCAGCGCGTGCGCAGCCCGCCATCGAAGAGGATGAGGGCGACCGCGAGGTTGCCCACCGTGACGGCCAGCTTGTGGTTGTCGAAGGGCAGGCCGAGCGGCCCATCCACGCCGGTCAGCATGCCCACGGCCATGAAGACCAGCAGGTGCGACAGCCCGAAGCGGTGGGTGTAGAGGGCGCCGGCGATGGCGACGATGACGAGGGCCGCCATGGCGGCCGTCAGGAGGTCCGGCCCCGCCGCGAGGGCGCCGTGGCCCATGTCAGCCTGCCGCTGGCAAGGGATGGTCGGGCGCGTCCGGGGCGGCGCCTCGCGGCGCCACCCCCTGGGCGTTCAGGCCGACCACGTTGACGGTGTTGGCCGGGAAGGCCAGCTTGATGCCGCGTTGCTTCAGCGCCCGCATCAGCGACAGGTACAGGGCCTGCTGGCGGTCCATGTAGACGTCGTAGTCGGGGTCCTGCACGCGGTAGACGACCTCGAAGTCGAGCGAGTTGTCACCGAAGCCCTTGAAGTGGGCGCGGGCGAACTCGAGCTTGGGGTCGGCCTCGATCAGCTCGCGCACCAGCGGCGGCACGGCAGCCACTTCGTCGGCCGAGGCCTCGTAGGTGATGCCGAAGCTGAAGAGCACGCGGCGCGTCTGCAGGCGCTTGAAGTTGGCCACCGTTCGCTTGAGCAGTTCGGCGTTGGACATGACGATCTGCTCGCCGCCGAGGCTGCGGATGCGCGTCGTCTTCAACCCCACACGCTCGACCGTGCCGGTCACATCGCCGACGGTGACCGAGTCGCCCACCTCGAAGGGCTTGTCCACCGCGATGGCGAGCGACGCGAAGATGTCGCCGAGGATGTTCTGCACCGCCAGCGCCAGGGCGATGCCGCCGATGCCCAGGCTGGCGATGAAGGCCGTGATGTTGACGCCGAGGTTGGACAGCACCGCCAGCACCACCACGGCCCACAGCGTCGCCCGCAGGGCCCAGCCCAGCAGCGTGGCCGAGGCCGACAGCGCCGTGCCGCCGCCATGGCGCAGCTGTTGGGCCGCCAGCACCTGCGACAGGGCCTGCTGCAGCCACAGGCCCAGCTGCAGGGCCACGAGGGCGAACCAGACCTGGTCGACGCGCGCCTGCCAGCGCGCGTCCAGCGGCAGCATGGACAGGCCCACCAGCAGGCCGGCCAGGGCAACCAGCGGGCCGCTGGTGTGTTCCAGCACGCTGACCAGGCCGTCGTCCAGCGTCGTCTGCGTGCGCCGCGACAGGGCGCGCAAGCGATTGGCGAGCAGCCGCATGCCGCTTTTGATGACGAGGACGGTGACCAGCCCGGCGAGGACGGCTGGCAGCACCTCGTCCCAGCCCACCTGGGGCCACGAGGCGGCGACGCGGTGGGTGAAATCGTTCCAGATCATTCGGGGCTCCAGGGGGCGTCGCTCAGCAATCCCACGACCCTAGGCGCCGCCGGCGGGCCGGTCTGTCAGCCGAACGCCGCGGGCGGTGTGGGCGCGGGCCGACACGGCGCCTCTGCGCGACGAGGCCTCGGCTGACACCGTGGCGGCCCATGCCCGGCTAAGTTGGGGCGGTGGCCCGGCAAGGGCGTGAAAGGACATGCCATGGACACCACCACCCACCATCCGCTGCACGAACTCTTCACCCAGCTCGGCCTGCCGGACTCCGAGGAGGACATCCGCCGCTTCATCCGCGAGCACCGGCCGCTGCCGCAGACGCTGAACCTGTCGGAGGCGCCGTTCTGGACCCCGAGCCAGGTGGCCTTCCTGCGCGAGCAGTGGCATGCCGACGATGGCGACTGGGTCATCCAGATCGACCAGCTCAACGCCGCGCTGCGCGAGCATCCCGCCCCTGAGGATCTTCAGCAGGGCGGCGGCGCATGAAGCCGCCGTCGTGGTCGGCGCTGCTCGGGCGCCAGGCCACGCTGGTGCGGCGCGCCCTCAAGCCCCTGCGAGACACGCGCCGCCCGCCGCCGGGCGCCGGCCAATGGCTGGAAGGCCTGGTCATGTCGGCCGCCGGACCGCGCCGTTATGCCCTGTTCCGCCCCGAGGGCGTGCGCTTCGGCGAACGGCTGCCGCTGATGGTCATGCTGCACGGCTGCCACCAGGACGCCAGGAGCTTCGCCGCCAGCACCCGCATGAACGCGGTGGCGGCCCGCGAGCGCTTCCTGGTGCTCTACCCGGAGCAGCCTCGGCTGTCCAACGCCCAGGGCTGCTGGAATTGGTTCGAGACGCGCTCGGGCCGCGCCTACGGCGAGGCGGCCTGGATCATGCAGGCCATCGACCAGGCCTGCCTCTTCCACGCGGCCGACCGCGAGCGCATCGCCATCGCCGGGCTATCGGCTGGCGCCAGCATGGCCGCGCTGCTCGCCACGCGCTACCCGCGGCGCTTCAAGGCACTGGTGATGCACTCGGGCGTGCCGCCGGGCGCGGCCGGCAGCGCCGCCTCGGCGGTCGGCGCGATGCGGGGCCGCCATGAACCGGCCGCTGCGGCCACGGCCGCCGATTGGCCGCCGCTGATGGTCATCCACGGCGGGGCTGACGGCGTCGTCTCGTCCCGCAACGCAGGTGCCGCCGCGGCCCTGTGGTCGCAGGCGGCGGGCGCCCATGCCGAGGCGCCGCGCGAGCTGCGGCGCGGCAAGCGCTACCCGATGCGCGTCACGCAGTTCCGCCGCGCCCGCGAGGTGGTCGCCACCCTCGTCGAGGTGGACCGCCTCGGCCACGCCTGGAGCGGCGGCGCGGCGCGCCAGCGCTTTGCCGACGCCAACGGGCCCGACGCCTCGCGCATGGCCTGGCGCTTCGCGGCGCGGCAGTTCAGCGCGCCGGTGCCGTCCCGGCGTTGATCTGGCGGATCAGCGAACGGTGGCTGGGCAGGTCGGCCACGGCGCGGTCGGCAAAGCGGTGGATCTTGGCGAACAGGCGCTCGGCCTGCGCAGCCTGCGGGAAGTCCTCGCGCGCGGCGCCGAGGTCGGTGCGCCAGCCCATGCCGTAGAGGATGTACTGGTAGTTGAAGAAGGCGAAGGTCTCGGTGTCGAGCACGAAGTCGAAGCGTCCCGGCGGCCGCAGCCGCCATTGCTCCAGCAGCTCGGCCAGGCGCTCGGGCAGGGTGGCCGGCTCGGCGTTGTCGCGCCAGAAGGGCTCGCTGCGTCCGCTCAGGCAGTAGTGCAGCTTCAGGAAGTTGATGATGTTGTCGAAGCGGGTCGTCATCAGCTCGTTGAAGCGCCGCGCCGGCGCCTCCATAGGCCCGCTGTGCGGCAGCATCTCCGCGATCATGCCCACGGCCGCCTCGATGAGGACGAGGCCGGTGGACTCCAGCGGCTCGAGGAAGCCGGCGGACAGGCCGACGGCCACGCAGTTCCTCACCCACTGCCGCTCGCGGTAGCCGGGGGCGAAGGGGATGCTGCGCAGCGCGAGGTCGCGGGAGGCGGGGCCGGCATAGCCGCGCAGGATCTCGGCCGCGCGCTCGTCGCCGAGGTGGTCGCTGGAGTAGACGCAGCCGATGCCGCGCGCGCCGTTCAGGGCGATGTCCCATAGCCAGCCGGCCTCGTGGGCGGTGGCGATGGTGCAGCTCTCCAGCGGGGCGTCGGGGTCGTCGGGGGCCGGGTCGGGGAGCTTGCAGGCCAGGGCGCGGTCGGCGAAGAGATGGCGGCGGGCCGACTTGAAGCCGCTGCCCAGGGCGCGGCCGATCAGCTCCGCGCGGAACCCGGTGCAGTCCACGTAGAGGTCGGCCTCGAAGCGGCCGGCTTCGGCCGTCTCCAGGCGGGCGATGGCGCCGCGTTCGTCGAGGACGACGTCGGTCACCGTGCCCTGGACATGGTGCACGCCGAGCTGGCGGGCGCGCTCGGCCAGCAGCCGCGCGAGCTTGAAGGCGTCGAAGTGGTAGGCGTAGTTCAGCGGCGCGGCGAAGGGCGCCTCGCCGGCCCGCTTGGGCGCACGCTGCGCCTCGGCCACGCGCTGCTGCAGCGTCACGGCCCGGGCGAAGGGCTCGCGCGCGGCCTCGTCCTGCAGCAGCCAGTAGGGCACGAGGTTGAGGTCCTCGGCGTAGTAGGGCGCCTCGAAGGGGTGGAAGAAGGCGTGGCGCGCGCCCGCGGCGCCGGGCGCGCGGCCCCAGTCCACGAAGCGGATGCCCTGCTTGAAGGTGGCTGCCGTGTCGCGGATGAAGGCGGGCTCGGAGATGCCCAGGAACTGCAGCGTCGTGCGGATGGTCGGGAAGGTGCCTTCGCCGACGCCGACGATGCCGATGTCGGGCGACTCGAGCACGGTCAGCTCCAGGTGGGGGCGCTCGGCGAGGCGCAGGGCCTTGGCGAGGTGGGCGGCCGTCAGCCAGCCGGCCGTGCCGCCGCCGACGATGAGGATGCGGCGCTTGGGGGTCATGTTCGGACGTAGAGGTTCTTCAGCCACTGGTGGCCGGCTTGCGTGCCATGGGCCCAGTCCTCGTCCTCGTCCGAACCGGCCTGGGCGGCGACATAGCCCGAGGGGTTGAGCAGCTTCACGCGCCCGGCCCGGAAGGCCGAGATGCGATGGGTGACGAAGGTGAGGCCGTGCTCCAGCGCCGTGGCGGCCAGCAGCCCGTCGCGCGTGTTGGCATAGGGCAGCTGGGCGCGGCGGCGCACCACGGCGGCGTCCACGGGCAGCACCCGGCCTTCGAAGGCCGGCATCACGCGGTTGTCGATCCAGTCGCGCACGGCCAGGCCGGCGGCGCGGTCCTTGCGGGCGAGGCGGGCCGCGGCGTTCTCGATCTCCAGCAGGGTCAGCGCCGAGATGAAGAGCTTCTGCCGCGGGATGCCGGCGGCCCAGGCGGCCAGGCCGGCGTCGGACTGCCCGGCCTTGGCCTTGCGCAGCTCCAGCACGATGGCCGTGTCGAGCAGGAACATGGCCGTCATGGCATGGGCTCGCGGTGGTCCCAGGCGCCGTCGGAGGCGGCGTCGGCGGCGTCCAGGGGCGCCGGCTCGGGCATGGCCAGCAGTTCCAGGATGCTCTCGCCCTCGCCGGTGAGGCGGCGGTACTCGGCGATGCTCATCAGCACGTGGGTCGGCTGGCCGCGGTCGGTGATCAGCACCGGCTCGGCCTGGGCGGCGCGCTTGGCCTGGCTGACGTCGCGGTTGAACTCGCGGGCGGTGAGCAGCTTCATCGTGCCGGCAATGTACCTACATACCTGCAAGCTGGCAATCCGGGCGTAGGTACGTCGCTGCACCGAGGTCGGACCCGATGGACAGCGCCATCCGGGCTGGCACAGTGCGCAGCGGCCCTTTCGCGTTCGATGGAAGGCGCCGGAGACAACGTTGTCGCCTCGCCGGCTGGAGGAGCCGGCCGCGGCGACGGATGCGAACCACGACAGGCAGCACGGCATGGATTTCGACCTTTTCGCCATCCTCGGCGACGTCTTCGCCAAGCATGGGCCGGCCGCGCCAGCGGCGGCGCAGACCTATTCGCCCGGCGACTTCAGCGTCCACTTCTTCCTGCAGCTGGGCATCATCATGCTGGCCTGCCGGGTGGTCGGCTGGGCGGGCCGCAAGTTCCTGGGCCAGCCCCAGGTGGTCGGCGAGATGATCGCCGGCGTCGTCCTCGGCCCGTCCCTGCTCGGGCTCTTCCTGCCGGAGGTCCAGGCCACCCTCTTCCCCAAGGAGATGCGCAGCGTGCTGTACAGCGGCGCCCAGCTCGGCGTGGGCCTGTACATGTTCCTGGTGGGCACGACGCTGCGGCTGGACCATTTCGCCACCAAGGCGCGCAGCGCCATCGGCGTGTCGGTGTCGGGCATCGCGGCGCCCTTCTTCATCGCCTTCCTGATCACGCCGCTGCTGCTGGGCGTGCCGGGGCTGTTCGCCGAGGGCATCTCGACGACCAACGCCACCCTCTTCATGGGCGCCTGCATCGCCCTGACGGCCTTCCCCATGCTCGCCCGCATCATCAACGAGCAGGGCCTGGCCAACACCTCGCTGGGCACGCTGGCGCTGACCGCCGGGGCCTTCGACGACGCGGCCTCCTGGTGCGTGCTGGCCCTGGTGCTGGCCGCCTTCGGCGCCGGGCCGGGCGTGGCGGTGCTGGCCATCGGCGGCGGCGTGCTGTGGGCCGCCTTCGTGCTGCTCTTCGGCCGCCGGCTGCTGGCGCCGCTGGGCCGTGCCGTGGAGCGCGACGGGCACATGAGCCACACGGTGCTGGGCATCACGCTGATCGCCTTCTGCACGTCGGCCTTCGTCATGGACGCCGTCGGCATCCATGCCATCTTCGGCGGCTTCATCCTGGGCGCCGTCATGCCGCGCGGCGCTTTCGCCGCGGAGCTGAAGAAGAAGGTCGAGCCCATCACGGTGATCCTGCTGCTGCCGATGTTCTTCACCTACTCGGGCCTGAACACGCGGCTGGACATGATCAATTCGGCCGAGCTGCTGCTCATCGCCGGTGGCGTGCTGGTGGCCTCGGTGCTGGCCAAGTTCGGCGCCTGCTACGTGGCGGCCCGCATGTCGGGCGAGGACAACCGCACGGCGCTGGGCATCGGTGCCCTGATGAACTCCCGCGGCCTGATGGAACTCATCATCATCAACATCGGCCTGCAGAAGGGCATCATCGGCCCGGCGCTGTTCTCGATGCTGGTGCTGATGGCCGTGGTCACCACCATGATGGCCACGCCGCTGTTCGAGGCCGTCTACGGCCGCAAGGCCCGCGAGAGCGGCGAGCTGCAGTCGGTGGCCGCCAGCGCCGCCAGCGTCGGCCGCTGAGCCGTCGACGGCGCCGCCTGGCTCAGGCCGCGCCCAGCCAGGTGGCCGCGAGGCCGAGGCCGGCGCACAGGCCGAGCACCGGCATGACGCCCAGCCGCAGCCGGAACAGCGCCACGCCCGCGCCGAGGGCGATCAGCGCCGCGACGCCGTCGAACCGGCCGGCCAGGCCCTGGGGCCACAGCACGTGGCCGGCGAAGAACACCGCCAGATTGAGGATGACGCCGACGACGGCGGCCGTGATGGCCGTGAGCGGCGCGGTGAACCCGAGCCTGCCGTGGGTCGACTCGATCAGCGGCCCGCCGGCCAGGATGAAGACGAAGGACGGCAGGAAGGTGAAGAAGGTCACCACGCCGGCTGCCGTGGCTCCGGCGAGGAAGAGGGCGTCGGGGCCGAAGAGCTGCTTCGTCCAACCGCCCACGAAGCCCACGAAGGCCACCACCATGATGAGCGGCCCCGGCGTCGTCTCGCCCAGGGCCAGGCCGTCGATCATCTGCGCGCCGCTCAGCCAGTGGTGCTGCTCGACGGCACCCTGCACGACGTAGGGCAGCACGGCGTAGGCGCCGCCGAAGGTGAGCAGCGCGGCCTTGGTGAAGAACCAGCCCATCTGCGCCAGCGCCCCGTCCAGCCCGAAGGCCAGCACCAGCGCGGCCATCGCTGCCAGCCACAGCGCCATGCCCGCGGCCAGCACGCGCGCGAGGCGGCCCCGGCTGAAGCGGGCATGCGGCGGCGGTGGCGTGTCGTCGTCGATGAAGGCGGGGCCATAACCCTGCTGTGCCGCGGCATGGCCGCCGCCCGGTGCGAAGGCCTGCGGCGCCAGCCGGCCGCCCGCCATGCCCGCCAGCGCCGCGGCGAGCACGATGAGGGGAAAGGGGGCGTCCAGCAGCAAGAGGGCGGCGAAGGCCGCCGCCGCGATGCCCCACAGCCAGCCATTGCGCAGCGCCCGCTTGCC
Organism: Pelomonas caseinilytica; assembly: GCF_021353235.1. GTDB lineage: Bacteria > Pseudomonadota > Gammaproteobacteria > Burkholderiales > Burkholderiaceae_C > Pelomonas > Pelomonas caseinilytica. Next base: position 120,102 of record NZ_JAJTWT010000006.1, read on the forward strand.
GATGCGGTGGGCGGCGTGCACCACCAGGGCCGTGACGGCAGGCTTCAGGCCGTAGAACAGGCCGGCCACGACCGGCAGCCGGCCCCAGGCGAGGTAGACCCAGCTCAGCGCGATCAGCAGCACGAGCGAAGGCAGCACGAAAAGGGCGCCGGCCGCGATGCCGCCCCGGCTGCGGTGCAGCAGCCAGCCGATGTAGGTGGCCAGCTGCTGGGCCTCGGGGCCGGGCAGCACCATGCAGTAGTTCAGCGCGTGGAGAAAGCGCTTCTCGCTGATCCAGCGCCGGCGCTCCACCAGCTCGGCGTGCATGAGGGCGATCTGCCCCGCCGGCCCGCCGAAGCTGACGAAACCGAGCTTGAGCCAGAAGCGCAGCGCTTCGCCCAGGCCCACCGGACCGGGACGTTCGAGGGAGGGGCTGGAACCGGGGGGTGGCGGTGATGACAAGGGGATTCCTCCGGACCGGCTGCGCCGAGCCGGCAATGTAGGCCCACCGGCCTGAAATCAATTCTCTGGCGCCCGCCCCGCCGGGCTGCCAGCCTGCCCGCATCGGTCTTGTCCTGGAGGATTCGCCATGCGAAGGGAGGGTGCCGCGACGGGCGGCCTGATGAGCGCCGCCGTGCTGCGGCTGGACGGCATGCGCGGCGTCCGCGTCCGCTGCACGGCCGGCACGGCCTGGCTGACCGAGGACGGCTCGGCCCGCGACGTGGTGCTGGTGCCGGGCGACGAGCACGTGGTGCAGGGTGCCGGACCTGTCCTCGTCGTCGGGCTGCCGGCCTGCGGGCTGCTGCTGTGGCGCCAGGCGGCGTCGGCGCCCGAGGCCGTGCGGCTCGGCTGAGCGGCGCCGATGAATAACTTTCAGGCCTGTCGCATGACGCCGCGCCCACACTGCCGCGGCGGGTCGGTGAACGACGGCTTCGTTCCGCCCGCGGGCCAAGGAGATGCAGCATGCCGACGGTGGGATTCATCGGGTTGGGAGTCATGGGGCAGCCGATCGCGCTGAACCTCGCGCGGGCGGGCGTGCCGCTGGCGGTGTGGAACCGGACGGCCGCGCGCTGCGAGCCCCTGCGCCAGGCCGGCGCCCGCGTGGCGGCATCGCCGGCCGAGGTCTTCGGCGCGGCGTCGACCGTCATCCTGATGCTGCTCGACGAGGCGGCCCACGACGGCGTGCTCGCGCGCGGCACGCCGGAGTTCGCCGCCCGCGTCGCCGGCCGCACCCTCGTCAACATGGGCACCTTCGAGCCGGCCTGGTCGGCGGCCCTGGCCGAGGACGTGAGGGCGGCGGGCGGGTGGTATGTCGAGGCACCGGTCTCGGGCTCGCGCGGGCCGGCCGAGGCGGGCCAGCTCGTCTGCATGCTCGCGGGTGAGCCGGCCGGTGTCGAGGCGGTGCGCCAGCTGCTGCGGCCAGCCTGCCGCGAGGCCTTCGTCTGCGGCGCCGTCCCGGCCGCCCTGGTGCTCAAGCTGGCCGTGAACGCCTATCTCATCGGCATGGTGACGGCGCTGGCCGAGTCGGCCCACTTCGCGCAGCGCCACGGCATCGAGCTCGACCTGCTGCGCGCCGTGCTCGACGCCGGCCCGATGGCGAGCCAGGTGTCGCGCATGAAGATGGCCAAGCTCGCCAGCCGCGACTTCGACGTGCAGGCGTCCATCGCCGACGTGCTGAAGAACAGCCGCCTCGTCGCCGGCGCCGCGCGCGCCCGCGGCGTGGCCCTGCCGCTGGTCGACGCCTGCGAGGCCCTGTACGCCGAGACCCTCGCCCTGGGCGCCGCCAAGCTCGACATGGCGGCCGTCGTCCAGGCGCTGGAGGCCCGCAGCGCGGCGCTCGCGCCCCGGCCTGCCGAAGGCCCCCGCGTCGCCGCGCGCGCCCTGGACGTGCCGCCGCGCGCGCAGGCCAGCCGCTACCCCGCCGAGTTCGCGGCGCGGCTGGCCGGCCGCGAGAAGCGCGCCCTGGGCGACTTCTTCGGCCTGAAGAACTTCGGCGTGAACCTGACCCGGCTGCCGCCAGGCGCGGCCTCCTCCATCCACCACCGCCACACCCGGCAGGACGAGTTCGTCTACGTGCTCCAGGGCTACCCGACCCTCTGCACGGACGCTGGCGAGCGCCTGCTGGCGCCCGGCGACTGCGCCGGCTTCCCGGCCGAGGGCCAGGCCCACCACCTCGTCAACCGCAGCGGCGCCGAGGTGCTCTATCTCGAGGTGGGTGACCGCTCACCGGGCGACGAAGGCCTCTACCCTCACGACGACCTGCGCGCCCGGCTCGGCGACGACGGCGGCTGGCGCTTCACGCACAAGGACGGCAGTCCGTATTGAGCCTCGCCGGCCGCCTGCACGCGTGCTGCGGTCACCGCCACCCAGTCGAGGAAGGTGACGATGGCCTCGCGCCGCGGCGTGTTCGAGGGGTAGACGCCGTAGTAATGCTGGGCCAGGTCGGCCTCGGCGTCGACGAAGCGCACGAGCCGGCCGTCGCGGCGGGCGGCGCTGGAGGTCAGGCGGTTGGCCAGCACCACGCCCAGGCCATGGCCGGCGGCGTCGACCGCGGCCCAGTTGTCGCCGAAATGTGGCCGCGCCGCGCCGGCACCCAGGGGCGGGCCATCGACGGCCCGCCGCCAGGCTTCCCACCCGAAGGGCCGGCTGTCGACCAGGGCTGCGCGCGACAGGTCGGCCAGGGACCGCCTCGGCCCGAAGCGCGCGGCATAGCCGGGCGAGGCCAGGGCCATGACGCGCTCGGCCAGCAGCAGCCGCGCCTCGCACTGCGGCCACGGCGGCCGACCGAAGCGCAGCGCGACGTCGAAGCCGCCTTCGCCGAGGTCGATGCTGCGGGTCGAGGCGTCGATCTCGATCTGCAGGCCCGGGTGGGCGGCGAGGAAGTCGGCCAGGTTGGGTGCCAGCACGTGGGCGGCGAAGGCCGGCGAGGCCGTGACGCGCAGCCGCCGGTTGGCTTCGTGGCCGACCGCCCCGGTGGCCTGCTCCAGCTGGCGCATCGCCTGGCGCACGTCCTTGAGGAAAAGCTCTCCCTCGGCCGTGGGCGTCACTTGCATGTGGCCCCGTTCGAACAGGGTCGTGCCGAGCTGCTCCTCGAGCTGGCGGATGCGATGGCTGACGGCGCTGTGCGTGATGCACAGCTCCTCGGCCGCTCGCGCGAACGTGCCCAGCCGCGCGGCGGCCTCGAAGGCGGCCAGGGCATGGATGGGAGGCAGGCGTCGGAACGAGGACATGGCGGCCCCAGGCACGAAGACGTTTCACTATATCGAGCACGACGGCACGCGTGCCGACGCCAGGGCCACTCGCGGTTGCAGGGTGGCGGCGCGCTGCCTAACATCTTGGTCACTCTCACACCTGCTGGAGCGAGCGCGCATGCAAACCCGGGAACTCCATCGCGGCCGACTGATCGACCACCTCCATCTCGTCGTGCGCGACCTGGCCGCCAGCCGGCGCTTCTACGCCGCCGTCTTCGAGGTGCTGGAGGTGCCGATGGGCGGCAGCGCCGACGACCACTTCTGGGCGGACGAACTCTTCGTCTCGACGGCGCAGAGCCACTCGGCCCAGGGGCGGCTGACGGGGCGGGTGCACCTGGCCTTCCAGGCGCGGGACCGCGCCATGGTCGACGCCTTCCACCGCGCGGCGCTGGCCGCCGGCGGCACCGACAACGGCGCGCCGGGCGAGCGGCCCTACCACCCGGGCTATTACGCCGCCTTCGCGCTCGACCCCGACGGCAACAACATCGAGGCCGTCTTCCACGGCGAGGCGCGCCGCAGCGCCGCCTCGGTGAAGGTGACGTTCTAGCGCCGGCTCAGGGCGTGCACACGGCGCCCGGTACCAGCACGGCCTGCTTGCCGCATCGGACGACGACGGCCGCCTGGCGCACGGTCTCGGCCAGGCGGTCGTGCAGGGCCTGGATTTCGCCGACGGCGCTGACGTCGTAGGCCACGATCTGCTCGCGGTGCACGCGGCTCGTCGACCCGGCGCCGAAGGCCGTGGCGGCGAGGTGGCGGTCCACCGGCGCGAGCTCCGCCGCCAGCCAGGCGCGCTGCTTCCGCAGGGCGGCGGTGCGCAGCTTGAGCACCTCGGTCTCGCGGGCGACCATCAAGGGCAGCATGCGGTCGGCGTAGGCCTGCCACTGGGCGCGGCAGCCGGCCTCGCAGCCGATGTTGTCGTACGCCATGCGGGGCTTGGGCAGGCCGGGGTCCAGCCGGCGGGCGTTGACCCGGGCCACGGCGGCCTCGGCGTCCTGCCAGAGCCGGGCTTCGCGGTTGCGCCTCTCGGTGAAGGCGCCGGCCTGGCTGTAGGCCTGGCCGGCCTCGTAGGCGGCGGTGGCGGCGGTGGCGGCGGGGCTGTCCTCGGCCATGGAGCGGGCTTCGTTGGTGATGCGCCGGTCCTGCTGCATGGGCGCGTTCATGCGCTGGGCCAGGGCCATCTGCTCCGCGGGCGTCATGCGGCGCAGCCGCTCCTGCACCTGGGCCGCGTAGGCGGGGTCGGACTGCATGCGCTGCATGTCGATGCCGATGTCGGCCATGCCCTGGCCCAGGGCCTCGGTGCGGTAGCCGGTCTGGGTGCGGGCGGCCTCGGCGTCGCCGGCCAGGAGGCGGTTGGCCGCGGCCTTGTGCGCTTCCATGGCCTGGCGCTGGGCGAGCAGCCCGGCGTGAGCGGGCTTGCCCTGGCCGTCGACCCAGCTTGCCGCCTGTTCCGGCGTGGCAGGGGGCTCGGGCAGGGCGGCGAGCAACTGGGCGAGGCTGGTGGTGGGCTGGGCCTGCGCGGCCGAGGCGGCGAGCAGGGCGCAGGCGGCGAGGCGGGCGAAGGGAAGGCGTCGGGACATGGCAGGAGCAAGGGCTGGAAGCGAGGCTGCGGACTCTAGGCAGCCGACCGCGCGGGCGCATCGCCTGAACGGGCCATGGCTCCTCGCGGCGGCATGGCCCGCCGCCCGACCGTCTCGTCAGGCGGCGCGCGGCGGGTGGCGGGCCTGCATGCGGTCGCGCAGGGCGCGGGCTTCGTCCGGCCGGCCGGTGGCCTCGGCGGCCCGCACGGCCAGGCGGTAGGCGCGCCGCGTCGGCCGCTCGCGCAGGTTGGCCTGGGCCCAGGTCCAGGCCCGCTCGGGGTCGGCCCCCGGGCCGAGGTAGAACTCGGCCGCATGGTCGGCAAAGGCGGCGGGGTGGCGGGCCAGCAGCGCCTCGTAGCGGCGGCCGGCAGCGGCGATCTCGTCGTTGCCGCGCGCCACGTCGCCCTGGCGCCGGTGCAGTTCGCCGAGCCGGGCCAGGGCCTCGAGCTCGCCGGTGTGGATGACGACCCACAGCAGCCGCGCTTCGGCCGCCGCGACGTCGCCCCGGGCCAGGTCCAGCTCGGCGAGGTGGACGCCCGCGGCGGCGAACTCCGGCACCAGGCCCAGGGCCTGCGCATAGGCGCGTGCGCCGCGTTCCGGGTCGCCGCCCTGCTCGGACCACATCAGCCCGCGGGCGAAGGCGATGGCCGCCGCGGGGAAGGGCGAGGTCGTGTCGAGCCGGTCCAGCGCCTGGGCGTAGAGGCCGTCCGCCGCCTCCAGGTGGCCGGCCGCGGCTTCGGCGCGGGCCAGGGCGTCCAGGCTCGCGAAGCCGGGCTGGCGGGCCGCATGCGCGCGCAGCACGGGCAGGGCCTCGGCGGCCCGGCCTGTGGCCACGAGCAGGGCGGCGCGCTGTGCCGGCGTGGCGGCACCCGCGTCGAGGTCGGCTTCGGCGTCGGTGAAGCGGTGCAAGGCCATGCGGGCGCGCGCGCGGCGCAGCCGCTCGGCCGGCGTGGCGGCGGAGGCGTCGGCCAGCGCCGCAATGCGGTCCAGCATGCCGGCGTCGGCCAGGAACTGCAGGCGCAGCAGCCACAGCTCCAGCGCGCCGGGGTCGTCGCCCTGCTGCCGGATCTGGGCATCGAGGTTGGCCAGGGCGATGCTGCCGTCCGTCGCGGCGGGCGGCGGCCCGGATGCGCAGCCGGCCAGCACGGCCAGGGCGGTGAGGAGGAGGGCGAGTCGGTTCATGGCGCGCTCAGGAAGGGGAAGTCCACGGTGGAGTGCTCGCGGTCGTCGTGCCGCAGGCCGTCGTCGGCGACGTCGGGCGTGCCGCGCACCAGCAGCGAGCGGAAGACGGCGTTGACCTCGTGCAGCGGCGTGCGGCCTCCGCAATCGGGCGGCAGCGCCACGCCGAAGGCCTGGCGCTCGACGGCGAGGTAATGCCGGCAGCGCGTCTGGCGGCTGTCCACCCAGAGGCGGTCGTCGGCCAGCAGCTCGGCCAGGCGCCGGTAGCGCGCGGGCGAGTCGTCCTTGGCGTCGGCCAGCCACTGGTTGCCGGCCACGCCGTCCAGGCCGTCGTAGAGCGCGAGGTTGCGGGCGATCTCGGTGGCGAAGCCGGCCCAGCCGGCGGGTTCGGCGCGGTTGTAGGCCTCCTTGAGCTGGTCGGCGATGTCTTCCTCGGCCAGGGTGCCGACGAGGGCATTGCCGGTCAGGGCCCGGCCCATGCGGTCGATGGGAGCGCCGGGCGCGGGCATGGCGCCGTCGGCCGGCACCGCCTGGCGGCGCTCGGTGCGGGCCCACACGGCCAGCAGCGGCCCGCCGGTGGCGACGACGTCGAGGTCGACCGACAGCACGATGGCCGAGGTCGTCCAGCCGGCCAGGAAGTTGCGTGCCGGGCCGCCGTCGGTCCGGCGCCACTCGGCGGCGATGCGCGCCAGCGTCGGCGCGTCGAAGCGGGGCAGGCCGCTCGCCGTGCGCGGCGCCTGGCCGGCGCGGAGGGCTTCGGCGGCGATGGTCAACGCACGGCGGGTGCCGCGCACGTTGTTGAAGTAGGGGTCGTCGCGCAGCCCGGCGAAGACGCGCAGGCGCCCGCTGCGGCTGGCGAGCCCTTCGGCGGCGCTGGCATCGCCTTCGAGCGCTTCCTCGCCGCCGGCCCAGCAGCGGGCGCGGCCGGCGGTGTCGAACTGGCAGAGCAACCGGGTGCCCGCCCGCGTGCGGCCCAGGGCGGGGCCGCTGTCGACGTGGAAGACGTACTGGACCTGGTCGGAAAAACGCCGTCCGACGATGTCCATGACGAGGTTGAGCCGCCGGCCAGGCGGCGCGTCGCGGAAGGGCTTGGGCGTGTCATGGGGCGAAGCCTAGGCAGGTCCGCCGCCGCGCACTTTGCAAAAACTGCGCGGCCTGCTGACAGCTCCGTGCAGCGGCATGCCTAGCATGCGGCCATGCCGACAACAGCTCCCGAGGCCGAGCGCCGCTATCGCCCGCTGCAGCGCGGCCCGGGCCTGCGGCTGCTGCACTGCCGCTGCCAGGCCCGCCGCGGCGACCCCGCGCTGGACGAGGAGCATGCCGCCTTCTCCATCACGCTGGTGGACCGCGGCCACTTCGGCTACCGCACGCGGGCGGGCTCGGTGCGCCTGGCCCCCGGCTGGCTGATGCTGGGCAATGCCGGCGAGGGCTATGCCTGCTCCCACGACGACAGCGACGGCACGGGCGACGACTGCACGGTGCTGTCGCTGTCCGCACCGCAGCTGGAGGACGCGCTGGAGGCCCTGGGCGCCTCGGCCGCGGTGGGCCGCTTCACGCGGGCCGGCCTGCCGCCGCTGCCGCGCGTGGCGGCGCTGCTGCAGGCGCTGGACCGCGAGGGCGATGAAGGCTTCGCCCTCGAGGAGACGGCCCTGGCCGTCGTCGCCCACGTGCGGCGCGCCCTCGACGCTGGCGTTGCGCCCGTGCCGCTGCCGCGCCAGGAGGAGCGCGCCCGCGCCGCCGCGCACTGCATCGAGACGCGCAGCGCCGAGGCGGTTTCGGTGGCGGAGGTGGCGCGGGCGGCAGGGCTGGGCAGCTTCCAGCTGCTGCGGGTGTTCCGCCAGTCCTTCGGCGTCACGCTGCACCAGTACCTGATGCGGCAGCGCCTGCTGCACGCCTTGCGGCTGCTGAGGGACACGGCCCTGCCGGTGATCGACGTGGCCTACGAGGCCGGCTGGGCCGACCTCTCCAATTTCAACCGCGCCTTCCGCCGCGAGTTCGGCTGCCCGCCGAGCGGCGTCAGGCGGGGCGACCGCCGGCTGCTGGCGCCGGCGGCCTGAGGCTTACATCCAGGGGAAGCCGTAGTAGTCGTAGACCTTGCGGCCGTACTCGTCCGTGTAGTTGGGCGCTTCATCCTCGGCGTAGCGCGGCGCGTTGTCGAGCTGCGTCTTGTCGAGGTTGACGACGTAGCCGTCCTTGGTGGTGTCGTACTTCAGCATGTTCCAAGGCAGCGGATAGCGGTCGGTGCCGACGCCGAGGAAGCCGCCGAACTCCAGCGCCGCGTAGCGCACCTGGCCGCTGCGCTTGTCGATGACGAGGTCGTCGATGGAGCCGAGCTTGTCACCCTGCAGGTTGTAGACGTTGGTGCCTTCGACCTTGGACGAGGAGATGGTGGGATACGGGCTGTTCATGGTGGACTCCTGGGGTTGGGTGGGGATCGGCGGGCCCCGTGGCCGCGCCGCGGTGTGAACACCTGCCGAACACTGTGCTCGCGATGCCGCGCGCCGGTCGTCGGGCCGTTGGCCTTCGGCCTGTAGGCCCGGGCCGACGCCATTCCCGCCGGCAAGGCACGTGCCCGAAGCCGCTCGAACGGGCCGTCAGGCGCGGGCGCCGCGTCCTACACGCCGATGCGGCCTTTTCCGCTCACCGCGGCCTGCCGGCGGCGTAGCTTTGCGGGACGCGCACAGGAGATCCCATGGCCACCTCCGCCCGTTCCATCGCCTCGCTGACGCTGAGCTTCGGCCTCGTCAACGTGCCCGTGCGGCTGTACTCGGCCACCGAGCCGGGCGCCGACATCCGCTTCAACCTGCTCGACAAGGACGGCTCGCGCCTGAAGCAGCAGTACGTCAACGAGCGCACCAAGAAGGTCGTCGAGCGCAAGGACATGGTCAAGGGCTACGAGGTGGAGGACAACCAGTTCGTACTCTTCACGGCCGAGGAGCTCAAGCAGCTGGAGGAGGGCAGCAGCCACGTCATCGAGATCGTGAGCTTCGTGCCCCAGGCCTCCATCGACCCGCTCTACTACGACAAGAGCTATCTGCTGGCGCCCGACAAGCGCGGCGAGAAGCCCTATGCCCTGCTGGCCGAGGCGCTGCGCCAGTCGGGCCGCTGCGCGCTGGCGAAATGGGCCTGGAAGGCCAAGCAGTACGTGGCCCAGGTGCGCGCCAACGACGACGGCCTGATCCTGCAGCAGCTGCGTTATGCCGCCGAGGTGCGGTCACTGGCCGACCTCGACATCCCCAAGGCCACGGTGTCCAAGCCCGAGCTGCAGTTGGCCCTGCAGCTGGTCGACCAGATCGCCGCCGACCACTTCGACCCCGAGCAGTTTCACGACGAGGAGAGGGCCCGCGTGCTGGCCGCCATCGACGAAAAGGTGCGCGGCAGGAAGATCGTCGCCTCGTCCCGCGAGGAGCATGGGGCCGTGGCGGGTGGCCAGGTCATCGACCTGATGGACGCCCTGCGTGCCAGCCTCGGTGCCCGGCCGGCCAAGAGCGCGAAGGCCGCGAAGGCGCCGGCCGCCAAGGTCACCGAGCTGGCCGCCGCGCCGGCCCGCAAGGCCGCCAAGCGCGCGGCGCCCGAGCCCGAGGCCGCGCCGCGGCGCCGCGCGCAGAAGTAGGCATGGACGGCGAGGCGGCCTACACCCTGGGTGAGGTGCGGCGGCTGGCCGGCCTGCCCGAGAGCTTCATCGCGACGCTGGTGGAGCTGGGCGTGCTGGAGCCGCTCGACGGCCAGCGCTTCAGCCACCAGGACCTCGTCGTGCTGAGGACGGCGCGCGCCCTGCGCGACGCCGAGGTGCCGGCGCGCAAGGTGGTGCAGGCCCTGCGCAACGTCAAGGCAGGCCTGGCCTCCACCCATCTCGCCAGCGTCAGGCTGCGCGCCCGCGGCGGGGCCATCGAGGCCAGCGCGGGGCCGCGCCGCTTCGATGCGCTGTCGGGTCAGATGCTGCTGCCCTTCGACGACGCGGCGGCCGGCGCCGGCGTGCAGGCCCTGGGCCGCCCGGCCGCGGCCGTGGCGCAGGCCCTGGCCGCGGCCTTGGCCGCCGAGGCGCACGACGACGCCGCCGCCGAGGCCGCCTACCGCCGCGCCCTGGAGCAGGACGCCGCCTGTGCCCTGGCCTACGTCAACCTCGGCGCCCTGCTCAGCGAGGCGGGCCGCCACGAGGAGGCCCTGTCCCTCTACGACCAGGCCCTGGTGTGGTGCGAGGCCAGCCCCCTCGTCCACTACAACCGCGCCATCGCGCTGGAGGACACCGGCCAGCCCCGCCAAGCCGCGGCGGCCTACGAACGCGCCCTGCAGCTGGACGCACGCCTGGCCGACGCCCACTACAACCTCGGCCTGCTGCTGGAGCGCCTGGGCGACGCCCAGGGCTCGCTGCGCCACTTCAGCGCCTACCGGCGCCTGGCCCCGCCATGACGCGCGCCCGCGCCACCGGGGCGCGCGGCGGCGAAACGCCGCTGGCCCGCTACAACGCCAAGCGCGACTTCAGCGCCACCGCCGAGCCCGAAGGCCGCGTCGGCCGCAAGCGCGCCAAGGCCCTGGCCTTCATCGTGCAGAAGCACTGGGCCTCGCGGCTCCACTACGACTTCCGCCTCGAGCTCGACGGCGTCATGCTCAGCTGGGCCGTGCCCAAGGGGCCGAGCTACGACCCTGCCGTCAAGCACATGGCGGTGCGCGTGGAAGACCACCCCGTCAGCTACAACCGCTTCGAGGGCGAGATTCCCAAGGGCCACTACGGCGCGGGCAAGGTCATCGTCTGGGACCGCGGGACGTGGACGCCCGCGGGCGTCCCGCGCCAAGGGCTGGAAGCCGGCAAGCTGGTGTTCGACCTGCATGGCGAGAAGCTCGCCGGCCGCTGGGAGCTGGTGCGCACCGGCAAGCCCGGCGACCGGCAGGAGCGCTGGCTGCTGCTGAAGAAGCGCGATGCCTGGGCGCGGCCCGAGAGCGAGTACGACGTCGTCACGGCCCTGCCCGACAGCGTGGTCGAGACGCCGCTCGGGCTGGTCGAGGAGCGCGAGCCCCACGGCGCCGTGCCGGCCGCCACGCCTGCGGGGTCCGACCTCTCGGCCGCCGTCAAGGCCGCCTTCCCCAGGACCCTGGAGCCCCAGCTCGCCACACTGGCGACGGGCGTGCCGGCCGAGGGGCGCTGGATCGTCGAGAACAAGTTCGACGGCTACCGCCTGCTGGTGCGCCTGCAAGCGGGCAAGGCGCGCCTCATCACCCGCAACGGCAACGACTGGACCGACCGCCTCACCGCCCTCGCCGAAGAACTCGGCCGCCTCGGCGTGGCCCGTGCCTGGCTGGACGGCGAGATCGTCGTGCTCGACGAGCAGGGCGTGCCCAACTTCAACCGGCTGCAGGACGCCATCGACGGCCCCGCCAACCGGGACATCCTGCTCTACCTCTTCGACCTGCCCTTCCTCGGCGACCGCGACCTTCGCCGCGTGCCGCTGGAAAGCCGGCGCGCGGCCCTGCGCGAGCTGCTGCAGGGGCACGGCGGCGAGCGCGTGCGCTTCAGCGAGGACCTGCCCGCGCCGCCTTCGCAGGTGCTGCAGGCCGCCTGCCGGCTGGGGCTGGAGGGCGTGATGCTCAAGCGTGCCGACTCGCCCTACGTCGGCCGGCGCACCGACACCTGGCTCAAGCTCAAGTGCCAGCGCCGCCAGGAGTTCGTCGTCGTCGGCTTCACCGACCGCACCAACGCGCCGCAGGAGGTCGGCGCCCTGCTGCTCGGCTACCACGACGAGGGCGGCCGGCTGCGCCATGCCGGGGCCGTCGGCACGGGCTGGTCCAACGCCCAGGGCCGCGAGCTGCACGAACGCCTCGTCGCGCTGGAAGTGCCCAAGCCGCCGGTGCATGCCGAGGCGCCGCCGCCCAGCCGCCGCGGCGGCCCGGCGCGCGGGCGCGAGCGCTGGGTCAGGCCCGAGGTCGTCGTCGAGGTGGCCTTCGGCGAGTGGACGCCCGACGGCCACATCCGCCATGCCAGCTTCCGTGGCCTGCGCGCCGACAAGCCGGCCCGCGCCATCGTGCGCGAGGAAGGCGTGCCGGCGGCGGCCCTGCCCAAGGCGCCCAAGGTCGGCAAAGCCGGCAAGGGCGCGGCGGCGCCGGCCATCAAGGTGTCCCACCCCGAACGCGTCATCGACGCGTCGACCGGCCTCACCAAGCTCGACCTGGTGCGCTACTACGAGAGCGTCGCCGAGCGCATGCTGCCCCATCTGCGGCGCCGGCCGGTGGCCTTCGTCCGCGCGCCCCAGGGCATCGCCGGCCAGCTCTTCTTCCAGAAGCACGCCGAGGCCAAGTTCCGGGGCCTCACCGAGCTGGACGCCAGCCTCTGGCCCGGCCATGCGCCGCTGCTGGCCGTCGACACGGCCGAGGCCCTCGTGGCCGCGGCGCAGATGAACGTGGTGGAGCTGCACACCTGGAACTCCACCGCCCGCAGCATCGACAAGCCCGACCGCGTCGTCTTCGACCTCGACCCCGGCGAAGGCGTGCCCTGGGCCCAGCTGCAGGAGGCGGCGCTGCTGACGCGCACGATGCTGGAGGAGCTGGGCCTGCGCAGCTGGCTCAAGACCAGCGGCGGCAAGGGCCTGCACGTCGTCGTGCCGCTGGCTGCCCGCGCGACGGACGAGCGCGTCAAGGCCTTCGCGCATGCCGTCACCGACCACATGGCGCGCACCATCCCGCAGCGCTTCGTGGCCAAGAGCGGCGCCGCCAACCGCGTCGGCCGCATCTTCATCGACTACCTGCGCAACGGCCACGGCCAGACCACGGCGGCGGCCTTCTCCGCAAGGGCGCGGCCGGGCCTGGGCGTGTCCATGCCGGTGGCCTGGGAGCAGCTCGGCGAACTCAAGGGCGGCGCGCAATGGACGGTGCAGACCGCGCGCGACCACCTCTCCTTCGAGAGCGCCGACCCCTGGGCCGATTACTGGACCACCCGGCAGGCGCTGCCGCGCTGGCCGGGCAAGGGCTGAAGGCCGCCGCTCGGTGGTTCATGCCGCTTGCGCGGAACCCGCACGGCATGAAGCCCGAAGCGGAATGCAACCACAGAGGCACAGAGGCAACACAGAGTTCTTTTCTCTGTGGCTCTGTGCCTCTGTGGTTGCCTTTGGCTTTTTCCTTTCAATGCAGCTGCAGGGTCAGCTGCTCCTTCAGCGCGGCCATGCGCTCGCCGAGTTCGACGAGGTCCATGCGGCTGTCCTTGGCCTTGGGGAACATCTCGTTCTGCTCCTCCTTGACGTGGTGCTTGACGAACTCGCCCATCACCCTGACCTTGGCGTCGAAGTCCTCGCCGTCGGGCTCCTTGTCCTGCACCTGGGCGATCAGGGCCTTGACCGAGTCGTGTTCGACGCGGGCCTCCGGCACCAGTTCCTTGTCCTTGAGCGCGGCCTTGAACTCGGGGTAGAAGATTTCGTCTTCGATCTGGGTGTGAATGGTGAGCTCCTCGCAGATCTGCTGCACGAGGCGCTTCTTGACGGTGGCCGAGCGGGCCTTCTCGTAGTCCTCGAACAGGCCGAGGACCTTCTTGTGGTCCTCCCTGAGCATGCCGATGGCGTCCTTGGCGCGGGAGCGGGACGACGACTTGGACGTGGCGGTGCGGGTCGATGCGGTGGGCATGGGATGCTCCTTTGATGGGGTGTCCGGATGGGGCAAGGCATGCTCCTGCCCGCGGGGCGGGGCCATCGCAGGCAGCCGTGCCATCGCGCTGTAGGTCAGCGCCGATAGATGGTTAGCGTGGGACGAGGTCCTACATCGGGCACGGCGGCGGCGGCGCAAGGTGGCGTCTCCATCCACTCCAGGAGACCACCATGCCGCAAGGCGACAAGTCCTCCTATACCGACAAGCAAAAGCGCCAGGCCGAGCACATCGAGTCCGGCTACGAGCACCGCGGCCTGCCCAAGAAGGAAGCCGAGCGCCGTGCCTGGGCGACCGTCAACGCCGAGACCGGCGGCGGCAAGAAGTCCGGCTCCGGCCGCGGCAAGGCCGAGAACCACGAGCCCTCGCGCAAGGGCGGCCACCTCGGCGGCCAGGCCGTGGCCCACCGCACCGCGGCCGAGCGCTCGGCCTCCGCCAAGAAGGCCGCGGCCACGCGCAAGCGCAACGCGGCGGCGCGCGCCCACCACTGACCCGCGTCGTGGCGCCGCGCATCGGCACCGCCGGCTGGGCCGTCCCGGCCGGCGGGCCCGAGGCGGGCACGCAGTTGCAGCGCTATGCCGCCGTGCTGGACGGCGTGGAGATCAATTCCTCCTTCCACCGCCCCCACCGCCGCGCGACCTACGAGCGCTGGGCCGCGAGCACGCCGGCCGCCTTCCGGTTCTCGGTCAAGCTGCCGCGGCGCATCACTCACGAGCTGCGCCTGGCCGAGGCCGACGAGGCGCTGGCCCGCTTCCTGGACGAGGCCGCAGGCCTGGGGCCGAAATGGGCGGTCGCCCTGGCCCAGCTGCCGCCATCGCTGGCTTTTGACGCGCGCATCGCCGGCCGGTTCTTCGAGCGCCTGCGGCGTGGCTTCAACGGCGCCATGGTCTGCGAGCCGCGCCACGCGAGCTGGTTCACGGCCGAGGCGCAGGCCCTGCTGAGCGAATGCCGCGTCTGCCGTGCCGCCGCGGACCCCGCCCGCCATCCGGGGGCGGGCGAGCCGGGCGGCTGGCTCGGGCAGGTGAGCTACGGCCGCTGGCACGGCTCGCCGCGCATCTACCGCTCGTCCTACGACGAGGCCTGGCTGCGCGACCGGGCGGCGGCCCTGCGCGCCCTGCCCGACGGCGTGCAGGGCTGGTGCATCTTCGACAACACGGCGTCGGGCGCGGCCTGGGCCAACGCGCTGAGCCTCCGCGGGCTGCTCGGTGGTCCATTCCCCGTTCGTGGCACACGCGAAGCATGAAACGGGGCATTTGCGGGCCGAGCGCTGGGCCGTTCCCGAGCCGGCCCGCGCTGGCGATGTGCTTGCGGCTCAATGCCGCAAGCCTCGCCGTCCCCACGGGGGACCGACTGGGCTTGCCGGCGTTCAGCCGGAGCAAGACCGGGCGAGGGGCTCAATACGCCCAGCTTAGGGTCGCGGTGACGCTGCGCGGCGCGGCGTAGTAGGCCTGGTCCCACTTGAGGCTGGCGAGGTAGCTGCGGTCGGCCACGTTGGCGACGGCGAGGCCCACGTTCCACTGCCGGTTGAACTCGTAGTTCGCGTTCAGGTCGACGACCGCGTAGGACGCCTGGCGCACGGCGCCGCTGGCGTCGGCGATGTCGCTCTGCCAGCGCAGCGCGGTTCCCAGCTTGAGGCGGGGCAGGGCGCGCCAGGTCGAGCTCAGCCGCAGCACGCGGCGCGGCACGTAGCGGTTCACGTCGTCGCCGCGGCTGCCCTTCAGGCGCAGCTGGGTCCAGCCGCCGGCCAGCGTCCAGTCGGCGGCGAGCCGCCCGGAGACCTCCAGCTCGTAGCCGGTGCTGGTGGCGATGATGCCCTCGTAATAGGTGCTGAAGTCGGGGCGCTGGCCGGCGGCTGACGGCACGTTGCGCTGGCGGGTGCGGAAGACGGCGGCGCTGGCGTCGAGGCCGTCCCAGGCCGCCTTGAGGCCGGCTTCGAGGTTGCTGCCTTCCAGCGGGTCCAGCGTGCGGTGGTCGCGGTCGGCCTCGAGCTGGGGGTTGAAGACCGAGGCATAGCTCGCATAGGCGCTGTAGGTGGCGCTGAGGTCGAGCACGGCTCCCAGGTAGGGCTTGATGGCGCCGTGGCGCGCGGCCTGGTCGACGCCGTAGCTGCGGCCGGCGTTGCGCACGCGGGTGGCGTTGAGGCCGAGCACGAGCTTGAGCGCGTCGCCAGCGTCGAGCTGGGCGGCGGCGTAGGCGCTGTCGCGGCGTCGCGTCACGTCCGAGCCGTCGGTGGTGGCGCCGAAGGCGGGCTTGGGGAAGCGGCCGTCCCAACCGGCCAGCGGTGGCACCGGGGCGCCGATGTTGGCGGCGTAGCGCGAGAGTTCGTCCAGCGTCTGGCGGCCCGCGTCCAGGCCGGCCATCAGCTGGTGGCGGCGGCCCAGCAGCGTGAAGGGGCCGGACACGAAGACATCGGCCACGGTGTCGACGTAGTGGCCGTCGAAGGCCGAGGGGTAGGCGAAGAGGCCGCTGTCGGGCGTGCTGCCGGGCGTGCTGCCGGGCTTGGGCGCACCGTAGACGTAGAAGAGCTCGCTCGGCGTGCTGCGGCTGCGGCGCGTGAGCGTGGCGCGCGCCTGCCAGCCCTGGCCGAGGTCCTGCGTCAGCTCGGCGAAGACCTCGGTGTCGCGGTTCGTCCACCAGGCCCAGTCGGCGGCGGAACTGGTGTTGCGCGGGTAGTCGATGCGCCGGCCCGTGCTGTCCACCAGCGGCAGGGCGCCCCACATCGGGCTGCGGGCCTGGCTGCGCTGGGCGTTGACGCCGAGGGTGAGCAGCGAGCCGCGGGCGAGGTCGGCTTCCAGCACGCCGTAGGCCAGGCTGCGGTGCTGGCCATAACGGTCCAGCCAGCTGTCCTTGTCCTCGTCGGCGAGCACGGCCCGGGCGCGCAGCGAGCCATCGGCCGTCAGCGCGGAGGCAACGTCGGCCTCGACGCGGCGCTGGTTCCAGGAGCCCAGCGTCAGCCCGCCGCTGGCGGCCAGGGTCCGCGCGGCGGCGCGTTTGCGGACGAAGTTGACGGTGGCCGAGGGGTTGCCCGTGCCGGCCAGCAGCCCGGTCGCGCCGCGCAGCACCTCCACGCGCTCGAAGGCGGCGGTGTCGAGGGCGCCCCACTGCGCGCCGTTGGCGAAGGGCAGGCCGAGTCCGTCGACCTGGAAGTTCGTGACGTCGAAGCCGCGGGCGCTGAAATAGGTGCGGTCGGTCTCGACCCGCTCGACCAGGACGCCGGGCACGTGATCGAGCAGCGTGTTGATGTCGGTGAGGCCGAAGTCGCGGATCTGCTGCGCGCCCACGACGGTGATGGACTGGGGCGTCTCGCGCAACGTCAGCTCCAGCCGCGTCGCGGCGCTGCTGCTCTTCTCATCGCTCGCCGACTGGGCCTGCACGCGCACCACGGGCAAGGTGTTGGCGGGGGGATCGTCGCCCGGTGCGGGCTGGGCCAGGGCGGTGGCGGCCGCGAGCGCCACGGAGGGAGCGGCGAGGCGGGCGACGCAGGCGAGGCTGGGGACGAGGGCTTTCTTGTTCTTCATGCGCGGGATGTCTCGAGGGCAGGAGGGGAGGAAAGGCGGGCGGCGTGGCGGCGGGCGCGGGCCTTGCGCAGCCAGACCAGCACGCCGGTGGCCGACAGCGCGGCGACCGCGAGGCCCAGCGCGGCGACGAGGATGCGGCCGGGCAGGCCCAGGATGCGGCCCGAGTGCAGCGGGAACTGGGCCTGCAGGTAGAGGTCGCCGGCCGTGCCCTGGCCGGGGATGACGGCGCCTGCGAAGCGGCCGTCGCGGCTGTCGACGTAGATCCACGGGTTGCCCAGGCCGCCGTCGCCGTGGTCGTTGCCGGCCTCGAAGAATCCGACCCCGTAGACGCCGATCTCGGCGGCATGGAAGACGCCGCCGGCCGGCTGCGAGACGCCGCGCTGGCGGGCCAGGGCCTCGGCCGCGGCCACGGCCTGGGCGCGCGTGAGCCGCGGCGCGACCGGCGTCGCGCCGGGTGTGCGCGTCTCGAAGGGGCCGGGCGTGAGGGTCGACACCCGCGACACCAGCGGCACGACGACCTGCTGGCGCAGGTTCATCGCCACCGAGGTCAGCGCGATGACGAGGACCAGCGCCCACAGCCAGACGCCGCCGCTGCGGTGCAGGTCGAAGGTCAGGGCATGGCCGCCCTTGGCCCAGCGGAAGGCCAGCGACTTGCGCCACTGCCGCGGGCTGGGGAAGGACAGCGCGAGGGCGACGAAGCAGTCCAGCACCCAGGCGATGCCGATCAGCCCCATCAGCCAGATGCCCCAGGCGATGCCGCCGGCTTCGGGCAGGTGCAGGCTGTAGTGCAGGGCGTACAGGAAGGGCAGCAGGTTCTCGCGCGACAGCGACAGCGCGCCCCACTGGCGCCGGGCCTGCACCTGGCCCGTCGCTGGGTCGAGGGCGACCTGGTTGTAGCCCAGCGGGGTGCCGGGCTCGCGGGGCTCGACCATGGCCAGCAGCGTGTGGCCGGGCTCCGCCTGAAGGGGCAGGTAGCGCAGGCGCAGCCGCGGCTCGGCGGCTTCCAGCGCATCGGCCAGCCCCAGCGCGGAGCGCGCCGGGCCCGTGCCGCGAGCCTCGAAGAACGCGGGGTTCAGCGCCGCGTCCAGCTCGTGATCGAAGGCGATGACGGCGCCGGTCAGCCCGGCGATGAAGAGAAAGCCCGCCGCCGCCAGGCCGAACCAGCGATGCAGCAGGACGAGAAAGGGGCGCATCTCGCGAAAGCAGCTCCGTGAAGGGACATCGGAGTCACGGCGGGCTGGCTTTCGGCGGGCTGGCGGGCGACGGGACGCGACCCGGTGGGCCGCGCGCTGCCATCATATTGCGAATAATTCTCATCTGGGAGATTGACCCCGTCAGCGGCCGGCCTTGGCCACCGCCTGGCCGGCCGGCTCGCCCACCGGCAGGGTGAGCGAGAGCTTGCCGGTGGGGTTGCCCTCGGGCGGGTTGGCGGTGAGGACGACGGACTGGCCGGCGAGCAGGTTGCGCAGCCGGAGCTGGAGGGCGACGGTGTCGGACTCCTTCTTCAGCTCGCCGCTGGAGGCCAGGGTCACGGTGCCGTCCTTGAACGCGAAGCTCATGCCCTTGGGCAGGCTGACGCCCTTGTCGAGCGTCGCCTCGGCGATCTCGCCGCCGCTGGCCGTCAGCGTGACGGCCGGCTTCTTGCCCGCCGGCAGCGAGAGCTTGACGCGCAGGACGCCGGTGTCGTCCTTGGCGGCGATGCGCTCCACGCCCGCCTCGAAGCTGTAGCTGGGCTCGGGGGCCTTGGCGCATTGGCCCTCCACCACCTCGATGGGCACGTTGACCATGCCGTCGCTGCCGGTGGCGCTGAGGGCCAGCCGGGTCAGGCCGCGGTTGGCCTTGCGCAGGCCGTCGAAGCTGACCGCCACGGTGCGCACGTCGCCGTCGGACTCGACCGTCCGCACCGCGCTGGCCTGGAGCACCCCGAGGCGGTAGCGCCGCCAGTCGTCGGGCAGGCCGCGTCCGCTCAACTCCAGCGTCAGGCGGTCTTCGCAGCTCGACACCTGGCTGGGCGACACACGCTCGATGGCCGTGGCCACCGTCGTCTCGGTGAGGGCGGTGGCCTGGCCCGCGGCGCCCTCGCAATTGCCCTTGAACTGGGTGCGCAGCTTGGCCTCGGCGACGCCGTGGTTGGTCCACACGACCACCGTGCCGTCGGCGCGCAGCGCCTGCTTGTTGAGCGTGCCGACGTCCACCGTGGCGGACAGGCCGGTCATGTCGGGCAGCACCGCGACGCCTTCCTGCGGCACCGCTGCACCGCCCAGGAAGACGCGCGGGTTGCGCCACAGGTCCACGCCGTAGATCAGCAGCGTCAGCCGGGCATTGGGCGTGTCCTTGCAGATGGGCAGGACTTCGGGGCGGATGCTGTCGATGCGGGCCTGGTGATAGCCCTGGGAGGTCAGGGCGCGCATCAGCGTCACGGTGAGCGCGTCGTAGGAGGCGCGGTTGAGCCTGAAGCGGACCGGCAGCGCGTAGTGGTCGGTCTTGTCCGCGGCGGCGTCGAGCAGGGCGCCCCTGCCGTCGAAGTTGCCGCGCCAGGCGACCTGCACCTTCAGCGTGGCCCGGGTCCACCAGCCGGGTACCGAGACGTCGGCGCTCACCGGCACCGTGCGGGCCTGCTGGCGCAGCAGCAGCCGGTTGCCGGCCGTGTCCACGCTCAGGCGCGGCCCGAACACCCAGCCGAATTCATAGTCGCCGTCGTCCTCCGTGCGGCCGGCGAATCCGATGACCTCGGGCACCCGCTCCATGGCGTCGACCCGGCCGGAGGCGCGGCGCGCATAGCCCACGCCGGCGCCCAGGCTGGCGCCCGAGCCGGGCATCTGCGCAGCCAGGCCGGCGGCCAGCTCCACGGCATTGGCGGCGCTGGCCACGGTGGACAGGCGTTGCACGCGCATCATCGGATCGGCGCTGTAGGGGAAGGCGACGACCGGCCCCCTGGCCGCCTGCTTGAGCGCCGTCTTGAACGGCGCCGGCGCCGCCGACGCCTCCCGGATGATGCTCTGGCCGTCGTATCGGGCGCAGTCCGCCTCGGGGGACGCGGCCCGGCAGGCCTCGTACAGCCTGTCGAGCAGCTCCTTGGCCGCATGGAAGGCCTCGCGGTACTGGTCCAGCGCCTGCTTGCCGCTGCGCTTGGTGCCGTCGGCGATGAGGCTGCGGTCGCCGATGGAATGCACGCCCACTTCCACGGAGGGCGCGAGCTCCAGCACGCCCCTGGCGCTGCGAAGGACATCGGCGCCCGTCCTGAACCGGGGCGTCGGCACCAGCGGCAGCGACTCCTCGCGCAGTGCCCTCCGGAAGCTCTCGTCGCTGGGTTCCATGAGCAACTGGCAAGGACGCGGCCTGCCGTCGTCGGCCGTCGTCATCGCATCGGCCACCACGGCCGGTGCCGAAGCGGCCGTCGCGGCGAGCAGCCATTGCAGGCAGGGCTGGCCCGAGGGTTGGCGGGCCTCGTCCCTGAGCCGCTGCGAAATGCTGCGCAGGGCATAGCGCAGGTCCTCCGCCGGCTGGACGGCAAAGCTGTTGCGCTTGCCGGGGTGGACGGCCAGCTGCAGCACCTCCGGCTTGCCGTCCTGGCGCCGGCCGGACAGGGGCAGCATGGCCACGTCGTACAGGCCGGTCATGGGTCCGAGCACGGCGTAGTTCAGCGGCTCCTTGCCGTTGCCGCCACGCTGCGCCAGGTTCTGGTTCATCCGGTTGGTGATGGCGGCCAGCCAGGTGTGATAGAGCAGGTCCAGGTCCTCCCTGGCCTCGTCGTGCTCGATGGTCAGGCGGGCGATGCCGTACTGCGCCTTGTTCGGCCCGGGCATGACGGTGGACGTGAACTGCAGGTGGTACAGAGAGTTGCCGTCCACGTCGTGGGCGTCGTCCAGCAGGTTGGCGTTGATCTCCTCGCGGATGCGCGAGCGCAGCGCGAGCCGGTCTTCGAACTCATCCTCCAGCGTGCCGGGCACGCCGGCCGTGCGGGCCGTCTGGCCCATCGCCGCCAAGCCCTTGAGGGCCTCGTCGATGCGGCCCTGCAGCGCCGTGATGCGGCTGTCGCTCAGCGCCGTCGAGCCGGAGGCCAGCGTCGGCGAGGCGCCCACGGTGGCGCTCGCGGGCGGGGCGGCCGAAGCGGCGGCGGCGGGGCCGGCGGCGCTCAGCTGGGCCAGCTGCGCCTGCAGCACGACGAGCTGCGACTTGAGCTGGGTGACGTTGATCTGCTGCTGCAGGTCGGCCTGCTCGTTGGCGCGCTGGAAGTTGAGCTTGAGCGCCGGATCGACGCTCAGCGACAGCTGGGCGGCCAGGGTGGAGACGACCTGCAGGTCGCGCGACAGGCTGCTGCCCAGCGGCGCCGAAGCCGCATGGCCGAGCTGCTCCTGCAGGAAGCTGTCCTCGCGCATGCGGTCGTTGATGAGCTGCTCCCGCGTGAACACCTGCGGCGGACTCAGGCGTATGCGTGCAGCCTCCTGGCCGCTGCGGTCGTCGATGGCGTCGGCGCCGCCGGTGAAGGCCCGCTCGAAGGCGCCGCAGCCGCCGAGCAGGAAGGCGGTGGCCAGCAGGGCGGCACCGGCCGCGAGGGGGGTGGTGGACGGGTTCATGAGGCGCTCTCCCAGGTCACGCGTCGTCGCGTGCGGGTATTGGAGGGAAAGCGCCGCCCCGGCAAAACCTCAAGAGTTGGGAGGCTCCGGGCCTGCGGCCGGAGGCGCCGCCACACCGCGGCGCGAGCCCAGCCGCTGGGCGTAGACCCAGGTGAATTCGGCGCCGACGAGGAGGACCTGGGTCGAGTAGTAGACCCAGACGAAGACGACGGCCAGCGAGCCGGCGGCCCCGAAGCCGACAGCACGATGACGAGCCGCGGCGCCAGCGAGAAGACGGTGTAGTACGACAAGGCCGCGCCCATGCTGGGCGCGTAGTCGTCGACCCAGGCGGAGACCGAGGCCTTGAGCAGGCTCCACCAGGTCGACGCGGACCCGCGCGAGGCGGCCCGCAGCGCGCCCCGGGCCGAGGCGACGGCATCGTCTTGGGCGGGGTTCGGCCGGGCGGCTTGGTGGGCTGGCATGGCGGCTTGCCGGGCAAGCTGGATGCCCGGACGAGCCGGCGCCGCTGACAGGACAATGCCGGGGCGGGCGCGGCGACGCCCGATGTCCGGTCGAACCGCCCTCCCATGCTCCAGTCCCTGACCCTCCCCGTCACGCCCTTCCAGCAGAACTGCTCCATCGTGTGGTGCGACGTCACCCATGAAGCCGCCGTCATCGACCCCGGCGGCGAGCTGCCCCGGCTACTGGCTGCCGTGCAGGAACGTGGTTTGCACCTGAAGGCCATCTGGCTCACCCATGCCCACATCGACCACGCAGGCGGCGCGGGCCAGCTGGCCCGCGAGCAGGGGCTGCCCATCGTCGGGCCCCATCCCGGCGACCAGTTCTGGATCGACGGCCTGGCGCAGCAGAGCCGCATGTTCGGCTTCCCGCCGGCCGAGGCCTTCGAGCCCGACCGCTGGCTGCATGACGGCGACACCGTGCGCATCGGCGAGGAGGTGCTGTCGGTGCGCCACTGCCCGGGCCACACGCCGGGCCACGTCGTCTTCCATTCGGCCTCGGCGGGCCGCGTCTTCGTAGGCGACGTGCTCTTCGCCGGCAGCATCGGCCGAACGGACTTTCCGGGCGGCAGCCACCGGCAGCTCATCGATTCCATCCGCGGCCGGCTGTGGCCGATGGGCGATGCGACCATCGTCGTGCCGGGCCACGGTCCGGAAACCAGCATCGGGCGGGAGCGGGCCGGCAATCCCTATGTTGCAGAGGGCGTCTGAATCACGCGGCGCCACCGCCGTGATTCGTTCACAAACACACCCAGCAACATTTACGCCCCGCCGGAAAAGTGCTCTCCTACGCTCTGGGGATGGCCTGCAAGGGTGGGCCGAGGAGTGCTGCCATGTGGATGTCCGAGTTTGTCCAGCCAGGCCAGGTGCAGGGGGCTCGCCCTCGCGAGCGCCGGGCTGCGGCTTCGCTGTCCAGCCAGTGGATGAGCCTGGTGCTCGAGGAGCTCGACCACGGCGTCGTGCTGCTCAATGGCGCGGGCAGGGTGCTTCACACCAACCTCGCGGCGCGCGCGTCGCTGGAGGGCAACCATCCGCTCGAGATGGTCGGCCCCCACCTGCGTGCGCGGCTGCTGACCGACGCCGTGCCTCTGGCCGAGGCCCTGGAGGGCGCCGAGGCGAGTGGCCGGCGCTGCCTGCTGCGCCTGGGTGACGAGCGGGCCGAATGCGGGCGCGCCAATGTCGTCGTCGTGCCGCTCAACCGCGATGTCAGCCAGGCGGCCGTGCTGCTGGTGCTGGAGCGGCGCCAGCTCTGCGGCGACCTCGCCGCCCAGTGGTTCGCGCTGCGCTACCAGCTCACGCCGGCGGAGACCGAGGTGCTGAAGGCCCTGTCCAACGGCGTCAAGCCCACCGAGGTCGCCCAGCGCCAGGGCGTGGCGATCTCCACCGTGCGCAGCCAGATCCAGAGCATCCGCGCCAAGAGTGGCGCCGACAGCATCGGCGAGCTCATGCGCCAGCTGGCCCTGCTGCCACCGCTGGTGTCCTCCCTGAGGCCGGCCAAGCTGGTCAATTGAGCGGCGATTGAGCGGCGATTGACGGGAGATTCCGCGGCCGGTGTCCGCGGCGTCAACAGGCCCTAACATCCGGCCCGCGGCGCGCCTCATGCGCGCCGCCTTGCCCGGATGGCTGACCACGCTCTCGACCCCGAACTGCAGGCCCTGCCCCCTTCGCTGCGCACGCTGGCGGCGCGCGGCATCGCGCGCAGCTACCGCAAGGGCGTGGTGCTGATCGAAGAAGGTTCGCTCGGCGACAACCTCTACCTCGTGCTGTCGGGCTCGCTGCGCGCCTACAGCAGCGATGCGCGCGGACGCGAGATCACCTACGGCGTCTACGGCCCCGGCGAATACGTCGGCGAGATGAGCCTGGACGGCGGGCCGCGCTCGGCCAGCGTCATGACCGAGGTGCCCAGCCGCCTCGTCATGGTGACCCGGGCCAGCCTGCTGACCCACATCAGCGTGCACCCGGAGTTCGCCTTCGAACTGCTGACCAAGGTCATCCGCCGCGCCCGCGCGGCGACGCTGTCGACCAAGCAGCTGGCCCTCAACGACGTCTATGGCCGCCTGCGGTCCTTGGTGGACGAGGCCACCCAGGACGGCCGCCATCTCGAGATGACCCACCAGGGCATCGCCCAGCGCCTGGGCTGCTCGCGCGAGATGGTGTCCAAGCTCGTCAAGGATCTGGAGCAGGGGGGCTATCTCAAGCGCATCGCTGCCAGCCAGTACCAGCGGCTCAAGACGCTGCCGGCGCGCTGGTGAGGCAGGGCGGGCCCGGCCTCACTGCGACCGCGACTTGAGCGGCGGCGCGACGGGGAAGCGCTGGTCCGGCTTGGGCGCGCGCTGGTACAGGCCCTCGACCTTGGGCAGGTTGGCCTGGATGTCGCGGATGCGGGTCGTGCTCGCCGGGTGGGTGGACAGCCACTGCGGCGGCGCGCCCTTGTTGGCCGTCATCATCTTCTCCCACAGCCGCACGGCGGCGGCGGGGTCGTAGCCCGAGCGGGCGGCCAGCTCGATGCCGACGAGGTCGGCCTCGGTCTCATCCTCGCGGCTGAAGCGCAGCGACAGCAGCTGGGCGCCCATGCCCGCCAGGCCGCGGCCGACGTTGCCCAGGCCCAGCAGGGCCGAGCCCAGCTCGACGACGGCGTTGGTCGCCGTGGTCTTGCCCATGCGCTCGCGGGCATGCTCGCGCAGCGCGTGCGAGACCTCGTGGCCCATGATGGCGGCGACCTCGTCGTCCTCCAGCTTGAGCTTTTCGAGGATGCCGTAGAAGAAGGCGATCTTGCCGCCGGGCATGCAGAAGGCGTTGAGCTCGGGGCTGCCGAGCAGGTTGACCTCCCACTTCCACTCGCGCGCGCGGTCGTTCCATTCGTAGCTGAAGGGGATGATGCGCTGCGCGATGTAGCGCAGGCGGTGCAGCTGGGGGTGGTCCATCGGGGCCAGGGCGCGCTGCTGGGCGGCCTGGCGCATCATCTGCGCGTACTGCTGGCCGCCGGCCTGCTCGAGCTGGTCGGCCGAGACGAAGCCGGTGAACTTGCTCTTGGGCCCCACGTCCACGCCTTCGCGCGCCCAGGCGGGCACCAGCGCCGCGGCGCCCGCGGCACCGAGCAGGCCGGTGAAGAGCCGGCGGCTGCGCTGGCGTGGCGGCGTGCAGCGGCCGGCGGCGCAATCGGTGCAGGCGCCGAAGCCGCGCGGCAGCGGGTGGGTGAAGCGGAGATCGTCGGAAACGGTGAAGTCGTCGGCATCCATGCCGTCATTGTGCGATGTCCGCAGTAGCGACAATCCCCCCATGGACAGCCAGCAATTCCGCGCCGCCCTGGGGCTCTTCGCCACCGGCGTGACCATCGTCACCGTGCGCTCGGAGGAGGGCGGCCTGGTCGGCCTGACGGCCAATTCCTTCAACTCCGTGTCGCTGGACCCGCCGCTGGTGCTGTGGAGCCTGGCCCGGCGGGCCGGCTCGCTGCCGGTGTTCGCCCGCGGCACGCATTACGCCATCAACATCCTCGCGGCCGACCAGAAGGAGCTGGCGCAGCGCTTCGCCACGCGCGACATCGACCGCTTCGCCGGCGTGCCCTGGCGCGAGGGCGCGGGTGGCGCGCCGGTGCTGGACGGCGTCGTTGCCGCTTTCGAATGCGCCAACCGGAGCCGTTATGAGGAGGGCGACCACGTCATCTTCGTGGGCGAGGTGGAGCGCTGCACCGCACGGCCGGGCGCACAGCCGCTGATCTTCCACGGCGGGCGCTACTTCACCGAGCTGCCGTTGTGATCTGAAGGGTGGCCCGTCGCTCGGCCCGCCGGGGGCTTCGGGCTTTTTCGGGATGGCGCTGTCGATCCGGGCGCGGTCTGATCGTCGTCAAGGTCAGAGGGCCGTCCTCTGACCACACCGAGACCCGACCATGACCACCACCGTCACCCTGCACCGCGTGCTGCGCTGCCCGCCCGAGCGCGTCTACCGCGCCTTCACGACCCCCGCCGCCATGGCCAAGTGGCTGCCTCCCCACGGCTTCACGGGCACCGTCCACGAGATGGACGCCCAGGTCGGCGGCAGCTACCGCATGTCCTTCACCAACTTCACGACCGGCGACGGTCACAGCTTCGGCGGCCGTTACCTCGAGCTGGAGCCGGGCCAGCGGCTGCGCTACACCGCCACCTTCGACGACCCCAACCTGCCGGGCGAGATGCAGACGACCGTCGAGCTGCGCGCGGTGTTCTGCGGCACCGAGGTGCGCATCACGCAGCAAGGCATTCCGGCGGTCATTCCGGCCGAGGCCTGCTACCTGGGCTGGCAGGAATCGCTGACGCTGCTGGCCCAGCTGGCCGAGCCCGAGATCCGTCAGTAAGGGGGCCGGGATCAGGCGCAGCGCCCGGCCGGCAGCGCGTCGGGTGCGCGCAGGGCCCGCCGCCAGCACCAGGCGCCCACGGCCAGCGTCGCTGCCACGCTCGCGGCGGCGAGCAGCGGCAGCGGCACGCTCCAGTGCTTCTGCAGCGCATACAGGCCCCAGCCCAGCACCAGGAAGCCGAAGATGGGCAGGGCCACCGTCCAGGCGGACGGCGCCTTCATGCGGGCCGGCGGGCGCAGCAGCGCGCCGGGGCTCAGCGGCAGCGTGCCGAGGGCCAGGCACAACAGGGACGTGTCGCCGGTGGCGTGAGCCAGCCCGGCCAGCGCCGCCGTCGTCAACGTCCAGGCGACCAGGCATTGGCGCAACTGCATCCAGGCCAGGGCGTGGTTCTGGCGGGCGCCCAGCGGCATGCCCGGCAGCAAGCGCAGCAGGGCCTGCTCGCGGCGGCTGTGCCACAGCATGTTGGGCAGCGAGAAGCCGGGGTTGAAGCCCATGCTGGCCAGGCCGATGGCCATGCCGTAGGCGCCCTGCTGCCAGTGGCCCTGCAGGTCCTTGCCGGCCATCGTGAAGGCGAACAGGAAGCCCAGCGCCGCCAGGCCCAGCGCGAACAGCGTGCCCAGGGCCTGGCGCAGCCAGTGCTGCTGGCCGTGCAGGACGATCTCGGCGCGCTGCATGACGCTGGCCTCGTCGGGCCGCGCCGTGGCCAGGGTGTGGCGCAGCCAGGCGGCGGCGGCCCGGTCGAAGGGGCGGGCCAGCCATTCGCCCGGCCGGCCGAAGGCGCCGGCGTCGTCCCGCTTGCCGTTCATGCCGCCGCGCGCGGCGCGCTGCAGGCGGGCCCGGCAGGCATAGGCCTGCAAGTGAGCGGCATCGCCGTCGCCGAAGAGCCGGGCCACGGCCCAGCCGAGGCCGAACAGGCCCAGCGCCAGCACGGGCAGGGTCTGCGCCTCCCACAGCGCGCGCAGGGCTTGCCAGAGCGGCGCCAGCCGCCGGTCCAGCCCGGCGCCAAAGAACAGGGCCGGGCCGAAGGACAGCAGGAACCACAGCATCCACTGGCGCACGGCCCAGGCCGCGAAGGCCAGGACGGCTGCGCTCAGCAGCAGCAGGGCCGGCAGCGAGGGCGTGCCCGGCAGCAACAGCCAGGGCAGGACGGCGGCCGTGGCCGACAGCAGCGCCCAGGCCGCCAGCGCCGCCTGCCGCAGCTGGCGCGCATGGCCAGGCACGAAGCGCGCGGCATGCGGGTGGTTCTGCA
This sequence comes from Pelomonas caseinilytica, assembly GCF_021353235.1. GTDB lineage: Bacteria > Pseudomonadota > Gammaproteobacteria > Burkholderiales > Burkholderiaceae_C > Pelomonas > Pelomonas caseinilytica. Next base: position 147,882 of record NZ_JAJTWT010000006.1, read on the forward strand.
CCAGCAGGCTGCCGATGAGCACCATCCACAGCGTCGCGGCGGCCAGGGCCAGGCTGGCGGCCACCACCTGCGGCCACAACCCGGGCGCCACGTACAGGGCCGCGGCGATGCTGAGCAGCATCAGCGCGGCGAGCAGGCGCCGGCCCCACGGTGCCATGCGGTCGCGCTGGCGCCAGGGGGCCAGCAGCATCTGGTTCCAGGCGGCGGCGTTCATCAGGTCAGCTCCGCGAACAGGTCTTCGAGGTTGACGGCTTGCGCATCCAGCGGCGCCGCCACGCCGGCCGGCAGCCGCGCCAGCACGCGTTCGCGGCCGGCCTCCAGCGGCGTGCGCTTGAGCGGCTGGGCGCCGAGCCGGGCGAACAGGCCGGCGAGCTCCGTCACCGTGCCCGTGAAGGCCCGCACCTGCTCCAGCAGCTCGTCCAGCGGCGCCTGCAGGGCGATGCGGCCCTCGCTGAGGAAGGCCAGGTTGAAGGCGACGCGCTCCAGGTCGGACAGGATGTGGGTGGAGAAGACGACGGTGGTGCCGCGGTCCAGCACCTGCTCCACCAGCTCGCGCAGGAAGTCGCGCCGGCCGACGGGGTCGAGGCTGGCCACGGGCTCGTCCAGCACCAGCAGGTCGGGCTCATGGGCCAGGGCGCGGATGATGGACAGGCGCTGCTTCTGGCCGCCGGAGAGCTTGCGGATGGGCTTGTCGCGGGCGATGTCCCAGCGGGACAGCAGACCCTCCACCCGGGCCTCGTTCCAGCGCGGGTAGAAGCTGCGGAAATAGGCCAGCAGCTGGGCGGGCGTGAAGCCCTCGAAAAGGTCGCTCTGCTGCGGCACGTAGCCGATGCGGCTGCGGGCTTCGTCGTCCAGGCGCTTCACGTCCTGGCCGAAGAGGGCCACCGAGCCGGCGTCCGGATCGCGCAGGCCCAGCAGCGTCTCCAGCAGCGTGGTCTTGCCGGCGCCGTTGCGGCCGAGCAGGCCCACCACCTGGCCGGGCAGCAACTGCCAGTCCAGGCCGTCCAGCACCCGCGCGCCGCGGGGGTAGGCCAGGCTCACGCCGCGGAGGTCGGCGCTGGGCGTCTCGGTGTGCGGGAAGTGCGGCGTCTGGGGCTTCATGGGGTGTTTCCGTCCAGCAGTTGTTCCAACAGGCCGAGGACCTCGGCCTTGGGCAGTTCCAGCTGCCGCGCCTCGTCGGCCGCCTTCTGCAGCGAGGGCCGCAGCAGCTCGATGCGCGAGGCGGCCGGCTGCGCCCGGTGGTGCTGGGCCGCCACGACCATGGACAGGCCGCGGCGGCGCTCCAGCACACCGGCCATCTCCAGCATGGAGTAGGCCTTGGAGATGGTCATGGGGTGCACGGCCAGGGCCTGGGCCAGCTCCCGCACCGACGGAATCTCGTCGCCCGCCTTCAGCTGCCCCGCCGCCACCCGCCGCTTCACCTGCTCGATGAGCTGGCGGTAGATGGGCTCGGGCGAGCCGGTGTTGATGTGGACGAAGTCGGTGGGAGTCATGCGAACTGCCAATGTGTACTAGTATGATAGTACACGTGTACGGTGACCGTCAAGCCCGGGGGCTGTTCCGAGCAAATAGAGTCGAAAACTAGCCCACGACGGGCTCTCGGGCCCCTGCGGCGGTGGTGAGCGCGGGGGCGACGGCCGGTGGAGGCGTTGTGGCAAACACGACGTGGCCCTCGTCATGGCGAGCCGCCATCTCAGTTGTCCATGGTGCTGCTCACCACCCGCAGCCAATGAAACGGGGCATTTGCGGGCCGAGCGCTGGGCCGCTCCCGAGCCGGCCCGCGCCGGCGATGTGCTCGCGGCTCGAAGCCGCGAGCATCGCCGCCCCCTCGGGGGGCGGACCAGACCCGCGCCGCGTTCAGCGCGCGGGGTTGGGCCGGGGGTGGTTTCACTTCAGACGACCGCCGCAATCTGCGTGTTGACCTCGTCGAGGCGCTCGCAGCAGAAGGCTTCATCACACTGTCGGGGACCAAGGTCGCTTTTCCGGTGAAGGTCGGCGGACCAGGGCATCCGGCGGTCATAGTCACCGCGGGGACGGAGTGCGGCCGCCTATACGCATGCCCTGACGGCCATCGGGTCGAGCTCATCCAGCGGTGATCGCCCGGGCCGCCCCAGGGAAGCGCTTGACGGAACGCCCGCTCAAGCCCGCTGGGCCACGGCGGCGATGGCCGTGGCCAGGCGCGGCCAGAGCGGCTCGGGCAGGTCGTGGCCCCAGCCCGGGATGATCTCGAGCTGGTTGTCGGGGATGCGTTGCGCCAGGTCGTGTGCGGCGGCCACGGGAATCAGCGGGTCGTCCTGGCCGTGGAGGATGAGCGTGGGCGCCTCGATGCGTGCCAGCCTCTCGGCGCGGTGGGCGTCGGCGGCGATGGCGACGAGCTGGCGGGCCACCGCCTGCGGCCGGAAGGCGCGCTTCACGCCGTGGGCGATGCGCTCGCGCAGCTGGCGGGGCTCGGCCGGGTAGCCGGGGCTGCCGATGACGCCGTAGAGGCCCACGTAGTGGTCGAGGATGTTGTCGAGCTTTTCCTCGGGCGTGCGGCCGGGGCGCGGGCGCGACAGCAGGGCGCGCCTCACCTTGAGGCTTTCCTTGGGCAGGCCGCGGTGGCCGCTGGTGGTCATCATCAGCGTCAGGCTGCGCAGCCGCTGGCCGTGCGAGAAGCCCAGGTGCTGGGCGACCATGCCGCCCATGGAGGCTCCGCAGACATGGGCGCGGCCTATGCCCAGGGCGTCGAGCACGCCGACGGCGTCGCGCGCCAGGTCGGCCAGCTGGTAGGGCGCCTTCACCGGCAGGTGGAAGGTGTGCAGCAGGGCCGCCAGCGGGATGTTGGGCAGGCCGAGGTGGTCGAAGGGCTGGGACAGGCCGATGTCGCGGTTGTCGAAGCGGATGACCCGGAAGCCACGCGCCACCAGCTCGTCCACCAGGCCGTCGGGCCAGGCGATGAGCTGCATGCCCAGGCCCATGATCATCAGCAGCGGCTCCCCGTCGTCGGGGCCGTGGATGTCGACCTCGATGCGGACGCCGTTGGCCGAGACCTGCATCAGTGCTGCAAAGCCGATGCGCCGCCCCAGCCAGGCGGCAGCATGCCACCATGCCCCGAGGCGCGCGAAGCGCCGCCGTCTCGCGCGCGGCTGCCGTGGAACCGGCTTTGCCGGGCCACTGGCAGCGCCCCCTTGAGGGGGCTCGCGAAGCGAGCAGGGGGTGGTCTCATCCCAGTTCGCTCTGTTTCTCGACGACGCGCGACACCAGGCCGTAGTCGATGGCTTCCTGGGTGCTCATCCAGAAGTCGCGCTCGATGTCGACGCGCACGCGCTCCAGCGGCTGGCCGGTCTCGCGGGCGATGACGCCGGCGATGCGCTCGCGGGCGCGGATGATCTCCTTGGCCTGGATGGCGATGTCGCTGGCCTGGCCGCCGGCGCCGCCCGCGGGCTGGTGGATCATGAAGCGGGTGTTGGGCAGCGCCAGGCGGCGCTCCTTGGGCACGGCCAGGTAGATGTGGGTGCCGGCGCTGGCGACCCAGCCGGTGCCGATGATGGTGACCGGCGCGCGCACGAAGCGGATCATGTCGTGGATGGCGTCGCCGCTCTCCACGTGGCCGCCGGGCGAGGACAGCAGCAGGGTGATGGGCGCGTCCGACTCCTGGCTCAGGGCCAGCAGGCGGCGGCAGGTGGCGTGGGCGACCTTGTCGTCGATCTCGCCGAAGACCATCACGTAGCGGCTCTTGAAGAGCAGCTGCTCCTCCATCTTCTCGGGGGCGGCGTCCTTCTTGGCGGCCTTGTCTTCGGCGGCGAGGGTGTGGTGTTGCATGGTCATGTCCGGGTTGAAGGCCATACCTTACCGCGAGAAGCGCCGCCGGCCCGGCAGTGGGGTTCCGGCCGAGGTACTCAGCCGTGCCGCGAGGGCGTCTTGTAGAACCACCGCCGCGCGCCCTTGGGCTCGAAGTGCTGCCACTGCCCTTCGGGCTGGGCCAGGCGGTCGGCCAGTGCGTAGAGCGCGATCGGGTTCACGCCCAGGCCGATGTGGCTGGCCTGCACCTCGATGTTCTCGGCCAGCGGCGAGGGCTCGTTGACGCTGCAGCGCCAGGCCACCACGCCGTCGCTCTTGGAGTAGATGGACGTCGTCGGCACCGGGGGCGGCTGGCGGATCTGCTCGATCAGCTCGTGGTCGGACACCGAGTGGCCGCTGACCAGCTCAAAGAAGCGCCAGGCGTTGGTCGCCCGCGGATGGCCGGTGAAGGGCGTGCCCAGCGTGACGACGCAGCGCACGAGGTCGGGGCACTCCTTGGCCAGCTCGCGGGCATAGATGCCGCCCAGGCTCCAGCCCAGCAGGCTGACCTTGCGGTGATGGCGCCGCTGCAGGGCCTGCAGGTCGGCCTTGCATTGCTCCAGCACGCCCGCGCGCGGGCCGAAGTTGAAGCCCTGGCCCCAGGCCTGGGTGGTGTAGCCCAGCGAGTCGAGCAGGGCGCGCAGCGGCGCGGTGGTCAGGTCGTTGGCGCCGAGGCCGGGAAAGACGAGGACGGGATGGCCGTCGCCGGGAGGGAGCTTGCGCAGCCAGGGCAGGGCGGCCAGCAGGGCGGCGTATTCCCAGGGCGCGCGGCCCTCCAGCATCAGCAGCCAGGCGTTGGGGGCCTTGAGATCGGACCAGTCGGGATTGACCTCGGCGGGGTGGGACTGCCAGCGCGCAAAGCGCGGCGAACGGGTGGCGGGCATGCGGCGTGAGCGGGGATGGACCCGGGCATGTTAGCCAGTCGCTGCAGCGCGTCGTCTGCGGGTTTGCCGCGGCGGGCCGGCTCGATGCCCGCGAAAGGCGTTTCGTGGCTGCGCAGGTCGAGTGGCGCCATTCGCACCGGCACGGCGCCGTCGGTTGCCTAGGCTCGCCGCTTTTCGAGGTGTGTCCGTCCGCGCGCTTCGTCGACAGGGAGAGAGGGATGAACAGGAAATGGATGGTCGCTTCCGGTGTGCTGGCCGCGGTCTTGACGACCTCGGCCGGTCACACGGCCACCGTACAGGCGCCGGCCGGCCGCGACGAGGGCGTCGCCCTGCGGTGGACCGGGCAGCCTGCGGCCTCTCCGGCGCCGGCCCTGGTCGCGGCAAGGTCCGAGGCGCCCGCCGGGCAGCGACGCGGGGCTCCGGCCGATCCCTTCGCCGCCGAGGTGCCGCAGCCGGCGGCGTCGGCGGTGCCTGGGGACGGCGCTGGCAGCCAGATGGCGATCTGGGTCCTGGCCTTGCTCAGCGGCGGCGTGCTCCTCGACTGGATCCGTCGCGGCTGGCCGAGGTGACGGCGGGCCGCCCGGCCGCGTCAGGCGCTGCGCCCTGCGCCCCGGCGGGCGGCGGCCTTGCCTCCCGTCTTGCGCCGCGCCGGGCTGGCCCCCTTGGCGGCGGGCTTCTTTCCTGACGTCTTCACAGCGGCCTTTTTCGTCGCGACCGGAGCCGGCTCGGCATCGGCCACCGCCAGGGCCTGGAATTCCATGAAGGCCGTCTCGACGTGGGCCGCCAGCTCCGCCGTCTCCGGCAGGGCCTCGCCGCAGGCCATCAGGCCGATGTCCAGGGACTGGTTGTAGGTCTGCACCGTCACGTTCAGCGCCAGGCCGTGCACGGCGATGGAGGTCGGGTAGTTGGTGAGCATCTTCGCGCCGGCCAGGTACAGCGGCACCTGCGGCCCCGGCACGTTGGAGATCACCACGTTGGCCACCACGGGCAGCTTCTCGGCCACCTTGGCGCGGCCGTAGAGCATGGCGCCGGCCTGCATCAGCCAGGGGATGCCCAGGCTGGGGAAGTCGGTCGGCATCAGGCTCTTGAGCTGGGCCATCTGGGCCTTCATGGCCTGGCTGGAGGCCATCACGTGGGCCAGGCGCTCGGCCGGGTCGGCCAGGTGGGTGCCCAGGCTCATGAAGGTCATCGTCGCCTGGTTGTTGGAGGTGGTGTCGCCGGCAGCGCGCGTGGACACCGGCACGGCGGCGACCAGGCTCTTGCGCGGCAGCGGGCCGTGCTTGGTCAGGAAGCGCCGCAGCGCGCCGCCGATGACGAAGAGCACCGCGTCGTTGAGGCTGGCGCCGTGGCGCTTGCGCGTGCGGTTGAGCTCGGCCAGCGGCAGGGTCACGCCGGCGAAGGAGCGCGTGGCCGAGAGGCTCACGTTGAAGCGCGTGCGCGGCGCCGGGCCGAGGCTGGCGACCGAGGTCTTGCCGCGCACCACGGCCGTGGTCTGCGAGGCCACGCCGGCCAGCAGGGCCCGCAGCTTGTCGATGGACGCGCCGGCCGCCGCACCGCCCACATAGCCCGCCGCCATGTTGCCGACGATGCCGGCGGCGCTGGGCAGCGAGCGGGCCAGCTTGACGGTCTGCTTCCACTGCTGCGACACGGCGGCGCGGAGCAGGCCGACCGTGCCGAGCTGGCCGCGCTTCCTGCCACGCGCGGCGAGGGTCTCAATGGCGCGCGGCTCCGGGCTCAGGTCGAGGATGACCTGGGCCAGGGCCACGGCGGCCTGGCCGTCGACGGCGGCGTGGTGCAACTGCGTGTACAGGGCCACGCGCGGCTGGCCCTCGGGGCCGGGCTCGATGCCGGTGAAGACATGGAACTTCCACAGCGGCCGGCTGCGGTCCAGCAGCACCGGATGCAGCAGGCCGACCTGGGCCTCGAGCTCGGCCATGCCGCTGCCCTCGGGCAGGGCGATCTCGACGATGTGCTCGTCGAGGTCGGGGTCGGCGTCCACCCAGCCGGGGTTGGACAGGCCCAGGGGCATGGCCAGCAGCTTGCGCCTGAGGGCCGGCAGCAGCGGCAGCCGTGCGCGCATGTGCTCGCGCAGGTCCTCGACGTAGTCGCCGTCGTAGCCTTCGGGCAGCTCCAGCAGGTGCAGGGCGCCGACGTGCATCGGCATCTGCGGCGTTTCCAGGTAAAGGAAGCTCGCGTCGAGTCCTGCCAGCTGTTTCATGAGACCACCCCCTACGGCCTGACGGCCGCCCCCTCAAGGGGGCACTGCCGACGGCCCGGCAAAGCCGGATCCGTGGCAGTCGCTTGAGGGGTCGGCCTAGCGGCCTCCGTTATTCCTCCGGAACGAAGATCCAGAGGAGGATGTACAGGAGTATGCCGCTGCCGAAGGCCAGGAAGAGCACCGTGAAGATCAGGCGCCAGACCCAGGAGTCCAGCCCCGTCGCTCGGGCGATGCCGCCGCAGACGCCGCCGATCCAGCGGTCCATGCGCGAACGGCGCAGTCCGTTGACGGCGCCGAGGTTGGGGGCCGGTGCCGCGCTCGCGGCCGGGCCCGCCGTGCCGGCGAGCAGGCGCGCCTTGGCCTTGGCGAACTCTTCGTCGGTCAGCACGCCGCGGGCGTGCAGGTCGGCCAGCTTGGCGAGTTCTTCGGCATCGTTCATCGTGGGCTCCTTGCGGTGTTGATGAGGCGAAGCCTAGCGGCAGGGCGCGGGCCCGCCAGCGCCTTGCGACAGGCTGTCGATCCAGCGGGACGCACCCGCGGAAATCATCGGACGGGCTGCTTGGCGGGGTCGATGTCGACGAACTGCCAGAAGTCCTGCCAGAACAGCGGCCGGTAGAAGCCGCTCATCCAGGGCTGCTCGATGTCCGTGACGATGCGGTGCACGTGCACCTTGTAGGGCATGTAGGCGACGGCGATGCGCTTGGCTTCCTTGAACAGCGCGTCGCGTTCGGGGCCATCGGGCAGGGCTTGCATGCGCTCGTAGAGGGCGTCGAAGCGGGCGTCCTTGAAGCGCGTCAGGTTGGCCGTGCCGCTGGCGGGACCGTAGTAGCGCTGCAGCAGGCCTTGCCCGTCGGGCTGCGACGCCATCGACCCCACCGGCCAGCTCTGGTAGTTGCCGGCCTGCACCGCCTTGAGGTTCTCGGGCCATTGCTGGATCTTGATCTCCATGCGGATGCCCACCGCCCGCAGCGCCTTGTCCCAGAGCTCGTCGATGGAGCGGTTCAGCGAGTTGGGCTCGGTGTTGCGCACGATCACGAGGGGCGAGCCGTCGGGCATGTCGCGCCAGCCGTCGCCGTCCTTGTCGACGTAGCCGTACATGTCGAGCAGGGCCTTGGCGCGGGCGGGGTCGTAGTCGCCCATCTCGCTCTTGAAGGCCGGGTCGTAGCCCGAGGTGTTGGGCATGGAGGGCGCCTGGGCCGGAATGGCCTGGCCGCGGCGCGCGAGCTGGATCTCGCGGTTGACGTCGTAGGCCAGGGACATCGCCCGCCGCAGCGCGATCTTCGCCGGCGCCATGCCGCCGACGATGGGGTCGTCCATGTTGAAGCAGGTCAGGGTCACGTCGGGCGACAGCGTGAACACGGCCCGCATGCCGCGCTTGGCGAGGTTGGGGGCGAGCTTGCCGCCCGGCGCGGCCTGGGTGATGAACTCCTCGGGCATGCGCTCGATGAAGTCGTGCTCGTTGTTCAGGAAGGCGAGCCAGCGCGGTTGCGTCTCCACGATGATGTCCACGACGACGCGGTCGATCATCGGGATGCGACGGCCCTTGAACTTCGCGTAGATGGCCTGGGCCTCCTTGTCGCCCGGCGCGGGCGTGGCCTCGTAGTGGCGCTCGCGGTAGGTCGGGTTGCGCTCGAAGACGATCTGCGAGCTGCGCCGCCACTCCTTGAGCACGAAGGGGCCGGTGCCGACCGGGTGCTCCATGATGCGGTCGCCGTAGAACTCGACCACCTCGCGCGCCACGGCGCCGTAGAGGTCGTTGCCCGCGAGGATGGACTCCACCAGCCGCGGCCGCGGCTCATGGGTCTTGATCTGCAACGTGTAGCGGTCCAGGGCCTTCAGCCCGGCGATCTCGGTGTCGTAGGGGAAGGGCTTCTTGGTCTTGAGCACCTGCTCGCGCAGTTCGTTGAGGCCGACGATGCCCTGGTCCTCATAGCTGCTCCAGCCCTGCGAATTGGTCGCCGGGTCGGCGAAGCGCTTGACGCTGTAGACGAAGTCCTGGGCCGTCACCTCGCGCTTCCTGCCCTTGAAGGCCGGGTCGTCGGCGAAGTAGATGCCCGGCGTCACCCTGACGGTGAAGGTCTTGTAGTCGGCGCTGATCTCCGGCTCGCCCGCGGCGATCAGCGGCACGATCCGGGTCGGCCGGGCCAGCGGGTCGTAGGTGTAGAGGCTCTCGAAGATGTGGCTGGTGAGGGTGCGCGAGTAGATGTCCGACAGGCGCGCCGGGTCGAAGCCGGTCTCGGCGACCTTGAAGGCATAGCGCAGCGTCTTGACGGGCTCGGCACCGTGTGCGGAGGCGTGCAGGCCGAGGCAGACGGCGAGGGCGGCGAGCAGGTGTTTCATGGGCAGAGCTTCAACGGTGGCTTCAACGGCGTTGGGGCAGGGCCTGGGTGTCGATGTCGACATACTTGCCGATGTCGCGCACGAAGAGGTTGCGGCTGTAGCCCTTGACCCAGGGCTGGGCCATGTCCGTCCAGACGCGGTGGACGTGGAACTTGTAGGGCGCGTAGGCGACGAGCAGGCGCTGGGCTTCCTGCATGACGGCCTGGCGCTCGGGGCCGTCGGGCAGGGCCTTCTGCCTGTCGTACAGGGCCTCGTAGGCCGGCAGGTCGAAACGCGCCCGGTTGGCGGCGCCCTTGGACTTGTTGGAGCCCATGGCGATGAAGGTGTCGCCGTCCGGCGTGGTGCCCACCCAGCCGACGCCCCACATCTGCAGCTTGCCGGCGGAGGAGGCCTTGAGCTGCTCGGGCCACTGGGCGATCTTGAACTTGATCCGGATGCCGATGGCGGCCATGTTCTTCTGCCACTGCTCGGTCAGCTGGCGGTTCTGCGCGTCGGGCGAGGTGGCGTATTCCAGCACCAGCGGCTGGCCGTCGGGCAGGTCGCGCCAGCCGTCGCCGTCCTTGTCGACGTAGCTGTACAGGTCCAGCAGGGCCTTGGACCGGGCGGGGTCGAAGTCGCTCATCTCGGTCTTGAAGTCGGGCGAGCCGCCGAAGGCGATGGGCGGGATGGGGCCCTGGCTCTTGATGGCCTGGCCCCGGCGCACGAGGTTGATCTCCTTGTCCAGGTCCACGGCCAGGTTGATGGCGCGGCGCAGGGCGATCTTCTCGGGCGTGTAGCCGCCGACGACGGGGTCTTCCATGTTGAAGTAGCTGACCGACACGTCGACGCGGGGATAACGCTGCATGTGCATGCCGCGCTTGGCGAGGTTGGGCGCCAGCTGGCCCTTGGGCATGGCCTCGCCGGCGAAGTCGGCCGGCACTTCCTCGATGACGTCGAACTCGCCGCTCACGAAGGACAGCCAGCGCGGCTGGTTCTCCTCGATGATGTCGATCTGCACCCGGTCCACCAGCGGCAGCTTCTTGCCCTGCAGCGCCGCGACCTCGGCCTTCAGCCGCGCATCGGCGCCCGGCGGCGGCACCTCGGCGTAGCGCATGTCGCGGAAGTTGGGGTTGCGCTCCAGCACGATGCGCGAGCTGCGCCGCCACTCGGCGAGGCGGAAGGCATTGGTGCCGACCGGGTGTTCCATGATGCGGTCGCCGTAGAACTCGACGACCTCGCGCGCCACGGCGCCGAAGGTGCCGGCGTCGGCGAAGTTGTTGATGAAGCGCGGGTCGGGGACGCCGAGCTTGATCTGGAAGGTGTAGCGGTCCAGGGCCTTCAGGCCCTCCACCTCGCGGTCGTAGTCGAAGGGCTTCTTCGCGGCCATCAGCTCCTTGCGCAGCTCCGACAAGCCGAGGATCTTGGCGTTTTCCAGCAGGTAGAGGTTGCCGCTCTTCCAGCGCGGGTCGTAGTGGCGCTTGATCGAGTAGACGTAGTCCTGGGCGACCAGTTCGCGCTTCCTGCCGCCGAAGGCCGGGTCGTCGGAGAAGTAGATGCCCGGCTTGACGCGGAAGGTCAGGGTCTTGAAGTCCGCGCTGACCTCGGGCATCTCGGCCAGCGTGGCCGGGCGCAGCTTGAAGGGGCGGGTGCCGAGCTCGTACTCCAGCGGCGCGTCGAAGATGTTGGCGATCGCGTCCTTGGAATACTTGTCGGTGACCTGCACGGGGTCGAAGCCGGTTTCCGCCACGCGGAAGGCGTAGCGCAGCACCTTTTCGGTGGCCTGTGCCCCGGTGGCGGCGCAGGCCATCAGCAGGGTCGTCAGCAGTGCGGAGAACTTCATGGCGGCGGCGCGCGGTGGCGGGGAAGTCGCGGAGTCTAGTGAAACCGGCATGCCTGCCTGACGTTGCGCTCGCATAGACTCCGCCCGTTTCGTGTAACCCCGCGCTCTGGCGGGGTTTGTGGTTTCTGGAGCTCCGTGATGGCGGCCTATCTCGTCCGACGCCTGTGGCAGATGATCCCGACCCTGCTCGGCGTCGTGCTGCTGGTGTTCTTCCTCTTCAAGTATTTCGGCAGTGACCCGGCCATCATCCTCGGCGGCCTCAACGCCCGTCCGGAGCAGATCGAGTCCATCCGCGAGCAGCTCGGCCTGAACAAGCCGGTCTGGGAGCAGCTGCTCATCTTCGTGAAGCAGATCGTCACCTTCGACTGGGGCAAGAGCTGGGCCACCAACGAGTCGGTCGGCCACCTGTTCGCCACGCGGCTGCCCGCCACGCTCACCGTCACCGTGCCCATCCTGGTGCTCGAGGTGCTGCTGGCCATCCCCTTCGCCATGGCCGTGGCGGCCGTGCGCGGCAGCCTCACCGACCGCGCCGTCATGGTGGTGTCCACCGTGGCGGTGTCCATCTCGCTGCTGGTCTACGTCATCCTGGCCCAGTACCTCTTCGCCTTCCGCCTGGGCTGGTTCCCGGTGCAGGGCTGGACGGCCAGCACCTGGACCAACCTCACCACCTACGCCCCGCTGCCGGTGCTGGTGGCCGTGGCGGTGTCCATGGCCCCGCAGATCCGCCTGTACCGCAGCTTCTTCCTCGACGAGATCGGCCACGACTACGTCCGCACCGCCCGCGCCAAGGGCCTGGCCGAAGGCACGGTGCTGCTCAAGCACGTGCTGCGCAACGCCATGATCCCCATCCTCACCAACGTGTCGGTGCTGCTGCCGGGCGTGCTGGTCGGCAGCTTCCTGCTGGAGGTCTTCTTCTCCATCCCGGGCCTGGGCCGTGAGCTGCTGCTGGCCGTCAACCGCGGCGACTACCCCGTCATCCAGGCCTTCGCCGTCTACCTGGCGGCGCTGACGATGACGGTCAACCTCGTCGTCGACATCCTCTACAAGTTCGTCGATCCGCGAGTCGTCCTCAAATGAGCGCCGTCCTGTCCTCTTCCTCCGGCGGCGTCTGGGCCGCGTCCTGGCGCCGGCTCAAGACCGACCGCGTCGGCATGGCCTGCATGGTCGTCGTCGGCCTCTTCCTCGTGCTGGTGCTGGCGGCGGCCACCAACCTCGTCGCGGCCGGCTGGCAGAAGGAGATCGGCGTGCCCAACGCGCCGCCGACCCTGCTCGGCCCGCAGCCGCCCGAGGACACCGGCGCCATCGCCGCGCCCAAGGGGCCCAACGTCGACCTGAGCGACATCGACCCGCTGGCGCCGCGCTACGCCGAGTGGGCCGAGCGTGCCAAGGCCTTCAAGACCGAGGAAGCCGTGCGGTCCCAGACGCTGCCGCTGGGTGGCGACCGCCTCGGCCGCGACGTGCTGGCCAAGGTCATCAAGGGCGCCGAGGTCTCCATCTTCGTGGGCCTGGCCGCGGCCCTGGCCGCGACGCTGATCGGCACGCTGCTCGGGGCCGTCTCGGGCTTTTTCGGCGGCAAGGTGGGCGACTTCCTCGAGTGGGTCTACAACGTCTTCACCGCCATCCCGAGCATCCTGCTGATCTTCGCGTTCGCGGCCATCTTCCACCGCGGCGTGGGCTCGGTCGTGGCCATCCTGGCGCTGACGGGCTGGACCGGCATCTACCGCCTCATCCGCGCGGAGTTCATCAAGCACCGCGGGCGCGAGTACGTGCGTTCGGCCGAGGCCATCGGCGCCTCCCAGGCCTCGCGCATGTTCAAGCACATCCTGCCCAACGTCTCGCACGTGGCCCTGGTGCAGCTGTCGCTGCACGTCGTGAGCTTCATCAAGAGCGAGGTCATCCTCAGCTACCTGGGCCTGGGCGTGGGCGTGGACCAGGTCTCCTGGGGCACCATGCTGGCCGAGGCGCAGAACGAGATGATCCTCGGCTACTGGTGGCAGCTCGGCGCCGTGACGGTGTTCATGGCCGTCTTCGTCACCGCCTTCGCGCTGTTCACCGACGCGCTGCGCGATGCGCTGGACCCCAAGCTTCGCGGTCTGGAGTAAAGCTTCATGTTGCTCAGCATCCAAGACCTCAAGGTCGCCTTCCGCATGGGCAAGGTCGGCGGCCAGGCGCAGCGCCAACTGGCCGTCAAGGGCGTCAGCTTCGACGTGCCCGAGAACAGCACCGTCGCCCTGGTCGGCGAGTCCGGCTCGGGCAAGAGCGTCACGGCCATGTCCATCCTCAACCTGCTGCCGAGCAATGCCGAGCGCGAGGGCCGCATCCTCTTCCAGGGCCGCGACCTGCTGCAGGCCGGCCAGCGCGAGCTGCAGGCCATCCGCGGCAAGGACATCGCCTGCGTCTTCCAGGACCCGATGAGCTCGCTCAATCCGGTCTTCACCGTGGCCACGCAGATCTGCGAGCCGCTGATGAAGCATCTGGGCATGAGCCGCCGCCAGGCGCTGGCGCGCGCCGAGGAGCTGCTCGCCGAGGTGGGCATTCCCGAGCCGCGGCGGCGGCTGCAGGCCTACCCGCACGAGATGTCGGGCGGGCAGCAGCAGCGCGTCATGATCGCCGTGGCCCTGGCCTGCGCGCCCAAGCTGCTCATCGCCGACGAGCCGACCACCGCCCTGGACGTGACCATCCAGCGCCAGGTGATGGAGCTGATGGCGCGGCTCAAGGAAAGCCACCGGATGAGCCTGCTCTTCATCTCCCACGACCTCGGCGTCGTCGGCGAGATCTCCGACCAGGTCGTCGTCATGCGCCACGGGCAGGTGCGCGAGAACGCGCCGGTCGAGCGCATCTTCAACGATCCGCAGGACGCCTACACCAAGGCCCTGCTCGCCTGCCGGCCGTCGCTCACCGAGAACCCGGCGCGGCTGATGGTCATCGACGACCACATCGCGGGCCGCGCCGCCTCCACCGACGTGAAGGCCAAGGACGCGAACGCCCCGGTCGTGCTGGAGGTGACCGGCCTGCGCAAGAGCTTCTGGCTCAAGCAGGGCCTGTTCGGCAAGCGCGAGTTCCAGGCCGTCAAGGGCGTGAGCTTCAAGCTGCGCAAGGGGCACACGCTGGGCGTCGTCGGCGAGTCCGGCTCCGGCAAGACGACGATGGGCCTGACCCTGCTGCGCCTGCACGAGCCCTCCGGGGGCCAGGTGCTGTTCGAGGGTCGTGACCTGCTGCGCATGAGCGGCGCCGACTGGCTGCACATGCGCCGCCGCATCCAGGTGGTCTTCCAGAACCCCTATGCCTCGCTGAACCCGCGCTTCACCATCGGCCAGACGCTGCGCGAGCCGATGGAGATCCACGGCATCGGCGCCGATGCCGCCGAGCGCCAGGCCCGCGCCGTGGCCCTGCTGGAGCGGGTGGGCCTGGACGAATCGGCCCTGGCCAAATACCCGCACGAGTTCAGCGGCGGCCAGCGCCAGCGCATCGCCATCGCGCGCTGCCTGACGCTGCAGCCCGAGGTGCTGGTGCTGGACGAGGCAGTCTCGGCGCTGGACGTGTCGGTGCAGGCCCAGGTGCTCAACCTGCTGAAGGACCTGCAGGACGAGTTCGGCCTGAGCTACATCTTCATCAGCCACGACCTCGCCGTCGTGAAGTTCATTTCGGACGAGGTCCTGGTGATGCAGAACGGCGACGTGGTCGAGCAGGCGCCCACGGCCGCGCTGATCGCCGCGCCGCGTGAGGAGTACACGCGCCGCCTGCTGGGTGCCGTGCCGCGGGGTTACCAGGGCCGGCCGGCCTGACCCGCCGGTCGGGCGGCGCGTGCAATTTCAACGGACTCGGCGCGGCGCCCCGGCAACCGGCATGCCGATCCGCGCTGAAATGGACGATTCGGGGCCACGAGCCCCGGCTCGTGCTTCAGTCGCCCCGATGTACCGATCTCCGGCCCCACGTTCCAGCCTGTGCGCGGCTTTGGCCGCGCTGGCGCTGCTGTCCGCCTGTTCGCCGGGCGAAGGCGGCGGGCCGGACGCTCCCCGCGCGCCGGCTGCCGCGGCATCGGCGTCCGTCGACGCAAGCCTGGCCCACGACCTCGACCGCATCGAGCGCGCCAGCCGCGCCAAGCCCGCCATCTACGAGCAGGAGCTGCGAGCGCGGGGCGAGGCCCTGCCGGCGGACAGCCCCGGCCGGCTCGACGTGCTGGCCCTGCGCGGCCTGCTGGCCGCCATCGCCCGCGACCGCGCCCTGACCGACCAGATCACCCAGGAGCTGCGCGCCTGGCCCGTGCCCGGGCAGCGCGCCGCCGCGGTGCTCGCGGCGGCCGGCGCGAACGCCGAGTTCCTGCGCCAGCATGGCGACCTGCGCGAGGCCCGCAAGCAGCTGGTCGCCATCGACGCCGCCCAGGTCGATGCCGCGCCGCCCATCTACCGCTGGCGCTACTACCGCCAGCTCGCGGCCATCAGCAGCGATGCCGGCGAGCTGGACGCGGCCCTCACCCAGGGCCACCGCGCGCTGCGCGTCGCCGAGGAGATCGGCCAGCCCTGGCGCGTGGCCCTGTCGCTGGTGGAGCAGGCCTTCACGACCCTGCGCGCCGACACGCCCGCGCGGGCGCGCCAACTGGTCGCCCAGGCCCTGGCCGAGGCCCAGAAGGACCCCGACCCCATGACGCTGAACCAGGTCCACACGATGCGCGGCATCGTGCATGCCGACGACAGCGACTCCAGCATCACCCTGCAGGCCAACTCCGACGCCCTGGAGCAGGCCGCCGCCGCGGGCGCCGATTCGGTGCGGGCGCTGGGCCTGGCCAATTTCGCCGACTACCACCTGCGCCAGGGCCACCCCGCCCGTGCGCTGGAGCTCGCGCAGCAGGCCCTGCCGCTGGCCCGCGCCACGCGCAACACCGGCGCCGAGGCCGTGGCCCGCTCCAACATCGGCCTGGCCAAGATCGCCCTCGGTCGCATCGCCGAAGGCCGTGCCGAAGCGCGCGCCGCCATCACGCTGGACGAGCAGCAGGGGGCCCTGTCCTATGCCTCCGACGGCTGGAAGGAACTGGCCGGCTACCTCGAGCGCGCCGGCGACCTGGCCGGGGCGGTCGCCGCCTACCAGGAGCACCGCCGCATGGTGGACCGCGTGCTGCGCGACGAGACGCGCAAGCTGCTGCTGGAAGCCCAGGAGCGCCAGGACGCCGAGCAGCGCGCCCGCGACATCGAGCTGCTCAACCGCGACAACGCCCTCAAGGCCGAGCAGGTCCACCAGCGCAACCTGGCGCTGACGCTGTGGACGGCCCTGGGCGGCTGCGTGGCCGTCTCGCTGGGCCTGCTCTACCAGGCCTTCCGCCGCGTGCGCCGCACCAACGAGGCCCTGGCCCACAGCAATGCCTCGCTCAAGCGCCAGAGCGAGACCGACCCGCTCACCGGCCTGGCCAACCGCCGGCACTTCCAGGCCGCCATCAAGTCGCTGTCGGGCCAGGACGGCCTCTCGGCCAGCGTCTTCCTCATCGATGTCGACCACTTCAAGCGCATCAACGACGGCTTCGGCCACGCCGCGGGCGACGCCGTGCTCGTCGAGATCGCGCGCCGGCTGCGCGAGGCGGTGCGCGACGACGACCTCATCGTGCGCTGGGGCGGGGAGGAGTTCCTCATCGTCGCGCGCACCCGCGAGGGCGTGTTCGCGCCCCAGCTCGCCCAGCGCCTGCTCGACCTCATCGGCGGCCGGCCCGTGCGCCACGAGGGCCGGGACATCCACGCCACCGCCTCCATCGGCTTCGTCAGCCTGCCCGTGCCGCCGAACGGCCTGCGCCTGTCGTGGGAGCGCGCCATCGACCTCGTCGACACCGTCATGTATCTCGCCAAGGCCCATGGCCGCAACAAGGCCTACGGGGTCGAGCGCATCGATGCCGAAGACGCCCTGGCCGCCGCCCAGCTGACGGCCCGCCTCGAGTCCGCCTGGAGCGAGGGTCGCGTCGGCCTGATGGCCCTCAGCGGCCCCCCTCCGTTGCCGGGGGCCGTGTCGGTGGCGGGCAGCGGCTTCCTGCCCTTCGATGACGGCCCGCGGCCGGTCGGCGCATGAGGAAGGCCGCCCTCGCCCTCGCCCTGGCGCTTGCCGCCACTGCCGTGCCGGCGGCGCCCGTCACGGGGCCCGACCCGGCGGCCGAGGACACCCTGCTGGCCAGCATCACGCGCCGCGCCTACGACGACCCCGAAGCCATGCTGGCCGAGCTCAACCGCCGCTGGCCCACCCACGCCGGCCCGGGCCAGCCGCGCGAGCCCGCCTGGCTGCTGGCGCGGGGCCGCGTGCTGCTGGCGGCCGGCCAGGCCGAGGCGGCCGATGCCGTGGCCGCGCGGCTGATGGGCCGCGAGGACGGCGTGGACCGCGGCTGGCTGCTGCGCGCCCTCATCCAGGAGCGTGCCGGCAAGCCGGCCGGCGGGCTGGCGACGCGTGCCCTCTCGGGCCTGGACAAGCATTGCCCCGCGGGTGACGAGGCGCGCGCCCTGCGCGAACTGGGCTGCGACTTCCGCAGCACCTGGGAAGCCCTGCGCCTGCTGCTGCGCGAGCAGACCGGCCAGGGCGTCGTCGTCGAGGCCGAGGCCACCGCGCGCCGCGCCCTGGCCCTGGCCCGCGCCGGCGAGGACCGCTACCTGATCGCCATGAGCCTGGGCAACCTGGCCCTGGTGCTGCAGGCCCAGGACCACGTCGACGCCGCGCGCGCCGAGCTGCGCGCCGCCGAGGTCGAGGCCCAGGGCCACCTGACGGCCGCGGGCCGGGTGCGCAATTTCCAGGCCGTGGTGGAGCGCCGCGCGGGCGATCTCGGCGCCGCGCGCAGCGCCCTGGAGGCGGCCCTGGTGCTCGCCGAGCAGGCCGACGCGCCTCACTTCGCCGCCGTCACGCGCTCCAACCTCGTCGACGCCTACATGCACCTCGGCCTGCCGAAGGAGGCCCTGGCCGCCGGCCAGAAGGCCCTGCCCGTGCTGCAGCGCTTCCGCGACAAGGCCTTCGAGCGCAACCTGCACCACAACCTGGCCGTCGCCCACATCAAGCTGCACCAGTTCGACGCCGCGCGCCAGGAGCTCGCCAAGGTCGGCGAGATCGGCGTGGACCCGTCGGAGCTGGTGCCGCGCGCCCGCCAGCTGCGCGAGCTCGGCGACACCTGGGCCGAGGCCGGCCAGTACAAAGAGGCCCTGGCCGCCTTCCACGACGAGCGCGGGCTCAACGCCCTGGCCAACGAGCGCAACCGCGCCAGCGCCCTGGAGGAGCTGCGCCGCAAGTACGACAGCGCCGCCAAGCAGCGCGACCTCGAGCTGCTGGCCCGCGACGGCCAGCTCAAGGACCAGCAGCTGGAGAACCAGCGGCTGGCGCAGAAGGTCGGCGTCGCCGTCGGCGTGTTGCTGTTGCTGTCCATCGCGCTGATCGGCGTTACGCTGCTGCGCATGCGCCGGGCCCAGGCACGGCTGACCGCCAACCAGAGCCTGCTGCGCGCCCAGAGCGAACGCGACCCGCTGACCGACTTGTCCAACCGCCGCCACTTCCTCGCCGTCATGGACCAGCGCACCCGCGAGGCGCCGGCCGATGCCTTCCATGGCGCGCTGATGATGATCGACATCGACCACTTCAAGAACGTCAACGACTGGCACGGCCATGCGGCGGGCGACGCCGTCATCGTCGAGGTCGGCCGGCGCATCCGCGCCGCCGTGCGCGACACCGACCTCGTCGTGCGCTGGGGGGGCGAGGAGTTCCTCGTCTTCGCCGCCGAGATGCAGGCCCACGACCTCGGCCAGATGGCCGACCGCATCCTGCGCAGCGTGGGCGGCGAGGACGTCGAGACGCCCGAGGGCCCGCTGCGCGTGACCGCCTCCATCGGCTTCGCCAGCTTCCCCCTCGGCGGCGCCGCCGCCACCGGCGCGCCGGCCCTGCGCCTGCACTGGGAGCAGGCCGTCAACTGGGCCGACATGGTGCTCTACAAGGCCAAGGCCGAGGGCCGCAATCGCGGCGTCGGCATCACCGCCGTCGAGGCCCCCGACGCCGACACCCTGGCCTCCATCCTGCAGGACTTCGATGCCGCCTGTCTCAACGGCCAGGTGCGTCTCACTGTCCTGCTCGGTCCGTCATGACGCAGGCCCTGCCGCGGCGCCGCGGCCTGTTGCTGTGGCTGGCCGCCTCGGCCGCCTCGGCGCAGCCAGACCGGCCCGAGCGGCCCGACGCCTGGCCCAACCGGCCGTTGCGCATCGTCGTGCCTTACGCGGCCGGCGGCTCGGCCGACATCGCCGCGCGGCTGCTCGCGCCCGAACTGCAGCGCGGCCTCGGCCAGCCCGTGGCCGTCGACAACCGGCCCGGCGCCGACGGCAACATCGGCAGCGCCGAGGTCGCCAGCGCCACCGACGGCCACACGCTGCTGATGGGTTCGGTCGGCACGCATGCCATCAACCCGCTGCTGTCGCGCCGCCTGCCCTACGACCCCGTCAAGGACTTCGCCCCCATCAGCCTGATCGCGACGGCACCGCTGGTGCTGCTCATCAACCCCGGCGTTGCCCAGAGCCTCGCCATCCGCAACGTGGCCGACCTCGTCCACGCCGCGACCACCCAGCCCGGACGGCTGCACATCGCCTCGGGCGGCAACGGCCATCCGTCGCATCTGGCCGGCGAACTCTTCAAGCGCCTGACCCAGACCTACATGCTGCACTTCCCCTACCGCAGCACGGTGTCGGCCCAGCAGGACGTCATCGCCGGCAACATGGACCTGATGTTCGACGCCCTGCCTTCGGCCCTGCCGCAGATCCGTTCGGGCCGGCTGCTGGCGCTGGCCGTCACCACGGCCAGGCGCAGCCCCAGCCTGCCCGAGCTGCCCACGCTGGAGGAAGCCGGCGGGCCGGCGCTCAAGGGCTACGAAGCCAGCGCCTGGGTCGGGCTCTTCGCGCCGGCCACCCAGCCGGCCGAGCAGGTGGCCCGGCTGCAGCGCGACGCCGTCGCGGCGCTGGCGGGGCCGGGCCTGCGCGAACGGCTGGGCGCGCGCGGCCTGCTGGTGCAGGGCAGCGGTGGCGCCGAGTTCGCCAAGCTCATCGCCGGCGAGACGGCCAAGTGGGCGCGGGTCGTCAAGCTGTCCGGGGTCAAGGTCGACAGATAGAGTGGGGGGAGGGTGCCCCTCGCCCAGGCGCACGGCGCTGGACGCATCGCCAGGCGGCCCGGCCTAGCGCGGCCCGCCGCTCGGCCGGAACGCTGATGACTGATGGAGACCATGATGAAGTTCAACCGCCGACAAGCGGCTGCCCTGGCCGGCAGCCTCGCTCTGCCCGCCCTGGCCCAGGCCGGCTGGCCGTCGCGGCCCGTGCGCCTCGTCGTGCCCTTCACGCCGGGCGGCACGACCGACCTGCTGGCCCGCGCCATGGCGCCCGAGCTGCAGCAGCGCCTGGGCCAGGCGGTCGTCGTCGACAACAAGCCCGGTGCCGGCGGCAACATCGGCAGCGCCGAGGTGGCCAAGGCCACGGACGGCCACACGCTGCTGATGGGCACCGTCGGCACCCACGCCATCAATGCGGCGCTCTACCCCAGGCTGCCCTACGACCCGGTGAAGGACTTCGCGCCCGTCACGCTGGTGGCCTCGGTGCCCAACGTGCTGGTGCTCAACCCCGCCAATGCCGCGCGTTATGGCATCCGCAGCGTCGCCGACCTCGTTCGCGTCGCCCGCGCCAACCCCGGCAAGCTCAACATGGCCTCCAGCGGCAACGGCACGTCCATCCACCTCGCCGGCGAATTGTTCAAGGCCATGACGGGCAGCTACATGCTGCACTTCCCCTACCGCGGCTCGGGCCCGGCGCTGATGGACCTGATGGCCGGCAACATGGACCTGATGTTCGACAACCTGCCTTCGGCCCTGCCCCACATCAAGGCCGGCAAGCTGTTGGCCCTGGCCGTGACCAGCGCGCAGCGCAGCCCGGCCGTGCCCGAGCTGCCCACCATCGCCGAAGCCGGCGGCGCGCCGCTCAAGGGCTTCGAGGCCAGCTCGTGGTTCGGGCTGCTGGCCCCGGCGGGCCAGCCGCACGACCAGGTGGCGAGACTGCAGCGCGAGGCCGCCGCGGCCCTGGCCACGCCGGCCCTGCGCGAGCGGCTGGCGGGGCAGGGGGCCGTCGCCGGCGGCGGCAGCTCGGCCGAGTTCGCCGCCCTGATCGCCGCCGAGACGGCCAAGTGGGCGCGGGTCGTCAAGGTCTCCGGGGCCAAGGTGGATTGATGGGGCCCTCGCCCGAACTTGCATCGCTGGACGGGAGTCCATCGCCATACCGGGCCGGCCGGGATGAAACCCCGCATTCGTTTCACGCGTCGCCGATGCCGCGAACGCGGAATGGACAACTGACATGAAGTCCACCTGGCGCGCCGACCTGATGGCCGGCGCCATCGTCGCCGTGTTGCTGATCCCGCAGAGCCTGGCCTACGCCATGCTCGCCGGCCTGCCGCCGCAGGTGGGGCTGTACGCCAGCCTGCTGCCGCTGCTGGCCTACGCGGCCCTGGGCTCCAGCCCGGTGCTCGGTCTCGGCCCCGTCGCGGTGCTGGCGCTGATGATCGCGCAGGCCCTGGCCGGGCTGCCGGCAGGCGTGTCGGCCGAGGCTGGCGCCCTGGTGCTGGCGGCCGAGGTCGGCGCCCTGCTGGGCCTGGCGGCCCTGCTGCGGCTGGACGCCCTGTCCAGCCTGCTGTCGGTGCCGGCCCTGCGGGGCTTCGAGAACGGCGCCACCTTGATGATCGCCGCCGGCCAGCTGCCCGTGCTGCTGGGCAGCGCCGCCGCCGGCTTCACGCTGCCCGACCTCGCCACGTCGGCCGTGCATGGCGGCCTGCGGCCGGTGAGCGCCGTGTGGGGCGGCGGCGCCGTGGCCCTGCTGCTCCTGTCGCGCCGGGCCGGCCCGCGGCTGCTGGCGCGGCTGGCGCCGCTGCTGCTGCTGGTGGGGGCCATGGGCTTGTCGGCCTTCACGCCGGCCGCTTCCGGCGTGGCCCAGGTCGGGGCGCTGCCGTCCCTGGCCCTGCCCCTGGCCCTGCCGTCGCTGGACAAGCCCCTGTGGCTGCAGCTGCTGCCCTCGGCCGCCCTGGTGGGGCTGATGGCCTTCGTGTCCAGCCTGGCGGTGTCGGAATCCCTCGCCCAGCGGCGGGGCGAGAAGCTGCTGCCCGCGGCCGAACTGCGCGGCCTGGCGGCGGCCAACCTGGTCGCCTCGTTCACCGGCGGCATGCCGGTGGCGGGCAGCTTCTCGCGCAGCATCCTGCTGCACGAGGCCGGCTCGCGCAGCCGCTGGAGCCTGGTCTTCGTCGCCGTCTTCATGCTGCTGGCCATGCTGCTGCTGGCCCGGCCCCTGGCCTATCTGCCCAAGCCGGTGCTGGCGGCGACCATCCTCGTGGCGGTGCTCGGCGGCTTCACGCTGCGCCACTACCGCGAGGCCTGGGCCTATGCGCGCGCCGAGGGCCTGCTGATGGCAGCCGTCACGGCGGCGGTGCTGCTGTGGAGCGTGGGCGCGGCCCTGGCCCTGGGCGTCGTCGGCTCCATCGCCCTGCTGCTGCAGCGCACGGCCCGCCCCCACGTCGCCCGCATCGGCCGGGTGCCGGGCACCCATCATTACCGCAACGTCGAGCGCCATGTCGTCGAGTGCCGGCCCGAGGTGGTGGGGCTGCGCATCGACGAAAGCCTGGTGTTCACCAACGCCCGCGGCCTGGTGGACGTGGTGCTGGCCCTGGTGGCCGAGCATCGCGCCAAGGTGGGCGAGCCGCGCCGCGTGCTGCTGCTGATGGGCCCGGTCAACCACATCGACGTCTCCGGCCTCGTGGCCCTGCAGGAGCTGCACGCGGCCCTGGCCGCCGAGGACTTGGGCCTGGAATTCTCCGAAGTCAAGGGCCCGGTGCTGGACCGGCTCAAGGCCGTCGGCTGGCTGGAGCGTTACCACGTGCCGCTCTACCTCAGCCATCACCAAGGCATCCAGGCCGGCGAACATGCCCTGAGGCCCAGCCTGGCCGACCACGACGCGCCGGGGCAGCTGTAGCGCGGTTCTGCTACCGTCTCGGGCCCATCTGGTCCCCCGGACGCCATGAACGACAAAGAGACACTGCTCGGCATCCGCCGCGGCATCGAAAAGGAAAGCCTGCGTGCCCTGCCCGGGGGCGGCCTTGCGCTGACCCCGCATCCCCTGGCCCTGGGCTCGGCGTTGACGCACCCCCACATCACGACCGACTACAGCGAGTCGCAGCTGGAGCTCATCACCGGCGTGCATGCCGGCGTTGACGACTGCCTGCGCGAGCTGACCGAGATCCACCAGGCCGTCTACCGGGCGCTTGCCGACGAACGGCTGTGGGTGAGTTCCATGCCCTGCGGCTTGCCGACCGACGAGACCATTCCCATCGGCCGCTACGGCAGCAGCAACGTCGGCCGCGCCAAGAGCGTCTACCGCGTGGGCCTGGGCCAGCGCTACGGCCGGCGCATGCAGACCATCTCCGGCATCCACTACAACTGGTCGCTGCCGGGGGTGGGCACCGACGGCTATTTCGGCCTGATCCGCAACTTCCGCCGCCACGGCTGGCTGCTGCTCTACCTGTTCGGCGCCAGCCCGGCGCTGTGCGACAGCTTCGTCCACGACCGCGACCACGGCCTGCAGCGGCTGTCCGAGCACACCCTCTACCTGCCGCACGCCACGTCGCTGCGCATGGGACGGCTGGGCTACCAGAGCGACGCCCAGGCCAGCATCGCCGTCAGCTACAACTGCCTGGAGAGCTATGCTGCCTCGCTGCAGGACGCGCTCACCCGGCCCTACCCGGCCTACGAGGCCATCGGCGTGCAGACGCCCGGCGGCGACTACCAACAGCTGTCCACCAGCCTGCTGCAGATCGAGAACGAGTTCTACAGCACCATCCGCGCCAAGCGCGTGATCCGCTCGGGCGAGCGCCCGCTGCATGCGCTGCGCGAGCGCGGCGTCGAGTACGTCGAGGTGCGGCTGATGGACCTCGACCCCTTCGAGCCGGTCGGCATCGGCGCCGACACCATCCGCGTGCTGGACGCCTTCCTGCTGCACTGCCTGCACGCCGACAGCCCGCACGATTCGCCCGCCGAGATCGCCGCCAACGCGCGCAACCAGCACCGCGTCGCCGCGCGTGGCCGCGAGCCCGGCCTGATGCTGGAGCATTGGCAGGGTGGCGAGCGGTCGCTGGCCGACTGGGCCGGCGAGATCCTCGCGGCCTGCGCCGTGCATGCCCGGGCCCTGGACGCGGCCCACGGCGGCAATGCCTACGGCGCCGCGCTGGCCCGCGTGGCGCAGCGGCTCGCCCAGCCGGACCTGTGCCCTTCGGCCCGCGTGCTTGCGGTCATGGCCCAGGACTTCGACGACAGCCACGTCGCCTTCATCAGCCGCCAGAGCGATGCCACGCGTGCCGGGCTGCTGGCCCTGCCTTTCCCTGACGAGCTGCAGCGCCGCTTCGAGAAGATGGCGGCCGACTCGCTGGCCGAGCAGGCCCGCATCGAGGCGGCCGACACCATGGACTTCGAGGAGTTCCGGCGCTTCTACGTCGCGCCCGAGCGGATGGCGGTCTGAACGCCGCGCCGGGCCGCGGGGCTAGACGTTGGCCCCTTCGTCCAGCTCGCTGTAGAGCGAGTCGCTGAAGCGCAGCCCCGTGGCCGACCCGCGGTGGTCGCGGGCCCAGCGGCTCAGTTCCTCGGCCGGCATGGGGCGCGCGAACAGGAAACCCTGGAGCTTGTCGCAGCGCTTGCCCCGCAGCACGGCGGCCTGGCCTTCCGTCTCCACGCCCTCGGCCACCACCTGCAGGCTCAAGGCATGGGCGAGTTCGATGACGGCCTTGACGATGGCGCGCGCATCGGCGCTGGTCTCCAGGTCCTGGACGAAGCTGCGGTCGATCTTCAACTGCGACACCGGCAGGCGGCGCAGGTAGGCCAGGCTGGAATAGCCGGTGCCGAAGTCGTCGATGGACAGGGCCAGGCCGAGGGTGGCCAGGCGCTGCAGGGCGCGTTGGGTGGCGCTGGCGTCGTCCATCGCGACGGACTCGGTGATCTCGCAGGTCAGCTGCCCGGGCGCGATGGCATGGCGTGCCAGGGCCTCCTCGAAACGCCGCACCAGGGCATCGGGCTGACGCAGCTGTTGCACGGACAGGTTGATGGCCACGCGCATCTGCAGGCCCTCGTCGCGCCAGGCGGCGAGCTGGCGGCAGGCCTCGGCGATGACCCAGTCGCCCAGCGGCACGATGAGGCCGAAGCGCTCCGCCACCGGGATGAAGACGCCCGGGCCGACGGCGCCGCGCTGCGGATGCTGCCAGCGCAGCAGGGCCTCGACGCCGGTGATGTCGCCCTCCTCGGTGGCCACCTTGGGCTGGTAGTGCAGGGCGAGGGTGCCGCCGCCCGGCTCGCCGGCGAGGGCGGCGCGCAGGTCGCGGGCCAGCTCGACCTGCTCGCGCACGCCGGCCTGCATGTGGGCCTCGAAGAAGGCGAAGCCGTTGCCGCCGGCACGCTTGGCGGACCGGGCCGCCGAGTCGGCCTGGGCGATCAGGGCCTCGCCCGGTCCCTCGCCGCCGTAGAAGGCGATGCCCACCGAAGCCGACAGGCGCAGCGGCTGGCTGCCGGCGCCCGGCACGCCGGCCATGGGCGCGGCCAGGGCGTCGAGCAGGCGCTGGGCCACCTGGGCCAGCGTCGTCTCGCCGACCTCGCCTTCGAGCATGAGGGCGAACTCGTCCGCGCCGAGCCGCGCCAGCGTGTCGTGGCCGCGGGCCAGGCCCTGCAGCCGCCGCGCCACTTCGCGCAGCACGTGGTCGCCGGCGCTCAGCCCGAAGCTGTCGTTGATGGGTTTGAAGCCGTCGAGATTGACCGTCAGCAGAGCCAGGCGCACGCCCTCGCGCCGGCCGCGGGCGACGGCGTGCTGCAGCCGGTCGTCGAGCAGCTGGCGGTTGGCCAGGCCGGTCAGCGGGTCGCGCAGGGCCTGCTCGTGCAGCTCCGTCGTGGCGGCCTGCAGGGACTGCTGCAGCCGGCTGGTGCGGCGCTGGCTGCGGGCGTCCAGGGCCGAGGTGAAGAGCGTCAGCAGCAGCAGCGCGAAGGTGGCGGCCGCGACCAGGCTGCCGAGGTTGTCGCCACCGAGCGAGCCGGCGCTGAGGCAGACCGAGGCCGCGTCGATGCCGGCGGCGGCCATGCCGGTGTAGTGCATGCCGGCCACGGCCGCGCCCATCACCAGCGCCGCCAGGCCCTGGCCCCAGCGCGCCCAGTCGTGCGGCAGCCGCCGCAGCCAGAAGAAGATGCCGAGCGCCGCTGCGGATGCGCCCGTGGCCACGCCGGCCGAGGCGGCCACCAACGCCCAGTTCCAGCGGATGCCTGGAGCCAGCACGAGGGCGGCCATGCCGGTGTAGTGCATGGCGCAGATGCCCGCGCCCATGCTCAGGGCGCCGATCGCCAGCCGCCGCGGCGTGAGCCGGTCCTCGGCGGCGACACGCAGCGCGATGGCGGACACCGCCACCGCGGCGAGCCAGCTCAGCAGGGTGACCGCGGCGTCGTAGCCGACGGCGAAGGGCAGCCTGAGCGCGAGCATGCCGACGAAGCGCATGGCCCAGATGCCCGTGCCCAGGGACAGCGAACCGGCGAGCCACCAGCCGCGCGCCACCGCCGCGTCGGGCGCGCGCACGCGCTGGGCCAGGTCCAGCGCGACGAAGGACGCGAAGGCGGCGGTGAGGTAGGACAGCACGACGACCGCGGGGTCGAAGCGCAACGCGAGGTCGGCGGGCATGGCCGGCAGTATGAAAGCGCTGTCCCGGAAGCCGCGCCGCCAGCGCAGCCGCCGCGTGAAGGGATGACGCGTACCGCCAAAAAAAGACCCGGTCAGCGGACTGCCGGGTCATGAAGCCCTCAAGCGAGGGCGTCGTTGGGAAGCCGCACTTTAGGGGCGAGGCGTCGGCAGAGGTGGGCAATATTCACCCACGCGCCGCCTGCCCATAATCCCGCCCATGCCCGCACCCACCTCCGCGCCACGCGCCGAAGCCTTCACCGAAGCCGACCTGGAGCGCCTGCAAGCCCTGCTGGACGCCTTGCCGGCGCCGCTGGAGCCGTTGGATGTCAGCATGCTGGATGGTTATCTGTGCGGCGTGCTGCTGCAGCCCGAGCCGGTGCCGCTGGCCGCCTGGCTGCCCCCGCTGCTGGACAGCGAGGGCGGGCATCCCGTGCCGTCCCGGGTCGACGACGAGTTGCTGGCCCTGCTGCGCCGCCGCCACAAGGAGCTCAACGTCGCCATCGCCGCCCGCCAGTGGTTCGACCCCTGGGTCTTCGAGCTGGACGACGAGGCCGGGCCGAGCGAGACGGTGCTGCCCTGGGTGGCCGGTTTCGCCCACGCGCTGGACGCCCACCCGGCGTTGATGCGCCTGCCCGAGGAGCCGCTGCTGGAGCCGCTGGCCGCGATCTACATGCACCTGGACCCCGACGACCTCGAGGATGCCGATGCGCTGCTGGAGGAGATCGAATCCCTGGAGCCGCCGGCGGATCTGGAGGAGGCCGTGGAGGGCCTGGTCAGCGCGGTGCTGATGATCGCGGACGTGTCGCGGCCCTTGAAGCCTAGGCAAACAGCCGCCGGGCGTGCAGGCCCAGGCCGGTCGCGACCGAAGCAAAGCGGTCGCCGCTGACGCGAGCGGCCCGCGGGAAGCCCGCGGCCATGCCGTCCACCAGCAGGCGCAGGCCGGTCGAGCCGCCGGTGAAGTACAGGGCGTCGATGTCGTCGGCCCGCAGCCCGGCGAGGGCCACGGTCTCGTGGGCCGTCGAGATGATGCGGTCGAGGTCGGCGCGCAGGGCGTCCACGGCCAGGCGCTCGCTCAGCGGCAGCACCAGGCCCGGCTCGACGTGGCCGAGGTCGACGGTGGTGTCGGCGCCGCCGGAGATGGCGATCTTGGCGCCCTCGGCGCGCGCGGCCAGCTCGTGGCCGAGGCGCTCTTCCAGCACCGTCATCAGCCGCGCATGGTGGCGCACGTCGCCGAACCAGCTCTTCATGCCGCGCCACTCGGCCACGCGCAGCGGGGCGTAGCAGGTGTTGATGAGGTGCCAGGTGGCGAGGTCGAAGTAGATGCCGCTGGGCACCTCGCGTCCGCTCGGACCGGTCGCGCGGTAGCCGAATTCGGGCAGCAGGCCGGCCAGCTCGATGTGGCGGTCGAAGTCGGTGCCGGCGATGTGGACGCCGTGGCTGGCAAGGATGTCGTCCCGGCGCTCCAGCCGAGACATGCGCTCGGGGCCGACGCGCACGATGGAGAAGTCGCTGGTGCCGCCGCCGATGTCGGCCACCAGCACGAGCTGTTCGTGGCGGGCTTGCCGCTCGAAGTCGAAGGCAGCGGCGATCGGCTCGTACTGGAAGTGCACCTCGGCGAAGCCGACGGCGCGCGCGCAGGCCTCGAGCTGGGCCTGGGCCGCGGCATCGCGCTCGGGCTCGCCGTCGACGAAGAAGACGGGCCGGCCCAGCACCGCGCGGCCCGGCTCGCCGGCCAGGCGGCGCAGCCGCTTGAGGTAGCCGGACACGATGTCGGCGTACTTGGCGCCGCGGCCGCCGCCGACGTCGGTGGTCTGCTCGATGAGGCTGGAGCCGAGGATGCTCTTCATCGAGCGCATCAGCCGGCCATCGTGGCCTTCGACGTAGGCCGCCACGGCGGCGCGGCCGAAGGCGCGCGGCGGGCCGTCGGCGTCGTGCCGGCCTTCGGCGAAGTAGAAGACCGCCGTGGGCATGGTGCGCTGGCCGGGTTCCAGCTCGACGAGCTGCATCGCCCCGGCGGCATCGGGCACGGCCACGGCCGAGTTGGACGTGCCGAAGTCGATGGCGCAGAAGGCGGGGCGGGTGCTCATGACATCTTGCCGGCCCTGGGGCCAGTCCTGACAAGGGGGGCGGATTCTAGGAACACAATCGCGCGCCAGTTTCCCGGAGAACCGATGAAGACGCGCCATTTCGCCCCGGTCCTGCTTGCCGCCGCCCTTGCCGGCTGCGGCCAACGCTCGGAGCAGGACCTGCTTGCCGCCGCGCAGAAGCGCATGGACCAGAAGGACACGGCCGGCGCCGTCATCGAGCTGAAGAACCTGCTGCAGCAGAACGGCTACAACGCCCAGGCCCGCTTCCTGCTCGGCAAGGCCTTGCTCGACAGCGGCGACCTGGCCGGCGCAGAGATCGAGCTGCGCCGGGCCTCGGAGCTGGGCACCCCGCCGGACGAGCTGGTGCCGCTGCTGGCCCAGACGCTGCTGAGCTCGGGCCAGTCGCGCAAGCTCATCAGCGAGTTCGGCGAGCAGAAGCTGGCCAATCCCCAGGCCATGGCCGCGCTGCAGCGCCAGCTCGCGCTGGCCTATCTGGCCCAGGGTCATCTCGACCAGGCCAAGGAGGCGTCGGCGCAGTCCCTGCAGTTGGCGCCGGACAGCGAGGAGGCCGTCGTCGCGGGCGCCCGCGTCAAGCTGGCCTCCGGCGCCGCGGACGAGGCCCTGGCCGCACTCGACGGGCTGCTGCAGCGCGCGCCCAAGTCCGCCAAGGCCTTGCTGCTCAAGGCCGAGGTGTTGCTGTCGCGCGGCAAGCCGGCAGACGCCGAGCCGCTGCTGCAGCAGGTGCTGGCGCTGGACACCGCCAACCTCGACGCCCGTTCGCTGCTGGTCCGCCTGGCCTTCGGCCGCCAGCAGGTGGAGGCGGCCGCCAAGCTCGTGGAAGACATGCCGCCGGCCGTCGCCAAGAAGCCGCAGGGCCGTTTCCTGCAGGCTCAGGTCGCGCTGGCCAAGGGCGATGCCGCCAAGGCGCGCGAGCTGGCCCAGCCGCTGCTCAAGGCGATGCCCAACTACCTGCCGCTGCTGCGCCTGGCCTCGGGCGCCCACCAGCAGCTCGGCGAGCTGGCCGATGCCGAGAACCTGCTCAACCAGGCCCTCAAGCTGGCGCCCGAGGACACCTCGCTGCGCCGCCAGTTCGCCGGCCTGCAGCTGCAGCGCCGCGAGCCGGCCAAGGCGCTGGAGACCCTGCGCCCGGTGGTGGAAGGCGGCAAGGCCGATGCCGAGACCCTGCTTCTGGCCGGCAAGGCCCAGCTCATGCAGGGCAATTTCGAGGCGGCCGACCAGGCCTTCGGCGGCGCGGCCAAGCTGCGGCCCGACGACGCCAAGACCCAGGCTGCCCTGGCCCTGGCGGCCATCGTGCGCGACAGCGCCACGCCGGGCGGCGGCGGCCGGGCCAAGGCCGATGCCGCCATCGTCCAGCTGCGCGAACTGGCCGCCAAGGACGTCGGCAGCAACTACGACCTGATGCTCGTCAACACGCTGATGCGCCGGCAGGACCTGCCGGCGGCGCTGGCGGCCATCGACAAGCTCGAGCCCAAGATGAAGGGCAGCCCGGTGCCGGACGCGCTGCGCGGGCGCATCCAGCTGGTGCGCAAGGACACGGCGGCCGCCCAGGCGGCCTTCGAGACCGCGCTGAAGGCCGACGCCGGCTACCTGCCGGCCGTCCTCGGCCTCGTGGCCATCGACATGCAGGCCGGCCGCGGCGATGCCGCCGTCAAGCGGCTGGAGAACTTCGTCGCCACCCAGAAGGCCGTTCCCCAGGCCCGCCTGGCCCTGGCCGACCTGCTGGTGCAGACCAAGGCGCCCGTCGAGCGCATCACCGAGGTGCTGAGCAATGCCGTGCGCGAGGAGCCGACCGAGGCGTCGCTGCGGCTGGCGCTGGTCGACCACTACCTGCGCCTGGGCGACGCGGTGAAGGCTGGCCAGGCAGCGCAGGAGGCCTCGGCGGCGCTGCCGCTGAATGCCGACCTGCTCGAGCGGCTGGCCCGCATCCAGCTGGCCACGGGCGACAAGGCGCAGTCCGCCAAGACCTACACCCGGTTGACGGCGTTGGCGCCGTCGCGTGCCCAGGGCTGGCTGGGCCTGGCCCAGCTGCGCTTCGTGGAGCAGGACTACGCCGGCGCCGAGCGCGAGGTCAAGCGCGCGCTGGAGGCCGAGCCCGGTTCGGTGGCCGCGCAGCGGCTGCTGATCACGCTGGCCGTGCGCCAGGGCCGCGTGGACGAAGCCCTGGCCACGCTGCACGAGCGCCAGAAGAAATCCCCGCAGGAGGCCTACGCCTTCATCGCCGAGGCCGACATCGAGCTCGGCCGCCAGCACATGGATGCCGGCATCGCCGCCCTGCGCAAGGCCATCCAGCTGCGCGACCCGGGCGACGCGCCGGCGCGCCTGTTCGCCGCCCTGCTGGCGGCCAAGAAGCGCGACGAGGCCCTGTCCTTCGAGGCGCAGTGGCAGGCGGCTCATCCGCAGGACGCCAACTTCGCCGCGACCGTGGCCGACGTGACGCTGGCCCGCGGCGACGTGGAAGGCGCGCTGGCCCGCTACGAAGTGCTGCTCAAGCGCAGCCCCGACGCCATCCCCCTCATCAACAACGTCGCCTGGCTGCGCAGCAAGACCGGCAAGCCCGGCGCGCGCGAGCTGGCCGAGCGCGGCCTGAAGCTCAAGCCCGACGACGGCGCCCTGCGCGACACCTACGCCACCGTGCTGGCCAACGAGAAGCAGTTCGACAAGGCATTGAGCGTGCAGCGCCAGCTCATCGCCGACCAGCCCGACCAGCCCAGCTACAAGTTCAACCTGGCGCAGATCCTCATCCAGTCCGGCGACAAGGCGGCCGCCAGGACGGAGCTGGAAGGCCTGTCCCGCCTGGGCAAGAAGTTCCCGCAGCAGAAGGACGTGGACGCCCTGCTGAAGACGCTCTGATCAGCAGCCGTAGAAGCCGAAGGCCATGTCGGGGCGGCGCCCGGCGATGAGTTCCGCCATGGCTCGGCCCGAGCCGGCGCCATGCGTCCAGCCCAGCGTGCCGTGGCCGGCGTTGAGCCACAGGTTGCGGGCGCGGGTGCTGCGGCCGATGTAGGGGATGTTGGTCGGCGTGCTCGGCCGCAGGCCCGTCCAGTAGTTCGGTTCGGTCGTGTCGGCCACGCCGGGGAAGAGCTCCTCGTAGCGCCGCACCAGGGCCGCGCAGCGCACCTGGGCGGTCGGGGTGTCGAGCGAGGTGTCGAAGCCCGACAGCTCGGCCGTGCCGGCGATGCGGACGTGGTCGCCCAGGCGCGAGATGGCGATCTTGCGGCTGTCGTCCAGCAGGCTGACGACGCTGGCGGCCTCGGGCCGCTTGAGCCGCAGCGTGGCCGAGTAGCCCTTGGCGGGATAGATGTTCAGCGATTCGCCCAGCGGCCTCACGAGGGCCGGCGTGTAGGAGCCCATGGCAGCGACGAAGGCGTCGGCCTTCAGGGACTTGCGCTCGCCGCTGCGCACGTCGGCCAGCTGCACCGCCTCGATGCCATCGCCCGAGCGCTGCAGGCCGAGGATGTCGTGCTCGTAGAGGAACTGCGCGCCGCGCGCCGCGCAGAGCTGGGCCAGCTTCTGCGTGAAGACGCGGGCGTCGCCGCTCTCGTCGCTGGGCGTGAAGGTGCCGCCGGCGATGCGCGAGCCGAAGGCGGCCAGCGCCGGTTCCACCTTGAGCACCTCCTCGCGGCTCAGCACCCGGCGGTCCACGCCGTGGCGGCGCATGATCTCGGCGCCCGAGGCGCCGGCATCGAAATCGGCCTGGCTGGAGAAGAAGTGCAGGATGCCGCGCTCCAGGCGGTCGTACTCGATGCCGGTGCGCGCGACCAGCTCCTTCAGCGAGGCGTGCGAGTAGCGGCCGAGCTGCACCAGCTGCTCCACATTGCGCTCGAACGCGGCGTTCGTGCACTGCATCAGGAAGGCCAGGCCCCAGCGCCACTGGTTGGGGTCCAGGCGCGGGCGGAAGAGCAGCGGCGAGTCGTCGCGCAGCAGCCACTTGGCCACCTTGAAGGGCGCATCGGCATTGGCCCAGGGCTCGCAGAAACTGACCGAGATCTGTGCGCCGTTGGCGAAGCTGGTCTCCAGCGCGGCGTCCGCCTGGCGGTCGATCACGATGACCTCGTGGCCTTCGTCGAGCAGATACCAGGCGGTGGCGATGCCGATGATGCCGGCGCCGAGGACGACGATCTTCATGGAGGTTCTCAGAGGGGTTGAAGCAGGAGTTGCAGGCCCAGGGTCGCCATCAGCAGCGCGACCCCGGTGTCGATGATCTGCCAGGTGCGGGCATGGCGCAGCCGCGGCGCCGCCGCCGCCGCGCCGAAGCCCAGCAGGCCGAACCACATCACCGACGCGAGGCCGGCGCCGATCGCGAATGCCGCGCGCAGCTGGGGCGGCTGGCGAGCCCCCAGGCCGCCGAGCAGCACGACGGTGTCCAGGTAGACGTGGGGGTTGAGGTAGGTGAAGGCGAAGGCGGCCGACAAGGTGGCGCCGAGGGTGGCGGGGTGGCTGCCCGCCTGCAGTCCGGCCGAGGGCCGCCAGGCCCGCCGCGCGGCCAGCACGGCATAGGCCAGCAGGAAGGCTGCGCCGCCGAAGCGGAAGACCTGGAGCAGCATCGGGCTTGCCTGGATCAGGGTGCCGAGCCCGAAGACGCCCAGGGCGATCAGCAGCCAGTCCGACAGCGTGCACACGGCGACGACGGCGCCCACGTGCTCGCGCCGCAGGCCCTGGCGCAGCACCAGGGCGTTCTGCGCGCCGATGGCCAGGATCAGGCCCGCACCCATGGCCCAGCCTTGGGCGAACACGGCGGTCGCGGCAGGGGAGGCCAGGGCGGAGGCAGGCATCGGGCGATTCTCCGCAGGGCGAGCCGTTTCAAGAAGGGCCATTCATATTCTTCGCCATACATTAGCGGTGCTTATGAACGAATACGACCCCGCTGCGCTCGACTGCCTCGCCGCCCTGGCCGACGAGCAGGGCTTCGAGCGCGCCGCGCAGCGGCTGTCCATCACCCAGAGCGCCGTTTCCCAGCGGCTGCGGGCGCTGGAAACCCAGGTCGGCCAGCCGCTGGTGGTGCGCTCCCGTCCCTTGCGCCTGACGGAGGCGGGCAAGGTGCTGCTGCGCTTCGCCCGCCAGCTGCAGGCGCTGCGGGTGGACGTGGCGCGGGAGCTGGGCGAGAGGGTGTCGCCGCAGTCGCGGCTGGCCATCGCCGTCAACGCCGACAGCCTGGCGACCTGGGTGCTGCCGGCGCTGGACGGTCTCGTGCAACAGGGACTGCGCGAGGGCTACGGGCTGGAGCTGGTGGTGGACGACCAGGACTTCACCCACGACAGCCTGCGCCAGGGCGCGGTGCTGGGTTGCGTCTCGACGGTGGCGGAGGCCCTGCAGGGGTGCCGTGTGCAGGCGCTGGGCGTGATGCGCTATGTGGCCGTGGCCAGCCCGGGCTTCCAGGCGGCTTATCTGCGGGAGGGACTGCATGCCGGCAATTTCGCCGATACGCCCTTCCTCGTCTTCAACCGCAAGGACGACAGCCAGGTGCAGTGGGTGTCACAGGCCTTCGGGGTGCGCGCGCCGCGCTTGCGCGAGCGCTTCGTGCCGTCGAGCGAAGCCTATGTGCGCGCCGCCGTGATGGGCTGGGGTGTGGGTGTGGCGCCGGAGATCCAGCTGCGGCCTTTCGTGGAGGCGGGACAGCTCGTCGTGCTCAGGCCGGAGGTGGGGGTGGACGTGGCGCTCTACTGGCACCAGTGGCAACTGCAGGGGCGCGGGGCGCTGCTCGACCAGATCGGCCAGGCCCTGGCCGAAGGTGCGCGGCGGGCGCTCGGCTGATCAGCGGGCGACGGGGGCGGCCGGGGCGGACGCGGCGGCGTCGGGAGCGCTGACTTGGGCCAGCATCAGCGAAGCGGCGCCGTGGTCGCCGGTCTGCACGGCCTGGGCCATCCACAGCGTGCCCGCCACGACGAGGCCGATCAGGCCATTGGCGATCCATTTCAGTACTGCTGAGGTCATGCGGGAAAGCCCGGGGGGGTCAGGGAGGGCGCAGCTTAAGCTCAACCGGACCGATTTGGATCAATAGACCTGGGGGGATGGCTCTGGATTTGCAATCGCACAACGCTCCCGCGCTGATGCGAATCAGCCACAAACCCCGATGCCTACTGGGGAAACGGCCCACCCTGGATGTGTGGTAATGCCAGCCGGGGCAATATTTACTCACAGTCGGGGGGTTCTCTTGTCATATGAATCCCTCACACTGGCCACGTTGCCGATGAGGTTATCGGCGCCAAGCCAGAGAGGTTCCGCCATGCGATTCGTACCAGCGCTGCGTTTCTTCCGCCGTGACGCCGCTGTGCGCGGCGAACCTGATCCCGCCGACCTCGGCACCGCCTTCGGCCTGGACGCCTGCCTCGATGGCGGCGCCGTCAGCGAATACCGCAGCCAGCCGGCCAGCGATTTCCTCGAGTCGCAGTCGCCGCGCGGGGCCCAGGATTCGCCGTTGAGCTGGCTGTCGCGCCGTACCGCCTGAACGCGGCTCAGAGCTTGGGGATACGGATCCGGCTCACCATCAGCGAGCCCGAGACGGCGAACAGCAGCACCAGCGGGTGCAGGCGAAAGCCGCCCAGCCACCACACGCCGCCCCACAGCGCCTCGCCGATGGCGCCCTGGGCGGCGGCCACCCACAGCACGGCCACGAGCAGCATCGACGTCGGGATGGGCGTGCCCTCGAAGTAGGCCACCTTGCCGGTGCCGCCGCTGAGCTTCTCGGCCGTCACGTTGTAGCGGGCCAGCCGGCTGACGCCGCAGGCCACGAAGAAGACCAGGACGATGCGGTCGTAGAGGCCCTGCATGCCGCAGCCGTAGGCGATGGCCGCCGGCGCCACGCCGAAGGAAATGACGTCGGCCAGCGAGTCCAGCTCGCGGCCCAGGGCCGAGCTTTTCTGCCGCCAGCGGGCGATGCGCCCGTCCAGCACGTCGAAGGCCAGGGCCAGCGGAATGAGGGCGCAGGCGTACTGCAGGTGGCGGGTGTCGCCGCCCCGCAGGAAGCTCATCACCGAGAACAACGCGCCCATGCCGGCGCAGGCGTTGCCCAGGGTGAACCAGTCGGCGAGATGGAACTCGCGGATCATCGAGAACGGTTTGGGCTTGTTGTCCATGCGGGCTCAGGGCTGGGCGGCCGGGTCGGCCTCGTCCTGCTGGTCCCTGCCCGGCGGCGGCCGGCTCACGGCCTTGACGATCAGGTGGGGCAGCAGCAGGTGCAGGGGCATTCTCAGGTAATGGCTGCGCACGTAGAGCATGAATTCGGCAAGCCGTGTACCCGGTGCCGTCGAGCCGCGGTGGGCGCTGGTCAGCGCACGCTGCAGCACGGCGTCCATCAGGCGCTGCGCCAGGCGGCCGGGGCGCGAGGGGCAGCGCGCCAGCACGTCGTCGGGCACGGGCGTGTGCAGCCAGCGCCGGCACTGGGTCAGCGCGTAGAACAGCGGCCGGCCCAGGTTCAGCAGGGCGGCGCGCGCCAGCAGGGCCTCCCAGAAGCCGGCCTCGCGGCCATGCAGGCGCAGCAGGCTGTCCAGGTCGGCGAGGTCGCGCAGGCCATGGCCCCACTCGCCTTCGTGCATCAGGTGAGTGGCGCTGTGCAGCACCTGGTCGACGGGGGCCGGCACGCTGAAGCGCGGGAATTCCGGCACCGGCTGCGCCGCGGCCAGCAGCGGGCCGCACGGCGTCTTGATGCGGGCCGTGAGCGGCAGGATGTTGTGGTGCAGGTCGAGGTTGGTCTGCCGGCGCAGGTGGACCATGGGCGGCAGCTCGTGCATCCATTGGCGGTAGTAACGCTCGTCGTAGGCGGTGCCCGCGGCGCTGACCCAGCCACCCAGCATGAGGGCCGCCTCGGCCTCGTCGAGCTGGTCGCGCGGCACCAGGAGGTCGATGTCCGAGAACAACCGGCCGGGGGCCGGCGGCAGCTCGCCGGCCACGTAGGCGGCGCCCTTGAGCAGCAGCACCGGCCCGCGCAGGGCGGCCAGGTCGCGGCTCAGCAGGACCAGCTCCCAGCGCACCGCGCGGCGCTGCTGGTCCGACACGGCCAGCAGCGCCCCCATGTGCCGGCGCACCGGCAGGGGCAGGGCGGCCTCGATGCCGGCCTGCCGTGCCAGCGCCGCCAGCCGCCCCAGCACGCCGGCTGAAAGCGCCTGGCGCATCAGCAGGTCCCAGGTGGCGTCGTCGAACGCGGCCATGCGGGCCGGTTCGCGCAGCGCCAGCAGCAGGGCCTGCCAGTGGGGCGTCATGAGCGCAGGCCCTCCAGGGCGGCAAGGCCGTCGGGCAGGTCGGAGTAGCCGAAGTCCCAGCACTGGCAGCCATCGATGAGGGCGGCGGTCAGTTCGAAGCCCAGACGGCCGAGCAGGCTGTAGTTGAAGGCGTGGGACGCCAGGCGCTCGAAGGCCTCGCCCTTGGGAACGGGCGTCAGCCGCGTGGCGGCGCCGGCGCTCCAGTGCGGGAAAAGCAGCTGGGTCGGCCGCACCGGGATCAGCCGCCCCGCCACGCTGGCTGGCGAGGCCCGCAGGTGCGAGACCGTGCCCTTGTGCGTGTCCCGCGCGGCCTCGCCCAGGACGGCCTGGGGCGAGAACGCGCGGATGATGTCGATGGATCGGTTCTTGAGGCTGACGGGCCGGGCGAGCGGCACGGCCAGGCCGTTGTCGCGGTCGATCATGGCCATCTCGTCGGACAGCAGCCGCCAGCCCGACAGCATCAGCGCGGCCGTCAGCGTGCTCTTGCCCGCGCCGGGGTCGCCCGGCATGACCAGGCACTCGCCGTTCTTCTCCAGCACGGCGGCGTGGAAGAGCAGGTGATGGTTGGCCTGGCTGGCCAGGCACCAGTTCATGCCCCATTCCAGCAGCGCGAAGGCGTGGTCGGCGGGCAGGGGCAGGAAGGGGCTGTGCTGGTCGAGCCGGAACTCCACCTGTGGGCGCCACCAGCGGCGCGGCCCGCGCACCGGCCGCACGTGGACGTGGAAGTCGGCGATGCCCCCCGGCGCCTCCACCTCGAAGTCGGCATACAGGGTGGCCAGGCCGTCAGCCACGGGAGCGCAGCGGCTGTGGATGCGGTAGGCGAAGGGGCCGGTCCGCAGGGTCAGGCCCTCGCGCAGGCGGCGCAGCAGCTCGGGCCGCTCGAGGCTGCCGACGGTCAGCATGGCTCGACGAGCAGCAGCCGCTCGAGCTGCTCCAGGGCGTCGCGGGCGCTGTCCTCGTCGGCCTCCATCAGGGTGGCCAGTTCCTCCAGCGTCGCTGGCGGCTGCTGCCCCAGCCGTCGCAGCGCCGGCACCAGCCAGGCAGCCAGGCGATGGGTGTCGTTGGACAGGGCGTGGTGGACGAGGCAGTCGTCGCCCCAGACGTGGATGGACAGGTCGGCCCCGTGGGTGAGCGTCCAGCGGGGCGGGGACGAGGAGGGGGGCCGGGTCACGGAAGCGGTCGGGACTGAAATGACTTCGGGCGTCGCAGTGGACGCCCGAAGTGTCACATCGACTGCGCCGGTGCTCAGGAGTACAGGCTCTGGAAGTAGGCCAGCACCTGGTTGTCGTCCCAGTACACGCTGCCGTTGACCTGGTACTTGCCACCCAGGGGGCAGACCGCGTTGAACATCTTGATGGCCTGCGCCACGGTGATGGGGTAGTCGGTGCCGACGCTCAGGGCATTCAGGATGGTGGCGACGGTGGCGCGGCCCAGGGCGTAGATCATGGTGTCGTTCAGGCCGCCCGGCGTGTTCAGCACCTGGAGCATCGACGCCTTGGACGAGCAGGTGGAGAAGACGGGGTCGCGAGAGCCGTAGACGTTGCAGTTGGACGACTCGGACTTGTAGCGGAAGGCGTCCACGAGCGCCTGGCCGCCGCTCGTGAAGCCGCCGAAGACGGTGCCCTTGGTATTGTTGGCGAAGCTGCAGTTGCCGGCGGGCATCACGCCCTTGACGGTGCCGGCCGGCCAGCTCGCCGCGTTCTTCCAGTAGCCGGGCGACTTGCCGATGGTCTTGCAGTCCACCTTGCCGGGGCGGGGCGAGGCATTGCCGGACATCTGCCCCGAAACGGTGCAGTTATAGGCCTGGGAGGCCAGGGCCGGTTTGCTCAGCAGGCTGCCCAGCACGACGGGCGCCGCCGCGCCCGCCTTGGCGAATTGCCGGCGAGACGCCACCACCCGGCCCGACGCGGCAGGCGGTGCGGACGGGCCGGCAGGCCCGCCCAGTTCGGGATCGGAGGGAGTGCGCTCATTCATTTTTGGAACCCTGCTTGGCCTGCGCAACACCGGTTGCATGGCTTGGACGGCCGCGATGCTAGTGCAGGCATGTGAGCCGTCTAAGACAGTGTTTCACAGAAGCCGGGCAGGTCGGTAGGCCTCATCCCCCCTCGAACGGGTGGCGCTCAGCCTGCCGACGACGACTTGTTGAATGTGTCACAGGCCTTCAGGTCGCCGGCTTCCAGCCCCCTTTTGAACCAGCCGACCCGCTGGGCGCTGCTGCCGTGGGTGAAGCTTTCGGGCACCACGGTGCCGCGGGCGCGCTTCTGCAGGGTGTCATCCCCGATCTGGGTGGCGGCATTGAGGGCCTCCTCCACGTCGCCCTGCTCCAGCCAGCCCTTGCCGCGCTGCGACAGGTTGGCCCAGACGCCGGCGAAGCAGTCGGCCTGCAGCTCCAGCCGCACGCTCATGGCGTTGGCCTCGCGCTGCGACACCCGCCCCCGGGCGGCGTCGAGCTTGTCGGTGGTGCCCATCAGGTTCTGGAGATGGTGGCCGACCTCGTGGGCGATGACATAAGCCTGGGCGAAGTCGCCCGGCGCGCCCAGTCGCTCGCGCAGCGTGTCGTAGAAGCCCAGGTCGATGTAGACCTTGCGGTCCGCCGGACAGTAGAAAGGCCCCATGGCGGCTTCGCCCGCGCCGCAGGCGGTGGGGTAGCGGCCCCGGTAGATGATCAGCTTGGGCGCAGGGTAGGCCTGGCCGGTGCGCTGGAAATAGGCGCTCCACACGTCTTCGGTGTCGGCCAGCACCGTGCTGACGAAGCGCGCCTCGGGGTCCTGGGGATGGGTCTGGGCCGGCGTGGGCGCCTGCGCCGGGCCGCCGCCGCCGTCCAGTAGCCCCAGCACCGCCAGGGGGTTGACGCCGAAGATCCAGGAGGCCAGCAGGGCGATGACGACGCCGCCCAGGCTGAGTCCGCGCCCGCCGATGGGCAGGCCGCCGCCGCCGCTGCTGCCGCGCACGTCTTCCACGTTCTCGCTCTCCCGCTGGCCTTCCCACTTCATGAAATCTCTCCTGCTGGTCCCGTCATCCTACGGTCCATCACCGCGGATCTGCAGTCCATCGCGCCGCGCCGGCAAGCGCCATGCCGCCGCGACAGACTGCCGCATTGCCGACCGGGAGCCCTCCATGAAACGCCTCGCCCTGCCGACCCTCTGCGCCGCCCTCGCCCTGCTTGCCGCCGGTGCCGCCTTCGCCGGCGACAACGACTGGCGGTTGCGCATCAAGAAGGAGGTTGACGGCTGGTCGGCCAGCTTCAACGGGCCCATGGACTACGGCAGCGGGCGCAACCGGGTGCGCGGTTCGGGCGTCAAGGTCGAGAAGGTCCGGGCGCTGGCGCCGTTCACCCGGCTGCGCATCGACGGCCCGGTCGACGTGCGGCTGTCCCAGGCCGCCGCCGACCAGGCGACCGTCGTCGCCGACGACAACATCGAGCCCCTGGTCGAGACGGCGGTGGAGGGAGGCACCTTGGTCGTGCGCGTCAAGCGCGATGCCGGCTTCAGCACGCGCAGGGCCCCCTCGGTGCGCGTCGATGCCCGCACCCTCCAGGCCGTGGCCGTCAATGGCTCGGGCGACCTGGCTGTGGAGCGCTTCAAGGGCGACAGCCTCGGCCTGGACGTCGAAGGTTCGGGCGACGTGGACCTCGGCCTGGTGGATCTCAAGGTGCTGACCGTCAGCATCAGCGGCTCTGGCGACGTGCGGGTGTCGGGCCGCGCCGAGCAGCAGACCTGGCGTATCAGCGGCTCCGGCGACGTCGACGCGCGCTCGCTGGCCGGCTGCAGCGCCCGTGTCGAGCTGAACGGCTCGGGCGACGCATCGCTGGGCGTCACCGAGCAGCTGGACGCCGAACTGAGCGGCTCCGGCGACCTCAGCTACGCCGGCCGGCCGCAGTTGCGCCAAAGCGTCAGCGGCTCGGGCGAAATCCAGCGTCGCTGACTCC
Source organism: Pelomonas caseinilytica (assembly GCF_021353235.1). Taxonomy (GTDB): domain Bacteria; phylum Pseudomonadota; class Gammaproteobacteria; order Burkholderiales; family Burkholderiaceae_C; genus Pelomonas; species Pelomonas caseinilytica. The sequence continues at coordinate 188,903 of NZ_JAJTWT010000006.1, forward strand.
ACCGTCGCTGGACTGGGTTCCAATGCCCGGGTGAATCCGAGCGATCTCTGGTGGCAAGCGCTGGCCGATGGCCCGCTGCTGCTGGCTCTTTTCGATGCCGACGGGCGGCTGCGCCTGGCCAATGCGGCCTACCGCGCCGCCTGGGGCCTGGCCGAGGGCGAGCATCCCACGCGCGTGGAGATGGCAAGCGCGGCGCAGGCGGCCGGCATCGGCCCGGCGGAGCCCGAAGGCCGCGGCCCGCGCGCCCCGCGGGTCGGCTATGAACAATCATGGCGCGATGGGCGCCGCTTCTGGTGGGTGGAGCAGCCGACGCCCGATGGCGGCCGGGCCTGTACCGGCGTCGACATCAGCGCCCTGGCCCGCCCGCGCCCGCCGGCCGGGCAGCTGCTGCTCGCCCAGGCGGGCCTGGAGCTGCTGCAGTCGCTGCTGAGCGATACACGCGCCTGGCCGCTGTGCGTCGCGACGACGGCGCCCGGCGCCGATGCGGCGCCCCTGCTCGCCGGCATCCGCGCCGAAGACGGCTGCGCCCGGCTGGACGACGGCCGGCTGCTGCTCATCCTGCCGTCCACCGGGCCGGCCCAGGCGGCCGCCCTGGTCGGGCGCCTCGGGGGGCTGGCGCTGACGGAGGCGCAGTGGGGCGAATCGGCGACGGAGCTGCTGCTCAGGGCTTGAGCTGGAGGTCGCGGCCCTGGGCCTGGGCCGGCGCGGGCAGGCCGGCGATGGCGGCCAGCGTGGGCGCCAGGTCGGCGATCTCGACGCGTTGCTTCACCTCGCCCTGGCCGACGTAGCCCGGACCCCAGAACAGCAGCGGCACGTGGGTGTCGTAGTCGTGCGGGCTGCCGTGGGTGCTGCCGCCGGGGCGGTAGCTCATGATCCAGTGGCGCTTGAGCACGATCTGCAGCTGGGCGGCACGCGTCGGGTCGTAGGACTTGCGCATGGCCTCCAGGTAGGGCGTCGTCGTGTCGCTGCCCAGCAGCTGTTCGCGGGTGAAGACGGCCTCCACGCCGGGCAGCTTCAGCAGCTCCTCGCGGGCGGCGGCTTCCACGTCGGCGAACTTCAGGCCACGTTCGGCGGCCAGCTTCTCGTCGAGCAGCAGGCCCGAGGCGGAGAAGTTCCAGGCCAGCTTGTCCACGCCGAACCTCGCGGCCAGGCCGGCGTTCACCGCCGCCAGCGACGGACCCCAGGTGAAGCGTCCGGCATCGCGCCCCTGGCTGGTGGCCCACTCGGGCGTGTCGGTGAAACCGTGGTCGGCGGTCAGCGTCAGCAGGTAGTTGCCGGCGCCGACCTCCCGGTCCAGGAACTGGAAGAAAGCCTGCAGATGGCGGTCCAGGTGCAGCAGGTGGTCGTGCGACAGCCGCGACTCGGGGCCGAAGGCGTGGTTGATGTAGTCGTGGCTGGACAGGCTCACCGACAGGATGTCCTGCACGCCGCGGCGGCCGAGCTGTTCGTTCTTCACCGCGGCGCGGGCGAAGGCCAGCGTCAGTTCGTCGGCGAAGGGCGAGGCCAGCAGGTTGCCGTAGAAGCGCGGGCCCGGGGCGTCCATCTTGTCGCCCACCACGGCGGGCAGGCGGTTGCCGTTGCCGCTGGCGATCTGCCAGGGCTGGCCGTCGGGCACCGACCGGGAATAGGTCGACTCGGGAAGCAGCGGCGCCCAGGTCTTCTTGAAGAAGGCGTCGGCGGGCCTGGCGGCGTTGAAGTCCTTGACCCACTGCGGCCGCGCGGCCATGTAATAGGTGCTGGACGAGAACTGCCCCGTCTCGCTCATGTACATGTAGGCCGTGCCCTTGTGGCCCGCCGGCAGGATGGCGCCGCGGTCCTTGCCGGAGATGCCGATGACCTTGGACTGCGGCGAGCGCGTGCGCAGCACGTCGCCCAGGGTCTCCACCTTGAGGTTGCGCGGGCTGGTGCCCGACAGCGGCGCCGTGGGGTTGTCGAGGTAGGTGTAGGCCGCGTCGCCGGTGTTGTAGACCGGCTCGCCGGTCACGGGGTCGCGCCACTCGTTGCTGATGATGCCGCTGCGTTGCGGGTAGGCGCCGGTCAGCATCACCGAGTGCCCGGCCGCCGTGACGGTGTGGCCGTGGCCGTAATGGGCCTGCGAGAACCAGCGGCCGTGGTCGAGGAAACGGGCGAAGCCGTCGGGCGCGAGCTGGTCCCGGTAGCCGGTGACCTGGCGCATCGGCAGGCCGTCGATCACGACGAGCACGAGGAGCTTGGGGCGCTGCGGCGCGGCGGCGGTCGGCGGGGGCGTCGTCGTGCAGGCGCTGACGAGGGACAGGGCGGCCAGAGCCAGGCCCAACAGGCGGCGGCGGGTGTGCAACATGACGTTTTTGTGACGGTGGGGCGGCGAGCTTACGGCATGACAATGTCTGGCTTGTAAACGCCATGGCCGAGCCGGACGCCTTCGACCCCACCCACGCGCTGGACGGCTGGCGTGTGCCCGCGCCCGCGCCGGTGGACCTGGCGCTCGCAGGCCTGTCGTCGCCGCAGGACGCCGAGCCCGACCTGGCCCTGCCGTGCCTGCAGGCGGCTGCCGTCGAAGCCGAGGCCGACGGCTTCGACCCGACGCATGCGCTGGACGGCTGGCAGATGCCGGCCCCCGCGCCGCTGGACCTGCAGCTGCGCTCGTTGCTGCGCGCGGGCCGGCCGCGGCCGGACGAGGCCAAGGTGGCGTGGCTGAAGGCGCGGGGCTACGAGACCCTGGACATCGAGGACGTGGAGCTGCCCGAGTCCGTGTCGGACTTCGCCGTGCTCGAAGCCTCGGTGCTGGTCATCGCGCCGCCGCCGCCCGAGCCCGTCTACCCGCGCGGGTTCGCCGAAGCCGACCTGCTGCAGGAGCCCGTCGAGCCGTCGATCGACACCGCCGCGGCCGCGGAGCCGCAACCCGAGCCGCCTGCCGTCGACGCGCCGACGCTGGACTTTCAGGCCTCGCCGCCGCCGACGCCCGATCCCCGCCAGGTGCTGCAAAGCCTGGAGCTGCCCCAGGTGCCGCCGCCCTCCGCGGCGCACGAGGCTCCGGTGCTCGACATCCCGCTGGTGAGCCCCTCGGGCGAAGGCCATCCGCGCCTGTTGGCCGCCTGGCAGCCGCAGGCCTGGACGGCGCTGGTCAGGCGGCTGGCCGATGCCAGCGTGGAGGTGCGGCAGGCGGCCGGCGGCTCGCAAGTGCATCATCACGCGCCGCAATGGCTGTGCGCGCTGTGGCCGCCCCTGGGCGATGCGCCGCCCTTGCTTGCGCGCTGGCCGGAGCTGGCAGCCGTCGTCGATGCCGACTCCGCGACTCAGGCCCTGCGGGCCCTGCTCGACGACCTGCCGCCGGACGCCGAGCTGTGGCGGGCCGACCTCCTCGACGTGGACTGGGCGCTGCTGGCCGAACTCGTCGTTCGCCGGGACGCCGCCCTGCGACCCGCGCAGGCCGCCGCCCTGCGCGAACTGGCCGAGCAGGAGCGCGAAGCCAGCCTCGCGCGCATCGGCGCGGGCTATGCGCGGCAGGGGCGGGTGATGCGGAGGCATTCATGACGACCGGCCAGCCGCCGCTGCTGGACATCCAGGGCGCCGTCGCACGCATCACCCTGCGGCGGCCACGCCAGGCGAACCGCCTGGCGGTCGACGACCTGGCGACACTGCGCGGCTTCATTGCCGCCGTCGATGCGAACGACGCCGTGCGTGTGCTCGTGCTGGCGGGCGAGGGCCGGCATTTCTGCAGCGGCTTCGACCTCGGCGCCCTGGGCACGGTCGATGCCGGCGCTCGCTTCGGCGAGCTGGCCGATGCGATGGAGGCGGCGCGGCCCATCACGCTCGCGCGGCTGCACGGCGGCGTCTACGGAGGCGCCTCGGACCTGGCGCTGGCCTGCGATTTCCGCCTCGGCGCGCCGGCCGTCGAGATGTTCGTGCCGGCCACGCGCATCGGCCTGCATTTCTACGCCGGCGGTCTGCGGCGCTTCGTCGAGCGCCTGGGCCTGGCCACCGCCAAACAGGTGCTGCTGGCCGGCCGCACGCTGGACGCCACGGCGCTGCTGGGCTGCGGCTACCTCGACCAGTTGCTGCCCGACGTCCAGACCCTGGACGCCGCCGTCGCTGCCCTGACGGCCGAACTCCTCGCCATGGCGCCGCTGGCGCTGCTGCCGATGAAGCGGCATCTCAACGCCATCGCCGCCGGCCGCCTCGACGAGGCGGCGCTGGCGGCGGACATCGTCAAGGCCCGGGATTCGGCCGATTTGGCAGAGGGCCAGGCCGCCTGGGCGGGAAAAAGGCCGGCTTCGTTCAAGGGGTGTTGAAAGCCCTAGCCCCGCGGTTTCGCACATCGTGGAAAATATGGGGCCCGCGTGTTTGCCCACACGCCCCCTTCACAACACTCTTCGACAGGACCAGCGTGGCCAAAGAAACCACCAAGACCACCATCGAAGCGGATGGTCTGCGCTACCGCTCCAAAGCTCCCGGTTCGCCCTTCGCGGCGACCTCTTCCTTCGGTGCAGCGACGATGTCTTGCTTCCTCTGCGGCAAGCACCGGCCGCGCGCCATGCTCAAGTCCAAGAAGCTGCTGGGCAAGTCCCAGCCCGTCTGCTCGCCCTCCTGCAAGGAACTGGACGCGCAGATCGCGGCCAAGTAGCCGCCGCCGGCCCCGCGAGGGGCCGATTCATTGGGGGGCCGTGGCCCCTCAACGAATCGGGCAGCGGCGCCTCCGTCATCCCTGGCGGAAGCAGCGTCCGCACACCGACCGGTAGCGCGCGTTGCCGCCGATCTCCACCTGCGCGCCTTCGGTGACCTTGCGGTTGTGGGCGTCCACGCGCATGTTCATGGTCGCCTTGCGTCCGCAGTCGCAGATGGTCTTCATCTCGTCCATCTCGTCGGCCAGGGCCAGCAGCGTGGCCGAGCCGGGGAAGAGTTCGCCCTGGAAATCGGTGCGCAGGCCGTAGCAGATGGCCGGCAGGTTGCGCAGATGGGCCATCTCGTGCAGCTGCTGGACCTGGTGCTTGCTCAGGAACTGCGCCTCGTCGACGAGGATGCAGGCGATGCCGGGCTGGTCGTTCATCAGCGCGATGAAGTCGGTGCTTGCGTCGAACTGCTCCACCTCGCGCTGCGGGCCCAGGCGCGAGGTCACGAAGCCGCGGCCGTAGCGGTCGTCGAGCCGGGCGGTGAAGATGCGCACGCGGTGGCCGCGCTCCTCGTAGTTGTGCGCCACCTGCAGCAGGGCGGTGGACTTGCCGGCGTTCATCGCCGCGTAGCGGAAAAAGAGCTTGGCCATGGGGGCGGCATTGTCTCCGCCCGCCGATCCCGCGAATGGGGACTAGGGGAAGCCCGCGGTTTGGGCGTGTTTCGGCCGGAAACTGGGGCTAGCGAGGTGGCGCTGTCATCTGGCCTGTGACTCAATGCACGCTTCGTTCCGACCCGTACGAAGATGAGCAAAGACACCGTGACCGCGGTTCGCGAAGATGGCCTGCGTTATTCATCCAAGGTGGGCGGATCGCCCTTCCTCGGCAGCGGCCACACCCGCTCCTGCTTCAAATGCGGCAAGCACCGCGCCCCGGCCAGCCTGCAGTCCATCCGGCTGCTCGGCCGCAACGAGGTGGTCTGCAAGCCCAGCTGCAAGACGCTGCCCTAGCGTCGGCCCACGTCGGCCCTCATTGGCGGGTCATTTCGCCCCGCGCCCTTGCCACGACCCGCCGTTGACGCCCTGCCGCCATATGCATAGCATGATATGCATATCGCAATGGAAGGCAGCGCATGGTCGAGGACGTCGTCAAGGAGCTGGGCCACCTGAGCCTGGGCACACGGCTCAAGCGGATTGGCGAGACGCTGCAGGCGCAGACCCAGGCCGTGCTGGCGGCGCATGGCTTCGAGCAGCCGGCGGCCTGGTTTCCGCTGCTGGCGGCGCTGGACCGGCTGGGGCCGCTCAGCGTCGGTGAGCTGAGCCAGGCGGTGGGCGTCAGCCAGCCGGTCGTCACACGCTCGTTGAAAGGGCTGGAGGACGAAGGGCTGGTCAGCTCGGCGTCTTCGGACCAGGACCGGCGCGTGCGCCGCATCGGCCTCAGCGGTCGCGGGCAGAAGCTGGTGGAGCGCTCCCGGCGCGAAGCCTGGCCAGCCATCGAGGCAGCCGTGGCCCAGGCCTGCGCTGGGCTGGAAGGCGATCTTCTGGCCCAGCTCGCGGCTCTGGAGGATGCCCTGATCGAAGCGCCGTTGATGCAGCGGGTGCCATCATGAGTCGTGATCTCGACCGCCCCGTCTGGGCCAGCCTGCAGCACCAGCCGCACTGGGCCATCGGCGACGAGCGCGCGCGGCGCTTCAAGGCCGACATCAACCGCTTTGCCGCCACGCCCGACGAGAGCCCAGCCAGCCTGGCGGCGCTCGCCGCACTCGTGCAGCCGGGCGACGACGCCGTCTTCCTCGCCCAGGTGCCGCCCCCCGTCGTGCCGCCGGGCCTGGTGGCCGTGAAGGAGGCCCTCGCCGTGCAGATGATGGCGACGCGTGTTCTCGAAGCCGATGAGGGCGTGGAGGTCCTCACCGATGCCGACGCCGCCGAGATGCTGGTCCTGGCCACGCTGACCGAGCCCGGGCCCTTCCTGCCGCGCACCCACACCATGGGCCGCTTCATCGGCCTGCGCGTCGGCGGCCGTCTGGCCGCCATGGCCGGAGAACGCATGCGCTTCCCGGGCCATGTCGAGGTCAGCGGCGTCTGCACCCACCCCGACTTCCGCGGCCGGGGCCTGGCGCGCCGGCTGTCGGCCGCGGTGACGGCCGACATCCAGCACCGCGGCGAGCAGGCCTTCCTGCACGCCTGGACGACCAACACCACGGCGATCGTGCTCTACGAAAGCCTGGGTTTCGTGACGCGGACACTGGTGAACATCGCCGTCCTCAAACGCCCGCCAGCTTGACGCCCGCGTCGGGGCTCCAGCCACCGCCCAGCGCCCGGATCAGGCCGACGGTGGCCTGGTACTGCGCCGAGCGCACCTGCAGGGCCGAGCGGCGGTTGGCCAGTTCGCTGCGGCGGGCGTCCAGCAGTTCGAGCTGGCTGACGAGGCCGTTGCGGTAGCGCGTGTCCGACAGCTTCAGGGCCTGACCGGCGGCGCTGACGGCGCGGGCGCTGGCCTCGCCCTGGGCCTGCAGCAGCGTGAGCGCGCCGAGCTGGTCCTCGACATCCTTCAGCGCGAGCAGGAACTGCTCGCGGAAGGCGATGGCCTCGCCATCCATCTGCGCCTTGGCCGCATCGACGCCCGCCTGGCGGCGGCCACCATCGAAGATCGGCAGGGCCCCGAGCAGGCCGATGCCCCAGGTGCTGGCGCCGCTCTTCAGCAGGTTGGACAGTTCGCCCGACACGCCGCCGCCCTGGGCCGTCAGGGAGAGGCTGGGCCACCAGGCGGCGCGGGCCACGCCCACGCGGGCCTGGGCGGCCTCGAGCCGGCTGCGCGCGGCGGCGAGGTCGGGCCGCCGCTGCAGCAGCTCGCTGGGCAGGCCGGCAGGCACGGTCGGCAGGGCGGTCGTCCAGGGGGCCGGCGCCAGGCTGAAACTGGACGGCGCCTCGCCGACGAGCACGGCCAGGGCCGTCTCCAGTTCGAGGCGGCGCCGGTCCAGGGCCAGGGCTTCGGCCTCGTTGGCAGCCAGTTCGGCGCGCACGCGGGCCACGTCCAGGTCGGCCACGTCGCCGGCGCGAGCACGCTTCTCCGTCAGCGCCTGGGTCTCGCCGTAGGCGGCGACGGTGTCGCGCACGATCTCGCGCTCGGTGTCCAGGGCCCGCAGCGCGAGGTAGCCGCGGGCGACGTTGGCCTGCACCAGCAGACGCGCATCGGCCAGCAGCTGCTCCTGGGCTTGCACGTCCAGCGCGGCGGCATTGCGCTCGTGCAGCAGGCGCCCGCCCAGGTCCAGCTCGTAGGCGAGGTTGAGGCCAGCGCTGTACTGCGTCGCGGGTTGCGGGACCGGTTGTCCCGGCGCGGACGAGCGGCCGGCACCGGCCGACACGCCGACCTGCGGCAGCCGCGCCGCGCCGGCGTTGCCAAGCGCGGCCCTGGCCAGGGCGAGGCGACTGGCGGCCGACTGCACGCTGGTATTGGCGGCCATGGCCCGGGCGACGAGATCCTCGAGCACCGGATCGGCGAAGGGCCGCCACCAGCTCGCGGTCAGTGCAGGCGCCTCGTTCGCGGACACCGCCTTGTAGGCGGCCGGCGGCTGCGGCAGCCGGGCCGGATCGACCGAGCCGACCGAGGCGCAGCCCGCCAGCAGCAGTGCTGCAAAAAGTGGGGTCAGAGTCAATTTCATGATGATCACTTTCCTTGCGGCAGGGCGTCGTGGTCGAGGGCGGCCGCGGCTTGCGCCTGCTGGGCGGGCGATGCCGGCGCAGCGACCTGCCCGCCGTGATGCCTCAGCGGCGCGTTGCCCGACAGGCGACGCACGATGACGTAGAACAGCGGCGTCAGGAACAGGCCGAAGCCGGTCACGCCGATCATTCCGGCGAACACCGCCACGCCCATGGCCTGGCGCATCTCGGCGCCGGCGCCGGTCGAGAGCACCAGGGGCAGCACGCCCATCACGAAGGCCATGGACGTCATCAGGATGGGCCGCAGCCGCAGCCGCGCGGCCTCCAGCGCGGCCTGCACCGGCGTGCGGCCGGCGAACTCCAGCTCGCGGGCGAACTCGACGATGAGGATGGCGTTCTTGGCCGACAGTCCCACCAGCACGATGAGGCCGATCTGCGTGAAGACGTTGTTGTCGCCATGGCTGAGCCACACGCCGGTCATCGCCGCGAGCAGGCCCATGGGCACGATCAGCAGGATGGCCAGCGGCAGGGCCAGGCTCTCGTACTGCGCGGCCAGCACCAGGAAGACCAGCAGGATGGCCAGCGGGAAGACCCAGATGGCCGAGTTGCCGGCGATCTTTTCCTGGTAGGTCAGGTCGGTCCACTCGTAGCCGATGCCGGGTGGCAGCGTCTCCGCGGCGATGCGCTCGACGGCGGCCTGGGCCTGGCCCGACGAATAGCCGGGCGCGGCGCCGCCGTTGATGTCGGCGGCCAGGAAGCCGTTGTAGCGCAGCGCGCGCTCGGGGCCGAAGCTGGGCTTGACCTTCATCAGCGCGGACAGCGGCACCATTTCGCCGGTGCTCGACCTGACCTTCAGCGCGCCGATGTCCTCGGCCCGGGCGCGGAAGGGCGCGTCGGCCTGCACCCGCACCGAGTAGGTCCGCCCGAACTTGTTGAAGTCGTTGACGTAGAGGCTGCCGAGGTAGATCTGCATGGTGTCGAACACGTCCGTCACGGCCACGCCGAGCTGGCGGGCGCGCGTGCGGTCGAGGTCGGCATAGAGCTGCGGCACGTTGACCTGGAAGCTGGAGAACAGCCCGGCCAGCTCCGGCGTCTTGGACGCCTTGGCCATGAAGGCCTTGAGGGCCTGGTCCAGCGCCTCGTAGCCGAGGCCGCCGCGGTCCTGCAGCTGCAGCTTGAAGCCACCCGTCGTGCCCAGGCCCTGCACGGGCGGCGGCGGGAACATGACGATGAAGGCGTCCTCGATCTGGCCGTACTGCGCGTTCAGCTGACCGGCGATGGCGCCGGCCGACAGGGCCTTGCCCTTGCGCTCGTCGAAGGGCTTGAGCGTCGCGAAGACGATGCCCGAGCTGGAGCTGTTGGTGAAGCCGTTGATCGACAGGCCGGGGAAGGCCACCGCATGCTCCACGCCCGGGGTCTTGAGCGTGATGTCGGTCATGCGGCGGATGACGTCCTCGGTGCGGTCCAGCGTGGCGCCGTCGGGCAGCTGGGCGAAGCCGATCAGGTACTGCTTGTCTTGCCCCGGCACGAAGCCGCCCGGCACGGCCTTGAACAGGCCCGCCGTGGACGCGACCAGCAGCAGGTAGACGGCCATCATCACGGCCTTGCGCGACATCAGCGTCTTCACGCCGCTGCCGTACTTCTCCGAGCTGCGGGCGAAGAACCGGTTGAAGCGGCCGAAGAAGCCACCCAGCACGCGGTCCATGCCGCGGGTGAGCGCGTCCTTGGGCGCGTGGTGGTCCTTGAGCAGCATGGCGGCCAGGGCCGGCGACAGGGTCAGCGAGTTGATCGCCGAGATCACCGTCGAGATGGCGATGGTCAGCGCGAACTGCTTGTAGAACTGCCCCGTCAGGCCGGTGATGAAGGCCAGCGGCACGAAGACCGAGATCAGCGTCAGCGCGATGGCGATGATGGGCCCGGAGACCTCGCGCATGGCGCGGTAGGTCGCCTCGCGCGGCGACAGCCCGGCGGCGATGTTGCGCTCCACGTTCTCCACCACCACGATGGCGTCGTCCACCACGATGCCGATGGCCAGCACCAGGCCGAAGAGGCTCAGCGCGTTGATGGAGAAGCCGAAGCCGTGCATCACCGCGAAGGTGCCGATGATGGACACCGGCACGGCCAGCAGCGGGATGATGGAGGCGCGCCAGGTCTGCAGGAAGAGGATGACGACCAGCACCACCAGGGCGATGGCTTCGAGCAGCGTGTGGATGACCGACTCGATGGACGCGCGGACGAACTGCGTCGGGTCGTAGACGATGGTGTACTCCACGCCCTCGGGCATGCCGGCCTTGAGCTCGGCCATGGTCTCGCGCACGTTCTTCGAGATGTCCAGCGCATTGCCGCCCGGGGCCTGGAAGATGGGCACCGCCACGGCGGGCTTGTTGTCCAGCAGCGAGCGCAGCGCGTACTCCGAGGCGCCGAGTTCCAGGCGGCCCAGGTCGCGCAGCCGCGTCACGGCGCCGTTCGCGCCGGTCTTGACGATGATGTCGCCGAACTCCTCGACCGACTGCAGCCGGCCCTGGGCGTTGACCGACAGCTGCAGGTCGATGCCCTGCAGGCCGGGCGAGGCGCCGACGACGCCGGCGGCGGCCTGCACGTTCTGCTCGCGGATGGCCTGCACCACGTCGTTGGCGGACAGGCCGTGCTCGGCCACCTTCTGCGGGTCCAGCCAGACGCGCATGGAATAGTCGCCCGCGCCGAACAGCTGCACCTGGCCCACGCCAGGGATGCGCGCCAGGCGGTCCTTGACGTTGAGCACCGCGTAGTTGCGCAGGTAGGTCATGTCGTAGCGCTCGTTGGGCGAGGTCAGGTGCACGACCATGGTCAGGTCGGGGCTGCTCTTGACCGTCGTCACGCCCAGGCGCTTGACCTCCTCGGGCAGGCGCGCCTCGGCCTGCGAGACGCGGTTCTGCACCAGCTGCTGGGCCTTGTCGGGGTCGGTGCCGAGCTTGAAGCTGACGGTCAGCGTCATCAGGCCGTCGGTCGTGGCCTGGCTGCTCATGTAGAGCATGTCCTCGATGCCGTTGATGGCTTCCTCGAGGGGTGTGGCCACGGTCTCGGCGATGACCTTGGGGTTGGCGCCAGGGTATTGGGCGCGCACGACGACCGAGGGCGGCACCACGTCGGGGTATTCCGAGATGGGCAGCGCGCGGATCGACAGCAGGCCGCCGATGAAGATCAGCAGCGACAGCACGCCCGCGAAGATGGGGCGGTCGATGAAGAATTTGGAGAGATTCATTGAGCTTGTCCTTTCAAGGACTGCGACGCCTGAGGCCGTCGCGAGATCGAGCGAAAGCCGTGGATCCGGCCTTGCCGGTCCACTGGCTGCTGCCCCCTTGAGGGGGCGCGCGAAGCGCGTAGGGGGTGGGCTAGCTCGCTTTGGCGGCGGCCTGTTGGGCCGTCAGCTCCGGCTTGGCGTCCATCGCGACCTCCTTGGGCGCGAGGACGGACCCGGGCCGGACGCGCTGCACGCCGCCGACGACGACACGCTCACCGCCCTTGAGGCCGCTGGTCACGACGCGCAGGCCGTTGACGCTGGCGCCCAGGGTCACGCCGCGCCACTCGGCCTGGTTGCCCTCGCCGACGACGATGACGTAACGCTTGTCCTGGTCGGTGCCGACGGCGCGTTCGTTGACGAGCAGGGCGGCCTCGTTGCGGGCCTGGCCCATGCGCAGCTTGGCGAACTGGCCGGGGATGAGGCTGCCGTCCTTGTTGTCGAACACGGCGCGCACCCGCAGCGTGCCGCTCCTGGCGTCGACCTGGTTGTCGACGAGCTGCAAGCGGCCGGTCAGGCTCTTGTCCGAGCCGGCCAGCATCTCCACCGGGATGCGCTCCATGCCCTTGCGCTCGGCCGCGCCGCCAGGCAACGAGGCGAGGGCATCGCGCACGATCTTCTCGTCCGCGTCGAAGCTCGCATAGATGGGGCTGACCGACACCAGCGTCGTCAGCACCGGCGCGCCCGCGCCGGCGGCGACGAGGTTGCCCGTGGTCACCTCGATCTTGCCGACCCGGCCGGCCACGGGGGCGCGGACCTGGGTGTAGCCGAGGTTGAGCTGGGCCGTCTGCAGCGCGGCCTGGGCGGCGCGCAGGTTGGCGGCGGCCTCGCGGGCGGCGTTGTCGCGCTCGTCGTAGTCGCGGCGGGCGACGGCGCGCTCGTCCAGCAGCGCCTTGGATCGCGCCAGCTCGCTCTGCGTGTAGGTGAGCCGCGCCTGCGCGGCGGCGACCTGGGCCTCGACGCGGGCGACTTCGGCCTGGTAGGGCGCGGGGTCGATGGTGACGAGAAGGTCCCCCGCCTTGACGAGGCTGCCCTCGCGGAAATGCACCGCCTGCACGGCGCCCGAGACCCGCGCGCGCACGTCGACGCGGTCCACGGCCTCGAGGCGGCCGGAGAACTCGTTCCAGGCCGAGACCTCCTGGCTGACGACCTGGGCCACCGAGACCGGCGTGGCCGGTGGCGCGGCCGAGGTGGGGGTAGCCTGCGCGGCATGGCTGCCGAACTGGCCGATGCCGACGGCGCCCAGGGCGACGAGCGCGGCGGCGCCGGCGATCAGGCCGAAGCGACGATTCAAACGTGGGGTGGACAGCATTTCTATTTCTCTCCGAAGGTCAGGCAGGAATCAGGCGGGCAGGGACAGCGCGCGGCGCGCCGCCTCTCGCAGGAACTCGTGGACGGGGTTGAGCACGTAGCCGGGCGCGATGGCGGGCAGCGTCCTCTCGGCGGCGCTGCCGCCGTGCTCGCGCAGCGCCGCGGCATAACGGCGCGACTCGTCGTTCAGCGGATGGCCGGCGATGCTCAGCACCAGGGCGGGCGCCAGGCCCGCGAGGCGGCTGGACGCCAGGGGCACGGCATAGGGGTGGTCGGCGCGGGCGCTGTCGCCCAGGTAGGCCTGCCAACCCTTGGTGTAGATGCACTCGCAGCCCCCGCATTCGCCCTCGCGCATGGAAGGGCTGCCGAGCTGGGGGTCCAGCATGGGCGAGACGAGCAACTGGCCCGCGAGCTGGGGCGCGCGCTGGTCACGCGCCATCAGCGCCAGCGCCGCGGCGACGTTGCCCCCGGCTTCCTCGCCGGCGACGAAGAGGGCGGTATGCGCGGAACCCGTCAACTTGGCCGGTTTGGCGGCCAGGGCCTGCAAGGCCTCGAAGGCGGCGCCCAGCCCGGCCGGGAAGGGGTGCTCGGGCGCGAGCGGATAGTCCAGGGCGACGACATCGGCGCCGGCCTCGGCCAGCATCTCGCTGCGTGCCCGGGTGGATTCCAGCGAGCCGCTGGTGAAGTTGCCGCCGTGCAGCCACAGCAGCAGGGCGCGGTCGTCACCGTCCAGCGGGCGGCGCGCCGTGTAGACCTGCGCCACCAGGCCCGGGGCGGGGCCGAGGCGCAAGGTGGCAGGGGAGGCGATCTTGTCCATGGGCCGAAAGATAGTGATCGAGGCCGCTGGGATAAACGCCCTGTGGGGCGACTCACTTTTCCTCGACGTGGAACAATCGGTTTTCTTCCTACCAGCCCAATGCCATGGACCGACTCACTGCGATGCAGGCCTATGTCCGGGTCGTCGAGGCCGGCACCTTCACCAAGGCGGCCGACTCGCTGGACCTGCCCAAGGCCACGGTCACCCGCCTCATCCAGACGCTGGAAAGCCACCTGCGCACCAAGCTGTTGAACCGCACCACGCGCCGCGTGACGGTCACGCCCGACGGCGCCGCCTACTACGAGCGCGCCATGCGCCTGCTGGGCGACCTCGAGGAGCTGGAAGGCAGCATGAGCCAGGCGCGCATGACGCCGCGCGGCCGCATCCGCATCGACGTGCCGGGCGTGGTGGGTCGCGAGATGATCATTCCCCACCTGCCGGACTTCTACGCCAAATACCCAGACATTCAGATCGAACTCGGCGTCAGCGACCGGACGGTGGACCTCATCAGCGACAACATCGACTGCGTGATCCGCGGCGGCGAGTTGACCGACCAGAGCCTGGTGGCGCGGCGCATCGGCGAATTCCGCTTCATCACCTGCGCGACGCCGGAATACCTGCGCCGTCACGGCAATCCGGCGCATCCGCTGGAGCTGGGCCAGCCGCCGCACCGCATGGTGGGCTATTTCTCGGCGCGCACCGGCAAGGTCATGCCGGACAACTTCCGCCGTGGCGACGAGGTGGTGGAGGTGGTGGGCAACCACGTGCTGGCCGTCAACGATGCCAACGCCTACCTGAATGCGGGCCTGGCCCACCTCGGCGTGGTGCAGGTGACCTGCTTCATGGCGGGGCCGCTGCTCAAGACCGGCGAGCTGGTGCGGCTGCTGGAGGACTGGGACACCGACCCGGTGCCCATCTACGTGGTCTATCCGCCCAACCGGCACCTCAGCAGCAAGCTGAGGGTCTTCGTCGACTGGGTCGTCGAGCTGATCGGCCGCGAGGCGCTGGGCGGAGTGAAGATGCGCTGCTCGACCTGAGGCTGTCGCCTCAGGCCTCGTCCTTGGCGGCGGCGACCTGCATCGCCTGGCCGAAGTCCTCGGCCGCGGGTGCCGGCGCGCTGATCGCCAGCAGCATGCCCGCCGCCAGCGCCGTGACGGCCGTCGCGGCAGTGATCAGCGTGAAAAGGGATCGGGTGTTCATGGTGACTCTCCTGATCGACACCCTGGTTGTTGTTGGGGAGTGCCGATAAGTTGTCACTGTAGGCAGCCGGCCTTTCGGGAAAAAGCCGGCCCGGTAGAACGGCGAGTTGCTGCGGGCGGAACAATCCGGCCCTTGAAGCGCCGCCCTCAGGCCTTGCGTGGCGCGCCTCGGCCGCGCTCCTCCAGCCAGGCCTTGGCCGTCGAGAAATGCCCGCAGCCGATGAAGGGCCGCGGCGGCTTGAGGGCCGACAGCGGCGAGGGATGGTTGGCCTTGAGCACGAGGTGGTCCTGGCCGGCCGCGGCGATCAGGGGCGCCTTGGCCTGGGCATAACTGCCCCACAGCATGAAGACCTTGGGTGCCGGGTCTTCGGCCGCCGCCTTGATGATGGCGTCGGTCAACGCCTCCCAGCCTCGGTTGGCGTGGCTGGCGGGCTGGCCGTCCTCCACGGTGAGCACGGCGTTGAGCAGCAGGGTGCCGCCCTTGGCCCAATGGACCAGGCTGCCCGACCGGGCCCGCGGCACGCCCAGGTCGCGCTCGATCTCCTTGAAGATGTTCTGCAGGCTGGGCGGGTGGCGCACGCCCTCGGGCACGCTGAAGGACAGGCCCTCGGCCTGGCCGGGGCCATGGTAGGGGTCCTGGCCCAGGATGACGACGCGGGTCTGCGACAGCGGCGTCAGCGTCAGCGCCCGCAGCGGCTCGGGCGGGTAGATGACCGCGCCCGCCGCCTGCCGTTCGGCCAGGAAGGCCTGCAGCTTCTGGCCCGCGGGCGAGGCCGCCCAGGCCTCGACGACGGGGCGCCAGTCGGTGTCGGGAATCTCGAGCGGAAGCTTCATCCGAACAATGTTGCCAGGGCTTGGCCTGGGTCGGGCGCACGCATGAAGGCCTCGCCGACGAGGAAGGCGTTGACGTTGGCATCGAGCATGCGCTTCACGTCGGCCTGGCTGAGGATGCCGGACTCGGTCACCAGCAGGCGGTCGGCGGGCACGCGCGGCAGCAGGGCCAGCGTGGTGTCCAGCGTCACGTCGAAGGTGCGCAGGTTGCGGTTGTTGATGCCGACCAGCGGCGTCTTCAGCTTCAGCGCACGGTCAAGTTCGGCGCCGTCATGCACCTCGACGAGCACGTCCAGCCCCACGGCGCGGGCGGCGGCTTCCAGGTCGGCCATCTGCGAATCGGCCAGGCAGGCGGCGATCAGCAGGATGCAGTCGGCTCCCATGGCGCCGGCTTCCATGACCTGGTATTCGTCGACCATGAAGTCCTTGCGCAGCACGGGCAGCTCGCAGGCGGCGCGGGCCTCGCGCAGGTAGGCGGCCGAGCCCTGGAAGAAGCGCTCGTCGGTCAGCACGGACAGGCAGGCCGCGCCGTTGCGGGCATAGGTCTCGGCGATGACGCCGGGCTTGAAGTCCTCGCGCAGCACGCCCTTGCTGGGACTGGCCTTCTTGATCTCGGCGATGACGCCGGCATGGCCCTGGGCGATGGTGGCGCGCAGCGAGCGCTCGAAGCCCAGGCGCTCGTCCTTGCGGGCCTCGGCCTCCTCGCGCTGTGAGGCGAGCGAACGTCGCGCCTTGGCGGCGGCGACCTCCTCCCACTTGACCTCGACGATGCGGTTCAGGATATCGCTCATGGTGCCCCTCGGCCGTCGAGTACGCCGGCCGATCCCCCGAGGGGATGCGGGCCGGCTCGGGAGTGGCCCAGCGCTCGGCCCGCCACTCGTTCTCTGGATGCTCCGTTCATATCGCGCCTCCCAGGCCCTGCGTGGCCTTGACGAAGGCATCGAGCTTGGCGCGGGCGGCGCCGCTGTCCAGCGCCTGGCGGGCGCGGGCGATGCCGTCGGGCAGGTTGGCGGCGACGTTGGCGGCATACAGCGTGGCGCCGGCATTGAGCAGCACGATGTCGCGCGCGGGGCCGGTGCTGCCGTCCAGCACGGCCCGCAGCATCTGGCGCGACTGCTCGGGCCCTTCGACCTTGAGGCTGCGGTTGCTGGCCATCGCGAAGCCGAAGTCCTCGGGGTGCACCTCGTACTCGCGGATGGCGCCGTCCTTGAGCTCGCCCACCAGCGTGGTCGCGCCGAGGGAGATCTCGTCCATGCCGTCCTTGCCGTAGACGACGAGGGCATGCTCGGCGCCCAGGCGCTGGAGCACGCGCACCTGGATGCCGACGAGGTCGGGGTGGAAGACGCCCATCAGGATGTTGGGCGCGCCGGCCGGGTTGGTCAGGGGGCCGAGGATGTTGAAGATGGTGCGCACGCCCAGCTCGCGGCGCACCGGGGCGATGTTCTTCATCGCCGGGTGGTGGTTGGGCGCGAACATGAAGCCGATGCCGCATTCGGCGACGGACGCGGCCACCTGGCGCGGCGTCAGCTGGATGTTGGCGCCCAGGGCCTCCAGCACGTCGGCGCTGCCGGTCTTGCTGCTGACGCTGCGCCCACCGTGCTTGGCCACCTGGGCACCGGCCGCGGCGGCCACGAACATCGAGCAGGTCGAGATGTTGAAGCTGTGGGCGCCGTCGCCCCCGGTGCCGACCACGTCGACGAGGTGGGGCAGGGGCCCGAGCGGCACCTTGTTGGACAGCTCGCGCATGACCTGGGCCGCGGCGGTGATCTCGCCGATGGTCTCCTTCTTGACGCGCAGGCCGGTGATCAGGGCCGCGGCGATGACGGGCGACATCTCGCCGGCCATGATGCGGCGCATCAGCGTCAGCATCTCGTCGTGGAAGATCTCGCGGTGCTCGATGACGCGGGTCAGGGCTTCGGTGTCGGTGATGGGCATGTCGGACCTCGGCTCAGGATGCACGGCGCTCGGGCTCGTGTTGGTGCAGATAGCGGGTCAGCAGGTCGCGCGGTGGCGCGCCTGCGGCCTGGCGCAGCCAGACGCCCACGGCGCCGCGGTGGTTGCTGCCGTGGGTGACGACGTGGGCCAGCATCTCGCCGCGCGTCATGCGGCCGGCGTCGCCGTCGGTGAAGCGGAAGGCGATGGCCTCGTCGAGCTGCTCGGGCCGCAGCGAGCGGACGTGGTCCAGGTACCAGGCGTCCAGGCGCGCGAAGGCGGCGCGCAGCTCGGCGGGCGTGGGCGTGTCCTCGGTGTTGGTGCCCGTCAGGCCGTGGGGTTCGCCCTTGAGGTGACCGGCCCAGATGCGGTCTACCGTGTGGATGTGGTTGAGGATGCGCAAGGCCTGGTGGTGGGCCTCGGGATGGGCCGCGGCATCGACCTTGTCGAGCTGGTCGAAGAACAGCGGGTCGATCCAGGCCTTGTGCTCGAAGAGCGAGGTCAGCAGGGTGGACGTGGACATGCTCAGGCTTCCAGGAACTCGCGGGCTGCCGCGATGGCGTGGTCGATGCCGGCCGCGTCGACGTCCAGGTGGGTCACGAAGCGCAGGCCGATCAGGCCGGTGGCCAGCACGCCGCGCGACTTCAAGTGGGCCAGCAGGGCCGCGCCGCGGCCGCCCCCGACCTGGGCGAAGACGATATTCGTCTGCGGTGGCGTGACCGTGACACCCGGCAGGGCCGCGAGGCCCTCGGCCAGGCGGCGCGCCAGGGCGTGGTCGTCGGCCAGGCGCTCGACGTGGTGGGTCAGCGCATGGTCGGCCGCGGCGGCCAGGAGGCCGACCTGGCGCAGCCCGCCGCCCACCATCTTGCGCACGCGGTGGGCGCGCTGGATGAGCTCGCGCGGGCCCACCAGCATGGAGCCGACGGGCGCGCCCAGGCCCTTGCTGAAGCAGAGGGACACCGAGTCGAAGGGGCGGGCGAGGTCGGCGACCGTGCGGCCCGAGGCCACCGCGGCGTTGAAGAGGCGGGCGCCGTCCAGATGCGTGGCCAGGCCGCGCCCGCGGGCCAGCTCGCAGGCGGCCTCGGCGTAGCCGTTGGGCAGCACGTTGCCGTTCCAGGTGTTTTCCAGCGCCAGCAGCCGCGTGCGGGCGAAGTGCGGGTCGTCGGGCTTGATGGCGGCCTCGATGTCCTCCAGCTTCAGCGTGCCGTCCGGCTGGTTGGGCAGGGGCTGGGGTTGGATGCTGCCCAGCACCGCCGCGCCGCCGCCTTCGTAGCGGTAGGTGTGGGCGAGCTGGCCGACGATGTACTCGTCGCCCCGGCCGCAATGGGCCAGCAGGCCGCAGAGGTTGCTCTGCGTGCCGCTGCTCATGAAGAGGGCGGCCTCCTTGCCGAGCAGGGCGGCGACGCGCTCCTGCAGCGCATTGACGGTGGGGTCGTCGCCGAAGACGTCGTCGCCGACCTCGGCGCGGGCGATGGCCTCGCGCATGGCGGCCGTTGGCTTCGTGACCGTGTCGCTGCGCAGGTCGACAACCACCGGAGAGCGAGAGCCAGCGTTCTCGAAGTGTGCGTAGTCAGCCATGGCGTGGCTTCCGATGTGGCAAACAGGCGCGCGGGGCGAGCGCCGTCCCCTCGGGGGACCGACTGGGCTTGCCGGCGTCCAGCCGGCGCAAGACCGGGCGAGGGGCTGTCATTTCAATTCCAGGAAGTTGCGCAGCATCGCGTGGCCATGTTCGCTGAGGATGGACTCCGGGTGGAACTGCACGCCTTCCATGGGCGTGGCGGTGCCGGCCAGCTCGCGGTGGCGCACGCCCATGATCTCGCCGTCGTCGCTGCGCGAGGTGATCTCCAGCACCGCCGGGCAGCTCGCCTCCTCGATGACGAGGGAGTGGTAGCGGATGACGGAGAAGTCCTTGGGCAGGCCGGTGTAGACGCCGCGCTGGTCGGTGGTGAGGGTGCTGGCCTTGCCGTGCATCTGGCGCTGCGCGCGGATGATCTTGCCGCCCAGGGCCTGGCCCATGGACTGATGGCCCAGGCAGACGCCCAGCAGCGGCTTCCTGCCGAGGAAATGCTGGATGGCCTCCACGCAGACCCCCGCCTCGTTGGGCGTGCAGGGGCCGGGCGAGAAGACGATGTGGTCGGGGTCGAGCGCGGCCATCTCGGCGACCGTGATCTCGTCGTTGCGCGCCACCTTCACGTCGGCGCCCAGTTCACCGAAGTACTGGACGAGGTTGAAGGTGAAGCTGTCGTAGTTGTCGATCATCAACAGCATTTAGAAACCCTCCTCGACGAGTTCGGCGGCGCGGAGCAGGGCGCGTGCTTTTGCCTCGGTCTCCTGCCACTCCAGCTCGGGTACCGAATCCGCCACGACGCCCGCCGCCGCCTGCACGTAGAGCATGCCGTTCTTGATGATGCCGGTGCGGATGGCGATGGCCAGGTCCATGTCGCCGGCGAAGCTCAGGTAGCCGCAGGCGCCGCCGTAGATGCCGCGCTGCACGGGCTCGAGCTCGTCGATCAGCTCCATGGCCCTGACCTTGGGCGCGCCGGTCAGCGTGCCGGCGGGGAAGGTCGCCTTGAGCACGTCGAGCTGGCCGACCTCGGGGCGCAGCACGCCCTCGACGTTGCTGACGATGTGCATGACGTGGGAGTAGCGCTCGACGACGAAGGCCTGGGTCACCTTGACGCTGCCGGTGCGGGCGATGCGGCCGATGTCGTTGCGGGCCAGGTCGATCAGCATCAGGTGCTCGGCGCGCTCCTTGGGGTCGGCCTGCAGCTCGGCCTCGAGTTCGAGGTCGCGCTCCACCGTCGAGCCGCGCGGGCGGGTGCCGGCCAGCGGGCGGATGGTGACCTTGCGGCTGCCGTCGCCGGAATGCTCCTCGCGCACGAGGATCTCGGGGCTGGCGCCGACGATCTGGAAGTCCCCCAGGTCGTAGAAGTACATGTAGGGACTGGGGTTGAGCGCCCGCAGGGCCCGGTACAGCGCGATGGGCTCGGCCTTGTAGGGCTTGGACAGGCGCTGGCCCACCTGCACCTGCATCAGGTCGCCGGCGGCGATGTAGTCCTTGGCCTTCTGCACGGCGGCCAGGTAGTCGGCCTTGGCGAAGCCGCGGGTGACCGGGTGGGACTCGCTGCGGCTGACGCGCGGCACGCTGACGGAGTAGGTCAGCTTGTCGCGCAGCTGCGAGAGCCGCTTGGTGGCGCGAAAGTAGGCCTCAGGCTGGCGCGGGTCAGCCCAGACGATGAGGTAGAGGCGCCCGGAGAGGTTGTCGATGACGGCGACCTCCTCCGACAGCAGCAGCACGATGTCGGGCGTGTCCAGGCCTTCGCCGGGGTGACGGTGGGCCAGCTTCTTCTCGATGGCGCGCACCGCCTCGTAGCCGAAGTAGCCGGCCAGGCCGCCGCAGAAGCGCGGCAGGCCGGCGGGGATCTTGGGCTTGATGCGATCCTGGTAGGCGGCGATGAAGTCGAGGGGGTTGCCCTCGTGGGTCTCGACCGTGGCGCCGTCGGTCACCACCTCGCAGTGGTTGCCGGTGGCGCGGATCAGCGTGCGCGCGGGCAGGCCGATGAAGGAGTAGCGCCCGAAGCGCTCGCCGCCGACGACCGACTCCAGCAGGAAGCTGTTGCGGCAGGGGCCGGAGCCCGCGCAGAGCTTGAGGTAGAGGGACAGCGGGGTTTCGAGGTCCGCAAACGCCTCGGCGATGAGGGGGATGCGGTTGTAGCCTTCGGCGGCCAGGCTCTGGAATTCGAGTTCGGTGATCATGTCATGGGCCCACCCCCTACGCGCTGCGCGCGCCCCCTCAAGGGGGCGACAGCATTGGCCCGGCAAAGCCGGATCCGCGCTGTCTGCTGGAAGGTGATGCCAGCCTGCGGCGGCATCGGCGCGTCTCGAGTGGGAGAACGTTCAAACAAGAGTCTTGGGCATGGCTGAAAGCCTACATGGCCCAGGACGACGGGGCATCAATCGGCAGTGAAGCAGCGACGCCAGGGCCAGGCTCCCCGGTCGCTCGACCCCGTGATGTACTTGCGCGTGATGAACATGTCCGGGCCAGTGTAGCAGCGGCCTCCCGCGCTTGTCGGGCCATACTTCGGTTCACGAAGATGCCGCCATCGCGGCAGGACAACGGAGCGAGACATGCGCGCATATATCGTCGCGGCCCTCCTGGCCGTGGGCAGTTTGGGGGGAGAAGCGGCCTGGGCCCAGGCCGTCGAGGTGGCCAACGTGAAGTACGAGCCCACGCTCGACCTGGCCGGGCAGAAGCTGGTGCTCAACGGCGCCGGCGTGCGCTACAAGTTCGTGGTCAAGGTCTACACGGCCGGCCTGTACCTGACCCACAAGGCCGGCACCACGGCCGAGGTGCTGGCCGCGCCCGGACCCAAGCGCATCCACATCCAGATGCTGCGCGACATCGACGGCAACGAGCTGGGCAAGCTCTTCACCAAGGGCATGGAGGCCAACGCGCCGCGCGAGGAGTTCGTCAAGTGCATCAACGGCGTGCTCAAGCTCAGCGAGGTTTTCGCCAGCCGCAAGCAGCTCAACAGCGGTGACAACTTCTCGGTCGACTACGTCCCCGGCGTGGGCTCCACGCTGCTGCTCAACGGCAAGACCATCATGACCGACCCCATCAAGGAGCCCGAGTTCTTCACCGCCCTGCTGCGCATCTGGCTGGGCGACAAGCCCGCGGACGACAGCCTCAAGGACGCCCTGCTCGGCATCAAGCGCGAACGCAGGCGCTGATCTCGTCGAGCCGGTCCAGGTGGCGCAGGGCCGGCACGGCGCGGATGTCCTCGCCGTGGTTGTAGCCGTAGGTCACCAGCACCACCGGGCAGCCGGCCGCGCGCGCGGCCTCGGCATCGTTGCGTGAGTCGCCAATCATCCACGTCGACGCCGGCCGCTGTCCGAGGGCCTCGCAGGTCTTGAGCAGGGGCAGCGGGTCGGGCTTCTTGCGCGGGAAGTCGTCGCCACCGAAGACGTGGCTGAAGTAGCCGTCCAGCCCCTTGCGCCTGAGCAGCTCGCGCGCCGGAGCGGCCGGCTTGTTGGTCAGCACCGCCAGCGGCCGGCCGGTGGCGCGCAGCAGCTCCAGCCCCTCGACGACGCCCGGGTAGACCGCCGCATGGGCGCCGTTGACCGCCGCGTAATGCTCCTGGTAGAGCGCCCAGGCGTGGTCGAACAGGCCCGGCTTGGCGCCCACGTGGGCGAGGGTCTGGCGCACGAGGTTCTCGCCGCCGCGGCCGATGGTGCGCTCGACGAAGCCCCGGTCGACGCCGGGCAGCCCGAGGTCCGCCAGCGTCAGGCCCAGCACGGCGACGAAGTCGCCCAGCGTGTCCACCAGAGTGCCGTCGAGGTCGAGGATGAAGGCCAGGGGCTTCGTCGTCATGCCTTGAGCACCCCGTCCGCCTTGAACATCGCCTTGATGCCCCGCACCGCCTGGCGGATGCGCGACTCGTTCTCGATCAGGGCGAAACGCACGTGGCCGTCGCCGTGGTCGCCGAAGCCGATGCCCGGCGACACGCAGACCTTGGCCTTGTCGAGCAACTGGCGGGCGAACTCCAGCGAGCCCAGCGCACGGTAGGGTTCGGGGATGGGGGCCCAGATGTACATGCTGGCCCTGGGGCAGTCGACGGCCCAGCCCGCCTCGGTGAGGCCCTTGTAGAGCACGTCGCGGCGGCGCTGGTAGCTGGCGGCGATGTCCTTCACGCACTGCTGGTCGCCCTCGAGCGCGGCGATGGCGGCCACCTGCAGCGGCGTGAAGGTGCCGTAGTCGTGATAGCTCTTGATGCGCGCCAGGGCCGCGACGAGGTCGGCGTTGCCCACCATGAAGCCGACGCGCCAGCCGGCCATGTTGTAGCTCTTGCTGAGGGTGAAGAACTCCACCGCCACCTCCTTGGCGCCGGGCACCTGCATGATGGACGGGGCCACGTAGCCGTCGTAGACGATGTCGGCATAGGCCAGGTCGTGCACGACGAGGATGTCGTGCTTCTTGGCCAGGGCCACGACGCGCTCGAAAAAGGCCAGGTCCACGCACTGCGCCGTCGGGTTGGACGGGAAGCCGAAGACCATCATCTTGGGCTTGGGGTAGCTGCCGCGGATGGTCTTCTCCAGCTCGGCGAAGAAGTCCACCTCGCTGGAGACCGGGATGGCGCGGATGTCGGCGCCGGCGATGACGGCGCCGTAGATGTGGATGGGGTAGCTCGGGTCGGGCACCAGCACGGTGTCGCCGCGGTCCAGCGTGGCGAGCATCAGGTGGGCGAGGCCCTCCTTGGAGCCGATGGTGACGATGGCCTCGGCGTCGGGGTTGATGTCGACACCGTAGCGGCGCTGATACCAGTGCGAGATGGCGCGGCGCAGCCGCGGGATGCCCTTGCTGGCCGAATAGCCGTGGGTGTCGGGCCGCTGGGCCACCTCGCAGAGCTTGGCGACGATGTGCGCCGGGGTGGCCCCGTCGGGGTTGCCCATGCTCATGTCGATGATGTCCTCGCCACGCCGGCGGGCCGCGAGCTTGAGCTCGGCCGTGATGTTGAAGACGTAGGGCGGGAGGCGGTCGATGCGTGCGAAGCGGCGCTTGCTGCCGGAGGCAGAGCCGGAAGAAGAGGTCATGGCAGTGTCACGTGAGCGCCCGGAACCGTCCGAGCGACGTGGGCGGCATGGCGCCGCACCGCTGCGGACTCTAACGCAAGGCCGCCACGGGGCTTCCTAGAATCGCGCGATGAACACCCCTGCCGCCCCCATCGTCTGCATCGGCGGCCTCAACATCGACCGCAAGCTGCGCCTGCTGGCGCGTGCCCTGCCGGCTTCGTCCAACCCCTGCGAATCGCACGAGACGCCCGGCGGCGTGGTGCGCAACGTCGCCGAGAACCTCGCGCGCCTGGGCCTGCCCGTCGCGCTCGTGGCGGCCGTGGGCGACGACGCGGGCGGGCGCATGCTGCTCGAGCAGGCCGCCCAGGTCGGCATCGACACCCGCGCCGTCATCCGCCTGCGCCGCCACGCCAGCGACAGCTACACCGCCGTGCTGGCGCCCGACGGCAGCCTCGAGCTGGGCCTGGCGGCCATGCCGCTGGTCGAGACCCTCAACCCCTGGGCGCTCGAGGCGAGCAAGGCGTTGCGCGCGGGCGCCGCCCTGGTCGTCGCCGACGGCAACCTGCCGACCGACGCCTGGCCGCTGCTGCTCGCCGAGGCGCGCGACGGCGGCGCGCCGCTGGTGTGCGTGGCCGTGTCCGAGGCCAAGATGGAGCGCCTGCCGGATCGCCTGGACGGCCTGCACCTGCTCATCCTCAATGCCGGCGAGCTGTCCACCGTGGCGGCCGAGCCGGCCGCGGCCTTCGCGGCCCTGCATGCGCGCGGCGTGGCCCGCGTGCTGGTGTCGGAAGGTGCCCGCGGCCTGCTGCTGAGCGAGCCGGGCCGCGAACCCCGCCATTGGCCGGCGCCCGAGGTGGACGTCGTCGACGTGACCGGCGCGGGTGACGCGCTCTCGGCCGGCATCTGCGCCGCCCTGCTGCGCGACCGCGATGACTTCGGCGCCGCCGCCCGGCTGGGCCTGGACCTCGCCGCCCTGACGCTGCAGACCGAGGACAGCGTCCATCCCGACCTCGACCCGAGTTTCCTCAAAGAACGATGAGCCCCCCGATGCATGAACTGATCCAACTCTCGCCCGAAGTGGCCGCCGCCCGCGCCGAAGGCCGGCCCGTCGTCGCGCTGGAGTCCACCATCATTGCCCACGGCATGCCCTGGCCGCAGAACCTGGAGACGGCCCGCGAGGTCGAGGCCGTCGTCCGCGCCGAGGGCGCCGTGCCGGCCACCATCGCCGTCATTGGCGGACGCATCCGCGTGGGCCTCGCCGACGCCGAACTGCAACAGCTGGCGCAGGCGCCCGACGCCATGAAGCTCAGCCGCCGCGACCTGCCGTATGCCGTCGCCACCGGGCGCCTCGGCGCGACGACGGTGGCCGCCACGATGATCTGCGCCCACCTGGCCGGCATCGAGGTCTTCGTGACGGGCGGCATCGGCGGCGTGCACCGCGGCGGCGCCGAGAGCTTCGACATCTCGGCCGACCTGCAGGAGTTGGCGCGCACGCCGGTGACGGTGGTCTGCGCGGGCGCCAAGTCCATCCTCGACCTCGCGCTGACGCTGGAGTACCTGGAGACCCACGGCGTGCCGGTGCTCAGCATCGGGCAAGACAACTTCGCCGCCTTCTTCACGCCCGACAGCGGCCTGAAGGCCGACTTCCGCATGGACGCGCCGGACGAACAGGCCCGCTTCATCCGCGCCAAGTGGGCGCTGGGCCTGGAGGGCGGCGTGGTCGTCAGCAACCCGGTGCCCGCCGCCCAGGCCATGCCGCGCGAGGAGATCGACGCCATCACCGCCCAGGCCCTGGCCGAGGCTCAGGCGCAGGGCGTGCAGGGCAAGGCCATCACCCCCTTCCTGCTCGCGCGCATCAAGGCGCTGACGGGCGGGCGCAGCCTGGCCACCAACATCGCCCTGGTCAAGCACAACGCCGTGGCCGGCGCGCGGCTGGCGTGCGCACTGTCGAGTTAGGCCGCCCACTCCGAACCTCGGGTGAACAGACCCTGAACGGCCCCGCCGCATTGGATGCCGTCAGCAACCATCGAGCAAAGGAGGGCGGTTAAGCTGGACTGTTTTTCGCGTCAATCCCCATGACTTCCGGCAGATCCAGCCTCATGCGCGCCACCTCGACCGCTCCCTTCCCCGCCCTGACGCTGCTGCCGGCCCTGCTGTTGACGGCGACCCTCGCCGCCTGCGGGCGCAAGGCCGACGTCGCGGCGCCCGGGGCCGCGGCGCCCGCCGGTGCCGCGAGCGCGGTGGCCCAGACGGTGGGTGTCGTGCCGGTGGTGCAGGCGGACGTGCCCATCACCGTCGAGGCCAGCGGCACCGTCACCGCCCTGCAGAGCGTGGACCTGCGGGCCCAGACGACGAGCACCGTGGCGCAGGTGCTGGTCAAGGACGGCCAGTCGGTGAAGAGGGGCGAGCTGCTGTTCCGCTTCGACGACCGTGCCGACCGCGCCGCGCTGGAGAAGGCGCGTGCCCAGCTCGCGCGCGACCGCGCCTCGGCCGCCGACCTGGAGCGCCAGCTCAAGCGTGCCCGCGAGCTGGTCGCCCAGAACTTCATCGCCCAGAGCGCGGTCGACACCGCCCAGGCCAACCTCGACGCCGCCCTGGGCCTGCTGCGCAGCGACGAGGCCGCCGTGCAGGCCGCCCAGGTGACCCTGGGCTACAACGCGCTGCGCGCGCCCATCAGCGGCCGTGCCGGCATCGTCAGCGTCTTCCCCGGCAGCCTGGTGCAGGCCAGCGCCACCGCCGCGCCCCTGGTCAACATCGCCCAGCTCGACCCCATCAGCATCGCCTTCAGCCTGCCCGAGACCCAGCTCGGCGCGCTGCTGGACGCCACGCGCGCCGGGCCGCTGGCGGTCGAGGCCCTGGCGGCCAGCCCGGCGTCGGCCGGCCTGCCCCGCGCCGCCGCCGCGAAGGGCCGCGTCACCGTCGTGGACAACCTCGTCGACACGGCCACGGGCACCATCAAGGTCAAGGCCGAGTTCGACAACAAGGCCCAGGCGCTGTGGCCCGGGCAGTACGTGCGCGTGCGCATGACGCTGCGCACCCTCAAGGGCGCGACCGTCATCCCGCAGGTGGCCGTCATCCTGCGCGGCAACGAGCGCTTCGTCTACGTGGTGGCGCCCGACGACACGGCCCGGCTGGTGCCGGTGCAGGTGCGCGCGGGCATGGGCGAGCAGGCCGTCGTCGAAGGCCTCCAGCCCGGCCAGCAGGTCGTCGTGGACGGCAAGCAGAACCTGCGCCCGGGCACGCCGGTGCGGCTGCAGGCGCCGGTGGTGAAGCCGGGCGGCATCGCCGCATCGGCGGCTTCCGTCGCGGGGGCGCAGTCCGCTTCGGAGGCGGCGCCCGGAGCGTCCCGATGAGGTGGGCGGAGCTCTTCATCCGCAGGCCGGTGATGACCGTCCTGCTGAACATCTCGCTGGTGATCGCGGGCCTGGCGGCCTGGAGCCGCATCCCGGTGGCGGCCCTGCCGTCCTACAACACGCCCATCATCAACGTGCAGGCGGTGCTGCCCGGGGCCGCGCCCGACACCATGGCGTCGTCGGTCGCGCTGCCGCTGGAGAAGCAGTTCTCCACCATCGCCGGCCTGCAGACGATCTCCTCCGTCAACACCCTGGGCAACACCTCGCTGACGCTGGAGTTCGATCCGTCGCGCAACATCGACGCCGCGGCCGTGGACGTGCAGGCTGCGCTGTTCCGCGCCCTGCGCGCCCTGCCGGCCGAGATGACGACGCCGCCGAGCTACCGCAAGGTCAACCCGGCCGACGCGCCGGTGCTGCTGGTGGCGCTGACCTCGCCGTCCATCAACCTCTCCGAACTGAACGACTACGCGGAGAATCTGCTGTCGCCGGGCCTGTCCACCATCGACGGCGTGGCCCAGGTGATGATCTTCGGCCAGAAGCGCTTCGCGGTGCGGGTCAAGGTCAGGAACGAGCTGCTCAACCAGCGCAACATCACGCTGGAGGAGCTGCAGGGCGCCATCCGCCTGGCCAATGCCAACACGCCCGTCGGCGTGCTGGACGGCAGCCGCCAGACCCTCACCATCCAGGCCAACAAGCAGCTCAAGAGCGCCGCCGAGTTCGGCAACATCGTCATCGCCGCCCGCAACGGTGCGCCCGTCTACCTGCGCGACGTGGCCGACGTGCAGGACAGCTTCGAGACCGTCAAGAGCTTCGGCAGCTTCCAGGGCGAGCGCTCCATCGTGCTGGCCATCCAGCGCCAGCCCGACGCCAACACTGTCAAGGTGGTCGACGCGGTCAAGGCCATGCTGCCGCGCTTCGCGGCGCAGATGCCGGCCTCCATCAAGATGGACACGCTCAACGACCGGTCGGTGTCCATCCGCGAGTCCCTGCACGACGTCTACTTCACCCTCGCCCTGACCGTCGTGCTGGTGGTGATGGTCATCTTCATCTTCCTGCGCCGCGCCGTGGCGACGCTGATCCCGACGCTGTCCCTGCCCATCTCGCTGATCGGCGCGCTGACCCTGCTGTTCGCCCTCGGCTATTCGCTGGACAACATCTCGCTGCTGGGCATCACGCTGGCCGTGGGCCTGGTGGTGGACGACGCCATCGTCATGCTGGAGAACATCCACCGCCACATCGAGGACGGCATGGCCCCCTTCGACGCCGCCATCCGCGGCGCGCGCGAGATGGCCTTCACCATCATGTCGATCTCGATCTCGCTGGTGGCGGTGCTGATCCCGATCTTCTTCATGCCCGGCGTCATCGGCCTGCTCTTCCACGAGTTCGCCGTCGTGGTGTCGCTGTCCATCCTCGTCTCGGCGGTGGTTTCTCTGACCCTCGTGCCCATGCTGTGCAGCCGGCTGCTCAAGCATCACGAGGCGCACGAGGAAGGCTGGCTGGGCCGCCATTTCGAGCGCGCCTTCGATGCCGTGCTGGGCCTGTATACGCGCACGCTGGACCTGGCGCTGCGCCACCGCGGCTGGGTCATCGGCATGGCAGTCGTGAGCTTCGCGGCGACGGTGTGGTTCTACATCGCCATCCCCAAGGGCTTCTTCCCCGAGGAGGACATCGGCCAGATCCGCGGCAGCACCGAGGCGTCGGAGGACATCTCCTTCACGGCCATGACGCTGCTGCAGGAGAAGGTCGCGGCCATCGTGCAGAACGACCCCAACGTGGCCAGCGTCTCGGCCGGCATCGGCGGCGGGGGCAACGCGACCAACACGGGCCGCCTCTTCATCAACCTCAAGCCCCGCAAGGACCGCCAGGCCATGCCGCAGGTGCTGGAAGGCCTGCGCAAGAAGCTGCGCGCCGTGCCTGGCATCGCTGTCTACCTCAGCCCGGTGCAGAACCTGCAGCTCGGCGGCCGGCAGAGCAAGAGTCGCTACCAGTACACGCTGCAGTCGGTGTCGGCCGGCGAGCTGAACTCCTGGTCGGTGAAGCTGCAGGACAAGCTGCGTGCCGACGAGCGCTTCCGCGACGTCACCAGCGACTCGCAGCTGCGCGGCCTGCAGGCCAACCTCGTCATCGATCGCGAGCGCGCCGCCGTGCTGGGCGTGCAGATGGGCGACCTGCGCAACGCCCTCTACGACGCCTTCGGCGAGCGCCAGGTCTCCAGCATCTATGCCGAGAGCAACACCTACCAGGTCATCATGGAGGCCAGCGACCCCGACCGCGCGAGCGAGGACGCCTTCGACAAGATCTACCTGCGCGGACGCAACAACGCGCAGGTGCCGCTGAGCGCCTTCGCCACGGTGCAGCGCGGCCTGGGGCCGACGGCCGTCAACCACCAGGGCCAGCTGCAGGCCATCACCATCAGCTTCAACCTGGCGCCCGGCGTGCCGCTGGGCGATGCCACCGGCGCGCTGGAGGCCTATGGCCGCGAGATCCATCTGCCGGCCAGCGTCATCACGAGCTACGGCGGCGACGCGGCGGTGTTCCGCGACTCGCAGGGTGGCCAGCTGCTGCTCATCGGTCTGGCGCTGGCGGTCATCTACGTGCTGCTGGGCGTGCTCTACGAGAGCTACATCCACCCCATCACCATCCTCGCCGGCCTGCCCTCGGCGGCCGTGGGCGCGCTGATCACGCTGCAACTCGCGGGCATGGAGCTGACCATCATCGCCACCATCGGCATCGTCATGCTGATCGGCATCGTCA
Source organism: Pelomonas caseinilytica (assembly GCF_021353235.1). Classification (GTDB taxonomy): domain Bacteria; phylum Pseudomonadota; class Gammaproteobacteria; order Burkholderiales; family Burkholderiaceae_C; genus Pelomonas; species Pelomonas caseinilytica. The sequence continues at coordinate 219,192 of NZ_JAJTWT010000006.1, forward strand.
AGAAGAACGCGATCATGATGATCGACTTCGCCCTCGACGCCCAGCGCAACCAGGGCCTCGCGCCGGCCGAGGCCATCCGCGAGGCCTGCGTGCTGCGCTTCCGGCCCATCATGATGACGACGCTGGCCGCGCTGATGGGGGCCCTGCCCATCGCCCTGGGCCTGGGCGCGGGCGCCGAGCTGCGCCAGCCCCTGGGCCTGGCGGTGGTGGGGGGCCTGGTGCTGTCCCAGGCCGTGACGCTCTACGTCACGCCGGTCATCTACCTGGCGCTGGACCGCTTCAGCGGCACCGGGCCGGACACGCGCGAGGTCGCCAGCTTCGCCAGCAAGGCGGCCTGATCAGCCCAGCCTGAGCCGGCCCTCGCGGCTCTCGGTGAGCAGCCGCTGGGCCGCGCGCTCCAGCATGCCGATGACGGCGTCGAAGCCCTGGGCCGGTCCGAAGTAGGGGTCGGGGATGTCCTGGCCGGCCAGCTCCGGCACGAAGTCGGTCAGCAGCAGGATGCGGGCGTGGTGCTCGGGGGCGGCCTTGCTGCGCAGAGCCTCCACGTGATCGGCCTCCATCGCCAGCACGAGGTCGTACTGGCCGAGCTGCTCGGGCTCGATGCGGCGCGAGCGCCATTTGCGGTCGAGGCTGTAGTTGTGCCGGCCGAGGGCGGCGGCGGCACGGGCGTCGACCGGGCCGCCGCGCGGGTCGGCATGCACGCCGGCCGAGGCGATGGTCTTGAACACCTCGCCCAGCTTCGCCTTGAAGATGGCCTCGGCCATGGGCGAACGGCAGATGTTGGCGGTGCAGACGAGCAGGACGGCGGCCATGTCAGTGAAGTGCTGAGCGAAGAAATGCAACCACAGAGGCACAGAGGCACAGAGGCGGTTCATCTCTGTGCTTGCTCTGTGCCTCTGTGCCTCTGTGGTCGTATTGCATTTCAGGCCTTTGCCAGCTCGCTACGCATCGCGTCGACGACGGCCTTGTAGTCGGGCTTGCCGAAGATGGCCGAGCCGGCCACGAAGGTGTCGGCGCCGGCTGCGGCGATCTCACGGATGTTGTCGACCTTGACGCCGCCGTCGATCTCCAGGCGGATGTCACGGCCCGTCTCGCGCTGATGAGCCTGGATGATCTCGCGCGCCTTGCGCAGCTTCTTCAGCGCCGAGGGGATGAAGCTCTGGCCGCCGAAGCCGGGGTTGACGCTCATCAGCAGCACCATGTCCACCTTGTCGATGACCCACTCCAGCACGTCCAGCGGCGTGGCCGGGTTGAACACCAGCCCGGCCTGCCTGCCCTCGGCCTTGATCAGCTGCAGCGTGCGGTCGACGTGGGCGCTGGCCTCGGGATGGAAGGTCACCATGTCGGCGCCCGCGCGGCAGAAGGCCTGGGCCAGGCTGTCCACGGGCTGCACCATCAGGTGCACGTCGATGACGGCGGGGCTGCCGTCGGGCTTCACCGCATGCTTGCGCAGCGCCTCGCAGACCATGGGGCCGAAGGTCAGGTTGGGCACGTAATGGTTGTCCATCACGTCGAAGTGGATCCAGTCGGCGCCGGCGGCGAGCACGTTGCGGACCTCCTCGCCCAGGCGGGCGAAATCGGCGGACAGGAGGCTGGGGGCGATGCGGTAGTCGGGTGCGGCGGCCATGGCCGCGCATTCTAGGAGTTGGGGCGGCGGAAGGCCTCCCGCGCCTTCTGGGCCTCGGCCCAGTGGTGGCAGCCGGGCTGGTGGTCGTTGATCAGGCCCATGGCCTGCATCAGCGCATGCATGGTGGTGGGCCCGACGAACTTCCAGCCGCGCTTCTTCAGGTCCTTGGACAGGGCCTCGGAGGGCGCCGACTGCGACAGGTTGTGGGCCACCGAGTTCTTGGGCGGTTCGAAGCGCCAGAGATAGGCGGCGAGCGAGCCCTCCTGGGCCACCAACTCGACGCAGCGGCCGGCGTTGTGGATGGCCGCCTCGATCTTGCCGCGGTGGCGCACGATGCCGGAGTCGGCCAGCAGCCGCGCCACGTCGGCCTCGCCGAAGGCGGCGACCTTGTGGAAGTCGAAGCCCGCGAAGGCCGCGCGGAAGGCCTCGCGCTTGTTGAGGATGGTGCGCCACGACAACCCGCTCTGGAAGCCCTCGAGGCAGAGCTTCTCGAAGAGCCGGAAGTCGTCGGCCACCGGCCGGCCCCATTCTTCGTCGTGGTAGCGCAGGTAGAGCACATCGCCAGCGGCGGCGGCGCACCAAGCACAGCGCGGCCGGCCGTCGGGGGGCAGGTACAGGGGCTTCATCGGTATTTCTCGGCGAGTTGACGCAGCGTGCCGTCGCGCTCCAGCTTGCGCAGGGCCAGGGTCAGCCGCTCTTCGGTGGCGACCGGCAGGTCCGCGCGCAGCGCGACGTACTGGGATTCTTCATGGAAGACGGTGCGGCCCAGCCTGAGCTTGTCGGCCAGTGGGCCGTCGGTGATGTAGCGGGCCAGGCTGATGTCCTGCCCGTAGACCGCGTCGGCGCGGCCCAGCGCCAGCATCTGCAGGGCTTCGCGCTCGGAACCGACCTCGGCGATGGCGACGTCCGCGGTCGCCAGGCGCCGGGCCAGCACCGTGCCACGCGTCACCAGCACCGGCTTGTGCTGGCTCAGGGCCGCCAGTTCGGCGAGGCTTTCGACGCGGCGGGAGTCGTCGGCACGCTGGGCGATGACGTGCCGGATGGCATAGAGCGGCACGGAGGCATAACGCCACTGTTTCTCGCGGTCGGGCGAGCGCAGCAGGCAGAAGAAGGCGTCGACCAGGCCGTCGGCCAGCAGGCGCTCCACGCGCTTGAGCGGTACCTGCTGCTCCAGCCCGGAGAAGCGCAGTCCGGGATCGGCGCGCTCGACGGCCCGCAGGATCTCCAGGCACAGCCCCGGCCGCGCCGTGGCACCGTCGGGGTCGTACTTGATCAGCGAGCCGCTCTGTTGAACTGTTCGCAGCACCAGCTCCTGGGCCGGCGCCGCCAGGCTCAGCAGCGCGGCAGGCAGCCAGAGCCAGCGCAGCAATTAGGATCACGCTTCCCGAGGAACATGCGCCCAGCATAGCGTTCGGGCCCGAGAATCCACCGATGGCGAACCCCCGATTCAGCTGCAGCGTCGCAGTCCAGTCCCTCCCCGAGCAGACCCATCTCGAGCAGGGGCTCTACGCGTACAGCTACACGATCACGATCGAGAACACCGGCGACGTGCTGTCCCAACTCGTCGGCCGGCACTGGGAGATCACCGACGCCCGCGGGCAGGTGCAGGTCGTCGACGGCCTGGCCGTCGTCGGCCACCAGCCGGTGCTGGCGCCGGGGCAGCGCTTCCAGTACAGCTCCTGGGCCCAGATCGGCACGCCCCAGGGCACCATGCGCGGGCGCTTCCTGTGCGTGACCGAGGGCTGCGAGGTCTTCTACGCCGAGGTCGCCGAATTCCTGCTCGCCGACAGCGCCAGCTTGCATTGAAGCCCCTCGCCCAACCTCGCATCGCTGAACGCGAGCGAGTCTGGTCGGTCCCCCGGGGGGACGGCGATGCTTGCGGCGTTGAGCCGCAAGCACATCGCCAGCGCGGGCCGGCTCGGGGGCGGCCCAGCGCTCGGCCCGCAATGCGCAGCATCATGGACCACTGAATTGACGAAACGGAACTGGGACCTCACGGCGCTGCTGAACGCCGCCGACCCGCAGGCGGCGCTCGCCGAGCGCAACCTGTGGCTGGTGCGGCTGCTCGAGTGGCTCAGGCATGCGCCGCGCGACGACGGCCTGCCGGCGACGCCCAGGCCGCTGGTGAGGCTCAAGCACCTGCTCAACGTGCTGGAGCGCCACCCCGAGCATGCCCGCGCCTTCGCCGCCGTCATCGCCGGCGTCTGGAACGACGTGGACGCCGTGGCGCTGTTCGCGGAGGTCGGCTTCGCACCCCGCATGGCGCTGTGGCACGAATTCCTGGCGCGGCTGCGGCGCCGCCTGCTGCCCGCCACGGCCGACACGCGCGACCTCGCCGCCCTGTTCGAGCTGCTCTTCGGCGACGAGGCCGATGAGGACTGGATCGCCGCCATCGACGACGAACTGCTCGGCCGCCTGGGCCTGCTCTTCGCCGCCGCCCCCGACGGCGGTTGGCGCATGGAGATGCAGGCGGCCCTGACCGTGCTGGTCAGCAGCGTGCATGCGGCGGGCCTGGCCGGGCCGCTGCGCGTGCGCATGGACGAGCTGCTGCTGCAGGACCGGCCTTTCCACCAACTGCCCTCGGCCTGGGAGGCGGTCGAGCGGGCGCTGCAGCAGCGCGAGGGCGACGTGCTGGCGCCCACCTTGCAATACCTGCGCGCCCTGCTGGACCGCTGCCGCGCCGCCGCGCTGACCGTGCCGGAGCACCTCGAGGCGCACGGCGTGTCGGTCGACCTGATGTTCTCGGTGGAGCAGCTCACGGCGCGCCTGGACCGCATCGAGGCCCTGCTGGCCTGCCTGGTGTCGCCCGAGCCGCAGCGCGAGCTGCTGCGCCTGGTGGCCGGCCTCGTGCGCGTCGTGCACGAGCGGCGCAGCCTGCGGACGCTGTTCGCGCGGCATTACTCGCTGCTTGCGCGCAAGGTGGCCGAACGCAGCGCCGAGACCGGCGAGCACTACATCACCCGCAACCGCGCCGAATACCGCGACATGCTGGCGCGTGCGGCCGGCGGCGGCGCCGTGCTGGCCGGCACCACCCTGTTCAAGTTCTTCATCGGACTGCTCGGGTTCACCGCCTTCTGGGGCGGCTTCTGGGCCGGCGTCAACTACGCCATCAGCTTCGTCTGCATCCACCTGCTGCACTGGACGGTGGCCACCAAGCAGCCCGCCATGACGGCGCCGGCCATGGCCCACCGGCTGCTGCACATCGAGCGCGAGGACGGCGTCCAGGGCTTCGTCGACGAGGTGGCCCATCTCGTGCGCTCGCAGGTGGCCGGGGTCATCGGCAACCTCGCCGTCGTGGCGCCGGTCGTCCTGGCCGTGCAGCTGCTGTGCCGCCTGGCCTTCGGGGCGCCGCCGGTGGGCGAGCCGCAGGCCCGCTACGTGCTGCACTCCCTCGGCCTCTTCGGCCCCTCGCTGCTCTTCGCCGCCTTCACCGGCACGCTGCTGTTCGCCTCCAGCCTCATCGCCGGCTGGGTGGAGAACTGGTTCGTCTTCCACCGCCTGGACAGCGCCATCGCCTGGAACCCCCGCATCGTGGCCTGGCTGGGCCAGGGTCGGGCGCAGCGCTGGTCGCGCTGGTGGCGGGCCAACATCTCCGGCCTGGCGGCCAACACCAGCCTGGGGCTGATGCTGGGCCTGGTGCCGGCGCTTTTCAGCTTCTTCGGCCTGCCCGTCGAGGTGCGCCACGTGACGCTGTCGACCGGGCAACTGGCCGCCGCGGTCGGTGCGCTCGGTTTCGGCGTCATGGCCACGTGGGACTTCTGGTCCTGCGTGATCTGCATCGCCGGCATCGGCATGCTCAACGTCGGCGTCAGCTTCCTGTGCGCCTTCAAGGTCGCGCTGCGCTCGCGGGGCATCCGCCTGGCCGACCGCCGCCGCGTCTACGCGGCCATCCGCGCGCGGCTGCGGCATGAGCCCTTGAGTTTCCTGGTGCCGCCGAAATGAAGCCCCTCGTCCAAGGAGTCGCTGCGGGATGATCAGTCGTCCGGTTGCCGCTCGCCCTTCTTGCGGCCGGCGAACATGGTCCACCAGATGATGAAGACGAAGATCAGCAGCGCGCCGAGGGCTTCGAGCAGGAGGAGCAGCATGGGAGGGTGGGCGCGTGGGGTGCTGGCCGCGATTCTAGGAAGCCTGGCCGCCTGCTCCTCGCCGCCGCCCCTGGCGCCGCCGTCGAGCGCACCCGCCCCGCGGCCCGCGGCGCGCTGGGTCGCCGTGGACTGGAAGGAGCTGCCCGGCTGGGGCGGCGACGACCTCCTCGCGGCCTGGCCGGCGCTTCTGGCCAGCTGCCAGCGGCCGGCGCCGGCCTGGGCCGAGTTCTGCGCCCGCGCCGCGCTGCAGCCGCCGGCCGACGCCCTGGAGGCCACGCTGCTGTTGATGAAGCACCTGCGGCCCTGGCGCATCGCCGGCGACGGCGGCGACCCGACCGGCCTGCTGACCGGCTATTTCGAGCCCCAGCTCGCCGCCAGCCGCAGCCGCCAGGGCGCCTTCCAGTGGCCGCTGCACGCCCTGCCCGCCGACCCGGCCCTGCGCCGCACGCCGCGCCGCGACATCGACGGCAACCCGCGTTTCGCCGCCCTGGAGCTGGCCTACGTGGACGACCCCTTCGGCCTGCTGCAGCTGCAGGTGCAGGGGTCGGGGCGCCTCGTCATGCGCGACGCCGCCGGCGCCGAACGCGTGATCCGCGTCGCCTTCGCCGGCCACAACGACCAGCCCTTCCAGTCGGTCACCCGCGCGCTGCTGGACCGCGGCGAGGTGGCCGACGCCACGCCGCGCAGCCTGGGCGACTGGGCGCGCCGCAATCCGTCCCGGGTCAAGGAGGCCATGGCCGTCAACCCGCGCGTCGTCTTTTTCCGCGAGGAGCCTCTGCCGGACCCGGGCCTCGGCCCGCGCGGCGCCCAGGGCGTGCCGCTGACGCCCGGCCGCTCCGTCGCCGTCGACCGCGACGCGATCGCGCTGGGCACGCCGCTGTGGCTGGACAGCACCGAGCCCTGGTCGCCCGGTGCGCCGCCCGCTCCGCTCAGGCGGCTCGTCATGGCCCAGGACACCGGCAGCGCCATCACCGGCGCCGTGAGGGCCGACCTTTTCTGGGGCTGGGGCGAGGAGGCCGCGCTGCGCGCCGCCCGCACCCGGCAGCCGCTGCGGATGTGGGCGCTCTGGCCCGAGGGGTCTACTCCGAAACCTTGACGCCCTTCCAGAACGCGTAGCGGCCCTTGATCTCGGCCGCGGCCGGCAGCGGGTCGGGGTAGTACCAGACCGCGTCCGGGTTCATCTCGCCATTGATGAGCAGGCTCAAGTACTTGGCCTCGCCCTTCCAGGGGCAGCGGCTCACGTGGTTGCTGAAGGTCGTGTACTGGCGGTTGAGCGACTCGGGCGGGAAGTAGTGGTTGCCTTCGACGACGACGGTGTCGTCGCTCTCGGCGATGGTCACGCCATTCCAAACGGCTTTCATGGACGGTCTCCTGGGAAAATCGGGCCGATGCGACGCTACCACTCCCACCTCGGCCGCGACATCGTCCTCACCGGCGGCAGCGCCCGCGACCTCGAACCGGGCCAGTTCGGCGTGCTGGCCATCGACGGCGGCGCGGGCGGCTGGTCGGTGGTGCACAAGGGACCGGGGGGCGACGTGGTCGACCTCAACAACGAGATGCATTTCGAAACGCCTGAAGAGGCCCTGGCTTTCGCCAAGGAACTGGTCGAAATGCTGGTCAACCCGGGCGATGGCCCGTCATACTGACCGCGATGCAGACACATGCCCACCTCACGCTCTACGGCGCCCAGGCCTCGGGCTCGGTGGCCGTCGAGGCGGCGCTCACGCTGCTGGGCCTGCCCTACCACCTGATCGAAGGCGCCACCTGGGCCGAGGAGGCCGCGCGCGACCGCGTCGCGACGAGCAACCCGATGCGCCAGATCCCGACGCTGGTCATGCCCGACGGCGAGGTCATGACCGAGAGCGCGGCCATCCTCATCTATCTCGCCGACCTCGACCCCGCCGCCACGCTGGCGCCCGCGCCGAGCGACCCGCGGCGGCGGCAGTTCCTGCGCTGGATGCTCTACGTCTCGTCGGCCATCTATTCGCTGCACTGGATCAAGCCCGATGTGAAGCGCATCGGCGCGCCCGAGAGCTGCCGCGATGCCGTGGTCGAGGCGGTGCACGAGCGCATCGCCTTCTGCTGGGCCAACATGGACAGCCAGCTCGCGCCGGGCGACTACCTGCTCGGCGACGAGCTGACGGTGCTGGACCTCTACGTCGCCGTGGTCTCGCGCTTCGGCCCCTGGCGCGAACGCTTCCATGAGGTGGCGCCCAAGATGACGCCGGCCGTGCGCCGCGTCGACGCCGAGCCGCGCCTGGCGGCACTGTGGCGTGACCGCTTCCCGGAGGAGTAGGCCTTGATTTCCGAACGCTTCCACATCCTGGGCGGCCTGTTCGACATCGAACGCACGGGGGGCCACTGGTCGGTGCTGGCCGTGGGCCACGACGGCCAGCGCTCGCCGGCGCATTTCGCCATTCCCGAGTTCGTCGCCGACGACGAGCTGGAGCAGTACCTGCGACAGCTCTTCGAGGACGAAGCCGCAGGCAACCCCGGCGGCATCGTCCGGGTGCAACGGTAGTCCACTGCGCCGGGGGTGTCATTTCCCCAACGCAGCGGACTACTAGACCTGCCCGCCCGCCTTCGCGCCCTTGCCCTGTAGCACCGGTGCATCCGGCAGGCCGAGCAGGTCGGCGGCCAGGGCCTCGGCGACCTCGATGCCGTCGACGCCGGCGCTCATGATGCCGCCGGCATAACCGGCGCCTTCACCGGCAGGAAAGAGGCCGCGCACGTTGACGCTCTGGTAGTCGCGGCCGCGGTTGATGCGCAGGGGCGAGGAGGTGCGGGTCTCGACCCCGGTGAGCACGGCGTCGGGCCGGTCGAAGCCGCGGATCTGCCGCGCGAAGGCGGGCAGGGCCTCGCGGATGGCCTCCAGGCAGTAGGCCGGCAGCGAGCCGCGGCCCTTTTCCTGCAGGTTGGTCAGCGTGACGCCCGGCTTGTAGCTGGGCATCACGTCGCCGAACTCACGGCTGACCTGGCGCTTGACGAAGTCACCGACGAGGCTGCCGGGCGCCAGGTAGCCGCCGCCGCCGAGCTCGTAGGCGCGGCTCTCCCACACGCGCTGGAAGGCCATGCCGTCCAGCGGGTTCACCGGGCTGCCGTCGCGCTTGCCGTCCTGGCGGTAGTCCTCGGGCATCAGGCCGACGACGATGCCGGCGTTGGCATTGCGCTCGTTGCGCGAGTACTGGCTCATGCCGTTGGTGACCACGCGCTCGGGCTCGCTGGTGGCCGCCACCACGGTGCCGCCCGGGCACATGCAGAAGCTGTAGACCGAACGGCCGTTCTTCGCGTGGTGGACGAGCTTGTAGTCGGCGGCGCCGAGGATCTTGTTGCCGGCGTTCGGCCCGAAGCGCGCGGCGTCGATGAGGGACTGTGGATGCTCGATGCGGTAGCCGATGGAGAAGGGCTTGGCCTCCATCTGCACGCCGCGCTCGTGCAGCATCTTGAAGGTGTCGCGGGCGCTGTGGCCCAGGGCGATGACCACGTGGGTGGCGGCGATCTGCTCGCCGGACTCCAGCGTCAGCCCGCGCACGGCGCCGTCCTCGATGTGCAGGTCGGTCACCTTCTGCTGGAAGCGGATCTCGCCGCCCAGGCGCTCGATCTCGGCCCGCATCTTGATGATCATGCTGACCAGGCGGAAGGTGCCGATGTGGGGCTTGCTGACGTAGAGGATCTCCTCCGGCGCGCCGGCCTTGACGAACTCGGTCAGCACCTTGCGGGTGAGGTGGCGGGGGTCGGAGATCTGGCTGTAGAGCTTGCCGTCGGAGAAGGTGCCGGCGCCGCCCTCGCCGAACTGCACGTTGCTTTCGGGGTTCAGGCGCTGCTCGCGCCACAGGCCCCAGGTGTCCTGGGTGCGCTCGCGCACCGCCTTGCCGCGCTCCAGCACCAGGGGGCGCAGGCCCATCTGCGCCAGGATGAGGGCGGCGAACAGGCCGCAGGGCCCGAAGCCGACGACGACGGGCCGCGGGCCGGCGTGCTCGCCGACCTGGGCGAGGAAGTGGTAGCCCGTGTCGGGCGTGGGGCGCACCTGGTGGTCGCCGGCGAAGCGGGCCAGCACGGCGGCCTCGTCGACGCCGTCGGCCAGGGCGCAGTCCAGCGTGTAGACGAGCTGGATGTCGCTCTTCTTGCGGGCGTCGTAGCCACGGCGGAAGACGTGCAGGGCGGCCAGTTCGGCGTCGGCCAGCTTCAGGCGGGCCAGCACGGCCGGGCGCAGCGCGTCCTCGGCGTGGTTCAGCGGCAGGCGGAGTTCGGTGATGCGGATCATGGCGTTTGGTCAGTGTCGAGCCGACAAAAACAAACAGGCCCGTGAGGGCCTGTGCGTGGGGTGAACCGTCAGGCGGTCGGCCTGTCGATCAGCCCGAATGCGGGCGCTTGCCCGGGTTCTTCTTGGAGCGGGTGTGCGAGCCGCGCTCCAGGCTGCGCATCTGGCCCTTGCCGGCCGTGAAGGTGACGCCCTTGGGGGCGGCGGGACGGGGGGAGGCGCGGCGATCCGCTTCGGTGACGATCTTGTTGCCCATGAGTGGCTCCGTTGAAACGCTTAAAGCCCGCTGACAGGGGCGATACAGGAAAGGTTGGGGATTTTAGCGGGCTTCGGCGGTGGCGCTGCCGCGCCAGCTCTCGAAGTCGCGCAAGTCCATCGGCCGCGCCAGCAGATAGCCCTGGACGAGGTCGCAGCCGCAGGCCCGCACGCAGGCCAGCTCGGCCTCGTTCTCGACGCCCTCGGCGGTGACCGTCAGGCCCAGGCCCTGGCCCACGCCGACGATGGACTTCAGCAGGGCCTGGCGGCGTGGGTCGCGGTCCACGTCCTGCACGAAGCTGCGGTCGATCTTGAGTTCGTCCACCGGCAGGTGCTGCAGGTAGGCCAGCGACGATTGCCCGGTGCCGAAGTCGTCGATGGCCAGGCGCACGCCCCAGGCCTTGAGCGCGTTGAGCACCGCGATGGGGTCGGCGCCGCTGGCCATCAGGCCGGTCTCGGTCACCTCCAGCTGCAGCTGGGCGGGATCGACGCGGTATTCGGACAGCAGGGCCGCGAGGCGGGCCGGCAGGGTCTGGTCCTGGATGTCGAGCGTGGAGATGTTGACGGCGATGGTCAGCGGCTCCTGGCCCTGGGCCTCCCACTCGGCCAGGGTCCGCACCGCGCGGGCCAGCATCCAGTCGGTGATCTGGCGGATGCGTCCGCTGCGCTCGGCGAAGGGGATGAAGTCGCCCGGCGGCAGCCAGCCGCGCTGCGGGTGCTGCCAGCGCACGAGGGCCTCGGCGCCGGTGATGCGGCCGGTCTTCAGGCAGCGCTTGGGCTGCAGGAACTGGCGCAGCTGGTCCTGCTGGATGGCGGCGGCCAGGTCGGAAAGCAGGCTCAGGTGCAGGGCCCGGGCGGCCTCGGCGCCGGGGTTGTAGACGGCCACGGCCTGGCGCAGCCGCTTGGCTTCGAACATGGCCTGCTCGGCGCGGCGCAGCAGGGTCTCGGTGTCGGGCGCGTGCTCGGGCCAGTGCGCGACGCCGAGGGACACGGAGAGGTCCAGCGACTGGCCCTGCCAGGACAGCTTGTGCTCGACCTCTTCGCGCAATTGGGCCGCCAGGGCCGCGCCGTGGTCCAGGCGCAGCACCGGCGCCAGCGCGGCGAAGGTGCCGCCGGCCAGGCGCCCGTAGGCCGCCACGCCTTCGAACAGCGTCTGCAGCTTGGCCGCGGCGCCGCGCAGCAGGGCGTCGCCCGCCTCGAAGCCGAGCACGCCGTTGACGGCCTTGAGCCGGTCCACGTCGATGCAGATCAGCACCGCCAGCCGTTCCCGCTCGGGCAGGCTGGCAAGCAGCCGGTCGCCGTCGGCGATGAAGCGGGCGCGCTGGGGCAGGCCGGTCAGCAGATCCACGTCGGCCAGGCGGCGCAGTTCGGCCTCGCGCTCGCCGACGGCGGCGGCCATGGTGTTCATGGCGGCGGCCATGTGGCCGACCTCGTCGGCCGAATCGACGGCGATGCGGTGGCCGTACTCGCCGCGGGCGATCAGCTCGGCGCCGTCCTCAGCGCGCTTGAGGGGGTTGATGATGGAGCGCGTGACGCCCACCGCGAGCAGGGCGCCGGCCACCAGGGCGCCGATGCACAAGGCCAGCACGCCGGTGCGGTCGGCGTCGATCTGGTCGCGCAGCTCGCGGGCCTTGGCGGTGCCGGCCCGCTCCTCGCTGGCGGCGAGCTGGTGGATGGCGCCGACGAAGAGGGACAGGGCCGACTCGGTGTCGCCGCCCAGCAGGGCGCGCGCGGCCTGGAAGTCGTCGCGCTCGATGAGGTCGCGCACCGCCACGTAGCTGGCGCGGTAGTCGGCCAGGCGCTGGCGCACCTCTTCCAGCCGTTCGCTGCGCGGGCCTGGCGGCAGCACCAGGGCCAGGCGCTGCATGGCGTCGTCCAGGCGCGCGTTGGACGAGGAGATCTCGGGGTAGGCCGCCACGCGCAGCTCGCCGTCGGGGCTCATCAGCACCAGCAGCTTGCGGGCGGCAGCCTCGGCGTTGCGGTTGATCTCGTTGACCGAATCGCGGATGGCGGCCTGCTCGTCGACGATGCGGTTCAGGGCCTCGGACAGGCCGGTCAGCCGTACCACCGACAGCGCCGCCAGGCCCAGCAGCAACAGCAGCAGCAGGCCGAAGGCCAGGCCCAGCCGCGTGCGGATGCGCAGGCGCCGGGACAGCCTGGCCAGCGGCCTGGCCGGTGCCGTCATGCCGGCATCCCTGGGACGGAGGGCGTCATGAACCGGCGCTCCAGCGTCCAAGCAGCAGCCGGGCAGTGGCCACATTGGTGGCGCAGGGCACGTCGTGCACGTCGCAGGCGCGCACCAGGGCGTTGATGTCGGGCTCGTGGGGTTGGGGCGTCATGGGGTCGCGCAGGAAGATGACGCCGTCGAGCTCGCCGACGGCCAGCCGCGCCCCGATCTGCAGGTCGCCCCCCAGCGGGCCGCTGAGCATGCGCTCGATGGTGAGGCCATGGGCCTCGGCCAGGCGCGCGCCCGTCGTACCCGTGGCGACCAGCTGGCAGCGGCGCAGCAGCGGCAGGAACTCCGCGGCGAGGGTGATCATGGCGTCCTTGCGGCCATCGTGGGCGATCAATGCGAGCTTCATGTCTGAGCGGGGCCGTGGGTCTGAAAGGGATTGACGTTACACGCAAGGCGAAGGCCCGGGCGCGCAAGACTTGGCACATTGCCACGCTCGGCGCCCCGGCGTAGGACTTGTTACCAGGATGTACCCGGCGCGCCGGCCTGGCCGGCTGCTGCCAGATCCTGGCAGCGGCCCGCGGCAGCATGCCGCCTTCAAGAACCCTTGCCGCACCGCCATGAACTTCCGCCAGCTCCACCGGGGCCCGCAGCTCCTGAAGATCGCCAACGTCTGGGACGCCGGCAGCGCCGTCCTGGTCCAGGCCCTGGGCGCGCCGGCCCTGGCCACCACCAGCGCCGGGCTGGCCTGGGCCCTGGGCTATGCGGACGGCAACCACATGCCCATCGAGGAGCACGCGGCGGCCGTCCGGCGCATCGCCCGGGTGGCCCGCGTCCCGGTCAGCGTCGACAGCGAGGCAGGCTACAGCGATGACCCGGCGACGGCAGCAGGCCACGTCATGCGCCTCGTCGAGGCCGGTGCCGCGGGCATCAACCTGGAAGACGGTGCCGGCCCGGCGGCGCTGCTGTGCCGCAAGGTCGAGGCCATCAAGGCCGCGGCAGCCCGTGCGGGGGTGGACGTCTTCGTCAATGCCCGCTGCGACGTCTGGCTCAAGCGCCTGGCGCCGGGGCGCGAGGTGGAGGAGACGCTGGCGCGGGCCCGCGACTACGCCGCAGCCGGGGCCGATGGCCTGTTCGCGGCTGGCGCCACGGTCGAGGCGGACATTGCCGCCCTGGTGGCCGGCCAGCCGCTGCCGTTGAACGTGATGGCGCGGCCGGCGATGCCGGGGCTCGAAGCGCTGCAGCGCCTGGGCGTGCGCCGCCTGAGCGCCGGCAGCGCCATCGCCGAGGCGGCCTGGGGACGCGCCCGGCGGGCTGCGGAAGGCTTCCTCGCCGAGGGCGCCTGCGAGGCGCTGTTCGAGGGCGCGGCGCCGTATCCGGAGATCAACAACGCCTTGGGCGCAGCCTCTCAGTTGGCCATGGGGCTGCACACCACCAGCTGATGAAACGAGGTATTTGCGGGCCGAGCGCTGGGCCGCCCCCGAGCCGGCCCGCGCTGGCGATGTGCTTGCGGCTCGATGCCGCAAGCATCGCCGCCCCCCAGGGGGGCGGACCAGACACGCGCCGCGTTCAGCGCGCGGGGCTGGGCCGGGGGCCGTTTCACTGAACGCCGACGCGGATCTGCAGCTCGCGCTGCGGCTGGCCGGCCGCGTCGCGGCTGCTGACCGTGCCGCGGGCTGACGGCGCGCCGGCGCTGCCGGTGCGGGCGACGGCCTGCCAGCGTTCCAGCGGCAGGTCCAGCGTGGACTCGAAGCGGCCGGCCTCGTCCTCCACCGAAAAGGCCAGCCGCACCGGGGCGCGTCCGCCGGGCCAGCTCGGCTGGACGGCGATGGACTGGACGTCGCGGCGCTGCGCCGGTCGCGGGCTGGCGTAGACGCGGCGCACGGCGCTGGCCGGCGCGGCCGAGGGATCGATCTCGACGACGGCATCCACCGGCTGCAGCGGCTCCACGGACGTGAGCGTCAGCCGGGCGCGTTCGCCGTTGCGCACCAGCAGGCGCTGCACCGGCGCCGGGGCGGGCTGGGCGGTCGAGGTGACGAGGCCGGGCCCGCGTGGCGAGACCGAACCGGCCGTGCCGACCACGACGGCGCCGTCGCGCACGCCCGCCTGGGCCGATGCGGGCAGTTGGCTGTCCACCCAGCGCAGCTCGACGAGCAGCGTCACGGCCGGCGGTGCCGCCGCGGCTGGACCGGCGGCGAGGGCAGCCAGAACGAGAAGGAGGGCGGAGCGGCGTTGCATGCGGCGAGTGTCAGGCCTGGGCCGGCCGTCGCAGCAGCCGGGGGGCGAACAGGTTGATGGCCAGCCCGCCCATCACCAGGGCGGCGGCCAGGAGTTTCCAGCCAGGCAGGGGTTCGCCCAGCAGCAGGCTGGCCGAGCCCATGCCGAAGACGGGCACGAGCAGGGCCATGGGCACGATGCGGCCGGCGGGGTGGCGGGCCAGCAGCCAGCTCCAGACGCCGTAGCCGAAGAGCGTGTTGCCGACCGATTGCCACAGCACGGCGGCCCAGGTGCCGGGGCCGGAGGCGGCCAGGCCGGCGGCGATCTGCGCGGGGCCGTCGAGGAGGAGGGCCAGCACCAGCAGCGGCGGCACGGCGAAGGCGCTGCTCCAGACGACGTAGGCCAGCATGTCGATGCGGCCGGCGCGCTGGGTCAGGAGGTTGGCGCAGGCCCAGGCGAAGGCGGCGGCCAGCACCATGGCGACGCCCAGCGGCGTGGTCGTGCCGTCGGTGTGCGAGGCGATGACGGCCACGCCGCCGGCCGCCAGCACGAGGCCGAGCCATTGCATGCCGACGACCTTTTCCTTGCGGATGCGCACCGCCAGCAGCAGCGTGAAGAAGACCTGGGTCTGCACGACGAGGGAGGCCAGGCCCGGGGAGATGTGCCCGCGCATGGCGAGGTAGAGCAGCCCGAACTGGCCCACGCCGATGAGCACGCCGTAGGCGGCCAGGTTGCCCCAGCCCACGGCCGGCCGGCGCAGGAAGAAGCAGGCCGGCACGAGGGCGAAGCTGAAGCGCAGCACGGCCAGCGTCATGGGCGGCAGGGTGTCGAGGGCGACCTTGATGACGACGAAGTTGCTGCCCCAGATCGCCACGACGGCGAGGGCGAGCAGCAGGTGGCGCAGGGGCAGTGAGGGGTTCATGGGTTCCGTGTGTTTGAGGGCCGAGCGCCGGGCCGCTCCCAAGCCGGCCCGCGCAGGCGATGTGCTTGCCGGTCGATCCGGCAAGCATCGCCGTCCCCACGGGGGACCGACCGGGCTCGCCGGCGTTCAGCCGAGCGAGATTGGGCGAGGGGCTTCATCTGTCACGGTCCGATTGCGGCCTTCGGCCTTGGCCTGGTAGAGCAGCCGGTCGGCGCGGGCGAGGGTCTGGTCGAGGGTGTCGCCATGGCGGTGGCCGGTCAGGCCGATGGAGGCGGTGACGCCCACCGTGCCGCCGCCGGCCTCCACGCGCAGGGCGGCCACCTGCAGGCGCAGCCGCTCCAGGCCGGCGATGGCCGGCGGCATGGAGGTGTCGGGCAGCAGGACGACGAACTCCTCGCCGCCCCAGCGTGCGAGCACGTCCGTCGCGCGCAATGCCGCCTGGCCGGCCTGGGCGAAAGCGCGCAGCACGGCGTCGCCGGTCGCATGGCCGTGCTCGTCGTTGATGCGCTTGAAGTGGTCGAGGTCCACCAGGGCGATGCAGAAATCGTGGTGGTGGCGCAGGGAGCGCAGCAGCTCCTGGTCCATCAGGGCCTGCATCTGGCGGCGGTTGGGCAGGCCGGTCAGTTCGTCGCGGGTGGCGATGGCCTGCAGCTGGGCCAGGGCGCGTGCCAGTTCCTCGCGCTGCTCGGACAGGCGGCGGCGGATGCGGCTCAACCGTGCCGTCAGCATCGCCACCGCCGGCAGCATGAAGGACAGCATCAGGAAGTGGCCGATCTCGACGGCCGGCGGATAGGCCGCGGGGCGCAGCCCGGCCATGAAGGCCATGACGGCACCGAACAGCGCCAGCGCCCCGAAGCTCAGGGCATAGGCGCTGCGCGCGCGCAGCTGGAACATGCCGAACATCAGGATCAGGGTCAGCACCGGAAAGACGGCGCCGCGCAGCGGGCCTGCCTGCGCATAGCCAAGGGCGGCGGCCACGAGGGCGAAGGCGATCTGCTGGCTGGTCAGCGAGGGGTCGCGAAAGCGCAGCGACCAGCCGCTGCGGATGGCGGCGTAGAAAGCCACCATGCCGCCGAGCGAGCAGGCCGTCCAGCCCCACAGCAGGACGCCCCGCTCGCCGCCGCCGACGTGGACGGCGTAGTGCAGGGCGGCGATGCTGATGACCATCAGGGCCATGGCCAGCGAGGTCTGGCGCAGGCGCAGGCGCTGGGCGGACTCGGTGCCCAGCCACAGGTCGATCAGCCGATGCGTGCGAGAGGCCGCCATGCCGCTAGCCTAACCGCGAGGCCGCGCCGCGCGGTGCCAGGGCTTGCCCTCCGGGGCGCGGGCGCGGTGCTTGTGCACGCCGCCTTCAGCCTTTCAGGTGGCCCAGGGGCAGGGCGCCGCCGGCCTTGACCTCGCCCAGGGAGAAGCTGGTGTGGATGTCCTTGACGTTGGGCAGGTTGAGCAGGGTGTTGATCGAGAAGCGCGAGAACGCGTCCAGGTCGGTGGCCATGACCTGCAGCTCGAAGGTGCCGGTGCCGGAGATGTAATGGCAGGCGATGACCTCGGGCAGTCGCCGGATCTCGTCCTCCAGCGCCTTGGTGGCCGCGCCGGCGCTGCGTTCGGCGTCCACGCGCACGAAGGCCAGCACGCCCAGGCCGACCTTGCGGCGGTCGAGTTCGGCGCGGTAGCCGGTGATGTAGCCCTGCTCCTCCAGCCACTTGACGCGCCGCCAGGTGGGCGCGGCCGACAGGCCGATGCGCTGGGCCAGTTCGGCGTTGGACTGCCGGGCGTCCCGCTGCAGCTCGGCCAGGATGGCGATGTGGTAGCGGTCGAGGGCCTCGGGGGTGGTTTCTTCGGAGCTCATGGTTTGCCCTGATCGGCGAAATGGCGATACATATTCAAACGCAATTTCTTTGATTGGGCAACAATATTGCCGTGGATGAGGAATTCCGGCGCGATTGAGAAAGCATCCGGCGCCCCGATTTCCCTACACTGCCCGATCCGGCCATACTGGCCCATGGCCCGCGCGCCGGCCCCACGAGGGCCGCCCGTCCTGGCCGCCATCCTGGAGCCCCACCGATGAACGCCCCGCTGCCCGAACACGTCCTGCGCGCCCTCAAGGAGGTTTCGCTCGACGACAAGTTGCGAAGCAACTTGAACCACAAATTGCGCACCGGCGTAGCCGGTCGCGGATTTGGCGTCGAGCTGGCGGCACAAGGAGGCTGGCAATGAATGCACCCCTTCCCGAGCACATCCTGAAGGCTCTTCAGACCGTTTCGCTCGACGACAAATACGCCCTCGACCACGGCAAGGCCTTCATGAGCGGCGTGCAGGCCCTGGTGCGCCTGCCCATGCTGCAGCGCACGCGCGACGCGATGGCCGGGCTCAACACGGCCGGCTTCATCAGCGGCTACCGCGGCTCGCCGCTGGGTGGCTACGACCAGGCGCTGTGGGCGGCCAAGAAGCACCTGGCCAAGCAGAACATCGTCTTCCAGCCGGGCGTCAACGAGGAACTCGGCGCCACGGCCGTCTGGGGCACGCAGCAGCTCGACCTCTTCCCCGAGAAGGCGAAGTTCGACGGCGTCTTCGGCCTCTGGTACGGCAAGGGCCCGGGCGTGGACCGCTGCATCGACGTCTTCAAGCACGCCAACATGGCGGGCACCAGCAAGCACGGCGGCGTGATCGCCATCGCCGGCGACGACCACATCGCCAAGAGCTCGACGGCCGCCCACCAGAGCGACCACGTCTTCAAGGCGGTGGGCTTCCCGACCTTCTTCCCGAGCAGCGTGCAGGACATCCTCGACATGGGCCTGCACGCCTTCGCAATGAGCCGCTTCTCCGGCCTCTGGGCGGGCATGAAGACCATCCAGGAGATCGTCGAGAGCTCGGCCTCCGTCAGCGTCGACCCCGACCGCGTCAACATCATCCTGCCCGAGGACTTCGTCATGCCCGAGGGCGGCCTGCACATCCGCTGGCCCGATCCGCCGCTCGAGCAGGAGTCGCGGATGATGAACTTCAAGTGGTATGCCGCGCTGGCCTACATCCGCGCCAACCGGCTGAACTACAACGTCATCGAGGGGCCGAACGACCGCTTCGGCATCATCACCAGCGGCAAAGCCTTCAACGACACCCGCCAGGCCCTGCACGACCTGGGCCTGGACGATGCCACCTGCCGCCGCGTGGGCATCCGGCTGCACAAGGTCAACGTCGTCTGGCCCCTGGAGGCGCAGGTGGCGCGCGAGTTCGCCCAGGGCCTGCAGGAAATCCTCGTCGTCGAGGAGAAGCGCCAGATCATCGAGTACCAGGTCAAGGAGGAGCTCTACAACTGGCGCCCCGACGTGCGGCCCAACGTGCTCGGCAAGTTCGACGCCGGCGACGCCGAGGGCGGCGAGTGGAGCGTGCCCAACCCGAGCGACCACTGGCTGCTGCGCCCCCAGGCCGACCTCACGCCGGCCCTCATCGCCCGCGCCATCGCCAAGCGGCTGAAGAAGCTGGGCGTGGACAGCGACATCGTCGCTCGCCTGGACGCCCGCATGGCGGTCATCGACGCCAAGGAGGCCTCGCTCAAGGCCGAGGAGCAGACCGCCGGCGGCGCCGACCGCACGCCCTGGTTCTGCTCGGGCTGTCCGCACAACACCTCCACGCGCGTGCCCGAGGGCAGCCGCGCCGTGGGTGGCATCGGCTGCCACTACATGGTGACCTGGATGCCCGGCCGCAACACCGCCACCTTCACGCAGATGGGCGGCGAGGGCGTGCCCTGGGTGGGGCAGGCGCCGTTCACCAACGAGAAGCACATCTTCAGCAACCTCGGCGATGGCACCTACTTCCACAGCGGCAGCCTGGCCATCCGCCAGAGCATCGCCGCGGGCGTCAACATCACCTACAAGATCCTCTATAACGACGCCGTCGCCATGACCGGCGGCCAGCAGGTGGGCGAGCGGCCGGAGGGCCACACGGTCCTGCAGATCATGAACAGCGTGATCTCGGAAGGCGTGAAAAAGCTCGTCATCGTCACCGACGACCCGGCCAAGTACGAGGGCGTCGCCCTGGCCCCGGGCGTGACCGTGCACCACCGCGATGAGCTCGACGACATCCAGCGCCAGTTCCGCGAGATCGAAGGCACCACGGCCATCATCTACGACCAGACCTGCGCCACCGAGAAGCGCCGCCGCAGGAAGCGCGGCAAGCTGGTGGACCCGGCCAAGCGCGTCGTCATCAACGAGCTGGTCTGCGAGGGCTGCGGCGACTGCTCCATTCAGTCCAACTGCCTGTCGGTCGAGCCGCTGGAGACCGAGTTCGGCCGCAAGCGCCAGATCAACCAGAACACCTGCAACAAGGACTACTCCTGCGTGAAGGGCTTCTGCCCCAGCTTCGTCACCGTCGAGGGCGGCGAGCTGAAGAAGCCCAAGAAGGAAGGCCGCAAGAGCCCCTTCGACGCCGGCCTGCCGGCCCTGCCCATGCCCGTCGTGCCCGACGCCGACGAGGCCTGGGGCATCGTCGTGGCCGGTGTGGGCGGCACGGGCGTCATCACCATCGGCCAGTTGCTGGGCATGGCCGCCCACCTCGAAGGCAAGGGCGTCATCACCCAGGACGCCGCGGGCCTGGCGCAGAAGGGTGGCGCGACCTGGAGCCACATCCAGATCGCCAACCGCCCCGAGGCCATCTACTGCACCAAGGTCGGCACCGCCGAGGCCGACCTCGTCATCGCCTGCGACGCCATCGTGGCCGCCAACAAGACCACGCTGGCCGTCATGCGCGAGGGCCGCACCTTCGTGGCCCTCAACACCCACGGCTCGCCGACGGCCACGCTGGTCAACAACCCGGACTGGTCCTTCCCCGGCGCCGCCTGCGAGCAGGCCCTGGCCAAGGCCGTCGGCCAGCCACACCTGGGCGCCTTCGACGCCGAGGAGGTGGCCGTCAAGCTGCTGGGCGATTCGCTCTACACCAACCCGCTGATGCTGGGCTACGCCTGGCAGCAGGGCCGCGTGCCGCTGAGCTACGACGCCCTGATGCGTGCCATCGAGCTCAACGGCGTGCAGGTCGACAACAACAAGGCGGCCTTCGAGTGGGGCCGCCGCTGCGCGCATGACCTCAAGGGCGTGCAGGCCCTGTACGCGGCCCAGGCCGTCATCCAGCTCGTCAAGCGCCAGAGCGTGGACGAACTCGTCGCCAAGCGCGTGGACTTCCTCACCGGCTACCAGAACGCCGCCTATGCCGCCGAGTACAAGGCCTTCGTCGACAAGGTGCGCGCCGCCGAGGCCAAGGTCGGCGGCACGACCCGGCTGACCGAGGCCGTCGCCCGCTACCTGTTCAAGCTGATGGCCTACAAGGACGAGTACGAGGTCGCCCGCCTGCACACCCAGATGGGCTTCGACGAGAAGATCGCCGGCATGTTCGAGGGCGACTACAAGGTCGTCCACCACCTCGCACCGCCGCTCTTCGCCAAGAAGAACGCCAAGGGCGAGCTGGTCAAGCGCCCCTTCGGCGCCTGGGTCCGCCCGGCCTTCGGCCTGCTGGCGAAGATGAAGGGCCTGCGCGGCACGGCCTTCGACGTCTTCGGCCACACCGAGGAGCGCAGGATGGAGCGTTCCCTGATCGCCGAGTACCGTGCCAGCGTCGAAGCCATCCTCGCGCGCGGCCTCACGCCCGAGCGTTTGGCGCTGGCGGTGGACATCGCCCGCATCCCGGACGAGATCCGCGGCTACGGCCACGTGAAGGAGCGCCACCTCCATGCGGCCCGCACGAAGTGGGATGGGCTGATGGCGCAGTGGAGGGCGATGGCCTGAAGGCCGGGGCCGATCAGTAGCCGGCCTGCTGGGCCGCCTGCTGGACGGCGGCATTGACGGCGCGGACCATGGATTCGGCCAATCCGCCCTGCGGCACCTTCTTCAGGACTTCGTTGAAATACCCGTCGCCGCCGGCCAGTTCGACGCCGGCCCTGGAGACCAGGGCCAGCCTGGTCGCCGCCATGAGTTGAGCCTCACGTTGGTAGCGCGACACGACCCCCGCGCCGGCATCACCGACGAAATCCATCTGGAGGGCCGCGACGACGAACACGGCATCGACCTCCGACCGCGCGGCGAGATCCGGTAGCAGTGACTCGATCCGGCCGATGTCGGTCTGCCGCTTCAGGCGCAGAGCAGGCTTGTCCTGCAGCACCGCGCGGATGGCGCTCGCTTCGGCCACGGGCTTGACCTGCCACTGCGGACGGCCGGTCTGCAGGCGCGAGCGGATCGTGCTCTCGATTGCTTCGGCCAGCTTGCCCTCGGTCTTGATCGGTCTGTAGCTGTTGTTGAACACCGTGAGGCCGATCGACGCATAGGGCGGTTCTTCGCCAAGCAGCGACAGAATCGCCACGCTGCGAATTTGCTGATCGGCCCCTGGTTTGACCGGCCCCCCGGCGCAAGCCGAGAGTCCCAGCGCCGCAATGCTGGCGAGCATCGAGCGGCGCTTCATGCCGCGGGTTTCCATTTGGATGTCGGTCCGCATCTCTCGTTACTCCTCCTTTGCTAAGGGCGATGGTAGCCACCTGGGCCGTGGGTTACGCTCACCGTCCTGGCCGCCTACCTCGCCGTCATGTGCCACGACGTGCACGAGATGCTTGCCTCCGCGGCGGCCTGAGCTTCGCGGTACGCGCAGGCAGGCCGGCCTAGACTGGGCCATGGCTTATGTCCTTCCGCTGCGGTGAACCCGCGCCACCTCTGGCCGGGCGTGCTGCTGGCCGTGCTGGGCGCCATCGGCTTTTCCGGCAAGGCCATCATCGTCAAGCTGGCCTACCGGCATGGCGTCGATGCCGTCACCCTGCTGATGTGGCGCATGCTGCTGGCACTGCCGCTGTTCCTGGCGCTGGCGGCCTGGGCCGGCCGGGGCCAGCCGCGGCTGACCGGGCGGGACTGGCGCGACATCGCCGTGCTCGGCTTCACCGGCTACTACCTCGCCAGCTTCCTGGACTTCGCCGGCCTGGCCTACATCTCGGCCAGCCTCGAGCGCCTCATCCTCTATCTCAACCCGACCCTGGTGCTGCTGATCTCGGTCGCCTTCTTCCACCACCGGCTGCAGCGCCGGCAACTGGTGGCGATGGCGGTCAGTTATGCCGGCGTCGTCGCGGTCTTCGCCCACGAGCTGCATTTCGAAGGCACGCAAACCGCCCTCGGGGCGGCCCTGGTGTTCGGCAGCGCGGTCAGCTATGCCATCTACCTGGCGCTGTCGGGCCGCGTCGTCCAGCGCCTGGGTGCCCTGCGCCTGACCGGCCTGGCCAGCAGCGTGGCCTGCGGTCTGTGCATGGCGCAGTTCGCGCTGCTCAGGCCGCTGTCGGCGGCCTGGGTGCCCGAGCCCGTGTTGTGGCTGTCGCTGCTGAATGCGACGGCCTGCACGGTCGCTCCGGTGCTCATGCTGATGCTGGCCATCGCCCGCATCGGCGCGCCGCTGTCGGCCCAGGTGGGCATGGTCGGCCCGATGAGCACCATCGTCATGGGCTGGCTCCTGCTCGGCGAGCCGATGAACGCCTGGATCGCCGTCGGCACGGTGCTGGTGCTGTCGGGCGTCTTCCTGGTCGGCGGCGGCCGGGCCAGGGCGCCGCGCTGAACGGGATTGACCTGTTACAGGCAGCGGCGTTCAAAATCGCTGAACATTGGCGACAAGGGCAATGAACCGAAGCCCCGCCCACGAGGAACACACTCCCTACCCATGATGAGCCCTGCCGACCGCTATTCGCCCTTCGCCATCGTGCTGCATTGGCTGCTGGCCATCACCATCGTCGGCGCCTTCGGCCTGGGCCTGTACATGTCGGACCTGCCGTTCTCGCCGTCGCGCATCAAGCTCTACAACTGGCACAAGTGGGCGGGCGTCACCATCCTGGCGCTGTCGGCCCTGCGCCTGCTGTGGCGCCTGGCCCACCGGCCGCCGGCCGACCTGCCCATGCCGGTCTGGCAGGCCCGCGCTGCCCATGCGGTGCACGGGTTGCTCTACCTGGCCTTCTTCGCCGTCCCGCTGACGGGTTGGGCGATGAGTTCGGCCAAGGGCTTCCCCGTCGTCTGGTTCGGCGTGCTGCCGCTGCCCGACTTCGTGCCCAAGGACCACGACCTGGGCGAACTGCTCGAGGAAGTGCATGCCGCCCTGGCCTGGGGGCTGGCCGTGCTCGTGCTGGCCCACGTGGCCGGCGCCCTCAAGCACCATTTCGTCGACCGTGACGGCCTGCTTCAGCGCATGTCGCTGCGCCGCACCTGACCTTCGGATGACCGCCATGCTCAAACCCCTCTCCGCCCTCCTGCTCGCTGCGGCCTGCGTCTGTGCCCCGGCGGCCACGCTGCAGCCCGACAAGAGCGACCTCGCCTTCACCTTCAAGCAGATGGGTGTGCCCGTCGACGGCAAGTTCAAGAAATTCGACGCCCAGCTCGACTTCGACCCCAAGAAGCCGGAGGCCGGGCACATCGCCTTCACGGTCGACCTCGGCAGCGTGTCCCTCGGCGACCCAAGCTTCGACCATGAGCTGGCCGGCGCCCCGTGGTTCGACACCAAGCGCAATGGCAAGGCCACCTTCGTGTCCAGCGGCATCAAGGCCACCGGTGCCGGCAAGTACGACGTGGCCGGCAAGCTCACCATCAAGGGTTCTAGCCGCGACATCGTCGTGCCCATCACGCTGGCCGCCGGCGTCGCCACGGGCAGCGTGCCCATCAAGCGCCTGGACTTCAAGATCGGTGACGGCGAATGGGCCGACACCTCGGTCGTCGCCAACGACGTGACCGTCAAGTTCAAGCTGGCCTTCTCGGGCCTTTGAGTTGTTCCTTCCCCTTTCCTTCCCACCACCGGAGACCTGACCGATGAAGACTTCCCTGCTGCTCGCCGCCCTGCTCGCCGCTGCCGGCGCCGCCCAGGCCCAGAGCGCCACCTACGCGATCGACCCGACGCACACCACCGTGTTCTTCGAGGCCAAGCATTTCGGCACCAGCACCAACCGCGGCCGCTGGGACAAGAAGGAAGGCAGCATCACGCTGGACAAGGCGGCCAAGACCGGCAAGGTCGACGTCACCCTCGACATGAACTCCATCTCCAGCGGCGTGCCGGGCTTCGACCGCCACCTCAAGAGCAACGACTTCTTCGCTGCCGAGCAGTTCCCGACGGCCAAATTCGTAGGCGACAAGTTCAACTTCAACGGCGACAAGCTGGCCAGCGTCACGGGCGAGCTGACGCTGCGCGGCAAGACCAACCCGGTCACGCTGACGGCCACCAGCTTCAACTGCTACGAGAACCCCATGCTCAAGCGTGAGGTCTGCGGCGGCGACTTCGAGACCACCATCCAGCGCAGCCAGTGGGGTGTGAACTACGGCCTGCCGGGCATTCCGGACAGCGTGCGCATCGTCATCCAGGTCGAGGCCGTCAAGCAGTAAGCCTCGCCCTCCCGGCCCAAAGCCCGCCTCGGCGGGCTTTTTGCTGCCCGCGCGGGTGCGAGCCGTGAGATATCACCGGGGCGCGCCAGCCGCCGTCATTTCCGGCGCGCGGCCTGTCGCCCGCCGCTGCAGTTCGTCCCCCGCGCCGGCCGGCGCGTCGCGCCGGCTCCGCGCCGGCCCGAGGCCTTGCGTACAGTGGCTTCCAACGACGATCCCCTGCCATGAGACCCTCCTTCACCCCCAGCCCCCAGCAAAAGCTCTGGATCGAGCGCTGGCAGCGCTTTGCCGCCACCGCGGTGCGCTACTTCCACGTCTACGCGGGCTGGCTGGTGGGCATCAGCTGGAAGCGCTTCGTGCTGCTGTCGCTGGCGCTGCTCATCGGCGTGAACGTGCTGAAGAACCTGCCGCCCTTCACCTGGCGCATCAGCGAGACGATCGAGGAGCCGGACAACGGCGTGGCTGCCGCCCGCAAGGCGGCCGAGCAGGCCCGCAAGGCCGCCGAGCAGGCCCGCAAGCTCGCCAGCAAGCAGAGCAGCAAGGCCAAGACCGGCGGCGAGGCCGGCATCCACTACGAGATCAAAGTCGACGAGCGCGGTGTTCGCATCCAGCCGGTGCGCCCGGCGGCCTCGGCCGCCAGCGCCGCCGATGGCGAGGACGGCGAGGCCAAGGCCGATGACGCCCCGTCCATCGCCATCGACTTCCCCAAGAGCACCCGCCCCGAGGATGTGCGCGCCGCCATCGAGCAGGCCAAGGAACAGCTCGGCCAGCTCAAGCGCGAGGCCGAGGCCGTCAAGGAGGCGCAGGACGCCGCGACCGAGGCCCAGCAGGCGCTGCAGGAGGCCGCCGAGGAGGTGGCCAACGAGACGCTCCAGAGCCGCCGCCGCGTGACCAGCGTGCGCCTGGGCGATTCGCTCGCCGACCTCGCCGTCCTCTGGATCATCGCCTCCGCCGTCATCAAGGCCATGTACAAGGGCCGCATCCAGGCCGAGGTCAAGGCCGCGCAGGCCGCGGAGACGGCGGAGGCCGAGAGCCTGAAGCGCCAGGTCGTCGAGGCCCGCATGGCCGCCATGCAGGCCCAGGTCGAGCCGCACTTCCTGTTCAACACGCTGGCCAGCATCGACCACCTGATCGAGACCGACCCGCCACGCGCCAGCCAGATGCAGCGCAACCTCATCGCCCTGCTGCGCGCCTCCATGCCCACCATGCGCGAGGCCAACGCCAACGGCGCCGTGCGCGACCTCGGCCGCGAGCTGGCCGTCATCCGCCCCTACCTCGAGATCCTCAAGGTGCGCATGGAAGAGCGGCTGCAGACCGAGATCGACGTGCCCGAGGGCCTGCTGTCCGCCGAGTTCCCGCCCATGATGATCCAGGGCCTGGTGGAGAACGCCATCAAGCACGGCCTGGAGCCCAAGGCCGAAGGCGGCAAGTTGACCGTCAAGGCCGAGATCGTGCACGGCAAGCTCGCCGTCACGGTGGCCGACACGGGCCTGGGCTTCGGCCGGGCCGCCACCTCGGGCACCGGCGTGGGCCTGGCCAACATCCGTGAACGCCTGCAGCTGCTGCATGGCAACAAGGCCAGCGTCACCGTCACCGAGAACCAACCCAGCGGCACGGTCGTCACCATCACCGTGCCCTACCGCAGCCGCAACGACGAAGGAGCCGCAGCATGAAGACCCTGTTCAAGATCCTGTTCATCGGCACCGCCCTGATGGTGCTGGCCGCGATGTTCGGCGGCTTCGCGCTGCTGCACCACCACGGCGGCTCCGACCTGCACGTCGTGCTCGACGACGGTGAGTTCTTCCTCGGTGGCAGCGACTTCGGCGACTGGCTGGGTGCCAGCATCGGCCTCTTCGTGGCCGGCATCGTCTGCGTCATCGTCGTGCCGCTGGTGCTGCTGCTGGGCGTGGCCCTGCCGCTGCTCATCGTGGGCGGCGTGCTGGCCTTGATGGTGGCCTGCGTGCTCGGCGTGGGCGCCGTCCTCGGCTCGCCGCTGATCCTGCTCGGCCTGCTGCTCTTCGTGGTGCTGCGCAACCGCCGCCGTTCGATGGCCGCCCAATCGAGCGCAGTCTGAACTAGCATCCGCGGCCATGAGCAACGCCCCCATCCGCGCCGTGCTGGCCGACGACGAACGCCTGATGCGCGAGCAATTGCGCAGCCGATTGACCGAGGTCTGGCCCGAGCTGGACATCGTCGCCGAGGCCAAGAACGGCCTGGAGGCGGTGGAGCTGACCCGCGAGCACAAGCCCGACCTGGTCTTCCTCGACATCCGCATGCCGGGGCTGACCGGCGTCGAGGCGGCCCGCCAGATCGCCCAGCTTCCCGAGGACGACGACTGGCTGGTGCCGGAAATCGTCTTCATCACGGCTTACGACCAGTACGCCGTCGAGGCCTTCGAGCAGGGCGTGGCCGACTACGTGCTCAAGCCCGCCGAGCGCGAGCGCCTGCAACTGACCGTGGCGCGCATCAAGAAGCGCCTGGCCCAGCGCAGCTCGCCCACGCCCGACTTCAAGGACAGCGCGCCCGCGCCGCTGCAGCAGCTGCTGCACAAGCTGTCGGCCGGCATGAACCCGGCCGCCAAGCCGCAGTACCTGCAGTGGATCCAGGCGACGGTCGGCCAGGCCATCCAGATGATCCCGGTCGAGGACGTGCTCTTCTTCATCAGCGACGAGAAGTACACCCGGGTGCAGACGGCGCGGCTGGAGGCCCTGATCCGCAAGCCCATCAAGGAGCTGGTCGACGAACTCGACCCCCAGCTCTTCTGGCAGATCCACCGCTCCACCCTCGTCAATGCGCGGGCCATCGACGGCATCACCCGCGACTTCCGCGGGCGCCAGTTGGTCGGCGTCAAGGGCCTGACCGAGAAGCTCGAAGTCAGCCGCAGCTACACCCACCTCTTCAAGGGGATGTAGGCGCGCCGCTCCAGCGGCGGGGGCGGCGGCCCCGTGCAACTCGGGTCCAATGGCGGCATGAAACGACCCGCCTGGCTGCCCGACTCCCTCGTCCTGATGCTGATCGCCACCGTGGCCCTGGCCATGCTGGTGCCGGTGCATGGCCGGGGCGTGGCGGTGCTGGACGTATTGACGCAACTGGCCGTGGCCCTGCTGTTCTTCCTGCACGGCAGCAAGCTGTCGCGCCAGGCGGTGCTCGAGGGGCTGCTGCACTGGCGGCTGCATGCCCTGGTCTTCGCCGCCACCTTCGTGCTCTTCCCGCTGCTGGGCCTGGCGCTGCGGCCCTGGCTGGAGCCCCTGGTGGGCTCGACGCTCTACCTGGGCGTGCTCTTCGTCTGCGCCCTGCCGTCGACGGTGCAGTCGTCCATCGCCTTCACCTCGCTGGCCCGCGGCAACGTCGCGGCGGCCATGTGCAGCGCCTCCACCTCCAACATCCTCGGCATGGCCCTGACGCCGCTGCTGATGGCCGCGATGGCCCAGGCCATCGGCGTGTCGGCGGGCGCCGGGGCCGTGCACCTGTCCTGGCACACCTTCGAGGGCATCGTCACCACGCTGCTCCTGCCCTTCGTCGCCGGCCAGGCCCTGCAGCGCTGGACGGGGCCCTGGGTGGCTCGCCACCGCGCCTGGATCCGCATCAGCGACCAGGGCACCATCCTGCTCGTCGTCTATGGCGCCTTCAGCGCGGCCACGGTGCAGGGCCTGTACCGCCACCTGCCGCTGGCCACGCTGCTGGCCCTGCTGGGCGTCTGCGCCCTGCTGCTGGCCATCGTCATGCCGCTGCTGACCCTGCTCAGCCGGGCGCTGGGCTTCCCGCGTGAGGACGAGATCGCCATCGTCTTCTGCGGCTCCAAGAAGACGCTGGCCAGCGGCGTGCCGATGGCCCAGATCCTGTTTGCCGGCCAGGCCGTGGGCCTGCTGGTGCTGCCGCTGATGCTCTTCCACCAGCTGCAGCTCATGGTGTGCGCGCCGCTGGCGCGGCGCTACGCCCGCCAGGCCGCCTGATTACTGCTCGACGAAGGCGCGCTCGATGACGTAGTCGCCCGGCGTCGTCGTGCTGCCTTCCTTGAAGTTGCGGATCTCCAGCATCTCCTTCATGTCCTTGAGCAGCGCGGGGCTGCCGCAGAGCATGATGCGGTCTTCCTCGGGGTTGAGCGGCGGCAGGCCGAGGTCGGCCTGGAGCTTGCCCGTCTGGATCAGGTCGGTGATGCGGCCCATGTTCTTGTAGGGCTCGCGGGTGACCGTGGGGTAGTAGAGCAGCTGCTCCGAGGCGAACTCGCCCAGGAACTCGTGGCGGGGCAGGTCCACCGTGAGGTGGTCGTGGTAGGCCAGCTCGGCCACCTCGCGCACGCCATGCACGACGATGACCTTCTCGAAGCGCTCGTAGGTCACCGGGTCGCGCACGATGCTGATGAAGGGGGCCAGGCCCGTGCCGCTGCCCAGCAGGTACAGGCGCTTGCCGGGCAGCAGGTAGTCGATCAGCAGCGTGCCCGTGGGCTTGCGGCCGACGATGATCTTGTCGCCCGGCTTGATGTGCTGCAGCCGCGAGGTCAGCGGGCCGTCGGGCACCTTGATGCTCAGGAACTCGAGGTTCTCCTCGTAGTTGGCGCTGACGATGCTGTAGGCGCGCAGCAGCGGTTTGCCGTTCTCGCCCTTGAGGCCGATCATCGTGAAGTGGCCGTTGGAAAAACGCAGCGCCTGGTCGCGCGTCGTCGTGAAGCTGAACAGGCGGTCGGTCCAGTGGTGGACGGTCAGGACGGTCTCTTCGTGGAAGGCACTCATGGCGGTGTGGTGGCGGGGTTAACCCGGGGATTTTCGCCGGGAACGCGCGACCCGCCGTCGCCAAGGGGTCAACCCGTGGTTTCGATGCGCAGAAGCCTCGCGCCGGCGCTCGGGCCTGCGGCGCTGTCCTGGGGGTTGTAAAGGGCGCAGGCCTTCAGCGACAGGCAGCCGCAGCCGATGCAGCCCGTCAGCCGCTGGCGCAGCTGCTGCAAGGCCGCGATGCGCTCGTCCAGCAGCGGCGCCCAGGCGGCCGACAGCCGGGTCCAGTCGGCCTTGGTGGGCGTGCGCCCCTCGGGAAGGGTGGCGAGCGCCGCCTTGATCTGCGGCAGCGTCAGGCCCACCACCTGGGCGGCGCGGATGAAGGCCACCCGGCGCAGCACGTGGCGCGGGTACTGCCTGTGGCCGCCCGCACTGCGCGTCCCGGCGATCAGGCCCTCGGCCTCGTAGAAGCGCAACGCGCTCGCGGCCACGCCCGAGCGCTTGGCCAATTGGCCGATGCCCAGCGGCGCGGCCGCCGCCTTGCCGGGGCTTGACTTCAAGTTCACTTGAACTTCGAGCATGCCGCCATGTTCCCACAACCGAGGCCCGCATGACGACCGCCACCGCCACGCCCGTGCAAGCCACCCTGGCCCAGCTGCACCGCCTGCTCGACGCCGGCCAGGCCTTGTCGCCGACCTACCGGGGCGAACTCAGCAACCACCTGCCCATGGCCCAGCAGGCCCTGCTGGAGCTGGGCGCCTCGGCGGCGCGGCTGCAGGCCTTCACCGAGCGCTACGAGGCCCTGCTCGAGCCCCGCGCCGCGACACGGCCGGCGCGCATCGTTCAGGCGCGCGACCTGGGCCGGCCCGACAGCGACAACGCCTGGCGCGCCCATTTCGCGGGCCGCGTCGCCGCGGTCGGGCCAGGCGAGGCGCTGCGCGAGGCCCTGGCCATGCTGTTGCCCGGTGCCGGTGCCGTCGCCTTCCACGGGTTGATCCGCACCGCGCATGCCGTGCTCGCAGGCCACGAGGCCGAACTCGCCGCGGGCCTGGCCCACTGGGCCGCGCATTTCATGCCCCTGCCGGCGGCGACGCGCCCCGCCGACCTGGCCCTGACGGACTGGCTGGACGCACTCTTGGCCCTGCCGCGCCCCGACGAGCGTGGCGGCCTCATCACCGCCCGCATGCGCGCCTGGGCGGCGGCGCCCGGCTTCGCCGACGTCGCGGGCCGGCTGCGGCATGGACCGGACACGCTGCGCGACCTGGCCCTGCTGGCGGCCCGCACCTATGCCGCCACCGGCAACTTCACGGTGCTGCACCTGCTGACGGCCAGCCACGCGATGAGCGTGCTGGAGCCCTGGTGGCCGCGCGCCGAGCTGCCTCGCGGCTTCAGCATCGCCGCCGCAGCGGGCCTGCTGGCCAGTGGCGCGACGCCCAGCCCCGCGCTCGACCACCCGCCCAGCCGCCCCTGGCCGGCCCTGATCGCCGGCGCCTGCGAGCAGGACGACGCCCACGTCATCAAGCTCACCCACGCCGCCTGGCGGCTGGGCCGGCGCTGGCCGGACCTGGCGTGGCGGCGGGCGGTGGAGCGGGCCCTTGCCTGAACCGCTCGCGGTCAGTTCAGGTGCTTGGCCAGGAAGCGCTCGACGCGACCGTAGTAGTCCAGCTCGTCTTCCAGCAGCGGGAAGCCGTGTCCGGCCCATGGGTACAAGACCCACTCGACCTGCTTGTTGGCCTTTTGCAAGGCATCGCGCATGCGTTCGCCGTTCTGGATAGGTACTCGCCTGTCCTTGGCGCCGTGGACGAGCATCAGCGGCGCCTTGATGTTGGCCGCCTGCTCCACCGGTGAAGTGGCAATGAATCTCGCCTCGTCCTTGATCCGGTCACCCAACAGTTCGTTGAGGCCATATGACTTTGCTTGCCTCGAGATGTCATTCCAATGGAAGTCGAACATGTACCGCGGGTCCGACACGGCCGCGAAGGCGATGCCGCAACGGTACTGGCCGGGGTCCTTTGCAAGCCCCATCAAGGTTGCGTAGCCGCCGTAGCTGGCACCCATGATGCAAACGCGACCCGGATCGGCCCAACCCTTGGAGATGACAAACTTGAGGGCGTCGGTGACGTCGTCCTGCATGCTCAGGCCCCACGCCTTGAACCCAAGGTGGAAATGACGCTCGCCGTATCCGACGCTGCCGCGGAATTCCGGCTCGATGACGAGATAACCGCGTGACGCCAGGAACTGCCCCTCCGGATTCCAGCGCCATTCGGTACCTCGCTCCCATGGGCCGCCGTGAACAAGGACGACTGCAGGCAGAGGCTTTTCCGGCGCTGCCCCGCGGGGGCGCGTAATCCAGACCGGCAGGTCTTCACCGTCGCGAGCGCTTGTCCGGTGCAGTTCCATCGTGGCCATCGTCTTTGGATCGATCTGAGGCCGAACGCGGCCCACGAGTTTCCACTCGTCCTTCTCCGGCGTGAACAGCAGGACCATTCCGGGATCCGTGTCGCTGTAAGAGTGAACCAACACACGCTGCGGCCGTTCGCACTGGCTGCACTGCAGGATATTTACCCGGTTGGGCAGCTTGGCATCGACGCGGTCCTGAAGCTTGCTCAGCGTTGGGTCCAGCCAAGTGGTGGTCACGCTGTCCACCAGCACCGACAGCCCAAGGAGACGGTCGGAATGCCTTGCGTAAATGGGTTCGATGGATCGCGAGAAGCCGGGCGTCGCAAGGATGGGCACGCTGCCAACGCGCCGTTCAATGGCATCGTATTCACGGAGTTCGTCATAGCCGTCCTTGTCGGACGTCGACACGAGAAGATGCGCCTCATCCTGGATGGCCAGGGGGATCCAATCCATGTGATGCACCGGCGATTTCTGCAGTTCTGTCCATTCACGTGAACGTGGGTCCAACCACATCACCGTGACCTGCCCGTCGGCGGCATGGAGTGAGGCTCGAGGACGCCCTCTGCCATCGATGAGCCATTCATCCGCCCGCGGCGCCGCTTCCACGCGAGATTGCCCCGATACGACGTTGACCGCGTGCAGCGTCGAATATCGGTACTCGTAGTTCCCGTCATAGTGCGGCTGGGCAACCAGCACTTCGAGGCTGTCAGGTGCACCTCGACCCACATACCCATGGTCGGGGCTGAGCGTCAGGCGCCGGGAGTTCTCGGAACCGGATTCCCAGTCGCGCGCGATCAACTGCCGCGAGGTCTTGCCATCGCGACTCATGGACATCAGACCGGAGCCGACCCACCGCGTGCCCCGGTAGTTAGGGTTGTTCACCTTGAAGACGATCCAGTCGTCCGTGACCCAACTGAACCAGGTGACGTCATCCTTTTCGCTTGCGCTGATGAAATGGCTGCCCTCCTTGCCCTCGAGATCGGTGACAACCACGCCCATCCGCTCGTGAATTCCGCTTTCGAGTGCAGCGAGATAGCGCCCCGAGGGCGATAGCTGAGCTTTCCCGAGATCACCTTTCTTGAAGAAGGCTTCTACCGGAAGAGCCGCGGCAGTGGTCTTGGGCGCACCGGCCGTCGGCCCGGCTGTCGGTTGCGAAAAGGCTGCCAAACAGGCCAGTCCCAGCAAGACGCAGGCGGCATGTTTCAGCCAGACGGTTTGTTTCAATGGAGTCCTCCCTTGGTGCGGCCGTGACTGGCCGTCGGTGCGGTGTGGGGACATTTTCCATATGACGCCGGCCTATGTGTCGGTGCGAACCCTAGCGCGCCAAGACTCACTTGCTGTTTCCTGTATTCTGGAGGCAGAATCCAGCAAAATGGAATCTTCCGTTGTCTCACTCCACGATCGCATCGCTACCCGTCTGCGCCAGCTCCGCACCGACGCCGGCCTCTCCCTCGACGCCCTGGCTCACAAGAGCGGCGTCAGCCGCTCCAACATCTCGCTGATCGAGCGCGGCCAGAGCAGCCCGACGGCCGTGGTGCTGGACAAGCTGTCGTCGGCCCTGGGCGTCAGCGTCGCGTCCATGTTCGAGGCCAGCCCCGCGCCCGCTGCGCCGTCGCCGGTGGCGCGGGTGGCCGACCAGCCGGTGTGGAGCGACCCGGCCTCGGGCTACCGGCGCCGCAACGTGTCGCCGCCGGGCGTGTCGCCGCTGCAGCTGGTGGACGTGGTCTTTCCCGCCGGCCAGCGCGTGGCCTTCGAGACCTCGGAACGCGATGCCGACATCCATCAGTTGGTCTGGATGATCGACGGCAGCATGGAGATCGCCCATGGCGAGCAGCAGTGGCGGCTCGAGGCCGGCGACTGCCTGGCCATGCGGCTCGACGCCCCCGTCCGCTTCCACAACCCCGGCACGCGGCCGGCGCGTTATCTCGTCGCCCTCACAGGAGCCAAGCCATGACCGCCACGATCCGGGAACTCGACGGAGCCGAGGCGCTGGCCCGCGTCGACGAAATGGCCGACGTGCTGCGCGACTGCGTCGAGGGCGGTGCGTCGGTCGGCTTCATGCTGCCGCTGGCGCCGGGCCGGCCCGAGGCCTTCTGGCGCAAGGTGGCCGCCGGTGTCGCGGCCGGCGAGCGCCATCTCTTCGTGGCCGAGGACGAGGCCGGCCGCGTCTGCGGCACCTTGTCCCTCGTCGTCGACATGCCGGACAACCAGCCGCACCGGGCCGACGTGGCCAAGATGCTGGTGCACCGCCGGGCGCGCCGCCGGGGCGTGGCCGAGGCCCTGCTGCGGGCCGTGGAGGCGAAGGCGGGGGCGCTCGGCCGCACGACGCTGGTGCTGGACACCGTCACGGGCAGCGACGCCTCGCGGGTCTACGAGCGGCTGGCATGGCAGAAGGTCGGCGACATCCCGGACTACGCCCTGATGCCCGACGGCGCGCTCTGCTCGACGACCTACTACGTCAAGCGGCTCTGAAGCCGATGCCTCGCCTCTGCCTGACCTCCGGCTTGGCCCGGTGCTCGGCCTCGAGCTGGGCCAGGAACTCGTCCGGCGTGAAGGCCTCGCCCAGGATCTCGACCTGGTGGCGCACGGCCGCGAAGTCGCCGTGGGCCAGGCAGTCCAGCGCGGCCAGGCGAGTGCACTGCTCGCCGTCGGGCGCGGCGCCCGCCTCGCGCTCGAACATCGCCACGCGTTGCTCGGGCCTGAGCGCCTTGAAGCGGATCTTGAAGGCGAAGCGCCGCAGCGCCGCCTCGTCGAGTTCCTCGAAGAGGTTGGTCGTGCAGATGAAGAGGCCGGCGAAGCGCTCCATGCCGGCCAGCATCTCGTTGACCTCACTGACCTCGTAGTTGCGCTCGGCGTGCCGGCGGCTGCGCAGGAAGCTGTCGGCTTCGTCCAGCAGCAGCACGGCGCCCTCGGCCTGGGCCGTCTCGAACATGCGGGCCATGTTCTGCTCGGTCTCGCCGACGAACTTGCTGGCGATGTCGCTGGCGCGCTTGACCATCAGCGGCCGGCCGAGTTCCTGGGCGATGTGCTCGGCCAGAGCGGTCTTGCCGGTGCCGGGCGGCCCGTAGAAGCAGAGCTGGCCGGTGCCCTTGCGGCGCAGGGCCTCGACGATGCGAGGGATCTCGAAGCGACTCTCGCAGTTCAGCAGCTCCAGGGCATAGCGGGTCACGCTCGGCCGCGCGCTGCTGCTGCCGTCGTCGCGGCCCAGGGCCTTGTCGGCATTGAGCAGCTGGCGCTCGATGAGCTTTTCCGCGTCCGCGGCCGGACCCGCCAACTGGGCGAAGCGCACGGCGGTGCGGATCTGTGCCGGCGTGAGGCCCGGGCGCTCGGCCAGCCGGGCGACGAAGTCCTCGCTCACGGCCACTTCGCCCAGGGCCCGCGCCACCAGGCCGCGGCGGGCCCCCGGCGGCGGCGACTTCAGCTCCAGGTGGTACTGGAAGCGGCGGCGGAAGGCGGGGTCGATCTGCTCGATGCGGTTGGTCACCCAGATGACCGGCACCGGGTTGGTCTCGAGGATCTGGTTGACCCAGGCCTTGCCGCTGACGGAGTTGCCGACGCCGCCCTCGGCGCTCGCGTCCAGGCGGTTGAGCAGCGAGGCGGTGTCGCTGGACAGTGGCGGGAAGACGTCCTCGACCTCGTCGAAGAGCAGGGCCACGCTGGCGCTGGCCTTGAGGAAGACCTGGCTGATCTGTAGGGAGCGGTAGCGGTCGCGGCCCGACAGCGAGTTGCCGTCGCGGTCGGCGTACTCGACCTCGTACAGGTCGAGGCCGGCGGCGGCGGAGGCCACCTTGGCGAGCTCGGTCTTGCCCGTGCCCGGCGGGCCGTAGAGCAGGATGTTGACGCCGCTGGCGCGCTTGGCCACCGCCTGGCGCAACAGGCCCTGCAGGAGGCCGAGGTCCTCGGCGACGAACTGGAAATCGGCGGGGCCGAGCAGGCTGGGCGTGGCGGGCCGCGTGAAGACGGCCATCAGGTCGTGCGGGCCCTGGTATTCGCGCATCAGCACCGGCGGCAGTTGGTCGCTGACCTTCATCAGGTCGGCCAGGTCGGTGATGTTGTGCTCCGAGATCAGGTTCTCGACCATGCCGATGCGCTCGAGCCGCGAGCCGGCGCGCAGGGCCTCCGCCACCTCGCGCTCGTCCACGCCGGCCACCGCGGCGATGGCGGCGAAGGCTTCCTGGGCCGTGTTGACCTTGAACTCCACCAGCGCACCGCGCAGTTCGCGCTGGTAGCGGGCCAGGGTGCCGTAGAGCAGGATGGCCCGTTCGGCGGGGTTGAGCTGCAGCAGCGTGCCCAGCGCCGCGATGTTCTTCTCGACGAGGGTGGATTCGCGCTTGAGCCGCCGCTCCAGGTGCTCGCAGGTCGTGGCCAGCAGGGCCATCATGTCCTTGGGCGCGTCCTTGACGTACTCGTCGAGATAGAAGAAGAGGGTGCCTTCCGAGAAAGGCCCGCTCCACTGGCCGAAGCGTTCGAGGAAGGCTTCGTCGGACAGCGCCTCGTGGCCGCGCCAGAGCTCGTTGCCGGCGCAGCGCTGGGCCAGGTAGGCGCGCAGCCGCTGCAGCACCCGGGTGGGCCAGACGAGGTGGCGGCCGGTGAAGGACAGCAGGCCGTTGAAATCGCGCCGCAGGTTGAAGCGCCCGGCATGCCGGACGGTCAGCGTCAGCACGAATTGCGAGCACATGCGGTCCAGCACCGGAGCGCTGTCCAGGCCTGGCGAGGGCAGCACGCGGGCGGCGGCCCTGGAGGCTGTCTCGGTGGCGGCTCGCTTCACCATGCGATGGAGTCCTTCACCGGCCCGGAGCGGCCGGCGTCGACCCATCTTGTATCAGGCTTGGCGGCAGATCAAATGTAAGAGCGGCCCCAGGAATGTTCAGTGCATCACGACTGGCTGCTGGCCCATCACCGCATAACGCTCGATGAAGGCGTCGAGTTCGTCCTCGGACGGCTCTCCATCCTCGATCAGGGCCTGCACGCCTTGCTGGAAGGACTCCGCCAGCGCGCCCTCGATGAAGATTTCCTTGCGGGCGAACTTGTCGACGATTTCGAACCCCCCGCGGTTCAGTTGCGGACCGGGCTCCGCCTCGTCGGCGGCCGGCACGTCGAACTGGACGACGATGAAGCTGTCGGAGTTGTAGAGCATGTGCATGGGGTTCTCCTCGTGGCTTCAACTGCGGGTGGGGCGGGGTGTTTCAAGCCCCGGTCGGTTCAGATACTGGCAGAACGGGGTTGAAATCGGGTCATCCCCCGCGCCGACAACGTGTAGGAAGCGTCAGGAGTTCACGTCGGCCAGGCGGATTTCGTAGCCGCGTGTTTCAGGGTCGCCCTGGCGCAGCCGCACGGGCCAGAAGCCCCGCGCCGGGTCCAGCCAGAGCTCGATGCCCGGATCGTGCTCACCCAGCGGCTGGCGGCGCAGGTGCAGCATGCCGGCGTCTTCGGGGGCGGCATCGGCCGCCTCGAACACCCATTCGCGCAGCTCGCCGCGAAGGCCCGCAACCCAGAGGCGCCAGCGCCCGCCGGGTGCGGGCGCCGCCTCGACGAGCGCCGCCAGCTGCAGCCACCAGGACAGGCGGTCCTGCGTGCCCTCGGGTAGGTCCAGCCGCGCCGGGCTGGCGGAGAAGCTCACGCGGCGCGCCTCGGCATCGAAGTTGACGGCCTGGCGGTCCTGGCCGCCGCGTTGCAGGGCGAAGCGTTCCGGCGCCAGGCCGGCGGCGCCGGTGTGGCCGAGGCTTTCCCAGGCGGGCAGGGCGCGCTCGCCGATGCTGCGCGTCAGGCGCAGGCTGTAGCGGCCGTCGGGCTGGGGTTGCCAGGCCAGCGACGCCTCGCCGTCCTGGCCACCCTGGCGCAGGCGGTAGCGCCAAGAGGCGGGGCCGGCCAGGCGCAGCGGCGGCGCGGTGGGCGCGGCCGACGAGGTCTCCACGTCGACATGGATCTCGGCTGCCGGGCTTGGCTGATCGGCCGGCCTGCCCGCCCGGGGACGGGCAGGCAGCGGTTGTGCCGCGGGCTCGGGGCGGGTCGCTGCCGGCGGCACGGGCGGCCGCAGCAGGCTGATGCTGGCCGCGCGGGCCGCCGGGCGGGTGGCCTCCTCGCGTGCCCGGCCGCCGCCCAGCAGCAGGACGTGGGCGAGCAGGCTCGCCGCCAGCGCGATCGCGGCGGCGCGGAGCGGGAGCGTGCCGGCGCGCATCGCACAATGCTGCCACCAAGCGCCGCCTTCCCTGCACCACCTTCCATGAAACTCGCCAGCTACGCCGACGGCTCGCGCGACGGCCACCTCGTCGTCGTCTCGCGCGACCTGACCCAGGCCCACTACGCCAGCGGCATCTGCACGCGGCTGCAGGACCTCCTCGACGACTGGGGCTTCATCGCGCCCCAGCTGCAGGACCTCGCCGTGCAGCTCAACCACGGCAAGCTCCGCCACGCCTTCCCCTTCGAGCCCGGCAAATGCCTGGCGCCCCTGCCGCGCGCCTACGGCTGGGCCGTCGTCGCCGCCGATGGCCGCGTGCGGCGCGAGGCCGGCCAGTTCCTCGGCGGCGGCAAGCCCCTGCGGGCCCTGGCGAGCTGCGAGCCGGCGCTGATGGCCATTGCCGGAGACCTGCACGCGGCCAGCGACGCCGGCGCCGCGCTCGACGCGCTGCGGCTGCTCGGCCTGGCGGTGGACTGGCGCGCGGAGGGCGAGCTCGTCGCCTCGCATGCCGCACCGCTGGCCGTGACGCCCGACGAACTGGGCGACGCCTGGCAGCGCGGCGTTCTGCAGGCCAGCCTCGTCGCCCTGCACAACGGCAGCAAGCTGGAGCCGCGCGACGTGGCCGCCGCGCCGGGCGAGGCCCTGGCCCGCGTGGTGCGCTGGCGCGCCCTGCGGGCCGGCCAGCTCGCGGGCGTCGCCCTGGGCGCGCTCGACATCGCCCTCGCGCCGGGCGACAGCCTGCGCCTGGACCTCAAGGCCGCCGACGGCCAGCACAGCCTCTTCGGCGCCATCGACCTCGACTTCTTGCCCCCGCCCGCCGCATGAACCCCATCATCATCGACACCGACCCCGGCCAGGACGACGCCATCGCCCTGCTGCTGGCCGCCGCCAGCCCCGAGCTGGAGCTGCTCGGCATCACCACCGTCGCCGGCAACGTGCCGCTGGCGCTGACGACGCGCAACGCCCGCATCGTCATGGAGCTGGCCGGCCGGCGCGACGTGCCCATCTGCGCCGGTGCCGACCGTCCGCTGGACGTGCCGCTGGTGACGGCGGAGCACGTTCATGGCGACACCGGCCTGAACGGCATCGAGCTGCCCGAGCCGACGCTGCCGACGGACCCGCGCCATGCCGTGGACTTCATCGTCCAGACCCTGCGCGAGCGCGGGGCCGGCA
Organism: Pelomonas caseinilytica; assembly: GCF_021353235.1. Lineage (GTDB taxonomy): Bacteria > Pseudomonadota > Gammaproteobacteria > Burkholderiales > Burkholderiaceae_C > Pelomonas > Pelomonas caseinilytica. Next base: position 258,560 of record NZ_JAJTWT010000006.1, read on the forward strand.
CGGTGACGCTGTGCCCCCTGGGCCCGCTCACCAACATCGCCCTGGCCCTGCGCCGCGCGCCCGACATCGCGCCACGCATCCGGCGCATCGTGCTGATGGGCGGTGGCTTCTTCGAGGGCGGCAACGTCACCCCCGCGGCCGAGTTCAACTTCTACGTCGACCCGCGCGCCGCGCACGAGGTCTTCACCAGCGGCGTGCCCATCACGATGGCGCCGCTGGACGTCACCCACGAGGTGCTGACGACGGCCGCGCGCATCGACGCCATCCGCCGGCTGGGCACGCGCGTCGGCGAGGTGGTGAGCGCCTGGATGGAGTTCTTCGAGCGCTACGACGAGGAGAAATACGGCCAGGACGGCGGCCCGCTGCACGACCCCTGCGTCATCGCCTTCCTGCTGCAGCCTGCGCTGTTCACCAGCCGCGACTGCAACGTGCGCATCGAGACCGCCAGCGAGCTGACGCGCGGCATGAGCGTCATCGACTGGTGGGGCGTGACCGGCCTGCCGGCCAACGCCCAGGTGCTGCGCCACGCCGATTCGGACGGCTTTTTCGCGCTGTTGACCGAGCGGTTAGCGCGGCTGTGAGATCTGGCTTCACCCCTGTAGCGGGCGCGTCACCAGCCTGAAGTCCGGCTCCTCGGCGAAGGGCTTGATCGTGAAGCCCAGGCCGCGCATCAGCTTGAGCATGTCGGCGTTGTTGCTCAGCACCAGGCCCTCGATGTCGGCCAGGCCCTTCTCGCGGGCGGCGTCCATGATGCCTTCCATGAGGCGCGAACCCAGGCCCTTGCCGCCGAAGTCGTCGGCCACGAGCAGGCTGAATTCGCAGCTGGTCTGGTCGGGGTTGGTGATGATGCGCGACACGCCGACGATGCGCTCGCTCTCGTCGAAACCGCCGTCGTCCCGGGCCGTGCGTTCGCAATACACCGCCACGAGCGCCATCTCGCGGTCGTAGTCGATCAGCGTGAGCCGCGCCAGCAGGCCCGGCGGCAGCTCCTTGATGGCGCTGGCGAAGCGGAAGTAGCGGCTCTCGGGCTTGAGGCCTCGCACCAGGTCCTGCAGCATCTGGGCGTCGTCGGGCCGCACGGGCCTGACGGTGACTTCGCCGCCGCCGGCCAGCGGCCACACCTGCTCGAAGTGCGCCGGGTAGGGCAGGATGGCCAGGTGGGGGTAGTCGAAGGCGCGCGGGCTGCCCGGCTGGGTCCCGGGCTGCAGCACGACCCGCGCGTCCACGGCGATGGCGCCGTTCTCGTCGACGATGAGCGGGTTGATGTCCATCTCGCGCAGCTGCGGGAACTCGCAGACCATCTCGCTGACGCGCAACAGCACGCGCTCCAGCGCCTCCAGGTCGGCCAGCTCGCCGCCATGCCATCCCTGCGCCAGGGTCTCGGCCACGCGGGCCCGCTCGATCAGCCGCCTCGCGAGGAACTGGTTCAGCGGTGGCAGCTCCATCGCCCGGTCGGCGATGAGTTCGATCATGGTGCCGCCGGCACCGAAGACGATGACGGGCCCGAAGGCCTCGTCCGTCACCAGCCCGACGCAGACTTCGCGGCCACGCCGGGCACGCGCCATCTTCTGCACCGTCACGCCGTTGATGCGGGCCTGGGGCTGCAGCCGCTTCACGCGGGCCACCATCTCGTTGTAGGTGTCGCGCGCGGCCGAGCCGCTCTGGATGTTCAGGGCCACGCCCTGCACGTCGCTCTTGTGGGCGATGTCGGGCGAATCGATCTTGAGCGCCACCGGGAAGCCCATCTGCGTGGCCAGCATCATGGCCTCGTTGGCGGTGCGGGCCAGCACCGTCTGGGTGACGGGGATGTGGAAGGCCGCGAGCAGGGCCTTGCTCTCCATCTCGGTCAACGTGCGGCGGCGTTCGGCCAGCACGCTCTCGATCAGCAGCCGGGCGGCCTCGACGTCCGGCTGGGCGAGGTTGGACATCGGCGGCGGCGTCTGCATCAGCAGCTGCTGGTTGGCGTAGAACGAGGCGATGTTGCCGAAGGCGCCGACCGCGGCTTCGGGCGTGCGGAAGTTGGCGATGGCCGCCTCGTTGAGCACGTGGCGCGCTTCCAGCACCGAGGAGTCGCCCATCCAGCAGGCCAGCAGCGGCTTGGCCGTGCTCGCCTTGGCGGCGACGACGGCGCGCGCCGTCTCGGTGGCGTCGGAGCCGATCTGCGGCGCGTAGACCACCAGCAGCCCGTCCACGGATGCGTCCTGGGCGGCGGCCTCCACGGCGGCGCGGAAATGCTCGGGCGTCGCCGCGGCGGAGAGGTCGATCAGGTCGGCCAGCGAGGCCAGCGCCGGCAGGCGCGGTTGCAGGCCGGCGGCCACCTCGGGCGAGAGGCGGCCGAGCTGCAGGCCGATCTCGCTGACCCAGTCGGCCGCGAGCACGCCGGGGCCGCCGCCGTTGGTGACGATGGCCAGGCGCTTGCCGACCGGGCGGTAGCGCGCCGCCAGGCATTTGGCGGCGGAGAACAGCTCGACGAAGCTGCGCACCCGCACCGCGCCGGCGCGGCGCAGCGCGGCGTCGAAGACGTCGTCACTGCCAACGATGGCGCGGCTGTGCGTCAGCGCCGCCTCGTTGCCGGCGCTGCGCCGCCCCGCCTTCAGGACGACGACGGGTTTGGCGTGCGAGGCCGAGCGCAAGGCGCTCATGAAGCGCCGGGCGCTGGAGATGCCTTCGAGGTAGACGACGATGCTTTGGGTGTGGTTGTCGGTGGCGAGGAAGTCCAGCACTTGGGCCAGGTCGACCGCCGCGTTGGGCCCCAGGGAGACGACTTGGCTGAAGCCGACGTGGTTCTGCCGTGCCCAGTCGAGCATGGCCGAGGTCAATGCGCCCGACTGGGACACCAGGGCGAGCGAGCCTTCCGCGGCGAGCGGGCCGGCGGCGCTGGCGTTGAGCTTGAGATGCGGGCGCTGGAAGCCCAGGCAATTGGGCCCCAGCAGGTGCACGCCCTCGCGCCGCGCGATGCGCTTGAGCTGGGCGGCATGCTCGGCGTCGACGCCGTCGCTGACGATGAGGGCCGAGCGGCAGGCGATGCGCCCGGCCATCTCCAGCGCGGCGGCGATCTCCTCGGTGGGCAGGGCGATGATGGCGAGGTCGGCCCGGGAGCGGGCCAGCTCGCCCAGCGTGCCGGTGGTGTCGCCGTGCAGGAACTGAGGCGGGCTCGTGCCCGGCGCGGCCTCCAGCGCGGCGCACAGCACGCGGGCCTGGCGGGTCTGGCGGTCGGGGTCGTCCCGCGGGCCGGCGAACACGACGACCGAGCGGGGCATGAACAGCGGGGTCAGGAAATGGTTGTCCATGGACAGGGACTCTAGGGCCTGGTGGCCTAATCGGCGCCGATCAGCACCTTGACGTGGGCCGCGACGCTGCGCGCCAGCGGGTTGAGCACATAGCCGCCTTCGAGGCAGGAGACGACGCGGCCGCGGCAGTGGCGCCAGGCCAGGTCCATCAACTGGCGCGTGACCCACTCGTAGTCGGCGTCGACGAGGCCGAGGTTGGCCATGTCGTCGTCGCGGTGGGCGTCGAAGCCGGCGCTGATGTAGAGCAGCTGCGGCTGGAAGCGGTCCAGCGCGGGCAGCCAGTGTGCGGTCACGGCGGCACGGAAGGCCTCGCTGCCGCTCCTCGCCGGCAGGCCGACGTTGACCATGTTGGGCGCGTCCTTCAGCGAGCGGGCATCCTCGCCGTTGAAAGGGTAGAGGCCGGTCTCGAAGATGCTGCACATCAGCACGCGCTCGTCGCCGGCGAGGATGTCCTCGCTGCCGTTGCCGTGGTGCACGTCGAAGTCCACCAGGGCCACGCGTGCCAGGCCATGGACGTCCAGCGCATGCCGTATGCCCACCGCCGCGTTGTTGAAAAAGCAAAAGCCCATGGCCGCGTTGCGTTCGGCGTGATGACCCGGCGGACGCACGGCGCAGAAGGCCGCCGGCACCTTGCCGCCAAGCACCAGGTCGGTGGCCAGCACGGCCGCGCCGGCGGCGCGCAGGGCGGCGGTGACGGTGTGGGGGTTCATGCGGGTGTCGGGGTCGACCTGGGCATAACCGCTGGCCGGGGCGGCGTCCAGCACGCGCCGCACGTGCAGCGCGGTGTGGGCGCGTTCCAGCTGGGCCTCGGTCGCCATGGGTGCGTCGTAGGGGAGCATGTAGTCGAGCAGTCCGCGCGCCAGCAGCGCATCGGCGATGGCGGCCAGGCGCTCGGGGCATTCGGGATGGCCCTCGCCCATCTCGTGGCGGGCGCAGTCGGGGTGGCTGATGTAGGCGGGCAGCATGGTTCTTGTCTCCTGTCCGCCATGCTAGGCAGCGGGGCTGACGGCGTGTTGATGCAGAGCAATCGGGCCGGATGCCGCCCAGGAATGAGGGTTGACCGGAAGTCGACATCATTTATGCCCGCGTGAGACACTGGTCCTAGGGGCAAGCGGCAGGGTCCTGGCACAAGGGCGCGCCGTTCGACGTGGAGGGCGGACCGATGCCAAGCAGGGATCAACTGCTGGAGGTCATTGCGATTCAGACCGAGGTGGCCGGTCTGGGGCTGGACCTGGACCTGGGGCGCTTGCTGCATCTCGTGGCCCAGCGCACCCTGCACCTCGTGCAGGCGGACGGCGCTGCCGTGGAGATGTCCGAGGGCGACGAGATGGTCTACCGCGCCACCGCCGGCATCGCCGAGGGGGCGCTGGGCCTGCGGCTGAAGCGCGACCAGAGCCTGTCGGGGCTGTGCGTCGCCCAGGGGCAGGCGCTGCGCTGCGACGACGCCCTCACCGACCCGCGCACCGACCACGCCGCCTGCGAGCGCCTGGGCCTGCGCTCCATGGTGGTCGTGCCGCTGCGCCACCATGGCGTGACGGTGGGCGTGCTCAAGGCGATGTCCACGCGCAAGGCTCATTTCAGCGATGCGCAGATGACGCTGCTGGGCCTGCTGTCCGACCTGGTCGCCGCGGCGACCTACTTCGCCACCAGCTACTCGCCCAGCGAACTCTTCCACAAGGCCACGCACGACGGCCTGACCGACCTGCCCAACCGTTCGCTCTTTCTGGATCGGCTGCACGCCAGCCTGGCCCAGGCGCGCCGCGACGGCCAGCCGCTGGCCGTCGTCATGCTCGACCTGGACGGCCTCAAGCCCATCAACGACCACTTCGGGCATCGCGCCGGCGACGCCGCCCTGCGCGAATTCGCCCGCCGCCTGCTCGGTGTGCTGCGCCAGTCCGACACGGCCGCGCGCCTGGGCGGCGACGAGTTCGCCGTGCTGCTGCCCCTGACGGCCGAGGGCGGCCCCGAAGCCACGATGCGCCGCCTCGCCGAGCGGCTCAACGGCCGCTTCGACTTCGAGGGCCATGAGCTGCTGGTCGGCGCCAGCATGGGGGCGGCCTGCTTTCCCCAGGACGGCGACGAAGTCTCCCGGCTCATCGAGCTGGCCGACCAGCGCATGTACGTCCACAAGCGCCGCCCGCAGGCGGCTGCGGCATGACCGGCACGCCGGCGCGCCAAGCGGGGCTCCGCGGTGGGAAGATGCCTCTCCCACCCGACCGGAGCACCGCCATGCAACGCCGCCACCTCATCGCCTGCGCCCCCGCCCTGCTGCTGCTGCTGCGCCCGGCCGGGGCCGCGGGCCTGACCGAGGGTGACGCCAATGCCGGCATCCGCACGGCGCTGGAGCGCGGGGCCAATGCCGCAGTGGCCCTGCTCGGGCGGCCCGACGGCTTCCTCGGCAACCCGCTCGTGAAGATCGAGCTGCCCGGCGGCTTGCGGGACGCCGCCAAGCTGCTGCGCGCCACGGGGCAGGGCGCCCGGCTCGACGAACTCGTGACGGCCATGAACCGGGCCGCCGAGGCCGCCGTGCCCGCCGCCAAGCCGCTGCTCGTCAAGGCCGTGCGGGACATGAGCGTCGAGGACGGCCTGGGCATCCTGCGCGGCGGCGACGAGTCCGTGACCCAGTTCTTCGCCGGCAAGACGCGCGAGCCGCTGCATGCGCAGTTCCTGCCCATCGTCACCCGGGCCACCGAGCGGGTGTCGCTGGCCGACAAGTACAACGCCGTGGCGAAAAAGGCTTCCGGCTTCGGCCTGGTGCGCGGCGACGAGGCCAACATCCAGCAGTACGTCACCGGCAAGGCGCTGGACGGCCTTTACCGCATGATCGGCGAGGAAGAGAAGAAGATCCGCCGTGACCCGGTCGGCACCGGCAGCGCCCTGCTGAAGAAGGTGTTCGGCAGCCTGTGAGGCGCCGGTCACCCGGCCTTGAAGCCGTGCGCCTCGTGCCATTCGGCCAGCGAGGTGTCGGGGTAGCCGTCGAAGCGCGGGTCGGCGGGATGGCCTTCCACCTCGACCCATGAGGCCTTGGAACCCACCAGGCAGTGCACGTGCTGGGGCGGCGTGGGCAGGGGTGTGTCGATGGCGCTGGCGTGCGGGTGCACCAGCTCCGGCCAGGTCGGGTCCCACAGCCACAGCGCGCTGCCGCAGCGCCCGCAGAAGTAGCGCCGCGCGCTGCTCTCGTGGGTGCCGCCGCCGTCCTTGTCAGGCAGCCGGGCGCGGTAGATGCGCAGATGGCGCTTGCCGCGGACCTTCATCGTCCGGGTGCTGGCGCCGAGGTTGATCGCATAGCCGCCGGCACCCGCCGTCTTGCGGCAGATGGAACAGTAGCAGCGCATGAAGGGCACGGGCGAGTCGGCCTCGACCGAGAAGCCGACGCTGCGGCAATGGCAGGAACCTTCGAGGTGCATGGCAGGCGCTCGGGCGTGGGCGGGGTGCCGATCATGGCCCCCGGCCGGGCACTCTTGCCATCCCCAGGCAAGGGCCGCCGCGCTGAACGACAATCCCCGCCCTTGCCCATGTACCTGGCCGCGGCCGCCTTGCGATGAATTCCGATCTTCCCGATCCCGCCAACCCGGCCGATGCCCCGGCCGAGCCCAGGGCCGACGCGCCTGACGCCGCCGTGCCCGCATCCGAGGCGGCGCCCCAGCCCGGGGCCCCGGGCCAGCCGGCCGATGCCACCGCCGAGCTCAAGGCCCTGTTCCCGGCCCTGTTCACCGGCAAGCCCAAGCCCGTCAAGCTGCGCATCCAGGCCGACATCCAGGAGCGTGCGCCGGGCAAGTTCAGCAAGGCCCAGCTCAGCGCCTTCCTGCGCCGCCACACGGGCAGCACCGGCTACCTGATCGCCCTGACCCAGGCCAAGACGCGCTTCGACCTCGACGGCAACCCAGCCGGCGAGATCACCGAGGAACACCTGACTGCCGCCCGCGAGGAGCTGGCCCGCCGCAAGGGAGCCCGCCAGGAACGTGAGCAGCTGGAGGTGCAGCAGCGCCGCAACCGTGCCCAGCTGCTGTGGGACTTCGAGCGCACGACGCTGACCGAGGCCAACTTCTGCGTCCTCAAGGGCCTGACGCCGGCCGAACTGCCGGGGCTGCTCGAGATCGCCCGCAAGGAGCGGGCCGAGGCGCCGCCGGCCCCGCCGCGCCAGGATCGCGATGGCGGGCGCCGCGACGACCGCCGCCCCGGTGGCGGCCGGCCGCAGGACCGGGGCGAACGCCGTCCGGGCCCGCGTGCGGACGCCCGGCGCGAGGCGCCACGCGGAGGTGAGCGACGTGAAGGCGGCCGACCACCCCAGCCGGGCCGCAAGCCCGGGCCGCCGCGCAGCGACCGCCCGGCCCGCCCCGACCCGGCGCCGGCCGCCGCTTCGCCCCAGGCGGCGCCCGCCGCGCCCGCGCCCGAGGATCAGGCGCCCGAGTAACGCTGCTCCAGGTAGGCGAGCAGGGTGCGCAGGGTCTGCGCCTCGCCGCCCACCGGCCGGCCGGGCCGCGCCGTGTCGTTCCAGGCGAACAGGTCGATGTGCAGCCAGTCCTGCTGGGGCGGCAGGAAGTCTTCCAGGAACAGGGCGGCGTTGATCGCGCCGGCCAGGGCGCTCTTGCCGGTGTTGACGATGTCGCCGATCGAACTCTCGATGCCGGCGTGGTAGGGCGCCCACAGCGGCATGTGCCAGAGCGGGTCGTCCAGCTTCAGGCCCAGGTCGACGAGGTCGCGCGCCGTGTCCATGTGCTTGGCGAAGAGGGCGGGCAACTGCGCGCCCAGCGCCACGCGGGCGGCGCCGGTCAGCGTGGCCAGGTCGATGACCAGGTCGGGCTGGCCCTCCGCCGCGTAGGCCAGGGCGTCGCAGAGGATGACGCGGCCTTCGGCATCGGTGTTGCCGATCTCGATGTGCAGGCCCTTGCGGGTCTTGATGACGTCGCCGGGCCGGTAGGCGTTGCCCGAGATCGAGTTCTCGACCGCCGGGATCAGCAACTGCAGCCGCACCGGCAGGCCCAGGGCCATGATCAGCGTCGCCAGGCCCAGGGCGTTGGCCGCGCCGCCCATGTCCTTCTTCATCTGGCGCATGCCTTCGCCCGGCTTGATGTTGAGGCCGCCCGAGTCGAAGCAGACCCCCTTGCCCACCAGGGCCAGCTTGGGGTGCCGCGGGTTGCCCCAGTTCAGCTCGATCAAGCGAGGTGAGCGCGTGCTCGCGCGGCCGACCGCATGGATGCTCGGGAAGTTCTTCTTCAGCAGGGCGTCGCCGACAGTCTCGGAGAAGGTGGCGCCGTACTGCCTGGACAGGGCCTTGGCGGCGGCCGACAGCTCGGCCGGGCCCATGTGCTCGGCCGGCGTGTTGACCAGGTCGCGCGTGGCCGTGATGGCCGCCGCCAGGGCCAGGCCGCGCTCGGCGTCGGCGCCGGCCTTGAGCACCAGCGTCGCCGGGGCGCGCTTGGCGGGCTTGTAGAGGTCGAAGCGGTAGCCCCCCAGCTCCCAGGACAGGGCCGCGGCTTCCGGGAGCAGGGCCAGGCCGGTGTCGGCCAGCCGGTAGACGCCCTCGGGCAGGGCCAGGGGCAGGTGGCTGAGGGCGTAGGGATGGGCCGCGTGGGCCACGCCGGCCCAGACGCCGGCCAGCCGGCCGTCGGCGCCGGGGACCAGGGCGTGGGTGTCGGGCGCGCCGACGAAGCCGACGGTGGCCAGCCACTGGCGCGTCGCCTCCGGCAGCTCGGGCGCCAGGGCCTGGAAGGCGGCGCGGTCGACGACGGTGAGGGGCACGGCCTTGGCCGGCAGGGTTTTCTTCAGCTGGACGCTCATGGCGGCGGGGTTCCGGGGGTGTGGAAGCCGGCATTGTCGGCAAACCTGGCCGCAGCCGTCCGCCGCTTCGGACATGCAAAGAATTGTGTGCAGCCTGTCAACCCGGCTCCGCGGGCCCGCGTTGTCCCCCCAATCGCGCCGCTTTCGGGCCGCGAGACAGGCAAGACAGCCATGATGAAGATCCAGTCCCGTACCGAACCGCAACCGCGCCGCCTTCCCGCCTCCGAGATGGCCTGGAGCGCCGAGGAATCCGTCGACAAGGGCCGCAAGCACGAAGCCTTCGACACTGGCTTCTACAGCGGCGAACGCCGCGGCCTCGCCCGCGCCCTGCGCCTGGACCGCAAGCGCTGAAGCGCCGGCTCACCCTCCCACTTTCCTGCCCAGCCCGCCGTCCGGCCTCCGGACGGCGGGCTTTGTTTTGGGCGCGCAGCCGCTCGGACGTGGAGTTTGCCGCGCCGGCGGTCGATCCGGTTTCGCCGGGCCGCCGCCAGCACCGAGAATGCGCCCCCATGAAAGCTGCCCGCCGCTCCATCGCCTTCGTCTCGGGCGTCCTGCTCTACTGCTTCGGCGCCGGAGCGGCCATGAAATACGCCAGCATCGGCCTGCCTCGCCAGGTCTACACGGCCCTGGGCGGGCGCAACAGCCTGCCCGTCATGCTCGGCGAGGCGGTGGCCATCGCCCTGCTGCTGTGCCTGATCGCCGCGGTCTGGGGGTATGTCACCCTGCGCCCGACGCGCCGCCGCCACCGGCCCTACGTGGCCTGGATGATGTCCGGCGTGGGCGTGGCCTGGGCCGGCTGGCTGATCTCCGGCGCCTTCAGCTTTGCCCTGAAGCCGCGCGCCTATTCGGCGCCGCTGCAGACCATGCTGCTGTCTTCCAGCGCCGCGCCGCTCTTCGGGGCGTTGAACATCTTCGGCATCGTCGCCGGCGTCTGGCTGGCCGGCCGCTGGGCCAAGAAGCGTCAGCTCGGCCTGCCCAGCACGCGCTCGCGCCGTCGCCAGGGTGGCGAGGCCTCCTCGCCCGACGCCGGTGCCGACAGCACGGTCTCCACCGTGGCGCCGCATTCGGTCTCGCCGCCGGTCCATTGATGGGCCGGCCGGTCTGCACGCGCTGCGAGCGGCCGGCCAGCACCTGCCTGTGCGCCACCCTGCCGGCGCCCCTGGCCCACGGCACCGAGCTGCTGATCCTGCAGCACCCCGCCGAAGCCGGCCATGCCAAGAACACCGCGGCACTGCTGACCCCGGGCCTGCAGTCGGCCCGGCTGCTGCGCGGAGAATGCTTCGATCCGGCGCTGGCCGTCGCCGGCACGGCGCTGCTCTACCCGGGAACGAGCGGGGCGGCGGCAGCGCCCGCCGGCCTGCGGCGGCTCATCCTGCTCGACGGCAGCTGGCGACAGAGCCGGCGCCTGCTCGCCGCCAACCCGTGGCTGGCCCTGCTGCCTCGGCTGGCCCTGCCGTCCGGCCTGCCCGGTCGCTATGCGCTGCGGCGGGCGCACCGGCCGGGCCAACTGTCCACGCTGGAAGCCGGCCTGCACGCGCTGGCGCTGTTGGAGGGCGGCGCCGAGCGCTTCGCGCCGCTGTGGGCCGCCTTCGACCGCTTCGTCCAGGCCGGCCTTGCCCGCCGCGGTGGCTTGCGGGGGTGACTTCAAGGGGCCGCGGCCGTTTGGCCTAGCATCGCGGGATGTCTTCCTTTGCGCGCTCCCTCGTCCTGGCCCTGCTGGCCGCCCCGCTGTTGTCCTGGGCGGCACCGCCGGAGGCGGCCACCGAGCACGTCCAGGCGCGGCTGGTCTCGAGCCAGGCCACGGTGGCGCCGGGCCAACGCTTCACGGTGGCCCTGGAACAGGCCATCAAGCCCCACTGGCACACCTACTGGCGCAACCCGGGCGACTCCGGCCAGGCCACCAGCATCGACTGGACCGGCGCCCAGGCCGGCGACATCCAGTGGCCGACGCCCTCCATCCAGGCCATCGGCCCCATCGTCAACTATGGCTACGAAGGCCGCGCGGCCCTGTTGGTCGACCTGGCCGTCCCGGCTGACGCCAAGCCCGGCAGCCGCTTCAAGCCCGGCGCCGAGGTCAAGTGGCTGGTCTGCAAGGACGTCTGCATCCCCGAACAGGTGAGCCTGGGCCTGGACCTGCCCGTCGCCGCCGAGCCCAAGGCCGGCCCTGACGCCGCCCAGATCGAGGAATGGCGCGGCGCCATCCCCAAGCCGGCCGGCTTCGCCGTGCAGCTCAAGCCGGCGGCCCAGGGCGTGCGCATGAGCGGCCCGACCGCGGGGGTCACCAAGGCCTATTTCTTCGCCGACACCTGGGGCGCCGTGGCCCACAGCGCGCCCCAGGCCCTCCAGGCCGAGGGCGGCGGCTGGGCGCTGGACATCCCCGCCGGGGACGAGCCCCTGGCTGCCGGCAAGCCGCTGTCCGGCGTGCTGGTGCTGACCACGGCGGCGGGCGAGCAGGCCTGGGCCGTCTCGGCCCCCGTGCCCGAGGGTGCTGGCAAGGGCCCCGGGCCGGCCGACCTCAGCGCGCCGTCCACCGCGGAGGGCGCGGCGGCCACGCCGCCTGCCCCCGCCCCCGAGAGCGACCTCGGCCTGCTGCCGGCCCTGGCCCTGGCCTTGGCCGGCGGCCTCATCCTCAACCTCATGCCCTGCGTCTTCCCGGTGCTGTCCATCAAGGCGCTGGCGCTGGTGAACAAGGGCAACCACCGCGGCGAGGGCCTGGCCTACACGGCCGGCGTGCTGGCCAGCTTCGCCGTGCTGGCGGCGGTGCTGATCGCGCTGCGTGCCGGCGGCCAGCAGGTGGGCTGGGGCTTCCAGTTCCATTCGCCCGTCTTTGTGCTGGTGGTGGCCTACCTGCTCTTCCTGGTGGGCCTGAGCCTGTCGGGCCTGTTCGAGATCGGCGGCAGCTTCACCGGCCTGGGCTCGGGCCTGGCGGCCCGCGACGGCCTGGCCGGCAGCTTCTTCACCGGTGTGCTGGCGGCCGTCGTGGCCACGCCCTGCACGGCGCCTTTCATGGGTGCGGCGCTGGCCTTCGCCCTGGCCCAGCCGGCGGCGGTGATGCTGGCCGTCTTCCTGGCACTGGGCCTGGGCCTGGCCCTGCCTTTCCTGGTGCTGGCCTTCTGGCCGGCCGCGCAGCGCTGGCTGCCGCGCCCCGGGGCGTGGATGGACCGCTTCAAGCAGGCCCTGGCCTTCCCGATGTATGCGGCCGTCGTCTGGTTGCTGTGGGTGCTGGCCCAGCAGGCCGGCGCCGACGGCGTGGCCCTGGCCCTCGGCGGCATGGTGCTGATCGCCTTCGGCCTGTGGTGGCGCAACGCCAGCCGCGCGAGCGCCGTCGGCACCGGGGCTGCCATCGTCAGCCTGGTGCTGGCCTTGGGCGCGGCGGCGTGGATCAAGCCGGTGGCGGCCGACGTGAAGGCAGCGGCCGGCGAGAGCGGCATCGAGCCCTTCAGCAGCGAGCGCCTGGCCGAGCTGCGGGCGCAGAACAAGCCGGTCTTCGTCAACCTCACGGCGGCCTGGTGCATCTCCTGCCTGGTCAACGAACGCGTGGCCCTGTCGCGCCCCGAGGTGCACGAGGCCTTCGCCAAGGCCGGCGTCGTCTACCTCAAGGGCGACTGGACCCGCGAGGACCCGCGCATCACCGCCGTGCTCAAGGCCCATGGCCGCTCCGGCGTGCCCCTCTACCTCTACTACGCGCCCGGCGCCGCCGAGGCCGAGGTGCTGCCGCAGATCCTGACGCCCGGCCTCGTCATCGAAGCCGTCTCGGCGGGCGCCTCCTCCAGGAGTTCGACATGAGCCTGCTGCGGCGCAGCCTGCTCGCCGCCCTCGTCCTGCCGGCGCTGGCCCAGGCGGCCGCCATGGCCGACTTCACGGGTTGCACCGTGGTGCTGGAGTGGACCAATCACGACTGCCCCTACGTCCGCAAGCACTACGGCAGCGGCAACATGCTGGCGCTGCAGAAAGCCTCGACGCGGCCCGACGGCTGCTGCGTCAAGTACGGCAGTTAGCGAACTCAGAACACCGACAGCCCCGTCCGCGCGACGAAGAGTTCCAGCGCCCGCCGTCCCAGCAGCGAGTTGCCGGTGGCGTCCAGCGCCGGCGACCAGACGCACAGGCTGAGGCGGTCCGGCACCACGGCCACGATGCCACCACCCACGCCGCTCTTGCAGGGCAGGCCGATGCGGAAGGCGAACTCGCCGGCCGCGTCGTAGGTGCCGCAGGTCAGCATCAGCGCATTGACCCGTCGCGCCTGGGCCGCACTCAGCACGGGCGTGCCGGCCAGCGGATGGCCGCCGTCTCGGCACAGGTAGCCGGCCGCACAGGCCACCTGCTCGCAGCTCATCGCGATGGCGCACTGGTTGAAATAGACGTCCAGCACCGTGGCCACGTCGTTGTCCAGCGTGCCGAAGCCCTTCATGAAATTGGCCAGCGCGGTGTTGCGAAAGCCGGTGTCGGCCTCCGACCTCGCGACCTCGGCGTCGATGTGCACGGGCTCGCCACAGAGCCGGCCCAACAGGGCCAGCAGCTCGGCCTTGGCGTCGCCCTGCGAGACCAGCCGGTCCGCCACCGCGATGGCGCCGGCATTGATGAAGGGGTTGCGCGGGATGCCGTGCTCCGACTCCAGCTGCACGAGCGAATTGAAGGAGCTGCCCGAGGGCTCGCGACCGATGCGGTCCCACATCGCCTCGCCCAGCGCGCGGATGGCCAGCGTCAGCGAGAACACCTTGGACATGCTCTGGATGGAAAAGGGCACGGCGCTGTCGCCAGCCGCCGCCGTCTGGCCGGCATTGGTGCGCAGCGCGATGCCGAACTGCAGTGGCGACACGCGCGCCAGCGCCGGGATGTAGCTGGCCACCTTGCCGCCGGCCGTGGGCAGCAGCGGGCGCAGTTCGTCGTTGATCTCGTCGAGGATGAGCTGGAAGTCCATGGCGGGCATTCTGGCGCCGGGACAATCACCGCCATGCAAGCCCTGCTCGATGCCATCGTCGCGATGGCGGAACTTCCGCTGGACGCCCAACGCCTCTTCCACGGCCGCGGCGGCCGCTTCCCCGGCTGCGAGCATCTCGCGCTGGACGCCTTCCCGCCGGTGCTGCTGCTCACCAGCTTCAGGCCGCTCGGCGAAGCCGACCTGGCCGCCGTCGCCGCGGCCATCGGCGGGCGCTGGCCCTGCGTCTACCAATGCCGCGGCGAAGGGGCCGAGACCCGGCTGATGTCCGGCGACGTGCCCGATCCCCACGTCGTCACCGAGGCCGGCACGCGCTACCTCGTCCACCTGCTGCGCGGCCAGAACCACGGCCTCTTCCTCGACATGGCCGAGGGCCGGCGCTGGGTGCGCGAACACGTCAGGCCCGGCGGCAAGGTGCTCAACCTCTTCGCCTACACCTGCGCCTTCTCGGTCGTCGCCCTGCAGGCCGGCGCCGCCGAGGTGGTCAACGTGGACATGGCGTCAGGGGCGCTGGCGACGGGCCGCGGCAACCACGAGCTCAACGGCGTGAAGACGGGGGCGAAGTTCCTGGCCCACGACCTCTTCAACTCCTGGGGCAAGCTCACCCGCGGCGGGCCCTACGACCTGGTGGTCTGCGACCCGCCGAGCTTCCAGAAGGGCAGCTTCGTGGCGACCAAGGATTACGCCCGCGTCGCCAGGCGCCTGCCGGCCCTGCTCGCCCCGGGCGGCACGGCCCTGCTGTGCCTGAACGCGCCGGAGCTGGGGCCGGACTTCCTGCGCGGCGTGGTGGCCGAGCACGCGCCGGAGCTGGTGTTCGTGGAACGCGTGGCCAACCCGGCCGTGTTCGCCGACGTGGACGAGGACCGGGCGCTGAAGGTGCTGGCCTATCGGCGGCCCTAAGGCAGCCGCCCCAGGTCCTTCAGCAGCCTGTCTCGCGCCGCCGCATCCGCCACCGCCTCCGCCAGCCGGTTGAAGAACACCGCGCGGCTGTCCGTGCCGGTGGCGGCGCGCTTGACCAGGACCTTGGCGATGGGGCCGACATGCTGGGCCAGCAAGGCCTGGGCCTTGTCCATGACGGCCTCGTCGAGCGGGCCGCCGAGGGCCGTGCCGCTGCCGGCGGAGCCGGTGGCCGCCTTGGAGCCCAGGCTGGGCGGCGAGCCGCTGGTGCCGCCGGCCGTGCGCAGGCTGCCGCCGGTGACGAGGCTGGCCTGGCCGAGGAAGGCGTCGCGGGCGCGCGGGTCGGTGACCTGCTCGGCGAGCTTGGCATAGAGCTCGTTGATGTCGTGGCACTCGCGCGCCGCGCGGCGCACGAGGACGCTGGCCAGCGGGCCGACGTGGCGTGCCAGCGTCTGTTCGGCCTGGGTCAGCAGGGCCTTGTCCCAGTGCGTGGCGGGCGGGGCGCCGCTGGAGGCGCTGCCGACCGAGGGCGGCGCGATGGTGGGCGGCGCCTGCGGCGCGCGCGCGGCACGCGGCGCGGCCATCATCACCGTCTTCTCCCAGCCGGTGTCGTCGATGCTCTGGCCGACGGCGTCGAGCAGCGCCTGCTTGAACTCCTCGGCGGTGGCGAAGCGGTCCTCGGGCCGCTTGGCCAGCGCGCGCAGCACGATGGGGTCGAAGCAGGCGGGCCGGTCGGCGCCCTCCACCTGGGACGGCGGTTCGGGCGGCTCGTTGACGACCTTGTACATCAGCGCCTCGGTCGTGCCGGCGAAGGGTGCGCGGCCGGTCAGCAGCTGGTAGAGGACGACGCCGGCGCCGTAGATGTCCACCCGCCGGTCCATGGCCTTGCCGAGGAACTGCTCGGGCGCCATGTGGCTGGGCGTGCCCACCATGTAGTGGGTCTGCGTGAGGTGGGTGCTCTCGATGCGGGCGATGCCGAAGTCGGCCACCTTGAGCCGGCCGTTGGCCATCATGATGATGTTGGCCGGCTTGACGTCGCGGTGCCAGACGCCCTTGTCGTGCGCATGGTCCAGGGCCTCGAGCAGCTGGCTCATGATGCCCGGGATGTCGGTGTCGGTGAAGCGCAGCTTGGCGCTCAGATAGCTGGCCAGCGAGCGGCCCTCGACGTACTCCATCGCGATGTAGGCGATGTGCTGGTCGCGGCCGAAGTCGTAGACGGCGACGATGCCCGGGTGGGCCAGCCGCCCCGCGGCCTGCGCCTCGTTGCGGAAGCGCGAGGCCGGGGCGCCGGGGCTGTCGTCGCCGGCGTCAAGGTTCTGCCGGATGGTCTTGAGCGCGACGGTGCGCTGGATGTCGGGGTCGAAGCCCTTGTAGACGACGCCCATCGCCCCCTCGCCGAGCACCGCCGTGATGCGGTACTTGCCGAGCTGCGTGGGATGCCTGCTTTCGCTCATGCCGTCGCGATCAGGCGTCGAGGAGCTTCATCGCCTGCACGACGCTGGCGCGCATGCGGGAGAAGGAGTCGGACAGCGTGGCGATTTCGTCCCGGCCCGAGGCGCGGAACTCCGGCGCGTCCAGGTCGCCCTGGCTGACGCGGTCGGCCAGCGCCGACAGCCGCGTGACGGGGCGCACCACCAGCATCCAGATCATCACGTTCAGCACGATGCCGACGGCGACGAAGACGCCCACCAGCGAGGTGATGAAGACCTTGAAGGTCTGGTCGGCCCGCTGCAGCGGCACGCCCAGGGGCACCGAGACGATCTGGGCGCCGATGACCTCGTTGAGGTTCCAGCCGAAGCCGTTGGCCGGGCCGTACTTGGCCACCATGGTGGCCGGCGCGGCGTCCACGCTGCTGTGGCAGGCCAGGCAGGCCGGGTCGGTGATGCGCAGCGGGCGCGCGATGTAGAGGGACGGGCCGGCCGGCGTGTCGCGCGTGCCGACGGTCTCCTTGAGCTCGGCATTGCTGCGGAACTGGCCGACGATGTCGACCTCCCAGCTGGTGGCCCGGTCGCGCGGGTTCGTCGGGTTGAGCGTCGCCTCTTTGTAGGCGAACTCGGGGTGCTTGGCCAGCAGCGTCCCCAGCACCTCGGTGGCGGAGTAGCTCGGCACCGTCTGCGGCAGGAACTCGGTGGCCATCTGGGCGGCCAGCAGCGGCTTGATCTGGGTGTTGGTGTAGTTGCGCACCGCCAGCGCCTTTTCCATCAGCATGCGGGCGCTGCCGACGACCTCCTGCTGGGCGTTGTCCTGCAGCAGTTGGCGGGCGATGTAGCCGCTCAGGGCGATGCCCAGGCTCATGACGAGCAGATAGACCAGGTTGAATTTGGCGAGCAGTTTCATGGTGACCCCGAGGCAGGGCGCAATGGTAGTGCTGGCAGACGCCAGATGACCCGCGTGATTGCGCGCTTGCCGTGTGAAGAAGCCCCAGAAAACGGCGACCGCGCCACGCCAGCGCGGCCCGTTCGGCCGGCGAGGTCAGTCCGCCGCGTGGATCACCAGGGCCACGTTGCTGCCGCCGAATGCGAAGGAGTTGGACATGGCGGCGCGCACCCGTGCCGGGCGGGCGCCGTCGGTCAGCAGGTCCAGCTGCTCGCTCAACCGGCTGGTTCGCACGTGGGCGCTGGGGGGCAGGGCCTGGCGCCGCAGCGCCTGGACGGTGGACACCAGCTCCAGCGCGCCGCCGGCGCCGATCAGGTGGCCGTGCAGGGCCTTGGTGGCCGAGACCGGCACGGCGCGCGCGCCGAAGACGGTGGCGATGGACTCGGCCTCGACCGCATCGCCCACCTCGGTGGCCGTGCCGTGGGCGTTCACGTAACCGATGTCGGGGGGCTGCAGGCCGGCGTCGCGCAGGGCGGCGCGCATGGCCCGCACCTGCCCCGCGGCATCCGGGCGCGACAGGTGGACGGCGTCGACGCTGTGGCCGTAGCCGGCCAGCACCGCCAGCGGCGTGGCGCCGCGCGCACGGGCATGGGCCTCGGTCTCCAGCACCAGGGCTGCCGCGCCTTCGCCCAGCACCAGGCCGCGGCGGCCGTCGTCGAAGGGGCGGCAGCTCTGCTCGGGCGCCTCGGCGTCCAGCGGCGCCATGACGCCCATGGCCTGCCAGCCCAGGGCGCTGCCGACGTTGAGCATGGCCTCCGAGCCGCCCACCAGGGCCAGGTCGGCGCGGCCGTTGCGGAGCAGCCAGAGCGCCTCGCCGATGGCCTGGGCCGAGGAGGCGCAGGCGTTGGACACGGCCAGCTGCGCCGCGCGCAGCTGGTGGCGCATGGCCAGGTGGGAGCCGGCCGAGTTGGCCATCACGCGCACGACGCTGTAGGGGTGCACGCGCGGCGGCTGGGCCGTGAACATCTGCTGGTAGGAGGCCTCCAGCGACGCCGAACCGCCCAGGCCCGTGCCCCAGGCGACGGCCGCGCGGTCGGGGTCGGGCGTGGTGGCGGGCAGGCCGGCCTGGGCCCAGGCCTCGGCCGCGGCCTCCAGCGCCATCAGGCTGTGGCGGTCGTAGAGGTTGCGCTGGGCCGGCGGCAGGGCCGCGGCGAGCGGCACGGTCACGACGCCGGCGGCGAAGGGCTTGAGCGCATGCGCTTCGCTGCCCGGCTGGGCGCCGATGCCCGAACGGCCCGACTGCAGGGCGTCAGCCAGGGCCTCGGCGCCCTGGCCGAGTGCGCTGATGGCGCCCAGCCCCGTGATCCAGACCTGGGTCATCAGGCGGCGGCCCGGGCCGGTTCGGCCTTGGCGGCCAGCAGTTCGTCCACGAGCGCCGCCAGGCCGCCCAGCGTCGGGTTCTGCAGGGCGCGGTCGTGCTCGATGTTGACGTGGAAGTGGTCCTCCACGGTGAACATGAAGTCGACGAGGCCGAGGGAGTCGAGCCCGAGCTCGACGAAGGGCGTGTCGACCTTCTCGTTCAGCGCCTCGGCGCCGAGTTCGCGCTGGGCGAGAGTGCAGAGTTGGTCAAGCGTGTTGCTCATGAAGGGCTCCGGGGATCGAGTTTGAGACGTGGGCCAGTGGGTGGCGCCGCAGCAGGAAGTCGCGCACCGTGCGGGCGACGGCGATGCGCTCGTTGTCGAGGGTGAGCATGTGATAGCTGTCGTGGAACCAGTGCACCTCGGGCTCGCGGCCGAGGCGGCACTGCAGTTCGCGCACGCTGCGCGGGCCGGCCACGTCGTCCTCGCTGGCATGCAGCACCACCGCGGGCGCGGTGAGGCCGGCGAGCCGCTGGCGGGCGTGGCGGATCAGCCGCGTGGCCTGGTAGAGCGAGGCGGCCGACAGCCGTGCCGCGCCGACCGCGGAGACCTGGTCCGAGGCCATGGCCTGCTCCACCCAGGCGCGCAGCCTTTCGTTCTTCAGGCCGAAGGGCGCCGTCTCCTTGAAGCTCATGCGGCGGCGCAGCGGCGGCAGGTAGGCCAGCGGCAGCAGGCGCCGCCATGGCGAGACGTTCCAGCCGTCGAAATGCAGCGTGGTGGAGATCAGCACCAGGGCCGCGGCCGGCCGGCGTGCCGCCAGGGCCAGGGCCAGCACGGCGCCCATGCACAGGCCGCCGACGGCCACCCGCCCATGTTCCGCGGCCAGCCGATCGAACAGGGCCTCGGCCTCGGCCAGCCAGTGCTCGAAGGGCGGCACGGGCAGTTGCTCGCCGGTGGTGCTGCTGACCCCGTAGCCGGCCATGGCCGGCGTCTCGACGACATAACCCACCTCTCGCAGAGAGCGCGCCACCGGCGCGAGCTCGAGAGGGTTGGCGCACAGGCCGTGAAAAAGCAGTACCGCGGGGCGGCGCCCATCTAACGATTCCATGCCGGCAGTGTCGAAACCACGGCCGTCACGCGCATGACTCAAGCCTTGCCGCGACCTGACGCCTTGTGACAGCGAAACGTCAGCGCCCCGGGGCGCTCGCGCGCCATACTGCGGTGCATGCGAATCCTGCTGGTCGAAGACGACGAACAACTCGTCGAAACCACCGCCCGCGCCCTGCGTTCCCAGGGGTGGGTGGTCGACTGCACGGCCCGTGGCGAACCCGTCCCGCGGTCGCTCCGCGAAGACGCCTACGACCTCCTCATCCTCGACATCGGCCTGGCCGGCATCGACGGCTTCGAGACGCTGCGCCGCGTGCGCGCCGAGGGCCTGGCGGTACCCGTGCTCATCCTCACCGCGCGCGACGCCGTCGAAGACCGCGTCCGCGGCCTGGAGGGCGGCGCGGACGACTACCTCGTCAAGCCCTTCGCGCTGACCGAGCTGGTCGCCCGGGCGCGGGCCCTGGTGCGCCGCAGCCAGGCGCGCACCAGCAACCAGCTCCAGCTCGCCCGCCTGCGCATCGACCAGGAAGCCCGCCGCGCCTACATCGAGGACGAGCCCCTGGCCCTGTCCGCGCGCGAGTGGGACGTCCTCGGCTTCCTGATGGCGCGTGCCGGCAAGGTGGTGCCCAAGGAGCACATCGCCCTGGCCAGCAATGCGTGGGACCAGGGCGTCAGCGACAACGCCATCGAGGTCTGCCTGTCGCGCCTGCGCGCCAAGATCGAGCCCGCCGGCGTGCAGCTGCGCACCGTGCGTGGCCTGGGCTACCTCCTGGAAGAAGTCGGCTGAACTTGCCTGACCGCCCGCGCTCCAGCCTGCAGCGCCGGCTCTTCGGCTGGTTGTTGCTGCCGCTGCTGGTGGCCCTGCCCTTGCTGGGCATCGCGCTCTACCAGCAGGTGCAGCACAGCGCCCAGAGCTGGCTCGACGAGGGCCTGGAGGACACCGCGCTGACGCTGGCCGGCCAGATCGACCTGCGCGGCAGCGAGCCCCGCATCGACATCAGCGCCACCATGGACCGCGCCCTGCGCTTCGACCGCCAGGACGACGTCTTCTACCTCGTGCTCGGCCCGGGCGGGGACGTGCTGCAGGGTGATGCCGGCCTGGCCGAGGTGCAGCCGCGGCCGGCGCCGCAGCTGGCGGGCGAATCCCACTACGGCGACGTCAGGCTGCGTGGCCGCGAGCTGCGCCTCGTGCAGCTCGGGCACGACTGCGGCGCCGCCGGCGTCTGCCAGATCCTCGTCGCCGAGACCCTGCACAAGCGCGACGCCCTGCAACGCGAGATCGGCGGCCTCGTCGCCCTGAACGGCGCGGGCCTGGCAGTGCTGCTCGCCCTCGCCGGCTGGTGGGCCATCCGCCAGGGCCTGACGCCGCTGACCGGCCTGAGCGCCGAGCTGGAGCGCCGCGACCTGCACCGCCTGACGCCGCTGACCGCCGGCCTCCCGCGTGAGCTGGTGCCGTTGCAGGCCGCCTTCAACCGCCTGTTCGAGCGACTGGGGCGCGCCGCCGAGGCCCAGCGCGAGTTCCTCGCCGACGCGGCCCACCAGCTGCGCACGCCGCTGACCTCGCTGCAGACCGAGATCGAGCTGGCCATGCTGGAGCCCCACGACCGGCGGGTCGACCCGCTGCTGGAGCGGCTGCGCCTGCGCGTCGTGCGCAGCGCCCGGCTGGCCCAGCAGCTGCTGTCGCTGGCGCGGGCCGAGGACCGCAGCGTCGACGTCGGCCAGCGCATCGACCTGCGCGACATTGCCACCGAGAGCGGCCAGGACTGGGCCCATCGCAGCCTGCCCAGCGGTGTCGACCTCGGCTTCGAGCTGGCCGGCGCGCCGGCCCTGGGCCACGCCTTCCTGCTGCGCGAGCTGCTGGAAAACCTCATCCACAACGCCGTCACCTATGCCGGTCCCGGCGCCCGCATCACCGTGCGCAGCGGCACCGACGGCGAGGGCCCCTGGCTGGAGGTGGAGGACAACGGCCCCGGCATCCCGGTGGCCGAGCGCCCGGCGGCCATGCAGCGTTTTCGCCGTGGCAGTTCGGCGGCGGGGGCCGGCAGCGGCCTCGGCCTGGCCATCGCGGCCGACATCGCGGCCCGGCATGGCGGGCGCCTTGAACTGCTCGACGCCCAGAGCGGCTCGGGCCTGCGCGCCCGGCTCAGCCTGCCGCCGCCGCCGCCGGATCCAGCGCCAGCTGCTTGAACAGGTTCATCGCGACGACGACACGCCGTCCTGGTGTCGCCGGTACCTCGTGCATGGCGATGCCGGGGAACATGACGAGGGTCGCCGGCCGGGGCTGGTAGGCGCTGGTCCTGGAGAACACCAGCGGCGCGCAGCCCGGCTCGGCTTCGAGGTAGACCACGCAGCTCAGGTCGGCCGGCCAGTGGTTGTGCGGCGCCGTGTAGTCGGCCTGTTCGTAGATGGCGCCCCAGCAGTGGGTGACGAGCAGGTCCAGCCCGAGCTGGGCGAAGTCCGCCGACCAGGCCTTGGGCGCAGCCGCCTTGGCGATCTCGACGACGCTGGCGCACAGCGGCATGAGCTTGCCGTTGAGCAGGTGGCTCTTCCAGGGGCTCATGTAGGCCGCCTTCACGTTGGACTCGGGCGACTGCGGATGGCTCGCGCGCAGCTCCTCGATGGCCTCGCGCGCCAGCTGCAGCCGGTCGGCGATGGGCCCGAGCTCGGCGACGATGATGGGCAGCTCGGTCTGGACGGTGGCGCCGACGATGCGCACGGCGGAGGGCTCGCTCATGGCGGCGATTCTGCCGGCGCCGGACCCCTGGCGCAGCGCCGCCCGAGCGCCGAACTGCGCCGCTTCCCGGGTGTTTTTGCGGCCACTGCCGGCAGCGCGCGGGCCTAGCATGGGCCACCCATGCCGCGCCTTGCCTCCCTCTTTCCCGTTGCCGCCCTGGCCCTGCTGCTGGCCGGCTGCGGCACGCCCAGCCAGCCGCTGCCGATGACGGTCTCGGCGGCCGATGCGCTGCAGATCCGCGGCTGGGTGCCCGACGCGTTCAAGGGCCAGGTCGAGGTCGCACCCGTCCTCGGCGGCCAGGAGACGGGCCGCTGGTGGGGCTCCAAGGTCAGCGCCGCGACTCTGCAGCAGGCGCTGGAGGAGTCGCTCTACGCCGTCGGCATGAAGCCGCCCGCGCCCCAGCCGGCGCCGCGCTTCGAGCTGAAGGCCGAGCTGGTGCAGCTGGAGCAGCCCCTGGTGCCGGCCATGGGCGTGACCGTCGGCGTGGCGGTGCGCTACACCCTGGCCGACCGGGCCGGCGGCCGGGTCGTCTACCAGCGCCTCATCGCCAACCAGGAGGAGGCCCGCCTCGGCGAGGCGGTGCTGTCGCCGCCGGAGCGGCTGCGCATCGCCAACGAACGGGCCCTGCGCGCCAACATCAACCTGCTGCTGCGCGACCTCGTCACGCTGAGGCCCTGAGCGTCGCGGCCTTCTCCTGCTCGCGCCGCCCGGCGGTCAGCCACAGCATCAGCGCAAAGGCCAGGCCCGCCACGCTGGTGAGGCCGAAGAAAGCCATCATGGCGTCATAACCGCCCGGGTTGGCGGCGCTGGCGCCCGCGCGGTCGTTCAGCCAGCCGGCGACGAGATTGGCGCCGCCGATGCCGGCGTTCTGCACCACCCACATCAGGCCGATGGCCGTGCCGAAGCGGTTGGGCGCGACCAGCCGGCTCGTCAACGGCCACATCACCGCCGGCACCAGCGAGAAGCTCACGCCGATGAGCACCGTCGGCAGCCACAGGCTCCACGAGGTCAGCGCCAGGATGGCCAGGGCCACCGGCAGCAGGGCCGCGCCCAGCGCCAGGAAGGGCGCGTAGCGGCCGACGCGGTCGCAGACCCAGCCGAAGGCCGGCGTGGCGAAGACCGCGGCGAGGAAGACGTAGCTGTTCATCTCGCCCGCCGTGGCCAGGTCCAGGCCGTGCACGTGCTGGAAGTACTTGATGGAGAAGGTGCTGCGGAAGGCCAGGATGACGGCGTACCAGAGCACGCACAGCGCCAGCAGATACCAGTAGGCCTTGCCGAAATGCAGCAGGTCGCGCCAGGCGAAGCCCTCGGACGCCTGGCCGGTGGGCAGCAGGCCGGCGCGGCGCGGGCCGCGGTCCACCCACCAATAGGCCAGGGCGGCGGCGAAGGAGGTGGCCGCGATGGCCGTCGCGATCACCAACGGCGGCTGCCAGCCCTGGGCATAGGCGTTGGCGAACCAGGTGGGCGACATGTCGGCGCCATAGGAGCCGAGCCGGCCGATGGCCAGTTCCGCGCCCATGGCCAGGGCCAGGCTGCGCCCGCCGAAGTAGTCGGCCACCGCGGCCAGCGTCGCGATGTTGAAGGTCTCCGCGCCGATGCCGTAGAGCAGCCGGCCCGCGGCCATGCCCGTGAAGCCGGGGCTGAAGGCCGTCAGCGCCGCGCCGGCCAGGCACAGGCCTGCCGTCACCAGGGTCATGCGCGCCGCGCCGAAGCGGTCCACCAGCACGCCGCCCACGAGGATGAGGACGATGTTGGGCAGGTTGTAGATGGCGTTGAGCAGGCCGACCTGGGTGTCGGTGAAGCCGCGCTGCTGCTGCAGCAGGTCGGCCACCGGGCCGATGGAGTCGTAGACGTAGAAGTTGCCGAACAGCGAGACGGCCACCAGCACGCCGACGATCCAGGCCGTCAGGCGGCCGGGCCGGCCGACCGCGGTGGGCGCGATGGTGCTCACTGGCCGAGCAGCGACTTCACGGCCGCCTCGAGTTGCTGGTCTTCGCCGGCATCGAGCCTGGCCTTGTCGTTGGGCACGACGAGGTCGGGCGTGATGAGGGCGCGCTCCATGAAGTCGCCGTTGCGGGCGCGGAAGCCCACCTGCGGGATGCCGAAGATGGTGGTGCCGTCCTGCAGGGTCTCCCACCACACCGCCGTGCCGGTGCCGGCCACGGGCATGCCGATGAGCTGGCCCAGCCCCAGGTGCTTGTAGGTCCAGGGGAAGAGGTGGGCGTCGGAGTAGTTGCTTTCGCTGATCAGCACGGCCGAGGGCTTGATCCATTTGGAGATCGGCTCCCAGCCCAGGCTCTGGCCGCGCGGCATGAACTCCAGGTACTGCTTGCCCGACAGCAGCGTGGCCAGCTCGTCGTGCAGGTTGCCGCCGCCGTTGAAGCGGGTGTCGACGATCAGCGCCTCCTTGCCGCTGGCGCGGCCGAGGGCATCGGAGAAGACCTGCCGGTAGCTCGGGTCGCTCATGCCGCGCACGTGTACATAACCGAGCCGCCCGCCGGAGAGCTTGTCCACCAGCGCGCGCTCCTTGCGCACCCAGCGCTTGTAGAGCAGCTCGCGCTCGGCGCCCTGGCTGATGGCCCGGGCCGTCTGCTCGAAGCGCTTGCCCGTGGCCGGGTCCAACACCTCCAGCACCACCTGCTTGCCGGCCTTGAGGTTGAGCAGGGCGTCGAAGTCGGCACCCGCGGCAATGGCCTCGCCGTCGATGGACTCGACGAGCATGCCGGCCTTCACGCGGCTGGCGGCCGTGTCCAGCGGCCCGCCTTCGATGACCTCGGCCACCTTGGCGCCCGCGCCCTGGTAGGCGCCGTCGTAGAGCACGCCCAGCGAAGCGGTGGCGTCGCCCCTCGGCGGCGGGCGGTAGTTGCCGCCGGTGTGCGAGACGTTGAGCTCGCCCAGCATCTCCGACAGCAGCTCGGCGAAGTCCGCGCCGTCGGCCACGTAGGGCAGCTGGCGCTCGTAGACCTTGCGGTAGCCCGCCCAGTCCACGCCGCCCATGTCGGTGACGTAGAGCTTCTCCTGGGTCTGGCGCCAGGCGTGGTCGAACATCTGGGCCCGCTCGGCGGCGTGGTCGATGCGCAGCTCGGCCGTGAACTTCACGCCTTCGGTCTTGACGTCGCCCTTGCCGTCCTCGGCCGGCACCTTGAACTTCTGCACCTTGCCGCCGGCCAGCACGAAGCCGGTCGCGCCCTTGGCGTCCAGGGCCAGGCTGACGGCGTCGCCCTTGCCCGGCGGCAGCGTGGCGACGCGGCGGCCTTCCTTCTCGCGCACCCGCACCTGCCACAGCTCGTGGCCCTCGTCCGTCTTGACCACGTAGAAGAGCTGCTCGCCATCGGGCGTGAGGGCGTAGTCCTTGATGTCGCCCGAAACCGTGGTCAGGCGCGCGATGCGGTGCTCCAGGCCCTCCTGCTCGATGACGACGGGCCTGGGAGGCTCGGGCTTCTTCTCCTCGGCCTTGGTGTCGGCCTTGGCGTCGGTTTTCGCGTCGGCCTTCTTGTCGCCATCCTTCTTGTCGCCGTCCTTCTTGGCGTCCTTCTTCTCCTCCTCCTCGCGCTTCTTCAGCTGGGCGTACTCCGCCTTGTCGAGCTGGTAGCGGTCGTAGGCCGCCCGGGTCAGGAACATGGCGTACACGTCGGTGTCGCTGCGCGCGCTGCTGCCGCTGCCGTGCAGGCCCTGGCGGTCGGTCGTCCACAGCATCAGCTGGCCCTGGCGGCCGAACATGGGGCGCTGGTCCTCGTAGCCGCTTTGCGTCAGGTTGACGAGCTTGCCGCTGCCGTCGGCCGGCACCACGCCCACCTCGGCGCTCCAGCGGTTGCGGTCGATGAACTGCACCAGCAGGCTCTTGCCGTCGGGCGCCCAGTCGAACCACTGGTCGCCGTCCTCGTAGGAGTAGTTCCACTCGGCCGACAGCACCTCGCGCGTCTTGCCGCTGGCCGTGTCGAGCACGTGCAGGGCCGCGCGGTCGCGCAGGTAGGCCACCTGCTTGCCGTCGGGCGAGTAGCGCGGCTGGAAGTTCTGGTGCGCATCCTTCAGCAGCACCCGCGTCGTCACGCGCGGTGCGTTGAAGAAGCTGGGCACGGCCTTCCTGTCGCCGGCGATGGCCGCCTCGCACAGGCTCCACTGGCCGTCCTGCTCGCAGGCGTAGAGCAGCTTGCGACCGTCGGGGCTGAAGCTGACCGAGCGCTTCTGCCCTGGGCCCTCGGTGATGCGGCGCGTGTTGCCGAACTCGGCCGACGTGACGAAGACCTGGCCGCGCACGACCAGGGCCACCTCCGAGCCGTCGGGGCTGGCCGCCATGTCGGTCGCGCCGTCGCTGAGCTTCAGCGTCTCGACCGTGGGCGCCAGCGCGTCGGCCGCGATGCCCACGGCCAGCTTCCGCGGCTCGGCCGTGTCGCCGGCCAGGGTGTAGAGCTCGCCGTCGTAGCCGAAGGACAGCGTGCCGTTGGCGGCCACCGACAGGAAGCGGACCGGGTTCTTCGTGAAGTGGGTGATCTGCCGCGCCGCCTCGGGTCGGTTCAGCGGCATCTTCCAGACGTTGAAGCTGCCGCTCTTCTCGCTGAGGTAGTAGATGGAGGCCTCGTCGGGCGACCAGACCGGGTTGCGGTTCTCGCCGCCGGAGCTGGTCAGCTTGCGGTGCTGGCCGGTCCTGGCGTCCCACAGCCAGATGTCGTGGGCCACCGGCGAGACGTGGTGCTTGCGGAAGCTGTTCTCATAACCCTTCCAGTCCTCGTAGACGAGGCGGGTGCCGGCCTTGTCATAGCGGCCGGCCAGGGCGGGCTCGCTGAAGAGCTGGCGCGGGCGCCGCCCGCCCTCGATGCCGACCTGGTAGAGCTCGCCCATGGCCGGCGACGGGAAGGCCATGCTGGTGGCGGCGTCCTGGCGCTGGGCCGAGAACAGCACGGCCTTGCCGTCCGGCGTGAAGGCGATGGGCGTCTCGGGTGCCGAGTGCTGGGTCAGCCGGCGCGAGGGGCCGCCATCGGCCGAGACGAGGAAGACGTCGTTGTTGCCGTGCACGTCGGCGGCATAGGCCAGCAGCCGGCCGTCGGGCGACCAGACCGGCGCCGTCACGTGGTGGCCGCTGGCCACCAGCAGCCGCGCCGTGCCGCCGGCCGCGGGCACGAGGTAGAGGTTGCCCTGGAAGGTGAAGGCCACCTGGCTGCCGTCGGGCGAGATGGCCGACTGGCGCAGCCACAGGGGCTGGGTGATGGGGCCGAGGGGGGTGTCGGCCGTGGGCGAGGCGAAGGCGGCGAGCGCAGCCGACAGCGCCACGGCGGCGCCTACGAGTTTGAAACGCATGGGCTGGGGCGGAATGACTGGAGCCGGCGAGTCTAGGAGTGCCGCCTCGCGCGGCGGAAAGTCAGCGCCTCGGGACTAACCCAGGCGTCGGTGGCCCAGCGCGGGCAGTTGCTGGCGCACCTGGGCCAGGCGCACCGGGTCCAGCTCGGCCATCACCACGCCTTCGCCCTCGGCCTGCACGGCCAGCACCTGGCCCCAGGGGTCGATGACCATGCTGTGGCCCCAGGTGCGGCGGCCGTTGGCATGCTGGCCGCCCTGGGCCGGCGCGATGACATAGCACTGGTTCTCCACGGCACGCGCGCGCAGCAGCAGCTCCCAGTGCGCCTGACCGGTGGTGTAGGTGAAGGCGGCCGGCACGGCGAGCAGGTCGCAGCCGGCGTAGCGGCGGTAGAGCTCCGGAAAGCGCAGGTCGTAGCAGACCGACAGGCCCACGTTCACGCCGCCGGCGTCGAAGCGTGTGGGTTCGCTGCCCGCCTCCAGCACGCGGCCCTCGTCGTAGGACTCGCGGCCGTTGTCGAAGGCGAAGAGGTGGATCTTGTCGTACCGGGCGACGCGCTCGCCGGTGGGCGAGAACACCAGCGTCGAGTTGCGCACGCGGTCGGCGGTGGTCGAGCGGATCGGCAGGGTGCCGCCGATGAGCCACAGGCCCAGCTCCCGCGCGGCCGTGGCGAGCATGGCCTGGATGGGGCCGGCGCCGTCGTCCTCGGCCAGGGCCAGCTTGTCGCTGTCGTGCATGCCCATCAGGCAGAAGTACTCGGGCAGGGCGGCCAGCCGGGCGCCCTGGCGGGCGGCGTCCTCGAGCAGGCGGCGGGCGGTGGCGAGGTTGGCGGCCACGTCGGGGCCGGAGACCATCTGGCAGGCGGCGATCTTCATCATGGCGGCGATGCTAGGTCACTGGGCGGCGCTGGCGGCATTCACCGCGCGCGCGGCGGTCGATTCGAGCTTCTCGACCTTGGGATCGTCCCAGCTGCCGCTGATGTGGAACTCGCGCGTGCTGGCTGCGGCCACCGGGCGGCTGAGGATGAGCTGGGCCAGGAAGGCGCCCAGGGCGATGGCGGGGTTGATGGCCGCGTAGGCCAGCGAGGCGCCGCCGGCCGAGACCTCGGGGACGACGACGACGCGCAGGTTCTGCGTCTCGGCGGCGAGGTCGGTGCTGCCATCCACCAGCACGGCGGCCTGCAGGCCGCGGATGCGGATGTTGTCGCTGCGGGCCACGCCGGCGGCGATCTTCACGTCGCCGGTCACGCCGTCGAAGGTGAAGCCTTCGGCGAAGACGTCGCGGAAATCCAGCAGCAGCCGGCGCGGCAGGCTTTGCAGGCTGAGCACGCCGAGCAGTCGGCCCACGCCCGGCTCGGCCTTGAGGAAGGTGCCGGTGTCGAGCTGGATGTTCAAGTTGCCGGCCATGCTGGGGTAGTGGGGGGCCAGCGGCGAGCCGTCCCAGCCCACCTCGCCGACGAGCACGCCCTTGCCGCCGCGCAGCACCTGGCCCTGGCCGAGGCGCTCCAGCAGCTTGCCGGCGTCGGCGATCTCGAGCTTCCAGTCGAGCTGGGTGCGGCGCCGGCCGGCGGTGTCGCCCCAGCGGCCGTTGGCGGTCAGCAGGGCGTCGGGCGAGCGGATCTGCAGCTTGTCCAGCTTCCAGTCGCGGGCCGCGGCGGGGGCCTGGGCCAGCACCTCCAGCCGGCCCAGGCGCTTGCCGCGCAGCTCGAAGTCGTCGACTTCGATGTCCAGCGAAGGCAGGGGGCTGCTGGTGGCGGCGGCCTTGCCGGGGTCGATGAGCTCGCTGAAGGACTCGGCCTCCGAGCGCGGCAGGGACAGGCGGGTCAGCCGCGCCTGCACGGCGTCGACCTGGCTGCCGTGCACGCCCTTGAGCTCGATGCGGCCGGCCAGCTGCTCGGCGTCGACGTTCAGCCGCCAGGCGGCCCCGTCGCGCGCGATCTGGGCCGTCACGTGGCCGAGCTGGCGGCCCGCCACCTTCAGCGCCTGGCTGCGCAGGACGATCTGGCTGGGCAGCAGCCCGTCGTCGCCGCTGTCGGCACCGGCCACCCCTGCGCCGGCGCCGGTGGTGCCGCCGTTGCCTGCCAGCGTACCCAGGCGCTGCTGCCAAGCATCCAGGTCGAGGGCCGCGACATTGGCCTGCAGCAGCACGCCGCTGGCGGGCAGGGCGGGCAGCTTGTCCTGCACGGCCAGGGCGCCGCGCAGCACGCGCGAGCTGGCGCCGGAGATGTCGCGTTGCAGCTGGGCCTGCAGCAGCGGCGCGGTGGCGGCGCCCAGCTCCAGGCGGATCTCGTCGCGGCCGGCGGCGGTGGGGGTCATGAGCAGGCGCAGGGGCAGGGCGGCGTCGGCCTCCTTGCGCCCGGGCGCCGGCAGGTCCAGCGCCAGGCCTTGCAGGCTGCTGGCCACGCTGAGCTCGCTCTGGCCCTCCTTGCTGACCGCCAGCTGGAAGCGGTAGGCCGCCTGGCCGCTGGCGGCCTGGGCCAGCCGCGCCACGGCGCCCAGCTCCGTGGCGCGCCGCAGGCCGTCGGCGGTGGCCTGGCCCTGCACGGCGAAGCGCAGGCTGCCGTCGCGCTGGGTGCCGCCCTCGATGCCGGCGTCGCCGCCGAGCAGACGTGCCGTCATGCCGACGAGCTGCAAGCCCTTGCGGTCGAAGTCGATGCGGCCCCGGGCGCCGGCGAGCGGCGGCAGCTCGGGGCGCAGCTTGAGGTCCACGCCGCCGAGCTGGAGCTGGCCCTTGAGCGTCGTCTGCGAGGCGTCGTCCAGCGGGATGCCGATGCCCAGCTTCAGGGCCACCGGCCCCTGGGCGGAGGCCGCGGTCAGCGCATTGCCCAGCCACTCGTCCAGCGGCGAGCCGCGCACGAAGCGCAGCAGGTCGGCGCCGGCGCCGCGCCCGCTGCCGTCCAGCGCCAGCACCCGGGCGTGGCCGAGATCCTTGATGCCGCCGTTGACGCCGCTCAGTTCATAGCCCAGCACCCGGGCCCGGGCGTTGTGGATCTCCATGCCGGCGCGCTCGAAGACCAGCTCGCCGTCCACGTTCTCCATCGCCGGCCAGTTGGTGCCGCTCTCGCTCGGCGGCACGTAGGCCAGGGTCACGCCCTGGGCCTGGGCAGAGACGCGGAAGAGGCCGTTCGAGCGCGCGCCGTCGAAGGGGAAGTCGCGCAGCTCGCCCTTGACCCGCACGCTGATGTTGCGGGCCTCGCCGCCCAGCAGGGCGTGCGAGAGGTAGCTGCGCGTGGCCGGCAGCCATTGCGGGATGTAGCGCGCCACACGGGTGGCGTCGGCGCGCTGGGCCCGCCCGCTCAGGTCCAGGAAGCCCGGGGTCGCGGCGCCGACGGGGCGCTTCCACAGCACCTCGAACTCGCCGCTCAGGTCGGGCGTTTGCAGTTGCAGGTCGCGCAGGCGCAGCTCCACGTCGCCGGAAGCCTTGCCGCTGGCCGCGGGCAGCTTCCAGCTCAGCTGCGTCGCCAGCCGGGTGATGGGCAGCACCGGGTCGTCGAAGAGCCCGGGCAGCACGACCTCGCCCTGGTGCACGGCCAGCCTGGCGGTGCCGCCGCGCTCGTTGGCGTCCAGGTCCAGGCTGGCGCCGCGCAGGCCGGGGCGACCGAGATGGCCCTCGGCCTCGGCCGCCCGGGCGGCCACGGCCAGGCCGTCGAGCTGGGCGCGCACGCGGTAGCTCAGCGGCGCGTCCAGCGGGCCCTGCCACTGGCCGCTCAGCGCGGTGAGCACGCCCTGGGGCTCCAGTTCGGCGAGCAACTCGTGCGCGCGCTCGCCCAGGGGCAGGCGCTGGGCGATCTGGGCCATCAGCGCGAAGTCCAGGCGCTGGGCGTCGGCCTGGCCGCCGAGCACCTCGTCGCCCTTGCCCAGCTGCAGGGTCACGCCCCAGTCGGAGCGTGGCCAGACGACGCCGTCGCCGCTGACGAAGCCGAGCTGGCGGGCCTGCAGGCTCAGGCTGCCCTTGGTGCGGGCCAGGTCCAGCCGGCCTTCGATGTGGTCGAGGTCCAGGTCGGGGGCGGACTCGAGCAGCTTGAGGCGCACCGAGCGCAGGGCCAGGTCCAGCGTGGCGCCCACGGGCTGGCCGTTGCGGATCTCGCCCCAGGCGCGCACGGCACCATCGCCTTCGCTGAGCTGGAAGGGCAGGTCCACGTGGCGGCGCAGCTGGCTCAGGTCGGCGCGCGGCAGCTCGGCGTAGAGCTGGCCGCTCCAGTGCTGCAGCTCGCCGGGGCGCTTGAGCAGGCTCTGGGTGAACTGCCCGCGCAGGGTGAAGCGCCGGCCCCAGTCCGCCGGTGGCGTGGCGTCCAGGCGCAGGGCATGGCGGCGCAGGCCGTTGCGGATGACGAGGTTGAGGTCGGACAGCTCCAGCGGGCGGGCCTCGGCGCGCTTTTCGTCGACCCAGCGGATGCGACCGTGCACGACGGCCAGCTCGGGCTGGCTGAAAAGCCAGTCCAGCCAGGCGTCGGAGGCGCCGCCGGCCTCGGCGCGCTCGGTGGCGTCCACGTCCAGCCCGGCGACGAAGAGCCGGCCCTGGGCGTCGCGGCGGATCTCCAGCTCGGGCGTGTCGATGAGGAGCTGGACGAAGCGCGGCTCCATCGCCAGCAGCGACTGCGCCGACAGCACCGCGGCCACGCGCGGCAGGCGCAGGGCCTGGCGGCCGGCGGGGTCGAGGACGCGCACGTCGACGAACTCCAGCCTCGGCATCCAGCCGCCCGACTCCACGTTCAGGCGCCCGATGCGCATTTCTACCCCCAAAGCCCTTGAGGCTTCCCTCTCCAGCCAGGGACGCCATTCATTGGCGTGCGGGAGAATGCCCCAGTGCAGCACCGCCCAGGCCACCACCACCAGCGCCCACAGCAGGGCGAGGATCAGCAGCGCCCAGCGAAGCGCGAGCCAGCACAGGCGCAGAGGCCAGCCGGCAATGCGGGAACAGTGGTGGAAGGCGGCCGAGAAGAAGTCAGACACGTTGTCCTGGCACGTGGAGAACCGGCCGGAAGGCAATCTAGCACATGGAACAAGACCACCCCTACCGGCTTCGCCGACCCCTCATGGGGCTGAGCCCGGACACAAACAGTCCTGTGGACTGTTTGTGCCTGGCGAAGGACAAAGCCTCTGGCTTTGGCAGCTGCCAGTGGCCCGGCAAAGCCGGATCCACGGCAGCCGCTGAGCGATGTGGAGTGATTCGCCTTGATCGTTCTCGCTGAACACAGCCGTTATGTGCAGCGCGTCCGGCGCCGTTATGCGGCCGAGCTGGTACGGCTGCCTGCCGGCCTGCCCGACCGCGCCGTCATCGCCGCCCTGATCGCCGACCTGGCGCGCGAGCGGCCGCTGGCCAGCGCCCTGCGCGTGGCCCGGCACCTGGTGCTGGAGCGGCTGGCGGTGCTGGACATCGAGCGGGGCGCCAGCGTCGACGACGTGACCCTCGCGATGACCCACCTGGCCGAGGTCACGCTCGACCAGGCCCTCGCCGCCGCGCGGGCCGAGCTGGACGCCATCCACGGCGCGCCGTGCACGGCGGAGGGACGCGACATCGCCTTCTGGGTGCTGGGCATGGGCAAGCTCGGCGCGCGCGAACTCAACGTCTCCTCGGACATCGACCTCATCTACGTCTACGAGGACGACGGCGCCACCCACGGCGCCAAGCCCGTCACCGCGCATGAGTACTTCTCCCAGGTCGCCCGGCGCCTGTACGCCCTCATCGGCGACGTGACGGACGACGGCCAGGTCTTCCGCGTCGACCTGGCCCTGCGGCCCAACGGCAAGAGCGGCCCGCCGGTCGTCAGCCTGGGCATGCTGGAGGAGTACTTCCTCGTGCAGGGCCGCGAGTGGGAGCGCTTCGCCTGGCTGAAGAGCCGCGTCGTCGCGCCGCTGTCGGGCCCCGGCTCGCCAGCCGACCCGCGCACCCTGGCCCTGCGCAACCTCGTCACCCCCTTCGTCTACCGCCGCTACCTGGACTACGGCGTCTTCGAGGGCCTGCGCCAGCTGCACGGCAAGATCCGCAGCGAGGCCAAGGCGCGCGCCGCCGGCCGGCCCGAACGGGCCAACGACGTGAAGCTCTCGCGCGGCGGCATCCGCGAGATCGAGTTCATCGTCCAGCTGCTGCAGGTGGTGCGCGGCGGCCAGTTCCCCGAGATCCGCACCCGCTCCACCGTCAAGGCCCTGGCCCAGCTGGCCGCCGGCGGCCTGATGAAGC
Source organism: Pelomonas caseinilytica (assembly GCF_021353235.1). GTDB lineage: Bacteria > Pseudomonadota > Gammaproteobacteria > Burkholderiales > Burkholderiaceae_C > Pelomonas > Pelomonas caseinilytica. Next base: position 292,452 of record NZ_JAJTWT010000006.1, read on the forward strand.
CCGAGACCGCCCGCCGCCTCACCGAGGCCTACGTCTTCCTGCGCCGCGTCGAGCACCGCATCCAGTTCCTCGACGACCAGCAGACCCACTGCCTGCCCCAGGCCGACGCCGACCTCGCCTGGATCGCCGCGTCCCTCGGGTTGACGTGTTCGCGCGAGGCCTGTGAACTCTTCGAGCAGCTCGGCGAGGTGCGCGAGCTGGTGGCGACCGAGTTCGATGCGCTGCTGCATGAAGGCACCGGCGCCAAGCCCGGCGGCTGCCGCGGCGGCCAGTGCGGCGGGCCGCGGCCGGCGGTGGATGCCGACGACTTCCTGCAGAGCCTGCCGGCGCCGCTGGCGGCGGCCGTGCGCAGCCTGGCCGAGAGCCCGCGCGTGCAGGGCCTGCGCGAGGAGTCGCGCCAGCGCCTGGCCAAACTCTTCCATCGGGCGGCGCAGGCGGTGGCTGCCGAGGAATGCTCGCTCGACGCCGCCCTGCGCTTCGTCGACTGGGTGGGCCCGCTGCTGCGGCGCGAGAGCTACCTCGCCCTGCTCGTCGAGCGCCCCGCGGTGCAGCAGCGCCTGCTACGCCTGCTGGGCCTGGCGCGCTGGCCGATGCGCTACCTGATGCAGCACCCCGGCGTCATCGACGAGCTGGCCGACCCGCTGCTGCTCCAGGCCCGCTTCGACCGCGAGGCCTTCATCGCCGACCTGCAGGACCGCGAGCGCGGCTGGGCACGCAGCGGCGAGGCCGACGAGGAGGCCCTGCTCGACACCCTGCGCCGCGCCCACCATGCCGAGGTCTTCCGCACGCTGGTGCGCGACGTCGAGGGCTGCATCACGGTCGAGCAGGTGGCCGACGACCTCTCGCTGCTGGCCGACGCGGTGCTGCAGATCACCATCCAATGGGCCTGGGCGCGCTTCGCCAAGGCCCACCGCGAGTCGCCGCGCCTGGCCGTCATCGCCTACGGCAAGCTCGGCGGCAAGGAATTGGGCTACGGCGGCGACCTGGACGTCGTCTTCGTCTTCGACGACGAGGACGAGAACGCAGGCGAGATCTATGGCGCCTTCGTGCGCCGCCTCATCACCTGGCTGACCCTGCGCACGGCGGCGGGCGAGCTGTTCGACATCGACACGGCGCTGCGGCCCAACGGCAACTCGGGTCTGCTGGTCACCTCGCTGGCCCACTTCGAGGCCTACCAGACCGGCCGCGGCAGCAACACCGCCTGGACCTGGGAGCACCAGGCCATCACGCGGGCGCGCTTCTGCGCCGGCGAGGCCTCGATGGCCGAACGCTGCGAGGCGGTGCGCCGCCAGGTGCTGACGGCACCGCGCGACGCCGAGGCCCTCAAGCGCGAGGTGCAGGCCATGCGCGAGAAGGTGCGTGCGGCGCGGCCGGTGCGCGAGGGCCTCTTCGACGTCAAGCACAGCGAGGGCGGCATGATGGACGCCGAGTTCGCGCTGCAGTTCCTGGTGCTGGCGCATTCGGCGGCCCACCCGGAGCTGCAGGACAACGCCGGCAACATCGCCCTGCTGCAGCGCTGCGAGGCGGCCGGTCTGTTGCCCGCGGGCGTGGGCGTGCGGGCGGCCAACGCCTACCGCGAGCTGCGCCGCGTGCAGCACCGGGCGAGGCTGGATGAGCAGTCGACGGCGCTGGATGCGGGGGCGGCGATGCCGCTGGAAGGTCACCGGGCAGCGGTGAGGGCGTTGTGGCGGGCGGTGTTCGGCTAGGCCGCGTCTGGCGGCGCTGGTGGCTTGTGCCTCAGGTGTCTTGCTGCGAAGGCCCATGCCGGGAATTCGCCCCGGCGGGCGACCTACTTTTTGGGCGACCAAAAAGTAGGCAAAAAGTCGCCCCCGAACCGCCCGCCCCTTCGCTGCGCTGCGGGGTTCCCTGCGGTGCTCGCACCTTGAGGCCCCGCGCAAAACTCGCTTCGCTACGCTGCGCTCAGACAGTTGCGCGGAGTCAGTTGTTGAAGCGTGCTGCGCACGCGGCCTCAAGGTGCTGCGCTCCTCGGCGGGCTCAAAGGGGGAGTGAAGGAACAGCCGCGACCGCAGGGATGCGGCGTTTGGCTGTTGGCTGTTTCGGCTGCTTGGGGTCTCCCCTTCTAAACCGCCGAGAAGCGCAGGAGCCCGGGGCGCGCGCGCAGCGCGCTTCAACAACTGACTTCGCGCCCCTTTGTCTGAGCGTAGTGAACGCAGTGAACGAAGCGAGTTGGGCGCGGCCCCGGGCTTCGAGCATCGCAGGGCACCCACCCGCAGGGTGGGCGGTTTTGCAGGGGCCGCTCTTTGCCTACTTTCTGGCGGGCCAGAAAGTAGGTCGCCCGCCGGGGCGAACTCCCGGCACGGTGCACCGAGTCGAAAGGCTCGTTGCAAAAGCTCCCATCTCCCGGCTTCTTCAATGACGCGCCGTCTCAGCTGGCTCGCCCTTTGCGCCACCCTGGCCACTGCAGCCCTCCTGATCTGGCCCGCCCCGCGGGAAGCCCTCGACTGGCAACCCACCCTCGCCGTCAGCCAACCCTGGCGCGCCCTCACCGCCGCCTTCGTCCACTGGACCCCCATCCACCTCGCCGCCAACCTCGCTGGCTGTGCCGTCCTCGCCCTGCTCGGCTGGCGTGCCCGCCTCGGCTGGCGTGAAACCACCGCCGCCCTCCTCGCGCTGCCCCTGACCCAGGCCGGCCTGCTGCTCAAGCCCGAACTCCAGCGCTACGCCGGCCTGTCCGGCGAACTGCATGGCCTCGTCGCCATCGCCGCGCTGACCCTGCTGACGCGCCCCGGCCGCGAGCGCCTCGTCGGTGCCGGCATCGCCCTCGGCCTTGCCGCCAAGCTGGCCCTGGAACACCCCCTCGGCCCCGCGCTGCGCGCCACGGCCGGCTTCGACTTCCCCGTCGCCCCCTTCGCCCACCTCTGCGGCGCCCTCGCCGGCGCCCTGGCCTGGGGCCTGACAATGCGCTTCAACGACAAGTCAGCGAGGAGCCCGCATGGGACGTGAAGCCAGTTGCACCGCCCGCGTGGGCGAGGAGGGCGCCGAGGTGAAGGCGCTGCTCGAATCGACCACCGTCGTGCTGCGCGGCGACCTCAAGCGGCGCTGGGCCATCGCCGCCCTGCAGAACCTGCGCGTCGACGGGGAGACCCTGTGCTTCGAGGCTGACGGCGAGGCGGTCGTGCTGGAACTCGGCGCCAAGGAGGCCGAGCGCTGGCTCAGAAAGCTGCTGACCCCGCCGCCCACCCTGGCTGCCAAGCTCGGCATCAGCGCCGAACACCCCGCCCTGCTGATGGGCCCGACGCACGGCGCCCTCGACCCCGCGCTGGCCGAGGCCCTCGGGCACGGGCTCACGAGCAACCCGCGCGCGGCCCACATGCTGGTGGCCGTGGTGCAGTCGCCCTTCGAGGTCGAGCGCATGGCCGACTTCCACGCCGGCATGCCCTGCAAGACGGTCTGGGTCGTCCACCCCAAGGGCCCCGACGCCAGTCCTTCGGACGCCGAGGTGCGCGGCGAACTGCGCGGCCGCGGCTATGTCGACAACAAGACCAGCGCGGTGTCGGACCGCCTCACCGCCACGCGCTACGTCAGGCGCTGACAACAGCTGCAGGGCAACTGCGCGGCCATGCTGGCGCAGCCGAGGCGCCATCACTTCGGCCGTCCGCAAGCCCGAAGCTAGGCACGCAGATCGAGCGCGCGCAACCACGCATCGACCTGTCCGAAGGCGTCCATTTGCCACTGATCCGGCGTGCGCTCCCCGAGCACCTGGGTTTCCTGCACGAAGCCTCGCACGCAGCTGGGGCCGAAGCCTTCGAGCGAATCGAACTTCTCGGCGATGAACCGGTAGCCGGCAAGGGCCTGGGCATGGTCCAGCAGCGGGCGGCACGCCTGGGCGAGCACTGCGGGACCGCCGGGGTAGTTGCGGACGCAAAAGTAGATGTCGTAGGCATCCTTCTGCTTGTAGCGGCCGTTGATCGCATGGCCCTTCATCGCAAGCAAAGCGGGAATGGAGCAGACGGCGATCTCGACCTTGTTGGTCCCACCGTTCGGCATGGCGCCCGAGATGGCGACGAGCTCATAGAAGCGCAGCGCGAGTTCGGCGCCGCTCGCGCGTTGCACCGCGAAGTTGTCGACCAGCGGTGGCTTGTTCCTGACGATGCGCGCGTCGCGGGGCATCAGGAAGTCGACCATCACGTCGATTGGGGCGCCGCCGTCGGCCGCATCGATGGTCCGGACGAGTTGGAAACGCTTCAAGGCCTCGCGCTGGACGTAGCCATGGGCCATCAGTGATTGGACGAGGCTCGCGTATTCGCCGTCGCCGAGCGCTTCGGCATCGAGCCCGAGGTCCACGTCCATCGTGCCGACATGCCGCATGTCCTCGTTGTCGTTCAGCAGCAGCCATGGCACGGCGCCGCCGACCACGGCGAACTTGCCTTGGTAGCTGCCGAGGATCTGCCCGATTTCCAACAGGACGGACTTGACGGCTGCCGTGGTGCGATCGCCGTAGTCGCTGGCGCTCTGAGGCTCGTCGGGCGTCATTTTTTCCACTGCAGCCTCGCCTTGCGAAGGTGCTCGGCCGCTTCACGGCCGCGCTCGCCGGCAGCGTACAGGTCCAGGTAGGTCTGTGCGAGTCCGGTGGTATAGATGCCCGGTGCAGGTTCGATGAAGTCGCGCAAAGGCCCGGGCTCGTCGAGGACGGTGATCACGAGGTTTTCGCCGCGAGACGCTGGCGACAGCTTCAAGGCATCGCGCAGGCGCTGGGCGCCCTCACGGTCGGCGTAGAAGTACTGGGTGCCCGTCCGGCCATAGGGAGCGAGCCAGTTCGCCGCCGAGAAGGAAGCGAGGATGGCGAGCCCCCGGTCTTCGGCGGCTTCGCCGCCCATGGAACGCAACGCGTCGTCCAGGCTGGACCCGTGCATCGTCGTGTAGAACGTCCATCGATGGCCTGCGGGCGGCTGGTATTCCTCGCGCCAGGCATCGAGCAGGGCGTCAGGGTTGGACAGGAACACGCCGTCGTCGGAGACCTCGGCCCAGCCGCGGTCCAAAAGCCCACTGCGCACATAGCTCACTTGGCCGGCGCTGACATCCGCAGTCCTGGAGAGGTCGACGACACGCCAGGCCTGGCTTGGATCGCGCAGCATGGTACGGAGCACCTGTGCCGACTTGGGCTTGAACAGCGAGCGCAGTTCGCGCCGTTCAGTCTGCGGTTTGCTGGCCACCTCCCTGGACAGGAAGAACCCGGGAAACGCGATGCGCGTGTTGCCCTCGAAATCCAGATAGCCGACCTGGCTCTCGATGCACAGCGCCCTGGCGCTTTCGGACAGGTAGGGGGCGATGACAAGGGGTGTGATCGGTTGCGCCTGCTCTTGGGCGTATCGCTTCAGCTGGAACAAGGCGCTCTTGACGTGCCGCGGCTGGCCGCTCGCCTTGACCTCGGCGACCACGACCCTGCGTTCGCCGTGATGGTCGATATGGGCTACCAGGTCCACGCCCGGGTCGTGTGCTTTTTCCGAGTCGATGACGAGTTTCGAATGCGGCACGTCTTGCAGCGCCCTTCGCAGCGCGTCAGCCGCCAGCTGATCTAATTTCACCGAACTTGTCACGTTCAACATTTGTTGAACATAGCATATTTGCTGAAATTGGTCGCTTCAGTTCAGACAAGTGGGGTCGTTCAAGACGTGTTGAACGACCTGGCCGGACGGCGATCTGTACCTGCGGGTCGAGCGGTGGCCGGTTAGATCACATTGGCCTCCAGCAGTCGCCGCCCGTCCAGCAGCCGCTGCGGCGACAGCGCCTGCACCAGCGGCGCGTCCAGCCCGGCGATCAGCCGGGCCATCGACCAGCCCACCGCCGGCGACTGCTGCATGCCGTGGCCGGAGAAGCCGCAGGCGGCGTAGGCGTTCGCATAACCGGGCAAACGGCCGGCCAGGCCGTTGTGGTCGAAAGCATTCATCTCGTAGTAGCCGGCCCAGGCCGAACGCACGCGCAAGGCCTCCAGGGCCGGCACGCGGGCGGCCAGCGTCGGCCACAGCCCGGCCTCGAACAGGCCGTGGTCGATGGCGTCCAGGGGCGCGTCGTCGGGGTCGTCGCCGCGCGGCGGGCCGCCGGCCAGCAGCAGCCGGCCTTCGGGGCGGAACCAGAAGCCGCTGGGGTCGATGACGAGCGGACAGCCGGTCAGCTCGGCGGGTGTCTCCAGCACGAAGACGTCGCGCTTCTTCGCGTGCACCGGCAGCTCCAGGCCCAGGGCCCGGCCCAGCGGCGCGCTCCATGCGCCGGCCGTGACGACGAAGGCGTCGCCGCCGAGGCGGGAGCCGTCGGCACAGCGCACGGCCGTCACGCGGTCGCCGGCGGTCTCGAAGCCGACCGCCTCGGCGGCCACGAAGCGCGCGCCGCAGGCCATGGCCTTGCGCCGGAAGGCGCGGTGCAGGGCCGGGCCGTCGAACCAGCCCTCGCCCGACAGCCCGAGCGAGCCCAGCGCCAGGTCGTCCACGGCCAGCCAGGGGAAGCGAGCTGCGAGTTCGGCCGGCGCCAGCAGGGTCACGTCCACGCCTTCGGCGCGCTGCAGGCCGTGCAGCGCGCGCAGCGCCGCGGCACCCGCTTCGGTGGCGAGGTAGAGATAGCCGGGTTCGACGAGGCCGAGGGCCGGCCGGTCGTCGGACACGGCCAGCTCGTCGGCCGCGCGGCGCAGGAAGTCCAGGCTCCAGCGGGACAGGGCGATGTTGACGGGCTGCGAGAACTGCTGGCGGATGGAGCTCAACGACAGCGAGCTGGAGGCGCGGGCGTAGCTCGGGTCGCGCTCGACCACCGTCACTGCCGCGCCATGGTCGCGCGCCAGGAAGCAGGCCGTGGCGGCGCCCATCACGCCGCCGCCGAGAAGGGTCACTTCGAACATGCTGGCAGCATACGCAGCATGACGCCCCCCATCCGCCACGCCCATCTCGACGCCCGCGCCGTCTCCCTGCTGCTGCTGTGCTGCCTGCTCTGGGGCATCAACCAGGTCGCCGCCAAGGCGGCGCTCACCGAGATCGGGCCGCTGTGGCAGGCGGGGCTGCGCTCGGTCGTCGCGGGCGGGCTGGTCTGGCTGTGGTCGGCGGCGCGGGGTGTCCGCCTGTTCGAGCGCGACGGCAGCCTGGCTGGCGGGCTGCTGGCCGGATCGCTGTTCGCGGCCGAATTCGCCTGCATCTTCGTCGGCCTGCAGTACACCAGCGCCTCGCGCATGGTGGTCTTCATCTACCTCTCGCCCTTCGTCGTGGCCCTGGGCATGCCGTGGATCGCCCATGGCGAGAAGCTGTCGGGCCGCCAGTGGGCCGGCCTGGTGCTGGCCTTCGGCGCCGTGGCCTTCGCCTTCGCGGAGGGCTTTTCGGCGGCGCAGAGCCCGCGCCAGTGGTGGGGCGACGCCCTGGGCGTGGCCGCGGCCGTGCTCTGGGGCGGCACGACGCTGGCCATCCGCGCCACGCGCCTGGCCCACGCGCCGGCCGAGAAGACCTTGCTCTACCAACTTGGCGTCTCGGCGCTCGCCCTGTGCGCCGCGGCAGCCTGGGCCGGCGAGCCGGTACCGCTGCAATGGTCGCCGCGGCTGCTCGGCCTGTTCGGCTTCCAGGCCGTGATCGTGTCCTTCGCCAGCTACCTCGCCTGGTTCTGGCTGATCCGCCACTACGCGGCCACGCGGCTGGCCGTGTTCACGCTGAGCACGCCCCTGTTCGGCCTGCTGGCCGGCGCCCTGCTGCTGAGCGAGGGCATCAGCGCCCGCCTCGTCGCGGCGCTGGCGGCGCTGGCGGCGGGCATCGTGCTGGTCAACCGTTGATGTCGCGCCCGCGCCAGGACGCGCCGGCTCCGCTGCATAGACTGCCGGCCTTCACCAGGAGACACCCATGATCACCCTCTGCGGCATTCCGCTCTCGAACTACTACAACAAGGTCAAGCTGGCCCTGCTCGAAAAGGGCATCCCCTTCGCCGAGGAGCGTGTCGAGACCCACTGCCACGAGGAGGCGGTGCTCAGCTGCTCGCCGCTGGGCAAGGTGCCCTTCATCAAGACGCCCCAGGGGGCGCTGTGCGAGAGCCAGGTCATCGTCGACTACCTGGAGGCGGCCTACCCCGGCACCCCGGCCCTGGTGCCGGCCGACCCCTACCAGGCTGCCAAGGTGCGCGAACTGATCACCTACGTGGAGCTGCACCTGGAGTTGGTGGTGCGGGAGCTCTACCCGGAGGCCTTCTTCGGCGGCCAGGTCAGCGACGGCACGAAGAAGCGCGTGGCCCGCGTGCTGCCGGAGAACATCCGCGCCTTCCGGCGGCTGGCGAAGTTCGGGCCCTACCTGGCCGGCGACAGTTTCACGATGGCCGACTGCGCCGGTTGGGTCAGCCTGCCACTGGTGGGCATGGCTACCAAGACCATCTACGGCGAGGACCTGCTGGCTGCCGGTGGCGTGGACTGGAAGGGTTATGCCAAACTCGTCGGCGACCGGCCGCATGCGCAGACCGTGGCGGCCGATCGCAAGGCCGACCAGGAGCGCTCCCTGGCCGCCAACCGCGCCAAGTCCTGAACCCATCTGCCTTGACCGCCGCTGCCCCTGCAAACGCCGAGATCGAGCTGAAGTTCCTCGTGCCGGCGGCCGCGCGCGCGGCGCTGGCGGCGGAGCTGGCGGGGCGGGGCCGCCCGCGGCGCGTCACGCTGACGGCCACCTATTTCGATACGCCCGACCTGCGCCTGGCCCGCGCCGGTCTGGCCTGGCGGCTGCGCCGCGAGGGCGGGCGCTGGGTGCAGGCCTTGAAGGCGGCGCGGGGGGCGCTGGAGCGCTTCGAGCACGAAGTGGACCGGCCCGACGCCAGCGCCGACCCCCTGGCCCATGCCGGCACGGCACCTGGCCGCGAGCTGGTCGCCCTCGTCGAGGCCGCGGCACAGGCCGGGGATGCCGTAGGCCCGCGCTTCGTCGCCGACGTGAGGCGGCTCTCGCGGCGGGTGCGCACGCGCGGCGCCGTCGTCGACGTCGCGCTGGACCAGGGCCTTCTGACCGCTGGCACCGCCGTGCAGCGCCTGTGCGAGGTCGAGTTCGAGCTGGTGTCGGGCTCCGCCACCGCCATGCTGGCCCTGGCCGAGCGCTGGCGGGGGCGCTTCGGCCTCGTGCTGGACCCGCGCAACAAGGCCGAACGAGGTCTGGCCCTCGCGGCCGGCGCGCCGCAGGCACCGCTGCGCAAGGCCGGCACGCCGCGCTACGGCCGTGGCGCAAGCCCCCTGGAAGCCTTCGCCGCGGTCTGCGACGAGTGCCTGGACCACATCGGCCGCAGCGCCATCGGCGTGACCGAGGGCGACGCTGCCCAACGGCCCGAGCACGTGCATCAGCTGCGCGTGGGCATACGCCGCCTGCGCAGTGCGCTGCGGGCCTTTCGCGGCTGGGTGGCCGAGCCGCCGACGGAGCTGGTCCAAGGCCTGAAGGAGCTCTTCGCCGCGCTGGGCGCGGTGCGCGACCGCGACGTGCTGGGCAGCGGCGTCGATGCCGAGCTGGCGCAGGCCGGCGCGCCGCCGCTGGCGCCGCCCGACGAGGCGCCCGTGCCGGACGCAGCCGACCTCGTGCGCTCGCCGCAGAGCCAGCGCCTGCTGCTGGCCTGGCTGTCCTGGCGCGCCGGCCTGCAGGCCAGGGAGGACGCGCCTGCCGGGCTCAAGCACGCGGCGCGCCACCGGCTGCGCCGCTGGCACCAGGCCCTGGCCGCGGCCTGGCGGGGTTTCGACGCCCTCGACGCCGCGGCCCTGCACGCGCTGCGCAAGCACGTCAAACGCCAGCGTTATGCCGTGGAGTTCTTCGCCCCGCTGCTGCCGCGCAAGCGGACGGCCCGCTACCTCACGGCCCTGGCCGCAGCCCAGCAGGCGCTGGGCGAGGTCAACGACCTGGCCGTCGCCCGCGCCCGCTACGAAGGCCGGGTGGTCGACGACCCGGCGGCCTGGTTCGCCATCGGCTGGCTGGCCGCGCGCCAGCCGCCGCTGCGCGACAAGGCCCGGCGCGCCCTGGGCGAGCTGGCAGCCTTGCCTGCACCCGGCCGCTGAAGCAGCATCCCATTTCCGCACTCCGCGCGCCAGGCTTGCGCCGCACTTGCAGCCCGCGGCCGGGTCACATTTGTCACCCTTTCGGCCGGGGGCTCGCGCCTAAACTGGCCGGCCCTGCACCGCACGAGTTCACCGCCATGATGTCCACGCGCTCATTGCTGACGACGGCCTTCTTCGTGGCCGCCATGGCCGCCATGGCCGCCGTGCTGGCCACGCCGCTGCCCGTCCGGGCCCTGGCCTCGGCCGAGCCGGAGGCCCGCGTCATCGTGCGCTTCAAGCCCGGCGCCGACAGCGTGCGCGCCAAGGCCCTGTCCCTGCGGGCCACGCGCGCCGAGGCCCGCGAGGTGGCGCAGACGCGGGCGACCGCCCTGGGCCTGCGCACCGGCCAGGCCCTCGCCGCCGGGCGCAGCCTCGATGAGCGCACCCACGTGGTCATGTCGCGTGGCATGACGGCCGCCCAGCTCGCCCAGCGGCTGGCGGCCGACCCGGAGGTGGAACTGGTGGCGGTGGACCGGCTGCGCAAGCACTTCAAGCTGCCCGACGATCCGCTGTTCGGCGGCGCCAACGTCAATCCGGAGACTACGGTGGGGGGCATCCAGACCCGCGTCATCGACCAGTGGTATTTGAAGGCGCCTGGGACTGTCACCAACCCAGCCGTGGTGTCGAGCATCAATGCGCCCGCCGCCTGGGATCTGACGACTGGATCTGGAAGCGTCGTCGTGGCCGTCATTGACACCGGCGTGCGAAGCGACCATCCCGATCTCGCTGGCAAGTTCCTGCCGCCCGCGCTCGTTGGGCAGATCTTTGCTGGATACGACATGGTGGGCTTCAGCTCCAACGGCACCTCGCAGCAGGCCAACTCCATCACCATGGCCAACGACGGGGACGGCGCCGATGTGGACGCTTCCGACCCGGGCGACTGGATCACTTTTGCCGAGAACAACACCGCGGGTGGCCAGTTCTATCACTGCGAACCGGCTGACGACGGCAGCTATCCCCAGATCGACAGTTCCTGGCACGGCACCCGCGTGTCGGGCCTCATCGCCGCGGCTAGCAACAACACAACCGGCATGGCCGGCGTTGGCTGGGGGCTTAAGTTGCTGCCGGTGCGAGTGCTCGGCAAGTGCGGCGGCTATGACAGCGACATCATCGCCGGGGTGAAATGGGCGGCAGGTATTGCGGTCCCTGGCCTCCCGACGAATACGAACAAGGCCAAGGTGCTCAACCTCAGTCTCGGTGGCAGCGGCAGCTGCGCCAGCACCGATAGCACCGGTTCCCTCTACCGCGACGCCATCGGGCAGGTCAACGCGACGGGAGCCACCATCGTCGTGGCCGCGGGCAACTCGAAAGGTTTGGCGGTCGGCCTTCCTGGCAATTGCCCCGGTGTCATCACTGTGACGGCGCTCCGTCATGTCGGCACAAAGGTGGGCTTCGCGAGTATTGGCCCGGAGGTCACTGTGGCCGCGCCCGGTGGCAATTGCATCAACGTCGGCGCCGGCCAGCCCTGCCTCTATCCCATGGTCAGCACGACGAACAGCGGTGCGACGACGCCGGTTGTGGGCGACGCTTCCTACACTGGCAGCAGCGCGTCAGTCGGTACGAGCTTCTCGGCGCCTATCGTCAGTGGTGTCGTGGGGCTGATGGCCTCGGTACGGCCTGCACTGACCTCCGCAGAATCCACCGCCATCCTGAAGGTGACGGCGCGTGCTTTTCCGACCACCGGCGGCACGGCCGGCACGCCGGTCTGTCGAGCGCCAGATTCGACTGAGCAGGCGGAGTGCTATTGCAAGACCGGTATCTGCGGCGCCGGCATGGTGGATGCTGCCGGTGCTGTGGCCGCGGCCCGGACCCTTAACGACGCGACGGTGACAGTCACGCCCTCGAGCGCTACCTTGACAGCCACGCAGTCCGCGACGCTCACGGCCGCCATCTCCGGTCTGGCCGCGGGCAAGACCGTCACGGCCACGCACTGGACCTTGCTCGATGGCGGCTCCAACCCGGCCGTGCTCAGCGCCCTGGGCAGCGGCGCCGACACATCCACCGTGACCGTCGTGCCGGCCGCCGCTGGCAGCTTCAAGGTCCAGGCCGACCTGACCGACAGCGACGGCTATGTGCACAGCCAGACGGCCACCATCACAGTTGCCGCAGCGCCGGTGCAGCCCACCTCGAGCAGCGGTGGCGGCGGCGGTGGCGCCGCGGGCGCGGCCTGGCTGGCCGGGCTGCTGGTGGCGGCCCTGGCGCTGCGCCGTTCAGCGCGAGGCGGCTGAGGCCCCGGCGGCCGAAGCCGCGGAGGCCGTCGATGCCGCGGAGGGCGGCGGCGCGCTGCAGGCCTTGAAGCCGGCGGCGAAGGCCGGGTCCTTGCTGGCCTTGAGCCGGCCAGCCAGCAGGCCGTCGGCCTGGGCGATGACGAGGGTGTGGCGGCTCACGGGCGGCTTGAGGGCCAGCACGCGCAGGCCCTTCAGGCCACGCCGTTCCAGGGCTGCGATCTCGGCCGCCGCTTCGGCGGCGCTGGCATGCCGGCCCAGCACGAAGGCCGGCTGTTCGGCGGGCAGGCCCTCCAGCGGTTCGAAGGCCAGGCGCATCTGCTTGTAGGTGGCTTCCTTGCGGGCGCGGAAGTCGGGGTCGGCCAGCTTGATGGTGGCCACCACCCACACGCCGGGCTGCTCGCTGCTGTGCAGCTGGGCCTCGGCGCCGGCGGCCTTCAGCGCGGCCTGGGCGGCGGCCAGGGCGGCATCGCCCTCCAGCGGGCCGAGTTCCAGGCAGCTGCGCTGCGAGAGGGCCGCCGCAGCGCTCGCGGCCAGCGGCTGGATGCGTTCGGGATGCTGCTGGGCCGCCAGGCGCTGGGGCTCGCGGCCGCCGTCGGCCGGGATGCCCGTGACGAGGTCGAGCCAGCCGCGCGACCACGCGAAGAACAGGGCGTTGGCCGCCACCAGCACGATCACGAGGACACGCATCACGACGAGGGCTCCAGTCGAAGGCTGAGTTCGCCGCCGCCGACGGGCTGCAGGCCTTCGGCCGTCTCGAGCAGCAGTTCACCGCGCTCGTTCACGCCGCGGGCGATGCCGCTGCGCTCGCCGACGCGAACGCTGCGGCCGAGCGTCAGGTCGCGGCGCTCGAAGGCGGGCTGCCAGGGTGCGAAGCCGAGGCCGGCGAAGTCGGCCAGCAGGGCCCGCAGGGCGGGCGCGAGGCGGTCCAGGGTCGCGGCGGCCGTCGCGGCCGGGTCGAGGCTGCGCAGGGCCGCGTGGCCGCTGGCGAAGGCGGTGCGGTCGGCTTCGGGGGGGAGGGGCAGCAGGTTGAGCCCGATGCCGATGACGACGCCGCGCCGCCCGGCGGGCAGCGGCACCGTCTCGATCAGGATGCCGCCGAGCTTGGCGCCGTCCAGGAAGAGGTCGTTGGGCCACTTGAGCCGGATGCGCCCGCCCGCGGGGTCGAGCACGTCGGCCACCGTGCAGCCGACGGCCAGCGACAGGCCGGACAGGTCCAGCTCCGCCGGCAGCGGCAGGGCGACGGAGAAGGTCAGGGCCGCGTCGTCGCTCTGCCAGGCCCGCCCCAGGCGGCCGCGGCCGGCGGTCTGGCGGGCGGCCGACAGCAACAGCGGCCCGCCGCCCTCACGCAGGTGCGCGAGGGCTTCGGTGTTGGTGGAGCCGCATTCGGCGAGATGACGGCGGTCCATCCGTCAGTCGGCTCGACGCCGCGATTGCGAAACACAGCCACAGAGGCACGGAGACACAGAGAAGCCCGTGTGAGCGCACCCCATGCCTCTGTGCCTCGGTGTCTCTGTGGCTGTGTTCATGGGCCTAGGGAGGCTGTCAACGCCGTTTGGGAGCCAGCATCGTTCCGCGGCAGGTCGCCGCGCCGCACCAGCAGGCGAACTGCTTCTTCACCTTGGGGGTGTGGCGCTCGTCCAGCACCAGGCCGTAGTCGTAGAACAGCTCTTCGCCGGGTTCGAGGTCCCGCAGGGCCTTGATGAAGACGCGGCCCTCGATCTCCTCGGCCTCGCAGTTGGGCTCGCAGGCGTGGTTGATCCAGCGCGCGTCGTTGCCGCCGTACAGGGCGTCGATGACGAGGCCGTCGTCGAGGTGGAAGTAGAAGGTGTGGTTGGGCTGGGCCGGGTCGTGGGGGTGGCGATCCAGGGCCACGTCCCAGGTGATGCGCTCGCCGGTGTATTCGATGATGCGCGCGCCGGCCGCGATGGGCGCTGCTGCGTAGACCCCGCGGCCATGCACGCCCGATTCGCGGACTTCGATCTTGCGGCGTGGGGTTTTGGTGGCCATCAAACGCTGTGGTACGGTGATTTCATGGGTGCGCGCGTACGTGAGCGTGCGCGCGAGGCCCGGATTGTAGGCATCGGGTTCGTCCTTCCAGTTCAATGCAAAACGCAACCACAGAGGCACAGAGGCGCGGAGAAAAACAGAGGAATCTGCTCTGTGGCTCCGTGCCTCTGTGGTTGCATTTCCTCAGTCGCAAATGACCAAGACACTCATCATTGCCGAGAAGCCCTCCGTCGCGCAGGACATCGTCCGTGCGCTGACCCCCGTGGCCGGCAAGTTCGACAAGCACGACGACCACTTCGAAAACGAGCAGTACGTCGTCAGCTCCGCCGTGGGCCATCTCGTGGAGATCGCCGCGCCCGAGGAGTACGACGTCAAGCGCGGCAAGTGGAGCTTCGCCCACCTGCCGGTCATCCCGCCGCACTTCGACCTCAACCCCATCGACAAGAACAAGGGCCGGCTGAACGCCCTGGTCAAGCTGGTCCGCCGCAAGGACGTGACGGCCCTGATCAACGCCTGCGACGCGGGCCGCGAGGGCGAGCTGATCTTCCGGCTGATCGAGCAGTACGCCACGCCGGCCAAGGGCCCGTTGAACAAGCCGGTGCGCCGGCTGTGGCTGCAGTCGATGACGCCCGCGGCCATCCGCGAGGGCTTCGAGAAGTTGCGCAGCGACCAGCAGATGCTGCCGCTGGCCGACGCCGCGCGCTGCCGCTCCGAGGCCGACTGGCTGGTGGGCATCAACGGCACGCGGGCCATGACGGCCTTCAACTCTCGCGACGGCGGCTTCTTCCTGACCACGGTGGGCCGCGTGCAGACGCCCACGCTCTCCATCGTCGTCGAACGCGAGGAGAAGATCCGCAAGCACGTCGCCCGCGACTACTGGGAGCTGCGCGCATCCTTCGATGCCCAGGCCGGCCAGTACGAGGGCAAGTGGTTCGATCCGGCTTGGAAGAAGAACGACGATGCCGAGCGCCGTGCCGACCGGCTGTGGACTCAGGCCGAGGCCGACGAGATCGCCAAGGCCGTGCTCGGCAAGCCGGCCGTGGTGACGGAGGAGAGCAAGCCCAGCACGACCAGCTGCGGCGCCCTCTACGACCTGACGACGCTGCAGCGCGAGGCCAATTCGCGCTTCGGCTTCTCGGCCAAGACGACGCTGTCCATCGCCCAGGCGCTCTACGAGAAGCACAAGGTGCTGACCTACCCGCGGACGGACTCGCGCTTCCTGCCCGAGGACTACCTCGCGGTCGCCAAAGACACGGCCAAGATGCTGGCGACCGGAGACCTGCCGGGTCCGCTGGGCGCCCTGTCCGAGCACGCGGCCAAGGCGTTGAAGGAGGGCTACATCAAGCCGACGAAGAAGGTGTTCGACAACGCCAAGGTGTCGGACCACTTCGCCATCATCCCGACGCTGCAGGCGCCCAAGGCCCTGACCGAGATCGAGGCCAAGCTCTACGACATGGTCGTCAAGCGCTTTTTGGCGGTGTTCTTCCCGCCGGCCGAGTTCCTGGTCACGACGCGCATTTCGAAGATCGACAACAAGCATCACTTCCAGACCAACGGCAAGGTGCTCGTCAAGCCGGGCTGGCTGGCCGTCTACGGCAAGGACGTGGACGACGAGGACGCCAACCTCGTGCCGGTGCAGCCGAACGAGGTCGTGCGCACCGAGAGCGTGGACGTGAAGGCCCTGCAGACCAAGCCGCCGGCGCGCTACACCGAAGCGACGCTGCTGTCGGCCATGGAAGGCGCGGGCAAGCTCATCGACGACGACGAGCTGCGCGAGGCCATGGCCGAGAAGGGCCTGGGCACGCCGGCCACGCGCGCGGCCACCATCGAAGGCCTGATCACCGAGAAGTACATGCTGCGCGAGGGCCGCGAACTCATCCCCACGGCCAAGGCCTTCCAGCTGATGACGTTGCTGCGCGGCCTGGACGTCGAGGACCTGACCCGGCCCGAACTGACCGGCGACTGGGAGTTCAAGCTCGCCGAGATGGAGAAGGGGCGCCTGAAGCGCGAGCAGTTCATGGCCGAGATCGCCGCCATGACCGAGAAGATGGTCGCCAAGGCCAAGGGCTACGACCGCGACACCATCCCGGGCGACTACGCGACGCTCAAGACGCCCTGCCCCAAGTGCGGCGGCGTCGTGAAGGAGAACTACCGCCGCTTCACCTGCACCGGCAGGAGCGGCGACGGCAGCGACGCCTGCGGCTTCTCCATCGGCAAGATCCCGGGTGGCCGCAGCTTCGAGCTGCACGAGGTGGAGACCTTCCTGGCGACCAAGAAGATCGGCCCGCTGGAGGGCTTCCGCTCCAAGGCGGGCTGGCCTTTCACGGCCGAGCTGGCGCTGGTGTTCGACCCCGAGATCGACAACTGGAAGCTCGAGTTCGACTTCGGCGAGGACGCGAAGAAGGCCGAGAACGACGGCGAGCCGGTGGACTTCTCCGGCCAGAACTCTCTGGGGCCCTGCCCCAAGTGCCAGGGCCACGTCTACGAGCACGGCGCCAACTACGTCTGCGAGCACTCGGTGGGCGAGAAGGTCACCTGCGATTTCAAGACCGGCAAGGTCATCCTCACCCAGCCCATCGAGCCGGCCCAGGTGAACAAGCTGCTGGCCGATGGCAAGACCGACCTGCTGGAGAACTTCGTCTCCAACAAGACGCGCCGCAAGTTCAAGGCCTTCCTCGCCTACGACAAGAAGGAGGGCAAGGTGGTCTTCGAGTTCGAGCCGCGCGCGGGCAAGGCCCCCGCCAAGGCCGCGCCGGCGCGCAAGGCCGCCGCCAAGAAGGCGGCCGCCAAGGGTTGAGGGCGCTGGCGGCTACCCGCGCCATCGCGCGCAGCGCCGCCGGGGACTTATGCTCGCAGCCTGCAACGGGCCGTGAAGCCGGGGAGGGCAGCGCATGGCAAGGGGGCCGATGAGCATGGGCATACAGGCGCGGCTGACCGCCGGCATCGCCCTGGTCGCCAGCCTGCTCGTGCTCGCCGTCGGCTGGGCCTGGACGGCCCACGAGGAGGGCGAGCTCATCCAGGCCCTGGGCCAGCGCGAGGCGCGCATGGCGGGCCTCATCCAGCGCGGCTTCGCCGGCCCCATCTGGAACCTCGACCACGTCGCCATCGAGAACCTGCTCGACGCTGTCATGGCCGATCCCGAGGTGCATGCCATCGAGCTCAAGGGCCTGGGCCTGCGCGGCGGCCTGGCGCACCGCGAACGCGCCCGCCCGGCCAACGGGCCGCTGCGACGCGAATTCGACATCACCTACCAGCCCGCCGCCGACGCGCCCGGCACCCAGGTCGCGACGGCGGTGCTCACCTTCACCCGCGACCTCGTCGACGAGCAGGTCAGGCGCACCCGGCTCTTCGTCGTGGGGCTGCTGGCCGTTGTCGTCGTGGGCATCGTCGTCGCCACCTGGCTGCTGGTGGACTGGCTGGTGCGCCGGCCGGTGGCCCGCCTCGGGGGGCTGGCGCAGCGCGTGGCCAAAGGCGACCTCGGCGCCCAGGAGAGGGTCGAGCGTGACGACGAGATCGGCGAGCTGACGACGCGGTTCAATGCCATGAGCCTGAAGCTGCGCAGCGCGGCCGACCAGGTCCAGCTCAGCTCCGAGGGCCTGCGGGCCAGCGAGGCGCGCTACCGCAGCCTGTTCGAGAACGCCACCGAAGGCATCTTCCAGGCCGATGCCGACGGCCGCGTGCTGGGCATGAACCGCGCCTTCACGCAGATGCTGGGCCTGGGCGCGCAGAGCCCGGTGGGCCGGCGGCTGTTCGAGCTGACCGGCATCGACCGCGACGAGATGCGGCGCGTCTCGGCCGTGATGAACGAGCAGGGCAAGATCCAGCAGTGCCAGCTGCAGCTGCGCGGCGCGGGCGGCCGGCCGCTGTGGGTGGAGCTGAACGCCCACTGGGTGGAGACCGAGGGCGGCCAGCGGCGCATCGAGGGCATGGTGAGCGACATCTCGCTGCGCCGCCAGGCCGAGGCCGAGCTGACCCGCCACCGCGACCACCTGGAGGAGCTGGTGGCCGAGCGCACGGCCGAGCTGCGCGAGGCCAAGGCGCGCGCCGAGGCCGCCAACCAGGCCAAGGGCCGCTTCCTGGCGACCATGAGCCATGAGTTCCGCACGCCGCTGAACGCCATCCTCGGCTTCACCCAGCTGATGCAGATGGACCCCGGCGTGCCCGCGGCCCAGCAGTCGCGGCTGCAGCTGATGCGCGACTCGGGGCTGCACCTGCTGGAGCTGATCAACGACGTGCTGGACATGGCCAGCATCGAGGCCGGCAAGGTCTCGCTCAAGCCGGCGCCGGTGGACCTGCGTGCCCTGCTGGACATGGCCTGCGACAGCGTGCGCCTGCGCGCCGAGCAGAAGGGCCTGAACTTCGGCCTGGACGTCGACCCGCGGCTGCCGGTGCAGGTGCTCATCGACGGGCAGCGCCTGCGCCAGGTGTTGCTCAACCTGCTGTCCAACGCGGTCAAGTTCACCGACAGCGGCCAGATGCGCCTGGCGGTGGCCGTCATCGAACCGCCCCAGGACGGCCACGTGCGGCTGCGCTTCGAGGTGAGCGACAGCGGCATCGGCATGACGCCGGCCCAGCAGGCCCGCCTCTTCCAGGCCTTCGAGCAGGTGTCCGAGGCCTCCCGCCACCTCGGCGGCACGGGCCTGGGCCTGTCCATCAGCCAGCAGCTCGTGCGCCTGATGGGCAGCCAGATCCTGGTGCGCAGCGCGGCGGGGCAGGGGAGCAGCTTCGTGTTCGAGTTGCGACTTGCCGTGGCGTGACGGTTTGGTCGTGCGGCTCATGAACACAGCCACAGAGGCACAGAGGCACAGAGAAATCGGTGAGTTCCAGGCAACTCTCTCTGTGTCTCTGTGCCTCTGTGGCCTTGTTTTCTTCGGGCGAGGCGGCGCATGACCTGGCCCATCGCTTTCAAGTTGCTGGCGATCCTGGTGGCCGTGACGATCGGCTACGTCGTCGGCCGCATGCGCTGGCTGGGCCATGCCCAGGCGGGCAGCGACGGCGACCCGGCGCGCGTGCTGGCCAATGCGGCCTTCTACATCTTCGTGCCGGCCCTGCTGTTCCGCACGACGGCGCGGCTGGACACCTCGACCCTGCCCTGGGCCTTCCTGTTCGCCTTCTTCGTGCCCGTGCTGGCCGTGGTGGCCCTCATCTACGCCTTCGAGCGCTGGCGGCGCAAGCCGGGCGAGGCCGTCACGGCGCCCAGCGTCAAGGCCATCACCGCCGGCTTCGGCAACACGCTTCAGGTCGGCGTGCCGGTGGCCGCCGGGGTGTTCGGCGAACGGGGCCTGGCCCTGCACATCGCCGTCGTCAGCCTGCATGCCCTGACCCTCCTGAGCCTGCTGACCAGCCTCGTCGAGCTCGACCTGGCCCGGGATCGCCACTCCCGCACCTTTGGCGCCACGCTCAGGCAGACCGTTCGCAACACCGTCATCCATCCCGTCGTGCTGCCCGTGCTGGCCGGCCTGGCCTGGCACCTGACGGGCTGGCCCCTGCCCGCCGTGCTCGACGAGGTGCTGCAGAGCCTGGGCACGGCCGTGGTGCCGCTGTGCCTGACGCTGATCGGCATGTCGCTGGCCTACTACGGCTGGCCGAAGTCCTGGCACGGGCTGTCGGGCCTGGTGTCGGCCAAGCTGCTGCTGATCCCGGCGGTGGTCTTCGGCATCGGCCACTGGGTGCTGGGTCTGAAGGGGCTGCCGCTGGCCGTCATCGTCATGACGGCGGCCCTGCCCACCGGCTCCAACGCGCTGATCTTCGCCCAGCGCTACCGCACCATGGAGGCCGAGGTGACGGCCGCCACCGTGCTGTCCACCGTGCTCTACGTCGCCACGGCACCGCTGTGGCTGGCGCTGCTGGCCTGGGTTTCTCCGTGGTGACTCCCGGCACTTCTGGTCCCGGGCCGGCGCACCGCCCAATCTCCGCCTTGCCTTTCGAGGAACGACACGCATGAATGCTCCCGCCCCCCACCGTCCCCTGCGCCGACTCACCGCCCTGCTGGCCGTGGCCGGCGCGCTGTCGGCCTGCCTGCCTGCCGGTGCCGCGCCCGCGCCGGGCGCCGTCAGCACCGAGGCCGGCCAGCTGTCCATCCGCCACGAGAAGTACACCCTGCCCAACGGCTTCGAGGTCATCCTCGTCGAGGACCACCGCCTGCCCCTGGTCGCCTTCAACCTGTGGGTGCATGCCGGGCCGCGCAACGAGGCCAAGGGCCAGACCGGCTTCGCCCATCTCTTCGAGCACCTGATGTTCGCCGGCAGCCGCCACGTGCCGCGCGGCAAGTTCGACCAGTACGTCGACGCCGCCGGCGGCACCGACAGCAACGGCTCCACCAATTTCGACCGCACCAACTACTTCTTCACGCTGCCGTCCAACCAGCTCGAGCTGGGCCTGTGGCTGAAGTCGGACATGCTGGGCTGGATGATCGACGAGGTGGACTCGGTGGCCCTGGCCAACCAGCAGGACGTGGTGCGCAACGAGCGCCGGCAGAGCTTCGAGAACCGGCCCTACGGCATCGTCGAAGAGGCGATGTACCAGGCCCTCTACCCCGAGGGCCACCCCTATCGGGCCGCCGTCATCGGCTCGCATGCCGACATCCAGAGCATCAAGCTCGAGGACGTGAAGGCCTTCGCCCGCACCTACTACCGGCCCAACAACGCGACGCTGGTGCTGGCCGGCGATTTCGACCCGAAGCAGGCCAAGGCCCTGGTGCAGAAGTACTTCGGCAGCCTCAAGCCCGGCCCCAAGGTGCCGGCCGTGCACGTGGCCATGCCCGAGATCACCAAGGAGCGCCGCCTCGTCGTCACCGACCGCATCGAGCTCAGCCGCCTCAACCTCGCCTGGCACACGCCGCCGATGTTCGCCAAGGGCGACGCCGAACTCGACATCGCCGCCAACGTGCTCGGCGGCGGCAAGGCCAGCCGGCTCTACGGCCTGCTGGTGCGTGACAAGCAGCTCGCCCAGAGCGTGCAGGTGGCCCAGGAGTCGATGTCGCTCAGCTCCCTGTTCGACATCGAGATCGTCGCCCGCCCGGGGGCCTCCCTCGACGAGATCGAGGCCCTGGTGGATGCCGAGATCCGCAAACTCGCCACGACGCCGCCCACCGAGGCCGAGATGGCCCAGGCGCGCGCCACCATCGAGACCCACCTGCTGCAGCGCGGGGAGAAGGTCACCTCCCTGGCGGACACCGTCAACCACTACAACCAGATGGCCGGCGACCCCGGCTTCGCCGGCCAGGACCTGGCCCGCTACCGCAGCACCACGCCGGCCGCCGTCAGTGCGACCGTGGCGCAATGGCTGCAGAAGGAGCACCGCGTCGTCGTGCAGGCCAAGCCCGGCGAGCAGGTGTTGCCCCCCGAGGTGCCGACGCCGCCCATGCCCGAGAAGGCCGCCGCGGGCGAGCGCGAGTCGCTGAACGCACTGGAAGCCTGGCGCAACAAGCCGCCCGCCGCGGGCAAGGCCAAGCCGCTGACCCTGCCGGCGGCCCAGAGCTTCACCCTGCCCAACGGCCTGACCGTCATCCACTCGCGCAAGGCCGGCCTGCCGCTGGTGAGTGCCAGCCTGGTGGTGCGCGCCGGCCAGGCCGTGAACCCGGCGGACAAGCCTGGCCTGGCGGGCTTCACCGCCGGCATGCTGCCCGAGGGCACCAAGACGCGCAGCGCCCAGCAGATCGCCGAGGCCGTCGCGGCCCTGGGCGCGACGCTGACCTCGCAGGCCGGGCCGGAGGAGGCCCGCATCGACTTCTCCGGCCTCAAGGCCAGCGCCCGCGAGGGCCTGGGCCTGCTCGCCGACCTCGTCCTCAACCCAGCCTTCGCCGACCCCGAGATCGCCCGCCAGAAGGCCCAGCGCCTGGCCGCCCTGGCCCAGGCGCGCGAGCAGGCGCCGCTGCTGGCCAACGCCGTCGGCAACCGCGTGACCTACGGCGAAGGCCATCCGCTGGCCGAGAACGCCCTGGGCACCGAGGCCAGCATCAAGGCCGTGGACGCAGCCGCCCTGCGCGGCTTCTGGCAGGCCCGCTACCGGCCCGAGAGCTCGGCCCTCGTCGTGGCCGGCGACCTGACGGAGGCCGAACTGCGCAGCCTGGTGGAGCCGCTGTTCGGCGGCTGGAAGGGAGCCGGCGAGGCGCCCGCCGCCCGGCCGCTGCCGCCGGCCAAGCCCATCGCCGCGCGCACCGTCGTCGTCGACAAGCCGGGAGCGCCGCAGACGGCCCTGGCCGTGGTCGCCCCCGGCCCGCTCGCCGCGACACCCGACGCGGCGGCCATCAAGGTCATGAACGCGGCCCTCGGCGGCCTGTTCACCTCGCGCATCAACAACCAGCTGCGCGAGGTCAAGGGCTACACCTACGGCATCTACTCCGGCTACACCATGGGCCGCGAGCGCGGGCAGTTCGGCATCCGGGGCAGCGTGCGCACCGACGTGACCGGCGCCGCCCTGGTCGACATGTGGAAGGAGATCGAAGGCATGCGCGCCAAGCCGATGGACGCGGCCGAACTCAACCGCGTGCGCAACGCCCAGCTGCTGTCCCTGCCCGGCCTGTTCGACACCAACTTCGCCGTGGTGGCCGGCTATGCCGGCAACTGGTCGTCGGGCCTGCCGCTGTCCACCATCACCGAGCTGCCGAAGAAGTACGGCGCCGTCACCTCGGCCACGGCGCTCAAGGCGGCGCAGCAGTACCTGGACCCGGCCCAGCTCATCGTCGTGGCGGTGGGCGACAAGGGCAAGGTCCTGCCCCAGCTGGAAGCCATCGGCCGCAAGGCCGAGGTGCGCGACACCGAGGGCCGGCCGGCCCAGCCCTGAGCGACCGTCAGCCCAGCGACTCGTACAGCGCCACCAGCTCCTGCGTGAGCTTGTGGCGCGGGTCGAGGTGGATCATGGGCCGGCTCAGCTCGTGCGACTCCTTGACCTTGACGCTGCTGGACAGGAAAGGCTCAAGCACCGGCAGGCCCTCGTCCTGCAGCTCCTGCACCACGCGCTGGGGCAGCGAGGCGCGGGCCTGGAACTGGTTGACGACGATGCCCTCGACGTGCAGCTCGGGCGCGTGGTCGGCGCGGATCTCCTCCACGGCCTCCAGCAGGCCGTAGAGGGCGCGGCGCGAGAAGTCGTCGCAGTCGAAGGGAATGAGGCAGCCCTGGGACGCGATCAGGGCCGAGCGCGTGTAGAAGTTCAGCGCCGGTGGCGTGTCGATCCAGATCTCATCGTAGTGGTCGTCCAGCAGCTGCAGGGCGTTGCGCAGCTTGTAGATCTTGTAGCGGCTCTCCAGCTTGCCGTGCAGTTCGTCCAGCTCCGGGCTGGCGGCCATCAGGTGCAGGTGCTCCCAGGGCGTCTCGCTGATGAAGGCGCTGGTGTCGGTCTCGCGCACGCTGAACTTCAGCGTCTGGGCGAAGAAGTCCGCCGAGCCGGAGCGCTCCTCGTCTGCCGCGTCACCGAGCAGGTAGCGCGTCGTGTTGCCCTGGCAGTCCAGGTCGATGACGAGCACGCGCCGGCCCGAGGCCGCGGCGATGGCCGCGAGGTTGCTCGTGATCGTGGACTTGCCCACGCCGCCCTTCTGGTTGAACACCACGCGCCGCATCGCTCACCTCCGCAGGAATGCGGCGATTGTGCACTGCAACAAAGAACCGTCAAACCCGGCGCACGGGCCCGATGGCGATGGGCGTCTTCAGCCACTGCTCGGGGCCGGCCCGGCCGTGCAGGGCGCGCACGACCTCCATGCCCTGCACCACCTGGCCGAAGGCGGCGAAGCCCTGGCCGTCGGGGTTGCGCCGGCCGCCGTAGTCCAGCTCGGGCTGGTCGCCGATGCAGATGAAGAACTCGGCCGTGGCCGTGCCCGGCGCGCCGCGCGCCATGGAGAGGGTGCCGTCGCGGTGGCGCAGGCCGGTCTCGCGCGTCGTCTCGTGGGCGATGGCGGGCAGCCGCGGCGGCGCCTCGTCGGGCAGGTTCAGGCCCCACTGCACGACCTCGATCTTGTAGGCGCTCTGCGGCTGGTTGGCCAGGGAGACGAGGCGGTAGACCCAGGCCTTGTCCAGCAGGTGGCGGTCCACGTAGGCCAGGTAGTTGGCCACCGTGACGGGCGCGACCGCCGGGTCCACCTCGACGACGAAGGGGCCGAGCGGCGTCTCCACGCGGGTCCTCACCGTCGAGGCGGCGGCGAAGGCGGGCAGTGCGGGCAGAGCGGCGGCGGCGAGCAGCTGGCGTCGTTGCATGGAGTCTCTCCTAGGCGCGTTCCAGCGCGCGTTCGATGAAGCGGCGTGGCACCGTGGTCTTGGGCACCCGCACCGGGAACCAGGCGCGGATGTCGCCGTCCAGGCCGATGCCGTGCATGAAGTTGTACAGGCCCTTCTTCAGGCCCTGGCCGAGGCGGTCGTGGTCGGTGCCGGTGGGGTCGACGAAGGCCACGTCGTTCCTGGCGAAGCGGCCCTCGGGCAGGGGCTGTAGCGTGACGCCGTAGTCGGCCGGGTTCAGGCCGACGGGCGAATGCACCGTGCAGGCGAAGCGGTGGAAGAAGCCGCTGTGGATGCAGCCGTTCTCGAACAACTGGCGCACGTACTCCAGCGCGTCCACGGTGTCCTGCGCCGTCTGCGTCGGGAAGCCGTACATCAGGTAGGCGTGAACCAGCACGCCGGCGTCCGCAAAGGCCTTGGTCACGCGGGCGACCTGTTCGACGCTGACGCCCTTCTTCATCAGCTTGAGCAGCCGGTCCGAGGCCACCTCCAGCCCGCCCGACACGGCGATGCAGCCACTGTCCGCCAGCAGCCGGCAGAGCTCCGGCGTGAAGGTCTTCTCGAAGCGGATGTTGCCCCACCAGGAGATGGCCACGCCGCGGCGGATCAGCTCATCGGCCAGGGCCTTGAGCACCTTGGGCGGCGCCGCCTCGTCGACGAAGTGGAAGCCCGTCTGGCCCGTCTCCTTCACGATGGCCTCGATGCGGTCCACCAGCACCGTGGCCGAGGCGGCCTCGTAGCGCGAGATGTAGTCCAGGCTCACGTCGCAGAAGCTGCACTTCTTCCAGTAGCAGCCGTGGGCGACGGTCAGCTTGTTCCAGCGGCCGTCGCTCCAGAGCCGGTTCATGGGGTTGAGCATGTCCAGCAGCGACAGGTAGCGGTCCAGCGGCAGCCCGTCCCAGGTCGGCGTGCCGACTTCCTCGAAGGGGATGTCGGGCTCGACGAAGTTGGTGTACCTGACGGCCTCGCCCTCCCGCCAGAAGGTGCGTACCAGCCGCGCCCTGGAGCGCCTGCCGGCGAGATGCTCCAGCAGGGCCAACAGCGGCCGCTCGCCCGAGTCCAGCGTCACGTAGTCGACGAAGTCGAAGAGGCGCGGCTCTGCGAGATCACGCAGTTCGGTGTTGACGTAGCCGCCGCCCAGCACCGTGACGACCTCGGGCCTGGCGGCCTTGACGGCCTGGGCGATGCGCAGGGCGGCGTAGACCGAGCCCGGGAAGGGCACGGACAGCAGCACGACGCCGGGATCGTGCTCGTCCAGCGCCTGCAGGGCCAGGCGCTGCAGCGTGCGGTCGATGAGGTGGGGCGGCTCGGCGAGGGCCTGGGCGAGCGGGTCGAAGTGGGGCTGGGCGGCGGCCAGCTTCTCGGCATAACGGACGAACTCGAAGCGTTCGTCCACCGCGTCGCGCAGCACGTCGGCGAGGTCGTTGAGGAAGAGGGTGGCCAGGTGGCGGGCACGGTCCTGCAGGCCCAGGGCGCCGAAGGCCCAGGCCAGCGGGTCCTCGCCCTCTTCGCCGACGTAATGGTCCAGCGAGGCGAAGCGCGCCCCCTCGGGCAGGAAGGTGCGGGTGTTGATGCGGTGGGCCAGCGTGGGGTCGCGGCCCTGCAGGAAGGCGATGGTGCGCGGCGCGACGGCCGCAATGGTGTCGAAGCTGGCGGCGAACCAGGCGGTCTGCGGCGGGCGCTCGGCCTCCGGCAGGGCCTGCACGGCCTCGTGCAATTGCGCGAGGCCTGCCGGCGCGAACAGCTCCAGCACCAGGGCCAGCGCCAGGTCGGCCTGGCGCGCGTCGATGCCGCGGGAGCGCAGGAAACCGGTCAGGTAGGCGGTGGACGGGTAGGGCGTGTTCAGCTGCGTCATCGGGGGGATGACGGAGAGGACGCGGGGATGGGCTGG
The DNA here is from genome assembly GCF_021353235.1 of Pelomonas caseinilytica. Classification (GTDB taxonomy): domain Bacteria; phylum Pseudomonadota; class Gammaproteobacteria; order Burkholderiales; family Burkholderiaceae_C; genus Pelomonas; species Pelomonas caseinilytica. The sequence continues at coordinate 318,813 of NZ_JAJTWT010000006.1, forward strand.
ATGCATGGCCAGGTGCCGGTGGCGAAACTACCGCTTTCGACGGGAGGGCGGGTTGGCGGACGACTTGCGCGCCGCTGCGGTGACCCGTTCCACCGACGAGGCGTAGGCGATGCCACCTTCTCTTTTGTCCACGGCGATGACGGTCACGATCAACTGGTCGTCTTCCACGGCGTAGATCAGCCGCACGCCTTGCTGCCTCAGCTTGATCTTGTAGCAGCCTGTCAGCGGACCGTGCAGTTCGCCGCCGGGCACGTGCGGCTCGTCCAGGCGCTTCGCAAGCAACTTTTTCAGCGGCGCCTTGACCGATCCGTCGAGCCGGTGCCACTCCTGCAGGGCTTCGGGCATGAAGCGAAGCCGGTATTTGTGCTTGGCCGGGCCGCCCTCAGAGTTCGTCAAGGTCGACCTCGACCGCCTTCGCCTTGTTCGCGAGGCGGCTCACGGCTTTGCGATAGAGATCCTGGTCGGCGAGCTCTTCCATCATGGCTTCGAACACCCGCGGCTCGACCATGTAGAACGCAGCCCGGTTGTGGTTGAGCACCGCGACGGGGCGGCTCTTGGCTTCGCGCAGAACGGCTGCCGGGTTCTTCTTGAACTCGGACATGCTCACGGTGATGTCGGCAAGGATGGCTTCCATGATCGGCTCCAAATTCGGGGCCGAATATAGCTCTTCCCCGGCCGCGTCGCCGGGCGTCGGGGAATCACCCCGTCAGCCACCCCGCCAGCTTTTCCGCAATCATCAACGTCGGCGAGTTGGTGTTGCCGCTGGTGATGGTGGGCATGATGCTGGCGTCGGCCACGCGCAGGCCGGTCACGCCGCGCACGCGCAGCCGCGAGTCGACGACGGCGCCGGGGTCGTCCACGCGGCCCATCTTGCAGGTGCCCACGGGGTGGAAGATGGTGGTGGCGATGTCGCCGGCCAGGCGGGCCAGGTCCTCGTCGGTCTGGTACTGCGGCCCGGGCTTGTACTCCTCGGGCCTGAAGGGCGCCAGCGCCGGCTGGGCGACGATGCGGCGGGTCAGGCGCAGGCTCTCGGCGGCGATGCGGCGGTCCTCGTCGGTGGACAGGTAGTTGGGCCGGATGGCCGGCGCCTGGGCCGCGTCGGGCGAGGTGATGTGGACCGTGCCGCGGCTGGTCGGGTTGAGGTTGCAGACGCTGGCCGTGAAGGCGTTGAAGGCGTGCAGCGGCTCGCCGAAGGCGTCCAGCGACAGCGGCTGCACGTGGTATTCGAGGTCGGGCCAGGGCTTGTCCGCGCTGCTGCGCGTGAAGGCGCCGAGCTGCGAGGGCGCCATGCTCATGGGGCCGCTGCGACGCAGCGCGTACTCCAGGCCGATCATGGCCTTGCCCAGCAGCGAGGCGGCGCGCGTGTTCAGCGTGCGGGCGCCCTCGACCTTGTAGACGGCGCGGATCTGCAGGTGGTCCTGCAGATTGGCGCCCACGCCGGGCAGGTCCTGCTCGACCTTGATGCCCAGGCCCTGCAGCAGCCCGGCCGGGCCCAGGCCCGAGAGCTGCAGGATCTGCGGCGAGCCGATGGCGCCCGCCGCGAGGATGACCTCGCCGCCCGCGTTCAGCCAGGGCTGCTCCAGGCCGTGCGGCGTCTGCACCTCCACGCCGCCGCAGCGCAGGCCGGCGTCGTCGTGCATCAGGCGCAGGCGGCGCACCTGGGCGCCCGTCCACAGCTCGAAGTTGGGCCGGCCCAGGCAGGTCGGCCGCAGGAAGGCCTTGGCGGCGTTCCAGCGCAGGCCCTTTTTCTGGTTGACCTCGAAATAACCCACGCCCTCGTTGGTGCCGGCGTTGAAGTCGCTCGTGGACGGGATGCCCGCCTGGTTGGCCGCGGCGGCGAAGGCGTCGAGGATGGGCCAGCGCAGCCGCTGCTGCTCGACCCGCCATTCGCCCTTCTTGCCCGGCAGCGGGCCGTGCATGTCGGCGAAGCCCTCGGGGGCGGTCTTGGGATCGTCCAGCCGCCAGTGGCTCTCGTGGCGGCGGAAGGCCCGCAGCACCCGCTCCCAGCGCCAGGTGTCGTCGCCGGTCAGCTCGGCCCAGTGCTCGTAGTCGCGGCTCTGGCCGCGCATGTAGATCATGCCGTTGATGCTGGAGCAGCCGCCCAGCACCTTGCCGCGCGGGTAGCGCAGGCTGCGGCCGTTCAGCCCCGGCTCGGCCTCGGTCTTGAAGCACCAGTCCGTGCGCGGGTTGCCGATGCAGTAGAGATAGCCGACCGGGATGTGGATCCAGTGGTAGTCGTCCTTGCCGCCCGCCTCGATGAGCAGCACCCGCTTGGCGGGGTCGGCGCTGAGGCGGTTGGCGAGCAGGCAGCCGGCGGTGCCGGCGCCGACGATGATGTAGTCGAAGCCTTGGGACATGGGCCCCAAGCGTAATGCACGCTCAGGCCTCGGCCGAGGCGCCGAGCCGATACCAGTCGAGTTTGCGGGTTAGCGTCATGATCACGGCCAGCACGGCGAACAGCAGGACGGCACCGATGACCAGGGCCGTCTGCTCCTGGCGCAGCAGCACGTAGAGGGCGCCGTAGAGCAGGGCGATGCCGCCGCCGAAGGCCAGCCCGCGCAACCAGCCGCCCAGCATGGCCGCGGCGTACTGCGTCAGCACCGCGGCTGCCGCGGCGGCGGCCACGAGGTAGGCCTTCAGGAAGTCCATATGCTCCGACAGGCTGAGCAGCAGCAGGAAGAACAGGCTGATCGCCAGACCCACGAGCAGGTATTGCACGGGGTGCACGCGCCGGCCCGTCAGCAGTTCGGTCAGGCCGACGGTCACGAAGGTCAGGGCGACGAACATCAGGCCGTACTTGATGGCGCGGTCACTCATGACGTAAGGGTTGACCGGGTCGATCAGCTCGACGTCGAGCGTGTCCACGTTCTTGTCGCCGGCGGCCACCTGGGCGGCTGCGTTGCTGGCCAACTCGGTCACCTGCCAGCGGCCGGCGAAGCCGCTCACGCCGACCTGCCGGTCGACCGGCAGGAAGCGTCCGCCAAAGCTGGGATGCTGCCAGCTGGACTGCAGCGCCATCGTCGTGCTGCCGGCGGCGGGCACGAGGCCGAAGCGTTGGGTGCCGACCAGTTCCAGGTCGAGTGTGATCGACAGGGCGGTTTCGGGGCGCAGGCCGGGCAAGGGCGCGTGCAGGCCGCTGGCATAGGCCGCGTGCGTGGTGCCGGGCTTGACGGCGAGGGATTGGCCGTCGCGCTGGAGGTCGGCGCTGCGCAGCCCGCGGGCGTCGCTGACGGAGACCATTGCGGACGCTTCCCCGCAGTCGACTTGACTGCCAGGACGCAGACCGCGGGGCGTGAGCGCGTTCGTGTCGGCCCAGCGCGCGGTCAACTTGAGCTGGCCGGCATAGGTGTTGACTTTGAAGAGGCCGCGGTAGCGCGTCTCCGGCTTGAGGCCACCGGTCACGTCCAGTCGTGCGGGAGCTGCGGTCAGCGTGAAGTCGCGGGTTTCGCTGTCGCCGCGGCCGTTCATCCAGGTTTCCTTGCAGTGGCGAACGAGCACGGGGCCGAGCACGGTCTGGGGTCCTGCCAGCGACTGCTCCACGCTTTGCGCAGCCTCGTTCTGGCGCGCCTGGCGCTCGCGAACGAGGCCTCCGATCTGGCCCAGCACGATGCCGAGGAGGACGGTGACGACGGCCAGGATGGCCAGCTTGGCGAATGTGGGGTTGAGCTTCATGCCGCCAGCATCGGCGGGCCCTGTGAGGACACGAAGAGCTGTGTGAAGCGACGGTGAAGTCAGCGCGGCAGGGTCAGCGTCACGCGCAGCCCCGGCTCCGCAGCCTCGAAGGCCAGCCGGCCGCCGTGCAGCTCGGCCACGCGCCGGGCGATGGCCAGGCCCAGGCCCGAGCCCTTGACCAGGCTGCCCGGCCGCGCCGTCGAGAAGAAGCGCCGGCCCAGCTGGGCGAAGGCCTGCGGCGGAACGCCGGGGCCGTGGTCGCGCAGCGTCAGCCGTGCGGCGGTCGGCGTGGCGCTGACGGCCAGTTCCAGCGTCGAGCCGGCCGGCGCGAAGTCGATGGCGTTGACGAGCAGGTTGCCGAAGGCGAGTTCCAGCAGCGCCGGGTCGGCGTCCACCGCCACGTCGGCGCGTTCCGTCCAGGTGGCGCGCAGCCCTTTCTGCGCCAGCCGCGGTTCCTGGCGCCGCAGCTGGGCCTCGGTCCAGTCGGCGAGCATCAGGCGCTGGCGCTCGCCCAGGCCGACCTGCGCCTCGAGCTGGGACAGGGCCAGCACCCGCTCCACCAGGGCCTGCAGCCGCGCGGTCTGGTCCAGCACCTGGGCGGCGAAGCGCTGGCGGTCGGCTTCGGGCAGGTCGTCCTGCAGCAGCTCGCCGCTGGCGCGCAGCGCGGCCAGGGGGCTCTTGAGCTCGTGGGTCAGGGCCCGAACGTCGTGTTCGAGCTGCTCGCGGCCTTCCAGGCGGCGGCGCATGTCGTCCATGGCATGCGCCAGCTCGCCGAGTTCGCCCGGCACCTCAGGCGGCGCCAACGCCTGGCCCGCCTGCGCCTGCTGGGCATAGCGGCGCAGCCGCCGCACCGAGGCCACCAGCCACAGCGTCACGGCCACGCCGACCAGCAGGCTGGCCGCCAGCAGGCCGGCGCCGGCCCAGAAGACGCGGCGCTCCGCGCGGTCGATGAAGCGCTGCACGCTGGCCACCGGCTTGGCGACGCTGACCACCCCGAGCCGGCGCCCGTCCTTGAGCACCGGCGCGGCGACGACGAGGATAGTGCTGCGGTCGTCCGCGGAATAGCGCGTCGAGCGTGCGCCGTAGTCGCCGCGCAGCGTCAGCGCCACGTCGCGCCACTGCGAATAGTCCTCGCCCACCGCCGAGGGCTGGCCCGAGTCCAGCACGACGCGGCCGGCCATGTCGGTCACGTAGATGCGCAGGCTGAGGCTTTGCTTGCGCAGGCCCCAGATCGGCACGTCCACCTCGCGCTTCACATAGCGCTGCAACTGCGCGGCGAGCCGGCCGTCGGGCCGGGGCGGGCCCTCGGCCAGCTCGTCGGCCGCCACCTCGGCCAGCAGGTGGGCGGTGTCCACCATCAGGTCTTCCATCACCTCGCGCACGCTGGGCTTGACCTCGGCCAGGAAGACCTTGAGCAGCAGCACGGCGCTAAGGCCGGCGATCAGGAAGAAGCCGAAGAAGACGCGCAGGCCGAGGCGCATGTCAGGCGCTCCAAACACAGCTACAGAGACACAGAGGCACAGAGAAATTCCGTTCCTCTCTGTGTCTCTGTGCCTCTGTGGCGTTGTTCCTGGGCATGAAGACTCAAGGCTCCAGCGAATAGCCCAGACCGCGGTGGGTCTTGATCGGGTCGCGGGTGGGGGCCGCTTCGCGCAGCTTGGCGCGCAGGGTCTTGATGTGGGTGTCCACGGTGCGGTCGCCGCTGTCGGCGCTCGTGCCCCAGACGGCGTCGAGCAGCGTCTCGCGCGAGTGGATGCGCTGCGGCGCCTGCAGCAGCCTGAGCAGCAGGCCGAGTTCGAGCTTGGTGAGGTTGAGCAGCTGCCCGTCCAGCCGCACCCGCGAGCCGTCGACGACGAAGCCCGGCGCCGCGGCCGGTGCGGCCTGGGCGCGGCGCAGCAGGGCGCGCACGCGGGCCACCAGCTCGCGGGGGCTGAAGGGCTTGGCCAGGTAGTCGTCGGCGCCCAGCTCCAGCCCGAGCACGCGGTCCATCTCCTCGCTGCGGGCGCTCAGCACGATGACGGGCAGGTGGGCCAGGTGCGACAGGCCGCCGGCGCGCAGCTCGCGGCACAGGTCAAGTCCGTGGCCGTCGGGCAGGCCGATGTCCAGCACCAGCAGCTGTGGCGGTGGCCCGGCACGCAGGCGCTCGCGGGCCTCGGCCAGCCAGGCGCGGTGCTCCACCTCGAAGCCCTCGCGGCGCAGCGCGAAGGCCACCGTGTCCGCGATGGCGGGGTCGTCCTCCAGCAGCAGGATGCTCAAGCGCGCCAGCCTCGCGACAGGGCCGCCACCAGTTGCGCGGCCGAGCCGGGCCGGCGGTTCACCGGCAGGGCCTGGCCGGCCCACAGGCTGATGAAGTCGGCGCGGCCGGCCTTGGCGGCGGCCTGGCGCAGCGGCCGGCTGGCGGCATTGGGCTGGGGGAAGGCGGGCAGCTCGGCGCCCTCGAGCTCGTGCGTGACGCGGTTGGCCACGCCGCGGGCGAAGCGGCCGGAGAAGGCGCGGGTCAGCGTCGAGTCGGCATCGCCGGCCGCCACCAGGGCCTCACGGTAGGCCGGCGACAGCGGGCATTCGTCGACCAGCAGGAAGGCCGTGCCCACCGTGACGGCGCTGGCGCCCAGCGCCTGGGCCGCCGCCACGCCGCGGGCATCGGCGATGCCGCCTGCGGCCAGCACGGGCACGTCGAGCGCATCGACGAGTTGCGGCACCAGGGCCAGGGTGCCGATCAGGGCGCCTTCCGGCGACCCGAGGAAGCCGCCGCGGTGGCCGCCGGCCTCATAACCCTGTGCCACGACGGCGTCGACGCCGCTGGCCTGCAGCAGCCGGCCCTCGGCCACCTGCGTGGCCGTGCCGACGACCTTGAAGCCCTGCGCCTTGAGTGCCGCCACGCGGGCCGGGCCGGGGTCACCCATGGCGAAGCTGATGACCGCGGGCCGGGCGGCGATGGTGGCCTCGAGTTGGGCCTCGAAGTCTTCCTCGAAGCGCTCCGGCCGCGTGGGCGGCGGCAGGCCCAGCTCGGCATGCCAGGCCGCCAGGCGCTGGAGGTAGGCGTCCAGCCCCGCGGCGTCGGGCATCCACGGCTGCGGCCAGAAGAGGTTGATGCCGAAGGGCCGGTCGGTGCGGGCGCGGATCTCGGCGGCGACTTCGCCGATGCGGGCCGGCGCCAGGTAGGCCGCGCCGAGCTGGCCGACCCCCCCACCCGCGCTGACCGCGGCGACGAGGGCGGCGCTCGCGGCCTCGCCGGCCATCGGGGCCATCCAGATCGGGGGTAGGTTGAAGAGGCTCATGTCAGTTGTCCATGGCGCTACGCACCACCCACAGTTGATGAAACCCGGGGATTGCGGGCCGAGCGCTGGGCTGCCAAGGGCCAGAGGCCCTTGGCCTGTCGTAGGCACAAGCAGTCCGCAGGGACTGCTTGTGTCCGACTCCAGTTCGCCAAGCCGGCCCGCGCTGGCGACGTGCCTGCGGCTCGATGCCGCGGGCATCGCCGTCCCCTCGGGGGACCGGCCAAGGTAGTCCTTGGACGAGGGGCGCCATGTCAGCTGATGGTGCGGGCGGCCAGTACGGGGAAGAGCTTGATCAGCCCGTCGGCCAGCAGCTCCACGGCCAGGGCCGCGAGGATGAGGCCCATCAGCCGCGTCATGATGTTGATGCCGGTCTGGCCCAGCACCCGGGCGATCTTGCTCGAGGCCGAGAAGACCACGAAGGTGACGAGGGTGACGACGACGCCGTAGCCGCACAGGATGGCCAGCTCCCACCAGTGGCGCGTCTTGTCGGCATAGATGACCATGGTCGAGATGGTGGCCGGGCCGGTCAGCAGCGGGATGGCCAGGGGCACGACGGCGATGCTGGCGCCGGCGTCGGCCTTGCTGGAGCCTTCGGAGACGTCCTCCTTGCGGGCCTCGGCCGGCTGGGCGTTGAGCATTTGCAGCGAGCTGATCAGCAGCAGGCAGCCGCCGCCGACCTGGAAGCTGGCCAGGGAGATGCCGAAGAACTCGATGATCTTCAGGCCGAACAGGGCACTGAGCGCGATGACGATGCCGGCCGTGCAGGCGCTGACCACCATGGTGCGGCGGCGCTGCTCGCGCGAGAGGTTGGTCGTGAAGTGGATGAAGAAGGGCACGACGCCCACCGGGTTCACGATGGCCAGCAGCGCGACGAGGGGCTTGTAGATGTCCATGGCCGGGGATTGTGGCGGCTACCATCGCCGCGCGGCCGTCGGCCGAGGTCTTCGCGAGCCTTTGGGCAAGTACTCCGGGGCACCCCCGGGGGTCATGGATGTCTCGACCCGCAGGGCGTGAGAACGCCGGGCGCACAGCGCCCTTCACCTCACGCATCACCCGTCGCTCGGGCGGCGTGCCGCATCTTTCTTCAGGGAGGCCGGGTGGACCACGCCCGCAGGATGACGGCCCGGGCCCTGGCCCGCGCCATGCTGGCCGGTGCCCGGCGCGAGGACGCGCTGGCGGCGCGCATGGCCGCCTGCCTGGACGAGAGCCCACCCTGGCTGGCCGGCCTGGCCGCGGCGATGGCGCGGATGCCGGGCGAGGTGTGGCGGCGGCTGGACGTGGACGCCCTGGCCGCGCGGGTCGAGGCCCACGAGGGCTTTCTCGAGGCCTGGTGCGGGGACGGCCGGCCCGAGGCGCGGCGTTGGCTGCTGCGTCCCCCGCAGGAGCCGGGCGCCGCGCCGGCCGGCCTGGAGCGGCCCCACTGGCCCACCGTTGGTGCGCTGGCGCGCGGCCTCGGCATGACGCCGGCCGGCCTGTGGCGGCTGACGCTGCCGGCCGACTGGCAGCGGCGCCGGCCTCTCGCCCGGCAGCATTACACCCAGCGGCTGTGCCCCAAACGCGGCGACGGCGCGGGCTGGCGGTTGCTGGAGGTGCCGGCGCCGCATCTGCGCGCCGTGCAACGCCGCTTGCTGACGCAGTTGCTCGACGGACTGCCGCCCCACGAGGCGGCCTTCGGCTTCACGCGAGGCCGCTCGGTCGTCCAGCATGCGGCCCGGCATGTCGGTCAGGGCCGCGTCCTGCGTTTCGACCTGGCCGACTTCTTCTCCACCGTCAGGGCCGCGCGCGTGCACGCCCTCTTCGCGACGCTGGGCTTCTCGACGGCCGTGGCCCGTGCGCTGTCCGCCCTGTGCACGACCTCGGCGCCCGAGGCCTGGCTGCGCCAGGAGGCCCGCCTGCCCTGGCTGCAGCGCCAGCGCCTGCGCGACCCCCACCTGCCCCAGGGCGCACCCACCTCGCCGGCCCTGGCCAACCTCTGCGCCTTCGCCCTGGATGCGCGCCTGTCCGGACTGGCGGCGGCCTTTGGCGCGCGCTACAGCCGTTATGCCGACGACCTGGTCATCTCGGGCCCGGCCGCACTGCCGGTGCGCGCGGTGTCGGCCTGGGTGGCAGCCATCGCCGAGGACGAGGGCTTCGTCGTCAACCGGCGCAAGACGCGCAGCCTGGGCGCGGCCGGCCGGCAATCGGTCTGCGGCATCGTCGTCAACGAACACCCCAACCTGCCGCGCGACGCCTTCGACCGGCTCAAGGCCATCCTGCACCGCTGCGTCGTCGACGGACCAGCCGGCCAGAACCGCGAGGGCCGGGCCGACTGGCGGGCCCACCTGCAGGGGCGCGTCGCCTGGGCGGCCCAGCTGAATCCGGCCCGGGGCGCCCGGCTCAAGGCGCTGTTCGACCGCATCGACTGGCATCGCTGAGGGCGAGCAGGTAGTCCAGCCCCGCGGCGCCGCGCGAACCCCACCAGCCGAGGAGTTCGCCGTCGACCCGCTGCACCCGCGCCTGCGGGCACAGCGCCTGCGCCTCGGCCAGGTGCGCGGGACCGAAGCGGTAGGGCTCGGAGCTGAGCAGCACGCGGCCGATGCCGGCCAGCCAGGGCTCGTCGCCGCGCAGGGCCGGGTAGCGGCCGGCGCCGTGCTCGCCGCCGCGGGCGTCGGGCCAGGTGCGCCAACCGGCCTCGGCCAGCAGCCGCGAGATGTAGGTGTCGCGCGCCACCGTCATCCACGGCTCGCGCCAGATCAGGTAGAGCACGTCCTCGCCGGGGCGGTCCGCGGCTCGGCAGCGGCCGAGGGCCGCGCGCAGGTCGGCCGCCAGGGCGGCGGCGCGCTCGTTCACGCCCGGCTCCGTGGAGAAAGCGGCGCGCAGCTGCTCGAAGAGGGCGAGGTTGTCCTCGGGCGCGCGCGGGTGGGTGACGATGACCTCGGGCACGAAGCTGCGCAGCGCCTCGGCCGTCTCGCGCCGGTTTTCGTCCACGTTGACGACGACGTGGGTGGGTGCCAGCCGGCGCAGCTTGTCGAGGTTCACGTCCTTGGTGCCGCCCACCTTGGGCACGCCCTTCACGGCGTCGGCCGGGTGCACGCAGAAACCCGTTCGGGCGATCAGGCAGGGTCCGAGGCCCAGCGCGAACAGCGTCTCGGTGGCGCTGGGCACCAGCGAGGCGATCCGCGGCCGGCTCATCCTTCTTCCGTCACCGCCAGGTAGACGGCGCAGCAGCCCCGCAGCCAGACCAGGGTGGGCAGCACCAGGGCCAGTGCGAAGACCACGCCGCCGCCGATCAGGGCGGCCAGGCCCAGATCACCCCCCTGCAGCGGCAGGCCGCTGGCGCCGAAACCGCGCGGCCCCAGGCCCATGACGCCCGCCAGCAGCTCGCGCACCGGCAGCTCGACGCCGGCACCCAGGATGGCCAGGCCGGCGAGCAGCCGGCTGCCGCTGACGACGACGAAGCTCATGGCCGCGGTGGCCAGCGCGACGAGGAGGTAGACCGCGGCCATCAGCAGGGCCGTCTCGGGCAGGCCGTGGCGCAGCCGCCAGCGCAGGAAGCGCAGCACGCCGCGGGTGTCCTGGCCCACCCAGACGGCCGGCCCGGCCAGCGGCCCGACGAGGATGACGAGGATGAAGGCGATGCCGCCCAGCATCAGCACGCCGGCGGGCAGCACCACGGCCAGCAGCGGCGGGCCGACCACGGGCAAACGGGTGGCCCAGAGCAGGCCGGCCAGGGCGAGTACCGCCAGGCCGGCCACCGCCAGGCAGCCCAGCAGGGCCAGCAGCACGCGATGGGCGCTGCCCAGGGCGTCGGCCAGGGCGTCTTGGGGGTCGCGCACCGCCCGCCCGCGGGCCTGGTCCATCAGCATCAGGCCGGTGGCATTGACCCCGAAAAAGGCGACAGCCAGGGCCAGGCCCAGCCACAGGGCGCTGAGCAGCTCCCGGTCGCGGGCCAGCGCCGAGCGGGCCATGGCCATCAGCAGGCCTGCCACGCAGAAAGCGGTCAGCAAAGCGTAGAGGGCGCGCAGGTTGCGCGGCGCGTCGATGCTGGCCAGGACGCGGTCGAGGGCGGGAAGCAGTGAAATCCTCATCGGGCGGCGATGGTATCGATGACGGATGCGTGATGGCACCGAGGCGCCAGGGTTTGTGCTAGCTCTGAAAAACAACACTTACCGGAGGGCCCTCTCTCAAGCGGCGACCCCGCCACCATAATCAATTGCCTGTGTCTGGACGCCGCGCCTTCGCTTGAATGGTTCACGATGGGTTGAAGCTCCACATGGTTTCTTGGTTTTGAGTTAGAGAAGGGCTTCCCCATGGGAAACAAGCTTTACGTGGGCAATCTGGCCTACAGCGTGCGTGACGAATCGCTGCAAGAAGCGTTCGGTCAGTTCGGCACCGTGACCTCCGCAAAGGTCATGATGGATCGTGAAACGGGCCGCTCCAAAGGCTTCGGCTTCGTCGAGATGGGTTCTGATGCAGAGGCGCAGGCCGCCATCAACGGCATGAATGGCCAGGCCCTCGAAGGCCGCGCCATCGTCGTGAACGAGGCGCGTCCTCGTGAAGAGCGTCCGGGCGGCTTCGGCGGTGGCCGTGGCGGCTTCGGCGGCGGTGGCGGCAGCTACGGCGGCGGTGGTGGTGGCGGCTATGGCGGCGGTGGCCGCTCCGGTGGCGGCGGCTACGGCGGCGGTGGCCGCTCCGGTGGTGGCGGCGGCGGCTACGGCGGCGGCGGTGGCGGCTACGGTGGCGGCGGCCGTTCGGGTGGCGGCGGTGGCTACGGCGGCGGTGGCCGCTCCGGTGGCGGCGGCTACGGCGGTGGCGGCTACTGAGCCCCGACTGCACTGAGCCAGGCGCCTTCGGGCGCCATGCATGCAACGAGGCGCCTTCGGGCGCCTTGTGCTTTTTGGGGCCCCGGCCGGGCGGGCGGTGCCGCCGGGGCTATTCGCTCGCGCGCTTCTTGCGCGGCCGGCCCGCCAGGGCCCGGTCGTACAGCCCGTTGGGAAGCAGGCGCAGCAGCTTGGCCAGCACGCCCATCTGCCACGGGATGACCCGGTAGCTCACCTGGGCGCGGATGGCGCGCACGGCCTGGTCGGCGAAGGCCGCGACCGGCATCAGGAAGGGCATGCCGTAGCGGTTGCCCCGCGTCAGCGGCGTGTCGACATAACCCGGCAGCAGGGTGACGACGCGCACGCCGAAGGGTCGGCATTCGCCGCGCAGGCTCTCGCAGTAGGCGACGACGGCGGCCTTGCTCGCGCAATAGGCGCCATGCCCCGGCAGGCCGCGGATGGCGGCCACGCTGGCGATGCCGACGAGGGTGCCCGAGCCCCGCTCGTTCATCGCCGCGACGAAGGGGTGGAAGGTGGCGGCGAGCCCGACGTTGTTGGTCGCGAAAGTGCGGCGCATCACCTCGAGGTCGGCGAATTGGGTGGTGTCCATGCCGACGCTGATGCCGGCATTGGCGATGACGACGTCGGGCAGGCCCTGGGCGGCGATGCATTCGCGGCCGATGCGGGCCATGGCGTCGAGGTCGGCCACGTCGGCGCCGTAGATGCGAAAGCGCGCCGGGTCCAGCGCCTGCTCGGCGGCCCAGCGCTGCACTTCGTCCGTGCGCCGGGCCACGAGGGCCAGCCGGGCGCCGTCGCGGTAGTAGCGCAAGGCCAGGGCCTGGCCGATGCCGCTGGAGGCGCCGGTGATGAAGACGAGTTCCGCCGGGGCCGCCGTCATGGCTTGGTCCGGGGCAGGATCCGGCCCTGGGCGCGTCCGGTGAAGCTGACCTGGCCGGTCAGGTGCCGGTACTCGAAGTTCTGCGCGTTCAGCGTGGCACCGCCCTGGCGGATGGTGACGGGCAGGTGGGAGCGCAGGATCTCGCTGTTGGACAGGGCCTGCAGGAATTCACCGCGCACGTCGAGCTCCGGCGGGGCGTCGTCGCCCGCGCCGGGCGGCAGGCGGCGCAGGTGCACGTCGCCGATGAGCTGCATGTCGCTGCCGTCGCCGTTGCTGATGGCGCGCTTCGCGTCGGCGATGGCGAGGCTGCCGTCGGGCGTCAGGGCGCGCACGCGCACCTGGTCGATCTCGACGGTGTCGGTATCCGGGTAATGGCGCAGTTCGGCCCCGGCGATCTGCACGCGCAGCCGGCCATCGGCGCCGATGCGCTGCAGCTCGAACTTGTCCATGCGGTAGTCGGGTACGTGGCGTGGCGCGGCGCGCTCGGTGGGCAGGTCCAGCAGCGGCGTGTTCTTCACCAGCCACCAAGTGCCGGCGGCCAGCAGCGCCATCAGCAGCAGGGGCAGGTAGTTGAACAGCAGGCGCTGCGCCTGCCAGATCCACGGCTGGGCGGCAGCCGGGCGCCGCGGAGCCGGGGCGGGGAGGGTGGGCGTCATGCCTTGCCTCCGGTGGAGGTGCTGTCCAGCGTGTCGTGGTGGGCCGCGAGCAGGCCGGCATAGCGGCCGGCGGCCATCAGCAGCAGGTCGCAGAACTCGCGCGCGGCGCCATAACCGGCCGGTGCCTGGGTGACGTAGTGGGCCACGGCCCGGACCTCGGCGTGGGCGCCAGGCGGCGCGGCGGCGAAGCCGGCGCGGCTCATCAGCGGCAGGTCGGGCCAGTCGTCGCCGATGGCGGCCACCTCGCCCCAGCCGATGCCGAACTCGGCCAGCAGCGGCGTCGCGGCGGCCAGCTTGTCCTTGGCGCCGTGCACGGCGTGGGTGAGGCCGAGGTCGGCCACGCGGCGGCGCACGCCGGGGCTGTCGCGGCCGGTGATGATGACGGGGGTGATGCCGCCGGCCTGCAGCAGCTTCAGTCCATGGCCGTCCAGCGTCGAGAAGGCCTTCACGTCCTCGCCGGCGCCGCCGATGTAGATGCGGCCGTCGGTGAGCACGCCGTCCACGTCGAAGATGGCCAGCTTGATGGCCAGGCCCTGGCCTTGCGCCTGGACCAGCAGTTCGGCAGGAAAACTCAAAGCAGCCATCTCAGTTGTCCATTCCGCGTTCGCGGCACCCGCGACGCGTGAAACGAATGCAGGAATGCAACCACAGAGGCACGGAGCCACAGAGAAAAATGCCCTGTGTTTCCTCTGTGCCTCCGTGCCTCTGTGGTTGCCTTTGAGGTTCCACTTCAGATCACCTTGGCCCGCATCAGGTCGTTGATGCTGACGGCGCCGAGCAGGCGCTGCCCGGCGTCGACGACCAGGACGACGGTGATGCGGGCGGCCTCCATCAGGTCGGCGGCGTCCACGGCCAGGGCCTCTGGGCCGACGGTGCGCGGGCGCGGATGCGCCACTTCGGCGGCGGTCAGGGCCCGGAGGTCGCGGCCCTGCTCGACGAGGCGGCGCAGGTCGCCGTCGGTGAAGATGCCCTGCACGCGGTCCTGCGCGTCGACGACGACGGCCATGCCCAGGGCCTTGGCGCTCATCTCCCGCATGACCTCGGTGAAGGGCGTGCCGGCCGCCACGCGGGGCAGGGCCTCGCCGCTGCGCATCAGGTCGCGCACGTGGGTGAGCAGCTTGCGGCCGAGCGCACCGCCGGGGTGCGAGCGGGCAAAGTCCTCGGCCTTGAAGCCGCGGGCGTCCAGCAGGGCCACGGCCAGGGCGTCGCCCAGGGCCATCTGCGCCGTCGTGCTGGCCGTGGGCGCCAGCTGCAGCGGGCAGGCCTCCTCGGCCACGGCGCTGTCCAGCACGATGTCGGCGTGCGAGGCCAGGCTGGACTCGGCGCGGCCGGTCATCGCCAGCACCGGCACGCCCAGGCGCCTGAGGACGGGCAGGATGGCATTGAGCTCGTCGCTCTCGCCGGAGTTGGACAGGGCCAGCACGACGTCGCTGGGGGTGACCATGCCGAGGTCGCCGTGGGCCGCCTCGGCGGGGTGGACGAAGAGGGCGGGCGTGCCGGTGGAGGCGAGCGTGGCGGCGATCTTGCGGCCCACGTGGCCGCTCTTGCCCATGCCCATCACGGCGACGCGGCCGCGGCAGCCGAGCATGGCCTGCACCGCGCGGGCGAAGGCCTCGCCCAGGCGCGGCGCCAGCTCGGCCAGGGCGCGGGCTTCGACCTGCAAGGCCTCGCGGCCCATGCGCACGGCGCGTTCGGCGTCGAAGGAAGCGGAAGACATCGGGCCAGTGTAGACAATGACCTCATGCACAGACTCCTTCCGTTGCGCTGGCTCGCGCTGGCCTTGATCCTGCTGCTGGCCTGGGACGCCAGTCACCTCGACCTGACGGTCATGCGCTGGGTCGGCGATGCCCACGGCTTCGCGCTGCGCGAGGCCTGGGCCACGCGCGTGCTCATCCACGAGGGCGGGCGGCTCGTGTCCTACGTGGCCATGGGCTTCATCGTGCTGCTCAACCTGTGGCCGCGGCTGCTGCCCGGCCTGTCGGTGCGCGAACGCCGCTGGTGGCTGCTGACGACGCTGGCCTGCCTGGCCGTCGTCTCCCTGGTCAAGCGGGCCAGCCTGACGAGCTGCCCCTGGGACCTGGCGGAGTTCGGCGGCGAGGCCGCGGCCCGCTACGTCTCGCACTGGGCCTTCGGCGTGAGGGACGGCGGCGGCGGCCACTGCTTCCCGTCCGGGCACGCCAGCGCCGCCTTCGCCTACCTCGCCGGTGCGTGGGCGCTGGCGCGGGCCTATCCGCGCTCGGCCCTGGCCTGGGGCCTGGCCGTCGTGGGGCTGGGCATCGTCTACGGCGTGGGCCAGATGGTGCGCGGCGCCCACTACCCCAGCCACACGATGTGGACGGCCTGGATCTGCTGGGCGGTGACGGTGGCGGCGGCCCGGCTCGGCCCGTGGAGGCTGGCCCGCCCCGCCGCGGCCTGACCCCGCCACGCCCTGCAAAGGGTTTCCACAGAACCGGCTGCCGGAGGGCGGTCCTAGACTCGGTCCCTATCTCGCACCACGGAGGAGACACCGTGCAGCGGACCGACATCTCGGACCCGGCCTATTTCCACAAGGTCGTCGATTGCCAGTGGGCCTGCCCGGCGCACACCCCCGTGCCGGAGTACATCCGCCTGATCGCGCAGGGGCGGCATGACGAGGCCTACTGGGTCAACTGGGTCAGCAACGTCTTCCCCGGCGTGCTCGGGCGCACCTGCGACCGGCCCTGCGAGCCGGCCTGCCGGCGGGGGCGGGTGGAGGAGAAGCAGGCCGCCAAGCCCGAACCCGTCGCCATCTGCCGCTTGAAGCGCGTGGCGGCCGACAGCAAGACCGACGAGTTCCGCGCCCTCATCCCCAAGCCCGCCGCCCGCAACGGCCGGCGCGTGGCCTGCGTGGGCGCGGGGCCGGCGTCGCTCGCGGTGGCGCGCGACCTGGCGCTGGAGGGCTACGCGGTCACGGTGTTCGACGGCGAGGCCCGGCCCGGCGGCTTCATCCGCACGCAGATCCCGCGCTTTAGGCTGCCGGAGCGCGTCATCGACGAGGAGTGCGGCTACATCCTCGGCCTGGGCGTGGAGTGGCGCGCCGGGCAGCGCGTCGAGTCGATGAAGGAGCTGCTGGCCGAGGGCTGGGACGCCGTCTTCGTCGGCTGCGGCGCGCCGCGGGGCCGCGACCTCGCCCTGCCCGGGCGGCAGGAGGCGGCGGCGCAGATCCACGTCGGCATCGACTGGCTGGCCAGCGTGTCCTTCGGCCACGTCACGGCCGTGCGGCCGCGCGTCATCGTGCTGGGCGGGGGCAACACCGCGATGGACTGCTGCCGTTCGGCGCGCCGCCTGGGCGCGGCGTCGGTGACGGTGGCCGTGCGCAGCGGCTACGCGCAGATGAAGGCCTCGCCCTGGGAGAAGGAGGACGCCGAGCACGAGGGCATCCCCATCCTCGACTTCCACGTGCCGCTGGCCTTCGAGCACGTGGACGGCCGGCTCACCGGTATGCGGTTCCGCAAGGTCCAGCCTGGTGGTGGCGCGGGCGAGGAGGTCGTCCTCCCCTGCGACGAGGTGCTGATCGCCGTCGGCCAGGAGAACGCCTTCCCGTGGATCGAACGCGACGCGGGCATCGCCTTCAACGAGCAGGGCCTGCCGGTGCTGGACGCGGCCAGCTTCCAGTCGACGCTGCCCCATGTCTTCTTCGGCGGCGACGCGGCCTTCGGGCCGAAGAACATCATCACGGCGGTGGCCCACGGCCACGAGGCGGCCGTCAGCATCGACCGGCTGCTGCACGGCGAGGACGTCGCCCGCCGCCCGCCGCCCCACGTCAACCTCGTCTCCCAGAAGATGGGCATCCACGAGTGGAGCTACGACAACGCCGTCACGCTGGAACTGCGCAGCAAGGTGCCCTGGGCCGCGGCCGAGCGGGCGCTGGCCAGCATCAAGGTCGAGGTGGAGCTGGGCTTCGACGCCGCCACCGCCCTGAAGGAAGCGCGGCGCTGCCTGAACTGCGACGTGCAGACGGTGTTCGCCCCCAAGCTCTGCATCGAGTGCGACGCCTGCGTCGACATCTGCCCGATGGACTGCATCACCTTCACCGCGGACGGCCCCGACCTGCGCGCGCGGCTGCGGGCGCCGGCCACCAACGAGGCCCAGGACCTCTACGTCGAAGACGGCCTCAAGACCGGCCGCGTGATGGCCAAGGACGAGGACGTCTGCCTGCACTGCGGCCTGTGCGCCGAGCGCTGCCCGACGGGGGCCTGGGACATGCAGAAGTTCATGCTGGTGACCGCGAAGGCGGGCGCGGCCTGCCGCGACCACGCGGTTCGCCTGGTTGGTGATTGACGTGACACAAGAAAACATAACCACAGAGGGCACAGAGTCACGGAGAAGGCGGAATGACGGCGCCTCTGTGTCTCTGTGTCTCTGTGGCTTTGTTTGCATTTGAGGGACCTCACATGAGCCGCATCGAAGCCACCAACGACTTCGTCGTCAAGTTCGCCAACGTCAACGGCTCGGGCTCGGCGTCCGCGAACGAGCTGTTCGCGCGGGCCATCCTGCGCATGGGCGTGCCGGTCAGCCCGCGCAACATCTTCCCGAGCAACATCCAGGGCCTGCCGACCTGGTATGAGGTGCGGGTCTGCGAGGCGGGCTGGCTGGGGCGGCGCGGCGGCGTCGACCTGATGGTGGCCATGAACCCCCAGACCTGGGACCAGGACGTCGCCGAGATCCAGCCGGGCGGCTACCTCTTCTACGACTCGACGAAGCCGATGCCGCAGAGCGCCTTCCGCCCCGACATCCACGTCATCGGCATGCCGGCCACGGCCATCTGCAACGCCACCTACGACGTGCCGCGCGAGCGCACGCTGTTCAAGAACATCCTCGTGCTGGGCGCGCTCAGCGAGCTGATGGGCATCGAGGCCGCCGTCATCGAGCAGCTTTTCGCCGCGCAGTACAAGGGCAAGGAGAGGCTGCTGGACTCCAACGTGCGCGCCCTGCACGCAGGCCGCGAGTTCGCGCGCGACCACCTCTCAGTGCAGCCCTTCGGCCTGAAGGTCAGGCGTGCCGACGCGGTGGGCGGGCGCATCTTCCTGGAGGGCAACGCGGCCACGGCCCTGGGCTGCGTCTACGGCGGTGCCACCGTCTGCGCCTGGTATCCCATCACGCCGTCGTCGTCCGTGGCCGAGGCCTTCGAGGGCTATTGCCGCAAGTTCCGCACCGACCCCGACACCGGCGAGCAGCGCTATGCCATCGTGCAGGCCGAGGACGAGATCGCCTCCATCGGCATCATCACCGGCGCCGGCTGGAACGGCGCCCGGGCCTTCACGGCGACCTCCGGTCCCGGCGTGTCGCTGATGACCGAGTTCCTGGGCCTCGGCTATTTCGCCGAGATCCCCCTCGTCGTCATCGACGTGCAGCGCGGTGGCCCCAGCACTGGCATGCCCACGCGCACCCAGCAGGCCGACCTGCTCAGCTGCGCCTATGCCTCGCACGGCGACACCCAGCACGTGCTGCTGCTGCCCGAGGACCCGCGCGAATGCTTCGAGTTCGCCGCCACGGCGCTGGACCTGGCCGAGCGACTGCAGACGCCGGTCTTCCTGATGAGCGACCTGGACATCGGCATGAACCAGCGCCTGTGCGCGCCGCTCGAATGGGACGACGCCCGCCGCTACGACCGCGGCAAGCTCATGACGGCCGAGATGCTGGACGCCGGCCGCGAGTTCGCCCGCTACAAGGACGTGGACGGCGACGGCATCCCCTGGCGCACCCTGCCCGGCACCCACCCGAGCAAGGGCGCCTACTTCACGCGCGGCACGACGAGGAACGAAGCGGCCGTCTACTCCGAACGTGGCGACGACTACGTCCGCAACGTCGAGCGCCTGCGCGCCAAGTTCGCCACCGCGGCGCTGCTGGCACCGCAGCCGCAGCTGCGCGCCGCGGCCCGGAAGACTCGGCTGGCCGTCGTCTACTTCGGCTCCACCTCGCCCGCCATGGACGAGGCGCTCGCCGCGCTGGCCGAGGCCGGCATCCACATCGACGCCATGCGGTTGCGGGCCTACCCCTTCCCGCCCAGCGTGGCGGAGTTCCTCGCCGCGCACGACGCCGTCTTCGTCGTCGAGCAGAACCGCGACGCGCAGATGCGCCGCCTGCTCGTCAACGAGCTGGAGGTGGCGCCGGCCCGCCTCACGCCGGTGCTGCACTACGACGGCACGCCCATCACGGCGCGCTTCATCATCGAGGCCATCACCCGCCACGTGCATGCGCTGGCCACCACGCCGAGGAGCGCCGCATGACCTATCTCGCCAAGCCCAGGCTGCACCATCCCAGCCTGACGAAGAACAAGGTCGGCTACACCCGCCGCGACTACGAAGGCAAGGTCTCGACGCTGTGCGCCGGCTGCGGCCACGACTCCGTCTCGGCCGCCATCGTCCAGGCCTGCTGGCAGCTCGACATCGAGCCGCACCGCGTGGCCAAGCTCAGCGGCATCGGCTGCTCCAGCAAGACGCCCGACTACTTCCTCGGCGCCAGCCACGGCTTCAACACCGTCCACGGCCGCATGCCCAGCGTGCTGACCGGCGCCTACCTCGCCAACCGCGAGCTCCTCTACCTCGGCATCTCGGGCGATGGCGACTCCGCCTCCATCGGCCTGGGCCAGTTCGCCCATGCCATGCGGCGCGGCGTGCGCATGGTCTACATCGTCGAGAACAACGGCGTGTACGGCCTCACCAAGGGCCAGTTCAGCGCCACGGCCGACAAGGGCTCGGTGGCCAAGAAGGGCGCCACCAACAGCGACGCGGCCATCGACCTGGCCGCCTTGGCCCTGCAGCTCGGCGCCACCTATGTCGCGCGCGGCTTCTCGGGCGACAAGGCCCAGCTCGTGCCCCTGATCGAAGCGGCCATCCGCCACGGCGGCGCCGCCTTCATCGACGTCGTCAGCCCCTGCGTGGCCTTCAACAACCATGCCGGCTCGACGCGCAGTTATGACCACGTCCGCGCCCACAACGAGGCCCTCAACCGCATCGACGTCATCGACCTCGCCGCCGAGACGGTGGTGCAGGGCTCGCCTGAGGTCCTCGACGTGCCCCAGGGCGACGGCAGCCTGCTGCGCCTGCGCAGGCTCGATGCCGGCCACGACCCCACCGACCGCCTCGCCGCCATGAACGCCCTGCAGCGGCACGCGGCGGCCGGCGAGATCGCCACTGGCCTGCTCTACATCGACCCCTCGGCCCGCGACTGGCACGCCGCCCACCGCACGCCGCCCGGGGCGCTGAACGTGCTCGGCGAAGCAGCACTTTGCCCTGGCTCGGACGCCCTCGCTCGCATCAACGCTTCCCTGAAGTGAAACCTCAAAGGCAACCACAGAGGCACGGAGAGGCACAGAGGAGACACGGAGTTTTATCTCTGTGGCTCTGTGCCTCTGTGGTTGCATTTCCGCATTCGTTTCATGCGTCGCGGGTGCCGCGAACGTGGAATGAACAACTGAGATGATCCCGCCCATGCGCACCTCCTCCCTCGCCCTCGCGGCCCTCGCCGCCCTCGCCCTGGCCGCCTGCGCCAGCCACAGCCAGGACAAGGTGGCCAACGCCGCCACCACGCCGCTGTCCGATCTCAACGTCGTGCGGGCCGACATCCCCGAAGTGCTGCGTGCCGCCGCCGCCGCGCCCTATGCCATGCCGGCCGACGCCAGCTGCACCGGCCTGGCCTCGGCCATCCGCGCGCTCGACGAAGTCCTCGGCCCCGACCTCGACGTGCCGGCCGGCAACGGCAACACCGGCCTGCTGGAGCGCGGCGAGGACGCGGCCACCGGCGCCCTGCAGCGCACGGCCGAGGGCGTCATCCCCTTCCGCGGCTGGGTGCGCAAGCTCACGGGCGCCGAGCGCTATGCCCGCCAGGTCACCGCCGCCATCACGGCCGGCGGCGTGCGGCGGGGCTACCTGCGCGGCCTGTCGGTGGCCAAGGCCTGCGTGGCCGCGCCGGCCAAGGCGGCCTCCGCCGTCTAGGGCCAACCCCCGAGATGGGGGGAAGGGCTGTCGCAGACCGCCGCGTCGAAGCGTCTCCTCTTGAAGCACCGCCTTCTCCTGGAGACCTCCGATGAAGCCCACCTTCCTGGCCGCTGCCGCCCTGCTGGCCTGCGCCACCTCCGCCTCCGCCGCGCCGCTGCAGGTCACCACGGGCGGCTACAACAGCTTCGGGCCCGCCCTCAGCGCCGACGGCAGCCGGCTGGTCTTCTATTCGGCGTCCGACCTGACCGGCGGCAACCCCGACCACAACTTCGAGGTCTACGTCTACGAGCGTGCCACCGGCCAGACCCGCCAGTTGAGCGACAGTGCCGGCGGCATCCTGGCCGGCGGCAACCAGACGCCCAGCATCAGCGGCGACGGCAGCCGCGTCGCCTTCCAGCACTTCAACGTCAGCGGTGGCTATGCCTACTTCCAGACGCAGAGCTACGACCTCGCCACCAACACCCTGACCACGCTGACCCAGCCGCCCGGCTTCTTCGAGCAGTCGGCCATCAGCCGCGACGGCAAGCGCATCGCCGTCAGCACCGACAACCTCGGCGTGCGCCTGTACGACACGGCCACGCAGACCTTCTCCGGCGTCGTCGCTCCGTGGGTGCTGAACATGTCGCTGAGCGGCGACGGCCAGCGCCTGGCCTTCGAGACCTTCTCGGGCGTGAAGCTGCTGGACCTCGGCACCGGCATCACCATCAACGTCGCGCCGCAGAGCGCCAGCTTCAACGAGCGCCCGACACTCAGCGCCGACGGCCGCACCCTCGCCTTCGTCTCCAACTTCGACCCGCTGGGCCAGAACGCCGACGGCAACCGCGAGCTCTTCAGCTACGACATCCTGACCGGCACCTTCACCCAGGTCACCCACACCCTGGGCAGCTACCTCTCCCTCGGCGGCCTGAGCGGAGACGGCAGCCGCATCGCCTTCAGCACCGGTGCCGACCTCACCGGCGGCAATGGCGACGGCAACACCGAGGTCTTCGTCTACGACCTGCTGGCCGGCGACTTCATGCAGGTCACGCACACGCTGGGCGCCTACAACTCGGAGGCCCGGCTCAGCGAAGACGGGCTGAGCATCGCCTACCTGTCGTTCGACCTGCCCGGCTCTCCCAGCCAGGTCTTCCTGGACGCGCTGGCCCCCCAACCGCACGGCGCCCTGCCGGAGCCGGCCTCGCTGGCCCTGGCCGTGGCCGGCATCGCGGCCCTGGGGGCCGTCAGGAGCGGTCGTCGGCCGCGTCGATGACGCGGTCCAGGGCGATGTCGGCGGGTTCGGTGTCGTCGGTCGTCTCGCCCGTGCCCTCGATGGGCGCCACGGCCTGATCGCGGTTGAGCGTCAGGTCCACCGGCTCGCCCGGGTCGGCCGAGGGCAGGGTGTCGGCGCCGACGACGTCGCTGCCGCTGTCGCTGAGGTCCGAGGGGCCCAGGGCCTCCTCGTCGGTGCCCTTGGGCCGGCGCGGCGCCATCTCGGTGCCCACGAGGCTGCTGTGTCCCATGGTGGTCTCCTTCCGTTGGGGAGAACCCAGTCTGCGCCGCCCTCGCCGCGGCCGGCGTCGGACGGGGATGCTGCCGGGGTAGGACATATCCTCGCGCCCATGACCGACAGCTCCACCGCCAGCCGGCCTCCGGACACCCAGCTGCGCGACCTCGCCCGGCTGCGCCGCGTGCGCGACCGCATCGACCGCGACTACGCCCAGCCGCTGGACGTCGACGCCCTGGCGCGCGGCATCGGCATGTCCGCCGGCCACCTGAGCCGGCAGTTCCGCGCCGCCTATGGCGAATCGGTCTACGCCTACCTGATGACCCGCCGCATCGAGCGCGCCATGGCCCTGCTGCGCCGAGGCGACCTGAGCGTGACCGAGGTCTGCTTCGAAGTGGGCTGCTCGTCCCTGGGCACCTTCAGCACCCGCTTCACCGAGCTGGTCGGCGTGTCGCCCAGCGTCTACCGCCGCGAGGCCGCGGAGGCGACCCAGGGCATGCCGTCCTGCGTGGCCAAGCAGGTCACGCGGCCGGTGCGCAGCTGATCAGGAATCGAGAAGCGCCGCCTGGGGGCCAAACCTAGACTGGCCCGCACGGACTTCCCGTTATCCCCCAGGAGACTTTCAGCCATGGACATCAGCATCCACTCGACCTTCCTGCCCCAGACCGACCCCGAGGCCTCGCTGGCCTTCTACCGCGACGTGCTCGGCTTCGAGGTGCGCAACGACGTGGGCTACAACGGCCTGCGCTGGATCACCGTCGGCCCCAGGTCGCAGCCCGGCACTTCCATCGTGCTCTATCCGCCGCAGGCCACGCCCGGCCTGACCGACGACGAGAAGCGCTCCATCGCCGAGATGATGGCCAAGGGCAGCTTCGCGATGATCCTGTTCGCCTCGCCTGACCTCGAGGCCACCTTCCAGAAGCTGCAGGCCGCCGACGCCGAGATCGCCCAGGAGCCCACCGACCAGCCCTATGGCGTGCGCGACTGCGCCGTCCGCGACCCGGCCGGCAACATGATCCGCATCCAGCAGGCGCGTTGAAGGCCCCGCCCGCGCTGTATCCATGCGCGGGCTGATACAGCGCAGCGCGCGGCATCGGTGGCTGTCCCTTCACGCGGCGGCCCGGCGCCGCTGCAATGCGGGGCATGGACGAGATGCTCCCTTTCTTCGGCTACTGCCTGCTGATGTCCGGCACGCCCGGCCCCAACAACATGATGCTGGTGGCCAGCGGCGCCCACCACGGCTACCGGCGCACGCTGCCGGCCATCCTCGGCATCAACACCGGCAACGCGGTGCAGACCTTCGCCACCTGCATGGGCCTGGGCGCGCTCTTCGTCGCCTGGCCGCTGCTGCACGAGGCCCTGCGGCTGGGCGGCACCCTCTACATGCTGGTGCTGGCCTGGCGGCTGGCGGCCAGCCCCGTCGTGCATGACCGGCCGCCGCAGCGGCTGAGCTTCGCCGAGGCGGCCCTCTTCCAGGCCGTCAACCCCAAGAGCTGGGTGCGCTCCATCACCATCGCCTCGGTCTTCATGCCCGCGCAGCTCAGCCTGCCGGCCGGGGCCCTGCTCGTCAGCGGCATCGGCGCCGCCATCGGTTTCCCCTGCGTGTCGATGTGGGCCCTCTTCGGCGCGGCCATCGGCCGGCTGCTGTCCAGCCCCGCGCGGCGGCGGGCGTTCAATGTCATCATGGCCGCCTCCCTCGCCCTGCTGGCCCTGCTGCTGCTGCGCTGACCGATCGATGTTCTCGCTGGACCGTGACTCGCCCAGGCCGCTGGCCGACCAGATCGAGCAGCGCCTGCACGCCCTCATTGCCACGGCCCAGCTGCCGCCCGGCGCGCGGCTGAACTCCATCCGCCAGCTGGCTGCGCGGCTGGGCGTCAGCCCCAACACCGTGGTGGCGGCCTACGACCGCCTCGTCGCCGCCGGCCTCGTGGACTCGCGCGGCACGGCGGGCTTCTTTGTCGCCGAGGGGCCGGCCGACGCCATGCCCGACGCCGTGCGCGTGGAGGCCGGCGAGGAGCAGGAGGCCGTGTGGCTGGCCCAGCAGGCCAACGACCAGCGCGCCGGCGTGCTGCTGGCCAGCAGCGGCGCCCTGCCGGCCACCTGGCTGGAGGACGCCGTGCCCGCCGCGGCCGTGCAGCGCGGCCTGGCCCGTGCCGCCGCCGGCATGGCCTCGCGCTGCCCGCCCCAGGGCCTGCCCGAACTGCGCGAGCGCCTGGCCACGCTGCTGCGCGCCCAGGGCATGGCGGTGGACGCCAGCCGCGTGCTCACCACCTACGGGGGCACCCACGCCATCGACCTCATCTGCCGTGCCCTGCTGCGGCCGGGCGATGCCGTGGCCGTCGAGACGCCGGGTTACTTCCTGCTCTTCGACCGGCTGCGCCAGGCGGGCGTCACGGTGGTGCCGGTGCCGCGCCGCCCCGATGGCATCGACCTCGACGCCCTCGACGAGGCCTGTGCCCGCCACCGGCCGCGGCTGCTCTTCCTGCAGAGCGTGCTGCACAACCCGACCGGCTGGGGCAGCACGCCGGCCAACCTGCACCGCGTGTTGCTGCTGGCGCAGCGCCACGGCTTCCTCATCGCCGAGGACGACGTGCAGGGCCACTTCCACCCCGGCGCGCCGACGCGCCTGGCTCAGCTCTCGGGGCTGGACCGCGTCATCTACTACTCCAGCATCTGCAAGGCCATGAGCCCGGCGCTGCGCCTGGGCTACGTGGCCGCCGAGCCCGCCATCGTCAAGACCCTGCTGCGCGAGAAGATCCTCTCGGTGCTGACGACGGCCGCGCTCAACGAATACGTGCTGCTGGAGGTGCTGGCCGCGGGCCGCTGGCGCAAGCACCTGGACCGCCTGCAGCAGCGCCTCGGCGCGGCGCGCGTGGCCGCGACGCGGCAGCTGCGCCAGGCCGGCGTACTGCTGGAGCACCCGGGCGAGGGTGGCCTCTTCCTGTGGGGCGCCGTGCCGCCCGGCGTCGACGTGGATGCCGTCGTGCGCGACGCCTTCCGCCACGGCATCCTGCTCGTGCGCGGCGCCACCTTCGCCGCCGACGGCGCGCGTGATGACCACATCCGCTTCAACGCCGCCTTCAGCCAGCAGCCGCGCCTGGCCCAATATCTCCAGCATCAGTTGAGCGCTGCGACGAGCGCCCAGATCGCGCTGGAGCGCGCCCGGGCCAGCCCGTAGCGCGTCGGCTGGCGGCGACATCGCCTTGCGGCCGCGGGCCGGCCGGCGCGCAAAACCGCGCCTGCTGTGAAATGTGACAGCGACTGCGCCGAGGCCCACGGCTAAGCTTTCGGCCAGTTCCCTCAATCGCCCGTCGCCGCCGACGGCGACCGAATCCGTGAAGTGCCGCATCCTCGCGCCGGCCTGGTTCGCCTTGCCGGCCCTGACTCTCGCGGCTCACGCCGCACCCGTCCCGACGCCCGACTCGACGGACGACAAGGCCCTCGAAGCCCTGCTCAAGCGCGAGGTGCAGGGGCCGTCGCGTTATGCGCAGAGCCTGATGGACGCGCCGGCCTCGGTCAGCGTGCTGGAGCGCGAGGTCTCCGATGCCCTGGGCCACCAGACGGTCGGCGACCAGCTCGCCCGCCTGCCGGGCGTCTACCTGAGCAATTCGCGCAGCTACAGCGCCCTGGGCCTGCGCGGCTTCAACCGCCCGGGCGACTACAGCTCGCGCATCCTCATGGCCATCGACGGCCAGCGCGTCAACGACGCTATTTACGACCAGGGCCTGCCCCAGCTCGAACTGCCCGTCGTGGCGGAGTGGGTCAAGAGCGTCGAACTCGTCCACGGTCCCGGCTCGTCGGTCTACGGCAGCAACGCCCTGCTGGGCGTGGTCAACGTCGTCACCCTCAACGGCGCCGACGCGCCCGGCCTGACGACCCAGGCCAGCCTCGGCGACAAGGGCTCGCGGCGCATCGAGATGCACTACGGCGCCGGCAGCGGGGGCGACGGCGACCTCTTCGTCGGCCTGAACCTGCAGCGCACCGCCGGCGAGAACCTCTACCTGCCCGAACTCGGCACGCCCGACGGGTGGGTGCGCGGGCTGGACGGCGAACGCCAGGCGGCCCTGCTCGCCAAGGTCCGCAGCGGCCCGTGGCGGTTCTCGCTGAACGCGGTGCAGCGCGACAAGGACGCGCCCACGGCCCCCTACGGCACCCTGGCCGGCGTGCCTGGCACGCGCTACAGCGACCGCCTCGTCCTCGGCGAAGCCAGCTACGACGACGGCTGGCGGGACGACGTGCGCCGCACCCTGAAGCTGAGCGTCGCCGGCTACGAGTTCCGTGGCCGCTATGTCTTCGGCGTCGCGCCGGACTTCATCAACAAGGACGAGGCCTGGGCCCAGTGGACGACGCTGGAGGGCCGCGTGCTGTGGCGCGGCCTGCTCAACCACCAGCTGATGATGGGGGCCGAGGTACGCACCTCGCCCTCGGGCGTGCAGCGCAACTACGACGTCGAGCCCTACACCCTGCACCTGGACTCCCGTGCCACCCAGGACGCCGTGGGCGTCTACGCCCAGGACCAGTGGCGGCTGTCGTCCATGCTGCAGCTGACCACCGGCCTGCGGGTGGACCATGTGCGCGGCTTCGCGCCGGCCATGTCGCCGCGGGCGGTGCTGGCGCTGCGGCCGGACGAGCGCGAGTCGTTCAAGCTGATGTGGGCCCAGTCCTATCGCACGCCCAACCTTTACGAGCGCTTCTACGACGACGGCGGCATCTCGCAGATCAGCAACGGCGCCCTGCGGCCCGAACGGCTGAACTCCATGGAGGCCGGCTGGGAATACCTGCTGCACGGCGGCCTCGCCGTCAGCGCCAACGCCTATCACACGCGCATGAACCGGCTCATCGAGCTGGTGCCGCTGAGCGATGCGCCCGATGCCGTGGCCCAGTACCGCAACGTCGGCCGCGTCACCCTGCGCGGCGTCGACCTCGGGGTGGAAAGGCGGGCCGAGGCGGGCTGGGTCTGGCGGCTGAGCGGCTCCTGGATGGACGCACGCAACAACGCCGGCCAGCGCCTGAGCAATGCGCCGTCGTGGATGTTCAAGGGCGATCTCGTCTCGCCGCGCTGGGGCGGCTGGCAGTTCGGCACGGAGTGGAACCTGCTCGGCCGGCGGGTCGGCCGCGTCGAGGTGGGCGCCACCGCCGTCGTCAACGCCCATCTGCGCTATCGCTTCGACGAACGCCAGAGCCTGGCCCTGCACGTCAGCAACGCGCTGGACCGGCGCAACCTCGATCCCTCGACGCCCGACACGGCGCTGAGCGCGATTCCGCAGCCCGCGCGAGCCTGGCGGCTGGACTGGCGGTTCGCCCTCTGAGAACGTCCATGCCTGGCGCCCCGGTCATCGCAAGCCGCTTCCCGTGCCGCCCATGGCCGGCTGTCCGGGCGGCGGCGCCGTGGCTGCTCGGCCTACTCTGCCTGGCCCTGGCCCGGCCCGCCGCGGCACAGGCCACCAGCCCCGAGGTGCTGAAGGCCGAGGTCGTCTACCGCGTGCTGATGTTCGTCAACTGGCCGGCGGACCGCGAGCAACCGGGGCGGTCGCTGCAGCTGTGCACCGTCGGCGAAGGCCGCATGGACGGGGCGCTGCAGGTCCTGGCGGGCCGGTCCATCCGCCAGCTCACGGTGGACGTGCGCCACGGCGTGCGCGCCGAGCAGCTCGCCGGCTGCCACCTGCTCTACCTGCCCGCGCCTCAGCCGGCGCTGCGCGCGGCGCTGGCCGAGCTACCCGTGCTGGTCGTCTCCGATGCCGCCACCATGCTCGACCAGGGCGCCATGCTCAACCTGCAGGTCGAGGACGGCCGCATCGTCTTCGACGTCGAGCTCGACGCCGCGCGCCGTGTGGGCCTGGTCGTCAGCACCAAGCTGCTGCGGCTGGCCCGCTTCGTGCGGCACCAGGTGAGCGCGCCATGAGGGCCGCCTACGCCGACACCGTCGAGCGCCTGCGCGAGCTGATGGTCGCGCTGTCGGCGCTGCTGATGTTCGCGCTGCTGCTGAGCCTGATGCAGTACTGGCGGCTGCAGGCCCGCCAGCTCGAGGACCTGAGTACCCAGGCCAGCATCGTGGCGCAGACCGTCTCGGCCGCCCTGGTCTTCGACAGCCGCAGCGACGCCGGCGAGAGCCTCGCGGCCCTGCAGCAGAGCCCCGCCATCGTGCACGCGCGGCTGCTGAAGAACGACGGCAGCCTCTTCACCCTGTACGCGCGCGCCGACGCGGGCCAGGGCTGGCTGCGCGAGGCGGCCGGCACCGCCAGCGTGCAGGTGCCCGTGATGGCGGACGGGCGGCGCGTGGGCATGCTGGCCGTGGAGGCCAGCCGCCTGCCGATGTGGATGGACGCGATGCAGTTCCTGGCCGCCACGCTGGGCATCCTGGTCGCCACGGCGGGCCTGGCCTGGTGGATGTCCAAGCAGCTGCGGGTGCAGATCAAGGAGGTCGAGCGCCGTACCCGCTACCTCGCGCGCTTCGACGCCCTGACCGACCTGCCCAACCGCGACCACATGCGCGCCCTGATGGAGCGCACCCTCCAGCAGGAGCCGGGCGCCACCCTGCTCATCCTGGATCTGGACGACTTCAAGCAGATCAACGACCAGTACCGCCACGCCGCCGGCGACGCGGTGCTGCAGGCCGTCGGCCAGCGGCTGCGCCTGCGCTGCCGTCCGGGCGACCAGGTGGCCCGGCTGTCGGCCGACGAATTCGCGATGCTGCTGACGCCGCGCCTGGACGGCGAGGCCCTGCGCGCCCACGTCGCCCAGCTGCAGGGCGACCTGACGCAGCCCGTGCTGCACGACGGCCACTGGCTGCACCTGCACGTGTCCATCGGCGCCGTCTCGATGCCCGACCATGCCCACGACCCGAGCGAGGCCCTGCGCTGTGCGGACGCGGCGCTGCGCCATGCCAAGCAGGTGGGCAAGGACAGCTTCCAGCTCTTCACGCCGCAGATCGGCGAGGCCCTGCGTTCACGCCAGGCGCTGGAGCACGACATGCGCGAGGGCCTGCAAGCCGGCCAGTTCTCGCTGGCCTACCAGCCGCAGTACGACGCCCGCCGCCGGGTGCTCGGCTTCGAGGCGCTGGCGCGCTGGCGCCACCCCGAGCGCGGCTGGGTCCCGCCGACCGAGTTCATCCCCGTGGCCGAAAGTTCGGGGCTGATCGTCGACCTCGGCCTCGTGATGCTGGGCGTGTTGCGCCGGGACCTCGACACCTGGAAGGAGCTCGGCGTGAAGTGCCCGGCGGTGGCCGTGAACCTCTCCTGGGAGCAGTGCCGCAAGCTGCAGCACCGCGAGCGCTTCCTGCAGCAGCTCAAGGCCCTGCACCTGGGGCCCGACGAGGTCGAGTTCGAGCTGACCGAAAGCGCCGGTTTCGAGGACATCGACAAGCCCGACTCCTTCGTCTTCACGCTGCAGGGCCTGGGCTACGGCCTGGCCATCGACGACTTCGGCACCGGCTACAGCTCGCTGGCCTATCTGCGCCGCATCCGCTGCCGCAAGCTCAAGATCGACCGCCTCTTCGTGCACGGCCTGTCGAGCAACGCCGACTCGCGCACCCTCGTCGAGTCCATGGTGCGCGTGGCCCACGCCATGCGCATGCTGGTGGTGGCCGAGGGCGTGGAGCTGCCGGCCGACGAGGCCGCCCTCATCGCCATGGGTTGCGACCTGATGCAGGGCTTCGGCTTCTGCCGCCCGGTGCCGCCGGACGAGGTCCCGGCCCTGCTCGCCCCGGGCTGAGCCGCCGCGGCGTCAGCCTGGCACCGAGGCCAGCAGCGCCTCCACCGTGAGGTGCACCACCCGGCTGGCCTGGTGCTCGCTCAGCCCCTGCTCGCGGCGCAGCCGTATCCAAGCCTCGATGCTCAGCGCCAGGTCCAGGGCGTCGAGCAGCGGCGTGTTGGCGGCCACCTCGGCCGGCAGCAGGCGCTGCAGGAAGTCGCGCTGCAGGCGGGCCGACTCCATCAGGTCCTGCGACAGGAAGGCCGATTCATGGCGGTGCACCTGGGCCCCCACGTGCAGGGCGGCCAGCCGCTCGAAGATGCCGGCGCGGTGGCCGATGCTCTGCAGCACCCGCTCCTGCCAGGTCTGGCCATCGAGCCGGGCCTGCAGCAACGGCTGCAGCAGGGCGTCGAGGTCGATGCGGATCTCGCGGTAGAGGGTGTCCATGTCCTCGAAGTGCCGGAACACCGTGCGCAGGCCCACCTGCGCCCGCCGGGCCACCGCCTCGGCCGTGGGCGTGAGGTCGCCTTCGTGGATCAGCGCGGTCAGGGCTTCGACGATGCGGCGACGGGTAGTTAGACTGCGCTCGGCACGGCCATCGGTCTTGGCGTCGGGGCGGCCCGCCTGCGTGGGCGTGGCCGTGTCTCGAGTCTTGGCGCGGACGGTCTTCATGCCGGCATTCTGCCGACGCCGCCGCGCCGCCAGGGCCAAGTTGCGCCGCCCTCGCGTAAGCCCCTATTTCGGCGGGGCGCCGATGTTTTGACACTCCGCATGCCAAAAAATAAAGACAACAAGGGGGCGGAGAACGGATATGAACAATCGTCCTGGTTGGCTCGCCTGGGTGGCTTGCGCAGCCGCCTGCGGTATGGCTGCGCCGGCGCACGCCGCCGACGGGTTCAAGCTGCGGTTCCCGCTGTCGGGCACGCTCGGCGGTGAGATCGCGGTGGCCAACGAGACGCCGGGCTTCTTCGGCAGCCTGGTGGCGACGCAGATTGAGCTCGACAAGGTCACCGACGGCAGCGGCGAGCCGCGGCAGGTCGCCTCGTCGGGCGTGTTCGCCACGCCGTCGCCCGTGGCCGGGCGGGTGCGCACCGCGACGTGGTCGGGCACCGCCGACACCGACTTCCGGCAGTCCCAGACCAACGCCAACCTCATCCTCGGCTACCTGACCGAGGGCCGGTACGGCGGCGGGCGGCTGTCCTTCGTCCTCAACCTGCCCTACACGACGCGGCTGGACCGGCGGCTGACGCTCAGCGGCGCCACGCCGACCTTGAGCACCCTGTCGCCGGCCCTCACCTCGCCGCCCCTGCCGGCCGGCACGGCCGCGGCGGCCCAGGCCGCCGCCCAGGCGGGTTTCTCGACGGCCTACCAGGCCCAGCTCGGCGTGCAGTCCGCCGCCGGCTCGGGCGTTGTCGACGGCCTGGGCGACGCCGAGCTGACGGCCGCCTGGGTGGGGCGTGTCGACGGCCTGCGGGTGGTGACGGGCGTCACCCTGGCCCTGCCCACCGGCCGCTACGACGCCGCAAAGTCCATCAACGTCGGCTTCGGCAACTTCTACACCTTGCGGCCGGGCGTGGCCATGGCCTACAGCCCCGCGCCGGCCTGGACCCTGGGCCTGCGCGCCAGCATGGGCTTCAACACCCGCAACAAGGACAACCACATCAGGAGCGGCGACTTCGGCGCCCTCGACCTCGCGCTGGCCTACCGCGCCTCCTTCGGCGTCTTCGGGCCGCACCTGCTGATGGTCAGGCAGGTCTCGGACGACCTCGGCGGCAGCGTGGGCCCCAACCGCTTTGCCGCGACCGGCCTGGGCGCCTTCTTCACGACCCGCGTGCCGGGCGTGGACGCCGCCCTCAACCTGTCGTACATGACGATGGTGAACGCTCGCAACGCGCTGAGTGGCTCGTTCTACCAACTGCGCCTGTCCAAGGCGTTCTGAGCCTTGGGCCCATTCCTTGGGCCCGTTGGCAGGCGCTAATCCAGGCGCTCCAGCGCCGGCATCTGCCAGGCGCCGCTCAGGGCGGTGTGGCGCGGCCAGTACAGCCGGGCGACGAGCTGGAAGGGCTGGCCGGCCTGCACGGGCAGCCAGTTCGGGCGCCGCTCGGCGGCCGGCTGCTCCGCCTGCACCCACAGGTCCAGCGAGCCGTCCGCATTGCGCACCAGCGGGTCGCGGTCGCCCAGGGCATAGCGCTGCTGCGGGTTGGCGATGAGGAACTCGTCGGCCCCGTAGGCGGTGATGGACCAGAAGGCCTTGACCGGCGGCAGCTCCTGCGGGGCGAAGTGCAACCGGTAGCGCCGGCTGCCTTGCAGGGCCTGGCCCTGGGCGTCCAGCCGGGCGCTCATGTAGACGGCGTCCTGGGGCAGGTTGGCGCCCAGGCCCACCATCGCCACGGCGGCGCGGGTGGGGTAGTCGGTGCCGTAGTCGCCGATGGCCTGGGGCGGCGTGGACCAGCCGTTGCGCAGCCCTTGCGTCGAGGCGAGTGCCTGGGCGACGCGGTGATCGGCGATCGCGCGGCCGAGGCTCAGGCTCCACAGGTCCAGCAGCCCCCAGTCGGGCGCATGGCCGGGCTTGAAGCCGGTGCCCTCCAGCCGACGCAGGAGAGGCGCGTCGGCCGCCGCGGGCGGGTTGTCGAGCATCAGTGCGGCCAGGCGCCGGAAGAACTCGCGGGTGGCCAGGCTGTCGACGGCCTCGCGCGGCGTTGCCGGTCCGGCCGGCCAAGGTTCTTCCGGCGCCGCCGCGCCGCGCTGCGCACCGTCGCAGCGCAGGCGCAGGCCGTCCTGCAGGCGGTGGACGGTCTCGTAGTCGCCGCTGCCATTGGTCTGCGTGCGGCCGATCAGCCATGCCCAGCGTGTGGGCGACCGCATCACGGGCAGGCCGTCGTCCGGCGGCGGTGCCACGCCTGGCCCGACCAGCCAGTAGCGCCCGCCGCCGGTGCCCTCCGTGCGGGTGCCGAGGGTGGCGAAGACATTCGTCCACGCGTCCATGAAGGGCATGACCTCGTAGCGCTCGGCATTGGCCGGCATCTCGAACAGGCAGGGGCCCCGGGCGGTGTCGATGAAAGCCGAGGTGTAGAGGGTGTCCACGTTGGGCCGCACCACTTCCTTGAAGCCGGCGTCGGGGAACTGGCGCATGCGATGCAGGACGTTGGCCGGCGCGGCCAGCGCGGTGATGCGGTCGCGGCTGGCGTCGACGATGAGGAGGGGATAGCCGTACAGGTAGGCCTCGGCGCCGAGGGTGATCATGTCCGCCTGGGCTGCGAGCAAGGCGGCCGCCAGCGCCGGCACGGCGAGCACCGCCGCCACGAGGCCGCGACGCCGACGCCAGGTCCGCCGCGCCATTGGCGCCGGGGAGGAGGCGAGGCGCGGCGGTGCGGCCGGCTGGTCTCGGGAAGGGTTCATGAGGATCTCAAGTATTGGCGTTGCAAGTGCCAATTGATTGTGGCAGTCGGAGTGTCAACTCATGACGCACCCCCGACATCGGGGGAGACACCGAGCCGAGAGGCGGCGCCCGGCCTTCGCTCCGGGGCCTCGAGTCCTGGGGAAAACCCGTATCCCTGTCGCAGGCCGGGTGGCGCCGTCGTCTTTACAGGAAGACGGCTTCGTCGCCGCGCTGCAAGAACATCCCGGAGGTCCGCATGAAACCGCTGCCCGCCCCTCGCCGCCTGCTCCAGCTCGATGCGCTGTTCGGCCGCCGCCAGGCCTGGGGTGGTCCAGGCGCGCGCCGCGAGGCGCTGGAGCCGCAGTTCGAGGACGCGCGCTTGCCCGACGACATCGACGGCCTGGCCCTGCAGTGCATGGGAGGGACGCAGATCGGACGCATCGCCGCGGAGGTGGCCCTGGAGGAGGGCACGCGCCGCGTCTACCCGCCGCGCGGCGAGGCCCAGGTCATCGAGGCCAGGCGCTGAGCCGGCGGGGCCGGCTCAGATCGGCGTGCGCAGCGGTTCTCCGCGCTCCCAGGCGTCGACGTTGGCGATGAAGTTCTCCACCGTCGCGCGGATGGCCTGGGGCGACCAGCCGGCGACGTGGGGCGTCAGGATGACGTTGTCCAGGCCGAGCAGCTCGCGCGGCGGCTGCGGCTCGCCCTCGTAGACGTCCAGGGCCGCGCCGGCGATGCGGCCGGCGGCGAGGGCCTCGGCCAGCGCGGCGGTGTCGACGCAGCTGCCGCGGGCGATGTTGACCAGGTGGCCGCCCGGGCCCAGGGCCGCCAGCACCCCGGCGTCGACGATGTGGCGCGTGGCGGCGCCGCCGGGCGTGGCGACGACGAGGTCGTCGGCCCAGTCGGCCAGGGCCGTGGCGCTGTCGAAGTAGGTGGTGCCGTCGGCGTCGTGGCGGGGCCGGCGGTTGTGATAGCCGATCACCATGCCGAAGGCCGCCGCCCGCGAGGCGATCTTGCGGCCGATGCCGCCCAGGCCCACGATGCCCAGGCGCCGGCCGCCAAAGTTGGGGCGCAGCGGCAGGGCATCGCGCCAGAGGCCGGCGCGCAAGGCGGCGCCCTGCTGGGGCAGGGCCCGGACGCTGGACAGCAGCAGGGCCAGGGCGTGGTCGGCCACGCAGTCGTCGTTGGTGCCGGCGCCGTTGCAGCAGGCCAGGCCGCGCGCCCGTGCGGCGGCCAGGTCCAGGTTCTCGTAGCCGGCGCCCTGGGCGGCGAGCAGCTTGAGTCGCGGGCAGGCATCGATCTCGTCGGCCGTGAAGCCGGTGCTGCCGTTGGTCAGCACGAAGTCGATGTCAGCGGCGCGGGCCGCGATGGCCGCGGCGCGGCTGGCGGCGTCCGGCGCGTCGATGACGTGGTAGCGCTCCAGCAGCAGGGCCTTGTGTTCGGCGGCGATGGGAACGAGCAGCAGCAGCGTGGGCATGGCGAAGGCAGGACGGGCGGGGAGCGAAGCGCCCATCATGGCCCAAGCCGGCCACTGCGAACGGGGGATGCCGAATGGCCCGACCGCCGGACACGCCCACAATCGTGGCACCTGAAATTTCCGGCATCCCGATGAAACGACTGCTGATCCCGGCCCTGCTGGCGGCCACGCTCGCCCACGCCGCCGACGAAACGCCCCTGGACGCGCTGCCCTACACGCCCAGCCTCGACCCCACGGTGATGGACCGCAGCGTCGACCCCTGCGAGGACCTCTACCGCTTCGCCTGCGGTGGCTGGAGCGCCAGCAACCCCATCCCGGCGGACCAGTCGCGCTGGTCGGTCTACGCCAAGATGGCCAATGAGAACCAGCGTTATCTCTGGGGCGTGCTCGGCAAGCTGGCGCACCAGTCGGAGGGCCGCAGCGCCAACCAGGCGCGGCTGGGCGACTACTTCGCCGCCTGCATGGACGAGGGTGCGGTGCAGGCTGCGGGCATCAAGCCGCTGCAGCCCTGGCTGGAGCGCATCGCCGGCCTGAAGGACAAGCGGGCCCTGCCGGCCCTGCTGGCGGAACTGCAGCTCGCCGCCGGCAACGACCGGCTGTTCTTCGGCTTCAGCTCGGGGCAGGACTACGCCGACGCCACGCGCCAGATCGCCTTCGCCTCCGCCGGCGGACTCGGCCTGCCCGACCGCGACTACTACCTCAAGCACGACGACAAGACCGCCAAAGTCCGGGCGGCCTACGAGGCCCACGTGGCCCGCACCTTCGAGCTGCTGGGCGAGGCGCCCGAGGCGGCGCGGGCGAGCGCGCGCGCCGTGCTGGCCACCGAGACGGCGCTGGCCAGGGCCTCGCTGAGCAAGGTCGACAAGCGCGATCCCTACAAGATCTTCCACGCCGTCGACGCCCGCGGCCTGCAGGCGCTCACGCCGGGCTTCGACTGGGCGGCCTTCCAGGCGGCCCTGGGCACGGCTCCCGCGCAGGCCCGCTACAACGTCACCGAGCCGGCCTTCTTCAAGGCCTTCGCCGCGCGGCTGAAGGCCATGAGCCTGGCCGACGTGCAGACCTATCTGCGCTGGCAGCTGGCCAGCAGCCTGGCGCCGGCCCTGGACAACGCCTTCGTGCAGGCCAACTTCGATTTCTACGGCCAGGCCCTGCAGGGCACGCCGCAGCTGATGCCGCGCTGGAAGCGCTGCGTGCAGCTCGTGGACGTGCAGATGGGCGAGGCCCTGGGCCAGGAATTCGTCGCCCGCAACTTCACGCCGGAGCTGAAGGCCGCGACGGTGCAGATGACCGACGAGATCGAGGCCGCGATGGCCCGCAGCATCGACGGCCTGGCCTGGATGAGCACAGAGACCAAGGCCCGCGCCAAGGTCAAGCTCAAGGCCATCGTCAACAAGGTCGGCTACCCGGACCGCTGGCGCGACTACTCGGCCCTGGCCGTGCGGCGCGGCGACTTCCTCGGCAACGTCGTGGCGGGGAATGTCTTCGAGGCCCGGCGCCAGCTCGCCAAGATCGGCCAGCCGCTGGACCGCGGCGAGTGGAGCATGACGCCGCAGACGGTGAACGCCTACTACAACGCCCAGATGAACGACATCAACTTCCCGGCGGGCGTGCTGCAGGCACCGCTGTACGACGCGAAGCTGGACGACGCGCCCAACTACGGCAACACCGGCGGCACCATCGGCCACGAGCTGACCCACGGCTTCGACGACGAGGGCCGCCAGTTCGACGCCCAGGGCAACCTGAAGAGCTGGTGGACGAAGAAGGACGGCAAGGAGTTCGAGCGCCGCGCTGCCTGCGTCGCCGACCAGTACGCCACCTACACCGTCGTGGACGACATCAAGATCAACTCCAAGCTGACCCTGGGCGAAGACCTCGCCGACCTCGGCGGCCTCATCCTCGCCTGGGAGGCCTGGAAGGTGCACGTGGCCGGCAAGACGCTCGAGAGCCGTGATGGCCTGACGCCCGAGCAGCGCTTCTTCGTCGGCTTCGCGCAGTGGGACTGCGGCGACGCCCGCCCCGAGGCCTTGCGGTTGCGCGCCAAGATCGACCCGCACTCGCCGGCGCGCTGGCGCATCAACGGCGTGGTCGTGAACATGCCCGAATTCGAGAAGGCCTTCGCCTGCAAACCGGGCGCCGGGCTGGTGAAGCCGGCGGGGCAGCGCTGCAAGGTGTGGTGACGGCGGTGGGGCGGGGGTGTTCCCATGGCGCTGCCCGCCGTGGTCAACTTGCCGGTGCGGCCTGCCGTCGTCCAGGCCGGCCCGGACGGAGCCTGCCGTGAACACCCTTGCCCGCACCCTGATCGTCGCCACCCTCGTCGCCGCCCATGGCGTGGCGGGCGCCGGCCCGCGCTACTACGGGCCGCCGCCCTACCACCACCATCACCACCACCACGGCGCCGGCCTGGGCGGCTTGGTGCTGGGCCTGGCGGTGGCCGTGCCCCTCGTCGCGCTGGCGAGCCGGGCCGACCCGGCGCCCGAGGTGGTCTACGTGCCGCCCCCGGCGCCGCTGCCGCCGCCCGCGCCGGTGAGGCCGGCACCGGTCATCTACCCGCGCAACGGCCAGAGCGATGTACAGCGCGAGGCCGACCTGCGCGAGTGCAACCGCTGGGCCACCACCCAGCCGGCCGCCATGGCCGATGCCGGCGTCTTCCAGCGCGCCATCGAGGCCTGCATGGACGGCCGCGGCTACACGCTGCGCTGAGCGCCGGCCGCCGGGGCTGCTGCCGTGGCGTTGACGGCTCCCAGGACAGCAGCTTCACCAGGGCATCGGGGTGCAAGGGCAGGGCGGCCGGCCCGGCGATGCCCATCACGACGCAGATGGGGCTTAGGTTCGTCGCGCGTCTTCACCTG
The DNA here is from genome assembly GCF_021353235.1 of Pelomonas caseinilytica. Classification (GTDB taxonomy): domain Bacteria; phylum Pseudomonadota; class Gammaproteobacteria; order Burkholderiales; family Burkholderiaceae_C; genus Pelomonas; species Pelomonas caseinilytica. The sequence continues at coordinate 356,948 of NZ_JAJTWT010000006.1, forward strand.
GCCGGTGGCCTTGGCGCCGCAGACGGTGAACGCCGACTACGACGCCCAGATGAACGACATCAACTTCCCGGCGGGCGCGCTGCCGGGCGCCGGGCTGGTGAAGCCGGCGGGGCAGCACTGCAAAGTGTGGTGACCGGCGCGGCAAGCTGCCGTGGACATGATGCAGATCAACATGCGCCGAGGGTCGAGGCGTTCAATGGCGGCCTGGACTTCCTTCGAGGACCCGCCATGAACACTGCGCGATTCATCACTGCATTGCTCCTCGCCGCCGGTGCCGGCAGCGTGCTGGCCCAGCCAGCCGGCCCCGGCCCCTGCATGGCCGCCAGCGGCGCCAGCGCGCCCGCGGCGGGCTGCGGTGGCGGCGGCCCGCACGCCCGCTGGGGCAAGGACTTCACGCCCGGCTGGCCCATGATGACGCCGGAGGAGCGCCAGGCCCACCGCGAGCGCCTGGCCAGCTTCAAGACCTACGAGGACTGCAAGGCCTACGTCCAGCAGCACCACGACGAGATGGCGGCGCGCGCCAAGGAGCGCGGGCGACCGGTGCCGGCAGCCCCTCGGCGCGACGCCTGCGCGCCGCTGAAGGCCAAGCCGTCGAAGTGATCGCCCGGCCAGGTCGGCCGGCGAAGCCATGACAGACGCGGTCGGGGCGGCGATGGCGACGCCCCGGGTCGGCATTTCCGAGCGCCATCCCATACGCGCCAGCCAGAGCGCGTCACGAGGAGACCCACCATGGCCCACGTCATCGTGCTCGGTGCCGGTATCGGCGGCATGCCCGCTGCCTACGAACTGAAGGCCGCGCTCGGGCCCGAGCACCGCGTCACCGTCATCAATGCGGTCGACCACTTCCAGTTCGTTCCGTCCAACCCCTGGCTCGCCGTCGGCTGGCGCGAGCGCGCGGCCATCACCCTGCCCATCGAGCCGGCGCTGGCCAGGAAGGGCATCGGTTTCATCGGTCAGCCCGTCGTCCGCATCGATGCCGAGGGCAATGCCGTGGAGTTGCAGGACGGACGCCGCCTGGACTACGACTTCCTCGTCATCACGACCGGCCCGCGCCTGGCCTTCGAGGAAGTGCCCGGCGCCGGGCCCGACGGCGGGCACACCGAATCGATCTGCACCACCGACCACGCCGAGCATGCGCAGGCCGCCTACCAGCGCTTCCTCGAAGATCCCGGCCCGGCGGTCATTGGCGCGATGCCGGGTGCCAGCTGCTTCGGGCCGGCCTACGAGTTCGCGTTCATCTTCAGCCGCGACCTGCAAAAGCGCAGGCTGCGCCACCGCGTGCCGATCACCTTCGTGACGGCCGAGCCCTACATCGGCCATCTCGGCCTGGGCGGCGTGGGCGACTCCAAGGGCATGCTCGAGAGCGAGCTGCGCAGCCACGACGTCAAGTGGATCTGCAACGCCAGGGTCACCAAGGTGGAAGCCGGCCGGATGTTCGTGACCGAGCTCGACGACCTCGGCCAGGTGAGGAAGGAGCACGAGCTGCCCTTCCGCTACAGCATGATGCTGCCGGCCTTCAAGGGCGTCGAGGCAGTCGCCCGGGTGGACGGCCTGTGCAACCCGCGCGGCTTCGTGCTGATCGACAAGCACCAGCGCAGCCTCAAGTACCGGAACATCTTTGCCGCCGGCGTCTGCGTCGCCATCCCGCCGGTGGAGGCCACCCCGGTGCCGACGGGGGCGCCCAAGACCGGCTACATGATCGAGTCCATGGTCACCGCGATCGTGCACAACATCGCGGCCGAGACTCGCGGCGAGCCCGCCTCCGCCGAGGGCACCTGGAACGCCATCTGCCTGGCCGACCTGGGCGACACCGCGGCGGCCTTCGTCGCGCTGCCGCAGATACCGCCGCGCAACGTGAACTGGGTCAGCAAGGGCCGGTGGGTGCGACTGGCCAAGATCGCGTTCGAGAAGTACTTCCTTCACAAGATGAAGACAGGCAGTTCCGAACCGGTCTACGAGAAGTACGTGCTCAAGGCCATCGGCATCACCCGGCTCGTCGGCCATGAAGGCGGCCAGCCGCCCGGCATGCCCTGACGCCGCCATGGCGCCGGCCCGGACGCAGCAGGTCAGGACAGCAGCTTCACCAGTGCATCGGGGTGCAGGGGCAGGGCGGCCAGCCCCGCGATGCCCATGACGACGCCGAAGAAGGTCGGCACCAGGGCCACGAAGTACAGCGGCCACAGGCGGGTGAGGGCCGTGACGGCCAGCAGAGCGATGGCGATGGCCAGCAGCGCGTCGGACAGGTCGAACTGGTCGTCGCGGTAGTTCAGCGCGTCGTAGGCCTTCTGGTCGGCCTCGGCCTGGGCCTTGAGTTCATCGCGCTTCTTCACCTGGTCAGTGGCCTTGGCGCGGTAGCTGGCGATGGCCTGTTCGTAGGCCGGAGCCTGGGCGGGCGCCACGCCGGCCTTGGCCAGTTCCAGCTGCACGGCAGTCGCCTCGGCCACGTCGGCGCGCAGGGTGCGTGACTGGTAGTAGGCCCAGTGGTCGAGCTTGTCGGCCTGGGCCTGCTGCATGGCCTGGACGATGTTGTCGTCCTTGACCTTGCAGATGCCCATGAAGGTGGCGAGCACGGCGACGGTCACCGCGACGGCGGCGTTCAGGCGCGCGGCGCTGGCTTCCTTGCGGGCCTGGGCGGCTTCGGCGGCGCGGTCGATGAGGTCCTTGGGGTCGAGGTCCATGGCGGGGGGGCTGAAGGGAGCTTGGGGCCGGAGTGTGGGGCCGTGCAGGCCTTGCGGAGGTGGGCGCGCCGTGGAGGCGGGTGGTTTGCAAGCTCGTTGAAACCCAGGGGGCGGGGAGAGCCTTTGCGGCTCGCTAAGCAACGCACCGAGTGGAAGGGCTCGGCAAACGCAACCCCAGCCGCCCGGCACCTCAAGCCTGCACCACGTTGCGCCCCTGCCCCTTGGCCCGATACATGGCGGCGTCCGCCCGGGCCAGCACCGCGTCGGCGCTGGCGTCGGCGCGCTCCGCTTCGGCGATGCCGAAGCTGGCGCTCAGCGGCCAGTCCTGATCCTGCCAGCGCAGCGGCGTGGCCTCGACGAGCGCGCGCATGCGCTCGGCCACGAGGGCAGCACCGGCGAGGTCGGTGTCGGGCAGCAGCACGCAGAACTCCTCCCCGCCCAGGCGGCCGAAGCGGTCCACCTCTCGCAGGCAGGGCCGCAGTTGCTCCACCATCAGGCGCAGTGCCGCGTCGCCCGCGGCATGGCCGAGACTGTCGTTGAGCTGCTTGAAACGGTCCATGTCGATCATCACCAGCGCATAGCCGCGACCTCGTCCGAGCCAGGCGTGGGCGTCGGCCAGGGCGCGGTCGAAGGCGCGCCGGTTGAAGGTGTCGGTCAGCGGGTCGCGCTCCAGCAGCCGCTCGATGCGCCGGATCAAGCGCAGCAGCACGAGGAAGGCCAGCGTCGTGTTCTGCAGCAGCATCGCCGTCAGGGCCGACCACAGCAGCGTGAGATTCAGCGAGGTCGGCACATGCACGTCCAGGCTGGCGACGGGCGCGATGAAGGTCGCGATGCCACGGACCGCCATCAGCAGCGCGATGAGGATCAGCGGCAGGACCAGCGGGGCCAGTGTGGAGCGGCCGTCCTTCTTCGCCTCGTCGCTCAGGCTGCGCCAGGCGGTGAGGCTGGCCGCGAGCAGCAGGCCGGCGCCGCCCGCGCTGATGATGCGCACGCGCCAGCGCAGGTCGCCATCGTCCGGCAGGGCCAGCAGCGCCAACGCCGCCAGGGAGACGACCATGACGGCCGCCTTCCAGTGCAGCCGGCGCGTGGTGATGGCCATCACCGCGACGCCCAGCAGCGCGGCGGAGGCCACGGCGAGCGTGTCGCCCAGCCAGCTGGCCGGCGTCCCGGGCATGCTGCCGCGCGAGGCGCGCAGCACCAGCGACAGCAGGGCGGCGGCATTGGCGCCGGCCATGGTCAGCGAGGCGCGCGGGGCGATGCGGGCCAGCGTGGCGAGGGCCAGCCAGACGAGGGTGGCGATGCCGGCGCACAGCCCGATGGCCGCGACCAGGGTCAGCGTGGGGCTGGGTGCGGTCACGGGGGCACCCCTGGTCCTGCGCTCATGCGGCGGCCAGCCCGTGGAATTCCGGCGCGGCGCAGACGCGATTGCGGCCCTCGGCCTTGGCGCGGTAGAGCTCGGCATCGGCGCGCGCCAGGCCGGATTCGCCGCGTGGGTCGTCCGTCGCGGGCAGCGCGACGCCGAAGCTGGCCGACAGCGGCAGCTCCACGCCCTTCCAGTGCAGCGGCTGGGCGGCCAGGGTGGCGCGCAGCCGCTCGGCGACGGCCATGGCCGTGGGCAGGTCCTGCGGGGCGGCCAGCGGCAGCAGCGCGCAGAACTCCTCGCCGCCGAGGCGGCCAAGCCGGTCCACGGCGCGCAGGCCGGCCTGCCACAGGCGCACGCAATGCTGGAGCGCCGCGTCCCCGGCGGCGTGGCCGTGTTCGTCGTTGATGCGCTTGAAGTGGTCGACGTCGATCATGACCAAGGCGAAGCCGTGGCCGCGCTGCAGTTGCGCCTGGGCCTCGGCCAGGGCCTGCTCGAAGGCGCGGCGGCTCAGCGCACCGGTCAGCGGGTCGCGGTAGGTCAGGTGCTGGATGCGCGAAATGACGCGCCAGATCAGCAGCGCGATCAGGCTCAGCGTGATGCCCGCGGTGACGACGAACCACAGCACGACGCGCGCTGGCGTGGGCGGCTCGCCGTCGAGCCCGTGGTCGCCCCAGCCCGGCAGGAGCAGCAGCGCCGCGACATGGCCCACCGAAAGGGCGGCCAGGGCCGCGAAGGGCAGGGTCATGCAGGCGGTGACGACCGGCGAGAGCTGGCCGCCGATGCCGCGCACCAGGTCGCGCACGGCCAGCAGCGACAGCAGCGCCACGCCGGCCGTGCAGGCCAGCTGCGGTGCGAGGCCCGAGCCGCTGGCCAGGCCCGCGGCGATGCCCAGGGCGCCCAGGCCGCCGACCCAGGCGATGTCGTGCACGCGCTGCCGGCTGCGCAGCATGTGCCGCAGCGCCAGCGTCAGCAGCGTGACGCTGGCCAGCAGGCCGAACGCGGGGACGGCCTGGCGCAGCAGCAGGGGCCAGCCGGCCGTGCACTCGCCGCAGCCCTGCGAGGCGATGCGCAGCAGATGGCCGGCCGCCATCAGCCGGGCCGCGCGCGGCGCGACCCGGAAGGTCTGCGCCAGCATCAGCCAGGCGAGGGCGGCCATCAGGTTGAAGACGGCGCTGACCTTGAGCACCGTCGGGACGTCGAGGAAATCCATGCAGCAGGAAATGGGCAGCCGCGCATCTTCTCCGACAAAGCCACAATGCGCGGATGACGGCTTGGGTCTTGATCACCGGGGGCTCACGCGGCATCGGCGCCGCGACGGCGCTGCGTTGTGCGCAGGCCGGCTGGGACGTGGCCATCAACTACGCCCAGGATAGCGCCGCCGCGGTGGCGCTGGCTTCGCGATTGGACGGGCTGGGTCGCCGTGCGCTGACCTTGCAGGCGGACGTGGCCGACCCCGGCCAGGTGGCCGCGATGTTCGAGCGGCTGGACCAGGCCGGCGGCCGGCTCGCCGGCCTCGTCAACAACGCCGGTATCGTGGCGCCCGCCGCGCGGCTCGAGGCGATGGACATGGCTCGCTGGCGGCGCGTCTTCGACGTCAACGTGATGGGCACGCTGCTGTGCTGCCAGCAGGCGGCGCGGCGCATGAGCACCCGCCACGGCGGCGCGGGCGGCGCCATCGTCAACCTCAGCTCGCGGGCGGCGGAGTTCGGCGCGCCCGGCGTCTACGTGGACTACGCGGCCTCCAAGGGCGCCGTGGACACGCTGACGCGGGGCCTCGGGCGGGAACTGATCGCCGAGGGCATCCGCGTCAACGGCGTGCGCCCGGGCATCGTCGAGACCGACATCCACGCCACCAGCGGCATGGCGGTGGCGGCGCCGGAGGTCACGTCGGCCATCCCCATCCAGCGCCTGGGCCGGCCCGACGAGATCGCCGAGGCCATCGCCTGGCTGCTCAGCGACGCGGCCAGCTACACGGTGGGCGCGATGCTGGACGTGGCCGGCGGGCGCTGAGGCTCAGCGCTTATCCACCAGGCTGGACTCCAGCCCGCCCTCGTCGCGCAGCCGCGCCGATGTGGCCCGGGCCTCCTCGACGCTCGGGAAGGGCCCGGCCCGCAGCCGGTGCAGGCCGGCCTCGCGCACGATGGTCAGCAGCGGCAGCAGGGTCAGGTCGGCCTCGGCGACGCGCTGGCGCAGGGCCTCGGCGCCGTCGAGCCGGGCGAAGGCGCCGAACTGCAGCCAGTAGCCGGCAGCGGCCGCCGCGACCGGGCTGCCCGTCGTCTCGCGCTGCGGCGCGCCCGGGGAGGTCTCGGGCACGAAGACCGGCGCGGGCTCGGAGCCGGGCTTGCGCCAGTTGCCGGCGCGGATCTCGGCATAGGTGATGCGCCGCACTTCGACGGGCGCGGTGCCGCGCAGCAGGTCGAGCTTGAGGGCGGCGGTGTAGCTGAGGTCGATGATGCGGCCCTTGTGGAAGGGCCCGCGGTCGTTGATGCGGACGATGACCTCGCGGCCGTTGGCGGGGTTGCGCACGCGGGCGTAGCTCGGGATGGGCAAGGTCGCGTGGGCGGCCGTCATGGCGTACATGTTGTAGACCTCGCCGCTGGCCGTCGGCCGGCCGTGGAACTTGCGGCCGTACCAGGAGGCCAGGCCCTTGTCGACATAGGGCTCGTCACCGGTGATGGGCTCGTAGCGCTCGCCCAGCACCTCGTAGGGCTTGTTGGGGCCACCGCTGCGGATGGACTCCAGGCGGGGCTGGGCGTCGGGCACCTTGGCGAGGTCGGGCGGCGGGTTGGGCAGGGGGCCGTCGCGGTCGATGCCCACGCCGGGAACGGTGGGCCGGCTGGCGCAGCCGGCCAGAAGGGCCAGGGCCGCCAGCAGCAAGGCCAGCCCAGTATGCTGCGCCCTCTGTCCCCATCGTCGATGCCATGCCATGAGCAACTTCGTCTTTCCTCCGGCCGAGATCCCCAGCGCCGCCGTCCGTGGCACGGACGCCCGCTACGCGGTCAGCCGCATCTTCTGCGTCGGCCGCAACTATGCCGATCATGCCCGCGAGATGGGCGCCGACCCGACGCGCGAGCCGCCGTTTTACTTCACCAAGCCGGCCTGCGCCCTGACGCCCTCGGGCAGCACCGTGCCTTACCCAACGGAAACGCGCAACTACCACTACGAGATGGAGCTGGTGCTGGTCCTCGGGGCGCCGGTCTTCCGCGCCTCGCCCGAGGCGGCGCTGGCGGCCATCTGGGGCTATGCCCCGGGCCTGGACATGACGCGGCGCGACCTGCAGGCGGCGGCCAAGGCGGCCGGCAAGCCCTGGGACACGGCCAAGGGCTTCGACCAGTCGGCCATCCTCGGCGAGATCGTCCGCGTGGCCGACGTCGGCCTGCTGCAGCGCGGCGCCATCACGCTGGCGGTCAATGGCGTGGAGAAGCAACGCGGCGACCTGGCCGACATGATCTGGAACCCGGCCGAGATCGTCGCCAACCTCTCCCAGCTCTACCACCTCCAGCCCGGTGACCTCATCTACACCGGCACGCCGGCCGGCGTGGGCGCGGTGGTGCCGGGCGACGTGCTCGAGGGCCGCATCGAGGGCCTGGGCGACATCCGGCTCACGGTGGGGCCGGCGGCATGAGCTTTCCCGAAGAGACCCTCGAGCAGGCCCGCGCGCGCAACATCCACGACGCCCTGGCCGAGGACATCGGCCGCTGCGACTGGACGGCCCAGCTCGTGCCGGCCGGCCGGCGCGTGGCCGCCCAGGTGCGCGTGCGCGAGGCCGCGGTGCTGTGCGGGCGCGACTGGTTCGACGGCGTATTCGCGGCGCTGGACGCGACCCGCCGCATCGACTGGCTGTACGACGAAGGCGCCGCCATGGCCGCCGACACCATCGTCTGCCGCATCGAAGCCGAGGGCCGCGCCCTGCTGTCGGCCGAGCGGCCGGCGCTGAACTTCCTGCAGCTGCTGTCCGGCACGGCCACGGTCACGCGGGCTCATGTCGACGCGGTCGCCGGCGCCAGCCCCAACCCGCGCGGCTGCGCCATCCTCGACACGCGCAAGACCGTGCCGGGCCTGCGCCTGGCGCAGAAGTACGCCGTCAGGGTGGGCGGCGGGCAGAACCAGCGCCTGGCCCTCTACGACGGCATCCTCATCAAGGAGAACCACATCGCCGCGGCGGGCGGCGTCGGTGCCGCACTGCGGGCGGCGCAGGCCCTGCAGGCGGGGGTGGACATCCAGATCGAGGTCGAGACGCTGGACCAGCTGCGCGAGGCCCTGGAGGCCGGCGCGGTGAGCGTGCTGCTGGACAACTTCACCGAGCCCATGATGCGCGAGGCCGTCGCCGTGAACGCGGGGCGTGCCCTGCTGGAGGTGTCGGGCGGCGTGGCGCTGGAGCAGCTGCGCTGGATCGCCGCCACCGGCGTGGACCGCATCTCCATCGGCCGCCTGACCAAGGACGTCAGGGCGGTCGACTATTCGATGCGGGTGCTCGGGCCGGTCTGACGTCTGCCCCACGCCCGGTCTCGCGTTGCTGAACGCGAGCGAGCCCGGTCGGTCTTGCAGACCGCGCAGCCGACAGAGCGGCTGCTCTTCGGCAGGCACGACAAGTCCTCAGGACTTGTCATGTCCGGCCCCAGCGCTGGCCCGCAATACCCCCGCTTCATCGGCGGGAGGTGGCCGTCGTCGCGTCGAGATGACCCCGACGCGTGCCCGTCTTGCGCGCAGGCGGCTCGCTCAGACGTCGAACCAGGGCTCGTTGGGGAGTTCGTCGAAGACCCGGCGCAGGCCCTTGCTCCAGCCGTCGCGCAGGGCCAGGAAGTAGGGGTCGTCGCGGCCGATGCGGTGGGGCGGCTTCATGGCCTGCTCGAACTGGTTGGCGCGCAGCATCAGGATGTCGATGGGCAGGCCGACCGACAGGTTGGAGCGGATGGTGGAGTCGAAGCTGACGAGGGTGCACTTGGCGGCTTCGTCCAGCGGCGTGCCGTCGTAGCTGATGACGCGGTCGATGATGGGCTTGCCGTACTTGCTCTCGCCGATCTGGAAGTAGGGCGTGTCCTCGGTCGCCTCGATGAAGTTGCCCTGCGGGTAGACGTGGAAGAGCCGCGGCCCCTCGCCCTTGATCTGCCCGCCTATGAGGAAGTTGGCGCCGAAATCGACGCTGTTGCGGCGGTCGTTGGTGTCGGCGTCGCGGGCGATGACCTCGCGCACCGTGCGCCCCAGCAGCACGGCGGCGTCGTAGAGGGTCGGCACGTTCAGCAGGTGCTCGCCCTCGCCCTTGAGGCGCTGGTTCAGCAGGGAGATGACGGACTGGGTGGTGGCCAGGTTGCCCGCCGTCAGGATGGCCAGCTCCCGCTGGTGCGGGATCTGGAACTGGTGCATCTTGCGGAAGCTGGCGATGTGGTCGACGCCGGCATTGGTGCGGGTGTCGGAGGCGAACAGCAGGCCCGAGCGCAGGCGCATCGCGACGCAGTAGGTCATGGGCGGTCCAGGACGGTTGGCTGGGTCGATTATCGCGGAGCCCCGCGCGCCGCCGCCTCAGCGGATGGGGCTGGACGGCGGGGCCGATGCGGGGCCGGACGCCGGCGGGAAGGAGGGTGGGGACGACGCGGGCGTGGACGGCGCCGATGGCGGAGCCGGCGGCAAGGGCGGCACGGCCGCGGCCGTGCCCGGGTCTGTGCCGGGCTCCGCCGTGGCGACCTGCTCGCTGCAGGCGGCCAGCAGGCCGAACACGGCGACGGCGGCCACCGCGGCGGCCAGCCGCCGCGCGGGCGTGAGGCGAGCGGCGGCCATGGTCACTTCTTGGGCGCGACGCTCAGCGCCTGGGCCATCTCGAGGTGGTGGCGCAGGCCCGGCAAGGTCTTCTCGGCCCAGGCCTTGACCTCGGGATCCTTGGCGTTCTTGGCGGCCTCCTCGAAGAGCTTGATGGTGTCCTCGTGGGCCTTGACGCCGAAGTTCTTGGCGAAGCGCTCGTCGAACTTGTCGTTGTCGCCGGCGTCGATCAGCTTGATCTCGGCCTTCTGCTTGACCGAGGGGCCGTCGGGCAGCTTGACGTTCTTCGTCGCGGCCAGGGCCTTGAGCTCGTCGGCGACCTTGGTGTGGTCGGCAATCATCGTGTCGGCGAAGGACTTCACGTCGGCGCTCTTGGCCTTGCTGACGGCCAGTTTGCTGGCCTCGATCTCGGCGGCGCCGGCATGGGCGGCCTCCTTCATGAACGAGGCGTCGGAGCGCGCGTGGGCGTGCGACGCGAAGGCGGTGACGGCGAGGACGAGGGTGAGGCTCATGAATCGCTGGAGGGGTCGCATGGAGGGCTCCTTGATGGTGGATGGGGCACGCCGGGCCTAAGCGCGCGCAGCGCCCGCCGGACGAGGCCAATTTAGGCAGCCGCGCAGGCCGCCGCACATCGGCGGCGGCCTACCCTCGCGTAGGAGAACAGGCGGCCGACGCGTTCCGACGCGTGACCGGCCTCCCGGCCGACAGCCTGGCGCGACATAACGACTTAGTCTGGGTACAGACTTCCAGGAGACTCTCATGCAAGACAGTGACCCGGGCGCGGCCGGTGACCGCGACGAAGACCTGGCCGGCGCTGCCGCCGCGCGCAAGGTGGCCGACCTCGTCGATGCCGGCGACACCTGCTTCTTCTGCACCCACAGCATGTCGGCCGAGTTGCATGCCCGGCCGATGACGGTGACGGAGGTGGAAGAAGACAGTGGCCGGCTCTGGTTCTTCACCGACGTCGACAGCTTCAAGAACATCGAGCTCGACCGCGACCCGCGCGTGACCTTGTTCTTCAAGGAGAGCGACTATGGCGGCCACCTCAAGCTCGACGGCACGACCACCGAGGTGACCGACCGCGAGACCATCCATCGCCTGTGGAACCCCAAGCTGCGCGCGTGGTTCGACGGCGAGGACGATCCGCGCATCAGCCTGCTGCGCTTCGACCCGAGCGGCGGCGAGTACTGGGACAACCGCCACGGTGCCGCCATCACCGGCATCAAGATGCTGTTCGGCGCTCTCGCCGGCCGGCGCGTGGACGAAGGCGTGCACGGGCAGTTGAACCTCTGACGCCCGAAGGAGCCGCCGTGAGCACCAATCCCCTCAGCCACGTGGGCCAGACGCCCCGTCCCGAGACTTCCGCCGCCGATGCCGCCGACGAACAGGCCGGCGACGCCGGCTCGCCGGAGCGCCAGCTCAACCCGAGCGAAGGCGGGCGCATCCCGCCGGACGGCCGGCCGCAGGCCGAGCCCGGCCCCACTTCGGCCCAGCCGCGCAAGATCCGCGATCTCAAGCCGGGCGAGCCGCCGCCGGAATCCAGCGCGGGGTCCTGACGCATCGTCCGGGTGGGCGGCCTGCCTCAGTGGCCTTCATGGCCTTCATGGCCTTCATGGCCGGCCGGCTTGCGCACCTTCAGCGTCTGCTCGCTGGCTGCGGGCCCGGCCGCACGGGCAGGTTCGGGCAACTCGGCCGTGTATTCGCTGGCCAGGGTGCCGGCCGGGTGGCGGTAGGCCCCGGGGTCGCGGTAGTCGCCGCGCGCGAGGTCGTCCCGCACCTTGACGACGCTGAACATGCCGCCCATGCCCACGGGACCGAACGGCCCGGTGCCCGTCATCATGGGCAGGGTGTTGTCCGGCAGGGGCATGTGCATCTGCGCCATGTCGTGCATGCCGCGGTCGCCCATGACCATGTAGTCGGGGATGAGGCGGGTGATCTTGTCGGCCACGTCGCGGTGGTCCACGCCGATCATCGTGGGCACGCCGTGCCCCATGGCATTCATGGTGTGATGGCTCTTGTGGCAGTGGATGGCCCAGTCGCCGGCCAGGGCGTCGAACTCGATGCAGCGCATCTGGCCGACGCCGATGTCGGTGGTCACCTCGGGCCAGCGGGCGCTCCTGGGCACCCAGCCGCCGTCGGTGCCCGTGACCTCGAAGTGCGGCCCGTGCATGTGGATGGGGTGGTTGGTCATCGTCAGGTTGCCGATGCGGAGGCGCACGCGCTCGCCGGTGCGCGCCACCAGGGGTTCGATGCCCGGGAAGGCGCGGCTGTTCCACGTCCACAGGTTGAAGTCCAGCATCGTGTTCACGCGGGGCGTGGCGCTGCCGGGGTCGATGTCGTAGGCGTTCAGGATGAAGCCGTAGTCCCGGTCCACGCGGTGCTGCCGCGGGTCGCGCGGATGGATGATGAACAGGCCCATCATGCCCATGGCCATCTGCACCATCTCGTCGGCATGCGGGTGGTACATGTGGGTGCCGGGGCGCTGCAGCACGAACTCGTACATGAAGGTCTTGCCCACCTCGATGGGCGGCTGGGTCAGGCCGGTGACGCCGTCCATGCCCGAGGGCACCTGCACGCCGTGCCAGTGCACGCTGGTGACCTCGGGCAGCCTGTTGGTCACGAAGATGCGCACGCGGTCGCCTTCGACGGCCTCGATCGTGGGGCCGGGGCTGGAGCCGTTGTAGCCCCAGAGCCTGGCCGTCATGCCTGGCGCGATCTCGCGCACGACGGGCTCGGCGACGAGGTGGAACTCCTTGACGCCATCCTTCATGCGCCAGGGCAGTGACCAGCCGTTGAGCGTGACCAGGGGCTGGAAGGGCCTGCCGTTGGGCGGCGAGGGTGGCACCTGCGTCGCCGGCGAGGTCTGCGATGCGGCCTCGGGCAGCAGGGCGGCGCCGGCGCGGCTGACGGCCGCGGCGCCCAGGAAGGTGGCGCCGGCGGCGCGGAAGAAGTGTCTGCGGTTGCTCATGTCTCGTCCTCAGTGGGCGGCGCCGGCGGCGGTTGCGGCGGCGGCCGGGGCGATGGGCGCGGCGCCGCCGGGCGAGAGGCCGGTCAGCGCGGTCTGCAGCCGGGTGTCGGCGATCCAGTAGTCGCGCTGGGCCTCGATGGCGGCCGTCACGGCAGCGACCTGGTCGCGCGAATCGGCCAGCAGCTCGAAGACGCTGGCGAGCATGCCGTTGTAGCGGAGCAGTTGTTCGTCGGAGATGCGCTGGCGCAGCGGCACGACCTCGTCGCGGTAGTGGCGGGCCAGCTCGAAGGCGGTGCGGTAGGCCGAGACGGCTTCGCGCACCTCGGAGCGGGCGCGCGTGGCCACCGCCGCCGCACGATCGACCGACTGCATGTAGATCGCCTCGGCTCGCGCCACGCGCGCCTGGCCGAAGTCGAACAGCGGCAGGCTGAGCTCGATCTCGTAGCCGTTGCTGCGGGGCTCGCCGCTGGTGCTCTGGTTCTGGTAGCCGGCGTGCAGCACGTTGATGAAGCGCGTGGCCCGCGTCAGGCCCAGCGCCCGGGCCGTGGCCTCGGCGTCGCGGCGGGCCATCAGCACGTCGAGCCGGCGGGCCATGGCCATCTGCTCGGCGTCGCGGGGCTGGGCGGGTTTGGCAGGCAGGTCGGGCAGCCGCTCGGGCAGCTTCAGGGCCGCAGCATCGCCATCCCAGCCCAGGGCGCGCACCAGCCGCTCGCGCGCGGCCACGGCCTGGTGCCGGGCTCGCGCCAGCTGCACGGAGGCCTCGGCCTGGAAGGCCTGCTCGCGCATCTGCGCCAGCTTGCTGAAGTTGCCGGCCGCGAGCATGCGCCGGGCCAGCTCGCTGGTGGCGTCGGCAGCCTCCTGGACCTGCAGGTGGTAACCGACCAGCTGCTCGGCGGTGACGGCCTCGAAATAGGCGCGGCGCGCGTCGGCCGCCACGTCCACCGTGGCGTAGGCGGCCTGGAGCTGGGCCTGCTCGAAGCGCTGCTGCTCCACCTGCCGGGCCATGGGCAGGGTCAGCAGGCCCAGCACGTCGAAGATCACGGCGCGGTCGATCTCGACGGCGCCGTGGCCGCTGAGCCGGCCGAAGGTGAAGCTGGGGTTGGCGAGGCGGCCGGCGCGCACGAGGTCGGCCTCGGCGATGCCGAGATCGGCATAGCGGGCCTGGAGATCACGGTTGCCGAGCAGGGCGAGCTCGACGGCGCCGTCGGCGCTGAGCGGCTGCCGCAGCAGCTCGTCGATGTGCGTCCGTGCCGCGGCCGAGGCCTCGGCGCTGCGCTGCAAGCTGGGCTTGAGGCCGGTGCGGTCCTGCGTGAGCTGTTCGACGCGGCCGAAGCCGCCATCGGGCGAGAAGGAGGCGCAGCCCGCCAGCACGAGGGAGGCGAGGGCGAGAGGGGTGAAGCGCAGCATGGCAGGCGGCCCGGCACGGCCGGGTCGGGGTGGGGAGATGGGCATGGCGGTGAAGGTTCTGACGGCCCGGCGGTCGTGACTGCGGGCAGCTCCCGTGCGGAGGGCGCACGAGTCCCTTGGAGGCCTGTCGATGCAGGCCCGGCGGGGTCAGGCCGTTCGTGGCGGGCGTTCCTGCCCGCCCGACAGGAAGCTGGCGGGCGGCAGCCAGGGCTCGGGAAAGGCGGCCGAGGCCGCTTCGGGTGGCTCGGGCAGGTCCGACCCTGCCGCGGGCAGCGGCGTGAGGGCGCAGAAGGCCGCGCACACATGGCATCGGTCCTGCGTCGCCTGGCCGTAGTCCTGGTGGCAGGCCTCGTGGCCCTGGCCCGCATGGGCGAGCTGATGCATGGCCGGTCCGGCGGCCAGCGGCTGGCAAAGCATGGCGGCGGCCACCGCGCCCCGCAGCGGAAGCAGCAGGGCGAGAACGACCAACAGCCAGATGCGCAGGAGTCTCACGTGGGAAAGCCTAGCAGAGGGACGACGCGGGGCCTTTGACGCCCCGCAGGACAGAGCTTGCAGCTTGCCATCGTGGCAAGGTCAAGCGCCCTTGCCGTGGCGGCGCGGCACGGCGCCATGGGCCGCGGGACGCGGCGGGGCGGGCACGCCGACGGCTGCTGCGGAGGGCTGGCCTTCGAGGCTTTCGAGGATGGGGCAGTCGGGCCTTTCGTCGCCGTGGCAGCAATGCACCAGTTGCTCCAGCGCCGTCTTCATGGCCTGGATCTCATCCATGCGCGCCTGCAGGTCCTGCAGGTGCACCTGCGCCAGGGCCTTGACCTGGCGGCTGGAGCGCTCGCGGTCCTGCCAGAGGCTCAACAGGTCGCGGATCTCGTCGATGGAAAAACCCAGGTCGCGCGCGCGGCGGATGAAGCGCAGCACATGCAAGTCCTTCGCCGCGTACTGGCGGTAGCCCGACTCCGTGCGGCTGGCGGGCGGCAGCAGCGCGACACTCTCGTAGTGACGGATCATCTTGGCTGACACGCCCGAGGCGGCGGCGGCTTCTCCGATGTTCATGGCGGCTCCTTGGCGCGCAGTGTGTCAGAGCCGCCGGCCCCTGCGGCTTGACCGCGGGCAAGGCCTTGACCTGACCACGATGGCAAGGTTCAAAGTCCGTCCGTCACTCGCCCTTCAAGGAGAATCCCATGATCGTTTTCGAAGTCCCCGACATGAGCTGCGGCCACTGCGTCGGCGCCATCACCGAGGCCGTGAAGACCGTCGACGGCGCCGCCAAGGTCCAGGTCGACCTGGTCGCCCACCGAGTGCAGGTCGAGCCCGCGACGGCCGACGCCGCGATGCTCGAGGCTGCCATCAGGGAGGCGGGCTACACGCCGGCGCTGGCCTGAGCCGGGCTGGGTTCAAAAAAAGCACCTGGCTGTGAAGCCAGGTGCTTGTCATGTCTGGCGCGCCCGGTTGGGATCGAACCAACAACCCCTGCCTTCGGAGGGCAGTACTCTATCCATTGAGCTACGGGCGCGAAGCCGCTCATTCTAACAGCGGGCTTCCCCGGGCCGGGGAGGGTGGCGGGCGCCTCCTATAATTCCGCGGTTTTTTGCGTCGCGCGGCGTACCTTGCGCGAGCGAACACCGACGAAGACCTAGGCAATCCGAGCAGGATCGACAAGAGGAATCCATGAGCGCCAGCCACGACCACAACCAAGACGACGCCCATACCGGCCCGATCAAGACGCCCAAGCAACTGGCCTGGGCCGTGCTGCTCGCCTTCGTCGTGCCCATCCTGGTCATCATCCTGCTGGCCAACTACGTCAGCACCGACACCAAGCCGGCCGCAGGCACCGGCGCGCTGGATGCCCAGGCCGTGGCCGAGCGCATCGCGCCCGTCGGCCGCGTCGAGGTCAAGGACGCCAACGACGCCGCGGCCCTGCGCACCGGCGAGCAGGTCTTCCAGGCCCAGTGCTCTACCTGCCACGCCAGCGGTGCCCTGGGCGCGCCCAAGCTGGGCGACGCGGGCGCCTGGGGCCCTCGCATCAAGAACGGCGTCGAGGCCCTGTTGACCTCCGCGCTCAAGGGCAAGAACAACATGCCGGCGCAAGGCGGCGGCGAGTTCAGCGATTTCGAGATCCACCGCGCCGTGGTCTACATGGCCAACCAGGGCGGCGCCAAGTTCGAGGAGCCCAAGGCTCCCGCCCCGGCCGCCGCCGCCGCGAACTGAGCGTCGCCGGCCCCGGCAGGAGAGCCCGCCGCGTGCGGGCTTTTTTGCGCCTGCCTCAGGCAGGCTGCGGCCGGCGCTGGTAGCGGTGGATGGCCGGCAGCTTGGCGGCGATGCAGTCCTGCGGCGTCCAGCGTCCGGCCTCGATGGCGTCGGCGGCCAGCGCCATGTCCTGGGTGTGCACGAGGCCCAGGCCCAGGTCGGCCAGCAGGTAGAGGTGGCCCGCCTCGTCCAGCCAGGCAGACTCGACCTGCGCCTCGCGGCCGGTGTGGCTGAGCACGGCGCCGCCGGGCTGAAGCCGCCAGATCCAGGGCGTGCATTCCAGTTCCACGTAGACGCGCTGCGGGCCGTTCTGGAAGAACCAGGCGCCGCGCTCGTCGCAGTCGTAGTTGCGGCCGATGAAGGCGAGCAGCTTGTCGTGGTCGATGCGGCTGCCCTTGACCCGCGGGAAGGGCCCGGCGCGCTGGATGCGCTCGTCGCGCATGTACCAGTCGCCGCGCGCGTCCAGCGCCAGCCAGCCGTAGCAGTGGGGCACGTTGGGCCACTTTTTCAACGCGGCCTGGACGATGTCATCCATCGATGCGATCCCTCAGCGGTGACGCCACAGCCAGTCGCAGACCTGCTCGGGCATGGTCAACAGATGCCCGGGCAGGCGGCCGGCCGGGAAGCCGACGTGGCCGCCGTGGCCAGGCTGCCAGAGTGTCACATAACTGCCGACTTCAGCGGCTTTCGGCAGGCTGTTGCCGGGCACGAAGGGGTCGTTGCGGGCGTTCAGCACCAGGGCCGGGATGCGGATGCGGTGCAGGTGGGGTTTGGCGGCGGCGCGGGTCCAGTAGTCCTCGGTGCCGCGAAAGCCGTGCAGCGGCGCGGTGAAGAGGTTGTCGAACTCGTAGATGGTGGTGGCGCGCCTGAGCCGCTCGCCGTCGAACAGACCCGGGTGCTGCTCGAGCTTGCGCAGCGCCTTGGGGATCATCGTGCGCAGGAAGCGGCGGGCATAGACCTGCTTGTTGAAGCCACGGTCGATGGCCGCGCCCGCGGCGGCGAGGTCGATGGGGGAGCAGATGGAGCAGACGGCGTGGGCGACCCGGGCGGCGCCGTCGCCGGCCTCTTCCGCCCAGCGCAGCAGGGCGTTGCCGCCGAGGGAGACGCCTGCGGCCAGCAGCGGCGCGCCATGGCGCTCCCGCAGGCGCTGCAGGATCCAGCCGACCTCCTCGTAGTCGCCCGAGTGGTAGGCGCGTGGCGCGCGGTTGAGTTCGCCCGAGCAGCCGCGGAAATGCGGCAGCGCCAGGGCCCAGCCGCGGTCTCGGGCGACGCTGGCGAAGGCGATGCTCGAATGGCTGTGGCGGTCGCCTTCCAGGCCGTGGAAGAGCACGAACAAGGGGGCACCCGCCGGGGCGCCGGCGAGGAAGTCCACGTCGATGAAGTCGCCGTCCGGCGTGTCCCAGCGTTCGCGGGTCCAGGCCGGCGGCGGGCCGGCGTGGCGGCGGCTGAAGAGGGCCGGCCAGATGGTCTGGGCGTGGCCGCCAGGCAGCCAGCGGGGGGCGCGGTACTGCATGGCTCTGCGGGCTAGTGCAGCACGCCGGCGTCGGCCACGAGTTCCTGCACGTCGCCGGCATTGCCGGGGCTGGCGTGGTGCAGCACCAGCCGCCAGCCCTGGGCCGTCTTGAGATAGACGTTGGTGGCGATGACCCAGGCGTGCTGGGCGTCGCCGGCCATCTGCACCCGCTCGAGCACGTGGTGGATGGCGCAATTGGCGCTGACGAGCCGGCGTACCCGCTCGGGATGCACGTTCACCGCGCCGCGTTGGAAGATGGCCTCGAAGGTGGCGCGGATGGGCGCGAGGCCCACGAGGCGCGGGCCGCCCGGGTGGACGCAGGCCACCTCCTCCTCGTCGGCCCACAGCGCCATCAGGCGGTCGAGGTCGGCATGCTGCAGGGCCTCGTAGAACTGAGCCTCGGTGTCGTCGGGCGAGGCCAGCAGCGCGGCCTGCTGGGCGGGGGTGCGAGGCATGGCGCCGTCGGCTCAGTGGTGGCCGGAGATGACCTCGCCGGCCTTGAGCTTGTAGGCCGTGCCGCAGTAGGGGCACTGGCCGACGCCGCCGTGGGCGAGGTCGATGAAGACGCGCGGATGGTTGCTCCACAGCGCCATCTTGGGGTTGGGACAGGCGACGACGCCGGGGCCTTGCAGGTCCTTGGCGGTCACTTCGATGGTGGCGGCGGGGGTCTGGGTGGTGCTCATGATGGAGGTCTTAGACGGCGGTCAGCCACTCGGCGTACTTGGCGTTGCGGCCGTTCACGATGTCGAAGAAGGCCGACTGGATCTTCTCGGTGACGGGGCCGCGCGAGCCGGCGCCGATCTCGACGCGGTCGAGCTCGCGGATGGGCGTCACTTCGGCGGCGGTGCCGGTGAAGAAGGCCTCGTCGGCGATGTAGACCTCGTCGCGGGTGATGCGCTTCTCGACCAGCTTCAGGCCCAGGTCCTGGCAGATCGCGAAGATGGTGTTGCGGGTGATGCCGTTGAGGGCGCCGGCGGACAGGTCGGGCGTGTAGACCACGCCGTTCTTGATGACGAAGAGGTTTTCGCCTGCGCCTTCGCTGACGAAGCCCGAGGCGTCCAGCAGCAGGGCCTCGTCGTAGCCGTCGTCGGTGGCTTCCATGTTGGCCAGGATGGAGTTGGTGTAGTTGGACACCGTCTTGGCCTGGGTCATCGTGATGTTCACGTGATGGCGGGTGTAGGAGCTGGTCTTGACGCGGATGCCGCGCTTCATGCCTTCCTCGCCCAGATAGGCGCCCCAGCTCCAGGCGGCCACCATCAGGTGCACCTGGTTGCCCTTGGGGCTGACGCCCAACTTCTCGGAGCCGATCCAGATCAGGGGGCGGATGTAGGCGCTCTTCAGGCCGTTGGCCTTGACGACGGCGCGCTGGGCCTCGTTGACCTGCTCCACGGAGAAGGGGATCTTCATGCGCAGGATCTTGGCGCTGTTGAACAGGCGCTGAGTGTGCTCCTGCAGCCGGAAGATGGCCGTGCCATTGACCGTGTCGTAGGCGCGCACGCCCTCGAAGGCGCCGCAGCCGTAGTGCAGGGTGTGGGTCAGCACGTGGATCTTGGCGTCGCGCCAGTCGACGAGTTCGCCGTCCATCCAGATCTTGCCGTCGCGGTCGTGCAGGGGAGCGGGAACCATCGTGACTCCAGGGGTGCAGGTGAAAACCGGCGATTTTACGAAGAGCCGGTGACGCCGTCAGCGCGCACCAGCCGCCACTCGACGAGCCTGCCTTTGCGCAGCACCACCTCCACGGCGTCGCCGCCGGCGTCCTGCCAGCGGTAGGTCTCGGCCGCCTGCTTGACGCCGAGGCTGCCGGCCAGCGTGATGAGGTCGACCAGCTTCATGCCGGCGTGCAGCTTGCTGCCGAGCATGACGGCGTTGGCCACCGAGCCCATCGGCGCCGCACCGGCCTGCTTCATGAGCCGCATCAGCCGCGACATCTGCAGCAGCAGCCAGAAGACGATGCCCGTCATCGCGAAGATCACGCCCTGCCAGCCCAGCAGCAGGCCGCCGGCGACCAGCGCGGCCAGCGCCAGCCCCGTCCCCACCCAGGGGTTCATGCCTGCGGGTCCTGCGGGCCGTCCTCGCGCGCCCAGGCGTAGGCGCGCTCGACCCGGGCCACCCGCAGCGTGTAGTGGGCATACCAGTCACTGCGGCCGGTGTCGCGGGCGATCCTGTGCTCGGCATGGCGGCGCCAGGCGGCGATGTCCTCGGGGCTGCGCCAGTAGGAGACCGTGATGCCCAGCCCGTCGGCGCCGCGCGCGCTCTCCACGCCGAGGTAGCCCGGCTGTCCAGCCGCCAGCTCGACCATGCGCTCGGCCATGTCGCCATAGCCGTGGTCGACCGTGGTGCGCTGGCTCGTGAAGATGACGGCGTAGTAGGGCGGTTCGGGCAGGGAGCTCATGTCAGGACGGCGGGCGGCTGAGGCGCGCATCCTGCCACGGAGCACGGGATTTGCGGGCCGAGCTGGGCGAGGGGCCTCAGCTCGCCACCTTCAGCAGCACGCAACGCACCCATTGCCCGGATTCCAGCGCGGCCTTGTGGCCGGCCAGGAACTGCTCGGCCGTGGAGTTGCGGGCGACGAAGCACATGCCGTGCAGGATGCCCATGCGTGGCACGGGGCGCGACCATTTGCGCTCGACGATGCCGTTGAACCACGACACCTGCTCGTCGTCGGTGTCGGCGTCGGCGCGGCCCAGCAGCAGCACCACCTCGTAGCGCGCGTCGTCCAGCGGCTCGGTGGCGCTGGTCAGCACCTGCAGGCCGCCGTCGCTCATGTTCAGCACCAAGCCAGCCGGCCCCTGGCTGAACTGCACCGGCTTGAAGACCCAGCCGGGCAGGGAGTCGGCGTCGTGCTGGGCCGCGAGGAAGTCGGTGCGGACGTACTGGCGATGCTCGGCGGGATTGGTCATGGGGCCTCCTGCGATGCGGACCCCTCCATCCTAAGCAGACTTTGGCAGGGCGGGCACGAAGGCAATCCCGCGGCCGGCCTCAGGCCAGGCCGCGCAGCACCTCGATGGCCTGCTCCACGCGCTCGATGGCATGGATGGTCAGGCCCTCGATGGGCTTTTTCGGCGCATTCGCCTTGGGCACGACGGCGACGCTGAAGCCGAGCTTGGCGGCCTCCCTGAGCCGCTCCTGGCCGCGCGGCGCGGGCCGCACCTCGCCGGCCAGGCCCACCTCGCCGAAGGCGATGAAGCCGCGCGGCAGGGCGCGGGCACGCAGGCTGCTCTGAATGGCCAGCAGCACGGCCAGGTCGGCCGCCGGCTCGCTGATGCGCACGCCGCCCACGGCGTTGACGAAGACGTCCTGGTCGCCCGTGGCCACGCCGGCATGGCGGTGCAGCACCGCCAGCAGCATGGCCAGGCGGTCGCGGTCCAGGCCGACCGACAGCCGCCGCGGGCTGACGCCGCCGCTGTCCACCAGGGCCTGCAGCTCCACCAGCATGGGGCGTGTGCCTTCCAGCGTTACGAGCACGCAGCTGCCGGGCACGGGCTCGGCGTGGGTGGACAGGAAGATGGCGCTCGGGTTGGCCACGCCCTTGAGCCCCTTCTCCGTCATCGCGAACACGCCGATCTCGTTGACCGCCCCGAAGCGGTTCTTGATGGCCCGCACGAGGCGGAAGCTGCTGTGGGTGTCGCCTTCGAAGTACAGCACCGTGTCGACGATGTGCTCCAGCACCCGCGGCCCGGCCAGCGCCCCTTCCTTGGTGACGTGGCCCACCAGCACCATGGCGCAGCCTTTCCCCCCAAAACTGGCCTTGGCCGTGCGCGTCAGCTGGGCGGCGCATTCGCGCACCTGGGCGACCGAGCCGGGTGCGGAGCTGAGCTGCTCGGAGTACAGGGTCTGGATGGAGTCGATCACGCAGAAGTCGGGCGCCTCGGCATCCAGCGTGGCGAGGATCTTCTCGAGGTTGATCTCGGCCAGCACGCGCACCCGGTTGCCGGCCAGGCCCAGGCGGCGGGAGCGCATGGCCACCTGCGCGCCGCTTTCCTCGCCGGTGACGTAGAGCACCTTGACCGTCTGCGACAGCGACTCCACCGCCTGCAGCAACAGCGTGGACTTGCCGATGCCCGGGTCGCCGCCGATCAGCACCACGCCGCCGGCGACGATGCCGCCACCGAGCACGCGGTCCAGCTCCTCCTGCCCGGTGGGCGTGCGCTCGAAGTCGGCCGCCTCGATCTCGGACAGCGTCGCCACGGGCTGGCTCTTGGCCAGGGCCTGGAAGCGGTTGCGGCTGCCGCCGGTGGGCTCGGCGGCGGTCTCGGTCAGCGTGTTCCAGGCGCCGCAGTGCGGGCATTTGCCCAGCCAGCGCGGGCTGGTGCCGCCGCATTCGGTGCAGGTGTAGATGCTTTTGCTCGTGGCCATCAGCGCATTGTCGGGCGCACCCAGGTCACCAGCAGCAGCGCCGCCGCCAGCGCGCAGCCGGCCGAGAAGCCGAAGGCGGCCGTGGCCGAGGCGCCCTCCCACAGCCAGCCGAACCACAGCGAGGCCGGCAGCAGCATGGCGCCCATGACGAGGTTGAGCCAGCCGAAGGCCGTGCCGCGCAGCTCCGGGGGCGCCAGGTCGGCCAGCAGGGCGCGCTCGACCCCCTCGGTGGCGGCCATGAAAAGGCCGTAGGAGCCGAACAGCAGGTAGAGCGTCCAGCCCGGCTGCGCCCAGGTGGCCATGCCGACGTAGAACAGCGCATAGGCCACATAGCCCGCCAGCAGCAGCCGCACGCGGCCGATGCGGTCCGACAGGCTGCCCGCCGGCACCGAGCACAGTGCCGCCACCGCCGAGACGGCCGCCCACAGCAGCGGCACGTGGGCTTCGGCCACGCCGAGCTGGCGGGCCCGCAGCAGCAGGAACATGTTGCTGGAGTTGCCCAGCGTGAAGAGGGCGACGACGACCAGATAGCGCCGCAGCGGCTGCGGCAGGCCGGCGAGGCGCCACGAGAAGCGTGGCGGCGCCTGTGCCGGCGGCGGTGCGTCGCGCAGGGCCAGGGTCAGCGCCACGCAGACCAGGCCCGGCACGATGGCCCAGGCGAAGACCTGTTTCAACGGCAGGCCGGCCGCCAGCAAGGCCCAGGCCAGCAGCGGGCCGATGACGGCGCCGGCGTTGTCCATGGCGCGGTGCAGCCCGAAGGCCAGGCCGCGCTGCCCCGGGGCGATGCTGGCCGCCAGCAGCGCGTCGCGCGGGGCGGCGCGCACCGCCTTGGCCACGCGGTCGGCCAGCCGCAGGGCCAGCAGCAGCGGCCAGCCGGACACCAGGGCGATGAGCGGGCGGCCCAGGCCGGCGAGCCCGTAGCCGGCCACCACCCAGGGCTTGCTGCGCCCGCTGCGGTCGGCCATGACGCCGGCCCAGAGCTTGAGCAGGCTGGCCAGCGCCTCCGCCAGGCCCTCGATCAGGCCCAGCACGCGCGGACCGGCCATCAGCACGCCGCTCAGATACAGCGGCACGAGGGGATAGACCAGCTCGCTGGCGCTGTCGTTGACGAGGCTGACCAGGCCGAGCAGCCAGACGCTGCGCGGCAGCGAGAAAAGGGCTTTCCACATCGAGCCCATGTTGCCGCATGGGACACTCGCCGGCTGCTTTTTGTTTTGACGGAGCCGGTCATGGATTTCTCGGTGTGGTTGGCCTTCTTCGCGGCGTCCTGGGCCATCAGCCTGTCGCCCGGCGCGGGCGCGGTGGCGGCGATGAGCGCCGGGCTCTCGCATGGCTTCAGGCGCGGCTACTTCATGACCTTCGGCCTCATCCTCGGCATCCTCACGCAGGTGGTGCTGGTGAGCGCCGGTCTCGGGGCGCTGATCGCGGCCTCGTCGCTGGGCTTCGCCCTGGTCAAGTGGGCCGGCGTGGCCTACCTCATCTGGCTGGGCGTGCAGCAGTGGCGCGCGCCGGCCCGGCCGCTGGTGGCCGCCGCCGAGGGCGCCGTGCAGGTCACGCGCCGGCAGCTGGTGCTGCGCGGCTGGGGCATCAACGCCGTCAACCCCAAGGGCACCGTCTTCCTGCTGGCCGTGGTGCCGCAGTTCCTCGACCTGCATGCCGCGCTGCCGCCCCAGTACCTCGTCATCGGCGGCACCCTCGCCTTCACCGACCTCGTCGTCATGGCCGGCTACACGGCGCTGGCCGCGCGCGTGCTGGCGGCGTTGAAGAGCGAGGCCCACATCAAGGCGCTGAACCGCGTCTTCGGCACCCTCTTCGTCGCGGCCGGCGCCTTGCTCGCCACCTTCAAGCGCGCCGCCTGATGGGGGTGGGCGAGACCCGCGCACGCGGCCTGCCGACCTGGTTCCTCTTCCTGGCCCCGGTGGCGATCTGGGCCAGCACGTGGCACGTCATCCTCTACCAGCTCGGCAGCACGGTGCCGGTGCTGACCTCGGTGGGCTGGCGCTTCCTGCTGGCCGCGCTGATGCTGGCGGCGCTGGCGCGGCGCCAGGGCGCCTCGCTGAAGCTGCCGCCGCGGGCCCACGGCTTCGCGCTGGCCACGGGCGTCATCCAATATGCCGGCAACTACTGGGCCGTCTACGAGGCCGAGCGCTACGTGCCCAGCGGCCTGGTGGCGGTGCTGTTCTGCCTCATGGTCTTCATGAACGCGCTGGTGGCCTGGCTGCTGTGGCGCCAGCCGGTCAGCCGGCGCTTCCTGGCCGCCTCCAGCGGCGCCGTGCTGGGGGTGGCCCTGATCTTCTGGCCCGAGATCGCCGCCACCGGCGCGCGGCCCGACGCGGCCCTGGGCCTGTCGCTGAGCTTCTTCGCCGTCGTCGCGGCCGTCATCGGCGGCTTCTTCACGATGGCGCTCACGCGCCGCGGCCTGCCGCTGCTGCCGGTGCTGGCCTGGAGCATGGGCTATGGCGCGGCCTTCCTGCTCGCCCTGTCGCTGGCGACCGGCCACGGCCTGCGCTTCGACACCGCCTGGCCCTACGTCGGCAGCCTCGTCTACCTGGCCGCCTTCGGATCGGTCATCGCCTTCACGCTCTACTACAAGCTCGCCGAGCGCCGCGGGCCGGCCCAGGCGGCGCTGGTGGGCGTGCTGGTGCCGGTCATCGCGCTGATGGTGTCGGCCGCCCTGGAGGGCTGGCAGGCGACGCCGCTCGCCCTCGCCGGCATGGGCCTGTGCCTGGTGAGCCTCGTCGTCGCCACGCGGCCCCAGGTCAAGCCCTGAGCGGGCAACCTCGGGAGCCCGGGCCGGCGCAAATGCACTTAACCTGCCGGTGCCCCTCCACGGAGAACCCCATGCCCTGGCATCCCGTCTTCGCGCGCCTGTGCGCCGCCCTGGCCCTCGGCACCGCGGCGCTGCTCGCCCATGCCGCCGACAAAGGCGCGCCGCCCACGGCCGTCAAGCCCGTCGTCGACACCTATGGCGACCTGCGGGTCAGCGACCCCTACCGCTGGCTCGAAGCCACCGGCGACCCCGCCGTGCGCCGCTGGAGCGCCGCGCAGGACCGCCGCACGCGCGCCTACCTCGACAAGCTGCCGGCCCGCAAGCCGATGTTCGACTGGCTCATGAAGCAGGCCGCCGCCAGCTCCAGCGCCTACTACGGCCTGCACGCCGCCGGCGGCAGGCTCTTCGCGCTGCACAACCAGCCGCCCCGGCAGCAGCCCATGCTGGTCGTGATGGGCCAGGAGGCCGACCCGGCCCAGGCGCGCGTCGTGCTGGACCCGAACGCCCTCAACCCCAAGGGCACCACCGCCATCGACTGGTTCGTGCCGTCGCCGACGGGCAAACTCGTGGCGGTGTCGATGTCGGAGAACGGCAGCGAGGACGGCTCGCTGCATGTGTTCGACGTGGCCACGGGCCGCGAGGTGGACGCGGTCATCCCCGACGTGCAATACCCGACCGGCGGCGGCAGCCTCGCCTGGCGCGAGGACGGCAGCGGCTTCTGGTACACGCGCTACCCCGGTGCCGATGCGCCGGCCGAACGCCGGCATTTCTACCAGCAGGTCTACGAGCACCGCATCGGCGACGACCCCGCCAAGGACCGCTACGTGCTGGGCCGGGACTTCCCGCGCGTCGCCGAAATCGTCCTGGAAGCCAGGCCGGGCACCCCCGGCGTGGTGGTCTCGGTCGGCAACGGCGACGGCGGCGAGTTCGCCCACTACCTGATCGGCAAGGACGGCGGCATCCGCCAGGTGACGCGCTTCGAGGACAAGGTCGTGGCCGCGGCCCTCGGGCCCGACGCCCTCTACCTCGTCTCCCACGACGGCGCGCCGCGCGGCAAGGTGCTGAAGCTGGGGCTGGACGACCTCGCCCTGGCCCACGCCCAGGTGCTGGTGCCGGAATCCGACGGCGCGCTGCAGCCGGGCGGCGAGTCCGGCGCCGCCGGCATCACCGTCACGCGGGACGCGCTGCTGCTGCGCGAGATCGTCGGCGGTCCGTCGCGCGTGGCGGTCTACGGCCTCGACGGCCGCCCGCGCGGCCACCTGGCCCTGCCCGAGGTCGCGACCGTCGACGAACTCGAGGCCATGGACGACGGCAGCCTGCTCGTCGCCGTGAAGACCTACCTCGAGCCGCCGCGCTTCGTGCGCTTCGCCAGCGCCGGCGGCGAAGGCAAGCCCACGCTGCTGCGCCAGACCAGTCCGTTGAGCTTCGGCGACGTGGAGGTGGTGCGCGAGTTCGCCACCTCGCGCGACGGCACCCGCATCCCGCTCAACATCGTGCGTCGCAAGGGCATGAAGCTCGACGGCCGCGCGCCGTTGCTGCTGAACGGCTATGGCGGCTACAACGTCAGCCAGGTGCCGCGCTTCCTGGGCGCCGCCACGCGCATGTGGCTGGACGCCGGCGGCGTCTACGTCGTCGCCAACCTGCGCGGCGGCGGCGAGTTCGGCGAGGACTGGCATGCCCAGGGCGCGCTGACGCACAAGCAGAACGTCTTCGACGACTTCGCCGCTGCGGCGCAATACCTCGTCGAACGCGGCTACACCTCGCACCGGCGCATGGCCGCCATCGGCGGCAGCAACGGCGGCCTGCTGATGGGGGCGACGCTGACCCAGCATCCGCAGCTGCTGCGCGCCGTGGTCTCCACCGTGGGCATCTACGACATGCTGCGCGTCGAGCTGGACCCGAACGGCGCCTTCAACGTCTCGGAGTTCGGGTCGGTGAAGGTGCCCGAGCAGCTCGCGGCCCTCTACGCCTACTCGCCCTACCACCACGTGCAGGACGGCGCCCGCTACCCGGCTGTCCTCATGGCCACGGGCGAGACCGACGGCCGGGTCAATCCCATGCACTCGCGCAAGATGATCGCCCGCCTGCAGGCCGCGACCGGCTCCGGCCGGCCGGTGCTGCTCAGCATCAACACCCACGCCGGCCACGGCATGGGCAGCTCCCTGTCCATCCGCGTGAACCAGGCGGCCGACATCTACGCCTTCCTGTTCGACCAGCTTGGCATGGCCTACCGGCCGGGGCGTTAGGCCAGGCCCGTCCGGCCGGTGGCGGCGCTCAGTCGAACGCCTTGCGCCGTCCGGCCTTGACCTCGCCGCGCCGGGCCTTGCCTTCCAGCCGCCGCTGCTGCGAGCCGCGGGTTGGCCGGGTCGCGCGCCTTGCCTTGGGCACGTGGGCGGCGGCCTGCACCAGCTCGACCAGGCGGGCGAGGGCGTCCGCGCGGTTGCGCTCCAGGCTGCGCGAGTCCTGCGCCTTGATGACGACGACGCCGTCCGAGCTGATGCGCTGGTCGGGCCAGGTGAGCAGCCGTGCCTTCACGGCCTCGGGCAGGCTGCTGGCGCGGATGTCGAAGCGCAGGTGGGCGGCGTTGCTGACCTTGTTGACGTTCTGGCCGCCCGGGCCGCTGGCGCGTATCGCCTCGAAGACGATCTCGTCCGGCCGCGGCGACCAGCGGAATTCAGACACCGCGGATGGGCACCCGCGGCGCGACCGCGCACATCAGCTCGTAGCCGATGGTGCCGGCGGCGTGGGCCACCTCGTCGATGGGCAGCCGCGAACCCTGGCCGTCGACGGCGGGTCCCTCGCCCCACAGCGTCACCTCGCTGCCGAAGCCGCTGGCCGGCAACTCGGTGAGGTCCACGGCCAGCATGTCCATGGACACGCGGCCCAGGGTCCGGGTGCGGCGGCCGTCGACCAGGATGGGCGTGCCGGTCGGCGCATGGCGCGGGTAGCCGTCCGCGTAGCCGCAGGCCACGATGCCGATGCGCATGGCGCGCTCGGCGGTGAAGGCGCTGCCATAACCCACCGTGTCGCCGGGCTGCAGCTCCTGCACGCCGATGAGGCGCGAGCGCAGCGTCATGGCCGGGCGCAGGTCCCAGTGGGCCGCGTCGTGCTCGGGGTAGTCCGGCACGCCGCCGTAGCTCATGATGCCGGCGCGCACCCAGTCGTTGGCGGTGCGGGCGACGTGGCGCAATGTCGCGGCGCTGTTGGCGACGGTGCGCTCGCCGGCCAGGCCCTCGGTGGCGGCGTCGAAGGCGGCGAGCTGGTGGGCGATGCCGTCCACGCCGCGGCGCAGGGCGTCAGCGTCCGAGAAGTGGGTCATCAGCCCGATCTCGTCGACCTGGGGCAGGGCTGCAAGCCGGGCATAGGCGGCGCGGAAGGTCGCCGGCGTGAACCCGAGACGGTTCATGCCCGAGTTGAGCTTGAGGAAGACGTGGTGGGGCTCGTGCGTCTTGTGCATGGCCAGCCAGTCGATCTGCTGCTCGCAGTGCACGGCATGCCAGAGCTTCAGGCGCGAGCACAGCTCGAGGTCACGCGGCTCGAACACGCCTTCCAGCAGCAGGATGGGGCCGCGCCAGTCCAGCGCGCGCAACGCTTCAGCCTCGGCCAGGTCCAGCAGGGCGAAGCCGTCGGCCGCGCGCAAGCCCGGATAGGCGCGCTCGATGCCGTGGCCGTAGGCATTGGCCTTGACGACGGCCCAGACCCGGGCGTTGGGCGCCTGTGCGCGGGCACGGGCCAGGTTGTGGGCGAGGGCGTCGGTGTGGACGAGGGCTTCGATGGGGCGCGGCATGCCCGGATTTTGCGCCCGCAGCGGGGCCAGACGGCCCAAACTAGGGGCGTGCTATAAACCCGCGCCGCCCCCGCTCACGCTCCCAGCAGAAGAATTCAGGATTGCGCCCACGCCCGATGAAACGCGGCTTCTACACCATCATGTCGGCGCAGTTCTTCAGCTCGCTGGCTGACAACGCGCTTTTCGTGGCCGCCATCGAACTGCTGCGCTCCTCGGGCGCCGCCGAGTGGCAACGCGCCGCCCTGGTGCCGATGTTCGCGCTGTTCTACGTCGTGCTCGCGCCCTTCGTGGGCGCCTTCGCGGACGCCGTGCCCAAGGGCAAGGTCATGTTCTATTCCAACAGCATCAAGGTCATCGGCTGCCTGATGATGCTGTTCGGCACCCACCCGCTGGCGGCCTATGCCATCGTCGGCCTGGGCGCCGCGTCCTACTCGCCGGCCAAGTACGGCATC
Source organism: Pelomonas caseinilytica (assembly GCF_021353235.1). GTDB lineage: Bacteria > Pseudomonadota > Gammaproteobacteria > Burkholderiales > Burkholderiaceae_C > Pelomonas > Pelomonas caseinilytica. The sequence goes on from NZ_JAJTWT010000006.1 coordinate 386,237, forward strand.
CTGACGGAGCTGCTGCCGCCGTCCCAACTGGTCAAGGCCAACGGCTGGATCGAGGGCCTGACCATCGGCTCCATCATCATGGGCGTGCTGCTGGGCGGCCAACTGGTGGGCGACCGGGTCTCGCACCTGCTGCTGCAGTTCGACCTGCCCATGCTCGACACCGGCATCGACACGCCACCCGAGGCGGCCATCGCCAGCCTGCTCTTCCTTTACGTGCTGGCGGCGCTGTTCAACCTGCGCATCCCGCGCACCTCGGCGCCGCTGCAGCCCTTCGCCCACAGCTTCGTCGGCCTGGTGCGCGACTTCTCGGCCTGCAACAGCCGCCTGTGGCAGGACAAGCTCGGCCAGATCTCGCTGGCGGTGACGACGCTGTTCTGGGGCGCCACCAGCAACCTGCGCTACATCGTGCTGGCCTGGGCCGCCGCAGCCTTGGGTTACGGCATGACGCAGGCCTCCTCCCTCGTGGGCGTGGTGGCCGTGGGCACGGCCGTCGGCGCCGTCGTGGCCTCGGTCGTCAGCCGGCTGGACCGCGCCACCTCGGTCATCCCGCTGGGCATCGCCATGGGGCTGCTCGTCATCCTGATGAACGTCATCAGCAACGTCTGGCTGGCCGCGCCCTTCCTGATGGCCCTGGGCGCCATCGGCGGCTACATGGTGGTGCCGATGAACGCCCTGCTGCAGCACCGCGGCCACAACCTGATGGGCGCCGGCCGCAGCATCGCCGTGCAGAACTTCAACGAGCAGGCCTGCATCCTCGGCATGGGCGCCTTCTACACGGCCATGACCAAGTTCGGGTTGTCGGTGTTCGGCGCCATCACCATCTTCGGCGTCGTCGTGGCCGGCACGATGTGGTGGATCCGCCGCTGGCACCAGCGCAACCTCGTCGAGCACAGCGAGGAGGTCCAGCACCTGCTGGACATCGCGCGCACCGACCACATCCCGCAAGATCGATAGACCACTCCCTACCAGCTTCGCGGGCCTGTCAGTTCTGGGTGCCCGAGCCCCTGCCCTTGCGGCCCGTCGGCGCGGGGAGCAGGTGCTTGCCCTCCAGCACCATCTCGATGGCCTCGCTCCAGGCGCGGGCGATCTTGAAGCAGCCGCTGTGGTTGAGGTGGATCTCGTTGTGCCAGTCGCCGCTGATGCCGGTGGAGCCGGGGGCGGCCAGGGCCAGGGGGACGGTGGTCGAGTCGAAGACGAAGAGGCCCGGGAAGGCCGCCTTGTCGGCCGCCATGGCCTTGAGCAGTTGCGCCAGGTGGAAGACCATCAGCCGGCTGACCGCCGCCCAGTCCGCCGCCGGCACGCCGTAGGCCTTCAGGGCCGGATAGAGCCAGGGGCCGCTGGCGCCGAGCTCGTCGCCGTTCTCGGCGCCGGCCGGGCGCGGCATGGGCACGGCGTAGCAGTGCATGAAGACCGGCTTGCCCGCCGAGGGCCCCTGGTCGCGCAACGACAGCAGGTGCTTGACGTTGGCGCGCAGGTAGTCGGCATAGGTGGCCCAGCCGGGCTCGGAGAAATAACGCGCCACGCCGGCTGACGGCGGGCCCCATTCGGTCTGGCGGCGCAGCAGGCGCAGCTCGAGCGGGATGGGCTCGCCGTTCCAGTTCTGCGCCGGCGTGCGCGCCGCGGCGATCAGGTCGTTGCCGCCGACCGACAGCAGCACGCCGTCCCAGGCGGGCGCCTCGGGGCTGGCCAGCAGGCGGACGAAGTCGGGGCTGGACTCCAGGTCCACCATGTGCGACAGCGCATTGCCCGTGCCGGCGCAATTCACCGTCATGGCCTTGTCCTTGAACACCAGCTCCTGCAGCAGGTTGGCGTGGGCGTTCAGCTTGGCGCGCGCATTCGAGAACCACGAGTCGCCCTGGGCCAGCAGCTTCCAGCGGAAGGCGCCGAAATCCGGCGGGGTCGGGGCGGCCAGGTCGGCCGGGGTGAAGCAAGCCAGGTGGTCCATGAAGGGGGGTGAGGAGCTTGAAAGGGGTGACGAGCCTGCCGGCAAGGCCGGTGCCCGAAGTTCGCGCGATTGGAAGGCCAGCCGCGCGCCGGGCGCCATGCTACAAACCCTCAAGGTCGCCCGGGGTTAGCATCGGTGCCGTCTTTCTAGGGAGGCCCCCATGAGCGAAAGCGTCTTCGACTTCCAGGCCGTGTCCATCCGCGGCGAGCCGGCGGACCTGGCTTCCCAGCGCGGCAAGGTGCTGCTCATCGTCAACACGGCCAGCGAATGCGGGTTCACGCCGCAGTTCAAGGGCCTGGAGAAGCTGTGGCAGGACTACGGGCCCCGGGGCCTGGTCGTCGTGGGCTTCCCGAGCAACGAGTTCGGTGGACAGGACCCGGGCGCCAACGACCAGATCGCCAGTTTCTGCGAGCTCAACTACGGCGTCAGCTTCCCGATGATGGAAAAGACCCGCGTCAACGGCGCCGAAGCCCACCCGCTGTGGAAGTTCCTGAAGAGCGAGAAGCCCGGCTTCCTGGGCACCGAGGCCATCAAATGGAACTTCACCAAGTTCCTCGTCGGCCGCGACGGCCAGGTCATCAAGCGCTATGCGCCCAACGACGCGCCCGAGAAACTGCGCGGCGACATTGAAACGGCTTTGGCGGCCAAGCCGGCGTGAGGTGACGGCGCTGCGCCACCGGGCGCTGGCGCCGAGGTTGCGGAACACAGCCACAGAGGCACAGAGGAGCAGGAATTTCTCCATGGCTCTGTGCCTCTGTGGTTGCCTTTGAGTTTGATTTCAGTTGCTCCACCGCGCGGCGCGCGACCCACGACGCATGAAACGGGTGTCTTGCGGGCCGAGCGCTGGGCTGCCAAGGGCCAGAGGCCCTTGGCCTGTCGTAGGCACAAGCAGTCCGCAGGGACTGCTTGTGTCCGACTCCAGTTCCCGAGCCGGCCCGCGCTGGCGATGTGCTTGCGGCTCGATGCCGCAAGCATCGCCGCCTCCTCGGGGGGGCTGAGGCCGGACACGACAAGTCCAGTGGACTTGTCGTGCCTGCCGAAGAGTAGCCGCACTGCCGGCTGCGCGGTCTGCAAGACGACCAGACACGCGCCGCGTTCAGCGCGCGGGGTTGGGCCGGGGGCAGTTCCATCTCAGTGGGCAGCGGTTGAGATGACCACCCCGTCCTGGCTGAGCAGGTAGTCGCGCATCGTCGGCGACTGCTCCAGCGCCATGCGGCGGATGCCGCGCACGTGCTCCATGGCCTGGAGGCTGACTTCGGGCGAGATATGGGCCGACAGGCCGATGCCGTGGCTGGGCAGGCGGTGCAGGCCGGCCAGCAGGTAGGACCAGTTGGCCGCGCCGAAGAGGGACAGCCGCCGGTCCAGGTCGGTGGGCGTCGGCACCTTGCTGTCCCACAGCATGAGCAGTTCGGCCAGGCGCGGCGACAGCCTCGCCTCCTCGGTGCAGGCGCGCCAGAAGGGCGTGTCCCGCCGTTGCGACAGCGCGTAGTGCGCGACGATGAAGTCGCGCAGCTCCTCGTGGAAGTCGTTGAAGACGCGGTTGACCCGGCCGCGGCAGCCCTCGCCGTTGCCGGCCGGCGCGACGTGGTCGACGAAGAGCTGCAGCATCCACTCGACGAGGTAGAGGCTGGTCGACTCCAGCGGCTCGATGAAGCCGCTCGCCGCGCCCAGGGTCAGGCAGTTGCCCTCCCAGGCGCGCGCCGCATGGCCCACGCGCAGCTCCCTCACGGTCGGCTCGGCCAGCGCCTTCCGGCCGCCGCCCAGGCCGAGCAGGGTGTGGGCGGCCTCATCGTCGCTGCTGAAGCGCGAGGCATAGACATAGCCCGTGCCGCGGCGGCTCTGCAGGTCCATCTCCCAGGTCCAGCCGGCGGCCTGGGCCGTGACGGCCGTGAAGCTGCGCAGCGCGCCGTGACGCTGGGCATGAGCCAGGGGCCGGCTGACGATGCGGTCGCAGGGCAGCGCGTCGGCATAGGAGACCCAGGGCACGCCCAGGGCCTGCTGCAGCAGCAGCGAGCGCGAGCCGGTGCAGTCGATGAAGAAGCTGGCCGAGAGGCGCTGGCCGTCGGCCAGCTCCACCGACTCGATGCCGGCCTCGCCGCGATGCACCTTCGCCACCTCGCCCTGCACGCGGTGCACGCCCCGGGTCAGCGCCGTCTGTTGCAGCAGCATGGCCAGGCGCGCGGCGTCCAGGTGATAGCCGTAGCTCACCGGTGCCTGGTAGTCGGGCGAGTCCATCAGCTTGGGGCACTGGTCGCCGTCGAACAGCGCCGTCTGCACCGTGCAGGCCTGGGCCATGGGCTGCTGCGTCAGGCCGCGCTGCAGCAGGTTCAGCCAGTGGGCCGTCGCCGCGAAACCGTGGAAGGGCGCCGGGATGTCGAAGGGATGGTCGTAGCTGTCCTCGGCCGCGCGGCCCCCGCGGCGCCAGCCGTTGAAGCGCACGCCGTTGCTCAGCGTCGCATCGGCCGCGGTGAACAGCGTGCGCTCGGGCAGGCCCAGGGCCTGCAGCGTGTGGCGCAGCGTCGGCAGGGTGGCGAGTTCGTCGCCGAGACCGGCCATGCGCGGCGGCTCGACCAGCGTGACGGGCAACGGGGTCTGGCGGGCGGCGCCCAGCGTCCGCTGCAGATAGCAGGCCGCCAGCCAGCCGGCGGCGCCGCCGCCGACGATGACGATGGATTGGATCTCGGACAAGGCAGGAACTCCGGAAGGCTCTCGTGCGGCGGATGCGCCGCCGGTGCCGCCACATTACGGTGGCAGGCCTGCGCGGGCACTTGTAACGCGGGCCGGGAGCGTGCGTCCTGCACGCGCGATGGAGGCGTTATGGGCCAGGCCGCCAGAGCCAGCGGCCGCGACCGCGCTGCACGCGACCATCGCGTTCGGCCTCGGCCAGCAGGGCGTTGGCCGTCTGCCGCGACACGTGGGCCAGGCGCGCCACCTCGGCCTGGGTGGCGGCCACCGCCGTCCAGCCGCCCGCCGCCGGCCGGCCGCGTTCGCGCGCCAGCTGGGCCAGGGCCAGGTTGAAGCGCTCCGCCGCGCCCTGGTGGCGGGCCGCCTGCAGCAGGCGCAAGGTGCCGTCGTAGCGGCGGGCGAACTCGGCCAGCAGGGCGCGGGCGAAGCCGGGCACCTCGTCCATCAGCCGCGCGTAGGCCTCGCGGCCGAAGACCAGCACCTCGCTGGCGCCGCGCGCGACGGCCTCGTACTCCGAGGGCTGCCCGGCCGCGAAGGCGGCCAGGCCGAACAGCCGGGGCGGGCCCACGTTCTCGATGACGGAGACCGTGCCGTCCGCGCCCGTGAAGCGCGTCTCGATCTCGCCGGCCGCCACGGCGTAGAAGGCCGTCGTGCGCTGCCCCTGCACGAAGAGGCTGCGGCCGTCGGCCAGGCGGCGCCGCGCGATGCCGGCGGCGATGCCGGGCGGCACGGCGACGCCCGGGAAATGGGCCTGGAGGACGCGCTGCAGCGCGGGGTCGGGAGGCATGCCGGCATTGTCGGCTGGCCGACACAAGGCCGCGCCGCGCCTGCCTATGCTGGCCCCATGGAACACGCCGCCATCGACCACGCCGATCTCTCCGCCCTGCTGCGCCGCTTCGGCCGCGAGGAATGCGCTCAGGAGCCCCTCTATGTCGCCCTCTGCGAAGCGGCGGCCGGCGACCCGCGGGCCCTGGCCCTGCTGACCGAGGCGCCGCCCGAGCAGCGCAAGGCCAACCTGCTGCTGGCGGCCCTGCATGAGCGCGTGCTGGCCGGCGCCGCGCCCGAGCTGGCGGCCTACTACCCCAGCGCCGGCGGCCGGCGCGTGGCCGACGCGGGCCTGGCCGCGGCCCTGTCGGCCTGCCTGGCCCGCGAATGGCCGGCGCTGCTGCGCCACCTGCGGCACGGCGCCACCCAGACCAACGAGGTCGCCCGCGGCGCGGCGCTGTGGCCAGCCCTGGGCGCCGCCGCCCGCGCCACCGGCGCCGGCCGCCTGGCCCTGCTGGACTTCGGCTGCAGCGCCGGCCTCAACCTGGGCGTGGACCGGCTGGTGCTGCACTACGAGACCGACGACGGCCGCCGCCATCGCCGCGGCGCCGAGCCGGACGGCGCCCGCGCCGAGGTCGAGTCGCGCTGGCTGGGCTGCGCGCCGCTGCCGGCCGAGGCCGGCTGGCGACTGACGCTGCGCCACGGCGTCGACCCCGCGCCCGTCGACGTGAACGACCCCGAGCGGCTGCGCTGGCTGCAGGCCTGCCTGTGGCCGCACGACGCGCGGCGCCGTGAACGGCTGCAGCGCGCTGCCGCCCAGTGGCGCCACCTGCCGGTCACGCTGACCCGGGCCGGCGACTGCATCGCCGCCATCGAGCCCTGGCTGGCCGGCCTGCCCGCGGGCGTGCAGCCGGTGCTGCTGACGAGCTGGGTGCTGTACTACCTGAGCGAGGCGGAGGTCGCGCGCCTGCGCCAGACGGTGGACCGCCTGGCGCTCAGCCACGGGCTGGCCTGGATCTGCGGCGAACTGCCGGGCTTGAGCGCGCGGGACGGCCAGCCGCCGCCCCTGCCCGCACTGCCGCCCGGAGAGGTCGCATCGTCGGCCACGCTGTGGACCCTGCGCTGGGCCGAGGCGGGCCGCGTGGCCGAGCAGGCCCTGGCCTGGAGCCATCCGCACGGCCGCTGGGTGGCGTGGCTAGGGGGCTGATCCCTGCACGAGGCTGGCGCGAAAGCCCCGCCCGTCCGCCACGGGCGAGGCGAGCTCGAGCCGGGCGTCCGACTGCTCGGCGATGCGCTGCGCCAGGCGCAGGCCGAGGTGGCCGTCCAGCCGCGCGGGGCGCTGTCGCGGCTGGGCCAGGGCCTCGCGCAGGCGCTCCAGCGCCGGCGGAGCGAGGCCGGGGCCGTCGTCCTCGACGTCGATGCGGCCGGGCTTGACCCTCACCACCACGTGCGCCGCCGGGCCGCCGTGGCGCAGGCCGTTCTCGACGAGGTTGCGCAGGGCGATGCCCAGGGCGTCGAGGTCGCCCAGCCAGGGCGGGGGTGGCGGCGAGTCGACGACGAGGCGCGCACGCGCCGCGCCGCGCTCGCTGTGCAGCTCGTCGAGCACCAGCTGGGCCAGCCAGGCCGGGTCCACCGGCTCGCGGTGCAGGGCGGCGCCGGCTTCCACGCGGGCGAGCTGCAGCAGCCGCGTCGCCAGCCGGTCCATGCGGTCGAGCTGGCCGACGAGGGCCTGCAGGCGCTGCTGGCCGGCATGCTCGGCCGGCCACTGGGCCTGCAGCATCTGCGCCTGGGCGCGGGCCGCGGCCAGCGGCGTGCGCAGCTCATGGGCGAGGTGGCCGGCCGCCTCGCGTTCGGCCAGCACGCGCTGCTGCAGGTGCTCGCGCATGGTGTTGGCCGCCTGCAGCAGCGGCAGCAGCTCGGCCGGCACGCCCTGCAAGGGCAGCGGCGCGCTGCCTTCGCGCAGCTGCCGCAGGGCCGGCTGCAGGGAGCGGAAGGCGCTGCGCAGCACGCCGTGCAGGCCCCAGGCGGCCAGGGGCAGGGCCAGGGCCAGCGGCATCAGCAGCCACAGGCAGGCCTCCCACAGCACCTCGCGGCGGTGGGCGGTGGTCTCGGCCACCAGCACGCGGGTCTCGGCGCCGTCGACGACGGCCACGCGCCAGTCGCCGTGGTCCCGCGTGCCGGTGGCCGTGGCCGGCGCCAGCCGGTCGGCCGGCGCGAGGTGGGAGCGCAGCAGCGTGCGGCCGGCGCGGTCCAGCACCTGGTAGACCACATGCTCCTCGTGGCGGCCGAAGCCGCGCGGCGCGAGCGTGGCGGGGTCGCGGGCGGCCAGCTCGAAGGCCGAGGGCGGCAGGGCGGCGAGGTGCTGGCCGGTCTCGACGAGGGCGTCGTCCAGCACCTCGTCGGTCTCCTCGCGCACGGCCCACAGGGCTGCGCCGCAGCCGAGCAGCCACAGCGTCATCCACAGCAGGGCCACCTGCCGGCGCAGCCGCGCCTCCAGGCGCCAGGGCCGGGGCGCGGCGGGCGGCGGGGCCTCAGGGCTCAAAGCGGTAGCCCAGGCCGCGGTGGGTGCTGATGAGGTCGGCCCCGAGCTTGCGGCGCAGCCGCGAGACGATGACCTCCAGCGTGTTGCTCTGGCTGTCGGGCTTTTGCACCGGCTCGGTCGAGGCCTCGAGCCGGGAGCGCTCGACGATGCGGCCCGGCGCCCCGGCGAGGGTGGCCAGCACGGCCCACTCCATGGCGGTGAGGTCGACCGGGAAGCCGTCGCGCAGCAGGCGGCGCTGGCCGAGATCGAGCTCCAGGCCGCCGCGCAGCTGCAACCGGGCGCGGGCCGGCTGGCGCCGCGCCAGGGCTTCCACGCGGGCCAGCAGCTCCTGCAGGTCGAAGGGCTTGACGAGGTAGTCGTCCGCCCCGGCGCGCAGGCCGCGCACGCGCTCGCTGACGGCGTCGCGCGCCGTCAGCACCAGCACCGGCCAGCTGCGGCCGGCGGCGCGCCACTCGTTGAGCAGGGTCAGGCCGTCGGCATCGGGCAGGCCGAGGTCCAGCAGCACGATGAGGCTGGCCGGCGCGTCGTGCACCCAGGCGCGGGCGTCCGCAGCGGTGCGGCACCAGTGCAGGCGCAGGCCGGCGTGGGTGAGGCTGTCTCGAACGGCCTGGCCGAGAACCTCGTCATCTTCGACGAGCAGGATGGGCATGCCCCATCATCGCGCCCCATTCACGCACGAAGCTGACGCCGGCGCCACACGACCAGGGCGCCGAGGCCGAGGGCCATCAGGCCGGCCGACGGCGCCTCGGGCACCGCGGCGACCGGGTTGCCGTTCAGGTTGAGCGCCACGTTCTGCGCACCCATGAAGTCGCCGATCTCCGTGGCGTCGGGATGGCTGTCGCCGAACAGGGGCTTGGCCTCGTGGCTCGCGGGGTCGAAGGCGCCCGTGTAGGCGTAGAACTCGTAGCGGCGCAGCACCGCCTCCTTGCCCGCGCCCATCTCGGCGCCGCCGCCGTTCTCCAGGGCACCGGCGGCCGGGTTGCCGGGGTCGGTCTGCAGCAGCTGCCACTCGATCTCGGTGTGCTGGCGGGCCTGCTCGACCTTGGCGTTGCCGCCCATCAGCTCTTCCAGGCCGACCTTGTCCTCCAGCTCGGTCGAATAGACCTTGACCCAGAGGGGCGTGCCGAACTGGGGCTCGGGCGCTTCGGGCGGCTGGGGTGCCTGGATGCGCGCGACGACGACGGGCGGCGCACCCACCACCGGTGCCGGCGTGACCTGCCACTGCGGCGCCGGCAGCGAGGCCGCGACCGGGTTCAGTACGCCCGAGCCGGGGTTGGCTTCGACCAGCCAGCTGTAGGTCGTCTTGGTGGGGCTGCCGACGTTGCCGACGCCGAAGTGGTCGCAGGGCGTGCTCGGCCCGTAGGCGATGCCGCCGCCGGTCCAGCAGCTCTCGCCCGGCGTGCTGAACACGCCGCTGGGCGTGCCGGTGCTCCACACGCCGGCGGCGAAGCTCGCCTGGTAGGTCACGCGCACGCCGAAGATGCTGCCGTTGGCATAGGCCGACACGACGGGCGCGCCATAGCGCTCAACGGTGGTCGGGAAGCCCCGGCCGGCGCCGCCGAAGGTGTCGGTGATGTCCGACAGGTGCAGGCCCTCGAGCTCGATCTCGAAGCCGTGGGCTTCCTGGCCGGTGTTGTTGACGACGTCGAAGTTGCCGAGGGTGCCGATGACCTGGGCGGGCGCCAGCAGCGGCGCGAAGAGCAGAACGGCGAGAACGCGGTGGGGTTGCATGCCGATGTCTCCTGGAGTGTGGGAGAGGCAGCCTCGCTCCGGCAGGTGAACCGAAGCTGAATCGGGCCCGGCCTGTCCCTCCGTCGAGGGACGGAGGCGCCCCTGCCGATAATGCGCATTCCCAACGCAGCCCCGCGCGCCCGGTCGCGCCGCCCCACCATGTTCGAGCATGTCGACGCCTACGCCGGCGACCCCATCCTGAGCCTCAACGAGGCCTTCCAGAAGGACCCCCGCGCCGGCAAGATCAACCTGTCCATCGGCATCTATTTCGACAACGACGGCCGCATCCCCATGCTGCCCTCGGTGCGGGCGGCCGAGCTGGCCGTCGTGGAGGCCGCGGGCCCGCGCCCCTACCTGCCGATGGAAGGCGCCGCCAACTTCCGCAGCGCCGTGCAGGCCCTGCTGTTCGGCGCCCAGCATCCCGCCATTGCCGCCGGCCGCATCGCCACCATCCAGGGCGTGGGCTCCAGCGGCGGCCTGAAGGTGGGCGCCGATTTCCTGAAGCGCTATTTCCCCGACAGCACCGTCTACCTGTCCGACCCCACCTGGGACAACCACCGCGCCGTCTTCGAAGGCTCGGGCCACCGCTGCGATACCTATCCCTACTACGACGCGGCTACGGGCGGCCTGCGCTTTCACGAGCTGCTGGCCACCTTCAAGGCCCTGCCGGCGCGCAGCATCGTGGTGCTCCACGCCTGCTGCCACAACCCGACCGGCGTGGATCTCTCGCAGGACCAGTGGCGGGCCCTCGTGCCCGTCATCCGCGAGCGCCAGTTGCTGCCCTTCCTGGACCTGGCCTACCAGGGCTATGGCGACGGCATCGAGGAAGACGCCTTCGCGCCCCGCCTGCTGGCCGACGAAGGCCTGCCCTTCCTCATCGCCAACAGCTTCTCCAAGAGCATGAGCCTGTACGGCGAGCGCTGCGGGGCGCTGAGTGTCGTCTGCCCCGACGCCGAGCAGGCTGCCCGCGTGCTGGGCCAGATGAAGTTCATGATCCGCCGCAACTACTCCAACCCGCCCATGCACGGCGGCCAGATCGTGGCCAAGGTGCTGACCGACCCCAAGCTGCGCGCCATGTGGGAGGGCGAGGTCCGCGAGATGCGAGAGCGCATCCAGGCCATGCGCCGCCAGCTGCACGACGTGCTCGTGGCCAAGCTGCCGGGCCGCAACTTCGACTACTTCCTGACCCAGCGCGGCATGTTCAGCTACACGGGCCTCACGCCCGAACAGGCCGAGCGTCTGAAGACGGAGTTCGGCGTCTACATCCTGCGCTCGGGCCGCATGTGCGTGGCGGGGCTGAACACCCGCAACGTCGAGGCCACCGCCGAAGCCATGGCCGCCGTGCTGGCCGGCTGAGCCTGCGGGCCACCACGCGCTGCGCGGCCGGGCTGGCGCAGGCGCTGAAGGCGAAGTTGACGACGGCTTGACCTCGGCGCCCCGCTGGCCGACGGCCACGCGGCGTGGCTTCCGGCGGGCCCGCCCATGTCGCCCGGTTATGGCCATGGCTGCCTGTTTCATTGGCAGCGCCGCCGGGGCCTCTTTACCCTGCCGCCACTGAAAAAGATGCCCAGGGCAGGATGAAGCATTGCGTGGTGATCGGCGGCGGCGTGGTGGGCTTGACCACCGCCTGGGCGCTGCTGGAACGTGGGCACGGCGTGACGCTGATCGAACGCGAGGCCGAGGTGGCCCAGGGCGCCAGCCGCGCCAATGGCGGGCAGCTCAGCTACCGCTACGTCTCGCCGCTGGCCGATGCCGGCGTGCCGCTGAAGGCGCTGCGCTGGCTGCTCGACCCCGACGGCCCGCTGCGCTTCAAGCCCGAGGCGAGCTGGGCGCAGTGGTCGTGGCTGCTGGCTTTTCTGCGCAACTGCCGCGGGCCGGTCAACCGCCGCACGACGGAGCGGCTGCTCGCCCTGGGGGCCTACAGCCAGGCCTCGTTCGCGCGGCTGCAGGCCGAGGCCCAGCTCGGCGATGCCATCGCGCTGCGCTCGCCCGGCAAGCTCGTCGTCTACCGCAAGCCGGCGGAGTTCGCCCGCGTCGCGTCGCGCGTGCAGGGCGGGGTGGAACGGGCCCTGTCGCACGACGACTGCGTGGCGCTGGAGCCGGCCCTGGCCGACACCGAGGCCAGCCTGGCCGGCGGCATCTTCACCGCCGGCGAGGCGGTGGCCGACTGCCACGCCTTCTGCCAGGGCCTGCACGCCCGCCTGGCCGCGCACGAGCGCTTCCGCGGCCGGCTGGCCACGCCCGTGCAGGGCTTCCAGCGCGACGCCCAGGGCGGCGTGCTCGGCGTGCAGACGGGGGGCGGCGTCGTCGCGGCGGATGCCGTCGTGCTCGCGGCGGGCCTGGCGAGCCGAGGCCTCGCGGCGGCCGTGGGCGTCGAGCTGCCCATCTACCCGCTCAAGGGCTACAGCCTCACCGCGCCCATCGGCACGGGCCACCGGCCGCCCGAAGTCAGCGTGACCGATTTCGAGAAGAAGGTGCTCTACGCCCGCATCGGCGCCGAGCTGCGGGTGGCCGCCATGGTGGACCTCGTCGGCGACGACCCGAGCCTGGACGCCGGCCGCCTGGCCTCGCTGCAGCGCACGGTGCGCGCCACCTTCCCGCATGCGGCCGACTACGACCGGGCCGAGCCCTGGGCCGGCCTGCGGCCGGCCACGCCCAGCGGCGCGCCCATCCTCGGGCCCAGCGGAGTGCCTGGCCTGTGGCTCAATGTGGGCCATGGCGCCCTGGGGTTCACCTTCTCGTTCGCGACGGCCAATATCGTGGCCGAGCTCGTGTCGGGCCGCGCCAGCCCGCTGCCGCTGGACGGCCTGAGCTTGAAGTGAGAATTCAAAGGCAACCACAGAGGCACGGAGACACAGAGAAAGAGGCCTCTGGCTTGGCTCTGTGCCTCCGTGCCTCTGTGGTTGCATTTCTGCATTCGTTTCACGCGTTGCGGGTGCCGCGAACGCGGAATGGAAAACCGAGATGACGCCTGACGCCCTCGCCCAGGCGCTGCTCGCCGCCGTGCGCGAGCAGCGCTTCGAGACGACCGCGGACAGCCTGCAGGGCGGTGCGCCGCTGGGCTGGCACCCGAGCATCGACCTCGCCGTGGCCGTGTTCCCTCGCCAGGGGCCGCCCGTTTGCGCCGACGTGCTTTTCTCGCGCGAGCACCCGGGCGGGCTGACGGCGAGTTTCGACGGGCGCTGCGGCGCTGTCGCCAACATCGGCTTCCACGCCGACGTGCGCGACGCCGCCGGCGACTCCTACGCCTGGCTGCCCGGCGCGGACTGGTCGCGCATCGACTTCCCCGCCTGGTTCGGCCACGGGCCGCGCTTCGTCGCGCCCTATCCGGCCTCGCTGCTCAAGACCATGGTGGCCGTCGGCGTCGGCCGCCTCGTCGACCAGGACCGCAGCGAGTGGGCCCTACCCCTGGCCTACAAGGGCGAGACCCGGCCGGTGGCCGACTGGCTGTCCGACATGATCACCGTCAGCAGCAACGAGGCGACCTCGGCCCTGGTGGCCCACCTGCACGAACGCGGCGCCATCGTGCGCGAGGGCGGGCGCGAGGTCCGCAACGAGCTGCATGCCCTCTTCGAGGCCGAGGGCCTGCCTGGCCTGAGGCTGGCCAACACCCAGCCCGACGGCGGCTGGGGCAACGGCGCCGGCTCGGGCGTCGGCCAGATCCAGATGACCGCCTGGGACGCCCTGCGCCTGATGTGGCGCCTGGACGCCGACGCGCCGCCGCCGCCCTGGCTGCCGGAGGGCGCGCCGCCCATCGTCAGCGCGTCGAGCCGCGCCGTCATCCGCCGCGCGCTGGACGGCCAGCGCCTCAACGAGATCCTGTCCAGCAGCGCGCTGACGCGGCTGCCCGGCTGGGTCGAGGGCATTCCGGCGCGCTTCGCCCACAAGACCGGCACCACGCAGAACTACGCCAGCGACGCCGGCATCGTGCACGGCGACGGCGGCCTGCACTACCTGATCGCGGTGACCACCAGCCTCGGCAGCCGCTACCGGCCCCATCCCGAGGCCTCGACCACCTGGAGGCTGCCCGCCCTCGGCGCGGCGGTGCATGCATGGCTGAAGGCGAATTCCTGATCCCGCCGCTGCGGCCCGGTGCCCACGTGGCCGTCATCGCGCCGGCCGGGCCGCCCAAGCCCGGGCGGCTCGAGCCCGTGGAAGGCTGGCTGCACGAGCGCGGCTACGAGGCGAGCCTGCTGCCGAGCTGCTTCGGCCCGCCACCGTTGGACTTCCTGGCCGCGCCCGACGAGGTGCGCATCGCCGACCTGCACCAGGCCTTCGCCCACCCGGGCTACGACGCGGTGCTGGCGCTGCGCGGCGGCTCGGGCTGCATCCGGCTGCTGGACGGCCTGGACCTGGACTGGCTCGCGGCCAGCCGCCGGCTGCTGATCGGCTACAGCGACATCACCGTGCTGCACGCCTTGCGCACGCGGGCCGGCATCCCCTCGCTGCACGGGCCCATGCCCGCCAGCGACTGGGGCCTGCCCGGCGCCGAGGCCGACACCGACGCCCTGTTCGAGCGCCTGGCCAGCGGCTGGCGCCGCGGCGACCTCGTCGGCCGCGCCGCGCCGCATCCGCTCAGCCACGGTGCCAGCGCGCGCGGCCGGCTCATCGGCGGCAACCTGGCCATGTTCTGCGCCCTGCTGGGCACGCCCTACCTGCCCGAGGTGGACGGCGCCCTGCTCTTCATCGAGGACATCAGCGAGGAGCCCTACCGCGTCGACCGCATGCTCAGCCAGCTGCGCCTGGCCGGCGTGCTGGGTCGCATCGCCGGCCTCGTGGTCGGCAGCTTCAGCGGCGCCGAGAGCCCCGACGCCGTGCTGGCCGACCACCTGCCGCGGCTGCGCTGCCCGGTGCTGGCCGGCTGGCCCTCGGGCCACGGCCAGCCCAATCGCCCGCTGCCGCTGGGCGTCATGGCCGACATGGACGTGACGGCGGGCACCCTCACGCTGGCCTGAGCGCCGGGCAGGGACAAAAAAAACAGCCCCGCATCGCGGGGCTGGTGAAGCCGGCGCGGAGCCGGCCGGAGTACCGAAGTTGGCTTACCAGAACTTGTAGTTCACGGTGAAGGTGTAGGAGCGGCCACGGGGGTCGGCCACGCGGGGCTCCCAGGAGCTGCCTGCGCCGGTGTTGCCGTCGTAGGCGGCCGAGAACGGCGGGTCGTCGTTCAGCAGGTTCTTGATGCCGAAGGTCAGGCCCAGGTTCTTGATGCCGGTGTAGCTGACGCTGGCGTTGTAGGTGACGTACTTCGAGACGTTGGGCTTCCATTCCGGCGGCACGATGCTGCCGTTGGCCACGCCGGGCAGCTGGGCGTCCTTGTAGCCGGCGCGCCAGAGCTGCTGGAACATGGTCGCCCAGTCGCCCTCCGCGTAGACGAAGGTCAGCGAATGCTTCCAGCGCAGGCCAAGGTCGCCGGCCCGCGTGAACACGCCGATCTCGCTGGCGCCCATGGGCGCGCTGGCGAGGAGGCGGGAGCGCTTGTCGAGCAGGTAGGTGCCTTCCATGTTCACCGTCAGGCGGCCGGTGCCCAGCTGAGTCGTGCCGCGGGCCGACAGGTCCAGGCCCTTGGTGATGGTCTCGCCGGCGTTGACCCAGCGGTTGTCGATGGCCTGCAGGGTGCCGCTGGCGTCGCGCTGGAAGTTGTCCGTGAACAGCGCGTAGTTCTTGACCATGTCGGACAGGGCGACCGACTGGATGGTGCCGGTCTTGCGGATCTGCCACCAATCGGCGCTGACGGCGACGTCCGGCACGGGCGACCACACCAGGCCCCAGGTCCACTGCTTGCTCTTCTCGGGGCCGAGGGTGGACTTGCCGCCGGTCAGGATGGTCGGCGTGACCGATTCGCAGCCGGGCTTGGTCGGGTCGACGACGCCGCCCGGGCACTTGCCGGGGTCGGCCAGGTCCTTGCCGGAGTAGGGCGACTCGGTGGTCCCGTTGTACAGCTGGTTGAAGGTGGGCACGCGGAAGCCCCGGCTCGTCGAGGCGCGCACCAGCAGCTGCTCGAAGGGCTGGTAGCGCAGCGAGAACTTGGGATTGGTCGTGCCGCCGAAGCCGGTGTAGCTGTCGTGGCGCACCGCGGCGCTGGCCTCGAAGCCCTTGAACACCGGCACCAGCACCTCGCCGAAGACCGCCTTGACGTCGCGCTTGACGGTGTCGAGCGTGTTCACGCTGTCGAAGGGCGCGTTGAAGATGGTGGCCTGCGTGGCGGCATCGGTGGCGTTGCCGTTGAACTTGTACTTCTCGGTGCGCACGTCGGTGCCGATGGCGGCCATCATGTCGCCCGCCGGCAGCTTCATGACGGGGCCGCTGGCCGTGAAGTCGGCCTGGGTCAACGTGAACTTGCCGCCGTACAGCGTCACGCCGTCGGCGCGCACGGCGTCCAGGGCCTTGAGGGCATCGGCCGTCTGCGTGATGCCGTCGGTCGGGAAGGGGTTGAGCGTGCCGTTGTTGATCAGGGCCGCGAAGGGCTTGCCGTAGAAGTAGCCATGCTTGAGCAGCGAGGTGGTGTCGCTGGTGGCCATGGAGACGCCGGTCTTGTAGTCCCAGCCGCCGAACAGCGGGCCGTCGGCGCCGACGAGCAGGCGTTTGGTGTCGGACGTGGTCTCGATCTCGCGGTTGCCGCAGGGCATGCAGCGCCAGCGCAGGGCCAGCGGCAGGCCGCGGTTCTTCTCGATGGTCGGGAAGACGGCGGCGATGGCGTTGAAGACCGAGTTGTAGGCCGTGCCGGTGCTCGGGTAGGCGAGGTTGAAGAAGAACGGGTTGCTGGCCGAGCTTGAGCTGGAGATCTGGTTGGGCGAGAAGCTCTTGTCGGTCACCACGTGGGCGCCGACGAACTCGGCGAACAGCTGGTGCTCGCCCAGGGCCAGGGTGCCACGCACCACGGCGTTGGTGGACTTGACCGGCTGCTGCAACACGGCGGCGCGGCCCGTGTCCCAGGCGCAGCCCCACTTGGCGGACGGCGTGGCCCACAGCACCTCGTCGTAGGCTGCCTGGCCCTCGATGGAGGCGCAGCCGGCCTGGCCGGGCAGGTCCAGGGCGTTGATGCCGTTCATCGCCACCGTCGTGCCCGGCTGGATGGGGCCGGCGCTGCTCTTGTTGCTCAGAGCAGTTGCAAGGCTCGACAGCGTGAACACCGTCGCGTAGGGCGTGCCGCGCGTGTCCACCGACAGACCCCGGCTGGGCTGGAAGGTGTTGACGAAGCTGCGCTGGTCGCCGCGCAGCATCTGCGAGTCGCTGTAGGCCAGCGAGGCCAGCACGTTGAACTTGTCGCGCTCCAGGTTGCCCCAGCCGCCGGTCAGCTTCAGCGTGCTGATGTTGCCGCCGCCGGCCTGGGTCACGTCGGTGAAGGCCTGGGCCTCCAGGCCCTCGTAGTTCTTGCGCAGGATGAAGTTGATGACGCCGCCGATGGCGTCGGTGCCGTAGATGGCCGAGGCGCCGTCCTTCAGGATCTCGACGCGCTCGACGGCGGCGAAGGGGATCTGCTGCAGGTCGACGACGCCGCCGTTGAGGCCGTGGGCCGCGACGCGGCGGCCGTTGAGCAGGATGAGGGTGCTGGCCGCGCCCTGGCCGCGCAGGTTGGCCGAGGAGGCGCCGTTGTTGCCGCGCGCCTGGCCGGCGACGACGTCGGCGTTGGAGGCCAGGTTGTCCAGGCCGTTGCCGTTGACGGACAACGTCGAGATGAGCTGCTCGGCCGAGACGATGCCCTGGCGCTCCAGGTCCTTGCGCGAGATGACCTGGATGGGCAGGGCGCCTTCATCCTTGAGCCGCTTGATGCTCGACCCCGTCACCTCGACGCGCTCGAGCTTGCTGCCCGCCTCGCTCTGCGCCAGCACGGCGCCGGCGTGCGCCGCCAGGCCAAGAACCGCGAGCTGCCCCACCAGACGATTGAGCTTCATCCGCCACTCCTTTGTGATTTGATTGGCGGCCATGTTCGCCGCCGTGCGCGAGGCCGCCCAGGGGGCCGCACCCGAGGTGTTGCGTGCCGTTCAATGAATGCTTGTCGGCGGGACATAACCTGCGGGAATGCACCGTGGCGCAGAAGCGCTGCATCCGTGCACGCCCGCCGCCCTACAGTGCGCGCCAACCCAGATTGGAGCCTTGGGAGCCATCCATGCGACTGATCACCGAGGCCGACGTGGCCGCCGTGCTCGACCCCGACAGCGCCCGCGCGGCCCTGCGTGCCGCCTTCGCCCAGCACGGCCGCGGCCAGGCCCAGGTGCTGGGCCGCCATCGCGCCACCGCCAGCCTGGGCGGCGCGGCCCTGGCCATCAGCGCCATGGGCGCCATCCTGGAGGCCGACGGCGAGCTGCCGGCCGTGCTGGGCACCAAGGTCTATTCAGCCCGCAACGGGCGTTACCACTTCCTCGTCAGTCTGTTCTCGGCCGCCACCGGCGAGGCCCTGGCCACGCTGGAGGCCAACGAGTTCACGCGGCTGCGCACGGCCGCCGCCAGCGTTGTCGCGGCCGAGCTGCTGGCCCTGCCGCAGGCGCGCAGCCTGGCGGTCTTCGGGGCGGGCATCCAGGCGCGCGCCCATGCCGAGGCCCTGGTGCGCGTGCGCCGCTTCGAGCGGCTGCTCGTCTGCGCACGCTCGGGCGCCGAGGCGCTGGCCGCCGAGCTGTCCGCAGCGCTGGGCCTGCCGGCCGAGGTGGTGGATGCGTCCACCGCCGCCGCCGAGGCCGACGTCATCGTCACCGCCACGCGCTCGCCCACGCCGCTGTTCGATGGCGGCCTCGTCAAGCCCGGGGCCTTCGTCGCGGCGGTGGGCTCTAGCACGAAGACGGCCCGCGAGCTGGACGACGCCCTGCTCGGCCGGGCCGCCCTCGTCGTCGTCGAATGGCTGGAGGCGGCGCGCCAGGAGGCCGGCGACCTGGTGCTGGCGGCGCCCGGCACGGTCGCGCCGGAGCGCCTCGTCGAGCTGGGCGGGCTGGTCGCGTCGCCGCCCCCGCGGCGTCCGGAGGACGTCGTCGTCTACAAGAGCGTCGGCATCGGACTGGAGGACGTGGCCCTGGCCCGCCTCGTGGCCCATCGCCTGGGGGTGTGCTGATGGGGGCCCTTGCGTTCACGCGTGTCTTCGCCCTGACGCTGGCCTTCGCCCTGGCCGGCTGCGCCACGACGGCCCCGGTGCCCGACCCCGTGCAGGCCGCGCTCGACCGCGCCGGCCTGCCGGCCGAGAGCCTCGGCTTCGTGCTGCAGCCGCTGGACGCCTCGCGCCCGGCGCTGCGCCGCCGCGCCGACGACGCCATGGCCCCGGCGTCGACGATGAAGCTGGTTACCGCGACCGTCGCGCTGGACAGGCTGGGCATCAACCACCGGGGCCGCACCGAGCTGCTGGCCGCCGCCGAGCCGCGTGACGGCATCATCGACGGCCCCCTCATCCTGCGCGGCGGCGCCGACCCCGACCTCGACTGGCCGGCGCTGTGGTGGCTGCTGCGGCAACTGCGCGAGCGCGGCGTGCGCGAAGTCCGCGGCGGACTGGTAGTGGACCGCACCCTCTTCAACCCCACCCGCTTCGACCTGGGCCTGCCGCCCTTCGACGAGGCGCCGGAGTTCGCCTACAACGTCATCCCCGACGCCCTGCACTTCAACGGCAGCCTGCTCGACGTCGAGCTGCGGGCCACCGACACCGGCGTGGCGGCACGCAGCCTGCCGGCCCTGACGGGGCTGTCCGTGGACGCCGGCGCCATGGCGCTGTCCGAGCGGCCCTGCAAGGACTGGGACGAAGACTGGAAGCCTGCCGAGCTGCGCCGCGAGGGGGAGGGCAAGGGCGAGGGCTGGCGGCTGGCGCTGCGGGGCGCCTTCCCGCGCGGCTGCCGGCAACTGGCGCCGCTGCAGCTGGTGGACCGGCAATGGCTGGTGACGCATGCGGTGCGCCAGCTCTGGGCGGAGCTGGGCGGCGTCATGGGCCCGGGCGACGTCGAGGCCGCCGCGCCGGCCGGCGCCGTGGTGCTGGCCAGCCACCGCGGCCGGCCGCTGGCGGAAGAACTGCGCGGCATCATGAAGAGCAGCGACAACGCGCTGACGCGGCTGCTCTACCTGCAGCTCGGCGCCCAGGCCGCCCGCCCGGGCGAGGCCACGCTGCCGGCCGCGGAACGCGCCGTGCGCGACTGGCTCGCCGCCCACGGCATCGACACCTCGGCCCTGGTGCTGGACAACGGCTCGGGCCTGTCGCGCAGCGAGCGCGTCAGCCCGGCCCTGCTGGCCGGCGTGCTGCGCGCGGGCCAGGCTGGTGGCCAGGCGCCCGAGCTGCTGGCAACGCTGCCGGTGGCGGGCCTGGACGGCACCTTGTCGCGCCGCCTCAAGGACACGGCCGCGGCCGGCAAGGCGCGGCTCAAGACCGGCACCCTGCGCGATGCCGTCGGCCTCGCCGGCTTCGTGCCGGACGCCAACGGGCGCCCCTGGGTCTTCGTCGCCCTGCTCAACCACCCCGAGGCGGCGCGCAAGGGCCGGCCGGTGCTGGACGCGCTCGTCGACTGGGTGGCGGCCCAGCGCTAGAGCCGCCGGGCAGGGCCCGGGAGGCGCTTGGGTTACATTGCGCTGACGGGGTACGCTGTGAGAGACACCGCCCCATCCTGGCTTGCTTGAAGCGCCACCGGCGGAAGCGTCGCCCTTGACGGGACAAGTCCTTGAGCGGAGTTGTCCCATGTCCCCCCCTCGACCCACCCCCACGGCGCCGCCGCCGGCCGAGCCGCCATCGCCGGCGCGCCCCGGCGAACATGCCGAACTGCAGCGCCAGGGCGCCAAGGCCGCGGTGCGCGGCGAGCCCCTGCGGGCCAACCCGATGTTCGAGACCGTCAACCAGCCCGGCGCCACCGGCGAGAGCCAGCAGGTCTGGACGGGCCGGCGCGACGCCTGGGAGAGGGGCCATGCCTCGCAGCAGCCCGCCA
Organism: Pelomonas caseinilytica; assembly: GCF_021353235.1. GTDB lineage: Bacteria > Pseudomonadota > Gammaproteobacteria > Burkholderiales > Burkholderiaceae_C > Pelomonas > Pelomonas caseinilytica. The sequence goes on from NZ_JAJTWT010000006.1 coordinate 406,785, forward strand.
CGGACCCCGGCACCGCACCGGCCGGTCCCGCCGGCGGCACGGCCGCCAACGAGCGCACCCAGGACGAGGCCCTGTTCGGCGTCGCCCGCATCCTCACCTTCGCCGGCGAGCAGGGGCTGACCTCGGCCAGCGGCTTCTTCTTCGAGCGCGACGGCGAGCTCCATCTCGTCACCAGCCGGCACGTGCTGTTCGATGCGCCGTCCGGCCACGCGCCCGACCGCATCGAGATCGAGCTGCACACCGACGCGCGCGACCTGACCCGACGGGCCACGCAGTCGATACTGCTGCACCGCGACGGCCTGACCGTCTGGCACCAGGCCCGCGACAGCGGCGGGGAGGTGGACGTGGCCACCCTGCTCATCGACCGCAGCGCCCTGCCGGCAGGCTGCGTCATCCGGCCCTTCGGGCCCCAGCACCTGGCGGACGGCTTCGACCTCTTCGAGGTCGGCGACCGCCTCGCCATCCCGGGCTTTCCGCTCGGCTTCTTCGACACCGTCCACCACTTGCCGGTGGTGCGGCAGGCCAGCATCGCGTCCAGCTACGGCGTGCGTTTCCAGGGGCTGGGCTATTTCCTGACGGACGCCCGCATGCACCGCGGCAGCAGCGGCTCGCCGGTGCTGGCGCGCATGGAGTCCGCCGATGGCAGCCGCCCGCGCTGGTGCCTGCTGGGCGTGCACTCCAGCCGCATGGACATGGCCTCGCGCGACCTCGCACTGGATGAATCCCTGGGCCTGAACTGCGCCTGGTATGCCGACATCCTCATGACGCTGACTTCGGGCGCTAGCCCCACCTCCCCATGACACAGCCTCTTCTCCAGGCCGCCGACCTGCGCGGCGCCGCCCGCCTGACCACCGAGGCCGTCGCCGGCCTCACCAGCCTCGTCGAGGCCATGCATGCCCGCATCGCCTCGCCCTGGCAGCCTGGGCCGGACGGCGGGGCCCGCGACCGCGCGGGCGGCGTGGCCGGCCTGGTCTACACCACGGTTCGCGGCGTGACCCACCTGGTGGGCGGCAGCGCCGAGGCCCTCTTCGGCTGGCTGGCGCCGGCCCTGGCCGCCACCGATGCCCACCAGGCCCCCCGCCCCGAACGCGAAGCCATCCTGGCCGCGCTCAACGGCGTGCTGGGCGACCACCTCGCCGCCACCGACAACCCGCTGGCCATCGACATGGCCTTCCGGCTGGCCGGCAGGCCCCTGCCGCTGGACCGCTATGCGCTGCGTTCGCGCGTGGCCGGCGCCACGCCCCGCGTCGTCGTGCTTCTGCACGGCCTGTGCATGAACGACCTGCAATGGCAGCGCGACGGCCACGACCACGGCGAGGCGCTGGCCCGCGACGCCGGCTACACGCCCGTCTACCTGCGCTACAACAGCGGCCTGAGCGTGTCGACCAACGGCCGCATCCTGGCCCAGCTGCTGGAGCGGCTTTACGACGTGTGGCCCATGCCCATCGAGCGCCTGGTGCTGATGGGCCACAGCATGGGCGGCCTGGTGGCGCGCAGCGCCATCCACCACGGCGCCCTGATGCAGCGCGGCAACATGCGCTGGCCGGCACGGGTGAACGACCTCGTCTGCCTCGGCACGCCGCACCTGGGCGCACCGCTGGAGCGCGCCGGCCACGGCGTGGACATGCTGCTCAGCGCGGCGCCTTACGCCTCGCCGCTGGCGCGGCTGGGCAAGGTGCGCAGCGCCGGCATCAACGACCTGCGGCTGGGCAACATCCTCAGCGCGCCGTCGGGCGACGACGGCACCTACCGCTGCGAGCAGGTGCGCCTGCCCGACTCGGCGCGCTGCTACGCCATCGCCGGCTGCCTGGGCACGGCGGCCGGCAGCCTGAAGTCGCGCGTGCTGGGCGACGGCCTGGTGCCGGTGGCCAGCGCCCTCGGCCAGCATGCCGACGCCGACCGCCACCTCGACTTCGCCCCGGAACACCAGGCCGTGGTCTACGAGACCGGCCACCTGGAACTGCTGTCGAGCGCGGAGGTGTACGGGCAGTTGAGGCGGTGGCTGGGGTGAGGGCTGGCGCCTCGGAGCCAACGGTTTCAAGTGCGTGAGACGGTCGCGTCCCACTGCGCGTTTCCCCGAGGTCGGAGCGATGGGTAAAGACGCGAAACTCGCTCCAAACAACACATACCAACAGGCCCTCGAACGAGTCGGCTGGCGGGAGGATGGCTCACCCGAGCGGGACCTTGGGAGAGCGAGCATTGAAACCTTGCGCTGACCCGACCCCGGCAAAGGGCTCAGGGAGAGCGTCATGTTTGCGATGCACAGGTGGCCTTGGGCGGCGAACGAGCGGCCCGGCTTGAACTCGGCCGTGCAGGCCGCTCCTTTATCCGCAGGGCAACCAGCTGCCCCGACAGCCCGGCGCCACAGGCGGGGCGCAGCTGTCTACATCGCCGGCGCACTCGCCGGCCTGCTATCGCTCCTGCATGGCTCGCTCGCCACGGCGGCGGGCTACTACGACGAGCAGGGCTATTTCGTGCGCGAGGCCAAGGCCGTCTCGTCGCTGGGCCCGCAACTGTTCGGTGAACAGGTCAACCATTCCAACGGTGGCGTGTCGTTCGTGCAGACCGACATCTCGCTGAAGGGCAACAGCGCCCTGCCCATGGCCGTCGCCAGAAGCTTGCGCAGCTCGCCGGCCCTGCCGTTCACCGTCGGCCACTTCGGCAAGTGGGACCTCGAGATTCCTCGCGTCCACGGCTTCTTCACCTCCAAGGGCTTCACCAACGCCAGCTACGGCACCAACCGCTGCAGCAGCTTCTCCGCACCGCCCAACGTGAGCGGCTCCAAAGGCGGCTGGTTCTTCACCAAGGAGTACTGGCAGGGCAACATGCTCTACGTGCCCGGCGCCGGTGACCAGGAAATCCTCAAGCGCGACCCCTCTGTTGCCGCACCGGCCGACGGCAACAGCTACCCGCTGTCCACGCGCGAACTCTGGATGATCCGCTGCATTCCGCTGGCTGCGGGCGGCACCGGCGAAGGCTTCCTGGCCGTCTCGCCCAGCGGTGTGCAGTACCAGTTCGACCGACTGGTCCAGCGCACGGCCGGCTCGATGCAGAACGACTACGGCTCCTCGACCGGACGCGTCGACGTCTGGATCCTGCCCTCCGTGATCCGCGACCGGTTCGGCAACACCGTGACGTTCACCTACGACGCCACCACCCCCATGCGGCTGTTGAAGATGACCGCCAGCGACGGCCGGGCGATCACGTTCACCTACGGCACCGGCAACCGCATCGCCACCGCCAGCGACGGCGTCAACACCTGGAGCTACGGCTACGACGGCACGGGAGACCTGTCCAGCGTCACCCTGCCCGACAGCAGCACCTGGACCTTCTCCCACGACCCGTATTTCTTCTACACCGACGCCTCTACGTCACCAACCCGTTCTGTGGCGACTTCGGGCAAGTGCAGACGGGGCAGCGCTCCATCACCATGAAGCACCCCAGCGGGGCGTCGGGCAGCTTCACGACCGACGTGCTGCAGCACCCCCGTGGCGGCGTCCAGAAGACCTGCTGGGGGTCCAGCCAACAGTACGCCGACTCGCCGCGGTACTACGCCTCCATCTCGCTGCTGAGCAAGACCCTGTCCGGCCCGGGGCTGCCCACGATGACGTGGAACTACAGCTACAGCGCCCCCGACGGAGCCGGCTCCTACTACGACTGCACCAACTGCCCGCACACCCGCTGGACGCGCATCGCCAAGCCCGACGGCACGGCGACCGTCTTCACCTACGGCATCTGGGAAGGCGAGAACGAAGGCCAACTGCTGCAGACCGATGAGCAGGACAGCGCCGGCAACCTGCTGCGCAGCACGGCCCAGCACTTCAGGGCCTACAACGCCGGGCCCTACCCGGCCAGCTTCGGCGACAGCATCGTGCGCTTCGGCAACAGCCTGACGCCCGGCCGCCTGTTCCCCCTCGACCAGCGCACCGTGACGCAGCAGTCCACGAGCTTCTCGTGGGCGGCCACCGCCTTCGACGGCCGGGGGCGGCCCACCAGCGTGACGCTCAGCGGCCCGGGCGGCCAGCGCGTGGACACCACCACCTACAGCGATGCCGAAGCGGCGTGGGTGCTGGGCCAGGTCGATACCGTCGTCTCCAACGGCTACACCGTGGTCGACAACGACTACGACACCCTGGGGCGGCTCACCGCCCACCGCGAATTCGGCATCCTGAAATTCACCCAGGCCTACAACGCCGACGGCACCCTCTACTCCCGCACCGACGGCGCCAACAACACCACCACCTTCACCAACTACAAGCTCGGCATCCCGCAGACCGTCAGCCACCCGCTGGGCATCACCGAAAGCGCCACCGTCGACTCGCTGGGCCGCGTGACCAGCATCACCGACGCCGCCAGCTTCACGACCGGCTTTGGCTACGACGCCATGAGCCGCCTCGCCAGCATCACGCCGCCCGGCGGCTTCACGGCCACCGGCATCAGCTTCGGTCCCGCCGTGGCGGCCTACGGCCTGCCTGCGGGCCACTGGCGCCAGACCATCACCAGGGGTGCGGCCGTCACGCAGATCGACTACGACGCCTTCTGGCGCCCGGTCATGACCCGCACCTACGACTCGGGCGGCGAAGCGGGCACGCGCAAGGTCAGCGTCAAGCAATACGACTTTGATGGCCGGCCCACCTACGAAAGCTACCCCGCACGAGACATTGCCACCGTCGGCACCACCGCCGCCGGCACGCGCACCACCTACGACGCCGTGGGCCGTGTCGTGCTCGTGCAGCAAGACAGCGAACTCGGCCTGCTGAGCACCTCCACGAGCTACCTCGCCGGCTTCCAGACCCAGACCACCAACCCCCGCAACAAGACCACCACCCAAACCTTCTGGGCGCTGGACGACCCGGCCAAGGCCCAACTCGCCGGCATCAGCGCGCCGGCGGGCGTGAGCGTGAGCATCGCCCGCGACGCCTTCGGCAAACCCACCGCCATCACCCGTGGCGGCAGCTTCGCCGGCTACACCAGCAGCGTCACGCGCCGCTACGTCTACGACGCGGGCCAACGCCTGTGCAAGACCCTCGAACCCGAAGTCGGTGCCACGGTCCAGACTTACGACGCAGCCGGCAACGTGACATGGAAAGCCCCCGGCCAGAACCTGCCCAACACCGCCGCCTGCGACGACACGAGCGTGGCGGCCAGCGCCAAGCTCACCTACGGCTACGACGCCCTCAACCGCCTGACCAGCGTCACCTACGGCGACGGCAGCCCGAGCGTCACGCGCACCTACACGGCGGATGGCCTGCTGCAGACCATCGCCAGCAACGGCAGCACCTGGACCTACGGCTACAACGCCCTGCGAAAACTCGCCTCCGAAACCCTGAACTACGGTGGCCAGAACTACGGCATCAGCTGGGGCTACAACGCCCAGGGCGACCTCA
>NZ_JAJTWT010000007.1 GCF_021353235.1 Pelomonas caseinilytica
TGGTTACGTGGAGCCGCTGGGTGAGGTCGAGCAGGCCTTGGCGCAGATTTGGCAAGAGCTGCTGGGTGTGGAGCGCGTGGGTCGGCATGACCACTTCTTTGAGCTGGGCGGGCACTCGTTGCTCGCCATTCGCCTACTAAATCGTATGCGCGAAAAAAATATGCAAGTGTCGCTAATGACGCTGCTTTCTAACCCCATTTTGCGTGATCTGGCTAAAGCTATTCGTCAATCGGATCAATCATCATGCTCACCTTTTGATGCCAATCCGGTACCTATAAACAGCCACGGGCATAAGCCTCCCTTGTTTTTAATACATGAAAGCTCAGGGGATCCATTGGTCTATGCCCAAATGACCGCCCTACTCCCGCCGGATCAACCTGCCTACGTTCTGCAAGCACAAGGCATTAATAAAATGCCAAACCCGCCGGGCTCACTTGAAGAATTGGCTTCTCAACATATAGCGGCAATCCGCCGTGTGCAGGCTCATGGTCCATATCATTTAGCTGGATGGTCCATTGGAGGAAATATCGCCTATGAGATGGCTCAGCAGTTGCATCAGAGCGGAGAACGGATTGCTTCGCTCGGCATGATCGACACCTACAGAAATAGCCATGTAGAAACCTCCGAACCTACTGAAAGGTTGATAGATCGGGTGATTGACTATCTACAGAAAAGCCGTGATAGAGGGGGGCTACCTGAGTCCGCCTCGTTTGAGCATTTTCAGAATGAGGACGAGTTGCTTGACTACTGTTTCCAACAAGGTTGGTTGCCTGCGGATGTGACAAAGGACGATGTTCTTCTTCGCGTAGCTGATAGTAATTTCATCATTCGTTTGGGAAGGCGCTATATTCCATCCTCATCCTCTGTGGATATAACCTTATATACCTCAGATGAGAATGCTGATGAAAATCCTTGGCGCGGTTGGAAAGGGTATGTTGGCCCTCAATCTAAGGTTCATAAAATTGGAGGAACACATTGGTCACTCATGCGACCGCCACTTCTAAGCCACGTCGTCGATCTCATGATAGATGACCTTACGCCGGCGACTCCATATGACCCTAAAGTTACCATCCAGACAGGGTCCAAATCATCGGCCCCACTGTTCTGTATTCCTGGTGCGGGCGCACATGGCACCAGCTTCCTGGAGTTGGCGCTAGCTTTCCCAGCTTCGCTTCCCATCTATGCCCTACAAGCACGTGGATTGACAAATGAGCAGGACCGTCCCGCTATTAGCGTAGAGGGCGCGGCACGCATATGTGTACAAGCCATCCGCCAAGTTCAGCCTTCAGGCCCATACCATCTGCTGGGACACTCGTTCGGCGGTTGGATCGCATTCGAAATTGCTTTGCAACTGCAAAGACAAGGTGAGAGCGTCGCCGATTTAATCATCTTAGACTCAGAAGCTCCGGATCGACTAGTAATCCGCAAAGTAGCTGATCGCATCGATACTCTGATGCAGCTCATTGACATCTACAATATGCGCCTCATTCATCCTTTGCCTATTAAAAGGCATCATTTTGATGATCGTGATGAAGACGAGCAGATTAATCACCTCCTGAGTCATTTGGTTCGCGCGCGCATATTTCCTGCGAGTGTGTCGTCCAGTCTGCTGAAATGTGTGGTTCAAGTAATGCAAGCGAATTTGAACACTAGCTATATGCCGCGAGACAAATTTAATGGGGCAATCCATTTGGTCAACGCTGGTGACGAGAGTGGAAGCTCGCCGCATGAAAACAACTGGACCACTCTTGTTGAAAAAATTCACTTATATACCGCGCCGGGTAATCATATGACTATGCTGAGCGAGCCGCATGTTGGCCAGTTGGTGGACAAGATTTGGCAACATTTGTCTCCAAGATTGAGAGTCCAGAGTGGAGGCTTCCGTCCCGCTCGTATTGTCCAAATCGAACGCCCGTAGGCAGAGAGGGTTGCGCCGGTAATCGGCGCCACGCGCGGCCGTCGAGATTGCGCGCATCGGACTTTAGACTAGTTCGATGCGCGTCGCATTCTTCAGAAGTCTTTATCAAATGCGGTATGCGCTTCTCTAAAACTGGGGATGCTTGCGAATTGTTCAGGCTGTGGCTGGTAATGCCCACCATAAACGATTGCCGGCCGCGTGCGCAAAGCCGTCCGTCCGTAAACCTCCGAGAACAAGCCCACAACGCGTCAATTAATTTCTATAAATTTGCAATTAAAATCTTGTGAATAATAAATTTCCAATTCTCAAGCGGTTTGCGATAGCAATAGTTCTGCCGCTATTGCTCCTCTTGGCCTGGGTATTCGCTTCCGCAAGCCGGGGGCTCCCACCTCAGCGACAAGTTGTGCAGGTGCCTGGTGGCGGACTTGTCAATATCGAACGTGATGAACACGGGGTACCGAAGTTGACGGCGGATAAAGACGAAGACATCTATTTCGCCATGGGATATGTGCATGCGCAAGATCGTTTGTGGCAGATGGAGATGCAGCGGCGATTCGCTGCCGGCCGTCTAAGCGAGATTTTCGGAAAGACCTTGTTGGATCATGACAGTTGGATACGAACGCTAGGACTGCGCCGTTCCGCTGAAAGCGCGTACGCATCCTTAAGCGCCCAAGCGCAGCGCTCGCTAACTGCATACGCAGCTGGTGTAAATGCTTGGCTATGCGAAGAGCATGCGCTGCCGTTCGAGTTCACTCTATTGGCTGTACGCCCTGAGCCCTGGACCGAGCTAGATTCGCTTTCTTGGAGCAAGGTCTTCGCATTAAATCTCGCCGGAAATTCCAATCAAGAGCTTGGCAAGGTTGTAGCAGCTCGATATCTGAGTGCACAGCAGTTGCACTTCTTCTTTCCAGGCAACGATGATTTAATCGCAACCGATGAAGGACAAATAGCCAGCGGGTCTTTAGCTTCGCTTGTGACTTTTCTTGAGACGCTTCGTCGGGATTGGCAGATCGGTGGTCGCGAGGTTGGTAGCAACGCTTGGGTCATTGCAGGGCGTCACACCTTAGATGGCAGTGCCCTACTCGCAAATGATCCCCATCTAGGCTTACAGCTTCCGTCAACATGGTATCCGGTCGTGCAACACGGAAAAAACCTCCGTGCCCAAGGAATGAGCTTGGTGGGGCTACCACCTGTTATTTTCGGCCAAAACGGCAAGATCGCATGGGGAGGCACCAGCATGATGGCGGATGTGCAGGATTTCATGGTGGAGCGTCTTGATCCGGCGGATGCTAATCGATACCTGGCCGATGGCGCATGGATGCCTTTCGAACGTCGCACGGAAACTATTGAAGTTGCCAGAGACTTTCCATCACTACTGCATCAGGCATTTAAGCCAGTCCGAATCGAAGTTCGTGAAACGCGAAACGGACCGATTGTTAGCAGCTCGTTAGCGCAAAAAGTGGATCAGCCTATGTCCTTACGTTGGACCGCGTTGCAGCGAGGTGATCGCAGTTATGAGAGCTGGTATGCCGTGAGCTATTCGAACAATTGGGCGACATTCAGGGCGTCTTTCAGGAATTTCGTGGCCCCAGCCTTAAATATGCTGTATGCAGATCGCGACGGGAATATCGGTTATGTTGGTGTCGGTGCGATACCTATTCGGCTTAAGGGTGATGGTTCGGCGCCTGTGCCGGGGTGGGATCGGCAATATGGTTGGCAAGGACAAATACCTCCGGACGCGATGCCATCTCTCTATAATCCTCCAGAGGGCTACATTGTTTCTGCTAATAACCGCCCTGTAGACGATAGCTATCCTTACTTCATCTCAAACAATTGGGCATCTTCGGCTCGCGCTGAGCGCATAAGGGACTTAATCACGCAGTCTGTTTCCGCTGGTCGCAAATTGACATTGGCGGATATGCGAACTATTCAAATCGATGAGCGTAGCTTATCGGCGCGCCATCTTGTGCCGGTATTGACAGCGATCAAGCCAAATAACGAAGCGGAGAGCAAAGCACTTGTTTCCCTTAAAGGATGGCAGGGCGATATGGTCGCCTCAAGTAGTCAGGCAGCCTTGTTTAATGTATGGATGCGCCATCTCTCCGAGGTTTTATTCAGCGACGCGCTCAATGAGGACTGGATCCACCGGGAACAGCAACAATTCGTTCGGACTGTATTAAGTCAGCCAACTATTGAGCAGATAGAGCGAGCATTAACTGACACGACGTCGACTTGGTGCAACCGACGTGCCGTCGAAAGCGCTGATCGATCTTGTGAACGATTGCTGCGCGAAAGCCTCGGCAGAGCGCTAGCCGAATTGACCCGGCGACTCGGCAACGATCAAGCTCATTGGCGCTGGGGTGACCTCCACCAAGTCCTATATGCACATCAGCCGTTCAGTGGTGTTCGAGGGTTGTCAAAACTGTTCGAGCGCCGTATCCAGAACGTTGGAGGTGGGCCAGACAGCATCAACGTTACTGGGTTCTCCGTCGATGAGACAGAGGGCTATATCGGTCATTTTGGTGCCACTTCACGCCAGATCATCGCAATAGGGCACCATCGAGTGGCCCACCAATACATGAATTCGACTGGCCAGTCCGGGAACTGGATGAGTCCTCACTACGATGACATGGTCAAATCTTTCACAGTCGGAGACTATTACTCACTGAACGCGGGAGGACTGAAGTGAGTCAGCGCACTGGTTCTTTGAAAACTTCCCCGAAACCTCCGACTCGCCGCGTCGGTCTGATGTCTGAATTTGGGCGCTTTGCGCCGAATCGAGTATTTTTCGCAATGCTGGCCGGCATGCTCTCCGGAGGTTTATATGCGTTAGCCATACCCCTAATCCTCGATGCAATAAATCCTCCAAGTGGTGGCTTAAGCTATTTGGATGGAAATGTGGGGTATTTTCTTGGTTTCAAGATAAATCAGGGGCCCTTGGCTGCCTTTTTTGCATTGTTTTGTCTTGTTATTTTAATCACTCGCGCCGCGTCCGCCATTCTGGCGGCGCGAATTTCACTCGAATTGTCCTCTAATCTGAGGCAGAGGCTGTGCAAGGGTATTGTGCAGTCTTCATATCCACGTCTTGAGGAAATCGGCCAAGCAAGGCTCATGGTCGCGGTAACTGATGACGTAAGACGAATTATTGGCGGCGCAGAAGCGGTCCCGCAGTTGATGATCAACACGGTAATGTTAATTAGCCTGCTGGGATTTCTTTGGTATATCAATGCTCACGTTTTTATATTTGTGCTTGAGGCCGTGGTTTTTGGTGTATTGACTTTCCACGTTCCTATGCTGTTTGCTACCAATTACTTCCGTCGCGCGCGCGATTTGTACGACACCCTTCAGAAGGGTGTAAATGGTTTGATCCTTGGTGTCAAGGAGCTCCAACTGGACCAACAAAAGCGAAACGAATATTTTGATAAAATATTGAGCCCTTGCGAGCGAGAATTGTTAAAAGTCGAGAAGCGAGCGATAAGCACAATTTCGGCTGCAAATAGTTATGGGGACCTACTGTTCTTCATGGTCATTGGTGTCATTGCATTTATATTTGTCAACTATCATCAGGTGTCCGCTACTGACTTGACGGCAGTGGTAATGGTTTTGCTCTATATTACCGCTCCGATTGCTCTAATCATCAATTCCCTGCCAAAGATATCAATGGCCATTGTTTCGCTGAGGAAAGTTAAGAGTACTTTGGGTGAATTGCCAGAGCGGATTGATGTGGAGCGCCCCACCTGTCATCGCGCCTGGGATACTATCAATTTTGTGGGAGCAAGCTACCGCCATTCCGGTGGCAAAACGCAGGATGGGTTTTTCGTTGGGCCGCTTGATTTCACTATTCGTAAAGGCGAAATTACTTTCATCGTCGGCGGTAATGGTTCTGGAAAATCAACTCTTTGCAAAATGCTGTCGCTGCACTATCCGCCCTCAGCAGGGGACGTCAGGTTTGATGGCAAGATTGTGGATACGGAGTGTATCGAAGATTATCGGCAGAATATAGCCACAGTTTTTTCTGATTATTTCTTGTTCGATCGACTTCTTGGCCCGATTAATGACGAAAAATTGGTTCTTGCTCGCCATTACTTGCAGGCATTAGCAATAGATCATAAAGTGCAGATCGAGGGTGGGATATTCTCCACCACAGATCTGTCTGACGGGCAGCGTAAGCGGTTGGCCTTGGTGGTTGCCTTCATCGATGATAAAGAGCTTTACCTTCTCGATGAATGGGCTGCAGACCAGGATCCAGAGTTCAAGCGTGTTTTCTATATGAATATATTGCCCGAGCTGAGGGCACGGGGAAAGGCTGTCGTTGTGGTTAGTCATGACGACCGCTATTTCCATATCGCCGACCAGATCCTTATCATGGAGGACGGCAAGATCGTCGAACGGCGTTATAGTGACGGAGCGCCGGTCGAAAGGCTCATGGTGGCGGTAGCTACCGCCACCGTTTCTGAATGAACGAACGCTCGTCACCTCACCACCTTTTCGCTGCACGTCCCGGATGACCCGGCCCAGCCAGGTCCGCAGCTTCCTGATCTCGCGACGCATGCGGTTGAACTGCTTGGCGTGCGCGTAGCGGCCGGCCTGTGTCTCAGCAGTCGGCCCTGAAGAACCCTCGCAACCCGCATGAACGCTGGGCTTGCGGGCGATTGCCGATGGTGAAAATCGCAAGATTGCAGCCCAATGGATATCGATTCCTTGCAAACTGAATCGAGGTTTGGATGGGCCCGAAGCCGGTGGATGAGCGCAGCGACCACGACCTGTTCCGCACTGAACTGGTCAACCTGATCGACCAGCGCCACGGGTTGGCTCGGCTGGCTGACCTGATCGACTGGCCTGCCTTTGCCCAGCAGTGGGGCGCGCAATTCGAGTCCACCACCGGCCGCCCGGCGCTGCCGACGCGGTTGATGGCGGCGCTGCTCTACCTCAAGCACGTCTTCGCGGTCAGTGACGAGGACGTCGTCGAGCGCTGGGTTGAGAACCCCTACTGGCAGCACTTCAGCGGTGAGCGCTACTTCCGCCACGAGTTGCCCTGCGACCCGTCCAGTCTCGTGCGATGGCGCAAGCGCATCGGCGAGGCGGGCTGCGAATGGCTGTTGGCCCACAGCATCGAGGCCGCCCGCCGGGCCGGCGTAATCAAGCGCAGCAGCCTGCAGACGGTGGTGCTGGACACCACGGTGCAACCCAAGGCGATCGCGCACCCGACCGACAGCCGCCTGCTTAATCGCGCCCGCGTGCAACTGGTGGCCGCCGCTCAGAAGGAAGGTCTGGCGCTGCGCCAGAGCTACGCCCGAGTGGGCAAGGCCGCCGAGACACAGGCCGGCCGCTACGCGCACGCCAAGCAGTTCAACCGCATGCGTCGCGAGATCAGGAAGCTGCGTACCTGGCTGGGCCGGGTCATCCGGGACGTGCAGCGCAAGGGCGGCGAGGTGACGGCTGCGCTCAAAGCCAAGCTCGACAGCGCCCAGCGCCTGCACGCCCAGCAGCGCGACAGCAAGAACAAGCTCTACGCCCTGCACGCGCCAGAGGTCGAATGCCTGGCCAAGGGCAAGGCCAGGACGCCCTACGAGTTCGGCGTGAAGGTGTCGGTGGCCGTCACGGCCAAGGAGGGGTTGGTGGTGGGCATGCGCTCCATGCCCGGCAACCCGTACGACGGCCACACGGTGGACAGCCAACTCGAACAGGTCGAGATCCTGACCGGCGAGGCGCCCAAGATCGCACTGGCCGACCGCGGCTACCGCGGCGTCGAGCCCACGAGCGGCGCGCGGCTGCTGATCAGTCACACGCGGCGGCTGCCCAAGCGGCTGAAGAAACTGCTCAAGCGGCGCCAGGTGGTGGAGCCCATGATCGGACACATGAAGGCCGACGGGCTGCTGGGCAGGAACTGGCTCAAGGGCACGGAAGGCGACGCCTTGCATGCGCTGCTGTGCGGCGCCGGGCACAACCTGCGGATGATCCTGCGGCACCTGCGGGTGCTTTATTGCGTCGTCCTCGGCGCCGTCGGTATGGCGGCCTCGCTGCTCTGGCAACTGCTCACCCCATCATTGCCTCTCGGCATCTGCGCGGGACGGCAGAGCACCGCGACGCGCCGCTGAAAACGAGTTGTTCAGGGCCGACTCAGCAGCCTTGCCCACTCGCACGTAGCTCTGGCGCAGCGCCAGGCCTTCCTTCTGGGCTGCAGCCACCAGTTGCTCGCGGGCGCGGTTGAGTAAGCGACTGTCGGTCGGGTGCGCAATCGCCTTGGGTTGCACGGTGGTGTCCAGCACCACCGTCTGCAGGCTGCTGCGCTTGATCACGCCGGCACGGCGGGCCGCCTCGATGCTGTGGGCCAGCAGCCATTCGCAGCCGGCCTCGCCAATGCGCCTGCGCCAGCGCACAAGGCTGGACGGGTCGCACGGCAGTTCGTGGCGGAAGTAACGCTCACCGCTGAAGTGCTGCCAGTAAGGGTTCTCGACCCAGCGCTCGACGACGTCCTCATCGCTGAGCGCGTAGACGTGCTTGAGGTAGAGCAGCGCGGCCATCAGTCGGGTGGGCAGCGCCGGGCGGCCAGTGGTGGACTCGAACTGCGAGCCCCATTGCTGCGCAAAGGCGGGCCAGTCGATCAATTCGGCCAGCCTGGCCAGCTCGTGGCGCTGGTCGATCAGGTTGACCAACTCCGCGCGGAACAGGTCGTGGTCGCTGCGCTCATCCACCGGCTTCGGGCCCATCCCAACCTCGATTCAGTTTGCAAGGAATCGATATCCATTGGGCCGCAATCCTGCAATCTCCACCATCGGCAATCGCCCGCAAGCCAAGTGTTCATGCGGGTTGTGAGGGTTCTTCAGGGCCGACTAGATATTGCACTGACTCAGCAATTGGACCCGCTTAAGCTTCTAAGTGGTCACATCGTGCCCGGTCTCGGCCCCGCGGATCGTAGACCTCGCACGCCCAGGAGAACCCTTCCGCCCGTCGACCACGCCGCAGTGGCGAGGCGGCTGAGGCAGGCGTTGGAATCTGGGGAGGACGCAGCTACCGTTGCCCGCGACCTCAAGGTTTCCTACTGCTCGATCAGGCAGCACGAAGAACTCTATCGACAGGTTGTTGATCAAGCTCGCGCCTCGCGCACGCGGCAGGATACCGATCGGCGGCTCCGGGCCGTACAAGAAGCAGAGCAAATGGTCGTCAAACTGCTGGGGCAGCAGAAAACGCCGTCGCTGCTCAACGCCAAGATCGAATCGGGCGAAAAGTGGATGCCATCCAGCCTTAAGGCCGAAGCACTTGCATGCATTCGCGTTCGCCTTGGCCACGCAGGAGTTCAGCTTCCCACACGGGCGCCGCTGTATAGCGCAGAGCTCACCAAGATGCTGGACGAAAGCGCCGCACGCATCAGGCAACATTTCGTGTAGAGGCGTCCAAGCGAGCGCCCGAAGGGAGTGGTGCGTCTAGCGAAAGCACCCTAAGTGAGGACGCCCAATGCCGATCGGCGTTGCGCGTCATCTTCCCATTGAGCAGCCGCCCGGGGGCTGCGCGTGGGGCCGGGTTCAAGCAATTGCCGAGGAAACTCGACGTCAAGCAAAAGCGTGCCTTCCGCACGCGTTATGGTTGAACTTGCCAATGCACGTCAAAGACTTGCATGGCCTATGTCTGGCGCGCCCGGTTGGGATCGAACCAACAACCCCTGCCTTCGGAGAGCGAGGCCTGAGAACCGCGTTGCTGGGTCGATTGAACAATTCTCCAATGAGAGCACCCAAGAATATCCCATGAACTTTACGTCGGTCCCGCCGCAGGAGGCTAGCTCCGACACGCACACCTCGAAGCCAGCCGAGGTGGCCCGAGAGGTCGTCGCCTACACCGCCCTCTCCGTTCAGTTCGACGCGGAATTCTCCTTCGGTCTAGTTACCCGTGATATTTAGCCGCATGTGCATCTGTCATTTTGCGAAGGAAAATATCCTAGATGTAGAGCTAGATGGGAACCGCTCCAATCGTTCCACGACATTAATTACGCTATATGTCATTTTCAATCTGAAGTCGGCGATAAGGCTGCACGGTTCACGGAAAAGTTCCTGGTCTGATCTCGCGAAGCGGCCGCGATTTGAATCTCCTGCGAACGAAACGATAGATCAATTTGGTTTGGGGGCGAATTGATACAGTCATTTGATGCATTCACCATACACAGCTTATTCAGTTCAGGGATCAGGCGGCGGCTCGTAATATTTTTGCCTCGTGAGGAACTAAAAGGGGAGATCATTGTTAAATAGACTTGGCTACTAACAACATCCAGGAAGACGAGCTCCTGTCCATCCGGGCTCCACTTCAGCGTCGACGCCAAAGTGTGCGCCTCTAACGGAGATACGTTGACATTTGGCCGTACGACGCTTGGATAAATCTGCTCTCCGGCATTCATTCTACGGTCATCCAGTTCTCGCTGGTCGCGACGCGGTTTCGCCAGATTAAAGAGCATGTACTGGCTTTCAACGCCTTCAACCCCCGTGATCGGAAAGGGACGAACGAACGCGACTTTCGTCCGATCTGGCGACACGGACATGTTGTATCCCCAGAACGCATCGAGTAACTGACCAGTCCTTGAGTCGAATATATCAATCTCTTGATACCCCCTGCTCGGCACCACCTCGCCAAGGGCGATTACGAGCTCCCCCAATTTCCACACGGAAGTGATGTTCGCAACCGTGGTGGGTACCGAAAATTCTGTAGACGGACCGGTGCTTGACTGAGCGAGGCGGATAACATTTCTCTTTCCGCCTGCGAGCTCAAAGGGAACGGAGCCCTGCATCGGCACAGCGGTTGAGTCAACCATCGCTGGTACCAGCACTTGCTCACTTGAAAACGCTAGCAGCGGTGCGGTAATGAGTGCAACTAAAAGAATGTTTTGCATTTAATTCGTCCTCGCGGTCCAGTAATTTCCGAGATTGCCTACGTTGGTCGAGCAGCTTTCAGCGCTTGAAAACGAGTCGATATGCCCGTCCGTCCCATTTGGGAAACTACTGCATGCCGGACAGTGGTCATCCCTGCGTCGATTCGACTGAAAGGTTGCCTTGGTAGTTCTATCAACAAGAGCAACGGTCATCCCGCAATTGGCCGTTGACATACTCTCGTAAGTCGCAATGGACAAGTCGGCAACTAGTGGCACGCGGCAAGCGCCAACGACTGCGGTAACTTTCAGGAATGAATTAGTAGAGGTCGCGCCCCCTGGAACTTTGCCCGCACAGCGAGAGATGAGATTTACTGCTGCTCCCGACTGAATAAGACCATAGCTTGCGGACTTGCCCGTTCCATTGACCTGAGTTTGCGAAACAAAGTCAGTCTTAAGCGTGGTCTTTGTGAAATTACAGGCCGGAATTGCGTCCACGACGTAGACTTCGGCATTGGCCCCGGCGCAACTTGATTCGGCGGGAACATTGTATTTGGTGTATTGAATAACCCCAAGAACATTCCAGGCTTTTGGTGGTGTGTATTCCGTAGTAATAGTATGTGGCACCGGCGATCCGTTCAAGGCTCGGAGCGTCATCGCTCTAAGAGTCACACGGAGTTTGTTATATACGCCCTTCGGAATTCTTGGTCTATCAATAAAGCCCTCCGATCCGCGCGATCCGCCTGGACCGCCACCGAGCGCAGGCGGGTTACGGAAGACCCACAGACCAGGGCTGGCGCGGAGGCTGGGAGGCAGCCGGGCGCGGAGTTTTAGCGCCAGCCTGCGGCGGGATGTGGATTGATTGAGGCTTCTAGACCATAATCACTTGGCGCGGCGTCGTGGTTGGTTGGAATCCACATTCGTCGCCCGGTCTGGTGTACCCGCCGGTGTACCAATGACGTTGATCGACTTGTGCTGGATGAGCGTTGGCGCCGTCTTCGGAAGACTTTGAGATTCCGCCCTTGGCCACCAGATGCAGGCCCCTGATTTCTACCGGAATCAGGGGTTTTTGCTTTCTTGGCCGCGGCCCCGTGCCGGTGTTCGAGGGTCCGCCCATGGGCCCTCGACAGCCCCAAACCTCGTGGGTCGATTGATGGATCAAGGACCCGCCCATGGCCGTTGCCAACCCCCTCGTGCATTCCGAACTCCTTGCGGCCGTCGCCAAGAGCCTTTGCACCCGCTCACTGGACCTGTTTGCCCAGGAGTCCCGGCTGGACGGCGAGACGCTGAAGGACGCGGTGGAGCGGTATGAGGTCGACTACGCCTGGCATGTCCTGAGGTCGGACCGCCTGCGCGACCAGACCGTGGCGCTGCTGGAGGCCAAGCTGCAGCATGCGGCGACCGACGCACAGAAGGCTTGCGTGGCCGAAGTCCTGCGCGCGACGGCCGCCAGCCAGCCGCCAGAACTGCTGATGAGTTTCGACTGCGACGTGGCCGAGCAGTTGGCGGCCATGCTGTGCGCCGGGCACGAGCGCAGCGCGCCGCCGGCAGCCGAAGCGGTGAGCTGAATCAGCGGGCCAGGGCCTCGCTTGCGGGGCATCCGGCGCGGTCCATCGGCCTGTCAGCGCCCCCGCCGCCCCGCATACCTCACGATCTCCGCCGCGATCGACGCCAGCGGAATGCTCCTCTCCGCCGCGCCCAGCTTGACCGCCTCCTTGGGCATGCCGTAGACGACGCAGCTGGCTTCGTCCTGGGCCAGCGTCAATGCGCCCGCCTCGCGCATCGCCAGCAGGCCCCTCGCGCCATCGTCGCCCATGCCGGTCATCAACACGCCCAGCGCGTTGGAGCCGGCGCAGCGGGCCACGGAGCGCAGCAGCACGTCGACCGAGGGCCGGTGGCGGTTCACCGGCGGGCCGTCGGAGACGCTCACCTGGTATTGCGCGCCGCTGCGCGAGAGCTGCATGTGGCGCCCGCCGGGCGCGATCAGCACCCGGCCGGGCAGGACCCGGTCGCCCTGGCGCGCTTCGCGCACCTCCACGGCGCAGACGCTGTTGAGCCGGTCGGCGAAGGCCGCCGTGAACTTCTCCGGCATGTGCTGCACCACGACGATGCCGGGGCATACCTGCGGCAAGGCCTTCAGCACCGCCTCCAGGGCCTGCGTGCCGCCCGTCGAGGCGCCCAGCGCCACGACCTTTTCGGTGGTCTCCAGCATCGCGCCGGGAGCCACCTCGGGGACGGCCTGCGGCGCCGGCGCCTGTGCGCCCGGCGGGCGGCGCACGCGCGCCTGCGCGGCGGCGCGGATGGCGCCGATGATGTCTTCGCCGCTGTCGAGCAGGAACTGGCGCAGGCCCAGGCTGGGCTTGGTCACGATGCCGACGGCGCCCGCCGCCAGCGCCTCCATCGCCGTCGCGGTGCCGGCCTGGGTCAGCGTCGAGCAGATGACGACCGGCGTCGGCCGCATCGCCATGATCTTTTTCAGGAAGGTGATGCCGTCCATGCGCGGCATCTCGACGTCGAGCACCAGGACGTCGGGCCAGTCGCGCTGCATCTTCTCCAGCGCGAACAGCGGGTCCGAGGCCACGGCAGCGACTTCGATGCCCGGGGCCTGGGCGAGCATGCCGGCCATGACCTGCCGCACCGTCGCGGAGTCGTCGACGATCATCACGCGCACGGGCTTCAAGCCATGCCTCCCCGGTCTGGCGGCGCCATCATTCGGCGCGGTACACGGCCGGCATCACCATCTGCAGGCCCGAGACCAGGCCGTTGAGGCTTTCCGAGTGGCCGATGAAGAGATGGCCGCCGGGCCGCAGCCGCGACTGCAGCCGCGCGACGACCTGGCGCTTGGTCTCGGGGTCGAAGTAGATGAGCACGTTGCGCAGGAAGATCACGTCGAACTCGCCGACCTCGGGCAGCGGGCCGTTCAGGTTGATCTGTGCGAAGCCCACCCGCTGCCGCAGTGCCGGATCGACGGCGAAGTAGCCCTCCTGCGTGCCGGTGCCGCGCAGGCAGTGGGTGTGCAGGGCCTGGGTGGAAAGCCCGCGCAGGCCGTCCAGTGCGTAGACGCCCTGGCGGGCCCTGGCGAGCATGCGGGTGCTGATGTCCGATGCGAGGATCTCCCAGGCCCTGCCGCTGAACTGCTCGGCCAGCAGCATGGCGATGCTGTAGGGCTCCTCGCCGCTGGAGCAGGCCGCGCTCCAGATGCGCAGGCTGCGCTCGCGCGGATGCCGCGGCAGGACCCTTTCGCGCAGGAAGTCGAAATGCCTGGGCTCGCGGAAGAAGTAGGTCTCGTTGGTCGTCAGCAGGTCGACCGCCATCTGCCGCTCGTCCTCGCGCTGCCCCACCAGGCGGTAGTACTCGGCGAAGCTGCTCAGGCCGTGATGGCGCAGCCGCTTGGACAGGCGGCCCGCGACCAGGGCCTTCTTGGACGGCGCCAGGCTGATGCCCGCGTGCTCGCGGATCAGGCGCTGGAAGCTGGCGAACTCGGGGTCGGACAGTGGGGTGCCGTGCATCGCTCGGGCGCAAAGGTAAGTGGACCTCGGTCTTCGGTCAGGCCGCGGCCAGCGCGGCGACGGCCATGGTCTCCTGGGCGCCGGCCAGGGCGGCCATCTCGTGCAGGGACAGCACCTGCTCCACGTCCAGCAGGATCACGAAGCGGCCGTCGACCTTGGCCATGCCGGCGATGAAGTCGTGACGCACGCGCGTGCCGAAGCTCGGCGCCGGCTCGATGTCGGCGCCATCGATCTCGAGCACCGCGCTGACCATGTCGACGATGGCGCCCAGCACCCGCGTCTCGCCCACGGCGCCCTGCAGTTCGACGATGACGATGCAGGTCCGGCGCGTGATCTCGCTGGCCGCACCGCCGAAGCGGCTGGACAGGTCGATCACCGGCACGACGGCGCCGCGCAGGTTGATCACCCCGCGCACGAAGCCCGGCATCATCGGCACCGCCGTCAGGGTGCCGTACTCGATGATCTCCTTGATGTGCAGGATGCCGATCGCGAACATCTCGGCGCCGAGCGTGAAGGTGAGGTACTGCGTACTGCCATGCTGCGCCTGCGCCGCGGACATGCTGTGCTGGACCTTGACCAGCGACTGACCAGTCATCTTCGATCTCCTGTTCAGAACCGCACGTATTCACCGGTGCCCGGCACCGCTGGCTCGGCGCGCAGCAGCGGGGCGCGGCGCGCCGGTGCCGCCTTGGCGGCCGGCCGCCGGCCCGCCGCTGCGGCCCCGTCGAGCTTGAAGAACTCCATCAGTTGCTGCAGCTGCTCGGCCTGGCTGCTCATCTCCTCGGCCGTGGCCGCCAGCTCTTCCGACGCCGATGCGCTCTGCTGCGTCGTCTGGCTCAGCTGGTTCATCGCCGCGTTGATCTGGCCCACGCCGCCGGCCTGCTCCTGCGAGGCCGCCGCGATCTCCTGCACCAGCTCCGAGGTCTTCTGGATGTTGGGCACCATGGCCTCCAGCAGCTGCCCGGCGCGCTCGGCCTGCTCCACCGAGCCGCCGGCCAGCTCGCCGATCTCGGCCGCCGCCACCTGGCTGCGCTCGGCCAGCTTCCTGACCTCGGCCGCGACGACGGCGAAGCCCTTGCCGTGCTCGCCGGCCCGCGCGGCCTCGATGGCCGCGTTCAGTGCCAGCAGGTTGGTCTGGTAGGCGATGTCGTCGATGATGCCGATCTTGGCGGCGATGCTCTTCATCGCGATGACCGTCTGCTTCACGGCCTCGCCGCCGTCGCCCGCCTCGCGGGCCGCCTTGGTGGCCATGCCGTCGGTGACCTTGGCGTTCTCGGTGTTCTGCGTGACGGAGGCACTCATCTGCTCCATCGAGGCGGAGGTCTCCTCCACGCCCGCAGCCTGCTCGCTGGCGCCCTGGCTCAGCGACTGCGCCGTCGCGCTCACCTCCTCCGAGGCCGAGCCCAGCGCGTCGGCCGCCGAGCGCACCTCGCCGATGATCTGCGCCAGCCGCCCGCGCATGCCCGCGATCGCCGCCAGCATGCTCGTCGTGTCGCCGGCCTTGATGTCCACGTCCACGCTCAGGTCGCCTGCCGCCACCCGGCTGACCACGTCGGCCGCGTAGGCCGGCTCGCCGCCCAGTTGCTTGAGCAGGGCACGAGTGATCAGCACCGCCAGCGCAATCGCGACCACCACCGCCGCCACGCCGATGCCCAGCATCCAGCTGCGCGCCGACTGGTAGCTCTCGGCCGCCTGCTTGCCGGCGGCCTTCATCTGCTCGCCGACGACGTTCTGGAAGGCCTCGAGCACGTCGACGAAGGCGGTGTTCGTCGCTGCGAAGTCCTTGAGGAGGAACTCGGTGGCCCGGGCCTTGTCGGCCTTGGCCAGCGCGAAGAACTGGTCGTACTTCGGCGCCAGTTCGCCGCTGCGCTTGCGCATGGCTTCGAACATCTCGCGCCCCTTGGGCGTGTTGATGGTCTTGTCGAGCTGGGCCAGGCCGTCGTTCACCGTGCCGCGCAGCTTCAGCACCTCGGCCTTGATCTTCTCGGTTTCCTCGTCGGTGCCGATCAGCAGCACGTTGCGCAGGTTGCGCCCGATGGCGAGCGTCGCCACCTGCATGTTGCCGGCGACGTCGACCTTCGGATAGCGATCCTCGGTGATGTCGGTCGTCCTCTCGTTCATGGACGCCATGTTGCTCAGCGCCAGCACGATGGTCACCACCAGCAGCAGCACCACGGCGCCAAAGCTCAGACCGAGCCGCACACTTACTCTCATGTTCGCCAGCATGGACATTCCATTTCCCCTTTGCTTTGTGTTCGATTCAATGTGTCAAAACAGACGGCCGACCAACCAGGTGCCGCCAACGAACAGCGCATGCTGGCCACGCCAGCCCTGCAAGCCGCGTCTGAACCCGGCATCCACCATGCAGTGCGGCGACAAGGCATAGGACGCCGCCACCAGCCATTGAGCGCCGGCCCGCACGCCACCCTGACGCTGGCCGGAAATCTCGCCGGCCAGCGTCCATTCGCCGGCCACACGCGAAAGCGATGCGGCCCATTGCGTCAGCGTCCGGCCCTGCCCTGTCTCCGAGCCCCCCAGCCGCGTCGCGCCCAGGTTGGCGTCCAGCCTCCAGCTGCCGGCGAAGTCCTGGCTGAGAACGCTGTTGATCGTCCAATCGGTGCGCCCGCTGCCCAGGCCGGCACCGGCCGTGGGCGCCTTGAAGCCCAACTCGACGCCGAAATTCCGGTCCGGATCGCCAGTCGCGAGGCGGTGCTTCAGCATCAGTGTCGTGTCGCCACCGGACGTCTTGCCGCGGCCCTCCACCGATTCGCGCACCTGCAGGTCCCCGCCGACGATCACGCCCCAGTTCTCGTCGAAGGCCAGCTTCGCCGCATACGGCAATGCATGACGCCGCAGCGCGCCGTCGTGCTGGCGGTCCAGGCCGAGTTCCCACTCGATCCAGCCGGGCTGCGGCAGCTCGGCCGGGTTCGATACGGTGGGCCGGTACGGCGTCGGGCTCACGCCGTCACTGGCCTGGACGGACATGCCGCCCGCGCACAGCGCCAGTGCCGCAGCGGCACGCCGCAAGGCGGGGCCCGGCTCGATTGATCGGCGGCCCATCATTCAGAAGCGCACGAATTCGCCGTGTCCGGCCGCGGCGGGCTGGACGTGGACCTGCGGCGCGCTGCGCTGCGCCTTGGTGGCCGCCGCGCGGGGCGCATTGCCGCCGGCCATCTTGAAGAACTCCATCAGCTGCTGCAGTTGCTCGGCTTGGCTGCTCATCTCCTCGGCGGTCGCGGCCAGCTGCTCGGAGGCCGAGGCCCCCTGCTGCGTCGTCTGGCTCAGCTGGTTCATCGCCGCGTTGATCTGGCCCACGCCGCCGGCCTGTTCCTGCGAGGCCGCCGCGATCTCCTGCACCAGCTCCGAGGTCTTCTGGATGTTGGGCACCATGGCCTCCAGCAGCTGCCCGGCGCGCTCGGCCTGCTCCACCGAACCGCCGGCCAGCTCGCTGATCTCGGCCGCCGCCACCTGGCTGCGCTCGGCCAGCTTCCTGACCTCGGCCGCGACGACGGCGAAGCCCTTGCCGTGCTCGCCGGCCCGCGCGGCCTCGATGGCCGCGTTCAGTGCCAGCAGGTTGGTCTGGTAGGCGATGTCGTCGATGATGCCGATCTTGGCGGCGATGCTCTTCATCGCGATAACCGTCTGCTTCACGGCCTCGCCGCCGTCGCCCGCCTCGCGGGCCGCCTTGGTGGCCATGCCGTCGGTGACCTTGGCGTTCTCGGTGTTCTGCGTGATGGAGGCGCTCATCTGCTCGATCGACGCCGAGGTCTGCTCCACGCCCGCGGCCTGTTCGCTGGCGCCCTGGCTGAGCGACTGCGCCGTCGCGCTCACCTCCTCCGACGCCGAGCCCAGCGCGTCGGCCGCCGAGCGCACCTCGCCGATGATCTGGCCGAGCTTGCCCCGCATGTCGGCGATGGCTGCGAGCATGCTGCTGTCGTCGCCCTCCTTGGTGCGCACCTCGACCGTCAGGTCGCCCGCGGCGATGCGGCCGACGACGTCGGCGGCGTAGTCCGGCTCGCCGCCCAGTTGCCGCAGCAGCGAGCGCGTGATGAGGAAACCCATCCCGCCGATGAGGGCGACCGTCGCCAGCGACACGGCCAGCGAGATCCGCACCGCCGAAGTCTTGGCGGCGACCGCCTCCTCGGCGCTCTTGCGGCCGAGTTCGGCGTTGTAGGCGCGCTGCTCCGAGATGGCATCGTTGAGCCGTTTGGCCGCGGGCGTGAGCTCGGAGCGGATGAGGCGCAGCGCTTCCTCGCTCTTCAAGGCGCGCGACAGTTCGATCACCTTGTCCCGGATGGCGCCGTAGCTGGTGGAGGCCGCCTTGACGGCTTCCAGCATCTGCCTCTCCTTGTCGTCGGCGACGCAGCTCACCCCCAGGCAGGCATCGACCGAATAGGCCTTGAGGCCATCGTCCATCTGCGAGCGCGCAGTCGCCATGAGCGCCTCGAAATCGCGCATCTGCTGGGCGTCGGTGCTGATCACGTGCTGCAGCACCAGGGCGCGCAAGTCGCTGAATCGCTGGTGGATGGCGTCCAGCTGCAGCAGGCTGGGCACCACGTTGACGTTGGCGAAGTTGGTCTTCTGGAAGACCGCGTCGATCTGGTGCTGCCCTGTACCTGCGAGCAGGCCAATGCCCAGCAAAGCCGAGAGCACCAGAAGAAGCATCCTCCTGGCGATGGTCATGGTCATGGCTATTCCTCAGTCGTTGATTCGTTGTGGCCGTCGGAGCGGCCTTGCGGCGGGGGCGAGGTCAGGCCGCCGTCATGGAGCCGTCGCGGCGGCAGCGGGGCGGCGCACGCAGGCCTGTTCGAGCAGGCTGGGCACGTCCAGCGCCAGGGCCACTTCGCCGGAGCCCAGGATGGTCGAGCCGGTCACGCCGCGCACGGCGGCGAACAGGTCGCCCAGCGGCTTCATCACCGCCTGCAGCTCGCCCTTGAGTTCGTCGACCACCAGGCCGGCCTTGCCGCCATGCGTCCTGACGACCACGATGTTCTGGCGCCGGCCCCGCGGGCCCGTCAGGGCGAAGTGCTCGCGCAGGCGCAGCAGGGGCAGCACCTCGCCGCGCAGGTCGCAGTAGTTCATGCCGGCCGCGTGCTCGGGGGCGAGCTCGACGCACTCCAGCACCATGTCCAGCGGCACGACGAGGTGCACGTCGGCGACCCGCATCAGGAAGCCGTCGATGATGGCCAGCGTCAGCGGCAGCCGGATGCGGATGGTCGACCCCTGGCCGGCGGTGCTCTCGATCTCGACGCTGCCGCGCAGGGCCTCGATGCCGCTCCTGACCACGTCCATGCCGACGCCCCGGCCCGAGAGGTTGCTGACCTGGGCCGCCGTCGAGAAGCCCGGCTCGAAGACGAGGTTCCAGACCTCGGCGTCGCTCAGTTCCTGCCCCGGCGTGGCCAGGCCGCGTTCGATGGCCTTGGCCAGGATGCGTTCGCGGTCCAGGCCGCCGCCGTCGTCGCGCACTTCCGTGACGATGCTGCCGGCATCGTGGTAGGCCCGCAGCTCGATGGTCGCCCGCGCCGGCTTGCCGCGCGCGACGCGTACCTCCGGCGGTTCGATGCCATGGTCCATGGCATTGCGGACGAGATGGGTCAGCGGATCGCCCAGGCGCTCGACGATGGACTTGTCGAGCTCGGTCTCGCCGCCGTGGATCTGGAGTTCGATGTCCTTGCCGAGTTCCTTGGACACGTCCCTCACGACGCGCCGGAAGCGGCCGAAGGTCTCGCCGATCTGCACCATGCGCAGCCGCATGGCGCCGTCGCGGACCTCCTCGATCAGGCGGGACATCGACGACATCGCCTCCTGCAGCGCCGCGTCGCGGTTGCGCTGGGCCAGCAGGCTGACGCCGGCCCCGGCGATGACGAGTTCGCCGACCTGGTTGATCAGGGCGTCGAGCTTGTCCGCCAGCACGCGGATGTACATCGCCTCCTGCGACTGGCGCGCCCGCACCTCGTTCTGCTTGCTCAGCGCGGCATTGACGACCTCGGGCCGCACGACCTGCTCGTCGACCAGGATCTGGCCCAGCGGCGGGCGCAGCTCGGCGTGCAGCTCCTGGCCCTTCAGCGCGGCGTCGAGTTCGGACTGCGTGACCGCGCCGCAGGACACCAGCAGGTCGCCCAGCCGCAGCTTGTCCTCGGGCAGTTGGCGGATCAGGTTGACGAAGTCGGCCACGCGGCTGCCCGGCGGGAGGATGCGCAGCTGGCAGTCCTCGCGCACGAACTCGAACGCGGACTCGATGGCCTGCTTGTCGCAGTCGCTGCGGTAGCGGATCTCGAAGCCCAGGTAGCAGCGCTCGGCATCGAGGGCGGCCAGGCCGGGCAGGCTCGCCGGCACCGTCGCCACCCGGACCAGCTGGCCGAAGGTGCCGAGGTAGCGGATGAAGGACGCCGGGTCCATGCCCTGGCGCAGCACGTCGGGGCCGAACCGCAGGGAGATGTGCCAGCAGTCGCCCTGGTCGATGTCGAGGTCGCCCGGCGGCAGCGGCTGGGCGGTGGCGCCTGCGGGGAGGTCCAGCGCGGCGCCTGCCGAGGCCGCGTGGCCGTTCAATGCCAGCAACCGCGCCGTCAGCGAGCCGCCCGTGGCGCGGGCCTGCTCGTCCAGCGGACCGCCGTCCTCGGCCTGCCGCAGCAGGGCCTCGATGTGGTCCTTGCACTGCAGCAGCAGGCCGCAAAGCGCATCGTCCACGTCCAGCCGGCCGTCGCGCGCCAGGTCCAGCACGCTTTCGGCCTCGTGCGTGAACTCGACGATGGCCGAGAGCCCGAACAAGCCGGCCGACCCCTTGATGGTGTGGGCCGCGCGGAACACGGCGTTCAGGGCGTCGGCGTCTCCCGGCTCCTCTTCCAGGCGCAGCAGCGCATCCTCCATGTCGTGCAATAGCGCGCGGCTTTCCGCGAAGAAGGTCTGCAAGGCCTCGTTCAGGTTCAACACGCCGTCGTCCTTTCCTCCCGCGCGGGAAGCAGCATCGGGTCGCCGAACCAGCCTGCGAGGTCGAACAGATCCAGCAGCTCCACCACCGGCGCGCTGTGGCCCGTCAGGCGCAGCGGCACCCCGGCGGCGTTGGCATCACGCTTGGCCGCCATCAGCAGCTGCAGGCCGGCCGTGTCGATCTCGGTGACGCCGGCCAGTTCGATCTCGAACTCGGCCGCGCCGGCCCATGCGGCCATCATGGCCGACTGCACTTGCGCCGCGGCATAGATCGTCAGTTCGCCGGACAGGCGCAGGCGACGCAGCCCGCCACGATCGTCGATGTCGATGTCCATCGGGCGCGCTCTCAGGGCAGGATGAGCTTGGCCACGGCGGCCAGCAGTTGGGCAGGCTGGAAGGGCTTGACGACCCAGGCCTTGGCGCCGGCCTCGCGGCCCTGCTGCTTCTTGGCGTCGCCCGCTTCCGTGGTGAGCATGATGACCGGCGTGAACCGGTAGGCGGGTATCGCCTTCATCTTCGTCAGCAGGCCGATGCCGTCGAGCCGCGGCATGTTGACGTCGCTGATGACGAGGTGCAGCTTGCGGCCGTCGAGCTTGGCCAGCGCGTCCTCGCCGTCGACCGCATCGATCACGTCGTAGCCGGCCTGCCTGAGCGAGATGGACACGACCTGGCGCACGCTGGCCGAGTCGTCGACGATGAGGATGGTCTTGGCCATCGGGAGTCCTTGTCGTTGTGGGGTCAGAAGAAGGT
This sequence comes from Pelomonas caseinilytica, assembly GCF_021353235.1. Taxonomy (GTDB): domain Bacteria; phylum Pseudomonadota; class Gammaproteobacteria; order Burkholderiales; family Burkholderiaceae_C; genus Pelomonas; species Pelomonas caseinilytica. Next base: position 21,956 of record NZ_JAJTWT010000007.1, read on the forward strand.
CACTTCGGTACTCGGCGCCGCCGCCTGGCCGCCCTGGTGCAGCAGCTGCTGCTCGGGCGTCGTGTAGGTCGCGCGCAGCGTTTCCAGCCAGGCGTCGGCGTCCAGGGGCTCGACCGGCTCGCCGGCCTGCAGGCGATGCGAGGCGTCGAGGACGGCCGCATGCAGCCGATCGGCGTCCTCGATCACCTGGCGCAGGATCTGGCTGACGCGGTCCTGGAACTGCAGGTCCACCAGCACCTGGCCGATCTCGGCCTGCAGGGTGTCGCCTTCGCTTTGCAGCAGCTTGGCGCTGTCGCCCAGGCCGCCGGCCACGCGCTCGAACTCGCCCAGCACCTCGGCGATCGACCGCTCCGACTGGCAGACCAGCTCAGCGTCATGGGCGACATAGCCTTCGACGGCCTTGAGGATGGCGGTCATCGCCGCGTCGACCGACTCGATGCGCGAGCCGATCTGGCGCCCCGTGGCGGCGGACCGGTTGGACAGCACGCGCACCTCCTGCGCGACGACGGCGAAGCCGCGGCCGGCCTCGCCCGCTCGCGCGGCCTCGATGGCGGCGTTGATCGCGAGCAGATTGGTCTGGTGGGCGATGGCGGCGACGTCGCCCGCCATCTCCCTGAGTTCGTGGGTGACGCCGGCGAGGCGGCGGATGGTCTCCAGCACCTCGCCCTTGCTGTCGGTACCCACCCGCAGCTCGGCCACCAGGTCGCTCAAGGCATGGCGGCTGGCTTCGAGCATCGACACCGCGCCCTGCTCGCCGGTGGCCTGCCGCGACACGTCCACCGTCGAGGCCAGGCGCTGGCAGATCAGCGAGAAGCGCTCGCTGAGGCCGACGATGGCGGCTTCGGTCTGCGCGCGCGACGATTCGAGCTGCGCGCTCCAGACCGGCAGCAGCTGCTCGCACAGGGCGTCGAGTCCCGTGCCATCGGTAATTGGCGGCGATGCCTGCGCGTGGTTGCGCCAGGCCAGGCCCAGCGCCACCGCCAGCAGCAGCAGGGCGGCCGGCCAGCGCAACCATGGCGACCCGTCGACGACGCACAGGACGCCGGCCAGCAGGGAAGCGAGCGTCGGCGTCACCGCGGCGACGAAGCGCCAAACGGGGGAGGTGGAGGAGGTTGAAGCGAGAGCCTGCACGAGTGCAACGATGCACCTCTCAGGGGCATCCGGCCTATAGGGATCGCTTTCAAGAGCGGCCAGGGATTCCTGATTCGGCCCGTCAGGCATGCCTGACAAAAGCCTCGTCAGCTAGGCATTCCCTGACCCCTCAAGCCGCAGGCGGCCCGGCGCGCTTCTCACTCGACGAGGCCGTGGGTCACCGCGTAGCGGATCAATGCCGCATTGCTGGCGAACCCCATCTTCTCCATCAGCCGCGCCTTGTGGGTGCTGACGGTCTTGTTGCTGATCGACAGCTCCTCGGCGATGTCGTTGACGCTGCGCCCGCGCGCGAGCAGGCACAAAACCTGGTACTCGCGGCTCGAGAGAGCGCCATGGCAGGGCGCCGCCTGCTGGCCGCTGGCCTGGAACACCAGCTGCTCGGCGATGCCGGGGTCGATGAAGTTGCCGCCCTGCACCACGCGCCTGATGGCCGCCAGCAGTACCTCGGGCTCGCTGTCCTTGGTCAGGTAGCCCGCGGCGCCGGCGCGCAGCGCGCGTTGGGCCACCTGGGCTTCGTCGTGCATGCTCAGCACCAGGATGGCCTGGGTGGGGTGGTGGGCGCGGATGCGCGCGATGAGGTCCTCGCCGCTGATGCCCGGCATGGTCATGTCCATCAGCAGGATGTCGACAGGCATCTTGCGCAGCGTGTCCAGGACATCGCCGCCGTTGTTGGCCTCGCCGACGACCTCGATGTCGTCGACCAGGCTGAACAGCTGCCGCAGCCCTTTGCGGACGATGGCATGGTCATCGCAGATCAGGAGTCGGATCATGTCGTTGTGGACACGAAGTCCAGTGCGGGTGCGTGGGCGGGGAAGGTGGTCCTGACGGTGGTGCCGCGTCCCGGCTCGCTGATGAACACGACTTCACCGCCGATGGCCAGGCCACGTTCGCGCATGCCCATCAGCCCGAAGGATCGTGGCCGCGGCGCATTCGGATCGAAGCCCTTGCCGTCGTCCCGGATCTCCAGCGTGTAGGTGTCATCGATTCTATCGAGCCGCACGTCCACGCTGTTCGCCTCGGCATGGCGGCCGACGTTGGTCAGCGACTCCTGCACGACCCGGAACAGGCTCACCGCCTGAGAGTCGTCCAGGTCCAGCGGCCCGGTCATCAGGTCCAGGCGGCAGGGGATGCCGGTGTATCGCGTGAACTCGCTGGTCAGCCATTCCAGTGCCGGCACCAGCCCCATGTCCAGGGCCGAGGGGCGCAGCGAGGTGGCGACGTTGCGCACCACCTGGATCATGGCGTCGACCGTCTTCAGCAGCGTCTTGATCCGCCCCGGCAGGTCGGGCTGGCTGCCCTCGTAGCGCAGGCGCAGCACCGACAGGTCCAGCCGCAGCGCGCTGAGCATCTGGCCCAGTTCGTCATGGATCTCGCGGGCGATGCGCTTGCGCTCCTCCTCGCGGGCGGTCTCGCGACGAGAGGTCAAGGCGCGCAGCAGCATGACCGACTCCTGCAGTCGCCGCTCGGCGCGTTTGCGTTCCGAGATGTCGTTGACATAACCGTGCCAGAGCAGACCACCGTCGCCTTCGCATTCCGGTTGCGAGCGCAGCTCGACCCAGGCCTCGCCACGCACCGGATGGTCAATGGCAAATTCGATGACACAGGGGGTGAGCGAGGCCCCCGCGTCGTCGAGTATTCTGCAGACGCGCGCCCGCTCATCCGGCTTCGTTCGACTGAAGAACAGCGAGGCATCGCCCAGCAGCGCCTCGGCACTCAGGCCGAGCACCGTCTCCACGCCGGGGCTGGCGTACAGGTAGCGCTGCATGCCCTCCGCGTCGACCCGTAAGACGAAGACACCGCCAGGCGCCAGCGAGGCGAAATGCGTCAGGCGACGGTCGAGCTCGGCATGCTGCTCCCGCAGCGTCACGTCCCGGCCTATGCCCACGATGCGGACGAAGGCGCCCGACGCTCCCCGAACCGGGATCAGCGTCGTGTTGAAGGTGCGGCGGCCCCTGGGCAGGTCGTAGACGACGTCCTCCTCCAGCGCCTCGCCGGAGTCCAGGCAGGCCCGGCAATACCGTTCGACGATCCGGGCCACGGGCACGGGCAGCACCTCCTGCACCGGCCGGCCCAGCACATCGAGGCGGCGGATGCCGGTCGCGCGCTCGAAGGTCGGGTTCATCTCCAGCACCTTGAGTTCGCTCTCGGGTGTCACCTCGAGCAGCACCAGCGAATCGGAGACGTTGTCGAAGACCTCCCGGTAGCGGCTTTCGCTGGTGCGCAGCGCCTCCTCGATGCGGTACTTCTCGATGGCGATGGCCGCCAGCTGGATGGCGCGCCGCAGCAGGTCGAGCTGGGCCTCGTCCGGCCCTCCCACGGCGCTCCGGTAGACGCCGAACGTCCCCAGGACCCGCCCCGCGGCGTCGCGGATGGGCTCGGTCCAGCTGGCCCGGATGCCCTCGTCGCGAGCGACGACGCACAGCTGCGTATCGGCGGCGGGCGACTCGAGATCGGGCAGGATTTCGGTGTGGCCGCCGAAGACGCGCCGGCCGCAGGTCTGTCCGGCTTCGCCGCAGGCGACGAGCGCGGCTCGCAACGGCACGGGCAGATGCGCCCCGGCGGCCAGTTGCAGGCGCTTGCCGTCCGCATCGGCCAGCATGATGCAGCCCTTGGCGTTGGGCAGCGCCGCTTCGACGTAGTGGATGACGTCCTCCAGCACCTCGTTCAGCGGCGCGCCATGCGCCAGGCGCTCGAAGATGCGCAGACGCACCGCCTCCTTGACCTGGATGCGCTTGTGTTCGGTGATGTCGCGGACCAGAACCACGAAGCGCGGCGCTTCGCCCTCGCCCATGGACTTTCGCGCCGCCCACATCTCGAACCACAGGCGCCCGACGGGCAGGTCGAGGGAATACTGCTGCGCCGACGAGCGCCCCTTCGCGGCCGCTTCCGCAAGCGCCGTCTCGCTGGCCCGCATGGCGTCGGCTGGCAAGACGTCGCACACGCGCTTGCCGATCAGCTCGGTGACGGGCGCCACGAGCAGTTCCGGCCGCGAGCAGTGCACGCTCAGGTATTCGCCATCGGCGCCGAGTTCCAACAGCAGGTCGGGCACGGCATCGAGCACGGCCTGCTGGTCGTTCTGGGACTGCCGCAGGCGCGCGTTCGCGCTGCTGAGCAACTGGTTGCCGCGGCGCTGGCGGACCAGGAAGGCTGCCGACACCGTAAGCAGGAGCAGGGTGATGGCCACGAGGGCCCACAGGCCGCGCTGCAGCAAGGCCTGCTGCTCGCTGCGGACCCGCAGGTCCTTGATCTCGCGGTTGCGGCTCTCCGCCTCGTAGCGCGCGGCCAGGTCGTTCATGCGCGTGCCGGCGAGGTCCCGCGCGGCCTTGGCCGAGTTCTCCATGGCCTGGTTGGTCAGCTCGTAGGCGCGTCGGTAGTCGCCCCTGGCATTCAGGATGGACGCCATGCGGATCAGGCTGCCGTGCAGATAGAGATCCAGCCCGATCTGGGTCGCCAGCGCATGGGACTGCTCGGCATCGGCCCAGGCCGCATCCAGGTCGCCCATGGCCTGCCAGTTCCTGCTGCGCGAATCCAGCACCCACCACTCCGCGATCTTGTTGGGCAGGGCCTTGTACAGGTTCAGCGACTCGTCGAAGAGCAACCGGGCTTCCGCGTAGCGTCCGGCCCGGCGGAAGAAGTCGGCCAGCGAATAGGTGGCCCGCGCGGCACCGAAGGGCACGTTGGCCGCGCGGTACAGGCTGATGGCCTGCCGGATCAGCCGCTCGCCTTCGGCGGCATCGCCGTGGCTCGTCCAGCTGTTGCCCAGGGACAGCGTCGCTTCGGCCGCCAGGATGGTCGACCTGGCCCTCTTCGCCTGCTCGAGCATCTGCTTGAGCTCGTCGACGGCTTCGCGGCTGCGGTTGGTCTGGTCGTAGGAAATGGCCATGCCCTGGTGGGCGAAGGCCAGCGCGCGCGGGTTGCCGCTGCGCTTGGCAATCTCCATGGCGTGCATGGCCGTCGTCACCGACAGGTCGAACTGGCCGAATCGCCGGTGCATCGCCACCATCCGCAGCAAGGCCTCGCCCAGCAGGTCCGGACGGTCGACGCCATCCAGGACCGCCACGCCCTGCTGCGTGGCCTCGGTCAGCGCCTGGATGTTCGCCAGGTTGACGGCGTTGAGGGCGATGTTCAGGTAGGCCTCGGCCTGCCCGACACGGTCCGCTGCAGGGATGGCCAACGCCAGGGCCTGGCGGGCATGCGCATCGGCCAGCCGAGCCTCGGCCCGGTAGGACTCGACGCGCGCCAGCAGGTTCAGCACCAACGCGCGGTCGGCCGCCGTGCCGGCATCGCCGAGTTCGGCCTGCAGCCGCCGGGCGCCTTCGTAGGCTGCGGGAACGTCGCGCTCGGCCAGTTCGCGTACCTGGCCCACCCCGGCCCGCCAGCGTTCAAGGTCCGGCTCGGCCACGGCCGGGCCTGCCGCAACCATCAGTACCGGCAGGAGCAGCAGGATGGCGAGGACGGCGCGCATCAGGCCCCCAGCGCCGAGAGGCTGGGCGGGACAGGAGTGATAACGCTGTCATGGCGCGCAGCGGCCGGGCCGTCCCCCGACACTTCCACTGCTTGCCTTCTGGCTGTCGCCTTCTTCATGCCATGCTCATCGTTGTTCGTCACCGCCGGCCCGTTGCGCGGGGTCGCCCCACCTGCCCGCGGGCAACCCGTATTGATACCGAAGACCTCAGGCCCTGCGAAGCCCCGAGCCCCGGGGATGCGCCGTGCGATTGCCAGATGCGTCACACCGCGAGGCCGCGGCGGCCTAGCCGAAGTAGTCGGCGCCACCCAGCCGCTGGACAAGCTCGCGCACTGCCGCGCTCTGGCCCGTCGTGCGCATCCTCCGCCCTGTGGCCAGTGCGTGCAGACGGCAGGTGAGGAGCAGTTGCAACCCTACCGCGTCGATGCACTGGACCGTCGCCAGGTCGACCTCGATGTCGCAACCTTCGCTCAGCGGCGCCAGCAGTCGGTCGCGCTGCTCGGCCGTGGTTCGGCAGGTCAGCTCGGCAGGCAGCCTCAGGCGCCGCAGCGGCGGCGTGCTTGTGCGCTCAGTCACGAGCCATCGCGGTGGGCGCGAGGGCTGCCTCCTGCCGCCGGCGTGAGCGCGTCGGACAGATCGCTGTTCTTGTGCGGCGATGCATCATGGTCGGTCGATTCCTCTCTCATCGAGCCCCGAGCATCTCCAGTGCCTCGGCCGGCCGCCATCGGCTCATTCCGAAATCGGTGTAGGGCTAATCCGACGCGCCGGGGTCCGCGTACTCGACGCGGTTGCGGCCGTTGGCCTTGGCCCGGTAGAGCGCGGCGTCGGCCCGCGAGATGAGTTCCTCGGCGGACTCCAGCCGCCCGAAGGCCAGGCTTGCCACGCCGAAGCTGCAGGTGACGTCGAGCAGGGCGCCGCCCGGCACGGCCACCGGAGAAGCGCAGATGCTGCGGTGGAAGGCCTCGATGCGCGCGCGGCCCTCGGGCCGGCTGATGTCCAGGTCGGGCAGCACGAGCACGAACTCCTCGCCGCCATAGCGGCCGAGATGGTCGTAGGCGCGCGTCAGCCCCTGCAGCCGCTGGGCGATGGCCACCAGCACCGCGTCGCCCGCCTGGTGGCCATGCCGGTCGTTGACCAGCTTGAAGCGGTCGGCATCCACGAGAACCAGGGCCAGCGGCTGCCGGCTGCGGCTGGCCCGCGACACGTCGGCCGCCAGGGCCTCGCCGAGGGCCCGCCGGTTCAACACGCCCGTCAGGCCGTCCTTCAGCGCCAGCTCGCGCATCTGCGCATGCGAGGCCTCGATCTCCCGCGTCCGCTCGGCGACCAGGCGCTCCAGGTGGCGCTGGTGCCGGAGGATGGTGCGCAGCCGCCAGTCGTAGGCCGCCCAGACCAGCAGCGCCGCCATCGCGGCCAGGGTCATGTAGAACCCGTTGGTTCGCCACCAGGGCGGCAGGATCTCCAGGTCCAGCGTCTGCAGGGCCGACTCGGCCTGCAGGTCCAGGTTGCGGGCGCGGACTTCGAAGCGGTACTGGCCCGGCGCCAGGCCGGGATAGGCCAGCTGGGTTTCGGTGCCGCTGCGCCACTCTTCCTCGAGCCCGGCCATGCGGTACTCGAAGCGCAGGGCGCCGCGGCTCTCCAGCGCGCTGCTCGTGAGGTGGAGCACCACGCCCTGCTTCTGCCAGGGCAGGACCAGGCCCGGGTTGCCATCGCCGGCCGCCGGCACGTCGTGGCCGGCCACGCGGAGCCTCACGTCCAGACGCGGCTCCGCGAAGAGCGCTTCGAGTTCGTCGAAATGCGCCGCGCCCCGGCTGGTGCCTATCCACATGGAGCCGTCGCGGTCTTCGTAGATGGCGCCCTGGTTGCAGTCGTTCCAGGGCAGGCCGTCGCCATCGCGGACGAAGCGCCAGCGCTTCATGTTCCAAACCGCCACGCCGTAGTCGGTGGCGGCCCACAGCCAGCCGCGCCGGTCCAGGTGCAGCCCGACGATGGAACGCCCCTGCAGCAAAGGCGCATCGACGGTCGCGAGCCGGGCAGTGCCGTCGGCCTGCAGCCGCCCCTCCCACAGACCCGCCATCCCGCCGCCGAGCCAGATCCGGTCCTGGCCGCAGGCCAAGGCCGCGAAGTCCCGGCTCTCCGGCAACTGCGTCGCATCGCCCACCAGCCGGATCTCCACGACGCGCTGCCCGTCGCTGCGGAACAGCCCCGCCTGCGTGTGGAACCACACCTGGCCGTCGGCGGCGATGCAGGCCCCATGAACCTGCGGCAGGCGGCGTCCGGCATTGTCCTTGTCGATGCGGCGCGGCAGGGCGTCCCGCACCGGCTCGGCCACCACGTACACGCCGCCGTGCGTCGTGATCCAGAGCTGGCCGGTCAAGTCCACCAGCAGGCTGGTGATGCGCGGCAACCGGGCCACATGCCTGTACTTGCCGGTGCGCGGGTCGAAGACGCGCAGCGCCCCTTCGAAGGAGCCCACCCAGATCCGCCCCCGGGAGTCCTCCGCCAGGCTGGACGCGACGTCCGGAGGCTCCCTCGGATCGCCGACCAACGTGGCCTTGGTGGCGTGGTCGTTGGCCCGCACCGCCAGCCCGGCCCCGGTGCCGAAGTAGAGCGCCCCGGCGGCGCTGCGCAGGAAGGCCCACGAGTCCTCGCTGGGCAGCCCTTCCGTCAACCCCCAGCTCTGTGCGTGCCGGTAGCCCAGCCAATGGGCCAGGCCGGCGCCTGCCGTGCCCAGCCAGATGCCGCCGTCGCGAGTCAGCAGCAGCGCGCTGACGCCGCCCCCGGCCCTCAGGCCCTCGCCCACGCCGACGGCCTCCCAGGCGTTGCCGTCCCAGCGCGCGACGCCGACGCCCCACTGCGTCAGCAGCCGGCCCTGCCCGTCGACGATGAGCGGCGGCGACATCGGCGCAGGCGCGGCGGCGGTGGCGGGCAGGTCGACGCCGAGCAGCTTTTCCGCACCCAAGGGCAGCTGCCAGAGACGGTCGCGGCTGCGCATCCAGAGCTCGCCGTCCGCCGTGCGCATCAGGCTGCCCAGGGGGGCGGTCGAGCCGCGCCCCGCCGCGCCGTACAGGCGCAGCCGGCCGTCGGACCAGCGGCACAAGGCCAGCCCGCAGCCGAACCAGAGATCGCCGCCCGGCTCGGCCAGCACCGACCAGATGTCTTTCAGTTCGGGCTGGTGCTCGCGGTCGCGCGCTTCGAATATCTTGCCAATCACCCAGCCCGACGGGCCGCGCTGCACCCGGTACAGGCCGTCACGCGCGTTGACGATCAAGGCCTCCCGCGAGGAAGTCAGGCTCTGACCCGGCTGCGGGGCGATGGGCCGCCCGTCCCGCGTGACCTGCTGGAAGCCCTCGCGCGCCTGGTGGAAAAGCATGGTCTCCGTGCCCACCCAGAGCAGCCCCGCGGCGTCGACGTGCAGGCTGTTGACGCGCGGGTCCGCCAGGCCCTGGGCGACGCCGTAGCCGCGGATGCGGGTGCCGTCGAAGTGGTAGAGCCCGTTCTCGGTCCCTATCCACACCTCGCCTCCGGCGCCCTGCGCCAGCGCCGTCACGGCGAGGTTCTCGAGGCCCTGCTCCTGCCGGAGGTAATGAAAGGCCCGCTGCTGGGCCTGGGCCCCCAACACCGCTGCCGCCAGGCTGCCGACCAGCAGCAGCCTGACGAGGCGACGGCCCACCCTTCTAAGCACCCACGTCCCCGCGCCTGCCGTCGAGCCTGAACACCGACACCGCCTCGACCAGGGCCTGGGCCTGCTGGCTCAGGCTGGTTGCCGCCGCAGCCACCTGCTCGACGAGGGCGGCGTTCTGCTGGGTGGTGCGGTCCATCTGCTGGACGGTCTGCCCGACATGGCTGACGCCGGTGGACTGCTCGGCGCTGGCGGTGCTGATCTCGCCGACCACGCCGGCCACCTGCCGGATCGCCTCGACGACCTCCTTCATGGTGCGGCCCGCCTGGTCGACCAGATCCGTCCCCAAGCCGACCCGCTCCACGCTGGTGTCGATCAGCTTGCGGATCTCCTTGGCGGCCTCGGCGGAGCGCCCGGCAAGGCTGCGCACCTCGGCCGCCACGACGGCGAAGCCACGGCCCTGCTCGCCCGCGCGCGCCGCCTCGACGGCCGCGTTCAGCGCCAGGATGTTCGTCTGGAAGGCAATGCCGTCGATCACCGCAACGATCTCTGCGATATGCCGGGAGGATTCGTTGATGCCATGCATCGTGTCCACGACGCGGCCGACAGTATCGCCGCCCTCGATCGCCACCCGGGAGGCCTGGGCCGCGAGCTGGCTGGCCCGCAGCGCGTGCTCGGCGTTCTGCCTGACGGTGGCATCCAGCTGTTCCGTCGAGGCCGCCGTGCGCTGCAGCGCGCTGGCCTGGTCTTCCGTGCGGCCGCTGAGGTCGTGATTGCCCGAGGCGATCTCGGCACTGGCCGTGGCCACGCCGTCGGCCGCCTGGCGCACGCCGTCGACGATGTCGGCGAGGTTGTCCCGCATGGCGCGCAGCGACTGCAGCACCTGGCCCGACTCGTCGTTGCCCGCAGCGACGATGGGCACGGTCAGGTCACCCAAGGCGATGGAATTCGCGGCGCTGGCCGCATGCCGCAAGGGGATGACGATGGCGCGCGCGGTCAGCACCGACAGCCCGAGCGCCAGGGCCACGGCCAGCGCCGCGCCTCCCGCCAGCAGCCATTGGCTCTGGCGCGCCGAGTCCTCGGCGGCGAGCTGGTCATCGGCCAGTTCCTTCGTCATGTGGGCGTCGAGTTTCGCCAGCGCCGCGAGATAAGCCTCCGCCAGCGGCTTGAGCTCCGTGTCGATGGCCGCGGCGACGTCGCCGCCCGCCTCCCGTTTCTTCATCAGCGCCGCGCGCGGCCCCCGGTAGCGTTCGCGTGCGGCAGCGATGTCGCTCAACAGGGCCCGGGCCCGGTCGTCGTCCTGAACGCCGTCCTCCACCTGCTTTTGCAGTTGGCTCACATGCCGGGAAGTTTCGTCCATGGCCTTCTTCAAGGCGTCGAACTGCCCGGCGTCGCCGCTGCGCAGGGCCGCGCCGGTGCGCACCCAGTTCAACTCGATGGCCGCCACCCAGCCCTGGGCCTGGCTTTTCCTCGCCATCTCCGTCGTCGCCACCTTGTGGCCGGCCTCCTTGAGTTTCTCGAGTTGCCAGACGCCGACCGCGGCCAGCATCACGACGATCAGGAGCACCGATCCGAATGCCGCCGCAAGACGGGCGCGGATGCCGAGCCTGCTGAAGTTCACGATGATTCGTCCTTTCTAGTTGTCAAAGGGGCGTCCGGCCAGCCTCGAGGGGTCGGACGGATTGGGATTCGCGGGCGCGGCCGGGAAATTCAGCATGACGGCGGTCCCCTGTCCGGCGCGGCTGTCGATCAGCAGTTCGCCGCCGAGCAGGCTGGCGCGCGCCTTCATGACCTGCAGGCCGTAGGCCTGCCCGCCGACGCTGTCCGGCTGGAAGCCGCGGCCCGCATCCCGCACCACCAGTTCCCACTCGTCGCCGAGGCGCCGGATCGACAGGTCCGCCTCCGCGACGCCGGCATGCCGTGCCGCGTTCTCCAGGGCTTCCTGGACGATGCCGAACAAGGCCGCCGCGGACTCCTCGCTCAGCTCGGGCACCCCTCCGAGGTCGAGGCGGCACTCGAACCCATGCCGGCGGCACAGGTCCCGGGACAAGGCGTCGAGGGCCGGGGCCAGGCCTTCGTCGAGCGAAGCGGGCCGCAGGCCGCGCAGCAGTTCGCGCATGGTCGCGATCGCCCGGTCCACCAGGCCGGTCATGGTGTTCGAGGCCGCCAGCAGCGGCGGCAGCGAGTCGGCGTATTGCACGCGCAGCATGCCGGCGCTGAGCCGCAAGGCCGTCAGCACCTGGCCGAGCTCTTCCTGCAGTTCGCGGCTGACGCGGCTGGCCATCAGCGAGCGCAGCTGCGCCCGCGCCTGACGCAGCTCGGCCTCCTGCTGCCGCTGCACGGTCATGTCCCGTCCCAGCCCGAGCACCGTCCGCACCTGCCCTCCGTCGTCGACCTCGGGCACGAGCAGCAGGTCGCCCTCCCGCCAGTCCTGCCCGGCCTTGCGGAAGATGCTGGTCAGCCGCTGGGCCTTGCCCGTCGACACGACGGCGCGAATGGCCGTCATCATCCGTTCGGCTTCGCCGTCGGCAAATGCGGGGTCGTCGGCCGGGCTCTGGCCCAGCAGCGGCTCGGCCGATTGCTGGCGCATCCGCGTGAAGGCCGGGTTGACGTACACGCGGCGACCGTCGCGGTCATAGCGCACGATCAAGTCCGGGCAGTTCTCGACCAGGGTCCTGAACTCGCGCTCGCGCGTCACCAGGGCGGCTTCCAGGGCCACCCTTTCGGTCATGTCGTGGACGATGCCCACCAGCTGGCGCACGCGGCCCGACTCGTCGCGCAAGGGCACCAGCGTCATCTCGACGGTCCTGCGGCCGGAGGGCAGCAGCATCACGAACTGTTCGCGCTGCACCACCGCGCTCGTGACGCAGCGCTGGTAGCGCTGGATGAACAGGGCGGCGACCGACGGGACGGCGGTCTCGTGCACCATGCGGCCCACCAGCTCGGAGGCGCGCATGCCCATGGACTGCAGCAGGGCCGGGTTGATGGCCAGGTTGCGAAAGCGCGCCTCTCCCAGCACCTCGATGAGGAAAAGCCCGTCGGTGGCGTGTTCGAAGATCTGGCGCAGATAGTCCGTGCCCCGCGCCGCCGCCGTCTCGGCGGGCGTGAGGGCGCCGGCCCGCCGCCTGGCAGCCCAGCCGAGCGCCATGCCGGCCAGGAGCACAGCGCCGGCCAGGAGCAGGGTCGGCATCAAGGCTGGAGCGTCCATGAATACGAGGAATTCCTGAACTCGCCCGGCTCGGCGGCAAGCAGCAACGCAAGCAGCTGCTCGGCGGACATCGGACGCCCGAGCAGATAACCTTGCACCTCGTCGCATTGCAGCCGCCGCAGCAGCGCCAGCTGTTCCCGGGTCTCGACTCCCTCGGCCACGACGCGCATGCCCAGGCCGTGGGCGAGGGCCACGATGGTCGTGACGATGGCTTCGTCGTGCGGGTCGCGGGTGATGTCCGCCACGAAGGACCGGTCCACCTTCAATGAATCGAGGGGAAAGCGCTTCAGGTAGCCCAGCGACGAATAGCCGGTGCCGAAGTCGTCCAGCGCCACGCCCACGCCGACCTCGACCAGCCGCTGCAGCGTCTCTGCCGCCCGTGCGGTGTCGCGCATGAGCACGCTCTCCGTCAGCTCCAGTTCGAGCAGGCGGCTGGCCAGCCCGGTTTCCGCCAAGGCGTCCTCGACGGTCTTGACGATGTCGGTGCCGCGGAACTGCCGCGCCGAAATGTTGACCGCGACGGCCACGTCGCAGCCCGAGCTCTGGTGCAGGCGCACCGCCTGCCGGCAGGCCTCGCGCAACACCCATTCGCCGATGGGCACGATCAGCCCCGTCTCTTCGGCGACGGGGATGAACTCCTGCGGCGACACGATGCCCAGCTCGGCGTTGTTCCATCTCAGCAAGGCCTCGACGCCCACCAGCTGATCGCGGATCAGGTCCATCCGCGGCTGGTACACGACGCTGAACTCGCCCTGCCTGATGGCATTGCGGAGCTGCGACGCGATCTCCACCCGCCGCCGTACCGCGCGGTTCATCTCGTAGGTGAAGAACTGGCTGTTGTTCTTGCCGGCGTCCTTGGCGCGGAACAGCGCGGTGTCCGCGTTGCGCAGCAGGGTGTCGACCCCGCCGACGTCGTGGGGAAACACCGTGATGCCGACGCTGCAGGCCACGACCAGCTCGGTGCTGCCGATGTGCACGGGCTCGGCCACCGCCGCGAGCACCCGGTCGGCCAGCCGCCGTGCGTCGTCCGCTGCGGCCAACGGCTCGACCAGTACGGCGAACTCATCGCCGCCGATGCGGGCGACGACACCGCAGTCCTGCATGCAGCCCGCCAGACGGGTGGCCATCACCTTGAGAAGCTCGTCGCCCAGTTGGTGCCCCAGGGTGTCGTTGACATCCTTGAAGTTGTCGAGGTCGATGAACATGACCGCGCCGAGCTGCCCCGTGCGACGGCTGCGGTTCAGCGCCTCCTGCACGTCGGCGCGGAACTGCCCCCGGTTGGGCAAGGCGGTCAGGGCGTCGCAGCTCGCGTCAAGGGCCGGATGGACCTGGCAGGTCCGCAGATCGCGGAGGTCACGCAGGGTCACGAACACGCACTGCAGCTCGCCCAGCCCGTTGCGGCAGGCGGCGATGCTGCAGGCCACATCCGTCGGCTCGCCGTCGGCACGGCGCAGGACCTGGACGAGGGACTGCGGCGGCCCGCCGGCCAGGACCTCCCGCAGGCTGCCGCGCAGGGCCTCGGGGGCCGCGAAGAAGGCCGCGCATTCACGCCCCACCAGTTGCTGGGGGCCGCGGCCGGCCAGCCGGGCGGCCGCGGCGTTGAGGTCCATCACCCAGCCGTCCGGAGCGAGGGCCAGCATGGGTTCCAGGCTGGAGTCCAGCAGGCCGCGCACGCAGTGCAGCCCGGCGCTGCCGACGCGGTCGCTCGCATGCGGCCACGGCGATGCGTCGAGCACGGCCTGCGGCGCAGCCTCGCCGGGCCGGCGCAGCGGGGGCTGGCGGGACGCTCGGGCGCGCCGCAGGGCCGGCCAGGCCACACACCAGGCCAGCGCCGCATACAGCGGCGACGCGAGCGCCACGGGGTCGGAGGGGAGGCACAGCACCGACAAGGCGGCAAGCCCCCCCGCCATCAGCAGCGCGGGCGCGCGCCGGCCCGGCCACCGGGCCAGCCTCAGCCCCGCCGCGCCCAGCATCGCCACACCGGCGGCGGCCAACACCAGTTCCGCATCGCCCCCCAGCCAGCGGCCTGAAGCGGCAAGGCAGCGATGCCAGCCGGCCTTGACGAAGGGCGGCGCGCCGATGGACCAGGCCACCGGCAGCGGCAGGGTCACGGCCAGGAACCAGGCCAGGCGTCCAGGCCGACGATGAACGGGAGGCGCCGGGTTCACGTTCAGGCCCTCCCGCCCTGCGCCGCCAGCGGCAGCCGCCCGGTCGCCGCCACCCGCCGCACGGCGTCGAGCAAGTCCTCGGGGTCGCTGTCCTTGCTGAGGAAGCCCGCCGCGCCGGCCTCCATCGCACGCTGGGCGATGGAGGCTTCGTTGTGCATGGTCAGCACCAGCACCGGCAGCCAGGGGAACTGCTGGCAAAGCCGCTGCAGCAGCTCGACGCCGGAAACCCCCGGCATGCACAGGTCGAGCAGCAGCAGGTCGACGCGCGAGCTGTCGGTCGACAGGCGTCGGATGACCTCTTCGCCGCTGGCGAACTCACCCTCCAGCAGCATGTCAGGCGCGTAGGCGAACAGCTGCCGCAGGCCCTCCCGGACCGCGGCATGGTCGTCCGCCAGCAGTAATCTAATCATGCGATCTCCGCGGAGTGCCTTGGCGGGGAGCAAGGATGCGATGGCGGCACGAGGCCGACCATCGGTCGCGGCCGAATCCGGGGTCAGGAAGCCTGCCAACACGTTAGGGATAGGACTACAAGGACCGGCGGTTTCTCCGGCGCCGCCTCCAGCAAACGATGCCCGCCCGCCACATCTGGCGGAAACGCTCAAAAGTCACCGCCTGATTGAGCGGATTAGGCATAAAAACGAGGGCAGGCGCCTTGTGGGGCCTGCGTGAACCCTCCGCTTGGATGAACACCATGAAGCAGCTCGGCTTGACCGTCCTGGCCGCCAGCGCCACCCTGCTGGCGCCCGCCACGTCGTTGGCGCAGAAACTCGACACGGTCATCGTCACGGGAGTGCGCTCCAGCATCGAGTCGGCGGCGGCCCGCAAACGCCGCGCGGACGACGTCGTCGACAGCGTTGTCGCCGAGGACATCGCCCGCCTGCCCGACCTCAACGTGGCCGATGCCGTGCAGCGCATCAGCGGCGTGCAGATCACCCGCGACCGGGGCGAGGCCTCGGTTCTGTCGGTGCGCGGACTGACGCAGGTCGAGACCACGCTCAATGGCCGCGAGGTGTTCACCGCCGGCTTCGGCCGCGCGCTGGACTACGCCGACCTGCCCAGCGAGATGCTGGCCGGCATCGACGTCTACAAGACCGCCGCCGCCGCGCGCATCGAGGGCGGCCTCGGCGGGAGCGTGGATCTGCGCACCCGCCATCCTTTCGACTTCCGCCAGCCCGCGTTGGCGGCAACGGCGCGCTATCTCCACGGCGATCTCGCCGGCAAGGGCGCCGGCCAGCTCTCCGTGCTGCTCGGCGGCCGCGCGCCGGCGGGCGTCGGCGAGGTCGCCGGCCTGGTCAACCTCGTGCTCCAGGACCGCGCCTACCGGGAGGACCTGAAGGGCAGCGGCGCGCCGATGCTGTGCAGCGCCCGGGCCAGCTCCGGCTGCCGGCTCGACCTCGCGCCCGGGCAGGACAGCGTGGTGTCGAGCAGCACCAGCGAAAGCACCAGCCTCGGCCGCCGCCGCCGCGGCCTGGCCACCGTCATGCTGGGCTGGCGGCCATCGGCCGCGGTCGACCTCTACGCGGAGGCCCACCTGGCGGAACTGTCCACGCGCCAGCAGACGCAGCAGGTCAACGTCGGGCCCAACTTCGCGGCGGGCAGCGGCTTCGACCCCGCCAGCGTCACCTTCTTCGCCGGTTCTCACGACGTGCAGCGCATCACCTGGACCGACGCGCCCGTCTCCATCCTCGGCTTCGTGAGGGACACCGTCGACCGCACGCGCCAGCTCGCGGCCGGTGGCTCCTGGACCGGGGAAAGCCTGCACTTGAGCGCCGACCTCAGCCACACCCGCAGCCTCAACCGCCTGTACTTCTCCGGCCCGACGCTGGCCGGCAAGGCGGCACGCTTCACCCAGGATGCCGGCGGCGTCGCACCCGCGACGGCGGTCGAGGGCACGGACCTGGGCGCGCCGTCGCAGCTGCGCTATGTCTCGCTGGCCTATCGGGTCAGGCCGCTGCGCGGCAGCCTGTCGGCCGGACGCCTGGACGCCGAATGGCTGTTCGACCAGGCGGCGCTGGACCAGTTGTCCGTCGGATGGCGCCGTTCGCGGCGGGAGGCCGACAACGCGGACAACCTGATCTTCGGCGACGTGCCGCTGCCCGGCACGCCGGCCACCGCCCTGCCCGCTCGCACCGCCCTCTATCCCTACGCGCCCTTCCTCGACGGGCGTGCGCCGAGCATCACGGGTTATCTCACCGACACGCTGGTCGACGCGCGCGACCCCGTGCAGCTGCGGCAGGACTTCGGCATCAGCACCCCGCTGCCCACGGCGGGCGGGCCCCTGGGCGTGTGGCGGATCCGCGAAGTCACCGACGCGCTCTATGCGCAAGGGCATTGGCGGCTTCCGGCCCTCGGTCTGGACGGCCTGGCCGGCGTTCGCCTGGTGCAGACCCGCTCCGCGCTGGGCGGCAACCAGAGCGTGCCCTCCAGCGGCAGCATCGCGCCCTTGGAGGTCGACGCGCGGACCCGGGACTGGCTTCCCAGCGCCAGCCTGCGCTGGCGGCCCGGCGGGCCCTGGCAATGGCGCGTCGCGGCCTCGCGCAGCATCACGCGGCCCGACTTCAACCTGATGTCGCCCTCCGTCACGCTGACGCCCAACAGCGTCAACCCCCAGCTCAACCAGGGAACGGCAGGCAATCCGGCGCTGCGCCCGATGCGGGCCACGAATGCCGACCTGGCCGCCGAGGCCGATTTCGGCGCCGGCCACGCCGCGGCGCTGACCCTGTTCTGGAAGCGCGTCGACGGCTTCGTCGCCTCCCTGAGCCAGGCCGAGACGCACGATGGCCAGCTCTACCAGGTGAGCCGCCCCTACAACGCCGATGCCGGCCACCTGCGGGGCGCGGAGCTGGCCTACCAGCGCTTCCTCGACTTCCTGCCGGGCGCCTGGCGGGGCCTGGGCCTGCAGGCCAATGCCACCTTCGTCCACAGCGAGGCCTACGACCGCGTGCTGCGCGCCAACCTGCCGCTGCAGAGCCTGTCCCGCCGCAGCTTCAATCTGGTTGGCCTCTACGAGTGGGGGCCGTGGTCGGCCCGCCTGGCCTGGAACTGGCGCAGCAGCTTCCCGAGCGGCACGGCCAGCGTCGTCGGCATCGGCGCCCTGCAGACGAGCACGCGGGCCTACGGCTGGCTGGACGCGTCCCTGCGCTGGCGCATCAACGACCGGCTGACCTGGTCGCTCGACGGCGGCAACCTGCAGGGCACGCTGCGCCGCTCCTACTTCGGCGTCGAGACCCGCCCGCAGAACGCCTGGGTCAACGACCGCCAGATCGGCACCAGCCTGAGCCTGCGCACATGAGGGCCTTTGCCGCCCGCGGCGCGGCCGTGGCCCTTTGCGCCTGGCTGCTCGCGCTGCCGGCGCTCGGCATGGCGCTCGACGACTGGCGGCAGCGCGCGGCGGCCGTGCGCAAGCTGGCCGACAACGACGCCCCGGCCGCCTATGCCCAGGCCCGGACCCTGCTGACCGGCTTGCCGGCCGAGGCCGCCGCCGCCGACCGCGTGCGGGCGATCAACCTGCTGGCGCGCATCGAGATCCACCTCGGCCGCTCGCGCGACGCCATCACCCACGCCGAGGAGGCCCTGAGCGAGGCGACGGCCGCGGGCGACCGCGCCGGCCAGGCCGAGGCCGACATGAACCTCTCGCTCGGCGCGGTCAACCTCAACAACGTCGAGCGCCTCATCGAGGTCACCTCGCACAGCCTGGCTGTGCTGGAAGGGGTCGAGCGGCCCGACCTGCGCGCCGAGGCGCTGTTCCGCGGCGCCTTGGTGTCGCGCCGCATCGGGCGCCTCGAGGAGGCCGCCAACATGGCCGTGCAGGCCATGGACGCGGCGCAGCGTTCGGGCGACCCGCTGGCGCTGGCCTATGCTCACCACGGCCTGGCGGTGTCCTACCTGCAGAGCAACCGCCATGCCGAGGCACTTGCGCAGCTGGAGCAGATGCGCCGCCAGGCCCAGTCCGGCGGCTCCAGGCTGCAGGAGGCCTTCGCCTTGCTCGGCCTGTCCAACGAGGCGCATCGGCGCGGCGACCGGGCCGAAGGCGAGCGGCTCGTCGGCGAGGCCATCGCCATCTTCGTCGCCGTGGGAACGCCGGTGAACCTGGCCAACGCCGTTCACAACCATGCCGACCAGCTGCTGGCCGCGGGCCGGCCGCAAGAGGCCCTGGCCGAGAGCGATCACGCCGTCGCCATCCTGAAGTCCACCGAACTCAGGACGGGGGCCTTCCACAGCGCCCAGCTGCGCAGCCGCATCTTCCAGGCCCTGGGCAAGCCGGAAGCCGCCCTCGCCGAGGCCGAGGTCGCCTACACCCAGTCCATCGCCCTCGGCCAGCCCCTCTACCAGGCCAGCGCCGCGCGGCGCCTGGCCGAGCTGACGGCGGCGGACGGCGATCTCCCGCGGGCCTATCGCATGGCGCTGGAGGCTGCCGACATGCAGACGCGCGTCAACACCGAGCGCAGCGCGGAACGCCTGCTCGAGGCGGTCGAGCGAAGGCGCAACGAGGCGCGCCAGCGCGAGCTGGCCGAGCTCCAGCGCCGCGGCGAGCAGCAGGCCGCCGAGCTGCGGGCCCGGGAGCTGCAGCAGCGCTGGCTGTGGACCGTGCTGGCCGGCAGTCTGCTGGCACTGGTCGGCACCGTCTTCTTCCTGGTGCGGTTGCGCCGCTCCCGCGCTGAAGTGCGCCGGCTGGCGGACACGCTGGAGCAGCGTGTGCACGAACGCACCGGGCAGCTGGAACGCGCCCAGCTCGCCGCAGAGGCGGCCACGCGCGCCAAGAGCGAATTCCTCGCCAACATGAGCCACGAGATCCGCACGCCGATGAACGCCATCCTCGGCATGTCGCTCCTCGCCCTGCGCAGCGGCCTGGACAACCGGCAGCGCAACTATGTCGAGAAGGTGCACCGCGCGGCCGAATCGCTGCTGGGCATCATCAACGACATCCTCGACTTCTCGAAGATCGAGGCTGGCAAGCTGGAAGTCGAATCCATCCCCTTCCAGCTCGGCGACGTCCTCGACCAGCTCGCCAGCCTGGTGGGCATGCCGGCCGAGCAGAAAGGACTGGAGCTGCTGTTCGTGCTGCCGCCCGACCTGCCGACCCATCTGATCGGCGACCCCTCGCGGCTGGGGCAGGTCCTGCTCAACCTCAGCAACAACGCCGTCAAGTTCACCGAGCGCGGCGAGATCACCGTGGCCATCTCGCTCGTCGAGCGTTCGGCGACCCACGCCAAGCTGTGCTTCGAGGTGAGGGACACCGGCATCGGGCTGAGCCCGCAGGCCTGCGAGCGGCTTTTCCAGCCCTTCACCCAGGCCGACGCCTCCACCAGCCGGCGCTTCGGCGGCACGGGCCTGGGGCTGGCCATCAGCCGGCATCTCGTCGAACGCATGGGCGGCAGCATCGGCGTGGACAGCCAGCCCGGCCATGGCAGCCGCTTCCACTTCACCTTGGAGTTCGGGCTGCAGCAGGGGCTGTCGGCCGCCCCCGAACGCGGCGAACTGAGCGGCACCCGGCTGCTCATCGTCGACGACCATCCGGCCGCGCGCGAGCTGCTGTGCGGACTGGTGACCTCGTGGGGACTGCAGCCCGAGATGGCCGCCGACGGCGAGGCCGCCGTGGCGGCCGTGGCCATGGCGGACGCCGCCGGCCGGCCCTTCAAGGTCGTGCTGCTCGACTGGCGCATGCCGGGCATGGACGGCGTGGAGTGCCTGGCCCGGCTGGGCCAGCTCGACATCCGGCATGCGCCGCCGACGGTGCTGATGGTGACCGCCTTCAGCCGTGACCAGGCCGAGGTGCAGCTCCAGTCGCGCGGCCTGCAGGTGGCGGCCCTGCTGCCCAAGCCGGTGACGCCCTCGGCCCTGCTCGACGCCTGCATGACCGCCCTCGGCCTGCCGGCCACGCAGCCGCGGCGCAGCGAGCAGCGACAGGAAAGGCTGCACGCCCAGCAGGCCAGTCTCGCGGGCGCTCGCATCCTGCTCGTCGAGGACAACCCCATCAACCAGGAGCTGGCCTGCGAACTGCTCGAACGCGCCGGCATCGCCGTGCGTGTCGCCGCCGACGGGCGCGAGGCGCTCGCGGCGCTGGAGCAGGAGCGCTTCGACGCCGTGCTGATGGACTGCCAGATGCCCGTCATGGACGGCTACGAGGCGACGCGGGCGCTGCGCCGGCGCCCCGAGCTGCGCGACCTGCCCGTCATCGCCATGACCGCCAACGCCATGGCGGGAGACCGCGACAAGGTGCTGGCGGCGGGCATGAACGACCACATCGCCAAGCCCTTCCGTGTCGAGGATCTGTTCGTCACGCTGGCGCGCTGGATACGCCCCCAGGCGCCGGCGGCCTCGGCGGTGGCGACGGAGCTGGACATGAAGGCCGCGCTGGCGGCCGTCAACGGCGACGAGGCCCTGTACCGCCGGCTGCTCACCATGTTCAGCGAGCGCGAGGCCGACTTCGAGCCGCGCCTGCGCCAGGCCTGGGCGCGCGGCGACACCGCCGCGGCGACCCGCCATGCCCACGATCTCAAGACCGTGGCCGGCACCCTCGGCATGCCGGCCTTGCAACGGGCCGCGGCAGCGCTGGAAGCGGCCTGCGCCAGCAATGCGGGCGCTGCCGTCGCCGAGCCGCTGCTGGCTGAAGTCTGCCGCCTGCTGGCGCCGCTGCTGCAGGCGGTCAAGGCTTCGCTCGCAGCCTGAAGGCCCGGCGCCCGCTAGGAATCTGCCGCCGCCGCGGCAAGCCAGCCCGCCACGCGCCCGAGCACCTCGGCCGGCCGTTCCCGATGCGGCACATGGCCCGTCTGCGGCAGCAACTCGATGCGCGTGGGGCCGGCGGCGAGGCGGCCGATGGCCTCCGGGTGGCGCGCAGATCCGTACTCATCGTCGGCGCCGTGCAGGGCCAGCACCGGGCAGCGCACGCGGGGCAAGGCCTCGGCCAGCGACCAGCCGGCGAAGGCCGGGCTCAGCCAGGTACCGAGCCAAGCCTCCAGCACCCAGGCCGCCTGGTCGCCGTGGTAGCGGGCCAGCCGCTCCAACTGGCCGGGCTGCTGGAAGTCCCGCCTGGCCGCCCGCAGGCCCTGCACCGTCCGGTCCTCGACGAAGGCCTGCGCCGACTCCGTGACCAGGGCCTCGCAGCGCCCGCTCCATTCGGCCGCGCAGTTCACCGCCATGCCTCCGCCGACGCTGTGGCCGAAGGCGACGAAACCCTCGATGCCCAGGCGCTCCAGCACCACGGGGAAGAAGCGGCGGGCCTCCTCGGCGATGAAATCCGGCGCCAGCCGGTCCGTGCGCGCCTGGGACCGGCCGAAGCCCAGCCGGTCATAGGCCACGACGCGCCGGCCGGTGGCCTGGGCCAGGGCCGGGGGGAAGTCCCGCCAGAGTTCGACGCAGCCCAGCGAGTCGTGCAGCAGCACGATGGGCGCACCCGCGGCCGGCCCCGGCGGGGTCCAACTGCGGGCGAACAGCTCGCCGAGCGGATGGCGAACGCGGTGGTCGTCGACTTGCATCAGGCCGCCATCCTAGGCGGCAGGGGCGCCCCTCAGGCGCGCATCGCCCGCCGGGCGGAGACCGCCATGAAGACGGCGAACATCACGACGACGAGCAGGCCCGCGGCCAGCGACGCGTGCTCGGCGATCAGGCCGATCAGCGGCGGGCCGGCCATCATGCCGAGGTAGCCCACGCCCGAGACCGCCGCGATGCCGTGGGCCGGCGACACGCCCGGCGCCTGCGAGGCCGCGCTGAACAGCACCGGCACCACGTTGGACAGCCCCAGACCCACGCCCGCGAAGCCCAGCAGGGCCACCCAGGGCGAAGGCACGGCCAGCGCCAGCGTCATGCCGGCCGCGGCCAGCGCGCCACTGGCCCGCATCAGCCGCGCGGGCGAGACGCGCGAACGCACCCAGTCGCCGCCGAAGCGGCCGGCCGCCATCGCACCGCTGAAGCTGGCGTAGGCCAGGGCGGCGGTGCTCGGGCTGCTGGCGCGCTCCTGCTTCATGAAGAGCACGCTCCAGTCGTACATCGCGCCCTCGGCGATCAGGCCCATGGAGGCCAGCACGCCCAGCAGCAGCAGCGGGCCGCGCGGCAGGCTCAGGGGGTGTTTCTCCTCGGCGTTGTGCTCGGGCACGGGCAGCATGGCCCGGCTGGCCACCAGCACCACCGCCGCGCCCAGCCCCGTGGCGACCAGCAGGTGGGCCTGCGGCGAGAGGCCCAGGGCGGGGGCTGCGCTGCCCAGGCTGGCGCCAGCCATGCCGCCGAGGCTGAACATGCCGTGGAAGCCGCTCATCAGCGGCCGGGCGGCGAGGCGCTCGATCTCGGTCGCCTCGGTGTTGATGGCCACGTCCAGCAGGCTGCCCGTGACGCCGAAGACCAGCATCACGGCCAGCAGCGCCGCATAGGCCGGCCAGGCCAGCAGGCAGGCCACCGATGCGCAGCACAGCACGCCCATGGCGGCGGACACGGCTCGCGGCCCCCAGCGTCCGACGACACGGCCGGCCTGCGCCAGGGCCAGCAGGGCACCCACGCCGCTGGCCAGCATGGCGATGGCCAGAGCCTGTTCACCCAGGCCGTAATGGCCCTTGACCGTCGGGACGTGGACGCCCCAGGTCGCGAACATGACGCCGAGCACGAAGAACTGCGCGCGCAGCGCGCGCGAGGCGCCGACGACCGAGGTCACTTGGCGTTGGCGGTGATGCGGCTGAAGAAGTCGTAGACGCCCTGGTCGCCCATCTTGCGGGCGTCGGCCAGCTCGCCGCCCTCGGTCGCGTAGAGCAGCTTGCCCTGGGGCGAGAGCACGGCGACGGCGGGGATGCCCTTCTTGAGCGGCACGTGGTAGGTCTCGGCGATGTCGACATTGCGGTCGAAGCGGCCGACGTCGACCTTGACCACCTTGAAGTGCTGGGCGATCAGCGGCGCGCTCGGGCCGTGCTTGAAGGTGGCGTCCAGCATGCGGCAGTCGCCGCACCAGTTGGCGCCGAAGACGACGAGCACGGGCAGGCTGGCCTTCTCGGCCTCGGCCAGCGTCGAGCGCACGGCGGCCTTGGCATCGGCGCCTTCGTCGTAGATCGGCGCCGGGCCAGCGTGGGCGGACAGGGCGGCGGTGAGGAGCAGGGAGGCGGTGAGGGAACGCATGGCGGTGATTCTGCTATCGGCCGTAAGAACAAGCGGTTAGAAGTGCTTTGAAAGCGCTTTCTCGCGCCAATGTTGGCGGTAATAGACAGCGTTGTCAAGCGCCTGTGGATGCCGAAGTCAGACTCCTTCGCCCCAGTGGAAACCAAACACAGCCACAGAGGCACAGAGACACAGAGGGCCCTTCATCCCGCTGCCTCTGTGCCTCGGTGTCTCTGTGGCTGTGTTCCTGGGCCTCGCGCCACCCACGGTTTCATGTGTGATGGCCGTCGCGCCCCGCCGCATCACTGGGATGGCCCGGGCGGCGTCTGCTCGAAGAAGCGCCAGATCAGGTCGTCCGCGTCCAGCGCCTGGGAGGCCTCCTCCTTGCCGCGCCGCACGCGCTGCGCGCCGGGCCAGGAGTGCCCGCCGCTGTCGGTGACGCAGAGCTGCACGCTCACGCCGCCGGCGCAGCCTTCATGGACCTCGCAGTAGGCCCCGGGCCGCTCGAGCGTGCGCCGCGCGGGCGCCGTGCAGCGGTCGCGCTGCACCCAGCGGGCGATGGTGTCGGGCACCGAGACGAAGCTCATCACCTTGCTCTCGTCGCGGAAGGCGCCGGCGCCCGCCCCGCCGTCGAAGAGCACGTGGTCGTCGTCGCGGGCGTGGATGTGCAGCACCGAGATCGGACGGCTGGGCGTGCAGCTCGCCGTCGCGTCCGTGCCCGCCACCGAGGCGACGGCCCGGAAGACGTCGGCCGCCTCGCAGGCCAGGCGGTGGCTGAGCATGCCGCCGTTGGACATGCCGGTGGCGAAGACCCGCGCCGCGTCGATGCGGTAGCGGGCCTTCAGCGCCGCCACCACGGCGCGGGCGAAGCCGACGTCGTCGCTGCTGCGGTCGCGGGCATCGCCGCAGCAGCCGCCGGCATTCCAGGTGGCGAAGCGGCCGCCCTGCAGCTTGCTGTAGCCGTTGGGGAAGGCGACGACGAAGCCGGCCTCGTCGGCCTTCTTCTGCAGCCCGTAGTGGCTGTCGTCGGCCATGTATTCGGCATGGCCGCCGCCGCCATGGAAGGCCAGCACCAGGGGCGCCGGCCGGCTGCCGTCATAACCCGTCGGCAGGTGGACGAGGACCTTGCGGCCCTGCACCTGCAGTTCCTGCAGGCCGCCGGTGGCCGGTGCGTCCTGCCCGCGCTCGGCCCGGCGCTGCTCGATGCGGGCCTTGATGCGGTCCCGCAGCGTCTCCTGCGCCTGGGCCGCCGGCAGCAGCAAGACGAGGCCCAGTGCGATGGCCAGGCGGCGCATGGTCAGGCTCCTCCGCCGAGGGTGCGGTACACCGCCACCAGGTTCTGTGCGCGCTGGCTCTGCACCTGCACGAGCGCCTGCTGGGCGGCGAAGAGGGAGCGCTGCGCGTCCAGCACGTCCAGCGAGCTGGCGATGCCCGCACGGTAGCGCTCCTCGGCCAGGGCCAGGCGGCGCGACTCGGCGTCCACCTGGGCGGCCTGGGCGCTGCGCTGCTCGGCCAGGGTCGCCCGGCCGGCGAGGGCGTCGGCGACGTCGCGGAAGGCCGACTGGATGGCCTTCTCGTACTGGGCCGTGGCGATGTCGCGCTGGGCGCGGGCCTGGGCGAGGTTGGCGCGGTTGCGGCCGGCGTCGAAGAGGGGCTGCACCAGCGACGGCGCGAAGCTCCAGGCCGAGTTCTTGAACAGGCCCGAGAGCTGGTTGCTGGCGGTGCCTAAGCTGCCGGTCAGGGTGATGCGCGGGAAGAAGGCCGCGCGCGCCGCGTCGATGTTGGCGTCGGCCGCGGCGAGCTGCTGCTCGGCCTGGCGCACATCGGGCCGGCGCGTCAGCACTTCGCTCGGCAGGCCGGCGGGCAGTTCGGCCAGGGGCTCGAAGTCGGCCAGGGCGCCGCTGGGTGCGGGCAGGTCGGCCGGCAGGGCCGAGCCCAGCAGCAGCACCAGGGCGTTCTCGTCGAGGGCGCGCTGGCGCTGGGTCTGGGCCAGGGCCACGCGCGCCGCCTGCAGGGCCGACTCGGCCGCGCGCAGGTCGATCTCGCTGGTGATGCCGCCCTCGAAGCGCTGGCGGATCAGCTGCAGTGACTGCTCGCGGCTGGCCAGCGTGTCGCGGGTGATCCTGAGCAGGGCCTCGTCCGCCTGCAGGGCGATCTCGGCGGTGGCGACGCCAGCGACCAGCGCGATGCGCACGGCCTGCTGGTTGGCCTCGGCGCCGAGCAGGGCGGCCTGGGCGGCGGCGTCCAGGCTGCGCAGGCGGCCGAAGAGGTCGAGCTCATAGGCCGCGACCTGCAGGCCGGCCTGGTAGCTGCTGTTGATGCCGCCGTTGGCCGCCGTCGCGCGCGAGCCGCTGACGCCGACGTTGACCGTGGGCCAGAGGTCGGCATCGCGCGCGGCGGCCGTGGCGCGGGCGCTCTCGATGTTGGCGGCGGCCACGCGCAGGTCGCGGTTGTTGGCCAGGGCCAGCGGGATGAGGCGCTGCAGCCGCGCGCCCTGGAAGGCCTGGGCCCAGGGCAGTGCGGCGGCCGCCGTCGTGCCGCCGCCGCCCGGCGTCGGGAAGGCGGCGGCCGGCAGCGCGGCCTGGGCGGCTTCGGCGGCCGTGGGCTTCTTCGGCTCGGGGCCGGCGCAGGCGGCGAGCAGGGCGGCCGTGGCGATCAGCGAAAGGGCGCGCTTCATGCCTGGCTCCCCGACTCTTCGTCCTCGTGGGCATCGCGCCGCCGCTGGCGCTCGCTGCCCGGGAAGAAGCGGCGCACGACGACGAAGAACACCGGCACGAAGAACACGGCCAGGGCCGTGGCCGACAGCATGCCGCCCATCACGCCGGTGCCGATGGCGCGCTGGCTGGCCGAGCCGGCGCCGCTGGCCAGCACCAGCGGCAGCACGCCGAGGATGAAGGCCAGCGAGGTCATGACGATGGGCCGGAAGCGCAGGTGGGCAGCCTCGCGCACGGCGTCGAACACGCTGCGGCCGTGGGCCTGCAGGTCCTTGGCGAACTCGATGATGAGCACGGCGTTCTTGGCCGACAGGCCGATGATGGTGATCATGCCGACCTTGAAGTAGACGTCGTTCTCCAGGCCGCGGAAGTTGGCGCCCAGCACCACGCCGAGCACGCCCAGCGGCACCACCAGCAGCACGGCCAGCGGGATGCTCCAGCTCTCGTACAGCGCAGCCAGGCACAGGAAGACGGCCAGCAGCGAGAAGCCGAACAGGATGAAGGCCGTCGAGCCCGAGAGCTTCTCCTCGCGGGACTGCCCCGTCCACTCGTAGCCGAAGCCGTCGGGCAGCTGGGCGGCGAGCTTCTCCATCTCGGCCATGGCCGTGCCGGTGGACACGCCCTTGGCCGGCTCGCCGAGGATGCGCATCGCGGCATAACCGTTGTAGCGCACGGTCTGCATCGGGCCGGTGATCCACTTGCTGGTGGCGAAGGCCGCGAGCGGCACGGGCTGGCCCGCGCCGTTGAGCACGTTCAGCCGCAACAGGTCCTCGGGCTGCATGCGGGCCGGCGCGTCGGCCTGCACGATGACGCGCTGCAGCCGGCCGGCGTTGGGGAAGTCGTTGACGTAGCTGGAGCCCAGCGACGTGCCCAGCACCGCATTGACGGCGCCGATGTTCACGCCCAGGGCCATGGCGCGCTCGCGGTCGATGTCGAGCTGGAGCTGGGCGGCGTCTTCCAGGCCGTCGGGCCGCACGGCCGCCAGCAGCGGGTTCTTGGCCGCGGCTCCCAGCAGCTGGTTGCGCGCGGCCAGCAGTTCGGCGCGCGTGTGCCCGCTGCGGTCCTGCAGCCGGAAGGCGAAGCCGTTGGCGCGGCCGAGGTCGCGGATGGGCGGCGGGCTGACCGGAAAGATGATGGCGTCGCGGATCTTGGCCAGCGCCGGGAAGGCCCGGGCCACCAGGCCCTGGGCCGAGTGTTCGGCGCCGTGGCGCTCGTCCCAGGGCTTGAGGGTGATGAAGCCCAGGCCGGCGTTCTGGCCGGAGCCGGCGAAGCTGAAGCCGACGACGCTGACCATGCTCTCGACCTCCGGCTGCTTGAGCATGTAGGCCTCGGTCTGCTTCATGACCTCCAGCGTGCGCGCCTGGGTCGCGCCCGGCGGCAGCTGCACGTTGACGAGGATGTTGCCCTGGTCCTCGTTGGGCACGAAGGACGTCGGGAGCTTCTGGAACAGCAGCGCCGCCGCGGCGATGACGGCCGCGTAGACGAACGCCATGCGCACGCTGCGGTGGATGAAGCGCGCCACCCAGCCCTCGTAGCCCTTGGCCGTGCGTGCAAAGCCGCGGTTGAACCAGCCGAAGAAGCCGCGCTTCTCGATGTGGTGGCCGGCCTCGACCGGCTTGAGCAGCGTGGCGCACAGCGCCGGCGTCAGCGACAGCGCGAGGAAGGCCGAGAAGGCGATGGAGCTCACCATCACCGCCGAGAACTGGCGGTAGATGTTGCCGATGGAGCCGCTGAAAAAGGCCAGCGGCACGAACACCGAGATCAGCACCACCGTCACGCCGACGATGGCGCCGGAGATCTGCCCCATGGCCTTGCGCGTGGCCTTGAGCGGCGACAGGCCCTCCTCGCTCATCACCCGCTCGACGTTCTCGACCACCACGATGGCGTCGTCCACGACGATGCCGATGACCAGCACCATGCCGAACATCGTCAGCACGTTGATCGAGAAGCCCAGGGCCAGCAGCGTGGCGAAGCTGCCCAGCAGGGCGATGGGCACCACCAGCGTCGGGATGATGGTGTAGCGGATGTTCTGCAGGAACAGGAACATCACGAGGAACACCAGGGCCACGGCTTCGAGCAGGGTCTCGACGACCTGGGAGATGGAGATGTCGATGAACAGCGAGCTGTCGTAGGGGATGTCGGCCTTCACCCCGGCCGGGAAGTAGGGCTGCAGCTGCTTGAGGCGCTGCTTGATGAGCTTGGCCGTCTGCAGGGCGTTGGCCGAGGGCGCGAGCTGCACGCCGACGCCGACCGAGGGCTTGCCGTTCAACCGCGTCGAGCGGCCGGTGTAGTTGTCGGCGCCGAGTTCGATGCGGGCCACGTCGCGCAGCCGCACGGTGGAGCCGTCAGGGTTGGCGCGCAGCACGATGGCGCCGAACTGCTCGACGCTGGTGAGCTGGCCGCGCACGACGACCGTGGCCGCCACCGGCTGGCCGGGCACGTTGGGCAGGTCGCCGATGGAGCCGGAGCTGACCTGGGCGTTCTGGGCCTGGATGGCGGCGTTGACGTCCGCCGGCGCGAGCTTGTAGCCGACGAGCTTGGCCGGGTCCAGCCAGATGCGCATGGCGCGCTCGGTGCCGAACAGCAGTCCCTGGCCGACGCCGGGCACGCGCTGGATCTCGGGCAGCACGGTGCGCGAGGCGTAGTCGCCCAGCGCGATGGGGTTGAAGTCCGGGTTGCTGCTCGACAGGATGATGAAGAGCAGGAAGTTGGGATTGGCCTTGTCGACGCGCACGCCCTGCTGGATGACGGCCTGCGGCAGCCGCGGCTGCGCGCGGGCATAGCGGTTCTGCACGTCCACCTGGGCCAGGTCCGGGTTGGTGGACGGGTCGAAGCTCAGCGTGATGGAACCGGTGCCGTCGGCCTGGGCCACGGCCTCCATGTAGATGAGGCCGGGCGAGCCGTTCATCTCGCGCTCGATGACGCTGATGACCGAGTCTTCCAGCGTCTGCGCCGAGGCGCCCGGGTAGGACACCGACAGCACGATGGACGGTGGCGCCACCGGCGGGTACTGGGCGATGGGCAGTTGCGTGACCGCCGTGCCGCCGAGCACGAGGATGAAGAGGGCGATGACCCACGCGAAGATGGGCCGGTTGATGAAGAACTGCGCCATGTCTGCTCAGCCCTCGGGTTCAGCGGGAGGCGGCCGGCGCGGGGGCCGAAGCCGCCGCCGAGGCCGCCGCGCCCGAGGCCGCGGGCTGCCAGGGCACCGGGCGTGCCTTGCCGCCGGCCTTGGCCTTCTGCAGGCCGTCGACGATGACCTTCTCGCCCGCCTTCAGGCCGCTCAGCACCAGGGCGTTGCCGCTGCGTGCCGGGCCGAGCTTGACCGGCCGGGCGCTGACGCTGCCGTCGTCGGCCACGACGAGCACGCTCTCGCCGGTGGCGCCGCGGGCCACGGCCTGCTGGGGCAGCCAGACGGCGTCGCTGACCTCGGCCTGGGCCAGGCGCACGCGCACGTACAGGCCCGGCAGCAGCAGGCCCTGGGGATTGGGCAACTCGGCGCGCAGGGTGATCTGGCCGGTGTTGGCGTCCACGCTGAGGTCGGAGAACAGCAGCTTGCCGGGCTGGGCATAGATGCTGCCGTCTTCCAGCAGCACCTCCACCTTCGCGGCGTCCTTGCCCGCGCTCTGCAGCTTGCCGTCGGCCAGGGCCTGGCGCAGCCGCATGACCTCGGAGGCCGACTGCGTGAAGTTGACATAGAGGCGGTCGACCTGCTGGACGATGGCCAGCGGCGTGGCCTCGCCCTGGCCGACCAGGGCGCCCTCGGTCACCAGGGCGCGGCCGATGCGGCCGGCGATGGGCGAGGTGACGCTCGCATAGCCGAGGTTGATCTGGGCCGTCTGCACGGCGGCCTTGCCGGCGGCCACGTCGGCCCTGGCCTGCTGGGCGGCGGCCTGGGCGTTCAGGGCTTCCTGCTGGCTCACGGCCTGGCTCTTGGCCAGCGGCGCGTAGCGGTCCGCCAGGGCTTGCGCTTGCAGCAGGTTGGCCTCGGCGCGCGCCAGCTGCGCCTGGGCACTGGCCAGCGCGGCGCGGTAGGGTGCGGGGTCGATCTCGAAGAGGGGCTGGCCGGCCTTCACGTCGCTGCCCTCGTTGAAAAGGCGCCTTTGCAGGATGCCGGCGGCACGCGCACGCACCTGGGCGACGCGGTAGGCCTCCAGGCGGCCCGGAAGCTCGGCGGCGAGGTCGGCGCGGCCCGGCGTCACGGTGACGACGCCCACCTCGGGCGGGGGTGGCGCGGCCGGAGCGGCACCGGTCGTCGACTGCCCGCAGCCGCCCAGTGCCATCGCCAGCGCCCCGGCCCCGGCGATTCCCCGCACCAACCCACTCCATGCCGCCATGCTGCGAGCCCTTTCCACCACTGTTCCGGCCGGCCCGATGCCGGCAAAGTCGCCGACTGTAACCGTTAGCTATCTAACGATTCGGTGAAGGAACGCAAAACCCCAAGCCGCGCAGCCTTGATGGCCGCGCCGATCTCCGGCCCCTTGGCGCCGCGCGCGACGGCTGCCGCGCTGACGGCGGCCAGATCCACGTCCTGGGTGGCGCGCAGGTCGGCCAGCAGGCGCTCGCGTTGCGGGTAGTCGCGCCGTTCCAGGCCCAGGCGTCCGCGGGCGTCGCACTCGCAGGCCCAGAGCAGTTCGGCGAAGCGGTCGGGGCGGCGCCAGGCGTCGCAGCGCTCCAGCAGGCGCAGCCGGGCTTCGGGGCCGAAGCCGGTACTCTGGTGCACGTGGGTGTGCTCGCGCGCCACCAGCTCCGCCAATTCCCGGCAGTCGGTCGGCACCTTCCAGCGTGCGCTCACCTGGCGGGCCAGCTTCTCGCTGCGCGTCTCGTGGGCGATGTGGCGGGGCAGTTCCTCCTTGCGCGTCGTGCCCTTGCCGAGGTCGTGGCAGAGGCAGGCGTAGCGCACGGTCAGCGGCGCGCCGCTGGCGGCGCACTGGTCCAGCACCATCAGCAGATGGATGCCGGTGTCGACCTCGGGGTGGTGGGCTTCGGGCTGGGGCACGCCGAACAGGGCCTCGACCTCGGGCAGCAGCTTCTGCAAGGCGCCGGCCTGGCGCAGCACTTCGAGCATGCGGGAAGGCTTGCCCTCCATCAGCCCGCGCGAGAGCTCCTGCCAGACGCGCTCGGGCACGAGGGCATCCACCTCGCCGGCGGCCACCATGGCGCGCATCAGCTCGACGGTCTCGGGAGCGACCGTGAAATCAGCGAAGCGTGCCGCGAAGCGGGCCAGCCGCAGGATGCGCACCGGGTCCTCGGCAAAGGCGGGCGAGACGTGGCGGAGCAGCTTGGCGGCGATGTCGCGCTGGCCGCCGTAGGGGTCGATCACCCGGCCCGCGTCGTCTTCGGCCATGGCATTGATGGTCAGGTCGCGGCGGGCCAGGTCTTGTTCCAGCGTGACGTCGGGCGCGGCACGGAAGGCGAAGCCGTGGTAGCCCGCGGCGGTCTTGCGCTCGGTGCGCGCCAGCGCGACTTCCTCGCGGGTCTCGGGGTGCAGGAAGACGGGAAAGTCCTTGCCCACCGGCAGGTAGCCCGCAGCCGCGAGCGCCTCCGGGCTCGCACCGACGACGACCCAGTCCCGGTCCTGCACCGGCAGCCCGAGCAGGCGGTCGCGGACGGCGCCGCCGACGAGGTAGGTCTGGAAGGGAGGCATGGGGGGATTCTGCGTGCTTCGCGGCGCGACTCTGTGCCTTGTTGGGTTGGTAGCTTTTGCATCGAGCCTTTCGACTCGGTGCACCGCCGCGGGAATCCGCCCCGCGAGGGCGGGTAACTTTCTTCTGTCGCGCCAGAAGAAAGTCACCAAAGAAGAGGCGCTCTAAATCTGGCGCCCTCGTGCGTTGAACGCCAAGAAGTGCCACGAGGCGACCCGCTTCGCTCTCGCTGCTGTCCCTGTCCAGGTCACCACAGATCGGACCTTCACGCCGGTTAACGCCGGCTGCACGCCGGGCTCACCAATGAAGGCACCGCACCCCACGACGCGCCGCCCGAGCGGCGCTTGCGTTCAACTCGTGAGTTCGGCGTGCAGCCGACGTTGGGCGCACGGACGGTGGAGGCATCGGGCTCGTCACAAGGACAGCGGCGAGAGCGAAGCGGGTCGCCTGTTGCCCGGGCTGAGCCTCAAGCGCGCCAGAGGGCTCGCTTTGAAGCGCCTCTCTTTTGGTGACTTTTCTCTGGCGCCGACAGAGAAAAGTTACCCGCCCTCGCGGGGCGGATTCCCGCGGCGGTGTACCGAGTCGAAAGGCTCCATGCAAAAGCAACCCGACCACACACACGCCGCTACCGAGTAGCAAAAGCTCCGCCCTTACCCCTCCCGATCCCAAACCACCCCCTCCTCCGTCAACATCGCATCCAGCGCCACATCCAGCGGGCTCGGCTTCAACAGCGGCAGGAAGCCATGCGCATAGCCGATGCCCACCGCCGCCGGCCGGGGCTGCATCTCCGAGAGGGTCTTGTCCATGAAGCCGCCGCCGTAGCCCAGGCGCAGGCCGCAGGGGCCGAAGCCCAGGCAGGGCACGAGCATCAGCTGCGGCCGGAACTCCTCGGTGCCCTTGGGTTTGGGGATGTGGAAGGCGTCTTCCTCCATCGGGCAGCCGGGATACCAGACGTGGAAGCGCAGCGTGCGGTGCTCCTTGTCGACCACCGGCAGGCCGATGCGCCGCTCGGGGTGATCCTCGCTCCAGCGGTAGAGGGCCGGCAAGGGGTCGAATTCGCCCTTGATGGGCCAATAGGCGCCGATCGTGGTCTCCCGCCGTCGCAGCAGCCACACCCGCAGCACCTCCTGCAGGTCGGCCGCGCGCGCGAGCCGGTCAGGCAGGGCCAGGCGTTGTTCGATCAACTTGTGCCGGACGGCGGCGCGGTCGTTCGCATCCAAGGTGGTTGATTCCTTGCGGACCTGTGACGGTGAATGTGGCCATTGTGGTCCATGCCCCGGCGTCGCTAGAGTCGCGTCGCCACAGCCAAGCAGGGAGACACAGGCATGCTCAACAAGATCAACCAGCTCAGCGCGTCGAGCGGCCCGCTCAAGCCGGGACATGGCCTGGTCAGCGGCGTCATCGCGATGACGCTCGCCATCCTCTGCTTCCTCGGCGTGCTGGCCTTCCATTTCCCCGAGTACCTGACCACGCCGCAGTTGCGCAAGGCCTACGACGTCGAGGTGATGCGCCGGCTGCTGTACTGGAGCCTGGTGCTCTCGGGTGCCCTGGCCCTCTTCAACATCGTCTTCAGCCGCCAGCGCTGGCTGGCCCTGTGGACCTTCGTGCTGCTGGGCCTGGCTCTGGCCTTGGGCGGACACAAGGTCGAGGTCAACCCCGACTTCCCGGACCACACGCCCTACATCGGACTGGACTGGTTCATCCTGGACCTGCTGGGCTCGACGCTGATCTTCGTCTTCATCGAGAAGCTGTTCGCGCTGCGCCGCGACCAGCCGGTGTTCCGCCCGGAGTGGCAGACCGACTTCCACCACTTCATCGTCAACCACCTGGCGGTGGGCTTCGTGATGCTCGCCACCAACCTGCTGGTGCATCGCCTCTTCGGCTGGGCGGCCAGGGACGGCATCCAGGCCTGGGTGCACGACCTGCCCTTCGGCGTGGCCCTCTTCCTCATCATCCTGGTGGCCGACCTGGTGCAGTACTGGACGCATCGGGCCTACCACGAGGTGCCGCTGCTGTGGCGCCTGCACGCGGTGCACCACAGCGTGAAGAGCATGGACTGGCTGGCCGGCTCGCGCCAGCACATCCTGGAGCTCATCCTCACTCGCACCCTGGTGCTGGCGCCCATCTTCGTGCTGGGCTTCAGCAAGGAGGTCATCGATGCCTACATCGTCATCGTCGGCTTCCAGGCGGTGTTCAACCACGCCAACGTCAGCGTGCGCCTCGGGCCGCTGCGCTACCTGGTCGTGACGCCCAACTTCCACCACTGGCACCATTCGCAGGACCGCGAGGCCCTGGACAGGAACTACGCGGCCCACTTCGCCTTCCTCGACCACGTCTTCGGCACCGCCGTGCAGTCGGAGCGCAAATGGCCTGAGCGCTATGGCGTGCTGGGCGACTACGTCCCCGACGGTTTCGTGCGCCAGTTGCACTTTCCGTTCACCTGGAAGGGATGACGCGGCATGGATGCCTTCACCGAACTCTGCGTCGAGATGCTCTCGCCCCTCGGTCCCGTGCGGGTGCGCCGCATGTTCGGCGGCCAGGGGCTGTACGTGGACGGCCTCTTCATGGCCATCATCGACGACGGCCAGCTCTTCCTGAAGAGCGACGAGGCCACGCGCGACCGCTTCGACGCGGCGGGCTGCCTGCCCTTCACCTTCCCGAACAAGGCCGGCGAGCCGGTGGTGACCAGCTACCGCCGCCCCCCGGAGGAGGCGTTGGAATCGCCGCCGCTGATGCTGCCCTGGGCGCGGCTGGCCTTCGAGGCGGCCTTGCGCGCCGCCAATACGAAGGCGAAGAAGGCGGCTGCGCCCAAGCGGGCCGCCGCGGGCAAGTCGTCAGCGGCCAAGAAGGCGCCGGCCAAGAAGGCCGCGGCGCGCCGGGGCTGAGGCGGGCGGCACCAGCACTTCGAAGTCGGCCACCGGCCAGCCCTCCAGCACGGCCGTCTGGCCCGGCGCCAGGGCAACGGCCTCGCCGGCCTGCAGCCAATGGTCCTCGGCGGGCTCGTCGGCCGTGCCCGAGACGGTCAGCCACACGCGGCCCCGCGCCACGGACAGGCGGCGCGCCTCGGCGCCCCCCGCCAGGGTCAGGGCCCGGCCACCGTCCAGGTGCCAGATGGATTGCGCATCGCTCATGATGTCTCTCCTGGGTTGATGTCAGGGATTTTCCGGAGTCCACCCAGGGCGGTCCAATGAATCTGCAGCGCGGATTGATACCATCCGCTCATGAATCAGCCGATCCGGCAACGCCCGCTTTCCGTCGGTCCGCTGCGCGCCTTCGAGGCCGTGGCCCGGCTGCTGTCCTTCCGCGCCGCGGCCGAGGAACTGAGCCTCACGCAATCGGCCGTCAGCCGGCAGATCCAGGCCCTGGAGGAGGAGATCGGCTGCACCCTCTTCCTGCGCGGCACGCGCAAGGTCGAGCTCTCCACCGACGGCGCCGTGCTGCTGCCCACCGCCGTGGCCGTGCTGTCGCGGCTGGACCAGACGGTGCGGCAGATCCGCCGCTCCCGCGGCCGGCGCGTCGTCAACGTGAGCACGTTCGCGTCCTTCGCCTCGCTGTGGCTCATCCCGCGCATGGAGGCCTTCCAGCGCGAGCACGCCGACATCGACATCCGGGTCTCCGCCTACGACCGCAAAGTGGACCTCGAGGACGGCGAGAGCGACCTCGCCCTGCGCTACGACGACCGCCCTTCCGTGCCGCCCGACGCCGACCAGCTCTTCGAGGAGCTGCTGTCGCCCTGCGTCAGCCCCTGGTATCTGCAGAACCCGCCCGCCCCGCTGAAGCGCCCGGCCGACCTGGCCCGCCACGCCCTGGCCGAGGAGGACGACCCGCGCCCCAGCGCCGAATACCTGAGCTGGCGGCGCTGGCTGACGGAGCAGGGGGAGCCGGACCTGCAGCCGCGCCGCTGGCTCTACCTGAACTTCACCTACCAGCAAGTCCAGGCGGCATTGACCGGCCAGGGCGTGGCGCTTGCACGCCTGCCGCTGGTGCACGAGCACCTGCAGCGCGGCGAGCTGGTGGAACCCTTCGGCAAGGCCGGCCGCCTGGGCAGCCCCTTCGGCTACTGGCTCATCCTGGGCCCTGGCGCCGCGCGGCGGCCCGAGGTCCAGCAGTTCGCCGACTGGGTGCGCGCCCAGGCCGCCCTCACGCGCGACGCGCTGGCCGGCGTGTGAGCAGGTCCTAGACTCGGGCGGCGCGCCGCATCCTGCCGGCTGCGCCTGCGAAGGAGCCCCACCATGGACCTGCTGCCCACCGGCGCCGCCCTCTATGCCTTCCTCATCGCCACCCTCGTGCTGGCGCTGACACCTGGGCCCGGCGTCGTCTTCATCGTCACGCGCACGCTGGCCCAAGGCCGCACGGCGGGGCTGGCCTCCGTGGGCGGCGTGGCCCTGGGAAACCTGGCGAATGCGGTCGGTGCGTCCATCGGCCTGGCCGCCCTGTTCGCGGCCTCGTCGCTGGCGTTCACGGTGGTGCGCTGGGCCGGCGCCGCCTACCTGGTGTGGCTGGGGCTGCAGGCGCTGCGTCGGCCCGCCGCGGCCGCGGCCGACGGCGCCGTCCTGCCCCGCACCGAGCCGCGGCGGCTGTTCCGCGACGGCTTCTTCGTCGCCCTGCTCAACCCCAAGACGACCCTCTTCTTCGCCGCCTTCATCCCGCAGTTCCTGCATCCCGACGGCTCCCAGGCCGTGCAGGCCCTGGCCTTGAGCGTGCTGTTCGTGGCCATCGCGGCCGTGACGGACAGCCTCTACGCGCTGCTGGCCGGCAGCCTCGCGCCACTGCTGCGCGGCGCGGCCGGCCACGGCCGTTACATCTCGGCCCTGGTCTACCTGGCGCTGGGCTGCTATGCCGCCTTCGGCGGCACCCGTCAGAAAACCTAGGAGGCTGCGACGAGCCGTGCAAAGGCTTCGGCCAGCGCCCGCTGCGACCGCAGTACGTGGCTGACCCCGGCCTCGCCCAGCCAGCGCTGCTCCTCGTCCGTGTGGGCGAGGGCGGCGCAGCGCAGCTCCGGGTTGAGCTGCCGGGCCAGAGCCAGCATCGC
Organism: Pelomonas caseinilytica; assembly: GCF_021353235.1. GTDB lineage: Bacteria > Pseudomonadota > Gammaproteobacteria > Burkholderiales > Burkholderiaceae_C > Pelomonas > Pelomonas caseinilytica. The sequence continues at coordinate 59,034 of NZ_JAJTWT010000007.1, forward strand.
CGGCACGTCGCGCACGTCGGCCAGGGCGACGACCAGCCAGGCTGCCTGCGCGATGTGGGCCTGCACCAGCGTCATGGCCTCGGCGGCCTCGCCCAGCACGGCCGGCTGGCCGCCGGCGCGCAGGGCCTCGACGACCTCGCGGTCGCGGTCGATGACGACGACCGGCCGGCCGGCGAGCCGCTCGCGCAGGGCTGCGCCCAGCGGGCCGTGGCCCACCAGCACGATCTGGCCGGCCAGCGACGTGGCCGGCGTGTCGGCCGGCAGCTCCGCCAGGGGGTCGTCGCGGGCCTCCAGGCGGCGCGCCCAGGCCGAGCGCGGCAGCACCCAGCGGCGCAGCGGCTCCACGCCCGAGAACAGCAGCGGATTGAGCGCGATGGAGACGATGGCGCCAGCCACCACCAGGCTGGTCGCCTCGGGCGGCACGAGGCCGAGGCTCTGGCCCAGGCCGAGCAGGATGAAGCTGAACTCGCCGATCTGCGCCAGGCTCACCGCCACCGTCAGCGCCGTGCTCAAGGGGTAGCGCAGCAACAGCACCAGGGCGCCCGCCGCCAGCGTCTTGCCCAGCAGGATGACGGCCACCGTCGCCAGCACGGCCAGGGGCTGCTCGACCAGCACGCCCGGGTCGAACAGCATGCCGACGGCAACGAAGAAAAGCACCGCGAAAGCGTCGCGCAGCGGCAGGCTTTCGTGGGCGGCCCGCTCGCTGAAGGCCGACTCGCGCAGCACCAGCCCGGCGAAGAAAGCCCCGAGCGCCACGCTCACGCCGAAGAGGGCCGCCGCGGCCACCGCCAGGCCGACGGCCGCCGCCACCGTGGCCAGCGTGAACAGCTCGCGCGAGCCGGTGCGGTTGACCTGCCACAGCAGCCAGGGCAGCAGGCGCCGGCCGGCCACCAGCATGAGGGCGACGAAGGCGGCCACGGCGAGCAGCGTCTTGGCGATGGTGAGCGCCAGGCCGCCGCCCGCGGCCTCGCCCTTGCCGGAAAGCACCGGCATCAGCACCAGGGCCAGCACCATGGCCAGGTCTTCCACCACCAGCCAGCCGATGGCGATGCGGCCATTGCCGGTGTGCAGCAGCTCGCGCGACTCCAGCGCCCTCAGCAGCACCACGGTGCTGGCCACCGACAGCGCCAGGCCGAAGACCAGCGCGGCGGCGAGGTCCCACCCCCACCAGAGATGGGCCAGCGCCGCCCCCATGCCGGTGGCCGCGGCCATCTGCACCAGGGCGCCCGGCAGGGCGATGCCCTTGACCGACACCAGGTCGTGCACCGAGAAATGCAGCCCGACGCCGAACATCAGCAGCATGACCCCCACCTCCGACAGCTGCTGCGCCAGGTGCACGTCGCCCACGAAGCCCGGCGTGTGCGGCCCGATCAGCACCCCTGCCACCAGATAGCCCACCAGGGCCGGCAAGCGCGCCCACTGCGCCAGCAGGCCCAGCACCAGCGCCAGGCCGAAGGCGGCGGCCAGCGTCGAGATCAGCGTCATGCCGTCGTGCATGTCATTCGGGCGCGATGAGTTCTCGCTCGGTGAGGACGAGGGTCAGCGGGTGGTCGTGCGGTTCGGCGGCGAAGCGGGCCTCGGCACCCGACCAGGCCAGGCCGATGGTCGTCACGCCGGGATGCGCCGCCAGCCAGCGGTCGAAATAGCCGCCGCCATAGCCCAGGCGGTAGCCCTCGCGCGTGAACCCGACGCAGGGCACCAGCACCACGTCCGGCACAGCCACGGCGCCGCAGGCGGTGGCGATGCCGCACTCGTCCTGCGCCGTCGGCGTTGCGCCGTCCCAGCGGCGGAACACCATCTCGGCCGGCGTGCGGCGGGCGCTGGGCAGGGCGCGGGGCCAGGGCTGGGGGCCGGGATCGAACTCACCGGCCAACGGCCAGTAGACGCCCAGCAATTCGGGCTCGAGCTGGGCCAGCAGCGGCGACAGGGCCTGGCGCACCGCAAGCTCGGCGGCCTGGAAATCCGGGGTGGCGGCAAAGGCGCGCCGGGCGGCGAGCAGGCGGCGGCGGAGCTCGGGGCGCTCGGCCGGCGGCACGAAGTGGGGCGGTGCGGTGACGGGCATGCCCCATTGGAACCCAGCTTGACTCAAGGCCGGGCCTCGAGGCCTCCGGCCTCTGGCGCAAGCGATCGCCCTCAGGCGCCGTCGATCATCGGCGGCGCCGAGCCGCGGCCCAGCCCGGGCGCGGGCGGCGGCGTCCAGACGCCCTTCACCACGCCCTGGCTCAGGACCTGCATCGCGCCGTCCACGCGCGCGCCGTGGTTCTCGACCTCGCGCAGGCGCCTTTCCATGTCGGCCTGGGCCTTGTGCAACTCATCGACCTGGCGCAGGGCGCCCTTCAGCTGCTCATCGAGCCGGATGTTGATCTCGGCCAGCTCCTGCAGCTTGGTCTGCTGCGTCTTGATGGTCTCGGCGCTTTTCTTGATCGAGGCTTCAAGCTCGACGATTTTCTTGAATGCGCCGAGGAGATCCGTGATGCCCATCGGTCAGGCAACGCTGGCACGCAGGCGGGCGAGCAGGCTGTCCACCGTCCGGTTGCTGTTCTGCACGAAGGCGTCCGCCTCGTCCAGGGCCTGGATGGAGCGGTCGATCGAGGCGCTGATCAGCGGCGACAGCTCGCGGGCCACCCGCGCCTCGGCGACGTCGGTCATCGTGAGGCCCTGCTGCCCGGCATCCACCACGACCAAGGGCCCGTAGGCGACCGCCTTGTGCTTGGCGACGCCCACGACGACGTTGGGAACCTTGTACGCAAGCACCCCTTCAGGCAGGTTCACGGCGCCGGGCACGGCGGCTCGACCGCGGCTGGAAGGCTTGATGATGGACATGGGACCCCTGGTGCAGGACTGGGAACCAGGAAATGCTAGCACTCGAGGCTTTCGCGCCCCGTTGCGCCCCCGCATCGCTCCGCCAGCCCGCCGGCCACACGCCCCTGTTCGAGCGGACGACGGGTCCCTGGGGTAAATTCCCTGCGTGCCAGTCATGTCGAATCAGTGGGCCGGGCAGGTCTTGCAGTGGATGGGCCGGACGACGCTGGCCCTCGCCCTGGCGTGGGCGCCGGGCGCACAGGCAGCGCCTGCCCCCACGTCCTCCGCCGACGCGGACCTCGCCGTGCAGGCCCGTGAAGCCTGGGTCAAGCGCGACCGCAAGCGCCTGGCCGCGCTCGTCGACGCCGCCCTCGGCCAGGCCCACCCGCTGGCCGGCTGGGTCGAGTACTTCGACCTCAACGCCCGCCTGGCCGAGCTGCGCCAGGCCGACCTCGACGCCTTCTACGCCCGCTACCCCGGCAGCTACGTCGAGGACCGGCTGCGCAACGACTGGCTGCTGGAGCTGGGGCGCCGCCGCGACTGGGCCAACTTCCGCCGCGACCATGCCGCCTACCAGATGCGCGACGACCGCGAGGTGGCCTGCTACGCCCTGCTGGCCGACCACCTCGCCGGCACCAAGGTCACGGTCGACGCCGCCCGCGCCGCCTGGATGGCGCAGAAGGACGGCGACGACGGCTGCTTCCAGCTCGCCTATGCCTTCGTCGACGCCGGCCTCTTCAAGGCCGACACCCTGTGGGCCAAGGCCCGACTGGCCACCGAGCAGGGCCGGCCGCGCGCCGCGCGCCAGGCCGTCATGCTCCTCAACGCCAAGCCGCTGGAGCAGAAGCTCGCCGAACTGCAGGACAACGCCGGCCGCTACCTGACCCGCAAGGCGCGCAGCAGCCCGCGCGCCGAGGCCGAGCTGACCGCGCTGGCCCTGGCCCGCGTCGCCGCCAACGACCCCGACCAGGCCGGCGACGTGTTGCAGGACAAGTGGAGCCGCCTGCCGCCCGACCTGCAGGCCTGGCTGTGGGTGCAGATCGGCCGCCAGTCGGCCATGAAACTGCAGGACGACGCCCTCCCCGCCTTCGACCGTGCCGCCAAGCTGGCGCCCGACTTCGCCTGGACCGACGACGCCCTGGCCTGGCAGGCCCGTGCCGCCCTGCGTGCCGGCCGGCCGGCGACGGCCCTCAAGGCCATCGAGCGCATGAGCGCCACCGAGCAGCGCGACCCCGCCTGGGCCTACTGGAAGGCGCGCGCCACGCGTCTGCAGGGTGACGCTCCGGCTGCGCGCGCCCAGCTGGCCGCCCTGGCCGCCACGCCGCTCAACTACTTCGGCCGCCTGGCCGCCGAAGACCTCGGCCTGCCCACGCCGCTGCCGCCCGCGCCCGCGCCGCTCACGGCCGAGGAGCGCCGCGCCGCGCGCAGCCTGCCCGGCCTGCAGCGCGCCCTGCAGCTCATCGACCTCGGCCTGCGCGGCGAGGGCGTGCGGGAATGGAATTTCACGCTGCGCGGCATGGGCGACCGCGCCCTGCTCGCCGCCGCCCAGGAGGCCTGCGACCGCGAAGTCTGGGACCGCTGCATCAACACCAGCGAACGCACGAAGACCGAGATCGACATCACCCAGCGCTACCCCACGCCCCACCGCACCGAACTGCTGCGCGAGGCCAGGGCGGCGGGGCTGGATGCCGCCTACGTCTACGGACTGATCCGCCAGGAGTCGCGCTTCGTGCTGGACGCGCGCTCCCACGTCGGCGCCGCCGGCCTGATGCAGGTGATGCCGGCCACCGCCAAGTGGACGGCCAGGAAGGTGGGCATGAGCTACAGCCCCGACCTGATGCACGACCGCGACTTCAACCTGCGCATCGGCACCAGCTACCTCAAGCTGGTGCTGGACCGCTTCGACGGCGCCCAGGCCCTGGCTGCGGCCGCCTACAACGCCGGCCCCAACCGCCCGGCCCGCTGGCGCGACGGCCCGGTCGTCGACGCCGCCGTCTGGGCCGAGAACATCCCCTTCAACGAGACGCGCGACTACGTCCGCAAGGTGCTGCTGGGCGGCACCGTGTACGCCCAGGTGCTCGGCCTGCCCACCACCTCGCTGCGCGAGCGCCTGGGCGCCACCATCGGCCCCGCCGGCGCGCGCGCGGCCGAGCCTGCGGACATTCCGCCTCCCGCGGCGGACACCGCGCCATGACGCCGTCCGTCCTCGTCCTCGGCGGCAGCGGCTTCGTCGGCCGCGCCTTCTGCGAACAGCTGACCCGCCGCTTCGGCGGCGCTGCGCGCATCACCGTACCGACGCGCCGCCTGCCGCACGGGCAGAGCGTGCAGGCCCTGCCGGGCGTGACGGTGCTGCAGGCCGACGTCTTCCGCGACCTGCCGGCCCTCGTCGCCGGGCAGGACATCGTGGTCAACCTCATCGCCATCCTGCAGGGCAGTGCCGCCGCCTTCGAGCACGTGCACGTGGAGCTGCCGCGGCGCATCGCCGCCTCGGGCGCGCGCCGCGTCGTGCACGTCAGCGCCCTGGGCGTGGCCGAGCACGCGCCATCGCGCTACCTGCGCAGCAAGGCGGCCGGCGAGGCCGTGCTGCAGGTCGCCGCCCAGACGGGCGGGCTGGACCTGACGCTGGTGCGGCCCTCCCTGGTCTTCGGCGAGGGCGACCGCAGCGTCAACCTGTTCGCGCGGCTGCAACGGCTTTTCCCGGTGATGCCGCTGGGCGGGGCGCAGGCGCGGCTGCAGCCGGTGTGGGTGGAAGACCTCGCCCGGGCGCTGGTCGAGGTGGCCTTGCGGCCGCAGGCCGTGGGCCAGGTCTACGAGATCGCCGGCCCCGAGGTGATGACGTTGGCCGAGCTGGTACGCCGTGCCGGGCGCCTGGCCGGCTGCGAGCGCCGTGTGCTGCCCCTGCCGCCCGGCCTGGCCTGGCTGCAGGCCCTGGCCCTGGAATGCCTGCCCGGCGAGCCGCTGATGTCGCGCGACAACCTGGCCTCGCTGAGCGTGCCCAACGCCGCCAGCGGCCGGCTTCCCGGCCTGGCCGAGCTCGGCATCAAGGCCGCGTCGCTCGAGGCCGTGCTGCCGGCCTATCTCGCCGCGGCAACCGGCGTGGCCCGCCTGGACGCATGGCGAGCCAGGCATTAATCCGTTGCGGATTGCTCATCCCTGCCGCCCTCGTCGCCGCCTAAGCTGCGGGGCCCTGACCTGAGAGGCCCCATGAAGCTCTACATCGGCAACAAGAACTACTCGTCCTGGTCCATGCGCAGCGGTGTGCTGCTGACCGCCTTCGGCATCCCCTTCGAGGAGGTCAAGCTGCGCTTCGACTTCATCCCGGGCTCGGAATGGCACCGCGTCATCGCCGGCATCAGCCCGACCCGGCGTGTGCCGGTGCTGGTGGAGGACGACGGCTTCACCGTGTGGGAAACGGTGGCGATCGCCGAGTACGTGGCCGAGCGCCATCCCGAACACGCCATCTGGCCGCGCGATGCGCGCGCACGCTCGTTGGCACGCAGCCTGTGCGCCGAGATGCATGGCGGCTTCGGGCGGCTGCGCACCGTCTGCCCGATGAACATCGAGGTTTTCTTTCCCGACATCGGCCGCAAGCTCTGGGCCGAGGACGAGGCCCTGCGGGCCGACGTGGCGCGGCTGGACCAGGCCTGGAGCGAGGCGGTCGCGGCCAGCGGCGGGCCTTTCCTGTTCGGCGCCTTTGGCGCGGTGGATGCCTTCTTCGCCCCGGTGGCGGTGCGGCTGAGCCGCTTCGGCCTGCCGCTTTCGGAAGCGGCGGCAGCGTATCGCGACGCGCTGCTGGCCCATCCGGCGGTGGAGGACTGGGTGGCGGACGCGATGCGGGAGCAGGACTTCGTGCCGGAGGATGAGCCGTATCGGCAGGGGCGTTGATTCGGCGCGCCCGCCGGGGCGGACTCCCGGCTCGGTGCACCGAGTCGCAAAGGCTCTCGGCAAAAGCAAGCCAACCCAACGGTGGACCGCTTCAGCTCCGCACTTCCCCCTGCCCCAACACGACCCACTTCATCGACGTGAGCCCTTCCAGCCCCACCGGCCCGCGGGCGTGGAACTTGTCGGTGGAGATGCCGATCTCGGCGCCCAGCCCGTACTCGAAGCCGTCTGCGAACCTCGTGCTCGCGTTGACCATCACGCTCGCCGAATCCACCTCGCGCAGGAAGCGCATGGCGTTCGGGTGGTTGGTCGTCAGGATGGCGTCCGTGTGGTGGGAGCCGTAGCGGTTGATGTGGCGAATGGCCTCGTCCAGCGAGTCCACCACCTTGATGCTGATGACGGGCGCCAGGTATTCGGTGGACCAATCCTCCTCGCTGGCGGGCACCGCCGCCGGCAGCAGGGCACGGGTGCGTTCGCAGCCCCGCATCTCGACCCCCTTGGCCGTGAAGACCTCCGCCATCAGCGGCAGGAAGGCCGCAGCCTGGGCGGCATGCACGAGCAGGGACTCGGTCGCGTTGCAGGGGCTGTACTTCTGCGTCTTGGCGTTGTCCACCACCTTGACCGCCTGTTCGAGGTCGACGAACTCGTCCACATAGCTGTGGCAATTGCCGTCCAGGTGCTTGATGACGGGCACTCGCGCCTCGGCGCTGATGCGCTCGATCAGCCCCTTGCCGCCGCGCGGGATGATGACGTCCACCCACTGCGGCGAGCTGATGAGCAGGCCCACGGCGGCGCGGTCGGTGGTGTTGACGAGCTGCACGGCCGCGCGCGGCAGGCCGGCCTCCTGCAGCGACGCGGCCACCAGTTCGGCCAGCGCGAGGTTGGAGTGCAGGGCCTCCGAGCCGCCGCGCAGGATGCAGGCATTGCCGCTCTTGATGGCCAGCGACGCCGCCTCGATGGTCACGTTGGGACGGCTCTCGTAGATCATGCCGAACACGCCCAGCGGCACGCGCATCTGGCCCACGCTGATGCCGCTCGGGCGACGCTTCACGCCGGTGATCTCCCCGATCGGGTCGGGCATGGCGGCGATCTGCTCGCAGCCTTCGGCCACGGTCGCGAGGGTCCTGGCGTCGAGCTTGAGGCGGTCGCGCAGCGGGCCGCTGAGCTCGGCGGCGCCCGCGAGGTCGCGGGTATTGGCGTCGGCCAGCGACGGGCCGGCCTCGCGCAGCCGGCGGGCCAGGGCCAGCAGGGCGGCGTTCTTGGCCGCCGTCGAGGCGGCGGCCATCTGCGTGGCGGCGGCGCGGGCGGCGCGGCCGAGGTCGTCCATGTAGGCGGTGAGAGACATGCGCGGATTTTCACCGAGGGCGGCGGGCACCGCGCGGCCCGGGCCATCGCCCACAATCGGCCGCACAGGCCCGCCATCCCGGGCCGGGAGCGTCTAGATGACCCCGTCTTCGCGGAACGCACAAGCCGGCTTCACCGGACCCGAATCCCTCAGCCGCCGCGAACTGCTCGGCGCCGGGCTGGGCGCGCTGGCCCCCTGGCCCGCTCTCGCCCAGGACGCCTGGCCGAACAAGCCGGTCCACTTCGTCGTGCCGTTCGGGCCCGGCGGCGCCAACGACATCGTCTCGCGCGCCGTCGCCGAGGCCACCTCGCGCCAGCTCGGCCAGGCCATCGTCATCGAGAACAAGCCGGGCGCCGGCTCCACCATCGGCTCGGCCTACGTGGCCAAGGCCGCGCCCGACGGCTACACCTTCCTCACGCCGGCCGCCGGCGTCATCACCAACGCGCTGATCAAGTCGCGCATGCCCTACGAGGAAGGCGACCTGGTGCCCGTCGTGATGATGGCCGTCAGCCCCTCGGTCATCGTCGTGCCGGCCGACTCGCCCATCAAGGACCTCAAGGGCCTGATCGCCGCCTCGCGCAAGGGTGACGGCCTGAACTTCGCCACCGCCGGCACCGGCAGCACGCCGCATTTCGTGGCCGAGATGCTCAAGCTGCGGGCCGGCGCCAAGCTGCAGATCGTGCCCTTCAAGAGCGGCTCGGAGGGCATGGCCGCCGTGGTCGGCAAGCAGGTCGACGCGACCTCCGAGGCCAGCCCGGTCGTGCTGTCCATGGTCAAGGCCGGCCGGCTGCGCGCCATCGCCTCGACGTGGAACCGCCGCATCGCCGCCCTGCCCGACGTGCCCACGGCCCAGGAGCAAGGCTTCCCCGACATCTTCATCGGCCACTGGTCGGGCGTGTTCGCGCCCAAGGGCACGCCCGAGGCCATCCTCGACAAGCTCAACGCCGCCGTGAACACGGCGCTCAAGTCCAGCGAGCTGCGGGCCAAGCTCATTCCGCTGGCCATCGACCCCACGGGCGGCAGCCGCGCGGACTTCCGCCAGTTCCTTGCGGCCGAGAAGGCGCGGCTCGCGCCCATCGCCAAGGCGGCGCAGATGAGGGAAGACTAGCCTCGCGTCACTCGACGTCCAGCGTGTAGGTCACGGCCTGGGACAGCTCGGGCAGGATGCCGCCGAAATTCAGCGTGTAGCGGCCCTTCTTCAAGGGGCCGAGCGCCACGTAGAAGCCGTTGGCCGCGGCCAGGGTCTCGTCGTCCTCGAAGGCGCGGAAGCAGCGACGCGTGGCCTGGCGATGTGCGGCCAGGCCGCCGAAGCGCCTGCCGTTGACTTCCAGCACCAGCGCCGCCGTGCCCGGTGTCAGCTGCGCGGCGCGCTGCTTGAGCGAGGCGCAGGACTCGTCCTCGTCCTCCGGCTCCATCGTGATGGTGTTGACGAGGGGGAAGAACAGCGTCTTGCCGGCCGGCACGCGGCAACTGCGCACCGTGCGGGCCGTGCCGTAGGTGCCGGCCAGGAACCAGACCGGTCCCGTCTGGCCATGGGCGCACAGCCGCCCGTCGGGATCGGCCACGGGGCTGTCCTCGTCGTCGAAGGACAGGGCCCAGCGCCACCAGCGCTTGGACCACTCCTCCTGCGACACGCCGGCGACGGGTTTGCCGGGAGGGATCAGCGGCACGGTCTGCGCGGCCACGGGCCGGGCCACGCCGAGGCACAGCGCCAGCATGGCCAGGGAGCGGCAAAGGGAATGCATCGTCGGGTTCTTTCTCTCGGGCAGTCCAGTGAGCTCAACCACCGAACATCATGCGCCGGGCCAGCGCCTGCTTGACCGGCGTGGCCAGTTCCAGGCCGGCCAGGGCGAGGCCGCGCAGGGCCGGCAGGCCGGGCAGCCGCCAGGCGAAGCTGCGAGCGAGGAAGTCGGTGGCGGCGATCATGGGCCAGCGGTCGGGCGCGCGCTGCCAGTCGATGCGGGCCAGGGCCGCGTCCAGGCCCGCGGCGGTCTCGGCGGCGTCGCGCAGCGCGTCCACCAGGGCCTGGGCGTCGCGCAGGCCGAGGTTCAGGCCCTGGCCGGCCACCGGGTGCAGCGTCTGGGCGGCATTGCCGATGCGCAGCGCCCGGCCCTGCAGCAGCCGCGTCTCGGCGTTCAGGCCGAGGGCGAAGCACTTCAGCGGCGAGATGCCGGCCAGCCTGCCGGCCACGGCGGGCAGTTGCTGCTGGATGACGGCCAGGCGCTGGGCGTCGCTGAGCGCGGCGATGTCGTCCTCCGCCTGCGGCAGGCACCACACCAGGGCCGCGCGCGGGCCGTCGGCGTCGTCGGGCAGGGGCAGCAGCGCGAGCGGGCCATTGCGGGTGAAGCGCTCGATGGCCAGGCCACGCAGGCCCGGCGGCGCGAGGCGCACCGTGCCGACCCAGGCGTTCTGGCGGTAGTCGCTGGTGAGGGCCTTGCGGTCCTGCTCGGCGAAGACGCCGCCCTCGGCCACCACCGCCAGGTCGAAGCCCTCGACCACCGGGCCTTCGCCGCAGTCGAGTTCGACCCCGCCGGCCGCCGGGCGGATGGCGTGCACCGCCGTGCCGAAGCGCGTGGCCAGGCGCTGGGGCTCGCGCGTGGCGGCTTCGAGCCAGCGCTGCTGCAGCGGCGCCACCAGGGCGCCGTAGGGCAGCACGGCACCCAGCTGCGGCACGCCCAGTTCGGTGGCGCGCAGCCACACCTCGCCGGCCACCGGCGAAGGCGGCGCCTGGCTGACGTGCACCGTCTGGATGGCCTGGGCCGCCTCGGGCCGCCAGGCGCCCAGGCGCTGCAGCAACCGGATGCTGCCGAGGTTGAGGGCCAGCGTGCGGGCGTCGCCGCTGACGTCGCGGTCGAGCGGCCGGGTGTCGAACAGATGGATGCCGACGCCAGGCAGGCGCTCGGCGGCCAGGAGGGCGAGGGCCAGCCCCGCGGGGCCGGCGCCGATGACGGCGAGATTCATGGGACGAGACGGTGGACAGACCCCAACGATACCCGGGGCGGCGCGGCGCGCTTAAGCTGCCGGCCTCCGCCTCCCCAGCTTCATCACAGGACCGCTCCATGCAATACCGCCGCCTCGGCCGTGCCGGCCTCCAGGTCTCCGAACTCTCGCTCGGCTCCTGGGTCACCTACCACAACCAGGTCGACACCAAGGCCGCCACCGAGATGCTGGCCGCGGCCTTCGACGCCGGCATCAACTTCTTCGACAACGCCGAGGTCTACGCCCAGGGCGAGAGCGAGGTCGTCATGGGCCAGGCCTTCAAGACCCTGGGCTGGAACCGCCTGGACTACATCGTCTCCAGCAAGTTCTTCTGGGGCCTTCAAGGCAAAGGTTCTCGGGATGGCGTTACGACCGTCAACCGCAAGGACACCCTCAACCGCAAATACCTGATGCAGGCGGTGGACGGCTCGCTCAAGCGCCTGCAGCTCGAGCACCTGGACCTGATCTACTGCCACCGCGCCGACCCCAACACCCCCATCGAGGAGACCGTCTGGGCGATGAGCGACATCATCCGCCAGGGCAAGGCCCTCTACTGGGGCACCAGCGAATGGAGCGCCGGCGACATCCGCGCCGCCTGGGAGATCGCCGAACGCCACCACCTGCACAAGCCCGTCGTCGAGCAGCCGCAATACCACCTCTTCCACCGCCGCCGGGTGGAGCAGGAGTACGCGCGGCTCTACGAGGACATCGGCCTGGGCCTGACCACCTGGAGCCCGCTGGCCTCGGGCCTGCTGACGGGCAAGTACCGCCACGGCATCCCGCCCGGCAGCCGCGGCGCGCTGGAGAACATGGGCTGGATGCGCGAACAGCTGCAGGACAAGGCGCGCAACGACGCCGTCGAGCAGCTGGCCGGGATTGCGCGCGAACTGGGATGCAGCACCGCCCAGCTGGCCATCGCCTGGATCAACCGCAACCCGCGCGTTTCCACCGTCATCCTGGGCGCCAGCCGGCTGGAGCAGCTGCAGGACAACCTCGGCGCCCTGGCCGTCACGCCCAAGCTCACGCCCGAGGTGCTGGAGCGCATCGACGCCGCCACCAAGCCGCTGGCCCAGTGAGGCGCCGCGGCGCAGGGGAGGGAATGATTCACATCCCCTGAGGGCAAGACCCGGCAGGCCGGTGACCGCGTCTGCCCGAGAATGCCGGCATGAGGGTCCTCATAACAAAAGGGTACGCAACCCTGCTGATCGCCGCGGGGCTGGCCACGGGAGCGCAGGCCGTGGTGCCGCGCTTCGAGTCCATCGGCGAGCCGGGAGCCGTGCGCGACAACGTCGTCTCGGCCCTGGCCCAGGACTCCCGTGGCCTGCTCTGGGCCGGCTCGCCCGAGGGCGTGCTGCGCTTCGACGGCTACGCCTTCCGCCGCTATCCCCTCAGCAGCCCCGACGGCCAGCTACTGCCCGAGCAGTTCGTGCGCGCCATGCTGCCCGACCCGCGCGGCTGGATCTGGGTGGCCGCCGGCAACAGCGGCCTCGTGCGCATGGACACCGCCACCGGCCGCTGGTCGCGCTGGGCGCGCGATGGCCGCTCGGCCGACGAGACCGCTCCTGCCGCCAACACCGTGCGCGCCCTGGCGCTGGAGAAGGACGGCACGCTCTGGATCGGCGGCAGCGGCGGCCTGGACCGCTTCGACGTCGCCCGCGAGCGCTTCACCCACCACCGCGGCCGCGACGATGGCCTGCCCGATCCGCGCGTGCAGACCCTGCTCGTCGACCGCGAGGGCACGCTGTGGATAGGCACCTGGCGGGGCCTGGCGCGCAAGACGCCCGAGGGCGCCATCGAGACGCTGGACGTCGGCCTGTCCGACCAGCTCGTCACGTTGCTGGCCGAGACGCTGGACGGCCGCATCATCGCCGGCACGGCCCAGGGCCAGTTGCGAGCCCTCTCGCCTAGCGGCCAGGTCCTGCCCTTCAGCCCGGGCGCCCTGCCCGGCGCCACCTCCGGGGTGTGGCCCGTGATGGCCATGGCCCAGCCCGATGCCGACGAACTCTGGTTCGGCGACGCCTCGGGCCTGTCACGCCGCCGCGCCAGCGACGGCAGCCTCATCGAACGCCTGCCGGCCAACGGCGCCGGTGCCGGCACCGCCCCGCGCAGCGACGTGCGGGCGCTGATGCGCGATCCGTCCGGCACCATCTGGGCCGGCAGTTATGGCGGCGGCCTGATGCGGCACGTGCCCTCGCTGCCCGGCCTGTCCATGGTGCGCGAGGCCATGGGGGCGGCGCCCGCGGTACTGGACGTGCGCAGCATCCTGCAGCTGAGCAATGGCGAGGTGTGGCTGGGCCTGCTCTCGGGCGGCATCGAGCGCCGCGACCGCCAGCTGCAGCCGCTGGGCCAGATCGTGCCAGGCAACGGCGGCCTGCCGCCGGGGCGCGTCAACGCCCTCGGCCAGACCCGGGACGGCTCCGTCTGGGTCGCCGTGGACACTCAGCTGCTGCGCTTCGACGCCCAGGGCCGCTGGAAGGAGACGCTGCGCAGCGGCAATGCCGTGCCGCGCCGCTTCCAGGCCACGGCCGACGGCGCGCTCTGGATCGCCACGCTGGACGGCGTCATGCGCTGGACGCCAGAGCGCCCGCAGATGCGACCCGTCCCGACGGCCGGCCTCGCCGGCGGCACCGGCGAGGTGAATGCCTTCGCCCTGCTGCCGGACGGCAGCCTGTGGGCCGGTGGTGCGGCCGGCCTGCTGCGCGTCGCCCACCCCGAGGCGGCCGAGCCGGTGGCGCAGTGGGTGGAGTCCCAGGGCCTGACCGGCCAGACGGTGCTGGGCATGGCCGTCGACCTGGCCGGGCGGCTGTGGGTGGACACCGGCACCGGCCTGCACCGCATGCTCGACAGCGACGGCAAGCGCGCCCGCTTCGAGGCCGTCGCCGCCTCGGACGTGGGCGGGGCCTTCGGCGCCAACCTGCTTTTCGACAAGCAGGGCCGCATCTGGTCGCAGCGCAACATGTACGACCCCGGCAGCGGCGAGCGCCGCGAGCTGGGCGCGGCCGACGGCGCCGACCTCGGCACCGGCTGGTTCCGCGCCTACGCCAGGCTCGACGACGGCCGCATGCTCTTCGGCGGCGCCCGCGGCCTGCTCGTCATCGACCCCGAGCGCTTCTCCCCCTGGGGCTTCAAGCCGCCGCTGGTCGTCTCGGAGCTGCGCGTGGACGGCGAGGAGCGCGCCCTGCCCGCGGGCGCCAACACCCTCGTGCTCGCGCCCGGCGAGCGGGCCTTCAGCCTCGCCTTCGCCTCGCTGGACTACAGCCAGCCGGGCCGCAACCGCTACCGCTACCGGCTCGAAGGCCTGGACCCCGGCTGGATCAACGCCGGCGCCCTGAGCCGCACGGCCACCTACACCAACCTCTCGCCGGGCCACTACAGGCTGCACGTGCAGGGCAGCAACCGCGACGGCGCCTGGAGCCCCCACGAGCTGCTGCTGGAGGTGGACGTGCGCGCCGCCTGGTGGCAGTCGCCCTGGGCCATGGCCCTGGCCGTCGTCGCCTGCGGCCTGGCCGTGATGGGCATCGTCAACATGCGCACCCGGCTGCTGCTGCGCCACCGCCGCGTGCTGGAGGCCCGCGTGCGCGAGCGCACCGAGGCGCTGGAGGCGGCGACCGACGAGCTGCACCGCAAGTCCGTGGAGCTGGAGGAGGCCAGCCTGACCGACCCGCTGACGGGCCTGCGCAACCGCCGCTTCCTGGACCGCCAGATGCCGGCCGACGTGGCACTGACGCTGCGCCACTACGAGACGCCCGCCGGCCATGCGGACCACGAGCAGGACCTGCTCTTCTTCCTGATCGACATCGACCACTTCAAGCGCATCAACGACGCCCACGGCCACATGGCCGGCGACGCGGTGCTGGAGCAGATGCGCGGCCGGCTGGACCTGGTCTTCCGCGCCACCGACTACCTCGTGCGCTGGGGCGGCGAGGAGTTCCTCATCGTCGCCCGCGGCACGCCGCGCCGCCGCGCCGCCGAGCTGGCCGAGCGGGCCCGGCACGCCGTGGCGGCCCAGCCCTTCGACCTGGAGGGCGGCTACCGCCTGGCGCTGACCTGCTCCGTGGGCTTCTCGGCCTTCCCGCTCTGCCCCGCGCGCCCGGCGGCGCTGGACTGGCACGCCGCCATCGACCTCGCCGATGCGGCGCTGTACGAGGCCAAGGAGGTCGGCCGCAATGCCTGGATCGGGCTGCTCGAGGCCGAGGCCGACAGCGACGAGGCCCTGCGCCAGGATGCCCGCCGCCGCCTCGACGAATGGGTGGCGACCGGCCGGCTGACCCTGGCCAGCTCGCAGGCGGCGCAAGCGAAGGCGGGCTGAGGCGGGCGCCGGGCTTCAGCCCAGGCCGAGCTGGGCGAGCTTTTGATAGAAGGCCGCGCGCGAGATGCCCAGGGCCTGGGCGGCGGCCAGCTTGTTGCCGCCGGTGGCGGCCAGGGCAGCCTGGATGGCGCCGCGCTCGGCATCGGCGATCACGCGGCGCAGGCTGGCCACCTCGCCGGATGAGGGGGCTTCGGCCTCGCGGCCCGGCGCGGGCCCGGCCGGCAGGGCCCGCATCACCTGCTGGGCCGACAGGCGGCTGCCCTCGCCCACCATCACGGCCCGCTCCAGCACGTTGCGCAGTTCGCGCACATTGCCCGGCCAGCGGTGGCGCAGCAGGGGCAGCAGGGCGTCGTCGTCGAGCTCCAGCGGCTGGCCGGTGCGCGCGCCGATGTCGTCGAGGATGTGCTCGGCCAGCACGGGCAGGTCTTCGAGCCGGCTGCGCAGCGGCGGCACGGCCAGTTCCAGCACGTTGAGCCGGTAGTAGAGGTCGGCGCGGAAGCGCCCGTCGGCCACGCGGGCCGCCAGGTCGACGCTGGTGGCGGCGATGACGCGCACGTCGATGCGCAGCAGCCGGTTGGCGCCCAGCGGCTCGATCTCGCGCTCCTGCAGCACACGCAGCAGCTTGGCCTGCAGGGGCAGGGGCATGTCGCCGACTTCGTCGAGGAAGAGGGTGCCGCCGTCGGCCAGCTTGAACTTGCCGTCGCGCCCGCGCCGGTCGGCCCCGGTGTAGGCGCCGGCAGCGGCGCCGAAGAGTTCGGCCTCGAGCAGGGCCTCGGGGATGGCCGCGGCGTTGACGCCGACGAAGGGCCGCTCGGCCCGCGGCGAGAGGTTGTGGATGGCGTGGGCCAGCAGTTCCTTGCCGGTGCCGGTCTCGCCGGTCAGCAGCACGGTGGCGTCCTGCGAGGCGGCGCGCCGCGCCAGCCGCTTGACCTCGGCCGCCGCCGCGGACACGCCGAGAAAGGCCGCGAGGCTGTAGCGGGCGCGCCGGCTTTCCGACAGCTCGCGCTCGGCGGCCGTGAGCCGCACCTGCAGCTGGGCCACCTTGTCCAGCAGGGGCTTGAGGCCCTCGACGCGGTCGTAGAGCACGAAGCCGACGGCGCCCACGAGCACGCCCGCCTCGTCCACCAGCGGCATGCGGGTGACGACGCAGTGCTGGCCGGCCAGCACCATGATGTCCAGCACGATGGGGGCACCGGTGCGCACCACCTCCGGCATGCGGCTGCCGGGGATGACGTCCTCGATGGGACGGCCGACGGCCTCGGTCGCGCTCGCCAGGCCGAAGCGCCGGGCGTACTTGTCGTTCATCCAGCTGATGTTGGCGTCGCGGTCCACGGCGATCGCGCCCTCGCAGAGGGCCTCGAGGCGCTCGAAGAGGGACTTCATCGCGAGGGCCCGCACCGCAGCCGCCGAACCCTCGGCATCCGCAGCCGAGGGCGCTGGCTTCACCGGCCTGGGGTGCATGTCTGTCTCCATGACGCCGCCTCCTGCGCCCGGCATGGGTGTCCGGGCTGCGGGACGGCTGTCTTGTTCCATGGACACGTGACGTCCCGTGTGCCCATCGGCAAATTCTACGGTCGGCCCCTCGCCGCACCCCGCGCTCCCGGGAAAAGCCGGCCCGGCCGGCACCCGTGGCCGCCCGCGCCCCGGCGCTGGCACGCCCCTTGCGCTCCTGGCCGCAAACGACATCGACACAGGAGACAACCATGGTCGGCATCCTCGGCATCTTCGCCTCGCTGGCGCTGCTGATTTACCTGGCAGAACGCGGCTGGAACGTCATCTTCGTGGCGCCGATCTGCGCCACGGTGGCCATCCTCTTCAACTGGGGCGACCTGCCGGTGCTCGGCAGCTACACCCAGATCTACATGCCCGCGCTGGGCTCCTACTTCGCGACCTACTTCCCGCTCTTCCTGCTCGGTGCGGTGTTCGGCAAGCTGATGGACGAATCCGGCTCGGCCCGCGCCATCGCCCACCGCATCGTCGCCTGGGTGGGCCCGAAGCGAGCCATTCTCGCCGTGGTGCTGGCCTGCGCCCTGCTGACCTACGGCGGCGTGTCGCTCTTCGTCGTCGCCTTCTCGGTCTACCCGATCGCGGCCTCGCTGTTCCGCGAGGCCGGCATCCCCAAGCGCCTCATCCCCGCGGCCATCGGCCTGGGCAGCTTCACCTTCACCATGGTGGCGCTGCCGGGCACGCCGGCCATCCAGAACGCCATCCCCATCCCCTTCTTCAAGACCAGCATCTACGCCGCGCCCGGCATGGGCCTGGTGGCGGCGGTCTTCATGTTCGCCAGCGGCATGTTCTGGCTCAACCGCCGAGCCCAGGCCGCGGCCCGCCAGGGCGAAGGCTATGGCGATCATGCCGAGGACCACCCCGCCGTCGACACCCGCAACCTGCCTGGCTTCGCCGTCGCGCTGACCCCCATCCTGCTCGTCATCGCGCTGAACTTCCTGCTGTCCAAGTTCGTCATCCCGGCCTTCGACCACAGCTACCTCGCCACGGCCAAGTTCAAGAACGTCGACCTCAAGAAGGTGCTGGCGATCTGGGCCATCGTCGGGGCCATGGCGACGGCCATCGTCGCCATCGTGCTGATGAACCGGCGCCGCATCGCCGACCTGGCGGGCGCCATCAACGCCGGCACGCTGGGCTCCCTGCTGCCCATGGCCAACACGGCCTCGGAGGTGGGCTACGGCGCCGTCATCGCGGCGCTGGCGGCCTTCGCCATCGTGCGCGAGGGGCTCAAGTCGCTGGCGTCCGACCCCGTCATCTCGCTGTGGCTGGTGGTGACCGTGCTGGCCGCCATGACCGGCTCCGCCTCGGGCGGCATGAGCCTGGCCCTGGGCGCCATGGGCGAGTACTACGCCAAGGCGGCCGAGGCGGCCCACATCAACCCGGAGATCATGCACCGCATCGCCGCCATGGGCTCGGCGGCCATGGACATCCTGCCGCACAACGGCGCCGTCATCACCCTGCTGGCCATCTGCAAGCTGACCCATCGGCAGTCCTACTTCGACCTCTTCATGGTCGGCAGCCTGACGGCCTTCTCGGCCAGCCTGCTGGTGCTGGGCCTGTACCTGACGGTCGGCGTGTTCTGACTCCGCCCCGCGCCGAAAGGACCCGCCATGCGCCGCCTGCCCTTGCTCCTCCTGGCCGCCACGCTGCTGGCCGCCCTGCCGGCCCGCGCCCAGCGCGAGCTGCGCCTGCTCGCGGCCGAGCTGCCGCCCTACACCTACCAGGTGCCTTCGGGCTCGGTCTCCGAGCAGCCCGGCCCGGGGCGCGGCATCGTGCACGATGCCGTCGTCGAGATGGCG
The DNA here is from genome assembly GCF_021353235.1 of Pelomonas caseinilytica. GTDB lineage: Bacteria > Pseudomonadota > Gammaproteobacteria > Burkholderiales > Burkholderiaceae_C > Pelomonas > Pelomonas caseinilytica. The sequence goes on from NZ_JAJTWT010000007.1 coordinate 77,656, forward strand.
CGGCGCGTGGGCCATTCAGGCCGCATCGAGTACATGCCCTGGTTCCGCGCCCAGGAGATCGCCCGGACCGAGCCCAACGTCGGCATCCTGGCGCTGACGCGCTCGCCCGAGCGCGAGGACCACTACCTCTGGATGGTCAAGGTGCTGAGCGACGACCTGGTGCTCGTCGGCGCGGCGGGCGTGGACGTCGCCGACCTGTCGCGGGTGAAAGACCGTCCGGTGGGCGTGCTGCTCAGCTCCGGGGCCGAGGCCCTGGTGCGCGGCCTGGGCTTCACCAAGGTGTCGCCGCAGCGGGAGGAATGGATGAACGCGCGGCGCCTGAAGGACAGGCGCATCGACGCCTGGCTGGCGCCGCGCGCCATGGTCGTGCACGCGGTGCGGGAGGTGCGCGGCAACCTGGACGTGCTGCAGTTCGGCCAGGTCGTGCGCGTGTCCGACCTCTACCTGGCGGCCTCGCGCGGCCTGCCGGAGGCCGAGGCGCGCCGCTGGCAGGCCGCCTTCGCCGCCATGCAGGCCGACGGCACGATGGCGGCCATCCGGCGCCGCCACGAGCAGGCCCGGGTCGACCCGGTCGAGGACGAGAAGCGCCGCATCGTCGAAGAACCCTTCAACTGAGCGCATCGCGCGCCCGGGGAGCGTCCATGAAGAACCGGCACATGCTGGGCAGCGCCCAGGCCCGCCAGGCGGGCAAGGTCGTCTCGGCGGCGGAGGCCGTGCGCCTCATTCGCGACGGCGACACGGTGGCCACCGGCGGCTTCGTCGGCATCGGCTTCGCCGAGGAGATCGCCGTCGCCCTCGAGGAGCTCTACACCGCCGCGGACGAGCCGCTGCCGGGCATCGGCAAGCCGCGCAACCTGACCCTGGTCTACGCGGCCGGCCAGGGCGACGGCAAGACGCGCGGCCTCAACCACCTGGCCCATGCCGGGCTGGTGCGGCGCGTGATCGGCGGCCACTGGGGCCTGGTGCCCGGCCTGCAGCAGCTCGCCGTGGGCAACCAGATCGAGGCCTACAACCTGCCGCAGGGCGTCATCACCCACCTCTTCCGCGACATCGCCGCCGGCAAGCCCGGCCACCTGTCGCGCGTCGGCCTGGGCACCTTCGTCGACCCGCGCCACGGCGGCGGCAAGCTCAACGAGCGCACCACGCAGGACCTCGTCGAGCTGATGACGCTGGACGGCCGCGACTACCTCTTCTACAGGGCCTTCCCCATCGACGTGGGCATCGTGCGCGGCACCACGGCCGACCCCGACGGCAACATCACCATGGAACGCGAGGCGCTGACCCTGGAGGTGCTCTCCATCGCGATGGCGGCCCGCAACTCCGGCGGCCTGGTCATCGCCCAGGTCGAGCGCATCGCCGAGCGCGGCAGCCTGCACCCGCGCCAGGTCAAGATCCCCGGCATCCTGGTCGACTGCGTGGTCGTCGCCCAGCCCCACCACCACCCGCAGACCTTCGCGACGGGCTACAGCGCCGCCTTCGCCTCGGAGCTGCGCGTGCCGGCCGGCGCCATCGAGGCCATGCGCATGAGCGAGCGCAAGATCATCGCCCGGCGCGCCGCGATGGAGCTGCGCCCCAACGCCGTCGTCAACCTGGGCATCGGCATGCCCGAGGGCGTGGCCAGCGTCGCCCACGAGGAGGGCATCCTCGACCTGCTGACGCTGACGGCCGAACCCGGCGTCATCGGCGGCGTGCCGGCGGGCGGCCTGAACTTCGGCGCCGCCACCAACGCCGCGGCGGTGATCGACCAGCCCTACCAGTTCGACTTCTATGACGGCGGCGGCCTGGACATCGCCTTCCTCGGCCTGGCGCAGGCCGACCGCGACGGCAACCTGAACGTCTCCCGGTTCGGCCCGCGCCTGGCCGGCGCCGGCGGCTTCATCAACATCAGCCAGAACGCCAAGCAGGTGGTCTTCGTCGGCACCTTCACCACCGGTGGCCTCAGGCTGGACGTGGCCGACGGCCGGCTCGCCATCGCGATGGAGGGGCAGGCCCGCAAGTTCGTCGACCAGGTCGAGCACCGCACCTTCTCCGGCCCGCACGCCGCCGCCGAAGGCAAGCCCGTGCTCTACGTGACCGAGCGCTGCGTCTTCCGGCTGACGCAAGAGGGCGTCGAGCTGGTCGAGGTGGCGCCGGGCATCGACATCCAGCGCGACATCCTCGACCGCATGGACTTCGCGCCCATCGTCCGCCAACCCCGCCTCATGGACGAGCGCATCTTCAGACCCGACCCCATGGGCCTGCGCGAGGACGTGCTGCGCCTGCCGCTGGAGGCCCGCTTCCTCTACGACGCCGGGCTGAACGTGCTCTTCCTGAACTTCGAGCGGCTGGAGCTGAAGTCGGCCGCGCAGGTGGAGGCCGTGCGCGAGCACGTGCGGGCGCTGTGCGAGCCGCTGGGCCACAAGGTCCATGCCATCGTCAACTACGAGGGCTTCGTGCTGGACCGCGAGGTCGAGGAGGCCTATGCCGACATGGTCAGGGACGTGGTGGAGCGCTACTACCTCGGCGTGACCCGCTTCACGACCAGCGCCTTCATGCGCGCCAAGCTCGGCGACGCGCTGGCCCGCCGCGCCGTGGCGCCCCACATCTTCGAGTCGGAGGCCGAGGCCAGGGCCGAGCTGCTGCGCGAGCCGCGCTGACGGCCGCGCTGGCGGCCGCGCGGCCCGAACCTCAGATCGTCGGCAGCGCCGGCCCCCATCCCAGCGGGGCCGGCAGGGCCGCCAGGATGCGCTGGCGCAGCGGTGCGTAGGCTTCGTCCACCGCCTGGCCGGGTCGCGGGGCGAGCGGGTCCTGGTGGCTGCCGAAGGCCTCGTCCAGCTCGGCCCAGTCGTCGGCGTCGAACACGGCCGCCGCGCGCGGCAGCACCTCGGTCTCCTCGCGCCTCATGTGGCGCAGGTAGCGCGCCGAGTAGAGCTGCAGCTGGTGCTCGAACTTCTCGCGTCGCGGCTCGCCCATCTGCTCCCAGGCGAGCAGGCTGTGCTGCAGCTCGCGGATGGAGCGCTCGCCCTGGGCGTGGTCGCCCTCCAGGTCGTCCAGCGTATCGCGCAGGGCCGGCGCCCGCGCGCGCAGCTTGGGAAAGAGCAGCTCGCTCTCCTTGCGGTGGTGCAGCCGCTCCGGGAACTCGTCGACGTAGAACAGCATGGCCCTCAGCGCGCCGAAGTCCGGCAGGGCGCTGGCGCGGCGATGGGCGTCCAGCAGCAACGGCAAGGTCCGCAACATGGCGGCCAGGGCGTCGTGCTCGGCGCGGATGACGCGCACGGCCAGTGGCATGGGCGAGACAGACATGATGCAAGCGTCGCGCGGCATCGCAGGCCGGTCCTTGCTCTGGATCAACTCCACCGGATCTTCGGTCACGCGCCCCCCGTAAAATCCCTGGTTTTTCCCCTCAGCCCAAGGAAAGCCCCGGCCATGACTGCATCGACCGCCTCCCCCACCCTCATGGCCAACGCGATCCGCGCACTCGCGATGGACGCGGTGCAGGCGGCCAACTCCGGCCACCCGGGCGCCCCCATGGGCATGGCCGACATGGCCGTGGCGCTGTGGGCGCGTCATCTCAGGCACAACCCGGCCAACCCGCACTGGGCCGACCGCGACCGCTTCGTGCTGTCCAACGGCCACGGCTCGATGCTGATCTACGCCTTGCTGCACCTGACGGGTTATGAGCTGCCCATCGAGGAGCTGCGCAACTTCCGCCAGCTGCACAGCAAGACGCCCGGCCACCCCGAAGTCGGCATCACGCCCGGCATCGAGACGACGACCGGCCCGCTCGGACAGGGCGTCACCAACGCCGTCGGCCTGGCCCTGGCCGAGAAGCTGCTGGCACGCGACTTCAACCGCGACGGCCACACCATCGTCGACCACCACACCTACGTCTTCCTGGGCGACGGCTGCCTGATGGAGGGCATCAGCCACGAGGCCGCATCCCTCGCCGCAGCCTGGAAGCTCAACAAGCTGATTGCCCTGTACGACGACAACGGCATCTCCATCGACGGCCAGGTCGCGCCCTGGTTCGGCGACGACACCGCCCAGCGCTTCAAGGCCTATGGCTGGAACGTCATCGGCCCGGTGGACGGCCATGACGTCGACGCCGTCGACCGCGCCATCGCCCAGGCGAAGAAGAGCGCCGACAAGCCCAGCCTCATCATCTCCCGCACCGCCATCGGCAAGGGCTCGCCCAACCGCGCCAACACCAGCAAGGCCCACGGCGAGCCGCTCGGCGCCGAAGAGATCAAGGTGACCCGCGAGGCCCTGGGCTGGACGCACGAGCCCTTCGTGGTGCCGGCCGAGGTCTATGCCGCCTGGGACGCCAAGGCCGCCGGCGATGCCGCCGAAGCCGCCTGGGACGAGCGCTTCGACGCCTATGCCGAGGCCCACCCCGAGCTGGCCGCCGAGTTCCAGCGCCGCATGGCCGGCGTGCTGCCCGAGAACTTCGCGCAGATCGCCGTGGACGCCGTCGTCAAGGCCCATGCCGAGGCCCAGACCGTCGCCAGCCGCAAGGCCAGCCAGCTCGCGCTGGAGGCCTTCACCCTGGCCCTGCCCGAGCTGCTCGGTGGCAGCGCCGACCTGACCGGCTCCAACCTCACCAACACCTCCAGCACACCGGCCCTGCGCTTCGAGGCCGACGGCAAGCCCAACGCCGGCCGCCACATCAACTACGGCGTTCGCGAGTTCGGCATGGCGGCCATCATGAACGGCATCGCCCTGCACGGCGGCTTCATCCCCTACGGCGGCACCTTCCTGACCTTCAGCGACTACAGCCGCAACGCCATCCGCATGGCCGCGCTGATGAAGACCCGCGTCATCCACGTGATGACGCACGACTCCATCGGCCTGGGCGAGGACGGCCCGACCCACCAGTCCATCGAGCACGTGGCCAGCCTGCGCCTCATCCCCGGCCTGGACGTCTGGCGCCCGGGCGACACGACCGAGACGGTGGTGGCCTGGACCATGGCCCTCGGCAACGCCCAGCGCCCCAGCCTGCTGGCCCTGTCGCGCCAGAACCTGGCCTACTCGCCCAAGACCAACGTCGACGAGATCGCCAAGGGCGCCTACGTGCTGTTCGACCCCGTCAACGCCAAGGGCAAGAGCAAGGCCGAGGCCGTCCTGATCGCCACCGGCTCGGAGGTCCAGCTGGCCATGCAGGCCAAGGCCCTGCTGGCCGACGAGGGCGTCAAGGTGCGCGTGGTGTCCATGCCCTCCACCTCCGTCTTCGACCGCCAGGACAAGGACTACAAGAAGCACGTCCTGCCCAAGGGCCTGCCGCGCGTCGCCGTCGAGATGGGCGTGAGCGACTTCTGGTGGAAGTACGGCTGCGACGCCGTCGTCGGCATCGACAGCTTCGGCGAGTCGGCCCCGGCGGGCGTGCTGTTCAAGCACTTCGGCTTCACGCCGGAGAACGTGGCGGCGACGGTGAAGGCGGTGCTGAAGAAGAAGTGATGGGTGGCGCCGCTGCGGCGGCCTTGCTGCCTTGCAACCCGCCGCCTGCGCTAAAAACCGGCCTGCATCGAACAAGACCAGGGAGGTAGGGATGCGCATCGCCGTCGTCGTGACGTTCATCGCGTGGGTAGCCATCGGTTTCTCGCGCGCCGCCCAGGCGCAGATCGTTGAACTCGATCGCCCCGATTCCCAGGCCCTGTCCTGCCTGCAGAAGACCGGGCCGGCGATCCGCTACCCCGCACAGGACGAGGCCATACGGGCGCCGGGCCACCTGCGGCTGAGCCTGAAGTTCACGGCGCCGGACCGGGCGCCGGAGGTGACCGTGCTGTTCCGCGCGGCCAGCGAAGCCATGCTGGACCAGGTGCGGTGGTTCGTGCGCGGCTATCGCCTGCCCTGCCTGCCGGCGGATGGCGCGACGGTGCTGGCGGTTCAGGAGTTCGAGTTCAAGCCCCGGGTGACCGACCCCATCACCTGGACGGCGCCCCGGGCCGTCGTCGAGCAGGAGGCCCGCGCGGCGCAAGACAGCCCCAAGGCGCTGACCTGCCTGCGCACGCCCAAGACGCCGCCCGAGTTCGCCGGGACCTCTTGGCAACGCGAGATCGCCAACGTGTTCGTCGAGCTGACCTTCACGGCACCGGATTCGCCTCCCGCCGTCAAGGTCGCTTATGCCGGCGCCAACGCCAGCGAGACCCAGATCGACGCCGTGACAGAGTACGTGCAGCAATACCGCCTGCCCTGCATGGCCCCGGGCGGCAAGCCCTACTCGGTGCAGCAGCACTTTCAGTTCAGGCCCTATGGGGTGGGCGCGAGGGTGTTCAAGGACGCCGTACCGCTCAAGACATTCCTCGCCAGCATCAAGGGCATCCGCGGCATGCAGGCCAGGTTCGACTTGCGCACCATGGGTTGTCCTTTCCAGGTCGCGTGGACGCTGGGCAAGCCGGCGCTCGACAACCGCGTTGGCCAGATCGGCACGCCCGACCTGAACCGTACCGAATTCCTCATCTGGCTGGCCGGACTGCAGATGGACCTGAAGGAGCGGTCCTTCGAGGAACTGCTTGGCCAGACCGTCATCATCGACGTGCCCTGCGGCACCCTGAACCTGGGCGGCGACGCCACCGCGCCGAGCACCTGAAATCGGCCGGAAACCAGCGCCGAGCCCGGATCGCCGAGAATCCTTCCCGCACAGAATTTTTCATCCCCTGGAGACTCTCCCATGACCATCAAGATCGGCATCAACGGCTTCGGCCGCATCGGGCGCATGGTGTTCCGTGCCGCCATCGCGAACTTCAAGGACATCGAGGTTGTCGGCATCAACGACCTGCTCGAGCCTGACTACCTCGCCTACATGCTCAAGTACGACAGCGTGCACGGCAAGTTCGAGGGCGACGTGGCCGTCGAGGGCAACACCCTGGTGGTCAACGGCAAGAAGATCCGCCTGACCGCCGTGAAGGACCCCGCCGAGCTGAAGTGGGGCGAGGTCGGCGCCGACATCGTGGTCGAGTCCACGGGCCTGTTCCTGGACAAGGCCGGCGGCGAGAAGCACCTGACCGCGGGCGCCAAGAAGGTCATCATGAGCGCCCCGTCCAAGGACGACACGCCCATGTTCGTCTTCGGCGTCAACCACACCAAGTACGCCGGCGAGGCCATCATCTCCAACGCCTCCTGCACCACCAACTGCCTGGCCCCGCTGGCCAAGGTGCTCAACGACAAGTGGGGCATCAAGCGCGGCCTGATGACCACCGTGCACGCCGCCACCGCCACGCAGAAGACCGTGGACGGCCCGAGCAACAAGGACTGGCGCGGCGGCCGCGGCATCCTCGAGAACATCATCCCGAGCAGCACCGGCGCCGCCAAGGCCGTCGGCAAGGTCATCCCCGAGCTGAACAAGAAGTTGACCGGCATGAGCTTCCGCGTGCCGACGAGCGACGTCTCGGTGGTCGACCTGACCGTCGAGCTGCTCAAGGACGCCAGCTACGAAGAGATCTGCGCCGAGATGAAGGCCCAGAGCCAGGGCGCGCTCAAGGGCGTGCTGGGCTACACCGAGGACAAGGTCGTCGCCACCGACTTCCGCGGCGACGCCCGCACCTCCATCTTCGACGCCGACGCCGGCATCGCCCTGGATGGCACCTTCATCAAGCTGGTGTCCTGGTACGACAACGAGTGGGGCTACTCCAACAAGGTGCTGGAGATGGTCCGCGTCGTGGCGGGCTGACCCACGCCCGCCCCGTCCGCCGGCACCGCCCGGCGGCACCCGAGGCCGTGGCCACCGCGTGAGCGGGGGCCACGGCCTTCGTCTTGTGGCGGGCTGGATTCAGCGGTAGTGCTCGGCGCCGGGCGGCGGCACGACCCAGCCGTGCATGCGCTCCTCGTACACCGACACGGTGGGCGTCGGGAAGCCCGGCTCGGCAAAGGCCCCGACCGGCACCGCAACGAACTCCGGCATGCCCACCAGCTCGTAGTAGACCGTCGCGCCGCAGACCGGGCAGAAGTGAAAGCGCGCACCCGGGCCCTCGTCGCCGGCCCGCTCATAGACCGTCGATCGGCCGGAGGGCGTCACGTCTTCGCGGCGGAAGCGCGCCTGCTCGGCGAACACGCTGCCCGAGCGGCGCTGGCAGGCCAGGCAGTGGCAGATGGACACGCGGACCGGCTCGCCCACGACCTGGGCGGTGAGCTGGCCGCAGCTGCAGGCGGCGTGGCGAATGGGCATGGGCAGCTCCGGGCTGGGAAATGGCCGAGCATGCCACGCGCAATGCCGGCCGGCGCGCGGGGCCGCACCGTTCCCTAACCTCGCAGCCGCCCGGCGCGCCATACTGCGCCGATGCACGCCATCGAGCAGATCCTCGTCCTCTTCATCGCGGCCGTCGTGCTGGCCGCGGCGGCGCGGCGCGTGGGCGCGCCCTACCCCGTCTTCCTGGCCATCGGCGGCGCCCTGCTGGCCTTCGTGCCCGGCGCGCCGAGCCTGAGCCTGCCACCCGACCTCGTGCTGGCCCTGTTCGTGGCGCCCATCCTCGTCGACGCCGGCTACGACGCCTCGTTGCGCGACCTGCGCGACAACTGGGCCCCGCTCGTCAGCCTCGTCGTCGTGGCCGTGGTGCTCACGACCGCGGCGGTGGCCGCCGTCGCCCATGCGCTGGTGCCCGGCCTGCCCTGGGCGGCGGCCGTGGCGCTGGGGGCCATCGTGGCGCCGCCCGACGCCGTGGCCGCGACGGCCGTGCTGCGCCCGCTGCATCCGCCCCACCGCATCCTGGCCATCCTGGAGGGCGAAAGCCTGCTGAACGACGCCAGCGCCCTGCTGATCTACCGCCTGGCCGTCGGCGCCGTCTCGGCCGGCGGCTTTGCCGTCCAGGCCGTCGCGCCGACCTTCCTGCTGGGCGTGCTGGGCAGCCTGGTGGCCGGACCGGCACTGGGCTGGCTGGCGCAGCGCGTCTTCGTGCGGGTGCAGCACATCCCCACGGCCATCGTGCTGCAGTTCGTCGGGACGGTCTCGGTCTGGCAACTGGCCGAGCACGCGGGCCTGTCCGGCGTGCTCACGACGGTGGGGTTCGCGATGACGATGGCCCGAATGGCGCCGGCCAGCATCCCGGCGCGCATCCGCATTCCCACCAACGCCGTCTGGGCGACCGTGGTGTTCGCGCTGAACATCTTCGCCTTCATCTTCATCGGCCTGCAGATGCGCCCCATCCTGGCGGGCATGGAGGCGCACGCGGCGCAGCGCTACCTGGCCGTCGCCACGGCAGTGCTGGCGACCGTGATCGCCGTGCGCGTCGCCTGGCACATGGCGTTCAACGCGGCCGTGCGCTGGCGCGACCGCCGCCACGGCTTCCACCCGCCCCGCCCCATGCTCAGGCCCACGGTCGGCAGTGGCCTGGTCATCTCGTGGGCCGGCATGCGCGGCATCGTGACGCTGGCCGCCGCCCTCGCCCTGCCCGAGGGCTTCCCGTCGCGCGACCTCATCGTGCTGACCGCCTTCCTGGTCGTGCTCGGCACCCTGGTGATCCAGGGCTTCACGCTCAAGCCCCTGCTGCGGGCCATGAACCTGCGGGACGGCGACCCCGTCGCCCGCGAAGAGGCGGCCGGGCGCCAGCGCATGCTGGAGGCGGCCTTCGCCACGCTGCCTGCGCAGGGCTCGGCCGTGATCGACCTGGTGCGCAAGAACCTGAAGATGCACCTCGGCCGCCAGCTCCACGACGGCCAGAACCCCTTCACCGCCTTCAGCGCCGACTACGACGCCCACTACTGCGCCGCCCTGCAGGCCGCCCGCCAGGCGCTGCTGGCCCTGCGCGGCTCGGGCGAGATCGGCGACGACGCCTTCCACACGCTGGAAAACGACGTGGACTGGCTGGAGGTGTCCGAGCCGCTGCGCGCGGCCAACGCGGACGCGACGGGCTAGCGGCCCGGCCAGATCAATGGACGTTGCAGTCCCCGACGGACAGGACCTTGGCGGCCCGCCGGCAGGCCGAGCGCAGCAGCGCCGCTGCAAGCCGCAGCAACAGCACGCTCCAGGATCGGCTGTGCATGCCCTTTCCCCTAGGCCGGCCGTCGACGACGGCCGATGGCCACCAGCAGCGCGAGGCCGCCGCCCAGCAACGCCCACGTCGCCGGCTCGGGCACGGCCGCAGCCGGCGGTGGCGCCGAGTAGCCGGTCGGCAGGCCGACGATGGTGAAGCCGGCGTAGGCGGGGTCGTCGATGGAGAACACCGGGTCGGCCGCCGCGTAGGCCGTCGCGAAGGTGGATTCCGGCGGCGTGTCGTGGGCGTTGTAGATGACGTCGGCGCCCCACTTCGGTGTCCTGGCGCACATGAGGGTGCGTGCCGACGACCGCATCGGCGCCGGCGCGGATCATCAGCCGGGCCAGCGCGCGCTGGCGGGCATGCGCGGTCTCGCTGTGCTCCTGGCCCCAGTGCATGTAGGGGATCACCACGTCGGCCCGGGCGCGCGCGGCGCGGATGTCGGCCACGATCTGTTCCTCGTCGGCCCAGGCGACGCCGGGGCTGTCCGGGCCGGCCTCGAACTGGCGCGGGAACATGTCTCATAGCCCAGCAGGGCGATGCGCATGCCCTGGCGCTCGATGACGGCCGGCTGGTGCGCGGCCCGCAGATTCGCGCCGCCGCCGAAATACGCCAGACCGGCGCGCCACGCTCGTGAACGCGCGGGCGCTGGCCCACCTCCAGTACCCCGACAAGGCCGCCACGCTGCTGCGTGATGGCCTGCAGGCCCTGCCTGAGACGCCCGCCGCAGCCGCGCTGCGCCGGGAGATGGCCGCGGCGCTGGCGGGGCTGGGGCACTGACCGGCCGCAAGGCCGACGGCCGGCCTGGGCCGAGGACGGGAAACGAGCCGGCGCGGAATCAGCGCATCACGACCAGCTGAACCCGCCGGTTCATGCTGCGGCCTTCGCGGGTCTTGTTGTCGGCCAGGGGGGCGGATTCGCCTTGCGTGCGCAGGCGCACCGACGAAGCCGGCCGGGGGCCCGACGATGGACGGCATCCCGTTCAGGACAACCCCATGGACACCTTGACCGCCCGATACGAAGGACGCGAGTTCGTCCGCCTCGCCACCGGCACCGGCCCGTACTTCGGGCACTACCGCATCGTCACCCCCGACCCCAAGACCGCGGCGTGGGTGGACCTGTCGAAGTCGTGGCCGACCGAGCCGCTGGCCTGCGACGACGCCACCCGCGCCGCGCGCTTTGCCATCGACGCCGAAAACTACGGCAGCGCGGCCACGCGCGCCATCGAGGCGGCGGCGCTGGTGATGGCCCTGGACCGCAGCGCCACCGGCTGGCCGGACGCCGTCGACGCCCAACGGGTGGCGGCCACCGAGAGCAACGCCCTCGAGGCCCGCCTGCTGGGGGTGAAGGAGCCGCACTGGCCGGATCTCTGCATACACCGCGGCAGGGGCCCGATGCTGCGCTGCCGTTAGTGCGGCATTAGTGCGGCCATTAGTGCTGCCGTCAGTGCCGTCGCGGCCCCGGCGTGTGCGCCAGCGCACAGACCCCTGTCGAGGGGGCCGCCCAGGATGGCGCCGCTGCGGGCGGCATGGCCGGTCAAGGCAGGCGACCCGGGCGTTATGAATTGTGTACGCTACCGCACACACGCTGACCGGCAGTGCTGGCTACATTCAATGTTTGGACCGCGCCCGCCCGATGCCTCAACCGCCGACACCGCTCGACCCCATGGCGCCCCGCAGCAACCACTTGTTGGCCGCGCTGCCCGAGGAGGAATGGGAGCGCTGGTCCGGCAAGCTCGAATGGGTGCCGCTGCAGCTCGGACAGGTGCTGTACGAGTCGGGTCAGCCGCAGAGCCACGTCTACTTCCCCACGACGGCCATCGTCTCGCTGCTCTACGTGCTGGAGGACGGCGCGTCGGCCGAGATCGCGGTCGTCGGCTACGAAGGGGTCGTCGGCGTGTCGCTGTTCATGGGCGGGGAGACGACGCCGAGCCGCGCGGTGGTGCAAAGTGCCGGAAGCGGCTTCCGGCTGCGCGCCGCGGACATCAAGACCGAGTTCCACCGCTACGGCGTCGGCATGCGCGTCCTGCTGCGCTACACCCAGGCCCTGCTGACGCAGATGGCCCAGACGGCCGTGTGCAACCGCCACCACCTGCTGGAGCAGCAACTGTGCCGATGGCTGCTGCTCAGCCTGGACCGCATCACGGGCGACCAGCTCGTCATGACGCAGGAACTGATCGCCAACATGCTCGGCGTGCGCCGGGAAGGCGTCACCGAGGCGGCCCTCAAGCTGCAGAAGCTGGGCCTGATCGACTATGCCCGCGGGCATATCTCCGTCATCGACCGCGAGGGCCTGGAGAAGCGCAGCTGCGAGTGCTATGCGGTCGTGAAGCAGGAGTACGACCGGCTGCTGAACCAGCCGCTGCCGGGTGGGCGCTGATCCGTAGGTGCGCTGGCGCACAGCCACACCCGGCGCCCTCGCCCAGGCTTGGGCATGACCGAGAACCGGCTGCTCGACCACCTCCCGGCCACGGAGCTGCGGCGCCTGCTGGCCGAGGGCGTGCAGGTGCCCCTGCACGGCGGCGAGCCGCTGGCGGCCCAGGACGCCCCGGTGCGCGCGCTGCTGTTCCCCATGCAGGGCTTCGTGTCCCTGGGCGCACCCACGGACAACCATGCCCGGCTGCAGGTGGGCATGGTGGGCCGCGAGGGCGTTCTCAATGCCCAGCTCCTGCTGGGGGTGGCGCGCAGCCCGGTGAGCGTGCTGGTGCTGGAATCGGGGCGGGCCTGGGGCTTGTCGGCCGCGTCGCTGCGCCGCCAGCTGCCGGGCAGCCCGGCGTTGCGGCGGCTGCTGCTGCGCTACCTGCAGGTGCAGCTGCGGCTGTCCGCCACGGCGGCGGGCTGCCTGCACTGCCACACCGTCCAGTCCAGGCTGGCGCGCTGGCTGCTGATGGGACAGGACCGCGCCGCCGGTGACGGCTTTGCCGTGACCCAGGAGGGCCTGGCCCGGCTGCTGGGCGTGCGGCGCGTGGGCATCACCGTCGCGGCAAGCGCCCTGCAACTCGCCGGACTGATCCGTTATCACCGCGGCTGGGTCGCGGTCAGTGACCGCGCCGGCCTCGAGGCCGCGGCCTGCAACTGCTACGCCCAGGACCGCGCCAACTACCGGCTGGGCATGGGCTTCGCGCCGGACGCCGCCGCCGGCCGCGCGTGAGCAGGCGCCCGCGGGGCCGGCCGGCGCCTGCGTCCGTCAACGCCCGAGGTGGGTCCGGAATTCGTGGAAGGCGTCGCTGAAGGCGTTGCGGGCGTGCTCCACGTCGGGCACCAGTTGATGCCACGTCCTTTCACTGGAGGCCGCCAGCGCCTGCCACTTCGCCGTCGCCACCCGCGCATGCGCGCGCAGCTTGGCCAGTTCCAGGGCGTAGCGCTCGCGCTCATCCTGCCGGGTGTGCGTCACCCGGGTCTCGAAGGCCCGGAGCTCGTCGTTCAACTCGTCGAGCGCGAGCTTCACGTTCTCGACATAGGTCTCGCGGGGAGTCATCGCACCGCCCGGCTCATGCGCAGCAGTCCTGGCGCTCGGCGCCGGCGTAGGCGGCACCGCCCTCGCCCTGCTCCGGCGTGAGCGCCAAGTGAACACGCTGTGCGGCCCAGTCGATGCGCAGGGCCCAGGGCGGGCCGACCCGCAGCTTGCGTCCCCCGGCGGGCTTGTCCGTGTCGACGACGAAGTAGCGGATCTGCCAAGTCTGGTCATCGAAGACCAGGTCGTGCACCTGGCCGATGCAGCCTTCGGGGGTCACGACCTCGTAGCCGTGCATCTGCTCCGCGCTGCGCAGCTGCGTGGCCGCCGGGTGGGTGGTGCCGGCCCCCTCGGCGGCGTCGCGCGGCAGCGGCGCCACGCTGGGATAGGGCATCGCACCGAGGGCCCAAAGGCCGCCGCCCTCCCGGTAGGAGGGATAGTGGTAGTGGCGCTGGAATTCCTGCTCGTACTCGCGCGAGACCGGCTGGCTGGCGTCCAGCGCCGGGCTGGTGCGGATGAGGCGGCGCGTCAGTGCGACCTCGATCAACCCACCCCGGCCCACCGGCTGCTTGAGGGAATAGGGCGAGATCAGCACCTCGCGTTCGGCCAGCCACGTGCCGGCATCGACGACCAGATAGCGGATGACCCAGCGGTGGTCGTCGAACAGCACGTCCTCGACAGGGCCGATGTCGCCGTCCACCGCCCTGACGCGGGCCCGGGTGACATCGCCGATGCTGTTGAGCATGTGGAACTCCTTGTTGAGCCGGCAGGGTGACGAGGCCTTGCCCGGGCGGTCGGTGCGGTTGCCCACATGGCCGGGATATCGCGGCGCTGTCCCACGCTGCAGGCCCTTTGAGCCCAAAATCGAGCGCTCTGCCGTTGACACAAGGGGGCTCCGATGCCAGCCGTCGAGCACTTGGCCTTGAGCGATCACCTGAAGCGGCGACGCGGCGTCATCCTGCAGGCGTGGCGCAACGCGGTGACGTCCGACCCGGCGCTGACGACCGGCGCGGCCCTGCCCCGGGCCCAACTGCACGACCACATCCCGGCATTGCTGGTGGACTTCGAGCGCGAGCTGGCCCGCCTGGCCGCAGAGCCCGGCGGCGATGACCGCGAGCCGCGCCAGGGCGACGCCGCGGCCCATGGGCTGCATCGGTGGCAACAGGGCTTCAACCTGACCGAGGTGACCCGCGAACTCGCACGCCTCAATGAATGCGTCGTCGTGGAGCTCGAGGCCTATGAAGCCCTGCATCCCGAGTTCAGCGCCGTGGCCATGGCGCAGGCGCGCCGGATCTGGGCCAGGCAATGCGGCGACGCCATCACCGGCAGCGTGTCGCAGTATTTCCAGCTGCAGCAGATCGAAGCCAGCAGCCACATCCGCGACCTCGAGCACGCCCTGCAGTCCCTACGCGAGCTGGAGCAGGAACGCGCCCACCTCTGGCAGCAGGCCGCCCACGACCTGCGCGGCAACCTGGGCGTCGTGGCCGCGGCCACGGCGGGCCTCGCATCGCCGCGGGCCTCCGAGGTGGGGCGCGAGCGCTTCCTGCGGCTGCTCGACCGCAACGTCGCCGCCTTGAACCATCTGCTGAATGACGTGACCAGCCTGGCCCGGCTGCAGGGCGGGCTGGAGCACCGCAACGCCTGCCCCATCGACGCCGCCGAACTGCTCAGGGCGCTGTGCGAAGACCTGCAGCCCCATGCGCTGGACCGCGGCCTGTACCTGCGATTCCACGGCCCCGCGGCCCTGCCCGTCGAAGGCGATGCGGTCAAGACCCGGCGCATCGCCCAGAACCTGGTCATCAACGCGATCAAGTACACCCAGACGGGCGGCGTCACGGTCAGCTGCGCCGAGGGTTCGCGCAGCGACCTCGACCGCTGGATGTTCGAGGTCCGCGACACCGGCCCGGGCTTCCATGCCGGCCCGGGCTCGCAACTTGCCGGCGCCCTCGAGGAGGCGACCGACCAGGCGCGCCAGGTCGCAAGCGACCATGCCTCGGGGGAGGTCACGCATGTCAACGTGGACCTGGCCGAAACGCATCCCCGTGCCGACGACCTGCGCCCGGTGAAGCAGCAGGCCGGCGAAGGGATAGGGCTGTCCATCGTCAAGCGCCTGTGCGACCTGCTCAACGCCACCACCGAGCTGGAGTCCGCGGTGGGCGTGGGGACGACGTTCCGCATCCTGCTGCCGCGGCGCTACGCCGACGACGCCACGGCACCGGCCCGCTAGGGGTCCGGGCGCGCGCCACAGGCCGAGGAGAAGAAGCTGTAGCGGCCGCCGCCCGAGCGCTTGCTCCGGTACATGGCCCGGTCGGCGCAGTCCACCAGCTGCTCGACGTTGTCGGCATCGTCGGGATAGACGCTGATGCCGATGCTGGCGCGCACGCTCACCGGCACCTTCCCGACGTGGGTCAACATGGCCAGCGCATCCATGAGCTTTTGCGCCACGACGCCCGGGTCGGCCGCATCGGACACCTCGGGCAACAACACGACGAACTCGTCGCCGCCGAGGCGGCAGACCGTGTCGATCTGCCTCACGCAGCCCACCAGGCAGGCGCTGACCGCACGCAGCACCTCGTCCCCCACCGGATGCCCCAGCGTGTCGTTGATCTGCTTGAAGCCATCCAGGTCGAGGAACAGCAGTGCGAGCCGGCCGTCGTGCCGCCGGGCATTCGTCAGCCCCTGCGAGAAACGGTCGATCAACAGCAGGCGGTTGGGCAGGCTGGTCAGCGCATCGAGCTCGCTGGACCGCGTCAGCTCCGCCAGCAGCACGGCGGTGGAGTCGGCCACCTCCCGGGAGCGCACGGCGTCCAGGACCAGTTGTTCGTTGGCCTCGAGCAATTGCTGCATCGCATGGCTGCCGAGCCGCTCCTGCGCTTCGCTCAGGTCCGCCAACACGCTGGCGAGATGCTTGCGCGCCGCACGGGTTTGCGCCTGCAGTGCCGCGAGTTCCGCCTTGAGCACGGCCGGATCTGGCGGGTCAGACACAGGCTCCATGTCTTCTCCTCGGCGCCCGCGGGCGCGGCGCCAATGCGTTGATCACCCTTGCCGGCTGCCGGCGGCCAGGCGCCGGGTTGCCGGGTGGCCACCCAGCATGCCCTCCTGCTCGGCAAGCATCGTGCCGATGCGGATGCCGTCGTCGTCGATGCTGTACTCGCGCAGTTGGTCGGAATGGGCGCTGTCCCGCACCTTGACCACCGCCAGCACCCGGCGAAGCCGGCTGTCGATCTCGACATAACGCTGGACGATGATGGCGTCCGTCATGAACGCCGTGCCGTAGGGGCTGAAGCGCAGGTCGGTGTAGCGGTCCTCCAGTTCCGACGTCATCAGCACCGTCACGCCCAGGCCCGTCAGGGAGGCCACGAGCCGCAGCAGCGATTCACGGAAATCCTCCTTGAACGACGGCCCGAGCTTGAGCTCGAAGCCGGAGAGCGAGTCGATGACGACGCGGCGGGCCTTGAGCCGGCGGATCTCCGAGGCCAGCATCTGCATCACCTCTTCGATGGAGGTGTCGGTCGCGTGGGTCTCCACCACGCCGATGCGGCCGTCCTCGATGGCCTGCGCCAGCACCTTGTTGTGCACGCGGCTCGGCTGGCGCTCGAAGGCGGCGATGACACCGGTCTCGCCGTTGCGCACGCCGGCCTCCAGGAAGGCCGCGGCGAGGATGCTCTTGCCCGACCCCGAGGGGCCGGCCAGCAACAGCGAGTAGCCGCGCGGCAGGCCGCCGTCCATCATCTCGTCCAGGCCCGGCACGCCCATCGAAGCGCGCGCCCCGTCGAGGCCGTTGCCCAGGCGCGGGGCCGCGGCGGACGTAGGAACGAAGATGCGCAGGCCCTCGCTGCCGATGCGAAACGCATGCAGGCCCGGCAGCGACGGTTGGCCGCGCATCTTCATGATCTCCATCTTGCGCACCATGGCATTGCGCTGCACGCTCTGGCGCATCCAGATCAGCCCGTCGGCCACGGTGAAGACGGGATTCGCGTCGGTGTCGGAGAAGTACTCGCCGATCAGGAAGGTCGTGGCCTGCCAACTGGTCATCAGCATGCCGAGCTGCTGCATGAAGCGCTGCAGGTGGTTGTGCGCGTGGCCGTTGGCGTCCGTGGCCAGCACCACGGAGCGGAACGAATCGACGAACACCAGCGACGGCTCGTGCGCTGCCACCTCCTCGGTGATGCGCGCCAGCACGTGGTCGAGGTCGCCCGCCATGGCCTCCTCGCACAGGTTGATGAAGCGGATGCGGCGGTTGATGGCCGCCGTGTCGAAGAAGGCGAACTGCTGCTGATACCTGAGCATCTTCAGCGGTGGCTCCCCCAGCACCGTGAAATACACGGCGGGCCGCTCCTCGGTGGCCAGCGCGAACATGATCTGGTGCGCCAGCGTCGTCTTGCCGCAGCCGGGCTGGCCGGCGATGAGATTGAACGAGAACTCCGGCAGCCCTCCACCCAGCAGGTCGTCCAGCCCCGGCACACCCGTTGGCAGGCTGTTGATCGTCACTTTGGATGTCATGGCTTGGGGTCCTGCGCCGAGGCGGCGCGTGAGGAAGTCGACCAGGCGGCTTGCAGCAGCCGTTCGGTCAGCGGAGCGCCGATCAGGGCCGTGAGAAGTTCGCGAAAGATGGTGAACAGGCGGTTGCCCGCCTCGACCGCGGCGGCGGGCTGCTGTGCGGCGAAAAGGGCCATCAAGGCCGTCAGGTCGGCCGTGGCGTCGCCACTGCCCGGCTTGAGAGGCGCGAGCCAGGGGTATTGCACCGCGGCGACATGCACGGTCCGCCGGAACAAGGCTGCAACGCCGCGGTGACCCAGCACCGGCTGCAGCGACGCTTCGATATCGGCCCACATGGCGCCGACGGCCTCGGCGACCTGCCGCGCGTCCGCGTCCTCCGCCAGGCGTTGGGTAAGAGAAGCCGTGAAGCGGCTGCTCTCTTGGCTGTCCATGGGGAGGCTTGAGGTGAGAGTGATGCCGAGTGTAGGTCTCCGGACCCGTCGGCCCGCTCGATGGTCCGGTCAGGCGCCGCGCACCCGACCCGGGCGGTTTCACCGCCAGTCACCCGGACGTTAGCGGGAGACGCCCGGGCGGTATGTTCGTTACCGAACGCTGCCCGCCGCGCCGACTCGCTGGCCGCTGACGTCGACGCCGATGCGCCACGATCCGCCCGAGGCGACCAGTCCGGCTCCGGCCGGGCCAGGCGCGGTCTTCGCGCCGCGCGGCCAGCGGCCGAGCCCGGACGAGCGCCAAGTGGCGGCGCGCCGGCTCAGCGCATCACGACCAGCTGAACCCGCCGGTTCATGCTGCGGCCTTCGCGGGTCTTGTTGTCGGCCAGGGGCGCGGATTCGCCATAACTGATCGTCGACATGCGTGCCAGCGGCAGACCGGCGCGGGCCAGGTACATGCGCACGGCTTCGGCCCGCTTGAGGCCGAGCTGCTGGTTGACCGCGTCGCTGCCGGTGGCGTCGGTGTGGCCCTGGATTTCGATGAACACCGGCTGGTTGTCGGCCTTGAGCTTGGCGACGAGCTGATCAAGCTCCCGGCCGCCCTGCTCGGTGAGCTCGGCATGGCCCGAGCTGAACTTGATCTTGTCGTCGGTCAGCAAGGTGCTCATCAGCAGGCCGGGCGGCGCGGGCAGGTTCTTGGCAGCCTGGGCGCGCTCCGCAGCCTCCTGCTGCAGGGCCGCGATGCGCGCCTCGCTGCCCTGCAGCCGGCCATCCAGGGCCTTGAGGCTGTCGTCATGCGCCTGCACCCGGGTGCCGAGGCTGTCCACGCTGGTCTGCACCGGAGCGACGGTCTCCTTGACGAAATCCTGGGTGGCGCAGGCGCTCAGCAACAGGACGCTGCTCGCGACGAACAGGGGAGCGATTCTCGACATCAATGAACTCCTTCAGGAAGCAAGAGCCTGCGACTCTAGGCATCCCGCGGAGGCAAACGTACCGAGTTGTGAGCAAGGCTCGCGCCATTAACCGGCTGCGCGAAAGCCTTACCGTTGGGCGCTTGGGTGTGAGGACATTCGATACAGCTCATCCCCCCGAATCTGCAGTCCGTCGCGCCCCGCTAGGTCGCCACCCGACCGGGAGATATGGTGTGCTACATCAGCAACACACCCGGAGCGCCCATGACTCCCACCTGGACAGACCAGGCGCCGATCTACCAGCAGCTGGCCGACCGACTGGCCGTGCAGCTGCTGGACGGCAGTCCCCCGGAAGGCCAGGCCCTGCCCTCGGTGCGGCAGTTGGCCAGCCAGTACGTCATCAATCCTCTGACCGTCACGCGGGCGCTGCAGGCGCTGGCCGAGCACGGCCTGATCGAGACGCGCCGCGGCCTGGGCATGTTCGTCATGGCAGGCGCCCGCGAGCGGCTGTTGCAGCACGAACGCGAGCAGTTCCTTCAGAAGGACTGGCCGGCCCTGCGGGCCAAGCTCAAGCGCCTGGGGCTGACCGCCAAGGACCTGAACTGGGAGTCGACATGAACAACAACACCCCCCTCATCGAAGCCAGGAACCTGTCGCTGCGCTATGGCAGGAAGACGGCCCTGAACGACGTCTCGATCAGCGTGCCGGCGGGCCGCGTCGTGGGCCTGCTCGGCCACAACGGGGCCGGCAAGACGTCGCTGATGAAGGCGTTGGTGGGCCTGCTGCCGGTGCAAGGCGAGCTGGCCGTGCTGGGCCTGGAGCCCACGAAGAACCGCGAACGGCTGTTGACCGAGCTGAGCTACATCCCCGACGTGGCGGTGCTGCCGCGCTGGGCGCGCGTGGGCGAGCTGATCACGCTGATGGGCCGCCTGCAGCCCAAGTTCTCGGCCGAACGCGCTCGCACCCTGCTCAGGCGGACGAGCGTGAACGAGGGCGACAAGATCAAGAGCCTGTCCAAGGGCATGGTGGCGCAGACCCACCTGGCGCTGACCGCCGCCATCGACGCGAAGCTGATGATCCTGGACGAGCCGACGCTCGGGCTGGACGTGGTGTCGCGCAAGAGCTTCTACGAGATGCTGATCGACGAGTGGTGCGACGGCGAGCGCAGCGTGCTCATCTCCACCCACCAGGTCGAGGAGGTGGAGGCGCTGCTGTCGGACGTGATCATGCTGGACGAGGGCCGCGTGGCGCTGGCGATCAGCCTGGAGGACATCGACCGCCGCTTCTTCGCCCTGAACCACGACCCGGCCGCGGCCGAGGCCATGGCGGCGGCCCATCCGCTGCTGCGCTACCGCGAGCAGGGCCGCACGACGTCGCTCTTCGACGGCGCGCCGCCGGAGCACGTGGCCAGCCTGGGCCAGCGCGTGCGGCCCAGCCTCGTCGACCTCTTCATGGCGCTGACCCGCAACCCGGCGCTGAACGGCAAGCAGGCCTGAGCCTGTCGATAAGGAGAACGCCATGAATTCCCACATCCCCACCCTGCTGCTGCGCGAGTGGATGCAGCACAAGCGCGGCTGGCTGATCGCCGCCTTCGCTCCGCCCCTGCTCTTCCTGGCCATGCTGCCCTTCGGCCAGGTGCAGGGCCTGCCGTCCGAGCAGAGGGAGCTGGTGTCCGTCGGCATGCTGCTCGTCAGCGCCGGTACCGTCTACGCCGTCAGCCTGCTCGTGGCGCTGTTCCAGCTGCCGGGCCTGGCTCGGCGCGACGCGCAGGACCGTTCCATCGAGTTCTGGCTGTCGCTGCCCGGGCGGCCGAGCGAGAGCGTGGCGGCGACCGTGCTCGCCCATGCCTGGCTGGCTCCGCTCGGTGGCGCCGTCATCGGGGCCCTGTTCGGGCTGCCGATCGCGATCTCCGTGGTGGCCAGCGAGGCGGGCCTGGGCACGGCCTGGGCGGTCCACTGGGGCGAGGTGGTCTCGGCCGCGCTGCCGCTGCTGGCCCGCGCCTTCGCCGGCACGGTGCCGCTGGTGCTGTGGCTCGCGCCGCTGGTCTTCACGCTGATGGCGGCGTCAGCCTGGCTGAAGCGCCTGGGCACGCCGCTGGTGCTCATCGGCGGCGGCGTCGCGGTGACGGTGCTGCACAAGGCCTACCAGATCGACTGGCCGCTGCAGGCCCTGGCCGGCCTGAGCCAGCGCATCAACCACACCCTGGTGAACGACCCGGACAGCCTGATGAAGGCTCTGCACTCGGACGTCAACCTGTGGACGTGGGCGCTGCAGGACCTCGGCCGCACGCTCGCCGAACTGGCGTCGGTGCAATTCGTGGGCTGGGCGCTGGTGGCCGCCGCGGGCTTCGCCCTGGTGGTGGTGAAGCGGGGCCGCGGCGGTTGAGGCCGGGGCCGCTCAGGCCGGCTTGCCGGCCAGGCCCTCGCCCGACGGCGGCACCAGGCGTGCCGCCATTTCCTTGCGGAAGCGGTTGAGCTCCTGCACCGTGGCGAAGCTGCGTTCCATCAGCAGGCTCATGTTGTGCAGGATGCGCTCCACGACCTTGCTCTCCCAGACGGAGTCGAACTGGATCTGGGTGTCCAGCCAGCGCTCCAGCCACTCGGGGTCGGGCAGGCGGCTCTGGATGGTGTCGCGCGGGAAGAGCTTGGCGTTGACGTGCAGGTTGGTGGGGTGCAGGGCCTGGGCCGTGCGCCGGGCACTGGCCATCAGCACGCCGACCTTGGCGAAGGCGGCGCGGGCCTCGTCGCCGAACTTGGACATGGCCCGCTTCATGTAGCGCAGGTAGGCGCCGCCGTGGCGGGCCTCATCGCGCGACAGGGTCTCGTAGATGGCCTTGATGACCGGCTCGGTGTGCCATTCGGCCGCGCGGCGGTACCAGTGGTTGAGACGGATCTCGCCGCAGAAATGCAGCATCAGCGTCTCCAGCGCGGGCGCGGGGTCGAAGTCGAAGCGCACCTCGTGCAATTCGGCCTCGGTGGGTACGAGGTCGGGCCTGAAGCGCCTGAGGTACTCCATCAGCACGAGGCTGTGCTTCTGCTCCTCGAAGAACCAGACGGACATGAAGGCCGAGAAGTCACTGTCCTCGCGGTTGTCGCGCAGGAACATCTCGGTGGCCGGCAGCGCCGACCACTCGGTGATGGCGTTCATCTTGATGGTCTGGGCCTGTTCGTCGCTCAGCAGGCTGGCGTCGAACTTGTCCCACGGAATGTCGCGGTCCATGTTCCAGCGCACGGCTTCGAGTTGCTTGAACAGTTCGGGGTAAAGCATGGCGTTCCTTGTTTAGACGCGCGATTCTAAAAGTTCGTGCCGCGTCGGGGCTTCGGACGCAGGAAAGGGCGGTGTCGGACGGTGCCGCATCTCACGCGGCAGCGGTCCGCAAGGCCCTCGGCTGCGCCGGACTCCGATTTGATATAACGTTAGTGCAACTGTTCGTCATGCGTCGCTGGCGGGCTCGTCCAGGCGGGCCGTGCCGCCCGGGTGGCAACAATCGTCCCCCGAATGCGGGACATGTCCCCTGTGCGGGGTTCCGGCAAGCCGCACAGCGGCTACATCCACAGTAAAAACCCGAGCAAGAAGACAGAGGAGCCCCTTCCCCCACCGAATTCGGCCGCTCAACCTCTCTGAGACCAGAGCAGCAATCTCGGAGCCGTTCTCCTCCTCCTCCCTCCCTCCCTCGTTGGCTCCGAGGCGTTCAGCGGCCGCTTTTACAGCGCAAGGCCCGTGTCGAGACGACACGGGCCTTTTTTGCTTTGGCCGCAGCGGCGAGAAGCAAGCTACTTCAACCAGCCCTTGCGGCGGAAGTAGATGAAGGGCGCCGCGACGGAGGCGATCATCAGCGCCAGGGCGAACGGGTAGCCCAGCGGGTGCTCCAGCTCCGGCATGTTCTTGAAGTTCATGCCGTAGATGGAGGCGATCAGCGTGGGTGGCAGCAGAGCGACGCTGGCCACCGAGAAGATCTTGATGATCTTGTTCTGGTTGATGTTGATGAAGCCGACCGTGGCGTCCATCAGGAAGTTGATCTTGTCGAAGAGGAAGGCCGTGTGCGAGTCGAGGGAGTCGATGTCGCGCAGGATCTGGCGCGACTCCTCGAACTGCTCGGCGTTGAGCATGCGGCTGCGCATCATGAAGCTCACCGCGCGGCGCGTGTCCATGACGTTGCGGCGGATACGGCCGTTCAAGTCCTCCTCGCGGGCGATGGCCGACAGCACTTCGCCGGCCTCGGCGTCGGTCACGTCGCTCTTGAGGACGCGGATGCTGACGGCCTCGAGCTTGTCGTAGATGCCTTCGAGCACGTCGGCGGAGTATTCGGCGTCGGCGTCGTAGAGCTTGAGCAGCACGTCCTTGGCATCCTCGATCAGCGCCGGGATGCGGCGCGCGCGCAGGCGCAGCAGCCGGAAGACCGGCAGGTCCTCGTCGTGGATCGAGAACAGCACGTTGTTGAAGAGGATGAAGGCCACGCGCACGTTGCGCGCGGGCTTGGCCGCCGGGCCGTCGTCGCCGACGATGAGGAAGTCCGAGCGGATGTGCAGTTCGCCGTTGTCCTCCTCGTAGAAGCGCGCCGACTCCTCCAGGTCGTCATCGACGATGTCTTCGGGAATGGACAGGCCGAAGCGGTCGCGGATCCAGCCTTTTTCCTCGGCGCTGGGCTTTTCAAGGTCGACCCAGACCGGGCGCGACTGGGCCAGGTCTTCGGCCGTGGCGATTTCTTCCTGCAGCAGGCCGCCCAAGGTTCCACCCTTGAGGCGCCCGTTGTCCAGCGTGAACACATTCAGCATGCATCGTCTCCAGCAGCGCTGGCGAGGGGGACGACGGCGAGCGCCGTCCGGGTGGCGGGATTCAGGTCAACCGTCTCACTCCGGGCGGGCTGGCCTGGGATCAGGCCGGGCGGCGGGAGTGGACGGTCACCGAGGGTGATCGCTGTCCAAGAAGCGCTCCGTCAAGGGGAATAGCCGAGGATTATTGCACTGGCGCAAGCCGTGAAAGAAGGCGCAAGAACGAGTCCTGACGGGCGACAAAAGCTCACCGTCATCCCCTTGTCATGCCGGGGCTTCGGGCGCAAACTGGGCTCGTCGACTTCCCCACTTCCACCACTCCGCTACCTGACAAGACCCCTCTCTCTCTCCTCCTCCCTTTCCTCAGTTTTCCGGTTTAGTTTTTTCCCGACCATTCCTCTGAAAGGAGGCTTTATGAATCTGACGATCAGTGGCCATCACCTCGAAGTCACGCCGGCTCTGCGCGAGTACGTGCTCACCAAGCTGGACCGCGTGACCCGCCACTTCGACCAAGTCGTTGACATCAACGTCCTGCTGACCGTGGAGAAGCAAAAGGAGAAGGAACTTCGCCAGCGCGCCGAAGTCACGCTACACGTGAAAGGCCGCGACATCTTTGTCGAGCAGTCCCACGAGGACCTGTACGCCGCCATTGATCAACTGATGGACAAACTGGACCGCCAGGTCTGCCGCCACAAGGACAAGGTGCAGGACCACCACCACGCATCTGCCAAGCGCCTGGAAGTGCCGGCGCGCTGACCGGCGGCTCATTTCGCCCATTCCTGCGAGGCGGCCCCAGGGCCGCCTTTGTTTTGCGATGCGCAATCGGTTGTTGCTGCAGTGCCGCAAAAACCCGCATTCAAGGGGCGCCAGGGGCGTTTTGCACGCCTGCGGGTCCCCGCGACCACCCCAAAACAGCCCACGGTTCCATAATCCGTGATCTCGAATGACCCACCGCCTGGCTGCGGCCGCGCTCCACAAGCGCCCCCGACGCTCGGCCCTTGCCCATGAACCGTCTCGCCGCCATCCTGCCCGCCGACAACGTGTTGGTGAACGTGGATGCGTCCAGCAAGAAGCGCGCCTTCGAACATGCCGGCCTGCTGTTCGAGAACCATCACCAGATGGCGCGCGCCCTGGTCACCGACAACCTGTTCGCGCGTGAGCGCCTGGGGTCGACCGGCCTCGGCCATGGCGTGGCCATTCCCCACGGGCGGGTCAAGGGCTTGAAGAACCCGCTGGCCGCGGTGCTGCGCCTGCAGCAGCCCATCGCCTTCGACGCGCCGGACGACGAGCCCGTCGGCCTGCTGATCTTCCTGCTGGTGCCCGAAGCAGCCACGCAGCGCCACCTGGAGATCCTGTCCGAGATCGCCGAGATGCTGTCCGACCGCGAACTGCGCGAGCAACTCAAGACCGAACCCGAGGCCGCCACGCTGCACAAGCTGATCGCCGCCTGGGAACCGCTCAAGTCCGTCGCCTGACGCCCCAGTTTCGCGCTTCGCGTAAACCCTAGTCGAATTTGAAACCGACCTCGATCAGCGCCGAGCGCCTCTTCGAAGAGCACCGCGAGGCCCTGCGCTGGGAGTGGATTGCCGGCCACGCCCACCCCGAACGCCGCTTCGACGAGGCCGCCGTGCGCGACGCGCAGAGCGCCGCCGACCTGGTCGGTTATCTCAACTACATCCATCCCTACCGGGTGCAGATCGTGGGCCGGCGGGAGGTGGCCTACCTCAGCCAGGAGAGCGGCGAGGTCCAGGACCGCCGCATCTCCCGCATCGTCACGCTGGAGCCGCCCGTCATCATCGTGGCCGACGAAAGCGTGCCGCCGCCGCGGCTGGTGGCCATGTGCGACCGTGCCGAGATCCCGCTGTTCCGCACCAACGAATCCGCCGGCCACGTCATCGACCTGGTGCGCGGCTACCTGTCCCAGCTCTTCGCGAACCGCACGACCCGCCACGGCGTCTTCATGGACATCCTCGGCCTCGGGGTGCTGCTGACGGGCGAATCAGGCCTGGGCAAGAGCGAACTGGGCCTGGAGCTGATCTCGCGCGGCCACGGCCTGGTGGCCGATGACGCGGTGGACTTCTTCCGCATCGCCCAGACCGCCATCGAAGGCCGCTGCCCCGAGCTGCTGCTCAACCTGCTCGAAGTGCGCGGCATCGGCCTGCTCGACATCAAGGCCATCTTTGGCGAGACCGCGGTCCGCCGCAAGATGCGCCTGAAGCTCATCGTCCACCTGGTGCGCAAGGAGACGATGGAACGCGACTTCGAGCGCCTGCCCTACGAGCCGCTCTACGAAGACGTGCTGGGCATGCCGGTGCGCAAGGTCGTCATTGCCGTGGACGCCGGCCGCAACCTGGCCGTGCTGGTCGAGGCCGCCGTGCGCAACACCATCCTTCAGTTGCGCGGCATCGACACCTACAAGGAATTCGTCGAACGCCACCAGCGCGCCATCGACAACGGCTCCATCGACTGATGCCGTTGCACCGCTTCAGCGATATCGCCGGCCTGCTCGTCCTCAACACGGACAGCTACAAGACCAGCCATTGGCTGCAATACCCCCCGGGCACGCAGACCGTCTTCAGCTACATCGAGGCCCGCGGGGGCAGCTTGCCCTACACCGTCTTCTTCGGCCTGCAGGCCCTGCTGAAGGAGTACTTCACCCGGCCGGTGGCCGCCGAGGACGTGGCCCTGGCGGCCGAGGTCTGCGCCGGCCATGGCGTGCCGTTCAACCGGGAGGGCTGGCTGCACATCGTGCGGGCCCACGGCGGCCGGCTGCCGCTGCGCATCCGCGCCGTGCCCGAGGGCAGCGTCGTACCGGTCAACCATGCGCTGCTGACGGTCGAGAACACCGATCCCGCGTGCTGGTGGCTGACCAGTTATGTCGAGACGGCCCTGCTGCGCGTCTGGTACCCGACGACCGTGGCCACCCACAGCCATGCCACGCGCCGGCTGATCGCCGACTCGCTCGGGCGCACCGGCTCCCTCGACGGCCTGCCCTTCAAGCTGCACGACTTCGGCGCCCGCGGCGTGTCCTCGCTGGAATCGGCCATGCTGGGCGGCATGGCCCACCTGGTGAACTTCCAGGGCACCGACACCATGACCGCCCTGCTCGGCGCACGGCTGTACTACGGCGAACCCATGGCCGGCTTCTCCATCCCGGCGGCCGAGCACAGCACCATCACGGCCTGGGGCCGCGATGGCGAGCTGGCGGCCTATCGCAACATGCTGCGTCAGTTCGGCCAGCCGGGCGCCCTGCTGGCGGTGGTGTCCGATTCCTATGACCTGGACGCCGCGGTGACGCAGCTCTGGGGCGGCGCCCTGCGCGACGAAGTCATCGCCAGCGGCGCCACCGTCGTCATCCGGCCGGACAGCGGCGATCCCACCAGCGTCGTGCTGCGCACCGTGCGGGCGCTGGACGCCAGCTTCGGCAGCGACGTCAACGCCAAGGGCTTCAAGGTGCTCAGGCATGTGCGCGTCATCCAGGGCGACGGCATCACCCGCGCGTCCATCGCCAGCATCCTCGGGGCGCTGGAGTCGGCCGGCTATTCGGCGGACAACGTCGCCTTCGGCCAGGGCGGGGCCCTGCTGCAGCAGGTCAACCGCGACACGCTGGGCTTTGCGATGAAGGCTTCTGCCGCCCAGGTGGACGGCCAGTGGCGAGACGTCTTCAAGGCGCCCGTGACCGACCCGGCCAAGCGCAGCAAGGCCGGGCGCCTCACGCTGCTGCGTCGCGGCGAGGCCTTCGCCACCGTGAGGCTGGACGTGCCGGGCTACCAGGAGGCGCGCGCCGAGGGCGCTGTCGAGGTCATGCGCACGGTCTACGAGAACGGCCAGCTGCTCGTCGACGACAGCTTCGCCGCCATCCGCGCCCGGGCGGCGCTGGGCTGACCCTCAGCCCAGCTTGTTCGGACAATCGGGCTTGAGGCAGCTGGCGTACAGGGCCAGCGAATGTTCCTGCAGCTGGAAGCCGCGCTCACGCGCAATGGCGTGCTGGCGCTCCTCGATGCCGGCGTCGTAGAACTCCTCGACCTTGCCGCAGTTCAGGCAGACGAGGTGGTCGTGGTGATGGCCCTCGTTGAGCTCGTAGACGGCCTTGCCGGTCTCGAAATGGTTGCGGCTGAGCAGCCCCGCCTGCTCGAACTGCTGCAGCACCCGGTAGACCGTGGCCAGACCGATGTCGGCCCCCTCGCCGAGCAGGGCCTTGTAGACATCCTCGGCGGTCATGTGGCGCTGGACCGAGCGCTGGAAGATCTCCAGGATCTTGATGCGCGGCAGCGTCGCCTTGAGGCCGCTGTTCTTGATGTCGCTGGTCTGGTTCTTGGGAGGGGAGCTGGGCATGGCGGGAGGCGCGGCAGGCCTGAAGGAGCCCCCGCTAGAATCCGCCCGATCATAGCCAGCCGGTTCGCCGGCAGGCGCCTTCCGTCCCTTCTCCAGCCGCCCCATGCGACCCCTGCTTGCCTCTCTTCCGCTGCTCGCGCTGCTTGGCGGCTGCTCCATCATGCCCCGCTGGGACTCCCTGCCCTCCATCACCGGCGAAAAGGTGCTGGGGTTGATGACGCCCTACCGCGTCGAGGTCGTGCAGGGCAATGTGCTCACCAAGGAGATGGTGGCGCGCGTCAAGCCCGGCATGCCCAAGGCCCAGGTGCGGGACCTGCTCGGCTCGCCCCTGCTGACCGACGTCTTCCACGAGTCGCGCTGGGACTACCCCTTCACCATCCGCCGCCAGGGCGCGCCCTACCAGCAGCGCCTGGTCGTCGCCCTCTTCGACGGCGACCGCCTGAAGTCGCTGGAGGTCCCCGACGACCTGCCCTCCGAGGTCGACTTCGTCGCCTCGGTGAACACCTTCCGGCCCAGCAGCAAGGAGCCCAAGCTGCAGCTGACCGAGGCCGAACGCGAAGCCCTGCCGCCGCCCAAGCGCAGCGCCGAAGCGGCGCCGACCGCCGCGGCCGAAGGCCCCGCGCCGGGCCGCGTCTACCCGCCTCTCGACGCGAAGGCGGGAGCCGGCTCGTGATCCGCGTCGCCATCGCGGGCGCCGGCGGGCGCATGGGCAAGATGCTGGTCGAGGCCGTCGACGCCGCCGACGACTGCACCCTGCACACCGCCATGAACCGCGAGTCGGACCTGCGGGCCAGCCTGGCCGGTGCCGACGTGCTCATCGACTTCACCCGCCCCGAGGCCACGCTCGCCCACCTGGCCGTCTGCGCCGAGCTGGGCGTCAAGGCCGTCGTCGGCACCACCGGCTTCGACCCGGCCCAGAAGGCCGAGATCGCCCGGCTCGCCGAGCGCACCGCCATCGTCTTCGCGCCCAACATGAGCGTGGGCGTCAACGTGGTGCTCAAGCTGCTGGACATGGCCGCCCGCGCCATGAACGAGGGCTTCGACATCGAGATCGTCGAGGCCCACCACCGCAACAAGGTCGACGCGCCCAGCGGCACCGCGCTGCAGATGGGCCAGGTCGTCGCCGACGCCCTCGGCCGCGACCTCAAGGCCTGCGCCGTCTACGGCCGCGAAGGCGTCACCGGCGTGCGCGCCCCCTCCACCATCGGCTTCGCCACCGTGCGCGGCGGCGACATCATCGGCGACCACACCGTGCTCTTCGCCGGCACCGGCGAGCGCATCGAGATCAGCCACAAGGCCAGCAACCGCACCATCTACGCCCAGGGCAGTCTGCGGGCCGCGCGCTTTCTCGCGAGCAGGTCGAAGGGCCTGTTCGGCATGAGCGACGTGCTGGGCTTCGCCGCATGAGCGGGCGCACGCGGGCCGAGCGCCGGGCCGCCCCAAGCCGGCCCGCATCCCCGCGGGGGATCGGCCGACGTACTCGTCGGCCGAGGGGCTGACATATGGGTGGTTTTGCGGACTTCTGGGCCCAGAGCGACCTCGTCGGCCGCGCCGTCGCCCTGCTGCTGCTGGCCATGTCCGTCAGCGCCTGGGCGCTGATCCTCTGGAAGACCTGGCTGCTGCGCCGCGCCCGCCGCGGGCTGGTGCGGGCCGTGCCGGCCTTCTGGGCCGCGGCCGACGTGCCCGAGGGCCGCAACGCGCTGCAGAACTTCGACACCGAGGGCCTGCTGCTGCCGCTGCTGGACGCCGCCACCGCCGAGACCCACGGCGCCACGCTGGACGCCGCCGGCCGGCGCGAGTCCCGCCTGACCCGCCGTCTGCGCGACGCCCTGCACGCCGTGCTGGCCCGGCTGCAGTTCGGCCAGGTGCTGCTGGCCTCCATCGGCGCGACGGCCCCCTTTGTCGGCCTCTTCGGCACGGTCTGGGGCATCTATCACGCCCTGGTCAGCATCTCGGCCAGCGGCAACATCACCATCGACAAGATCTCGGGCCCGGTCGGCGAGGCGCTGATCATGACGGCCGCGGGCCTGGCCGTGGCCATCCCGGCCGTGCTGGCCTACAACGTCTTCGGCAAGCTGGTGGCCGCCTGCGAGGCCGACCTCGAAGGCTTCGCGCACGACCTGCGCGAACTTCTGGACCACGACTGATGGCCTTCGGTCGGCTCGAACGACCTGATGCCGCTCGTCCCATGAGCGACATCAACATGACGCCGCTCATCGACGTGATGCTGGTGCTGCTGGTCATCTTCATGATCACGGCACCGCTGATGACGGCCTCGCTGCGCCTGGACCTGCCCAAGAGCGAGGCGGCGACGCCGAGCGACGCGCCAAGTTTCATCGGCGTGGCCATCACGCCCGACGGCAAGCTGCACCTCGGCGACGACGAACTCGACGCCAAGACCTTCCAGCAGCGCATCGCTGAGCTGGGCCGCGCCAATGCGCAGATGGAAGTGCAGCTGCGCGCCGACCGCGCCGTGCCCTACGGCCAGGTGGCCGAGCTGATCGGCTGGGTCCAGGCCGCCGGCCTGAACCGCATCGCCTTCGTCGCGCAGGCACCGGCATCCGCGCCCTGAGCGAAAGGTCGGGCAGGAGGCCCCACCTACAATTTGGCCAAACTAGACAGCCCCCACGCTCGCCGTTGCTCGCTGCCCCCGAAGGGGGTGCGTCAGGGGTTTCGGGCGGCCGGGCACCCCTGACATGAACGCCAAGACCGAAGCGCCCAGCTACAACCCGACCGAGATCGAAGCCGCCGCCCGAGCCTACTGGGCCGAGCGCGACGCCTACCGCGTCACCGAAGACGCCAGCAAGCCGCACTTCTATGCCTGCTCCATGCTGCCCTATCCGAGCGGCAAGCTGCACATGGGCCACGTGCGCAACTACACGATCAACGACATGCTGGCCCGCCAGCTGCGCATGAAGGGCTACAACGTCCTGATGCCCATGGGCTGGGACGCCTTCGGCCTGCCGGCCGAGAACGCCGCGATGAAGGGCAAGGTGCCGCCGGCGCAGTGGACCTACTCCAACATCGCCTACATGAAGGGCCAGATGCAGGCCATGGGCCTGGCCATCGACTGGAGCCGCGAGGTCGCCACCTGCGACCCCCGCTACTACAAGTGGAACCAGTGGCTGTTCCTGAAGATGCTGGAGGCCGGCATCGCCGAGCGCCGCACCCAGGTCGTCAACTGGGACCCGGTGGACCAGACCGTGCTCGCCAACGAGCAGGTCATCGACGGCCGCGGCTGGCGCTCCGGCGCCCTTGTCGAGAAGCGCGAGATCCCCGGCTACTACCTCAAGATCACGCAGTACGCCGAGGAGCTGCTCTCGGCCGTGGCCAACCCGGAGGACCCCAACTACCTCAGCGGCTGGCCCGAGCGCGTGCGGCTGATGCAGGAGAACTGGATCGGCAAGAGCCAGGGCGTGCGCTTCGCCTTCCCGCACACCATCGACGGCGGCGGGCGGCTGTGGGTGTTCACGACCCGCGCCGACACCATCATGGGCGTGACCTTCTGCGCCGTCGCTCCCGAGCATCCGCTCGCGGCCTTCGCGGCGAAGAGCAGGCCCGAGGTCGCCGCCTTCATCGAGGAATGCAAGGCCGGCGGCACGACCGAGGCCGAGCTCGCCACGCAGGACAAGAAGGGCGTGCCCACGGGCCTGTTCGTCATCCACCCCCTCACCGGCGCCCAGGTCGAGGTCTGGGTCGGCAACTACGTGCTGATGAACTATGGCGACGGCGCCGTGATGGGCGTGCCGGCGCATGATGAGCGCGACTTCGCGTTCGCGAAGAAGTACGGCATCGAGATCAAGCAGGTCGTCGCCGTGGAGGGCGAGACCTTCACCACCGACGCCTGGGCCGAGTGGTACGGCGACAAGACCCGCGGCGTGTGCGTCAACTCCGGCGTGCTGGACGGCCTCTCCCACGCCGACGCGGTCGACAAGGTGGCCGAGCTGCTGGCGGCCGAGGGCCTGGGCGAGAAGAAGACCACCTGGCGCCTGCGCGACTGGGGCATCAGCCGCCAACGCTACTGGGGCACGCCGATTCCGATCATCCATTGCGATGACTGCGGCGTCGTGCCCGTGCCCGAGAAGGACCTGCCCGTCGTGCTGCCCGAGGACCTGATCCCGGACGGCAGCGGCAACCCGCTGAACAAGCACGCCGGCTTCCTGAATGTCGACTGCCCGAGCTGCGGCCGGCCCGCGCGACGCGAGACGGACACCATGGACACCTTCGTGGATTCGTCCTGGTACTTCATGCGCTACTGCGACCCGACCAACGACCAGGCCATGGTCGGCGCCGGCACCAAGTACTGGATGCCGATGAACCAGTACATCGGCGGCATCGAGCACGCCATCCTGCACCTGCTGTACGCGCGCTTCTGGACCAAGGTGATGCGCGACCTGAAGCTGGTCGACGTGTCCGAGCCGTTCCAGAAGCTGCTGACCCAGGGCATGGTGCTCAAGGGCGCCTTCTTCCACAAGCCTGAAGACGCCGGCAAGAACTACTACTGGGAGCACGAGGTCGACGTCATCCGCAACGAGCACGACGCGATCATCGGCGGCACCTTGAAGGCCGACGGCACGCCGTTGACCTACGAGATGACGACCATGTCCAAGTCCAAGAACAACGGCGTGGACCCGCAGGCCCTGATCGACCAGTACGGCGCCGACACCGCCCGCCTGTTCGTGATGTTCGCGTCGCCGCCCGAGCAGACGCTGGAGTGGAACGACGCCGCCGTCGAAGGCGCACACCGCTTCCTGAAGCGCGTATGGAACTTCGGCGTGCGCCACGCCGAGGCCATCAAGGCCGGCGGCAGCGACTTCGCCGCGCTGAACGGCGACGGCAAGGCCCTGCGCCGCGAGGTGCACAACGTGCTCAAGCAGGTCAGCTACGACTACGAGCGCATGCAGTACAACACCGTCGTCTCCGGCGCGATGAAGCTGCTGAATGCACTCGAAGGCTTCAAGGCGGAAGGCCAGGCCGCGGCGGTGCGCGACGGCTTCTCGGTGCTGCTGCGCGTGCTCTACCCGGCCACGCCCCACATCGCCCACCAGCTCTGGCAGGACCTCGGCTTCGCGGCTGAACTCGGCGACCTGCTCGACGCGCCCTGGCCCACGGTCGACGAGGCCGCCCTCGTGCAGGACGAGATCGAGCTGATGCTCCAGGTCAACGGCAAGCTGCGCGGTGCCGTCAAGGTGCCCGCCTCGGCGGACAAGGCCGCCATCGAGGCTGCGGCCCTGGCGACCGAGGAGTTCGCCAAGTTCGGCGAAGGCAAGCCGCCCAAGAAGGTCGTCATCGTGCCGGGCCGCCTCGTCAACATCGTGGTCTGAACGCGATGGACCGCCGCTTCGCACTGCTCGGCCTTGCGGCCCTCGCCGGCTGCGGCTTCGAGCTGCGCCACGAGCCCGAGCTGCGCTTCAAGACCCTGGCGCTGACCGGCTTCCCGCCGGACTCGCCGCTGGCCCTGGGCCTGAAGCGCCAGCTCAAGCGCACGCCGGTGCAGCTCGTCGACGACCCCAACCGGGCCGAGGTCGTGCTGGAGGTGCTGCGCGAGTTCCGCGACCGCACCGTCGTCGCCTCCACCAGCGTCGGCCAGGTGCGCGAATGGCAGCTGCGCCTGCAGTTCGACTACCTCATCCGCACGCCGGCCGGCGAGTTGCTGGTGCCCAAGGTCGAGCTCCGCCTGGCCCGCGACATGAACTACACCGAGACCGCCGCCCTGGCCAAGGAGCAGGAGGCAGCCAACCTCTACGGCGCGATGCAGTCCGACGCCATCGCGCAGGTGATGCGTCGCCTGGCCGCCGTGAAGTTGCCCGCCTGAAATGAATCCAAAACAAAGCCACAGAGGCACAGAGACACAGAGGGAGCACCAAGCCGCCTTCTCTGTGTCTCTGTGCCTCTGTGGCTGTGTTCTTTGCAGGAGTTGACATGCAGCTCCGCCCCGAAGCACTCGCGGCTCACCTCGCCAAGGGCCTGGCCCGCATCTACACCGTCCATGGTGACGAGCCGCTGCTCGCCCAGGAGGCGGCCGACCAGATCCGCGCCGCAGCCAAGGCCCAGGGCTTCGGCGAGCGCCAGATCTTCACGGTCAGCGGCGCCTACTTCGACTGGGCGCCCGTGCTCGCGGCCGCCCAGGCCATGAGCCTCTTCGCCGAGCGCCAGTTCATCGAGATCCGCATCCCGAGCGGCAAGCCGGGCAAGGATGGCTCCGAGGCCCTGCAGCGTTATGCCGAGGCGGCACCGGACGACGTGCTGACCCTCGTGACGCTGCCGCGCCTGGACAAGACCCAGCTGTCCAGCGCCTGGTTCACGGCCCTGGATGCGGGCGGCGTGTCGGTGCGCGTCGAGCCCGTCGAGCGCCGCGCGCTGCCGGCCTGGCTGGCCCAGCGGCTCAAGGCCCAGGGGCAGTCGGTGCCTGAGGGCGAGGACGGTCAGAAGGCGCTGGCTTTCTTCGCCGACCGCGTCGAGGGCAACCTGCTCGCCGCCCATCAGGAGCTGCAGAAGCTCGCCCTGCTGCACCCCCCGGGCGAGCTGACCCTGGCCGACATCGAGGCGGCCGTGCTGGACGTGGCGCGCTTCGACGTCTTCAAGCTCAGCGAAGCCGTGCTGTCGGGCGCCGTGCCGCGCCTGCTGCGCATGCTCGATGGCCTGGAGGCCGAGGGCGAGGCGGCCGTGCTCGTGCACTGGACGCTGGCGGAGGACGCCCGCGCGCTGGCCCGGGTGCGCAACGCGCTGGATGCCGGCAAGCCCCTGCCGATGGCGATGCGGGAAGCGCGCGTCTGGGGCGCCAAGGAGAGGCTGGTGGAACGCATCGCCCCGCGCCTCGAATCGGCCCAGGCGGGCCGCCTCGTGCAGGCGGCCCAGGTCTGCGACGGCCTGGTCAAGGGCCTGCGCCATCCGGACTGGCCGGCCGACCCCTGGGCCGCGCTGCGCCGCTTCGCATTGATGCTGGCCGAAGCCGCCAGCGGGAAAACCGGGGCAGTTCTCACGGTCCGCTGAACGCGATTGGGCTATCGTCCGGGCGGGAGCCTCTCCGCCATGCCGCCACGCCCACTGACTGCCCTGCTGCTTGCACCGTTCGCGGCCGCAGCCGTTCCCGTGACCGTCCAACTGCGCGGCCCCGGCGACCAGCCGCTGGCGGGCGCGGCGGTCGCCGTCGAGGTCAAGGGGCGCACGGGCCGCACCAGCACGGCCAAGGCCGAGATGGGCCAGCGCAACCGCCAGTTCACGCCCCAGGTGCTCATCGTGCAGACGGGCACGGCGGTCGCCTTCCCGAACTTCGACACGGTGCGCCACCACGTCTACTCCTTCTCGCCCATCAAGGTCATCGACATCAAGCTCTACTCCGGCACGCCGGCCGAGCCCATCGTCTTCGACAAGCCGGGCGTGGCCGCGCTGGGCTGCAACATCCATGACCGCATGAGCGCCCATGTCGTCGTCGTCGACACGCCGACGTTCGCGCGCACCGACGCCCAGGGCCAGGCGAGTTTCGACCTCCCGCCCGGTGAACACGTGGTGAAGGCCTGGCATGCCGGCCAGAAGTCGCCCACGCTGCAGGCCGTGAAGCTCGACGTGCCGGCCGCCGGCGGCACGAGCGTGCTGACCCTGGCCGAGTGACGCCGCGGCCATGCCCTCCTGGCTGAACCTGCGCCGCCTGGAAGGGCGCATCGTCGCCCTCTTCCTCGGCCTGCTGCTGCTGGTGCAGCTGGTCAGCTTCGGGGTCATCCGCGCCAGCATCACCCACAACGCGGACACCTCCCTCGCCGCCGAGCTGCAGACCGGCGAGCGGCTGCTGCGCCGTCTGCTCGACCAGCGCGCCAGCAAGCTGCGCGACACAGCCGAGCTGCTGGCCAAGGACTACGGCTTCCGCAGCGCCGTCGGCCTGTCGCTGGCCGAGGCCGGCACCGTCGAGACCATCAAGGACGCCCTCGCCAACCAGGGCGAGCGCATCGGCGCTGCCGTCGTTGCCTACTTCGACGGCGAGCTCCGCCTCGTGGCCGCCACGCGCGATGGGGCCGAGCCCTTCGGTGGCGTGCTCAAGGCCCTGGTGGCCAGCAGCGAGGGCAGCGCCCTGTCGGTGCAGGACGGCCACGCCTACCAGGTCGTCGCCGTGCAGGTGCGCACGCCCGCCCCGGTGGGCTGGGTGCTGATGGGCTTCTCCCTCGATCGCGAGGTGCTGGACGACCTCAAGGCCCTGTCCGACCTGGACGGCGTGGTGCTGCTGCAGCCACCCAGGCGGGGCTGGACCCCGCTCGTCGGCACCCTCGACGGCCAGGCCAACGCCGCCTTGCAAGCCAGCCTCGGCGCCGACTCGCCGGGCGACGGCGTGCTGCAGCTCGCGGGCGAGCGGCTGCGCACCCACTTCGTGCCGCTGCTGCGCGGCGAACCTCGCCTGGGCGTGGTGTTGCTGCGCTCCCTGGATGCGGCGCTGGCGCCCTACCGGGAGCTGCAACTCGTCCTGCTCGGCCTCACGGTAGTAGGCGTGCTGGTGTTCGCCAGCCTGAGCGTGCTGCTGGCGCGCGGCATCAGCGGGCCCATCACGGCGCTGTCGGGCTCGGCGCGGCGCCTGGAGGGCGGCGACTACGACACCCCCGTGCCGGCAGCGTCGCGAGTGGAGGAAGTGCATGAGCTGGCCGTCGCGCTGGAGAGCATGCGCGAAGGCATACGCCGCCGCGACGCCCTGGTGAACAACCTCGCCTACGTCGACCCGCTGACCCTGCTGCCCAACCGCGCCCGGTTTGCCGAGTTCCTGCAGCACCACCTCGACCACAGCGACACGCCGGGCGCCGTGCTGATGCTGGACCTGGACCGCTTCAAGCACGTCAACGACGTGCTGGGCCACGACGTGGGCGACCGGCTGCTGCAGTCGGTGGCCGAGCGGCTGCGCGCCCTGTGCGCGCCGGCCCACTCGGTGCTGGCGCGGCTGTCGGGCGACGAGTTCGCCATCCTGCTGGCCCGCACCGACGCGCGCGCAGCCAGCGAGGCGGCGCTGGCCATCCTCAAGGACTTCGAGCA
This sequence comes from Pelomonas caseinilytica, assembly GCF_021353235.1. GTDB lineage: Bacteria > Pseudomonadota > Gammaproteobacteria > Burkholderiales > Burkholderiaceae_C > Pelomonas > Pelomonas caseinilytica. The sequence goes on from NZ_JAJTWT010000007.1 coordinate 115,005, forward strand.
GCCTCTGCAGCTCGACGACGAGACCATCGACCTCGGCGCCGGCATCGGCATCGCCCTCTTCCCCGAACACGGCCGCGACGTCAACGTGCTGCTCGGCCGCGCCGAGCTGGCCATGTATGCCGCCAAGACCCGGCAATGCGGCAGCCTGATCTACCACGCCCAGCTCGACGTCGGCAGCCAGGAGTCGCTGTCGCTGCTGTCCGAACTGCGCCGTGCGGTGGAGAACGACGAGCTGCGCCTCTTCCTGCAGCCCAAGATCGACCTGCAGCAAGGCCGTGTCGTCGGTGCCGAGGCCCTCGTGCGCTGGCAGCATCCGCAGCGCGGCCTGGTGCCGCCGATGCAGTTCATCCCGTTTGCCGAGCAGACCGGCTTCATCCGCATCCTCAGCGCCTGGATGCTTGAGGGTGCGGCCCGCTTCTCGCAGCAGGCGCGCGAGGCCGGGCTGGCGCTGCGCCTGTCGGTCAACCTGTCCACCCGCGACCTGATGGACCAGGAGCTGCCCGCCAAGATCGAGGCCATGCTCGCGCCGCTGCAGGTGGCGGCCGACTCCCTTTGCCTGGAGATCACCGAGAGCGCCATCATGGACGACCCCGAGCGGGCCCTGTCCACGCTGGAGCACCTGCACGCCATGGGCCTGAAGCTGTCCATCGACGACTTCGGCACGGGCTATTCGTCGCTGGCCTACCTGAAGCGGCTGCCCGTGGACGAGCTCAAGATCGACAAGAGCTTCGTCATGGCGATGGAGCGCGACCTCGACGACGCCCGCATCGTGCGCTCGACCATCGAGCTCGCCCACAACCTCGGCCTCTCGGTCGTCGCCGAGGGGCTGGAGACCCTCAAGGCCTGGGCCCTGCTGGCCAAGCTGGGCTGCGACGAGGGCCAGGGCTACTTCGTCTCCAAGCCCATGCCGCAGGAGCAATTCGTCGCCTGGGCCCAGGCCTGGCAGCCGCCCGACATCTCGGCCGTGACGGCCGAGAGCCTGATGGCGAAGCTGGATTAGGCGCCGTCTTCCAGCGCCTCGCACAGGGCCGTGAGCCCGGCGCGCACCGTCTGCAGGCGCACCGCCTGGCGGTCGCCGCCGAAGTGTTCACGCCACACGCGCGCCGGGTGGCCGGCCCTCACGAGGGCCAGCCAGACGGTGCCGACCGGCTTGGCCGCGCTGCCGCCGGTGGGCCCGGCGATGCCGGTGACGGACAGCGCCCAGTCGATGGGCGCATGGGCCAGCAGCCCCCGCGCCATGTGCTCGGCCACCTCGCCACTGACGGCGCCGTGCAGGTCGATCAGCCCCTTGGGCACGCCGAGCAGCTCGACCTTGGCCTCGTTGCTGTAGCTGACGATGCCGCGCTCGAACCACTGGCTGGACCCCGCCAGGCTGGTACAGGCCGCGGCGATGAGGCCCCCGGTGCAGGACTCGGCGGTACCGATGCGCTCGCGCCGCCGCATCAGGGCCAAAGCGATGCGGTCGATCAGTTCGGTCTCTTCGGCAAACATGGCCTACCCCAGCAGCGCGCAGACCAGCGCGATGACGGCAAGCGTACAGCCGGCGGCGACGAAATCGTCGATCAGGATGCCCAGGCCCTGCCGCCAGCCGATGGCGGCGCCGCGCTCGGACTTGAAGAGCCGGTCCGCCCAGCCTACCGGCCCGGGCTTGGCGGCGTCGAAGAAGCGGAACAGGCCGAAGGCCACCGCCTGGCCGAGCCAGGTCGAGGGGGCGATCAGCCAGAGGATGAGCCAGAAGGCCAGCACCTCGTCCCAGACCACGGCGCTGGGGTCGGGCGTGTTCAGGTGGCGGGCGGTGACCGTGCAGGCCCACCAGCCGACGAGGGTGCCGATGCCGATGAGCAGCGCCCAGGCCAGATCACCCATCCACGGGGCGATGAGCCAGAAGACCAGCCAGGCCCAGAGCGTGCCGACCGTGCCTGGCGCCTTGGGCGACAGGCCGCTGCCGAAGCCGAGCGCGATCCAGCGGGCCGGATGGCGGAGCATGAAGGCCGGCGTCGGCCTCACCGGTGCGGCGCTCATGGCTTGAAATGGTCGAAGGACCGCAGGCCGTGGTCGACCCGCTCGCCCCGTGCGTCGACGACGCGCAGGCCCGGCTCGACCTCGATGACGCCGACGCGGGTCAGCGCCACGCCCACGTCGGGCAGGCGCGCGCCCGGCGGCGCCGTGAAGACCAGTTCGTAGTCGTCGCCGCCGGCCAGCACGCAGGTGCGCTGCAACTCCACCGGCTGGGCGGCCAGCACGGCGCTGCGCGGCAGGGCGTCCACGTCCACCCGCGCACCGACGCCCGAAGCGGCCAGGATGTGGCCGAGGTCGCCGAGCAGGCCATCGGAGACGTCGATGGCCGCCGTGGCGATGCCGCGCAAGGCCTGGCCCAGGGCCAGCCGCGGCGTCGGGCATTCCATCGCGACGCGCACCGCCTCGAAGCCGCGGCCCTCGAGGGCCACCGTACCGCGGAAGGCCTCCAACGCCAGCCGCGCATCGCCGAGCCGCCCCGACACCCAGACCTCGTCGCCGGGCCGCGCGCCGCGGCGCAGCAGGGCCTGGCCCGCCGGCGCCTCGCCGAAGACGGTGATGCACAGGTTGAGCGGGCCCTGGGTGGTGTCCCCCCCGATCAGCGGGCAGCCGCTGGCGTCGGCCAGGGCCCACAGTCCAGCCGAGAAACCGGCCAGCCAGGCTTCGTCAACGCGGGGCAGGGCCATCGCCAATGTGAAGCCTCGCGGCGTCGCGCCGCAGGCGGCGAGGTCGCTGAGGTTGACGGCCAGGGCCTTGTGGCCCAGGCGCCCCGGGTCCACCGTGGACAGGAAATGCCGCCCTTCCACGAGCATGTCGCTGGAGACCAGCCAGCGCGCGCCCGGCGTCGGCGCGAGGACGGCGCAGTCGTCGCCCACGCCCAGCTCGACGCCGGCCGCCGGGGGTCGCAGGAAAAAGCGCCGAATCAGTTCGAACTCACCCATGGCCCGCATTGTCGGCTTGTGGACATCCACAGCGACCGAGGCCGACCGCGGTGGCATGATTTCATCCCCGCCGGCCTTCGATCTCCCCGCCATGCCCAGCCCAGAAGAAAAACGCGCCCAGCTCCGCCAGGCCGCCCTCGAGTACCACGAGTTCCCGACGCCGGGCAAGATCGCCATCGCGCCGACCAAGCAGCTGATCAACCAGCGCGACCTGGCCCTGGCCTATTCGCCGGGCGTGGCCGCCGCCTGCGAGGAGATCGTCGCCGACCCGGCCAACGCCTTCCGCTACACCTCGCGGGGCAACCTCGTCGCCGTGGTCACCAACGGCACGGCCGTGCTGGGCCTGGGCGACATCGGGCCCCTGGCCTCCAAGCCGGTCATGGAGGGCAAGGGCGTGCTGTTCAAGAAGTTCGCCGGGATCGACGTCTTCGACCTCGAAGTGGCCGAGCGCGACCTCGACAAGCTCGTGGACTGCATCGCCGCGCTGGAGCCCACCTTCGGCGGCATCAACCTCGAGGACATCAAGGCGCCCGACTGCTTCTACGTCGAGCGCAAGCTGCGCGAGCGCATGAAGATCCCGGTCTTCCACGACGACCAGCACGGCACGGCCATCGTCGTTGGCGCGGCCTTCCTCAACGGTCTCAAGGTCGTCGGGAAGGACATCAAGAAGATCAAGCTGGTCACCTCGGGCGCGGGGGCCGCAGCGCTGGCCTGCCTGGGCCTGCTCGTCAAGCTCGGCCTGCCTCGCGAGAACATCTGGGTGACCGACCTGGCGGGCGTCGTCTACCAAGGCCGCACGGAGTTGATGGACCCGGACAAGGCCACCTTCGCCCAGCCGACCGAGCAGCGCAGCCTGCGCGAGGCCATCGCCGGCGCCGACGTCTTCCTGGGCCTGTCGGCCGGCGGCGTGCTCAAGGCCGACATGGTCGCGACCATGGCCGACAAGCCGCTGATCTTCGCCCTGGCCAACCCCACGCCCGAAATCCTGCCCGAGGAGGTCCAGGCCGTGCGCGGCGACGCCATCATGGCCACCGGCCGCACGGACTACCCCAACCAGGTCAACAACGTCCTGTGCTTCCCCTACATCTTCCGCGGCGCCCTGGACTCGGGCGCGACCACCATCAACGTCGAGATGGAGATCGCGGCCGTGCAGGCCATCGCCGAGCTGGCGCAGGCCGAGCAGAGCGAGGTGGTGGCCGCCGCCTACGTGGGAGCGACGCTGTCCTTCGGCCCTGAATACCTCATCCCCAAGCCCTTCGACCCGCGGCTGATGATGCGCATCGCCCCCGCCGTGGCCAAGGCGGCGATGGACTCCGGCGTGGCCGCCCGCCCCATCACCGACTGGGACGCCTACCGCGAGAAGCTGCAGAGCTTCGTCTACGCCTCGGGCAACACCATGAAGCCCATCTTCACCGCGGCCAAGCGCGCGCCCCACAAGCGCGTGGCCTATGCCGAGGGCGAGGAGGAGCGCGTGCTGCGCGCCGCGCAGGTCGTCGTCGACGAGGGCCTGGCCCGCCCGACCCTGGTCGGCCGGCCGGCCGTCATCGCCGAGCGCGCCGAGCGCTTCGGCCTGCGCCTGCAGCAGGGGCGGGACTACGACGTCGTCAACGTCGAGCACGACGACCGCTACCGCGACTACTGGCAGACCTACCTGCGCATGACCGAGCGCAAGGGCGTGACCCAGCAGCTCGCCAAGATCGAGATGCGCCGGCGCCTGACGCTGATCAGCAGCATGCTGCTGCACAAGGGCGAAGTCGACGGCATGCTCTGCGGCACCTGGGGCTCCACCGCCACCCACCTGCAGTACATCGACCAGGTCATCGGCAAGCGCGCCGGGGTCAAGACCTATGCCTGCATGAACGGCCTGATCCTGCCGGGGCGCCAGGTCATGCTGGTGGACACCCACGTCAACTACGACCCGAGCGCCGAGCAACTGGCCGAGATCACCATCCTGGCCGCCCAGGAGATGTGCCGCTTCGGCCTCAGCCCGAAGGCGGCGCTGCTCTCGCACAGCAATTTCGGCACCAGCAACTGCCCCTCGGCCGTGAAGATGCGCGACACCCTGGCCCTGGTCCAGCAACTCGCGCCCTGGCTGGAAGTCGACGGCGAGATGCACGGCGACACGGCCCTGGACGCCGCCTACCGCAAGCAGCTCATGCCGCACAGCCCCCTCACCGGCGAGGCCAACCTGCTGGTCCTGCCCAACATCGACGCCGCCAACATCTCCTACAACCTGCTCAAGACGGCGGCCGGCGGCGGCATCGCCATCGGCCCGGTGCTGCTGGGCGCCGCCAAGCCGGTGCACGTGCTGACGCCCTCGGCGACCGTGCGGCGCATCGTCAACATGACGGCCCTGACCGTGGCCGACGCCAACGCCGCCCGGGGCTAGCCGCGCTTGCGGGGGGAGAACCGGCGATGCGGCCGGACTCCCCCAATTGACAGAAGTTTTCAGCCGGAAAACTTCGTCATGAATCGGTCATAGGCTCAATAAAAACAGGCACTTGCAGGAGTGTGAGCACAGGCTCACATGAGGCAATTCCAAACTTCGGCGCCGGGAGCCGGCTTGAGCTTTCGGGGTCGCTTCGGTACCATATCGGTTTTCCGTTCAGGGTAAACCCGTGTTTTTGCTCTCGTGGCTGGCGCGCTCAGGCGCTTCGGCGGTCACCACCGCCCTGCTGCTTTCCGGTTTGGCCGGAGGTGTGCAAGCCAAGGAAGCCTCTCCCACCGCTACGCCCGCTCTGGCCGAAGTTGCGCTGAGCGAGCTGCCCGTCCAGGCTCAGGAAACCCACCGGCTGGTGCTTGCCGGCGGCCCGTTTCCCTACTCCCAGGACGGCGTGGTGTTCGGCAATCGCGAGCGCCTGCTACCCCGCAAGGCGCGCGGCTTCTATCGCGAATACACGGTCAAGACCCCTGGCGCGCGCAACCGAGGCGCCCGCCGCCTGATCTGCGGCGGCACGCCGCCGACCGCGCCTGAAGTTTGTTATTACACCGACGATCACTATGCCAGCTTCAGGCGCATTCGCGCCGGGGCGGCGCGGTGAAGGTCGGGACAGCGCGAGTTTTGGCAGTTTTGTGACTTGAAAGGAGGAACGCGACCATGCTTTTGCAGACCGTCCGTCCCAATATCGTGCAGGCCATACGGGCCTACCGGGTCGAGGACTTGATGCAGGCCGCTCAAGAAGCGGGCCAGCATTTCCTGTACGCCAACCTGTCGGAGGCGCAGTCCAAGCAGGACGTGCTCGACGGCATCGCGCAGGCCTTCCTCTTCCCCGCTCACTTCGGCAAGAACCTGGACGCCCTGCATGACTGCATGACCGACCTCGTCCACAAGGCCGGCAGCCAGCCGGGCTTCGTCGTGGTGCTGGAGCAGTTGCCCGACAACGTGCGCTTCGACCGCGAGGCCCGCGAGCAGTTGCTCGACGTCTTCCGCGACACGGCCGACTACTGGGCCGACCGGAAGGTGCCATTCCGGTGTTTCTATTCTTTTCAGTAGCCCGCTCCCAAGAAAACGGGTCATGGGAGCGGGCTGCTGAGGTGGCCCCGGTGGTTGAGAAACCGACCAAGAGCGCGAAGTCGACGATTGGCAACCCCAACTTCGGCATGAACATGCCGATGATGTGCAGTGCCTTCGACACGTCCATGTGGCTGAACGCCGCTTGAACGACTCACCCCCTACCGGCTGACGCCGGCCCCCTCAAGGGGGTGCAGTCAGTGGCCCGGCGAAGCCGGTTCCACGACTGCTGCTGGAGGAGACAAAGCCCGCCTTTTCAGGCGGGCTTTGTCGTTTCTGGGGTTTGAGCCTGCACAGCGAGCGCGAGAGCGACGAACTCGGCCACCGGCACTTCCTCGGCGCGGCGCTGCAGGTCGAAGTGGCCCGAGTAGCCACGTTCGGCGAGCCAGCGGCCCAGGCTGTGGCGCAGCAGCTTGCGGCGCTGCGAAAAGGCGCTGGCGACCAGCGCGCCCAGCAGGGCCGGGTCCACGGCCGGGGGTGTCTTCAACGGCAGCATGCGCACGATGGCCGAGTCGACGCGGGGCGGGGGGTCGAAGGCCTCGGGCGGCACGTCGAGCACCGACTCGATGTCGTAGCGCCACTGCAGCATCACCGACAGCCGGCCGTAGTCCTTGCCGCCCGGGGCGGCGGCCATGCGGTCCACCACCTCCTTCTGCAGCATGAAGTGCTGGTCGACGACGACGTCCACCGCCTCCAGCAGATGGAAGAGGATGGGCGTGGAGATGTTGTAGGGCAGGTTGCCGACGACGCGCAGCTTCGCGCCCTTGGCTTCGCTGAGCGCCTGGAAGTCGACCTTGAGCACGTCGCTCTCGATCACTTCGACGTCGTCCCGCTTGCGCAACCGTGCCGCGAGGTCGCGATCCAGCTCGATGACGGTCAGCGGCTTGTGACGCTGCAGCAGCGGCAGCGTCATCGCGCCCAGGCCGGGCCCGATCTCGACCAGGGTGTCGCCCGGCTGCGGGTCGATCAGGTCGACGATGGCCTCGATCAGCGCGGTGTCGGTCAGGAAATGCTGGCCGAACCGCTTGCGCGGCACGTGCGCCTTCACGCCGCCCCGCCACCCGAAGGCCGCAGGGCCCGGGTCACTCCAGCCATTCCCGGACTTCGACGAAGGCCTTGGCGCGCAGGTCGCTCACCCACTCCTTGTAGGCCTCGTCGTACTTCTGCTCGCGCAGGGCCGCGCGGGCCTGCTCGCGCAGCTGCTTCATTTCCACCTCGACGGTGCGGCGCTCCAGTACCTGGATCAGGTGGACGCCGAAGCGCGACACGACCGGGCCGGAGATGCCGCCCAGCGGCAGAGCGTTCATCGCCTCCTCGAACTCGGGCACGAAGCCGCCGGCGCCCATCCAGCCGAGATCGCCGCCCGCCGAGGCGCTGCCGTCCTCGGAGTTGTCGCGGGCGACCTGCTCGAACTTGACCTGGCCGGACTCGATCTGGCGCTTGAACTCGGCCAGGCGGCGGGCGGCCACCTCGACCGGCAGCTGCGGCGACACGCGCAGCAGCACGTGGCGGGCATGGGTCTGCACCGTCTGGTTCAGGGAGGCGGCGCCCTGGCGCTCGACGACCTTGAGGATGTGGAAACCGGCGCCGCTGCGCAGCAGTTCGGGCGCGACCTGGCCGCTCTTGAGGTTGCGCACGGCGTTGACGAAGATGTCCGGCAGGCGGTCGGCGGGCCGCAGGCCGATCTCGCCGCCCCGGGCCTTGTTGCCGTCCTCCGAGACCTCGCGGGCCACCTTGGCGAAATCCTCGCCGCCCTTGACGCGGGCCAGGGCCGCCTCGGCACGGGCGCGGCGCTCGGCGACGACGGCCTCTGGAGCGCCCTCGGGCACCGACACCAGCACCTGGGCCAGGTTGATCATGCCGCCCTCTTCGAGCGCCGCGCGCTTCTTGTCGAGGTAGGCGTCGATCTCGGCGTCGGTCACCTTGATGCGGCCCTGCACCTCGCGCTCGCGCACGCGCTCGGTCATCATCTGGTCGCGCAGGTTCTCGCGGAAGCTCTTGTAGTCGGTACCGTCGAGCTTGAGGCGCTCGCGCAGCTGGTCCATCGTGAGCTTGTTCTGGGCCGCGACGTTGGCGACGACGCGGTCCAGTTCCGCCTCGTCCACGCGCGGGCCGTTCTCGCGGGCATAGGTGACGAGGACGCGGTCCTCGATCAGCGCCTCCAGCGCCTGCTTGCGCAGCCCGGTCGTCTCGGGCATCACCTCGCCGCGCTGGCGGGCCTCCTGGCGCAGGCGCTCGGTGCGCTGGATGACCTCGCTGGCGGCAACCACGTCCTGGTTGACGACGGCGGCGATGTAGTCCCCCGGCTGCAGCGTGGGCGTCTGAGCCGAGGCGTTCAAGGCTGCCAGGGCCAGAACAAGGGGAACGAAGCGATGCATCATGGTAGGAAGTCTGAACTCGGTGAGCGGTCGGAGCTCAGCCTGCGGTAACCGGGCACATTGTCCTTCAAGACCTTGAGGGCGTTCGATCCAAGCTGTGACAGGCCCACCAGCTCCAGTTGCAGCATCAGCCGGGTGTTGGCCTCGGCCCGCCCGGTGGACAGGCGCTCGACGCCCCAGCGCAGCACCCAGCAGCCGGCGTCGTACTCGAAGCCCATGACCGAATCGGTCAGCCGCTTGTCGCGCAGCGAGTACTGCACGCGCCCGGCGCTGTACCAGGCGCCCCCGCAGGACTTGCTGTCGGCCCCCCGCGAGGTGACCGGCGTCCCGTAGATCGGCCACTGCCAGGCCAGCTCCACCTGCTCGCTCTGCGCGCGGGCATAGCGGTAGGCCATGCTGACCGTCTTGAACGGCCCCGGCGAATACCGGGCCCGCATGACAGAGCGCACCGAGCGGTTGGTCTCGGGGTTGAACTCCAGCGTGCCGTCGGCCCACCACTTCTCGTCGAGATGGGCCGCCGCAGCCAGCAGCAGGTCGGAGAAGCGCTGGGTGACGGGCTGGCCGTCGGGCGTGACGAACTGGTCGCGGAACAGGAAGCGCTGCACCGCGCCCAGGCGCAGGATCTCCTCGCCCTGGGCCGCGCTGACCCAGCGGCTGGTGGCGCCGACGCTCACGGCATGCAGGTCCGACACCCGGTCGATGCCCGAGAAGGGGTTATCGGTATAGATGGAGTCAAAGTTGAAGTCCTTGGCCGCGGCGTCGAAGTTGGGCAGGTTGGCCTGGTCGCGGAAAGGCGTGTTCACGTAGAGCAGCCGCGGCTCCAGGCTCTGGCGCATGTCGCGGCCGAAGAGCGTGGTGTCGCGCTCGAAGACCCAGCCATGGTCGATGCTCAGCGTCGGAATGACGCGGCCCATGCGGCGGCGGCCGTCCGCCTGGGGGCGGTCCAGGTCGTAGGCCGCGGCATTGACGGAAACGCGCGGAATGAACCACCAGGCCTCGCCGCCCACCGGCGCGGCCACGTGGCCCAGGGCATGCACCCGCTGGCCGCCGCGCGCCTGGGCCGCCAGGGCCGAGCCGGGCAGGTCGAAGCGGTTGTACTCCAGCTCCAGCCCGCCCTCCAGCCGCGCCTTGCGGCCCCAGGGGCGGAAGCTGTCGAGCACCGCCTCGTCGGCCGCCGTCGTCACGCGCACGCCGATCTGCGGACTGCGCTGGTAGGGCGAGTCGAACTGGGCGAGGGCGTCGGTGCCCTGCAGGGTCTGCCAGCGCTGCAGCCGGGCGTAGGTGTCGATGACGCCCCAGGAGAGCTCGCGCTGCCGGCTGATGTTGAAGTCGCTGGCCAGCAGCCGCGGCGTCTGGCTCTCGACGCGGCGCGACATGTCCTTCCAGTAGTCGTCGTCGGACACGCGCTCGCTCTTGAGCCGGTAGCGCCAGTCGCCGAAGCGGCCGTCGTTGTTGAGCTTCAGGTCCCAGCGCGAATGGCCGAAGACGCGGTCGCTGGGCAGCAGGTCGAGGTTGATGCGGCCGGCGTGGCCGGGCTCCAGGTAGCGGAACTCGCTGTCCAGGCCCACGCCGCGCTTGGTCATGACGAAGGGCGTGAAGGTCGCATCGCGCTGCGGCGCGATGTTCCAGTAGTAGGGCACGCCGAACTCGAGGCCGCTGCGGTTGTCCAGGAAGATGTTGGGCGGCAGCCAGCCCGACTTGCGCGCCGAGCTGAGCGGAAAGCTCAGCGACGGCGCCGCCAGGATGGGCACGCCCAGGAAGCGCAGCACGGCACCGTCGGCCTGGCCTTCGTTGGCGGCCAGGTCCATGCGCAGCTGCCGGGCCGAGATCTGCCAGTCCGGCTCCTGATCGCCCGACGCCGGGCAGCTGCTGTAGGTGCCGCGGGTGGCGCTGATGTGCTCGTTGTCGATGAACTTGACGACGTCGGCCTTGCCGGCGCCGCCGGTGGCCGCCAGGAAGAAGCTCGGCGTCAGGAACTCGCCCTCGAAGCGGGCGACGTACATCTGCAGCAGCGGCCCCGTGAACACATTGCCCTGGTGGTTGATGCGCACATGGCCTTCGGCCCGCGCCAGGTCGTCCACGACGTTGTAGTTCAGCTTGTCGGCGTTGAGCGTCAACTCGCCGTAGCGCAGCTCGACGCCGCCCTCGGCCTGGGCGCTCTGGTCGACCTGGGCCGACACCTTGCCCCCGCTGATCACCAGCGCCGGCTTGGCCGCCGACTTGGCCGGCGCCCCGAGCACGCGGCTACCGTGCAGCTTGAGCGCATCGTCGCTCGCGGCCTGCTGGGCCGAAGCCGAACCCCAGGCGCAAAGGGCCAGGGCGATCAGCGAGGGCAGCGGAGCGGGTGTCGGGAGGCGTGACGAGCGCGGCACAGGCGGCAAAGGCTCGGAGTAGGACTCGAAATCGGAGGATGCCGGGGCCGGCGATTCTTAGAATTTCATTATCCACGAGGCCCCCTGCCTCCCTGACTCCCATGACATCTCCCCACGCCGAGCTGATCCAGGCCCTGCAGTCCTCCCCCGCCGACGCCGACCGGCTGATGCGCGCCGCCTGCGCCGAACTGCGCGGCCAGCCCCCGGCCCTCGTGCCGCCCGACCCCGGCGCCCTGCGTGCCGGCCTGGCGCGCATCGCCCTCGACGGCCTGGACGCAGGCCTGGAGGCCGTACTGCACCGCCTGGTCGACGACGCAGGCGAAGGCAGCGTCACCGACGGCCTCGCCGCCTTGCTGCGCCCGGCAGAACTGGCCTGGGACGAGGCCCAGGAGATCGACTGGGCCGTGCGCCACTGGGAGGCCGCCCGCGCGGCCGGCCAGCTCGACGAGGAGCTGGCCGCCGACTTCGGCGACTACTGGCGGCGGCTGGAATGGAGCGCCCTGCGCCTGCACCTCGTGCTGCTGGGCCGGGGCCATGCCGAGGAGCGCCGGCTGCTCGCCCAGGTCGCCAAGACGGCCAGCCGCTACGTGGCCTTCGGGCCGCTGAAGCGGGCGATGGAGCTGCGCTTTCCCGAATTCTTCGAGCTGGGCTTCAGCCTGAGGTGACCCTGCAATGGATCAGGGGCAGGTCGCGCAGCCGGCCGCCACCAGCCAGGGGTCCTTGTCCTCGCCGCCGAAGATCTCCAGCAGGAAGTCCAGGAAGGCCCGCGTGCGGGCCGGCACGTACTTGCGCGAGGGCATGCCCGCCCACAGCGTCGTGCTGAAGAGCCGCCACTGCGGCATCACCCGCTCCAGGGCCTGCTCCAGCAGCGCGTCCTCCACCATGAAGCTCGGCAGGCCGGCCACCCCCAGGCCGTGCAGGGCGGCGGCGTAGTTGGTGTCCATGTGGGTGGTGGACAGCGTGGCGCGCGAGGGCACGATGGGCAGCGTGATCTCCTCCTGGCCGTCGCCGCGCTGCAGCGTCAGGCCGCGCATCATCGACGGCGTCGGCGGCAGCAAGGCGTCGTGCTGCTTCAGGTCGCGCGGGTGCTGGGGCCGGCCGCGCTGGTCGAGGTAGTCGGGCGAGGCGCACATGATGAACTCGCTGCGCGCCAGACGCCGGGCGATGAAATCACCATCGAGGGGCTCGCGGGCCAGCAGGATGGTGAGGTCGTAGCTGTCGTCCACCGTGTCCACCGGCCCGGGCGAGGTGATCTCCAGCGTGACATGCGGGTACTCGCGATGGAACTTGGGCAGGTGCTTGGCCAGTTGGTGCACGGCGATGGCCGGCGGGCACAGCACCCGCAGCAGCCCGCGCACCTCCTGCGTGGCCGAGGCCGCGAGGGCCGCCGCCTCGTCCACGTCGGCCAGGATGCGCCGCGCCCGCTCGAGGTAGGCCTCGCCGATCTCGGTCAGCGCCAGCCGCCGCGTCGTGCGGTTGAGCAGCCGTGTGCCGAGGTGATCCTCCAGCTCGGCGACCAGCCGGGTGACGACCGCGGGCGCCAGGTCCAGCGACCGCGCCGCCGCCGCGAAGCTGCCCTCGTCGATGACGCGGACGAAGACCTTGATGGCGCGGAGCTGGTCCATCCTTCTCGACGTCAGGGATGGGCGGCCATCACCTGGGCCACGGCCGCCGTCAGCCGCTTGCCGTAGGGCACGTGCAGGAACTCATTGGGCCCGTGGGCGTTGCTCTTGGGGCCCAGCACGCCGCAGACCATCATCTGCGCCGCCGGGAAACCCTTCTGCAGCATGCTCATCAGCGGGATGGTGCCGCCCTGGCCGATGTAGCCCACCGGCGCGCCGAACTGGGCCTGGCTGGCCTCGTTCAGGGCCTGGCTGAGCCACGGTGCCAGCTCGGGCGTGTTCCAGCCCGTCGCACCGTAGGCCCCGGCACGGCCGTCGGGCGTGAAGGTGACCTTGGCGTTGTAGGGCGCGTTGTCCTCCAGCAGCGCCTTGAGCCTGAGCGCCGCCTCGTTGCCGTCCACCAGCGGCGGCAGGCGCAGGCTCAGCTTGAAGGCGGTGTAAGGCCGCAGCACGTTGCCGGCGTTCTTCAGCTCGGGGAAACCGTCGGTGCCGACGACCGACAGCGTCGGCCGCCAGGTGCGGTTGAGCAGCACCTCGACGGGGTCGGTGGTGACCGGCAGCACCGGGCCACCGTCCGCGCCGCAGGCCCAGGGCATGCGCTTGTAGACCTCTTCCTTCAGGATGGCGGCCGTGGCGCGGGCCTGCTCCAGGCGCGCGCCGGGGATCTCGCAGTGGAAGCTCTCCGGCAGCAGGCGGCCGGTCTTGCTGTCCTCCAGCCGGTCCAGCACCTGGCGCAGGATGCGGAAGCTCGACGGCACCACGCCCGAGGCATCGCCGCTGTGGATGCCCTCGGTCAGCACCTCCACCTTGAGCACGCCCGAGACCATGCCGCGCAACGAGGTCGTCAGCCAGAGCTGCTCGTAGTTGCCGGCGCCCGAGTCCAGGCAGACCACCAGCGACACGTTGCCCAGGCGGGCTTTCAGCAGGTCGATGTAGGCCGGCAGGTCGAAGCTGCCGCTTTCCTCGCAGGTCTCGATCAGGCCAACGCAGCGCGGGCGGGGGATGCCCTGGCGGTCCAGGGCCATGATGGCCGTGAGCGAGGCGTAGACCGCATAGCCGTCGTCGGCGCCGCCGCGGCCGTAGAGCAGGCCGTTTTCGTACTTGGGCGTCCAGGGGCCGAGGTCGCTGCGCCAGCCGCTGAACTCGGGCTGCTTGTCCAGGTGGCCGTAGAGCACCACGGTGTCGTCCGAGCCGGCCTTGGTGGCGGGCACCTCGAAGAAGATCACCGGCGTGCGGCCCGGGATGCGCACCACCTCCAGCTTGAGGCCCGCGACCTTCTTGCTCTCCACCCAGGCGGCGGCCTGGGTCAATACCTTCTCGATGTGGCCATGGGCCGCCCAGTCGGCGTCGAACATCGGGCTCTTGGCCGGGATGGCGATGTATTCGGTCAGGGCGGGGACGATCTCGTCGTCCCAGACTTGCTCGGCAAAACGGCCCAGTTCGGTGGCTTCGTCGGCCTGCAAGGGCAGGTGCGGATCTCGTGCGTTCATGGCGGAACTCCTTGGCCGGTATCGCTGCGCTTGTGGCGCAAGCTCGTCAGTTTAGGCTTACGCGGAGGGCTTCACGCCGCTCCGTACAACTACGGGCGGCGTTCGCCATGTCGACGGCTTAGGCTCTCCGGCAACATGACGACACGACTGTTGCTGATCGCCGTGCTGGCGCTGCTCCTGGGCGGCTGTGCCTCCGGCCCCAAATTCACCGTGGACGACGGCCGCAGGGTCGACGAGACCCTGCTGGCCGGCATGCGTGCCTACGGCGCGGGCGAGCGCCTCATCCGCCCCGCCATCGCCCGCAGCGCCGCACTGCAGGACAAGGAGTGCGACAAGCAGTGGGAGCTGCCCTTCGCCGTGGCCACCAGTGCGGGCTGGAGCGCCGACGACCGCGTGGCCTGGGTGCGCGCCTTGCAGGTGGACGAGCGCCTCACCGTCATCGCCGCCACCCAGGATTCGCCCCTGCCCGCCGGCACCCGGCTCAACCGCATCGGCGGCCGCGCCAGCGACGACGGCGAGACCCTGCTCGAGTGGCTGGCCGAGGCCCGCGACGCCGGCCGCCCCTTCCACGTCGGCACGGCGGCCGGCAAGGACGCCCTCGTCACGCCCTTCGAGGTCTGCCGCGGCTACACCCGCTTCGCGCCGCCCAACACGCCCCAGCTGCAGGACTACCACTGGCTGCTGAGCCTGCACCCGCTGGAGGTGACCCAGGCCGAGCCCACGCCCGACGAGGCGCTGTGGCTGGTGCTGTGGACCCAGGGTCTGTCCGAAGAGGGCGGCGCGCGCATGAAGACCTACCACTACGCGGTCAAGATCGCCGGCACCCTCTACAACCTCGCCACGCTGGCCTCGGGCGTGAAGGCCGCCGCCGTGGCCGCCGACGCCGCCATCAGCGCCGCCAAGAGCGCCGCCGCCAACGTGGCCAGCGAACTCATCAAGCAGCAGCTCATCGAGCAGGGCAAGGCCCTGGCGGCGCAGAAGATCCGCGAGGGCCTGGTCGACGCCGCCCAGCAGTTGAGCCGGCAGCAGGTGCTCAACGTGATGCAGGCGGCGGCGGCCAACCGCGGCTCGCTGTCGGGCGTCTCGCGCATCGCCGCCACGGCCTTCGAGCGGGCCGACGCATGGGCCTTCACGCGCATGGCCGCTCTGGGGGCGCCGCCGCTGGCCGGCTTCACGCTGCACCAGAAGCTCGTCGAGCGCAGCCTCGCGGCCAACGCCCTCCTCTTCGACGCCGACCGCCTCGCGGCGCTGAACAAGGTCGCCGCCGCGCGCGGCTTCGAGGCCGAGGTCACGGCCATCCTCGGCGGCTACCGCGCCGACACCCTGGTGGCCGAGATCGGCGCCATGCCGCTGGCCTCGGCCCAGTCCAGCTTCTCGTTCGAAAGCACCGACGACCCCGGCGCCGGCCGCTACTCGCGCGGCCTCGTCGACGCCATGCTCGATCTGCCGGCCGAATCCGCGCCGAAGAAACGATGACACCGGCCGCCCTTCCCCGCCTTGCCCTCGGCCTGCTGCTCGCCGCGGCA
Source organism: Pelomonas caseinilytica (assembly GCF_021353235.1). GTDB lineage: Bacteria > Pseudomonadota > Gammaproteobacteria > Burkholderiales > Burkholderiaceae_C > Pelomonas > Pelomonas caseinilytica. The sequence goes on from NZ_JAJTWT010000007.1 coordinate 130,861, forward strand.
GCGGCGCGTGCCCAGACACCGCCAGCCGAAGCCGCCAGCGCACCCGACCTGCCCGCCGCCGCAGTCGCCTCGCCCACGCCCACGCCTCCCAGCTGCGCCGCCCTCACCAGCCGCGCCCTCTCGGCCGACCTCAAGGCCGCGACCGCGCAGTCGCGCGGCGAGCCGCTGCAGGCCCTCGTCCGGCTCCACGACGAAGCGGTCACCCAATGGGGCGCCGCCATTGCGGGATGCGAAGGCCGGGCCCGCGAACGTGCCCAGCGCAACCTCGCCGACAGCCAGAAGAGCCGCGACGCCCTGGCCGAGAAGCTGCAGGCCGGCAGCCAGTGCGAGTCGGCCCACCACGACGCCGCCGCCCTGCAGGACCTCGCCCGCAACGCCTTCGGCGAACGCCGCTTCGCCGAGGCCGCCAGCCTCTACCGCAAGGCCGAAGGCATGTGGGACCTGGCCGTGGAGCAATGCAGCGGCAGCCAACAGCAGACCGCCCAGCGCCGCCGCGAGCAGAGCGAGATCGACGGCCACAACGCCGAGTTCTGCGCCCCGCCCTTCGAGCGGGCCCGCGAGTTCTCCACCCGGCTGCGCAATGGCGGCGCGGCCCTGCCGCTGGCCGAGCGCCAGGCCCAGAGCCAGATCGCCGAGACCCTGTGGCGCGACACGGCCAGGCTCTGCAAGGGCAGCGCCCAGGAACTGGCCCTGAACAATGCCCAGGCGCTGGCACGCGAGCGCGGCACGCCCTGGGTGGCGACACCGCTGCCGGGAGCCGCGCCGGCCGCCAGTCCCCCAGCCCCCGCGCTGGCCGCGGCGCCGAAGGCCGGCGGCACCCCTGCCGCAGCGGCGACCGCCGGTGCCACCGCAGCCACGGCCACCGCCCCGCTGCGCCAGGCCGCCGCCACGCCCATCGCCCCGCTGCCGGCCCCGGCCACCGCTGCGACAGCCGCCGCCGCGCCGCCTCCCGAGCCCAAACTCTTCGACCGCACGGCGGGCGACACCCGCTACGTGGGCCAGTTCGTCCGTGAGGATGACGACACCGTCACCGGCACCGGCCGCGTCGAGTGGAAGAACGGCGACGTCTACGAAGGCCCCCTCGTGCACAGCCAGCGCCAGGGCGTGGGCGAGATCCGCTGGGCCAACGGCCAGCGCTACAAGGGCGACTGGGTGGCCGACCACGCCACCGGCCGCGGCCTGATGATGTTCGCCAACGGCAACCAGTTCGAGGGCACGCTGGTGGATGGCCAACCCGAGGGCGAAGGCAAGCTCACCTATGCCTCCGGCGACCTCTACACCGGGCAGATCCACCAGGGCCTGCCCCATGGCAAGGGCAGCTACGCCTGGACGAGCGGCCAGCGCTACGAGGGCGAGTGGGTCAACGACAAGCCCCAGGGCCGCGGCAAGATGCGCTTCACCAACGGCAACCAGTACGAAGGCCAGCTCGTGGCCGGCCTGCCCCAGGGCCAGGGCCGCATGGTCTTCCCGAGCGGCGACGTCTACGAAGGCCAGTTCGAGGCCGGCAAGGCCCACGGCGAAGGCAAGTACGCCTGGAAGACCGGCGAGCGCTACGAGGGTGCCTGGGCGCGCGGCCTCAAGCACGGCCAGGGCATCTTCCACTGGCCCACCGGCGACCGTTGGGAAGGCGTGTTCAAGGACGACGAGCGCACCGACGACGGCTTCATCATCCGCAAAGGCAGCTGAGCCGGCTCAAGGCGCCGCGCAGGCCGGCTCGTGTACGCTCGCCGGATCACCCAGGAGGAATCCCATGATCAAGAGCCTGCTCACCGCCACCGCCCTCGCCGTCGCCCTTGCCGCCCCGGCCGCCCAGGCCCGCACCGTCAAGCACCACAGCCACGCCACCAGCGGCGTCAAGGCCCAGGCCACCACCAAGAAGACCAGCAAGGCCAAGCCCAAGAAGCACGCCGCGAAGAAGTCGACCCACCGCAAGAACGCCTGAACGAGACTCCACCAACCGCGGCCTTGGCGCGCCGCGTCCAGCGGCGCCGCCGCCCCGCGGGCCGAGCGCCGGGCCGCTCCCAAGCCGGCCCACGGGCGATGTGCAAGCGGCTCAGTGCCGCTTGCATCGCCGTCCCCTCGGGGGCTGAGGCCAGACACATCGCAAGGCCGGCTGAGCCCGGTCGCCACAGCCGACCGCCTTGGCGCGCCGCGTCCAGCGGCGCCGCCGCCCCGCGGGCCGAGCGCCGGGCCGCTCCCAAGCCGGCCCGCGGGCGATGTGCAAGCGGCTCAATGCCGCTTGCATCGCCGTCCCCTCGGGGGACCGGCTGGACTCGCGCGCGTTCAGCTCCGCGAGGCCGGACGAGGGGCCCCAACTACTCCCGTTCGAACTTGAACACCGCCACGCTCGCCCGCAGGTTGGGCAGCGTGCGCACGACGCGGCCCTCCTGCAGGCCGAAGGCGTCGAGGATCTTCAGCCGGTTCTTGCGCGCCAGCACGCCGAAGTCGGTGAAGGTGCCCACGCGGATGTTGGGCGTGTCGTACCACTCGTAGGGCAGGGCCCGCGTGACGGGCATGCGCCCGGTCAGCACCTGCAACCGGTTGGGCCAATGGGCGAAGTTGGGGAAGCTGACGATGCCCATCTTGCCCACCCGGGCCGTCTCCTTGAGCATCTGCTCGGCATTGCGCAGGTGCTGCAGCGTCTCCAGCTGCAGCACGACGTCGAAGCTCTGGTCCTCGAAGATGGACAGCCCCTCCTCCAGGTTGCGCTGGATGACGTTGACGCCGCGCTTGACGCAGGCCAGCAGGTTGGCGTCGTCCAGCTCCACGCCGTAGCCGCTGCAGCCCTTGTGCTTGATCAGGTGGTCGAGCAGTTCGCCGGTGCCGCAGCCGAGGTCGAGCACGCGCGAGCCCGGAGGCACCAGAGCCGCGATGGCGGGGTCGAAGCTCATACCGCCACCCCCTTCAGCTTCAGCGCATCGGGGCGGCGCAGGCCCTCGGCGATGCGTTCGAAGTAAGCCCGCAGCACCCCGTGGTAGCGCGGGTCGTCGAGCAGGAAGGCGTCGTGGCCGTGGGGCGCGTCGATCTCGGCATAGGTCACGTCGAGCTTGTTGTCGAGCAGGGCCTTGACGATCTCGCGCGAGCGCGCCGGCGAGAAGCGCCAGTCGGTCGTGAAGCTCGCCACCAGGAACTTGGCCCGCGCCTGCGCGAAGGCCCGCGCCAGGTCGCCGCCGTGCTCGGCGGCCGGGTCGAAGTAGTCCAGCGCCCGCGTGATCAGCAGGTAGGTGTTGGCGTCGAAGTAGTCGCTGAACTTGTCACCCTGGTAGCGCAGGTAGCTCTCAATCTGGAACTCGATCTCCTGCGTGCTGTAGCCGAGCGCGCCGCTCTTGAGCTCGCGGCCGAACTTCTCGGCCATGACGTCGTCGCTCAGGTAGGTGATGTGGCCGATCATGCGCGCCACCCGCAGGCCGCGCTTGGGCACCACGCCGTGGGCGTAGAAATGGCCGCCGTGGAAGTCGGGGTCGGTGACGATGGCGCGGCGCGCCACCTCGTTGAAGGCGATGTTCTGGGCCGACAGGTTGGGCGCCGTCGCGATGGCGATGCAGTGCGACAGCCGGTCGGGGTAGCGCAGCGCCCAGTCCAGCGCCTGCATGCCGCCCAGGCTGCCGCCCAGCACCGCCGCGAGCTTGAGGATGCCGAAGCGCTCGACGACGCGGACCTGGGCGTCGACCCAGTCCTGCACGGTGACGACGGGGAAGTCCGCCCCCCAGGCCCGGCCGGTGGCGGGGTTGGCGTGCATGGGCCCCGTGGAGCCGAAGCACGAGCCGAGGTTGTTGATCCCGATGACGAAGAAGCGGTCTGTGTCCAGCGCCTTGCCGGGGCCGATGAGGTTGTCCCACCAGCCCTCGCTCTTGGGCTGGCCCGCGTAGGTGCCGGCGACGTGGTGGCTGGCATTGAGCGCATGGCAGACCAGCACCGCGTTGCTGCGCTCGGCATTGAGCTGCCCGTAGGTCTCCACCATCAGGTCGTAGGGGCCGAAGGTGGCGCCGCTGCGCAGCGGCAGCGGCTCGTCGAAATGAAAACTCTGCGGCGACACGTCGCCGACGCTGCGGCCCGTCATGGCCTCACTCCAAAAAAGAAAACCGGCGCCACTTTCGCGGGACGCCGGTCGTTCAGAGCGCCCTGTTTAGCGGCATTTGTAGAGCGCCCGCAATCCGGAACAAATCGGCGCTGGAGCGGATTCTAGGCGTTGGGCGAGACCTCGCGCCCTTCGAGCCGGAACTGCGCCACCGCGCCGGTGAGCAGGTGCAGCTGCTGGCGCAGGCTGTCGGCCGCGGCGGCCGACTGCTCGACCAGGGCCGCGTTCTGCTGGGTCATGTGCTCGAGATGGCTGACGGCCCCGTTGATCTGGACGATGCGCGCGCTCTGGTCGGCCGCGCCCGTGGCCACCTCGCCGATCATGTCGCTCACCTTCTGCACGTGCTCGACGATCTGGTCCATCGTCGCGCCGGCATGCTGCACGAGATGCGCACCGGCCTCGGTGCGCTCCACGCTGGCGGTGATCAGCGACTTGATCTCGCGTGCCGCGCCGGCCGAGCGCTGGGCCAGGGCTCGCACCTCGCTGGCCACGACGGCGAAGCCGCGGCCTTGTTCGCCCGCACGAGCGGCCTCGACGGCCGCGTTCAGCGCCAGGATGTTGGTCTGGAAGGCGATGCTGTCGATCAGGCCCAGGATGTCGCCGATGCGGCGCGAGCTGGCATTGATGTCGTCCATGGTGGTGACCACCTTGGCCACCTCCTCGCCGCCGCGGCGCGCCACCTCGGCGGCCCCCGCGGCCAGCTCCCTGGCCTTGCTCGCGGCGTCGGCGCCGTGGCGCACGCCGCTGGTCAGGTCTTCCATCGAGTTGGTCGTCTGCTGCAGGCTGGACGCGGCCTGCTCGGTGCGGTGGCTGAGGTCCTGGTTGCCCGAGGCGACCTCGCTGCTCGCCGTCTCGATGCGCAGGGTCGAGTCCTTCACCTGGCTGACCAGGCCGCGCAGGCTGGCCTGCATCGCATCCAGGGCGTGCAGCAGGTCCGAGGCCTCGTCGCGCCCGGCGATGCGGATGGTGCAGTTCAGGTCGCCGCCCGCGATGGCCTTGGCGACATTGCTGGCATAGCGGATGGGGCTGGTGATGGTGTGCGAATTGATCAGCGTCAGCGGCACGACGAGCAGCATGACGACGCCTAGCACCGCGATCGAGCGCCAGGCGATGCGCCGCATCTCGGCCGCGAACTCGGTCTCGGCCGCCTTGGCCTGCTGGTCGGCCAGCGTGGCCAGGCGCTCCACGCGCTGCTCGACCTCGCGCATCGCCGCCTTGGGCCGGTTGAGCATGCGGTCGGCCACGCGTGCGGTGTCGAAGCCGCCCGCCTCGATCTGCCCGAGCACGGGCTGGGCCGCGGTGCGGTAGTCGTCGAGGAACTTCAGGGCCTCGGTGGCGGCGGCCTTGTTCTCCGGGCGGCGGCCCTCCTGCAGGCCCTGCAGGGACGTGCCCAGGCGCTTGGCGGCGGCGTCCCAGCGCCCGCGCAGCTCGCGCACCTGCTCGGCGGACTCGTAGGCGATGACCATCTCCTTCTCCTCGAGCCGAACGTCGGCGAGGCCCTGGCGGATGGCGGCGAGGTGCTGCAGGTCGCTGACGCTCTGCGCCGTGAGGTCGGCGTTGAGCGCCATGAGCTGCCGGCCCCCGAGCAGGCCGGTCAGCCCGAGGGCGGCGAACATGCACAGCACCATCGCGATGGCGCCGTGCATGCGGGTGCGGATGGTGAAGCTACGCATCCACTTGGCGAGGTCCATGGGTACTCCTTCGTCGGACGGCCGATTTGAATCAAAACGATGCTAGGACCACTTGATGCCGCGCAAACGCCGGCCCTGGGCGCTTAGGCGGACTTCTGCTCATCTTGTCGTTATTGATCAACTGACCAATAATCGCCGCATGCCACGCCCCAGCCAGGACCAGGACCTCGCCCTGCTCGCCGCCGGTGCCGCCCTCTACCCGCAGCTCGGCTGCGCCGGCCTCACGGTGCGGCGGGTGGCCGAGCAGGCCGGCGTCAACCCGGCGATGGTCCATTACCACTTCGGCAGCAAGGACGCCTTCCTGCGCCAGCTGCTGCAGCGGCACTACGAGGAGATGTTCAGCGCCCTGTCGCTGAACAGCCAGTCCGGCGGCGATGTCATGGAGCGCCTGGCCGCGGCCCTGCTGGGCGTGGCACGCTTCGTGCGCGAGCACCGGCCGCTGCTCGCCCGCGTCTGGGCCGACGCCCAGGCCGGCGAGGCCGTCGCCCGCGACTTCCTCCGCGCCAACGCGCCCCGCCACCTCGGCGTGCTGATGGCGCTGCTGCAGGAGGCCGCTCGCCTCGGCCGCCTGCCGGCCCAGCCGCCGCTGACCGCCTTCACCTTCCTGATGGGCGCCGTGGTCGCGCCGCAGCTGCTGGCCGGCGGCATGCAGGCCATCGACGCCGTGCCGCCGAGCCTGCGCACCGGGCTCGACGACGAAGTGATGTCCGACGCGGCGCTCGCCCGGCGCGTCGAATGGGCGCTGCTGGGTCTGGCCAGCGGCGCATGACGGAGATGCCCATGAGAACGGCCCTGCTGCCCCTGCCCTTGGCCCTGCTGCTGCCCCTGTCAGGCTGCGGCGACAAGCCGTCCGAGGCCTGGACAGGCTATGCCGAAGCCGAGCTCGTCTACATCGCCCCGCCGGTGGCCGGCCGGCTGGCGACCCTGGCCGTGCGCTCGGGCGAAGCGGTTGCGGCCGGCCAGGCCCTCTTCGAGCTGGACGCCACGCCCGAGCTCGCCGCCGACGCCGAGGCGCTGGCCCGTGCGCGCAGCGCGCAGGCCCAGGCGCAGAACGCCGACAAGGGCCGGCGTGCGCCCGAACTCGCCGTCACGGGCGCCCAGCTGGATCAAGCGCGCGCCGCCGAACGCCTGGCCTCGCTCGACCTCACCCGCCAGCGCGAGCTGCTGGCCCAGGGCTTCGTCGCCCCCGCACGGGCGGACGACGCCGCCACCGCCCTGGCCCAGGCGCGCGCCCGCGTCGCCGAGCTGCAGGCCGCCCTCCAGGTGGGCCGCCTGCCGGCTCGCGAAGATGAGCGCACCGCCGCCCGCGCCCTGGCCGCGGCGGCGCAGAGCGGCCGCGAGCAAACGGCCTGGCGCGTGGAGCAGAAGCGCCAGTCCGCCCCCATGGCAGCGCGCGTGCAGGACGTCTTCCTGCGGCCGGGCGAGTGGGTGGGCGCCGGCCAGCCCGTGCTGGCGCTGCTGCCGCCGGCCAACCGCAAGGCGCGCTTCTACGTGCCCCAGGCGGCCGTCGGCGGCCTGCGGCTGGACGCGCCCGTTCAACTGCGCTGCGACGGTTGCGGCGCCGCCATCCCGGCACGCATCAGCTTCATCGCCAACGGCCCCGAATACACCCCGCCGGTCATCTACTCCAACCAGCAGCGCGACAAGCTGGTGTTCCTGGTCGAGGCCCGGCCCGTCAAGGCCGAGGACGCAGAGCGCCTGCACCCCGGCCAGCCCCTGGACGTGACGCCATGAGCGAGCGCAGCACCGAAGGCGATGACAGCCTGGCCATCGACGTGCGCGGCCTGAGCAAGTGCTACGGCGGGCGCAAGGTGGTCGACGACGTCGACATGCAGGTCGGCGCAGGCCGCATCGTCGGCTTCCTCGGCCCCAACGGCAGCGGCAAGACCACCTCGCTGCGCATGCTCTGCGGCCTGCTGACGCCCGACGCCGGCGAGGGCCGAGTGCTTGGCCTGGACTTCCGGCGCGAGGCCGCCCAGGTCAAGCGCCAGGTCGGCTACATGACCCAGAGGTTCGGCCTCTACGAAGACCTGTCCATCCGCGAGAACCTCGACTTCGTCGCGCGGCTGTTCTCCATGCCCGGGCGCCGCCAGGCCGTCGACGGCGCGTTGGAGCGCCTGGGCCTGAAGAGCCGCGAGACCCAGCTCGCCGGCGCCCTGTCCGGCGGCTGGAAGCAGCGCCTGGCCCTGGCCGCCTGCCTGCTGCATCGCCCGCGCCTGCTGCTGCTGGACGAGCCCACCGCCGGCGTCGACCCCAAGGCCCGGCGCGAGTTCTGGGACCAGATCCACCAGCTCGCCGGCGAAGGCATCACCGTCCTCGTCTCCACCCACTACATGGACGAAGCCGAGCGCTGCGACGAGCTCGTCTACATCGCCTACGGCCACGTGCTGGCCCGCGGCAGCGCCGCCGCCATCGTCCGCGAGGCGGGCGCCCGGGACCTGGAGGACGCCTTCGTCAAGCTGGTCGGCCAGGCCACCGACAACTTCACGTCATGAGCCCGCCCCCTACCGGCTTCGCCGGACCCCTCAAGGGGACGCCGTCAGTGGCCTGGCAAAGCCAGTTCCACGACAGCCGCGCGGACATGCACGACGTCGCGCAGGCCTCGTTGACCCATAGCCATCGGAGGTCGGCGTGGATGCATTGAAGCGCACCTTCGCGATCATGCTGAAGGAGGTGCAGCAGATGCTGCGCGACCGGCTCACCTTCGCGATGGCGGTGGCGGTGCCGGTCATGCAGCTCATCCTGTTCGGCTACGCCATCAACACCGACCCCAAGGGCCTGCCGACCGCCATCGTCAGTCAGGACACCAGCCCCATGGCCCGCAGCTTCGTCGCGGCCCTGCAGACCAGCGGCTATTTCCGTGTCGTCGAGGCCGGCATCGCCGAGTCACGCGGCGACGAGCTGCTGCAGCGCGGCGAGATCCAGTTCCTCGTCGTCGTGCCCGACGACTTCGGCACCCGCGTCGTGCGCGGCGAGAAGCCGGCGGTGCTCATCGCTGCCGACGCCACCGACCCCTCCGCCGGCAGCAACGCGATGGCGGCCCTGGGCCAGCTCGGCCAGACGGCCCTGGCCCGCGACCTGCGCGGTGCGCTGGCCGCACGGGCGCCGCAGGGCCTGCCCTTCGAGGTGCGCATCCAGCGCCGCTACAACCCCGAAGGCCTGTCGCGATACAACATCGTGCCCGGGCTGGTCGGCACCATCCTGACCATGACCATGGTGATGCTGACCTCGCTGGCCATGACCCGCGAGCGCGAGCGCGGCACGATGGAGAACCTGCTGGCCACGCCGGTGCGGCCCATCGAGGTCATGGTCGGCAAGACCCTGCCCTACGTCGTGCTCGGCTACGTGCAGCTGGGCGTCATCCTCGGCGCGGCCTGGCTGCTGTTCAGCGTGCCCATGGTGGGCAGCGTGACGCTGCTGTTGGCCATGATCGGCGTCTTCATGCTGGCCAACCTGGGCGTGGGCTTCACCTTTTCGACGCTGGCGCGCAACCAGCTCCAGGCCCTACAGCTGACGTTCTTCTTCTTCCTGCCGTCCATGCTGCTGTCGGGCTTCATGTTCCCCTTCCGCGGCATGCCCGGCTGGGCCCAGCACCTCGGCGAAGTGCTGCCGCTGACGCACTTCCTGCGCATCGTGCGCGGCGTCATGCTCAAGGGCTCGGGCGCGGCGGAGCTGCTGCCCGAGCTATGGCCCATGCTCGCCTTCCTGGCCGCGGCGGGCGCCGTGGCCTTGATGCGTTATCGGCAGACGGTGGATTAGGGCCAGTGCCTCTGCATCACGGGCGCCACGTCGGGGTGCTGTTCGACGCGCAGCAGCTGGGCATGGAAGGCCGGCCGCTCGGCCTGGAGCATCGTGCGAGAGCCGCTCCACTTCGACACCACGACCGCCAGCAGTTCCAGGGCGCCCGGCGCACCGGCATCGAAGCCGATGCCGAACTCGTCGGCGAACACCCGCCAGTGCTCGTGCAGGCGGGCCCGCGTGCCGGCGCGGATGCGCGCCTTCATGTCGTCGTCGCAGGGCTCGCACCAGCGCTCGGGGTAGTCGATGACGCTGATGGCGGCATAGCAGTTGGCGGCGATGTAGACGAGGCCGCGCAGCGCCCTCGCCCGCGCACCCGCCTCCTGCGGCAGCAGCAGGCCCGGCGCCGCGCACAGCCCGAGGTGGATGAGGATGGCGGCGCTCTCGGTCATCACCGTGCCGTCGGCCAGCACCAGGGTGGGGATCTGCCCCAGCGGGTTCACCTGCAGCAGAGCATCCCGCCCCGGGCCGGGGTTCCAGGATGCCGCGTCGACGCAGGTGTAGGCAAAACCGGCGCGCACCAGCGCCGCCTCGATGGCGGCCGAGCCGGAGCCCTTGGTTCCGTACAAAGTCAACATCTCCTGACTCCTTCGTCGAGCGTGCAAAATCCTCGCACAGGTTCCGCCATGAGTCCCTCCCCATCCCTGCCCCCTCCGCGCCGCCCCGCAGCCCGCAGCAGCTTCGGCCGCGTCAGCGTCGGCGTGTACGGGCGGGTCATGATGTCGGTGGCCGAGGGGCCGTTCGACGCGGCGCTGATGTCGGCCGTCAAGCGCGCCATCGCGCTGGCCGGCAAGCGCCTGCCCGCCGACCGCCGCTTCGGCGACCTGATCGAGATCCGCGGCAGCCTGCAGATGGACGCCGACGCCCTGGCCGAGCTGCGCCACAGCATCCACAGCTTCGCCTCGCTCGGCCTCGTCGCCATCTCCACCGTCTTCCTCGTGCGCCCGGGCATCCCGGGCATCGAGCGGCTGCCGGCGCTGATGGACATCTGGCGCGCCAGCCGGCCGGTGCGCCGCGCGGACAGCTTCCCCGCCGCCTGGGCCCTCGTCAACGCGGACCTGAAGGCGGCCGGCCTGCCGCCCCAGGAGCCGCCGCCCAGGTCATGAACGGCCTGCAGTGGCCGCTCGACGCGCAAGGCAGGCGCGCCTCCGGCGCGGTGGGCCAGCGCATCGTGGCCGCCGCCCTGCGTGAGCTCGACGGCACCGCCGCCGACGCCGTGCTGGCCGAGCGCCGCTGGCGCCAGGCCTACCCCCGCCACTGGCGCGCGCTCGTCCAGGCCCAGGCCGCGCGTCCGGCGGGCGTCGCCGCCTCGGCCCGCGCCGGACTCGCGGCGGCCTGGCGCGAACTGCCCTTCCTGCGCGACGGCCGGCCGCTGGCCCTGGCCGATGCCATGCGCGCGCCGCGGCAAGGCCTGCAAACCCTGCAACTGAGCGGCCAGGGCGAAGCCGCCCCCGCGCCGTGGACGGTGCCCTACCAGGGCCGCCCGCTCGGCGGCGACGCCCTCGCCCGCCAGATCGACCGCTGGGAACGGGCCGGCATCTGCGAGCCCGGCCATGCCGAAGCCCTGCGCGACTGCCTGGCCCATCCCGAGTGGTTCGACCTGTCGGACCAGCACCTCGCCCTGCTCGGCGCCGGCAGCGAGGCGGGGCCGCTGGCCTGGCTCGCCCGGTGGCGGGCCCGGCTGGTCGCCGTCGATCTCGCGCGGCCCGCCACCTGGAAGCGCATCGCCGGCCTGGTGGCCGCCGGCAATGCCACGCTGACGGCGCCGGTCGCGCCCGGGCAGCCGCTGGACACCGCCCACGCCGGCGCCGACCTGCTGGCCGACACGCCGGAGATCGCCGCCTGGCTGGCCTCGCTCGGCCGGCCGCTGGCGCTGGCCAACCTGGCCTACCTCGACGGTGAGCGGCATGTGCGCGTGAGCCTGGCGATGGACGCCATCGGTGCCGCGCTGTGCAGCGCCGACGCCCGCACCCAGCTCGCCTACATGGCCACGCCGACCGACGTCTTCGCCGTGCCGCGGGACGTGGCGGAGGACGTCATGCAGCGCTTCGCCGCGCGCGGCCTGGCCAAGCGGCTGGTCCAGGCCGGCGCCCGGCTGGCCAGCGGCGGCCGTGGTTTCGCCCCTCACATCGAGGCGCTGGTCGACGCGCAGGACGGCGGCCGCTGGGGCCTGGTGGACGCCCTGGTCGTCGAGCAAGGCCCCAACTACGCCCTGGCCAAGCGGCTGCAGCAGTGGCGAGCCCTGGTCGCGCGGGACGAGGGCCGGCGGGTCGCCTTCAACGTGGCGCCGAGCACGACGACGGCCTCGGTCGTTTCCAATCCGCTGCTGGCCGCGGGCTTCCGCGGCGCGCGTGCCTTCGGTGTGGAGGCCTTCGCGCCGGAGACCACGAATGCGCTGATGGCCGCGATGTGGGTGCACCAGCTGCGCACCGCGCCGCGCGACTTCGCCCACCCCTTGCAGGCGCTGGTGCACACCGCCAACCACGGCGGCCTGTGGCGGCTGCCCTATCTGCCGCGCTCGGTGCTGCCGATGGCGGCCCTGCTGGGCTTCCTCAGGCGGGCGTGACGGGCTGCAGGGGCCAGGGCCGCTGGGCCGGGCGCAGTTGCACCCACAGCGCGCCCAGGGCCAGCACGCCGGCATCGTCGAAGCGGCGACCGACGATCTGCAGGCCGATGGGCAGGGGCTGCGGCGCGGCGGTGTAGCCGGCGTTGATGGCCAGGGCCGGCTGCTCGCTCATGTTGAAGGGCAGCGTGAAGGCGATGTGCTCGAAGGGCCGCGCCGGGTCGTGCAGCGGGCTGGCGAGGTGGGCCGGGTAGGCCGGCATCGGCGCCACCGGCGAAAGCACGAAGTCGAAGCCCTCGCAGGCCGCATTGGCGGCTTCGCGCAGGGCCTGCATCTGGCTGTAGCCGTGGAAGACCGTGGCACCGTCGTAGCCCGCGGCCGGCGCCACCCAGTCGAGGATGTAGGGCAGCACGCGGGCGCGGCGTTCGGGCGCCAGGGCCGAGATGTCCAGCCAGGAGCGCATCCGCCAGAAGCGGTCCATGCCGTCGGCCATCTCGCGGGTCGTGAAGGCCGGCACCGGCTCGACGATGGCGCCGGCCTGCTCGAAGGCGCGGGCCGCCGCCGTGACGGCGGCCTGGACCTCGGGCTGCACGGCGTCGCCCCAGCCGGCATCCAGCCACAGGCCGATGCGCAGGCCGCGCGGCTCGACGCGGCGGGGCGCGAAGCCGCCGGGCGGCAGCTGCGTCGGGTCGCGCGCATCGGGGCGGGCCAGAGCGGCGAGCATCAGTGCTGCGTCCTCGACGGTGCGCGTCAACGGCCCGGCCACGCGGCCGGCATAGGCCGGCTGGATGGGCACGCGGCCGTGGCTGGGTTTGAGGCCGACAAGGCCGCACCAGCCGGCCGGCAGGCGGATGGAGCCGCCGATGTCGGTGCCCAGGTGCAGGGGCCCATAACCCGCCGCTCCAGCGGCAGCCGCGCCCGCGCTCGACCCACCCGGCGTCATGCGCGGGTCCCAGGGGTTGCGGGCCGGCTCGGCATGGAGGCTGGACAGGCCCGAGCTCAGCATGCCGTAGTCGGGCATGGTGGTGCGCGCCCAAGCGATGGCGCCGGCCTCGCGCAGCCGCGCCGCGGGCGGGGCCTCGAAGCCGGCAACCGCGTCGTCGGCCGTGGCCGCGGTACCCAGCCGCCAGGCCGCGCCCGGCACGGCGATGTTCTCCTTCAGCGTAACGGGCACGCCCTCCAGCGCCAGGGCCGTGCCGCTGCGCCAGCGGGCCTCGCTGTCACGGGCAGCGGCCAGGGCCTCGTCGGCCTGGACGGCACACAGCGCATGCAGCTCTCCTTCACGCGCAGCGGCGTGGTCGAGCACGGCCCGCATTACCTCCACCGGCGACAACCGCCGCGCGGCGTAGGCGGCCAGCAGTTCCGCGGCGCCGAGCGCGATCACTTGGCGAGCTTCTGGGCGGCCTTGAGCATGGCGTCGATGTGGCCGTCGGGGTCCATGCTGGCGTGCACGGCGGCCACCTTGCCGTCGGGGCCGATCAGATAGGAGACGCGGTCGGCCATGCCGCCGGGGATGAACCTCAGGGCCACGTCGTAGTCCTTGATGACCTTGCCGCCCGCGTCCGCGGCGACGGCGAACTTGTTGCGGCAGGCCTCGACGCTGAACTTCTTCAGCGTGCCGATGTCGTCGTTGGACATGCCGATCACGGTGGTGTTGAGGGCCTTGAACTTCTCGGTCGCCTCGGCGAACTGGTGGGCCTCCACGGTGCAGCCGCTGGTGAAGGCCTTGGGGTAGAAGTACAGCACCACCGGGCCCTTCTTCAGCGCCTCGGCGAGGTGGAAGCTGAAGGCCTGCCCGCCGACGGCGGCGTCAGCGGTGAAGTCGGGGGCCGGCGCGCCGACGCTCAAGGCGGCGTGGGCGGCAGGGGCCGACACCAGGGCGGCAGTGGCAAGCAGGGCGATCGACGGTCGGCGCATGGGTTGACCTTGCAGGGGCGAAAGACCGCAGGATAGCCAAGCCGGCATGCCCCATCACGGCGCTGGGGCGTGCGCGCGCAGCAGGCCGTCGGCCAGCCAGCGCTGCAGGGCGTCGATGACCGCCGGCGCTGCGGCCTCGGCGCCGCCCAGCACCTCGGCGGCGCGTTCGCAGAGCTGGGCGAAGGGCATGCCCGCCTCGACCTCGTCGAGCAGCGCCGCCTCCAGCGGCTCCAGCGAGCGCCAGCGCGTCTCGCCGTCCTGGCGCCAGGCGAGCAGGCCGTGCTCGTGAGGCGGGGGCTCGTCGAGCTCGGGCTGGGGCGCACCCGACTCGGGCTCCCACTCGCGCAGCGCCCGCCACGCCGGCTCGACGGCATGGGCCAGGCTGGCGCGGCGGACGCTGGGATGCAGGTGCAGCACCAAGCCGGCCCAGGCGTCGGGGTCGAGGGCGGCGAGCGAGGCGGGGTCGAGCGTGGGGGCGTCCTTGGCGTCGAAGGCGCCGCGCAGGGCCCAGTCCATGCGGGCGATGTCGACGAGGCCGGCGTGGGGTACGAGGGCTTCGCCGGCCCCGGCCATGAAGTCGGCCAGGGCGTGACCGAACCAGCGGATGGACGGGTGGCGGCTGGGCGCGGCGGCGATGTAGGCCTGGGCCAGGGCCGCGAAGGGCTCGTCGCCCAGGGCCCGCGCCAGCACGGTGTAGTTGTCGGCCAGGGCCTCCGCCAGACGGGCGCGGTAGGCGTGGCGGTAGGCGGCCAGGCCCAGGGCCCAGTCGCCGGCGAGCAGGCCCTCGGCATCGGCGCCGTCGCGGATGGCGGCGGCCAGGCGGCCTTGCAGGTCGGCCAGCTTCGGCACCGGCGCGGTACTCATGCCAGAGCCTCCCGCGCCAGGCGGCGCGCGACGTTCAGCTCGGCCAGCAGGCTGTCCAGCGGCGGGATGCGGTCGTCGCGCTCGATCATGGTCGGCACCGGGCCGAAGCGGCGCAGGGCCTGCTGGTACAGGGCCCAGACCTCGTCGCGCACGGGGTGGTCGTGGGTGTCGATGACGAGGTCGCCGCGGTCCTCGTGGCCGGCGAGGTGGATCTGGCGCACGGGCTCGACGGGGATGCCTTCGAGGTAGGCCAGGGCGTCGAAGCCATGGTTGCGGGCGGACACGTAGACGTTGTTGACGTCCAGCAGCATCTGCGCGCCGGTGGCCTTGAGCAGGCGGGCGATGAAGTCCCATTCCGTCATCTCGTCGGCCGCGAAGCGCACGTAGCTGGACACGTTCTCCAGCACCAGCGGCCGGCCGAGGATGTCCTGCACCTGGGCGATGCGGCTGCCGACGTGGTCGAGGGCGGCGCGCGTGAGCGGCACGGGCAGCAGGTCGTGCAGCTGGCTGTGGGCGTCGGCGCTCCAGCAGAGGTGGTCGGACACCCAGCCGGGCTGCAGGTGGTCAGCCAGGTCTTTCAGTTCGCGCAGGTAGGCGAGGTCCAGCGGCGCCGGCCCCGCGACCGACAGCGACACCCCGTGCATGACCAGCGGGTAGTCGGCCCGGATGCGCTCCAGGTGCGCCAGCGGCGGGCCGCCGGGCACCATGTAGTTCTCGGAAATGATCTCCAGCCAGTCGGGCCGCAGGTCGGCATCCACGCCGGCCTCGAAGGCGGCGTAGTGCTCCACGCGCAGGCCGAGGCCGAAGCCTTGGATCTTGGTCATGCGAAACAGACAGTCAGACGGCGCGGTGCCGCCGGCACTCGCGCCTCATCCAGCGGCAGCCGTGGAACTGGCTTCGCCAGGCCACTGGCTGCGCCCCCTTGAGGGGGAGGCGCGTCAAGCGCCTCGGGGGTGGGTCACTTCTCTACCTTGCCGCCGGCCTTGGTGCACTCGTCGGCCGACTTCTTGCTGACCCAGCCCTGGCCCTTGCAGCCGTTCTGGCCCTTGCAGGCGTTGGTGGCGGTCTTGCACTCGGAGGTGCCCTTGCAGCTGTTGACGCCCGAACACTTGACCATGCCTTCGGCCGCGGCGGCGGTCGTCGGGAAAGCGGTGGTGGCGAACAGCGCGGCAGCGGCGGCGGCGATGCCGAGGCCGGATTTGAGGGATGCGTTCATGGGAGTCTCCACAAAAGAAAGGGAAGTGGTTGAGATCGGATCACCACAGGTCGACCCGGGCGTTGCCCGCATCGACTTGCCTGCTTGCGTCGGAATGACTCGCCGAGTCCTTACAGCGGCAGGCAGGATTCTGATTACCTGCCGTTATGGCTGCAATGGCGCGTGGCATTCGTCATGGGGCTCCGGCGAGCTAGAGTCCGTCGGCCCCAAGGCCGCCCATCCCCATGCTGAACACCGAAACCCCGAGCACCCGGCATCCCGACCTGGACACCTACGACACGCCGGCCCTGCTGGATGCCTTCATCGACGACCAGACCGCCGCCGTCGCGGCCGTCAAGGCGGCGGCGCCCCAGCTCGCCGCGGCCGTCGACGCGGCGCTGCCGCGCATCCGCGCCGGCGGGCGGCTGCTCTACGCGGGCGCCGGCACCTCCGGGCGGCTCGGGGTGCTGGACAGCGTGGAGCTCTACCCGACCTTCTCCTGGCCGCGCGAGCGCGCGGTCGCCGTCATCGCCGGCGGGCGGGGCGCGATGTTCGTCGCCGTCGAAGGCGCCGAGGACGACCGCGCCCAGGGCGGCGCCGACCTGGCCGCCCTGCGCCCCGGCCCCAACGACGTGGCCCTGCTGCTGGCCGCCTCGGGCGGCACGCCCTATGTCCTCGGTGCGCTGGAGGCGGCCCGCGCCGCCGGCGCCCTGGCCATCGGCATCGCCAACAACCCCGGCGCGCCGGTGGCCGAGCGGGCGGACATCGGCATCGTGCTCGACACCGGGCCGGAAATCATCTCGGGCAGCACCCGGCTCAAGGCCGGCACGGCGCAGAAGATCGCGCTGAACACCTTCTCGTCGTCGCTGATGGTCAGGCTGAACAAGGTCTACGGCAACCTGATGGTGGACCTCAAGGCCACCAACGCCAAGCTCGTGAAGCGCGCGCTGGCGCTGACGGTGCGGGCCAGCGGCGCCAGCGAGGCCGAGGCGCAGGCCGCGCTCGCGCAATGCGACCACCACGTGAAGACGGCGCTGGTGATGCTCAAGCGCGGCGTCAGCGCCGACGAGGCGCGCAGGCGGCTCGACGCGGCGGATGGCAGCGTGGGCCGCGCGCTGGCAGCATGACTCGCTCCCCGTGGTCCTGGGTGCCCAGCCTGTACTTCGCGCAGGGCATCCCTTACGTCGTCGTGATGTCGCTGTCGACGTACCTGTACAAGAACCTCGGCATCTCGAACACCGACCTCACGCTGTATACGAGCTGGCTCTACCTGCCCTGGGTCATCAAGCCGCTGTGGTCGCCGCTGGTGGAGCTGTTCGGCACCAAGCGCCACTGGGTCACGGCGCTGCAGTTCCTCGTCGGCGCCGCGCTGGCCGGGGTGGCGCTGACCATCCCGACGGACAAAGTCTTCCAGATGTCGCTGGCCGTGCTGTGGCTGATGGCCTTCGCCTCCGCCTCGCACGACATCGCTGCCGACGGCTACTACATGCTGGCCCTGCCCCAGCACAGCCAGGCCGCCTTCGTCGGCGTGCGCTCCACCTTCTACCGCCTGGCCAACATCGGCGGCCAGGGCGGCCTCGTCTACCTCGCCGGTGAGCTGACCGAACGCACGGGCAGCGTCGTGAAGGCGTGGACGGGCGTGTTCTGGCTGCTCGGCGGCCTCTTCGTCGCGCTGGCGGCCTGGCATGCGCTGGTGCTGCCGCGCCCGGCGAGCGACCGCCCGGGCGCCGGGCACGGCGCGGCCCGCGACCTGATGACCGAGTTCTTCGCCGTGTTCGCCAGCTTCTTCAGGAAGCCCGGCATCGCCGTCATCCTCGGCTTCCTGCTGCTCTACCGCCTCCCCGAAGCGCAGCTGCTCAAGCTGGCCTCGCCCTTCCTGCTCGACCCTGTCGAGCGAGGCGGCCTGGGCCTGTCGACCAAGGCGGTGGGCGTCGCCTACGGCACCGTCGGCCTCATCGCCCTGACCGTGGGAGGGCTGGTGGGCGGCTGGGTGATCTCGCGCGTGGGCCTGAAGAAGGCCCTGTGGCCGCTGGTGCTGGCCATGCACCTGCCCAACGTCGCCTTTCTCGCGCTGGCGCTGGCGCATCCGACGAACCTCGCCGTCGTCAGCGCCGCGCTCGCCGTCGAGCAGTTCGGTTATGGCCTCGGCTTCACGGCCTACCTGATGTACATGATCCTCGTCGCCGAGGGCCCGCAGAAGACCGCCCACTACGCCATCTGCACCGGCTTCATGGCCCTGGGCATGATGATCCCCGGCATGTGGAGCGGCTGGCTGCAGGAGCACATCGGCTACGTGCCCTTCTTCGGCTGGGTGCTGCTGGCCACGCTGCCCAGCTTCGCCATGGCCGCCCTCATCCGCGTGCCCGACGACTTCGGTAAGAAGACCGAGGATGCCTCGCCATGAAGGACCGCCTGCTCAGCCTGGACGCCTTCCGCGGCCTGGCCATCGGCGCCATGCTGCTGGTCAACAACCCCGGCGACTGGGCCCACGTCTATCCGCCGCTGCTGCATGCCCACTGGAACGGCTGGACCTTTACCGACTGGGTCTTCCCCTTCTTCGTCTTCATCGCCGGCATGTCCATGGCCATCAGCCTCGGCCGGCGCGCCCAGGCCGGCGCCGACCGGCCGGCCCTGATGGCGCGCACGGCGCGCCGGGCCCTCGGCATCGTCGCCATCGGCCTGGCGCTCAACCTCATCCCGGGCTTCGACCTCGCCACGCTGCGCATCCCCGGCGTGCTGCAGCGCCTGGGCCTGTGCGCCCTGCTGTCGGCGCCCATCGTGCTGTGGTGCCGGCCGCGCGGCGTGGCGCTGTGGGCCGCAGGGCTGATGGCCGTCTACGCCGCCGTCCAGCTGCTCGTGCCGGTGCCCGACGCCGACGGCGTCGTCCACACCGGCCTGCTCGAGCCCGGCAAGGACGCCGGCGCCTGGCTGGACCGCCTCCTGCTCGACGGCCACCTGTGGAAGACCGCCAGGACCTGGGACCCCGAGGGCCTGCTCAGCACGCTGCCGGCCGTGGCCTCGCAACTGCTCGGCGTGCTGGCCGGGCATGTGCTCCTGTCCGCCCGCCAGCCGGCCGAGAAGGCCATGACCTGGGTCGTCGCCGGCCTGGCCAGCCTGTGGCTGGGCCAGGTGCTGGACACCGTGCTCATGCCCATCAACAAGTCGCTGTGGACGCCGTCCTTCGTGTTCGCCATGGCCGGCTGGGCCCTGCTGGTGTTCGCCGTCTTCTACTGGCTGCTGGACGCCAGCCCGCGTCCGCTGGAGCGCGAGCGCTGGGCGCGCCGGGCCCATCCCCTCGTGGTGCTGGGCATGAACGCCCTGTTCCTGTTCGCCCTCTCGGGCCTGCTCGCCAAGGCGCTGATCTTCATCAAGCTCGCCGACGGCCACAGCCTGGGTGCCGCCCTCTACCAGCCCATCCTGGCCCTCGGCCTCGCGCCCGAGAACGCCTCGCTGCTGCGGGCCGTCCTGTTCGTGCTCGCCATGTACGCGGTGGCCTGGGCCATGTACCGCAAGCACTGGTTCGTCAAGCTATGAAGCGCCGCGATCTGCTCACCCTCGCCTCCGCCCCGCTGCTGGCGGCCTGCGCCACGCCGCCCACCTCCGCGCCGGCCGAAGCCACGACCGCGCCACCGGCGCCCGGCGAGGCCGCACTCGCGGCCAGCGCACCGGCCCCGGCAGCGTCGGCCGCCTCGACGCCGCTGCCGCCCCCGCCGCCGCGCGAATGGCGGGCCGCCTGGATCGCCACCGTCGCCAACATCGACTGGCCGAGCAAGCCGGGCCTGCCGGCGGCCCAGCAGCAGGCCGAGATCCGCGCCCTGTGCGACACGGCCGCGCGCGTCGGCCTCAACGCCCTCATCCTGCAGGTGCGCACCAGCGCCGACGCCCTCTACGAATCGGCCCTGGAGCCCTGGAGCGAATACCTCACGGGCACCCAGGGCCGCCACCCCGGCTACGACCCGCTGGCGGTGTGGCTGGCCGAGGCGCGCTCGCGCGGCCTGGAGCTGCACGCCTGGTTCAACCCCTACCGCGCCCGCCACAGCACGGCCAGGTCGGCGCTGGCCGAGAGCCACGTCGGCCGCGCCCACCCCGGCTGGGTCAGGCGTTATGGCGACCAGCTCTGGATGGATCCGGGCGAGGCCGCCGCGGCCGAGCAGACGCTGGCCGTCGTGCGCGACGTGCTGGCGCGCTATGCCGTGGACGGCGTGCACATCGACGACTACTTCTACCCCTACCCCTGGCAGAACCCGGCGACGAAGCAGGAGGTCGACTTCCCCGACGAGGCCCCCTGGCAGGCCTACCTCGCCGGCGGCGGCAGCCTGGCGCGGGCCGACTGGCGGCGCTACAACGTCAACGCGCTGGTCAAGCGCCTGTACGCCCTGGCCCACGAGGTGCGGCCGGGCACGCGCGTCGGCATCAGCCCCTTCGGCCTGCCGCAGCCCGGCCGGCGCCCGGCGGGCATCGCCGGCTTCAGCCAGTACGACAAGCTCTACGCCGACGTCGAGCTGTGGCTGCGCGAGGGTTGGCTGGACTACCTCGCACCCCAGCTCTACTGGCCGCGGGCGCAGACGGCCCAGGCCTTCGAGCCGCTGCTGCAGGCCTGGCGCTCGCTCAACCCGCTGGGCCGGCCCATCCACCCCGGCCTCTTCACCAGCCGCATCGACGCCAGCGACAAGAGCTGGCCGGTGGACGAGGTGCTGGCCCAGATCGAGCTGATCCGGCGCCTGTCTCCGGGCAGCGGCCACATCCACTTCAGCATGGCCGCGCTGGCGCAGAACCGGCGCGGCATCGCCGACGCCCTGCGCCGCGGCGCCTACGCCGCGGGCTGAGCCGGCCCCAGCAGCCGCTTCACGCCCGCAGCGGCGAAGCTGGCCAGCAGTCCGGCATCGGCTTGGCCATCGGTCACGAGCACGTCCACGTCGGCGGCCGGGCAGATCTGGATGCGGCTGGCCTGGCCGAGCTTGCTGGCATCGGCCAGCACGACGCGCTGCCTGGCCCGGGCGAGCATCGCGCGGGCCACGGTCGCCTCGGGCCAGAGATAGTCCGTCGCGCCGTTGGCGGCGTCGAAGCCCACCGGCGACACCAGCGCCCAGTCGACCTGCAGCCGGCCGATCTCGGCGACCGTCTGCTCGCCGTAGGTGGCCGACACGTCGGTCTCCAGCCGGCCGCCGAGCAGCCGCACCTCATGCGCCGGCGCGCGGGCCAGGGCCATCGCGGCCTCCAGCGAGTTGGTGATGACGATGAGGCCCGGCCGGCTGGCCAGCTCCTCGGCCAGTGCCAGCGTCGTCGAGCCGGCGTCCAGGAAACAGGCCTGGCCCGGCTGCACCAGCCCGGCCGCGAGCCGCGCGATCTCGCGCTTCTGCGGCAGGTGCAGGCCGGCGCGCTCCAGGTAGGCCGGCTCCGGGCGCGCACCACCGCCCGGTGGCGGCACGGCACCGCCATGCACCCGGGCCAGGTGGCCCGAGCGCTCCAGCTCGATCAGGTCTCGCCGCACGGTCTCGCGCGACACGCCCAGGGCCTCGGCGAAGTGCTCGGTCGTCAGGCGCTGATGGGTCTGCAGCAGGTCGAGGATGAGGCGGTGTCTGTCGGCAACCCACATGAGCGGCTCGCTCGGCTCGGCAAAGGGACGGCGCCGAGTAGGCCAGAGCCGCATGGCGTTTGTGTGAATCTGGGGCCGGATGTGCAAACGCGTGGACATCAGCTCACAGCCAGCGTTCTGTCGCAGAACTGTCGTGGATTTTTGTGACATTGCGGCCCGTCACGCCGTCCGCCCCGGCCGTCGCCGGAGCGAGTCATCTGAGCACTCCAACGCGCCCCGCGCCCCACTTCCATGCGATCTGCAGTCCACGCCCTCACGCCCCTGGCCGCCCTGCTCGGCCTGGCCTTCACCGCCCTGCCGGCCCTGGCCCAGACCACCGAGACCCAGGAGCTCGAACGCGTCACCGTCTCCCTCGGCCGCGGCCAGATCCGCTCCGTCCAGGGCCTGACCAAGGCCGACTTCGAAGCCGCCGCCGCGGCCGGCCAGAGCCCGCTGGCCACCGTCTCGCGCCTGCCCGGCGTGAACTTCCAGTCCGCCGACCCTCTGGGCAACTACGAGTGGTCCACCCGCTTCACGGTGCGCGCCTTCTCGCAGAACCAGCTCGGCTTCACGCTCGACGGCGTGCCCCTGGGCGACATGAGCTACGGCAACCTCAACGGCCTGCACATCAGCCGCGCCATCTCCAGCGAGAACGTCGCCCGCGCCGACCTGTCCCAGGGCACCGGCTCACTGGACACGCCCTCGTCCAGCAACCTCGGCGGCACGCTGCAGTTCTACTCGTCCGACCCGGGCAGGAAGTTCGGCGCCCAGCTCTCGCAGACCCTGGGCAGCGACGGCAACCGCCGCAGCTTCGTGCGCCTGGACAGCGGCGCCTCCGAGTTCGGCGCCGTCTACGCCAGCTACACCCACCAGCAAGCTGACAAATGGAAGGGCAACGGCCAGCAGCGCCAGGACCAGTTCAACCTGAAGTACGTCAAGGACTTCGGCGAGAACCACCTGTCGGCCTTCGTCAACACCTCCAACCGCCGCGAGATCGACTACCAGGACATGTCGCTGGAGATGATCAACCGCCTGGGCTACGACTGGGACAACTTCTATCCCGACTTCGCCGCCGCGGTGAAGGCCTCCAACACCCTGTGCGGCAACAACGGCAGCACCTACGTCGCCCAGTGCGACGACGCCTACTACGCCGGCTCCGGCCTGCGCAAGGACACGCTCGCCGGCGCGACGCTGGACGCGAAGCTGGCCGACAAGCTCAGCCTCAAGACCACCGTCTACCACCACAAGAACGACGGCCGCGGCCTCTGGTTCACGCCCTACACCGCCTCGCCCGACGGCACGCCCGTCGCGCTGCGCACCACCGAGTACGCCATCCGCCGCAACGGCCTGACCGCGACCCTGGACTACGAGATCGCCGGCCACCAGCTGCGCGCCTCCGTCTGGCACGAGAACAACGACTTCGACCAGGCTCGCCGCTTCTACGCCACCTCGCCCAGCGCCGTCCCCAGCCCCTACGACTTCCCGACCAACCCCTTCTTCACGCAGTGGCAGTACGCCTTCAACACGAAGACCGACCAGTTCTCGCTGTCCGACACCGTGGCCCTCGGCCGGGACCTGACGCTGGGCCTGGGCTTCAAGTCGCTGCGCGCCAAGATCGATGCCGAGCGCCAGGTCGGCACCGGCCCGGCCGGCAGCATCACGGCCAAGAAGGGCTTCCTGCCCCAGCTCGGCCTGAACTACCAGCTCAGCCGCAGTGACGAGCTCTTCGCCAGCGTCTCCAAGAACATGCGCGCCTACCAGGGCGCCGCCACCGGCACGACGCCGTTCGCGACGACGCAGTCGGGCTTCGACGCCATCAAGGGCTCGCTGCGCCCCGAGACCTCCACCAACTTCGAGGCCGGCTGGCGCACCACCAGCAAGCTCTACGAGGCTGCGCTCACCGCCTACGTCGTCGACTTCAAGGACCGCCTGCTCGGTGTCACGCAGGGCTCGGGCATCCAGGGCAACCCCACCGTGCTGAGCAACGTCGGCGGCGTGCGCACCAAGGGCCTGGAGGCGGCGCTGTCGCTGCGCCTGATGCCGGGCGTCAGCTGGTACAACAGCCTGAGCCTGAGCAACTCCACCTACCGCGACGACGTCGTCAGCAAGGACGCCAACAACCAGACCACCACCATCGCCATCGCCGGCAAGCACGTCGTCGACGCGCCGGACCAGATGGTCAAGAGCATCCTCAGCTACGACGACGGCCAGTGGTTCGGCAACATCGGCGCCGACTACATGTCCAAGCGCTACTACAGCTACCTCAACGACGCCGCGGTGTCGGCGCGCACCCTGTTCAACGTCAGCGGCGGCCTGCGCGCCAAGTCGCTGGGCTTCCTGTCCGAAGGCAGCGTGCAACTGGGCGTGACCAACCTCGGCAACAAGAAATACATCTCGACCGTCGGCAGCAACGGCTTCGTCAACAGCGGCGACAGCCAGACGCTGCTGCCGGGCGCGCCGCGCCAGTTCTTCGTGACCTTCACCGGCAAGCTCTGATGGCCGCCTCGCCCAGCCATCTCGACCGGCGCCAGCTGATGCTGGCCGCCGGGCTGGCGGCGGTGGGCGCGGGCGCGCAGGCGGGCACGAACTCCGGTTCGCGCCCGCTGGCGCTGGCCACGCCCGCCGACTCGCACAAGCTGCGCATCGCCTTCGGCTCCTGCGCCAAGCAGTCCAAGCCCCAGCCCATCTGGGCGACGGTGCGCGCCGCGCGGCCCGACCTCTTCCTCTTCCTCGGCGACAACCTCTACGCCGACGCCAGGGACGCCGACACCCTGCGCCAGCGCTATGCCGAGTTCCGCCGCGTCGAGGCCCTGCAGGCCTTCCGCCGCGACGTGCCCCACCTGGCCATCTGGGACGACCACGACTTCGGCGACGACGACGTGGGCGGCGACTACCCGCTCAAGGCGCTGTCCCAGCAGCTCTTCTGCGACGAGTGGGGCGAGCCGGCCGACTCGCCGCGCCGCAGCCGCCCCGGCATCTACGAGGCCTGGCGCATCGAGCGCGCCGGCCGCACCGTGCAGGTCCTGATGCTGGACCTGCGCTTCAACCGCACCGGCCTGGTGGCCGACCCCGCGCTGAAGCAGGGTTATGCCGCCATGTACGCCAAGGCCAGGCTCGGCGGCGCGCCCATGCCCGGCTGGTACCTGCCCAACCTCGACCCCGCGGCGACGATGCTGGGCGAGCCGCAATGGGCCTGGCTGGCCGAGCGCCTGGCCGAGCCCGCCGACGTGCGCCTCATCGTCTCCAGCGTGCAGTTCGCCGCCGAAGGCACGGGCTGGGAGGGCTGGAACAACTTCCCGCTGGAGCGCCAGCGCCTGGTGGACCTGATCCGCGACAAGCGCGCCGAAGGCGTCGTCCTCGTCAGCGGCGACATGCACTACGCCGACCTCTCCCGCTGGGACGCGCCCGGCTGCTATCCGCTGTGGGACCTGACCTCCAGCGGCCTCACCGAGGTCTGGGACATCCCCACGCCCAACCGGCGCCGCGTCTCCGAGGTGTATGCCGGCGTCAACTTCGGCCTCGTGGAGCTGGACTTCTCCGGCCGCGTGCCGACGCTGCAGCTCGGCATCCGCGACCTCCAGGGCAACACGCGCATCCAGCAGCGCCTGGGCCTCGACCAACTCCGCTTCGCCGCCGCATGAACCTGAACCGCCGCCATCTTGTCCTCGGCCTGGCCGCCACCGGCCTCGGCCGCGCCGCCCCGGCCCAACCGGCGGGCCTCGTGGAGGCCGCCCGCGCCGAAGGGCGCATCCAGAGCGTCGGCATGCCCGACGACTGGGCCAACTGGCGCGCCACCTGGGCCGACCTGCAGCGCCTGTACGGCCTGGCCCACGGCGACACCGACATGAGCAGCGCCGAGGAGATCGCCAAGATCGAGGCCGAGCGTGCCAACGCCAGCGTCGACATCGGCGACGTGGGCTTCGAATTCGGCCCCATCGCCAAGGCCCGCGGCATCACGCGCGCCTACAAGCCCACGACCTGGGCCCAGCTGCCCGACTGGGCCCGCGACGCCGACGGCCACTGGGCCCTGGCCTACACCGGCACCATCGCCTTCGCCGTCAACAAGCGCCTGCTCCGGGACGTGCCGCGCAGCTGGAAGGCCCTCTTCGCCGCCCAGCCGCGCGTGATGATCGGCGCCGTCGGCCGGGCGGCCCAGGCCAATGCGGCCGTGCTGGCCGCCGCGCACGCCCTGGGCGGCGACGAGACCCGGCTGCAGCCGGCACTGCAGGCCTTCGCCCAACTCGCCAAGGCCCGCAAGCTGCTCGGCACCGACCCCTCGCCCGCGCTGATGGAGCGCGGCGAGGCCGAGGTCTTCCTGCTGTGGGACTTCAACGCCCTGAGCTACCGCGACAAGCTGCCCAACGCCGCCGACTACGAGGTGTTCATCCCCGCCGACGGCTCCATCACCAGCGGCTACACGACGCTGCTCAACAAGTTCTCCAAGCGCCCCCACGCCGGCGACCTGGTCCGCGAGTACATCTTCAGCGACGCCGGCCAGCTCAACCTCGCCCGCGGCAATGCGCGCCCCATCCGCATCGAGCACCTGGCCCTGCCCGAAGACGTGAAGAAGAAGCTGCTGCCCGTGGCCCAGTACCAGGCCGCCCGGGCCCTCAAGCCGCAGCTGTGGACCGAAGAGGTCAAGAAGCTGCCGCGCGCCTGGCAGCGCGAGGTGCTCGCGTGAATTCCAAAGGCAACCACAGAGGCACGGAGCCACAGAGCAAACACAGAGAAGCACTTCCTCTGTGCCTCTGTGCCTCTGTGGTTGCATTTCTCCCTCTGACATGAACAAGCTCATCCTCCTGCTGGTGGACGGCCTGCGGGCCGACACCGCACGCGACTACCTCGGCTACGTGCAAGCGCTCAACGAGGCCGGCCGCGCGCACTGGAGCACGCTGCGCTGCGAGCTGCCCGGCGTGTCGCGGCCCCTGTACGCGACGGTGCTCAACGGCCGCACGCCGCTGGCCCACGGCATCCTCGGCAACGGCCAGGCCGGCCAGCGCTGCGGCCCCACGCTGTTCGACGACCTGGCCGCCGCCGGCCGCCGCTCGGCCGTGGCGGCCTACCACTGGGTCTACGAGCTGCTGGCCGGGCAGGTCTTCGACCCGCTGGCCCACCGCGAGGCCGCGTTGCCGTCCTTGCGCATCGAAGCCGCGCGCTGGTACTGGGAGGACGACTACCCCGACTCCCATCTCCTCGCCGACGCCGAGGCGCTGCGCGCCGCGCAGGCGCCCGACTTCCTGCTCGTCCATCCCATGGGCCTGGACCTTGCCGGCCACCGCCATGGCGGCGAGTCCACCGGCTACAGCTTCGCCGCCCGCCGGCTCGACCAGGTCCTCGCCCAGGTCCTGCCGCGCTGGCATGCCGCGGGCTACGACCTGCTGCTCACCAGCGACCACGGCATGCATGCCGACCACTGGCACGGCGGACCGCTGGCCGTCGAGCGCGAGGTGCCGCTGGTGTGGCTGCCGCACCAGGGCAGCGCCCAGGCGCCGGCCGGCTGGCCCGACACCCAGACCGGCATCCGCGGCTTCGTCGCCCGCCACCTCGGATGCAGCTGACCCCGGTACGCGCCTGGCTGGCCGCCGGCCCGCTGCTGGCCCTGTCCGCCGCCGCCCTGCTGCTGCCGCTGGGCTGGCGCAGCCTGGAGCTGCTGCGCGCCTGCCTCGGCCCCGGGGCCTGCGTGCTGCGCGAGCTGGCCGCCGACCGCTTCTACCTCGACGCCATCGCCCGCACGCTGGCGCTCTCGGCCGCCAGCAGTGCCCTCGGCCTGGTGCTCGGCCTCGGCGCCGCCCTGCATCTGCTGGCGCGTCCGCGCTGGAGCCGGCCGGTGGCCGTGCTCGCCGGCCTGGGCGCCAACTTCGCCGGCGTGCCCCTGGCGCTGGCCTTGACGCTGCTGCTCGGCAGCCAGGGCGTGCTGACCACCCTGGCCCGCGCCCACGGCCTGCTGCAGGACTGGGACCTCGCCGGCGACGCCGGCCTGCTGCTGGCCTTCACCTGCTTCCAGGTGCCGCTGGCCGTCGTGCTGCTGATGGCGCCGGTGAAGCTGCTGGACCCGGCCCTGGCCGAGGCTGCCGCCACCCTGGGTGCCTCGCCGGGACGCTTCTGGCGCCGGGTGGGCCTGCCCCTGCTGGCACCCAGCCTCGTGGAGGCCGCCAGCCTGCTCTTCGCCAACGCCGCCGCCGCCTACGCCACACCCTTCGCGCTGGCCGGCACGGGCAGCCCCGTGCTCGCGGTGCGCATCGCCTCCGCGGTCAGCGGCGACATCTTTGCCCAGCCCGAGCTGGCCACGGCGCTGTCCCTGGTGCTGGGCCTGCTGCTGCTCGCCGTCATCGCGGGCGGACGCTGGCTGTCCAGGCGGTTGAAGTCATGAAGCCGCCCGCCCCGCCCTGGCGCCTGCCGGCCCTGGCCTTCTGGGCCGCGGCCCTCGTCGTGCTGTTGCCGCCGCTGGCCGTGGGGGCCTATGCCTTCAGCGAGCGCTGGGACCAGGGCCTGCTGCCGCAGGGCGCCACGCTGCATTGGCTGGCCGGCCTGGCCGGCGACGAGCGCGTGCGCGCGGCGGCCTGGAACTCCGTCTGGATCTCGGGCGCGGCGGCCTTGCTGGCGGTGCTGCTGGGCGGCGCGGCTAGCCTCGCGGCGCATCTCGCGGCACCGCGCCTCAAGCGCCTGCTGGACGGCCTGGCCCTGCTGCCCTATGCCATCCCGCCGGTCGTCGTCGCCATCGGCGCGCTGGACCTCTTCGTCGGCCGCTGGGGCGACGTGCTGGACCTGCGGCTGGTCTACGCCGGGCTGCTGGCCGCGCTGCTCTTCCCGCTCGTGCACCAGACGCTGTCGGCCGCGCTGCAGCAGCTCGACGCCCAGCCCCTCATCGACGCCAGCCGCACCCTCGGCGCTTCCGACGGCCTGCTGCTCACCCGCGTGCTGCTGCCGCTGCTGCTGCCCGCCTTCGCCGCGGCCGGGCTGCTGGCCTGGACGACCGGGGCCATGGAGTTCGCCATCGCCAACCTGCTGCTGGCCGGCTCGCTGGAGTTGCTGCAGCCCCTGGTCAACGGCCTGCGCGGCGCCAACGGCCACCTGGCCGCGGCCCTCATCGTCGTCAGCCTCGTCCTCGTCACCCTCATCGGCGCCCTCGTGCACCTGCTCACCTCATGGCGAACCCCAGCGCGCTCCTAGTCCGCGAGGCCGGCGTGAGCCTGGCCGGACGTCCCATCCTGCAAGGCATCGACCTCGAGCTGCCGCGCGGCCAGGTGCTGGCGCTGCTGGGTGGCTCCGGCTGCGGCAAGACGACGCTGTTGCGCACCATCGCCGGCCTGCAGGCCCTGGACGGTGGCCGCATCGAGCTCGACGGCCGCGACGTCAGCGCCATGCCCGCCCGACAACGCGGCATCGGCGTCGTCTTCCAGCATTACGCGCTGTTCCCCAACCTCAGCGTGCGCGAGAACATCGGCTTCGGCCTGCAGGCCCGCGGCGAGCCGGCCGGCCAGCAGCGGGCGCGCATCGACGAGCTGCTGGACCTCGTCGGCCTGGCCGGGCACGCCGGCAAGCGGCCGGGCCAGCTCTCGGGCGGCCAGCGCCAGCGCGTCGCCCTGGCCCGGGCGCTGGCGCCACGGCCCTCGCTGCTGCTGCTGGACGAAGCCTTCTCGGCGCTGGACGAGTCCTTCCGCATCCCGCTGCGGCGCGCCTTCCGGCAGCTGCAGCGCAGCCTGGGCCAGAGCTGCGTCCTCGTCACGCACGACCGCGACGAGGCCTTCGAACTGGCCGACCAGGTGGCCGTGATGTTCGACGGCCGCATCGAGCAATGCAGCCCGCCGGCCGAGCTTTGGCAGTGGCCGCGCACGCTGCGCGTGGCCGATTTCCTGGGCGCCTTCAACCGGCTGGACGCCCGCCGCGCGCCCGAGCCCTGGCGGCGCGACGGCGGCAGCTGGATCGCGCCGCTGGCGGCCCTTCAGCCCGCGACGGCCGGCACGCCCGAGGGCAGCTGGGCGCTCACGGCCACCGTGCAGGCTGCGCACGCCGGGAGGCTGAGTGCCAGCGTCGAGCTGCTCACGGGCGATGGGCAGGCGATCGCCCTGCAGCTGCCGCCCGGCGCGCCCTTGCCGGCCGCCGGCAGTCCGCTGGCGCTGGCCCTGCCCCCCGAGGCCCTGCAATGGTTGCCGGCCTGACCCCCTAACTCCGCCACGCGGGCAGGCATGTCATGCGGCCTTCATGCCGCCTGCCTAGCGTGGGGACACCCCAACCCGCCCCCCGGAGTCCCCCAATGCATCGCCGTTTCATCCGCCTCGCGTCACTGGTGCTGATGGCCGCCTGCCTGCCCGCCCTCGCCCACGAACTCGACGGCGAGCGCCGCGACGAGCGCGGCATCGCCAGCGTGCAGCTCGGCCCCCGCCCCTTCTTCCTCACCAACGAGATGGCCGACGGCCCGCTCAAGCAGAAGCTGCAGCATTGCGCCGCCACGCGCGAGCACTACAAGCCGACGCTGTTCTCCATCGGCCACCGCGGCGCGCCGCTGCAGTTCCCCGAGCACACCAGGGAGAGCTACGAGGCCGCCGCGCGCATGGGTGCCGGCATCGTCGAGTGCGACGTGACCTTCACCAAAGACAAGCAGCTCGTCTGCCGCCACGCCCAGAACGACCTGCACACGACGACCAACATCCTCGCCACGCCGCTGGCCGCCAAGTGCGTCAAGCCCTTCACGCCGGCCGTCTTCGACGCCGCGGGCACCCTCGTCGCGCCGGCCGCCGCCGAGTGCCGCACCAGCGAGCTGACGCTGGCCGAGTTCAAGAGCCTGCGCGGCAAGATGGACGCCTCCAACCCGCGAGGCCGCACGGTGGCCGAGTACATGGGCGGCACGCCCGCCTTCCGCACCGAGCTCTACGCCGGCCCCACCAGCGGCACGCTGCTGTCGCTGAAGGAGGCCATCGCCCTGTTCAAGCAGCTGGGCGTGAAGATGACGCCCGAGCTGAAGTCGCCCGCCGTGCCCATGCCCTTCGACGGCTTCACCCAGGCGGCCTATGCGCAGAAGATGATCGACGAGCACAAGGCCGCGGGCGTGCCCGCGCGCGACGTCTGGGCGCAGAGCTTCAACCTCGACGACATCCTCTACTGGGTGAAGAACGAGCCCGCCTTCGGCCGCCAGGCCGTCTACCTCGACGATGCCAACACGCCCGCCGACCTGCCGACGCTGGAGCAGCTGCGGGCCTACCGCGCCCAGGGCGTGCGCATCGTGGCGCCGCCGCTGTTCGCGCTGCTGACGGCCGACACCAGCGGCAACATCCTGCCCTCGGCCTACGCCCGCAACGCGCGCGCCGCGGGGCTGGACATCATCACCTGGTCGCTGGAGCGCAGCGGCGTCCTGGCCGACGGCAACAACGGCTCCTACTACCAGACCTTCGACAGCGCCGTCACCCGCGAGGGCGACGTGCTGCGCGTGCTGGACGTGCTGGCCCAGGACATCGGCGTGATCGGCGTGTTCTCCGACTGGCCCGCCACCGTCAGCTTCTACGCCAACTGCACGGGCCAGCGCTGAGCGGGCTCAGGCCGGTGCCGCGGTGATGGGCGCCAGGCGCGGCACCTCGTCGTCGCTCCAGAGCCTGAAGCGGGCGACGAAGTGCTGGCCCGAGCCGTCCTCCAGGCCGAAGCTGCCGCTGTTGCCGGGCGCCACGTCCAGCGTCATCTCCAGGCCGGCCAGGTAGTCGCACTGGGCGGCGCTGGCATAGACGGGCACGCCGGCCACGTTGCCCAGCCGCCTGTCGTCGGCGTTGAGCTTCAGCTCGTGCGCGGCAAAGCACATCGGCGCGCTGCCGGCGCAGCAGCCGTGCGACTGGTAGAACAGCAGCTCGCCGTGCCGGCCGCGCAGTTGCTCGATGAGCGCCCGCGCGGCCTCGGTGGACAGGACACGAGGGAGAGTCGTGTCCACCGGCTTCAGAAGAAGCCCAGCGCGCTCGGCGAGTAGCTCACCAGCAGGTTCTTGGTCTGCTGGTAGTGGTCGAGCATGGCCTTGTGGGTCTCGCGGCCGATGCCCGATTCCTTGTAGCCGCCGAAGGCCGCATGCGCCGGATAGGCGTGGTAGCAGTTGGTCCACACGCGGCCGGCCTGGATGCCCCGGCCCATGCGGTAGGCACGGCTGCCGTCGCGGCTCCACACGCCGGCACCCAGGCCGTAGGGCGTGTCGTTGGCGATGGCCAGGGCCTCGGCCTCGTCCTTGAAGGTGGTCACGGCCAGCACGGGGCCGAAGATCTCCTCGCGGAAGATGCGCATGTTGTTGTTGCCCTGGAAGAGCGTGGGCTGGATGTAGTAGCCGCCGGCCAGGTCGCCGCCGAGCTGGGCGCGATCGCCGCCGATCAGCACCTTGGCGCCCTCTTCCTTGCCCAGGGCCAGGTAGCTCTGGATCTTGTCCATCTGCATGGCCGAGGCCTGGGCGCCCATCATGGTGTCGGTGTCCAGCGGGTTGCCCTGCTTGATGGCGGCCACGCGCTTGAGCGCCCGCTCGATGAAGCGGTCGTAGATGCTCTCCTGGATGAGGGCGCGGCTCGGGCAGGTGCAGACCTCGCCCTGGTTGAAGGCGAACAGCACCAGGCCCTCGATGGCCTTGTCGAGGAAGGCGTCGTCGGCGGCCATCACGTCCTCGAAGAAGATATTGGGGCTCTTGCCGCCCAGCTCCAGCGTGGCCGGGATGAGGTTGGTCGCCGCGGCCTGGGCGATGACCTTGCCCGTGGCGGTGGAGCCGGTGAAGGCGATCTTGGCGATGCGCTTGCTGTTGGCCAGCGGCATGCCGGCCTCGCGGCCGAAGCCGTTGACGATGTTGAGCACGCCGGCGGGCAGCAGGTCGGCGATGAGCTCGGTCAGCACCAGCAGGCTGATGGGGGTGCTCTCGGCGGGCTTGAGCACCACGCAGTTGCCCGCGCCGAGGGCCGGCGCCAGCTTCCACGCGGCCATCAGGATGGGGAAGTTCCACGGGATGATCTGGCCGACGACGCCGAGCGGCTCGTGGAAGTGATAGGCGATGGTGTTGTGGTCGATCTCGCTGAGGGCGCCTTCCTGGGCGCGCACGCAGCCGGCGAAGTAGCGGAAGTGGTCCACCGCCAGCGGGATGTCGGCATTCAGCGTCTCGCGGATGGGCTTGCCGTTGTCCACGGTCTCCGCGTAGGCGAGCAGTTCGAGGTTGGCCTCGATGCGGTCGGCGATCTTGAGCAGGATGTTGGCGCGCTCGGCCGGCGGCACGGCGGCCCAGCCGGCGGCGGCCGCGTGGGCGGCGTCCAGCGCGCGCTCGATGTCGGCGGCGCCGGAGCGGGCGGCCTGGGTGTAGACCTTGCCGCTGATGGGCGTGACGACGTCGAAGTACTGGCCCTCGACGGGCGGCACGAACTTGCCGCCGATGAAGTTGTCGTAGCGGGCCTTGTAGGCGATCTTGGCGCCGGGTTGGCCGGGTGCGGCGTAGACGGTCATGGGATGTCTCCTGCGAATGGGTTGGGGCAGGCCTCTCATCGCAGAACCCGTGCCAGGCCGCGGCAGGCGCCCGCGGGGCCCCGCGCGGGCCGAAAGTGCAGGGAAACCACTCTCCGGCTGTCCCAGCCTGGAGCAATGCGGCACAGCGCGTGACACCCGCCGCGGCGGGCCCGCCCGCCAGCGGCCAGGGCCCCTCGCCCGCAGGTACGGCGGCTCGGCGGCGCCGCCGCGGACTGCTCCATCCCGCCGCGATGGCGACTGGCATGGAGCTTGCGCCGTCGCCCCGCATCCGAACGCCACGCTCGCACGGCGGCGGACATCCATCAACAACGGAGACAACCATGCAACTCAAGCCCCTCGTCGCCCTGCTCGCCCCGGTCTTCGGCCTGCTGGCCGCCACCGGCGCGCCGGCCGCCGTGACGGACCAGATGATCGAAGCCTCGTCCAAGTCGGGCCAGGAAGTCCTGTCCTGGGGCCTGGGCACCCAGGGCCAGCGCCATTCGCCGCTCAAGCAGATCAACGCCGGCAACGCCGCCAAGCTGGTGCCCGCCTGGGCCTTCTCCTTCGGCGGCGAGAAGCAGCGCGGCCAGGAGTCGCAGCCGCTGATCCATAACGGCAAGATGTTCGTGACCGCGTCCTACTCGCGCATCTTCGCGCTGGACGCCGCCACCGGCCAGAAGCTGTGGAAGTACGAGCACCGCCTGCCCGAGGGCATCATGCCCTGCTGCGACGTGGTCAACCGCGGCGCGGCCCTGTACGACAACCTCGTCATCTTCGCCACGCTCGACGCCCAGCTCGTCGCCCTGGACCAGGCCACGGGCGACGTGGTCTGGAAGGAGAAGATCGACGACTACGCCGCCGGCTACTCCGCCACCGCCGCGCCCATCATCGCCAACGGCCTGCTGCTGACGGGCGTGTCGGGCGGCGAGTTCGGCGTGGTGGGCCGCGTGGAGGCGCGCGACCCGCGCACGGGCAAGATGGTCTGGAGCCGCCCCACGGTGGAAGGCCACATGGGCTACACCTGGGACAAGAACGGCAAGAAGACCGAGAACGGCGTCTCCGGCACGCCGGGCAAGAGCTGGCCGGGCGACCTCTGGAAGACCGGCGGCGCGGCCACCTGGCTGGGCGGCACCTACGACCCCAAGACGGGCCTGGCCTACTTCGGCACCGGCAACCCGGCGCCGTGGAACAGCCATCTGCGCCAGGGCGACAACCTGTTCAGCTGCTCCACCGTCGCCATCGACGTGAAGACCGGCCAGATCAAGTGGCACTACCAGGGCACGCCCAACGACGGCTGGGACTTCGACGGCGTCAACGAGTTCATCACCTTCGACATGGACGGCAAGCGCATGGGCGCCAAGGCCGACCGCAACGGCTACTTCTACGTGCTGGACGCCACCAACGGCCAGCTCGCCAACGCCTTCCCCTTCGTCAAGAAGATCACCTGGGCCTCGGGCATCGACCTGAAGACCGGCCGCCCCAATTTCATCCCCGAGAACCGCCCCGGCGACCCGACGGCCGCGGCCGACGGCAAGAAGGGCAACTCGGTGTTCTCCGCGCCCTCCTTCCTGGGCGGCAAGAACCAGATGCCCATGGCCTACAGCCCCGACACCAAGCTCTTCTACGTGCCCGCCAACGAATGGGGCATGGAGATCTGGAACGAGCCCATCGCCTACAAGAAGGGCGCGGCCTACCTCGGCGCCGGCTTCACCATCAGGACGCTCAACGACGACTACATCGGTGCCATGCGCGCCATCGACCCCAAGACCGGCAAGATCGTCTGGGAAGTGAAGAACGGCGCGCCGCTGTGGGGCGGCGTGCTGACCACCGCCGGCAACCTCGTGTTCTGGGGCACGCCCGAGGGCTGGCTCAAGGCCGCGGACGCCAAGACCGGCAAGGTCGTCTGGCAGTTCCAGACCGGCTCGGGCGTGGTCGCGCCGCCGGTGTCGTGGCAGCAGAACGGCGAGCAGTACATCGGCGTCGTCTCCGGCTGGGGCGGCGCAGTGCCGCTGTGGGGCGGGGACGTGGCCAAGAAGGTCAACTACCTGGAGCAGGGCGGCATGGTCTGGGTCTTCAAACTCTCCAAGTAAGCGGCCATGCCCTGAACTGAAAGCGCCGGCCCGCGCGGCCGGCGCCTCTGTCATTCCCGAGGTCTTTCCCCATGCAACCCAACCGCCGCATCTTCATCTTCCAGGCCACGACGGCCTGCCTGGCCGTCCCGGCCATTGCCCAGACCGCCCCGGTCGACGAGACCAGCGACACCGCCGTCGCCCTCGGCTACAAGCACGACACGGCCCTGGTCGACACCGCCAAGTTCCCCAAGCACCAGGCCAGCCAGCACTGCGCCAACTGCCAGTTCTGGCAGGCCAAGCCCACCGATGCGTGGAGCCACTGCGCGATGTTCGGGCGCAAGGCGCAGGTGGCGAACAAGGGGTGGTGCAATGCTTGGGTCAAGGCGCCGGGCTGAGCCGAGTTGGGCGGCGGGGCGGGGCCGGCCGGCAAGCACTTCCGCTGAGGAGTGGTGCCGGCTTTAGGCTGACGGCGGAAGTTCGTCGAGGTCGGCTTTGCGGCAAAGGCCGCTATCGAAAACGCCCTGGACCTTCTGGCCCACGGCTTCGTGGGCGCCAAGATTGCGGGTGCGAATCATCAACCTGCAAGCCCGCGAAAGGGGAAGCCCATGGACGAGATTACCCGAGTCGGCGTCGAGCTGTCCAAGCACGGTAGGTTGGTGTGAACGCAGCGAACCCCAATGAATTCGGTCGATCCTGACGTTGGGGTTCGCAGGCTCACCCCCAACCTGCCGAGCTAGCGCGCCTCCATCAGCGGCCGGAGGGGCTGAAGGGAGGCCGGATTCCGAAGTTGGCTTGACACAGCCTGACCTTCTAGCGCCTCAACGCCGTCACCGCATGCTTCCCATTCGGCCGGGTTGTATGGGAACTCAATGAACAAGTGATGCGGCGGGCGCAGGGAGACTTGCGACCAGACAAAGTTGCGCCCTGAGCAGTTGGGTTTGGTGCTTTGAATGACTTCTGCGAGGGCCTCATTCAGCGCATCGAGTGCTCCGGGCTTGAATAGGGACGCCATGGTGAGTTCTACGTTGGACTGAAGGTCAAAGACAAGCAGCTGGATATCGTGTTGCGGCCTCGCAAGGCCCCGCCATTCAGAGATGCGCCGAAAGGTGATGTACTGGCCAAACGCCTCTGCCGGTTCGACGATCGATTGATTGGTCTCGCACGCCGAAAAATTAGAGTTCCTGGCAAGGAAGGTGACAATCTTTCTGTCTGGCAGCTTGAGGAGCTCGTCGATGCGAGACGACACGCATTCAGCCAGGAGCTCCACCGACTTCTTGCGGAGCCAAGCGTTGACGCGATCGAACTGACCCAGCTTCGAGCCAACCATGACCGGGTACGCCCACTCGACATTGCTGAGTTCAGCGCTAGATTGCGTTGACCGCGCTATTGCGTAGCTTGCCGTGCGGTACATGATCGGCGTACCGGGCTCAGCCGACGAAGCCGTAGTTAACAGCGAGAGGGCGAGTGCCAAGAGCGGCTTTACGTGGCTTCGCATTGATGTGGACCTTATATGGCACCTAACGCCGATCTCAGCGGACGGCGCAGCCGTCCGATGCAGCGGGGGGGGTTAGCCATCATTTCAGCCTCGCAATCAGGCTTTGCATGTGGCCGCTCCACGCTGGGAATGCCTTCCTGTTCTCTTGCCACAGCTCCCGAAGCTCGGACTTGGGACCGTTCAAAACGCGTGACACTGCCTTCACCGCGACAGGAGCGATCTTTGCGATTTCGGCCTTTTGTTGCCGCTCCAGCCAAGACGACAGTTCCTTCGGCAGAAATCTTGACGGCTTGCCTTTCGATGCCGCAACAACCTCTGCTGCTGCAACGGCCATCGAGCACTCCGGAGCTTCGAGATACCCATCGGTTAGCGCCGCGTTGAGCGTGACCAAAATGAACTCTGGACCGTTGGAACCAGCACATTGACTGGCCCAGTCCATCGCATCATCGTTGCTGAAGCTATCCGACTCCCACGCGCCTGCTCGGACGTGCGGAAGGAATGTCGATGTTGCGGCGAGAAGCAAAAGATCGCGACGGTTCATGCGTGGCTATACAAGATGGCTTCGTGACGTCGGGCGGCCCGACCCCTGCGATGCGGTAGGTTGCCGGAGCGAATCCCGTAGAGCTACACCCGGGCACCCCCAGTCGGTCTGCCGGGGCGTTGCAGGTGAGCAAGGAGTCGCGCCATGGGCAAGGAATCTAGCACCTTGTTCCGCGGCATCACTGCCAGCTTTCCAACTCCAACGTCCGCGAGCCCCCCACCAGCATCGGCGAGGTGGACGGCTCGTTGCGTTCCAGCTTCACGAGGCCGACGCCGCGGCAGTACCACTCCACCGTGGTCAGCGGCTGGTCGCGGTAGCCGCTGATGGGGTCGACGAAGATCTTCACCGTCGCGCTGCCGCGCACGCGCAGGCAGGGCGAGAAGCGGCCCGCGGGCACCTGCACGGCATCCGCCACCGCCTCGATCTCGTAGGTCATCGGGATGCGGGATGGCTGTGCTTGATCTCGCGCGGGTACTCCGCCGTGCGCATCAGCAGATAGGCCGTCGTCGGCGCCTGCCATTGCGTGCCCACCGCGAACGGCGCCTTCAGCGAGGTAGGTTGGGGTGAATATCGTGAACCCCAACGAATCCGGTCGACCGTGATGTTGGGATTCTCGGGCGCACTCCAACCTACCGAGCTAGATTCCTGCCCATGGCCCGACATCACGAAGCCATCTTGTCTAGGCATCAGAGAGGTAGTGCAGCCGTCCCGAACCATCTCCTGCCTTGATGCGTGATGTATGATGCCGAGCATCACCAAGCCCTTGGAGGGATGCCGTGCGGACGACTCTTGCCATTGACGACGACATCTTGGCTGCGGCCAAGCACCTCGCGGAGCGAGAGCACAAGAGCGTGGGAGAGGTGATCTCGGCACTCGCGCGCCAAGGGTTGGCTCGCAGCACGCGAGGTAGCAAGACGGAACGCAACGGGATACCGCTGCTGCCGAGTCGCAAGGCGGCCGTGCCCGTAACGCTGGAACTCGTGAACCAACTCCGCGACGAGCAGCCGTGATTCGCTATCTGCTTGATGTGAATGTGCTCATTGCGCTCATCGACCCGGCGCACGTCCAACACGATCAAGTCCATGAGTGGTTTGGGCGAGTTGGGCACAAGGCGTTTGCCACCTGCCCCATCACCGAGAACGGGCTGCTCCGGATCGTTGGCCATCCCAAGTACCCGAACTGTCCTGGCCCGCCGAGCGCAGTTGCAAGTGCCTTGTCTGCCATTCGCGACTTACCAGGCCATGCGTTCTGGCCCGACAGCGTCAGCCTCGTGGAGAGCAACTTGGTCGATTCAACACTGCTATCGAGCCACAGCCGCGTGACTGATAGCTACCTGCTGGCGCTCGCGAGGGCGAACAAGGGCAAGCTCGCGACCATGGACCAGAAGTTGGCCACGGAAGTAGTCGCCGAAGGGAAAACCGCGCTCGCACTGCTGTAACGCCGAGCGCTGATGCCCAATCACTCGCTCAACCCCAACCCGCTACGGCAGGCGCTGCAAGGCCGGCCAGTGCGGTAGGTTGGGGTGTTCTCCATCTTTCGCCTCGGCAGTTCCAGCCCCCCGCCCCGGCATCACTGCCAGCTCTCCAACTCCATCGTCCGCGAGCCGCCCACCAGCATCGGCGAGGTGGACGGCTCGTTGCGTTCCAGCTTCACGAGGCCGACGCCGCGGCAGTACCACTCCACCGTGGTCAGCGGCTGGTCGCGGTAGCCGCTGATGGGGTCGACGAAGATCTTCACCGTCGCGCTGCCGCGCACGCGCAGGCAGGGCGAGAAGCGGCCCGCCGGCACCTGCACGGCATCCGCCACCGCCTCGATCTCGTAGGTCATCGGGATGCGGGGATGGCTGTGCTTGATCTCGCGCGGGTACTCCGCCGTGCGCATCAGCAGATAGGCCGTCGTCGGCGCCTGCCATTGCGTGCCCACCGCGAACGGCGCCTTCAGCACGAAGCGGTCCTTGCCATCGGCCACCGGCTCGGCCTGCATGTCGCTCTTGCTGGCCACGCGCACGATGCCGCTGGCGTCGGCGCGCAGCCAGTAGTTGATGCCGCTGTCGCTGCGCCTCACCCAGGCCGGCTGGTCGTCCAGCACCAGGGTCTCGCGGCCGAGGGTGCGCAGCGTCAGCGTCTCGCGCTCGGAGGCGTCGGCGCCGCTGCGCGTGGTGACGGTGTAGGTCCAGCGGTGGCCGGCCTCGAGCG
Organism: Pelomonas caseinilytica; assembly: GCF_021353235.1. Classification (GTDB taxonomy): domain Bacteria; phylum Pseudomonadota; class Gammaproteobacteria; order Burkholderiales; family Burkholderiaceae_C; genus Pelomonas; species Pelomonas caseinilytica. The sequence goes on from NZ_JAJTWT010000007.1 coordinate 170,287, forward strand.
GGAACCACGCCTCGCTCCCCGTGCCGGGCGAGCGCCCGCAACCCGCGAGCACGAGCAAGAGGGAGGCAGACAGGATGCGCGCGCGCATGTTCATTTCTCGGGAAGTTGAGGGAGGGGCATGTCGCGCAGCTTGACCTGCTGTTCGTCGCTGCCCGGCCGCAGCCAGGACAGGCCCTTGCGCGGCTTGGCTTCGGCGGTGCCGAGCTGGCTGATGCCGTTGCGCACCTTCTTCAGGCCCTCGTTCAGCAGGCCGTGCAGGTCCTTGCTGTAGGGCAGCTGGTAGGCGCGCGGCTGCGGGGCGGGCTTGCCGTCCTCCACCGCGTTGACCCACACGTAGAGGGCACCGTCGCGCTTGGGGCCGGGCTCCTCGATGACGGCGGCCAGCAGCACGAAGCGCTCGGGCAGGGGGTCGCCGCCGGGCCAGCCCCACAGCGTGTGGATGGCGCCCTCGGCATAGAAGTAGAAGCCGCTCACCGCCACGACGAGCAGGCCGCGCAGCCAGGCCGGCCAGCGCGATTGCAGCAGGGCGAGAAGGCACAGCAGCAGCAGTGCGGCAAAGCTCAGGATGATGGGCAGGGTCATGTCGATTCAGGGCCTTTGCATCAGGCTCTTGGGCAGGGTGTTGACGTTGACGACGCTGCCGTCGGGCTGCAGCGTGAAGCGCACGGCGGTGGCCTCGTCGCCCTGGCGGGCGAGCTGGACGGTGCCGTAGAAGACGACGTCGGCCCGCGGGTTGACCTTGATGACCGTCACGGTCACCGGCACCGGCTGGCCGTCGTGGGACTGGTAGTACTGGGCGTTGACGACGAACTCGCCCGGCACGATGCCGCGGATGGTCACCACCTCCTGGCGGAAGGGGCTCTGGATCTTCTGGCCGTTGATGATGGTGGACGCATTGCCCTCGCCGCGGTCGTCGCGGTCCAGGTACATGAGCCCGGCTTCGCGCTGGCGGAACCACACCAGGTTGCCGCCGGGGTCCTGCACCCAGGTGTCGATGTCGTCGGGGCTGTTGTCGGGCCAGGCCACGTTGATGAGGTACTCGGCCTTGGAGGGCACGTCGCCCGCCTTGGTGGCACGCGGGTTCATGGCCAGCAGCGCGACGATGAAGCAGAAGACGAAGCCGATCAGCAGGTTGAACAGCATGTCGTAGAAGGGGTCGACCTCCGCCTCCCGCGAGCTGCGGCGCCTCCTCATACGGGGTCCGCTCCCGCGGGCCGAGCGCTGGGCCGCTCCCGAGCCGGCCCGCACTGGCGATGTGCTTGCGGCTCGACGCCGCAAGCATCGCCGTCCCCTCGGGGGACCGGCCAAGGCTCGCCTTGGACGAGGGGCAGCGCGGTCCTTTGGATGTCGGCCACCAGCGCGTCGGCGAAGCGGTCCAGCCGCGTCAGCTGCAGGCCGAGCAGGATGTTGCCCACCAGCCCGACCATGGTCGTCAGCAGGGCCACGCCCAGGCCGGCCGTCAGGCTGCGCAGCAGCTCCTGCGACTGCGCCGGGTCGAAGCTCTGCATGCGGCCGATGGCCAGCGCCAGCATCGAGAAGCCGATGACCTTGCCCAGCAGCCCGAGCTTGAGCTGGATGCCGTTGACCCACCAGGCCGTGCCGTGCGGCCCGTGGCTGAGCTCCACCAGCAGGTCGGCGGCGGTGCCGGCGTCGCAGCGCAGGGCTGCTTCGTAGTCGGCCGCCCAGTTGCGCTCGCCGATGCGGGCCTGCAGCGGCTGGGCCAGCAGCAGGCGCTGGCGCTGCAGCTCGCGCGAGCGCTGGCCGCACCACAGCGTGGAGCACAGGAAGACGGCGATGATGATCAGGGTCAGCCCGGTGGGGTCGGCCCCGAGCAGTAGGGCCCAGACGCCGCGCACGCCCAGCAGCCAGGTGCAGAAGGCCAGGCCGCCGCACAGCGTCAGCCACTCCAGCCATAACGGTTCGGCCGGGCGGCGCGACGCGGCAGGGGGCAGGGTCGGTGCGTTCACAGTTCGATCTCCATGCCGTCGTGCGCGACCTCGATGCCTTGCGCGGCCAGCTCGCGGCGCTCCCATCCCCCGCGGTCGAGGATGGGGTTGCTGTGGTGGATGTGGGTGAGCACCTTGCGCGGCGCGCCGCTGGCCTGCAGCACCTCGATCATTCCGGGGCGCCCGCCGTCGCGGCTCTGCGGCAGGTGGCCCTTGTCGGTGGCGCTGAGGGCGCCGACGCCGGCCTCCTGCATGCCGTGCTCCGACCAGAAGCTGCCGTCGACGACGACGCAGTCGGCCTGCTGCATCCAGGCCATCTCGTCCTCGCCCACGCTGGCGAGCGCGGGCGACAGGAAGAGGCAGCGCCCGCTGCGCAGGTCGCGCACCTGCAGGGCGATGCACTCGCCGGCCGCCTCGCCGCGCAGCCTCGCATGCCGTGGCGCCCGCGCCGGCACGGCCAAGGCGGCGAAGCTCAGGGCCGGAAAGCCCGGGATCTCGAAGCTGGCGCTGCGGGCCTCGCCGGCGATGGGCAGCATGCGCCAGCGCACCCGGCAGTAACTCTCCAGCACGTGCAGCAGCGGCAGCTCGGAGGTGAGGTCCTCGAACACCAGCGGCGTGGCATAGACCTCCAGCTCGCGGCTCTCGCGCAGGCTCAGCAGCCCGGCGACGTGGTGCAGCCGCGAGTCCAGCAGCACGACGGCGCGGATGGGCGGGTCGCCAGGCAGGCCGTCATGGGCGGGCTGCAGGGCCGGCGTGTCGCGGATCTGCTGCGGCAGGTCGGGCGAGGCGTTGATGAGCAGCCAGCCCTCGCCGGGCCGGCCGTCCTGGGAGATGGCGATGGAGCTTTGCGTGCGCGCGCTGGCGTCGAGGTCGCCGCGGCGCCAGGCGCTGCACAGCCGGCAGTGGCAGTTCCACAGCGGGAAGCCGCCGCCCGCGCCGGAGCCGAGCACGAGGAGCTTCATGCGAAGCCCCGCAGGGATGACAGGGACATGGGAGCAGGGGATCGGGTCGATGCCCCCAGGAGTGCAAGACCCGTGCCTTGCGCGAAGCCGCCGTCAATCGGGGGTTTTGCTCCACTTCGAGACAGGCCCGGGGGCGTTCACCCCCGGGAAAGTCCCGGGCCGGCCCTGAGGCCCCGGCACAACGCTCAGGCGTCGCCGGGCGGGTTCCAGCGCAGCTTGCGATAGATGGTGTTGCGGCTGATGCCCAGCTGCTTGGAGGCCAGCGAGATGTTGCCGCCCACCGCGTCCAGCGTGGCTCGGATCATGTCGATCTCGGCCTGGCCGAGGGTGCGCGCCGCGGCGGGCTCCGCCACAGCGAAGGCCACGGGCGGCGCGGGCGCCACCTCGGGCGCGCTCCAGGCCGGCGGCAGCGGCGCCGGCGCCGGGAAGGCCGCCGGAAGGGGCGCGGGGCCCGGCGCCGGGGTGAGGCCGCCGATGCTGCGCTGGATGTCCTCGAGGAAGTCGTCCGACAGGTGGGCCGCCGTGACGAAGCGCTCGCCCGCCGACATCACGGCCGCCGTGCGCAGCACGTTGGCCAGCTGGCGGATGTTGCCCGGCCACGAATAGCGCCGGAACATGGCCAGCACCTGGGGGCTGAGCTCGGGCGGGTCCTGGGGCCGCTCGGCCTGCAGGATGCGGCGCACGATGGCCTCGAGGTCGGTGCGCTCGCGCAGCGCCGGCAGCCGCAGCGCCAGGCCGTTGAGGCGGTAGTACAGGTCCTCGCGGAAGCTCTGGGCGGCGATCATGTCGCGCAGGTTGCGGTGGGTGGCGCCGATGACGGCGATGTCCACCGCGATGGACTTGGTGCTGCCCAGCGGCGTGACGCTGCGCTCCTGCAGGGCGCGCAGCAGCCGGGCCTGCAGCGGCAGCGGCATGTCGCCGATCTCGTCGAGGAAGAGCGTGCCGCCGTTGGCCTGCACCAGCCGCCCCGGCGCGCCCTTGCGCCGCGCGCCGGTGAAGGCGCCCTCCTCGTAACCGAAGAGTTCGGCCTCGATCAGGCTCTCGGGGATGGACGCGCAGTTGACGGCCACGAAGGGCTGGCGCGAGCGGTTGGAGTCGTGGTGCACGGCGCGGGCCAGCAGCTCCTTGCCGGTCCCCGTCTCGCCGAGGATGAGCAGCGGGATGCCGCGGTCCAGCACGCGCCTGACCTTCTGGATGACGGTCTCCAGCTGCGGGTCGCCGGTGCGCAGGTATTGCAGGCCGGAAAAGCGCAGGCCGCCGCCGGCCTCGGCATCGTCGGCAACGCGCCCGGCGGGGTCACCGCCCCAGGCGGCCTCCTGCATGGGCGCGGCGCGTGTGGGCGTGGCGTCCGCCACGTCGCCCACGTCACCCAGGTCGTCGCGCCCGCGCAGGCCGGCCACCACGGGCCGCGAGGGCCAGTCGAAGCGGGCGCTGACGAAGAAGGACTGCCCCGTCGGCAGGCACAGCTGCATCGGCGGCGACAGGGGCATGCGGAAATGGTCGTACACCGCGGCCGGCGTGGTGCCGAAGAGGCTGGAGAGGCTGCGCGAGCGCAGCTCGGCCCCGCTCATGCCGAGCTGGTCCAGCGCCGCGCGGTTGGCGCCCAGCAGCCGGCCCTCGGGCGAGACGACGAGGATGCCTTCGAGCAGGGTACCGATGAACTCGGGCCGGCTGTGGAAGTGCAGGCGCAGGCGGTTGTTGTAGTCGTCCGAGAGCCAGTGGTTCTCGATCATGCGGGCCGACATGCGCACCAGGCCCATGGTGTGCTGGTGGTAGCCGCGGTGGTCGCCGGTCACGTCCAGCACGCCGAGCATGTTGCCGCGCGGGTCGAAGATGGGCGCGGCCGAGCAGGTCAGGAAGCTGTTGGCGTGCATGAAGTGCTCGCCGCCATGGACGAGGGTCGGTGCCTCCTCGAACAGCGCCGTGCCGATGGCGTTCGTGCCCTTGGCGTGCTCGGCCCAGTTCTCGCCGGGCGCCAGGGCCACGCGGTGGGCGCGCGCCAGGAAGCTGTCGTCGCCGACGGCGTGCAGGATGGTGCCCTGGGCGTCGGTCAGCACGATCATGCTTTCGGTGTTGACGATCTGCTCGTAGAGCAGCTGCATCACCGGCGCGGCGTGGGTGTACAGGCGATGGTTGCGTTCGCGGGCGAGGTTGAGGTCGCTGCGAATGAGCGGGTCCAGGCCGCATTTCTCGTGGCGCTTCAGGCCCAGGGCTTCGCTGCGCTGGTGGCTGCGCTCGATGAAGGCCTGACGCGGTGGCGCCAAGGGCGCCGGGCCGCCTGGGGCTTCGGTCTCGATGGGCATTGAGGCTTCCTTCGCCTGCCTCTACAGGCTTGTCTCCGGGATTGCGCGGTCGGTGCCACGCTCGTGCTCTGGCGGGCATGGTGTCCCAAAGCGCACCGCCTGTCCATTGACCGCGCGCAAGCGGCGAGGACGCCACTGTGTCAGCTTGGAGCAATCCGGTCCTGGCATGTCACTTGCAGTCTCCGGGGCATGGCCGACAGCGGCCCCACGGATTTCGACAACGACGGAGACAGCCATGAAATTCCACCCCCTCGCCCTGGCCGGCGGACTCTGCCTCGCGGCCGTCCTGGTGACCGTGCAGGCCTGGGCCCACGGCGACGTGACGCCCCAAGCCGTGGACACGTCCAGCCTGCCCCAGCTCGGCGAAGGCTGGCGGCCCGAGAACCCCTTCCGGGGCAACGAGGCTGCCATCAAGATAGGCAGTTCGGCCTTCAACCAGAACTGCGCCCGCTGCCACGGCCTGGAGGCAGTCTCCGGCGGCATCGCGCCCGACCTGCGCCGCCTGGACAACGACTGCGCCACGCTCAAGGACGAGGCCAGGAAGGCCGCCTGCGTGAAGGAGAACGACGACTACTTCCTCAACACCGTGCGCCACGGCCGCAGCCGCAACGGCGCCGTCTATATGCCGCCCTTCGAGGGCGTGTTCACGCAGGAAGCCATGTGGGCGGTCAAGTCCTACCTCGAGACCCGCCGGGAGAAGCCGCTGTGAGGCGCCGCGAGCTGCTCGCCTTCGGCGCGGTGGCGCTGGCCGGCACCGCCGCCACCACCCTGGCCCAGGTGCGCGAGCGCGGCCACCTCGTCGTCGGCCTGTACGAGGACATGCCGCCCTTCCACGTCAAGGGCCGTGGCATCGACGTCGAGCTCGGCCAGGCCCTGGCCGAGGCGCTGGGCGTGAAGTTCTCGCCGCTGCCCTTCAATGCCGACGAGAACATGGCCGACGACCTGCGCAACATGGTCTGGAAAGGCCACTACCTCGGCTACGGCCCCGCCGACGTGCTGATGCACGTGCCGGTGGACCGCCCGCTGATCGAGGCCACGCCGCAGGCGCGCATCTTCGCGCCCTACTACCGCGAGCACGTGGTGCTGGCGCGGCGGCTGCAGGAGCTGCCCGTGCTGGACGGCCTGTCGCAGCTCGGCGGGGGCCGCGTCGCCGTGGCCGGCCAGACGCTGGCGGGTTGGCTGATGATCGGCGCCGACGGCGGCGCCTACCGCGAGCAGCTGTCCACCCAGTACAAGGACGGCTGCGAGGCGGCGCGCGCCCTGCAGCGCGGCGAGGTGGTGGCCGCGGCCGGCCTGGCCTCGGAGCTGGAGAGCGTGCTCGCCGGCGACGCCGCCTTCCGCATCGAGCCCCTGCCCTCGCCACGCGCGCCGCGCGACGGCTGGGCCGCCGGCCTGGCCGTCAAGCGCGACGCCACCGACCTCGCCGAGGCCTTGCAGCAGGCCCTCGACCGCCTGACGAAGGCGGGCCGCGTGGGCGAGATTTTTGCCAAGTACAAGGTTGCCTGGCGCCCTGCCTGAGCTGACCGCCCGATCTGGAGACTCCCATGACCCAGCCATTCGCGCCCACCGCGCGAAGGACCGTCCTCGCGCTGGCCGCTGCCGCCGCCGCTTCGGCCGGCGCCGCGCCCACCGTGCTCGACGCCGTCGTCGTCACCGCCACCCGCACCGAGGCCGCGGCCTTCGACCTGCCGGCCTCCATCGACCGCATCGACGGCGAGGCCCTGCGCGCCGGCCGCGCCCAGGTCAACCTCTCGGAGGGCCTGGGCGGCGTGCCCGGCCTGCTGGCGCGCGACCGCCAGAACTACGCCCAGGACGTGCAGATCTCGGTGCGCGGCTTCGGCGCCCGCTCGGCCTTCGGCATCCGCGGCGTGCGCCTGTACGTCGACGACATCCCCGCCACCCTGCCCGACGGCCAGGGCCAGATCACCAACGTCGAGATCGGCACCGTGGGCCGCGTCGAGGTGCTGCGCGGGCCCTTCTCGGCCCTGTACGGCAACTCCTCCGGCGGCGTGCTCAGCGTGCACTCCGAGACGCCCGACGGCCCGCCCCGCGCGGAAGCCGGCGTCGCCTTCGGCAGCGATGGCCTCCGGCGCGTGGCGGCCTCCAGCCGCGGGCGCGAGGGCGGCTTCGCCTACACCGTGGGCGCCAGCCGCTTCGAGACCGACGGCTACCGCCAGCACAGCCAGGCCGAACGGCGTCTGGCCAATGCGCGGTTGAACTGGAAGCTGGGCCAGGCGACGCAGCTGACCCTGGTGGCCAACAGCGTCGAGCTGCCCGAGGCGCAGGACCCTCTCGGCCTGACCCGCGCGCAGTGGCAGGCCGACCCGCGCGGCGTGGACCCGGTGGCGCTGAGCTACGACACCCGCAAGACCATGCAGCAGGCCCAGGGCGGCCTGGTGCTGGAGCACGGCATCGACGCCGCCAACCAGCTCCGCGTGATGGTCTACCACGGCCATCGCGCGACGACCCAGTTCCAGTCCATCCCGTCCAACAGCCAGGGCAGCCTGCACCCTGGCGGCGTCATCGACCTGGCGCGCGACTACGAAGGCGCCGACCTGCGCTGGCGCTGGAAGGGCGCCGGCGCCAGCATCGTCGCCGGCCTGGCGGCTGACCAGCTGCGCGAACACCGCCTGGGCTACCAGAACTTCATCGGCGCCGGGCCTGCCATCCAACTGGGCGTGCAGGGGGCGCTGCGCCGCGACGAGACCAACCGCGTCTCCAACGCCGACCCTTACCTCCAGGCCGAATGGCAGCCCACGCCGGCCTGGCGGCTCAGCGCCGGTGTGCGCCGCAGCCGGGTCGACTTCAGCTCCACCGACGCCTACGTCACCAAGACCAACCCGGACGACAGCGGCAGCACGCGCTATGCCGCCACGCTGCCGGTGCTGGGCGCCAGCTGGGCCGCCAGCGACGCCCTGCGCCTGTACGCCACCGCCGGCCGCGGCTTCGAGACGCCCACGCTCAACGAGCTGGCCTACCGGGCCAGCGGCGGCACGGGGCTGAACTTCGGGCTGCAGCCCTCGCTCAGCCACAGCGTCGAGGCGGGCGCGAAGGCGCGCCTGGCCGGCGGCGAGTTCACGCTCGCCGTTTTCCAGACCACCACGGCCCACGAGATCGTCACCCAGACCAACCAGGGCGGCCGGGCCACCTACCAGAACGCCGGCGCCACGCGGCGCCGCGGGCTGGAGGCCTCGGGCCGCTGGCCGCTGGCGCCGTCCCTGCAGGCCGAGGTCGCCGCGACCTGGCTCGACGCCCGCTACCGCGACGCCTTCCTGACCTGCACGGCCACGCCCTGCGCGGCGGCCAACCAGCCCGTCGCCGCCGGCAGCCGCATCCCCGGCGTCGCACGCACCTCGGCCTATGGCGCCCTGACCTGGCAACCGGGCGGAGGCTGGCGGGCCGGCCTGGAGGCGCGGGCGCTCGGCAAGGTCTGGGTCAACGACCTCAACAGCGATGCCGCCCCGGGCTATGCCACCGCCGCCGCCTTCGCCGGCTATCAGCTCGTGCTCGGTGCCTGGGACCTCGGCGCCCTGCTGCGCGTGGACAACCTGGCCGGCCGCCGCTACGCCGGCTCCGTCATCGTCAACGACGGCAACGGCCGCTTCTTCGAGCCGGCGCCCGGCCGCACCTGGCTGGCGAGCGCCACCGCCAACTACCGCTTCTGAAGCCAAGACAAAAGGCAACCACAGAGCCACAGAGACACAGAGGAAATGCAGAGCGCTCTTCTCCGTGCCTCTGTGCCTCCGTGGTTGCATTTCCAACGACCCAGGAGAAGCACGATGTCCCGTCTCCTTCCCGTCCTGACCCTGCTCACCGCCGCCATCTCGGCCGCCCACGCCGGCCCGCTGGCCTATGTGTCCAACGAGGGCTCGGGCACGCTGAGCGTCATCGACACCGAGACCGACGCGGTGCTCTACGAGCTGCCGGCCGGCGCCAAGCCGCGCGGCGCCGTCGTGAGCCCCGACGGCCGCCGCGCCTACGTGAGCGACCAGCCCGGCAACCGCCTCGTCGTGCTGGACCTGGCCACGCGCCGCCAGGCCGGCGAGATCCCGCTCGGCGAGTCACCCGAAGGCCTGGGCCAGTCGCCCGACGGGCTGTGGGTGGTGGCGGCGGTCGAGGAGAGCAACGAGATCGTCTTCGTCGACACGCGCACCCTGGCCCGCAGCTTCGCCGTCAAGGTGAAAGGCAAGAACCCCGAGCACGCCGTCTTCAGCCCGGACGGGCGCTGGGTGCTGGTGAGCGCCGAGGAGGGCAGCGCCGTGGACGTCATCGACGTGGCCAAGCGCGCCCAGGTCGCGCAGATCCCCGTCGGCGCCCGGCCGCGCGGCATCGGCTTCTCGCCGGACGGGCGGCGCGCCTACGTGGCGGCCGAGATGTCCAGCGAGATCTACGTCATCGACACGCCGAGCTTCACGGTGCGCGACAAGCTCATGGCCGGACCCAAGAGCAACGGCATCAGCGTGCATCCCGACGGCCGGCGCGTCTTCATCTCCAACGGCGGCGACGCCAGCGTCTCGGTGCTGGACGTGGAGCGCATGGCCCTGGTCGCCACCATCCCGGTCGGGCAGCGGCCCTGGAACATGGCCCTGACGCCCGACGGCCGCAAGCTCTACGTGGCCTGCGGGCGCTCGGGCGCCGTCTCCGTCATCGACACCGAGACCCTGCAGCGCGTGGCCGACGTGGCCGTGGGCAAGCTGCCTTGGGGCGTGGTGATCCGGTGAACGCACCGGCGCGACGATCGATGAACACAGCCACAGAGACACAGAGGCACAGAGGCCTCCGGATGCCCGCACTGGACCGGACCCTCTGTGCCTCTGCGCCTCTGTGGCTCTGTTTGCCTTTCGCCGTGGCCACGGCCGGTACGCAGGTCCAGCTCGACCGCGTCGAGATCGTTGGCCTGTCGCCGGTCGCCGGCGTGGACGTGGCGGCCGAGCGGGTGCCCGCCCGCGTGCAGACCGCGAGCGCGGCCGACCTGGAGCGCAGCCAGGCCCTGGACCTGGGCAGCTTCCTGAACCGGCGCCTGGCCAGCGTCCACCTCAACGAGGTGCAGGGCAACCCCTGGCAGCCGGACCTGAACTTCCGCGGCTTCACGGCCTCGCCCCTGCTCGGCTCGCAGCAGGGCCTGTCGGTCTATCTGGACGGCGTGCGCCTGAACCAGCCCTTCGGCGACGTGGTCAGCTGGGACCTGATTCCCAAGGCCGCCATCGCCCGGCTCACGCTGGACCCGGGCTCCAACCCGCTGTTCGGCCTCAACACCCTGGGCGGCGCGCTGACGCTGCAGACCAAGGACGGCGCCAGCCACCCGGGCACTTCGATACAGCTGCTGGCCGGCTCCCACGGGCGGGTGGCGGTGGAGTTCGAGCACGGCGGCAGCAGTGCCGGCGGCAACCACTGGTACGTCACCGGCCACCGCCTGCACGAGGCCGGCTGGCGCGCGGACTCGCCCTCGGGCGTGAGCCAGCTCCTGGCCAAGCTGGGCCGGCGCGACGGCACCACCGACCTCGCCCTCACCGCCGCCCTCGCCGCCACGCGCCTGCACGGCAACGGCCTGCAGGAGCAGACCCAGCTCGAGCAGGACCGTGCCAGCGTCTACACCCGGCCCGACGTCACCCGCAACCGCTCGCTGCTGCTCGGCCTGGCGCTGTCGCGGTCGCTCGGCGCACGCTGGACGCTCAGCGGCAACGCGCATGCGCGCCTCATCCACACCCGCACCTTCAACGGCGACCTCAACGACGACGCCCTCGGCCAGTCGCTCTACCAGCCCGATGCCGGCGAGGACGCCGCCAACACGCCCTTCCCGCAACGGCGCTGCATCGCCCAGGCCCTGCTGCAGGACGAGCCGGCCGAGGCCTGCAACGGCGTGCTGCGCCGCACCCTCACGCGCCAGGGCGACCAGGGCCTGGCCCTGCAGCTGGGCTACGACGGGCCGCTGTTCGGCATCCAGAGCCAGTCCCTCGTCGGCGCCTCGGCCGACTTCAGCCGCAGCCACTTCACCCAGGGCTCCGAGCTGGGCTATGTCAATGCGGACCGCAGCATCACCGGCGTGGGCGCCTTCGGCGACGGCGTGAGCGGCGGCAGCCTGGACGGCGAGCCCTACGACACCCGCGTCGACCTCTCGGGCCGCACGCGCACCCTCAGCGCCTTCGCCAGCACCGTCCTCGACCTGGACGCCGTCACCCACCTCAACCTGTCCGGCCGCTACAACCACACGCGGCTGCGCAACCGCGATGCCCTGCGCCCCGGCGGCGGCCCGGGCTCGCTGGACGGCGACCAGCGCTTCAGCCGCCTCAACCCGGCCCTGGGCCTGACCTGGGCGGCGGCTCCCGGGCTGCAGCTGTGGGCCGGCGCCAACCAGGGCAGCCGCGCGCCCTCGTCCATCGAGCTGGGCTGCGCCGACCCCGCCCACCCCTGCAAGCTGCCCAACGCCTTCGCCGGCGACCCGCCGCTCAGGCAGGTCGTCACGACGACGCTGGAGGCTGGCCTGCGCGGCGGCGCTCCCGGCCAGGCGCTGAGCTGGAGCCTGGGCGTGTTCCGCTCGGACAACCGCGACGACCTGCTCTTCGTCGCCGACGACGCGGCCGGCTTCGGCTACTTCAAGAACTTCGGCCGCACCCGCCGCCAGGGCGTCGAGCTGAGCCTGAACGCGCGGCCCGCCGCGGGCCTCTCGGCGGGCGCCGACCTCACGCTGCTGGATGCCACCTACCGCACCGCCGAGGTCGTCAACGGCGCCTCCAACAGCAGCAACGACGCGGCGGCGGCCGGCCTGCCCGGCGTGGACGGGCGGATCGAGATCCACCCCGGCGACCGCATCCCCCTCGTGCCGCGGCGCCTGCTCAAGCTCCACGCCGACCTGGACCTGGGCGACGCCTGGTCCCTCGGCGCGGACACGGTCGCCACCAGCGGCGCCACGGCGCGCGGCAACGAGAACGGCCGGCACCGGCCCGACGGCGCCTACTACCTCGGGCCCGGCCGAAGTGCCGGTTATGCCGTGGTGAACCTCAACGCGGCCTGGAAGCCCGCCAAGGGCTGGAAGCTGTTCGCGCAGGTGAGCAACCTGTTCGACCGCACCTACAGCTCGGCCGCCCAGCTCGGGCCCACCGGCTTCGACGCCGCCGGCCGCTTCCAGGGCCAGCCCTTCGCCGCGAACGCGAACGGCGACCGCCCGCTGCGCCACGCGACCTTCCTCGCCCCGGGCGCGCCGCGCAGCGTACAGCTCGGCGCCAGGATCGCCTTCTAGGGCCTGTTCACACTACGGCAGGGGTCGCGAAGGCCATCCCCCAGGGGCCAATCAAGGCGCAGCGCGCCGCCCGCATTGATATGCGGGCAAGCGGTGCAACGCCGAGTGGCCCCTGGGGGATGGCCTTCCCTTCGGGTTGTGACCAAAAGGCCCGCGCGCGGCGTTGCGAAGCCTCGCTTGGGGCCTACCCAAGCTTCGTTTCGCGCCTTGCTCGCGGGCCTTTTGGTCGCAACGCGACCCCTGCCGTAGTGTGAACAGGCCCTAGGCACAAGCCCTCGGCCGCTGCTCCGCGCCGCCACAGGCCCGCTGCAGGGCGGCGCACCTCGGGCAGGCGGCTTCGCCACACCGAACCTGCGGGGCCACCCGCAAGGGCGTGCCAACGCGGCACGCCCGGGCGCGCGCGGTGCGCCGTCACGCAACGTCCCAGGCCCTCGTTCGCTCCAGGCCGGCGCTGGCACAGCGCTTGCGCAAAGCGCCTCGGCTTCCAAACCGACAACACCTGGAGACGACATGAACCACCACGCCCTGCGCGCCAACGCTTGCCTCGCCACCCTCGCCCTCGCCGCCGCCGGTGCGGCCCACGCCGCCGACTTCAAGGCCGGCGAATGGGACCTGAGCCTGGGCGGCATCGTCAACGCCTACTACACCCACACCCGCTGCAGCGGCTCCCGGGCCGTGGGCGGCACGGCCCTGGCCACCCAGGCCCTGGGCTGCGGCGGCACCGAGGGCCGCACCGTCGTCGGCAACGGCCTGCTGCCCAATGCCCTCACCACCACGGCCAAGACCCGGCAGGAGGGCTACGACATCTCCGCCACGCTGATGATCGGCGCGGCCGTCGCCGCGGGCGACGCCATCTCCAACAACAGCAACGTCGACGTCCGCCAGGGCTTCGTCACCTTCGGCAACGCCGACATGGGCACGGTCAAGCTGGGCCGCGACTACGGCCTGTTCGGCAAGTCGGCCATCCTCGGCGACATGACGCTGCTGGGCGCGGGCGCTCCGGTCAGCGCCACGCAGCGCAACCGCGTGACGCTGGGCCACATCGGCTCGGGCTACACCTACCTCGGCACCTACGGCCAGGTGGCCTACAGCCTGCCCACGAGCAGCGGCTTCTCCGCCACGGTGGCGCTGATGAGCCCGGTCGACGCCGGCAGCCTGATCGGCCGCAACCAGCCCCAGCTGCAGGCCCTGGCGACGGCCAGCTTCGGCGGCGGCAAGGTCTGGCTGGGCGCCAAGCACCAGAAGTTCGAGGGCACGGGCGGCTTCTCGATGAGCGGCGTCGAGCTGGGCGGCAGCGTCGCCGTCCGCACCCTGGGCTTCGCAGCCAACGTGCAGAGCGGCAAGGGTCTCGGTGTGCTGACCGACGGCGACAGCGGCAACCGCAAGCAGACCAACCTGCTGCTGCAGGCCACCTGGCAGGCCACGCCCAAGGCCAAGCTCGGCCTGAACTGGGGCGAGAGCCGGCTCAAGGACGGCGTCGCCACCGACCTGCGCAGCAACACCAACGTGACGGCTGGCCTCTACTACGGCCTGACCAAGAGCCTGACCCTGGTGGGCGAGATCAGCCGCACGACGTCCAAGCCGGTGGCGGGCGAGTCGGCGCGGATGAACGGCGTGGCGCTGGGCGGGATCGTGTTCTTCTGAGAGCGGCAAGGCCCTCGCGGCACCGGCGGCGGCTCAGCCCCGGGGCCGCCAGGGCAGCATGGCCGCCAGCACGCCGTCGCGCAGCCGGAAGTGGTGGTACAGCGCAGCCACCGCGTGCAGGCCGGCCAGCCACATCAACACGTCGCCCAGCAGGCCGTGCACGTCGCCCCAGTCCGCCGCCTCGCCCAGGCCCGAGCCGGCGATCAAGGGGAACTCGTCGACCCGCACGCCGCCCAGCAGCGTCAGCGGATGGTGCTCGCTGCCCAGGGCCAGCAGGGCCGTGGCCGGCAAGGCCAGCATCAAGACCCACAGCACGACGTGCGTCAACGTCGACAGCCGATGCATCCACGCCGCCATCTCGAAGCGCGGCCTGTCCGGCCGCAGCGCCACCCACACCAGGCGCACCAGCGTCAGCGCCAGCACCAGCAGGCCGAGGGACTCATGCCAGACGATGTCCAGCCGCGTCGCCGGGTCGATGCCCTTGCGCATCATCCGCCCGAAGCCGCCCGGGCCGAGGACGAAGGCGACGGTCACGGCGATGGCGGTCAACCAATGCAGGGCGCGGCTGATGGGGTCGTAGCGGGTGGCGGTCATGGGGCGGGATGTGAGCCGGGTTGTCGGGATTTTGGCGGGCCTGGTTGGGTCGGCAGTTGACGGACGACAAGGTCCCGCTTCGCGCGGGCATCATGGCCCGGCACACGCTACCGGCCATGGGCCGCAAGGCTCGTCCGCCACCAGTCCCGATGACCGCGCTGCAACACGCGACCCGCCACCTCCCGCTGCTGACCGCCGCTCTACGAAGGCGTCATGCGCCAGCTGGTGGCCGAGGCCTGAAGGCGCGGGCGGCCCCGCTCAATGCACGTGCGAGGCGCCACCGGCGGGCGCGTCGGCCGCGGCCTTGCAATGCCTGTCCATCATCGTTTCGGGCGCGCTGGCAGCGCGGCCAGGCTCGGCGGCGTGGCGGGCGCACATCTCGTCCATCATGGAGTGGCCCGGTCTGCCGGCACCGTCGGGCGGGGCGCCATGTCCCGCCTGCGGTGGCGAGGCACAGGCGGCGAGAGCCACGGAGACGCTCAGAGCGAGCAGGGGAGCGAACGGATTCATGCAACGGTCTCCGTGAGGGCGGGGCCCCAGCATGCGGCGGCCCCACCGCACCGCGTTTGACGCCGGTCAATCGCGCAGCCCCTCCCGCCGACCCCGGCGTCACGGCGACCCGCGGAGCTGGCATGCTCCGCATCTCCCGTCAGCAGTTCGAGACGACCATGTTGCCCGCCACCCCCGCCGCCGACCGCCCCCAGACCCTGGGCGAGGAGATCGCCAATGCCGTCAGCCACGGCCTGGGCGCCGCGCTGGCCATCGCGGCCCTGCCCATCCTGGTGATCCGCGCCATGAACCACGGCGCCGCGGCGGACGTGGCCGCGGCGGCCATCTTCGCGGCCACGGCCATCCTGCTCTACGGCATCTCCACGCTCTACCACGCCCTGCCGGCCTCGCTGGCCAACGGCCGCGTCAAGGCCTGGCTGGTGCGGCTGGACCACGCGGCCATCTATGTCTTCATCGCCGGCAGCTACACGCCCTTCACCCTCGGCGTGCTGCACACGGGCCCGGGCGTGACGCTGCTGGTCGCCGTCTGGGCCGCGGCGGCCTTCGGCGTGACCATCAAGCTGCTCAACCGGCTGCGCCATCCCGTCGTCTCGACGCTGCTCTACCTGGCCATGGGCTGGGTGGTGGTGTTCGCCGTGGGCCCGCTGGTGGAGCGCATGCCCGGCCCGGGCCTCGCCCTGCTGGTGGCCGGCGGGCTGAGCTACACGCTCGGCGCCGTCGTCTTCCTGCTTGACAACCGGCTGCGTTACGCCCACTTCGTGTGGCATCTGTTCGTGCTGGGCGGCAGCGTCTGCCACTTCTTCGCCGCCCTCTGGTACGCCTACGGCTGAAGGCCGCGGCGGCTCACTCGATGGCGCTGGCCGACCGGGCGCGCTCACGCAGCACGAACTTCTGGATCTTGCCGGTCGAGGTCTTGGGCAGCTCGGCGAAGACCACGCGCTTGGGACACTTGAAGCGCGCCAGCTGGCCGCGGCAGAACTCGATGATCTCGGCCTCGGTGGTGGTGGCGCCCGGCTTGAGCTCGACGTAGGCGCAGGGCACCTCGCCCCACTTGGCGTCGGGCAGGGCGACGACGGAGGCGATCATCACGGCGGGGTGGCGGTGCAGCACGTCCTCCACTTCGACGGAGCTGATGTTCTCGCCACCCGAGATGATGACGTCCTTGCTGCGGTCCTTGATCTTGACGTAGCCGTCGGGCTGCAGGACGGCGAGGTCGCCGGTGTGGAACCAGCCGCCGGCGAAGGCCTCCTCGGTGGCCAGCGAATTCTTGAGATAGCCCTTCATGACGACGTTGCCGCGGAAGCAGATCTCGCCCAGGGTCTCGCCGTCGGCCGGCACGGGCTGCAGGGTCTCGGGGTCGAGCACGGTGACGGCTTCCTGCAGCGGATAGCTCACGCCCTGGCGGCCGTTCAGCCGCGCGCGCTCGGCGGGCGGCAGCGCCTCCCAGTCCTCCTGCTTCACGCACACCGCCGCCGGGCCGTAGACCTCGGTGAGGCCGTAGACGTGGGTGATGTCGATGCCCGCGGCCTCGCAGCCCTCGATGACGGCGGCCGGCGGCGGCGCCCCGGCGATGAGGCCGCGAACGACACGACCGAGCGTGCCGCGCACCTCGGCCGGCGCGTTGATGAGCATGCCGTAGACGATGGGCGCGCCGCACAGGTGGGTGACGCCCTGCTCGTGGATGAGCTGCCACACCAGGGCCGGGTCGACCCTGCGCAGGCAGACGCTGGTGCCGCCCACGAGGGCCATGGTCCAGGGGAAGCACCAGCCGTTGCAGTGGAACATCGGCAGCGTCCACAGGTAGACGGGGTGGTCGGGCAGCTGCCAGGCGATGACGTTGTTGGCGGCGTTGAGATAGGCACCGCGGTGGTGGGTGACGACGCCCTTGGGGTTGCCGGTGGTGCCCGAGGTGTAGTTCAGGGCGATGGCGTCCCATTCGTCGGCGGGCAGCTGCCAGGCACCGGCGGGGTCGCCCTGGGCGAGCAGTTCCTCGTAGGTCAGGTTGCCCAGGCGCGGCGCCTCGGGCGCGGCGGGGTCGAGCACGTCGATGACGAGGGGCCGGTGGCGCGGCTCCACGGCCTGCAGGGCGCGGCCGACGACGGCGGCGAACTCCGGGTCCACCAGCAGCACGCGTGCTTCGCCATGCTCCAGCATGAAGGCGATGGCTTCGGCGTCGAGCCGGGTGTTGAGGGTGTTGAGCACGCCGCCCGCCATGGGCACGCCGTAGTGGGCCTCGAACATGGCCGGGGTGTTGGGCAGCATGGCCGCCACGGTCACGCCCGGGCCCACGCCGTGGGCCGCCAGCGCGCTGGCCAGGCGGCGGCAGCGCGCCTCGGTCTCGCGCCAGGTCTGGCGCAGTTCGCCGTGGACGAGGGCCACGCGGTCCGGAAAGACGGCCGCCGCGCGGCCGAGGAAACTCAACGGCGACAGGGGCACGTGGTTGGCGGCGTTCTTGTCGAGGCCGATCTGGTAGGGGCTGATGCGGGTCATCGGGCGGACTCCTGCGCGTGACGGGACGAAGGCTGGGCGCCGACGTTGGCGCCTTGGCGGTCAGCCTAGGGCCGGCGGCTTACGCCGACGCTGACAAGCGGTCGCACGTCACGTTCAACCCCAGCACGCGTAGGGGCAGGCTCGTGCGCCCTGACACCGCCATCGAGCGACGTGTTACATTCGAGCCATAGATTCGCGCAAGACCGTTTCCTCAAGGTCTTATCTGCAGCCCCGCCGGCCACCCCCTGGCCCGTTCTCGCGAGCGGCTCGCTTCAGCAACTCCCGGTGAGTGTTCTTGAGTGTTTCTGTCTCCGCCAAGGCATGTCGCCCGCGGAGGGTTTTCTCCATTCCCATTCTTTCCAAGGAAATCTCATGAGCATCGAAACCGGTACGGTCAAGTGGTTCGACGACGGCAAGGGCTTCGGCTTCATCTCGCCTGACAACGGCGGCAAGGATCTGTTCGCCCACCACAGCGAAATCAAGAACGGCGGCGGCTTCCGCACGCTGGCCGAAGGCGCCAAGGTCCAGTTCGAGTCCACGCAGGGCGCCAAGGGCCCGCAGGCCTCGAACATCCGCACGCTCTAAGCGCGCAAGCAGTACCCCGGGGCCGCGTGCCCCGGCCATGAACAAGAAGAACATGAACAACAAGAACAACAACATCCAGTCGGGGCGTTATCAGATCTCGCCGATGAGCCTGCCTCATCACGAGGGCGGCTTCGCCGCCTCGGTGTCCATCCGCTCCGGCCAGGGCATGGCCAGCGTGGACCGCATCATGCAGTTCACGCCGCAGTTCCACAGCCGGCGGGCCGCGCTGCGCTACGCCAAGGCCGAAGGCCTGGTGTGGGCGCGCAGCCATTGATGCCGCTTCCGGCGGCGTTTCCAGTCCCCCTCACCAAGAAAGATTCAAGTGGCCAAGGAAGAACTGATCGAAATGCAAGGCGTCGTCCATGAAGTGCTGCCCGACTCGCGCTTTCGCGTGACGCTGACGAACGGACACGAGGTGATCGCCTACACCGGCGGCAAGATGCGCAAGCACCACATCCGCATCCTGGCCGGCGACAACGTGTCGCTGGAGATGTCGCCCTACGACCTGAGCAAGGGCCGCATCACCTTCCGCCATCTCGAACGCCGCACCGGCCCGGCGCCGGCCACCCAGCGCCGCTGACGCCAGGGAGGTTTGTGGCTGCGGCTTGACCGAGGTCAGTGCCGGTCGCCACCCGCTGCCTAGAGTGACGTCACGATTGAACGTCATGCGGCGGCCCGCCGCACCCCTCCCATGCTCGACTCCAAGAACGCCGACGTCTGGCTCGTCGGCGGCGGCATCGCCTCGATGGCCGCGGCCGCCTTCCTGATCCGCGACGCCGGCATGCCCGGGCGGCGCATCCACATCCTCGAAGAACTGGGCCTTGCCGGCGGCTGCCTCGACGGCAGCGCCTCGCCCACGCAGCCCGGCTTCGTGACCCGCGGCGGGCGCATGCTCTGCGAGGAGGTCTACCAGTGCCTGTGGAACCTGCTCGACAGCATCCCCTCGCTGGAGCGGCCCGGGCTGTCGGTGCGCCAGGAGATCACCGCCTTCAACGACGAGGTCCGCACCGAAGCCCATGCGCGGCTGATCGGCCGCGGCGCGCGCATCCTCGACGCCAGGCACTACGGCCTGGACGGCCATGACCGCGCCGAACTCACGCGGCTGCTGGCCACGCCCGAGGCCATGCTGGGCGCGCGGCGCATCGACGAACTCTTCTCGCCGCACTTCTTCGCCAGCCATTTCTGGCAGATGTGGCGCACCACCTTCGCCTTCCAGAACTGGCACAGCGCCATCGAGCTGCGGCGTTATTTCCTGCGCTTCCTGCAGGAGTTCCCGCGCATGCACACCCTGGCCGGCGTGCGCCGCACACCCTTCAACCAGTACGACTCCATCGCCGTGCCGCTGCAGCGCTGGCTGCTCGGCCAGGGCGTGGACGTGCGCTTCGGCCACCGCGTGACCGACATCGACTTCGACCAGGCCGACCCCGCCCGCCGCCGCGCCACGCGGCTGCACGTGCTCACCGCCCAGGGCGGCCAGGCCATCGAGCTGGCCGCGGGCGACGCCTGCCTCGTGACCCTCGGCTCCATCACCGCCGACGCCACCTACGGCAGCAACACCGAGGCGCCGCCCCTCGTCCGCGACCGACGCGACGGTGCCTGGTCGCTGTGGGAGACGCTGGCGCGCAAGGCCGACGACTTCGGCCGGCCGCACACCTTCTTCAATGTCGACGACAACAAGTGGGAGTCGTTCACCCTCACGATGAACGGCCGCGCCCTGCTGGACCGCATCGTCGAGTTCAGCGGCAACCAGCCCGGCACCGGCGCGCTGATGACCTTCGTGGACTCGGCCTGGCTGATGTCCCTCGTCGTGCCGTACCAGCCGCACTTTCCCGGCATGCCGCCGGACACCTATACCGCCTGAGGCTACGGCCTCTTCATCGACGCGCCGGGCAACCACGTCGCCAAGCCGATGTCGCAGTGCGGCGGGCGCGAGATCCTCGACGAGCTGCTGTACCACCTGGGCTTCGGCGACATCCGGGCGGTGGCGCTGGCCAGCACCGACGTGACGCCCGTCATGCTGCCCTACGCCTCGGCCATGTTCGCGCCGCGCAAGCCGGCGGACCGGCCGCGCGTGCTGCCCGAGGGCGCGGCCAACTTCGCCTTCCTGGGCCAGCACGTCGAGTTGCCCGACGACACGGTCTACACCGTCGAATACTCGGTGCACTGCGCCATGCATGCCGTCTACCACCTCTTTGGCGTGGACAAGCCCATCCCGCCCATCTACCAGGGCCTGCACGACCCGCAGGTGGGCCTGCAGGCGCTGGCGGCGGCCTTCAGCTGAGGGCCGGTCCCAGGCGCCGGCGCGGCGGCGCCGTGGTGTACTGACGGCCCTTTCGATTCCGCGCCGCCCGCGATGTCCCACCGCCGCCAGTTCCTCGCCCAAGCCGGTGCTGCCGGCCTGCTCGGCATCATCCAGCGCGCCCAGGCCGTGGCGCCCGCACGCGTCACCGGCACCATCAAGGACGTGGCCCACGTCGTGGTGCTGATGCAGGAGAACCGCTCCTTCGACCACTACTTCGGCAGCCTGCCCGGCGTGCGCGGCTTCGCCGATCCCTTCCCCCTGCCCACGCCGGGCGGCGGCACGGTCTGGACCCAGCCGCGCGCCCAGGGCGGGGCGCCGCTGCGGCCCTTCCGCCTCGACACGCGCGCCCATCCCGAGCTGATGCGCCTGCACGGCACCCCCCACACCTGGCCCGACGCCCAGCTCGCCTGGGACCACGGCCGCATGAGCCGCTGGCCGGCCTACAAGCACGACCACGCCCTGGCGCACTACGGGCTGGAGGACATCGCCTTCCACGTCGCCCTGGCCGAGGCCTTCACCGTCTGCGACGCCTACCACTGCAGTTTCCAGGGCGGCACCCACCCCAACCGCTACTACCTCAACACCGGCACCGTCGACCCCCAGGGCCAGGGCGGCGGCCCGGCCCTCTTCAACGACCTCGAAGGCTTCGGCCCGGCCGACGGCAGCGGCCCGACCTACCGCTGGACCACCTATGCCGAGCGGCTGCAGGCCGCGGGCGTGCCATGGCAGGTCTACCAGGTGTTGGACGACAACTTCGACGACAACTCGCTGGCGAGCTTCCAGGTCTTCCGCGACGCGCATTTCCAGCGCCCCGGCCATGACCCGCAGCTGCGCGAGCGCGGCGTGGCCGATGCCGGCCTGGACCGCCTGCGTGCCGACGTGCTGGCCGGCCGGCTGCCCGCCGTGAGCTGGATCATCGGCACGGCCGAGGGCTCGGAGCACCCCGCCACCTCAAGCCCTGCCCAGGGCGCCAGCTACATCGCCAAGGTGCTGGACGCCCTCACCGCCGACCCCGAGGTCTGGGCGCGCACCGTGCTGTTCATCAACTACGACGAGAACGACGGCTGGTTCGACCACGTGCTGCCGCCGGCCGTGCCCTCGCGCGACGGCACAGGCGGCCTGGCCGGCGCCAGCGGCGTGCCCACCGACGGCGAATACCAGGAACGCCTGTCCGCCCGCCACCAGACGGCGCAGGACCGCGCCCTGCTCGGCCGGCCCCTGGGCCTGGGCCCGCGGGTGCCGATGTTCGTCGTCTCGCCGTGGAGCCGCGGCGGCTGGGTGTGCTCCGAAGTGCTGGACCACACCTCGGTGCTGCGCTTCCTGGAGGCCCGCTTCGGCGTGGCCGAGCCCCACATCACGCCCTGGCGCCGCGCCGTCTGCGGCGACCTCACGGCCGCCTTCGACTTCGGCGGCAGCGAGCCCACGCCGCCGCCGGCCCTGCTGCCCGACGTCGAGAAGCTCGCCCGCCAGGCCCGTGCCCTGCCCAAGCAGGTCAAGCCCCTCCCGCCGGCCACGCCCGCGGTGCCGACGCAGCACCGCGGCATGCGCCGGCTGCGCGCCCTGGACCTGCGGCCCGAGGCGCGCCTGCGCGCGGCGCCGGGCGGCGGCGTGCGCCTCCAGCTGGCCAATGCCGCCGGCCGGGCCGTCGTGCTCCACGTCATGGACCGGCTGCGCCTGGACGCCCTGCCACGCCGCTACACGCTCGCGCCGGGCGATCAGCTCGAGGCCGACTGGCCCGCCGGCCCCGCCGGCGACCACGACCTCTGGCTGCTCGGCCCCGGCGGCTGGCACCGCCACGCCATGGGCCCGGCCAGCGCCACGGCGCCGCAGGCCGACGTCGACGTCGCCCGCGACGGCCGTTCGCTGAGCTGGCTGCTGACCAACCCGGGCGACCGGCTCCACCGCTTCGAACTGCGCGACCTGGCCTACGGCGCCGCGCCACGGCACGTCGAGGTGGCCGCCGGCGGCGAAGCCCGGGTGGTGCTGCCCTTGCCCGAGCACCGCTGGTACGACTGGGCGGTGCGCTGCGAGGGCCTGGCCGGCTGGCACCGCCGCGCGGCCGGCCATGCGGAGAACGGCAGCGCCTCGGTGAACGACCCCGCCATGCACGGACCGGCCCAGCTGCGCAGCTGGCAGGGCGGGGCGACGCGAGCAGGCTGAGCGCCGCCGGGCCGCTCAGTCCGGCTCCCGGCAGCGGTGGATCTCGATGGTCGCGTGCACGATCTCCTCGTGCACCGACAGCCAGGCGCGCACCTCGTCGGGCGTGAGCGCCTCGGCATGCGTGACCAGGCTGAGCGCGCAGGCGTAGCTGGACCGGCCCACGCGCCAGACGTGCAGGTCGGCGATGGCCGTCTCGGTGGCGGCGCCGCGTTCGGCGACGACCTCGCGGATCTCGTCGACGACGGGGTGGTCCATCTCGCGGTCCAGCAGCACCTTGCTGGTCTCGGCCACCAGCCCCTTGGCCCAGACGGCGACGATGACGGCGCCGGCGATGCCCATGACCGGGTCCAGCCAGGCCCAGCCCAGCCACCAGCCGCCGGCCAGGGCCGCGATGGCAGCGACCGACGTCGCCGCATCCGCCACGACGTGGAGGTAGGCGGATTTCAGGTTGAGGTCGTGGCCATGGGCATGCCCGTGGTCGTGGTCATGCGAATGACCGTGCCCGTGCCCGTGGTGGTGGGCCGCCCCGAGGATGGCCGCGCAGCCCAGGTTCACGAGCAGGCCCAGCACCGCGATGGCCAGGGCCTCGGGGTAGTGGATGGGTGCCGGCTGCAGCAGCCGCTCGACCGAGCCGTACAGCATCAGCGCCACGACGACGAGCAGGAAGACGGCGCTCGCGAAGCCGCCCAGTACCTCGATCTTCCAAGTGCCGAAGGCGTAGCGAGGGTCCCGGGCATGGCGGCGCGCGGTGGCGTAGGCGAAGGCGCTCAGGCCGATGGCCACCGCATGGCTGCTCATGTGCAGGCCATCGGCCAGCAGCGCCATGGAGTTGGAGAACCAGCCCGCGGCGATCTCCACGGCCATGGTGGCCGCCGTGATCCACATCACCAGCCGCGTGCCGCGCTCGGCGGCAGCGTTGCCGCTGTCGAAGACATGCTCGTGCTGCCAGGGCGTGAGGTCGCGGGTATGCATGGAAGTGGCCGGTTCGGGGGACGGCGCCATTGTCGGCCGCCGTGCCCCCGCCGGCGCCTGGCCATCGGGGTTCACTAAACTCTCGCCCTTTTTCCCCGCGCGCCGCCCGGCGCCGCTTCGGCCCGCATGCAAGCCCTCCCACCGCAGACACCGGCAGCCGCCGCGGCACCCGAGCCGCTGGCGCGGCTGCTGCTGCAATGGGGCGTGGCGCCGGTGGCCGCCGCCCCGGTGCCCGAGCGCCTGGGCGGCTGGCTGGGCTGGGCGGATGCCATCGCCCTGTCCCAGGTGCTGACCACCGCGCCGGGCACGGCGGCCGACGCCGCCGCGCGCCGCGAAGCCCTGGACTGGGCCCATGCCGCGCTGGACCGGCTGCAGGCCGAGGCCGCCGCCGGCTTCGACGACGCCGAGCTGGCCCGCGACGCCGTCGAGCCGGCCCCCGAGGGGGTGCCCCTGGCCGACCTGCTGGCGCCCTTCCGCCTGCACCACAGCCAGCAGCAGCGCGCCATGGCGGCGCGCATCGCCACCCTGCGCGAGCGGCTGCGGCCGCGCCTGGCCGAGGCCTCGGGGCCGCTGGCCCGCCTGGCCCAGCTGGACGCCGTCTTCGAGCGCGCCCTGGCGGCCCAGGAGCGCAGCCAGCTGGCCGGCCTGGCCGCCCTGCTCGGCCGGCGCGCCGAGGCCCATCACGCCGCCGACGCGCGCGGCTGGCGCCGCCGCCTGTGGGCCGACCTGCAGCGCCTGCTGCGGGCCGAGCTGGATCTCCGACTTCAACCGGTGCTGGGCCTGATCGAGGCCCTGCACGACGACCGCCCCCGATGAACCGTCTCCTGAACGCCCTCTACCCCTTCGCCCTGGTCGCCGGCCTGGCCGGCATCGCAGGTGCCGCGCTGGCCGCGAGCCGACACCACCCGGTGGCGCTGGCGATGACGCTGCTGATCGCGGCCTTCTACGCGCTGGGCGTGGTGGAGTTGAGCGCCTTCCGGCGCGCCAGCCGCGAGTTGGACACGGCGCTGGCCGCCGAGCCGACCGACACCTGGGTCGACACCTTGCCCGCCGCCGTGCGCGCGGCCGTGCAGCAGCGCCTGGAAGGGCTGCGCGTGGCGCTGCCGGGGCTGTCGCTGGCACCGGCCCTGGCCGGGCTCCTCGTGCTGCTGGGCATGCTGGGCACCTTCATCGGCCTGGTCATCACGCTCAGCAGCACGGCCTCGGCCCTGGGCCAGACGGCCGACCTCGCCGCGCTGCGCAACGCGCTGGGCGCCCCGGTGCAGGGCCTGGGCCTGGCCTTCAGCGCGAGCGTGGCCGGCGTGACGGGCTCGGCCATGCTCGGCCTGATGGTGGCCCTGGCGCGCCGCGAGCGCGCCGCCGTGTCGGGCCGGCTGGACGTGGCCCTGCTCGCGCGCCTGCGCCCGCTCACCGCCGCGCACCGCCGCGCCGTGGCTGAGGAGGCCGCGCGCGCGGCAGCCACCGAAGCCGCGCGCCAGCAGCAGCTCGAACTCGTGGCCCAGCTGCAGGCCTACGCCCGCGACATCGGCGACCAGCTCGCCGCGCAGAACCGCCAGTTCCACGGCGAGACCCACCAGGCCTTCACGGCGCTGGCCACCAGCGTCGACGCCACGCTGCGCCAGAGCCTGACCGAGAGCGCCCGCCTGGCGGGTGCGGCCATCCAGCCGGCGGCCGAGGCCGTGATGGCCGGCATCGCCCGCGAGGCCTCGGCCCTGCATGAGCGCGTGGGCACGCAGGTGGCCGAGCAGCTCGGCCACGTGGCGGGCCGCTTCGAGGCGGGCGCGGCGCGCATCGCCGAGCAGGGCGAGGCCGCCCTGGCCGCCCAGGCCGCCGCCTTCGCCGAGCAGCGCGACGCCGCCCTGCAGCAGCTCTCGGCCACCCAGGCCGCCACCCAGCAGGCCGTGGACCGGCTGGCCGAGCGCAGTGCGGCCGAGGCGCAGGCGCTGCTTGCCGCCCTCGCGGCCACGGCCGAGCGCCATGCCGCGCAGACCCAGGGTCTGCTGGATCGCATCGCCGACGCCCAGGCCCGCCAGCAGGCGGCGCAGGCCGAACAGAACGCCCAGCGCGCGGCCGCCCAGGCCGAGCACGAGGCCCTGCAGCGCATGGCGCTGGCGGCGGAGCGCCAGGCTCTGGCCGAGGAGCGCAGCGCCAACGAACGCCTGCTCGCGGCACAACGCGAGGCCGCCCAGCAGCTGTTGGCCGACAGCGGCGCGCGCGCCCAGAACGCCCTGACCGAGCTGACCACGGGCTTTGCCACGCAGACGCAGGACCTGCTGGACCGCATCGCCGAGACGCAGACCCGCCACGCCGCCCTGCAAGGCGAGCTCGACGCCCAGCGACGCGCCGAGGCTCGCGCCGAAGCCCAGGCCCTGACCGAGCAGCGCGAAGCCAACGAACGCCTGCTGGCCGCGCAGCGCGACGCCGCGCAACAGCTGCTGGCCACCAGCGGCGAGCGCGCCCAGGCGGCGCTCGCCGAGCTGACCGCCCGCTTCAACGACCAGACCCAGGCCGCCATCGCCGCCATCGCCCAGGCGCACGGCGAGCTGCAGACCGCCCATGCCCGCCACGACGCCGAGCGCCTGGCCGCCTGGCGCAGCGAGCTGCAGTCGGCCGGCGCCACGCAGCTCGCCCAGCAGCAGCAGCTCGCCGACGGGCTGCTGACGCACACGCGCGACCTCGTCGCCCAGGCCGAGGCGCAGGCCCGCAGCACGCTGACCGAAGCCGGCGCGCTGCTCAAGGCGGCCGGCGAGGCGCCACGCGCCGCCGTCGAGGTGGTTGCCGCGCTGCGCGAGCAGCTGGCGCAGAGCCAGGCGCAGGACCGCGCGGCGCTGGCCGAACGTGCCGAGCTGATGCAGACGGTTTCGACGCTGCTGGCCTCGCTGCAGCAGGCCGCGGGCGAGCAGCGCGCGGCGCTGGATGCGCTGATCACCGGCGCCGCCTCGCAGGTGGACACGCTGGTGGGCCGCTCGGCCCAGCAGCTCGAGGCGCTGGGCCAGCGCCTCACCGAACAGGCCGGCGCCACCGGCCAGGCCCTGGCCGAGGCAGCCACCACCATCGCCGCCAGCGCCGCCGAGATGGGCAGCCTGGGCGAAGGCTTCGGCGCCGCCGTGGCGCAGTACGAGGGTGCGAACACCCACCTCGTGCAGCACCTGGCCGCACTGGAAGAGCGCCTGGCCGGCGCGATGGCGCGCAGCGACGAGCAGCTCGGCTACTACGTGGCGCAGGCGCGCGAGGTGATCGACCTCTGCCTGGGCTCGCAGAAGCAGGTGCTGGACGCGTTGCAGGGGGCCGCCGCCCATGGATGAGCCGCTGGAGATCGAGCAGGAAGGTGTCGGTACGCCCGCCTGGGCGGCCTTCGGCGACCTGATGGCCGGCGTGCTCGGCGCCTTCGTGCTGGTGCTGGCTGCGGCGCTCGTGGGGCAGCTGGACCTCGCCAACAAACTGGAGGCCGAGGTGGCCCAGCGCCAGGCCGAGCAGGCGCGGCGCGAGGCGCTGGAACGGGCGCTGGCCGGCCCGCTGGCGGACGGCCGCATCACGCTCGTGGAAGGCCGCATCGGCATCAGCGGGGCGGTGCTGTTCGCCATCGGCTCCGACCAACTGCATGCCGACGGCCGGGCCCTCATCAAGAGCCTGGCCACGCCGCTGCGTACCTACCTCGCGCAGCGCGACGAGATCCTGATGGTCAGCGGCTTCACCGATGACCGCGGCCTCATCACCGGCAAGGGCGCCCCGAAGTTCGCGGACAACTGGGAGCTGTCGGCCCAACGCGCACTCACCGTGGCCCGCGCGCTGATGGCCGAAGGCCTGCCGCCCGACGCCGTGTTTGCCGCCGCCTTCGGGCCGCAGCAGCCGGTGGCTTCCAACGACGACGCGGCCGGCCGCGCGCTGAACCGGCGCGTGGAGATCGCGCCCACGCCGCGGCCGCGCCACGCGACAGCCACTGCAGCGTCCGCCCCGTGAACCACGACGCCCTGCACGACCCGCTCGCCTGGGTGCAGGCCCGCACCGAGGCCGACCCGGTGCGTCAGCGCGTGCTGGAAGGCCTTGCCCGCCGGGCGGCGGCGCAGTCGGGCGCTCTGCGCGAGCGCCTCGTGGCCCGGCTGATCGCGCGCGCCGAAGCGCCCACGACGGCGCCGGCCGCGCCGCGCAGCTCGCCCGCACCCCGGCCGCTGGCCGAGCTCGTCGCGCAACTGCAGGCCACCGGCACCGAGCTGCGCCAGGTGCACGCCCACGAACGCACCTGGCGCGCGCTGCGGCTCACGCGCCGCATGGCCGAAGTCAGCGCGCCCGTGCCCGAGCACCTCGGGCCGTTGAACAGCCAGGTGCTGGTGGCCCGCGCGCTGCAGGAGCTGCAGACGCTGTCGCCCGGCTACCTGCAGCAGCTGCTGACCCAGCTCGACATGCTGGCCGCGCTGGCGCCGCTGCAGGCCGCCGAGGGCGGCGCCGACAAACCTGCACGCAAGGCAGGCGCCAGGTCCGCCGCCAGCAAGACGCCCAGCCCCCGGCGCCGCTGAGCAGGCCCGGGCGTTGCTGCGCTGCAGCACGCCGCCATGCCACCTGAAAACGGGTCAGGCGATTCCTTATTGGAATGGCGTTTCAAAAAAACGAACATGCGTTTCGTTTAGCGCATCCGCCTCGTCTGGAGGCCTCGACCGTCCCTGCCGACGGTGCGGTGCAGCCCTCGCGCTGCCTCGCTGATTCCTGTTGAAGCCCTGCCGGCCTCGACCCGCGCTGACGCCGCGCCGCCCCACGACGAGGCGGCCCATCCAAGAGCATCAACAGGAGACCAACCATGAACCCGACTCTGAAGAACCGCCCCCTGCACCGCCTCTGGCAGGGTGTCCTTGGCCTGGCCCTTGTGGCCGTGGCCGGCAGTGCCGCCGCCGCCCCGGGCGTGCGCACGGTGCCGGCCTGCACCAAGGTCAACGTCAGCACCACCATCGACGTGCCCGCCGGCACGACCTGGGACGGCCTCGCCAAATACGGCAAGTGGGTCTGCCTCGTCGGCACGGCGTCCAACATGAAGGGCACGCAGAGCGAAAGCCAGATCCCGATGTTCAAGCTGAACAACGGCTCCACGGTGAAGAACGTCGTCATCGGCGACGGCTCGCTGGGCAGCGGCACCAACCTGGCTGCCGGCGGCGCCGACGGCGTGCACTGCTACGGCCAGTGCAACATCACCAACGTCTACTGGGCCGACGTGGGCGAAGACGGGGCCACCGTCAAGAAGCTCAGCGGCGTGACCAGCAAGCTGACCATCAGCGGCGGCGCGGCCTTCAAGGCGGCCGACAAGCTCTTCCAGCACAACGGCGACGGCACCCTCGTCATCCAGGACTTCTACGCCGACAACATCGGCAAGCTCTACCGCTCCTGCGGCAACTGCTCCACGCAGTACGCGCGCAAGGTGACGGTGTCGGGCGTGCGCCTGGGGCAGGTCAACGTCGCAGGCCTGGGCGTGAACAGCAGCTACGACAGCAAGTCGGGCATCGCCGGCCAGTACGACGTGGCCACCATCACCGACCTCGTTTACGGCGGCTCCAAGCCCAAGTGCGAAGGCTATGTCGGCACCGGCAAGGGCTACGAGCCGGTGAAGGACACCAGCAGCGGCAACGTCGCACGCGCCTGCGTGTTCAAGTGATGGCCTTGCGTCCGCTGGCCTGGTTGTTGGCCGCGGGTGCGGCCGGTTGGGGCGCGCTCGCCCTCACCGAGGAGCCGCCCGCGCCGGCGGCCGCCGTGCCGGCGGACGCTCCCCCGCGCACGCCCAGCCCCGTGCTGCAAATGATGGGGCTGGCGGCGCCCACGACGACCACCACGGCAACATCCGCGCCCGCCGCGGACACGGACACGGGCGCCGAGGCACGGCTGCTGGACGACCTGGTGCGCCACCGCGAGGCGGCGTTGCCGGCGCTCGAAGCCTTCGCCCGCACCTGGCCGGCACGGGCGCTGGCGCTCTACGACGGCCTGCTCACCCGCTGGGCCGCGCTGCGCCTGCACGCCCAGGCCATGCAGGCGCTGGACCGTGCGCCGCTCGCCGAGGACATGCGCGAACGCCTGCGCCAGCAACTGCTGGAGCGCTGGGCCGAGACCGCCCCCGACCAGGCCGCCCGCTGGGCCCTGAACACCGCCGGCCAGGCCGCGCGCCTGGCGCCCTTGCAGGACCGCTGGCTGCAGCAGGACGCCCGCTCGGCCACCGTCTTCGCCACGCAGCTGCCGCCCGGCGCGCTGCGCCAGGCCCTGCTCGATGAGGGCCTGTCCCGCTGGACGGCACAAGACGGCGCCAGCGCCCGCGACTGGCTGCGCTCCATGGCCCCGCTGCCCGAGCTGGACGCGGCGATCGCCCAGCATGCCGCCAGCGACGAACTGGCCCGCGAGGCGCCCGCCGAGGCGATGGCCCTGGTGGCGCGCATCGCCTCGCCCGAGAAGCGCTGGCAGGCCTGGCAGACGCTGGCGGCTCATCTGCATGACATCGACCCAACGCAGACGGCGCACTGGCTCGCGCAGGCGCCGGGCCTGACGGTGCTGGAGCAACAGCGGCTGCTCGACGGGCAGCGCTCAGGCCCAGGGGCCGTCGATTAAAGCGCGCGTCTCCTCGACGGCGATGCGCCACATGGCCAGCACGTCTTCGTCCGGCCGCTCGTAGGCGCCGCCGAAGTTGCCGTCGCCCGCGAGTTCGCGCGCCGCCGCGGGGGACAGCACGGCGTAGCGCTGGTAGTCCACGGGCGGCTTGCGGCCTTCGGGCTGGGCCACGCCGGGCAGGCGCGTCCACGGCAGGTTCTCCATCCAGGAGGCGTGGGCGGAATGCGGGTCGACGGCCTTCACATGCGCCATCGTCTTCGGCGCGTTCCACCAGTTGTGCAGGCGCACGCGGGTGCGCGGGTGCGCCGCCATCCATTCGAGCGCCGCGGCCGCCACGGGCTGGTTGCCGCCGTGGCCGTTGACGATGAGGATGCGGCGAAAGCCCTGGTGGTCCAGGCTGTCGAGCAGGTCCTGCACCACGCGCAGCATCGTGTCGGCCTTGAGCGTGACGGTGCCGGGGTATGCCATGAAGCCCGGCGTGATGCCGAAGGGCAGCACCGGGAACACCGGCACGCCCAGCGGCTCGGCGGCCTCCACCGCCACGCGCTCGGCGAGGATGGCGTCCACGGCGAGGCTGAGGTAGGCATGCTGCTCGGTGCAGCCGATGGGCAGCAGGCAGCGGTCGTCGCGCCGCAGGTAGGCCTCGACCTGCATCCAGTTCATGTCGGCGATCTTCATCGTTCACTCCCGGCGGGGCAGGCCGGCATTCTGGCCAGTTGCACGCAAACGGCGCCATCACCTGCGCTCATACCCGCATGGCCGTCCGACATGGGCCCTGCGGGCAGGCCCCGGGGGCAGGGGCGCGTGTGCGCTGCAACAATGCCGCATCCGGCCCAGCCCCTCCGACGCATGAAGCCTTCCCTCGCCCGCGCCCTTGCCGCCGTCGCCACCCTGGTGCTGGCCGCCTGCGCCAGCGTACCGACGCCCCCGGCCGTGCCCGGCACGGCCACGCCGCCGACGACGGCGCCTGGCGCGCAGCCGCCGGCCACCGCCGTGCGCCCGCCCAACATCGACCGCAGCTACACCTCGCTCAACCAGGATAGCCGCGCCCTCTACATCGTGCTGCACTACACGGTGCTGGACTGGGAGAAGTCCCTGAAGGTGCTGACGACCGGCGGCCAGGTCTCGGCCCATTACCTGGTGCGCGACAACCCGGTGGCCAGCTACGCCCTGGTCGACGAGAACCGCCGCGCCTGGCATGCCGGCGCCAGCTACTGGGCCGGCAACACCAACCTGAACTCGGCCTCCATCGGCATCGAGATCGTCAATCCCGGCTACACCGACACGCCGGCCGGCCGCGTCTACGCCCCCTTCCCTCAGGCCCAGGTGGACGAGGTCATCGCCCTGGTGCGCGACATCCAGAAGCGCCATAACGTCCGCCCCGAGCGCATCATCGGCCACGCCGACATCGCCCCCGGCCGCAAGCAGGACCCGGGGCCGCAGTTCCCCTGGAAGCAGCTGGCCGACGCCGGCCTCATCCCCTGGCCCGACGGCCCGATGGTGATGCTCAAGACGCTGGAGCACGAGGTCGCGCCGCGCGACGCCGCCTGGCTGCAGGACCGGCTCGGCCGCATCGGCTACAACGTGTCGCGCTCGGGCCAGATGGACGCGATGACCAAGGACGTCGTCTCCACCTTCCAGATGAAGTACCGGCCAGGCGACATCTCCGGCACGACCGACGCCGAGACGGCCGCGCTGATCGAGGTGGCCTCCACGCCCGGCGGCATGCATGTGACCGGCGCGACTGAGGGCGAGACGCGGCCCTACACCTCGCGCTGGTAGGCCCCACGGATGCTCGGCTTCCTGCTCAAACGCCTGGCCACGCTGGTGCCGACACTGATCGGCATCACCCTCGTCGCCTTCGGCCTGATCCGCCTCGTACCCGGCGACCCCATCGAGGTCATGATGGGCGAGCGGCGCCTCGACCCCGAGACGCATGCCGCCCTGGTCAAGCGCATGGGTCTGGACCAGCCCCTGCCCGTGCAGTACGCCGACTACGTGGGCAAGCTGCTGCACGGCGACCTGGGCCAGAGCCTGGTGAGCCGCGAGCCGGTCAGCAAGGAGTTCGCCGCCCTCTTCCCGGCCACCGTGGAGCTGGCGACTGCGGCGCTGATCTTCGCCGTGGGACTGGGCCTGCTGCTGGGCGTGAGCGCCGCCCTCAGGCGCGGCTCGCTGCTCGACCAGGGCGTCATGGGACTGGCCACGGTGGGCTATTCCATGCCGGTGTTCTGGTGGGGCCTCATCCTCATCATGTTCTTCTCGGTGCAGCTGGGCTGGACGCCGGTGTCGGGCCGCATCGGCATCGAGTTCGACCCCGAGCGGGTGACGGGCTTCATGCTCATCGACGCCTGGCTCGGCGGCGAAGAGGGTGCGTTCAAGTCGGCCGTCATGCACCTGATCCTGCCAGCTCTGGTGCTGGGCACCAGCACGCTGGCGGTGGTGGCGCGGATGACGCGCTCCAGCATGCTGGAGGTGCTGCGCGAGGACTACGTCCGCACGGCGCGCGCCAAGGGCCTGTCACCGGCGCGCGTGGTCGTCGTGCACGCGCTGCGCAACGCGCTGATCCCGGTGCTGACGGTGGTGGGCCTGCAGACCGGCAGCCTGCTCGCCGGCGCCGTCCTCACCGAAACCATCTTCAGCTGGCCGGGCATCGGCAAATGGCTGATCGACTCCATCGCGCGGCGCGACTATCCCGTCGTGCAGGCCGGCATCCTGATCTCGGCGCTGACCTTCATCGGCGTGAACCTGGTGGTGGACCTGCTGTACGGCGTGGTGAACCCGCGCATCCGCGGAGGTGGCCATTGAGCGCCGTGCCGACCGAACGCCAGCCCCCTGGCCCCCTGCGTGAGTTCTGGCTCGGCTTCTCGGCCAACCGCGGGGCGCTGGCCGCCCTCGTCGTCTTCGCGTCGATCGCGCTGGCGTCACTGTTCGCGCCGCTGCTGGCGCCGCACGATCCCATCGAGCAGTACCGCGACTTCATGCTGACACCGCCCGTCTGGGCCGAGGGCGGCAGCACGCGCTTCCTGCTGGGCACCGACGAGCTGGGCCGCGACATGCTGAGCCGGCTGC
This sequence comes from Pelomonas caseinilytica, assembly GCF_021353235.1. Classification (GTDB taxonomy): domain Bacteria; phylum Pseudomonadota; class Gammaproteobacteria; order Burkholderiales; family Burkholderiaceae_C; genus Pelomonas; species Pelomonas caseinilytica. The sequence goes on from NZ_JAJTWT010000007.1 coordinate 203,637, forward strand.
TGCACGGCGGGCGGGTGTCGCTGGGCATCGGGCTGTCGGCGGTGCTGATGTCCCTGCTGCCCGGCGTGCTGCTGGGGCTGCTGGCGGCCTTCTTCCAGCGCTCGCTGTCGCCGGCCATCATGCGCGTGATGGACATCGTGCTGGCCTTGCCGGCGCTGTTGCTGGCCATCTGCGTCATCACGGTGCTGGGGCCGGGCCTGGTCAACACCGTGATCGCCATCGCCATCGGCGCGCTGCCGGGCTATGTGCGCCTCACGCGCGCCGCGGCCCTGGCCGAAACCGGGCGCGACTACGTGACGGCCAGCCGCGTGGCCGGCGCGAGCGTGTGGCGTCTGATGTTCGTCACCGTACTGCCCAACTGCATGGCCCCGTTGATCGTCAACGCGACGCTGTCGTTCTCCTCGGCCATCCTGGAGACGGCGGGCCTGGGCTTCCTGGGCCTGGGGGTGCAGGCGCCGACTCCGGAGTGGGGGACCATGCTGTCCGCCGCACGGGACTACATCACGCGGGCGCCGTGGGTGGTGACGCTGCCGGGGCTGACGATTCTGGTGACGGTGCTGGCGATCAACCTGATGGGCGATGGGCTGCGGGATGCGCTGGACCCGCGGTTGAAGAAGGTGGCGTGATGCTTGCTCGTTGTGTTGGGTTCATGCCCAAGCCCAGCCGGGAGTTCGCCCCGGCGGGCAACCTACTTTCTTGTGTCGACAAGAACGTAGGCAAAGAAACGACCCCTGCAAAACCGCCCACCCGCGCAGCGGGTGGGTCCCCTGCGATGCTCGAACTCCGAGGCCAGCGCCAAACTCCCTTCGCTCACTGCGTTCGCTACGGTCAGACAGTGGCGCTGAGTCAGTTCTTGAAGCGCGCTGCGCGCGCGCCTCGGAGTTCTGCGCTTCTCGGCGGTTTAGAAGGGGAGAGCCCGAACTGCCAACAGCCGAACAGCCAGGGCGCCTATCGCAGCGACCGTGCCCCCGAGGTATTTCGTCTTACCCCCTTTAGCGCCGCCGAGGAACGGAAAGCCTTGAGGCGGCGTGCGCAGCACGCTTCAACAACTGACTCCGCGCAACTGTTTGACCGGAGCGTAGCGAAGGGAGTTTTGCGCGGCGCCTCAAGGCTTGAGTACCGCAGGGAACCCCGCCGCGAAGCGGCGGGGCGGCGCGGTCGGGGGGAGCTCTTTGCCTACTTTCTGGCGGGACAGAAAGTAGGTCGCCCGCGGGGGCGAAATCCCCGCACGGTGCACCGAGCGACAAGGCGCCCAGCAAAAGCAACCGGGTGCCTCCCATGAGCCTCCTGACCATCCGCAACCTGCGCGTCACCTTCGGCGCCTTCCCCGCCGTCGACGGCGTCGACCTGACGCTGGACAAGGGCGAACTGCTCGGCATCGTCGGCGAATCCGGCTCCGGCAAGTCCGTCACCATGCTCGCCCTGATGGGCCTCGTCGACCCGCCCGGCCGGGTCACCGCCGACGCCATCGAGTTCGAAGGCCGCGACCTGCTGAAGCTCTCGCCCCGCGAGCGCCGCCAGCTCGTCGGCCGCGACGTGGCCATGGTGTTCCAGGACGCCCTCACCAGCCTCAACCCCAGCTACACCGTCGGCGCCCAGATCGCCGAAGTCCTCAAGGCCCACCTCGGGCTGCGAGGTTCGGCGGCGAAACGCCGCGTCGTCGAACTGCTGGAGCAGGTGGAGATCCCCGACGCCGCCAACCGTGCCAACGCCTACCCCCACCAGCTCTCCGGCGGCATGAACCAGCGCGTGATGATCGCCATGGCCATCGCCTGCGGCCCCAAGCTGCTCATTGCCGACGAGCCCACCACCGCGCTGGACGTGACCATCCAGGCCCAGATCATGGCGCTGCTGCTCAAGCTCCAGCGCGAGCAGGGCATGGGGCTGATCATGATCACCCACGACCTCGCCGTCGTGGCCGAGATGGCCCAGCGGGTGGCCGTGATGTACGCGGGCCAGGTGGTCGAGACCGGTGCCGTGCCCGCGCTGTTCGAGGCGCCCCGCCATCCCTACACGAACGCACTGCTCGCCGCGATTCCCGAGCACAACAAGGGCGCGCGGCGCCTGTCGGCCCTGCCCGGCATCGTGCCCGGCGCGCTGGACCGGCCCGCGGGCTGCCTGCTGGCGCCGCGCTGCCCCCGCGTGCACGACCGCTGCGTGGCCACGCGGCCGGCGCTGGAGGCCGGTGTGCGCTGCTTCTACCCGGTGGAGGCTGCCGCCCATGTCTGAGCTCCTCCTGGAAGCCACCGACCTCGCCAGGCACTACAGCGTCAGCCGCGGCCTCTTCAAGCCCAAGGCGACGGTGAAGGCGCTCAACGGCGTCAGCTTCACGCTGGCCCCGAAAAAGACCCTGGCCGTCGTCGGCGAGTCCGGCTGCGGCAAGAGCACGCTGGCTCGGCAGCTGACGCTCATCGAGCCGCCCACGCGCGGCTCGCTCAAGATCCGCGGCACCGACGCCGCCACCGCCGGCAAGGCCACCCTGCACGCCCTGCGCCGCGAGGTGCAGATGGTGTTCCAGAACCCCTTCGCGTCGCTGAACCCGCGCAAGACCATCGAGACCACGCTGGCGGAGCCGCTGCTGATCAACACGCCGCTGTCCGCCGCCGAACGCCGCGAGCGCGTGGCCGCGCTGGCCGCCAAGGTAGGCCTCAGGCCCGAGCACCTGCGCCGCTACCCGCACATGTTCTCGGGCGGCCAGCGCCAGCGCATCGCCATCGCGCGGGCCATGATCCTCAACCCCGGCATCGTCGTCGCCGACGAGCCGGTGTCGGCCCTGGACGTGTCCATCCAGGCCCAGATCCTCAACCTCTTCATGGACCTGCAGGAGGAGTTCGGCACGGGCTATGTCTTCATCTCGCACAACCTCAGCGTCGTCGAGCACGTGGCCGACGAGGTGATGGTGATGTACCTCGGCGCGGCCGTGGAGATGGGCGAGATGAAGCGCCTCTTCGCCGCACCGCTGCATCCCTACACCCGTGCGCTGATGAGCGCCACGCCGGCCCTGCGCCAGGCAGACCGGCGCGAGCGCATCGTCATCCACGGCGAGCTGCCCAGCCCACTCAACCCGCCCACCGGCTGCGCCTTCCACAAGCGCTGCCCGCTGGCCGTGCCGCGCTGCAGCCAGGATGTGCCGGCGCTGCGCGAGGTGGACGGCCGCCTCGTCGCCTGCCACGTGGTCTGAAACCGCCCCTCGCCCATCCTCGCGTCGCTGAACGCGAGCGAGTCTGGTCGGTCCCCCGCGGGGACGGCGATGCTTGCGGCATCGAGCCGCAATCACATCGCCAGCGCGGGCCGGCTCGGGAGCGGCCCAGCGCTCGGCCCGCAACATACCCGCTTCATGTGTTGCAGCAGCCGCTGATGCGGAATCGACAACCGAGATGACCCGCGCCGCATAACCGCGGCACATGGCCCGCCGACATACCGTCATGTTCAGAGTGTTGTTGCCGTGCCGACTTCACGGGCAGGCCCCGTCGCAGGCCGCACGCGGCGTCGCAAGAATCTTTGCGACCCAGCAACGTGCGGAGACACAACCCATGAAATTCCAGCCCACCCCGGTGAGCCTCGGCCTGGCCGGCCTGCTCCTCACGATGCAGGGCGCCGCCCTGGCCCAGCAGGCCGCCGCTCCCGCGGAGGCCGCCTCCGCCCCCAAGACCCAGGCGTTGGAGGCCGTCGTCGTGCGCGGCATCCGCGCGTCCAACGAGCGGTCGCTGCTGATGAAGCGCGACGCCTCGGCCAACGTCGACGTCATCACCGCGCTGGACGTGGGCAAGATGCCCGACAAGAACCTGGCCGACTCGCTGCAGCGCGTCGTCGGCCTGGCCGTGCGCAAGGACTACGACGAGGCCGAGAAGGTGGCCATGCGCGGCGCCAACCCGGACATGAGCCTCATCCTGTTCAACGGCCATACGGTCAGCGGCGGCGACTGGTACCTCGCCGACCAAAGCAGCAGCAGCCGCAGCACCTCGCTGAGCCTGATGCCCTCGTCGGTGCTGAACGCCGCCACCATCTACAAGACCTCGCAGGCCAACATCGCCGACGGCGGCCTGGCCGGCACCATCAACGTGACGACGCGCAAGCCGCTGGACGAGCCCCAGCGCCTGGGCGGCCTGATCAGCGCCGGCACCGTCTATGCCGACCTGCCCGGCAAGAGCAGCCCGCAGCTCAATGCCAGCCTGAACTGGAAGAACGAGGCCAACACCCTGGGCCTCATCACCCAGCTCTTCGCCGAGAAGCGCTATGTGCGCCGCGACTCGGTCTCGCGCCTGGGCTACGGCGCCAACTCCGGCTGGGACGTCATCAATACCGCCACCATGCTGGGCGTCACCGACGCCTCGCTGGCCGGCTCGGGCTACAAGGCCGCCGACCTCAACGGCGTGCGCCTGCCGGGCAGCCTGGCCTCCGAGTTCGTCGAGGGCGTGCGCGACCGCAAGGGCGGCATGCTGGCGCTGCAGGTGCGGCCCACTGACACGCTGGACCTGGGCGCCACGGGCTTCTACTCGAAGATGAACGCCGCCAACTTCGGCCGCGCCACGATGGGCGCCATCAACAGCATGCTGCGCGGCCTGGCCGGGTCGACGGGCGAGACCAACGTCTTCACCAACTCCAACGGCCAGCGCGTCTACGCCCAGATCAAGAACCCCGTCGTCGTCGAGGAGACCACGCTGTACGGCGACAAGCTCAAGGTGCTGAAGAGCGCCGACATCGTCTTCCCCGACGGCACGACGCCGCAGTACGTGGGCAACTCCGAAGGCTTCTACCGCAGCGGCGCCGCGGCCAGCAGCGGCTTCCTCGACTTCGACGCCAAGTGGCAAGCCTCCAAGGACCTGGTGCTCAAGGGCCTGTTCAGCACCACGCGCGGCGTCGGCACGACGGAGATGGACCGCGGCCTCACCTATGCGCGCTACGGCACCGGCATCTCCTATGCACTCAACGGCGTGCACGAGGCGCCCGACCTGAAGTACGTCGGCGCGGGCACCGGCGCGACGCCGGCCCTCAACCCGGACGGCAGCGGCTACAAGCTGGTGTCGCGCAGCCTGGCCAACAAGTACAAGACGGTGGACCGCGAGAAGAGCCTGGCGCTGGAAGGCGAGTACACGCAGGACAGCGGCATCTTCAGCTCGCTGAACTTCGGCCTGCGCTATGCCGACCACCACCGCGACTTCCGCCGCACCATCAAGGCCATGCATGCGGCCTTCAACCCGCTGACCGACACGCCCGACCCCTCGCTGGCGGTGTCCTACCCCGGCGACTTCGGCGCCGCGCTGGGCGGCGGCAACTGGGAGCGCACGGGCTTCTATTTCCCGCGCGACTTCCTCGTCGGCTACTTCGACAAGGCCATCAAGGAGACCACGCCGGAGTTCGAGCGCTACGTCGCCTCGGAGATCGAGCTGCGCGAGCAGCAGAGCGCCGTCTTCATGATGCAGAACCTGGAGGGCGACAAGGGCTGGTGGTCAGGCAACATCGGCTGGCGGCTGGTGCGCACCCAGGTCGATGCCATGGCCCCCAATCCCGTGCCGGCGGGCAAGTGCCAGCGCATCGAACCGGGCAAGCCGGTGGTGCCCTGCGCGGCCTACCCGGGCGCCATCGTGACGGCGGGCGACGCGGTCCCCTACTTCGACAACACGCCCTGGAACCCGGCGGCGGGCACGCTGTACTACAAGACCCGCACCAGCCGGCGCTTCGACAACCTGCTGCCCAGCCTCAACCTGCGCGTGGAGCTGGCCAAGGACCTGGTCGGCCGCTTCGGCGCCAGCGAAACCCTCGGCCGCCAGAACTACAACCTCTACGGCGCGGCCTACGGCACGCCGAGCTGCAGCACGGGCGTCTGCCTGGTGTCGGGGCCCAATCCCAACCTCGAGCCCATGACCTCGCGCAACGTCGACGTGTCGGTGTCCTGGTTCTTCGCCAAGCGGGCGCTGCTGGGCGTGAGCCTGTTCGACTCGATGATCGACGGCTACGCCAAGACCGGCACCGTGCGGCAGGACGCCACCATCGACCTGACCGACCCCAACACCGGCGTGACCCGCACCTACTTCATCACGACGACGGGCCAGCAGAAGGCGCGCATCCGCGGCATCGAGGTGAGCTACGAGCAGCCCATCGGCGCGGGCTTCGGCTTCCAGTCCAACGTGAGCGTGGCCGACACCAAGGTCGCGGACGGCCGGCCGATGCCGGGGGTGTCCAAGTATTCGGCGAACCTCGGCGGCTACTTCGAGAACGACAGCTTCAGCGTGCGCCTGGTCTACAACTACCGCGGCAAGTACGTGTCGAGCACGACGGCCCCGTCGCCAACGACGAACAGCCAGGGCAACACCGTCATCAACGGCGTCACCATGCCTGCCGCGCCGACCATGGCCGCGCCGGTGAGCAACCTGGACCTGTCGATCAACTACGACATCAACAGCCAGCTGCAGCTCGCCTTCAGCGCGACCAACCTGACCAACCCGGCCCGCGCCCAGTACCGCTACAGCGAGCTGGAGCAGCAGAAGCTGGACGTGTCGGGCCGCCAGTACTACCTGGAGGCCCGCTACAAGTTCTGAGCGGGCGGCCGGGCGGCACCCGCGCGAGGGCGCGGGTGTCAGCGCAACGTTCAGTTCGGGCGGCGCTTGGTGGTCTGGTTGCCGATCACGCCACCCGCCGCAGCGCCGACCGCGGCGCCGGTGGTGGTGCCCGTCAGCACGCCACCAACGACCGCGCCGGTGGTGGCGCCGATGACGGTGTTGCGGTCCTTGCGGGACATGTCGGCGCAGCCCGTCATCGCCAGCGTCGCCGCGGCGACCAGGGACAGGGCGGTCAGCCGCCAGTAGGCGGTGCCGGGGCTGGAAATGATGTCGAGGGTGCTCATGGAAGACTCCTTCAGGGAGGAATTCGCATGAGTGAACTTTCGGCGGGTGCGCCCGTCCGCGGAGCCAGCGCGTGGGCCGCCGGGGTGTCGGACGGCGCCGACCGGAAATGAAAGAGCCACCCGACGGGGTGGCTCCGGTGTCCGACGCGAAGGTCGGATTGGGTCAGGCGAGGCTCAGGACTTGGGCGCCGAGGCCGCGTCGGCCATGCACTTCTTCATGTGGCTCTTGGCGGCGGCGCCGTGCAGCTTCTTGTCGGCGGCGGACTTCTCGCAGGCGGCGCTGGGAGCGTCGGCCATGGGGGCGGAGGCGGCACCGGCGGCAGACAGGCACTCCTTCATGAAGGCCTTGCGGTCGTCGCCCTTCTTGCCCTGGGTCTTGGCCTCGGCGTTGCAGGCCTTCATCTTGTCTTGCTGGGGAGTGGCCTGGGCTCCGAGTGCCACGGCGGCACAGGCGATCAGGATGGCGAGTCGTTTCATCGGGGGCTCCTTCGACGAAGGTGGTGGGGGGGTGGCCGGATTCAAGCACGCGCCCCGAGGGCTGCCAAGCCACTGAAGGCCGGCTGTCAGCATTTCACAAGATGCGGCGCGGGTGGTGCAGGGCCTCGTGGGCCGCATGCAGGCGCCGCACCAGCACGCGGATGAAGGCGCGGTCGAAGCGGTGCTGGCACTCGGGGCTGAGCTGCATCACCGACTCGGGCGTGAAGCAGATGGTGGTGCACTCCTGGCTCACCTTGATGTCGGTGCTGTGGCGGCGCAGGTCGGGGTTGGGCGCGAGGTAGGCCATCTCGCCCACCGAGGTGCCCTGGCCCAGCGTCGCCACCAGCCGCCCCTCGCGGAAGACCTCGACCTCCCCCTGGGCGATGATGTGGAAGCTGTTGCCCTCCTGGCCGCGCTTGAAGAGGGCGTGGCCCAGTGGATAGCGCTTCCAGCGCGCGCGCCGCACCACCTCCCAGAGCTGCACGTCGCCGAAGTCGGCGAAGAACTCCAGCGAACGCAGCAGGTTGAAGCGCTCGGAGTCGCGCACCTCGCCCAGCCGGTTCAGCGGCACCTGCTGGCTGGACACCAGGGCCGACAGCGCCTGGGCGAAGCTGTCCCAGTCGGGGAAGCGCTCCTGCGGGCGCTTGGCGAGGGCGCGCTGCACGACGGCGTCCAGGGCCTCGCTGACACCCTCGCGCTGGCCAATCAGCGGCAGGGGCGGCTGGTGGTAGATCTGGTGCATCAACGCCATCTGGTGAGGCGCGTCGAAGGGCGGGCGTCCGCAGATCAGGTGGTAGAGCACGGCGCCCAGGGCGTAGATGTCGGCCCGGCAGTCGACGTCGCCGCCCTCGATCTGCTCCGGCGGCATGTAGGCCAGGGAGCCGACGCGATGGATCTGGGTCGAGTCGGCGTGCAGGTTCAGGGCCGAGCCGAAGTCGCTCACCTTGACGTCCACCACCTGCCCCGAAGCGTCCAGCACGGCCAGCAGGTTGGCGGGCTTGACGTCGCGATGGATGACGCCCTGGCGGTAGACATAGCCCAGGGCCATGGCGCACTTGAAGCCCAGCTCGACGATCTGGTCCAGCGCCAGCAGGCGGTCGCTGCGGCAGAAGTGCTTGAGCGTGACGCCCGGCACGTACTCCATGACCAGATAGGGGGAGGTCGCCTCGGCCACGGCGTCGAGGATGGCGACGACGTTGGGGTGGTTGAGCCGGCCGGCGAGCGCCGCCTCGGCGCTGAAGAAGCGGTTGCTGAAGTCGCTGGCGGGCGCGTCCGCCGGCGGCGCCCAGGCGCGCATGCGCTTGATGGCGACTTCCTGGCCCTGGAAGGGGTCGCGGGCCAGGAAGACGTCGCTGGTCGCCCCCTCGCCCAGGCGCCTCAGCACGTGGTAGCGGCCGATGCGGGAGGGCAGGTCGTCGGCGGATGCGGTCACGCGCGGCATGATACGGGCCGCTCCATGGAGGACCGGCCCTTGTTCTCGCACATCTACCTCGGCACCCGTGACTTCGATCGCGCCCTGGCCTTCTACCGCCCGCTGCTGGCGGGCCTGGGCATCGCCGAACGCTTCTGCGACCCCACGCGGCCCTGGGCCGGCTGGCAGAGCACGCCCGGGCCGCGCCCGCTGCTGCTGGTGGGAGCCCCCTTCGAGGGCGAGCACGAGCCGGGCAACGGCCAGATGGTGGCCCTGCTGGCCGCCACCCGCGCCCAGGTGGACGCCGCCCACGCCACGGCCCTGGCCCACGGCGGACGCTGCGAAGGCCCGCCGGGACTGAGGCCGCACTACCACGCGAACTACTACGGCGCCTACTTCCGCGATCCCGACGGCAACAAGCTCTGCGTGGCTTGTCACGAACCGACGGCCGGCTGAGTCAGCGCGGTGGACGGCCCATGCGTTCCAGGATGCACGAGGCCTGCCTCCTAAAATCGCCGCCATGATCCAAGCCAAGCAGGCGCTGCTCGCCGCACTCGCCGACTCCCTCCACGAGATTGCCCCCGACGCGAAAGCCGTCGCCGCCTTCGAATCCCCCAAGCAGGCCGCCCATGGCGATTTCGCCTGTACCGCCGCCATGCAGCTGGCCAAGCCGCTCAAGGCCAACCCGCGCGAACTGGCCACCCGGCTCATCGCGGCCCTGCAGGCCAGGCCGGCCTTCCAGACCTGGGTGGAATCCCTGGAGATCGCCGGCCCGGGCTTCATCAACATCCGCCTCAAGCCGGCCGCCAAGCAGGCCGTCGTGGCCGAGGTGCTCACCGGCGGCAGCCGCTTCGGCCACCGCCCGGCCACGGGCAAGCACGTCATGGTGGAGTTCGTCTCCGCCAACCCCACGGGGCCCCTGCACGTCGGCCACGCCCGCCAGGCGGCCCTGGGCGACGCCCTGTGCTCGCTCTTCCAGAGCCAGGGCCACGACGTGACCCGCGAGTTCTATTACAACGACGCCGGCGTGCAGATCGCCACGCTGGCCAACTCCACGCAGATGCGCCTGAAGGGCTTCAAGCCCGGCGACGCCGAGTGGCCCGAGGCGGCCTACAACGGCGACTACATCCAGGACATCGCCGACGCCTTCCTGCGCAAGGAGACGGTGAAGGCCGACGACCGCGAGTTCACCGCCTCGGGCGACGCGGACGACCTCGACGGCATCCGCCAGTTCGCGGTGGCCTACCTGCGCCACGAGCAGGACCTGGACCTGCAGGCTTTTGGCCTCAAGTTCGACAGCTACTTCCTGGAAAGCAGTGTCTACGCCGGCGGCCAGCTCGAGCGCACGGTGCAGCGCCTCGTCGACAGCGGCAAGACCTACGAGCAGGACGGCGCCCTGTGGCTGCGCACCACCGACTACGGCGACGACAAGGACCGGGTCATGCGCAAGAAGGAGGGGGGCTACACCTACTTCGTGCCGGACGTGGCCTACCACATCAACAAGTTCGAGCGCGGCTACACGCAGTGCATCAACATCCAGGGCACGGACCACCACGGCACCATCGCCCGGGTGCGCGCCGGCCTGCAGGCGGTGAACCTGGGCATTCCGCAGGGCTTCCCCGACTACGTGCTGCACAAGATGGTCACGGTGATGAAGGGCGGCCAGGAGGTCAAGATCTCCAAGCGCGCCGGCAGCTACGTGACGCTGCGCGACCTGATCGACTGGACCAGCCGCGACGCCGTGCGCTTCTTCCTCATCAGCCGCAAGGCCGACACCGAGTTCACCTTCGACGTGGACCTGGCCCTGAAGCAGAACGACGAGAACCCGGTGTTCTACGTGCAGTACGCGCATGCGCGCATCTGCTCCGTCATCCGCAAGTGGGGCGGCGACCTCGCCACCGTCGGCAATGCCGACCTCGCCCTGCTGACCGCCCCGACGGAAGAGGCGCTGATGCTCAAGCTCGCCGCCTACCCCGACATGCTGGCCGGCGCGGCCGCCGGCCTGGCGCCGCACGACGTGGCCTTCTACGCCCGCGACCTGGCCGGCGCCTTCCACTCCTACTACGCTGCCGAGCGCGTGCTCGACCAGGCGCCCGAGCTCAGCCGCGCCCGCATCGCCCTGCTGGCCGCGACGCGCCAGGTGCTGGCCAACGCCCTGGGCATGCTGGGCGTGAGCGCCCCCGAGCAGATGAGCCGCGACACCCCTGACACTTCGGAGACCGAATGACTGCTGCCTCCAAACCCGCCGGCAACAAGACCCCGAGGGGAGGCCAGAAAGGCGGCTTCGTCCTGGGCCTCATCGTCGGCCTGCTGGTCGGCCTGGCCATCGCCCTGGGCGTGGCCCTCTACATCACCAAGGTGCCCATCCCATTCGTGAACAAGGTGCCCCAGCGCACGGCCGAGCAGGACGCCGCCGAGGCCGAGCGCAACAAGAACTGGGACCCGAACGCCCCGCTGGCCGGCAAGGCCGCCGCGCGCAGCGCCAGCGGCGTGGTCAACATGCCGCCGCCTCCGACCACGACGGCCAGCGAGGCCGTGGCCGCCGCCAGCGCCGCAGCCACGGCCACCCTGCCGCCGCCGCAGCCGGCACGCCCGGCCGCCCGCGCCGAGGCGCCTGCCGTCGCGCCCACCCCGGCCCCCGCACCCGCCACCACCGCGGCGGCCGGCGACGCCTATGTCTACTACGTCCAGGCCGGCGCCTTCACGCGGCCCGAGGAGGCCGAGACCCAGAAGGCCAAGCTCGCCATCCAGGGCTTCACCGCCAAGGTCATGGAGCGCGAGCAGAACGGCCGCACCGTCTACCGCGTACGCCTGGGGCCGATGGACACCCGCGACGCCGCCGACGACCTGCAACGCAAGATCGAGGGGGCCGGCTTCGAGGCCAACCTCGTTCGTGTACAACGCTAACTCCCTGCCTGAAGGAAGCCTGCCGCCATGAAGCGCCGAGATTTTTCCGCCCTGCTCGCCACCGCGCCGCTCGCGGCAGTCACCGACCTGGCCTTCGCCCAGGGCGACGGCCGCACCTTCCAGGTGCTGCCCCAGGCCCTGCCCACCACGCCGGGCAAGATCGAGGTGGTCGAGTTCTTCTGGTACGGCTGCCCGCACTGCTACGTGTTCGAGCCGGCCATCGAGGCCTGGTCGCGCCAGTTGCCGGCCGACGTGGCCTTCCGCAAGGTGCACGTGGCCTTTCGCGCCAACATCAAGATCCACCAGCGCATGTTCTACGCGCTCGAAGCCCTGGGCAAGGAAGCCGCCACCCGCCCGGCCATCTTCAATGCCATGCACCAGCAGGGCCTGGCGCTGGACGACCCGCAGAGCCAGGCCAAGTTCCTGAGCCCGCTGGGCATCGACCCCGGCAAGTACCAGGAGGCCTACAACTCCTTCGGCGTGGTGACCAAGTGCAAGCAGGCCGAGAAGCTGTCCGAGGCCTACCGCATCGACGGCGTGCCCACACTCGGCATCGGCGGCCGCTTCCTGACCTCGCCCAGCATGGCCGGCGGCGGCCAGCGCATGAGCGAGGTCGAACTCGGGCAGAAGGCCCTGCAGGTGGCCGACCAGCTCATCCAGCGCGTGCGGAGCAAGACGTGAGGCGCCGCGACGCCGCCCTGACCCTGGCCGCGGCCGCCTGGCTGCCTTCGGCCCGCGCCCAGGGCGGCCCGGTAGAAGGCCGGCAATACGCCCGGCTGACCCAGCCCTTGCCCGGCGAGCCGGGCAAGGTCGAAGTCGTCGAGTTCTTCTTCTACCTCTGCCCGCACTGCTTCGCCTTCGACCCGCTGCTGGAGGCCTGGGTGCACCAGCTGCCCGCCGACGTGAGCTTCCGCCGCGTGCCGCTGGGCGGCACCAAGCTGCACCAGCTGCACCAGCGCATGTTCTACACGCTGCAGGCCATGAACGCCCTGACGCCGCAGGTCCACAGCGGCATCTTCAACGCCATCCACCGCGACCGCGTCGAACTGGCCGACGAAGCCTCCATCGTCGCCCTGATGGGGCGGCTGGGCGTCGACACCGCCAAGTTCAAGTCGACGTTCAACTCCTTCGCCATCGCGCCCAAGATGGCCCAGGGCCCCAAGCTGGCGGAGCTCGCCGGTGTCGAGACCGTCCCGGCCCTTGTCATCGGCGGGCGCTACCGCACCAGCCCGAGCAGCGCCGGCACGCCGGGGCAGAGCGAGCAGGTGCATGGCCAGCAGGCCATTGCCGTCGCGGATTTCCTGGTCAAGTTGTCACGCGGGAAAGGCTGAACGGAGCGGCGCGCGCCTAGAATGGCCTGCAACTTCCGTGCCGCCATGCTCCAGCGCCTGCCCCTCCTGATCGCCCTCGCCCTCGCCGCCGGCCCCGCGCTGGCGGAAAAGGGTGACCGGGCCAAGCCCATGGTCTTCACGGCCGACAAGCAGGGCCGGCTCGACGCCGTCAACCAGCGCACCGAGCTGATCGGCAACGTCATCATCACCCAGGGCAGCCTGACGCTGCGCGCCGAGCAGGTGGACGTGCGCGCCACCCCCGACGGCTACTACCAGGCCTTCGCCCACGGCGCGGCGGGCCGTCCGGTGAACTTCCGCCAGGCGCGGGACCTGCCCGGAGAAGCCATCGAGGGTGTGGCCGACCAGCTCGAATACGACACCAAGACCGAAACGGTGCGCTTCATCGGCAACGCCACGGTCCGCCGCACCCGCGGCACCACCGTGGCGGACGAAGTCACCGGCGCCGTCATCGTCTACAACAGCCGCACCGAGGTGTTTGCCCTGGAAGGCGGCCAGGCCTCGCCCAATCCCAGCGGCCGGGTGCGCATGGTGCTGATGCCGCGCCAAGTGCCGGAAAGCCCCGCCTCGGGGGCCGCGTCGGCGCCGTCGGCGCTGCCCCTGCAGCCTTCCACCACGATCACGCCACCGCGCAAGGGCTCATGAACGCCGCGACCGAAGCGAGCCGCACCGCCGCGGAGTGCGGCAGCCGCCTCGAAGCCGAGGGGCTGGCCAAGACCTACGGCGTGCGCAAGGTCGTCAAGGACGTGCACGTGCGCGTCGACTGCGGCGAGGTCGTGGGCCTGCTCGGCCCCAACGGCGCGGGCAAGACGACCAGCTTCTACATGATCGTCGGCCTGGTGCGCTCGGATGCCGGCGTCATCCGCATCGACGGGGCCGAGGTGCAGCGCCTACCCATCCACGCCCGCGCGCGGCTCGGCCTGAGCTACCTGCCCCAGGAAGCCTCCATCTTCCGCAAGCTCACCGTCGAGCAGAACATCCGCGCGGTGCTGGAGCTGCAGCAGGACGAGCGCGGCAAGGCCCTGTCCCGCGGCCGCATCGACGAGCTGCTCAACGGCCTGCTGCACGACCTCTCCATCGAGGGCCTGCGCGACAGCCCGGCGCCCGCGTTGTCGGGCGGCGAGCGCCGGCGCGTGGAGATCGCCCGCGCCCTGGCCACGCAGCCACGCTTCATCCTGCTGGACGAACCCTTCGCCGGCGTGGACCCCATCGCAGTGCTGGAGATCCAGCGCATCATCGGCTTCCTGAAGAGCCGCGGCATCGGCGTGCTCATCACGGACCACAACGTCCGCGAGACCCTGGGCATCTGCGACCGCGCCTACATCATCAGCGAGGGTGCCGTGCTCGCCGAAGGCACGCCCGACGAGATCGTGGCCAACGCCGACGTGCGCAAGGTCTATCTCGGCGAAAACTTCCGGATGTAGAGGTCTGCATGAAACAGACCCTCCAGGTCCGCCTCAGCCAGCACCTGGCGCTGACGCCCCAGTTGCAGCAGTCCATCCGGCTGCTGCAGCTGTCGACGCTGGAGCTGCACCAGGAGGTCGAGCAGATGCTGGCCAGCAACCCGCTGCTCGAGACGGAGGAGGAATTCACCGTCAGCACGCCCGAGCTGGCGGCCAATGCGCCGGCTGAAAGCGGCACCGAGGCGTCGGCCGGGGAGTCGGACAGCGGCGGCGAGGTGGCCGAAGCGCCCGAACTGAGCGCCGAGGACTTCGGCGGCACCGAGCGCGAGGACTGGGAGAACGGCACCGAGCGCGACGACTTCGACGGCATCCGCGAGCTGCCGAGCAGCAGCGCGGGCGGCAGCGACGAGGACGGCGAGCGCGAGAGCCAGGAGTCCGCCGAGACGACGCTGGCCGAGCACCTAATCCAGCAACTGGCTGGCCTCAGCCTCTCGCCCGAGGACCGCGCGGCGGTGCAGGTGCTCATCGAATCCCTGAACGAGGACGGCTACCTCGAGGACTCGCTGGAGGAGATTGCCACCGCCCTGGCCGGCGACGACGCCGAGGCCCACGAGGAGCTGCTGGACCACCTGCGCATCGCCCTGCGCCTGCTGCAGAGCCTGGAGCCGGCGGGCATCGCCGCCAGCGACCTGTCCGAGTGCCTGGTGCTGCAGTTGCGCGCCCTGTCCCCGGCCCGCTGCGGCCCCGCGCAGGCGGTCGCCATCCAGATCTGCAAGGGTCATCTCGAACTGCTGGCCCGGCGCGACATGCGCCGCCTGATGGCCGAGACCGGTGCCGACGAGGCCCTGCTGCGCGAGGCGCAAGGCCTCATCACCCAGCTCGAGCCCAAGCCGGGGCGGCGCTTCTCGGCCGGCGCCGCGGCGGCCATCGTGCCCGACGTCATCGTGCGCAAGGCGGGCCGCGAATTCCGCGTGCTGCTCAACCCCGAGGTGGCGCCCAAGCTGCGCATCAACGAGCTCTATGCCAACGCGCTGCGGGCCACGCGCGGCGGCATCAGCAATTCACCGCTGGGCGGCCAGCTGCAGGAGGCGCGCTGGTTCATCAAGAACATCCAGCAGCGCTTCGACACCATCCTGCGTGTCAGCCAGGCCATCGTCGAGCGCCAGCGCGGCTTCTTCACCCATGGCGAGCTGGCGATGAAGCCCCTGGTGCTGCGCGAGATCGCCGACGAACTCGGCCTGCACGAGTCCACCATCTCGCGGGTGACGACGGCCAAGTACATGGCCACGCCCTGGGGCACCTTCGAGCTGAAGTACTTCTTCGGCTCGGGCCTGTCCACCGAGGCCGGCGGCGAGGCGTCCAGTACCGCGGTGCGCGCCCTGATCAAGCAGTTCGTCGCCGCCGAGGACGTGAAGAAGCCCCTGTCCGACAGCGCCCTGGCCGCCATGCTGGAGGAGCAGGGCATCCAGTGCGCGCGCCGCACGGTGGCCAAGTACCGCGAGGCGATGAAGATCGCCCCGGCCAATCTGCGCAAGGCGCTGTAGCCGGACTCACCCCACGGCCAGGGCGGCCTTGCGCCATTCCCGCGGCGACTGCCCCGTGTGCGCGCGGAAGGCGCGCGACAGCGCCGCCTCGCCGCCATAGCCCACGTCCGCCGCGATGTGCTTGAGCGCCCGTCCCTGGCGCAGGCCCTTCTGCACGAGGCCGATGCGCCAGCGCTGCAGGTAGGCGCCCGGCGTGCAGCCCACCACGTCGCGGAAGGTGTTGGCGAAGACGGTGCGGGACATGCCGGCCGCCTCGGCCAGCGCCTCCAGCGGCCAATCGCGCTGCGGCGCCTCATGCAGGGCCACAAGGGCGCCGCGCAGCCGCGGGTGGGCCAGGCCGGCCAGCATGCCGGAGTCCACCCGGCCCTGGGCCATCAGCTCGCGCACCACCCAGATCAGCAGCACCTCGAAAAGCCGGTCCAGCATGAGCTGCCGCCCACAGTGCTCGGCCTGGGCTTCGGCGAAGAGCAGGGCCAGCACCGGCTCGCAGCTCGGCACCGCCGCCAGCGGCAGGCAGATCCAGTCGGGCAGGGCCGCGGCGATGGGGTGGCTGGCGCCGCCCTCGAAGGCCATGTGGGCGCAGAGGAACTGCGCGCCCTGGCCGGCTTCCGTGACGAAGCGGTGCGCCAGCGGGCGCGGGTAGAGCAGCAGGCTGGGCTCGCCGATGCGCAGCGGCTCGGCCGCACCGTGGTGCACCTCGACGCCGCCCTCGCGCACGAGATGCAGTTGGCCGCGGCCCGCCTGCGGTTCCAGGCTGTTGACGCCGCACAGCGGCCCCGCCTGGAAGGTCTCGGCCCGCACGGCGAAGTGCGCGAAAAGGGCGGCGAGTCGGTCGGCCATGGATTTGTACTAAATGCAAAGTTACACGTACTTTACAGCACATCTGGTACTGACTCGCCGGGCACAGTTCGTCCTGTCGCAAGACAGCCCCGCCACCCTATGGAGATCACCATGAACGCCCTCACCCGCATCGCCCTCGCTGCTTCCATCGCCCTCGGTGGCGTGGCGGCCCAGACGACGGCTTCGGCCGCGCCCGCCGCCTCGGCTGCCGCCATCGCCAGCCCCTTCGTCGCCGCTGACGACGGCACGCCCCTCTACGTGAAGGACTGGGGCCCCGCGGACGGCCAAGTCGTCGTCTTCAGCCACGGCTGGCCGCTGAACGCGGACAGCTGGGAGTCGCAGATGCAGTTCCTGGCCGAGCGCGGCTACCGCGTCATCGCCCACGACCGCCGGGGCCATGGCCGTTCGGGCCAGCCCTGGGCGGGCAACACCATGGACCAGTACGCCGACGACCTCGACGCCGTGCTGCGCGCCAAGGGCGTGAAGCGCGCGACGCTGGTGGGCTTCTCCACCGGCGGCGGCGAGGTGGCCCGCTACATCGGCCGCCACGGCACGGCTCGCGTGGCCAAGCTGGTCCTGGTGAGCGCCGTGACACCCATCATGGGCAGCACGCCCACCCACCCCGAAGGCGTCCCCACCGCCGTGTTCGACAGCCTGCGCAAGGCGTCGCTGGACAACCGCGCCCAGCTCTACAAGGACATCGCCAGCGGCCCCTTCTTCGGCTTCAACCGCCCCGGTGCCCAGCCCTCCGCGGGCCTCGTCGACAGCTTCTACGTGCAGGGCATGCAGGCGGGCGCCAAGGCCACCTACGACAGCATCGAGGCCTTCTTCCATTCCGACTTCCGCGACGACCTGAAGAAGGTCGACGTGCCGACGCTGGTCATCCACGGTACGGACGACCAGATCGTGCCCATCGACGTGACCGGCCGCGCGACAGCCCGGCTCGTCAAGGGCGCGCGCCTGATCGAATACGCCGGTGGCCCCCACGGCATCACCGACACCCACAAGGACCGCCTGAACCAGGATCTGCTGGACTTCATCCGCCAGTGAGCCCCGGCCCCGCCGCCGGCCGCGGCCGGCGGTGACTCAGTTAAGCATTCCGCGTTCGCGGCACGCACGACGCATGAAACGGGCGTATTGCGGGCCGAGTGCTGGGGCCGGACACGCGCCGCGTTCAGCGCGCGGGGTGGGCCGGGGGCCGTTTCACATCAGCGCGTCGTGCCCCGGCGCACCAGGTTCACGATGGCCAGCAGCACGATGGCGCCGAGCAGCGAGACGACCAAGCCGGGGAGGCTGAAATCGTTGCTGTTGATCGTGCCGGTCCCCAGCATGGGCGCCAGGAACCAGCCGCCGATCATGGCGCCGACGATGCCGACCACCACGTTCAGGATCACGCCCTGCTGGGCATCGGTCTTCATGACCAGGCTGGCGACCCAGCCGATGAGCCCGCCTACGATGAGCCAAATAATCAAGTTCATACCGATCTCCTTTTGAATGGGAAGGAACACGCTTGCAGGCGGCCGAGGCGTCGTGCCCGCCAACCGCCCTGCGGCAAGCGGCGATCCCGGCCGGCGTGAGCTGACCCGCGGCGCCCCCGCGTGCCGGCACGGCGACAATGCGCCCGTGAGCCTGCCCAACAAGTTGTCCCTCTTCGTGTCCTGCCCCGGCGGCGTCGAGCCGCTGCTGGAGGAGGAGCTCAAGCGCTTTCTGCCGCCTGGCGTGCGCAGCAAGGTCCAGGCCCTGCGCGGCGGCTGCGGCCTGCTCGGCAGCGCCGAAGACGTGATGCGCATCAACCTGGAGAGCCGGCTGGCGCAGCGGGTGCTGGTGGAGCTGATCGAGGGCCCCTACCGCCACGAGGACGACCTCTACGCCCTCGCCCGCCGCGTCGACTGGCGCGACTGGCTGACGCCGCGGCACACGCTGCGCGTGGACACGACGGCCCAGCGCTCGCCGCTCAAGAGCCTGAACTTCGCCGCCCTGCGCATCAAGGACGCCGTCTGCGACCAGGTCCGCGAGCACACCGGCGAGCGGCCCAGTGTGGACACCCAGCGCCCCGACCTGCCCATCGTGCTGCACCTCGGCCCCGAGCGCGCGGCTCTCTACGTCGACACCTCGGGCGAGCCGCTGTTCAAGCGCGGCTGGCGCATCGACAAGGGCGACGCGCCGCTGAAGGAGACCCTGGCCGCCGCCATGCTCGCCGCGGCCGGCTGGCGCGGCACGGCGGAACAGGGCGGCGCCCTGCACGACCCCTGCTGCGGCTCGGGCACCATCCCCATCGAGGCCGCGCTGATCGCCTGCGACGCCGCGCCGGGCCTGCAGCGCCGCTTCGCCTTCGAGCACCAGTTGCCCTTCGCCACCGGCCCCATGAAGGCCGCCTGGGGCGAGATGGCCCAGGCGGCGCGCGCCCGCATCCACCCGCCGGCCGTGCCCATCTTTGCCAGCGACGTGGCCTTCCGCATGGTCGACTTCGCGCGGCGCAATGCCGAGCGTGCCGGCGTGGCCCAGTACATCCAGTTCAACGGCGGCGACGCCCTGGAGCGCCCGGCGCCCACGCTGCCCGAGGGCATGCCCGGCAGCATCGTCATGAACCCGCCCTACGGCGAACGCATCGAAGTACGCGGCAAGGCCGCGATGACGCGCGACGCGGGCGGCAGCGAGCAAAGGGATGCCGGCGACGACTTCTTCCCGCGGCTGGCCGCGCACTGGAAGCGGCAATACACCCAGAACCCCGCCGGCTGGACGGCCTGGATGCTGAGCCCCGACATGAAGCTGCCCGGCCGGATGCGGCTGAAGGAATCGCGGCGCGTCCCGATGTGGAACGGCCCCATCGAGTGCCGGCTGTTCCGCTTCGATCTCGTCAAGGGCTCGGCCCGCAAGCCGGCCGGCGAAGACGATGCGGCGTGAGCTGGCGGCGGGCCTGCTGGCCCTCGCGGCCGCGGCCGGCGCCGTCGCGGCGCCACCCTGCATCCTGGTGTTCGGCCAGGGCCGCAACCCGCCGGCCGCCGGCGCGCCCGACTGGGACGAGCTGAACGCGCGGTTCAACGCCGCCGTCGCCGAGGCGCTCGAGGCTCCCGGCCGCCGCACCGTGGCCTTGACCGCATCGGCCGCGCAGATCGACCCGGCGTCGGCCGGCCTGGCCTTGCTGCAGCAGGCCGACGCGGCGGGCTGCATCACCCTGGCGGAAACCACCGTCTTCACCGACGGGCAGGACACCCTGGTGCTGAGGCTGCGCGTCTACCCCCTGCTGCCGCAGTTCGACGGCGGCCGCATCGCCGGCCTGCGCATCGGCGCACCCCTCTTCGTCACGCAGCGCGAGCTCGCCATGGCGACGCTGGCCCGGCTGCAGCCCGAGCGCCTGGCCGCGCAGATGGCGGCCGAATACCTTCAGCACGACCGGCGCTGAGCGGCGGCCTGCCAGGCCAGGGCCGCGGCGCACAGGCCGATGGGCACCAGGCTGGCCCAGTTCATCCAGGCCCATCCGCCCGTGGTGACGAGGGCACCGGAGGAGAACGAGGTCAGCGTCATGGTCGCGTAGACGCCGGTGTCCAGCAGCCCCTGGGCGCGCGTCTTCTCCTCGGGCCGGTAGGCCTGGGTGAAGAGCGTCGTGCCGCCGATGTAGAGGAAATTCCAGCCCACGCCGAGCATCAGCAGCGCGCCCATGAAGTGCTCCAGGTCCTGGCCGGAGAGCGCCAATGCCACGCAGCCGAGGTTGAGCGCCACGCCCACCGCCATCACCGGCAGCACGCCGGCCCGGCGGATCAGCGGGCCGGTGAAGAAGCTGGGCACGAACATGCCCAGCACATGCCACTGCAGCACGCGGCTCGCGTCGGCGAAGGGCAGGCCGCACTGCCCCATGGCGATGGGCGTGGCGGCCATGAGCAGGTTCATGACGCCGTAACCGAGCGCGCTCGCCGCCAGGGCGACGATGAAGACCGGCTGGCGCGCGATCTCCGCGCTCGGCCGGCCGCCCGACCCGGCGGCCGGCCGGGGCAGCGGCGGGAATTCGATCAGCGAGATGAGCAGCAGGCCGGCGAGCGCCACGCCCATCAGCAGCAGGTAGGCACCGGCGAACGGCACCGTCAGCAGGTTGCGGCTTTCGCGCGCCAGCAGCGGCCCGAGCACCGCGCCGAGGCAGCCGCCGGCCAGCACCCAGGAGATGGCCGCCTCGCGCTTGTCGGCGGCGACCAGCTCGGTCGCGGCGAAGCGGTAGAGGGCGGCATTGGCGTTGTAGTAGCCGGCCACCAGCGTCGCCAGCACCACGCCCCAGAAGTGGCCGCCGGTCACGCTCCACAGCGCGATGGCGCAGCTGGCCAGGGCCACGCACAGGCCGATCTGGAAGGCCCGCCTGCGTCCGAAGCGCAGCTGGTGCCGCCCGACGAGCCGGGCCATGACCGCGCCGCCGGCCACGTAGGCGCAGATGGGCAGGGTGGCCATCCACGGCCGGGGTGCCAGCGCCAGGCCCACCAGGCCGTTGATGGCCATGAAGCAGATGTTGTTCGTCAGGAACAGGCCCTGGGCCAGGACCAGCCAGGCGAGCCGGCGGTTCATGCCGACAGCGCCAGCCAGGCGAGGACGGCCAGCGGTGCGGTGTCCGCACGCAGGATGCGGGGACCGAGGGTGACGGCAGCGAAGCCGCGCTCGCGGGCGGCGCCCTCCTCCGCGTCGCTCAGCCCGCCCTCCGGGCCGCTGAGGAAGACGGCGCTCGCCCCCGGCGCCGCGGCAGCCAGCGGCACCGTGGCCCGCGGGCTCAGCAGGCCGCGCCATTCGCCACCGGCCGGCGCGGGCAGCGCGGCGAGCCAGGCCGGCAAAGGCTGGACGGGCTCGACACGCATCGGCACCGTGCGACCGGACTGTTCGGCCGCCGCAATGGCCACGGACTGCCAGTGGGCGCGCTTCTTGTCGGCACGCTCGCCGGCCAGCCGCAGCACCGAGCGCTCTGACACCAAGGGCTGCAGCACCGCGGCGCCGAGCTCGGTCGCCTTCTCGACGAGGAAATCCATGCGGTCGTTGGCCGGCATGACGACGGCCAGCGTGACGCGGCGCGCCAGTTCGCGCTGCGGACTTTCGGCCGTGACGAGGCTCACGCGGACCTCGCTGCGGCCCATCGCCGTCACCTCGGCCCGCCATTCCGGGCCGCTGCCGTCGAAGAGGGTGAGGGCGTCGCCCGGCTGCAGACGCAGCACCTGCACGTGGCGGGCCGCGCCCGGCGGCAGGGTGATCTCGCCCGGGGCGGTCAGCGGGGCATCGACGAAGAAGCGGGGCAAGGCAGGGAGCGGGGCAGCGGCGGGGCCGCCAGTGTCCCAGATCAGCGCAGGCCCAGGGCCTCGCGCACGGCGGCGGCAGCGGCCTCGCCCTTGGCCTTCTGAACGCGCTCGACGAGCTGCAGCGCCAGGGCCTGCAGGGCCGCGAGGCTGTCGGCCCGCTCCACCTCCAGGGCGAAGGCATAGCCCTTGAAGGGGCCGAGCAGCTTGGTCGCCTCACCGCTCAGATAGGTGTAGAGCGCCGCGCGGTCCAGCAGCGGCGAGCCGGCCGGCGGCGCCTGCGCGGCGGCGGGCGCCGGTGCAGGCGCCGATGGCGCTGCCGGAGCGCTGGCCGGCGCCGGCGCCGCGGCAGGCGCCACGGGCAGCGGCTGGCCGCCCGCGCTTTGCGGCGCGATCAGGCCGTGCTGGCGCAGCGTCTCGAGGTCGGCCTGTGTCGCACCGGCCACGAGGCGCAGCCAGTCGCCTGCCGGCTTGGTGGCGTCGAGCACGAGCAGCAGGTTGCGCGCGGCCCGCGACAACGGCAAGGCTCGCGCGCGAATCTCGGCGCGGCCGGCGTCGGTTTTGGAATGCAACAGGTCGAGCACGGTGTCGGGGGTTCAGGCCGCGGATGCCAGCAGGCCGCCGCGGCTCGGGTCAGAGAGGCGCTTTCAGCTCTTGTCCCGCAACTCCCTGCGCAGGATCTTGCCGACCGGCGTCTTGGGCAGCTCGGTGCGGAACTCCACGAGCTTGGGGCGTTTGTAGCCGGTCAGGTTGGCTTCGCAATAGGACCGCACATCGGCCTCGGTGATATTCGGGTCTTTCTTCACGATGACGACCTTCACCGCTTCGCCGGCCTTGGCGTCCGGAACGCCGACGGCGGCGCACTCGAGCACGCCGGGCATCTGGGTGATGACGTCCTCGACCTCGTTCGGATACACGTTGAAACCGCTCACGAGGATCATGTCCTTCTTGCGGTCGACGATCTTGAAGTAACCGCGTTCATCGACGGTGCCGATGTCGCCCGTGCGGAAGAAGCCGTCGGCCGTCATGACCTTGGCCGTCTCGTCGGGGCGCTGCCAGTAGCCGGCCATGACCTGCGGGCCCTTGATGGCGATCTCGCCCGGCTGGCCCATCGGCACCTCGCGGCCGTCGTCGTCGAGCAGCTTGAGCTCGGTCAGCGGCATGGGCAGGCCGATGGTGCCGCTGTAGGCGTCGCTATCGGTCGGGTTGCAGCTGGCCGAGGGCGAGGTCTCGGACAGGCCGTAGCCCTCGACGATGGGGCAGCCGGTCTTCTCGAGCCAAAGCTTGGCCGTGGCCTGCTGCACGGCCATGCCGCCGCCCACCGAGATCACGAGATGGCTCCAGTCCACGGTGTTGAAGTCCGGGTGGTTGGCCATGGCCATGAAGAGGGTGTTGACGGCCGGAAAGCTGTGGAAGCGATGGCCCTGCAGTTCCTTGAACACGGCCGGCAGGTCGCGCGGATTGGGGATCAGCACGTTGGCGCCGCCCATGTGCATGGACAGCATCATGTTCGTGTTGAAGCCGAAGATGTGATACAGCGGCAACGCGCAGATCGTCGTGACCTGCTCGCCCTTGTGGATCTTCTTGAGCGCCGGCTGGTACCAGGCTTCGCTTTGCAGGATGTTGGCGACGAGGTTGCGGTGCAGCAGCACGGCGCCCTTGGAGACGCCCGTCGTGCCGCCGGTGTACTGCAGCACGGCGATGTCGTCCGGCCCCAGCTTGGGCGCCTTGTAGGTGAGGCTGCGGCCCTTGGAGAGGGCGTCGTTGAAGCGCACGGCGCCGGGCAGCTCGAAGGCCGGCACCATCTTCTTCACCTTGCGCACGACATAGTTGACGATCATTCCCTTGGCGAAGCCCAGCATGTCGCCCATGGCGGCGAGGATGACGTGCTTGGTCGGCACGTGCTGGATGACCTGCTGCAGCACCGAGGCGAAGTTCTCGATGATGACGATGGCCTTGGCGCCGGAGTCCTTGAGCTGGTGCTCCAGCTCGCGCGGCGTGTACAGCGGGTTGACGTTGACGACCACATAACCGGCCCGCAGCACGGCAGCGACGGCGACCGGGTACTGGAAGAGGTTGGGCATCATCAGGGCGACGCGGTCGCCCTTCTCCAGGCCCAGGCCCTGCAGATAGGCCGCCAGCGCCCGCGAGGCTTCGTCCACCTGGGCGAAGCTCACGCTCTTGCCCATCATGTGGTAGGCCGGCTTGGCGGCGTTCTTCTTGAACGAGGTGTCGAGCAGATCCACCAGGCTGGGGTAGAGCGCCACATCGATGTCGCGCGGCACCTCGGCCGGGTAATGCTTCAGCCAGATCGGCTCCATGGCCATGTCTCCTTTTTGCTTGCAGGATTCTGACCGATGGCTGACGCGGTTCAGGTCAGGGGATTCGATATCAGGCTGGCGGTGAACCTTGGAAAGCGCTGCCCGTCACCTGCGGGGCGGCGGCTTCGGCCAGCGAAGCGTCGACGGCCTCGCGGTGAAAGAGATCCAGATACGGTTGGTAGCGCCATTGACGGTTGCGTCCAAACCCGGTGACTTCGCGCAACCAGCCGCGCGACTCGAAGTCGGTCAGCAGCTTCAGCGCAGTCGGGAAGCTGCATTGCAGCCACTGCGCGGCGCGTGGCGCGGAGACGCTGGGCTGCACCAGCAGCCTGTCCAACAGGGCGAGTGCACGGGCGTTCTTGGCGACGGCGCCACGGTGGGTTTCGCGCATCTGCACGATGTCGCGGGCGGTCTGCGTGGCGGCGCGGGCCGTCTGGCTGACGCCGCGCAGGAAGAAGGCGACCCAGGGTTCCCAATGACCTTGGCTTCGGATGGCAGTGAGTCGGTCGTAGTACTCGGCGCGGTGTGTCTTGAGGAATAGCGAGAGGTAGAGCAGCGGCCGAGCGAGCGCCCCCTCAGCACACAGCAGCAGCGTGATGAGAAGGCGCCCGACGCGGCCGTTGCCATCGAGAAAGGGATGGATGGTCTCGAACTGGGCATGCACGAGCGCGCAGCGCACCAGCAATGGAAGCTCGGCGCGGCTGTCATGCATGAAGCGCTCGAGCTGCCCGAGGGCCGGCATGACCTCCTGCGGTGGCGGTGGAATGAAGGCGGCGGTGCGCAAGCTGCTGCCGACGCCGCCGATCCAGTTCTGGCTGGTACGGAACTCGCCCGGAGACTTGTCACTGCCGCGCACGCCCTGCATCAGCTCCGCATGGATCTCGCGCAGCAGTCGCAAGGACAGCGGCAACTCCGCCAGCCGTGCGAGACCGTGGTTCATGGCCCGCACGTAATTGACCACCTCTCCGACATCCTTGGGTGTGCCAGCCTCGACGGCGTCCGCTTCGAAGGCCAGCACGTCTTCCAGCGTGCTCTGCGTGCCCTCGATCTGCGAGGACAGCACAGCCTCATGCCGCACATACATGGCGACGAAGAGGTCGGGGTTGGGCAGCAGCGTGGCCAGGGCATCCAGCCGCCCCAGGTCGCGATCGGCCTGGGACAGCAGGGCCTGCAGCGGGCCGTCGATCAGCAGCGGCGGATCAGGCGGCAGCGGCGCCGGCACGAAGGCACGGTAGCCGGTGGACTGCCGGACCCAACGACCGGCGCGCTGGGGTTGGTCGGCCATGCATCAGCCTCAGAACTTTGAACATGTGGGCCAAATTAAACATCATGTTTAATCTAACGGCGCATTTGTTTAACAAGATCCTTGTTTCTGCCGCCTTATTCAACGGTCTGCCTATTCCACCGCCTTCAGCATGTCCTCCACCACCTTCTTGGCGTCGCCAAAGACCATCATGGTCTTGTCCATGTAGAAGAGCTCGTTGTCCAGGCCCGCGTAGCCGGCTGCCATGGAGCGCTTGTTGACGATGACGGTCTTGGCCTTGTGGGCCTCCAGGATGGGCATGCCGTAGATGGGGCTGCCCTTCACGTGGGCCGCCGGGTTCACGACGTCGTTGGCGCCGAGGATGATGGCCACGTCCGCCTGGGCGAACTCGGCGTTGATGTCCTCCATCTCGAAGACCTGGTCGTAGGGCACCTCGGCCTCGGCCAGCAGCACGTTCATGTGGCCGGGCATGCGGCCGGCCACGGGGTGGATGGCGTACTTGACGGTCACGCCCTTCTCGGTGAGCTTGGCGGCCAGTTCCTTGACGGCATGCTGGGCCCGCGCCACCGCCAGGCCGTAGCCCGGCACGATGATGACCGTCTCGGCGTTGCCGAGCACGAAGGCCGCGTCGTCGGCGCTGCCGCTCTTCACGTTGCGCTGCTGGGCCGCCCCCGCCGCCGGCCCGCCAGTCTCGCCGCCGAACCCGCCCAGGATGACGTTGAAGAACGAGCGGTTCATGGCCTTGCACATGATGTAGCTCAGGATGGCGCCCGAACTGCCCACCAGGCTGCCGGCGATGATGAGCATGGGGTTGTTCAGCGAAAAGCCGATGCCCGCCGCCGCCCAGCCCGAGTAGCTGTTGAGCATGCTCACCACCACCGGCATGTCGGCGCCTCCGATGGGGATGATGAGGGTCACGCCCAGCACCAGGCCCAGGGCCACGACGATGCCGAAGGCCAGGGCCGACTCGCTGGCGAAGAACATCGCGCAGAAGGCCAGGGCCGCCACGCCGAGCACCAGGTTGAGCAGGTGCTGGCCCGCGAACTGCACCGGCGCGCCCTGGAAGAGGCGGAACTTGCTGCCGCCCGAGAGCTTGCCCCAGGCGATGACGGAGCCCGTGAAGGTGACCGCGCCGATGAAGGCGCCGAGGGCCAGCTCCAGCCGGTTGCCCGCAGGGATGGGCGCCAGCGTGCGCGGCGCCACGCCGTCCTCGGCCGGGATGGCGGCGAGCGCGGCGTCCAGCGGCGGCGTGAGGCCGAAGGCCGCCGGCTCCGCGACGGCCGCGACCGCGATGGCCACCGCCGCCAAGCCGATCATGCTGTGGAAGAAGGCGACCAGCTCCGGCATCTTGGTCATCTCCACCGTCTTGGCCTTCCAGGCGCCGTAGCCGCCGCCGGCGACGAGGCCGAGCAGCACCCACAGCAGCCCGGTGCCCGAGCCCGCCAGCTTGACGATGAGGGCCGCCGTCGTCGCCACGGCGATGGCCATGCCGGCCATGCCGAAGACGTTGCCGCGGATGGACGTCGTCGGGTGGGACAGCCCCTTGAGGGCCTGGATGAAGCAGACGCTCGCGACGAGGTAGAGCAGCGTGACCAGGTTCATGCTCATCACGCGCCCTCCTTCTTGGCCGCCGGTCTTTCCTTCTTTTGAGTTCCGGCCCGCTTCGCTTCACATGCCGGCGGCATGTGAGCCTTCTCTGAAAAGAAGCCCGCTGGGTAGGTCATGTCACTTCTCCTCGATTTTCTTGGCGGGCTTCTTCTTGAACATCTCCAGCATCCGTCGCGTGACGAGGAAGCCGCCGAAGATGTTGACCGCCGCGAGCGCCACCGCCGCGACGCCCATGCCCTTGGCGAAGGGTGTCTCGGTCAGGGCCGCGGCCATCATGGCGCCGACGATGACGATGGCCGAGACGGCGTTCGTCACCGCCATCAGCGGCGTGTGCAGCGCGGGTGTCACCGTCCAGACGACGTGGTAGCCCACGTAGATGGCCAGCACGAAGATGATGAGGTTGATGATGGTGTGGTCAACGATTTCCATGGTCATGCCCTCGTGACTTGGCCGTCTTGGGTGACGCGGCAGGCCGCGACGATGTCGTCATCCAGCGGCACGGTGAGCGTGCCCTCCTTGGTGATGACGAGCTTGAGGAAGTCCAGCACGTTGCGGGCGTAGAGCGCCGAGGCATCGGCCGCGACGAGCGCCGGCAGGTTGGTCTCGCCGACGATGACGACGCCGTGCTTCGTCACCGTGCGGCCGGCCTCCGTCAGCGGGCAGTTGCCGCCGGCGGGCGCCGCGATGTCGACGATGACCGAGCCGGGCTTCATCGCCTTGACCATGTCCTCGGTGACGAGCACCGGCGCCGCGCGGCCCGGGATCAGCGCCGTCGTGATGACGACGTCGGCCTGGGCCACGCGCTTGGCCACCTCGGCCTTCTGGCGCTCCAGCCAGCTCGGCGGCATGGGCCGGGCATAACCGCCGACGCCCTCGGCGGCCTCCTTCTCCTCGGCGGTCTCGTAGGGCACGTCGATGAACTTGGCACCGAGCGACTCGACCTGCTCCTTCACCGAGGGCCGCACGTCGCTGGCCTCGATGACGGCGCCCAGGCGCTTGGCCGTGGCGATGGCCTGCAGGCCCGCCACGCCCACGCCGAGCACGACGACGCGGGCCGCCTTCACGGTGCCGGCGGCCGTCATCAGCATCGGGAAGAAGCGCTGGTAGCGGTCGGCCGCGATCATCACGGCCTTGTAGCCGGCGATGTTGGCCTGGCTGGACAGCACGTCCATGCTCTGCGCGCGGGTCGTGCGCGGCGCGGCCTCGAGCGCGAAGCCCGTGAGCCCCGCGGCGGCCATCGCGGCCAGGCCGTCGCGGTCGAAGGGGTTGAGCATGCCCACCAGGGCCGTGCCGGGCTTCATCAGCGCCAGCTCCTCGGCGCCGGGGGCGCGCACCTTCAGCACCAGCTCGCAGGCCAGGGCCGCGGCGTGGTCGACGATTTCGCAGCCCACCGCCTCGTAGGCCGCATCGGTGACGCTGGCCGCGACGCCGGCACCGGTCTCGATGCGAAGCACGTGGCCCTGGGCCTTGAGCTTCTTGGCCGTCTCGGGCGTGACGGCCACGCGGGTCTCTCCGGCCGCGCGCTCGCGCGGGACGCCGATCTGCATGAGTTCTCCTCCAGGAGCAGGGGTGCGCGGCAGCTTACACAATGCCCGCTCCCGCCCACTGCGGGATTTCGATGGGAGGTTTCATGACTGCCACAGCCCGCTTTCGTCCCAGTGTCACTGTCGCGGCGGTGATTGCCCATGAGGGCCGCTACCTGCTGGTCGAGGAGGAGACGCCCGAAGGCCTCAGGCTCAACAACCCCGCCGGGCACCTGGAACAGGGCGAGAGCCCCCTCCAGGCCGTCGTGCGCGAGGCCCTGGAGGAGACGGCCCGCGCATTCACGCCCGAGGCCCTGCTGGGCGTCTACCTCGCGCGCTTCCTGCGCCCGGAGCGCGGCGAGGACGTGACCTATGTGCGCTTCGCCTACCGCGGCCACGTCGGCGAGCCCCTGCCCGGCCGCACGCTGGACACCGGCATCCGGCGCACGCTGTGGCTGAGCCTGGACGAGGTGCGCGCCAGCCGCGAGCGCCACCGCAGCCCGCTGGTGCTGCAGTGCATCGAGGACCACGCCGCCGGCCGCGCCCTGCCGCTGGAAAGCGTGCAGGCGCACGCCTCGCTGGCCGACCCGCTGCGCCTGGCCTGAGCCCCCGCGGCCGGCGGACCGGCACCCCCTGCGGGACAATCGGGGGCATGAGTTCCGCCAAGAAACATCGAGTCGTCGTCGGCCTGTCCGGCGGCGTGGACTCGGCCGTGACGGCCCATCTGCTCAAGCAGCAGGGGCACGAGGTCGTCGGCATCTTCATGAAGAACTGGGAGGACGACGACGATGACGAGTACTGCTCGTCGCGCCAGGACTTCCTGGACGCCGCCTCGGTGGCCGACGTGCTCGGCATCGAGATCGAGCACGTCAACTTCGCGGCCGAGTACAAGGACCGCGTCTTCGAGAGCTTCCTGCACGAATACCAGGCCGGCCGCACGCCCAACCCCGACGTGCTGTGCAACGCCGAGATCAAGTTCAAGGCCTTCCTCGACCATGCCATGCGGCTGGGCGCCGAGAAGATCGCCACCGGGCATTACGCCCGGGTGCGTGAGCTGGACGGCAAATTCCAGCTGCTCAAGGGCCTGGACCCGCTCAAGGACCAGAGCTACTTCCTGCACCGCCTGACCCAGGCCCAGCTGAGCAAGGCGCTGTTCCCGGTGGGCCACCTGGAGAAGACCGAGGTGCGCCGCATCGCCGCCGAGATCGGCCTGCCGAACGCGAAGAAAAAGGATTCGACCGGCATCTGCTTCATCGGCGAGCGGCCCTTCCGCGAGTTCCTGAACAAATACCTGTCCCACCAGCCGGGGCCCATCAAGGACGAGCGGGGCCGCAAGCTCGGCGAGCACGTCGGTCTGTCCTTCTACACGCTGGGCCAGCGCCAGGGCCTGGGCATCGGCGGCATCAAGGACAAGGGCGCGCAGGGATCGGCGGCGACGCCCGGCCGGGCGTCGAAGGGCGGCGGCCATCACGAGCCCTGGTTCGTCGCGGCCAAGGACATCCCGAACAACACCCTGATCGTCGTGCAGGGCCACGACCATCCGCTGCTGCTCAGCCCCGCCCTCGTCGCCGACGACCTCAGCTGGACCGCCGGCCAAGCGCCCGCGCCCGGCCCCGCGGCGGCCAAGACGCGCTACCGCCAGGCTGACGCCGCCTGCGATGTCGGCTTCGACGCCGGCCGGCTGACGCTGCGCTTCGCCGAACCGCAGTGGGCCGTCACGCCCGGCCAGAGCGCCGTGGTCTACGACGGCGAGGTCTGCCTCGGTGGAGGCGTGATCGCCGCGGCGCTGGCATGACGAATTTCGACCGCCTGCTCGCCCGCCTGGCCGAGCCCGGCGTCGTGCTGCGGCTGGCCGCGCTGGTGTTCTGCGCCATGGAGCTGGTCAGCGCCGGCGCGGCCCTGCTGGGCGTGCGCACCGAGCCCTACGACGGCCTGGCGGCCTGGATCTGGCGCCAGTCCGGCGGCGACGTCAACGACCGCGGCCTCGTCGTCGTCTGCGTCCTGCTGCTGCTGGCCTTCGTGGCGCTGATCTTCCTGCTCGCCCGCCAGGGCCAGACGGCCGTGCCCGTCAACCAGCGCCTGGCGGGGTTGCTGGTCGTGGACCTGCTGGCCGTCAGCGTCACGCCGGGCCTGCCCTTCCTCGTCACGGCCCTGGCCGGCGTGCTGCTGCCGGCACGGCTGGCCTTGGGCTTCGCCTTCGTCCAGGTGCTGCTGAACACCGCCATCTACGCCGCGCCGTCGCAGTCCGCCTGGCTCGACCAGTTCGGCCTGCTGGCCTCCATGCTGGCCCTGCACGGCCTGGCCTTTGGCCTCGGGCGCATGGCCGCGGCCGAGGCCGAGAAGCGCCGCTGGCTGCAGGCCGTGCTGGCCGAGCAGATGTCCGGCGAGCACCTGCTGGCCGAGCAGATGCGCTACAGCGAGCGCATGCAGATCGCCCGCGAACTGCACGACCTGATGGGCCACCACCTGACGGCCCTGAACCTGCAACTGCAGCTCGGCGGCGCCCTGCTCGCGCGGGCCGACGCGCCGGGCGCCGGTCAGGCCCTGGACCGCGCCCAGGGCGTGGCCGCCCAGCTGC
Organism: Pelomonas caseinilytica; assembly: GCF_021353235.1. Classification (GTDB taxonomy): domain Bacteria; phylum Pseudomonadota; class Gammaproteobacteria; order Burkholderiales; family Burkholderiaceae_C; genus Pelomonas; species Pelomonas caseinilytica. Next base: position 234,967 of record NZ_JAJTWT010000007.1, read on the forward strand.
TGGCCGACGTGCGCGAGGCCGTGTCGCAGCAGCGCAGCTCCCAGCGCATCGACCTGTCCACGGCCCTGCAGGCCTTGGCCGAAGGCATCGCCAGCACGCGCATCGAGCTGTCCCTGGACGACGCCGCCCGCGACCTCGGCCCCCGCGCGGCCCACGCCCTGCTGCGTTGCGTGCAGGAAGGCGTGACCAACAGCGTGCGCCACGCCGGCGCCCGCCGGGTGAGGGTCGAACTGCGCGGCCTAGGGGAAGCGGGGGATGAGGTCGGCGTCAGCATCGACGATGATGGGCGGGGCGCGCCGAACTGGCACGAGGGCCGGGCCGGCAATGGCCTGGCCGGCATGACGGAGCGCATGGCCGAACTGGGGGGCACCATGCGCGTGACGCGCACGAGCCCGGGGTTTCGAATCGAGCTGAGATGTCCGCGATGGGTGTGATCAAGATCCTGCTGGTGGAGGACCAGCAACTGGTGCGCGAGGGCCTGAAGGGGCTGCTGGCGCTGCACGACGAGCTCAAGGTCGTCGGCGAGGCCAGCGACGGCGCCGAGGCGCTGGAATGGCTCGCCGCCATCCCGGCCGACGAGGTGGCCGAGTCCATGCCCGACGTCATCCTCTCCGACATGCGCATGCCCCGCCTGGACGGCGTCGGCCTCATCCGCGCCCTGGCCGCGCGCGCCCTGCGCCTGCCGGTCATCCTCCTCACCACCTTCGACGACACCGCGGCCTTCGACGAGGCGGCGCGCGCCGGCGCCAAGGGCTTCCTGCTCAAGGCCATCAGCCCCGACACCCTGCTGCAGGCCCTGCGCGACGTGCACGCCGGCGGCACGGCGCTCCGCCCCTCGCTGACGACCCGCATGGAGGCCAAGGGCGGCGAGCGCGCCTTCACGGCCGCCGACCATCCCGACCCCCTCTCGCCCAAGGAGCTGCAGGTGTTGCGCCTGGTGGCCAGCGGACGCTCCAACACCGAGATCGCCAGCCTGCTGGGCAACAGCGAAGGCGTCATCAAGAACCACTGCTCGGCCATCTTCTCCAAGATGGGCGTGCGCGACCGCACGCAGGCGGTGCTCAGGGCGATCGACCTGGGTTGGATCTAGGCGCCGCCAGCTGCAGCACCCAGTAGCGCTGCAGCCGGCCCGGGCCACCGACGCAGGCCAAGCCGAACTCCTCGAAGTCCGGCGCCATCAGGTTCTCGCAGTGCGGCGGGCTGGCCAGCCAGTCGGCCAGGGCCTCGTCCAGCGCCTGCGGCCCGCCCGAGAGGTTCTCCCCCGCCACGCGCATGGCATAGCCGGCCTCGAGCAGCCGCGTCCGCAAGGTGGCGCCGCCCTCGCCGACGTGGTCGAGCCGGTCGTGCTGCGCGAGCTCCTCGGCATAACGGCGCGTCGACTCGGCCAGCTGCGCCTGCCAGTGCAAGGCCGGCGCCGCCGGCCACCACCGCGGGCCACAGCGGCGCCCCTCGGCCCGCAGCGCATTCACGGCTCGCACGGCCGCCTCCGGCTCCACCGTGCAGCCCTCTGCCGCGCCGACGGACGCCGGGGCGGCAAGGGCCAGGCACAGCAGCAGTGAAGAACGCATGGCCCATCCTAGGGCCACCATGCGAGGACCGGCCTTTCGGGATGTGACAGGCTGGCTGTTGCCAAGCGGCCCGAGCCCGGCCACCATGCCGACATGAAGCCCGCCCGACCGCTCGTTGCCCTCCTTGCCTGTGCCGCCCTCGCCAGCTGCGCCCAGACACCGCCCACCGCCGCCCAGCCGGAGTCGGCCCGCCTCGCCAAGGAGCTGCAGGCACTGATCGGCCCGGCGGCCTGCACGTCGGACAGCCAGTGCCGAACCCAGGCCGTGGGCGCCAAGGCCTGCGGCGGGCCGGCCGGCTATGTCGCCTGGTCCGTCCAGGGCACGGACGCCCGGGCGCTGGCCGAACTGGCGGCGCGGCAGTCGGCGGCGCAGCGGCGTGAGCTCGAAGCCAGCGGCCTGCGCTCCAACTGCGCGGTGGCCACCGACCCCGGCGCGGCCTGCGTGGCTGGGCGCTGCCAGCTCGCCGGGGCGGCAGGTCCTGACGCTCAGGCCGGCAAGCCCTTCAGCCTGCGCGCGGGCGCCTCCGTGCGCTTGCCCGCCCAGGGCCTGCGCATCGGCTTCGACGGCGTGACGGCCGACTCGCGCTGCCCCAAGGGCGAGCAATGCATCGTCGCGGGCGACGCCACCGTGCGGCTGTGGTGGCAGCACGAGGGCGGCCCGCGCCAGGCGCTGGAACTGCACACCGACGCCCGCGCCCAGCGCTCGGCGCCGGTCGGCGAACTCGATCTCGTCCTGTTGAGCCTCACCCCCGAACCCGTCACCGGCAAGGCGACGGATCGCCGCGCCTACGAGGCGACCCTGCGCCTTGGCGACGGCGCCGCGGGCAAGGCCGAGCGCTGAGCCGCCGGCGGCCACCCCGCCTGACCGTCAGTCCGGGCGGCAATCCGGCGCCTGCCTAGCGAGGCTCCGCTTGCACGGCCATCAGGCAAATACCTTAGACGACTGAGCGGAAGAGCGCCCGGCCTGCGCCGCCCTCCCGCCACCGCAGTGGCGAGCGCGCATGGCGGCGCCTCGCACGCCCGCTAGTGACTTTCCCTTCCCGTGGATCAGGGGTGCAGTTGTGAGATATGTCATGGAACGATGCGCTACCCGAATCCAACCTGGGTTCACTGTTTTTTCCCTCACGAAGGAAATCGAATGAAGCCCGTTCACCGCCTCGCCACCGCGCTGGCCATCGCAGCTCTATCGACGGCCGCCTCCGCCGCCACCGTCTACACCTCCTCTTCGGACTTCCTGTCCAAGCTCCTGCCGGGGGCCTACACGGAGAACTTCAACGGGCTGAGCAACACGCCGCCGGGCGCCGTCCCCTTCAGCGGTGGCGCGTTCTCGTACACGATCTCGGCGCCTCAGGACACCTATGCCGATGGCGACACGATGTCGACGAGCCAGATCATGGACGACCTGACCATCGACTTCACCAGCAACAACGTCTATGCCGTCGGCGGCAACTTCTTCGGCGTCGACTTCCAGGGCGCCTTCCAGTCGATCATGATCACGCTCACCCTGAGCGATGGCACGGTCGAGAGCTTCACGCCCGCGTCCTTCGGTGGCAGCTTCCGCGGCTTCATCTCCGGCGAGGCCATCACGTCGCTGAACATCCACGGCAGCGACGGCCTGAACCAGTCGTTCTACGCCGCCCTGGACAACCTGACGGTCGGCACCGTCCCCGAGCCTGCCAGCCTGGCCCTGGCCGGCGTGGCCCTGGCCGGCCTGGCCGCCGCCCGCCGCCGCCGCAACTCCCTCTGATGGACCGGCCGGGGCGATCCCCCGGTTTCCCCTCCCCCCGTTGAGCGGCTACCCGCCGCATGCAGGAGCGTTTATGACTCGGAATTCATTGCGTCTTTCATTGCTGACCGCAGCGGTCGGCCTGGCCTTCGCGGCCCAGGCCCAGTCCGGTCTGCGCGGCCAGAGCGAAGCCATCAACCGCCTCGCCGCCGACTCGGGCACCACGCCCGAGGTGACCGTCCACAGCGCCACCGGCGCGGCGCGCTTCGTGCGCCTGCCGCGCGCCGCCGGCGTGGCCAAGATGGCCGCCCAGCGCCGCGCCCGCCCCATGACCGACGCCGCGCGGCAAGACGGTTCGGTGCAGTTCCTGAAGAACTACGGCGGCATGTTCGGCATCAGCAACGCCAACGAGGAACTCGGTGCCGCCCGCATCACCAAGGACCGCCAGGGTGGCACGCACATCACCCACAAGCAGTTCTACCGCGGCCTGCCCGTGTTCGGCGGCGAGGTGAAGACGCACTACGACGCCTCCGACAACCTGGTGGTCGCCAACGGCACCTTCGTGCCCGGCATCGACGTCGACACCACGCCCAAGCGCTCGGCGGAGGACGCCACCCGCATCGCCATGACCAGCGTGGTCACCGACCTCGGCCGGCCCGCCAAGCTCAACGCGTCCAAGCCCACGCTGATGATCTACCGCGAAGGCCTGGCCCAGGGCGTTGAAGGCCCCAACCACCTGGCCTGGGAAGTCGTCGTCGGCAACGGCGTCGACGTGCGCGAGTTCGTCTACGTCGATGCCCACACGGGCAAGATCATCCAGAAGACCACCGGCATCTTCCACGCCAAGAACCGCCGTGCCTACGACGGCCTGGGCATCGACCCGGCTCCGGGCCCGAACTACCCGAACAACCCGTTCTGGGTCGAAGGCCAGGCCTTCCCCACCGGCGTTGCCGAGGCGGACAACATGATCGCCGCCTCCTCCGACATCTACGACCTGTTCAAGAAGGCCTTCGGGCGCGACTCCTTCGACGGCCACGGCGCGACGATGGACTCCATCTTCAACCGCGGTGACGGCTGCCCCAACGCCTCCTGGAACGGCACCTTCATCTCGTTCTGCCCGGGCACAACGACCGACGACGTGACGGCGCACGAGTGGGGCCACGCCTACACCGAGTACACGCACGCCCTGGTCTACCACTGGCAGCCCGGCGCCCTGAACGAGGCCTATTCCGACATCTGGGGCGAGACCGTCGACCGCATCAACGGCCGCGGCGGCGACACGCCCGACACGGCCCGCAGCAACGGCGCCTGCACCACCTTCACGGCCCTGCCGCCGCGGGTGACGATCTCGGCGCCCGCCAACCTCGCGGGCGTCAAGGATGCCGGCGGGGCGAGCTGGGGCCCGCAGTCCTTCTCCGTCCCCGGCACGCTGGCGGGCGTGCAGGTCGGCTCGACGAGCGCCGCCTGCGCCGCACTGCCTGCCGACTCGCTGGCCGGCAAGATCGCCTTCATCGACCGCGGCAGCTGCGCCTTCAGCATCAAGGTGCAGAACGCCCAGAATGCCGGTGCCATCGGCGTGGTCATCGGCAACAACCAGGGCGGCACCGCAGTGATCAACATGTCGGGCAGCGGCCCGACGATCCCGTCGCTGTCGGTGAGCCAGAACGACGGCACGGCCATCAAGGCCGCGCTGACCGCCAACACGCCCGTCACGCTGACCCTGTCCCGCGGCGGCACCGGCACGGACAGCTCCGTGCGCTGGCTGATGGGCGAGGACTCCACCGCCTTCAACGGCGCCCTGCGCGACATGTACACGCCCACCTGCTACGGCAACCCCGGCAAGGTGTCGGACAAGCAGTACACCTGCGGACCCGACACCCGCGCCGCGGACTGGGGCGGCGTGCACAACAACTCCGGCGTGCCCAACCACGGCTATGCGCTGCTGGTCGACGGCGGCAGCTACAACGGCCAGATCATCACCGGCATCGGCCTGACCAAGGCGGCGCACATCTACTACCGTGCGCAGACGATCTACCAGGGCCCCTTCAGCGGTTTCCCCGAGCATGCGGATGCGCTGGAGCAATCCTGCCGCGACCTGACCGGCATGAACCTGAACGACCTCAAGACCGGTGCCATCTCCGGCGAGGTGATCACGTCCAGCGATTGCGCCCAGGTCGCCAAGATGGCCCTGGCCGTCGAGCTGCGCACACCGCCGAGCCAGTGCAACTTCACCCCCCTGCTGGCCAAGAACCCGCCGGCCCTGTGCCCCAGCGGCACCGTGGCCTCCATCGCCGCCGACAACTTCGACGGCGGCCGTCGCGGTGGCCTGAAGTGGGTCATGACCCATGCCGGCACGCCGGACTTCACGGCACGTGACTGGGGCGTGGTCACCGGGCTGCCGGGCCAGCGCTCGGGCTATGCCATGTTCGCCAAGGACATCCAGGGCGGCACCTGCGCCCCGGGCGGCGACGAGTCGGGCCTGCAGCGCCTGGAGTCTCCGGAGATCACCATCCCGGCCGACGCCAGCTCGCCGCGCCTGACCTTCGACCACTGGGTGGCCACGGAAGCCGGCTGGGATGGCGGCAACCTGAAGATCAGCGTCAACGGTGGCGCCTGGCAGCTCGTGAAGGCGGCGGACTTCGTCTACAACCCGTACAACACGACGATGGCCACGGCGGCCGCGGGCAACACCAGCCCGCTGGCCGGCGAACCCGGCTTCTCCGGCAGCGATGCCGGCGGCGTCAGCGGGTCGTGGGGCCGTTCGATCGTGAACCTGGCGCCCTATGCCAAGGCCAACGACAAGGTCAAGCTGCGCTTCGAGCTGGGCAACGACGGCTGCGGCGGCACCTTCGGCTGGTACCTGGACGACTTCATGGTCTACCGCTGCACGCCCTGATGGCGTGACCGGCACGGGCCCCATCGGGCCCGCCAGCGAAAAGGGGCGCTCGACGGGCGCCCCTTTTTCATGGGTACCACTCAGGGCGACTGCGCCAGGGTGCAGGTCGCGGCGGCGTCAACCGGGCAAGGCCCTTGCCAGCGGATGCGCGTGGCGGCGGCCGGCGGCAGGGGCGCGCGGCCGTCCAGCGCCTGGCCGCGCACGCCGCTGAAGGTCGCCAGCGTCGTCCACGTCGAGCCCTGCAGGTACTGCAGGCTGTAGACGGCGCCCGGCCGCAGGCTGCGCGTCCTGATCTGGTATTCGCCCGCGACGATGGCGAAGCTGGGCGTGTCGCGGAAGGGCTGGGCCAGCGGCTCGCCGACGAAGAGGCCCTGCCCGGGCCACTGCACGGCCTTCCAGTAGGCCTCGATGGCGGTCGCGCCGCGCCAGTACTGGTCAACGAGGACCGAGGCGCGCGAGAACTTCTGCGGGTAGTTGCAGGGCTCCTCGACGGTGCCGTAGGTTGCGGTCACGCCCGCGTCCAGCCAGGCGGTCACCGGCATCTGCCCCGCCGCGCCGGGCAGCAGGCCGCCCGTGGAGGTCAGGCTGTCGGCGAGGGCGCCCGGGCGGAACTGCAGCGTCGACAGCTTGGGCACGCTAGCCAGGCCGGTCAGGTAGAAGAGCACGTTGCCCTTGCCGGACAGCGCATCGGCCGTGGCCGGGCCGGCGCTGTTGTCCACGTAGTTCAGCGCCAGGGCGCCGCTCCAGGCGGCCGGCAGGGGCGAGAAGTCGGTCCAGCGCACGCTGCGGTCCGTGTCCGTCGTGCGCACCAGCCAGCCGTCGCCGGCCGGGCGCGTGGCGTCGGCCGCCACGCCGCGGTCGATGAGGGCTTGCGCGGCGGCCAGCGTGCGCGTGCCCAGCAGCATGGACGGCCGCAGCTGCAGCTCGGACTGTGGCCGGCGCGACTCGCTGTCGTACAGCGGCGAAGCGGCCGTCAACGCGCAACCGTTGGCCGGCGTCGGGTTGCAGTAGCGGCTGTCGAAGCCCAGGGCCATGGCGCTGGTGATGCCCATGCTGCAGGCCCCGACGACACGGCTGGGCGCCGCCCAGGCCAGCAGCGTGGCCTGGACGCCCGCCGGGAGCCTGGCGTCGAGATCGGCCTTGAGGGTCGCGAAATCGGCGGCGCTCAGCGTGTCGCTCGCCGTGTTGACCTTGACGCGGATGAGATTGGCGGCCGGTACGCCGCGCGCCGCCACGTAGGCGGCACCCATGGCCTCGGAGAGCGCATCCCCCTCCGCGACGATGACGGCGAGATCGGACGGACCCAAACCGTTGGTCGGAAGCGACAGTGTCAGGCTTTGCCCGCTGCCGCCACCGTCGGTGGAGCCGGTGGCTGACCCACCGCCCGCCGCCGAGCCGGCGCCCCCGCCACCACCGCCGCAGCCGCTCAGCAAGGCCAGGACACAGAGTGAAAACCGGGGCATGGACGGGCGCATTCCACGATTCTCCCCTGCCGGCCGGCGGCTCTGATCGGCACGCTTTTGGTGCTGTCGGGCACCTTTCGCAACCAGCGAACCCGGGCATACCCCAGTTTCATGCACCGTGGAGGGGCAATACATTCCCTTCACTCGACGCGGTTCCGGGCTCCTGCCCAGGGCCGCCGGGCGGGTTGTGAGGAGACAAGACAAGCTGGTTGCTTCGTAACCCCGAAGACAATCCCACCGGCCACCAAGGCACCCCTTGGTGGCCGTTTTATTTGGCTCTTCGAGCCGGGGTGCCGCCAACGCCCTGCGCTCTCTTGAGGAGTTGCGGTGCTCGCCCAGTCCCCAGCATCGCGGTGGCAGCGGAAGAGCCGCCTGCGCTGACCGTGTGCAGCCACTCGGGCGGCTGCGCGGCATCGGCATCGGCATCGGCCAGCCCTGGCCGGCCCACCTGATCCCCTTGCGAGCCCCTCGCCGTGGCAGGCGCCGGCCGTCCGCGTCCGCGGCCTGACGCATAAAGAATCCACGAAAGGAAGAACTGATCAGCGACGTTCGAAATTGATGAATAGTGCTCACTTCAAGATCGTTCATATTTGAACATATATGTTCAAATTTGCACCTTCTTTACTCAGGAGCGTCGTCATGCACCGTCTCTCGCCTTTCTGTGCCACCCTGCCGCGCCAAAGTGTTGCACCCCTGTTGCTGGCCCTGCTGTCCGCCTGTGGCGGCGGAGGATCGTCTTCGGAGGGCACGGCAACGTCGCAAAGCAGTTCCAGCGCTACGCAGCGGACGACGATGTCTGCGACCTCCGCGTCGTCCACGTCCTCCACGACGCTGCTCAGCGGCCACGCCACGGCTTCGGCCGTCGATTCGGTCTACAACGCGGTCGCAGGTGCCCAAGGGGGGGCGCATGCCTACGCGGCAACGGCGGGCCATCGCTCCGCACTGGCGGCCTCAGACTCAACGAGCTTCACGTTGAACTGTGACCAGGGCGGTACCGCGACCATCACCATCTCCGGCGGTACGCTGGACACCCGCCTGAACGGACAACTGGACGCTGGAGAGCGTTATCAAGCCGTCTTCTCGGCATGCAAGGTCCAGGGAGGTGCAGTCCAGCTCGACGGCACAGTCGCGATGGACGTGCAGTCGGCCGATACGACCGGCACAGCGGTGCAGATGAGCTTTACGTCGCTCAAGGCCACGACCGGGGGCAACTCCACGACGCTGGACGGTGACGCCCGGCTGCAGGGGACAAAGACGACCTCCAACGGCAGCACGACCACCACGGCAGAGATCAAGGCCACCAAGTTGACGCTGGTCACGGCTTGGAACAGTCGAGCGGCGACCCTCGTGCTGAGCGATGCCGACCTGTCCTGGTCGACCACCTGGAGCGGCAGCGTGCCGACGACCTCGTCCCTGTCCGGGCGGTACACCGTTAGCGGGACGGTGAACGACGTCACACTGAGCGATACCGTGGCGATCAGCGGCGGGGTGGAATTCAATAGCGACGGCACGCCCTCCTCGGGGAGTTGGACCTCCAAGGATTCCAAGGCGACGGTGAAGACGTCGGTTTCCAGCAACCAGGTCACCATCGATGTGGACGACGGCAACGACGGCACGACGGACCACTCCTGGACGTTGACTCTCCCGCAATGGGGATCCTCCGCAGGCTGAGCATCAAGGGGTCGACATGTCTCGAACTTCATCCAGCCACCTGCGCAATCTCCTGGCGATGCTGGCCCTGACCCTGCTGGGCTCCGCTCAGGCGGGGGAGCTTTACGCCGGCATCGGTCTTCCCGGCGTCATGCTTGGCTACGCGCAGGCCGTGTCCGACGACATTGCGCTGCGGGCCGATGTCTCGGCATTGGCCGTCGACCGCAGCGGCCAGCGCGGTGGCGTCGACTACACGGGCACCGCCAAGCTCGTGCGGGCGGGCCTATACGCCGAATGGTTTCCTGTCGCCGAATGGAGCTTTCGACTAAGCGGCGGCGTGACCTTCAATCGCATGCGTCTGGACCTCAGCGGCCTCGGTAATGGATCGCTGGTCACCGTCGGCCGGAACCTCTACCTGCTGACTCCCGCGGACCGCTTTGAGATCAAGGCCCGGTTCCCCTGCGTCACCCCCTACCTCGGGATCGGCTGGGGACATAGGCCGGCCGGGCCCGGTTGGGGACTCCTCGTGGACCTCGGTGCCTCGATAGGAAGGGCCAGGGTCACCGGCCAAGCCAGGGGGCCGGCACTGTCCTCACCGCTCGGGCAGCAGGATTTCGAGAACGAACTGGACGGCTGGCGTCGGCACGCGCGTCTCGTACCGCAGGCGAGCGTCGGTGCCAGCTATCTGTTCTGAACCGTCCATCGCCCTGCCTTCCAAGGCCAGCCCGGCTGGCACGGCAGGCGCTCCCGGTATCTCGGAGCGCCGGGGAGGTCAGGGCGGCGTCAGAAGGCGTTGATGGCGCTGGGAAACTCCGCCGTGGCGAGGGCCCGCGCCTCCTCCCGCGGCACTCCCAATGCCGCCAGCACCAATTCCGCGGCATCGGTGCCGGCATCACGCCAGGTCCGGTGGCCCTCCAGCACCAAGACGATCGATCCGATCACCGTGCCGGCCGCCATCGCCGCGACAGCGCTGAGCTGTTCCTGTCGAACGGCATATCGCCCTACGTCCATCCCCTTCTTCACATCCGCCAGCGGGGGGCCGTTCCACATGGCCTGCAGCGCCGCGTTCGAGAAGGAGAAGCGAGCGATGAAGCGGCCCCAATGGGGGTCGATGTGCGCATGCCGTATCCACAGCCGGATGCCGGAAGCCAGCCGGGCTGCGGGATCCTCAAGCGCGGCAAGCGCGAAGAATTCCTGCACGCGCTGGTCCATTTCAAACGCGAGCTCCACAGCTACACGTTCAAACAAGGCCTCCGGCTCCTTGAGGTTGTTGTAGATCGTGCCGCGGGCCACGCCGGCCGCTTCGGCCAGCTCGCTGACATTAAGCTGCATCACGCCGCGCTCGGCGAACAGTTGCAGCGCGGCGCGGTGGATACGCTGCTGGGCGGATGTGGCAGACATCGCGGACCTCCTGTATCGTGGCCTGAGGGATTGAACATCCATGTGCAGAATTGCCCGAATTCTGCCCTGCTTGCCAAGTGACCCCGTCCTGCCAGCGCGCACCTGGCGTTGGCAATCGGCGCTTGAGCCCATCGCGAACGAATGAAAAACCTCTCTCTTGTGCCCCCCTCCCGTCGGAACGGCGCACACCGCATCTCGCCACCGGCAGCTCGCTGGATGAGCCGGCTTGCAAGCGGACCGACGGAGGCAGAGCCGCCGCGTCGCTCGCGCTGATAGAACCCGGGACATGCTCGAACTCTTCACCGTCGCTGCCGCCTCCCTGCTCGCCGGCTTCATCGACGCCGTCGCCGGTGGCGGCGGCCTCATCCTCGTACCCGCCTTGTTCAGCACCTATCCGAACGCCGTGCCAGCCACGCTGCTGGGCACGAACAAGGGCGCATCGGTCTGGGGGACCGGCTGGGCGACGCTGCAATACGTCAAGCGCGTGGACCTGCCCTGGCGGCGGCTGATGCCGGCCGCCGTGCTGGCCGGCCTGGGCAGCTTCGCCGGCGCCTGGGCGCTGACCCTCGTCAGCCCGGACGGCCTGCGCAAGGCCCTGCCCCTGGTGCTGCTGGCCGTGCTCGTCTACACGCTGGCGCGCAAGGATCTCGGACGCGAGCACCGGCCCCGCTTCACGGGCCGGGCCGAGGCCGCCGCGGCTGCCGGCATCGCGCTGGCGGTGGGTTTCTACGACGGCTTCTTCGGCCCGGGCACGGGCAGCTTCTTCGTCTTCCTGTTCGTGCGGCTGCTGGGTTACGACTTCCTGCACGCTTCGGCCACGGCCAAGCTCATGAACCTGCTGACCAACGCGTTCGCCATCGCGCTGTTCGTCAGCAAGGGGCACATCTGGTGGCATGTCGCGGCGGTCATGGCGGTGACCAATGTCGCCGGCAGCCTGCTCGGCACCCGCCTTGCCCTCAAGCACGGCGCGGGCTTCGTGCGGGGCGTCTTCGTGATCGTCGTTGGCGCCCTCATCCTCAAAACAGCCTGGGACGCCTTCTCCCGCTGATCTACGATCAGGACATTCCACGCAAAGCGCCGTCACTCACCATGCCCGTCGATCCTCAACTGCGCAATCTGGACATCGAGATCCCGACCCAGCCGGAGGTCCTGGTCAAGCTCTCGCTGCTGATGGCAGCCGAGGACATCGACCTGCAGGCCATGTCCGCCCTGGTCGAGACCGACATGGCCCTGGCCGCCGCCGTGATGAAGGCCGTCAACTCCTCCCTCTACGGCCTGCGCGGGCGGGTGCAGACGGTGCACCAGGCCCTCACCTACCTCGGCATGCGCGAGGTCGCGGCCATCACCTTCGAGATGGGCCTGCGCGCCGCCTTCCCGGCCGCGGCGGAGCTGGAGTCCGTGTGGTCGCGCGCCTCGCAGCGCGGCCTGCTGATGGGCCGCATGGGCCAGATGCTGGGCGTGGACCCGTGGGCGGCGCATTCGGCCGGGCTGTTCGAGGAATGCGGCAAGGCGGTGCTGTACCGCCACGCGCCGACGCACTATCCCGCCATGCTGCGCGCCGCCACGCGCGATGCCGACCTGGTGGAGCTCGAGAAGACGGCCTTTGGCGTCAGCCACGACGCCCTGGGCGCCGCCCTGTGCGAGAGCTGGGGCCTGGCGCCGGCGGCGGTGGCGAGCGTGCGCTACCACGTCGAGATCCAGTCCACGCTGACCATGCCCGAGAGCCTGGCCCGCCGCAGCGTCGCCGCCATCTCGGCGGTGGCCTGGGCCCTGCTCAACCACCCCGACCAGCTCGACGACGTGGCCAGCCAGATCGCGCCCCAGGCCCAACTGGACGAGACCCTGGTGCTGCGCGCCGCGCGCCGCGTCAACGAGCAGTTGCTCGCCGCCCAGGAACACGGCCGCTGATTCCGGGCTTTTGAAACTGCGGGGCGGCGCCGGGCCGCCCCAAGCCGGCCCGCAGGCGATGTGCTTGCGGCTCAATGCCGCAAGCATCGTCGTCCCCCCGGGGGACCGGTCAGGCTCGTGCGCGTTCAGCGCCGCGAGACTGGGCGAGGGGCCTCAAGCAGCCAGGCTGAGGCGATCCCGCCCCGCGTGCTTGGCGATGTAGAGCGCCTCGTCGGCCGCCTGCAGCAGCGCCTGGGCGCTCAGGTAGGGGTGGGCCGGGCTGGCGGCGGCCAGGCCGATGCTCAGCGTCAGGTCGCCCCGGCCGTCGGGCAGGTGCAGGGCGCGCAGCTCCTCCCGTACCGATTCGAGCACCCCTTGCGCCTCGGCCATGCCCAGGCCCGGCAGCAGGGCGGCGAACTCCTCCCCACCCAGGCGGGCCACGAGGTCGGTGTCGCGCTTGAAGCGCTCCGTGAGCAGGGCCGCCACGCGCTGCAGGGCCTGGTCGCCGACGCCCGTCCCGTGCGTGAGGTTGAACTGCTTGAATTGATCAAGGTCCAGCACCGCGACGGCGAGCAGGCCGCGCTGGCGCTGGGCGCGTTTGAACTCGCGCCGCAGCGTTTCCTCGAACACGCGCTGGTTGGCGATGCCGGTGAGGATGTCCGTGCGCGCCAGGTTGGCGAGTTCGCGCTGGTGGGTTTCCAGTGCGGCCCGCGCCTGCTCCAGCTGCTGCCGCTGCTGCGCCAGCTCACGGCGCAGTTCGCGGGCATCCTGCTCCTGCTGCCACAGCGACCCCTGCACCCGCCGCATCGCATGCCCGATGCGATCCAGCTCGGCCGCCCGGCCCGGCGCGGGCGCCGCGAACTCGGGCGTCAGGGGCAGCGGCGCCGACTCCATCGCCTCGCAGCCCGCCGCCAGTTGGCGCAGGGGGCGCAGCATCAGCACCTCAACCAGCAGCAGCAGGGCCGCGCTCAGGCCCAGCACCAGCCAGGCGGCGTGCGAGAGGACCTCGGTTGATGCGGCGGCCTCGTGGCCCCACTCGACGAGACCGACGATCAAGGCCGTCAGCAGGGGCACCCCGACCGTGAGCCGCAGCCGCAGCGATCCCAGCCGGCGCGGCGTGACGCGCTCCAGGGGTTGGTCAGGGGAATCAGGTCTCATCGGTGGCGACAGCAATGGCGCCACAAATTGTCACGGTTGGCGCCGGGTCGACGCTCGGGGTTTGTCTGAACGACGGGCGCCGCGGCCCGCGGCGGCGGCTCAATAAGGAACCTGGTCGGACGGGTACTTCCAGAAGTCCTTGAGCAGGTAGTTCATCGGCAGGTTGAGCGCCGTGTTCTTGGGCGGGATGGGCTTCATGAACCAGCGCTCGTAGAGGGCCTGGGCCTCGTGGCTGGCGATGAGGCGCTTCATCTCGTCGTCGACGATGGTCTTGAGTTCCGGGTCGTTCTTCGGCAGCACGATGGCCAGCGGCTCGATGGTCAGGAACTTGCCGACGACGCGGTACTTGGCGGCATCCGGCCGCGCGGCAACCAGGCCGTAGAGCAGCACGTCGTCCATGACGAAGCCGTCGGCCTGACCGGCGGCCAGCATCTCCATGGCCTTGGCGTGGTCGGGCGCCTCGACGATGCGGATGTGCAGGGCCCGTTCCGCGTTGGCCTGGGTGATGGAGGTCAGCGGCGTCGTGCCCTTGGTGGAGACCAGGGTCCGGCCCTCGAACTGGGCCAGGTCGGTGATGCCGCTGTCGGCCTTGACCAGATAGCGCGCCCCGGTGATGTAGTGGGGCACGGTGAAGGCCACCTTCTCGCGTCGCTCGGCGTTGTTGGTCGTCGAGCCGCATTCCATGTCGGCCTTGCCGTCCACCACCGTCTGGATGCGGTTGGCCGGCGTGACCAGCAGGAACTGCGGGTTCAGCGTGTTCATCTTCAGCTTCTTGCGCACGGCCTCGGCCAGCTTCAGGCAGAGGTCCATCGCATAGCCGACGGGCCGGCCATCGGGCAGCAGGTAGCTGAACGGCACGGAGGACTCGCGGTGGGCGAGCACGATGCGGCCACTGGACTGGATGCGCTCCAGGGCCGGGCCGGCATCGGCCGGGGCCGCGCATGCCAGGGCCAGGCCGAGGCAGAGGGTGGACAGCAGGGTTTTCATGGCCGGCCCATTGTGAGGCGTGAGGCCAGCCCCGTGACGGCATCAGTGCGCACAGGTCACGGTGAAGCGGCCGCCGCGTCGCCCGCGGCCTCGTCGGCCACCGTGCGGTTGCGCCCGCCGCGCTTGGCGTCGTAGAGGGCGCGGTCGGCGGCGCCGAGCAGCTCGGCAAAGCTCGTGGCCTGCGCCGGCAGCATGGCCAGGCCCACCGACAGCGTCGCGCTCAACGTGCCGCCCTCGGGCGTCACGAAGGGCGCTTCCTGCACCATCAGGCGGATGCGTTCGGCCACCTCGCAGGCACCGGCCAGGTCGGTGCGCGGCAGCAGCACGACGAACTCCTCGCCGCCGTAGCGCGCGGCCAGGTCGCCGGTGCGCAGCGAGCGCTGGATGAGGCCGCCCACCTGGCGCAGCACTTCGTCGCCTGCGGGGTGGCCGTGGCGGTCGTTGATGGCCTTGAAGTGGTCGATGTCCAGGAACAGGCAGGCCAGCGGGTAGCGGTGGCGCACGGCCTGGCTGAATTCGATCAGGCTGCGGTGGTCGAAATAGCGGCGGTTGTGCACGCCGGTGAGTCCGTCCGTCATGCCGGCGCGGCGCAGGCGCTCGCGGTTGAGCATGCTCTCGATGGCGATGGCGGCGATGGCCGACAGGCGGTCGAGGAACTTGGTGCCCGATTCGGCGTCGTAGCGCTCGGGGTCGCGCGAGCCGAAGTGCAGGCTGCCGATCAGCAGGCCCTGGCGGATCAGGGGCAGCAGGGCCGCGGAACGCACCGGCGAGCCCTCGCCGAAGGCCTGGGCCAGCAGCGGCGCGTCGGCCGCGCCGACGAGGCGGGTGGTGCGCGCGGCGCCGAACAGGGCCTTCAGCGGCGCGTGGTTGTCCAGCAGCTGCGGCGCCTTGACCATGGGCAGGGCCGGCAGGGCGCGGCGCAGCTCCTCGTCCGGGTCCAGCAGCCAGAGTTCCGCGGCGTCGAGGTTGAAATCGGCCCGGCAGTCCACCAGCAGCAGGTTGACCAGCTCCTCCATCGACCCCACGGCGACCAGCCGCCGCTCCAGCGCGTCGAAGCGGTCCAGCTTGCGTTCGTTGGCCTTGGCGGCCTCCAGCAGGGACTGCAGCTGTCGGCGCAGCTCCTGGACCTGGGCTTGGGGGTCGGAAGAGGTCATGGCGGCGCGATTGTCGCGGCCTGGCGTGAAAAGCGGCGCAATGCGCCGGTGACCGGGTCCGTGAACGAAATCTCGCGCGCCACGAGTTGCAGTGGCGCGTCGAAGCGCGGCGGGTTCTCGTGCGGCTGGAGCACCGGGTAGATGCGGTCGCCGACGATGGGCAGGCCCAGGGCGTTCATCTGGGCGCGCAGCTGGTGGCGCACGCCGGTGCGGGGCCGCAGCTCATAGCGCGCGAGGCCACCGGGCAGCAGCTCGGCGACGTCGATGCGCGTCTCGGCGTTGGGCTCGCCGTCGACGACCTGCATCTGCATGAAGCCCTCGTCCTCGGGCTCCGCCAGCCGGTGGCGCACCACGCGCGGCCAGGGCCCCTCGCCCCGCGGCGCGACGGCGTCGTAGACCTTGTCGACGACACGTTCGCGAAAGAGCTGGTGGTAGGCATCGCGGTCCTGCGGCCGGACGCTGAAGACCACCAAGCCGGCCGTCTCGCGGTCCAGGCGATGCACGGGGATGAGGTCGGCCAGCCCGGTGCGGTGGCGCAGCCGCGCCATCAGCGTCTCGCGCGCATACAGGCCGCTCGGCGTGACGGGCAGGAAGTGGGGCTTGTCGGCCACGAGCAGGTGCTCGTCCTGGAAGACGATGCGCTCCAGGAAGGGCACCACGGGCTCGTCGGCCCGGTAGCGCCAGTAGTAGACGCGCCGGCCGGGGCGGTAGGGCGAATCGGGAACGGGATGGCCGGCGTCGTCGACCACGTCGCCCCCGGCCACGCGCTCGGCCCAGTCGTCCACGCGCGGCAGCCGCTCGGCGAGGAAGGCGGTCAGCGTCGGCCACGGGCCGGCGGCGCAGAACACCGCGCTGGCCGCCACGCCCTGGCGCAGCGGCAAGGCCGGCTTGGCGGGCCGAGCCACTGTTCAGCGGCGCGAGGGTGGGCGGTTGCCTCGGGGCTTCATCCTCAATCTCCCTCGACCCACTCCATGCGCGCGCCCAGCTCGCCGATGTGCTCGACGAAGTTGGGGTGGGCGCGGCGGATGGGCGTGGCGTTGCGGATCACGCTCTTGCCCGGGATGCTGGCCGCCACCATCAGCAGCGCGATGGCCACGCGGATGATGTAGGGGCTCTCGACCTCGGCCGGGCTCAGCGGCTTGCCGCCGAAGGTGATCATGCGATGCGGGTCGCTGAGGAAGGCGTGGCCGCCGAACTTGGCCAGCTCGCTCGTCCAGCCCATGGCGCCGTCGTAGACCTTGTTCCAGAACATCACGCTGCCCTCGGCCTTGACGCCCAGCGCCACGAAGATGGGCAGCAGGTCCACCGGCACATAGGGCCAGGGCGCGGCTTCGACCTTCTGCAGGATGTTGCGCGTGAAGGGCTCCTTCACCTTGAGCGGGCCGTTGGTGACGCAGCGGCTCCAGCCGCCCTCGTGCACGATCTGTACGCCGAACTTGGCGAAGGTGCGGTCCAGCAGCGGGAACATCTCCGGCGCACCGTTCTTGACCTGCACGTCGCCGCCGGTGATGGCGCCCAGCGCCAGGAAGGTGACGATCTCGTGGAAGTCTTCCGTGAAGGTGTAGTCGGCGCCGCCGAGCTCGTCGACGCCGGTGATCTTCAGCTTGGACGTGCCGTGGCCCTCGATCCGGGCGCCCAGCATGGACATGAAGTTGCAGAACTCCTGCACGTGCGGCTCGCTGGCGGCGTTGGTCAGCGTGGACACGCCGTCAGCCAGGGCCGCGCACAGCACGAAGTTCTCGGTCGTCGTGACCGAGGCGTAGTCCGTCCAGTGGGCGTTGGCGGTGAGCGGCCGGTGCACGCGCAGGATGAGGCCGTCGGGCAGGCGCTCGACCTGGGCGCCGAAGCGCTCGAACACCTCCACGTGCGGGTCGATCTCGCGCGCGCCCAGGGTGCAGCCCTTGACGTCGTCCTCGATGCGGGCGGCGCCGAAGCGCGCCATCAGCCCGGGCACCAGCATGATGGAAGAGCGCATCTCCTCGGGCAGGCGGTCGACGTTGGGGTCGAAGTGCGTGTGCTCGTGGTGGACGTCGAGGATGCCGGTCTTGAAGTCCAGCTCCACCTTGGAGCCGAGCTTGCGGAAGACCTCGACGATCTTCTTCACGTCGGTGATCTCCGGCACGCCGCGCAGGCGCACGGGCTGCCGGGTCAGCAGCGTGGCGCAGAGGATGGGCAGGACGGCGTTCTTGTTGGCCGAGGGGACGATGCGGCCCGAGAGGGGCGTGCCGCCGTGGACGATCAGGTGAGACATCGAATGACAGTTTGCGGTGCGCGCAAGCGGCGCGCGGTCGCATTGTCGGCGTTTGCGGCCCCAGCCAAGCATCGCGGCCCGGAAGCTTTGTTCCGGGCAAGGGGCATCAATCCTCCGCGGCCGGGTCCAGGCGCCTGGCCCTTGCCAGCCGCCAGGCGTCGGCCGGATCGGTGAAGACCTGCTCAGCCGTGGTACCCGTCTCGCGCCCGGCGGCGTCGATGGCGATGCGCTTGTCGAAGACGTAGCACTCGCCCTGCCAGTCGACCGCGGCGTCAGGGAAGGTCTCGAGGTAGTTCAGGATGCCGCCGTCGAGCTGAGCCACCCGCAGGCCCTGGGCCTGCATCCACGCCGCCGTCTTCTCGCAGCGGATGCCGCCGGTGCAGTACATCGCCACGGTGCGGTCCCGCCATTCGTCGCGACGGGCCAGCACGTAGGCCGGGAAGTCACGGAAGTGGGCAACGCCCGGGTCGACGGCGCCGCGGAAGCGCCCGAGCTTGAACTCGAAGCTGTTGCGGTTGTCGATGACGACGGTGCCCGGGTCGTCCAGCAGCTCGCGCCAGCGCTGCGGGCTGACGTGGCTGTCGGTGGCATCGCCCCGCACGCCCGGCACGCCGAAGGCCACGATCTCGCGCTTGACCGAGACCTTGAAGCGGCTGAAGGGCCGGCGCTCGCAGGCGTTGTGCTTGAAGTGCAGGCCGTCCAGGCCGGGCATCGCCTGCAGTTCCGCTTCCAGGGTCTGCACGGCCGACGCCTCGCCCGCGATGGCGGCACTCAGCCCCTCCTCCGCGACGAGCACCACGCCGCCGAGGGCGAGCGCTGCGCCGCGCTCACGCAACCAGTCCGCGAAGCCGGTCGGATCAGGCATCGGGGTAAAACGGTAGAAGGAGCTGTGGACGATGGCCATGGCTGCGGATTGTCGACCCGTACACTGGCCGAGCCATGTCCGACCGCCTCAAAGTCCTGCCCCAATACCTGATGCCCAAGGGCGCGATGACGCGCCTGGCGGGGCGCTATGCATCCAAGCCGCTGGGCGGGCTGACGACCTCGACCATCCGCCGCTTCGTCGCCCGCTACGGAGTGAACATGGCCGAGGCGGCCGAGCCCGACATCGCCGCCTACGCCACCTTCAACGACTTCTTCACGCGGGCCCTCAAGCCCGGCGCGAGGCCCATCGCCGACGCGCCCCTGGTCTGCCCCGTGGACGGCACCATCAGCCAGGTCGGCCGCATCGAGGGCAGCCAGGTCTTCCAGGCCAAGGGCCGCAAGTTCTCGACGACGGCCCTCGTCGGGGGCGACGCGGCGCTGGCGGCGCGCTTCGAGGACGGCCTCTTCGCCAACCTCTACCTCAGCCCCAAGGACTACCACCGCATCCACATGCCCGCCGCCGGCCGCCTCGTGCGCATGGTGCACGTGCCGGGCGAGCTGTTCTCCGTCAACCCGACGACGGCGCGCGGCGTGCCGGGCCTGTTCGCGCGCAACGAACGCGTCGTCTGCGTGTTCGACAACGACACCCTCGGCCGCTGGGTACTGGTGCTGGTGGGAGCCACCATCGTGGGCAGCATGGCCACCGTCTGGCATGGCGTCATCGCGCGCAAGGGTCCGGTGCGCGAGTGGGACTACCCGACCGGTCAGGTGGCCTTGGCCCAGGGCGAGGAGATGGGCCGCTTCCTGCTCGGCTCCACGGTAGTCATGCTGTTCGAGAAGAGCGGGCTCAGGTTCAACCCGGCATGGAAGCCGGGCGGCACCATCCGCATGGGCGAGCCGATGGCGGCCTGATCGGCCGCTCGGCGGGAGCGATCACCAGACGAAGGTCGCCACGCCGCTGGCGGGCAGTTCGTAGGCGAAGCGCCGGCCCGGCGCCTGCACGGTGAAGCGCCGCGGCGCGGCGGCCGAGTTGGAGACGATGAGCACGGTGCTGCCGTCGGGGTTGGTGAAAGCGACGTGGTCCAGGCCCGGCTTGCCGCCCGCGGCGGTCTCGGAGTCGACGCGCCAGGCGCCCTGCCGCACGAAGCGGCTGGCGTGGCCGAAGGCGTAGTACTCCATGTTGCGGGTGACCTGGCCGGTGGCGGGGTCGATGGTGACCATGCCGCGGCAGTCGGTGCAGCCGCCGAGGTGGGGGCCGTAGGCCGGGTCCAGCGCGAGGTTCCACATCAGCACGCCGCGGGCGCCGTTGCGAGTGCCGCCGATGACGAGGTTGCGCATCATCCAGGGCAGGGTCTCGGCCCAGTGCGGCTTCCACTCGCCGCCCGAGCATTCGGTCAGCCAGACGTCCAGCTTGGGGAAGTGCCGGGCCACCTCGCTCTGGGCCGACACGTCGCCCTCGTAGCAATGCCAGGCGACACCGGACACGTACTGGCGCGCCTTCGCGTCGGCCAGCATGGACAGCGGGCTCCAGGCCTGGTCCCAGTTGTGGTCCCACTCCAGGATCTGAGTCTTCAGGCCCCTGGCCTTCAGCAGCGGCCCGAGGTGTTCGCCGACGACGGCCGCGCGCGTGGCCGGCGGCATGCGCATGCCGGGATAGTCGTTGGGCTCGAAGTGGGGTTCGTTCTGCAGCGTCAGCGCGAAGATGGGCACGCCCTCGGCCTGCATGGCGTCGACGTAACGCACCAGGTAGCGGGCGAAGGCGCCGTGGAACTCGGGCTTGAGCTGACCCTTGACGAGGCTGTCGGTCGTCTTCATCCAGCCCGGTGCACTCCAGGGCGAGGCCATGACCTGGAGGGCGGGATTGAGGGCCAGGGCCTGCCTGGTCAGCGGGACGACGTCGGCCCGCTCGGGATCGAGCGAGAAATGCTTCAACTCGGGGTCGGCCTGGCCGGAGGGCATGTCGTCCAGGCTGTAGTGGCGGCGCGAGAAGTCCGAGGCGCCGATGGTCAGCCGCGTGAGCTCGAAGCCCAGGCCACCGTCCTCGCGGGTGAAGAGCTCGCGCATCAGGGCGCCGCGCTGCGCGTCCTTGAGCCCGTGGCGGATCAGCCAGGCCGAGCCTTCGGTGATGGAGGCGCCGAAGCCGGCGATGCGCTGGTGCCGGTGGCGGGTGTCGATGCGGATGACGGCGTCGGCCTTGGCGGCGGGCTCGGCCACGGCGCTGGCCGCGAGCAGGTGCTGCTGGTCGGCCGTGGTCAGGAAGGCCCGCACAGGCGCGGCGTTAGCGAGGCCGGCGAGCGCGGCCGTCAGGGTGAGGAGGATGGTCTTCATGAGGAAGGGTCACGGAGCCGCGCAGTGGGCGGCGATGAAATCGGCGTGCGAGGGCATGACCTCCACGCAGCGGCGCACGACCGTGCGGACGTCGTCCACGAAGGCCTGTGCACGGGGGCGGGCACTCAGCTCGGCCAGCGGATGGTGGCCGCGGGGCCGCAGGCCCTGGCCGACGAAGACTTGCAGCCAACTCGGCTCGGAGAAGAGCTCCTGGCCGCGGCGGTCGAGATGGCCGGCGGCGGCGAAGAGGTCCATGCGAGCCCACAGCGACTCCGGCACGGCCATGTCCCGGCAGTGGCGCCAGAACGGCGAGTCGCCGCGGCGGGTCAGCTTGTAGTGCAGGATGATGAAGTCCCGCACGGACTCCATCTCCGCGGCGAACTGACGGTTGTACTCGGCGGCATTGGCAGAGGCGAATTCGGTGTCGGGCAGGAGCTCGATCAGGCGCAGGATGGCGCTCTGGATCAGGTGGATGCTGGTGGACTCCAGCGGTTCCAGGAAGCCGCTGGACAGGCCGATGGCCACGCAGTTGCCGACCCAGGCCTCGCGGCGGCGTCCGGTGCGGAAGCGGATGATCCTGGGCTCGGCAAGCGCTTCGCCCTCGAGCTGGCTCAGCAGGGTTTCGCGTGCCGTCGCTTCGTCGACGAAGGCGCTGGCGAAGACGTGGCCATTGCCGGTGCGGTGTTGCAGCGGGATGCGCCATTGCCACCCCGACTCCTGCGCCGTGGCCCGGGTGAATGGCAGCAATGGCCCGCACGATGCCGTCGGCACGGCCCAGGCCCGGTCGCAGGGCAGCCAATGGGACCAATCCTCGAACGGGACGCCCAGGGCCTTGTCGATCAGCAGCGCGTGCAGGCCGGAGCAGTCGATGAAGAAGTCGCCGTCGACCACCTGGCCGCCCTGCAACACCAGGCGCCGGATGTGGCCACTGCCGTCGTCGCGCTCCACCCGCGCGATGCGCCCTTCAGTGCGCTGCACGCCCGCCGCTTCGGCATGGCGGCGCAGCAGGGCGGCATAGCGCGAGGCGTCGAAGTGGAAGGCATAGGCGATGCCGGCCAGGGGCGAGCCGGCCATCTCGGGGCGGGGCCGCATGAAGCGGCCGGCGAGGGCGGCCTGGTTGTTCAGCGAATAGTCCGCCAGCGAACCGGGCGCGCCCAGGCGCAGCCAATGCTGATGGAAGGGCAGCGCGTCCAGCGGCCGGCCGACGTCGCCGAAGGCATGCATGTAGCGCTCGCCGCGCTCGCCCCAGTCGACGAATTCGATGCCGAGCTTGAAGCTGCCGCCGGTCTCGCGCAGGAACTCGTCCTCGTCCAGGCCGATGAAGGCATTGAAATTGCGGATGGGCGGAATGGTGGCCTCGCCGACGCCGACGATGCCGATCTCGTCGGACTCGATGAGCTGCAGGCTCCAGCGCGCCTCACCGTCCTTGCCGAGCAGGCGCAAAGCCAGCGCCGCCGCGGTCATCCAGCCGGCGGTACCCCCGCCCACGATGACGATGCGGCGGATCTCTCTCATAGCCTTTGCTCGGACGCCGCGTCGAAGACGCCGAGCTGGCTTTCGTCGACGTCGAAGCCCAGCACGTCGCCCATGGCGATGCGCCGGCCATCGTGGACGAGGACGGACAGGGCCTGCTCGCCCAGCTGCATCCACACCACCTGGTGGTTGCCCATGGGCTCCACGAGCTGCACCGTGGCGCGCCAGCGGCCGTCGTCCTGCAGGCGCAGGTGCTCGGGCCGCACGCCCAGCACCAGGTCCTGGCCCGGCTTCACCCGGCCGGCGGCCAGCCGCAGCGGCAGGGCGCCTTCGAGCGAGACGCCGTCCGCGGCGACGCGGGCCGGCACGAGGTTGATGGCCGGTGCGCCGAGGAAGCCCGCGACGAAGAGGTTGGCCGGGCGCTCGTAGACCTCGGCCGGCGTGCCGATCTGCTGGATGACGCCGCTCTTCATGACCACGATGCGCGTGGCCAGGGTCATGGCCTCGACCTGGTCGTGGGTGACGTAGACCATGGTGCTGCCCAGGGTCTGGTGCAGCAGCTTGAGCTCGCGGCGCAGTTCCGCGCGCAGCTTGGCGTCGAGGTTGGACAGGGGTTCGTCGAAGAGGAAGACGCCGGCCTCGCGCACCAGGGCCCGGCCGATGGCCACGCGCTGGCGCTGGCCGCCGGAGAGCTGGGCCGGCTTGCGGTCGAGCAAGGGCGTGAGCTGCAGCATCTGCGCGGCCTTGTCGACGCGCCGCGCGATCTCGGCCTTGGGCACGCGGGCCACGCGCAGGCCGAAGCTCATGTTCTTCTCGACCGTCATGGTCGGGTAGAGGGCATAGCTCTGGAAGACCATGCCGATGCCGCGCTCGGCGGGCTCGGCATGGGTCATGTCCTGCCCACCGATGTGGATGCTGCCGCCGCTCACGTCGATGAGGCCGGCGATGCTGTGCAGCAGTGTGGACTTGCCGCAGCCCGAGGGGCCGAGCAGCACGAGGAATTCGCCTTCGTGGACCTGCAGGTCCAGGCCCTTGATGACTTCGTTGTGGCCGAACTTGATGCTCAGGCCCTGGATGTTCACGCCACTCACTTGACGGCTCCCGCTGCGATGCCGCGGACGAACCAGCGGCCGGAAATCAGATAGACCAACAGGGGCACCGCCGACGTGAGGATGGTCGCCGCCATGTTGAGGTTGTAGAGGCGCTCGCCCGTCGTCGTGTTGATGACGTTGTTGAGCTGCACGGTCATCGGCAGGTTGTCGCGGCCGG
Source organism: Pelomonas caseinilytica (assembly GCF_021353235.1). Lineage (GTDB taxonomy): Bacteria > Pseudomonadota > Gammaproteobacteria > Burkholderiales > Burkholderiaceae_C > Pelomonas > Pelomonas caseinilytica. The sequence continues at coordinate 259,041 of NZ_JAJTWT010000007.1, forward strand.
CGAAGGTGAGGCCCAGGATGTAGTCGTTCCACACGCCGGTGATCTGCATGATGGCCGCGACGATCAGCATGGGCGTGGACATCGGCAGCACCAGCTGAACGAAGATGCGCCAGAAGCCGCCGCCATCGACCCGCGCCGCCTTGAAGAGCTCGCCCGGCAGGCCCGCGTAGTAGTTGCGGAAGAGCAGGGTCATGATGGGCATCGCGAAGACGACGTGCACGACGACGATGCCGGGCAGGCTGCTGTAGATGCCGATGGCGGCTTCCAGCTTGACGAGCGGGTAGATCATCACCTGGATGGGGATGAAGGCGCCGAGCATCAGCGTGCCGAAGAGCCACTCGCCGCCCTTGGGCTTCCACCACGACAGCGCGTAGCCGTTGAGGGCGCCGAGCAGGATGGGCAGGATGACCGAGGGCACGGCGATGGCGACGGAGTTCCAGAAGCCGCCACGCACGCCTTCGCAGTTGACGCCGGTGCAGGCTTCGCTCCAGGCGGCCCGCCAGGCATCGAAGCTGGGCGCCGACGGCAGCGCGAAGATCTGGCCGAGGCGGATCTCCTCCATGCTCTTGAAGGAGGTCGTCAGCATCACGTACAGCGGCAGCAGGAAGAAGGCCGCGGCGAAGAGGAGGAAGGCGTAGACGCCAAGGCGCGCCCAGGTCTTGCTGGCCTTGCGTGGCTGAGTCATGTCTGCGCACCCCTGCAGAGCTGAACACGGCCACAGAGGCACAGAGACACAGAGAGACTTTCATCCCGCTGCCTCTGTGCCTCTGTGCCTCTGTGGCTTTGCTTGAATTTCATGTCAGTGGCCTCCCTGCGCCTTTTGACGGCTGCGGGCATAGGCCAGCGGCGCGATCAGCGCCAGCACCGTGATCAGCAGCATCACCGCGCCGGCCGACGCGAGCGCGAGGTTGGCGCGGCCGAAGAGGTGGTCCATGATGAACTTGGCCGGCACGTCGCTGGCGGTGCCGGGGCCGCCCTGGGTCATGGCGACGACGGTGTCGAAGACCTTGACCACGCCGGTGGCCAGCAGCGTGAAGACGGTGGCCAGCGTCGGGCCCATCATCGGCAGCACCACGGAGAGGTAGACCCGCCAGGTCGGGATGCCGTCCAGGCGGGCGGCCTTCCAGATCTCCTCGTCGATGCCGCGCAGGCCGGCGAGCATCAGCGCCATCACGAGACCCGCGCCCTGCCAGGTGCCGGCGATGACGACGGTGTAGATGACCATGTCCTGGTCGACGATCCAGTCGAACTGGAAGTTCGTCCAGCCCATCTGCTGCAGGGCGTTCTGCAGGCCGCTGTCGGGGTTGAGCACCCACTGCCAGACCAGGCCCGTGGCGACGAAGGACATCGCGTAGGGATAGAGGAAGGCCGTGCGCAGCACGCCTTCGCCACGCACCTTCTGGTCGATGAAGACGGCCAGCAGGAAGCCCAGCACCATGGCGGCGGCGATGTAGAGCACGCCGTAGACGGCCAGGTTGTGGATGGCGTGCTGCCAGCGCTCGTTGTCGAGCAGGCGCTCGAACTGCTGCAGGCCGACGAAGTCGCTGCTCGGGAAGGTGCGCGAGCTGGACATGGACGTGCGCACCGTCCAGAGCACCGTACCGACATAACCGACCAGGACAATGACAGCCAGGGGCAGCAGTGCCGTCCAGGCCGCGAGGGAGCGACGCTTCATCAGGACCTCAACGCCGAGACGATGTCCTTCTGGACCTTTTCCACCGGGATGTTGCGGTTCCAGTAGCCGGTGAGGACGTCCTGCAGGGCGCCGTTCTGGTCGGGCGTGATGTAGATCTCGCCGTTGCCGAGGTGGCGCGACTTGTCCTTCATCGCGGCGATGCCGAGCTGGGCGCAGGCGTCCATCTTGCTGGCGTCGACGTCGGTGCGGATGGGGATGGAGCCCTTCTTGATGCTGAAGGCCACCTGTGTCGCCGGCTGGGTGATGACGCTGGCGAGCAGTTGCTGGGCCTTGACCTGGTCGGGCTTGTCGGTCTTGGGGAAGACCATCACGTCGCCCTGGATGATGTAGGGGGCATGGGGACCGAAGCCGGGGCTGCAGCCGTAGTCCTTGCCGGCCTCCTGGCGCGCCTGGGCGAACTCGCCCTTGGCCCAGTCGCCCATGATCTGCACGCCGGCCCGGCCGCTGATCAGCATGGCGGTGGCGTCGTTCCAGTTGCGACCGGGCGAGCCCTTGTCGGTATAGCTCTGCAGGCGCTTGAAGGCGAGCAGCACCTTTTTGAAGTCCTCGCCCATGATGGCCTTGGGGTCGCGGTCGCGGAAGATCTTCAGGTAGAGGTCGCGGCCACCGTAGTGGGCCAGCGTCGCGGTGAAGACGATGCCGTCCTGCCAGGGCTGGCCGCCGTGGGCCAGGGGCACGAGGCCGGCGGCCTTGAGCTTGTCCAGCGCGGCGAAGAGCTCGTCGAAGGTCTTGGGCTCCTCGGCGATGCCGGCTTTCTTGAACGCGGCCTTGGAGTACCAGAACCAGGCCATGTTGTGGATGTCCACCGGCGCGGCGTAGTAGTGCCCCTTGACCTTGATGGCCTGGAGCACGGTCTCGGGCAGGAACTTGTCCCAGCCGTCGCGCTGGGCCACGGCGTCGACGTTGTTCAGCAGGCCCTGGTCGACGATGTCGCGGAACTGCTGGGTGGTGTTGAACTGCGCGGCCGTGGGCGGGTTGCCGCCGGCGATGCGGTTGATGGCCACGGAACGCGCCTGCTCACCCAGCGCCACCGCCGTGTCCACCCAGACGCCGCCCTGGGCGCGGTAGGCCTCGGCTAGCGTCTTGACGGCTGCGGACTCGCCGCCGGAGGTCCACCAGTGGATGACTTCGGCCTTGAGCTGGGCGGCGGCGGGAAGGGCCGTGGCCGCGAGGGCGACGGCGGCCAGGGCATGGCGGGCGTACTTCATCTTGTCTCCGAATCTGTTGGACGGCGGGCGCAGTGTCACCCGGGAAAGCGCTTTCCGTCCTGAGGGAGGACCCTGTAATCTTTCATTTAGAAACCGCATGTACCCCAGGAATCGCCGGCCTTGCCGCGTTAATCATTCGTTCAAGAACCGGCCGTACCACAGACCGCTGTCCTTGAGGATGCGCCGCTGCGTCGCGTAGTCGACATAGGCCAGGCCGAAGCGGCGCAGATAGCCCTCGGCCCATTCGAAGTTGTCCAGCAGGCTCCAGGCGAAGTAGCCCTTGACCGGCACGCCGGCATCGATGGCCTGCTTGAGCGCGGCGAGGTGGCGTTGGAGATAGGACAGGCGCTGGGCGTCGTGCACGCGGCCGTCGGCCGTCAGCACGTCTTCGAAGGTGGAGCCGTTCTCCGTCAGCTGGATGACGGCGGGCGCGTAGTCGCGCTGGATGCGGGTCAGCAGCTCGACGAGGCCCTGCGGCGAGACCTCCCAGCCGAAGGCCGTGCGCTCGACGCCCTCGCGCTCGACCAGGGCGGTGCCCATGGGGCCGCCGGCCGGGTCGTCCCTGACGACCTCGGGGAAGTAGTAGTTCACGCCGAGGAAGTCGGTCGCCGTCGCGATGGCATCGAGGTCGCCGGGTTCCACGCGGGGCGCGGCGGCGCCGAGCAAGGCCAGCGTGTCTTGCGGGTAGCCGCGGCCGAAGAGGGGGTCGAGGAACCAGCGGTTGCGCAGGCCGTCGTGGCGGCGCACGGCGGCGGCGTCCTCGTCCCGGCTGCTCGCGGGCGCGATGGGATGCAGGCTGAGCGTGATGCCCACATCGGCACCGGCCGAGTTGCGGCGGATGAGAGGAATGGCCTGACCGTGGGAGAGGAGCACGTGGTGGCAGGCCTGCAGGGCGTCGGGCAGGCTGCGGCCACCGGGGGCGTGCACGCCTTCCCAGTAGCTCATCATGCAGGAGCACCAGGGCTCGTTGTGCGTGATCCAGTGCTTGACGCGGTCACCCAGGCGGCGGGTGACGACGTCGGTGTATTCGAGGAAGGCGGCGACCGTATCGCGCGAGGTCCAGCCGCCGCGATCCTGCAGCGCCTGGGGGAGGTCCCAGTGATAAAGGGTGGCCCAGGGGTCGAGGCCGCGCTCCAGCATGCCGTCGACCAGCCGGTCGTAGAAGGCCAGGCCCGCCTCGTTCACCGGGCCGCGGCCGTTGGGCAGGATGCGGGGCCAGGCGATGGAGAAACGATAGGCGTTGACGCCCAGCGCCCTGGCCATGTCGAGGTCCTGCGGCCAGAGGTGATAGTGATCGCAGGCGACCAGGCCGTTGGAGCCATCGCGGATGCGGCCGGGCTCGCTGCAGAAGCGGTCCCAGATGGACTCGCCCCGGCCATCCTCCCGGCCTGCGCCCTCGATCTGGAAGGAGGAGGTGGAGACGCCCCAGCGGAAGTCGGCGGGGAAGGCGGAGCGGCGGAGCGCGGCGGAATCGGTCATCGAGAGTTCAGGTTGGGAGCAGCGCAATGGGCGGCGATGTAGTCCGCGTGGCTGGGCATCACGTCCACGCAACGCGCGATCACGTCGCGGGTATTGCGCACGAACGCCAGCACTTCGTCGGCGGGGCGTAGCAAGACAAAGGGGTGGTGGCCTTGGGCATGGATGCCCTGCCCCTCCATCACCTGGACCCAGCTCAGCTCACCGAAGAGCTCGTTGTCGTCGCGGAAGAAGCGCGCGCTGCTGCGGTAGAGGTCGATCTTGTGCTGCAAGCTGTCCGGGATGTCCATGTCCCGGCATTGGCGCCAGAACGGCGAGTCATCGCGCCGCGTCGCCTTGTAATGCAGCACGATGAAGTCGCGCACGCGCTCGTACTCGATGCGGGCCTGGCGGTTGGCCTCATCCGCCTCGGCAGCCGAGTCGGCACCGCGCGGAAACAGATTCATCAGCCGGAAGATCGCCGTCTGGATCAGGTGGATGTTGGTAGACTCGATGGGCTCGAAGAAACCGGCCGCAAGGCCGATGGCGACGCAGTTCCTGCTCCATACCTTGCGCCGTCTTCCGGGCACGTAGGTGACGTGGCGAGGCTCGGCCAGCGGAGCACCATCCAGGCCCTTGAGCAGGATGGCGGTGGCCTCGGCCTGGTCCATGAAGCGGCTGGAGTAGACATGCCCGTTGCCGATGCGGTGTTGGAGCGGGATGCGCCATTGCCACCCAGCCGGCCGGGCGGTGGCCCTTGTGATGGGCAGCAGGGGCGCGACGGCCTCGCTGGGCACGGCGACGGCCCGGTCGCACATCAGCCAGCGGGACCAGTCCTCGTAGCCGGTCTTCAGCGTCTGCTCGATGAGCAGCGCCCGCATCCCCGAGCAGTCGACGAAGAAGTCGCCCTCGACGCAGCGCCCGTCCTCCAGCACCACGCCAGCAATGGCGCCATCTTCCTGTTGGCGTACCTCGACGATCTTGCCTTCGATGCGCTGCACGCCTTGGCGTTCGCTGCGGCCGCGCAGGAAGCGGGCATAGAGGCCGGCATCGAAGTGATAGGCATGCACGATCTCGCTGAGCGGCGAGTTCTGCATGCCGCGCTCGGGTCGCATGAACTTGGCGGCACGAGGCGCGACGGTATTGATGGAGCAGTCGGCGAGCGGCACCGACTCTCCCAGAGCCTGGGCGCGCAGCCAGAAGTGGTGGAAGGGCAAGCCATCCAGCTCAGGCCCGAGCTTGCCGAACCCATGGATGTAGCGCTCCCCCGGTGCGAGCCAGTCGACAAATTCAATGCCGAGCTTGAAGGTCCCGCGGGTCTCCCGCAGGAACTCGTCTTCGTCGACACCGAGCATGGCGTTGAAGGTGGCGATGTGGGGGATGGTGGCCTCCCCCACGCCGATGATGCCAATCTCGTCAGATTCGACGAGCGTGATCTCCACCTGCCCGCGCAGATGCTTGGACAGCGCGGCCGCAGTCATCCAGCCCGCCGTCCCTCCACCAACGATGACGCATCGACGGATCACGCGAGGCTAGAACTTGTACGAGGCCCCGAGCAGGAGCACGCGACCAAAGTTGTCGACCTTCCAGGGCAGCAGCCCCTTGGAATTGCCCGCCGATCCAACCACCTCGGGCCCACGCGTCTGCACGGCCGATGCGTTGGTGAGGTTGTTGATCTGCAGCGTCAACGACAAGCCCTTGAGATCGCCCGTCTCGAACGCGTAGCCGAGTTGCAGGTCGATTTGCTTTTCAGCGCCAATCTGCGTGTTCGTTTCGGTACCGAGCAAGACGCTGCGCGTACTGGCTGTGAAAGACGAGCGGTAACGCTGGCCGATGCGGGCCGAGATGCCGTTCTTCTCGTAGTACAGCGCCAGGCTGTTGACGATGCCGGAGAAACCGTCGAGGTTGATCGGGTTGCCGTTGTTGTCCTTCGGCAGCCGGTTGCGGGTCAGCGACTCGCTGGCCACGATACCGAAGCCGTCGAGCGCCGGCGTGAGCCAGCCGGCATCCAGGCTGGTGCTGAACTCGAAGCCGTAGACGCTGCCCCCCTCACCGTTGGCCTGCGTCGTGATGTCGCCGAGATTGGGGTTGCAATCGGGCTTGGCCGCCGAGCAGCCGGGAACCAGCGTCTTGGAGTAGTTCGGGAAGCCGCTGAAATCCCGCGTCGTCGTCTGCTGGTAGACGAAGCTGTTCAGCTTCTTGTAGAAGCTCGCCAACGCGACGTAGCTGCGCTTGCCGAGGTACTGCTCAATCGACATGTCCACCGACTGGGCGCGCCACGGCTGCAGATCGGGCTTGCCGCCGTTACCGGCAGTCCAGTGACCATACTTCTCGTCAACCGCGACCGAGTTGGCGACCAGCTTGGGCTGGTCGGCTCCAGCGCGCATGTCATCCATCCGCGGCCGGGCCATCGTCTTGGCCAAGCCAAGGCGATACACCAGGTTGGGCGTGAAGTTGAAGATCAGGTTCAGGCTGGGGAGATAGTCGGTATAGCTCGTGCCTCCGCTGACCGGGATGACGGTGCCCGTCGAGGCGCCGGAGCTGCCGTCGTTCCAGGCGACACCGTCCGAATTCTGCTGCGTGCGCACCGCCTGGAGGCCGACGTTGCCCCGCAGTGGAACGCTGCCCAGCTTGGTGTCGATATCGAGCTTGGCAAAGGCCGTGGTGACCTTTTCATGGACGGCGTACTTGTTGTCCTTGGCCGACCAGGGGTCCTTGGCCACGGCGGTGTAGAGGCCCATCACGCTCGGCACATCCCAGGACAGGATGCTTTGATGGATGTTGCCGAAGTCGATGGACACCGGGCCGCGCAGGGCTGCGGTGGGAATGTCGACATTCGTGCTCGCCAGCTGCAACCGGAAGGCGTCGGACTGGACGGTCTTGTCGCGCTGGTTGTGGGCCAGGCCGAACTCCAGCCCCGACAGCGGACCCCAGTCCAAGGCGTATTTGCCAGCCAGCTTCAGGGACTTGATTTCGTCGCGGTAGTGCGGCGTCCGCTGCTCGGCCCAATCTGGGTCATTCGTCAACTTGACCACCGACGATGACGTGAGATCCTGGGTGGTCGACCAACTTTGCTGACCCGTGGCATCCAGGCCCGAGAAGCTGAAGCCCACGTTGGTTACCGGCCGCGCGACGGACTGGATGTAGTTCTCGTTGCGGACGGAACGGGAGTAGCCGATGTCGCCATCGATGCTGAACTTGTCGCTCAGCTTCAGCTCGTTCTTCCAGCCCAGCGAGGTGATCTCGTCCGTGCGCTTGAAGTTCTTGTTGTAGACCAGGCTGTGGCCGTTCGCGACCGAGCCGCTGGCGATGAGGGTGTTGCCATTGACCACGGCAGTGCCGGTGTTGGAGAAGGCCGCGGCGGGGCTGCTCCAAAGGCCGATGTCGCCGACCCAGTGATGCGCGACGCGGTCCTGCTCAAACTTCGAGTAATAGAGGTCGGCCACGCTGTGGAAGTTGGCGTTCGGCTTGAACTCCAGGACGCCCATGAAGCCATCGCGCACCTGCTTGCTGGAGGTGACGCTGGTCTCGAAACCCTGGGCGAACTGCGCACGATCGCCGGCCGTGCCGACGGCGGGCACGCCCTGCGCCCCGGCGCCCCACTTGCTGACGTAGTCGCCGTAGCGCCAGACCTCGTACTTCTTCTCCTGGCCCGGCGAATCCAGGTGGGCGTAGCCCAGCGACAGACCGACGGTGCGATCGGCGAACTGGTCGATGTAGGAAAAGCTCAGCCGGTTGCCGTTGGCGCCCTTGCCCGTCGACGACAGGCCGCCGTTGGAGTTGCGCTCCATGCGTGCGCCGACGGCCATCTGGCGCGAGCCGAGGCTCAACGGCATGACGGGGCGGATGTCGATGGTGCCCGCGAGGCCTTGGCCGATCACCGCGGCATCGGGCGTCTTGTAGACCAGCACCTGCCCGACCAACTCGGACGGGAATTGGTCGTATTCGGCGGCGCGGCCGTCACCTGAACTGACCACCTGCCGGCCATTCAGCAAGCCGACCGAATAGTCCGGACCCAGGCCGCGGATCGAGATCGCCGAAGGCCGGCCGTCGATGCGTTGGGCAGCAAGACCCGGCAGCCGCGCGATCGAATCGGCGATGCTGGCGTCCGGCAGCTTGCCAATGTCCTCGGCCGAAACGGCCTCCACGATCGAGTCCGACAGGCGCTTGGCGCTGATCGAGGATTCGAGACTGGCCCGAAAGCCCGTGACCGTCACCGTCTCCAGCTTCTCGTCCTTGGTCGGCGCCGTCTGTGCCGCCGAAAGCAGCGGTACGCTCAAGAGCCCGGCACAGACGGTAGCGATCGGCGTGAGCCGGAGCGACCGGCTCCGTGAAATGGACCGGGAAGCGCGCACCGTGGCGCGCAAGGCATGGGCTGTCATCTTGTGAGTCTCCTGGTTCGTCTTGTTCGCTGCCTGGCCGGCCCTCCCGCCCCCGCTTGTAGACCCCGGGGCGATGGAATTGGAACCGGTTCCAAACGCCGCGCAAATCTAATGTCTTGCTGAGTGGCTTGTCAATCGACGCGGTCCCAGGGATTGACGTTTTTTTGTCTCACCCACTACCGTCGCGGCCCCGATTGGAACCCCACGATGCGCCGCTCCACCTCGCCCACCTCGCTTCTTCTTCCGCTCCTGGGCCCCGGCCTCGCTGCGGCCCTGCTGACCGGCACCGCGGCGGCCCAGGCCGTTGAAACCGATTCCATCGTGCAGGCCTGGCCGGCCCGCCCGACTATTCGGGATGCGGCGCTGGAGGCGCGCGTCGAGGCGGCCCTGAAGACGCTGACCCTGCGCCAGAAGATCGGCCAGATGACCCAGCCGGAGATCCGCGCCATCACGCCCGACGAGGTCCGGGAGCACGCCATCGGCACGGTGCTCAACGGCGGCGGCGGCTGGCCGGGGCAGGACCGCGCTGCCACGCCGGCGCAGTGGCGCGCCCTGTCCGAGCAGTTCCAGGCGGCGGCCCTGCAGGCCACGCCGGGCATCCCGCTGCTGTGGGGCACCGACGCCGTCCACGGCCACAACAACGTGCGCGGGGCCACGCTCTTCCCGCACCACATCGCCCTGGGCGCCACGCGGGACGCCGACCTCGTGCGCGACATCAGCCGCGCCACCGCGCGCGCCGTGCGCGCCAGCGGCCTGCACTGGGCCTTCGCCCCGACGCTGGCTGTCGTGCAGGACGTGCGCTGGGGCCGCACCTACGAAAGCTATGGCGCCGATCCCGCCCTCGTGCGCCGGCTCGGCCGGGCCGAGGTGGAAGGCCTGCAGGAGGGGCTGAAGGACGGCCGCGGCGTGCTGGCCACGGCCAAGCATTTCGTCGCCGACGGCGGCACGCGCCGCGGCATCGACCAGGGCGTGAGCCCCGCCACGCCGTCGGAGCTGGCCCAGGTGCACGGCGCCGGCTACCTCGGCGCCCTGGATGCCGGCGTGCTCACCGTGATGGCCTCCTTCAGCAGCTGGACCGACAGCGCAGCCTACGTCGAGCACGGCAAGATGCACGGCAACGCGACGCTGCTGACCGGCGTGCTGAAGGAAAGGCTGGGCTTCGACGGCCTCGTCGTCAGCGACTGGGACGGCATCGGCCAGGTGCCGGGCTGCACACGGGAGGACTGCCCGGCGGCCATCAACGCCGGCATCGACGTCATCATGGTGCCCTTCCACTGGAAGCCCTTCATCGAGAACACGGTGCGAGCCGTGGAGCAGGGCCGCATTCCCATGGCCCGCATCGACGACGCGGTGCGGCGCATCCTGCGCGTGAAGTTCAGCCTCGCCACCGCGAGCGCGGTGCCGCCGACCGTCGAGGCGATGCAGGCGCCCGAACTCGCCCGTCGCGCGGTGCGCGAGTCGCTGGTGCTGCTGAAGAACAAGCCGGGCCTGCTGCCGCTGCCGCGTAGCGCGCGGGTCCTGGTCGTCGGCGCGGCGGCCGACAGCCTGCCCCACCAGGCGGGCGGCTGGAGCGTGACCTGGCAGGGCCGCGACACCACCAATGCCGACTACCCCCAGGGCACGACGCTGCTGGCCGCGCTGCGCCAGCGCCTGGGCGCCGACCATGTCGTCTTCGACGCCGATGCCAGCCACCAGGACCCGAAGCAATTCGACGCCATCGTCGCCGTGCTGGCCGAGACGCCCTATGCCGAAGGCGAGGGCGACGTGCGCATCACCGAGAACCTGCGCCACAGCCGGCGCCAGCCGCGGGACCTGGCCGTGCTGCAGCGCGTGTCGGGGCGGGGCAAGCCGGTCGTCACGCTGCTGTACTCCGGCCGGCCGCTGTACGTGAACGACCTGGCCAACCGCAGCGACGCCTTCATCGCCGCCTGGCAGCCGGGCACCGAGGGCGCGGGCATGGCCGACCTGCTCGTGGCCCCCGCCGCCGGCGAGCCGGCCTGGCCGGGCTTCACGGGCCGGCTGTCCTTTCCCTGGCCGGCCGGCCCCTGCCAGTTCAGCAGCCATGAACGCCACCCCTGGTGGCCGGTGGGCGGCGGCCTGAGCGGCAAGGAGGCGCGCGTCGACGCCAAGCCCCTGCCCGAGCCCGCCGATCCCCAGCCCATCTGCCCGCTTTGAGCGCTGCTGTGCTCCAATGCGCCGCGTCTGAAGCAGAGGGCCAATGGCAACGATCAAGGATGTGGCGCGGCTGGCCGGCGTGGGTGTCGGCACCGCGTCGCGCGTCATCAGTGGAAACGGTTCCGTCGCGCCGGCCACGGCCGAGCGCGTGCGCAAGGTCATCGCCCAGCTGAAGTTCCGGCCCTCGCATGCCGCGCGCTCGCTGGGCAACGGCACCTCCAAGCTGATCGGCGTCTACATCCCCTTCCTGCGCGGCACCTACTACACGCCCATCCTGCAGGTCATCGACCTGGTCCTGCGCAGCAAGGGCCTGCATATGGTCGTGGCCTTCGGCGAGGGTATCGAGGACGAGCGCGTCGAGACCAACGACGGCATGCGCTTCCTGCTGGACCGCGACTGCGACGGCCTCATCGTGCTGTCCAACGCCATGCAGGACGAGGACATCCGGGCCCTCGGCCCAGCGCAGCGCCAGGTCGTGGTGCTCAACCGCAATTTCGACCGCTTCAAGGAACAGTGCTTCACCGCCGACCACGTGCAAGGCGGCGTGCAGGCCGCCCGCGCGCTGCTGCAGCACAAGCACAAGGACATCGCCATCGTCTCGGGGCCGACGACCTCGCCCGACAACATCGCCCGCCTGGCCGGCTTCACCGGCGAGCTGGCCCGCGCCGGCCTGGACATGGCCAAGGTCACCACCGTGCCCGGCGACTTCTCCAACCAGGCCGGCTGGGACGCCGCCGGCGCGCTGCTGGAGCGCAAGCGGCTGCCCACCGCCGTGTTCTGCGCCAACGACGAGATGGCCATCGGCCTGCTGTCGCACTTCCAGGAGCGCGGGGTGTCGGTGCCGCGCGACGTGTCGGTGCTGGGCTACGACGACTCGCCCAGCGCCGAATTCGCCGCGCCGCGCCTCACCTCGGTGCACGTTCCCACCCGCGAGGTCACGCTCGCCGGCCTGAACTGGCTGCTCAACCGCTGCTACGACATCGGCCTGCCGGTCTCGCGCCAGTTCGACATGTCGGTGACCTGGCGCGCCTCCGTGACGTCACCCCCCTCGCGACGCCGCGGCTGAGGCCACAATCCGGGCTGGACTTCCTGTTTCGGCCTTCCATGTCTCACCGCGTCCTGACCGGCATCACCACGACCGGCACCCTGCACCTGGGCAATTACGTCGGCGCCATCCGCCCAGCCATCGAGGCCAGCCGCGCCCCCGGCGTGGAGAGCTTCTTCTTCATGGCCGACTTCCACGCGCTGATCAAGTGCGACGAGCCAGACCGCATCGCCCGTTCCAGCCGCGCCATCGCCGCCACCTGGCTGGCCGCCGGGCTGGACCCGCAGCGCGTCACCTTCTACCGCCAGAGCGACATCCCCGAGATCCCCGAGCTGACCTGGCTGCTGAACTGCGTCACCGCCAAGGGTCAGATGAATCGCGCCCACGCCTACAAGGCTGCGGTGGACGCGGCCGTGGCCGCCGGCGAGGAGCCCGATGCCAACGTCACCATGGGCCTGTTCAGCTACCCGGTGCTGATGGCGGCGGACATCCTGATGTTCAACGCCCACCGGGTGCCGGTCGGCAAGGATCAGGTCCAGCACATCGAGATGACGCGCGACATCGCCCAGCGCTTCAACCACCTCTTCGGCCAGGGCGAGGCGCTGTTCACCCTGCCCGAGGCGCAGGTGGACGCCGAGATGGAGCTGCTGCCCGGCCTGGACGGCCGCAAGATGAGCAAGAGCTACGACAACGTCATCCCGCTCTTCGAAGGCGGCGCCCAGGCGCTGAAGGACGCCGTCGCCCGCATCGTGACGGACTCGCGCCTGCCGGGCGAACCCAAGGAGCCCGAGGGCCAGGCCCTGGTCACCCTCTACGACGCCTTCGCCACGCCCGAGCAGCGCGCGGCCTTCCGTGCGGCCCTGCGCGGCGGCCTGGGCTGGGGCGAGGCCAAGCAGCAGCTGGTGGCGCAGATCGAAGGGCAGATCGGCCCAATGCGCGCCCGCTACGACGAGCTGATGGCCCATCCGGAGCAGCTCGAAGCCATCCTGCAGGCCGGCGCTGCACGGGCACGCGCCATCGCCGGGCCCTTCCTGCAGCGGCTGCGCGCGGCCGTGGGCCTGCGGCCCTACACCTCCACCGCCGCGACGGCCGTCGCCAAGACCGCCAAGGCCGCGCTGCCGGTGTTCAAGCAGTACCGCGAGGCGGACGGCAAGTTCTATTTCAAGCTGCTGTCGGCCGGCGGCGAGCTGCTGCTGCAGAGCGAGGGCTTCGACCAGGGCCGAGAAGCGGGCCAGTGGGTGGCGCGGCTCAAGCGCGAGGGCCTGGTGGCCGGTGCGCCCGTGCAGCGCGAGACCGACGAAGCCGCCATCGCCGCGGCCCTCGCCGCCTTCCAGGACGAGTGACGCGGATGAGCCAGCAGCCTGCCATCACCGAACTGCTCGCCGGCACCGCGCGCGGCGACGGCGCCTCGCTGCAGCAGCTCTATGCCGTGCTCTACCCGGAGATCAAGCGCGTCGCCCGCGTGCGGCTGGCCCAGAGCGGCCCCAACGGCCGCGTGGCGGGGCTGGACACCACCGCCCTCGTGCACGAGGGCTTCCTGCGTATGGCCGACCAGCAGGGCCTGCAGGGCGAGACGCGCGGCCAGTTCTTCGCCTACGTCGGCCGCGTGCTGCGCTCGGTCGTCATCGACCACCTGCGCACCGAGACCCGCGACAAGCGCGGCGGCGACGCCATCCTCGTGACGCTGTCGGCCGCCAGCGACGTGGCCGCGGTGCAGAGCCAGGCGGTGGACATGATCGGCCTGGACCAGGCGCTGGAGCGCATGCGCGCCCTCGACCCGGGCCTGTACGAGCTGATCGAGATGGTGGGCTTCGCGGGCCTGTCCATCGCCGAGGTGGCGGAGCTCCGCGGCCTGTCCACCCGCAGCATCAACCGCGAGCTGCTCAAGGCGAGGGCGCTGCTGCAGGAGCTGCTCGGCGACCCGCCGAACTCCACTTACTGAGATGGAACTGCCCCCGGCCCAACCCCGCGCGCTGAACGCGGCGCGTGTCTGGTCCGCCCCCCGAGGGGGCGGCGATGCTTGCGGCATCGAGCCGCAAGCACATCGCCAGCGCGGGCCGGCTCGGCGAACTGGAGTCGGACACAAGCAGTCCCTGCGGACTGCTTGTGCCTACGACAGGCCAAGGGCCTCTGGCCCTTGGCAGCCCAGCGCTCGGCCCGCAAGACCCTCGTTTCATGCGCCGCGGGCGGTGCGAAGCACCATGGACAACCGGTGAAGCCCGGCTTGCAGGCCGCGGACTGGCAGCAGCTGTCGGCCCTCTTCGACGAGCTGGTCGAGCTGCCGGCCGCCGTGCGCGCCGAGCGCCTGGCCGCCCTGCAGCCGCCCGAGCTCGCGGCGCGCCTGGCCCGCATGCTGGCCTCCCTGCCCGAGGAAGACGAAGACGCCACGGTGCTGGTGGACGTGCCGGGCTACAACACCCGCCTCGTCGCCGCGCTGAGCGAGCCCACGCTGTCGGCCACGACACCGCCCCAGCCTGGCGACCGGCTGGGCGCCTGGTGCCTGGCCGAACTGCTCGGCGAAGGCGGCATGGGCCAAGTCTGGCGCGCCGAGCGGGCCGACGGCCTCTACCAGGGCGAGGCGGCCATCAAGCTGCTGCGCGGCGACCGCGCCGGGCCGGGCCTCGGGGCGCGCTTCGCCCGCGAGCGCGCCCTGCTCGGCCGCCTGACCCACCCGGGCATCGCCCGCATGCTGGACGCCGGCGAGCAGGACGGCCGCGCCTATCTCGTGCTGGAGTACGTGCCCGGCCGCACGCTGTCCGAGCACGTCCGCGAGCACGACCTCGGCCTCGTCGAGCGCGTGCAGCTGCTGCTGGAGGTGGCGCGCGCCGTGGAGCATGCGCATGCCCAGCTCATCGTCCACCGCGACCTCAAGCCCGGCAACGTCATGGTCGACGAGCGAGGGCGGGCCAAGCTGCTGGACTTCGGCATCGCCGGCCTGCTGGACGACTCCGGCCACCAGGCCGACCACCAGCTCACGCAGATCACCGGCCGGCGCCTGACGCCCGCCTATGCCGCCCCCGAGCAGATCACCGGCGAGGCGGTGGGCGTGGCCAGCGACATCTACTCGCTCGGCGTCATGCTCTACGAGCTGGCCAGCGGCGAGCTGCCCTTCGGCAAGCGGGGCCTGAGCCGCACCGCGCTCGAGCATGCGGTACTGCACGGCCAGGCCAGGCGCATCACGCGCACCACCGGCAGCGGCGACGGCCCCGAGACCGATGCCGGCCCCGGCCGCCCGCACGACGCCGACCGCGCCGCCGGCGACCTGGAGGCCGTGGCCGCCAAGGCCCTGCGCAAGAACCCCGCGGAGCGCTATGCGACCGTCGGCGCCTTCATCGACGACCTGGAGCACTGGCTGAGCCAGCGCCCCGTCAGCGTGCGCGCGGAGGACTGGCGGCACCGGGTGCGCCTGTGGCTGCGCCGCAATGCCGCCCTGGCCGCCGGCACCGCCCTGGTGTTCGTGGCGCTGACCGCGGGCCTGGCCGTCAGCCTGTGGCAGCGCAGCCAGGCCCAGGCCGCGGCACGCCAGAGCGAGGCGGTGACGCGCTTTCTCACCGAGCTGCTGTCCAGCGCCAACCCCGACAAGCACGGCGGCCACATTCCCAACGTGCTGGAGCTGCTGGAGCGCAGCCGCGCCGAGCTGCCCCAGCGCTTCGCGGACGACCCGGTCACCCATGCCCGCGTGCTGGAGGTGATGGGCGACACCTATGCGGACATGAACCGCTTCGACATCGCCATCCCCCTGGCCGAGGAGCTGGTGGGGCTGACACAGCGCCTCTGGGGCGACGACGACCCGGCCACGCTGCGCGCGCTGCGCCTGCGCCTGCGGCTGGACACGTCGCTGAGTTCGCCCCTGGGCGTCATCGCGCGCGGCGAGCCGCTGCTGGCCGCGCTGGAGCGCCAGGGCGCCGACCTCAGCGACCGGCTGGAGCTGCTCTACCAGCTCATCGTCGCCTACGCCCAGGCCGGCCGCGTCGACGACGCGGAGCGCGTGCGGGCCGAGGCCTGGCCGCTGGTGCTCAAGCTCTTCCCGGCGACCTCCTTCGACGCGCAGTACTTCAACACCTACGTCTATCACCTGCGCGTGGCCCAGGGGCGGCTGGCCGATGCCGAGAAGCTGATGCTGGACCTGGGCCCGGCCATCGCCAATGCGCCCCCGCAACGCGCGCGCTTCGTGCTGCAGCTGCGCCGCCACCTGTGGAACGTGCAGGCGCGGCTGGGCCGGCCGGCGGCGACCGCCGCGGCGGCGCAGGCCATCGTCGCCGACGCCGAGGCCCTGCTCGGCCCGGGCAACGTGACCGCCCAGCGCATGCGCTTCGACCTGGCCCGCCAGCTCGCCGAGCGGGGCCAGTGGGGCGAGGCCCTGGCGGTGCACGAGGCCCTCGCCGCCCACGTGCATGCGGGCGATCCGCCCGGGCTGCGCCTGCCCCTGGACGCCGCCGCCCTGCTGGCGCGCGTCCTGGCCGGGCAGACACAGGGGGCCGCCGCCGAAGTCCAGCGCCTGACCGAGGCCCTGCGGCCTTCGCCGCTGCTGACCGGGCCCAACTGGGTGGAGGCCACCGGCCGGGTGGTGCGTGCGGCCCTGGCGCTGCAGCGGCCCGATCTCGCCGGCGCCGCGCTGGCGCCGCTGCAGGACCTGGAGGCCCAGCCCTGGCTGCAGCGCCATGCGGCGCTGCAAAGCCAGATCGCGCAATGGCAGGGCGAGCTGGCCCGCCAGCGCGGCGCGGCGCTGTCCAGCCTGGAGCCGCTGCGCCGTCGCGAGGCCTACCTCGACAGCCTCCCGCAGCCGCAGGGCCTGCCGCACTGGGCCGCACAGCTCGACCTCGCGCTGAGCCTGCGCCGCGCCGGCCAGCCCGTGGCCGAGGCCCTGGCCCGCGCCGACGCGCTGCGCCCCGCCTGGCTGCCGGCGCATCCGCTGGACGGCCTGCGCCGCGAACTGGAACAGCCCGCCGCACCGGGCGCCTGGGACGGCCGGTTCTAGTCCACTGCGTCGGGGAAATGGCACCTCGACGCAGTGGACTAGAGGCAAGCCCCTAGCCGCAGCGCGTTTACCCGGAGCGGGTCGCCGTGGGCGTGCGGTTAACTTCCAGGCTCCAACAAGAACCCCCGAGGAGACCACCCCATGGCCACGATCGCCACCGACCAGCTCGCCCTGCAACGCCTCTACCACTGGGAGCGCACGGCCGCAGCCACGGTCACGCTGACCCAGCCCATGGGCGGCGGCGCGGTCAAGGACTACACCTGGGCCCAGGTGGCCGACCAGGTGCGCCGCATGGCCGCCTTCCTGAAGGCCAAGGGCCAGGCCGAAGGCTGGCCGGCGGACGCCAAGGTGGCCATCCTGTCCAAGAACTGCGCCTGGTGGCTGATGAGCGATCTGGCCATCTGGATGGCCGGCTACGTCTCGGTGCCGCTGTACCCGACGCTGGCGGCCGAGACCATCTCGCAGATCCTCGCGCACAGCGAATCGCGCTTCATCTTCATCGGCAAGCTCGACGGCTGGGAAGGCATGAAGCCGGGCGTGCCGGCCGGGCTGCCGGGCGCGAGCTATGCGCTGTCTCCCGCCGACGTGCAGCAGGACTACGAAGGCTGGGATGCCATCTGCGCCCGCACGGCTCCCATGCCGGGCGAGGTGGTGCGCGACGCCGACGAGCTCTGCACGCTGATCTACACCTCGGGCACCACGGGCCTGCCCAAGGGCGTGATGCACAGCTTCGGCGCCTTCGCCTGGGCGGTGGACGCCGGCCTCAAGCGCATCCCGATGACCGGCTCGGACCGCATGCTGTCCTACCTGCCGCTGGCCCACGTGGTGGAGCGCACGCTGGTGGAGCACGGCTGGCTGGCCCGGGGCATCCGCGTGTTCTTCGCCGAGTCGCTCGACACCTTCGCGGCCGACCTGCAGCGCGCCTTGCCCACCATCTTCTTCTCGGTGCCGCGGCTGTGGGTCAAGTTCCAGCAGGGCATCCAGGCCAAGATGCCGCAGGAGAAGCTCGCCCGGCTGCTGCGCCTGCCCATCATCGGCGGCCTGGTGCGCAAGAAGGTGCTCAAGGCCCTGGGCCTGAACCACTGCAAGTTCGCCGCCGGCGGCGCCGCGCCCATGCCCGTGGCCCTGCTGGAGTGGTACGCCGCCCTCGGGCTGCACATCAACGAGGGCTACGGCATGACCGAGAACCTGGCCCTTTCCCACCTCACCCTGCCCGGCAAGAACCAGCGCGGCACCGTCGGGCCCGCCTACGAAGGCGTGCAGGTGCGCATCGACCCCGTCTCCGGCGAGCTGCAGATGCGCAGCCCTGCCGTGATGCTGGGTTACTTCAAGGCACCCGAGCAGACTCGCGACGCCTTCACCGAGGACGGCTGGCTGCGCACCGGCGACAAGGCCAGCCAGGACGCCGACGGCTGCGTGCGCATCACCGGCCGCGTGAAGGATCTGTTCAAGACCAGCAAGGGCAAGTACGTCGCCCCGGCGCCCATCGAGGACCGCCTCGGCATGAATCCCTACATCGAAGCCGTCTGCGTGGCCGGCGCCAACATGGGCCAGCCCCTGGGCATCGCCATGCTGTCGCCGCAGGGCCTGCAACAGGCCGGCAGCGATTCCGCCGCCCTGCTGGCCGAACTCGGCCGCCACCTCGACGACGTCAACGCCCGGCTGGACCCGCACGAGCAGCTGGACACGCTGGTCGTCATGAAGACACCCTGGACCGTGGACAACGGCTTCATCACGCCTACCTTCAAGGTCAAGCGCAACCGCATCGAGGAGGTCTACGCAGGCAAGTTCGACGCCTGGGTGGGCAAGCGCAGCAAGGTGATGTTCGGGGACTGAAGCCCCTCGCCCAG
Organism: Pelomonas caseinilytica; assembly: GCF_021353235.1. GTDB lineage: Bacteria > Pseudomonadota > Gammaproteobacteria > Burkholderiales > Burkholderiaceae_C > Pelomonas > Pelomonas caseinilytica. The sequence goes on from NZ_JAJTWT010000007.1 coordinate 277,830, forward strand.
CCCGGCCTGCTGAACGCAGCCGGTTCTGGTCGGTCCCCCGCGGGGACCGCGACGCTCGCCGGATCGACCGGCGAGCACATCGCGACACGCGGGCCGGCTTGGGGCGGCCCGGCGCTCGGCCCGCAGAAGCGGCGTCAGCCCCCGCGCCAATAGTCCGCCCGCCCGTAGTGGGCGCGCAGGTGCTCCACCCACAGCCGCGTGCGCAGCGGCAGGTGGCGCGACTGCGGGAAGACGGCATAGATGCCGTTGGGCGGCGCGGCGAACTCGTCCAGCACGCTGACCAGGCGGCCCGCAGCGAGGTCGGCCTCCACCTCCCAGGTGCTGCGCCAGGCCAGGCCCAGGCCTTCAACGCACCAGTCGTGCAGCACCTGGCCGTCGCTGCAGTCCAGCCGGCCGGCCGGCCGCAGGTGCTGCACGGCGCCGTCGATCCGGAAGGCCCAGCCGCGCGTCTGGCTGGCCTCTGAACTGAGGGTCAGGCAGGCGTGGCGGCCGAGCTCGTCGGGATGCCTGGGCACGCCCGCCCGCTTGAGGTAGGCCGGCGCCGCCACGCACAGCCGGCGGTTGTCGGCCAGCCGCGTGCTGACGAGGCTGGAGTCGGGCAGGTCGCCCACGCGCACGGCGCAGTCGAAGCCCTCGTGGACGATGTCGACGATGCGGTCGCTGAGGTTGAGGGACAGGCTGAGGTCGGCATGCTCGGCCAGGAAGCCCGGCACCAACGGCGCCACGTGGCGGCGGCCGAAGCCCGCGGGAGCGGTGACGCGCAGGTGGCCCGTGGCCTTGAGCCCACCGGCGCTGACGGCCGCCTCGGCGTCGGCCAGGGCGGCAACGAGGCGCTGGCAGTCCTCCAGGAAGGCCTGGCCCTCGGGCGTGAGCGAGAGCCGGCGCGTCGTGCGCAGCATCAGCTTGACGCCCAGGCGGGCTTCCAGCCCATCCAGCCGCCGGCCCATCACGGCCGGAGCCACGCCTTCGGCCTGGGCCGCCGCCGTCAGGCTGCCCTTGGCGGCGACGAGGATGAAGGACTCGATCTGCTTGAGCTTGTCCATGCCGGGATTGTGCTGGCCCACCGACGCAAAGGGAGCGGTTTCAAACGGGATCTTTGCGTTCCAGTCACAGATTCATTGCGTCGGCGATGGCGAATCATGGCCTCGCGCGGGGGCAAGATGGCGGCAATCCCTTCCATGCTCCTGGAGACTGCCATGTCCAACCGCCCACGCACGCCGCTTCACCGCCTGCAGGTCGACGCCGACCTCGCCCGCTTCATCGACACCGAGGTGCTGCCCGGCACCGGGGTCGAGCGCGAGGCCTTCTGGGCCGGCTTCAGCCGCCTGGCCCACGAGCTGGCGCCGCGCAACCGCGCCTTGCTCGCGGAGCGCGACCGGCTGCAGGCCGAGCTGGATGCCTGGCACGAGGCCCACCCCGGCCCCATCCAGGACATGCCCGCCTACCGAGACTTCCTCGGCCGCATCGGCTACCTCGTCGAAGCGCCGTCCGGGGCCAAGGCCACGACCGCCAACGTCGACGCCGAACTGGCCGTGCAGGCTGGCCCGCAGCTGGTGGTGCCCATCCTGAACGCGCGTTATGCGCTGAACGCCGCGAACGCCCGCTGGGGCTCGCTCTACGACGCCCTCTACGGCACCGACGCCATTCCCGAGACCGACGGCGCCACCCGCGAAGGGGCCTACAACCCGCTGCGCGGCGCCAAGGTCATCGCCTTCGCCCGCCGCGTGCTGGACCAGGCCGCGCCGCTGGCCAGCGGTTCGCATGCCGACGCCACCGGCTACCGCGTGGAGGCGGGCCGCCTGGTCGTCGCGCTGGCCTCCAGCGCCACGACCGGCCTGGCCGACCCGGCCGCCTTTGCCGGCTACCAGGGCGACGCCGCGGCACCGAGCAGTGTGCTGCTCGTGCACCACGGGCTGCACCTGGACGTGCGCATCGACCGCAGCACGCCCATCGGCAAGAGCGACGCCGCCGGCATCGCCGACGTGGTGCTGGAGGCGGCCCTGTCCACCATCCTCGACCTGGAGGACTCCGTCGCCGCCGTGGACGCCGAGGACAAACTGCTGGCCTACCGCAACTGGCTGGGCATCCAGCTCGGCACCCTGACGGAAGAGGTCGCCAAGGGCGGCAAGACCTTCACGCGCCGGCTCAACGCCGACCGCGTCTACACGGCGCCCGACGGCGGCACGCTGACGCTGCATGGCCGCTCGCTGATGTTCGTGCGCAATGTGGGCCACCTGATGACCAACCCGGCCATCCTGCTGGAGGACGGCAGCGAGATCCCCGAGGGCATCATGGACGCCGTCGTCACGACGACGATCGCGATGCACGACCTGAAGCGCCGTGGCAACTCGCGCCGCGGCTCGGTCTACATCGTCAAGCCCAAGATGCACGGCCCGGCCGAAGTGGCCTTCGCGTCCGAACTGTTCGGCCGCGTGGAACAGCTGCTCGGCCTGCCCGACAGCACGGTCAAGCTGGGCATCATGGACGAGGAGCGCCGCACCTCGGTCAACCTGATGGCCTGCATCGCCGCCGCCGCCAGCCGCGTGGCCTTCATCAACACCGGCTTCCTCGACCGCACCGGCGACGAGATGCACACCGCCATGCGCGCCGGCCCCATGCTGCGCAAGGGCGACATGAAGACGACGGCCTGGATCCAGGCCTACGAACGCAGCAACGTGCTGACCGGTCTGGCCTGCGGGCTGCGTGGCCGGGCCCAGATCGGCAAGGGCATGTGGGCCATGCCCGACCTGATGGCCGCCATGCTGGAGCAGAAGATCGTCCACCCCAAGGCCGGCGCCAACACCGCCTGGGTGCCGTCGCCCACCGCGGCCACGCTGCATGCCCTGCACTACCACCAGGTCAGCGTCGCGGCCGTGCAGCAGGAACTCGAGAAGGTGGACCTCGCCGCCGAGCGCGACGGCCTGCTGAACGCCCTGCTGACCATCCCGGTCGCTCCCCGGGCCGACTGGACGGCCGAGCAGCGCCAGCAGGAGCTGGACAACAACGTCCAGGGCATCCTCGGCTACGTGGTGCGCTGGATCGACCAGGGGGTGGGCTGCTCCAAGGTGCCCGACATCAACGGCGTGGGCCTGATGGAAGACCGCGCGACGCTGCGCATCAGCAGCCAGCACATCGCCAACTGGCTGCGCCACGGCGTCGTCAGCGCCGAACAGGTGCGCGAGACCTTCACCCGCATGGCCAAGGTCGTGGACGCCCAGAATGCCGGCGACCCGGCCTACAAGCCGCTGGCCGCCAACCCGCAAGGCGCCGCGATGCAGGCGGCCCAGGACCTGGTGTTCAAGGGCGAGGCCCAGCCGAGCGGCTACACGGAGCCGTTGCTGCATGCGTGGCGGTTGAAGGTGAAGTCAGCTTTCTGAAACCCAAACCCGCTTGTCAAGCGGCAGTTTTCTGGTGTTGTGTAGCGGCACAGGCAGGGTGATTCCGATGCGGTGATTCTTTCCAGGCAGTCAATATTCAGGGCTCACTGACTTTCGTCACATGGCGGAGGTCATCCTTTTTTCTTTGACTTCCGGAGGGCCATCTTGCCTACCCTGCATACCCCCCGCTCCCTCGTCCTGCGCCGCAGCGCAGTGGCCTTGGCCATCAGCCTGGGCTTCGCCGGCGCAGCACAGGCGCAAAGCGCCGAGGGCTCCCTGTTTGGTCAAGCCAAGGCCGGTGCCACCGTCAGCATCGTGAACCTGGACACCGGCTTGCAGCGCCAGGCGACCGTCGAGGCCGGCGGCAGCTTCACTTTCTCCAAGCTTCCGCCCGGTCGCTACCGCGTCACCTCGGGCGGCGTCACCCGTGAGGTGGTGGTCGCCATCGGCTCGGGTACCGAGGTCAAGCTGACGGTGCAGGAGATCGAGCGCATCGAGATTTCCGGCCGCGCCGCACGATCTTCCATCGACGTGACCAGCGTCGAAAGCAACACGGTGTTCACGGCTGAGCAGATGCGCACCATTCCGGTGGCACGCAACGTCGATGCCGTCGCCTTGCTGGCTCCCGGTGCCGTGAAGGGCGACCCTGGCCTTGGCAGTGGCGGCCTCGCCTCGTTCGGCGGTGCGTCCGTCGGGGAGAACGGCTACTACATCAACGGTTTCGACGTCACCAACATCCGCAACTTCCTGTCCTACGCCAACCTGCCGTTTGACGCCGTCGAGCAACAGCAGATCAAGAACGGTGGCTATGGTGCCGAGTACGGTCGTTCGCTCGGTGGAGTCGTGTCGGTCCTGACCAAGCGCGGCGGCAATGAGTGGAAAGCCGGGGCGGCGGTCTATTACGCGCCCGACAGCTTCCGTACCCGCGACCACAACGTTGCCGACCTCGACCCCGAGCATCCCAACAGCTACACCGTCTTCCGCAATGCCTGGCGCAAGACCGACCTGAGCTACACCGTCTACGGTGGCGGTCCCATCATCAAAGACAAGCTGTTCGTTTTCGCGCTCGCCGAAGGCCGGCACGACACCGAAGACCGCTTCCGCGAGAGCACCAGCACCTACCAACTCGAGAACAAGCCCAAGGGCCTCCTCAAGCTGGATTGGGCGATCACCGACAACCATTCGCTGGAGTACACGGGGATCACCAACAAGAAAAAGACGACTCTCACCGACTACGCCAACGCCGCGTCGTACTCGACGACGCATGACGGCGCGGGCGCAAACAGCGTCCAGACCGAAGGCGCCGACGTCAACATCCTGAAGTACACCGGCTCGCTGACGCAGGACCTCACGGTGTCGGCCATGGTGGGTCGCGTGCGCAATCAGCAGCTCACGACGACGGGTGCACGGCTCGCGGGGCAAGACTGCCCCGTGGTGCTCGATACCGACACCTCGGAGATCGGCTGCTGGGCCAAGCCGTTCCCCGGACAACCCATCCGGGATCCCAAAGCACCGCCGAAGGACACCGACGTGCGCAAGGCCATGCGCTTTGACGTCGAGTACGTGCTGGGCAAGCACACGCTGCGCGGCGGTTACGACGCACAGACCTTCGACTCGGTGGCGGGCGGCGGTTCAGACTACTCCGGCGGCTACTACTGGCGCTATTTCATCTCCGCCAGTGGCACCGTCAATGGCGTGCCCAACGTCGTCGCGCCCGGCGGTCAATACGTGCGCCGCCGCGAGTCGACGCAGACCAGCGGCAGTTACCGCGTCGAGAACACGGCGGTCTACCTGGAAGACAGCTGGCAGATGAACCGCAACTGGATGCTCTACGGCGGCCTGCGCAGCGAATCCTTCAACAACAAGAACGGCGACGGCATCAGCTTCGTCAAAAAGGACAATCTGTTGGCACCGCGCCTGGGCTTTGCCTGGAACGTCAACGGTGACTCATCGCTGAAGGTGTATGGCAACCTCGGGCGCTACTACATCCCCGTGGCGTCCAACACCAACATCCGTGCCACACGCGGAGAGTTGTTCGAGCAGCGGTTCTACACTTTCACCGGACGGGATCCGCGCACCCAGGCCCCCTTGGGCCTGAGCGCCCAGGACATCGGCGTACCGCAGATCATCAACGACGGCAAACTGCCCGATCCGGCCACCGTCGCGGACACCAACCTGAAGCCCATGAACCAGGATGAATTCATCCTCGGTTTCCAGAAGGCTCTGAGCCGCGAATACACGATCGGCGCGAAGGTGATCCGTCGCAAGATCAACGACGGCATGGATGACTTCTGCGGTGGTTACGCCCAGAAGAACTGGGCCCTGGACAACGGCTATACCGACTTCGATGCTGGCACGCTAGCACCGTGCATGCTGTTGAATCCTGGCCGTGACGTCCATCTGAAGATGGACCTGCACTCCGACGGCAACCTCACCGCCGTCACGATCCCGGCGAAGTACTTCGCCCTGGCCAAGTACGAGCGCACCTACAACGCCCTCGAACTGAGCCTGGACAAGCCTTTCGACGGCCGTTGGGGCTTTAACGCGACCTACACCTGGTCCAAGAGCCGCGGCACCGCCGAAGGCTACGTGCAGTCCACCTTGCAGCAGGAAGATGCCGGCCTGACCCAGGACTTCGACTTCGGGTCCTTCACCGATGGCTCCAAGGGCTATCTGCCGAATGACCGCCGTCACGTCCTCAAGGCCTATGGCACGTTCCGCGTGGCCGATGACTGGCGCGTCGGCGCCAATCTGATCGTGTCCTCGGGTCGCCCCATCAGCTGCATCGGTTTCGTGCCCGAGACGGTGCCGGACTTCGTCGGCCCCGATGGTGCAACCGGTTCGGGAGACTACACCTCGGCTTCCAGCTACTACTGCGTGAACCCGAAAACGGGCAAATCGGAACTGGTGCCCCGAGGCACCCGCGGCCGCACCCCGTGGACGGGCCAGCTCGACGCGCAACTGGCTTGGACACCCAAGCTCGGCAACGGCCGCCTGACGCTGCAAGTGGATATCTTCAACGTTCTCAACTCGCAGCGCGTCACTCGCGTCAACGAAGTGGCCGACTACAGCCGCGCCACGACGTCCGCCATCGAAGGCAAGGTCAACCCGAACTATCTGTCGCCGACCGACTTCCAGGAGGGTCGCTCCTTCCTGTTCACCGGTCGCTACGAGTTCTGACCCCAAGCCCGGCGGCCGCGCCGAGGAGCATCAGCCTCCCCGGCGCCGTCGCTTGCATGGCTTGGCGCCAAGCCGCACGGGTCCAAGCCCCGCCTCAGCCGCAGATGTTGTCCGGCGACAACATTGCCCGCGATGCCGTTCACAAGGCTTAACAGCGCCGATATCTTTACATTTCAATAACTTACCGCTGTTGCGGTCCCGGGTGTCAGGGGTCCCCCGTGTTAGCAAGCCGAGCCCATCCGGCTAGCGTGATGGTGTGACGGGGCGACTGATCGTGGTCCCTTAACTTTCGAACGCCCATGGCGCATCTGACCGGTCGCCTGGGCTCCCCTTTTATTTGGAGTTCTCATATGTTCCGACGCAACAGTGTTAATTTGGCGGCACTGATCGCCCTGGGCGCCGCGGTTGCCCCTCTGGCGTTGCTCGCGCCCCAAACGGCCCTCGCCCAGTCCAATGCGACCGGCAGCATCTATGGCGCCGTCACTGCAGGACCTGGCACCACCGTCGTCGTCGAAAACCCCGCCACGGGCTTCAAGCGGACCGCCACGCCGGATGCCAACGGGCGCATCCAGGTCACGTCGCTCCCGGTGGGCGTCTATCGCGTCAGCCTCATGCGCGATGGCAAGGCCATCAAGGTCCAGGAGGGTGTCGAAGTCCGGCTGGGCCAAGGTTCCGAAGTCTTCCTGACGACGGCCCTCGAAACGGTGACGGTCACTGCGCGTCGCAAGACGCTCGACGTGTCCAACGCCGACAGCGGCGCGACCTTCTCCGCCGCCCAACTCGACGCGCTGCCCACTGGCCGCAACCTGGCGGCCATCATCGCGCTGGCCCCGAACACCACCAACGCCGACCCCCGCTATCCTGGTGGCGCCAGCATCGGCGGTGGCGCGGCCTCCGAGAACTCGTACTACATCAACGGCTTCCCGGTCACCAATCCGCTCAACCAGCTGGGTTCGTCCGAACTGCCCTTCGGTGCCATCGACCAGGCCCAGGTGCTCAACGGTGGCTTCGGCGCTGAATTCGGCCGCTCCGTCGGCGGCGTGATCAGCATCATCACCAAGAGCGGCACGAACGAGTGGGAATACGGCGCCAGCGCCAGCACCCGTCCGGCGTCCTTCCGCCAGTCTTCGGTCGACCGCTATTACGCCAAGGTGGGCGTCGCTTCGACCGATGGCAAGCTGCGACTGCTCCGCCACAACAACTCGCTGACCGAAAACGTCGTCGGCGGCTATGTGGGCGGCCCCATCCTCAAGGATCGCCTGTTCATGTTCATTTCCGCCGAGCGGAAGATCCAGAACACCGAGTCGATCGACCCGACCAACGGCAACACTTCCGTGGTGCTGACCTCCAAGACCAGCGGCTGGAACTCTGACCACGCCGTCACCGACCGTGTCCTGGGCAAGTTCGACCTGAACATCGCTGACGGCCACAAGCTGGACCTCACCCTGATCAAGGACACGCCCAAGCTGACCCGCACCGTGAAGGGCGTGGATCCCAGCACTGGCGTCCTCACCGGCACGACGGATCACGTCGAGAAGTGGCAGAACGACGAGGACGGCCTGACCTCGTCGGGTGCCAACACCAGCATCCTGCGCTACATCGGCGAAATCACGAACGATCTGACGATGACGGCCGTTGTCGGCCGCAGCGTCACGACCCGCAAGTCGTCGATCACCGGCAGCAACATCGGCGTCCCGTCGATCACGTTCGAGAATGGCGTGTCGTCGCAAGCCCCGGGCGTCAGCTACCCCGTGGCGAATACGTTCACCGGCCAGCTTTACCGTGACGGCAACAAGGACACCGTCAAGGGCCTGCGTCTGGACTTTGAGTACCGCCTGGGCGCTCACACGCTGAAGGCAGGTCTCGACGACAACAAGATGAGCACTCGCAACGGCGGCAAGGAGGCCCCTCCGCAAGGTCGGTCCATCCAGTACCGCAATCTGAGTCCTGCTGACACTGCGAACAAGAACTTCACGCTTTCCGATACCGGTTCGCAAGTCTTCTGGCTGGGCGATCCGGCTCACGGCGCCCTCGCCACCCAGGGCTTCTACGGCGTGGAGACCATCATCTCCACCGTCAGCAACGCCTACTCCAATCAGTCGGCCCAGTACATCGAAGACAAGTACCAAGTCACCAAGAACCTGGTGCTGACCGCCGGCCTGCGCCGCGAGACGTACGAGAACCGCAACCAGGACGACGTCAGCTTCCTGAAGATCAGCAACCAGTACAACCCGCGCTTCTCCGCGGTGTGGGACGCCAAGGGCGACGCTTCGATGAAGGTGTTCGGCAGTGCCGGCCGCTACTCGATCCAGATCCCGACGCTGATCGCCCTGCGCGGTGCGAACGGCTCGCTGTTCACCAGCCAAGCCTTCTCGTACACCGGCGTGGACGCGAACGGCCAGCCGGTCGGTCGCGCCAACCTGACCACTGCGCACTCGAACAACAACGAGTACGGCCAAGCCAAGGACCCGCGCAGCGTCGCAGCGACCAACATGAAGCCCGCCTACCAGGACGAGCTGATGGTTGGCATCGAGAACGCCCTGCTGCCCGACCTCAACGGTGGCGTCAAGTTCACGTATCGCGCCCTGAAGAGCACGATCGACGACATGTGCGATCCGCGCGCGTTCATCAAGTACGCGGCCGATCACAACATCGACACCACGAACTGGGGTGGGTTTGCCTGCGCCTCGTTCAACCCGGGTCGCGCCAACTCGTTTGACATCAATTACGCGGGCGACGGCAAGACCTACACCCGTGTGAACCTGTCGGCAGCTGAGCTGGGCTTCGACAAGCCCAAGCGCACCTACACGGCGCTGGACTTCTTCCTGGAGCATCCGCTGCGCAACGGCTGGTACGGCAAGGTGACTTACACCTACTCGAAGAGCAAGGGCAACACGGAAGGCCAGACGCTGTCCGACCGTGCCCAGCGCGACGTGTCGGCCACGATGACCTGGGACATGCCCGAGCTGATGGAGAACGCGTACGGCTACCTGCCGAACGACCGTCGTCACCAGCTGAAGGCCTACGGCTTTGTCAACCTCGGCAAGGAATGGCAAGTCGGCGGTGTGATGAGCTTCGAATCCGGCCGTCCGCGCAGCTGCCTGGGCACCTACCAGGGTGACCCGGCACACCTGCAGTCGATCAACGACAACGGCATCAACTATGGTTCGAACTACCACTACTGCTTCGGCAAGGCCTCGCCGCGCGGCACGGTGGGCAACCTGCCGAGCAACTCGCGCATCGACCTGAGCCTGACCTACAAGCCCGAAATCGTGCCTGGCCTGGCTGTCACCGCCGAAGTCTTCAACCTCAACAACAACCAGACCGTCCTGGCCGTTGAAGAGCGTGGCGAGACGAACTCGGGCGCTCGTCGCAACATCTATGAGCTGCCTGTCGGCAATGCGGCTCCGCGCAACATGCGCTTCTCGGTGACCTACAACAAGCCGTTCTGACGCGCTCAGTTGGCATTGTTCAAGGGCGGCCTGTTGGCCGCCCTTTTTCGTTGGCCTTCCGTTACGAGCTTTCTTCGATGCGCAATTCCTTGATCGTCCTGTCCGCCGCCGCCCTGCTGCCCGCACCCGTGCTCGCCCAGGACTCCCTCCAAGGCTGCCGCGCGCTCGCCGACACCGCCCGTCGCCTGGCCTGCTACGACACCCTGGCCGATGCCGCACGGCCCGCCGTCGCGCTGCTGCCGGCCTCGGCTCCCAGCCCCGAGGCGGCCTTCGGCCTGCCCGAGTCCCGCCGCCCCGACAGCATCGATGCCGTGCGCTCCGCCGTCGGTCCGCACTTTGCCGGATGGGGCCCCAACTCGCGCATTCGGCTCGACAACGGCCAAGTCTGGCAGGTGGTGGATGGCAGCTCGGTGGTGGTGTCCGAAGGCGCCCGGGCGGTCACCGTCAAGCGCGGGGCCCTGGGCTCCTTCCTCCTGGACATCGAAGGCCTCAAGACTTCGCCGCGGGTGCGGCGCGTCGAATGAAGTCCCTCAGGCCGGCACGACGTCGAACGCGACGGTGAGGCGGAAGGCGTCGTCCTCGAACGGCAGGGTGCCGTGCCAGAGGTAGGACGGAAAGAGCAGCAGCCGGCCGGGCCTGGGCGCCTCGAAGCGCCACGGCGGGAAGGCCTCCCGCGCCGGTTCCGGCAGGGCGGGCTCGCCGAACTGGATCCAGCCGGCATGCGTGCTGGAAGCCAGCGCCGAAGGCGGCGCGGCGACGTAGTAGCAGCTGCTCAGCCAACCGTGGCCGTGGATATGCCGGGTGTGGAAGCCACCCCGCCGCAGCCGGGAACTCCAGCTGTCCGCGAAGCGCCATGCACCCGTGCGCCGCCCGAAGAGCGGGTGCGTGGGGTCCTCGGGGCGCGTCGCCAGCCAGGCGCCGATCGCATCTTCGATCCGCCCGCGCAGGGCGCTGACCAGCGGCAGGTCCAGGTCGAACAGATGCCCGCGGGTCTGCGTGCCCTCGCGCAGGGTCTGGTCGATGGGCGCGACGGCATCGGTGTGCAGCCCGGCCAGTTCCTGCGCCAGCGCGGCATTGAAGCTCTCGATGTCGGCAAAGCCCTCGGGCGGCGCCAGGTCGACCATGCCGATGACGGTGTCGGGGTCGTGCAGCCAGGCGTCGCGCGGGTCGCCCCGCAGTCGCCAGCCCAGGCCGGCCAACGCGATGGCGAGCTGGTCGTGCGGCGCGAGGGCGAGCGCCCGCTCCGCCAGGGCCAGGGCCTCGCCGTCGTGGCCGCCGGCGTACAGGCTCTGGGCGGCACTGGTCAGCAGGCGCACATCCTCGGGAGCCTGCTCGACCGCGCGCCGGTGCGCCTCTCGCGCCTCGGCATGCCGGCCCATGCGGCACAGCGCCTGGCCGAGGCCGTCGGCATGCGCAGCAGCCCGCGGTGCCAGGCGCGCCGCATCGCCGTAGGCCTGCAATGCCGCCTCGGTCCGGCCGGCCTTGAGGTAGAGCAGTCCGAGCAATGAAGGCGGCAGGTCCGACGCGGGCGCCTGCTGCTGTGCATGCAGCAGTTCTGCATCGAAGCCCGCATGCCCCAGCGCCCAACGCAGGCGGGCGAGGTCGTAGAGGCCGAGGGCGTGCAGGGGGGCCCGGGCCAGCGCCTGGCGGTAGGCCGCGACGGCGGCCTCGCCACGCCCGAGGGCCTGCAGCGTGTTGCCGAGGTTGTAGTGGGCGTCCGCCGCGTCCAGGCCCAGGGCGAGCGCCGCTTCGTGAGCGGCCAGGGCCTGCGCATGGCGCCCGCGCCGGTGCAGCACGACGCCGAGGTTGTGATGCAGGCTGGCGCGCCGCGGCTCCAGGCCGAGGGCGGCGCCCAGCGTCTGCTCGGCGGCGTCCAGGTCGCCGCACTCTTCCTGCAGCATGGCCTGCAACTGCAGGACGTCGACATCCTCCGGGGCCAGGCCCGCCGTCTCGCTGGCCACCTGCAGGGCCGCCGCCCGCTGCCCCAGGTCGCGCAGCAACCGGGCCAGGTGATAGCGCGGCGCCGCCCAGCCGGCGTGCCGGTCGGCCGCCTGGGCGAAGGCATGGGCGGCGTCGCCGGGGCGCTGCAGCATCTCCAGCACCTGGGCGCGCGCGAACCAGACGCGCGGCTGGCCTGCGTCGCCCTGCAGCGAACGGCCGAAGGCCGCCTCGGCCTCGGCCCAGCGCTGCTGCTGGGCGGCGATCTGCCCCAGGGCCGCATGGGCGCGCGGCGAATGGGGATCGCGCCGCAGCACCTCGCCCAGCAGCGGCCCGGCGGCCTGCGGCTGGCCGGCCGCCAGCGCACGCAGGGCCTGGTCCAGCAGGGCTGCGGCACCGGGCTCAGGCATGGCGGTCTCGAGGCATGGCGAAATTGTGGCGACGTGGCTCACCCGCGGAAAAACGGGCCCCGCAGGGCCCGTGCTTGCCGGTGCGCCGTCGCGGGCCGCTCAGAAGCTGGCCGTGAGGGCCGCCGTGTAACGGCGGCCGATGACGTCGTAGGCGCTCGGGAAGGTGTTGCCGTAGTTGGACGCACCCGGTCCGATGCCCGTGCCGACGATGGGCGGCTGCTTGTCGAACAGGTTGTTGATGGTGACCGAGACGCGCAGGTTCTTCAGCACCTGGTAGCCGACGTTGAGGTCGAAGTAGTTCACGTCGGGGATGCTCTCGTAGCTCTTCACGAACTTGCCGGCCACGTTGTTGGCCGCCCCGGTCGTCTGCACCGTCGACTCGCCGATGTAGCGCCAGGCCAGGCCCACCGTCCAGTCGTTGTACGTCCAGGTGGTGCGCTGGTTGAAGCGACGCCTGGTGTAGGGCGTGCCCACGTCGATGCCGTAGTGGCCGGCATACCCGATGGTGTCCAGCACCGGCAGCGCCTTGTAGTCGGCCTTGTCCAGCAGGCTGAGCTGCAGGCCGAAGTCGAGGCGGCCGGCATCCAGCCCGATGGCCTTGAGCATGAAGCGGTAGTTCATGCCCACGTCCACGCCCGAGAACACCAGCAGGCCCTGGTTGGACGACTGGGTGTTGATGCCGCTGAAGCCCGTGCCGCTCAGGCCGCCGCTGGTCGGGTTGCGGGCGATCAGCTGGCAGAAGGCGTTGAGGCTGTAGCCGGGGTTGCGCAGCGGGTTGTAGCAGCTGTCCACCACCTGGCCGGCCGTCGGCGCGGTGATGGCGTCGGTGACCTTGATGCGCCAGTAGTCCAGGGTCGCCGAGAAGGCCGTGTTGACCGGCTCCCAGACCAGGCCGATGGTGGTGGTGTCGGCCTTCTCAGGCCCGAGGTTGGGGTTGCCGCCGCTGGTGTTGGCGGCCTGGCTGGCCGAGGGGTTGGGCACGAAGCCGATCTGCCCGGTGGGCACGCCCGTCTGCTGGCAGAGGTTGGTCAGGGTGCCGGCCTTGCCGGCATCGGCGGCATTGATGGCCGTGCCCTTGCAGGGGTCGGCGCTGACCGTCGCCAGGCCGGTCACCACCGGCGCATACAGCTCGTTCACGTTCGGCGCCCGGGTGGCGCGCTGCTGTTCGCCGCGGAAGCGCAGACCCCGCACCGGCGACCAGTCCAGCCCGGCCTTCCAGCTGTTGTAGGTCTTGCTGGTCACGGCCGTCTTGAAGTCGGTGTCGCGGTAACCGAGGCCGACGTTGAGGCTGTGCACGAACGGGAGGTCCTGGGCCAGCGGCAGGTTGGCCTCCACAAAGGCCTCCTTGAACTTGATCACGCCCGAGCGGTCAGGCGTGGGCGAGCCGCTGCCCAGCAGCTCGCCCTGGGTCTGAACGACGTTGTCGGAGGCGTTGCCGCCGGTGACCTTGCGGTCCTCGTAGCCCAGGGCCAGGCTCAGCGGGTTGCGGGCGAAGGGGCTCTTGAGCACACCGACCTCGCCGCTCACCGAAGCGGCCAGGATGCGCTGGTCCACCCGCGTCGTCTGGAAGGTCGGGATGGCCGCGAAGGCCAGCATCTCCGGCGTGATGGAGCCCGGCTGGCCGAACACGTTCAGCGGCACGCAGCCGCCGGTCGTGACGGAGCAGCTGGTGGTGTTGAAAGCGCGCAGGGCCTGCTGGACCTTGCTGCGGGAGAAGCCGTTGCCGGTGGTGAGCTGCTGGTCGGCCCGGCCGCTTTGGTAGTAGGCGTCGTAGCTCCAGCCGTCCAGCAGCGGCACGTCGCCGCGCAGGCCGGCGGTGTACTGCGAGGAGGTGTTGTCGTAGTTGTAGACCCGCGGTCCGGCCTCGACGAAGCGGCGGCCGATCAGCATGTTGATCTCGGTCGTGCCGGCGGCACCGGCCACGCAATTGGCCGCGGCGATGCCGTAGGCGGCGCACAGCTGGGTGCGCAGGGCCGGCGTGATGTAGGGGTTGCCGATGGGCACCGCGAAGGACTGAAGGAAGGTCCCCGACGGCGCCAGGTTCAGCGTCACCAGGCTGCGGTTGTGGAAGAAGTCGCCGTAGACCTCGAGGTTGTCGTTGACGCGGTAATAGGCCAGGGCCGTCGCCTGGGTGCGATCCAGCGGCGTCTCGAAGTAGTTGGGCGGGTTGGTGTTGTAGCCGTCGGGCGGCGTCGTGCCGTCGCCCGCGCGCAGCAGGCCGGTGGCGGGGTCGATGACGCGGTCGCCGGACAGCGTCGCGCTCGCCGGCGCCGGGAACTGGAAGACCGCCGGCGCGGCCGTCTGCGAATAGCCGCCCGGCAGGCCGGTGCGCGATGAAATGACCGTACCGGCGTAATTGCGGTCGCCCAGGCGGACCGGCTCCGTGCGGGTGGAACCGACGTGCAGCACGACGTTGCCGCGCCCATCCGACAGGTTGGCGCCGACGGTGAGGTCGTTCTTGTAGCGCTTGCCGTCGCCGCGGCTGGTGGTGCTGTAGAGCGTCGTGGCCTCGATGCCGGAGAAATTGCGCTTGGTGACGAAATTGACAACGCCGGCCACGGCATCGGCACCGTAGACCGCCGACGCGCCGCCCGTGACGAGGTCGACCCGCTCCAGCAGCGACACCGGCACCGCATTCGTGTCCACCGTCCCGGTCAGCGTCGCCGGCACGAAGCGGCGGCCGTTGATCAGCACCAGGGTGCGGTTGGAGCCCAGGCCGCGCAGGTCGATGGAGGCCGTGCCGTTGGAGCCGTTGTTGATGCTCGGGCCGATGGCCGGGTAGGCCGCGGGCAGGCCGCGCAGCAGTTCCTCCACCGCCACGGGCTGCTTGATGCTCATGTCCTCCTTGCCCACCGAGAGGATGGGGCTGCTGGACTCGGCGCCCACGGACTTGATGCGCGAACCGGTGATCTCGATGCGCTCGAGCTTCTGCGTGTCGCCCTCCTGGGCGTGGGCGGCACCCATGGCGCCCAGCGTGCCGATCATGGCGAGCGCCGCGGCGCTGCGCACATTGCGTTTGAACATGTAGCTGCTCCTGATGAGGCGCTCTCCACGACGCCGGGTGTCTCTGGGCTCGCCGCGGCGGCGCATGGGCCGGCGGTCTTTGTGCGAAGAGTCTCCACACCACCATGCCCCGCTCCGCCTCGGGTAGCCCCCAATAGACCGTCCCACCAGTACCGAAAGTCCTGTTTACAGAGCGGAAACCTCGCCAGACCCCCACCGCCCCCTCTGCACAGAAGCAAAGTTACGTGTTGTCAGGTCACGACATGGCCGAGGCCGCCGGGTGCCAGCAAGCCTGCGGAAACCGGCCACCGGGCGCACAGCCCACCCGGCCCCGCCTCCTAGAATCTGCCGCCCCCGCCGGAGCCCCTGCTTGAACCCCACGACCGAGTCCTTCCCGCCCGCCGCCTCCCGTTGTGACGTCCTCGTCGTCGGCGCCGGCCCTGCCGGCAGCGCCTGCGCCCACCTCCTGGCCCGGGCCGGCCTGTCGGTACTGCTGGTCGACCAGCATCCACCCGGCCGCGACAAGACCTGCGGCGACGGCCTCATTCCCGATGCCCACAAGGCCCTGGCCCGCCTCGGCTTGCTGGATGCGGTGATGCGCCGCGCCCAGCCGGTGGCCCACGTCGGCTGCGTCGGCCCGCGCGGCGGCCGCATCGACGTGCCGGGGTCCCTCGCCGTGCTGCCGCGGCGGGAGCTGGACGCGCTGCTGCTGCAGGCCGCGCGCGACGCCGGTGCCCGCTTCGAGCAGGCGCGCTTCGAGGCGCCGCTGGAGGCCGACGGCCGCGTCGTCGGCGCCCGGCTCAAGCGTGGCGACGACATCGCCGAGGTCCAGGCCCGCTGGGTGGTGCTGGCCACTGGTGCCGTGCCCAAGGCCCTCACCGCGGCCGGCATGTGCGAGCGCCACACGCCCAGCGGCGTGGCCCTGCGCGGCTACGTCCGGGCCCCGCAGATGGTGGGCAGGATCAAGGCGCTGGAAGTCGTCTGGGACAAATCCGTGCGCCCCGGCTACGGCTGGATCTTCCCGGCGCCGGACGGCCACTTCAACATCGGCGTCGGCGTGACCGACTCCCACCGCGACCTCGGCGGCGGCAAGGGCCGCAAGAAGGACGTCAACCTGCGCGCCATCTTCGACGCCTTCGTCGCCAACTACCCGCCGGCGGCCGAGCTGATGCGCGTGGGCGAACGCATTGGCGAAGGCGACCAGTGGCTCAAGGGCGCGCCGCTGCGCTGTACCCTCACCGGCGCCCGCTGGACCCGACCCGGCCTGCTCGTCACCGGCGAGGCTGCCGGCAGCACCTACTCCTTCACCGGCGAGGGCATCGGCAAGGCGATGGAGACGGGCATGCTGGCGGCCGACGCCATCCTGGCCCATCGCGACGACGATGCCGCCGTCCGCGCGGCCTACGAGGCCACGCTGACCGCGTTGAAGCCCAAGTTCGACCTCTACGAACGGGCCAACCGCGTCAACGCCCATCCCTGGCTGGCCGACCTGCTGATCTGGCGGGCCCGGAAGAGCCCGCGCCTGCTGGCCCGCATGAGCGGCGTGCTCAACGAGACCAGCAACCCCGGCAACCTCGTCAGCCTCAAGGGCCTGTCGCGTCTTTTCCTGGAATAGCCGGCCCAGGCTCATCCCCAGGTCCGGCGTGAAGATTCCCGGACACTAACCGCTCGATCACAGGCACAGGCACCCAGAATCCGCAGCGGCATCCGGCGCCCGGCCGAGTTGCCGCCCGTGTTCATCCGATGACCTGAGCGGAGCCTGCATGATCAAGCCCCTGATTGCCTGCCTTTCGATCGCCGCGGCGACACTGACCCCCGTGACTTCGGCGCAAGCCAGCCGGGACTTCTATTACGAAGGCGTCCTGTCCGTGTCGGGCACGACGCTGGCCACCTACCGGACGCCCCTCACCAGCAGCGTCTACAAGCCCATGGCCGACGCGCAGCAGACCGTCATGGCCAGCCTGCGCGGCCTCCTGGTTCCCAAGCTGAAGGACAGCCTGGCCTCGGTGGCGGGATACCAGAGCGGCTACGCCACCATCAACGGCCCGATGACGCTCACCTACCGGAACGGTGAGATGACGGTGTCGGGTCTGCAGGTGTCGCTGGGCGCCACGGTGAAACGGTCCTTCGGCCCGCTGGTGGGCAGCTGCACGGTGGACCTCGCGCTCGACCCGGCGACCACCATCGTCGGGCAGCTCGACTTCCTCTCCGGCACCCTGACCGCCAAGGAGATCCGCGGCTTCAAGCTGCAATCCCGCTACGTCAGCTGCGAGACGAATTTCGACTGGGTGCCCCTCGTCGGCGACCTCCTCGATGCCGCCGGCGAACACTTCGTCGACCAGCTCATCGAGACCGGCCTGCAGGACGCCTACAACGCCATCGGCAACCTGGACGGCCTCAAGCCGGTGAAATTCATGGGCCTGGACGCCATTCCCGACAGCGCCTTCGGCTCCGCGGGCCTGCAGCTCGCGCAGCTGAAGAACCAGATCGCGAGCGGCTTCCAGAACCTGCCCCTGCTCACCGTGCAGTTCGGCGACCCGAAGCGGCGGGTCTACGGCCCACAGGGCTATCCGCACGAGGCCGGGTCGCACGACCTCATCATGGGCATCGGCGTCGGCAACCTCTATTTCGAGCTGGGCGAGCACCGCATCTACTACGACGAGATGTACTGCCCGCCGGCGTCGACGGGCCGGTCCTGCATTCCGTTCTGAACGGCCCCTCGTCCCGTCTCGCGTCGCTGGACGCGAGCGCCGCTGCGTCAGACCCGCTCGATCACCAGCGCGATGCCCTGCCCCACGCCGATGCACATGGTGCACAGGGCGTAGCGCCCGCCGACGGTCTCGAGCTGGTTGAGGGCGGTCGTCACCAGCCGCGCGCCGCTGGCGCCGAGGGGATGGCCCAGGGCGATGGCGCCGCCGTTGGGGTTGACGCGGGCGTCATCGTCGGCCAGGCCCAGGTCGCGCAGCACGGCCAGGCCCTGGGCGGCGAAGGCCTCGTTGAGCTCGATCACGTCCATCTGTGCCAGCGACAGGCCCGTCAGCGCCAGCACCTTGCGCGTGGCCGGCGCCGGGCCGATGCCCATGATGCGCGGCGCCACGCCGGCCGTGGCCATGCCGACGACTCGGGCGCGCGGCTTGAGGCCGTGGCGGGCCGCCTCGGCCTCGCTCGCCAGCAGCAGGGCGCAGGCGCCGTCGTTGACGCCGCTGGCATTGCCGGCCGTGACGCTGCCCTCGGGCTTGACCACGCCCTTGAGGCGGGCCAGCGCCTCCAGGCTGGTCTCGCGCGGATGCTCGTCGAGCGCCACACGCAGCGGCTCGCCCTTCTTCTGCGCCACCTCCACCGGCACGATCTCGCGCTCGAAGAAGCCGCGCTGCTGGGCCGCGATGGCCTTCATCTGCGAAGCCAGGGCCATGCGGTCCTGGGCCTCGCGCTCGATGCCGAAGTCGGCCGCCACGTTTTCGGCCGTCTCGGGCATGGAGTCGACGCCGTACTGGGCCTTCATCAGCTTGTTGACGAAGCGCCAGCCGATGGTGGTGTCGTAGACCGCGTTGGCGCGGCTGAAGGCGCTCTCGGCCTTGGGCATGACGAAGGGCGCGCGGCTCATGCTCTCCACACCGCCCGCGATCATCAGGCCGGCCTCGCCGGCACGGATGGCGCGCGCCGCCGTGCCGACGGCATCCATGCCCGAACCGCACAGGCGGTTGACCGTCACGCCCGGCACCTCCTGCGGCAGGCCGGCCAGCAGCGCGGCCATGCGGGCGACGTTGCGGTTGTCCTCGCCGGCCTGGTTGGCGCAGCCGTAGATCACGTCGGCCACCTGGGCCCAGTCGACCTGGGCGTTGCGCGCCATCAGCGCCTTGATCGGCAGCGCCCCGAGGTCGTCGGCGCGGATGGAGGACAGCGCGCCGCCGTAGCGGCCGAAGGGGGTGCGGATGGCGTCGCAGATGAAGGCTTGTGTCATGTCGTGCGGTTCAGCAGATAGGGGCTCACGCGGTAGCGCTCGCCGCGGTAGTGGTGATCGAGTCGGTCCAGCAGGGCGGCGACGGCACCGGCGCCCCAGAGGGTCAGCCATTCGAAGGGGCCGGCGGGATAGTTGACGCCCAGCTTCATCGCCGCATCGGCGCCGGCCTCGTCGCAGACGCCCTGCTGCACGGCGTCCGCCGCTTCGTTGACCAGCATGGCGATGGTGCGGGCGACGACCAGGCCGGGCAGGTCGGCCATGGCGCGCGGCGTGAGGCCCAGGCGCGTGAGCCAGGTCGCCGGGCCAGCGTCGCCCGCATAGGCGATGTCGCCGGCCGGTGCCAGCGGCAGGTCGAAGACCGCCGTGCCGGGGGCGAACTCGGCGGCGCGGCGGCCGTCGGTCAGGCGCAGCTGGCGGCCGTCGGCGCTCAGGCCGGTCCAGTCGCTGTCGAGTTCGCGCGCGGCCTCGGGTACGGCACCGGCAAAGCGTTCGGCCAGCGCCCCGCGACCGTGCACAACCAGCCTCGCCGCGCGCGGCGCCTGCACCTGCACCGCCGGCAGGGCCGGCGCGCCTTCGGGATAGCGGTAGAAGCCCCGGCCGCTCTTGCGGCCCAGGAAGCCGGCGTCCACCAGCTCCTGCTGCACCAGGGACGGCGTGAAGCGGCGGTCGAAGAAGTTGGCGGCGAAGACCGAGTTCGTCACCGCGAAGTTGGTGTCGTGGCCGATCAGGTCCATCAGCTCGCAGGGGCCCATGCGAAAGCCCGCGGCGCGCAGGCAGGCATCGATGACCTCGGGCGTGGCCGCGCGGTCCTGCAGCAGCATCAGCGTCTCGGCGTAATAGGGCCGGGCGATGCGGTTGACGATGAAGCCGGGCGTCGAGCGCGCGTGCACGGGCGTCTTGCCCCAGCGCGCGGCCAGCTCGAACACGGCCTGGGCCGCCTCGGGCGCGGTGCCCAGGCCCGAGACGACCTCCACCAGCTTCATCAGCGGCACGGGGTTGAAGAAGTGCATGCCCACGAGGCGCCCGGGCTTCTTCATGCCGCGGGCCAGGGCCGTCACGGAGATGGACGAGGTGTTGGTGGCGATGACGGCCTCGTCCGGCAGCAGGGCCTCGAGCTCGGCGAAGAGGGCGCGCTTGACCTCCAGGTTCTCGACGATGGCCTCGATGACAAGGCCGGCCGGCGCGAGGGCCTCGACCGGGCGGATGCGCGCCAGGGCCGCGGAGGCGGCCTCGCGGTCCAGCCGGCCCTTGGCCACGAGGCCGTCCAGGGTCTGCGCGAGCTTGGCCTTGGCCGCCTCGGCGGCGCCGGCACGGGCGTCGAAGAGGGCGACATCGTGGCCGGCCTGGGCGGCCACCTGGGCGATGCCGGCGCCCATCAGGCCGGCGCCGACGACGAGGATGCGGGAGTCGTTGAGGTTCATTCCGGAAGGGTCCAGTGGGGCTTGCGCTTGCCCAGGAAGGCGGCGAAGCCCTCGCGGGCTTCGGGCGTGGCGCGCACGCGGGCGATGGTCTGGGCGGTCAGCTCGCGAACCTCGTGGTTCACCGGGCCCGGCGCGAGGCGCGCGTAGAGCTGCTTGATCTCGGCCTGGGCCGCGGGGCCGCAGGCCAGCAGGTCGGCGGCGACCGCGTCGACCGCCGCGTCCAGGCCGTCGGGCGGAGCGAGCTGCTGCACGAGGCCCATGCGCAGCGCTTCGCCGGCGCCGATGCGGCTGGCCGTCAGCGCCAGCCGCCGCGCCTCGCGCAGGCCCACGGCGTTGACGAGATGCGGGCCGATGACGGCCGGCAGGATGCCCATGCGCGCCTCGCTCACCGAGAAGCTGGCCGCCTCGGACGCCACCGCCATGTCGCACGCACAAACCAGGCCCACGCCACCGCCGAGCGCCGCGCCCTGGACGCGGGCGAGGGTGGGCTTGGGGCAGGCGGCGATGCGCGCCAGCATCGCGGCGAAGCGGCGCGCGTCGGCGACGTTGTCGTCCTGCGAGGCGGCGGCGGCGCGCTGCATCCACTGCAGGTCGGCCCCGGCGCTGAAGTGCTTGCCCGCGGCGGCCAGCACGATGACGCGCACCGCGGCATCGCCGCCCAGCTGCTCGAAGGCCGCGTCCAGCTCGGCGATGAGCGTCTCGTCGAAGGCATTGAAGACGGCCGGCCGGTTCATGGTCAGCACGGCCACGCCGTTGGGGCGGCGGTCCAGGTCGAGGGTGGTCCAGGCAGGCATCCGGGCATTCTGCCGTTTCCCGACCGATCGGTCGAACGTAGGCCCTTCCGCAGGCTTTCCCTGCCTGCCCTGCCCGCCACGCCCTGCCGCCGCTCATGCACCCCGGCCGCCCATTCGCCGCGCGGACGCGACCGCAGCGAGCACCGCCACCTAGACTCGCCCGCCATGCGCTCCCTGCTCTCCGCCCTGCAATGCCGCCAGTGGTTCTACCCCGGGCCGCTGCGCGTGTTCACGCCGCAGGAGATGGCGCGCGCCGGCATGCAGCCCTGGCCGGTGGCGGTGGACAGCTACGTGGCCATCAACCTGCTGGCCCTGCTGCCGGCCATGGTGTGGACGCGGCGCGACGATGGCTGGCTCCATCCCCTGCTGTGGTGGGGGCTGTGCGGCGCGCTGGCGGCCGCGGCCCTCGTGGTGGCGCGTTCGCTGTGGCGCCAGCCCACCCGGGCGCGGCTGAACGCCTATTGCTACGGCCTGGCGGCGGCCGTCGTGGCGGCCTGCGTGCTGCTCGTGCGCCACGGCCAGCGCGACTGGGTCATCCGCGAGAACGCCGCGCTGGTGGCCGGCATGACGGGCGTGCTGAGCGCCTGGTGGATGCTGACCGTCTTCCGCGTGCAGCAGATCGAAGCGAGGCTGCGCGAGCTGGCCGACCAGGAGGCCGCGCTGCGCCTGTCCACCCGCCTGGCCGCGGCGCAGATCCAGCCGCATTTCCTGTTCAACACGCTGGCCTCGCTGCAGCACTGGGTCGACACCCAGGACCGCCGGGCCGCGCCCCTGCTGCGCGACTTCACCGCCTACCTGCGCGCCACCCTGCCGATGTTCGAGCGCGAGCTGCAGCCCCTCGGCGACGAGATGGAGATGGTGAGGCGCTACCTGGCCATCATGCAGGCCCGGCTCGGCGAGCGGCTCGCCTTCGGCATCGACATGCCGGCCGAGGCCGCGCCGGCCTGCCTGCCCCCGGGGGCCCTGCTCACGCTGGTCGAGAACGCCATCGCCCACGGCATCGAGCCCCAGCTGCGCGGCGGCCGCATCGACATCACCGCCCGCTGCGAGCCCGGCCGCATCATGCTGACGGTCAGAGACGACGGCGCCAGCCTGGCCCCCGGCTGGACCGAGGGCGTGGGCCTCGCCAACACGCGCCGGCGCCTTGCCCAGGCCTGCCCGGGCGCCACGCTCACCCTCGATGACGCCGCCCCTGGCTGCACCGCCACACTGACCCTGCCCACCGCATGAGCCCCAGCGCCCTGATCGCCGACGACGAAGAAGCCCCGCGCGAGCAGCTGCGCGCCGCCCTGGCCCGGCTGTGGCCCGAACTGCGCATCGTCGCCGCCAGCACCAACGGCGCCGAAGCCTGGGACGACTGCCTGGCGCACGAACCGGCCATCGCCTTCCTCGACATCCGCATGCCCGGCCTCACCGGCCTGGAAGTCGCGCGCCGCCTGTCGGCCCTGGCCTCGCCGCCCCTCGTCGTCTTCGTCACGGCCCATGACGACCATGCCCTCGCGGCCTTCGAGGCCGGCGCCCTGGACTACGTCCTCAAGCCCGTGGACGACGGCCGCCTGGCGCAGACGCTGGCGCGGCTGCAGGGCCGCCTCGCCCGGGCGGCACCCGACACGGCGGCGCTGCAACGCCTGCTGGCCGGCCTCGTCCCGCCGCGGCCCGCGTCGCGCCCCATCCAGGCCAGCGTCGGCCGCGAGATCGTCCTCATCCCGCCTGAGGACATCGTCTATTTCGAGGCCGACCAGCGCTACACCCGCGTCGTCCACCAGGACGGCGACGCCCTCATCCGCACCCCGCTGCGCGAGCTGCTGACCCAGCTCGACCCCGAGCTGTTCTGGCAGATCCACCGCAGCGTCCTCGTCAACAGCCGCTGCATCGCCCGGGCCATCCGCATCGACGAGGGCAGCATGGTGGTGACGCTGCGCGGGCGCGACGAGAGGCTGCCGGTTTCACGCCAGTTCCAGGCCCTGTTCAAAGGCCAGTAAACGCTGTCCTAGCGGGCAAACCCTTGGGACCCGTTCCGGGCCCTGTCCAGACAATCCGCGGCATCCCGCCGCAAACCCCTAGATCTTGGGAACCCACCCAGGACGCCCCCGCCATGTCCAGTCTGCCCACGCCCCGCTTCGACCACTTCTACCGCCACGACGAGTTGACCGCCCTGCTCTTCGCCTATGCCGAGGCGCGGCCCAACCTCGTGTCGGTGCGCTCCATCGGCAAGAGCTACGAGGGTCGCGACATCTGGGTCGTCGTCGTCACCAACCTGGCCAGCGGCATGGACATCGACAAGCCGGCCCTGTGGATCGACGGCAACATCCACGCCGCCGAGCTGACCGCCTCGACGACCTGCCTGTACTACCTGCACCATCTGCTGACCCAGCATGGCGGCACCGGCGCCGACGCCGCGCAGGTGCACCGGCTGCTGGACACGCGCACCCTCTACATCGTGCCGCGCCTCAACCCCGACGGCGCCGAACTGGCGCTGGCCGACCGGCCCCGGCACATCCGCAGCTCCACCCGCCCCTATCCCTACACCGAGGAACCCGTGGACGGGCTGACGGTGGAGGACATCGACGGCGACGGCCGCATCCTCACCATGCGTCTGCCCGACCCGCACGGCGGCTACAAGAAGCACCCCGCCGACCCGCGGCTGATGGTGCCGCGCGAGCCGGGTGAGTCAGGCGGCGAGTACTACCGCCTCATCCCCGAGGGCTTCGTCAAGAACCACGACGGCCTGACCGTCAAGGTCAACCCCGACCGCGAAGGCCTGGACCTGAACCGCAACTTCCCCGCCGACTGGCGCCAGGAATACCAGCAGCTCGGCGCCGGCCCCTACCCGACCAGCGAGCCGGAGGTGCGCGCCATGGTCGAGTTCGTCACGAGCCATCCCAACATCGGCGCGGCCATCAGCTACCACACGCACAGCGGCGTCATCCTGCGCCCCTGCAGCACCCGCGGCGACAAGGACATGACGCCCGAGGACCTGTGGCTCTACGAGCGCTTCTCGGCCCTGGGCGAAAAGCACAGCGGCTACCCGGCCGTCAGCATCTACGAGGACTTCCGCTACCACCCCAAGGACGTCATCACCGGCACGCAGGACTGGGTCTACGAGCACCTCGGCGCGCTGTTCTGGGTGGTGGAGCTGTGGTCGCCCAACCGCGAGGCCGGCATCGAAGGCTACAAGTGGATCGACTGGTACCGGGACCACCCCGTCGAGGACGACCTCAAGCTGCTGAAGTGGAGCGACGAGCAGTGCGGCGGCCGCGCCCATGTCGACTGGACGCCCTTCCAGCATCCGCAGCTCGGCGCCGTCGAGATCGGCGGTTGGGACAAGATGAACTACTGGCGCAACCCGCCGCCGGCGCTGCGCGAGCGCGAGGCGGCGCGCTTCCCGGCCTGGATGACGCAGGTCGCGATGAGCCTGCCGCGGCTGGAGCTGGTGCGCACGGAGGTGCGCGCCCTCGGCCCGGACATGTGGCGGGTGCGCCTGGCCGTGGCCAACGCCGGCTACCTGCCGGCCTACGTGACGCAGCGCGCCCTGGAGCGCAAGGCCGTGCGCGGCGTGATGTTCGAGATCCACCTGCCGAGCGACCCGGCGGTCAGCCTCGTCAGCGGCAAGGAGCGCATGGAAGGCCCGCAGCTCGAAGGTCATGGCCCCCGGCAGAGCCAGCTCGCCTTCCTGCCCAGCCGTCAACCCACCGCCGACCGCGCCGTGGCCGAATGGGTCGTCCGCGCGCCGGTGGGCACGCGACTGGCCCTTTCGGCCTGGGCCGAGCGCGCGGGCGTCGTGCGGACAGAGGTGGTGCTGGACTGAGGGCGGAGATCGGCATAGGGGACCTCCATCTCAGGAGGCGCCCCTGCCACACCACCTGGCATGCGGGTCCGCACCAGGCGGTTCGAGCGCTTGAGGTCAGGAGAGTCGGGGCAGGCCCAGTCGGTCGAACC
>NZ_JAJTWT010000008.1 GCF_021353235.1 Pelomonas caseinilytica
GTTCGACCGACTGGGCCTGCCCCGACTCTCCTGACCTCAAGCGCTCGAACCGCCTGGTGCGGACCCGCATGCCAGGTGGTGTGGCAGGGGCGCCTCCTGAGATGGAGGTCCCCTATGCCGATCATGTCGCCGTCATGGGCGGGTCACACACTGCCGGCATGGATGACATCACAACAACAACAAAGTTCAGCCTGCCGCACCGTGTGAAGGCCTGGTGCGGGCGACAGAGGGAGGCCTACCGGCGCCATGCCTTGCGCACCGCCTGCCCGCGGGCGACCGAAGCGGCCAGCCGGATTCCCGCGGCCGTGCGCGAAGCCTGGCGCGGGCATGCCGCCCGGGAGCTGCCAGGCCTGCCCGTCGATGATGGCGCGTGGCTGCGCTGCAGCATCGGCCTCGCACAGTTCTTCGAGGCCTGCCGCCTGCAGGAGGCGCACGGCCCCTGCGCCCTGCCCAGCCGGGCGGCCGACTCCGTCTGGCATGCCTGGCTCGCCTTCGATCCCGAGGGCCTGGCCGCCTGGCAGCAACGGCACTTCGGCCGCGTGCTTGACCACGTCGAATCCCACGCCCTCGGCGCGCCCCTGGAAGCCTGCCTGGCGCGCAGCTGGGCCGGGGCCTGCCGCAGCGAGGGCCTGAGCCCCCTGGCGCGGCGGCTGCCGCTGCTGTTCGCCCTCGACGGGATGCTCCGGGTGCCCACGGGCTGGGCCTACCGCCACGAGGGCGCCACCCTCGTGCACCAGCCCATCGACGGCTTCGGCCAGGCCAGCGGCGCTGCGGTGGCGCATGCGGCGGTCGGCGCCGCGGCGCTCACGGCCATGAGCCTGGTGACGCCGCTCGAACTGCGCGCCAGGCGTCGGGACGACGGCGCAGGCGCGAGCTGCGGCAGCAGCGTGGCCAGCGACGGCCCGGGCTGCTCCGGCGACGCGGGAGCCGGCTGCGATGGCGGCGGCAGCAGCTGCGGCTCGAGCTGCGGCGGCGGTTGCGGCGGAGGCGGCTGACGCCGCCGTTCAGCGGCGCGCCACCTGGAAGGTACCCACCGCGTTGGCCAGCGACTGGGCCTGCTCCCGCAGGCTTTCCGCCGCTGCGGTGGACTGCTCCACCAGGGCCGCGTTCTGCTGCGTGACCTGGTCGAGCTGGGTGATGGCGATGTTGACCTGGGCGATGCCGTCGGACTGTTCGGTCGCCGCGGTCGTGATCTCGCCCATGATGTCCTTGACGCGCTGCACGGCACCGACGAGTTCGTCCATGGTCTTGCCCGCCTCGGCCACCAGGCGCGCGCCAGCCTCCACCCGCTCGACGCTGCTGCCGATGAGGCTCTTGATCTCCTTGGCGGCGTCGGCGCTGCGGCCGGCCAGCGAACGCACCTCGCCAGCGACGACGGCGAAGCCCCGGCCCTGCTCGCCGGCGCGTGCGGCCTCCACGGCCGCATTCAGCGCCAGGATGTTGGTCTGGAAGGCGATGCCGTCGATGACGCCGATGATGTCGGCGATCTTGCGCGAGCTGACATTGATCTCGTCCATCGTGTGGACGACCTGGGCCACCACCTCGCCGCCGCGCTGGGCGACGCTGGCCGCCGACACCGCCAGCGAATTGGCCTGGCCGGCCGACGCGGCGGAGTGCTGCACGGTGCCCGTGAGCTCCTCCATGGCACTGGCGGTTTCTTCCAGGCTGGATGCGGCCTTCTCGGTGCGGGCGCTCAGGTCCTGGTTGCCGCTGGCGATCTCGGCCGAGGCCGTGTTGATGGACTCCGCCACCTCGCGGATGCCGCCGATCGTCTGGGACAGCGTCTCGCGCATGCGGCGCAGTGTGGTCTGGAGCTGGCCGATCTCGTCCGCCCGGGCGGCCATGCCCTGGCCCGAGGGCACGAGGTTGCCATCGGCCACGCGCTCCGCCAGCTCGTTGGCGGCGAGCAGCGGCTGGGTGATGCCGCGGGTGATGACCCAGGCCGCGCCTGCGCCCAGCGCCAGCATGAGGGCGCCCAGGCCGATCAGCACGGCACGTCCGCTGGCGGCGGCGGCGTCGATGTCGGCGGCCGTCTTGTCGATCTGGGCGCGCTGGAAGTCCAGGAACTCCTGCATGCGCTGGAGGTAGGCCTTGGAGACGGGGATGAAGGTGTCGGTCAGCAGCTTGTCGGCGGCTTCGGCCTGGCCGTCCTTCTTGAGCTTGACGATCTCTTCGCGGGACCGGATGTACTCCTGCCGCACCTTGGCGATGGCGTCGTAGATCGCCTGCTCCTCGGGTGTGCGGACCAGCGCCTTGATCTTCTCCTGCATCTCGCCCGAGGACTTGGTGGACTGGGCCTGGTCCTCCGCGAAGAGCTGGGCCAGCGACGAGTCCGAGCTCTTGGCGATGGCGATGGTGCGGCGCACCCCCGCGTTGATGTTGCGGTTCCAGTCCGCGATCAGCCTTTCCTTGGCCAATGGCTCGGCCATCATCTGCCGCGTGGCCGCAGCCGTCGCCCCCAGGCGCCAGGACGCCAGCGCGATGACCAGTGCCGCCAGCGCGAGGACCAGCGCAAACCCCGCCGCCAGCCGCATTCCTATCGTCAGTTTCATGGTGCTTGCTCCTCGCTCGTTGTCGAGCCCCTCTTGTCGGGGGCTGACCATGCTAGCGCCGCAAGCCTCTGGCAAAGCGATGAAAACCCGGTCGCGGCCGCCTGCGCCTTGTGCGGTGGCCTTCGTTGCCAATTACTCCTCGTCCCGGCCCGGCCGGGGCGCCGGTGCCGTCGGTCAGCGTGACGCCGCCAGCAGGGCGCGGTAGTCGTCGACGCTGGCCAGGCGGGGGTTGGTCTTGTGGCAGTGGTCGACGAGGGCGTGCTCGATGATGCGGTCGTCCAGCTCCGGCCCCACGCCCATCGCGGCCAGGCCGGCAGGCAGGCCCAGGCGGGCGTTCATCGCGGCGATGGCATCGGCCACTGCGTCGGCATCGCGGCCGGGCAGGTCCATGGCCTGGGCCAGGCGCTCGATGCGCCGCTCCCGCCTGACGCCGTCGGCCTGCGCGTTGAAGCGGATGACGGCCGGCAGGAAGACGGCGTTCAGCGTGCCGTGGTGCAGCCGCGGGTTCAGGCCACCCAGGGCATGGCTGAGCGAATGCACGGCGCCCAGCCCCTTCTGGAAGGCCATGGCGCCGTGCACGCTGGCGCACATCATGTCCAGGCGCGCGTCGCGGTCCTGCCCGTCGCGGGTGGCGCGTTCGATGGCGCCCCAGCCGCGGCGCAGGCCTTCCAGCGCGATGCCGTCGGCCGGTGGGTTGAAGGCCGGCGCGAGGAAGGTCTCGATGCAATGGGCGAGGGCGTCCATGCCGGTGGCCGCGGTCAGGGCGGGGGGCAGCTTGAGCGTCAGCGCCGGGTCGCAGATGGCCGCCTTGGGCAGCAGCTCCCAGTTGTGGAAGCCCAGCTTGCGACCGTCGTCGACGATGAGGATGGCGCCGCGCGCCACCTCGCTGCCGGTGCCCGCCGTGGTCGGCACGGCGATCAGCGGCAGCACCCGCGAGGTGATGTCCCCCGCGCCGCCCTCGATGGTGGCGTAGCGCTTGAGCGGCCCCTCGTGCGTGGCCGCGATGGCTACGCCCTTGGCCAGGTCCATGCTGGAGCCGCCGCCGATGGCGATGAGGCCGTCGCAGCCGGTGTCGCGGGCGGCCTGCACCGCCAGCCGCACGGCGGCCTCGGTCGGGTTGGCGGGCGTCTGGTCGAAGACCGGGGGCTTGGCGGCGAAGGCGGCCAGGGCCTCGTCCAGCACGCCGGCCGCGCGCACGCCGGCATCCGTCACCACCAGCGGCCGGCGGATGCCGAGGCGCTCGCACTCCGCCGGCAGCAGGCGGCTGGCGCCGAACTCGATCTCGATGCGGGTCAGGTAAAGGATCTGGGCCATGTCGCTCTCCGCGCTGTGCAGCGGCATCGTAGTTCGCGTGGCCGGGGCGGGAAGTCATGCACGCGACGCGCCGCGGCGCCACGGACAATGCCGTCATGACCGCGCCGACTCAGTTGCTCACGCCGCGCATGGCCGGGTTGCTCGAACGCATCCACCGGGCCAACCGGCCACCTTTGCACACCCTCGCGCCGCGCGAGGCCCGCATCGCCTACCGCATGGGCGCCGAGATCCTCGACCTGCCACGGGCGCCCCTGGCCCGCGTGGAGGACCTGGAGGTCGCCGGCCGGCCGGCGCGGCTCTACGCCCCGAGCGGGGCGGCCCTGCCGCTGATGCTCTACCTGCACGGCGGCGGCTTCACCATCGGCGACCTGGAAACCCACGACAGCCTGTGCCGCCAGCTCAGCCTGCGCAGCGGCGCGGCCGTCGTCGCGCTGGACTACCGGCTGGCGCCCGAGCACCGCTTCCCGGCCGCCGTCGACGACGCCTGGGCGGCCCTGGCCTGGCTGCACGAACGGGCCGGCACGTTGGGCCTGGACGGCTCCCGCCTGGCCGTGGGCGGCGACAGCGCCGGGGGCACCCTCGCGGCGAGCACCGCCTTCTTCGCCCGCGACCGCGGCCTGCCGCTGGCCCTGCAGCTGCTGATCACGCCCGGCACGGCCAGCCAGCCCTGCACGGCCTCGCACCGGCTCTTCGCCAACGGCTTCCTGCTCGACGCGGCCGGCATCGCCTGGTTCTTCGACCACTACATCGACCGCGGCCAGCGCCACGACTGGCGCTTCGCGCCGCTGGAGGCCGAAGACCATGCCGGCCTGGCCCCGGCCTGCGTCGTGCTGGCCGAATGCGACCCCCTCGTCGACGAAGGCCTGGCCTACGCCGACACGCTGAGGGCCGCGGGCGTGGCGGTGCAACTGGAGCTGTTCCGTGGCGTCACGCACGACTTCATCAAAATGGGCCGCCACATCCCCGAGGCCTTGACGGCCCTCAATGCCTGCGCCGAGGCGCTCAAGAACCATCTGACCCCATGAAACGCACCGACTTCCGCCACCTCGAGCCCCTGCGCGTGCGCTGGGCCGAGATCGACGCCCAGGGCATCGTCTTCAACGGCCACTACCTCACCTACCTCGACACCGCCATCAGCGGCTACTGGCGGGCCCTGGCGCTGCCTTATGCGGAGACGATGAAGGGCCTGGGCGGCGACCTCTACGTGCGCCGGGCGACGCTGGACTACCGCGGTTCGGCGCGCTACGACGACCGGCTGGACGTGGGCATCCGCTGCCGCGAGTTCGGCGGCAGCTCCATGATGGTGGACGGCGCCGTCTTCCACGGCGACCAGATGCTCGTGCAGGCCGAGACGATCTACGTCTTCGCCGACCCCGACACGCAGTCGCCGGTGCGGCTGCCCGACGCGCTGCGCCGCGTCATCCTCGACTTCGAGGCCGGCCAGCCGGTCGTCGACGTGGCCGTGGGCCCCTGGAGCGAACTCGGCGAGGCGGCGGGCGCCATCCGGCGCGAGGTCTTCATCGAGGAACAGCACATCCCGGCCGACATGGAATGGGACGCCGCCGACGCCAGCTGCCTGCACGCCCTGGCGCGCAACCGCTTCGGCATGCCTCTCGCCACGGGCCGGATGCTGGAGCACGTGCCGGGCGTGGCCAAGATCGGCCGCATGGCCGTGCGCCGCTCCATGCGCGGCGGCCAGATCGGCCGCCAGGTACTGGACGCGCTGATGGCCGAGGCGCGCCGCCAGGGCTACCGCGAGGTGCTGCTGCATGCTCAGCTGTCGGCGGAGAACTTCTACCTGCGAGCGGGCTTCCAGCGGCGGGGCGAGCCCTTCGAGGAGGCCGGCATCGGCCATGTGGAGATGGTGCGGGCGCTGTGAAGCGCCGACGGCGCTAACCGAGCATCTCGAAGCGTTCCACCTTGCGCTCGCTCGCGAGCCAGCGCTCCAGCGCCACGGCCACCTGCGGTTCGCGGTGGCTCCAGCCTTCGGGGTAGATCTCCATCCACGTCCAGTGGCCGTCTTCGTCCGGCCGCGGGCGCCGCAGCAGCTCGATGGGCGCTTCGACCCGCGCCTTGCGGAAGGCGACGAGGGCCTCCTCGGCATGCTCCGCAGCGACGCGGTAGTACACGTACAGCTGCACGCTCACTCCTGCGGGGGGATTTCGTAGGGCAGGGGGCGCGGGTCCAGCCTGGGGCCTGAGGCGCTGCCGAGATGCAGGCTGCCGCCTTCGAGTGCCGCCAGCTTGATTTCCGCCGCGACGAGGGTGCGGCCTCCGCGCGAGCCGCTGCCGGCCACGACGCCGGCCGGCTGTTCGGGGTCGGCGCTGTGGAAGATCTCCTGTCCCACCGTGGCGGGCGACGCCGCCTCGAAGACCTGCAGCCGCCGCTTCAGCGTGCCGCGGTACTGGCTGCGGGCGACGATCTCCTGGCCCGGGTAGCAGCCTTTCTTGAAGCTCACGCCGCCGAGCACTTCGAAGTTGATCATCTGCGGCACGAAGGCCTCGACGGTGGCGCCGCGCACCCAGGCCATGCCGGCCTCGGCCTCGGCGAAGGCCCAGTCGTCGGGCGACAGGGGAGCGCCGGCCGGGGCGGGCGCATCGGCGGGCTGGATGCGCAGGGCGCGGCCGGCACCGGGCAGGCTCACCTGCACGGCCTGGCCGTCGCGCTGCAGCGTCCAGGCGTCAGCCGCCGGCACGCCCATCAGGCCGTAGACGGCGAACTCGCCGCTCGCATCGCTCAGCTTGCACTTGGCGCGCAGCACGAACATGGACAGGCGCTTGAGTGTCGCGGCGAGCGTCTCCGCCGGCAGGGCCAGCAGGATCTCGTCGTCGCCCTGGCGCCAGCCCACCATCGTCGCCAGCAGGCGGCCCTTGGCCGTGCAGAAGCCGGCGAGCCGGGCGTGCCCGCGGTCGAGCAGGGCGAAGTCCTGGGTCAACTGACCGTGCAGGAAGGCGGCGGCATCGGCGCCCTGGGCGCGGATGACGCCCCAGTCGGAAAGCAGGAGCTGCGAGGTGTGCGACATGGGCGGAATTATCATCGGCGCCCTTTGAACGGCCGGTTGGCAGGGCTATGAAGTGGGTGATGCGGGCGCTGCTCGCGGTGTTGTTGATCGCGGCGCTGGTCGCGGGTGCCGTGTGGCAATGGCTGCGCAGCCCGATGGCGCTGGCGGCGCCGTCGGTGGAGCTGTCCATCGAGCCGGGCACGAATCCGGCCGAGGTCGCGCGCGCCTGGGTGGCTGCCGGCGTGCAGGTCGACCCGCGCTGGCTCTACGAGTGGTTCCGCTGGTCGGGCCAGGCCAAGCTGATCCGCGCGGGCAGCTACGAGGTGCACGCCGGCATCACGCCGCGCGAACTGCTCGACAAGATGGTGCGTGGCGACCAGGTGCTGGAGCAGTTGCGCCTCACCGAGGGCTGGAACTGGCGGCAGGTGAGGGCGGCTCTGGCCGCAGCCCCGGCGCTCAAGGCAAAGACGGCCGCCATGAGTGATGCCGAGGTGATGGCCGAGCTGGGCGAGCCGGGCGTGGCGCCTGAGGGCCGCTTCTTCCCCGACACCTATGCCTACAGCCGTGGCGTCAGCGACCTGACCGTGCTCAGGCGCGCCCATGAAGCCATGCGCCGGCGCCTGGCCGCGGCCTGGGCGGCGCGCTCGCCCGGCCTGCCGCTGAAGAGCGCCGACGAGGCCCTCATCCTCGCCTCCATCGTCGAGAAGGAAACCGGCACCGCCGCCGACCGCAGCCGCGTGGCCGCCGTCTTCGTGAACCGCCTGCGCCTGGGCATGCCGCTGCAGACCGACCCGACCGTCATCTACGGCCTGGGCGAGGCCTTCGACGGCAACCTGCGCAAGCGCGACCTGCTGGCCGACACGCCCTACAACACCTACACGCGCGGCGGCCTGCCGCCCACGCCCATCGCCATGCCGGGCGCGGCCTCGCTGAAGGCGGCCCTCAACCCAGCGCCGGTCAAGTCGCTGTACTTCGTCTCGCGGGGCGACGGCAGCAGCGAGTTCAGCGACGACCTGGACGCGCACAATCGCGCCGTCAACAAATACCAGCGCGGAGGCAAGTGAGCCAGGGCCGTTTCATCAGCTTCGAAGGCATCGACGGTGCCGGCAAGTCCACCCACATCCAGGCCGTGGCCGACTGGTTCCGCGCCCGCGGCGACGACGTGCAGCTCAGCCGCGAGCCCGGCGGCACGCCGCTGGCCGAGACGCTGCGCGACATCGTCCTCAAGCAGCCGATGGGCAGCCTCACCGAGCTGCTGCTGATGTTCGCCGGTCGGCGCGACCACGTCGAGACCGTCATCCGTCCGGCGCTCGCGGCCGGCAGGACGCTGCTGTGCGACCGCTTCACCGACGCGAGCTTCGCCTACCAGGGCGGCGGACGCGGCCTGCCGCTGACCGTGCTGGAGCCCCTGGCCGACTGGGTGCAGGAAGGCACCGAACCCGAGCTGACGCTGTGGTTCGACCTGCCGCCGGCCCAGGCCGCGGCCCGCCGCGCCGGTGCCCGCGAGGCCGACCGCATCGAGCAGCAGGACCTCGACTTCTTCGAGCGCGTGCGCGCGGCCTATGCCGCGCGGGCGGCGAA
Source organism: Pelomonas caseinilytica (assembly GCF_021353235.1). GTDB lineage: Bacteria > Pseudomonadota > Gammaproteobacteria > Burkholderiales > Burkholderiaceae_C > Pelomonas > Pelomonas caseinilytica. Next base: position 8,449 of record NZ_JAJTWT010000008.1, read on the forward strand.
GGCGCCGCGGCGCATCGTGCGGGTCGACGCCAGCGGCACGGTGGAGCAGGTGGGCCGTGCGGTGCTGGCCGTGCTGTCGGAGCGCTACCCGCCATGCTGAACGCCGACCTGCCCTGGCTGGAAGCGCCCCTGGCCGACGCCCTCGCGCGGGCCCGCTCGCATGCCCTGCTCGTGCAGGGGCCGGCGGGCGTGGGTCAGCTTGAACTGGCCGTCAAGCTCGCGCAGAGCTGGCTGTGCGAGGCCCGCGCCGGGGCCGCACCGGCCTGCGGCCAGTGCGCCAGCTGCCGGCTCTTCGCCAGCGGCACGCATCCCGACTTCCAGCTGCTGATGCCCGAGGCCCTGGACGCCGCGGCCCGCGAGTCCCTCGGTCTGCCCTTCGAGGAGCCCGACGCGCCCAAGGCCGGCAAGGCCAAGCCCAGCCGCGAGATCAAGGTCGAGGCCGTGCGCAGCCTGCTCGCCTTTGCCCAGGCCACGTCGGCGCGCGGCAAGGCCAAGGTGGCGGTCATCTTCCCGGCCGAGGCGCTCAACGGCGTGGCGGCCAATGCCCTGCTCAAGACGCTGGAGGAGCCGGCCGGCCTGCTGCGCTTCGTGCTGGCCAGCCACGACAGCGCCAGCCTGCTGCCCACCATCCGCAGCCGCTGCCAGCCCCTGCCGCTGGCCTTGCCGGCGCGCGCCGCCGCGCTGACCTGGCTGGCGGCCAAGGGCGTGGACGGCGCCGAGGGCCTGCTCGACGCCACCGGCGGCCGGCCGCAGCAGGCCCTGGCCTGGTTCGAGGCCGGCCTCACCGACGCCGCCTGGCAGGCCATGCCCAAGCGCGTCGCCCGCGGCGAGGTGGCAGCCCTGTCCGACTGGGCGCCGCCCCGCGTCATCGACGCCTTGCAGCGCCTGTGCCACGACCTCGTGCGGCGCGCGCACGGCCAGCCGGGCCAGTTCTTCGCGCAGGCGGCCCTGCCGTCGCCGCGCCGCACCGCGCCGCTGCTGGCCTGGGAGGCCGAGCTCCGCCGCGCCGCCCGCCATGCCGAGCACCCGCTCAACGCCAGCCTGTGGATCGAAGCCCTCGTGGCCCAAGCCCAGGCGGCGATGGGGGCGGCTGCCCGGTGAATACACTCGCGGCATGAGCGACGCCACTTCAAAGCCCGGCCCGAACACGCAATTCCAGCCCAGCCAACTGGGCGGGTCGCTGCCGTTGCCCACGGTGGGCGGGCAGGCCGGCTCGGGCGCGCGTCCCAGCGTCATCCAGCTCGTCTTCCGCGAGAAGTCGGCCCTGTACGCCGCCTACATCCCCGCCTTCACGGAGGGCGGCCTGTTCGTGCCGACCACGCGCGACTACAAGCTGGGCGAAGACATCTACCTGCTGCTCGCCCTGCCCGAGGACAACCAGCGCTATCCCGTGGCCGGCAAGGTCGCCTGGCTGACGCCGGCCAACGCCTCGGGCGGCCGCACGCAAGGCGTGGGCGTGCGCTTCCCGGGCGACGAGAAGACGCGGTTGATCCGCGTGCGCATCGAGGAAATCCTCGGCACGGCGGTGTCGTCGAGCAAGCCGACCCAGACCCTCTGATGTTCATCGACTCCCACTGCCACCTCAGCTTTCCGGAGCTGAGGGAGAGGCTTCCCGACATCCTCGCGGCCATGCGCGCCGCCCAGGTCGAACAGGCCATCTGCATCTGCACGCAGATGGAGGAGTTCGAGACGGTGCATGCGCTGGCCGTTGCACACCCCCAGCTGTGGGCGACGGTCGGCGTGCATCCCGACACCGAGGACATGCGCGAGCCCGACGTGGCCGAGCTGGTGCGCCTGGCGGGCCTGCCGCGCGTCGTCGCCATCGGCGAGACGGGGCTGGACTACTACCGGCTGAACGGCCGCAGCGTCGCCGACATGGAGTGGCAGCGCGAGCGCTTCCGCACCCACATCCGCGCCGCCAGGCAGGCGCGCAAGCCGCTGGTCATCCACACCCGGGCCAGCGCGGCCGACACGCTTCGCGTGCTCGACGAGGAGGGCGGCGAGCAGGCAGGCGGCGTCTTCCACTGCTTCACCGAGACGGCTGAGGTGGCCCTGGCGGCGGTCGAGCGCGGCTACTACATCTCCTTCTCGGGCATCGTCAGCTTCAAGAACGCGCAAGACCTTCGCGACCTCGCGCGGCTGCTGCCGCTGGACCGCATCCTCATCGAGACCGACAGCCCCTACCTCGCGCCGGTGCCCTTCCGGGGCAAGACCAACTCGCCCGCCTACGTGCCGCACGTGGCCCAGGCCGTGGCGGACGCCATCGGCCTGCCGGTGGTGGAGCTCGCCGCGCACACGACGGCCAACACGCGGCGCCTGTTCGCCCTGCCGGAGGCCTTGCCATGAAGAGCCGCTTTGCCGCCTTGCTGCTCGCCGGGACCGCCGTGGCGGCCATGGCCGCGCCCATCGACGACCTTGTCATCGCCGCTGAAATGAACGAGCCGCGCGCCGTGCTGGCACTGCTGCTGAAGGGCGTGGACCCCAACCAGCCCGATTCGCGCGGGCGCAAGGCCCTCTTCATCGCCGTGCGCGAGAACTCGCTGCGGGCGCTGGACAGCTTGCTCGCCTCGCCGCAGACCCACGTCGACGAGCCCAACGACAAGGGCGAGACGCCGCTGATGATCGCCGCCATCCGCGGCTCGCTGCCGGCGGTCAAGGCCCTGGTCAAGCACGGCGCGGCCATCAACCGCGAGGGCTGGACGCCGCTGCACTACGCCTGCAGCGGGCCGGACAACGGCGTCGCAGCCTGGCTGATCGAGCACGGGGCCGACATCAACGCCCGCTCGGAGAACGGCACGACGCCGCTGATGATGGCGGCCCGCTACGGCAACGGCGACCTCGTGCCGATGCTGCTCAAGGCCGGTGCCGAGCCCCGCGCCGCCAACGAGCAAGAGCTGACGGCCGCCGACTTCGCCCAGCGCGGCGACCGCGACGTGATGGCCAAGGAGCTGCGCCGCATCATCCAGGAGCGCCAGCGCGCGGCCGATGCGGCCAAGGCGGCCGGCACCGCCAAATAGTTCTCGGCCAGGCGGGCGTGTAAGGCAAAGTCTTACAGCGCCTAGCGCGCTGAGCCGACTGTCGCGGAAAACCGCGGCTGCCTACAGTGGACTCACCGTCAAACACGAGGTCCGCCATGCTGTCCACCACCCCCAATCTGGTCGATCCCTTCGCGATGCTGATCGCGCCCGAACAGGTGATGAACGCCATCGAGCGCTCCGACCGCCTGGCCCGCCTGCAGCGCCGCGTCTACCGCCCGCTGGACCGGCCGTGGATCCCGATGAAGGGCAGCGCCGAGTTCGACAGCGAGATCGATGCCGAGCCCGACGTGCCTGACCTCTCCGACACCGAATGAAGCAAAACGCCCGCATCAGCGGGCGTTTTTCATGAGCGGGCCGCGAGGGCGGTCAGACGCGCTTGCGGTACTCGTGGGTGCGGGTGTCGATTTCGATCTTGTCGCCGTTCTCGACGAACAGCGGCACGGCGATCTCGAAGCCGGTGCCCTTCAGGCGGGCGGGCTTCAGGACCTTGCCCGAGGTGTCGCCCTTGACGGCCGGCTCGGTCTCGATCTCGCGCACGACGCTGGTGGGCAGTTCGACCGAGATGGCCTTGCCGTCGTAGAAGGTCACTTCCACGCCCATGCCGTCTTCCAGGTAGGAGATGGCGTCGCCCATGTTCTCGGCCTCGACCTCGTACTGGTTGTACTCGGTGTCCATGAAGACGTACATCGGGTCGGCGAAGTAGGAGTAGGTGCACTCCTTCTTGTCGAGGATGATCTGGTCCATCTTGTCGTCGGCCTTGAAGACCAGCTCGGCGCCCGCGCCGTTGAGCAGGTTCTTCATCTTGATGCGCACGGTGGCGGCGCCACGGCCGCCGCGGCTGTATTCGGTCTTCAGGACGACCATCGGGTCCTTGCCCTGCATGATCACGTTGCCGGCGCGGATTTCTTGAGCGAGTTTCATGGTGTATCGGGGGTAGAAGGCCGGAACGCTCCGGCTGCAGGCGGCGCACCAGGCTCCCGAAGACTCCGTCCCGGCTTGGCGCGGCAAAGCCAGCTATTCTAGCTGGGAAACCCTAGGAAGCTCCGCAGCTGGCTCAGCAGGTCAGGCTGGGCCGCCAATTGCTCACGCCAGGCCGGCGCATGCGCGTGGGCGGCGTCCAGGCCCTCCAGCGTTGCCGGCAAGGGGGCGAGCCCGTTCCAGCCGCGCCACACGCGGCGCCACGCCCCGGGCAGCGCGGCGCGGTCCATGAAGGCTTCCAGCTTGGCGTGGTGGGCGTCGTCGTGCTGTGGGTAGATGTGCCAGACGAAGGGCTTGCCGGCCCACTGGGCGCGCACGAAGGAGTCCTCCCCCCGCACGAAGTTGAGGTCGCAGGCCCAGAGCAGACAGTCGTAGTCGTCCTGGCTGAGGTAGGGCAGGGCGAGGTGGCGCAGGCCGGGGCGGTCCGCCACCTGCTGCTGCAGCGGGCCGGGGCAGGCCAGCAGCAGCGTGGGCGCCTGGGCGAGGGCATCGAGCAGGGCCGGCAGGCCCGGGTTGGCATAGGCGAACAGGCTGACGACGCGCTCCTGCGGCCGCGGCCCCCAGCCCTGGGTGGCCAGCCAGGTCGGGCCGTCGAAGGCGGCGATGCGCTCCCTGAGGCCGGGCTCGCGCAGCAGCCCGCCGGTGCGCGGCGTGAAGCCCGGGTAGAAGAAGTGCTTGGCCAGCCCGGCGCCCGGGCCGCTGGACTGCGGCGAGGCCAAGCCGTGGCAGCGCTCGACGTAGTCTTCGGCGCTGAGGTATTCGAGGTTGATCCAGCGCGGGGTGGGCTGGCGCGCCGCCATGCGGGCCACGAAGCCTTCCGGCAGCTCGCAGCCGAAGGCTTCGACGACGACGTCGCCGGGCACGACCTCGACGTCCTCTTCGGGCCATGGGCGCACCTCGATGCCGGTGGGCCGCCGCGGCGCCATCCAGGCCAGGGCCGAGGCGTCGTCCACCCACAGTCGCACCGCGTCGCCGCGCGTGGCCATGTCGCGCGCCAGGCGCCAGCACACGCCGATGTCGCCATGGTTGTCGATGACGCGGCAAAAGAGGTCCCAGAGCATGGGCGGATTGTCCCAGGCCAAAATCCCGGCCATGTCCGACACGCCCGTCCCCAACGCCGAGATCGGTGAATCCGGCGCCCAGCAAGCCGCCGACCTCGAAGCCGCCGCGCGCGCCGCCCGGGACCGGGTGCTCGCCGAGGTCAACGCCTTGCCCGCGCTGCCCGGCGTCTACCGCTATTTCGATGCCCGTGGCGAGGTGCTCTACGTCGGCAAGGCCAAGGACCTGAAGCGCCGCGTCAGCAGCTACTTCCACAAGAACCACGGCGGCACCCGCATCGGCATGATGGTCGCGCGCGTCGCGCGGCTGGAAACGACCGTGGTGCGCACCGAGGCCGAGGCCCTGCTGCTCGAGAACAACCTCATCAAGACGCTGAACCCGCGGTTCAACATCCTGTTCCGGGACGACAAGAGCTACCCCTACCTCAAGATCACGGCCCACGCCTGGCCGCGCATGGCCTACTACCGCGGCGCGGTGGACAAGCGCCACAAGTACTTCGGGCCCTTCCCGAGCGCCTGGGCGGTGAAGGAGTCCATCCAGCTGATGCAGAAGGTGTTCAAGCTGCGCACCTGTGAGGACAGCGTCTTCAACAACCGCAGCCGCCCCTGCCTGCTGCACCAGATCAAGCGCTGTTCGGCGCCCTGCGTGCCGCTCGGGCAGACGCCGGAGTACGCCCGCGACGTGGCCAGCGCCGAGCGCTTCCTGCGCGGCGAGACCGACGAGGTGATGGCCTCGCTGCAGGAGCAGATGATGGCCTACGCCGAGGCACAGCGTTATGAGCTGGCCGCCGAGGTACGCAACCAGATCCAGGCGCTGTCCAAAGTGCTGCAGCAGCAGGTCATCGAGGAGAGCAGCGCCACCGGCCGCGACCGCGACGTGGACATCCTGGCCGTCAAGGTGCAGGGCGGCAAGGCCTGCGTGAACCTGGCCATGGTGCGGGGCGGCCGCCATTTGGGCGACCGCGCCTTCTTCCCCAGGCACGTCGACGACGCGACCGCGATGCAGCTGGACGATGAGGAGGCCGTGTCGCCCGAACGCCAGGTGCTGGAGGCCTTCATGGCCCAGCACTACCTGGCCTCGCCCGTGCCCGGCCTCATCGTCGTCAGCGAGCCGGTCGAGCCCGGCCTGGCCGATACCTTGGCGGCCCAGGCGGGCAGCCGCGTCACCGTGCAGGCCCAGCCGCGCGGCCAGCGGCGCATCTGGCAGGAGATGTGCATCAAGGGCGCCGAGCTGGCGCTGGCGCGGCTGCTGGCCGAGGAGGGCTCGCAGCAGGCGCGCACGCGGGCGCTGGTGGACGCGCTGGACCTGTCGGTCGCCGAGATCGACAAGTTCCGCGTCGAGTGCTTCGACATCAGCCACACGGCCGGCGAGGCGACGATGGCGAGCTGCGTGGTCTTCGAGAACCACCAGATGCAGAGCAGCCAGTACCGGCGCTACAACATCGAGGGCGTCGTCGGCGGCGACGACTATGCGGCCATGCGCCAGGTGCTCACGCGCCGCTACAGCAAGCTGGCCGAGGCCGCGCAGCTCGGCACCGGGCGGCTGCCCGACCTCGTGCTGGTGGACGGTGGGCGAGGGCAGGTCAGCATGGCGCGCGAGGTGTTCGAGGAGCTGGGCCTGGACCTCGGCCTCATCGCCGGCGTGGAGAAGGGGGAGGGCCGCAAGGTCGGCCTCGAGGAGCTCGTCTTCGCCGACGGGCGCGAGAAGGTCTACCTCGGCCGCGACTCGGCCGCGCTGATGCTGATCGCGCAGATTCGCGACGAGGCCCACCGCTTCGCCATCACCGGCATGCGCGCCAGGCGCGCCGCCGCTCGCACGGGCGGTTCGCGGCTGGAGGACGTGCCGGGCGTCGGGCCCAAGAAGCGCTCGCAGCTGCTGCAGCGCTTCGGCGGCGTGCGCGGCGTGGCCGGCGCCAGCGTCGACGAGCTGGCCAGCGTGAAAGGCATCTCGCGCGAACTCGCCGAAGACATCTACCGCGCGCTGCATTGACCCGAAATGGGCGCAACATGGCGCCCGCCACGACGGCCCGAGGAGGGGCCCAATCCATGTCCATCGTCCAACGAATCCAGCGCGCCACCCGCTGGCTGCTGGCCCCCGTGCTGGCCGCCTGCGGGGTGGCGCCACGTGCCCCCGCCCCGTCGCCGACGCCCGCTCCCACGCCGGCTCCGGTGGCAGCCCCGGCCGCCACGCCCGCCGCGCCAACCGCGGCCAAGGCGGCCGGCCTGCCGGCACCCAAGGCCGTGCGCACCCATGACGAACTGCGTCGCCAGGCTGCCGAGCGCCTGGTGCTCGCCAACCCGGAGCGCAGCTACATGACGCCGGCGCCGGCCCAACTGCTCACCGTCATCGTGCTGGACGTCGAGGTCAAGTCCGACGGCAGCGTGCGCAAGGTGCATGTCGTCCGCGGGCCCAAGTTCGGCCCCGAGACGCTGCAGATGGCCATCGACGCCATCCACCGGGCGGCTCCCTTCGGCGACGTGCGCCGCATGCCCGAACCCTGGAAGTTCACCGAGACCTTCCTCTTCGACGAGGACCGGCGCTTCAAGCCGCGCAGCCTCGATTGAGCGGGGCGCACGCGCACCTCGGCCGTGCAAGCCCCAGCCTTGTGCACAATCGCCCCATGTTCCTGACCCTGCCGACTCTGCTGACCTGGGCCCGCATCGTGGCCATCCCGCTGATCGTCGGGGTGTTCTACCTGGACCTGAGCCGTGCCCACCAGAACCTTTTCGCGACGGTGCTCTTCATCGTCGTCGCGCTGACCGACTGGCTGGACGGCTGGCTGGCGCGCCGGCTCAACCAGACCTCCTCCTTCGGCGCCTTCCTCGATCCCGTCGCTGACAAGTTCCTGGTCTGCTCCGCGCTGCTGGTGCTGCTCAAGCTCGGCCGGGTGGAGGATTTCGTCGCCCTCGTCATCATCGGCCGCGAGATCGCCATTTCGGCCCTGCGCGAGTGGATGGCGCAGATCGGGGCCTCGCGGAGCGTGGCGGTGCACATGGTCGGCAAGCTCAAGACGACGGTGCAGATGATCGCCATCCCCTTCCTGCTCTACGACGGCCGCCTGTTCGGCCTGATCCCGACGCTGGCCTGGGGGACCTGGCTGATCTACGCCGCCGTCGTCCTGACCATCTGGTCGATGGTCTACTATCTGCAGAAGGCTCTGCCCGAAATCCGCGCCAAGGCTCGCTGAACGGCGCCTGCCGACCGGACATCGAGTTGTATCGGGACTTTTCCCTCCCCGCCTGGCACTGGGGGCGCGTCTAGAATCCGCTTCCCGCGCGTGCCTGGACTCCTTTTTTGGAGGCCGAACAGGCGTGCAGTGCGCGGAACCGCATCTCTTCGCAAACCCTGCTGACCGGCCACCGGAGCAGGGCCAACAGTCCGCTGAATCTCCAAGAGTGGGGGGCACGAGTGAACAAGTCCGAACTGATCGAGCACATCGCCAAGCAGGCCGACATCTCCAAGGCTGCTGCGGGGCGTGCGCTCGAAGCCGTCATCGGCGGCGTCAAGACGACGCTGAAGAAGAACGGCACCGTCTCGCTGGTGGGCTTCGGCACCTTCAGCGTCACCAAGCGTGCCGCCCGCGCCGGCCGCAACCCGCGCACCAACGAGGCGATCAAGATCAAGTCGGCCAAGGTTCCCAAGTTCAAACCGGGCAAGGCCCTGAAGGACGCGGTCAACTGATTTCATCGAGATCGGGCCCCGGCTCGCCGGGTGCTTAGCTCAGTTGGTAGAGCGCCGCTCTTACACAGCGATGGTCGGCGGTTCGAGCCCGTCAGCACCCACCAACCGATCTCCCAGACGACGGTACCCGCCGTCCCCACATAGAATGCGACTCCCTCGAAGGCGAACCCCGGTTCGCCTTCGTTGCGTTTGATCCTTCAAGGCTTTCCGCGATGTTCGATTTCGTCCGCCAGCACAACCGCCTGTTCCAGTTCATCCTGCTGCTGCTCATCCTGCCGTCCTTCGCCTTCGTCGGCATGCAGGGCTACACCAGCATGATGGGCGGCGCCAACGCCGGCGTGGCCAGCGTCGATGGCCGCAAGATCACCCAGGCCGAGTGGGACGTCGCCCAGCGCGAGCAGGCCAACCGCATCCGCAGCCAGAGCCCCAACATCGACGCCAAGCTGCTCGACACGCCCGAGATGAAGCACAAGGCGCTCGAGGGCCTGGTCACCGAGCGCACCCTGCAGGCCGCGGCGGACCACCAGCATTTCACGCCCAGCCCCGAGGCCGTCAACGCACGCTTCTGGAACGATCCGCAGTTCGCCTTCCTCCGCAACCCGGACGGCACCGTCAACAAGGCGCTGCTGGCCGCGCAGGGCATGACGCCCTCCGTCTTCCTGGAGCGGCTGCGCCAGGACTACGCGCTGCGCCAGGTCACGGCGCCGGTCGAGACCGCCCCGGTCGTCGGCAACAGCGCGCCCAAGCTGGCCTTCGACGCCCTGCTGCAGCAGCGCGAAGTGCAGCTGCAGCGCTTCGAGCTCAAGGACTACGCCGCCAAGATCAACCCGAGCGACGCCGACCTCGAAGCCTTCTACAAGGAGCCGGCCAGCGCCGCCAAGTTCCAACTGCCCGAATCCGCCCAGATCCAATACCTGGTCCTGGACGTCGAGGCGCTGAAGAAGGACGTCAAGTTCACCGAGGACGACCTGCAGACCTACTACAAGGAAAACGCCTCCCGCTACGGCGTGCCCGAAGAGCGCCGCGCCAGCCACATCCTCATCAAGGCCGACCGCAACGCCCCCGCCGACGAGCGCGCCAAGGCCAAGGCCAAGGCCGAGGAGATCCTGGCCCAGGTGCGCAAGAACCCGGCCGACTTCGCGGCCCTCGCCAAGAAGAACTCCCAGGACGAAGGCTCGGCAGCCAATGGCGGCGACCTCGACTTCTTCGGCCGTGGCGCCATGGTCAAGGAGTTCGACGCCGCGGTCTACGCCATGAAGCCGGGCGAGATCAGCAACCTCGTCGAGACCGACTTCGGTTACCACATCATCCAGCTGACCGGCGTGCGCGGCGGCGAGAAGAAGCCCTTCGAGGCCGTGCGCGGCGAGGTCGAGTCCGAAGTGCGCAAGCAGCTCGCCCAGCGCCGCTACGCCGAAGCCGCCGAGCAGTTCGGCAATCTCGTCTACGAGCAGTCCGACAGCCTCCAGCCCGCGGCCGACAAGCTCAAGCTGCAGATCCAGACCGCCACCGTCCAGCGCCAGCCGCAAGCCGGCGCCGCCGGCCCGCTCGCCTCGCCCAAGCTGCTGGAAGCCGTCTTCGGCGCCGAGGCGCTGCGCAACAAGCGCAACACCGAGGCCGTCGAGACCGGCCCGAGCCAGCTGGTGTCCGCCCGCGTGACGCAATACAGCCCCGCGCGCGTGCCGCCCCTGGCCGACGTGAAGGACAAGGTCCGCGAGCAGCTCGTCAAGAAGCTGGCCAGCGCCGAAGCCAAGAAGGCCGGCGAGGCGCGCCTGGCGGCCCTGAAGGCCAACCCGGCGGATACCGCTGGACTGGAGCCGGCGACGATCGTGTCCCGCGCCAAGCCGCAGAGCCTCTCTCGCGGCCAGCTCGAAGCCGTGCTGGGGGCCGACGCCGCCAAGCTGCCCACCGCTGTCGGCGTCGCAGCCGAGGACGGCGGCTACGTCGTCGTGCGCATCAGCCAGCTCCTGCCGCGCGACGCTGCCGTCATCGACGACAAGCGTGCCGTCCAGCAATACGCCAACGCCTGGGCCCGCGCCGAAGGCCAGGCCTACCTCGCGGCCCTCAAGTCCCAGTACAAGGCCGTCCTCAAGGTCGCCGCCCCGGCATCTGCCGCCAGCGCACCCTGATTTCTGGGTTATACTTTTTGGCTCTGCGGTGGCTGTAGCTCAGTTGGTAGAGTCCAGGATTGTGATTCCTGTTGTCGTGGGTTCGAGTCCCATCAGCCACCCCAAGTAATACGAAGTCCCCTATGAAGACCGGTTCTCATAGGGGATTTTTCTTTGGCGCCTTGTGCTGACGCGGCTTCCTGAGGCCCACGAGGTCGCCAGCCAGCGGGATGAGGGCGAGGCCCCACCCATCACACCGTTGCAGTCCACCAGGCGGCTGATGCGTCCTCGGTTGAGATGACGATTTCGTCGAACTGCAGCAGCGGCAGCTCGACAAAGCCTTGCCTGCCGATGACCGTGATGGCCAGCGCCAGGCTGCCGGACCGGGTCGACGGCCGGACGGCGCCGTACCAGCTCGCCAGCTCTGCCGCGAGCGTGGTCGCCAGTTGCCCAGGATCATCGATGGCACTGGCAGTCAACAGCGTGATGGGCGCGGACACCAGCAAAGGCATCGTGTCACTGGCGGCGTATCGGCAGGCCACCGATACCTGCAGATGGGTCGCCGAGCCCTGGCCGACTTGAGCGATGGGTGTGAGGATGCCGGCCAGGGTGGCAGTCAGATTGGCGCCACGTGTGATCGCGAGCGGCCCCTGCCGGTGGATCAGCGGCACGACAGGCGACGCAAAGTCGACCCTCGGCGTGCGGTGGATGAAGGTGCTGGCGGTGCGCCGGCCTTCGATCAGGTGAGCATTGCGAACGACCCAGCTGGACAGCATGCCGCTCTGCGCCTGCGTGATCTCCAGTGGGCCGAAGGACAGCGACAGGCGGGTCAGTGACGGCGGCGTCGGGAAGGTGTGAGACTGCGCGAGCCACTGCTCGCCGGCCGGGCTGCCTGCGTCTGGCGCAGGCGAGGGGGGCGAGTCGCCGGGTACCCAGGACTGGCCGTCTGCCGTGGTGAGCGTTGGCCAGTGAAGCGCCGGGTCGCCCAGCCCATGGCGCCCGAACAACGTCAGCTCGAATTCGCCGTTTGCGGCGGTACCTGTCCGCAGGCAGAAGCGCTCCCTCACCTCCGGCGGCCTGTCGGTCAGCGTGCCGGCTTTGACGGTGTGAAGCGCTTCCCAGGCCTCAGTGATGTTCTTCGCAAGGTCGCGGAATGCCTCCACCAGTTCGCGCGTGGAGGTCGTCGAGCCGGTCGGGCTGCCCTCGGCGCCTGCGGGTGTCAGCGCACGGAGCGTCGTGGCGACCGGTGGATACCAGGCCTGGAAGGCCGCGAGTTGCTGGAACAGCTTCCCGACCGTGTCCTGCGGCGCTGGCTGGATCTGCATGCCGGCCGCGGCCTCGTTGTAGGTCATGTCGAAGTGCAGCTGGTCTTGGGCGACGAGCTGCAGATTCATGTCGACGTCGTACAGCCACTGCATGGCCGCGGCGATCTCATCACTGGCGGTTGGCGGGCTGGCCGGCGAGGCCAAGGCCGCGGGCCGTGCGGTCTGTTGCAGCAGCGCGGGTTGCACGGGACTGAAGATCAGCGGCACCGGCAGCACCACCTCGTCAGCGATGGGCATCTGCAGAGGTGCGGCCTGCGGCTGCGCGAACTTCGACCAGGCCCAGGGGACGTAGCCGAGGTGGGCCGCGCCCGGGTCGAAATCCTCCTGGAGATGGCTGACCTCGAAAGTCAGCGGCAGGCCGATCCGGGCCTGCAGGTCGGTCTGCGCGACCGTCACCAGCGTGGACATCCAGGGGCTGCCCTCGACCAGGTCCAGGCTGCCGCTCGACAAGCAGCAGGGGCGGCTGGCTGCGGCAGGCGAGGCACCCGGCAGCGACGGCGCACCGAGGCTGCCGAACAGCCGCGGCGCTGTCGCGGGGCTGGCGGGCGCTCCGCAGCCCGTCACGTGGATGGTGGCCCTTACCTGCAGGACGGTGTTGACCGTGAACGCGCTGGCGAGCTCGCCCAGCAAGGCCTGCTCGAGGCGCTCGCGCGCGGCGGTCAGGTCGCCAGCCGACCCGGTGTCGTCGAAGAGCGGTGACAGGCCCAGTGGGATGGCCTTGGCAAGCCTGTACTTCAGCGCCATGAGCTGTTCGAACAGGGCCTCGTCCTTGCTGCCGGCTTGGCTCTCCAGCAGGGAGATCGCCATTGCTGGCGCCGGGGCCAGCAGGGCATCGAAGGCGGCCAGGAAATCACGGGCCCACAGGTTCAGGTCGATGCCGACCCAAGTCCGGCCGTCGGCCACCGCCGTGATCGGCTTGACGCTGAGCGGTCGAAGCGCAAAGAAGGCGAATTCGCTGCCCAGCTTGACGTCCACGCCATGGCTGGCGCTCCAGCGCACGGCGCGGAGTGTGGGCAGGGCACCGGTGCCCGCGCCGGTGACGCCTGCGCGCCGTGCGAGCTTGAGGCAGCCGCCCTCGCCGTCGAAGTTCCGGAAGGCGCTTTCGAATGCCGCGGCGAAGTCGCTCAGGCCATCGGTGCCGCCGGGCGAGCCGCCTGACAGGTCGGGCGCGATGGCCTGGGCTACCCGAGCCACGCCGGGCAAGGCGGACAGCGCGTCGGGCGCGACCAGGGCCTCGGGGCGCGCCAGCGTGAGGGTCACCGTCAGCGGCACGATGAGCTGCGTCAAGGCCTGCACGGCGGCGTTGGGCACGGCCAGGCACAAGCTGGCGTCCACCGGGTCCACATGCAGCGGGGAAGCCGCCAGCGCAAGCTCGATCTGCGCTGCAATCGCCTGGGTCAGCGTGATCAGGCCGTTCGCCACGGCATGCGGATCGGTGCCGGGAAGGGGCTGGCCGCTGAGGCTGCAGGCCAGGCTCACGCTCATGTGCCGATCGGTGAGCTGGTCGATGATGAGACGGTAGCGAGACAGCGCGGCCTGCCAGGCGTCAAGCGCTCGGTCGCCTGTGATGCCGGCGGCGGGCGGTCCGCCCGCAGACGCTGGGTCCGGCACGATGGCCTGCGGGTCGAAGTTCAGCTTGAGCGCCAGCTGCGCCTGACCGTCTGTGCCCGGCTCGATCCTGTAGTGGATGAGCACCCCGGGCCATTCGGCCGGTCCGATGATCGGATCCTGGTACATCGGCGTCTGCTGGAGTTGCCGCAAGGGCGGCAGGGCATTGCCGTAGATGTCGATGATGCGCAGCGCGAGGCCGAGAGGCCGGCCGATGATGTCGTAACGGTTCACCGCGCCAGAGGGCGGCGGCAAAGAGGCACTGGCCGGGATGCTGCACAGGTATTTGGGCCAGGGACTGGGCGATGAGCCCGACCCGGCGGCGGGTGAGCCCGGCTCGGCGGCCTCCTGCGCCGGGTCGATGGGCGGGCTCCAATCGGACACCTCGTCACTACCTTCGCCCAGCACCGCGAACTGCAGCCGGTGATGGAGCTGGCGCATCGACACCGGGCCGTCATCGGCCGCGGGCGGCCATTGCACCTGCACGGCCAGTGTGCCTGCCGGGTAGTTCGGCGTGCCGACCTGGACGGGCTGGCCCGTGCCAGGGTCACTCAATGCGGCGTACCAAGGCGTGGTGCGGCCATGCGCTCCCACCACCAGTGCGTTGGCGCAGGCCGGAACGGAGGTCGGGGTCGCGGCTGCGCCGAAGGTCAGCACGACGTCCAGCTCGGCCGCTTGGCGGCCACTGCCGACGGGGGCGGTGAACAGCGACGCGGGAAGGTCCGCGCCGCTGGCGGACTGGTAGAAGAGGAAGAAGCCCGGCGCGTTCACCACGCCGCGCTCCCAGATCAACCGCAGGAAGCCCGCGACATCGGCCACCGCGGCGCGCGCCTCGGTGCGTGGCAGCGCAACGGCCTTTGCCGCCGGATCGGCGCCCTCCTGCGGAGCCAGCTCGAGCGAGGACAGGTCGGCCTTGATGAGCTGGACTTGCGGGCTGAGCGCGTCGGACGCCATCGACGAGGCTTGGCGGCCGGCTGATGCGCTCTCCGCCGGCGCCGTGCAGGGGTAGAGCAGCGACAGGCTGGCCTGCGACAGGTCGCCGCCGAGAGCGAGGTGGATCAGGTCCCGCGTCGCTGCGTCGGTGCCGCCGAGCTGGTAGACGTTGGGCAGGATGGACGGCGCATGCGAGCCCTCGGCCAGCGCCCCCGGCGCCGGCGAGCCGTCGGAGGCCATCGCGCCGCCGTGGCTGCACGGCAACTGCGTCAGTGACAAGCGGATATGCAATGCCGCCTGGGCAGGGATGGGCGGCGTGGGCGGAGACGACGGTGGATCGACGTTGAGCGCGGGAGGCAGCCCCTCGCTGATGGCCAGCGTCAGGCCTCCGTGGATCGCCTGCAAGGCGGTGAGGGTCTGGGGCAGCGGCAGCAAGGTCACCGTCTCGGTACCGTCGCCTTGCGGCCGCTCCCAGTCGATTCGGCGCTTCAGCGCCACGTACGCTGGCTGCAGGGTGATGGGGGGCACCCAGTCGAAGACCGGGTGGCCCGCGTGCTGCATCTGCAGGGAGGGTGATCCGGACCCCGCGGGCATGGGCGGTGCGGGTACCTCGGCCGGCGTCGTGGGGCCGCGCGGGGCGGCGTCGAAGGCCGGGCTCAACGCATCGGACATGGTGTCTGCCCTGGTGTGCCCAGGATTTCGTCGGCGGGGGCTGCCGCCTGTCGATGTAACTCGCGAGTTCGGCGGATGTCAATGCCGCGGCGAAGCCGCCGCAGGCCTCGTGAAGTCGCCACGGTCGGCCGGTGCTGCCGAGCTGGCGATGGCCGTTCTCAAACCACGTAGCTCAGCGGCAGCGCCGTCGTCAGCTTGAGTTCCTCCATCGCGAAGCTCGAGCTCACGTCGTGCAACTGCGTGCCGGCGATGAGGCGCTTGTAGACGCGGTCGTAGGCGGCGATGTCGGGCACGACGACGCGAAGCAGGTAGTCCACGTCGCCGCTCATGCGGTAGAACTCGACGACTTCGGGGATGGCCTGCACGGTGGCCTTGAAGGTGTCGAACCACTCCTGCGTGTGCGTGCTGGTGCGCACCGAGACGAAGACGGTCACCCCCACGTTCACCTTCTGCGCATCCAGCAAGGCCACCTGGCGGGTGATGACGCCGGCCTCCTTGAGGCGCTGGATGCGGCGCCAGCAGGGCGTGGTCGACAGGCCCACCCGCTGGGCTACCTCCGCGACCTGCAGGTCCGCGTCCTGCTGGAGGATGTCCAGAATCCGGATATCGATGGAATCCAATTTCATGGATTTGATGATATCCAGCATGGCATGCTCTCATTTGGCGGGTTGGCGCCAGCGTGCGCAAACCGTTTCCCAGCCTCGATGGGAACAATGCGCGCCAGCCTTCCCACTGCCGGCGGATCTGCTCCATGGAAATCTATCTCGACGCCAATGCCACGACCCCCGTCCTGCCGCAGGCCCGCGAGGCGGCCCTGGCGGTGATGGCGGAGGACTTCGGCAATCCCAGCAGCGTGCACAGCACCGGCCTGAAGGCGCGGGCCCTGGTGGACAGCGTGAGGGCGCGGGCTCGGCGCGTGCTGGGGGCGGACACCGGCCGCCTGCTCTTCCTGAGCGGTGCGACCGAAGGCATCCAGACGGCCGTGCTGTCGGCCCTGAGCGCGCTGCGCGAACGCCTCGCGCAGCCCCAGGCGCCCGAGCTGCTGCTCTACGGGGCGACCGAGCACAAGGCCGTGCCTGAAGCGCTCCGGCACTGGAACGCGCTGCTCGGCCTCGACCTCCAGGTGCTGGCCATCCCGGTCGGCCGCGATGGCCGCCACGACCTCGGCTGGCTGCGGGAACACGCGCCGCGGGCCGGCCTGGTCTGCACCATGGCGGCGAACAACGAGACCGGCGTCATCAGCGACCTCGACGGCATCGAGGCCGCTCTGGCGGGCAGCGCGGCGCTCTGGATGGTCGACGGCGTGCAGGCCCTGGGCAAGCTGCCTTTGCGCCTGGCCGGGCGACGCATCGACTACGCGCCCTTCTCGGGCCACAAGCTCTACGCGCCCAAGGGCGTCGGCCTGCTCTACGTTCGCGAAGCCGCGCCCTTCACGCCGCTGCTGGCCGGCGGCGGGCAGGAGGGCGCCCTGCGCTCGGGCACGGAGAACATGTCGGGCATCGCGGCCCTGGGCGCCGTGCTCGCCGCGCTGGAGGACGGCCAGACCTTCCGCGACGCCGCGACGCTGGCCGCCTACCGCCGTGATCTGGCGGAGGCCCTGCACCAGGCCTTCCCGGGCCTGGTATTCAACGCGCCGCCCGACCTCTGCCTGCCGACGACCCTCAACTTCTCCGTGCCCGGGCTCAGTTCCAAGCTGCTGCTGGACCTGTTCGACGCCGCCGAGCTGCGGGTCAGCGGCGGCTCGGCCTGCAGCGCCGCCAAGGCCGCGCCGAGCTATGTGCTCGAGGCCATGGGCCTGCCGGCCTGGCAGACGGCCTCGGCGGTGCGCCTGTCGTTCGGGCCGGTGGCCGACCGCGCCTTCATCGACGAGGCCTGCGCCCGCATCCGCGTCTGTGGCGAGTCGCTGCGCGCCAGTTGCCTGGCCCCCCAGACCACCGGCGAGGCCGCCCCGGCCGACGGCGTCACCCGCTTCGTCGTGGAGGGCGCCTGCTGCTACCTGCTGGCTGACGCCGCGAGCCGCCGCGCCGTCGTCATCGACCCCTTGCCCGAGTTGACCGGGCGCATCGCCCAGTGGCTGGGCTGCCAGGGCTACGCGCTGGCAGCGGTGCTGGACACCCACAGCCATGGCGACCACGCCTCCTCCGCGCCCGAGTTGCTGAAGGCCTTGGCGCAGGACCCCGGCGAAGTCGACGGCCTGGGCTGGCCGCTCGGCCGCGAGGCCATCGCACTCGGTGCGCTGAAGCTGACCCGCCTGGCCGTGCCCGGCCACACCCGGGACTCGACCGCCTACCTCCTCCACGACGCGCAAGGCCTGCGGCTGGCCTTCGTCGGCGACACGGTGATGCCCGGAGCGTTGGGGCGCAGCGACTTCGAACAAAGCGCGCCGCTGGACTACGGCGCCTCGCTGCGCCGGCTGGCCGAGGCCGTCGGCCCGCAGACGCTGCTGCTGCCGGGGCACGACTACGAAGACCGCTTCGCCAGCACCCTGGCCGTCGAATGCGCCGTGCAGCCCTTGCTTGCCGACGTGCTCGGAGGCCGGCTGGACGACGAAGCCTTCGCCTCGGCCAAGGCCGTGCTGGAACGCGACCTCGCCTTGACCCGCTACCAGACCGTCGCCTGCGGCGCCCGGGTCGATGGGGGAGGGGAGTGCACGTCGAGCCAGATCAGCCCCGCCGAATTGAGGCAGCTGCTGGGCGAACCGGCGGCTGTCGTGCTCGTGGACGTGCGCGAGCCCTACGAGCAACGCCTGGGCCAGGTGCCCGAGCTCGGCGCCCGGGTGCAGCGCGAGGCCGTGGCGCTCTCCGGCCTGCCCAATGCCATGGGCCGTTGGCTGTCGCTGCCGGCCGAGACGATGGTCGTCTTCTTCTGCCGCAGCGGCAATCGCAGCGCGCAGGCGGCGCGCGCCCTGCGCCGCCTCGGCCACGAACGCGCGTCGAGCCTGACAGGCGGGCTGGCCCTGTGGCCCCGGCAGAGCGCGGCCTCGGACGCCGCCTTCGCCATCTGAAGCGCGCTTTCCGGCCACCGGCCGGAAAGCGTCCCGGGCCCGTGGGCATTCGCCTTGCCGCGCTGTGGCGGTGCTGGCGGTGTCGTTAGAATAAATTAGACATCTAACGATTAGCCGACGAATCAACCGGCCCCGCCATGCCTACCACCGAAGAGCGCTTTTCCCTGGCGCTGCACAACACCGCCCGCATCTGGCGCCAGGCCATCGACCGCCGGCTCAAGGACCTCGGCGTCGGGCAAGCCGGCTGGCTGGCCATCGCCAACGTCGCCAAGTCGAAGGAGCCCCTGTCCCAGATCGAGTTGGCCAACCGGCTGGGCGTCGAGGGCCCCTCCGTCGTCGCCCTCGTGGACCGCCTCGTCAAGGCCGGGCTGGTGCAGCGCGTGCCGTCCGAGACCGATCGGCGCATCAAGCATGTCGTGCTGACCGAGGCCGGGCGCCAGCTCTACGCCAAGGTCAAGACGGCGGCCGACGCCTACCGCGTGGAGTTGCTCGGTGGCATCGACAAGTCCCGCCTGCAAGCCGCCACCGAACTGCTCGAGGAACTGCAGGCCATGGTGGAGGCCAGCCTGTGACGGGCGCCGACCTGCAACTCCCGCATCGGCCAGCCCATGTGCCGGGAGACGGCGCCCAGGGCGGCAAGGACCGAGGGGTGACAGGCATTGCGCGAACTGGGCGGTGATTGCCGCCCAGTTCGTCCGCTCAAACCCCGCTTTATGTCGGTGCCGACACATGGCGCATACGAAGGCTTGACTCGCACTTTCAAGAATGAACCGTCCCGCCGCGCCGGCGCCGCGGGGCGATCCAAACCATTGAAAGGAGTCCCCAATGAGCACGATCAGCGGCCTGGGCGGTGCCAACCGGTCCTGGGAAAACCTCCCGAACCGTCGGGCCGAAAATGAAGCCCGCATGTTCGCCAAGGTCGACAGCGACGGCAGCGGCGGTGTCGATGCCACCGAGCTGAAGGCCATGCTGGAGAAGGGGCCGCTCAGCGGCCAGGCCGGCGACAGCGCCGAGCTGTTGAAGAAGATGGACAGTGACGGCAACGGCAGCCTGACCAGCGAAGAGCTGAGCCAGGGCATGCGCGATCTGATGCCGCCGCCGTCGACGCTGGAGTTCGCGCAGTCTCGCAGTGCGGCCAACGGCGAAGGCGGCGAGGACGGCGACATGTTCGCCAAGCTCGACACTGATGGCGACGGCCAGCTGTCGCGCACCGAGTTCGAGGCCGGCAGGACGCAGCGGCACGAAGGCGGCCCGCACGGCGCCGGCGGCCCGCCACCCTCCTCGTCGGGCAGCGGTGAGACCAGCGCGACCTCGACCACCTACGACCCGCTGGACGCCAACCAGGACGGCACGGTCTCGCCGATCGAGCGGCTGGCCGGCCAGTTGAAGGAGCTTGCACAAACGGCGAGTTCCGACGGCAACTCCGGCAGCGCCAACGGCGACATCGCTGCCCTGGCGCAGAAGCTCTACGACCAGCTCAGCAAGAACTGGCTGCAGCAATCCGGCGTTGACTCGCAGCTCAGCGTTTCGGCTTGACGCATCAAAGCCGGGCGGCGACCTCTTCGGCCAAGGCCAGCGAGGCCGTCAAGCCCGGCGACTCGATGCCGAAGAGCTGGACCAGGCCGGGCATGCTGGCGTCGATGGCGAAGTCGGCCGCGGGCTCGCCCGGGCCGCTGAGCTTGGGCCGGATGCCGCTGTAGGCCGGCTGCAGGGCGCCCGGCGGCAGGCCGGGCCAATAGCGGCGCACCTCGGCCTCGAAGGCCGGAGCCAGGGCCGGGTCGACGGCATAGTCCAGCTGCGCGGGGGCCTGGCCGTCCAGCCATTGCACATCGGGCCCGAAGCGGGCTTGGCCGCCGAGGTCCAGGGTCAGGTGCACGCCCAGGCCGCCTTCCACCGGCAGCGGATAGATCAGCCGCGAGAACGGCGCCCGGCCGGGCAGCGAGAAGTAGTGGCCGCGGGCGAAGCGCAGCTGCGGCGCCGGTGCGCCCAGGGACCGGGCCACCTGCGCCGCGAACAGCCCTGCGGCATTGACCACGTGGCGGGCGCGCAGCTCGAAGCCCTCGGTGCTCAGCCGCCAGCCCGTGGCATCGCGGGCGCCGCCGGTCACCGGGCTGGCGAGGGCCAGGCTGGCACCCGCGGCTTCGGCGTCGCCCAGCAGGGCGGTCATGAGGCCGTGGCTGTCGACGATGCCGCTGGCCGGCGACCACAGCGCGCCAGCCGCCTGCAGGGCCGGCTCCAGGGCCAGCGTTTCGGCCCGGTCCAGCAGGCGCAGCCCCTCCACGCCGTTGCCGGCGGCATTGGCGGCCAGGGCTTCCAGGCGCGGCAGGTCCTCGGGCCGCGTGGCCACCACGAGCTTGCCGCAACGGCGGTGGGCGATGCCGCGCGACTCGCAGTAGGCGTAGAGCAGGTGCCGCCCGCGCACGCACAGCTGCGTCTTCAGGCGGTCGGTGCGGTCGTACAGCCCGGCGTGGATGACCTCGCTGTTGCGCGACGAGATGCCGGTGCCGAAGGCGCCGGCCGCCTCGATCACGACGACCTCGCGGCCTCGCTGTGCGAGCTCGCGGGCCACGGCCAGGCCCACGACGCCGGCGCCGATGACGGCGACTTCGATTTCATCCATGGCGGATCGGGATGACGCAAAGGCGCGAGCTTAGGGCCGCTCCGTAGAATCGCCGCCGCGCCGGGTGCTTCGCCGCGGCGCCGTCCCTGCCGAGGGGTGCTGCGACGGAAGCCCGAAGCGCTTCCGCCACGCTCGGTGGCGACGTTTGGACAAGGGCGCCCTCACGAGGGCCTCCATGCATCCATCGTCTTCCCCGCCTTCCGCTTCCGTCCGAACCATCCTGCCGCTGGCTTTCGTCACCGGCGTCAGCATGGCCGCCATGGACCTCTACCTCCCTGCGGTCCCGGCCCTGCAGGCGGACCTGGCCGTCAGCGTGCCGCTCGCCCAGGCGACCGTGGCCGTCTACCTGGCGGGCCTGGCCGGCGCCCAGCTGCTGTGGGGCGAACTGCTCAACCGCATGGGGCCGCGCCGCTGCATGGAGGTCGGCCTGGCCCTGCTGGCCCTGACCAGCCTGGGCTGCGCGCTCGCGCCGGGCATCGAGCTGCTGCTGGCGATGCGCCTGCTGCAGGGCGTGGCGGCGGCTGCCGCCACGGTGGTGGCTCCGACGGTGGTGCGCGCCACGCTGGGCGATGCCGACGTGGTGCGCGGCATCGCCGCGATCTCCATGGTCGAGGCCATCGTGCCGGCCGCGGGGCCGGTGCTTGGCGCGCTGATGCTGCCGCTGATCGGCTGGCGCGGCACCTTCTGGCTGCTCGCCTCGCTGGCCTTGCTGGTGCTGCCCTGGGTGGTGCGCATCGCGCCGCGGCGCCTGCCCGGCCTGGATTCTTCCCACGATGCCGGTTGGCTGGGCCTGCTGCGCAACCGCAGCTACCTGCGCCTGGCGGCCTCGCATGCGCTGTGCATCGGCGCGCTGCTGACCTTCCTGGCCAGCGCGCCGCAGTTGCTGCTGCACAGCCTGGGCCAGGGCCCGGCGGCCTTCGCGGTGCTGCAGGTGCTGGGCGTGGGCTCGTTCATGCTCGGGGCGACCCAGTCGGGCCGGCTGGCGGCCCGCTTCGGGCATGCCCGCGTCGTCCAGTGGGGCAGCGGGGCACAGTTGCTGGCCTGTGGGCTGGCCCTGGGCGTCACGCTCGCCTGGGGGCGTCCGCCCTATGCCGTCGTGCTGGCTTATTGGATGAGCTTCTGCGGCGCCCTCGCCGTCCGCGGCCCGGCGACCTTCGGCGACGCCCTGGCCGTGCCACCGGCGCAGATGGGCCGCGGCACGGCACTGCTGGTGCTGGCCCTGCTCGCGGCAGGCTCGATCGGCACCCAGGCCGTCGCGCCTTTCATGGGCCGGACCGACGGCGCGGCACCCCTCTTCGCCAGCGTGCTGCTGATGCTGGCGGCCAGTGCCGCGCTGGTCTGGCGTTATCCGCGCATCAGGCGTCCAGGGGCTCCGTCCGCCTGAGCAGCCAGTCGCGCGCCGCGCCGTCCACCAGCGGCAGCAGCCGCTCGCGCACGGTGGCGTGGTAGCTGTCCAGCCAGGCGATCTCGTCGGCGCCCAGCAGGCTGGCGTCGATGCAGCGGGTGTCGATGGGGCAGAGCGTCAGCGTCTCGAACTCCAGCATCTCGCCGAAGGCGTTGTGCTCCGGCGTCTCGACGGCCACGTTCATCACCAGGTTCTCGATGCGCACGCCCCACAGGCCCGGCCGGTACAGGCCCGGCTCGATGGAGGTCACCATGCCGGGTTCCATCGCCATGGCCGGCTCGGCCACGGCCTTGGAGATGCTCTGCGGGCCTTCGTGCACGTTCAGGAAATAGCCCACGCCGTGGCCGGTGCCGTGGCCGTAGTCCAGCCCGTGGGCCCAGAGCGGCGCGCGGGCGATGCTGTCGAGCATGGGGCTGGGCGTGCCGCGCGGGAAGCGGGTGCGCGACAGCGCCAGCGTGCCCTTGAGCACCAGGGTGTAGTCGCGCCTTTGCCGGTCGCTGACCTCGCCGATGGGCCAGACGCGGGTGATGTCGGTCGTGCCGCCGAGGTACTGGCCGCCGGAGTCGATGAGCAGCAGCCCGTCGCCTTCGATCCAGGCGAAGGACTCGGGCGTGGCGCGGTAGTGGGGCAGGGCGCCGTTGGCCATCCAGCCGGCGATGGTGGCGAACGACAGGCCGACGAAGCCCGGGCGCTTGCGGCGCTGCGCGGACAGGCGGGTGTCGATGTCCAGCTCGCTCCAGCGCTCGCCGCGGGCCAGCGAGGCCTCGAACTCGGCGTAGAACTCGCACATGGCGGCGCCGTCCTGGGCCATGGCCTCGCGGATGAAACGGGCCTCCTCGGGCGTCTTGCGGCTCTTGAGCAGGGTGCTGGGGTTGATCTGCTCGACGACCTCCACGCCGGCCGGCACGGCCTCGCGCAGGCCCAGGGTGACGCGGCGCGGGTCCACCAGCAGCTTGGCGCCGGCCGGCAGCGCGCCGAGGGCGGCGCGGGCCTCGCCGTAAGGCGCGAGCTGGATGCCGTCGGCCGCGAGACGGGCGGCCACGTCGGCCGGCACCTTGCCCTCGGCGACGAAGAGGCGGCCACCCTGGGCGTCGAGCAGCAGGTGGGCGATGAAGACGGGGTTGCACTCCACGTCGGAGCCGCGCAGGTTGAGCAGCCAGGCGACGTCGTCGACGGTGGACACGAGATGGTGGCTGGCGCCGATGCTCGCCATGGCTGCGCGCACGCGGGCCAGCTTGTCGGCGCGGGCGACGACGGCATGCGGCGCGGCGTGCTCGTAGACGGGCGCCTTGGGCAGGCCGGGCCGGCCGGGCCAGGCCTGCTCGACGAGGTCGAGGTCGGTGCGCAGCTGGATGCCGGCGCGGGACAGGGCCGCGCCCAGGGCCTTGGCCAGGGCCAGGCCCAGTACCTGGCCGTCCACCGCCAGCACTTCGCCCGGCTTGAGGGTCCGGGCGATCCAGTCCATGTACTGCGTCGAGGCGCCCGAGGTCATCTTCTCGAGCTGGACGCCGCTGCCGGCGAGCTGGGCTTCGGCCTGGGCCCAGTAGCGGCTGTCAGCGAAGAGGGCGGCGTGGTCGCGCGTGACGACGAGGCTGCCCACCGAGCCGGTGAAGCCCGACAGCCATTCGCGGCCCTGCCAGCGCTCGGGCAGGTACTCGGAGAGGTGGGGGTCGCTGGACGGCACCAGGACGGCGTGCACGTCGTTGGCGGCCAGGGCGTCGCGCAGGTGGTCGATGCGCAGTCGGGTTTCGGAGGTGCGGCTGTCCATGGCAGGGCTTGTTAGCGTGGAAGCCGCGAGTTTAGTTTTGCGGCTTCCCCCTGCCGGAAGGAAGGTTCCCGGCCGCCCGGCGGCGCCGGAGCGTCAGGCCAGGGCGGGGGCCGGCGTCAGCATGCGCTCCAGCAGCTCGCGCACGCTGCGGATCTGGCTGCCGAAGGGCAGGGCGCCGGCGCCGCGGAAGAACAGGCCCTTCTTCACGTCGCCACGCAGGGCGGCGGCGAGCTGGTTGTCGATGCAGAACTGGCCCCAGTCCTTGAAGCCGTCGCGCAGGCCGCACTGGGCCAGGCAGTCGAAGGCCTTGGTGCAGCGCTGCTTGACCTGGGCGACCGACTGCAGGCGGGATTCCAGCTTGAGATAGGTCTTGAGCCAGGGCGTGGCCACGGCGCGGGCGGGCAGCCCGGCCACGCTGGTGAACTCGACCATGTCCTCGTCGCCGGCCTCAGCCAGCACGCGTTTGAACTCGGGGTGGGCGTCCCCCTCGCTTGTCACCGCGAAGGGCGTGCCCAGCTGCACGCCGGCCGCGCCCAGGTCCTGCAGGCGGCGGATGTCCTCGAAGCTGCGGATGCCGCCGGCGGCGATCAGCGGGATGTCGCGCTCCAGGCCGGCCTGCTTGAAGAACTCGCGGCAGGCGGGCAGCACCTGGTCGAAGTCAAAGCGCCGGTCGTTCACGTCGGCGATGCGGGCTGCGCCGAGGTGGCCGCCGGCCAGGCCGGGGTGCTCGATGACGATGGCGTCGGGCAGGCGCTTCTTGCGCTCCCACTTCTTGACGATGAGCTGCACGCCGCGGGCGTCGCTCAGGATGGGGATGAGCAGGGCCTTGGGGTGGTCCTGGGCGAGGTCGGGGAGGTCCAGCGGCAGGCCGGCGCCGACGACCACGGCATCGACGCCGGCCGCCAGCGCGCGCTTCACGGACGCCGCGTACTCGCTGACCGCGCGCATGACGTTCAGCGCCACCAGGCCGCGCCCCTGCGAGCGCTCGCGGGCGCCGGCGATCTCGCGGTCCAGGGCGACGAGGTTGGCCTCGTTGATGCGGCGCTTGGCGTCCTCGCCGGCATTGCAGCCTTCGGTGGCGGCCATCAGGTCGGGGTGGTGGCGGCGCAGGTCGACCGAGCTGAGCGTGCCGATACCGCCCTCGGCAGCCACGGCGCCGGCCAGGCGCTGGGCGCTGACGCCGATGCCCATGCCGCCCTGCACGATGGGCAGCAGCTCACGGCCCCCCAGGCGCAGCGGGGCCAGGCCGGTCCGCGCCAGCAGGGCGCCGAGTTCTTGGGAGACGTGGGGGAAGGGGTTCATGGCGGCACGCGTGGCGGGCGGCCACGGGTCGGATCAAAAGGGCCCGAGACTAGCCGCCCCCGCCGCCTGGGGTTTTGACCCAGATCATGCGCGCTACAGATCCGTTCGCAGGGCCCACAGCTCGGGGAAGAGCACCACGTCCAGCATCTTGCGCAGGTAGCTGACGCCGCCGGTGCCGCCGGTGCCGCGCTTGAAGCCGATGACCCGCTCGACCGTCGTGACGTGGCGGAAGCGCCAGAGCCGGAAGGCGTCCTCCAGGTCCACCAGCTCCTCGCCCATCTGGTAGAGGTCCCAGTGGTCCTGCGGCGCCCGGTAGACGGTCAGCCAGGCGGCCTTGACGCCTTCGTCGGCGGCATGGGGCTGGGTCCAGTCGCGCTCGAGGTGGGTGGCCGGCACGTCGATGCCGCGGCGGGCCATGAGCTTGAGCACCTCGTCGTAGAGCGATGGCGCCTCGAAGGCTGCCTTCACCTGTGCATGCAGGTCGGCGCGGTGCTCGTGGGGCTTGAGCATGGCCGGGTTCTTGTTGCCGAGCATGAACTCGATGCGCCGGTACTGGGCGCTCTGGAAGCCGCTGCTCCGGGCGAGGTAGGGCCGGATGGCGCTGTACTCGGGCGGCGTCATGGTGGCCAGCACGTCCCAGGCGTGGACGAGCTGCTCCATGATGCGCGACACCCGGGCCAGCATCTTGAAGGCCTCGGGCAGCCTGTCGGCCGAGACGTGGGCGACGGCGGCGTGCAGCTCGTGCAGCATCAGCTTCATCCACAGCTCCGAGGTCTGGTGCTGCACGATGAAGAGCATCTCGTTGTGGTCGGGCGAGAGCGGTTTCTGCGCGTTCAGGATGGCGTCGAGCTGGAGGTAGTCGCCATAGCTCATGTCCTTGGAGAAGTCGAGCTGGGCGCCGTGGTGTTCGATGGTTGACATGGGAATGCGTAGTGCCTTACTGAGTGACTGCCGTGGAACCGGCTTTGACGGGCCACTGGCAGTGCCCCCTTGAGGGGGCTCGCGAAGCGAGTAGGGGGTGGTTCAAGTCACCTTGGAGCGGCTGGTGAATTGCGGGGCTTTCCAGCTGCCCGATTCGACGATGCCGGCCAGCACGTCCACGGCGCGGGCGACGTCGGCGAAGCCGTTGTACAGCGGCGCGAAGCCGAAACGCAGCAGCTCCGGCCGGCCGGCCCGGAAGTCGCCGATGACGCCCTGCGCGATCAGCGCCTGCATCACGGCATAACCGTCCACGCCCTTGGCGAGGGAGAACGACACCTGCGAGCCGCGCATCGCGGCGTCGCGCGGCGTGGCGATGGTGGCGCCGGGCACGCGCGCCTCCACGCTGTCGATGAAGGCTTCCGTCAGGGCCAGCGACTTGTTGCGCAGGGCCTTGATGCCGCCGAGTTTCTGGGCGGCGTCGAAGACGTCCAGCGCCGTGTCCAGCCCCGTCATCGCGAGCACGGCGGGCGTGCCGCACTGGTATTGCTGGATGCCGGGGGCAGGCTGGTATTCGCTGTCGAAATCAAAGGGGTTGGCATGGCCCAGCCAGCCGGTGAGCGGCTGCCAGACCTGGCCTTCGTGGCGCGGGTGCATCCAGACGAAGGCGGGGGCGCCCGGGCCGCCGTTGAGGTATTTGTAGCCGCAGCCGATGGCGAAGTCCGCCGCGCTGCCGAGCAGGTCGATGGGCACCGCGCCGGCACTGTGCGCCAGGTCCCAGACGGCCAGTGCGCCGGCCTGGTGGGCCCAGCGCGTCAGCAGCGACATGTCGTGCATGCGGCCGGTGCGGTAGTTCACGTGGGTGAGCATCAGCACGGCGCAGCGCTCGTCGAGCAGGGGCGGGATGTCCTCGGGCGACTCGGCCAGGATGAGCTCGCCGCCGTGGGCGCGCACGACGCTCTGGGCAATGTAGTTGTCGGTGGGGAAGTTGCTGCGCTCGCTCACCACCACCCGGCGCTTGCCCTGCTGAAGCTGCAGCGCGGCGTGCAGCACCTTGTAGAGGTTGATGGAGGTGGAGTCCGCCACCAGCACCTCGCCCGGCCGCGCGCCCAGCCACGGCGCCAGGCGGTCGCCGAGGCGGCGCGGCAGGTCGATCCAGCCGGCGGTGTTCCAGCTCTTGATGAGGCCTTCGCCCCATTCCTGCTCCACCGCGCGACGGATGCGTTCGGGCGTGGCGCGGGGCAGGGCGCCGAGAGAGTTGCCGTCGAGATAGGTGATGCCTTCGGGAAGCTGGAAGAGGTCGCGCAGGGAGTGCAGGGGGTCGGCGGCGTCGAGCCGCTGGGCGTCGTCGAGGTTCATGGGGTCAGCTCGCGGAGGATGGCGCGCACGGGCGAGGCGCAGGCGCCCTGCAGCTTGAGCGGCAGGGCGATGAGTTCGTAGTCGCCCTCGGGCACGTCGTCGAGCACGAGGTTCTCCAGCACGCGCAGGTCGTGGCGGCGCAGCTGCTGGTGGCTGTCCAGCGCCTTGGAGTCGGCGGGGTCGACGCTCGGGGTGTCGATGCCGATCAGGCGCACGCCGCGCGCCGCCAGCCACTCGATGGCCTCGGGTGCATAGGCGGTGAAGGCAGGGTTCCACACCGTGTCGGCCTTCTCGCAGCAGCGCACGAGCACGCGCGGCGGCAGGGCGGCTTCGGCATGGCGCAGGTGCTCGACCGTGACGAGGGGCGCGGCACCCAGGGCGTGGATGACGCGGCAGGGTCCGAGATAGGCGTCCAGCGGTACCTCGGCGATGGCGGGCGCGTCGTTGGCGTAATGCAGCGGTGCATCGGCATGGGCGCCGACGTGGGGCGACAGGGTGATGGCGCTGAGGTTGACCGGGCAGCCCGGCGCCAGGCGCGCCGTCCAGGCCAGGCGATAGGGTTCATCGCCGGGGAAGATGGGGGCGTCGGGCGCGACCAGGGGGGAGATGTCCCACAGGCGCGGCGAGGCCTGGGGCCGGGGATGGGAAGGGGCGGTGGAAGGCATGGCGGCGGCACCATAAACGCGGTGGCGGCCTCGTGGTGTCGGTTAATTCCAACTGCCTGTCAACCGCGGGCCCCGGCTCCCCGGCGCTGCCTTCAGCGCCGGAACTTGCCGGAGTGGTCGATGATGGACAGGTCGACGTATTCCAGGCCGGTGTGGTCGGTCGGGCTGTAGCCCAGCTCGATGCCGCCGACGTCGTAGTGGCTCATGCCCTCCAGTGCCTTGCGCAGGCTTTCCCGCGTCGGCTTGGGGCCAGCTCGCTTCAATCCTTCCACAAGCACCTTGGCCGAGACGAAACCTTCCACCACCGTGGGCGTCAGCTCGACACCGGCCTTCTGGGCCGCCTCCGAAGCCTCCTTGATGATGGGCTTGGCGATGGAGCGCTCGTAGGGGAAGACCTGGCTGACGATGACCCCATAGGCGATGTCGCCGAGGTCCTTGATGAAGCCGGCCGAGGCGTTGTTCGACAGGGTCACCAGCTGTGCCGTCGAACCCGCGGCCCGCACGGCCTTCATGCCCTGCACGACGGCCGTGCCCGAGCCGATGAAGACGATGGCCTGCGGTTGCCGGGCGAGCAGCCTGGGGATGATGGGCGCGAAGTCGGGCTTGGCGCGGTCGTACTTCTCGTGGGCGACGGCCGTCTTGTTCACCTTGGCCAGGCCCGAGAGCGCACCGGCGGCGGCGTCCTCGCCGAAGCTGTCGTCCACCTGCACGAGGGCGATGCGCTCGATGCCGATGAGGCTCAGGTGCTCGATGGACCGCTCCGCCTCGCGCTGGTAGGTGGCGCGCACGTTGAAGAGCCAGGGGTGGACGGGCTTGTGCAGCACCATGGCCCCGGTGGACGGACCGACCAGCGGCACCTTGTGTTCGGTGAGCAGCGGCATGACGGCCTGGGTGTGCGGCGTCCCGCGGTTCAGGAAGAGGGCGATGACGCCCTGGTCGATCAGCGTCTTGGCGTTGGCGACGGCCAGCTTGGGGTCGAACTTGTCGTCCAGTGACACGAGGGTGATCTTCTGGCCATTGACGCCGCCGGCGGCGTTGACGATGTCGAAGTAGAGCCTGGCGCCCTTAGTCGCCTCACCGACGCTGGAAGCGACGGCGCCGCTGATGCCGGCCGTCTGGCCGACGGTCAGCTGGGCATGGGCGGCGCCTGCCAGGCCGGCCGCCACCAGGGGGGCGAGCAGCAGGCGAGCCGCGAGCTGGCGAATCGAGGTCATGGTGTCGTCTCCTGGCTGCCCCGTGCTGCGGCGGGCTCTGTGGAAAGCGGGTGGCCTGCTCGCGGGACTGCCATTCAAACACGGCGGCAGGTCGGATCGGGCCGGATCGCCCCTGAAAGCGTCAGCCGGGGCGTGCGGCAAGGAATTGGTCACGCAGCACGGCCGGCGCGTCGCGTCGCCAGGCCGCGAACACGGCCGAGGGTTCGATGGCTTCCGCCAGGGGCCGGAACACGGCGCCCTGCACGCCCGCGCGCAGGAAAGCCGCCGGCACGATGGACACGCCCAGGCCCTGGGACACCAGCGAGACCACCGAGAGCCAATGCCGCCCTTCATGCTGCAGCCGAGGGTAGAAGCCCTCGCGCCGGCAGATGTCGACGATGCGGGCGTGGTAGTCGGGCGAGCCCTTGCGGGAGAAAAGGATGAAGGGCTGGTCGCTGAGCGCGGCCAGCGGCAGGGTCTCTCGCGCCGCGAGCGGATGGTGGGCCGGCAGGCAGGCGAGGAAGGGCTCGCTGTAAAGCGGCTGCGAGGCCATGCTGGGCGGCAGGCGGTCGGTATGGACGAGGCCGAGGTCCAGTTCGCCGGCCAACAGGGCGTCGATCTGGTCCTGGGAATTGAGCTCGACGACGATGACTTCCACCTTGGGGTGCCGCGCCTGGTGGGCCTGCAGCCAGCTCGACAGGCCGGTGAACAGCGTCGAGCCGACGAAGCCCAGCCGCAGCCGGCCCACTTCGCCGGCCTGGACCTCCCGCGCGAGGGCACTGGCCTCCTCAGCGCCCGCGAGCAGGGCGGCGGCCGGGCCGCGGAAGGCCTGGCCGGCCGGCGTCAGGCGCACGCCCTTGCTGTCGCGGTCGAAAAGCCGCGCACCCACGCTGGCCTCCAACTGCTGGATGGCCACGGACAAGGGCGGCTGCGACAGGCCCAGGCGCTGGGCCGCCCGGCCGAAGTGCAGCTCATCGGCCACGGCGATGAAGCACCGCAGGTGGCGGAACTCCAGGGCGCGGGCGTTGGCCGCGTTGTCGATAGGCATGGCGAATCGTCGTAGTGGTTTCTTGAATTGGACACGAATCGAGGCCGGCGCAATACTCCCGTCATTCGCGCCCGGTGATTTCCGCCGGGCGTTCGCGCATTCAGGAGACGCCGCATGGCCACCAAGGCAAGCTTCCACTGGGACGACCCGCTGCTGTTGAACGAGCAGCTCACCGACGACGAGCGCATGGTGCGCGACGCCGCCGCGGCCTATTGCCGCGACCGGCTGCGCCCGCGGGTGCTGGAGGCCTTCCGCAAGGAGCAGACGGACGTGGCCGTCTTCCGCGAGATGGGCGAACTCGGGCTGCTCGGCCCGACGATCCCGACCGAGTACGGCGGCGCCGGACTCAACTACGTCAGCTACGGCCTCATCGCCCGCGAGGTGGAGCGCGTCGACTCGGGCTACCGCTCGATGATGAGCGTGCAGTCGTCCCTCGTCATGGTGCCCATCTTCGAATTCGGCAACGAGGCGACCCGCCGGAAGTACTTGCCCAAGCTGGCCACGGGCGAATGGATCGGCTGCTTCGGCCTCACCGAGCCCAACCACGGCTCCGACCCGGGCAGCATGGTGACCCGCGCGCGCAAGGTGGACGGCGGCTACGAGCTGACGGGCAGCAAGATGTGGATCACCAACAGCCCGATCGCCGATGTCTTCGTCGTCTGGGCCAAGGACGATGGCGGCCAGATCCGGGGCTTCGTGCTGGAGAAAGGTGCCAAGGGCCTGTCGGCGCCGGCCATCCACGGCAAGGTGGGCCTGCGCGCCTCCATCACCGGCGAGATCGTCATGGACAAGGTGTTCTGCTCCGAGGAGAACGCCTTCCCCGAGGTGCGCGGGCTCAAGGGACCGTTCACCTGCCTGAACAGCGCCCGCTACGGCATCGCCTGGGGTGCCCTGGGTGCCGCCGAGGACTGCTGGCACACCGCCCGCCAATACACCCTGGACCGCAAGCAGTTCGGCAAGCCGCTGGCGGCCAACCAGCTCGTGCAGAAGAAGCTCGCCGACATGCAGACCGAGATCGCCCTGGGCCTGCAGGGCTGCCTGCGGCTGGGCCGCATGAAGGACGACGGCACCGCCGCCGTGGAGATCACCTCCATCATGAAGCGCAACAGCTGCGGCAAGGCGCTGGACATCGTGCGCATGGCGCGCGACATGCTCGGCGGCAACGGCATTTCGGACGAGTTCGGCATCGCCCGCCATCTCGTCAACCTCGAGGTCGTGAACACCTACGAGGGCACGCACGACATCCATGCGCTGATCCTGGGCCGGGCGCAGACGGGCATCGCGGCGTTCTGAGGAAGAGCGACATGACTTGCGCCACACGGGCGCATTGCGGCCATCCTGCGGTCAGCCCTTTTGGAGACCGCAGATGACCACACGCCGCCATGCCCTGCTCGCTGCCGCCAGCCTGCCCGCGGTGGCGTCCGCAGCCAAGCCTGAAGGCTGGCCCGCGCCCGACGAGATCAACCGCCGCATCTCCGAGGTGACGGCCACCGAGATCGCCTTCGCGGCCCGCATGGCCCACCGCGACGCGGCCGGCTTTCGCCGCTTCCTCGCGCCGGACACCATCTTCGTGAACGGCCGCAACCCGCTGCACGGGCCGGACGCCGTCATGGAGAAGTGGCAGCGCTTCTTCGAGGGGCCGCAGGCGCCGTTCGCCTGGGCGCCGGACCTCGTCGTGGTGCTGCCCAGCGGCGACCTGGCCCAGAGCAGCGGTCCGGTGACCGACCCCGACGGCAAGGTCGTGGCGCGCTTCCAGTCCGTCTGGCGGCGCAAGCCGGCCGGCGGCTGGGAGATCGTGTTCGATCAGGGCAGCGACGTCTGCCGCTGAAGTGAAACAGCCCCCGGCCCAACCCCGCGCGCTGAACGCGGCGCGGGTCTGGTCCGCCCCCCCGAGGGGGCGGCGATGCTCGCAGCTTCGAGCCGCAAGCACATCGCCAGCGCGGGCCGGCTCGGGAGCGGCCCAGCGCTTGGCCCGCAATGCATCCGTTTCATGCGTCGTGGGTGCCGCGAACGCGGAATGGACAACTGAGATGCGGCTCCAGCGCCGGGCTCAGCGAGCCGGCTTGGTCAGCTTGATCTCGAACAGCCTGGGCCAGAGCTTGCCGGTGACGAAGAGGCGCTTGGCCTTGGCGTCGTAGGCGATGCCGTTGAGCACGGCGTCGGCGTTGAGCTTCTGGTCGTCGGGCAGCAGGCCGGCGAGGTCGATCCAGGCGGTCACGCGGCCGGTGCGTGGGTCGATGCGGGCGATGCGGTCGGTCTGCCAGACGTTGGCCAGGATTTCGCCTTCCACCCATTCCAGCTCGTTGAGCTGGTAGACCGGCTGGCCGTCGGCCGTGACCTTGAGCCGGCGCAGCTCCTTGAAGCTCACCGGGTCGAGGAAGCGCAGCTCGGGCGAGCCGTCGCTCATGATGAGTTCGCGGTCGTTGTGGGTCAGGCCCCAGCCTTCGCCGGCATAGCTGAACTTGCGCCAGAGCTTGAAGGACTTGAGATCGAGCACATAGGCGGTCTGGTCCCGCCAGGTCAGGCCGATGAGGCGGTCGCCCCAGCGGGTGATGCCTTCGCCGAAGACCTCGGGCGGCAGGGCCGCCTCCTGCAGCACCCGGCCGGTCTCGACGTCGAGCCTGCGGATGCTGGAGCGGCCCTGCAAGCCGGTGCCTTCGTAGAGGAAGCCGTCATGAAAGAACAGGCCCTGCGTGAAGGCCTGGGGGTCGTGTGGGTAGGCCTTGACGACCCGGTAGCCCTGCACGGGCGTGGCGGCGGCGGCCGGCAAGGCGGATGTGGCCAGGGCGGCGGCGAACAGGGCCAGCGCGCAGCGGCGGCCCAGGGCGCCGGCTTGAAGCAGGGGTGGCAGAGATGTGGAGCGCATCCCGCCAGCCTAACCCGAGCTCGCGCGGCCTGGCTGTCTGCAGCGCTTCGGCGCCCGTCCGCCGTCAGGCGCCGCCCAGCGCCTTGAACAGCAGGGCTTGCACCTGCCACTGGCGCAGCCGGAGCTGGATGCGGGTTTGCTCGGCGTCGAGCCGCGCGCTGCGGACCTGCAGCCAGTCGGCGCGCGAAATGGCGCCGACTTCGTAGCGCAGCGCCGCCAGGCGCTCGTTCTCGGTGGCCTCGCGCAATCGGCCCGCATTGGCGGCCAGTTGCTGGGCGGTGCGCTCGGCCTCGACGCGCTGGGTCTCGATGTCGGCCAGCGCCTTCTGCAGGGTGTCGCGCAGAGCCAGCGCGGCGCTGTCGAGTTCGCTGCGCGCACCTTCGCGCTGCAGGTCCAGCCGCTTCCAGTCGATCATGGGCACGACGAGGTTGGCGGCGAAGGAGGCCAGGGGCTGGGCCAGCCAGTCGCGTGCCAGCGTGCCGCCGGTGTTGACGCCAGCCGAGAAGCTCAGGCGTGGATAACGGTCGGCCTCGGCGGCGCGCAGCCGCGCCAGCGCGGCGTCCACGCCGAGGCGAGCCTTGAGCACGTCAGGCCGGCGCGCCAGCACCTCGGCCGGGTCGGACAGCCGCCAGTGCGGTGGCTCGCCAGTGGGCAGGGCCGCCGCGGGCGCTGGGCCGGGGAGCGGCTCGTCCAGCAACAAGGCCAGGCGCTGGCGCTGCAGCAGGGTGTCGGCCGCCAGGTCGGCCAGATGGGCTTGCGCTGCCTGCACGTTGACGGCGATCTTGTCGACCTCGATGGGCAGCAGCTTGCCTTCGAGCACGCGTTGGCGGGTCAGGGCCAGCGTCTCGCGGGTTAGCGCGAGCTGGGTTTCGGCGAGCGGCTGCTGGGCCTGCAGGGCGGCCAGCGTCCAGTAGGCGTCGGCCACCTGGCTGCGCAGCGACAGCCGGGCGGCCTCGACGTCGGTGCGAACGGCCTCGGCGTTGGCGCGTTGGGCGGCGTCGGCCTGGGCGATCCGGTCCCAGAGGTCGAGCTCATAGCCCACGCCGATGGAGGCGCCATAACTGCGGCTCCAGCCGGTGGAGGTGGTGACCGGCACGGTGACGCCGCCGACGTCGACGTTGCGCGTCGTGGTCTGCGTCTGCAGCGGCCGGCTGGCGTTGGCCGACAGGCCGGCGCTGGGCGTCCAACGCAGCGCACTCTGCTCGGCCAGCAGCCGGGCCTGCTGCCAGCGCAATGCAGCCTGGGCGAGGTCGCGGTTGGCTTCCAGCGCCCGGGCCTGGAGTGACGCCAGCGTGGCGTCGAGGAGGCCGGCCCAGTCGGGCGTGCGGTCGCCGTCGGACACCGTCCAGGACCCGGGCGGTGCGACCTCGGGTGCAGGCACCTCGGGGCCGTGGGCGCAGCCGGCCAGCAGGGCGGCGGCAAGGGCAAGGCAGGTCAGCTTCATCGTCTTGGCCTTCATTCGCGTGCCAGGGCGTCCACCGGGCTCAGTGCGGCGGCGCGCCGCGCCGGCAGGGTGCCGAACAGCAGGCCCACGCCGCTGGACACCGCGAAGGCCACGCCGAGCGCGGCCCAGCTGATGTCGACGTGCAGGAAGGATTGGGCGGCGTTGGCGACCTGGGCGGCCAGCCAGCTGAGCATCACGCCCACCAGGCCACCCAGGCAGCACAGCACCACGGCCTCGATCAGGAACTGCAGCCTGACGTCACCCTGGCGCGCACCGATGGCCATGCGGATGCCGATCTCGCGGGTGCGCTCCGATACCGACACCAGCATGATGTTCATGACGCCCACGCCGCCCACCAGCAAGGCGATGGCGCCGACGCCCGCGAAGACGGCTGCCATCGCACCAGTGACGCTCTGGAACTTGCGGAACTCCTCCTCGCCGTTCCAGGTGCCGAAGTCCTCTGCGCCATGGAGGGCCTTGAGGCGGTGGATGATCTGCTCGCGCACCTGCTGGGGCGGCACGGTCAGGTCCAGAAGCACATCGAAGTTGTCCACGTCGGTGCGGGCGTCGAGCTTGCGCGCGAAGGTGGTGTTGGGCAGATAGAGCTGGCCCATCCAGCTGCCGAAGCTGAAGGCGCCGCCCTCGGGCAGGGCCACGCCGATGACGGTGAAGGGCAGGGCGGCCGTGGGTGGCGGCGCAGGCAGCCCGCCCGGGACGGCGGCGGGCTCGGCGGGGCCGCCACCGGCGCCCATGGGGTTGACGAAGACGCGGCGGCCCAGGGGCGACTCGTTCTTCTTGAAGAGCGCGTCACGCGACTTCTCGTCGAGCACGATGACCTGGGCACGCGACTCGTAATCCATGGCGTTGAACCAGCGGCCTTGAGCCAGCTTGAGCTTGCGAGCCTTCAGCGTGTTGGCATCACCCCCGACGGCTTCCAGCGCCGCGTCGCGGGATTGGTGGCGGGCGGTCAGTTGCATCTGGCGGTTCAGCGTCACGCCCTTGACGCCGGGCAGGGCGCGCAAGGCGTCGATCTCGTGCGGGCGGAAAGGCTGGGGCACGGCGCCGGGCGGCAGCGAGGGATTGCCGCGCCAGACGGGGATGCGGCCGGAAATGAGGCTGGAGAGATCGCCCTCGATGGAGGAGCGCGCTGCGCTGGTCAGCGCGACGATGCTGACCACCGAGGCGATGCCGATGCTGATGCCGAGCATGGACAGCGCCGTGCGCAGCCGGTTGCCCCTGAGGGCCAGCACGGCCGTGGCAAGGGCTTCGCGCCATTGCACCTGCAGGCGCCGCAGGGCACCGCCCTGCCTCACGGGCGGGGCGTCGCTGGGCAGGGATTCGGGCGGCCGGTGGCCGGCCGGCGTGCCGCTGTCGGCGACGACCTTGCCGTCCCTGAGTTCGATGATGCGGCGCGCATGCGCGGCCACGGCGGCGTCATGGGTGACGAGGATGACGGTGTGCCCACGGTCGTTGAGTTCGCGCAGCAGGCCCAGCATCTCCGCCCCGGAAGCGGAGTCCAGCGCGCCGGTGGGCTCGTCGGCCAGGATGATCTGGCCGCCGTTCATCAGCGCCCGGGCGATGGACACGCGTTGCTGCTGGCCACCGGACAGCTCGCTGGGCCGGTGGTGCAGCCGCTCGCCCAGCCCCAGGCGCTCCAGCAGCGCCCGGGCGCGCTCGCCCCGAGCGCCGGCGGCGACTCCGGCATAGACGGCCGGCAGCGCGGCATTGGCGCGGGCGTCCAGGTGGGGCAGCAGGTGGTAGCGCTGGAAGATGAAACCGAAGCGTTCGCGCCGCAGCGCCGCGAGCTGGTCGGGGCCGAGGGTGCTGGCGTCGCGGCCGTCGATGAGGAAGTGGCCGTGGGTGGGGTTGTCCAAGCAGCCCAGCACGTTCATCAGGGTGCTCTTGCCCGAGCCGGACTGGCCCATGATGGCGACGAACTCGCCGGCCTCGATGGCCAGGCTCACGCCGTCCAGCGCGGGGACGTCGATCTCGCCGAGCTGGTAGTGGCGGGCGACGTCCTGGAGTTCGATCAGCGGCATCGAGAGCTCTCAGTTGCTGGCCGCACTGCCGGCCGACGCCGCCGCATCCCCAGCGCTCGGCGGCGCCAGCAGCACCTTCTCGCCGACCTTGACGCCGTCGAGCACCTGCACCTTGGCGCCGTCCTGCAGGCCCACCTTCACTTGCCGAGGCACCTGCTTGCCAGCGGCGTCCAGCACCTGCACCGTGAAGCGGCCATCCTTGCCGCGCTCGCCCAGGGCCACGACCGGCATGGTCGGCACCTGGGTGACGGCACCGGTCTCGATGTCGACCTGCACCGTCATGTCGCTGAACAAGGCGCGGTCGCGGTTGTCGACTTCGAAGAGCACGTTGTAGAAGACGGCGTTGCCGGCACGCTCGGGCACGGGCTGGATGACCCGCACCTTGCCCTCGTAGCGCTTGCCTTCGCCGGACAGCGTCGTGAAGCGCGCCACCTGCCCGGGCTTGACGGACTGGATGTCGGCTTCGGGCACCTTGGTCCGCACGGTGATGGTGTCCAGGTCGGCGAGCGTCAGCATCACCGGCGTCACCTGCACGGCGATGACGGTCTGGCCGGCCTGCACGGGCAGGTTGACGACGGTGCCGTCCATGGGCGCGGTGATGCGGGTGTAGGACAGCCGCAGGCGGCGGTTGTCCAGTTCTGCTTC
The DNA here is from genome assembly GCF_021353235.1 of Pelomonas caseinilytica. GTDB lineage: Bacteria > Pseudomonadota > Gammaproteobacteria > Burkholderiales > Burkholderiaceae_C > Pelomonas > Pelomonas caseinilytica. Next base: position 46,124 of record NZ_JAJTWT010000008.1, read on the forward strand.
CAGCCGTGCGACGGTGGCGGCCTGGCCGCGCAGGGCGGCTTCGATCTTGGCCAGCTCGGTCTCGGCCTTCTCTGCTTCCGTCGCGGCGGTGGCCTGGCCGGCCAGCAGCCGGCGTTGGCGGGCAACCTCGCGGCGTGCCGCCTCGGCGTCGACCTTGCTGCTGTCGAGCTGGGCCCGTGCCTGGGCGAGGGCCGCCTCCGACTGGGCGACGTCGCTGCGGGCCAGCTCGGGGTCGAGGCTGACGAGCAGCTCGCCCTTGTGCACCTGCTGGCCGAGCTGCACGTGAAGGGTCTGGATCTGGCCGCTGACCTGGGCGCCGACGTCGACGCGGTTCTTGGCCTGCAGCACGCCGGCGGCCTGCACGGTCTGGGTCACGTCGGCGAGGGCGACGACGCCACTGGGCGGTGGTGGCGGTGGCGGCGGGCGGCGCAGCCACCACCAGGCTCCGGCACCCAGGGCGAGCACGGCGACGACGATCAGGCGCGTGCGCCAGCGTTTGAAGAAGGCTTTCATGGGGCTCCCTGGACCTGCGGCGTCTGGTGCGCCGCTGGCTGGCTTCAAGTGAGGACCGGGAGGCCTGCCGCCCGGCCGGACCGATGGTGGGCAGCCGCGCGCTGCCTGGCGAAAGTCATGCGCTCAGCGGCTATGCGAAGTCAGCCGCGCCAGCGGCGAGGCGGTGCTGACGCCCGGCGCGGCGTTGCTGCCGGTACCGCGGGGTGCCTTGGCTTCGTCGTCGTCGGGGCCGCCAGACAGCGCGGCGATGCTGTCGGGGCTGCGCCGCATGGCGACGCCGACGGCGAGGATGTCGATGACCAGCAGGTGCAGGATGCGGCTGACCATGGGCAGGTGGGTGGCGATGTCCTCGACGTGGTCGACGATCAGGGTCACGTCGGCCTTCTTGGCCAGCGGACTCTGGCTGGCGGTGATGGCCACGACCTTGGCGCCGCGCTCCTGCGCCTTTTCCACGACCGAGAGCAGCTCGGGCAGGCGGCCGCCGCTGCTGATGACGACGGCCACGTCGCCTTCGCGCAGCACGTCGGCGGCCAGGGCCTGCAACCGCGGATCGGTGTAGGCGCCGCAGGGCATGCCGAAGCGCAGGAACTTGAACTGCGCATCCTGGGCCACGACACCGTAGTGCCCGAGGGCGAAGAACTCGATGCGGTGGGCCGCCAGCAGCATCTCGATGGCGCGGTCGATGGTGTCGCGGTTGAGGTGGCTGCGCACCTGCAGGATGGCGCTGGCGGTGTTGCCCAGCACCTTGGCGCCCAGCTCCAGCATGGAGTCGTTGGTGTTGACCTGGGTGTGGGTGACGGGCACCGTGCCCGTCAGGCCCGAGGCCAGGCGCAGCTTGAAGTCCGACAGGCCCTCGCAGCCGAGGGAGCGGCAGAAGCGGATGACGGTGGGTTGGCTGACGCCGGCGGCGCGTGCGATCTCGGCGATGGGGTCGTTGAGCACCGAGCGGGGCTGGGCCAGCACGAGGTCGGCCACGCGCAGCTCGGCCGGCGACAGTTCGCTGCGCGCGCGGCGGATCTGGCCGAGGATGGCCGAGCCGGGCGATGCCTGCAGCGTGCGCAGCTGGTTCTCGAGGATGGCCGAGGCGCCCTTGAAGGTGGCTTGCTCGGCGGTGATCACGAAGGTGGGGATGGCCGAGACGTAGTCGTGGAAACGCCCCTTGTCCTCGAAGCGAGCGCGAAAGGGGCTGCGGTCGAAGTACTCGCCCAGCCGCGGGACGATGCCGCCGCCGATGTAGATGCCGCCCAGCGACCCCAGCGTGACGGCGAGGTTGGCGGCGGCCGTGCCCAGCAGGCCGCAGAAGACCTCGAGCGTCTCGAGGCAGAGGGCGTTCCCGTCCTCCAGCGCGCGCTGGGTGATGGCCGGCGCCTGCAGCGGCGGTGCATCGACCTTGTTGCGGTCGGCCAGGGCGCGGTGGATGAGCTCCAGGCCGGGGCCGGAGATGAGGCGCTCGTAGGAGACGTGGTCCAGCGATTTCCACGCGAACTTCAGGATGTCCATCTCCCGTTCATCGCGTGGGCCGAAGTTGACATGGCCGCCTTCGGTGCCGAGCGCGATCCAGCCTTCGCCCGCGGGGATGAGGCCCGACACGCCCAGACCCGTGCCGGCCCCGAGCAGGCCGATGACGCTGGGCCGGCGCGCCTGGCCGCCGCCCACCTGGCGCACGTCGGCCTCCGCCAGGCGCGGCAAGGCCATGGCCAGGGCCGTGAAGTCGTTGACCACGACCAGGGTGTCCAGCCCCAGGCGCTGGCGCATCTCGTCGATGGAGAACTGCCAGTGGTAGTTGGTCATGCGCACCTGGTCACCCTCGACCGGGTTGGCGATGGCTACGGCGGCGTGGGCGATCTGCTGCGGGCCGCCGTCCTGCCAGTTCAGCGACTCCAGATAGGCGCGCACGGCGGCATGGAAGTCGGCGTGGTCGGCGCAGCGCAGCGAGGCCAGTTGCGTGAATTCGCCGGGAGCGGTTTCCAGCGCGAAACGGGCATAGGTGCCGCCAATATCGGCAAGCAGGCGGGGGCTGTCGAAACGGGGCATGGAGAGCGTCGGGAAACTGGGGAAACAGGCGGCCGATTATTCAGCGGATCGAGGGGCGTGACGGAGGCGGCGGCGCGCAGATGCCAGCGCTCGAAGCAGAAGGAAATGGGGTTGTAGCTTCACTACAGCGCCCTGGGCAGCGAATTTTCCCCTGGGCAGCGGCCTGCCTCTCGGAAGGCGCCGGCGTTATGGCCCATGCGAAGGGGAATCTCGGGGTGGTCCAGTATTGTCGAAGTGATGTAGTTTTGCTACCGTCCGCGCCGACCGAAATTTTGCCTTTTCCAGATACCGTGGCTGCTCAAACCCGAATTCCGAAATCCCTGTCCTGCATTTCTGAAACCTGCGCATCGGAGGGTCGGTCGTGAGCGCCGCCTATCCCTGGCTGGTGGCCGACGTCGGCGGCACCAATGCCCGCTTCGGCACCGTGGCCGGCCCCGGCGAACCGGTGCAGGACGTGCGCGTGCTGCCGGTGGCGGCCCATGCCGGCCCGGCGGCGGCCGTGAAGGCCTATCTGGCAGGTCAGGAGCCCGGTCGGCCGGCGCCGCAAAGCGCGGCCTTCGCCCTGGCCACGGCGTTGGATGGCGACCTCATCGAACTCACCAACGGGGCCTGGAGTTTCTCCCGCTCCGGCACACAGGCCGAACTGGGCCTGCGCACACTGCTGTGCCTGAACGACTTCGAAGCCCAGGCCCTGTCGTTGCCCAAACTTCGTCCGGAGCAATTGCGCCCCTGGGATGCGCCGCCGCCGGCTGCCGGCGAAGTCGCGACCGGCATGGTCATGGCCGTCATCGGCCCGGGCACCGGGCTGGGCGTGGGCGGCATCGTGAGGGCGCCGGGGCGCTGGATTGCATTGCCGGGGGAGGGTGGGCATGCGACGCTGGCGCCAGCGGACGATTTCGAGAGTGCGGTCCTGGGCCAGGCGCGGCGGGAGTTCCCTCATGTCTCGGCCGAACGCTTCCTCTCGGGTATCGGCCTGCCGGTGCTGTGCCGGTCTGTGGCTGCCGTGCTTGGCGAGGGCGAGGACGTCTCTGCGCTGCCGGCCGAGCAGATCGTGGCGCGTGGCATGGCCGGCGAATCGCCCGCCTGCGTCCGCACGCTGGACCTTTTCTGCGCCCTGCTCGGAGGCTTTGCCGGCAACGTGGCGCTGACCTTGGGATCCCGGGGCGGTGTCTTCATCGGCGGCGGCATCGTGCCGCGGCTGGGCGAGCACTTTTTCCGGTCGGAATTCCGGCGCCGCTTCGAGGCCAAGGGCCGCTTCCAGTCGTATCTGGCGGGCATTCCCACGGTGCTCATCACCGACACGCTGGCGGCCCTGTCGGGCGCCGCGATGGCGCTGGAGCAGGCCGACGCCTGAACCGCTCGCGGGCCCGACCCGCCTTCGAACCCTTCCGACCCGCGCCGGGCAGTGGCCCCCGCGGGTTTTCTTTTGCCTGTCGCCGACCTTGCGCGCGGGTCGGCGCGTCCGCAAGGCGCGTTTCCGTGGCGTTTTTGCGCCATGTCAGCGCTGTCTTCTGTGATTGGTGACGATGTAGTTGCGCTACAGAATGGGCCGTTTCATGGCTTTGCATAACCGGCGAGCGCTGCATAACTATCGATTCCATACGTGGTTACCCTCGGTATTGGCGCGAAATCGGGTCGTTTCTTCGCAACTTCTAGGGTTTACGCAGGTGCGTTGAAAAATCTAGTTTTGATACAAACCTGGTTGAGACGTTGGGTTCTCGCCCTTTCGCGCACGCTGGTGGCACCGGTGGCGCCTGCGGGCCAGGCCGTTTTCCAATGAACCAGAGGAGACATCCATGACCATGAGCAAACACCAGGGCGGTTGGGGTACCGCGAACTCATTCCGCGTCCATCCGGTGGCCATCGGCTGCACGCTGCTGATCGCTGCGGCGGCTGCAACGGCGCAGCAGCAGCCCGCCCAACAGCTGGAGACGGTGACCGTCACCGGCATCCGCAGGGGGATCGAGGCGGCCATCTCGGTCAAGAAGAACTCGGACAACATCGTCGAGTCGGTGTCCGCCGAGGACATCGGCAAGCTGCCCGACGTCAGCATCGCCGAGTCCATCGCACGCCTGCCGGGCCTGTCCGCCCAGCGCGTTGCCGGCCGCGCCCAGGTCATCAGCGTGCGCGGTCTGTCCCCTGACTTCGCCACATCGCTGCTGAACGGCCGCGAGCTGGTCAGCACCGGTGACAACCGCTCCGTCGAGTTCGACCAGTACCCCTCCGAGCTGCTGGCCAGCGTCAACGTCTACAAGACGCCTGACGGCGGCCTGGTCGGCCAGGGCTTGTCGGGCACCATCGACATGAACACGGTGCGCCCGCTGAACTTCGGCAACCGCGTTGTCGCCCTGAACGTGCGCGGCCAGCGCAACTCCCTGGGTGATGCCGCCAATGCGAAGGCCACGGGCAATCGCGTCAGCGCCAGCTACATCGACCAATTCGCCAACCGCAGCTTCGGCCTGGTGTTGGGCTATGCACACCAGGAGACGCCGGTCCAGGAAGAGCAGGTCGGCCTCTACGAGCCCTGGCAAGCCCTCGGCGCGGGCTGGCGCCCGGGCGTGGCCGCGGGCACCTACTACTCCGACGGCATCAAGGCGCTGCGCCGCACCGGCGTGACCAAGCGCGACGCCTTCCTGGCGACCGCCGAGTTCCGTCCGAGCAAGGAATTCACCAGCGTGGTGGACTACTACCACACCAAGGCCCATCAGGAAGACACGGCCAACCAGTTCGAGGTCCACCTCGGCGGCTACAACGGCGGCTACAACCCCGGCCTGAGCGTCAGCAACGTCGTCGTCAACAACAACAGCACCTTCGTCGGGGGCGCCGCCAGCGGCGTCTACCCGTTGGTGCGCGGCATGTACAACGACCGCCACGACACCATCGACGCCTTCGGCTGGAACAACAAGCTCAGGCTGGCTGGCGGCGGCACGCTGACGGCCGACGTGAGCTACTCCAAGGCCGATCGCCGCGAGACCAGCCTCGAGAACAACACCCAGCTTCCGCCCACTGGCAGCGTCGCGCCGCTGGACACGTTGACGGTCAATTTCGCGACCGGCGGCTTCCCCACGCTCACGCCTTCGCGTAGCTACTCCGACCCGACCAAGCTCTTGCTGCGCGGCACGATCTACGGTTCCGGCTATGGCAAGACCCCGAGCGTCAAGGACGAGCTCAAGTCCCTCAAGCTGGCTGGCAACTTCCCGCTGCCGCAGTCCATGCAAGGCTTCTTCCAGGACATCGACGTCGGCCTGAACTACGCCGACCGCTCCAAGAAGAAGCACCAGCCCGAAGGCAACATCAACGTCGGCGCGCAGGGCGACACGCCCATCGCCAGCGACCTGCAGTACTCGCCGGTCGATCTCGGCTTCGCCGGCGTGGGCGTCATCCCTGCCTGGAACGTGCCCGGGGCGGTCGCGAAGTACATGACCTTCAACCCCAGCGAGACGAGCGCTGCCTATCTCATTCCCAAGGCCTGGAACGTCTACGAAAAGACGACGACCGCCTTTGTGAAGGGCAACATCGAAGCGGACTGGGGCGTGCCGGTGCGCGGCAACGTCGGGCTCCAGGTGGTTCGCGTCGACCAGTCGTCCACGTCCAACTACTGGGACAACAACGCTGCGGCGGGCAGCAACATCAAGCCCAACACCAGCGGCAAGGTGCGTACCGACGTGCTGCCCAGCATGAACCTCGCGTTTTCGCTGACCGATGACCAGACCGTGCGACTGGCCCTGGCCCGCCAGATGGCGCGTCCGCGTGTCGACCAGCTGCGCTCGGGCATCGAGTTCGGCGTCGACAACGCAACCGGCAAGCCTGGCGCCAGCGGCGGCAATCCCAAGGCCGACCCGTGGATCGCCAACGCCTTCGACGTCTCCTACGAGAAGTACTTCGGCACCAAGGCCTATGTCTCCGCTGCCGCCTTCTACAAGGACCTGAAGAGCTACATCTACACGCAGAAGCAGGACGGCTACGACTTCAGCGACTTCGTGAAGAGCTATGTGCCGCCCAGCACCTGCACGACGCCGGCCGGCCCCAACCAGCCCTGCCCGGCGGCCCTGCCCACCGGCACCTTCACCGCGCCCTTCAACGGCAAGGGCGGCAAGCTCAACGGCGTCGAACTGGCCGCGTCCCTGCCGCTGGATCTCGTAACGCCGGGCCTCAAGGGCTTCGGCATTCAGGCCAGCGCCAGCTTCACGCACAGCAGCATCAAGGTCCAGGATCCCGAAAGCGCCTCCAGCGTTGGCGGCGGCGACATCGCCCTGCCGGGTCTATCCAAGCGGGTCTACAACCTGACGGCCTACTACGAGATCAACGGTTTCGAAGCTCGTGTCAGCCAGCGCCGCCGTTCCGACTTCATCGGCGAGATCGGCAACTTCAATGGTGCTCGCACGCTGCGTTATGTCGTCGGCGAGAACATCACCGACATGCAGGTGGGCTACACCTTCAATCAAGGATCCCTCAAGGGACTCGGCCTGCTGTTCCAGGTGAACAACCTGACGAACGCCGCCTACCAGACCTACGCCGGCACCAAGGATCGCCCGCTGGAGTACATCAAGTGGGGCCGCACCTATCTGCTCGGTGCCAACTACAAGTTCTGATCCTCGCGTCCCTCTTCAAGCCCCGCTCGCGCGGGGCTTTTTTGATTTGCCCGGTCGACCGGCCGGGCTGGTGCGGCGACGCACGAGGACCGCATCGGCGAGCGCTGCAGGGCGCCGGTTTAGCATCAAGGAAAAAGGGGCTCGCACAAGAATAAGACGAAGCGACAGGGAGGAGACATGACTCACAGGATGAAGCGCCGCGAGTTTGCGGCGCTGGCCACGCTTGCGGCCTGGCCGCTCGATCGCATCGAAGCCCAGGTACCCGCCGCCGACCCCGCGCTGTTCTTCGCGCGCCCGCAGATGACGGGGGCCGCGTTTTCGCCCAATGGCAAACGCCTGGCCATGCGCAGCCGCAACAAGGAAGGCCGGGCCATGCTGAGCGTGCTCGACCTCGAGACGCTCACGCCATTTCCGCTCTATGCCGCGGAGTCGGACGACGTGCAGAGCTTCTTTTGGGTCAACAACGAGCGCCTCGCCTTCACGCTGGGCGACCTGGAGGCGCCCGTCGCCGATCAGGACGCGGCGCCGGGCCTGTTCGCCGTCAACCACGATGGCAAGAATTTCCGCCAGCTCGTGGAGCGCCAGCGCGCCTGGCTCAAGGTCGGCGGGGACGTCCGCAACCTTCAGCCCTGGAATACCGTCCCGCTGTCTGCCGACACGTCGACGCAAGGCGCCGAGATGTGGGCTTTCCGGGTCGATGCCTACGATGGCAAGGACTACGGCTTCATGCGGTTGTTGTCCCTCAACACGGCCACCGGCTCGGCGCGCGAGGTGGACGCGCCGCTTCATGGCGAGCATTGGTGGTTTGACAGGGGTGGGCGCCTGCGCCTGGCGATGACCCGGCACGGGAACCGGTCGGCGCTGCTCTGGCGCGCCGACGAAGGCAGCGCCTGGAAGACGCTCCGGGAATTCGATCCCTACGTGGATGACGGAAACCTGGCTGTCGTCGGCCTCGGCGTGGATGACAGGCTCTACGTCGCCGCGCGACAGGGCAGCGACAAGCTCTCCGTCTGGACCCTCGATCCGGACACCGGCAAGCTGTCGGATCAGCCGCTCGTCCGGTCGCCGCAGTACGACGTGCGTGCTGAGCTGATCCAGCGCGAGGACAGGGTCCTCGGCCTGCGCTTCGCCATCGATGGGGAAGTCACGCAATGGGTGGACGCCGACATGAACGCATTGCAGCAGCAGATCGACAAGGTGTTGCCGCGTACCGTCAATCGGCTCAGCGTGCCGCGAAGCGGTGCCGAGCCGTGGGTGCTCATCGAGTCGTTCAGCGACGTGCAGCCCTCGGTGTACTACCTCTTCAACCGCAGCACGCGCAAGTTCACCAAGCTCGGTGCCAAGCGGCCCGATCTTGACGCCAAGAACCAGGCCAGCATGGACATTCACTGGATCAAGTCTCGGGACGGCCGCGACTTCCCGGTCTGGGTCAGCCTGCCCAAGGGCAGCGCCGGCAAGAACCTGCCCACCTTGGTTCTGGTCCACGGTGGGCCCTGGGTCAAGAACGCCACGTGGAACTGGGATGCCGAGGTGCAATACCTGTGCGCTCTCGGCTACGCGGTGGTGCAGCCGCAGTTTCGCGGCACGCAAGGACTCGGGGCGGCCTGGGAGAGTGCGGCCCGCAAGCAATGGGGGCGGGCCATGCAGGACGACGTGGCGGACGCGACGCGCTGGGCCATCGCTCAAGGAATTGCCGACCCGAAGCGCATCGCCATCCTGGGGGCGAGCTACGGCGGGTATTCGACGCTGATGGGCCTGGCGCGCGATCCCGACCTCTACCGTTGCGGCGTGGCCTGGGTTGCGGTGACCGATCTCGACCTGCTCTATGGCGCCCATTGGAGCGATACCTCCGACGCGTACAAGCGTTTCGGCATGCCCACACTGGTGGGCGACCGTGTCAAGGACGCGGACATGCTCAAGGCCAATTCGCCCATCCACGTGGCCGGCAGGATTCGTCAGCCTGTGCTGCTTGCCTATGGCGAGAAGGATGTGCGCGTGCCCGTCGAGCACGGCAGGGCGATGCGCAAGGCGCTCGCGGATGGCGGTAACACGCAGGTCGAGTGGTTGACGTATCCCAAGGAGGGGCATGGCTGGATCGAGGCCTCGACCAAGGCCGACTTCTGGGCCCGTGTCGCCACCTTCCTTGCCAAGCACCTCGCCTGATTCGCGAGATGCTCCCAGGCCTTGTTCGTGAAGTCTGAAGGCCAAGTGCCGGCTCAGCCCTCGCCAGGCTGCAGCCAGAGTTCCCGCCGTTGCAGCGGTGTCTGGGGCGGCAGCAGCGGGTTGCTCAGGCGCAGCACGCGGTCCCGCGAGACGGGGTGGGCTTTCAACAAGGGGCCGTAGTGCTCGCGGTGCAGGCGCTGCAGGCTGCCGTCGGCGACGGCGGCTTCCAGGCCTGTCTTCAACTCGGCGGCGAGGTCGGGCCGCGCGGGGCTCACGAAGAGATAGGCCGCCGTGGGGTAGTGCAGCATCAGGTTGGGGGCGATGGCCAGGGCCGGATGGCGGTCGCCCGCCATCTCCGCGTCGATCTCCAGGATGGACCGCGGGAAGTAGTCGACACGCCCCGCGGCCAGCATGCGGAACAGCGCCTCGTAGCCGCTGCTCGTGCCCACCTGCAGGCCGTTGGCGCGCAGGATGGTGGTGTCGGGCCAGTCGTGGCCCTGGCCGGCCAGGCGCTGGGCCAGGGCTTGCAGGGTGTGCACCTCGCGCCATTGCGGCAGTTCGCTGCGGCGCACCAGCAGCAGCCGCCAGCCCATCAGGCCGCGGTCGATGGGAATGCGCACCGGCAGCAGGCCCGAGGCCTCGCGCTGGCGGTCGGTCACGGTCCACATCAGGTCGACGGGGCTGTGGCCGGTGGCCAGCTCGATGAGGGTGCGGCCCTGGGCCATGTCCAGGTCGACGGGTTGGATCTCCAGCCGGCTACCGGCTCGGTTGAGCGCCAGCTCCACCACGCGGCGCACGTAGTGGAGCTGCGGGTCGGGCATGCTGACGTGGCGCGGCAGCCGCACCGGCTCGCCCGGCTGGGCGGCCAGCGGCCTGCCCACCAGCAGCAGCGGCAGGGCCAGCAGCGGCCGGCGGCGCAGAGGCGGCCGTTTGGAAATCGTTGTCATCACCCCGCATCATGACGCCGGCAGCACCGGCAGGGCGCTGGCGTCAACCCCAAGCGGGCCGCGCAGCACTCAGGGGGTGAGGAGGACTCGGCCGAACAGCGGCGATACCGTGAGCAGGACTTCGCCATCCTGCACCGCCACGGCGGGCCCGCCGAGGGCGTCGAGCAGGCGCTCGGCAGGCATGGGCAGGGCGAACTTCACGGTGCGCGCCTGAGGGCTGTTGTTGGTGGCGGTGATGGCCCAGCGATCGCCGTCCTGGCGTGCCAGCACCACGACGTGGTCGTCGACGTGCAGGGGCGGCCCGAGGCGGCCATGCCGCAGCATGGGCTGGTCATGACGCAAGCGGGTCAGGCGCTTGAAGTCGGCAAGCAGGGCGGCGTCGGGCTGGCCGCCTTCGTCGGCCCAGGGGTAGGGCGCGCGGTTGAAGGGGTCCTCCCCGCCGCCCAGGCCGACTTCGTCGCCGTAATAGATGGCGGGTGCGCCGGGGTAGGTCATCTGGAAGAAGACGGCCAGGCGCAGGCGCTGCTTGGCGAGGGCCAGGTCACGGTCCTCGCCCAGGTGGTGCAGGGCGCGTGGCTGGTCGTGGGTCGAGAGCAGGTTCATCAGCGCCGAGAAGGCCTGGGGCGGGTAGGCCTCGCGCATCAACTCGAGGTTGGCGGCCATCGTCCGGCCCGATTTGCCGGCCGCGTAGTCCAGCACCGCGTTGCGGAAGATGTAGTTCATCGTGCTGTCGAACATGTCGCCGAGGAAGTACTTGCTGGCGTCGAACCAGGTCTCGGCGATGGTCAGTGCGTCGGGCTTGGTGGCCTTCACGACCTGGCGCCACTCGCGCCAGAAGTCGTCGGGCACCCAGGGCGCCACGTCCATGCGCCAGCCGGAGGCGCCGCGGTCCAGCCAGAGCCGCGTGACCGAGTCCTCGTCACGGTAGGCATAGGCACGGAAGGACGGGCTGGCCTTGTCGATCTCGGGCAGGTCGCTCACGCCGACCCAGCCCTGGTACTGCTTGTCCGGGTCTTTCTCGTCCGGCTTGAACTTGAACCAGCCGTAGTACGGCGAGGCGGGGTTGATCTTGCCGCCATCGAAGGCGCCGCCCGAGGGGTAGTTGCCGAAACGGTTGAAGTAGGGCGAGTCCGCGCCGACGTGGTTGAGCGAGGTGTCGGGAATGACGCGGATGCCGCGCTTGGCGGCCTCGGCGCACAGGCGTGCGAAATCGTCGTTGGTGCCGAAGGCCGGGTCGATCTGCTTGTAGTCCGCGGTGTCGTACTTGTGGTTGCTGGGCGCGCGGAAGATGGGCGTCATGTAGATCGCATTGACGCCCAGGCTCCGGATGTAGTCGAGTTTGTCGATGAGGCCCGCGAGGTCGCCACCGAAGAAGTCGTTGTTGTAGACGGCGTCCGAGCCGTCGCCCTTCTGTCCAGGTCCGGCGGGCTTGAAGGGCTTCTCGTTCCAGCGGGCATGGCGTTCGACGTCGTGGTCCTGGTAGCGGTCCTGGAGCCGCCCGCCGCCCGGGCGCGGGTCGTTGGACTTGTCGCCATTGCGGAAGCGCTCGGGGAAGACGTAGTAGTAGACGACGTCGCGCGCCCAGTCCGGCACCTGGAAGTCCGGTGCGTGGATGGTCTGGCGGTAGCGGCGGATGCGTCGGGCATCAGCCGGCAGGCGCTCGACGGTGGCCGGGCCCATCGAGCCCTTCTCGCGGGTCCAGTAGATGGCGTCGGTGTTGTTCTGAAGGGCGTAGCGGCCCTCGGCCGTTTCCAGCTCGAACCAGTAGCCGTAGATCCCCACCTCGGCGAAGCGGTAGCGCGCCGAGAAGCCCACGCCCAGGCCGCGCGAATGCGGCGTCATGTCGATGCGGGCCAGGGGTTCGTAGTCGAGCTGCTCCTGGTTGCCGCTCATGCGGCGGCGCTCGATGACCAGGGTGGCGCGCTTCAGGCCGGGCACGTCGTTGCCGATGCTGAAGCTGATCTCGCTGCCGGCCGGCTGGGCGCCGAACGGTGTCTTGAACTCGTCGTTGCGTGAGTCGAAGTGGGTGGTCAGGGCTGCGCGGTCGGTGAGGGGCCGGGCCGGCGTCGGCTTGAAGGTCTGCGGGCCGACGGCCAGGCGTGCGCTGCCGTCGGTGGCCAGGCTCAGGCGCAGGGTGTGCTTGCCATGGAAGTCGCGCGTCAGGTTGCCGGCCGCGCCGCGCTCGGGCTGGCCCTGGGCGCCGCCGCCGAAGGTGAGGCGCGGCGTCCAGTCCTCGTCGGCGATCTTGAAGGCCTGAGGGCCCTTCGCCTCGAGGTTGAGGTAGTAGGCGTCGCAGCGGTACTCGAAGGTCTGGCCGTTCTGGGCCGCCCAGTTGTTGAGGTTGCCGCGCAAGTAGAGCACGGCGTCGCCGAGCGGGGCCGGCTTGCACTCGGCGGCCCGGGCCGCCGGCGCGAGCGAAAGCAGCGCTGCACACAGCGCGAGGGTCTTGAACATGGAGATCAGCCCTTGACGCCGCCGGCCGTGAGCCCGGAGACGATCCAGCGCTGGGCAAGCAGGAAGACCGCCGTGATCGGCAGGCCCGAGAGCACGGCCGCGGCTGCGAAGTCGCCCCAGAGAAAGCGCTGGTCGTGCAGGAAATACTTCGACCCCACGGCCAGCGTCAGGTTGCCCTCCTCGCGCAGCAGGACGGAGGCCACCGGGTACTCGATGATGGTGCCGATGAAGGCCAGCACGAAGACCACCATCAGGATGGGCACGGCCATGGGCAGCAGCACGCGCGAGAAGGCCTGCCAGTGCGTGGCGCCGTCGACCTTGGCGTTCTCCTCGATCTCGACCGGGATGGTTTCGAAGTAGCCCTTGATGGTCCACACGTGCGTCGCGATGCCGCCGAGGTAGGCCAGCACGAGGCCGGCGTGCGTCTCGACGCCCAGCGCCGGCACGTAGGTGCCGATGGTCTCGAAGATCGCAAAGATGGCCACCAGCGCCAGCACGGGCGGGAACATCTGCAGCAGCAGCATGCCGTTGAGCACGGGCTTGCTGAAGCGGAACTTGAGCCGCGCGAAGGCGTAGGCCGCCGTCGTGGAGATGGCCACGATGAGGAAGGCCGAGGCGGTGGCGATCTTGATGGAATTCCAGAGCCAGGTGAGCACGGGGAAGGGCGGCTGCACGAGGCTGCCGTCGGCGGCCTGGTAGGGGATGCCGAGGGCCAGCTTCCAGTGCTCCAGGCTGATCTCGGCCGGGATCAGGCTGCCGGTGGCGAAGTTGCCTGGCCGCAGCGAGATGGACACGACCGCCAGCAGCGGGAAGAGGGTGACGGCGATGAAGATCCACATCACGGCGTGGGCCGCGAAGGAGCGCCAGCGGGCTTGCTTGCCGAGGACGATGGCCATTCAGGAACTCCCAAAGACATTGGCCACAGAGGCACAGAGACACAGAGAAGGACAAAGGAATTTCCCCTGTGCCTCTGTGCCTCTGTGGCTGTGTTCGGTTTTCATTTCTGCGCCTTCGCCGACAACCGCAGATTGATCAACGACAGCGCCGCGACGAGGAAGAAGATCAGCGTCGAGATCGCCGCAGCCAGGCCGAAGTCCGAGCCGGAGTCGCGGAAGGCGATGCGGTAGGTGTAGCTGACCAGGATGTCGGTCTGGCCCGCCGGCAGCTTGGTGGAGAGGAAGTCCGGCCGGCCGTCGGTGAGCAGGGCGATCAGCACGAAGTTGTTGAAGTTGAAGGCGAAGGCGCTGACCAGCAGCGGGGCCAGCGGCTTGATGATCAGCGGCGCGGTGATGCGCAGGAAGTTCGTGGCCGGGCTCGCGCCGGCCAGGGCCGAGGCCTCGTACAGGTCGGCGGGGATGGCCTTGAGCAGGCCTGAGCACAGGATCATCACATAGGGATAACCCAGCCAGACGTTGACGATGAGGAGCATGGCCTTGGCCAGCAGCGGGTCGGCGAACCAGGCGGGCTTCACGCCGAAGAGGGCGTCCAGGATGGCGTTGATCTCGCCGAAGTTCTGGTTGAACAGGCCCTTGAACACGAGGATGGAGATGAAGCCCGGCACCGCATACGGCAGGAAGAGCAGGGTGCGGTAGGTGGTGCGGAACCGCATGCCCTCCCAGTTCAGCATCACCGCGAAGAGCATGCCGATGGCGGTGGAGAAGACGACGGTCAGCGCGGAGAACACCACCGTCCAGCTGAAGATGGACAGGAAGGGGCCGCGGAACTCGTCGTCGAAGAGCATGCGGGCGTAGTTGCCCACGCCGATGAAGGCCTTGAAGCCGGGCTGCAGCGTTTCGCCGGTGGCCGTCTGGAAGAAACCGGTGTCGCGGTTGGGCTTGAAGACCGCGCCGTCGGCGGTGCGCGTCAGGCTGCCGTCGCCGTGGGCCGTCCATTGCGGCTTGACCGGTCCGAATTCGCGCAGGCCGAGATAGTGCAGCTCGGTCTTGTCGGGCAGGACGAGCACGAGTTGCGACAGCGCCTCGCGGTGCTGGATCAGCTCGGGCAGGGACAGCGCCGCCCCGCCGGGCCTGGTGGCTGCATCGGCCGGCGTGGCTTCGACCCGCAGCGGCTTGCCGGCGCGCAGCGCCAGGGGCGGCGACACCCATCGCGGAGCGGTCTCGCCCTCGGCACGCAGCACGAGCCGGTATTCGGCGCCGCTGGCGTGCAGGCTGTAGGCCAGCACCTGGTCTTCGACGGCGTCGTGCTGTTCCAGCAGGTATTCGCGCACACGCGCCTCGCTGAGCAGGTGGGTGCTGGAGTAGTTCGTGAAGCCGATCTGCGCCGTGTAGACCAGCGGGAAGGCGATGAACACCAGCATGCCCGCCACGCCCGGGAAGAGGTAGCGCCAGGCGAAGCCGCCTCGGCTCAGGTAGACGTAGAAGCCCGCCGTGAAGAGGACCAGCAGCCCGGCCGCCCAGGCCGCCTGGCCCGTGGCATAGACGACGAAGACGAGGTAAAGGGCCGCCAGCATGGCCACGATGGCGGCGGGCCAGTGCAGCCAGCGGGCCAGCTTCTCGGCCGGCGTGGGAGGCCGCGTCGTGTAGCTGCCCTGGCCCAGGGAGGAGGAAGTGGCGGCGTTCATTTGTTCAGCAGCATCCGCGCGGCGGCGCCGTCGAGGGCGTCCTTGGGGCTTTGCAGTCCGTTGGTGATGGCTTCCAGCGCCGCGTCCATCGCGGTCCAGAAGCGCCCCACCTCGGGGATGTTGGGAATGGGGGCGCCGTTGCGGGCGTTGGTCATGCTGGCCGCGATCAGCGGATTGACCGACAGCTCGGCATAGAAGGCCTTGTTGGCCGGCACGCCGATGGGGACGTCGGCGTCCAGCACCTTCAGCGCCTCTGGGCGCATCAGGTGGTTCTCGATGAACTCCTTGGCGATGTCCTTGTTGTGGCTGGGCGCGGAGATCATGCAGCCCAGCACGCCGACGAAGCTCTTGCTCGGCTTGCCCGGGATGACGGCGGGAATGGGGCCGACGCCGATGTCGACCTTGGCCTTGCGCGCGTTGTCCCAGGCCCAGGGGCCGGAGATCATCATCGCGATCTCGCCGCGGGCGAATGCGGATTCCATCTCGGCGTAGTTGGCGCCCTTGGGCATGTGGCCGTCGCGGATCAGGCGGTCCAGCATGCGCGCGGCCTGCACCGCCCCGGGGGTGTTGACGCCCACCTGGCGCGGGTCGAAATCGCCTTGCGCGTCGCGGCCGAAGATCTCGCCGCCGGCGCCTGCCAGCATGGGCCAGGTGAAGAAGCTCTTGTTGTAGTGCCAGAGGATGGCGTGCCGGCCCTGGGCCTGCAGTTGCTTGTCGAGCGCGATGACCTCGTCCCAGGTGGCGGGCGGCTGCTTGACGAGGGCCTTGTTGTAGATGAGCGCCGTCGTCTCGATGGCGATGGGGTAGCCCCAGATGCGCCCCCGATAGGTCATGGCCGTCCAGGCCTGGTCTTCGACCTCGGCCTTGAGCCGGGCCGACGGCCGCAGCGGCGTCAGCAGGCCGGCCTTGGCCCACTCGCCGACCCGGTCATGCGGCCAGCAGAAGATGTCCGGCCCCTTGCCGGCGCCCGCGGCCTGCTGGAACTTGTCGGTGGCATCCACCGGGTGCTCCACCACCACCTTGACGCCGGAGGCCTTTTCGAAGGCGTCGCCCACCTTCTGCAGGCCGTTGTAGGCCTTGTCGCCGTTGATCCAGACCAACAGCCGGGGAGTGGGCTCTGCCTGGGCCGGCTGCAGGAATGCGCCACAGAGGCACAGAGCCACAGAGGTGCTCAGGCGCTTGAAAAGGCCTGCTTTCTCTGTGTCTCCGTGTCTCTGTGGCTGTGTTTGGAATTTCTTCATGCCGACAGCTCCGGTGCCGCCATGCGGCGCATCGCGCGGCCGTCGCTGTCGAACACGTAAAGCGCCTCGGCCGGGAGGTGCAGGTCCAGCGCCTGGCCGCTGCGCAGGCGGTCGGCACCATTGCGGCCCTCGAACTGGCAGGTCAGGGGCTCCTCCAGGCCCGGGTAGGGGCAGTAGGCGAAGGTGATGCCGCCGAGCGACTCGACGAAGGCCACCGTGCTTTGCAGCAGGTTGCCCGCTCCCCCCTGACGGATGTGCTCGGGGCGCACGCCGAGCGTGACCTTGTCGCCGGGCTGGGCACCGGCGGCGTCGACCCGGGCACGCAGGGTCACGCCGCTGCCCGCCAGCTTCACGTCGACATGGCCATGTTCGACGGCGGCCAGCTCGCCCTCGATGAAATTCATCTTGGGGCTGCCGATGAAGCCGGCGACGAAGAGGTTGCACGGGTGCTCGTACAGCTCCAGCGGCGAGCCCACCTGCTCGACCTTGCCGGCTGACAGCACGACGATGCGGTCGGCCAGCGTCATGGCCTCCACCTGGTCGTGCGTCACGTAGATCATCGTGGTCTTGAGGTCCTCGTGCAGCTTGGCGAACTCGTAGCGCATGCGCACGCGCAGGGCGGCGTCGAGGTTGGACAGGGGCTCGTCGAACAGGAAGACCTCGGGCTTGCGCACGATGGCCCGGCCGATGGCCACGCGCTGGCGCTGGCCGCCGGAGAGATCCTTGGGCTTGCGGTCGAGCAGATGCTCGATGTGCAGGATGCGCGCCGCGTTGCGCACGGCGGTCTCGATTTCGGCCTTGGGCACCTTGGCCAGCTTCAGGCCGAAGGCCATGTTGTCGAACAGGTTCATATGCGGGTAGAGCGCATACGACTGGAAGACCATGGCGATGCCCCGCTCGCTCGGCGGCACGTCGTTGACGACCCGCCCGCCGATGGTCAGCTCGCCGCCGGTGATCTCTTCGAGGCCGGCGATGGAGCGCAGCAGCGTGGACTTGCCGCAGCCTGAAGGGCCCACGAACACCATGAACTCGCCGTCGCGGATTTCCAGGTCGATGCCGTGCAGGATGCGGATGTCGCCATAGGCTTTTTCCACGCCGGTCAGTCGAACGTCTGCCACTTGTCGCCTTTCTGTCGCCAGCCGCCGCGCGGCCTGGCCTGTCTCGTTGCTCGACGCCGAAATACCCGTGTTTCGACCGCCTGTGTAGACAATATACAGCTCTGATGCGCTGGCAACAACAGAGTAGACCCGCTGAAATCTTCTCTAAACCATTGTGGATCAATGGTTTACCGTGCGGTTCGGGTTTTCCCGATGTAGTCAAACTACACAACCGCTCGGACCTACCCGATACTTCGCCCAGCGCTGCCGCTCGGGTAGCATTCTTGCCCCCGTCACTGGGGCCGGCACTGATGAACACCCCAACACGTCTCAGCTCCGGGCTGACCGTCCAACGCAAGCCCGGCGCCAAGGCCGCCTCCGCGATGAAGAAGCCGACCGTCCTGACATCCGAAGACAAGGCCCTGCGCGCCGCCTTCGAGAGCGCCTACGAGCGCGAGCTGTCCCAATCCAGCCATGGCGCGACGCCGCAGGCGGCCTTGCACGCGGCCGCCATCGCCTGCCGTGAAACCCTGGCGCGCCGCTGGGCCGCGACGCAGGCTGCCGACGCCCAGCGCGGCGAGAAGGCGCCGGTGCGCCGCGTGCACTACCTGTCGATGGAGTTCCTGATGGGCCGGGCGCTGTCCAATGCGCTGGCCGCCTTGAAGCTGGTGGAGCCGTTGGAGGCGAGGCTGGCCGAGCAGGGCCTCGCGCTGGGCGACGTGCTGGAGCGCGAGCCCGATGCGGCCCTGGGCAACGGCGGCCTGGGCCGCCTGGCCGCCTGCTTCCTCGACAGCTTCGCCGAACTGGAGCTGCCGTCCTTCGGCTACGGGCTGCGCTACCGCTACGGCACCTTCGCCCAGGTCATCCAGCAGGGCCGCCAGCTCGAGCAGCCCGACGACTGGACGCGCGACGCCCCGGCCTGGGAGCTGCCCCGCCACGACCTGCGCTACCCCGTGGGCTTCGGCGGCCGGGTGGAGGTGGATGCATCCGGCGTGCGCCGCTGGATGCCGGCCGACATCCTCGAGGCCCAGGCCTTCGACTTCATCGTGCCGGCCCACCACAGCGAGCGTGTCTCCACGCTGCGCCAGTGGCAGGCCACGGCGGCGCCCATCGCCTTCAAGCCCTTCTGCGAGGGCGACTACCCGCATGCGGCCCGCCACCAGGTGCTGGCCGACGCGATCAACTGGGTGCTCTACCCGGACGATTCCACGGAACATGGGCGCGAGCTGCGCCTGAAGCAGGAGGCCTTCCTCGTCAGCGCCTCGCTGCAGGACCTGCTCGCCCGCCACCTGCGCGAGTTCGGGTCGCTGCACAACCTCGGCAAGACCAACGCCATCCACCTCAACGACACGCATCCGGCGCTGGCGCCGGCCGAGCTGATGCGGCTGCTGCTCGACGAGCATGGCCTGGGCTGGGACGAGGCCTGGAAGATCACGCGCCAGGCGGTGGCCTACACCAACCACACGCTGATGCCCGAGGCGCTGGAGACCTGGCCGGTCCGCATGTTCGAGAACCTGCTGCCGCGGCACCTCGAAATCATCTACGAGATCAACCACCGCTTCCTGGAGGAGCTCAAGGCGCGCTTCCCCGGTGACCACGGCCTGGCCTCGCGCGTGTCCCTCATCGACGAAGGCAGCCATGGCGGCGAGCGCCGCGTGCGCATGGCTTCACTCGCCCTGGTGGCCTCGCACCGTGTCAACGGCGTCGCGGCCCTGCACTCCGAGCTGATGGTGCAGACCATCTTCGCCGACTACGCCCGCATCTGGCCCGAGCGCTTCCACAACGTCACCAACGGCGTCACGCCACGGCGCTGGCTGCAGCAGGCCAACCCGCGCTTGTCCGCGCTGCTGGACGGTCGCATTGGCGACGGCTGGCGCAAGGATCTCGCGGAGCTGGGCGAGCTGAAGGCCCTGGCCGGCAACCGCGAGCTGGGCGAGGAGTTCCTGGCCGTCAAGCGCGCCAACAAGGAAGACCTGGCGGCCGTCATCCGCCGCGAACTCGGGCTTTCGGTCAGCGTGGACAGCCTGTTCGACATCCAGATCAAGCGCATCCACGAGTACAAGCGCCAACTGCTCAACCTGCTGCACGTCATCGCCCGCTACCAGGCCATCCGCGACAACCCCGAGGCAGCTTGGGTCCCGCGCACCGTCATCATTGCTGGCAAGGCGGCTTCCGCCTACCAGATGGCCAAGAGCATCGTGCGCCTGGCCCATGACGTGGCCCGCGTCGTCAACAGCGATCCGCGCGTGGGCGACAAGCTCAAGCTCGTCTTCCTGCCCAACTACAGCGTCACGCTGGCCGAAAGCATCATCCCGGCGGCCGACCTGTCCGAGCAGATCTCCACGGCCGGCACCGAGGCCTCGGGCACCGGCAACATGAAGTTCGGCATGAATGGCGCGATCACCATCGGCACCTGGGACGGCGCCAACATCGAGATGGCCGAGGCCTGCGGCGTGGAGAACATGTTCGTGTTCGGCCTGCGCGCCGATGCCGTCGCCAAGATCAAGGCGCTGGGCTACGACCCGCGGCTGTACGTCGAAGAGAATCGCCAGCTCAAGCGCGTCATCGATGCCATTGCGGCGGGCGTGTTCAGCAACGGCGACACCGAGCGCTACCGCCCGCTCGTGGACAGCCTGCTGCACCGCGACGTCTATCTGCTGATGGCCGATTTCGCCGATTACGTCGCCACCCAGGCCAAGGTCGATGCCCTGTTCGCCGACCGCGCCGCCTGGGCCGAGCGAGCCTTGCGCAACATCGCCGGCATGGGCCCGTTCTCGTCCGATCGCACGATCGCCGAGTACGTGGACCGTGTCTGGTCCGTGAAGAGTTTGAACTGACGATGATCACCGACGCCGACCTCGACGCCTTGCTGGCAGGCCGCCATGCCGATCCCTTTTCCCGGCTCGGCCTGCATGCGGACGACAACGGTCGGCTGTGGGTGCGGGCGCTGCTGCCGGGCGCCGCGGAGGTGGCCTTGCTGGACGCGGGCAGCCACAAGCGCATCGTCGGCCTGGAGCAGAGGCGCGCCGGCTTCTTCGAGGCCCTGGTGCCGCGGCGCAAGCACCGTTTCGACTACCGGCTGGCCGTCAGCTGGCTCGG
This sequence comes from Pelomonas caseinilytica, assembly GCF_021353235.1. Taxonomy (GTDB): domain Bacteria; phylum Pseudomonadota; class Gammaproteobacteria; order Burkholderiales; family Burkholderiaceae_C; genus Pelomonas; species Pelomonas caseinilytica. The sequence goes on from NZ_JAJTWT010000008.1 coordinate 66,845, forward strand.
CGGCGGCGAGGGCGTCTACGCCGACCCCTACAGCTTCTACCCCCAGCTGGCGGACGACGAACTCAAGGCCTTCGCCGAGGGGCGCAACTTCCGCCCCTGGCTCAGCCTGGGCGCGCATCCGGTGCAGCACGGCGACGTGCCGGGCGTGCGCTTCGCCACCTGGGCGCCCAACGCCCGGCGCGTCAGCGTGGTCGGCAGCTTCAACAACTGGGATGGCCGCCGCCACCCGATGCGGCTGCGCCATGCGGCCGGCGTGTGGGAGATCTTCGTGCCGCACGCGGCCGAGGGCGACCTCTACAAGTTCGAGATCGTGGGCGGCAACGGTGCGCTGCTGCCGCTCAAGGCCGACCCCTACGCCAGGCGCGCCCAGCTGCGGCCGGACAACGCCAGCATCGTCGCGGCCCTGCCCGAGCCCACGCCGCTGCCGCGCCAGCGCGACCGCGCCAACCAGCGCCACGCGCCCATCAGCGTCTACGAGGTGCATGCGGCCTCCTGGCGGCGCGGCGCCGAGGGCGGCTTCCCGACCTGGGACGAACTCGCCGCGGAGCTGCCGGCCTACGCGGCCGACTTGGGCTTCACCCACGTCCAGCTCATGCCCATCACCGAGCATCCCTTCGATGGCTCATGGGGCTACCAGACCCTGGGCCTGTATGCGCCCAGCGCCCGCTTCGGCCCGCCCGAAGGCTTCGCGCGCTTCGTCAAGGCCTGCCATGACCAGGGCCTGGGCCTGCTGCTCGACTGGGTGCCTGCGCATTTCCCGATGGATGCCCACGGCCTCGCGGAATTCGACGGCACGCGGCTCTACGAATACGCCGATCCCAAGGAAGGCTTCCACCGCGACTGGAACACCCTCATCTACAACTTCGGCCGCACCGAGGTGCGCGAGTTCCTGATCGGCAGCGCGCTGTACTGGATCGAGCGCTGGGGCGTGGACGGCCTGCGCGTCGATGCCGTGGCCAGCATGCTCTACCGCGACTATTCGCGGCCCGAGGGACAGTGGATCCCCAACATCCGCGGCGGGCGCGAGAACCTCGAGGCCATCTCGCTGCTGCGCGAGATGAACGAGCACGTCGGCGAGATCCAGGGCGCCGTCACCGTGGCCGAGGAGAGCACCAGCTTCCCGGGCGTCTCGTCGCCGACCTACGCGGGCGGCCTGGGCTTCCACTACAAGTGGAACATGGGCTGGATGAACGACACCCTGCGCTACATGGCGGAGGACCCGATCAACCGCCGCTGGCATCACGACAAGATGACCTTCGGCCTGATCTACGCGTTCAGCGAGAACTTCATGCTGCCCATCTCGCACGACGAGGTCGTGCACGGCAAGGGCGCCATGCTGGCCAAGATGCCGGGCGACGACTGGCAGAAGTTCGCCAACCTGCGCGCCTACTACGGCTTCATGTGGGGCCATCCGGGCAAGAAGCTCCTCTTCATGGGCCAGGAGTTCGCACAGCGCGACGAATGGAACCACGCCGAGCCTCTGCCCTGGGGCCTGTTGGAGGATGAGCGCCACGCCGGCATGCAGCGCCTCGTGCGCGACCTCAACAAGCTCTACCGCGAGCACACGGCCCTGCATCGCCTGGACTGCGAGAGCGGCGGCTTCGAGTGGATCAGCGCGCACGACGCCGAGCACTCCATCTACGCCTGGGTGCGGCGCGACGGCACTGGGCGCATGGTGGTGGTCGTCTGCAACTTCACGCCGGTTCCGCGCGAGGGCTATTCCCTCGGCGTGCCGGACGGCGTCACCGCCTGGCGCGAGGCACTCAACACCGACTCCGCCTACTACGGCGGCAGCAACATGGGCAACGGCGTGGCCGCGGCCGGCCTGCCCGTGCAGGCGCAGCCGGCGCACGGCCGGCGGCTGTCCATCACGATCAACCTGCCGCCGCTGGCGACCTTGTTCTTCGTTCCGATCTGAAAACCAAAGGCAACCACAGAGGCACAGAGCCACAGAGGAACTCCATGCAGGCCGCTTCTCCGTGCCTCTGTGCCTCTGTGGTTGCATTTCCTCCGTCTCTCTAGATGGCGCATCTCCCCAACCTCCAACCCGGCTGGCACGAACCCCTCGGTGCGCTGGCCCGCGACGGTGGCGTCAACTTCGCCGTCTTCAGCGAGAACGCCACCCGCATCGAGCTCTGCGTCTTCGACGCCGAGGGCCAGCGCGAGCTGCGCCGCTACACCCTCGACGGGCCGCACGATGGCGTGTGGCACGGCTTCCTGCCCGGTGTCGGGCCCGGTCTGGTCTACGGCCTGCGGGCCCACGGGCCCTACGCGCCCGAGCAGGGCCACCGCTTCAACCCGCACAAGCTGCTGCTCGACCCCTATGCCCGCGAGATCGTCGGCCACTTCGGCTGGCGGGCGGAGCACCACGGCTACGAGCTGGGCCACCCCGACGGCCCGCGCTCCCTCGACACGCGCGACAACGCCGCGCAGGCGCTCAAGGCCCGGGTCGCACCGCCGCTGCCGCCGGTGGTGCGACGGCCGCGCCTCGCGCCCGACCAGGTCGTGCTCTACGAAGTCCACGTCAAGGGCTTCTCGCGCCTGATGCCTGGCGTGCCGGAGGAGCTGCGCGGCACCTACGCCGGCCTGGCCCATCCGGCGTCCATCGCCCACTTCAAGCGCCTGGGCGTGACGACGCTGTCGCTGCTGCCCGTGCATTACTGCATCGACGAGCCTCATCTCGCCGAGCGCGGCCTGCACAACTACTGGGGCTACAACACCCTGGGCTTCTTCTGCCCCGACCCGCGCTGGGCGCAAGCCGCGCACCGCCATGACCCCACGGCCGTGACGGCCGAGTTCCGCGGCATGGTCCAGGCCCTGCACGAGGCCGGCCTGGAGGTCGTGCTCGACGTCGTCTACAACCACACGCCAGAAGGCAACGAGTTCGGTCCCACCCTGTCGCTGCGCGGGTTGGACAACAAGACCTACTACCGCCTCGTCGCCGGCGACTGGAGCCGCTACGAGAACCTCACCGGCTGCGGCAACACGCTGCACTGCTCGCATCCGCGCGTGACGCAGTTCGTGCTGGACTCGCTGCGCCACTGGGTGGCCGAGATGGGCGTGGACGGCTTCCGCTTCGACCTCGCGCCCGTGCTCGGCCGCGGCTCGCACGGCTTCGACCCGGGCGCTGCCTTCTTCACCGCACTGCGCCAGGACCCGGTGCTGGCCGGCGTGCACCTCATCGCCGAACCCTGGGACGCCGCCTACGACGGCTACCAGGTCGGCCGCTTCCCGGGCCGCTTCCTGGAGTGGAACGACAAGTTCCGCGATGCGGTGCGGGGCTATTGGCTGGGCGCGGGGCCGGGCGTGGGCCGCGGCGAGCTGGCGCGGCGCTTCATGGCCTCCAGCGACGTCTTCCATCACGGCCAGCGCCTGCCCACGGCCAGCGTCAACTTCGTCGCCGTGCACGACGGCTTCAACCTCGCCGACCTCACCAGCTACGGCGCCAAGCACAACCAGGCCAATGGCGAAGACAACCGCGATGGCCGCGACGGCGAACTCTGCGCCAACTTCGGCGCCGAAGGCCCCACCGACGACCCGGCGATCCAGGCCACGCGGCGCCGCGTGCGCCGGGCGCTGATGGCCACCCTGCTGTTGGCGCAGGGCACGCCCATGCTGTGCGCCGGCGACGAGATCGGCCACAGCCAGGGCGGCAACAACAACGCCTACTGCCAGGACAACGCGACCACCTGGCTCGACTGGCCCGGCGCGGACGGCAGCATGACCGAGCTGGTGGCCCAGTTGCTGGCACTGCGGGCGGCGGAGCCGCTGCTGCGCCACCCGCGCTGGTTCGCCGGCACGGCCGGCGACGCCTGCATCGCCTGGCATGCGCCGAGCGGCCACGAGATGGCGCCGCACGACTGGCACGACGCCGGCCAGCGCGCCTTCGGCGTGCAACTGCGGGAGGCGGGTGCGGCCGAGCCGCGGCTGATGATCGTCTTCAACCCCGACCCCTCGGCGCTGCCCTTCCTGCTGTGCCACGGCCCCTGGCAGCTCGTGTTCGACAGCAGCGGCGAGGCCGCGGCCACCGTTGTCCTGCCCGGCCAGCCGCTCGGCGTGCCGGGCCGTTCCCTTCTCGTCCTGCGACACGCACCGACATGAACCTCGACCAACGCTCCTCCGGTGTGCTGCTGCACATCACCTCGCTGCCCGGCCCCCACGGCATGGGCGACTTTGGTCCTGACGCCTACCGCTTCGTCGACTGGCTGCAAGCCGCCGGCCAAGGCATCTGGCAGCTGCTGCCCACCACCCCCATCGGCCCGGGCGACAGCCCCTACCAGGGCGTGTCGGCCTTTGCCGGCAGCCCCTGGATGGTGGCCCTCGAGCCGCTGGTGGCCAAGGGCTGGCTGCAGCCGCCCCAGGTGCCGGACTTCAACTGCGAGCGCGTCGACTACGGCCGCGTCACCCCCTGGCGCGAGCAGCAGCTGCGCGGCGCCGCGGCCGGTTTCTTCGCCTCGGCCGCTGCGGACGACCGCCAGGCCTTCGCGGCCTGGTGCGAGACGCAGAAGAGCTGGCTCGACGACTACGCCCTCTTCATGGCCATCCGCTCGCCGCTGAACGGCCAGCCGTGGTGGACCTGGGAAGACGGACTCAAGCGACGCGCTCCCAAGGCCATCGCCAAGGCCCGCAAGGACCATGCCGACGAGATCGCCTTCTGGCAGTTCGTGCAGTGGCAGTTCGACGTGCAGGTCGGCGCGCTGAAGGCCTATGCCAACGAGCGCGGCGTGCACCTCATGGGCGACCTGCCCATCTTCGTCGCCCATGACAGCGCCGACTGCTGGTCGCGGCCCGACCTCTACGAGCTGGACGACGACTTCCAGACCGCCGTCGTCGCCGGCGTGCCGCCGGACGACCTCGGCCCACTGGGCCAGCGCTGGGGCAACCCGCTCTACCGCTGGGACCGCATGGCCGCCGAGAACTACGCCTGGTGGACGGCGCGCATCCGCCGCGCCCTCAGCCAGGCCGACGTCTTCCGCATCGACCATTTCCGCGGCTTCGCGGGCTACTACGAAATCCCCGGCGACAGCCCCGACGCCACCCGCGGGCGCTGGGTCACCGGTCCCGGCATGGCCCTGTTCGACGCCATCCGCCAGGCCCTCGGGCCCCTGCCCATCGTCGCCGAGGACCTGGGCTTCATCACCGACGACGTGCACGCCCTGCGCGACGGCTGCGGCTTCCCGGGCATGAAGATCCTGCAGTTCGCCTTCGGCGCCGAGGGCGACCACGAGTTTCTGCCGCACATGTGGTCCAGGGCCTCGGTCGCCTACACGGGCACCCACGACAACGACACCGTGCGCGGCTGGTGGAACCAGGCCAAGCCCCGTGAGCGCGCCTTCGCCGGCTCCTACCTCGCCTGCGGCGAGCACGACGTGCACTGGGCCATGATCCGCGCCTGCGCCAACTCGGTGGCCAACATGGCCGTCTACCCGTTGCAGGACGTGCTCGGCCTGGACAGCAGCCACCGCATGAACGTGCCGGGCGTGCTGGGCGGCAACTGGGGCTGGCGCTTCCGCTGGGACATGCTGGGCGCCGAGCCGACGCGGGTGCTGGGCCTCATCACGGCCGCCGCCGGCCGCGGGCCTTTCGAGCTGCTCAGGCTGCCGGCCTGCTGAGCGGCCGGCCGGGCCTCGGAGCTTTCGCCGGGGCCTGGGTGTTCAGCGGCTGATCTCGAGGATCAGCGGGCTGCGGGCAGGCACGCTGACGGTGGCGCCGACCTCGAAGGCCTGGCCCGTCATCACGTCGCGGGCGTGGTCTCCCACCCGCAGCCGCTCGGGGAAGCGCGCCGTCGGCAGCGTCGCCGTCTTGCCGCCCTTGTTCAGCGCCACCATCACTGTGCGTCTCGCGTCGTAGCGGAAGAACACGTAGCAGCCTTCCAGCGGCGCGTACTGCATCAGCGCGCCGTCGTGGACGACGCCGGTGGTCTTGCGCCAGTTGAACAGGCGCCGCACCCAGTCCTGCATGGCGCGCTGTTCGGCCGTCAGGCCGGCACCGGTGAAGGCGCTGGCCTGGTCGCCGGGCCAGCCGCCGGGCATGTCGGCCCGCACGCGGCCGTCGTCGCGCTCGACCGGGCTCTCCATCAGCACCTCCGTGCCGTAGAACATCTGCGGGATGCGCCGCGTCGTGGCGAGGTAGGCCAGCGCGATCTTCGTGAGGCCGACGTCACGCTTCATCAGCGAGAACAGGCGGGGCGTGTCGTGGTTGCCGTCGAAGAGCACGAGGTTGGCCGGGTCAGGATAGACGAAGTCGTGGGCCAGGCCCTCGTAGAGCTTGGTCAGGCCGGTGTGCGGGCCGTCTTCCTCCGTCAGCGCCGCCAGCAGGGCGGTGTTCATCGGGAAGTCCATCATGCTGGGCGCCTGCGAGGCGTAGCCGTCGTGGTTGCGCTTGCCGCGCTGCCAGTAGGCCACCACGGCCGGATGCGGGCTCCACTCCTCGCCGACGATGTTCAGCCGCGGGTACTCCTGCATCACGCGGGCCGACCAGCGGGTGAGGAAGTCGCGGTCGGAGTAGGAGTAGGTGTCGGTGCGGATGCCCGAGAGGCCGGCCGTCTCGATCCACCACAGCGTCATCTGCGTCAGGTAGGTGGCGAGTTCGGGCCGGCGCTGGTTGAGGTCGGGCATGTGGGGCGTGAACCAGCCGTCGGTGAAGCGCTTGCGGTCGCTCGGCGCGGCATAGGGGTCCTGCAGGGTGACGCGCGCATGGTGGGTCTCGGTGTATTGCGGCCACTGGTTCAGCCAGTCCGGCGCCGGCAGGTCGGCCATCCACCAGTGGCCGGCGCCGATGTGGTTGAGCACGATGTCCTGGATGACGCCCACGCCGAGGGCCCGCGCCTCGGCCGCCAGGGCCAGGAAGTCGTCGTTGCTGCCGAAGCGCGGGTCGACGCGGTAGAAGTCGGTCGCCGCATAGCCGTGGTAGCTGTAGGTGGCGCTGTCGTTGACCACCAGAGGCGTCGGCCAGAGCTGGGTGAAGCCGAGCCCGGCGATATAGCCCAGGTGCCGGCGCAGGCCGGCGAGGTCGCCGCCGTGGCGCCCGCCCGGGTTGGCCCGGTCGACGCCTTCCTTCAGGCCGTCCTGCCGGCCGCTGCCGCCCTTCGCGAAGCGGTCGGGCACGACGAGGTAGATGGCGTCCCGGGGTCCGAAGCCCTGGCGTTGGGCCGAGCCCGGCGCACGCGCCCGCAGCGGGTAGCGCAGCGGCTCGCCGCCGTCCAGGCTGAGCGCCAGCTCGCCGGGCCGGGCCTCAGGCCCGATGTCCAGGTCGACGAAGAGGTAGTTGGGGCTGTCGGCCCGGTGGCTGCCCACCAGCCGAACGCCCGGGTAGGGCGCCAGCGCCACGCGCGCGTCGGCGACGCCGGGGCCGTGCAGCATCAGCTGCAGCGCGGGTTCGCGCATGCCGACCCACCAGTGGGGCGGCTCGACGTGCTGCAGGGGGGCGGCGGTCAGGGGGAGGTTCATCAGCAGGGTGGTCGCAAGGGAGAACAGGGTTTTCTTCATGGGGCTTCGATCCGGTAGACCCGCAAGGAAAGCGGCGGCAGCGTGATGCCGGCCTGACCGGAGGCATCCGCCTTCAGCGTCGCCGCCTGCTGCGGATAGGCGGCCCGGCCGCGGGCTCTGGAGGGCAGGCCCTGGACGCGCAGCTGCGCCGGTCGGTCGCCGTAGTTGATGACGACGAGGCTGCGCTCCCGGCCGTGCACGCGCTGGAAGCTCCAGGCCTGGCCGACGACCTGGTCGGCCTCGTAGCGGCCCAGGGCCAGCGAGGGCAGGGCGCGCCGCAGGGCGATCAGGCGGCGGTAGAAGTTGAACAGCGAGTCGGGGGCGCGCTGCTGGCTTTCGGCGTTATGTCGGCTGCGGTTGAGGGACAGGGGCCGGTAGGGCACCAGGCTGGTGCTGAAGCCGTCCGGACCCTCGTTGGCCGGCGTCCAGCTCATGGGGGCGCGCAGCGGGGCGTCGTCCCGGGGCGTCTTGCCGTCGATGCCGGCCAGGCCGATCTCCTCGCCGTAGTAGACGAAGGGCGTGCCGGGCAGCAACAGGTAGCTGGCGGCCGCGAGGCGGTAGCGGGCCTCGTCGCCGTGGAGCTGGTCCCAGACGCGCTGGCCGGTGAAGATGTCGTGGTTGTGCAGGAAGGTCGCCATCGTCGGCGACATGCTGCGGTAGTAGTCCGCCACGCGCTGCACGGCCTCGGCCTCGCCCTTGGCCGCTGCCATCATGTCCGCATGCAGGTTGAAGGCGAAGGCGCCGCCGCAGAGTTCCGGTGCGCCGTAGTCGATGGGCTTGGCCGTGGCCTCGCAGACGACGTAGCGGCCGGGGTAGCTCTTGATCAGGTCCTGGAAATGCTTGGTCAGCGCGCGGCTCTCGGGCTGGTCGTTCCAGTCCCGGGCGTTGTTCTCGATGAGATGGGGTGCGGCGTCCAGCCGGTAGCCGTCCAGGCCGCGGTTGAGCCAGAAGCGCAGCGAATCCTCGTGGTAGCGCACGACGGCCGGGTTGCGCAGGTTGAAGTCGGGCATCTGCGGGCCGAAGGTGCCGAAGTAGACGTCGGGCGAACCGGGCCGAGGTGCCGGCATGTCCTTCAATTCGCCGTCCCAGGCCCAGGGCCGGGTGGCGGCGTCGTACCAGGGGTATTTGCCCCAGATGTCCCAGCCCGGCCCCGGGTCTGGGTTCCAGACGAACCAGTGGCGCCAGGGGCCGTCACGGTCCTGCAGCGCCGCCTGGAAGGCGGGGGACTCCCAGGACGCGTGGTTGATGACGTAGTCCATGACGATGCCGATGCCACGCTTGTGCGCCTCCCGCACCAGGGTGTCGAAATCGTCCAGCGTGCCGTACTGCGGCTCGATGCGCCGGTAGTCGGTCGTGGCATAGCCGTGGTCGTGATCGGAGCTGGCCGTGATGGGCATCAGCCACAGGCCGCTGACCCCCAGCTTCTTGAGGTAGTCCAGCCGCCGGATGAGGCCGCGCAGGTCGCCGATGCCGTCGCCGTCGCTGTCCTGGTAGCCGCGCACGAAGATTTCCATGAACACGCCGTGCTGCCAGTCCACGGGCAGGGCACTGGCCCGCGGGAGCGCGGGTACGGGCTGGACGTCCAACTGGGCCCGTGCCGTGCCGGCTGCGGCGAGAAGTGCAGTTATCAGCAGTTTCTTGGTGTTCATGTATTCAAACTACGTAGATTGCTGGCGCCGAGCATATCGGCTCTCCCAATGGAGTCGCCACAAGGATTTCCATGTATGTAGTTTTGCTACTATCGATCTCGCCACCCAGGAGACCTTCCATGCCTGCTCGTCCCGCGCTCGTCGCGTTGTTGGGCCTGATGCTGATTGCCGGCCCGGTCCGGGCTTCGGACCTCGACGACTGCGACGCCGCCGTCCCCATGCCGGCGCCGGCCGCCACGCCCCGCGCCGAGGCCTACTGGCTGGACGGGCGCCATCTGCAATGGCCAGGCCTGGAACTGCGGCCCGGCGAGCGCGTGCGCCTGCACCATGCGCGCGCGGCCGGCATGCGGGCGACGCCGGGCGAGCCGGTCTCGGGCAGCGACGGCGCGATCGAACTGGCCCCGAGCCCGGGCGTGCCGCCGCCGGCCTTGCGCTTCATTGCCGAGGGGCCGCGGTTCGAGGTCGTGCAGGGCGACGTCGCCTCGCTGCTGCGCGAGCAATTGCTGCTGGTGCGGGAGTCGGCCGACGGTCACGTCGTCGCGGCCACCGGCCTCCAGCTCGCGGGAGCGCTGGACGACCTCTACGCGACGGCCGAGCGGGTGGACGACCTCGGCGTGCTTCCGACGCCGGGCGGCACGGCCTTCGCCGTCTGGGCGCCAACCGCGCAGCGCGTGCAGCTTTGCCGTCATGCCGGCCCGGAGTCGCCGGCCATCGCCGTCGATGCGATGGTGCGGGACGCCGACACCGGCGTGTGGCGCGTGAAGCTGCCCGGCGACCTGAGCGGCCAGGCCTATCGCTATCTCGTCGACGTGGTGACGCCAACGCATGGCCTGGTGCGCAACCTCGTGACCGATCCCTACTCGGTGGCGCTCACTGCCGATTCCCGGCGCAGCCTGGTGGCCGATCTCGCCGCGCCGGCGCTCAAGCCGCCCGGCTGGGACGCCTCACACCGCCCCGCGGCGGCCAGGGCGGCGACCGACCAGGTCATCTATGAACTGCATGTGCGCGACTTCTCGACCAGCGACATGAGCGTGCGGCCGGCCTGGCGCGGCAAATACCTGGCCTTCACCGAAGCGGGGTCCCGGGGCATGCGGCACCTGAGGGCGCTGGCCCGGGCCGGCGTGACCGACGTGCATCTGCTGCCCGTCTTCGACCTGGCCAGCGTGCCGGAGCGCGGCTGCAGGACGCCCGAGGTGCCCCGCGCCGCGCCCGACAGCGAGGCCCAGCAGGCCGCCGTCACGGCCCTCGCCGCCGAGGACTGCTTCAACTGGGGCTACGACCCCTGGCACTACGGCGTGCCGGAGGGCAGCTATGCGACCGACCCGCGCGACTTCCGCCGCATCGTCGAGTTCCGCCGCATGGTCATGGCCCTGCATGCCGCGGGCCTGCGCGTGGGCATGGACATGGTCTACAACCACACGGCCGCGGCCGGACAGCATCCGCGCTCGGTGCTCGACCGCCTGGTGCCGGGCTACTACCACCGGCTGGATGTCCGGGGCCAGGTCGAGCGCTCGACCTGCTGCGACAACACCGCCACCGAGCACCGCATGATGGCCAAGCTGATGATCGACACGGCGGCCCGCTGGGTGCGGGAGTACCGCATCGACGGCATGCGCTTCGACCTCATGGGCCACCAGCCGCGCGAGGCCATGGAGCGGCTGCAGGCGCGCGTGAACGCCGAGGCGGGGCGGCCCGTGCCCCTGCTGGGGGAGGGCTGGAACTTCGGCGAGGTGGCGAACGGCGCGCGCTTCGTGCAGGCCTCTCAGCTGAGCCTGAACGGCAGCGGCATCGGCACTTTCAGCGACCGTGGCCGGGACGCGGCGCGCGGTGGCAGTGCCGGCGAGGCCGGCGACGACAGCGTGCGGCACCAGGGCTGGCTCAACGGCCTCGTCTATGCGCCCAACGCGCTCGCCGCCGCCGGGCCGGAGGAGCTGCTGGCGGCGGCCGACATGATCCGCGTCGGCCTGGCGGGCTCGTTGCGCGACGTCGAGCTGACGACCTGGCGCGGCGAAAGGCGCCGGCTCGACCAGATCCCCTATGGCGACCAGCCGGCCGGTTATGTCTCACAGCCCGGCGAGGTCGTCAACTACGTCGAGAACCACGACAACCAGACGCTGTTCGACGTGAACGTGCTCAAGCTCCCGCTGGCCACCTCGCGCGCCGACCGTGCCCGGGTCCAGGTGCTGGGCGCGGCCCTGGTGGCCTTCAGCCAGGGTGTGGCCTATTTCCACGCCGGCCAGGACATCCTGCGCAGCAAGAGCCTGGACCGCAACAGCTACGACTCGGGCGACTGGTTCAATCGCCTGGACTGGAGCTACCGGACCAACCACTTCGGCACCGGTCTGCCGCCGCGCCAGGACAACTTCGGCAAGGACGGCCGCGACTGGGCACTGGACCGCGAGCGCCTGCGCGACCCGGGCATCGCGCCCGGTCCGGCGGAGATCGCCTGGGCGCGCGACGTCTTCCGCGACCTGCTGCGCATCCGCGCCAGCACGCCGCTGCTGCGCCTGCCCACCGCCGCCGAGGTGAAGGCGCGGCTGAGCTTCCCCGGCAGCGGCCCCGGGCAGAACCCGGTGCTCGTCGCGACCCGCATCGACGGCCGCGGCCTGCCCGGCTTCAAGGCCGTGATCGCCATGATCAATGTCTCGCCCCATGCCCAGGTGCTGGAACTTCCCGGCGAGGCGGCCTCGCACTGGGAGCTGCATCCGGTGCAGCGGCACGGGGCCGACGCCCGGGTGCGACGCGAGGCCCGGGCCAGCGCGGGGCGCTTCGAGGTGCCGGCCCGTAGCGCGGTCGTCTTCGTCCTGCGCTGACGCCGCGGCGCCGTGCGGCTGCGGTGTCAGCGCAGGTCTTCGGGCCGGGCCTTGAGGCCGTAGAGCCTGAAGAGCCGCTCCACGCTGCCATCGGCGAGCAGGGCCTCGTGGGCCTCGCGCAGGCGGGCCGCCTCGGCCTCGGTGACGCCGCCCTGGGCCGCCAGCCAGATGTCTGCGGACTCCAGCACGAGGCCGGCGTGCAGGTGCGCCGGGTCTCGGCCGCTGCGGCGCCAGGCGTCGGTGTGGATGAGCTCGCTGCCGAAGATGGCATCCACGAGGCCGCGTTCCAGCGCCCTGTGCATGTCGGCGATGCTGGCGGCCTGGTAGACCCGTTCGGCGGGCACGCCCTGCTGCTGCAGGCTGGCGAGGTTGGACGAACCGCGCAGTCCGCCCACGCGGGCCTGACGGGCCTGTTCCAGCGTCTCGACCCGGGGCTTGCCGGCCAGGGTCAGGAAGGCGAAGCGCTGGGCGTACAGCTTGAGCAGCCACTGGAAGCGCGCTTCACGGTCCGCGGTCCGGTTCAGCGGCAGGATGAGGGTGCGCGGCTGTTCGCCGGCCAGCAGCATGGCGCGCGCCCAGGGGAAGAACTCCACCTGCAAGGGCAGCTCGGCGCGCTTGAACACCGCCTCCACGAGATCGAGCAGCACGCCGCGCCTCCCGGGCTCGCCCGGCATGGCCATGGGCGGCAGATCGCCGGTCACGAGGCGCAGCGGTGCCTGGCCTCGTTCCGTCGACGCGGTGGCTGACCAGCACAGGGCGGGCAGGGCGGCGAGGGCGAGGCGGCGTCCGGTGTGCATCGCAGCATCGTCTCAGCACGGGAGCTGCCGGGCAAGTGCAGGAAGCGGGAAATTCAAGCGGCGACCGAAGAATCTCGTTGCCACCTGCTACGCCGGTTAGCGTGACTCAAGACAGCAGGTCACGGCAGGACTAAGCTGTCATCAGATTCACACGTTTGTCACTGTTGCTGAAAGGTGGCGGCGCATGGATCTCGAATCAGCGAGGAGACTCCCATGAAGATTCGTGTACTGATTGCCGGCTTGGCGCTGACGGGCCTTGTCGGTTGTGCGGTCGAACCCAAGCAGCCGCCGACCGTCGACGTGTTCGATGACGCAGCGTTCACCCGGCCGGATGTGTCTTTCGATCCCGCCCAGGCGCTGGAGATCACTCCGGCGATGAAGCGCTTCGCCGACGTCGAGATGGCGCCGATGGTCCGCACCAAGGGTTTGCGCAATGGCCTGATCGAGTCGCTCTATACCAAAGGGCGGCTCCAGATCGACTATGACGCTGAGGTGACGCGCACGGCGTCAGAAGCGTTCGAGGCCAGGCGAGGCAACTGCATGTCGCTGGTCCTGATGACGGCAGCGTTCGCGCGGTACCTCAATGTTCCCGTCCGGTTCAACAGCGTCTACACCGAAGAGAGCTGGACACGCTACAACGGCATCTTCTTCGTCGCCGGCCACGTGAACATCACCCTCGTTCGACGGCCCACCACGGGGCAGTCGATCATCTTCGGCGACCCGGAACTGCTGACCATCGATTTCCTGCCGCCAGACCAAGTCCGCAACCAGCGCAGTCGGGTGATCGATGAATCGATGGTGGTTGCGATGTTTCTCAACAACCGTGCCGCCGAGGCGCTTGCGGTCGGGAAGATCGATGAAGCCTATTGGTGGGCGAAGTCAGCGATCGCCACGGATGCCCGTTGGCTCGCCGCTTACAACACCCTGGCCGTGCTGTACCGACGCAAGAGCATGCAAGACCGTGCAGAGACGGCCTTGCGCCTGGTACTGGAGCGAGAGCCGTTGAACACTCAAGCACTGTCCAACCTGGCGTTGGTGCTGAGCGAGCTCGGGCGTCGCGAGGAGGCCCAGGCCGTCGCCAATCAGATCGCCCAGATTCAGCCGGTGGCTCCGTACAAGTTCTTCGACGAAGGCGTAGAGGCGATGAAGGCTGGCGAGTTTGCCGCAGCGCGGCAGCTGTTCCGCAAGGAGGTCGCTCGAGCGGCGTATGTGCCGGAGTTCCACTTCTGGTTGGGGCTCGCCAATTGGGGTCTTGGCGACGTGCCGGGCGCGCGCGGCGAGATTGCCAAAGCCCTGGAGAACAGCGCCACTGCCCGGGATAGGGAGATCTACGGCGCCAAACTGGCCTGGCTGAATGCTGTTAGAGAACAGCAGCAACGACGCCGCGAACCATTGATGCAGCGTCCGGGTTCATAGGCCGCTCATAGCGGCGCAAGCCCATGCCGCGCCCGGGCCCGCGCGCAGGCGTCGTCGCCGATCCCCATGGGCGCGCGCTCGCCGAACTCCCGGCAGGGCGAAGGCCGCCATTCGTGGATGCCGCAGGCGGCCTTGACGCCGACCTGCCCGCTGAAGGCCGCGCAGCGGGGCTGGGCGTGGTCGGTGCCGCGCATGCGCACCAGCCGGCCGGTCAGCTCGACGGCGAGGCCATCGGGCACGCTTCCACCCTCGCTCAGCAGCTCGCTGCGGTCGAAATCGACCCGGAAGCTCATGCAGCAGGCGCCGCAGCTCAGGCAGGGGTTGTCGCTCATGCCGCCAGTGTAGGCAGTCAGGCGGGGCGGCTCAGCGGGCGAAGGGGTTGGCCGTGGCGAACCACAGGCCGACGCCGGTGGCGATGATGAAGGCGCCGTCGGTCACGCCAACCGCCAGGAAGAACTTGGTCTGCAGCTCCGGCGCGACCTCGGGCTGGCGGGCGATGCCTTCCAGCAGCTTCATGCTGGCCAGCCCGATGCCCAGGCAGGAGCCGAAGGCGGGAATGCCGATCAGCAGGGCGACGGCGAGGGGCAGGACATCGAAGGTGGGCATGTGGGACTCCTGGGTTGATGCCCAGGAGTCTGGCCGCCGGCACGCACGGCGTCGATGACCTCCGAGGTCATGGCGTATGAAGCAGGAGGTCTTGCGGGCCGAGCGCTGGGCCGTTCCCGAGCCGGCCCGCGCCGTCCCCTAGGGGGACCGGCTGGGCTTGCCGGCGTTCAGCCGGAGCAAGACCAGGCGAGGGGCTTCAGCTTACCTCGATGCGTCGCGGCTGGGCATGGGCCTGCTTCGGGATGCGCAGGCGCAGCACGCCGTCCTTGAGCTGGGCTTCTATGCGCGAGGCGTCCAGCTCGCGGCTCAGCGTGAAGGAGCGGCGGTAGCGCGGCAGGCGCACTTCCGCGTAGACGGGTTCGAGGCCCGTGGGAGCGGCGGCGTCCACCCGGCCTTCGATGCGCAGAGTGTCGCCCTCGACCTGCAGCTCGAGCTGCTCGCGGGCCACGCCCGGCAGGTCGGCGGTCAGCGTGATGCCCGTGTCGTCCTCGCTCACGTCCACGCGCGGCATCAGGGCGCGGTCGCTGTCGGCCTCGGCGCCCTGGCGTGCCGGCGTGCGGTCGTGGCCGGCGTCGGTCTGTACGGCAGTGGTGCTCATGGTGCAGTCCTCCTTGGATGGCTCACTGGACGGTGATGCGCCGGGGCTGGGCCTCGGCTTGGCGTTCGACGCTGATGCGCAGCACGCCGTCGCGGTAGCTGGCCTGCACCTTGGACGCGTCGGCGTCGTCGGGCAGGCTGATGGCGCGGCGGAAGCTGCCGCTGAAGCGCTCGCGGCTGTAGGTGCGGGTGCCCTCCTGCTGGGCCGGGGCTTCGCGCTCGCCGGCGATGCTCAGCACGCCGCGGTCCACGGTCACTTCGAGCTTGGCCGGGTCCAGGCCCGGCGCGAAGGCGTAGACCTCCACGCTCGTCGGCGTGTTGCCCACGTTGATGGCCGGGAAGGTGCCGGGCGCCACGGAGCGGATGCTCGACGGCGCGCCGTAGCCGCCGAAGTGCTCGTCGAAGACGCGGTTCAGGCGGTCGAAGTCGGAGAAGAAGTTGGAAGGGAAGGTCCAGAGGGATGAGTACATGAAAGCCTCCTTTCGGGTTCGACGCCGCGAGGCGGGCAGGCCTGGCGCGGCATCGCAGCCGAATTAGGGCTGGGCTCGAGGCTTTCAAGGGGCGGCGGCAGGGCGGCTGTTTCGTCGTGAAACAGCCCTGCGGCGCCGCTCAACCGGCGGGTTCGCGCACGACGGTGACCGTGCAGTCGGACTCGGCCACCACCTGGGCCGACACGCTCCCCAGGTAGCGCCGCAGCGCCGAGGCGCCGCGGGCACCCATGACGATGTGGTCGACGCCGTTGCGGTGGGCGAAGTCGATGATGGCGCCCGCCGCGTCGGGGGCCTCCAGCACGTGGAAGGTCAGCCGGCCGTCGTCCAGGCTCAGGGCCTTGCTGATGGGGCGGGCCCAGTGCTTGAGGGCGATCAGCTGCTTCACGTGCACGCTCTGGCCGTGCTTGTCGGTGAGTTCGTCGATGCCGATGCGGTTGACCTTCATGATGGACACGCAGGCCAGGCGGGCGCCGGCTTCGGTCTGCACGATGCGCCGGACGGTTTCACGCAGCTGTTCCAGCAGCTCGGGGGTGGCGTGGTCCACGTCAACGGCGGCCATGACGATGGGGCTGCGCGCCAGCTGCTCGCCGACCGGCGTGGGCGGAGCGGGCTCGGCGCCGAGCGCGAAGAACCAGCGCTTGAGCCGCCGCATGGCGCCGCTGGCCTGGAGCTTCTCGGAGCGGGCCGTCAGGGCCACGCCGGCCGGCTCGCGCAGGTCCAGGGCGAGCTGGGCGGCGCTCTGGTAGCGGCGCTCCGGCTTGACCTCCAGGCAGTGCAGGATGACCTCCTGCAGCCAGGCCGGCAGCTCCGGCCGGATGGCGCGCGGCGGCACGGGCTCGACGTAGAGGCGGCGGCGCAGCCCGCGCACCGAGCTGGGCTGGCCGAAGGGCCGCTCGCCCGTGGCCAGGTGGTAGAGCATGACGCCCAGGGCGAAGAGGTCGCTGCGCGGGTCGTTGCGCACGAACTGCACCTGCTCAGGGCTCATGTAGGGGCCCGTGCCCATGGGCAGGGTGAACTCCTCCTCGAGCAGGTCGGGCAGGTGCTCGTGGCGGCTGAGGCCGAAGTCCACCAGCACGGCCGTGCCGTCGGGGCGGAACATGATGTTGCTGGGCTTGATGTCCAGGTGCACCACGTGCTGGCGGTGCAGGGCGGCCAGGGCGGTGGCGACGCGGGCGCCAATGTCGGCCACCTCCTCGGGAGGCAGGGGAGCGTCGTCCAGGCGCGGGCGCAGCGTCTGCCCCGGGATGTGCTCCATGACGATGTAGGCCTGCTTCGTCCAGTCGCCGCGGGCGACGAAGCGCGGCACGTGGGGGCCGCTGAGTTGCGGCATCAGCATCTGCTCGACCTCGAAGCCGACGATGGTGGCCGGGTCCTCGCCGCCCTTGATGCGCGGCACCTTCATGAGCAGTCCCATGCCCTCGTCGGCGTCGGGGGCGGGCTCCAGCCGGCTCACGCGCCAGAGGTTGGCCATGCCGCCCTGGTGCAGCCTCTCCTCCAGCCGGAAGCCGTCCAGCACCTGGCCGGCTTCCAGCGGAGCCGGGGGAGCGGGCTGGGCGGCGGGCGGGCTGGTGGTGCTCATCATTCCCCCTGGCTGAGGCGGCGGGCGAGGCGTTCCGCGATGGGCGCCGGCAGCGCACTGGCCCGCAAGGCGGCGCAGGCGGCGTCGACGTCGTAGGCGACGCGGCGGAAGGTCACGCGGGCGTCGTTGAGGTCGGACTTGGCGGGGTCGAACAGCGCGTAGCAGGCGGCCGGATTGCCGTCGCGCGGCTGGCCGCAGGAGCCGGGCACGATGAGCCACTGGCGGTGCCCTGGCAGGGGCATGGGCACGTCGGCCACCGGCCGGAAGTCGCCCGCCTTGCCGGTGCCCGACAGGTGGTAGAGCATGGGTTCGTGCATGTGGCCGCAGGCCTGGATGCGCGCCGGGCTGGCATGCAGGCTCTTCACGGCCTCGGCGCGGCCCTGCACGTACTCCCAACCCTTGGGGTCGTAGGCATTGGCGTGCACGAACAGACAGTGCCCCGGCTCGCCGTGGGCCTGCAGCGGCAGCCGGGCGAGGAAGCGCAGGGCATCCTCGCCGAGCTGGGCACGCGTCCAGTCGACGACGGCGCGGGCGTCCGGGTGCATGCCCGGCGTGCTGCCCTGCACGACCGCCTCGTCGTGGTTGCCCTGGATGGCGATGGCGCCGTCGGCCACGAGGGCTGCGGCCTGCTCGACCACCCAGGCCGGGTCGGCGCCGTAGCCGACGAAGTCGCCCAGCAGGGCATAGCGTGTCGCGCCCTGTGCCCGGGCGTCGGCGAGCACGGCCTCGAAGGCCTGGCGGTTGGCATGGATGTCGGTGATGAAGGCCCAGCGCATCCCCGGAGCTTGCCACGAAGGACTGACGCCGGGCCAACAGGCCTGCCGGTCAGGATGGGGCGAGGTCGGGGCGGATGCGGCCGAGGGCTTCGCGCAAGGCCTGGGCGGCGGCCGGGTCGCGGGGGGCCAGGGCTTGCGCCAGGCGCCGCAGCGGCTCGGCCGCGGGCAGGAAGTCGGGGCTGCGGCGCAGCACGGCCAGCAGCGGCTGGCCGACGCGGGCCAGCATGACGGCCGGGTCGGCGCTGGCCTGCGTGTGGCGGCCGAGGGCCAGGTAGTCGCGGCGGGCCTGGGCGTAGGCGGCCAGGCGCCCGGCCAGTGCGGCATCGGTGGTCGCGAGCAGGTTCGCGGGGTCGATGCCCACCTCGCCGAGCAGGGCCAGCAGCCGGTCGCGGGGGGCGGAGTCGGGCGCGTAGGTCGCGCGCGGCGCGCGGTAGGCCACCCAGGGGCGGTCGTCGGTGTTCAGCGGGGCGCTGCCGGCCAGGCGGCGCAGGGCGGGGGCGTCGGCAATGAAGCTGCCGAGCACGGCGAAGTCGTCGCCCAGGCCGAAGCGGCCGGCCAGCTCCGGCCACGCGGCCCGGGGCTGGAAGCGCGTGCCGCCCTGGCGCCCGATGAGGCCGACCGTGGGGGTGTCCAGGCTGTTGCTGGCCAGCGCGGCGGCGCCGTCGGGGAAGGCCTGAAGGAAAGCGGCGGTGATGCTGCGCAGGGTGTCGAGGTCGAGCTGGTGCAGGGGCAGCCACTGGCAGAACAGGCCGCCCGGTGCCAGGCGCTCGCGCACCGCGCGAAAGTGCTCGACGGTGTAGAGCGCGCCCGAGCCGCTGCGCGCGGGGTGGAAGTTGTCGGACACGACGACGTCGTAGGGCTGGCGGGCCGTGCGCACGAAGCGGCGGGCGTCCGCGGCGTGCACGCGTGGCGGCGGCCCGTCGCCCAGCGTGGGGCGGAACAGGGCCGAGGCCTCGATGACCTCTGGCAGCAGCTCGACGGCGTCCACCTGCACGCCCGGCAGCCGGGCCGCCACGCCGGCGGTGATGCCCGAGCCCAGGCCCAGGAAGAGGGCGTGCCGCGGCGCCGGATGCAGCAGCAGCGGCAGCAGGGCCTGGCGGCCGTCGACGAGCAGGGTGGCGCTGCTGCCTTCCTGCTGGCGGTTGTTGATGCGCAGCCGCGCCACGCCGGCCTCGTCCTCGACGACGCTGACCGCCGCCATGGCACCGTCGCGGTAGCTGAGCAGCCGGCCGCCTTCGGGCAGGTCGACGAAGGCCAGCGGCGGGGTCAGCGCGGCGAGGGCCGCGGCAACGCCGGCCGGCAGCCACCACCCGGCGCTGCGCCATGCCGGCAGGATGAGCAGATAGCCGGCCGCGACCAGCAGCAGCGCGGCCTTGGGGCCGAGCGCCGGCGCCAGGCCGACGCCGAAGACGGGCGCGGCCAGCGCGGCCCCGAGGGTGTTGATGCCCAGCGCCCGGCTGAAAGGGATGCCGGCCGCCGCGGCGTCGGCGCAGAGCCGGCAGAACAGCGCGCCCATGATCCAGGTGGGCAGCGCGAACACCGCCAGCGCGAGCAGGGCCTCCACGGCGAGGGCGCCCGCCAGCCCGGCAGGCAGGCGGGCTGCCAGCGCCTGCTTGAGCGCCTCGGCGCCCCAGAGCGCGGCCATGCCCAGCAGCACGGCGCAGGCCAGGCCCTGCAGCAGGCGCGCGGTGCCATAGCGCGCCGGGGCGCGCGCGAAGGCCGCGGCCCCCAGGGCGCTGCCGCCCAGATAAACGGCCAGCAGCAGGGCGAAGGTGTAGACCGTGTCCTCGGCAACCTGGCTGAGCACCCGCACGGCCAGCACCTCGTAGGCGATGCCGAGCAGGCCCGTGGCCGCCAGCAGGGCGAGGGGCCGGCTGGAGCCGCGGGGGGCGGTCAAGGGCGGCGGCCCGGCCCGCAGCACCGTGCCGGCCAGCACGGCGCAGGCCAGGTTCAGCGCCGCGCACAGGCCGGCGCTGCGCGTGAGCCCCGCTTCAGGGATGAGCCAGAAGGCCGTGGCCAGCACGCCCGCCACGGCGCCCAAGGTGTTGGCGGCGTACAGCGGTGCCAGCCGCGCCGCAGCGATGCGGGCCATGGCCGGCAGCGTGGCGCCCATGGCCGCCGTGGCGGGCAGCAGCAGCAGGAAGCTGGCGCCGAACGCGACGCTCCACTGCCACGCCGGCGAGGCCTCGGGGCCGATGAGGGCCAGGGCCGCGTTGCCCGCGGCCGGCATCGCCGCCATCAGCACCAGTCCCCACAGGCCGATCAGCGCTTCGAAGCCGGCATACCAGCGCAGCGGCCGGGCGCTGGCCTCGATGCGCGACCCGAGGGCCAGCGCACCCAGCGACAGGCCGCCGAAGAACGCGGCGACGACGGCCAGGACGGCCGCGCTCTCGTGGCCGAGCACGAGGCCCAGCTGCTGCGTCCAGACGATCTGGTAGCCCAGGCCGGCAAAGCCGGAGGCCACCATCAGCAGCAGTGCAAGACGGCTCATCCAGTTGTCCCTGTGCGCTTCGGGCAAACAACACAGCCACAGAGGCACAGAGACACAGAGGCAGCGGGATGAAGATCTCTCTGTGTCTCTGTGCCTCTGTGGCTTTGTTTGGATTCCGCTTCAGGCATTGAAGCTCAGCGTGTAGCCCCAGCTCTCCAGCCGCGTCGGGATGGCGTTGAAGGCCAGGGTGATGCGCCGGCCGCCGGCGTTGGGCGGCACGGCATGCATCAGGTAGCTCGGGAAGAGGATGAGGTCGCCGGGCTCGGGCGAGGGGCTCACCCATTTCTCGGCGTTGTAGGGGCCGGTCGCCACGCCGGCGTGGTCGTTCTTCAGCGCGAAGTCGTGGCCGCCGGGAGATTTCATGAACACCGTGCGGGCCGAGTCGTCGGTCTTCGTCAGGTAGACCACGCCCGAGGCGAAGCTGTTGGCGTGGTTGTGCATGGCCTGGCGGCCACCGGTGTCCAGCACGTTGACCCACATCTCCTTGATGGCCCAGCCCAGGGTCTCGCCGAAGAGCAGCCGGCCGAAGTCGGTGATCTTGGGTGTGACGAGAGAGGCCGCCTGCACGAGCAGCGGGCTGTCGGCCGGCTGCAGCATGCGGGTGTGGGACAGGGCGTCGGAGCTGTTGTTGCGCTCCAGGGCCCGCGTGCTGAAGTGGTCGACCAGGGCGTCGACCAGGGCCGGCGGCAGCACGCCCGGGGCGCGCAGCAGCGGCGTCGGGAACAGGCCGATGACTTCGTCGCTCATGACAGCAGCGCAGCGATGCGCAGCCACGACCAGTAGGCCGCCACGCTGCCGATGGCGTAGAGCAGGGCCGTGCGCAGGCGCTGGGCGGCCGGCCAGCGGCTGGCGAAGCGCCACAGCATCCAGCAGGCGGCGACGGTGAGCAGCTGGCCGAGCTCGACGCCGACGTTGAAGGTCAGCAGCGCGACGAGCAGGTGGTTCTCCGGCAGGCCGATTTCCTTGAGCGCGCCGGCGAAACCCAGGCCGTGCACCAAGCCGAAGAGGAAGGCGACGACGGCCGGCCAGCGGCGGGCCAGGGTGTCGCGCTTGTGCAGGGCTTCGCCGGCGACCAGCACGATGGACAGGGCGATGCTGGCCTCCACGGGCGGCGAACGCAGCACCAGCAGGCCCAGGGCCGAGCAGGCCAGCGTGAGGCTGTGGGCCGCCGTGAACGCCGTGATGGTCCACAGGAGCCGGCGCTGGAAGCCGACGAGGAAGAGCAGGCCGATGACGAAGAGCAGGTGGTCGATGCCGGTGAGGATGTGCTCCACGCCGAGCAGGGTGTAGGCGCGGGCGATCTCGCCCATGCCGCGCGGGTCGTCGGCGGCGCCGTAGAGCTGCACGCTGGGCTGGCCGGCGGTCAGGGTGTAGACGCGGCTCTGGCCGTCGCGCCACTGGACCTTGACGAGGGCGGCCGAGTAGCGCTCGCCGACGCCCCTGATGTGCAGCGTGCCAGCCAGGCCCTGCTCGCCGCAGCGCAGCAGGTTGGCGTCGGCCGTGCAGCCCTCGGGCCAGACGGGGGTGAGGTCCTGGGCGGCGGGGCGCTTCTCAGTGGCCATCCACTGCCACAGGAACTCGCCGCGCGCCGTCTCGCGCAGCTGCATCTCGGCCATGCTCATCTCGTGGGCCGGCGAGGGCAGGGCGGCGACGGCCAGGGCCAGCATCAGCGCGGCCCGCCAGGCGATCAGCAGCCGCTTCATTTCGAGGCGGCCTCGACCTTGACGACGTACTTCTTCGCCAGGGCCGCGACGGCGGCGCTGCGCTGCTCGGCCAGGGTCGCGTCGGTCCAGTCCTGCAGCACCACGCCGCGCAGGTTTTCGAAGCTCGCGGGCCTGGCGGTGCTGGCCGCGTCCAGGCGCACGGCGCGCCAGCCGTCGCGGCTCTTCAGCGCCAGCCAGCTGCCGGGGGCGGCGGCTTCCAGCGCCTTGGCGAAGTCTTCGCCATAACTCTGCAGCAGGTTGGCGTGCGGGCGGCCCTTGAAGACGCGCAGGCCGGCCTTGGCGTCGCCCGGCGCGCCGTTGTTCAGGCTGTCGACGAATGCCCGCACCGCGGCTTCGCCGGGCTCGCCCGGCAGTACGGCCTCCTGGAAGTCGAAGCGGGCCGGCTCGTCGTACTTGGCACGGTGCTGCTCGAACCAGGCGCGCAGCAGCTTGTCGTCGGCCGCGGGCAGCTTGGTGCCACTGTCGACGACGCTCAGGGCCTTGAAGATGACGCGCTCGCGGATGGCGGTATCGCCCTTGTCGAGTTGCAGGGCCAGGCCCTCGCGGTAGAGCACCTCGTTGTCCAGCCACACCTTGCGCAGTGCGGCCATTTCCTCGGCGTTGGGATCGCGGTTGCGCGTGGCCTTGAAGAGCTGGCGGGCCTCGTCGTCGACCTCGGCGCTGATGACGATCTCGTCGGCATCCCCGGCGCGCCGGTTGACGGCGTGGTCGACGCCGAAGAGCAGGGCGCCGAGCAGCAGGAAGTGCAGCAGGGGTTCACGGGTCCACCCCGGCAGGGCCGGTCGGGAGCGGGTGGGCAGGGCGACGGGAGGCAGGACGCTGGACATGGACTGCGATGCTAGGCAGCGAACAAGACAGAACGAAGACAGCCGCCCGCGGCGCGAGGCCACGGGCGGCTGCCGGGAGCGCGGCGCGGCGGCTTACTTGACGCCGGCGACCGTCACCGAGTTGGCCACTTCGACGTAGATCGGGTTGCTGTAGAACCAGAGGTCGGCCCAGGCCGCCACGTCATACGACACCGCCTTCTGGCCGGCGATGGGGCTGGCGCCCGAGGCCGTGGCCAGGTGGGCGGGGCAGCCGTCGATGGTCCCCTTGTCCTGCGACCAGGTCCCGCCGTTGGCCGGCACGTTGGTGCCGACGGTCGTGCAGGGGATGCGCAGCATCGAGGTGTCGTTGGCGTTGGTGTAGATGTCCGACAGCGGGTTGCCGCTGGCGTCCGTCTCGTAGGGCACGGCGGCCGGCAGGTTGCTGCCGCGCAGGCGCACGTACTGCGAGGCTTGCACCGCCGGGATGCGGAAGCTCATCTTCAGGAAGGTGGTGTTGTCCACGCCGGAGTGCACGGTCGTCCACGGCGTGCTGCCGTTGCCGCTGAAAGTCTTGACGATGGCGGCCGAGGTGTTCTTGGCGGCGGCCGGCACGGCGGACAGGCCCGTGGTGGTGCCGTCGGCCTTGAGCCAGTTGGTGTTGCGCGGCCACTCGCCGGCGTAGTCGGCCGTGCCCGGCGTGCGATAGCCGGTGACCAGGCCGCGGATGACGTCGACGTGGTCGAGCACCGGCTTGTTCATCGGCTGGTTGATGCCGACCTGCAGCAGCGACGGATTGGGGAAGCTGTAGGGCGCGAAGTTCGCGCCCTCCGGGTCGCGCACGGCCACGGCCACGACGATCTCGGCGCCGGGGCGGACCTTGAGCTTCTCGCCCATCGTGGCGCAGCCGCTGGCGTCGATGTCGGTGCCCTTGGTGGCGGCGGCCACCGCCAGGGCTTCGACGGCGGCGTTGCTGCGCGCGCCCGGGCCGGCATAGGAGGCGCAGGCGACGAAGGCGAGGCGGTCGATCAGCTGGCCGGTGGCCGACCAGGCGTTGCCGGTGCGCAGGCCGTCGACGATGCTCTGCGGGCGCAGCTTGTCCGCGCCGTTGCGCACCAGCACGTGCGTGCGCTGGTATTCGCCGGGGTAGAAGTCCTGCGTGGAGCGGCGGTCGTCCGGGCCGAAGCTGCCGCGGTTGTGCCAGTCGGAGCTGGCGAAGAACCACCAGTTGCGGCCTTCGCCGAGCAGGGCGTCCCAGACGCCGCCGACCTGGCCGGCGTAGACGCCGGTGCCGCCGTAGGTGGTGCCGCCGACGGAGTCGGTCAGCACGCCGGCGAAGCTGTTGCGCTTGACCTGGTACTCGCCGCGGTTGTTGGCTGCGCCGTGGCCCGGCTGCGACTCGAAGCCGAAGGCGATGTCGGGCGCGGCGTTGTTGAAGTTGCGCAGGTGCTCGATGTTGAAGCCGTTGTTGCCGTCCGGGTTGAAGGGGCCGGCACGCTCCAGGTGGGCGGGCACGTAGTAGCTCTGCTGGCCGTGGTACTTGGCCATCCACTTGAGGGCTTCGACCGTCTTCAGGTGGCCGCGGCTGCCGACACCCGCGCCGCTGGCGGGCAGCAGCTTCTTGGCCGTGTCGTTCCAGCCGAGGGCGGCGGAAGTCGAGTCGGCGCTGTCGGGGTTGGCGCAGTTCCAGTTGTTGCCGACGCTGGAGCCGGTCACGTTGCCGCGGCTGGTGTCGGTGTCACCGCGGTCGAAGCAGTAGGACCATTGCGCCAGGGCATTGGCGTTGCCCAGCGGCGTGTAGCCGGGGGCGGTGGGCAGGGAGGCGTTGTCCACGCCGGCCGGCATCTGGCCGGTGATGACGGACATGGAAGTGTGCTCGTGGCCCGCGACGACCGACTCCAGGCCGACGAACAGCGGCACGTTGCGCTGCGCCGAGAGGTATTCGACGAGGGGGTACTGGTACTCCTGGATGGACTGCCAGCGCCACATGTTGCCGTTGCCGCCGACACCGCCGCCGTTGCCCTTGATGTTGGCCGCGCCGATGCTCTGGGTCCAGGTCGTGCTCGGGCCGGCGTACTGCGAGGGCGAGGCGGCCGTGCCGGTGTTGTAGGGCGTGTTGCCGGTCAGGTAGGGATAGGCCGGCGTGGCCAGCGTGGCGTCCTCCACCAGGGTGCAGTTGCGGTTGCCGGTGCCGCCGTGGCCGGCCTGCACGAACCAGTCGAGGCCCCAGGGCGTCTCGACCTTGTCGGTCACCTTCTTCACCAGCTTCTGCATCGAGATCGAGCCGTCCGAGCAGGTGGTGTGGTTGTGGAAGTCGCCGGAGACGTACTTGCCCGCGGTCTTGCCGGCGGCGGTGGCGACGGTCGGCGCGATGACGACGGCGCTGCCGATGGCGGCGAGCGCGGCCAGGGCGATCTGGCTCTTGCTGAAGAGTTGGGTCATGGAAGCGGCTCCAGGATGTGGGGAGGGCTGAAAAACGGGGCGGATGCTAGGAAGCCGCCGTGACCGAGGCGTGACGTTTCGGCGGCAGCTTCGGCGCGTCAGCGCAGCCCGGCGTAGTCCACGTTGAGCAGGGCGTTGACCGGCTCGGCCGCCTCGAAGACCAGGCGTAGCGGGTAGCTGCGGCCGATCTGCAGCGGCTGCTGCAGGTCCAGCAGTTCAAGGTGCAGGCCATCCTCCGTCAGCGTCAGTTCCTGGCCTTCGCGGATCAGCAGCGACAGCGGCGCGGCATCGTCGGGCAGGCCCGGGCCGGCCAGGCGCACCCCCCCGGCCACGGGGGTCTCGACGCCGATCAATCGGTCGGTTCGGTTCACTTCGTCGAAGCGCATGCAGAGCTTGGCCGTCTCGGCGTCGACTCGGGTCGCCCGCGTCCAGGGGTGCCAGATGCGCAGGTGGCTGCTGAAGAAATCGCAGGCCGGGGCCGGGCGGGAGAGGGCGGCGGCGCCCAGGGCGAGAAGGAGGTGGCGGCGGGTGGTCATGGCAGGGCGGGAGAAGCCGGGCCGCCGACCATCGCAGCCCTGCGTGACGGCGGCATGAAGGCGGCCGGCCAGGTGCCGCGTGACACCGGCGGCGTCACGAACCTGTCGTCTTCACTGACCACACTGCGGGCCGACCTCGACGCCGCGGCCTTGGCCGCCCCATCATCAAGTTCTGGAGTCCTTCAATGAAGCTCGCCACCCTCGCCCTGGCCTTGGGCCTCGCCTCGCCGGCCTTCGCCGCCGGCCCGCTGTCCATCGATTTCGAAAAGAACTGGTCCTACGGCGAGGAAGTCGCCAACGCCTATGCCGACCAGGGCGTGACCTTCACCAACGTGCTGGGCGTGTCCAACGACGCCAACTTCACGTATTTCGGCAATGCGCCCTCGCCCCTGGGCGTGGCCTTCGCGCAGCTGGACGGCACGGTCAACACCAGCGCTTTCATGAACGTGGCCGGCGGCGTGACGGGCGGCCTGAGCTTTTTCTACTCGACGCCGAGCGACGCCCCCGTCGCCGTCAAGGCCTACTCCGGCCTGAACGGCACCGGCACGCTGCTGGGCACCATCGACCTGACGGCCAACTCGGCCGACTACTCGGCCTGGAACAAGGCGGTGCTGAGCTTCAGCGGCACGGCCATGTCCTTCGACCTGACCGGCACGGCCAACGTCGTCGCCCTGGACAACATCGCCGCGGTGCCCGAGCCGAGCAGCGTCGCGCTGCTGCTGGCCGG
This sequence comes from Pelomonas caseinilytica, assembly GCF_021353235.1. Lineage (GTDB taxonomy): Bacteria > Pseudomonadota > Gammaproteobacteria > Burkholderiales > Burkholderiaceae_C > Pelomonas > Pelomonas caseinilytica. The sequence continues at coordinate 93,779 of NZ_JAJTWT010000008.1, forward strand.
GGGCGCGCTGCTGATCGCTCGCCGCCGTCGCAGCTGATCGGCGTTTCGCCAACGAAAAGCCGGCTGCATGCAGCCGGCTTTTTCATGGGTGAAGCGCTTCAGCCGATCCGGCCGAGCAAAAGGTACTCCATGAGTGCCTTTTGCACGTGCATCCTGTTTTGGTGGGCACCCGCCGCTGCGCGGCTTCACTTTGCGTTCGCAAAGTGAGTGCCCCCCGAATCGCATGCCGGCCCTGGCGGACCACCGTATCGGCCTCTAGCCGATCCGGCCGAGCAAAAGGTACTCCATGAGTGCCTTTTGCACGTGCATCCGATTCTCCGCCTCGTCCCAGACCACCGACTGCGGTCCGTCGATGACGTCGGCCGACACCTCTTCGCCGCGATGCGCCGGCAGGCAGTGCATGAAGAGGGCGTCGGGCTTGGCGCGGGCCATCATGTCGCGGTCCACGCACCATTCGGCGAAGGCGGCCTTGCGGGCCTCGTTCTCGGCCTCGTAGCCCATGCTGGTCCAGACGTCGGTGGTGACGAGGTCGGCACCGACGCAGGCCTCGCGCGGGTCCTGGAAGACGCGGTAGCAGCCGGCGTCCTTCACGCCCGCCACGGCGGGGTCGATCTCATAACCGCTCGGCGTGCTGACATGCACCTTGAAGCCGAGGATCTCGGCCGCCTGCAGCCAGGTGTTGGCCATGTTGTTGCCATCGCCGACCCAGGCCACGACGCGGCCCTTCAGGCAGTCCATGTCGATGGCGCCGCGGCGGTCCATGCCGCGGGCCTCGATGAAGGTGAAGAGGTCGGCCAGGATCTGGCAGGGGTGGTATTCGTTGGTCAGGCCGTTGATGACCGGCACGCGCGAGTGCGCCGCGAAGCGCTCGATCTTGCTCTGCTCGAAGGTGCGGATCATGACGATGTCGACCATGCGGCTGATGACGCGCGCGGAGTCTTCCACCGGTTCTGCGCGGCCGAGCTGGCTGTCGCCCGTCGTCAGGTGCACGACCGAGCCGCCCATCTGGTACATGCCTGCCTCGAAGCTCACGCGGGTGCGAGTCGAGGCCTTCTCGAAGATCATGGCCAGCGTGCGGTCCTGCAGCGGCTGGTATTTCTCGTAGTTCTTGAAGCGGCGCTTGATGATGGCGGCGCGGTCGAAGAGGTGGGCGTATTCCTCGGCCCGCAGGTCCTTGAACTGGAGGTAGTGGCGCATCAGTCCGTCCCCCGGCTTCATGGCTTGGGCTGCGCGAGCAGCGACTTGATGAGGGGAACCAGGCGGGCCGCGATCTCGCGGGCCTCGTCGTGGGTGAGGATGAGGGCGGGCAGCAGGCGCACCACGCGGTCGGCGGTGATGCTGATCAGCAGGCCCGCGTCCAGGGCCTGGCCGAGCAGCACGCCGGCCGGGCGGTCGAGTTCGATGCCCAGCATCAGGCCCTGGCCGCGGATCTCCACCACGCCGGTCTCGCCGGCGAGGCCCTCGGCGAGGGCGGCCTTGAGCGTCGCCCCGACCGCTTCCGCGTTGGCCAGCAGGCCGTCCTCTTCCATGATCTTCAGCGTCTCGACACCGGCACGCATGGCCAGCGGGTTGCCGCCGAAGGTGGTGCCGTGGTTGCCGGCCTTGAGCACGCCGGCCGCCCGCGGCCCGCAGATGACGGCGCCGATCGGCACGCCCGAGCCCAGGCCCTTGGCCAGGGGCATGACGTCGGGTTTGATGCCGGCCCACTGGTGGGCGAACCACTTGCCGGTGCGGCCGATGCCGCACTGCACCTCGTCCAGCATCAGCAGCAGGTCACGCTCGTCGCAGATGCGGCGCAGGGCCTGCAGGAAATCGATGCGGGCCGGGTTGATGCCTCCTTCGCCCTGGATGGTCTCCAGGAAGATGGCCGTGATGTTGGGATGAGCGTCCAGCGCGGCCTCGACCGCGGCGATGTCGTTGAGCTTGACGCGCACGAAGCCCTGCACCAGCGGGCCGAAGCCGGCCTGGATCTTGGGGTTGGCCGTGGCCGACAGCGTGGCGAGGGAGCGGCCGTGGAAGGCGCCCTCGAACACCAGCACCTCCGGCGAGGTATTGCCGCGGTCGTGGCCGAACTTGCGGGCGATCTTGAGCGCCGCCTCGTTGGCTTCGAGTCCGCTATTGCAGAAGAAGACGTTGGCGAGGCCCGAAAGCTCGCAGAGCTTGTCGGCAAGCTGCTCCTGCAGCGGCACGCGGTAGTAGTTGCTGGAGTGGATGATCTTGCCGATCTGATCCTGCAGGGCGGGCACCAGGCGCGGGTGGTTGTGCCCGAGGGTGTTGACCGCGATGCCGCCCAGCCCGTCGAGCAGTCGTCGGCCCTGCGTGTCCCAGACCCAGCAGCCCTGGCCGTGCGACAGCGCAACGGGCAGGCGGCCGTAGGTCGGCATCAGGTGGGCGTCGGACGGGAGGGGATCAGCGTTCAATCGAGTCTCCGATGGAATGGGAAAAGCGTGGATTTTTGATTCTAGGGTGCGCGGCCGTCGATTTGCTGCGCCGCAGCAGACGAGGCCGTACCGAGGCACAATAGCGGCTTTTGTCAGCGGCATCCCGCTGCCTCCCCGAAGCCCTGTCCATGACCGTTGCTCCCCCGCCGCGCGAAGTCTTCATCCAAGGTGTCACTCTGGATGGACGCACCTTCCGCCCGAGCGACTGGGCGGAGCGGCTGGCCGGGGCCATGTCGTGCTTTCGGCCCGGCGGCGTCCGTTCCGGTATCGGCGCCCACATCGGCTATTCGCCCTTGTGCGTGCCGACCGTCATCAATGGCGTGAAGTGCGTGATCGTCAACGAGGAACTCAAGCGCCTGGAGCCCATGGCCTGGGACTTCGTCATGAACTTCGCGCGTGACAACAACCTCCAGGTGGCCGACGCCTGCCTGCTTCCCGACGCCAAGCCCGACCCTCACCCGAGGGGCTGACCTGCGTTGTCTTAGCGACATTCCCAGGCCGAGGCGGGCCGGGGCGCCGTTATCCTCGCCGGCAACGTTTGGAAACATGCCGATGAACTTCAGCGCCGCCGCCCCCGCCGTCGCCGACCCGTTGCGGGCTGCGCCGGCCACGGGTGCGGTGGACCGCGTGCCGGTGTGGGTGCTGCTGCGAGGCTTGTCCCGCGAGAGCGGGCACTGGGGCATCTTCCCGGAGCATCTGCTGCGCGAACTGCGGCTGCTGCAGCCGGCTTCGCAATTGCTGCTGCTGGACTTGCCAGGCACGGGCACGCTGCGCCGCCAGGCCAGCCCCACCCAGGTCTCGGCCATCGTCGACGCCTGCCGGGCCGAACTGCAGCGCCGCGGCGTGGCAGGGCCGGTGTCGATGGTCGGCATGTCGCTAGGTGGCGCCGTGCTGACGGACTGGGCCAACCGCTACCCGGACGAGGTCGAGGCCGGCGTGTTGATCAACCCCAGCCTGCGACCCTTCAGCGAACTCTTCCGCCGGCCCAGGCCCTTGAACTACCTCGGGCTCGCCCTGCTGTCGCTGAGCCGCTTCAGCGCCCGCCTGCGCGAGGAGCGCGTGCTCAGCCTGACGACGCGGCTGACGCCCACCCAGGCCGTCATCGATCGCTGGGTGGAGTTGCAGCGCCAGCATCCGCTCGGCGTGCGCAACACCGCCCGCCAATTGCTGGCCAGCGTGCGCTATCGCGCCAGCCGCACCCGTCCGGCGGCGCCCATGCTGCTGCTGTGCAGCAAGGCCGACAGCCTCGTCGACTGGCGCTGCTCACAGGCCATCAGCCGAGCCTGGGGCGCGCCGCTGCGCCTGCACACCAAGGCGGGCCATGACCTGCCGCTGGACGATCCCCAGTGGGTGGCGAGGGCGGTGGCGGAATGGCTGCGCGACCGCAGCATCCAGGGGGTCGGGCCGGGGGAGTGGCACTAGACGGCCCACCCCGTACCGGCTTCGCCGGCCCCCTCGAGGGGGCGCCCCCGCCTGCCCGGCAAAGCCGGATCAGCGGGATCCGCTGGAGGAATGGCGGCGCTGCGCCGCCATGCGGCTTGAAAGCCGCAAATGCAAAAGGCCCGCTTGCGCGGGCCTTTGCTTGCACCAGAGCTGGATCGCGAATCAGGCGGCGAGCGCCTTGATCTTGGCGGACAGGCGGCTCTTGTGGCGAGCGGCCTTGTTCTTGTGGAAGATGCCCTTGTCGGCGACGGAGTCGATGACGGCCTGGGCGGTCTTGAACAGGTCGGCGGCCTTGGCCTTGTCGCCAGCCGTCACGGCCTTTTGCACGTTCTTGATGACCGTGCGGAATTTGGAGCGAAGCGCCGTGTTGGCGGAGTTGAGCTTGACGTCCTGGCGGGCGCGCTTGCGACCCGATGCCAGGCGAACCGTCTTCTTCTTGGCTTTGGAGCTGGTTGCCATTTTCTTAAATTGCCAGATGGTGCAAAGACAGCGAGTATAGCATGGCCCAGGGGTTTCGGCCAAGTACTCGGGCCGGGTTTGGCGAGAGGCGGCATGGGCGGCACAGATAATCCGCCGCCATGAATCTGCTGCGAGCCGCGTCCACCATTTCCCTGCTGACTCTGGCTTCGCGCATCACCGGCCTCATCCGGGAGCAGATGGTGGCCGGCCTTTTCGGCGCCAATGCGATGACGGACGCCTTCCTGGTGGCCTTCCGCATTCCCAACCTGCTGCGCCGCCTCTTCGCCGAAGGCGCATTTTCGCAGGCCTTCGTGCCGTTGCTGGCGGGCACGCGTGCCACTGAGGGCGACGAAGCCACGCACCGTCTCGTCGACGCCGTCGCCACCGTCCTGCTCTGGGCGCTGGCCGCGACTTCGGTGATCGGCATCGTCGGCGCGCCGGCGCTGGTGTGGCTGCTGGGCTCGGGCCTTTCGCCCAAGGCCTTCGACGCCTCCGTCGCCATGACGCGCTTCATGTTTCCCTACATCGGCTTCATGTCGCTGGTGGCGCTGTCGGCGGGCATCCTCAACACGTGGCGGCGTTTCGTCGTGCCCGCCGCCTCGCCCGTGCTGCTCAACCTCAGCATGATCGGCATGGGCTGGGCGCTGGCCGGTCCGCTGGAGCGGGCAGGGCACCCGCCGATCTATGCCATGGCGGCCGGCGTCATGCTCGGCGGCGTGCTGCAGCTGGCGGTGCAGTGGCCGGCCCTGGCGCGCATCGGCATGCGCCCGCGCATGCGCTGGACGTGGCGCGGCCTGCGGGAGTCGCGCGCCCACCCGGGCGTGGGCCGCATGTTGCTGGCCATGGGCCCGGCCCTGCTGGGCGTGGGCGTGTCGCAGCTGTCGCTGATGATCAACACCCAGATCTCCAGCCACCTGGCCGAGGGCGCGACCTCCTGGCTCAACTATGCCGACCGCCTGATGGAGTTCCCCATCGGCCTGCTCGGCGTGGCCCTGAGCGCGGTGCTGACGCCGCAGCTGTCGGCCGCCCAGGCTTCCGGCGAGTCGGAGCGTTACAGCCGCCTGCTCGACTGGGGCTTGCGCATGGTGCTGCTGCTGGCCTTGCCCTGCGCCGTGGCGCTGCTGGTGTTCGCCGAGCCGTTGACGGCGGTGCTCTACCACCGCGGCAAGTTCCTGGCGTCGGACGTGGCCCACACCGCCCAGTCGGTGATGGGTTGGGGCGTGGGGCTGATGGGCCTCATCGCCGTCAAGGTGCTGGCCCCCGGCTTCTACGCCCGCCAGGACACCGGCACGCCGGCCCGCATCGCCGTGGCCGTGCTGGTGCTGACCCAGGGCTTCAACCTCGTCTTCGTGCCCTGGATCGGCGTGGCGGGCCTGGCCCTGTCCATCGGCCTGGGGGCCCTCGTGAATGCCAGCTGGCTGCTGTGGGGCCTGAAGAAGCTGGGCAGCTACCGGCCCGAGCCGGGCTGGGCCGGCTTCGCCCTGCGCGTGGCGCTGGGCTGCCTGGCGATGGGCCTCCTGCAGTGGCAGTTGGCCGAGCGGCTGGACTGGATCGGCCTCGGCCGCCATGAAATCCAGCGCGCTTTCGTCATGGCGGCCAGCCTCGCGGCGAGTGCGGCGGTCTATTTCGCCGTGCTGCTGGCGGCCGGCCTGAGGCCCCGCGCGCTGGGCCGCCCCGGCTGATGATGCAGTTCGTGGCGCCGACCCCGCTGGACTACTTCGCCACGCTGGTGGCGGAGGATGCCGGCCTGAACCTGCTCGAGGCGGCCATCAGCCTGGCCCAGGACGACGAGCCGCGCCTGGATGTGCAGGCCGTGCTGGCCGCGGTCGACGGCCTGGCGCGGCGGTTGCGCGAGCGCGTGCCGCGCGACGCTTCCGCGGCTCACCGGCTGCGCCTGCTGACGCGGTTCTTCCACGGCGAGCTGGGCTTCGCCGGCAACCTGAACAACTACTACGCGGTCGACAACAGCTTCATCCACCGCGTGCTGGAGACCCGCCGCGGCCTGCCCATCGCCCTGGCCGTGCTGCTGCTCGAACTCGGCGAGCAGATCGGCCTGCGCGTCGCGGGCGTGGCCTTTCCCGGCCACTTCCTCGTGAAGTGCAAGGTCGGCCTCGGCGAGGCGGTGATCGATCCCTTCACCGGCGAGTCGCTTTCGGCGGCCCGGCTGGACGAAAGGCTGGCCTTGTACCGCCAGGGCAGCGGCCTGCCGGACGACCTGGAACTGCCGCTGGAGTTCTTCCTGCGCGCGGCCAGCAAGCGCGAGATCCTGGCCCGCATGCTCCGCAACCTGAAGGAAGTGCACCGCGCCGCCGAGGACTGGCCGCGCCTGCTCGCCGTGCAACAGCGCCTCGTCGTGCTGCAGCCAGACGACCCGGCCGAGAGGCGCGACCGCGGGCTGGCGCTGGATGCCCTGGGCGCGGGCGCGGCGGCGGCGTCCGACCTGGCGGCCTATCTGGCCGTGCGCGGCGACGCCCCGGATGCCGCGGCCCTGCGCGCGCGGCTTGCCGTGCTGCTCGAACAAGGGCCTCCGCCGCTTCAGTGACAATCCGCGCCCTTCGCCGACCGCCATGATCATGCTCAGCAAATCCCAACGCATCGCCCTGGCCTGGGCCGGCGTGGCCGCGCTGGCGGCCCTGCTGTTGTGGCTGCTGTCGCCGGTGCTCGCTCCTTTTGTCGCCGCCCTGGTGCTGGCCTATGCCCTGGCGCCCGCAGTGCAGGCCCTGGCCGCGCGGAGGGTGCCGCGCATCGTCGCCGTGCTGCTCGTCGAGGTGCTGTTCATCGTGGCGCTGCTGGCCTTGGTGCTGCTCGTGCTGCCCATCCTCAATCGGGAGATCCCGGCCTTGCGCGAGCAGCTGCCGGCCCTGGCCAAGGTCGCCAACGACAAGTTGGCCCCCTGGCTGGCCCAGTGGGGCATCCCGCTGCAGCTCGACCCGGCCAACATCCGCACCTTCGTGCTGAAGTACCTGGACGCCAATCTCGAGGAATGGCTGGCCACCGCCCTCAGCTCGGCGCGCATCGGCGGCAGCTTCCTGCTCGCCCTCATCGGCAACGCCGTGCTGCTGCCGGTCGTGCTCTTCTACCTGCTCAACGATTGGCCGGTGCTGATGGCTCGCCTGGCGTCGCTGGTGCCGCCGTCGGTGCGCGGTTCGGTCAACGGCTTCCTGGCCGAATGCGACGCGACGCTGGGCCAGTATCTGCGTGGGCAGTTGCTGGTGATGGGGGCGCTGGCCCTGTTCTACAGCGTGGGCCTGAGCCTGGCCGGCTTCGACCTGGCCCTGCCCATCGGCGTATTCACGGGCCTGGCGGTCTTCATCCCCTACATCGGCTTCGGCCTCGGCCTGCTGCTGGCGTTGCTGGCGGGGCTGCTGCAGTTCGCCAGCCTCTACGGCATCGTGGCGGTGGCAGTCGTCTTCGGCATCGGCCAGCTGCTGGAGGGCTTCGTGCTGACGCCGCGATTCGTCGGCGAGCGCATCGGCATGAGCCCGCTGATGGTCATCTTCGCGCTGCTGGCCTTCGGCCATCTGTTCGGCTTCGTCGGCGTGCTGATCGCGCTGCCCCTGTCGGCGCTGGCCGCGGTGGCCTTGCGGCGCCTGCACGGGGCGTATCTCGGCAGTGCCCTGTTCCGCTGAACCGTGATGAGGCAGATTCCGCTCGCGCTGCTGGCGCCGCCGACGCACCGTTTCGACAACTTCCTGCCCGGCGCCAACGCCGAGGCGCTGGCGTATCTGCGCGGTCTTTCGCCCGGCGACCCGCCCGTGCTGCTGTGGGGGCCCACCGGCTCCGGCAAGACCCACCTGCTGCAGGCCCTGGCCGAGCACTGGCAGGCCGGCGGCCAGCGCGTGGCCTGGTACGACGCCGACACGCCGCTGCCCTGGGAACTGCCGGCCCACGAGAGCCTGCTGCTGCTGGACGACTGCCAGCGCTTCGACGCCGGCCAGCAGCATGCGGCCTTCGCGCTCTTTGTGGCGTCGGCAGGGCAGGGCTACAACATCGTCGCCACCGCGGACGTGCCGGCCGTGGACCTCGACCTGCGCGAGGACCTGCGCACCCGGCTCGGCTGGGGGCCGAGCTTCGCGCTGGAACCCCTCGGCGAAGCCGAGATGCGCGCCGTGCTGAGGCGTGAGGCGGATCGGCGCGGGCTGCTGCTCGGCGACGAGGTGCTCGGCTATCTGCTCACGCGTTTCGAACGCAACCTCAAGGGTCTGATGACCTTGCTGGACCGCCTCGACCGGTTCGCCCTGGCCAGCAAGCGCGCGCTGACGCTGCCGTTGCTCAAGGCCATGCTGGCCGATGAGAAAATTGACTCTGACCCCAATTTATGAATCTGACCTTGTTCGACCTCGACGGGACGTTGATCCCGGTGGACTCCGACCATGCCTTCGGGACCTTCATGGTGGACGTGGGCTGGGTGGACGGCGCGGCCTGGGGGGCGCGCAACGACGAGTTCTTCGCCCAGTACAACGCCGGGACGCTGGACCTGCCCGCCTATATCGAGTTCGCGACTTCGGCCTGGCGCCAAAGGCCGCTGCCCGAGGCGCTGGCGATGCGCGAACGCTTCATGGCCGAGGTGATGCAGCCGGCCCTGCGGCCGGAGGCCGTCGCCCTCGTCGAGAAGCATCGCGCCGCCGGTGATCTCATCGCCCTGGTCACTGCGACCAACGAGTTCGTCACGACGCCCATCGCCGAGGCGTTCGACATCGAGCACCTCATCGCCGTCCAGCTCGAGCGCGACGGGGCAGGGCGCTACACCGGTGCCATCCGCGGCGTGCCGAGCTTCCGCGAAGGCAAGATCGCCCGCGTCGATGACTGGCTGGCGGGCCTCGGGGCACAATGGCGCGATTTCGAGCGCGTGAATTTCTACAGCGACTCGACCAACGACCTGCCCCTGCTCGAACGCGTCAGCCATCCGGTGGCGACCAATCCCAGCCCGGCCCTGGCGCAGATCGCCAGCGAGCGTGGCTGGCCTCAGCTGCACCTCTTCGCATGATCAAGAAGTTCATCGACAAGCTGCTCGGCAAGCCTGCCGCAGCCAAGAAAACCAGTCCGCTGGGCAAGCGGGTCGAGGTTGGCGCCGAGGTTCACGGCATCAACCCCGACCTCCTCGACGAACGCGCCGTCAAGGTCGTCAAGACGCTGGCGGACGCCGGCTTCGAGGCCTACATCGTCGGCGGCGCCGTGCGCGACCTGCTGCTGGGCATGCGGCCCAAGGACTTCGACGTCGCCACCAACGCGACGCCCGAGCAGGTCAAGGGTTTGTTCCGCCGCGCCTTCATCATCGGCCGGCGCTTTCGCATCGTCCACGTCGTCTACGGCCGCGGCCGCGAGCATGAGGTCATCGAGGTCTCGACCTTCCGTGCCCTGCCGACCGAGTCGGAAGCCGTCGCCGGCAACGAGAAGACGGCCAAGGCCGAACTCGACGGCAAGCACCACGCCGTGGACGCCAGCGGCCGTGTGTTGCGCGACAACGTCTGGGGTCCGCAGATCGAAGACGCCGCCCGCCGCGACTTCACGGTCAACGCGATGTACTACGACCCGCAGCGCCGCCTCGTCGTCGACTACCACGGCGGCCTGGCCGACGCCAAGGCCAAGGTGCTGCGCATGATCGGCGACCCCGAGACCCGCTACCGCGAGGACCCGGTGCGCATCATCCGCGCCGTGCGCTTCGCGGCCAAGCTGGGTTTCGAGCTCGAAGCCAAGACCCTCGCGCCCATCAAGGCCTCGTCGGCGCTGCTGGCCAACGTGCCGGCCTCGCGCCTGTTCGACGAGATGATCAAGCTGCTGCAGACCGGCCATTCGCTGGCCAGCCTCGCGCAACTCAAGAAGCTGGGCCTGGCGCGCGGCGTCTTCGCCGTCCTCGACGCCATGCTCACCGAGACCGGCGACCTGCCCGAGGGCAAGCGCGGCAGCTTCCTGCGCCAGGCCTTCGAGGACACCGACCGCCGCGTCAACGAGGGCCGCGGTGTCAGCCCGAGCTTCATGCTGGCCTGCATGCTCTGGCACGAGGTGCTGGACCGCTGGACCCGCATCCGCGCCGGTGGCGAGCCGGCCGTGCCAGCCCTGGCCCAAGCCATCGACGCCGTCTTCGATGCCCGCATCGGCGACATCTCCGGCCGCGGCAAGCTGGCCGCCGACATGCGCGAGATCTGGATGATGCAGACCCGCTTCGAGCGCCGCAGCGGCTCGGGCGTGTTCAGCCTCATCGAGCAGCCCCGCTACCGCGCCGGCTTCGACTTCCTGCGGCTGCGCGCCGATGCTGGCGAGATCGACCCGGCGCTGGCCGACTGGTGGGAGGACTTCGCCCTCGGCAGCGACGACGACCGGCAGGCGCTGTTGGCTGAGGCCCGTGCCGCGCAGCAGAAGGCGCCGCGCGCCGTCCGTGCGCCACGGCCCGAGCCGTCGGCCCCTGCGGAGGGCGAGCCGGAGTCCGACGTCGCCGAAGCCGCCGAGGCCATCGACGCGCCGGCCAGGAAGCGCCGCCGCCGTCGCCGCAAGCCGGCCGGAGGCGGGGAGGGCGCGGCCCCCGCGCCGGCGTCCGCCGCCGAGTGAGTTCGCGCGCCTACGTCGGCCTGGGCGCCAACCTCGGGACCGACCTGCTCGCGACGCTGACTCAGGCCGCCCAGGCCCTGGCCGCGCTGCCCGGCACCCGTCTCGTGGCCTTGTCCAGCGCCTGGCGCAGCGCCCCGGTGGATGCCGGCGGTCCGGACTTCCTGAACGCCGTCGCCGCCCTGGAGACGGCGCTCGCGCCGCTGGAGCTGCTGGATGCGCTGCAGGCCATCGAGCAGGCCCATGGCCGCGAGCGGCCCTACCGCAACGCGCCGAGGACCCTCGACCTCGACCTGCTGCTCTTCGGTGATCTCGTGACGGACCACCCGCGGCTGACCCTGCCCCATCCGCGCCTGGCCGAGCGCGCCTTCGTGCTGCGTCCGCTGCTGGAAATCGCTCCCGGCCTGTCCGCGTGGGCGGCGGGCGAGGGCTGGCGGCAGCAGCGCATCGAGCGCGCCGGTCCGATCCCGTTCCAGGCATCCGCACCGCGGCCGGAGGGGGCGGCGTGATCCGGGCTCTCGCGCGCGTGCTGCGCGGGCTGCGCGAAGACCGCTTCTTTCTGATCCTGCTCGCGGCGCTGGTGGCGTTCAGCGTCTTCGATCCTGGCCGCATCCCGCGCTACGGCGCCCTGGTCGACTGGCCGACCATCGCCGCGCTGGCCGGCCTGCTGCTGCTGACCAAGGGACTGGAACTCAGCGGGGCCCTGCGCCGGCTCGGCCGCCTGTGGGTGGGGGCCATGTCGACCGAGCGCGCCGCGGCGCTGTCCCTGGTGACGGCCGCGGCGCTGCTGTCCACCGTCTTGACGAACGACGTGGCGCTCTTCGTCGTCGTGCCGCTGACCCTGGGCGTGTGCCGCCTCACCGGCATGCCGGCGACCCGGATGGTCGTCTTCGAGGCGCTGGCGGTCAACGCGGGTTCGGCCCTGACGCCGATCGGCAATCCGCAGAACCTCTTCATCTGGCAGCTCTCCAAGGTCTCGTTCGGCGAGTTCGTCTGGCAATTGCTGCCCCTGGTGGCGGCGCTGATGGCCGCGCTGCTCACGCTGACGGCCTGTTCCTTCAGCGGCCGGCCCATCCGGGTGGAGGAGCACGAAGACGTGCCCGTCGACCGCCTGCTGCTGTGGGCCTCGCTGGCCCTGTACGTCCCCTTCCTCGTCGCGACCGACATGCATCTGGCAGGCTGGGCGGTCGCGGCGGTGCTGGCGGCCTACCTGCTGATGCGTCCGGCCGTCGTGGCGGAGCTCGACTGGGGCCTGCTGCTGGTCTTCGTGCTGATGTTCGTCGACCTGCGCCTGCTGGCCGGCCTCGATGCGGTGCGTGGGGCGATGCTGGGCCTGGGCCTGCAGCGGCCGGAGAACCTGTACTGGGCGGCCATCGGCGCGAGCCAGCTCATCAGCAACGTGCCTGCCGCCATCGCGCTGGCCGAGTACGCGCGGGACTGGCGCGTCATCGCCTACGGCGTGAACGTCGGCGGCTTCGGCTTCATGGTGGGCTCGCTGGCCAACCTCATCGCCCTGCGGCTGACCGGGGACCGCAAGGCCTTGCGGACCTTCCATGCCTATGCCGTGCCGGCGCTGCTGGTGGCGGCGGTGCTGGGCTACGCCATCCTCTTCTTCGCGGGGTGCTCGTGAGGCGTCATGATGCTGTCATGGTGACCGGCTAGGTAAACTCGCGCCCTTCCCATCAGAACGAGTCAAAGGACGGCCATGCTGTTCGGCAAACTGCTGCCCCGCGAGGGCAATTTTTTTGAGCTGTTCAACGAGCACGGCAACCACATCGCCGAAGGCGCGCGCTCTTTCCTGAAGATGATCGAGAACTACGCCGATGCGGCGCAGCGCCAGAAGTACGCCGACGAGGTGGATCAGTCGGAACATGCGGCCGACCGCATCACGGCCGAGGTCAACCGGCTGCTGCATCGCACCTTCATCACCCCCATCGACCGCGAGCAGATCCACAGCCTGATCAACGCGATGGACGACATCCTCGACCTGCTTCAGGATTCGTCGGAGACGCTCTCGCTCTACGACGTGCGCACGGTGCCCGAGCAGGTGCTGCAGCTGGCGACGCTGTCGGTGCGCTGCTGTGAGCGCGTGCAGCATGCCGTCACGCTGCTGCCCCACCTCAGCAAGCCGGCCACGACGGAGGCCGCGCTCAAGACCTGCGAGGAGATCGATCGCCTGGAGTCCGATGCCGACCGTGTCATGCGCTCGGCCATGTCGCGGCTGTTCCGCGAGCAGGAGGACGTGCGGGAGCTGATCAAGCTCAAGGCGATCTACGAACAGCTGGAATCCATCTCCGACCGCTGCGAGGACGTGGCCAACCTCATCGAGGGCATCGTCCTCGAGAACTCCTGAGCCGGGAGCGACCATGCCTCAGGCAGAAATCGCCTTCTGGGTGGTGGCTTTGCTCGTCGTGCTGGCCCTGCTGTTCGACTTCATGAACGGCTTCCACGACGCGGCCAATTCCATCGCCACCGTCGTGTCCACGGGGGTGCTCAAGCCGCAGCAGGCCGTATTGTTCGCGGCCTTCTTCAACGTCGTGGCCATCGCCATCTTCCAGCTCAAGGTGGCAGCGACGGTGGGCAAGGGCATCGTCGAGCCCGGCATCGTGGACCACCACGTTGTTTTCGGCGCCCTCATCGGCGCCATCGCCTGGAACGCCATCACCTGGTGGTGGGGCATCCCGTCGAGCTCGTCGCACGCCCTCATCGGCGGCATCGCGGGCGCCGTCGTCGCCAAGGCCGGCCCGCAGGCCCTGATCGCCAGCGGCATCTGGAAGACCGTGGCCTTCATCATCGTCTCGCCTCTGCTGGGCTATCTGCTGGGTTCGCTGATGATGGTCATCGTCGCGTGGATCGTGCGGCGCAAGTCGCCCTTGCGGGTGGACCGCTGGTTCCGCAGGCTGCAGCTCGTCTCGGCCGGGCTGTACAGCCTGGGCCATGGCGGCAACGACGCCCAGAAAACCATCGGCCTGATCTGGATGTTGCTGATCGCGGCCGGCATGGTGGGCGTCGGCGAGAAGGCGCCGCCGGCCTGGGTCATCGTCGCCTGCTACATCGCCATCGGCATGGGCACCATGTTCGGCGGCTGGCGCATCGTGCAGACCATGGGCCAGCGCATCACCAAGCTCAAGCCGGTCGGTGGTTTCTGTGCCGAGACGGGCGGCGCCCTCACGCTGTTCCTGGCGACGGCGCTCGGTGTGCCGGTGTCCACGACGCACACCATCACGGGCGCCATCGTCGGCGTGGGCTCGGTGCCGCGCCCCTCCGCCGTGCGCTGGGGCGTGGCGGGCAGCATCGTCTGGGCCTGGATCTTCACGATCCCGGCGGCCGCGTTGATGGCCGGCGTCTGCTATTGGGTCAGCTTCGCGTTGTATTGACCCCCCCTACGGCCTGACGGCCGCCCCCTCAAGGGGGCACTCCCGACGGACCGGCGAAGCCGGATCCGTGGGAGTCGCTGGAGGGGCGGCGGCGCTGCGCGCGCCTGGGTGTCAGGATGAAGTTGCCTGTGACTCGAAATAGCGTTGGGCGCTGAAGGCGATGGTGGACATCAGCGCGATGCCGCCGACGAACAGGCAGAGCACGACGCCGATGATGGCGCCCCAGCGCGCGGGCGGAGCCGGGTGACCCGGGTTGAAGCGGGCGTTCCAGCGCTCGTCGGGCGTGAGGCCGTAGACGATGCCGCCGAGCAGTGCCGCGACCAGGCTCAGGCCCAGCCAGGGGATCAGCAACCAGGCCAGGCGGTCGTCCTGGCCGAGGGCGTCCATGCGGTGCACGCCCGCGAGGCCGACCAGGGTGGGCAGCGGGAATAGCCAGGCCCAGCGGTCCTTCAGGCCGTGCAGGTAGAAGCGGTGGAGGCCGAAGATGCCGACCAGCAGGGCCAGCCAGGTGGCGACCGCCTTGTGCTTGACCCCGCCGTTCATTCGGCGGCGGCGCTGTTGCCCTGACCCAGCGTGCGCTGCATCAGCACCACGTCCAGCCAGCGGCCGAACTTCCAGCCGGCGCTCTTGAGCACGCCGGTGTGCTGGAAGCCCAGGGCCGTGTGCACGCCGATCGAGCCGGCATTGGCCGCATCGCCGATGACGGCCAGCATCTGCCGCGCACCGGCCGCCTCGCAACGGGCGATCAACTCGGCCAGCAGCAGCCGGCCGACACCCTGGCCTTGGGCGGCCGGGGCGAGGTAGATGGAATCCTCGACGCAGAAGCGATAGGCCAGGCGAGGGCGGAAATAGTTGGCGTAGGCATAGCCCAGCACGCGGCCGTCGCGCTCGGCGACCAGCCAGGGCAGGCCGCGGCCCAGCACCTCGGCGCGGCGCCGGCCCATTTCCTCGGTGCTCGGCACTTCGGTCTCGAAGGTGCCGGTGCCTTCCAGGACGGCCTGGCCGTAGATGGACTGGATGGCGGGGAGGTCGGCGTCGGTGCTGGGGCGGATGTGCAGGGGGGAGGCAGGCGAGGTCATGGTCTCAAGTCGTTTTCGATCAGTTTATAATGCCGGGTTCTGGCGCTGGCCGCGGGGAGCTGCGGCGTATCTACGGGGCCAGGGACGGTGGCAACACCGGCGGGGACTCGCCGCGAACCGATCACTTGATCGAACCGATCTGCTCGCCCTGAGTGTCTCCTGGTGCGGTGATCGCAACCTCATCATCAATTAAGGAAACATCATGGTTGTCATTCGTCTCGCCCGCGGCGGCTCCAAGAAGCGCCCCTTCTACAACATCGTCGTCGCCAACAGCCGCCAGCGCCGTGACGGCCGCTTCATCGAGCGCGTCGGCTTCTACAACCCCATCGCCTCGGGTGCCGCCGAGAAGCTGCGCGTCGAGCAAGACCGCGTGAGCTACTGGGTCGGCGTCGGCGCCCAGCTGTCGCCCACCGTCGCGCGCCTGGTCGGCGAAGCCAAGCAGGCTGCCGTTCCCGCCGCCGCCTAAGACGTGGCCGGCCACAAGCCTCGGCAAGACGGCGCTTCGGCGCCGTCTTTTGCTTCTGACGGCGCCGACCCGCCCTGGCCGGCCGACGCGGTCCAGGTCGGCCGCATCCTCGACGCCTGGGGCGTCAAGGGCTGGTTCAAGGTGCAGGCCTACTCCCAGCAGGCCGACGCACTCTTCGCCGCCAAGCACTGGTTCCTCAGGAGCGACGGCCCCAAGCCGGGCCGGCGCACTTTGAAGATGCTGTCGGTGCGCGAGCACGGCGAGGGCATCGTCGCGAGCGCTGAGGGCGTCGCCGACCGCAACGGCGCCGAGGCGCTGCGCGGCTGGGAACTATGGGTGTCCCGCACCGACTTCCCCCGCGCCGGCGATGGCGAGTACTACTGGATCGACCTGATCGGCCTGGACGTGGTCAACCGCGAGGCTCAGCCGCTCGGTCGCGTCATCGGCCTCATCGACACCGGCCCGCACGCCGTGCTGCGCATCCTGCCGCCCGGCGTGGCCGAGCCGGCCAAGCCCGACCAGGAGCGGCTGATCCCCTTCGTCGAGGCTTTCGTCGACGACGTCGACCTCGCCGCGAGGCAGATTCGCGTCGACTGGGGCGCGGACTACTGAGCGGCGTGCCGGCCATGCGCTTCGACGTCCTGACGATCTTCCCGGAGCTGTTCGCCCCGCACCTGACGCACGGTGTCACGCGGCGGGCCTTCGAGAGCCGCCAGGTCGACGTGCGCCTGTGGCCGCTGCGCGATTTCGCCGAGGACAACTACCGCCGCGTGGACGACCGGCCCTATGGCGGCGGTCCCGGCATGGTGATGCTGGCCGAGCCGCTGGAGCGGGCGCTGGCCGCCGTGCGGGCCGACCGGGGCGAGGAGGGCGCCGCCGTCATCCATTTCACGCCCACAGGCGCGCGGCTGGACCAGGCCAGGGTCCAGGCCCTGGCCGGCGGTCCCGGCGCCATCCTGCTGTGCGGCCGCTACGAAGGCATCGACCAGCGCGTACTGGACCGTCACGTGACGCTCGAACTGAGCCTGGGCGACTTCGTGCTCTCCGGCGGCGAACTGCCGGCGCTGGCGCTGCTGGATGCCGTCGCGCGGCTCCAGGACGGCGTGCTCGGCGACGCCCAATCCCACCAGCAGGACAGCTTCTCCGATGGCTTGCTGGACTGCCCGCACTACAGCCGTCCCGAGGTGCTGCCCGACGGGCGCGAGGTGCCGGCGGTGCTGCTGTCCGGCCATCACGCCGACATCAAGCGCTGGCGCCGCGAACAGTCGCTGGCGCTGACCGCCGCGCGGCGGCCCGACCTCATCGAGGCGGCGCGTGCCGCCGGCCGGCTCAGCCGGGCCGACGAGGCCTACCTGGCCAAGTCTAGGCAAAACCCGTAAACGCGGGCTATACTTGCGGGCTGTCCGATCCTCTGGCGGGTCGAGTGGACCGGGCCCTTCAATGCAAGGGGCCGGCTGCAAACCCAACCGATAAATAGCGGCCCGCCAAGATCCTTAGGAGTACAGATGGATCTCATCCAAACCCTCGAGCAAGAAGAGATTGCTCGCCTGAACAAGACCATCCCGGCCTTCGCCCCCGGCGACACCGTGATCGTCAGCGTCAACGTCGTCGAAGGCAGCCGCAAGCGCGTCCAGGCCTACGAAGGCGTCGTGATCGCCAAGCGCAACCGCGGCCTGAACAGCAGCTTCATCGTCCGCAAGATCTCCAGCGGCGAAGGCGTCGAGCGCACCTTCCAGCTCTACAGCCCGCTGATCGCCTCGATCGAAGTCAAGCGCCGCGGCGACGTCCGCCGTGCCAAGCTCTACTACCTCCGCGAGCGTTCGGGCAAGTCGGCCCGTATCAAAGAAAAGCTTGCCTGAGCGAAGCTCAGAGGTGGCCGCAGGCCACTGTGGATTGCGCAGCAATTCACCGCGAGTTTTGGGCGGAGTCCATGTCGCTTGCGACGTGAACGCAGCCAAAAGCTGGCCCAGCACTCAAGCCGCCCGGAGCTACGCTCTCGGCGGCTTTTGCTTTTGCGCCGCATGAACCGTCCCGCCATCACCCAACCCCAGCTCGCGCCCGTCACGGGCATCGACGCCCACCTGCCGGCCGTCCCGCCCGAGAGCATGACGGCCGAAGCCATTCGCGCGCGCCTGGCCGCCTTGTCCGCCTGGACGCCGGAATTCGCCGGGGATGGCGGTCGCTTCGCCGACCGCGAGCCTGCTGGCGCGGCCGTCCTCGTGCCCCTGGTGCAGCGCGACGAGGGCCTGACCTTGTTGCTGACCCGCCGCACCGACCACCTGCGCGACCACGCCGGCCAGATCAGCTTCCCCGGCGGGCGCGTCGAACCCGAGGACGACGGCCCGGTGGCCACCGCCTTGCGCGAGACCGAGGAGGAGATCGGCCTGTCGCGCAGCCACATCGAAGTCCTCGGCCAGCTACCCGTCTATTCGACCGTCACGGCCTTCCAGGTGACGCCCGTCGTCGGCCTCGTCGAGCCGGGCTTCACGCTGACCCTGGACAGCTTCGAGGTGGCCGAGGCCTTCGAGGTGCCGCTGGCCTTCCTGATGGACCCCGCCCACCACCGGCACCATCGCGTCGAGTTCGCAGGCGCCGAGCGGCGCTTCCTCTCCATGCCCTGGCCGGGGCCGGAGCGCGAGTACTTCATCTGGGGCGCGACGGCAGCGATGTTGCGCAACCTCTACCGTTTGCTCATGGCGGCCTGACCCGGGCACTATCATCCGCGCCCATGAATTTCTTCGCGGTGCTGCTGGCCCTGTTGTGTGAGCAACTCAAGCCCCTGAGGCATGGCAACCGCGTGCACCAGTCCGTCATCGGCTGGGTGCGCTGGACGGGCCGCAACTTCGACGCCGGCGACGAGCACCACGCCGTCATCGTCTGGTCCATCACCGTGCTCGTGCCGGGCGTGGTGACCGCGGCGGTCTACTGGGGCCTGCGCCATTTCAGCGTGCTGCTGGCCCTGGCGCTGGACGTGGTCATCCTCTACCTGACGCTGGGCTTCCGGCAGTTCAGCCACTACTTCACCGACATCCGCGACGCCCTCGAGCGCGGCGACGACGCCACCGCGCGCCAGCTGCTGGCCGAATGGCGCCATCTCGACGCCAGCGAGCTGCCGCGCACCGAGCTGATCCGCCACGTCATCGAGCACTCGCTGCTGGCCGCCCATCGCCACGTCTTCGGCGTGTTCTTCTGGTTCGTCGTCTGCTCGACCATCGGCCTGGGGCCGGCCGGCGCCGTGGTCTACCGGATGGCGGAGTTCGCGAGCCGCTACTGGGCCTTCAAGAGCCGCACCCTCGATGCGCCGACCAACACCCGCCTGCTCGCGCTGTCGCGCCAGGCCTTCACCGTCATCGACCACCTGCCGGCGCGCCTGACGGCCACGGGCTTCGCCATTGTCGGCAACTTCGAGGAGGCGGTGAACGGCTGGCGTCGCGATGCCAGCCTCTGGCTGCATTCCAACGAGGGCATCATCCTGGCGTCCGCCGCCGGCGCCGTGGGCCTTCAACTGGGCGGTGCCGCGGCGCCCGGCATCACGCCCGACCGGAGCAAGACCTTCGACGCCGGCTCCGAACCCGACACCACCGGCGCTGCCGGCTCCACGGCCGGGGCGCTGCCCCAGCTCGGCCACCTGCAAAGCGTGGTCGGCCTGGTCTGGCGCTCCGTCGTGCTGTGGATGCTGCTGCTGGCGCTGCTGACCCTCGCCAATCTCGTCGGCTGAAGTGAATCTGCCCCCGGCCCAGCCCCGCGCGCTGAACGCGGCGCGTGTCTGGTCCGCCCCCCTAGGGGGCGGCGATGCTTGCGGCATTGAGCCGCAAGCACATCGCCAACGCGGGCCGGCTCGGGAGCGGCCCAGCGCTCGGCCCGCAATACCTCCGTTTCACCAGCTGCGGGTGGCGCGCAGCGCCATGAACAACTGACATGCATTTCCCCGACCTGCCGGCCCTCGCCGAGCCTGATCTCGCCGCGCGCGTCCAGCACGCGCTGGACCACAAGACCAAGCCCCTGGGTGCCCTCGGCCGCATCGAGGCCCTGGCCCTGCAACTGGCCCTCGTCCAGGGCGTGGAGCGGCCCGTCCTGCGCGAGCCCCAACTCGTCGTCTACGCGGCAGACCACGGCCTGTCGCGCCGCGGCGTGTCGGCCTACCCGCGCGAAGTGACGCCGCAGATGGTGGCCAACATGCTGGCCGGCGGCGCCGCAGTGTCGGTGCTGGCGCGCCAGCAGGGCCTGCGGCTGACCATTGCGGACTGCGGCGTGGATGCCCCTCTGGCCGAAGGCGCGCTGGACCTGCGCGTCGCCGCCGGCACGGCGGACGCCAGCACCGGCCCCGCCATGAGCGCCGAGCAGGCGCGGCAGGCCCTGCACCAGGGCATGGCCCTCGTCGAGCGCCTGCCGGGCAACGCCCTGCTGCTGGGCGAGATGGGCATCGGCAACACCTCGTCGGCCAGCCTGCTGATGCAGCGCCTGACCGGACTGCCCCTCGCCGACTGCGTCGGCCGCGGCACCGGCCTGGACGACGCCGGGCTGGCCCGCAAGCTCGCCGTGCTGGCCGAGGCACTCGCGGCCAACGCCGCGGCGCAATCGCCCCTCGAAGTCGGGACGGCCCTGGGTGGCTTCGAGATCCTGACCATGGCCGGCAGCGTCATCGCCGCGGCGGCCGGGCGCCGGGTCGTCGTCGTCGACGGCTTCATCACCACGGCGGCGGTCGCCCTGGCCGAGGCGCTGCGGCCGGGCGTGCTCGCGGCCTGCGTGTTCGCCCACCGCTCGGCCGAAGGGCCGCATGCCCGCTGGCTGGACCGCCTGGGTGCCCGGCCCCTGCTCGACCTGGACCTGCGCCTGGGCGAAGGCAGTGGCGCCGCCCTGGCCTGGCCGCTGCTGACGGCCGCCTGTGCCCTGCTGGCCGACATGGCGAGCTT
Source organism: Pelomonas caseinilytica (assembly GCF_021353235.1). Lineage (GTDB taxonomy): Bacteria > Pseudomonadota > Gammaproteobacteria > Burkholderiales > Burkholderiaceae_C > Pelomonas > Pelomonas caseinilytica. The sequence goes on from NZ_JAJTWT010000008.1 coordinate 114,500, forward strand.
CGAGAGCGCTGGCGTCAGCAACCGGGACTGAGCGGTGCGGCTGCTGCTGGTCGCCCTGCAGTTCCTGACCCGGCTGCCCGTGCGCTTGAGCGGCTTCCAGCCGGCCTGGCTGAACGACTGCGTGCGCCATTTTCCCGTGGTGGGCGCCGCGGTCGGCCTGGCCGGCGGTGCCGTGCTCGCCGCCGCGGCCCAGGCGTGGCCCGCCTGGATCGCCGCCGTGCTCGCCCTGGCGGCCACGGTCGCCCTGACCGGTGGCTTCCACGAAGACGGCCTGGCCGACACCTTCGACGCCCTCGGCGGCGTCGTGAGCCGCGACAAGGCCCTGGCCATCATGAAGGACTCGCGCATCGGCAGCTATGGTGCCCTGGCGCTGGTGCTGTCGCTGCTGCTGCGCGCCGCCCTGTTGGCCGTGCTGGCCACGCGGCCGATGGGAGCGGCGGTGGCCGCCCTCGTCGTGAGCCACGCCTTTGCGCGGACGGCGGCGGTCGGCGTCATGGTGAGCCTGCCCTACGGCGGCGACCTCGAGCATGCCAAGGCCAAGCCCCTGGCCCTGGCCGTGGCGCCGCGCAACCTCGGGCTGGCGCTGGGCTGGTGCGCGCTGCTGGCGGCCGGGCTGGCGGGCACCGGCACGCCGTGGGGCCGGCTGCTCGCCGCCGCGGCGGCCGCCGCGGTCGTCGCCTGGCTCATGCGTGGCTGGCTGCGGCGCCGCCTTGGCGGCTACACGGGCGATGGCCTCGGGGCCACGGAGCAGCTGACCGAGATTGCCGTGCTGCTGGCCTTCACGGCGTCGGTCTGATGGCCGGTTTCGCGGTGTGGCGCCACCCCAGGCCCCGCGGTGCCGAGGGGCGTTGCATCGGCGGGCGCACCGACCTGCCCGTCGACCCGCGCAAGGCCAAGCGGCTGGCCCACCGCATCCGTGCCCATGCCCGCCGCCACGGGCTGCCGCGCGAAGTCATCACCTCGCCGCTGGCCCGCGCGGCCGACGTCGGGCGCTGGCTGCGGCGCTGGGGCTTTCGCTGGCAGGTCGACGCTGCCCTCGCCGAGATGGACTTCGGCGCCTGGGATGGGCGGCCTTGGGCCAGCCTGCCGCGGGCGGAGTTCGACCGCTGGATGGCCGACTTCCGTGGCTTCGGCTTCGACGGCGGCGAGACGCTGGACGCGCTGCTTGCCCGCGCCGCGGCCTGGCAGCCGCCCTGCGCGCTCGCCGTCGGCCACGCCGGCTGGATCAACGCGCGGCGCTGGGCCGGCGCCCCGCTCACGCCGGCCACCTGGCCTCGGCCGCCGCGATACGGCGAGCGGGTCGACGTGGGCTAGCGGCGGGCGGGATTCTCGAGTGGCTGCTCAGGCGTCGCGGATGTCGGCGATGACGTCCTGGCCGAAGTCCGGCCGCTCCAGATAGCGCAGCACGGCCGCGGCCGTGGCCTCGGGGGTCTGCAACTGGCCGCCGGTCTTCAGGCCCTGGAAGCGAGCCTGCTCCGGGAACTGCGCCGGGTCGGCCCCGCGCAGCTGCACCTGCATGTCGGTGTCGATGACGCCGGGCGCCAGGGACACGACCCCCACGTCGGGCGCCTCCAGCGCCAGGGCGCGGCTGAGGTGGTCCAGCCCGGCCTTGACGGCGCAGTAGGAGGCGCTCCCGGCCATGGCGCGCCGGCCCAGTCCCGAGGAGATGTTGAGGATGCGGCGGCGGCCCACTCCCGCCGTGCCGGCGAGGAAGGCCCGGCTCAGGAGCACCGGGGCCTCCAGCCCGACGCGCAGGGCGGCCGACAAGGCGTCCAGCTCGGTCGCGGCCAGGGGGCCTGGAGGGCTCAGCAGCGCCGCGTTGTTGATCAGCGTGGCACTCTCCCACCCGGTGTGCTCGCGCAGCCAGGCCTGCAGGCGCTCGGCGGCAGGCAAGGGGTCGGCGAGGTCCAGCGTCCACTGCTCGGCCGGCAGTGCCGCATCGGCATGCCGCGCGATGCCCAGGACGGTGTTGTGCGGGGATTGGGCGAGCTGCTGCACGAGGGCCGCGCCCAGGCCACGCGAGCTGCCGGTGACGATGTAGAGGTGCATGGGAGAGACGGAAGGAGGCGAGGCCCGGCCAGTGTGTCAGAACTCCGGTGCGCAGGCGAAGCGATGGCCGCTGACGCTGAGTTCGCTCGCATGCAGCAACAGCCGCGGGCTGGCTGCGGCGGTGTCGGCCATGCCGTAGAGGGTGTCGCCGAGGATGGGATGGCCCAGGGCCGCGAGGTGCACCCGCAGCTGGTGGCTGCGGCCGGTCAGCGGTTCCAGCCTCAGCCGTGTGTGGTCGCCCTCGTGGCCGAGCACGCGCCAGCGGGTCTGCGAAGGCTTGCCGTGCTGGTGGTCGACCTGCTGGCGTGGCCGGTTCGGCCAGTCGGCGCCCAGCGGCAGGTCGATCAGGCCCTCGCCCTGCAGCCGGCCGGCCACGACGGCGACGTAGACCTTGCCGACACGGCGTTCGGCGAAGTCGGCGCTGAGCTCGCGCTGGGCCTGGGCGCCACGCGCGAACAGCAGCAGGCCCGAGGTGGCCTGGTCGAGCCGGTGCACGATGAGGGCGTCGGGGTAGAGGGCCTGCACGCGGGCGCTGGCGCAGTCGGGCTCGGTGCGGCCGGGCACGCTGAGCAGGCCGGCGGGCTTGTCGACGACGACCATGCGGTCGTCTGCGTGCACGACTCGCATCAGCGCGACGACACCACGATGCCAGCCGCGATCAGCACGAAGGCGGCGGCGTGGTACCAGGCTGGCGCCGTGCCCAGCATCACCGCCGAGATCAGGGCGGCGAACAGCGGGGTCAGGTTCACGAAGAAGGCCGCCGTCGCCGGCCCCGCCTCCGCCACGCCGCGGCCCCAGCAGCGGTAGGCCACGAGAGAAGGCCCGACGGCCACGTAGGCCAGGGCGGCCAGCAGTGCCGGGCTCCAGTGGATGTCGGCGGGCGCCACCAGGCGCTCCGCACCCGCGGCCAGGCCCGAGAACGCCGTGCCGTAGACGAGTTGCGCCATCAGGGCTTCGGCCCAGTTCCAGTCGGGTCGCTCGCCGGGGCGCAGCCCCGGCCCCGGCCGGGCCAGCATCCATGAGTACACGGCCCAGGTGAAGATGGCCAGCAGCATCAGCAGGTCGCCGGGCACGAAGTGCACCGCCAGCAGGGCCGCCGGCTCGCCGCGCGCGATCACCAGCGCGACGCCCGCGAGCGACAGGCCCGCGCCGGCGAGCTGGCGCGGCCTCGGCCTGACGCCGTATCCCACCGCACCCACGGCCAGCATCCAGACCGGCATGCTGGCGGTGATGAGCGTCACGGTCAGCGGCGACGACGTGTGCAGCGCCAGGTATTGCAGGGCGTTGAAGCAGCCCATGCCGAGGAAGCCCAGCCAGGCCAGGCCGCGCCAGCGCGACAGCAGCTCGCGCGGACGGCGCAGCAGCGGCAGCGTGAACGGTGCGAGCAGGGCCAGGGCCAGCAGCCAGCGCAGGAAGTTCAGCGTGAGCGGCGGGATGGCATCCCGCACGAGGCGGCCGACGACCGCGTTGCCCGCCCACAGCAAAGGCGGCAGGGTCAGCAGCAGAGCAAGGCGTGGGGTCAGCTTCATCCAGGGAAGACGGGCGGGCAAAGGGCTGGCACGATAGCCCACAACGCAACGAGGAGACCCGCATGAGTGAAAAGGCCATCGTCATCGACGCTCCCGGAGGGCCGGAGCAGTTGAAGCTCGTGGACATGGCGGTGGGCGAGCCGGGACCGGGCGAGATCCGCATCCGCCATCACGCCTGCGGGCTGAACTACATCGACGTCTACCACCGCAACGGCACCTACCCGCTGGCGCTGCCGGCACGCCTGGGGATGGAAGGCGCGGGCATCGTCGAGGCGGTGGGCGAGGGCGTCTCCCACTTGCGCGTGGGCGACCGCGCCGCCTACACCAGCCAGCCGCCGGGCGCCTACGCGACGGCCCGCGTGATGCCGGCCAAGTGCGTGCTCAAGCTGCCCGACGCCATCGACTTCGAGACTGCGGCGGCCATGATGCTCAAGGGCCTGACGGTGCAGTACCTGCTGCGCCGCACCCTGCCCCAGGGCGGCTTGCAGGCGGGCGACTTCGTCCTCTTCCACGCCGCGGCGGGCGGCGTGGGCCTCATCGCCTGCCAGTGGGCGCGAGCCCTGGGCCTGCAATTGATCGCCACCGCGGGCAGCGACGAGAAATGCGCGCTGGCGCTGGCGAACGGCGCCAGCCACGCCATCAACTACCGGCGCGATACGGCCTTCGCCGCCAAGGTGCGCGAGATCACCGGCGGGCGCGGCGTGAAGGTGGTCTACGACTCGGTGGGCGCCGACACCTGGGAAGGCTCGCTGGACAGCCTGGCGCCCTTCGGCCTGCTCGCGAGCTTCGGCGCCGCCTCGGGGCCGGTGCCGCCCATCCAGATCGGCACGCTGGCGGCCAAGGGGTCGGTCTACGTGACGCGGCCGACCATCTTCACCCACATCGCCACCCGCGAGGCCACGCAGGCCATGGGCGACGACCTCTTTGCCATGGTGTCCAGCGGCCAGGTCAGGATCCGCATCGACCGTCGCTACGCCCTGGCTGACGCGGCCGAGGCGCACCGGGACCTGGAGGCACGACAGATCGTCGGCAGCGCCGTGCTGCTGCCCTGACTGCACTGACGGGCGCGGTCGAGGCGGCCGTCAGTCGGCCCGGCCGACGTCGACCTCGAAGCTGAAGCTGGAGCCGAGGCCGGGTTCGCTTTCCACGGCCACCTCGCCGCCCATCAAGCCCACGAGGCGCTGCACGATGGTGAGGCCCAGGCCCGTGCCGCCGTAGCGGCGGGTGATGCTGCCGTCCGCCTGGGTGAAGGGGTCGAAGACCTGGGCAATCTGGTCGCGGGTCATGCCGATGCCGGTGTCGGTGACGGCCATGCGCAGGCGCAGCCTGTCGGCTGGGCGCTCGGGTTCGGCGGGGGCGTCGGCCAGGCCGATTTCGACGCGCACCTCGCCGCGCTCGGTGAACTTGAGTGCATTGCCGACCAGGTTGATCAGAACCTGGCGCAGCCGCAACGCGTCGCCCAGCAGCCGGGCCGGCACGTTGGGTTGCACCAGCACGTGCAGTTCGAGGCCCTTGGCATGGGCCTGCAGCAGCAGCGGCTGCAGCGCCTCGGTCAGGCAGTCGTGCAGGCCGAAGGGCTGCTCGTCGATGACGATGCGGCCCGCCTCGATCTTGGCCACGTCCAGCAGGTCGTTGATGATGGTCATCAGCCCCTTGGCCGAATCGTGGGCCATGGCGATGAAGCGGCGCTGGCGCTCGTTGAGGTCGCCGGACTGCAGCACCAGTTCGGTCAGGCCGAGCACGCCGTTCATGGGCGTGCGGATCTCGTGGCTCATGTTGGCGAGGAAGCTGCTCTTGGCCTGGCTGGCCGCCTCGGCCGCCTCACGGGCCGCTTCCAGGGCCGCCTGGCTGGCCTTGAGGTCGGCAATGTCGCGGGCATTGAAGAGCATGACGGTCTCGCCCGTGACCGGGTCGCGCATGGGCCTTGCGTCCAGCGCATGCCAGCGCGTGCCGGCCAGGGTCTGGAGCTCCACGTCCTGTCGGCAGGCCTCGCCGCGCTTCACGCGGGCGAGGATGCCGGCGGCATCCCCGGCGTGGGCGAAGAGCCGGGCGAACTCGCTCTGGCCGGGCGCGGGCGCCTCGTCGCCGAAGGTGAGGGCGGCGGCCGGATTGCGCATCAGCAGCTCGCCACGGCCCAGGCCGAAGACGGCGATGCGCACCGAGGTGTGCTGCAGGGCCTCGACGCCGCGCAGCATGGCGAGGTCGGCGCCGCCGCCGAGGGAGTCGGCCGCGAACAGCATGACCTGGCGGCGGTCGGGCGTGCGCATGCCGCGCGAGACCAGCATGACCGTGGTGGGTTCGCCCTTGGGGTAGAGGGTCCACTGCTCGCGCACGATCTTGCCCTGGGCATGGTCGGCGGCGGTGACGGCCAGGCGCTCGCGGACGGCGTCGCCATGCTCGGAAAAATCACGCGACAGGAACTCCTCGGCGCTGTCGGCGTGCCAGAAGCGCAGGGCGGCGGCATTGGCCCAGAGGTTGCGCTGCTGGTCGGGGTCGAAGACCCAGAGCGGGACATCGAGCCAGTCGTAATGGCCCAGGCTGGAGAAGTCGAGGAGCATCGGCGGTGATGGAGGGCGCGCGATTGTCGCCGCCCACCCCGCGGGGCCGCCGTGACTTATTGCGCTGGCGGCCCCACCTCGTCGGGGGGCAGGGCGGCACGGTAGGCGTGCCAGCTCGCGTGGCCGAGCCAGGGGCCGACGACCAGCAGGCCCGCGAACCCCGGCAGCATCGCCAGGACGACCAGGACGGTCACGATCAGGCCCCACTGCAGCATGACCAGGGGCTGTCCGAGGCAGAGCTTGAGGCTGGCCAGCCCCGCGCTCACCGCGTCGGTGTCGCGGTCCAGCAGCAGCGGCATGGCGATGACGCTGACGGCGAAGATCAGCCCGGCGAACAGGCCGCCGACGGCCAGGTAGGCGACGATGAAGCCGAGGTGGGAGGCGTCGAGCAGGCGCGAGATGGAGCCGGCGAAATCGGGCATGCCGTCGAAGCTGACGGCGAACACCACCAGGGCCGCGCGCCCCCAGAGCATCTCCAGGATGAGGAGGACCGCGCCGAAGATGGCGATCTGGGCAACGTTGTCCATCCAGGCGCCGAGGACGAGGTGCAGCGACACGGGCTCGCCGCGCTCCAGCCGCCGGCTCACGTCGTACAGGCCCAGGCAGAGCAGCGGGCCGACGAGAAGGAAGCCGGCGCACAGGGCCAGGGTGTAGATGGGGGCGTGGCGGAACACCATCAGCACCGCCAGGCCCATCAGCGCGAAGCAGGCGCCGAAGAAGAGGCCGATGGCCGGCTCGCGGCGCAGGTCCTGCCAGCCCAGGCGCAGCCACTGCCAGGGCGCGGCGAGCGGCAGCCGGTTCAGCCGCGGGCCGATCTCGACCGCAGGCGCCGGTACGTAGGGAACGTAGGGGCGGTAGGCGGGCGGGTCCTCAGGTGCGTCTGACACGTCGGAGTTCATCCAGGATCAGCAGGATGGCTCCGATGGTGATCGCACTGTCGGCGACGTTGAAGGCGGGGAAATACCAGCCGCCGGCATGGACCTGGATGAAATCGACGACGTAGCCGTGGATGGCGCGGTCGATGACGTTGCCCAGCGCTCCGCCGAGGATGAGGGTCAGGGCGCTGGCGAAGAGCTTCTGGTGGCCGTGGCGGCGCAGCAGCCAGACGATGAAGGTGGCGGCGGCCAGGCCCAGGCCCAGGAAGAACCAGCGCTGCCAGCCCGAGGCGCCGTGCAGGAAGCTGAAGGCCGCGCCGAAGTTGTGGGCCCGCACCAGGTCGAAGAAGCTGGTGATGGGATGGACGTCGCCGAGCCGGAAGGCGCCGAGGATGAGGATCTTGGTGAACTGGTCGGCCAGGATGACGACGGCGGCGATCAGCAGCCAGGTGGTCAGGCCGGCGGGCGAGGAGGACGAACGAGAGGCCATGTGTGGGGGCGCGGTGCGGGGGCGGTCAATGTAACTTGCCGGCAGGGTTGTTCTTGTAGGCGCGGGAGAAGCGGCGTAGAAGTGGGACCTCCCTTGCCTTGGAGATCGCCATGCGAAAGCGCATCTACTGGCTGCTGCCCGACCTGGGCAGCGCGCGGCGGACGATGGACGAGCTGCTGCTCGCCCGCGTCACCGAGCACCACATCCACTTCGTCGCCCGCGAGGGCGCTGCCATGGACGGCCTGCATCCGGCCAACGTGCTGCAGACCTCCGACCTCGTCGAGGCGGCCCAGGCCGGCGCGCTGATCGGCTCGGGGCTGGGGGCTGCGGGCGGCGTGGCGGCGGCCTTTGCCTTCGATCCGGGCTCGCCCGCCGCGCTGGTGATCGGCATCGCCGCGGTGGGCGCCATGCTGGGCACCTGGTCGAGCAGCATGATCGGCAGCTCGACCCCGAGCCGGCGGCTGAAGCGCTTCGAGCGCGCCGTCGACGATGGGCAGTACCTGCTCATCGTCGACGTGCCGCGCACGCGGGTGAGCCAGATCGAAGCGCTGCTGCAGCGCACCCACCCGGAAGCGCGCTTCGAGGGGATGGAGCCCAACGTGCCGGCGTTTCCGTGAGCCCCTCGCCCAGGCTTGCCGCGCTGGACGCGGGCAAGTCTGGGCGGTCTTGCAGACTGCGCAGCCGACGGAGCGGCCACGCTTCGATGCCGGCTCAGGCGATGGTGCGCGTTTCGCCCTGGCCGTGCAGGTTGCTGTCGCAGCGGCCGCACAGCGTCGGGTGGGCGGGATTGCTGCCCACGTCGGCACGGTAGTGCCAGCAGCGGTCGCACTTGCCTTGGGTGCTGGGCGTGACGACGACGCCGAGCTGGGCGGCCGACACCAGCTTGACCGCCGAGGTGATGAAGACGAAGCGCAGGTCCTCGCCCAGACTGCGGAGCAGGGCCTCGTCCTGCTCGTTGACCTGCAGCACCAGCTCGGCCTGGAGCGAAGCGCCCACGGCGCCGGTGGCGCGCACGGCCTCGATGGCCTTGTTGACCTCGTCGCGGATCTCGTGGATGCGCTGCCACTTGGCGAGCAGGCCGCCCTCGGTGGCACCGAAGTCCCAGTAGGTCTCGGTGAAGAGGGTGTCGCCCGCCTTCTTGCCGGCGAAAACCTTCCACGCCTCCTCGGCCGTGAAGCTCAGGAAAGGCGCCATCCAGCGCAGCATCGCCTGGGTGATCTGCCACAGCGCCGTCTGGGCCGAGCGGCGGGCCAGGCTCTTGGGCGCAGTCGTGTAGAGGCGGTCCTTGAGGACGTCGAGGTAGAAGGCGCCGAGGTCTTCCGAGCAGTAGACCTGCAGCTTGGCGACGACGGGGTGGAACTCGTAGCGCTCGAAGTGGGCCAGGATGTCGGCCTGCAGCTCGGCGGCGCGGGCGAGGGCGTAGCGGTCGACCTCCAGCAGCTCGGCCGGCGTGACGGCGTCGGTGGCCGGGTCGAAGTCGCTGACGTTGGCCAGCAGGAATCGCAGCGTGTTGCGGATGCGGCGGTAGCCGTCGACGACGCGGGCGAGGATCTTGTCGTCGCCGGCGATGTCGCCCGAGTAGTCGGAGGCCGCCACCCACAGCCGGATGATCTCGGCGCCGAGCTTCTGGGTGACCTCCTGGGGCTGGATGCCGTTGCCCAGCGACTTGCTCATCTTGCGGCCCTGGGCGTCGACCGTGAAGCCGTGGGTCAGCAGGCCGCGGTAGGGCGCGCGGCCCTGCAGGGCGCAGCTGAGCAGCAGCGAGCTGTGGAACCAGCCGCGGTGCTGGTCGTGGCCTTCGAGGTAGAGGTCGGCCTCGGGGCCGCTGGCATGGGCCGCGCCGGCATGGCTGCCCTTGAGCACGTGCTGGAAGGTCGAGCCGGAGTCGAACCAGACGTCGAGGATGTCGTTGCCCTTGGTGTAGTGCTCCGCCTCGTCGCCCAGCCAGTCGCGCGCGTCGAGCTGCGACCAGGCTTCCACGCCGCCGGCCTCCACCAGTTGCGCGGCACGCTCGATGAACTCCAGCGTCCTGGGATGCGCCTCGCCCGTGTCCTTGTGCAGGAAGACGGGCAGGGGCACGCCCCAGCTGCGCTGGCGCGAGATGCACCAGTCGGGGCGGCCGGCGATCATGTCGTGCAGCCGTGCGCGGCCGTTCTCGGGGTAGAAGCTCGTGGCCTCGATGGCGGCCAGGGCCGTCTGGCGCAGCGTCTGCGGGGCCTTGTCGGTCGTGAACAGGCCGTCGCCCTCGTCCATGCGCACGAACCACTGCGCCGCGGCGCGGTAGATGACCGGCGACTTGTGGCGCCAGCAGTGCGGGTAGCTGTGCGTCACCTTGGACTGGGCCATCAGCCGGCCGTTGTCGAGCAGGGTCTGGGCGATGACGGGGTTGGCCTTCCAGATGTGCTGGCCGCCGAAGAGGGGCAGGTCGGCGGCATAGGTGCCGTTGCCCTGCACGGGGTTGAGGATGTCGTCGAAGGCCAGGCCGTGGGCGATGCAGGACTGGAAGTCGTCCAGGCCGTAGGCCGGCGCCGAGTGGACGACGCCGGTGCCGTCGTCTGCGGTGGCGTAATCGGCCAGGTAGACGGGGCTTTCGCGGTCGTAGCCGGGGTGGACGTGGGCCAGCGGATGCTTGAACTTCAGCAGCTCGAGCTTGCGGCCGGGCACGACGGCGACGACGCTGCCTTCCAGCTGCCAGCGCGCCAGGCACTTCTCGACCAGGGCCTCGGCCACGACGAAGTAGCCGCGCGGCGTGTCGACCAGGGCGTAGGGCAGCTCGGGATTGAGGTTGAGGGCCTGGTTGGCCGGGATGGTCCAGGGCGTCGTCGTCCAGATGACGGTGAAGGCCTCCTTGGCCAGCGGCGGCACGCCGAAGGCGGCGGCGAGCTTGTCGGGTTCGGCGCTCAGGAAGGCCACGTCGACGGCCGGGCTCTGCTTGTCGGCGTATTCGATCTCGAACTCGGCCAGCGACGAGCCGCAGTCGAAGCACCAGTACACCGGCTTGAGGCCGCGGTAGACGAAGCCGCGCTCGAACAGGCGCTTGAGCACGCGGATCTCGCCGGCCTCGTTGACGAAGTCCATCGTCTTGTAGGGGTGGTCCCACTCGCCCAGCACGCCCAGGCGCTTGAAGTCGGCGCGCTGCTGGTCGATCTGCTCGGCGGCATAGGCGCGGCTCTTGGCCTGGACCTCGCTGCGCGGCAGGCCGCGGCCGTAGGTCTTCTCGATCTGGTTCTCGATGGGCAGGCCGTGGCAGTCCCAGCCGGGGATGTAGGCCGCGTCATAACCGGCCAGCTGCCGGGCCTTGACGATCATGTCCTTCAGGATCTTGTTGACGGCGTGGCCCATGTGAATCTGGCCGTTGGCATAGGGCGGGCCGTCGTGCAGCACGAACTTCGGGGCGCCGCAGCGCGCGTCGCGCAGCTTCTTGTAGACGCCGTGCTCCTCCCATTCCCTGACCCAGCCCGGCTCGCGCTTGGGCAGGTCGCCGCGCATGGGGAAGGAGGTGTCGGGCAGGTTGAGCGTGGAACGGTAGTCCGGGGTGGTCATGGCGTGCGGCCAGGCGTCGGGCCTGGCGGTCGGGAAACGGGGGAGGGCGAAGGCGAGCGGCGGGGCGCCGCTTCAAATTCGGTCGCGCGTGGTCTGGCGGCGCTGGGAGGCGTGGGTGGCCAGGAAGGCGCGTGCTGCATCCGTGTCGTGGCGAATCGCGGCCGTGAGCGCGTCCAGCCCGTCGTACTTGGCTTCGTCGCGGATTTTGTGCAGCAGTTCCACGCGGGCGAGTTTACCGTAGCCCCCCTCCGGCCCCAGCGGCCAGTCCAGGCAATGCACCTCCAGCAGCACCCGGCCGGCGTCCTCCACCGTGGGCCGGTTGCCCAGGCTGGCGACGCCCGGCAGGGCCCGGTCCGCCAGGCCGTGCACCAGCACCGCGAAGATGCCGTGGGCCGCCGGCTTGTCGTGCCCGAAGTCCAGGTTCAGCGTGCGGAAGCCGTCGGCGGCGCCCGGGGCGCTCTCGCCGAGCTGGCGGCCCAGCTTGCGGCCATGCCCGACGTGGCCCGAGATGGCGTAGGGCCGGCCGAGAAGCGCGGCGGCCGCAGCCATGTCGCCGGCCGCGAGCGCCTGCCGCACGGCCGAGCTGCTGACCCGCAGGCCGTGCACCTCGTAGCTCATCATGCGGGCGACGTCGAAGCCCCTGGCCCGGCCGGCGGCGTCCAGCGTGGCGTAGTCGCCCTGGCGCTTGGCGCCGAAGCGGAAGTCGTCGCCCACGAGGACGTAGCGGGCGCCCAGGCCCTCGCCGAGCACCTGGCGGATGAACTCCTGTGCCGGCAGCGAGGCCAGGGCCTCGTCGAAGCGCAGGATGACGACCTGGTCGACCCCGCAGCGTTCCAGCTCGACGAGCTTGTCGCGCAGCGTGGCGATGCGGGCCGGCGCCAGCTCGGGCTTGCCGGCCTTGGCGGCGAAGAAGTCGCGCGGGTGGGGCTCGAAGGTCAGCACGCAGCTCGGCAGGCCGCGGTGCCGGGCCTCGGATTGCAGCAGCGCCAGCATGGCCTGGTGGCCGCGGTGGACGCCGTCGAAGTTGCCGATGGTCAGCGCGCAGGCCGGCGCGATGCCGCGGTGGTGGAAGCCTCTGAAAACTCGCATGGCCCTCATTGTCCCCAGACCTCGGCGGGGCTGCCGACCCAGCGCCATTGGCCGGGTTCGAGATCGGCGGGCAACACCAGGGCGCCGAACTGGGGCCGGTGCAGGGCCTCCACGCGGTTGCCCACCGCCGCGACCATGCGCTTGACCTGGTGGTACTTGCCCTCCAGCAAGGTCAGGCGCAGCAGGGTGTCGTCGACGATCTCCGCCGCCTCGGCGCGGGTCGTCTCCGGCGGGCGCTGGAACTTGCCTTCCGGCTCTTTCAGCTCCACGCCAGCCAGCAGCTGTTCCGTCATGGCGGCGGTCAGGGGATGCTTGCAACGCGCCTCGTAAACCTTGGGCACGTGGTGCTTGGGCGACGTGAGCTTGTGGATGAGGCTGCCGTCGTCGGTGAGCAGCAGCAGGCCGGTGGTGTCTTCGTCGAGGCGGCCGATGGGCTGCAGGCCGCGTTCACGCAACGGCGCGGGCAACAGGCTCATGACGCTGGGATGGTGGCGAGGCTTTTGCGAGCACTCGTAGCCGGCCGGCTTGTTCAGCATCACCAGGGCCTTGTCGAAGAACGGCCAGTCCTGGCCGCCGACGGTGAAATGCAGGCCTTCGGTCTCGAACTCGGCATCGGGGTCGTCGACCACCTGTCCGGCCACCGCGACCTCGCCGTTCCAGACCAGGCCGGCGCACAGGCGGCGCGTGCCGAACCCCTGGCTGAAGAGGATGTGCGAGAGGCGCTGTTTCAAGGCTTGGGCTGGGCCTGCAAGGGTTGGATGCTGCCGCAGTCGGCGCCCAGCCAGCGGCCTTCGCCGCTGACGCGGGTGGTCTCGGTCTTGCCCTGGGCCTGGCGGCGGATGGTGACGTCGTTGGTGAAGCCCTCGCTGCCCCGCAGGGTCACCGTGGCATCGCCCTCGGAGGCCGGGTCGGTGCAGACGAAGTGCGTCTGGATGACGCTGCCGCTGCGCTTGACCTCCTGCGTGCACTTGCCCTGCTGGGAGACCGGCGCCACGTTGCGCTCGGCCTGCTCCTTGGTGATGCAGGTCTTGATCGTGATGGCGCCGCCCGCCATGTTCACGCTGACGCCGCGCTGGGCCATCATCTGCTCGATCATCTGGCGACGCTCGGGCGGCATGCTGTCCATGGCCTTCTGGGCCTCGGCCATCCGGGCCTGGTGGGCGGGGTCGAGCTGGGGCGTCTGCTTGAACTCCCACAGCCCGGGCTTCATCGTCTGGGCGTGGGCGGAAAGGCTGGCAGCGCCGGCCAGGCCGGCGAGCAGCAGCAATGCGTGGGCTTTCATCGGGACCTCCATGCGGGCCCGATCGAACAGGGCCCTAGGCAAACACCCCTGCAGTGTCCTGCATCCGGGCGCTGACTTCACCGAGGTGATGCAGCGTGTCGCCCCATTGCATCTCCATGACGGTCAGGCGCTTGAAGTAGTGGCTGCCGGCGTACTCGTCGGTGACGCCGATGCCGCCGTGCATCTGCGTGCACTGCTGGCCGACGAAACGCATGGACTGGCCGAGCTGCACCTTGGCCTGCGAGACCGCGCGGCGGCGCACCGCGGCCACGTCCCCGAGGCGCAGGGTGGCGTAGTAGCTCATCGAACGGGCCAGCTCCAGCTGCATCTTCACGTCGGCCGTGCGGTGGCGCAGCGCCTGGAAGCTCGCGATCGCCACGCCGAACTGCTTGCGCGTGTTCAGGTAGTCCACCGTCATCTCCAGGTAGCGCTCCATGGCGCCCACGGCCTCGGCGGCCTGGGCCGCGATGCCGATGTCCGCCGCCAGCTCCAGCAGGGCCAGGCCCTGGTCGGGGCCGGCGATGAGCTGGGCGGGCGTGTCCTTGAAGTGCACTTCGGCCGCGCGCGAGCCGTCGTAGAGCGAGTAGGGCCGCGTGTGCACGCCTGCCGCCGCGCGCTCGACGAGGTAGAGGGCCACGCCATGGGGGGCGTCGTCGCTGCCCGCCACGCGGGCCGGCACGATGAAGGCGTCAGCCACGTCCCCCGCCGGGACCAGGCTTTTGACGCCGGTGAGCTTGCCGTCCACGACGCGGGTTGCCACCTGCTGGAGGCGGTAGCGGGAGCGCGCTTCCTGGTGGGCCAGCACGACCAGGGCTTCCCCGGCGGCCATGCGGGGCAGCCAGGCGGCCTGAAGGTCGTCGGGCGCGCGCTGCAGCAGGGCGGGGGCGATCAGTGCGCCCTGGGCCAGCGGCTCCAGCACCAGGCCGCGGCCGAGTTCCTCCATCACCACCATGCCCTCGACGGCCCCGAAGCCGAGGCCGCCATGGGCCTCCGGGACCGCCAGGGCGGTGAGGCCCAGGCCTGCCAGGCCTTCCCAGGCGGCGCGGTCGAAGCCGCCGGACCGCTCGATCTGGCTGCGGCGCTCGAAGCTGTAGTCCTTGTCGACGAAGCGGCGCACTGCGTCGCGCAGGGCCTGCTGGTCTTCCGTGAAATCGAAATCCATGGGTCTGTCTCCTGCCGGCTTATCCGAGCACCGTCTGGGCGACGATGTTGCGCTGCACTTCGTTGGAACCGCCGTAGATCGTGGTCTTGCGGACGTTGAGGTAGGTGCCGGTGAGCGGGATGGCGTGCGAGGCGCCGCCGATCCAGGCGCCGCCCAGCCACTGGTCGCCCTGCCAGCCCGCCTCCATAGCCTCGTGCACGTGGGGCAGGGCCAGCGGGCCTCCGGCCAGCATCATCAGCTCGGTGTAGCGCTGCTGCAGCTCGCTGCCGCGGATCTTGAGCAGGCCGGCCACGTCCAGCGGCTGCTTGCCGGTGCGCTCGCCGGACAGCACGCGCAGCACCATCATCTCCAGCGCCACGACGTCGATCTCGCACAGCGCGATCTGGTCGCGGAAACGCGGGTCGTCCATCAGGCCTTCGGCCTTGGCGATGCGCTTGAGCCGCTCCAGCTCGCGCTTGGCGCGGTTCACGTCCGCGATGTTGGTGCGTTCGTGCGAGAGCAGGTGCTTGGCGTAGGTCCAGCCCTTGTTCTCCTCGCCGATCAGGTTCTCGGCCGGCACCTCGACGTTGTCGAACCAGACCTCGTTCACCTCGTGCTCGCCGTCGAGCATGATGATGGGCTTGACGCTGACGCCGGGCGACTTCATGTCGATCAGCAGGAAGCTGATGCCGGTCTGCGGCTTGCCTTCGGAAGAGGTGCGCACGAGGCAGAAGATCCAGTCGCCGTACTGGCCCAGCGTCGTCCAGGTCTTCTGGCCGTTGACGATGTATTTGTCGCCGCGGCGCTCGGCCCGGCACTTCAGCGACGCGAGGTCGGAGCCTGAGCCCGGCTCGCTGTAGCCCTGGCTCCACCAGACCTCGCCGCTCATGATGCCGGGCAGGAAGCGCTGCTGCTGCTTGGGCGTGCCGAAGGCCATGATGACCGGCGCCACCATCACCGGGCCGAACGGCACGATGCGCGGCGCGCAGGCGAGGGCGCATTCCTCCTCGAAGAGGTGGCGCTGCACGGCGTTCCAGCCCGGGCCGCCGAACTGCTTGGGCCAGGCCCAGCCGTGCCAGCCCTTGGCGCCGAGGATCTTGGCCCAGCGCTGGAGGTCGTCCTTGTTCAGGCGCAGCGCGTGGCGCACCTTGTGGGCGATGTCGGCCGGCAGGTTGGCGCGCACCCAATCGCGCACCTCGGCGCGGAAGGCCAGTTCCGCCGCGGTGAAGTTGAGGTCCATGTCTCGCTGTGTCGTCGTGATGGGATCCGGCCTTTTTAGCACGGTCGTTCGCTTCCTGGCTGTCCGGCCAGGGACAGCGGCGAGCCGGCCCCAAAAGCAAAAAGGCACTCCGTGGAGTGCCTTTGAGCGGGGAGCGCTGACGCTCGATCAGGCGGCCAGCTTGGCCTTGCGGCGGCGCAGTCCCGCCACGCCGACGAGGGCGACGCTGGTCAGGGCCAGGGTGGCCGGCTCGGGCAGCTTGCCGGTGCTGCTGCCGCCGCACACGCCCTTGTTGTCGACCGTGCTCGTGCACTTGCTGCCGGCCACGGCATAGAGCTTGAAGTAGTCGCCGCCGTTGTCCAGCACGCCGCGGTTCTCGGTGGCGATGCTGGTGCTGCTGGCCGAGGTCTGCTTGAAGCCGGAGTTGTAGGCGCTGATCAACCACCAGCTCGACGACTTGCCCGACGAATTGACCGTGTTGTAGGGGTTGGTGGTGTCGGTGATCATGTCACCGTAGTTGCCCACCAGCTCCCAGCCGGCCATGGTCGTGGAGGCCTGGCCCACCAGCGCGGTGGGGCTGCCCGTCGGCGTGCCGGCACCCGTCCAGCGGAACAGGGAGACGTCGACCTGGGTCGAGCCGTTCTGCAGCAGGGTCCAGTTGCTGCCCAGGCTGGAGCAGCTCTGGTCGTTGGCCAGGGTCTGGGTGGCGTTGGTGACGGTGTTCTTGCAGGTACCGTTGGAGGTGTAGCCCAGGCCGATGCTGCTCAGCACGGTGCTGGCGCTGAAGTTCAGCAGCACGGCTTCGGTGTTGCCGGTGTTGTCCAGGGCGTGGTTGGGGGTCTGGCTGCCGTCGGAGCTCATGCCCTGGCCGTTGCCGCTATACCAGACGAGGGCCGACGATGCCCAGTTGCCGGTGACGACGCCCGAGGTGTTGGTGGCGTAGACGCCGCTCAGCGACAGGCTCGGGTCGCCGGCATTGGTGCCCGACAGGCCGGTGACGTTGCTCTGATTGAAGGTCCAGACCGCGTGCGCGCTCGTCGATGCCAGTGCCGCGGCGGCACCCAAGGTCATCAGGCCCCAGCGGATTTTGCGGATCGTCATTTTTGGTTCCTTCGATTTTGTCGCCCGGCGGCGATGAGGTTTTCGGCAATCTCGTAGCAATCTCGGTGCCAGGCGAGAAATTCCTTGCCGGATAACGGCTTGGCAAAAACCACTCGTCCGTGTGCTAGAAATTGTAAGAAACCCCGACAGGCCGCCAAGCCCTTTGGACCCCTCAGTTGAGGGTGGAGAGCAGCTGTTTGGCCTCCGCCGCCGTGGCGAATGTCGCGTCACCGCGCAGCGCCGCACTCAGCTCGTCCTTCGCCTCGGCCTTGCGGCCGGCCTGGGCCAGCACGGCGGCCAGGTGGTAACGGATGTCGGGGTTGTCCGGCGCGCGCAGGCGGGCGTCGCGCAGCAGCTGCAGGGCGCGATCGGCCTTGCCCCCTCGGTGGTTGGCCCAGCCGGCGGTGTCCAGCAGCACGGGGTTGCGCGGATCGGCCTTGAGGGCACGCTCGGCGACGTCGATGGCGCCGGGGTCCTTCAGCTCGACCAGCACGTTGGCCAGGTTGTTGAGCACGCCCGGGTCTGCGGGGCTGGCCTTGAGGATGGCTTCGTAATGCCTGCGGGCGCCGGCGTAGTCCTTGGCGCGCACCAGCAGCTCAGCGGCGGCGCCGTGCACGGCGGCGTCACTCGGGTTCTTGCGGAGCCACGCGTCGGCCGAGTCGATGGCCGGCTTGAGGCCGCCGGCCTGCGCGGCCTGGGCCCGCATCAGCCGCGTCAGCGTGGTGGACGATTTGTCGATGTCGTGCGCCTTGCGCAAGGCGTCCAGGGCGGCGGCGCTCTGGCCGCGGCGCATCGCCACCTCGGCCAGCAGGTTGTAGCCCAGCGCCGACTTGGGGTTGGCCTCGACGACCTGGCGGGCCCGCTGCTCGGCCTGGGCGGTGTTGCCCTGGGCCAGCTCGACGCTGGACAGCATCGCGATGGCCGCGGGGTCGTTGGGCGTGCCGTTCAGGGCCTTCTCGAGCGAGTAGCCGGCTCCCTTGAGGTCCTGGGCCGCGACCTGCTGGCGTGCCACTTCGACGAGGCGCGGCGTCTCGAAGCCGGCACGCCGCGAGGCGTTGGTCAGCGTGGCGCGGGCGCCGGCTGCGTCGCCGTTGGCGAGCTGGGCGGCGGCATAGGCCTGCAGGGCTTCGACGTCTTCGGGCACCTTGGACAGCAGCACCTTGGCCGCTTCGATGGCGCGGGCCGGCTGGCCCTTGCGCAGATGCCAGGCCACCAGGGCGAAGTTGATGCGCGTCTCGCGCGGGCCGCTGGCGGCGGCGGCGCTGTCCAGCCACTTCAGCGCCTCGTCGTCCCGGCCGCGCAGCTCGTTGACCAGGGCCAGCTCGAACAGGATGCTGGTGTTGCGCTCGTCGTTCTTCAGCGCGTCGCGCAGGCGCTTCTCGGCGGCGTCGTAGCTGCCGGCCATGGCATCGATGCGGGCCAGGCCGAGTTTGGCCTCCAGCTGGCTGGGGTCCAGCTTCAGGGCCTTTTCGTAGCCGGCGCGCGCACCGGCGACGTCACGCGCCTGGCTCTTGGCGTAGGCCTGCACCATCAGCACGGTGGCGCTGTTGGGGTTGGCGCGGGCCAGCGTGTCGGCCACGGCCAGGGCCTTGGGGATCTGCTTGTCGCGCAGGTAGACGGTGACCAGGGCCAGGCCCGCGTAGGTCTGGCCGGGATCGGCCTTGTAGGCCTTGGCGAGCTGGTCTTCGGCCATGCCCGGCTGGCCGGACTGCAGCAGCGACAGGCCCAGAGCCGTGCGGTACTCGGGCGCGTCCTTGGCCTTGAGGGCGTCCTGCATGAGCTGCACGGCGCGGGCGTGGCGGCCCTGGCTCATGTGGGCCGAGGCCAGCATCAGCAGGGCCTGGCCGTCGCCGGGACGCGCCTTGACGTAGCCGTCGAGCAGCTCAATGGCGCGGTTGACGTTGGGCTCGGCCAGCGCCACCTGGGCCAGCAGCTTGATCAACGGGCTGCCCGGTTGCTGGCGAGAGGCCAGTTCCAGGAAGGGCTTGGACTTCTCCCTCTCGCCAAGGCTGTAGTGGGCCAGGCCGTTGAGCATCAGCAACTGGGTGCGGTAGCGGATGTACTCGATAGGCACCGGGTCCAGCAGGTCGGTGATGCGCTTGAGCGCGGCCCGGGCGGTGCGGGCGTCGCCGGCGCGCTCGGCAAGCACCGCTCGGAGATAGGCGCCGCGCGGATCGTTGGGCCTCAAGGTCTGCAGCTCGTTGACCTCGGCGAGGGCTTCGGCGTCGCGGTTCAGGTCGACGAGCAGGCCCGCGCGGCCCAGGTGCGACTCGGCATGCTTGGGCTGGATCTGGATGGCCCGTTCGTAGCCCGCCAGCGCCTGGGCCACCTGGCCGCCGGCGTGGTAAATGGCGGCCTTCTGGTAGAGGGCCTCGCCGTTGTCGGGAGCCAGCTTGATGGCATGGTCGGCCGCCGCCATGGCTTCGGTGAACTGGCGGGCGCGCACGCGCAGCGGCACTTCGGCGATCCAGCTGTTCACGTCCCCCGGGTTGAGGGCACGCGCATCGAGCACGGAGGCCATGGCCGCCTTGCCGTCGCCCATGTCGGACTGCGCCAGGGCGCGTTCAATGAGCAGTTGCTGCTGGATGCCCGCGGGCAGTCCGGCCGGCTGCAGGCGCGGGTCCTCCAGCATCTGCGGCTGCTTGCCCTGGGCGTTCATGGCCATGGCCAGGGCCACGGCCACTTCGGCCCGGTTGACGCCCAGGCGGACGGCTTCGCCCAGCTGGAACTCGGCGGCGGCAGGCTGGCTGTCGGCCAGCAGGGCCTTGCCCAGCAGCACGTGCACCGGCAGTTGGGTCTTGTCGGCCTGCAGGGCGTTCTTGAGCTGGATGATGGCGCCCGGGATGTCGCGCTTTTCGTACCGCTGCAGCGCGTCCTCGTAGAAGCGCGAGGCCTTGGCGGCGTCCTGCGCCTGGGCGGGCGAGGCGGCGCCGATCAGCAGGGCCGCGAGCAGGCCGGGCAGCGAGGCGCGAAATGAGGCGTGGCGAGGGGTCATCGAAGAGGCCGGCTGGATGAGGCGCCGGATTCTTGCAGAAGGCCGTCGCCGCTGCCGCGCCGGCTCAGTACCTGAGCTCCAGGGTCATGACTTCGTTCTCGCGCCGCATCTGGAAGCGGTTCAGGAAGCTGTTGCCCAGCAGCACGTGGCTCAGCGCCCCGGGGATGACGACGGCCTCGATGTCGCGTACCTCGATCTGGCCGATCCGCACGCTGGCGAGCTGGATGACATAGGCGGGCACGATGCCGTTGGCCGTCTGGGTGACGATGCGCTTGCCGTAGAGGTAGCGCAGGCCCAGCTTCTCGGCCTCGACCTGGCTGATGGCGACGCTGCTGGCGCCGGTGTCGACGAGGAAGGTCGTCACCTGGCCGTTGATCATGCCGATGGTCGTGTAATGGCCGCCCGGGCCCATGGCCATGACGATCTGGCGCGGCGGCGCCGCCGACGACGCCACCCGGCCCGGCGTGGCGCCCAGCAGGAGGGCCTCGCGCCGGCCGGCGACGTCGACGACGGCGCGCCCGTCTTCCAGCGAGATCAGCTTCACACCCTTGACCGTCGCGCCGACCTCGACGGTGCGTGGCTCGCCGTCGATGAGGAGCAGTGCGGCGCGTGAGCCCAGCATGCCGTTGAGCTGCACCTGGGCGGGCGGCGGCTGGGCCGCGGCCAGGCCGAGGGCCAGCAGCAGCGGCAAGGGCGCAAGGCGACGCATGGCGCTCAGTCCCGGAAGTTGGTGTAGCTCAGCGGCGTGTCGCTGAAGCTCTTCTTGAGGTGGGCGATGGCCGCCTGAAGGTCGTCGCGGTTCTTGCCGGTCACGCGCACCGCGTCGCCCTGGATGCTGGCCTGCACCTTGAGCTTGCTGTCCTTCAGCGAGGCCACGATCTTCTTGGCAAGCGTCGCCTCGATGCCTTCCTTGATCTTGTAGACCTGGCGCACCTTGTCGCCGCCCAGCTTCTCGATCTTGTCCTGCTTGTCCAGGAAGCTGATGACGACGTCCTGCTTGGTCAGCTTGCCGTAGAGCACCGCCTCGATCTGCTCGAGCTGGAACTCGCTGTCGCCGGTGGCGTGGATCTCCTTGTCCTTGAGTTCCACCTTGGCGCCCGTGCCCTTGAAATCGAAGCGGGTGCCGATCTCCTTGATGCTGTTGTCCACGCCGTTGCGGATCTTGACGTGGTCGGGTTCGAGGACGGTGTCGAAGCTGGGCATAAGTAAAAGCGGGTCGTGGGGTTGCGGTCTGCGAAAATTTTGCCGCTTGCGCGCCGCGCAAGGCGTCCAAAAGTGTCCCATGTCCTTGCCCGCCCAGCCCCCCTCAAACGGAGTGCCCTCCGTCCTCGCCGTCGAGAACGACGTCAATCTCAGGCCCTACAACACCTTCGGCCTGCCCGCCGTCGCCCGGCGCCTGGTGCGCATCCGCGAGGCCGCCGACGTGCGCCGCGTCGTCGACCACCCCGACCTCGGCCGCGCGCCCAAGTTCGTCCTCGGCGGCGGCAGCAACCTCGTGCTCACGCGCGACGTCGACGCCGTGGTGCTGAAGATGGAAATCCCCGGCATCCGGCTGCTGCAGGCCCGCGAGGACGCCTGGATCGTCGAGGCCGGCGCCGGCGTCGTCTGGCACGACCTCGTCTGCTGGACGCTGGACCACGGCTTTCCGGGCCTGGAGAACATGGCCCTCATCCCGGGCACGGTCGGTGCCGCGCCGGTGCAGAACATCGGCGCCTACGGCATCGAGGTCAAGGACCGGCTGGAGTCCGTCGAGGTGATGGACCTCGTCACCGGCCGGCCGGCGCTGCTGCCGGCCGAGGTCTGCCGCTTCGGCTACCGGGACAGCGTCTTCAAGCACGACGACTTCGGCGGCCTGGCCGGCAAGAGCGTCATCACGCGGGTTCGCTTCAAGCTGCCGCGGCCCTGGCAGCCGGTGCTGGGCTACCTCGAGCTGGAGCGCAAGATGGCCGAAACGGGCATCACGGCGCCCGATGCGCGGCAGATCTTCGACTGGATCGTCGCGGTGCGCCGCGCCAAGCTGCCCGACCCCGCCGTCATCGGCAACGCCGGCAGCTTCTTCAAGAACCCGGTGGTCACGGCCGAGCAGTGCCGCGACATCATCGGCCGCGACCCCGGCATCGTGCACTACCCCATGCCGGACGGCAGCGTGAAGCTGGCGGCCGGCTGGATGATCGACGCCTGCGGCTGGAAGGGCAAGACCGTCGGAGGCGCCGCCGTGTACGAGAAGCAGGCCCTGGTGCTGGTCAACAAGGGCCAGGCGCGCGGCGCCGAGGTCGTCACGCTGGCGCGCGCCATCCAGGAGAGCGTCTACGGGCGTTTCGGCATCCGGCTGGAACCGGAGCCGGTGGTGGTGTGAAGGTGAATCCTGCCGCCCGCGGGCGGCAGGCCGGCTCGATGATGGCCGCTTGCGTTCGCTGAGGGAGAGGGCGATGAGTGCAAGGACCGTGAGCCGGCGCGTGGTGCTGGCATGGCTGGCCGGCGCGGGGGCGCCCGCGCTGGCCTTGGAGCCGCTGCTGGCGCGCCCAGCGCCGACGGGCATCGACCCGAGGCCTTACCTGGTCAGCGAGAAGCTCGATGGCGTGCGCGCGCTGTGGGACGGCCAGACGCTGCGCTTCCGCAGTGGCCGCCCGGTGACGGCTCCGGCCTGGTTCATCGCCGCGCTGCCTGCGACGCCGCTGGATGGCGAGTTGTGGATGGGGCGGCGGCGCTTCGATGCGCTGTCGGCCGCCGTCCGCCGCGCCGAGCCGCTGGACGCCGAATGGCGGCGCGTCAGCTATCAGGTGTTCGAGCTGCCGGCGGGCGAGGGTGATTTCGAGCGCCGGGCCGCCGCGTTGCAGGGCCTGGGCGGCGGGGCCGTCGTGCCGGTCGAGCAGCTGCGGCTGCGCTCGAATGCCGAATTGCGGCAGCGCCTCAAGCAGGTGGTCGACGCGGGCGGCGAGGGCCTGATGCTGCACCGCGCCGACGCACCGCTGGCCGCCGGCCGCAGCGACCTGCTGCTCAAGCTCAAGCCACAGGCGGATGCCGAAGCCGTGGTCGTCGGCCACGAGCCGGGCAAGGGCCGCTTCGCCGGGCAGTTGGGCGCGCTGGACCTGCGGACGCCCGAGGGCGTGCGCTTCAGGCTCGGCACCGGATTCAGCGACGCCCAGCGCCGCGACCCGCCGCCCATCGGGGCGACGGTGACCTACCGCTACCGTGACCTGACCCCCTCGGGCAAGCCGAGGTTCGCCAGCTTCGTCCGCGTGGCGGAGGAGTTCTGAGCGGGGCGCTCAGCCTTCCAGCTTGGGCAGCCCGCCGCCAGGCAGCAGGCCCACGTCGCTGTAGACACCCAGCTTGCCGCGCGTGTCGCTGATGTCCAGGTTGCGCATGGTCAGCTGGCCGATGCGGTCGGCGGGGCTGAAGGGCGCGTCCTCGACCTTTTCCATGCTCAGGCGTTCCGGCGCATAGGTGAGGTTGGGGCTGCGGGTGTCCAGCAGCGAGTAGTCGTTGCCGCGGCGCAGCTCGATGGCCACCTCGCCGGTGACGGCGCGGGCCACCCAGCGCTGGGCGGTCTCGCGCAGCATGATGGCCTGGGGGTCGAACCAGCGGCCCTGGTAGAGCAGGCGGCCGAGCTTGCGGCCGTTGTCGCGGTAGAGCTCGATGGTGTCCTCGTTGTGGATGCCGGTGACCAGGCGCTCGTAGGCGATGTGCAGCAGGGCCAGGCCCGGGGCCTCGTAGATGCCGCGGCTCTTGGCCTCGATGATGCGGTTCTCGATCTGGTCGCTCATCCCCAGGCCATGACGGCCGCCGATCTGGTTGGCCTCGGCCAGCAGGGCCACCGGGTCGCGGTACTCGACGCCGTTGAGCGCGACGGGCATGCCCTCCTCGAAGCGCACGGTCACCTCCTCGGCCTTGATCGCCACGTCCTCGCGCCAGAAGGCCACGCCCATGATGGGGTTGACGATGCGGATGCCGCTGCTCAGGTGCTCCAGGTCCTTGGCCTCGTGGGTGGCACCCAGCATGTTGGAGTCGGTGGAGTAGGCCTTCTCGGCGCTCATCTTGTAGGCGAAGCCGTTGGCCGCCATGAAGGCCGACATCTCGGCCCGGCCGCCCAGTTCGTCGATGAAGGTCTGGTCGAGCCAGGGCTTGTAGATCTTGAGCGCCGGGTTGGTCAGCAGGCCGTAGCGGTAGAAGCGCTCGATGTCGTTGCCCTTGAAGGTCGAGCCGTCGCCCCAGATGTTGACGCCGTCGGCCTGCATGGCGGCCACCAGCATGGTGCCGGTGACGGCGCGGCCGATGGGCGTGGTGTTGAAGTAGGTCACGCCGGCCGTGCTGATGTGGAAGGCGCCGGCCTGCAGGGCGGCGATGCCTTCGGCCACGAGCTGGGCGCGGCAGTCCACCAGCACGGCCTTCTCGGCGCCGTAGAGCATGGCCTTGCGCGGGATCTCGTCGTAGTCGGGCTCGTCCGGCTGCCCGAGGTTGGCCGTGTAGGCGTAGGGCAGGGCGCCCTTCTTCTTCATCCAGTGCAGGGCGGCCGAGGTGTCGAGGCCGCCGGAGAAGGCGATGCCGACCTTCTGGCCGACGGGGACGGATTGCAGGATCGTGGACATGGTGGAACTCTCAGGCGACGAAAGGTTGCCACTCGGGGTGGCGCTGGATGTAGGCGTGGACGTAGCTGCAGGCGGGCACGATCTTCAGGCCCTGGGCCGAAGCCCATTGCAGCCCGGCCTCGACGAGGCGGGCTGCCAGGCCCTGGCCCTGGCAGGCCTCGGGCACGCCGGTGTGGGTGAAGGTGACGCGGCCGCCGCCGACGTGGTAGTCGAGCACGCTGACCGGCGTGGTCGGCAGCGTGAAGCGCTGGCGCTCGGGCTCATGCTGCGGAGTCATTCGGCAGCGGCCTTCAGCGCGACGGGATGGATCTCGACCGAGGCGTTCGCGGTGGAGACGTAGATGCTGCCGTCCTGGATGCTGATCTGCAGCTGCATGCTGCGCTCGGCCAGGGCGGCCAGGGCCTGGGACTGCTCGGCCGGGATCTGCCAGACGGCCAGCCTGGGCGCGCGCGTCAGCTTGCCTTCGAGGTTGCGCCACCACACCTCGGTGCTGGAGGCATAGCTGTAGACGCTCACGCGCTCGCTGCGGCCGTGGGCCTTCATCAGCCGGCGGTCGTCGGGTTGGCCGAGGTCGATCCAGTGCACCACCTCGCCGGTGAGGTCGAGCTGCCAGAGGTCGGGCTCGTCGACGTCGGACAGGCCCTTGGTGAACTCCAGCCGGCCGCGTAGCTCGTCGGCCGGCACGTTCAGCGCATAGGCCAGCACCCGGATCATGAGCCTCTCCTCGGTCTCGCTGGGATGGCAGGCGAGGGTGAGGTTGTGGTCGCCATAGACGTGGCGGTCCATGTCGGCGATCTGGAGTTGGGCTTTGTAGATGGTGGCCTTGAGCGCCATGCAGGGGCGGGCCTGCGCGGGCAGGCTCCTGTAACGAAGAGCAGCCGGGCATTATCGGTGCGAAGCCTCGTGGCATCATCCCGCCTCCCGTTGGAACCTTCGCAACCCGAGTTGCGCCCTCGTCATGAAACGCATCCTCCTTCCGCTGGCCCTGGTCTTCGCCGTTTCCGCCCAGGCACAGATCACCACCAACCCCAAGGCCAAGGTCGACCCGAAGAACAACAAGGTCAGCAACCCGGTCGTCGAGAAGCCCAAGGTCAAGCTGATGAGCCGCGACGAGCTGCGCGCCTGCATCGACCAGCAGGAGGCCAACAGCAAGGAGGCCGAGGCCATCAAGGCCGACCAGGCCGCCTACAAGGCCAGCGCCGAGCAGCTCAAGGCCGAAAAGGTCACGCTGGAAGCCAGCGAGGCCGCCCTGGGCAAGCAGGTCGACACCGTCAAGGCCGAGAAGGAAGCCATCCTGAAGGAGCACGAGACCCTGACCGCCGAGGCGCCCAAGCTCGAGAAGGCCGAGCTCAAGGCCCGCAACGAGGCCTATCTCGCCCGCACCAACGCCTTCGGCACCATGGTCGACGCCGTCAAGGCGGCCGACGCCGAGCAGGGCGTCAAGCGCAAGGCCTTCAGCGCCAAGGTCGACGCCCTGGATGCCCAGTTCAAGGCCATCGAGGAGCGCACCGAGAAGCACTACGACGCCAACGACAAGTGGAAGGCCGAGTGCGGCAACAAGCCCTACGACGAGAACGACGAGAAGGCCATCCGCAAGGAGAAGGCCGCTGCCGCCGCCGGCAAGTGACCGCCGCTCGCCGCTGACCCCTCGACGGGCCGCCTCCACCAGGACGCGGCCCGTCGTCTTTTCTGGAAGCCAGCCATGAGCAACCCGCTGCTGCAGGCCTGGACCGGCCCCCACGGCCTGCCGCCCTTCGCCGACGTCGCCCCCGCGCATTTCCCGCCCGCCTTCGAGGCGGCCCTGGCCGAGCACCGCGCCGAGGTCGACGCCATCGCCGTCCAGGCCGAGGCGCCGAGCTTTGCCAACACCGTGGCCCGCTTCGACGCCAGCGGCCGGCGCCTCGCCCGGCTGGAGCATCTCTTCTACACGCTGGCTGCCTCGGCCACCTCGCCTGAACTGCAGGCCGTGCAGCGCGCCCTGGCCGCGCCCCTGGCCGAGCATGGCAGCGCCATCTACATGCACCAGGGCCTGTTCCGCCGCATCGACGACCTGTTCGCGCGGCGCGACGGCCTCGGCCTGTCGCCCGAGCAAGGCCGGCTGCTGGAACGGGTGCACCTCGATTTCCTGCGCGCCGGGGCGCGGCTGGCACCGGCGGCGCGGGAGCGCTATGCCGCCGTCATGGCACGCCTGGCCGAACTCAACACGCGCTTCGCCCAGAACGTGCTGGCCGCCGAGAACGGCTATCAGCTGCGCCTGGCGACCGAGGCCGAGCTCGCCGGCCTGCCCGGCTTCGTCCGCGCCGCCGCACGCCAGGCCGCGGTGGAGCGCGGCCTGGGCGAGGGCGTGCACGTCGTCACGCTGTCGCGCTCCCTCATCGTGCCCTTCCTGAGCTTCAGCGCCCGGCGCGACCTGCGCGAGCAGGCCTGGCGTGCCTGGGTGGGCCGCGGGGACGGCAGCGGGCCGGACGCCGCGGCCACCGACAACCGCGAGATCTGCCGCGAGATCCTCGAACTGCGCGCCGAGCAGGCACGGCTGCACGGCCACGCCTGCTATGCCGACTACGCGCTGGAAGACACCATGGCGCGCGACCGCGGGGCCGTCATGCGGCTGCTGGAGCGCGTCTGGCATCCGGCGCTGGCCGCCCAGTCGCGCGAGCGCGAGGCCGTGCTCGCCGCCATGTCGGCCGCGGGCGCCAGCCACGCGCTCGAGCCCTGGGACTGGCGCTTCTACGCCGAGCAGGCGCGGCGTGCCCGCTTCGAGCTGGACGAGGCCGAGGTCAAGCCTTACTTCCCGCTCGATCGCATGGTGGCCGCGATGTTCGACTGCGCCGGTCGCCTGTTCGGCCTGCGCTTCCAGGCCCGGCCCGACATCGCCGGCTACCACCCCGACGTGCGGGCCTACGAGGTCTTCGGCGCCGACGGCCGCCTGCGCGGCCTCTTCCTGCAGGACAACTTCGCGCGCCCGACCAAGCGCAGCGGCGCCTGGATGAACGCCCTGCGCTACCAGAGCCGGGCCCTGGGGGCGACGCCCGTCATCCTGAACAACAACAACTTCGCCCGCGGCGCTGCGGGCGAGCCCACGCTGCTGAGCTTCGACGACGTGCGCACGCTCTTCCACGAGTTCGGCCACGGCCTGCACGGGCTGCTTTCAGACGTGGAGCACGAGCGCCTGTCCGGCCCGCAGGTGCTGCGCGACTTCATCGAACTGCCCTCGCAGCTCTTCGAGCACTGGATGGCCGAGCCCCAGGTGCTCAAGGCCTTCGCCCGCCACTGGCAGACGGGCGAACCCCTGCCGGATGCGCTGCTGGACAAGCTGCAGGCCGCCCGCCAGTTCGGCCAGGGCTACGAGACCCTGCGCTACACGGCCAGCGCCCTGGTGGACATGGCGGTGCACTCGCTGCCCGCCGCGCCCGACGACGTGGTGGCCTTCGAGCAGCAGACCCTGGCCGCCTGGGGGCTGCCCGCCGAGGTCGGCCTCAACCACCGCCTCACGCACTTCCAGCACCTCTTCAGCAGCGCCGGCTATGCCGCGGGCTACTACGTCTACCTTTGGGCCGAGGTGCTGGACTGCGACGCCTTCGAGGCCTTCACCGAGGCCGGCGACGTCTTCGATGCCGGCGTCGCCGCGCGGCTGCTGCAATGCATCTATTCGAGCGGCAACAGCGTCGAGCCGGGCGAGGCCTTCCGGCGCTTCCGCGGGCGCGACCCGGTCGTCGAGCCCATGCTGAAGGAGCGCGGCCTGCTGCCTGCCTGACGTGAAGCGGCCCCCGGCCCAGCCCGCGCGCTGAACGCGACGCGTGTCTGGTCCGCCCCCCGAGGGGGCGGCGATGCTTGCGGCATTGAGCCGCAGGCATCGCCAGCGCGGGCCGGCTCGGGAGCGGCCCAGCGCTCGGCCCGCAATACATCCGTTTCATCCGCCGGTGGTGGTGACAAGCGCCATAGACAACTGAGACGGCCGTGCCGGTCAGCCCTGGCCGGCGGCCTCCGCGGCCCGCCCGGCTACTTCAGGCCGCCGCTCAGGAACTGCTGCAGCCGCTCGCATTGCGGCCTGAGCAGCATCTCCTTGGGGTTGCCTTCCTCTTCCACCCGTCCCTGGTGCAGGAAGAGGCAGTGGTTGGACACCTCGCGGGCGAAGCCCATTTCGTGGGTCACGACGATCATGGTGCGGCCCTCGGCGGCGAGGTCGCGCATGACCTTGAGCACCTCGCCGACCAGCTCGGGGTCCAGGGCCGAGGTGGGCTCGTCGAAGAGCATGACCTCGGGGTCGACGGCCAGGGCGCGGGCGATGGCCACGCGCTGCTGCTCGCCGCCCGAGAGCTGGGCCGGGTAGACGCCCGCGCGGTGCGAGACGCCGACGCGTGCAAGCAGCGCCTGGGCCCGCTCGACCGCCTCGGCCTTGGACTTGCCGAGCACATGCACCGGTGCTTCGATGACGTTCTCGAGCACCGTCATGTGCGCCCAGAGGTTGAAGTTCTGGAAGACCATGGCCAGCCGCGCGCGCCAGCGCTGCAACTGGTGGGCATCGGCCGCCTTGAGGCTGCCGTCGCGGTCGCGCACGAGCTTGAGCGCCTCGCCCCCCAGGCTCAGCTCGCCTTCGTGGGGCTGCTCCAGCAGGTTCAGGCAGCGCAGCAGCGTGCTCTTGCCCGAGCCCGAGGAGCCGATCAGCGTGACGACGTCCCCGCGCCGGGCCGCGAAGGAGATGCCCTTGAGCACCTCGCGCTCGCCAAAGCGCTTGTGGATGTTGGTGGCTTGGAGTTGGACGGTCATGTCAGGCCCCGAGCAGCTTGCCGGTCCGCACGGCCTCATGGCCCGCTACCTTGGCCACGCGCATGCCGGCATTGGCGAAGCGCAGGAAGTCCCGCGCGAAGAACAGGCCGTCGACGGGGCTCTTCAGCTCGCAGACCTCGGCCGTGATGGGGTCGATGACCTCGGCCAGCACGTCGCCGGCCTTCACCTCGGCGCCCACGTCCTTCAGGAAGGTCAGCACGCCGGGCCTGGGCGCGTAGATGGGCATGCTGCCGGCCAGCGGCCGGGCGTCGCCCTGGGCCTCGGGCAGGGCGGGCTTGTCCCCGGCGATCAGGCCGCGCCAGCGCAGGAAGTCGAGGATGCGCCGGGCATCGGCTGCGGCCAGTTCGTGGGTCACGTCGGTCGCTCCGCGCAGCTCCACCGTGACGGACAGGCAGGCCTGCGGGATGGGGAAACGGCCGGCGAAGTGGCGGTTCCACTTCCACCACACCTGCGAGCAGGCTTCGTCGAAGGGGTTGTCCCCCGAGTCCTGGGCCAGCAGCGTCAGGCGGGCGCCGAGGAAGCGGGCCAGCGGCTCGCAGTCGGGCCAGCAGGGCGTCTCGGTGTAGAGGTGCATGACGGCCTGGGCGTCGCAGTGCAGGTCGAGCACGATGTCGGCATCGCAGGACAGGCCCAGCAGCGTGCGGCGCTGGGACTGCAGCTCGGTGTCCACGTGCGAGGCCTCGACGGCGGCCTTCAGCGCGCGGCGCAGCACGGCCACGTTGGCGGCGGCGTCCTGCCCCAGCTGCGGCTCGACCGCCTGGGCCACGGCCTCGATCTGGTCGGGGTAGTGGCGGTTGAAGTTCTCGCCCGACATCAGCTCGAAGCGGCCGAGGTGGGCATGCAGCAGGAACTGCGACAGGCCGATGGGGTTGGCCATGGGCACGAGGACGATCTCGCCCGTCACCTGCCCGGCCGCGTCCAGGGCGTCGAGCTGCCGGCGCAGATGGTGGGCGACCAGCATGCCGGGCAGCTCGTCGCCATGCAGCGAGGCCTGGATGTAGGCCTTGGGCCCGCCGGGGCGGCCGTAGTGCAGCGAGACGATCTCGCGCTGGGTGCCCGGCGCGGGGGAGAGCAAGGGATGTCGAACAGCTTGCATAGGGGGCATCTCTAGCGGCTCATCATGGGTTTGAGCCAGCGGCCTTCGGCCCAGCGGAACAGCCCGACGAGGCTGACCGTCAGCACGAAGTAGAAGGCGCCGGCCGTGATGAAGGCTTCGAAGGGGAGGTAGTACTTGGCGTTGACCTCGCGCGCGGCACCGGTCACGTCCAGCAGGGTCACGACGCTGGCGAGCGAGGTGCCGTGCAGCATGAAGATGGCCTCGTTGCCGTAGGCCGGCAGGGCGCGGCGCAGGGCCGCCGGCAGCACGATGCGGCGCAGCATCAGGCCGCGGCTCATGCCGAGGGCCTTGGCCGCCTCGATCTCGCCGGCCGGCAGGGCGCGGATGCTGCCCGCGATGATCTCGGTGGTGTAGGCGGCGGTGTTCAGCGAGAAGGTCAACCAGGCGCAGAACGAGGCCGACGACAGCCAGGGCCAGGCCCAGCTCTCGCGCACGGCTTCGAACTGCGCCAGGCCGTAGTAGCACAGGAAGAGCTGGACGAGCAGCGGCGTGCCGCGGAAGGCGTAGGTGTAGGCCCAGACCAGGCGCGATGCCCAGCCGCGCGAGACGGTGCGCACGACGGCCAGCGGCAGGGCCAGGGCCAGGCCGCACAGCAGGGACAGCAGCAACAGCTTGACCGTGACGCCCAGGCCGCTCACGTACAGCGGGAAGTTCTCGCCGATGGCTTCGAAATTCACAGGCGCCCCTCCTTCACGCCGATGGCCAGGTGCTTCTGCGCCCAGGCGAAGCCCAGTTCCGACAGGCTGGTGAAGAGCAGGTAGATGAGGGCCACTGCCAGGTAGAAGCTGAAGGGTTCGCGCGTGGTGCCGGCGGCCTGCTGCCCCCGCGTCATCAGGTCGGACAGTCCGATGACCGACACGATGGCCGTGCTCTTGATCAGCACCAGCCAGTTGTTGGAGATGCCCGGCAGCGCATGGCGCAGCATCTGCGGCAGGGTGATGCGCCACAGCGCCTGGCGGGCGCTCATGCCGAAGGCCAGGCCCGCCTCGCGCTGCCCCGGCGGCACGGCCAGGAAGGCGCCACGGAAGGCCTCGGTCAGGTAGGCGCCGAAGATGAAGCCGATGGTCAGTACGCCGGCCACGAAGGGGTCGATGTCGATGTAATCCTCGTGGCCCAGCATGGGCGCCACGGTGTTGACGGCCACCTGGCCGCCGTAGAAGACGAGCAGCATCAGCACCAGGTCGGGCACGCCGCGGATCAGCGTCGTGTAAACCGTGGCGACGGCCTGGGCCGTGCGCGAGCGCGAGAGCTTGGCCAGGGCGCCGGCCAGGCCGAGCAGCGCCGCCACGGCGAGGGACGACAGGGCCACGGCGAGGGTGACGCCGGCGCCCTCGACGAGGCTGGGAAGGAATCCGTGCAACAGCATGGTCAGCGGGGTGGGGTCACGAGGTCGAGGCTGAAGTAGCGGTCGTTCAAGGCCTTGAGGGCGCCGCTGGAGCGCAGGGCGGCCAGGGCTTCGTCCAGGCGCCTGCCGAGGGTGGGCGCATCGGCCTTGCGCAGGCCCACGCCGATGCCCTTGCCGTAGTAGCGGGTGTCGCGGCTGAAGTCGGGGCCGGCGAAGGCGAAGCCGCGGCCGTCAACCTGCTTGAGGAAGCCGAACTGGGCGATGACGGCGTCCACCAGGGTGGCGTCCAGCCGGCCGGCCTTGAGGTCGAGGAAGACCTGGTCCTGCGTGGCATAGCGCAGCACCTGGCTGCGCTTGAACGTCTCGGCAGCGAAGCGCTCGTGGATGGTGCCGCGCTCCACGCCGATGCGCCGCCCTTGCAGGCCGGCCGGCGTGGCCTCGAACCGGGCATCGCCGCGCACGACCAGGCGCACCGGCGAGTAGTAGTAGGGCGCCGTGAAGGCGATGACCTGCTCGCGCTCCGGCGTGATGGACATGGACGCCATGATGGCGTCGATCTTGCGGGCCTGCAGGGCCGGCACCAGGCCGTCGAAATCCAGGATGGTCTGGCCGAGCTGCAGGCCCAACCGCGCGCACAACTGCTGGGCGAGGTCGACCTCGAAGCCCTTGAGCTGCCCGTCGCTGCCGATCTCGCTGAAGGGCGCATAGCCCACGGCGAAGCCCACGCGCAGGCGCGGCGGCGCTTCGGCGCAGGCCGCCGCGCTCCAGGCGAGGCCGGCGGCGAGGGCGGTGCGTCGTCGCATCACTGCTTGGTGCGCGGCGCGATGTCGTAGTCGAAGTACTTGTCGGCCAGCTTCTTGAACGTGCCGTTGGCCTGCACGGCGTCGATGGCGGCGTTGAATTTCTTGCCCAGCGTGGCTTCGTCGGCCTTGCGCATGCCCACGCCGGTGCCGACGCCGAAGATCTTGTCGTCGAGGATGACGGGGCCTGAGAAGGCGAAGCCCTTGCCTTCGGGCTTCTTCAGGAAGCCGAAGTCGCCGGCCGGCGTGTCCATCAGCGTGGCGTCGATGCGGCCGCTCTTGAGGTCGAGGAAGACCTGGTCCTGGCTGCCGTAGCGAACGATCTCGCTCTGGGTGAAGTTCTTGCTGGCGTAGGTCTCGTGGGTCGTGCCGCGCTGCACGCCGATCTTCTTGCCCTTCAGGCCGGCGGCCGTGGGCTCCAGCTTCACGCCCGCCTTGGCGATGAGGCGGGCCGGGGTGTTGTAGTAGGGCTTGGAGAAGGCGATGACCTTCTGGCGCTCCTCGGTGATGGCGACGCTGGCGAAGATGGCGTCCACCTTGCGCGACTGCAGGGCCGGGATGAGGCCGTCGAAGTCCTGCTGCACGAGGGTGCACTGGGCTTTCATCTCGGCGCAGTAGGCCTGCACCAGCTCGATCTCGAAGCCCTTGAGCTTGCCGTCGGGGCCGATCTCGGAAAAGGGCGGGTAGGCGCCTTCGACACCGATGCGGATCTTTTTCCAGTCGGGGGCCTGGGCATGGGCCAAGGAGGCGGTGGCCAGCAGGGCCAGGGCGAGCAGCGAGCGTTTGTTCATGTCGGACCTCTTGGGTGGGACGGTGTTCAGCGGGCGACCTCGGGTAGCCAGTCGCGCAAGGCCGCAAGGGTAGCAGCCGGGTCTTCCTCCTGAGGCACATGGCCCAGCTTCGGGAAAACCACCAGGCGGCTGCCCGGGATGGCCTGGTGGAAGGCTTCGCCCCAGGGCGGGGGGATGAGGCGGTCGCGGCCGCCCCAGAGGATGAGGGTGGGCACCTTGATCTCGGGCAGGCGCTCGACGGGGCCGGGGGCGAGCTGGTCCATGCGCTGCATCAGCGCCACGCGGTTGCCCTCTCGCAGCGTCAGCTCGTAGTAACGGTCCACCAGCGCGGTATTGACACGGGACGGGTCGCCGTAGACGTTGAGCACGCTGTCCTCGATGGCGCGGCGCGGCAGCACCCAGCGCATCAGCTCGCGCACGCCGTGCATGCGGGCGACGCGAAAGCCCAGGGGCAGGGATTCGGGCACGAAGTCGTAGCCCCCGGCGTCCACCAGCACCAGGCCGGCCACGCGGCCCGGGTCGGCCAGGGCCAGCTGCCAGGCGATCTCGCCACCCAGCGAGTTGCCGGCCACGATGGCGCGGCCCACGCCCAGCCGCGACAGCAGCTGCCGCACGAAGGCGACGTAACGGGCGTCGCGGTAGTCGCCCTCGGGGTTCGGTCCCGTCAGGCCGAAGCCGGGCAGGTCGAAGCTGATGACGCGGCGCGTGGCGCTCAGGTCGGCGGCCCAGCCCTCCCAGGTGTGCAGGCTGGCGCTGGTGCCGTGGATGAGGACGAGGGGCAGCGGGTCGCTGCTCGGGCCCTGGTCGCGGTAGTGGACGAGTTGGCCGTCCAGCTCGAGGAAGTCCGACGGCGGCGGCGCCCAGCGCGGCACCAGGCTTTCCAGGGAGCGGTCCGGCGCCTTGCTGACGGCGAACCCCAGCGCCGCCAGCATCAGCAGGATGCCGAGCGCCTTGAGGGCCCAGTCGCCGAGGTGTTTCATCTTGGTTGCGCCAGCCCGCAATCGCGGCAGGCGCGATGAAATGCAACCACAGAGGCACGGAGACACAGAGAAAGGTCGTCTCCGTGTTGACTCTGTGCCTCTGTGCCTCTGTGGTTGCCTTTGGATTCCACGTTGGGGGACTTCACTTCCGGGGCGACAGGTCGGGAGCGAGCGCCTCGCGCTCGTCGAAGACGAAGCAGCCACCGTGGTAGTGCGGGCCGCCGGTCTCCTCGAAGTACTTGAGGATGCCGCCGTCGAGCTGCCATGCGTGCAGGCCCTGTTCGGCCAGCACCATGGCGGCCTTCTCGCAGCGGATGCCGCCGGTGCAATAGCTCACCACGGTCTTGCCGGCCAGTTCGTCGCGGTGGGCGGCCAGGGCGGCGGGGAAGTCGCTGAACTTGTGGAGCCGCCAGTCGATGGCGCCGTCGAAGGCGCCGTGGTCGA
Source organism: Pelomonas caseinilytica (assembly GCF_021353235.1). Taxonomy (GTDB): domain Bacteria; phylum Pseudomonadota; class Gammaproteobacteria; order Burkholderiales; family Burkholderiaceae_C; genus Pelomonas; species Pelomonas caseinilytica. Next base: position 149,222 of record NZ_JAJTWT010000008.1, read on the forward strand.
CCTCGAAGCCGTTGCGGGTGTCCAGCATGACGACCTGGCGCCCCTCGTCGTCGTGGCCCTGGCCCAGCCAGCGGGCCAGCGTCGCTGGAGCCAGCGCCGCGGCGCGGGGCGCGCGGTCGGGCCGCACCGTGGGCTGGTTCATGCGGATGATCTCGGCCTTGACCTTGACCTTCAGGCGCTGGAAGGGTTGGGTCTCGCTCCAGCTTTCCTTGGGCGTGAGGGCGGCGAAGCGCCCGTCGGCGCGGAGTTCGTCCACCCAGGCGCGCACGGCGTCAGCGGGGCCGGCCAGGAAGAGGTTGATGCCTTCCTCGGCGATCAGCACCGTGCCCTTGAGACCGAGCGATGCGGCGCGGGCGTGCAGCCGCTCGCGCAGGGCCGCGGTGTCGTCCAGCGAGACGAAGAGGTAGCAGGAGATGTTGAGGATGGGGCCGGAATGCATGAGGCGGCGGATTATCGCGGCGCCCTCAATCGGCCCACCGCGACGCGATCGCTTGCACCTCGTCCAGGCAGGCGTCGAGGGCCTCGACCACGCGGGGGTCGAAATGGCTGCCGCTGCCGCGGCGGATGAAATCCAGTGCCTCGTCGTGGCTCATGGCCTGCTTGTAGGGCCGCACGCTGATCAGGGCGTCGTAGACGTCGGCCACCGCCATGAGCCGGGCGGACAGCGGGATGTCCGGCCCCGCCAGGCCGTCGGGGTAGCCGCTCCCATCCCAGCGTTCGTGGTGATGGCGGGCGATCTGCTTGCCGAAGGTCAGCATCAGGCCGGCATCGTCGCCCAGGCGGTCGATGGCGCGCTGCAGCAGGTCGGCGCCCTGTTCGGCATGGGTCTTCATCACCTGCCATTCGTCGGGCGACAGCTTGCCCGGCTTGAGCAGGATGCCGTCCGGAATGGCCACCTTGCCGATGTCGTGCAGGGGCGCGGCCTTGGCGAGCTCGTCGATGGTGGCCTCGGTCAGGTCGGCCGGGCCGTCGGGCTGGGCGGCGATCCAGCGCGCCAGCGTGCGCACGTACTCCTGGGTGCGCTGGATGTGGTAGCCGGTGTCGGCGTCGCGGAATTCGGCCAGCCCGACCATGACGAAGAGGGTGGTGTCGCGCAGCCGCTCGACCTCGCGGCGGCGTGCGTCGAGCTCGCCGCTGAGCTGGGCGTTGTGGCGCCGCAGCTGATCCTCGGCCTGCTTGAGCTGAAGGTGGGTGCGCACGCGCGCCAGCACGGTGGCGGGGTTGAAGGGCTTGTGGATGAAGTCGGCGCCGCCGGCCTCGAAGCCGGCGCTCTCGTCCTCGGGGCGGGTCAGCGCGGTCAGGAAGATGACGGGCACGCGGCGCGTGGCGGGGTCGGCCTTGAGGCGGCGGCAGATCTCGTAGCCGTCCAGCTCCGGCATCATGACGTCGAGGACGATGAGGTCGGGCGGCTGGCGGCGGCAGATCTCCAGCGCCTTGGCGCCGCTGACGGCCAGCTGCACCCGGTAGTCGGGCTTGAGCACCTGGGCCAGCAGGGTGAGGTTGGCCGGCGTGTCGTCGACGACGAGCACGGTGGCCTGGGGCGCGAAGTTCTCAGCCATCATGGTCGGCTCCGGTCGCGCCGCGCAGGGCGGCCTGGGCCTCGTCGAAGTCGAAGCGCTGCATCGCACCGGCCAGGGCCTTGGCCCGCTGCGCCGGCAGGATTTCGATGAAGGCGGATTCGTGCCGCTCCCACAGCGTCAGCGCGTGGCTGTCCGCCTCGCCGAGCAGGGTGTCGAGTTCGCTGATGAGGGCGGCCGGGTCGGTCACCGGTGCGGGCGCCTCGGGCGGTTCGGCGGCAGCCTCGGAGGGCAGGGGTCGGTCCAGGTCCAGCAGGCGGCGCAGCGTGTGCGGCAGCAGGGGCTTGGCGCACAGCGCATGGGCGCCCTGGCGCTGGGCGCGCTCGCGCAGCACCGGCGTGTCGAAGGCGCTGAGCAGCACGACGCGGCGCGCCCGGGGCGGGTCGGCCTCGGCCAGCCGGGCCAGCAGTTCGCCGCCCTCCATGTCGGGCAGTACCCAGTCCACCAGCAGCAGGTCGTGGGGCTGGCTCACGGGCGTCTCGGCCAACCGGGCCAGCGCGAGCTGGCCCTGCGCCAGCGTCGCCACGCGGGCGGCCGGCGCCAGCACCTGCAACAGGCCGATCAGCGCCTCGTGCCCCGCGCTGTGCGCGGCCTGCACGACGACGATGCTGCGCAGCGTCGCCGCGGGCGGCGGCGGCAGTTCGGGGCAGGGAGGCAGTGGCAGCACGAGCTCGAATTCGCTGCCGCGACCGGGCATGCTGCGCGCGGTCAGCGTGCCGTGCATGCGCTCGGCGAGCGCCCGGCAGATGGCCAGCCCGAGGCCCGTGCCGCCGAAGCGCCGCGAGGCCCCCGCCTCGGCCTGGGCGAAGGGCGTGAAGAGCCGGTCGAGCTGCTCGGGCTTGAGGCCGACGCCGCTGTCGCGCACCGTCAGCCGCCAGGCGCCGTCGGCATCGAGCCTGGCGGTCAGCCTGACCTGCCCGGCCGGCGTGAACTTGACGGCGTTGACCAGCAGTTCGGTCAACAGCTGCGTCAGCCGCGCCGCGTCCGCACGCCGCGACCCGGCGGCACCGAGCAGTTCGGGCGAGGCGATGTCGCAAAGCAGCTCCAGCTGCTTGGCCTGCGCGGCGGGGCGCACTGCGTCGAAGGCGCTGCCGAGCAGTTGCTCCAGGCGCACGGGCTCGCTGGCGAGCTGCATGCGGTCGGCGTCGAGGTCGGCATAGTCGAGCAGGCCGTCGATGAGCCTCACCAGGGCTTCGCCGGCGCGGGCCACTTCCTGGAGCTGGGCGCGCTGCTCCGCCGGCAGCCGCCCGCCCAGCAGCAGCCGCGTGCGTCCCAGCACGGTGTTCATGGGTGTGCGGATCTCATGGCCGATGTTGGCCAGGAAGTCGGACTTGGCCCGTGACGCGGCTTCGGCGGCGGCGCGGGACCGTTCCAGCTCGGCCACGCGCGCGGCGACGAGGTCGTCCGCCGTGGCCACGCCCTTGGGGGCCGGCGCGAGCTGGGCCAGCCGCGCCAGCTGGCGCGACAGGCCCCACAGGGCGATGCAGAACATGGTCTGGCACAGCGCCAGGTTGGCCAGCAGCGGCCAGGCGCCGACCAGCCATTGCGGTGGCTGCCCGGAAAAGCGCAGCAGCGTCGGCGGCGCCAGCATCGCCGCCAGCAGGGCCAGCGAAATCCACAGCGCCTGGCCGGCCCGCCAGGTGGTGAAGAGCAGCAGGCAGCCGCCCAGCGTCCACGGTGCGAAGCTGCCCAGCGTGTAGAGGCTGGGCCCGGGGTCGGGCCGCAGCGAGAAGGCCAGCATGCCCAGCGTGAAGTACAGCGCCAGCAGCGTCACGCCCCAGCGCTGCCAGTGCCCCAGCCGTTGCGGGCGGCGCCAGGCGAGCAGGCTCAGCACGCTGAAGGCGGTCGCGATGGCCGGATAGCCGATGCGGTCGTTGGGGTCCAGCACGCCGAGGCCGCCTTCGCTGGCCCAGGCCGCCAGCGCCGACACGACGACGAGACCGAAGAGCCATCGCGTGCCGACCGGCCCGAGCAGGACGAGAGTGGGCCGTGTCATGCGTCCGGGCTCCCCAGGGCCTGGGCGGCTGCGTCGAAGTCGAGCGCCGCCAGCGCGGCCTCCAGGCGCAGCCGCGTGGCGGCGTCAAGCCCGGCCGCGGCACCGTGGGCCTGCCACCAGTCCAGGGCGCGGCTGTCGCTTTGGCGCACCAGTTCGCGCAGCTCGGCAAGGTCGCCCTGTCCGTCTCCGGCGGGCGCTTCGTCGCCGTCGGCGAGGACACGGCGGACTTCGTCCAGCAAGGCCGTCAGCGCGGCGTCGACCTGCGCCAGCTGGCCCGCGGCGCCGTCGCCGTCCTGCGCGGCGGCGCTGTGCTCCAGGGCCAGGGCGAGCCGGTGCAGGGGCTGGGCGCCGACGGTGGCGGCCAGGCCCTGCAGGGTGTGGGCGGCGCGGCGCAGCCCGGCCCAGTCGCCGGCGGCCAGCCAGCCGCGCCAGGCGAGCAGGCCCGCGGCGTACTGGTCGGCAAAGCCCCGTAGCGTGCGGCGGTAGAGCTGGGCCTGGCCGCTGAACTGGCGCAGGCCGGCGGCCAGGTCGAGCTGGGCTGGCGAGGGGGGCGGCGTGGCCGCGCGCCGGTAATGCTGCAGCTCGTGCACGAGGCGGGCCACCTCCAGCGGCTTGGCGATGTGGCCCTGCATGCCGGCCGCCAGGCATTCGGCGCGCTCCTCGGCCATGGCATAGGCCGTCATGGCCAGCACAGGCAGGGTCTGGAAGCCGGGCAGGGCGCGCAGCTGCCGCGTGGCGCTCAGGCCGTCGAGCACCGGCATCTGCAGGTCCATCAGCACGAGGTCGTAGGCCTCGGGGCCGAGGGCCTGCAGCCGCTCCAGCCCCTGCTGGCCGTCGTGGGCCACGTCGACCTGGGCGCCGCGGCTGCTCAGCAACCGCAGCGCGATCTCCTGGTTGACGGGGTGGTCCTCGACGAGCAGCACGCGCAGGCCCGACAAGGACTGGGTGTCCACCCCCGCGGGCGAGCCGGCCGGCCCGCCCTCGAGCAGGCGACGCAGTTCGCCGGGCAGCAGCGGCTTGGGGCACAGGGCGCGCGCGCCGAAGGCCCGCACCGCGGCCAGGCCCACGCCGTCTCCCGGTCCCGGCGGGCTCAGCACGGCGATGCGCAGCGACGGATGGTCTCGGCGCAGCCGGGCGAGCAGTTCGGCCCCGGTGGGGCCGGGGCCGGGCAGTCGCCAGTCGAGCAGCAGCCAGTCGAAGGCGCGCCCGGCGCGGCGGGCCTCGTCCAGCGCGGCCAGGGTGGCGGGCGCGTCGGCGGTGGCGGCCAGCCCTTGCGCCAGCCCGAGGTGGCGCAGCAGGGCCGCTGTGGCCTCGCGGCTGTCGGCCCGCGACTCGGCCAGCAGCAGCGGGCGCGGGCGCACGGGCGGCGGCGGCAGGGCGGCGCCGTCCAGCGGCAGGGCGAGCTCGATCTCGAAGCGGCTGCCTTGCGCGGCTTCGCTGCGGGCATCGAGGCGGCCGCCCATCAGCTCGACGAGGCGGCGCGTGACGGCCAGGCCCAGGCCGGTGCCGGCGTAACGCCGCGGCGGCGCGGCGCCGGCCGCGCCCGGCCCGCCCAGCAGGCCGGCGAGCTGCTCGGTACTGGTCTCGACACCGCCGTCCTGCACGGTCAGGCGCAGCGGCACGCGGCCGTCGGCCTGGGTGGGCCCGGCGGCCAGCCTCAGCACGACGGCCCCGGCAGGCGTGGCTCGCATGCCGTGCGCGAGCAGGTGGACGAGCACCTGCTGCAGCCGCTCGGCGTCGCCCCGCAACTGGCCGCGCGCGCCCAGCAGGCTGGCGTCGGCCCAGTCGCAGATCAGCTCGACCGCCGGGTTGGCATGCACTGGGCGGATACGCTCGACGGCCTGGGCGATGACGTCCTCCAGGCGCAGCGGCAGCGACTGCAGCTCGATGCGGCCGGCCTCGATGCGCGAGACCTCCAGCACGTCGTTGACGAGGCCGAGCAGGGTGCGCGAGGCGGCGTCGGCCTTGGTGAGGAGATCGCGCTGCTCGGCGGTGAGCGGCGTCTGCAGGGCCAACTGGGTCATGCCCATGATGGCGTTCATGGGGGTGCGGATCTCGTGGCTGATCTCGGCCAGGAAGCGCGCCCGGGCCTCGCTGCCCGCCTGCGGGGCGGGCTCGGCGGGAGCGTCGCGCTCGCGCCGGCGCAGGGACAGCAGGCCGAGCACGGGCAGGGGCAGCAGCAGGGCGTTCAGCGCCAGGGCGGCATCGACGGCGGGGTGCAGGGCGGCACCGGTGCTGCCGCGCAGCCCCAGCAGCAGTCCGAAAAGCGCCAGCAGCGCCGCCATGGCAAGCCAGAGAAGGCCGGACGTGATCGCGCGCTGGGGCATGGGACGGTCGCGTGGAGCTGGTCGATTATGGGCATGCGGCCGGTCCCGAATGTGCGACGTAATGCACGCCTGCGCCCTGGGGAAAACCTCCGTGCGCACCGGGGCGGGGCGCTGAAACCTGCGGTTATCCTGAACCGCCATGCCGCTCATCCTCGTCGTCGATGACCAACCGAGCAACATCCACGCGCTCTACCAGCTGCTGGTGGACGAGTGCGAGGTCTCGATGGCGACGAGCGGCGCCGAGGCCCTGGCCTTCTGCGCCCAGCAGCTGCCCGACCTGATCCTGCTGGACGTGCTGATGCCGGAGATGAGCGGCTACGAGGTCTGCGACCGCCTCAAGGCCGACCCCCGCACGCGGGCCGTCCCCGTCATCTTCGTGACCGTGCAGGGCAGCGCGGCCGACGAGGCCGAGGGCTTCGCCCATGGCGCGGTCGACTACATCCCCAAGCCCTTCGTCGATGTGGTCGTCAAGGCGCGGGTGCGCACGCAGCTGGCGCTCAAGCTGGCCTCCGAGAGCTTTGCGCGTTCGCAGATCGAGCTCTTCCAGCGCGACAAGCTCGCCTCGGTGGGCCGCACCATCGCCGGCATCGCCCAGGAACTGTCCTCGCCGCTGGGCAACGCCCTGATTTCGGCCTGCACCCTGCAGGACGACCTCGCCCACCTCGGCGGCCTGGTGCAGGCCGGCAGCCTCAAGCGCAGCGACCTCGACAAGCACCTGCGCGTCAGCGAGGAGAGCGTTGGCCTGGTGCTGTCCAACCTGCAGCGCACCCTGTCCATCGTCGACTCCTTCCTGCAGTCCACGGCCGACAACTTCGGCGACCAGCGCCGCAGCTTCTCGCTGCTGGAACTCATCCACGAGGTCGTCGCCTCGCTGGCGGGCGCGCTCGAGTCCCACCAGGTGCGCTGCGAGCTCGATGCCGGCGAGGACCTGCACCTGCTGAGCTTCCGCGGGGCGCTGGCCAAGGTGCTGTCGACGCTGTTGCAGAACGCCGTCAAGCACGCCTATCGAGAGGCGGGCGGCGAGGTCCACATCCGCGTGCGGCCGCTCGGGAGCGACCAGCTCACCATCACCGTGCAGGATCACGGGGTCGGCATCCCGCCGGGCGTGCTGGGCCGCGTGTTCGACCCCTTCTTCTCGACGCGCTTCGGGCCCAACCGCAGCGAGCCGGGCCTGTACATCGTGCGCAACCTCGTCACCTTCGCCCTGGGCGGGCAGATCCAGGTCGAATCGACGCCGGGGCTGGGCACCACCGTGAGGCTGACGCTGCCGATGATCTCGCCAGAGGCCCGGCGCGCGGCCGGTTGAGGCTCGCCATGAAGACGCGGCTGGCGTGGCTTGGCGGGCTGGCGTTCGGGCTGGCGCTGGCCGCGGCACTGGCGGGTTACTTCATGCGCCGTCCCGCCGAGGGGCCCATCGTCATCGGACTGCTGCAGGCGACGAGCGGGCCGATGTCGCTCAGCGAGGCACCGCTGGCTGCCGCGGTGAAGCTGGCCGTCGAGGAGATCAACGAAGGCGGCGGCCTGCTGGGCCGGCCGGTGGAGCTGCGCATCGAAGACACCGGGGCCGATGCGGCGGCGGCTGCAGCGGCCGGGCGGCTCATCGACGGGCATCGGGCCGCGGCTCTCTTCGGCTGCTGGACGTCGGCCTGCCGGCAGGCGGTGCGGCCGGTCGTCGAGGCGCGGCGTCACCTGCTCTTCTATCCACTGGCCCACGAGGGCATGGAGCAGTCGCCCCACATCGTCTACACCGGGCCCACGCCCAACCAGCAGCTGCTCCCGGCCACCGACTGGGCGCTGCACGGCTTCGGCCGCCGCGTGATGCTGCTCGGCACCGAGGGCCCCTATTCGAGCCGCGTGCATCCGATGCTGCGCGACTTCGTCCAGCTCGGCGGCGGGCAGGTGGTTGGCGAGCGCCTGGTGCGCCTGGGGGCCCCCGACATGGCCGCCGTCGTCGCCGACCTCGAACGGCTGCAGCCCGACCTGGTGCTGAGCACCCTGCGCGGCGACGGCAACGGCGCCCTGTTCGATGCCCTGGTGGCGGCCGGCCTGACCGACCTGCCGCTGCTGTCCTTCGGCGCCTCCGAGCCCGAGATGCGCGCCTGGGGCGGTGGCCGGCTGGACCGGCACTTCACGGCGTGGAGCTATCTGCAGTCGCTGCCAGGGCCGGCCAATGAGGCCTTCCTGGCGAGGCTGCGCGCCAGCCAGGGCGAGGCGGCCCAGGTCGGCGACCCGGCGGTGTCGGCCTACGTGGCCGTGCGGCTGTGGGCGGCGGCGGTGCGCGAGGTGGGCAGCCCGCTGGTCGAGGCGGTGAACGCCAACGTGGCGCAGCAGAGCGTCAGCGGGCCGCTGGGCTTTGCGGCGGTGGACGGGCAGACCCGCCACCTCTGGCGCACGCTGCGCATCGCCCAGGTGCGCCCTGACGGCCAGCTCGCCGAGGTGCTGCAGCTGCCGCGCGCCATTAAGCCGGCTCCCTGGCCGCCCTTCCGCTCGGCCGAGCATTGGGCGGCGGTCGCGTCACGGGCGGGAGCCAGGCCATGAGCGCCGCGCCGGCCCTCGAATCGACGCGGCGATCCTGGCGCATCGGCCCGGCCCTGCTGCTGGGCTTCGTGCTGCTGTCGGCACTGCCGCTCGGGCTGGCGGGCTTGTGGCAGCTCGTGAGCTTCGAGGACAGCCTGCGCCAGACGGTGACCCGCGGGCTGGCAGCCATTGCCCACAAGAAGGTCGCCGAGATCGACGCCTACCTGGGCGAGGTGCAGGTCGATGCCCAGCTCACCGCCCAGGCGAGCGACACGCGGGAGCTGCTCGCCCAGGGCGCCGACGCGGTCGCCACCCGCGTGCCGGCGGCCAGCCGCACCTTCTACGAGCGCCTTTACGAGACGGGCAAGTACACCAACGTGCTGCTCGCCCAGCCCGACGGACGCATCAGCTTCGCCATGAAGCGCCCGGCCGGCTCCAGCCCCGAGCTGGCCCGGCTGGATGGCGGCGTCTACGCGGGCAGCGAGCTGCTGGCGGCGCACCGCAGCGCCATCGGGCGGCTGGACCCGCAGCTGACGCCGGCCCTGCAACTGCGCGGCGAGCCGGGGCGCACGGTCTTCCTCGTGCAGGCCGTGATCGACGGCGACCGCGTGCTGGGCAGCCTCGTGCTGCAGCTCGACCTGCAGCGCCTGCTGCGCGTGGCCACCGAGCGTTCCGGCCTGGGCCTGACCGGCGAGACCGTGCTGACCCAGCGCGACGGCGACAAGATCGTCTTCATCACCGGCCAGACCCCGGTGGCGCCGCCGAACGAGGCCCTGCCCACGGTGCGCGGCCTGCTCGGCGAGAGCGGCAGCGGGCTGGCCCACAACCATGCGGACGTGGAGGTGATCTCGTCCTGGCGCCACCTGCCGGCGCTGGGATGGGGCATCGCCGTCAACATCGATGCCGACGAAGCCTTCGCGCCCGTGCGCACCCTGCGCGACCGCCTGCTCATGGCGCTGGGGCTGTCGCTGATGCTGGCCCTGGGGCTGGCCCTGCTCGTCGGCCGCCGGCTGGTGGAGCCGGTGCAGGCCTTGAGCGGCGCCGTGGCCCGCATCGCCGGTGGCGGCCTGGACGAGCGTGCGCCGGTCTGCGGCTTCACCGAGTTCCGCGAGCTGGCGCGCAGCTTCAACCACATGACCGAGCAGCTCGTCGTCGAGAAGCAGCTGCTGGAGGCGCGGGTGGAGCAGCGCACCCGCGCGCTCAACGACAGCGAGCAGCGCTTTCGCGGCGTGTTCGAGCGCGCCCAGGTCGGCATCGCCCTGTGCGACGCCCACGGCGTCATCCTCGACGTCAACCAGGCCCTGACCGCCATGCTCTGCCGCACCGCCGACGAACTGCGCGGCGGCAAGCTGGCCGACCTGCCCGACTTCCGCACCGGGCGGCTGCTCGGCGGCGAGCTCAACCGGCTGGCCACGGGGCGGCTGGAGCATGTGCGCTTCGAGCGGGGCTTCGCACTGCCCGGCGGGGGCGAGCTCTTCGTGGACGCCAGCGCCAGCGCCATCCGCGACCGCCGCGGGCGGCTGGTCAACGTCGTGCAGATGCTCATCGACGTGACCGAGCGCCACCGGGCCGAGATCGAGCTGGTGCGCGCCCGCGTGGCCGCCGAGTCGGCCAGCCAGGCCAAGAGCGACTTCCTCGCCAACATGAGCCACGAGATCCGCACGCCGATGAGCGGGGCCCTGGGCATGCTCAACCTGCTGCTGCGCACCGAGCTGACGCCGCGCCAGCACGACTACGCCAGCAAGGCCCGCACGGCCGCCGAGGCGCTGCTGGCCGTCATCAACGACGTGCTGGACTTCTCCAAGGTCGAGGCCGGCAAGATGGAAGTGGACCCGCACCGCTTCGAGCTCAGCGACTTCATGCGCGAGCTGGCGGTCATCCTGTCGGCCAACGTCGGCCCCAAGGATATCGAAGTGCTGTTCCGCATCGACCGGCGGCTGCCGCCGGCCCTGGTGGGCGACACCACGCGGCTGCGTCAGGTGCTGCTCAACCTGGCCGGCAATGCGCTCAAGTTCACCGAGCATGGCGAGGTGGTGCTCGCCCTCACGCTGCTGGGCGAGGAGGGCGGCCAGGCGCGCATCCGTTTCGAGGTCAGCGACACCGGCATTGGCATTCCCTCGGACAAGCTGGAGCAGATCTTCGTCGGCTTCAGCCAGGCCGAGCAGTCCACCTCGCGGCGCTACGGCGGCACGGGCCTGGGCCTGGCCATCAGCCGGCGCCTGGTGGCGCTGATGGGCGGGGAGCTGCGGGTCGACAGCCGCGTGGGCGAAGGCAGCCGCTTCCATTTCGAGCTCACCCTGCCCGAGGCGCCGGCCGAGGCCCATGACACCGCGCCTGCCCGGCCCGGCTTGAAGGTGCTCATCGTCGACGACAACCCCATGGCCCGCGAGGTGCTGCAGGGCATCGGCGAAAGCCTGGGCTGGGATTGCGACCTGGCCTCCAGCGGCGAGCAGGCGCTGTCCCTCGTCCACCTGGCCGCCGAGCGCGGCGAGCCGCACTACGACCTGATCCTGATGGACTGGCGCATGCCGGGCCTGGACGGCTGGGAAACCTCGCGCCGCATCCGCGAGAGCCACGAGTCGGACGCGCCGGTCATCATCATGGTCACGGCCCATGGGCGCGAGCTGCTGGCCGAACGCAGCGAGCAGGAGATCCAGACCCTGGGCGGCTACCTCGTCAAGCCCGTGACGGCCTCGATGCTGCAGGATGCGGTCGCCGAGGCAACCCGCGACGGCATGCGGCCGGCGCAGGCCCCGGGCGCCGCACGGCGCCTGGCCGGCATGCGGCTGCTCGTCGTCGAGGACAACGCCTTCAACCGCCAGGTCGCCCAGGAGCTGCTGCAGGACGAGGGCGCCAGCGTCGCGCTGGCCAGCGGCGGCGTGGAGGGGGCCCATCTCGCCCTCGCCGCCGAGCCGGCCTTCGACGCCATCCTGATGGACCTGCAGATGCCCGACATCGACGGCTTCGAGGCGACGCAGCGCATCCTCGAGCGGCGGCCCCGCAGCCTCGTCATCGCGATGACGGCCAACGCCATGGAGGCCGACCGCCAGGCCTGCCTGGCCGCCGGCATGCGCGACCACGTCGCCAAGCCGGTGGACCTGGAGCAGCTCGTCGCCTGCCTGCGCCGCCATGTCGGCCCGCCAGCAGCCTCCGCCGCAGGGCCGGCTGCCCAGCCCGCGGCTCCGGCGCCCGCCCTGCTGGACCGGGCTGCCGCCGTGCAGCGCCTGGGGGGCCGCCAGGAGCTGTACGAGCGGCTGGTCAAGTCCTTCACGCTGGATGCGCCGGCCGAGCTGGAAGCGCTGCGCCGCCACCTGCGCCAGGCCAGCCTCCCCGACGCCCAACGCGCCCTGCACACGCTGCGCGGCCTGGCCGGCGCCGTGGGCGCCGAGGCCCTGGCCGCGGCGGCCGGCCGCCAGGAGCAGGCGGTTCGCCAGCAGGCCGCGCTTGCGGAGGTCGACGCCGAAGCCCTGCAGCGCTTGCTGGACGAAAGCCTGGCCGCGCTCGTGCCTGCGCCGGCGCCGCCGGCTCCGCCCCCGCCGGCGGCCGACGAGGTGACCGACCCGCTGGAAGCGCTGCGGCGGCTGCGCCAGCTCCTCGTGGAGCGCAACATGCGCTCAGTGGCAGCCTGCGAGCAGTTGGCGGCTCATTCCGGCCCCGCCCTGGGCCTGGACTTCGCCGCACTCTCCACCGCCGTGGCGCGGCTGGATTTCGCGCGGGCGCTCAAGGCCTGCGACCGGCTGCTCGAAAGCCTCAATCCGCGCTGAACTGCACGCATGGCGCCGCAGTCGCGCGTTCGCCACGGCAAGCCGGTCCGGCAAGGACTACAATGAGAATCATTCTCATCAAACCACTTACCGCCGAGCCGCCATGTCCGAGACGCTGCCCTCCAGCCTCGCCGCCGCCCCTGCCGGGTTGGCGCTGACCGTCCAGCAGGTGAGTGCGCCGGGCCATTCGCCGGAGTGGGCGTCCTGGCTGGCGGATCTGGGCTTCCTGCCGGGTGAGGCGGTGCGCATCCTGCGCCGTGGCGCCAGGCGCACCGGCAACCTCGTCGTGCGGGTCGGGCAGTCGACCTTCGCGCTGAGGCATGCCGAGGCGGAATGCATCGCGGTGACACCGCGATGACCGAGGCGGTCATCCATGTCCATCGCGGCGGCAAGCTGGTCGCCCTCGTCGGCAATCCCAACTGCGGCAAGACGGCCCTCTTCAACGGCCTGACGGGCAGCCACCAGAAGGTGGCCAACTATGCTGGCGTCACCGTCGAGCGCAAGGAGGGCCGCCTCGTCACCCCGGCCGGCAAGGTGCTGCGCCTGCTCGACCTGCCCGGCACCTACAGCCTGCACCCGCGCTCGCCGGACGAGCGCGTCACCTGCGACGTGCTGGCCGGCCGCGCCAAGGGCGAGAAGCGGCCCGACCTCGTCGTCTGCGTGCTCGACGCCACCAACCTGCGGCGCAACCTGCGGCTGGTGCTGGCCGTGCGGCGCATGGGGCTGCCCGTCGTCGTCGCACTCAACATGGCCGACCTCGCCGCCCGCCGCGGCCTCAAGGTCGATGCCGCCGCCCTCGCGGCCCAGCTGGGCCTGCCGGTGGTGCGCACCGTCGCCATCCACAAGGAAGGCCTGGACGAGCTGCGCGGCCTGCTCGACCGGCCCGAGGTCTGGGAGGCGGCACCGGTCGCCTCGGCGGCCGAGCAGCAGGTCGACGACCACGTCGCCGTCAAGACTCTGCTGCGCGCCATCCACCTCGACGAGGACCTGCCCGAACTGCCCAGCGACCGCGTGGACCGCGTGCTGCTGCACCCGCTGGCGGGCTCGGTCCTGTTGGCGGTGCTGCTCTTCCTGCTCTTCCAGGCGGTGTTCTCCTGGGCCGAGCCGCCCAAGGACGCCATCGAGGCCGGCGTGGCCTGGGTGGGCGAGCGGGTGGGCCAGGCCCTGCCACCGGGCTGGTTCCACAGCCTCATCGTCGACGGCGTGATCGCCGGGGCTGGCAGCGTGCTGGCCTTCCTGCCGCAGATCCTCATCCTGTTCTTCTTCATCCTCGTGCTGGAGGAGTCGGGCTACCTGCCGCGCGCGGCCCTGCTGCTGGACCGGCTGATGGGCAGCGTTGGACTGTCGGGGCGCAGCTTCATCCCGCTGCTGTCGAGCTTCGCCTGCGCCATCCCCGGCATCATGGCCACGCGCTCCATCGCCAACCCGCGTGACCGCCTCGTCACCATCATGATCGCGCCGCTGATGACCTGCTCGGCGCGGCTGCCTGTCTACGCGCTGCTGATCGGCGCCTTCATCCCGCACCGCCGGGTCGCCGGGCTGGAGCTGCAGGGGCTGGTGCTGTTCGGCCTCTATCTCGCCGGCATCCTCGGGGCGCTGGCCGTGGCCTGGGTGCTCAAGCGCTTCACGAGCGCGGGTCGCCTCGTGCGTCCGCTGATGATGGAGCTGCCGGCCTACCACTGGCCGCATCCGCGCAGCATCGCCATCGGGCTGTGGCAGCGGGCGATGATCTTCGTCAAGCGCGTGGGCGGCATCATCCTCGTGCTGACGCTGGCACTGTGGCTGCTGGCCAGCTTCCCCGCGCCGCCCGAGGGCGCCACGGGCGCGCCCATCCAGTACAGCGTCGCGGGCTGGCTGGGCGCGGGCCTGGCCAAGGTGTTCGAGCCCATCGGCTTCAACTGGCAGATCAGCCTGGCGCTGGTGCCCGGCCTCGCGGCCCGCGAGGTGGCCATCGGCGCCCTGGGCACGGTCTACGCGCTGTCCAGTACGGGCGACGAGGCCGCGCAGGCCCTGGCGCCGCTGATCGCCCAGAGCTGGAGCCTGGCCACGGCGCTGTCGCTGCTGGCCTGGTACGTGTTCGCGCCGCAATGCATCGCGACGCTGGCGGCGGTGAAGCGCGAGACCGGGGGCTACAAGCTGCCGCTGATCATGACGGGCTATCTGTTCGGACTGGCCTACCTGGCGTCCTTCGTCACCTACCGCGTGGCGCTCTGGCTGGGCGCCTGACGTGCCTGCCCCCGGTCCAGCCCCGCGCGCTGAACGCGGCGCGTGCCTGGTCGTCTTGCAGACCGCGCAGCCGGCAGTGCGGCTGCCCTTCGGCAGGCACGACAAGTCCGCTGGACTTGTCGTGTCCGGCCTCAGCCCCCCGAGGGGGCGGCGATGCCTGCGGCATTGAGCCGCAGGCACATCGCCGCCGGGCCGGCTTGGGAGCGGCCCGGCGCTCGGCCCGCTATCCCGCCGTTTCGTCTCCTGGGGCTTCAGGGCACCGCGCGTGTTGGCACGACGGCGCTGCAGACGTCGATGTGGCCCGGGCTGTGCACGAACCAGCCGCCGCGAAAGCGCCGGGCGTCCAGCAGCTGCGCCCACGTCGCCGATTCCGTGCGCAGCACCTGCAGGGCAGGGCGCTCGGTGGCCGGCACGTCGGCCAGCAGGCGCACGCGCGGGATGGCGGTGCGCTGCTCGGGCTTGTCGTAGAAGCCCATGGCGCCCGTGCCGCGGGGCAGGGCGGAGAGCAACTCCATGCCCTTGAGCACGCGGCCGACGACGGTGATGTTCAGGTCCAGCCCGCGCGGCGCCTGGCCGATGACGACATAGAGCTCCGTGCCGTTGCTCGAATCGACGGCGTCGCCGCGGCCCGCGCCGACCATGCCGTAGCAGTGCGTGAGCCAGGCGCGCCTGGTCTTGGGGTCGGCCGCGACAGGAAAGCCCTCGGCGAAGCCGGTGCGCGGCGCCCAGCCATCGACGTCCGGCAGCCGCGTGAAGCCGGCGTTCTTGCCGACGCGGTCGATGGGCACCGAGAACTCCGCGGGCAGCCGGGCCTGGGCGCCGGCGGGCAGCGGCCGGGCCTTGCCCGCCTCGTCGCCGTCGGGGTCGCCCCACTGCGTGACGAAGTTGTCCTGCACGCGCACGACGGCCAGGCCGTCCCAGTAGCCGCCGTGGGCCAGGGCGCGGATGTTGGCGACGTGGGCCGGCGCGAAACGCGGCGCCAGCTCGATGAGGACCTGGCCCGAGGGCAGCTCCATCAGCAGCGTGTTGTCGGGGTCGAGGCCGCGCCAGTCGGTGGCGGGCGAGGCGGCGAGGATGTCCTGGGCCGACGTCCTGGCCGGCGGCTTGATGGCCGGCTTGGCGGCCGATGGCCTGGCAGCGCCGGGCCTGGCCTCAGCGGCAGTGAACAGGCCGCAGGCGAGCAGCAGGGCGAGGGCGGTCGTTTTCATGCGGCCGAGCTTAACGGCGCCGTCGGGCGGCGTGAGCCCGCGCAAACCTCAGGACGGCGGCGCAGGCAGGAAGCGGTGCAGCTCGCGGGCGCGCAGCGCCTGCGCCAGCCGGGCGGCCAGAGCGGGCGCGTCGGACGGCTCCTGTTCGGCGCGCGAGGCCTGGCAGCCGTCGCCGCGCAGGCAGGCCAGCCAGACCTCGGGGTCGCGCTCGTCGCAGGCCAGGCCGAAATGGCAGGGCAGCAGGCGCACGGCGGCCAGGGCCGTGGCGCGGCTGGCCTCGTCGTCGAAGCGCCGGCCGTCGAAATACAGCACCGGCTCGCCGCCGATGCGGCGCAGCAGCAGCCGTGGGCCGAGTTCGTCGAGCAGCAGCGGGTCGGGTCGGGCCATGACCGTATCCAGCAGCGTCGCGTCGCTGGCGCCGCCTTCGAGCAGGGTCAGCAGCGGGTCGTCGGCCGTGGGCTCGTCGGCGGCGATGTTGACCAGGCTCAGCCACTCGGCGTTGGCGAACTGGCTGCAGCCGGTGGCGAGGCCGGCTTGGCGGGCCAGGGCGCGCTGGTGGCGCGGGTCGTTGGCGTCCGGCGGCGCGGCGGGCGGCGGCAGGCCGGCCAGCGCGGCGCAGCGGCGCGCCAGGGCGCGGGCATACAGGCGCCCGCCCTGGGCGCGTGCCGCAAGGGCGGCCTGCAGCGTCGCGCGCAGGCTGGCTTCGGGGGCGGTCAGCAGGCTGGCGAGGCCGGTGTCCGCTGCCGGTGCCGCTGTCGTTGGAGCCTGGCGGACGGCGGGCCGCACCTCGGGCGGGGCCCAGGCCGGGCGGGTGGGCGCCGGCAACGTCGATGCCTGCGAGGCCGCCTGCGCGACGGAGGGCGCTTCGGCATCTGCCAGGGGCTGTCCCCACCAGGCCCAGCCCACCAGGGCCAGGGCCAGCACCGCCGGCGACGCGATCACCAGACGGCTTGCGGCCACCCGTCCGAGCCCCAGGTCACGTTGTTGATGAAGAGCACCGGCGCGCCGTTGTTCTGGGCGTCGTAGGCATGCCAGGCCATCACGGAACCGTCGGCCAGCAGGGACTGACCGCCCGGGCCCTTGAAGCGCGTGCCGCTGGACGCCAGCACCGTGCCGCCACCCGACAGCATGGCCACGCCGGCCTTGTCGACATAGGGCCCGGTGATGGAGGTGGAGCGGCCGACGACGATGTAGTAGGTGCTGTTGGCGCCCTTGCAGCAGGCGCCCTTGGAGGCGAAGAGGTAGTAGTAGGTCGTGCCGCCGATGGCCTTCTTGACGACGAAGCCGTTCTCGATGCCGTTGACGCTGTCCTTGGCGATGTTGACGATCCCGCCCGTCGGCGGCTTGAGGTTGACCTTGCTGACGCGGGTGATGTGGATGCCGTTCCAGAAGGAGCCGAAGACGAGGTAGGGGTCGCCGTTGGCCGCGAGCACGAAGCTCGGGTCGATGGCGTTGTAGCCGTCACCCGACTGCGACGTCAGTGCTGCACCCTGGTCCACCCACTGGCTGGCGGCGATGCCCCCGGCCGAGGTGGTCAGGCCGATGGCCGACTTCTGGGAACCGAAGCTGGAGATGGCGTAGTAGCAGTAGCCCAGGCCCGCGTACTCGCCGCAGCCGGGTGCCCAGACCATGGCCGTCTTGCCGGCCGGCAGATAGGTCTTCCACCAGGACAGGCCGCCGCTGAAGATGGGCAGGCCCTGGGTCCAGGCGTGGCCGTCGCTGGAGTATTTGACGCCGATGCCGCCGTTGTCGGTGGTCTCGAAGATCCACCAGGTGGAGCTGGTCTTGTAGATGTTGGGGTCGTGCGTGCCGATGGCGCCGCTCAGTGCCCAGGGGGCGGCGCCGGCGGGCGCGAGGAGGGCCGCGAGCAGGCCGGCGGCTGCCAGGCGCACGAGGCGCTTGCAAGTCAGGAACATGGGGTTTGTCTCCGGGTTGCGGGCCGCCTCGATGGGGTCGGCCTCGTGGTTGACCGGGCTGGCGCCAGCCCGGTACGAACCAATTAAACATGACTATTTATGGCCAAATACCCTCGATTACGCCGATTCTGAAATGCGTATCGATAAAAAGTAATACTTAAAATTTTTGACCTCAGTGGAGGTCCGAGCGGCCCAGACCCTGCCGAGCCGGCTTCCTACAATGCCGCGATGTCCGAGACCGCCCCGCAAGACCTGCCCTTCGTCCACCTGCGCATGCACACCGAATACTCGGTGGTGGACGGCACGCTCCGCACCGACGACGCCGTGGGTGCTGCGGCCAAGGATGGGCAGGTCGCGGCGGCCATCACCGACCTGGCCAATCTCTTCGGCGGCGTCAAGTTCTATTCGGCGGCGCGCAAGAAAGGCGTGCAGCCCATCCTCGGGGCCGACTGCTGGCTGGAGGCCGAGGCGACCGACAAGCCGCCGACGCGGCTGCTGCTGCTGGTGCAGAACAAGCAGGGTTATCTCAACCTCAGCGAGCTGCTGTCGCGCGCCTGGATACAGAACGTGCAGCGCAACCAGGCCTGCCTGAAGTGGGAGTGGCTGCAGGAGCTGGGCGGTGGCCTGATCTGCCTGTCCGGGGCCCAGCATGGGGGGCTGGGGCAGGCCCTGTTGCAGGGCGACAAGGCCCGGGCGCGTGACTGGGCCGAGCGCCTGTCGGGCGTCTTCCCGGGCCGTTTCTACATCGAGCTGCAGCGTGCCGGCCTGCCCGGCCAGGAGGCCCTGGTGCAGGCCAGCGTGCCGCTGGCGGCGGAACTCGGCCTGCCGGTCGTCGCGACCCATCCCATCCAGTTCCTGGCCGAAGAGGACTTCGAGGCGCACGAGGCGCGGGTCTGCGTGGCCGAGGGCGAGACCCTGGCCAATCCCAAGCGCATCAAGCGCTTCCTGCCCAGCCAGTACTTCAAGACCCAGGCCGAGATGCGCAGGCTCTTCGCCGACATCCCGAGCGCCATCCGCAACACCTTGGAGATCGCGCGGCGCTGCTCGCTGACGCTGACGCTGGGCAAGAACTTCCTGCCCGACTTCCCGACGCCGGTGCTGGAAGACGGCAGCCACATGCCCATGGAGCAGTACTTCCGGGAGCTGAGCTATGCCGGCCTGGACGAACGGCTGGCCATGATCTTCCCCGACGCGGCCAGGCGTGACGCCGAGAGGCCGCGTTATGTGGAGCGGCTGGAGTTCGAGCTGGAGACCATCATCAAGATGGGCTTCCCGGGCTACTTCCTCATCGTGTCGGACTTCATCCGCTGGGCCAAGAACAACGGCTGCCCGGTCGGCCCGGGCCGGGGCTCGGGCGCCGGCTCGCTGGTGGCCTATGCGCTGTCCATCACCGACCTCGACCCGCTGCAGTACAACCTGCTGTTCGAGCGCTTCCTGAACCCGGAGCGGGTCTCCATGCCCGACTTCGACATCGACTTCTGCCAGGGCAACCGCGACCGCGTCATCGAGTACGTCAAGGAGAAGTACGGGCGCCAGGCGGTCAGCCAGATCGCGACGTTCGGCACCATGGCCGCCAAGGGCGCGCTGCGCGACATCGGCCGCGTGCTGGGCATGGGCTTCGGCCACGTCGACTCCATCGCCAAACTCGTGCCCGCGCCGCCGGGCAAGACGGTGACGCTGGCCAGGCTGCCGCCCAACTTCGACCCCGACAAGGCCAAGATGGTCTATGCCCGCCACGAGTCGCCGGAGATCGAGGAGCGGGAGAAATCTGACGAGGAGGTGGCCGGCCTGCTGGAAATGGCCGCGCGCGTGGAGGGCACGGTGCGCTCCATCGGCATGCATGCCGGCGGTGTGCTGATCGCGCCGGGCAAGATCACCGACTTCTGCCCGCAGTACCAGCAGCCGGGCTCGACCAGCGCGGTCAGCCAGTTCGACAAGGACGACGTGGAGGCCATCGGCCTGGTGAAGTTCGACTTCCTGGGCCTGGCCACGCTGACCATCCTGGAGCTGGCCAAGGAGTTCATCGTCAAGCGCCACCCGGGGCAGGAGAACTTCTGCTTCGAGAAGATCCCGCTGGACGACCGCAAGGTCTACAAGCTCTTCTCCGACGGCCTGACCGAGTCGGTGTTCCAGTTCGAATCGACCGGCATGCAGAAGATGCTGCGCGAGGCCAAGCCCTCGCGGCTGGAGGACCTGATCGCGTTGAACGCGCTGTTCCGCCCCGGCCCCATGGACCTCATTCCCACCTTCGTCGCGCGCAAGCACGGCAAGGAGCCCGTGGAGTACCCGCACCCGCTGACCGAGCCGGTGCTGGCCGAGACCTACGGCATCATGGTCTACCAGGAGCAGGTCATGCAGACGGCCCAGGTGCTCGGCGGCTACAGCCTCGGCGGCGCCGACATGCTGCGCCGGGCCATGGGCAAGAAGAAGCCCGAGGAGATGGCCCAGCACCGGCTGCTGTTCCGCGCGGGCGCGGCCAAGAAGGGCATCGACGAGGCCAAGGCCGACGAGGTCTTCGACCTGATGGAGAAGTTCGCGGGCTACGGCTTCAACAAGTCGCACGCCGCCGCCTACTCGCTGCTGGCCTATCACACGGCCTGGCTCAAGGTGCATTTCACGGCCGAGTTCTACGCCGCGAACATGACCATCGAGATGGACGACACCGACAAGCTCAAGGTGCTGCTCAACGACGCCAAGATCTTCGGCATCGAGTTCCAGCCGCCCTGCGTGAACAAGGGCGTCTACCGCTTCGAGCCCATCCACAACCGCCTGGTGAACTACGGCCTCGGCGCCATCAAGGGCACGGGCCGAGGGGCCATCGAGGCCATCATCGCGGCGCGCGAGGCGGGCGGCCCCTTCCTGAGCTTCTACGACTTCTGCCTGCGCGTGGACCGCAAGGCCGTCAACAAACGCGTCGTCGAGGCGCTGATCAAGGCGGGTGCCTTCGACAGCATCAACCCGGAGCGCTCCAAGCTGCTGGCCAGCGTCGCGCGCGGCTACACGCATGCCGAGACGACCGAGGCCAATGCCGACCAGGGCGGCCTGTTCGACTTCGGCGACTCCCATGCCTCGTCCACGGTCGAGCCCGACCTCGTCGATGCGGCGCCCTGGAGCATCAAGGAGAGGCTGTCGCTCGAGAAGACGGCCATCGGCTTCTACCTCTCGGGCCATCTCTTCGACCAGAGCGGCGCCGAGGTGCGTCGCATCGTCAAGCGCCAGATCGCCGACCTGCAGGACAGCCGCGAGCCGGTGCTGGTGGCCGGCATCGTCAGCGGCCTGCGCGTCATCAACGGGCAGCGCGGGCGGGTGGCCATCTTCAAGCTCGACGACAAGAGCGACGCCATCGAGGCCGTGGCCAACGAGGAGCTGCTCAACGCCAACAAGGAGCTGCTGGCCGAGGACGAACTCGTCATCGCCCAGGGCAAGGTGCAGAACGACCGCTTCTCCGGCGGCCTGCGCATGAACGTGCAGGCGCTGTGGAGCCTGCCGGCGGCGCGGGCCCGCTTCGGCCGCCACCTGCTGCTCAACGATGCGGGCGCCGCCGGTCTCATCCAGGAGCTGGTGCAGCGCTTCCCGCCGCGCACGGTCGAGACGGAGGAGGGGCAGTCGCGCCCGCTGGGCCTGCCGGTGCGCGTCGCCCTGCGGGCCGAGGCCGCGGACGGCCAGGTCGGCGCGCGCTGGCTGGTGGAACTGGGCGAGACGAGCCGTCTGTGGCCGGCGGACGAGGCCCTGGCCCGGCTGGGCCAGGCGGCCGAGGTCGTCTACGAGGCGAGCTGAGCGTGCCGGCACCCGCGGACCCGAACGACCCGGCGGGCCTGCCCAACCTCGGCCCCAAGTCGCGCGAGATGCTCGCCGCGGCGGGCATCGCCGGCATCGACGAACTGCGCCGGCTCGGCGCCGTGGCGGCCTATGCCCGCGTGAAACGGGCCGACCCGCGCGCCAGCCTCAACCTGCTCTGGGCGCTGGAAGGGGCGTTGTGCGGCCTGCATTGGCGGGACGTGGCCCGGGAGCGCCGCACCAGCCTGCTGCTGGCGCTCGAAGACCACGAGCGTCCGCCAATTCGGCGATGATTTCGCCTCGATGCTGCCCACCGTCCCCAGGCCCCTTGCCGACCTCGCGCGCCCGCAGCCGGTCACGGGCCTGATCCTGACCGGTGGCGGCGCCCGCGCGGCCTACCAGGTGGGCGTGCTGGCGGCGGTGGCGCAACTGCGCCGCGATGCCGGCGCCACCCATACCAACCCCTTTCCGGTCATCAGCGGCACGTCCGCGGGGGCCATCAACGCCTCGGCCCTGGCCTGCCATGCCGACGATTTCGACGGTGCCGTCGACGGCCTGGTGCACCTCTGGCAGAGCCTGCACGTCGAGAGCATCTACCGCGCCGACGCCTTCCAGGCCGTCAAGAGCGGCGCGCGCTGGGTCAGCATGCTGAGCCTGGGTTGGGCCCTGGCGCGCTGGACGCGCACCCGGCCGCGCAGTCTGCTCGACAACAGCCCGCTGCGGGAGTTGCTGGGCCGCTACCTGAACATGGACCGCGTCGAGGCCATGCTCGACGCGGGCCATCTGCGCGCCCTGGCGCTGACCGGCTCGAGCTACACCTCGGGCCAGCACGTCACCTTCTTCCAGACCCACCACCACGTCGTGCCCTGGCTGCGCGAGCAGCGCATGGCCGTGCAGGCGCGGCTGACGCTGAGTCATCTGATGGCCTCGTCGGCCATCCCCTTCATCTTTCCCGCGGAGCTGCTGGACCTGGAGGGCGAGCCCGAATGGTTCGGCGACGGCTCCATGCGCCAGAGCGCGCCCATCTCGCCGGCCGTGCACCTGGGGGCCGAGCGGGTGCTCGTCATCGGCGCCGGGCGCATGAAGGAGCCCGAGGGCCGCCGCCACCAGGCCACGGACGAGCATCCCAGCATGGCCCAGGTGGCCGGCCACGCTCTGTCCAACATCTTCCTGGACGCGCTGGCCGTGGACGTCGAGAGGCTGCGCCGCATCAACCGTACCCTGGCCCTGCTGCCGCGGGAGTCGCGCTCGGCGACGGCGCTCAGGCCCATCGAGTTGCTCGTCATCGCGCCCAGCCGGCGCCTGGACGACCTCGCCGGCGAGCACCAGGCCAGCCTGCCGCCGTCGGTGCGGGCGATGCTGAGGGCCTTCGGCGTCAGCGGCAAGGGCCGCACCACCAGCGGCTCGGCCCTCATCAGCTACCTGCTCTTCGAGCCCAGCTTCGTCGGCGAGCTGATCAACCTGGGCATGAGCGACACGCTGGCGCGCCGGGCGGAGGTGCAGCGCTTCTTCGGCTGGCCGGCAAAGGCGCCGCAGCTCGACCCGGCAGCCCTGCGCCGCAGCCGCTCAGCCGGCTTCGCCGCCGGGTGCTGACCCGAACGCCCGGCCGCCCACCCGCAGCCCCGCCGCCGACAGCTTCCTGGCCATGGCGGCCTTGATCCCGGGCACGCGGCGCATCAGGTCGGCCCAGTCCTCGAAAGGCCTGGCGGCGAGCAGGCGCTGCGCCAGTGCAGGCCCGACGCCGGGCAGGGATTCGAGGTCGGCGCGGCTGGCCGTGTTGGCATCGAACTCGGCCTGGGCCAGGGCCGGCGCCATGGCTGCCGCCCAGAGGAGCAGCAGCCGGCGCTTCACGGCTCGCCCGCCTGGGCCCGCACCATGGCGGCGTAGGCGCCGTCACGGGCGATCAGCTCGGCATGCGTGCCCGTCTCGATCAGCCGCCCGGCGCCCAGCACGTGGATGGCGTCCGCATCGCGGATGGTGGACAGGCGGTGGGCGATGACGATCAGCGTCTTGCGCCCCGCCCATTGCGCCAGGGCCTGCTGGACGGCGCGCTCGCTCTCGGTGTCCAGGGCCGAGGTGGCTTCGTCGAAGATCCAGACGGGGGCTTCCTTGTAGAGCGCACGGGCGATGGCCAGGCGTTGCCGCTGGCCACCGGAGAGCTTGCTGCCGTTGGCGCCGACGGCCGTCTCCACGCCCTCGGGCAGGCCCTGCACGAAGTCCCAGAGATGGGCGGCGCGCAGGGCGGCTTCGAGGCGGCTCTCGTCGCGCGGCTGGGCGTAGGCGATGTTGTTGGCCACCGAGTCGTCGAAGAGCACGATGTCCTGCGACACCACGGCGAACTGGCGGCGCAGGCTGGCGCGGCTGAGCGTCTGGATGTCGATGCCGTCCAGCGTGATCCGGCCGGCGTCCGGCCGGCCGAAGCCGAGCAGCAGGTGGATGATGGAACTCTTGCCGGCGCCCGAGGCGCCAACCAGGGCGGTGGTGCGGCCGGCGCGGAAGTCGACGGTGAGGCCATCCAGCGCAGCCTGGCCGGCCCCGGGGTAGGTGAGGGCGACCTGCTCCATCGCGATGTCGCCCTGGGCCGGGCCGGGCAACTCCCGCGTGCCGGTGTCGACTTCCTTGGGCGCGTCCATCAGTTCGAAGCAGCCCTTGGCGATGACAGTCGCACGCGTGAAGGGAGCGGCGAGGTCCGACAGGTGACGTAGCCGCGAGGTCAGCAGCAGCAGCGCCGTGACGAACTCGACAAAGGCCTGAACACCGGAGCCCGTCGTGCGCGCCTGCCAGATCGCCACGCAGATGATGAAGGACAAGCCGACGCTGGCCACGAGCTGGGACAGCGGCTGGGCCAGGGCTCCGGCCGTGGCGGTCTTGAGGTTATTACGCCGAACTTCCTGGGATACGGCGGCGAAGCGGTCCCGCTCATAGCCGGCCGCGCCGAACTGACGCACGACGCGCCAGGCCCGGGTGATGTCATCCACCTTGTTGACCAGCAGGAGCTGCGAGTCGTAAGAGCGCGTCGCCATCAATCGCATCCGCTGATTGACCTTCTTCATGACGAAGGCCATCAACGGCGTAACGACCAAGCTCAACAAGGTCAGCTGCCAATTGACATAGAAGAGGTAGCCCAACATCGCGACGGCAGGCAGGCCGTCGCGTAACACGCTCATGCCGATGTCGCCGATCAGCTGAAGGATCTGCTGAGGATCATTGACAACCTTACTGACGGCAGTACCCGGCTGCATGCGCGTGTAGACCTGGGCGTCAAGCCGCAGCAGGGCGTTGACGAGGGCGGCGCGGAAGTCCATAACGCTGCGCGTCACCGTCCAGTTGAACAGGTACTGGCCCGCGAAGCCGAACAGGCCGCGCATCAAGTACAGGCCGATCAACACGACTGGGATCATCCAGATGGGGAAGGCGCCCTTCGTGAATCCCTCGCCGAAGACGAAACCGATGAGCTTGGGCAGCATGGGTTCTGTCGCCGCCGCACCGACATAGGCCAGCACGGTGAGCAGAGCGCCCCAGCGGTGGGGGTAGACGAACTTGCCCAGACGCTGGGCTGTCGAGACGTTGGTGTCGGAAGACATGAGGCGCGATTGTCTCTCCTACACTGCGCGGCCATGCGTCACGAGAGCCCACTGTCCCAACGTCCCCGTGTCGTCCATTTCGTGACTGGTGGCTTCTCGGGCGCGACGCAGGTGGCGGCCGACTTGTGCTTGGCGGCGCTGCGTGGCGGTCCCTTCGAACCCCTTCTTGTCTTGCGACTCAAGCGGCACACGCCTATGGCCCGTGTCGAGGTGTTGCGCCAGCAGGGCTTGACAGTCCATCTAGTGTCGGGTTGGTCCCATCTTGCGACCATTTACGAGCTGGCCGCTCTATTGCGCGAGCTGCGACCCATGGCATTGCTGGCCCATGGCTTTCCTGAGCACCTGATCGGCCGGCATGCCGGCGTGCGAGCAGGCGTGCCGGTGCTGATCCAGGTGGAGCACAACTCTCGCGAGCGCTACACGCCCTGGAGCCGCTGGCAGAGTCGTCGGCTAGCGCAGCGCACAGCGGCCATCGTCGGCGTCAGCGAGGGTGTGCGTCAAAGCCTGCTGGCCCAGGGCCTGCCCGCCGACAAGACGGTGACCATACCCAATGGAATCGACCTGACGCGCTTTTCACCTGCACCAAGTGCGCAGCGTGAACCCGGCCTGGTGATGTCGGCCCGGTTCGCGCGCCAGAAAGACCATGCGACTTTGATCGATGCCCTGGCGGTCCTTGGCGCGCGGCACGGTCTGTGGCCGTCGCTACACCTGGCTGGCCAGGGGCCGCTGCTCGGTCGCATACAGGCCCGCGTTGCCAGGCTGGGCTTGCGTGGACAGGTCATGTTCCTCGGTCAACATCACGAGATACCGGATTTGCTGCGCTCACAAGCGATCTTCGTGCTATCTACGCATTTCGAAGGTATGCCGCTGGCCTTGGTTGAAGCGATGGCCGCTGGCTGTGCCTGCATCGCATCCGACGTCATCGGAGTACGCGGCGTGCTTGAGCCGGAGTTGACTGGTCTGCTCGTGCCAGAGGGAGATGTGCCGGCACTGGCCGACGCCATTGCCAGGCTGCTGCGCGACCCTGCGTTCGCGTTGCGCCTGGGCGTCGCGGCTCGCGAGCGGGCCTTCGCCGAGCATGGGATGGCGTTGATGCGACAGCGCTATGAGGCGCTGATCACGCGCTGTGCCACCACTGCAGCCCACGCAGCCAGCGCCCGCGCCTGAAGTAGGCCGCCGTCAGCTCGCGGCGCGTGAGCGGCGAGCTGCGGTCGAAACGCTCCGCGTCGGTCTTCAGCCCGGCCAGGGCTTCGCCGCCCAATTGCAGCCGGCGCCGCTTGGCGCGCAGCAGGGTGCGGGCGCAGAAGTGGGCGATCTCGAACCTGGCGTCGTCGCCCAGCGGCGGCAGTTCGGCGGCGTAGCCGTCCAGCGAGAGGGTCCAGTCGTCCAGGCGTTTCACGTCCAGCGCCGAAAGCAGGCTGCCCTGGCGCTGGCGGTAGGCGATCCAGACCTCGGCGACGTGCAGGTGCCGCGCGGTGTGCAGGGCCAGCCGCGGGAAGAGGGCCATGTCCTCGAACACGCGGCCCTCGGGAAAGCGCAGGTCCGCAGGCCAGCAGCTGCGCCGCACGACTTTGCTCCAGGGGTGGAACTGGCCGTGGACGAAGAAGCCCCGCAGCCGCAGGTCGACGTCGTCCATCACGATGCCCGAGGGGCCGTCGAAGCTGGCGATGTGGCGGTGGCGGGGCTTGGTCGATGCCGTCGACGGGCCATCGTCGAAGGCGCGGAAGTCGCAGGTGAGCAGGTCGGGGTCGTGCCGCTGGAGCAGGGCCTTGAGGCGGGGAATGACGCCGGGCTCGACCAGGTCGTCGGGGTCGATGAACCACAGATGGTCGCCTCGGGCCTCCTGCAGCAGGCGGTTGCGTGCCGCGCTGACCCCTTGGTTGCTGGGCAGCCGGATGACGCGCGCCTGGGGCAGCGCCTGCTCGACCAGGGCGGCCGAGTTGTCCGGCGAGGCGTCGTCGACGAAAACCAGTTCGACGCCCTCGTCCAGCTGCGGCTTCAGCGAGGCGATGCACGCACCCACCCAGGGCTCCACCCGGTACATCGGGAACAGCAGGCTCAGCCAGGGTGTCGCTGCGGTCATGGCGTGGGGCCGAGAAGACGGGCCAGGACGCTCGACTGCAGCATCCGGCCACGCAGCCAGTTCCGCTCGGCCAGCGTGCGGTCGCCGCCGCGCAGCTTGACGAGGGCGGGCAGCCGGCGCGGCGCGGGCGTCAGGGCCAGCCGGGCGAAGAGGTGGCGTTTGCGCCACCCGACCTGGGCCAGCCAGGCGAAGGGGCCGTCCTCGGCGCGCAGCAGCGCCAGCCGGCCCAGGTCCGGCTGGCGGTCGAGGATGTCGGCCGCGGCCACGTGCATGAGCAGGTAGCGCTGGAAGTCTTCGGTGAGCGCCTGTACCACCCGGTCGCGCCGGCCTTCGTCCTGCAGGCGTTGCAGCACCGGCTCGGCACCGTCGTCGAGTGCGCGGTCAAAGGCCGCGGCCAGGGCCGTGGCGAAGCGCCCACCCGCGACGGAGGCCATGAACCAGTTCTCGATGAGGGGCAGTTCGGGCCGGGTCGAGTAGCGGCCGATGTAGAAGCCGACGTACTCGGCCTGCGCCTCGTCTCGGGCGGCGTGAAGCCAGCCGAGGTCGCGGCTCAGCAGGGTCGAGGCGTCCATCCAGATGCCGCCGTGGCGGGCCAGCAGGTGGATGCGCAGCCAGTCGGCCTGGCGGTAGGCCGGCAGGCTGTCGAAATCGGGCCGCAGCGAAGGCAGCCATCGGGCGACGCCGGCGCGGTCGATCAGGCGGACCTCGTGGTCGGGCGCGAAGCGGCGCCAGTTGCCCAGGCAGGCCTGCACGAAGGGCGGCGCGGGCGAGGCATGCCAGTAGGTCCAGATGACCTTGGGAATGGTCGCATCGCAGGGCGGCGCAGCCTTGCCGACGAGGGTCGACCGCTGGTCCACGGGCACCTCGGCGCGCAGCACGGTCAGCACCTCGCGCAGCAGTAGCGCGGCCACGACGGCAAGGACCGCGACGGTCAGCCAGGTCATCAGGTCAGCTTGCGGCCGAGCAGGCGCTCGAGGATGGCCAGCGGGCTGGCCGTGGGGTCCACCTGCGCCTCGGCCGGCAGGTGCAGGGTCTGTTCCATCATGAACTGGCCGGACATGACCGCGTGGGAGGTCTGGTCGGAGTAGCAGACCCAGGTCGAGCCGGGCGGGAAGGGCTGGGTGACCTGGGGGCAGGTGCGCTGGTAGTCGAGATCCCGCTTCATGCCGTCGTGCAGCTGCAGCATCAGGTGGTCGTACTCGGTGCGCAGCGACTTGGTGACGCGCAGGGCCCTCAGGGCCCGGGCCTGCCAGGCCACGTAGGGCTTGGTGCGCGGCACGAAGCGGCGGGCGAGGTCCTCGAAGGCCTCGCCGATGCGCCAGACGCGCGGCTCGCCGGCCGGGTTGAGGTTGGTGAAGACGCGCAGGATGCGCTCGCCGCGGTTGGGGCGGGAGGGGAAGGCGTCGACGTGCAGGCGGCGGTCGTCGGCGCGCCAGGACTGCACGCGGCCTTCGACCTGGGTCGGTCGGTAGCTCGTGGGCGCCAGCCGCAGTGCCGGCTTGTAGGCCGGCGCGATGGCGTCGATGAGGGCGCAGGCCTGGGTGCGGAAGCGGCCGATCATGGCGGCCAGGCGGGACTTTTCGTCGCCCTGGGCTGCCGCGCCGGCCAGGGCGCCATCGTTGCGCAGGCTGATGTTGCGGGCCTTGTCGTCGCGCACGTCGGCGCGAAGCAGCCGCGCCTCGTCGTCGGTCAGCTCGAAGCGCAGGTCAGGAAAGAACAGCACCTTGCCGGCTTCCAGCGCGGGCACCAGGCCGGTGATGGGCCGGGCCCAGTCGCGGCTGTCGACGGTGACGATGCGGTCTTTCATGCCTGGAGCCTATTCTTTCCAGTGGTCGGCGATCCAGGTCGCCGGGCGGGCGTGGCGCCAATTGCCCTGCGAGCGCCCGACCAGCGCGTCCGGCGGGTTCATGACGCCGTGGAAGACCAGCACGCGGGCGCCTTCGGGAATGAAGGGGTCGCGCCAGAAGCTCGTCGGCCATACCGGCAGGCAGTGGTACTTGTAGCTGGCGCACCAGTCCTTGGGCCAGTAGCCGAGCTTGCCCTGGGCGTGCAGGAAGTGGCTGAGGTATTCCTGCTCGTTGCGGTACTTGGCGCGCACCTCGTCCTGGTGGGCGATGAAGTTGGCCAGCACGTCGGCATGAGCGCCGATGCGAAAGCGGTAGACCGAGGAGTTGCCGGTCACGCGCCAGGGGCGCTTCCAGTCCTTGATGATGAGGAAGTCGCCGGGGAGCTCGAAGAAGCCGGTGAGGTCGCCGACGATGACGACGTCGAGGTCCAGGAAGAGGGCGGTGCCCTTCAGGCCGAAGAGGTCCGCCTGGTAGGTGCCCAGCTTCTTCCAGCCGCCGTCGCGCTTGCCAGGGCTGGCATGGGTCTCGGGCAGGGGCAGGCATTCCACCTCGGGGCGGACGCCGTTCGTGTCGTCGGTGAAGCACACGAAGCGGAAGGGGCCGCGCAGGTGGCGCGCCGTCATGCCGTAGAGGCGGTTGACATATTCGGGGCCGTACTTGGTGCCCCACTTCATGCAGATGACGAAGCGGTCGTCAGTCACGGCGGGGGGCGCGGTGGCGCTCATCAGTTCAGCTCTTCGATGGGTTGTGGCGGGTAGCTGTCCCAGTTCAGGCAGGCCGGGCATTGCCAGAAGTAGTGGGCAGCCTCGAAGCCGCAGGCGGCGCAGCGGTAGCGCTGCAGCGGCTTGGCGGCGCGCTCCAGCGTGCGGATCATGGGAGCGGCTTCGTCGGGCGGGAGGGCGCCGGCGTTGAGCTTGAGCAGCTCGGTCGCGGCCGACAGGGCCGGTTGTTCGCGCAGATGGGTGGCCAGGCGCTCGCGCTGGGGCTCCGGCTGCAGGCTGGCCAGCGCCCGCAGCAACTGCATGCCCGGTGCGCGCTGGTACTGCTCCGTCAGCAGCGCGATGGCCCGCTCAGGCTGGCCCAGGGCCTGGGCGGCGGCGGCGCAGTCCGCCGCGACGAGGTTGAAGGCGGGCGGATTGACGGCGATGAGGCGGGCGAAGGCGGCGAAGGCGGCCTCGGGCTGGCCGGCCTTGAGCAGCAACTGGCCCTGCAGCACATAGGCGCGGGCCGACTCGGGCGCCCGGCGCTGCGCCTGGCCCAGCAGTTCCTGGGCAAGGTCGGCATGGCCCTGTGAATGGGCGACCAGGGCTTGTTCGCACAGGTAGTGGGCGATGCGGTTGGAGAAGGAGCCGGTGCCGGCGGCTTCCAGCTCGGCGGCCACCTCGGCGGCCTTGGCCCAGTCGCGCGAGCGCTCGTAGAGCGACAGCAGGGCCAGGCGCGCCTCGCGCTCGAAGGCGGTACCGCGCAGCTCGGCATAGGCGGCCTCGGCGCGGTCGAAGAGGCCGGCCTTGAAGAAGTCCTGGGCCAGCTCGTGCTGGGCGCGGTCGCGGTCGGCCTTGGCCAGGTCGCCGCGGCGCAGCAGGTGCTCGTGCACGCGCACGGCGCGCTCGGTCTCGCCGCGGCGGCGGAACAGGCTGCCGAGGGCGAAATGCAGCTCGGAGGTGTCGGGGTCGTTCTGCACCGCCTCGATGAAGGCGTCGATGGCCTTGTCCTGCTGTTCGTTGAGCAGCAGGTTCAGGCCTTTGAAGTAGGCCTTGGGCGAATCACGCTGTTCGAGCTTCCATTGCCGGGAATCGAGCTTGGAGGCGAGCCAGCCCAGGACGAAGACGACGGGCAGGACGAAGAGCAGCCAGCGCGGATCAAACTCCATCTTGGTGGGCGGCGTAGGGGACGGCAGTCGCGTCGGGTGCGGGAACGGGCGTGGCGGGCAGGGGCTCGAAGCGCTGTGCCGCGCGGCGGTGGCGCCACCAGGCCGGCACCATGGCCAGCACGCCGAAGGCAGCGCCCAGGCCGAAGGCCAGCAGCACGATGATGACCTGAGGCGCCCGCCACTCGTGGCCGAAGAACCAGCGCACGACGGCCTCGTGGCTGTTGTTCAACGCGAAGGCGAACAGCGTGAAGAAGAGCAGGGCCCGCAGGAGCCAGACGAGGGTGCGCATGGCCCGGGATTTTGCGTCACTCGGTCACGGGCAGATGCTCGTCAACGGCTTCGCGCAACGCCTTGCCGGGCTTGAAATGAGGTGCGAGCTTCTCGGGGATCATGACCTGCTCGCCGCTGCGCGGGTTGCGGCCGACGCGGGGCGGGCGGCGGCTGATCGAGAAGCTGCCGAAGCCGCGGATCTCGATGCGATGGCCCCGGGCCAGGGCGTCGCTCATGGCGTCGAGGATGGTCTTGACCGCGAACTCGGTGTCGCGCTGGGTCAATTGACCGAAGCGTTCGGCAAGCACGGCGACGAGGTCGGAGCGGGTCATGGCGGCGGAGGTCTTCGGAGTCGGAATTGAAACAGGCCCGCTGGCTGAGGCCGGCGAGCCTGTGGGGAGCATACCCGTCCCCGCACGCGGCGGGGCGGGTCGGATCAACCAGATCAGCTGTTCTGGTTGTCCAGCTTGGCGCGCAGCAGGGCGCCCAGGCTGGTCGTGCCGGCGTTCTCACGCTCGTTCGACTGGCTGATGCGCTGCATGGCTTCCTGTTGGTCGGCGTTGTCCTTGGCCTTGATCGACAGCTGGATGTTGCGGGTCTTGCGATCCACGTTGACGATGATGGCGGTGACTTCGTCGCCTTCCTTCAGCACGTTGCGGGCGTCTTCCACGCGGTCGCGGGAGATTTCCGAAGCGCGCAGGTAGCCGGTCACGCCGTCAGCCAGCTCGATCTCGGCGCCGCGCGGGTCGACGGTCTTGACCTTGCCGGTCACCGAGGCGCCACGGTCATTGATCGTGGTGAAGGCGGTGAACGGGTCGCTGTCCAGCTGCTTGATGCCCAGCGAGATGCGCTCGCGCTCGACGTCCACGGCCAGCACGACGGCTTCGACTTCCTGGCCCTTCTTGAAGTTGCGGACGGCGGTCTCGCCGGTCTCGTCCCAGGACAGGTCGGACAGGTGCACCAGGCCGTCGATGCCCTGGGCCAGGCCCACGAACACGCCGAAGTCGGTGATCGACTTGACCGGGCCCTTGACCTTGTCGCCGCGCTTGACGTTCTCGGCGAACTCTTCCCAGGGGTTGGCCTTGCATTGCTTCATGCCCAGGGAGATGCGACGCTTGTCTTCGTCGATTTCCAGGACCATGACTTCGACCTCGTCGCCCAGCGAGACCAGCTTGCTGGGGGCGATGTTCTTGTTGGTCCAGTCCATCTCGGAGACGTGCACCAGGCCTTCGATGCCCGGCTCGATCTCGACGAAGGCGCCGTAGTCGGCGATGTTGGTGACCTTGCCGAACAGGCGGGTGCCGGTCGGGTAGCGGCGCGAGACGCCGAACCAGGGGTCGTCGCCCAGTTGCTTGATGCCCAGGGAGACGCGGTTCTTCTCGGCGTCGAACTTCAGGACCTTGGCGGTCAGTTCCTGGCCGACCTGAACGACTTCGCTCGGGTGGCGGACACGGCGCCAGGCCATGTCGGTGATGTGCAGCAGGCCGTCGATGCCGCCGAGGTCGACGAAGGCGCCGTACTCGGTGATGTTCTTGACCACGCCGTTGACGATGGCGCCTTCGGACAGCGTCTCGAGCAGCTTGGCGCGCTCTTCACCCATCGAAGCCTCGACCACGGCACGGCGCGACAGCACGACGTTGTTGCGCTTGCGGTCGAGCTTGATGACCTTGAATTCCATGGTCTTGCCCTCGAACGGGCTCATGTCCTTCACGGGGCGGGTGTCCAGCAGCGAGCCGGGCAGGAAGGCGCGGATGCCGTTGACCAGGACGGTCAGGCCGCCCTTGACCTTGCCGGAGACGGTGCCGGTGACGAAGTCGCCGGACTCCAGGGCGGTTTCCAGGCTCAGCCACGAGGCCAGGCGCTTGGCCTTGTCGCGCGACAGGATGGTGTCGCCGTAGCCGTTCTCGATGGCGTCGATGGCGACGGAGACGAAGTCGCCGACCTGGACTTCCAGTTCGCCCTGGTCGTTCTTGAACTCGTCGATGGGCACATAGGCCTCGGACTTCAGGCCGGCGTTGACGACGACGAAGTTGTGCTCGACGCGAACGACCTCGGCCGAGATCACTTCGCCGGCGCGCATGTCGGAGCGCTGCAGCGACTCCTCGAACATCGCGGCAAAGGATTCCATGCCGGAGGATTGGGCGGTTTGGGTTTGGGACATGTTGATTGGATCCTGATGCGCCGGAGATTCCGGCGCGGCGGTGTAGGCAAGCCTACGGGGTTAGGTTGTCGACATCGCCGGAAATGAGCAACTTGTGTCGCTCCTGGCAACCGAACTGGCGTTCGGCGGAAACCGGCGGGCCCTGTGCCTTGCGGCGTGGCTTCTCAGGCCTGGACCGGGCCGACCGCGGGCGCGGTCAGAACGGCCGGCGCTTTTGCCACCAATCCAGCACCTGGGCCACCGAGGCTTCGATGGTCAGCGCCGAGTTGTCGAGCAGCTGCGCGTCCTGCGCGGGGGTCAGCGGCGAGGCCGAGCGGTTCTTGTCCCTCTCGTCCCGAGCCTCCAGATCTTCGCGCAAGCCTTTGATATTAGCTGAAATCCCTTTGGAAATCAATTGCTTATACCGCCGCTCGGCGCGCGTGGCGGCGCTGGCCGTGAGGAAGACCTTGAGCGCCGCATCGGGAAAGATGGCGGTGCCCATGTCGCGGCCGTCGGCCACGAGGCCGGGGAGGCGACGGAAATCCAGTTGCAGCTGATGAAGGGCCTCACGCACCGGGGCGTGGGCCGCCACCTGGGAGGCCAGCAGGCCAGTCGCCTCGGCGCGCAGCCGGGCGCTAACGTCCTCGTCGCCGAGAAAGACGTGGCCGTCGCGGAAACTGAGCTGAAGTGTCGGGACGAGGGCGGCCACGGCGGCGCCGTCGTCCAGGTCCAGGCCGGCACGGCGGGCGGCCAGGCCCGTGACGCGGTAGAGCGCGCCGGAGTCCAGCACGCCGAAGCCCAGGGCCTTGCCGACCTCGTCGGCCAGCGTGCCCTTGCCGGAAGCGGTCGGCCCGTCGATGGTGATGACGGGGATGTCGGCAGAGTCGGCGCGGACGACGCCGAACAGGGTCTCGAAGTAGTCCGGGAAGGTCTTGGCCACGCAATGCGGCTCGAGGATGCGCACCGGCACGGCCTGCTTCGCCACCAGGCCGTTGAAGGCGGCCAGCGAGAAGCACATGGCCACGCGGTGGTCGTCGTAGGTGTGGATGGCAGCGGCCCTCCAGTCGCGCAGGGGCTGCACGCGGATCCAGTCGGGGCCTTCCTCGACGGTGGCGCCGAGCTTGCGCAGCTCGGTGGCCATGGCGGCGATGCGGTCGGTCTCCTTGACGCGCCAGCTGCCGATGTGGGTCAGCGTCGTGGGGCCGTCGGCGTACAGGGCCATGACGGCCAGCGTCATCGCCGCGTCGGGGATGTGGTTGCAGTCGAGGGTGATGCCCTTGAGCGGCCAGGCCCCGCGGCGTACTTCCAGCCAGTTGGGGCCGGTCTTGACGTCGGCGCCCATGGCCGCGGCGGCCTCGATGAAACGCACGTCGCCCTGCAGGGATTCGCTGCCCACGCCCTCGATGCGGACGGGCGCCTGCGTGGCGGCGATGGCTCCCAGCCCGACGAAGTAGGACGCGGAGGAGGCGTCGCCTTCGACGAAGACCTCGCCCGGCGAGCGGTAGCGGCTGCCGGCCGGGATGACGAAGGCGGACCAGCCTTCACGCTGCACGTCGATGCCGAAGCGGGCCAGCAAGGCCAGCGTGATCTCGATGTAGGGCTTGGAGATGAGTTCGCCGATGACCTCGATGCGGACGGCCTGTTCGGCGACCAGCGGCAGTGCCAGCAAAAGCGCCGTCAGGAACTGGCTGGACACGTCGCCGCGCACGCGCACGGGCGTGTCCAGCGCGAGCGGGGCGGGGCCGCGCAGGCGCAGCGGCGGGTAGCCCGGGTTGCCGAGGTCGTCGATGGCGCAGCCCAGGCCGCGCAGCGCGTCGACCAGGTCGCCGATGGGGCGCTCGTGCATGCGCGGCACGCCCGAGACCTCGAAGCTGCCGCCCTGCGTGGCGGCCAGCACGGCCAGGGCCGCCGTCAGCGGGCGCATGGCCGTGCCGGCATTGCCAAGGAAGAGTTGGGCGTGCTTGGCCAGCAGCTTGCCGCCCAGGCCGACGATGCTGACGGTGTCGCCGTCCTGCGCCACGCCGCAGCCCAGCGCGCGCAGGGCGTCGAGCATGACGGCCGTATCGTCCGAGGCCAGCAGGTCGCGCACGATGGTGCGTCCTTCACTGAGGGCCGCCAGCAGCAGCACGCGGTTGGAGATGCTCTTGGAGCCGGGCAGGCGCACTGTGCCCGCGGCGCCGCGCAGGGGCGGCAGGTCGAGGAAGGGGATCTTGAACATCACTTAGCCGTAGGCCGGCCGGGAGGGACTGCGGGGGTGGGAAGGCTCCAGGCCGAGCGGCCTTCGGAAATCGGGCGCAGTGCGGCGTCGAGGGCGGCGGCGTCCCCGGCCTCGATCAGGGCTTCGATCTGGTCGAGGGCACTGCGGAAGCGCTTGGACTGGGCCAGGACCTCGTGCTTGTTGGCCAGGAAGATGTCGCGCCAGACGGCGGGCTCGCCGGCAGCGATGCGCGTGAAGTCGCGGAAGCCCGGTCCGGCCAGGCTGAGGTAGTCGCGCGCCGCAGGCTGCTCGGCAATGGCCTGGAAGAAGGCGAAGGCCAGCAGGTGGGGCAGGTGGCTGACGGCCGCGAAGGCGGCGTCATGGTTGTGGGGGCGCATTTTCAGCACCGTGGCGCCCAGGGCCGACCAGACGTCGGTCGCCCGCTGCACGAGCTGCGGATTGGTGAAGGGCTGGGGCGTGAGGATGACCTGCCGGCCCTCGTAGAGCGTGGCCTCGGCATGCTGGACGCCGCCCGATTCCTTGCCGGCGATGGGATGGCAGGGCACGAAGCTGGAGGCCCGCTCGCCCAGGGCCCGGCGGGCGGACTCGATGACGTCGCACTTGGTGGAGCCGACGTCCATGAAGAGCACACCCGGATTGACCAGGTGGCGGATGGCCTTGAGCGTGCTCTCCGTGGCCGAGACGGGTACGGCGATGAGCACGATGTCGGAGCCCGACACGGCCAGCAGGGCCGACTCCGCCGCCACGTCGATGACGCCGAGCCGGCGCGCCTGCTCGGTCGTCGACGGCGATTTGCTGTAGCCGATGACGCGCCGGACCAGCCCGGCCTTCTTCATCGCGAGCGCGAAGCTGCCGCCCATGAGGCCGCAGCCGATGACGCCGAGTTGCTGGAACATCGTCGGCCGCCCGCTCAGTTCTTGACCGGGTAGGCGCCCAGCATCTTGAAGAAGGCGCAGATCTCGCGCAGTTCGGCCAGGGCCGCCGCGACGTTCGGCTGGCTGGGATGGCCGTCGAGGTCGATGTAGAAGTAGTAGTCCCACTGGCCGGTGCGGGCCGGGCGCGACTCCAGGCGGGTCATGGAGACGCCGTGGGTCTTGAGCGGCACCAGCAGGTCGTGCATGGCGCCCGGGCGGTTGGGCACGGAGACGACGAGGCTGGTGCAGTCGCGGCCGGTGGCTGGCGGCGTGGCCATGGTCTGCGGCAGGCAGATGATGGCGAAGCGGGTGCGGTTGTAAGCCTCGTCCTGGACGGCGTGGGCGACGATGTGCAGGCCGAACAGGGTGGAGGCGCGCTCGCTGCCGAGGGCGGCCCAGGACGGGTTGGTGGCGGCCAGGCGTGCACCTTCGGCATTGCTGGAGACGGCGCGGCGCTCGACGTCGGGCAGGTGCTTGTTCAGCCAGCCCTGGCATTGGGCCAGGGCCTGCGGATGGGCGAGCACCGCCTGGATGCCGCGCATCGACGGCTCCTTGCACATCAGGTTGTGGCGGATCAGCAGGCTGACCTCGCCGACCACGTGGCAGGGCGTGTGCAGGAAGAGGTCGAGCGAGCGGGTGACGACGCCCTCGGTCATGTTCTCGACACCGACGACGCCGAACTGGGCGCTGCCGCTGGCCGTGGCGTGGAAGACCTCGTCGAAGCTCGTGCAGTAGACGAGGTCGGCGGCGCCGCCGAAGTATTCGATGGCGGCCTGCTCGCAGAAGGTGCCCACCGGGCCGAGCACGGCCACGCGCTGCGGCGACTCGAGCGCCAGGCAGGCCGACATGATCTCGCGCCAGATGGCGGCCACGTGCTCGGCCTTCAGCGGGCCGGGGTTGGCGGCGCGGATCTTGTCGATGACCTGGGCGACGCGGTCAGGGCGGAAGAAGGGCGTGCCTTCTGCGCGCTTGATCTCGCCCACCTGCTCGGCCACGCGGGCGCGCTGGTTCAGCAGGTCGAGCAGCTGGCGGTCCAGGGAGTCGATCTGGTCGCGCAGGGCGAGCAGGGCGGCCGAGGCGACGGGCTCAGCCATGGCGGGCCTCGAAATCCTTCAGGAAGCCGACGAGGGCCTGCACGCCTTCAAGCGGCATGGCGTTGTAGATGGAGGCGCGCATGCCTCCGACCGTCTTGTGGCCCTTGAGCTGCAGCAGGCCGGC
The DNA here is from genome assembly GCF_021353235.1 of Pelomonas caseinilytica. GTDB lineage: Bacteria > Pseudomonadota > Gammaproteobacteria > Burkholderiales > Burkholderiaceae_C > Pelomonas > Pelomonas caseinilytica. The sequence continues at coordinate 186,674 of NZ_JAJTWT010000008.1, forward strand.
CGCCTTGGCCTCGGCGAGGAAGGTCTCGTTGAGGGCTTCGTCCTGGAGGAAGAAGGGCACGTTCATGCGGGAGCGGCAGGCCAGGTCGACGCGGTTCTCGTAGAAGCCCGAGGCGTCGAGGGCCGAGTACAGCAGGCCGGCCTTGTCGATGTTGCGCTGCTCGAGGGCCGCGAGGCCGCGCTTGCCGGCGTACTCGAACTGCCTGGCCCACTGGAACACCAGGCCGGCCACGTAGATGGCGAAGGTGGGCGGCGTGTTGAACATCGAGTGCGCCGCCGCCACGGTGGCGTAGTTGAAGGCCGAGGGGCAGATGTCCAGGGCGTGGCCGAGCAGCTCCTCGCGCACGAAGACGAGGGTCAGGCCGGCCGGGCCGATGTTCTTCTGCGCGCCGCCGAAGGCCAGGCCGACGCGGCTCCAGTCGATGGGGCGGGACAGCAGGTGGGACGAGCAGTCGATGACCAGCGGCACGCCATGGGTGAGATGGGGCAGGTCGTGGAACTCGACGCCGTCGATGGTTTCGTTCGAGCAGACGTGGACGTAGGCCGCGTCGTCGCGCAACCGCCAGTCGCGCGGGATCTCGCGGCCATTGCCTTCGGCGGCGATCTGCACGTTGGCATAACGGCGAGCTTCGGCGGCGCTCTTGCGCGACCAGGAGCCAGTGACGACGACGTCGACCTTGCCGCCACGGCTCAGGTTCATCGGCACGATGGCGTTCTCGCCCAGGCCGCCGCCCTGCATGAAGAGCACGCGGAAGCCCTCGGGCACGGACAGCAGCTCGCGCAGGTCGCGCTCGGCCGCCTCGGCGATGGAGATGAACTCCTTGCCGCGGTGGCTCATCTCCATGACGCTCATGCCGCTGCCGTGCCAGTCCAGCATCTCGGCCGCCACCTGGCGGAGCACGGGTTCGGGCAGGGTGGCGGGACCGGCGGAAAAGTTGAACGGGCGGGCAGAGGTCATCGAGCGGATGGGAGCGGGCTACTTCTTGGGCGTGGACGCCGCGGGCTTGGGGGCGGCCGCGGGCGGGGGTTGCAGGCCGAGCTGCTTGGCCAGGTTGGCCTGCAGGGTCTTGAGCCGGCCGTCCAGGGTCGGGCCGGCTTCGGACATCACCTTCTGCGCAACCGCCTTTTGCAGCTCGACACTCGCCAGGCCGAACTTCTGGCTGACCGGCGATTCTGCCCAGGCCAGGATCTGCTTCAGTTCGTCCTCGTTGAAGCGTTCGTCCAGCAGGGCCGAAGCCGTGTTGGGCACGGCCTTGGAGATCTTGTCCTTCAGGTAGGGCACGTTCTCCTCGACGAACTTCTTCAGGTCGCCGTCCATGGCCTTGGCCGTGGCTTCCCGCTTGTCAGCGGGCACCTGTTGAAGGGCGGCGCGGCCCGCCTGGGTCAACTGCGACAGCGGGCCCTGGATGATGTTGGCGGCCAGCCCTTCGGCCAGGCCCTGCTGCTGCAGCGCGACGATCTTGTCGATGAGGGCCTTCTTGGCGGGGGAGGGGTCCGCCAGGGCGGTGCCGGCGGCGAGGGCCAGGGCGAGGGCCAGGCCCAGCTTGCGAGAAGTCATGTCAGTCCTTGGGTGCTTCGGGGGTGTCGTCGGTCGGCGCGGCATCGGTGGGGTCGGCTGCCGTGTCGGCCTCGTTGGCGTCGTTCTCGACGATGCGCTGCAGGCCCGAGAGCTTGCTGCCGTCGTCGAGGGCGATCAGCGTGACGCCTTGCGTCGCGCGGCCGAGTTCGCGGATCTCGCTGACGCGGGTGCGCACCAGCACGCCCTTGTCGGTGATGAGCATGATCTCGTCCTCCGGGCGCACCAGCGTGGCGGCCACGACGCGGCCGTTGCGCTCGCTTTGCTGGATGGCGATCATGCCCTTGGTGCCGCGGCCGTGGCGGGTGTATTCGACGATGGAGGTGCGCTTGCCGTAGCCGTTCTCGGTGGCGGTCAGCACGCTCTGCGTCTCGTCCTCGGCCACCAGCATGGCGATGAGGCGCTGGTCGGGCTCGAGCATCATGCCGCGCACGCCGCGGGCGGTACGGCCCATGGGACGCACGTCGTCCTCGTCGAAGCGCACGGCCTTGCCGCCGTCGCTGAACAGCATGACGTCGTGCTGGCCGTCGGTCAGCGCGGCGCCGATGAGGTGGTCGCCCGCGTCCAGGTCCACGGCGATGATGCCGGCCTTGCGCGGGTTGCTGAAGTCCTTCAGCGAGGTCTTCTTGACCGTGCCCATGGCGGTGGCCATGAAGATGAAATGGTCTTCAGGGAAGCTGCGGAATTCGCCGGTCAGCGGCAGCACGACGGTGATCTTCTCGTCCGCCTGCAGCGGGAACATGTTGACGATGGGTTTGCCGCGCGAGTTGCGCGAACCCTGCGGCACTTCCCAGACCTTGAGCCAGTAGACGCGGCCACGGTTGGAGAAGCACAGGATCCAGTCGTGCGTGTTGGCGATGAAGAGCTGGTCGATCCAGTCGTCGTCCTTGGTCGCGGTGGCCTGCTTGCCACGCCCGCCGCGGCGCTGGGCGCGGTATTCGGAGAGCGCCTGGCTCTTGATGTAGCCGGTGTGGGACAGCGTCACGACCATGTCGGTGGGCGTGATGAGGTCTTCGGTGCCGAGTTCCTGCGCGTTGTGCTCGATGACGCTGCGGCGCGCGCCCAGCTTGGTCTGCCCGAACTCCGTCTTCAGCTGCAGCAGTTCCTCGCCGATGATGGTGGTGACGCGCTGCGGCGTGGCCAGGATGTTCAGCAAGTCGGCGATCTGCGCCATCACGTCCTTGTACTCGCCGACGATCTTGTCCTGCTCCAGGCCCGTCAGGCGCTGCAGGCGCATCTGCAGGATCTCGCCGGCCTGCGCCTCCGACAGCCGGTAGAGGCCGTCCGCCTGCATGCCGAACTGGGGCTCGAGGCCCTCGGGGCGGAAGGCGGCCCGGCCGCCGGGCGTCTGGTTCTCGGCGCGCGACAGCATCTCCCGCACCAGCGACGAATCCCAGCTCTTGGACATCAGCGCCGCCTTGGCGACCGGCGGCGTCGGCGAGGTCTTGATGGTCTCGATGAACTCGTCGATGTTGGCCAGGGCCACGGCCAGGCCTTCCAGCACGTGGCCGCGCTCGCGGGCCTTGCGCAGCTCGTAGATCGTCCGGCGGGTCACCACTTCGCGGCGGTGCTCCAGGAAGACGACGATCATGTCGCGCAGATTGCAGAGCTTGGGCTGGCCGTCCACGAGGGCGACCATGTTCATGCCGAAGCTGTCCTGCAGCTGGGTCTGCTTGTAGAGGTTGTTCAGGACGACCTCGGGCACCTCGCCGCGCTTGAGCTCGATGACCACGCGCATGCCGGACTTGTCGGACTCGTCCTGGATGTGGCTGATGCCCTCGATCTTCTTCTCGTGCACCAGCTCGGCGATGCGTTCGAGCAGGGTCTTCTTGTTGACCTGGTAGGGGATCTCGTCAACGATGATCGCCTGGCGCGAGCCCTTGTCGATGTCCTCGAAGTGCACCTTGGCGCGCATGACCACGCGGCCACGCCCGGTGCGGTAGCCGTCGCGCACGCCGGCCAGGCCGTAGATGATGCCGGCGGTCGGGAAGTCGGGCGCCGGGATGATTTCCATCAGCTCGTCCACCGTGCACTCGGGGCTCTTGAGCGCGAACAGGCAGGCGTCGACGACCTCGTTGAGGTTGTGCGGCGGGATGTTGGTGGCCATGCCGACGGCGATGCCGGCCGAGCCGTTGACCAGCAGATTGGGCAGCCGGGTCGGCAAAACCAGGGGCTCTTTTTCGCTGCCGTCGTAATTCGGCCCGAAATCGACGGTTTCCTTGTCGATATCGGCCAGCATTTCGTGGGCGATCTTGTCCAGGCGAATTTCGGTGTATCGCATGGCCGCGGCGTTGTCGCCGTCGACCGAACCGAAATTGCCCTGTCCATCGACCAGCATGTGACGCAGGGAAAAATCCTGCGCCATCCGCACGATGGTGTCGTAGACGGCGGTATCGCCGTGCGGGTGATATTTACCGATGACGTCGCCGACGATACGGGCCGATTTCTTGTACGGCCGGTTCCAGTCGTTGTTCAGTTCGTGCATGGCGAACAACACGCGGCGATGCACGGGCTTGAGGCCGTCGCGCGCGTCGGGCAGGGCGCGTCCCACGATCACGCTCATCGCGTAATCGAGGTAGGAGCGGCGCATCTCCTCCTCAAGGCTGATCGGCAGGGTTTCCTTGGCGAACTGGGTCATGCGCAGCTGGGCTCGCGCCTACATGGGCGCGGCGTCCTTGGAGGTAGGTGAAAAGCGCGAATTCTAAGGCGCGCGCCTCCTTGTAGCAGCAGCGCAACATCGTCACCGTGCCCACGAACGTAGGCCGCCACAATGCGTCCGTCTCGGTGCCCACATGGCACAATCGTCGAGTCCCTAGGAGAAACCCTAAAGTCTCTCCTAAGGTTAGAGGTTGAGTACTGACTCTCGCAGGGCAACTGCGGCATTCCTTGAGAGGAGAATCATGAAGAAACTGAATCGCGTGGCGTCGCTGTTTGCGGTGGCTGCGGTCGCCGCTGCGGCGTCGTCGAGCGCGCTGGCACAGACGGTCGACAACTGGCGCGCTACCGACGGTACCGTCTGGAAGAACGGCACCAACGAATATTGCTGGCGCGACAACTTCTGGACGCCCGCCACGGCCGCCAAGGGTTGCGACGGCGAGATCAAGCCCGCACCGAAGGTCGAGGCCCCGGCTCCGGTCGCCCCCCCGCCGCCGTCGCCCCCGCCGGCTCCTCCGAAGGCCGTGACGCCTCCGCCGGCCCCGGTCAGCGAGAAGGTCACCTTCGCGGCTGACACCTTCTTCGACTTCGACAAGTCGACGCTGAAGCCTGAAGCTAAGGCCAAGCTGGACGACCTGGTCAGCAAGACCAAGGGCATCAACCTGGAAGTCATCATCGCCGTCGGCCACACCGACTCGGTCGGCAGCGACGCCTACAACCAGAAGCTGTCCATCCGCCGCTCGGAAGCCGTCAAGGCCTACCTGGTGAGCAAGGGCGTCGAGCCGAACCGCGTCTACACCGAAGGCAAGGGCGAGAAGCAGCCCGTGGCCGACAACAAGACTGCGGAAGGCCGCGCCAAGAACCGCCGCACCGAGATCGAAGTCGTCGGTACGCGCAACAAGTAAGGTCCAGGCGCCCTCGGGCGCCTTGTGAAGCCTTCAAGCCCCGCACGGTCCGCCGTCGGGGCTTTTCTTCTTGTCCCCGCCATGATCAATGCCGACCCGCAAGAGCTCGCCAAGTTCGGCGAGCTGGCCCACCGCTGGTGGGACCCTGAAAGCGACTTCAAACCCCTGCACGACATCAATCCCCTGCGGCTGGCGTGGATCCAGCAGCTCTGCCCCCTCGCTGGCAAGCGCGTCGTCGACGTGGGATGCGGCGGCGGCATCCTGAGCGACTCCATGGCTCGCGCCGGAGCCCGTGTGCTGGGCATCGACCTGTCCACCAAACCGTTGCGCGTAGCCGAGCTGCACGCCATGGAGGCCGGCACCGAGGGCGTCGAGTACCGCGAGATCGCCGTCGAGGCGCTGGCCGCGGAGCAGCCCGGCGCCTTCGATGCCGTCACCTGCATGGAGATGCTGGAGCACGTGCCCGACCCCGCCTCGGTCGTGCGCGCCTGCGCCACCCTCGTGAAGCCGGGCGGCTGGGTGTTCCTATCGACGCTCAACCGCAATGCCAAGGCCTTCCTGCTCGCCATCGTCGGTGCCGAGTACGTGCTGCGCATGCTGCCCAAGGGCACGCACGAATACGCCCGCTTCCTCAAGCCGTCCGAACTGGCGCAGTTCTGCCGCGATGCCGGGCTGGAACTCGAGGCCAGCCGCGGCCTCAGCTACAACCCGCTGACGCAGCGGTACAGCCTGGGCAGCGATACGGACGTGAACTACCTGCTGGCCTGCCGGCGGGCTCCGTGAATCCTGCCGTCCGCTGGAGTCACCTGCGGGCCGTGCTCTACGACCTGGACGGCACGCTGATCGACAGCGTGGCCGATCTGGCTGCCGCGGCCAACGCCATGCGGGCCGGCCGCGGGTTGGAGCCCTTGCCTTTCGCCGCCTACCGGCCCCATGGCGGGTCCGGCGCCCGCGGCATGCTGGGCCAGGCCTTTGGCGTCAGCCCAGGCGCTGCAGGCTACGACGCGCTCAAGCGCGAGTTCCTCGACGTCTACGAAGGCTTGATGTTCGACAGCACCCGGGTGTTCGAAGGGATGGCCGCCGAACTCGACGGTTTGGCGGACTCCGGTCTCGCCTGGGGCATCGTCACCAACAAGGCCGAGCGTTTTGCCCTGCCGCTGGCCAGGGCCCTCGGCCTCCAGGCCGGTGCCATCATCGGCGGCGACACCACCGGCCACACCAAGCCGCATCCCGCCCCGCTGCTGGAAGCCGCCCGGCGCCTGGGAGTGTCACCGCAGTCCTGCCTCTATGTCGGAGACGACGAGCGCGACATCGTGGCCGGCCGGGCCGCCGGCATGGCGACGGCCGTTGCGACCTGGGGCTATCTCGGCCCGCAGGCCGATCACCGTCGCTGGGGCGCCGACCTGGCGCTCGCTGCGCCCGGCCACCTCTTGAAGAGTCTGGGATTGCCCTAAGATACGAAGTCCTGGGGCCGACCTGGTTTCGACGTGGGTGCGGATCCGGAGTAGGGCATGCCGAGCACCAGTCCGCTCGTAAAACCACTGGAAACAAAGTAACTGCAAACGACTCTACGTTCGCACTCGCCGCTTAATTGCGGTTGAGCTTCTCAACGGTTCGCCGATGGGCCGGGCCAAGCGCCGCAAGGTGCAAGGCTGAGAAGTCATTCACATCGGCTGGCGTCGTGCGGGGTCACTCTGTGCGGCGCGAGATTCAGTGACTGGCGGGAAAACTAGCGTGCCGCTGCGCGAGTTGACCGTGAGATTCAAATCAGCCGGCTAAGCATGTAGAACTGCCCGGTGATGGCTTGCGGACGCGGGTTCAATTCCCGCCGGCTCCACCATCCTCGCGAAAGGCGTCTGGCGAATGCATCGCCAGACGCCTTTCCTTTTTCCGCAATCCGCGCTTATTTCGGCCGAGCTGTCGCCCGGTCGGCTGGTGTGCCGAAACCCGGTGCTCCGGGGCGCGGTTTATCCATGAATTCCTGTGGCAACGGGGCCCCGCGCGCGCCGATGGGGCTGTCCAAGCCGAGTTTGCGGGTGAGCGTTGCGGCGTCGTAGGGCGCGTGCACCTTCACGTCGTTGTCGAAGTAGCAGTAGACATCCCGCCGCGCGCGCCGCGGTGCGGCCTGCGGTGACGCCTGGCGTGCATCCGCCACCTGGGCGCCGCGGCTCCAGGCGTCGAACCGCGCCGCCCAGCGGTCCAGGGCCTCGTCGCTGTAGCCGCTGGCATACAGCTCCTTGTCGCCGTGCAGGCGCACGTAGACGAAGTCTGCCGTCAGGTCTTCCAGAAGTGGCCATTTGCCAGCGGTGTCCGCCACGACCAGGGCGATCCGGTATCGGCGCAGCAGGGCGATGAAGGTCGGGTCAGCAAAGCTCGGATGCCGGATTTCGACGGCATGGCGCATCGGCCGCTTGCGGTCGATGGCCAGGGTGACACGGCCGTGCACCCGCTCGTCGTGCGCTTGCGCCAGCGCCGCGGCGGCCTCGGTGTCGTGGGGCAGCATCTCGAAGAAGGCTTCGAAGCGGTCCGGCTTGAAAGGCAGCATGGGCGGGAACTGCCAGAGGATGGGGCCCAGCTTGTCGCCCAGCTCGAACAGTCCATTGGCCATGAAGTTGGCCAGCGGTGTGCGCACGTCCTTCAGGCGGCGCAGGTGGGTGATGTATTTCGGCCCCTTCACGGCGAACACGAAGCCGTCGGGCGTTTCGTCGCGCCACTGGGCGTAGTAGTCGGGGTGCTGCAGCGAATAGAAGGAGCCGTTGATCTCGAGGGTCGGCACCATGCGCGAGGCGAATTCCAGCTCGCGGCGCTGGGCCAGGCCTTCAGGGTAGAAAACGCCCCGCCAGGGCGCGTACCGCCAACCGGAAATACCGATGCGGATATCCCCTCGCGAAGCTGCCTTTGCGCTGCCCATGTCTGGCCAGGGCAGGGCGCGTGCCAGGCCGTAAAAGGAGCGGGCCCGGCCCGCCAGGACCAGGCCCGTTCAGCGCCGGCGAGCCGGCTTAATTGAAACCCTGGCCGCGGATCAGGCCGACCGCGAGGCCTTCGATGGAAAAGCCTTCGCTTTGCTCGTTGACGAGGATGGGCTCGAAGTCAGGGTTCTCGGGCAGGAGCTGGATGCCCTCGGGCCCGCGCTTGAAGCGCTTGACCGTGACCTCCTCGCCCACCCGGGCCACGACGATCTGGCCGTTGCGGGCTTCCTTGGCCGACTGCACGGCCAGCAGGTCGCCGTCGAGGATGCCGATGTCCTTCATGCTCATGCCCTTGACCTTGAGCAGGTAGTCGGGCTTGCGGGCGAAAAGACTGGGTTCGACGGCATAGGTCTGCTCGACGTGCTCCTGCGCCAGGATGGGGGCGCCAGCGGCGACGCGGCCGATCAGCGGCAGCGTCAGTTGGGCAAGGGCCGGCAGGGGCAGGGTGGCCTGGCGAGCGCGGTTGACGGCATTCAGGGTGTCGGACTTGAGCCGAATGCCGCGGGACGTGCCGCCCACCAGCTCCAGCATGCCTTTGCGGGCCAGCGCCTGCAGGTGTTCTTCGGCGGCATTGGCGGATTTGAAACCCAGCTCGGCAGCGATCTCGGCGCGCGTCGGCGGGGCGCCGGTCGTCTCGATGGCCTGGCGGACCAGGTCGAAGATCTGTTGCTGACGGGCGGTAAGCTTGGGTCGGTCTTGCACGGGCGGCCTTTTGATGGGCTGGCAATCTGTCCAGCACCTGTATTTTTGTCCAGGAAACCAATAAATTGCAAACCCTCGATTCCTTGATCGTCATCCTCGGTACCGGTGGAACCATTGCCGGCACCGCCAAAACCGCCAGCGACGGCGTCGGATATACAGCCGCGCAATTGCGCGTGGAGGATTTGCTGGCTGCCGTGCCGGCCCTGGCCGGGCGGCGCCTGGAGGCCCACCAGGTCGCGCAGCTCGATAGCAAGGACATGGACGTCGCGACCTGGCAGCGGCTCGCGGCGGCCGTGCAGGAGCACCTGGCCCGGCCGGAGGTCGGCGGTATCGTCGTTACGCACGGCACCGACACGCTGGAGGAGACGGCCTACTTCCTGCACCGCGTGCTGGCGCCGGCCAAGCCGGTCGTGCTGACGGCCGCGATGCGCCCGGCCACCGCGCTGGCGCCCGACGGCCCGCAGAACCTGTTCGACGCGGTCCAGGTGGCCGCCGCGGAAGGGGCGAGCGGCGTCGTGGTCGCCTTCGCCGGCCGCGTGCATGACGCCGTGCAGGTGCGTAAGACGCACAGCTATCGGGTCGACGCCTTCGAGTCGGTCGACGGAGCCCTCGTCGCACGCGTGGAGGAGGGGGTCGTGCGCCTGCTGGGCCGCTGGCCTGCGGGCGAGGCCCTGGGGCTGGCGCGCATTGCACGGCCGGCCGCTCGCTGGCCGCGTGTCGAGATCGTCATGAACCACGCCGGCGCCAGCGGCGGCATCGTGGATGCCTTGCGGCAGGCCGGCGTCGACGGCCTCATCGCCGCGGGAACCGGCAACGGCACGCTCGCCCATCCGCTGGACGAAGCGCTGCGGGCCGCGGCTGCGGCCGGCGTGAAGGTGTGGCGCAGCACGCGCTGCGATGCGGGCCCGGTGATGAACCTGCCGGGATTGCTGCCGAGTGCCGGTGCCCTGAGCCCCGTGAAGGCCAGGATCGAGATGATCCTGGCCCTGCTCGCCGAGGCCTGATCAGCCGCCTCGACGGCGGCGCGCGGCGACACCCACCGCGGCGAGGCCGGCCAGAAGCATCGCGTAGCTGCTGGGCTCGGGTACGGCCGCGGCGATGGACTGCGGAACCAGGTTGCCGCCTTCGAAGCCGAAGACGTAGAACTGGTTGCCGTAGGCGATGGGCGTCGAGCCGCCGTTGGGCACGGTGCTGCTCAGGAAGTCGTTGTCGTTGGCGAGGTACAGCGTGTGCATGGTCTTGCCGTTGACGGTGACGTCCTGGCCGAAGGCGATGCCTTCGAGCTTGGCCGGGATCTGCGCGTCCGGAATGCCGGCTGCGTTCAAGGCGGCGCGGATGTCCAGGAAACGCGTGCCGACGACGGCCGCGGCCGGCTGGGTGCGCAGGTCGGCGATGCCGCTGACCTCGGTCGCGCCGCCCAGGTCGATCTTGACGAGCTGCTTGACGGCCGCCTTGGAGCCGTCGCCCAGGCCCTTGCCGTCGCGCTCCAGCACCAGCAGCTCGTGGTCGTTCAGCGCGAGCAGTTCGCTGCTGTTGTAGGCCTTGCCGTTGATCTGGTTGTCGAAGGCGAACTGGCTGACCGCGCCACTCGCGACGTCGATCTTGACGATGCGGTTGTAGCGGCCGCCGTCCCCGCCATCCTGCGCGAGCGGGCTCTGCATGAAGCCGAAGAGGGTCTTGCCGTCGGGCGAGATGGCCAGGCCCTCCATGCCCTTGTTGGCGACGCGGCCGGTGGTGTTGCCGGCGATCTCTGCCGCGCCGGACGAGCTGAGGTGCGACGCGGCGAAGCTGTCGGGCAGGGTGTAGGTGCGCAGGCGCTGGCCCGTGGCGCGGTCGAACTGGTAGACGTAGGGACCGTACTCGTCGGAGATGAAGACGCTCTTGCCGTCGTTGGAGACGCGCAGGCCTTCGGGGTCGAGGCGGGCGTTGTTCGGGTTGGTCGACAGGCCGGCGGCGAAGTTGTCGGAGCGGCCCGAGAAGTACTGGGTGCTGCCGGCTGGCTGGCTGCCTGCGCCGACGAGGCCGGTGAGCGTTGGCACCATGGCGCCGTAGTTCAGGGCCGTGGGGCTGGACAGCAGCGTGGTCCCTTGCAGAGTCGGCGTCAGGGTGTAGGGCAGGGCCGAGCCGGCGGCGCTCGCCACGAGGCTGAGCTGCAGGGTGTGGAAGCGGCTGATGAACGAGGTCGTGTTGTCGAGCTGCGCGGCGCCCCAGTCGTTGGCATTGGGACCTCGGTCGGGCAGGGCCAGGAAGGTGTTGCCGCCCGCCCAGGCGAGGCCGGAGCCGAGGCCGCCGAGCAGGCTGGCCGACAGGCCGCTCTCCAGGTTGTAGTTCAGGCCGGACAGATCGCTCATGGCGCCGCTGAGGCTGCCCATGCCGATCAGCACCGGTTCGGCTGCGCGGCTTTGCGCGGCAAGTGCCAGCAGGGCGCTGGCGAACACGGTGGGCAGGAAGCTGGGGCGCATCGCGGGTCTCCGGGGGGCTGGAAAGCCCGCGATGCTCGGCGCCGGCCGTGACGACGGCGTGACGGTGGCGGCCGGGGCCTCCACTCGATCAGGGGGTCAGGCGATGGTCAGCGTCACGTCGACGTTGCCGCGCGTGGCGTTCGAGTAGGGGCAGACCTCGTGAGCCGTGGCGACGAGGGACTCCAGCTGGCCGCGCTCCATGCCCGGGACCGAGATCTTCATCGCGACCTGGATGCCGAAGGCGCCCGGCTTGTTGGCGTGGGGGCCGATGCCGACGTCGCTGGTGATCGAGACCTCGGCCGGCAGGGCGATCTTCTGGCGGGCCGCGACGGCCTTCATCGCGCCGATGAAGCAGGCGGAATAGCCCGCGGCGAACAGCTGCTCCGGGTTGGTGCCCGGGCCGCCGGCGCCGCCGAGTTCCTTGGGCGTGGACAGCGCCAGGTCGAGCACGCCGTCCGACGACTTGGCGGTGCCGGTGCGGCCGCCCGTGGCGGTGGCGGTGGCGGTGTAGAGGGCTTTCTCGATGGCCATGAAGGGCTCCTTGGGTGGTGGTGGGGCGGGAAAAAACTCAGTCGTGGCTCGCCTTGGCGAACTGCGCACGCAATTGGTGGAGTCGCTGGGTCAGCGACACCAGCTCGTCGAGCTCGCAGGCGGCGGCGCAGGCCAGCTGGCCGGGGATGTCCAGGGCCCGGGCCTTGAGGGCACGGCCAGCCGGCGTGAGGACGATGTCGACCCGGCGCTCGTCGTCGCTCGCCCGGCGCCGCTCGATGTGGCCGAGGGCTTCCAGGCGCTTGAGCAGGGGCGTCAGCGTGCCGGAGTCGAGCGAGAGGCGCTGGCCCAGCTGCGAGACGCTGAGGCCGTCGGCCTCCCACAGCACCAGCATCACGAGGTATTGCGGGTAGGTGAGGCCCAGGGGTGCCAGCAGGGGCTTGTAGAGCTTGGTGGTGGCCAGCGAACTGGCGTAAAGGGCGAAGCAGAGCTGGCGGTCCAGCTGGAGCCATTGCTCCCGGGGATCCGCGGCGGGGGTGGGGGTCTTGCTGCGCGCCATGGATGGAAATGTATGGCGCAATTCAATTGCACGCAATTCAAATGGTCTTTTGCGCGACACGTCATCGTGCGGCGATCTGCGAGGATGCGCCACCCCCAACAACGACAAGACGAGGAGCGAGGCGATGCAGACCTTGGCTACCGTGCTGGCGGCGCTCGTGGCGCTGCTGCACCTGTACTTCCTGGTGCTGGAGATGTTCTTCTGGACGAAGCCCCTCGGCCGCAAGGCCTTCGGCCTCGACAAGGATTTCGCCGAGCGCAGCAAGGCGCTGGCGGCCAACCAGGGCCTCTACAACGGCTTCCTGGTGGCCGGGCTGGCCTGGGGCCTCGTGCAGGGCGCCGCAGGCGCCGGCCGGCCCTGGCTGGTGTTCTTCCTGGGCTGCGTGGTCGTGGCCGGCGTGTTCGGCGCGGCCACGGCCTCGCGCAAGATTCTCTTCGTGCAGGCCCTGCCGGGCGCGCTGGCGCTGGCCGCCGTGCTGGCCAGCTAGACCGACATCGCCTCGATCTGCTCGCCGAGTTCCAGCCAGCGCATCTCGGCCGCCTCAAGTTCGTCGCCGATGGCCTTGAGCCGGCGGCCGATCTCGGCGATGGCGCTGGCGGCGGCGCCGTCGGCCAACTGCTGCTCCAACGCGGCCTTCTCCTCGGCCAGCACGCCCATCTGCTTGTCGATCTGCTCCATCTCACGGCGCAGCGGCCGTGTCAGCTCCGACCGCTTGGCGCGGGCCTGGCCAGCGGCCTTGCGGTCTTCGCGCGAGGCCGGCGGCGCGGCGGCGACCACGGCCGCTGGCGCAGGGGCCGGGCCCGGGGCGGCCGCCGGCTTGCGGGCCGCGCGTGAGGCCTCGCGGCTCTGGTCGAGCAGCCAGCGCTGGTAGTCGTCCAGGTCGCCATCGAAGGGCTTGACGACGCCGTCGGCCACCAGCCAGAACTCGTCGCAGACCTCGCGCAGCAGCGCGCGGTCGTGGCTGACCAGCATGACCGTGCCCTCGAACTCGTTGAGGGCCATGGACAGCGCCTCGCGGGTGTTCAGGTCGAGGTGGTTGGTCGGCTCGTCCAGCAGCAGCAGGTTGGGGCGCTGCCACACCAGCATGGCGAGCACGAGTCGCGCCTTCTCACCGCCCGAGAGGCTGCCGACCTGCTGCGTCACCATGTCGCCCGTGAAGCGGAACTGGCCGAGGAAGTCGCGCAACTCCTGCTCGCGCCCGGGCGGGCCGACGTCCTTGGCCAGGCGAACCATGTGTTCGAGCGGACCTTCGTCCAGGCGCAGCACGTCCAGCTCCTGCTGGGCGAAGTAGCCGATGCTCAGGCCCTTGCCCTGGGTCATGCGGCCCGCCAGCGGCGGCTGGGCGCCGGCAATGGTCTTGACGAGGGTGGACTTGCCCTGGCCGTTCGCGCCCAGGATGCCGATGCGCTGGCCGGCCAGCACCGAGCGGTCCACGCCGCGGACGATGACCTTGTCGCCATAGCCTGCCGACAGTTCGTCGAACATCAGCATCGGGTTGGGCAGGCTCACCGGCTCGCGGAACTCGAAGTCGAAGTCCGCCGCCGTCAGCACCGGCGCGAGCTTCTCCATGCGCTCCAGCGCCTTGACTCGGCTTTGCGCCTGCTTGGCCTTGCTGGCCTTGGCCTTGAAGCGGTCGATGAACTTCTGCAGGTGGGCCATCTTCTCCTGCTGCTTCTCGAAGGCCGCCTGCTGCAGCACCATGCGCTCGGCGCGCTGGGTCTCGAAGCTGGAGTAGTTGCCGCCGTAGCGGACGAGCTTGCCCTCATCGAGGTGCAGGGTGACCTTGGTGATGGCGTCGAGGAACTCGCGGTCGTGGCTGATGACGATGAGCGTGCCCTCGAAGCGCTGCAGCCAGGCCTCCAGCCACACCAGGGCGTCGAGGTCCAGGTGGTTGGTCGGCTCGTCCAGCAGCATGAGGTCGGCCGGGCACATGAGCGCGCGGGCCAGCTGCAGTCGCATGCGCCAGCCGCCGGAGAAGCTGTTGACCGGCGCGTCCAGCTGTTCGATGCGGAACCCCAGGCCCATCAGCAGCGTCTGGGCGCGGGCGCGGGCATCGAAGGCGCCCGCGTCGGAAAGAGCCGCATGGGCCTCTGCCATGGCATGGCCGTCGTTGGCCGCCTCGGCGGCGGCGAGGGCGGCCTTGGCGGCCTGCAGCCGCACGTCGCCTTCCAGCACGAAGTCGGTCGCGCCGTCGTCCGTCTCGGGCATGTGCTGGGCCACTTCGGCCCGCATCCAGTGCCGCGGCACTTCGACCTCGCCGCGGTCGTTGGACAGCCGGTGGGTGAGCAGCGCGAAGAGGCTGGACTTGCCGGCGCCGTTGCGGCCCACGAGGCCGACCTTCTCGCCGGGTTGCAAGGTGGCGGAGGCGCCGTCGAGGACGACCTTGGTGCCCCGCCGCAGGGTGACGTCGCGCAAGGTGATCATGCGAGCTGCTCCCGCGTGAGCAGCAGCACCTGGTCGGCGCCGGCCGAGGTCTCCAGCCACACCGCCTCGAGGGTGGGGAAGGCCGCCTCGAAGTGCTCGCGTTCGTTGCCGATCTCGAGGACGAGCACGCCGTTCTCGGTCAGTGCGGCCGGTGCGTCATGCAGCAGCTGGCGGATGAAGTCCATGCCGTCGGCGCCGCCGGCCAGGGCCAGCTCGGGCTCGGCGCGGTACTCGGCCGGCAGGGCGGCCATGCTGGTGCTGTTGACGTAGGGCGGGTTGCACAGGATGAGGTCGTAAGGGCCTTGCGCGCCCTCCAGGCCGTCGCCCTGCAGCAGGCGCACGCGCAACGCCAGGTTGTGGCGTTCGACATTCAGCCTCGCGACGGCGAGCGCGCCGAGGTCGATGTCCAGCGCATCCACCTCGACGTCGGGCCAGGCCATCGCCGCCAGCACCGCCAGGCTGCCGTTGCCGGTGCACAGGTCGAGCACGCGGCGGGTGTCTGCACTGAGCCAGGCATCGATGCTCGCGTCGGCGATCAGCTCGGCGATGAAGCTGCGCGGCACGATGGCGCGCTCGTCCACGGTGAAGGGCACGCCCTGCAGCCAGGCCTCGCCGGTGAGGTAGGCGGCCGGTTTGCGGGTGGCGATGCGCTCGTCCACGAGGGCCGCGATGGCGGCGGCCTCGGCGTCGCTCAGCTCGCGCTCGGCGTGGTCGTCGAGGGCGTCGAGCGGCAGCCCGAGGCGCCACAGGGCGAGCCATGCGGCCTCGTCGAAGGCATTCGTGGTGCCATGGCCAAAAAACACGCCCGCTTGGGTCAAGCGGGCGGCTTCGGTGTCGATGCAGGTGATCAGCTTCAAGTGCTGCGGACGTCCAGGGTGATTTCGGTGAAGCTGGCCTCGTCGGGCGCCTTCTCTTCCTTGCGCGGCGCGGTGGCCAGGCGGGCGCCGGGCGTCTCGTTCTGCAGCCGCCACAACAGGTTGGTGGGAGAGTCGGCGAAGGCCAGGCCTTCCTCGCGGGTGATGATGCCTTCGGTGATCAGCTTGGCGAAGTGTTCTTCGTAGGTCTGCGAGCCCTCGGCGATGGACTTCTCCATCGCTTCCTTCACGCCGGCGAAGTCGCCTTGTTCGATCAGTTCGGCGGTCAATTTGGTGTTCAGCAGGATCTCGACGACGGGCACCCGGCCGCCCGCCGCCGCGCGCACGAGGCGCTGCGAGACGATGGCCTTGAGGCCGGCGGCCAGGTCATTGAGCAGCGCCGGGCGTGATTCCGGCGTGTAGAACGACAGGATGCGGTTGAGCGCGTGGTAGGTGTTGTTGCCGTGCAGGGTGGCCAGCACCAGATGGCCCGACAGCGCGTAGCTGATGGCCGCCGTCATGGTGTCGCGGTCGCGGATCTCGCCGATCAGGATGCAGTCCGGCGCCTGGCGCAGGGCGTTCTTCAGCGCGACCTGCAGCGAGGCCGTGTCCCGCCCGATCTCGCGCTGGTTGACCACCGAGCGCTTGTTGCTGAAGAGGTATTCGATCGGGTCCTCGATGGTGAGGATGTGACCCGTCATCGTTTGGTTGCGCAGCTCCAGCATGGACGCGAGCGTCGTGCTCTTGCCCGTGCCGGTCGCGCCCACCATCAGGATGAGGCCGCGCTTTTCCTTGATCATCTGGCCCAGCACCGGCGGCAGGCGCAGGCTGTCCAGCGTCGGGATGTCGTGCGGGATGTGGCGGAACACGCCGGCGATGGAGCCCCGCTGGCGGAAGCCCGACAGGCGGAAGCTGCCCACGCCGCTCACCGAAACGGCCATGTTGAGCTCGCCGGTGTTGTCCAGCTCGGCCAGGCTGGCCGGGTCGACGACCTCGGCGATGAGCTGCCGCGGCTGGGGCGGCGTCAGGAGTTGGTCCGACAACTGCACGGTCTGGCCGTTGATGCGGATCAGCACCGGCATGTTGGCCGACAGATAGCAGTCCGAAGCACCCTTGTCGGCCATCAGCCGCAGGATGCGCTCCATGTTGCCTGCCATATCAGTTTTCCATTCCGCGTTTGTATTCGGGCCGAGCGCCGGGCCGCTCCCGAGCCGGCCCGCGCTGGCGATGTGCTTGCGGCTCGATGCCGCGGGGGGCGGACCAGACACGCGCCGCGTTCAGCGCGCGGGGTTGGGCCGGGGGCCGTTCCATATCAGGCGCGCAGCAGTTCGTTGATGCTCGTCTTGGAGCGCGTCTGCGCATCGACCCGCTTGACGATGATGGCCGCGTACAGCGAGTAACGGCCGCCATCCTTGGGCAGGCTGCCCGAGATGACGACGGAGCCGGCCGGCACGCGGCCGTAGCTCACGGTGTCGGTCGCGCGGTCGTAGATGGGGGTGCTCTGGCCGATGTAGACGCCCATGGAGATCACCGAGTTCTCCTCGACGATGACGCCTTCGACGATCTCGGAGCGCGCACCGATGAAGCAGTTGTCCTCGATGATGGTCGGGTTGGCCTGCAGCGGCTCCAGCACGCCGCCGATGCCCACGCCGCCGGACAGGTGCACGTTCTTGCCGATCTGGGCGCAGGAGCCCACCGTGGCCCAGGTGTCGACCATGGCGCCTTCGTCCACGTAGGCGCCGATGTTCACGTAGGAAGGCATCAGCACCACGTTCTTGGCCTGGAAGCTGCCGCGGCGCGCGACGGCTGGCGGCACCACGCGCACGCCGGTGGCGCGCAGCTGGGCCTCGCTCATGCCGGCGAACTTGGTGGGCACCTTGTCGAAGAAGGTCAGCTCCTTGTCGCCCATGATGCGGTTGTCGTTCAGGCGGAAGGACAGCAGCACGGCCTTCTTGATCCACTGGTGCACCGTCCACTGGCCGACGCCCTCGCGCGAGGCGACGCGCAGGCGGCCGTGGTCCAGCTCGGTCAGCACGTGCTCGACGGCCTCGCGCAGTTCGGGCGCATTGGTCGGGTCCAGGGAGGCGCGGTTGTCCCAGGCGAGGTCGATCAGGCTTTGCAGTTCAGCGGCGTTCATGGGAGGGAGTTCGTAAAGGAGACGATGCGGCGGGCGGCTTCGAGGCATTCGGCCTCGTCGGCGACCAGGGCCAGGCGGATGCGCCCGGCGCCCGGGTTGTGGCCGTGGGCCTGTCGGGCCAGCAGGCTGCCGGGGAGAACGGCGAGATTGTATTGAGCGAGCAGGCCCTGGGCGAAGGCGACGTCATCGCCGCCCGGAACGCCGGCCCAGAGGTAGAAGCCCGCGTCGGGGAGGGCCACGTCCAGCACCTCGGCGAGCAGCGGCGTCACCTCCGCGAACTTGTGGCGGTAGCGGGCGCGGTTCTCGACGACGTGGGTCTCGTCGCCCCAGGCCGCGATGCTGGCGGCCTGCACGAGCGGGCTCATGGCGCTGCCGTGGTAGGTGCGGTAAAGCAGGAACTTCTTCAGCAGGGCGGCGTCGCCGGCCACGAAGCCCGAGCGCAGGCCCGGCACGTTGGAGCGCTTGGACAGCGAGGTGAAGGCGATGAGGTTGCGGAAGTCGTGACGCCCCAGCTTGGCGGCAGCCTCCAGGCCGCCGAGCGGCGCCTCCTCGCGGAAATAGATCTCCGAATAGCACTCGTCCGAGGCGATGACGAAACCGTGGCGGTCGCTCAGCTCGAACAACGCCTGCCACTCGGTCAGCGGCATCACGGCGCCGCTGGGGTTGCCCGGCGAGCAGACGTAGACCAGCTGCGTGCGCGCCCAGGTGGCGTCGTCGACCTGGCGCCAGTCCGGCGCGAAGTTGCGCGCCGGGTCGGAGTTGGCAAAGGCGACCTCGGCCCCGGCCAGCAGGGCGGCGCCTTCGTAGATTTGGTAGAACGGATTGGGGCAGACGACGGTCGCCCCCGGCCGGCTGCCATCGACCACCGTCTGCGCGATGGCGAACAAGGCCTCCCGCGAGCCGTTGACCGGCAGTACCTGGGTCGCGGGGTTCAGGTCCAGCCCGTAGCGCCGGGCCATCCAGGCGGCAATGGCCTCGCGCAGGGCCGGCGTTCCGGCCGTGGCGGGATAGACCGAAAGGCCCTTCATCGCGCCCTGGATGGCCTCCCCGATCAGCGCCGGGGCGGCGTGGCGGGGTTCGCCAATGCCTAGCGAGATGGGTGCCAGCGCCGGGTTGGGCGTGATGCCCGCCGTCAGCTCGCGCAGGCGTTCGAAGGGGTAGGGCTGGAGCCGGTCGAGCAGGGGATTAGTCATGTCTGCCCCTCGTCAGCGAAATACGCTGCCGATCCCCCGCGGGGATGCGTGCCGGCTTGGGAGCGGCCCGGCGCTCGTCACGCGAAGTCATCCCAGCATCCCCGACTCGAAGCCGTGGGCCGGCAGCTCCACGCGGGGGGCCGGCGTCCAGCCCGGCTTGCGGTGCTCGGCCACGACGTTGGTGTAGATGCCGCCGCGCACGTACCACTTGGCCGTGATGCGGATGAAGCGCGGGTCGGTCACGGCAACGATGTCGTCGAGGATCTTGTTGGTGACCTTCTCGTGGAAGGCGCCCTCGTTGCGGTAGCTCCAGAAGTACATCTTCAGGCTCTTGAGCTCCACGCAGAGCTCGTCCGCGATCATGTCGATGGTGAAGTGGGCGAAGTCGGGCTGCCCCGTCAGCGGGCAGTGGCAGGTGAACTCGGGCACCTGGAACTGGATGACGTAGTCCCGCTCCGGGTTGGGGTTGGGAAAGACGAGGATGTCCTTGCTGGGCTTGGACGGTGGGTTCGGGGGCACCTCGCGCATCTTGGGCTTGTTCTTCTTGGCGGCGGGGGCAGGGGACTTCTTGGTGGCCATGGTCGGGGGCAATCTCGCAAGGGGGCGAATGCTATCATCCGGCCCCGTCGAAGCGCCCTTGAAAGGCGCTTTTCTTTAGCCAAATCAAGGGCTTAGGAACTCCTCGCCAGACCCATGCGGCTGAATTCGATCAAGCTGGCCGGCTTCAAATCCTTTGCCGAGCCCACGACCTTCCAGCTGCCCGGGCAGCTCGTCGGCGTGGTCGGCCCCAACGGCTGCGGCAAGTCCAACATCATGGACGCCGTGCGCTGGGTGCTGGGCGAGAGCAAGGCCAGCGAGCTGCGTGGCGAGTCCATGCAGGACGTCATCTTCAACGGTTCGGGCAACCGCAAGCCCGCGGGCCGCGCGAGCGTGGAGCTGGTGTTCGACAACCAGTCCGCCCGCGCCGGCGGCCCCTGGAACCAGTTCACCGAGATCGCCGTCAAGCGCGTGCTGACGCGCGACGGCACCAGCAGCTACTTCATCAACAACCAGCCGGTGCGCCGCCGCGACGTGCAGGACGTCTTCCTCGGCACGGGCCTGGGGCCGCGGGCCTACGCCATCATCGGCCAGGGCACCATCTCGCGCATCATCGAGAGCAAGCCCGAGGAGCTGCGCCTCTTCCTGGAGGAGGCCGCGGGCGTCTCCAAGTACAAGGAGCGCCGCCGCGAGACCGAGAACCGCCTCAAGGACACGCGCGAGAACCTCACCCGCGTCGACGACATCCTGCGCGAGCTCAACGCCAACCTCGAGAAGCTCGAACGCCAGGCCGAGGTGGCGGCCAGCTACCGCCAGCTGCAGGACAGCGGCACGCTCAAGCTGCACCAGCTGTGGTTCCTGAAGGCCCGCGACGCTGGCAACGAGGCCACCCGCGTGAAGGCCGCCCACGCCGAGGCCGTCAACGCGCTGGAAGCCCGCCTGGCCGAGCTGCGGGCCGTCGAGGCCACGCTGGAGGAGGTGCGCCAGCAGCACTACGCCGCCGGCGACGAACTGCACGCGTCGCAGGGGCGTTATGCCGAGGCCCAGCTGGAGGTGAGCCGGCTGGAGGAGCGCATCCGCTTCGTCGTGGAGAGCCGCAACCGTGCCCAGCAGCGGCTGGCCGAGCTGCATGCCCAGGACCGGCAGTGGCGCGAGCGGGTCGAGGCCTCGCAGGAGGAGCTCGAAGGCATCGCCGGGCAGATCGCCGGCGCCGACGAGCAAAGCGAGATCCTCGCGGCCCAGGCCGAGGAGCAGCAGGCCCAGCTGCCCCTGGCCGAGGACGCCCTGCGCGCCGCCCAGGCACGCGCCAATGAACAGCGCTCCGCCGTCGCCCAGGTGCAGCAGCAGATCCAGGTGCTGGCCGCCGAGAGTCGCAGCCTCGACGAGCAGGCCCGCAGCCTGCGCCAGCGCGAAGACCGCCTGACGGCCGAGTCGCGCGCCCTCGGCGCGCCCGACCACGAGGCCCTGGAGGCCTTGCGAGCCCGCAGCGCCGAGGCCGACGAGGCCCGCGACCTCGCCGAAGCCCGCATGCAGGAGCTGGCCGAGCAACTGCCCCAGCTCGAGGAGCAGCGCCGCGATGCGCAGCAGGACACCAATGCCCAGCTGGCCCGGCAGTCCGAACTGACGGCCCGCCTGGAGGCGCTGAAGGCCCTGCAGGAAAAGGTGCAGACCGAAGGCAAGCTCAAGCCGTGGCTGGCCCGGCATGGCCTGGACGGGCTGCAGGGCCTGTGGACGCGGCTGCACATCCAGCACGGCTGGGAGAACGCGCTGGAGGCGGCGCTGCGCGAGCGCATGGGAGCCCTGAGCGTGGGCCGGCTCGACACGGTGAGAGCCTTCGAGGCCGACGCGCCGCCGGCCCGGCTGGCCTTCTATTCGACCCCCGCCGGGTCCATCGCCAACACCCACGAGACCCTGCCCAAGCTCAGCGCGCTGCTCAGGCTCGAAGACGACGGCCTCGTCGCGCTGCTCAACGACTGGCTGGAGGGCGTCTACACCGCGCCCGACCTCGACGCGGCCCTGGCGGCACGCGGCCGGCTGACCCATGGCGAGCTCATCCTCACGCCCCAGGGCCACGCCGTCGGGCAGTTCTCGGTCGCCTTCTATGCCCCGGACTCCGAACAGGCCGGCCTGCTCGCCCGGGCCCAGGAAATCGAGCAGCTGACCACCGCCCAGCGGGCCCAGAACCTGATCGCCGACGAGGCGCGGTTGAGCCTGAGCCGCCTCGAACACCAGTTCAACGAGGCCAACGGCCGCCTCTCGACGCTGCGCCGCGAGGCCAGCGAGACGCAGACGCGCGCTCACCAGCTCCACGTCGAGCTGCTGCGCCTCACCCAGCAGGCCGAGGCCAGCCAGCAGCGCCGCACGGCCCTGGACGCCGAACTCGCCGAGATCGCCGCCCAGCAGGAGGCGCTCCAGGAGCGCCGCGCCGTCGGCGAAGCCCGCTTCGAGGAGCTGGACATGCAGCTCGGCGACGCCCAGCAGCGCCATGCCGAGCTGGAGGACGGCGTCATCGCCGCCGAGCGCAAGCTGGCCGACGCCCGCGAACAGCTGCGCGTGCTGGAGCGCCGTGCCCAGGAGGCCCGCTTCGCCACGCAGACCCTGGCGGCTCGCCGCGGCGAGCTGCAGCGCGGCATCGAGACGGCCCAGACGCAGATCGCCACCGTGGCGGCCTCCGCGGCCAGCCTGCAGACCGAGCTGGACGGCTTCAACGACGCCGCCGCCCAGGCCGGCCTGCAGGACGCCCTCGCCCTCAAGCTCGAACGCGAGCAGCAGCTCGCCGCCGTGCGTGCCGGCTACGACGACCTCTCGCTGCGCCTGCGCAAGGCCGACGAGCAGCGCCTGGCTTTCGAGCGCAGCCTCGACCCGTTGCGCGAGGCCATCACCAAGTTGCAGCTCGAGGAGCAGGCCGCCCAGCTCGGCGGGGCCCAGTACCGCGAGCAATTGGAGGCGGCGCAGGTCGACCAGGAGGCGCTGGCCAGGTCCATCGAGGAAGGCGGCGTCAAGCTCTACGGCCTGCAGGGCGAGATCGACCGCATCAACCGCGAGATCGCGGCGCTCGGTGCCGTCAACCTGGCCGCGCTGGACGAACTGACCGCCGCCCGCGAGCGCAAGACCTTCCTCGACTCGCAGTGCGCCGACCTGAACGCCGCCATCAAGACGCTGGAAGACGCCATCCACAAGATCGACCTGGAGACGCGCGACCTGCTCGGCTCGACCTTCAACCAGGTCAACGACCATTTCGGGCGCATGTTCCCCAGCCTCTTCGGCGGTGGGCAGGCGCGGCTCGTCATGACGGGCGACGAGATCCTGGACGCCGGCGTGCAGGTCATGGCCCAGCCGCCGGGCAAGAAGAACAGCACCATCCACCTGCTGTCGGGCGGCGAGAAGGCGCTGACGGCCATCGCCCTGGTGTTCGCCATCTTCCAGCTCAACCCCGCGCCCTTCTGCCTGCTGGACGAGGTGGATGCACCGCTGGACGACGCCAACACCGAGCGTTATGCCAAGCTGGTGTCGCAGATGAGCGCCGGCACCCAGTTCCTCTTCATCTCGCACAACAAGATCGCGATGGAGATGGCCGAGCAACTGATCGGCGTGACGATGCAGGAGCAGGGGGTGAGCCGCATCGTCGCCGTCGACATGGACAAGGCCCTCGAGATGGCGGAGATGTAGGCCCCTCGCCCAGTCTTGTCCCCGCTGGACGCGGGCAAGCCTGGCCGGTCCCCCGAGGGGACGGCGATGCTTGCGGCATTGAGCCGCAACCACATCGCCTGCGGGCCGGCTTGGGGCGGCCCTGCGCCGGTCCGCGTTTCGATGCCGCGAATGCAAAATGGATAACTGATGAGCGTCACCCTGACCCAACTTCTCGCGATGGCCGGCGGCGTCGTGCTGGCCGGCGTCGTGGCCCATGGGGCCTGGCAGGCCCGCAAGGCAGGCCCCAAGCGCGCCCTGCCGCCGCTGGAGGAGCCGCATTTCGACGCGCCGCCCTTCGCCGGCGGCGAGTCCGCCACGGAGGCCGCTGCCGTCGTCGCGCCGGATTCGCTGGACGTCACCATGCCGGCCGTCGCCCGCCCGCTGCGCCGGCCCTCCAACCGCATCGACGCCCTCATCGACGCCATCGCCACCATCACCGTCGAGCAGCCGGTGGCCGGCGAACTGGCCCTGCAGCACCAGCCCGGCAGCCGCCGCGCCGGCACCAAGCCCTTCCAGATCGAAGGCCTGAACGCCCAGACGGGCGACTGGGAGCTGCCCGCACCCGGCCAGCGCTACGGCGAGTTCCAGGCCGGCCTCAAGATGGCCAACCGCGGCGGCGCCCTCAACGAGATCGAATACTCCGAGTTCGTGCAGAAGGTGCAGGGCTTCGCCGACGGCATCGGCGGCTTCGTGCAGTTCCCCGACATGCTGGACGTCGTCGCCCGCGCCCGCGAGCTGGACCAGTTCGCGGCCAGCCACGACGCCCAGCTCGCCCTGCTGCTGCGTGCCCGCGGTGCCGCCTGGACGCCCGGCTTCGTGCAGCAAGCGGCCGCCCGCCACGGCTTCGTGGCCGGCGCCCTGCCGGGGCGGCTGGTGCTGCCTTCGGCCGAGGAGGGGGCGCCGCCGGTGCTGACCCTGCAGTTCGATGCCCAGGCCGCCCTCGCCGACAACCCCGAGGCCCAGTCACTGCGCGAGCTGACCCTGTCGCTGGACGTGCCCCAGACGCCCGCCGAGCAGGAGCCCTTCGCCATCTGGCAGGAGTCGGCCCGCGCCCTGGCCCGCGACCTCGAAGCCGAGGTCTGCGACGACCGCGGGCAGGCCCTCGGCCTGCATGCCTTCGCGGCCATCGACGTGGAGCTGAAGAAGCTCTACGAAGCCCTGGCCGGCCGCGACCTGGCGGCGGGTTCCCCCGCGGCACGGCGCCTGTTCAGCTGAGAACCATGAACACAGCCGCAGAGACACAGAGACACAGAGAACGTGGCGTTCTCTCTGTGCCTCTGTGTCTCTGTGGCTTTGTTCCTTCGTCGGTGGCTTGATGGCGATGTCATTGCTGCTGATCGGCCTGCTCATCCTCAGCAGCGCCTTCTTCTCGATGGCCGAGCTCTCGCTGGCCGCGTCGAGGCGGCTGAACCTGCAGCAGCGCGCCGACGCCGGCGACGCCCGTGCCGCCAGGGTGCTGGGCGTGCAGGCCCACCCGGGCGACTACTTCACCGTCGTGCAGATCGGCGTCAACACCGTCGCCATCCTGGCCGGCATCGTGGGGGAGGGCGCCTTTACGCCTCATTTCGAGAGCCTGCTGCGGCTGGCCCTGGCGCCCGAGCTGGCGGCGACCCTGGGCTTTGCCGCCTCCTTCGCCAGCATCACGGCCCTGTTCATCGTCCTGGCTGACCTGGTGCCCAAGCGGCTGTCCATGAACGAGCCCGAGCGCGTGGCCATGGCCCTGGTCGGCCCCATGCTGCTGCTGTGCCGGCTGCTGCGGCCCCTGGCCTGGCTGTTCAGCGGCATCACCGAGGGCCTGATCCGCGTGCTCGGCCTGCCGGCCAAGCGTGACGAGACCATCAGCTACCGCGACATCCTGGCGCTGACCGAGGCGGGCTACCAGGCCGGCGTCGTCGCCGGCGAGGAGCAGCAGGTCATCGCCAACGTCTTCGAGCTGGACACGCGCACCGTCGAGACGGTGATGACCACCCGCGAGCGCATCGTCTTTTTCTCGCGCAGCGACGACGACACCCTGATCCGCAACCGCATCGCCGCGGCGCCGCATTCCACCTACCTGGTCTGCGACGGCGACATCGACGAGGTCGTCGGCTACGTCGACGCGACGGACCTCTTCCAGCGCGTGCTGCGCGACGAGGCCCTGTCGCTGCGCGAAGGCGGCAGCGATCTCGTCAAGAAGGTCCTCATCGTCCCCGACCGGCTGACGCTGTCGGAGATGCTCACGCAGTTCCGCGAGGCGCACGAGGACTTCGCCGTCATCGTCAACGAGTACAGCCTCGTCGTCGGCGTCGTGACGCTCAACGACGTGATGAGCACCGTGATGGGCGCCCTGGTGGCGCCGCACGACGAGGAGCAGATCGTGCGCCGCGAGGACGGCTCCTTCCTCGCCGACGGCGTGACGCCCATCCCGGACGTCGAGCGGGCCCTCGGCATCGAGGGATGGCCGCATGCCGGCACCTACGACACCCTGGCCGGCTTCCTGATGGTGATGCTGCGCCGCATCCCGCGACGCACCGACGTCGTCGAGTGGAAGGGATGGCGCTTCGAGGTGGTCGACGTGGACAGCCATCGGGTCGACCAGGTCATGATCACGGCCAAGGCCGGCCAGCCCGGCGCGCAAGCTTGATGCTCGTCAAGCAGGCGAGGGCGACCCGCGCCGAGCATCCGGGGCGCCTGTCGTCTCGGCGTCGACGGGAGATGGCCAGCCGGGGCGCGGCCTAACATCGACCTTTTACGGCGTCAGCCACCTCGCCATGCGTCTATCCGAACGGATCCTCAACCGCGCCGAATTCGAGAAGTCGGGACTGGGGCAGCGCATCCAGAGCCTGCACAGCATCCTGCTGGCCCGCTATCCCTTCATCGACCGCATCGCGCTGGCGCTCTACGACCCCGACACCGACCTGCTCAAGACCTTCGCCAGCAGCAACCAGGGCGGTCCCACGCTTCAGCGCTACGAGGCGACGCTGGCCAGCGTGCCGTCGCTGGGGAAACTCGTCGAGGAGCGCGCCTCGCGCGTCGTCGACGACATCGACGAGAGCTTCCATGCCGTCACGCCCCACGGCGACTGGCTCAAGTCGCGCCACTACCGCAGCAGCTACACCCTGCCCATCTTCCGCGGCAAGGTGCTCTCGGCCTTCCTCTTCTTCGATTCGGTCGAGCCGGCAGCCTTCACGCCCGAGGTTCGCGGCGTGCTCGATCCGTTTGCCGACATCATTGCCCAGCTCTACCTGCTGCGCCTGTCGGCGGTGCAGCACCTCATCGGCGCCGTGGACATCGCCACGGGCCTTGCGCGCATCCGCGACGTGGAGACCGGCCAGCATCTGGAACGCATCGCGAAGTACTCGCGCCTCATCGCCCGCCGCGTGGCCGAGCACTACGGCCTGGACGACGAGACCATCGAATACCTGCACCTCTTCGCGCCGCTGCACGATATCGGCAAGGTCGGCATTCCTGACGCCATCCTGCTCAAGCCGGGCAAGCTCGACGCCGAGGAATGGCGCCTCATGCAGCAGCACGTGGCCATCGGCGAACAACTCGTCGAGCACATCGTCGCCGACCTTGGCCTGGAGGGCGACATGGCCGCGGCCGTCATGCGCCAGGTCGTGGCCGGCCATCACGAGCGCGGCGACGGCAGCGGCTATCCGCGGGGCCTGGGCATGGCCGAGATCGCCGTGCCGGCGCGCATCGTCGCCGTGGCCGACGTGTACGACGCACTGTCTTCGGCACGCCCCTACAAGGAGTCCTGGGAGGAAGCGCGCTGTGCCGCCGAACTGCGCGACCAGGCCGCGCGCGGCCAGCTCGACGCCGCCTGCGTCGAAGCCCTGCTGGCCGACGACGAGGCCCGGCGCGCCATTCGCGAGCGCTTCGCTGATTGATGTAAGCCCCTCGCCCGGTCTCGCTTCGCTGAACGCGAGCGAGCCCAGTCGGTCCCCCGAGGGGACGGCGATGCTTGCGGCATTGAGCCGCAAGCTTCGCCAGCGCGGGCCGGCTTGGGAGCGGCCCAGCGCTCGGCCCGCAATGCAAAACTGAGATGGCTCAGCCGCGCCGGCGTGCGGCCATCTCGGCGCCCATGGCTGCGCGTGCCGTCTCGTCGAGCTGCGATGCGGCATGGGCAAAGGCCTGGGTTTCTTCCACGGCCATGTGCCCGGCGTAGAGCGCGGCATAGGCCGCGCAGGCGTGCGCGTCGAGATCCACGGCGTCGCCACGGGCGATGCACTCCAGCGCCGTGCGCAGGGCCGCCCATTGCCGGCCCATCTCGGCGTGGTCGGCCGACAGCCGGTCGGCCAGCTCGCCGCGGCCCGTGGCGCGCAGCCGTGGCAGCACGTGGCGCTCCTCGTCCTCGTGGTGGGCGGGTCCGGCCAGGTCGAAGTAGCGCAGCACGTCGGCCGCCGCGTCGCGGGCCTGGGCGTCGACGCCATGCCGGCTCACATGGGCCTGCAACCGCAGCAGCAGGTCGAGGCTGCGGCGCACGCGCTCATGGCAGGCGGCCAGCATCTCGAAGGGCTGGTCGAAACCGACGGCCGGGCCGGCATGCAGGGTGAGGGGGGAAGTCATGCGCCGCATTCTCCGGCCGCGACAATGCCCCCATGACCGCGACACCCGCCCAGCGCGCCGCCGAGTTGCGCGCCCAGCTCCACCACCACGCCCACCTCTACTACGTGCTCGACGCGCCCGAGCTGCCGGATGCCGAGTACGACAAACTCTTCCGTGAGCTGCAGGCCCTGGAAGCCGCGCATCCGGACCTGGTGACGTCCGACTCGCCGACGCAGCGCGTCATCGGCGCTGTCCTGCCCGGCCTGACGCCGGTGCGGCACGTGGTGCCCATGCTGTCCATCACGACCGAGACGGACACCACCGAGGGTGGCGCCATCGCCTTCGACGCCCGCGTGCGCCGCGAGCTGGGGCTGGCGGAGGCCGATCCGGCGGTGGAATACAACGCCGAGCTGAAGTTCGACGGCCTGGCCATCAACCTGCGCTACGAGGACGGCGTGCTCGTGCAGGCCGCCACGCGCGGTGACGGCGAGACCGGCGAGGACGTGACCCACAACGTGCGCACCATCGGCCAGATCCCGCTGAAGCTGCGCGGCAAGGCGCCGCCGGTGCTGGAGGTGCGCGGCGAGGTCTATATGCGCCGCGACGCCTTCGAGGCGCTGAACGAGCGCCAGCGCGCCAAGGGCGAGAAGACCTTCGTCAACCCGCGCAACACGGCGGCCGGCGCCATCCGCCAGCTCGACTCCCGCCAGGCGCGCGACAAGCCGTTGAGCTTCTACGCCTATGGCATCGGCGAGGTGCAGGGCTGGGAGCTGCCGGCCACGCAGTCGGGCCTGCTGGATGCCCTGGAGGCCTTCGGCGTGCCCGTCAACGGCATGCGCGAAGTGGCCGCAGGCCCGGCGGGGCTGGTCGCCTTCCACCAGCGCGTGGCCGCCGCGCGCGACGGCCTGCCCTTCGACATCGACGGCGTCGTCTACAAGGTCGACTCGCGCGAGCTGCAGGCCAGGCTCGGCTTCAAGACCCGCGAGCCGCGCTGGGCGGTGGCCCACAAATACCCGGCCCAGGAGCAGGTCACGACGCTGCTGGCCATCGACGTGCAGGTGGGCCGCACCGGCAAGCTCACGCCGGTGGCGCGGCTGGAGCCCGTCTTCGTCGGCGGCACCACGGTCAGCAACGCCACGCTGCACAACGTCTTCGAGATGCGCCGCAAGGGCGTGCGCGTGGGCGACAAGGTCGTCATCCGCCGCGCCGGCGACGTCATCCCCGAGGTGGTGGGCCGCGTGCCCGGTTCGCGGCCGAGCTACGTCCCCAACTTCCACATGCCGCGCGAATGCCCGGTCTGCCGCAGCGCGGTGGTGCGCGAGAAGCGGGGCATCGAGTACCGCTGCACCGGCGGCGTCTTCTGCCCGGCCCAGCGCAAGCAGGCCATCCTGCACTTCGCCGGCCGCCGCGCCATGGACATCGAGGGCCTGGGCGACAAGCTGGTCGAGCAACTCGTCGACGCCGGCATCGTGCAGAGCCTGCCGAGCCTTTACAAGCTCGGCGTGGCCAAGCTGGCGGCCCTGGACCGCATGGCCGAGAAGAGCGCGCAGAACATCGTCGACGCGCTGGAGAAGAGCAAGCATCCGACGCTGGCGCGCTTCCTGTTCTCGCTGGGCATCCGCCAGGTCGGCGAGACGACGGCCAAGGACCTGGCCCGTCACTTCGGCAAGCTCGACGCGTTGATGGACGCCAGCGTCGAGCAACTGCTGGAGGTGCCCGACGTCGGGCCCATCGTCGCGGCCAGCATCCACACCTTCTTTGCCCAGCCGCACAACCGAGAGGTGGTGGAGCAACTGCTCGCGGCCGGCGTCGCGCCCCAGGAAAGCGACGGCGAGGCCGACGACCGCCCGCGCCCGCTGCTGGGCAAGACCCTGGTGCTGACCGGCACCCTGCCGACGCTGTCCCGCGACGAGGCCCAGGCCTTGATCGAGGAGGCGGGCGGCAAGGTCAGTGGCTCGGTGTCGAAGAAGACGAACTACGTCATCGCCGGCGAGGAAGCGGGCAGCAAGCTGGAAAAGGCCCGGACGCTGGGCGTGACGGTGCTGGACGAAGAGGGCTTGCGCGCCTTGCTGGCCGGTTAGCGCAGGGCCTCGGGCCCGAGCACGCCCTTGACGTGCGCCCATTCGGGCACGGTCTCGAACAGGTGGTCGATGAAGGCCCGCGTCTTGGCCGGCATCAGCCGGCGGCTGGCTGTCAGCAGCGTCACGGGCAGGGGCTCGTAGCTCCATCCGGGCAGCACCGGCACCAGGGTGCCCGCCTCGACGTCGCCGGCGACCATGCCGAAGGGGAAGCTGGCAATGCCGCCACCGGCCCGTGTCAGCGACAGCACCAGGCCGATGGAGTTGGCCTCCAGCGGCCCGCGCATCTCGACCTCGGCCGTCTGCTTGCCGTTGAGCAGCTTGCGGTACATGCCCTTGGCCTGGGTCAGCACGACGAAGTCATGGTCGGCCAGGTCGGCCGGGGCCTGTGGCGCCGGCCGGGCCTGCAGGTAGACGGGGCTGGCGTAGAGGCCGCGCTCCAGCAGCATGTAGCGGCGGGCGATGAGGTCGGGTTCGTCCACGGGGCCCATGCGGACCACGACGTCATAGGGCTCGTTGAACAGGTCGACGCGTCGTGGCGTCGTGTCCACCTCCAGCTCCACCCGGGGATAGCGCCGCACGAAGCGGGCGAAGCTGTCGGCCAGCACCAGCATGGCGAACTCGGCCGGCACGGAGACTCGCAGCCGGCCCTGGGGCGTGGCCTCCCGCGAGGCCAGCCAGTGGCGCGTTTCGGCGATGTCGTCGTCATGCCGGGCGGCGCGCTCGGCCAGCTGTTCGCCCAGCTCCGTCAGCGTCAGCCGGCTGGCGCCGGGAACGAAGAGCCGGGCGCCCACGGAAGTCTCCAGCGCTGTCAGCCGCCGGCTCAGCGTGGCCTTGGGAAGGTTGAGCTGGCGCGACGCCTCGGACAGGGAACCCGCCTTGTGGACCTGGGCCAGCAGCAGGAGGTCGTCGATCTTCATCTCGTTTTATTTCGTTTCGTTTCTGGAACGGTGCGTTTGAGATTTGCGGCTGTTCACAGGAAATGGAACTCTCTACAGTCCGCCGCACGATGTCAACCGCCCGTCTTCTGCAGCCCAAAAGCCACCGCATCGGTGCCGGCTTCCAGGCCGATGGCCTGCGCGAGCCGCTGGAGTTGCTCGACCCTTTCATCATGGTCGACCACTTCCGCATGAGCGAGCCGGTGTTCGCGCCCCATCCCCATGCCGGCTTCTCGGCGGTGACCTATCTTTTCGACGACTCGGCCGCGGGTCTCCTGAGCCGCGATTCCCTGGGCGGCCAGCATGCCATCCCTCCGGGGGGCCTGCACTGGACCGTCGCCGGCCGCGGCGTCATGCACGACGAATATCCCGCCGCGCCGGGCCGCGAGACCCACGGCCTGCAGATCTTCGTCAACCTGCCGGCCGACCAAAAGCTGCGCGGCCCCGCGGTCATGCGCCTGGGGCCTGAGCAGATGCCGCACAGCGCCGGCGCCGGCTGGCGTGCCGTGCAGGTTTTCGGCGGCACGTCCGGACTGGCCCTGCCCACCGCCGCGAGCCTGTCCATCGTCGACATCGATGGCGGCGCCCAATTCGACTGGCAACTACAGCCGGGCGAGCAGGGCTTTGCCCTCGTCGTCCAGGGCGGCGGCCAGGCGGGCGAGTTGCCACTCTCCGCCGGCCGCGCGCTGAGCCTGCCGGAAGGCGGGCATGCCTGCATCGCCGCCGAGGCGGCCACGCGCCTGGCCGTCTTCAGCGGCCGGCCGCTGCGCGAGCCCGTCGTTCGCCATGGGCCCTTCGTCATGAGCGACGAGGGCCAGATCGTCGCCGCCCTGCAGCGCTTCCAGACCGGCGGCATGGGCCGGCTCAGCCCCAGAAACACCCCGAACGCCTGATCCCCGAGGAACTCGAACAATGAACGCACCGCAAGACAACGCTTCCAAGCCCGCCGCGCAGCCCGCGCCCCAGAACGGCAAGAAGAGCGGCCCGCCCGTGCCGCTGCTCGTCATCGGCGCCCTGCTGCTCGTCGGCGGCCTCGGCCTCGGCGGCAGGATGTGGTGGCGCAGCCAGCATCTCGTCGAGACCGACAACGCCTTCGTCGCGGGCCGCCTGCACCCGGTGGCCACGCGCGTCGCCGGCGTCGTGACGGAGATGCACATGCAGGACAACGCCCTGGTCAAGGCCGGGGACGTGCTGCTGCGCCTGGACCCGGCCGATGCGGCCGTGCAGGTCGAGCGGCTGAAGGCCCAGGTCGCCCAGGCCGACGCCGCCATCGCCACCAGCGCCGCCCAGGTCGCCCAGGCCAAGGCCCAGGCGGCGGCCACAGGCTCCCAGGTCGCCCAGGCGGAGGCCGTGCTGGCGCGCACGGAGCTCGATGCCAAGCGCAGCCAGGCCCTCTTCGGCGCCGAGCTGCGCGCCACCAGCAAGCAGGAGCTGGACGCGGCTCTTGCCGCGCGCGACGTCGCCCGCGCCGACCTGGCCGCCCGCAAGGCCAGCGCCAACGCGGCCAAGGAAGCCGTCGCGGCGGCGGAAAGCGCCCGCCAGTCGGCCAACGCCCAGAAGAGCGCCGCCCAGGCCCAGCTCAAGGATGCGATCAACCAGCTCGGCTACGTCGAGGTGCGCGCACCGGCGGACGGCCGCATCGGCAAGCGCACCGTCGAGGTGGGCCAGCGCGTGCAGCCGGGCCAGCAACTGGCCGCCGTCGTCGAGCCCGAGGCCTGGATCGTCGCCAACTTCAAGGAGACCCAGCTGGCGAAGATGAAGGTGGGCCAGAAGGTCCACGTCAAGGTCGACGCCTTCCCGGGCCACGAGCTGCTCGCCCGCGTCGACAGCTTCTCGCCGGCCTCCGGCGCGAGCTTCGCCCTGCTGCCGCCCGACAACGCCACGGGCAACTTCACCAAGATCGTCCAGCGCGTGCCGGTCAAGCTGACCTTCGACCCCGAGAGCCTCAAGGCGCTGGGCGAGCAGGCCGCGCGCATCGTGCCGGGCCTCTCCGTCCAGGTGGAAGTCGAGATCGCTGAATAAGTCCGGGGCCAGCATGGGCAACGAAAACTACCTCCCCCCGCCGCCGGGCGAGAAGGTCAGCGGGCGCACCTGGCTGGCCGTGCTGTCCAGCCTGCTGGGCGCCTTCATGGCGGTGCTGGACATCGCCATCACCAACTCCTCGCTGAAGGACATCCTCGGCGCGTTGTCGGCCACGCAGGAGGAGGGCTCCTGGATTTCCAGCGCCTACCTGGTGGCCGAGATCGTCGTCATCCCCCTGGCGGGCTTCCTGGCGATGGTGTTCTCCACGCGCCGCTACCTGGTCGTCAACGTGGCGCTCTTCCTCGTCTTCAGCACTTTGTGCGGCGTGGCCTGGAGCCTGGAGAGCATGATCGCCTTCCGGGCCGCCCAGGGCTTCACCGGCGGGGTCATGATCCCGATGGCGATGACCCTGGTCACACGCAAGCTGCCGCTCAAGAAGCGTCCCATCGGCCTGGCCCTGTTCGGCATGACGGCCACCCTCGCGCCGACCCTCGGCCCGACGGTGGGTGGCTACCTCACCGAGCTCTACGGCTGGCCCAGCATCTTCTACATCAACTGGGTGCCCGGCGCACTGCTGATGCTGGGCGTCAGCATCGGCCTCGAGAAGGAGCCGATGAACCTGAAGCTGCTGCGCGACGTCGACTGGTGGGGCATCCTCTTCATGGCCGTGGGCCTGGGCTCGCTGACCGCGATGCTGGAGGAGGGCAATGCCAAGGACTGGTTCCAGAGCCGCTTCATCGTCACCGCCGCCGTCTTCGCCATCGCCGGCCTCTACGGCTGGGCCTGGCGGGGCCTGACGCGCAAGAACACCTTCATCGACCTGCACATCCTCGGCCGCCCGAGCTTCCTCATCGCGGGCGTCATCGCCTTCACGACGGGCATGGGCCTGTACGGCTCGGCCTTCATCCTGCCGCTCTACCTCGGCCAGATCGCCAACTACACGCCGATGCAGATCGGCCTCGTGATCATGTGGATGGGGCTGCCGCAGCTCTTCATCATGCCCTTCGCGGCGCGCCTGTCCACCAAGCTCGACAACCGCGTGATGATGAGCGTGGGCCTCGCCCTGTTCGCCGCGTCGTGCTTCATGAACACCCACATGAGCGCCGACACGGCCGGCCCCGAGCTGATCGCCGCCCAGGTGGTGCGGGCGCTCGGCCAGCCGCTGATCATGATCACGCTGACCAACTTCGCGGTGAACGGCATCCCGCCCAACCTGCTGCCCAGCGCCTCGGGCATGTTCAACATGATGCGCAACCTCGGCGGCTCGGTCGGCATCGCCACGCTGGCCACGCTGCTGACCAACCGCGAGCACCTGCACAGCGCCCGCGTCGGCGAGGCCGTCAGCCTCTACGAGCCGGCCACGCAGGCGCGGCTGGAAGCGCTGTCGCAGAACTTCGCATCCAAGGGCTTCGACCTCGCCACCGCCCAGGACATGGCCATCAAGGCGCTGGACAACGTCGTGCGCCGCGACAGCTTCGTCATGGCCTACAACGACGCCTTCCTGGTGCTGGGCATCGCCCTCGTCAGCTGCGTGGCCATCGTCTGGCTGAGCAAGAAGGTGCTGGGCGGCGCCGCTTCCGCCGAAGCCGCGCATTGATGGCCCACCCCCGAAGCGCTCCGCGCTCCCCTCAAGGGGGCGCAGCCAGTGGCCCGGCAAAGCCGGCTCCACGGCTGCCGCTGGATCGAACCCTCTGATTCGGAGAATGAAATGAATGCCAAGTTTGTCCTGACGCTGCTGATGTCCGCCGCGCTCGCGGCCTGCTCGACGCTGGGCCCCAACTACCAGGCGCCCGCCGCCAACGCGCCTGAGGCCTACCGCGCCGCCGCGCCCACGGCCGGCGCCGAACTGCAGCGCGACTGGTGGCGCATGTTCGGCGACGCTCAGCTCGACGCCCTCGAGGCCCAGGCCCTGCAGGCCAGCCCCACGCTCGCCGCGGCTGCCGCCCGCATCGAGCGGGCCCGCGCCGTCTACGGGGCCACGCGTGCCGACGAGCTGCCGCGCGTCGAGGTCGGCGCCAGCGAGACCGGCCTGCGCACCTCGGCCAAGTCCGTCACCACGCCGGTCCTCGGCGGCCAGCCCATCACCTTCGAGGGCTGGCAGACCGGCGTCCAGGCCACGCTCGGCTGGGAGATCGACCTCTGGGGCCGCGTCAAGCGCCAGGCCGAGGCCGCTCAGGCCCAGCTCGACGCCTCCTCGCTGGACGCCGCGGCCGCCCGCGTCGCCCTGACGGCCGACGTCGCCGCCGCCTACTGGCAGTGGCGCGCCCTGGCCGACGAGGCCCAGGCCCTGCAGCGCCTGCGCGACAGCCGCGCCAAGGCCTTCCAGGTGGCGCAGACGCGCTTCGACGCCGGCGCCTCGACGACGCAGGACCTCGAGCGCGTGCGTGCCGAGCTGGCCGCGGCCGACGCCGACGTGGCCGACCTGCCGCGCCGCCAGGCCCTGGTGCTCAACCAGCTCGCGGCCCTGACCGGCCAGCCGGCGGCCGAACTCAGGCTGCAGGCCGCGCCCCTGGCCACGCCGCCGCAGATCCGCGCCGGCCTGCCTTCCGAGCTGCTGCAACGCCGGCCCGACCTGGCCCAGAGCCTGGCCCAGCTCCACGCGGCCACGGCCCAGGTCGGCATTGCCGAGGCGGCCTTTTACCCGTCCATCCGCCTGACCGGCAGCTTCGGTTACCAGAGCAAGGACCTGAGCGACCTCGTCTCCGCCCCGGCACGCCTCTACAACTTCGGGCCCAGCATCTCGCTGCCCATCTTCGAGGGCGGGCGCAACAAGGCCAACCTGGCGGGCGCCAAGGCCCAGGTCGACGAGTCGCTCGCGGCCTTCCGCGGCCGCATGCTGCAGGCCCTGCGCGAGGTCGATGACGCCCTGGCCGAACTGCAGGGTCGCGCGGCTGTCGTGGAGGCGCAGAACCGTACGCTGGCCTCATCCGGCCAGGCGCTCGCCGTGGCCCGCAGCCGCTACGACAAGGGTGCGGTCAGCTACCTCGACGTGACGGAGGCCGAGCGCACGCCGCTGACCACCGAGCGTGCCCTGGCCCAGTTGCGTGGCGCGCAGTGGGCGGCGACGGCGCAGCTCGTGAAGGCGCTGGGCGGCGGGTGGGGCTCCCGGGACGAGGGCGCGGGCGGCTGAGGCCGGCGCGTCAGGGCGGCGAAGGAGTGGGGTGCGAAACCGCCAGCAAGGCGTCCGCCATGCGGCCGGCGGCACCACGGTTCGCGCCGGCGAAGGCCAGGGCGGCTGCGGCCATCGTCCCACGCGACGGGGCGTCAGCGCAGAGGGTCAGCCCGCGCGTGACCGCCTCGCCCAGCGTCGCACAGCGCTCGGCCGCCCCCGCCGCCAGCGCCAGCTCCGTCGCCTCGGCGAAATTGAAGGTGTGCGGCCCGGCCAGCACCGGGCAGCCGCAGGCCGCCGCCTCGATGAGGTTCTGGCCGCCCAGCGGCTCGAAGCTGCCGCCCAGCAGGGCGACGCTGGCCAGGCCGTAGTACAGCGGCATCTCGCGCATCGAGTCGCCCAGCCACACGTCCGCCGCCAGCGCCTGGGGCGGCGGCTCGTCGGTCCAGGTGCTGCGGCGGGCGAGGGCCAGGCCGGCCTGGGTCACCAGCGCGGCCACTTCGTCGAAGCGCTGCGGGTGGCGCGGCACGATGGCCAGCAGCGGGCGAGGCGAGGGCTGGCGCACCCAGAGGTCGAGCAAGGCCTGCTCCTCGCCTTCGCGGCTGACGGCCAGCATCAGCACCGGGCGGCCCAGCCGCGCCGCCCAGGCCTGGCCACGGGCGATGAGGGCGGGGTCCACGGCGATGTCGTACTTCAGGTTGCCGGCCACCTCGACGCGCGGCGCGCCCATGGCGCGCAGCCGGCCGGCGTCGGCCTCGGTCTGGGCCAGCACCAGGGCCAGGCGCCGGGCGGCGGGGCGCATCAGCGACTCGAAGCGCAGGCCCTGGCGCAGGCTCTTCTCGGACAGGCGTGCATTGGCCAGCACCATCGGCAGCCGGGCGCAGCGGGCCTCGTTCTGCAGCACGGGCCAGACCTCGGTTTCCATCAGCACGCCGAGCCGCGGCTGCCAGTGCCGCAGGAAACGGCGCACGGCACCGGGCGTGTCATAGGGCAGCCAGGTCAGCGCATCACCGTCGCGCAGCAGGACCTGGGCGGCCTCGCGGCCGGTGGCGGTGGAGTGGGTCAGCAGGATGCGCAGGCCCGGCTCCCGCTCGCGCAGTGCGGCGACGAGGGCGCTGGCGGCGCGGGTCTCGCCGAGGGACACGGCATGGATCCACAGCCGGCCGCGTTCGGTAGAGGCGCCACCGTAGAAGCCCAGGCGCTCGCCCAGGGCCTGGCGGTAGAGCGGCTCGCGGGCGCCGCGCCGCCACAGGCGCAGCAGGTACAGGGGCGTCAGCAACCGCAGCGCGGCGGCATAGAGGGCCAGCGCGAGGCCCTCGGGCATCAGCCGCCCTTCCTGGCCAGCTCGTGGGCCGCCTTCAGGCGGCGCATGACCGGTTCGTTGAGCTGACGGCTGACGGGGTTCCACTGCCGCACTTGGCGATCGATCTCGGTCTGCAGCCTGGCCGCAGTGGCGGCATCACCGCTGGCCAGCGCCCAGATCGAGTACTCGGCATGCGCCTCGAAGCTGCCGTAGCGGCGCACGGCCTCCTCGAAGCACTCACGTGCCTCGGCCGTGCGCGAGGTGCCGGCGTAGCTGCGCGCGAGCAGCAGCAGGACCTGGTCGGGCCGGTAGTCGGGGCGGTCGCCCTTGAGCGCCTGCAGGTGGGGCAGGGCGTCGGCGTAGCGCTGGCATTCCACCCAGGCCCACACGGCACCGAAGCGGATGTCGGGGTCGTTGGCGAAGGGCCCCTTGAGCGCGCCTTCGTAGAGCTGCGCGGCCTCGGCGGGCTCGCCGGCGCCGAGCAGGGCCTCGGCCAGGCGCATCTGGTTCTGGGCCGAGGGCGACGCGTCGAGCGCCGCCCGGGCCTCCCGCACGTCACGCCCCGGGTCCATGGCCCGCGCGGCGGCCGTCACGGCCTTGCGCGCGCCATGGTCCAGCCGCGAATTGGGCAGGTAGACGGCGAAGAAGTACACCAGGCTGCCCAGCAGCGGGAAGGCGAAGAGGATGAAGAGCCAGTACAGCTGCTGGCCGCTGCGCACGACGTGGACCGCGCACAGCAGCGCGATCAGGATGTGCAGGCCGCCGATCAATGGCATGTCGTTCTCCCTGGATGATCTTCTGCGGGCCGAGCGCCGGGCCGATCCCAAGCCGGCCCGAGGGGCCTCAATGCCCCGCGGCGAATTTCGCGTCGGGCTTCACGCGCTTGAGCTGGGCCAGCACGTCGTGCTGGATGCGCTCCAGCGCCTCGGGCGTGTGGCCCTCGAAGCGCAGCACCAGCACCGGCGTGGTGTTGGACGGGCGGATCAGACCGAAGCCGTCGGCGTACTCGAAGCGCATGCCGTCGATGGTGTTGATCTCCAGCACGCCGGGCAGGTCCTTCTCGGTCACCAGCGCCTTGAGCTTCTTGACCACCTCGTGGTGCTCGCCCTCGGCGCAGGGCACGTTGATCTCGGGCGTGTTGAAGCTGTTGGGCAGGGCCTTGAGGGTGGCGCTCGGGTCGGCGTCGCGGCTCAGGATCTCCAGCATGCGGCCGGCCGTGTACATGGCGTCGTCGAAGCCGTACCAGCGCTCGGCGAAGAAGATGTGTCCCGACAGCTCGCCGGCCAGCGGCGCGCCGGTCTCCTTGAGCTTGGCCTTGGCCAGGGAGTGGCCCGTCATCCACATCAGCGGCTTGCCGCCGTGTTCGCGGATCCACGGCGCCAGGCGCTGGGTGCACTTGACGTCGAAGATGATCTCGGCGCCCGGCAGGCGCTTGAGGATGTCGGCCGCGATCAGCATGATCTGGCGGTCAGGCATGATCATCTCGCCGTCCTTCGTGACGATGCCGAGGCGGTCCCCGTCGCCGTCGAAGGCCAGGCCCAGCTCGGCATCGCAGGCGTGCACGATGCGCTTGAGGTCCTCGAGGTTCTCGGGGCGGCTGGGGTCGGGATGGTGGTTGGGAAAGTCGCCGTCCACCTTGGAGTAGATGTCGACGACCTCGCAGCCCAGCGCGCGCAGGATGGCCGGGGCCGAGGCGCCGGGGATGCCGTTGCCGCTGTCCACGACGATCTTCATCGGCCGGGCCAGCTTGCAGTCCCTGACGATGCGGGCGGTGTACTCGGGCACCACGTCCATCCGGCCGACGCGGCCCTTGCCGGTGGCGTAGTCCTCGGCCTCGATGCGCTGGCGCAGGCGCTGGATCTGCTCGCCGTAGACGGCGGCGCCCTTGAGCACCATCTTGAAGCCGTTGTAGTCCTTGGGGTTGTGGCTGCCGGTGACCTGGATGCCGGAGTTGCAGCCGTGCTTGCCGCGCGTGGCGGCCACGTAATAGAGCATGGGCGTCGTCACGGCGCCGATGTCGACGACGTCCAGGCCCGTCGAGGCGATGCCGCGGATGAGCGCGGCGACGAGGCCGGGGCCGGACAGGCGGCCGTCGCGGCCCACGGCCACGGCCTTCTCGCCGGCGGCGCGGGCCTCGGTGCCGAAGGCGCGGCCCAGGTGCTCGGCGAGTTCCTCGTTCAAGGTCTGGCCGACGACGCCGCGGATGTCGTAGGCCTTGAAGATGGATGCGTGAACCTGCATGGATGCCTCGGAAGCTGGGGTTTGAAAATCGCGGCGGATTGTAGGCACGCCCCATGGCCGGCCATCCGTCGGCCGCGCTGTCGATCCGTCGCCCATCCAGGGGATAGGCGGGGGCCGCTTCCTACACTCGCATCCCATGACCTTCACCGAAGAACTCGCCCAGGCCCTGCGTCACCAGCGCATGCTGATGAAGCACCGGCCGGACCGCTGGCAGCTCCGGCTGCTGGTCTACGTGATCTGGAGCGTGGGCTTCGGGGCCTTCTTCGCCGTCATGGCCGGCCTGCAGCGCGGCGACCTCGGTGCCCCCGCCTGGTGGCGGGAGCAGGTGCCGGGCAACCTGCTCGTCAGCAGTTGCGTGATGGTGAGCTTCTTCATCGGCTTTCGCAGCTTCGAGAAGCTCGCGCCCCAGCATTGGCTGGACACCATCATGGGCTGGCGCGACTGGCGCTCCGGCCTGTTCTTCACGGGCTCGTCCATCGTCTGCGCCCTGGCCGGCGTCATCCTCGGGCTGTGGGTCGTGGACTGGGTCTGGTCCGGCAAGAACCTGCAGCAGGTGCTGGCCAACGCGGGCTTCTGGCGGCAGTTCCTGCTCGTCTCGGCCGTGATCTCCGGTTTCCTCGGCTGGCGCTACCGTTCCCGCTGGAAGCAGGAAGCCCTGCAGGCCCGCGTCACCGAGGCCCAGCTCAAGCTGCTGCAGGGCCAGATCGAGCCGCATTTCCTCTTCAACACCCTGGCCAACGTGCAGAGCCTCATCGACTTCGACCCCGAGCGGGCCAAGCAGATGCTGGAGCGCTTCACCGACTACCTGCGCGCCAGCCTCGGCCAGCTGCGCGGCGACTCGACGACCCTGGCCCAGGAGTTCGCCATGCTGGAGGCCTACCTCGCCCTGATGCAGCTGCGCATGGGCGAGCGGCTGCGGGTGGCCCTGTCGCTGCCGGCCGAACTTGCCAGCGTGGCGCTGCCGCCGCTGCTGGCCCAGCCCCTGGTCGAGAACGCCATCCACCACGGTCTGGAGCCGCAGATCGCGGGCGGCACCGTCTCCGTCAGCGCGCGGCGTGTCGACGGCCGGCTGTGGATCGAGGTCACCGACGACGGCCAGGGCCTCGACGGCCCCAAGCGCCGGAGCGGCAACGGCGTGGCCCTCGACAACATCCGCGCCCGGCTGACCGCCCGCTTCGGCCCCGGCGCCTTGCTCGAACTGCTGCCGCGCGACGGCGGCGGCACCCTGGCCCGCATCCAGATTCCCCTGCCTGCCCAACTGCCATGACCACCGCCCTCATCGCCGACGACGAACCCCATCTCGCCCAGTACCTCAAGGCCCAGCTCGCCCAGGCCTGGCCCGACCTGCAGGTCGTCAAGGTGGCTGCCAACGGCGTCGAGGCGGCCCAGGCCATCGCCGAGCTGGAGCCCGACGTCGCCTTCCTCGACATCCAGATGCCCGGCCTCACGGGCCTCGAAGTGGCCCAGGGCATCGAGGGCGGCACGC
This sequence comes from Pelomonas caseinilytica, assembly GCF_021353235.1. GTDB lineage: Bacteria > Pseudomonadota > Gammaproteobacteria > Burkholderiales > Burkholderiaceae_C > Pelomonas > Pelomonas caseinilytica. The sequence goes on from NZ_JAJTWT010000008.1 coordinate 227,532, forward strand.
GGGTCGTCTTCGTCACCGCCTACGACCAGTACGCCATCGAGGCCTTCGAGGCGCGGGCCGTCGACTACCTGCTCAAGCCGCTCAAGGCCGAGCGGCTGGCCAGTTGCGTCGCCCGGCTGCGCGCCGAGCCGGCCGCCGCGAGCGAAGGCGCCCTGGCGGAGACGCTCAAGCGCCTGCTGCCGCAGGGCGCGGCGCCGGCCCGGCTACGCTACATCCGCGCCGCCCAGGGCGAGCTGATGCACCAGATCCCCGTCGACGAGGTGCTCTTCTTCCATGCTGACGACAAATACACCGTCGTGCAGACGGCCACGGCCGAGCACCTGATCCGCACGCCCATCTTCGAGCTGGCCGGCCAGCTCGACCCCGAGCGCTTCTGGCAGGTGCACCGCTCCACCATCATCAACCTCGACCACCTCGCCGGCACGCGGCGCGACGAGCAGAGCCGCCTGTTCGTGCGCATCCGCGGCCCGCAGGGCGTGCTGTCGCGCGAACTGCCCGTCAGCCGGGCCTACGTGCACCTGTTCAAGGCGATGTGACGGCGGCCCCCGCGAGAGCCGAACCGGCCGTCGCAGTGGGTAGAGTCGAGGGTGGCTTCGAAGCCTTCACCATGCTGCCGCGCCGCTCCCTGCTCCTGATGCTCCCCGGATGCCTCGCCGGGCTGCCGGGCGCCGCCCGGGCCGGCACGCCGCTGTGGGTCAGCGGCGAGGTGCCGCCCTACCTGCAGCAAGGCGCCCACGGCCCCGAGGGCTATGCCTTCGAGCTCTTCCAGCGCGTCTTGCAACAGGCAGGGGAGGATGGGGAGCTGCGTTTCTTCCCGTGGGCGCGCGCCCTGCGGATGCTGGAAGCGGGCGAGGCCCAGGCCGCGCTCGTCATCACCCGCACGGCAGAGCGCGAGGCGCAGTTCCGCTGGCTGTTTCCGGTCGGGAATTTCCGCTTCGCCATCGTCACCCGCGCCGCGGACGGTGCGGCCTCGGGCGACATCGCCGCCCTGCGCACGCGCCGCGTCGGCTCCATGCGCGGCTCGGTCAGCCGCAGCATGCTGGCCGGTGCGGGAGTGCCGCACGTCGTCGAGGGCAAGGACTACGCCGAGCTGCTGGCCCTGCTGCGGCGCGGCCTCGTCGACGCCGTCATGGGGCCGGACGCCGTCATGCGCAAGCTCGACACGGCCGGCGGCCTGCGACTGACCCTGCTCGACCAGACGCGCGAGCTCTACGCCGCGGCGGGCGCCGCCATGCCTGACGCCATCGTCCAGCGCATCCGCGCCGCGCACCAGAGCCTCGTCGAGAGCGGTGTGGTGGCCCAGCTCAGGAAGCGCCACCCCGACGCCTTCTCCGGCGATTGAGCCGCCCAGGGGCAGGTCCGGAAACTGCCAGTCCGTGACAGCAGGGCGGCCTAGACTGGCTCCCATGTTGACCGGCACCCTCCCGCCCGACGCCGCCTACGCCGCCCTGCAGGCGCACGACGCGCGCTTCGACGGGCGGCTCTACGTGGGCGTCACCTCCACCGGCATCTACTGCCGGCCCGTCTGCCGCGTGAGGCTGCCGCGCCGCGAGAACTGCCGCTTCTTCGCGACTGCCGCCCAGGCCGAGGCCGAGCGCTTCCGCCCCTGCATGAAGTGCCGGCCCGAACTGGCGCCGCGCCCCCTGGCCTGGACGACGATGGACGCCTCGCGCACCCTGGCCCAGCAGGCCGCCGCCTGGCTCGATGCCTGCGACGACGCCGACGCCAGCGTGGAAGACCTGGCCCGCCACCTCGGCATCACCAGCCGCCACCTGCGCCGCATCTTCCAGGCCGAGCATGGCGTGTCGCCGCTGCAATACCTGCAGACGCGGCGCCTGCTGCTCGCCAAGGCCCTGCTGACCGACAGCCAGCTGCCTGTCCAGGACGTCGCCTATGCGGCGGGCTTCGCCAGCCTGCGCCGCTTCAACTCGGCCTTTCTCGAGCACTACCGGCTGCAGCCCACGGCATTGCGCAAGGCCGGCCGGGAGGCGGGCGGCGCCGTGCCCGCCTCGCGGCTGAGGCTGGCCTACCGCCAGCCCTACGACGTGGCCGGCGTCCTGGCCTTCCTGGCGCCGCGGGCGGTGGCCGGTGTCGAGGTCGTTTCCGACACGGGCGTCACCCGTTCGCTGGCGCTGACCCACCGCGGCGAGCGCCATGCGGGCTGGCTGCGCGTCGGCTTCGAGCGGCCGGGCGAGGTGGGCGTGGACCTGTCGCCCTCGCTGTGGCCGGCCGTGGGTTCGCTGCTGCCGCTGCTGCGCCGCTGGCTGGACCTCGATGCCGACCCCGAATCCATCGCGGCGGCCCTGGGCGAGGGCGCCGTGCCGGGACAGCGCCTGCCGGGCTGCCTGGACCGCTTCGAGCTGGCGGTTCGGGCGGTGCTGGGCCAGCAGGTCACGGTCGCCGCGGCCCGCACCCTGGCCGGCCGCTTCGTCGAACGCTTCGGCGAGGCCCTGCCCGGCGCGCCCGAGGGCGCCGGCCGGCTCTTTCCGACGCCCGAGCGCATCGCCGCCGCCACGCGCGACGACATCGCCTCTCTCGGCATCATCGGGCGCCGCGCCGAAAGCCTCATCGCCCTGGCCCAGGCCTGGCCGACGCTCGCCTTTGCGCGCCGCGAAGGCGACCCGGAGGCCGCCGCCGCCGGGCTGACTGCCCTCCCGGGCATCGGGCCCTGGACGGCCGGCTACATGCTGATGCGCGGCTGGAGCTGGCCCGATGCCTTCCCGCCCGGCGACGTCGTCCTGCGCAAGGCCTTGGCCGCTGCGGCCGGTAGCGATGGCCCGCCGCTTTCGCCCAAGGCTTATCTCGACGCTGCGGAGCGCTATCGGCCCTTCCGCAGCTATGCCGTCCTGCACCTATGGAGACACGCATGAACACCCTGCATCACGTCCTGCAACGCAGGATGGAAACCCCGCTGGGCCCGCTGACGGCCGCCCGCAGCGCCGCCGGCCTTTCGGGCCTGTGGTTCGACGGCCAGAAGCACCACCCCGGGCCGCTGGCCGTGCCCGAGGACGACGGCAGCGACCCCGTGCTCTCGGCCACCGCGGCGGCCCTGGCGGCCTATTTCAGCGGCAAGCCTTTCACGCTGCCGCCGCTGGACCCGGCCGGCACGGCCTTCCAGCGCGAGGTCTGGCAGGCCCTGCTCGATATCGCGCCCGGCGCCCCCGACACCTACGGCGCCCTGGCCGAACGCCTCGGTCGCGCGCAGGCCGCCCGCGCCCTGGGCGCGGCCGTGGGGCGCAACCCCATCTCCATCCTCATCCCCTGCCACCGCGTCGTGGGCGCCGACGGCTCCCTCACCGGCTACGCCGGCGGGCTGGAGCGCAAGAAGGCCCTGCTGAGCCTGGAGGGCCGCCCCGCATGAAGACATTCGACATCGGCGAGCTGGTGCTGCTCGCCGCGCTCTGGGGCGCTTCCTTCCTCTTCATGCGCCTCGGGGCCCATGAGTTCGGGCCCATCCCGCTGGCCGCCGTGCGCGTGGGCCTGGCCAGCGCCATGCTGGTGCCGCTGCTGGCCTCGCGTGGCCAGCTTGGCGAGCTGCGCCGGCACTGGAAAGGGCTGCTGCTCGTGGGGGCGCTCAACAGCGCCGTCCCTTTCGCGCTGTTCTCCTTCGCGGCCCTGTCCATCACGGCCGGCCTGTCCAGCATCGTCAACGCCACCACGCCGCTGTGGACGGCGGTGGTCGCCTTCGTCTGGCTGCGCCAGGGCCTCACGCCCTCGCGGGTCCTGGGCCTCGTCGTCGGCTTTGCCGGCGTGGCCTTCCTGGCCTGGGACAAGGCCAGCTTCAAGCCCGGCGCCGACCACACCGGCTTCTGGGCCGTGCTGGCCTGCGCTGCGGCGACGCTCTGCTACGGCATCGCGGCCAACGCCACCAAGCGCTACCTCACGGGCGCCTCGCCACTGGCCGTGGCAACCGGCAGCCAGTTCGCCGCCGCGCTGATGCTTGCGCTACCAGCGGCCTGGCAATGGCCGGCGGCCATGCCGGGCGCCGTGGCCTGGGGCGCTGCCCTGGGGCTCGCGGCCCTGTGCACGGCGCTGGCCTACATCCTCTACTTCCGCCTGATGAGCCGGGTCGGCCCGACGAACGCCGTGTCCGTCACCTTCCTGATCCCGCTCTTCGCCATCCTCTGGGGCGCCATCTTCCTGCAGGAGGCGATCACGGCGCAGATGGTGGCGGGCGGCGCCGTCGTGCTGGTGGGCATCGCGCTCGCGCTCGGGCTGGTGGGCGGCCGACGCGCCTGAGAACTGCCCCCGGCCCAACCCCGCGCGCTGAACGCGGCGCGTGTCTGGTCCGCCCCCCGAGGGGGCGGCGATGCTTGCGGCGTCGAGCCGCAAGCACATCGCCAGCGCGGGCCGGCTCGGGAGCGGCCCAGCGCTCGGCCCGCAATACGCCCGTTTCATGCGTCGTCACTTCGATGGTAGCGTTCGGGTTTGGTTGCTGGTAGCGCTACCTTTTGCCCGGCGGCCACCACGACACCCACGGAGACCGCATGCCCCTCTCGACCCTCGCTTCCCTCGGCGCCAAGCCTCGGCGCCGTCCTGCCTTCGTCCTGGCCCTGGCCCTCTTTGCCGCTCTGGGGAGCGCCGTCGCCCAGCCCTCGGGCGGGCCCTATGGCCCCGTGCCGCAGCGCTACGAAGTGCCCAAGACCGGGCACGTGGTGTTCGTGGCTCCCGACGGGCGCGCCGAGGCGGCTGGCGCGACGCCCGCCGAGCCCACCGCCCTCGAGGCCGCCGTGGCCCGCGTCGTCACCGGCGACACCATCGTGCTGCGCGGCGGCACCTACCGCACCGGGGGTCTGGAACTCAACCAGGGCGTCACCCTGCAGCCCTACCTCGACGAGCAGCCGGTGCTCAAGGGCACGCGCGTGGCGGCGCAGTGGGAAAACCTCGGCCACGGCGTCTGGCGCACGCGCTGGGCCACGCTCTTCCCCGCCAAGCCCATGGGCTGGTGGCAGCGTGACCGCGAGGGCATGCAGACGCCGCTGCACCGCTTCAATGCCGACATGGTCTTCATCGACGGCGAGCCGCTGCGGTCGGCCGGTTGGGAAGGCGAGGTGAGCGCCAAGGCCTTCTACGTCGACTACGAGCGGGGCTACGTCTACATCGGCACCGACCCGGCCGGCCGCCTCGTCGAGATCACGGCCCACGACATCGCCCTGCACCGGCCCTCGCGCGAGGTGAACGGCAAGCCTTCGGACCGCAAGGGCTTCACGCTGCGCGGCCTGACCTTCACCCAGTACGCCTACCGGGCCATCGACATCGAGGGCAAGAAGCCGTCCGCCCCCATCACCGCCGAGCCGACCGACGACCCGGTGGGCCCCTCGCCCGAGGCCGAGCATGGCAAGGAGGTCGTCGGCACCGTGCTGGAGAACGTCACCATCAGCCACTGCTCCCGCGTGGCGGGCTATTTCCGAGGTGACCGCCTCGTCATCCGCAATTCCCTGATCAGCGACACGGGCACCGAAGGCATCTACGTCATCGGCTCGTCGGACGTGCTGCTGGAGCGCAACCTCATCCGCCGCAACAACGTCCATGGCCTGACGGGTTACTTCCCGGCCGCCGTCAAGATCTTCAACCAGTCCAACCGCGTCGTCGTGCGCGACAACCTCGTCATCGAGCAGCCCAATTCCAACGGCGTCTGGTACGACGTGGGCAATGTCGACGGCGTGTTCGTCAACAACCATGTCGAAGGCGCCCAGGCCGGCCTCTTCTTCGAGATCTCCAAGGGCATCACCGTCGCCGGCAATGTCTTCGTCGACAACCAGCAGGGCGTGCGCATCCTGAACAGCTCGGGCGCCAAGGTCCTGCACAACAGCTTCGTGAACTCGCCGGCCCTGTTCGAGCGCAACGAGCGCAGCGCCCAGGGCGATCACTTCGGCTGGCACCCGCAGACAGGCCCCGACGTGAACGAGCGCGTCGGCCATGTCTTCGAGGGCAACCTGCTGGTGGCCGATGCCGGCTTCAAGGGGCCGCTGCTGCGCCTGGAGCAGTCGCCGGCGACCTGCGGCAAGGTCACCGCGCCCATGGCGGCCCGCGTCGACGGCAACCTCTACCTGCGCGCGGGCGGCGCCGGCCAGCCGCTGGTGCGCTGGGCGCCGCTGCCCGGCCCGGCCTGCCAGGCGGAGTTCCCCTCGCTGGAAGCGCTGCGTCAGGCCGTGCCGGGCGTGGAGGCGGGCAGCCGGGCGCTGCAGCCCTACGACGGGGCGGTGTTCCGAAGCCGCGAGCTGCGCCGCTTCGAGCTGGCCGGCGTGCCCCCGGGCGTGCGGCCCGAGCCGGTGCCCGAGGCAGTGCGCAAGCTGCTGGGCTGGCGCGAAGCCAGCCACCTGCCGGGGGCCTTGCCGGCGGTGGCGCCGGCACAGGCCCGCTAGCTACACGCCGTTCAGGTGCGTGATCAGGGCCTTGACGTTGGGAACACCCAGGCCGGTGACCATGTCGTAGCCGGTCGTGGCGTCGTAGGCGCCGTTGCTGCCGGCGGTGATGTCGCGGAAGGCATCGGTCCCCTGCAGGCGGTAGATCAGCGGGTTGAGGAAGGGTAGGGGCTTCTTGCCCGCCGTGACCCTCGCCTCGTTGATGAGTGCACAGAAACCGGCCCAGGCCGGCGCGCTCCAACTGGTGCCGCCGTAGGCGGCGGGGCTGCCATCCAGCACGACGAGGCCGCCGTAATTGGGGTCGGCCGTGAGGCTCACGTCCGGCACCTGGCGGGTGGTTCCGCCGCCGGCCACCTTCTGCCAGGCCGGCCGCTTGAAGTAGCGGCTCTTGCCGCCGCCTCCGCTGCGCCAGCCGACCTCCTTGGCGACGTTGCCGTTGGCCGCGAGCTTGAGGGTGGTCCCGCCGACGCCGATGACGCAGGGGTCCGACGATTCGTACTCCGCCTGCAGCGGCCCGCCGGCGTTGTGGCCGGTGGAGTCGGGGTTGGAGCCGGCATCGCCGCTGGACACGAAGACGTTGATGCCGGCCGCGGCCAGGCGCAGGAACTTGGCGTGCTCGGTCTTCACCTCGCCCGGCGCCATGTAGGCCTCGCCCAGCCCCAGGCTCATCGACACCTGCCTGAGCCCGGGGTCGGAGGCGGCGTCCAGCAGCACCCGGTCCAGGGCCTTGTCGATGTCGGTGAAGGCGAGGGAGCCGGTGGCGTAGATGGTGACCTTGGCGCCCGTGGCGATGCCGCTGGCCCACTGCGCGTCCAGCGTCTCCTCGCCTGACGGAGGCGGCAGTTCCACCTCGTTGACGTTGACGACGGTGAGCCTCTTGGCATCGGCGGCGATGCCGCAGATCTGCCAGAAGCTCGCCATGTCCGAGGCCTTGGGCGGCGCGTCGATGATGATGGCGATGGTCTGGCCCTTGCCGCTCAGGTGCAGGCCGTCGGCCCCGTAGGCCTTGAGCAGCTGCGCCGGCCGATAACCCGGCGGCTGGGCGGCATGCGTCTTGGCCTGGGTGTCGCTGCCGTCGGCCGGGCGGCGCAGCGGCGGGCAGCGGCGGGCATGCTTGCGCGCCTGCCGGTGCGGCTGCAGGCCGCCGATGGCGCGCACGTTGGCCGCCACGCTGTCCGGCAGGCTGGGCGCATTGCGGGCGGACGTGTAGGTGATGCCGTCGCTCGTCACGCGCACCAGTTCCACCTGCAAGGCCTTGGCCACGTCGCCGGCCTTGGCGCTGGCGTAGACGCTGGTGTGGTCAGGCGACACCGAAGTCACCGCGAAGTGCTGCTTCTTCAACCACTCCAGCAGCGGCTCGACCTGCTGCTTGCTCATGCCGTACCTGGCGTTGAGCTCCGCCAAGGGGACGGTCTCGCCCTTCTCGACGCGGGCCTCCAGGTCCTCGTTGGCCTGGCCGTCGGGAGACAGGGAAAAGTGCACCTGCATCACTTCGTCGTGGTGCGGGGCCTCCGCGGCGTGCACGTTGAAGCCCGTGGCCGTCAGGCCGGGCTGGGGGGGCAGCTCCAGCACGCTGTCGTGGAAAAGCTTGCGCGACATAGGCACCTCGCTCTCAGAGCAGTTCGGGAGCGGCCATGGTCTGCCTCGCCGGCATCGCATGAATCCCGAAACTTGATGAACCGACAGCTTGGCGAAACGTTCAGCGCGTCAGCGCCCGCCTGAGGCCGAAGCTGGCGGCGTCGACCAGGGCCACCAGCACCAGCATCGCCGCCAGCACGGTGGCCGTCTTGTCCATCTGGAACAGGCCCATGTGGAACATCAGCAGCTGTCCCAGGCCGCCGGCGCCGACGACGCCCAGCACGGCCGCGGCGCGGATGTTGTTCTCCCAGCGATAGAGCGTGTAGCTCATCAGCTGCGGCAGGACGAGGGGCAGGGTGGCATACAGGAACACGCGGACCGTGCCGGCGCCCTGCGCGCGCAGCGCCGCGCCCGGGCCGGGCGGCGCGTTCTCGATGGCCTCGGCGAAGAGGCGGCCCAGCACGCCGCTCGTGTGGATGGCCAGGGCCAGCGTGCCGGCGAAGGGGCCGAGGCCCGCGCTGATCAGCAGCATGGACGCCCACACCAGCTCCGGCACCGAGCGCAGGGCGTTCAGGAAGAGGCGGGCCAGGCCGCGGCCGCGGTGCAGGCGGCTCGCCGGCAAGGCCAGGGCCACGCCCAGCACCGCCGCGAGGGCCGTGCCCAGGGCCGACATCGCCAGCGTCTCCCAGGCGCCCTCGGCTACCTTGCGCACGAAGGCTGGGCTCAGGTCGGGCGGGAAGAACTCGCCCAGGAAGCGGCCCATGCCGGCCAGGGCCTCGCCCGACAGGAAGGCCGCCAGGTGCAGGTCCAGCGACAGGAAGCTCGCGACCACCAGGGCCAGCACGGCCGCCACCAGCCAGGCGGCGCGGCTGCGGGCCGTGAACAAGGGCGGCGGCAGGCGGTGGGGGCGGGGGGCGGTCATGGTCAGGCGAGGGCGCGGCGCAGGGCGGCGCTGAGTCGGTCGGCCAGGGCGACCAGGGCCACGAACACCAGCAGCATGGCCGAGACCTCGCCGCCGGCGAACATCTTCATCGAACTGTCCATCTGCTGGCCCAGGCCGCCCGCGCCGACGAAGCCGAGGACGACGGAGCTGCGGATGGCGCATTCCCAGCGGTAGACGGTGTAGCTCGTCAGCTCGGCCGCGTTCTGCGGCAGCAGCCCGTAGGCGAAGGCCTGCAGCCGGCCCGCGCCGTTGCGCAGCAAGGTGCGGGTGACGTGGGCGTCGCCGCTCTCCAGGATCTCTGCATAGACCTTGCCCAGCATGCCGCCGTAGGTGAGGGCGATGGCCAGCACCCCGGCCGCCGGCCCGAGGCCGACCACCCGCACGAACACCAGGGCCCACACCAGTTCCGGCATGCTGCGCAGCACGATGAGCAGGCCCCTGACCGCCTGTCGCAGCGCATAGGGCAGGGGCGCCATGCGCCCGGCGGCCAGGGCTGACACCGACAGCGCCCGGGTGGCCGCCAGCGTCAGCGGCACCGCCAGCAGCAGGGCGAGGGCGATGCCCGCCGTCGCGATGGCCACGGTGCGCCAGGTCTCCCGGGCCAGCATCAACAGGAAGTCACCGCCCAGCGCCGGCGGGAAGAAGGCGCCGACGAAGCGCCCCATGACGCGCAGCGAGTCGGGCTCCAGCAGCGCCCAGGGCTTGAATTCGGTGGCCACGAGCAGGGGCCACAGCAGGGCGAGGCCGGCGGCGGCCAGGCCCAGGCGGCCCAGCCAGGCCGGGTCGCGCCGGGCGGCGTCCGAGGCAGCCCGGTTCAGCGGCATTGCATGACCACCGGTGGCGCCGGCTGAGGGCGGTCGTCGGCGGGCGGGGCTGCGCCGTGCAATTCGTCCTCATGCTGGGCGTACAGGCGCTCCAGCAGCTCGGGCGTGACCTCGGCGGCGGGCCGGTCGAAAAGCAGCCGGCCGTCGCGCAGGCCGAGCACGCGCGGGAAGTGCGCCAGCGCGGCATCGACCTGATGCAGCGTCGCGACCAGGGTGACGCCGCGCGCCCCGGCTTCGCGCACCAGCGTGGCGGCGGCGCGCCGGGCCCGGGCGGGGTCCAGGGCCGAGAGCGGTTCGTCCACCAGCCAGAGGCCGGCCGGCGACACCAGCGCCCGCGCCAGGCCCACGCGCTGGCGCTCGCCGCCCGAGAGGCGGTCGACCCGCTCGAAGAGCTTGTCGCCCAGCTCGAAGGCCTGCAGCGCCGCGTCGGCCGCCGGGATGTCGGCCGGGTAGACGAGCGAACGCAGGGCCTTCCACAGGCTCCAGGCCGGCAGCCGGCCCGCGAGCACGGCCGTGACGACCCGTTGCCGCGGTGGCAGCGGCGGCACCTGCGGGACGAGGATCAACCGCCCGCGCAGCGCCCGCAGTGCGCGGCGCGGCAGGGCCCAGGGCGCGGCGCCGTCCACCGCGATCCGGCCTTGCGATGGCGGGCGTGCGCAGGCCAGCACCTCCAGCAGCGTGGTCTTGCCGGCGCCCGAGGGGCCGATGACGGCGACCTGCTCGCCGGCCGCGATGTCCAGCGTCAGCGAAGCGAGGGCGTCGGCGGCGGTGCGGCCGGCCGTGGCGTGGCGGGCGTAAAGGTCTTGCAGCGAAATCTTCACCGGCGCGACTCTATCCGGCCGAGCAGCTGCGCAAGCCAGCGGGCACGTCGTTGCGGCCCGCGGGGAAGAAGTTGCGGTAGCGCGGATGGCGCATCCGCGGCTGCGTGCAGTGCGAGGCGCCGCGCAGCACCGGGCGGCCATCGAACCATGGCGCCGAATAGTCGCGGTAGGGATGAGGCCTGAAGCCGTCGAAGGGCGAGAAGGGGCTGGCCGTCCACTCCCACACGTCGGCCCAGCGGAAGGCCTCGGGCCGCGAGCAGGCGGCTGCTTCCCACTCGGCTTCGGTGGGCAGGCGGCGGCCGGCCCAGGCGCACCAGGCCTCGGCTTCGTGCCGGCTCAGATTGACCGCGGCCTCGGCCAACTCCAGCGGCTGCCAGAGGCCGTGCCGCCAGGCCAGCCAGACTTTGCCGTCGCGGCGCAGATGGCGCGGGCCACACTCGGCCCGGGCGCGGCGCCAGCGCCAGCCTTCGGCGGTCCACCACTGCGGCTGCCCATAACCGCCGGCTTCGACGAAAGGCAGGTACTCGGCCCAGCGCAGGGCCTGGGCGTCGATGCCGAAGGGGCGCAGCGCCACCTCGTGGGCGGGCAGTTCGTTGTCGAAGGCGAAGCCGGCGCCGGCCGGGCTGCCCAGCCGCCAGGTGCCGACGTCGATCTCCAGGCACCCCGGCGGTTCGGGCAGGCGCCGTGGCTGCCAGCGCGGGTCGGCGATGGGCACGCCCAGGCCGCGGGCCATGTACAGGGCCGCCTCGTGATGCATGTCCTCGTGCAGCAGCGCGAGGCGGAAGGCGTAGAGGGCGTCGTCGCCGTCGCCGGCGCTGGCCAGCAGTTGCAGGGTCAGGGCGAGTTGGCGGTCGAGGTCTCCGCGGGTGGCGCCGGCATCGGGCAGCGGCAGTTGCCAGCGGCTGTCGTGGGGGACGCGGCTGGAGTCGTAGAGCGCATCCGCGCCCGGCCTGAGCGGCGCCGTGCGCGGCGCGTCGGCCGAGGCCCGGTCCCCGAGGGCGCGCTCGGGGTTGCGGGCGATCCAGAACTCCTGGAACCAGCCGATGTGGCCCAGCTCCCACAGCGGCGGATTCAACTCGGCGAGCAGCGGCACGGCCAGGCCGGGCAGGGCCCGCTCGCAGGCGGCGAAGGTGGCCAGGGTGTCCGCGCGACTGGCCGCCAGGGCCGCGGCGAGCGCCGAGGGTCCACCCTGGCGCGCCCCGGTCGCCTCGGCCGCTACGCTTGCTGGGTGCATCGTCAATCCCTGGTCATCGTGACGCCGGCCCTGGCGTCGGCCAACAACGGCAACTGGCAGACCGCCCACCGCTGGGCCGGCTTGCTGGGGCCAGCTTATCGCGTCCGCCTGGCCCAGGCGTGGACCGATGGCGACGAGGCCATGCTGATCGCCCTGCATGCGCGCCGCTCGGCGGCCTCCATCGCGGCCTGGCGCGTCGCGCATCCGGCGCGGCCCATCGTCCTCGTGCTGACGGGTACCGACCTCTACCGCGACATCCACACGGACGCCGCCGCCCGGCGCTCGCTGGACCTGGCAGACGCCCTGGTCGTGCTCAACGAGCTCGGCGCGCGAGCGCTGCCCGAGGCGTGCCGCGCCAAGGCGAGGGTGGTGCTGCAGTCCTGCCCGGCGCGGGCGCCGCTGGCCCGCACGCCGAGGCACCTGCGGGCGTTGATGGTCGGCCATCTGCGCGACGAGAAGGACCCGCGCACCTACTGGCGCGCCGTGCGCCGCCTGTCGGGACGGGCCGATCTGCGCTTCGACCACGTTGGGGAGGCTCTGGACCCGGCTCTCGGCGCCGAGGCGGCGGCGCTGGCGGCGGCGCTGCCGGGCTTTCGCTGGCTGGGCAGCCTGCCGCATGAAGCGTGCAGGCGGCGCATCCAGGCGGCCCATGTGCTGGTGCAGCCCAGCGTCATGGAGGGCGGTGCGCACACCGTCATCGAGGCCGTGCGCAGCGGCACGCCGGTCCTCGCCTCGCGCATCGACGGCAACCTCGGCCTGCTTGGCGAGGGCTACGAGGGCGTCTTCGAGCCGGGCGACGACGCGGCGCTGGCCGCCCTGCTGGCCCGCGCCCGCGACGAAGCCGATATGCTTCCCCGCCTGGCCGCCCAGCTGGCCCTGCGTGCCGACCTCTTCGCCCCGCAGGCCGAAAGGGAGGCGCTCCACCGCCTTGTCGGCGCGCTCCTGGCGCGCCCCTCCGACCGATGAACGCACCCACCTCCGCCGCTTCGCCCGCGCCCGCCGCCGAACCCCGCCTGACCTCGCTGTCCCACGGAGGTGGCTGCGGCTGCAAGATCGCCCCGGGCGTGCTGTCCGAGATCCTCAAGGGCACGACGGCGATGCCGGTGCCCAAGGAACTGCTGGTCGGCATCGAGACCTCCGACGACGCCGCCGTCTACCAGCTCAACGACGAGCAGGCCCTGATCGCGACGACGGACTTCTTCATGCCCATCGTCGACGACCCCTTCGACTTCGGCCGCATCGCCGCCACCAACGCGATCAGCGACGTCTATGCCATGGGCGGCCGGCCCATCCTGGCGCTGGCCCTCGTGGGCATGCCCATCAACGTGCTGTCGACCCAGACCATCGGCCGCGTGCTGGAAGGCGGGGCGTCGGTCTGCCGTGCCGCCGGCATCCCGATCGCGGGCGGGCACACCATCGACTCGGTCGAGGCCATCTACGGCCTGGTGGCCCTGGGCCTGGTGCATCCCAAGCGGGTCAAGCGCAATGCCGACGCCCGTGCCGGCGACGTGCTGGTACTGGGCAAGCCGCTCGGAGTCGGCGTCATGAGCGCGGCGCTGAAGAAGGAGCAGCTCGGCGCCGAGGGCTATGCCCGGATGGTCGAGACGACGACGCGGCTGAACACCCCCGGGCCCGACCTGGCGGCCCTGCCGGGCGTGCACGCCCTGACCGACGTGACGGGCTTCGGCCTCGCCGGCCATGCGCTGGAGCTGGCGCGGGGGGCGGGCTGCACGGTCGAGATCGACTGGCCCTCGGTGCCGCTGCTGCCGGGCGTGCGCGAGCTGGCCCAGCGAGGCTTCGTCACCGGAGCCTCAGGGCGCAACTGGGCGGGCTATGGCGCCGAGGTGGCGCTACCGGCCGGCTTCGCGGCAGAGGACCGGGCGCTGCTGACCGACCCGCAGACCAGCGGCGGGCTGCTCGTCTCCTGCGAGCCGCAGGCGGTGGACGCGGTGCTGGCCGTCTTCGCGGCGCATGGGTTCGAGGTGGCGGGGGTGGTGGGGCGGGTGGTGGGCGCTGGGGAGAGGGCTTTGAGGGTGGTGGGATGAGTTTTCTTTGGGAGGCTGATCGGGTTGGGTTGCTTTTGCTGGGAGCCTATTGACTCGGTGCACCGTGCCGGGAGTTCGCCCCGGCGGGCGACCTACTTTTTGTCCCGACAAAAAGTAGGCAAAAAACGGCCCCTGCAAAACCGCCCACCCGCGATGCGGGTGGGTGCCCTGCGATGCTCGAACTCCGAGGCCAGCGCCAAACTCCCTTCGCTCACTGCGTTCGCTACGGTCAGACAGTGGCGCTGAGTCAGTTGTTGAAGCGCGCTGCGCGCGCGCCTCGGAGTCCTGCGCTTCTCGGCGGTTTAGAAGGGGAGAGCCGGAACAGCCAACAGCGAACAGCCGGAACGCCAATCGCGGAGGCCGTGCCTCCGAGGCATTTCGTCTTACCCCCTTGAGCGCCGCCGAGCAGCGCAAGGCCTTGAGGGCGCGAGCGAAGCTCGCTTCAACTTCTGACTTCGCGCGGTTGTCTGAGCGCAGCGTAGCGAAGCGAGTTCCGCGCGAGCCCTCGAGGCCTGAGCAGCGCAGGGAACCCCACCGCGAAGCGGTGGGGCGGCGCGGTCGGGGGGAGCTCTTTGCCTACTTTCTGGCGGACCAGAAAGTAGGTCGCCCGCGGGGGCGAAATCCCCGCACGGTGCAACGACCGATAAGGCTCACCGCAAAGGCAACCTCCGCATCCCCAGAGTACCGCCTACTTCGGCTTCACCTCACCCGTCCCATCCACCCGGATCACCCGCCTCGACCGGCTCTCCGTGTCGTCCAGCGACTCGCTGACCAGCCGGTTGTGCTGCTCCCAGTCCTCCGCGCTGCGGATGATGCTGGGCTTGATCAGCACCACCAGCTCGCGCTTGCGGCCGTTGTTGGCGCGGTTGCCGAAGAGCATGGAGGTCAGCGGGTTGCTGTCCGCCCCGGGCAGGCCCGAGCCGCGGCGGGTGGCTTCCATCTGCATCAGGCCGCCGATGGCGACGATCTGGCCGTCGGGGATGCGCACCACCGTGTCGGTCTCGTTGACGCTGGCGCTGGCCAGCGGCAGCCGGAAGTTGCCGACCGAACCGAGGTCGACTTGCTTGACCTTCTCGGTGACGTTGGACACCGACGGGTGGATGTGCAGCGTGATGGTGTCGGCGCCGTCGATCTGCGGCGTCACGTCCAGCGCGATGCCGCTGAAGAAGGGAGTCAGCGTCAGTGTCGGGATCTGGTTGACCGTACCGGTGCTGCCCGTGGTGGAGGTGCCGCTGGTGGTGTTGCTGCCGCTGATGCCGGTGATGAAGTAGTCGTCGGTGCCGACCTTGAGCACGGCCTTCTGGTTGTTCAGCGTGGCGATGCGGGGGCTGGAGAGGATCTGCGTGTCACCGTGGCTCTCGATGAAGCTCAGCAGCGCCTGGAAGCCGCCCCGCGACAGCGCCAGGCCGAAGGTGCCACCGCCCGCCGAGGGCAGGGGGATGAGGTCCTGCCAGGCGGGGCTCTGCGTGCCGCTGGACAGCGTCGGCAGGCCGCGGGCGTTGCTGACCAGCGGGTTGATGATGGAGGTGACGCCGCTCGGGATGGAGGGGTTGGCGCTCGTCTGGCCGATGGCGCCGCGGTCGCCGATGCGCGACCAGTCGATGCCGCTTTGGTAGCCCTCGCGCAGCTCGACCTCGACGATCTTGGCCTCGAGCATGACCTGGCGCTCCACGGCCGTGCGCGTGGCCTTGAGCCAGGCTTCGACGTGGCGCAACTCCTCGGGCATGGCGCGCACGGCGACGGTGCCGCTTTGCGGGCTGGTGATGACGGTGCGCCCTTCGCCGTTGCCCACCAGGGCCTTCAGCGCCGTGGTCATCTCGCCCCAGAAGTCGCTGGCGACCCGGGTGCTGAGCTGGCTGCTTTCCTGCTGCAGCACGGTGTTGGCGCTGCCGCTGCCGGTATTGCCTGCGACCGGCGTGGTGCCGCTGCCGGTGCCGCTCTGGCTGCTGACCGGCGCGGCGCCGGAACTCACGCGCACTTCGCTGCGGCCGTTGCGCTGCAGGGCCAGGACATTGAGGGTGAAGACGCGGGTCTGCAGCGTGGGCGGGAAGACGGTGATGCGGCGGCCGTCGATGGCGTAGTCGAAGCCGTAGACCTCGCGGATGGCGTCGAGCGACTCGCGCAGGGTGACGCCCTTGAGGGTGACCGACAGCGTGCCGGAGACGCTGGGATGGACCAGCATGCTGTAGCGCGTGTCGCTGACCAGGGAGAGGAAGACGTCCCGCGCGTTGGCGCCGTTGACGATGAGGTCGAAGCGCGGCTCGGGCGGCAGCGCCGGGGCCGGCGCGGGCGGGGGCTCCGGCACGGCCTCGGCGGCGGCGGCCGGCGAGGAGGCGGCGCGGCCCGGCGCGGCGGCGCGCTGAGCCTGCAGCTCCTCGCGCAGGGACTGGCTGGGCTGGGCCACTTGCAGGGGCTTGTCCGCGCAGGCGGCCAGCAGCGCGGCGACGGCGCACGCGAGCAGGCGCGGAGCGGGGATGACGGTGGCCTTCATGGCTTCTCCTTGGAATGCTTGGCGCCCGACGCGGACCTGGCCGGGGAGGCCGGCACGCGTTTCTCGACGCCGGCATAGAGCGGTTCGCGGCGGACCTGGCCGGCCTCGCGCAGCCACACGGCCTGCTCGGTGATGCGTTCGATGCGTGCGCCGTCGAGCTGCTCGCCCACGCCGTAGCGGCGGCCGCGCTGCACGACATAGCCGCGGCCATTGGCGAAGACGACCTGGCGGATGGCGGTGTCGGCCTCGGGGGCGGATGCCGCCGAGGCGGCCGAGGCCGCGGCCATGGCGCTGCGCAACGCGGGCGGCCAGGCGGTGGGGTCGCGCGCCGGCTCGTTGGCGGCGCGGACGGGGCAGGCAGCGCACAGCAGGGCGGCGGCCCAGGCAGCGGCGGTCGTCGCGAGTTTCATGGCTGGATCTTGAGCAGGAAGAGCTGGGCCACGAGGCGCGGCGGCTCGCCGGGACCGGTGGCGGTCAGGTGCATCTCGCCCCAGCGCAGCCCGGGCAGCTCGGCCTCCAGGCTTTGCAGGTAGCGCTGCATCTCGCGGTAGCCGCCCTGCACCTGCAGCTCCACGCCCTGCCAGCTCATGCCCGGCATGCCGGTGGGCGGGGGCCGCGGGCCGGTCGGCGCGGAGGCCGTGGCGGGCAGGGCGACGGAGGTGTCGTCCAGCAGAGTGAGCCGTTCCAGCACGAGGCCGGGCTGCTGGGCGAGCAGCCGCTGCAGCACGGTGGGCAGGCCTTCGCCGGCGCTGGCCGTGGCGGCCTGGCGCAGCTCGGCGTCGAGCTGGCTGCGCTCGGCCTGCGCCTCGTCCAACTGGCGGCGCAGGGCGGCGGCCGGCTCGCTGCCGCTGCGGCTGACGGCGACGAACTGCTCGCGCAACTGGGCCAGCTCGGCGGCCTGGCGGGCCTGCGCCTCGCTGCGCTGACGTGCGCGACCCGACAGGGGCGAGAGCACCAGGGTGTCGAACAAGGCGGCCAGGACGGCGACGATGCTGAGGAAGAGGATGACGCGCTCACGCAGGCTCAGGGCGTCGATGCGCTTGGCCTGGCGCTCCCAGCGCCGCTGCAGCGGCGCCAGGCGCCGGCGCAGCAGGGCGAGGTCGATCCGCGTCTGCGCCTTCATCGCACGGCTCCGGAGGCGGCGCTGGCGGGCTGGGCCGGCGCACTGACGACGCGGAAAGACCAGACCGGCAGGGGTATGGCCGGCTGGGCGCCGGTACGCGGCAGCAGCGGCTGGGTGGTGGACTCGGTGCCTGGCGTGCCCAGGCGCTCGACGCGCAGGGCCGACAGCTGTTGATCGGCCAGCAGCGGGTGGGCGGCGATGCGGCCCAGCCAGGGGCGCAGCACGGCCGTGTCCAGCGCGCCGCCGACGAGTTCGAGGCGGCCGGGTGCGTAGCGCAGCTCGCTGAGCCAGGCGGCGTCCGGCAGGGTGCGGGCCACCAGGGCGAGCAGGTCGGAATGGCGTTGCCCGTCGCGCCCACCGGCCTGTGCGCCCAGGGCCTGCAGCAGGGCGCGCCGTTCGGCATTGCCGGCCGCGAGCGGCAGCAGCTGTTGCTGGACCGCGGCGGCGTCCAGCGGCGGAGGCAGGGTGGCGCGGGCGGCGGCCAGGGACTGCCGCTCGACGGCGTAGTTGGCCATCAGGACCTGGTGCTCGGCCTCGGCGTGCCGGTCGCGTTGCTGCAGCCAGAGCGCGGCGACGAGGCCCACCGCCAGCGACAGCCCGGTGGCATGCAGCAGCGTCAGCGCCGAGAAATAGCGCTTCGGTGCCAGCAGGATGGGCGTCAGGAGGTTGATCTGCTGCGGCATCAGCGCATCCGGAGGGCGTCGCGGCGCCGGCAGCGTGGAGGAGTCGGGGACGGCATGCTTACAGCTTTCGGGTCTCGGCGCGCAGGGCGGCGCCCAGCAACGGTATGCAGGCGGCCAGCGCCCGGGCGGGGTCGCCTTCGGGCTCGGGAACGTCGGCCGCGAAGGCTGCCAGCGGGTCGAGGGCGACGGTGCGCTGGCCGAGTTCCCGCTGGATCAGCGCGGCGACCTCGGGCGCATGGTCGGCGGTGATGACGTACAGGCGCGCCAGCGGCAGCTCGGGCCAGCTGCGCTCCCACACGTCGATGGAGCGCTGCAACTCGACGACCAGGGGCGATTCCTGGCTGGCGCCGGCGTCGAAGGCGCCACCGGGCTGGTACTCGAAGCCCAGTGGCAGTTCGGTCACCGCGGCCTCGGTCTGCTCGCCGCGGGCGCGGGCCAGCAGGCCGGGGTCGCCCTCGAGGCGGCGGGTGTAGAAGAGCTCGTCGCCCGCGCAGACGACCAGCAGGCAGTGGCGCTCGTCGATGTGCACGGCGGCGCAGGCCCGGGCGGCGAGGTCGTCGGCCCGGGCCTGGCGGGCCAGCAGGTTGCGCAGCGCCGTCTCCCAGATGTCGACGATGCCGACCTCCTCGCCGAAGCCGGCGGCGCCGGTGGTGAGAGCCTGGATGGCGCTGTTGCGGGCTGCGACGACGAAGAGCTGGCGCTGCGGGCGGTCGACGTCGCCGCCGACGTGCATGACGTCCAGCGTCAGCTCGTCGACGTCGACGTCCACCATTTCCTTGATCTGCCAGCGCGCCGCGGCCTTGAGTTCCTCCTGGGGCACGTGGGGCGTGTCCACCTTGAGGATCTGGTAGTCGGCCGGGTCCAGCAGCGCGATGGCGTCGCCCGCGGGGACGGGTCTTGCCTCGTTCGTCAGGCCCCAGCGCAGCAGGCGGGGCGGCTCGGCGTCGTCGCCGTGGGCAGGCGGGCCGTCGGTCAGCACGAAGGCGTGGGCAGCGCCGACGCGCCGCAGGACCAGGCGATGGGCGCTGCGGCGCGCCGACCAGGGCCAGCGCATCAGTAGTTCTCCCGCTGGTAGACGACGCCGTCGGCGCCGCGGTACAGGCCCCAGGTGGCGCGGGCGCTCGGGTCGCTCGTCGCAGCCGTGCCGCACCAGGCGCCGCGCAGGCCGGCGAGGTTGGCGCCAGCGCTGGCGGCCAGGGCAGGGGTCCAGCCGGCGGCCGTCTTGAGGCAGGAGGCGTCGGCGTTGGTGGCGCCGAGGGCCACGGCGACATCCAGGCTGCCGACACGGCTGCCGCTCGGCGCGGCCAGCGTGATGAAGACGGGCTGGGTCGGGTCGACGGTGACCGTGGCCGGGCTCATCACCGCGTCGGCGGACGTCAGCGCCCGGCGGAAATTGCCGAAGCTGAGGTTGGCGGAACTGATTCGCGTGCAGGAGTCCAAATCGTTGGTCTTGAAGGAAGACGTGCTGCCGTCCCAGTACTGGGCCGCGAGCGGCAGCCTCAGCACGCGATTGGCCGCGCCCATCGCATTCTGCAGTCGCAGCCGCCCGTATCGGAGCGCCACCGTGGCGAGGAGAGCACGGTCTACGCCGTTAGAAGGGTAATCGGTATCCAAATCCAGGGTTTGCACGGCGACGCCGTCGCTGTCCACCGGCGCAATGCCGAAGGAGGCATTGAAGGGGCCGTCGGCCGTCGCCCCCTGCAGGGCTGCTGCGCTCAGGCTCACCGTGGCCGCGCCGGCCGACCAACTGCCGCTTGCGCTGCCGAGGGCGAGGCGCCCGCCGACAGTCGAGAAGCTCGTCGTGCCGCCGAGGCCGGCCAGGTTCCAGCCGCCGGCGGCGGTGGGGTCCAGCTTGGCGAAGCTGCCGGCGTAGTTCTGCGTCGTCGTGCCGGCTGCGTTGCGCGCCGTCAACGTGAAGCCGAGGCTGAAGTTCTCGTTGAGGTAGGTGAAGGTCGACGCCGGCGAGCAGCCCGCCGCGCTGCGGTGGGTCACCGTCGCGTTACTCAACGTGAACCATGCCGGCACGAAGCGCCCGACGTTGCCGCTCGTCGTGCCGGTGACGTTGCCGGCGCCGAGGTAGCTGCCGTCGGCGAGCGCGGGCGTCAGCGTGATGATGCCGACCTCGGGCCAGGCGAAGCTCGTTCCGGTGGCCACGCCGCCGCTGAAGCTGCCGAAGCCGCTCGGGTTGCTCAGCGCGGGAGCGTTGCCGCCTGCCGGCTGCACCAGGGTCGCGGTCAGGGTCACGCCCTCGGGCGTCGTCTCGCGGCCGAAGTTGGGTGTGGCGTTGCCGCTGGCGTCCACGGCCGTCACGGTGGCGGAGAAAGGCTTGCCGGCCGGCAGAAAGGCGCTGCCGCCGGCCGACGACGGGCCGGGGTTGTTGCCGGGGCTGGGTATGGCCGTGGTCGCGCAGGCGCCAGCCGCGTAATTCGTGCAACGGATGGCTGACAGCACAAGGCCGGCGGGCTTGACGACGAAGGCGTTGCTGCTGCCGCTCAGGGCCGTCAGCAGCGAGCCGCCCGCGGCCTTGCTGGCGAGCAGCGTGACGCGGCCGACGTCGGCATAGCTGAAACTGAAGGGGGCGTTGCCGTTGGCGTCGAAGCTCATGGACACCGTCGTGCTGGCGGCGCTGCTGCCATTGGCGTTGCCGGCCACGGCGACGGCGCTGCTGCCGGTCAGGGTCATCTTGTTGCCGGCGGAGCAGGTGGTCGGGTCGTTGCACTGGACGCCCCAGTTCACGGTGGTCGTGCCGCTGAGCGCCGCCTCGCAGGCTTTGGTCGTGGTGTTGGTCTTCACGGCGCGCAAAACCCAGCTGCCGGACGAGGTGCCGGCCGTCTGCGTCGGCACGGTGGCGGCGGCGGCGCCAGCACTGGCGGCGATGATGAAGCCGGCGTTGCCGAAACTGGTGCTGCAGCTGTTGGCGGCGCTGCAGCTCGTGCCGTCGGCGCAGCAGCGGCGGGCCGACGATGCGGTCAGGCTCTCGCCGGACAGCGTGACCGTCGCCGTGCTGCCGGCGCCGGCGCCGGGGTAGGCGAGGGTGGTCGTGGCGGTGCCGCTGCCGTCGAAAGTGACGGTGGCCGAGCCCAGCGTGCCGGCCGTCGTCGCCAACGTGGCCGACTGGCCGCTCATGGTCGCGAGCGGGCTGGTGCAGGGGCTGGAGCTGTCGGCGCAGGCCGTCACGGTGAGGGTGGCGGCTTGACAGGCGATGCCGGTGCTGGGTGCGGAAAGCTCGTAGTGCTCCACCACCGGCGCCCACCCTGGGCGCGGATAGAAGGTGGCCCGGCCGTTGGCGGCCGCGGTGCCGTCGGTGGTGG
This sequence comes from Pelomonas caseinilytica, assembly GCF_021353235.1. Classification (GTDB taxonomy): domain Bacteria; phylum Pseudomonadota; class Gammaproteobacteria; order Burkholderiales; family Burkholderiaceae_C; genus Pelomonas; species Pelomonas caseinilytica. The sequence goes on from NZ_JAJTWT010000008.1 coordinate 248,950, forward strand.
CCAGGATCATGCTGGTGTCGGTCTTGTGCTGCAGGTAGTAGCCTGCGTAGTTGGAGGCTTCGAAGCTGACCGCCGCCGCATTGGCAAGGCCCGCGCGCAGGCAGAAGGTTGCGTCCGCCGGGAAGGGTGCAGTCGCGCTGTAGGCGTTGAGCTTGAGCACGAAGTTGTTGTGGCGCAGGTAGTAGCCGGGATAGTTCACCGACTCGAAGGACCAGCAGCTCGAATTGCTCAGCCCGGGACGGGCGACGAAGGTGCTGTCGCTCAGCGTCAGGGCGTCGCTGCTGGCCGACACCGGGTTGATATAGCCGAGGAAGTTGTAGTGCCGGATGTAGGAACCGGGTACGTCGTAGGACTCGAAGCTGTAGCGCGAGCCGGACACCAGTGTCGGCGTGGCGCTGCTGCACAGCGGCGGCATCGAGGTATTGCTGTTGTTGACCACGCAGCTGTTCGAGCAGGTGGTGCCACAGCAGACGCTGTTGATGCTGCTCTGGTAGCCCAGGGTGATGCTGGCGCTGCCGGTGGATTTGACGCAGGACGAGGCGACGGCGATTTGCGCGAAGGTGATCGTGCCGGTGGTGGTGGTGAGAGTGCCCGAGACGGTGGCGCCATAGCCGATGGAGACGTTGCCTGCGCCGCCAGCGATATTTCCGCCGACCAGCGAGCCCTGCCCGGTCGTGATCGCCCCGCTCGTGCTGAGGTTGCCGTTCACCTTGGCCTGGTAACCGATGTTCACGGCGCCCGAGCCGGCGCTGAGGTCGCCGCTGACGACGGCACTCTGCCCGACCGAGATGCTGCCGCCGCCGCTCACGCTGCCGTAGACGGTCGATCCTGGACTGATGGTGATGGCGCCCGTGCCGGCGGAGATGCTGCCGCCGATGCTGCCGTTCTGGCCCGTGGTGAGGGTGCCGGTGCCGCTGGTGGACAGGTTGCCCGTGACTGAACTCTTGTAGGCCAGCGAGACGTTGCCGCCGCTGGCCGTCAGGTTGCCGGTGATGGTGACGTTGCCTCCGCCGGCGTCGTTGACGCTGCCGGCAGTGACGTTGGCGGTGATCTTGGCCTGGTAGCCGAAGGTCAGCGTGCCGCTGATGTTGAGCGTCAGGTCGCTGGCGCTGCCGGCGACGTTGATCTGCGAAGTGTCGGTGCTGAGGTTGCCGTTGATGGTGAGCGTGGCGGGCTTGGTGCCGGCGATGGCGATGGTGTCGCCGTAGCCGAGCGTGAGGCCCGTGCAGGTGTAGCTGCCGCCGCTGCCGCTGCAGCCGGCCGGCATGCTTGACGGGAAGGTATAGGCGACGGCCCGCGCCAGCAGGGGCGTGCAGAGCACGGCCAGGACCAGGGCGAAGTGCAGCCAGCGCCTCATTTGCTCAGGCTGCGGCTGAGTTGCCGCTCGGTGTAGGTGGGTTCGGTGGTGGCGCTGTTCGGGCAGGCGCCAGCGGCAGTGATGTTGCAGGCGGTGGCGACGAGCGTGTAGAAGGCCAGGGCCACGCCGTCGTCCGTTACCGTGCCGCTGGCCGGCGTGCGCGCGCAGGTGATGGTGACGGTGAAGTCGGCGAGTTGGTCCGGCAGCGTGAATGACCGCGTCGTAAAGGGGCAGTCCGGCTGGCCGCTGGCGCGCAGGATCTGTTGGCTGCCGAGCTCCAGTCCCGCAAAGGCGGCCTGGTAGGCCTTGGCCGCCGCCAATTCGCCGGCCGAGCCGAGTTGCTGGCGTTGGCTCAGCGACGCCAGCGCCACGCCAAGCGCAGCCAGGGCCACCAGGATGAACAACATCGACATCATGGTGAATCCTCCCGCCGCCATGGCGTCCCGCCGCGTGATGGCGGTGGAAGAGCCGAGCCTCTGGTTCGGCGCGCCCTGTGAGGCCGGCGGAGCCGGCAGGAGGGGGGGTGTCATGGCAGGTTGTCGACGTGCACGGTGTGGTAGAGCGAGATCGTCTCCGTGCCACCCATGTTGGCAGCGCCGAGCTGCAACTTCAGTGTCACGAGGGCATAGCGCGCGGTGATGGTGGGCGTGCTGTAGACGAAGCTGCAGGCCTTGACGTGACGCGCCAGCACGGCGGCGCTGCCACCGACGGGCGGGTCGGGCTGGGTGACGATGAAGCCGTAGCCGGTGTAGCGCGTCAGCGTCCCGGCCGCGGTGTCGCAGCGGTAGGTGACCGGCTGCTCGATGGCATAGACGCGGTAGGGCGGCGCCTGCAGTGCTTTGGGCAGGGCAGCACCGGTGAAGGCCACGCTGGTGGCGTCGCCGGCGGAGGAGGTCGATACGCGCACGTTGGACAGGGTGTAGGCGTCGGCATCGGGCACGCCGGGGCCGAGGTTGTACCAGGCCAGGCGCTGGCCGGCACCGGCCAAACGCAGGGCCGGGCCGACCACGGCGAAGCTGCCGTCGGCCGTGCCGAAGAGCAGCGGGTCGCCCGCCTCGTTGCCGACGGCATAGCGCGCCGCGCCGCTGACCGGTATCAGTTCCACGCTCGTGCCCGTGACGCGCACGCTGTTCGGCAGCGCCGCGGCGAGGTCCCGGCTGATGCGCCGCAGGGCGGTGTCGGCCTCGTCGCCGAGTTGGGCACGCGTCGCGCTGGCGAAGTAGGCCGTGACGGAGGGCACGATGAAGATGGCCACCATGGCGACGACGACGCCTGTGATGGCGATCACCATCACGGCTTCGACCAGCGTAAAGCCGCGCATGCGGTTCAAGCCGCGGGCTTCGCGACCGTTGGGGACGCGGACTTGCCGGCGCGTCGATGCTGCGTCAGAAGGGCGAGTTCGGCGCATAGCGAGTTCGCCAGCCCTGCAGCACGAGGCTGCTGTTATCGGGGCCGGAGACGGTGACGGTGATCTTGAGCGCGTCGCCGCTGGCGGCGCTGAGGGTGTCCAGCGACGCTGCGGCCACGGCCACGCTGGCGGTGTAGCCGGACAGTCCGGGCACCGGGGCGCCTGAAAAGTCGCTGATGCCGGCCATGGAAAAGCCCGCGTAGTCGTTGACGTTGTCGAAATAGTTGCTGGGACCGTAGCGGCTCTCGCCGGCCTCGGGGCCGAAGTTCTCGACGAGGGTGGCGCAGCCGGCGGCCGAACTGGCCGTTGCGACGTTGGCATCGTCAGGGTCGCACCACGTGAAGGGCATGACTTGGACCTCGCGCAGCAGCGATTCGGCGATGGCCAGTTGCTGGCGGCGGATCATGGGGTCGGCGCTCGCCACCGTCGCCGTGACGAAGACGCGCAGCATGGCCGCCAGCGCGATGCCGACGACGACGATGAAGAGCAGCAGCTCGATCAGGGTCAAGCCCTCAGCGCGACGGGGACGAGGCATGTGCTTCATGCTAGCCGAGCGGTTCAGCCGTCAAGCCTCAAGGAAGGGGGTAGATGAGGCCCGTGTCCGCGGCAATGACGTAGGCCTGCGAGTAGCTGCTATGGGCCACGGTGACGGTCAAGTCGGCCGCGCTGCTGGTGGTCGTCGCCCCGCTGTTGGCACTGTTGAAGGTGACGGTGCGGCTGCCTCCTTCGGCGATGCAGGGGCTTTCCGTGGCCGGGCAGGGCAGGGTGGCGATGGCCGTGCCGTTGCCGTAGGCCCAGCTGACGCCGGTGGCCGAGAGCGTCTCCACGATGGGGCGGCGCTGCTGCAGGGCCAGGCGCAGCATGGCCTGGTGGCGCGACTGCAGCTCGTCGCCAAAAGCACGCAGCCGCCACAGCGTCGTGTCCACCACCTTGGGGAGGGCGAACACCGCCAGGGCGGCTGTGATCACGATGACGAGGATGAGCTCGATCAGCGTGAAGCCGCGGCTGTGGCCGCGGTTCGGCAAGCCGGCCTGCCGGCGAGCCCATCCCGCGGCCAGGCGCGGGGAGAGCGGCATGGATCAGGCGATGCCGGTGGCCGTGAAGTTCGCGGTCTTGCCGTTGCCGGTGACCACGCAGTTCGTGACCGTGGACTCGGCCGTGATGGCGGCCGACGTGATCGTGAAGCCGGTGGGCAGGCCGGAGCCGGCCGTGCCGGTGTAGGACTGCATGGTCTTCTCGACGTCCTGGCAGTTGGCGATGGCCACGCCCTTGCTGCTGTTGGCCTTGCGGGAGGCGTAGTTGATGGCCGAGCCGGAACTTAGCGCGCCGGCGATGCCGTTGACGGCGGCCTGCTTGGCGTCGTCGTCGACGTTGACGAACTTGGGCAGGGCCACGGCGGCCAGCACGCCCAGGATGACGATGACCATCACCAGTTCGATGAGCGTGAAGCCGGTTTGACGCGATTTGTTCATTCGAGGGTCCTTCTGCGTCGTGCGCGGTGGTCCGGGAGTGCTACCACTATCGAACAGGGCCATCGCGGCGAGAAGTGAATAGCGCACGAGTTTCATGACGGCCCTCAACCGGCCCGCAATCCGTTGCAGGCTTCACACGCCGCCGTGCCGCGGCAGATGAAACGGATGCATGCGGGCCGAGCGCTGGGCCGCTCCCGAGCCGGCCCGCGCTGGCGATGCTTGCGGCTCAACGCCGCAAGCATCGCCCCCGCGGGGGGCGGACCAGACACGCGCCGCGTTCAGCGCGCGGGGCTGGGCCGGGGGCACACGTCAACGCCCCATGGCCGCCTGGCCCAGGTTCCACAGCGGCAGGAACACGCCCAGGGCCAGCACCAGCACCAGTGCGCCGATGACGGCCAGCAGGATGGGCTCGATGGCGGCCGACAGGCCCTTGATGGCGTAGTCGGTCTCGCGTTCGTACATGTGGGCGATCTCGGTCATGAGCGTGTCGAGCTCGCCGGTCTCTTCGCCGACGGCGATCATCTGCAGCACGATGGGCGTGAACACCCCGGTGGCCGTGGCGCAGCGCGAGATGCTCTCGCCGCGTTCGACGCCGTCGCGCATCTGCTCGATGCGAGCGCCGATGTAGGCGTTGTCCACGGTCTGCGCCACCACCGTCATCGCTTGGCTGATGGGCACGCCGGCACTGCTGGCCAGGGCGAAGCTGCGGGCGAAGCGGGCCAGCGTCGCCTTCAGCACGATGTTGCCGGCGATGGGCAGGCGCAGCTTGAAGCGATCCCAGGCATAACGCCCCGTCGGCGTGGCAATCCAGTTGCGCCAGGCGAGGACGGCTCCGATGGCGCCGGCCACGACCAGGGGCCACCACTTGACCGTCCAGCCGGAGAAGCCGAGCAGGATGCGCGTCATCAGCGGCAGCTCGGTCTTGAAGTGGGCGAAGACGTCGGCGAACTTGGGCAGCACGAAGAGGTTGATGACGACGAGGGCGATGCCCATCGCGACGAGCACCATGGCCGGATAGCGCAGGGCCTGCTTGATGCGGGCGCGGATGTCGAGTTCGAACTCCAGATGCTCGGACAGGCGCTGGAAGACTTCCGTCAGCCGGCCGGTCAGCTCGCCGACGCGGGTCATGGCGACGTAGAAGCTGCTGAAGACGCCGGGGTGGCGGGAAAAGGCGGTGGCCAGCTCGCGCCCCTGGTCGAGGCTGGCGCGGACGTCCTGCAGCAGCTCCACGATGCCGGGGTGGCTCGTGGACGCCTCCAGGCCGGCCAGGGCGCGCAGGATGGGCACGCCGGCCTTTTGCAGCGTGTAGAGCTGGCGGGTCAGCACCAGGGCATCTTCCTGGGTGATGGGCTTGGCGAGCAGGGCCTCCAGCCAGTTGCGCCCGCCGGCCGCGCTGACCGCCTCGGTCGTCGCCTCGATGCTGACGGGCACGACGCCGCCGGCCATCAGCTGCGCGGCCACGGCGTCGCTGCTAGCGGCATCGACGACGCCTTCGACGAGTTCACCCCGCCCGTTGCGGCCCTTGAAGGCGAAGTTCATGGCCTGGCCCGGCAAAGACAAACACAGCCACAGAGGCACAGAGACACAGAGAGGGCGTCATGGCGCGGCCTCCGTGTCTCTGTGCCTCTGTGGCTTTGTTTGGATTTCATTCAGCGTCGACGCTGATGCGGACGGCTTCGGCGAGCGAGGTCTTGCCCTCGCGCACCAGGGCCAGGCTGCGGTCGGCGAGGGTCTTGCCCTTGAGGGCGCGGCGCGCCGCCGTGAGGAAGGCGCCGGCGTCGCTGCGCTGGATGGCCAGGGCCATGTCGGGGTCGAGTTCCAGCATCTCGTAGATGCCGCGCCGGCCCTGGTAGCCGGTGCCGTTGCACTCGGCGCAGCCCCGGCCCTTGACGCTGTCCACGGGGGCGGGCGCCTCGCCGTTCAAGGCCATCACCTCGTTGATCCAGGCCTGCTCCTGGGGCGTGGCATGGTGAGGTTCGGCGCAATGCTTGCAGACGCCGCGCAGCAGGCGCTGGGCCAGCACGGCCTGCAGCGAGGTGGCCACCATGAAAGGCGGCGCGGCCATGTCCAGCAGCCGGAAGGGCGTGGAGATGGTGTCCTTGGTGTGCAGGGTGCTGAGCAGCAGGTGGCCGGTGATGGCCGCACGCAGGCCGATCTCGGCGGTCTCGGCGTCGCGCATCTCGCCGACGAGGATGACGTCCGGGTCCTGGCGAAGGGCGGCGCGCAGCACCTTGGCGAAGCTGAGGTCGATCCTCTCGTTGACTTGCACCTGCGTCAGGCCCGGCAGGCGGTATTCGATGGGGTCTTCGGCCGTGATGATCTTGAGCTTCTCGGAGTCCAGCTCGGCCAGGGCGGCATAGAGGGTGGAGGTCTTGCCGGAGCCGGTGGGGCCGGTGACGAGGATCATGCCGGCATCGCGCGCCAGCAGCTCGCGGAAGCGCTTGAGCATGTCCTCGGGCATGCCGATCTGGTCGAGCCGGCGCAGCGCCGAGCCCTGGCCGAGCAGGCGCATGACGACGGATTCGCCGTACTGGCTGGGCATGGTGGACAGGCGCACGTCCAGGGTGCGGTCGGACAGGCGCAGCGTGAAGCGGCCGTCCTGGGGCAGGCGCTTCTCGGAGATGTCCAGGCCGGCCATCAGCTTCAGGCGCTGCGCCAGGGCCGGGGCGATGCGCTTGTCGGCCTGGGTCAGGGTCTGCAGCAGGCCGTCGACGCGGTTGCGGATCAGCAGCTCGCCCTCTTGCGGCTCGATGTGGACGTCGGAGGCGCCGGCCCGCGTGGCGTCCTCGAAGACGGACTGCAGCAGGCGCACGACCGGGGCGCCTTCCTGCCCGACGCTGGCCTGCAGGGTGCCGAAGTCGACGGCGTCGCCGATGTCCTTCTCCAGCGCCTTGGCCAGGCCGGAGATTTCGTCGCTGCGGCGGTAGTGCTTGTCGAAGACGGCCGGCAGCTGGCTGTCGGCCACCACGGCCATGGCCAGGCGGCGCTTGAGGATCTTGGCCAGCTCGTCGAAGCCGAAGAGGTCCAGCGGGTCGGCCATGGCGACGAGCAGGGTGTCGCCGCGCTCCTCCAGCACCACGGCCCGGAAGCGTCGCGCGGGCGTCTCGGGCAGCAGCCGCACCAGCTCGGTCTTGAGCGGAAAGGTCTTGAGGTTGACGAAGGGCACGCGCAGCTGGCGGGCCAGCACGTGGGCCAGGGCCTCCTCGGTGATGAGGTTGGCCTCGATGAGGATGCGGCCGAGCTTCTTGCCGGTGGCACGCTGCAGCTCCAGGGCCTGGCCGAGCTGCTCGGCCGAGATCAGCTGCTGCTCGACGAGGACGTCGCCGAGGCGGAGCTTGGGGCGAGGGGCGGCGGCGGTGTCGGTGGTTTCGGCCATCGGCAAGTCAGTGGAGAAATGCAACCACGGAGGCACGGAGGCACACAAGCCGAGGGATGGCTTCCTCGCTGTGTCTCTGTGACTCTGTGGCTGTGCTGAATGTCTTCATGTGTTGCTGGTCGCGTGAACCTCGGCGAGCGTCGTGACGCCCTGCAGCACCTTGACGATGCCGTCCTGGCGCAGCGAGCGCATGCCCTCGGCCAGAGCGGTGTGCTGCAGTTCCTCGGCGCGGGCGCCGGTCTGGATCATGCGGCGCAGGGGCTTGGAGACGGTCAGCAGTTCGTGCAGGCCGGCCCGGCCCTTGAAGCCCGTGCCGCCGCAGGCCGGGCAGCCCGGACTGGTGAACTTCATCAGCCGGCCGTCGCGGCCGTGATTCTTGATCCACTCGGCCATCAGCGCGAGCTTGCTCGGGCGCGAGTCGGCGGGGAAAACGTGCAGATAGTCATCCAGCAGCTCGCCCAGTTCGGTCTCGGACATCGGCTCGGAGACCTGGCAGGCCGTGCAGCTGCGCCGCACCAGGCGCTGGGCCAGCACGGCCAGCAGCGAGTCGGCGAAGTTGAAGGGGTCCATGCCCATGTCCAGCAGCCGCGTGATGGTCTCGGGGGCGCTGTTGGTGTGCAGCGTGGACAACACCAGGTGGCCGGTCAGCGAGGCCTCGACGGCGATCTCGGCGGTCTCCTGGTCGCGGATCTCGCCGACCATGATGACGTCGGGGTCGGCGCGCAGGAAGGCCCGCAGCGCCTTGGCGAAGGTCCAGTCGATCTTGGGGTTCACCTGGACCTGGCGCAGGCCGGCCTGGGTGATCTCGACGGGGTCCTCGGCCGTCCAGATCTTGCGGTCGGGCGTGTTGATGTGGGCCAGGGCCGAGTGCAGGGTGGTGGTCTTGCCCGAACCCGTCGGTCCCACGCACAGCACCATGCCGTAGGGCCGCGCGACGGCGGCCTTGAGGGCGTCCAGGTTGGCGCTCGTCAGCCCGATGCGGTCCAGCGCGATCGGCTTGCTGCTGGCCAGCAGGCGCATGACCACGTCTTCCAGGCCGTTGTTGGTCGGGATGGTGGCCACCCGCAGCTCCAGCTTGTGCTGGGGCGAGAAGCGGGCGAAGTTGATCTTGCCGTCCTGGGGCTTGCGGCGCTCGGAGATGTCCAGGTCGCACATGATCTTGATGCGCGCGATCATGGCGTTGCGGTAGGTGTGGGGCAGCTCCAGGTAGGGCTGCAGCACGCCGTCGCGGCGGAAGCGGATCTTGAGCTTCTCGCGGCCGGGGTAGGTCTCGATGTGGATGTCGGACACGCCCTGGTTGTGCGCCTCAATGATCATGGTGTTGATCAGCCGCACCAGCGAGTTGTCGCTCTGCTCGATGGGCGACTCCTCCTCCTTGCCGGCGCGCTCGCTGCTGTCGCGCTCCAGGCTCTCGATGAGCTTGTTGGAGCTGTCGAGCGAGAAGTCGGCCTGGAAGTCGGGCAGGGGGTCGGTGTTGCCGCGGGGCAGGGCGTCGGCGCCGAAGCGGTCGAAGGCACTCGGGATGGCGAACTGCAGCGTGCCCAGCTTGGTCAGCGTCGGCACGACCTTGAGCTGGGTGATGAACTCCACCTCCTCGATGGCGTCGCGGCGCGTCGGGTCCTCCATGGCGACGACGAGGCGGCCATCGCGCAGCACCAGCGGCAGCACCTCCAGCCGCTTGGCCACGGCGTGGGGCAGCTTGCGCACGGCGTCGGGCTCGATGGCGAAGTTCTCCACGTCGACGACGGGGTAGCCCATCTTGCGGGCCAGGGCCGACTGCAGCTGGGCGCGGCTGATGACGCCCTTGCGCACCAGCAGCTCGCCCAGGGGCACCGAGCGGTCCTCGCGCTGCTGCGCGAGGGCCTGCTCCAGCTGCTCGGGCGTGACGAGTTCCAGCGCGAGCAGGGCTTCGCCGATGCGCACCATGGGCATCTTGGCCTGCTGCTCGATGGCCTGGAGCAGCTGCTCCGCCGTGACGATGTGCTGCTCGACGAGGATGTCGCCGACCCGCTTCTGGCGCAGTCCGGTCTGCTCGACGGCAGCGGCGGCGAGCTGCTCCTGCGTGACGAGCCGGTCCTTCAGCAGCAGATCGCCGAGGCGCTCGCCGATCTCGAAGTGCTGCAGCACCTCGCGCGGGATGAAGACGCGGCGCACCGAGTCGTCGGTCTCAGACAGCGGCGGGAAGAGGAAGAGGCCCAGCTTGTCGTGCTGGTAGCCGATGGTGACGCCCTTGAGCTCGTCGCCGCCGTTGAAGACGAGGCGGAAATCGCTGCGGGGGCGCTGGTCGAGGCTGATCGGCGAGTCCTGGTCGCCGGCGTCGCGCGGTGGCACGGGCACCGCCCGCAGCAGCTTGATGGCGCGGAACTGGCTGAACTTCAGCGGCATGCTGTTGCGGGCCGGCGGCACGTTGATGTGCACCAGGCGCTCGCCGGCGTCCAGCGACAGCAGCTGGCCATTGCTGCGGCTGTTGTTCAGGCCGAGGATTTCGCAGGCCTCCGGGCCCTTCTGGACCTGGGGTTGCGGATAGGCGGCGTAGGGCGGGCAGGGCCAGAAGAAGCCCGGCAGCGGGCTGCCCGGCGCGGCGGCGGGGGACTCTGCGTCTCCATGGGGCCAGGGCAGGGGCTGGGACGGGTCGGTCATGAGTGGGCGTGTGCAGGGGTGGGTGGATTATGGAGGCCCGCCCGCGGCCGACTTCACCGAAAAACACCGGGGTAGCGGCCTCGTTTCAACTCGGTCGCGCGACCCGGCCGCTTTGGTCAGAATCGAGCCCATGAACATCCTGCTCACCGGCTTCGAGCCCTTCGGCGGCGAGGCCATCAATCCGTCCTGGGAAGTGGCCCGTTCCCTGCACAACCAGGTGATCGCCGGTGCCACCGTGCATTCGCGTTGCCTGCCGACCGTCTTCGGCGAGGCGCCGCGGGTGCTCGCCGAGGCGATCTCGGTGGTGAGGCCGGACCTGGTGCTCGCCCTCGGCCTGGCCAGCGGCCGGGCTGACGTGTCCATCGAGCGGGTGGCGGTCAACCTCATCGATGCCCGCATCGCCGACAACGCCGGCGCCCGGCCGCGGGACGTGCCGGTGCGTGCCGATGCGCCGGCCGCCTATTTCTCGACCTTGCCCGTCAAGGCGCTGCTCCACGGGTTGCGCGCGGCGGGGCACCCAGCCAGCCTGTCGCTGTCGGCCGGCGCCTTCGTCTGCAACCAGGTCTTCTTCGAGCTGCAGCACCATCTCGCCGGTCGCGGCGTGAAAAGCGGCTTCATCCACCTGCCGGCCCTGCCGGAGCAGGCGGCGCGCACCGTGCCGACGGTGCCGAGCATGGGACTGGGCGCGCAGATCGACGCGGTGCGCCTGGCGCTGGCGATCGCGCTGTCGGGCGACGAGGACCCGGCGCTGGCCGGCACCGACGAAGGCTCGCCGACGAGCTGATTCAGTCGCCGGACGAATACTGCCGCCAGCGCGCGCTGGCCTGGCGCATCAGCTCCACCTGGCGGGCGAAGCGGCGGCAGTTGCTGCACATGCGGTGATGCAGGCGCAGCGCCAGGCGTTCGGCCAGCGGCAGGCTGCGGTCCTCGGCCTGCAGCGTGAGCCGCGTGGCATCGCGGCAGGTGATCATCGGCTTGATCAATTCGCCCCTCCAGCGGCGGTCGAACCGAACCAGCCGGCCTGCAGGCACTCCCGCAGCCTCAGCCGCGCCCGGTGCAGCATGACCCACAGGTTGGTCGGCGTGATGGCGAGCTCCTTACAGATCTCGTCGGACTCCAGCTCCAGCCATTCGCGCATCATGAACAGGCGCCCCTGCTGGCCGGGCAGCTTCTCGACGCAGGCTTCCAGCACCTTCATGAAGTCCATCTGGCGCAGGGCGTCCTCGGGGTTGCTCCAGTCATGCTGGGTCTCGCGCCAGTGGCCATCGGCGGCGAACAGCAGCTCGTCGAGATCCTGGGCGTCGTCTTCGCTGGCCGTGGTGGACAGCTCGCGGCTGTTCTTGCGGATCTGGTCCACCAGCTTGTGCTTGAGGATGCCGATGAGCCAGGTCTTGAGCTGGCTCTGGCCGGCGAAGGACTGCGGTTTCTCGAGGGCCGCCAGCAGGCACTCGGAGACGGCGTCCTCGGCCCAGGCGGGGTTGCGCAACTGCAACCGGGCGTATTTGAGCAGCACCGGGCGCAGGGCTTCGATCTGGCGGCAGTAGTCCGGAGGGGCGGTCATGGCGCAGGCAGTGTAAGGACGTGGCGGCGTCTTGCGACTTGGGTGTCGCCGCCGCATCATCGGCCGCCTTTCAACCCTCAAGCTTTTGGAGAGCTGTCCATGAAGACCCAGACCCTCGTTTCCTCCGCCCTCGCCGCCGCCCTGTCCCTGGGCCTCGTCGCCCAGGCCGAGGCCCAGGACAAGGCCAAGGAAAAGTGCTTCGGCATTGCCAAGGCCGGCCAGAACGATTGCGCCAACCTCAGCGGCAGCCACGCCTGCGCGGGCATGTCCAAGGTGGACAACGGCCCCGAGGAGTGGAAGTACGTCGCCAAGGGCAGCTGCAAGAGCGCCGGCGGCATGACGGCCGACGAGGCCAAGGCCAAGCTGAAGAAGTAAAACCTTGAGCGCCGCTCCCGTCGGCATCGGCTGGCGTCAGCCGCATTACGAGGCCCTGCTCGAGCGCCGGCCGGACCTCGGCTTCATCGAGGTCCATTCGGAGAACTTCTTCGCCGACGGCGGCGCGACGCTGGCCGTGCTGGAGGCCGGCCGCGGGGCCTATCCGGTCAGCCTGCACGGCGTCGGCCTGGCCCTCGGGTCGGCGGCGGGGCTGGACGGCTGGCATCTGGACCGGCTCGCGCGCCTGGCCGACCGCGTGCAGCCGGACTGGGTATCCGACCACGCCAGCTTCGCGCGCGTGGGCTCGGGCCTGCACGCGGCCGACCTGCTGCCCATTCCCTTCGACGACGAATCGCTGGCGCTGATGGTGCGCCACGTCGACCAGGTGCAGCAGCGCCTGGGCCGGCGGATGCTGGTGGAGAACATCAGCGCCTACGTCGGCTGGGCGGGCGGCACGTTGGCCGAGCCCGAGTTCTTCAACGAGCTGACGCGCCGCAGCGGCTGCGGCCTGCTGCTGGATGTGAACAACGTGTTCGTCAATGCCCGCAATGCCGGCCATGCGCCTGCCGACGCGGCCCGCGAGGCCATGCGCTGGGTGGATGCCATCCGGCCGGGCAGCGTCGGCGAGATCCACCTCGCCGGCCACGGCGAACTGCCGGACGGCTTCGTCATCGACGATCACGGCAGCCGCGTGCGCGACGAGGTCTGGCAGGTCTACCGCCATGCGCTGGCGAGGCACGGCCCGGTGCCGACGCTGATCGAGTGGGACACGGCGGTGCCGGCCCTCGACGTGCTGCTCGACGAAGCCGCGCGAGCCCGGGCGGTGCAGGCATGAAGGCCGACCAACAGGCCTTCGTCGATGCGCTGCTGGGCCGCAGCCCGGCGCCGTCGTCGCTGACCGGCGGCGAGCGCGGCCTGGCGGCCTACCGCGACAACCTGAGGGCCTTGTCCGCCCAGGCCCTGGCCGTGCCCTTTCCACGGCTGCTGGAGGCGCTGGGCGAGGCGGATTTCGGCGTCCTGGCCTGGAGTTTCTGGCGCGCCCACCCGCCCGAACGTGGCGACCTCGCGCAGTGGGGCGGGGCACTCGAAGCCTTCCTGATCGAACGTGCCGGCGAAGCCTCGGGCCTGCCCGACCTGGCGCGGCTGGACTGGGCCCTGCACCGCGCCGAGCGCGCCGCGGACGCGGAGCTGGACGCCGGCTCGCTCGCCCGGCTCGGCGACACGCCGCCCGAGCAGCTCTGGCTGGCGTTGCGGCCGGGCGTGGCGGTGCTGGGCCAGCGGGACGGTCCCGTCCTCGTCTGGCGGCAGGGCTGGAAGGGCCAGTGGCTCGCCCTCTCGCCGGCCGAGGCGGCCTTCATGCAGGCCCTGCTCGACGGGGTGAATCTTGCCGAGGCCCTGGTGAAAGGTTCGGCGCCCGAAGCCGACTTCGACTTCGGCGCCTGGCTGCAAGCCGCGCTGCGCCAGGCCTGGCTGAAAGAGGTCAGCACGGTGCCCCCTTTCCACAGCCCCTCGACACCATGAACGCATTGATCTCCGCCGCCCTGCGCAGCTTCACCGACCCCGGCCAGGTCACCACGCCCGAGGCCACGCGGCTGCCGGCCCCGGTGGCCGCCCTCGTCAGCCACCTGCAGTCCCTGGCCCTGCTGGCGACGCGGCTCTACCTCGCCCAGGTCTTCTTCGCGTCGGGCCTGGTCAAGCTGCGCGACTGGTCGGCCACGCTGGCGCTGTTCAACGACTACTACCAGGTGCCGGTGCTGCCGCCGGCGCTCGCCGCCTACGCGGGCACGGCCGGCGAACTGGCCCTGCCGGTGCTGCTGGTGCTGGGCCTGGGCGGGCGCTTCGCGGGCGTGGGGATGTTCGTCGTCAACTTGATGGCGGCGCTGTCGCTGCCGGCCGAGGACCTGTCCGCGGCCGGTGCCCTGCAGCACGTGCTCTGGGGCGTCCTGGCCGCCGCCATCGCGCTGTGGGGCGCCGGCCGCTGGTCGGCGGACCGGCTGCTGCCTATTCGCGCGGCCTGAAGCTCAGGATGATGACCGGCGGCACGCGGCCGTCGGTGTCGCGGGGCAGCATCTCGGCCTTCTCGATGGCGCGCAGCACGGCGCGGTCCCATTCGTCGTCGCCACTGGCCTTGAGCTTCTTGGTGCCGAGGATGCGGCCGTCCGGCGCCAGCGTCACCTGCACCTCGGCCGTCGGGTTGGCGGCGCCTTCGTCCGAATAGATGATGAGGGGCCGGATCTTGCCCTTCACGCGGCCCACCCAGCCCGCCGAGGGCGCGGCGCTCTGTGCGGCCGTGCCGGTGGAGCCCGGCGTGCCGCCGGCCATGCCCTGGATGCGGCGCAGGAACTCCTGGCGCTGGGCCTCGCGGCGGGCGTCGGCTTCCTTGGCCTCCTTCAAGGCCTTGGCGTCCTGGGCCTTCTTGCGGTCCTGCTCTTCCCTGGCCGCCTTCTCCTTGGCGGCCTTGGCCTCTTTGTCCTTGGCTTCCTTCTCCTTGGCCGCCTTCTCGCGCTCGAGCTTGGCGGCCTCCTCGCGGGCCTTGTCCTCCTTGCGCTTTTTCTCCTTGGCGATGGCGATCTCGGCCTCGCGCTGCTCGGCAGCGGCTTCCTCGGCCGCGCGCTGCTGGGCCTTGAGGTCAGGCTTGGGCGGCGGCGCCTCGGATTCGGGCTCGGGCGGGGCTTCCTCGCGTGGCGCGGCCACCTGCGGCACGCTGGACCACAGCTCCGCCTCGAAGGCCGGCGACGAGTCGCTGTGCCAGTTCAGGCCGTAGCTCAACGCGAGGATGAGCAGGCCGTGCGCCAGCAGCGCCAGGGCCAGGCCGCGGCCGATGCCGGCGGCTTCAGGGGGGCGCAGCGTGGCCGTGCTCATCAGTTGCTGGAGGCGCCGCTCTTCACGGCCAGACCCACGCGCTGGATGCCGGCGCGCTGCAGGGTGTCCATGACCTGCACGACGGCTTCGTACTTGACGTTCTTGTCGGCGGAGATCACGACGGGGCTGGTCGCGTCGCGGCCCTGGGCCTTCTTGACGCGCTCAGCCAGCCGGTTGGCGGGGATGGACTCGGGCTCGAGCTGGTCGACCTTGATCTTGAGCTTCTCGTCGGTGCCGACGATGACCTGGATGACGTGCTCGGGCTGCTGGCGGCTCTTGCCCACGCTGGGCAGGTCGACGAGGCCGGTGGTGATCAGCGGTGCGCTGACCATGAAGATGATGAGCAGCACCAGCATCACGTCGATGAAGGGGACCATGTTGATCTCGTTCATCGTGCGGCGCCGGCGTGCGCGAGAGACGGTTGCTGCCATGTCGAATGTCGGGTGTTCAGTCGAGCGCCGTAGGCGCCTCGACACCTCCAGCGGCACCCACCGAACCGGCTTTGCCGGGCGGTCGGGTGCGCCCCCTTAAGGGGGCCGGCGAAGCCGGTAGGGGGTGGGTCATTGACTTGCGTTGCGTTGCAGGATGTTGGAGAACTCCTCGATGAAGGTCTCCAGCGTGATGGCGCTGCGGTCGATCTGGCGCGCGAAGCGGTTGTAGGCCAGCACGGCGGGGATGGCCGCGAACAGGCCGATGGCCGTGGCGACCAGGGCCTCGGCGATGCCGGGGGCCACGGTGGCCAAGGTCACCTGCGTGAGGTTGGAGAGGCCGACGAAGGCGTGCATGATCCCCCAGATGGTGCCGAACAGGCCCACGTAGGGAGAGACCGAGCCCACCGAGGCCAGGAAGGACAGGTTGCTCTCCATCGCATCGAGCTCGCGCTGGAAGCTGGCCCGCATGGCGCGGCGGGCCGCGTCGAGCAGGGCGCCGGCATCACTGACGCGCTTCTCGCGCAGCTTCAGGAACTCGCGCATGCCCGAGGCGAAGATGCGCTCCAGCGGCGCGCCGTCGGTGCGGTTGCCCACGGCCTGGTAGAGGTCGTTGAGGTTCTTGCCGCTCCAGAACTCGGCCTCGAAGGCGTCGTTGCGGCGCTTGATCTGCGACAGGCCGATGAGCTTGCCGAAGATGACGCTCCAGCTCGCCAGCGACACGAGCAGCAGGGCGCCGATGACGAGCTGCACGGCGAAGCTCGCGTGCAGGATCAGGGAGACGATGGAGAGGTCTTGGTTCATGCGGTGATCGCAGCGACGACGCTGTCGGGCAGGCGTTGGGGTTTGAGGTCCGAGGCGCGCACGCAGCCGATGCGGATTTCGCCTTCGGCCAGCAGCGTGTCGCCGCGCAGGGCGCGCTGGCGAACGACGAGGCTGGCACGGCCGGCGGGTTCGGGCTCGACGGTGATGGTGAGCAGGTCGTCCAGCCGGGCCGGCGCGACGTAGCGCAGGCTGGTCGCTGCGACGACGAACATCAGGCCGGTGGACTCACGCAGCTCGTGCTGCTGGACGCCCGCCGCCCGCAGCCACTCGGTGCGCGCGCGCTCGAAGAACTTGAGGTAGTTGGCGTAGAAGACGATGCCGCCCGCGTCGGTGTCCTCCCAGTAGACGCGGACCGGGAACCTGTAATTCATCGCAGCACCTCGCGCAGGCGGGCGACGGCTTCCTGCAGGTCTTCCATGGACGACGCGAAGGACAGGCGCATCCAGCGCCCCGGGTCGGCCAGGCCGAAGTCCCGCCCCGGCGTCAGCGCGACCTGGGTGCTGTCGAGCAGTTCGTGGGCGAAGGCCCAGCTGTCGGCGTGGAAGCGGCTCACGTCCATCCAGGCGTAGAAGGCGCCGTCGGGCGGCACGGGCACGGTCAGGCCGAGCTCGTTCAAGGCCGGCACGATGAAGTCGCGGCGCTCGCGCAGCACGGCGCGGCGGCGCTCGAACTCGGCGATGGAAGCCGGCTCGAAGCAGGCCAGGGCCGCCTTCTGGGCCAGCGTGGAGGCGCAGATGTAGAAGTTCTGCGCCAGCCGCTCGATGGCCGGCACCAGGGCCGGCGGCAGCACCAGCCAGCCCAGTCGCCAGCCGGTCATGCCGAAGTACTTGGAGAAGCTGTTGACCGAGACCACCTCGTCGCCCAGGCCCCCGGGCAGGGCCAGGGCGGTGTGGCCGAAGTGGGCCTCGTAGCTCAGCGGCAGGTAGATCTCGTCGACGACGGTGACGCCGCCGCGTTCGCGCACGAAGCCGGCCATGTCGGCCAGCACCTCGGGGGCGATGGAGGTGCCCGTCGGGTTGCTGGGCGAGGCCAGCAGCACGCCGCGGGTGGCTGGCGTCCAGGCCTCGCGGACCTGGGCCGCACCGAGCTGGAAGCGCGCCCCCGCGCCGGTGGGCAGCAGGCGCGGCGTGGCGTCGGCGGCCGTCACGAAGTGGCGGTTGCAGGGGTAGCAGGGGTCGGGCATCAGCACCTCGTCGCCGCGCTCGAAGAGGGCGAGGCAGGCGAGTTGCAGGCCGGCGGAAGCGCCGGCCGTGACGGCGATGCGCTCCGGCGCGATGGCCAGGCCGAAGCGCTCGCCATACCAGCGGGCGATGGCCTCGCGCAGGGCGGGCAGGCCGAGGGCGTCGGTGTAGGGCGTGTCGCCCTGGGCGACGCGGGCGGCGGCCTCGCGCACCGCGGGGGCGGCGCCGAAATCGGGTTCGCCGATGTTCAGCCGGATCATGCGCCGGCCGCCGCGGGCCGGGTCGCACAGCGGGCCGGCCGCGACGCGCGCCGCGGCCTTGGCCAGTTCCATCACGTAGAAGGGCTCGATGCGGTCGAGCCGGCCAGCGAGCTTCATCAGCGTTTGGCCGCCACCTCGACGGGGCGCAGGTCGCCGGCCGCGCGGTCCAGCACGCCGTTGACGTACTTGTGGCCATCGGTGCCGCCGAAGGCCTTGGCCAGTTCCACGGCCTCGTTGATGGCGACCTTGTAGGGGATGTCGATGCAGTGCTTGAGCTCGTAGGCGCCGATCATCAGGATGGCGTGCTCGATGGGCGACAACTCGGTGGTCTTGCGGTCGACGTGGCGGGCCAGGATGGCGTCGAGGTCGGCAGCCTCCTGCACGCAGCCGGCCAGCAGGGCGTCGTAGTGCTTGATGTCGAGCTTGGCATAGCCGTCCTGCTCGCGGCCGAGGGCGACGATGGCGCCGATGTCCTCGCCGGTCAGCAGCCACTGGTAGAGGCCCTGCAGGGCGGCCTCGCGCGAACGGCGCCGGGCGGACTTGGCGGGCGCGCGCTTGGCGGCGGGCTTGGCAGCGGGTCTGGCGGCCGTCTTGGGTGCGGTCTTGTCGGGGGCGTTCACTCGATCTCTTTCAGCAGGTTGGCCATTTCGACCGCGACTCGCGCGGCATCGCGGCCCTTGGGCTCGGCGCGGGCCCAGGCCTGGGCCTCGTTCTCGACGGTGAGGATGGCATTGGCAATCGGGATGCCGTGGTCCAGGCCGACGCGGGTGACGGCGGCGCCGCTTTCGTTGGCGACCAGCTCGAAGTGGTAGGTCTCGCCACGGATGATGCAGCCCAGGGCGATGAGCGCGTCATAGTCGTTGCTCTCGGCCAGGGCCTGCAGGGCCAGGGGCACCTCGAGCGCCCCGGGCACCGTCACGTGGCGCACGGCTTCGGCCGGCACGCCCAGCACGGACAGCTCGGCCATGCAGGCGCTGGCGAGGGCGGAGGTGATGGAGTCGTTGAAGCGGGCCTGCACGACGGCGATCGTGAGCTCGCTGCCGTCCAGCGCCCCTTCGAAGCCGGGCAGGCCTTGTTCGGAGTCTTGCATCGCGTCCTCGTCGGTCAGCAGTTGGGGGGGGCCACGAAGCCGGTCACTTCGAGGCCGTAGCCGGTCATGCTCGGCATGCGCCGCGGGCTGCCCAGCAGCCGCATCCGGTGCACGCCCAGGGCCTTCAGGATCTGGGCGCCGACACCGTAGGTGCGCAGGTCCATCGCGCCCTTGGACGCCGCGGCAGGCGTGCAGGCCTGCACCCGGGCCAGCACGCCGGCGGCGTCCTCGCCGCAGTTGAGCAGCACCGCAACGCCGGCCGGGCTGGCCTGGAGTGCCGCCAGCGCGGCGGGCAGGCCCCAGGAGTGGCCGCAGGGGCCGGCCTCGAGCAGGTCCATGACCGACAGCGGCTCGTGCACGCGCACGAGGACTTCGTCGGCGGGCTTCCAGGCCCCATGGCTCAGGGCGAGGTGGGTGGCGCCGGTGCGGTCGGTGAAGATCTGGCAGGCGAACTCGCCCTGGGCGGTGTTCAGCCGCCGCTCGCCGACGCAGGTGATGAGGCTCTCGTGGCGGCTGCGGTATTCGATGAGGTCGGCGATGGTGCCGATTTTCAGGCCATGCTCGGCGGCGAAGGCCTCCAGGTCCGGCAGGCGGGCCATGGTGCCGTCGTCCTTCATGATCTCGCAGATCACCGAGGTGGCCGACAGGCCGGCCATGCGGGCGAGATCGCAGCCGGCTTCGGTGTGGCCGGCGCGCATGAGCACGCCACCGTCCTGGGCCTGCAGCGGGAAGACGTGGCCGGGCTGCACGAGGTCGCTCGCCTTGGCCTCGGGGGCGACGGCGGCCTGCACGGTGCGGGCGCGGTCGGCCGCCGAGATGCCGGTCGTGACGCCGGTGGCGGCCTCGATGGAGACGGTGAAGGCCGTGCCGTGCTGGGTGCCGTTGCGCCGCGTCATCGGCGGCAGCTGCAGGCGTTCGCAATGCTCGCGGGTGAGGGTCAGGCAGATCAGGCCCCGGCCGTGCTTGGCCATGAAGTTGATGGCCTCGGGCGTGACGAGGTCGGCCGCCAGAACGAGATCACCCTCGTTTTCGCGGTCTTCCTCGTCCACCAGGATGACCATGCGGCCGGCCGCCAGCTCGGCCACCAGCTCGGGAATGGGGGAGATGGGCATAACGGCGGATTGTAGGTGGGGACCCTAGGGAGGGTCTGCAGAACCCCTGTGGGCCGCGGCGAGGTCTTTGCCGGATGCGGGGCAAGGCACGGACCGCCGCCCAGGCTCGTGCCTGGTCCAGGTTCGCAACGCCGCCCAGCGCCGGCAAAGCCACGCCCCCATGGGTTTGCGAGATAACCGGCCCGCCAGGGTGTTGCGCCGCAAAGCTGGGGCGGCAAGCCCCAGCTTCACGCCGCGCCTACTTGCGGGCCGGTTCTCTCGCAAACGCGACCCGCAGGGGTTCTGCAGACCCTCCCTAGTGTCCTGTCCCGCTGATACGTGAGCAAAGTCGATGCAGCTTCTCGAGGATCGAGTCGGCGGTAGCGGTCCACTTGAACGGCTGGCAGTTCGCGTTGTATCCAGCGACGAAGTGGTC
>NZ_JAJTWT010000009.1 GCF_021353235.1 Pelomonas caseinilytica
ATAGCTCAGGCTTTGCTCTTCATACACCAGCGCCGTGGCCTGCGGGCTGCGCTTAACCTGCGCCTCAAACAGCTCTTGAATCAGCGCCTGCTGCGGATACTCGGCCTGCGTCGCGTTGAAGCCGAACAGCACTTGCTCGCGCTCTCCCTCTCTCAACACACTCAACTCATCTAACGGCGCCTGATCATCCCCATCAATCATGAGCGTTAGGAAGCTAACAAAGGCATCAGCCAGCCGCTTGATGCCAACTAGCTCATGTCGACCGGCATCAAAACAAAAATCGCAACGCACCTCACCATCTATCTCCAACGTCTGGAGCGTCATTTCGAGGCCATGGGCACCCATACCTTGTGCGAATGGGAATGCAGAAGCCTTCACACCTCCCCATGCCAACTCGGGGCCACAAGAACCATCTATTTGCCACAGTTTGTGAAGACCGCCATCGTGACGCGCCTTCTGAAAGGCAAACATGACTTGAAATACAGGATGATGGACGCCTCTGGACAAACCCAATCGCTCTACCATGAGTGCGAAAGGATAGTCTTGGGCAGTCATACCGCGCAGCGCTGTGCGGCGAACTGCACGCATCACCTCATTAAGACGCTCCTTACCATCAAAAAAACTCCGCAGCGGAATAACATTAACAAAATCACCACAAACGGCATCCCATTCACCATCTCCGCGAGCGGGCATTGGGCAGCCAATAATCAAGTCACTCTGACCAGTAAATCGCCATAACGCCAACTTATATGCGAGTAAAAGACTAACGAATAATGAATTTCTTGACTTTCCAGAACTGATTGACAAGCCTTGCACCAGACTCCTAGGCAAGGTCAGGCTTAAAACTTGAGGGTTAGGCGCTAAAGCCTGCGCACGCTCAGCGAAGTGGAGGCGCAAAACCGGCAAAGATCCTTGCAGAGCATCTTGCCAATAAGCCAATTGCGACTGCGCCTCCGTTCCCTCAAGCCATTTCTTCTGCCGACTAACGTAATCGGCATAATTTAAAGTAGAAGCTTTTACCTCCTTCGCGCCCGTCACTTCAGCCCCCCACTCCGAAACGAGCATCCAGTATGACCAGCCGTCACTCACAAGATGATCCAGCGCTAGCAACAGAACTGTGGTGGTTTCACATTTAAAGACAGTGACCCTCAAAGGACTCCCTTCTGCTGAAAGGTCCAAAGGTTTCACCGCCTCTCCCGCAACCGCCTGCTCAAGCTGAACTTGATTTAAACCGCGCGCATCCACAACTTGCCAACAAACCCGCGCACTCTTTCCAAAACACTGCAACGGCTCACCGCTCTCGTCGGAAAATCGCGCACGCAGCATGGGATGACGCCGCACAACGGTCAACAACGCCGCATGCCAGCAAACCTCGTTGAATTCTCCATGCAGGCGTAAGGTGAAGATATTGTTATGCCGCCCCCGGCCCGCCGGATCCAAGCAATACTGGAACCAACGGCTGCGCTGCGCCTGAGACAGGGGAAACCATTGCACACGATCATCAGTGGACATATCTATACCTCGGGCAATGCCGCGTAACTCAGGAATTTCGCGAGCGCAAATGCGCAGCCAAATCTTCAACCGTCAAGCAATCAAACAGATCTTCGAGCTCAATGACAATGCCTAGACGGTCCTGAACGGCGCGAGCAAATCGCAAGCTCATTAGCGAGTCCATACCCAAGTCATCCAAGTGCGTTTGCGCTGTCACGACGGTAGATCTTGAATCCATATGGGCTGAAAGAATTTGAATCAGCGTATCCAAGTCATTCATGATTAACGAGCAATATCCAATACAAAACAGCGAAAGCACCGCTCCTTCACAGGAATTCCGCGCCCACCAGCCCGGACACCATTACGATTTACTTCGCAAAAGATAATCATCACGACACTGTGAGCGGCGAAGCTTTCCACTGGAGGTACGCGGCAGTTCACCCGGCCGCAGAAACACAACATCTGCCAAGGGCAGGCCATGTTCAACCTGAACAGCTCGTCGAATCATCGCCTTTTGATCTACCCAACTCTCCGTTTTTCGAAGAGCCATTCGGTCCAGCTCGGCAACTACAACCAGCTCCTCCTCACCCCCAGGAGCCGCCACCCCGATGGCAATTACGCCCCCTCGCCGTATAGGCGTGCAATACCGCTCGACCGTTTCTTCGATGTCATGAGGGAAATACTTGCGGCCATTAATAATGATAAGGTCCTTCAATCGACCACTCACAAATAGCTGGCCGCTCTCCAACCAACCCAAATCACCGGTGCGCAAAAAATTCCGGCCAGGAAATTGCGTCAGCTGAGCATGAAAAGTACGCTCAGTCTGGGGCTCGTTCTGCCAATAACCTCTGGCGACGCTATGCCCGGCGACCCAAATTTCGCCCACCTGTCCATCTGGCAAAAGCCGCCGCGAATCCGGATCTACAACACACACCAGCAGCCCAGGCGTTGCATGACCACACCCAACAATATCAACTTCTTCGCGCTTAGTTACCACCGGCATCTGCCTCGCGGGGCCACCCGTGATTAGCAGCGTTGCCTCTGCCATACCGTAACATGGGAAAAAAGCGCGTGAATCAAACCCGACACTTGCAAATTTCTCACTGAAGTTGCGGACAGTAGATGCTCGGATAGGCTCAGCCCCGCAAAAGGCCACCATCCATGAACTCAAATCAAGTCCTCTCATAGACTCCGGTCGAACTTCACGAGTAGCAAGTTCGTACATGAAATTGGGGCCGCCGCTGATTGTGATGCCGTATCGAGAGATTAATTCAAGCCAACGCTCAGGATACTGAACCAATTCCGCAGGGCGCAAAAAGCTGGCTGAGCAACCCGCAAAGAGAGATTGCAACACCCCGCCCACCAACCCCATGTCATGAAATAGAGGCAACCCGACCAATACCGCGGACGTTGGCTTAACGCCCATGGCAAGCCGAATGCGCTCGCTGTTATCAATGAGGTTAAAATGGCTCACAGCCACCCCTTTAGGAGCGCCCGTCGAACCAGAGGTGTACTGAAGAAAAGCAATGTCTTGTGGTTTCGCGCTTCGAGCATTTAAAGCGCTAGCCCCAACATCCAAACGCAAGGTGCGAAGATCAATCGCATGCCAAGCGCGATCTCGGGCTCGAAAATCAGTCTGCGCAATCTCATCAAAATCGCACAGTATTCCCACAGCTGAGGAATCCGCGGCCAAGAGTTCCAACCGCTGATGCAACATCTGGCGGCGCGGCGGTGCAGTTGGAACTGCGACAACGCCTGCGAGCAGGCAAGCGTGGAATGCGACTACAAAATTGAATTCACTTTTGCATACCAACAAGACTCGCTGAGCTTCCCACCCACGCTCGACCAGAATACTGGCGAGTTTATTACATTGTTCATGCAACTCTAAAAATGTTAGGGTTTTCGGAATTGATTGGCCGTTAAAAAAACGATAAGCCAAGCCCATCGGTTCATTCTGAGCACGAAACTTAAGCAACTCTGGAAAAAGGCGCCGATTCTGAACCCTATCGACACCATCCTCATTTCCATCGTCTTCACCAAACTCTGACATGGCGACACCGCTTTATTTTAGTACACAAGTGCCACAAATTCATGCGCAGCACTTGATATACCCAACATAGCAAGAATAGGTATGCTTTGAGAAAACCTGCCAATCGCAAATCAAGGCCTGACCCACAAACATACTACCAAATACAAACAGAAAATAATATATTAAAATCAAGAAAACCGAAATTGATAGTGCAAATCGCGCCCGCAATAAGATTCTTCGCCAACGACTCTTGCAACTGAAGAATTAGCTGGCCACCCGCAAAATCAATGCCAGTGACGCGCACTGAAGAAAAGTCAAAATAGCGTCCCACGCTAGAAAAAGCCGCTTTAAAGAAAGCCTCCTTGGCCGAAAAGACGAGCAAAACTAAGGTTGAGATTGGGAGGGCAGCCCTTATTGTCTGCAGATAACTTAGTTCCAGATGATCGACTACTACGTCGATAAGCCCTTGCAAAGAAGTCTCCGAGACATTTTCTATATCGATCCCCACTGCATTCCAACGCCCTTTCCGCAATACCAATGCAGCAGCATGACCTGCGCTATGCGTGATGCTTCCCACAAAGTCGTCGGGCCACAAGGGTTGTCGGTGAGAACCGATTGAAACATCCAACTGCTCACTGCCTAAATTCTCAAGCGCACGTTTAGCAGCCAACCGTCCAAAAAAGAACTCAGCTTGACGCTTGACCACACTGCGCCCGACCTCCAAAGGCAGGTGAATATCACCAACTTCAAATGCGATGGGATTAAACTTCTCCAAATCGTATCGAATCAGATATGCGTCAACGATGCCGCCGTCCGGAGCGGGCAATAGCCATCGCCTCGCATCAGTCAAGCCCGGGATTCTTTTTCGATCAACCATGTTTTTTACACAATTTCGGTGCAAATTCACGTTGCAGAGTACCCGCCACGGAGCTGAGTCTGGATTTTTCGCAGCGTATGAGTTGCGCCTGTCAAAGCGATGGACCACCAAAGGCTAGCCGTCGCGATCAGCTGAGCAGGGCGGCGGAGTTGGATGCGTTGTCAAGGCAATTCAACGCGTCAGATGTCGCCGCTATCACCGCCCGAGCTGCGTTGCGGTCCGACAGTTCACAAACACCCGCGTAGGCAAACCCACACGACAGAGAACGCGGGAACTTGCGGTGCAACACGACGCTAGTCTTCTGAGGCGGACCACCGTTCAAGGAGAACAGCTCCACACCAACACAGCTAATTGGGCGAGAAAAGTCGGACCTCAGAAATCGCCAACTGTCATGCGGAAGAATGAATGCTGGAGAGCGCCCTCGGCAAAATAGCTGCCGTCGGGCTAAACTCATGACGAAGCGGTCCCGAACTTGTAACGAAGCAGTCTGGCGACGCCACCGGGGCCCTAACCTAAGTGTTCGAGGCTGTGAGCAACAGGACCTGTGATCGAATCGCCTTATCTGCACTGCCGGCGGTGCGGTCCAGACTTAAGATCGCACGCGAGCAATTGCCATTAGCGGCCGGCATGGGCGCTTTGCTGCCTCTTCGCCCCTGCCTGGAGCGCTATTCCCTCCCTGATCTGAGCATAACTCATGCTTTCGAGCGCGCTGAACCGCCCCGGGTTTGAACTGACCCCCAGAAGTTGGACGGTCGGACGCTAGGCGTTCATGCCCAGCAGCCGGTACTGCACCGGGCTCAACCCGTTGAGCTTGAGCTTGATGCGCTGATGGTTGTAGTAGCGAATGTAGCGGCGCAAGCCTGACTTCAGGTCTGCGACGCCAATGAACTTGTTGAGGTAGAAGAACTCTGACTTGAGGGTGCCGAAGAAGCTCTCCATGGCCGCGTTGTCCAGGCAATTGCCCTTTCGAGACATGCTTTGCGTCAGCCCGTGTGCGCTGAGTTGTTTGCGGTACGCGGGCATCTGATAGTGCCAGCCCTGATCGGAGTGAATAAGCGGTGCTGCTCTGCAGCCCTGCAGCTTCGAGAGCGCCTTCTTGAGCATGTTCCCAACAAGAGAGTACAGGGGCCTCTCCTGCATCTCGAAGGTCACGATTTCTCCGTTGTAGAGATCCATGACAGGCGACAGGTAGAGCTTGGCGCCGCGGACGTTAAATTCGGTCACGTCGGTCACCCACTTCTCATTCGGCCGTGCTGCGCTGAACTGGCGATCGAGCAAGTTCGGCGATGGGGCCAGCTCGCCCTGGTAGGAGCGATATCGCTTCGGCCGAACCAGTGACTTCAGGCCGAGGCTGTTCATCAGCCGCTGCACGGTCTTGTGATTCACCGCCTGGCCTCCCTGACGCAACTCGTGAGTGATGCGCCGATAGCCGTAGCTGTATTGACCCAGCAGAACCTGCACAGGTCAGGCCGCTAATGCGAATGCCTCAGCGGGGGTCTTCATGTTCAGCGCCTGGTGTGGGCGCTGGTGGTTGTAGAAGTGAATCCAGTCGCCGATCAGGCGACTGGCGTGTTGCAGCGACTCGAAGCGGTGGCGGTGCACGCACTGCTCCTTGAGCGTGCGGATCACCCGCTCAACCAATCCGTTCTGCTCCGGGTTGTGCGGCGTGATGAACTCCTGCTGCATCCCATAGCTCCTGACCAGCGCTGTGAAGCTGCGGCTGGTGAAGACCAGGCCGTTGTCCGAGCGCAGCAGGAACGGCGCCGGCACTCGGCCCAGCGTGCCGAACCGCGCGATCAGCGCCTGCTCCAGTGCCGACTCGGCCGTCTTGGATCGACCGCTGCGCGACAGGTGCCAGCCCAGCAGCTCACGGCTGTGGCAGTCGATCACCAGCGCCAGCGTCGTCCAGCCGTCACGCCCCGCCCAGACCCGGCACATGTCCGTCGCCCAGCGCTCATTGGGCGCCTTGGCCACCGACGGCAGCGACTGGATCCTCGGCCTGAAGCCCACGGGCCGCTTGCGCACCTGCCAGCCCTTGAGCTGGAAGATGCGCTGCACCGTGTTCTTGTTGAACCCCAACAGGTGCGCCACCGTCCGGTAACCGAACGACGGGTTCTCTTCGATCATGGCCTTGATGGGCGTGACGAAGCGCTCCTGCAGCGACGGGCTGGCTTTGACGGGCCGGTAGTACACCGTGCGCCTGGGCACCTCAAACCACTTGCACAGTTTGCTGATCGAGACGGTGATGCCGTCGGCTTGCAGTCCCTGGCGGATCGTCTCGATCACTTCTCGTCCTCGCCCAGCAGGGACTGCAATTTTTTTCTGGCGCGCAGCTCCAGCATCGCCTCGCCGTACGCCTCCTGCAGCTCCTTGAGCTGGCGCTCGTACTGCTCGCGCACATCCTGCGGGTTGGCCTTCAGGGCGTTCTCCATGCCCCGGCGGCCGTCTTCCATCCAGCTCTCGATCTCCGATGGCGGCAGGTCATATGTCCTGCTTGCCTCCGACACGCTGGTCTTGCCCTGGATGATCTCCAGCACCAACGCCGTCTTGCGCTTGGCCGTCCAGCGCTTGATCTCTTCGTCCATCAACGTACTCACGGTGTCTTCCTTTCGACGGTAACACCTGAGCAGGCTTTCACTGGGTCAATACAGCCCGCTATAAACTAATCAACTCAGTTTATGACCATGGCTGTGAGCAAGCTGGAGTGCTTGGCAAAGCATCACGTCCAAACTCGCGCAGCCTACTTCGGAAGTCGCCATTGCATACGCCACAGTGCTGATGCCAGCCAGCGAAGGCTCGCAACCTCACAACGGCATCCACTCGCCGAATCAAAAGCTGAAGGTGCTGGCTATCCCGGTTAGCCAATAGTCTCCGCAAGGCGGAATACGGTTAGCGCATGCGCGATCCGATCTAAGCATTCTTCTCGGCCGAGTACCGCCATCACCGGGGCCAAAGGCAGGCGGTTCGCGCTACGCAAGACAATGATACCGAGCAACTCCGGCACAGCAATAGCGGCGCCAGGCGATGGCACTAGTGCTGCGCAAGACTCAACGAGGATTTCGGCATCCCACGAATCCAGGCATCCGAGATGTTTTGCGATATGGTCTTTAACGTCTTGGACGTTTGAGCCTCTTAATCCCGCACATCGCAGCCGTGACAACATTGTTCCGTCATCGAGGAAGAGTGCCATCACAGCTGCGACCGAAGGTGCGCCTGACGCATAGCATCCCTCCGTGAGCGTCAACAATTGAACAAAAACGTCACCATGTAAGTAGCTCCACGTTTCGGCGATATGCGCTCTAACTCGATCCTTCTGCGATAACATAGCAACTTTCGTCATTGTTCCTTCTAAGTGTTAGCACCGCTCGGCCCCGCCTCACACATCACGACATCCAGACCGGTTGGCGAGCGACTGCTACGCTGGCTCGATTCCGTAACACGCGACATAGCGCGGCCGGCGCTCAAGATTGGCAGCATAGCGGGACTGAGGGGCAAAAGGTCTACAGGGATAATCTGTCTTCGTGGTCGCCGAGGGCAGCGATTACCGGCCACGCTCCGTACCGCCCTTCGCGGCTGCGCTCGGCCTGCTCAAACAACACTGAAACGGGCCAATCCGGTTACGCGATCTTCCGGTTCCAAACCTCCACGGTTGTCGGCGACTGGCGTGGCCGTCCGCATACAAAGCCGCAGCCGGCGCGAGACTGAACCGCCCCGGGTTTGAACTGACCCCCAGAAGTTGGACGGTCGGACGCTAGGCGTTCATGCCCAGCAGCCGGTACTGCACCGGGCTCAACCCGTTGAGCTTGAGCTTGATGCGCTGATGGTTGTAGTAGCGAATGTAGCGGCGCAAGCCTGACTTCAGGTCTGCGACGCCAATGAACTTGTTGAGGTAGAAGAACTCTGACTTGAGGGTGCCGAAGAAGCTCTCCATGGCCGCGTTGTCCAGGCAATTGCCCTTTCGAGACATGCTTTGCGTCAGCCCGTGTGCGCTGAGTTGTTTGCGGTACGCGGGCATCTGATAGTGCCAGCCCTGATCGGAGTGAATATGCGCTGCCCCCTGAGATTCGCAGCAGGTAGTTCTAGAGTCCGATCAACCCGAGACGGAGATCGGACCGATGAAGAAGCGATACACCGAGGAACAGATCATTGGATTCCTGCGTGAGGCCGATGCTGGCCTGCCGGTCAAGGAGCTGTGCAGGAAGCATGGCTTCAGCGAGCCGAGCTACTACGCTTGGAAGGCCAAGTTCGGCGGCATGAACGTGTCGGACGCGCAGCGGCTGAAGACGCTGGAGGCCGAGAACACGAAGCTCAAGAAGCTGCTGGCCAACTCGATGCTCGAGATCGACGCGATGCGCGAGGTGCTCAAGGGAAAGTGATGGCCGTGGCGGCGCGGCGCGAGGTCGTGCGGCAGTTGCAGGACAAAGGCTTGAGCGAACGCCGAGCCCTCAAGCTGGTGGGCATGAGCGCCAGCACCCTGCGCTAGGCGACCTGCACCAGCCGCTGCATGCTGGCTTCAAAGGGGACAAAGGCGGCAACCTGTATCAGGTTCAGGCCTTCGGTCGCGGCTACAACCTTCATTCGCTGTGGGACGGTGGGCTCATACGCAATCGCGCGGGCGGCCTGGACGCGCTACGCGAGGTTGCGGCCAAGCAGGGACACCATCTCCCGTTCACCGAGCCACGGAAAGACGTGCAATTCCAAGTGGCGGATCACCTTCTCGGCATAGGAGGCTGACCACTGTGAGCGTCTGGCCGAGCCACCTTGACGGCGGCCAGTTGCTCAAGTCAGCGGTGAAGTCCAGCGGTGAGGCAGGAGCTCCTCGAGTCGGCTGTAGGGCAGCGTCGGCAGTCGCTCCAACACGTCGCGCAGGTAGGCCCAGGGGTCGTGCCCGTTCAGCCGCGCCGACTGCACCAGGCTCATGATGATGGCGGCCCTCTGGCCGGCGAGCTCGCTGCCCACGAACTGCCATGCTTTGCGTCCCATCGCCCAGGGCTTGATCTGCCGCTCCAGGTGGTTGTTGTCGATGGCCACAGCCCCGTCCTCCAGGTGCCGCGTCAGCGCCACCCAGTGCCCCAGCGTGTAGTCGATCGCCTTGGCCGCGGCGCCGCCATCGGGGACGAGCCGTCGCTCCAGGCTGAGCCATTGCTGCAGTTCCTCCCACAGCGGCTTGGCCAGCCGCTGCCGCTGCGCTCTGCGTTCGTCATCCCTGAGGCCCTTGAGCTCGCCCTCGACTTCGTAGATGCGCGCGAACCGCCGCAGCGCGTCCAGTCCGATGGGACTCGTGCCGTCGTGCGTGAGCTCGTCGAAGTTCCGGCGTGCATGCGCTGCGCAGGCAGCGCTGATGCGGCCGGGGTAATGCTGCGGGTCGGCCACGGTGTCGTACGCCCCGTAGCGATCGGTGAGCAACGTCCCGGTCCATCGTCGCAGGCCAAGTCTGTCGTCGCCGTTGAGGAACGCCACGGGGTACTGCGTCCCGCGCCCCCGGCAGAAGTCGTAAATGACGCCTGGCACCGCATCGTGCCAACTTCGCGCGTAGGCCCACATGTAGGCCCGGCGGGTCTTGCCTGCGCCAGGGTCCAGTAGGGCCACCGGCGTCTCGTCAGCGTGCAGCACGGCGCACGCGAGGACGAAGTGCTTGTGCAGGTCGTACAGCGGCTCCAGCGCCGCGCCGACCTGGCCCGTGCCGGCCGCCAAGGTCGAGCGTGGGGTGTGCACACGCGAGCGGGCGTTGATGCTCTCCTGCCGGTAGTACGGCAGGTGATCCACGAAGCGGCTGATCGCCGTGTGCGCAAGGAACCCGCTGGCGGCGATGCCGCCCTCGACGATCTCCGGCACGCTCGGGGCCTGCTTGAGCACCTGGCAGTGCCGGCAGGCCCACTTGCCGTAGATGTGGCGGTGCACGAAGAACTCGGCCGGCACGATGTCCAGCCGCTCGGTGACGTCCTCACCGATGCGCTTCATGGGGCGCCCGCAACCGGGCTCCTGGCAGTCGGTGCTGTCGGGCTCATGGCGGTGCTCCACGCGGCGCAGGTGCTCGGGCAATGCATTGCGGCGGGGCTTGCGCGGCGGGGCCTTGGGCTTCGTTCCGGCCGCCGCTGCAGCGGCCTCGGCCTCACGGCGCAGGCGCTCGAGTTGGGCTTGCAGCGCGGCCTCGTCCTCGGCCAGCGTCTCTTCGAACAGGCGACGCTGGTCGGCGTTCATCGCTTCGGACTTCACCCCGTACGTCCAGCGCTTCAGGCGCGCGAGCTCGAACTGGATCTTCTCGATCTTGGCTTCGCGCAGCGCGATCTCGCGGTCCTTGCGCAGCAATTGCGCGTCACGCTCGGCGAGCTGCTGCGCCTGGTCCTGCACCTGCTGCTGCAGTTGGGCAATCAGCGCGGCGACCTCGGGCGAGAGGCCCTGAGGATCAGTGGAGGGAAGACCACGCATGCCGAGCATGCGTGGCATCGTGCCAGAGCTGACCAACAAGGCCCATGAGCACATGCACTGTCAACCGATTCAGGGTCGGCATGCCGGCCGCGCTCAGGCTCGCGTGATGCTGCTGAGCTCGGGCAGGCGCTGCCACGGCAGGCCCAGCACCAGGGCGTCGAATTGAGCGGCGGTGAGCGCCAGGGATGGCGTGGAACCCGCTGCCCAGACGAAGCGACCGACGTTCAGCCGACGGGCGGCGCACCACACGCCGAAGCCGTCGTGCACGAGCAGCTTGATGCGCGTGCCGCGGGCGTTCGCGAAGAGGTAGCCGTGATGGGCCTGGGCGACACCGAACACCTGCACGACGCGGGCGAGCAGCCGCTCGGTACCGGCGCGCATGTCGATGGGCTCGGCCGACAGCCACATGGCGTCGATACGGATCATCGAAGCAGCTCGCGCATCCACGCCGCGCACTCGCTGGCCGCAGTAGCCGGCCACGTCACCGTGACGGCTGTCGCGCCGCGCTGCAGCTCGATGCGGATGTCGGCCGTCGGTGGTGGCGTCGGCGCCGCAGGCGCGGGCAGCGCCAGCGGCACGAACACGGACTTCACAGACGGAGCTTCTACGTTGCGCACGCTCTTGCCGGGCGCACCCGGGGGTATCTTCATCTCCACCTCCCGCACCCAGCGGCGCAGCAAGTTGGCGTTGATGCCATGAGCCATCGCCACGGCGGCCATCGACACCCCGGGCTGCATGCAGGCCGCAACGGCATTGGCCTTGAATTCGTCGCTGTGCAGACGGCGGCGACGCCGGGTGCCAACGGGCTGATCAGGCAAGGTCATACGTGTCCACCAAAGTTGAGGTGGACACGAGGCTCCTATGCGCCTACCCGGTCTTCAAGATGGTCGGACTGGACGCTCACTGACCACTTACGGTCCTTCCATGCCTGCGAGTGCCAGGCGCGAGCGGTCCGCTCAAACGTGCTGAGGTGGGCGACACGTTGCCGCTCGTGCTCTTCACGGCGCGCAACCCGAGGATCTGTGCCGCCGGCCAGCTTCTCTGCCTCTTCCCGAGACTTCTTCCGGGCCGCGGCCAGCGACAGTGCGGGGTAGTGCCCCAGGCTCAGTTTGGCCTCCTTGCCACCGCGCTTGTAGCGGTAGACCCACACCTTGGCGGTGGGCCGTACACGAAGGTACAGCCCCTCACCATCGGCGAGGAGGTATTCGGTAGCGCGCGGCTGTGCCGCCTTGATCTGGAGCTCGTTCAGTTGGCCCATGGTGTACCCAAAATCGACTGCGGTTGAGAGGCAGTCTGGGGTACACCAACGGGTACACGCAACGACGAGATTTCCGGGGATTTCCCGGGACTTCCTGAGCCGCCTCTTTCTGGCTAACCCTTTGATGCGTAAAGGGTTTTGAGCTTTTCAGGGTCCACGCGGGACAGCTAGATGGTGGCCAAGGGCGGAATCGAACCACCGACACGCGGATTTTCAATCCGCTGCTCTACCAACTGAGCTACTTGGCCATGTTCTGCTCACTTGAGCGGCTTGGGGCCGCCCAGCGAAGTCCGCGACTGTAGCACAAGCCGCGGGGCCTCGTCAGCCCCCGGCGCCGCGCTTGTTGCGGCTCAGGTCGACTCCGAGCTGCTTGAGCTTGCGGTAGAGGTGGGTGCGCTCCAGGCCGGTCTTCTCGGCCACGCGGGTCATGGAGCCGTTCTCCTTGGCGAGGTGGAACTCGAAGTAGCTCTTCTCGAAGGCGTCGCGCGCCTCGCGCAGCGGGCGGTCGAGCTCGAAGCTCTGCTCGGAGGCCAGCACGTTGCTGTTGCCGGCCGGCAGATGGCTCGTCAGGCTGGCGGCGTGGACGGGCGCGGCGGGCAGCACGCCCGGCTCGGGCCGCACGTAGCTGGACAGGCCGGGGGCCGCCGGCGCGGGGCGCGGCGGCGCGGTCTTGACCAGGGCCTGCTCGACGGCGCGCAGCAGCTTCTGCAGCGTGATGGGCTTTTCGAGGAAGGCGATGGCGCCGAACTTGGTGGCCTCGACCGCCGTGTCGATGGTGCCGTGGCCGCTCATCATGATGACGGGCATGGTGAGCAGGCCGGCGCCGCCCCATTCCTTCAGCAGGGTGACGCCGTCGACGTCGGGCATCCAGATGTCGAGCAGCACCAGGTCGGGCCGCATGCGGTCGCGCACCGCCCGCGCCTGGGTGGCGTTCTCCGCTAGCTCGATGGTGTGCCCCTCGTCGCTGAGGATTTCGGACAGCAGGGCGCGAATGCCCAGCTCGTCGTCGACAACAAGAATGGTGGCCATGAATCCTTAGGTCTTGGCGCCGGCCGCACCGGGCTCGGTGGCTGGCGCCAGGTTGGAAAATGATAGCGAAACTTGTGCGCCGATCACGGCGGCCTCGGGCCCGCTGTCAGGGGGAGAACCCGCATCGGAAGCGGGATGGAGGTTGCGCAGCGCGATGCGGGCGCCGTGCTCGTCGGCGATCTTCTTGACCACGGCAAGGCCGAGGCCCGTGCCCTTGGTCTTGGTCGTCACGTAGGGTTCGAAGGCGCGCTTGAGCACTTTCTCGGCGAAGCCGGGGCCGTTGTCGACGATGTGCAAGCGCACGGCGCGCGGCGCGCCGGTCTCGCTCAGCGCGAGCGAAGAGCGCACGACGACGTGGCCGTCGGGGCGGTCGTGCACGGCGTCGAGGGCGTTCTGCACGAGGTTGTGGATGACCTGGCGCAGCTGGCTGGCATCGCCCTTGATGCAGGGCAGCTGCGGCGCCAGCTCGGCCGCCAGGCGGCCCCGGTCCTGGGGCTCGGCGTAGAGGCTGAGCACCTCGTGGACGAGGGCGTTGAGGTCCAGGGGCTTGAGTTGCGCCGAGGGCAGCCGCGCGTAGTCGCGGAACTCGTTGACCAGCTGCTTCATCGCCTGCACCTGGTTGACGATGGTGGCGACGGAGCGCACGAGCATGGCCTGGTCGGTCCCTTCGAGCTTGGCCTCCAGCTTGTGCTGCAGCCGCTCGGCCGAGAGCTGGATGGGCGTGAGCGGGTTCTTGATCTCGTGGGCCAGGCGGCGCGCGACCTCGCTCCAGGCCGCCGAGCGCTGGGCGGAGACCACCTCGGAGATGTCGTCGAAGACGACGAGGCGGGCGCCCTGCGGCAGCGGCGCGCCGCGCACGAGCAGGGTCAGCGGGTCGTGGCGGGGGTCGAGCTGCAGCTCGAAGGACTCCTGCCAGAGCTCGCGGTCCATGCCGCGCTCGCCCTCGTTGCCGGCGCTCTGGTCGAAGCGCTGGTCCAGCGCGGCGGAGAAGTCGGCCAGACCC
Organism: Pelomonas caseinilytica; assembly: GCF_021353235.1. Taxonomy (GTDB): domain Bacteria; phylum Pseudomonadota; class Gammaproteobacteria; order Burkholderiales; family Burkholderiaceae_C; genus Pelomonas; species Pelomonas caseinilytica. Next base: position 14,117 of record NZ_JAJTWT010000009.1, read on the forward strand.
GGCACCTCGGCCAGCGGCTGGCCGACGTAGGCCGACAACGGCAGGCGCAGCACGCGCGTGGCGCCGGGGTTGACCGTCTCGAGCCGGCCGTCGGCATCGAAGACGAGGACGCCGGCGGTGAGGTTGTCGAGGATGGTCTGGAGGTGGGTGCGGGCGGCGTCGAGCTCGGCCACGGTGCGCGACACCTGGGCGCGTGCGTCGGCCAGCTGGCCCGTCATGTCGGCGAAGGAGCGCGTCAGGCCGCCGAGTTCGTCGCGCGTGGCGAGCACGGGGCGCACCGAGAGGTCGCCCTGGGCCACCTGCCTCACGCCGTCGGCCAGCAGCAGCAGCGGCCGCGCGAGCTGGTTGCCCAGGGTCACCGCCAGCAGCAGGGCGCCGAACACGGCCAGGATGAGCACCAGGGTCAGCGTGCCGAGGTACATGCGCCGCAGGCCGACCCGCTCCAGCGAGCGCTGCTGGTATTCGTTGTTGGCGGCCTGCACGGCCAGGGCGTTGGACAGCATGGCCGCCGGAATGCGCTGGATGACCATCAGGTAGCGCTCTCCCAGGCCCAGGCGCAGCTCGGTGTTGGGCAGCAGGGCCAGGGCGCGGATCTGGGCGCCGCCCTGCAGGGCCTCGGCCTCGTCCTCCAGGCCTTCGAGCTGGCTGGCCGGCGCGCCGCCGCGGGCGCGGATCAGCATGCTGTCGCTGGGGCGGTCGGGCGTGAGCTGCCGGGTGTCGCCGCCGCTCTCGACGAGGATCTGGCCCTTGCCGCTGACGATGGCGACGGTGCGCGCGCCGAGCTTGTCGCGCACGCGCTCCAGCGCGAGCAGCTCCGGCGCGCTACTGTCGGCGAACTGGTCGGCGGCGTCGCGGGTGCGGGTGCCGAGGTCGGCCACCATGGCGTCGAGCGTGCCGCGGCCGAGGTTGAGGCCGGCCTCCAGCGCGCTGGCCAGGCGCACGTCGAACCAGCTCTCGATGCTGCGGTTCACGAACTGGTAGGAGACGGCGTAGATCATCAGCCCCGGCACCACGCCGACCAGCGCGAAGATGCCGGCCAGCTTGAACAGCAGCCGGCTGCCGAAGCGCCCGCGCCGCACGCGCACGACCAGGCGCACCGCGGCCACGAGGATGACCAGGGTCAGCACCGCTGCGACGGCCACATTGACCCAGAACAGCCACTCGTAGTGGCGCTCGAAGAAGCGGCGTTCCGACGTCGTGCCGACGATCAGCACGAAGGCCAGCACGCCGGCCACGCCGGTGAGAGTCACCAGGGTGATGACCCAGCCCCAGCGCGCCGTCTTCGTCATTTGAGGCTGAAGTCGGCCGCGAAGTTGCGCTTCTGCTCGACGCCGAGCGCGAAGCCGGTCTGCGGGCCGATCTGCATGGGCCGGGGCAGCTGGGTGACGTCGAGCCTGTAGCTGAACTCGAGGTAGTAGCCGCCGCCGTCCTCGAGGTCCTTGGCTTCGGCGATGCGCCAGCCGCTGACGCCGCGCAGAGAGGCGAGGGCCTCCTCCAGCGTCGCGAAGCTCTGGTGCAGCCCGCCGTTGGAGACCCGGTACTGGCGCCACAGCGGCTGCCACGACAGGCGCCAGACGCGCTCGACGCGGCCGATGCGGGCGTCGCGCCAGTACCAGCGGCTGCGCAGCACGGCCGCCTCGGCCACGAAGTACAGGGGCACGCCCTTGTGCAGCGCGTCCTCCGCGGCGCGGCTGAGCTCGAAGCGGGTCGTGAAGCTGAGGTCGAGCCCGTCTTCGGAGCGCTGCGTCGACAGCTGCACGAGCTCGACGCCGTCGGCCCGCGCGGCGCCCGGCAACAGGGCGAGCAGCACGGCGAGGAAGCTGGCGATGGCGAGGCGGGCGAACAACAAATCAGCGCTTGGTCAACAGGGCGTAGAAAAAGCCGTCAGGGGGCGAGACGGCGTTTCCATTGTCGGCCAGGGGCAGCAGGTGGCCCGTGATGCCGGGCACGGCGTGGGACTTCGCGTCAGCTTGGCGTTGCAAAAACGCGTCGAGCTGGGCCTGGCCTTCGGCGCGGAAGACCGAACAGGTCGCATAGACCAGGCGCCCGCCGGGCGCCAGCAGGGGCCACAGGGCGTCCAGCAGTTCGGCCTGGACCCGGGCCAGGGCGGTGACGTCGTCGGGCCGGCGCAGCCAGCGCACGTCGGGGTGGCGGCGCACGATGCCCGAGGCGCTGCAGGGGGCGTCGAGCAGGATGGCGTCGAAGGGCTGGCCGTCCCACCAGGCGGCGGTCTGGCGGGCGTCTGCCGCCTTCAGCGTGGCCTTCTGGCCCAGGCGGTTGAGGTTGTCCTGCACGCGGGTGAGGCGCTGGGCGTCGGCATCCAGGGCGGTGAGCTGCAGGTCGGGCTGCAGCTCCAGCAGGTGGGCCGTCTTGCCGCCGGGCGCGGCGCAGGCGTCGAGCACCCGGGCGCCCGGCCGCAGGCCCGCGCCGACGACCAGCGGCGCGGCAAGCTGGGCGGCCGCATCCTGCACCGAGACCAGCCCTTCGGCGAAGCCCGGCAGGGCCGACACCGGCATGGGCTTGTCCAGCACCACCGCCTGGGGCGTGGGCGCGCCCGTGGCCCGCGCCGCGATGCCCAGGGCGGCCAGGCGCTCCACGTAGTCGGCCGCCGTGGCGCGCTGGGCGTGTACCCGCAGCGTCATCGGCGGCGGCCGGTTGTTCGCCGCCAGGATGGCCTGCCACTGCGCGGGCCAGTCCTGCTTGAGCTTCTCGATCCACCAGGCCGGGTGGTTGAAGGCGCCCAGCGGGCTGCGTTCGGCCGCCGCGACCAGGGCCTCGCGCTCGCGCAGGAAGCGGCGCAGCACGGCGTTGACGAAGGCGGCGCTGGCCGGGGCGCGCTGCTTGGCGGCGTTCACGGCCTGGTCGACGAGGGTGTGGTCGGCATACATCGGCGTCGCCGCCGGGTCGGCGTCGGGCCACAGCAGGGCCAGCGCCGTCAGCAGCAGCGCATCGACGCGCGGTGGCGGCGCCTTGGGGGCGAGTTGCTGGCGCGCGGCCTCGGCGCTGCCCAGGCGGCGCAGCGCGGCGAAGGCCAGGGCCTGCGTGCCGGGGCGCAGTTCGGCGGGCACGCGGGCCAGCAGGTCGGTCAGGGACCTGCCTTCGCGCACGCCCTGCACCGCGTCGGCGGCCTGCAGCAGCAGCCGGTGCAGGGGGGCGCCGTGACCGGCACTCGAGGGGCTTTGGGACATGGCGCCAGTGTAGAAGTGGCAACCGCAGCAAAATCCGCTGCCATGAACGCCCCTGCCCCCGACGACGCCGGCCTGCCGGTCTCCGAGCGCATCCGCTACCGCCTCGTGTCGGCCGGCTGCCGCCACCACGCCAACGACAACATCGCCGCCTTCATCCAGCCCGGCGAGCTGGACGCCCTGCAGGACGAGGTGCAGGCGCGGATGCAGGAGGTGCTGAAGAGCCTGGTCATCGACACCGAAAGCGACCACAACACCCAGGAGACCGCCAAGCGCGTGGCCAAGATGTTCGTGCGCGAGGTGTTCGCGGGCCGCTATGCGCCGCCGCCGCCGGTCACCGAGTTTCCCAACGTGAGCCGGCTCAACGAGCTGATGATCGTCGGGCCGATCACCGTGCGCAGCGCCTGCTCCCACCACCTCTGTCCCATCATGGGCAAGGTCTGGATCGGCCTGCTGCCCAACGAGCATTCCAACCTCATCGGCCTGTCCAAATACGTGCGCCTGACCGACTGGATCATGAGCCGGCCGCAGATCCAGGAGGAGGCGGTCACCATGCTGGCCAACGCCCTGCAGGAGCGCGTGCAGCCCGACGGCCTGGCCCTCGTCATGGAGGCCGACCATTTCTGCATGCACTGGCGCGGCGTGAAGGACAGCGAGTCCAAGATGACCAACAGCGTCATGCGCGGCGCCTTCCTCAAGGATGCGAGCCTGCGGCGCGAATTCCTGTCATTGATTGCGAAGGGCTGAACCATGCTTGTCCGCCTCATGTACGCCAGCCGCGCGACCGCGGGGCTGAGCGACGGCGACTTCGCCGCCATCCTCAAGGCCTCGCGCGAGCACAACCCGGCCGAGGGCATCACCGGCCTGCTGTGCTTCTCCGACGGCGTCTTCGTCCAGGTGCTGGAGGGTGGCCGCGACGCCATCAACGCCCGCTACAAGCGCATCGTCGAGGACAGGCGCCACGAGGCCGTCACCCTGCTCGGCTACGAAGAGATCGCGGAGCGCGACTTCCCCGGCTGGACCATGGGCCAGGTCAACCTGCAGCGGCTCAACCACGCCCTGCTGCTGAAGTACTCCGAGACCGGCCGGCTCGACCCCTACGCCATGAGCGGCGCCGCCATGGCTGCGCTCTTCCGCGAGATGTGCGCCTCCGGCGCGATCGAGGTGGCCTGAGCGCCGCCGCGCGTCAGAGCGAGCGGGCCTCGCGGAAGCCGTAGAGGTTGGCCAGCACCCGCGTCGGGAACTGCTGCAGGGCCTCGTTGTACTGGCCGACGGCCTGGTTGAACACCTGGCGCGTGAAGGCGCGCTGGCGCTCGATGAGCTTGAGCTCGCTGACCAGGGCGTCGATCTCCGCTTCGCTGCGCAGTTCGGCCTGGTGGTCCAGCAGCGACAGCAGCCGCGTCAGCGCCGCCGCGTGCAGGGCGCTGGCGACGGCCAGGCTGCCCACCGGGTCGGGCGCCCAGGGCTTGGCCCGCGAGGCCTGGGCCGCCGCGCGCGACTCCGCCTGCGCGGTGGCCAGGGCATCGAAGGTGGCCTGCTCGCTGGGCAGCCGCGGCGCCACGGCGGCCAGCAGCTTGTCGCAGACCTCGCCGCGATCCTTGAGGTGGGCGTCGAGCTGGGTGAAGGCCTCGCCGATGGCATTGCGCAGCGCCATCAGCCGGTTGTAGGCGCCCACGCCCCAGAAGAAGAGCAGGGCGGCGCCGGCGATGCCGGCGGTCTGCCAGTTCAGCCAGTTCATCCAGGTCGTCATGCCGTGCCGGCGCGGTAGGCCGCAAATCCCTTGGCCCGCAGTTCGCACGCCGGGCAGTGCCCGCAGCCATGCCCCCAGTCGTGCAGTTCGCCGCGTTCGCCGAGGTAGCAGGTGTGGGTGTCCTCGACGATGAGCTGCACCAGCGCTTCGCCGCCCAGTTGCTCGGCCAGGCGCCAGGTGGCGGCCTTGGTCAGGAACATCAGCGGCGTTTCCAGCGTCATCGGCGCATCCAGGCCCAGGCTGAGCGCCACCTGCAGGGCCTTCATCGTGTTGTCGCGGCAGTCGGGGTAGCCGGAGAAATCGGTCTCGCACATGCCGCCCACCAGCACCGAGGCACCGCGCCGGTAGGCCAGCGTGGCGGCGAAGGTCAGGAAGAGCAGGTTGCGCCCCGGCACGAAGGTGTTGGGCAGCCCGTTGGCCTGCAGCTCGATGGCACGCTCGCTCGTCAGCGCCGTGTCGCTGATCTGGCCGAGCAGGGACAGGTCCAGCAGGTGGTCCGCCCCGAGCCGGCCGGCCCAGTGCGGGAACCGGCGGGCCATCTCCGCCCGCACGGTATTCCGGCAGTCCAGCTCGATGCGGTGGCGTTGGCCGTAGTCGAAGGCCAGGGTCTCGACCTCGGCGTAACGGTCCAGGGCCCAGGCCAGGCAGGTGCTGGAGTCCTGGCCGCCGGAAAAAAGCACCAGCGCTTTGCGGTTGTCGGTCATGCCCGGGATGCTACCTTCGCCCATCTGCCCACGCGGACCGGAGGCCGCCCCATGAAGAGCAAGTTCCTGTCGATCGCCACCCTGCTGCCCGCGCTGGCGCTGGCCCAGTCGCCATCGTCCAGCCGCATCGACGAAGTCCTCGTCTACCCGGGCGGGGCCCAGGTCACCCGGCTGGCCACCGTCGCCGCCGGTGCGCGCGAGCTGGTGCTGAACTGCCTGTCGGCCCGCTTCGACCCCGACTCCCTGCAGGTCGAGGCGCCGGCCGGCGTCAACCTCGGTCCGGTGCAGCTGGAGACGCTGCCGCGCGAGCGCGCGCCGGAGTGCGCCCACGGCCCGCTCGACGAGCAGCTTCGCAAGCTCGAGCAGCAGCGCGACCAGCTGACCGCCGAATCGAGCGCACTCGACGCCAGCCTCGGCTACCTCAAGGCCTTGGGCTCGGGCGAGGCCCGCGCCACGCCGGCCACCGGCATCGGCGCGACGGCCGACAGCATCCGCAAGGCCGCCCAGGAGGCCCTGCTGCGCCAGGCCCAGCTCAAGCGCCAGCTCGAAGACCTCGACAAGCAGCTCGCCCCCTTGCAGGGCGAGCGCGACCGCCTGGCCACGGCCAACCCGCAGTGGCGCAGCCTGCGGCTGCGGCTGTCCACGACCCGCGAGGCCGAGCTGAAGCTGCACTACCGCCTCACCCAGGCCGGCTGGGCGCCGAGCTACCGCGCCATGCTCGACACGGCCACTGGCGCCGTGACGCTGGAGCGCCTGGCCCAGGTGTCGCAGCAAAGCGGCGAGGACTGGAAGAACGTGAAGCTGCGCCTGTCGACGGCCCAGCCGTCGTCCAAGGTCGGCCCGAACCCGGTCTGGCCGTGGACCCTGGACATCGCCCGGCCCGTGGCCATGCCCGCCGCTCCGGCCATGGAGATGCGCGCGGCGCCGGCCCCGGTCCCAGCCAAGCCCGGGTTGATGTCCCTCGCCGCCTCGCGCGTCGCCGAAGCCGAGCCCGAGCGCTTCGACCTCAGCGTCTTCCAGGGCAGTTTCGCGACGGAGTTCATGCTGCCGCTGCGCGTGACCGTCGACAGCGGCACCCAGCGCTCCAGCCTGGGCCTCGGCAGCGAGAAGATCCAGGCCCGGGTGCTGACGCGGGTGCAACCGCAGGGCGAGGCCGCGGCCTACCTGGTGGCGGACGCCCCCAAGCCCGCCGGCGCCTGGCCGCGCGGCGCGCTGCAGCTGGTGCGCGACGGCGCGCTGGTGGGCGGCAGCACGCTCGATGTCGCAGGCAGTGACGAGCGGCTGGAACTGCCCTTCGGCCGGGACGAGGCGGTGCGGGTCCAGGTGGAACCCGAGCAGCGCAATGCCGGCAACACCGGCTTCATCGGCGCCCGCGCCGAGCACCGCTATGCCCGGGCCTGGATGGTCGAGAACCGGCACGCCGCCGGGTCGTCGCCGATCACGCTGCAGCTTGTCGAGGCCGCGCCGGTGTCCCAGCACGAGGACATCAAGGTGCAGACCCAGTTCAGCCCGGCGCCCGCGACGCAGGCCTGGCGCAAGCAGCCCGGGCTGGTGATGTGGGAGCTGCCGCTCGCGGCGGGACAGAGCCTGCGGTTCACGGCGGAGTATGTGATCAGTGCGCCGAAGGAGGCGCAGGTGAGCGGGCTGCGTTGAGGGGCTGGAGGGGACGGGTGCGTCGAGGAGACGCTGTTGGTAGCTTTTGCAGCGAGTCCTGAGGCTCTCGGCAAAAGCAACTGACAACACAACCCGCCGGGTCACAGGGCTACCCCACAATCCCGACTCCACCTCCACGAGCCGCCCTCATCCCATGTCCAAGCCCGCCTCGCTGATCCTCTCCGCCGCCGCCCTGCTGGGCTCAGCCGCCCACGCCGCTCCCAAGCCCTGCGACGAACTCAAGGCCGAGATTGCGGCCAAGCTCGACGAGAAGGGCGTCAAGGGCTACGAGATCGCGGCCGTCGAGAACGACAAGGTGGGCGAGGCGAAGGTCATCGGCAGCTGTGATGGGGGCACCAGGAAGCTCACCTACGTCCGCAAGTGAGCGCGAGGAGCGGCACATGAGCCTCTACACCGACCACCTTGGCACGCTGCAGCGCCAGGCCGAGTCCGCCCTCGAGCGCACGGGCCACGACACGCTGCTGGTCGCCGCCGGCATCGAGAAGTACGCCTTCCTCGACGACCGGCCCTATCTCTTCCAGCCCAATCCGCATTTCAAGCATTGGCTGCCGCTGACCCAGCACCCGCACTGCTGGCTGGCCGTGCGGCCCGGCAAGCGGCCGCGCGTGGTCTACCACCAGCCCGACGACTACTGGCATGTGCCGCCGAGCGCGCCCGGCGGCGAGTGGGTGGATGCCGTGGAGCTGGTCGTCATCCGCGAGCCCGGCCAGGCCGCAGCGGCCCTGGCCGATTGCGTCACGCCGCGTACCGCCATCCTCGGCGAGGCGGATGCGGCCCTGCCCGGATTGGCGCCGAACAACCCCGAGCCGCTGCTCAACCTGCTGCACTGGGCCCGCGGCACCAAGACGCCCTACGAGCTGGAGCAGATGCGCGCCGCCCAGCGCCGCGCCGTGCCCGGGCACCTGGCGGCCCGCGCGGCCTTCCTGCGCGGCGAGAGCGAGGCTGCCATCCACCGGGCCTACCTCGTCGCCTGCGGCCACACCGATCGCGACCTGCCCTACGGCAACATCGTCGGCCTCAATGAGCATTCGGCGGTGCTGCACTACCAGTACCAGGACGAGAGCCCGCCGGCGGAGGCGCGCAGCTTCCTCATCGATGCCGGTGCGCAGGTGAACGGTTATGCCAGCGACATCACCCGCACCTGGGCGGCGCCCGGGCACGACGAGTTCGCCGCCCTCGTCGCGGCCATGGAGGCCGAGCAGCTCGGCCTCGTCGACGAAGTCCGCGAGGGCGTGGACTATCGGGACATCCACCTCAGCGCCCACCGCCGCACGGCCCGCCTGCTGCGTGGCGCAGGCCTCGTGAAGATGAGCGAGGAGGCCATGGTCGAGCAGCGCGTGACCCACGCCTTCTTCCCCCACGGCATCGGCCACCTGCTGGGCCTGCAGGTGCACGACGTCGGCGGCTTCATGGCCGGCGAGACAGGCGGCGTGGCCGACAAGCCCGAGGGCCACCGCTACCTGCGCCTGACGCGCCGCCTGCAGCCCGGCATGGTGGTGACCATCGAGCCGGGCCTGTACTTCATCCCGATGCTGCTGCGCGAGCTGCGCGCGTCGCCGCACGCGGCCCAGGTCGACTGGGACGCTGTCGAGCGGCTGTCGCGTTATGGCGGCGTGCGCATCGAGGACGACGTGGCCTGCCGGGCCGGTGGCCAGGCGCCCGAGAACCTGACGCGGGACGCCTTCGCGGCGGCTTGACGGGGAGCCTGCGTGGCGGTGTGGGCGCTCGCCGTGCTGGCCGGTGCGCTGGCCCTCCCGGCGAGCGCCCCGCCTCCCGAGACCGAGCTCGGCCGCGTGCAGGTGCAGGGCGAATCGGCCATCGCCCGCGAGAAGAAGACGCTGGCCCAGCTTTTCAAGGCCGAGACGCTGTTCGAGAAGTTCCACGCCCTCGCGCCCGCGGCGCCGTTGAAGATCCGCGTCTATGCGCGCACCCGGGCCGAGCAGGCGGCGCAGCTGGACCTGGCCCTGGTGACGCCGGCGGGGCGCCTGCCGGTGCCGCTGGACGAAGAAGACCGCTTCGTCATCGACCCCGCCTGGCATGCGCTGGACCCGCGCACCGAAGTGCGCAGCCGCCTGCCGGATGGCCGCGTGACCTGGCGGCCGGACATCCGCACGCCTGGCCTGCCGCCCGGCGAGCGCCGCCTGGGCGACCTGAGGCTGCAGTGCCGCGTCGGCTTCGACAGCGGCGTCGCGCGCGGCCTCGTCGGCCTGGCCCGGCTGCTGTCCTTCGCCTTCGATGAGTGCGACGACCCGGAGTGGAGCCCGAGCAACTTCGCCGACCGGCCGGTGTTCGCCGTGACCCTGATGCACGGCGAGCGCTGGCTGAGCGTCAGCGCGGGCCTGCTGCACGGCCTGCGCGATGGCGGCGGCCAGGACTACGACTGGGGCTTCGCCCTGCGCGAGCGCATGTTCCGGGTGCCGCTGGGCGACGCGAGCTGGCCCGACGACACGCGCGTGCTGCTCGAAGCCATGGACGACCCGCCCGCGCCGCCCGAGCCGGGCCTGCGCGAACTGCATGACGACTGGGTGCATGCAGCCCTGGCGCTGGCGCCCGGCCTGACGGTGGCCGACGTCGAGGCCCGCGTCGGCCGCGCCGACGACGACACCCGCTTCGACTCGGGGCGGCGCCTGCTGCGCCATCTGCACGTCACGACCCAGCGGGCGGGGCCGCAGCGCCTGGAGCTGGTCAGCCTCTTCGGGGCGGACGGGCGCCTGCAGAAATCGACGCTGCGGCGACTGGGGCGCGATCAGCGCTATTGAGGCGTTCGCGGCCGGACTGTCCGAGGCGAAGCGTCCAAAAGGAAACGAAGCGGCGAGGATGGTCGCCGCTTCGTCGGATCAGGCACTGGCTGGTAGGCCAGCGCCCGGGCAGGAGGCGGCGGGTGGCCGCCCCTTGCTCAGAAACGCCAGCCCAGGCCGACGCTGGCCAGGGTCGGGTTGACCTTGAACTTGCCGGCTTCGGCGCCGCTGGAGTAGATGGTCGTCTGGATGTCGACCTTCTTGACGTCGAGGTTCAGGTAGGTGTTCTTGGCGATGGCGATGTCCAGGCCGGCCTGCCAGGCCAGGCCCCAGCTGTTGTGCTTGATGCCGGGGTGCAGGGCGGTCTCGACGGCCGGTGCGAAGTGGACGCCGGAGAAGTTGGTGTAGTTGACGCCGGCGCCGACGTAGGGGCGGACCGTGCCGGTGGGCAGGAAGTGGTACTGCAGCGTCAGCGTGGGCGGCAGGTGCTTGAGCGAGCCGATCTCGGTGCCGTTGGAGTAGACGGTGTGCTTTTGCGGGTAGGTCAGGATCAGCTCGGCCGCGACGTTGGGCGTGATGAAGTAGCTGAAGTCGATCTCGGGGAAGGTCTTGTTGTTGACCGTCAGGCCCAGGCCCGTGCTGTCCTTGTTGGCCGAGTGCAGGTTGAGGGCGCGCACGCGGACGAGCAGCGGGCCTTCTTCGGCGGAGGCGAGCGTGGGGGCGGCGAAGGCAGCGACGGCGGCGGCAAGGATGGCGATCTTCTTGAACATCTAAGGCTCCTGTGGATGGGGACGTGCCCCGATGGACGCCATTGCAAGCCCGCCGGGCCCCCGCGGACTTGATGCAACTCAACTTGGCTGGTGGCCTGCGGCCCGCTCGAGGGCCGCTTTGTGTTGGGTCAAGAAGATGTGGAATCGGCGCGGCGTGGCGGCAACAGCGCCGCGCGGGCCTTCAGCTGCGCCAGGGCAGGGGCAGTTCGCCGCCTTCGGGCCAGCGCGTGGGGACGGGCGTCCGGGCGAAGACGGCCAGCGTCTCCAGCGGCACGCTGCCGGTGTTGAAGATCTGGTGAGGCCGGCCCCCGGGCAGGCGCAGGACGCTGCTGGCATCGATGCGCAGGGCCTGCCCGTCGATGTGCAGCTCGCCGCTGCCGCCCAGGCAGAACACGACCTCGTCGCAGTCGTGCACGTGCGGCGGCGTGGCGGTGCCGGGAGCCATGCTCTGCCGCCACACGGAGAGTTGTTCGAGCCCGTCGTCGATGCCGGCCCAGGTCACATGGGCGATGCCGGGGAGTTCGGTCGGGCGGGGAGGGGTCTGTTCAGCGACATACATGTGGGCTCCGTCGGAGTGGGTGGTCAGGGAGCCGCAGTGTGCGCAGCGCCGACTGCGGCGAGAAGTGGCGCGAACTGACTAACATTGAGGACAAGATTTCCTCAATCACCACGCATGCAAGGCCTCCAGCCCCTGATCGCCTTTGCCCAGACCGCCCGGCGCGGCAGCTTCGCCGCCGCGGCCCGCGACCTCGGCGGCACGCCGTCCACCGTGGCCAAGAGCGTGGCTCGGCTGGAGGCGTCGCTCGGCGTGCGCCTCTTCCACCGGACGACGCGGCAGGTGACGCTGACGCCCGACGGCGAGCGCCTGTTCCGCCGCTGCGAGCGCGTGCTGTCGGAGCTGGACGACTTGCAGGCCGATGCCGCGGGCACGCGGGCGACGGTGGGCGGCACGCTGCGCCTGGACGCGCCGGTCACCTACGGCCGCAAGGTGCTGATGCCGGTGCTCAATGCCCTGCTGCGCCGGCATCCCGAGCTGCGCCTGGACCTGCGCCTGCAGGACAGCTATGCCGACCTGGTGCGCGACGGGCTGGACGCGGCCATCCGCGTCGGCGAGCTGCAGGATTCGCGCCTGGTGGCCCGCCGCTTCGACGCCCAGCACCTGCTGCTGGTCGCCAGCCCCGCCTACCTGGCCGAGCGCGGCGAGCCGCTGCGCCTGGACCAGCTGGCCGGCCACGGGGCCATCGTCTTCCGGCTGCCGAGCTCGGGCCGGCAGCGGCCCTGGCAGTTCCGCAACGGCCGTCAGGCCGTCAGCCTGCTCCCCACGCCGAGCGTGGAGGTCAACGACGGCGAAGGCATCGTCGCCGCGGCGGTGCTGGGCCTGGGCCTGGCCCAGGTGCCCGACAACATGGTGGTCGACGCCATCGCGCGGGGCGAGCTGGTGGAACTGCTGCCCCGGAACCGGCCGCCGGCCATGCCCATCAGCGTCGTACTGCCGACCTCACGCCTGCAGCCGCCCCGGGTGCGGGTGCTGCTGGAAGCGCTGGAGGCGATGCCCGGCCGCGCGACGCGCTGAGCGGGCCGGCGCCCAGCCCCTTCAGCGGGCGCCCAGCCCCAGGCGCCGGCACAGCTCCAGCACCAGTGGCGACTGGTTGAGCGTGTAGAAGTGCAGGCCCGGTGCGCCCCCGTCGATGAGGCGCTCGCACAGCCGCGTGATCACGTCCAGGCCGAAGGCGCGGATGCCGGCCGTGTCGTCCATGAAGCCTTCCATCTTCATCTGCACCCAGCGGGGGATGTCGATGCCGTCGCGCTGGGCGAACTGGGCAATGCGGCCGTAGTTGTGGAAGGGCATGATGCCCGGCACGATGGGCTGGGTGACGCCGAGCTTGCGCGCCTCCTCCACGAAGTGGAAGTAGGCGTCGGCGTTGAAGAAGAACTGGGTAATGGCGCCGTCGGCGCCGGCCTTCATCTTGTCGGCGAAGTGCTGCAGGTCGCGGGCGGCATAACGCTGCTGCGGGTGCACCTCCGGGTAGGCTGCCACCTCGATGTGCCAGTCAGGCCCTTGCGTCTCGCGGATGAAGGCCACCAGCTCGCTGGCGTAGCGGAACTCGCCCGCCGTGGCCGTGCCGCTGGGCAGGTCGCCGCGCAGGGCGACGACGCGGCGGATGTTCTGCGCGCGGTAGGTGGCCAGGATCTCGGCGATGTTCTCGCGCGTGGAGCCCACGCAGGAGAGATGCGGTGCGGCCTCGAAGCCCGCCGCGGCGATGTCCATCACGGCCGACAGAGTCTTGTCGCGCGTGGAGCCGCCGGCGCCGTAGGTGACGCTGAAGTACTGCGGCTTCAGGGCGCCGAGCTCCTGCACGACGGCCTTGAGCTTGTCCACGCCGACGGGCGTGTTGGGGGGGAAGAATTCGAAGGAGATCGGAGTGGTCATCGGGACGCCCACAGGAAGAATTCGCGGTTGCCATCGCCGCCAGCGATGGGGCTGTCGAAATAGTCCAGCACCTTGAGGCCGAGGGCCGTGCAGGCCAGGCGCACGCGCGCCTCGAGCCGGGCGTAGTCGGCCTCGTCCTTGACGAGCCCGCCCTTGCCCAGGGCCTGCGGCCCCAGCTCGAACTGCGGCTTGACCAGCACGAGCAGATGGCCGTGCACCTCCAGCCAGGGCAGCAGCTCGGGCAGGCTGGCCACCATGGAGATGAAGCTCAGGTCGCCGACGATGACGGTGAAGCCGCCGGTCGGCGCGTGCGGGCGCAGCACGTCGAGCTCGCGCACGTGCACGCCCTCCAGCGCCGTGACGCGCGGGTCGGCCTGCAGCCGCGGGCTGAGCTGGCCGTGGCCCACGTCCACGCCGACGACATGGCGGGCGCCATGAGCCAGCAGGCAGTCGGTGAAGCCGCCGGTGCTTTGGCCGACGTCCAGCACCGTGTGCCCGGCCACGTCGAGGCCGGTGCGCTGCAGCGCGCCTTCCAGCTTGAGTCCGCCGCGCGAGGCGTAGCGCAGCTCGGCGTCGTCGGTGACGCGCAGCTGCGCCGTCTCGGGCAGGTCCTCGCCGGCCTTCTTCAGCGCAGCCCAGCCGATGGGCGACGCCCATTCGGCCGCGCCGTGCTGGATGAGGCGCTGGGCAGCCGAGCGCGTGGGCGCCAGGCCTTGGGCGACGAGGAGTTGGTCAGCACGCATTCTGTTCCGGCTAAATGACTAACTGGGCTTGTTCCAACTCTTGACCTGTTCCGTTAAGCAATGCCTTCAGCCTCTTCAGCCGTTGAACTCGGGAACGGGTTCTTGAATTGGTGGAGTAGAAATAGTCTTTTGCCGCTTGGTTGTCTGAAGGTGCTGATGATTTTGCTTGCTGTAAGAATGTGACCAGCCGTGCGGAAATAGTAGAACCAGGAACGTTCCGCTGTTGAAGGGTATATCCAAGACTCCAGAGTCCGTACAAATGGCTGATGCCCCTGATTCCTAAACTGTCATAGTCAAGGTTTAGTGTGGCGAGCCAATCGGTAAGATCGATGAATTCCTGTTTGATGGTCTGTAGTTGTGGACCGTCAATGCTGTTGACAGCGTCGGTATAAAGATTGTCGAAGGCTTGGCCTTCCGTGTTTTGTACGCCATCCTTCCATAGCAAAAAGATCAGATCCGATATGAATTCTTCATGCTCAAATCTGTTCCTATCCGCTATCGGGTTAAGCAAAGGCGCCCAAAATGGGCCCTGGGAAAGCTCTCTAACTAGCGATGAGAATTCGCTGTCATGGTATTTTGCATTTCTGAGCTCTTGTTTGCTCAGAGGGGCGCCATTGCGATTAAGTCGATCGAATACTTCATTTAATACGTTGTCTTCAACGGTGTCTATATACTCGACCGGAATTTGATATCGCCAAAAGTTTTTCTTATATGTGATTAATTCCGGCGCATCAAGATCCGAAAAGAAGCGCCCAACAAATGCTGCATCCGAGTCTTGTTCTGACTCATTGATAACATTGATCAGACCTTCGATAAAGCGAATGATTGACTGAAGGCGCTGCTTCCCATCCACGACATCATAAGATGTGGCGCCGGTAATTGTGTCAATGTGCTGATGCAAGAATATCGGCGGCATCGGATAATTTCGAAGCAAGCTATCGACAAAAAATCCTTGCCTATCTGGACCCCATACACTCCGCCGTTGGTAAGGGGGATCGAAATTAAATTTTTTATTCTGATGCAGCTCCCAAAAAGCGGCGATCGACATGGCGTTCGAAGTGCGTGCTAATAGTGCGCTCATATCTTTACCTTCCTTAAAGAGCTGCTCGTTGGGAAGCAGGAGTAATTTACAAACAAGGAGGAGAGTACGCCGTCCAGTGCCTCTGATGGTCTGGGATTGATTGATATTGCATCAACATTCAAGTCCAGCTTTGCAAGCATACCGTCGATCTCGGCACGATCCACGTGCCAGTAAGAAAGGCCGCAGATTACCAGGCGATCAGTATCCGCAAAGCTGGCTAGACGTGCTTGCAGGCTCGCTTGTAACGCTTGCACCCATGTGTACTTTATGCGTGCACTGTCGCCTGCCGGCGGAATAATTGAATACCGAAGCCAGTGGTTTTGGGGGCTTGTATTATCAACCATTAGCGGGCGCTGGATTGAGAAATCTTCGGCCAGCTTGTAGTCGATTTCTCTGGGAGGCATTGCGCTTCCTGCCGGTAGTGGAGGCGCCACAAAGTTGATAGAGCCGTGAGGTTTGTATAACCTTACTTTGGCGCTGGAAGGTGTCGTCGTGGTAATGCCTTCATACTCGTATGAAATGCCAAGTAGATCGAGTGTATGTTCAAGGAATAGATCGTAGTTGAAGGTGACAATTACGATTTCTTCGATATCGACATTGTTGTGGGCGCGCTGTAAAAAGTCCGCCCAAGGCCACGATGTTATTTTGCTTGCGTCCGGGGCGCTCTTCAGTTCCGCGTCATACATAAGGAAAAGATGACGCAAGTAGTAAGCGAGTTCGCAGTATGCACGCAGATATGTAAAGTTAGTGCGAAGCGTCGCGTCCCGCTCTAGGAATGAGCCTTTTTTTTCGTGGGCGACAAAAGCTTGGGCGGCGCAAAGAATCCGTTCGATAAGCGAAATTGCTGCGGCCTGCTCCATGTACGGGCGCGCGCCAAGGCTCCACAGAGCTCTGGGCAATGTCGGCTCGACAAAAAACCAACTGGTAGGCCATCAGGCGATGGGACCTCGGCACCTCTTGAAAAGAGGTTGAGCGTATTGATGCTCTCTCTTAATCCAAGATGACTCAAAAGATCTATCGTGAAACCATTTCCCAGAACAATTAAGAGCTTTGATTTTCTTGCCGTTGTAGCGCTCAAGCAGACCTCCCTGCTGACGTAGCTATTTGTTAATAGCGATAAGTGTCGGGCTTATACGGGCCAGCCTTCGGAACGCCGATGTAAGCCGCCTGCTCTTCCGTCAGCTCCGTCAGTTGCGCATTCAGCGTGCTCAGCTGCAGCCGGGCCACCTTTTCATCCAGGTGCTTGGGCAGCACGTAGACCTGGCCGGCGGCGTAGCGCTCCTTGTGGGCGAAGAGCTCGATCTGCGCGATGGTCTGGTTCGCGAAGGAGCTGCTCATCACATAGCTCGGATGACCCGTGCCGCAGCCCAGGTTCACGAGGCGCCCCTTGGCCAGCAGGATGATGCGCTTGCCGTCGGGGAAGATGACGTGGTCGACCTGGGGCTTGATCTCCTCCCACTCGTACTTCTCGAGCGAGGCGACGTCGATCTCGTTGTCGAAGTGGCCGATGTTGCAGACGATGGCGTTGTTCTTCATCGCGGCCATGTGCTCGTGGCGGATGACGCTCTTGTTGCCGGTCGTGGTCACGAAGATGTCGGCCTTGTCGGCGGCGAACTCCATGGTGACGACGCGGTAGCCCTCCATCGCGGCCTGCAGGGCGCAGATGGGATCGATCTCGGTCACCCACACTTGCGCCGACAGCGCGCGCAGCGCCTGGGCCGAGCCCTTGCCCACGTCGCCGTAGCCGGCCACCACGGCGATCTTGCCGGCCACCATCACGTCGGTGGCGCGCTTGATGCCGTCCACCAGGCTCTCGCGGCAGCCGTAGAGGTTGTCGAACTTGCTCTTGGTGACGGAGTCGTTGACGTTGATGGCGCGGAACAGCAGCGTGCCCTTGGCGGCCATTTCCTTCAGGCGGTGCACGCCGGTCGTCGTCTCCTCGGTCACGCCGATGATCTCGGCGCTCTTGCGCGTGTACCAGCTCGGGTCCTGGGCGATCCTGGCCTTGATGGCGGCGAACAGGATGCGCTCTTCCTCGCTGCCAGGGTTGGCGAGCACGGAGAGGTCCTTCTCGGCCTTCTGGCCCAGGTGCATCAGCAGCGTCGCATCGCCGCCGTCGTCCAGGATCATGTTGGGGCCTTCGCCGGCCGTGCCCGGGGTGCCGAACTCGAAGATGCGGTGGGTGTAGTCCCAGTAGTCCTCCAGCGTCTCGCCCTTGTAGGCGAACACCGGCGTGCCCTTGACGGCCAGGGCCGCCGCGGCGTGGTCCTGGGTCGAGAAGATGTTGCACGAGGCCCAGCGCACTTCCGCTCCAAGCGCCTGCAGCGTCTCCACCAGCACCGCAGTCTGGATGGTCATGTGCAGGGAGCCGGCGATGCGCGCGCCCTTGAGGGGCTGGGTGGCGGCGTATTCCTTGCGGATGGCCATTAGCGCCGGCATCTCGTGCTCGGCGATCTTGATTTCCTTGCGGCCCCAGTCGGCCAGCGACAGGTCCTTGACGATGTGGGCGGGCAGGTTGGCGGTCATGTCGGCTCCTTCAGGATGTGAAGCCGCTGACGGGGTCGAGATGGGGCTCAGGCCTCACCCCGACCAGTGGTCAGCGGGTGAGCGCGGTTGCAGAAGTGTCTGGTTCCGAGCCTGGCCTCACGGGGTGCTGAGGTTGCAACGCTCCTCGGAAGCCGCACATTCTAGCGACGGCCGCCGCCGCCGTGGCGGTCAACCGCCGCCGCCGGGTGCCAACAAATCGTCGCCCGCGATCGACACCAGCGCCGGCCGGCCGACGATGAGCGGGTCCACGGCACCGATGCGTTCGAGGTCGCGTTCGGCATAGGGCAGGCGGTTGAGCACGAAGCGCAGGGCGTTGAGGCGCGCGCGCTTCTTGCAATCGCTCTTGATCACCGTCCACGGCGCGTCCGACGTGTCGCAGTGCAGGAACATCGCCTCCTTGGCGCGGGTGTAGTCGTCCCACTTGTCCAGCGACGCCATGTCGATGGGGCTGAGCTTCCACTGCTTGAGCGGGTGCAGCTTGCGCTCCTTGAAGCGGCGGCGCTGCTCGTCGCGGCTGACCGAGAACCAGAACTTGAAGAGGTGGATGCCCGAGCGCACCAGCTGGCGCTCGAACTCCGGCGTCTGGCGCAGGAATTCCTGGTATTCGCCCTCGCTGCAGAAGCCCATGACGCGCTCGACGCCGGCGCGGTTGTACCAGCTGCGGTCGAACAGCACGATCTCGCCGGCCGTGGGCAGGTGGTTCACGTAGCGCTGGAAGTACCACTGGCCGCGCTCGACCTCGCTGGGCTTTTCCAGCGCCACGACGCGGGCGCCCCGGGGGTTGAGGTGCTCCATGAAGCGCTTGATGGTGCCGCCCTTGCCGGCGGCGTCGCGGCCCTCGAACAGGATGACGACGCGCGCGCCGGTCTCCTTGACCCAGGCCTGCAGCTTGAGCAGCTCGACCTGCAGCCGGTACTTCTGCCGCTCGTAGGCCTTGCGGGAGAGCAGGTTCTTGTAGGGGTAGGCGCCCTGGCGCCAGCCGGGGCTGAGCTCGCTGTCGGCGTCCACGTCGGCGGGCGGCGCCACGGCTTCCTCGTGCTGGCGCAGCGCGCGGCGCAGGTGTCGGCGCTCGTCGGGGGAGCAGCCGTCCAGCAGCGTGCCGAGGTCGCGGGCCAGGGCGTCGGGGCTGCTCTCGGCTTGGTGATGTCGCCGCACCAGTTCGGCCAGGGTCTCGGACTCGATCGCGTCGCGCCGGGCCAGCGCGCGGCCGACGCGGTCGCGCTCGAGGGCGGCGGCGTCGAGCCGCGGCGGGGTGTCGCCGGCGGCCACACGGCGCGTGGCGGGGCGGCGGGCGTTGCGTTGCGAGGCGGGCGAGGAAGGGGTGGGGCGGGATGTCGGCATGGGAGCCATGCTGCGCGCCTGGCGCCGGTGCCGAATTGATCCTCGTCAACCCGCCGTGGCGGCCCGCTCAGGCCTGGGCCGTCTCGCGCTTTCGTGCCAAATCTGCACGCGGCGGCGCGCCGAACAGGCGCCGGTATTCGCGGCTGAATTGCGAGGCGCTCTCGTAGCCGACGCGGTGGGCGGCGCTGGCGGCGTCCAGCCCGTCGGACAGCATCAGCCGGCGCGCGTGCTGCAGGCGCAGCGTCTTCTGGAACTGCAGGGGCGACAGCGCCGTCAGCTGCTTGAAGCGCAGATGCAGGGTGGACGGGCTCATGTGCGCCAGGCCGGCCAGTTCGTCGATGGACAGCGGCTCGGCGAAGCGGCGGGTCAGCTGCTCGATGACGCGGTTCAGGCGCCGGGCCATGCCGTCGCCCTGGGCCAGGGCGCGCAGCCGCGGCCCCAGCGGCCCGGTCAGCACGCGGTAGAGGATCTCGCGCTGCACCAGGGGCGCCAGCGTCTTCAGGTCGGCCGGCGTGTCCAGCAGGCGCAGCAGCCGCAGCGCGGCCTCCAGCAGCGGCGCGGTCACCGGGGCCACCTGGAGGCCGGCATCGCCCTCGGCCGCCGAAGGCAGGTCGGCATCGAGCAGCAGTTCGGCCAGGGCCTGGGTCTCGCAGCTCAGGCGCAGGCAGAGGTAAGGCTTGTCGGGGCTGGCCTCGACGACCTGGCCCCGCGGCAGTGCCGTCACCGGCACGAGCAGGCATTGCATGGCGTCGTACTGCACGACCCGGTCGCCCTGGCGGGCCTGCTTGCGGCCCTGCAGCACGAGGACGAGGCCGGGTTCGTAGATTGCCGGCACCGGCAACGCCGGCGCGCTGGCGCGGATCAGCCGCAGCCCGGGCAGGGGCGTCTCGTGCAGGCCGTCGCCCGGGGCGCGGGCGAGGGCCAGGGCGATGGCGCGTTCGCGCAGGGTCGGCAGGTCGTCGTCGGTGGGCATGCAGGCCATTGTGCAAACCCTTTGCCTTGGCGGGGCCGGCGCGCGGCCAGGTTTCGGAGGATCGGGCAAGACGGCGCGAGATTCGTGCTGTGCGGCCCGGCGCCCTTTTCCTAAGCTGTCGGCATCCCTCGACGCTTCATCCAAGGAGTCCTCATGACGTCATCGAATCTTCCCCGCCGCCGCCTCGGCTCGGCAGGCCCCGAGGTCTCGGCCCTCGGCCTGGGCTGCATGGGCATGTCCGATTTCTACGGCCCCGCCGACGACGCCCAGTCGCTGGCAGTGCTGCACCATGCCCTGGACATCGGCATCGACTTCCTCGACACGGCCGACATGTACGGCGTCGGTGCCAACGAAAGCTTGCTGGCGCGGCTGCTGGCCGAGCGCCGCGACGAGGTCGTCGTCGCCACCAAGTTCGGCCACGTGCGGGCCGCTGACGGCACGGTCGTGCGCATCGACGGCAGCCCCGCCTACGTGCGCCAGGCCTGCGACGCCAGCCTCGACCGGCTGGGCGTGGACCACATCGACCTCTACTACCAGCACCGCGTCGACAAGACCGTGCCCATCGAGGAGACCGTGGGCGCCATGGCCGAGCTGGTCAAGGCCGGCAAGGTCAGGCACCTGGGGCTGTCCGAAGCCTCGGCCGCCACCATCCGCCGCGCCCACGCCGTGCACCCCATCGCGGCGGTGCAGACGGAGTATTCGCTGTGGACGCGCGACGTCGAGGCCGAGGTCCTGCCCACCTGCCGCCAGCTCGGCATCGCCCTGGTGCCCTACAGCCCGCTGGGCCGCGGCTTCCTCACCGGCGCCATCCGCTCGGCCGAGCAGCTCGCGCCCGACGACCGCCGCCGCATCCATCCGCGCTTCCAGGGCGACAACCTCGAGCACAACCTCGCGCTGGCCGATGCCCTGAAGGCCCTGGCCGCCGAATGGAGTTACACGCCGGCCCAGCTCGCGCTGGCCTGGCTGCTTGACCAGGGCGAAGACATCGTGCCCATCCCCGGCACGCGCAGCATCGCCCGGCTGGACGAGAACGCGCTGGCCGCCCGCATCCATCTCGACGACGCCCGGCGCGCGCGCCTGGCCGCGCTGCTGGAAGCCCATGCCGTGGCCGGCACGCGCTATCCCGAGATGCAGATGAAGACGGTCAACGTCTAGCGGCCGTCATGCTGCGGTAGGCCCAGAAGCGCGGCAGCAGGAAGCCGGTGGCGATGACGCCGGCAAGGCAGATGGCACCGCCCATCCAGATGGCCGGCGCCACGCCCCAGGCGTCGGCCATGAAGCCGGCCCGCGCATTGCCGACCAGCGGGCCGGTCAGGTAGCTGATCATCTCGATGCCGGCCAGCCGCCCGCGCAGCGGGTTCGGGATGGTCTCGTTCCAGATCGTGCCGCGGAACACGCCGCTGACCATGTCGGCCGCGCCGGCCACGGCCAGGCAAACCAGGCCGAGCAGCAGGCTGGGCGCCACGCCCAGGGCGACGATGCCCAGGGCCCAGACGGCCGCCGCGATGACGACGGCGCGGCCGTGGCGGCCGACCTTGCCGGTCCAGCCGCTGAACAGGCCGATGACGAGGGCACCGACCGACATGGCCGACAGCAGCCAGCCCACCGACTCGGTGCGCCCGTCGGCCGCCGCCATGGCCGGGAACAGGGCGACGGGGAAGGCGAAGGCCATCGCGACGATGTCGACGATGTAGGTGCCCATCAGCTCGGGCCGTGCCCAGGCGAAGCGCAGGCCCTCGGCCAGGTCGGCCAGCAGGTGGGGCCGGTCGGCGGGCGCGTCGACCATGCCTATGGCCTCGCGCGGGATGCGCGAGATGAAGAACAGCGCGGCCAGGAAGGTCGCAAGGTCGAAGGCATAGGCGCCCACGGCGCCCCATTTCGCCAGCATCAGCCCCGCCAGGGCCGGGCCGGCCACCATGCCCACCGTGCCGCGCACCGACGACAGCGCCGCCACGGCCGCGAACTCCTCGGGCCGGGCCAGCTTCTGCGTCAGCGCCTCCAGCGCCGGGCGATGGAAGCCGCTGGCGCCCTGGAGCACGGCCACCAGCGCGTAGATGGCCAGCACGCTGGGCGTGGCGCTCAGCGCGTTGGCGAGCAGACCGGCCAGGCACAGGGCCATCAAGGCCTCGGAGGCCAGCAGCAGCCGCTTGCGGTCCACACGGTCCGCCACCGCGCCGCCCAGCAGGCCGCAGACGACGACGGGGATCAACTGCACCAGTCCCAGCAGCCCGACCTGGGCGTTGGAGCGCGTCAGCTCGTAGAGCTGCCAGGGCACGGCCACATAGCTGACCATGGTGCCCAGGCCCGAAATGAACTGGCTGGCGAAGAGGCGGCGGAACGGAAGATTGCGGCGCAGCGGGCCGATGTCGAGGAGCATGGCGGCGGACTGTAGCCAGGGGAGGGTGCGACGGGCCGCGGCGGTGTTTGGGGGAGTGCGCCGGGGCGGCGGGCGATCCTGGGCGGAGACAGCGCAAGGCCTGATGAAGCGCCCCGAAGCCGACGTTCAACCTTTGACTTAAGCAGCGTGCGGTTGGCGCGACCGCTTGAAAGCATGGTTAGTTTGGAGAGCCGCGGCGCTGAACATGATGACGTGAATAGACCCAAAGCATGAGCCAGAGCGAGATTGGCACGGCCACCCAGAGCAGCAATTGACACCAGAAAAGGCCGATGCCAAGCAACGGAAGAAGATTGACACCGCCCGCGAAGCAGGGAGCGAGAGCTTTGAGATTGCCGGAACATCCAAAGTGCTCGTAGGCCCACACCGCCAGTTGCCAGCCACCAAAGGTGACGATGGCAGGTAGCCCAGCAAGGACATAGCGTAGGTATATGTTCACGAGCAATCTAACGTGGTGTCGTATGCGGACGTTAACGATTTCTGCCCAACATCTGACCACGCGAAGGATAGCCCTGGGCCCGCAGTGCGCCCCTTAAGCGGATGCAAGCCAGCGGCAGCTGCTTACCGTGAGCCCCTTGCCAAGCTCACGGCACTTCAGCTCCCAGAAACACCGCCATCCTCCCGACCTCTTCCTCCAGCGCGGCCCTGAACCCCGCCTCACGCGGCGCCCGGCCGGCGACGTAGCCGCAGTCCACCTGCAGGCGGCCGTCGCGCACGGCGGCGTTGGCCCAGCCGATGACCTGGTCGCGCCACAGCAGGGGCAGGGCGTAGTGGCCGCGCACCCGCTTGGCGGCCGGGGTGTAGGCCTCGAAGCGGTAGGCCCAGCCCCACAGCAGCTCGAAGCGGCGGCGGTCCCAGACGACCGGGTCGAAGGGCGCCAGCAGCCGCACCTGCGAGGGGATGCGCCAGCCGCGTGTCGGGTCTTCGCCCGCCGGCCAATACCAGTCCACGCCCTCGACCCGCGCGTGCGACAGGCGCTCGCGGGCGCGTGCGAAGGTGGGCTTGCGCAGCGCCTGCCACTGGTGAGCGCCGTGGAAAAGCATGTTGATCAGCTGCGACAGGCTGCCCGCGGGCAGCGGGGCGTACTTCTGCACCAGCACGTCGGCCAGGGCGTCCATGGCCTGCTGGGGGTCGGGGTGGGGCTCCCAGGCAGGGGCCAGGCGGTAGACCCGCGTGCCGCTGTCGCGCCGCACGACGTCCAGGTGGCCGCGGTAGTGCAGGCCGTCGAGCAGTTCGGTGGACAGCCGGCTGTTGCCGCCGAACCAGTTCTTCACCGGGCCATGGCCCAGGGCCGCGTCGACCTCGGCCGGATGGGCCTCGCCCAGACGTTCCACCTCGGCCAGCACGGCGCGGGCGAGCTTCCAGCGCGCCTTGTCCCAGACCCGGTGCGTCGTGCGCGGATGCATCAGCGCGCGCAGCTCGGGCGTGACGAAGCCGTAGTTGATGAAGAAGTCCTCCTGCAGCGGCAGGCGCGGGTAGCGCCGCTCCAGGTCGCCGGCGCGGTAGCCCTTGACGCGGTGGCGCAGCGTGAGGTCCTGGGCGCGTGCCGGGGCACGCAGCGGGTCGGCCTGCACGAAGCCGCCGAGGCGCTGCACGGCCTGCATCAGCGTCGTCGGCGTGAAGAGGCTGCGCGCGACGGCGTGGCGGCGCAGGTCGGCGAGGTCAGGCGTCGGGGGCATGGGCGGCTCGTTGGCGGGCAAGCATGTCGGTTTCGGCGTGGCGCAGCAGCGACTCGCTGTCCTGGCCGTCGTCCGGGTAGACGGCCACGCCGATGCTGACGCTGACGGCGTGTCCGGGCGGTGCGCCGGCGGCGATGTCCTGGAGCGGCTGGCTCAGGGCGGTCTCGAGGTGCAGCCGGGCGGCTTCGGCGTCGGCCCGGTCCTCGACAGATTCGAGCAGCAGCACGAACTCGTCGCCGGCGTAGCGGGCGACGAGGTCGCCGCTGCGCACGCCGGCGCGCAGGCGCTGGCCCACCTCTCTCAGCACCGCATCGCCCACGCCCCGGCCGAAACGGTGGTTGATGTCCTTGAGGCGGACGACGTCCACCACCAGGGTGGCGAAGGGCCAGCGGTCGCCGCGGCGGCGCTGCTGCAGGATGCGGTCGTCGACGTGGCGCACGATGGCGCCCCGGTTGGACAGGCCGGTGAGCGGGTCGGTCAGCAGCCGGCGCTGCATGTCGGCGATGCTGCGCGCCAGCTCGCCGATCTCGTCGCGCCGGCCCGCCAGCGCGGTCTCGACGGGCTCTGCGGACCCGGCGGGCTGGCCATCGCCGACGCGGCGGGCCGCCTCGGCGAGCTGGCGCAGCTGGCGCGTGACGAGGCCGAGCACCGCCCAGCCCACCCCCAGGGCCGTGACGGTGGCCAGGCCGGCCAGCACGGCGGCCTGCACGATGCCCTGCCGCGCGCCGGCCAGGAAGTCGGCGCGGGGAACGGCGGCGATGATGAGCCAGTCCAGCCCCAGCACAGGGTCGACACGCGCATAGCCGACCTGCACCGAGCGGCCGTCGCCATCCTTGAAGCTGAGCGTGCGCGGCGTCGTGGCGGCGGCGTCGGCGGCCTTGCCGAGGCCGCGCTCGCGCACGGCGGCGTAGGCCGCGGCCACGAGGCCGTCCGGGCTTTGGCGGGCGTTCAACCGCTCGTGCCCGGCGGCATCCAGCGCCTTGAGGTGGGCGCCGCGCGACACGCCGACGAGCTGCCCGTCGGCCTCGACGACCATGGCGACCGCGTTCTCGCTGAGCGACAGCCGCGACAGCAGGGCGGTGACCTGCCTCAGCGGCAGGTCGGTCGCCGCGACGCCCTCCGGTTCGCCGACGTCGTTGGCCACCCGCTTGGTGCGCGTGACGATGAGGTCCTGGGTGCGGAAGTCCACGTAGACGGGCGTCCAGCCCAGGGCCGAGGGGTGGGCCATGGCGGTGGCATACCAGGGGCGTTCGCGCGGCTCGAACACCTTGTCCTCGGTGACCGGCGAGCGCAGCGGGCCGGCGATGCCGCTGAGGCGGTAGAGGGTGCGCGGGCCTTCGCCGCGGGGGCGCCGGCGCAGCTCGGCCTCTTGTTCGGAGAAGCGCCATAGGCCGATGAATTGACCCTGGCGGTTGCCGTAGTAGACGTAGTTGTTCGGGTCGCGGTGCACCGAGGTGGCCAGCCAGAAGCGTTCGCGCAGGGCGCCGGCCTCGGTGTCCAGGCGGTCGGGCGCGGCCACGCCGGTCGGGAAGGCTGCCTCCAGCACGGCGTCGGCGCCGCCGACATGGCGTTCCAGCGAGACCGCGATGCGGCCGACCGCCTCGACGAGGAGCTGCGCCGACAGGCTGTCCACGGTGTCACGCCCGGCCCGCCACGACAGCAGGCCCATCAGCAAGGCCAGCGCCAGCACGAGCGCGGCATAGGGCAGGGTCAGCAGGCGGCGCAGGGTCAGGCGCTCTGGCAGCATCCTCGTGGGCATTTCGTAATCGAAGGCTCCGCTCGGTTGGGCGTGCCGCGGCGGCGGGCCGCGGCCGGCGCAGGTTATCAGGGCGCCGGGCGGCGGGGCAGCCTTGCCCGGTGCCGGGGCGGCCGGGCACTAGAATTCAAGGTTGCTTTGCGGCGGCCCATGTCCGCCCCCACCCTAGGAAATCATCGTGTTCATCTCCAACGCCTACGCCCAGGCCGCCCCGGCCGCCGCCAGCCCCGAGAACGGCCTCCTCGGCATGCTGCCGCTGGTGCTGATGTTCGTCGTCCTCTACTTCGTCATGATCCGGCCGCAGATGAAGCGCCAGAAGGAGCAGAAGGCCATGATCGAGGCCCTGGCCAAGGGCGACGAAGTCGTCACGGCCGGCGGCGTCATCGGCAAGATCAGCAAGCTGGGCGACAACTTCGTGCACCTCGAAGTGGCCAACGGCGTCGAGCTGCAGGTCCAGCGCGGCGCCATCACCCAGGTTCTCCCTAAGGGCAGCTTGAAGTAAGCCTGCCCGGCGCCACCTCCGGGTGCCGCCCGACGCCGACAAGGACGTTTTCCCCATGAACCGCTATCCGCTCTGGAAGTACGCGATCCTGCTCGTCGCGCTGCTGATCGGCACCCTCTACACGCTGCCCAACCTCTTCGGCGAGGCGCCCGCGGTGCAGGTCTCCAGCGCCAAGGTCACCGTCAAGGTCGACAGCGCCTTGCAGGACCGCATCGAGTCCGCGCTGCAGCAGGCCGGCGTCAAGGCGGACTACGTCCAGTTCGACGGCAATTCCATCAAGGCTCGCTTCGGCGACACCGACACGCAGCTCAAGGCCAAGGACGCCATCAACAAGGCGCTGAATCCCGATCCGGCCGAGCCGACCTACATCGTCGCGCTCAACCTGCTGTCGCGGTCGCCGCAATGGCTGTCGGCCCTGCATGCCAACCCGATGTACCTGGGCCTGGACCTGCGCGGCGGCGTGCACTTCCTGATGCAGGTCGACATGAAGGCGGCCCTCACCAAGAAGGCCGAGGCCCTGACCGGCGACGTGCGCGCCCAGCTGCGCGAGAAGAACATCCGCCACGCCGGCATCACCCGCGAGGGCAATGCGGTGCTGATCGCCTTCCGCGACGCCGAGCAGCGCGCCGCCGCCATCGCGCTGCTGCAGGCCCAGGTGCCCGAGGTGACCTGGACACCCCAGGGCGAAGGCAGCGAGCTGCAGCTGGCTGGCACCCTCAGCCCCAAGGCGCAGGTGGCCGTCCAGGAGGCCGCGCTCAAGCAGAACATCACCACCCTGCACAACCGCGTCAACGAACTGGGCGTGGCCGAGCCCGTCATCCAGCAGCAGGGCCTGGACCGCGTCGTCGTGCAGTTGCCAGGCGTGCAGGACACGGCCAAGGCCAAGGACATCATCGGCCGCACCGCGACGCTGGAGCTGCGCATGGTGGACGACAGCGCCGAGGCGCTGGAGGCCCTCAAGGGCAACGGCCCCGTGCCCTTCGGCACCGAGCGCTTCATGGACCGCGGCTTCGGGCCCATCATCGTCAAGCGCCAGGTCATCCTGACCGGCGACAGCCTGAACGACGCCCAGCCCGGCTTCGACGAGAACCACAACCCCGCCGTGCACCTGACCGTCGACGCCAAGGGCGCGCGGATCATGAAGGACACCTCGCGCGAGAACATCGGCAAGCGCATGGCCATCCTGCTGTTCGAGAAGGGCAAGGGCGAGGTCGTGACGGCGCCCAAGATCAACTCCGAGCTCGGCAACCGCTTCCAGATCTCCGGTGCGATGACGACGCAGGAGGCCAGCGACACGGCCCTGCTGCTGCGCGCCGGCTCGCTGGCCGCGCCGATGGAGATCATCGAGGAGCGCACCATCGGCCCGAGCCTGGGCAAGGAGAACATCGAGAAGGGCATCGCCAGCGTCACCTGGGGCTTCGTCGCCGTGGCGGCGTTCATGTGCGTCTACTACATGCTCTTCGGCGTGTTCTCGTCGCTGGCGCTGGGCTTCAACCTGCTGCTGCTGGTGGCGGCGCTGTCGCTGATGCAGGCCACGCTGTCCCTGCCGGGCATCGCGGCCATCGCCCTGGTGCTGGGCATGGCCATCGACTCCAACGTGCTGATCAACGAGCGCGTGCGCGAGGAACTGCGCGGCGGCGCCACGCCGCAGCAGGCCATCCACCTCGGCTACGAGCGGGCCTGGGCCACCATCCTGGACTCCAACGTCACGACGCTGATCGCCGGCGTGGCGCTGCTGGTGTTCGGCTCCGGCCCGATCAAGGGCTTCGCGGTGGTGCACTGCCTCGGCATCCTGACCTCGATGTTCTCGTCCGTCGTGTTCTCGCGCGGCCTCGTGAACCTTTGGTACGGCCGCCAGAAGAAGCTCAAGAGCGTGTCCATCGGCCAGGTCTGGAAGCCTGAAGCCGAGACGACCGACGTGGCCGCCAAGGCCTGAGAAAGCAAACGATGGAACTCTTTCGCATCAAGCGCGACCTGCCGCTGATGAAGCATGCGTTGATCTTCAACGCCATCTCCTTCATCACCTTCGCCGCCGCCGTGTTCTTCCTGTTCACGCGCCACCTGCATTTCTCCATCGAGTTCACCGGCGGCACCGTCATCGAGGTGGCCTACCCGCAGGCCGCCGAGATCGAGAAGACCCGCCAGGTCGTCGAGAAGATGGGCTTCGGCGAGGTGCAGGTGCAGAACTTCGGCTCCTCGCGCGACGTCATGATCCGCCTGCCGGTGCGCGGCGACGTCAAGCAGACGGAGCTGGTCGGCCGCGTCTTCGGCGAGCTGTGCAAGGCCGAGTCGGGCACCGTCAGCCAGCAGCAGCAGGTCACGCCGCAGGGCGAGCAGGTCAGCAAGCAGGTCTGCACGGCGGCCAACGGCACGGAGCCCCTCAAGCTGTCGCGTTCCGAGGTGGTCGGCCCCGCGGTGGGCGCCGAGCTGGCCCAGGACGCCGCCAAGGCCCTGGCCGTCACGGTGGCCGGCATCATGATCTACCTGGCCATCCGCTTCGAATGGAAGTTCGCGCTGGCGGGCATCATCGCCAACCTGCACGACGTGGTCATCATCCTGGGCTTCTTCGCCTTCTTCCAGTGGGAGTTCTCGCTGGCGGTGCTGGCGGCGGTGCTGGCGGTGCTGGGCTACTCGGTCAACGAGTCGGTGGTCATCTTCGACCGGGTGCGCGAGGCTTTCCGCAAGTTCCGCAAGATGAACACCCACGAGGTGATCGACCACGCCATCACCTCCACGATGAGCCGCACCATCATCACCCACGGCTGCACCCAGCTGATGGTGATCTCCATGCTGCTCTTCGGCGGCCCGACGCTGCACTACTTCGCCGTCGCGCTGACCATCGGCATCCTGTTCGGCATCTACTCCTCGGTCTTCGTGGCCGCGGCCATCGCGATGTGGCTGGGTGTCAAGCGCGAGGACCTGGTGAAGACTGGCGTCAATCGCGACGACCCCAACGACCCGAATGCCGGGGCCGTCGTGTAGAGTGACTGCGAAGCCCAACTCCCGACGCGCAGCCCACTGTCTCCCATGACCGCCGCCCGCAACCAGGCCCTGGCCACCCAGGCACGGCGCGTCTACCTCGAAGCCCTGGTGCGCGGCATGACGCCGCTGGTCGCGGCCGTCGGCCAGGGCGCCGGCCAGTTGCTGTCGCAGGGCGCTCCGCACGCCATCATGCTGGCGCGGCGCGACGCGGTGCAGGCCTGGCAGAAGCTCGGCCCCAACTGGCAGATGGCCGTCGTCGGCGCGCTGCGCCACGCCGCCGTCCATGGCGTCTCCGAGAGCGGACGCGAGCACGACACGGCCGCCGCCTCGTCGCTGAAGATGAGCCTGGTCGATGACTCGACCATCGAGCGCGAGATCACCAGCTCGCGCCTGGCCCTGGTCATGATGGACCGCGCCACCTGGGAGTTCACCGACCTGCGCACCCGCATGCAGGCCCTGGAGGCCCACGACGATCTGGAGCCGCTGGACCTGCTGCGCGCCCACGTCGTGGCCCGCATCGCGCTCGACGCCTGGTCGCGCGTGGGGCTGGACGCCAACATCTGGCAGCTGCTGCACCATGAGCTGCACGAGGAGTTTGCCCAGCTCATCAGCGAGGCCTACCACGAGACCAACCGTTGGCTGATCGCCCAGAAGGTGCTGCCCGAGGTCGACCTGCGCCCTTTCATCCGCCGCACGGCTCCGGCCGCAGCGCCCGCGGTGCCGGTGCCGCCTGCGGCCGCGCCTTCGCCCACGCCGCCCGCCGCCGCCGCGGGGCTCGCGCCGCCGGCACCGGGCGTGGCCGGGCCCGACGAGGTGCAGGCCCCGCGCAGCAAGGCCAGCAGCCAGGCCGAGGAGGTCATGGCGCAGCTGCAGCGCGTGCTGGCTCGCCACGTGCCGGGCTTTCCCGTCACGAAGAGCCAGGTCCCGGCCCGGCCGGGCGGCGGCAAGCCCAGCCTGGCCGGCGTCGGCCAGCCCGGTGCATCGGGCGGGTCGGGCGGCGGGCCGATCACCGGGGGCGGCGAGGGCGGCGCGCGGCCTTCCCTGGCCGATGCCCCGCCGGCCGTTCCGTCGGCTCCCGCCTCGCCGCGGCTGATGGGCGCCATCCGGCACGCCCAGGAATCGCTGCAACGCCGGCCGGCACCAGCCGCCTCGGCCAGCGGGGCCGAGACCACCGCCCAGAGCGCCCCCCGGGCGCTCGAGGAGATCGGCGCCCGCAACCAGGCCTTCAAGCAGGTCCTGAAGCAGGCGGCCAGCACGCCGGCCGAACGCGCCACCATCGAGATCGTGGCGATGATGTTCCAGAGCATCCTGACCGAGGAGCGCATTCCCGCGACGGTCCGGGTGTGGTTCGCGCGGCTGCAGATGCCGGTGCTGCGCGTGGCCGTCAGCGAACCTGACTTCTTCGCGGCGGCCGACCATCCGGCGCGCCGGCTCATCGACCGCATGGGCGCCTGCGTCATGGGCTTCAACACCGCCCAGAGCAGCGGCCCCGGCGCCGAGCGCGCCAGCAACGACGCGCTGGAGCGCGAGATCAAGCGCGTGGTGCAGGTCGTCGAGGCCTACCCCGACACCGGTCGGCGCGTCTTCGCCACCGTGCTGACCGAGTTCGAGAAGTTCCTCGACCACTACTTCGAAAACGAGAACCAGGCCTCCAAGCGCGGCGTGTCCCTGGCCCAGCAGGTCGAGCAGCGCGAGACCCTGGCCATCCAGTACACCATCGAGCTGCGCAAGATGCTGTCCGAGGTGCCGGTGCAGGACGGCGTGCGCGACTTCCTCTTCCACGTCTGGGCCGACGTGCTGGCCGTCACGGCCGTGCGCTCCGGCGCCCAGGCCGACGTCACCAAGTCCATGAAGCGCGCCGCGGCCGACCTGATCTGGAGCGCGAGCGCCAAGTCATCTCGCGAGGAGCGGGCCGAGGTCATCCGCCGCCTGCCGCCCCTGCTCAAGACCCTGCGCGACGGCATGAGCCACGCCGGCCTGGCCATCGACAAGCAGGACGAGCACGTGCGCCAGCTCAACAACGCCCTGGCGGCGGCCTTCACCGCCAAGACGGCGGCCATCCCGCGCGAGCGCCTGGACGAACTGATGGACCAGCTCGAGACGCTGGAAGCCATGCTGCCCGAGGACATCGAGGGCGACAGCCACGTCGACGAGATGCTGGTGCGCGACCTCTCGGGCCACGAGTCCGACGGCATGGAAGTGGTGGCCGAGGGCGGCTCGGCGCCGACGCCGGCCATGGTCGCCTGGGCGCGCGAGCTGCAGGTGGGCGGCTGGTTCATGCTCGACTACCGCGGGCGCAACGAGCAGGTGCAGCTCGCCTGGCGCGGTCTGCGCAAGCAGCTGGCCCTGTTCGTCACGCCCAAGGGCCGCGGCGTGCTGTTCTCGCTGAACCGCATGGCCGCCTTCCTGCAGGCCGGCCTGCTGCTGCCGGCCCAGGACGAAGCCCTGACCGTGCAGGCCACCCGCAAGGCCCTGGCCAAGCTGGATGCCGACCCCGGGCAACTTCTGAAGTGAAACAAGCCCCTCGCCCGGTCTTGCTCCGGCTGAACGCCGGCAAGCCCAGTCGGTTCACGCGCCGTGAATGCAGTGAACTCGGGATGGATCGCTGAAATGACAAACGGCGCCGGTGGCGCCGTTGTGGTCCGCAGGGCCGGTCGGCCCTAGTGGATCAGCCGGTCTTCCGGGGCGACGAAGAGCTCGTCGAGGATGAGGGCGTCGGGCTCCTCGCCCAGGCTCCAGAACACCATCAGCACGATGATCTTCAGGTCTTCGAGGTCCATGGCGTTGCCGCCGATGGCCATGGCGCGGTCGATCACCATCTCGCGCATCGGGCCGGGCAGGACGCCGGCCGATTCCAGGAAGCTGATGAAGCCGATGGAGGCCTCTCCCAGGTGCTCCACCTCGGCAGCGGAATAGACGCGCATCGACAGCGCGCCCTGCTCGCCCTGGTAGGCGTCGCCCGCGGCGGCCAGGCCGTCGAGCCAGTTGAGGGCCTCCTGGATTTCGTCGTTCTCGAAGCCCACGGCCGACAGCTTGCGCGTCAGTTGCGCATGGTCGGGGCAGGCGTCCGGGCGCCAGTAGGTCTCGTAGAGATAAACCAGGACATCGAACATGGTGAGGGGATGATAGCCCAGCGATCCAGCGGCATCGGCCGCGAATAACCCCTCGGTTCCGCCTCTGATATCGGCGGTTAAGCTCGCTATCCCAGGCCGCGCCGCTGGTAGAGCTGGCCGGCCAGCCGTGCCACCCGACCCTCCAGTTCGAGTTCGAGCAAGGCGGCGCTCAGCTCGGCTGCCGGCCAGCCGCAGCGGGCCATCAGCGCGTCCAGGCTGACCGGGTCGAAGCCCATGGCGTCCAGCAGGGCCTGCTGGCCGTGGGGCGGCTCTGGCGCGGGCTCCGTCGGCGCCTTCGGCGCGCGCGGCGTGCCCGGTGCGGGCAGCTCCTCCAGCACGTCCTCGGCGGACTCCACCAGCTTGGCGCCCTGGCGGATCAGGGCATGGCAGCCGCGCGACTGCGGCGAATGGATGGAGCCCGGGATGGCGAAGACCTCGCGCCCCGCCTCGACGGCCAGCCTTGCGGTGATCAGCGAGCCCGACTGCACGGCCGCCTCGACGACGAGGCAGCCCCGCGACAGGCCCGCGATGATGCGGTTGCGCCGCGGGAAGTTGGCCTGCATGACCGGCGTGCCCAGCGAATACTCGCTGACGATGAGGCCGCCGGCGGCGAGCAGCCGTGCGGCGAGTTCCTCGTTGCGGCGCGGGTAGACCTGGTCCAGCCCGGTGCCGACGACGGCGATAGTGGCGCCGCCGGCGTCCAGGGCGCCCTCATGGGCGGCGGCGTCCACGCCCAGGGCTAGGCCGGAGACGATGGTGTAGCCCGCCGCGGCGAGGGCACGGGCGAAGGCCCGGGCGTTGTCGCCGCCCTGGGCCGTCGGGTTGCGGCTGCCGACGATGGCCAGCGACGGCGTGCCCAGCAGCTCCCTTCGGCCCTGCAGCCACAGCAGCAGCGGCGGGTCGGCGGTGGCGAGCAGCGGCGCCGGGTAGTCGGCGTCGCCGAGGGCGAGCAGGCCGTGGCCCGCCTCGGCCAGCCAGGCTTCGGCCTGAACCATCAGCTCGGCGAGGTGCTCGGGCGGTGCAGCCAGGGCCTGGCGCTGCCGGGGCGACAGCACCTGCTCGAGCGCGGCTGCAGGCAGCTCGAACACCGCCTCGGGGCTGCCCGCCATGGCCAGCAGCCGGCGGACGGGGCCGGCGCCGAGGCTCTCGGTCAGCCGCAGCCAGGCGGCCAGCTCGCCGCGGTCCGCCATGGCGCGCCGGCCGTCAGGGCTGGGTGAAGCGGTCGCCGGCCTTGACCGGCTGCTGCACGGAGATGATGAGCGCATAGGACACGCGCTCGTAGACCTCGAAGACGAACAGGATGCCGTGGCGTTCGTCGGGCAGCTTGATGGCCTCGGCCTTCTCGGCCGTGGTGTCGCGCACGACCGGGCCGTCGCGCCACAGGGCGAAGACGTGGCCGCGCTCGACGCCGTCGCGCTTGCCGCGGTTCAGGGCCACGATCTGGTTCTGGCCCGCGTTCAGCGCGTCGCCGTAGAGCGCCACGATCTGACCCGCGAGGGCCTTGTCGGGCGCATGCGGCACGTAGCGGTCCAGGTTGCGCTGCGGTGCCGGGGCGAGGCGGTCGCCGATGCCGACCTCCTGCTTGGTCAGGCGGATCTTGAGCGTGGCCGGGATGACGTCGGTGTTGCCGTCGGCGCGCGGGCGGTCCTCGGCGGGGCGGATCAGGTCGGCCGTGCCGACGTAGGGAGCCTCGTAGCCGAGGATCTCGCGGGTGGCCGGATCGATCAGCGGGCGGGAGTTGCGGAAGATGCGGAAGTCGGTCGCGCCGCCGAAGTCGCCGCGGGCATAGGCCAGGTCGCCCTGGCCGAGCACGACATGACCCTCCTGGGCGGCGACGATGCGCGGCGCCTTGGCCAGCTCGTCGGTGTCGAAGACGACCGTGTCGGTCAGGAAGGGCTGGATCAGGGCCAGCGGGATGGTCGGGATGGGATTGGCGTCCAGCGCCGAGATGCGCATCTGCGGGCTCAGCTTGACGGTGTCGTTCGCGGCACCGGCACCGACGCGCTGGCCGAACTCCAGCCGGGCGCGGCCGTCGACCTTGACCAGCACCAGCATCTGCCCCGGGTAGATCAGGTGGGGATTGCGGATCTGCTCGCGGTTCATGCCCCAGAGCTCGGGCCAGCGCCAGGGGCTCTTCAGGAAGAGCTTGGAGATGTCCCAGAGCGTGTCACCGGGCTTGACGGTGTAGGTGTCGGGCGCGGAAGGCGCCAGTTCCGACAGCGGCACGCCCGCGGCGGCGACCTGGTCGGCCACCCGGCGCTGCTCGGGGGTGACGGGCAGCTTGCTGGCTTGGGCCCAGGCCGTGGCCGTCGCGAGGGTCAGGCAGGCTGAAAGGACGGCAGTGACGGCGAGGGGGGCGGGGCGTGCTGCGGGCATCGGGCGCGGTCTCCGAGGGGATTGCCGGATCGGCGAAAATCCGGGTGATTCTGCCCGCATTCAACCCGGCCGGCCCCCGCTTGCGAGTGCTTACAAAGCATCGGCCGTGGCCGCGGGCCCACACCCATGGCACAACTGCACATCCTCCGCTACCCCGACCCGCGCCTGCACACCGTCGCCAAGCCCGTCGCCGAGGTGGACGCCCGCATCCGCCAGCTCGTCGACGACATGCTGGAAACCATGTACGCCGCCGACGGCGTCGGCCTGGCCGCGACGCAGGTCGACGTGCACGAGCGCGTCATCGTCATCGACACCTCCCAGGACCGCGACACCCCCCGCGTGCTCATCAACCCCGAGATCATCAAGATGAGCGAGCGCATGGTCGAGGGCGAGGAGGGCTGCCTGTCCGTGCCCCAGATCTACGACAAGGTGCCCCGCCACGCCGAGGTCACGGTGCGCGCCACCAACCGCGACGGCGAGGCCTACGAGTTCGACGCCGACGGGCTGCTGGCCGTCTGCGTGCAGCACGAGATGGACCACCTCATGGGCAAGGTCTTCGTCGAATACCTCAGCCCCCTCAAGCGCGACCGCATCAAGACCAAGATGATCAAGAAGACGCGCGAGGAGGAGGCTGAATCGCGCAAGCGCCTGCAGCGCCTCTGAGCGGGCCATGCGCATCGTCTTCGCCGGCACGCCGGAGTTCGCCGCCGTCGCCCTCGACGCCCTTCTCGCCGGGGGTTTCACCGTTCCGTTGGTGCTGACCCAGCCCGACCGGCCCGCCGGCCGCGGCATGAAGCTGCAGGCCTCGCCGGTCAAGCAGCGGGCCCTCGCCGCGGGCATCCCGGTGACGCAGCCGCAGGGGCTCAGGCTCGACGGCAAGTACGCGGCCGATGCCGCCGCGGCGCGGGAGGCCCTGCAGGCCGCGGCGCCCGACCTCATGGTCGTGGCCGCCTACGGCCTCATCCTGCCGCAGTGGGTGCTGGACCTGCCGGCGCAGGGCTGCCTCAACATCCACGCCTCGCTGCTGCCGCGCTGGCGCGGCGCGGCGCCCATCCATCGCGCCATCGAGGCCGGCGACGCCGAGACCGGCATCACCATCATGCAGATGGATGCGGGCCTGGACACCGGGGCGATGTGCGTCGTCGAGCGCCTGGCCATCCGCCCCGATGACACCACCGCGACCCTGCACGACCGCCTGGCCGCCCTGGGCGGGCGGCTCATCGTCGAGGCCCTGGAGATGGCCGCCTGCGGCGGCCTGCCGCACACGCCCCAGCCGGCCGAGGGCGTGACCTATGCGCACAAGATCGAGAAGGCCGAAGCCGCCATCGACTGGACGCGGCCTGCCGCCGAGATCGAGCGGCGGCTGCGCGCCTTCGACCCCTTCCCCGGCGGCGTGGCCACTCTGGCCGGCGAGGCCGTCAAGGTCTGGCGTGCCGAGGTCGTCGAGGGCCGCGGCCAGCCCGGCGAGGTCATCGCCACGGGACCGGTCGTCGCCTGCGGCGAGGGCGCGCTGCGGCTGACTGAACTGCAGCGCGCTGGTGGCAAGCGCGGCCCGGCGGCGGCCTTCCTGCAGTCCCGGCCCATGGCCGTGGGCGAACGCTTCGGCGCGGCTTGAAACCCCGCGGGCGTGGCACCATCTGCCACGTCACCCTCATTTCCTGGAGCCCGCCGCGATGTTCAACCTCGTGAAGACCGCCATCCTGATGGCCGCCATCACGGCGCTGTTCATGGCCGTCGGCGCCATGGTCGGCGGGCGTACCGGCATGCTGGTCGCCCTGGCGCTGGCCGTGGGCATGAACTTCTTCAGCTACTGGTTCTCGGCCGACATGGTGCTGAGGATGTACAACGCCCGCGAGGTCGACGCGGGCAGCGCGCCGCAGTTCTACCGGCTGGTGCAGGAGCTGGCCGCGCGCGGCGGCCTGCCGGCGCCCAAGGTCTACCTCATCGACGAGGAGGCGCCCAACGCCTTCGCCACCGGCCGCAACCCCGAGCATGCCGCCGTGGCCGCCACGACCGGCATCCTGCGCCTGCTGTCCGAGCGCGAACTGCGCGGCGTCATGGCGCACGAGCTGGCCCACGTCGCCCACCGCGACATCCTGATCAGCACGGTCAGCGCCACGATGGCCGGCGCCATCTCCATGCTGGCCAACTTCGCCACGATCTTCGGCGGACGCGACGAGAACGGCCGCCCCGCCAACCCGCTGGCCGGCCTGGCCGTGGCCCTGCTCGCGCCGCTGGCGGCCAGCCTCATCCAGATGGCCATCAGCCGCGCGCGCGAGTTCGAGGCCGACCGCGGGGGCG
The DNA here is from genome assembly GCF_021353235.1 of Pelomonas caseinilytica. Classification (GTDB taxonomy): domain Bacteria; phylum Pseudomonadota; class Gammaproteobacteria; order Burkholderiales; family Burkholderiaceae_C; genus Pelomonas; species Pelomonas caseinilytica. The sequence goes on from NZ_JAJTWT010000009.1 coordinate 51,158, forward strand.
CCGAACTCTCCGGCGACCCGGCGGCCCTGGCCTCGGCGCTGCAGAAGATCCACCACTACGCCCAGGGCATCCCGCTCGCGCCGGCCGAGGCCCACCCCGAGACGGCGCAGATGATGATCATGAACCCGCTGTCCGGCGGCGGCTTGCGGGGCCTGTTCTCCACCCACCCGTCCACCGAGGAACGCGTCGCCCGGCTGATGGCCATGGCCCAGGGCCGGGCGGCCTGACTCAAGTTGCCGCGCGGGCTGCCGATACCAGTCAGGATGAAGCGCCTCCTCCTCGCCCTGCCCCTGCTCGCGGTCCTGTCGGCCTGCGAGCAGCTGGGCATCGACGACCCCGTCAAGGTTGCCGCCGCCAAGGAGGCCGATGCCAAGGCCATCGGCGGCGCCTGTCGGCACGCCCTGCGGGCGATCGAGGACTGCTACCTGCTCAATCCCAAGGCCCAGAAGGCGGCGGTCTACGCCGGCTGGCGGGAGATGGACGAGTACATGCGCGAGAACAAGATCGAGGGCATCGCCCCGGTCGTGCCGCGCCCCGGCCAGGCCAAGCCGGCCGCCGAGGAGGCCGAGGCCAAGCCTGCCGACAAGCCGGCCGACAAAGCCGCCGACAAGCCCAAGGCCCACTGAGCAGCCCGGGCCAGCTGCATTTCAGCCCCACGATCCTGCGCATCGTCGCGTCGGCCCTGGCGCGGCGCCCTAACGGCGGCAAGATGCGGCCATCGCAATCCCGATGGAGCCCGCCATGACCCCGAACCGCCGCCACTTCGCCTTCGGCCTCGCCACCCTCGCCGCCGTGCTCGCCGTCCCCGCCGGGGCCTGGAGCTGGAACAGCGGTGAGCGTGTCCAGGGCAACGGCGACATCGCCACCGAAGCCCGCGACCCGGGCGCCTTCGACGGCGTCTCCACGGTCAGCGGCTTCAACATCGTCATCCGCCAAGGCTCGTCCAACAAGGTCGAGGTCAAGGCCGACCGCAACCTGCTGCCCTACATCGAGACCCGCGTCGTCGACGGCGGCAAGGGGCGCACGCTGGAGATCCAGCCCAAGAAGGGCTACAACCTGCAGACCTCGACCACGCCGAGCTTCACCATCGAGATGCCGGCCCTGCGCGCCGTCTCGGTGGCCGGCTCGGGCACCATCAAGGTCGAGGCGATGAAGACCGCCGGCGTCGACGCCGCCATCGCCGGCTCGGGCGACATCCGCTTCGCCGGCCTGGACGCCGAACGCCTGGGCATGAAGGTCAGCGGCAGCGGCAACATCATCGCCGCCGGGCGCTGCGGCAATGCCAACGTCTCCATCGCCGGCAGCGGCGACGTCAAGGCCGCGGAACTGGCGGCCGAGGAAGTCAAGGTCAGCATCGCCGGCAGCGGCGACGCCCTCGTGCAGGCCACCAAGCGGCTGAACGTGTCCATCGCCGGCAGCGGCGACGTGAAGTACGTCGGTTCGCCCGAGATCAGCTCCTCCATCGCCGGCAGCGGCAAAGTCCGGAAGATGAATTGACCACCCCCTACCGGCTTCGCCGGCCCCCTCAAGGGGGCGCCGCCAGTGGCCTGGCAAAGCCAGTTCCACGGCGGCCGCTGGAGGGGCGGCGGGCGCGTTGCGCCGCCTGTTTTTTGGGGGGGGGGAGCACGCCGCCACAATGGCGGGATGAGCTTCACGAGCAGGCTGCGCGCGCTGGCGGCCGACCCTGATTTCCGTACCGGTGCGCGCGACATGGCTTCGCCATCGCTGGGACTGGCCGCCTGGGGCCTGGTGACCGGCGTGACCATGATCAAGAGCGGACTGGCCCTGCCGCTGGCCATGGGCATGTCGCTGCTGGTGTTCGCCGGCAGCGCCCAGCTGACGGCCCTGCCGCTGATCGCCTCCGGCGCCCCGCTGTGGGTGCTGCTGGCCACAGCCTTCTGCGTCAACCTGCGCTTTGTCATTTTCAGCGCCCAGTGGCGCAACTACTTCGGCCACCTGCCGCGGCTCCAGCGCTTGCTGCACGGCTATTTCGCCGCGGACCTGAACTTCGTCTACTTCGTGAGGCGTTATCCCGAGCCGCGCCCAGGCCCGGGACAGCGGCGTTACTTCTGGGGCGGCGTGGCGGTCAACTGGCCGACCTGGCAGGCCGCCTCCTTCGCCGGCATCCTGCTGGCCGACCGCATCCCGGCCCACTGGGGCATCGGCTTCGCCGGCGTGCTCGCCCTGCTGGGCCTGTCCTACTCGCTGCTGACCGAACGCGTGCTCTGGTGGGTGGCGGTCACGGCCGGCGCGGTGTCCGTCGCGACCTACAACTTGCCGCTCAAGCTCAACATCCTGTGCGCCATCGTGGCCGCCGGTGCGGTGGGCTGGTGGCTGGACGCGCGAAGGGGCCGGGCATGAGCGAGCCCATGACCTGGATCGCCCTCGTCGGCCTCGCGGCCGTGACGGTGCTGACGCGCGGGTTCTTCCTCATCGGCGACGAGCCCCTGCCCATCCCCGACTGGCTGCGCGAGCTGCTCAAGGTGGCGCCGCTGGCGGCGCTGGTGGCCGTCGTCGCCCCCGAGGTCTTCATGACCCAGGGCCACGTCATCACCACCTGGCAGGACGCGCGCTGGCCGGCAGCCGTCGCCGCCACGGCCTACTACTTCTGGCGCAAGGGCATCCTCGGCACCATCCTCGTGGGCATGGCGGTGCTGCTGCCGCTGCGCCTGGGCCTCGGCTGGTGAGCAGAGGCGAGAATCGCGGCAGTTTTCCTCAACTGCACCGCCCGACCATGAACGTCATCCGCTTCTCCGACCTGATCGCCGCCGGCAAGGTGGCCGGCCAGCGCGTCTTCATCCGCGCCGACCTCAACGTGCCGCTGGACGACCACGGCAAGATCACCGAGGACACCCGCATCCGCGCCTCGCTGCCGGCCATCAAGATGGCGCTGGACGCCGGCGCGGCCGTCATGGTCACCTCCCACCTCGGCCGCCCGACCGAGGGCGAGTTCAAGCCCGAGGACTCCCTCGCCCCCGTGGCCGAGCGCATGGCCGAGCTGCTGGGCCGGCCGGTGCCACTCAAGGCCGACTGGGTCGATGGCGTGGCCGTCGCGCCGGGCGAGCTGGTGCTGCTGGAGAACTGCCGCGTCAACAAGGGCGAGAAGAAGTGCAGCGAGGAGCTGTCGAAGAAGCTCGCGGCCCTGTGCGACATCTTCGTGCACGACGCCTTCGGTACCGCCCACCGCGCCGAGGCCACCACCTACGGCATCGCCAAGTACGCCAAGGTCGCCTGTGCCGGCCCGCTGCTGGCGGCCGAGATCGACGCCATCACCAAGGCCCTGGCCAACCCGCGGCGTCCGCTCGTCGCCATCGTCGCCGGCTCCAAGGTCTCCACCAAGCTGACCATCCTGCAGAGCCTGTCCAAGAACGTCGACGGCCTCGTCGTCGGCGGCGGCATCGCCAACACCTTCATGCTGGCCGCGGGCCTGAAGATCGGCAAGTCGCTGGCCGAGCCCGACCTCGTCGACCAGGCCAAGGCCGTGATGGCCGCGATGGCGGCGCGCGGCGCCGAGGTGCCCATCCCCGAGGACGTGGTCACGGCCAAGACCTTCGCCGCCGGCGCGACGGCTTCCGTGAAGGCGGCCACCGACGTCGAGGACGACGACCTCATCCTCGACATCGGCCCCAAGACCGCCGCCAAGCTGGCCGACAAGCTCAAGGCCGCGGGCACCATCGTGTGGAACGGGCCGGTCGGCGTCTTCGAGTTCCCGGCCTTCTCCCATGGCACCGAAGCCATCGCCCGCGCCATCGCCGAGAGCGTGGCCTTCAGCATCGCCGGCGGCGGCGACACCCTGGCGGCCATCGCCAAGTACGGCATCGAGAAGGACGTGGGCTACATCTCCACCGGCGGCGGCGCCTTCCTGGAGGTGCTTGAGGGCAAGACCCTGCCCGCCTTCGAGATCCTGAGCCAGCGCGCGGCCGGCTGAAGCTGGCGTCATGAGCCCCACGGCGGCGCCCTGTGCGCCGCCGCGGGAACCGCCTGATGTCGGCCTCGGCATGGATCGCCAGCAAACCGGCATCGCGGGCCGCTGAAACGCGGCGTAACCTTGCGGGTTCCCCTCTGGAAACCCGCTGCCATGGAAAAGAACAACGCACCCTTGTCGCCTGCCGAAGCCGCGCTGCGCGACGCCGCCCGCGAATATCACCGCAGCCCGACGCGCGGCAAGATTTCGGTCACGCCGACCAAGGCCCTGAGCAACCAGCGCGACCTGTCGCTGGCCTACTCGCCGGGCGTCGCGTATCCCTGCCTGGACATCGAGCGCGATCCGTCGCAGGCCGCCGAGTTCACGTCGCGCGGCAATCTCGTCGGCGTCATCACCAACGGCACGGCCGTGCTGGGCTTGGGCGACATCGGCCCGCTGGCCGCCAAGCCGGTCATGGAAGGCAAGGGCTGCCTCTTCAAGAAGTTCGCCGGCATCGACGTCTTCGACATCGAGCTGGCCGAGCGCGACCCCGACAAGCTCGTCGACATCATCGCGGCCATGGAGCCGACGCTCGGCGGCATCAACCTCGAGGACATCAAGGCGCCCGAGTGCTTCTACATCGAGCGCGAACTGTCCAAGCGCATGAACATCCCCGTCTTCCACGACGACCAGCACGGCACCGCCATCATCTCGTCGGCGGCCCTGCTCAACGGCCTGGAGCTGGTGGGCAAGGACATCGGGTCGGTGAAGGTGGCGGTGTCGGGCGCCGGTGCGGCGGCCATCGCCTGCCTGGACGTCATGGTGGGCCTGGGCGTGAAGCGGCAGAACGTCTTCGTCTGCGACTCGCGCGGCCTCATCCAGAGCGAGCGCGAGGACGCCCGGGCCGGCCGGCTCGATGAGTCCAAGCAGCGCTACTGCCAGGTCACCGCGGCGCGCACGCTGGCCGACGTGGTCGCGGGCGCCGACGTCTTCCTCGGCTGCTCCGCCGCCGGCGTCCTCTCCGCCGACATGGTCAAGACCATGGCCAGCCAGCCCATCATCCTGGCCCTGGCCAACCCCGAGCCCGAGATCCGGCCCGAGCTGGCCAAGGCCGTGCGGCCCGACTGCATCATCGCCACGGGCCGCAGCGACTACCCCAACCAGGTCAACAACGTCCTGTGCTTCCCCTACATCTTCCGCGGCGCGCTGGACTGCGGCGCCACCAAGATCACCGAGGGCATGAAGCTGGCCTGCGTGCGCGAGATCGCGGCCCTGGCCAAGGCCGAGACCAGCGATGAAGTCGCCGCGGCCTATGCCGGCCAGGACCTCGCCTTCGGCCCCGACTACCTCATCCCCAAGCCCTTCGACGCCCGCCTCATCCTGCGCATCGCCCCGGCCGTGGCGCGCGCGGCGGCCGAGGATGGCGTGGCCACCCGCCCCGTTGCCGACCTCGACGCCTACCGCCAGTCGCTGGAGCGCTTCGTCTACCAGACCGGCATGTTCATGCGGCCCGTCTTCTCGGCCGCCAAGGCCGCGCCGGCCCGTGTCATCTACCCCGAGGGCGAGGACGAGCGCGTGCTGCGCGCCGTGCAGGTCGTGCTCGACGAAGGCCTGGCCCGGCCGACGCTGATCGGCCGCCCCGCCGTGCTGAAGGCGCGCATCGAACGCGCCGGCCTGCGCCTGAGGCTGGGCGAAGACGTCGTCGTCATCGACCCCGAGGACGACCCGCGCTTTCGCCAGTACTGGGAGGCCTACCACGCGCGCATGAAGCGCAACGGCGTGACGCCCGAGATGGCCAAGTCGGCCGTGCGCCGCTCCAACACCGCCATCGGTGCGCTGGCCATCGAGCTGGGCGACGCCGACGCCATGATCTGCGGCATGGTCGGCCGCTTCGACCGCCACCTGGAGCAGGTGCGCGATCTCGTCGGCCTGCGCGAGGGCGCCCGCCAGTTCGCCGCGATGAATGCGCTGATGCTGGACAAGATGACGCTCTTCATCGCCGACACCTTCGTCAACGACGACCCGGGTGCCGAGGAGCTGGCCGACATCGCCGCCATGGCCGCCGAAGAGCTGCGCCGCTTCGGCCTGCCGCCCAAGCTGGCCTTCGTCAGCCACTCGATGTTCGGCTCCAGCACGCGGCCCTCGGCGCTGAAGATGCGTCGCGCCCACGAGCTGTTCGCGGCTGCGCATCCCGAGGTGGAGTGCGATGGCGAGATGCATGGCGACGCGGCGCTCTCGGAGAGCGTGCGCCAGGCCTTCCTGCCCGACAGCAAGCTCAGCGGCGCGGCCAACCTGCTGGTGCTGCCGACGCTGGACGCGGCCAACATCCTCTTCAACGTGCTCAAGATCAGCGCCGGTCAGGGCGTGACGGTGGGGCCCATCCTGCTCGGCGCCGCGCGCCCGGTGCACATCCTGACGCCCTCGGCCACGGTGCGCCGCATCGTCAACATGACGGCTCTGGCGGTCGCGGACGTGCACGAGGCGCGGCCGAGCCGGGGCTGAACTGCGCCAGGGCGACGCCTGCGAGGATGACGCCCGCGCCCAGCAGCTTGTGGGCGCTGAACTGCTCGCCGCCCCAGGCCCAGGCGGTGAGGCCGGCCACCAGCGGCATCAGGTAGATGAGGGGGCGGTGCGTGCGACGCCGCGCCTCTCGTTGGCTCAGCCCCAGGCCAGCCAGCCGATGAAGCCGCCGCCGGCCACCTGCCAGGCCGTGCCGGCCCAGACCCATGCCGGCTGCGCCGCCCAGTCCAGCGCGCGCAGCGCCGGCAGGCACCACAGCAGCATGGGCAGCGTGCACACGAGGCTGCCATAGCCCAGCACCGTCACGCCGCCGTGGTGCTGGATGAGGGGCTTGCTCGCCACCGTGTAGTAGCTGAACAGGGCCGCGGCGGCCAGCAGCGTCAGGTCGCCGAGCGAAGCCTGCCAGTCCGCCGCGAGCAGCTTGTCCGACGTGAACACCAGCGCCCCGGCGGCGGCCGTGGCCACGCCGGCGACCTGCCCGGCCGACAGGCGTTCGACGCCGCTCAACCGCAGGATCAGCAGCGTGAACACCGGCCCGCAGGCCAGCAGCACGCTGGCGCTGAAGGCGGTGGAGCCCTGCATGCCATAGGCCGACAACAGCAGGTGCAGGCCCTGGCCCACGAGGGTGAGGCGCACCAGCGGCGCCACCTCGGCGCGGTCCAGCCGCGGCCAGCGCAGCCCGAAGCGCCAGCACAGCAGGGCCACCGCGCAGAAGGGCACGAGCAGGTAGCGCAGTCCAAGGAAGCCGACCGGACCGACCTGGCCGAACAGCGCCTTTTGCAGCGGGAAATTGAGGCCCCAGATCAGCACCACGGCGAGGGCGGCGAGCAAGGGCGCCGGGGCGGGCGGTGCGGTGGAGCGATCGGACATGAGGGCGGGGCGGGCGGAGGTCAGAATTCTCCCGCGCAGCCACCGCGCTGCAGCGAGCCCTTGCCCACCCGGAGCTGAAACCCCATGGATCCCCAACCGCCCACGCGCATCGCGCCGCTCGACCCCGCGCACCCCGAAGCCCAGGCGCTGATCGCCCGGTCCGAGGCCCTGATGAGCGCCCTCTACCCCAGCGAGAGCAACCACTTCGAGCCGGCCGAAGGCCTGCGCCCGCCGCAGGGCGGCTTCTACGGGGCCTGGCGCGGCGAGCGCCTCGTCGGCTGCGGTGGGGTCAAGCACTTCGCGGCGGACGGCGGGCCGGCTTACGGTGAGATCAAGCGGCTTTTCGTGCTGGACAGCGAGCGCGGGCGGGGCGTGGCCCGGCAATTGATGGCGGCGCTGGAGGGCGAACTCACCGCCCGCGGCGTGCGCCTGGCGCGGCTGGAGACGGGCATCCACCAGCCCGAGGCCCTGGGCCTGTACCGGCGGCTGGGCTATGTCGAGCGCGGGCCCTTCGGCGGCTACGCCCCCGACCCGCTGAGCCTGTTTATGGAGAAGGCGCTGGCCTGAAACGCGAAGAAACTCGCGGCGGGCGGCGCGGACCATAATTCCGCGCCCCCAAGAAAGTTGAGACAAGCCATGACCCGCGCCACCAAGATCGTCGCCACCCTCGGCCCCGCCTCGAACACGCCGGAGGTGCTGGAGAAGATGATCCACGCCGGCGTCGACGTCGTGCGGCTGAACTTCTCCCACGGCAAGGCCCAGGACCACATCGACCGCGCCGCCATGGTCCGCGCGGCGGCCGAGCGGGTCGGCAAGTCGGTGGCCATCATGGCCGACCTGCAGGGCCCCAAGATCCGCGTCGGCAAGTTCGAGAACAACAAGATCGAGCTCATCCCCGGCGCCAAGTTCATCCTCGACGCCGACCGCACCGAACTCGGCAACCAGGACATCGCCAGCCTCGACTACAAGGAGCTGCCGCGCGACGTGAAGCCGGGCGACACCCTGCTGCTCAACGACGGCCTGCTGGTGCTGACCGTGGACGCCGTGCGCGGCGCCCAGGTGCACACCACCGTCAAGCTCGGCGGCGAGCTGTCCAACAACAAGGGCATCAACAAGCAGGGCGGCGGCCTCACCGCCCCGGCCCTGACGGCCAAGGACATGGACGACATCAAGACCGCGATGTCCTTCCAGTGCGAATACCTGGCCGTGAGCTTCCCCAAGAACGCCACCGACATGGAGATGGCGCGCCAGCTGGCCAATGTGGCCGGCGAGCCCTGGCGCCACAAGCCGGCCATGATCGCCAAGATCGAGCGCTACGAGGCCATCCCCCATCTCGAGGCCATCCTCAAGGCCAGCGACGGCATCATGGTGGCCCGCGGCGACCTGGCCGTGGAGGTGGGCAACGCCGCCGTGCCCGCGCTGCAAAAGCGCATGATCAAGATGGCCCGCGAACTCGACAAGGTCGCCATCACCGCCACGCAGATGATGGAGTCCATGATCGTCAACCCGGTGCCCACGCGCGCCGAGGTCAGCGACGTGGCCAATGCCGTGCTGGACGGCACCGACGCCGTCATGCTGTCGGCCGAGACGGCCGCGGGCAAGTTCCCGGTCGAGACCATCGAGCAGATGGCCGCCATCGCGCTGGAGGCCGAGCGCGCCGAGTTCGTCAGCCTGGACACCGACTTCGCCGGCCGCCAGTTCGGCCGCATCGACCAGTCCATCGCCATGGGCGCGCTCTTCACCGCCTACCACCTCGGCTGCAAGGCCATCCTGGCCCTGACCGAGTCCGGCTCGACGGCGCTATGGATGAGCCGCCACCGCGTGCAGGTGCCCATCTTCGGCCTGACGACGCAGCTCGTCAGCCAGCGCAAGATGGCGCTCTACCGCAACGTCAGCTCCCTGCTGATGCCCAAGTACGACGACCGCGACACGGCCCTGGCTGCCGCCGAGAAGCTGCTCGTGGAGCGCGGCGTGCTGATGCCGGGCGACACCTACGCCATCACCTGCGGCGAGCCCATGGGCTATCCGGGCGGCACCAACATGCTGAAAGTGTGCAGGGTGGCCTAGGCGATTGCCAGGGCCAGCACCGTAAGGGCCATGACGGCCGTGGCGGCCCAGCCGAGGCGCCGCAGCTTGGGGCCGATGACGTGGCTGCCCATGACGGCGGGGCGGGTGGCCAGCACCATCATCGCGGCCATGATGGGCACGGCCGTGATGCCGTTGAACACGGCTGACCAGAACAGCTGGCGCACCGGGTCCATGGGCGCGAAGCACAGCGCCACGCCGCCCAGCGTCGCCACGGCGATGACGCCGTAGAAGCCGCGGCCTTCGCCGCGTTCCAGCCTCAGGCTGAGGCTGTCGCGCCAGCCCGCCACCTCGGCCACCGCATAACCCGCCGAACCGGCGAGCACCGGCACCGCCAGCAGGCCGGTGCCGATGATGCCCAGGCTGAAGAGCAGGGCCGCATGCGCGCCCGCCACCGGCCGCAGCGCTTCGACGGCCTGGGCCGAGGTGTCGATCTGATGCACGCCGGCCTTGTGCAGCGTGGCGGCCGTGGCCAGCATGATGCAGAAGGCGATGAGGTTGGAGAAGAGCATGCCGACATGGGTGTCGAGCTTGATGCGGTGCAGATGGGCGCGCACCTGCTCGGCCGTGGGGGCCGCCTGGCCGTCGGCCTGCCGGTCCTCGACCTCCTGGCCGGCCTGCCAGAAGAAGAGGTAGGGGCTGATGGTGGTGCCGAACACCGCCACCACCATCAGCAGCGTGTCGCGGTTCCAGTCCAGCCGGGGGTGCACGGTGCGCGCCAGCACGTCGGCCCAGTCCAGGTTCAGCACGGCGACCACGCCGACATAGGCCAGCAGGGCCAGGGTCAGCCATTTCAGCCAGCGGACATAACTCTCGTAGCGCAGGAACACCTGCATCAGCACGCTGGCGATGCCGAAGGCCAGCGCGTAGGCCTGCGTCGGGCCGCCGACCAGCAGGTGGACGGCGGCGGCCATGGCCGCGACGTCGGCCGCGATATTCAGCGTGTTGGCCGCCAGCAGCAGGCCGACCAGGCCGAACAGCACCGGCCGCGGGAAGGCCTGCTTCATGTTGGCCGCCAGGCCGCGGCCTGAGACATAACCGATGCGCGCGCTGACGATCTGGATGGCCGTCATCAGCGGCAGCGTGAAGACGAGGCTCCACAGCATCGAGTAGCCGAATCGCGCGCCGGCCTGGGAGTAGGTGGCGATGCCGCTGGGATCGTCGTCGGCGGCACCGGTGATGAGGCCGGGCCCGAGTTGGCGCAGCCAGTCGCGAAGCACTTTCATGGGGCGCGCCTGGCAAGCCTCATGCCCACGCATGGGGCCGTCAGCCAGCGGTCAGTCGGGAGCAAGCAGGGCGTCATGCGGGTTAACCAGAATCCTCGAATGCCAACGAAGGTGCGCCTGTCCAACGCCAGTCTCGACGTCGTCGTGCCGGCGTTCAATGAAGCCGCGAACCTGCCGGACCTGCTCGCCCGGCTGCGCGGCGCCCTGGGTGCGCTCACGCCGCGCTGGCGCATTCTGCTCGTCGACGACGGCAGTCGGGACGATACCCAGGGCGTGGCGCTGGCGGCGCGCGCCGCCGGCCTGCCGCTGCGTTATGTGCGCCTGTCGCGCAACTTCGGCAAGGAGGCCGCCCTGACGGCCGGCCTGGCCCTGGCCGATGCCGACCGCGTGCTGCTGATGGATGCCGACGGCCAGCATGCGCCCGAGATGATCACGGCCATGCACGAGGCCTGGCTGGCCGGTGCCGACATGGTCTGCGCCGTGCGCGCCAACCGTGATGAGGAAGGGCCTCTGAAGCGCCTGGGCACGCGGCTCTTCTATGGCTTCGTCAATGCCTTCACCCGGCTGCACATCCCGCCCGACGCGGGCGACTTCCGGCTGCTCGATCGCCGCGTCGTCGATGCGCTGAATGCCCTGCCCGAGCGCAATCGCTTCATGAAGGGCCTGTACGCCTGGGTGGGATTCCGCACGGAGTTCCTGCCCTATGTGCCGAAGCCGCGCCAAGGCGGAGCCAGCAGCTTCTCGCTGGGCCGGCTGCTGGCCCTGGCCTTCACCGGCGTCACCGCCTTCAGCAACCTGCCGCTGCGCGTGTGGAGTGCCCTGGGCGGCAGCATCGCCCTGGTCGCCCTGGCCTATGGCGTCTGGATCTCCTGCGAGCACCTGCTCTGGGGCCACCCCATCCCCGGCTGGGCGACGCTGGTGGTGGGCCTGATGTTCTTCAGCGGCGTGCAGCTGCTGTCCATCGGCATCATCGGCGAGTACATCGGCCGCATCTTCGACGAGGTCAAGCAGCGGCCGGTCTACCTGGTGGCGCTGGACACGGGCGAGCCGACGTGACGCAGCTGCGGCGCCTGGTCGTCTGCGCGGACGACTACGGCCTCGGTCCGGCGGTGGACCGCGGCATCCTCGTCCTGACCGAGCAGGGGCGCATCACGGCCGTGAGCTGCCTCGTCACGCCGCCGCGCTGGCCGGCTGCCGCCCGTGCGCTGCAGGAGGGGGCCGAGCCCACCGGCCTGCACTTCAACCTGACCGAGGGCGAGCCCGTCAGCGCCGCGCTGCGCGGCGCCTGGCCGCGCTTTCCGGCCCTGGGCACCCTGATCGGCCTGGCCCTGCGTGGCCGCCTCCCCGAGGGCCTGGCCGAAGAGTTCCAGGCGCAGCTGCAGCGCTTCGTCGCCGCGGTGGGCCGGGCGCCGGACTTCATCGATGGCCACCAGCACGTGCATGCGCTGCCGGGCGTTCGCCCCATCGTGATCGCCGCCGCGCAGAGCCTGGGCCTGCCGGTGCGCAACACCGGCCGGGTGCTCGGCCCTGGCTTCGCATTCAAGCGGCGTGTCATCGAGGCCTGCGGCGGCCGGGCTCTGCTCGGGGCGATGCGCTCACGCGGCATCGGGCATGCGCCGGCCCTGGTGGGCGTGCGGGGCTTTCACCCGCGCGAGGACTACCGCGCCCTGGTGCGCGGCTGGTTGCGGGCGGCCCCCGACGGGGCGTTGATGTTCTGCCACCCGGCGCTCGGCGCGCCTGATGCCGGCGACCCCATCGCCGCCGCTCGCGCCGGCGAGATGGCCTATCTCGGCAGCGACGCCTTCGCCGAGGATCTGGTCGAGGCCGGCGTCACGTTGGCCTGAAGGCCCAGGCGCGGTTGGCCACGAAGGTGGCCAGCATGACGACGACCGTGGCCCCCGCCTGGGCCAGCAGGTAGTGCAGGCCGGCCTGCACGCCGGCGTCCACCAGCAGCATGCCCAGCAGGGCGCCTGCCCCCGCCGTCGCATGGAAGCGGCACCACGCCGGCCACCAGCCGCCGCGGTGGCCGAAGGTGAAGCGGCGGTTGGCCCAGAAGGCGATCTGGGCGCCTGCCAGCGCGCCGGCTCCCGAAGCCAGCCAGGCCGGCCAGTGGCCCACTTCCACCGCCAGCACCATCAACGCGTAGTGGGTGGCGGTGGCGACGGCGCCGACGCCGGCATAGCGCAGCAGCCGGCTCATGGGCAGGCCGTCGGCCGCGGCAGTTCGTAGAGCGTGGCGCGCCGGCCCGTGGAAACCGGTCGTGCGTCCTGCGGCGCGGCGTCGGGCGGAGCCACCAGCCAGAGCCGGCCGGGGCCGCAGCGTTCTCGGGCCAGGCGCGCGGGCGTCCACAGCACGCGGTCGCCGCCCGCTGGGTCGAAGCGCGCGGCATCCAACAGCTCGCGATGCCAGCTGTCGGCGCCGTCGTTGCGCAGGGCATCCCAGTCGGCCAGCACGGCCGGCGGCTGCGTCAGCCGGGCCTGCAGGCGCAGGTCGAAGAAGGGCTCCGAAGTGACTACCACGCGGTCGCCGGGCGCCATGCGGGCGTGCAGGGCGGCGCCGACGTCGGCATGGTCGGGCTTGCCCCAGCGCACGATGCCGGGCACCGCCGCGACGCAGATCAGCGCGCCCAGGCCCCAGGCCAGCCGCGCGCCACGCCGGCCGCGCCAGGCCTCGAAGAGCAGCAGGGTCAGCGGCAGCAGGGCGGGCAGCACATAGCCGACCAGCTTGGAGCGCGGCAGCGAGAAGAAGGCGACGATGGCGATGACCCACCACAGGTCTGGCCCGATGCGGCGCAGGGCGGCGGGCAGTCGCAGGCTCATCGGCAGGGTGCCCAGGGGCAGCACGGCCAGGAAGAACCACCACGGCTGGGCGTTGTTGAAGCGCGCCTCGGTGTAGCGGTGGAAATGCTGCTCGACGATGAAGTAATCGAAAAAGCCCGGATAGCGCTGCTGCATGGCCAGCATCCAGGGCAGGGCCAGCGCGGCGAACACGGCCAGGCCGAGGGGGTGCAGGGCCAGGCGCAGCGCCCGCCAGCGGCGCTGCCACAGCAGCACCGGCAGCACCACGAGGCCGGGCAGCACGACGCCGATGAGGCCCTTGGAGAGCAGGGCCATGGCCATCGCCGCCCAGGCGCCGCAGATCCAGGCCAGGCGGTGGCGCTCGGCATCGAAGGCACGCCGCGCTGCCACGACGGCCAGCGAGATCCAGCCGGCCACCAGCATGTCGTGGTTGGCGTATTGGCCGCCGAGGTAGAACAGCGGCAGCACGGCCAGCCAGGCCAGGGCGCGGGCGGCGTCCTGCGCCCCCCAGCGCGCGCGGGCCTCGATCCACAAGGCCAGGCCCAGCAGCCAGGCGCCCAGCAGCGGCGCGGCGCGCAGGGCCAGCGGCTTGGGGCCGAGCAGGTGCAGGGCCGCCATGTCGATCCAGTACATCAACGGCGGCTTGTGGAAATAGGGCAGGCCGAAGAGGGTGGGCGTCAGGCCATCGCCGCCGGCCAGCATCTCGTAGGCGACGCCGCCGTAACGGCCCTCGTCGGGCAGGGCGACGGGGCGCCATCCGGCCAGGGCCACCAGCCACAGCGCCAGCAGCGCGAGGGGGGCCCAGGCCGGCAGGCGGCGGGCGGGTTCGGCGGGAGACGGCATGGCGCCAGCCTAGGGCTGGCCTGTGACGTTGTTTGTCGTGGAGCTGTCAGGCGCTTGCGCCAAGGCGTCAGCGCCGCGGTGGGATGCGCCGGGTCTCGCCGATCGCCAGGGTGAAGAAGGCCTCTTCGGCCAGGCCTTGGGCCGCGCGTTGCCAGCCGAGCTGGCGGGGCGGCTCGTCCAGGGCTTCGTCGGTCAGCTCGAAGGTGCCCCAATGCACGCCGAGCGAACGCTTGGCGCCCAGGTCGGCATGGATCTTCAATGCCTCCTCGACGTTGACGTGCTGGTCCTGCATGAACCAGCGCGGCTCGTAGGCGCCGATGGGGATCAGGGCGATGTCGAAACCGCCCTCGGCCTGGCGCGTGGCGAAGCGCTCGCGGATGTCGGTGAAGTCGCGCGAGTAGCCGGTGTCGCCGGCGAAGAACAGGTGGCAGTCGGGCGCGAAGACGGCGAAGCCGCCCCACAGGGTCTTCATGCGGTCGCCCAGGCCCCGCGCCGACCAGTGCCGCGCCGGCACCAGCACCAGTTCCAGGCCGTCCAGGCCATGCGACTGCCACCAGTCCAGCTCCACCACGCGCTCGATGCCGCGGCGGCGGAACCAGTCGGCCAGGCCGAGCGGCACCGCGAACAGCGGGCTGCCGCTCGACTGGGCCGCCAGCGCGCGGCAGGACGGAAGGTCGAGGTGGTCGTAGTGGTTGTGCGAGACCAGGACGGCGTCGATGCGCGGCAGCTCGCGCAGGGCCAGGCCCGGCGGCTGCTCGCGCTTCGGCCCGGCGAAGGGCAGGGGCGAGGCGCGTTCCGAAAAGATCGGATCGGTCAGCAGGTTCAGGCCGCCCACCTGGGCCAGCACCGTGGCATGGCCGACCCAGGTGACGGCGGGGGCCTGCGCCGGGCCGGCATTGCCGTGGATGAAGCCGAGGTCGGCCGGCTGGGCCGGGATGGGCACCAGCGGCCGTGGCGGCAGCCCGCGGCGGGCGGCGCTCCAGCGCCAGCGGATCACCTCGGCGAGCGACTTGGCCTCGAAATCGCCGTGGTTGTTCTGGAAACCGCCCCGGCGGTGATGAGGCGGCCGGCTCACCGGGTGACGACGTCGCGGTGCGAGAACGCCAGCCGGGCGAGCAGCCGGTTCTGGGTGGCGAAGGGCAGGCCGGCGGCGTCCATGGCGTCCTGCAGGTGCTCCACCAGGGCGTTGAAGTCGGCGCGGCGTATGCCCAGGCCGGCGTGGGCGTCGACCATGCTGACGCCTTCGTAGGTGCAGGGGCCGCCGGCGACGACGCAGAAATAGTCGGCCAGGGAGCGTTCGAGGGCGCGGGGGTTGAGCCCGTCGAAGAAGGGCGCCAGGCGCCGGTCGGCCAGCAGCCGGCCGTAGAAGTCGTCGGTGAAGCGCTGGATGGCTTCGCGCCCGCCGAGCTCGCGGTAGAGGCTGTCGTCGGCAGGCAGCGGCGCCGCGCCGGGCACGACGCTGCGTCCGGCCGTTTGCGCGTGGACCAGCCCGGCCGCCAGCAGGAAGGCGGCGGTGGCGAGCGCGAGCAGGGGCTTCATCCGGCCAGTCTAGCGGCGCGGTCGATGGGCCTGCGGTGCGTGGGGCGACCCGGGCACAGCTGTCGTGCGCCGGTCACGCCGGGCGGCGGCACTGCGGGTTTTCAGGCGGTGGAGGGGTGCGCAGCGGCGGCATCATCGCGGCCCATGAGCGGGGCATGGAGTCGTGAGGCGCGACGGATGCTGGGCAGCCTGGCCGCCCTGCTGCTGGCCGCGTCCGCGCCTGGCCAGCCGCCCCGGTCGCTGGTGATGCTGGTGGAGACCAGCGCCCTCATGCCCCAGGCCCGCATCGAGGGCGAGCGCGTCGTGGAGGGTCTGCATCTCGACCTCGGCCAGGCCCTGGGCCGGCGCCTGGGCCGCGAGGTGGTGGCGCGGCCCGTGCCGCGCAAGCGGCTGGCGGAGGCCCTGCAGCGGGGCGAGGGCGACCTGCTCTGCGATTACCAGAGCGACTGGCTGCCGGGCGTCTTCGCCTGGAGCCGGCCTTTCCTGCCGGACCAGGCGCTGCTCATCAGCGCCGCGGTGGCGCCGGCACCGGCGCAGCTGTCGGCGCTGGCCGGCGAGCCCATCGGCACGGTGCGCGGCTACGTCTACCCCGAGGTCAGCGAGGCCTTGCGCGGCGGCTTCGTGCGCGAGGACGCGCCCGACGCCGTCACCAACCTGCAGAAGCTGGAACTGGGCCGCGTGCGCCACGCCCTGACGGGCCGGCGCGTGCTGGAGTACCAGCAGCGCCTGGGCCATGTGCGGCTGGCGCTGCACCCGCCGCTGGTGGTGTCGGAGGTGCTGGCCCAGTGCGCCCTCTCGCCGAGCAGCCCGGTGGGCCTGGCGGCCTTGAACGCGGCCATCCAGGGGCTGGTGGCCGAGGGCGAGCTCAACCGCCTGCTGGCCCGCTACCGCTGAAGGCGCGGCCGGCTCAGCCCTCGGCAATGCGCCGGGCCAGGTGGGCGAGCGCCTCCTCGACCTGGTCGACGAGCACCAGGCAGAGGTCGCCGGGCGAGAGGCGGGCCAGGGCGCGGTCGATGGCGATGAATTCGCCGACGATCTCCTCCACGTGCCGGGTGCGCGAAGCCCCTTGCAGGCCGGCACGCAGCAGGGCCACTACTTCGCCGGCCGCGCGTCCGCGCTGGCAGGCGTCCTCGTACAGGATGACTTCGTCGAAGGCGCCGCCGAGGATCTCGGTCTGCACGCGCAGGTCCTCGTCGCGGCGGTCGCCCGCGCCGCTGATGACGACGACGCGTTTGTTCGCCGGCATGGCCGACACGGCGCCCACGAGGGCCTTCATCGCGTCGCCGTTGTGGCCGTAGTCGGCGATGACGGTGGCACCGCGGTAGTCCATGACGTTGAAGCGGCCGGGCGCGTTGTCGGCGTCGTTGGCGAAGCTGCCGACGCCGCGGCGGATGGTGTCCCAGTCCAGGCCCACGCCCCAGGCCGCGGCGACCGCGGCCATGGCGTTCTCGACCTGGAAGCCGATGACGCCGCCGCGGGTGAGGGGGATGTCGCGCAGCGGGATGCTCTCGCGCCACACGCCCTGGGCGGCGACGAGCTGGTCGCCGTCCACGTAGACGCAGCGTTTGCCCTGTGCGCGGTGGGTGGCCATCAGCGGATGGTGGCGGTCGGCGGCGAAGTAGATGACCTGGCCGGGGCAGACGGCGGCCATGGAGGCCGTCAGCGGGTCGGCCGCGTTGAGCACGGCATAGCCGCTCGGCGCCACGTTCTGCACGATGACGCGCTTGACGAGCACCAGGTCCTCGGCCGTGTTCAGGAAGTTCATGCCGAGGTGGTCTCCCTCGCCGACGTTGGTGACGACCGCCACCTGGCAGCGGTCGAAGCCCAGGCCTTCGCGCAGGATGCCGCCGCGGGCGGTCTCGAGCACGGCGGCTTCCACGTCGGGGTGCATCAGCACGTTGCGGGCGCTCTTGGGGCCGGAGCAGTCGCCGCTGTCGATCTGGCGGCCGTCGACGTAGACGCCGTCGGTGTTGGTCATGCCCACCTTGAGGCCGCAGCTGGCGAACATGTGGGCGATGAGGCGGGTCACCGTGGTCTTGCCGTTCGTGCCGGTGACGGCGACGACGGGGATGCGGCCGTCTTCGGCCATCCCTCCCGATTTATGCCCGGTGCCGAACAGGTGGCCGATGATGGCTTCGCCGACGTTGCGGCCCTTGCCGAAGCTGGGCGACAGGTGCATGCGCAGGCCCGGCGCGGCATTGACCTCGACGATGCCGCCGTTGATCTCCTCCAGCGGGCGCAGCACGCTCTCGGCCACCACGTCCACGCCGCAGACGTGGAGTCCCACGACCTGGGCCGCCGCGATGGCGCGGGCCGCCACCTCGGGATGGACGTCGTCGGTCACGTCCGTCGCGGTGCCGCCGGTGGAGAGGTTGGCGTTGTTGCGCAGGATGACGCGCTGGCCCTTCTCGGGCACGGACTCGGGCGTCAGGCCCTGCTGGGTCAGCCGCGCGACGGCGATGTCGTCGAAGCGGATCTTGGTCAGCGAGGTGGCATGGCCGTCGCCGCGGCGCGGGTCGGCGTTGACCTTGTCGACCAGCTGCTTGACGGTGAGCTGGCCGTCGCCGATGACGTGGGGCGGGTCGCGGCGGGCCGCCGCGATGAGCTTGTCGCCGATGACGAGCAGCCGGTAGTCGCCGCCGGGCAGGAACTTCTCGACCATGACCTGGCCGATCTCGTCGGCGGCCTTGTAGGCAATGTCGAAGTGGGCGCGGTCCACGACATTGACCGTCACGCCCTTGCCCTGGTTGCCGTCCTGCGGCTTGACGACGACGGGCAGGCCGATCTCCTGGGCGACGGCCCAGCCGTCCTCGGGGGAGTCGACGGGTCGGCCGGTGGGCACGGGCACGCCGGCGGACTGCAGCAGGCGCTTGCACAGGTCCTTGTCCTGGGCGATGGATTCGCTCACGGCGCTGGTGGCGTCCACCTCGGCGGCCCAGATGCGGCGCTGCTTGGCGCCCCAGCCGAACTGCACGAGGCTGCCCTGGGTGAGGCGGCGGTAGGGGATGCCGCGTGCTTGTGCCGCGTTGACGATGGAGCCGGTGGACGGGCCGAGGCGGATGTCCTCGTCGAGTTCGCGCAGCTGGGCGAGCACGGTGTCGGCCTCGAACTCGCCGCCGGTGAGGGCGGCGTTGACGAGCTTGACCGCCTGCTCGAAGGCCAGGCGCCCGACGTCCTCCTCGCTGTACTCGATGACGATCTGGTAGGTGCCCGCCTCGGGCGTGACGTGGGTCTGGCTGAAGGTGACCGGGCAGCCGGCCTGGGCCTGCAGGGCCAGCGTCGCCTGCTCCAGCACCTGGGCCAGCGAGGCGTCGGCCCGCAGCTCGCCGATGGTGGGGAAGAGCTTGCGCAGGCGCGGCTCGAAGCCGGGCAGGCGTTCGAGCGAACGCTCGACGTCGCTGCAGTGCACGACGGCCTCGATGGCCGTGTGGCGGCTCCACATGTTGGGGCCGCGCAGGGCGCGGGTGCGGGAAACGTCCATGTTGGTGTGGCGGTTCTTTGTTTTGGAGTTCAGGCGAGGTGGAGCTCGGGGACGAAAGTGTCCAGGCCGGCGGCGATGAGTTCCGGCGAGATGCCCAGCGCCCAGGCGGTGGCGACGGCGGCCAGCAGCGTGGAGGCGTCGGTCGCGCGTTCGCCGAAGCGGCGCAGCAGGGCTTCGATGTTGGCTCCGGGCGTCTCGGCCGGCCCCTGCGCCAGCACCGCGGCGCCACCGCGCAGGAAGACGGCCCGGCCGCCGCGCTCGCGGTGGTGGCGCAGGGCCTCGAGCTCGCCATCCTCGGCGTAGAAGACCACCTCGCCGTCGCTGAGCTCGGCCATGTCGACGAGGCGCGGGCAGGCCGCGTTCAGCACGGCCGCGCCGTCGCTGAGGACCACGTCGACCTGGGTGCGCAGCACCTTGTAGAGCTGGTCGGCTTCCTGCACGTCGAACTCGGCCAGGGCTTCGGCGCCGTCCAGGTCGGTCACGACGCCGACGTGGCAGCGGTCGTAGGCCAGGCCATCGCGCAGGATGGAGGCCGGGTCGTTCTCGACGACGACGGCATTGACGCCGCGGTTCATCAGCAGGCGGTGTGCGGCATCCCAACGGGCGCTGTTGCGCTTCTCGACGCGGCGGGTGCCCAGGAACAGGCCGTCACGGCAGGCCAGGCCGACGTGGCGGCCGTTGAGATGCAGCAGCCAGGCGACCAGCCGCGTGACCTGGTGCCCGCCGCGCGAGCCGGCGACGCCGACGATGGGGATGCGGCCGTTCTCGTCCTCGGCGAAGAGGTGGTCGATGATGGCCTGGCCGACCGGCTGTGGCGCGCCGCCCGCGGGCTTGAGGTGCATCAGCAGCCCGGGGCCGGCGTTGACCTCGACGATGGCGCCGCCCGTCTCGGCCAGCGGCTTGGAGATGTCCTCGGTGACGAGGTCGACGCCGGCGATGTCCAGGCCCACGGTCCGTGCCGCGAGGGACACGGCATGGGCCACCTCCGGGTGGACCTCGGCCGTGCAGTCGATGGCCACGTTGCCGTTGCGCTGGATCAGCACCGACTTGCCGGCCGGCGGCACGGCCTCGGGGCTGAAGCCCTGGCGCTGCAGGTCCAGCAGCACCACGGCGTCCTCGCCCAGCACGATGCGGTTGAGAGGGAAATCCTCGGTCAGGCCGCGGCGGGGGTCGGTGTTGATCTGGAGGTCGACCAGCTCGGCGATGCTGTGCTGGCCATCGCCGTGCACCCAGGCGGCCTCGCCGCGGGCGGCGGCCACGACCCGGCCGCCGACGACGAGCACGCGGTGCTCATTGCCGCGGATGTAGCTCTCCACCAGCACCGAGGAGCCTTCGGCATCGGCCAGCTTGAAGGCGGCCTCGCAGTCGGCCTGGTTGGCGATGTCGAGCGTGACGCCGCGGCCGTGGTTGCCGTCGCTGGGCTTGATGACCACCGGCAGGCCGATGTCCTGCGCGGCCTCCCAGGCCTCGGCGACGGTCTTGACCTCCTGGCCCTCGGGCACCGGCACGCCGACGGCCTTGAGCAGGGTCTTGGTGAGGTCCTTGTCGCCGGCGATGCCCTCGGCGATGGCGCTGGTCATGTCGGTCTCTGCCGTCCAGATGCGGCGTTGGCGGGCGCCATGGCCGAGCTGCACGAGGTTGCCGTCGTTCAGGCGGATGTGGGGAATGCGCCGGTCGGTGGCGGCGGCGACGATGGCTGCCGTGGAGGGGCCCAGGTAGCAGTCGTCGAGCTTGTCGCGCACGCGGGCCACGGCGGCGGCCACGTCGAAAGGCTCGTCGTTGATGGTGGCCATGATGAGGGCGTGGCCCTCGGCCAGGGCGGCGCGGGCGACCTGCTCGTCGCGAGCACGGAAGACCATGCGGTAGACGCCGCGCTGGCTGGTGGAGCGGGTCTGGCCGAAGCCGGTGGGCATGCCGGCCAGGTTGAGCAGCTCGATGACGATGTGCTCCAGCACGTGGCCGCACCAGGTGCCCTCGCGCAGCCGCTCCAGGAAGCCGCCGCGCTCGCCGACGCCGCAGTGGTGCTCGATGAGGTTGGGCAGGGCGGCGGTGAGCCGGTCGTTGAAGCCGGGCAGCAGGTGGCTGGGATGGTCTTCCAGCTCGCCGAGGTCCAGCCAGACTTCCAGCACCGGCCGGTAGGTCCACATGTTGGGACCGCGCAGGTAGTTGATGCGCAGCAGGCGGATGTCGTTCTTCTTGCTCATGGAGCGTGTCGAGTAAGGGGTTGTGCAGGGCCTAAGCGCGTGGAATTGTGCGCCGAAGTCATCAGGGAGAATCGGCCCAGCCCGTAAGAGCGAAGAACACATGCAAGAACATCCTCCCGTCGACCTGCCTCATCCACACGCGACCGCATTGCAATCGCGGCTCCTGGCTGGCGAGAACGTGGTGGCGACGCTCGAGGTTGACCTGGACGCCCACGGACGCTTCGCCCAGGGCCTGGTGGCGTTGACGAATGCACGCCTGCTGGCCTTCGAGCCGGACGGCGGCGCCTGGGCCGAGTTCCCGCTCGCGCCAGGCCTGGGCCTCAAGCTGAGCGACCATGGCGGCCTGGCCTTCATGGAGCTGTTCGACACCCACCGGCGCCTGGCCCGCTGGCGCTTCACCCTGGCCTGCAACCCGGCGGCCGTGCGCTTCGTCGAGGCCTTCGACCGCGAGGTGCAGCGCCTGGCCGGCCATGTCGTGCGCGACGAGGAAGACGACGGCGAGGAGTCGAGCTTCGACTTCGGCGAGGCCGGCGCGCCGCCCAGCACCTGGGTGCTGCTCAGGCTGGGGCGCTTCGCCCGGCCCTACCAGGGGCAACTGCTGCTGGGCTTCGCGCTGATGCTGGGCGCGACCGGGGCCACCCTGGTGTCGCCTTACCTGACCATGCCGCTGATGGACAAGGTGCTCATCCCCTTCCAGAACGGCCAGGCCATCGACCCCCATCTCGTCACGCTGCTGCTGGCCGGCCTGCTCGGCGCGGCGCTGTTCTCCTGGGCCCTGGGCTGGGCCAAGACCTATCTGCTGGCGCTGGTGTCCGAGCGCATCGCGGCCGACCTGCGAACGACCACCTTCGAGCACCTGCTGGGCCTGTCGCTCGAATACTTCGGCAACAAGCGCACCGGCGACCTGATGTCGCGCATCGGCTCGGAGACCGACCGCATCTCGGTCTTCCTGAGCCTGCACGCGCTGGACTTCATCACCGACGTGCTGATGCTGGCGATGACGTCCATCATCCTGTTCAGCATCCACCCGGGGCTGGCCCTGGCCACGCTGGTGCCGCTGCCCTTCATCGCCTGGCTCATCCATCTGGTGCGCGACCGGCTGCGCACCGGCTTCGAGAAGATCGACCGCGTTTGGGGCGAGATCACCAACGTGCTGGCCGACACCATCCCCGGCATCCGCGTGGTCAAGGCGTTCGCCCAGGAAAAGCGCGAGGCCACGCGCTTTCGCGACGCCAATGCCAACAACCTGGCCGTCAACGACCGGCTGAACAAGACCTGGAGCCTGTTCACCCCCACCGTCGCCCTGCTCACCGAGATGGGCCTGCTCGTCGTCTGGGGCGTGGGCATCTGGCTGATCGCCCACCAGAGCATCACCGTGGGCACGCTGACGGCCTTCCTGGCCTACATCGGCCGCTTCTACGGCCGGCTGGACTCGATGAGCCGCATCGTCTCCGTCACGCAGAAGGCCGCGGCCGGCGCCAAGCGCATCTTCGACATCCTCGACCACGTCTCCAACGTGCCCGACCCGGTCAACCCGCTGCCCTTCCACGACGTGACGGGCGCCATCTCGATGCAGGGGGTCAACTTCCGCTACGGCTCGCGCTCGGTCATCCGCTCGCTCAACCTGGACATCCGCCCCGGCGAGATGGTGGGCCTGGTGGGCCACAGCGGCTCGGGCAAGAGCACCCTGGTCAACCTGATCTGCCGCTTCTACGACGTGACCGAGGGCGCCATCAAGGTCGACGGCGTGGACCTGCGGCGCGTCAAGGTGGCCGACTATCGCCGCCACATCGGCCTGGTGCTGCAGGAGCCCTTCCTCTTCTTCGGCACCATCGCCGAGAACATCGCCTACGGCAAGCCGAACGCGACGCGGGCCGAGATCGTCGCGGCGGCGCGCGCCGCCCACGCCCACGAGTTCATCCTGCGCCTGCCGCATGGCTACGACAGCCTCGTCGGCGAGCGCGGCCAGGGCCTGTCCGGCGGCGAGCGCCAGCGCATCTCCATCGCCCGCGCCCTGCTCATCGACCCGGCCATCCTCATCCTCGACGAGGCGACGAGCGCGGTCGACACCGAGACGGAAAAAGAGATCCAGCGCGCGCTGGACAACCTCGTCAAGGGCCGCACCACCATCGCCATCGCCCACCGGCTGTCGACGCTGCGCAAGGCCGACCGCCTCGTGGTGATGGACCGTGGCGAGATCGTCGAACTCGGCCCGCACGACGAGCTGATCGCCCAGCAGGGCCACTATTGGCGGCTGTGGGAGGCCCAGGCCCGCCGCGTCGATGCCGAGGCCGGCGAGGACGACGGTCTGCTCGTCGTCGCGCCCAATCCCAGTGCCCACACGGAGAACGCATGAGCCTGCTGCCCTTCCGCGACCTGCACCTGGACGCCTTCGGCAAGCTGGTGCTGACCGACCTGAACGGCGATGCCCACGTCGGCGTGACGCCGGTGCGTGCCCATCCCATCTCGGCGCCGGACGAAGGCCTGTCCCTGGTGGGCAGCCATGGTCACGAGCTGGCCTGGGTGGAACGCGTGTCCGACCTGCCCGAGGCGCCGCGCCGCCTGCTCGAGGCCGAGCTCGCCGCGCGCGAGTTCCACCCCGTGATGAAGCGGCTGATCTCCGTCAACACCTTCGGCACGCCCAGCACCTGGCGCATCGAGACCGACCGCGGCGAGGTCGATTTCGTGCTCAAGAGCGAGGAAGACATCCGCCGGCTGGAAGGTGGCCGGCTGCTGATCACGTCCAGCCACGGCGTGCAGCTGGAGGTACCCGACCGCTGGGCGCTGGACAAGCCGTCCAAGAAGCTGCTGGAACGCTTCCTGTAGCGAGGATCGGGCTTGCCCGGCTCCGGCAGAGTGGGCAGGCGGCCACCAAAGGCGGCGCTCCAGGGGTGTCCGCCGCCGTCAGTGCCCTGGTGGCGGCTTGAACAGGCCCTAGAATGCCGCCCGGCGCCGACATCCGGCGCTTTTTGTTGGCTTGTTTCCTGAACGTTGTTGTGAATTCCGCAGCCGCTCTGGAGCGAGCTGCATGGCACGACAACAGCAAGGAAATTCCATGAGCACCCTCCAGACCGGCATCGTCAAGTGGTTTGACGACGGCAAGGGCTTCGGCTTCATCACCCCCGCCGACGGCGGCAAGGACCTCTTCGCCCACCACACCGAGATCAAGAACGGTGGCGGCTTTCGCACGCTGGCCGAAGGCGCCCAGGTCGAATTCGAGGTGAAGCAGGGCCCCAAGGGCCTGCAGGCCGCCAATATCCGCGCGCTGTAATTCACGCCGGTCCCCGATGCAAAGCCCGCGCCTGGCGCGGGCTTTGTGCTTTCCGGGGCCTGGCAGAGACAATCGAGGGTCATGTCCGCACTTCCCCAACCGCCCAAAGCGTTGACCGCCTACCGCCCCTTCTGGGCCAAGCGCTTCGGTCCAGCGCCCTTCCTGCCCATGAGCCGGCAGGAGATGGAGCAGCTCGGCTGGGACTCCTGCGACATCATCATCGTCACGGGCGACGCCTACGTCGACCACCCGAGCTTCGGCATGGCCGTCATCGGCCGCACGCTGGAGGCGCAGGGGTTCCGCGTCGGAATCGTCGCCCAGCCCGACTGGCACAGCGCCGAGGCCTTCAAGGCCTTGGGCCGGCCCAACCTGTTCTTCGGCGTGGCGGCCGGGAACATGGATTCCATGATCAACCGCTACACCGCGGACCGCAAGATCCGCAGCGACGACGCCTACACGCCCGGCGGCGAAGGCGGCAAGCGCCCCGACCGGGCGACGCTCGTCTACACCCAGCGCTGCCAGGAGGCCTACAAGGACGTGCCCGTCGTCATCGGCGGCATCGAGGCCTCGCTGCGCCGCATCGCGCACTACGACTACTGGCAGGACAAGGTGCGCCGCTCCATCCTCGTGGACAGCAAGGCCGACCTGCTGGTCTACGGCAATGCCGAGCGGGCCATCGTCGAGATCGCCCACCGCCTGGCCCGCCGCGAGCCGGTCGAGAGCCTGACCGACATCCGCGGCACCGCCTTCATGCGGCGCACGGACGACCCGACCGCTGACGGCTGGTTCGAGCTGGACTCCACCGAGGTGGACCGCCCCGGCCGCATCGACGAGCTGATCAGCCCCTACCAGGAGATCAAGCAGGACGCCTGCGCCACGGAGGCCGACGCGCCCAGGCCGATCACCCTGCACAGGACCGGCCGCATCACCATGCCGCCGCGCGAGCGCACGGTGGTGCGCCTGCCGGCCTACGAGCAGGTCAAGAGCGACCCTGTCCTCTACGCCCACGCCAACCGCGTGCTGCACCTGGAAACCAACCCGGGCAATGCCCGCGCCCTGGTGCAGCGCTACGACTTCAACGGCATCGAGCGCGACCTCTGGATCAACCCGCCGCCCATCCCGCTGACGACGCCGGAGATGGACCACGTCTTCGACCTGCCCTACGCCCGCAGCCCGCACCCGAGCTATGCCGACGCCAACGGCAGCCACGACGGCGCGACCAAGATCCCCGCCTGGGAGATGATCCGCTTCAGCGTGAACATCATGCGGGGCTGCTTCGGCGGTTGCACCTTCTGCTCCATCACCGAGCACGAGGGCCGCATCATCCAGAGCCGCTCGGAAGACTCCGTGATCCGCGAGATCGAGGAGATGCGCGACAAGGTCAAGGGCTTCACCGGCATCGTGTCGGACCTCGGCGGCCCCACGGCCAACATGTACCGCATCGGCTGCAGGAGCCCCGAGATCGAGGCCGCCTGCCGCAAGCCCAGCTGCGTCTACCCGGGCATCTGCCCCAACCTCAACACCAGCCACGACCCGCTGATCCGGATGTACCGCCGCGCGCGGGCGCTGCCGGGGGTCAAGAAGATCCTCATCGGCTCCGGCCTGCGCTACGACCTGGCCGTGCAGTCGCCCGAGTACGTGAAGGAGCTGGTCACGCACCACGTCGGCGGCTACCTCAAGATCGCGCCGGAGCACACCGAGCAGGGCCCGCTGTCCAAGATGATGAAGCCGGGCATCGGCACCTACGACCGCTTCAAGCAGATGTTCGAGGCCGCCAGCGCCGCGGCCGGCAAGAAGCAGTACCTGATCCCCTACTTCATCGCCGCCCACCCTGGCACCAGCGACGAGGACATGATGAACCTCGCCGTCTGGCTCAAGCGCAACGGCTTCCGGGCCGACCAGGTCCAGACCTTCTACCCGAGCCCCATGGCCACCGCCACGGCCATGTACCACTCCGGCCGCAACCCGCTCAAGGGCATCAGCCGCGACGAAACCCGGGGCGAGAAGGTCGACGTCGTGCGCGGCGAGCGTCGCCGCCGCCTGCACAAGGCCTTCCTGCGCTACCACGACGCCAACAACTGGCCGCTGCTGCGCGAGGCCCTCAAGGCCATGGGCCGGGCCGACCTCATCGGCAACGGCAAGCACCACCTGGTCCCGAGCTACCAGCCCCTGACCGACGGCGGCTACGAGAGCGCACGGCGCAAGAACTCCACGGCGCCCAAGCCCGCCGCGCCCCGCAAGGGCCAGATCTTGACCCAGCACACCGGCCTGCCGCCGCGGGTGACCGGCGCGGCACGCGGCCCGGCTGCCGGGCGTCCGGGCAAACCCGCAAAGCGTTAGCCCGCGAAGCGTTGACTATTGCCTTTGCCGGCCGTGACAGTGCACTTCGTGATGCACTACGCTTGTGGCTCTTGAGAGAAGAGGCCGCCGCCGTGGCCGCCCCAGCCCGGAGGCTGCGCCCCCATGCACGAGACCCCAGCCGCTGACGACGACCTGCTCGAGCTGCTCGACGAGCCCGAGCACGCCGACGCGGACCTGCATCGCCCCCACGACCGGCCCTGGCGCATCCTCATCGTTGATGACGACGGCGACGTCCACAAGGCCACCGAGCTGGCCATGCAGGGCCTGACGGTCGAAGGCCAGCCCCTCGTCTTCCTGCACGCCACCTCCGCCGCCCAGGCCCGCCAGATGCTGGGCAGCGAGGACGACCTTGCCGTCGTGCTGCTGGACGTGGTGATGGAGAGCGAGGACGCCGGCCTGCAGCTCGTGCGCCACATCCGCGACGAACTGGGCATGAGCGCCCTGCGCATCGTGCTGCGCACCGGCCAGCCGGGCTATGCCCCCGAAATCGAGACGGTGCAGGCCTATGACATCAACGACTACAAGACCAAGTCCGAGCTGACGCGCACGCGGCTCTACACCGTGCTGACGGCCGCCGTGCGCTCCTACCGCCAGATCTGCGCGCTGGAGGCCAACCGCCGCGGCCTGGAGATGATCGTCGAGAGCAGCACCTCGCTGTCGCGCATGCGGGGCCTGTCGCGCTTCGCTGAGGGCGTGGTGACCCAGCTCTGCGCCCTGCTGGGCATCCTGCCCGAGGGCCTGGTCTGCGCCCAGGTCAACGGCGAGACGCCCGAGGAAGTGCGCATCGTCGCCGCGGCCGGCCAGTACAGCGGCCTCATCGACCGGCCCCTGGCGCAGGTCAAGATCACCACCGTGCGCGAGCGCCTGGAGCGCTGCCTGGACGAACAGCGCAACCTCTACGAGAACGGCACCTGCCTGTACTTCGGCATGGGCAACGGCCGGGCGATGGCGGCCCTGGTGGACGTCGGCCGCGAGCTCGACGAGCTCGACCAGCAACTGCTGCGCGCCTTCTGCTCCAACATCGCGGTCGGCTTCGAGAACGTCGTGCTCTACAGCCAGCTGCTCGACCAGGCCTACAACGACCCGCTGCTGCGCCTGCCCAACCGCAACCGCTTCGTCGAGCTGCTCGACAAGAACCTCAAGGACCCCGCCGGCGTCACCCTCGCGCTCATCGACATCGACGATTTCTCCGACATCAACGACGCCTTCGGCCACCACTTCGGCGACCAGGTCCTGCAGGCGGTCACCCACCGCATGAGCGAGATGCTGGGCCTGAACACTGCCATGGCCCGCGTCGGCGCCGACACCTTCGGCGTGCTGGGCGAGCACGCCAAGGTCTGCCCGGACAGCGTGCAGGCGGTGTTCGCCGACCCCTTCATCGTGGCCGGCGAGCGGCTGCAGCTGTCGGCCACCACCGGCCTGGTGCGCCTGAGCGAATCCAAGGCGGTCGGCTCCGAGCTGCTGCTCGACGCCCAGATCGCCCTCAAGCGGGCCAAGCAGCAGCAGCGCGGCTCATCTCAATATTTCTCGGCCGCCATGGGCAGCGACGCGCGCGAGCGCTTCAAGCTGCTCAAGGGCCTGCGCGCCGGCTTCGAGGAGAACCAGCTCTTCGTCGTCTACCAGCCGCAGGTCGACCTCGACAGCGCCCGGGTGATCGGCGCTGAAGCCCTGCTGCGCTGGCGCACGCCCGAGGATCGCTTCATCCCGCCCGACCAGTTCATCCCGCTGGCCGAGCAGAGCGGCCTCATCATTCCCATCGGCGAGTTCGTCATGCGCGCGGCCTGCGCGCAGCTGCGCAAGATGCAGCGCCTGGGCCACACCGACTTCCGCATGGCCGTCAACGTCTCCATGGCGCAGTTCCGCCATCCGGGCTTCATCGACATGCTGGCCAGGGCGCTGCATGACAGCGGCGTCGCCGGCCACAACATCGAGCTCGAGATCACCGAGTCCATGGCCATGGACGACGCCGACCTCGTGCTGCGCGTGCTGGCCGGCATCAAGCGCCTGGGCTTCAGCGTCGCCATCGACGACTTCGGCACCGGCTTCTCGTCGCTCAGCCAGCTCCGCCAGCTGCAGGTCGACCGCCTCAAGATCGACCGCGCCTTCGTGCAGGAGGCGCAGTCCTCCTCCGCCGGCTCCACCATCGCCCAGATGGTGGTCAACCTCGGCCGCGGCCTGGGCCTGACCGTCATCGCCGAAGGCATCGAGACCGAGGAGCAGCGCCGCTACCTCATCGGCCTGGGCTGCCACGAAGGCCAGGGCTGGCTGTTCGCCAGGCCCATGCCGGCCGAGCAGCTCGAAACCTGGATGCAGCGCTGACGCCGGACGCTCCTAAACTGCGCCGTCGATCCCGACAGCCAGGAGCGCCCATGAGTCTCGCCAAGATCCTCGTCGCCCAGGGCGGCGGCCCCACCGCCGTCATCAACCAGAGCCTCGTCGGCGTCGTGCTCGAAGCGCGGCGGCAGGCCGGCGTCAGCAAGGTCTACGGCGCCCGGCACGGCGTGCGCGGCATCGTCAACGAGGACTTCGTCGACCTCACGCAGGAGACCAGCCACAACCTCGAGCTGGTGGCGGGCACGCCCGCCTCGGCCCTCGGGTCGACCCGCGACAAGCCCGACGCCGCCTACTGCCGCGAGATCTTCACCGTGCTGCAGGCCCACGGCATCACGCATTTCTTCTACATCGGCGGCAACGACTCGTCCGACACCGTGCGCATCGTCTCCGAAGAGGCCGCCGCCGCCAGCTACCCGCTGCGCTGCATCCACATCCCCAAGACCATCGACAACGACCTCGTCGGCAACGACCACACGCCCGGCTACGCCTCGGCCGCGCGCTTCGTCGCCCAGGCCTTCGCCGGTGCCAACCTCGACAACGCGGCCCTGCCCGGGGTCTACGTCGGCGTCGTCATGGGCCGGCACGCCGGTTTCCTGACGGCCGCCGCGGCCCTGGGCAAGAAGTTCGACGACGACGGCCCCCACCTCATCTACCTGCCCGAGCGGGACTTCCACCTCGACGAGTTCCTGCGGGACGTGAAGGCCACGCACGAGCGCTACGGGCGCTGCGTGATCGCGGTCAGCGAGGGCATCCACGACGCCTCCGGCGCGCCCATGCTCGCCAAGCTCGCTGGCGACCTGGAGCGCGACGCCCACGGCAACGTGCAGCTCAGCGGCACCGGCGCCCTGGCCGACCTGCTGTGCGAGGAAGTCAAGGCGCGCCTGGGCATCAAGCGCGTGCGCGGCGACACCTTCGGCTACCTGCAACGCAGCTTCCTCGGCTGCGTCAGCGACGTCGACCAGCGCGAGGCCCGCGAGGTCGGCGAGAAAGCCGTGCAGTACGCCTTCCACGGCAGCCGCGACGGCTCCGTGGCCATTCAGCGCGTCGGCTACTACTCGGTCGACTACGCCCTGCTGCCGCTGGCCGACGTGGCCGGCAAGACCCGCACGATGGAGGACCACTTCATCAACGAGGCGGGCACCGACGTGACCGACGCCTTCCGCCTCTACCTGCGCCCGCTGCTGGGCTCGGGCATGCCGGATGCGTTCAGGCTGAGGCCGAATCCGGTGGAGAAGGTGCTGGGGCGCGGTTGAGTCGAAGGCCGCAACGCGGGTAACGGAATCCGGTGCCGAAAGCCGACATCGACTTCTCCCGCGGATCGACGACTGCCGACCCGCCGCATTGACGATGCTCCCCGGCACCTTGCATTACTAGTATTTCTGTGCGCTCGCTGTGAGCGTTATGGGGAGCTGTCATGTCCAAGGGAAGCGCGGATGCGAAGCAGAAAGTGATCTGGACCAAGATGAAGCACGAGCTGGCGATCCAGGCCAAGAAGCTTCATCAAACCACGGCCGAATTCAAGAAGGCGCTCGAGAAAGGTGAGGCGCTGGCGAAGAAAGAGGCTGCGGCGGACAAGAACCTGGCGGCGCTGATCAAGAAGAACTGCGTCAAGTACAAGCTCGAATCGCGCTGAGGAGGCCCGCATGGATTCCTACGACATCCGGCGCGAGCTCCGCGCCCAACTGGCCCTGATGGGCATCATCGTCAACGACCTGGACCAGCTCACCCAAGACATCGATCGGGAAGATCCGGGTGACATTCGGCAGACCCACAAGGGTGGCATCGACGAGGCGATGCGAATGAGACATGACTTCGACGCCACGCTGGTCCAGGCCGTCGTGAATGCCATGCGAGCTTGCCAGGGCTGGTTGAACATGATGCGCACGATGTTCAACCTCAGCCAGCACCTCAACATCATTTGAGGAATGCCCCGGCTCAGGGCTTGGGCCTGACCAGCCTCGGATGCCACTCGTTCACCGCCATCAGCGCGGCCGAGCCGAAGTGCCTGTGCGGCTCGGCCACCATCTCGCCGTTGGCGACGACGGGGTCGGCCTCCACGGCCTTGCGGACGACCTCGGCGTCGGTCGAGGCGAAGATGAAAAGGCCGCGCAGGCCCTCGACGCCGTCCAGCGGGCCGGCGTAGACGAGCAGGCCTTCCTTGGCCAGGCGTTGCATGTTGGCGAAATGGCCCTTGAACATCTCGTCGCGGGCCGGGCCGTCGGGCATGCGCTTCGGGCC
Source organism: Pelomonas caseinilytica (assembly GCF_021353235.1). Taxonomy (GTDB): domain Bacteria; phylum Pseudomonadota; class Gammaproteobacteria; order Burkholderiales; family Burkholderiaceae_C; genus Pelomonas; species Pelomonas caseinilytica. The sequence goes on from NZ_JAJTWT010000009.1 coordinate 82,832, forward strand.
CGTCTTGAGCAGCACCAGGGTGTAGGCGCGCAGCCCGTTGTCGTTGGCGCCCCAGGCCTGGGCCTTGGCGGCGTCGTAGGCGGCAGGCGCCTCCTGCGCTCGGCAGGGCAGGGCGGCCAGCAAGGCGGCGAGCAGGACGGGGGCGCAGGCGGAAAGCAGCTTCATGGTGTGGTGGCGCGGCAATGTCGGTGGGAGGATTGAACCGCATCCCCGCACCTTGGAGACCCCGATGAAAACCACAGGTTTCGCCAAACCCCCACCACCCGGCTGGCCGCGCCTGTCCTCGGTCGTGTACTGCGAGAACGCCCGCGAGGCCATCGCCTGGTACCAGCGCGCCTTCGGCTTCACGGCCGAGATCGTCGTCGATGCGCCCGACGGCAGCGTCATGCACAGCGAGCTGCGCTTCGGCGAAGCCATCGTCATGGTGAGCGAAGGCGGCGCCGGGCGCGAGGCGCGCTTCGGCGTGCCCGGCCGTGCGCCCAGGACGGTCGGCGGCGTCAACACCCAGGGGCTGTTCCTCTACGTTGACGACGTGGATGCCCACTGCGCCCAGGCCCGCGCCGCGGGTGCGAACGTCACCTACGAGCTGACTGAAAACGACTACGGCCCGGACTACTGGCGTGACCGCAGCTATGGCTGCGTCGACCCCGACGGCCACCTGTGGTGGTTCAGCCAGCGGCTGCGCAATCCGCCCGGGCACCCGGCGCCCTGACCCCTGCCAAAAGGCACTTGCCGCCAGCGATGGCGATCTTCTACATTTGTAGTACGACAACTGTAGAAGATTCGCATGGACGAAGACACCGGCAGCGGCGACGTATCGCTGAGCGAGCTGCAGCTCGAACTGATGCGCGTGCTGTGGGCGCGCGGCGAGGCCAGCACGGCCGACGTGGCCGAGGCCCTGCGCGGCGGGCGCGGCCTGGCCCACACGACGGTGGCGACGCTGCTGACCCGCCTGGAAAAGCGCGGCCTCGTCTGCAGCCGGCGCGAGGGCCGGGCGCTGCTGTACACGCCCCGCGTCAGCGAGGCCGAGGTGCAGCGCTCCATGGTCGGTAGCCTCGTGGACCGGCTGTTCGCCGGCCGCGCCAGCGCCCTGGTCAGCCACCTGCTGGACGCCAGGCGGGTCGATGCCGGCGAACTGGCGGAGCTGCAGGCCCTGTTGAAGCAGCGCAAGGAGACCGGCCATGACTGACGTCCTGCTCACTTGGCTGTGCAGCTATCTGCTGCACAGCAGCCTGCTCATCGCGGGCCTCTGGGCGGCCGAGCGCGCCGGCCTGCTGGGCCGCCTCGGCACCTCGACGCAGGAGGCGCTGTGGCGCCTGGCCCTGCTCGGCGGCCTCGTCAGCGCCAGCCTGCCGCTGCTGCCGGCCCTGCCGGCCGGCGAGCCGGCACCGCCGGCGCATGCGGTCTCCTCGGTGCCCGCCGCCGTGCCTGCCGCGGCACCCGTGGCCGAGCCGCCCTCCCGCGTCGTCGATGCACCCGTGGCGACTGCTCCCCAGGCGCAGCTGGGCACCTTGCCCTTGGCCACCCGTCTTGCGCCGCAGGCCCATGACGTGGCCATCGGCCTGGTGGCGCTGTGGCTGGCCGGCGCGGCGCTGCTGATGGCGCGGCTGGCCTTGCAGTGGGCCTGGCTGCGCCGGACCGTGCGCCGTCTGCCGCCTGTGGCCGATGCGCGCTGGCAGGCCCTGGCCACGCAGCGGGCGGGCGAGATGGGCGTGGCGCGGCCCGCGCTGCGGCTGGCCCTCCGCGGCTGGGCCAGCCCCTTGATGGCGCCCGGCCGGGTGCTGTGCCTGCCGGCCTGGTGTCTGGACCTCCCCGACGACGAGGCGCGCGCCGTCCTCGGCCACGAACTCGCCCACCTGCGCCGCCGCGACCCGGCCTGGCGCTTGCTGTCGGCGGCCCTGCGTGCGCTGCTGTGGCCGCAGCTGCTCAACCGCATCGCCGGGCAGCGGCTGGACCTGCTGGCCGAGCTGGCCTGCGATGCCGCCGCCGCCGCGCCCGCGGGCCAGCGCCTGGCGCTGGCCCAGAGCCTGCTGCGCTGCGCCCAGGCGCTGAAGGATGCCGGGCCGCACCATGGTCCGGCACTGGCCTGCGGCGCGGTGACACCGGGCTCGCCGCTGATGGCCCGGGTGCGCCGGCTGCTCAAGGGCGATGGCGAGGGCGACGCCGCGCCGCGCGAGCGCCGTGCCCTGCGCTGGGGCCTGCTGGCGGCCATGCTGGCCGGCCTCGTCGCGTTGCCGGCGGTGGTGGTCAGCCACACGGATGCGCGCGGGCTGTTGGAGCGCTTCGACCTCGGCGAGCTGGCCGACGGCCTCTCGATGCACGGGGGCACGCGCATCTACAGCCGTTATCCGGGCGGCAGTTTCGCGGTCAAGCTCAACGGCAGCGTCGGCTTCAACGATGCCGAGGACGACGTGCAGACGCTGACCGGCACCCTCGCCGTGCGCGAGCGCGAGGGCGGCGTCCTGCGCGAGATGACGCTGACCTCCTCGGCCGACGGCCGCATCGAGCGCGACTACCGCGTCGACCGCGAGAGCCGGCCTCTGGACGAGGCGGCGCGCCAATGGTGGAGCCAGGCCGTCCACCGCACGTCGGAGGCCATGACCGACCCGCTGGTGCGCGCCCGCAAGCTGTTCGCCAAGGGCGGCATGGACGCGGTGCTTGCCGATCTCGAAGCGGCCCATGAGGACTTCCCGCGCCGCCTGCGCGTCGAGGCCGTGCTCAAGCTCGGCGAGCCGCTGCCACCCGTGGTGCTGGACCGCCTGATCGCCGCCGCGGCCCTGCTCGGTGGCGGCTTCGACCGGCGCGAGGCCCTCGTGGCCATCGCGCGACTGCCGCTGGCTGAAGCGGCACAGCTCGCCTGGCTGAAGGCGGCCGCGGGCATCGACGGCGACTTCGACCGCCGCGAGGCCCTGGCCGCGCTGGCGCCCCGGCTGTCGATGGCGCCGGCCGTCGTCGAGGCCTGGCAGCAGGTGCTTGGCCGCATCGGTGGCGACTTCGATCTGCGCTCGGCCATCGAGACCCAGGTCGCAGCGACGCCGCAGCCGCCCGTGCTGCGCGGTGCCCTGCAGGCCGCGGGCCGCTTGCAAGGCGACTTCGACAAGCGTGAGGCCCTCGCCGCCGTCGCCCGGCAACTGCGCGGCGACGAGCCTGAACTCGTGGAGGCCTATGCCCGCACCGCGGCCGGCATCCAGGGCGGCTTCGAGCGGCGCGAGGCCTTGACGACCCTGCTCGACCGCGCCGCGCTGGCGCCGGCCGGCGTGGAACAGGTCATCGCCGCGGCCGAGGGCATGGACGCCGGCTTCGAGCGCCTGCAGGTGCTGCTGCGCGTGGCCGGCAAGCTCGACGAAGCCAAGGCGGGCACGCCGGCCCTGGTGGATCGCCTGCGCCGAGCGGGCCGCGGCCTGGGCGACTTCGAACGCGGCCAGCTCGAGACGGCACTGGACCGCCTCGGCTGAGCCCGCTCAGCCGGCCCGTTTGGCGAGCACGGCCCGGGCCACCCGCGACACCGGCGAGCGGCCCAGCACGCCGGAGATGAAGGCGCCGGCATCGACCAGCCGGTCCAGGTCGATGCCGGTGGCGATGCCCAGGCCGTCGAGCATGAACACCACGTCCTCGGTCGCGACATTGCCGGTCGCGCCCTTGGCATAGGGGCAGCCGCCCAGGCCCGCGACGCTGGCGTGGAAGCTGTGCACGCCCAGTTCCAGGCTGGCGTAGATGTTGGTCAGCGCCTGGCCGTAGGTGTCGTGGAAGTGGCCCGACACCTCGGCGAGCGGGAAGTGCTTCAGCGCCCGCTCCATGGCCGCCTGCACCTTGCGCGGCGTGCCCACGCCGATGGTGTCGGCGATGTCGATGGCGTCCACGCCGAGGGCGCGCAGCGGTTTCACGACGGCCTCGACCTGGTCGGCGCTGATCTCGCCCTCGTAGGGGCAGCCCAGCGCGCAGGACAGGGCCGCGCGCACCTTCAGGCCCGCCGCATGGGCGCCCTCGACGACGGGTGCGAAGCGCTCCAGGCTCTCGGCGATGGAGCAGTTGATGTTCTTCTGCGTGAAGGCCTCGCTGGCCGCGGTGAAGACGAGGATCTCGTCCGGCCGGCTGGCCAGTGCCGGCTCCAGCCCCTTCATGTTGGGCACCAGCACCGAGTAGCGCACGCCGGGCCGCCGCTCGATGGCCGCCATCAGGGCGGCGTTGTCGCCCATCTGCGGCACCCACTTCGGCGACACGAAGCTGGTGACCTCGATCTCCTTCAGCCCGGCGTCCTGCAGCATCGCCACGAGCCGCGCCTTGTGCCCGGTGGCGACGTTCTCCTTCTCGTTCTGCAGCCCGTCGCGGGGGCCGACGTCGAGGATCTTGACGTGGGTGGGGAGGTCCATGCTTGGTTCAGGGCTGTGGTGGGTCGAGGGCCTCGAGGTCGGCCTGATCCTTCAGCCGGCCCGAGGCCTTCTTGTTGGTGATGAAGTCTGACCGGCCGATCACGTGGAGCGTGACGCCGCCAAGCATGGCGGACTCCCGACGTTGGAAGCAGGCGTCGAAGTCCACGCCGTCGATGGCTGTCAGGATGTCGATTCGGCGCGGCGGCTGGCCGAGCTGGAGGACGGTGTCGCCGTCGAAGTCCTCGGGCCGCAAGCCGAGCGACGCAAATCCGAACGCCTGCAAGGCATCGAGAAGCCGCTGCACGTTTGTGGGTTCGAGCCGAACCCAGAAGTCGATGGCGCCGGTGTAGCGCGGATGGCCATGCGCGGCCAGCGCATAGCCGCCGACGACCAGGTACTCAACGCCGTGAGCGTTGAGCAACTCGGCAAACTCTTTGAAGTCTTGGTTCAGCATCGCCGGATTCGTTGGGCGGCAGAAGTTGCTGCCGCAGCGTTTCCACGGCGGCGATGCGCTCTGCCATCGGGCGCGAAAGCCAGTAAGCCAGATCGTCGGCCGGCTGGCTGTGGCGGTGAGTGACCTTCAGGACGCGCAGCATGGGCGGATTGTCAAGCCTGCAGCCTCAGCAGTTCCGCGCCGTCGCCCACCTGGTCGCCCACGGCGAACAGCAGTTCGGCGACGACGCCGTCGCGCGGCGCGGAGATGGTGTGCTCCATCTTCATCGCCTCCATGACGGCCAGGGGCTGGCCCTGGGTGACGGTGTCGCCCGGCTTGGCGAGGAAGGCCACCAGCTTGCCCGGCATGGGCGCGGTGAGCCGCCCGCCTTCGGCCGCGCCGTCGCCGGCATGGGCGATGAGGTCCACCTCGGTCAGCACGGCGGAGCCGTTCGCGGCGAAGACGGCCACGCGCTCACCGTGGGCATAGGTCTTCACGCGGACGCGTTCGGCGCCGAGGAAGAGTTCGTGCGTCTCGGCATCCAGCGATTGCACGGCGAAGTCGATGGACTCGCCCTCGACGGTGAGCGCCATGCCGCCGCGGTGGTGGCGCGACAGCAGCACCTCGTGGTGGGTGCCGCCGGCCTCCAGGTCGAAGCGCCGCGTCGCCGCGCCGAACAGCCGCCATCCGTCGCGGGCGCTCCACGGGTCGCCGTCTTGCGTCGTGGCCTCGGCGGCCAGGGTGTGGGCGACGACGGCGGATGCGCTCACTTGCAGCGGCAGGCCCGGCTGGTCGAAGAGCACGGCCCGCTCGCGTTCGATCAGGCCGGTGTCCAGGTCGGCGTTCGAGAACGACGCCGTGGCCGCGCAGCGGCGCAGGAAGGCCACGTTGGTGTGCAGGCCGACGACGTGGGTGTCGCGCAGTGCCGCGTCCAGCCGCGCCAGGGCCTGGGCCCTGTCCTCGCCCCAGACGATGAGCTTGGCGATCATCGAGTCGTAGTAGGGGCTGATCGCGTCGCCTTCACGCACACCGGCGTCGATGCGGACGTCGCCCCGCTGGAAGGCGACGTGGGCGGGCCAGCGCGCCACGTCCAGCGTGCCGGTCGCGGGCAGGAAGCCGCCGTCCGGGTTCTCCGCACAGATGCGCGCCTCGATGGCATGGCCGCGCATCGTCAACTCGTCTTGCTTGAGCGGCAGCGGCTCGCCGGCAGCCACGCGCAGCTGCCACTCGACCAGGTCCTGGCCCGTGATGGCCTCGGTGACCGGATGCTCGACCTGCAGCCGCGTGTTCATCTCCATGAAGTAGAAGCGACCGTCCTGTTCCGCGATGAACTCGACGGTGCCGGCGCCGACATAACCGACCGCCTTGGCGGCGGCGACGGCGGCCTCGCCCATCTGGGCGCGGCGCTCGGGCGTCATGCCGGGGGCGGGGGCTTCTTCCAGCACCTTCTGGTGGCGGCGTTGCACGGAGCAGTCGCGCTCGAAGAGGTAGACGCAGTCGCCGTGGGTGTCGCCGAAGACCTGGATCTCGATGTGGCGCGGGCGCTGCACATAACGCTCGATGAGCACGGCGTCGTCGCCGAAGCTGTTGATGGCCTCGCGCTGGCAGGAGGCCAGCGCCGCGTCGAACTCGTCGGCGCTGAAGACCGCGCGCATGCCTTTGCCGCCGCCGCCCGCGCTGGCCTTGATGAGCACGGGGTAGCCGATGCGGTCGGCCTCGCGCTTGAGCAGGGCGGGGTCCTGGTCGGCGCCGTGGTAGCCGGGCACCAGGGGCACCTTCGCGGCCTCCATCAGCCGCTTGGACTCGGCCTTCAGGCCCATGGCCTGGATGGCGGACGGCGGCGGGCCGATGAAGACCACGCCCGCATCCGCGCAGGCCTGGGCGAAGGCCTCGTTCTCGCTGAGGAAGCCGTAGCCTGGGTGCACGGCCTCGGCGCCGGTGGCCTTGGCGGCAGCCAGGATGCGCTCCCACTGCAGGTAGGAGTCGCGCGGCGCGGGGCCGCCGATCAGCACGGCCTCGTCGCAGGCCTGGACGTGCTGGGCATGGGCATCGGCCTCGGAGTAGACGGCGACAGTCTGGATGCCGAGGCGGCGGGCGGTCGCGGCCACCCGGCAGGCGATTTCACCCCGGTTGGCGATGAGGATCTTCTTAAACACGGCGGGTCTCCGGGGTGAACTCGCCTGCATGCCCGGCTGCGCCGGTCATCCCGCAATTTGTCGCTGTCGCTGTCGCGACCGCGCCTCGGGCGCGAGCACCCCGGTTGGCGATGAGGATCTTCTTGAACATCTCGTCTTGTCTCCAAGTCTTGTGAACTGGGCGGGTGGAGGCGGCGCGCTGCCAGCGTGGGGCGGGCGCCGGGGCTCAAGGATCAAGCGGTCGGTGTCAGGGGGCCTTGCCCTCCTTGGCGGCCTGCCGACGCTTCTCGTAGTCCTCGTAGCTCTGGCTGTTGGCTTTGCGGCAGGCCTGGCGGTCCGCGGCGCTGTAGGCGCGCTCGCAGTTCTGCAAGGCCTTGTCCTGGCCGATGTCGTAGAGCAGGCCGCAACCGGACAGGCCGGCGGCGGCGATCAGGGTCAACACGGCGGCCCGCATGTCAGTGCCTGCAGAGTTCGACCTTGGCGGCGGCCTCGCTGGCCAGGCCCGCCTCCGTGGAGCAGCGCATGCCCAGCCGGGCCAGCAGCGCGCGGTCCTTTTCGGCCTGCGGGTTGCTGGTGGTGAGCAGCCTGTCGCCGTAGAACATGGAGTTGGCGCCGGCCAGGAAGCACAGGGCCTGCATGGTCTCGGGCATCTGCTCTCGGCCGGCGGACAGGCGCACCATGGCGCGGGGCATGGTGATGCGCGCCACGGCGATGGTGCGGATGAACTCCAGCGGGTCCAGCGGCGCGGTGCCAGCCAGCGGCGTGCCTTCCACCTGCACGAGGTTGTTGATGGGCACGCTCTCGGGGTAGGGGTCGAGGTTGGCCAGCTGCACGATGAGGCCGGCGCGCTGGCGCCGCGTCTCGCCCATGCCGACGATGCCGCCCGAGCAGACCTTCATGCCCTGCTGGCGCACGCGCTCCAGCGTGTCCAGGCGGTCCTGGTAGGTGCGCGTGGTGATGATCTGGCCGTAGAACTCGGGCGAGGTGTCGAGGTTGTGGTTGTAGTAGTCCAGGCCCGCGTCCTTGAGCTGCTCGGCCTGGCCGTCTTCCAGCATGCCGGCGGTCAGGCAGGTCTCCAGGCCCAGGGCCTTGACCTCGGAAATCATCGTGCCGATGGCCTCCAGATGGCGCGGCTTGGGGCTGCGCCAGGCCGCGCCCATGCAGAAGCGCGTGGCGCCGTTGGCCTTGGCGGCGCGGGCCGCCTCCATCACCTCGTCCAGCGGCAGCAGCTTCTCGGCCTTGAGCCCCGTGTCGAAATGGGCCGACTGCGGGCAGTACTTGCAGTCCTCCTCGCAGCCGCCGGTCTTGATGGACAGCAGCGTGGACAGCTGCACGGCGTTGGCGTCGAAGTGCTCGCGGTGCACCTGCTGGGCGCGGAAGAGCAGGTCGTTGAAGGGCAGCTCGAACAGGGCGGCCACCTCGTCGACGGTCCAGGGCCTGGCCTGGCGGCGGTCGGCGTCGGTCGTGGGGGTGCGGGAGAGGATCTGGTTCATGAGGGCAGGTGGGCGAGCAGGGGTTCGAGGGCGAGGTGGCGGGCCATCGTGGCGTGGCCGGCGTCGGCCAGGCGCGGCACATGGCCGAGGCAGGGGGCTTGCAGGCCCCGCTGCAGAGCTTGCAGATTCTCGGTGACGTGGGGCTGACGCTCGTCCACCGTGTTGGCCACCCAGGCGGCCAGCGTCAGCCCGCGGGCGCGCACGGCCTCGGCCGTCAGCAGCGCGTGGTTGATGCAGCCCAGGCGCAGGCCGACGACGAGGACGACGGGCAGGCCCAGGTCGGCGGCCAGGTCGGCGGTGTCCCAGTGGTCGTTGAGCGGCACGCGAAAGCCCCCCACGCCTTCGACCAGGGCGACGTCGGCCCGTCCGCCCACCCAGCGCAGCGCATGCAGCAGCGGTTCGCGGGCGATGGCCTCTTCCTCGATGCGGGCGGCGATGTGGGGCGCACAGGCGGTGCGCAGCTGCAGGGCGCCGACCTCGGCGGACGACAGGCCCAGGTTGCCGGCGGCCCGCAGCCGCTCCACGTCGTCGTTGAGCCAGCGGCCGTCGACGAAGTCCTGGCCGGCCGAGACGGGCTTGAGCGCCGCGACGCGCCGGCCCGTCTGCGCGAAGGCGTGCGCCAGGCCGGCCGTGACGGCGGTCTTGCCGATCTCGGTATCGGTGCCGGTGATGAAGAAGCCCTTGAGCGTCATGCGGCCCGCTCCTGCGCCGCCGCGGCGCGCTGCAGCGCGTCCAGCAGGGCGTCCACGTCGGCCTCGGTGTGCGTGCCGCACAGCGTGATGCGCAGCCGTGCCGTGCCGGGGGCGACCGTGGGCGGGCGGATGCCCGGCACACGCAGGCCGGCGGCCTCCAGCGCGGCGGCCAGGGCCATCACCTCGGCATTGCCGCCGACGACCAGGGGCTGGATGGGCGTGGCGGCATCGGTCAGCGACCAGCCCAGGCGCGGGTGGTGGTCGATCAGCGCCAGCAGGCCGTCGCGCAGCTGCGTCTGCCGCGCCCGCAGGTTGGCGCGGCGGGCGGCGCCCAGCGGTCCCTCGATGAGGGCGAAGCTCGTCAGCAGCGCATGCTCGATGGCGGGCGGCGAGGCGGTCGAGAAGATGAAGTTGCGGGCGGACTGCAGCAGGTAGTCGACGATGGTCGTGTGGGCCGCGACGAAGGCGCCCGCGAGGCCGGCGGCCTTGCCCAGCGTGCCGACGAGGATGAGGCGCTCGCTGCTCAGGCCGAAGTGCTCCAGCGAGCCGCGGCCGGTCGCGCCCAGCACGCCGAAGCCATGGGCGTCGTCGACGATGAGCCAGGCGTCGAAGGCCTCGGCCAGCGCCAGCAGCTCGGGCAGCGGCGCCAGGTCGCCGTCCATGCTGAAGACGGCGTCCGTGACGATGAGCTTGACCCGGGCGGTGCTGGCCGCCAACAGGGCGCGCAGGCCGGCCACGTCGGCATGGCCGTAGCGCGTGACGCGGGCCTTGGACAGGCGGGCGGCGTCGATCAATGACGCGTGGTTGAGCTGTTCGGAAAAGATCTCCGCGTGCTCGTCGCCCAGGGCCGTCACGACGGCCAGGTTGGCCATGTAGCCGGTGCAGAAGCCGATGGCGCGGGCCTCGGGGATGTGGGGCGCATACCAGCGGGCGAGGGTGTCGGCGACGGCCTCGTGGGCGGCGCTGTGGCCGCTGACCAGGGGCGAGGCGCCCGAGCCGCCGCCCCAGCGGCGCGCGCCTTCGGCCAGGGCCTTGGCGATGGCGGGTTCGGCGGCCAGGCCGAGATAGTCGTTGGAGCAGAACATCAGCAGCGGGCGGCCATCGACGGTCTGGCGCGGCGCGGTGCCGGTGTCGGCGCGGCGCAGGCTGCGCCTGAGGCTCTGCGCCGAGAGCGCGGCGAGCTTGGTGTTCAGGTGGTCAAGCAGGGACATCGTTCAGCAGATCGTCCAACGTTTGCGTCACGGCCCCGGCCAGGAAGGCCGCGGTCGCGTCGTCGATCAGGTAGGGGGGCATGAGGTAGACGGTGCTGCCAATCGGTCGGATCAGCAGTTCGTGGGCGCGGGCCTTCAGGTGGAAGGTCTCGGCGAAGCGCGCAGGCGCGTTCGGCACATCGAAGGCCAGGATCATGCCGCGTTGGCGCAGGTGGGCCATGCGCGAGGTCAAGGGCGCGAAAGCGCGGGCCAGCCGTTCGGCCTGGGCGCGGTTGTCCTCGAGCTGGCCGGCGTCGAAGCGGTCCAGCACCGCGTTGGCCGCCGCGCAGGCCAGCGGGTTGCCGGTGTAGGAGTGCGAGTGCAGGAAGCCCCGCGTCACGTCCTCGCTCCAGAAGGCGTCGAACACCTCGTCGGTGGTCAGCACCAGCGACAGCGCCATCGTGCCGCCGGTGATGCCCTTGGAGAGCAGGATGAAGTCCGGCCAGTCGGCTTGCGTCTGCTCCCAAGCGAAGAAGGTGCCGGTGCGCCCACAGCCCACCGCGATCTCGTCGGCGATGAGGTGCACGCCGAACTCCCGCGTCAGCTCCCGGAGGCCGCGCAGGTAGTCGGGCGAGTGCATCACCATGCCGGCCGCGCCTTGCACCAGCGGCTCGACGATCACGCAGGCGATGTGGGCATGGCGCTCGGCCAGCAGCGCGCGCATCGCCGTCAGCGCCTGGGCTTCGTTGCCCAGCCGGGCATCGGGTGAGGCGACGATGTGAGCCCGCATCAGCAGCGGGTCGTAGGCGTCGCGGAAGACCTGCACGTCGGTCACGCTTAAAGCGCCGAGCGTCTCGCCGTGGTAGCTGTTCTTCAGGCAGACGAACTCGCGCTTGGCCGGCCGGCCGCGGTTCTTCCAGCTGTGGAAGCTCTGCTTGAGCGCGATCTCCACGGCGCTGGCGCCGTCGCTGCCGAAGAACGCGTGTCCGAGCGCCCCACCGGTGCGCGCGGACAGGCGCTCGGCCAGGCGCACCGCCGGCTCGTGGGTGCAGCCGGCCAGCATCACGTGGGGCAGGGTGTCGAGCTGGGCCTTGATGGCGTCGTGCAGGGCCCGGTCGCTGTGGCCGAAGAGATTGACCCACCACGACGCGTTGGCGTCGAAGTAGCGGCGGCCCTCGGTGTCGAAGAGCCACGGGCCCTCGCCGCGGGCGATGGGCAGGGGCGGCAGGTCGGCCAGCCGGGCCATCTGGGTGCAGGGGTGCCACACGGCGGCGCGGCTGCGGTCTTGGAGGGAGGTCATGCGGAAGCAGGGCGTCGCACGCGCCGCAGGAGGGCGCGCAGGAACTTGAAGCAGAACCAGATCAGCGTGGCCATGACGGCGAGGGCCAGGGCCAGCAGCGGGAAGAACAGGAGCGGGTGCGCCCAGGCCAGCCACAGCATGCCCGGCACGGCCACGTCGCCCAGCAGGGACAGGCCGAGGTTGGAGAAGGGCTCGGGCGAGGTGTTGGCTGCCGCGCGCGTGCTGGCCTTGGCGGCGTGGGCCGTGGCGGCCAGGCCGCCGCCGAGCAGGGCGGCCACCACGCCCCAGGCCTGGCCCTGGTCGCCGGCCCAGCCGCTGACGAGGCCGGCCACCAGGGCCGCCCCGGCGGGGATGCGGATGAAGGTGTGCAGGCCATCCCAGGCGCTGTCGACGAGCGGGATCTTGTCGGCCCCGAATTCCACCAGGGCCAGCACGGCGGCGCAGGCCATCACCCAGGGCGAACCCAGCACCTGCAGGCTGGGCGGGAGGTCGATCCAGCCCCAGTGCCCGGCGATGCCGACGAGCAGCACCGTCAGGTACAGGCGCAGGCCGCTGGCCCAGCCGAGGGCGGCGGCCAGCGCGAGCAGGTGGGTTGCGTCGAGGTTCATCCGGGCAGCCAGGAGGGCCTGGACTTGTTGAGGAAGCTCTGCACGCCCTCGCGGCCCTCGGCGCTGGCGCGGATGTCGGCGATGCGGCGCGCCGTGTCGTCGCGCAGTTCGGGCGTGATCTCGCGCGCGGCCACGTCCTTGACCAGGCGCTTGCAGGCCCGCACGGCGGCGGGGCCGTTGGCCGTGATGGCGGCAACGAGCTCGTCGACCTTGGCGTCCAGCGCCTCGGCGGCCACGACCTCGTGCACCAGGCCCAGGCGCTGCGCCTGGGCTGCGTCGAAGCGCTCGGCCGTCACGAAGTAGCGCCGCGAGGCCTGCTCGCCCAGCGCCTTGACGACATAGGGGCCGATGGTGGCGGGAAGGAGCCCGAGCTTCGCTTCCGACAGGCAGAAGCCCGCAGTGTCGACCGCCACGACGATGTCTGCGCAGGCCACCAGGCCCACGCCGCCGGCGTAGACGTCGCCCTGCACGCGCGCGATGACGGGCAGCGGGCAGCTGTAGATCGCCCACAGCATGTCGGCCAGGCGGGTGGCGTCGGCGTGGTTCTCTTCCCACGAGTAGCCGGCCATGGCCTTCATCCAGTTCAGGTCGGCACCGGCGCAGAAGGCCTTGCCTTCGGCGGCCAGCACGATGGCGCGCAGGTCCTCACGCGCGCCGAGCTCGGTGAAGGCCGCGGTCAGTTCGGCGATCAGGCCCTCGTTGAAGGCGTTGCGGACTTCGGGGCGGTTGAGCGTGACGCGGGCGACGGGGCCGGCGATGGCGATGTGCAGGGCGGAGGAGGTCATGGGCGGGCTCAGGCGGGAAGCGGCCACACGCGCAGACCGAAGCGCTCGACGTAGGGCTGGAAGTCGCGGTCGCGGTGCAGAAGGATGTGGTCGTGGTCGATGCAATAGCTCGCCAGCAGCGCGTCGACGCTGCTGCGCACGGTCCAGCCGGCAGCGCGCAGGCTGCGGTAGCGCTCGGCCGCCCGCAGTGCCTGCGCCTCGCCGCCGATGGGCTGCGCGCCCATCGGCGCCAGGATGCGGCCGGCGTCCCGCATCTCGCGTTCCGTGCGAAAGCCGCGCATCACCTCGAACAGCACGAGGTCGGGCATCAGCACCTGCGCATCGCCCTGGAGCAACCAGCCCTCAAGCGCTTCAGTGGCGGCGTTGGCGACGCCGTTGAAGAAGTCGATCCAGACGCTGCTGTCAGCGACCAGCATGGCGCTTGCGCTTCGGCGCGTTGGCGGTCTTGCGCGACGCCTTGGCCGCATAGGCCTTGCGCGGCTCCTGCGCCGCAAGGGCCTGCGGCTGCGCGTCGGGTTCGACCTGCGACCAGTTGGGCTCACCGTTCAGGCGCTCTTCGTCACCCCAGCCCCAGCGCAGCTTGCCGCGCCATTTCAGGATCTCGCGATAAGCGGCCTGGCGCTCCAGCATGCGCAGGCCGGCTTCCACGGCCTCCTTCTTGGTCTTGAACGGTCCAGCCGCCAGAACGCGGGCCATCAACTCGTCGTCAATATCGATGTTGGTGCGCATGATGTGTATGAAATCCGGAATTCGTGTGCATTCTACTCGGGACTTCCTCCGCCCACGCGCTTGCGCATCAGCACCGAGGCGTAGGTCTTGCCCTGCCACTGCACGCGCCCGACCTCGGCGTAGCCGCGGCGCTCGTAGCGCCGGCGCAGTGCCTCGGCAGGCTCGGCCGTGTCGAGCGCGACATGTTTGAAGCCCTGCTCGCGCGCCCAGGCTTCGGCGGCGTCCATCAGCCGCTCGCCCAAGCCCAGGCCGCGGCAGTCCGGGTGCACGGCGAGCTGGGACAGGATGGCCGTGCCGGGTGTCGTGTACAGCGCCGGCGGTGGGTCGGCGATGTAGGCCTCGCCGGCGGGCTTGGGGCCGCGGATGGCGATGGTGCCGACGAAGCGGCCATTCAGTTCCGCGACAAAGCCTTGGGCGCCCTTCAGTCGCTCGCGCGTGACGTCCACGCTCTGGTCGACGGCGGTGAAGTTCCAGCCTTGCGCGGCAAGGCTGGCATAGGCCGCGTGCAGCAGCGCGGTCAGCGCCTCGAGAGAGTCGCCGGGCCGGAGTGGGCGGATGACCATCACATCCGGAACACGCCGAACTTCGTCTCCGGGATGGGCGCGTTCAGCGATGCGCTCAATCCCAGCGCCAGCACGCGGCGCGTGTCGGCCGGGTCGATGACGCCGTCGTCCCACAGCCGCGCCGAGGCGTAGTAGGGGTGGCCCTGGTCCTCGTACTGCTGGCGCAGCGGGGCCTTGAAGGCCTCTTCCTCCTCGGCGCTCCACTGCCCGCCCTTGGCCTCGATGGCGTCGCGGCGCAGCGTGGACAGCACGCTCGCGGCCTGCTCGCCGCCCATCACCGAGATGCGCGCGTTGGGCCACATCCACAGGAAGCGCGGCGAGTAGGCGCGCCCGCACATGCCGTAGTTCCCGGCGCCGAAGCTGCCGCCGATGATGACCGTGAACTTGGGCACCTGGGCGCAGGCCACGGCCGTCACCATCTTGGCGCCGGCGCGGGCGATGCCCTCGTTCTCGTACTTGCGGCCGACCATGAAGCCGGTGATGTTCTGCAGGAACGCCAGCGGCACCTTGCGCTGGCAGCACAGCTCGATGAAGTGCGCGCCCTTGTTGGCGCTCTCGGCGAAGAGGATGCCGTTGTTGGCGACGATGCCCACCGGCATGCCCTCGACGTGGGCGAAGCCGCAGACCAGGGTGGTGCCGTAGCGGGCCTTGAATTCGTCGAGCTCACTGCCATCGACGATGCGGGCGATGACCTCGCGCACGTCGAAGGGCTTGCGCGTGTCGGTGGGGATGACGCCGTGCAGTTCGGCCGGGTCGTGGGCCGGCGGGCGCGGTGCCTGCACCGCCAGCGGGTTGGCCTTGCGCCAGTTCAGCCGCGCGACGGACTGGCGGGCGATGGCCAGGGCATGGGTGTCGTTGTTGGCGAGGTGGTCGGCCACGCCCGACAGCCGCGTGTGCACGTCGCCACCGCCCAGGTCCTCGGCCGTCACGACCTCGCCGGTAGCGGCCTTCACCAGCGGCGGGCCGCCGAGGAAGATGGTGCCCTGGTTCTTGACGATGATGGTCTCGTCGCTCATGGCCGGCACGTAGGCGCCGCCGGCCGTGCACGAGCCCATCACCACGGCGATCTGCGGGATGCCCTCGGCGCTGAGGTTGGCCTGGTTGAAGAAGATGCGGCCGAAGTGGTCGCGGTCGGGGAAGACTTCGTCCTGGTTGGGCAGGTTGGCGCCGCCGCTGTCCACGAGGTAGAGGCAGGGCAGGCGGTTCTGCGCCGCGATCTCCTGGGCGCGCAGGTGCTTCTTGACCGTGATGGGGTAGTAGGTGCCGCCCTTCACGGTCGCGTCGTTGCAGACGATCATGCATTCGACGCCCGCCACCCGGCCGATGCCGGCGATGACGCCGCCGCAGGGTGCCGCGTTGTCGTAGAGGTTCAGGCCGGCCAGCGGCGCCAGCTCCAGGAAGGGCGTGCCGGGGTCGAGCAGCATCTCCACGCGCTCGCGTGGCAGCAGCTTGCCGCGGGCCGTGTGCCTGGCGCGCGCCACCTCGCCGCCGCCCAGGGCGATCTGCGCGAGCCGGGCGTTGAGGTCGTCGACGAGGCCGCGCATGGCCTCGGCATTGGCCTTGAAGTCCGCCGAGCGGGCGTTGAGCTGCGTGTTCAGGACCGGCATGGGGTCTCCTCGAAGGCGCCGCGCTGGTTAAGCGTGACTCAATTTCTTGTGATCCGGCCCGGTGGGGCGCGTCGGGGCATCAGGATAATTCCAGTGGAATCTCGATGCAAGCCGGACTTGAGTAACGCTCAAGATTTGCGCAGAATCGGGGCCCGATGACGACGCCCTCCGCCGCACCCCAGCGCCGCTCCCCCGCCGGCCCCAAGGCCGAGCAGCGCGTGCGCGACATCCTGCGGGTGGGCCGCGAGGTCTTCGCGGAGCGCGGCTACGAGCGCGCCACCACCACCGAGATCGCCCAGCGCTTGGCCATTTCCGAGGCCACCGTCTTCACCTACTTCCGCGGCAAGCGGGAGCTGTGCATGCGCGTCATCCAGGACTGGTACGACGAGATCATCGCCGCCATCGAGTCGGGCCTGCCCCGCCAGGCCAGCGTGCGCGAGCAGCTGGAATTCATCGTGCTGACCCACCTGCGCCTCTTCCTCATCCAAGGCACCGGGCTGTGCGCCCTGGTGCTGTCGGAGGGGCGCAAGGACGCCGGCCACGGCGCCGGCGACCTCGGCGAGGGCTTCGTCGAGCTGCAGCGCCGCTACACCGCCCCGTTGATGGAGCTGCTGGCGCGCGGCCAGCAGGCCGGCGAGGTGAGGCAGGACATCCCGCTGCGCCTGCTGCGCTCCCTGGTCTTCGGGCCGATGGAGCACATGCTCTGGGAGGCGGTCATCACCGGCCGTCAGCTCGACGTCGAGGCCAGCGCCCGCGACCTCGTGGCCCTGCTGTGGCCGGCCCTGCAGGCGCCCGACGAGGAACTGCAGCGGCTGCGCCGCCTGCGTGCGCAGCTGCATGACGCTTTGTCCAGTGCCTAGGTGACTCGCGCCCGCGCCGGGCGAGGGCTACGATCCCCCGCCATCGGGAAGGGAGGCTCACATGAAGACACTCCGGGCCTGGCTGGCCTTCGGCCTGCTGGCGGCCGTCGTGGCCGCGGCGCGCGCGCAGCCCGCGGCGGCGGCTGACGCGGACTGGCGCTACCGCGTCATCCGCGGTGACACCCTGATCACCCTGACCGAGGCCTGGCTGGCGCCGCCGCGCACCTGGCGCGAGCTGCAGAAGCTCAACCGCGTCGACGACCCGCTGCGCCTCATGCCCGGCTCGACGCTGCGCATGCCCGTGGCCTGGCTCAGGCGCGAAGCGGCCGTCGCGGAGGTGGTCTTCGTCAAGGGCGGGGTGACGCTGCAGCGCGGCGGCGGCCGCGAAGCCCTGGCGGCCGGCGCCAGCCTGCGCAGCGGCGACGCCCTGCGCACCGGCGCCCAGTCCAGCGTCAGCCTGCGCTTTGCCGACGGCTCGCGCCTGCTCGTGCCACCGGACAGCGAGGTCACGCTCGTGCAGCTGTTGGTGCTCGGCCGCGGCGCCCTGCCGGCGGTGCGGGTGGACCTGGTCCGCGGCGGCGTGGACAACAGCGTCGCGCCCAATGCCCAGCACGTGCCGATGTACGAGCTGCGCACGCCCCACGTCAACCTCGGCGTGCGCGGCACGGAGTTCCGCGTGCAGGTGGCCGGGGCGGCGACGCGCATGCAGGTGCTGCGCGGCGCGGTCCATGCCGATGGCCTGGCGGCCGACGTGTCCGGCGGCCAGGGCCTGCTGGCCGAGGGCGGCGCGCGCAGCGTCGGGCCGCTGCTGCCGGCGCCCCAGCTGGCGGGCTCCGCCGGCGCCGCGGACCGGCTGCCGCTGCGCCTGACCTGGCCCGCCTCGCCGCCGGGTGCCGTGGCCTGGCGGGCCCAGCTCTTTCCCAAGGGTGATTTCGACCGCCTGCTGCTGGACGCCCGTGTCGACGAGCCGGCCGTCGCCTGGCCGCAGGCTCGCGAACTGGCCGACGGCGACTACACGCTGCGCCTGCGCGGCATCGACGCCCGTGGCCACGAAGGCGCGGCGGCCGATGCCGACGTCCACCTGCAGGCCCGGCCCGAGCCGCCGTTCATGCAGGCGCCGCCGCCTGAGGCCGTCAGCTACTCGGGCGGCATGGCCTTCGCCTGGACCCGCAACACGGCGGCGCCTGACGTGCGCCTGCAGATCGCGCGCGACCCGGCGTTCCAGGACCTCGTCCTGCAGCCGCCGCCCATCGCCGCCGCCGGCTTCGAGGCCCGGCTGCCCGACGGCGGCTACCACTGGCGCATCGCGGCCGTCGACGCCAGCGGCCGGGCCGGGCCTTTCGGCGATGCGCAGCGCTTCGAGATCCGGCCGCCGCCGCCCGCGCCGCCGCCGGCGGAATCCGAAGTCAGCGGCGAGCAGCTGCGCCTGCGCTGGCAGGGGGGTACCGGCGCGGCGCGCTACCAGCTCGAATGGTCGGTGGCGCCGGCCTTCGAGGGCGCGGAGGTGCGGCGCTTCGACACCGGCCGGCCTGAGCTGGCGCTGCCCCGTCCCGCGCCCGGCACCTACTTCCTGCGGGCCCGTGCGATCAACGCCGCGGGCGTGCCCGGCCCGTGGGGCCAGACCCAGCGCATCGAGCAGCCCTATCCGCGCTGGGTGTGGCTGCTGCCGCTGGCGCTGATCCCGCTGTTCTGATGCGCCTGCGCTGGCTGGCCCTGCCCGCGGCCCTGGCGCTGTGGGGGCTGCTCGTCGTCGTGGGCGTGCAGCCGCGCGTGGACCGGGCCCTGGGCGACCTCGTCGCCCGCGCTGCGGCGCCGGCGCCACCGGCGCGGCCGGGCAGCGTCATCGTCGACATCGACGACGTCTCCCTGCTGGCCCTGCGCGAGTCCCTGGGCGAGTGGCCTTATCCGCGCGGCGTCTACGCCTTGATGCTGGACTACCTGCGCCAGGCGGGCGTGCGCCTCGTCGTCATCGACATCGTCTTCGCCGGCCCGCGCGAGGGCGACGCGCGCCTGGCCCAGGCCCTCGCCGGCGCGCCGCCGGTCGTGCTCGGCGCCGCCGGCCTGGCGCCGCGCCAGCGCGCCGGGGTCGAGCTCGCTGCCGCCTCGCCGGCCGAGGCGGCGGCCTTGCAGCGCGTCGGCGCCGCCCCGGCCGGCCTGCCCTGGGCCGGGCTGGTGGCGCCCTCCGACGCCCTGCTCGCCGCGCTGCGGGGGCCGGGCAGCCTGGGCGTCATTTCGGTGGCGCTGGACGATGACGGCCTGTTGCGCGAAGTGCCGCTGCTGCACCAAGTGCAGGGCCGCTCGCTGCCCAGCCTGGCCCTGGCCGCGCGGCTGCGGGCCGACGGCGCGGCCGGCTGGCGGATGGAGGGCGGCGAGCTCGTGGCCGGCCGGCGGCGCTGGCCGGTGGACGAACAGGCCCGGCTGCGGCTGCGCCTGCCCCTCGCCGGTGGCGACCTGCCACGCCTGCCCTGGCAGCGGCTGATGCGCGCGGCGCTGGGCGAGGCCGATGACGCCGAACTGGCGCATCAGCTCAACGGCCGCAGCGTCTTCGTGGGGAGCAGCGCCTTCTTCGCCGACGAGGTCATGACGCCCGAGGGCCGGTTCTCGGGCACGGCGCTGAACGCCGCCCTCTTCGAGGCCCTGGGGGCCGAGCCGCCGGCGGTGCTGCGCGAGCGCGGAGGCGCCGTCCGGGCCCTCGAAGCGCTGCTGCTGGCCCTGGGCGGGCTGCCGCTGGTCTTGCGCCGCCAGGCGCTCGCGGCGGGCCTGGCGATGGCGGGCCTGGCCTCGGCCGCCTGGGCCGGCGCAAGGGCGGGGCTGCTGGCCGCGCCTGCGCCGGCCCTCTACCTGCTCGCCCTGGCCCTGCTGTTGACGGCCGCCGAGCGGGCGCGCCGCTCCCACGAGCGTGAACGCGAACTGCGGCGCGAGCGCGAACTCGCTGAGGCGCGCAGCCGAGCCAAGACCGAGCTGCTGGCCCACGTCAGCCACGAGATGCGCACGCCGATGAACGCCGTGCTGGGCTTCTCTGACATCCTGGCGCGCACGCCCCTCGCGCCGGGCCAGGCCCGCTACGTCGAGATGCTCGGCCTGGCGGGGCGCCAGGTCTTCGCCCTCATCAACGACCTGCTCGACAACGCCCGCATCGAAAGCGGCCGGCTGGAGCTGGCTCCCCACCCCTTCAACCTGCCGGACCTCGTTGAGCTGCAGCTGGCGATGCTGCGCGAGCGGGCCGAGAGCCGCGGCCTGTGGCTGCGCGCCGTCGTGCAGGGCGAGGCCGTGGGCTGGGTGCTGGGCGATGCGCAGCGCGTCGCCCAGATCGTCACCAACCTCGTGGGCAATGCCGTCAAGTTCACCTCGGCCGGCGGGGTGACGGTGGAACTGTCGCGCGCGGCCGATGGCCGGATGTGCATTGCCGTGCAGGACACCGGCATCGGCATCGCACCGGAACGGCTGGAGCGCATCTTCCAGCCCTTCGCCCAGGCCGACGCCGCCATCTCGCGCGAGTTCGGCGGCACGGGCCTGGGCCTGGCCATCACCCGCAGCCTGGCGCGGCTCATGGGCGGGGACGTCACGGTCAGCAGCCGCCCCGGCGAGGGCAGCCGCTTCGAGGCCTGGCTGGACCTGCCGGCCACGCCGGCCGTGCAGCTCGACGCCGCCGGCGCCCGGCCCGAGCGCGACGCCCCCGGCCGCCCGCTGAACCTGCTGCTGGCCGAGGACAACGACGTCAACGTCCTCATCGTCGAGGGCATGCTCGAGCCGCTGGGCCACCGCATCACGCGGGTGCGCGACGGCGCCGAGGCGCTGGCGGCCCTGCGCGAGGGCGACTTCGACCTCGTGCTGATGGACGTGCTGATGCCGGGCATGGACGGCTTGACGGCCACACGCCGGTGGCGGACCGAGGAGGCGCAGCAGGGCCGCCCGCGCACGCCCATCGTGGCGCTCACCGCCCATGCCGGCGACGCCGACGTGCGACAGTCCCTCGAGGCGGGCTGCGATGCCCATCTCACCAAACCGGTCAGTCTGGCGGCGCTGCAGCAGGCGCTGGCCCGGCATGCGCGCGTCTGACGCCGCCAGGCGCCTGCGCATCGCAATGCCTGAGTGATGTACGGGGGCACTGCTTCTGGCTAGAGTCGCCCGCTTCCCGACCCCCCGGAGGCCCCATGATCAACCTGACCGTCAACGGTCGCGCCGTCTCGCTCGACGCCGAGCCCGACATGCCCCTGCTGTGGGCCGTTCGCGAGGAATTGCAGCTGACCGGCAGCAAGTTCGGCTGCGGCGCCGCCCAGTGCGGGGCCTGCACCATGCACGTGGCCGGCAGCCCCGTGCGGTCCTGCCTGACGCCGATCTCCTCGGTCACGGGGCCGGTGACGACCATCGAAGGCATCGCCAACGACAAGGTCGGCCAGGCCGTGCAGGCCGCCTGGGTCGAGCACGACGTGGCCCAGTGCGGTTATTGCCAGAGCGGCCAGGTCATGAGCGCCGTCGCCCTGCTCAAGGGCAACAAGAAGCCCACCGACGCCCAGATCGACGCGGCCATGGCCGGCAACCTCTGCCGCTGCGGCACCTACACCCGCATCCGTGCGGCCATCCACGCCGCCGCGGCCAAGCTGGCCTGAGGAGACGCCCATGCTCAACCCCCAACGCATCGACCGCATCGTCAGCGGCGGGCTTTCGCGCCGCGCCTTCGTGACCACCACCGTCGGCGGCGCCGTCGGCCTGGCCCTGCTGCCGGGCCTCGCCGCCGCCCAGCAGGGCGCGCCCGCCAAGCCGGGTTCCAAGCCCACCGAGCAGCCGCTGGCCTTCGTCACCATCGCCAAGGACGGCACCACCACCATCCTGTGCAACCGCATGGACATGGGCCAGGGCATCGAGACCGGCCTGGCCATGATCTGCGCCGAGGAGCTGGACGCCGACTGGAGCCGGGTGCGCACCGGCTTCGGCGACCAGAAGGCCGAATACGTCGACCCGCTGTTCGGCATCCACCTGACCGGCGGCTCCAACTCCGTCAAGAACAGCTACCAGCAGTACCGCGAACTCGGCGCCCGCACCAAGGCCATGCTGGTCGCCGTGGCCGCCCAGAGCTGGGGCGTGCCGGCGGCATCCCTGAAGGCGGAAAACGGGGTCATCTCCGGCGGCGGCAAGAGCGCCGGCTACGGCGAGTTCTTCGACGCGGCGATGAAGCAGCCCGTGCCCGAGGCCGTGACGCTCAAGGACCCCAAGGCCTTCAAGCTGATCGGCCGGCCGACCACGCTGACCGTGAGCCAGGCCAAGTCCACCGGCAGGCAGGCCTATGGCATGGACGTGCAACTGCCCGGCATGGCCGTGGCCGTCATCCAGCGCCCGCCGGTGTTCAATGGCAAGGTCGCGAGGCTCGATTCGAGCGAGGCGCTCAAGGTCAAGGGCGTCAAGGCCGTGCTGCCGGTGACGTTGGACCGGGGCGGCCAGGGCGTGGCCGTCGTGGCCAGCGGCTACTGGGCCGCCAAGAAGGGGCGCGACGCGCTGAAGATCGACTGGGACCTGGCCGGCACGCCCAAGCCCGACACCGCCGCCCTGACGGCCCAGTACCTGGCGCTCGCCAGGACGCCCGGCACCCCGGCGCCCAAGCCCGAGTTCCAGGCCGACGCCAGCGGCTGGGAGAAGGCCCCGAAGAAGATCGTCGCCGACTTCGTCTTCCCCTACCTCAACCATGCGCAGATGGAGCCGCTGGCCTGCACGGTGGACCTGAAGGCCGACCGCTGCGACTTCTACTACGCCTCGCAGATGCCCGGCATCGATGCCATGAACCTGGCCAAGGCCGTCGGCATGAAGCCCGAGCAGGTGCAGATCAACGTGCAGATGGCCGGCGGCGGCTTCGGCCGGCGCGCCACCCCCGCCACCGAGTGGCCGCGCGAGGCGGCGGCCGTGGCCGTGGCACTGGCCCAGGCGGGGCAGCGCATGCCGGTCAAGGTGATCTGGAGCCGCGAGGACGACGTCAAGGCCGGCTACTACCGGCCCATGACCGTGCACCGCGCCGAGATCGGCTTCGACGCCGGCGGCAAGGTCATCGGCTGGCAGCACCGCATCGTCAGCCAGAGCATCCTCAAGGGCTCGCCGCTGGAGGGCTTCGGCTACCAGAAGGGCGTGGACAACACCACGACGGAGGGCATGGGCGAGCCCTACGGGCTGCCGATGAACCTCAGCGTGCACCATCCGGAGGTGAACGTGCCGGTGCTGTGGTGGCGCTCGGTGGGCTCCACCCACACGGCCTACGTCATGGAGACCCTGGTCGACGAGATCGCCTTCTCGACGAAGCAGGACCCGGTGGCCTACCGCATGAAGCTCATGGAGGGCAACGCCAAGGCCGAGCGCCATCGCCTGGCCCTGCAGGCTGCCGTCGACAAGAGCGGTTATGGCAAGCGCAAGCTGAAGGCCGGCCAGGCCTGGGGCGTGGCGGTGCACGAGAGCTTCGAGTCCGTCGTTGCCTACGTCGTCGTGGCCAGCATGAAGGGCAAGGGCAAGGACCGCCAGCCGGTGCTGCAGGAGGTGCATGCCGGCGTGCACTGCAACCTCTGCGTGAACCCGCGTGCCGTGGAGACCCAGGTTCAAGGCGCGGCCATCATGGCCCTGGCCACCACGATGCCGACCCACCGCATCACGTTCAAGGACGGGGTCGTCGAGCAGGGCAACTTCCAGGACATGGCCATGCCGCGCATGCCCGACGCGCCCCAGGTGATGACGGTCAGCATCGTGCCCAGCAACGACCCGCCCAAGGGCATGGGCGAGCCCGGCCTGCCGCCGCTGGCCCCGGCCCTGGCCAACGCCGTGGCGCGCCTGACGGGGCAGCGGCAACGGGAACTGCCGTTCAAATTCGCCTGAGCGGGCCCCATGAAGATCATCGCCCTGAGCGGCGCGCTGAGGCGCGCCTCCTACAACACCGCCCTGCTGCGCGCGGCCATCGCGATGGCGCCCGAGGGCGTGACGATGGAGCTGCGCACCCTGCACGGCATTCCCCTCTACGACGGCGACGTCGAGGCCCAGGGCATCCCGGAGGCGGTGACCACGCTGCGCGAGGACATCCGCGCGGCCGACGCCCTGCTGATCGGCACGCCCGAGTACAACAACTCCATCCCCGGCGTGTTGAAGAACGGCATCGACTGGCTGTCTCGGCCCAGCGGCGAGGGGGCAAGGCTCTTCGGGGGGCGGCCCACGGCCCTGATCGGTGCGACGCCGGGCGGCTTCGGCACGGTGCAATCGCAGGACGCGCTGCTGTCGGTGCTGCGCACCCTGGGCTGCGACTTCTGGATGGCGGGCCGGCTCATGGTGTCGCGCGCCGGGGCGGTCTTCGACGCCGAGGGCCGGCTGGTGGACGACAAGGTCCACGCGCAGCTGCAGGCCTTCGTCGAGGGCTTCGTCGCCTTCGTGCAGAAGCGGTGCCAGCCATGAGCTTTGCCGTCGAGCGCATCCAGAGCCACGTCGGCGACGTTGGCGGCATCCCCATCCAGCGCTCGCTGCCGAACCGGGTCCGCCGCACCATCGGCGCCTGGTGCTTCGCCGACCACGCCGGCCCGGCCACGCTGCCGCCGGACCAGCGCATGCGCGTCGGCCCCCACCCGCACACGGGCCTGTCCACCTTCAGCTGGATGATCGAGGGCGAGGTGCTGCACCGCGACAGCCTGGGCTCCGAGCAGGTGCTGCGCGCGGGCGAGGTCAACCTGATGACGGCCGGCCATGGCATCAGCCACAGCGAGGAGTCGCTGACCGACCGCATCCACCTCGCCCAGCTCTGGATCGCCCTGCCCGACGCAGAGCGCGAACGCCAGCCCGGCTTCCAGCATTTCGCGACGCTGCCGCGCCTGGGCCTGGGCGGTTTCGACGCGACCCTGCTCGTGGGCGAGTTCGGCGGCGAGCGTTCGCCGGTGCCCAGCTTCACGCCGCTGCTGGGCATGGACCTGGCCGCCGGCGGCCCGGTCGACGCGGTGCTGCGCCTGCGGCCCGGCTTCGAATACGGCCTGATGCCGCTGGAGGGCGAGATCGAGGTGGCGCCCATGGGCCACGAAACGGTGGAGGCCATCGCGCCCGGCACCCTGCTCTACGTCGGGCCGGGCTGCGAGTCGGTCGAGCTGCGCGCCGGCGCCGCCTGCCGGCTGCTGCTGCTGGGCGGCGCGCCCTGGCCCGTGCCGCCGCTGCTGTGGTGGAACTTCGTCGGCCGGGAGCCCGCCGAGATGCAGGCCTGGGCGCTGGACTGGGCGCGCGAGGACGGCGGGCGCTTCGGCGCCGTGCGCGGCTACGACGGCCCGCGCATCCCCGTGCCGCCGGTGCCGGCCCTGCGCAGGCCCTAAGCCCTCAGCCCCCTCGCGCGCTCTTCACCAGCGCCTCGATCCGCGGCGTGGCGTTCGTCGCCACCAGCTCGATCTGCGGATGCGCCTTGGCGAAGACGCGGAAGAGCTCGTCCGTGAAGCCGTGGCCCACGTCGGTCACGCCTTCGAAGTCGATCTCGGCGCGCTTGAAGGTGGTGAGCCGCGAGCCGACGCGGCGGGCCGCAGCGCGCGAGTCCAGCGCCTGGCCCTCGCTCGTCAGCAGGCGCAGTTGCACCCGGGTCTGGTCGAAGTCGATGCCGTCGCCGGCGATGCTCCAGGCCGCCATGACGCCGTCCAGCGTGCGCGTCGTGTTCAGCGCGATGGCCATGTAGATGCTGCTGCCCTGGCGTGGCAGGGCGCGGCCCTTGCGCCAGCCGGCGCTTTCCCAGGCGCGGCGCTGGTAGGCGGTGTTGTTGGCGTGGATGTCGAAGACGTCGGCCAGCTGGCTGCTGAAGAACAGCCCCCGGCCGGTGTGGGCGTCGGGGGCGCTGGTCAGGCGCCCCTTGCTCAGCTCCAGCATGGCGTGCTGGGGGTCCTCGAGCTGGAAGGCCGCGCAGATCCTGTCGAACACGCCGACGCCGTCGTCGCTGACGAGGAGCTGCACGTGGGTGGGCGTCTGGCGCAGCGAGACGGTCACGCTGGTGCCGCCGGAGTGGTCGGCCGCGTTGTTGACCAGTTCGGTGAAGCCGTGCTGGATCATGCGTTCGACGTGGCGGGGCAGGGCGAAGTGCGGGGCGAAGTCGCGCTGCCAGGGCAGGTCCTCCTGCAGGCCGTACAGCGTGTAGCTGCGCGCCACCTGGCGCAGCGCACCCGGGCCGAACACCGGCCGGCGGCTGGTGCCCGAACGGGTCAGCCAGCCGGCGTCGACCAGGCGCTTGAGCGCCGCCAGCACGGCCCGGCGGCTGGCGCCCGTGCGCTCCTCCACGTGCACGGCGAGGTCGTGCGAGTGCTCGCTCGCCGCCGCGGTGATCCAGTTGGTCAGGTGGTCGAACACAAGGCGCGTCATGGCGCCGGATTGTGGTCGTTCCCGTCAACCGAGGGGGGTGGGGTCGGCACCGACCCGGCGGCCTCCATAGAATCCCCAACCAGTTACGACGCGGTTACGGCCTAGGGTTGGATCGCGAGCCAGAAGGTTTTTCAACTCCACCGGGGAATTCCCATGTCTCTCGTCTCCATGCGCCAGCTGCTGGACCACGCCGCCGAAAACGGCTACGGCATTCCGGCCTTCAACGTCAACAACCTGGAGCAGGTGCAGGCCGTCATGGCCGCGGCCGACGAGGTCGGCGCGCCGGTCATCCTGCAGGCCTCGGCCGGTGCCCGCAAATACGCCGGCGAGCCCTTCATCAAGCACCTCATCCTGGCGGCGACCGAGGCCTACCCGCACATCCCGCTCGTCATGCACCAGGACCACGGCACCAGCCCCAAGGTCTGCGCCGGCGCCATCGAGCTGGGCTTCGGCTCGGTGATGATGGACGGCTCGCTGATGGAAGACGGCAAGACGCCCGCCTCCTTCGACTACAACATGGAGGTGACCCGCAAGGTCGTCGAGATGGCGCACAAGGTGGGCGTGACCGTCGAGGGCGAGCTCGGCTGCCTGGGCAACCTCGAGACCGGCGACGCCGGCGAGGAGGACGGCATCGGCGCCGAGGGCAAGCTCAGCCACGCCCAGATGCTGACCGACCCCGAGGAGGCCGCCCAGTTCGTCAAGGCCACCCAGCTCGACGCCCTGGCCATCGCCATCGGCACCAGCCACGGCGCCTACAAGTTCAGCCGCAAGCCCACGGGCGACATCCTGGCCATCGGCCGCGTGAAGGAGATCCACGCCCGCATCCCCAACACCCACCTCGTCATGCACGGCTCGTCCAGCGTGCCGCAGGAGCTGCTGGCCATCATCAACCAGTACGGCGGCAAGATGAAGGAGACCTTCGGCGTGCCCGTCGAGGAGATCCAGGAAGCCATCAAGCACGGCGTGCGCAAGATCAACATCGACACCGACATCCGCCTGGCGATGACGGGCGCCGTGCGCAAGTTCATGGCCGAGAACCCCGACAAGTTCGACGCCCGCGAGTGGCTCAAGCCCGCCCGCGAGGCCGCCAAGGCCATCTGCAAGCAGCGCTACATGGAGTTCGGCTGCGAAGGCCAGGCCGGCAAGATCAAGCCTCGCACGCTGGCCGACGTCGCCGCGGCCTATGCCCGCGGCGAGCTGGCGCAGAAGGTGCAGTGACGGCCCACTGCTTCACCTACGGCTCGCTGATGTGGGCCGACATCATGGCCCGCGTCTGCGGGCGCGAGTTCGCCGGCGAGCCCGCCTCGCTGGCCGGCCACGCGCGCCGTCCGGTGCGCGGCCAGGACTACCCCGGCCTGTGCGCCGCACCCGGCGGGCTCGTGCCGGGGCGGCTCTACCGCGACGTCGACGCGCAAGCCTGGGCGCGGCTCGACGCCTTCGAGGGCGAGGAGTACGAGCGCGTCGACGTCCTCGTGGTCCTGCCGGACGGCCGCACCCTGCCGGCCCAGGTCTACCGTTTCCGCGCCGCCTTCGCCGACCGCCTGCTGCCCGGCGATTGGGACGCCGAGGCCTTCGCCCGCGAAGGGCGCGAGCGCTTCATTGCCCGCTACGCCGGTTTCGGCGTGCTCGCACCCCGCTGACCGCCCGGTAGTAAGCCACGCCCGGAGTCGCCCCTTCGCCCGTTCGAGGGATCAAAATGCTCCGCTCATAACGCCCTGTTGCAGGGGACGGAGCACGGGATGGACCAGCTGACCGGGATCGTCGCGAAGGCGGGTTTCCTGCCGCACGGCTACTGCTTCCAGTGGTCGCCGGGCCTGCTCTGGACCATGGTGGGCTCGGACCTCGCCATCGCCCTGGCCTATTTCTCCATCCCGCTGGTCATCGCCAGCTATTCGCGCCGGCGGCCCCAGGTCAACCTGGGCAGCCTGGCGACGCTGTTCGCCGTCTTCATCTTCGCCTGCGGCACCACCCATGTGATGGACGTCTGGACGATCTGGCGGCCCGACTACGCGCTGCAGACCGCCGCCAAGGCCGTCACCGCCATCGCCTCGGTGCTGACCGCCGTGGTCGCCTGGCGGCTGATGCCGCGGCTGCTGGCCGTGCCGTCGGTGGACGAGATGCGCGCCGCCAACGAGGCCCTGCGCCAGGAGATGGACCGCCGCCACAGCGCCGAGGACCACCTGCTGGAGACCGAGCAGGGCCTGGCCACGACGCTGGCGGCCATCGACGCCGGCTTCATCACCACCGATGGCGAGGGCCGCGTCACGCGGCTCAACGCCGTGGCCGAGCGCATCACCGGCTGGCCGGCCGCCGAGGCGCTGGGGCGCCCGCTGTGGGAGGTCTTCGTGCGCGAGGGCCTGACCGCCGAGGTGGCGCGGCGCAATCCCATCGACATCGTGCGGGCGCGCGCGCCCGACGTGGCCCTGCGCCGCCAGGCCGTCTGCGTGGCGCGCGACGGCAGCACCCGGCCGGTCGAGGTGCATGCCGAGCTCACCCACCATGCCGACGGCCGCGAGCGCGGCGTGGCCATCGTCTTCCGCGACGTCGGCCGCCTCACCGAGGCCGAGGCCGAGGTCAGGCGGCTGGCCGCGGTGGTCGAGTCGACGGCCGACGCCATCGTCGTGAAGGCGCTGGACGGCCGCATCACCAACTGGAACAAGGCCGCCGAGGACATGTTCGGCTACACGGCGGCGGAGGCCGTCGGCCAGCCGGTGCAAATGCTGATCCCGCCCGAGCGCGAGGCCGAGGAAATGCGCATCCTCGCCAGCCTGGCGCAGGGCCGGCAGGTGCCGCCCTTCCGTACCGTGCGCGTGGCCAAGGACGGCCGGCGCGTGGAGGTCTCCGCCCAGGTCTCGCCCTTGCGCGACGCCGCCGGCCGCATCGTCGGCGGCATCAATTCGGCCCGCGACCTCACCCACCAGCGCCAGATCGAGGCGGCCCTGCGGCAGAGCGAGGCGCGGCTGCGCTTCGCCCTCGAGTCGGCCGCCATCGGCGACTGGGAGATGGACCTGGACAGCGGCGAGATCCACCGCTCGCGCCGTTATGACCAGTGCTTCGGCCTGCCGGACTCGGCCGTGCCCTGGGACCGCGAGCGCCTGCTCGCCGCCGTGCATGCCGACGATCGCGCCATGGTGCAGGCCAGCCTGGACGCCCTGCAAGGCCCCGAGGCCGGGCAACTGCCCTGGCACGCCGAATTCCGCGTCGCCTGGCCCGACGGCGGCCTGCACTGGCTGCGCATGGACGCCCGTGTCACCCACGACGACGCGGCCGGCGCGCGGCTGGTGGGCATCGTGGCCGACGTGACCGCGACGCGCACCGCCGAGCAGGCCCGCCAGCAGGCGGTCTGGCTGGCCGCGGAGAACCGGCGCGTGCAGGAGTCGAGCCGGCTCAAGAGCCTCTTCCTGGCCAATATGTCGCACGAGCTGCGCACGCCGCTGAACGCCGTCATCGGCTTCGCCGACCTGCTCAACATGAGCCATGCGCAGGCTCTGGACGCGTCGCGCCAGCGCGAATGGCTGCAGCACATCGCCAGCAGTGGCCGCCACCTGCTGAAGATGATCAACGACGTGCTGGACCTGTCCAAGATCGAAGCCGGCCGCATGGACTTCCATGCCGAGCCGGTCGACCTGCCGACGCTGGTCGACGACGTGATGGCCACCGTGGCCGTGCTGGCCGAGCAGCGCGGCCTGAGCCTGAAGTCCTCCATCGCGCCGGAGCTGCGCGGCCTGGTGCTCGACCCGGCGCGGCTCAAGCAGGTGCTGCTGAACTACCTGTCCAACGCCATCAAGTTCACGCCCTCCGGCGGCCATGTCGAGCTGCGCATGCTGGGCGAAGGGCCGCGGTTGTGGCGGCTGGAGGTGGAGGACAGCGGCATCGGCATTCCCGCGGACCGCATCGGCCATCTCTTCGTGGAATTCCAGCAGCTCGACGACGGCCTGGCCAAGAGCCACCAGGGCACCGGCCTCGGCCTGGCGCTCACACGCCGCATCGTCGAGGCCCAGGGCGGCCGGGTCGGCGTCTACAGCGACCTGGGCAAGGGCAGCCGCTTCTACGCCGTGCTGCCGCGCCAGCCGGAAGAGGCCGCGGCCGAGCCGCGTCGGCCCGGCCACCAGCAGCTGATCGCGCTGCGCGACCATCCGCTGCGCGACGGCGTCGCGCGGGAGCTGTCGCTGGCCGGCGTGGCGGCTGACACGGCGGCCACGGCCGCGGAGGTGCTGCGCCTGGCGCGCGTGCGCCGCTACACCGAGCTGGCGGTGGACCTGGCCATGCCTGACTCGCCCGGCCTGGCCATGCTGGCCCAGCTGCGCACGGGCGGCCCGTCCATGCATGCGGCCGTCAAGGCGCTGGCCTTGACGCCGCTCGCCGGCGCCGGCGTGGCCTTCCCTGTGGCCGACGTGCTGGCCAAGCCGCTGCGGCGCCCCGCGCTGGCGCGCGCGCTGGTGCCGCTGCGCGATCGCCTGGTGCCGGGGCGGCCGGTGCTGGTCGTCGACGACGAGGCCGCGTCGCGCGAGCTGATGTGCGCGGCGCTGGCCGCCGCCGGCATCCAGACCGTCTCGGCGGCTGGCGGCGCCGAGGCCCTGCAGGCCCTCGCGACCGTGCAGCCCGCCGCCATCGTGCTCGACCTGATGATGCCGGGCGTGGACGGCTTCCAGGTGCTGCACGAACTGCGCGGCGACCCGCGCTGGGCCGATCTGCCCGTCATCGTCTGGACGGCGCTGAGCCTGGGCGCCGAGGAGATCGAGGCCCTGTCGCGCTCGGCCCGGGCCATCGCGGGGGAAGGCGACGCGGCCCGCCAGGCCGAACTGCGCGATGCGCTGCTGCGCGCGGCCCGCGAGGACCGCCGCGGGCGGCGCCAATCGGGCGGAGGCTGAGCATGGCGGGCGAGCGCATCCTCGTCGTGGACGACAACCCGCTCAACGTCGACCTCGCGCGCTACGTGCTCGAGGCCGACGGCTTCATCGTCGACGAAGCGCCCGACGTGGAAGCCGCCTGGGCGCAGCTGCGCGCCTGCCGGCCCGACCTGGCCCTCGTCGACATCCAGCTGCCCGGCGTGGACGGCCTGACCCTCGTGCGTGCCATCCGCGCCTCGCCCGAGCTGGCGGACCTGCCCGTCATCGCCTTCACGGCCTATGCCATGCATGGCGACGAGCAGCGCTTCCTGGCTGCCGGCTGCGACGGCTACCTGGCCAAGCCCATCGACGTGCCGACCTTCGCGGCGACCGTGCGTGCCTGGCTGCGCCCGGGCCCCACCTAAAATCGTCGGTCTTGTCCCCGAGCCCGCCGCCATGTCCCAAGCCCTCTACGAATCCCGCCTGACCTCCCTGCCGCTGCTCGGCCGCGGCAAGGTGCGCGAGAACTACGCCGTCGGCGACGACCGCATCCTCATGGTCGCCAGCGACCGCCTCTCGGCCTTCGACGTCATCATGGGCGAGCCCATCCCGGGCAAGGGCGCGCTGCTCACCAGGATGGCGCTGTTCTGGTTCGGCAAGCTCCAGGGCATCGTGCCCAACCACCTGACCGGCGAGGACCCGCTGGCCGTCGTCACGCCCGCCGAGGCGGAACAGATCCGCGACCGCGCCATGCTCGTCAAGCGCCTCAAGCCCCTGCCCATCGAGGCCGTCGTGCGGGGCTACCTGGCCGGCAGCGGCTGGGCCGAGTACCAGAAGACGCAGAGCGTCTGCGGCGTGGCCCTGCCCGCGGGCCTGCGCAATGCCGACAAGCTGCCCACCCCCATCTTCACGCCGGCCACCAAGGCCGAGATGGGCGACCACGACGAGAACATCAGCTTCGAGCAGGCCGCCGCCCTCATCGGCACCGACCTCGCCAGCCGGGTGCGCGACATCTCCATCCAGCTCTACCAGCGCGCGGCCGACTTCGCGCTGACCAAGGGCATCATCATTGCCGACACCAAGTTCGAGTTCGGCCTGGACGCCGACGGCACGCTGACGCTGATGGACGAGGTGCTGACGCCCGACTCCTCGCGCTACTGGCCGGTCGAGAGCTACGCGCCGGGCAGCAACCCGCCCAGCTACGACAAGCAGTTCGTGCGCGACTGGCTGGAGCAGGCCACCGTCGACGGCAAGCCCTGGGGCAAGACGGCGCCCGCGCCGGCCCTGCCGCCCGAGGTCATCGCCCGCACGGTGCAGAAGTACGAAGAAGCGCTGCAGCGCCTGACGGCGTGAGCGCGGGCCTGAGGGTGCACGTGTGACTGCCGGGCCGGTCAAGCTGAGGAGCCGGCTGGCGCAGCGGCTGGACGGCGAGATTGCCGCCGTGGCCTCCATGCCGGCGCGCGAGGCGGTGCTGCAGGTGCAGCGCGCCATCCTCTGGCTGCGCCACGGCCGCGGCGCCGAGGCCCGCCAGGAACTCGACCGCCTGCAGGCCCGCGCCCTCGTGCATCCGCGCATCGAGCTGGCGGCCTGGCTGCACCTGGCCGAGGGGCTGACGGCTTATTTCAGTGCCTTCGGCGGCGGTGCCCGCGAGCGGGTTCGCCGCGCCCACGTGATGGCCGGCGCGGCCGGCCTGGCGTCGCTGAAGTCGCTGTGCGATGCCTGGCTCGCGCAGATGGCCTTCGTCGAGCGCGACCTGGACGCCCTCGTCACCCATGCGCAGGCCGTGCTGGCCGGGCCGGCCGACGATGCCGCCGCCTGCCGCGTCGCCTCGGCCCTGGGCATGGCCTGGGACCGCGCCCAGGACGAAGCCGCCGCCTCCGCCTGGTACGCCTGGGGCCGCCGCGCCGCCAGCGCCGACGGCGATGATGCCGCCGCCGCGGCCCTGCTCTACAACCAGATGCAGATGCGCGCCCTGCGCATCCGCCATGCGGCGCTGATGGGCCAGCCGGGTGAGGCGCCGGCCGTGCTGCTGGGCGTGGACTCCATCGGCCACTACGACGCCGCCGTCGGTGGCTCGGTGCGGCGCGACCTGACCCCGCTGCTGCGGGCACAGCTGCTCACCACCCAGGGCGACTTCGCCGAAGCCGCGGCCCTGCTGGAGGCGCATCTGCCCGAGGCCGTGTCCGCCGGCCTGACGCGCGTCGGCGGCAGCCTGCTGGCCGACCTCGCCTGGTGCTGGGCGCGCACCGGCGAGGCCTTGCGCGCCCGCGCCCTGGCCGACCAGGCCGCCGTCGAGGTGCTGGCCGAGGACCAGCCCGGCTGCGACATCGAGGACTGCGCAGCCCTGCACGCCCGCCTGGCCGAGGTCTATGCCTGCCTGGGCGAAAGCGCCCTGGCCGCGCGCCAGGCCGAGGCCGCCGCCACCGCCTGGGCCGGCTATGCCGCCCAGCGCCGGGACTGGGCCGGGCGGCTGCAGGCGGCCGGTCTGGGCACTCCGCCACGCTAACGGCGTTTCAGGCGGCTTAAGGGCTTTTGCGAGGACGACCGGCCGGGGGCGCTGCGTTACCCTCGCCGGCCTATGACCGCCGACGCCCGCGACGACGACAGCATCAATGCCCTTCCCGCCGGCACCCGGTTCGGGGAGCTGGAGATCCTCGGCACCCTCGGCGTGGGCGGCTTCGGCATCGTCTACCTGGCGCGCGACCATTCGTTGGAGCGCGAGGTGGCGATCAAGGAGTACATGCCCAGCCAGTTCGCCCAGCGCGACGGGCGTTCGCAGGTCTCGGTGCGCTCCATCTCCATGCGCGAGACCTTCGAGCTCGGCCGCCGCAGCTTCGTCAACGAGGCCAAGCTGCTGGCCCGCTTCGACCACCCCTCGCTGCTCAAGGTCTACCGCTTCTGGGAGGCCAACGGCACGGCCTACATGGCCATGCCCCGGCTGGTGGGCCAGAACCTGCGCGAGGCCCGCAAGGCCCGCCCCACGCCGCCCCCCGAGGCCTGGACGCGGCGCATCTTCGACGCCGTGCTCGGCGGCCTGGAGACGCTGCACGCCCAGCACGTCTGGCACCGCGACGTGGCGCCGGACAACATCTTCCTGCCGGCCGACGGCAGCCCGCCCATCCTGCTGGACTTCGGCGCGGCGCGCCAGGCCATCGGCGACCGCACCCAGGTCTTCACGGCCATCCTCAAGCCCAGCTTCGCGCCCATCGAGCAGTACGCCGAGGCCACCAGCCTGAAGCAGGGCCCCTGGACCGACTTCTATGCCCTGGCCGCGGCCATGCACGAGCTGCTGACCGGCCGGCCGCCGCCGCCCTGCACGGCGCGCGCCATGGGCGACGAGCTGCTCCCGCTGGCGGTCGAGGGCTATTCCCCGCACTTCCTCGCGGCGCTGGACTGGGCGCTGCGCGTGCCGCCGCACCAGCGCCCGCAGACCGCCGCCGCCTGGCGCGAGGTCATCGAAGGCCGGGCGCCGGTGCCGCCGGCCCAGCCCGCGCCTCCCCGCACCGCGCCGCCGCCGGCGGCGCCCGCCGCGGCGGAGCCGCTGGACCTGGAGTTCGCCGACACCGTGCAGGCACCGCCGCCGGACGGCGAGGACGACCCCGCCGCCACCATCGTCGTGCCCGCGTCGCGCCCCGCGGCGCCGGTGCCGCCCCCCACCCGGCCGCGTCCGCCGGCGCAAGCGCCTGCCCAGCCCGGCAAGGCCGCCCGGCCGACCGCCGCCCCGGTGCGCAACGGGTTGAACCCGGTATGGATCATCGGCGGCGCCCTGGGTGTCGTCGTGCTGCTGGTGCTCTTCGTGCTGCAACTGCCGCGGCGGGCGGCGCAGGAGGCGGCGGCTGAACCGGCCGCGGCCTCGGCCCCGGTGGTGACGGCGGCCCCGCCCGAGCCCGCATCGTCCCCGGCCCTGCCGGCCCCCACCCCCGTGGCCCAGGCCAGCGCACCGGCCTCCCAGCCGGCGCCCCAGCCCGCCGTGGTGGCCTCACCCGCGAAGCCCGCTTCCGCCTTGGCCGCGGCCGGCCGGGCGGCCTCCGCGCCGCGGCGCGAGGCCGCCAAGCCCGTGCTCACCGAAAAGGCGGGCGACTACCGGCCCGTGCCCAAGAGCCCGGTCTTCGCCGCGCCCGAACCCGCGGCGTCGGCGCCGGGCGTGCTGGCCACCAAGTCGGCGGCGCCAGCTTCGGCGGCCTCCGCGGCCGAACCCCGCAGCCCCACGGAGGCCTGCGGCCGGCGCGTGCTGCTGGCCCTGGCCTGGTGCGTGGACCGCCAGTGCGAGAAGCCGGAGTTCCAGAACCACCCCGAGTGCGTGCGGCTGCGCGACATCCGCAACAGCCGCCAGGGCGGCGTGCCCTGATGCGCTGAGATCAGCTCAGAACAGCGCCATCGACAGCTTGCGGCGGTACTGGTCGATCAGCGGGTCGCTCTGCACGGCGGCGGCCTTGCCGGCCAGCTCCAGCGTGCCGCTCCTGGCCTCGGCGGCGGCCTTGGGCGCCGGCTTGGTGAGCAGCTCCAGGATGGCCACGTAGGCCTTGCGCGCGACCTCGCCGTTCCAGGCCTTGTCGCGCATGATGATCTCCAGCAGCTCGTCCATGGCTTCGGTGAAGCGCTGGTGGGCGAGATGGTGCTGGGCGAGGGTGAAGCGGGCGTCGAAGTCGCGCCTGTTGGCCGCGATGGCGGCCTGCAGCGCCGCGGGGTCGGCGCCAGCGGCGTCCTCGACGGCGGTCAGCCAGACGGCCAGGGCCGCGAAGCGCGCATGCGGCGTGATGGTGTCGGCGGCCTGCGCGGCCACGGGGGCGAAGGCGGCGCGGGCCTCGTCGAGGCGGCCGAGTTCGAGCAGGGCCTTGACGTATTCGTAGCGGGCGTTGTCGTCGCCGGGGGCGGTGTCCACGGCATGGGCCAGTTTGGCGAGGGCGGCATCGACGTCGCCTTCCGCCATCAGGCCCTCGGCGGCCTCGACGTCGGCCTCGGCCTCCAGCTCCTCGCCCGCAGGCACGTGCTTGTCGAGGAACTCGCGGATCTGGGCCTCGGGCAGGGCGCCGACGAAGCCGTCCACGGGCTGGCCGTCGACGAACATCACGCAGAAGGGGATGGAGCGCACGCCGAACATCTGGCTGAGCTGGCTGGCGATCTCGGGCACTTCGTCGCTGTTGAGCTTGGCCAGGGCGAAGCGCCCGGCGTAGGCCGTCTCCAGCTTCTCCAGCAGCGGGCCGAGGGTGCGGCAGGGGCCGCACCAGGGCGCCCAGATGTCCAGCAGCACGGGCTGGCGCATCGAGGCGTTGATCAGTTCGGCTTCAAAGTTCTGCAGGGTGATGTCGATCATGGCGGCAAAGGTGTCTGGGAATCAGGTGGAGCCTCGGCTCCTACAATTCAAGGCTTTTCTGAGCCTCGGAGCGCGCTTTGTCCACGTCAGCCCCCAAGAACCCGGATGTCCTCGTCGGCGTCGTCATGGGCTCCAGCAGCGACTGGGAAACGATGAAGCAGGCGGCCGAGATTCTGACCGAGTTCGGACTGCCCTTCGAGGCGCGGGTCGTGTCGGCCCACCGCATGCCTGACGAGATGTTCGCCTACGCCGAGGCCGCCTCGGCGCGGGGGCTCAAGGCCATCATCGCCGGCGCCGGCGGCGCCGCCCACCTGCCGGGCATGCTGGCGGCCAAGACCACCGTGCCGGTCCTCGGCGTGCCGGTGGCCAGCCGCCACCTGCAGGGCGTGGACTCCCTGCACAGCATCGTGCAGATGCCCAAGGGCATCCCGGTCGCCACCTTCGCCATCGGCACGGCCGGCGCGGCCAACGCGGCGCTGTTCGCGGTGGCCATGCTGGCCACGGGCGACGCCGCCCTGCGCGAGCGGCTGGAGGCCTTCCGCGCCCGCCAGACCGAGGCGGCCCGGGCCATGAGCGCGGAGCTGCGCTGATGGCCGCGCTGCTCCCCGGCACGGCCACCCTCGGCGTCCTCGGCGGCGGCCAGCTCGGCCGCATGTTCGTCCATGCCGCCCAGGCTCTCGGTTATCGCTGCGTCGTGCTCGATCCCGACGCCGTCAGCCCCGCTGGCGCGGTGGCCGAGAAGCACGTGCAGGCCGACTACCTCGACCCCGTCGGCCTGGCGCAACTGGCGCGCGACTGCGACGCCATCACGACCGAGTTCGAGAACGTGCCCGCCGTGGCGCTGGAGACGCTGGCCAACATGCGTGTCGTCGCGCCCGCCGCCGCGGCCGTGGCCGTCTGCCAGGACCGCGCCGTCGAGAAGGCGCATTTCGAGGCGGCCGGCGTGCCCTGCGCGCCGCACGCGGTCATCACCAACGAGATCGAGCTGGCGGCCGTCGATCCGTCGCTGCTGCCGGGCATCCTCAAGACTTCGCGCCTGGGCTACGACGGCAAGGGCCAGGTGCGCGTGGCCACGGCCGCCGAGCTGGCCGTCGCCTGGGAGGGCCTCAAGCGCGTGGCCTGCGTGCTGGAGCAACTGCTGCCGCTCAAGGCGGAGCTGAGCGTCATCGTCGCCCGCGGCGCCGATGGCCGCACCGTCCATTTCCCCGTGCAGCAGAACCTGCACCGCGGCGGCATCCTGGCCGTCACCGAAGTGCCGGCGCCCGACGTGCCGCCCGAGGTCGAGAAGCTCGCCATCGCCGCGGCCCGCCAGGTGGCCGAGGCGCTCGGCTATGTCGGCGTGCTGTGCGTCGAGTTCTTCTGGCTGGACGATGGCCGGTTGGTGGTCAACGAGATGGCGCCGCGCCCGCACAACTCGGGCCACTGGACGATGAACGGCAGCGACGTGTCGCAGTTCGAGCTGCAGGTGAGGGCGCTGGCCGGCCTGCCGCTGCCCCAGCCCCGCCAGCATTCGGCCGCCGTGATGCTCAACCTGCTCGGCGACCTGTGGTTCACCGACGAGGGCGGCCCCACGCCCCCGGCCTGGGACCGCGTGCTCGCCCTGCCGGGCACCCACCTCCATCTCTACGGCAAGGCCGAGGCGCGGCACGGCCGCAAGATGGGCCACCTGAACATCACGGCCGCCACGCCGGAGGCGGCGCATGCGGTGGCCCTCGACGCCGCCCGGCTGCTCGGCCTGCCGACGGACTTCTGATGCTCCTGCTGCCCGGCAACGACCCCGAGGCCATCCGGGCCGCCGCGCGCCGCCTGGCCGACGGCGGCCTGCTCGGCCTGCCGACCGAGACCGTCTACGGCCTGGCCGCACGGGCCGACCAGGACGCGGCGGTCGCGGCCATCTTCGCGGCCAAGGGCCGGCCGAGCGACCATCCCCTCATCGTCCACGTGCTGGACGCCGCCGGCGCCGAGCCCTTCGCCGACCACCTGCCCGATTCCGCCCGCCGGCTGATGGAGGCCTTCTGGCCGGGGCCGCTGACCGTCATCGTGCCGCGCAGGCCCGGCATGGCCGAGGCGGCGGCCGGCGGCCAGCCCACGGTGGCCCTGCGCTCGCCGGCCCATCCGGTGGCCCGCGCCGTGCTGGCGGCTGCGCGCGAACTCGGCGTCAGCGGCGTGGCCGCGCCCAGCGCCAACCGTTTCGGCCGCGTCAGCCCGACCCTGGCTCGCCACGTGGTGGAGGAGTTCGGGCCGGAACTGATGGTGCTGGACGGGGGCGCCTGCGAGGTGGGCATCGAGTCCAGCATCGTCGACTGCAGCCGGGCGCGGCCCGCCCTGCTGCGCCCGGGCCTGATCAGCCGTGGCCGCATCGAGGCCGCCCTCGGCGGACCGCTGGCCGAGGCCGATGCCGCGGCCCCCAAGGCTTCGGGCACGCTGGCCGCCCACTACGCCCCGAGCGCCCGGCTGCGGCTGCTCGAGCCGGCCAGCCTGGCTTTACGTTTTGCCACAGCCCAGGCCAGCGGGAGCCTGGAAGGGGTGGCGGTATATTCACGCGCCCAACTGCCAGCCTGGCGCTGGCAGGCGCAACCGGACGACCCGGCTGCGGCGGCCCACGAGTTGTTCGCGGTGCTGCGGGCCCTGGACGCCGAGGGCGCCCGGGAGATCTGGGTCGAGGCGCCCCCGCGGGACCCGGCCTGGGATGGCGTGCGCGACCGGCTCAGCCGGGCCGCCGCCGCCTTCACCGATTGAAGTTTTTTTGCTGCCCTGAGTTGATCGTCATGCATCGAGTTGTCTCCCAGAAAGTGAAGCGCGGCTTGGCCCTGGCCGCGGTGGCAGCGGCGGCGCTGATCGCCGGCTGCGGCGGTGGCGGCACCTCGCAGATCGACCCCTTCGTGCCGACACGCGTCATCGCCTTCGGCGACGAGAGTGGCACCATCCTGCAAAGCGGCAAGAAGTACACGATCAACGGCCTGAACTCCGACACCAAGCTGATCGACTGCAAGCTCAACCCGGTCTGGAGCCAGGTGCTGGCCAGCGGCTTCGGCATGGTCTATCCGCAGTGCAACACCGACTTCGTCGCCCTGCCGCAAGGCGTGATGTACGCCTTCTCCGGCGCCAAGGTCGCCGACGTGCGCGACCAGATCGACCAGCATCTGTCCAACGACGGCTTCGGCCCCAAGGACCTGGTGGCCCTCATGGTGGGCGTCAACGACATCCTCGAGCTCTACCGCCAGTTCCCGGCGCAGAGCCGCGATGCGCTGATCAACGAGGCCAAGGCGCGCGGCAAGCTGCTGGCCGAGCAGGCCAACCGCATCGCCAACGCCAACGGCCGCGTGCTGGTCGGCACCATCTTCGACGTGGGCCTGACGCCCTTCGGCCAGAACGAGAAGCAGCAGCAAACCGACATCGACCGCGCCGTCTTCCTGGACGACCTCAGCTCGGCCTTCAACACCTCCATGCGGCTGAACCTGCTGAACGACGGCCGCCTCATCGGCCTGGTGCTGGTGGACGAGACCATCCAGCAGATCGCGCGCTTCCCGGGCGCCTTCGGCTACAGCAACGTGACGCAGGCCGCCTGCCGGACCGACATCGCCATCCAGGACTGCACCACTGACACGCTGCAGGCCGACGCCAGCGCCACGACCTGGCTGTGGGCGGGCGATACGGTGCTGGCGCCCAACGCCCAGCAGCGCATCGGCGTGC
Organism: Pelomonas caseinilytica; assembly: GCF_021353235.1. Lineage (GTDB taxonomy): Bacteria > Pseudomonadota > Gammaproteobacteria > Burkholderiales > Burkholderiaceae_C > Pelomonas > Pelomonas caseinilytica. The sequence goes on from NZ_JAJTWT010000009.1 coordinate 122,769, forward strand.
TGGCGCTCACGCGCGCCCGCAACAATCCGTTCTGATCACCCACCCCCGAGGGGCTGACGCCCCTCCCCCTCAAGGGGGCACTCCCGGCTGCCCGGCAAAGCCGGATCAGCGGGAGTCGCTGGAAGGGCGGCGGGCCTGCGGCCGCCTGGGAAAGCGGGACCGGGCGTCGGGCGTTGAGCCTCGGCGCATCAGGCGGTGGGAGGGCGGAGTTCGCGGCGCAGGATCTTGCCGACGTTGCTCTTGGGCAGTTCGTCGCGGAACTCGATGAACTTGGGGCACTTGTAGGCGGTCAGCTGCTGGTGGCAGTAGCCGCTGAGGTCTTCCTCGGCCAGGGCGGGGTCGCTCTTGACGACGAAGAGCTTGACGGCCTCGCCGGAGCGGGCGTCGGGCACGCCGACGGCGGCGCATTCCAGCACGCCCGGGTGCATGTTGACGACCTGCTCGATCTCGGTCGGGTAGACGTTGAAGCCGCTGACCAGGATCATGTCCTTCTTGCGGTCGACGATGCGCACGTAGCCGCGCTCGTCCATGATGCCGATGTCGCCGCTCTTGAAGAAGCCGTCCGGCCACATGACGTTGGCGGTCTCGTCGGGCCGCTTCCAGTAGCCGGCCATGACCTGCGGGCCGCGGATGCAGATCTCGCCGCGCTGGCCCAGCGGCAGGTCGTGGCCTTCGTCGTCGCGGATGCTGATCTCGGTGGACGAAATGGGCAGGCCGATGCTGCCGTTGAAGGCGCGCAGGTCCAGCGGGTTGATGGTGGCGGCCGGCGAGGTCTCGGACAGGCCATAACCCTCCACCACCGGGCAGCCGGTGACCTTGAGCCATTTCTCGGCCGTGGCCTGCTGCACGGCCATGCCGCCGCCGTTGGAGATGACGAGCTCGGAGAAGTCCAGCCGCGCGAAGCCCGGCTCGTTGGCCAGGGCGTTGAACAGGGTGTTGACGGCCGGGAAGATGTGGATCTTGTGACCGCGCAGGGTCTCGACGAAGCCGGGGATGTCGCGCGGGTTGGGCACCAGGATGTTGAGGTGGCCCATGCGGGCGCCGAGCATGAAGCAGGCCGTCAGCGCGAAGATGTGATACAGGGGCAGCGCGCAGACGTTGGTGAACTGCATGTTCTGGTCGGGCAGCTTGGCCAGCATGGGCTGGAACCAGGCCTCGACCTGCAGGATGTTGGCGACGACGTTGCGATGCAGCAGCGTGGCGCCCTTGGACACGCCGGTGGTGCCGCCGGTGTACTGCAGGAAGGCGACGTCGTCCGGGCCCAGGGCCGGCTTTTTCAGCGGCAGGCGTTCGCCGTGGCGCAGGGCCTCGCCGAAGCGCACCACGGTGCGGCCCTCGCCCGACTTGGACATCAGCCGCAGCTTGAACTCCGGCACCATCTTCTTGAGGTGGCGCACCGCGAAGTTGACGAGCGGGCCCTTCCACCAGCCGAGCAGGTCGCCCATGGAGGCGAGCACGACGTGGTGCACGTCGGTCGCCTCGATGGCCTCGGCCAGCGTGTGGGCGAAGTTCTCGAGCACGATGATGGCGCGTGCGCCGGAGTCCTTGAGCTGGTGCTCCAGCTCGCGCGGCGTGTACAGCGGGTTGACGTTCACCACCACGAAGCCCGCCCGCAGAATGGCCGCGATGGCCACGCCGTACTGCAGCAGGTTGGGCATCATGATGGCGACGCGGTCGCCGGTCTTGAGGCCCTGGGCCTGCAGCCAGGCCCCGAGCTGGGCGGACAGGCCGTCCAGCTCGGCGAAGCTCATGCGCTGGCCCATGCAGATGGCGGCGTCGCGCCGTGCATGCTTGCGGAAGGCCTCTTCCAGCAGGTCCACCAGCGAGCCGTAGGCGGCGGTGTCGATCTCGGCCGGCACGCCCGCCGGATAGCTCGCCAGCCACGGCCTGGCGCGGGATGTCGCGGGGGCGACGGCAGCTTCTTCGGCAAGGACGGCGGTCATTCGGCGGGCCCTTCTGGCGTGCTTGGCGTGAAGCCGTCGATGGTGTAACCGCGCCGAACTTCAAGCTAGGGGAGTTGCCCTAGGGCCGCGGTGTCCGACTGAAACAGTGCGCGTGCGAGCGTGTCTTCGCGCTGTCGCACAGTGGACAGGAACTCGCCCGCGCCGCGCATGGCGCGGAAGGTGTCGAAGCCGCTTTCCAGGAAGTTCTGCAGCGCGCCCAAACCGGCCACCTGAGCAGGCCCGCGCATCAGCTTGAGGGTCTGGCGCAGCAGCGGCTTGCGCGTGAGATGGTCAAGCGACTGGCCGACGGCCATGGTGAGCTCGATCTGCTGCTGGCGCGAGGCCGGCTCGCCGCAGGTCCGCCAGGCGGCGGCGTAGTCGCGGGCCGTGATGTCGGGGGCGCTCAGCAGCTCGGCCATGCGCGTGTCCAGCCGCTCCGACAACGCGTGCAGCCGCGCCAGGCGCGCCACGGTGTCCACCACCTCCTCCGGGAAGAGCCGGGTCAGCGTCGGGATGACGCGGGCGAACTGGGCGTCGCGCTGGCGGTAGTCGTCGGGGCCGTAGAGCTCGTGCAGGAAGAAGCGCGTGGCGGCCTCGTAGCGTGGGTTGTCGAGCAGGTCGGCATAGGTGTGGGCGAAGCGGCGCTGCTGATAGGCCTTGAGGGCCTGGACGCGGGCCTCGAGCGCCGGGTCGGCCGCGCGGCGGGCGCGTTCGGCGTCGACGGCGCGCAACTCTTTCAGCAGGGATTCGGCACTGAGGTGGTCCATGAGGCCCTGGAATTCTGCCTTCCTACACTGGGGAGATGAACGGACGACTGCAAAGGATCTGGGTGCTGCTGCGGCTGGCCGTGGCGGCGGGTGTGGGCTGGCGCTTCGGCTGGGCCTGGGGCCTGCTCACGCTCGGGCTGCATGCCGCCGTGCTGGCCGCCGGCTTCGTGCAGTTGCGCTGGGTCAACCGGCCGGCGCCGGCCTGGGGCCAGCTCTTGCGTGCCTGGGTGCACGAGGTGGCGGCCAGCGAGCTGGCCTTTTCGTGGCGGCAGCCCTGGCGCGAATGGGCCGAGCCCGACCACCTGCCCGCCGGGGCCACGCAGGGCGTGCTGCTGGTGCATGGCTTCGCCTGCAACCGCGGGCGCTGGAACGGCTGGATGGAACGGCTGCGCGAGCTGGGCGTCGCCTTCGTCGCCCCTTCGCTGGAGCCGGCCTTCGGCTCCATCGACGACTATGCCGAGGAGATCGAGGCGGGCGTGCGGCGGCTGCAGGCCCTGACCGGCCGCATGCCGGTGCTGTGCGCCCACAGCATGGGCGGGCTGGCGCTGCGGGCCTGGTGGCGGCGCTTCGGCACCGGCCATGCCCAGGCGCCGCGCGTCATCACGCTGGGCTCGCCCCACCAGGGCACGCGCATGGCGGCCCTCGGCCTCGGGGCCAATGCCGCGCAGATGCGCCGGGGCAGCCGCTGGCTGGCCGAGCTGCCCGGCCTGCCCGACGTCGACGCCTTCTGGACGCCCTGCGACCAGGTCGTCAACCCGGCCGAGACGGCCATCCCGGCCGGCGCGCGGGCGCACCGGCTGGACGGCGTGGGCCACATGGGCCTCGTCCATTCCAACGAGGCCTGGGACTGCCTTCAGACCGCCTTGGCGGGCTCCTCCTTGAGTACGCCGCGGCGGATCTGATCGAGCTCGATGCTCTCGAACAGGGCCTTGAAGTTGCCCTCGCCGAAGCCCTCGTTGCCCTTGCGCTGGATGAGCTCGAAGAAGATCGGGCCGATGACTTCCTTGGTGAAGATCTGCAGCAGCAGCTCGTTGTCGGCGCCCAGGTGGGTGGCGCCGTCGATGAGGATGCGCAGGCGGCGCAGCTCGTCCACCTTCTCGCCGTGGTGGGGCAGGCGCTTGTCGATGAGGTCGAAATAGGTGTCGATGGTGTCCTGGAAGGCCACGCCGCCGGCCTTCATGCTTTCGACCGTCTTGTAGATGTCGCCCGTACCGAGGGCCACGTGCTGGATGCCCTCGCCGTGGTAGAGGTCCAGGTACTCGGCGATCTGGCTCTTGTCGTCCGAGCTCTCGTTGATGGGGATGCGGATCTTGCCGCAGGGGCTGGTCATGGCCTTGCTCTTCAGGCCCGTGAGCTTGCCCTCGATGTCGAAGTAGCGCACCTCGCGGAAATTGAAGAAGCGCTCGTAGAACTCCGACCACTCCTTCATGCGCCCGCGGAAGACGTTGTGCGTGAGATGGTCGATCTCGGTCAGGCCATGGCCGACCGGGTTGGGGTCCACGGGCTGGCCGGCGGCGTCCAGCAGGGGCACGAAGTCGACGTCGTAGATGCTGATGTTGCCGATGGCGCCGGGCTTGGCGCCGCCCTTGCCCTGCCAGCGGTCGACGAAGTAGATGAGGGAGTCGCCGATGCCCTTGATGGCCGGGATGTTCAGCTCCATCGGGCCGGCCTTGTTGTCGAAGCCCCAGGCGCCAAGCTCCAGGGCGCGCTGGTAGGCCAGGCCGGCGTCCTGCACGCGAAAGGCGATGGCGCAGATCGACGGGCCATGCAGGCGGGCGAAGCGCTGGGCGAAGGAGTCGCTCTCGGCGTTGATGATGAAGTTGACGCCGCCCTGGCGGTAGAGCGTCACGTTCTTGTGACGGTGGCGAGCCACGGCGCTGAAGCCCATGGTCTGGAACAGGGCGCCGAGGGCCGCCGGGTCCGGCGCCGCGAATTCGATGAACTCGAAGCCGTCCGTGCCCATGGGGTTGTCCCAGGGGGTGAATTTCGCCATGGCTGTCTCCTGCGGAAGATTCGGTAAACCAGAAATTCTGCGGCGCGGTTCGCGCAGGTTTCATGCATTCTTCGGCGCTGGTGGCGTGCCTGGCGCAGGAAACCTGCACAATCCCGGGCATGGAAGCCGCCCTGGAGCTCGACGCCATCGACCGACGCATCCTGCGTGCCCTGCAGCAGGACGGCCGCGTGACCTATGACGCCCTGGCGGCCGAGGCCGGGCTGTCCTCCTCGGCCGTGCTGCGGCGCGTGCGGCGGCTGGAGGAGGCCGGCGTCATCGCGTCCTATGTCGCCCTGGTGCCGCCCGAGCGCGTCGGCCTGGGCCTGACGGCCTACATCAACGTCAGGCTGGAGAAGCAGACCGACAACCCCCTGCGCAACCCACGCGACCTGTTCCGCGCCGCGGTGCAGACCTGGCCGGAGGTCGTCGAGTGCGCGGCCCTGACCGGCGAGATGGACTACCTGCTGCGAGTGCTCGTGCAGGACATGCAGCACTACGCACGCTTCATCGGCGACACGCTGCTGATGCACCCCAGCGTGCAGGACTGCAAGACCAGCTTCGTGCTGGAGCGGCTGAAGAACACGACGGCCGTGCCGGTCTGAGCGCTCGGCCGGCTTGAACCGGCGGCCGGTCCGCCGGAACCCACGGGCCATGGCCGCCGCCCGACCGCCCACCGCCCCCGACCCCGCCGAACTCCTGGCGTCGTTGCCGCGGCTGCGCCGTTATGCCCGCGTGCTGCGCCGCAACCGGGAGGACGCCGACGACCTCGTGCAGGACACGCTGGAGCGCGCCTGGACGCGGGCCGGCCTGTGGCAAGGCGTGGGCGACATGCGCGGATGGCTCTTCAGCATCATGCACAACCTGCACGTCGACGCGCTGCGCCGCGGGCGGCTGGACACCGTGGATCTCGACGAGCTGCCGGCCGAAGTGCCCGTCGCGCCGGCCCAGCCGCTGCGCCTGGCCCTGCGGGACCTCGATGCCGCGCTGGCGGCGCTGCCGGCCGAGCAGCGCGACGTGCTGCTGCTGACCGCCCTGGACGGCATGGCCTACGCCGAGGTCGCCCAGGCGCTCGGCGTGCCCATCGGGACGGTCATGTCGAGACTGTCGCGCGGGCGCGAGCGGCTGCGCGGCCTGATGGACGGGGCGGCCATCCGGTCACCTGGACCGAGCTTCTAGGGGGATCGGGAATAGCCCGCACCGCCGCCCGTCCATGCATGGCGGCCTCGCGGCCGGCATCCCTTCATCAGCCACCCCCTGCAGGAGTCCCAGCATGCGTCTTCCCACCTTCATGACCGCCGCCGCGCTGCTCGCGCTGCCCCTGGCCAGCCATGCGCTGAGCGGCATCACCGACACCCAGGGCGACTTCCTCGCCACCTTCGCAGGCAGCGCCGCCAGCACCGACCTCGACGTGCTCAGCGCCAGCGTCTTCTACAACGCCGGCACCGACATGTTCACCCTCACGGCGACCATGGACGGCGACATCGGCAGCACCGCCACGGGCTTCTACGTCTGGGGCGTCAACCGCGGCGCCGGCACGGCGGGCTTCCAGGCCAACGGCATCACCGGCGTGCGCTTCGACCGCGTCGTCATCGTGCGGCCCGACGGCACGGGCACCGTGGCGGGAGCGGGCAGCCTCGCCGCCGGCTCCGTCAGCATCAGCGGCAAGACCATCACGGCCCACGTCAGCGGCAGCCTGCTGCCGAGCACCGGCTTCGCGAACAAGCTTGACTACACGTGGAACCTCTGGCCACGCGACGGCGCTTTCGCGGGCTTCGCCGCCATCTCCGACTTCGCGCCCGACAACGCCAACTTCACCGCCACCCCGGTGCCCGAGCCGGGCACGGCCGCCTTGAGCCTGCTCGGGCTGGCGGGCCTGGTCGCCTGGCGGCGCCGTCAGTCGAAGTCGTGAAGCAGCCGCAGCGTGTGCTCGGGGCTGAGGTTGAGCAGCTCGGCGATGTCGTGCAGGTCGTCCGGCACGGCGGCGTCGTCCCAGCCCCGCGCCGTGTGGCGCGCCAGCCGCACGGCCAGGTGCACGCAGCGGACCTGCGGATCGCGCGCATGCTTGTCGTTGGTGATGCGGGTCAGCAGGTCGGGCAGGTGCCAGCGCTTCATCAGCGCCTGTTCCAGGTCGGCCAGCTCGATGCCCAGCATCTGGCGCTGGGCGATGGCGCTGCGCAGGTGGCGGTCCTGCTCCTGAAGCTCGGCGATCTTCAGCGCCAGATCCGGCGCATGCACCCACAGCAGCATCTCGGCGAAGTCGTGCAGCAGGGCCGCGCTGTGGATGATGGCGGCGTCGGGGTCGGCGCGGTGTGCGGCGAAGCCCAGCGCATAACGTGAAGACCGTTCTGCGCGCTGCATGACGCGCGACAGGCCGAGCAGGGCTTCCTCGTGGTCGGCGAGCGCTTCTTCCAGCGTCGCCTGCCGCCCGAAGTCGCGGAAGAAAGGCGTGATGCCCATCAGCACCAGGGCCGCCGTCACCGTCTCGGGGTCGGCCATCAGCCCGGCGCTGCGGCCGCGCTTGAGCTCGTTGGCGCGGGCCAGCACCTTCAGCGTCATCAGCGGATCGCTCTCGATGAGCTGGGCGAGGCCGTGCGCGTCGACGTCGTCTTCCATCGCCCGCATGTATTCGATCGCCTCGGCCGTCTCGGCCAGCACCGGGATCTCGGCCCGCGCAAAGGCCTCGACCCAGGCGTCGAGGCTGGGCAGGGGGGCGGTCAGGCGCAGGCGCTCGGACATGGTGTCCCGATGCTAGGCCTGCCGGGGGCCGCGTGGTCCATCCATGCGGCCCCCTTTTGCCCCGCTTTTGAGGCTCAGTTCACAGCCGGCGCACGCCGTCCAGTTCGGCGATCAGCTGTCCGTCGGCGTACAGCGCCCCTTCCGGTGCGCCGGCCTCGGCATAGAACTCCAGCTGGGCGCGGGCGCGGCGGCGCCGGCGGTAGGCCGGCGAGAACACCAGCCGGATGGCGCGCGCGGCGCGCTTGATGCGGACCCAGCGGCGGGCCCAGGCGTCGTGGGTCTCGGCGGCGTCGGGGCCGCGCAGTTCGATCAATCTCATGAAGGTCTCCTTGGCTGCCGGCCGGCCCTCATGAGATGGATCGGAGGAGGGCGGGCGGCGCGGGCGTGTCAGGGGCTGTCGTCGGGGAAGCGGTCTCGCAGCTGGCGTCGCAGTTCCAGGCGGGCCTGCTGGCGCTGGGCGTGGGCGTCCTGGGGGCTCTGGTGCCGGCCGGCCTGGCGTTTCAGGGCTGGCGCGACGAACGGGTTGCGCGGCTTGCGCACGTTGAGCTTCAGGGGACGCGGAGAGGTGAACTGGGGCATGAAGTGCTCCGGTGAATGCCGCTCGCGGGCGGCGGGCCATGCAGCGGCCCGACCCGGGTCGGGCCTGGCGTTTGCGACGAATGAGGGGTGCCCGGGGCTTGCGCTCGAGGCAGGCGGGCCGGGCGGTCAGGGGTGGGGGTGCGACCTCGCCGCGACGCCTGGGGACTGCAGCGTCACGACTTGCGCAAATGATAAATAAACATTGATCAAGCGCAAGCGGTTTTTATCCAACACCCCTAACGCGGGGGAGAGGCGGTGTTCCGATGCGGGAGGCGAGCCTGCCGCGCGAGGGCTGCGGCCGGCGCCGGTTCAGCGCCGCTTGGGCTTGAGCGGCGCCACGCCGGCCTGAAGGCGTCGCCACTCGTCGAGCTCGGCCTGCGGGCTGGGCTGTGCCGGCCGGGCCGCGGGCCGCGGCGCCGGGGCCGGCGACGGGTCGGGCGTGAGCACTTCGCCGAGCAGGTCCAGCAGCCGGGTGCGGGCCCGCTGCGGGTGGCGGCGGTAGTAGGTCAGCACGAGGCCGACGATGAAGCGCTCGTCGTCGTCCTGCGGGAGGTTGTCGGAAGGGCCCGAGGCCGGCTGCGCGACAGCCGGGGCGGCGCGGGCCGGCAACGCCGCGGCGCCTGCTTCGAGGGGGTCGATGTCCATCCAGCCCGGGGGCTTGTGGCAGAGCTGCTCGAACTGCCGCGCCAGCCGCTCGCCGATCTGGCGTGACCGGCCCTTGATCTGGCTCCAGTAGCTGGGTTGGATCTGCAGCTTCTCGGCGAAGCGCCGCTCCAGGCCGCGCAGGGTGGCGGCATCGGGGTGCTTGACGGTGGCGCTGACGAACTCTTCGAACAGCCGCATCGCGTTGTCCATTCGGATCTGCGCGAGGTCGCGGGGGGCGCTGGGCATGGGGTGCAATGATAAATGATCGTTCATCTGCACCCCGGCGGCCGCGGCGGGGGTCAGTCGCCTTCGTCGCCGGCCTTGTAGGCCCCCACCAGCGCCGCCTGCGTGTTCGGCGGCACGGCCTCGTAATGCGACAGCACCAGGGTGTAACGCCCCTGGCCCGCCGTCATGGCGTTCAGGCGCGACTGGTAGCTCGCCAGCTCGGCCAGCGGGGCCAGGCCCTGGACGATGAGGCTGCCCGGCACGGCGGCGCGCGTGCCGTTGACCTGGCCGCGGCGCGAGGCGAGGTCGCCGGTGATGTCGCCGATGCCGTGCTCGGGCGCGGTGATCTCCACCTGGACGATGGGTTCGAGCACCAGCGGCCGGGCCTCGCGCACGGCCTCGATGAGGGCGCGCCGGCCGGCGGTGACGAAGGCGATCTCCTTGCTGTCCACCGAGTGGTGCTTGCCGTCGTAGACGACGACGCGCAGGTCCACCAGCGGGTAGCCGGCGATGACGCCGCTGGCCAGGGCCGAGCGCACGCCCTTCTCGACGGCGGGCATGAACTGGCCGGGGATGGTGCCGCCCTTGACGGCGTCGACGAACTCGAAGCCCTTGCCGCGCTCCAGCGGCTCGATGCGCAGGTAGACCTCGCCGAACTGGCCGGCGCCGCCGCTCTGCTTCTTGTGGCGGTAGTGGCCCTCGGCTGGGGCGGAGATGGTTTCGCGGTAGGCGATGCGCGGCGGCTCGGTGAGGATCTCGCCCTTGTAGAGCTCGCGCACCCGCTCCAGCAGCAGGCGCAGGTGCAGCTCGCCCAGGCCGTAGACCAGCGTCTGCTGGGTCTCGCCCACCGTCTCGACCCGCAGGCAGGGGTCCTCGTCGACGAGGCGGGACAGCACCTCCCAGAGCTTTTGCTCGTCGCCGCGCCGCGCGGGGCTGATGGCCAGGCCGTGCACCGGCGTCGGGAAGTCCAGCGGCTTCAGGAAGATGTGCTCGTCCTCCTGGGCGTCGTGGAGCACGGCGTCGAAGGCGAGGTCGTCCACCTTGGCGATGGCGCACAGGTCGCCGGGCAGGGCCTCGTCGATGTCGACGTGCCGGGCACCCTGCAGCATGAAGAGGTGGCCGACGCGGATGGGCTTGCGCGCATGGCCCACGAAAAGCTGGCCGCCCTTGGCAAGCCGGCCCTGGTGCACCCGCATGACGCCCATCTTGCCGAGGTAGGGGTCGGCGACGATCTTGAACACGTGCGCCAGCACGTGGGCCGCCGGGTCAGGCGTGGCGGGGTAGGGCTGGGGGTCGGCGCCCTTGCCCTCGAGAAAGGGCGGGGGATTGCCTTCCGCCGGGTTGGGCATCAGCAGCTCGATGGCCTGCAGCAGCTCGCCGATGCCGGCGCCCGTCCTGGCGGAGCAGAAGCACACCGGGATCAGGTGGCCCTCGCGCAGGGCCTGTTCCAGCGGCGCATGCAGCTCGCGCGGATCCACGTCGCCGTCGTTCAGGTAGCGGTCGACGAAAGCGGCGTCCACCTCGACGACCTGCTCGACGAGGGCGCGGTGGGCCTCGGCCACGGAGGAGAAGTCCGACTCGCCCGTCGCGGCGAAGAAGCAGTCCGCCACGCGCCGGCCGCCGTCGGCCGGCAGGTTCAGCGGCAGGCATTCCTTGCCGAAGACCTCGCGCAGCTGCGCCAGCAGGCCCGGCAGGTCGACGTCGGGGCAGTCGATCTTGTTGACGACGATGAGGCGGGCGAGGCCGCGATTGCCGGCCGCGGTGAGCATGCGCTGCGCCATCAGCTCGATGCCGTTGAGTGCATTGACGACGACGATGGCCGTGTCGGCCGCCTCCAGGGCCGGCAGGGCCTGGCCGACGAAGTCCGGCGCGCCCGGCGTGTCGATGGCGTGCACCCGGATGCCGCCGTGGGTGAAATGCGCGAGGGCGGACTGCAGCGAGTGCCCGAGGCGCTTTTCCAGGGGGTCGTGGTCGGACACCGTGCTGCCCCGCTCGATGCTGCCGGCCTGCGGGATGGCCCCCGCATGCGCCAGCAAGGCCTCCAGCAGCAGGGTCTTGCCGGCGCCGGCCGGCCCCACCAGCGCCACCGTGCGGATCGCGCTCACTCGTGAATCCAGGCTGGCAGCGCTCATCGGGCTCTCCTTGGTTGTAGCCAGGGTAGAAGAACCCGGCCCGGCCGGCAAGGGCAGAATCTTCCGGATGCAAGCCCGCCCCGCCGCCCTCGCCCTGGCCCTGCTCGCCGCCTCGACGCAAGCCCAGCCCAATATGCCGCCCGACGAACTGCAGGCCATGCTCGCCGAGGTCAGCCCGGCGCGCATCGAGGCGCGCATCCGCAAGCTGGTGTCGTTCGGGACGCGGCACACCTTGTCCGACATCGCCTCCGACACCCGCGGCATCGGTGCCGCGCGGCGCTGGATCACCAACGAGATGACCGCCTGCTCCCGGGCCGCCGGTGGCCGCCTGCAGGTCGAGGAGCAGAGTTTCGTCGAGCCGCCCGGCCGCCGCGTGCCGCAGGCCACCGAGCTGGTCAACGTCGTCGCGACCCTGCCCGGCCGCGGCGCCGGCAAGGGGCGGCTGCTCGTCGTCAGCGGCCACTATGACTCGCGCAACAGCGACGTCATGGACTCCCTCGGCGAGGCGCCCGGGGCCGACGACGACGCCTCCGGCACTGCCGCCGTCATGGAGCTGGCCTGCGTGATGGCCCGCCACCAGTTCGACGCCACCCTGGTCTTCATGGCCGTGCCCGGCGAGGAGCAGGGCCTGCTCGGCGCGGCCCAGTGGGCACGTGACGCGCGGGCGCAGGGCCTCGGCATCGAGGCCATGATCACCAACGACATCGTCGGCAGCCCGCGGGGCGAGGCCGGCCAGTACGAACCCAGGCGGCTGCGCCTGTTCGCCGATGGCCTGGACCCGCTGGTGCGGCTGCTGGCGGCGTCGCAGGCCAACCGCGCCGCGAGCCCGGCCGACGCCAGGGCCATCGCCGCCATGCAGTCCGAGCTGCTGCCCCTGCTGGAGGCCGGCGGCGGCGAGGACCTGCCCACCCACCAGCTCGGCCGCCACCTCAAGGCCGCGGCGGAGGCCGCCATGCCGGGCTTCACGGTGCAGCTCATCCAGCGCCGCGACCGCTACCTGCGCGGGGGCGACCACATCCCCTTCCTGGAGCGCGGCTACGCGGCGGTGCGCTTCACCGAGCCCTTCGAGAATTTCGCCCACCAGCACCAGAACCCCAGGACGGAGAACGGCGTGGCCTATGGCGACCTGCCCGAGTTCGTCGACTTCGCCTACGTGGCCGACGTCGCCCGCGCCAACCTCGCCGGCCTCGCCACCCTGGCCTGGGCGCCGGCCCCGCCCCAGGGCGTGCGCCTCGACGCGAGCGGCCTGACCAACGATTCCACGCTCGAATGGCAGGCCGGCGATGATCCCGAGATCGCGGGCTACCGCGTCGTCTGGCGCGACACCGGCGCGGCCACCTGGCAGCAGGCGCGCGATGTCGGCAAGGTGACCCGCGCGACCTTGGCGGTGTCCAAGGACAACGTCGTCTTCGGTGTGCAGGCGGTCTCGCGCAAGGGCTACGCCAGCCTGGCGAGCTTTCCCTTGCCCAAACGCTGAGGCGCAGCATGCGACGGTTCGCCCAGGGGCTTGCAGTTCTCGGCCTGGTGGCGGCCGCGCTCGCGCCAGCGTCGGCCCGGGCCGACGAGGACTGCGAGCTGCGCGTGCGCTGGGCCGAGGACCCGCCCTACTTCATCGCCAGGGGCGGCCACGTCGACGGCCTGATGATGGAGGTCTTGACCGAGACCCTGGCGCGCATGGGCTGCCGGCCGGTGTGGGTGGAGCTGCCCTGGGCGCGCGCGCTGCTCGAGCTCCAGCAGGGCCGCATCGACGTCGTCGCCGGTGCGCTGCGACGGCCGGACCGCGAGGCCTATGCCTACTTCGTCGACGGCCGCTTCCAGTCCCGCAACCGGCTGTACATGCGGGCCGCCGACCTGCCTCGCCTGGCCGGCGCGACGACGCTGGCCGGGGCCCTGCGCGCCGACCTGCGGCTGGGCGTGCAGATCGGCGTCGTCTACGGGCCGGAGTATTCGGAGCTGCTGCAGCAGCCGGCGCTGCGGCGCCAGTTCACGCAGTCGGGGACGCGGCGCAACCTCTGGCAGATGCTGGACATCGGCCGTGTGGACGGCGTGCTCGCCAGCGAGTTCACCGCGCGCTGGGAGCTCGACCAGCTCGGCCTGAGTTCGCGCCTCGTGCCCACGCCCGTCGTGCTGTCGCCCGAACCGACCTATGTGATGCTGTCGCGCCGCACGGTGGCGCCGGCCCGGCTCGAACTCTTCCGCCAGGCCAGCGAGGCCATGGAGCATGACGGCACCGTCAAGCGCATCGCCGCGCGCTACCTCGACCACTGACCGACCGGGCCCTCAGACGAAGCCCAGGTTGCGGGCGCTGCCGAAGTTGGCGAGGTTGGGCAGCACCGCGTCGAGCTGGCCGGCGCTGGCGCCCATCCAGGCCAGCAGCGTCGCGGCGTACTGGTCGACCGAGGTGGTCGGGATCCATCGGCCCTGCTGCTCCCAGCTGTCCACGCCGACATCGTCGGGCCCGCCCAGCGCCAGGGTCGGGTAGCTGCCGTAGAAGCCGCCCTTGACGGCGCCGCCGAGCACCAGGTGGTGGTTGCCCCAGGCGTGGTCGGTGCCGCTGCTGTTGTTGGGCTTGAAGGTGCGCCCGAAGTCGCTCTGGGTGAAGGTGGTGACCGACTCGGCCAGGCCCACGGCCGTGAGCGCGGCCTGGAAGCAGCCGAGGGCGTCGCCCAGCTGCTTGAGCAGGGCGGCGTGCGTGCCGCCGAGGGCGTCGGCCGCGACCTGGTTGCCGTGCGTGTCGAAGCCGCCGAGCTGGGCGAAGTAGATCTGCCGCGTGCCGCCCAGCGTGGCGCGCACGTCCAGCAGCTTGGCGGCCTGGTAGAGCTGGCGGCCCAGGCCCGTCGTCACGTTGCCGTTGGCGATCAGCGGTGCGAAGGCGGCGTCGATGGCGGCATTGCTGCCGGCCTCGCCCGGCTTGCGCTTGACCAGGGGCCCGAGCTGCTCGGCCAGGGCCATGGCGTCGCGCTGCTGGGCCTGGAAGGCGCCGGCAAGGTCGGTGTCCGGGGCCTCCGCGGCCAGGGCCTTGACGGCGTCGAGCCTGAGCGCGTTGGGTGTCCAGGCGAGGTCAGCGGCCGACAGGCCGGCCAGGCCGAAGCCGTCGCCGGGGCCGGGCAGCACCAGCGGCGCCGCCAGTTCGGACAGGCCGAAATGACCATTGCCGCCCACGCTGATCACCGGGCTGGGCAGGCCCAGGGTCGCGGCGGCCCGGCCGCCCCAGCCGGTGCGGCTTTGCGCGTCGGTGCTGGCGCTCTCCCACAGCACCTGCTGGTCGCTGTGCGAGAAGAGGCTGGGCGGCGTGAGGGCGGTCCTGCCGGCGTCGGCGCGGTATTGGGCCTTGGTCAGCGGCGCGTGCAGGGGGCCGACGTTGAACTGCACGGCCATGCGGCCCGCCTCGAACAGCGGGTTCAGCGCCGCGAGGCTGGGATGCAGGCCGAAGTCGCTGCTGCCCAGGCGGCCCAGGCTGGCCTGGGGCAGGGCCAGGGCGCCGCGCACGCGGGCGTAGTCGGCATGGCGGGTGGCGTCCAGCGGCACGACGGTGTTCATGCCGTCGTTGCCGCCGTACAGGAAGATGCAGACCAGGGCCTTGAAGTCGGCCGCGCGAGCCGGCCGCAGCGGGGCGAGGGCGGCCAGGGTGCCGAGACCGAGGGCGCCGGCCAGCAGGCGACGGCGGCCGGGAGAGGGTAGGTGGGCGTGGCTCATGAAATGACTCTCCTCAGCGGATGACCTGGTAGGCCGGGGCGGCGAAGACGAGGTAGGCCGCCGTCCTCACGCGGTTGCGCTGCCAGGTCTTGGCATCGGTCTTGGCCGTCCACCACGAGACGGCGTCGATGACCTTGGCGCGCGGGCCGGCGGGCAGCGGCTCGCCATGGGCCAGCAGCGAGAGCCGGTCCACCAGGGCCGCGGCGTCGGGCGCGTCGGCGTCGAAGGCGTCCAGCACGACCTGGGTACCCACGGCCCCCGGCACGCCGGCCACCGGCTTGGAGCCGCCCCAGTTCACCAGGTAGTTCAGGTAGTTCAGCCTTTCCAGCGAGGTGTTGGCGTTGTGGATGCCGAAGGCGCCGCCCGTGAGCCGGGTCCCCGGCACCGGGTAGTCGGGAGGGTAGAAGTTGAAGACCGAGGGCGAGCGGAAGACGTGCTGGCGCAGGGTCTCGCCCCACCACCAGCCGAGGGCGTCGCCGTCGGTCTGGCCGTTGAGGGCCCGCAGCACGCCCGTCATCATCAGCACCGGCTCGCGCAGCCGGCCGCCGGCGGCGCCGGGCGCGGCGTCGCCCCGCGCCTCGGGGTCGAGCAGCACGGCGGCGGCCGTCGCCGCGAGGTCGCCGGGGCGGCCGGCGCCGAAGCTCAGGCCGCCGCTCGTGAAGCGGCCATCCCGGAAGGCCGTCGCCACGCGGCTCACATAGGCCGGCGAAGGGTTGGATCGCACCAGGGCCTGGATGAGCTGCCGGCCGATGAAGGGCGGCATGTTGGGATGGGCCATGAGGCTGTCGAGCACGGCGTCCAGGGCCTGCACCGGCGTGCTGCCGGCCGGCTTGCTGGCGCCGGCGAGCAGGGCTCGCTCGGCGCCGTCGTGCAGGGTTGGCAGGGGCGCCATGTCGCCGCCGTAGTAGAGGCAGTTGGCGCCCTTGGGCGAGCAGCTCCAGCGCGACTTGCCGCCCGCGGGGTACGTCCAGCCGGTCAGGGCATAGGCGTAGTTGCGCACCACCGTGTTGTCGTAGGTGGGCTGGCAGCGCCCGCCCTTGAGGCTGCCGTCGGCCTCCAGCAGGCAGGTGCCCAGGCTGAAGAGCTGCAGCAGCTCGCGGGCGAAGTTCTCGTTGGGGGCGGCCTTGTCGTTGTTGACGCCGTTGAGATAGTCGCCCATGACGGGGCTGAGGGTCACCTGGCGCAGCACGTCGCGGTAGTTGCCCAGGGCGTTGTCGAGCAGGGCGTTCTGGTAGCGGCGCAGGCCGTAGGTGCCGGTCACCTCCAGACTGCTCACGACGAGGATCTGCTGCAGCGCATAGGCCATGCGCTGGCGCAGCTGGTCGGGCTGGGTGACGGCGTTGCGGTAGAAGTCCCAGAGCAGGGGCTGGCTGGAGTACCAGTCGCGCCAGCAGTTGTCGCCCTGGTTGGCGGCCAGTTCACAGAAGCTGGTGCCGGTGGCATTGGTGTGCACCGCGTCGCCGCCGCCCGAGGTGTAGTGGGAGGACTGAGGCAGTTGCAGCTGGCCCTGCACCCAGGCCGCCGCGCTCTGGGTGCGCATCTGCGTGACCAGGCCCTCGGTGGCCCCGAAGCTGGCCTGGGCGGCGAGGCGCACGGCGTCACGCTGGCTCATCGGCGGCACCGTCGCGGCGGGGGCTGGCGTGGCCTCGGCGCCGGGCGGTGAGCCGCTGCTGCCCGTGGCCCCGCCTCCACCCCCGCCGCATGCCGACAGCAGCATGACGGACAGCACGAGGACGGCGCGGTGGCGGCGGTGTTTGGAGCAGGTCGGCATGGCGCGGCTCGATGCAGTGGCGGCGGCGCATGTTCACGGCCTCGCGCGGCGGCCCGTAACGCCAGGTTGCCTGATCAGCCTTGCGCTTACGCCTCGCAACAAGCGACCGCACGCGCAGGGCCGAGGCGTGACATGTGCCACGCCTCGCACATCTCGCAGATTGGCAAAGCTTGCTTACCCCCGGCGACAGCGGTTTGGACGAATATGGAGACGCCGCCACCGCCCGGGCCGAATGCATCCCGCATGACCGCCAGGCCCGTTGCGCCGCAGGCCGCCTCAGCCGGGCCGGCCCTGGGGCGCAGGCCGTGGAGGCCGGGCGCGGAAGCGGAGTACACCGCCTTCCGCGCCCACCTCCGCCGTCAGCAGGGCTGGCCGGCCGGCAGCGTCGGGCAGGAGGTGGTGTCCAGCTGCAGGGTCAAGCCGTCGGCCGTGCGGCCGGTCAGCCTCAGCAGCTTGTAGTCGCTGGCCAGCAGGGCCTTGAGGCCGAGCGTCGTGCTCAGCGTGCCGGCCACGGCGGCGGGGTCGAGGTCCAGCTCGGCCACCTTGGCGGTGCAGGCAGCGTTGGTGCACAGCTGCAGGTGCTGGGGTGCGAGGCCGGCGCGCAGCAGGCTCCAGTTGGCGACGTAGTTCAGCTTGGCGCCGACCGCACCCTTGAGCGACACGAGGTTGGACACCGAGCTGGCCGCGAGCACGGGCCAGGGCTGGCCGCTCTGGCCGATGATGTTCAGCGGCAGCTGGCCGGCCACGTCCAGGCTCACGGCGCCGCCGTCCGCGCCGGCCAGCGGTGCGCTGCAGGCGGCGTCGGCGAAGAGCTCCAGCTTGAGCGCGCGGCCGGCGCGCACGAAATTCCGGGCGATGGTGTCGCCGGCCGTCGTTCCCGGCACCGGCAGGGCGACGAGGTCGTCTCCCAGCGTCGCGCCGGTGGCGGGATCGAGGCTGGGCGCGGCGTTGCCGGGCGCGGTCGACCACAGGCTCAGGAAGCTGCCGGCGGCCGTCGGCTTGAACAAGGCCAGGGGCACGTCGGCGCCGCCGGCGTCCTTCTGGCTGGCGCGGGCGCACTGCAGGCCCGGATAGGCCGGAATGCTGACGTCAAGATAGCGCGCATAGCTGTCGGGCGCGGTCTGGTCGGCCCGGTGGGTGAGCACCAGGCGGGCCGCGGCCGTGGCCTGCACCTCCAGGCGGTTGCCCAGGTATTTCCAGCCGGTGGGGCTGGCGCGCTTCACGACGGCCTGCTCCACGCCCACCTGCCTGAGCACGCCCTTGGCCGTCTGGAAGACGAGGGCGACGCGGCAGACGGGGTCGGCACCGCTGAAGTCGCAGCGCGTCGGCAGGGTGGGCAGCAGCTTGGAGCCGACCAGGGACTCCGCGTCCCCCGTCAGCAGGCCGGCCATGTGCGAACACAGCAACTGCGCGGCACCTGCCGTGCCCGAGAAGGTGGTGACGAGGTCCACGCTCGCCCGCGCGCCGGCATCCAGCAGCGGCGGCAGGCCGGGCGTGCAGCCGTTGGCGCTGGGCATCACGGCGCCCATGGCCTGGTAGAGGGTGTCGATGCCGGGCAGGTCCACGGTGGCGGCGGCGGGGTCGAGCGCCAGGCTGCCCTGGCTGGTGCCGGGCTCCAGGTAGGCCAGGCCGCTGCCCAGCGGCGAGCCCAGGGTGACGTAGGCCTTGGCATCCAGACCCAGGCCGACGGTGACGGTGTCGAGCATGCGGTCGTAGCCGGTGTGGGAGCCGGGCGTCAGCGCACCGGCCAACAGGTCGAAGGCCGGGTCGAGGCCGGCGTCCGCCAGCGCGGCGGCCAGGGCCGTGCGCAGCTGGGCCTGGGCCGTGGCGAGGGCGCTGTCCGTCAGGCCCTGCACGGGGCCGGTCATCAGCGTCTCGGGCGGCTGGCCCCCGGCCAGCACGGTGACGGCGCTGGTCAGCGGCGTCAGGTTCAGCGTGCCGCCGCTCGTCGTGGCGCCCCAGACGCACAGCGGCCGGCTGCCGGCCAGGCCGCAGGCTTCCACGCGGAAGGGGCCGCTGCCGGTCAGGGTGATGGGGCCGTAAGCCCCGGTGCCGGCGACCACCTTCTTGCCGGTGGCGATGGCCTTGCCGGTTTCGTCGAGCACGCGCACGGTCGCGTTCGTCATGGCCATACCGGCGGCGACGACGCCCGAGACGGGGCCGGGCGGAGGGGGTGGCGGCGGTGGCGGCGGGGGAGGTGGCGGCGGCGGCGGAGGTGGCGAGCCGGGCGTGGGGGCCGGCGCCGGCACGGGTACCGGCATGGGCAGCGGGCTGGGCGTGGACGCCGGCGGTGGCGGCGCGGCCGTGCTGTCGGTGGGCGCCGAGCTGCCGCCGCCGCAGGCCGCCAGGGCCAGGGCCATGGGCCAGGCGTAGATGGACCGCCGGTGCGGCGCCGGCGGTGGCGTCATCGGGGGCAGTGCGGAAGTGAGGGCGTGGTCGGGCATCCGGGCCAGCCGCTCGGGCGGCATGACGGTCAGGTTGCGCCGACTTTAGGGGGCCGTCCGGGCTGTCGATGGCCGGAACTGCGGCCCTCGCGTGGCGTTTTGCGCCGGATCAGTCCCGGTGGCCATGCCCATGGCCCCGGCCGTGGCCGTGGTCATGCCCGCGGCCCCGGTCGTGGTCGTCGTCGCGCCAGTCGTCGCGCCGTTCGCGGACGACGACGTTCTGCTGATACCAGTTGTCCTGCACGAAGTAGACCGGCGCGCCGCAGGCGCCGTAGCGGTAGCACTGGTGGCGCCAGTCGCGGCGGTGTTCGGGCGGCACCCACAGGTAGACGGGCTCGGTATAGACCGGCCGGCCGATGATGACCGGCTGCGGCGCGATGAGCACCGGCTGGGGGTAACGGCCGATGTCGACGCGGCCGTAGACGCCCGGCTGGCTGAAGCCGATGGACACGCTGACGTCGCCTGCCCGGGCTGCGGGCAGGGCGGCAAGCCCCGCCAGGGCGATCAGGCCGGCGGCGATGCGGCGGCCGTGGTGGAGGGGAAGGGGGCTCATCGTGTTCTCCTTGTTGTGCGAACTTGCCCCCAGTGAACGCCGGCCGCGTGCACCCGGATGTCGGCGCGGACGAGGCGATGCCGTAGGACGAAGAGGCCATGGAATGCGGCCTTGTCCTACAGCGCGGCGCCCGTGGCACCGACGTGGCCGCGCGCCGGTGGGCGCGAAGCTTGCCGGACCTGGCAGCGGAGCAGCATCGATGGGCGATTCCCGGCAGGCGAGCATGGCCGCGGCCATGTCAGCCGCGCATCTGGCACTGGCGCAGAACGCGCGCTTCCTGGAACGCTGTAGCCGGCTGGCCGGTGTGGGCGCTTGGGAGTGGGAGCCCGACAGCGGGCGGTTGACGCTGTCGGACTCCGCCTGTGAATTGCTGGGCCTGCCCGCGGGCCAGGTGCCGACGCTGGCGGCGCTGCTGCAGCGCTTCGGTCCCGACGGTGCGGCCATGCTCGACGCCGCCCTGCAGCGCGCCCAGACCGAGGGCCGTGGCTGGGACGTGGAGCTGCCCTGCGACACCGGCACCGGCGGCCGGCGCGTGTTTCGCGTGGTGGGCGGCCCCGACGGCGAGGGCAGCGGCGAACCGCGCATCGGCGTCGTCATGCTGGACGTGACCGAGCCGGCGCAGGTCCGGGCCGAACTGGAGCGCGCGCTGGAGCGGCTGGACCTGGCCACCCACAGCGGCGGCATCGGCGTGTGGCACCTCGACCTGGACGACGGCGGGCGGCTCGCCTGGGACGACGCGATGTGGCGGCTGCACGGCGAGGCGCCCCACGGGCAGCGCATCTCGATGGCCGCGTGGCGGCGCCGCCTGCACCGCCCCGATCGCCGCCCGGCCGTGCGCGCCCTGGCGGCGGCGCTGCGCGACGGCTCGCAGCTGGAAGGTGAGTGGCGCGTGGAATGGCCGGACGGCAGCCTCCACGTGCTGCGAGGTTCGGGCCGGGTGCTGCGCGACGGCGAGGGCCGGCCCCTGCGCCTGTCGGGCGTCTGCTGGGACGTCAGCGAGGAGCGCCGCCTGCAGCAGCAGCTGGAGGAGCAGCACGAGCTGCTGGAGGTGACGCTGCAGTCCATCGCCGACGCCGTGCTGACGACCGACGCCGAAGGCCGCGTCACCTGGCTCAACCCGGTGGCCCAGCGCCTGACGGGCTGGAGCGACGTGGAGGCGCGCGGCCAGCCCTCCCACCACATCTTCGTGCCGCGCCGCGACGACGGCGACGAGCCCCTGCCCGACCCGGTGGAGGCCTGCCTGGCCAGCGGCCGGCCGACGCGCCTGCCGGGCGGCGCGATGCTGCTCTCCCGCGACGGCGAGCTGCGCGCCGTCGACGACTCCGTGGCGCCCATCCGCGGCAAGGCCGGCCGGGTGCTGGGGGCGGTGCTGGTGTTCCGCGACGTGACGCAGCAGCGCCGCCAGTTCGACGAGATCCGCTGGCGCGCCAGCCACGACGGGCTGACCGGCCTGGTCAACCGTGCGGAGTTCGGCCAGCGCCTGGCCCGCACCTTCGAGCGGGCGCGGCGCGACGGCAGCCAGCACGCCCTGCTGGCCTTCGACCTCGACCGCTTCAAGCTGGTCAACGACCACTGCGGCCACGCGGCCGGGGACGAGGTGCTGCGCGAGGTGGCGCGGCGGCTGGAGGCCGGCGTGCGCGGGCGCGACACGGTGGCGCGGCTGGGCGGCGACGAGTTCGCCGCCATCCTGGAGAACTGCTCGCTGGACGAGGCCCTGCACGTGGCGCAGAAGCTCTGCGACACCATGGACCAGTACCGTTATGCCCACGGCGGCCAGCGCTTTCGTATCGGCACCAGCATCGGCGTGGCGCCATTGGACGGCCGCTGGCCCGACGCCGACACCGCCCTTCGCGAGGCCGACGCCTGCTGCATGATCGCCAAGGAACAGGGCCGCAACCGCGTGCAGGTCTGGGCCCCGGACGACGCGGCCCTGCGCGCCCACCAGAGCGAGCACCGCTGGGCGATGCGCCTGCAGCAGGCGCTGGACGAAGACCGCTTCGAGCTGGACCTGCAGCGCGTGCTGCCGGCCCAGGGCGAGGACGACGGCCGGCTGCGCGGGGAGCTGCTGCTGCGCCTGCGCGAGCGCGACGGCAGCCGCGTCATGCCCGGCGCCTTCATGCCGGCGGCCGAGCGCTTCCACTTCGCGCCGCGCCTGGACCGCTGGGTGCTGCGCCAGGCGGTGGCCCTGCTGCAGCGCGAGGGGCCGCCCGAGATCGCCGCCCTGTCGGTCAACGTCTCGGCCTTGACGCTGCAGGACTCGGCCTTCCACCAGGAAGCCCGGGCCCTGCTCATGGAGCTGGGCCCCGAGCGCGCCTCGGCGCTATGCCTGGAGATCACCGAGACGGCCGTCATCACCCAGCTCGGCGAGGCGGCGCACTTCATCTCGCAGATGCGCGGCCTGGGTGCCCGCGTGGCCCTGGACGACTTCGGCGCCGGCGTGTCTTCCTTCGGCTACCTGAAGGCGCTGCCCGTGGACCTGCTGAAGATCGACGGCCAGTTCGTGCGGGCGCTGATGACCGACCCGCTGGACCAGGTCGCCGTGCGCAGCTTCGTCGAAGTGGCCCAGGCCCTGGGCCTGGGCACCGTCGCCGAGTGCGTGGAGACGCCCGAGGTGCTGCTGGAGCTGGTGCGGCTCGGCGTCGGCGAGGTGCAGGGCTTCCTGCTGCATCGGCCGCAGCCGCTGGCCCAACTGCTCGCGGCGGCGCAGGCGCCCGTCCCGGCCTGACCGAGCCGTCCGGCGGAGATCAGCGTGCCGGGCGCGGCGCCAGGTCGCGGCGCACCGGTTGCTGGCGGTCGGCCGCCTCGGCCTGTGGCTGTACCTGGGCGACGACGGTGGCCTGTGCCGAGCCCGCGAGCTGACCGTCGATTTCATCGGCCGGGCGCTCCTGGCCGGCCTGGCCCGAGCGACTGCCGTCGGCCACGGCGCGCAGGGACACCTGAAGGCCGCGCGAGAGCTGGCCTTGCCACTGGCGCAGCGTGTCGCCAGCGTCGTGCATGGCGGTGCTCAGCCGCACGTCGAAGGGGCGCGGGTCGCCCATGATGTCCAGGCCGGCGCTGGCGGCGAGGGCGCCCAGCGCGACGACGCCGATGGCCAGGACGTGCAGGCGGCGGTGGGCGTGCGAGGCGCCGGCGTCATCGCCACGGTCATGCGTGACGATGGGAATGGGTGGCAGGGGCCGCTGGTCGGGCATGTGGGCATGCCAGCCGTCGGCATGCACGGACTTGGGAAACTGCATGGTGCCCTCCATCGGAATTCGGGTCGGCGCCTGGTGGCGCACTGCCCTGAGGTGCAGTTTGGAGGGCGGCCGACCCGGCACTTGTCGGCCCCCGCAGCCTCGGCCTGTAGGACTTCAGGAGGCGGTCGGCTGGGGCAGTTCGCCCGGCGCGGTGATGGCCGGCTCGGACTCGGGATCGGGCTCGGGGCGGCGTGGCAGCCGCGCCAGCACCAGGGTGCCGCGACCCGGGGCCGAGAGCAACTGCAGCGTGCCGCCCAGGCTCTCGATGCGGTAGCGCATGCCCAGCAGCCCGTGGTGGCCCGCACCCACGGTTTCGGGGTTGAAGCCCTGGCCGTCGTCGCGGACGCTGAGCTGCAGCGAGCCGTCGGCCTCGCCCAGGGAGACGCGCACCAGCCGCGCCTTGGCATGGCGCATCACGTTGGTGAGCGCTTCCTGCACCAGGCGATAAAGGGCGAGGCGGTCGGCCTCGTGGGTGGGCAGGGTGTCGGTGAGCTCGAGGTTGAGCTGCAGGCCCGAGCGCTGGGCGAACTCGGTCGTCAGGATTTCCAACGCCGGCACGAGGCCGAGGTTGGACAGGGCCGAGGGCCGCAGGTCCTCGATGATGCGGCGCTTGAGGGCGATGCCCTGGTCGAGCAGTTCGCTCATGTGCCTCAGGCGCTCGTCGATCTCGGGCGCGCCGGTTCGCGTCATGCGGCGGATGCGGGCGACGTCGAGCTTGGCGGCCGTCAGCAGGGCACCGAGCTCGTCGTGCAGCTCGCGTGCCAGGTGGGCGCGTTCGTCCTCGCGCACCGTCTGCAGGTGGCGGGCCAGCTCGGTGAGCTCGGCGGTGCGGCGGACCACCTCGCGGTCCAGCCGGTCCCGCTCCTGGGCCAGTTCGGCGGCGTGCTGGCGGCGGGCCGCCAGCAGGGCCTCGTTGCGCCGCAGGAAGATGGCCAGGCCGAACAGGCTGATGAGGGTGAGGCCGTGCACGCCGACGCGGCCATAGTTGAGCGAACGCACGACGGCGTCGCGCTCGCGGGCGATCTGGGTCAGCTCGTGGCGGTCGAGCTGGCTGACGGCGTCGCGCACGGCCTGCATCTTCTCGCGGCCGATGTCGGACTCCACCAGACCGCGCCAGGCCGAGACCGAGCCCTCGCGGTAGAGCTTGACGACGAGCTGCAGCTCGGAGAGCTTTTCATTGGCGCGCCGGCTGGCGTCGGCGACGAGGGCCTCCCACTCCGAGCTGGCGTACTGGCCATGCAGACGCGACAGCACCGCCGGCAGCTCGCGGGTGGCCAGTTGCAGGGGCTGGAGGTAGTCGTCGCGCCCGGTCAGCAGGTAGCCGCGCTGGGCCGTCTCGGCATCGGTGAGCAGCTCGCGCAGCCGCAGGCCGTCATTGCGGGCCTCGTGGCGGGCCTGGGCCTTGTTCAGCGCCTCGTCGGCGCCCCAGAAGGCGGCCTCGCTGACCCCCATGACGGCAGCCGCCGCCAGCGCGGCGAAACCCACCGCCAGGCCGCGATTGCGGCTCGCGCCCTCCAGCCAGGGATTGATATGACGCAGCACGGAAGCTCAGTTCGCCGCGGCGGCCGGCCGCGAGGGCGCATGCTCGGCCAGTTCGGCGCAGTAGGTGATGAGGTCGTCGAGTTCGTGGCTCTTGTCGAAGACGCGCTCGGCGCCGAGGCTGGCGCAGCGGCGCCGCATCTCCTCGGTGGCGTAGTTGGTCAGCACCACCCGGCGCGCCCGCACGCCCAGTTGCTGGGCCGCCTGCAGCACGCCCAGGCCCGTGCCGGAGCGCAGGAAGACGTCGACGATGAAGAGGTCGGCATTGGCGTCGGGGTCGCGGCTCATCCAGCGCACGGCGCCGGCCTCGTCGGGCACCGAGCCCACCACCTCCACCTGGGCCAGCTCTTCCAGCGTGGCGACCAGGTTCTCCAGGATCACCGGGCTGTCTTCGACGATGAAGGCTTTGAGTGCTGGCATGGCCCGACGACGGCGGATCTTGGGGTGGAATGGAGTGGAAGTATGGACCGCTTCGGTGCCTCTCCGGCAGAGCCGGCGGCGCATCAGGGTGTAGGAATTGTCCTAGGATGGCACGGAATCTTCTCTCTTTGGCGGCTGTGCCGACTATGAGGCGGGCCGCTGGCGGGGCGCATAGTCCAGGCGCCCGGCGCCCTGTCGGATTGCGCTGGCGCCGATGTAGGACGCCGTCCCTCGCGATCGGGACGGCGCACTGCTACGCTGGCCACACCTAATCCAACATTCACGACCACCATGATCCGCATCGGCATCGTCGACGATCACGCCATCGTGCGCACCGGCCTGCGCCAGTTCCTGTCCGACCACGTGGACCTGCGCGTCACCGGCGAAGGCGCCAGCGGCCATGACGCCCTGGAGATGGCCCGCGGCGGCGAGGTGGACGTGCTGCTGCTGGACATCTCCATGCCCGACCAGAGCGGCGTCGATGCGCTGGCGGCCATCAAGGCGCGCTTTCCCGACCTGCCCGTGCTCATCCTCAGCGGCTTCCCGGAGGCGCACTACGCGACGACGCTGCTGCGCCAGGGGGCCAGCGGCTACCTCAACAAGGAATGCGACCCGGAGGAGATCGCCAACGCCATCCGGTTGGTGGCGCGCGGGCGGCGCTACATCAGCCCGGCCGTGGCTGAACAGCTGGCCGACAGCGTGGTGGGCGGCAGCTCGGCCGGCACGGCGCCCGACAAGCCGCTGCACGAGGCGCTGTCGGAGCGCGAGTTCCAGGTCTTCCTGCGGCTGGCCCAGGGCGAGACGGTGGGCCACATCGCCGAGGCCCTCTTCCTGAGCGTCAAGACGGTGAGCACCTACCGCACCCGGGTGCTGGAAAAGCTCAAGCTCGCCACCAACAGCGACCTGACCTACTACGCGCTGAAGAACGGCCTGATCCAGTGAGACGGACCGTCAGCCTCGCGGCATGCCGCCGTGAGCGCGGCTGCGTTCAGTAGGGCGCGTGGGCGGCGTCGGCGCCGCCGTCATCCGCCAGTGTCCAGGGGTGGGCCGATTCGTAGCCCAGCTCGGGGTCGGCTGCCGGCGCGGCGTCGCCCGGCGACCACCAGCGCGACAGCGCCGACAGCAGCGGGCGGCTCGGGGTGGCGGCGAGCGTCGTGGTCTCGAGAGGGGCGCTGCGGTCGGCCATGGCGGGCTCCGGAGTGGGGAAGTCAGGCCGAAGCATCGCGGCGCCTGCCGCCGCCACGCATCGGCGGCAGGCGCCTCGGCATGTCGGAGAAGACCGACACGCCCGTGGCCGTCGCCCTTTCTCAGCCCGCCAGAGCGGCGTCCAGCAATTGCGCGGCCTGGGGCAGCGCCTGCGTCCCGACGAGGCGGCCCGCGCCGCCGAAGCGCGTGGCGACGAAGGCGTCGGCCGCGGCCGTGGAGGCCTGCTCGCGCATCAGCACGGCCTGGGCGCACAGCACCAGGCCCTGGGCCACGCGACGGGCCTGGGCTTCCAGGCCGGCGGGGTCGCCCGCCAGCAGGCGGCGCAGGCTGTCGGCCTCGGTCCGCACCGGCGCGTCGGCGCTGGCGGCGAAGCTGTCGAGCAGGGCCAGCGCCACTTCGGGCTCGCGGGCGATGGCACGCAGCACGTCCAGCGCCATGACGTTGCCCGAGCCCTCCCAGATGGAATTGACAGGCGCCTCGCGGTACAGCCGCGCGAGCACCCCGTCCTCGACGTAGCCATTGCCGCCCAGCAGCTCCATGGCTTCGCCCGTGCACTCGATGGCGCGCTTGCACACCCAGAGCTTGGCGGCCGGCGTCATCAGGCGCTGCCAGCCGGGCTCGGCCTGCTCGAAGCCGCGTGCCAGGCGCAGCATCAGCCGCATCGCGGCCTCGCTCTCCAGCGCCAGGTCGGCCAGCACTGTCTGCATCAGCGGCTGCTCGGCCAGGCGGCGCCCGAAGGCCTGGCGCTCGCGGGCGTTGTGCAGGGCCTGCACGAGGCCGGCGCGCAGCAGCGCGGCGCTGCCGATGACGCAGTTCAGCCGGGTGTAGCCGGCCATCTCGATGAGGGTGGGAATGCCGCGGCCTTCGTCGCTGACGCGGCGCGCCCAGGCGCCGTGGAACTCGACCTCGCTGCTGCAGTTGCTGCGGTTGCCGAGCTTGTCCTTCAGGCGCATGACCACGACGGCGTTGCGTTCGCCGTCGGGTGTGTAGCGAGGCAGCCAGAAGCAGGTCGGCCCCGCCTCGGTGCGGGCCAGCACGAGGTGGGCGTCGCTGGTGGGCGCCGAGAAGAACCACTTGTGGCCGGTGATGCGGTAGCTGCCGTCGGCCTGCTCGGCGGCGGTGGTGGCGACGCGGCGCAGGTCCGAGCCCCCCTGTTTCTCGGTCATGCCCATGCCGACCCAGATGGAGGCCTTGTCGGCGATGGGCGCCTCGCGCGGGTCATGTTCGCGGCTGAAGAGCTTGTCGCGCAGCGGCGCGAAGAGCTCGGGCTGACGGGCCAGCACGGGGATCGCGGCCTGGGTCATGGTGGCCGGGCACAGCGAGCCGGCCTCCACCTGGCCGTGCAGGTAGCAGCCGGCCGCGAAGGCGGCCCAGCGGCCGGGGGTGTCGGTGGCGAAGGCGTCGGCCACCAGGCCCTGGCGGCGGTACATGGACAGCAGTTCGTGCCAGGCGGGATGGAAGTCGACGAGGTCCACGCGCCGGCCGCGGGCGTCGAGCTGGCGCAGCTCGGGGCCGTGGCGGTTGGCGTCGCGGGCGAGCTGGGCGGTCCGCGTACTGCCGAGTTCGGCGCCGTAGCGGGTCAACGGCTCGACGGCCTGGGGCGCAGCCGAGCGCAGCGCGGCCAGCAGCGCGGGGTCCGTGCTGAGGAGGTTATGGCCGACCCATTCGTCGACCAGGTTGTCCGCAGTGGGCATCAGTCCGAGATTCCTGGTTCGGCCAGCATCTGCCCGCCACCGGCGCGGCGGGCCTCGTAGAGGGCGGTCTCGGCGCGGCGCTGCAGGTCGGGCAGGCCGCGGTCGCCAGGGCGAAGCTTGGCCCAGCCGGCGCTGAAGGACAAGGGCAGCCCCAGCTCGGCCTGAGCCCGCTCGGCCAGGGCGGCGCGCAGCCGGCGGTCCAGGGCCAGCGGGCCTTCGGGCAGGCAGCGCGCCATCATCACGCCGAATTGCTGGCCGCTCAGGCGGCCCGCCAGGTCGCCCAGGCGGGCCTGGGCCTGCACGCAGCTGGCGAAGAGGGCCAGGGCCCCGTCGGCGAAGTCGGTGCCGCGCTCCTCCTGCAGCGCAGCGAAGCCGTCCAGCTCCAGCACCACCAGGGCCAGGGGCTCGTCGAAGCGGCGGGCCATGGCGATCAGCTCCACCGAGCGCCTGCCGAAAGCGTTGCCGTCGATGAGGCCGGTCAGGCCGTCGGTCTGGGCCAGGCGGGCGAGTTCTGCCTCGGTCTGGCCGCGCCAGGCCAGCAGCAGCATGGGCAGCAGCAGCAACAGGGCGAGCTGGCCGGCGAGGGCGAGCAGCAGGTCGGACCAGGGGGCCGGGTCGTGCAGCAGCGTGGTGGCGGCGCGGCAGAGCATGGCCGCCAGCAGGGGCAGCACGGCGGCCAGGCCCAGCAGGCGCCAGCGCCGTGTGGCCAGGCCCTGGACCACGGCGCTGCGGCCCGGCAGCGTCAGCGTCACGCCCACCCAGGCGAGCTGGCCGCCGAGGGCGAGGTCGGCGACGGTCTGGGCGGCGCCGCGGTCGGGCGCCAGCCCCGCGTAGGCGGCGCCCAGCAGCGGCGGCAGCGCGGTCATCACGTAGCGACCGGGCCGGGGCGTGAGCCACAGGCCGAGGGCCCACCACAGGCAGGACAGGCCCAGGCTGATCAGGCCGACGCCGGCGCCCTGCAGCCAGCGCGCGTCGGGCCGCAGGCCGCCGAGGGCGGGGCTGACCAGCGCCAGCCCGATGGCCAGGGCCAGCAGGCCCGCCTGCGCCCAGCGGCCACCGGCCTTGGCGTCGCGCCAGCCGACGAGGGTGATGAGCACCAGCGCCGAGGCCAGCGCCTGCATGGGCATCAGGGCATGGAGCGCTTGGGCAAAACTCATTTCTTGAGCGGGATGGGTGTCTCGCGGCCCACCGGCACGGCGGTGACGCTGTTCTTGGGCGAGCCGTCGATGAGGCGGTCGGAGTAGGTCAGGTAGACCAGGGTGTTGCGCGAGGCGTCCACCATGCGGACGATGCGCAGCCGCTTGAAGACCAGGGAGATGCGCTCGTTGAACACCTCTTCCTGCACGGCCAGGGGCTGGCGGATCTGGATGGGGCCGACCTGGCGGCAGGCGATGGAGGCCTCGGCCTTGTCCTCGGCGATGCCGATGGCGCCCTTGAGTCCGCCGGTCTTGGCCCGCGACACGTAGCAGGCGACGCCCTGGACCTTGGGGTCGTCGTAGACGTCGACGACGATCTTGTGGTCGGGCCCCAGGAGCTTGAAGGCGGTGTCCACGGAGCCGATGGGGTCGGCGTGGGCTAGCGCGGTCGCGGCCAGCAGGAGGAGGGCGGCGTGCTTCATGGGGGCAGTCTATGGCTTGTTGGGCGGTGGGCGGTGGTTGGGTTGTTGGTTGCTTTTGCTCGGAGCCTTTGTGGTTCGATGCGGTGTGTGGTTGGTCGGGTTGCTTTTGCCTGGAGCCTTTGGCGTTCGTTGCACCGCCGCGGGAATCCGCCCCGCGAGGGCGGGTAACTTTCTTCTGTCGCGCCAGAAGAAAGTCACCAAAGAAGAGGCGCCCTCAATCGAGGGCCTTGATGCGCTGAACGCCAAGAAGCACCTCGAGGCGATCCGCTTCGCTCTCGCTGCTGTCCTTATCACCAGAACCATCCATCCACTGCCAGCCCGCCTAACGCGCGGCTGCACGCCGTGCTCACGAGTGGAAATTCAAGCAATGCAAGCGTCGCTCGGGCGACGCGTCGTGGGGTGTGGTGCCTTCACTGGTGAGCCCGGCGTGCAGCCGGCGTTAACCGGCGTGAAGGTCCGATACGTGGTGCTCGGCATAGGGACAGCGGCGAGAGCGCAGCGGGTCGCTTCTGGGCGGTAGCCGGGCGGTCGTTCTCGCGCGCGAGCCTTGGCGGGCTGCTGCCAGCTTGCGGTTCAGCGCCTCTCTTTTGGTGACTTTTCTCTGGCGCGACAGAGAAAAGTTACCCGCCCGCCGGGGCGGACTCCCGGCTCGGTGTATCGAGTCCAAAGGCTCCTTGCAAAAGCATCCCGACCACACCGCACCGAGCCGCAAAGGCTCCAACCACCCCCTCACTCAAACCGCGTCGTGATCGCATCCACCACCCGGTCGTCCTCGTCGACCACCGCCATCCAGGCCCATTTGTCGAAGGTGGTGCAGGGATGCGAAGGCCCCAGCGCCACGCGATCGCCCACGGCCGGCCCCGAGGTCGCCGCCGGGTCCCAGCGCAGGTAGGCGTGCTGGTCGTTCAGCCCCGTGACTCGCCAGCCCGACGGCGCCACGCCCCGCCGCTGCGCCCCGCGCGGCAGGTGCCAGACCGGCGGCGGCCAGCCCTGGTCGAAGGAGACGTCGCGGCGGCCGGCGTTGAGCAGGGCCAGGCCCGGCTCGGGCGTGGACAGCACCTGCGTCCAGACCTCCAGCGCCGGCTGCAGGCTGGGCGCGGACAAGGGCGTGCCCATGCGCTCGTCCATGCGCTGCATGTAGCGGCCATAGTGCTCGTGGTCGTGGCAGACGTAGCAGCCCGAGCGCAGCAGGCCCAGCCGCGGCGCCCGGCCCGGCGCGCCGGCGAGCACCGGCGCCACCAGGTCGAACAGCGCCGAGCCGCCGCCGCTGAGCCACACCGAGTGCGCGTCGGCGCCGATCAGGCCCTCGGCCTCGATGTCGGCCAGCAGGGCCTCGATGCGGGACTGCCACTGCTGCATCAGCGCCCGGTCCGGCCCCGTCTCGCCGCTGACCTGAAGGCCCTCGTAGAAGCCGATGCCGCGCAGCCGCAGCGCCGGGTGGGCCTTCAGGGCCCGCGCCAGGGCCAGCGCCGGCCCGTGCTCGCGCAGGCCGCAGCGCGAGGTGCCGAGCTCGATCAGCACGTCGACCCGCGCCTCGCCCGCGCCCAGCGAGGCCCAGTGACCGGCCAACTGGTCGAGCTGGGCCTGCGAGTCGACGAAGAAGGCCAGCTCCACGCCCGGGTAGCGGCGGCGCAGCGCCAGCAGCTCGGCCAGCTCGGCGGCATTGACGAGCTGGTTGGCGATGAGGGCGCGGCGGGCGCCGGCCGCCAGGCCCGTGCTCAGCTGGTGCACGTTGGCGAAGGTCAGGCCCCAGGCCCCGGCGTCGAGCTGGCGCTGGAAGAGCTGCGGGCTCATCGTCGTCTTGCCGTGCGGCGCGAGCTGCACGCCGTGGCGGGTGGCGAAGTCCTGCATCCAGGCGATGTTGTGGGCGAGGGCCTGGCGGCGCACGACGGCCAGGGGCAGGGGCAGCTCGTTGCCGTGAAGCGTCCAGCCGCGCGAGGCCACGTCGGCCAGCGGCAGCGGCGGCTGCAGCGCGGGAAAGCCTTTCAGCCAGGGGCCCAGCCAGCCGGGGCGAGGGGTGTCGTCGAGGGAATCCATGGCGCCATCATCGCGCGCTCAGGACGGCAGCCGGACCACCTGCAGCGCCGCCGGCCGCAGGCGCACGGTGACGTCGGCGGCCGAGGGCAGGGGCTCGCCGTCCACGGCCAGCGGGATGGGCTGCGCGCTGCCGAGATGCAGGGCCCTGAAGCCGCTGAGTGCGACCTTGGGATGGCGCAGATGCAGGCCGGTGAGCAGCAGCGGCATCATGGCCAGGGCCCCCAGTCGGCCGAAGGCGCCGGCGCGCAGCAGCTGCAGTTCGCCGTCGTCCACGCGGGCGCCGGGCGCGGCCGGCATGCCGCTGCCGTAGGTGGGCGTGTTGAGGCTGGAGGCGAAGAGCAGGGGGCCGTCGTGCAGCAGGGCGCCGTCGGCCTCGACGCGCAGGCGCTGCACGCGAAGCCGGCCGATCTCGACGAGCGTGGCCCACAGGTAGCGCGGCTGGCCGCGCAGCCACTTCGGTGCGGCGTGGGCGCGCAGGGCGATGGCGGCGTCGAAGCCGGCGGTGAGGCTGGACATGAAGAGACGGGGCGCCGCCCCGGGCGTGGTCAGCTCGCCGAGGTCCATGGGGGAGGCCGGCGCGCCGCGGGCATGGGCCAGGGCCTCGCGCCAGGACAGGCGGGCCAGGCCCAGTGCCCGGGCGAGGTCGTTGCCGGTGCCGCTCGGCAGCAGGGCCAGTTGCAGCCGCCGCTCGACCAGGGCCGGCAGCAGTTGATGGACGGTGCCGTCACCTCCGGCCACCAGGACGCGGCTGCCTTCGGGCAAGGCCAGCAGGCGCTGGCGGGCGGCGGCGACGTTGTCGGGCAGCACCAGGGGCACCTGGGAGAGGGCGGCCCGCAGCGGTTCGGCGAGGGCGGCGCAGCGGCCGTTGGCGGCGTGCGGATTGAGCAGGCAGAGAGCGGGGGCCAGGGCAGGAGCGGTCACTTCGGCATTGAAGCCGGGCACCGCCGGCCGCGCCATCGGCGCAGACCCTGGCGGCGCCGGCCGGCGCGCCTGCCTACACTGACCGCAAACCGGGAAAGGGAGCGGAGTCCGCATGACGCTGCATGTGCCGACGCTGGTGCTGATGCTGGTGATCGGCTACGGGCTGTTGACGCTGTTGCTCGCCGTCGCGGGGCATGGAGGCCTCAAGCGCGGCGAGCTGCGCCAGCTCGGCTGGGCCGCCCAGGCGCTGTGCCTGGGCTTCCTGTGCTTCGCGCTGCGGCCCTGGCTGCCGGGCTGGCTGTCGCTGCTGGGCGGCAACCTGCTGCTGATGGTGGGCCTGGCTCTGTTCGCCGCGGCGCTGTCCTGGCATCTGCTCAACCGTGGGCTATCGAACTGGTTCCTCGGCCTGCTGGTCGCCGCCGCGATGAGCGTGCCCCTCGTGCTGGACGCCACGACGCCGCTGCGCGTGGGCGTCATGTCAGGGGCGATGGCGGTGCTGCTGCTGCCGTCGACCGTGGCGGCGCTGCGACATGGCTGGCGGGGCGAGCTGTCCTTCCGCGTCGTTGCGCTGATGCTGCTGCTGGCCTGCTCGGCCCTGGTGGCACGGCTGGTCTATGCCGTCTGGTGGGCCGGCGCCGGGCCGGCCGCCGGGGGCGAGGCGGCGTTCTGGAGCGGCGCCATCTTCATGCTGGCCTTCATGGCGGTGCTGGCGGCGGGCTTCGGCTTCGTGCTGGCGGGCTTCGAGCGCATGGCCAGCCAGATGCGCAAGCTGGCCAGCGTCGACGGCCTGACCGGTGCCTTCAACCACAACACCACCGTGTCGCTGCTGGCGCACACGTTGGAGCGCGGCCGGCGCGAGAACCAGCCGGTCAGCTTCGTCATGCTGGACCTGGACCATTTCAAGCAGGTCAACGACCGCCATGGCCACGTCGTCGGCGACGCTGTGCTGCGCGCCGTGGCCGCCTGCACGCGGGCGCGGCTGCGCGGCTCGGACGTGCTCGGCCGCCTGGGCGGCGAGGAGTTCGGCCTGGTGCTGCCGGCCACCGGCCTCAGCGGCGCCCGCCACCTGGCCGAGCAGGTGCGCCTGGCCGTCGAGGGCCTGGCGCTGGAGGGCGACGGCGGCCGGCCACTGCGGGTGACGCTGTCCGCCGGTGTCGCCGAGGCCGCGCGCAGCGACACGCCCGAGACCCTCATCCACCTGGCCGACAAGGCCCTCTACCAGGCCAAACAGCAGGGCCGCAACCGCGTCGTCGTGGCCGACGACTGGATGCGCAACTCGACGCTGCAGAGCGTGGTGGGTTGAGCGCGGGGCGGCGCGCGGCCTCGACCCGCTGGCGCCGCTCGGCGCTGCCGGGCAGGTCGGCCAGCGTGGCGATGCGGCCGAAGTCGCCCATGGCTCCGGCCTGCCCGGGCTCGGCCCCTCGCGTTCCCAGAAGCCGAAGCCGCAGTGCGCCTTGAAGGCCGACATGCCGCACAGCAGCTTGCCGTCCAGCAGGTAGTGCGGCCGGCTCCATGCACGTCGGCGGGCAGCCGCGTCAGGACGGGGCGGGCGAAGTCGGCCGCAACGGCGATGTAGCCGTCGCGACGCGTGGGTCGGGTGCGGCCATGGTCACTCCCCGTGTCTGAGGTGGTGTTCGATGCGCCGGTCCGGCACCAGCCACAGCGCCGCGACGAGGGCATAACCCGCCAGTGACAGGCCCACGTGCACGAAGGCCAGGCCGATGGAGGCCAGGTAGATCACGGGCGAGACCTTGCCCTTCCAGTCCCGCCCCAGGGCCTGGGCCAGGCCGGTGTTGGCGCCGGGCAGGCACAGCAGGGCGCGCTGCAGCAGCACCCAGGCCAGGGCCGCCATCACCAGCACGCCGCCGTAGACGGCCACCGGCAGGGGCGCGAAATGGTTCTCCCCCATCCAGCCCGTGGCAAAGGGCATCAGCGACAGCCAGAACAGCAGGTGCAGGTTGGGCCAGAGCACGGCGCCGGAGATCTTGTGCACCGCGTGCAGCAGATGGTGGTGGTTGTTCCAGTAGATACCGACGTAGACGAAGCTCAGCACATAGGACAGCAGCACCGGCCACAGCGGTGCGAGCGCCTGCCAGTCGCTGCCGTGCGGCACCTTCATCTCCAGCACCATGATGGTGATGATGATGGCGATGACGCCGTCGCTGAAGGCTTCGAGCCGGGTCTTGTTCATGCGGACGAGTCTAGACTTCCGCCGCTTCGCCAAGCCCCACCTGCCGTCCGTGAGAACCCTGTTCCTGTCCCTGCTGACCGCGCCATGCCTGGCACTCGCCCAGCTGCCCTCGCTGACACTGGAGCAGTTGCCCCGCCCCACCATGCCGCCCGGCGAGCGCGGGCCGGTCGTGCCCGCGCAGGTGGAGCGTTGGCGGCAGGAGGCCAAGGCGCTGGAATACGGCGACGGCGTGCGGCGCGACGAGGTGGCCGCGGCCAAGCTCTACTGCCGCGCGGCCCGCTACGGCGACGCCGAGGCGCAGTACAGCCTCGGCTGGATGCTGACCAACGCCCGCGGCATCCAGCGCAACGACGCCGAGGCTGCCCACCTGTTCGCCGCCGCCGCGGAGCAGGGCATGGAGCAAGCGCAGAACATGCTCGACGCCATGGGCGGCACGCCGCTGGGCGACCCGCCGCCCTGCCTGCGTCCGCCCGAGGCCGACCCCGCGCCCGTCGTCCAGGCCCCCAAGGCGGCCCCGCCCCGCATGCTGGCGGCCCTGCCGCCGCCGCCGAACGCGCCGCCGGCCGTGGTCACCTTCGTCAACCTGGTGGCGCCCGAGTACAAGCTCTCGCCGGCCCTGGTGCTGGCCCTGATGGCGACGGAGTCCAATTTCGACCCGCTGGCCCGCTCGCCCAAGAACGCCCAGGGCCTGATGCAGCTGCTGCCCGACACGGCCCTGCGCTTCAAGGCCACCAAGCTGAGCGACCCGGCCCAGAACATCCGCGCCGGCATGGCCTACCTGCGCTGGCTGCTGGCCTATTACGAAGGCGACATCGCCCTGGCGCTGGCCGGCTATAACGCCGGCGAGAAGGCCGTGGACCGCTACCTCGGCGTGCCGCCCTATGCCGAGACGCGCCTGTATGTGAGAAAAATCATGGCCGCCATCGGCGGGCAGAGGATTCACCCCTTCGATGCGGGCATCGTGTCGCCATCGCCGATGCTGCTGAGGCTGCGCCGGGGCTGAGAGCCTCCCCGGCGACCGTTTCCCCGTTCATGCCCGTCCTCGAGCCTTTGCACACCGACACGCTGCTGCGCGTGTTCCAACTCGTCACCGCCATGCTGGCGGTGGCCACGCTCGGCGGCGCCTGGCACCTCAAGGCCGACCGGGCGCTGTGGTACTGGGCCGGTGCCTTCGCCGCGGCGGCCCTGACCCAGGGGGCCCGCGTCCTCGTCTTTGCGCTGCAATGGCCGGTCACGCTGCTGTCGGTGGGTCATCTCGGCGGGCTGCTGTCGGCGCTGATGGTGCTGCTGGGCCTGCGCACCTACCTCGGGCTGCCGCTGCGCTGCCGCGTGCCGCTGCTGTTCACGGCGGCGGCCAGCGTCGGCGCCTTCGCGTTGACCGCGCTGACCGGCGTGCTCTGGCCTTCGCTCATCCTGACCCTGCTGGCCTCCGCCGTCCTCACCATCCCGGCCTCGCGGGCCGCGCTGCGGGCCTGGCGCGAGCAGCGGGGCTTCCCGCTCGGGCTGCTGACGGCGGTGCTGGTCGGCAGCGCCGTCGTCGAGGTAGCGCGGGCCGTGGCCGTCAGCCCGCTGGTGTCGGCGACGCGTGAGCAGCTGATGACCTACAACGCCTTCGGCCTGCTGTGCCTGATCGGCCTGGTCATCGGCCAGGCCCTGGCCATGCTGCTGCTGATGCAGGACCGGGCGCTGCGGCAGATCGAGCGTCTCATCGAGGTGGATGTCCTCACCGGGCTGCTGAACCGCCGCGGCTTCGACGAGAGGCTGAGGCGGCTGATGCGGCGCGGCGGCCCGCAGCCCCCCTTGCTGGCGGTGCTGGACGTGGACCATTTCAAGCGCATCAACGACACCCACGGCCACAGCGTGGGCGACGCCGTGCTCAGCCGCGTCGGCGAGCGCTTGCGCGGCGTGCTGCGCCCGCAGGACCTGGCCGTGCGCCTGGGCGGCGAGGAGTTCGCGGTCATCTGGCTGCAGCCCGAGGCCGGCGCCGAGGCACGCCTGGGCGAGCGCCTGCGCCTGGCCATCGCGGCCCTGCCCTTCGAGACCAGCGCCGGCCCGCTGAGCGTCACCGCCAGCATCGGCGTGGCCCAGGCCCGCGGTCCCGAGGAGGCACCGGAGGCCCTCTTCAGCCGCGCCGACGCGGCGCTCTACGAGGCCAAGCGCTCGGGGCGCGACCGGGTGGTGCTGGCGGGGTGAGGCGGCGCGTTGGCGGTCTGACTTCGGGTAGCCTTGGCCTATGTCCGAACCACTGCCGGTTTCTCTGACCCAGCCGCCCACCGGCTATGCGGAATGGCTGAGCGAACTGAAGGCTCGAATCGCCAGCGCGCAGCAACGCTCGGCATTGGCCGTGAACCGCGAGCTGGTGTCGCTGTATTGGCAGATCGGCCGGGACATTCTTGCGCGCCAGGCGGCCCAGGGCTGGGGTGCCAAGGTGATCGAACGACTGTCCCACGACCTGAGGACTGCGTTTCCGCACATCAAAGGCTTCTCGCGTGCCAACCTGTTGTACATGCGGGCATTTGCGGAGGCCTGGCCTGATGCGGAATTGGTCCAGCAGGCTGTTGGACATTTGCCCTGGGGGCACAACCTGGTCCTGTTGGCCAAGCTGAAGGACAACGCCCACCGATTGGCCTACGCGCGCAGAGCGCTGGAGCAGGGATGGTCGCGCAATGCCCTGACGCATCACATCGAAAGCAAGCTGCTCGAGCGGGAAGGGCAGGCGCAGACCAATTTCGCAGTCAATCTGCCCGCGCAGGGGTCGGATCTGGCCCAGGCTGCGTTGAAGGACCCCTATCTGTTCGATTTCTTGGAACTGGCCGCCGAAGCCCAGGAACGAGACATCGAGGTGGCCTTGGTCAGTCACATTTCCCGCTTCCTGCTCGAACTCGGCGCGGGCTTCGCCTTCGTTGGACGCCAGGTTCACATCGAGGTCGGCGGCGACGACTTCTTCATCGACCTGCTCTTCTACCACCTCAAGCTCCACTGCTATGTCGTCGTGGAACTGAAGGCCGGCGCCTTCAAGCCCGAGCATGCGGGGCAACTGGGCTTCTATCTCACTGCCGTGGACGCCCAGGTCAAAACGCCGGAAGACGGACCGACGATCGGACTGCTGCTGTGCAAGTCAAAGAACCGCGTGGTGGCCGAATACGCGCTGCGGGACAGCCACAAGCCTATAGGGGCGGCTGAATATCAGCTCATCGCTTCCTTGCCCGCCGAGCTCCAGACCAGCCTGCCCAGCATCGAACAGATCGAGCGCGAACTGCGCGACCTGCCCGACGACTGACCGCATTCACATGCTGCGGCGGTACTGCCCGCCCACTTCGAACAGTGCGCTGGTGATCTGGCCCAGCGAGCAGACGCGCACGGCGTCCATCAGCACCTCGAACACGTTGCGGTTCTCGATGACGGCCTGCTGCAGCCGCGCCAGCATGGCCGGCGCCTCGGCCGCGTGGCGCTGGTGGAAGTCGGCCAGGCGCTTGAGCTGCGACTGCTTCTCTTCCTCGGTCGAGCGCGCCAGCTCGATGTGCTCCGGCACCGGGTCGCCCTTGGGGTTGCGGAAGGTGTTGACGCCGATGATGGGGTACTCGCCCGTGTGCTTGAGCATCTCGTAGTGCAGGCTCTCCTCCTGGATGCGCCCGCGCTGGTAGCCCGTCTCCATGGCGCCGAGCACGCCGCCGCGCTCGCTGATGCGCTCGAACTCGGCGAGCACGGCTTCCTCCACCAGCTCGGTCAGCTCGTCGACGATGAAGGCGCCCTGGTTGGGGTTCTCGTTCTTGGCCAGGCCCCACTCGCGGTTGATGATCAGCTGGATGGCCATCGCGCGGCGCACGCTGTCCTCGGTGGGCGTCGTGATGGCCTCGTCGAAGGCGTTGGTGTGCAGGCTGTTGCAGTTGTCGTAGATGGCGATCAGGGCCTGCAGCGTCGTGCGGATGTCGTTGAAGGCGATCTCCTGGGCATGCAGGCTGCGGCCCGAGGTCTGGACGTGGTACTTCAGCTTCTGGCTGCGCTCGTTGGCGCCGTAACGGTCGCGCATCGCCACGGCCCAGATGCGGCGCGCGACGCGGCCGAGCACGGTGTACTCCGGGTCCATGCCGTTGCTGAAGAAGAAGCTCAGGTTGGGCGCGAAGTCGTCGATGTGCATGCCGCGCGCGAGATACGCCTCCACGAAGGTGAAGCCGTTGGACAGCGTCAGCGCCAGCTGGCTGATGGGGTTGGCCCCGGCCTCGGCGATGTGATAGCCCGAGATGCTCACCGAGTAGAAGTTGCGCACGTTGTGGTGCACAAAGTACTCGGCGATGTCGCCCATCACCTTCAGGCTGAACTCGGTCGAGAAGATGCAGGTGTTCTGGCCCTGGTCTTCCTTCAGGATGTCGGCCTGCACGGTCCCGCGCACATTGGCCAGCACCCAGTCCTTGATCTTGGCGGCCTCGTCGGCGGTGGGGTCGCGGCCGTTGTCGGCGCGGAACTTCGCCAGGTTCTGGTCGATGGCCGTGTTCATGAACATCGCCAGGATGCTCGGCGCCGGGCCGTTGATCGTCATCGACACAGAAGTGCTCGGGTTGCACAGGTCGAAGCCGTCGTACAGAACCTTCATGTCGTCCAGCGTCGCGATGCTGACGCCGCTGTTGCCGACCTTGCCGTAGATGTCCGGCCGCGGCGCGGGGTCGGCGCCGTAGAGCGTGACCGAGTCGAAGGCCGTGGACAGGCGCTTGGCCGGCATGCCTCCACTCACGAGCTTGAAGCGGCGGTTGGTGCGGAAGGCGTCGCCTTCGCCGGCGAACATGCGGGTCGGGTCCTCGCCCTCGCGCTTGAACGCGAACACGCCGGCGGCATAGGGGAAGCTGCCCGGCACGTTCTCCAGCATCAGCCACTTCAGCAGCTCGCCGTGGCATTCGTAGCCGGGCAGCACCACCTTGCGGATCTTGGTGCCCGACAGGCTCTGCGTGACGAGGGACGTGCGGATCTCCTTGTCGCGGATCTTCACCACGTACTCGTCGCCCGCGTAGGCCTTGACCATGTCGGGCCACTGGGCGAGCAGCTGGCGGGCGTCGCCGTCGAGCCGCGCGCGGCGCGCCTCGGCCAGCTCGCCCAGCGCATCGCGGGCGCGGTGCTTGTCGGGGTTGGCCGCTTCGAGCATGGCGCGGCTGGCTTCCAGCTGCTGGATTTCGCGGGCCAGCGCCGCCTGGCGGCGGGCGCGGGCCTTGTAGCTGCGCACGGTCTCGCTGATGTCGGCGAGATAGCGCACCCGGTTGGGCGGCACGATGGGGGTCTGGTGGGTGCTGTGGCGGGTGCTCACCATCGGCAGACGGCCTTCGCCGAGCTTGAGGCCCAGGGCGCCGAGGCGCACCTTGAGCGCCTGGTACAGCGCCGTCACGCCGTCGTCGTTGAAGCGGCTGGCCATGGTGCCGAACACGGGCATGGCCTCGGGCGGCTGGCCGAAGGCCTCGCGGTTGCGCTGCACCTGCTTGGCCACGTCGCGCAGGGCGTCGAGCGAGCCCTTGCGGTCGAACTTGTTGATGGCGACGAACTCGGCGAAGTCCAGCATGTCGATCTTCTCGAGCTGGCTGGCCGCGCCGAACTCGGGCGTCATCACGTACATCGGCACGTCCACCAGCGGCACGATGGCGGCGTCGCCCTGGCCGATGCCCGAGGTCTCGACGATGACGAGGTCGAAGCCCGCCACCTTGGCCGCGGCGATGACATCGGGCAGGGCCGGGGAGATTTCCGAGCCGAAGTCGCGCGTGGCCAGCGAGCGCATGAAGACGCGCGCACCGTTCTGCCACGGGCCGATGGCGTTCATGCGGATGCGGTCGCCCAGCAGGGCGCCGCCGCTCTTGCGGCGCGAGGGGTCGATGGAGACGAGGGCCACGCGCAGGCTGTCGCCCTGGTCCAGGCGCAGGCGGCGGATCAGCTCGTCGGTCAGGCTGGACTTGCCGGCGCCGCCGGTGCCGGTGATGCCCAGCACCGGGGTCTTGATGCCCTGGGCTTGCGAGCGCAGCGCGTCGACGAGGCCCGCATCGGCCTTGCCGTTCTCCAGTGCCGTCAACAGTTGCGCCAGCGAACGCCAGGCGGATTCGGAGTGGCCGGTGATGGCGGCCAAACTCCGCGGCGCATGGACGCTGAAGTCCTGGTCGGCCTTCATGACCATCTCGCCGATCATGCCTTGCAGGCCCATGCGCTGGCCGTCCTCGGGGCTGAAGATGCGCACGCCGTGCTCGGCCAGCTCGCGGATCTCGGCCGGCACGATGACGCCGCCGCCGCCGCCGAAGACCTGGATGTGCTCGCCGCCGCGCTCCTTGAGCAGCTGCACCATGTACTTGAAGTACTCCACGTGGCCGCCCTGGTAGGAGCTGATGGCGATGCCCTGGGCGTCCTCCTGCAGCGCGGCGGTGACGACCTCGTCCACCGAGC
Organism: Pelomonas caseinilytica; assembly: GCF_021353235.1. Taxonomy (GTDB): domain Bacteria; phylum Pseudomonadota; class Gammaproteobacteria; order Burkholderiales; family Burkholderiaceae_C; genus Pelomonas; species Pelomonas caseinilytica. Next base: position 163,523 of record NZ_JAJTWT010000009.1, read on the forward strand.
GGTTGTGCCCGAGGTGGATGACCTCGGCGCCCATGTTCTGCAGGATGCGCCGCATGATGTTGATGGCGGCGTCATGCCCGTCGAACAGGCTGGCGGCGGTGACGAAACGGACCTTGTGGGTCGGGCGGTACTCGGCCAGCGCCTTGTGTTCGGCGGCGAGATCGGTCATGGCTGTCTCCTTGCTGGGCCGGGATTTTAGGCGGCTAATTGACGTTAACGTCAATTGAGCGGGGGCTAGGGTTATCCGGGTGCCGGCCGAGGGCGGTGCCAACGCGATGATGCGCACCTCGCCACACCCGGCCCTGACGCAACGACGCATGAGCACCTCATCGCCCACCACGCCCGACCTGGGCACCGAACTGACGCTGCGCGGCATCATCCTCGGCATCGTCATCACCCTGGTCTTCACGGCCGCCAACGTCTACTTCGGCCTCAAGGCCGGCCTGACCTTCGCGACCTCCATCCCGGCCGCCGTCATCGCCATGGCCCTGCTGCGTCGCGCGGCGGGCAACTCCATCGGCGAGACCAACATCGTGCAGACCATCGCCTCGTCAGCGGGCACGCTGTCGTCCATCATCTTCGTGCTGCCCGGCCTGGTGATGATCGGCTGGTGGACGGGCTTCCCGTACTGGATGTCGATGACGCTGTGCGCACTGGGCGGCGTCCTGGGGGTCATGTATTCCATCCCGCTGCGTCGGGCGCTGGTGACCAACTCACCGCTGCCTTATCCCGAGGGCGTGGCCTGCGCCGAGGTGCTCAAGGTCGGCCATGCGGCGGACAGCGGCGAAGCCAACCGCCAGGGCCTGGCGGCCATCGTCGCCGGCGCCGTGGTGTCGGCGGGCTTCAGCATCGTCGTCGCCACGCAGCTGTTCGCGGCCAATCTGGCCCAGTACTTCCGCCTGCCGGGCGGCGAGAAGAGCGGCAATGGACCGGCCACAGGCTATGACCTGAATTTCAGCTTTGCGCTGCTGGCCGTCGGCCACCTCGTCGGCCTGTGGGTGGGCATCGCCATCCTCGTGGGTGCCTGCATCGCCTGGCTGGGCGGCGTGCCGATGCTGACGTCCGGTGTGGACGGTGCGGCCGAGGCCGTGGCCCTGTTCGCCTGGAGCAAGAAGGTGCGCTTCATCGGCGCCGGCTGCATCGCCGTGGCCGCCATCTGGACGCTGCTCAAGCTGGCCAAGCCCGTGGTCGCCGGCCTGCACTCGGCCGCCATGTCGGCCCGCGTGCGCAAGGCCGGCCGCGGCGACACCCTGCCGCGCACGGAGCGCGACATCCCCATCGGCACGGTGGGCCTGATCACCTTGGCCTGCATGCTGCCCATCGGCTACATGCTCTCGCGCTTCGCCGGCTCGGCGGGCCTCGGCGACCAGCTCGGCCTGCTCGTGGTCGGCGGCGTGGTCTACGTCGTGCTGATGAGCTTCTTCGTCGCCGCGGTCTGCGGCTACATGGCCGGTCTGATCGGGTCGTCCAACAGCCCGTTGTCGGGCGTGGGCATCCTCGTGGTGATCGGCGTGTCGCTGCTGCTGGCGGCCGTCGTCAAGCCGCTGCTGCCACCGTCCACCGGCCAGGCGCTGGTGGCCTTCGCCCTCTTCGTGACGGCCGTCGTCTTCGCCGTGGCCACCATCTCCAACGACAACCTGCAGGACCTCAAGACCGGCCAGCTCGTCGACGCCACGCCCTGGCGCCAGCAGGTGGCGCTCATCATCGGCGTGCTGGCCGGCGCCGTCGTCATTCCGCCGGTGCTGGACCTGTTGAACCAGGCTTATGGCTTTGCCGGTGCACCGGGTGCCGACGCCAAGAAGGCCTTGGCGGCACCCCAGGCCGCGCTGATCTCGGCCCTGGCCAAGGGCGTCATCCAGGGCGACCTCAACTGGAACCTGATCGGCATGGGCGCCCTCATCGGCGGCGTCTGCATCGCCGTCGACGAGGCCCTGAAGCGCGCCTCGGGCGGCAAGGCCCATCTCGCGCCGCTGGCCGTGGGCCTGGGCATCTACCTGCCGATGAACAGCACGCTGATGATCGTCGTCGGTGCGGTGGCCGGCTGGTGGTTCGAGAAGCGCGCTTCCACCAAGCGCGACCCCGAGGCCACCAAGCAGCTCGGCGTGCTGATGGCCTCGGGGCTGATCGTGGGCGAGAGCCTGCTGGGCGTCATCCTGGCGGCCGTCGTCGTGTTCTCCGGCAACGGCGCGCCGCTGGCCCTGGTCGGCGAGAGCTTCTTCACCGCCAGCCAGGTGCTGGGCCTGCTGGCCTTCGCCGGGATCGGCGTCGGCCTCTACGCCTGGCTGCTCAGGAAGCAGGCTTGAGCCTCACTCGTCCGAGCCAATCACGCCGAACAGCTGCAGCAGGCTCGTGAAAAGGTTGAAGATCGACACGAACAGGCTGACGGTGGCGAGCACGTAGTTGGTTTCGCCGCCGTTCACGATCTGCTGGGTCTCGTACAGGATGAGGCCGGCCGACAGCAGGGCCACCATGGCGGAGACCGTCAGCGCCAGGGCCGGGATCTGGAAGAAGATCGCGGCGAGGCCGGCCAACAGGGCCACGACCATGCCGGCGAACAGGAAGCCGCCCATCCACGAGAGGTCGCGCTTGGTCGTCGTCGCGTAGGCCGACAGGGCCAGGAAGACGGCGCCGGTGGCGCCCAGGGCCAGCATGACGGCCTGGCCGCCGGCGGGCAGGGCCAGGGTGCGGGTCAGCAGCGGGCCCAGGGTCCAGCCCATGAAGCCCGTCAGCGCGAAGACGAGGCCGACGGCGGCGCCGCGGTTCTGCAGCTTGTGGATGCCGAACAGCAGGCCGAAGTAGATGACGAGCGTCAGGATGAGGCCGGGCGCGGGCAGGGCGAAGGCCACGGCGGCGCCGGCGACGGCGGCGCTGAACAGCAGCGTCATCGACAGCAGGGCATAGGTGTTGCGCAGCACGCGGTGGGCGGTGCCGCGGTCGAGCACGGTGCCGTAGGGCACGGCGATGGCATGGGGGCGGGTTTGCATGGCAGACCTCCTGTGGGAAGAAACGCCGCCAGGGTAGGCCAGCAAAGATTTCTGAAAAAGCAGAGAATGACGAAGCATTGCTTCGAGATAACTTGTTAGATCGATGAGCCTGAGCTACAGCTACCGACACCTCTACTACTTCTGGGCCGTGGCCAAGGAGGGGGGGCTGACACGCGCGGCGGAGAAGCTCGGGCTGTCGGTGCAGACCGTCTCGGCCCAGGTGCGCGAGCTGGAGCAGGCCCTGGGCGCAGCGCTGCTCAAGCCCGCCGGCCGGGGCCTGGCGCTGACCGAGGCCGGCCGCGCGGCGCTGGACGTGGCCGACCAGATCTTCTCCCTCGGCGAGACCCTGCCCGAACGCGTCCGTGAAGCGGTGGACGTGCCCACCGTGCGCCTGGCCGTGGGCATCTCCGACGGCCTGCCCAAGCTCGTGGCCCAGCGGCTGCTCGCGCCCATCCTGGACACGCCGCAGCTGCGCCTGCTCTGCCACGAGGATGAGTTCGACGACCTGCTCGGCGACCTCGCTCTGCACCGCCTCGACGTCGTGCTGGCCGACCGGCCGGCGCCGGCCAACCCCAATCTCCGGGTCTACAGCCATTCGCTGGGCAGTTCGCCCATCGCCTGGTATGCCCACCCCCGCTGGGCCGAGGCGGCGGCGCGCGACTTCCCGCGCTCGCTGGCCGACGTGCCGCTGCTGCTGCCCACGGCCCATGCCGCCCTGCGGCCCCGGCTGGACCAATGGTTCACCGGCCTGGGCCTGCGGGTGCGAGTGACCGGCGAGTTCGAGGACAGCGCGCTGCTCGCCACCTTCGGCAGCGAGGGCCTGGGCGTGTTCCCGGCGGCCCTGGCGGTGGATGACGCGCTGACGGCCCGTTACGGCCTCGTCAACGTGGGGCTTGCCGAGGGCCTGGCCGAGCAGTTCTATGCCGTCGGCACCGACAAGAAGATCACCCACCCGCTGGTGCGCCGGCTGCTGCCGCAGCCGGGCGAGGGCGGCGGCTGACGGCCTCAGCCCAGGCGGAAGGCCGAGACGGCTTCGGCGAGCTTGTGTGCCTGCTCGCGCATGGACTGCGCGGCGGCGGCCGATTCCTCCACCAGCGCGGCGTTCTGCTGGGTCATCTGGTCGAGCTGGGTGACGGCCTGGTTGACCTGCTGGATGCCGTCGCGCTGCTCGCCGCTGGCGGCCGCGATCTCGCCGATCAGGTCGGAGACACGGCTGACGCTGGCGACGATGTCCTGCATCGCCTGGCCGGTCTGGGTGACGAGATGGGAGCCCTGCTCGACGGAGTCGACCGAGGCCCCGATCAAGGCCTTGATTTCCTTGGCCGCCTCGGCCGAGCGCTGGGCGAGGGAGCGCACCTCGCCGGCCACGACGGCGAAGCCGCGGCCCTGCTCGCCCGCCCTTGCCGCCTCGACCGCGGCATTGAGCGCCAGGATGTTGGTCTGGAAGGCGATGCCGTCGATGACGCCGATGATGTCGGAGATCTTGCGCGAGCTTTCGGTGATGCCCTGCATGCTGTCGGTCACCTGGGCCACCACCGCGCCGCCGCGCTGGGCCGCGGTCGCCGCCGAGGCGGCGAGCTGGTTGGCCTGGCGGGCGGTGTCGGCGCTCTGGCCGACGGCGCCGCTCATCTCCTCCATGGAGCTGGCGGTCTGCTGCAGGTTGGAGGCGGCCTGCTCGGTGCGCGAGGAGAGGTCCTGGTTGCCCTGGGCGATCTCGCCGGCCGCCGTCGAGATGGACTCGACCGAGGCGCGCACCTGGCCGATGGTGTCGCGCAGCGAGTCGACCATGGCCTGCATCTGGCCCATCAGGCTTTGCGCGGGCGCCGAGGACAGGCGGCGGCTCAGGTCGCCGCGGGCCACGTCCTGCATCGCCGCGATCACGTCGGCGGGGTCGCCGCCGAGCTGGCCCAGCACGCTGCGCGCGATGGCCACGCCCATCAGCACCATGGCCAGCAGCACCGCGGCGCCGATGCCGATCTGCTCGAGGGCGGCCCGCCACACCAGAGCCCGCACGTCGTCGAGGTAGAGGCCCGAGCCGACCATCCAGTTCCACCCGGGAATCTCCACGACATATTGCAGCTTGGCCACCGGCTCGGTGCCGCCGGGACGTGGGAAATTGGAGTCGGCGAAGGCCTTGCCCTTGCCGCTGCTGCGCAGGCTGGCGGCCATGTCCTGGATGGTCTTGCGGCCGTTGCCGTCGATGATCTTGTCCACCATGTTCTTGCCGGCCCATTCCGGCTTCATGGGGTGCATGACGCTCACGCCGTCCAGCGTCCAGGCATAGAAGTATTCGGTCTTGCCGTCGGCGCCGCCGTAGCGCGCCGTGCGCACGGCCTCGCGTGCCGCGGCCTGGGCCGCCTCCTCGCTCAGCTGGCCGCTGGCGGCCCGCTGCTGCAACTGCAGGACCTGCGTGGCCACGGACTGGACGGCCGTCTGCAGCACCTCGCGGCGGTTGTCCATGATGTCCTGATAGGCCTGCAGCGTGTTGATGGCTACGAGCAGGACGATGCCTGCGACGGCGGTGCCCAGCATCAGGCCGACGCGGCGCCGGAAGCTCATCTGGTTCAGCATGTTGTCCCCTTCTCCGGGCGGCTCGTTGCTACAGTTGACGTTTACGTCAACCAAAATGCCCGACGGTTCGGTTGTAACCGCGCCGTAACCGGGTGGGAAGGAGATATTCCGCATGAATCTGCCCGGCCTCAACTTCCAGCTCGGTGAGGACATCGATGCCTTGCGCGACGCGGTGCGCGCCTTCGCCGACGAAGAAATTGCCCCTCGTGCGGCGGAGATCGACCGCAGCGACCAATTCCCCATGGACCTGTGGCGCAAGATGGGCGAGCTGGGGGTGCTGGGCATCACCGTGCCCGAGCAGTACGGCGGCGCCGACATGGGCTATCTCGCCCACATGATCGCCATGGAGGAGATCAGCCGTGCCAGCGCCTCGGTGGGCCTGTCCTACGGAGCCCACTCCAACCTGTGCGTCAACCAGATCAAGCGCAACGGCAACGAGGCCCAGCGCAGCAAGTACCTGCCCAAGTTGATCAGCGGCGAGCACGTCGGCGCGCTGGCGATGAGCGAGCCCGGCGCGGGCTCCGACGTCATCAGCATGAAGCTGCGTGCCGAGGACAAGGGCGGTTACTACCTGCTCAACGGCAGCAAGATGTGGATCACCAACGGGCCGGATGCCAACACGCTGGTGGTCTACGCCAAGACCGAGCCCGAGCTCGGCGCCCGCGGCGTGACGGCCTTCCTGATCGAGAAGGGCATGAAGGGCTTTTCCATCGCCCAGAAGCTCGACAAGCTCGGCATGCGCGGCTCGCATACGGGCGAGCTGGTGTTCCGGGACGTGGAGGTGCCGGCCGAGAACGTGCTGGGCGCGGTGAACGGCGGCGCCAAGGTGCTGATGTCGGGCCTGGACTACGAGCGCGCGGTGCTGACCGGCGGCCCCCTCGGCATCATGCAAAGCGTGATGGACAACATCGTCCCCTACATCCACGACCGCAAGCAGTTCGGCCAGAGCATCGGCGAGTTCCAGCTCATCCAGGGCAAGGTGGCCGACATGTACACCGTGCTGCAGGCGGCGCGCTCGTTTGCCTACACGGTCGCGAAGAACCTCGACATGCTGGGCAGCGAGCACGTGCGCCAGGTGCGCAAGGACTGCGCCTCCGTCATCCTCTGGACGGCCGAGAAGGCCACGTGGATGGCCGGCGAGGGCATCCAGATCTTCGGCGGCAACGGCTACATCAACGAGTACCCGCTGGGCCGCCTCTGGCGTGACGCGAAGCTCTACGAAATCGGCGCGGGCACGAGCGAGATCCGCCGCATGCTCATCGGCCGCGAGCTGTTCGCCGAGACCCTGTGATGACCAACGTGAGCGTGAAGGCCCTGCACCAGAACACCCCGCTGCTGCGCGCGGCGCCCGGCCTCTTCGACCACCCCGAGGTCTGGTTCAAGATGGATGCCCTGCAGCCCAGCGGCAGCTTCAAGCTGCGCGGCGTGGGCCGGCTGGTGCAGCAGTCGGCGGCCGATGGCGCGAAGGCCATCGTCTGCGCGTCCGGCGGCAATGCCGGCTTCGCGGCCACGCACGCGGCCGTGGCCCTGGGATTGCCGGTGGCCATCGTGCTGCCGTTGACGAGCAGCGCGGCGGTGGCGGAGCGGCTGGCCGCCTGCGGCGCCGAGGTGCTGCGCCACGGCGCCGTCTGGGACGAGGCCCATGCATTCGCCGTCCGCCTGGCCGCCGAGCGCGGCGCGGCCTATGTGCACCCCTTCGACCACCCGCTGCTCTGGGCCGGCCACTCCACGCTGGTGGACGAGGTCGTCGACGCCGGCATCGGCTTCGACGCCGTCGTCACGGCGGTGGGTGGCGGCGGGCTCTTCTGCGGCATCGTCGAGGGCCTGCGTCGCCATGGCCTCGGCCAGGTTCCGGTGATCGCGGTCGAAACCGAAGGCGCGGCCAGCCTGCATGCCGCCCTCGCCGCGGGCGAACCGGTCAGCCTGCCGGCCATCACCTCCATCGCCACCTCGCTGGGCGCGCGCCGCGTCGCGAACGAGGCCTTCGAGCGGGCCCGCTCGCACCCCACCCTGGCCGTGCAGGTCAGCGATGCCGAGGCGACCGCCGCCTGCCTGCGGTTCGCGCAGGCGCACCGCGTGCTGGTGGAGCCGGCCTGCGGCGCGGCGCTGGCGGCGGTGGACCGCCATGCCCGCGGTTTCAGGCGGGTTCTCGTCGAGGTCTGTGGCGGCATGGGCGTGTCGCTGGAACTGCTCCGTTCCTGGACGGAGCCCGCGACAATCAAGGCATGACCACGATGAACGACGACAAGCTCCGGGACCTGCTCGACAACAACCAGCGCTGGGCCGCCGACACCGAGGCGCGCGAGCCCGGTTTCTTCTCGCGCCTGCTCAAGCAGCAGACGCCGCAATACCTCTGGATAGGCTGCGCCGACAGCCGCGTGCCCGCCAACGAACTCGTCGGCCTGCTGCCCGGCGAACTCTTCGTGCACCGCAACGTCGCCAACGTCGTCGTGCACTCCGACCTGAACTGCCTCTCGGTCATGCAGTTCGCGGTGGACCACCTCAAGGTGCGCCACATCATCGTCGTCGGCCACAGCAACTGCGGCGGCGTGAGGGCCGCGCTCTACGACATGCGCGTGGGCCTGGTGGAGAACTGGATCCGCCACGTGCAGGACGTGCGCCACGTGCACAGCGAATGGCTGGCCGGCGTGCCGGAGCCGCGGCGCGTCGACGCGCTGTGCGAGCTCAACGTGCTGGAGCAGGCCCGCAACGCCTGCCACACGACCGTGGTGCAGGATGCCTGGTCGCGCGGCCAGGAGGTCGTCGTGCACGGCTGGGTCTACGGCCTGCACAACGGCCTGCTCGAGGACCTGCACATCACGGCCGCCGGCAGCGACGAGGTGGAAGGCGCCTATCGCCGCGCCTTGGCGGGCGTCAAGGCCCGCTACGCGACGGGCGGCTGAAGCGGCGCCGTTAGAGTCGGGAGGATGTTCCCGACCCGGCTCACGGACACGCGCGCCTTCGACATCGCCCAGGCCCTGCTGGGCGGCTTCGACCGCCACTACCGCCTCTTCCGCGCCGTCTCGGCCGAGGCCAAGGCCCGCTTCGAGCGCGGCGACTGGCCCGGCCAGCAGCGGGCGCAGGCCCTGCGCATCGAGTTCTACGACGCCCGCGTGGCCGAGGCCAGCGCCCTGCTGGAACGAAGCTTCGCCGCGTCGTCGCTGCCGATGGAGGTCTGGCAGCAGGTCAAGCTGCACTACATCGGTCTGCTGACCGACCACCACCAGCCCGAGCTGGCCGAGACCTTCTTCAACTCGGTGTGCACGCGCATCCTGCACCACGCCTACTTCCACAACGAGTTCATCTTCGTGCGGCCGGCCATCTCGACGGAATACATCGAGAACGACGAGCCCGCCGCCCTGCCGACCTACCGCGCCTACTACCCGACGCCGGCCACGCTGCGCGAGACCCTGGCGCGCGTCATCACCAACTTCCAGCTCGAGGGCGAGTTCGCCCACCTGGAGTGGGACGTGGAGCAGATCCTCGCCGCCGTGCAGCGCCAGCTCGGCGAGTTCCGCTGGCGCGCCAATTTCCAGCTGCAGGTGCTGTCCAGTCTCTTCTACCGGAACAAGGGCGCCTACGTCGTCGGCAAGATCATCAACGGCTTCTCCGAGACGCCCTTCGCCCTGCCCATCCTGCGGCGCGAGGTCGACGGCCGCTTCTTCGTCGACGCGGCGCTCTTCGGCGAGGACGACCTGCTCATCCTCTTCAGCTTCGCGCGGGCCTATTTCCTCGTCGACATGGAAGTGCCCAGCGCCTACGTGCAGTTCCTGCGCTCCATGATGCCGCGCAAGCCGCGCTCGGAGATCTACGCCGCCCTGGGCCTGCAGAAGCAGGGCAAGAACCTCTTCTACCGCGACTTTCTCTACCACCTCAGGCACAGCAGCGACCGCTTCCGCATCGCACCCGGCATCAAGGGCATGGTGATGCTCGTGTTCGACCTGCCGAGCTGGCCCTTCGTCTTCAAGGTCATCAAGGACTTCTACCCGCCGCAGAAGGACACCAGCCGCGAGCAGATCCAGGGCAAGTACCTGCTCGTCAAGAGCCACGACCGCGTCGGCCGCATGGCCGACACGCTGGAGTACACGCGCGTGGCCTTCCCGCGCCACCGCTTCGAGGAGGAACTGGTGCAGGAGCTCAAGCACTACTGCCCCAGCCTCATCGAGGAAAGCGGCGACGACCTCGTCATCCGCCACCTCTACATCGAGCGCCGCATGGTGCCGCTCAACATCTACCTGCAGGAGGCCACGCCCGAGCAGATCGAGCGCGCCGTCATCGAGTACGGCAACGCCATCAAGGACCTCGTCGCGGCCAACATCTTCCCGGGCGACATGCTGTGGAAGAACTTCGGCGTGACCCGCCACGGCAAGGTCGTGTTCTACGACTACGACGAGATCGAATACCTCACCGACTGCAACTTCCGCCGCGTGCCGGCGCCGCGCAACGAGGAGGAGGAGATGAGCGGCGAGGTCTGGTGGCCGGTCGCGCCGCGCGACGTCTTCCCCGAGACCTTCGGGCCCTTCCTGCTCGGCGACCCGCGGGTGCGCGAGTGCTTCATGCGCCACCACGCCGACCTGCTCGATGCGGGCTTCTGGCAGGCCCACAAGGAACGCATCCTCGCGGGCCACGTGCACGACGTCTTCCCCTACGACGTCTCGCGGCGCTTCGCGCCGCCCCCGGTTTAGGAGAAGGCAGGCGAGGCCGCCGCGGCTGTGCTTGCTGTGTATGGAACCGGTCAGCCCTGCGCCGGCCGGAAGACGCGGATGCGGTGGCCGTCCGGATCGGCCGTCACGGCCGTGTAGCCGAAGTCCATGGCGGTGGCCGGCTGCAGCACCGGCCAGCCCGAGGCCTTCCAGGCGGCGACGGCCGCGTGGACCTCGTCGTCGCTGCCCACCGTGACGCCGATCTCGGCGCCACCGCCGCGCAAGCCGCTCGCCGGCTGCACGTCATGCGCGGCCCAAAGGCCGAGCATGGTCTTGTCGTTGAGCATGAACATCGCGAAGTTGGGGCTCTGCTCGACGGGCTCGCGGCCCAGCAGCGAACGATAGAAGAGCACGCTCTCGGCGGGGCTGTGGACGTAGAGGATGAGGCAGTCGGGTTTCATGGCGGTGCTCCGGTGTGTGGATGCCGTGCATGCTCGGCGGCTGAGCTGTCAAGGCCTGTCAGCAGGCCACAATGCCGCCTCGATCCGATCCTGACCCTGACTCCACCATGAGTGACACCCGCCCCGAGCTGCCCGACCACCTCAGCGTCGACCCGCGCAGCCCCCACCACGTCGCCGCCGTGTTCGAGCACGACATCGGCATCCGCTTCAACGGCAAGGAGCGCCACGACGTCGAGGAATACTGCATCAGCGAAGGCTGGATCAAGGTGCCGGCCGGCAAGACGCTGGACCGCAAGGGCCGGCCGCTGACCATCAAGCTCAAGGGGCAGGTCGAGGCCTTCTATCGTTGACCTGTCTGCCGCTCAGCGGCGAGGCGCCAGTTTCAGCGTCAGCCCGCCTTCCGGCCGCAAGGTGACGGCCATGCGGGGCCTGGGCGCCGCTGGCCCGACCGGACTCAGCTCGAAGCGCTGCAGCACCAGGGCGGCGATCAACGTCATCTCCAGCATCGCGAAATGCTGGCCCAGGCAGACCCGCGGCCCCAGGCCGAAGGGGATGTAGGCCCCGCGGGGGATGTCGTCGGGCGCCTCCGGCAGGAAGCGCTCGGGGCGGAAGCCATCGGGCTCGCGCGGCCACCAGCGCGGGTCGCGGTGCAGCAGCCAGGGCGTCACGCGCACGAGGGTGCGCGCCGGCAGCCGCACGCCGCCGAGCGTGACCTCGCGCGTCAGCCGCCGCGTCAGCATGGCCGCCACCGGCGGGTACAGGCGCATGGCCTCCTTCAGCGTGGCGCCGAGGAAGGGCAGGGCGCCGGCATCGTCGGCCGACGGCACCCGCCCGGCCAGCAGCGTGTCGACCTCGGCCCGCGCCCGCGCCTGGGCCTCGGGGTGGGCCGCCATCAGCCAGCTCCACCACAGCAGCGCCGTCGCGCTGGTCTCATGGCCGGCCTGGAAGCTCACCATGCACTGGTCGTAGACCTCCTGTGGCGACAGGGCCTCGCCCGTGGCCTCGTCGCGCAGGCCCATCAGCATGCCGAGCAGGTCGGCGCGCGGCTCGGCGCTGCCCCGGCGGGCGGCGATGTGGCCACGCAGCAGTCCATGCATCAGCCGGTTCGCGCGGCGCTTGGCCGCCTTGCCGGGCAGGGGCAGCCAGTCGGGCAGGGTGACGGGCCAGAACATCTCCGCCAGCGCGGTTTCGCTGAGCACCTGCACCGCCTCGGCCGCCGCCGCCGTGTCGGCCCCGATGGGGCGGCTGAACAGCGTGCGGGAGATGACGTCCATGGTCAGGTGGCTGAAGAGTCCGTCCATCGCCACCTCGCCGGCCGCGACGCCGGCCAGGCCCGCCACGGCGGCCTCGGTCATCAGGGCCGCATAGCCGGCCACGCGCCGCGGCGTGAAGGCCTGCATCAGCATGCGGCGCTGGCGCTGCCAGGTGGCGCCCTCGGTCACAAGCACGGACTGGCCCATCAGCTCGGCGAACACCTCCGGCCCGCGCTCCCAGCGGACCAGCGCGTCGGCATGCTCCACCATCACCTCGCGGACGAGTTCGGGGTCGAAGACGTCGACGGCGCGCTCGCCGAGGACGCGCTGGGCCACGAAGTCGCCCAGCGGGCGCTGGGCGGCGATGACGGCGAGGTAGTCGCGCCGCATCGCGGCGAGCACGGGCAGGCCCCACCAGCGGACGGGGTGGGCGGGAAGGTCGTCGAGGGTCAGCGTGGTCATGCCGCCATGCTGCGCGCCCGGGGCCCGGCCGGTCTTGAACGAATGCGACACTGGCCGCATGCTGGACGACCCGCGCACCGCCCTCTGGCTGCCGCCGCTGGCCCTGGCCGGCTGCGTGCGTGCCGCCATGCTGCGCGACACCCGTGGCCGCGGCCTGGATGCCGCACAGCGGGAGAACTACTTCCCCGCCACGCCGCTGGTCAGCCTCGTCTGGTGGCACGAGGGCGGCAGCGAATGGCTGGCCACGCCCGGCTTCTCGGTGCCGCCGGCCGTTCAGCTTCAGGCGCCCATCGTGGTCGGTGGGCCCTTCACCTTGCCCAGCCACACCCGCAACCCGGGCGACATCCACGCCTTCAAGCTGCTGCTGCTGGCTGACGCCTTCGTCGCCCTGACCGGCGTGGCGGTGGACCGGCTGGTCAACCGGACCGTCGACGCCCGCGAGCTGCTGCCGCCCGACTGGCTCGACTGGGCGCAGGCCATGGCCGCCGTGCCCGACGACGCCGCGCGCCTGGCGCTGCTGGAGGCCTTCCTGCTGCCGCGCTGGCAGGCCCTGGGCGACCAGCGCCCGGGGCAGCGCTACGCCGCCTGGACCGAGGCCCTGGCCCTGCGCGCGGCCACCAGCGCGGCCGGCCGCAGTCTGCGGCAGCTGGAGCGTCGCATCAAGGCCTGGGCCGGCCTGCCGATGCGCGAGCTGCGCGCGGTGTCGCGGGCCGAGCGGGCCTTCTACGCCGTGGCCGCCGCCGAGGGCGGGCCCGTCAACTGGGCCGACATCGCCGCCGAGTCGGACTACGCCGACCAGCCCCACCTCTGCCGCGAGACCCGGCGCCTGACCGGTTTCAGCCCCGGGGAGCTGCGCCGCCGCATCGCCGCCGAGGAATCCTTCTGGGCTTATCGGCTTTGGCGCGATTGACGTGCACGTCAACCAAAAGTCGCACAATGCAGTCCATCCGTTCATCTGAGGAGACCGTCATGTCCGATCCCATCGTCATCGTTTCCGCCGCCCGCACGCCCATCGGCGGCCTGCTGGGCGATTTCTCCAGCCTGGCCGGCTGGGAACTGGGGGCCGTCGCCATCAAGGCGGCCGTCGAGCGCGCCGGCGTGCCGGGCGACGCGGTCGACGAGGTGCTGATGGGCAACTGCCTGATGGCCGGCCAGGGCCAGGCGCCCGCCCGCCAGGCCCTGCGCAAGGCCGGCCTGCCCGACTCGGCCGGCGCCGTCACGCTGAGCAAGATGTGCGGCTCCGGCATGCGCACCATGATGTTCGCCCACGACATGCTCACCGCCGGCAGCGCCGAGGTGATGGTGGCCGGCGGCATGGAGAGCATGACCAACGCGCCCCACCTGATGTTCGCCCGCAAGGGCATCAAGTACGGCGCCAGCGCCGTCTACGACCACATGGCCCTGGACGGCCTGGAGGACGCCTACGAGCGCGGCAAGGCCATGGGCGTCTTCGCCGAGCAGTGCGTGAGCAAGTACGCCTTCAGCCGCGAGGCCATGGACCAGTACGCCATCACCTCCACCCAGCGCGCCAAGGCCGCCAACGAGAGCGGCGCCTTCGACTGGGAGATGGCCCCGGTCACGCTGAGCGGCCCCAAGGGCGACACCGTCATCAAGTTCGACGAGCAGCCCTTCAAGGCCAAGCTCGACAAGATCCCGACGCTCAAGCCCGCCTTCAAGAAGGACGGCGCCATCACCGCCGCCACGTCGTCGAGCATCTCCGACGGCGCCGCCGCCCTGGTGCTGATGCGCGAGAGCACGGCCAAGGCGCGCGGCCTCATGCCCATCGCCCGCATCGTCAGCCACGCCGTGCACGCCCAGGCGCCGGACTGGTTCACCACCGCCCCGGTCGGCGCCATCCAGAAGGCCCTGGCCAAGGCCGGCTGGCAGGCGGGGCAGGTGGACCTGTGGGAAGTGAACGAGGCCTTCGCCGCCGTCACCATGGCCGCCATGGCCGAGTTCAAGCTGCCGCACGAGATCGTCAACGTCAACGGCGGGGCGGTCGCCCTGGGCCACCCCATCGGCGCCAGCGGCGCCCGCATCGTGGTCACGCTGCTGGGCGCGCTCAAGGCCCGCGGCCTCAAGAAGGGCATGGCGGCGCTGTGCATCGGCGGCGGCGAGGCGACGGCGCTGGCAGTGGAAATGCTCTGATGCTCGGCACCCACGACCTCGCGCTGTTCGCCGCCACCGTTTTCGTGCTCAACGCCACGCCGGGGGTCGACATGGCCTACGCCGTGGCCAGCACGCTGCGCGGCGGCTGGCGCCAGGGCGTGGCGGCGGCCCTGGGCATCATGATGGGCTGCGTGCTGCACACGCTGGCGGCGGCCTTCGGCCTCGCGGCCCTGCTGGCGACGTCGGCCGAGGCCTTCGCCGTCGTCAAGTACGCAGGTGCCGCCTACCTGCTCTATGTGGCCTGGGGCATGGCCCGGGCGGGGCTGAGGTCGGCGGCGTCGGCGCCCGAGGTGGGAGCGCCGGCCTCGCTGTGGCGCACCGCCCGCCAGGGCTTCTTCACCAATGCCCTCAATCCCAAGGTGGCCCTGTTCTTCCTCGCCCTGCTGCCGCAGTTCATCGATGCCGACGCGCCGGACAAGACGGCGGCCTTCCTCTTCCTCGGCAGCTGGTTCATCGTGCAGGGCCTCGTCTTCCTGCTGCTGCTGGTGGCCCTGGTGGCGCCGCTGCGCCGCGCCCGGCCCCGGCCCTGGGTGGGCCGCGGCCTCAACCTGGGTGGCGCGGGCCTCTTCACCGTCCTGGCGGCCAGGCTCGCCTTGGCCAGGCCATGAAGGTGCTCATCGTCGGGGCGTCCCGCGGCCTGGGCCTGGAGTTCGTGCGCCAGTACCGGGCGGCGGGCGAGCGCGTCACCGCCACCGCGCGCGACGACGCCGGGCTGTCGCGCCTGGCGGCCTTGGGCGCCAAGCCGCTGCGCCTGGACGTGGCCGATGCGGCCGGTGCCGCCGGCCTGGCCTGGCAGATCGACGGCGAGCAGTTCGACGTGGTCGTCATCAATGCCGGCGTCTTCGGCCCGCGCGCGCCGGCCCTGCAGACGCCCTCGCAGGACGATTTCGACCTCGTCATGCGCACCAACGTCCTCGGGCCCATGCGCATCCTGCCGCAGGTGGCCGAGGCACTGGCGCCTGGGGCGCGGCTGGCCATCGTGTCCTCGCGCATGGGCTCCATCGGCCTGCGCACAGGCACCAGCGGCTGGCTCTACCGCGCCTCCAAGGCGGCGGTGAACTCGGTCATGAAGGACGCGGCCCTGGCGCTTGCCGGCAAGGCCACCGTGGTCAGCTTCCACCCCGGCTGGGTGCGCACCGACATGGGCGGCGCCGAGGCCGACATCGACGCGCCCACCAGCATCGCGGGCATGCGCACCGTGCTGGCCAGCGTCAAGCCCGCCGACAGCGGGTCCTTCTTCAACTACGACGGCCAGCGGCTGGCCTGGTAACGCCCGGTTTCAGCTGAAGGCCGTGTCCCTGTTTCCTGGGCCGTGGCGGGGTGGCGGCGTGCGCTAACGTTGGCGTCCCAGGGAAGACACGACAGACATGGACACACCGCTGGCCGAACCCGACCTCTCGACGGCGCTCATCCGCGTGGGGGAAACCTGCGAGCGCGTGGTGCGCTTCACCCGCGACGACATCGCCACCTTCGCCCGGCTCACGGGCGACACCAACCCCCTGCACCACGACGTGCAGGCCGCCCAGCGCGCGCGGCATGGCGAGATCATCGCCAGCGGCCAGCACACCACGGCGCTGATGATCGGCGTGGCGGCCAGCCACTTCTCACGCAGCGACGACGGCCGGGAGCGCGAGCTGCTCTGCCTGAACTTCAACTTCGCTTTCAAGGCGCCGGTGTTCGCCGAGCAGGAGCTGGTGCTGCACTGGCGCGTGGCGACGGTCGAATGGAACGCCGCCCTGGGCGGCTGGCTGGCCCACGTCGACGGCCGTGCCACGGTGCGGCATTCGCACCCCTGCGTCATCGGGCGCGGCACGCTGCTGGTCAAGGACGGCGCCGCCTGACGCCGGCCGGCGGCCCGGCCGCGCGGGACAATGGCTCACCGCAATCCGGAGGTTGAGCCGAACATGCTGCTACCCGAAGACCACCTCGCCGTACAGGACGCCATCCGCGCCTATGTGCAGGCCGAGATCGCCCCCCACGTCGCCGCCTGGGACAGGAACCACCACTTTCCGGCCGAACAGCTCAAGGGCCTGGCGGCGCTCGGTTGCTACGGCGTGGCCGTGCCCGCCGAATGGGACGGCGCCGGCCTGGACTACCTGGCCCTGTCCGTCATCCTGGAGGAGATCGCGGCCGGCGACGGCGGCACCAGCACGGTGGTGAGCGTCAACAACTGCCCCGTCTGCTCCATCCTGATGGCCTTCGGCAACGACGAGCAGAAGCAGCGCTTCCTCAAGCCCCTGGCGCGCGGCGACATGCTCGGCGCCTTCTGCCTGACCGAACCCCACGTCGGCTCCGAGGCCGGCGGCCTGCGCACGACGGCCGTGCGCGATGGCGACCACTACGTCCTCGACGGCGTCAAGCAGTTCATCACCAGCGGCAAGCATGGCGACGTCGCCATCGTCATGGCCGTGACGGACAAGAGCGCCGGCAAGAAAGGCATCAGCGCCTTCGTCGTGCCGACCGGCACGCCGGGCTACACGGTCGCCCGCGTGGAGGAGAAGATGGGCCAGCACAGCAGCGACACGGCGCAGATCGTCTTCGAGAACTGCCGCGTGCCGGCCGCCAACCGCCTCGGCGAGGAAGGGCAGGGCCTCAAGATCGCGCTGTCGGGCCTGGAGGGCGGGCGCATCGGCATTGCCTCGCAGTCCGTCGGCATGGCGAGGGCCGCCTTCGAGGCGGCGCTGCGCTACAGCAAGGACCGCGTCACCTTCGGCCAGCCCATCTTCGAGCACCAGGCGGTGCAGTTCAAGCTGGCCGAGATGGCCACGCGCATCGAAGCGGCGCGCCAGCTCATCTGGCATGCGGCCAGCCTCAAGGACGCCGGCAAGCCCTGCCTGAAGGAGGCCGCCATGGCCAAGCTCTTCGCCAGCGAGATGGCCGAGAAGGTGTGCTCCGAGGCCATCCAGATCCACGGCGGCTACGGCTATCTCGCTGACTTCCCGGTCGAGCGCATCTACCGGGACGTGCGCGTGACCCAGATCTACGAGGGCACGAGCGAGGTGCAGAAGATCCTGATCGGGCGGGCGCTGGCCGGCTGAGGGCTGGTCGGCGCCGCCATGAAGGAATGACGCGAAATGCCGAAGATTCGTCGGAGGGCCTGCAAGGCGTGAAACCTCCACGCGCCTGAAGGGGGCCTCTGGGCTAGATTGGCCGGCTGCCCTCAAACCAAGGAGACCGCCGATGTTCGCCAACCTGTCCATCGCCCAGCGACTGGCCCTCTACCTCGGCCTGTCCGTCGCCCTGCAGCTCTACGTCATCGGCGGCGTGCTCTACGGCATGCCGGCGGGTTGGCTGATCGGCGGCAGCCTGCTGCTGGGCAGCGCCATCGCCTTCGTCTACCTCGACGGCGCCAAGAGCGTGGGCGTCTTCCTGCGCGACCTGCTCAGCGGCGCGCATCGCATGAGCGCGGGCGACCTGCGCGAGGACATCGTGCTGCGCGGCAATTCCAGTGCCCGCGAAGGCATGTCGGCCCTGGTGCGGCTGCAGGACACCCTGCGCAGCATGATGGGCACGCTGCGCGACGGCGCCGAGCAGGTCAACACGGCCGCCAGCGAGATCGCCGCGGGCAACCTCGACCTCTCCCAGCGCACCGAGCGCGGCAGCGCCGACCTCCAGCAGGCCGCCAGCTCCATGCGCCAGATGACCGAGGCCGCCCGCCACAGCAGCGAAGCCATGGGCGAGGCCAGCGCCCTGGCCGAGACGACCCGACAGCACGCCCGCCACAGCGGCGAGGTGGTGTTGAACGCCGTGACGGCCATGAACGGCGTCAGCCAGAGCAGCCGCAAGATCGCCGACATCATCGGCGTCATCGACGGCATCGCCTTCCAGACCAACATCCTGGCGCTGAACGCCGCCGTCGAAGCGGCGCGGGCCGGCGAGCAGGGCCGCGGTTTCGCCGTCGTGGCCGGCGAGGTTCGCCAGCTCGCCCAGCGCAGCGCCGAGGCGGCCAAGGAGATCAAGTCGCTGATCGGCGCCAGCGTGGAACAGGTCGACGCCGGCTCGCGCCTGGTCAACGAGGCCGGCACGCAGATGCAGGAGGTGGTTTCCAGCGTCGAGCGCGTGGCCGCCCTCATCAAGGACGCCACCGAGCTGGCCCGCACCCAGAGTGCCGGCCTTCGCGAGATCGCCGATTCGGTGGACCGGCTCGACCAGTCCATGCAGCAGAACGCCGCTCTCGTGGAAGAAGGCGCCGCGGCGGCCGAGAGCCTGAAGGCCCAGTCCCACCGGCTCAACGAGCTGGTCGGGCGCTTCCGCACCCGCTGATCAGGGCCTGTTCACTGGCCCTAGCCGGCCAGCGATCGGAAGGCCTGGTCCAGCACCGTGGCCGACGCCGCCAGCGCCTGGCGCTCGGCCTCGTCCATGGCCGGCTCGGTCACCTGGACCGCGCCGTTCGCACCCACCAGGGCGGGCAGGGACAGGGCCACGCCGCGCAACCCGCCGGGCAGGTCCTGCACGCGGCTGACCGGCAGCAGCCGCCGCTCGTCGCGCACGATGCAGCCGATCAGCTCGGCCGTGACCAGGCCGATGGCATGGTTGGTGGCGCCCTTGCGGCGGATCACCTCGTAGGCCGCGCGGCGCACCTGCTGGGCCAGCAGCGCCTCATCCTCGGCGCGCCAGCCGGCCCAGTCGCGCAGGGCCAGGCCGCCGACGCGCGCGCCCGACCACAGCATCACCGACGAGTCGCCGTGCTCGCCGATCACCTGGGCATGCACGGACAGCGGCGACAGGCCCAGCCGTCCGGCGAGGCGCTCGCGCAGCCGCGCGGTGTCCAGCAGGGTGCCGGTGCCGATGACGCGCTCCGGCGGCAGGCCGCTGGCCGCGGCGACGACGCGCGTCAGCACGTCCACCGGGTTGGTCACGACGAGGACGATGCCGCCGAAGCCGGCGAGCGCCCGGCCGATGCCGGCGGCGATGCGGGCGTTGTCGCGCAGCAGGTCCAGGCGGCTTTCGTCGGGCCGGCCGTTGCGCCCGGCCGCGAGCACGACGATGTCGGCCTCGCGCAGCTGCTCCAGGGCCACGGCGCGAACGTCGCAGTGCGGGTAGAAGGCGGCGCCGTCGGCCAGGTCCAGGGCCTCGCCCTCGGCCACTGCGCCGCGCTGGTCATGCAGCCACAGCTCGCCGGCATGGCCGGACACCAGGGTTGAAAACGCCACGCTGGTGCCCACCCAGCCGGTGCCGATGATGCCGATGCGTGCTGCTGCCATGCGCGCAGTATGGCCCGTTCGCCGCGGGCGCCGTCGATTCGCGCCGCCGGCTTGCCGTCCGTCGCAAGGCGCGCCAGCCGGTCCCGCCCCGCCCCTAGCATGCGCTCCAGTTCCATCGAGGAGATGAAGGCATGAAGGACGAAGTGCTGGTGGCGCGCGGCCTGCGCAAGGCCTACGGGGCCAGGACGGCGGTGCACGAGGTCGACCTCGCGCTGCGCCCGGGCGAGGTGCTGGGGCTGCTGGGCCCCAACGGGGCCGGCAAGTCGACGACGGTGGGCATGATCTGCGGCCTGACCGTGCCCGACGCCGGCACGGTGACGCTCGGTGGCGGCGTCAGCCTGGCCAGCGACGAGGCCGGCTACAAGCGCCGCATCGGCCTCGTGCCCCAGGACATCGCCCTCTACGAGGAACTCCCCGCGCGCATGAACGTCGAACTCTTCGGCGCCCTCTACGGCATGGCGCCCGACCGGCTCAGGCGCCGCGCCGACGAGGTGCTCGCGATGGTGGGCCTGTCCGACCGCGCCCGCGACAAGCCCTCCACCTTCTCCGGCGGCATGAAGCGCCGCCTGAACATCGCCTGCGCCCTCATCCACGACCCCGAGGTCATCCTGCTCGACGAGCCCACGGCCGGCGTGGACCCGCAAAGCCGCAACGCCATTTTCGACAACCTCGAGGCCCTGAAAGCCGCCGGCAAGGCGCTGATCTACACCACCCATTACATGGAAGAGGCCGAGCGCCTGGCCGACCGCATCACCGTCATCGACCATGGCCGGGTCGTCGCCCAGGGCACGCAGGCCGAGCTGTTCGCGCTGCTGCCGGCGGCTCAGGTCCTGCACGTGGAAATCGCCGGCGAGCCTGACGATGCCTTGCTGGCGGGCCTGCCGGGCGTCAAGCGCGTCGGCCAGCGGCTGGAGGCCAGCGTCGGCGACGTCGGTCGCGACGCCGGCCCGCTGCTCGCCGCCCTGGCCGAGCGCGGCATCGCCGTGCGCGGCCTGTCGTCGGCCCGCGCCACGCTCGAAGACGTCTTCCTCCACCTCACCGGCCGCGCCCTGCGGGATTGAACCAAGGACCGTCCATGCAAGCCCTGCTCGCCCTCGTCCGTGCCGAGATCAAGCTGCACTTCTCCAACCGCCGCGCCGTGCTGATGAGCATCGTCGCGCCCATCCTCATCGCCGCCTTCTTCGGCAGCCTCTTCGGCGGCGGCAGCAAGATGGCCGGCATCCCCGTCGGGGTCGTCGACCTCGACCGCAGCCCGTTGTCGCAGCGGGTGGTCGCGGCCCTGCTGGCCGAGCCCTCGCTCAAGGCCGTCGCGGGCGAAGAGGCCGAGCTGCTGGGCCAGGTGCGCGCCGGCAAGCTGCGCGCCGTGGCCGTGCTGCCGGCCGGCCTCGGCCAGCAGGCCGGCCGCGCCCTCTTCGGGGCCGGCGCCAAGCCCGAGATCGCCCTGCACTACGACCCTTCCCAGGCCAGCGCCCTGGCGGTCGTGCGCGGGCTGCTGGCGCAGACGCTGATGCAGGAGGTCAGCCGCGCCAGCTTCAGCGGCGACAGCCCCGTGCTGGCTGGGCTCAGGCAGGACGTCGAGCAGGCCCGCGACCTCGATCCCGAACGCCGCGCCGAACTGATGCGGCTGTTCGACAGCGTCGGCGCCGTCCAGAAGCGCGAGGCGGCCCAGGCGGGCGCTGCCTCGGCGCCGCTGGCCGGCGGCCTGTCCATGCCCTACTCGACACGCGAGATCGAGGCCGTGCAGTCGGGTGCCAATGCCGCGCCGGTGGCCTACAACAGCTATGCCCATTCCTTTGCCGGCATGGGGGTGCAGTTCATCCTGATGGCCGGCGTGGACATGGCCCTGGGCCTGCTGCTGATGCGCCGCCTGGGGCTGTGGAAGCGGCTGCGCGCCGCGCCGCTGTCGCGCGCCCAGCTGCTGGGCAGCCGCATCCTGGCCAGCGCCCTCATCTCGATGATCGTCTTCGCCGTGCTCTACGCGGTCGCCATCGGCGGCTTCGGGGTGCGCGTGCTCGGCAGCCCGGCCGGCCTGCTGCTGGTGCTGGTGTGCTTCTCGCTGCTGACGGCCAGCTTCGGCCTGCTCGTCGCCGCCCTCGGCCGCACGCCCGAAGCGACGCGCGGCCTGGCCATCCTGGCCACGCTGCTGATGGTCATGCTGGGCGGAGCCTGGGTGCCGGCCTTCATCTTCCCGGAGTGGCTGCAGACGGCGTCGCTGGCCGTCCCCACGCGCTGGGCCGTGGATGCGCTGGACGCCATGACCTGGCGTGGCCAGCCTTTCTCCGCCGCCCTGCTGCCCAGCGCGGTGATGCTCGGCTTCAGCGCGGTGTTCGCCGCCGTGGCGATCTGGCGCTTCCGCTGGGAGGAGTGAGGGCGGCAGCCCCGCGGCGCCGGGCCGATTGGCGATATATGCGATAGGATAGTCTTGCATTCACGCCGCGTACTCCTACGTGTCATGTGGATGTCTGGATATTTGGGATAGCCTATGCCACGCCTTGAGCCCACGAAGACACGTCGCCGTCCGCGGCAGGCGACGGCATCGCCGCAGGTGCAGTCGCCCCCCCTTCGCGGCCGGGGGAAGCCGCCTGCCCTGGAGGGCGTCGGCCAGCGCCTGCACGACCTCAAGGCACTCCCAGCCACCGAGTCCCGCGAGCTCCTGAAGGCGCTCTACAAGTACGACGTCGCGCCGCATCGGCCTGCGGCCGTTCCGGAGGGACAGAAGGTCGTGGTCCACGTGGTGTTCGGGGCCTCGGGGAAGGTGTCGTATTCGACGCAGGTGACGTCCGGCCAGGTCGACCTGGCCCAGTCCCTTCTCGATGCCGCGCCGCTGAAGCCTGATGAACGGCTTCTGGAACTCAGGCGCACTCTCACCCAGCGAACGGTCGACAGCGTGCTCCAAGGGACGAGATGGCTCTCGCCATCCGAGCTCAACGAAGTCCGGCATGCCAAGACGACCAACCCCTCGCACACTGTCAAGCGGTGGATCGACTCCCAACGCATCTTCGCCCTGGAGCGCGGCGGCGCTCGGCTGATTCCCGCCTACGCCCTCGATGAACTCGGCGAACCCGTGCCCATCCTGCAGGAAGTCTTGAAGCTCATGGCCGGACGGTCACCTTTCCGCATCGCCGCCTGGTTCGAATCGCCCACCAGCTATCTGGAGGGGCAGAGGCCTCGTGATCTCCTCGCCACCGACGGCCTGGCCGTCGTCAAGGCGGCCGAGCAGAGCCTGCAGGGGCCTCTGCATGGCTAGGAAGAAGGCGGGCGCAGCGACACCACCGGCAGCGCCGGCGACGGCTCCTGGCGCGGCACCCCTGTCGCCGCCGACCGCGACGCCTGCGACGCTTTCCGGCGCCTCGAAGCGCCCCCCGGCGGCCCACGTGCCGACCGTCAGGGACCTCGTGCCTGCCGATTGGTATCGCGTGCACGAGTACGACGCTGCCACCGGGGCCTACGACTCCACGGCCTTCAACGGCAGCGGTCGAGGCAACGCCCGCTTCAGCCCGCTGGTGCGGCCCGATGGCAGCGTCATCCCCACCCTCTACGCGGCCCAGGCTCCGCGGACGGCCATCGCGGAAATCCTGTTCCACGACGCGCCCTATCCGTCGACGGGCTGGACCTTCGATTGGTCCTCCCACGACGACCCTTCGAAAAGCAGGACCCACATGAGCATCGTGTCGACCCCCCCGCTCAAGCTGGCGTCGCTGACGACCTTCGGCCTGCAGGCGGCGGGGCTCGAGGTCCACGACCTGCTGGCCGGCAACAGCGGCGTCTATCCGGTCACGCGGGAGTGGGCGTTGTGGTTCTACGAGCAGATGCCGGCCATCCAGGGGCTGTACTGGATGAGCCGACGCGACAACGAGCATGCCTGCATCATGTTGTTCGGTGATCGGGTCTCCGGCCTCAAGCGAAAGGGCCGGGAGCACATATCGGCCTATGAGGCCGACGTCCTGAATACTTTGGTGGCCATGAACGCCGGCATCACCTGACGCCGGGCCGCGTCAGGCCGACGGCAGCGTTAGCACCGCCAGCAGGCCGCCGATGGGGCTGCGGCTCAGTTCCAGGCTGCCGCCGTAGAGCCGCGCCAGCTCCTGCACGATGGCCAGGCCCAGGCCGCTGCCGGGCGTCGATTCGTCGAGCCGGCCGCCGCGGCGAAGGGCTTCCTCGATGCGTGCCTCGGGGATGCCCGGGCCGTCGTCGTCCAGGGTGATGCGCAGCCGCCGGCCGGCCAGCGTGCCGCTGAGCAGCACCTGGGTGCGCGCCGACCTGCAGGCGTTGTCCAGCAGGTTGCCCAGCATCTCCTGCAGGTCCTGCGTTTCGCCGGCGAAGGCCAGGCGCTCGTCCAGGTCGGTGACGATGGCCACGAGGCGCGCGGCATGGACCTTGCGCATCACCTTGACCAGGCCCTCGGCCACCGGCAGCACCGGCGTGCGCAGGCCGACCACGCCCAGGGCGGCGGCCGCGCGGGCGCGGGCGAGGTGCCAGTCGACGTGGCGGCGTGCCGTCAGCACCTGCTCGGCCACCAGCGCGGGCAGCTCGGCGCGGGCCGCCTCCGAGCCCTGCGCCTGGCCGGCGGCCTGGGACAGCACCGTCAGCGGCGTCTTGAGGGCGTGGGCCAGGTTGCCGGCCTGGGCGCGGGCGCGCTCCAGCACCTCGGCGTGGCGGTCGAGCACGCCGTTCAGGTCGTTCACCAGCGGCTGGATCTCGTCGGGGTAGCGGCCTTCCAGCCTTTGCGTGCGTCCCTCGCGCAGGGCCGACAGGGCCAGGCGCAGCCGGCCCAGCGGCGCCAGCCCGATCGTCACCTGCAGCAGCGCCGCGGCGGCCAGCAGCAGCAGCAGGGCCAGCAGCGACCAGGCCAGCACGCCGTCGAAATGGCGGCCGGCCTGCTCCAGCGGGCGCAGGTCGGCCGCCACCATCACTCGCCAGGGGGCCTGGGCGCCCTCGGCCCGCAGCGTGCGCTCGATCAGCAGCAGCGGCACCTGGCCGGGGCCGGGCAGTTCGTGCACGTGCAGCTCGCGGTCGGCCGGCATGTCGCGCGGCGCGGCGAGTTGCTCGTCCCAGAGCGAGCGCGACCGCAGCAGGGCGGGCTCGCCACCGGGGCCGGCGCCGTCGACCTGCCAGTACAGCCCCGAGCGCGGCCGGGTCCAGCGGGGGTCGGACAGCCGGGCGGGGTCCAGCGCCGGGCGCCCGTCGGCATCCGCCTCCAGCCGCGCCGTGACCTGGTCCAGCTCCACGCCGAGGCGGTCGATGAACTGCTGGCGCACGTGCTCCCGGAACAGGCCGGACAGCACGAAACCCGCCGCGACGAGCGCCAGGCCGGCCGTCGCCAGCGTGGCCAGCAGCAGCCTTTGCCTCAGGGAGCGCAGATAGGCCATGGACCGTTTCAGCCGCGGGCCGCGAGGCGGTAGCCCAGGCCGCGCACGGTCTCGATGAGGTCGGCGCCCAGCTTGCGCCGCAGCCGTGCGACGAAGACCTCCACGGTGTTGGAGTCGCGGTCGAAGTCCTGGGCGTAGAGATGCTCCACCAACTCGCTGCGCGACACCACCTGACCCGCCCGGTGCATCAGGTAGGCCAGCAGGCGGTACTCATGGGCGGTGAGGCTCACCGTCGCGCCGGCCTGGGTGACGGTGCCGTTGCGTGTGTCCAGCGTGATGTCGCCGTTGTTCAGCAGCGGCGAGGCCAGGCCGTGGGAGCGCCGCACGAGGGCGCGCAGCCGGGCCAGCAGCTCCTCGGTGTGGAAGGGCTTGGCGAGGTAGTCGTCGGCACCCGCGTCGATGCCGGCCACCTTCTCGTGCCAGCCGTCGCGGGCGGTGAGGATGAGGACGGGCGTCGTGCGTCCGGCGGCGCGCCAGCGCTGCAGCACGGTCAGGCCGTCCAGCACCGGCAGGCCGAGATCCAGCACGACGGCGTCGTAGGGCTCGGTCGCGCCGAGGTGGGCGGCCTGCCCGCCGTCTGCGGCCTCGTCGACGGCGTAGCCGGCCTGGGCCAGCACCGCCTTGAGCTGGCCACGCAGGGTGGGCTCGTCCTCCACCAGCAGCACCCTCATGGCCGGGGCTCCGCCGGCGATGCGGCCGGGGCCGGCCGGACCGGTTCAGGCCGTGTGCGGCTGCCGAGCACGGCGGCGGTGCGCGCGTCCACCTTGAGGCGGCGCAGGGTGCCGTCGGGCCGCAGCAGCTTGAGCTCGTAGACCCAGCGCCCGGCGTCCTGCTCCAGCTCCACCTCCAGCACCTCGCCGGGTTCGGTGCGGCGCAGCGCTTCCAGCACCTGGCGCAGCGGCAGCACCTCGCCGGCCTGGACGGCGGCGCGGGCGCGATCGTGGTCATGCCGGTCATCGGCCCGCAGCACCCCCGTCCCGGCGAACAGCAGGACTGCAGCGAAGCTCCATCGGCCGGGTCGTCGAGGCGTCATGCGGCAAGTGTGCGCCGCGGGAGCTGAACCTCAGATGAACGGCCGGGCCGCCGGCGGCTCAGCGGATGGCCGTGGCCCAGCGCCCGAAGCGGGGCGCCAGCCGCCAGCCGTCCTCGCCCAGCCAGTCGGCCGACACCAGCACGTGGTGGGCGCGGCCGATGAGCTTCTCGCGCGGCACGGTGCCGATGAAGCGCGAGTCCTCGCTGTTGTCGCGGTTGTCGCCGAGCAGGAAGTACTGTCCGGGCGGCACGGTGATCTCGGCGAAGTCCCGCCGGGCCGGCAGCCGGGGCAGGAACTGCACGGGATGCGATCGGCCGCCGAGGTCCTCGGTGGCGCGCACGGCGTCCACCACCCAGCCGGGCGCGACGGTCTCGCCCTGCGAGCGGCTGTCGCGGTAGGCCAGCGGCCGGCCGTTGAGGACCAGCACGTCGCCCTGCATGGCGATGCGGTCGCCCGGCAGGCCGACGATGCGCTTGATCAGCCGCGTGCCGCCGGCCGGCGAACTCAACGTCACCACGTCGCCGCGGCGGGGCTCGCCCAGGGGCATCAGCACCACGTCGGTCAGCGGCAGCTTGAGGTCGTAGGCCAGGCGGTTGACCAGCACGACGTCGCCCTCCAGCAGCGTCGGCCGCATGGAGCCGGAGGGGATGGGATTCCAGTCCGCGACCGCGGTGCGGAACACCAGGAAGCCGAGGAGGAAGAGGATGAAACCGCGGTTGTCGCGGAGGGCGCGTCGGAGGTCCATGGCGTCGATGTTGCCGGCGCCGCGCCCGCGGCGGCAGGGCGGCCGGGCGAACGGCAGTGCGGGCCGGCTGGATGGCGGCCGGGCCGCGTGGACGGCGCTCAGCCCGCGGCGACGACCACGCGGTTGCGGCCGGCGTCC
This sequence comes from Pelomonas caseinilytica, assembly GCF_021353235.1. Classification (GTDB taxonomy): domain Bacteria; phylum Pseudomonadota; class Gammaproteobacteria; order Burkholderiales; family Burkholderiaceae_C; genus Pelomonas; species Pelomonas caseinilytica. The sequence goes on from NZ_JAJTWT010000009.1 coordinate 190,555, forward strand.
TTGGCGGCGTAGAGGGCATCGTCGGCACGGCGGATGACGGCCTGCACGTCCGCATCGGCGGGGCCGTATTCCGACACGCCGATGCTGACCGTCACGCGGATGCCGGGCCCCGGGGCGGCCACCCGCGCGGCCACGCGCTGGGCGAGGTGCTCGGCGTCTGCCAGGCGGGTGCGAGGCAGCAGCACGCAGAACTCCTCGCCGCCCCAGCGGCCGACGAGGTCGTCGCCGCGCAGCGCGGCGCGCAGGCTGGCCGAGACCGTTCGCAGGACCTGGTCGCCCTGGGCGTGGCCGTGCTGGTCGTTGATGGCCTTGAAGTGGTCCACGTCCACCATCATCAGCGCGTAGCCGGCGCGGCCCTGCAGGGCGCCGGCGTGGGCCTGCTCCAGCTCCTGCAGCAGGCCGCGGCGGTTGAGGGCGCCGGTGAGCTCGTCCGTCTTGGCCTGCTGGCCCAGCCGGTGCAGCACGCGGCCGAGCACCAGGCGGATGTGGGCGAGGTTGATGAGGCCGCCGACGAAGAGCACGGCGATGGCCAGCGGGATGTTGGCGTGGCCGGGGGCGTCGATGGAGATCTTGGTGGTGGCGCCCACCAGCAGGGCCTGCACGCCGCGCGCCAGCAGCAGTGCGGCCAGCAGGGCGTAGCCGGCCGCCGCCACCGGCGCGAAGAAGGGCGTGGCGGCGCGGCCCAGGCGCCACATCAGGCCGGCGCTGGCGGCCAGCATGGCGCCGCAGCCGAAGCAGACGACGGCCACGCGCACGCCGTGGCCGTTGTCGAGCAGGAAGCTCGCCGCGACGGTGGCCGCCGCGGCGGCGAGGCCGGCCACGTAGCCGGCCGCGCGCGGGCAGCGGCCCCAGTGCAGGGCCAAGCCCCGGTGCTCGAACATGGCCGCCGCGATGATGAGCAGGTCGGCCAGGTTGCGCGGGGCGCTGCCGCTGGCCCAGGGCGGCACGAAGAGCGCGAGCCCCGCGGCCAGGAAGAGCCAGAAAAGCGCGAAATGACCCTCGGTCGCACGCCAGCGCCGCGCCATGCGCGCCGTCATCGCCCAGGCCAGGGCGTGCACGAAGAACTGCACCGAGACGAGCGCGATCAGCAGGGGTTGCGCGGGCAAGACGGGACCTGGAGGCGGGCGATGGCGAAGTGTGGAGTGTGGCCCACGCCGCTGACGCCACGCCTTCTGCCGGCGGGCTTCAGGCCGGCGGGTCCTTGGCCCCACCGGCGCCAGGGCCGGCCGGCGGCGGCTATCGTTGCGGCCATGGATGCACTCGACAGGACGGCCACGGCGCGAAGCTCCGCGGTGGCCCAGGCCATCGGCCTGGCGGCCTGGCTGGCCCTCACGGCGGTCGCCGCCGCGGCGGGCGCCATCGCCTCGGTGGACGCCCAGGCCTTCTATGCCCAGCTCGACAAGCCCGCCTGGGCGCCGCCGCCGTCGGTGTTCGGACCGGTGTGGTCGCTGCTGTACTTCCTGATGGCCGTGGCCGCCTGGCGGGTCTGGCGCGCCCGTCCGGCGCAGCGCGTGGACGGGGCACTGGGCCTGTACGTCGTCCAGCTGGTGGCCAACGCGCTGTGGTCGTGGCTGTTCTTCGGCTGGCACCAGGGCGCCCTGGCCTTCGGCGAGGTGCTGTTGCTGCTGGCCCTGATCGCCGCCACCGTCGCCGCCTTCTGGCGCATCCGGCCGGCGGCCGGCCTGTTGCTGCTGCCCTACCTCGCCTGGGTCTGCTTCGCTTCGGCCCTGACCTGGTCGGTCTGGCAGCGCAACCCGGGCCTGCTGTAGCGTGGACGGGCCCTAGGCGGTCCGTCGGGAGGACCCCCGACGGTAAACTGCCTCGATGCCCGTTCTGCTCGCCCTCGACAGCTCCACCGACACGATGGCCCTGGCCCTCGTGTCGCCCGGACCGTCGAAGCTGTTCGAGGCGGCCGGCGGCGCCAAGGCCTCGGCGCGCATGCTGCCCGAGATCAAGGCCCTGCTGGCCCAGGCCGGCCTCGGCCTGGGCGACCTGGACGCCATCGCCTTCGGCCAGGGGCCGGGCGCCTTCACCGGCCTGCGCACGGCCTGCGCCGTCGCCCAGGGCCTGGCCTTCGGCCTGGGCAAGCCCGTCGTCGCCGTCGACAGCCTCATGCTGGTGGCCGACGACGCCCGCGAGCAGGGTGCCGGCGACGACGTCTGGGTGGCCATGGACGCCCGCATCGGCGAGATCTACGCGGCGCACTACCGCTGGCAGGACGGCGCCTGGCAGGTGGCCGAGGCCCCGGCCCTCTACGCGCCCGAGGCCCTGGCCGCGCATTGGGGCGAGCCGGCCGCCGTGGCCGGCACCGGGTTGACCGAATACGCCCAGGCCCTCGGCACGCTGCCGCACGCGTGGCCTCAGGCCCGCTCGCGGGCCGCCGCCCTCGGCCGCCTCGCCCTGGCCGGCTGGCAACGCGGCGAACTGCGCGATGCCGCCGAGGCCCTGCCGGTCTACGTGCGCGACAAGGTCGCGCTGACCACTGCTGAGCGGGAGCAGCAAGCGGCATGAGCGCAGCGAAGGGCCGCCCCGAGCAAGCTCGCTCCCGCCTGGCAGGACAGGCCGAAGGCCGAAGGGTGCGTCGATGAGCGCCTTGCTGGACAGCCGCCAGCCTGCCTGGGAGGCTTCGGCGATGCGCGTGCCCGACCTCACCGAGGTCATGGCCATCGAGCGCCAGGCCTATCCCGTGCCGTGGACGCATGGCAACTTCGTCGACTCGCTGGCCGCCGGCTATCCGGCCGAGGTGCTGCGCGGCCCGCGCGCCCAAGCCAACGCCGGGCCGCCCCAAGTTGGCTTGACCCCCTTGGGGGGCGGGCTGGGCGCAGCCCCGCCGTGGGGGCACACGGAGCTGCTGGGCTACTGGGTGGCCATGCCGGGGCTGGACGAGATGCACCTGCTCAACATCACCGTCGCGCCCGCCTGGCAGGGGCGGGGGCTGGCCGTGGCCATGCTGGAGCGGCTGGTGGCCGAATGCCGCTGCCGCGGCCTGGCGCAGCTGTGGCTGGAGGTGCGTGTCAGCAACGTCCGGGCGCGCGAGGTCTACCGCCGCTTCGGCCTGGTCGAAGTGGGGCGGCGCCGCGCCTACTACCCGGTGCCGCAGGGCCCGCGGGAGGACGCCATCCTGATGAGCCTGGCGGTGGCTGCCTGATGAGCTGGGACGAACGCCAGCGGGCCATGCTGGCCGAGATGGGATTGCGCCTGCCGGCGACGGCCGCGCGGCCGGCCGGCGTGGAGGAGGCGACGGCGGAGCCCGCCGAAGCCCTTCCCGTCGCGCGCACCGTGGCCGCCCCGCCGGCGCGGGCCGCCGCAACCGATCCGGCACCGGCCGCGCCCGCCCGCGAGGTCCGGCCCGGTGCCTTCGCCGCACTGGCTGCCGACGAACTGCCCAGCGCCGTCGCGGCCTGCCGGGCCTGCGGCCTGTGCGAGCAACGCCGCCAGGCCGTCTTCGGCGAGGGTGCCGTGGGCTCCGCCCAGTGGCTGGTCGTCACCGACCCGCCGGACGACGCCGACGACGCCAGCGGCCAGGCCCTGGGTGGCGAGGCCGGGCGGCTGCTGGACCGCATGCTGCTGGCCGCCGGCCAGTCGCGCCGCGGCGAGACGCCCACGGCCTTCGTGACGCCCATCGTCAAATGCCGCCCGCCGCGCGGTCGCGCGCCCCAGCCGGCCGAGCTGGACGCCTGTGAGGCCATCCTGGCCCGCCAGGTGGAGCTGCTGCAGCCCCGCCTCGTGCTGGCCCTGGGCCTGCAGGCCGCGCGCCGCCTGACCGGCCTGGCCGAGCCGCTGGGCAAGCTGCGCGGTCGCGTGCATCGCTGGCGCGACCTGCCCGTCGTGGTCACCTACCATCCGGCGTATCTATTGCGCTCACCGGCCGACAAGGCCGGTGCCTGGGACGACCTGTGCCTGGCCCTGAAGACCGTCAAGACCCTCGAGACATGAACCCCGCCGACGATGCCCCGGCGCGGTCGGTCGAGGCTGCGCGCTTCAAGCTGCTGGCCGACTACCTGCCGGCCTGGATCGCCCTGTACGACGCCAAGACCCAGGCCTGCCTGTTTGCCAACCGCGGCTATGCCGAGGCCTTCGGCCTGACCGAGCAGAGCATCCTCGGCAAGACCTTCGCCGACATCATCGGGCCCGAGGCCTCGGCCCTCATCCAGCCGGCCGTCGACAAGGTGCTGTCCGAGCGCGTGCCCGTCAGCTACGAGCGCGAGCTGCCCGAGGCCGATGGCACGCCGCGCTGGATCGAGGTCCATCTCATCCCGCAGCTCGGCGACGACGGCGAGCCCGTGGCGAGCTGCGTCCTCATCAACGACATCACCAAGCACCGCCTGGCGGAGCGCGCCGTGCGCGAGTCCGAGGCGCGGCTGGACAAGTTCATGCAGGCCACCGTGGAGGGCATCCTCTTCCACAAGGACGGCTACACCACCGACGTCAACCCGCCCTGCTGCGAGCTGGTGGGCTACAGCTTCGAGGAGATGATCGGCCGCCACGTGCTGTCCTTCATCGCGCCCGACGAGGTGGGCAAGGTCAAGGAGGTCATGCGCCTGGGCCGCGAGCTGCGCTACGAGACCGCCGTCATGCACAAGGACGGCACGCGCATCCCGGTCGAGTTCATCGTCAGGACGATGGAGCGCGACGGCGAGAAGCTGCGCATGACCATCGTGCGCGACATCCGCGACCGCCTCGCCAGCGAGGCGCGCATCCAGCACCTGGCCCACCACGACGCGCTGACCGGCCTGCTCAACCGCGCCTCCTTCATGGACCGCATGGCCCTGCTGATGAAGCGGGCCGAGCGCCGGGGCGAGATGCTGGCGCTGCTCTTCATCGACCTGGACAACTTCAAGCGCGTCAACGACTCCCTGGGTCATCTCGAAGGCGACCAGGTCCTCACCACCGTGTCCGAGCGCCTCGTCGGCGCGCTGCGCGGCAGCGACCTGGTCGGCCGCTTCGGCGGCGACGAGTTCGTCGTGCTGCTGACCGACCTGGAAAGCCGCGCCGACGTCATCGTCGTGCTGGAGGCCCTGCTGTCGGTCGTCGAGGTGCCGGTCAAGGCCGACGGCCGGGCGTTGTCCGTCACGCCCTCCATCGGCGTGGCCGTCTACCCCGACGACGGCCGCCAGGCCGACGAGCTCATCCAGCACGCCGACACCGCCATGTACCGCGCCAAGGCGCGCGGCCGTGCGACCTACCAGTTCTTCGAGCCCTCGCTGGCCGAGACGGCCTATGCCGACCTCGTGCTGGAGGCCGAGCTGGCCCAGGGCCTGACGCGCAACGAGTTCGAGCTCTTCTTCCAGCCCCAGGTCGAGGCGACCACGGGCCAGCTCTCCGGTGCCGAGGCCCTGCTGCGCTGGCGGCATCCGCAGCGCGGCCTGCTGTCGCCGGACAGCTTCATCTTCGTGGCCGAGCGTCACCGCCTCATGCTCGCCCTGGGCGAATGGGTGCTGCGCGAAGCCGCCCTCACGGCGCGGCGCTGGCGCGAGCAGGGCCTGACCCAGGGCCATGGCCCCATGCGCATCGCCGTCAACCTCTCGCGCATGCAGTTCCACCTCGACGGCTTCGCCGACACGGTCAAGCGCGTGCTGGACGAGTCGCATGCCAAGGGCCAGTGGCTGGAGCTGGAACTGACCGAGCGCATGCTCATCGACGACATCGAGCACGCCCCCACCACGCTGGCCCAGCTGCGCGCCCTGGGCCTGACCGTCTCGGTCGACGACTTCGGCACCGGCTACACCTCGCTCGCCCACCTGACCGAGCTGCCGCTGGACAAGCTCAAGATCGACCAGGGCTTCGTCGCCCGGCTGCCCGACGACGTCGGCGCCCAGGCCATCACCCGCGCCATCGTGCAGATGGCCGTGGGCCTGGGCCTCACCGTCACGGCCGAGGGCGTGCGCACGGCGGCGCAGTGGCAGTTGCTGGCCGGCTGGGGCTGCCAGCAGTTCCAGGGCGAGCTGGTCGGCTCGCCGATGCCGGCGGCCGAGTTCGAGGCGTGGGTGAGGGCGCGGTGAACCGTATGCCCCTCGCCCGATCTTGCTTCGCTGGACGCGAGCAAGCCCAGTCGGTCCCCCCAGGGGACCCGGCTGCCCGTGGCATCGAGCCTCGGTCAGCCACCTCGGGGCCGGCTTGGGGCGGCCCGGCGCTCGGCCCGACACCTCTGCAAGATGCGTCGGGGAGCCGCTGAAGTGACGCTTGCCGACCGCATCCACGCCGAGATCGCCGCGGCCGGCGGCTGGCTGCCGTTCGACCGCTTCATGGCCCTGGCCCTGTACGAGCCGGGCCTGGGCTACTACGCCGGCGGGCGGCGCAAGTTCGGCGCCATGCCGTCCGAGGGTTCGGACTTCGTCACCGCGCCGGAGATGTCGCCCCTCTTCGGCCGGACCCTGGCGCGCCAGCTCGCGCAGGCGATGGAGGCCAGCGGCTGCCGCGAGGTCATGGAGTTCGGAGCCGGTTCGGGCGCCCTCGCGGCCCAGCTCATCGCCGAGCTCGACGCCCTGGGCGCCGGCCTGGCGCGCTACCGCATCGTCGAGCTGTCGGCCGAGCTGCGCCAGCGCCAGCGCGAGCGCCTGGCGCACTGGGGCGAACGCGTCGACTGGCTGGACAGCCTGCCCGACGAGATCGAGGCCGTGGTCGTCGGCAACGAGGTGCTGGACGCCATGCCGGTGCAGCTGCTGGCCTTCGACGGCCAGGCATGGCGCGAGCGCGGCGTGGTCAGCGCAGGCGAGGGGTTCGCCTTCGAGGATCGCGACAGCATGCTGCGCCCGCCGGTGGACACCGGCTTCGTGCCGGGCACCGTCACCGAGATCCATCCCCAGGCCGAGGCCTTCGTCGGCACGCTGGCGCGCACGCTGCGCCGCGGCGCGGCCTTCTTCATCGACTACGGCTTCCCCGAGGCCGAGTACTACCACCCCCAGCGCCGCGGCGGCACGCTGATGTGCCACCAGGGCCACCTCGCCGACGCCGACCCCCTCGTCGCCGTGGGCGACAAGGACATCACCGCCCACGTCAATTTCACCGGCATCGCCCTGGCCGGGCAGGACGCCGGCCTCGTCGTGCTGGGCTACACCAGCCAGGCCAATTTCCTGCTCAACTGCGGCATCGCCGATCTGCTGCAGGGCGCCTCGCTGGGCGAGCGGGCCATGGCCCACCGCCTGCTGGCCGAGCACGAGATGGGCGAGCTGTTCAAGGTCATCGGCTTCGCGCCGCTGAGCGCGCCCTTCGACGCGCTGGGTTTCGAACGCGGAGACCGTTCCCACAAGCTCTGAACCGGGGAGTCGCACCATGCGAGCCTGGCCCTTATTGCTGCTGCGCGGCGGTGCCGCGAAGCCACGGCCATGATCGGGCGGCGCGGATTCGTCGGGGCCGCCGGCCTGGCGCTGGCGGGCTGCGCCGGCCGCCCGCCGCGCGCGCGGCTGGGCCGCATCGTCGTCGTGGGCGGCGGCTTCGGCGGCGCGACGGCCGCGCGCCACCTCAGGCTCTGGGGCGGCGAGGCGGTGGACGTGACGCTGGTGGAGCGCGAGGCCGCCTTCGTCTCCTGCCCCATGTCCAACCTCGTCGTCGGTGGACTGCGCGGGATGGACTTCATCACCCACGGCTACGGGGCCCTGGAGGCCCTGGGCGTGCGGCGGCTGCGCGCCGAGGTCGCGGCCATCGACCCGGTCGGCCACGCGGTGGCCCTGGCCGATGGCCGGAGCCTCGCCTGGGACCGCCTTGTGCTCGCGCCCGGCATCGACTTCATGCTCGACGGCCTGCCCGGCCTCGCCGCCGCCTTCGCCAGTGGCCGCGCCGTCCACGCCTGGAAGGCCGGCGCCCAGACTGTGGCGTTGCGCCGCCGGCTCGAGGCCCTGCCCGACGGCGGCGTCGTGCTGATCAGCATCCCCTCCTCGCCCTACCGCTGCCCGCCGGCTCCCTACGAGCGCGCCTGCCTGATCGCGTCGTGGCTGCGCCGCGCCCGGCCCCGCGCCAAGCTGCTGGTGCTCGATGCCAACCCCGAGATCCAGAGCAAGCGGGCGCTGTTCGAGCGCGCCTTTGCCGAGCACCATGCCGGCCTGCTGGAGTACCGGCCCAATGCCGAGCTGCAGGAGGTGCTGCCCGACGGCACGGCCCGCTTCGAGTTCGAGGACGTGAAGGCCGACGTGCTCAACCTCATCCCGCCGCAACGGGCCGGCGACCTGGTGCGCGAGCTGGCCACGGTCAACCGCCGCTGGGTGCCCGTCGATTGGCTGACGATGCAGGCCCGGGGCGCCCCCGGCGTGCATGTCGTCGGCGACGCCCTCCTGTCCGCCCCCGCCAGCCCCAAGTCCGGCCACCTGGCCAACCAGCAGGCTAAGGTGGCCGCGGCGGCCGTGCTGCAGCAGCTGCGCGGCGAACCCGTGGACGCCAGCCCCGTCGTCACGAACACCTGCTACAGCTTCGTCACGCCGACCCAGGCGGGACACGTCGCGTCGGTCCACCGGTACGACGCGGCCGAGAAGACGATGAAGCCCGTCCCGGGCGCTGCCAGCCTGTCCGCCACGGCGAGCGCTGCGGAGGCGGAACTCGCCTGGGGCTGGGCGGAGAGCATCTGGGCGGACAGCCTAGGGTAGGAGCCCGCCCAGGCTCCCCAGCGTCGGCGCCCCGGCGTTCGGGCCGCGGGCGGCGGCCAGGGCGGCCCAGGCGGCGCGCACGTCCGGGGCGTCGTCGCAGCCGGCCTGCAGGCGGGCCTCCAGCCAGTGCGTGACGCGGTCCAGCGGATGGCCGTCGGGCAGGCGCTCGGGCCGGGCGGCGCGGGCGGCGTCGAGCCGCTCGCGGGCTTGCGGGCTGGCCTGCAGCACGGCGGTCAGCGCACGGTCGAGGCAGGCCCCCCAGGCCTGGACCTGGCCGATGCCCTCGACCGCGGCCAGCCGCTCGGCGCTGAGGGCGAGGTCGCCCCGGGCGCGGGCCAGCCGGCCTTCGAGGCGCGCGAGCCGGCTTCCGGGGGCCGCGAGGCTGGGCGACAAAGGGGCTTCGCGCAGGCGCTGCAGGGCGTCGGCGGCCAGGCCGGGCTGGCCGGCCGCCAGCGCCGCGTCGGCCAGCACGAGCAGGCTGCGCCCCCGTTGGCCTCCGGGGGGCAGGGCCGCCGTCTCGGCCAGCGCGGCGCGCAGCGGCGCGGACACCGGGCGCCCGGCGCGGGCCTGGGCCAGCAGCAGCTCGGCGTGGAAGACCGTCAACGACGCCGGCGGCAGGCCGTCGGCGCGGGCGCCGTCCACCAGGGCCTGCCGCGCGGCCACCTCGTCGGCGTGCCGGCCCTGCAGCTGCAGGGCCTCGGCCCAGGCGTTGGTGGTCTGCAGCGTCAGGTCGTTGCCCGGCCCCAGGCGGGCGCGGAGGTCGGCGAGCAGCGGGCCGACGCGTGTGTCGATGCCCTCGAACTCGCCGTTCAGGCCCATCATCGTCAGCTCGCTGTGGCGCAGCACCAGCACGGGCAGGGTCAGGCGCGGGTCGGTGCTGGTCCACATCGGCTCGGTCTGGCGCAGGATGTCCAGCGCCTGCGCGAGCTGGCCCTGGCGCTGCCTGAGCACCGCGAGGTTCTGCAGGTAGTCGGCACGTTCGTAGTCGTCGCCCGGATGCAGGCGCTCGGTCAGCACGCGCACGCGCTCCAGCGCCCGTTCGGCGTCGGCCAGCCGGTTGCTGTGCATGTAGTCGGCGGCCAGGATGAACTGCTGCTGGCGCACCTCCTCGCTGTCGGGCCCGAAGCGCAGTGCCAGCGCGGCGGCGATGGGCTCCAGCAGGGCGATGGCCTCGTCGTGGTTGCCCATGATCTGGTTGACCTGCCCGAGGCTGAGCCGCGCCTCGAGCACCGCGGCGTCGTCCTCGCGATGCTGCCGGCGGGCCGCAGCCAGCCACTGCTCGCCCAGCGGCAGGGCGTGGTCGAAGCGGTTCAGGGCCATGTAGGTGCGCGACAGCACCCGCAGCAGCTCGACCCGGGTGGCGGCGTCGGCCGTGGCGCGGTCGTCGAGCTTCTGGCGGCTCTCGTCCAGCAGTTCGAGCACCGAGGGCACGTGGTCGCCGCGCGGCCGGCCACCGGCGGACAGCAGCTCGGTGACGAAGCGGGCCACGGCGTCGCTGCGCTGGCGCTGGGCGCGCGCCTCGCGCCACTGCCAGCTGCTGGCGGTGATGGCGACGACCAGGGTCAGCGCCAGGGCGCCGCCCAGGCTGAAGGGCAGGGCGTGCCGGCGCAGCAGCAGCGCCGTGCGGTGGGGCCAACCCTGGCGGCGGCGGGCGGCCACGGGGCGCTGGGCCTGCCAGCGCCGCAGGTCATCGATGAAGGCATGTACGCCGACGTAGCGTTCGGCCGGCTGCCGGCGCAGGGCCTTGGCGGCGATGGCTTCCAGGTCGCCGAGGGCGCGGCGGGCGTCGCGCGGCCGGCCCGGCCCGGCGGCGTCCGGCGCCGCCTTGAGCAGGGCCGCCATGCGGTGGGGCGGCTGGTGCAGCACGGCGTGTTCCATGGCGGCGCGGCCGTCGCCCCGCTGGCCGAACGGCAGGCGCCCGGTCAGCAGCTCGAACAGCATGACCCCGAGGGCGAAGACGTCCACGGCCGTGCCGGTGTCGTCGTCGCTGACCTGCTCGGGCGCGGCATAGCCGGGCGTCAGGCCGGCGCGGGCCTCGCTGGCGGCTTCGCCCGGCGAGGCGGCCAGGCCGAAGTCGAGCAGCTTGGGCTCGCCCGCGTCGGTGACCATGACGTTGGCGGGCTTGAGGTCGCGGTGGACGACAAGGCGCGCATGCGCATGCTCGACTGCCTCGGCCACGCGCAGCAGCAGGCTCACCCGCTCGGCCACGCCCGGGCAGTGGGCGCGCGCATGGTCGGCCAGGGGCAGGCCTTCGACGAGTTCCAGCACCAGGTAGGCATGGGGCGCCTGCACGCCGGCGTCGAGCAGGGCCGTGATGCCCGCGTGGTTGAGCCGCCCGAGGGCGGCCCGCTCGCGGCGGAAGCGCCGCGCCACCGTGGCGGTGGTGCCGTCCCCGTGCAGCAGCTTGATCGCGGCGCGGCCTTCGTAGAGGCCATCGACGCGCCGGGCGGACCAGACTTCGCCCAGGCCGCCGCGGCCGAGCCGGCTCACCAGTTCCCAGGCGCCCAGCCTGAGGCCGGGCCGTGGCTCAGCGCCCATCGCGCGAGCGCCGGCCTCTCCTCACCACGAGCCGGTGTTCGGCATCGAAGCCCAGGGCTCGGCGGGGGCGAGGGCGGCGCCGGCCTGCAGCAGTTCGATCGAGATGCCGTCGGGCGAGCGCACGAAGGCCATGCGGCCGTCGCGCGGCGGGCGGTTGATGGTCACGCCGTGGTCCATCAGCTTGCGGCAGGCGGCGTAGATGTCGTCCACCGCGTAGGCGAGGTGGCCGAAGTTGCGCCCGCCGGTGTAGACCTCGCCCTGGCCGTTGGCGTCGGGCCAGTTGAAGGTCAGCTCGACCTGGGCGTCCTCGTCGCCGGGGGCGGCGAGGTAGACGAGGGTGAAGCGGCCGGCCTCGTGTTCCGAGCGCTTGACCTCGCGCAGGCCGAGGGCGTCGCGGTAGAAGCGCAGCGAGGCGTCGAGGTCGGCGACGCGGACCATGGTGTGCAGGTATTTCATGGGCCGATTCTCCCGCCGCGGCCGTGCCGATGCTGGGCCCGCCTCAAAGACCCGTGGCCCCCGGGGCCGGGCCGGAAGCCGCTCCCGGGAGGTTCAAGCGGCGCCACGGCTGCGCCTCATGCACCCAGGCCGGGCACTTGCCATCGCCTTCGCCGGTGAAGCCGCCGGAGGGCGCGCAGATGAGGCGGGCCTCGGCGTCGTAGAGCCGGTTCCAGTGGTCGCAACAGGGGCCGTAGATGAGGTAGGCCCGGCGGCCTTCGGGGGTCGTCATGGAGACCATCCCCGACACGGGCGGCAAGGTGCCGGCCTCGAAGCGGCGGATCTGCTCGCGCACGGCGGGGTCTCCCTCCGGCCGAGGGGGCTCGGCCACGTTCTGCTCAAGGGCGCGGGCGACGGCAACGGCCGCGAGCGCCAGCATCGCCACGGCGATGGCCTTGGCATACCGGGGGAATGGTGACAGTCCTGGCATGGACCGGAGTATGCGTCTTCAGGTCATCGCCAGGCTTTCGGCATGCGCCCTCATCGCCTTCGTCGAAGGCCTGGGCCGAGGCGTTGTGGTGCGTCAGCCGGCCGCCGGCGGTCGCCGGCCGGAACCGGACACGTCCAACCCGCCCGCCGTGCCGCTCAGTAGTCCAGCCATTCGAGGGGCGCCACGAGGGCGCCGCCGCGGATGCGTTCCAGCGTGCCGGTGATCACGTCGATGTTGTTGTCGAAGCTGCCGTGGCTGGCGGGGATCTGGTCGCCCGTCTTGGTGGTGCGGACCTTGGGGCGGGTGACGCGGTTGAACAATTCGCCACCCGGCCAGAGATCGATCCAGGCCGCCACGTCGGCGTTGGGCGGCCCGGCCCATTGGTCGTCCAGCCAGGCCGTCTCGGGCGGCACGAGGGCGCGCTCCATGCCCAGCAGCGGCTGCTTGCGCACGTCGTCCAGCGCGCGCGAGACGAGGTAGAGCAGCGACTTGCCGTAGATGTCGCGCTCGGCACTGGGCAGGCCGTCGGCTCGTTCGTTGGCGTCGCTGAGCACGTGCAGGCGCAGCGTCTTGAGCGACAGCACGCCGGCCCGCTCGGCCGCGCCGTAGTGCTGCACGGCGAAGGCGCTCGAGCAGGCGGCGGCGTAGAGCTCGCAACTGGCCACGGGCACGAGGTCGGCACCGGCCAGCCGGCCCAGCAGATGGCCGAGCAGGATGGAGCCCGCCGAGTGGCCGACGAGATGGACCTCCAGCGTCCGGCCGCGCTGGGCCAGGCTGGCGCGCAGTTCGCGCAGCATGCGGGCGGCCAGGTCCAGGACGTGGTCGGGCGTCGCGCCGCCGGCGGCGTTCTCGCGCATCTCGCTCCAGATGCCGCGGGCGAACTGCCGGCCCACGGCTTCGAGGGCGCGGTCCTTGGCCTCGGCGGCGGCCTCGCGGAGGCGGTCCAGCCAGCCGGCGGTGCGGTCGACGTCGGCCACGATGCGGTGCTTGAGGTCTTCGAGCATGTCCTTCAGGGTCTCGCCCGGTCCCGTCTTCCAGGTGAGGAAGAGGGGGTAGATGCCGTTGGCGAGGAAATAGGGCGCCAGCACGCGGATGCGCTGGATGGATTCGAGCTCGGAGTTCAGGCCGCCGTGCGCGTAGATGGCCAGCTTGACGGTCTTGTCCCGGCCGGCCTTGAACCAGTCCAGCGGCCGTTCGACGACGATCTCGCGGGCCAGGCCCTCGCGGTCGCCGCGGGCACGGGTGAAGTCGGTGGACATGAGCTGGCCGTCGTTGCCGGAGACCAGGGTGTGGGTGTAGGCCTCGTCCGTGCGAAGGGGCTGGTAGGGCGGGTGGGCGAAGGCGTGGTTGAAGGGCCAGGGGTCGTCGCGGGGGTTGTCGCCCACGCACAGGGTGGGCGCGACGTCCGCGAGGCCCCGGCCGGCAGCCACGCGAAAGCCGCTGGCCGCGCGGGACGCGGGCGCGGCCTTGCCGCCCTTGGCCCCGGCGCCGCGCGGCTGGCGGCCCTGGAGGTCGGAGAGGTCCTGCGGCACGCCCAGGGCGACGGCCCAGGCGTCGGTGCCGTTGGTGACCCAGTCCTCGTAGCTCAGCACCGCGAAGCCGCTCGCGCCCCAGCCGGTCCCCCAGCTGTTCTGCACGACGAAGCCGCGCTCGTTGAAGCCGACGAGCGCGAAGGCGTGGCCGCCGTTCTGCTTGGGGTCGCGCAGCGGTCCGATGCGGGGCAGCTGGTCGTGCCGGCCGGGCAGGGCGGAGGCGTCCAGCGTCCAGCCGTCGTGGACGGTGGCCGACACGTAGACGGCGCCGATCTCGTAGATGGCCGACTGCATGTCGACGACGCTCTTGCGGTCGACGCGGTAGTAGACGCCCAGCGGCCGGCGGGTGGCGTCCTCGTCCCAGCCGGGCTCGGGCCGCGCGAACACGCCCTGGCCCGCCTCGTCGAGCGGGTAGGGCCAGAGCCGCGAGGAGCACACGCCGTGCTTGTGCCAGCCCTTGAGGGCGCCGCGGCAGGAGGAGCCTTCGTAGTCCTGGCCGGGCCATTCGTCGTAGAGCCGGGCCAGCTCGTAGAACATGCGCGGGCTGACGAGCTCGGGCGGCTTGGCGCGCGGCGCTTCGAGATGGCGCAGCCAGTGCAGGTAGTTGGTGACGCAGGCCAGGCCGAAGCCGGTGCAGGCGCCCTCGTTGCCCTGGTTGAGGATGCGGCCGGCCTTGACGTAGGCGGGCAGCAGCTTCTTCAGGTCGGCGTCCAGCGGCCAGCGCGGCGGCAGGGAGCGCAGGGGCGAGCGGTAGACGAGGTCGCGCAGGTCCAGGCGGTCGGGGCGGGCGTCGAGGCAGGGCAGTGGCGTGGCGCCGGCGCTCGCCTTGGCGGTCCTGCGGGGGGCGGCCTTCGCGGCTGGCTTGGGGGTGGTCTTGGCCATGGCGCTCTCCTGGGATAACGGCGCATCATGGCGGGCACTAACCGGCCGAACAAGCGAGCCCCGACCGGGCGAATCCTCATCTTGAAGGACGCCGCCCCATCGAATCGGGTGGGCTCAGGCCTTCACGCGCGCCCAGCGCTCGTGGTCGCGCCAGCGGCCGGCGATCTTGAGGTAGCGGGGCGAGTAGCCCTCGAGCTGGAAGCCGCAGCGCCTGGCCAGGGCGATGGAGGCGGTGTTGGCGGGCTGGATGTTGGCTTCGACGCGGTGCAGGCCGAGGTGGCGGAAGGCATGCCGCACGACGGCCTCCAGGCCCTGGGTCATCAGCCCGCAGCCCTCGAAGCCGCGGAAGGCGAAGTAGCCGAGATAGCCGCTGCGCAGGGCGCCCATGACGATGTGGGTCAGGTTGATGGCGCCGGCGAGTTCGCCCTGCAGCTCGACGACGAAGCCGTGGTGGGCCACGCCGTCGAAGCGGGCCAGGTAGCGCGCGAAGGCCTCGGCGTCGCAGGGCGGCTGCACCCACGGTCGGTGGAGTCGGCGGCTGGCGCGCGCGGCGGCGGTGAAGGCCGCCTCGTCTGCGGCAGTGACGGCGCGGATGAGCGGCATCTCAGTTGTCCATTCCGTGTTCGCGGTGACCGGGGCTCGTGAAACGAATGCGGAAATGCAACCACAGAGGCACAGAGCCACAGAGAGGAGAGCTCTGTGTTTCCTCTGTGCCTCCGTGCCTCTGTGGTTGCCTTTGAGGTTTCAGTTCAGCGCCCTAGCGGCGCGATGCCCAGCCACGCAGCGTGTGCCCAGAAAGCGAAGAACGCCCAGAGCGCGAGCCCGGCCACCACGGTGGCCGCCGTGCCGGCGGCGGTGGGCGGCGGCAGCACCGGCGCCGGCCGGCGGCGCGCGGCGCGGAAGACGAGGATGGACCAGACCAGGAAGCTGCCGAACAGCATCACGTCGGCCAGCGTGTTGTTGGCGATGAGGTGGGCGAAGGCCCAGACCTTGACCGACAGCGTCATGGGGTGCTGGAGCCTGGCCTTGATGTGGTTGCGCGGCACGTAGGCCGCCGCCATCAGGATCATGGCCACGACCATCAGCGCCGCCGCCGCGTGGTTCATGCCCGGGATGCGCGGCCACAGCGCGACGGGCGTCAGCCGGGCGCGCGAGAAGCCCCACAGGATGAGCCCGAAGCCGACGAGGGAGACGACGGTGTAGAGGCCTTTCCAGCCCTGCTCGCCGAGGCGGGCGATCTGCGCCTGGCGCCATCGCGGTGCGACGGCGCGGGTCATGTGAATGCCGAGGAAGAGGGCGAGGCCCAGGGCCAACCAGGTCATCGAAAGTCTCCTATGCAGTAATCCGTTGCATCACCAACCGCGGGCCGAGCGCCCGGCCGCTCCCAAGCCGTCCCCTGGAGGGACCGGCCAAGGTACGCCTTGGATGAGGGCTTCAATTTCAGGTCTGTCTATCGACGCGCAAGGCCAGCACGACCGAGCTGTTGGTGCGCAGCACGCCCTCGATCTCGCCGATCTCGTCGAGCAGGGCGTCGAGCCGGGCCGTAGTGTCGGCCCGCAGCAGTGCCATGTAGTCGAATTCACCGCTGACGCTGGCGAGCTGGCGCAGCTCGGGCAGTTCTGATAGGCGCTTGACGACCTCGCGCCCGGCCTTGGGGCTGACCGTGATGCCGACGAAGGCCTGCACGCTGCGGCCGGCTTCGTCGCCGCCCAGGCGCGCCGTGTAGCCCACGACGCGCCCGCTGGCCTCCAGCCGCGCCAGCCGCGCGACGACGGTGGTGCGCGCCACGCCCAGCTTGCGCGCCAGGGTGGCCGTGCTCTCGCGGGCATTCGCCTGGAGCAGCAGGATCAGCCGACGGTCCAGGTCGTCGAGCGCTGCCTTGGTGTTTACCCCAGTTTGATTCATATCGACAAATCATCGCGACGAATCGGCGGATTGGCAATCCGTTTCGTCGGAAGTGTGCTTTCTTTCGTCAGCAGCTCTTTCTAGAGTGCGCGCAGTTCAACGCAACCCCACGGAGCCCCTCATGAAGATCGCCCTGCTCGGCGCCGGCCACATCGGCCAGACGATCGCCCGCCTGCTGCACGCCACCGGCGACTACCAAGTGACGGTGCTGGACAAGAACCCGGCCTACCTGAAGGTGCTGGCGGACGAGGGCATTGCCACCGCCGAGGTCGACAGCGACCATCGCGGCGCCCTGGCCGCCCAGTTGCGCGGCAAGGACGCCGTCGTCAATGCGCTGCCCTACCACCTGGCCATCACGGCCGCGGAGCTGGCGCTGGAGTGCGGTTGCCATTACTTCGACCTGACCGAGGACGTCGCTGCCACCAAGGCCATCAAGCAGATGGCCGAGGGCGCCCGCACCGCCTTCATGCCGCAGTGCGGCCTGGCGCCGGGCTTCATCGGCATCGTGGCCCACCACCTGGCCAGCGGCTTCGACGCCGTTCGCGACGTGCAGATGCGCGTCGGCGCACTGCCGGCCTTCCCGACCAACGCGCTGAAGTACAACCTGACCTGGTCGGTCGACGGCCTCATCAACGAGTACTGCCACCCCTGCGAGGCCATCCACGACGGCGAGACCATCGCCGCGCTGCCGCTGGAGGGCCTGGAGCACTTCAGCCTGGACGGCACCGAGTACGAGGCCTTCAACACCTCCGGCGGCCTCGGTACCCTGTGCGAGACCTGGGCGGGCAAGGTGCGCAACCTCGACTACAAGACCGTGCGCTACCCCGGCCACCGCGACCTGATGCAGTTCCTGCTCGGCGACCTGGGCCTCAAGGGCGACCAGGACAACCTCAAGAACATCATGAGGAAGAGCATGCCCGCCACCATGCAGGACGTGGTGCTGGTGTTCGTGACCGTCTCGGGCATGAAGAACGGCGTGCTGCTGCAGGAGGTGTTCGCCCGCAAGATCTTCGCGACGCGCGACGGCGCGCAACCGCTGTCGGCCATCCAGATCACGACGGCGGCCGGCATCTGCGCGGCGGTCGACCTTTTCCGCGAAGGCAAGCTGCCGCAGAAGGGCTTCGTCCGCCAGGAACAGGTCGCGCTGCCGGACTTCCTTGCCAACCGCTTCGGCTCGGCCTACCAGCAAAGCCGCCAGGTGGAGTCGATTTCCTAAGATGCCGGCCATGAAGCAACAAGCCCATTCCGTTCTGGACGCCCTGGGCGTCCATCTGCCTGCAACGGGCGACCTGACCGTGCGCTCGCCCATCGACGGCGGCGTGCTGGCCCAGCTGCCGATGGCCAGCCGCGGCGACATGCAGGCCGCCGTCGGCCGCGCCCACGAGGCGTTCAAGGCCTGGCGCGTCGTGCCCGCGCCCAAGCGCGGCGAGCTGGTTCGCCTCTTCGGCGAGGAGCTGCGCGCCAATAAATCCCAATTGGCGCAGCTCGTTTCGATCGAAGCCGGCAAGGTGACGAGCGAAGGCCTGGGCGAGGTCCAGGAAATGATCGACATCTGCGAGTTCGCCGTCGGGCTGAGCCGCCAGCTGCACGG
Source organism: Pelomonas caseinilytica (assembly GCF_021353235.1). Taxonomy (GTDB): domain Bacteria; phylum Pseudomonadota; class Gammaproteobacteria; order Burkholderiales; family Burkholderiaceae_C; genus Pelomonas; species Pelomonas caseinilytica. The sequence goes on from NZ_JAJTWT010000009.1 coordinate 208,504, forward strand.
CCTGACCATCGCCAGCGAGCGCCCGGGCCACCGCATGATGGAGCAGTGGCTGCCCCTGGGTGTGGTGGGCATCATCTCGGCCTTCAACTTCCCCGTGGCGGTGTGGGCCTGGAACTCGGCGCTGGCCCTGGTCTGCGGCGATGCCTGCGTCTGGAAGCCCTCCGAGAAGACGCCGCTGACGGCCCTGGCCACCCAGGCCCTGTTCGAGCGCGCCCTCAAGGCCTACCGGGCCGCCGGCCACGCGGCGCCTGACGGCTTGTCCGAGCTGATCATCGGCCGCGCCGACGTGGGCGAGGCGATGGTGGACGACGCGCGCGTCGCCCTCGTCTCGGCCACCGGCTCCACCCGCATGGGCCGCGCCGTCGGCCCGCGCGTGGCGGCCCGCTTCGGCCGCTGCCTGCTGGAGCTGGGTGGCAACAACGCCATCATCGTCACGCCCAGCGCCGATCTGGAGCTGGCCGTGCGCGGCATCCTGTTCGGCGCCTACGGCACGGCCGGCCAGCGCTGCACGACGACGCGCCGCGTCATCGTCCACGAGAGCATCCATGACGCCCTGGTCGAGCGGCTGGACCGCGCGCGGGCGCAGCTCCCCATCGGCTCGCCCATCGAGCCCGGCACGCTGATCGGCCCGCTGATCGACGCCCAGGCCTTCGACGCCATGCAGTTCGCGCTCAGCGCGGCGCGCGAGCAGGGCGGCCAGGTGTCGGGCGGCGAGCGCGCGCTGGCCGACCGTTTCCCCGAGGCCTACTACGCCGTGCCGGCGCTGGTGCGCATGCCGGCGCAGACCGAGGTCGTCTGCCACGAGACCTTCGCGCCCATCCTCTACACGCTGAAGTACCGCACGCTGGAGGAGGCGATCGCGCTGCAGAACGGCGTGCCGCAGGGCCTGTCGTCGGCCATCTTCACGACGGACCTTCGCGAGGCCGAGGCCTTCATGAGCGCGGCGGGCAGCGATTGCGGCATCGCCAACGTCAACATCGGCACCTCGGGCGCCGAGATCGGCGGTGCCTTCGGCGGCGAGAAGGAGACCGGCGGAGGCCGCGAGAGCGGCTCCGACGCCTGGAAGGCCTACATGCGCCGCACGACCAACACCGTGAACTATTCCAGCGAATTGCCGCTGGCCCAGGGGGTCAGGTTCGACGTCTGATTTCTAGGCTATAGTGCGCGGCTCCTGAAAGCCCAGGTGGCGGAATTGGTAGACGCACTAGTTTCAGGTACTAGCGGGTAACTCCGTGGAGGTTCGAGTCCTCTCCTGGGCACCAAATCAAAGCAAAAGGCCAGCGCGAAAGCGCTGGCCTTTTGCTTTGGTGCCCAGGAGAGGACTCGAAGGGTTTGTCGCCGGGACCGAGGGCGAGCCTTGCGGCTTGCCCGACGCCAGGCGAAGGTTCTGCGCATGCAGGCGCAGAACCGGCAAACCGGGGTCGCGCTTGCATGACCGAGTCCCCGACGATGCGCCCTCGACGGGCGCTTCGTCGAGTGGGGGAGATCACCGAGCGGTGCCAGAAACCGAGCCTGCGGCCTGCCCCCCAAACCACCTCCGCTCGAACTCCCCCGCCGCCACCCCCCTTCCGAACCACCATCCCTGCCCCCAGTCGCAGCCCATATGCCTCAGCAGCATGGCCTGCGCTTCGGTCTCGATGCCCTCGGCCACGACCTGCATGCCGAGCTCGTGGGCCATGGTGACGATGGCACGGCACAGCGCCAGCGCCTTGCCGTCGTCTTCCAGCCCGGCCACGAAGCTGCGGTCGATCTTGACGGTGTCGATCTCGTGATGCTGCAGGTAGCTCAATGACGAATAGCCCGTGCCGAAGTCGTCCAGCGAGATCGACAAGCCGGCCGCGCGCAGGCCGCGCAGGCGGCCGGCCACGGCTTCGTCGCGCTCGAGCAGCAGGCCTTCGGTGATCTCCACGGCGAGGGCGTCGCCGGGCAGGCCCAGCCCACGCAGGTGGGTGATCCAGTCAGGCTGCAGGCGATGGCTGCGTTCGCTGAGGAATTGCACCGGCGACTTGTTGATGCTGATCTGGAAGCCTTCGCGCCCGGCGCGTCGCCAGGCGAGGGCCTGGGCTGCGGCCTCCCTGAAGACCCAGTCGCCGATGTCGACGATGAGGCCGCTGGCCTCGGCGATGGGGATGAACTGGACGGGGCTGACTTCGCCCAGTTGGGGATGGGTCCAGCGCAGCAGCGCCTCGGCCTTGCGCGGCGGGGCGGCCGGGTCTCGCAGCGACAGGATGGGCTGGTAGACCAGGCTGAACTGCCGTAGCGGCAGGGCCTCGCGCAGCTCCGCCGCGAGCCGCGCGCGGCGCTGGGCGGCGTCGTGCAGGGCGGGAGTGAAGACGCTCATGCGGTTGCGGCCCGCGCCCTTGGCCTCGTACAGGGCAAGGTCGGCATGCTTGAACAGCGCCTCGATCTCCGTGCCGTCGCGCGGCGCGAGGCTCACGCCGATGCTGGCCGAGACGTAGACGCGTTCGCCACCCACCTCGAAGGCTTCGGACAAGGCCTCCAGCACCGCCTGGCCCACGCGCTCCGCCTCGGGGGCAACCTGCGGCGCCGCCAGCAGCACGGTGAACTCGTCGCCGCCCATGCGCGCCACCACGCCGCTGGCCGGCATGCAGTCCTGCAACCGCCCGGCCGCCTGCACCAGCAGGGCATCGCCGACGTCGTGGCCGAGCGAGTCGTTGACCTCCTTGAAATGGTCGAGGTCGACGAACATGACGGCGAGCTCCTCGCCCCGCACCGCGCGCTGGGCGAGGGCGCGCTCGATGCGCTCGCGCAGGGAGCGGCGGTTGGGCAGGCCGGTCAGCGCGTCGACGCGGGCCTGCTGCCAGACCTGGGCCTCCTGGCGCTTGCGGTCGGTGATGTCGGTGTGCGTACCCACCATGCGCAGCGGCCGGCCTGCGGCGTCCCGCTCGATGACCATGCCGCGGCTCAGGATCCACTTCCAGCTGCCGTCGCGGGCCTGCACCCGGTGCTCGTTGCGGTAGAGGGGCGTGCGGCCGGAGAAGTGATCCTCCCGGTCCTTCGCCATCTGCGCGATGTCGTCGGGGTGGGTGCGCGCATCGAAGGCCTCGGGGGACGCGGCCACGTCGCCCGGCTCGAAGCCGTACAGGCGCAGATAGCGCTCGGAGAAGTACTCGACACCGGCCTGCACATGCCAGTCCCAGACGCCGTCGCCGCTGCATTCGAGCGCGAGCTTCCAAAGGGCGTCGGACTCGCGCAGGCGCTTCTCGGCGGCGCGGCGTTCGGCGATGTCCACATGCGTGCCCAGCCACAGCGGCGAGCCGGGCAGGCGCTCCGCCTGGGCCAGCACCCAGGCCTGCCCCAGGCGGTATTCCATCTCGAAGCGGCCGGTGGCCTGCGCCGCGGCCCAGCGCTCGGTGAAGGCAGCGCGGTCGTCCTCGTGCAGCCAGCGGGCCAGCGGCGTCGGCAGCGCGGGGCGGCTCAGGGCCTCGGCCAGGCGCGCGTTCATCCACAGCAGCCGGCCCTCGGCGTCGGCCTTCCAGACCTGCTGGGGCAGGGCATCGAGGAGCGAGGCAAAGTGCACGGACGTAGGCATCGGGGATGGCAGCAGGGCTGTGCCGGACTGTATGCGCGTCGCGATGGGCCACAATCGCGCCCGCCCGAGCCGTTCGGGCGAGTCATTTGAACGAGACCCCCCGCATGAACAAGACCGATCTGATCGAACACCTGGCCTCCAAGCACGAGCTGAGCAAGGCCGAAGCCGGCCGCATCCTCGAGACCCTGCTGGACGCCGTCGTCACCACCGTCAAGAAGGGTGGCGCCGTTTCGATCCCGGGCTTCGGCTCCTTCAAGCAGCACGCCCGTGCCGCCCGCAACGGCGTGAACCCCAGCACCGGCGCCAAGATCAAGATCGCCGCCGCCAAGCTGCCCAAGTTCACCCCGGGTGCCGGCTTCAAGGCCGCCGTCGACCCCAAGGCCGCTGCGAAGAAGGCTGCTGCCAAGCCCGCCGCCAAGCCGGCCGCCAAGGCCAAGAAGAAGTAATTCTTCCCGAGCATGAGCACCCGACGGGGCAGTCCCACCATCGTCGACGTCGCCCGTGAAGCGGGCGTGTCGATCAAGACCGTCTCGCGCGTGCTCAACCATGAACCCGGCGTGCACGAAAGCACCCGGGATCAGGTGCTCAAGGTGGTGGAGGCCCTGCGCTACCGCCCCAAGCAGTCGGCCCGCAGCCTGGCCGGCGGCCGCTCTTTCCTGATCGGCCTGCTCTATTACGACCCGAGCGCCATCTTCGTGGGCAGCGTCCAGCAGGGCGCCACGGTGCGCTGCCGCGAACTGGGCTACCACCTCGTCGTCGAGTCGCTGCACAACGATGCGCCCGACCTGCGCCAGCAGATCGACCGCATGGTGCTGGCCCTGCGGCCCGACGGCATGATCCTGACGCCGCCGTTGTGCGACAACCCAGAGGTTCTCGCCGCCCTGCGCGAGAGCGGCACGCCCTGCGTGCTGATGTCCCCGGAGCGCGACATCCGCGGCGTGCCCTCGGTGCGCATGGACGACGTGCATGCCGCCGAAGAGATCACCAACCTCCTCATCAGCCTCGGCCACCGCCGCATCGCCTTCATCAAGGGGCCGGCCGACCAGTCCGCCAGCGCGGCGCGTTACGAAGGCTTCGTCAACGCGCTGCGGGCGCATGACATCCAGCCCGATCCCGAGCTGGTCCAGCCCGGCGCCTTCACCTTCGCCAGCGGGCGCGACGCCGCTCACCAGTTGCTGAGCCGCCGCCAGCGTCCGACGGCGGTGTTCGCCAGCAACGACGACATGGCGCTGGGCGTGCTCGCTGCCGCCCAGCGGCTCGGCCTGTCGGTGCCGGGCGAGCTGTCGGTGGCGGGCTTCGACGATTCGCCGACCGCCGCCCTCGTCTGGCCGCCCTTGACCACCGTGCGCCAGCCGGTCGCCGAAATGGCCCGCACTGCCGTCGAGATGCTGGTGCAGGGCCATCGCGCCGAGGCGTCTGCCGTCGACGAAGCCGAGCTGCACAAGGTGCTGCCGCACGAACTCGTCGTGCGCGATTCCACCCGCGCCCGCTGAGCCTAGGGCCCTCGGGGCCGCCCTTCGCTTCCTCCCCTGTCGACACGCCGTGCGTTGAGATATCGCTATCATTTCTGTATTGACAGCGTTGTCAGTCGACGGCAACATGGGCGTTGCTCGATCGGCGAACGCCGCGCCCCGCGCTCGCGCGGTGTGGCGCTGCGTCTGGCGCTCCCCGCGGCCCGCGGGGCCGATGCCGGCCCGTCGCCAACGCCCTTATCCCTGCTTCCCGCCACCTCGCCGCCGGCCTTGCCCAGCCCTTCGACGACCATGAACCTGCTCGACCTCGAACGCATCGACCCCGCCGCCCTCGCCAAGTCCTTCCCGCCCGACTTCCGCTGGGGCGTGGCCACCAGCGCCGCGCAGATCGAGGGGGCGGCCTTCGAGGATGGCAAGGGCGCCTCCATCTGGGATCACTTCTGTCGCCAGCCGGGCCGCATCAAGGACGGTTCCAACATCGACGTCGCCTGCGACCACTACCACCGCTTCCGCGAAGACGTGGCGCTGATGAAGGGCCTGGGCCTGGACTGCTACCGCTTCAGCTTTGCCTGGCCGCGCGTGCAGCCGCTCGGCCAGGGCGCCTGGAACGAGGCGGGCTTCGCCTTTTACGACCGCCTCATCGACAGCCTGCTCGAAGCCGGCATCCAGCCCCACGCCACGCTCTACCACTGGGACCTTCCGCAGGCGCTGGACGAGCAGCTCGGCGGCTGGTTGTCGCGCGACGTGGTGGCCCGCTTTGCCGACTACGCGGCCGAGGTGGCGCGCCGCTTCGGCAGCCGGCTGGCCAGCATCGCGACGCACAACGAGCCCTGGTGCACGGCGACGCTGGGTTATGAGACGGCCCAGTTCGCGCCCGGCCACACCAGCCGCGCCGAGAGCCTGCAGGTGGCCCACCACCTGATGCTGTCCCACGGCGACGCCGTCGCGGCGATGCGCGCCGTGACGAAGGCGCCGCTGGGCATCGTGCTCAACCACACGCCGTCCTTCCCCGCCACGCCCAACGAAGCCGACCGCCGCGCCGCGCGCATCGACGACGGCCTGAACGTGCGCTGGTACATGGACCCCATCTTCCGCGGCGCCTATCCGGCCGACGCTCTCGAGCACGTGGGCGCCGACGCGCCCCGCATCGCTGCCGGCGATCTCGAGCGCATCCGCCAGCCGCTGGACTTCCTCGGCATCAACTTCTACACGCGCAGCCTCTTCGGCGCTGACGGCAAGACCGTCAAGGGCCCGGGCAAGCGCGGCTTCACCGACATGGGGTGGGAGATCGTGCCCGAGGTCTTCGCCCAGCACCTGGTGCGCCTGGCCCGCGAATACAACCCGCCGCCGATGTTCATCACCGAGAACGGCATGGCCAATGCCGACAGCGTGGTCGCCGGCCCTCAGCCCCATGTGCCCGACGTCGAGCGCATCGCCTACCTGTCGGCCCATCTGCAGGCGCTGTCGACCGCCATGAGTCTTGGCGCTGACGTGCGGGGTTATTTCTACTGGAGCCTGCTCGACAATTTCGAGTGGAATTCCGGCTACGACAAGCGCTTCGGCCTCGTCCACGTCGACTACCGGACCCTCGAACGCCTGCCCAAGGACAGCGCGCGCTGGTACCGCGACTTCATCGCCGAGCATCGCGCGCGGCGCTGAGGCGGCACGACTCAGGCATTCCTCCGCGTTTGCCCCGACAAAGCGACGGGATTTCGGTCACGATCAGGCGCTAAGCTCCGCGCTGCGCCGCGCCAACGGGATTTTTCCCGATGCGCCGCGGGCACAAACGGCCGATTTGACGTACAGCAGGAGGCCGGCCAACGGATCGCGGCATCATCCCCGCGGTTCGGGCCGTGTCGAGGGACGCCCGTGCGCACGGGCCATGAGCGAATGCAGGATAGAACAAACGATCCGTTGATAGACGTCAACCAGTTGACCGTCGGGATGTTCATTCATCTCGACCTGGGCTGGATGTCGCATCCGTTTCCGCTGTCGAGCTTCAAGATCGCCTCGAGCGACCAGTTGCTGATCCTGCGCCGCCTCGGCCTGACGCAGGTGCGCTGGAGCCCCGCCAAGAGCGACCTCAACCTCCAGTCCCCCGAGACCGCCGAGGGCGAGGCCGCGGCCCAAGCCCCGGCCGACGTTGCCACCGCCGACGGGGCAGCCGCTGCCGCCCAGCCCAGCCCCGAGGAACTTGCCCGCGAAGCGCATCGCCGCGCTCTGGCCGCCCAGCGCGAGGCCCTGCGCCTGTGCGAGGAGCAGTACGGCGAGGCCGCCGACGGCTTCCGCGGCGTCATGGATCTCGTGCAGAGCGCGCCCCAGCAGGCGCGCGCCCAGGCCGAAAGCCTCACCGCCGCCCTGCTGGACAAGATGCTGGTGGAGGGTGACCTCAACATGCGGCTGCTCAACGAAGCCGCTGGCGACCGCAGCACCGCACATGCCCTCAATGTCTGCATCATCGCCCTGCTGCTCGGCCGCGCCTTCGGCCTGGGCCGCGACGAGATGATGGACCTCGGCGTCGGCTCGCTGCTGCATGACGTCGGCAAGCTGGAGATTGCCGCGCGGCTGCGGCATCGTGACGAGAGCTTCACGACGGCCGAGACCCATGCCTACCAGCAGCACGTCGTCAAGGGCGTGGCCATCGCCCAGACCATGGGCCTGGCGCCGGCGCCGCTGCTCATCATCGCCCAGCACCACGAGCATGCCGACGGCAGCGGCTTCCCGCAGCGCATCAACATGGATCGCATGAGCACCGGCGCGCGCATCGTCGCCCTGGTCAATCGCTTCGACGGCCTGTGCAATCCTCTGATCACCTCCAAGGCCATGACGCCCCACGAGGCCCTGTCGCTGATGTTCGCCCAGGGGCGCAACCGCTTCGACGCGACCATGCTGAACGCCTTCATCCGCATGATGGGCGTCTATCCGCCTGGCTCCACCGTCCAGCTGACCGACGATCGCTATGCCCTCGTCGTGTCGGTCAACTCGGCCCGGCCGCTGAAGCCTCGCGTCATGGTGCACGACCCCAAGGTACCCAAGGATGAGGCCCTCATCCTCAACCTCGAAGAGATGCCCGACCTCGGCATCCGCCGCAGCCTCAAGCCGCAGTTCCTGCCACGCGCGTCGCTGGACTACCTCAGCCCGCGCGCCCGCATCGCCTACTTTTTCGACGCCGCCAGTACCGGGCCAGGGGAGTTGGCCGCGTGAACGCCACCCGCGAGGCAAGCCCGGCCCTGCCTCGCGTCCCCGAGGCGCCGCTCGTGATCGGCGCTTTGCTCGAAGGCCTGCCCGAACCGGCCTGGCTGGTGGATGGCGAGAGCCTGACGGTCACCGGCATCAACCGCGCGGCGCTGCGGCTGCTCGGCCTCAAGCCCGAGCGGGCCATCGGCCAGACGCCGGCGTCGCTGTGCGGCTCGCTGGAAGACGAGGCCTTCTGGCAGGGCGCGGCGCGGGACCCGTTCGCGCGCATCCGCTCGGACACCGTGCTGACCCACAGCGACGGCCAGCCACGCTGGGTCAGCCGCGCCATCAGCCCGGTCCACACGCCAGACGGCGGCCATTACTGGCTGGTGCTGTTGCACGACCAGACCCGCCGCCGCCGCGCCGAAGCCGAGCGGGAGACGCTGCTGGCCGAGCTGAGGGCCACGCTGGAATCCACCGCCGACGGCATCCTCGTCGTCGACCTGGCTGGCCGGGTGCGCAGCTTCAATCGCCGTTTCGCCAAGCTCTGGGGCCTGCCCGGCGGCTTGCTGCACGAGCCCGGCGATGCCGGCCTGTGGCTGAGCCTGCAGCGGGTGATGCGCGACGGCGAGGCCTATCGTGCCCGCATCGAAGCCCTGCTTGACGCACCGCTGATGCGCTCCAGCGACATGCTGCGGCTGGCCGACGGCCGGGTGCTGGAGCAGGTCTCGCTGCCGCAGATGAGCCGTGGCGAGCCCATCGGCCGCGTGTTCTCCTTCCGCGACCTGAGCGAGAAGCTGGCCGCCCACCAGCGCATCGAGGAGCTCGGCCGCTCCGACGTGCTCACCGGCGCGCCCAACCGGCGCGCCCTGGCTGACCGCATCATCCAGCAGATGGCGGCGGTGGCGGCCGGCGACCCGCAGCCCGCCTTCGCCCTGCTGCATGTCGACCTCGACCGCTTCAAGCAGATCAACGACACCCTGGGCCACAGCTACGGCGACCGCGTGCTGCGGGAGGTGGTGGAGCGGCTGCGTGGCGCCGTGGGTCCCAACGACACGCTGGCCCGCCTGGGCGGCGACGAGTTCGCCCTGCTGATCGACGGCGCCCAGCTCTTCGAGGCCGAGGCCGCCGCCCGCCGCGTGCAGCAGCTGCTGGCCCAGCCCTTCAGCTTCGATACGCTCAGTTTTACCGTCACTGCCAGTTGCGGCATCGCCCTCTACCCCGGCGACGGCAGCACGCCGGACGAACTGATGGCCAGTGCCGAGCGGGCCATGCACTGGGTCAAGGAAAGCGGACGCGCCGGTTTCCGCTTCCATGTGCCGCGCCGCGAGGTGGACCTGCTGTCGCGCATGCGGCTCGACCATGCCATGCGCCAGGCCCTGGCCGAAGGGCGGTTCCGTCTGCATTACCAGCCGCAGGTCGAGCTGGGCAGTGACCGCGTCATCGGCGCCGAGGCGCTGATCCGCTGGCGCGACCCGCAGCGCGGCGACGTCTCGCCCGCCGAATTCATCCCCCTGGCCGAGGAGAGCGGCTTCGTCGTGGCCATCGGCGACTGGGTCATGCGCGAGGCCATCGAGCAGGCCGCCCATTGGCTGGGCCGCGGCCTTCGCATGCCGGTGGCGGTCAACGTCTCGGCGCTGCAGTTCCACCAGGCCCATTTCGTCGACAGCGTCGCCGCGGCCCTGCGCGACGCGGCCCTGCCGGCCAGCATGCTGGAACTGGAATTGACCGAGGGTGTGCTGCTGGGCGACGCCGAGGAGGGGCTCAAGCGCATGCAATCGCTCGCCGCCCTCGGGGTCACCCTCTCCATCGACGACTTCGGCACCGGCTATTCGTCGCTCGCCTACCTCAAGCGCTTCCCCATCCAGCGCCTCAAGATCGACCGCAGCTTCGTCAAGGGCCTGCCAGGCGACCCGAGCGATGCCGGCATCGCCAACGCCATCGTGCAGATGGGCCGGGCCCTGGGCCTGCAGGTCATCGCCGAGGGGGTCGAGACCGAGGCGCAGCGCGATTTCCTCGCCCAGGCCGGCTGCCACGAGTTCCAGGGTTTCCTGTTCGCGCCGCCGCTCAATCCCGAGGATTTCGAGCGGCGGGTGCGCCCGCGGCGCCACGTCGTCGACGCGGCCGTCTCCGGCTGGCTGGGCCTGGCGGGTAACGGTTGAGCATTTCTGCCGGGCTGGCCGCAAAATGCCGCCATGCTCTACCGCTTCAAATCCAAGGCCGGTGCCGACATCGTCATGCTGGGCGAGTCCGGTGACGCCGTGCTGCGCCTGATGGGCCGAGAGCCCGCCCCCCAAGGCATCCTGGAGGCGGCCGACCTGCCCGGGCTGCTGCAAAGGCTCGAAGCCGGCGTGGCGCAGGACGAGGCTCACTTCCAACAGGCCGTCGATGCCGCCCAAGCGGCCGGCGAGCCGGTGCCCAGGCGCCAGGGCGTCTCCCTGCGCCAACGCGCCTGGCCGCTGCACGAGCTGATGGAGCGCAGCCAGCGCGCGGGCGAAGACGTCGTCTGGGGCGTCTAGTGCTGGAGCAGGCCACCCGCATCGTCCTGATCCGCCACGGCGAGACCGCCTGGAACCGCGCCACGCGCATCCAGGGCCATACCGACGTTCCGCTCAGCCCCCTGGGACTGGCCCAGGCCGAGCGCGTCGCCGAGGCGCTCGCCGAAGAGCCCTTCGCCGCCATCTATTCCAGCGACCTCAGCCGGGCTCGCCAGACCGCACAGGCCCTGGCGCGCATTCACGAGCTGGACGTGCGCCTGGACGCCGGCCTGCGGGAGCGGGCCTTCGGTCGTTTCGAAGGGCTGAGCTGGAGCGAGATCGACCAGGGTTACCCCGAGGATGCGGCCCGCTGGCGGCGCCGGGAGCCTGATTTCGCCGTCGGTGGCGGCGAAAGCCTCATCAGCTTCAGCGAGCGCTGCCTGGCCGCCGCCCGGCGAGCGGCGGCGGCCCACCCGGGCCAGAGCATCGCCCTGGTGGCCCACGGCGGCGTGCTGGACTGTCTCTACCGCGCTGCGACCCGGGCGGCGCTGGACACGCCGCGCAGCTGGCTGCTGGGTAACGCCACCATCAACCGGCTGCTGGCGACGGTCGATGGCTTCACGCTGGTGGGCTGGAACGACGACCGTCATCTGGCCGGGCTGAGCGCCGACGACATGGCGGCCTGAGGCGTCGCGCACCCCCCGAGCTGGGGCTGCTGAGGGCTTGTCCGGATTTTCAAGGCCCCTAAGCCGACTGTTGCATCCGCGCGTCGCTTGCTTCGGGTGCCGCGCCGGCCGCTCCTATACTGCCTGCCACTTGTCCTTCATGGCGGGACTGTCATCCCCGCCGCAACCCATTCTGCAAAGGCACACGATGAAGAAGATTGCACTCGTCGCCGCTCTGGCTGCCGCTTCGGCCGCCCCGGCTTTCGCCCAAAGTTCCGTGACCCTGTGGGGCCGCATCAACACCAGCGTGGAAAGCCAGAAGGTCGGCTCCGCTGACCGCAAGACCGTGGTGCAGAACAACTCCTCGCGTCTGGGCCTGCGTGGCACGGAAGACCTGGGTGGTGGCCTGAAGGCTGGCTTCAACCTGGAGCATGGCCTCGATTCCGACACCGGCGCCGCGACCGGCGGCACCACCTTCTGGAGCCGTCAGGCCAACGTCGAGCTGAGCGGTTCCTTCGGTACCGTTCGCCTGGGCACCTGGTTCCCGGATTCCTACTTCTCGACGGTCGACCGCACGAGCAACCACAACCACGACACCGGCACGTCGTCGGACAACCTGTTCGCGTCCTTCGGTTTCGGCGCCCGCACGAACAAGGTCGGCTACTTCTCGCCCACGGTCGGCGGCTTCAACTTCATCGGCTCGGTTCGCGCCGGCGAAGGCTCGGGCCCCCGTGCCTATGACCTCTCGGTCAACTACGAAGTGAGCGGCCTGCACGTCGCCGGTACCTACGCCCAGAACGACGCTTTCGGCGCTTCCGCCAAGCGCAAGGCCTACGGCCTGGAAGCCGACTACGGCTTCGGGCCCTTCCTGGTGACCGGCTACTACCAGCGTGAAGAAGTCGACGGCTTCAAGTCGCGCGACATCGGCCGCGTCTCGGCCATGTACACGGTCGGCCAGTCGGAATTCCACGTCAACGTCGGTGGCACCAAGGCCGGCAGCGATGCCGAGTTCCGTTTCGGCGGCGCCAAGCAGTACACCGTCGGCTACAACTACAACCTGAGCAAGCGCACCAAGGTCTACGGCTTCTACACCAAGACCGACTACAACGGTCCTGGCGTGCCTGACTTCTCGTCGCTGGCCGCTGGCATCCGCCACAACTTCTGATCCATCGGATCGGTCAAGAGAAAGCGCCCCTCGGGGCGCTTTTTTTCATGGCCGCTCACGATGACGAAGCGGGCCGGCCTGGCGGGCTGCAGGCCCGTCAGCCGCCGAACAGGTCGGCCCCGGTCCCGCCCCTGCTGGCCGGCGGTGCCAGGCCCAGGTGCCGGTAGGCCGCCAGCGTGGCCACGCGGCCGCGCGGCGTGCGCTGCAGGAAGCCCTGCTGGATGAGGTAGGGCTCGATGACGTCCTCGATGGTGCCGGCCTCCTCGCCGATGGCCGCGGCCACGTTTTCCAGGCCGACCGGCCCGCCGTCGAAACGGTGGACGACGGCCTCCAGCAGCTTGCGGTCCATCACGTCGAAGCCTTGCGGGTCCACGTCTAGCATGGCCAGGGCCTTGTCCGCGATGCCGGCCACGATGCGGCCGTCGCCCTTGACCTCGGCATAGTCCCGCACGCGGCGCAGCAGCCGGTTGGCGATGCGGGGGGTGCCGCGCGAGCGGCGGGCGATCTCCAGGGCGCCGTCGGCGTCGATGGGCGCGCCGAGCAGGCCGGCCGAGCGCGTCACGATGCGCTGCAGCTCGGCCGGCGTGTAGAACTCCAGCCGGGCGACGATGCCGAAGCGGTCGCGCAGCGGATTGGTCAGCATGCCGGCCCGCGTCGTCGCGCCGACCAGGGTGAAAGGCTGCAGGTCGAGCTTGATCGAGCGGGCCGCCGGGCCTTCGCCGATCATGATGTCGATCTGGTAGTCCTCCAGGGCCGGGTAGAGGATTTCCTCGACGACGGGGCTGAGGCGGTGGATCTCGTCGATGAAGAGGACGTCGTTCTTCTCGAGGTTGGTGAGGATGGCAGCGAGGTCCTTGGGCTTCTCCAGCACCGGGCCGGAGGTCTGGCGCAGGTTGACGCCGAGTTCGGCCGCGATGATGTGGGACAGCGTCGTCTTGCCCAGGCCCGGCGGGCCGAAGAGCAGGACGTGGTCCAGGGCCTCGCGGCGCTTGCGGGCCGCGCCGATGAAGATCTCCAGCTGTTCGCGGGCCTTGGCCTGGCCGACGTAGTCGTCCAGCAGCTTGGGCCTCAGCGCGCGTTCCAGCGCCTCCTCGCGGCTGGACTCGGGCGCCGCGTTGACGAGGCGCGGAGCAGGGGCGAAGTCGTCGGTCTGGATGCTCATGGCCGACTCCTCACGACAGCTTCTTCAGCGCCAGCTTGATGCCCTCGCTGACGCCCACGTCGGGCGGCAGCGCCTTGAGGGCCGCGGCGGCGTCCTTCTCGCTGTAGCCGAGGGCCACCAGCGCCTGCAGGATGTCGGCCTGGGCGTCGCTGGCCACCGTGGCCGGCAGGGCCAGGTCGGGCCCGAGCTTGCCCTTGAGTTCCAGCAACAGCCGCTCGGCCGTCTTCTTGCCGATGCCCGGCACCTTGGTCAGCCGGCCCGCCTCCTGCCGGGACACGGCCTGGGCCAGCTCGGCCACGGACAGGCCCGACAGCAGCCCCAAGGCCATCTTGGGCCCGATGCCGCTGATCTTGATGAGCTGGCGGAAGGTGGCGCGTTCCTCATGGGTGAGGAAGCCGAAGAGCTGGTGGGCATCCTCGCGCACGACGAGGTGGGTCAGCAGCACGGCACGCTCCCCGAGCGCGCCGAGGTTGAAGAACGTGCTCATCGGCACGTCGACCTCGTAGCCGACTCCGGCCACGTCGATCACCACCTGGGGCGGGGTCTTCTCGGCGATGACGCCTGTCAGTCTTCCAATCATCGGCCCATTATCCGGGCCGGTGGGCGGTCAGTTCCTGCCGAACAACCCGAGGCGCTGGGCTTCCAGGGCCGCCTCGGCGCGCGAACTCACGTTGAGCTTGCGGTAGATCTGCTTCACGTAGTCGGCGATGGTGTGGCGGGACAGGCCGAGCTGCACGCCGATCTCGGGCAGCGTGAAGCCCTTGGCCACGCGCAGCAGCACTTCGGTCTCGCGGTCGGTCAGCGACACCTCGTGCAGGAGGGCCTGCGAACTTGGCTTGGCGTGCGCGGCGAAGTAGGCGATGACCTTGCGGGCGATGGACGGCGACAGCGGCGGCTCGCCCTGGCTCATGCGCTGCAGTTGCTCGACCAGCAGCTCGCGCGACTGCTCCTTGAGCAGATAGCCGAAGGCGCCGGCCTGCAGGGCGGGGAAGAGGTGCTCGTCGTCATCGTGGATGGTGACGATGACCGACTGCACCTCGGGCTGCTTCTCGCGCAGTGCCGCGATGACCTCGACCCCCGAGCCGTCCGGCAGCCCCAGGTCCAGCAGGGCCAGCGTGAAGCGCTGGCCGTTGACGAGGGCGAGGGCGTCCTGGACGCGCGAGCACTCGGTGATCTGGGCGTTGGCGAATACCTGCTTGACCAGGGCCTTGAGCCAGGCGCGGATCTCCGGGATGTCTTCCAGCAGCAGGATGTGGTTCATGGGGAGCCTCGAAATCTACAGGGGAATCGTCAGACGGATGACAGTACCCCAGCCGGGCCCGGATTCAACCAGGCACTGGCCATGCATTTGCTTGGCGCGTGATTTCATGCTCGCCATGCCGTGGCCTCTGTCCAACCGGCCGTCGAGTTCGGTCGGGATGCCCTGTCCGTTGTCCTGGATGGTCAGGATGAAATCACCATCCTGCACGGCGCTGGAGATGGTGGCGTGCGTCGCGCCGCTGTGCTTGATGATGTTGGACACCGACTCGCGCAGGATGCGCGTGGTCTGGACGTAAGCGCGCGCGGGCAGGGTGTGCACGACATCTTCGGCCGGCGACTTCCATTCGGCCAGGATGTTGGCCTGTCCCAGGCGTGAGACGACCTCCGCCCGCCAGTCGCCCAGCGCGTCGATGAGATGCACGGGCTTGCCCGTCAGGCCGCGCACCGACAGGCGCATCTCCTCCAGCGCCTCGCGCGCCAGCGTCGAGATGCGGTCGGACTCGCTGGTGTGGACGATGGTCAGCAGCTTGGCCCCCAGGTCGTCGTGCAGGTCGGCGGCGATGCGCTTGCGCTCCCGTTCGGTGACCTGTTCGAGCTTCTGCTCGGCCAGCTGGCTGTGGCTGCGCTCGACCTCGGCGATGCGCTCGGCCATGCGCTGCTCGATGGCGGCGGCGCGCTTCTCGGCCTCCAGGCGCGCGTGGGCGACGCTGTTCACCACCTGCAGCCCCAGGGCCAGCATCAGCGTCGGCAGCATCAGCAGCAGCCAGGGCGAGGCCGCCCACCACAGCGACTCGCTGACGCCGGCCAGCACCATCTCGGCCACCAGGGCGAACATCGTGGGCAGCAGCAGCACGGCCATCAGGTGGAACTCGCGCGCCTGGACTTCGTCGGGCGTGGCGAGCAGGCGCAGCCGGCGCAGCCACAGGGCCCAGCCCATGGCTGCCACCAGTTCGAGGCTCAGCACCGCGTGCCAGACCGTGCCCAGCACGCCGACCTGCCCGCCGGTCAGCAGCAGGCTGGCAGGCACGATCAGGCACTGGATCAGCAAGGCATGGTCGATCCAGCCGCGCTTCCAGTTCATCTGCCGCAGCAGGTATTGCACGCCGCACAACACCAGCAGCGTCATGAGCAGCGGCCTCAGCCCCGCGGCGCCCGGCGCCGTCGTGGCGCGCAGGACCACCCAGCTCAGCATCATGCCCACGAGGAAGTTGGCGGCGCGCTCGCGGTGGTGCAGGCTGGACACCAGGCCGACGACCGTGGCCATCAGCGCCAGCATGGCGGCGACCCAGCCATTGAGCGTGGCGGCCCAGTAGAGGCTGGCCTGGCTCTGGGCGTGGGCGGCTGCCGGCCAGATCATTGCGGCGGCGAGGGGCAGGCGGGCGAGCAGACGCCGGGCCGTGGCGGCTTCCGGCGCAGTTAGGAAATTCATGGGCCGGCATTGTGGGGGAGGGCCGGCATGGCACAGGCCGGGGAATGCACCAGAGGCGACAATTCGTGCCCCCTTCCTCGAACGGCGCCCATCGTGATCCTGCGCTTCACCCTCGAACCTGCCGACAACACCCGCCTGGCCCGGCTGTGCGGAAGCCTGGACGTCCATCTGCGCGACATCGAGGCCGCCCTGGGCGTCAAGATCACTCGCCGGGATGCCGACTTCCGCATCGACGGTCCCAAGAAGGCCGCCGAAAGGACCCAGGGCCTGCTCGAGAGCCTCTACGAGCGCGCCAGGCGTCCGCTGTCGGCCGAGACCCTGCAACTGGCCCTGGTCGAGGCCAAGGCGCCCGCCGACAGGCCGGCGCCCACGCCGGGCGAGGACGGGCCCCTCGTGCTGCGCACCCGCCGGGCCGACCTGTCAGCCCGGACGCCGCGCCAGCATCAATACCTGCAGCAGATCCTCTCGCACGACATCACCTTCGGCCTCGGCCCCGCCGGCACCGGCAAGACCTTCCTGGCCGTGGCCTGCGCGGTGGACGCGCTGGAGCGCTCCACCGTGCAGCGCATCATCCTCACGCGCCCGGCCGTCGAGGCTGGCGAGCGCCTGGGCTTCCTGCCCGGCGACCTGACGCAGAAGGTCGACCCCTACCTGCGCCCGCTGTACGACGCCCTCTACGACCTGCTCGGCTTCGACCGCGTCACCAAGGCCTTCGAGAAGGGCCAGCTCGAGGTCGCCCCGCTGGCCTTCATGCGCGGCCGCACCTTGAACCACGCCTTCGTCATCCTGGACGAGGCGCAGAACACGACGCCCGAGCAGATGAAGATGTTCCTCACCCGCATCGGCTTCGGCAGCCGCTGCGTCGTCACCGGCGACACCAGCCAGATCGACCTGCCGCGCGGCGTGCAGTCGGGCCTCATCGACGCCGAGCACGTGCTGGCCAAGGTCAAGGGCATCGCCATGACGCGTTTCACGAGCGCCGACGTCGTGCGGCATCCGCTGGTGGCGCGCATCGTCGAGGCCTACGAGGCTCGGGCCAAGCGGGAAGGGCGCGAAGCGTGAGCACGAAGCCTGCACTGAGCCTGTCGCTGCAGTTCGCCGCCCCCCGCCACCGCGCCCTGCTGCCCCGGCACAAGGTGCAGCGCTACATCCGTGCGGCGCTGGAGTTGCCCGGCGAGATCGCCGTGCGCATCGTCGACGCCGAGGAGGGCCGTGCCCTGAACCGCGACTACCGCGGCAAGGACTACGCCACCAACGTACTGACCTTCGACTACGCCCACGAGCCCGTCGTCGGTGCCGACCTCGTCATCTGCGCGGAGGTGGTGGAGCGCGAAGCCGCCGAGATGGGCATCCCGCTGCTCGACCACTACGCCCACATGCTGGTGCACGGCACCCTGCATGCCCAGGGTTATGACCACGAGGCCGACGACGAGGCCGAGGCCATGGAGGCCCGCGAGACCGAGATCCTCGGCGGCCTCGGATTCGCCGACCCGTACCGGCGCCGCTAACGGCTCGTCAGATAGCGCTTGCGGCGGAAGAACAGCCACAGGCCGATGGCGACGACCACCATCAGCGTGGCCGCGTCCCAGAAGCCGCCGGCGTTGTGGATGAGAGGCATCCACTCGAAGTTCATGCCGAAGATGCCGGTGATGAGGTTCAGCGGCAGGAAGATGGCCGTCAGCACGGTCAGCGTGCGCATGATGCTGTTGGTGCGGTGGCCCAGGGCGCTGAAGTGCATCTGCACGGCCGATTCGGCGGAGGACTCGAGCCGGCGCACGTGGGTGAGCACGCGTTCGACGTGCTCCAGCACGTCGCGCGAGCGCACCCGCAGCAGCTCGCGTTCGCGGGTGACATGAGGGTCGCCGTCGGCCGGCCATTCGTCCAGCGCGTCGATCCATTCCTGGATGGCGCTGCGCTGGTCTTCGCAGGTGTCCTCCAGCCGGTGCAGGGCGTCGCGGCTTTCCAGCAGCAGGGGCCAGTCGTTGAATTCGCTGCTCTGGTCGAGCAGCACGCGCTGCAGGGTGGCGAGTTGGCGGGTCAATAGGCGGCGCAGTTCGAGATAGCTGTCGACCATGTGGTTGACCATGCGCAGCATCAGGTCGGCCGGGCTGGCCGGCAGGCGCGCGCCGCCGCGCGGGTCGCGCTTCTCGCGGCCTTCGGTCAGGCGGTCGAGCTTGTGGGCGAAGAACTCCCGAACCTGGCAGTCGGTCGGATGCACCGTCACCAGTACCCGGTCGAACACCGCGAAGCCCACGGGACTGGTGTCGATGGCCCGCAGCGCGCGTTGGGCTGACGCCAGCGTGCCGTGCTCGTCGTCGACGAACAGGTCCTGGCTGCCCGGTGCGGCGGCCAGCCGGCGGAACACCAGCATGTCGTACCAGGAGGTGTAGTCGAAGTGGGAGGGCAGCTGGTTGTTGATCAGGTCCGAGACGTGCAGGTCCACGATGTTGCCGCAGCCCCAGCGGGACAGCGCCTGCTGCAGCACGGGCTCGCCCACCTCGAACACCCGCCGGCCGTAGCCCAGCCACAGGAAGCCCCGCTCCGGCAGCGTCTCGGGCAGGGCCTCGAGCTCGCGGAAGCTGTCGGGCTCGATGTGGAAGACGCGCATGCTTCAGCGCTGCCGCAGCAGGCGCGCGGCGTCGAGCGCGAAATAGGTCAGCACGCCGTCGGCGCCGGCACGCTTGAAGGCCAGCAGCGACTCCATCATCACGGCGTCGTGATCCAGCCAGCCATTGGCTGCGGCGGCCTTGACCATGGCGTACTCGCCACTGACCTGGTAGGCGAAGGTCGGCACGCGGAACTCGTCCTTCACGCGCCGCACGATGTCGAGGTAAGGCAGGCCGGGCTTGACCATGACCATGTCGGCGCCTTCGGCCAGGTCCAGGGCCACCTCACGTAGGGCCTCGTCGCTGTTGCCGGGGTCCATCTGGTAGGTCTTCTTGTCGGCCTTGCCGAGGTTGGCGGCCGAGCCGACGGCGTCGCGGAAGGGGCCGTAGAAGCTGCTCGCGTACTTGGCGCTGTAGGCCATGATGCGCGTGTGGATGTGGCCCTGGGCCTCCAGCACCTCGCGGATGGCGCCGATGCGGCCGTCCATCATGTCGCTCGGCGCGACGATGTCCACGCCGGCCTCGGCCTGCACCAGGGCCTGCTTGGCGAGGATCTCCACCGTCGGGTCGTTCAGGATGTAGCCGGTCTCGTCGATGACGCCGTCCTGGCCGTGGCTGGTGAAGGGGTCCAGCGCCACGTCGGTCAGCACGCCGAGCTGCGGGAAATGCTGCTTGAGCGCTTGCACCGCGCGCGGCACCAGGCCATCGGGGTTCAGCGCCTCGGCGCCGTCGGGCGTCTTCAGCGCCGCATCGATGACGGGGAAGAGGGCGAGGACGGGCACGCCCAGTTCCACGCATTGCTCGGCCGTGCGCAGCAGGTGGTCCAGGCTCAGGCGCGACACGCCGGGCATGGAGGCGACCGCCTCCACGCGGTTCTCACCCTCGTGGATGAAGACCGGCAGGATGAGGTCGCTGGGCAGCAGCGAATGCTCGCGCACCAGGGCGCGGGTGAAGGCGTCGCGACGCAGGCGGCGCGGGCGAGCCATGGGGAAGGCGGGGGCGGAAAGCAGGGAGCGGGGCACGTGGAATCCTCGGGCGGACGGGGCGGATGAGGGGGGCTGCGGCCCGGCGCGTGATGGTTGACACATCCGGTCGTCATTTATTCGTGACGACACCGCTCAAGCGCGCTAAACTGGTCCGCGAATGATAGCCGCAAGGTCGTCATTCCCTGCTTTTCCTCCCTGAGCAGGAGCCTTAGCGTGATGACAGCGATAAGGCTTTCTCAGCCCCGGTCTTGACCGGGGCTTTTTTTTGATCTGTGCCGAAGCGCCACGCCGCTTCGCGCCCTGGCCTGCGCAGCCGCGCAGCGCACCTGCCGGCGCGGCTTCTGCCCATTTCCAAGACCGGCCGCTTCGCGCCCGGTCTTGACGCCGGTCTGTGTGACCCCGTAGAAGGCTTGCTGCAAATGGCCCTGCCCATAATGCCTCCATGCTCTGGGTCAAAGCCTTCCACATCGTCTTCGTCGCGGCCTGGTTCGCGGGTCTGTTTTACCTGCCGCGGATCTTCGTCAACCTGGCCATGGTGCCGGCCGACAGCCACGCCGAGCGCGAGCGGCTGCTGCTGATGGCGCACAAGCTGCACCGCTTCTCGAGCGTACTCATGGGCGTGGCCCTGGTGCTCGGGCTGTGGGTCTGGCTGGGCTTCGGCGCGACGCGTTTTTCCGGCAGCTACTGGCTGCATGCCAAGTTGCTGCTGGTGGTCGGCGTCGTCGGCTACCACCACGTGAACCGCCGCCTGCTGCGCGACTTCGAGCAGCTCTCCAACCGGCGCAGCCACCGCTGGTTCCGCGTCTACAACGAGACCTCGGTGCTGCTGTTCACCGCCATCGTCGTGCTGGTGACCGTCAAGCCCTTCTGAGGGCCGCCCGATGCGCCGTCGGCAAAGCTCCGCCACCTGGCTGCTGCTGGCCCACGCGGGGCTGGTGATCTATGCCAGCCTCTATCCCTTCTGGCCCTGGCGCTGGCCGCCCGGCATGGGCGTGCCGTGGCTGTTCAGCCTGCATTGGCCGGGGCGCTTCTACGCCTTCGACGTGGAAGCCAACCTGCTCGGCTACATCCCGCTGGGCCTGCTCGGCTTCGCGGCGGCCATGCGGTCGGGCTGGGGCCTGCGCGGCGGTCTGCTGCTGGGGCTGCTGCCCGGGCCGCTGCTGTCGCTGCTGATGGAGACGCTGCAGTTCTTCCTGCCGGGCCGCGTGCCGTCTCTGTCCGATTGGGCACTGAACTCGGCCGGCAGCACCCTCGGTGCAGTGCTGGGCTTGATGCTCAGCGCCCTCGGCGGCCTGGAACGCTGGGAGGACGTGCGCGACCACTGGTTCGGCGCCAGCAGCGCGCCCGCCCTGGCCCTGCTCGCCCTGTGGCCCCTGGCCCTGCTCTATCCCACGCCGCTACCCTTCGGCCTGGGGCAATGGCTGCCCTGGTGGCGCGAGACGCTGATGGACGCCCTCGCCGGCACGCCCTGGGCCCTGGACTGGGGCGACGCCGTGACGGTGGAGCACGAGCTGCCGCCGGGCCTGGAGGCCCTGGCCATCGGCCTGGGGCTGCTCGCGCCGGTGCTGCTGATGATCACGGTCGCGCGGCCGGGCTTGCGGCGCCTGGCGCTGGCCGGCGGCGCCGTGCTGCTCGGCCTGCTGGGCACGGCCACGTCCACGGCCATGGCCTTCGGGCCGGACCATGCCTGGGCCTGGCTCAGCGAGGCCACGCGGCCCGGCGTCGGCCTGGGCGTGGTGCTGTCGCTGCTGGCCTGCGTGCTGCCCTCGCGCGTGGCGGCGGCCCTGGGCCTGTTCGTGCTGTGCGCCCTCGTCGGCCTCATCAGCATCGCGCCCAGCGACCCCTACCTGGCGCTCAACATGCAGGCCTGGGAGCACGGCCGTTTCGTCAACCTCTACGGGCTGACCCGCTGGCTGGCCTGGACGTGGCCTTTCGTTGCACTCGTCTGGCTTGCGGCACGCCTCGTGCAAAAGTCACAGTGAGAGAATCCGCGGCGATGAGCTACTACCAGCGCCACGTCTTTTTCTGCCTCAACCAACGCACCAATGGCGAGGCCAGTTGCGGCGACCACGACGCCCAATCTGCCTTCGACCACTGCAAGGCCCGCGTCAAGCAGCTCGGCCTGGCCGGCAAGGGCGGCGTGCGGGTCAACAAGGCCGGCTGCCTGGACCGCTGTGCCGGCGGCCCGGTGGCCGTCGTCTACCCCGAGGCCGTCTGGTATTCATGGGTGGACCAGGCCGACCTCGACGAGATCGTCGAGCGCCACCTGCGTGACGGCGAGGTCGTCGAGCGCCTGGTGCTGCCGGACGCCATCGGCCGATGAACGCGCAGACCGAGAAACGCCTCGTCGCCGGCCCGGCCGGCCAGATCGAGGTGGCCGTCGACTTGCCGCCCGCCGGCACGGCGCCCGCCGGCACCGCGCTGATCTGTCATCCCAATCCCACGCAGGGCGGGACGATGGACAACAAGGTCGTGCAGACCCTGGCGCGTGCCTTCATCCAGCTCGGCTGGCGCGCCGTGCGCTTCAACTTCCGTGGCATCGGCAAGTCGATGGGCACCTGGGACGAAGGCCGCGGCGAGATCGACGATGCCGTCGCCGTCCTGGAGGCCGTGCGCGCGCCCGGTGAGCCCGTTGTCCTGGCCGGTTTTTCCTTCGGCGGCTACGTCGCCTCCCGCGCCGCCCAGCGCCTGGCTGAGCCGGCGCGTCGCCTCGTCCTCGTCGGGCCGGCCACCAGCCGCTTCGACACCGCTCCCGTGCCAGCCGACACCGTGGTGATCCACGGCGAAGTCGACGACGTCGTACCGCTGGCCTCGGTGCTGGACTGGGCCCGGCCGCAGAACCTGCCCGTCACGGTCGTGCCCGGCGTGGGCCATTTCTTCCACGGGCAGTTGCCGCTGCTCAAGTCCCTCGTGGTGCGCGCCTTCGATCCCGCGAAGCTCTGAGCTGTGCGGCCCGAGTTGATCCGATGAAACGACTGCTTGCCTCCTTCCTCGCCGCACTGGCGGTGACCGCCCAGGCCCAGGCCCCGCAACCTCCCGAGATCGCCGCCCGCAACTACGTGCTGGTCGACCTCACCTCGCACAAGACCCTGGCCGAGCGCGAGGCCGACGTGCCGCAGGACCCGGCCTCCCTCACCAAGCTGATGACGGCCTACATCGTCTTCGGCGCCCTGCGCGACAAGAAACTGACGCTGGAGCAGACCCTGCCCGTGTCCAAGCGCGCCTGGGACGAGCGCAAGCGCGACCCCTCGCTGATGTTCCTCGACACGACGATGACGCCCAAGGTCGACGAGCTGCTGCGCGGCCTCATCATCCAGAGCGGCAACGACGCCGCCGTGGCTCTGGCCGAGGGCGTGGCCGGCACCGTCGAGAACTTCGTGCAGCTGATGAACCGCCAGGCCCAGGCCTGGGGGCTGAAGAACACCGAGTTCAAGAACGTGACCGGCATGACCGAGCCCGGCCACAAGAGCAGCGCCCGCGACATCGCCATCACGGCCGCCCACATCATTTCGGACTTCCCCGAGTACTACGGCTACTACGCCCAGCGCGACTACACCTTCAACAAGATCCGCCAGGACAACCGCAACCTGCTGCTGCGCCGCGACCCCACCGTGGACGGCATGAAGACCGGCTACACCGACGCCGCCGGCTACTGCCTCGTCGCCAGCGCGAACCGCGACTTCCCCAATGGCAAGCGCCGCCTGCTGTCGGTCGTCTTCGGCACGGCGACCAAGGAAGCCCGGGCCAGCGAGAGCCAGAAGCTGCTGAACTGGGGCTACACCGCCTTCGACGCCGTCAAGATCTTCGATGCCGGCAAGGCCATCGCCACCGTGCCGGTCTGGAAGGGCGAGGTCCAGGAGGCCAGGCTCGGTGCCGCCGACGCCATCTACGTGGCCGTGCCCCACGGCGACGCGAGCAAGCTGCAGACCCAGGTCGAACGCATCGATCCGCTGGTGGCCCCCTTGAATAAAGGCCAGCGCGTCGGCACCTTGAGGGTGACGACGACGAGCGGCTCGCCCGTCGCCGAAGTGCCGCTGATCGTCCAGGAAGCCGTCCCCGTCTCCGGGGTGTTCGGCCGCGCCTGGGACTCGATCCGGCTCTGGATCAAGTGACCGAGACCGCCACCATGAACCTGCCGCCCGACATCCCGCCCGAACAGTCCCTGATCGAATACCCCTCGCAGTTCCCGATCAAGGTCATGGGCGCGCACGTCGAGGGCTTCGTCGAGGCCATCACGGCCGTGGCCCTGCAGTTCGACCCGGGCTTCGACCCCGGCACCATCGAGCATCGGCCGAGCAAGGGCGGCAACTACCTGGGCCTGACCATCACCATCACGGCCACCAGCCGCGAGCAGCTCGACGAGCTCTACCGCACGCTGACGACCCACCCGATGGTCAAGGTCGTCTTCTGATCAGCTCGACGCCTCGGCGTCCTGCATGGCCTTGAGCTTGGTCTTGGCCGCGTCGTCGCCGTTGCGGGCCGCCGCGTCGTACCAGTAACGCGCCAGCCGGGCGTCGGCTTCCACACCCAGCCCCGTCTCGAACATCGAGGCGACGAGGTATTGCGCGCCGACGTCGCCCGCCTTGGCCGCCTCCAGATACCAGCGGTGGGCCTGGGCCATGTCCTGCGGGCGGCCGCGGCCGAGGTAGTAGCAGGTCGCGACGGCCAGGGCGCCGTCGGGGTGGCCGTGCCCGGCGGCGCGCTCGAACCAGCCGCAGGCCGCCTTGGGGTCGGGCCGGCCGTGGCGGCCCTGCTCGATCATTTCCCCGAGGGCGTTCTCGGCAATGGCCGACTGCTGCGCCGCCGCCCGCTGCAGCCACTGCCAGGCGCGTGCGTCGCTCGCGCCCGGCAGCTCGCGGCGCAGGTTCATCATGGCCAGGTTGAACTGCCCGAGGGGCTCGCCGCGTCGAGCCGATTCGGCGAACCCACGGGCCGCGGCCTTGAGGTCGCCGTCGTCGTAGGCGGCGAGGGCGTCGGCCAGCGGCGTGGCATGCGCCGCCGCGGCGGCGAGGAGCAGGGCAGCGGTCAGGAGTGTCTTCATGGGTTCGAGTCGGCTTGGGGCGGCGAGGCCTTACGGGGCCTGCCTATGATGCCGTGCATGATCGTCAAGACTCTCGGGCGGGTGGAATACCTGCCCACGCTGGAGGCCATGCGCGCCTTCACCGCGGCCCGCACGGCAGACACGCCGGACGAACTCTGGCTGTGCGAGCACCCGCCCACCTTCACCCAGGGCATCGCCGGCAGGCCCGAGCACCTGCTGCTGCCCGGCGACATTCCCGTCGTGCCGACCGAGCGCGGCGGCCAGGTCACCTACCACGGCCCCGGCCAGGTGACGGCCTATCCGCTGGTCGACCTGCGCCGCCTGGGCATCTTCGTCAAGGAATACGTCTTCCGCCTGGAGACGGCGCTGATCCAGACGCTCGACAGCTATGGCGTCACCGGGCTGCGCGTGGCCGGCGCGCCCGGCATCTATGTGCGCCCGGCCGACCCGGGCGGTCATGCGGCCCTGGCAGGCCCGGCCGACCCGAACGACCCGTTCAAGGGGCTGGCCAAGATCGCCGCGCTGGGCATCAAGGTCAGCCGCCATTGCACCTACCACGGCCTCGCGCTGAACGTCGCCATGGACCTGGAGCCCTTCCTGCGCATCAATCCCTGTGGGTATCAGGGGCTGGCCACCACGTCCCTCGATAAAATCGGGGTTTTCACCGACTGGCCGACCGCGGCCTCCCGGCTCGCCGAGCGGCTCTCGGCCCAGTTGAGCACCTGACCATGTCCGACACGACCTACGACCCGTCGATCAAGCAGAAGGCCGAGGCCAAGACCTCCCGCATCCCGATCAAGATCGTGCCGGCCGAGGTGCTCAAGAAGCCCGACTGGATCCGCGTCAAGGCGGGCTCGCCGACGACCCGCTTCTACGAGATCAAGCAGATCCTGCGCGAACACAAGCTGCACACCGTCTGCGAGGAGGCGAGCTGCCCCAACATCGGCGAGTGCTTCGGCCACGGCACCGCCACCTTCATGATCATGGGCGACAAGTGCACGCGCCGCTGCCCCTTCTGCGACGTGGGCCATGGCCGGCCCGACCCGCTGGACGCGAGCGAGCCCGAGAACCTGGCGCGCACCATCGCCGCCCTCAAGCTCAAGTACGTGGTCATCACCAGCGTCGACCGCGACGACCTCAAGGACGGCGGCGCCGGCCACTTCGCCGAGTGCATCACCAAGGTCCGTGAACTCAGCCCGTCGACGCGCATCGAGGTGCTGGTGCCCGACTTCCGTGGCCGTGCCGACCGGGCGCTGAACATCCTCAAGGCCGCCCCGCCCGACGTGATGAACCACAACCTCGAAACCGCGCCGCGCCTGTACAAGGAGGCCCGCCCGGGGTCGGACTACGAGTTCAGCCTGAACCTGCTCAAGCGCTTCAAGGAGGAAGTGCCGGGCGTGCCGACCAAGAGCGGCATCATGGTGGGCCTGGGCGAGACCGACGACGAGATCCGCCAGGTCATGCGCGACATGCGCGCGCACAACATCGACATGATCACCATCGGCCAGTACCTGGCGCCCTCGGGCCACCACCTGCCGGTGCGCCGCTATGTCACGCCGGACGCCTTCAAGCAGTTCGAGAAGGAAGCCTACGAACTCGGCTTCACCCACGCCGCGGTGGGCGCCATGGTGCGTTCCAGCTACCACGCGGACCAGCAGGCCCACGCGGCCCTGAACGCCGGCGCCTAACCTGCCAGGGCAGCGGGTCGCGCCGGCCGGGGCTGCGGCGCCATCGGCGGCGGCTCGGGCGCGTCGTTCAGGCGCAGGAACTTGAAGCCCGCGAGCTGCGGCTTGTTCTGGCCCGCCTGGCGGGCGTCGCGCTCGGCCATGCGGGCGATGAAGCCCTGCAGGGTCTCTTCCCGCACCTGGGGCTCGGCCGAGTGCAGCAGGTGCCGCGAGCCGTCGGCACCGGTCACGATGAGCCCGACGTGCGAGGCCCAGAACTCGCCGCCGCGGGTCGAGACGATGTTGACGAAGTCGCCGTCCTGCAGCCGGGCCTCGATGGCGGCCACGTCCTGCTTGGCGATGTAGGCGTCGTCGAAGTCCTGCACGGGGATGTCCCGTTCGATCTTGAACTGCTTGCGCAGGAAGGCCCGGCGGTCGATGTGCTGGCGGTAGGCCTGCGTGGGCGCGCCCAGCGTGGTGGTGACGTCCGTGACCAGCCAGCGGTTGGCCAGGTTCCAGTCCGCCTCGGTGTAGTGGTTGCGCGTGGCCACGCCGATGACGCCGTCGCGGTAGCGGATGCGCTGCAGCATCCAGAAGAACTCCTCCCACGAGGCGCTCAGCGCCATCGCGTAGGTGTGCTCGACGAAGACGACGCAGTCGCTCTTGGTCAGGTCGAACAGCGGCTGGGCGTCGTAGGTCTCGTAGGGAAACTCGCCGAGCAGGAAGAGCTCGTAGGGCTGGCCGATGTTCTTGCGCGCCAGGGCGGCGACGCGCCGGCGCAGGTCGGGCTGGTCGAGCTGCTGCCAGGCGAGGAAGGCGCCGATCTCGCCGGGCTGCATGCGGTACAGGGGCTTGTTCAACAGCTCGGTGAGCTGGGCGTCGCCGAGGCCGACGCGGTGGGCGTTCTCCCGCTGCACCGCCGGCGGCTCGGGGGCCTTGGGTGGGAGGGCGCAGCCGGCCAGCAGCAGCGCCAGGGCGAGGGCGGCGAGGGTCTTGTGCATCGCGCCAGTGTGGCCCGGCCGCCGGCCCCGCGCTCATGAGAGCTTGTGGGCCGGCCATAACCGTGACTTCACGTGGCGAGCGCCGCTTCGCCGCCTACTTGAGCGTTGCCAGGTACGCGATCAGGTCAGCCCGGGCCTGGGCGTCGGCCAGGCCGTCGTACTTCATCGTCCCGCCGGGCACGGCGGCCTTGGGGTTGGCGATGTAGGCATCGAGGGCCTCGGGCGTCCAGGTCTTGCCGCTGGCCTTGAGCGCGGCCGAGTAGTTGGCGAAGGCGGGCACGCTGGCGGCCGGCCGGCCGAGCGTCGCGAAGAGGCTGGGCCCCTTCTTGTGCTTGCCGTCCTTGGCGCTGTGGCATTCGGCGCAGTGCTCGGCGAACACGTCGCGGCCGGTGGCCGGGTTGCCGGCGGCCATCGCGCCGCCGCCCAGCCCGGCGAGGACGGCGGCGAGCAGGGCCCGGGTGGAGGTCAGAACGAGGTCCATGCGAACAGGAAGAGGGTGTTGTTGTCCGAGGCGTTGCGGCCGGCGCCGTCGTAGTTGCTGCGCGCGCCGTTGTAGCGGCTGTACCAGGTGTACTGGGCACCGAGGCGCAGGTTGGCCCAGGGCGCGGCCCACGAGTCCTCCTTGCCCCAGGGCGTCCAGTCG
The DNA here is from genome assembly GCF_021353235.1 of Pelomonas caseinilytica. Classification (GTDB taxonomy): domain Bacteria; phylum Pseudomonadota; class Gammaproteobacteria; order Burkholderiales; family Burkholderiaceae_C; genus Pelomonas; species Pelomonas caseinilytica. Next base: position 236,805 of record NZ_JAJTWT010000009.1, read on the forward strand.
AGCTGCAGCACCTGGCCGCGCGTGTCGGGCTTGTTGCCGGCCATGCCGCCGTAAAGCGTCGCGTCGGCGTCGCCCGTGGTGCGGAAGTGGCCCAGCGTCAGCCCCCAGGTCTGGGCGAAGTGGTAGCTGGCGTTGAGCTTGAGTTCGCGCAGATGGCCCGTCAGGTTGTCGGCCTCGCCGGCCGAGACCAGGTCGTAGCGGCGCTGGCGCTCGCGCACAAAGCTGCCCTGCAGCGTGAAGATGTGGTCGCGCGTGCCGAGGAACTGGTACTGGCCGTCGATGCCCACGTCCTGGTAGCGGTTGCTCGGCGCGCCGGGGCTGCGGCCGGGCTGCAGGCCGGCGTTCAGGCCGAACAGGCCGACGGACCAGTTGTCGCGCTTGCGGTCGTTGAACCAGGCGAAGCGCCAGTAGGCCGCGCCGGGAATGCGGCCGGGGTCTTCGTCGCGGCCCAGGCCCAGCAGGCTCTGGCCGCGCGGCGACAGGGCCTTGTAGGTGCCCAGCTCGGCATACCAGTGGTTGTCGAGGAAGGCGTAGGCCGAGGCGCCGACCACCCGCTGCTCCAGCGCACCGTTGATCAGCGTGCCGGTCTCGGCGCCGCTGAAGCCCAGGGCGGAGCTCGCGTAGGGGAAGCTCCAGACGGGCGAGCTGTTGAAGGGGTCCTGCACGCCGGGGTTGTTGTTGACCGACAGGCCGAGGACGAGGTCCTTGCCGTTCCAGCTCGTCGCGTGGGCGAAGCGCAGGTCGGCCTGGTCGATGGCGGTCTTCTTGGCGATGCCGTCGTAGGTCACCTGCACGAAGGCGCCGAGCTGGTCGGCCAGCTTGCCGGCGACGAAGAGCGAGGCCTCGTCCAGCGCGGTGTTGTTGTTGGTCTTGTAGCCGTCGGCGGGCGGCGCGTCCTGGGCCTTGCCCGTGCGGGTGAAGGAGGCCACGGCCATGCCGGACAGCGGCACGCTGCGCTTGCCGTTGCCGTCGGTGTAGCCGCCGAGCTTGAACTTGATGCCGAAGGGCGTGAGCTGCGGGCCGTAGGCGCCGACGTGGCACGCCGCGCAGTCCTGCCCGGTCTGGCGGGCGAAGCTGGGCACGGCATGGCTGAGGCGCGGCGCCAGCGCGCACAGCGCGAGGGCGAGCAGCGCGCCGGTGTGGCCGATCAGGCGCGGTCGGGACATGGACTTCCTTTCAGAGTGGGGATGATTTCGGGGTGCGCAGCGCCATCGCGGTCAGCAGGCCGTCGCGCCGCACCCATTGGTGCCAGGCGGCGGCCGCGGCATGCAGCGCGATCAGGGCGAGCAGCGTCCAGGCCAGCGTGCCGTGCCAGTCCTCCAGGCTGTCGGCGAGGTCGAGGTCGCGCTCAAGCAGCGGCGGCAGGGCGCCCAGCAGTGGCAGGTTGACGGCATGGCCGCGGGCATTGGCCAGGGCCAGGCCCACCAGGGGCAGGGCGAGCAGCAGCAGATAGCTCAGGCCGTGCAGGGCCGAGGACGCCCAGGCCAGCCATTGCGGCCCCTGCCAGGCGGCCAGGCGCAGACGCAGTCGCACACCGAGCCGCAGCAGGGTGGCGGCGCCGATCAGCAGGCCCAGGGGCTGGTGCCAGCTCATCAGCAGCTGGCGCCAGCTGCCGGACTCGGCCTGCATGCGGGCCAGGGCCAGCAGGAATTCGAAGAGGACGGCTGCCGCCAGACTCCAGTGCAGCAGGCGGATGGCGACGGGGTGGGCGGACTGGCGCAGGCGTGTGGGCGATGACATGCCCGTCAGGCTAGAAACCCCCGACCTTCAATTGCCTGACGATGCGGCGGCGTCAGCCCCGTGACGGGAAGTCCAGGCTCACGCGCAAGCCTCGGCCGTCGGCACCGTCGGCCAGGCTCAGCGCGGCGCCGTGGCGCCGGGCCACCTCGTTGACGATGGACAGGCCCAGCCCGCTGCCGCCCTGTCGCCCGGGCCGCTGGTAGAAGCGCTCGAGCACGCGCGCCCGCTCGTCGGCGGGAATGCCGGGGCCCTGGTCCTCCACGGTCAGCCGCGCGCCTTCGCCGGCCGGGCCGCAGCCCAGCAGCACGGTGCTGCCGCGCGGCGCATGGTCCAGCGCGTTGTGGACGAGGTTGGCCAGCGCCTCGCGCAGCAGCCAGGGCGAGCCACGCACCTTCACCGGCTGGGCGTCGAACTGCAGCTCGACGCCGGCGGCGAGGGCGGTGTCCAGCCAGTCGTTGGCCGCGGCTTCGAGCAGGCTGGCGAGGTCGACGGGCTCCAGTTCGTCCGCCTGCACGGCCTGCGGACCCGAGCGCGCCAGCGCCAGCATCTGGTGGGTGGAGCGCGCCAGGCGCCGCAAGGCGGCCCGCACCGCGCCCAGGCGCTCGCGCAGCGCGGGCGGCGCCTCGCCCTCGGCGAGTTCCAGCTGGGTCTGGATGCCCGCCAGCGGCGTGCGCAGTTGATGCGCGGCGTTGGACAGGAAGGCCTGTTCGTGGGCGGCTGACTGGCGCACACGGTCGAGCAACTGGTTGATGGTGCCGGCGAAGGGGGTCAGCTCGCCCGGCAGGCCTTCCACCGGCACGGGCCCGAGGTCGTCGGCGTCGCGGGCAGCGATGCGCCGGCTCACCCGTTCCAGCGGCTGCATGGCCACGCGCACGCCGGCCAGCACGCCGCCCAGGGCGAGCATGACGAGCATCACATTGGGAACGAGGGTGTCGAGCATCAGCCGCCGCGCCAGGCGCTCGCGGCGATGGGTGGTCTCGGCCACCAGGATTTGCAGCGGCCCCAGCGACGACTCGTGCGCATAGCTGGCCACCCGCCAGGCCTCGCCCCCGGTCGAGGCGTCGGCGAAGACGGCCCTGTCCGCCGGGCTGGCCTGGATCCATTTCGCCAGGCCGGCGTCGCCGCCCACCGCGCTGCCGTCGGCCCGGCGCACGAAGAAGGCCAGCCGGTCCCGAGGCTCGGCCCGCTGCATGGCCGCCACCGTGCGGCTGAGGTGCAGGCCGAAGTCGTCCTGCAGGCCGTCGTCGGCGTCCACGTCCAGGCGCGAGGCCAGGGCGATGGCCACGCGCGCGAGGGCGAGGTCCTGGTCGTCCTGGGCCCGCCGCAGGGCCTGGACGTAGTCGTAGACGGCGCCGAGCGCCAGCACCGCGAGCAGGGGCCAGGCCAGCAGGTGGGCCAGGCGGCGCCGCAGCGTCGGGGCAGCGCGCATCAGACCTCGAGCCGGTAGCCGATGCCGCGCACCGTGCGCAGCTGCAGGGCGGCTGTGCTGAGCTTGGCACGCAGCCGCGAGATGTAGATCTCGACGGCGTTGTCCGTCACTTCCTTGTCCCACCGGCTCAGGCTGTCGGCCAGCTTGCGCTTGGGCACGACCCTGGGCGCCTCCAGGGCCAGCAGGCGCAGCAGATGCCATTCACGGCCGGTGAGGGCCAGGGGCTGGCCGTCCAGCAGGGTCTCGTGGGTGGCGAGGTTGAGCTGCAGCGGGCCGATGCTCAGGCGTGAGGTGCTGGCCGAGCGGCTGCGGCGCAGCAGGGCGTGCACGCGGGCCAGCAGCTCGGGCAGCTGGAAGGGCTTGGTGAGGTAGTCGTCGGCGCCCTCGTGCAACCCGTCGACGCGGTCCTGCAGGCCGTCGCGGGCGGTGAGGATGAGGATGGGCAGCGTGGCGCCGGCCTCGCGCAGCTGGCGCACCAAGGCCAGGCCGTCGGTGTCGGGCAGGCCGAGGTCGAGCAGCAGCAGGTCGTGCAGGCCGTCGGCCACGACGTCGGCGACCTGGCGCCCTTCGTGCAGCAGGTCGACCTCGTAGTCGGCCTGGCGCAATGCGTCTCGCACGCCGGCGGCGATGAGGGCATCGTCCTCGACGACCAGCAGGCGCATGCCGGGAGCGGCCTCAGGCCTCGGCCAGCAGTTGCTCGATGAGGCCGTGCAGGGCGGCGAAGTCGGGCTCGCCGACGAAGCGCTTGACGATCTCGCCGCGCTTGTTGATGAGGAAGGTGGTCGGCGTCATCTGCACCTGGCCGAAGGCGTTGGCCACGGTGCCGGTGTTGTCGATGGCCACGGCGAAGGGCAGCTTGCGCGTCTCGGCGTACTTGGCGACGAAGGCGGGTGGGTCGTAGCTCATGGCCACGGCCACCGTGTCGAAGCCGCGGCCCTTGAACTTGTCGTAGGTGGCGACGACCTGGGGCATCTCCTTGACGCAGGTCGCGCAGCTGGTGGCCCAGAAGTTGACCAGCATCACCTTGCCGTTCCAGTCCCGCGAGCTGGCCTTCTGGCCGTCGAGCAGCACGTAGTCGACGGCGGGGGCCTGCTCGCGCGCGCAGCCGGCGAGGGCGGCGAGGCCCAGGGCGGCGAGGGCGGTGGCGGCAAGGCGGCGGTTCAGCATGACCGCCATTCTAGGAAATCCCTCAAGACCTTCGCGTCAGCTCGAACATCAGCAGCGAAGGCAGGGCGTCGGGCAGGTGGCGGCGGGAGATGCGCGCCACGCCGTCGCTGGTGGCGGTGGACAGCTGGGTGCGGTGCTCGCCGTCGAACATCTCGACGAAGCTGAAGTCGGGCGCGTCGCGCATGATGCCGGCGATGAGCTGCAGCAGGGCCTCGTTCATCAGCGCGGCGTCGAAGAGCAGCGCGTGGGGCAGGCCCTCGCGGCAGAACTGCTCGGCCTCGGCCACGCTGCCCACCACGTCCACCAGCATGCCCATGTGGCGCACGGCGGCCTGGGCCTCGGACCGCAATTCGCGGTTGGCCGAGAGGATGAGGAGCTGGCAGCCGGCCAGCGGCCGGGAATTGCCGCCCATGCGTTCGGCCTCCGCCTCCAGCCGGGCATGGGTGCTGTCCACGGCCGGGGCCATCTCGTCCGGTGCCAGCTGGTTGAACTCCAACGTCAGCAGCGTGATGCCGGCTTCCTGCTCGCGCAGGGGCAGCACGCCCAGCGTCAGCGCTGTCTGTTCGAGCAGCCGCCAGGCCAGTGAGTCGATACCGACGGACGAGGCCGGAGGCTCGCCGCCGTCTCCCAGCAGCTCCAGCGAGCGGTGGGCGAAGCGGCAGCTCAGCCGCGCCTTGACGGGCCAGGGCGTCAGGTCCAGGCGCAGGTCGACCGAGGAATGGGTATTGGCCAGGGCCCAGTCCATCAGGGCGTTCAGCAGCGCGAAGAGCAGGGCGCCGTCGGCCCAGATTTCGACCGGCTGCAGCGACTGGCGCACCTGCACGCCGCGGGCCTGGGTCTCGCGGCTGCGCTGGGCCAGCACGCTGCGCAGCATCTGCGTGAGGTGCTGGCGCTCGCGGTTCAGGCGCAGCCGGCCCGAGGCCAGGCGGGCGAGCTGCTGGCCCAGCATGCCGGCGGTGCGGGCGTCGTCCACGCTGCGCCGCAAGAGCCGCAGGCCGCGGCGGCTGATCTGTCCGGTGGTGGCGAGGTTCTGGATCTGCTCCAGCGCGGCGCTCAGCGGCCCGGCGATCTCGGCACCCAGCTGCTGGACGATCTCGGCCCACTGCACCGGGGACGGTTCAGGCTTGACGTCGTTCGCGGCATTGACAGGCGCGGGAGAGGGCGGAGTGGGCATGGACCAGAAGGCGATCCCGCGTCGGATGGTTCTAGGAGATGGGCCCGGCGCGGTGCGTGGGCGCATGCTCCGGGTCGCGCTGTCCCCCCTCCATCCCCCACCCAGGGGGAAACCCTTGGTTCAGGGGTGGGTCAACCCTCACGCGATCACGCCGGCCCGGCGCCAATTCGTGATTTCTTCCTCGGAACAGCCGGCTTCGCGCAGCAACTCGGCACTGTGCTGGCCGAGCAGGGGTGGGGGGCGGCGGTAGGTGACGGGCGTGGCCGACAGCTTCATCGGGCTGGCGACGAGGCGCAGGCCGGGCGTCAGTGGATGGGTCATGCCCACCACCGCGCCGCGCGCCTGGGCCTGCGGGTCGGCCAGGGCTTCGGCGATGGAATTGATGGAGCCGCAGGGCACCTTGGCCGCCTCGAGCGCGGCCAGCCAGTCGGCGCGGCTGCGCTGCCGCACGGCGGCCTCCAACTGCGGCACCAGCACGTTGCGGTGGCGCACGCGCTCGGCGTTGGTGGCGAAGCGCGGGTCGACGGCCCAGTCGGGCCGGCCGGCGATCTCGCAGAATTTGGCGAACTGGCGGTCGTTGCCGACCGCGAGGATGAGGTGGCCGTCGCTGGCTTCGAAGACCTGGTAGGGCACGATGTTCTGGTGGGCGTTGCCCATGCGGCCCGGCGCCTTGCCGCTGCACAGGTAGTTGCTGCCCAGGTTGGCCAGCATGGCGAGCTGGGTATCGAACAGGGCCATGTCGATGACCTGGCCCTGGCCGGTGGCGTCGCGGTGGCGCAGGGCCGCCAGGATGGCCACGGTGGCGTACATGCCGGTGAAGAGGTCGGCCACGGCCACGCCCACCTTCTGCGGCCCGCCACCGGGCAGGTCGTCGCGCTCGCCCGTGACGCTCATCAGGCCGCCCATGCCCTGCACGGCGTAGTCGTAGCCGGCCCGCTCGGCGCAGGGGCCGGTCTGGCCGAAGCCGGTGATGGAGCAGATGACGAGGCCGGGGTGTTCGGCCAACAGGCTCCGGGCGTCCAGGCCGTAGCGGGCCAGGTCGCCGACCTTGAAGTTCTCCACCAGCACGTCCACCTGGCCGGCCAGCCGGCGCACGATGGCCTGGCCTTCGGGCTTGGAGAGGTCGACGGCCAGGGAGCGCTTGTTGCGGTTGGCGCCGAGGAAATAGGCGGCCTCGGTGGTGTCGCGGCCGTCGGCGTCCTTGAGATAGGGCGGGCCCCAGGCGCGGGTGTCGTCGCCGCTGCCGGGACGTTCGATCTTGATGACGTCGGCGCCCAGGTCGGCCAGTGTCTGGGTGCACCACGGGCCGGCGAGCACCCGCGAGAGGTCCAGCACGCGCACGCCCGCCAGGGCTTGGGAGGAGGGGCTGTCTTGCATCGCGGGATTGTCGGCGGGCCGCTGCCGATAATCCGGTCATGCCCACCCGCCCCGTCGCCGGATTTGCCCTAATGCTCAGTCTGCTGGCTGCCTGCCAGCCGGCGCTGAACTGGCGCGAGGCCCGGCCGGAAGGCTCGGGCGCGCTGGCGCTGTTCCCTTGCAAGCCCGAGGTGGAGCAGCGGCCCGCGCGCGCCGCCCAGGGCGCGATGGGCCTGGCGCAGTGCGAGACGGCGGGCCGGCGCTTTGCGCTGGCCTGGGCCGACACGCCGGATGCCAGCCAGTCGGGCGCCGCGCTCAAGGCCATGGCCCAGGCGCTGGCGGCCAAGCTGAATCAGCCCCTCGCGCCCCCGCAGGCCCTGCAGGTGCCGGGCATGACGCCCTTGCCGGAGGCGGCGCAACACCGCCTCGCCGCCAGCAGCGGCGTGACGCGCCTGGCCGTTTTCGCGCACGGCGGGCGGGTCTACCAGGCGCTGATGTCGGCACCGCAGGACGACGCGGCCGCGTGGGATGCCTTCGTCGGCGGCCTGCGTGTGGGCGGTGCCGCCGAGTCGGCCCGCTAACATGCCGCCATGCCCAACCTGCTCGTGATCGCCCACGCGCCGCTGGCCTCCGCGCTGCGGCAGGTGGCCGAGCACACGTTTCCCGACTGCGCGCCGACGCTGACCGTCCTGGACGTCGACCCCGGCATGTGCGCCGACGACGTCGAGGCGGCGGCCCGCGCGCTGATGGACGCGACCCGGTCGACCGACTGGCTGGTGTTGACCGACGTGTTCGGCGCGACGCCCAGCAACGGCGCCCTGCGCCTGGCCGGCGAGCAGGTGCAGGTGCTCAGCGGCGTTAGCGTGCCCATGTTGTGGCGCACGCTGTGCTACGCCGGCCAGAAGCCCTTGACCGAGCTGGCGCGGCGCGCCATGCAGGGCGCGGTCAGCGGCATCGTCGCCACGCCCCCCTTGCCTCCCGACGAATGATCAAATCCACCCTCACGATCAGCAACAAGCTGGGTCTCCACGCGCGCGCTTCCGCCAAGCTGACCAAGCTGGCCGGCGGCTTCAAGTGCGAGGTCTACATGAGCCGCAACGGCCGGCGCGTGAACGCCAAGAGCATCATGGGCGTCATGATGCTCGCTGCGGGCCTGGGGGCGACCGTCGAGCTGGAGACCGACGGCGAGGACGAGCAGGCCGCCCAGGAGGCGATCACCGCCCTCGTCAACGACAAGTTCGGCGAAGGCCAGTGAACCGGCGGCTCAGCCGGTGATGCGCCGGAAGCGCGCCGGCAGGTCGGCGGTGCGCAGCAGCAGCGGCAGGTCGGCGGTGTTGAAGTCGGGGTCCCAGGCCGGCTGGCCCATGAGGCGGGCGCCGCAACGCAGGTAGCCGCGGATCAGGGCGGGCGGTTCGACGTCGAGGTCCTGGCGCAGGTGCTCGACGGGCAGGGGCAGCCGCGGGCGCACCTGGCAGTCGATGGAGGCGAGGTGCTGGGCGGCGATCTGGCGCCACAGGCTGGCCGCGAAATGACCTCCGTCGCGCATGCTCACGCTGGCGCAGCCGATGACGGTGTCCAGCCCGTTGCGGGCCATGAATTCGGCCAGCGCACCCCACAGGGCGATGATGGCGCCGCCGCTGCGGTGCTCGGCATGGACGCAGGAGCGGCCGATCTCGACGAGGCGGGGGCGCAGGGCGCGCAGCCGGGTGAGGTCGAACTCGGTGTCGCTGTACAGGCCGCCAGCCCGGCGCGCGGCGGCCGGCGTCAGGACGCGGTAGGTGCCGATGACGGGGCCGGGTTCGCCCTCGTCGGCGTCGCCGGGGCGGGCGCGCACGAGCAGATGCTCACAGTAGGCGTCGAAGAGGTCGACGTCCAGGCCGGGTGCGCCGGGCGGCGTGGCCAGGCGGGCTCCCATCTCGACGGCGAAGACCTGGTAGCGCAGCGCCTGGGCTTCGCGGACTTCGGCCTCGCTCGCGGCCCAGCTCACGGTGAGGGTGGTTGTCGGCCTGGCGGTACGTGGGATTCGGGGGGCATGCGGCAGCGCATGCGTGACGATGTCTTGACGGCTGTTCATGCCCGGCATGCTGGGCGGCCGGTTTGACGCAGCGGTGAAGACGCCATGAAAAAACCATGACGCCGGGCCGCGGCGCGACCGGCTACATTGGCCGCATGGATTGCGGAGGGTGCTGATGAGCTTTCAGGTGTTCGGCATTGCGGTCTCGCGAGGCGTGGCCATCGGCCGGGCGGTGCTGGTCGCCTCCAGCCGGGTCGACGTGGCCCACTACTTCGTCGCGCCGGATCAGGTCCAGGCGGAAATCGGCCGGCTGCTGAGCGCCCGTGACGCCGTCGTGCAGGAACTGGCCACGCTCAAGGACGAGCTGCCCGGCGATGCGCCGCACGAGCTGGCCGCCCTGCTCGACGTGCATCTGATGCTGCTGCACGACGACGCCTTCACCGGTGGCGCGAGCCAGTGGATCGTCGAACGCCACTACAACGCGGAGTGGGCGCTGTCCGCCCAGTTGGAGGTGCTGGCCCGGCAGTTCGACGAGATGGAGGACGACTATCTCCGTGAGCGCAAGGCTGACCTGGAGCAGGTCGTCGAACGCGTCCTGGGAGCACTCGCCCAGGCCCAGGGCAAGGGCGGCCCGCCGATCGCGCCGCGCGACTTCGGCGGCGAGGACCCGCTGCTGCTGGTGGCGGCGGACATCGCGCCGGCCGACATGATCCAGTTCAAGCGCAGTGTCTTCCGCGGCTTCATCACCGACATCGGCGGCAAGACCTCGCACACCGCCATCGTGGCGCGCAGCATGGACATCCCCGCCGTGGTCGGTACGCGCGAAGCCTCGCGCCTCATCATGCAGGACGACTGGGTCATCATCGACGGCGATGCGGGTACCGTCATCGTCAACCCGTCGCCCATCGTGCTGGAGGAGTACCGCTTCCGCCAGCGCCAAAGCGAGCTGGAACGCGCCCGCCTGGCCCGGTTGCGCCATACGCCGGCCGTGACGCTCGACGGCGAGCATGTGGAACTGCATGCCAACATCGAAATGCCGGCCGACGCCGAGGCGGCCGTGGCGGCGGGGGCGACAGGCGTCGGCCTCTTCCGCAGCGAGTTCCTCTTCATGAACCGCGACGGTGAGCTGCCGAGCGAGGAAGAGCAGTTCGCAGCCTACAAGGCCGCGGTGGAGGCCATGCGCGGCATGCCGGTGACCATACGCACCGTCGACGTCGGCGCCGACAAGCCGCTGGACCGGCTGACCGTCAACGAACTGCGGCACGAGCATGTGCTCAACCCGGCCATGGGCTTGCGCGCCATCCGGTGGAGCCTGGCCGAACCCAGCATGTTCCGCCAGCAGTTGCGCGCCATCTACCGGGCCAGCGCCTACGGCAAGGTCCGGCTGCTGATCCCCATGGTGGCCCACTTGAGCGAAGTGCGGCAGATCCTCGAGACCCTCAAGAAGGTGCAGCAGCAACTCACCGATGCTGGCCACGCTTACACCCGCATCGAGCTGGGCGTGATGATCGAGATTCCCGCGGCGGCCGTCATGCTGCCGCTGCTGCTTCGCCATGTGGACTTCGTGTCCATCGGCACCAACGACCTCATCCAGTACACCCTGGCCATCGACCGGGCCGACGAAGCCGTCGCTCATCTCTACGACCCTTGGCATCCAGCGGTACTGCACCTCATCAGTCAGGCCATTGCCCAGGCGCGGGCGGCCGGCAAGGGTGTCAGCGTGTGCGGAGAGATGGCGGGCGATCCGGAATTCACCGAGCTGCTGCTCGCCATGGGCCTGCGCAGCTTTTCCATGCACCCGTCGCAGATCCCGGCGGTCAAGCAGCGGGTGCTCCGGGCCGACAGCCAGCGGCTGGCGGCGGCCCTGCCGCGCGTGCTGGCCAGTGACGACCCCCGTGGGACTGCGGACAAAGAGTTGGCCGCGGTCCGGACGGGGCCGGCGGTGCATTGAAGCGTGGCGACTCGGCCGGACTTGCGCCGCACCACAACTGAATCGGCTGCCGGCGTCTGCAGATCTTCGGACGTTGCCTTGCCAGACCCGAAAATCCTGTGCTATAGTCGTGGGCTTCGCTGATCACAACGCAGCGCTGACTGGAAACGGAAAGCGCGATGGGGTGAAAGGCGGAGGGCAGGTGATCAAAGCCTGCTGGCGAGGCTTTGAGGCTCGTCGGGTGCTGGAAGCGGATCTGAAGAGAAGCTTCAAAAAGTACTTGACAGCGTCGCGAAA